>NZ_FOGR01000021.1 GCF_900111275.1 Rhizobium sp. NFR03 | reverse complement strand
CGCTCGAGCAGCGCCTGGCGGGACTCCGGGGTAAGTTCGTTGACGAGGCAGGCGATCTCCTCCGAGCGCTTGCTCTCCGTCAGCGCCTCGATGGCACCCTCCATACCACCCCCCATGCAGTAAACGCCGACGAGATCGGGATGGTGCGACAGCGTATCCATCAGCAGTTCATAGGTCAGCCGCCGGGTTTCGAGATTGATATGAGCATCGAGAACCTGAAACTGCGGCGCGAACTCGCGCATGTAAGCGCGAAAACCCATTTCACGGAGCGAATGTCCGTGAAACCGGTGGCCGCCGAGAAACAGGACCACCTTTCCCGGTGCGGGCGAGAGTTTGGATATCATCCAAGCCGCACTTCGGCCGACCTTCATATTGTTGGTGCCGAGATAGGCCTCGCGCACCCCTTGAGCCAGATCGGTCAAGAGGGCAAACGTGGGGATGCCCTTGGCTTTCAGCGTCGAGACTGCCGCCGTCACGTCATAGTGATCGGGCCCCGTCACGGCGATCGCCGAAACCTTGCCGGCCATGCCGTGCATCAGTTCCGACAGTTCGCTCGGCTCGCCCGAAACAGCATAGGTGATCGTCAGGCTGACATGACGATCCTTCACGGCCGCCGCCGCCGCATTCAACTGTTCGGCAAAAGCCTGATAGAATGGCTGTCGCTCCTTCCGCAGAATAATGCCGAACCGATAAGACGGAAGATCGGCCATCATGCGCTGGCGGATGATCTTGGCGCCATGAAAACCCAGCCTCTCTGCCGCTTCGTAGACCTTTCGCGAGGTCTCCTCGCGAACGGGAAGACGACCGTTCAAAACCCGATCGACGGTGGCAACACTCAATCCCGCCGCCTGTGCGACATCGGCAATGGTAGGACGTTTCATAGACTGTCTCTAGTGATCGAATTTTGAGCAGAATGACAGCCCCTCTGCGATCAATCCAATCATTGTTGAACCCATCAACCAATTTTTATATCTGCCTCGCTTGAGCAAAACTTTGAAATAGGCTTAGCGCCTTGAACAGATACGAACCCGCGACCCGCAGACTGCTAATCTTCCATCTCCCTGATTATCCATTATAATGTCCTTTACCATGGATATACAAACCGAGCGCCGGACGCACTTAACGACACAGTATTCCATGATCGTCGAGTTCGGTAATGCAGCGCCATACAGAATAAAAGCGCTAAGTCGATGTGAGATACCGATCAGATCGGTCAACACGTCACCGATGACAACACAGGGCGCCATTGTGTTGCCCGTGGTGAACCGCGTCTGCGGGACGAGCTCTACTCCCAAATCGGCGGGTGGTACGCACCCGCCTGATCTGCATTGGCGATATATGGCCTCAATGCTCAAGCAGTGGGAACAGTCCCGCCATCGATGACGTGCTCCGTGCCGGTAATAGACGATGCTCGATCCGATGCAAGGAATGCGATCAGGTCCGCGACCTCTTCCGGCGCGGCTGGCCGTCCCAGCGGTATGCCGCCGAGCGAGTTCATGATCACCTGCACCGCGTCGTCGTAGCTGATACCGGCTTGATCGGCTATGCGCTGGGCCAGGCCATTGGATCCTGGGCTTGCGATCCAGCCTGGAGAGACGCGAACCACTCTTACGCCCTTAGAAGAAACTTCCTTGGAGATGCTTTTGCTGTAGGTGTTGAGCGCCGCTTTGGCCGAGGCGTAACCGGTCGTCGCTTCCGGGAGCGGCAGGTTTCTCTGGATCGAGGTGACGTGGATGACGACACCGCTTCCCTGAGCGACCATGCCAGGGATCAGAGCACGATCGAGCCGGACCGCCGGGAAGAAGTTAAGGTTGAACTCCTTGTCCCACTCCTCGTCCGTGAGCACAGCATAGCCGCCTGAAGGTGCCGAAGAACCGCCGAGCACGTTCACAAGAATATCGAGGCCGCCGAGTTCTCGCTGCACCGCGTCAACGACGGTTTGAACCCCCATCGGGGTGGTCAGGTCGGCTTCAACGAATGCCGCACCGGAGAAATCTTCCGGCTTGGTGCGAGCGGTGGTCAGCACACGGGCGCCAAGTTCCTTGAACAGTGCTACGGTTGCAGCGCCGGTGCCCGAAGTGCCGCCGGTAATCAGGGCGCGACGGCCTTGCAATGTGAGGAACTGCGTCATACCGTGATCTCCAGTTCGGCGACCTTGTCGCCCGCGAGAACGAAGAAGAACCGCAGGTCGATGGGGCTTCCGGGGAAGTCACCGACGGCGTGGGCCGTCACAAGGGTCCTGCCGCCTTCATTGGTAATCAGAAAGGGCTCGACCGTGTAGCTGTATTGCTGGCCCTCGTCAGCCATCCACGCGCGAATGGCATCACGGCCTCTATGGGTCTCGCCCTTGTCCTTGACGATGCCATTTTCGGTAAACGCGGCCGCCACAGTTTCGGGCCCTCCATCGCGGTCAGCATCGAAATAGGCTTTGATGCCCTTGGGTAGCTTTATCGTCATCTGTGTCCTCCAATCATGTTTCCAGCCTTTACCGAGTGGAACTTCGACCCTCTTGCGGCCGACAAGGTCAATCTACGGCCAGTTGATTGACATAATAACTGGGACAAAGCAGGATGAGGAATTGCGAAAAGAGGGACAATGTCGCGATCTGTTCTTACTGACCTCGATGCCGTTCTGAGCATAGCTCGGCTGGGCTCTTTCCGAGCCGCTGCGCTTGAACTCAGCATGTCTACGACCGCACTGAGCAACGCCATCGCGAAGCTTGAGGAGCGCTTGGGCATTCGCCTGTTCAACCGGACAACACGTAGCGTTTCGCTGACTGATGGGGGAAAGACCTTTGTCGAGCGCATTGGACCGGCAATGACCGACATCCACGATGCCATGCTTGCGGCTCAATCGCTTCAGGATACTCCGACAGGCACATTGCGCATCAACGCATTTGCGTCGGCAGCCCGAGAGGTGATGGAACCGCTCATCCTGACGTTCATGCGGCGTTACCCACAAGTCCATGTTGATTTGGTCACGGAGGGTAAACTCGTCGACATCGTCGCGGCAGGATTCGACCTCGGCCTGAGGACCGTTGATCTCGTTCCCAACGACATGATCGCTCTGCCACTCGGTCTCGATCGCAGCAATGCCGTCGTCGCGTCGCCGGATTTCTTGCGCACTTACGGCACGCCAACCGAACCAGCCGACCTTTATCGGTTCCGCTGCATTCGTGCCCGGCTTCCCAATAATGCCTTGTTTCGATGGCGGTTCGAGAAGGACGGCAATGCCACGCAGATCGATGTACAAGGCTCGATCACGCTGGACGAGCCAAGTCTTGTGAGGATAGCGGCTCAGAACGGCGTTGGAATTGGATATGTCATGGAAGCGGATGTGCGCGATGACATTGCGGCTGGTCGATTGGTGCGCGTTCTCGAGGACTGGACCCCTTCCCTGGCACCGCTCGCACTGTACTACCCTGGTAGAAAAAATCCACCGGCCGCCTTCAGTGCGTTCATTCAGGCTGCGCGAGAATTTTCCCATCGGTAGTCGTCCGGCGAATATCGACGACATCGTCGTTACGCACCAACATAATTTGACGTCCGTGTGGTTGTGAAGTTTTGCCCGGAAAACGACCGGAATCGGAACATCAAACTGTTCGGAATCTAAAGCCGCATAATCGCATCATGGAGATTGAGAGTAATGCGTTGGCTCCTGGGTTCAGCCCAAAGCGCTCAATGTCGGCCGGACGAGGACGCGCAGCTTCGCGCCCTCATCTCAGCCATTGAGCACGATCTCGACAGCTGCCACTTCGTCATCCAGCTTTGAGCCGCTGCCACTTAAGTTGTCGAGAGCAGTCCCAAATCTGATGCTATTCGAGATCCCCTACGCCATCGTGCTAGCTGCTACTCACCAACGACAATGAGGCCGTTGGAGGTTGCTGCCGTCTGTCGCATCGCTTTCAGCGGCTGATAATCCGGCGCGTCGTAAAAGTCACGAACGGCTTGACGGTTCGGAAACTCCAGCACGACAAGCCACGTCGGGGACCATTGTCCCTCAACGATTTCAGGATGAAGCTCCTTAACGAGTGGTTTGCCACCAAACCGCCCCGCCAAGGCGATCACTGCTCCCTCGTAATGGGTCATCGCGGGTAGATCATGGACAGTGAGATCGATCAGGACTAGGGCGGTCATGGTTTCGTGCCTTAGATTGAGGATTGCGGCGAGGCCGCTCCATTTACAGGGTCATTAGCCGGGCGGCGATATCGACGCGATTAGGCAGCGGTGAAGTCGAGGATTACCTTGCCGCCGCGTTCGGCATGAATAGCCGCCTCGACAATAGCCGACGGCGGATAGACGCCGCTGATCGGGGTATGCAGGTCGCCACTGACGACAAGCGGCAGGACTTCTCTGACGGCGGCGGGTGCTGCTGCGGCCGAGTCCGGGTTGCCAAGGAAGAAGCCGTGGACGGTAACCTGTTTGAAGATTGGCGACCAGGCCGGGATCGACATCGTCGCGCTACCGAGAATGGAATAAGCTACCACTGCCGCGCGAGGCGAGACGATGGTGGCTAGCAGTCCAATCGCCTCACCGCCGATCGCATCAATTCCCAGGCCGATGCGGCCGCCGTTGACCGCTTGTTCGGCTTCAGCCGCGGTGTTGTCGCCGGCGACCAGAACCACATCGGCACCCGCTTCCTTCAATTCATCGACAAGCTCGGGGCGACGGACAATATTGAGCGTCTTCAGGCCGCGAGCTTTGGCCACACCGATCACTGCGCGGCCGACCCCCGAATTGGCGGCATTCTGGACCACCCATTCTCCAGGTTCGAGACTGGCATATTCGCTGAGCAATAATGCCGCCGTCGGCGGATTGATCCCCAGCATCGAAAGCTGATGTAGGTCGGCATCGGGCAGAGCGAATAGGCCCTTGGCAGAAATGGTCATCCGTTCGCGCCAAAGCCAGGTGAAGATAGGAAGAAGCACACGGTCACCGATGGCAAGATGGTCTACGTCCATTCCCACACCGATAACGCGGCCGACGCCCTCGTTGCCCACGGGTCCGGGCGTCGGCGGCAGAACGGGGAAGCCGCCCCTGATAACATAAACGTCGTGGGGATTAAGCGGGGACGCCTCGAGCTGAACGAGCACCTCGTTCGGGCCAGGAGCTGCTGGCTCAGGGAAGTCGGCGAAGCGCAACACGTCACGGGGCTCGCCAAAGGCGGAAATCTGGATAGCTTTCATCAGGGTCTCCTTGGTCATACGGTCAGTCGTTATCGAAGCATCTTTATGGAGCACCGACTCCATAAATAGTCCATGAACCGCCATCGTGCTTCAGTCAACTTAAAAGTGGAGCTATCACTACAAATATGTTAGGTGCGGTGCAGACGGAGAGACCACGCAGTTCATGCTTACAGCGAAGAAGGGACTAACAATGATGATCAAGGGCGAGGGCCAGGCGTCGAAAGCGCGTGGACGGCCGCGGCTGTTCGACCGGACAGCGGCGCTTAACCAGGCGATGCGCGTATTCTGGGACAGGGGCTACGAGGGAGCGACCTTCGATGAACTGATCGCCGTGATGGGCCTCAGCCCCTCAAGCTTCTACAACGCTTTTGGCAGCAAGGAGGCCCTCTACCGGGAAGCGGTCGGTGCATATCTCACCGGACCGGGCGGCTTTTTCCCTAAAGCTTTGGCCGGGGGGGGACCGGCGAAGGATGCGTTCGCGCGGCTAATGATCGCTACGGCGGCAGCCTACACTGACGAAGTGGGGCCTGCTGGCTGCATGATCTCGCTGGCCGGGCTGCACGACACCCCGGACCGCGCAGACTTTCGAGACTTTATGCGTGAAGTCAGAGGGAGGTCGCGCACATTGATGATAGAGCGGCTCGACGAGGGTGTCCGAAACGGCGACCTGTCTGAAGGGACTGACGTCGACCAGATCGCCGAATTTTTCGAAACAGTATTTAGAGGCCTGGCTGTCCGTGCGCGTGACGGCGCCGATCGCGAGACGCTTGAAAAGATCGGCGCCATGGCGCTCGACGCTTGGCCGGGCGTGCGCTCTTAGTCGTCGCCCTTGTCAATTGCACTGAGACCTCGCCCGAACGAAAAGTTCTCCGAGGGCAATGGAATGAGGGTCACGAACACATCGTCCGGCCTGATGCCGACATTGTCGTGCAGTCGCTGGACGATCTCCTTTAGCAGCACTCGCTTTTGAGACATCGGACGCGACGCCGGGATGTGAACGGAGATGACGATCGCACCCGTTGAGCGTTCCACATTCCCGTAGTTAGGATGCAGGAACATGTAGCCTTCGGCGTGCTCGTTGATCACGACGAACTTATCTTCCGGGGGCAGCCCAAAGCTGTCCTGAAGAGAGTGTGCGAGCGATTCTGCAATTGCCTTACGCTGATCAAGAGAAAACAGATCCTTGGGGACGTGAACGTTGAAAAACGGCATGACATGATCCTCATTCGTAGCGTTTACAGGGCGCAACGCATAACTGGAGTTATTGCTCCAAATTGCTTTGGCCGCGATTTGCCTGCGCGTCAACGATTTATTGGAGCCAAGCCTCCAGAAAAATTCCGGCAGGAGTCCTTGTGCCGAAAATCCATAGGGCAGGTGTAGCAATCGGTCACAGCTCTGTGAGGTGTCGGTCGCGGAAAGCGCCTACGGCGGCACCGTCAACACAATATGGAGCAATTGCTCCATATTGTGTTGACACCAGTCGGAACGTCTCTTACGAATATTTGGAGCAATCGCTCCTTAAATCCGTACGCATGGAGATATTTGATGACCAGAGTAGTTAGAATTCACGAATATGGCGACGCCAGCGTACTCCGGATCGATGACGTGGACGTCCCGGCGCCAGCGGCCGACGAGGTTCAGATCAAGGTCAAGGCAATCGGGATCAACCGTGCGGAGATCATGTTCCGCAATCACGCCTACCTGCAGGATGCACACTTTCCAAGCCGTCTTGGCTACGAAGCCTCCGGCGTCGTCGAGATGGTCGGTGCATCTGTCAAAGGTTTCGCCATCGGTGACGTGGTCAGCGTTGTACCCTCACCGGACATTTCTAACGGAGGGACCTACGGCGAACTGGTCAATGTGCAATCGCGCTTGGTCGTCAGGCATCCGGAGAACTTGTCTTTCGAGCAAGGCGCAGCGGTTTGGATGGCATATGTTACAGCGTGGGGCGGCCTGATCGAGCAGGCAAAGCTCTCACAAGGAGAGGCTGTTATCGTCTCCGCAGCGTCAAGCGGTGTCGGCGTCGCGGCGTTCCAGATCGCTAAAACTGTAGGCGCGACCGTCATTGCGACGACTCGAACCAGCGCTAAGCGCCAGGCCCTTCTTGATGCTGGCGCCGACTACGTCGTTGCGACGGAAGAAGAAGACCTTGTTGGTAGGGTTCTTGAAATCACGAATGGCACCGGCGCTCGGGTCGTGTTCGATCCGGTAGGCGGACCTTCGTTCGTGCCTTTGACGGCCGCCATGGCGCGGGGTGGCATCTTGCTTGAATATGGTGTGCTCAGCGCTGAGCCAACGCCAGTCCCGCTCCTTACAGTCCTGAGCAAGAGCCTGACCCTGAAGGGCTACCTCTACACCGAAGTCGTGTCGGACGATGCGGTCCTCGAACGCGCCAAGACTTTCATCACAGACGGTTTGGTGTCGTGCGCGCTCAGGCCCCTGATCGCACGTACCTTCGCCTTCGACGACATCCAAGACGCTCATCGTTTTTTGGAATCCAACGAACAAATCGGCAAGGTCGTTGTCAGGCTCTAACCCACTCGCGCCATACCGACTCGACGTCGATCAGGACTAAGCAAGGCCATGAGGTCGCTTTGGGGATTGATCGCGATTTCGACGTGACAGCCAGCACCGATCAGACATGCCCCACGTCCGCGGCCGTCGCGGGCGTGTATTCCTATTTGGCTCGGTCACAGCGACCGCCATTCTACACCCTAAACCGACGTGTGCATGACATTTCAGCTGAGGCGCTCAAGCCTTGGACGATGATTACTGCAATGCACTGGTCGCAATACTGAAGGATCTATGATCATGCGCGCAATGCAAGCAGCTGCCAGCTATGACAAGCTCGAGCTGGTCGACGTTCAGAAGTCTGTTGCGACAGACGGAAGCGACTCGATTGTTGCCCCAACAGGCCTGACGGAGCCTCGCAGGGCATCGTTTGCGGAGCGCGGCAGCTGTACACATTCATCATCAAGGTATGTCCGGTAAACGACCGTTTTCCGGACGGCGGAAACAGTCGATCCTCACCTAAGTTTTTCAGGGACCCTCGAATTTCTGCCTGTCCCGCATGTGAGGCTGACTTCCGTTCAGTATTGCGCCGTGACGCGCTCGTCGGCATCAGGGAAATATTCGCGAAGCATCCGATCGGCCAACCGACGTTCATAGGTCCTAAATAGATCCAGGAAAGCATGGGCAGCCTTCGCCCATTCACCATTTCCTCGAAGAATCCTTCGTCATTCCGGAAGAGGGGATGGATGGTGGCATTGGCATTCTCGGCGAGATGGAAACCACCATGGCTGGCGGTCGAATGCAGAACGATCGAACCATCGACCCGCTATTTTTTCGATCTGACACGACTTGTTAGATGGTGAGGAAATAACCAGCTGTTTCGTGCGAGATCTTTTGCCGTCGCACGAAACGCCAGTTCTGCCGGTGACCGGCGGCTATTAAAGGTGCTTTGTCGAGACAGTGGCGAGCGATGCTGCATCCTTTACGACTGCAGAGGTTGCTCTTTCCCACGCCTCGCCGTCAGCGTTGAGAGCCGTCTGAAGCCAGGCAAGCGTCAGGCGCCGCGTCGCCTCCAGCACGTCTGGGGATTCAGTCTCCGTTTCCTTTGCGTCTAGTGCGGCGATCCCGCCCAGGCCGTGACCAACGCCATGCATGGTGAGGATTGCTTTAGCGCCCGGCGCATCGTGAAACGCATCCGCATGCCACTCCGGCCCGCGGGTGGTAAAATGCGGATTGTCCATATCACCACAGACAACCAGGCTGGGTGTCTTCAATGTCGAAAAGTCGACGTCGAAGAACGGAAACCGGGCAGCGTTCTCTTCGGTCATATCCTTGCCGCCCCGTCCCGGCGTTGTTAGGAGAATGCCCGCCGAGATGCGAGGATCGGAAAAATCCTCACCATTAAGCTGCGCTCCCAGCAGAAGTCCAACGGTATGGCCGCCAAGGGAATGACCGACTGTGCCGATGCGTGAATGATCCATCCGTCCGGCAACAGCGGGAGCCTGCTCCTCGATCGCGGTCAAGTGGTCGAGGATTGCCGTTATCTCTTCAACGCGCTCGCGCCAGAAAAATGGTGCGCCGGGGGAATCCTTCGGCAGGCCGCCAACCCGGGAACTCGCGTGGGTCGGCTGCATCACAACGAACCCTCTTTCCGCCCAGAACTGTGCAAGTGGCGCGTAGCCGTCCTTTGAAGGGATATAGTTGGACGGGCCAAAACCGTGTGAAAGAATCAAGATTGGCAGGTCGTCGCCAGTGGCTGGCGCTGTCAAACGCAGTTCCAGCGGCTGGCGGCCGGGCATTGAAAGACGGATCGGCGTGTAGGCCACGGTGAGAGTGGCTTCAGGCGTCGGAATATGGTTCGCGAGATTGATCAGATTGTTCATGGGTGTGGACCTTCAAAGGTGGAATTTGGATTGTGATGTTTAGGCGAGCAAATGACCCGCTTCGCGGAACGAGGTTTCCGCGTCGGCGCCGGCAGGGATCTTCATCGGCGCGTCGATCTCTGTGACAGACCGCCAGACGGCCTCTGCAACCGCATCCGCCGTCGTGACCTCGGTGCCCGAACGCAGCTTCGTCATGTAGTTGTCGACGAAGGCGGTATATGCCTCCGGAATTTCCATGCCCATGCGCGAGACAGCATTCTTGCCGAAGCCGGTCGTCGGTGCAGAGCCAGGTAGGACGAGTTCAGCTCGGATGCCGAACAGCACCGCCTCGAGTGCGAGGCTCTCCGTGAAGGCATTGAGCGCTGCCTTGCTGGCGCTATAGACAGAAAGTGCTGGCAGCGGCTTTATCGTGACGGCAGAGCTGACGTTGACGATGACGCCTGAGCGACGGACCCGCATCTGCGGAAGGACAGCTTTTGTCATCGCCATTGCGCCGAAGACGTTTGTCTCGAACAGTTCGCGAACCTTCGACATCTCTGAGCCCTCGAGCACATTGAGCATGCCGACGCCGGCATTGTTGACAAAAGCATCGATCGTGCCGGCGGCTTCGACCGCCTTAGCAATGCTGTCGCCGCTCGTGACATCTAGGGGCAGGATTTCGAGCCTGTCGTTCGAAGGAAGAAGGTCGTTTCGCGGCGTGCGCATAGTGGGGACCACGTCCCACCCGGCGTTCAAGAATTTCTGTGCGATGGCGAGGCCGAAACCGGACGAGCAACCGGTGATGACGATCTTTGGCATGTTCCGTCTCCTGACATTTGACTTGCCTGAAGATGGACCTATCCATTCGGACTTGCTATATGCATGTGTCCGATAGTGTTTAGCAGGAGTCCGAAATGATGACAGATCCCGTTGCCGAAGTTGTTTCTTTATTGAAACCAAGCCCGTCGATCTCGAAGCTCGTCACGGGCGGTGGTCAGTGGCTGGTTGAGCGCACGGAGCTTGGAAGCCCCTTCTACTGCGCCGTCGTCGAAGGGCGTTGCCTGATGACGATTGCGGGACGTGAACCTATGGTCCTGAAAGCCGGTGACTTCGTCCTGGTTCCGAAGATTTTCTCGTTCAAGATGAGTAGCATGGAGCCGCCGCCACGCGGTGCACTAGCCCAGCGTCTGGAGACCAGCCCCGGTGTCTTTCGCTTGGGCGACCCGAAAGCGCCGGCAGAGATCAAGGCACTGGTCGGGCATTGTGCGTTTGGCTCAGATGATAAAGCTTTGCTTGTCTCGCTGCTGCCGGAGGTCATCCATGTCCACGGAGAAGAGCGACTAATGACCCTCGTCCGCATGATCAACGAGGAAACACGGTCCGATCGAGCAGCCCGCGAGCTGGTTCTTCACCGGCTGCTGGAGGTATTATTCATTGATGCATTGCGATCGGCACCAAGTGCTAAGGCCCCGCCGGGCCTCCTGCGTGGCATGGCGGACCCGCTACTGGCGCCGACCTTGCGCCGGATCCACGCAGATCCAGGTCGAGGCATAACCGTGGAGACGCTCGCCAGTGAAGCCGCCATGTCTCGTTCGACCTTCTTCGATCGTTTCCGCAAGGAGGTTGGTGTCGCGCCGATGGAATACGCAACAGGGTGGCGCATGGCATTGGCGAAAGGGCTTCTTCGCGACGAGGTCGCAATGGCGGAGATTGCTCAACGCGTTGGTTATGGATCAACGAGCGCTTTCAATGTCGCTTTTAGCCGGCATGTAGGGATGCCGCCCGGCGCTTATTCTCGCGCAATTGCTGCCGCGTGAGGACGCACGACTCCTTGACAGCCTGGATAGCGAAGCTCCAGGAGCCGACTGTCGCGGGTCATGAACTCGCAACTGCGCCATCGGTGAACTCGTTGTGAGGCGGCAAACGCGTGATCTAGGCGATGAACCGATATACGTCGCGAAACCTTCTTTACTAAGAGTGCGTAATTGACCGTAGATATCTTCAATATATCTTCAGTGGGCGATTGCGCTCGTTTCTATGTACACAGCCAATCGGATCGCTAAACCGCCCTCGCGAGCATCGGCTGTGCATAGCACTCGTGCGCGAGATGTATCCTGAATTGAACGAACTGGAGTGTTTTTATGCATGCCTCGACATTCAGACGAGCTGTTACGCACGCGCTCGTCATGACCATCCTTAGCTCCACCATAATGACCGCGGGCTCCACCGTCCCCGCCCTGGCCGTGGAAGAAGCGGCAAGCTCCGGAGCAGTGATTTCCCATAAACCGCACAACATTTCCCCACACATCAAGGGACGCGCGGAGCTCATCGTCCACACCATGCAGTCAGTGTCCGGTGACCTCACAAGGGCATCGACCCTCCTTTTCGTGCCGGACGGACAGGCGCCAAAGGGTGGGTGGCCTGTGATTGCCTGGGCACATGGGACGACGACACCTGGCAATAAGCTGTGCGCACCCAGCCTGACAGATGAGCTTGATGGTGGTCTCACAAAGGACGGCTTCAACAGCGATTACCAGTTCGAAATCTCAACACTTGTAAACGCGGGCTATGCGGTCGTTGCTCCTGATTTGGAAGGTCTCGGCGAAGCCGCAACGGTTCCCTACCCTTATTTCAATGCCAGCAGCCTGGCACGGTCCTTGATCAGCGGCGTGGTTGCTGCTCACAAAGTCGACGGCAACCTTTCGAAGCGGTACGTTGCGGTCGGGCATTCCGACGGCGGTCACGCGGTCCTCGGCGTCGAAGCCTATGCCGATGAAGCCCCGCAGTTAGAATACAAGGGAACGGTAGCGATAGCGCCGTACACCTCGATCGATGCTTACGTTAAAGAGCTAGCGCAGCGAGCGGTTGCGAACCCGGACAAGGCAAGCGACTATCGCCTTCTCCAGAACTTCAACGTCGCCCTCATGACGACCGGATTGAAGGTGATTGATCCTTCGTTCCAGGCTTCGTCCGTGATGGGCCCCGATCTTGAAGCGCAGTTGAATGAATTCACGACACGTTGCTCGGTTCCTGCCATCGGTGGATTGTCTAAAGCGATGGCCGCAAAAGGTGCGACCTTCGATGGCTTCAGACAAGATTGGGCTAGCGATCCGAAGATAGCTGCATTTCTCGCTGCAAATGATCCGGCGGCAAACCCGACCTTCCGCCTCAAGAAGCCAACGTTCATCTCGCTTGGCCCCGACGATGCCTTTGTCTTCCTGAACACGACGCGGGCGCTGGTCGCGCGATTGAAGGCAGACGGAGCAGCCGTGACGTATAATGATTACCCAGGCACGGACCACTTCACCGTGATCCGTGCCGCGCAGCCTGACACCATGAGCTTTCTGAAGCAACTTTTCGCAGACTGAGCGCAATCGCGACCGCCGCGCCGGAAGAAACGCGGCAGTCGTCACGACACAATTTGAGGACTCCACCCATGTCACAGACCAACAGGCGGATCGTGCTTGCATCAAGGCCAGCGGGATCGCCCAAGCCTGCCAACTTTCGTCTCGAAGAAGCGCCTGTGCCCGAGGTGCCCAACGATCACGTTCTGCTCGAAACCATCTACCTTTCGCTCGACCCCTACATGCGGGGACGCATGAGCGACGCTAAGTCCTATGCTGATCCGATCGCGATCGGAGACGTGATGGTTGGCGCCACGGTCTCCAGGATCAAACAGTCCCGTAACCGGGATTGGAAGGAAGGCGACATCGTGGTTGCCTACTCGGGCTGGCAGACCCATGCTATCTCCGACGGAAGCGATTTGCGAGCCATCGATCCGGATGCTGCTCCGATCTCGACCGGACTGGGTGTCCTGGGCATGACGGGCTTCTCAGCCTATGCAGGCCTGCGCAACATCGGCCGTCCGAAGCCCGGAGAGACTGTGGTCGTCGCCGCGGCAAGCGGAGCGGTTGGCTCAGTCGTTGGTCAGCTCGCCAGGATCGACGGGGCGCGCGCCATTGGGATAGCCGGAAGTGCCGAGAAATGTGCGTTCGTCAAAAACGAACTGGGCTTTGACGCCGCGATCGATCATCGCGCTTCAGACTTCGCGCAACAGCTCGCCGAGGCCTGCCCGGAGGGAATCGATGTCTATTTCGAAAACGTCGGCGGCGCCGTCTGGGAAGCGGTCCTGCCACTTCTCAATAATTTCGCACGTGTGCCACTCTGTGGGATGATCTCCCACTACAATGACGATGCCTTGGGACCGCCATCCGTTGACCGGCTTCCTGCTTCCATGAAGGTCATCCAGCAGAAGAGCATCACGGTTCGAGGTTTTATGAACGTAGAGTTCATTGACCAACAACCGACGTACTTAGCGGAAGCCGCTGGTTGGGTCGCTGACGGCAGATTGAAGTATCGAGAGGACGTCGTGGATGGCCTTGAACATGCCCCTACAGCATTCATAGGCCTTCTTGAGGGGCGCAATTTCGGCAAGCTGGTTGTAAGGGTGTAGGACAAGGAGCAGAAGGCAGCACGATCGCCAGCGAGCTAGTCTCGCTGGCGATCGTATTCTATTTGCGCGCGCTCGAGCTCCGGGCCGTAGGTCATAGACCAGGCGTACAGCGCCTCGAATGGCTGCTGAAGCGAGCGGCCGAGCGCGGTTATAGTATATTCCACGCCGACCGGCGTCGTCGTCGTCAGCACTTCACGGCGGATAAGCCCGTTGCGCTCCAGTCGTTTCAAAGCTTCCGAAAGCGCTTTATGCGTGATCCCGTCAAGGCGCCGCATGATCTCGTTGAACCTTGACGGCCTCGTGCATAACACAGTCAGGATCAGCACCGACCACTTGTTGGCGATCTGCTCAAGCACTGGCCGCGCCTTCTCGACGTCCAACAAAGCCTCAATTGAGACAGGCTTGGGCCGGCGAGGCATGCTGGCTCTGGTGGACGGGCCTCCGTCGGTCAATGACATGAGTATACTCCGCGATATCTGCTTTACTTATAGTGCGTAATTGACGGTAGGTATAGACAATATATCTATATCCATCATTATTGATGGAGCTAGCATGAACAGATTAACAAACAAGATCGCCCTCGTTATCGGCGGCGTCGGTGGCATCGGCGGAGCCATTTCTCACAAATTCGCCAGTGAAGGCGCGCAAGTCTACGCTACAAGCCGCAAGGGCGGGGAGACATCACAACCGGGGAACACAGACGGCATTCGGGTCATTCAAGCAGATGCCAGCGAGAAGGCAGATCTTCAGCGTGTCCTTGAGCACATCCGATCGGAGCAAGGCCAGATCGACGTCCTTGTCGTTAATGCGGGCTTGTCCGAGTACGCGCCCCTGGGAGACATTTCTGAAGACCATTTCGATCGAACATTCGGCTTAAATGTTCGATCCCTCGTATTCGCAGCGCAGGGTGCGGTCGACCTAATGCAATCTGGCGGAACCATCGTCCTTATCGGCTCAATCGCGGGCGACATCGGCACGAAGGGCTATGGCGTGTATGGAGCGACCAAGGCAGCAGTCCGTTCATTCACACGCACATGGGCTAACGAACTTGCTCCGAAAGGCATTCGGGTCAACGTGGTCAGCCCTGGCCCGACCGATACAGCTATGATGGCAAGTGCCTCACAGCAAGTTCGAGAAGCACTATCAAGCATGATCCCTCTCGGACGCATGGGTCGACCTGAAGAGGTAGCAGCCGCCGCTCTGTTTCTCGCCAGCGAGGAGAGCAGTTTCACGACGGGTGCAGAGCTCGCTGTCGACGGAGGCATGGCCCAGGTCTGACGCCAGCCTTACAACGGGCGCCGGAACCACACCTATAGGGCTAACCAGACTCCTCCAGAGAGCATGCGCGCACCATCTCTGGAGGCACAAGGCTTGAGTTCGATATGGGTTGACAGCGCCAAGCGACCAACAATCGGCTAACGGACGCAACAACAACTGAGGTCTTGAAAAGGTTCGAACCAACGGCCCCGCTTTTGCGAGAGCTAACGGCCGTCCATGGCCAAAGGTCTGATGTGACGAACTATTCCACGCCTGCTTGGTTGGATGACGTAAACGACCTGGCAACGGCGGCCTGATGATTAGACCCATAAGAACAATCCGGATCATCGTGATTGACGATGCACAGCGTGACGTCTGCGCTTTTCGCGATATCTGGCGCAAGCGGGACGTGGAGTTAGTAGGTCCCTTCCCGGCGGGACTGATAACTGGAGAAACCGTGCGCCGGTCAGACGGCGTGCTGATTGCACTTGATACGGATATTACTGGCCTTCAGAACCTGCTGAACCTCCTCAAGATCGAGCAGGTTCCCTTTCTCTTTACGGTCCAAGGGGTGTCTGGAGTTTCCAATATGCATTTTACCCTTGATGCGAATGCCACAGCCATCGATGAAATGCTCGAAGAGCTGGTCATGCAGGACGACGACGGGATACGCCACTAGGCGCTCCTGCGGTTGATCCGCTCATGTACGATAGCGTGCATGATTGCTAAAGGAGCGCGGCCAATACTCGCGGTCGGGCCTTTGCTCGATCCCAGAGCTGCAGCTACAGCCTCGGCAAGTTCGCGGGCGTCAGCATCACGACGATAGAAGCGTCTGGCCATTTTGAGCAGGCCGCTTGCACCAGCAGAAGCCTCGGTGGTGTCGAGTTCATGCGCACTGGCTTCCAATGGGGACATTATGAGGTGCCTTGCTGGTGGCGAGTCATCCCACAATCAGCACTTAGCGCCTTCGTTCCTCCTCCTAAGGGAAGAGTACGAGTTCGTACAGGTAGATCTGTCCCTACCAATTGGTGGGGTTGCGCAATGACGTGCTGTGGCTTGGCCGAAGGACGATAGTGATAGCTGCGACAATCAACGGCAACATTGCGATCAGAATGAATGGAATCAGTATCATAGGTCTCCCTTTCCCATGGTCAGACCCAACGGGACGGGCGCCAAGCAGTTCCCTGAATGTCTGGGACCGTACGTTCTTGCAGATCTTGACCCGGGCTGATCGAGAGTTAGCTCTGACTCATATGTGGAACGGCCCGGGTGGCAAGGTATTTCCTGCGCAAATCTCCGTCGGACGGTGCAGTCATATGTCCGGCCTAGGTTCAGGGCGATGGTGACCCTACCACCCCCGAATTCTCAGGGGTTCCCGTTGATTGAGATCGTTGCTCATCTCGAAGAACCAAGAGTCTACCGAGGATACAACATTGGCGGATGATCTCGACGGTAGTTTCTATGAGGGCTTGATCGAAGGGCAGTTACGCGGCAGTTTTGCCGGCGCGTGTCCTTACCGCCATGATCGGCCAAATCTTCGGCTCAACTGGATGGAGGGGTTTGCCTGCGGCCGCCAGCATCCGGCAACGATTGCCGGTCCTCGCAAAATATCCCAGTCATCAGACAAAACGATACAAACAATCACCCTTCCCTACTTCGACGGAAGGATGGAGACGTTTACGTCTTATGAAGAGGTAGGGCGTCGTCTCAAAGAGCTTCAGGAACAGGGTTTGATCTTGACGCTCGTCATCGACCATCCCTGCTGCGTTCTGCGGCCGATCGACGAGTTCGACAGGATGCTGCGCCGCCATCTCCAGCGACAGATCGCTCGAACAGCCTGAGCGTAGGCTAGTAAATGCGCAGAAATGGAGCGGCAGCCGAAGCTGCCGCCATCTTGCTATATCAGTTCTTGCGACAGTCAGTAGTGCTGGCAGTGCGGCTGTCTTCGACCTCGACCTCTGTCTTGCGGATCGTTTCCGAGACGGTCTCTTCGCGCTGTTCTGCGGTCTTGCGCAGTTCGATCTCCTTGACTACGCGAGGTTCCTTGGAGGAGCTTGGTGGTCTCATCGGTGGACATGTCGGCGCCTTCCGTTCGGCCTTGGAGAGCACTTCATCAGTTATTGGTTCCACATCAGCTTGTTCATGAGCGTGACGCAACGATTTGCTGGACAGCATCAAAGGAATTCTTGTTGTTCATCTCCACGTCAGGATAGCGATGAGAAAGGGAAGAACAAAGACCATGGCCATGATGGGGAGTTCCTCTGCCACCGTATAACCGGCATGGAAGACGCCTATTCCCAGATTGACGGCGGAGATAACAAACCACAATGCGATGTAAGCAGTTAATGCGCGCGTGTTGAACCCCTCCGTCAGGCCCAAGCGCGGTAGCCCCCACGCCATTACCGCGAGGAGTGCTACCCCAACCGTGATGATCTTCAACGTATGCATAGCGATGGAACCTTCTGCTAGAACCCGGGCAAAGCCGGTCATTGTTCCCGATGACCGGCTCCGAATGTTTAGTTAATCCGTGCCTGTGCACGATGAGCAAGCCAAGCGGCGGAGGTCCCAAGGGCACTGACGCTCAGAAGCTCCACGACTGCCAGGACACTGGGTTCCAGGTGGGCGGCGAAGAAGGTGATCAACCCAAGAAAATAAGCGGGAATATTGTTGACCGGAGCAGCGGCGCGGAAGGTCACGACGATCATAGCGACAACGAACACGACGACACCGAAGGACAAAGGTCCCAGGAACGGCATTAGGAAACCCACTGACAGCACTGCCCCCGTGCCCAACACGATGCCCGCAGCAAGGCAGAGGTAGCTGAAGGTTGCTTCGCGGGCCGAATGTCCCTTGGTGAAGAACGCCACCCACCCCATAAACATAGCCCAGACAGGCCAGCCGAGGCTTGCGGACGTGGTTGCAGCAACAGCGGCGGTCAGAGCGGCGGCGGCGGTTATCGCAGTGAACCGCAGGGAAAACATGGAAGGTCTGGTGACGGGTGTGGTCATGACGTGATCTCCGATTAGGTGAGAGGGCGCCGGTCCTTTATGGACCGGCCGTGAGGTATGCGTTCAGTTATTGACGACTGGCTTCAGCAGGTCCTGCAGGCCGATGTTGCGGTACATCTCGATGCGGACCCGGTCAGCAACGGCAGCCACGACCTCAGCACCATCCTGGGAGGGGTCGATGTGGACCCGGAACGGACGGGTGCCGAAGGGCATGTCAACGATCCGGACAACCTCGACAGCGACAGCAGCCGGATCGGCATCAATCGGTTCGAGAGCTGCCAATCCCTTGAGCGCCTGTTCCGGAACGCCCTTGTAAGGACCCTCGGTATATTCAGCGGCGACGCCCTTGTCGGACGGTGAACCGGAATGAGCAAAATGGTTGGTGCCCTTGGTAAAGGCGCCGGGCACGACGATCGAGGTCTCGATGCCCCAACGCGACAGCTCGGTTGAGTAGGACACGGCCAGTGAATCCATCGCGGCTTTGGCGGCGAAGTAAGGAGACAGGAAGGGAGGGGTGCCACCACGGGTGCTGGACGAAGAGATCCAGACGACCAGGCCCTGGCCCTGCTTCCGCATGTAGGGAAGTGCCGCGCGGTTGACGCGCTGGGTCGAGAGGACGTTGATGTCGTACAGTTCCGCGAACTGCTCTGGCGTGAACGCTTCAGCTGGGCCGAACGACATATGTCCGGCATTGTGCATGATGACGTCGAGGCGTCCGGCGTCAGTGATGATCTTGTCGATCCCAGCTTTCACGGAGGCATCGGAGGCGACGTCCAGCTCGACAGAGCGAAGGTCTACGTTGTGTTCTGTGGCGAACTCGGCTGCGGTAGCCACCGCGGGAGCGTTGCGGCCTTCGGTAGCACGCATTCCGGCGTAGACGGTGTGACCAGCCTGGGCGAGCTGGCGGGCGGTCATGGCACCGAAGCCGCTGGAGGCGCCGGTGACGACGATGACGTGTTTGGTCATGATCTTATTCCTTTGATGAAGATAGGTTGCGGTTCGCATCTGATGGGGGTGATGAACGGTCGGGTTAAGCGACACCACCGTTGGCGCGAACGATTTGGCCGTTGATCCAGCCTGCATCGGGACCAGCAAGGAAGGCGACGACGTTGGCAATATCCGACGGCTGGCCCAGGCGCTCCAGCGGCGGCATCTTCGAGAACTGGGCGATCAGCTCGTCGCTCTTACCGTTGAGGAACAGGTCGGTAGCGATCGGGCCAGGAGCGACGGCGTTGACCGTGATGTTGCGGCCCCGCAGTTCCTTGGCAAAAACATGCGTGAAGGCTTCAACGGCCGCTTTGGTGCCGTTGTAAACAGCATAGCCCGGCATGTTGAGCGCCAGCGTCGTCGAAGAGAAGTTGATGATGCGGCCGACGCTCTGGAGGCGCTTGGCAGCTTCGCGAAGCGTGTTGAACGTGCCCTTGGTGTTGATCGCAAAGTGGCGGTCGAACTCTGCGTCGCTGGTGTCTGCCAGCGCAATCGTCTTCAGGATGCCAGCGTTGTTGACCAGGACGTCGATGCGGCCGAAGGCAGCTTCGGCAGAGTCGAACATGCGGGCCACGGCGACAGGGTCTGAGACGTCTGCTTGAGCCGTGATCGCCTTGCCGCCCTTGGCTTCGATCTTGCGGGCCAGTTCTTCAGCTGGGGCAGCGCTCCCCGAGTAGTTGATAACGACGGTGAAACCGTCAGCAGCGAGGCGTTCGGCAATCGCAGCACCGATGCCGCGGGAAGCGCCGGTGACGATGGCAACCTGGTTGGTGGACTGGGACATTTTGATCTCCTTGTTTTGGTTGTTGGTGACAAGAAGGTAGATGCCACTATCTGCAAAGCGGATAATCACGCATTATTCGGAATAACTATGCGGGAAGAGCAAATAATGGATCGACTGGATGCGATGCGGATTTTCTGTCGGGTTGCCGAGCGCAAGAGCTTTACCCTAGCATCAGAGGACTTGGGCGTGCCGCCCTCGACAGTGACTGATGCGGTCAAACAGCTTGAAGCCCGCCTTGGCGTGCGCCTGCTGCAACGCACGACGCGGCATGTCAGCTCGACATTGGACGGTGAAGCGTATTATCAGCGCTGTATAGCCATCTTGAGCGACATCGAGGATGCGGAGGGTGCGTTCGCGGGGGTTACCCCCAAAGGGCTGCTGCGTGTGGATGTGCACGGCACCCTCGCCCGCCATTTCGTGCTTCCTAACATGCAGGCCTTCCTGAAAAAGTACCCGGGCATCGAACTTTACATGACCGAAGGCGACCGGTTCGTCGATCTGGTGCGGGAAGGCATCGACTGCGTATTGCGCGTCGGCGAGCCTCAAGGGGGTGACATGGTGGGGCGCCGCGTCGCCATGCTTGACGAGGTCACCTGCGCGTCCGCGGGATACATCGAGCAGTATGGAATGCCGTCAAACGTCGATGACCTGGAGAGCCACATGATGGTCGGCTTCCGTTCATCGGCGACCGGTATGCTGATCCCCTTGGAGTTCCAGATCGATGGCAAGGTTGTTTACAAGCAGCTACCGACCATCATCACGGTCAACGCGGCTGAAAGCTTCATCGCAACGGCCAGACAGGGACTGGGGCTGATCCAGGTCCCGCGCTACCACGCGCAGCGGGAGCTTGATGCCAAGTCACTGGTCGAGATCTTGCCAGCCCACCCGCCGACTCCCACTCCCGTCTCGCTGTACTATCCCCGAAACCGGCAGCTTTCTCCCCGCGTGAGAGTGTTCATCGACTGGCTCGTAGCAGTGTTTCGAGAATCCGGAATGAAGCCATAATCCTTTCACCGCCAAGGCCTACTTCAAATTTCCTGCAAACAGGGGCGTCGAACTCGGCGAGCAGGTCATTAGCTAATCTGCGTCGGCCATGGCCGGGCCAAGCGTTTCTAGCTATCCTCGTCGAGTGCCACTTCTTCACCACCGCTAGGGTATCCTATGACAGTCGTAGCATCCTACCTTTATAGAAACGGAAAGCGGGTCGAAGAGGTGCCGCTTGAAAGACAGACGTTCGCGGCGGGAGGCAGCGAGTTCGTCTGGATCGGGCTGGTGGAGCCGACGTCCGACGAGATGGAAAGTCTCCAGAAGATGTTCGGGCTGCATCCTCTCGCCGTTGAAGACGCCCTCGTTGGGAAGCAGGTCCGGAAAATCGACGTCTACGGCGATCAGCTCTTCGTGGTGATCAAGACAGCGCATCTGGAACACGACAAGATCGCTTACGGAGAGACATGCATCTTCGTGGGCAAGCATCACATGATCTCGGAAAGGCATGGCTCCGCGAGATCGCACAAGGACCTTCGGGAACAGATGGAGCATTCGCCCCAGCTCCTGGAACACGGTCCTGACTACGTCCTCCACGGGATCATCGACTTTGTCGTCGACGGCTATCTGCCGATGGTCGAAACCATGGAGGACAGGGTTCTGGAACTGGAGAA
>NZ_FOGR01000012.1 GCF_900111275.1 Rhizobium sp. NFR03 | reverse complement strand
GCAAGAGTGGCCCCCGACGCACCGGACAGAAGGATCATATGTTTGGCATTCGAGACGGCAGCACAGCCAACGGCTACCAGAAGCGTGGCCGCAAGCCGGGGCGAAGGACGGATTTCATGAACGATCCGGACGTCATCGCCAAAAGGCAGAAGGCCTTAGCGCGGATGGAGGCGGCAGAATGACTGGGCCAGCCTCAAAGCTGAAGCCGAACAGGCGCCAACAATCCGCCCCCGCTCCTCCCTTGCAACCCGGACCAGCCGGTCGGATCGGGGGCTGACCACCAGAGCCAGTGTCGCGTTTCTAAATGGCTACCGACGTCGCACCCCTAATCAGCTTTGACAAGAGTTGATTTTCAAGCGTGTGCAATAATAAACGTTGAGGGGCTCTCGTGACCTGTTCCACCTGAACACCGCAAACGGAGTAAGAGAAATGCATCACTGGTTGGACAAGCTGACCGATCTTGCGGCGATCCAAGGCGACGAATGCATCCTGAAGCAAGGTCTTGCAGACCTTACCGAGCATTTCGGCTTCACCGGCTACGCCTATCTCCATATTCAGCACCAGCACACCCTCGCGGTCACCAACTATCATCGCGAGTGGCGCTCGACGTATTTCGAGAAGAAGTTTGACAAGGTCGATCCGGTCGTCAAACGCGCGAAGTCAAAGAAGTATGTCTTTACGTGGTACGGCGAGCAGGATCGCGCGAGGCAATCGAAGGAGGAGCGTGCCTTCTACGCGCTCGCTGCCGATTTCGGCATCCGCTCTGGGGTTACCGTTCCGATCAAGACCGCCAACGGCTCTATGTCGATGTTCACCTTGGCGTCGGAAAGGCCCGCAATCGATCTCGACCGTGAGATCGACGCGGTCGCAGCTGCTGCGGCCGTCGGGCAACTTCATGCCCGCATTTCATTCCTTCAAACCACTCCGACTGCGGAAGACGACGCCTGGCTCGATCCCAAAGAGGCGACCTATCTCAGATGGATCGCCGTGGGCATGACCATGGAGGAAATTGCTGATGTAGAAGGTGTGAAGTACAACACCGTTCGTGTGAAGCTTCGCGAGGCTATGAAACGCTTCGATGTCCGGAGCAAGGCTCATCTCACCGCGCTTGCAATTCGCAGAAAGCTGATGTGAAAGCGCCCCGACCGCCTTGACTTGACCTATCGGCGCACCAGTCTTGTCCAAAAAAGCCAGATCAGTTCGTGGCCATCTTTGGAACGTACCCAAGCACCCCCAGGAGCGTGTTAAGAGCGCTCATCTGTGCATGCATCTCGATCATTGCTTCGATGTATTCGAGATGCTGAACGCCACCAGTGATTTTTCCCGTCCTGTACTCCTCCGGCAAAGCCTGGAACAGTTGATCCGCTTTGTCCAGAAGTTGCCTGTGCAGCCGAATTGCGTTGACCGTCAACGTCTCTACGTCTGCCGGTGCGAGACCATCCGTCAACCCGATCACCGGGCGCAGTTCACATGTGTCCGACACTGCTGAATCTTTCAAATCCATTGGTGGTCCAACCCTTGAGTATAGTCTGCGGTGCGCCCCCGCAAACGTTAATCTCTGATCCCAAGCCGGGGGTTGGAAACTGTATCTGGACAGTCCTGCGACCTTTAGCCGGAGCCTGGACATACGTCACAGGCCCCCGGCCACATGGTCAGAGGATTCTGATGCTGCAACGGCCAGCACCAACCACCAGATAGAGGTTTCCACACCCCGGGACAGCGCGTACTGCCCTACCCGCGCTTATATCGGGTGAATGTCGTTTTCGCTAGGGCGACGGATGAACAATTGCCGTGCAGATCTGCAGATACGGCGAAGTCATTTTGAACCAATACCGGACAGGTCGATCCTGATCCCTGCTTTGTTGGGATCGGACGCCGAAGCTTCGGCTGGTTCTTCCGCCGTGGCTTCATTCTCCGGAAGATCGACTTGCGTTTCTGAGCCATCGCGGCGACCCGGCTCCGGCTGGGCAAGGTTTACGTTTCCTGGATCTTCCACCCGAAACACTGCCGTTCCCGAGAAATATCCCGTCTGCCAGGCGATGATTGCATCGTCGAACACTTGCGGCAGGACTTGCCTCTCGGTCGGATTGCCATACCATCTGGTTACAATCCGATAGACCTTGGCAAACAGGGCCGTGCCCATGCGAATGTTCTCGCAAGCATCGACCAGGTCCGGCTTCATCTGGCCCGCCTCCACGATGCCGAGCCCGGCGGGATATTGTGTGATCCCGACGCGAACGGTATTGCGACCGAGATTGTCTCGGATAAGCGCCAACGCCTCCTCCGCTGTCTTCGGCCTGGGCACGAGAACCATCCGGTTTCCGGAGCGAACCGTAACCGCCAATGGATCCTGAGATCCTGCCTGCTCGATGAACTGTTCGACGATCGCCGGCTTCAGGCCGGGCTCGCTGCATTGCTTGATGAGGGCGGCATCGACCATCGCAAACAACTCCTTATCTGTTGAAAGCCGTGACGACGGGCAGTCCGAACAGTTTTGCCCAGGCCGTCACGCTCACGTTTTGAATGGCGACGATCGACGTTCCCGCGGTCCACCATCCGTTGCCCGGGGCGACGATTGCGGTGGGGGAATGCAGCATCGACTGCAAGACCGGCCAGAGGAGAAGCTGTTCGTAGCAGATCAGCACGCCGAGCTTCTGGCCGTCGCTTTGCACAACTGGATTGCCGAAAAGGTTTGCGCGGGCTCCTCCACCCTGCCCGGTCCATGCCCGCCAAGGCTGCCACATGGACACCGGGATCGGCATGCGTTGGCGATAGAGAATTCGTGCCTCGTCAGCCGAAATCGCAACCATGACATTGTCGTAGCCGCCCGGGTCGATGACAGCCGCGCCGGCGATCACAGTGAGCTCCGAGGCTCGCAAGCCTTGTTGCCAAAGTCTCGCCACGGTCGGCGTCCAGAAGCCCAGTGCACTTTCAGGAAGAACGATGAACCGGGTTTTCTCTCCTGCAGCCGCGCGCACCGTTGCGATCAGGTCACGGTGATAGTCAAGCGAGCCGTCTCGTCCGAGGCTCGCGCCGTGTTCGAGGTCGACGCTCTTCCATCCCTCGGGTAGATTCGGTGATGTCCACATAGCGGCGGACCAGAGCCAGAATCCTCCCAGGGCGATGGCGACAGCCGGCCAATATCGCGACGTCATCATCGCGAGGCCGGCTGTCATCGCGACCAGCCCCCACCATCCCCATCCCGGAAATAGCACGCCAGTAGCGGTGAGCGGATGCGCCCAGCCAGTTATGCCGAGGGGCGGCAGGCCTAAGAGCATCGCCGCCGCCAGATAGCGCGCCACCATTGCCATTCCCGTTCGACATACTCCAGGAGACTTGCCTTCTGGTCGACGCTTCCAGAGCGCCGCATGCACGCCGGTGAAGGAGAGCGAAGCAGCTGTCCAGAGCAGAAGCCCAGGCCAGAGATCGGCGGCATAGAAGTTGGCGACGCCCTGCGGCAGCCCACGCGAGGCGCCTAAAAAATATCCGGCCGACACGAGCAACGCCGTCAGCCGCGCCGGCGACATCCCCCAGAGCGCCGGAAACAACACAGCGACCGGAAGGGTTAGGACATGACCGCTCCAGGCTATCCAGCCGCAGGCGACAGATGCGGCGATGAGCAGGCAGGTTAGCTGCCAATTACGGTTCGAAAGTGAGGACCGGCCGCGCCAGGCCGAGAAGGCCAGTGTCGGGAATCGGTCCAAAATACCGACTATCATAGGAGCTCGCAAAGGATGAGTGAAGGAACAGATTTCTCAGTGGCACGATGCCGGTTTTGAACGGTGTGATCGGCCTGCCCTCGCCATCGCTCGTTCGAACGATCGATGAGGCGAGAGGCTTGCCGTCGACAGTGACATTCGCGCCGATCTCGATGTGCTGTCCGGGAAGTGCCGCCACTGTCTTGATCAGCGGCGCAAAGCCACTGGGGCAGAGGCCACGCCTGACATAGCCGCGGCGGCGTACCTCCTCGAATGACGCGGTCGGCGGTGGGCAGATAAACACGAGATCCCCGACCTCGACCGGACGCTGCAGGGCCATGATACGCCAGAGCCCAAGCGGCTCGCTCGGCGTCAGGTTCAATCGAAAGCCGCCGAAGTACGCGATTGCCGCCAGAGCGGCGATCATCCCGCCCAGGCCGGCCAGGAACAGGAGAAGCCGCCGCCTCATTGCTTCATCACCGGCGTCTGGCGCTGGGCGAGCCGCAAATCTTCGGCCTGACGCAGGGTCTGGACGGTGCGCTCGTGAGCGGCGAGCTGCTGGGACGTGCGCATGATCGGCCAGGCTTCCTTCAGACGCTCTTTCTGCTCGGGCTGCATCCCGTCTGAGAGTCTGTCGAAGAGCTTTCCCGAGGGTTCGCGCGCGGCATTGGTGAGCATGGTTCGCTCGCCGAAGCGTTCGGTGACGGCTTGGTTGAACCCGTCAATTTCCAGCCTGGTTTCCCGATTGCTCAGTGCATAGGCCATGGCCGCCGGCAGATCGTTGCGGTCGATCGCATCACGCACGCGCTTCAGCACCACATGTGCTGCCGGCGACAATGCCGGGATGTTGATCGACACGCGCTGACGCAATACCTTCTCGTCAGCCTGCAGCCGCTGCACGGCGGTCTCGCGCATCCTCAGATACTGCTCAAGATCGCGCTTCAGGGCCGGAATATTTAGGTCTGCAACGCGACGGTCCTCGCGCTCAGTCTTGCTGGCAAGAATGCCGGTCTTGCCCTTCAGTGGTCCGATTGACGCCGGGGCGGTCGTCAGCGTCTGAAGCACCAGCTTGGCCGTTTCCTTATCCACTAGCACCGCATCGAAGTTGATCGCCCGGAATGCGGTCTCGGGATCGGCGAACACATAAGCGAAGCGGGTCGAGACCTCTTCCCATTGTTTCCTAAGGGCTGGATCAGTGTCGAGCTTTTGCTCCACCGTATCGGCAACAGAACCGGGGAATGTCTTGATGCCTGCAACCATCGGCGCGGCCTCCTTCATCGTTTGGGTTTTTAAGGGGTGGTGCAGACCGAGACGCTCTGCAAAGACGGCAAGGCGCTGGCCGAGATCGACCAGTTTCGTCTTCTGTCGCAGTGTCCAGTCGAGCCGGTCGCGCGCAATCGTGCGGGCCACCTGGACGATGTTGAGGCCGCGACTTTCCGCAAACCGCAGCGCCTCGCGGTAAAGCTTTCCTCGCTCGTAATCGAGCGTGGTCTCCTTGGCATTCTTACGGGAGAGTACCTTGGCCAGGCCGCCGTTAAAGGCGAAAGACCGGTGGCCGTAGTAAAGCTGCAAATCCTCGCGATGGCGGGTCATCGCCACATAAGTCAGATGCCGGTCCAGCGAGAGGCTCGCCAACACCTTCACACGGTCGACGGTCGCGCCTTGGCTTTTATGGATCGTGGTGGCGTAGCCATGATCGAGATTGCTGTAGAAGCGTTGCTCGACGATGACCTGCCGGCGCTGATCACCCTCTCCGACGACAGCAACGATCCTGTTTGGTGCGGCCTCAATGACGTGCGCGATCATGCCGTTCTTGACGCCGAGTGAACCTTCGTTCTTCAGGAAAACGATCTGGTCGCCCGCGTCGAACTGCCTGACACCGTCAGCCGTTTTAAAGACATGGCCCTCCCCGACAATGCCGCGTTCGACGAGTTTTTCGCGGGCCATAATGTTCAGCATCCGAACGTCACGACGCAGATGCGCGAGGATCAGCGTTGTCTTCGTCTGATCGTAATCGTGATTCCAGTCCCCGATCAGTCGCTCGACCGCCTCGGCCTTGAGGCGCGTTCCCGTGATCCTGGTATTGGCATCATAGGCGGTCAGCGCCTTTTCCACATTGCCCCGGGCCAGATCGAGTGATGCCTTGCGCATCCAGTCCTCGCGCTGGCGATAGATCGTCTCGAGTTCGGCATAACCGATGCGGTCGACGATGGCGCGGAAGGCAGCACCCGCCTCGATCGGCTGGAGCTGTTCGGGATCGCCGACCAGCACGATCTTGGCGCCTGCCCTGACGACGGCATCGACAAAGCCGGCCATCTGTTTCGAGGCCACCATGCCGGCCTCGTCCATGACGAAGATCGTCTTGTCGTCCACAACGTCTCGGCCGTGGTTCCAGCGCAGCTCCCATGACGCTAGCGTCCGGCTCTCGATGCCGGCTTCCTTCTCCAGCCCCTCGGCCGCCTTGCCGGCAAGCGCACCGCCGAGAACGCGGTATCCGGCCAGTTCCCACGCTTCGCGGGCAGCTTTCGTCATCGTGGTCTTGCCGGCGCCCGCGCGTCCAACCACGGCCGCGATCCTCACGGATCCGGCGATCCGCTCGATCGCCGCTTTCTGCTCCTCAGACAACCGCTCATGCCGCCGGAACGTTGCGTCCAGAGCAGCGCCAGAGACAGCGTGACCGTCCCGGTTCGACAGCCACAACGCCTGTCGCACCATCGTCGCTTCCAGCCGGATCATCGCCCGGGTCGAATAACGGGCGGGTATTTTTTCTCCGGTCGCAAACTCGATCGTGTCGCGCTGCAAACGCAAAACTTCCGGGTTCAGCATGATGCGCAACATCAGCTGCTGGAAGACAGCCGGATCATCGACATAGCGATGCAGAACCTTGGCGACATCGCGTCCATCGAAGACGCTCTTCTCTCGCGTGATCAGGTCGAGCACGGTGGCTGGATTGTTCAGAATGCGGCGGGTGTTTTCCGACCGCCGCTGTTCGTTCAGTTCGATTCGTTCGAGCTCTGGCCGGACGCCCTGCTCCTGCGCCTTGCGCTCGATCGCCTTGGCGCCAACGCCGAGATGGATCGTCGGTTCGAGGTCGATACCCTGCCTCTCGTAGGAACGGCCGTCGATACGGAGATCGATTCCGCCAAACGCCAGATGATGGTTCAGCCGCTCGAACCATCCATCGCGCAGGGCGTTGAAGTCATCCGTCGACCCGGCCCAGAGCTCATACAGGATTTTCCCGGACTTCGTACGGACCGGCTGGCCGTCCTCGCCATTGACCGCAACCTTCTTCGACCCGAACCCGTCCTCCGTCAGCGGGCGCAATGTGGTCATCAAATGGATATGCGGATTGCCGGGATTGTCATGATAAACCCAGTCTGCGACCATACCTTTTGCCAGGATATGCTTATCAACGAAGTCCCGCACCAGGGCGATGTTCTGCTCGGACGACAGCTCCACTGGAAGCGCTATGGTCAGGTCGCGAGCGAGTTGCGCGTCGGAACGCTTCTCGAAGGCCTCGACCTTGTTCCAGAAGGCTTCCGAAGCTCCGGCAACAGAGCGGTCGGCAATCATCGCGCGGACCCATTTCGGGGCATCGGCAGGCAAGACGAACTCCTCGTGTAGGAGCCCCTGTTTGCGCGTGTAGTCGATGGTACGGGCCTCGCGCTCGTATTCCATCTTCGCGCAGTGCCGGTAGGCCGCAGACAGCACCACGCTGCGGCCGCCGCCGCGGCTGACGATGCTGGCTGAGAAATGGGCGATGGCCACGGCGTAAGACACTCCCGGTTCGAACCTCGTCCCCAAAGAGCAGCCAGGTCGAGCGGCAACCCTATGGCGGCCCCGCCAGGGCCGTGAGCAAGCACGTCGCATCAGCGACGTATAAAACCAGCTCAACATCTACAAGAACATGCTGCAGAACACCGCGCAGCTCCCAAACCACATATGGGGCCAGGTCGAAAGCGATCTGAAGAACCTCCAGAACGTCGTCAACCAGGGACAGGGCGTCGCCTTCTCCATGGGCAACGTCGACGATGTGCTGAAGCAGCGCTTCCAGAGCTTCGCCGACATGAAGAGCAACCTGCCTGACGGCGCGAGCTTCTCCACGACCTATCAGAACTGGTCCGACACCAATCGCGACACGATTGCCGGCACGTTGAAGGCCGCCAATCTCACGGCCGAACAGTTCTCCAGTGAGGAGAATACCATGTCCTCGCTGCGATCGATGTCGGAAACAGCCGACGGCCAGATGAAGGCATTGCAGGTCGGCCACGGGATCGCAGCGCAGCAGGTCGCCCAGATGCAGAAACTGCGCGGTCTGGTTTCCCAGCAGATGACAATGATGGGGACCTGGTACCAGTCCGAGCAGGCGCAAAAGGATCTGGCGCAAGCACGGCTTGAACAGTTCTTCAGCGGAACCGAGCGTGACATCAGGGGCGGCCAGACCATGGAGCCGCGCTGGTGAGCCCGCGTCTGTTCCTCTTTATTGCCCTCGTCGCAATCGGTTCCGCGGCCGGTGCGAGCGCAATCACCTGGATCATCGTCCAACCGCAAGCCGCGCCAGTCTCAGGGTCGGGTACGGCCGCAGCGAATTCTTCCTCCGATGAAGAACAGCGCCGACATCGCGAAGAGTTCTTTGGCGGGAATTCCGGCCGCGACATCCGCGGCGGCCAGGAGATGAAGCCTCGATGGTAGCCATTCCCTCTTCCCGCGCGCTCGAACGGGTGTTTATCGCGATGGCGGTCGTTCTTCTGGCGACCACGCCCGCGCTGGCGCAACAGGGCCAGATGCTGACCACACTCGAAAACTCCGTCGTCACCGCTGCAAAAGGCTGGGAGACGACGGTGATGAATGCCGCCCGCTCGTTGTTCTGGATCCTCGCCGGCATCGAGGTCGGGATCGCTGCCGTATGGCTGGCGATCAACGCCGCCTCGCTCGAAAGCTGGTTCGCCGAACTCGTCAAGCGCATCATGTTCATCGGCCTGTTTGCCTTCATCCTCGACAGAGGACCTGATTTCGCCAAGGCCGTGGTGGACAGCCTCTATCAGATTGGCGCCGGTGGCGGCTCGGCATCGCCCGCCAACATCTTCGATGCCGGCATTCGTGTCGCAACGAAGATGTCGGAACAGGCGAAGTTCGGTCTCTGGGAGGATAATGCACTGGCGATCGCCGCCGTCTTCGCCATGGTAGTGGTCGTCGTGTCGTTTAGCCTGGTCGCTGCGATCTTTGTGGCCGTCATGGTCGAGATGTATGTCGGCCTGCTCGCCGGCATGATCATGCTTGGGCTCGGTGGCTCCTCCCATACCAAGGACTTCGCGATCAAGTATCTGGTCTATGCCTTCTCCGTCGGTATGAAGCTGATGGCCCTGGTGATGATCGCCAAGATCGGCTCGGACATCCTTCTTGGTCTGGCAGAGGCGCCCACCGCGACATCGGAACAGTTCATCACGACGCTGGCGATTGCCGGTATCTCCGTCGTCGTCTTCGTCATCGCCATGTATGTGCCGCCCATTTTACAGGGCGTGGTCCAGGGCGCATCGGTCGGCGGCGGCATGGAAGCCATTCGTCATGGCGGGCAGGCCGCATCCGCTGCACTCGGCGCCGGGTTTCTAACGATCGGCGCGGCCAACAGAGGATTCGGGGCCGCCAGTGCCGCAAGGGCAGGGGGCGCGTCTCTTGCCAGTGCGGCGCTGCGCGGCATGCAGGCCGGGATCGGCGGAGCCGCTGGTGCCGTCGGCTCGGCAGCAAAGGAAAAGGCGATTGGTTCGCCCGGCGCATATGCCGGATCGATGCTCGGCCTTGCCAACGCCAAACTCGATCAACCATCCGGCCGGCCAGGCACAACGCCTCCACCACCACCGATTAACGACAGCAAGTGACGGGACGCTGAAAGAATGGCCGGACAGAATGTTCCAGATAATCCCTACATCGCCGCGCGCAACGAATGGAACGAACGTTATGGCTCGTACGTCAAAGCGGCAGCCGCGTGGCGCGTCGTCGGCATAGCCGGAATGACCATGGCGGTCGTCGGCTTTGGTTATGCGCTCTACCAGAGCACACAGGTCAAGCTGATCCCGTATATCGTCGAAGTCCACAAGCTCGGCACATCAGTCAATGCCGGCTTCCCGCAGCAGATTGAGTATGCCGATCCGCGCGTGGTGCGCGCTACCCTCGGCAGTTTCGTGTCGAACTTCCGATCCGTCACACCGGATGCGGTCGTGCAGAAGCAATATATCGACCGAACCTATGGGCTGTTGCGCACCTCCGATCCCGCGACCGAAAAGGTCAACGCGTGGTTTCGCTCGAATTCACCCTTCGAAAAGGCGAAGACCGCGACAGTGGCAATCGAGGTCAACAACATCGTCGCGTTGTCGAACCAGAGCTACCAGATCGATTGGACTGAGTTCGAGCGGGATCGCCGCGGCAAGGAGACAGCCACGCGCCGCTTCCGCGGGATCGCCACCGTGACATTGACGCCACCTCAGGACGAGGGCGTCATCCGCCTCAATCCCATCGGTCTCTATCTCCGCGACTTCGACTGGACTGCACAGCTTTGAAAGGCCTGGCTCCCAACATGAACATAAGACAATTCAGAATATGGGCCACGCTGACTGCGAGCGCCGCCATGCTGCTCATTTTCCCGGTGATGGGTTTCGCCCCCTTCCACGCAATTGCCGCCGATGGTGTCACTGCCAACGAGGCGAAAGGCATGGGCATTTCGACACAATGGCGTGGAAGCCGCGGGCTCGTGACGAAAGGCGCCGATGGAAAGGTGATTTTCCTCTATGGAGAAGTGCAGCCGTCTGTCGTTTGCTCGCCGTTGCAGGTCTGCGACATCGAGCTTCAGGGTGGCGAGGTCGTTCGCGACGTTCTGGTCGGCGACACTGTGCGCTGGAAGGTGGAACCCGCGACCTCGGGTGCATCAGGTGGGCAGGCGATCCATCTGATCGTCAAGCCATCGGAGCCGGGTCTGGTCACGTCGATGGTCGTGACGACGTCGCGGCGGACCTATCATATCCAGCTGAAATCGCATGCCACGCAGTATATGGCACGCGTCGGTTTTGAATACCCCGAGGACGTCTCGACAAAACTTGCCGACGTCAACGCAAGGCTGGAAGCCAGCACGATCCCCGGTGCCGGCGTTACGGCTGAGCAATTGACCTTTGCCTATTCCGTCTCCGGCAGTGCCGGCTGGCGGCCGACCCGGGTCTATTCGGATGGACAAAAGACCTACATCCAGTTTCCGCGGTCGATCTCCGGTCAGGATGCGCCGGTTCTCTTCGTCGTCTCCGGCGGACAGAACCGCATCGTCAACTATCGTATGAAGAACAACATGATGGTGGTCGATTACAATATCGATCGCGCTGTCCTCGTCTCAGGCGTTGGCTGGAAACAGCAGAAGGTGACAATCAGCAGGGGAGGGCGATGATGCTGAACCTCCTTCGCCGCAGCGCGAACAGCCTCGGACCCTTCCGCTGCCTGGCCATAGCCAGTGGCCTCGCCATGCTCCTTTCCGGCTGCCAGTCGATGGGCACCGACGGTCTCGCCGCTAGCGCGGCACCGCCAGAGATCTCCGGACCGGCGGCGGGCGCCATTGCGGGCGATATGGTCAGCCGTCTTGCCGAACAGATCGGACAGGGGAAGGCGACCGTTGTGCTCAAACAAGACGGTTCGGCGTTCGGGCAGGCACTTGAAGCAGCCCTGAAGGGATGGGGCTATGCCGTTGTCGCCGATCAGAAGACGGATGGCGGCGCGGCCGTCATCCCGCTCGCCTATGTCATCGTGCCCTATGACGGCCAGGTGCTGGCACGGCTCTCGACCAGTAGCGTCGAGGTTGGTCGGGCCTACACCGTGACGACAGCGGGTGCGACACCGACAAGCGCTTTGTCGCTCATGCGGCGCGGGTGAGGGGGAAACATCATGGTGCAGTCTCTCAGGCTTGGCGGTGCCGCGAACAGTGATACAACGTCCGGCATCAAGCGTGTGAACCGCGTGCCGGTCATCGTCGTGATCGTGCTGTTGGTCGTCTTTCTCGGCATTATCTTCTATGGGCTTGCCTCGCGCGGGCTTTACTTCGGCAAGGATAGTGGTCCGGACACCAGTTCGGGCAATCCGGCCTCGACCTATGCCGACCAGATCAAGAGGGGCGTCGCCGACGGCATCATCGGCGAGCCACAGCCGCAGACGACGTTCCAGCCGACCCCAGTCGAGACGAAGCAGGCCGAAGAGAAGGCGGCGAATCCGTTCACGCAGCCCGAACAGAGACAAGAGCAACGGCGCGGAGCGGAACTGGAGTCGGAAGAGGTGTGGCGAGCGCGGCTCGCCCGTGAGCAGCAGGAACAGGTTCTGCGCGAGCAGCAACGCCAGCGGATGGCCCGAATGCAAGCACGAGACTCCGCCTACGACGCGCCTCTCGCCATCGATCGCGGCAAGCTGGACGCGCGGTCGGAAAAAAATGAGAGCGCCGGAGCCCGGACGACGACAGCCGCGGCGAGCGCAAACGCCTCCGATCTTTACGCCGCAGCACTGCGTGCTGGCTTGGGTGGACCACATGTCGATCCCAACGGACAGAGCTCTAAGGAAGATTTCTTCAATGCCGACCTCAAGGATCTCGGCTACCTGCCGAACCGCGTCGTGCCGCAACAGTCCCCCTACGAACTGAAGCGAGGCTCGGTTATTCCGGCGACGTTGATAACAGGCGTCAATTCAGATCTTCCAGGGCGTATCACCGCACAGGTCAGCCAGAATGTCTATGACAGCGCAACAGGCCATCGCCTGCTGATCCCGCAAGGCACGAAACTGTTCGGTCGTTACGATAGCAAGGTGTCATTCGGCCAGAGCCGCGTGCTCGTCGTCTGGTCAGACATCATCTTCCCAAACGGCTCGACTTTGCAAATCGGCGGCATGGCCGGCACGGGTGCTGAAGGGTACGGTGGCTTCAATGACAAGGTGCACAACCACTATCTTAAAACCTTCGGCTCGGCGGTCATGATCGCCTTGATCGGGACTGGCATTGATATGGCTGTCCCGCAGAGTTCGACGTTGGCCACCCAGGATACGGCGTCGGATGCGGCGAGACGCAATTTTGCCGAGACCTTCGGGCGGGTGGCCGACCGTACGATCCAGCGGAATATGGATGTGCAGCCGACGTTGGAGATCCGACCGGGGTACAATTTCAACGTACTGGTAGATCAGGACATTGTGTTTTCCGGCCTGTATCGCTGAAGAGCCGAGATGAACATCACGTGCTCATTTTCCGAGGCGGCCGTGCCGCGTTTATAATTCTCTCATTCCGCCCAGGAGTGGCTTTGGTTTCGTGGATCAGGTCAACGCTGTCGTAAAAGTGCCACCTTGATCACTGGCGCTCCCAATTCCGCTATCTGCTGGATTCGCTTGGGTTTCGGCATCATCATAAACTAAGATTTCGAACTTGGACGGCCCGGGATGTGGCTGAGGATTGACTTTGAAAAACCACCATCGACGCAGAGGTCTTGACCAGTGATATAGCTTGAAAGCGGGCTTATCAGAAATTCAATTGCGTTGGCGATGTCTACGGGATCGCCGATTCTCCCAAGCGGAATCAGTTTCTCCCTTGCGTGCTTGATCTCAGGATCAGCGTACATCTTTGCGGACATCGGAGTGTGAGTCATCCCGGGTGAGACGACATTTGAGCGAATGCCGTCTGGAGCCCACTCCAACGCAAGGGTTTTGGCCAACATGGCCAGGGCCGCTTTGGTTGGACTATATGCACCAGACCCTGCATGTGGGACCTGTCCCGACATCGAGGATGTGAAACATGCGGCACCTCGGCTCTCCTTCAGATGCGGGTAACTGTATTTAGCCAAAATCCATGCCCCGCGAAGGTTCACCTCGAACATATTGTCCCAGTCTGCAACGGTTAGATCACAGATTTTGCCAGGGCTTGCTACTCCCGCATTGGCAACGAGAGCGTCGAGACCGCCGAATTCCGATACTGTCGACTCTACCAAGCCAGCGGCCACTTCGACGTTGCTGAGGTCACCGGACAGCGCGATAGCATCAGCTCCCAAAGCGCGAACCGAACGGGCGACGTCCTCCTGCCCCTCTGACGGTTCACGGCCACAGACGGCGATCTTCGCGCGCTCACCCCGCGACGCCGCAGCTTCGGCAATTCGGATGCAAACCGCCGCTCCAATCCCGCGACTTCCTCCACTTACTAGAACTCTCATCTGGTCTCTCCGTTTGGATGGTAGAGGCACAATATGGAATTCGATTCCAAACCGCAATGCTATTTCAACTTTCCTACTGGTCAGTCAGCCGTAGCAAGCCCTCGTATATTACCTCATCACGATAATGCGCTGCGTAGGGTTCCGGCTGCTCGGGCGGCCTATCGCCCGGCAACAGGACATTCGTGATGGACGCCAGAGACTACGAACCCAATAAACGGCTGATTGTGAGATTTCTGTTGACACGAACTCGATGCAATGAGCAAATAGAACAGCGTTCCATCCGACGCGAGATCGGTAGCGGCGGTTACGGGTTGACGAAAGAAAAAGGATATTTCCATGCGCGAAGTCCCTGACGTTCTCGACATTTCATGGCCGGAAGAGCTGGGCCCATACGACCCTCATAGCGAAAAAATCCAGGCGAACCCTTTTGAGTACTTCAAGTTCATGCGAGAGAATGCGCCGGTCCTGAAGGCGCATGTGCCTCAAGGTGATCTTTATCTTGTTGCTCGCTTTGCCGACGTTCAGAACGGACTGCGTGATTTCAAACGCTTCTCGTCTGCTGTTGTTAAGCAGGACAAGTTCCGGTTCATCACTATCATGGATGCACCGGAACATACGCGAATGCGCAAGCTTGTAGCTTCGGCGTTCACGCCAAAGGCGATCTCGGCGTTCCAGGAAAATCTGCAGGAAACCTTCGACAGATACTTTCTCCCAATATTGGCCCGTGGGGGAGGTGACATATGCAGCGAGTTTTCCGAACAAATGACGATGGGGACTATCTGTGCCTTTCTGGGTTTTCCTCTCACAGACTTCGAGAGATTGCGCGATCTTGCAGTGAAGTCAGTCTTCTTCCAGGGAAGAGTGGCGCGACACGCTCCCGGCTGCGACGGTGACGAAAAAGGATTTCTCGAGCTGATCGAGTTCTTGCGAGGGAAGCTGGAAGAAGCCAGAAGAAACCAGAACGGGACGATTGTTGCGGCCTTCGCGGATCAAATCGAGCAGGGCCTCATCAGCGAGGAAGATACCTTGCATTTCCTTGTCTTCATGTTTCTCGCCGGGTTCGATACAACCGCCATCTTGATTTCAAACGGTTTTCTAACGTTGGCGGAGCAACCGCACCTTCTCGAGAGGTTACGCGGGAATCCGGAGGATGTCGGCCGTTTCGTGGAAGAACTAGCCCGTCACCGGTCTGCACCGCAGATGCTTGCCAGGATCACAACAGAGGACGTTGAGGTGGCGGGCTTCCGCATCCCGGCAAATTCCCAGGTCAAACTGCTTTCGGGCTCGGCAAACAGGGATGACGCGAAATTCCCTGACGGGGATTCGTTCGACATGGACCGCGATCCGACTGGGCACCTCGGCTTTGGTTATGGTGTCCACACATGCTTGGGAATGTGGCTGGCCCGGTCAGAGGCGCGTATCGTGTACACCTCCGTAGCGAACCTCGTTTCCAAAGTCGAAGTGGCGAGGGAGATCCCAATCGTTCCCTACACCGGCGGCACGTTCCAGTTCACCGGCCTATCGTCAATGCACGTCAGGATGACACCGTTCGGCCAAAGCGTAGCCGCTTAAGAACCGGGTCGGCGCGAAAACCAGACTGCCGTCCCCAAATCGCGGGTTGTTTAAAAGTCATCCCGCATCGGTTGAAAGAGCTGACGATTAGTGGCGTGCTCTTTCAGCCGGACCATCTTAACGCCCTCTCGGGTCTCTCTGTGGATGTATCAGTCGCTGATAAGGAAGGTCGGAAGCCCGATGTCTATTCCCTTAGATTCCATAAACGTCCTGGTCCCGCCCTATTCTCACGAGCTCAACTGGCCAAAAAGCATTACGCCCTATCAGCTGATCGATGCAGACGGAGCGCAGGGAGAGCCATACGCACATTATGCATGGCTACGGGAAAATGCGCCCGTGATGCGCGTTGCCCATGGAGATCTGGATGTCTGGATCGTGACCCGTTACGATGATGTTCGGGCTGCACTGCGCAGGCCGAAATTATTTCAGTCCCAGGTCACGGATAATCGGGAGCTCGCATTCATCACCGCGATGGATGATCCAGATCATGCGCGCTTGCGACAAGTAGTCGCCTCTGCATTTACGCCCAAAGTCATCGCGTCCGTAGAAAGCCAAGTTCGACAGACCGCCTCGAAGCTGCTCGACGACATGATCGCTGTTGGTGGCGGAGAAGTGGTAGGTTCTCTGGCGCGTCCGCTGACAATGACCACAATCAGCAAACTTGTCGGCTTGCCCGTTTATGACCTTGATCAGGTGAACCACTGGTGTGAGCAAACCTTCGTGTACTTTGCTCGGTTGGCCAGAAACGCGCCCGGCAGCGAGAACGACGAAAAAGATGCACAGGAGTTTTTCCATTATGTGAACGGACACTTGCGCCGCTTACACAAGGAGGGAAGTCAATCGGTCGGCGGGTCGCTCGCGAGAGCATGGCTAGATGACGGCATTATTTCGGAGAAGGAGGCGACAGAACTCTGCGCCTTCGTATTCATCGCCGGCTTTGAGACAAGCACGCGCTTGATAGCAGGCAGTCTTCTGGAGCTACACTATAACCCAATTCTCCTTGAGAGGCTTCGAGTAGACCCGGAGGCGCCGCGCCGCTTCGTGGAAGAACTCGTTCGAATGCGGGGGCCAACGCATCGCTCCGTAAGACGAACCGCGTCGGAAGTCGAAATAGGTGGGTATCTTGCCCCTCGCCATACCTTGGTCCGGCTTATGATCGCATCCGCAAATCGCGATGACGCTGTCTGGCCCGACGGGGACAAGTTCAACATCGACCGTGATCCGACGCATCATTTTGGCTTCGGCTACGGTATCCATGGGTGTCTTGGGGCACCGCTTGCACGTATTGAAATGCGTATTCTGGCAGAGCTATTTGGACGGAAGCTCAAGCGAGTGACCTTCGACCCGCATCGCGACCTCGTGTTTCTCAAAGGGAACAGCATGATCAACGGGCCGGAGACACTCCGCATCGACATCCAACCACTAGATGGAGCTGCCTCATGCCCATTTCACCGGTAGTCATCATTGGGGCCGGACATGCAGGTGTCCGGCTTGCTGTAGCTCTGAAATCTGCATCCCCCGCACCCAGCGTTGTTCTCCTTGATCAGGATCAAGCCTTTCCCTACGAGCGGCCGCCTCTATCGAAGGAAATTCTCAAAGACGGTCCGGATGCCATTGTCAAACTCTATAAGGACGAGTTTTACGCCGAGCACGGAATAGATCTCATGCGCGGACGCATGGCGACGGCTATAAATCGTGGTTTGCGGACTGTTGAACTCGCAGATGGATCACAGATACCATACAGCCGGGTGATTGTTGCGACCGGCGCACGAGCACGCAAAATACCCGTGCCTGGCGGATCCCTGAACGGTGTTCACATGCTGCGGACACTGGCCGACGCACAAGATATACATCGTGCTATCGGTCGGTGCAGGAGCATCGTCGTGATCGGGGGAGGCTACATCGGCCTCGAAGTCGCGGCGGCTGCAGCTGAGGCCGGGCAGGACGTGACGATTATTGAAGCGCAGGATCGCCTGATGAAGCGTGTGACGGGTGAGCACGTTTCCCGCTATTTCGAACACCTGCACCGGATGCATAACGTCAAAATTCTCTTGCAGACAGGTGTCAGTGAGCTGCAGGGCGTAGATCGCGTCGGGCGGGTGATCGCACAGGATGGCTCGGTACATCCGGCTGACATGGTGGTTGTTGGGATAGGTGTGCAGCCTAACGATGAAATCGCTAGGGCGAGTGGGTTGGCCTGTCAGGACGGCATTCTGGTGAACGCCCAGTTTCGGACTGAAGATCCGGATGTGTACGCGATCGGCGACGTTGCGCGTTCACCAAATGAGAATGGGACGGGGTCCGTCAGGCTGGAAAGCGTGCAGAACGCGAGCGCTCAGGCACTCGCTGTCGCCGATGATATTCTGGGAATCCAGTCGGTCAAGCACGAGGTGCCGTGGTTCTGGACAACCCAATATGGGGTGCGCTTGCAAACCGCGGGGCTCTTGCACGGCCATGACCACGTGGTCGTCCGCGGCAACATAGAGTCCGGCCGCTTCGCTGTCCTCTATCTGAAAGAAAAACGCCTTGTCGCGATCGACAACGTCGGGACGCTCAAAGACTTCATGATCGGCAAGAAGCTCATCGCGTCTCGCGCCATCCTGGACATCGAAAAGGCTGGGGACCCCGCCGTCAAGCTGACTGAAACGGTCACAGCTTTCGAAGAAACCCACGGACCTCGTTAAGGGAGATCAATCAAATGAACGCCATTCAATCGCACGCCACACACAGCGGAAGACAGTCCGGCAACATCAAGGTCAAGGATCGAGAAGGTGCCTACCACGATGTCGAATGGCAGAAGGGCCAGTCTTTGATGGAAGCGCTGAGGGATCATGGCTTACCCGTCCTGGCCTCATGCGGAGGCGTGGCCGCATGCGCAACCTGTCATGTCCACCTCGACCCGGAGATTATCGCGAAACTCGGTGAAAAAAGCGAGGACGAAAGAGAACTTCTTGAGGGAAGCGAAGCTTTCGATCCGGGTAGATCACGGTTGTCCTGTCAGGTGTTCGACCTGTCGCTGCTCGATGAAACAGAAGTTGAGCTGGCACCCGAAGACAGCTAGTCGAATTAGCTGGGCGAGCGCGCTTCCAGCTTCCCAAAGCCCTAGCTCAAAGCGGCGCATCGTCCCTGTGTGAAGGTCAAGTCCAGATAGGTCTTGGTGGCATGTCCCTTTGGGACTGCGCGCATGCGAGAGAGGAAAGTCATCGAAACCTGAGGGTAATTCCACAAAAGGCGGATGTGCTCACGAGGGCATCGAAGGAAATTATGAGAATGCGGGTATCCCACCATTTGCCTTGACTGCTTCAACGTCAGGTCATAGACGCCGGTTCGGTGGTCTTGGTGCAGAAACCAGCCATAGATCACTGTTGACATTAAAGATCGAGGGACATGATTAGCATGTCTCACCCCGACTCGAGGATCTCATGCCACTTGGTGATTTTGTCGATCGCGTCATGGAAATAATAGAGCTGATCGCTGACAAGCCTGCAGGGATGAAGGTAAGCGAGATCGCCCAGCAACTCGATATCCCGAAAAGCGCTGCCCATCGGATGCTCAACACTTTGAGCCAACGAGGGTTTGTTGTCCAGGATGAGATGAGCCAGCGATACTGCATGACCGTCAAGCTCGCTGCAGTCGGCCTTCGGTTTCTAAGTGCGTCCGGAACGTCAGACATTTGTCAGCCATCCCTTGATCGGCTCGCTCGACATACTGGAGAACTTGTCCGTCTTGCGGTCGTGCATGGTAACGGATTGCTTTGGATCGCAAAGGCGCAAGGGTCTTCCTCTCCGCTTCGATATGACCCCTACCTTGGAAATCCGGTAGATCTTCACTCGACTTCGGTAGGTAAGGCCTGGCTGGTCACTTTGGATGAAGAGGTGGCCGTAGCGCTCGTCAAGTCCAAAGGCTTTAAAACCACGGTAGGTAGCGGCAGGCCGATAGCACACGACGAGGCTAGCCTTCGAGCCGAGCTCGAGGTCACCCGCAAGCGCGGCTACGGTGTGTCGATAGAGGAGGGCGAACTCGGCACAAGTGCGATGGCCCAGGCAATCATTGTAGGGCGGGATCTCGTCGCCGTGGGGGTTATAAGCATCGCGGGGCCGGCAGCTCGGCTAACGCGAGAGCGGATGGCAGAATTCGCCCCCGTTCTTGACACGATCGCCCTTGAGATTGCCGACCTTTGGCCGGCGCGGGAGATCGTTAATCTCGTCAACGGCAATCATCGTGAAAATGTCGCAACCCGCTGAGCCTGTCTGTCATTGGTGCAGCCGCAGCCGAGGAGCAGACATTCTAACTGCACGCGTGTTCCTGCCCGGCGCGGGCAGTGGCCGCTTGTGTGCCCGCATGTCCTCTTGGGAAATTATGGCTCTGCAACGTCTCCGTCCTGAAACTTAGGTTCGCTGACAGCCAGGTCAGAAAGTGAAGCTAGCTCTGAGATCTGGGCCTTCCTGGAATATGGCTGAGGATTGACTTGGAGAAGCCTCCATCCACACAGAGATCCTGGCCAGTCACAAACGCCGCATTCGGCCCCATTAAAAACTCGATGGCGTTGGCAATATCCTCGGGCTCTCCGATCCTGGAGAGCGGGATGAGGTCTTCTCTTGCTTTTTTTAATGTCGGATCGGCATACATTTTTTCAGTCATGGGAGTGCGCGTCATGCCGGGCGATACGACGTTGACCCGTATGCCGTCCGGTGCCCACTCCAGTGCCAGCGTCTGCGCTAACATGGTCAACCCTGCCTTGGCGGGACTGTAAGCGCCGGATCCAGCGTGAGGCAGTTGGCCTGACATCGAAGAGACGAAACATACGGCACCACGGTTCTGCTTCAGATAAGGATAGCAGCTTCTCGCAAGCAACCAGGGACCCCGAAGGTTAACGGCAAGCATATGATCCCAATCGGCAACCGACAATTCGGATAGGGCCCCGGGGCTTGCTATTCCAGAATTGGCTACCAGTCCGTCGAGACCGCCGAATTCTGCCACCGCAGCCGCCACAAGCGCCGCTGGCACCTCAGGGTCACCCAGGTCTCCCGACAAAGGGATCGCTTGTCCGCCTATCGCGCGCACGGCTTGAGCAACATCCTCTTGTTGCTGGGACAACCCATGACCGCATATCGCAATCTGAGCACGCTCTCCTCTTGAAGCCGCTGCTTCTGCAATCCGGATACACACCGCCGCGCCAATTCCGCGACTTCCTCCGCTGACCAAGACCCTCATATAAGTAACTCCTGCTAGTTCGAATTCGCCGGTAGCCAAGATCAGCGCCGCCGCGGCTCATCGTCGCGATGGATGCTATCCATTAGGATTTGAGCAAGCGGCAGCCTAGCTCCGGGCGTGTTGATGATAACCGGGGCTGCGAATGAGGCCGCAAGGTTCATGCCTTGATGTTCCAGCCCTTTTTCTTCAGTTCCTCCACTCCGTCGTTGACTTCCTGAAGGGGTCTTTCTTCGCGAATGATCTCAAGAACAACATCATCGACACTAAACACAGAGGCGACGGCGCGCCCTAGACCTTCGAAATCGACTATCCCCGTGCCTATAGGATCATGTCCCCACACGTCCGTACCCGTGTCAGAAATATGCACAAGACCAATGTGTGAGTGATGCGACATAAGACTGGCAACTGGATCTTCGCCTATGTAAGCGGCGTTCGCGACGTCATAGACAATGCTCAGATTTTTATCGCCGATCTCTTCTACGAGATCGACCAACTCTCCGATCGTCGGTCTAAAGCAATATGGGGTGTTTTCCATGAGCAACCGCACGCCCGCTTGCTTTGCGACCGGCAGAAGCACGTCGAGACTTTCGGAAAACCAGCCAAGGGCCTGAGGGATCGTTGGGGAGATCATTGGACGCCGCGTCCCTGGAGAGATCACAACGTCGGCAACACCCCAATCGACTGCAAGTTGAAGGACATCCTTTATATGGTCTGTGCTTTTGCGCCTCATATTGGCCGCGGGGCTGGCGAGATTGATATCGTATCCACCAGCATTTAGCGACCGGACACTCGCCCCGTGATCCTGAAGTCGCTTTCTCGCATCCGAACGCGAACTTGCCGACATTTCGTCCGGCCAGCAGTGCGGGGAGCTCACGGGAACTTCGAAGACCTTGAAGCCATGCCGGGCAAGTTCTGATATTGCCTCGATTGCAGTGCACTTCCAAAGATATGAAAAAGTATTGATGATCATCGGTCCCTCCAGGCCGCGTTAAACGCGACGTCCAATTTTTCACAAACATTCGTAGAATTTCTTCGCGCGGTCACCACGACTGTCAAAGATGCGGGTTCCGGCAGATACGGTTGCGATCACCCGGGCCAGCGAAGCCTGTTGAGATAGTATGCGCTTTCCAGAAGTGCTCTGTCAGGTTCGGCTGAAACGACCTCAAAAATCGAGGGTCCGGAATAACCTATGCGCCTCAAGGCGTCGGCGACGGGCTCGAACGACACTTCACCGCCTCCGACTGGATCGTGACGAAAATCGCTCAGCGGCGTATCCGCGAGGTAGATCGCTGAGAGGTGCTCCTTGATCAGAGAAATCGCCTCTACTGCCGGGTCGCGTCCAAAGGCCGCGTTTGCAACGTCATAACCCAGCCCGATATTCGCCCATCCGTAACGGTCGAAAAAGGCCAACAGGTCGGCTCCCTTGTATAGCCATGACAGTGGGTGGTTCTTAACGATCAGCTTCACTTGCAGTTCTGCTGCGCGTGGCACCAAGGTATCGAGAGAGTATTTGAAACCTTCGGTAAGTTTTTCGATACTCGTCGGGAAAACCGGATTTGACTTTCCTGGGTTGACGACGACCCCGAATGCGCCCCAGTCAGCCGCCAGTTCCAGCGCAGACGCAACAACGGCGCAAGAATAGTCGCGGCATTCGGGCGTAACGGCTGCAAGATTGAGATCGAGATTTGGCTGGTTAAGGGTTTCGATGCGAATTTTTCGCTCTTCCAGAAGCCTTCCGATCGCCTTGCGTTCCCCTGCTGTAGAGGTGCTGGGCCAGAAATGGCTCGGCATAAGCATCATCTCAAAGCTGGAAAACCCCAAATCAGAAAGATGATTTAAGCAATCCAGAGCGGTGTAACGGCTCGTGTAGGAATAGGTGTTGACCGTATAAGGAGCGTTCGGCTGCGTCATGTTGGATTCCTCAGGGCATGTTGGGTCGGCCTACGACAAGGCGAAGTGCATGTCGTCGTCGTTGCCTAGTTGAACTGATACATCGCCCGGCCCGGCAACTTCGATTGCACCGCAGAGGCTACCCGTCGTGATGATCGAGCCTGCTCTCAGCGCCGTTGAAGGCCTTGAGTGATTGTTGGCGTAATCCCAGAGCCAGGTGAGTGGGTCTTTGGTTGGGTGTTGTCCGGCCGCGTCGAAGGCGATTTGGCCGTTGAGCCAAAGCTTCAAAGAGGTGCTCGAGCCGGGCTGGAGGACTGCTAGAGGTAGGGCTGGCCCCCGCACATACCCCAGGTTTCCCAGGCGATCTGCCATGAAGGCGGGGAAAGAGATGCTACCGCCTTCCGAGATGCCGCTCCAAACCAGTTCAGCGCCCAGGTAAGCGTTGGAAATCGCGGCCTCGATGTCGGCTCTTTCATAGGAAGTGTCCTTGCGAACAGGCAAATCCTGGCTGAGCTCAACAGCGATTTCTACCTCGATTTTCATACCCCTCCGCCACGAAAGCACCGCACGTGGAAGATTATCCAGATAGGGATGAAGCGGAGCGGCGACGGGGTCGCCGCTGGGCGATTTTGCCACTTTCCAGGCGTGGAGGTCTGCTCCTTCGAGCTTCGACAACTGGCTCTGTACTACGATGGCATCTTCAAGCGTTGAGGGTACTGATACAAGCTGGGCGGTTGGTATCTGGCTTCCGTCACAGCGGAGGCTGTATAGCTGTTGAGCCGATGCATTGATCTCGGGAGTAGCTGGCATAGAGGTCATGTCTCTCTTGGTCATTTCGACGGCGGCTGATGAAGGCATCCGATCGTTCGATGGCCAGTGCCTTGAACGAAGGCGTGCCCGGCGACACATGCTGCTGAGAGCAAGATGCGCCGGGCACTACCCTTAGGACGCCTGCTTGATCCGCTCGCGAAAACTCTGCGTTCCCTGCTGGATATGGTCCAGAAGATCCATGACTGCCCAGTGCCGCTCGGCAATGTCATAATCCGTGACGCGAGAATGAATGCTGTCAAATGTGCCGAGCCGCTTGTGCCAGACTTTTGCAAGACCCGGATATCCCATCGGTTCAGCCATCGCTGCGAGCGCAAGAAAGATTTCGAGTTCGCGGCGCAGATCGCTATCTTCAGACGCGTGTTTGTAAAGCCAGGCGTAGAGGTCGGGATGGATGTTGGTGAAAACACCAGAGAACCCCTTCGAGCCCGCGCGAATAGCGGCGGCGGCAATGGCCGCATTGGCGTTAACAATGGCAAAGCCGGAATCGCCGGAGAGCGCGACGCGTCGCTTGACGGTTTCGAGATCGCAGGAAACGTCTTTCAGTGTTACGAAGCGGCCGGTGTCGCGGCACAGCTTGAACTCGTCATCGCTCAGAAGACGGCGATAAGGAGCCGGGCATTCGTATAGACCGAGGGCCAAATCGCTCGGGAGCCAGCTCAAGATGGCGTCGAGGCTTGAGCGAAATGCTTCCGTCCCCTCATTCTTTGTGTCGAGCCTGTTGCTGACCAGGACAAGCGCATCGATGCCTGTATCGGCCATCGCCACCAGTTCGGCGCGCTGGTCATCGCGGCCGTCGCTGATGTGTCCCGACGAGATCACCCGCACGCGTCCGGCAGCCAACGAGACGACGTTTTTCGAAAGTTCGACCCGCTCTTCCAGCGATAGCTTCTGCATCTCGCTCGATTGGCAAACGGCAAAGAGGGTGTCGGCGCCATTGGCGATATACCATTCGACAAGTCGCTCCAGACCCTCCCAATCGATCCGATTATCCGGCGTGAACGGGGTAAGCATAACCGGGACGATACCCTGGGCTTGGATTTTCATGATATACTCTTTCTCTGTTTCCCTGGTTGTCAAAGTGCCGTTCCTGCCGGCAAACCTGCGGCAAACCCCGCCATCAGGCGGATCTGCGCAAGCAGCATGTCATTGCCGTCAGACACCGTTGCGCCGGCCGCCTTGGCGGCGCGTAATAGTGCGGTTTCCTCACTTAAGCTGGCGATATCAGCGACGAGCATCTCGGGCCGGATCGCGGAAGCCGGCATAGGGAATTTGCTGTCACCCTTGACGCCGATCGGCGATGCATTGACGACGATATCGTAGTCCCACCCTGCCGACCCATCGACCGCAACCGCGCATTCTTCACCACGCAAAGTGTTGACCATACCCGCAGTGAAGACGACAGATTCAGCTGACAGATCCATCAGCTCGATCTTGGCAACACCTTCCTCAGCGAGGGCAAACGCGATCGCGCGGCCAGCTCCACCTGCTCCGATAATCAGCACACGAGCGCCGAGCAGTCGCGATTTCGCCTCTCCAAGACCTTCAATAAAGCCTACACCATCAAAAAGCGCGCCGTGCATCTGTCCGTCCTCTCCTCGCTGCACGCAGTTGACGGCTCCCACGGCCTTCGCAGTTGGCGTAAGCGTTGAACACCTCTTGGCCGCTGCGACCTTATGAGGGATCGTCGTGCTGATACCGCAGAGATTGGGTATGGCAGAAAATATCTCCCACGCCGCCGCGAAACGTTCAGCGGTTATCAGGAATGGCACTGCGTAGATGTTGACCCCGGCGGCCGCGAAGATCGGGTTTATCAGTCGCGGCGTTTGAACCTGATGTATCGGGTCGCCGAAGACAGCATAGACACGCGAGTTGCCGTCGAGGTTGGGAATATTCACTCGCATGATTTAATCCACGCTGAACAGGTTCCGGCAGCGATCGATGGCGATATCCATCACCTGCGCCGGGTCGCGAGACCACCAGTCGGTCGAGAAGATTTCCACCTCGACCGCTCCATCGTATCCGGCTCGTTTCATCATCGAGTGGATGCCGCGCAGGTCGATGATCCCGTCGCCCATCATGCCCCGATCTGTCAGGACATGCCGGGTTGGGATGAGCCAGTCATTGACGTGAAACCCGAAGAGCCGGCCGGCTTCGCCTGCACGGGCGATTTCGACTGGCAGTCGCTCATCCCACCAGCAGTGATAGACGTCGACGACTACTCCGATGCCCGGTCCCAGCGCGTCGCAGATAGAATTTGAGTGGGAGAGGCTTGAGATGACGCTGCGGTCGCCCGCGACCATGGGATGGAGTGGCTCAATGGCCAGCTTCACGCCGATCTTGCGTGCGCTGTCGAGGACCTTGCCAACTGTATCTTCAATTCTTCGTCTTGCTGACGCCAAATCCTTTTCATTGTCTCGCAAGCCACCCGTGAATAGGAAGACGTGGTCAGCCTCGAACTTCGCCGCGCGCTCGAGTTCCGCCTCTGCCAGGTCGGATTGATAATCATTTAACGGCCCAACACGATTGTATCCCGAGACCCTCATTCCAAAATCTTGCAAGACAGAAAGAGCGTCGTTTTCGCCAACCTTGGCGATCTCGTCTCCCCATATGGAAACGGCTTTGAGCCCTCGCTCCGAGCAGAGACGAAGATAGGTCAACATATCTGCTCTCTCCCGCACTGTGGCGTGGTTGAAGACAATGTTCGTCATCGGCCCCTCTTGGTTTGAAAATGATGGTTGTGACCATGCTAGGTCGCGGGAACGGCGTCAGGGCGCGTGGTCGATTGGCAGACAGACGGCTTATCTGCCACCAAAGCCCGATCGCATTCGGCGTTTCGTCAGGCAGCCTTCCCCAGATAACGACGAACCTCTGGCGCTAGCCACGGAGAAACATAACCACGGTCGGCTTCTTCGATGAGCGATCCTGGCGGAACAAGCGCATCAATCTGGTCGAGCGTTGCGGACTGAAGGACTGTCTCAAATCCCGCTTCCATGCTCTTGAACTGCTCGAGCGTGCGGGGGCCAAGGATCACAGATGTCACAGCGGCGTGCGCCAGTGGGAACGCTTGAGCCATGTGCATCAGAGACACGCCGGCCTCTGTCGCAATGCTCTCAAGTTTTGGAAGCAGTTCCAGTTTGCGCCGGTTCCCCTCCCGCTGCATATCGAAGCGAGTTTGTAGGATTGGGTAATGCTGTCCCCACTGTCCCTGGACTCGCTCGGCTCTGGATCCCGCTGGTACCGAGACGTCGGCCTTGTACTTTCCGGTCAACCAGCCGCCATTCATCGGGCTCCAGGCGGTGAACCCCATGCCGTAGTGTTGAACGGCGGGGAGGGTCTCTCTCTCCACGGCTCGTTGAAAAATCGAGTAGGGCGAGCTTTCGTTGATAAACCGCGCTGTCTTGTTTAAACGACTTACGGACTGCGTCTCTGCAAGATACCAGCTGGGCATCGTCGAACAGCCGATATAGCGAACCTTGCCCTGGGCCACGAGATCGTTGAGAGCACCGAGTGTTTCTTCAAGATCGGTCTGAAGGTCGGGCCGGTGCATCTGGTAAAGATCGATATGATCGGTGTTCAACCTCCGCAGGCTGTTCTCGACCTGTTTCATGATCCAGTAGCGTGACGCGCCTTGTTCGTTGCGTCCTTCACCAGCCGTCAAACGAAACTTGGTCGCAAGCACCACTTTGTCTCGACGACCGGCAATCGCTTTGCCGACGATCTCTTCGGATTCACCATGGGAATAAGTGTCAGCCGTGTCGATAAAGTTGATGCCTCGATCGAGCGCGCTGTGCAAAATCTGGATGCATTCCTTCTCGTCAGTATTTCCATCAGCTCCGTAGCTCATCGTGCCCAGCATGTACTCGCTGACCTGAACTCCGGTTCTTCCAAGATATCGATATCTCATGGCGGATGCCTTTCATCAGTCTGAATGTAATTTCCCTGGACCAGGGTTTGCGCACGACATGTGAGAGCGTATGGCACAGCAGTACCAATCGGCATTTCAGCCGCCGTTGAGCGAGACTGAGGCCGCCCAAAACACAAAAATCAGCATCGAGGTTCCGACGGCGACCGTGGATTGCGTTGTCGGTTGGGAGCTGGATGGCGGTGACCCGCCATCCACTCTCGTTTCAAGGAGGCTAGCTACTGCGCCTTTGCGAGTGCTGCGTCATATCGTTTGATCAGTTCGTCGTAAGCATCTGCCGGCGATCCGTCCTTCAGGACCATTCTTTGGAAAGCTTCGCCCAGGATGGTGTGATAGTTTGTGATGATGGGGGTGTAAGTCATAGTCTGACCGCGCTGGATGACCAGTTCAGACCATTTCTTCTGGTCTTTACCGGCTTCACTTTGAAAGTATGGCGCGCTGTACGCTGACTTACGCGATACGACTTCCCCACCCTCGGCTGCAAGAGCCTGTGCCTCCGGGGACACCATGTATTTTACGAAGGTCCAGGCAGCTTCTTGATCGGCGGATTTCTTGTTGATCCCAATATTATAGCTGTAGACCGTCTGTTTATCGTTTGCCGAATAAGCAGGCGCCGGAGCCCAGGCAAGATCATCACCACCGAGTTGGCTCTGAACCGTCTTGTAGCGGTAGAGTCCGAACACGGCTGACGCTGCACCACCGGACCGCAGCGCGTCATGTAATTCATTGAAGCCCATCTGTGCGCTGCGTAGTGGCGTCACTTTACACGTCGTGTAAAAGCCTTTGATCGTCTCTGCCGCCTTGATGAACGACTCCTTTGAGAACGCGATCTTGCCTTCAGAGGTGAAGTATTGACCACCCTGTTCAGGCAGCATCGTGCTCAAGAGAAATTCTCCAAGAGCCTGAGCGCCACCAAGGCCGCCGGTGGCTCCCAGTGGAACGGCAAATGGGATGACGTCCGATTGCCCGAACTTGGCGCCCATCGCACAGACTTCATCCCATGTCGTCGGCGGCTTGACGCCGGCTTTCTCAAACATGCTCTTGCGATAGAAGAGGATCGGAATACGAAAATCTTGAGGGATTACGAACAGCTTTCCCCCCAGTCGTGCGTTCGAAAGGGGTAGGAGAAAGTCGTCCTCGGGAATGCCATCCTTCTTCACCAAATCGTCGAGTTGAAGAAGATTTCCAGTGGCGGCAAATTCTGCGACGCCCTGTCCGGTTACGCGGATCACGTCAGGTGTCTGGCTGCCCGACTTGATCGCACGGGATGCAGTGGCTCCGGTTGAATCGACAAGCACCTCGATCTTGATGTCAGGGTTCTTCGACTGAAACGCGTCAATCATTTTGGTCTGGGCAGCCGAACGTGGGTCTTTCGAATTGTTCGGATCCAGGTACGTCTGGTAGACGATCTTCGTGCTTTCGGCGAAGGCTTGTGGTGTAACGAAAGCAAAGATGGCGGTCCCGATCGCCAGCGCTGCGGATGATTTTATGAGTTTCCGTTTTAAAATGGTATGCATACGTCTTCCTCCCAGGTTGAACATGGTGTGTGGATGTTTCTGTAGGTCATCAGCCTTTTACAGCGCCGGCCGTCAGGCCCGAGATGAACCACTTTTGGACGAAGCCAAACATGAAGATCACCGGTGATGATGCGACCATCACGAAGGCCAACATGTAAGACCAGGAAATACCGACAGCGTCGAAGACCTGGTTGACGAGGGCGACCTGCAAGGTCCGTTTTGCGACCTCGGGCGCAAAGACCGCCACCGTGATATAGTCGTTCCAGGTGGTCACGATACCTATTGTCGCGACAGCTGCGAGGCCAGGACGAATGAGCGGTAAGATCAGCTCCCAAATGATTTGGAAACGAGACGCGCCATCGATCATAGCGGAGTCTTCGATCTCGACTGGAACGGCTTCAACAAAGTTGGCGATGAACCAGACCGTTTGCGGGATAATTCGCGCTGAAAGGATGATCGTCACCACGATTCCGCTGTTCAGCAACCCAACCTTTTCCAGCAGATAGTAGGTGGGAACCAGCAACGCCACGCCCGGCACCATAGAGGTCCCGAGAATAACGAGCATCAACGTCCGTTTGCCTTTGAAAGAAAAGCGGGCTGCGGCGTATCCTCCTGGAATTCCAACGAGGAGAGCTATGATCACGGCGCCAACGGAGTAGGCAACGGAGTTCCAAAGGTCGTTGAGGAAAGAAGGATCCTGGAAGACCTTTGTGTAATTTTCCAAGGTTGGCGCCGTCGGCCAAATAGTAGGCGGAATGACAACCGCTTCCACTTCCGTCTTAAAAGATGTCGCAAAGGCCCAAAGCACTGGCCCGAGAACGATAATCGCAACAAGCAGAGACCCCAGGATCGCGGGTATTTGACCGTTCGATCGGTTCGAGAGAGCGTTACTCATATCTGATCCTATCCGGTAGCGCGGCCGGTCAGCCGGCTGTAAAGAGCACCAAGGGCGACATTGATGATAAGGACGACAATCGAAACAACTGCAGTTGGCCCAATATTGACCGCCTGAACGGTTCCACGGAAAGCTTCGAAACTAAGTGTGGTGGTCGACCCCAGTGGTCCACCGCCAGTCATGACAATGATCAGCGTCATCAAGGTCAGGTACATGATCGAAAGCGTAAGCGCGGTGCTTCCCAAGGTGGGGAGGATCTCCGTGAGTGTGACGTAACGGAACTTCACGAACGCGCCGCCTCCATCAATCTCTACAGCTTCGTAGAGTTCCTTCGGAATGGACTGCATGGCTGCTGTCGCCATCACCATGACATAGGGAAATGACCACCAAGCCGTGACGATGATGATGAGGGGCAATGCCATGCCTGGATCCCCTAGCATCAGGCCGGGATCGATACCCAGCTTCTGGATCACGTAGGGAACCGGCCCAAACGAGGGGTTGAGGAGCCAGAGCCAGATGCTGCCAACGACAGACATGGACAGCGTCCAAGGGAAAAGAATGAACACCCGCAGCGTAGAGCCAGTGACGCCCGCGCGGTTCAAAACCAGTGCCGAGGCCATGCCAAGGACTATCGCGCCGGCCAGCGACCCTCCAACGTAGGTCAGAGAAATTATCGTCGTGTCCCAGAACTCGGATGAGCGCAGCACTTCGACGTAATTTGCGAGACCGGTAAAGCCGACGAGCTCATAGTATTTCGTTTTCTGGAAGCTCAACCAGATCACAAAGATTGTCGGATAGAGCGTGACAAGAAAAAGGATCAGGATCGCGGGTGTAAACCAGAGAAAGGGAGACCAGCTAAAGCGGTTCGGGTTGTCAGTGGCGTCCACGACGTCGCTCGCCAGGTGCGCCGCGCCTTGATTGGTGCTGACTTGCAGCGGTGGTATCGACATTCGATTATTCCCCTGTGTCCGTATCAGGAAGAGTGGGAGGCGGCGGCGCGTCGTTAAGACAAGCGCCTGCCAGTGCTCTCGCTGAAGAGGTGAACGCGTGAAAGATCCGGAGCCACGGTGATGGTCTCTCCAACTTTCGGAAGAACGCGATCTCGGAATATGCAGACGATGGTTTGCGTGCCATGCCGAGCGATGATCTGGGTCTCGGAGCCGGTCGGTTCGACGACTGTCACGGTGAGAGGCAGCCCCTCGTCACTGATCGCGAGATGCTCAGGACGCACGCCGTAGATCACCTTTTCCGACGTATCGGCGACGCCCGCAGGCAGAGGAAGCCTGTGTCCGTCCTCGAGAACGAACCGGCCTTCCTCTACTCGGCCGTTGAGGAAGTTCATCGATGGAGATCCGATAAATCCAGCTACAAATACGTTGGCAGGGTAATCATACAGTTCAAGCGGCGCACCGACTTGCTCAACATAACCGTCGTGCATGACGACGATCTTATCGGCCATTGTCATCGCCTCGACCTGATCGTGGGTAACATACACGGTCGTGGTTTTAAGCCGCTGATGCAATTCCTTAATCTCGGCACGCATTTGCACTCGCAATTTTGCGTCAAGGTTAGAAAGCGGCTCGTCGAATAGGAAAACTTGCGGATTGCGGACAATTGCGCGACCCATCGCCACGCGCTGGCGCTGGCCGCCCGAGAGTTCGCGAGGGTAGCGATCAAGAAGCTTCGTGAGACTGAGGATCTCTGCAGCGCGTTGAACGCGGGTCTCTCGTTCTTCGCGCGGAGCCTTTTTGAGCTTCAGCGAAAATCCCATATTTTCCGCAACTGTCATATGCGGATAGAGGGCGTAACTTTGGAAGACCATGGCGATATCCCTAGCCTTCGGCGGGATGTCGTTGACGGTGCGACCCCCGATCTGGATTTCGCCGCCAGTAATATTTTCCAGGCCCGCGATCATCCGCAATAGGGTCGATTTTCCACAACCCGAGGGTCCGACGAGGGTTACAAATTCCCCTTCCTGGATATCGACAGACACACCATGAAGGACGCTTACGGCGCCGTAGGCTTTGCGAACGGACTTCAGCTCAACATTGGCCAACTATTTTCCTCCTACCGGCCACCGACGCGGCCACTCAACCCACCGCGATCTCCCCGATCGCTATCGGAACGTTATTCCACTAAGAAAGGCGGGTGTCAACAGGCCTTGGTGTTGCTCCGCGACACCAGAAACTAGAAAAAATTTTTAGATAATGTTACCAACAACTTGCGAAGATTTCGAAAGGCCGGTTTGCAGCGTAGGCGATGCGATCCGATAGGGCCAAAGTTCGGAGAGTTCCTGCGCAGTCGCCTTCACCTGTTCCGCCAATTGCGGAAGGACAAGCGGCGAAAAGTGGTGGATCGGTCCTGCGATGCTCACCGTTCCAACAAGCTGCGTGCCCACGCGAATGACAGCGGCAACAGCAGCGACACCCGCTTCTGCTTCCTCGATTGCAGTTGCCCATCCCCGTTCTTCAGTCTCATCCAAGGCTGCAGAAAACGTCGCCTTAGAAGTGATAACCCGCGGCCCCCCCAAATCTGTGCGGCCCAGTCCACTCGCTACTGCCCTTGCCAACGCCTCCTCCCGATCCAGGGTCGCGAGCCAGGCTTTTCCGTTCGCAGTCGTATGCAACGGGACTTTTGCAACGAGTTCCGGCTGGTAGATCAAGCCAGATCGCATCCCTTGTGAGTGGGAAATCCACGTCAAGCCATCAGGATCCAGGATCGCAATCCTGCCCAGTCCCTTAGTATTGCTTGCCAATCTGTCTAGGATCGGTTGGCAGATGTCTGGAATGCGTGTTCCGGCCAGTAGGCGCTGACCCATCACGGCGAGACGCAACGAAAGTCGGTAGAACCCATTTTCGGGGTCCTGTTCCGCCCAGCCCAAGTCACATAGGCTATTGAGTAGGCGATGCGCCGCGCTCTTTGGGACATCCAGCCGACGGCTGATCTCGCCAAGCGAGAGCCCACTCGCGTTCTCGCTCAACAGCGTAATGACGTCGAAGCAGCGGTCTAGAAGAGATTTGACAAGGCGCATGGTACCACGATATTCGGTTTGTCGGAATGCTATTCCAATAGCATTGTGGAGGGCGTTTCACAAGGAGCCGCTTGACGGCGGTCAACACGTCAGTCCGCGTCCGGCTGGCCAACACTTCCGCCACCGGCTCCTTGCTTGATGAACCCGCAATAAACGGAGTTGGGATGAAGATCGCAGTTTTCGACGTCAGCCATTGGCACTTTCCACTTTACATCCCTGCGCTAAAAGATCCGGGAATCGAGGTCGTTGGAATATCAGACAGCGCTGCGTTTGCAGGCTCTCGTTTTTCAAATCTGCTCAATTGTAAACTCTACGGCTCCAATGAAGAGCTTCTGAACGCAGATTTTGACTTCGCGCTGGTATTGAGCCGGCACTCCGACATGGCCGAACTTGCTGAGCAACTGATCGTTAAGGGTACGCCGTTTTTGATTGAAAAGCCATGCGGGCTTAACTTGGAGGAGGTTCGTCGTATACGCACTTTGGCCGAACAACGCGGCGTTTACGTGAGTGTGCCTTTTATTCAACGCGTAAGTGAATTGGCCGATCGTTTATCACCGGCCGCAGGGTTAACGCCGGACGGCTTTCAACATTTGTCCTTCAGGTTCATCGTCGGGTCGGTTGCCCGTTACGAGCGGAATGGATGCGCTTGGATGCTCGACAAGCACCACGCTGGGGGGGGATCGATGCTCAATGTTGGCATTCACTTCATCGACTTGATCTCGACACTCACGCAAAGCCCCATCATCCGTGTCGCAGGCGAGGTTCGGATCTACCGACCTGACGTAACTGTCGACGAACAGGCAGTGTTCACCTGCCAAACTGCCGCGGGACAAATAGGGGTCATCGAGACTGGCTACTTGTACCCCTCGACCGCCGATGATCAACGAGACTTTGCGTTTTCGCTCTCTCATCGTGAACGCTATATTCGAGGGTATGCCGATCAATTCTACGCCAAGTCGCCCGAACAAGGGAAGGCGTTTGCCGTGGATATCGAGTACAACACCGACGAATATTACCCAGTCTTCCTGCGTCGGAGCTGGGCGGATCTAGCCAGCGGAACTCGTCCCGTTGCAGGTCTGCTAGAAGCGGAGCGCGCGCTCGCCGTGCTTGAGGCCGGATACCGATCTGCCGAAAGAGGTGGAGCACCTGAGGATGTTGAAATGACTAGTTAAGTCGCATGCCGACTTCGTTCATGATCGGTGCGATAAATGACGAAAACCGACATTGAGATAATTGCAACGGGACTCGGCTTTCCGGAAGGACCGGTCGAACTTCCGGACGGTTCGATTGCCGTTGTCGAGATCGGGGCCGGTCGCATCGTTAGGATCAGCGGAGGGGGAAAACACGAAGTACTGGCCCAGACCGGCGGTGGCCCGAACGGGATGGCGTTAGGGCCGGATGGAGCGCTCTACGTTTGCAACAACGGTGGCTTCTCTTGGGCCGAGGAGGGTGGATGGTTGCGGCCCGTTGGGCTGCCTCCAGATTATAGCGGTGGAAAGATCCAGAGGGTGGACGTCGATACGGGTGAGGTCAAAATCTTATATGACCGGTGCGACGGCCGACAACTTAACGGACCTAATGATATCGTTTTCGATGATCAGGGTGGCTTTTATTTCACTGACACGGGTAGGGTCCGGGAGTTTCAGCGCGACCACGGTGGTGTCTATTACGGAAAAGCCGATGGCAGTCTGATCAAGAAGGTGGCATTCCCACTTCTCACACCAAATGGAATTGGTCTGTCGCCAGATTTAAAGACCCTCTACGTCGCAGAGATGGAGACGGCACGATTGTGGAGTTACGCCATCGCTGAGCCAGGAAGCCTCCATAAGGAGCCTTTTCCAAGCCAAAATGGCGGTGAGCTTGTAATTGGCGTTGGCGGGTTCCAGCGCTTTGACAGCCTGAAGGTCACGGCTTCCGGCAACATCTGCATATCAACGTTAGTATCCGGATGCATAACAGTGGTCTCACCGCGTGGCGAGTTGCTCGACCAAGTGTGGATGCCGGAGATCTACCCGACAAACCTCGGTTTTATTGGCCAAAACTTGCATCATGCCGTCGTCACGCTGTCGCTAACTGGCCAGGTCGGTCTGCTTCGGTGGCAGGAGCAGGGCCTAAGACTGCAAAATCAGGGAAAAGACATTCGAGCCTGAACTTGGGTTATCTCGAGAGAGCGCCACAGTCATCTTGGCTGCGGCTAATCGATAAACCTGGAAAGAATTTGAGGCAGGTTGTGTAGGTTGCAGTCTGGCGCCCTTACCGGGGGTCTGGTCGATACTCGCTTCATTTTCATTGCGTGTGGGATTAGGCAGCGCGCTTCCCCGCTGTCCTTGAAAAAACAGTTTACATTAACGGAACGCCGTTCCATCATTGACTCGGGAGTGACCTACTTGCAGCGAACTTGATGCTTTGGAACGACGTGCTGACGCCCTGAGGGCGTTGCCACCTGTTCGACGGCTGAACCGAACTTCTCTTTCGTGAATGCACCATAGGAGGAATGATGTACAAGCGACGCGAACTCATGAAGGGCCTGGCAGCGGCTGGCCTTTTCACTGGTATCGTCCACAAAGCAATGGCACAGGCTGGACAGACCGATTATCCCGGCGGCTATAGGGAAAGTGTCGAACCCGTGCCTGAGGGCACGTCAACCTTCGCCACTGTTCGGGAAGGCGTGCTCGAAGGGGTCGCCGCCGCGAATGGAATTCGCTATTTCCGAGGGATCCCTTACGCGGCCCCGCCGATCGGCACGCTTCGTTTCAAGCGGCCCGCACAGCATCCCGGATGGCGCGGAACGCGCAAAGCTATTGAGAACCCAGCGGCCCCGATCCAGGCGCTGCAGGACGCGATAAATAGTAATGCGCCAGCGGATACCAAGGTCAGCGAGGATTGCCTCACACTCAGCATCACCGCACCATCGACAGCCGGGCCGCATCCCATCTATGTTTTCTTTCATGGCGGCGGTAATTCTTCTGGTTGGCAACTAGAGGATCGGGTCGATGGCGCTAGTTTTGCCCGCGATGGCGTAGTTTTCGTCACCGTCGGCTATCGTGTTGGCATCCTCGGCTTCCTTGAACTGGGCAAGCTGATTGGCCCGGAATACGCAGGAAGCGGCAACAATGCAGTCTGGGACCAGATCGCCGCCCTCCAATGGTTGCGCGCAAACATCAGCGCGTTCGGCGGAGACCCGGATCACGTAACGATTGGAGGTCAATCGGCAGGCGGATACGACGTATGCGCTATGCTTGGCGCTCCGGCCACTGCCGGACTGTATCGAGGGGTCATTTCGCAAAGCGGCGGGGATGGCACAGTCCTTACAAAAGACGAAGTGTATGCTTCGGCCGACGTCGTGGCGGCCGCCTTTGCGAAGAGAGGCATTCAGGGGCGTGATATCCTGACTGCACCGGTGGAGAATTTCGTCGACAAAGTGCCAGGTTTCCAGAATGCCCCTTTCGTCGATGGGGATTTGCTAGCCGCAAGACCCCGCCAGACAATTGCGTCAGGCGTCAACAAAAACGTGTCGCTGCTCATCGGATGGAATCGCGACGAGATTGCTGGGCTGGGGAAAGACGCTTCGGGACCGGTCTTTGAAAGATTTAAGGCTTTTCACCCTGGCCTGACAGAAGAGCAATGGAAGCGGCGATTTGGAGCCACCCGCCTTTTTGGTGCACCGAGCTGGATGATTGCCGACGGCCATTCGTCGGCGGGCGGATCGACTTATGCCTACTACTGGACTTGGGCACCCCCCAGCGGCAAGAACGCCGGCTTTGCTTTTCACGGGGCGGAAATGTCCTACGTTTTCGATAATGTCGAGGCTTTGAGGGCGCGTTACATTGTCCCCGATGCAGCGATCCAGGCGCGTGCCACAGCAATGCACGCACTGTGGGTTAATTTCGTGAAGACCGGAAAACCTACAGCACCAGGGGTTCCTGCTTGGCCGCAGTGGACTCCCGCAGCGCGCAATTATCTTGAGATCGACGAAGACTTCAAGACATCAGAGTGGCAAGACGCCCAGCTCGCACTGTGGCGCGACGAGGCCAAGTGAGATCCGGCTACCCTTCAACGGGTGCGATCGACGACGGCGGGTTTCAGCCCGCCGTCTTTTAGATCCTCGTAAATTGCAGGGTCAGCGCCTTGCAGGTCCTGCAGCGGGATTTCCTGACAATTACAAATGCGGGCCAAGTGTCTTGTTTTTGCGCTTCGCCTACCGGTCATAATTCAAGGGAAGACTATCAGCAAACAGTCCTTGCGTGCATCTCCGGCATTGTCCGGAAGCCGGGCTCGTAACCGCCATAGGTCTGGTGAAATCAAGCCTTTGGACTGATCAGTCGCCTTCCTGTCCAAAAGTGATCCGAAACGCTCTGACTGGCGACTTGGGAACGTAACCGAGATCACTGTCTCAGCCATTCAGTGATCACCGGGTCTCGAAAGCATTCCGCGACTATCTACAAGCCATGTTGGGAGGAATTTGAACGTGAACAATCGCATCGCTAAACCCCGGATTGCTGTTATCGGGGTTGGTTGGATTGGGTATCGTCATGCAAAATACTGTGCCTCTCACGCAGGCTGCGAACTGGTCGGTATAAGCGATCCGGGTCCAGTGGCCTCGAAAGTCGGGGCTGAACTCGGTGTCCCAAGCTTCGCTAACGTTGAGGACCTGCTGGATCGCGTCCAACCAGACGGCGTCATCATTGCAACGCCTACGCAACTGCATCTCGAGACAGCTGGACGTGCGCTAGAGCGCGGTGTCGCGGTTTTGATCGAAAAGCCAATAGCGGACACCGTTTCTGACGCACAGAGGCTTGTTGACCTCGCCAAGCGAAATAATACCCCGATCCTGGTTGGGCATCATCGCCGCCACAACTCGGCGGTAAAAGAGGCGCGACGGCTTCTGAGCGAGGGCTACATTGGGCGATTGCTTGCGGTAAACGTTCTCTGGGCCGTCAAAAAGCCGGACGAATACTTCGACGTGTCCTGGCGGAAAGAAAAGGGTGCCGGCCCCGTGTTGATCAACCTCATTCATGAGATTGACCTTCTAAGACATCTCTGCGGCGAGATTGAAACAGTCTCCGCGATCGTCAGCAACAAGGGACGCGGAAATTCGGTCGAGGATACCGTGGTTGCGATGCTCAAATTCGACGGGGGTGCGATTGGGACTATCACTGCCTCGGATGCCTCTCCCGCACCCTGGTCGTGGGATTCGGCGACCGGAGAGAACCCACTGATCTACCAAGGACGGGAAAACGCTTTCCGTTTCCTAGGATCGGGGGGCTCGCTCGAATTTCCAGACCTATTGATCTGGCGCTACGTCAATCAGGCAAAGCCGGGCTGGCTATCGCCAATCTCGCGTGAATCGCGGGTTACTCAACAGAACGAGGCTTACATTGCGCAACTTGAGCATTTTTGTCGCGTCATCCGACGCGAGGAATCGCCACTGATCGATGGTGAGGACGGACTTCGTACCCTTGTTGCAACTCTGTCTATTCATGAGGCAGCCACGACGGGCTTGCCCGTCACCGTCTCGCGCGGTTAGAGATGATCTGCCGGCACGCAGCGACGTTCGTTAGGGTAGGTCACTCTCTGAAGCTAGGTGTTGATCCGGAATCTTGGTTTCGAGGACGGTGCGCGGAGAGGGTATGCGTCAGCTATATGATCTTCGATGGTTACCGTTCGGCATGCTGACGGGTCAGACATGCCGATCATATGTCGTTTAGACAGCTATGACCAAAGCTCGCAAATATGGTCAACGGTAAGGTCGGCCTGGCCAGTAATCATATGCATCCCGGAATGGGTCTCCACACCCTTTTCGGCAGCAAGCGCGAGAAGCCTGGTCGTCTCCGGCTGAGCAATGACTTCAGCTAATGTCATGCCAGGCTGCAGGAGGTCTGGATTAATCGGCAGGGCGTCCGTCTCGTTAAGACCGAGTGATGTGGCATTGACGACGAGCTGGCCTGTTTCGGGTTCAGCGTTACCTGCTCTTGCAACGTTTCTCCCGAAGGCAGCATTCACCGAGTCCGCCAGGGCCTTGGCTTTCTCAATTGTTCGATTTGACACCGTGATACCCTTGGCACCTGCTTCAATGAGCGCGAAGGCTATGGCGACCGAAGCGCCGCCGGCGCCAACGATGAGAGCGTCGCGCCCGTTAATCGCTATTCCTTTCGTTTGAAGCCCGCGGACAAAACCCTTGCCGTCGAATTGATAGCCTCGAAAACTGCCGTCGCGTTCTCGCCGAACGAAATTGACGGCTCCGACCCGGGCAGCCACCGGATCGAGACTGTCGCAAAGATCGATCGCAGTTTGTTTATGAGGTAGCGTGATGCCGAAACCGACAAGGTTCGGCATTGCCCTAAGCCCAGCCCATATCGTAGCCAGGTCTCTCGCGGGGACGTGGAGCGGAACAGACACGATATCCGCACCGCGTGCCGCAAAAAGAGGATTGACCGCAGCTGGCGACTTAGCCTGGGCGATAGGATCGCCGATTATGCCAATCAGCTTTGTCGTACCCCGAATGATGACGCCGCTCACCACGACAATTCCTCGCGTTTCAGCCAGACAATGCTGCCGTCCTCGATCCCAACGACGATATCGAGGCTTCCACGGCCAGCCCAATCGACAACTTCTGGGGAAGCCACGTGCATAGCCATCTGAATGGTCTCGTTACGGTGCTTGATTGGAATCGGCAACGCAAACCGTGGCTCGTCCGGTGTGCCGACATTGCGGGAGTAGAACAAGCCTGCCTGCTTTGTCGTGTTGCGTGGTGCGCCGGTCTTTGGGTCTGGCGGCACGCAGGCGCGAGCATGGGTCCCAAAAATCAGATCGGTACGACCTGAGCCCTCCCAATCACAGAAGCATAGCTTCACGCGACCGCGACCTCCGCCGACATCAACCGTAAAGCGCATTGCTTCGCCATCTTCCCAACGGAGGAAGCGTTTATCGACAAGTTCCGTGTCGGACGCCTTCTTCCAGTCACTGAGCACCCCGTCCTCATCCAAGGCGATGTAATGAAGGTCGCTGTCGTTAAGCCAATCAACGACCGCCGGTCGAACCCGCCAGACTGTCTTCAAGGGCTTGCCGTTGAAGGTTAGAAACTCCTCCTCACCGAAGCGTGGCGGCAGGACCTTTTCACCGGTGTTGCGGAACAGCCGATGACGGCCCGTGACGTCGCTGACCAAAATGTCAATGCTGCCATTGCCGGTCCAGTCGGCAAGCGTCGGGCAGGAATAGCCAAACATTTTTTCCGACGGTCCCTGGATTGACCCCGTCAAGCCAGCTGCAATCCGGATCGGCGTGTCGCCACCCTTCAGCATGACTTCCTTTTCGAGAAAGATGGTGCCGGCTTCCTCTCGGCTTTGGTAAAAGAGAAGCTCGCCTGTGCTGTTACCAACGACCAGATCGTAGTGTCCATCGCCACTGAAGTCATAAGCTGTCGGGCTTGGCAGGATACCTGCGTGGATCAACGGCTTGGTGGTCTCGATGCGGCCGCGTTGCTCAAAACGTGGGAGGCCATCCTCACCATCGCCGACGTTCTTGAGAAAGCTGATATAGCCGTCTTCGGCGCCATAAAGGATATCCTCGCGACCGTCGCCATCCCAATCGACGACGCAGGGAAGATGGATGCAGTGTTCGAGTTCCAGCACTGTGTCGTCGACACTGCGCACCAGACTGGTTGGCTCGAAGGTTCCATCTTCGCGCTGCCGAGCAATATGCAGGATATTCCAGAACTCGCCGGCAACGACGTGTTGCTGACGAGTTCCAAACGTGCCGAAAGCAGGCGCCAGCTGCCCATAAACTTCAAGCGGGGTTTCGCCGGCGACGAGGGCATGACCCTTTTCGAGCACAGGGGCTGCGAGGGTACCTGAGTTCTTGAATGCGTACAGGAAGCCACGCAGCGGACCGCCGAGCCAACGGCCCGCGTCGTCATAGCCGCGATAACCTTCGTCGTTCCATTCCAGACCGTTCGGCCAATAGTCGTTCCAGTAGTCGCTTCCGACGAGAAGTTCTGCGACCCCGTCGCCGTCGATATCGTGGAACCGGGCCATATGGAAATATTCGTTACCCTTGACCCAGTCTGCGTCGAGATCGAGGCGCACGGGCTCGCCGAATTCCGGCGCGCCTTTTCTCCCGATGTTGGGAAACACATAAATCTGTTTGCGCAGCCGTGAAGCGGAGACGAGATGGAAGAGATCTCCATCCTTAACCGCCGTCACGTAACCGCGGACCCCTTCCACCAGCTCTTCTTCGCCCAAAATTGGTGTGCCATCAGAATTGGTACCAACCTGGCGGCGCAGAAAAACACGACCATCGTAGCAGGCGTCCCATGCTGAAATCAGCATGTCCTTTGTACCTGTACCACTCCAGTCGACAATCTCGACACACGTAATGATCCGACCTGCCACCGCTGCCGATTTGACGTCTGGATGGTACTTCAAAGTCTCCGACCCATAGTTTGGCCCATGCCAAAGCGTGGCGTCGTCCTCCCACCTTGTTACGCTCATCGCAAACCCTCTCCACTTGCAAATTGAATTGGAAATGATTTCTAAAACGAAAGTGCCTTTCAAATCCAGCGGAAAATTGGTTGGTGCCTGTCGGGGCAACAGGCGCGGGGGGATGGCGAAGTCTAAAGAGAGCGAACTCAATCGGTGAGCATTTGTCCGATTAGCTTGGGCCACTAGCAAAGTTGAGAACCCGCTTCTTTGGCGGAAAGGCTCGCAGGATCGCAGGCGCGATGACAGATCATGAAAATCGCAAATGCCGTAGGCAGCCATTGCCAGGTTCAGCGTCTCTCATCTTGCTGGCGTACTCGGCAACGATGCTACCGGACTGCGCCGGTTGTTACGATCAGCGGCGTCATGGTTCGCTGACGAACGCGCAAAGGCCAGATATCGCTGAGCTCGCCCGCAGCCTTTTTGAGCGCACTCACCAAGTCGGGCCAACGATCTTCGGTAATGCGCATCAGTGGTCCCGCAACGGATATCGTTCCGGCAACCGGCGCTTCGGCGTCAGAACTCGTTCGAAAGGGGACTGCGACTGCTGCGGTACCGGCCTCGCCTTCCTCGACAGAGGTTGCGAAACCCCGCTCTCTGGTTTCATTTAGTCGCACTCTGAGTTCATCGATTGACCGAGCGGAGTTAGGACCGAGTTTCCGTTTGGCGGTAAACCCGCGAGAATAGACGATCTCCAGCGCGCGTTCTTCAGGCAGAGTCGAAAGCCATGCCTTGCCATTTGCCGTCGCGTGAAGAACGATCTCTTGTCCCATATCCGGATCATATCGAAGCCCGGTTATCGCACCTTGAGCACGCGCTACCCATACCAAATCCTGGCCTTCCAGAATCGCTAGACGGCAATATTCCTGCGTTTCCGCAGCCAGCCTGTTCAGGACAGATTGGACCACGTCCGGAACGTTACGGGCGTCGAGATTTCGGAACGCCAAGGCGCTCAACCGAAGAGAGAGGGCGTAGTTTTGGCTTGCAGCGTCCTGAGTAACCCAACCGTGGCTAATCAGCGTCGTCAAAAGGCGATGGACTGCGCTCGCTGGCATATCAAGTCGTCCGGCAAGGTCGGATAACTCGATTGATCCTGCTTCCCCAGCTAAAACCTCTAAGAGCGTTAGGCATCGTGATACGGCTGCAACGGTCAAACATAATCTCCTTTTAAGCAAGCCTACAATCTTTGTTTCCAATTTGGAATAGGCTTCCAGAACCTCTCGCTGGCGATCTCGGCGACTTCGTTAGACCGAACTGTTCAGTGGCCTTCTTTACCCTTGAGATAATTAGAAATGGATTCTAAAAGATAAATCAATTCCGATACCGTAATGTGCGCGGTGGTGGCTAACACTGCCCGCCATCAGTTAATAGGGGTTTAGCTATGATCGTCACGTTTGGGTCCATTAATGCTGATCTCATTTACCTAGTAGACGAGATGCCTCAAGCAGGTCAGACGGTCTTAGCCCTTGGATCCCGAACGGAGGCTGGAGGGAAGGGAGCCAACCAAGCTCTTGCAGCTGCACGGGATGGCGCAGATGTCGTCATGATCGGGGCGGTGGGTAACGACGCGATGGCCCCGATCGCCCTTCAGAATTTGGAACGCGAAGTCGATATCAGCCGTGTGGCCCGATCAGAAAAGCCCACCGGCTCTGCCGCAATTATGATCGATGCCGATGGGCGCAATATGATTGCAGTTGCTGCAGGCGCCAACCTGGCGGCCCAGTCCGATGGCGTTGAAGATGAGTTGCTTAATAACGCAAGTTACGTCCTGCTGCAGATGGAGAACGACGCTCTTCAGATCGAAAATCTCATCAGACGGGTTTCCAATCATTCCGCAAAATCGATCCTCAACCTGGCGCCGGCCCACCAGCTTGATCGCGACCTTTTATCGCTCGTGGACATCGTAATCGTCAACGAAGACGAGGCAGAAGCTCTTGCCCGTTGGATTGGTTGCGAGGCGACCGCAAGATCCCTGTCCGACGCTCTCGAAACCGGCGTCTTACGCACCATGGGGGGAGAGGGGGCCGAAGCTTTTATCAATGGCGAGAGGGTTACGGTCCCTGCGCTGCGCGTGAATGCGGTGGATACGACCGCAGCGGGTGATTGTTTTGTAGGCGTCCTCGCATCAGCCCTCGATCGAGGACTCTCGCTCGAGGCAGCGATGCGACGAGCTGCCAAGGCCGCTGCTATTGCTTGCTCGCGTCCGGGAAGCCAGTCCAGCATTCCTCACACCAACGAGACAGATAGTTGGACCTGAGAAAAGCCGATGGCACCAGCTTGAATACAAGCTGGTGTAACCGAAGATTTTGACAAGAGAGCCTGCAATGAGCTACCCCGCGTATATCTTAACGGTTTTCATTCTCCTGTTAAGTCCCGGCCCCACAAACACGTTGATGGGGTTGGCGTCGGCACGTAACAGTTTTTGTCTCGTTCCAAAACTGCTTCCTGCTGAACTGCTCGGTTACCTTACAATGATCTTGCCCCTCACGTGGCTTGGGGGGGAACTGATCAGTCTATGGCCGGAAAGCGCTTTGGTACTGAAGACCGCAGCAGCGATTTGGGTTATGTATCTTGCCATGAAGCTTTGGGTCGCAGTAAGCGAAGATGGCCTGGATCGCAGTGTAACTGCTCGACGTGTATTCGTAACGACGACGCTCAACCCCAAAGCCGTTGTGTTTGGGCTTGTTCTTCTACCGCAGCCAAATGCACCGGACTTCCTGATGAAGCTTGTCATTTTTCTTGGCTTGGCGAGCTTTGCCGCTGTAATCTGGGGTGGTTTCGGCAGATTAGCGCAAATCGGCGCGCGAAGCCATATTCGTGTGATGATACTTCAACGAACTGCCTCCTGTTGGCTCGCGATCGTGTCCTGCACCCTTGCTGCAAGTCTTTTTGGATCCTAAGGCCATCAGCAGATAGGGTCCAAATCTGGATCGGAAGATCTGTCACCAGGCTGCTTCGGCTACGGGCCGAAGCGAGTTCCATAAGGTATGTTATGCAATCTAAGGTTGTTTTTATTACATGCTATAATAAACATCGAGGAGCTCTCGTGACCTGTTCCATCTGAACACCAAAACGGAGTAAGAAAATGCAGCACTGGCTGGACAAGCTCACCGACATCACCGCACTCCAGGGTGACGAGAGCATTATCAAGCAAGCCCTTGGTCACCTCGCCGACGAGGCGGGATTTGGCGGCTATGCTTACCTTCACATCCAGCCCGGCCATACGCTTGCGGTCTCGAACTATCATCCCGAGTGGCGGTCGATCTATTTTGAGCAGAAACTCGCGGCCGTCGACCCCGTCGTGAAACGCGCCAAGTCCGTCAAACAAGCTTTTGCATGGGGTTACGACTTGGATGGCAAACGACTTTCGAAAGCCGAGCGTGCGTTCTATGCGAATGCCGCCGATTTCGGGATCCGTTCCGGCATTACCATCCCGGTGAAGGCAGCCAACGGATCGATGTCGATGTTTACCCTGGCCTCGGAAAAACCAGTGCTTGACCTCGATCGTGACATCGACGCCATCGCGGCGGCAGCGGCCGTCGGACAACTCCATGCCCGCATGTCTCTCCTGCCACTAACACCCACCATACAGTCCCCGGCGTGGCTCGATGCGAAGGAAGCCGCTTACCTTAAATGGATTGCCGTCGGCAAGACCATGGAAGAGGCGGCCGATCTGGAAGGGGTCAAATACAACTCGGTCAAGAGCAAGCTCTACGAGACCAGGAAACGTCTCGAGATTCACACGATGTATCATCTGCTCGCGCTGGCGATCCGCGCAAAACTCATCTGAAAAACCAAGTTTAGTTGACTGGGACCTTCGGTATATAGCCCAGAATATCGAGCAGCGTGTTGAGCGCGATCATCTGCGCGTGCATTGCGATCATCGCCTCGATGTAGACCAGATGCTGGGCGCCGCCGGCAATCGCTCCAGTTTTATAGTCGTCGGGCAGGGCCTGGAACAACTGATCCGCCTTCCCGACGAGTTGCCTATGGGTGCGGATCGCGTCGACCGTCAAAGTTTCAAGGTCCGCCGCGGAAAGCCCGCGCGTCAGCCCTACAACCGGGCGAAGTTCGCATGTGTCCGTCACTGTTTCATTCTCTGATGACATGCCTGTTCCACCCCAAGGTTTGCCCGCGGTCCGCCCCCGCAAACGCTAATCCCTGATCCCAAGCCGGGGGTTGGAAACTGTGCTTAGACAGTCCTGTGACCTTTAACACCGAGATGCCTGGACATACGTCACAGGCCCCCGGCCAAATGGTCAGAGGATTCTGGCGCCGTTCCGGCCGGCACCAACCGCTAAGCAGGGGTTTCCACACCCCCGGGCAGCGCGTACTGCCCTGCCGCCCTTATAAAGGGCTGATATTGTTTTCGCTAGAGCGATGGATAAACAAACGTTTTGCAGATCTGCAGAAACATCTGATCATGGTCTGCCTCCAATCCCAGACAGATCGATCCGAATCCCTGCCTTGTTCGCATCGGGTGCCACAGCGTCTGCGGGCGCATCGGGTTTGGTTCCGCTTTCAAGAAGGCCAGCTTGTGTCTCGGCGCCATCGCGCCGGACCGGCTGAGGCTCAGTGAGCTTTACATCACCCGGATCCTCTGCCCGGAACACCGCCACTCCCTCGAAATACCCGGTCTGCCAGGCGATGATCGCGTCATCGAAGACCTGCGGCAGAACATCTTTCGCCGTTGGGCTACCATACCACTTGGTGACGATCCGATAGACCCTAGCGAACAGTGCGGTACCCATACGAATGTTTTCACAGGTGTCGACGAGATCGGGCTTTAGCTGCCCCGCCCCGATAATGCCGAGCCCGGCAGGATATTGCGTGATACCAACACGCACGGTATTGCGGCCGAGGTTGTCCCGGATCAGTGCGAGGGCCTCGTCCGACGTCGTGGGTTTCGGAACGAGCACGATACGGTTTCCAGAACGCACGGTAATGGCCAGCGGATCCTGCGACCCTGCCCGATCGATAAACATCTCGACGATCTCAGACTTCAAAGCTCTGTCGGCGCATTGTTGAATAAGGGCCGCGTCAATCATTTTGTCATTCCCCGAATATCTGAATGAAAGCTGTTCTGATTGAAAGCCATGACGATCGGAACGCCGAACAGCCGCGACCATGCGACAGCGCTCGCCTGCTGGATGGCAATGATCGAGGTACCAGAGGTCCACCAGCTATTGCCGGTCGCCACGATGATATCCGGGGATTGAAGCATCGACTGCAGGATCGGCCAGAGGATGAGCTGCTCGTAGCAGATCAGCGGTGCGATCCGCATGCCCGAGACGTCAACGACCGGATTGGCAAAAAAGTAAGCCCGCGCGCCGCCGCCCTTACCCATCCAGGCCCGCCACGGCTGCCACATAGAAACAGGGACCGGCATGCGCTCCCGGTAAAGAATACGGGCCTCAGTGGCTGAGATGGCCACCATGACATTGTCGTAGCCTGCAGCAGCGATGACCGCCGCACCTGCGATCACGGTGATGCCGGATCCCAGCAAACCACGCTGCCAGACTCGTGCAACGGTCGGTGTCCAGAAGCCAAGCGCGCTCTCAGGCAAAACCACGAGACGGGCCTCTTCGCCCTCCGCAAGAACGGTTGCAATCAAGTCACGATGATAACGGAGGGCGCCGTCTCGACCGAGATTTTGCCCGAGCGCAAGGTCGACCCCTTTCCAGCTGTCTGGTACCTTTGGCTGCGTCCAGTCCGTGGCAGACCAGGCGTATAGTCCCAGTAGGACTGCGATCGCGATTTGCCACCGTCGACCGGTCATGACGACCAACAGGATCGCGGTCGCTCCAAGACCACACCATCCCCAACCCGGGAAGAGGATGCCAGCCGCCGTCAGTGGATGCGCCCAGCCGACGACGCCGAATGGCGGCAGAGCCATCAGCACCATGGCCACCACATACCGCACCGCCCGCACCCCTCCCGGTTGCCTTGTCCAGAGGAGGGCGTGCACCAGGGTAAAGCTTGACGACGCCATCACCCATAACATGAGGCCTGGCCAGAGATCGGCGGCGTAGAAGTTCGCGACGCCCTGCGGCAAGCCGCGGGACGCGGCGAGAAAGTAGCCCGCTGAGACGGCAGCCGCGATCACGCGTGACGGCGACTTGGCCCAAAGCAATGGAAAGAACACTGCGACCGGGATGGTCGTGATGTTTCCGCTCCAGGCCACCGCGCCCACCGCGATCGATAGCCCGATCAGGATCGGTCCGCGCAAGCGGTCAGGGATCAAAGGTGAGGATCGGCGTGGCAAGGCCGAGGAGCCCAGAGATCGGGATCGGTCCAAAATATCGGGAGTCATAGGAGCTCGCAAAGGATGAGTGAAGAAACAGATGTCCCGGCGGCACGATGCCTCCGGAATAGGGGATGATTGAACGGCCCTGTCCGTCGTTCTCGCGGATGAGAGACGCGTCGAGCACGGTGCCGTCGATCGCGACGGTGTCGCCAATGGCGACGCGCTGGCCGGGAAGCGCTGCAATGGTCTTGATAAGCGGCGCGAAACCGCCGGTACACAGTCCTTGCCGAACATAGCCGCGCTGCCAGGCCTCTTCGAATTGCGGCGTGGGCGGAGGGCAGATGAACACGAGATCGCCAACACTTGGAGCTCTGCTTATCTGCTCGATGCGCCAGATACCAAGTGGTTCGCTCGGCGTCAGGTTCAGCCTGATGCCACCGATAAGCCCGATCCCCGCAAGAGCCACCACGAGGCTCCCGGCAGTGGCAACGAAGACGATCGCCCCGCGCCCGCTCATTGCTTGATCACCGGTGTCTGACGCTGAGCGAGCTTCAAGTCCTCCACCTGCTTCAGCGTTTCAACCGTGCGCTCATGAGCCGACAGCTGCTGAGCCGTCCGCATCACCGGCCAGGCTTCTTTCAGCCGCTCCTTCTCTTGGGGTGCCAGCCCCTCTGAGAGCTTATCGAAGAGCTGACTTTGAGGCCTGTGCGCTGTGTTGGTGAGCAGGGTCCGCTCTCCGAATCGCTCGGCCACCGCCTTGCCAAAACCGTCGATCTCGGCTTTGGTTTCGCGATTGCTGAGCGCGCAAGCCATCGCGGCAGGGAGATCGTTGCGGTCGATCGCGTCGCGCACCCGTTCCAACACGCTTTGCGCCGCTGGCGACAGCGCCGGGATATCAATCGAGACGCGCTGGCGTAGCGTCTTCTCCTCAGCCTCGATCCGCTGTACGGCGACCTCGCGGATTCGGAGGTAGGTTTCGATGTCGCGTTTCAGTGCTGGAGCGTTGACCTCCGCGACGCGGCGGGCCTCTCGGTCAGACTTGCTGGCGAGAATACTGGTCTTTCCCTTGAGCGGTCCGATCGACGCGGGCTCGACCGCAAGCTTGTCGAGTGTCTGCATTGCCACCTGTTTGTCGGCGAGGACCGCGTCGAAGTTCATGGCCCGGAAGGCGGTCTCGGGATCGGCGAACACATAGCGGAAGCGCGTCGAGACTTCCTCCCATTGCTTCTTCACAGCGGGATCATCCGCAACCTTCTGATCAACGGCATCGCTCAGTGGTACGGGGAACAGTTTTACGCCTGACACCATCGGGCGGGTCTCCTTGTTCGTATGTGATTTCAGGGTTTGCAGCAGGCCAAGCCGTTCGCCGGCTGCTCGAAGACGGGCGGTGAGATCGGCAAGTTTTGAACTCTGGCGCAGCGTCCAGTCGAGCCGGTCGCGCAGCAGGTTTCGCGCGACGTGGACAATGTGCAGGCCGCGGTTTTCGGCAAACGCGAGTGCCGGGCGGTAGAGGCCACCGCGCTCGTAATCGAGCGTGGTCTCTTTCGCATTCCTGCGCGACAGGATTTCTGTCAAACCGCCTGCCTTGGCGAAGGAACGCCGGCCATAATAGAGCGCCAGATCCTCGCGGTGGCGCGTCATCGCGACATAGGTGAGATGGCGATCGAGCGAGAGGCTTGCCAGCACCTTCACGCGATCGACCGTCGCACCCTGGCTCTTATGGATCGTCGTGGCGTAGCCGTGATCGAGATTGTTGTAGAAGCGTTGCTCGATTGTAACCTGACGTCGCTTATCACCCTCGCCGACCACGACGGATATCCGGTTCGGCGCTGCCTCGACGACACGGCCGATCATGCCGTTCTTGACGCCAAGCGAACCTTCGTTTTTCAGGAAGACGATCTGGTCACCGGCGTCGAAATGCCGGACGCCATCTGCAGTCCTAAAGCCATGGCCTTCACTGAGGATGCCGCGCTCGACAAGCTTTTCACGCGCCAAGACATTGAGCAGGCGGACGTCGCGGCGCAGGTGCGCCAGCATCAACATAGACTTTGCAGGATCGTAATCACGGTTCCAGTCAGCGATCAGGTGTTCGACAGCCTGAGCCTTCAGTTCCGAGCCAAGCACCCTGCCCTCTGAACGATAGGCAGCGAGCGCTTCGCCGACGCGGCCACGCGCCAGATCGAGCGAGGCCTTGCGCATCCAGTTATCACGCTGGCGATAGATGGTTTCGAGTTCGGCGTAACCGACACGATCGGCAATGGCGCGAAACGCGGCGCCCGCTTCGATCGGCTGGAGCTGCTCGGGATCACCGATAAGCACGAGCTTGGCGCCGGACTTGACCACCGCCTCCACGAAGCCGGCCATCTGCCTTGATGCGACCATGCCGGCCTCGTCCATGACGAATACTGTTTTGGCATCGAGCGTGTCGCGGTCCTTCTTCCAGCGCAGTTCCCAGGATGCCAGCGTGCGGCTCTGGATCCCTGCTTCGCTCGAAAGACCCTCTGCCGCCTTTCCGGCAAGCGCTCCACCGACGACGCGATATCCGCCGAGTTCCCAGGCTTCGCGTGCCGCCTTCATCATCGTGGTCTTGCCGGCACCAGCACGCCCGACAACGGCCGCGATGCGCGCGGAACCGGCGACGTGCTCGATAGCAGCTCGCTGCTCATCCGACAGCCGGGCGTGTCGCGCGAAGGTCGCCGCCAGCACCGTCGAGGAGACACCTTGCGTTTCCCGCTTGGACAGCCAGAGCGAACGTCGGGCCATCTCCGCTTCAAGCCGGATCAGCTCCCGGGTGGTGTATCGCGCCGGCAATTTTTGTCCGCTCGCGAACTCGATCGTGTCGCGCTGCAGACGCAGGGTTTCCGGATTCTGGAGTATGCGTGCCAAGATCTGCTGGAAAATGCCGGGATCGTCGATATAGCGAAGCAGCACCTTGGCGACGTCGCGTTCATCGAAGACGCTTCTCTCACGCGTGATCAGTTCAAGCACGATGCCGGGATTTCGGCGAATGCGGCGGGCATTCTCACTACGCCGCTGCTCGTTCAACTCGATCCGCTCGAGCTCAGGACGCACACCCCTCACTTCCGCCTTGCGCTCGATCGCCTTGGCGCCGACGCCGAGATGGATAGTCGGTTCGAGCGCGATGCCCTGCTTCTCGTAGGAGCCGCCATCGATGCGAAGATCAATACCGCCCAGCGCCAGGTGATGGTTCTGGCGCTCGAACCAACCATCCCGTAGCTTGTTGAAATCATCGGTGGAGCCGGCCCAAAGCTCGTAGGCGATCTTACCGGCTTTGGTGCGAAGTGGTTGGCCGTCTTCTCCTGTCACCGCGACCTTCTTTGCCCCGAAACCATCTTCGGTCAGCGGGCGCAATGTCGTCATCAGATGGATGTGCGGATTGCCCGGATTGTCGTGGTAGACCCAATCGGCAACCATGCCCTTGGCGAGGATGTGTCTTTCCACGAAGTCACGCACCAAAGCGATATTCTGCTCCGGCGTCAGTTCCAGCGGAAGAGCGATGGTCAGGTCCCGGGCGAGCTGGGCATCGGAGCGTTTCTCGAACGCCTCGACCCTGTTCCAGAAGGCTTCGACCGCTCCCGACACCGACCGATCGGCGATCATTGCGCGTGCCCATTTCGGGGCATCGGCGGGAAGGACGAACTCTTCATGCAGCAGGCCCTGCTTGCGGGTATAGTCGATGGTGCGGGCCTCCCGCTCGTATTCCATTTTAGCGCAGTGCCGGTAGGCCGCAGACAGGACGGCACTGCGGCCGTCGCCGCGGCTGACAATGCTGGCTGAGAAATGGGCGATGGCCACCGGTGACAAGCTCCTGACTGCGAACCTTCTTCGTCAGGAACGAGCGACACCCAACGGCCCAGCCAGGGCCGTGAGCAGCACGTCGCATCAGCGACGTATAATTGCGCCCTTGGAACCGCTCCTTCGGAACGGCGGGATCATTCACAAAAGCATCGCCCTTGGCGATCTGCAGATCTGCAGATTTCAATTCAGGCACATCCGGGAGAGTCTGGGCGTCGCAAGTGCAACGCCCAGACTTAAAAAGGAGCAACCGGAATGAAGAAACCGTCGTCGCGGATCAGGGAAGAGATCGCAAGATTGCAGGATCAGCTGAAGCAGGCCGAGACCCGTGAGGCCGAACGCATCGGCCGCATCGCACTGAAGGCCGGTCTCGGAGAAATCGAGATTGACGAGGCAGAGCTTCAGGCTGCCTTCGAGGACGTCGCCAAACGGTTTCGCGGAGGCAAAGGCATTGCGACCGGGAGAAAGAATACCGGCGAGAGCGGAAGCGGCGGTGAGCCGTTCACGGCGCAGTCGCCTGGCGCGGATGCGGGCGGGGCTGGTGAGGTTTGAGCGGATGGCAAAATCAGCGACGGCAGAGGCGCGCAAAAAGGACACGCGCGAAAAAATCGAGCTCGGCGGCCTGATCGTTAAAGCCGGACTGCGCTACGAGAAGCGTGCTCTGTTGCTCGGCCTGCTGATCGACGCCAACAGGCGGATCAAGGGCGACGAGATGGAGAAGGCTCGACTGATGGCAATCGGCGCGGAGGCCTTCAGCGATGACGGCGAATAGGCTGCTTCTGGCAATCCTGCCCGCGGCAATTATGGTCGCAGCCATGATCCTGACGTCAGGCATGGAACATCGGCTGGCGGCACTCGGAACATCAGCGCCGACGAAGCTGACACTGGGCCGCGCGGGGCTCGCCCTGCCCTATGTGGGCGCCGCCGCGATCGGCGTTGTTGCGCTGTTCGCCATCCATGGTTCGGCGAATATCAAGGCCGCCGGTCTAAGCGTGCTGGCTGGAAATGCTGTGGTCATTATCATTGCTATGACACGGGAGGCCGTTAGACTGGCCGCTATTGCCAGCGACGTCCCGGCCGGTCAATCGGTTCTCGCCTACGCCGACCCTGCAACCATGCTCGGCTCGGCCGTCGCCTTCATCGGAAGCGTCTTTGCCTTGCGGGTCGCGATCAAGGGGAATACCGCCTTCGCAATGGCAGCCCCGAAGCGGATCGGCGGCAAACGCGCTGTCCACGGCGAGGCCGACTGGATGAAACAGCCCGAAGCTGCAAAGCTATTTCCCGAAGCCGGCGGTATCGTCATCGGCGAACGTTATCGCGTCGATCGCGACAGTGTTGCCGCGTTGCCGTTTCGCGCTGATGATCAACAAAGCTGGGGAGCGGGAGGCAAGTCACCGCTGCTCTGCTTTGATGGTTCCTTCGGATCATCGCATGGCATCGTCTTTGCCGGATCCGGTGGATTCAAGACGACCTCGGTGACGATCCCAACCGCGCTCAAATGGGGCGGCGGCCTCGTGGTGCTGGATCCGTCGAGCGAGGTCGCGCCGATGGTGATCGAGCACCGGCGTCAGGCCGGCCGCAAGGTGATCGTGCTCGATCCCGCCGCGTCTGGTGTCGGCTTCAATGCGCTCGACTGGATCGGCCGTCACGGCAATACCAAGGAAGAGGACATCGTCGCCGTCGCCACGTGGATCATGACCGACAATGCGCGCACGGCGTCCGCCCGCGAGGACTTCTTCAGGGCCTCGGCCATGCAGCTTCTGACCGCACTGATCGCCGACGTTTGCCTGTCCGGCCACACCGACGAGAAAGATCAGACTTTGCGCCGAGTCCGGGCCAATCTCTCCGAACCAGAGCCGCAGCTTCGGGCACGCCTGACGAAGATCTACGAACAGTCGGGTTCGAATTTTGTGAAGGAGAATGTCGCCGTCTTCGTCAACATGACGCCGGAGACATTTTCCGGTGTCTATGCCAATGCCGTCAAGGAAACACACTGGCTGTCCTACCCGAACTATGCCGGCCTGGTATCCGGCGACAGTTTCTCGACCGACGATCTCGCAAACGGCGAGACGGACATCTTCATCGCGCTCGATCTCAAGGTGCTGGAAGCCCATCCAGGGCTGGCGCGTGTGGTGATCGGTTCGCTGCTCAATGCCATCTATAACCGCAACGGCAACGTGAAGGATCGCACCCTCTTTCTCCTCGACGAGGTGGCACGTCTCGGCTATCTGCGCATTCTCGAAACCGCCCGCGACGCCGGCCGCAAATACGGCATCACGCTGACGATGATCTTTCAGTCGCTCGGCCAGATGCGCGAGGCCTATGGCGGCCGCGATGCGACCAGCAAATGGTTCGAATCCGCATCGTGGATTTCGTTCGCAGCCATCAACGATCCCGATACGGCTGACTACATCTCGAAGCGCTGCGGCGACACCACCGTCGAGGTCGACCAGACAAACAGATCTTCCGGAATGAAAGGGTCGTCACGATCGCGATCGAAGCAGCTCAGCCGCCGGCCGCTGATCCTGCCGCATGAAGTGTTGCGCATGCGCAGTGACGAGCAGATCGTCTTCACGTCGGGAAATGCTCCGCTTCGATGCGGGCGCGCCGTCTGGTTTAGACGGGCGGAGATGAAGGCCTGTGTTGGAGAGAACCGGTTCCACAGTCCGGCCATCAAACAGCCCAAGGCCAGTGACATGGGCGTGATATACATTGAGGAGATTAAGGATTGAGAGCATCGCCGACCGTTGCCAGCTTCGCCATCATGATGTTATGCGGCTTTTCAAACGCGGGGTTAGCGCGGCAACCAAAGACACCGAATGAGCAATTCTCGATTTGTGAAAGCGGGCAGAGGATCACCTGCGTCGTGGATGGTGATACCTTCTGGCTTCGAGGCGTGAAGATCAGAATTGCCGACATCGACACTCCAGAGCTGAGCCCTCCGAGATGCGAACGTGAACGCCGACGCGGCATGGCTGCAAAACAGCGTCTTCTCGACATCCTCAACTCGGGTCCAATCTTCTTGAAGAGCACAGCGAGAGACGAGGATCGCTTTGGCCGGAACTCAGGGTCGTTTTTCGCGGCAATCGATCTGTCGGCGAAATCCTCATTGCCGAAGGCCTGGCGCGGAAGTGGGACGGATCACGTCGGAGTTGGTGTAATTGAAACGGCGCCGACAGATCAACGCCGTGAATCGGTGAGCACGTTGCGATTCAAAACTCTCATTGGACGTCGGATTCCGATCACGGGATCATGTCCCTATGATAGCGCAGCCCTACCACCTCTACGTCGAACGTATCGCACCTGAAAAGAACATGGCGCGCTTCTACGCCCTTGCCGTTCAGCCAACCTTGTTCGGCGAGGTATCGGTTGTACGCGCGTGGGGACGGATCGGAACACGTGGGCAGCAGATGGTTCATCTCTTTGACAACGAAAGCGAGGCTGTCAGCCTGTTCCTCGATGTCCTTCGGGAAAAACGCAGGCGAGGCTACAAGCCGAAACGAGTTGTGGACATCCCCCGGATCTAACCCAAGCCGTGATCGTCGCCGATGACAACGGGACAAGAAGCTGACACGGATTTTGCATTGTTCAAGTTCGAGAAAATTTTCATGACCACTACCAACGAAATCGCTGACAAGATCGCCGCCGATAACAGCCTGACCAAGGCTCAGGGCAAGGCCATCGTCGAAGCCGTTTTCCAGGCGATCACCGATGCAGCAAGCTCCGGCGCGGAAACGTCCATCCCTGGTTTTGGGAAGTTCAAAGTGAAGGCGTCGCCTGAACGCGAGGGCCGCAATCCAGCAACGGGCGAAGCCATGAAGATCGCCGCTTCCAACAAGCTGACCTTCGCGCCGGCCAAGGCGCTCAAGGATGCACTGAACAAGTGATCATTCACAGGAAGAGCCCCGCCCTGTCGGGCGGGGCATCTCCGGATCAGTCCCGGTTTGATCGGGACCAGATGAAGGAGAGGCCTTCCTCGCCTTCGACCTCGATCAGCGTTGCGTAGATCGGAGCGGGGAAGCTCGGGTCGTCGAGCTTGACCGAAAGGTAGTCGCGGCCTTCGTTCGAGGTTTTCTTCCAGGCTGCGCCGAACTCCGTCGCACCTGCCAGGATGCGGTAGTCGGGGCCTTTGTCGGACGTGCGCTCGACGGTGCTGATGGTCGCCTTGACGTTTAGATTGAGGGTCTAGATGGTGCCGGTGAAGCCGTTGCCGGAAGCGGTGAAAGAGCCGATGGTAGCCATTGTCTTATTCCTTTTCGGTTGTTCGGGCCGCGTCCATCGCGGCCTCGATGGCAGTCGATAGGACCGGAGACGATCGGCCCGCATCCAACGGACCGAAACGGAGTGGAGGACGGCCAGGGAGAGGCTTTCTTGGCTATCGCGAGGAATGGGCGCTTGAGCGCACAGGGGAAGAAAACGATCCGGCCGTTGCGGATACCAATCGAGCCGAGCACCGTGAGGCGGTCTTTGGTCAGACATGCCCCAGCGAGACCGCAGTGGACGTGCCAGCTTACCAGATCAAGGGATTCGACTATGGCGTCATCTGCGCGGGCTCAAGGTTAGCCCCGGCTTCGTCAAGACAGACCTGACCGGTTACGGCGCAATGACGCCGGAAGAAGGAGCGAAGCTTCGCGTTCTTACGCGGTGTTAGGAGTGCAGAGTGGCGCCTTCGTTTAGCCCAACGGAACGACACCTTGGTAAACAAACCGAACTTACTCAGTTGATACGGGACTGGGGCCACGTTCAAGATATGTCGACAAGGCGATGTAGCTGCGGGTCCCTTTAAATCCTTCGATAGAGTGGATTCGCTCGAGAAGATCTTCCAGCGCCTGGGTGTCGCGCGTTCTTACCTTAAGGAGCATGGCGCTTTCACCTGTCACGGTATGGATCTCCTCCACTTCCGGCAATTCCTTGAGCGCCAGCAGATGCCGCGTGACTGCCCAACTTGTCGTATCGACATGCACGAAGGTCAGGAGTGGTCGCCCGAGCTTCGATCCGTCGAGGAGAGCGACATTTCCCTTGATGACGCCCTCCTGCCGAAGACGCTTTACCCGTTCATGCACGGCAGGAGGTGAAAGATGCAGCAACTTTCCAAGATCGGCGTAACTGCGTGATGAATCTTCAGCAAGCATACCTAACAGCGTTCGGTCTCTGTCGTCCAAACGGGCTTGGGGTGCCAGACGCGGCCGAACGTGGTTCGTATCTTCACCCATACTGCCGAAACCCTCTTTGCTGAATGAAATTCAGAGTTATGAATATTTTGTCGAATTTCATTAAGCGTACCGCGTATGAAGCAGAGGATAAAGCATGTTTGATACAAAGGTTGCCATTCTCGTGCAGGACGATCTCGCAACCTGGCAGAAGCTGAACGTCACCGCGTTCCTAGCGACCGGCATTTCTTCCGCAGTCCCCGAAGCCATGGGCGAGCCATACGAAGACGCGTCTGGACGACAGTTCGCACGCCTTCTGGAGCAGCCGATGTTGATTTTCGCAGCCGGCGCGAACGAACTCAGGCGCGCCCATCGCATCTCCGGTGAAAACGGATTAATCACGGCTGCTTATGTCCGTGCGATGTTCGGGACGGGACATGATGCGGCCAACCGCGAGGTCTTCAAGGCTGAACCAGTGGATGCCCCCGATCTGGTCGGGATCGCGATCTGCGGCCCGAAAAAGATCGTTGACAAGGCGACCAAGGGAGCAAAGCTGCACCCATGATTGCGCACACCACCATCAACCAACTCATGCCCTTCGTGACCTTCGCCTTCGTCGCATCGATTACACCCGGTCCCTCCAATCTTCTGGTTCTAGGCAACAGTGCCCGCTACGGCTTTGTAGCGACGCTTCCCATCGTTCTTGGCTCATGTGTGGGATCGGCAACTTTGGTCATGTTTGTTGGTTTCGGCATCGGCGGATGGCTGTCCGAACATCCCAACATTCAGACGGCTATGAGCTGGGCTGGAGCCCTGTGGATGAGCTATCTGGCCTGGCAGATCGCCAGACAGGAGAACGGACCCCTGCGCTCCGAACCGCACAGGCCGACGAGCGGACTGACTGCTGCGGCCCTGCAAGCGGTGAACCCGAAGACATGGGGGATGGCGGTCGCCGTTGTCAGCGTCTTTGCCGGTGTGAATGCCGACCTTCAGCGGTATGCGCTTCTGTCCTGCATCTTCCTGATGATTTCGATCCCGTGCCTTGGCATTTGGGCAACCCTCGGATCGAGGGTCGGGCCAGCCGTGCAGTCCGGCACGGTTGCAAGAGCATTCAATCTTCTGCTGGGCGCGGCTCTGCTTGCTTCTGCCTGGGTTGGGATCTTGGGCCACGCGTAGGCTCTTCTCCGACATCCGGAGCGAATGCCTCCGGCCGCTCAAATGACAAAACCTGCAGGTTTATCGTCTCATCTGCGAGACGAAGTGTCCTTTGACTATCGGGTCATGGCGCTTGTTTAGCAGCCCTCGATGCCAACAGACATCCTTAAGGAAGGCATCGACGCCGCCGAAGCAGAAGATCGCTTCGATAGCACGCTGCGGGCCATCAACATAATTTTCAACTGAAGCGTCATGGCCGGATCGTTAAACGCGGTCCGGCCACAAACCGTCATGTCCATTTTGCCTTGATACCTCGGTCACGAGAGATACCCAAACGACGACTTTCGTATGGATCGCCGAAACCATCATCAACGGGGTGGATAATCACGCATACCGTAAGTCGATTTCCATCTCAGGCCGACAGCTCCGTAAAATGGCTGATCGAAAGCCTAAAGGAGGCATGTCATATGCAGAAAACAGTTATCGTCACGGGCGGATCGCGCGGTATTGGTCGCGCCACCGCACTGCTCCTTGCAGCGCACGGTTGGAACGTTGTCGTCAATTACGCCAACAATCATGACGAAGCAGCATCAGTTGTCGCAGAGATTGTCGGGCGCGGCGGGCGTGCCAACGCGGTTCGCGCCAATGTTTCATCGGCTTCCGACATCAAAGAACTCTTCGATCAAGCGGAAGGCGCTTATGGCAACGTGAACGCGCTCGTCAACAGTGCGGGGATCATCAGGCCGTCATTGCTCAAGGATTTGGACGACGCGGCGCTTACCGAACAACTTGATACCAATCTCCGCGGCACAATCAACGCTATCCGCGAAGCTTCGCGACGCCTCGTCGATGGCGGACGGATCGTCAGCATGTCCAGCACAACGCTCGCGCTCAATCCCCCAACCTACGGCATTTACAACGCGACGAAAGCCGCCATCGAGGCGCTCACACGTGTCGTTGCCAAGGAGCTTGGAGTGCGACGGATTACCGTCAATGCCGTTGCTCCGGGCCCGGTCGAAACCGAGTTGTTCGTTACAGGCAAAAGCCAGGCTGAGATCGACCGCATGGCTCAAGCGGCACCATTCAAACGTCTCGGTCAGCCACGGGACATAGCCGAAGTCGTCGCTTTTCTTCTGTCCGACGCCGCAGGATGGATCAACGGCCAGGTCGTGCGCGCCAACGGCGGCCTGGCTTGAGGAGGGATACGATGGGTCAGAAAGTCATCGTCGTCACAGGCGCCGGATCCGGTATCGGTCGCGCCGTCGCCGAGGCGCTCGCCATCGCGGGCCACACTGTCTACGCCTCGATGCGATCTCTTGAGGAGCGAAACAAGGACCGGTTCGAGGACCTGTCGCGGTTTGCGGCAGAGAAGCAGGTTGATCTGCGCGCGCTTGAACTCGATGTCCTGTCGGAGGGCAGCATAAGAGCAGCGTTCGATCAGGTGCTTTTGGAGAACGGCCGTCTTGACGTGGTCGTCAACAACGCAGGGATGCTGATGGTCGGCATTGCCGAAGCCTTCACGCCTGCGCAGATGGCGAGGATTTTAGACACCAACGCAATCTCCTGGCTTCGGGTGAACCGGGCAGCGCTACCGATCATGCGCCGGCAGAAAGAAGGTGTTCTGGTCTACATTGGGAGCACGACCTCGCGCATCCATGAGCCTTTCATCGGACCCTACATCGCCAGCAAGGCAGCGGGCGAGGCTCTGGCTGAAGCAATGAGCTTCGAAGCTGCACCCTTTGGCATTGAGAGTGTCATTGTTGTGCCCGGCGCATTCACGACTGGGACGGAACATTTCGCGGACGCGCACAGACCGGAAAACCTTGCCGTCGTCAGCCAATACGGTGTTCTTCCCGATCGACTTCGCGGCCTCGGGACGGCGCTTGAGGCACTGGATGCCGACAAAGGCCTCGGTTTGACCGTCGAATCCATCGGCACGGCGGTGAAGGATGTCCTCGACCTCCCGTTCGGAGCGAAACCGTTCAGGGTTTCGATCGATCCACAGGCCAAAGGAACAGACGAGATCGAAGCCTTGATCGGCGCCAGGCAGCTCTCGTTTTTCGAAGGACTTGGGATAGCAGACCTCCTGAAGCCGAAGCGTCCATAGCTTGAACATGCAACCGAAAGAAGGTCCAACTTTTGCCAAAGGCATGCATCGATGAGCGACATCCTACAAACCGCCGGCCTAGCTATTGCGTTGGCCGCGCCTTCGCCTGCTACACAACAAAGCTTATCCGTCGACCGGGCAATCGAGATCGTGCGACCCATCTACAATGCACTCACCGCAGCGTCCCCCGCAGACGTGCGCGTTCATGTCGAAGCTGGCACGACCAAGGACTGGCAGAATTGCGGTTCTACCGATGCCTGCGATGACCGCGAGGCGACGATCGCAAGATGGAGTGCCCGGATCGCCAAGGTACCAGACTTCAGGTTCGAGATCCGCGATGTTCTCACGATGGGAAACAGGATCGTTGTGCGCAGCGAAGCTCAGGGTACGCCTGTCGGCGAGTTTCTCGGCGTCACCCAGTCGGGTCGCGCCTTCCGGATCATGACGATCGATGTCCACGAAGTTCAAGACGGCAGAGTATATCGGACATATCACGTCGAAGACTGGGCGCGCGCGGCACGGCAACTCCTCAGCCAGGAATAAGACAAGCTACATTCGCGAAAGCCGTCTAACCGTTCCGGTAGTCAAAAGCTTATGACGCGGCCTTTTCAAAGAGCGACGCGATCACCTTACGCAGCCAGCGCTGCGCGGGGTGAACGTCGTTGCGCCTATGCCATGCCATATCGAACTTGGCAGTGCCAAGTTCCAATGGCGGCTTCAGCACGTGAAGCTGTTCGCGATACCCGGAAGCGTCAACGACGCCCTTCATCAGCGTCGCGATCAAGTCTGAGGACGCAACGAGCGGAGGAGCTGCGTACATCTGCGGCAGGGTCAGCGCAAGGCGCCGTCGTAGCCCCATCTTCCCAAGCGCGGCATCGACCATCCCGAACCGTTCGTTTTCCGGAGAAACCAGAAGATGCGACATCTGGAGAAAAGCGTCGAGCGTTAGGTCTGCGTCGGCTTGCGGATGATCTTTGCGAATGACGCAAATGAAACTCTCCTCGAATAGACGTTCGCTCATGATACGACCGGCCGGGGTGTGCGGAACACCGACAGTTAAATCTGCCTCCCCAGAATCCAGAAGCGAGAGGACCGCGTCGCGGTGATCGAAGTTGCGGATCCGCAAAACGATACTCGATGCTTGGGCGCGCAAGACGGCAAGCAGTTTTGGCAGGACAACGAACGCTGCGTGTTCTGACAAACCGATCGAGAATGTGACCGTCGACTTCGAGGGGTCGAACACCTGCGTGAACTCCAGGGTTCTTTGGATCTCCGCAAGCGCGTGACCAAGAGGTTCGGCAAGATCGAGCGCGCGCGGCGTCGGCTGCAGCCCGTCCGGGCCACGGATAAACAACTCGTCCTGCAAGAGTGCACGAAGACGAGAGAGCGCAGCACTCATGGCCGGCTGTGTACGCCCGATCCGCACCCCTGCACGCGTCACGCTCCGCTCGGTCATGAGAGCGTCGAACGCGACAAGCAAGTTCAGATCGATGCCATGTAAATCCATGTGGTGGATATTACCGCATATCTGATATCGATTTCAACGATGAAATGGCCGAGCGTACTGTTGCTTATCGCCAACCAACGGAGTTCGCCATGAGAAACGAACAGCCATCCTACAGCGGAATAAGCGCCACCGACCTCCAGACGCTTCGTACGTTCTACAAGTCGTTCGAAGGAAACCCCGATCTTCTGGACGAAAGCGTCGTTCCGGAATGGCAAGACATTCCACTCGCACCGGGGCAAGCGGCGGGGCGTGATGGGTTCAAGCCGATGATCGCCGCATTCTCCGCAGCGTTCGCTGACATCAAGATCGAGATCGTCGATGTGATTGGCGGACCGGACAAGGCCGCCGTCCGCGCCGTCATCACCGGACGACATGTCGCAGATTGGTTCGGGGTCGCCCCGACTGGGCGCCAATTCTCGCTTCCAATCCATGAGTTCCATGCCTTCGACAACGGCCGGATCACCCACACCTGGCACATGGAGGACTGGATGGGTTGGTTTGCCCAGATGGGTGTCTGGCCGGTCAAGAACTAGGAGTTGAAAATGCGACAGATCATTCTCTCAGACTACGGCCAAAACCCTGTTCTTACAGACGTAGCCATGCCGGAACCGAAAGATGGTGAGGTGCTCGTGCTCATTGCAGCAGCAGCCCTCAACCCGCTCGACGTCAAGCTGCAGCGCGGTGAAGTCCATGCTTATTTCCCTCTCACCTTTCCGTCGATGATGGGCACGGACTTAGCCGGCACAGTCGAGAAAGTCGGCTCACTGACTTCGCGCTGGCGCATCGGCGATCGGGTCATGGCACGACTTGATCCCACCAAGGGGGGCGCTTTTGCGGAATACGCCATTGTGCCGGAGGATCAGCTGGTGATTGTTCCGCAAGATATGAACTTCAACAGCGCATCCGGATTGCCAACCGCTGCAGGGACAGCCTGGCAGGCGCTCGTAGAGATGGCGGATGTAAAGGCCGGCCAGACCGTACTTGTGCATGCAGGTTCCGGGGGGGTGGGTAGCTTTGCCATCCAGTTCGCCAGAAGTTTTGGCGCGCGCGTTATCGCGACCGCGTCAGGAAATGGTGTGGAGATCGCGCGTGAACTGGGTGCTGATCAAGTCATCGATTATCGATCCGAGGATTTCACCGAAAACATCTCGGACGTTGATGTTGTTCTGGATACGGTCGGGGGTGACACACAGCAGCGCTCCTTCAATGTCTTACGCAGTGCCGGCAAGCTCGTGTCGACGGTGTCTCCGCCCGATCAGGCTTTCGCAACAGCCCACAAGGTTGAAGGCGGCTTCGTGTTCCACACGTCGAACGCCGGCCGGCTTTCAAATCTGGCTAAGGCGATGCGCGAAAAGGGTCACTCGGTCCTGATAGATAGTGTCTTCCCAATCGCCTCGTTCGCAGAAGCCTTCGAGCGCCAGGCCTCTGGCAGGGCGCGTGGCAAGATCATCGTGACTTTCTGATCCTTCTTTCGGTGACAACGAGCCGGGCGATACCTCTTCCGGCTTGTTGATCCAACATAAGCTTCCTCGATCAGTGAACCACGTTCGATCGTAGTCGATGGTTTGGAATCGAAACCAGCGATCCCCAGCATCAGCCACAGTTGAAGTCTGGCTGATCCATACGGCTACATGCTGAAAATCGATAGAATCGTCTTTGCTTCAATCAGCGCTTTCGGGATGGGAAGGATGAGCGCCACGCTCATAGTTGACAGCACGACCATCAATTCGAAGGATGAATTCATGACTTACAGGGCAATGTCTTCGAACACTCATTTTCAGCGCCGCCAGATGCTGCAACTTACTGCGTTGGGTGCGATTGCTTTCGGAGCCTCAAGCGAGGTTGCGACAGGCCAGGAATCCGCAGCAGCGTTGCCGCTTCCGAAACGCCCTCTGCCGGTGGTCGACGCACGCTTCCCCGTGGAAGTGGCATCGGGCGTTTTTATCCTTTTGGACAAACGGGTTCCGTTGGTACCCAATATAGGTATCATAGTTGGCCGAGATACCGTTCTCATCGTCGATTGCGGTCTCGGGATAGATAGCGCTGAAAGCGTCCTGGCACTCGCCAGACGACTTGCGCCCGGGCGGCAAGTCGTGCTCACCGTCACACATGCCCATCCTGAGCATGGTTTCGGAGCGCAGGTCTTCAAGAACAACGGCCGCATCTACTATAACGCCTTGCAAAAGGAATATCTTGGCCGAGCGGGCCAGAAGCTTCTTGACGGCTTCAGAACCAACATCCTGCCCCCCAACCACAGGTACCTGCTCGACAACATTGTGCTCACACCGCCTGACCAGACATACGATCAGGACCATACCACACTGGATCTCGGGGGCCGGACGGTAGAATTTCGGACATGGGGAAAAGCTCATACACCGGGCGACCAGATTGTCTTCCTTCCTGATGAGCGCATAGTCTTCACAGGAGACCTGGCTGAGGAGCGCATGTTCCCGATCGTGCCACTCTTTCCGCCCATGATTACCGCGCAAGACATGAACATCTCCCAATGGGAGATAGCACTTGGAGACATGTTGAAGTTGCAACCAAATCTGGTCGTGCCGGGACATGGCAGCATAGGTGGGCCCGAGATCTTGGCGGAAGTGTTGGCATATTTTGGAAACGTTCGCCAATCGATCGGGTTGGCAACTAACGTCGATCGGCATTTGATAGAACACATCCGAGCCGAATATCCCACGTGGGAAAATAGTGAGTTTATCGAACCCGCAGTCCGCTATTTTCTGCAAGAGACCTAGAGCATTCCTGTTCCGCAATTCGTCACGATACCGGCATCGTTCCATGCACTTTCAGTATTCCAGCATACAGTACCTGCAAGAGCCGGGTTAGTTGATACACCGGCCGTAATGCCCCGACACGCCGTGTCGTCGGGGCCGCGGGCAAGCTAGTTTCTCAGCACAATCACCGGCCAGTCTCAAGGGAGGCCAAGTGGCCATCCAATTGACCAAAAGCTAGAGCTTGCTACGCGTGACCGTAGCAAGCGGGGCCGCTCCGTCCTCAAGGGCATGACTTGCATTAGACCATGCCGCATCATCCACTCCCAGGTTTGTGCGAAGCCAAGCCAGAGTCATGCGTTTTGTCACCTCGAGAATATCAGGTGCCTCGGTCTCGGTTTCCTTCGCGTCAAGCGCCGCGATACCGCCAAGGCCGTGTCCTACCCCATGCAGCGTCAAAAGCGCGTCCGCGCCCGGCGCATCGTGGAACGCGTCCGCATGCCAATCCGGCCCGCGAGTTGTAAAATGCGGATTGTCCATGTCGCCGCAAACGACCAGGCAGCGTGTCGTCAGCTTCGAGAAGTCGACATTGAAGAACGGAAAGCGGGCAGCACTTTCAGGCGTCATGTCCTTGCCGCCGCGTCCCGGCGTTGTCAAAAGTACGCCCGCCGAGATGCGAGGATCAGAGAAATCTTCGCCATCCAGCTGCGCGCCGAGCAGTAGCCCGACGGTGTGGCCGCCGAAGGAATGGCCCACTGCGCCGATGCGTGAATGATTCATCCGCCCAGCAACGGCCGGCGCCTGCCGTTCAATTTCAGCCAACTGGTCAAGGATCGCCTTCATCTCCTCGACACGTTCGCGCCAGAAAAAGGGCGCGCCGGGTGCATCCGACGGGAGGCCGCCAACCCGCGAACTCGCATGCGTCGGCTGGATGACGACGAACCCTCTCTCCGCCCAGAACTGGACAAGGGGAGCGTAGCCGTCTTTAGACGGTATATAGTTGGATGGACCGTAGCCATGCGACAGCAGCACGACCGGCAGCTTTTCGCCGGTTGCGGGCGCAGTCACACGCAGCTCCAGCGGCTGGCGGCCCCGCATCGAAAGACGGATCGGCGTGTAGGCCACGGTGAGAGTGGCTTCAGGCGTCGGAATATGCTTGGCGAGATTGATCAAATTGTTCATGAGTCTGGACCTTCGAAGGTGGATTTCGGATGGTGAGGTTCAGGCGAGCAGATGCCCCGCTTCGTGGAACGAGGTTTCCGCGTCGGCGCCGGCGGGGATCTTCATCGGTGCATCGATCTCTGTCACAGACCGCCAGACGGCTTCTGCGACCGCATCCGCAGTCGTGACCTCGGTGCCCGAACGCAGCTTCGTCATGTAGTCGTCGACGAAGGCGGTGTACGGCTCGGGAATTTCCATGCCCATGCGCGAGACGGCATTCTTGCCGAAGCCAGTCGTCGGCGCGGAGCCAGGCAAAACAAGTTTGGCGCGGATGCCAAACAGCGCCGCTTCGAGCGCGAGGCTTTCCGTGAATGCGTTAAGGGCCGCCTTGCTGGCGCTGTAGACCGAAAGTGCTGGCAGCGGCCTCAGCGTCACAGTAGAGCTGACGTTAACGATGACGCCTGAGCGACGGTCACGCATCTGCGGAAGCACGGCCTTGGTCATCGCCATCGCGCCGAAGACGTTCGTCTCGAACAGTTCGCGGATCTTCGTCATCTCCGAGCCTTCGAGTACATTGAGCATGCCGACGCCGGCATTGTTGACCAGTGCATCGATGGTGCCGGCGGCCTCGACCGCCTTCGCGATGCTGTCGGCGCTCGTGATATCAAGCGCCAGGATTTCAAGCCGGTTGTTCGAGGGAAGAAGGTCGTAGCGCGGCGTGCGCATGGTCGCGACCACGTCCCACTCCGCGTCGACGAATTTCTGAGCGATGGCGAGGCCGAAACCGGACGAGCAACCGGTGATGAGGATCTTTGGCATCTTCCGTCTCCTGACATTTAACTAGGCTGAAGATGGACCTGGTCACCCGGACTTGCTATATGCGTAGGTCCGGTACTGTTTAGCAGGAGTCCGAAAAACATGACCGATCCGGTTGCCGAAGTCGTATCATTGCTGAAACCAAGCCCGTCGATCTCAAAGCTGGTCACGGGCGGCGGTCGGTGGCTGGTTGAGCGCACGGAGCTCGGGAGTCCCTTCTACTGCGCTGTCGTCGAAGGCCACTGCCTGATGACGATTGCCGGTCGTGACCCAATGGTGCTCGGTGAGGGTGACTTCGTCCTGGTCCCGAAGATCTTCTCCTTCACGATGAGCAGCATGGAGCCGCCGCCACGCGGCGCACTTGCCCAACGTCTGGAGACCAGCCCCGGTGTCTTTCGCTTGGGCGACCCCGAAGCACCGGCAGAGATCAAGGCCCTGGTCGGGCATTGTGCTTTCGGCTCGGATGACAGGGCTCTTCTCGTGTCGCTGCTGCCAGAAGTCATCCATGTTCACGGTGAAGATCGACTGATGGCTCTGGTCCGCATGATCAACGAGGAGACGCGGGCTGACCGGGTCGCGCGCGAGATGGTGCTTCACCGGCTGCTGGAGGTTCTGTTTATCGATGCCCTACGATCGGCCGCAAGTGCCAAGGCGCCGCCGGGCCTG
>NZ_FOGR01000006.1 GCF_900111275.1 Rhizobium sp. NFR03 | reverse complement strand
GTAAGCCCACGGTGAGGGCCGTCTTGCGAGGTTGATGCGAACATCGGAAGTCCTAGTGCAAACACTAGGAGTAGTCCTATGACCAAGCATCCGATTGAAGTGATCACGTCTGTCGAGCGCCGCCGGCGCTGGTCTCGCGAGGACAAAGAGCGGCTGGTTGCAGCCTGCCTTGCGCCTGGCGCGGTTCTTTCCGAGATTGCGCGATCGGCCGGCATCCACGTGAGCCAGCTCTTCCGGTGGCGCAAGGAACTCTGCCGGATCGAGGAGCCGTCGACGCCGGTATCGAGCACCTTGGTGCCCGTGATCGTTTCAGAGGCCGCGCCCGCAGCCCAGCCTGCTGCCTCGGAAGCGCCGGCCTCATCGCATCCCCGCCGGAAGCGCAGTGATGTGACGATTGATCTGGGCCGCGGTCGTCGTGTCCGCGTGGACAGCGACATCGACACGGAGGCGCTTGGCCGTATTCTCGATTGTGTGCTGGGTCGGCGATGATCCCGGTTCCTGCTGGTGTGAAGGTCTGGCTGGCGACGGGCCATACGGACATGCGCAAGGGCTTTCCCGGTCTGTCACTGATGGTGCAGGAGACGTTGAAGCGTGATCCGATGTGCGGACACCTGTTCGTCTTCCGCGGACGTGGCGGTGGCCTGATCAAGGTGATCTGGCATGATGGCCAGGGAGCCTGCCTGTTCACGAAGAAGCTGGAACGAGGACGCTTCATATGGCCGTCGGCGGCCGACGGGACGGTGGTGATTACCCCTGGGCAACTCGGCTATTTGCTGGAAGGTATCGACTGGCGGATGCCACAAAAAACCTGGCGACCGACCTCGGCCGGATAAGCAAAAATGCTGGAATGGCGGGAGAAAATATGATTCCATCTCGCCATGAACACCCCCGTCGAACAGCTTGCGGACGACCTTGCCAGTGCACTCGCACTGCTTGCCGAAGAGCGCGCGCGGCGTGTTGCTGCCGAGGCAGAAGCGGCGACGGCCAAAGCAGAGGCCGCCAGCGCGAAAGCGCTCGTATCGCATTCCGAGGCGCTGATCGCTCGGTTGAAGCTGGAGATCGAGAAGGTTCGCCGCGAGCTTTACGGCAGTCGCTCGGAGCGCAAGGCTCGGCTTCTCGAACAGATGGAACTGCAACTCGAAGAACTTGAAGCTGATGCCGGCGAAGATGAACTGGCAGCGGAGATCGCAGCCAGCGCCTCGGCTGTCAGGGCCTTCGAGCGCAAGCGTCCGTCACGCAAGCCCTTTCCTGAACATCTGCCGCGCGAACGTGTCGCTATCGCCGCCCCAGCCAGTTGCCCCTGCTGTGGATCGGCCAAAATGTCGAAGCTCGGCGAGGACATCACCGAGACCCTGGAGGTCATCCCGCGTCAGTGGAAGGTCATTCAGACAGTGCGGGAGAAGTTCTCCTGCCGCGAATGCGAGAAGATTACACAGCCGCCAGCACCCTTCCATGTGACACCTCGCGGCTTTGCCGGCCCGAACCTTCTGGCGATGATCCTGTTCGAGAAGTTCGCCCAGCATCAGCCGCTCAATCGCCAGAGTGAGCGCTACGCCCGAGAGGGGGTCGACCTCAGCCTGTCGACGCTTGCTGATCAAGTCGGCGCGTGTGCCACGGCCTTGAAGCCAATCCATTCGTTGATCGAGGCCCATGTCCTGGCGGCCGAGCGGCTGCATGGCGACGACACGACCGTGCCCATCCTGGCGAAGGGAAAGACCGATACGGGCCGCATCTGGACCTATGTCCGGGATGACCGGCCGTTTGGCGGGCTGTCACCGCCTGCGGCACTGTTCTACTCATCGCGAGACCGGCGACAGGAGCATCCCGTACGCCACCTGAAGACCTTCTCCGGCATTCTGCAGGCGGATGCCTATGGCGGCTACAATCCGCTGTTCAAGGTAGATCGCGAACCCCTGCCTCTGCGCCAGGCACTCTGCTGGGCGCATTCACGCCGCAAGTTCTTCGTGCTGGCCGACATCGCCGCGAACGCTAAGCGTGGCAGCAAAGCTGCGCCGATCTCGCCAATGGCATTGGAGTCCGTCAAACGGATCGATGCCCTGTTCGATATCGAACGGGAGATCAACGGTCTAAGCGCTGACCAGCGCATGGAGCGTCGCCGCAAGGACAGCCAGCCGCTTGTCGAAGAACTGCACGATTGGCTGCAAATCGAGCGGGCAAAACTATCGCGCAGTTCTCCCGTCGCCGAGGCAATCGACTACATGCTCAAGCGCTGGGATGGCTTCACGTCATTCCTCGACGATGGCCGGATTTGCATGACGAACAACGCCGCCGAACGAGCGCTCAGAGGCTTTGCACTCGGCAGGAAGTCATGGCTGTTTGCCGGATCGGATCGTGGTGCTGAACGTGCGGCGTTCATGGCGACATTGATCACTAGCGCCAAGCTCAACGACATCGACCCGCAGGCCTGGCTCGCCGACATTCTCGCCCGTATCGCCGACACGCCGATCACCAGGTTGGAGCAATTGCTGCCGTGGAACTGGACACCGGCACAGGCACCCATGGCATTGGCATCATGACCTCCAGCGAACGCATCGCCCGGCTTCACATCAAGCTCGATAATATCGAGCCGACAATATGGCGCAGGGTCGAGGTCCCGATCACTACCAGCCTGAAGGGGCTGCACGACGTCATCCAGGCCGTCATGCTGTTTAAGGATTACCACCTCTTCGAGTTCAATGCCGGCGGCAAGCGTTATGCCGTTCCTGATCCCGAATGGGACATGGGTCGCGAGACCTATGCAGCTCGCAACGTCAGGATCGGCGCTCTGGTGGATCGCGGCATAACCACCTTCAACTATACCTATGACTTCGGCGACGACTGGCGGCATTCGATCACTGTCGAGGCCGTCATGGACGCCGATCCAGCAGTCGAATATCCGCGCTTCGTCGACGGCGACCGGCGCGCGCCGCCGGAAGATGTTGGCGGCTTGCCCGGTTTCGAGGACTTCCTCAACGCAATGGCAAAACCTCGAAATGCGCAACACCGCGAAGTCGTGGAATGGTATGGGGCGCGCTTCGAGCCGAATGATATTGGCGTCGATATGATCAATGATCGAATAGCCAAACTCGCGCGCCGCCGAACCCTCGGAAAAGCTGGATTCGCAAAAAGCCAGAACAAACGCCACTGACCGGATGATGAAGACCCATCCGCGGCCTACGCCGGATGCTTACCTCACAGACGCCGGCGCTCTGAATGGCACGGCGCGTCACATCCGGCTTCCGCCGAACGGGAAGATAGGCTGGGGCCCCACGGGAACGAACGTTTTCGACATCCAGTACGCGAGTAGCGGCCTCGCGGAATTCAACATGAACGGTGTCAGCAAACTTCGCATTGCCGATGACGCCACCAACGCCGTCTACATGTGGGTTGGCGGCGCGATGCGCAGCGTAACCATCAAAGACCAGAGCGCTCTGGTCGCCGGAGATAAGGTCATGGTGGCAGTATGAACCCGAATGCGATCAATGAAGAGGCAAACCGCTTCCTTGCTATCCGGATTGGCGAACTCGTCATGGCGGAAGCTGCCGGAGCCGCCCATACCAAGGCCATGTTGGCCGAGATCGAGCGGCTTCAGAAGTTGACGGAAAAGCCGTCTGAACCTTCCGAAGGAGCGGAGTGACATATGCTCAATCCCTACAAGCCCGAAGCGGCGCAATCCCGTCCCCGTATTCAAGCACGATCGCCAGAAGAAGAGGCCGCGTTCGTGCTGCTCTTGAAAGCGGAGGCTGAAAAGTCTCTGAAAGCCGAGGCGGACAGCTTGGAAGTTTCTACCGAGAAGCGGGGCTAGGTGCTTCACAAAGCGCGGTCACGTTCTGTTAGATCGCAATAAGCTCCATTTCGGCCGTCTCGATGGTGCTGCCTGGTGCATCTAACTCGTCTTGAAAACCTCTCCCAGGAAGGCCGCAATCGTGGCCTCTACGTCCGCACGATTTTGGTTTTCTATGCCGGCCGCGTCGGTTTCACTGCTAAACGCATCCTGTTTCGATCGGTGTTCGCGAGTCTTCAATAGGCGGCCGTCGCTCTCCAGCGAGTATTTAAGGTGGGGAAGCATTACATGTGGACTTACCACTTGGCCTTGCTTTCGCACCTTGAACTCTATGAACAGGTCTCTTGCCACAACCCCCGGGCCGTAATCGATGTTTTCATCCGAAAGGATCTGAGCTTCATGCCCGGCAGCTTCTAAAGACACTTTGGCGTCTTCCATAACGGGGCGGATAACGCTTTCCTTAAATTCGTTGAACCGTGATCTCGCCAACTGGCGCCGTTCAGCCTCTGCAGCATTGCGCGCCTTGATGGCTTCCTCTTGGGAGGCGTAGTTTTGCAAGATCTCGTTGACGGACTTCCTGAAATCATCGGCCATATTTTTCCTCCTTGCGAAGACAATAGGTAGGGTTAGAGCGAGAAGCTGCCGAGCGTGCTGTTGGCTCAGCTACGTTCCAACGTTGCGACCGGTATAATTAGGTGCAATTTGTGGCTTTGGGAACATCGGCCTTCTTGGCAGGCGAAGAACTCGTCTTTTGCTCTAATGACCATCTCAACATAGCACTTACCAGAGGCGCCAGTTTATGTTGTGCGACGCTACGTCCTTCGAGCACATTGAAACGCACAGAGATTATTTGCGGGTTGCAGGCGCTTAACGGGAAGATTTGCCTAACAAGGAAGCGCACGTAAGCCAAAGACTCGCCATCTTCATAGACTTGTTCAATTCGTAAACCCTCACTATTCATCTCGCGGTCATGACGGTTGATATCGTAGTAGCCAGTGACCGGGCTGGGATCAAAGACCACGACCTTGTGAAAGCGTCCCTTAGGCGACGCTGCACCGTTCGTCATTCCGCCCTGATATGCAGCCTGTTGCGCGAGGCCGCCACCGAGTGAGTGGCCCACTGCTGTGATTTTAGTTACGCCATCTTGCCAGCAACTGTCTCGTTGCAGGGCCTCCACGAAGCCCTGTGTTTTTTCCTGAACCTGCTTGTAGGCGTCGTAAGTTGGCCACAGCCACGTAATCCATCTGAGATTTGTGTGCCACTCCCCTAAGTCGTCACCTTGCGTACCGCGAAAAGCGATTACAGCTTCCTTGCAGACCTTTCCTTTGTGAACCCAGATTTGCACGCCTGCTGTGGCCCACTGCTGGCTACAAGACCACCGGCTGCGACGGCACTGGGCTGCCTTGCCGGGCTCTGACGCATAAATAAGGCGCCAGTTTTCAAGCCGTCTATTTGCGAGCCGAGAAAGTGCCGCGTCATCGCAAGCTGATGTTGGATTCGAGACGTCCGAGCAGAACGCTGAGTTGAACGGTTCATAGTTATAATTGCCTAGACGGTCCGGAAACGCTTTATATAGCGTCTCTGAATAGGCTTGCTGAGAAAGCAGAGCGTAGTCCAAATACTCGTCGGCATAAGCTCGGGCTAGGGGAAGCTGCTCGCGAGTCTCAGTTTTCTCCAATGCTACCTGCGTACCTGTTCGAACTAAAACTCGATCAGCGGGTTGGTTTCGATGCACCCCACATGCCGCAAGCAAAAGACAGAAGGTTATGACTGCCCACAATCGTATGTCAGGCGGAAATCTTGAGCGCATTATTCACCCCCACCTTAGGCAGCCGAACCATGTAAGCTTGCAAAAAAGCAAAGTGAGCACGACTTGCAACCTAAGTCGAGAGGTGACTAGATCGATTCAAGCTTGGAATTGAATAAGCCCAAAATTTTAACTTCGGTCGAGGCGTCATTTCCACTTCGCTGCCCACTCGCGGATTTCGGCCTTTGCCTTCTCAGGCCAGGCCGTCACTGCGGGGTTGACCTTGATTTTCTGTCCAGAGGGTCTCCAGGCCAGATAGACCTTCTTGTTCGGAACGTTGGCTACAAGCAGCCCTTCCTGATCGCCGCACATATGATGCGAGCATGTCGTTCCGACAAAGTAGTCGCCTTTGAACTCCCCTGAGCCGACGCCCATTAGAATGTCGTTGACGAGTTCCCGATCGGAGCCCGCCATACGGGCGATCTCGCTTCCGATTTCCGCATAGTCAAGAAGCTCGCTCGGGTGCGAGACGGTGCGCTCGCGGAGTTGCGTCCAGCCCTTCTCCGTGTCTGCGACGAACGCGTCGCCTTGCACGGCCTTTAGACCTTCTGCTGGGGTCCAGGTCCACTTCTCGCTTGGCTGGTTTGGCGCGGCCGCCGTCGAGAACGTCAGCATGTCGGCCGACTTTTCGACCCGAACGACGAAGCAGGTCTCCAGCGGACCATCGATCCGAGGGTTCGCATTTGGCGGAAAGGAGATAATGAACGGCGCGCCTTCACAGGCGTTGCCGCCTGCAGATGTCGTGCCGATCGCAACAGGCGTTCCGCCCACTACCTCGAGCTGGTCAATTGAAACGTACTGGTCGTTCAGAATCTCGCGACCGTCGATATCGAGTTTTTGTTTGTCATCGGCTTGCAAGACAGCCACATGGTGCCCGAACATGTCGATCTCGAATATGCTGGCTTGCGCAGCCGAGATCGTCAGGGCGGCGATACAGACAGTTATGAACGCACGTTGATACATCTGCCTAGCGCCCACCAAGTCGCACACTTATCAGTCGCCCAAGTCGGCTTTTCAAGCGCACCGCGCCGGCCGAATACGATCAGCCGCAGCTAAAGAGCCCGTCACCAAGCTAGGCCGCCGGCAAAGCGACCTGAGACGGAGATGCGCTCCGGCTTCAAGCAGATGGAAAGCGATGCCTCTTCCCTCGCGAACGAGACGCGCAACTCGATCTCCGCCCTCTCCTCGAACATCGCTGAACGCAACAAGCCACAATGGTAGGCAATCGCTGTGGCCTTGTCGTTCTGCACGATCGTCGGGGGCTTGGTCTACTGGCCGATCAAGGATGACACCAGCAGCGTGAAATCCTCGATCCGTCTAATCACGGAAAGGGTGGTGACGCAGAAGGAGCTGGAGTGGCGGACGAACCGCGGCATCGAGGACCGGTCGAGGATGGAGGGCGCCATCAAGGATATCCGTGATGGGCTGGTGCCGCGAGCCGAGCACGAGCGCGTATGGCGGAACACCGATCAGCAGTTGGCATCGGCGCAGAAACAGATCGACGCGCTGAAGGCCGGGCAAGCATCCACCTACAGCGACCGCGACGTGATCCTTGACCTTCGGGAGCGTCTGGACCGTGTTGAGCGAGCGCGAATTCCAGACGGTAATTGATATCTATAGGGGAGGCGACACTTTCAAGGCAGCATTGCTTGCGAAGGTGAACAAAGCCGCAAATAAAAACCAACCCCAACCGTCTCGTTGTTTGAAGCATAGAGTCGCCGCTGCGATCGATAGGACAGCGCTGACAAGATTGACCGCGATAATATTGAAGAACATTTTCCGTCCGTAAGCGCGACTGCCCGTCGACTCTGTTGAATTTACTTCTGAGTTGGCGAATAAGGCCTCGGCACAAGGCGCCCGCAGGCGCCTTACGCAATTAACAAGCATGCCGCCATTCGCCGTTCACGTCTTCAAAAACGATTTGATCGCCCGAAACGTCGTCCATAGAGTCAATCGACTCTAACAATTCCCGTACAGACCCCGTTTCCCTGATGTGCTCTTCAAAAAGGAGCCGCAGCAACCGGTCTGCTGGGCCGGTGAGCTTATTCGAATCCTTCTCGTAACGCGCAACTTGTTGTACGTTGCATCCAAAAAAACGTGCCAGTTCAGATTGTGTCAAATCCATCTGATGTCTTAGAAAACGTATCTCTTTACCAGATAGCGCTTTCCTATACTTCGTCAGATGAAGACCAATTTGCTTGTGGAGATTTTCTAGGTTTTTAACGGATATGCCAGATCCATAAGGGGTTACAACCTTTTCGTAGCCGCTAGCCAGATATATGTCATCTAATCCGCAACCGCTGTACTTTATGATGTCTTGGCTCTTCTCTCCACTGTGTTTCCATATAGGGGTGTTGTTGTTCATCTCAGGTCTTCCCACTCGACTGTCTTCACAAACAGTCTTCCATTATTGAGGATAATCGTTAGGACGCCAGCTTGGCGGCGCCCTCGTATTTCCTTAGAGACCTTGCATTTCCACTCATCATGTTCAGTCCTTTCCGGGTTAGATGCGACGTAACCAGTTCGAAGGATGTCGAGTACTTGAACATCCGGAATGCCGCGCTCTTCCATCCGGTCAAGAGCGTGATCACCGAAGATCACATTCCCTGACTGTTTGGCTGCCGCGTGAATCCGCTCCTCAGCTAACCGAGAGGTCAGGCGGAATTGAGCTATTGAACTGTTCGGGTCGCTTGTCTTCATAACGACTATCATATCGATAGGTTCCCGACTGTCAATATGATAGGTTCGGGTTAAAAGTCCATTAAAGAATTATTAATTATTTGTTAATTTGAGTTTCGCCCGAATTCCCTCACTCCAGATTAGAAAATTGGATAGCTTGGGGAAAACAACCTGCAGCACCTACCCATAGAGCCCTGGCTAGGCGAATTGGTTCACGGGTAGCCTCAATCCAGCCCGTCGTGCATAATGACGCTTCGGAGACTGGCTGCACCGTTTCCCGGTTACAGTCTCCTCAGATCCTCCCAAGATCACAGAGCCCGCGGCGTCAAGCTGCGGGCAACTGCTTTTCAGGTCTGCTTAGATTTCCCCGCAGTACTGCTGGCCGTTGAACCGGTCGGCCACCATCCTGCCAGCATTTACTCTTGGGTGCACGCGGCGGGTTGGGAGCGGCTAACTTACATAGCGATGTCACGGTCTTGCCCAGTCGGGTCGTCCCAGTCAGCCTCATACTCACAGTCCGAAAGCTTCTCTAGCATCAAGCGGTGGGCGATCTGCTCGATCTCGTGCAGGATCAATCCGATCTTCGTGGTGTGCTTTTTTATGTCAGCGACAGTAACTGTGCTGGTCCTTCCGTCTTTCCTCATTCGTACCGTGGTCTGCCGCACGAAGTCAGCCGAGATGACGAAGTGCGTCGCCATCGGCGAATGCACGATGTCGTTCCTCTCCCCAATCATATCTTTGCAGCGTCGAGTGATATCTAGCAGTGCGCTCCGCTCTTCGAGACTGAGAGCCGATGCCCCAATCGTATCGTTAAAGGCCGCAAGGCGCTGAAGACCTGCACCTTGCAGATTGAAAATGATCTTGTGTGCTGCCTCAGCATTCTCCAAAACGCAGGTTAGGATCTGGAAAAGCAATAGATCTAGGGCTGCCCAACGAACAGTCACTTTCCCGATTTCAGCCAATAGATCCATGTCTTGCTCAGCATGCCAACTATCCGTCGATGTCACTGCATCACTTCCTGTCTCCGAAAATCCTCCCGGGATCAAAATAGCCCGCGGCTCGGTGCCGCGGGCTATTGTTTCGTATCAGCCTTCGGAGCTCGGATAATTCCCTGCTAATTTTTGATTGGCAAGCCGGTGGGAAACCCTGTCTTCGGTCACGGCAATCGAAATGATATCACCGGCACGAGAAACGGTGTTCATCACCTCACCGATCGTTGTTTCTGCTGGATAGTTCCAGGTCTCATACGTGGTGTGGGACCTATAGACGGTCGAGCCGTCCAAATGGCTGGTGCCGTCTTCAACCCGATGGAGGACTTTAGCGGTCACGATAAATGATCCTTCAGACATTTTATTCTCCCTGATCTGACCTAACCTACCTATTTCAAATCAGGGATTTCACCAGCCTGAAACAGGATGGTTGGCGGCCCGTACTCACCGAGGTCAGGGTCGGCGTCCCGGTTCCAAGCGACCACGCCTGCGTGGCTGTCTGCAATCAGTCCGGCCTCACTCCTCTCCACTTCTCTGTGTCAACCCATCGTAGGACCTCTGTGCGGAACAGGCTGAGGGCTAATTCAAAAGCGTGCCGGGGGCATGACAACGAAAAACTGCGCTGTAGCTAGGCACAGCATCACCGCATATTCCACCAAGCGGAGCCGCGCCGACCCGTCAACACGGGCTACGGCATGCCGATCGACGGAATAGAACCCGCGCGCAAACTGCTGCAGTGGGATGCGACGGCTTGCATCTAATGTACGGCTGTTTGGTGAAAGGGAGCTAAGCGCTCTCAAGCACCGCCACGCGCAGATCCTTGCGGACGTCGAGCATCGAGCCGACTTTTAACCAATTGAGTTCTCCGCCCATGCTGGCCGCATGGTCTCGAGACAGAACGCGGACCTCAATGCTGTCCGGCAGCCGGCCGGCCGGCGACGGGATGTTGAATTGAAACCCGCAGTGGGGGCCAACCGCCGCCGGGCGCGCTGCGGCAACATCTTGTCGCGGCAGGTTTGGCAAACTCTGCGCTCGCAGATGTCCGTCAATCCAAAGCTGGATCTTGTCTGCGTAGGTATCGCCAGGGCCGAGCGCCCAGCCCTCCACCAAGAGGAATTGGCCCGAAGACACGCCAATTCGATCGATGTAACCGTGCGCGCCCGTTTGCACGCCGGAGAGACTGCCTTCGGCAACGAAGGCGCTCATTGCCGCAGCGGGTGTGATCGTGGCAATCGGAGAAATCAGCGGGAACGATGAGGCCTTTTGTCCCATGAACCTCTCTGATTTCCATTTCGAGTTTGTCAGGATGAACAGGAGTTTGTCGACGCCTGCCTGGTCCGCCATTCTCTGCGCGTGCAGGATCTCTTCGTCACTGTCATTGAAATCGAAGAGGATATATTTCCATTCGATCCGTAGATCTCGATGGCCATACGTCTTTGCGTCGGCGGCAAACTTCATTGCCACATCGAAATTGCCGCCTTTGCGATACCGTTCGTATGATTCTGGCGTGGTGCCATCACACGACAAGACGATGTGGTCGAACCGACCGTCGCCGACGGATGTTCGGAAATCTACGTTGCCCGTTGTGGTGGCCATCTGGATCGTGGTGGGGAAGCTTTCGTAAGCTATGTCGACGAGTTCACGGAAGCGGGGATGAAGCAGTGGCTCGCCCCAGCCGATATAGTGGACCTGGTTCATGCGGTACTTCTCGAGCGCTGCCGACTTGATAAACCGACGGAAGACCTCGACGTCTAGACCGTCTTCCGTGCGGCCCTTTCCGATAATGCTCTTGCGGATGCAGCACGCGCAAGACAGTTCGCACGCCAACGTCGGTTCGACTAAGAGGTCAAAGCTATGCGAAAGGATGTCGTTCGGAGCGGCGCCAAGGGCAAGCAAATCGCAGCCCTGACACACGGTAGGCCAAGGCGGCCGGCCCTGCTGAAACGACGAGCGCACATGCGAGTAGATCGGGCCATCCAGGATATCACGCAGTTTCCACTTGCCGCCGGCCCGAACGAGGCCGAGGTCGATGCCGTAGCCAGCGCTATCGTCGCAAGCCAAATGACCATCAGCTTTCAGCGTAATTTGGCGCAATATTCGACAGTCCATGATCAGGCTCCGATTCGACTTCGTAAGCATGGCATAGATTCGAGGTTGCGCAACTGTAACGCAACGTCAACGCAGACGGGAGGTTGACTTGTTTTGATGTTCTGTCAGTTTTGGCTGACGGAGGACAAAATGATCGCAAACTGCTGCCGGCTTTCCATCGTACTTCTCGTGGCTGTAGCCGTGACGGCATGTGCTTCGCCCCCACCGGTGGTCACCCCTATAGCGAGTGGCGTAGATTCCCGATCCTCTGAGCAACTGTGGTCCGAATTGACCGTGGCTGCGTCTCCACGCGAAATCATGCTGATCGAAGCTGAGCTTGCCTCCCGCGGGCAAACTTCTTCAGGCAACGAGTATCTCGGAAGGCGCACGAGCGTCGGTGTCGGAGTTGCGAGTTACCAGCGCAGGAAGTCCTCGGTTGCTGACAAGGATTGCTCTGACTTCGCCTCGAGCGCCCAAGCTCAGAAGTTCTTCCTTTCGCAAGGCGGGCCGTCCGCGGATCCACACGGATTGGACAGAGACGGCGACGGCTACGTTTGCGAATTCGGAACGGCGCTCGTGCGCAATGCTGCGGCCAAGACGTTCAGGCCGGCTGTCGTGTCCAAGCCGCCCGCTGCTCGGGTGATGGCGTCCGAGCAATGCTTTACCGGTCCAAGAGGCGGCACCTATACGCTTACAGCGAGCGGTCGGAAGAACTACGACGGCTGCTGATTGAGGCGATTGGCGCGGCCCGCCGGTGCTGAAGTAGCTTACGCCCTTGGCTTGGCCAGCCTCACGCCGGCTCCCTCTCCATTCTCCGGTATGAATATCACGCCCGCAGAAGCCAACGCTCCCTCGATCGCTTGAAGGTTATTATTGACCGGCACAGAGCGGCCGGCTTCGAAGTTTCGCACGGTGGAGTTACCGACACCCGCCGCTGCGGCGAGTTCGTTCTGTGACATATCGATGAGCGCGCGACCGGCGCGGCATTGTTCTGGCGTGAGCATTCTGTCCTCCAACGATTTTCGTTACCATAACGATTATCGTTTGACAGGTCCATGTATAACGATTATCGTTTCTATTAACGTTAATCGTTACTACAGGAGCGCCTCATGTCGAACAACATCAACGCCGCTGGCGAAGCCGCCGAAAGCGTCATCTTGAATATCACCCGCCAGATCGGCGAAGCGGCCGGCTGCCGCGACGATCGTGACGACCAAATTGCTGCACTCCGCACCGAGCTCTCTCAGCATAAGGCAACAACGCTCGAGGAAGCGGCGGTCCAGATCTGCGACCTGACCAACCGCCTCGGCTTCGTCCTTGAGCAACTCCCCCAGGAGGCCGATGTGACGCAGCAGGACCGCAGCGCGATCATGCGTCTTGCCTTCTCCGTGCTCGACGTGCTGGCCCAGGCTACGCGCCAGAAACCGGAGGCGATCATTCACGACGGTTTCAGCGACCAGCATCTGAGTCCGTGGTTTTCTTAATGGTTTTTGGCCCGTTTGTTGGGTCGATCGTTGCATCTGAAGGATGATAAGCGCTCTCTTCATCCAACATACCGCGGCCGCGTTTGAAGTCACGTCAGCGGCTGCGGTCGCGAAACCTGCATAATAGTTGGGGAGTAATAGGCCTTCGGGTACAGGCCAGGGAGTTCGACGACGATTCCGATTTCTATCAGTTTATCGATCGTAGAACGAGCGGCGGCGTATGTCACACCAAGCTTATCAGCTGCTTCGGTGACAGTAATTACGGGGCGTTCGAATAGGTAGTCGATGATTGTGAGCGGGTTTGACGACCGAGATGCAGTGGTCGCGCGAAGCCGAAAATTTTCCTGCAAGCTTATTATTCTGTCGATTGCGGTAATCGTACTAGTACACGTTTCACAAATTCGTTCTGTGAAAAATTTTACCCATCCAGTCCAGTCACCCTTAGTTGAGACGTTGTACATTTTATCTATATACTCGTCTTTATGATGCTCCATAGCGGGACTTATGTAAAGTATTGGCATATCTAGAAGGCCATTATGCACAGCCATCAAGGATATGAGCATCCTTCCTACTCTGCCATTTCCATCAGCAAACGGATGGATTGCTTCGATCTGATAATGGACTAGCGCCAAATCGATCAGCTTATTGAACGCGGAATAATCCGTTTCACGGTTTAGATACCGTTCAAGGTCGTCCATGCACTTTTGAGTCTCTGCTGGCGGCGGCGGAATATACCGAGCCGCATCTATGGTTCGACCGCCAATCCAGTTCTGATCCCTTTTATACTCACCCGGCCTTTTCTGAGCTCCTCTTTGAGAGCTGAGACCACTTAATAAGATTTCATGGGCCTTCTTTATTACGCGATGCGAGATCGGTAATTCTCGGAGAAGGTCTAGCGATGTGTTGAGGGCGCTAAGATAATTGACAACTTCTTTGGTAGAGTCATCGCTTTCTAATTCGAGCCCTGCTTCGGCGAGCAGCAGATGACTGTCGGTTGTGAATGTTCCCTCCATAGCGGAAGAAGTAAGAGCTTCATTACGTTGAAGAGGGCGGACTAAAATATATGGGTTCGTCAGCCTTCGGCAGGCGCCTTTCAACTCTCCGAGTTTCTGCAGAGCCTCACCCACTGTTGTCGCGATATCGGCGAGCGCAAGCGGCGGAGGAAGGGGCGCCGGGACAAACGCCTGCTGGTTGCCGATTGTAGGAACTAGCGAACCGGCTTCGGTAGACAGGAACTCAGAATTCCGCATGATAGCTCCCTATAAGACTCGCGGCAGCCTTATACCAAATGGCGCATTAACTATAAACCTCGGCGCTAGCTTTATAGGCACCTTTCCAACATTTTGTGCCTGGTGGTGATCCGGCCCTAAATCTGGGAATTCCGTAGATTTCAGTTTTGCAGGTTGTTGCACGCGCCGGAACGCTGCGTCCCGACAATGCGCCAGCTGTCCGCCGTGCCACCGGCGCCGGTCGGCTGCGCCTGCACCAGCAGTTGGCATTGCGCCGGTCGGGTGATCGCTGGCGTGACCTGCGTAGCCGGCAGCGTCATGTAGACCGGCGCGGTGCGGAAGACGAAGACGCGGCCGCCGGAGACGGGATAGGCGTCGGCCGGCAGCATGCCGGTCTGCGCTGTGAACTCGGCGATCGTCGAGCCGCTGTAGCCGTTCAGCTTCGCATCGAGAACAGCATTCGCGTGAGCCTGGTCGTCTTCGCTCGTCTGGCACCCGGCAAGGACCAGCAAGGATAGAACGGCGGCGGTCGTGGCATAACGCATTGTCGTTTCCCTCAAGAGAAGATGTTTGGTTCTTCTGTGGCGCCAGCCGCCGCTACCGCTGCTATGCGCTGCGGTGGCTCGCAATAGTCTGCCCAGGCAACCATGAGCTTACGGCGCTTCTCCAGCGCATCACCTCGTCGATATGCGCGCTCCGTCTGATCGCCGACCACGTGAGCTAGGGCGGCCTCTGCCACTTCCCTTGGGAACTCTGTCGTTTCACCACACCAATCGCGGAACGACGAACGGAAGCCGTGGACCGTCACATCGACCTTCATCCGCCGTAACGTCATCTCCATTGCGAGGCCAGAGAGCGGCCGACCCTTTTTCTGGCCCGGGAATACGAAGGCGTCCGGATCGGTGCCGAGCACCGTTAGATCCCTCAGGATCTGCACGGCCTGAGGTGCCAGCGGAACCCGGTGCTCGCGCTGCGCCTTCATCCGCTCCTTGGGTACGGTCCATACCGCGGCCTTCAGGTCGAATTCCTTCCACGTGGCGAAATAGGTCTCTCCAGATCTTGCGGCGGTGAGGATCGTGAACTCAAGGGTGCGTGCCGACAGCGCTGGCCGATCGCGCAGTTGCTGGATAAAGGCGGGCACGTCGGCGTAGGGCATGGCGGCGTGATGGCCGCGCGTAAGTTTCTGGCGCTTCGGCAGGAGCTTGTCGAGGTGACCGCGCCACAAGGCTGGGTTCTCTCCCGAACGGTGCCCCTTAGCCTTCGCTGCGTCAAGGACACGCTCTATACGGCCGCGAAGGCGAGATGCCGTCTCCGGCTTCTCCGACCACAGCGGCTTCAGTAGATCGACGATATCGGCTGTCATCACCTCGTCTACCGCCTTTTCGCGGATCGGCTTCGCATACTTCGTGAGCGTCATCTTCCACTGCGCGAGGTGCTTTGCGTTCCGGAACTCTGGCGCCATGTCGTTCACAAAGTCGTCGGCGACATTTCCGAACGTCGGCTTATCCGTCACAACGACTGCTTTCGCGGCAATCGGGTCTACGCCATCTTGCAGTTGCGCGCGCGCAGCCTTGGCAAGCTCTCGAGCGCGAGCGAGCGTGACGGAATTCACGCCACCTAAACCCATCTCCCGTTGTCGGTCTTTTGCGCGGTACAGGAAGACCCAACGTTTCGCGCCACTCGCCTCGACTACAAGGTAGAGGTTCCCACCGTCGCTATAACGACCTGGTTTGCGTAACGCGGTGACGCCCCGCGCGGTCAGTTTGTTCAATGATTGAGCCATGATCACCCCAGCTTTTACCCCAGCGGGCAACGGCTATTCTAAGGGTTTGATCAAAACAGGAAAATATGGGTATGGCGATAAGTAATTGACTTATATAGACGTTCTCGGACGTCATTATCTCTATTGTGCAACAGTTTGGCGGACACCCTCTCCGCCATCATCTCATGCTAGGTGATGCACTCTAGTGCTCATCGAATGGTATGCAGAACTCAGCCTTATCCGATACGTACATTCCAGACACGAGCGTCCGCTGGAGTGATCGTCGTTCGAATCAGGCGCGAGCGTGATTTTCGCGCTTTTCCACCATTAGCGGCATCGTCCTATTCAGCAGCAGCCTGGCCTTGGCCGAAGCGTTTCTCGATGTACTCGCCGACCAGGGTTTCGAAATCGCCGGCAATGTTGGTGCCGCGGATCGTGAGGGCTTTTTTGCCGTCGATGTAGACGGGGGCGGCCGGGAGCTCGCCGGTTCCGGGCAGGGAGATGCCGATGTCGGCGTGCTTGCTTTCGCCGGGGCCGTTGACGATGCAGCCCATGACCGCGACCTTCAGGCCTTCGACGCCCGGATATTTTTCGCGCCAGATCGGCATGTTGCGGCGGATGTCGTCCTGGATCTTCTGTGCCAGCTCCTGAAACACGGTGGACGTGGTGCGTCCGCAGCCCGGACAGGCGGCGACGACAGGAATGAACTGACGGAAGCCCATGACCTGCAGCAGCTCCTGCGCCACCTGCACCTCGCGCGTGCGGTCGCCGCCGGGCTCGGGCGTGAGCGAAATACGGATCGTGTCGCCGATGCCCTGCTGCATGAGAATGCCGAGCGAAGCGGAGGAGGCGACGATGCCCTTGGAGCCCATGCCGGCTTCGGTGAGGCCGAGATGGAGCGCGTGGTTGGTGCGAACCGAGAGCATCGCATAGGTCGGGATCAGATCCTGGACGTTGGAAACCTTGGCCGACAGGATGATCCGGTTGCGCGGCAGGCCGATCTCCTCGGCAAGCTCGGCCGAGATCAGCGCGGACTGGACGATGGTTTCGCGCATCACCTGCTGCGCGGTCAGCGGAAAGCCTTTCTCCTGATTGTCGTTCATCAGGCGTGTCAGCAGTTCCTGGTCGAGCGATCCCCAGTTCACGCCAATGCGCACCGGTTTGTCGTACTGGATGGCCCGCTCGATGATCGCGCCGAACTGCCGGTCCTTCTTCTCCTTGAAGCCGACATTGCCGGGATTGATCCGGTACTTGGCCAGCGCTTCCGCACAGGCCGGGTGATCGGCCAGCAGCTTGTGGCCGATATAATGGAAGTCGCCGATCAGGGGCACGTCGAGGCCAAGGCGCTCCAGCCGCTCGCGGATGCGCGGCACGGCGGCCGCGCTTTCATCGCGATCGACCGTGATGCGGACAAGCTCGGAGCCGGCGCGGTGGAGAGCCGCGACCTGCGCCACGGTTGCATCGATATCGGCCGTGTCGGTATTGGTCATCGACTGCACGACGACGGGGGCGCCACCGCCGACGAGCACGCCTCCGACATCCACGGCGACCGTTTCACGGCGCGGCTGGGGTTCGAAGGCAAAGGACATGGACATGATGGGCCTCGTGCATTCCCGGTCGATCGGCGCCCCTGAGGTGCAGGAGGAACGCCGTGCTGTCAACTGACGCCGCGTCTTCTCCTTGGAAAAGGGCACCCGGCAACGCCTGTGCAGCAGCAGATCTTGGCGGCGAATTCATGACGGAGATCCGCCGCCCGGCATCAGTGCATCATTCTATGCGTCTTTTGCCGCATCTGCATGAACCGCATGGCCGGAGAGCAGGAGAACGACGATGAACAGCGCGGGCATGCAGGTGAAGATGATCGAGAAGCCGACATGCTCGGCAATGAAGCCGATGAGAGACGGGGCGAACAGGATACCGGAATAGCCCATGAAGGTGACGACGGAGAGCCCGATGCCCGGCGCGAGACCCGGCAGGTTGCCTGCGGCCGAAAAGGCGATCGGAACCATATTGGAAATGCCGATGCCGGCGAGCGCGAAACCGAGAATGGCGACGCTCGTGCCAGGTGCAAGACCCGCCGTGACCAGTCCGAAAAGGGCGAGCAGGGTGCAGACCCGCAGCGTCTTTACCGCGCCGAAGCGATCGCGGACGTGATCGCCGGCAAAGCGCATGATCGCCATGGTGGCGGAGAAGGCAGCGAAGCCGTAGCCCGACAAGGCCACCGATGCGCCCAGTTCGTTGCGCATATAGAGCGCGCTCCAGTCGATGACCGACCCTTCCGGGATCATCGAGAACAAGGCGACAATGCCGATCAGCCAGGGCAGGGGCGAGCGTGGCAAGGCCAGCTTCTCCTTTTCAGCCTCGGGATGCGGGTGATCCGCCATTACCATGGGCCATGCGATCGCGAGGATAGCGAGACCTGTGATCGTGACCAGCACGGCATGGGTAACCTCGCCGAAATGGGCGAGTGCCGGCCCGCCGAGCGCTGCGCCGACCAACGCGCCGAGGCTCCAATAGGCATGGCAGGACGACATGATCGCCCGCCGCATGCGCTTTTCCACGGCCACGGCATTCGCATTCATCGCCACGTCCATGGCGCCGATGAAGCCGCCGAGCAGGAAGAGGACGACGAAGGCGAGAGGCAGGCCCGGCACGAGGCTGAGGAGGAGCAGGATGGGCACCAGGCAGGCCGCCATGAGCCTTGAGATCAGCCGGGAGCCGAGCCGCGAAATCAGCCCGCCTGCAACCGGCATCATCAGCAGCGAGCCGATGCCGAAGGTGAGGATGAGCAGTCCGAGCGTGCCCTCGCTGATGCCGAGCCGATCCTTCAGCACGGGAATCTTCGGCGCCCAGCTGCCCATCATGAAGCCGTTCATGAGAAACAGCAGAGATACGGCGAGCCGGATCCGCGGCATGTAGCCCCGCGGTACCATATCCCCCGTTGAAGGCATCGACCCGTCTGCGGCTCCTGTTGTCGTGTTGTGGTCCATCCTCTGTCTCCTCCCGGCCTGCGGCCGGCTCCATGTCGTCTTGTGCTTCTGTGTAAAGGGTTGAGAGCGGATCAGCTTCCAGCCCGCTCGGCCCGCAGGATGTTTGCGCCGGACTGCCGCAGCCTTGTTGCGATGGCGTCTGGCGCGTCTGCCTCGAGCGTCAGCGTCATCCGGTCGCTAAGGCTGGCGATGGCAAAAGGGTGCACGGCTTCCAGCTTGTCGCTGGTGCAGGCAACCAGGACCGAGCCAGCGCGTGCGGCAGCGGCCTTCTTGAAGGCGACGTCGTCATAGACGAGTCCCGTAAGGCCGGCGCCGGGATCGAGGCCGCAGGCGCCGAGAATGCAGAGATCGGGGCGCAGCATCTCGAGATCGCGCTCTGCCTGCGCGCCGATCGCCGCGCCGACATGACGGTCGATTCGTCCGCCGATGGTGATGACCTCGATGCTGGCATGTTCCAAAGCGGCCGTAGCGATGGCCGGCATATTGGTGGCAAGCGTGAGGGAGAGGCCGGACGGGATCGCCTGAACGATGGCGAGATTGGTCGATCCGGCGTCGACGAACACCGTCATCCCGTCCTTGAGGCAGGAGATAGCGGCCTTGGCCAGTGCCTGTTTGCGTCCTCGCGATATGCCTGTTCGCACCGAGAAGGGCTGCTCTGCGGGCAGGGCCAGCGCGCCGCCATAGACACGCTCGCAAAGACCGGCCGCCGCCATGTCGCGCAGGTCACGCCGGATCGTGTCCTCCGAAACCTTGAAGGCGCGCGCGAGGTCGCCGGCCAGGACCCGGCCGGTCCGGCGCAATTCGGCCCGGATGGCATCCTGTCTTTCGCGCGACAACAACTCGCTGGTCATCTTCGTTCACAATCATGCATGAATCGGTAAGAACGTGCATAAACAAATTTGGCGCGTCTGCAAAGCAATTTCTAACCGGTCAAAGCCTTTGGAGGATCGTTCAGGGGCGTGCCTACAACGGCGCGGAATTGGCAAAAGACAATCGATCGAGTAAGGCGGCTTGACCCTTCGGCAAAAGACGGGTTCACAACGTCTTCCGGCACGTGACACGACATCGACAGGAGGCACGCAGCATGATCCAGGGCATCGCATGGCTGCTCGGCTTCCAGCTTCTCGGAGAGAGCCTTTCCTATGCGAGCGGTGGTCAGGTCCCCGGTCCGGTTGTCGCTCTCGCGTTGCTGGCGCTCTTTCTGCTCGCCACCCGCCGCTTACCCGCTGCTGCTGCCATGGAGCAGTCTACCGGCAAGGTCGCCGACGGATTGCTGGCCAATCTCGGTATTCTGTTCGTGCCGGCCGGTGTCGGCATCATCCAGCATCTCGATCTCGTGATATCGATGGGTCTGCCGATCCTCGCGGCTATCCTCGTGTCCACAGTGATCACCCTCGTCGTCACCGTCTGGGCGTTCACGCTGGCCAAACGTCTGGAGCAGCGGTGGAGGCCTAAGTCATGAGCGAGAATGTCATCACCGGGCTGATTGCGCCGGATGTGGCTGCCGGTCAGGCGCACGTCGTCCCCGCCTTGCCGTCGAGCCTCTGGGTCTATCTTTCCGCAACGCCGCTCTTCTGGCTGACGGCGACGCTCATCGTCTGGCTGGTTGCCAATGCCGCAGCCCGCAAGGCGAACGGACACCCTCTCGTCAATCCCGTGTTGATTTCGGTCGTCGTTATCGGGACCGGCCTGACGCTCGGTGGCGTTGCCTATCCCGCCTATTTCGAGGGTGCGCAGTTCATCCATTTCCTGCTCGGTCCGGCAACGGTGGCGCTGGCGGTGCCGCTCGTGCGGCAGATCAAGCTGGTTGCCGCCAACCTCCTGCCCATGCTGGCAGCGCTCGCCGCCGGCAGCGTCACGGCGGTGCTGAGCGTTCTCGCGCTGGGTGCTCTCTTCGGCTTCCCCGAAGCGCTGACCGTGTCGATGGCGCCGAAGTCCTCGACGGCGGGCGTTGCCATGGCGATATCGAAGGGGCTCGGGGGCGATCCCGGCCTTACCGCCGTCTTCGTCATCCTCACCGGCATCACCGGCGCGGTCATCGTCACCGGGCTGATGAACCGCCTGCGGATCACCGACTATGCAGCACGGGGTTTTGCGGCCGGTCTGGCGTCTCACGGTATCGGCACCGCCCGCGCCTTCCAGGTCGATCCCGTCGCCGGCCTCTTCGCGGGCATCGCCATGGCGCTGAACGCCCTGGTCACCGCGCTGATCGTGCCCTTGTTTCTGTGAAAATGTTTCTCTGAACGTCCAGAGGCCGTGCCCTGTCTGACGCCCTTCACCTGTGGCCGAAGAGTGGACTGCGGAAACGCAAGACACCGGCCGTTGCCGGCCGGTGTTTTCAACGGCATCGCATTGCCATCGTCAACCGAAGACGACGAGCAGGTCCTTGGTGTCGATCTGGTCGCCTGTCTTCACCAGCACCTCGGCGATCGTTCCGTCCTTTTCGGCATGAAGCGCCGTTTCCATCTTCATGGCTTCGATCGACAGCAGAACGTCGCCCGCCTTGACGGTTTGGCCAGCGGAAATGGCGACCGTCGAGACGACGCCCGGCATGGGTGCGCCGAGATGGGCGACGTTGCCGGCTTCGGCCTTGCGGCGAACGGCAGCGGTTGCCGCGCGGTTCCGGTCTGGCACCTTGATCATGCGGGCCTGGCCGTTCAGCTCGAAGAAGACCTTGACCATGGCCTGCTCGTCCGGCTCACTCTTGGCCTGATGCTGGATGACCAGCGCCTTGCCGCGCTCGATTTCCGGCAGAAGCTCCTCGCCCGTCGTCAGCCCGTAGAAATAGGCATGCGTCGGCAGCACGGAGACCGGCCCGTAGGTATCGACGGCCAGCGCGTAATCGGTGAAGACCTTGGGATACATGAGATAGGAGGCGAACTCCGCGTCGGAAACCGGACGGCCGATCTTCGCCTCGACCTCCTGCCGCTCGGCATCGAGATCGGCTTCGGGAAGCAGAGAGCCCGGACGGGCGGTATAGGCTTCCTCGCCCTTCAGCGCCTTCTTCTGCAGCGCTTCCGGCCACCCGCCCGGAGGCTGGCCGAGATCGCCTTTCAGCATGGAGACGACCGATTCCGGGAAGGACACATCCTTTGCCGGATTTTCGACATCTGCGACGGAGAGATCCTGGCTCACCATCATCAGCGCCATGTCGCCAACCACCTTGGAGGACGGCGTCACCTTGACGATGTCGCCGAACATCTGGTTGACGTCGGCATAGGTCTGGGCGACCCGATGCCATTTGGTCTCCAGACCCAGCGAGCGCGCCTGTTCCTTGAGGTTGGTGAACTGGCCACCCGGCATTTCATGCAGATAGACTTCGGATGCCGGTCCCTTGAGGTCGCTTTCGAAGGCCGCATACTGGTGGCGAACCGCTTCCCAATAGAAGGAAATCCGCCGGATCGCCTCGGGATCGAGACCCGGATCGCGCTCCGAGCCCTTCAGCGCCTCGACGATCGAGCCGAGGCAGGGCTGCGAGGTGTTGCCGGAAAGCGAATCCATCGCCGCATCGACCACATCGACGCCCGCATCCACGGCGGCCAGCACGGTCGCAGCCGCGATGCCCGACGTGTCGTGCGTGTGGAAGTGGATCGGAAGGTCGGTCGCTTCACGCAGCGCCTTGAAGAGCAGGGTGGCCGCCGCCGGCTTCAGGAGGCCCGCCATGTCTTTCAGCGCGATCATGTGCGCGCCCGCCCGTTCAAGCTCGCCTGCCAGCGCGGTGTAGTATTTCAGGTCGTATTTCGGACGGGCGGAATTGAGGATGTCGCCCGTGTAGCAGATCGCCGCTTCGCAGATGCGGTTTTCCTCGTTCACGGCGTCCAGGGATACGCGCATGTTTTCGACCCAGTTCAGGCAGTCGAAGACGCGGAAGACGTCGATTCCCTCGCGAGCGGCCTGACGCACGAAATATTTCACGACATTGTCGGGATAGTTCTTGTAGCCGACGCCGTTCGCGCCGCGCAGAAGCATCTGCAGCAGGAGGTTCGGCGCGTCCTCGCGGATACGGGCGAGACGGTCCCATGGATCCTCGGTCAGGAAGCGCATGGAGACGTCGAACGTCGCGCCGCCCCAGCATTCCAGCGAAAACAGCTGCGGCAAAGCCTTCGCATAGGTGCCGGCGACCCGCGCGATGTCATAGGTGCGCATGCGCGTCGCAAGCAGGGACTGGTGGCCATCGCGCATGGTGGTGTCGGTCATCAGCACGCGCTTTTCCGCACGCACCCATTCAGCGAATTTCTTCGGCCCGAGTTCGTCCAGCTTCTGCTTGGTGCCGGGCACGATGTCACCCTTGACATAGGGCACGACGGGCTTGGCGATATCGGCTGCGGGACGCGGGCGTCCTTTCGCCTCGGGATGTCCGTTGACCGTGACGTCGGCCAGATAGGTGAGAAGCTTCGACGCGCGGTCCTGCCGCTTGACCTGCTGGAACAGCTCCGGCGTCGTATCGATGAAGCGGGTCGTGTAGGAATTGTCGCGGAACTTCGGATGCGTGATGATGGCTTCGAGGAAGGTCAGGTTCGTCGCCACGCCGCGGATACGGAACTCGCGCAGCGCGCGCTCCATGCGGGTAATGGCCTCGGGAGCGCCGGGTGCCCAGACCGTTACCTTCACCAAAAGCGGATCATAGAAGCGCGTGATGACCGCGCCTGTATAGGCCGTACCGCCATCGAGCCGGATGCCGAAGCCGGCGGCCGAGCGATAGCCGGTGATGCGGCCATAGTCGGGAATGAAGTTCTGCTCGGGGTCTTCCGTGGTGATACGGCACTGGAGGGCGTTGCCGTTCAGGCGGATATCCGCCTGCTGCGGCACGCCCGATTCCGGGGTCCCGATGGCATGACCATCGAGAATGTGGATCTGCGCCTTGACGATATCGATGCCGGTGACGACTTCGGTGACCGTATGTTCGACCTGGATGCGCGGGTTCACCTCGATGAAGTAGAATTTGCCGGTGTCCATATCCATCAGGTACTCGACCGTGCCGGCACCGACGTAATGGGTCGCCTTGGCGATCTTGACCGAATAGGCTGCGAGCTCCTGGCGCTGCGCCTCATTCAGGTATGGGGCAGGGGCACGCTCCACGACCTTCTGGTTGCGGCGCTGAACCGAACAGTCGCGCTCGAAGAGGTGCACGACATTGCCGTGCGTATCGCCCAGAACCTGGCTCTCGACGTGGCGGGCACGTTCCACCAGCTTTTCCAGATAGACCTCGTCCTTGCCGAAAGCGGCCTTCGCTTCGCGCTTGGCCTCCGTCACCTCGCGGGCGAGATCCTTCGGATCGCGGATGGCGCGCATGCCGCGCCCGCCGCCGCCCCAGGAGGCCTTGAGCATGATGGGATACCCGATCTCGTCGGCCATACGCGCCACTTCCGCCATGTCGTCCGGCAGCGGCTCGGTGGCGGGCACCACGGGTACGCCGATCTCGATTGCAAGGTTGCGTGCGGCGACCTTGTTGCCGAGGCGGCGCATCGTGTCGCCGGTCGGCCCGATGAAGATGATGCCGGCTTCCTTACAGGCATCCACGAATTCCGGGCTTTCCGACAGCAAGCCATAGCCGGGATGGATCGCATCCGCGCCGGACAGCTTGGCCACACGCAGGATCTCGTCGATCGAGAGATAGCTTTCGATCGGTCCTAGGTCGCGCTCCAGATGGGCACCCCGCCCGATCTGGTAGCTCTCGTCAGCCTTGAAGCGGTGCAAGGCGAGCTTGTCCTCCTCGGCCCAGATCGCAACGGTTTTCAGGCCCAGCTCGTCGGCAGCTCGAAAGACGCGGATCGCGATTTCGGATCGATTGGCAACGAGAATTTTTTTGATGGACAAGCTGGCCTCCTACACCTTGACACGCGGTTCTGTTGCACCGCGACATAAGTTCTATCCCTACATTTTAGGAAGTTCAATTTCGGATTTCACAAGACTGTCAGAATCACGATGCGGGTCTCTGCCAGGTCTTCTCTGCCCAGCAAAGCCACGCATTTCAGCCGGTTCATCCACGCCTGCATAAGCCCGACGCGCGTTTTCCATTCCGTTTCGAAAAGACGGGAGCGCAGCTGGCATTCGCCCCGCCCTCCGTGCTGCATTGCAACATGAATGTCCCGTTCAGCGACCATTCATGTTGCGATTGCGATAGTGGCATCATCGAACGAGGAGAAGCACGTCTTCCAACCGGTTCGTCTTCAAGCCGGGCCGGTTGGCCGGTCTGGCGCGACAACGAGTTTTCCCACGAGGGATAAGATAGTGTCATTGTTCCAGGTCTATGCGAGAGCGCTCCAGTATCTCGCCGCTCACAAGTTTCGCGTTTCCGCGATCGTCATCGCCAACATCGTTCTGGCGGCCATCACGATTGCCGAGCCGATCCTGTTCGGCCGCATCATCGACGCGATCTCTTCCAAGACGGAAGTCACGTCGACCCTGATCATGTGGGCGACGCTCGGCATCTTCAACACCATCGCATTCGTGCTGGTCGCCCGTGAAGCCGACCGGCTGGCGCATCAGCGCCGCGCGACGCTGATCACGGAAGCCTTCGGCCGCATCATCTCCATGCCGCTCTCCTGGCACAGCCAGCGCGGCACGTCCAACGCGCTGCATACGCTGCTGCGGGCTTGCGAAACGCTGTTCGGCCTCTGGCTCGAATTTATGCGTGAACATCTTTCGACGGCCGTCGCGCTGACGCTGCTGGTTCCCACCGCCTTTGCGATGGACTGGCGCCTGTCGATCGTCCTCGTCGTACTCGGCACGCTCTACGTCATCATCGGCAAGCTGGTCATGGCGAAGACCAAGGACGGCCAGGCAGCTGTCGAAGGTCACTACCACACCGTGTTCGGCCATGTGTCGGATGCCATCAGCAACGTTTCGGTCGTTCACAGCTATAACCGTATCGAAGCCGAAACACGCGAACTGAAGGCCTTCACGCAGAAGCTCATGTCGGTGCAGCTGCCCGTCCTCGACTGGTGGGCACTGGCGAGCGGCCTCAACCGCATGGCGTCCACGATCTCCATGATGACGATCCTCGTCATCGGCACGATCCTGGTGCAGCGCGGCGAACTGGGTGTCGGCGAAGTGGTTGCCTTCATCGGCTTTGCAAACCTTCTGATCGGTCGTCTCGACCAGATGAAGAACTTCGTCAACCAGATCTTCGAAGCCCGCGCCAAGCTGGAAGACTTCTTCAACCTCGAAGACTCGGTTCGTGATCGTGAAGAACCTGCCGACGCCGGTGAACTGAACCATGTCCGTGGCGACGTCGAGTTCCGTGACCTGACCTATCACTTCCCCGGCACGTCGGATGGCCTGCACGACATCAACATCAAGGTGAAGGCCGGCCAGACCATCGCCATCGTCGGCCCGACCGGCTCCGGCAAGACCACGCTGATCAACATGCTGCAGCGTGTCAACGAGCCGGCCTCCGGCAAGGTCCTGATCGACGGCGTCGATGTTGCCAAGGTGACCCGCAAGTCGCTGCGTGCCTCGATCGCCACCGTCTTCCAGGACGCCGGTCTCCTCAACCGCTCCATTTCGGACAACATCCGTCTGGGCCGCGAGGATGCCACGCTGGAAGAGGTCGTGAAGGCCGCCGAAGCTGCCGCTGCCTCGGACTTCATCGAAAGCCGCGACACGGGTTACGACACACGGGTCGGCGAACGGGGCAACCGCCTCTCCGGCGGCGAGCGCCAGCGGATTGCCATCGCTCGTGCCATCCTGAAGAACGCACCGATCCTGGTGCTGGACGAAGCCACCTCCGCGCTCGACGTGGAAACGGAAAACCGGGTGAAGGACGCGATCGACAACCTGCGCAAGGACCGCACGACCTTCATCATCGCACACCGTCTCTCGACGGTTCGCGAAGCCGACCTGGTGGTCTTCATGGACCGTGGCCGGATCGTCGAAATGGGCGGCTTCAACGAGCTCAGCCAGTCCAACGGCCGCTTTGCAGCCCTGCTGCGGGCCTCGGGCATCCTGACGGACGACGACGTCCGCCGCGCAACGGCCGCCTGATCCGATAGGATCGAAGCACCGCATACGAAAACGCCCCGTCGAAAGCGGGGCGTTTTTGCGTTTGGCGAAGGTTCTTCGAAGACACATCCCCGGCATCAGCGCCGAAGAGCGGTGACCTCGATCTCGATCAGCATTTCCGGGCGGATCAGGCCGCAGACGACCATGGTGGCGGCTGGGCGGATCTCGCCGAAGGCTTCCCCGAGGATCGGGAAGATCCGGTCGGCAAAGGTCGCGTCGGTGATGTAGTAATGGCAGCGGACCACGTCGGACAAGGAGAAGCCGGCTTCGCGGACGACGTCCTCGATGGTCTTCAGGCAATTGCGGGTCTGCTCTTCCACCGTGCCGGGCATGGTCATCGTCGCATAATCATAACCGGTCGTGCCGGAGACGAAGCACCAGTCGCCTTGAACCAGCGCACGCGAATAGCCCGCCGTCTTTTCGAACGGCGAGCCGGAAGAGATCAGGCGGCGGGTTTGCGGTGCGTTCGCGTCGGGCGTCATGCCCAGGGACGCTCCACTGCATTCGCCTTCTCGAAGCCGTCGATGGCCGAAACCTTTTCCAGCGTCAGGCCGATATCGTCGAGGCCGTTCAGCATGCAGTGACGCTTGAAGGCGTCGAGTTCGAAGCTGATCTTGCCGCCATCGGGGCCGGTGATCTCGAGGTTCTCGAGGTCCACGGTCAGGACGGCGTTCGAGCCGCGGCTCGCATCGTCCATCAGCTTGTCCAGGTCCTCGGGGCTGACGACGACCGGCAGGATGCCGTTCTTGAAACAGTTGTTGTAGAAGATGTCGGCAAACGACGTGGAAATGACGCAACGGATGCCGAAGTCGAGCAACGCCCATGGCGCGTGCTCGCGCGAGGAGCCGCAGCCGAAATTGTCGCCGGCGACGAGAATCTGCGCATTCCTGTAGGCAGGCTTGTTCAGCACGAAGGTCTCGTTGAGCGTGCCGTCCTCATTGTAGCGCGCTTCGGCGAACAATCCGGTGCCGAGCCCGGTGCGCTTGATCGTCTTCAGGTAATCCTTCGGAATGATCATGTCCGTGTCGATGTTGACGACGGGCAGGGGAGCGGCGACGCCGGTGAGCTTGACGAACTTGTCCATGGCCTTGCGACTTTCGTTTTCCAGGGGGAACGGAATTGCCTCGCGCTTTAGAGCAAATCGCTGGCAATTTGAAGAAAAATCTCCGGCAGGCGCTGTGTCTCCCGATGGCCGACGTATCTTCGCCACGTGACTGGCCTCCATTCCAGGGCGAGCCCTTGGAGAATGAAACCTGCGGCATAGTTAAAGGGTGCAGGCAGGCGCGCATGCGATGCGCCGCCCCCCACCAAAGGAGGACGTTCCCCATGGGCATTTTCGACAAGATCAAGGACGCGATTTTCGGTCATCACGACAAGGCCGCCGCACCCGCATCACCGACCGGCACGACGATCAACCCCGCTGGGACCGGCCCGGTCATCGCTTCCACGGCTCCGTCGTCAGCGCCGATGGCTCCGACAGGCACGGCTGGCACAACTGCGCCGAGCACGACGTCCGGCACGCCGACGGCCGCCCCGTCGCAGGCACCCTCGGCCACGACCGCATCTGGACCTGTCGATGTCGCCGCAATGCTCGACAAGGCTGTCGCCGCCAATGGCCAGAAGCTCGACTGGCGCCACTCTATTGTCGATCTGATGAAGGCGCTCGGCATGGAAGCGAGCCTTTCGGAACGCAAGGAACTGGCCCAGGAGCTGCACTACACCGGTGACGCGAACGACAGCGGCAAGATGAATATGTTCCTGCACAAGGCGCTGCTTCAGAAGCTGTCGGAAAACGGCGGCAAGGTGCCGGCCGAACTGCTCGACTGATCTGAGCGGAGACAATAAAAAAGGGCTCCAGCAGCGATGCTGGAGCCCTTTTCCGTTGTTTCGTTTCGAAAGATCAGATTTCCGGGCAGCCGTTCCGGTTGGCAAAGGTGATGCGTTGCGGGCCGCGGCGGGTCATGCCTTCCACGACGACGCGGCGTTCGGTGACGCGCACGACTTCCGGATCGCGCAGACCTGAATCACGGGCAGCGGCTCGGGCTTCGCGTTCACCGCAGCGATCGCGTCCGCGTTCGCGGCGAGGCTCGCGAATGACGGGACGGATGCCGTCAGGTCCGACGCGCAGTTCCACGCCCTGCGCGTTGGCGACACCTGCGAAGCCCGCCGTGCCACCGGCAGCAATGGCCAGCGCAAGGCCGGCAGAGGCTAAAATCTTCTTCATGTTATCTTCTCCCACGCGCATCGTCGCGCTCCTAAAGAACATCCGTTAATTCATGGATCCCGATTTGGTTCCAAACCCCTGTCTGGAAGGGGCTTGCGCGGTCAAAAGTACCTTAAAAAAGGCCATACCCGAAGCCGATATTCGCTCCGGGCATGATCGATTTTCTCAGTCCTCGTTTTCGCTGGCAGCGGGCTCGATGGCGATCGGCTCCATAACGTCCCGTCCACCGGCAATGATCGATCGCTTGCCGACATGGTTTGCCGCGCCGACGAGGCCTTCGCGTTCCATACGCTCGACGAGAGACGCTGCGCGGTTGTAGCCGATCTGCAGGCGGCGCTGGATATAGGAGGTCGAGCACTTCTTGTCGCGCAGGACCACCTTGACGGCCTTGTCGTAGAGGTCCTGCCCGTCTTCCTCGGCCATTCCGGATTTGTCGAACACGGCCGTATCTTCCTCAGGCGCCTCCTCCACCTCGTCGGCATCCTCGGTGACCGTGCCCAGATATTCGGGACGGCCCTGCGCCTTCAGATGGTTGACGACTTTTTCGACCTCCTCGTCCGAGACGAACGGCCCGTGGACACGGGCGATGCGTCCGCCGCCGACCATGTGCAGCATATCGCCCTGTCCGAGCAGATGTTCGGCGCCCTGCTCTCCGAGGATGGTGCGGCTGTCGATCTTCGAGGTCACCTGGAAGGAGATGCGCGTCGGGAAGTTTGCCTTGATCGTGCCGGTGATGACGTCGACCGAGGGGCGCTGCGTCGCCATGATCAGGTGGATACCGGCGGCACGCGCCATCTGGGCCAGCCGCTGGATCGCGCCTTCGATCTCCTTGCCGGCAACCATCATGAGGTCGGCCATCTCGTCCACGATGATGACGATGTAGGGCATGGGCGCCAGATCGAGTTCCTGCTCTTCGAAGACAGGTTCGCCGGAACCGCGGTCGAAACCGGTCTGGACCGTCGTGAATACCGTCTCGCCCTTGGCACGAGCGATGGCGGCGCGGCTGTTGTAGCCGTCGATATTGCGCACGCCGAGCCGCGACATCTTGCGATAGCGGTCTTCCATTTCCCGCACCGCCCATTTCAGCGCCATCACGGCCTTTTTCGGGTCGGTGACGACAGGGGTCAGGAGATGCGGGATGCCGTCATAGATCGACAGTTCGAGCATCTTCGGATCGACCATGATCAGGCGGCATTCCTCTGGCTTCAGCCGGTAGAGGAGCGACAGGATCATCGTGTTGATGGCCACCGATTTGCCGGAACCCGTCGTGCCCGCAACGAGGAGATGCGGCATCTTGGCGAGTTCCGCCACGACCGGTTCGCCGCCGATCGTCTTGCCGAGGCAAAGCGGCAGTTTGAACTTCGTTTCCTCGTAGCTGTGCGATTCGATCATCTCGCGGAAATAGACCGTCTCGCGGACCGGGTTCGGCAGCTCGATGCCGATGACGTTGCGGCCGGGAACGACAGCAACGCGGGCCGACAGCGCCGACATGGAGCGGGCGATGTCGTCGGACAGGCCGATCACGCGCGAGGATTTGACGCCCGGCGCCGGTTCGAATTCATAGAGCGTGACGACCGGACCCGGTCGCACATCGATGATCTCGCCGCGGACGCCGAAGTCTTCCAGCACGCTTTCGAGAAGTCCGGCACTCTGTTCCAGCGCTTCCTGGCTCATGGACGTCGTCTGCTGGAATACCGGCTCCTGCAGAAGCTCGACGGGGGGCAGCTGGTAGCCTTCCATTTCCGGGAGAACCGAGAGGTCGATGGCACGGGCAGCGGCGCTCAATTGCAGCGATGGCGTCAGCCGGCCGGCAAGAACCTGAGCGGCGCGGATGCGGGGCTTGAAGGCGGACGGCGCCTCCTCGGCAACGGCCGGTGCTTCGGCAACCGGTTCCGGCGTGGTCTGTGGGGTCTCCTCGGCGATCACTTCGGCAGGTGCGGGATCCGCAATTCCGTCCGTGCCCGACAGGGCAGCGGCCTTGGCCGGGCCGACCTCGATCACCCGGTACAGCGCCGTGACGGATTCCGGGGTTGTCCGGAACGCGATGGTCGGCGCCACGTGAGGAACCGAAGCCGGAGCCGTGGTTTCGGCCGCGACTGGAGTAGCCGTGACTGGAGTAATGGTCTCGGCCGCAGCCTTGACGGATGCCGTTTCCCTTATGGCCGGCGCCGGAACGAGAGAGAGCGACGGATCGAAATCCGGGTTCGAGAGCAACGTCTCGAAGAAGATCGCATCGTTGATGGCGAAACTGAAGGCGCGGGGAGCGAGCGACGCTGGCGCCGGGGTCTCGGCCGGAGCGGCGACATCTTCGATCACACCGTCCTCTTTCGCCTCGGGTTCGACGGACGCCACGTCGGCGAGATCTGCCGATGCCACGGCGTGCGGGGCCTCGATCTGCGCCATCTGCTGCCAGGCATCGCTCTGCGGGAATTCGCGGCGCAGTTTCAGGGCCAGAGCCAGAGCGCCGCGCGCTGTCGCGAAGTCGGTTTCGGGCATATCGAAGGTCTGTGTCATTTCGGATCGTTCCATAGAGGCCGTGGCCTCCGTCATGTCTGAGGTCAGGGCAGCCAGCGGCTCGTTGATCTGCACCATTTCGAGCATGGGCGGCGATTTCGGGCTTCGCTTCGGGTAAGCGCTGTCCGGCGTGCGGGTGAAGCGGACGTTCGGGCCGATGACGAAGTTGCTCTGCCAGATAGGCGCGCGTCCTTCGATCTCACCAGCCGCCATCTCGTCGGCATTCTCTGTATCGGTGCCGGACAGGAAGGCGCCGCCGAGCGTCTCCGGCGTACCGTAGATCCGCTTGACCGGCTCGATACGCTGGGGCGCATCCTCCGCCTTCGCATTGTCGATACCGTGGGGAAGATTCGTTCTGGATAGACGCATGGGAACCTGCAAACTCGGGAACATGAGGGCCGATGGGCACCTCTATTCAATAGAAAATAAAGGTTAATCAGCCCTTTCGATGCGGCACGGACAAGGAGGGTCAAAGTCGGGTGTACCCGTGCAAAGTCCTTGTAATCTTTGGCTTATGGATTGAAGGAGATGCAAAATGCGCAAAAAAATTTCTTGTAAGGGTGGAACCCGGGGGCAAAGCGCGTCATTAATGGGTTAGGCGGAAATGTGCAGGCGCGACCCGCCCGCGTCGAAGCAAATGTGAGGAGACGCAGATGAAAACTCTACTGCCAGAACTTCACCAGGGGCATGCTCCGATTACCCTGCATCAGCTGTTCCGAGAGGCGATCGACGCTTATGAGGAATGGAACGGCGGCGTCGATACGCCGACCATATACTATCAAGGTGCGCTCCTGCCGATCGCTTTGATCTTCGATCATATGCGCGGCTGCACCGATATCCTGCCTTCATCCGTTCGGGAGGTCGTGACCTCGCAGCTCACCAAGCCATGGTCGAGCGAAAGCCCGCTGGACGACATGACCGTATCCACGGCTGCCCGAATCATGGGCATCATGATCCGCAAGCGCCAGGTGCGAAGCGGTCGAGCCGACATCAACGCGTTCATCCGCCGGATGGAGCGACGACAGGCGCATCGCCTCGTTCGCGCGTAATTTAAAAAAGGGGCTGCGATACCGGCCCCTTTTTCGTTGTCTTCATGCCGCTGCGCGGTCCTGGTCGATGATGACACACGTTAACGGATCGTGAAAATTCCTTGATGGCGGTTAAAACCCGTGTTGTAATCCGCGCCTGACGACATGACCGCATATATGTGAACGCATGCGCCCGAGGGGTCGCGTCCGATGGGACGACCGGGGCGAGAGCATCAGGTTCAACATCCGACACCTGCCGATAAAGACAGGAAGGGAGGAATGATATGACGGTTCACGGCCATTCCGCGCCCGGCCGACGGGCATCAGGCGACCTGCTCGATATTGCAGTGGTCGGCCGCGGTTTCTCCGGCATCATGATGGCGATCGCCCTTCTGAAGACGGTCACGCAGCCTTTCCGCCTGCGGCTGTTCGATCCCGCGCCAACGATCAGCGGCGGTCAGGCGCTGGCCGGTGCCCGCTCGACGGAGATCCTTAACAGCCGTGCCCGCGATCTCTCGGTCGCGACCGGGGAGCCCAAGGATTTCACGCGCTGGCTGCAGGCAAGCAGCGCGTTTCGCGACGCCGTTTCCGCTGCCATTCCCGGTTTCGGACAGATCTTCGTGCCGAAATCGATCTTCAGCGATTATGTCTATCAGCGCTTTTCCGAGGCTCTCGCACAGCGGCGCGACGTTACGGTGCAGATGTCGCATGATATCGCGGACGATATTCGCCGTCTGGATCACGGCGGCGTTCGCCTTGGTTTTGCCGATGGTGGCGCCATGGTGTTCGATGATGTGATTCTCGCCACGGGCTACGGCCTGAAGGCGGATTCCGGCGATGTCGCGCGGGCGCTGACCCGCGAAATCACCACGCCGCAGAGCGTCGAGAAGCACGTGATCGTCATGGGCAGCGGCCTGCGTGCCGTGGACCAGGTGCTGCAATTGCGCGATGCCGGGTTTGCGGGCCGGATCTCCATCCTCTCTCGCCGCGGCTTCCTGCCCCAGCCGCATACACGGCTTGCCGCCGATTCGGTATTTCCCACCCAGCCCATGCCATCGCAGCTGCGTCACATCCTGCGCTTCGTGCGCGAAGCCTGCGCGGAAGCGGAGGAGAACGGCTGGAGCTGGCAGGCGGCCATGAACGGGCTGCGCAAGCGGGCGAGTTCGCTCTGGTCGTCCCTTCCGCCCAGCGAGAAACGGCAGTTCAACCGGCATCTGCGCTCGATCTACGACGCTCACCGCAACCGGCTGCCGGCCGACGTCCATGCCCGGCTGGAGCGCGAGCTTGGCGCCGGACTGACCGAACTCCGGCGCGGCACTGCGTTGCGCAGATCGTCTCAAGGGCTCGTCGTCCGCTGGGCGGGTGAGCAGGAGGAACGTCTGTTTGCCGCCGACCGCATCATCGATTGCCGCTGCCTTTCGGCCGATCTCGATGTGCCGGTGATTGCCGCTGCGCTTCGCAATCAGCTTGCCGTCACGGACGAGCTGCATCTCGGCCTTTCGGTCAATCCTGCCGGCGAGCTTCTCGATACACGCGGGCGTCCTCTGGGTCTATTTGCCATCGGCCCGCTCGGGCTCGGCTCGCTGCCCGATATCGATCTGGTGCCAGAGATTGTCGCCCAGGCCTATGCCGCAGCCAACCTCATCGACATGCGCGCGCGTCCGCAGCGACAAGCCGGCTGAGAAAGCAAGCCATCGCCGAGGTGTCTTGGCGACTGCAGGAGGTTCATGGGCCGAAAGAGCGTGTTCCGCAGCCCTCCAACCCCTTTTGCGAAAGCGTCTTCGCATTGACAATGACGAGGTCCGGAAGGAGAGTGGCGCCGGAACCGGCCGCCCTGAGCAGGCCGGACCTTGAGGGGGAAATTCGGCATGCGCGCGACACTTCGGGTCTCCCTGGGTCTTTTGATGCTGCTTGGCTCGGTGATACCGGCCGCAGCCGCCGGCGGGCGTACCGTCGTCACGACGAGAGATCACGACTATTTCGGATTCGACCTGCGGACGGAGCAGAACCTGTCGCTCGCCGACTGCGAGAAGGTCTGCATTGCTGATCGCAACTGCCGCGCCTTCACCTATAATCCGAAGGTGAAGTGGTGCTTCCTGAAGTCCGACTTCCACACGCTGAATACGTTCCCGGGCGCTGTCGCCGGCCGGATCGTGGATGCCGCAAGTGCCGGACCCGATATCGGCGCCGCCCTTTCGCTGCCCTTCCTGTCTGAGGACATGGTGGCTCAGGCACGTGAGGCCAAACGTACGCTGACGGTGCCGGAGGATCGCGCTGGTGTCGGTCGAGCTGCGCTCGTTGCACAAGCCGCCCGAGAACGCCAGGAAGGCGCCAATGAGGCGTCCCTCCAGAGCCTCATGGCCGCGCTCGCGATCGATGCCGAGGATGGTCGCCTGTGGACGCAGGCTTCCCGTACCGCCAACCTCATCACCGGCAATGCGACCGTCGCCAACCAGTCGGCGCTTGCGGCCATCAACGGCTATGAACTGTCGCGCACCGCAACCGACCGCGCCGACGCGCTGGCAATGCTGGGGCAGGCGCTGGCCGCGACCGAAAGCTTCCGCCCGGCGCTCGAAGCCTACAAGGCAAGCCTGGCGCTCGTGGAAAACCCCGCGATACGGGCAGCCTTTGCCGATCTTCGCAGCAGGAACGGCTTTCGCGTGATCGGTAACACGGTGGAGGCGGAAGCCGTTTCGCCCCGTGCCTGCGTCCAGTTTTCCGAGCCGCTGCAGACGGGGGTCGATTACACGCCGTTCCTGACGCTGGATGGCGCAGCGCCGCAGGCCGTCGAGGCAAAGGACAGCCAGATCTGCGTCGAGGGCCTGTCGCACGGCCAGCGCTACAAGCTTGCGCTGCGTCCCGGCCTTCCCTCGTCCGTCGAGGAACCGCTCGAGGCGGCCGTCGATCTCGATCTCTACATTCCCGACCGCCCGGCCATGGTCCGTTTTACCGGCGACAGCTTCGTGCTGCCGATGACGGCACGCCGTGGCATTCCTCTTGTCTCGGTCAACACGACAAGCGCCAATCTCAAGCTCTACCGCGTCGGCGACCGCAACATCGCCCAGTTGTTGACGAACTCGCAGTTTCTGACGCAACTCGACGGCTACAGCGCCGATCGCATCCGCGACGAGAGCGGCGAACTCGTCTGGCAGGGCACGATCGACCTCCAGACGGACCTCAACAAGGAGGTCGTTACCAGCTTTCCGGTGGATGAGGCGCTGCCGCAGCGCAAGCCCGGCGTCTACGTCCTGACTGCCGCCTCGGCAACGGGTGCCTCCAACGAATGGGACAGCCGGGCCACGCAATGGTTCGTCGTCTCCGATATCGGCCTGTCGACCTTCGCCGGCACCGACGGGCTCAGCGTCTTCACGCGTTCGCTCTCCTCCGCACGGCCCTTGCCCGGCGTCGCCTTGGAACTCGTCGCGAAAAACAACGAGGTGCTGGGCACCGCGACAACCGATGCCGATGGCCGCGCCGTCTTTGCCGCCGGCCTGCTGCGCGGTGCCGACGCCGCCCTTCCGGCCGTCATCGCTGCCCGCGCCGGCAGCGATGACTACGTCTTCCTCGACATGACGCGTGCCGGCTTCGACCTTTCCGATCGCGGCGTCACGGGACGGGCGGCTCCGGGCGCCGTCGATGTGCTCACCTGGACGGAGCGCGGCATCTACCGTGCCGGCGAGACGGTTCATGTGTCTGCGCTCGCCCGCGATCCCGCAGCGACGGCCGTTCCCGACCTGCCGCTCACCTTCGTCTTCCTGCGTCCCGATGGCGTGGAGGACAGGCGGATCGTATCGTCCGACAGCAAGCTTGGCGGCTACACGCTCGACATGGCGCTGCAGCCGAATGCCATGCGCGGCACCTGGACGGTGCAGGTCTTCACGGATCCCAAGGCGAAGGCGATCAGCGAGAAACCGTTTCAGGTGGACGATTTCGTACCGGACCGCATCGAATTCGACCTGAAGAGCACAGCGCAGGCCATCACGCCCGGTACCCCGGTGCCTGTGACCGTGGATGGACGCTTTCTCTATGGCGCGCCGGCTGCCGGCCTCGAACTGGAAGGCGACGTGCTCTTGAAGCCGACGCATGAAAGCGCCGATTATCCGGGCTACGTCTTCGGCCTCGCGGATGAGGAGAACACCGAGGACAGCCGCCAGACGCTCGATATGCTGACGCCGCTGGATGCGGACGGCAAGGCGAGCTTCGATGTCGATCTCTCCGACGTCCCGGCCACGACCCAGCTCGTCAACGCCACCATCGCCGTAAGGCTTCAGGAAGCCGGCGGACGGGCGGTGGAGCGGACGCTTGAGCTCCCTGTTCGGGCCGACACCGACAGAATCGGTATCAAGCCGAACTTTAGCGGCGCACTCACCGAGAATTCCACCGGAACGTTCCACGTGATCGGGGTCGGGCCGGATGGCGCGCGCATGGCGATGACGGGGCTCACCTGGAAGCTCATGAGCGTCGAGCGGCAGTACCAGTGGTATCGCGAAGGCACGGCGTGGCGTTACGAGCCTATCCTCTCGACCAAGCTTCTATCGAATGGCACGGTCGATGCCGGCGTCGATGGCGGCACGGTCAGCGTTCCCGTCACCTGGGGCCGCTACCGGCTGGAGGTCGCGGGTCCCGGCGGCGATCCCGTCTCGAGCGTCGAGTTCGATGCCGGCTTCTATGTCGCGGCAACCTCCACCGAGACGCCCGATGGGCTGGAGATTGCCCTCGACAAGGACAGCTACAAGGTGGGGGAAACCGCGACCCTCAACGTCTCGCCGCGATTTGCCGGCGAATTGCTTGTCACCGTCGGTTCCGAAAACCTGATCGCGACCAAGACCGTTTCCATTCCCGCAACCGGCGACAAGATCGCCCTGCCGATCACGGAGGCCTTCGGTGCCGGTGCCTATGTCACGGCCACGCTCTATCGGCCGGGTGATGCGCAGGAGAGCCGCATGCCGATGCGCGCCATCGGCGTGAAATGGCTGGCGGTCGATCCGGCCGAGCGCAAGCTCGATGTGTCCATGACCGTGCCGGACAAGACACTGCCGCGGCAGACGCTGAACATCCCCGTCACCGTTGCAGGTGCGGGTGTCGGCGAGGAAGCCTATGTGACGCTTGCCGCGGTCGATGTCGGCATTCTCAACCTCACGCGCTATCAGGCGCCGGATCCGGATGGCTGGTACTTCGGTCAACGCCGCCTCGGCCTTGAAATCCGCGATCTCTACGGCCGCCTGATCGATGGTTCGCTGGGTGCAACGGGACGGCTGCGCACCGGTGGCGACGGCGGGGCCATGGCCTTGCAGGGCAGCCCGCCGACCGAAAAGCTGGTCGCTTTCTTCTCCGGCCCGGTCAAGCTCGACGCCGAGGGCAAAGCCATTATCGGTTTCGACATTCCGCAGTTCAACGGCACCGCGCGCATCATGGCCGTGGCCTGGACGACCTCCGGTGTGGGGCATGCGAGCGCCGACGTTGTCATCCGCGATCCCGTCGTCGTCACCGCCAGCCTGCCGAAGTTCCTGGCGCCCGGCGATAGCGCAGAACTGCGTCTCGATATCGCCAACACCGATGCACCGGCCGGCGATCTCACGATCACGGTCGAAGCGGATCGCTCCCTCTCCGTCGATACGGCTTCGCTCGCCCGGAGCTTTGCCATTCCCGCCGGTTCGAAGATCGACGTGACCCTGCCGCTGAAGGGCGTAGAGCCGGGCGACGGGGCGCTGACCGTCAAGATCGCGGGCGCCGATGGGTTGTCGCTCGACCAGATGCTGTCGATCCCGGTCCGGCCCGCCTCGCTTCCGGTCACGACACGCCTGCCGGTGGCGTTGAAGCCCGGCGCGAGCCTTGTCGTGGACGAGGGGCTGCTTGCGGAAAGCCAGCTGCGCGGCGCCGCCGTCAGCCTCAGCGTCAGCAGGGCTGCTGCATTCGATATTCCGGCACTCCTGATGGTGCTCGACCGCTATCCCTATGGCTGCGCGGAGCAGACGACGAGCCGCGCTCTGCCGCTCCTCTATCTGAGCGAACTGTCTGCCCAATCCGGTCTTCCCGAGGATACGGATGTCCGGACGCGGGTTCAGGACGCCATTCACCGCGTTCTCTCCTATCAGTCGTCATCGGGCAGCTTCGGCCTGTGGGGTCCGGGTTCCGGCGATCTCTGGCTCGACAGCTACGTGACCGAGTTCCTGACCCGTGCCCGCGAGAAGAATTTCGACGTGCCGGAACAGGCTATGGTTCAGGCGCTCGATAATCTTCAAAACGCGCTTTCCTACGATGTCAACGTGACCGAGCAGGGCAACGGCATTGCCTATGCGCTCTACGTTCTCGCGCGCAATCGCAAGGCCGCCATCAGCGACCTGCGCTACTACGTCGATACGAAGCTCGGCGAATTTCCGACCGCGCTTTCCAAAGGACACCTTGCTGCGGCGTTGTCGCTCTATGGCGATGCGAACCGGGCGGAAAGTGTGTTCTCGCAGGCGGCGACGATGTCCGAGGAGGCGAAGATCTCCGAACTTGCACGATCGGATTACGGATCAGCGCTTCGCGACGATGCGGCGGTGCTGACGCTTGCGGCCGAGAGCCGGCCGGTTCCCAGCATCATTCCGGCCCTTTCGAAGAAAGTCGCGCAGGCCTGGGACCGTACGTCGACCACCAGCACCCAAGAGCAATTGTGGATGCTGCTTGCAGCCCGTGCCGCGTCGGGTGGAGACGAGGGGCTTGCCCTGACGGTGGACGGCGTGGCGTCCTCAGGCGCCTTCGCCGCCCGAAAGACCGGCGACGAGATCCTTGCCCGTCCCGTCACCATTGCCAATACCGGCAAGGACCCGGTGACGGCGACGGTGACGACCGTTGCAGCCCCGGCCTTCCCGCTGCCGGCTGGCGGCAACGGCTATGCCATCGAGCGGAGCTATTACACGCTTGACGGTGAACCGGCGAATGTCAGCGAAGCTCGCCAGAACGAGCGCTATGTCGTGGTCATCAAGGCGACCGATCTCAACCCTGGCCCGGCCCGCATCCTTGTCACCGATCTCCTGCCGGCCGGTTTCGAGATCGACAATCCGACGCTGGTGGACAGCGCCAAGCTGTCGAACTTCGAATGGCTGGGCGAGATGCAGGCGGCCCATAGCGAGTTTCGCAGTGACCGCTTCGTCGCAGCTTTCGATCATGCTGCCGGTGATGCGAACGAGATGACCGTTGCCTATGTCGTACGCGCCGTCACACCCGGCACCTACGATCATCCCGCTGCAACCGTCGAGGATATGTACCGCCCGCAATTCTCCGCGCGCACGGCAACGGGCCGCATGGAGGTTCAGGCGGTCGAGTGATGCGTCCGTCGTTGCGTCCATCCGCCCTGTCTCGCGGTCTTGCCCGAACTCTCGCCGGCAGCGTTGTCGGCGGCGGCCTTCTGCTTGGCCTTGGCATCGGCGCTCTGTTTGCCGTCGATGCGGCGGACCATGCCTATCCGCCGCCGCTCGCAGGCCCGGCGCTCACGACCTCCGCCGAGATGGTCGATCGCGATGGCCGATTGCTGCGCGCTTTTGCGACCGCCGATGGCCGGTGGCGGTTGAGGACAACGGCGCAGGATGTCGATCCGCAATTCGTGCGGATGCTGATCGCCTACGAAGACCGGCGCTTCGCCGAGCATGGTGGTATCGATGTCCGCGCGCTCGTCCGTGCCGCCGCGCAATTCGTGACCCACGGCCGGATCGTTTCGGGAGCCTCGACGCTGTCCATGCAGGTCGCGCGCCTGATCGAGCCGCGCGAGAACCGCTCGATCGTGGCGAAGCTTCGGCAGATGGCCCGCGCCTGGCAGCTGGAACGCCGGTTGACCAAGGCCCAGATCCTCGACCTCTACCTCACCCACGCGCCTTATGGCGGCAATCTGGAAGGTGTGCGTGCGGCAAGTCTTGCCTATTTCGGCAAGGAGCCGCGGCGGCTGACGGTTGCGGAGGCGGCTCTCCTCGTCGCCCTGCCGCAACTGCCCGAACGTCGGCGCCCGGATCGTCACCCCCAAGCGGCGGAAGCCGCGCGCGCCCGCGTTCTGGAGCGCGCCGCCGTTTCAGCAGTGATCGGGGAGGGCGAGGCGGAGCGGGCAGCCATGACGCGCGTGCCGGAAAGCCGTCGTCCGCTGCCGACGCTCAGTCCGCACCTTGCGGAAGCAGCGCGCCGCAAAGCGCCTGCCGCACCCACGCTGCACACCACGCTCGTCGCACCCGTACAGGCCGCCCTGGAGGCGGTGGCAAAAAGCGCGGCCGAGCGCGGCGGGCCACGCATCTCGGTTGCCATGGTCATGGCGGACGCCGCAACCGGAGAGATTCTGGCCGAGGTGGGGTCGTCGGACTACTTCGATTCGAGCCGCAAAGGCTGGATCGACATGACCCGCGTGCCGCGCTCCCCGGGATCGACGCTGAAGCCCTTCATCTATGGACTTGCCTTCGAAGAAGGGCTGATATCGCAGGAAACGGTCATTGAGGACCGGCCTGCCGACTTCTTCGGCTATCGGCCACGCAATTTCGACATGACCTATCAGGGCGACGTCACCATTCGGCAAGCCCTGCAACTCTCGCTGAACGTTCCGGCGATCCGGCTTCTGGACGCGGTCGGCCCGTCCAGGCTGATGCTGCGCATGCGGCGCGCGGGCATCGACCCAATCCTTCCACCAGAGGAAACGCCGGGTCTTGCCATCGGGCTTGGCGGTCTCGGGGTGACGTTGCGCGATCTGGTGCAGCTTTACGCCGCGCTTGCCAATGAGGGCCGCCCGGTGCGCCTCGGTGACGGGGTCGATGCCGTGCCCGGTCCGATCGCCGGCGAGCCCATGCTCGATCAGGCCGCGACATGGCAGGTTGCGGACATCCTCTCGGGTGTCCTGCCGCCCACCGGGAGTGCGCGCCGCGGGATCGCCTACAAGACGGGAACGAGCTACGGATACCGCGATGCCTGGTCGGTCGGATATGACGGCCGGACCGTGCTCGGTGTCTGGGTCGGCCGCGCCGATAACGGCGCTGTGCCCGGCATCACCGGCTATGCAACGGCGGCTCCGATCCTGTTCGAGGCCTTTGCCAAATCAGGGATCGCGGGCGTGCCGCTGCCGCGTGCGCCGGCCGGTGCGGTGCGCATAGCAGCACAGGATCTGCCCATCAGCCAGCGCCGCTTTTCCATGACCACGTCCGGCCTTCTTCGCGCCAGTATCCGCGAGGCCGCGCCGCAGATCGTCTATCCGCCCGAGGGCGCGCGGGTCGATCTCGGCAAGGACATGGCCGGTGTGCCGCTGCCGCTGATGCTGAAGCTTCAGGGCGGTCGGGCACCGTTTCGCTGGCTCGCCAACGGTCGGCCGCTGGCGGACATCACGCGGCGGCGGATCAACCAGTGGGTGCCGGACGGCGCCGGCTATTCCACCCTGACCGTCATCGATGCCGCGGGTCGGGCAGCCAGCGTCCGGGTTTTTCTGCAGTAGACGCTGCTTTCTATGTCACAGCGTCAGAGGCCCGTGAGCGAGCGCCTGCGGCATCAGTTCTTTTCATCGAGCGCTTTGAGAACGCGCCGCAGCAGTTCCTCTTCCTCAAGCACGCCATGACGATACAGTGTGAGGACAAGGGCTGCGACAGGGTTGCTGGCATCACTGTCGGGCGCAATCTTGCGCTTCTTGCGGGCGGCATCATAGACGCGCTGACAGAGAGCGACGTGCTCGGGCAGCATGGGTTCGTTACGCCAAGGCATCAGTTCAGTCTCTTCTCTTCTACGGATGCCGGCCGGAGGCCGGTATTTTCCGCGTTGGTATGACCCTCATCAAAATAGGCCACTTTCAGAAAAAGTGTAAAACCTCATTTGGTCCGTTTTACGGAAAAACAATGGCTTTGGCGAAAAATGAAATGGGTAAAAGAGAAGAACTCTCCGGCACCAACAGATTATAAACCGAAAGCCGGCGTGAAGAGCCCGTGATGACGGTTATGCTTTTACAGGGCGTCTTCCCAGTCATACTACAACTTTGGCGGCATATTGAAATGGCCGGCGGAAACGTTACGTGACCTATGAATGATCCGCGTGGCGGTGAGACCCACGGCGGATCGAACAACAGGGGTCGCCATATGGCGGCCAGGAGCATGTCATGCTGGGCTCGTATGTTTTTCAGGAAGGAACCGTCATCACGCCGACGGAGATGGATATGCTCTTTCGCGTTTTCCAGCGCCTCTGCGACCATCGAAAGATCCCGCACACCGGCCCGCAGGCGGAAATCGAGGCTGCCTATCTCGTGGCGCTGTTCAGCGATGGCCTGAACACGGAGGAACTCCTGTGGAGCGTGGTTGCTGCGGAGGCGTGAGGCTCCGACCCCGGGAGATCAGGTCGCCGACGCCCGCCGTACGGCTGCCTTGATCGCCGCTTCCAGCCCATCCGCATCGTAAGGCTTGCGCAGCAGTACCGCATCCGGCGACGAATGCTCCGGTGCCCGGTCGTTGCCCGTTGCGAAAACGATGCCGAGCGCCGGATTGATCGCCAACGCTTCCGCCGCGAGATCGGCGCCCGATGCATCGGGAAGACCAAGATCCGTCACGAGCACATCGACCGACGCGCCGGCAAGTTTCAACCTCGCCTCCTGCGCATTGCCTGCCTCGATAACGGCATGACCGAAGTCCTCGACAAGCTCCACGGTGTTGGCCCGGATCAGCGGATCGTCTTCCACGACAAGAACCGTCAGCGGCGCTGGCTCGGGCGCCCTCGTTACGATGGTCGCCGGGTCGGGTACGACATGGTCAGACGCGGCAGGGCCGGGCGCGACAGTCCCGGAGACCCGTGTGTTCACGGAAGAGCGCTGCTTCTGATTGGCGATGACGTGCCGGATCTTTCGCGCCAGCGCCTCGCGCGTGTAGGGCTTGGAAAGAAGCTCCACGCCCGCATCGAGGCGCCCGCCATGAACGATGGAGTTTTCCGTGTAGCCCGAGGTGAAGAGCACGGCGATATCCGGCAGGCGCTCCTTGGCCTTGCGCGCCATCTCCACGCTTTTCAGCGGCCCAGGCATGACGACATCGGTAAAGAGGAGGTCGATGGCGATGCCGCTTTCCACCACGCTGAGCGCGTTCTGCGCGTTGGTCGCCTTGAGCACGCCGTAGCCGAGATCGCTCAGTATTTCCACGACCGTGTTGCGCACCTCGTCGTCATCCTCCACCACGAGGATCATTTCCGTGCCGCCAACGACGGGACCGGACTGGATCGTTACCTCGCGGTCTTCGCTGGCCGTGGCGCGCGGCAGGTAGAGCTTGACCGTCGTTCCGTGGCCGACCTCGCTGTAGATCTTCACATGGCCGCCCGACTGTTTGACGAATCCATAGACCATCGACAGGCCGAGGCCGCTGCCCTTGCCCTCCGCCTTGGTGGAGAAGAACGGCTCGAACACCTGCTCCAGCACCTCCGGGGCAATGCCCGATCCCGTATCGCTGACGGAGAGCACGACATACTGGCCAGCCTCGACCTCGGCATGATTGCGGGCATAGTCGTCGTCGAGATAGGCGTTGCCCACTTCGATCGTCAGCTTGCCATTGCCCTCCATAGCGTCGCGCGCATTGATCGCGAGGTTCAGAACCGCATTCTCTACCTGCACGGGATCGACGAACGTATTCCACAGTCCGCCGGCGACAATGGTTTCCAGCTCGATCGCCTCGCCGATGGAGCGCCGCAGCAGGTCATCCATGCCTGACATGAAGCGACCGACATTGATGACCTTCGGCTCCAGCGCCTGTCTGCGGCCGAATGCCAGAAGCTGGCTCGCAAGCTTGGCGCCGCGGCTGACACCGGCGAGCGCGTTGGCGACCCTCCGTTCCGCCCGCTCGTTGCCGGCCACGTCCTTTGCAAGAAGCTGCAGATTGCCCGAGACGACCTGCAACAGGTTGTTGAAATCATGGGCGACACCGCCGGTCAGCTTGCCGATCGTCTCCATCTTCTGAGCCTGTTGTAGTGCCCGTTCCGCCTGCCGACGCACGGCGATCTCTTCGCTGACGCGCGCCTCCAGTGTCTCGTTGAGCAGGCGCAACTGCTCTTCGGCGCGCTGGCGGTGGCGAACCTGGCGCTCGAGATGCACGGCATGCCGGCGCAGTTCATCCTCGGCCTGTCGCTGCTCGCTGATATCGGTGTGAACGCCGACCCACTCGGCAATGTCGCCCTGCTCGTCGAAGATGGGCACGCCGCGAATGGCAAACATCCGCCACACCCCGTCATGCCGGCGCACGCGATGTTCCCAGATGAAGGTGTTCCGCTCCGCGACGGCGGCATTCCAGGCTTCGACCGTCGCCTGCCGGTCGTCGGGATGGACGGCGTCCGCCCAGCCATAATCCTGATACGCCTCGTAAGGCTGCCCGGTCAGCTCGGCCCAGCCCGGCTGCTGCCCGATCATCCGGCCGTCCGCGCTGTTGGTCCAGAGCACGCCATGCACAGCGTGGACCGCGGCGCGAAAACGGTTGTTGCTGACCAGAAGCTCTTTTTCCGCGCGCTTTCGGTCCTCGATGTCGATCAGCATGATGTAGATGCCGTCCACCGTGCCAGCATCCGTCAGCCGCGGCATATAGCGCACTTCGGCAGTGCGATGATCGCCGCCTGGCCTGCGGATCACCGTATCGGTCACGACGGGCTCGCCGGCAAAGGCGCGTTCGAGATAGGAGACGCGCTTGCTGTAATATTCCTCGCCGATGATCTCGCGGATGTGCCGGCCCACGACCGCGCTGGCCGGGTGGCCGAACCATTCGAGATAGCCCTTGTTGGCGAACCGGTAGATATGGTCGACATCGAGGAACCCGACGAGAATCGGGAGTGCGTCACTGATTCGGCTGAGTTCCGCCTGACTTTCGGCCAGCGCCCGCACGGCGCGCACGCGATCGGTGTTTTCGAGTACGGTGCAGAGGACGCCATCGACCCCGGCCTCGTCGTTGTAGATCGGCGTATAGAATAGGTCGAAGACGATCTCCTCCGGCCGGCCGTTGCGGTGAAGCACCATGGGCTGGTCGCGAAAGCTCTGGACCTCGCCCTTGAAACCGTTTTCGAGAATGCGACTGTTCCAGTCCCAGATTTCCGGCCAGATCTCCGGCACCTTTCCCCCGAGCGCCCTGGGGTGATAGCCTCCGGCGATCTCGCGGTAGCCGTCATTGTAGATCATCACATAATCCGGGCCCCACATCAGCACCTGCGGGATCGGCGAATTGATCATCGAATTGACCTTGATTCGCAGATTGACAGGCCAGGTGTCGATCGGACCGAGCGATGTCGAGGCCCAGTCAAAATTCCGGATGCGCTGCCCGAGCTCGCCACCGCCGAAAGGCCAAGTCGCCTTGCTGGAACCACTGCTCATGATGTTCGTATCTCGCGGGCTTTGCGTGACGGGTTGGGAATAGCGTCACTCCTACTGCATTCTTTCGCGAATCGGAATCGTCCCGAGGGAAAAAATGGGGCGATCGCTCAGAGTGTTAGCGCTTATTGACCGATTTACGGTTGCGGGGCCAGTGGCGAACGTCGCCGATCTACCGATACCTTTTGCCTGATCGACGGAACCCCATAGGCGAACCGTAGTTCGTTGCTGCATCCAGCCAAAAGGAGATCTGCCCCATGAAACGTATTCTTGCCGCCGTGACCGCGTCCCTTCTGCTTGCGACCGGCGTTCACGCCCAGTCGGCTGCTGAAAAATCCGGCATCAATAGCGTGGCCGGCATCGCGCCGAAGACGCAGGATTTCGTGCAGGAAGCTGCTGCCAGCGATATGTTCGAGATCGAGTCCAGCAAGCTTGCGGTCGAGCGCGGCGACGAGGCCACAAAGGCTTTCGCCCAGCAGATGATCACCGAGCATGAGAAGACCAGCAGCGAACTGAAGAAAATGGTCGGCGACCTCAAGCTCAGCAACCCGCCTGCCAATGCCATGTCGTCGGCTCAGCAGGGCATGCTCGACGAACTGAAGGAGCTGCAGGGCGCCGAGTTCAACGAGGAATATCACGACCAGCAGGTGACGGCCCATGAGAACGCTGTCGATCTGTTCAAGCGTTACGGTGAGGAAGGCGAGACGCCGGAACTGAAGGCGTGGGCCGCCAAGACGCTGCCGGCTCTGCAGCATCATCTCGAAATGGCCCAGACTCTCGACAAGGATTGACCCTCGACAGGGACTGACTGAGGCCGGGCTCTCGCGTCCGGCCCGCTGTCATTCGATAGACGCGAGAGGCGGCTTTACCTCTGCCTCTCGCAACGCTTCGCGTCCTTCCGGATATTGAGCTGGCGAACGGAACCAATATTCGGCATCAGTGTTCTCTAATGCCCGGTCCTCAGCCGCGCGATCAGCGGGTTTGGGAGAGACATGTGAACACGAAAGCGACAGTTACCGCCCCTCTTCGCAAAGCGGACCTCTATCCGCCGGTCGATCCCAACTCCCGCAACAAGCTCTCGGGCCATGTCCTGCTCATCCTGATCGGCGCGACCGTCGTTCTCAAGGTCGGCCAGGAAATTTTCGTTCCGCTGGCGCTTTCCCTTCTTCTCACCTTTACGCTTGCACCGATCGTCTCTTTTCTGCGCCGCCGTTCGGTGCCGAAGATCGCCGCTGTGATGATCGCGGTCGCCTCGGCCTTCTGCGCCATCGCGCTCTTCAGCGTCGTCGTCGCATCGCAGGTGGCGAACCTCGCGCAGAATATTCCGGCCTATCAGCGCAACATCGTCGTCAAGGTCCAGACGCTGGCGCAGGCAGGGTCAGGCGACGGCATCATGAAACACCTGAGCGGCATCGTGGAGCGGGTGGGTGAGGAGATCCAGACGCGGGCGGTCGAGAGCCAGGAGGATACGGCCGTCACTATGCCGGCATCGCGCGAACCCATGCCGGTCGAGATCGTCACGCGTTCGAACCCCATCCAGACGCTCGGCAACTTCATCCTGCCGCTCATCAGCCCCTTTGCTACGGCGGGCCTCGTGATCGTGCTCGTCATCTTCATGCTGCTGGAGCGCGAGGATCTGCGCGACCGGTTCATCCGCCTGGTCGGGCTCAACGACCTGCATCGGACGACCGAAGCGCTTCAGGATGCCGGCAAGCGTGTGGGCAAGTACCTGCTGATGCAGCTGGTGGTGAATGCGCTCTACGCTTTCCCGATCACTATCGGTCTCTGGATCCTCGGCATTCCCAACGCCATCCTCTGGGGACTGCTCACGCTGGTCCTGCGTTTCGTACCCTATATCGGTCCGGTCATCGGTATGATCCTGCCGTTGTTTCTGGCGCTGGCGATCGCACCCGGCTGGTCGCTCGTGCTCTGGGTCGGCGCCCTGTTTCTGACGACAGAGCTGGTCAGCAACAATGTGGTCGAACCCTGGCTCTACGGATCGCACACCGGGCTGTCGCCCCTCGCGATCATCATCTCCGCCATCTTCTGGTCCTGGCTCTGGGGGCCTCTCGGGCTGATGCTGTCGACGCCGCTGACGGTCTGCCTCGTCGTGCTCGGGCGCTATGTCCCTCAGTTCAGCTTCCTCGATGTGCTTCTCGGCAACGAGCCCGTTCTGGAGCCGCATGAAAAGCTCTACCAGAGGCTGCTGGCAGGCGATCCGGATGAAGCGACGGCCAATGCCGAGGACTATCTGGAGGACGAATATCTGGGCGACTACTACGAGAAGGTCGGCATGCCCGCACTCCTTCTCGGGGAGGTGGATCGGCAGCGTGGCGTCATGAGCGATGCGCAGATCGAGCGCTTCTCGGGCAGCGTCCGTTCGCTGGTCGATAATCTCTCGGAAATCGCCGACGAGGAAGAAAGCGAGGAGGAGGCTCCGAAGGAGGAGATGGCAGGCGAACATTCGCATGCGGAAGGCGACGACCTCGATCTGCCGGACGGCACCGGGCGCACGCTGCTCTGCATCGGCGGGCGCGGGGAAATCGATGATGCCGCGGCCGCCATGCTTGCACAGCTTCTCGAAATCCAGGGCGCCGACGCCGACAGCATCGCGCATTCCACGCCCGATCTGCGCATGATCAGGGATAGCGACACGATCGACACCGTGGTGTTCACGTTCCTTAACGGAAATTCGAAAACCCATGCCCGCAATCTCGTGCGCCGCCTGAAGCGCATGCGGCCGGGTTTACGCGTCGGCCTGTTCGTGCCGCTCGCAAATGGTCAGGACCACCCGCGCATGACGCTGGAGGACACCAATGCCGACTTCGTCACGCTGACGCTGGCTGAAACGGTTCGCCTGGCACTGACTGAGACCGGCCCGGTGCCGCTGATGACGATTACCCGCAAGCTCGGCCGGCCGCGTGTTCGCCTGGCGAAGACGGCTTGATCCGAGATGGCCTGACCTGAGATGGCCTGACCTGATATGGGCGGAAGCGGCAATGCGTTACGGGGAAAGCCCGGCGCATCGTGCCGTGTTTCGGATATGCGTTTCCATTTCGCTGCGTGCCGCTGCGGCATCGTTATTCCGGAGCGCCGCAATGATCCGGCGATGTTCGGCGATCGAATGGCGCATGCGCTCCGGGTCCGTGATGGGTATCGGCTGGCGCTGCGTTTCCGTTACCTGATCGCGCACCGTCTGATAGAGCGCTTTGAGCATGGCATTCGAGCAGGCCGACACGATCGTCCCGTGAAAGGCGAGGTCCGCCTCGACGTTCGACAGGAGATCCTGCCGTGCCCAGCATTCCTCCATAGTCTGGGTCGCAGCCTCCATCCGGTCGAGTTGCATTTGCGTCAGGCGCCCCGCCGAAAGCCGCGCGATCTCGCCTTCCAGGAGGATCCGCGTCTGGAAGACGTCGAACACCGAGTAGCTGTCGGAATATCGCCATGGGGCCATATGACCGGAGGCGCCATTCGCGCCCTCAGTGGCCGCAGCCACGAAGGTGCCTCGCCCGGCCTCCGTCTTCAAAAGACCTAGTGTTTCCAGCGTCAGCAGCGCTTCGCGCAGGGAGGCACGGCTGACGCCCAGCGTCTGCGAGAACCCGCGCTGTGAAGGGATTTTCTCGCCAGCCTTCAGCGTACCGTTCCGGATCATCGCCTGAATCTCTCGGGCGACCGACTGCGGAACGAGCGTTTTGTTCAACATGCAAACCCCAATCCGAACCTCAAGCCCTCGTTGCGGCGCTAACCTTGGCACTAAGGGCGCACAGCCAGCTACACCCGCCGACATATCAACTCTGCCGCATCCCGGTGCAGAATCCGGGAGGGCGACGTCCACTCTATTTTGTTCGCAGCCATTGCCAACCGGAAAGCATCGTGCTTCTTTGGCCTGACTGGTCAGACCAGTCAGGCCACTGTAGATTGAGCCACGTTCAAATAACAAGGGGAACTCTCATGACACGAACGAACATTCTCAAGACGACGCTTCTCGCCGGCGTTCTCGCGGTCTTCGGTACGACTACCTTTGCCGCCGATCTCACCGTGGGCGCCAATATCGGCAACGTGCCGTGGGAATTCGAAGATGCGAGCGGCAAGGTTACCGGGTTCGAGGTCGATCTCGTCAACGAGATCGCCAAGCGTCTTGGGAAGACGGTCGAATTCGTCAATACGCCGTTCAACGGCCTCTTCCCGGCGGTCCAGTCCGGGCGCATCAACATGGCGATCTCCTCGATCACCATCACCGAAAAGCGTCTCGCCTCGGTCACCTTTGCCCAGCCCTATTATGACAGCGACCAGTCGCTGACCGTCACAGCTGCGTCCGGCATCACGGGCCTCAAGGACATGGGCGAAAAGGTCGTCGGCGTCGATACCGGCTCGACCGGCGACATGTGGGCGGATGCGCACAAGACCGAATACAAGCTGGGCGAAATCCGTCGCTTCGAAGGCCTGCAGCCCGCCATGCTCGACCTCGTCGCCGGCCGCGTCGATGGTTACATCTCCGACATCCCGGCGCTGCTCTACTACGTCAAGGACAAGCCGGAACTGAAGGTGGTCGAGCGCATCCCGACCGGCGAGAAATACTCGATCATGTTCAACAAGGGCGATCCGCTGGCAACAGAGGTCAACGACGTCATCACCAAGCTCAAGGGCGAAGGCTTTATCGCCAAGCTTCACGAGACCTGGTTCGGTGCCAAGGCCGAGGATACGACCTCGACCGTCGCCGTCATGGACATGCCCAAGGCCAAGTAAGCCGCAACCGCACCGGCAGGATTCTTGAAAGGTCCTGCCGGACGCCAGGGAGCCGTTCGGCCATGAATCTCATCAATACCTTCTTCAACATGCAGGTGCTGGCCGACAGCCTGCCGCAGCTCATGTGGGGCCTTCTGGTCACGCTGCAGATCGGCGTCACCAGCATTCTCTGCGGCCTTGCGGGCGGCCTGTTCCTCGCCATCGCGAGGCTTTATGCACCGGCGTTTTTCAAGCTCCTGATCCGCATCTACATCGATATCTTCCGCTCGATCCCGCTGCTCGTTCTGCTGATCGTCATCTATTACGCGCTTCCCTTCGTCGGCATCCGCCTGTCGCCCTTCTTTTCCGCGGTCGCGGCTCTCTCGCTCGTGTCGGCTGCCTATACGGCCGAGATCTTCCGCGCCGGCATCGAGGCCATTCCCCATGGCCAGTTCGAGGCCTCGGCGGCGCTTGGCCTGTCCAACAGGCACACGATGGTCGATGTGATCCTGCCGCAGGCCATCCGCATCGTCATTCCGCCGCTGACGAACAATTGCATCAACGTCATGAAGGACACGGCGCTCGCCTCCGTCGTCGCCATGCCGGACCTTCTGAAGCAGGCGACGCAGGCGCAGGCGCTCTCGGCAAACCCGACGCCACTCATCGGTGCCGCCATCATCTATGTCCTGCTGCTTTGGCCGATGGTCGCCGTCGTCGCGCGCCTCGAAAAGCATTTTGCGCGGGGGAAACGCTGATGAACACGCCCATCTCCACACCTGCTCCTGCCATCATCTCCATTCGCGGCCTCACCAAGGCCTATGGAACCTTCACGGTTCTTCACGGTATCGATCTCGATATTGCCGAGGGCGAAGTCGTCTGCGTCATCGGCCCATCCGGCTCCGGTAAATCGACGCTGATCCGCTGCATCAATCATCTGGAGCCCTTCTCGCCGGACAGCACGATCACGGTCGATGGCATCCGCGTTTCGCCGGGCAAGTCGCTTGCCAAAGTGCGTGCGGAGGTCGGCATGGTGTTCCAGTCGTTCAACCTCTTTCCGCACATGACCGTACTGAAGAACGTGATGCTTGCGCCCATGCGGGTGCGGGGCACGACGAAAGTCGAAGCGACGCGCAAGGCGCGCGATCTTCTCGCCCGCGTCGGCATCGCCGAACAGGCCGAGAAATTCCCGGGCCAGCTGTCTGGCGGTCAGCAGCAGCGCGTCGCCATTGCCCGTGCGCTCGCCATGGAGCCGCGCGTGCTGCTCTTCGACGAGCCGACATCCTCGCTGGATCCGGAAATGGTGGGCGAGGTGCTGGATGTGATGCGAAAGCTCGCGGGCACCGGCGTGACCATGATCATCGTCACGCACGAGATGGGCTTTGCCCGTCAGGTCGCCGACCGCGTCATCTTCATGGACAGCGGCCGGCTGGTGGAGGCGGGAACGCCGGCCCAGATCTTCGACAGCCCGCGGCAAGAGCGCACGCGCAGCTTCCTGCGCGCCGTCCTCAACCACTGAACAAGAAACGATACGGAGGAAAACACGAATGGCCACAACAACGCCGCTCGATCTCGATTATGTGCGCAGCCAGTTTCCAGGGCTTTCCAAGGGGTGGGCCTTTTTCGACAATGCCGGGGGATCGCAGATCCTCAAAGGCGCACTCGACCGCATCAATACGTTCCTGATCGACAAGAACGTGCAGATCGGCGGCTCCTATGACGTTTCTCAGGAAGCAGCCCGCGCGCTCTACGAAGCGCGGACGGCGGCCATGCATCTCGTCAATGCCAGCCGGCCGGAAGAAATCGTCTTCGGCAGCTCGACGACAGCGCTTCTGCAGAATCTCGCCCGCGCCATGCAGAGCCAGCTTTCGCCGGGAGACGAGATCATCATCACCGTCAGCGATCACGAATCCAATATCGGTCCGTGGGACAGGCTGCAGGCAGCGGGCGTCACGCTCAAGATCTGGCCGCTGAACACGGAAACGATGACGCTCGACCTCGCCGACCTCGCGCCGCTGATGAGCGAGCGCACGAAGCTCGTCTGCGTCACCCACGTCTCCAACATCCTCGGTTCGGTCAATCCGATCCGCGAGATCGCCGACTTCGTGCATGCACGCGGCGCCCGGATCTGCGTGGATGCCGTGGCCTATGCGCCGCACCGTGCTGTAGACGTGCAGGCCTTCGACGCCGACTATTACGTCTTCAGCCTCTACAAGACCTACGGTCCGCACTACGCGCTGATGTACGGCAAATACGACCTGCTGCTGGAGCTCGACACCCTCTACCACTACTTCTACGGCAAGGACAAAGTGCCGGGGAAGCTGGAGCCGGGCAACCCGAACTATGAACTTGCCTATGCCACCTGCGGCATCGTTGATTATCTCGTGACGCTCGGCGAGCAGGCCGGCGAGAGCGGCACGACCCGCCAGAAGATCGAGGCAGCGTTCTCGGCCATAACGGCGCAGGAGAATGCGCTCGCCGAGCGGCTTCTCGCCTATCTCCGCGCGCGCAACGATTGCCGCATCGTCGGACAGTCCACCAACCGTGACGACACCCGCGTGCCCACCATCGCGTTCCGCTTCGATGGCCGCGATGCGGCCGAGCTTTGCAAGGCGATGGACGCGGAGAAGATCGCCATGCGGTTCGGCGACTTCCACTCCCGCCGCCTTGCCGAATATCTCGGCCTCACCGACCATGGCGGCATGCTGCGCGTCTCGATGGTCCACTACAACACGCTGGAAGAGGTCGATCGCTTCACCGCCGCGCTCGACCGCATCCTTGCCGGTGACGCCGGACTTGCCAAGGCGAGCTGAGAGGCCGCGCTGAGCCTGCCGCAAACAACACAGGGAAGAAGGAGATGACGATGCGCTTCGATACGGTGATCCGCCACGGAACGGTGGTGACGGCCTCCGACACGTTCAAAAGCGATATCGGCATTTGTGACGGCCGTATCGCAGCCCTTGCAGCGGAGCTTGCCGATGCTGACGAGATCATTGATGCGACGGGCCTGCTCATTCTTCCCGGCGGTATCGACAGCCATGTGCATCTCGATCAGCCCTCCGGCGACGGGATCGTCATGGCCGACGACTTCGACAGCGGCACCCGCTCTGCCGCCATCGGCGGCAATACGACCATCATGGCTTTCTGCATGCAGGAGAAAGGGCAGTCGCTGCGCGAGGCGCTCAAGATCTACCATGCGAAGGCTGAGGACAAATGCCATGTGGATGTGTCGTTCCACATGGTTATCACCGACCCCACACCGGAGGTGCTGGGGCAGGAAGTGCCGGCACTGGTCGAGGACGGCTATACCTCGATGAAGGTCTTCATGACGTATGAGGGCTTGCGACTGCGCGACGACGAGATCCTTGCCACCCTAGACACGGCGCGGCGCACCGGCGCACTCGTCATGGTCCACTGCGAGAACGAGGATGCCATCCGCTACCTCATCGGCCGTCACGAGGAGGAGGGCAAGTTTGCGCCGAAATTCCACGCGACGACCCGACCTGTCGCGGCCGAGCGCGAGGCGACGCATCGTGCTCTGTCTCTTGCGGAAATCGTCGATGTGCCGATCGTCATCGTCCACGTTTCCAACCGCGAGGCGATGGAGGAGATCCGTCGCGCCCGCCAGCGCGGCCAGAAGATCGCAGGCGAAACCTGCCCGCAATACCTCATGCTGACGGCGGACGATCTCGATCAGGATGCGCTTGAGGGCGCAAAATACGTCTGCTCGCCACCGCCGCGTGACAAAGCGAGCCAGGACGCATGCTGGGAAGGCCTTGAACAGGGCGTCTTCGACCTCTTCTCCTCCGACCACTGCCCTTTTCGCTTCGACGATCCCGAGGGCAAGCTGAACGAGAAGGGCAAGCGTCATTTCCGCTGGATACCGAACGGCATTCCGGGCGTTGCCACGCGGCTGCCCATCCTCTTTTCGGAAGGCGTCATCAAGGGCCGCATCGACCTCAACACGTTCGTTGCGGTCACGTCGACCAACCACGCCAAGCTCTACGGCCTCTACCCTCGCAAGGGCACCGTCGCCATTGGCTCGGATGCCGACCTTGCCCTCTGGGATCCGGAAAAACGGACCACGCTGACAAACGACATCCTCCACCACGGGGCCGACTATACGCCCTATGAAGGTCTCGATATCCGGGGCTGGCCTGTCCGCGTTCTTCTGCGCGGCCGGACGATCGTCAATGACGGCCAACCTGCCGGGAGCGAAGCGCCCGCGGGCACCTATCTTCCGAGGGGCAAGTCGGCGCTGATCCGGTAGGGGAGGTGGCGTCGAGCGGACGGGTGGGCACGGTGGCCAGATGCCGCTCTGCCGTTCACGTCTCATTGGCGCGCGCGGCGATCCGATCGGCTTAATGATCGCGGTTTGCGACAAAGGCCGCGGCGTCGATCAGCGTTTTCCCGGCTTTGCCGTAAGGTGCAAGGAGGGCGCTTGCCTCTGCGACCAGTCGCGCCAGTTCGGCTTCGGCCCAGTCGGTGCCGCGGCGGGCGACCAGCGTCGCCTTGCCGCGAGCTTCGTCCTTGCCGGTCGCCTTGCCCATTGTCTCGGCGTCGGCCTTGAGGTCGAGAAGGTCGTCGGCGAGCTGGAAGGCGCGGCCGATGCGTTCGCCGAACTGGCGCAGGCGCGCACGGTCTTCGGCAGGCGCGCCGGAGACGATGGCGCCGGCCTCGCAGGCAAACCGGATCAGGGCGCCGGTCTTCATGGCCTGGAGCGTGACGATGCCCTGTTCGTCGGGGGCTCTTGTTTCCGCTGCGAGATCGAGCGCCTGCCCGCCGGCCATGCCGCCAAGGCCCGAGGCGCGGGCGAGGGCCAGCACGAGTGCCGTCTTCACAGCATCCGGCAGTGCGGTCTCGGGTCCGGCCAGAATGTCGAAGGCAAGAGTGAGCAGGCTGTCGCCGGCGAGGATGGCATTCGCCTCCCCATAGGCGATGTGGACCGTCGGCTGGCCACGGCGCAGGTCGTCATCGTCCATGGCCGGCAGATCGTCGTGGACGAGGGAATAGCAATGCACGCATTCAAGAGCGGCAGCGACGCGAATGGCGGCTTTGCCATCTCCGCCAAAAAGTGCGGTGCTCTCCATCACCAGAAAGGGGCGCAGCCGCTTGCCGCCGTTCAGCACGCCATGGCGCATGGCGGCCAGCAGTGCGGGCGGGCGGGCGATCTCGTCGGGCGCGACCGTGTCGCTCAGGAGTGCTTCGAGGCAGGCCTTGACCTGGTCGGCACCCTCCCGGAGCTTGATGTCGAAGGTCTGGGCAGCTGCGTTCATGGCGGCTCTTTGGCATGAGCGTGCGGCGCGTTCAATAATTTTCACCGGGAAGGCCGTCTCTAAAGGGGACAGCGGTGAAAAGGACGTTCAAATCCGCCCGATCTTAGACTATGACGGGAGACGCGGATGGGGCGACGGCGGGTTGATCAGTCGGGACGATCAGAATTGGGATATCGTACCCGAACCACGTGAGCCAGAATCGCGGGGGTCAGACACCCGTAAGCTCCCGGCCGATGTGCCATGGGAGCCTGATGTCGCAGAGGTCCGTGATGCCGGCGCTCAACCACGGACACATGAGGTTCGCGCCGAAGACCTATCCTTGCGCGACAGTGTCCGCATGGATCCGGCGAGGCTGGAACCTGAACGTCAGGACGTTCACGGGCCGGATACAGGTGGAGATGAGGAACTGCGGTCCAACACCAAACGAGGCATTTTCGCGCGGGTCAGGCGCCGGTGGCGCCAGCTTCTCGCCATCGCGGTCGTCCTCCTCCTGCTGCCCTACGCCCTGATCATCCTCTATTCGCCGAGTTTCGTGCATCCGGTGTCGTCTCTCATGCTGCGCGATCTCGCGCTTCTGCGTGGCTATGATCGGCAATGGGTACCGTTCGAGAAGATTTCTCCCAATCTCGTCCAGTCGGTCATGATGTCGGAAGACGGGCAGTTCTGCATGCATGCCGGCGTCGACTGGGTGCAGATGCGCGGTGTCGTGGATGACGCGCTCGAGGGCGAGCAGACGCGCGGCGCGAGCACCATTCCCATGCAGACGGCGAAGAACCTGTTTCTCTGGAATGGCCGCTCTTTCGTGCGCAAGGCCATGGAGCTGCCGCTGGCGCTGGCGGCCGATTTCGTCTGGACCAAGCGGCGACTGATGGAGATCTACCTGAATATTGCCGAATGGGGCCCGGGCATCTATGGCGCCGAGGCCGCAGCCCAGCATCATTTCGGGGTGTCCGCCTCCAAGCTGACGCGCCGGCAGGCGGCACTTCTCGCGGTCTCCCTGCCCAATCCCATCGACCGCAATGCCGGGAAGCCGGGGCGTGGGCTGAAGCGCCTCGCCTCCATGATCGAGCGGCGGGCAGGCGCGTCGGGTGGATACATCAAGTGCCTTTATCCCTGAAATCACGCCTTTTGATTGGATGACCTCCCAAGGGTCTGCTCTAACGCCGGGACCGCTACCGGAGAACCCAGCATGAGCGACCTCGTCCTTTATGTCGGCAACAAGAACTATTCCTCCTGGTCGCTGCGGCCGTGGCTGGCCCTGAAAGGCTGCGGCGTTCCCTTTACCGATGTCGTCATCCCCTTCGACTTTCCGAACGGTAATCCGCGTTTCCGGGAGCTTTCGCCGACGGGCCGGGTTCCGGTGCTGCATCACGGCGCGGTTCGCGTATGGGAATCGCTTGCGATCATCGAATATGTCGCCGAGCTTTTTCCGGAAGCCGGTCTCTGGCCTGGGGATCGGGCGGATCGGGCCATGGCACGCAGCATCTCGATGGAGATGCTGGCAGGGTTCCGTGCGCTTCGCGGGGCCTGCCCGATGAACATCCGCCGGCCGGTCGGCGCGATCGCCCTGCCGGAGGGGGTGATGGAGGATGTCGCACGGATCGAGGCCATCTGGGCAGAGGCGCTGGCCAAGTCGGGCGGCCCGTTTCTGTTCGGCCGCTTCACGGCTGCGGATGCGATGTTTGCGCCGGTCGTGAACCGGCTGGAGATCTACGCGCTGACGCGAGATCCGGTGTCGCTGGCCTATATGACGGCCGTGAAGGCGCATCCCGCCTTCCTCGCGTGGCAGACGGACGCGCTGGCGGAGACCTGGATCGTGCCGGAAGACGAAGCCTGAGCGCGCCTTTTCGAAAGTTCGCAGTGCCTGGGCAAAAAAAACCTGTGGGGTCTGGCCAAGATGGCATCTTGCATGTATAAGCCCGGCCAATTCCGAGATTGAAACGCCTTCATCCCGGCCCGTTCAACGGTCCGCAGACTGGTGGTTTCCCCCGATACGTGGAGTGTTTGAAATGGCTGTTCCTAAGAGAAAAACGAGCCCGTCGAAGCGCGGCATGCGCCGTTCTGCAGACGCGCTGAAGACCCCGACCTACATCGAAGACAAGAACTCCGGTGAACTGCGTCGTCCGCATCACATCGACATGAAGACCGGCATGTATCGCGGTCGTCAGGTTCTGACGCCGAAGGCGAGCTGATCTTTCTCCGTCCGGTAGGCACGCCGTTTGGCGATGCTCTGGACGGATGAACGAGAAGACAAGGTTTGGAAAGGGCTGGCCACCGCGCCGGCCTTTTTCGCATTTGCGGGCGTCGGTATTTTGTCGGTCGGCTGGATGTGGATATGGGTGTCGGAATGGCATGCCTGCCTGTGCCTTGCCGATCCGTAGCGTAGATCTGCCAAAGCCTTGATTGCCTCACATCGCTGGTTCATACCCGGAGTGAAGGCCCGTTACGAAACCCGCCGATGTCGCCAGCCAGGAAACATGCCATGCTTGCCTCCATTCCCCTCCTGATCCTGCCATTCGCGCTCTACAACCTCGCGATGACCGGGGCGCTCGGGGCGGGCGGCGTCGCCGTGTTCGAGCAGACCGTAACGAGCCTTGCAATGCTGTCCGGAGCGACATGGAGCATGAGCGTCGGCGATCTCCTGATCGTGGGAAGCCTTGTTCTCCTGTTCGTGGAAATCCTGAAAGCCACCCGCACGAGTTCCAAGACGCTGGTCGATCACATCCTGTCGATGGTGCTCTTCATCGTCTTCCTGGTCGAGTTCCTGCTGGTGGGGGGTGCCGCGACCGACGTCTTCTTCATTCTGATGGCGATCAGCCTCATCGACGTCATCGCCGGCTTCACGATCTCCATGCGCACCGCCGGGCGGGACGTGTCGATCGGGCTTTGATGGCTCAGACACACGCGCGTGGAAGCAAACGGTTGCTCAAGAGCCGCCGTTTCCGTCCAAGCATGAAGCGAGACCTCAGGTGAGGTTTTCGAGCTTGCTCTGGAGCGCGCGCAGCTGCTCCTTCAGTTCGTCGATGTCCTTGGCCTCGGCCTTGCGCGGTTCACGCGCCTGCGGAGCGGCGGCCATGAAGGGCGAGAACATCTGCATCGCCTGATGGAACATCTCGGTGTTGCGCTTCACCTGTTCCTCGACCAGTTGCAGCGGCACCTGAAGGTTCTTGCTCAAAGGCGTGTCGCCGAAGGCCTTGCCGATCTGCTCGCGCATCTGCACCTGCTGGTCGGTGAAGGCCTGCATGGAATGTTCGAGGTAGCTCGGCACGACAGCCTGCATCTGGTCACCGTAGAAGGCGATGAGCTGGCGCAGAAAGGAAATCGGCAGGAGCGTGTTGCCGGTTTTGCTTTCCTGCTCGAAGATGATCTGCGTCAGGACGGAGTGGGTGATGTCATCCCCGCTCTTGGCGTCCTGAACATTGAATTCCTCCCCCTTTTTGACCATGACCGCGAGATCGTCGAGCGTGACGTAGGTGCTCGTTCCCGTATTGTAGAGCCGCCGGTTCGCGTATTTCTTGATAACGATCTGACCGTCCTGCTTCGCCATCAGGGTCTCCTCCCCAAATTGCTGTTTTTATAGCATTTCATGAGGATATGCGGAAATCGCGCCATAAGACAATCTCTTTGTGCGGTGCAGTGATCACGCTCGCGTATCAACCTGCAGGTTTATCCACTTACGCTTTGACTTGCGCGCGGACCTCGTTCAGTCTTGGCTCATGAAGGGGGCTCGCCAGCCGGGTCCGAATGCATCACCAGGGAGGAGACCGTGATGAGCACACCATCCATCGTCATCGCAAGCGCGGGCCGTACCGCCGTCGGCGCATTCAATGGTTCGTTTGCCAATACCCCGGCGCACGAGCTGGGTGCCGCCGTCATCAAGGGTGTGCTGGCACGGGCGGGCCTTGAGGCTGCCGAGGTGGACGAGGTCATCCTCGGACAGGTGCTTTCGGCAGGCGAAGGTCAGAACCCGGCGCGGCAGGCGGCCATGAAAGCGGGCGTGCCGCAGGAGAAGACGGCCTGGGGCATGAACCAGCTCTGCGGCTCCGGCCTGCGGGCGGTCGCGCTCGGCATGCAGCAGATCGCCACGGGCGATGCCTCCATCATCGTCGCCGGCGGCATGGAGTCCATGTCCATGGCGCCTCACTGTGCGCATCTGCGCTCGGGCGTGAAAATGGGCGACTTCAAGATGATCGACACCATGATCAAGGATGGTCTGACGGACGCGTTCCATGGCTATCACATGGGTGTGACGGCCGAGAACATCGCCAAGAAATGGCAGCTGTCTCGGGACGATCAGGACCAGTTCGCGCTCGGCTCACAGAACAAGGCGGAAGCCGCTCAGAAAGCCGGTCGTTTCACCGACGAGATCATTCCCTTCGTCGTTTCCACCCGCAAGGGCGATGTGACGGTGGATAGCGACGAGTATATCCGCCACGGCGCGACGATCGAGAGCATGTCGAAGCTGCGTCCGGCCTTCGACAAGGACGGCACGGTGACGGCCGCCAATGCGTCCGGCCTCAACGACGGGGCTGCGGCGACGTTGCTGATGAGCGAGCAGGAAGCCGTACGCCGCGGGATAACGCCGCTCGCCCGCATCGCCTCCTGGGCAACGGCGGGCGTCGATCCGCAGATCATGGGCACCGGCCCCATTCCGGCATCGCGCAAGGCGCTGGAAAAGGCCGGCTGGTCCGCCGCCGATCTCGACCTCGTGGAAGCCAACGAGGCCTTTGCCGCGCAGGCCTGCGCCGTCAACAAGGATCTCGGCTGGGATACGTCGATCGTCAACGTCAACGGCGGAGCGATTGCCATCGGCCATCCGATCGGCGCTTCGGGCGCGCGTATTCTCAACACGTTGCTGTTCGAGATGAAACGCCGCGGCGCCAAGCGCGGCCTCGCCACGCTCTGCATCGGCGGCGGCATGGGCATCGCGCTCTGCGTCGAGGGTCTTTGAGGAAGGACCCGCTATGAAGGCCGGCGCCGAGCCGGCCTTTTCATTTTCACCAGCGTCGGTCGGGGCGACATCATACGCCTTGAAGAAAAGAACGATTGAGGGAGGACGAGCATGAGCAGGGTTGCCTTGGTAACGGGTGGAACGCGTGGCATCGGTGCCGCTATTTCGATTGCGCTCAAGGGTGCCGGTTATCGCGTGGCCGCGAATTACGCCGGAAACGATGAAAAGGCGCAGGCCTTCTCCGACGTCACGGGCATTCCTGTCTTCAAATGGGATGTCTCGGACTATGCCAGCTGTGCGGCCGGTGCGGCGACGATCGAGGAGGCTCTGGGGCCAGTCGAGGTTCTGGTCAATAATGCCGGCATTACCCGCGACGCTATGTTCCACAAGATGACGCCGTCGCAGTGGAACGAGGTCGTCAACGTCAATCTGAACGGCCTTTTCAACATGACGCATCCGGTCTGGTCCGGCATGCGCGACCGCAATTTCGGCCGTGTCGTCAATATTTCCTCGATCAACGGGCAGAAGGGCCAGATGGGCCAGGCCAACTATTCCGCCTCCAAGGCCGGCGATATCGGTTTCACCAAAGCGCTTGCACAGGAAGGTGCCGCAAAGGGTATCACTGTCAACGCCATCTGCCCCGGTTATATCGGCACGGAAATGGTACGCGCCATTCCTGAAAAGGTGTTGAACGAGCGCATCATCCCGCAGATCCCGGTCGGCCGGCTCGGCGAGCCCGAGGAAGTGGCGCGCTGCGTGGTGTTCCTGGCGTCCGACGATGCCGGTTTCATCACCGGATCCACGCTGTCGGCGAATGGCGGCCAGTTCTTCGTCTAGAAAAATCGCATCCATCGCAGGGCGAAGACCGGTCTTTTTGCCGGCTTGGCCTTGTGTTTCCCGCGCCGCGTGGTCATGTGTGTCGCGCCGCCGACGCTTCGACGTTTGCCGCCCATACAATGCGCAAGGTCTGAAACGTGCCTGACCAACCGATGATCTTGAGTGGCCGCGGCGTGATCGCGGTCCTCGGCCCGACCAACACCGGCAAGACGCATTATGCGATCGAACGCATGGTCGCGCATGAATCCGGCGTCATCGGCCTTCCCTTGCGTCTTCTCGCCCGCGAAGTCTACACGCGTGTCGTTGAACGGGTCGGGGCGCACAATGTCGCGCTCGTCACCGGCGAAGAGAAGATCACCCCGCATCTCGCCCGCTATTCCGTCTGCACCGTCGAGGCCATGCCGCGCGAGACGAAAGCAGCCTTCGTCGCCATCGACGAGGTGCAGCTGGCGGGCGATCTCGAGCGCGGGCACATCTTCACCGATCGTCTGATGCACCTGCGCGGACGGTCGGAAACATTGCTTCTCGGTGCATCCACCATGCGGCCGATCCTTGAACATCTCCTGCCGGGGATCACCATCGTCGAGCGTCCGCGCCTGTCGCAATTGCTTTATGCCGGCTCCAAGAAGATCACGCGCCTGCCGCAGCGCTCCGCCATCGTCGCCTTTTCGGCCGACGAGGTCTATGCGATCGCCGAGCTGATCCGGCGCCAGCGCGGCGGCGCGGCCGTGGTACTCGGGGCTCTCAGCCCGCGCACGCGCAACGCGCAGGTCGCGCTCTATCAGGAAGGCGACGTCGAGTATCTCGTGGCAACCGATGCGATCGGCATGGGTCTCAACCTCGACGTGGACCATGTCGCCTTCGCGCAGGACCGCAAATATGACGGCTACCAGTTCCGCAACCTCAATCCGGGCGAGCTGGCCCAGATCGCGGGCCGGGCCGGGCGTCATCTGAGGGACGGAACGTTCGGCGTCACCTCGCGGGTCGAGCCCTTCGACGACGAACTCGTGCACCGCATCGAGCAGCACCAGTTCGATCCGGTGCGTGTGCTGCAATGGCGCTCCAAGGCGCTCGATTTCACCTCGCTGACCACGCTGAAGAAGACACTGGAGGCGCCGCCTGCCGTGCACGGGCTGACACGGGCGCTTCCGGCAGTCGATCAGCAGGCGCTCGAATTCCTGACGACGCTTCCCGAGGTCAAGGCCCTTGCGACGAATGCGCGGACGGTGGAGAAACTCTGGGAAGCCTGCGCCCTTCCCGATTACCGTCGGATCGCGCCCGCGCAGCATGCCGATCTGATTGCCAATATTTACTCCGACCTCGTGCGGCGTGGCACCGTCAACGAGGATTTCATGTCCGAGCAGGTGCGCCGGGCAGACCATACGGACGGGGAAATCGACACGCTGTCGGCGCGAATCGCGCAGATCAGAACGTGGACCTATGTGTCGAACCGGCCCGGTTGGCTTGCCGATCCGACACACTGGCAGGAAAAGACGCGGGAAATCGAAGATCGATTGTCCGACGCGTTACATGAACGGTTGACGAAACGGTTCGTTGACCGCAGGACATCTGTGCTCATGAAGCGGCTGAGAGAGAATGCGATGCTGGAAGCGGAAATCAGTGTGAATGGCGATGTCTTCGTAGAAGGGCATCATGTGGGACAACTCACCGGTTTCCGGTTCGTGCTGGCCACCACGACGGACGGGCTGGATGCCCGCGCCGTGCAGGGGGCAGCCCAGAAGGCGCTGGCGCTGGAGTTCGAGGCCCGCGCCGCACGTCTGCATGCTGCCGGCAACGCCGATCTGGCGCTGTCGTCCGACGGCCTCGTCCGCTGGCTGGGCGACCCCGTCGCGCGGCTTGCGTCAAGCGACCACATCATGCGGCCCCGCGTCATCCTGCTCGCCGACGATCAGCTGCAAGGCGCGGCGCGCGATCATGTGTCCGCCCGCATCGAGCGCTACGTCAATCACCATATCGCGACCGTCCTGAAACCGCTCGACGATCTGTCGCGTGCCGAAGACCTTCAGGGTCTTGCCAAGGGTCTCGCCTTCCAGCTGGTCGAAAGCCTCGGCGTCCTCTTCCGGCGCGATGTCGCCGAAGACGTGAAGTCGCTCGATCAGGAGGCACGCGCCTCGATCCGTCGCCATGGCATCCGCTTCGGTGCCTATCACATCTTCATGCCGGCGCTCCTGAAGCCGGCTCCGGCCGAGCTCATCACGCTGCTCTGGGCGCTGAAGAACGATGGCCTCGACAAGCCCGGCTATGGCGATCTCATTCCGGTTCTCGCTGCCGGTCGCACGTCGATCGTCACCGACCCGTCCTACGAGCGGATGTTCTACAAGCTTGCCGGTTTCCGGTTCCTCGGCAAGCGTGCCGTGCGTATCGACATTCTCGAGCGTCTCGCCGACCTTATTCGCCCGCTGCTCCAGTGGAAGCCCGGCACGACCGTGCGTCCGGAAGGTGCCTATGACGGGCGCCGGTTCACGACCACGACGGCCATGCTGTCGATCCTGGGCGCAACGCCCGACGATATGGAAGAGATCCTGAAGGGACTCGGCTATCGCGCCGACAGCGTGAAGCCCGAAGAGGCCGCAGCCTTCCTCGGTGCGCAGGCACCGGCGACCATCCCTGCAACACCGAAGGCCGAACCCGCGGAAACCGATATCGAGACCACAGAGCTCGAAACAGGCGATGCCACGGCATCGGACGACGCCGCTACGACGGACGTTGCTTCCGGCGAGGACACGCCAGCCGAGACCGCGACCGAAGAGGCACCTGTCGAAACAGCGCCCGCCGCAGAGGCCGAAGCTGCTTCGGATACGCCTGTAACGGACGATACGCCTGCTGTTGAAGAAACGGCTGTTTCTGACCAGGTGGCCGAGCCCGCGCCGGTTGCCGCAGACGCCGCAGCGTCGGATGCCGTGGCGACCGACGCTCCCGAAGCCGAAGTCAAGCCCGTGCTTCTCTGGCGTCCGGGTGGGCGCAGCGACAACCAGCGCCCGGGCGAGCGTCGTCCCGGACAGCGCGATGCCCGCAATGGCGATCGCCGTAGCGGCAATCGTCCAGGTCAGGACAAGGCCGCTTCTGCACCGGGCGATGGTTCGGCACCTGCTGACGGCCGCCCGCAGGGCCGGCGCGACGAGCGGGACGGCGAGCGCAAGGCTGGTGCGGGCCGTCATGACGGTGGACGTCCCGACCGTAATCGCGGTCGCGATGGCAAGCCGGCCGACGGCGCACGTGGCGACAACAAGGGCGACCGCGGCGAGCGTCGTGACCGCAACGACCGTCCGGGCGGCAAGCCCGGCGGCAGCGGTCATGGCAAGTCCCAGGCTCCGGCCACCTTCGAGGCCCGCCCGCCGCGCAAGGACAAGCCGATCGATCCGGATTCACCCTTTGCCAAGCTCGCTGCTCTCAAGGAGCAGATGAAGAAGTAGGGAGCCGCAACGTCATGGCCGAACAGGAGATCACGCCCATCGAGGCCGCCTCCCGCCAGCGCCTCGACAAGTGGCTTTTCTTCACACGTCTCACGAAGTCGCGCTCGATCGCCCAGAAGGCGATCGAAGGCGGTAAGGTTCTCGTCAACGATCACCGCGTCACCCAGCCTTCGCATGCCCTGAAGGCCGGAGATGTGGTGACGCTGTCGCTCGATCGCCGGGACGTGACAGTGCGCATGCGCAGCGGCGGCAGCCGGCGCGGTCCTTTCGAGGAAGCGCGGCTGCTCTATGACGATCTCACACCCGTGCCCGTTCCCGGCGAACGCCTGACACCTTTCGAGCAGGCGACGCGTGAGCCGGGAAGCGGTCGCCCGACGAAGCGCGAGCGACGGGAGATCGACCGCTTGCAGGACGGATGGGGCGACGGTGACGAGGAGTAAAATCCTCCCTTTCCTCGCCTTCGATTGGAACGCAAGAGCCTTGCAAAGGTTGGGCAAAGCCGTTACCTCACGCAACAACACCTGGGAATGCCAAGGGCGACGTGCGCCGAGGCCCGATGATCGGACCAACGCCACGAGAGGCTCGCGCAGACCCTGGAGCATCTCCAGCCGAAACGCGCTCGCTTCGGCATCGGAGAATGCGGTAAAAGCAAAGATTTTGAGCAATTCCTGTGAGCGCTTGTCCATGGGAGTTGCTCTAGCTGCACGCCGGCGCAACGAGGCATCGGGCATGCGGTTCTTCTGAAGATAGGGCCCCTCGGGCCGAAGCTGTTTGATCCTCGCTCACGCCAAGGCTTCCCAAGCGCCCGGGTTCGAGACGAGACCGACTGGAGTGAGAGCATGACCTACGTCGTCACCGACAATTGCATTCGCTGCAAATACACCGACTGCGTCGAAGTGTGCCCGGTCGATTGCTTTTACGAAGGCGAGAACTTTCTGGTCATCCATCCGGACGAATGCATCGATTGCGGTGTCTGCGAACCGGAATGTCCCGCTGGAGCCATCAAGCCCGACACGGAGCCGGGTCTCGATATGTGGCTCAAGGTGAATGCCGAGTTCGCAACGCAATGGCCGAACATCACGATCAAGCGCGATGAAATGCCGGAAGCCAAGGAAATGGACGGGATCGAAGGGAAGTATGAGAAGTTCTTCTCGCCCAATCCTGGTCAGGGCGACTGAGAGACATCGCGATCTTCCAGACCAGTGCTTTGCACGTCACGCCTTTGCTTTTCCGCAGGTCGTTTTCGCAAAACCACTGCACATTCTCTCGCGACATGCTCTAAGGTCGGGAGGTCGCGCTCCTGAAGCGCATGATTCGATAACGGTCCCCCAAGAGGGAGACCGGCACGCCGTTTTTAACGACACGCGGCGAAGCTTGCCTGTGGCTTAAGCAAAACATTGATTTCGACAGATTTTTGTGGTAGGGTCTGGATACTGATCCACATCGTGGCACTTTTGTGTGTCCGAAACCATCACGAAAGCAAATTCTCCTTCGCCACGGTTCATGTCTCCATGCAACGTCCGTTGCTTGCGTGTGGTCTGTTCGCCGAAGTGTTTGAATTCGTTTGGGGAGTTTCAGTAAGGAGTGACCCGCAGGATGCCCGTCCATCCCGGGCCTGACTGACCCGACCCCGGCCCCATGCCGGGAGCGTAACAGGGAGTTTTTGAAACGAATGACGACCCAGCAGAAAAAATCCTCCACGCGCCATGGCTTTAAAACCGGTGAATCGATCGTTTACCCGGCTCATGGTGTTGGACAAATCGTCGCTATCGAAGAGCAGGTTGTCGCCGGAATGTCGCTCGAACTGTTCGTGATCGACTTCGACAAGGACAAGATGCGCCTGAAGGTGCCGGTTGCCAAGGCCGTCAGCATCGGCATGCGCAAGCTGTCGGAAACGGATTTCGTCGAGCGTGCGTTGAAGGTCGTCCAGGGCAAGGCCCGCGTCAAGCGGACCATGTGGTCGCGTCGCGCGCAGGAATATGATGCCAAGATCAATTCCGGCGACCTGATCGCCATCGCCGAAGTCGTTCGCGACCTGTACCGTGCAGAGAACCAGCCGGAGCAGTCCTATTCCGAGCGGCAGCTCTATGAAGCCGCTCTGGACCGCATGGCTCGCGAAATCGCAGCTGTTAACAAGATGTCCGGTACCGAGGCCGTGCGTCTGGTCGAAGCAAACCTTGCCAAGGGTCCCAAGCGCGGCAAGACGGTTGATGAAGACGAAACTCAGGAAGAAGAAGCCGCGTAAGCGTCTGACCTTCTTTCCGTTCAAAAACCCTGCCTTGCAAGAGGCGGGGTTTTTTTGTGCCTTGAGGTGGGGATTCAAGGAACGGGGTGCAAAGGCTGCCCCTCATCCGGCTACCGCCACCTGCTCCCCGCAGGCGGGGAGAAGGGACTTGAGGCGGTCCAGGTGCTTGTCCGGAAGCGGCCGCCGAGGGTTGAAGGTCAGGTACACTCTCCGTTCCTTATGGCGTGTCAGGGCTTCAGCAGGCGCGCTGGCAAACGGAGAGGGTTGAGCATCGACCATAAAAAAGCCCCGCCTTTTGCAAGGCAGGGCTTTGTTTTCAGGTCTGGCTTGAAGCCTTACGCGGCAGCGCCCTTGCCGCCCTTGCCGAAGCGCTTGCGGTCGTTGGCGTCGAGGTAGGTCTTGCGAAGACGGATGTTCTTCGGTGTGACTTCCATCAGCTCGTCGTCCTGGATCCACGACAGCGCGCGGTCGAGCGTCATGCGGATCGGCGGGGTCAGGCGGACGGCTTCATCCTTGCCGGCCGAACGGATGTTGGTGAGCTGCTTGCCCTTCAACACGTTAACCTCAAGGTCGTTGTCTCGGCTGTGGATGCCGATGATCATGCCGGCATAAACCTTCTCGCCGGGCTCGATGATCATCGGGCCACGGTCTTCCAGGTTGAACATGGCGTAGGCCACGGCTTCGCCGGACTGGTTGGACAGGAGAACGCCATTGGTGCGGCCGCCGATTTCGCCCTTGAAGGGCTGATAATCGTGGAACAGACGGTTCATGATCGCGGTGCCGCGGGTGTCCGTCAGGAGTTCCGACTGATAGCCGATGAGGCCACGGGTCGGTGCGAAGAACTTGAGACGAACGCGGCTGCCGCCGGACGGACGAAGCTCGGCGAGCTCGGCCTTGCGCTCCGACATCTTCTGCACGACCACACCGGAATGCTCTTCGTCGACGTCGATCACGACCTCTTCGATCGGCTCCAGGACGTTGCCATCCTCGTCCTTGTGCATGACGACGCGCGGACGCGACACGGCAAGCTCGAAGCCCTCGCGGCGCATGGTTTCGATCAGAACGGCGAGCTGCAATTCGCCGCGGCCCGAGACGAAGAACGAGTCCTTGCCCTCGGACTCCTCGATCTTCAGCGCGACGTTGCCTTCGGCTTCCTTGAACAGACGGTCGCGGATAACGCGCGAGGTGACCTTGTCGCCTTCCGTGCCGGCCAGCGGGCTGTCGTTGACGAGGAAGGACATGGTGACGGTCGGCGGATCGATCGGCTGTGCTGCCAGCGCTTCCGTCACGGACGGGTCGCAGAACGTGTCGGCAACCGTGCCCTTGGACAGGCCGGCAATGGCGACGATATCGCCTGCATGGGCTTCATCGATGGCGGTGCGCTCGATGCCGCGGAAGGCGAGGATCTTGGAAATGCGGCCGGTCTCGACGACCTTGCCGTCCTGGCTCATGACCTTGACCGACTGGTTCGGCTTGATCGAGCCGGAATGGATGCGGCCGGTGATGACGCGTCCGAGGAAGGGGTTGGCTTCCAGCAGTGTGCCGATCATGCGGAACGCACCGTCTTCGTCGCCGACGCTCGGCTCCGGTACGTGCTCGAGCACGAGGTCCAGCAGCGGCGCGAGGCCCTGGTCCTTCGGGCCTTCCGGGTTGACGTTCATCCAGCCATCGCGGCCCGAACCGTAGAGGATCGGGAAGTCGAGCTGCTCGTCGGTCGCATCGAGGTTTGCGAAAAGGTCGAAGACCTCGTTGATGACTTCCTCGTGGCGGCCATCCGGGCGGTCGATCTTGTTGATCGCGACGATCGGACGAAGGCCGACCTTCAGCGCCTTGGAGACCACGAACTTGGTCTGCGGCATCGGGCCTTCCGAGCTGTCGACCAGAACGATTGCGCCGTCCACCATCGACAGGATACGCTCGACTTCACCGCCGAAGTCGGCGTGGCCGGGGGTGTCGACGATGTTGATGCGCACGCCCTTCCACTCGATGGAGGTCGCCTTGGCGAGAATGGTGATGCCACGTTCTTTTTCGAGATCGTTGCTATCCATCATGCGCTCGACGGTGCGCTGGTTGTCACGGAACGAGCCGGACTGCTTGAGAATCTCGTCAACAAGGGTCGTTTTCCCATGGTCGACGTGTGCGATGATCGCGATATTCCGCATTTTCATGGTTTTGGGTATCCGGGGGCTCGGGGCGTGTCTTGGGAACGCCGCAACTGCATTGCCCGGGCTCTTACATGTTTTTTTGCAAATGCGAAAGAGGGTGCCCGGCGCTCGGTTGGATGAGCGCCGGTTCGGGCCTTTTTCAGGCGTCGCTGCCGGCAAGCGGCTCGGTGATGCCAAGCCCCTTCTTCCGCATCATGGCTTCCGGGCTCGGCAGCTTGCCGCGGAAGGCGATGTAGGCGTCCTCGGGATCGATCGATCCGCCAACGGCGTAGATATTGTCCCGCAGGCGTTTTGCCATAGCGGGGTCGAACGGATTTCCTGTTTCCTCAAAGGCTGAAAACGCGTCCGCATCCAGTACCTCCGACCACATGTAGGAATAGTAGCCGGCCGAATAGCCGTCTCCGGCGAAGATATGCTGGAAGTGCGGCGAGCGGTGCCGCATGGTGATCGACTGCGGCATGCCCAGGCGCTCCAGCACGGCGGCCTCGAACGCAGCCGGGTCCTCGACGCTGTCGGCGGTGTGGTAGGCCATATCGACTAGGGCGGAGGAGGTGAATTCCACCGTGTTGAAGCCGGCATTGAAGGTGCGAGCGGCCATGACCTTGTCGAACAGGGCCTGCGGCATGGGCGCGCCGGTCGCCTCGTGCACGGCATAGCGCTTCAGGATTTCGGGCACGGTCAGCCAGTGTTCGTAGAGCTGGGATGGCAGTTCCACGAAGTCGCGGGAGACGCCCGTGCCCGAAACGGACGGGTAGGTCACATTCGAGAGCATGCCGTGCAGGCCGTGTCCGAACTCGTGGAAGAGCGTGCGGGCATCGTCGAGCGAGAGCAGCGCCGGCTTGCCGTCGGCAGGTTTGGCGAAATTGCAGACATTGTAGATGATCGGCAGCTCGCCCTTTGCTCCATTCGGCAGGGGCAGGCGGTGCTGCGACTGGAAGGCGCTCATCCAGGCCCCCGAACGTTTGGACGACCGCGCGAAGTAATCGCCGAGGAACAGCGCGACGAGGGTGCCATCCGCATTGCGGATGTCGAACACGCGAACGTCAGGGTGATAGCCGCGGACGCCGGTCTTTTCGGTGGCGGTGATTCCGAACAGGCGGTGTGCGACATCGAAGCAGGCTTCAAGAATGCGGTCGAGCTGCAGATAGGGCTTCAGCTCGCTTTCGGAGAAATCGAAGCGCTCGGCGCGCAGCTTCTCGGCGTAATGGCGCCAGTCCCACGGCATGACCGGGTGGTTCCGCCCTTCGCGGGCGATGAGGGCCGCCAGATCGGCTTCTTCCCGGCGGGCCTGTGCGACGGCCTTTTCCCAGACGGCCGTCAGTAGTCCGTTTACGGCGTCCGGCGTCTTGGCCATCGTGTTGTCGAGCTTCAGGGCGGCGTAATTGTCGTAGCCGAGCAGGCGGGCCTTCTCGGCGCGCAAGGCCAGCGTTTCGCGGATGACGGCGCCGTTGTCCGTCTCGCCGCTGTTCTCGCCACGGGACGACCAGGCACGGAACGCCTTCTCGCGAAGGTCGCGATTTTCGGAGAAGGTCAGGAAGGGCTCGACGATCGAGCGGGAGAGGGTGACGGCATAGCCGCCCTCGGCATTGCGTTCCCGCGCTGCCGCTGCCATCGCGTCGCGCAGGAAGCCGGGGAGGCCTGCGAGATCGGCTTCGTCGTTCAGAAGCAGCGACCAGCTCTTTTCGTCGGCCAGCACGTTTTGACCGAAGGCTGCGCCGAGGCCGGCGAGACGCTCATTGATGGCGGCAAGGCGTTCCTGCTCGGGCTTTGCGAGCCGGGCACCCGATTTGACGAAGCCCTTCCAGTGGCGTTCGAGAACGCGGGACTGTTCCAGCGACAGGCCAAGCGTGTCGCGGTCGTTCCAGAGCGTGTCGATGCGGGCGAAGAGGGCGGCGTCCATTCCGATCTTCGAGTAATGCCGCGACATCTTCGGCGCGATCTCGCGCTCCAGCGCCTGAATCGTCTCGTTGGTGTGAGCGCCAGCGCGGTTCCAGAAGAGCGCCGAGACGCGGGACAGGCTGTCGCCGGCAATTTCAAGCGCCACGATGGTATTCTCGAATGTCGGAGCATCCGGATGATGGGCGATACCCGCAATTTCCGCGTCATGCTCGGCAAGGGCAGCGTCGAAGGCAGGTGCAAAATCGGTGTCTGTGACCGCCTCGAAATTCGGGAGCCCGTCGGGGCCTGTCCAGTCTGTCAAAGCGGGGTTGAGATCGGGCGTTGCCATCTTCGAAATCCTTCGGGAATGTCCTGCGGTGATGAAATGCCTGGTGTCAGGCGATTCAGAACTCGGTTAGAAAGGTAGCACTGCGAGATGGCGCTTAGCAAAGACAGCGTCAAGGGATGACGGTTGCCTGCTCTTTCTGCAAATGATAAGAAAAGCTTACTGCATTTCTGCTGAAACAGGAATGCTTTTAATGCGTTATGCAGCGGCGATCTGCCGGTCACGACCGACGCGGCGGCGCATAAGGGAGACGTCATGACCGTCCGACTGGAAGCCGATACCGTTGGCATGCTGCTGACAGACGTTTCCCGACTGTTGCGCAGTGCGTTCGACAGGCGGATCAACGCCGCAAATCTCGGCGTAACGCCCGGCGAGGCGCGCGCTCTCATACAGGTTGCCGTCAACCAGCGCATCAAGCAGGCCGATATCGCGATCCGTATGGGTATCGAGCCGATGACGCTTTCGACCTATCTCGACCGTCTGGAAGCGCTCGGTTTTGTCGAGCGCATTCCCGATCCGTCCGACCGGCGCGCGAAGAACGTCGTGGCGACGCCGGCTGCCGATGGCGTTCTGCTGGATATTCGGACCCATGTTCGTGCGCTGATGGACGACGTGACGGCGGGGCATGATGCGGCGGAGCTTGAAATCCTCAGGCGGAGCCTGAAGATGATGCGCGACAATCTGCATGATCTCGACCGCAACCCGGCGCAGACGGGGGTGACGCAGGGCCAGGAGCCTGCACCTGCACAGGCGAACGTATCGCCATCGGCAGATCGAACGCGTTCATGAGAGATGCCCCGCGTGGGCGAATGAGCGAGCGCCGCACCAGCATTCTGGGCGCTTTGCTCGCCACGCTCGGGCCCATTTCCATGTCGATCTACACGCCAGCCATGCCGCAGCTGGTGAGCGCCTTTTCCTCAACCGAAGCGCTGATCAAACTGACGCTGACCGTCTATTTCGCCGGTTTTTCCGTTGCACAGCTCGTCTCGGGCCCGTTTTCGGATGCCTTCGGCCGGCGCAATGCGACGCTGCTCTTCGTCGGCATCAACGCTATCGGAGGCCTGATCTGCGTACTCGCGCCCGACGTGACCTGGCTGCTTGCCGGGCGGCTGGTACAGGGCATTGGCGCATCTGTCGGGATCACGGTGGCGCGCGCCGTCGTGCGCGACCAGTTCACGGGCGCCGAGGCATCGCGGATCATGAATCTTATCGGCATCATGCTGGCGATCGGCCCGGCCATGGCGCCGGCGATCGGCGGGCTGCTTCTGGCCGGCTTCGGATGGCACGCGATCTTCATGATGCTGATCGCGTTCTCGCTGACGATCATTCTCTCCGTGCTCGTCTTCATGCGGGAAACGGGACGGCCGGATCCATCCCTTGCGCGGCCGCATCGCGTCGCTTCGTCCTATCGGGAGGTGTTGGGAGACGTCAGGTTTCTGGCAGCCACAGGCGTGCTCGGCGGGGCGATCGGCTCGCTCTACGCGCAGGCGACCATGCTGCCGTTCATCCTCATCGACCGGGTCGGCCTGTCGCCGACGGCGTTCGGGCTCGGAATGCTCATGCAGTCCGGCTTCTATTTTCTCGGGTCGGTTTGCCTGCGGCTGACGGCTGTACGGCTCGGGGGCGAGCGGTCGGTGCAGGTGGGGCTGGCGATGCTCGCTTCCGGCGGTGCGCTGATTGCGCTTTCCACGCATCTGCTGACCCCGACCTATCTCTCGGTCATGGCGCCGATCGCCTTTTCGAGCTTCGGCATCGCCTTCCTGACGCCGCATATGACGACAGCGGCGCTTCAGTCGTTCCCACATATTGCCGGCTCTGCGTCGGCCATGCTCGGCTTCATACAGATGGCGAGCGGGTTTATCGGAGGTTTGGCAGCGGCCTTCGTCGGTGTGCCTTTGATGGCGTTCGGCACGATCGTTCCGCTGATGTGCTTCGAAGCCGTCGTGTCCTATCTCGCCTTCATGCGTCTGACACAGAATGCCGTGGGGACGCGTGCCGAATAAGCTGCGGCCGGTTTCCCGGCCGCAGGTTCATGCGCTTACTTGGTGCGGTTGCGGGCCGCGAGCGTGCGCAGGCGCAGCGCGTTGAGCTTGATGAAGCCGGCGGCGTCCTTCTGGTCATAGGCGCCCTGATCGTCCTCGAAAGTGACGAGCTTGTCCGAGTAGAGCGACTTGGCGCTTTCACGCCCGATGACCATGACGTTGCCCTTGTAGAGCTTCAGCGTAACCTCGCCTTCCACATGCTCCTGGCTCTTGTCGATCAGGGCCTGCAGCATGTCGCGCTCCGGAGAGAACCAGAAGCCGTAATAGATCAGCTCGGCGTAGCGCGGCATGATCTCGTCCTTGAGGTGGGCTGCACCCCGGTCGAGCGTGATGCTCTCAATGGCGCGGTGTGCCGCCAGCAGGATCGTGCCGCCGGGGGTCTCGTAGATGCCGCGCGACTTCATGCCGACGAAGCGGTTTTCCACGAGGTCGAGACGGCCGATGCCGTTATCGCGGCCGAGCGCGTTCAAGGCGGTGAGGATCGAGGCCGGGCTCAGCTCCTTGCCGTCGATGGAGACGGCATCGCCCTTGCGGAAGCCGATCTTGACAGTGGTCGCGACATCGGGCGCTTCCTCGGGCGAAATGGTGCGCATATAGACGTAGTTCGGGGCTTCCAGGGCCGGATCTTCCAGAACCTTGCCTTCGGACGAGGAGTGCAGAAGGTTGGCGTCGACCGAGAAGGGGGCCTCGCCCTTCTTGTCCTTGGCGACCGGGATCTGGTGCTTTTCGGCAAACTCCAGAAGGTCGGTGCGGCTTTTGAACGACCAGTCGCGCCATGGGGCGATGATCTTGATGTCGGGGTTGAGCGCATAGGCCGAAAGCTCGAAGCGGACCTGGTCGTTGCCCTTGCCGGTCGCACCGTGAGCAATCGCGTCGGCGCCGGTTTCCCGGGCGATGTCGATCAGGTGCTTGGAGATTAGCGGGCGGGCGATCGAGGTGCCGAGCAGGTAGACGCCTTCATAGACGGCATTGGCGCGGAACATCGGGAAGACGAAGTCGCGGACGAACTCCTCGCGGACATCCTTGATGAAGATGTCCTTGATGCCCATCATCTCGGCCTTCTTGCGCGCCGGCTCCAGCTCCTCGCCCTGACCGAGATCGGCTGTGAAGGTCACGACCTCCGCACCGAGTTCCGTCTGCAACCACTTGAGGATGATGGAGGTGTCGAGCCCGCCCGAATAAGCGAGCACGACCTTCTTGACGTCTTTGGGAAGTGCCATGGTGATCCGTTCCGTCTAGGGTAAAAATCGCGGCAGAATGCGCCGTATCTCTTCGAAATGGCGGAACTCTTACTGCATATTCCGGAAATCCGAAATCCCGCGCCGGGAGAAAATCGCGGACAGCAGGGCGCGCCTCAGGTGATGTCGAGGCCCATCTGCCAGAAGTCGGTTTCCAGTCGGGTCGCCTTGCCGAAGATTGCGGAGAGACGCGAGGCGGCTGTTTCGTCGAGGCTTGCAAGACGCCGGTCCAGCCAGGCGATCTCGCTCCGAACGAGCGCCTGATAGTCGGCACTCGCATACATCTCGATCCATGCAGCGTAGGGGTTGCCGTCCATCTTGAGGAATGGTTGGGCCTGAAGCCAGAGAGCAATCTCGCCATAGCCGATGATGCAGGGCGCAAGCGCTACGTGCAGGTCGGTGAGGTCGCCGTGCAGGCCGGTTTCCAGAACGTAACCGGTATAGGCAAGGGTCGCCGGCGAAGGCGGTACGTCGGCAAGAGCTTTTTCCGAAATGCCCCACTCGGCACAATAGCCGACATGCAGGCCGATCTCGACCTCGACGATGGCCTTCAAGCTTTCCAGCCCCTGGCGGATTTCGTCGAGATCCCGGCTTCTATAGACAGCAAGACCCCAGGCGCGGGCGAACTGGACGAGGAAGAGGTAATCCTGTTTGAGATAGTGACGGAAGGCCTCTTCGGGGAGCGTTCCCGCGCCCAGCCGGCAGACGAAATCATGCTCGCAATAGGCCTGCCATTCCCCGGCATTCCGGCTTTTCAGCATTTCGAAAGACGATGTCATGCGGGAGCCCTTCAGTCAGCATTGTTGAGGTTCTTGCCTTGCGATGGAATAGCTGCAAAAGCTGATGAAGCACAGAACCCTTCTTCGAGACGATGCCATGGACTTCATCCCCAGCCTGCCGACCCTGCTGGCCTTTGCCGCCGCGAGCCTTTTGCTTGCGATTACGCCCGGTCCCGACATGACGCTCTGGATCAGCCGTGCGCTGTCTCAGGGCCGAGCAGCAGCGTTCCAGGTCAGTCTGGGGACCAATCTGGGTTGCCTGATCCACACATTCCTCGTCGCCTTCGGTGTTTCGGCGCTCGTCACGGCGTCGCCGACGGCCTTCTTCGTGCTGAAGACCGGGGGTGCCGCCTATCTGCTCTATATCGCCGTTCAGGCGGTCCGCTACGGATCGAGCCTTTCGGTGAAGCGCACGGCGGCTCCCAAGGCATCGCCTATGGCGAACATCCTGTCCGGTCTATCGGTCAATCTGCTCAATCCCAAGGTCATCATCTTCTTCATGACCTTCCTGCCGCAGTTCGTGACGGCCAGCGATCCGAATCTCAGAACAAAGCTGATCGTGCTCGGACTGATCCTGATTGCCGTGTCGCTGCCGATCAACATCGCGGTCGTGCTGACGGCGGATCGGCTTTCGGGATGGCTTCAGGCACGACCGAGCGTCATGCGCAGCATTGATTATGTGTTTGCCGGTGTGTTTTCGCTGTTTGCGGTAAAGATCGTGCTGACGCAGGCGCGGTGATCAACTGCGCTATTTCGAAGACGATCTATCGGGACGACGATCTTTTCTCGTCACGAACAGCATCAGGCATCCAATCAGCAAACCGCCGACAGGCATGATCAACATCGTCAGAAACTGCTCGGTGCTCATGGCTTCAATCCTTTCAGCACGGATCGCGCTATGAAATGTAGGCCCACCGAGTTCGAAATGCAAACGAGGCAGATAATGGCGACGGTGATGCCGGGTGCCGTTCCCGTGTTCAGCCAGCCGATTGCCGGTGCAAAGCCGCCAACGGCGAAGATCGCGATCGCGACGCCGTTCAGATAGGTCGCGGTCAGCTTCGTTCGCTCGTTGTGGATCAGGCTCATTTCAATCGTCGGCGCCGTGATTGGCGATCATCATCGCTTCGAAAGCCATCCGGTCGACCTTGCGCATACGCTCGGATTCCGACTTCAGCTGCCCGCAGGCGGCAAGGATATCGCGGCCGCGCGGGGTACGGATGGGAGAGGCGTAGCCGGCGGCATTAATGAAGTCGGCAAACGTCTCGATCTGCTCCCAGGACGAACACTGGTAGTTCGTGCCGGGCCAGGGGTTGAACGGGATGAGGTTGATCTTGGCGGGCACGCCCTTCAGCAGCTTCACCAGCTCCTTGGCATCTTCGAGACTGTCGTTGACGCCTTCGAGCATCACATATTCGAACGTGATGCGGCGGGCGTTGGAGAGGCCTGGATAGGCGCGGCAGGCCTCCATGAGGTCTTTCAGCGGATATTTCTTGTTGATCGGAACGAGCATGTCGCGCAGGTCGTCACGCACGGCATGGAGCGAGATCGCCAGCATGACGCCGATTTCTTCGCCGGTGCGATAGATTTCCGGCACGATGCCGGATGTCGACAGCGTCACGCGGCGCTTCGACAGCGACAGGCCATCGCCATCGGTCGCGATCAGGAGGGCGGTCTTGACGCTCTCGAAGTTGTAGAGCGGCTCTCCCATCCCCATCATCACGACGTTCGAGACCTTGCGGCCTTCGGCCGGCGCGATCGTGCCAGGGGGCGTGTCTCGATCGGGAAAGTCGCCGAGCCGGTCGCGAGCCAGCAGCAGCTGCGCGAGGATCTCTTCCGCCGTCAGGTTGCGCACGAGCTTCTGTGTGCCGGTGTGGCAGAAGGAACAGGTGAGCGTGCAGCCGACCTGGCTGGAAATGCAGAGCGTTCCCCGGCCTTCTTCGGGAATGTACACCGTCTCGATCTCGACCGGACGCCCGGCGCCGCGGGCCGGAAAGCGCAGCAGCCATTTCCGCGTTCCGTCCGTGGAGATCTGTTCCTCGACCACCTCTGGTCGAGCGATGGTGAAATGCCGCTTCAGCGTCTCTCGCATGTCCTTGGAGACGTTCGTCATATGGTCGAAATCCGACACGCCGCGAACGTAGAGCCAGTGCCAGAGCTGGCTGACGCGCATCTTCACCTGCCGGTCGGCCACGCCGACGGCGGCGAGCGCCTTGCCCATTTCTTCGCGGGTCAGGCCGATAAGGGACGGCATTTCCTGCAGTGCTGCCGGTCGGCTCGCCGGGCGTGCGGGGCGGTCGAGGGAAAGGATGTCGGTCATCACACAGTGTTCCTGTCGCAACTTCGCCCGCAACGCCGAACGGTTCCCCGTCGTTTGGACGAGAGGGGCGAAGAGCGAAACGGGAGCCAAGCTTATATGGTGCGCACGAGGAGCGTCTCACCCGTGCTGCATGTCGTTGATGCGGCCTCTAGCACGAATTTGCCCGGACGTCACCTCTACGGCTCGACGCCGGGACGTCGCTCATGCGGATACAGCGATACGCAAACGATAAAGGCCGGCGAAGCCGGCCTTTGGTCGATCCATTTCGCAGATGTGCCTACTTGCAGCTTTCGATCTGCTTCAGCGCAGCCGAGATGCCGGAGAGCGAGTAGGAATAGTTGGTCTGTGTTCCCTTGCGCGATTTCGCGACGACGGACATGGCCTTGCCGACCTTCATGGCGGCGACGAGCGCCGGCTCTTCGGCAGCGTTCTCGACCCAGGCGGAGTTGCCCTTGGTGAAGAGCGTGAAGTTCTTGGCGTCGATCGTGACGGTGACCTTGGAATTTTCCTGAAGGGCGTAGCCCATCATGGCCTGCGGCTCGTAGGAGATGTTCTGTCCCGGACGCTGGGAGACCAGGAAGAAGATATCGCCGTGGTCTACATTGGCGGGGCTCTTCTCCTTCGGTACCGACAGGACGTAGCAGACCTTCGACTTGCCCGACTGGTACGAATAGGCTCCCCAGGCGTTGAACTGCTGGATCCGCGTCGGAGACTGTGCCGAAGCGATGCCTGCGCCAGCGAGAAGGAGTGCGATTGCGGTTGAGAGCTGTCTTACAAACATCTTGTCCTGCCGGTTGTCTTGCTGCCAGCGCCCGTCCGATGCCGGGCGATGCATGGTCGCGATTACATTTATTGTGACTTCATTCAGGTTACCAAACCGTCAACACCACAAGAATAAGGCGGGAACGTGCGAAACGGTACGCCTCCGGCGCGCCGAGCATCGTCCGCGACGACGGATTTCGTCGCCTTCGTCTTGCATGTCGCTCTCAGACAGCCTGTTCGTCCTATCGGGGCGAGAGATTCGAAGCGCCATTGACCTCCGCAGCGTGCGGCTGTTTTCAGCATTCGATGAGTCTGGTAAGTTCGGAGACGGTCCGATTTTGTGATAAATTCACCCCAATTGCCGCTAATGTCACAAAGAATCGGGCAACAGTTTGACGTTTCCAGAATGAGCTTTACCTGTTGTTCGACATACACCAAATCTTGGGCTCGGAGGCCCTGAAGGCAGGCATGACAGGGGACGCGAGACAGCATTTCGCAGGGCTGGCGGATGCCGTCGCGAAAGAGCGGGACCAGGCCGCCTTCGCCGAACTGTTTCATTTTTTTGCTCCCCGGCTGAAGTCCTTTCTGCTGCGACAGAATACGCCTGCCAATGAGGCGGAGGAGATCGTGCAGGAGGTGATGATCGTCCTCTGGCACAAGGCCGATCTCTACGATGCCGAGAAGTCCTCGCTGTCCACCTGGCTCTTCAGAATCGCGAGAAACAGGCGTATCGACGCCGCCCGGCGGCAGTTAACCCGCAAATTGGACGAGAAGGATCCGCTTCTCCTGCCGTCCTCGCCGCCGGCGCCTGACGAGCTCGTCCAGAGCGGTGATCGGGAGGACGTGGTGCGCGTGGCGCTTGCCAAGCTTCCGAGCGAGCAGGTGAAGCTGATCCAGCTCGCGTTCTTTTTCGGCCAGTCGCATTCGGAAATCGCCGCATCGACAGGCTTGCCTCTGGGCACGGTGAAGTCGCGGATCAGGCTGGCCTTCGGGAAGCTCCGCACGCTTCTTCACGATGACGGCATCGATGGCACGGAATAGCGGTTTCCGACCTCATGACGTCAGGCGGGAAGGCCTTCCTCGCTGAGAGCCGTGTCCGCCTTGCCGTAATGTTCTTCCTTGATCTGTCCACTGATGGCTGCGAAAGCCGCCGTCAGGACCGCGATATCGTCGGAAAACCCGACCATGGCGAGCACGTCGGGCAGGACGTCGAAGGGCATGACGAAGTAGGCCAGTGCTCCGAGAAGGATACCACGGGTGCGCAATGGCGTCGCAGGATCCATCGCGCAGTAATAGGCGGCAACGAGATCGCGGCTGAAAGGAACCTGGCGGACGGCTCGCTTGAGGGTCGGCCAGAACCGGCGGCGAACCTTCTGCGCCTTCGATTCCTGCTCGCTGCGGTCGCCCGGCAGGAGAATTTCGCCGATCTTGACCTCGTCCATCGTCGTTTCCGCTTTCATGTGCCTGACCTCGCCTGTTTGTCATCCCTGATCGGGCTCGATAGGACCTGATATGGGAGAACATTCGGGCAATTCAAACGATCGTCATGGTCAAACGGACGTCATGAACGTGCGGGAGATGCCGCAGCTTCCATGCGTGCGGCAAGCGCAAGGTCGAGTGCCGTCACGCCTTGAGCGGTATGCGTCGTCAGCTTCACATCGACCCGATTATAGACGTTGAACCATTCCGGGTGATGATCGAGCTTCTCCGCTGCAAGTGCGCTCTGGCTCATGAAGCCGAAGGCCTCCACGAAGGATGGGAAGCGGTAGGTCTTCTCGATGGCCGAGCCATCTTCCGACAGGGACCAGCCGGAAAGGCCCGAAAGACCTGCTGCGATGTCGTCGGCGTTCAGTCTGTCGCGTTTGGTCATGCCGGTCACCTTCATCGATCCATGGGCAGCAATTGATGCCGCGCGGTCAGAGCATGCCCTTGCCAGCCTGTTCCGCGCCCTTCGCAAAGGCGGAAGAGGGTGGCTCGTGCAGCTCGAACACGTCTTCCGTCAGGTAGGGGCCGCCGCCGACCGAATCACGCGAGGACAGGAGCACGAAACGGGAAACGGTGAACGGATTGGTAAAAAAGCCGCCGCGTCCGGAGAGGTAATGCACGACGTCATCGACGCGCGAGGAACGCAGACGCGCCAGGGTGACATGCGGCGTGAACTTTCGCGGGTCGGCGGGAAGACCGAGACGCTGGCATAGGCGCTCGATCTCGGCCTGCAACGCCATCAGTTCGGGGGGATTGGTCACGCCGGCCCAGACGGAATGCGGCTTCTTGGAGCCGAAGGCGCCGGTTCCCATAAGTTGAAGCTGGAATTCCGGTCGCTCGATCCGGTCGAGGCGATCCACGATCTCATCGGCCGTGCGGTTGTCGACATCGCCGATGAAGCGGAGGGTGATGTGGTAGTTCTCGACGTCGATCCAGCGCGCGCCAGGAAGGCCTCCACGCAGCAGAGACAGGCTCATCGCCGCATTACGCGGGATTTCGAGGGCGGTAAACAGTCTCGGCATGACGAGCTCCCCGAATCTTGCAAACACCTCTTGCAGACATCACAGCCGACCACGACGCGCCGCGGCAGGCAACTACAAATTCACACCCGCAATATTTGTCCAACGGTGATTAACGCCCGCTGAACGCCTGACGGCGTGGCAAGCTCTAGCCGGATCGGTCCTTCGGATCATTTCGGCAATCCCTCGACGAAGCTTTCCACCACCGGCAGCATCCGCTCCACCATGACGCCAACGCCCTTGGGGTTCGGATGCATGCCGTCCTCGATCTTCAGGCCCGCATCCTCCACGACGCCATCGAGGAAGAAAGGGTAGAGCGGGACGCCATAGGTCTTGGCGAGTTCCGGATAGATCGGATTGAAGCGGTCGGCATATTCACCACCCATGTTCGGCGGTGCCAGCATGCCGACCAGAAGCACGCCAATACCGCGTGCCTTCAGCTTCTCGATCATCGCCACCAGGTTCTTGCGGCTCTCTTCCGGCGGAATGCCACGCAACGCGTCGTTTGCGCCCAGTTCCAGGATGACACCCTTGGTGCCGTCCGGGACGGACCAGTCGATGCGGGCGAGACCGCCCGATGTGGTATCGCCGGACACGCCGGCATTGGAGATGGAAACGTCATGGCCCTTGTCGCGCAGGGCCTTCTCCAGCCGCGCGGGAAACGCATCGTCCGGCGGCAGCTGATAGCCGGCCATCAGGCTGTCGCCGAAGCCGACGATCTCGATGGGCGCGGCCTGAAGCGGGGTCGCCGCGATCAAACCTGCGAGAGCAGCCAGGAAAAGCGCCCCGAAACCTTTCATTCGCATCAAGCCGCTCCTAAATCCGGTGTGAGCAATTGCAGCATAACCTATATATAGGGCGGACCAGCGTGGCAAAAACCATGATCGAACTGAAAAATGCGGATCTGACCCTCGGGCAGGCCGCAGCGTCCGTCCATGTGCTGAAAGGCATGAGCCTCGACATCGATGCCGGGCAATCGGTCGGTATCGTCGGCCCGTCGGGCTCGGGCAAATCGACCCTTCTGATGGTGCTTGCCGGACTGGAGCGTCTGGACAAGGGCGAGATCGTCATCGACGGGACACCGCTGCAAGGGCTGAGCGAAGATCGGGTGGCGGATTTCCGAGGCCGGAACATCGGCATCGTCTTCCAGTCTTTTCACCTCATTCCCAATATGACGGCGCTCGAGAACGTCGCGGTGCCGCTTGAGCTTGCCAATGTGCGCGACGCCTTCGATATCGCCCGACGCGAGTTGACGTCGGTCGGGCTCGGGGAGCGGCTGTCGCATTATCCGGGGCAGCTTTCGGGCGGCGAGCAACAGCGCGTGGCCATTGCACGTGCGCTCGCACCCTCGCCGAAACTGCTGATCGCCGACGAGCCTACCGGCAACCTCGATACCGAAACCGGACGCCAGATCGCAGACCTGATCTTCTCCAAGCAGGCCGAGCGCGACATGACGCTGATCCTCGTCACACACGACAACAGCCTTGCGGCACGCTGCTCGCGCCAGATCAAGGTGCGCTCCGGCACCATCGTCGATGATGGGCGCTCGGTGGCAGACGTCGCGCCGTCAGCGGTTTCGGCATGATGGCGTCCCTGCGCGCGGCGAACCTGTCGCTTGCCCTGCGGCTGGCGCTGCGCGAAATGCGCGGCGGCCTGTCGGGCTTCTATATTTTCCTTGCCTGCATCGCGCTGGGAACGGCAGCGATTGCCGGGGTCAATTCGCTGTCGCAGGCGATTACCGGTTCGATCGCCTCTCAAGGGCAGGCGCTTCTGGCGGGCGATATCCGGTTCGAGTTGAACAACCGTCTGGCCAATACCGATGAGACGCGCTTTCTTAAAGGTGCGGGCGAAGTATCCCTCACGTCGGGATTGCGCTCCATGGCGCGTCTTCCCGATGGTTCCAACCAGGCGCTGGTCGAGTTGAAGGCCGTGGATGCCGCCTATCCGCTCTACGGTTCCGTGGAAAGCCAGCCGCAGGCGCCGCTTTCAGCGCTTCTCTCGGCTGAAAACGGCACATACGGCGCGCTCGCGGCGCCCCTGCTCCTGGAGCGTCTCGGCGTGAAGACCGGCGACACGCTGCTGATCGGCAATTCGCGGGTCAGGATATCGGGCACGCTGGTGCGCGAGCCGGATGCGCTGTCGGACGGCTTCGGCTTTGCGCCGCGCCTGATGGTGTCGCAGGATGCGCTGGCTGCCAGCGGTCTCGTGCAGACCGGCAGTCTGGTGGAGCATGCCTACAAGGTACGCCTTGCCGATCCCTCCGGCGTGCCCGCCGTGCGTGCCCAGGCGGAGCAGCAGTTTCCGCAGGCGGGTTGGTCCGTCCGATCCAGCCAGAATGCCGCACCATCGCTGACGGCGAACATCACGCGGTTTTCGCAGTTTCTGACACTGGTCGGGCTGACGGCGCTGATCGTCGGCGGGGTCGGGGTTGCGAACGCGGTCCGGGCCTATCTCGATGCCAAGCGGGGCGTCATCGCGGCGTTCAAGTGCCTCGGCGCGCCGGGCGCTCTCGTGTCCACCATCTATCTCATCCAGATTATGCTGATCGCGATGATCGGTATCGTCATCGGCCTTGTCGTCGGTGCGATCATTCCGCTGGTCGCCGCACGGTTTCTCGCCGATATCCTGCCGATCTCGACCGATCTCCAGCTCTATCCCTCGGCGCTCGGGCTTGCGGCCCTGTTCGGCCTGCTGACAGCACTGGCGTTTGCCTGCCTGCCGCTCGGCCGCGCCCGCAGCGTGCCCGCGACGGCGCTCTTTCGCAATCAGGACTTCGACCGCAACCGGTGGCCCACCTGGCCTTACCTCCTCGCGGCGGCCTTGAGCTTTGCGGCGCTCGGCGGTCTCGCCATCTTCACGGCATATGATCGGATGATCTCGCTCGTGTTCCTCGGCGCCATTGCCTTCTCGTTCGTCGTGCTGCGCGGTGTCTCCGTTCTGGTCGCGGCTCTTGCGCGGCGGAGCCCTCGCGTGTCGTCGCCCGCCCTGCGGCTGGCCATCGGCAATATTCATCGGCCGGGCGCCTTGACGCCTTCCGTCGTCCTCTCGCTTGGCCTCGGGCTCGCGCTGCTGGTGACGCTGGCGCTGATCGACGGCAATCTGCGGCGGGAACTGACGGGCAACCTGCCCGAGCGGGCTCCCAATTTCTTCTTCGTGGACATCCAGGGCAGCGAGATCGAAGGCTTTCGCTCGCTGCTGAACACGGCGCTGCCGGCCGGCAAGGTCATCGAAGTGCCGATGCTGCGCGGCCGTATCCTCGCCTTCAATGGCGAGGACGTCGCCAAGCGCGAGGTTGCGCCGGCCGGACGCTGGGTGCTTCGGGGCGACCGCGGCATTACCTATGCCAAGAACCTGCCGGAGAATTCGCGTCTCGTGGAAGGCCAGTGGTGGCCGGACGGCTATAGCGGGGAGCCGCTCGTCTCCTTCTCCGAGCAGGAGGCGCGTGAGCTGAACCTGAAAGTCGGTGACACCGTCACCGTCAACGTGCTCGGCCGAAATATCACGGCCCGCATTTCCAACTTTCGCACGGTCGAATGGGAATCGCTTTCGATCAACTTCGTGATGGTGTTCTCGCCGAACACCTTTGCCGGCGCGCCGCATGCCTGGCTCGCCACCGTTATCGATCCCTCGGCCACTCCAGAGCAGGAAGCCGCGGCACTGCGCCAGATCACCAACACCTATCCGACCATTACCAGCGTACGGGTGAAAGATGCGCTGGACATCGTCAACGGCCTGCTCGGACAGCTGGCGACAGCCATCCGCGCTGCTGCCGGTGTGGCGCTCGTCGCCTCGGTTCTCGTGCTTTCCGGCGCGCTGGCTGCGGGCAACCGCGCACGTATTCACGATGCGGTGGTGTTGAAGACGCTGGGTGCGACCCGGGCGACGCTGATCCGGGCCTTCTGCTACGAATATGCAATCCTCGGCCTCTCCACCGCGATCTTCGCACTTCTGGCGGGCGGCGTGGCGGCGTGGTTCGTGGTGGCCCGCATCATGACGCTGCCCTCGTCCTTCCTGCCTGACGTGGCGTTGCTGACCATTGCCATCGCCCTGATCATGACGGTCGGCATCGGGCTTGCGGGTACATGGCGCGTGCTTGGGCAGAAGGCAGCACCTGTTCTTCGCGATCTCTGAAGAGCGTCCCGCATTACATTTGCGTCATGCGACAGAGCCGCCCTTGAGAATAGGGCGGTTCCGCATCATATTGTCCTCAGGCTTGCTGAAGCTCCGCAGCGGTGCCCGGTCCGAGTTCTCTCGCGACCTGTCCGTCACTTCGAGCTGATATGAGGATAAGAATGTCCGATCCCAGAAACTTTCGCATGCAGACCGCCGGCGCGCGCGCTGACGCTGCTGTCGACCAGGGCCTGCGCGCTTACATGCTGCGGGTCTACAATCTCATGGCGCTCGGCGTCGCCATCACCGGCGTCGCCGCGTTCCTGGCTTTCCAGTTCGCATTTGCCGATGGGCAGCTGACCGCGTTCGGTCAGGCGATCTATGTCAGCCCGCTGAAGTACCTGATCATGCTGGCTCCGTTCGGCATGGTCCTGTTCCTGAGCTTCCGGATCAATTCCATGAGCGTGTCCGCCGCCCAGACTACATTCTGGGTCTATGCCGCGCTGATGGGGCTGTCGCTCTCCTCGATCATGCTGATCTATACCGGTCAGAGCATCGTGCGCACGTTCTTCGTAACCGCGGCCTCCTTCGGCGCGCTGTCGCTCTACGGCTACACCACGAAGCGCAGCCTGTCGGCCATGGGTTCGTTCCTGGTCATGGGTCTCTTCGGCCTGATCATCGCCTCCATCGTCAACATCTTTTTTGCGTCGTCTGCCCTGCAGTTCGCCATCTCGGTCATCGGCGTGCTGATCTTTGCAGGCCTCACCGCCTACGATACCCAGCGTATCAAGGAAATGTACTTCGAAGGCGACGGGTTCGAGGCTGCCGGCCGCAAGGCGATCATGGGCGCGCTGACGCTCTATCTCGACTTCGTCAACCTGTTCCTCTTCATGTTGCGCTTCCTCGGAAACCGTAACTAGGCGTAAGAACACGTTCAGTTGTGATTATCGGAAAGGCGGCTTCGGCCGCCTTTTTTGTGCGCCGATGGAGCTGTCGTCTCCCTTACGCAGCACTTTCCTGTTTCCGTATTCGCCCCGCCTTGATCGTCTGAAGGGAATGTGGAAGGACGTGAGCGACACCCACGACCCACCGACTTTCTTCGAGAGTGCTGCCATGTCTTTCACCCTGCGCGATGCTACCCTTGCTGATATCCCCGTCATTACGGACATTTACAGCGAGTCCGTGCGCAACGGCGTGGCCACTTACGAGATTGCCGTTCCCGACCAGTCGGAGATGACGACGCGTTTTTCCACGATTACCGGCAACAGCTATCCCTATATCATCGCGGTAGACGGGGACGGGATCGTGATCGGCTATGCGTATGCCTCGGCATTCCGTACGCGCAGCGCCTACCGGTTTCTCGTCGAGGATTCGATCTATCTCGCGCCGGAGGCGCGCGGACGCGGCGTCGGCAAGGCGCTTTTGCAGGAGCTGATCGCGCGCTGCACGGATCTCGGCTTCCGGCAGATGGTGGCCGTTATCGGCGGCGCACATCCCGCCTCCATTGCCGTTCACCGATCCACAGGGTTCGTGGATAGCGGGACGATGAAGGGAAGCGGGTTCAAGTTCGGGCGCTGGCTCGATACCACCTTCATGCAGCTGGCATTGGGCGAAGGTCTCGAGACCGCGCCAGCCGAGGGTGTCTATCCGGATACGCTCTACGGAGCCTGATCGAGGCTTTTCACAAGGTCCGGGCGTTCTGCCGGCAATATCAGCTTTTGACGACCTTCAGCAGCTTGTCGAAGACCTTCAAGACCTGTGGCAGCTCATGCCCGCGCTTCAGAATCATGCCGTGGGTGTTGACCACGGCATAGGCGCCCTGTTTCGCGGCGAGCTTCGGGACCTTCTCCACACGATAAAGCGGTAGTTCGCCCGAGCGCTTGAAGACGGAGAAGACCGCCTTGTCGCGCATATGGTCGAGCGCGTAGTCGCGCCACTCGCCTTCCCCCACCATGCGGCCATAGACCCACAGGATCTGGTCGAGCTCTCGGCGGTGGAACGTTACGGGAAGGGGGTCCTTGGCATGTCGGTAGTCGCTGAGATCGACGACCACGCTTTCAGATGCCTTGAGGGTTTGGCGACCTTGCAAATCCGTCTGATCGGTCATGCACATTCCGGCCTTTTGTTATGACAGGACGGTGACAGTGTGCCTGAGTGCCGCTGAAAATCAAGCTTGAATGGAAAGGTTGAGGCGCAGCCGCTCACAACTCCTGAAGCAATGGCTTTTTTTGCACCGCCGCATTGCGGTCAAACCCGCGCCCGAATTCGAGGCTTAACTCCGCCGCGTCGCCGCTGCTTCGGTTTTCCGAAGTACCGCGCGCTGCCCGGCCGGTCGATCAGCGTTTTTCGTTTCGCCGCTCGGGGTTCCTGTGCGGCTTGCCATGCCCGACCTCCGGTCACGCGGGCGCACAGATGGTCATGATCGGGATCGGCCTTCGGCCTTTGCCGGCTTAGACCACCCGGTCCGGTGATATCGAAACCCTCAGCCCCCAGCCCTCGATATGCCGGACCGGTCATTCCCGCTCCTGCGCTGGACGTCTATTGCGATGCCATCAGAGTGGCCGCCCCGACGATGGCGCCGGGGGTCTCCGCATCCTTCATCTGCTGCAGCAGGATCGCGCAGCCGCTGTCCTTTTCCTGATCGAGCACCGAGGCTGGCAGCACGAAGCGGGCTGATTTCCCGTCCCACATGCCGATCGTCTGGATGTCGCGCACGGCGTGCCAGTAGGACATCTTCTTGCCGCTGTTCTCACCCTTTTCCACATCGACCACCTTCTGGCGGTTGAAGTAGACGATGACGACGTTGGCTTTGCCGCTACCTTCTCCAATCGTGATATCGATCTCGTCATCCTTGCGCTCGGCCGAAATCGGAACCTTCATGCCGGCATCAGCACTGCTCAGCGCGATCAGCCGCCCCTTGATGCCTGGGAGATTGGCGCCATTCACCTGATCCCGGCCGTTCAGCACGGCCTGTGGCGTGTAGACACCGTTACGGCCGAACATCTTGGCATAGGCATATTGGCGGGCAGTGTTCTCCTTCGAGGCAAGCGTGTCCGCCCAGCCAAGGTAATTCCAGTAATCCACGTGATAGGAGAGGGCGACGATGGAGCCGTCGTCGATCAGGTGCTTCAGCGCCGCATCGGCCGGAGGACAGGAGGCGCAGCCCTGGCTCGTGAACAACTCCACGACGCCTTTCGGCTGCGTTACCTCCAGCCCTCTGCCCTCTGTCTTCGCCTCGATCGTCTGCGGCGCTGCTTCCTGTGCTGCAGCCGGAAAGGCTGCCAGCAGGAAGAGGCTGGCGATCAGGCTCAAGCGAGAGGTCTTGGAGGCGGGCATGCAGGTTCCACTTCGGGCAGATTCCAATTCGGGCAGGATTGCGGCAGCCGGAAACCGCTTCTTCATACGCCGCAGCGTCCTCAACACAAAGTCACGTTGGAGTGAAATTTTGGCGAAGGCGATCCGTGCCCGCTGGACATGCAAAAGGCCGGAACGGTGTTCCGGCCTTCGCGATCTTCAGGTCGTTGCGCCTCAGGCGGCGAGGTCGCGCAGAACCGTCTGAAGGATGCCGCCATTGTTCATGTAGGTGACTTCATCCAGCGTATCGATGCGGCAGATCAGCGGAACTTCCTTTACCGAACCATCGGCATAGGTGATGACCGCGGTGCGCTTTTCACGCGGCTGGACGTTCGTCAGACCCTCGATGGTGACGATCTCGTCGCCCTTCAGGTTCAGCGATGCCCAGGTCGTGCCGGCCTCGAAGACGAAGGGCACGACGCCCATGCCGACGAGGTTGGACCGGTGGATACGCTCAAAGCTCTCGGCGATGACCGCCTTGACGCCCAGCAGGTTGGTGCCCTTGGCCGCCCAGTCGCGTGAGGAGCCGTTGCCATATTCGCCACCGGCGAAGATGACCAGCGGAACGCCCTCTTCCTTGTACTGCATCGCCGCGTCGTAGATCGACATCTCTTCCTTCGACGGATAGTGGAAGGTGTAGCCGCCTTCCTTGCCGTTCGGTCCGAGCATGTGGTTGCGGATGCGGATGTTGGCGAAAGTGCCGCGCATCATCACTTCATGGTTACCGCGACGCGTGCCGTACTGGTTGAAGTCGGCAACGCCGACGCCGTGGCCCGTAAGGTAGGCACCGGCAGGCGAAGCCGCCTTGATCGAACCGGCCGGAGAGATGTGGTCGGTCGTAATCTTGTCGCCGAAGAGACCGAGGACGCGGGCGCCCTTGATGTCGGAGATGCCGGAGCCGGACTTGCCCATGCCCACGAAGTAGGGCGGGTTCTGCACGTAGGTCGAATCGTCGTCCCAGGCATAGGTCTGTCCGGCGGGAACCTGAACGGCCTGCCAGTTGACGTCGCCCTTGAACACGTCGGCATACTTGCTCTCGTAAAGCTCGCGCGTGACGTATTTCAGGATGAATTCCTGGATCTCGTGCGAGGTCGGCCAGATGTCCTTGAGGAACACAGGCTGACCGTCCGAACCGATGCCGAGCGGCTCGGTCGTGAGGTCCTTCTGGACCGTGCCGGCGAGCGCATAGGCAACGACCAGCGGCGGCGAGGCGAGATAATTTGCCTGAACGTCCGGCGAGATGCGGCCTTCGAAGTTGCGATTGCCCGAGAGGACGCCGGCCGTGATCAGGCCCTTGTCGTTGATCGTCTTGGAGATCGGTGCCGGCAGCGGGCCGGAATTGCCGATGCAGGTCGTGCAGCCGAAGCCGACGAGGTTGAAGCCGAGCGCGTCGAGATCCTTCTGGAGGCCCGACTTCTCGAGATATTCACCGACGACCTGGCTTCCCGGAGCCAGCGAGGTCTTGACCCACGGCGCGCTCTTCAGGCCCTTGGCGACAGCGTTGCGGGCGAGAAGGCCGGCAGCGATGAGAACCGAGGGGTTGGACGTATTGGTGCAGGAGGTGATGGCGGCGATTGCCACGTCACCATGGCCGAGATCGTAGTCGGTGCCTTCGACCGGGTAGCGGTTTTCGAGCTGACCGGGCTTCTTGTAGTCGGCTTCCAGCGACGTTGCGAAGCCGGGCGCGATGCCTTCGAGCGGAATGCGGCCCTCGGGACGCTTCGGGCCGGCCATGGAGGGCACGACGTCGCCGAGATCGAGTTCCAGCGTGTCGGTGAAGACCAGTTCGGCGCCATCGCCATTGCGCCACATGCCCTGCGCCTTGGAATAGGCTTCGACCAGCGCGATCCGGTCCGTCGTGCGGCCGGACATGGTGAGGTAGTTGATGGTTTCGCCATCGACCGGGAAGAAGCCGCAGGTCGCGCCGTATTCCGGGCCCATGTTGCCGATGGTGGCGCGGTCGGCGAGCGTCATCGAATCAAGGCCGGGGCCGAAGAATTCGACGAACTTGGAAACAACGCCCTTCTTGCGCAGCATCTGCACGACGGTGAGCACGAGGTCGGTCGCGGTGACGCCTTCCTTGACCTTGCCGGTGAGCTTGAAGCCGATGACTTCCGGCAGGAGCATGGAGACGGGCTGGCCGAGCATGGCCGCTTCCGCCTCGATGCCGCCGACGCCCCAACCGAGTACGCCGAGGCCGTTGATCATCGTGGTGTGGCTGTCCGTGCCGACGCAGGTGTCGGGATAGGCAACCGTTTCGCCGTCCTCTTCCTTGGTCCAGACGGTCTGGCCGAGATATTCAAGATTGACCTGGTGACAGATGCCGGTGCCCGGGGGAACGACGCGGAAATTCTTGAATGCCTGCTGGCCCCACTTGAGGAAGCGGTAGCGCTCGCCATTGCGCTCGTATTCGAGCTCGACGTTGCGGGCAAACGCGTTCGGCGTGCCGAACTCGTCCACGATGACGGAGTGGTCGATGACGAGATCGACCGGCACGAGCGGGTTGATCTTTTCCGGATCGCCGCCCAGCGCCACCATGGCATCGCGCATGGCCGCGAGATCGACAACGGCGGGAACGCCGGTGAAGTCCTGCATCAGCACGCGGGCCGGGCGGTAGGCGATTTCGTTTTCAGCCGTGCCCTTGTCGTTGAGCCAGGCGGCGATGTTGAGGATGTCCTGCTTGGTGACGGACCGGCCGTCCTCGTTGCGCAGAAGGTTTTCCAGCAGGACCTTCATCGAGTAAGGCAGCCGCGAGATGCCGGCGAGACCATTCTCTTCGGCCTTGGGCAGGCTGAAATAGACATAGTCGGCACCGTTGACCGATAGGGTCGAACGACAATTGAAACTGTCTAGGGACTTGGACACTTGGATACCCCGTTCCGTCTGATCGCCATAAACTGACGTGCGAACGCCCGAGCGCCTGAAGGCGCAGATTGGGATGCGGGTACGGTCATTTCCGCTGTCCGCACGTGGAAAAAACTTCCATGTTCGGCGCTAGGATGAAATTCACGCCGACCGCTGGCGTGTTGGGCGGGTTATAGATAATTTCGCCAAAACGTGCCAGATCGAACGCCGTCAATTCGAGACAATTTTTTTCAATGCGACCAACGTCGTAAAAGGACGATGAATGCCATTTCGCCTGCGCGTGGACGGGCTGGGCGCCAGCCGCGGCGAAGACCCGATCTTCCGGGAGGTTTGCCTCGTTCTCGATGCCGGTGGTGCCCTTCTCGTCACCGGTCGAAACGGCACCGGAAAGTCCACCTTCCTGAGGACACTCGCCGGGCTTCATCCGGCCGACAGCGGTACGATCCTGCTGGAGGGGGGCGTCGATCCCAGGTCGCCGGTGCGCGAATCACTTCATTATCTCGGCCATCGCAATGCGATGAAGCGGGATCTGACGGTTGCGGAAAATCTCGTGTTCTGGTCGCGGTTTAGCGGGCAGGGCGACGATCCGGTGAAGGATGCCGATCCCGCTCTTCATGCGGATACCGCGCTGGAGGCGGTGGGCCTCGGCGGGCTTGGTCACCTGCCGTTCGGCTATCTCTCGGCCGGGCAGCAGCGTCGTGCGGCGCTTGCCCGGCTTCTTATCGCATACCGTCCCGTCTGGCTCATGGACGAGCCGACGGCAGCGCTCGATACGGCGAGCGAACGAATGGTGGAGGCGCTGATTGCTGGACATCGCGCCACCGGTGGCATCGTCATCGCCGCCACGCATCAGGCTCTGGACATTCCCGGTGCGCAGATGCTGACCATGACCGGCTTTGCGGTGCCGGTATGAGGATCGCAAGCGATCACCCCGCGCGTTCGCCCCTTAAGGGATGCCGGTCATGATGGCGCTCTATCTGCGCGACCTGAGGCTTGCGACCCGTGCCGGCGGCGGTGCGCTGACGGGCATCCTGTTCTTCATGGCCGTCGTCGCGGTCGTACCCTTCGGTCTGGGGCCCGACCTGAAGCTGCTCGCGCGGGTGGGGCCCGCCATGTTGTGGATCGGCGCCTTGCTGGCCTCGCTCCTCGGGCTCGACCGCCTGTTTCAGGCGGAGCGTGAGGACGGCGCTCTGGATGTGATGCTGATGCAGGAGACACCGCTGGTCCTCACCGTCTTCGTCAAGTGTCTTGCCCACTGGACCGCCTCGGGCTTGCCGCTCGTGCTCGTGTCTCCGCTTCTCGGGCTATTTCTCAACATGGAGCCGACGGCCATCCTTGCCACCATGCTGACGCTTCTGGCGGGAACGCCGGCGATCACGCTGATCGGCGCGATGGGCGCGGCGGTCGCGGTGGCTCTGCCGCGCGGCGGGCTTCTCGTGTCCATCCTCGTGTTGCCGCTCGTCATTCCCGTGCTCATCTTCGGCGTCAGCGCGGCCTATGCCGCCGTCCAAGACCCCGCGCCGTTTCTGCCGCCTTTCATGATCCTGACGGCGATCACCCTGTTCTTCGCCGTCATCGGTCCGGCCGCGGCGGCTGTCGCCCTGCGCGCCTCTTCCGAATGACGTAAAGGTGACCATGTCAGTCGCCGCGACGTTCATTGAAGCGGCCTCGCGAACTTGGTAGAGACGTTCGTATGCATGAGAAGAGCCTTGCCATTCGCAGCTTTGCAGACCTTGCCAATCCGACGCGCTTCGTCGCGCTGGCCGGGCGCCTGCTGCCATGGCTCGCCGGTCTGACGGCGCTGCTGTTTGCGATCGGCCTGACGCTCTGTTTCACCACCGCGGCTGATTACCAGCAGGGCGAGACGGTGCGGATCATGTATATCCATGTGCCCGCCGCCTGGCTGTCGATGATGGGCTATACGGTCATGGCGGCGTCCGCGCTCGGCACGCTCGTCTGGCGCCATCCTCTGGCCGACGTCGCGGCAAAGTGCGCCGCCCCCATCGGTGCCGGTTTCACGGCGCTGGCGCTCGTTACCGGCTCGCTCTGGGGCAAGCCGATGTGGGGAACATGGTGGGTGTGGGATGCGCGGCTCACCTCCGTCTTCATCCTGTTCCTGATGTATCTCGGCCTGATTGCGCTCAACCGCGCCATGGACGATGCCGGACGGGCGGCGAAGGTCTCGGCCGTGCTGATCCTCGTCGGCTTCGTCAACATCCCGATCATCAAGTTCTCCGTCGACTGGTGGAACACATTGCACCAGCCGGCAAGCGTGCTGCGTCTCGGCGGTTCTGCTATCGATCCGGAGTTCCTGCGGCCGCTCCTCGTCATGGCGCTGGCCTTCACATGCCTGTTCTTCACGCTGCATCTGGCCGCCATGCGAACAGAGATCTGGCGTCGCCGTATCGCGGCCATGCGCCGGCAGGCTGCGCGGGGCGCGGTGTCCGCATGAGCGCGCATATGGGCTATGTCGTCGCCAGCTATGGGGCAGCGCTCGTCGTGGTCGCGAGCCTCATCGTCTGGGTCGCTCTCGACGCGCGCGCCCGGCGCCGTGAATTGCGGGCGCTGGAGGATGCCGGCATCCGCCGCCGCTCGTCTGGTGCAGGTGTGCCATGAGCGACTTGCCCGAGAACCGCGCACCGACGAAGGGCCGTCTGGCGCTCGCACTGCTGCCCTTGACCGTCTTTGCCTGCCTTGCAGCCGTGTTCTGGAGCCAGCTCGACTCCGGCCGCGATATCAGCGAGATCCCGTCTGCGCTCATTGGAACGCAGGCGCCGTCGCTAAGCCTTCCAGCGCTCGAAGGTGCGACGCTGAAAAATGCGGCCATGCCCGCGCTGACGGATGCGGCGGTGAAGGGCAAGCTCACGCTCGTCAATGTCTGGGCCTCCTGGTGCGTGCCCTGCCGCGCGGAAAACCCCGTGATCCTCGCTCTGGCAAAAGACCCGCGTCTGCAAGTCGTCGGCATCAACTACAAGGACCAGACGGACAACGCGCTGCGTTTCCTCGACGAACTCGGCAATCCCTTCTCCGCCATCGGCGTCGATCCGCGCGGCCGTGCCGCCATCGACTGGGGCGTCTACGGGATTCCGGAGTCCTATCTCGTCGCACCCGACGGCATGATCCTCTACAAGCGCGTCGGCCCGTTCGACGACCGCAGCCTGCGCGAAGGCCTGATGCCCGCTATCGAGAAGGCTTCAGCCGGCTCCTAAAGCGCGCCCTGCCACGCCTTCACAGCGTCCAGCGGCCAGACCAGCATCAACACGTTGAGCGTCAGGTTGTCGCGGATCAGCCAGCCTGTGAAGATTTCGAACAGGATGGCTATGGCAATCGTCACGGCGACGGGCAGACGGGCGGCGGCGAGGAAGCCGAGCGCCATGAAGACGGTGTCCATGGCGGAGTTCAGCACGCTGTCGCCGACATAGTTCAGAGAAACGGTCGCGGAGCGATAGCGCTCGATGATGATCGGCGAGTTTTCCAGCAGTTCCCAGCCCGCCTCGATGAGCGTTGCGACGAACAGACGGGCCGAGAGGGGCTTTCTCGGGAAGAGCCAGGTGGTCAGCGCATAGAACAGGAAGCCGTGGATGATGTGGGACGGCGTGTACCAGTCGGCGAGGTGCTGGGAGTTGCCGGGGCTGTTGACCACGGGCTCGAACAGCTTGACGGTGCCGCAGGTGCAGATCGGCGTGCGGCCCATGAAGAGCTCCACGGCCACCTGAAACGCGACAACGCCGAGGCAGGCGCCGATCCAGAGCAGGGTGCGGCTGCGGGGCAGGGCTTCGACGGGTGTGGGGCCAAGGGGTGGGGGAACGGCGGTCATATCTTGTCGGACGCCGATTCGACGGAGTGCCGCAGGATGAGCGGCATCTGCGCCATGGTGAAGAGGATGGTGATCGGCATGGTGCCCCAGACCTTGAACGCCACCCAGAAATCATCGGCCGCCTGAGCGTCGGGCGCATACCAGACCGCGGCACCGCGCCAGACGACCTCGTTGAGGACGGCCAGAAACAGGAAGAAGATGCCCCAGCGCAGGGTCAGCTTGCGCCAGCCGGCCGCGTCCAGCTGGAAGGCGGCATTGAAGACGTGGCCGAGCAGCGATTTGCCGAAGAACAGGCCGCCCAGAAGGACCGCGCCGAACAGCGTGTTGACGATAGTCGGCTTCATCTTGATAAAGGTGTCGTTCTGCAGCCAGATCGACAGCGAGCCGAACACCAGGACGACGATGCCCGAAACGAAGGGCATGACGGGGAGATGGCCGAGCACGATCTTCGAGACGACCAGCGAGATCACCGTCGCCGCCATGAAGAGGCCGGTGGCGATGAACAGCGGGCCGCCGAGTTCGGTCAGCACCGGAAAAGTCTCGGCAAGCCAGGGTCCGCGCATGTTGGCGAAGAAGAAGACGAGCAGAGGCCCGAGTTCCAGAGCGAGCTTGAGCCCGGGATGGTGACGCTCGGCGGGGGTCGGCGTGACGTCGGTGTCTACGGGCCGTTCGGTCTTCATCGTCTCTGCCTTGTGGTCTTTTCGTGAGATGCGTGTGATGTGGCCGCAGACGGCGGCGGAATTTCGGCGGAGGCGCAATGCCTAATCCGCGATCCCGGCAATCGCCTCGGCGAAATCCTGGGCCTCGAAGGGTTCGAGATCGTCGATGCCCTCGCCGACGCCGATGAAATAGACCGGCAGCTTGTGCTTGGCGGAGATGGCGACGAGGATGCCGCCACGGGCGGTGCCGTCGAGCTTGGTCATGATCAGCCCGTTGACGCCGGCAACGTTGCGGAAGATCTCGACCTGGTTGAGCGCGTTCTGCCCGGTTGTGGCGTCCAGCGTCTGGAGCACCGTATGCGGCGCATCCGGATCGAGCTTGCCGAGCACGCGAACGATCTTTTCAAGTTCTGCCATCAGCTCCGTGCGGTTTTGCAGGCGACCGGCGGTGTCGATGATCAGCACGTCGCTCTTCTGTCGGCGCGCCTCCTCGAAAGCTTCGTAGGCGAGGCCCGCGGCGTCTGCGCCGAGCTTCGAGGAAACGATATGGCTGTTCGTCCGGTCGGCCCAGATCTTCAGCTGCTCGATGGCGGCGGCGCGGAAGGTATCGCCGGCGGCAAGCATGACCTTCAGGCCAGCACCCGAGAGCTTGGCGGCGAGCTTGCCGATGGTCGTCGTCTTGCCGGTGCCGTTGACGCCGACGACAAGGATGACGTGGGGGCGATGGTTGAGGTCGAGTTGCAGCGGCTTGGCGACCGGCGTCAGAACCTTGGTGATCTCGGCTGCCATGATGCGCGAGACATCGGCGCCCGAAACGTCTCGGCCATAGCGCTCCGAGGCAAGCGTATCGGTAATGCGGAGTGCCGTTTCGACACCGAGGTCCGCCTGGATCAGCAGGTCTTCGAGTTCTTCGAGCGTGGCGTCGTCCAGCTTGCGCTTGGTGAAGAGCGCCGTGATCTGACCAGTCAGCTGCGACGAGGTGCGCGACAGCCCGGCGCGCAGGCGCTGGAACCAGGTGAGGCGCTCGGCTTCGGGGGCGACCTCCGGCTCTGGCGCCGGTCCTGTGGCGAAGCCTGCGGGCAGGGCGGCGATGTCGCGCGGCCGCTCAAGGTCGGCGGTCGGGCTTTCGGTCAGGCTTTCACCAGGGGGAAGCTCCGCCTCTGCCTCCAGCAGCGACAACGGCACGACGCCGAGATCGCCAATATTTTCAGCTGGCGGAAGCGGGAGCAGCGTCTCGTCCGCGTCTTCGGCCTCTGCCTCACTATCGGACGAAGGACCGCCGGCCGTGGCGATTTCCTCGGCAAGAACCGGATCCTTGGCGAGGGGCAGGGCGTCGTCCGGCGCGGCATCGGCGGCAAGGAGCGGTTCGAAAGCCTCTATGTCTTCGCCGACCGGAGCCGGAGCTGGGGGTGTGACCTCCGCAGGCGTCACCGCATCCGGCGCGCTCTCGTCCATGGGCGGGGCGTCCGCAGGCGGGGCTGCGGGGGTTTCCGGCGGCACCTGATCGAATGTGAAGACCCTTTTGAGGAAATCGAACGCCATCTTATATCCTGAAACCTGCGGGGCCGCTCATGTCACGCAGCCTGTCTTTCGGCGGTGTCGATGGAGAGGTTCTTGCCATCGTGGCCCGTGATCGTCGTCGCGACCAGCGAGCGGGGCTCAAGCCCCGGTGTCGCGACGCGGGTGAAGTTTTCCGTATGGCCGGTGCCGTTGCTTTCGACCAGCACGGTCTGCGCGGTGCCGACCATGGAGGTCAGGTGTTCGCGCGCCAGATCCTCGCCGATGGCGCGCAGGCGCGTGGCGCGCTCCCGGATCAGCGAGGGATCGTGTTGCGGCATACGGGCGGCGGGCGTGCCGTCGCGCGGGCTGTAGGGAAAGACGTGGAGGCTTGCGATTCCCGCCTCCTGCGCCAGCGTTCCGGCTTGCTGGAACATCTCTTCCGTCTCGGTGGGAAAGCCGGCAATCATGTCGGCGCCGAAGGCAATGCCGGGGCGCAGGCGACGGGCCTCTTGCATGAAGGCGAGCGCATCGGCCCGTAAATGCCGCCGCTTCATCCGCTTGAGGATCATGTCGTCGCCGTGCTGGAGCGAGAGATGCAGGTGCGGCATGAAGCGCGGCTCGTCTGCAATGAGGTCGAGCAGGTGCCGGTCGGCCTCGATGCTGTCGATGGAGGAGAGGCGCAGGCGCGCAAGCTCCGGCACCTGCCTCAGAAGCGTCTTGGCCAGGAGGCCGAGCGTCGGCGCGCCTGGCAGGTCGCCGCCGTAGCTGGTGGCGTCGACGCCGGTCAGCACGATCTCGCGGTAGCCGTTTTCCACCAGCATGCGCGCCTGATCGACGACGGCGCCCATCGGCACCGAGCGGGAATTGCCACGGCCATAGGGGATGATGCAAAAGGTGCAGCGATGGTCGCAGCCGTTCTGCACCTGCACGAAGGCGCGTACATGGCCCTCGATCATGCGCACCATCTGCGGCGCGGTTTCCCGCACGCTCATGATGTCGTTGACGCGCAGCTTCTCCTCGCCGCCAACGCCGAAATCGGGCAGAGAGCGATAGGCGTCGCTGTCCAGCTTTTCCGCATTGCCGAGAACGGCGTCGACCTCCGGCATGTCGGCAAAGCTGCCGGCTTCGGTCTGGGCGGCGCAGCCGGTGACGATGATGCGGGCGTCCGGGTGCTCGCGCCTTGCGCGGCGGATCGCCTTGCGGGCCTGACGCACGGCCTCGCCGGTCACCGCGCAGGTGTTCACCAGCACGGCATTGTTCAGCCCCGCCTTTTCGGCAGCGCCGCGCATGACTTCGGATTCGTAGGTGTTCAGGCGGCAGCCGAATGTGATGATCTCGACGCCGCTCACTCTGCCTGTGTCCCTGTCGCTTGCGCTCCGGTATCAGGTTCGCGCAAGAATGTGCCGGTCGCGGGATCGACGCGGCCGGACCACTCCCAGGTGGCCGGTCCGGTCATGACGACATGATCGTCACGCTCGCGCCAGTCGATGGTGAGCACGCCCGCAGGCACGGCACTGGCAACGGTCACCGCCACCTTGCGCCCGGTGCGCCCGGTGCGCGCACCGCTGACAGCCGCCGCACAGGCGGCTGAGCCGCAGGCAAGCGTCAGCCCGGCGCCCCGTTCCCACGTGCGTGTGGTCATGCCGCTTTGCGATGTCACCTGCGCAAGCGTGATATTGGCGCGCTCGGGAAACATCGGGTGGTTTTCGAGCAGCGGGCCGAAGCGTGCGAGGTCGTAGGACATGACATCGCGGTCGACCCAGAAGATCGCATGCGGATTGCCCATCGACATCACGGACGGCGAATGCAGGACGGGAGCGTCGATCGGGCCGATCTGCAGCTCGATGCGGCTCGTATCGTGGAAATCTTCGGCCAGCGGGATACGGTTCCAGTCGAAAACCGGCTTGCCCATATCGACGGAGATCGTGCCGTCCGCGTGTTCCTCGGCATTGAGGATGCCGGCAACGGTATGGAAGGTGAAGGTCTTGCGGCCGGTTTCCGCCGCCAGCGCCTGCACCACGCAGCGCGTGCCGTTGCCGCAGGCCTGCGCCTTGGTGCCGTCGGAGTTCAGAATGTCGATCCAGGCATCGGTTCCGGACGCCTTCGGGTCGTGGATCGCCATGATCTGGTCGAAGCGGGTCTGCGGGTCGGCATTGAGCGCGATGGCTGCCGCCGGGGTGACCACATCGCTCCGGCCGCGCATGTCCACGACCAGGATCGCGTTGCCGAGCCCGTTCATCCTCGCGAATTCGACCGTTCTGTCCATGCCTGTCCGTACCTGTGCGCAAAGGTCTTGGCGAAAGGGCGTATATGGCGGAAAATGCTCCGGATTACCAGAGGGCGGGATTAGCGCGGGATGCCGCTAACGGCGCGTGGCGACACCCTCCGCGATCACGCAGAGCAGCTCGAACAGAATGGTCGCGCCGGCGAGCGCCGTCATGCCCGCGACGTCGAAGGGCGGCGCGACCTCCACGACATCGGCCGCCACGATCCGCACGCCGGTGAGTTCCCGCACCAGCGCCTGCGCCTCGCGCGTGGTAAACCCGCCGATCTCGGGCGTTCCCGTGCCGGGCGCCATGGAGGGGTCGATGCAGTCGATGTCGAAGCTGACATAGGTTGGCCCGCTGCCGGCAATGGCTCGGGCTTCCGCCATGACGTCTGGGATGCCGCGGCGGATGCATTCCTCCATATAGATGATGCGGATGCCTTGCGCGCGGGCCCAGTCGTGCTCGTCGGTCGCGTAAATCGAGCCGCGAATGCCGATCTGCACCGTGCGTTTCGGATCGAGCAGCCCCTCCTCGATGGCCCGGCGGAACGGTGTGCCATGGGTATAGGGGTTGCCGCCGAAATAGGTGTCGTTGGTGTCCGAATGCGCGTCGAAATGGATCATGCCGACCGGGCCGCCCGCGGCCACGGCGCGCATGACCGGCAGCGTCGTCAGGTGGTCGCCGCCGACGGACAGCGGGATCGCGCCTGTCTCCACGATGGCGCGCATGCCGGTCTCGATCCGCTTCAGGCCATCGAGAAGATCGATCGGATTGACGGCGAGATCGCCGACATCGGCAACATTGGCAATGCTGAACGGCTCGGTGAGGGTGACGTGATGGACGCGCCGCATCAGGCTCGACTGGTTGCGCACCTCTCGCGGCCCGTGGCGCGCGCCGGCCCGGTTCGTCGTGCCGCCGTCCCACGGAATGCCGACGAGCGCGATATCGAGGCCGGTGGCGTCTTGAACGGCGGGCAACCGCATGAAGGTGGAGTGGCCGGCAAAGCGCGGCACTTCGGCGGCATCTACCGGCTGGTGAAAGGTGCTGGTGGTCATGCGGGGGTCCTTTCGGGAGGCACGTCGAAGACTTCGCCGGCATGGAGCGGGCGAACGCGGGCAGGATCGACCTTATGTTTTGCCAGCGCTGCATCCAGCGCCCTTTCCGGCGCATCCATGGCCTCGTCGGTGAGCTGGATGGTTGCGAAGTGATGGCCGACGACATAGGCGGCTTTTGCAAGAAGCATGCCCTCGATCGCTTCGTTAGGGTTCTGATGCTGTCCCTTCATAAACCAGCGCGGCTCGTAAGCGCCGATCGGCAGGATGGCGAGACGGAAGCCGCCATATTTTTTCCCGGCCGCGCGGTAGTTGATGCCGTCGTGAAAGCCGGTGTCGCCGATGTGGTAGATCCGGCCCGCCGGCGTCGAGATGACGAAAGCCGCCCAGAGCGCCTTTCGCCTGTCGCCGAGGCCGCGCGCCGACCAGTGATGCGCCGGCTCGCAGTTGATCGAGATGCCGTTCGTGACATCCAGAGCATCGCCCCAGTCCATGAGCGTAATTCGCGCATCCGGTGCAGCCTTGCGGATGAAGATGTCGTTGCCGAGTGGCGTGACAAAGGTCGGCTTATTGGCTGCCTCGAGGCTTGCGATCGTGGTGATGTCCAGATGGTCGTAATGGTTGTGACTGATCAGTACGACATCGATGCGCGGCAGGTCTTCAAGGCGGATGCCGGGCGGCGAGACGCGGCGCGGCCCGGCAAAGGAGACAGGGCTCGCGCGTTCCGACCACACGGGATCGGTGAGGATGTTCAGGCCGGCCACCTGGATCAGCATGGAGGCATGCCCGACCATGGTGACGCGGAGGTTTTGCCCGGTCACCGATAGGTCCGGTTTGATCACGGTCGCGCGCGGGTCGGGCTTTTCGGGCCAGCTTGCCCGCTGGCCATTGAACTGCCACCGCAGGAGATCGCCGAAGCCGTTCGGCTCCACGCCGCCGGGATTGAAGAATCGGGTACCGTCGAAATGGTCGCTGACGGGGCCTTTATAGTAGCGGTTCGCGGCCATGCTGCTCCTTGCGGTAAAGCCGCCGGACAGGACGGCGACAGCGCCGGCGAGCGACCATTTGAAGAACGTACGGCGTTTCATCAATGTCCCCGTGAACGAGCGGTCGTCTTTGGCAGCAGTCGGTGCCCGACGTGATGGGTGATGATGGCGGCTTTTTCTTTCCGGCGCCATCGGAAAGCGGCACCTTTCCGGTATTGGATCGATGGCCCCGGAGAAGCATGAAGGCAGCAAGCCTTGACTTTCCGGGCCGTTTGCTGTTTACCGCGCTCCATCTGCGACGAGACACGACTCCGAGCCGCCGACCGGGACCCTTTGAAGGTATAAACGTTCCCGGAGGTCAACACCCGACAGCGCGATGCGCCCTCGGGTGCCGTTCGGCTTTGCGTCTTGTTTGAAAACGACCCGGAACCCACGTTTGCGGCATCGCCGTAAACGAGAAGGAAGAACCGATGTTTGAAAGCCTCCAGGACCGCCTTGGTTCGATCCTCAATGGATTGACGGGACGCGGTGCGCTGTCGGAAGCCGATGTTTCGGCTGCCCTGCGCGAGGTTCGCCGTGCGCTGCTGGAAGCCGACGTGGCGCTGGAAGTCGTGCGGTCCTTCACCGATCGCGTGCGCGAAAAAGCCGTCGGCGCGGAAGTTCTGAAGTCGATCAAGCCCGGGCAGATGGTCGTGAAGATCGTCCATGACGAGCTGGTCGAGATGCTGGGTGCCACCGGCGTCTCCATCGACCTCAATGCGCCCGCCCCCGTCGTCATCATGATGGTCGGTCTTCAGGGCTCGGGCAAGACCACGACATCCGGCAAGATCGCCCACCGGCTGAACACGCGCGAGAAGAAGAAGGTCCTGATGGCCTCGCTCGACACGCGCCGGCCGGCAGCCCAGGAGCAGTTGCGACAGCTCGGCGTGCAGGCGGGCATCGACACGCTGCCGGTGATCGCCGGTCAGTCGCCGACCGATATCGCCGCGCGCGCCGTGCAGGCGGCAAAGCTCGGTGGTCATGACGTCGTCATTCTCGACACCGCGGGCCGCACGCATATCGACGAGCCGCTGATGATCGAGATGGCCGAGATCAAGCGGCGCTCGAACCCGCACGAAATCCTTCTGGTCGCCGATGCGCTGACCGGTCAGGACGCCGTCAACCTCGCCCGCAACTTCGACGAGCGCGTCGGCATCACCGGCCTCGTTCTGACCCGCATGGATGGCGACGGTCGCGGCGGTGCGGCGCTCTCCATGCGCGCCGTCACCGGCAAGCCGATCAAGCTGATCGGCGTCGGCGAGAAGATGTCGGAGCTGGACGAGTTCCATCCGCGCCGCGTCGCCGACCGCATCCTCGGCATGGGCGACATCGTATCGCTGGTCGAAAAGGCCGCCGAAAATATCGATGCCGAGAAGGCGGCGGCCATGGCCGCCAAGATGAAGTCGGGCAAGTTCGACCTCAACGATCTCGCCGACCAGCTTTCGCAGATGCAGAAGATGGGCGGCATGGGCGGCATCATGGGCATGATGCCCGGCATGTCCGGCATGAAGGACAGACTAGCGTCGGCCGGTCTCGACGACCGGATGTTCAAGCGCCAGATGGCCATCATCTCGTCCATGACCAAGGCCGAGCGCGCCAATCCAGACCTCCTCAAGCATTCCCGCAAGAAGCGCATCGCGGCCGGCTCCGGCACGGATGCCTCCGACATCAACAAGCTGCTCAAGATGCACCGCCAGATGGCCGACATGATGAAAGCCATGGGCGGCAAGAAGGGCGGCGGCATGATGAAGCAGATGATGGGCGGCCTTGCCGGCAAGATGGGTCTCGGCGGCATGGGTGGCGGAATGGGCGGCATGCCCGACCTGTCGAGCCTCGACCCCAAGCAGCTGGAAGCCCTGCAGAAGCAGGCGGAAGCGGCCGGCCTTGGCAAGGGAATGCCGGGCGGCATGGGAGGACTTCCGGGTCTCGGCGGCGGCAAGCTGCCCGGCCTTGGCGGTGGCTTCCCGGGCCTTCCCGGCCTGCCGAAGAAGAAGTGAGGCCCATATGAGCATTGACCGTGTGAGCATCGACCCTTCGATCCGAGAAGAGCTTTCCGGCTACCGCCAGTCGATCGACAATATCGACGCGGCACTTGTCCATATGCTGGCTGAACGCTTCCGCTGCACGAAGGCCGTGGGCGTTTTGAAAGCCCGCCACGATTTGCCGCCGGCCGACCCGGCGCGCGAGGAATACCAGATCGAACGCCTGCGCCGTTTGGCACAGGACGCTCATCTGGATCCGGATTTCGCCGAGAAGTTCCTGAACTTCATCATCAAGGAAGTCATCCGGCATCACGAAGACATCGCCGCCGATCTGAAGGATTGACGGCTTTCGCATACCGACATCAGGCCGCACCCGCGGCACGCCAACATTCAAGGAGATATTGACATGGCACTGAAAATTCGTCTCGCCCGCGGCGGTTCCAAGAAGCGTCCGTTCTACCAGGTCGTCATTGCCGACGCCCGTTCGCCCCGCGATGGCCGTTTCCTCGAAAAGGTCGGTTCGTGGAACCCGATGCTTGCCAAGGACGATGCCAAGCGCGTCGAACTGAACAACGAGCGTATCCAGCATTGGCTCGACAATGGCGCCCTGCCGACCGACCGTGTCCTGCGCTTCCTGAGCGAAGCCGGCATCGTCACGCGCGAAGCCCGCAACAACCCGACCAAGGGCAAGCCCGGCAAGAAGGCGACCGAGCGCGCCGCCGAAGCCAAGCAGAAGGCTGAAGACGCCGCTGCTGCCGCTGCCGAATAATCGGACGGACATCATCTTCGGGAACGGGCGGCATTTTCATGCCGCCCGTTTTCGTTTATGGGGTCGCGCAATCTTTCCGACGAATGATCTCAAGAACGGTTCATCGATGAGCAAGCTGAAAAACCCCGTCCTGATGGGCACGATCGGTGGCGCGCAAGGATTGCGCGGCGAGGTTCGCGTGAAGAGCTTTGCCGAAGAGCCGACGGCGCTGGGCGATTATGGCCATCTCTACAGCGAGGACGGGCGCGTCTTCGAGGTACTGGAGGTGCGCGAGAGCAAGAACGTCGTCATCGTTCGCTTTCGCGGCATCAATGACCGCATGGCGGCCGAGGCGCTGAACGGGCTCGACCTGTTCATCGAGCGGGAAAACCTGCCGGACGACGATCTCGACGAGGACGAATTCTTTTACGCGGACCTCGAAGGGCTGGAGGCGAAGGACGCCGAGGGCAAGAGCTATGGCGTGGTGACCGGCGTGTTCGACTTCGGCGCCGGCGACCTTCTGGAACTCAAAGGTCCGGGCCGACGTCCGGTTCTCATTCCGTTTTCGGAATTTTCCGTGCTCGAAATCGACCTTGAAGGCGGCACGATGTTGGTCGATCCGGTCGCTGCCGGACTTGTCGACGACAAGGACGATCCGTCCGGACCGTTCGATCCCAATACGTCCGGCACGTGAGCACCGCCATGGCGTTCCGGGCCACTATCCTGACGCTGTATCCGGAGATGTTCCCGGGGCATCTCGGCCATTCTCTGGCCGGCAGAGCGCTGGAGCGTGGGCAATGGTCGCTCGATGCGGTGCAGATCCGCGACTTTGCCGAGGACAGGCACCGGACCGTGGACGATACGCCGGCCGGCGGCGGCGCCGGCATGGTGCTGCGGGCGGATATTCTCGCCCGCGCCATCGATCATGTGTCGGGCGATGACGCGCGTCCACGGCTGCTGATGAGCCCGCGCGGGCGGCCGCTGAGCCAGGCTCGGGTGCGGGAAATCGCTGCCGGGCCGGGCGCCGTCATCGTCTGCGGCCGGTTCGAGGGCGTCGACCAGCGGGTCATCGATGCGCGCGCGCTCGAAGAGGTCTCCATCGGCGACTATATTCTTTCGGGTGGGGAGCCTGCGGCTCTGACGCTGCTCGATGCCGTCGTGCGGATCCTGCCGGGCGTCATGGGCAATGCGCTCTCGGGCGTGCATGAGAGCTTCGAGGGAGGATTGCTGGAGCATCCGCATTATACCCGCCCGCAGGTCTTTGAGGAGCGGGAGATTCCCGCCGTGCTGACCTCTGGCAATCACGGTGCCATCGAACGGTGGCGGCGGGCGGAGGCCGAGCGGCTGACGCGGGAGCGCCGGCCGGATCTTCTGGCTCAGCCCCTTTTGTCTCAGCCAGTCACGAAATAATAGAAGGCGAGCAGCAGTCCGACCGCGACGACGAAGGCGCGGATGATGGCTTGCGGGATGCGGCGCGCCAGCCAGACGCCGCTATAGCCGCCAAGCGCCCCGCCCGGGATCATCACGGCCGCCTCCAGCCAGGAGACGACCCCGCCGAAGGTGAAGACGACAACGGCGATGGCGGCGATGACAACGGCGAGCAGGTTCTTCAGCGCATTGATCCGGTGATATCCGCCGCCGGCTGTCAGCCCCAGCACGGCCAGCATCATGATGCCCATGCCCGCCCCGAAGAATCCGCCATAGATCGACGTCGCGAACTGCCCGAGAAGCCCCAGGGCACCAAGCGGCGCGCCGACCTCTCGCGCCTTCGGGCGGAGCAGGGGGCCCGCCGCAAAGATCGCCGTCGCACCCAGCAGCAGCCATGGCACCAGCGCCCGGAACGAGGGGTTGGACATGGCGAGCAGGATGCCGGCGCCGATGAGGCCGCCGACGGCGGAGAGAAGCCCCAGCATGACCGCCATCCGCTTGTCGGCCATCAGTTCGCGCCGATAGGCCAGCGCCGAGGTGATGTAGCCCGGGAACTGCACGATGGAGGAGGTGGCGTTCGCCACGATCGGCGGCAGGCCGGCCAGCGTCATCGCGCCGAAGGTGAGAAACGTGCCTCCACCGGCCACTGCATTGACGGCGCTCGACAGGAAGCCGGCGAGAAAAAGAAGAACGGCGGTTGTAACGGACATCGGCGACTCATCGAAAAAGGGCTGTTTTTCGTGGTATAGCCCTCGTGCATAAACGCAAGGACGCATGTTCGCGCAAGGAGCGTCGCTGCATGACTTTGTCCGACATTTCTTCGAAAGCCGACATCTGGCGCATTCGACAGGTCACTGTACGCGACAAGGGTGTGCTGCGAGATCTTCTCGATGCGTATCTCCTCGGGCTTTCCGCCTTCGGCCCCGTCGATGCCGCCTATCCCTATTTCGATCTTTATTTCGAAGACATTGATCGTTGGGCTTATCTGATCGAGGTCATGCAGGAGGATGCGTGGAATCCCGCTGGTTTTGCCCTCGTCAACCGCCATTCGTGCTCGGGAGTGCCGGTCGATCATGCGATGGCGGAATTCTGCGTGGTGCCGGAATTTCGCAGAACGGGCCTCGGACAATATGCTGCGAACCAACTGATTGCGCGGCATCCGGGTGTGTGGGAGCTCGGCGTCGTCAAGAACAACGCCGTTGCAGGGTCGTTCTGGCGCGGTGTTGCCGCAGCCATTCATGGCGTCGCGGTGATTGATGACGGCGATACGAGCATTCTCCGCTTTGAGAGCCCCGATGCTTCAACCAGAATCCCTTCGGTGGAGGGGTGACAAATCGCTGTTCCCGGTGTATAGGCCGCACCGGCTCGGGTTCCTGCCCGCGACCGTCAACAAAGAATAGTGCATCCGCCGTCGCTCTTCACTGGAAGAGACCTGTCCAGAGGCATTGCCGAAAGACACACGGGCGCTCTGACTGTTTGAGAAGAAAGCAAGGTTAAACCGATGAACATCATCCAGCAGCTGGAAGCCGAACAGGCCGCCAAGATCGAAGCCAAGCGTACCCTTCCGGAATTCTCCGCAGGTGACACGCTCCGCGTCAACGTGCGCGTGACAGAAGGTACCCGTACCCGCGTGCAGGCCTATGAAGGCGTCTGCATCGCCCGTTCGGGTGGCGGCATCAACGAGAGCTTCACGGTTCGCAAGATCTCCTACGGCGAAGGCGTCGAGCGCGTATTCCCGGTCTATTCGCCGATGGTCGAAAGCGTCGAGATCGTTCGCCGCGGTAAGGTTCGTCGCGCCAAGCTCTACTACCTGCGCGATCGTCGCGGCAAGTCGGCTCGTATCGTCGAGAACACCGGTACGCGCGCCCGCAAGCTGAACGATACGGCTCGCCAGTCGGCTGCCGAGGAAAAGGCCCGTCTGGAAGCTGAAAAGGTTGCAGCAGCCCAGGCGCTTGCCGCCGAAAAGGCAGCAGCAGAAGCCGCAGCCGCTGAGGCAGCCGCCGCCAAGGCCGCTGAAGACGCCGCTGCTGCAAAGGCTGCCGAAGACGCAAAGTCTGCAGAATAAGATCTTCGGATCATGTCATTCGAAAAAGCCGCCGGTGCGAACCGGCGGCTTTTTCATCTCCGAAGAGCGGGATGACCGGTTCAAGGCTTGGTTGCCGGATCCCAGTGCTCGTCGGCCTTGCCGTCCAGGATACGCCACGTGTCGAACCATGTCGTGGTGTAGCTCTTCGACGCGTCCTTCTCGTCCTTCACCTCCCTGACATAGCCGACGGTGACGAGATCGCCTTCCGCCGTGACGAAGGCGACGGGCGTCTTCATCTTCTCGGGGATCGGCGTTGGTTTACGTTTCAGAACGTCCGTAAAATAGGCGACCACGCCGGCGCGGCCTGATGCTGCATTCGGATTGTGCTGGAGATAGCGCTCCGTCAGATACTGGTCGGCCTTGTCCCAGTGGTTGGCTTCCAGCAGATCCCTGACGATGCCGAGGGCAACCTGTTTGTTGGCGTTGAGTTGCGGATCCGGGCTGGTAAACAGCGCCTCCGCGTCGGGCGCCGCCACAACGGCTTCCTGCGCCTGCGATGGCGCTGCTGTCAGCAGCGATCCGAACGAGAGGGAGACTGCGAGGAGGGCGGGTGCGAGCGTGTGTTTCATGAACATTCCTTCCAGAAGACCTGATCGCCAGAAGACCGTATCGATGAGCGTCTCGGTCTTGCCAAGAAAACTCTAGGGACAAGCGACGTGTGACGGAAGGAGGCAGGTTTTCCGCCTCTAGTGCCGGAAAAGGAACCATGGCAGGTGCGATGCGGCTTCCTTCATCGCACGCGTTCGACAGGATCGGGACCGGTGCGAACTGAGCGCCGCAGGGAAATGTCGTCATCGTCCGCTCTGCCCTTGCCGTTCGGGCAAGTTTCGTGACAGTCTCGCGCGTCACACGCCAGGAGCCTGCCTCATGTTTTCGCGCCGCCATGTTCTCGCCGGTCTGACCGTTCTTGCTCTTCTGCCGATCAGCGCTGTTGCCGCCGACCTTGCCGATCTCGGCGGGCGCGAGATCGTCGTGGTGACGGAAAATGCTTATCCGCCGCTGCAGTTCATCGACCCGAAAACCGGCGAGGCCGCCGGCTGGGAGTATGATGCGGTGGGCGAGATCGCCAAGCGCTTGAACGCCAAGGTGACGTATCGCAATACCAGCTGGGATGCGATGATCCAGTCCGTTTCCGATGGGCAGTACGACATGGGCATGACCGGCATCACCATCAAGGAAGAGCGCAAGGAGAAGGTGGATTTCTCCGACCCCTATATGCGCTCCGAGCAATTCATGCTGGTACGCGGCGACGAGAGCCGGTTTACGGATGGCAAGTCCTTTGCCGCCCTCACGGAGGGTCTCATCGGCGCCCAGCCGGGAACGACGCCGTTCTACACCGCCATTTACGAGGTGCTCGACGGCAACGAGCAGAATCCGCGCGTGAAGCTGTTCGAAACCTTCGGCGCGACGGTGCAGGCGCTGAAGGCCGGTGATGTCGATGCCGTGCTCACGGACGGCACGGCCGGCAAGGGTTATGTGGATACGTCCGATGGCGGGCTGAAGCTGATCGGCGGGCCGCTCGGCACCGAGGACTTCGGTTTCATTTTCCCCAAGGGCTCCAAGCTGGTTGCGCCCGTGAACGCAGCCATCGCGGCGCTGAAGGCGGATGGCACGCTGGAAAAACTGAACCGCAAGTGGTTCGTCGATTTCAAGATGGGTGAATAGGTCGAGGCTGGATCGGACACGTAGCTCGTGATGCCGCCTCGCCCGTCAGATCCGCCTTCGCAATTCTCTCCGAATAATGCTGCAGGCAGCCCCGGCGAACGCCTCATGGCGGTTCGCCCGGGAGATGGCCGGAGTGCTGCCGGGCGGGAGTTGCCCTGGTGGTTGATCGCCCTTGGCGCAATTGCCGTCGGCCTCGCCATTCTCATCGCCGTCAACGATCTCTATTCCCGCGTTTTCACGGTGGTCGCCGTCGGCATCGGCGTGACGATCTTCGTCACGATCGTCGGCTTTGCCCTTGCCACGCTTCTCGGGCTCGGCGTGGCGCTGATGGCGCTGTCACGGCGCTCGGTGTTGCGTCAGGTCGCACGCTTCTACACCGAGGTGGTCCGTGGCATTCCCGTCCTCGTGCTGCTGTTCTACATCGCCTTTGTCGGCACGCCCGCCCTCGTCTGGCTCATCAACCTCGTCTTGACGCCGCTGATTTCGGCCGGTGCGATGGAGCCGGTGCTGGTGCGCGACCTGTCCTTGATGTGGCGTGCGATCATCGCGCTCACGATCGGCTATTCCGCCTTCATCGCCGAGGTTTTTCGCGCGGGCATCCAGTCGGTGGACCGGGGCCAGGTGGAGGCGGCGGAGGCGCTGGGCCTCAACCGGTTCCAGCGGTTCCGGCTCGTGGTCTTTCCCCAGGCCATCCGCACCATCCTACCGCCGCTCGGCAACGACTTTATCGCGATGATCAAGGATTCGTCGCTCGTCTCCGTGCTCGGCGTGCAGGACATCACCCAGATGGGCAAGGTCTATGCCTCCGGCTCCTTCCGTTTTTTCGAAACCTACTCGATCGTCGCCTATGTCTATCTGCTTCTCACCATCGGCCTGTCGCTGGCGCTTCGGGGTTTGGAGAAGCGGCTGCGGGGCGATCATCGGGGGTGAGGGCTTCTGGATATCCGTCGCGCGCGAGCGCTGGTATCAGTCGCGCGCGAGAATGATCAGCTTGTCTCCGGCCCCGTACTGCACAGCCTCTCCCTTTGCAGGATTGACCACCACACCGCCAAGTCCTCTCGTGTCGCGAACGGCTGCGCCTACCTTGCTGTAGCCGAGTGCCACTTCGCCGCGCATCAAGGCTGCCAGCGTGATCGTGTAGAAGTTCACCGGGCGGTCGATCGCGATGTAGTCGGTGACGGCACGCATGTAGATTTCCGAACCGTCCTCGTCGAGAAGCTCGTTGAAGATATCGGCCATCAGTTCGTTTTCCGAGGCCTGCGCCAGCATGAGGCTGACGAGCTTGTTGCTGACGACGAAGTCGTCGGCGCGGGTCACGGCGGCAAGATCGCGGTTGCGAACGTCGATCATCTCGCTGACGATGCCGATATGCGTGTTTGCGGCCTCGGCAATCTTGCGCAGTTGCAGCAGCGTCACGAGCGTTGCCGTATCGGCCGGCTGTGCAGCCAGATGGTCGCTGTAGCCCAGAACCAGCACATGGTCGAAGGAAGGCACATCCAGCGCATCCAGTGCGGCACGGTTGCTGGTATCGATCACGCGGCACTCGACCGACAGGTTCTCGTTCAGATACGGCATGGCCGCCACCTCATCGAGAAGCTCCGGCGTATCCGCCGCAATCATCAGGCGGGAACCGGGCGCGACGTAACGCGAAAGCTCCTGGGTGATGATGGGTCCCCTGCGGTTCCAGCCGAGCAGGAGCGTGGTTTCCGCCCGGCGCGTGACCGGCGGCCGCGGGCGGATGACGTCGCGATCCACGGTGAAGTCGCCCGTGCGCAGGCGGATGGTGTCGTCGTCCTCGGCAATGAGAATGGCACGCTCGCCAGCCGCGATGACACGGTTGGTGGGCGGGTTCAGATGCACCTTGCCGTCCGTGGTGCCGACGCCGATCAGGGTGGACGTGTCATAAGCCATGACGGCGGCGCCGAAGGATTTGCCGACGAGGTCCGGCTGTTCGAGCGCGTAGATCTCCGAACCGTCGAAATCGAGCAATTCGGTATAGACGCCGCTGAGGCCCGACTGGCGGCTGGAGCTGACGACGATGCGGGAAATAAGCTCGTCGGCCAGAACCAGCTGCAATTCGCTGCCGCCGACAATGCGCGCAACCTCGGCATTGGCCGCATCGCGGATTTCGGCGGCGATGCGGTAGCGCTCCGGGCGCCGCGACGGATCGTTCACGAGTGCGAGGATGGTCTTGATGACCTGCGAATCAGCATAGTCGCCCTCCGGCGAGAGAACGACGATGGCGCGGGAAGCCTGGGGATTGACGATGTTGATGTCGTGCAGATCCGTCGGATCGCCGCTGCGGCAGATGATGCGGGTGTTGCCGAGATCCGGGATCTTGTCGGCAATCTCGTCCTCCATCTCCACCTTGTCCTTGCCGGCCATGATGACGATGCGGGGGCGACGCCGGCTGCGGTTGGCGATGACGAGTTCGGAAATCACGTCGAAGATCGAGGGCGACCAGTTGAAGATGATCGTGTGCTCCTTCTCCAATACGTGCGACCGGCCCTTGCGAAGCTCGTCCAGCTTCTCATCGAGACCGGAGGAAAGGACGCCGATCAGGGCGGAGAAGACGAAGATGCCGGCAACGGTGACCGCCAGCGAGACGCCGCGAAAGCTCCAGCCGACATCGCCGCCCATGGCGCCCGCATCCATCGTGCGCATCAGCGATTCCCATGCGCCCTCGATGAAGGAGACGGGCTCGCCGCCATCCTGCGCGATGCCGCTGATGGCCAGCAGCAGTCCTGCGAGCACGATGACGATCAGCGAGATGACCGCCAGCCAGCCGATCAGCGCGATCGGCCCGGCCGCCATGCTCTTGTCGAACTGATAGCGCGCGCGGTCCCGCCAGGTAATCGGTCGTGTCATGATGTTCCCCCAGATCCGCCTGATGACGGACGTCTTCGGCGTCTCAAACTTTCGGCCTGTTGGCAAGTAAAGCATGAGAAAATCGACAAACACCGTAAAGATCGGAGGTCTGCGGAGCGAGCGGTCGAGCGCCGGCGAAACTTGCAGTCCTGCCTGGAAACTGCTATTCGAGACGCCATGGAATCCAAGTTCGGATGTCGCGCGCAGAATGTCGTCGTGCTGCAGGATCACAAGCGCCTGCCGGCACGCTTTTACGCGCGTGTTTCCGGGGCGCTCAACAGCCGACTTCGATAGATCCTTCGGGGGCGCCTGCCCCGGCTTTTGAAGCCTGATCTCTACCGGCAGACCAGCCGGCTTTTTCCGATTTCTTCTTTCGAATGGATGACACGCCATGAGCGCACCACGGACCCTCTACGACAAGATCTGGGACGACCACGTCGTCGATCAGCAGGATGACGGCACCTGTCTTCTCTATATCGATCGCCACCTCGTCCATGAAGTGACGAGCCCGCAGGCGTTCGAAGGCCTTCGCCTGACGAACCGTCAGGTGCGCGCTCCGCAGAAGACGCTCGCCGTCGTCGATCACAACGTTCCGACCTCGCCGGATCGCCATCTCGGTATCAAGAACGAGGAAAGCCGCATCCAGGTGGAAGCGCTGGCCCAGAACGCCGCCGACTTCGGCGTCGAATACTATTCGGCATCCGACAAGCGACAGGGCATCGTCCACATCGTCGGGCCGGAACAGGGCTTCACCCTGCCGGGTATGACCATCGTCTGCGGCGACAGCCACACGTCCACGCACGGCGCTTTCGGCGCGCTGGCGCATGGCATCGGCACGTCAGAGGTCGAGCATGTGCTCGCGACCCAGACGCTGATCCAGAAGAAGGCGAAGAACATGCTGGTGCGCGTGGACGGGCAGCTGCCCGAAGGCGTGACGGCAAAGGACATCATCCTTGCCATCATCGGCGAAATCGGCACGGCCGGCGGCACGGGGCACGTCATCGAGTTTGCGGGCGAAGCCATTCGCGCGCTGTCGATGGAAGGCCGCATGACCATCTGCAACATGACGATCGAGGGCGGTGCCCGCGCCGGTCTCATCGCGCCGGACGAGAAGACCTTCGAATACATCAAAGGCAAGCCTCGCGCGCCGCAGGGCGAAGCGCTGGAGCAGGCGATCGCCTACTGGAAGACTCTCAATACCGACGAAGGCGCGCATTTCGATCGCGTCGTCGTGTTGAACGCCGCCGAATTGCCGCCGATCGTTTCCTGGGGCTCCTCGCCGGAAGACGTCATTTCGGTTCAGGGCGTGGTTCCCAATCCTGACGAGATCCAGGACGAGAACAAGCGCGTCTCCAAGTGGCGCGCGCTTGACTATATGGGCCTGAAGCCGGGCACGAAGATTACCGATATCGCGGTCGATCGCGTGTTCATCGGGTCCTGCACCAATGGCCGTATCGAGGACCTGCGCGAGGTGGCCAAGGTTGTCGAAGGCCGGACGGTTGCTCCAACCGTATCCGCGATGATCGTGCCGGGTTCGGGCCTCGTCAAGGAACAGGCGGAAGCCGAAGGCCTCGACGTCATCTTCAAGGCGGCCGGTTTCGACTGGCGCGAACCGGGCTGCTCCATGTGCCTGGCCATGAACGACGACCGGCTGAAGCCGGGCGAGCGTTGCGCCTCGACCTCCAACCGTAACTTCGAAGGCCGTCAGGGCTTCAAGGGCCGTACACATCTGGTATCCCCGGCCATGGCGGCTGCGGCGGCGGTCGAAGGCCACTTCGTCGATATCCGCACCTGGCAGTAGCCGGGCGTCGATCTCTGCGATAGCAAAAAGCGCCGCTTCCGGTATCCGGGAGCGGCGCTCTCGTTTGTTCGGCAGGGCGTCAGATCATGTTCGGGGCATGACGGTGAGCGTGAAGCCGTCCTTGCGGAGAAGCTCGACTACGCCTTCGGGGCCCGGCAGGTGCAGGGCGCCGACGGCCATGAAAACATTGCCGGTGTCGAGGCTTTCGCGCGCGCGTGTTGCCATGACATGGTTTCGATCGGTGACGATCCGCTGTTCGAAGGCGACCGCTTCCTGCTCGGAGTCGCTGCCTTCGACGGTTTGCGATGCCGCCTTCAGCATCGGCATGATGGTGGCGATCCGGCCGTCGAGATAAAGCTCGGTCGTCGTTTCCATGGCATCCTCGACCAGATTGCCGAGTTTCAGCGTATCGACAAGAGCCGAGACATGAAAGGCCATCGGGAGGTCGTTGAGCGCCTGGATCTGCTCGACGATGGTCTCCAGACCCTTCAGGGTCTTTCCCTGCGATACCGCATCCTGCGCCAGTTTCTGATCGAGGAAGACGGCGCCGCCGGCCTTCCGGCCGAGTTCGCAGGGCGGCAGCGAGACGAAGCTTGCGATCATCCACGGCTTCATTCGGGCGACGGTCGCCAGAGGCAGGCCACGAGCTTTCAGACCCTCTGTCAGGATCACCTTCTGGTCCGCATCGAGATAACTTTCGATCGTGCTGCCATCGGTGAACATGGTGAGGCTCGGGTCGGAGAACAGCGCGACTTGCGCCTTCTTTTCGTCGAGGATCTCGTCCGATTCGACAATGACCGTCGAGGCCGCCGTGAAGGCTTCGGGCGCACCCTTCGGCATGGTCAGCACGCGGGGATCGGTGACGTGCATCGTTCCGAGCAGATAGGAAGGGGGGACGCCCGGTTTCTCGATCTTCCAGAATGTGCCGGTGCCGTTGGGCACGAGCGCAGCTTCTGCCTCAATGCGGTCGATACGATCCGGCGCTGTCTTTTCCCAGCTGTCGAGCAGGTTCACGCCGTTGCAGGCGATGTCCTCGGCATGCGCGCGGCCGATACCGAGGAAGGCGGCGACGAGGGCTGCGAGAAGAATGACGGGCAGCAGTGCTGCCATCGAGACGATGTTATCGACAAGGCGGCTGGCACAGTATGCGGCAAGAGGGCGTCTTGTCGGGGTCGTCGCGGGCACGGGTCGTCCTTTCCTTGGCGGGTCCCGCCACCCTAGAGCCGGAGACCTCACAAGCGGATTAAGCGGCATGGTTAATGCCGTTTGCGTCTGTTCTCGTATTCCGGCTCAGGCCCGGGGATGCGCCCGGTCGTAGATGTCGAGCAGGCGGGCGGAATCCACGCCGGTATAGATCTGCGTCGTGGAGAGGCTGGCATGGCCGAGCAGTTCCTGGATGGTGCGCAGATCGCCACCACCGGCCAGCAGATGCGTCGCAAAGGAGTGCCGCAGGGCATGGGGCGTTGCCGTATCCGGCAGACCGAGCGCGCCGCGAAGGCGCTGCATCTCCCGCTGGATGATCGCCGGCTGCAAGACGCCGCCTTTGGCACCGCGGAAGATCAGGTCGTTGCCCTCGGCCGCGTAGGGGCAGAGCGCGAGGTAGCGGTGCACGGCGTCGAGTGCTGGCGCGATCAGCGGCACGATGCGCGTCTTACCGCCCTTGCCGGTTACCCGAAGGGCGCGAGGCGCGCCCGCGACATCGTCGGCGGTCAGGCCGAGCGCCTCGGAAATGCGCAGGCCGCAGCCATAAAGCAGCGTCAGCACCGCCTCGTTGCGGGCGGCGATCCAGGGCTCCTCGCTCAGCTGCGCATCGCTTGCAACCACGGCCAGCGCATCCGTGTCGGTCAGCGGCTTCGGCAGGGATTTCGGCTGTTTGGGCGAGCGCACCGCACCGGCGCCCGCTGCATTCACCAGCCCTTTACGCTCCAGATGGCGGAGGAAGGACCGCAGGCCGGCAAGGCCGCGTCCGAGCGTCCGGGCACCCGCGCCATCACGGCGGCGGGTGGCGAGGAAACCGCGCAGGTCACCCGGTCGCAGCGCCTTGATGTCCGACAGCTTGGGAGGGCCGGCGAGGTGGCCCGTAAGGAAGGCCAGGAACTGGCGCGTGTCGCGCTCATAGGCCTCGACCGTCTTGTCCGACAGCCGCCGCTCGTTCGACAGCGCCTTCAGCCACGCTTCCCGCTCGGCCATCAGCACGGCATCCCCGATGACCAGAAACTCATTCATGTCGAAGCCCTTGCATGTCCAAGCCTTACGCAGCTCGCTCATACGGAGTCTGGGCGTACACATCTTGCCGAATTGCTAACGTCCCCTTGGAATCCGTCATCCCTCAATCATATTCATTTGCGATAGGTGAGCGATACGCGGCGGCGGGACGACAATGACACGACATGGCTCGGCAGGCGGTTTCTCTCAGTTCGCGGAAGCGGTGTCGCTCGTTTCCCAGGGGCAGCCCGGACATATCGTGGATACGCTGATTGCAGAGCGCGGACAGCGCATTGTCCACCATCCGCTGTGGCCTGTCATGCGGCCGGCCCTCTACACGCTTCTGAACTACCGCAAGGCGCTCGAATTTGCGAACGGCGTCGCCAACCTGCCGGGCTTCCAGGCTTTCCAATATCTGAGCGACACCCTGTCGCTCGATATCCGCGTGGCGCATGAAGAGCGTATTCCGCGCACGGGCGGGTTCCTGCTCGTCAGCAATCATCCGACCGGCATCGCCGATGGCGTCGCGGTGTTCGACCTTTTGAAGGCCCATCGTCCGGACATGATGTTCTTTGCCAACCGCGATGCGATCCGCGTCAATCCGCGCTTCGTGGAGATGATCATTCCCGTGGAATGGCGCGACGAGCACAAGAGCAAGCTGAAGGCGCGCGAGACGCTGCAGGTGACGAACCGCGCGATTGCCGAGGGAAAGGCGACGGTGCTGTTCCCCTCCGGCCGCATCGCCTATTGGGCGGATGGACGTCTGAACGAGCGACCCTGGAAAACCTCCGTCGTCGGCTTCGCCCGCAAGCACAACCTCGCCATCCTGCCTGTCCACATGCAGGCACGCAACTCCGGCCTGTTCTACTGGCTGGCCAAATGGTCGACCGAGCTGCGCGACATGACCGTGTTCCACGAGCTTCTCAACAAGAAGGGCAACGTCTTCGACATGACCGTCGGCCATCTTATTCCCCCGGATGCGCTGGATGGGGATACGGCCGAGGTAACGCGGGCGCTGGAGCGCCATACGGTGTTTGATCTTGCCGCAAACGACGATGCCGTGTTCCAGCCCGTGCAGACGGCAAAGACGACCGTTGCCGCACGGTCCGCCGCAAATCGGGTCCCTGTGCCGGTCGAACTCTGAAGAGGCGCATCGACGCCAGCTCTTTTCTTTCCGCGCCCGTGGGAGCAATGTCCGCCGCAATGACGGGCGATTCGATTGATCTGTTCGGGGACAAGGCTTGCCCCGAGATGCCGCGCAGGGTCGTGCCGGTTCTGGTGCCGATGCCCGCGGACAAGGCCTATTCCTATCTGGTGCCGGAGGGCATGGCGGTTCAGCCGGGCTCGATCGTGCAAGTGCCACTCGGGCCTCGACAGGTCTGGGGCGTCGTCTGGGATGCGACCGACGGGCCGGCCGTCGATCCCAAGAAGCTGAAATCCATCACGCAAGTTTTCGATTGCCCCCCGCTTTCGCAAGATATGCGCGCTTTTCTCGACTGGGTGGCCGCCTATACGCTGTCGCCGCCGGGGCTCGTCGCGCGCATGGCACTGCGCGTCCCCGCCGCCTTCGATCCCGAGCCGATGGTGGAGGGGCTGCGGCTGACCGACCGGCGCCCGGACCGGATGACGCCTGCGCGCCTGCGCGTCGTGGAAACGGCGGCAGACGGTTTCTTCTGGACGCGCTCGGGTCTGGCCCATGCCGCCGGTGTCTCCACCAGCGTGGTGGAGGGCCTGCGGTCCCAGGGCGTGTTCGAGACCGCCTTCATGCCGCCGCCACCCGTGGTGGCTGCGCCCGACGCGGACTACGCCGTGACCGAGCTGGAAGAAATCCAGCGCGAGGCGGCCGACACGCTCATCGCCGCAGCGGCGAAAAAAACGTTCTCCGTCTCGCTGATCGACGGCGTGACAGGGTCCGGCAAGACGGAGGTGTATTTCGAAGCCATCGCCGAGACTTTGCGGCAGGGCCGGCAGGTGCTGATCCTTCTGCCGGAAATCGCTCTCACCGCAGCGTTTCTCGATCGCTTCGAGAAGCGCTTCGGCGCAAAGCCTGCGGAATGGCATTCGGATCTTGCGCCCCGCACCCGCGAAAAGGTGTGGCGGCAGGTGACCGAAGGCGGGGTGCGGGTGGTGGCCGGTGCGCGCTCGGCGCTGTTCCTGCCGTTCGAGGATCTCGGCCTCATCATCGTCGATGAAGAGCACGACCCCGCCTACAAGCAGGAAGACCGCGTGTTCTACAATGCGCGCGACATGGCTGTGGTGCGGGCACGGCTCGGCAGTTTTCCCGTCGTGCTGGTCTCGGCCACGCCATCGGTGGAAAGCCGTGTCAATGGCGAGGTCGGGCGCTACCGGCCGATTCACCTGCGCACCCGTTTCGGGGCCGCCGCCATGCCGGATCTCGGCCTGATCGACATGCGCCGGCATCCGCCGGAGCGCGGCGGGTTCCTGTCGCCGGTGCTCCTCTCGGCCATCGGCAAGGCAGTGGAGAAGGGCGAGCAGGCGCTTCTGTTCCTCAACCGGCGGGGCTATGCGCCGCTGACGCTCTGCCGCGTTTGCGGACATCGCTTCCAGTGCCCCAACTGTTCGAGCTGGCTCGTGGAGCACCGGTTCCGCAGCCAGATCCAGTGCCATCATTGTGGTTATGCCGAGCGCACGCCGGACGCGTGTCCCGAATGCGGCACGTTCGATCATCTCGTCGCCTGTGGGCCGGGCGTCGAGCGGATCGCCGAGGAGGTGGACCGGCATTTTCCGCAGGCGCGCACTATCGTGCTTTCCTCCGACCTGATGGGCGTGAAGCGCCTGCGGCTGGAACTCGAGGCCATTGCCAAGGGGGAGGCCGATATCGTCGTGGGGACACAGCTGGTCGCGAAGGGCCACAATTTCCCGATGATGACTTGCGTCGGCATCGTGGATGCGGATATCGGGCTTGCCAATGGCGACCCGCGTGCCGCCGAACGGACGTTTCAGCTTTTAAGTCAGGTCACGGGCCGCGCCGGACGTACAGGCCTGAAGAGCCGCGGCCTGCTGCAGACCTACCAGCCGCAGCATCCGGTGATGCAGGCGATCGTCTCCGGCGACGCCGAAGCATTCTACGAGCGCGAGATCGGCGAGCGGGAACGGGCTGTGCTGCCCCCGTTCGGGCGGCTCGCCTCCGTCATCGTCTCGGCGGATACGCGCGCGGATGCCGAATTGCATGCGCGCGGCCTTCGCCAGGCGGCCCCGCAGGTCTCGGGCATCACCGTCCTTGGACCCGCCGAAGCGGCACTGGCGCTCGTTCGCGGCCGGCATCGGTTTCGCCTTCTCGTCCATGGTCGGCGCAACAGCGACATGCAGGCGTTCATGCGGGCGATGATCGCGGCCGGGCCAAAAGTGCGCGGCTCCGTGGCGGTCCAGCTCGATATCGATCCGCAAAGTTTCCTCTGACCCTCGGGCTGCACGCGATTCCCTTCCGTGCGGACTTGCTCTAGATCTTTGAAGACCGGCGAAGCCGGACGTTAATGGGCGCATGGGATCGCGGCGATGGATCTGTATATACCAACCGAGACCGGCGAATTCCTCGCCTTCCTCAGCGCCGTGGCGACCTGCGTCATCGGCCTCTTCTTCCTCTTCGCACCGGGTCTCTCGTTCCGGGCGATGGGGTTGTCGTTACGGGAAGGCCGGCGCGGGGGCTATGCCGAGGCGCGCTCGACGCTTGGCGGTTTTCCGCTCGGTCTGGGTCTGGCCGCCATCGTGCTCGCGCAGCCGATGGTCTATCTCGCGCTCGGCTCGGCCTTCGCGCTCGCGGCCTTCGGGCGCATCCTGTCCATGCTGTCGGATCAAGGTAACACGCTCGTGAACTGGCTGTTTGTTCTCGTGCAAATGGTGCTGGCCATCCTGCCATTGGCCTATGTTTTCGGCTTCCTGTAAGCTCCGGGCCCCGCATTACACCTCGCCGAGGCCATCACACTCCCGCTTTTGGGCAGAATTTGGCCCGAGGAACGTGCAATCGCTCCCCTCGCGTGTTGCGAGTCCAATTTTCCTATGCTAGACGAACCCCGACTTCGTGGGGGAGCCGGGCCTGTCAGGCCAGGATGTCCTTGAGGATATAGCAACAAATTCAATGTGTTCGGTTTTCGGGTCTCCGAAAACCGCTCTTGGATCATAGCAAGAGAAGCGCGCTCGTGGCAAAAACGTCCGACCATATTTCCGGTGTTGCAGAAAGATACGCGTCGTCGCTTTTCGATCTGGCGCAGGAAGCTGGTTCGATCGAAAGCGTGCAGGCCGATCTCGATCGTTTTCAGGTCATGATCGACGAGAGCACCGATCTCAAGCGTCTCATCCTGAGCCCTGTTTTCTCGGCTGACGACCAGTTCAAGGCGATCTCCGCCATCGTCGAAAAGGCCGGTCTTGCCGGCCTCGTGGGCAACTTCCTCAAGGTCGTCGCCCGCAACCGCCGTCTCTTCGCCGTCCCGGGCATCGTCCGGTCGTATCGCGAGACGGCAGCCCGCCATCGTGGCGAAGTATCTGCCGAGGTCATCTCGGCCCATGCGCTGAGCGATCAGCAGCAGACTGAATTGAAGGCGGCGCTCAAGGGCGTCACCGGCAAAGAGGTGGCGATCGACGTCACCGTCGATCCGTCTATTCTCGGTGGTTTGATCGTCAAGGTCGGGTCCCGCCAAATTGACACTTCCCTTCGCACAAAGCTCTCGAGCCTTAAGCTTGCACTGAAAGAGGTCGGCTGATGGATATCCGCGCCGCGGAAATTTCCGCAATTCTCAAAGATCAGATCAAAAACTTCGGCCAGGAGGCTGAGGTCTCCGAAGTCGGCCAGGTTCTGTCCGTCGGTGACGGCATCGCCCGCGTTTACGGTCTCGACAACGTCCAGGCGGGCGAAATGGTCGAGTTTCCCGGCGGCGTGCGCGGCATGGCGCTCAACCTCGAAGCCGACAATGTCGGCGTCGTCATCTTCGGCTCGGACCGGGCCATCAAGGAAGGCGACACCGTCAAGCGGACCGGCGCCATCGTGGATGTTCCGGTCGGCCCCGAACTGCTCGGCCGCGTGGTCGACGCTCTCGGTAACCCGATCGACGGCAAGGGCCCGATCAACGCATCGCGCCGCTCGCGCGTCGACGTCAAGGCTCCCGGCATCATTCCGCGCAAATCGGTGCATGAGCCGATGTCGACCGGCCTCAAGGCTATCGACGCCCTCATCCCGGTCGGCCGCGGCCAGCGCGAACTCGTCATCGGCGACCGTCAGACCGGCAAGACCGCGATCATTCTCGATGCGATCCTGAACCAGAAGGCCATCCACGACAACGGTCCGGAAAGCGAAAAGCTTTTCTGCGTCTACGTCGCCATCGGCCAGAAGCGCTCGACCGTTGCCCAGTTCGTCAAGGTGCTCGAAGAGCGCGGCGCGCTGCAGTACTCGATCATCGTTGCCGCTACGGCCTCCGATCCGGCTCCGATGCAGTATCTCGCACCGTTCGCCGGCTGCGCCATGGGCGAATACTTCCGCGACAACGGCATGCACGCTCTGATCGGCTATGACGACCTGTCCAAGCAGGCTGTGTCCTACCGCCAGATGTCGCTGCTCCTGCGCCGTCCGCCGGGCCGCGAAGCCTATCCGGGCGACGTCTTCTACCTGCATTCGCGCCTTCTCGAGCGTGCTGCCAAGCTGTCGGACGAAAAGGGCGCCGGTTCGCTGACCGCTCTCCCCGTTATCGAAACGCAGGGCAACGACGTTTCGGCGTTCATTCCGACCAACGTGATCTCGATCACCGACGGCCAGATCTTCCTTGAAACCGACCTTTTCTACCAGGGCATCCGCCCGGCCGTGAACGTCGGCCTCTCGGTCTCGCGCGTCGGCTCCGCCGCGCAGGTCAAGGCGATGAAGCAGGTTGCCGGATCGATCAAGGGCGAGCTTGCGCAGTACCGCGAAATGGCGGCCTTCGCGCAGTTCGGCTCTGACCTTGATGCCTCCACGCAGCGCTTGCTGAACCGTGGCGCCCGCCTCACCGAGCTTCTGAAGCAGCCGCAGTTCTCGCCGCTGAAAACGGAAGAACAGGTTGCGGTGATCTTTGCCGGCGTCAACGGCTACCTCGACAAGATCCCCGTCAACAAGGTTGGTCCGTTCGAACAGGGCCTGCTGTCCTACATGCGCTCCGAAGGTAAGGGCGTGCTCGACACGATCCGTACCGAAAAGGCCATTTCGGACGATACGAAGGGCAAGCTGAAGGCGTCCATCGACGCATTCGCAAAGACCTTCTCCTGATCGCCTGCTTAAAGACGCACCCGCAGACGCTACCTAGGACGGATACTGGATGCCTTCTCTCAAGGATCTGAAGAACCGGATCGCCTCCGTCAAGGCGACGCAGAAGATCACCAAGGCGATGAAAATGGTCGCCGCGGCGAAGCTTCGGCGTGCGCAGGAGGCGGCCGAGGCCGCACGGCCCTATTCGCAGCGGATGAGCATCGTCCTGTCGAACATCGCTCAGGCGGTCGGCACGGATGATAGCGCGCCGCTGCTGATGACGGGCACCGGCCGCGACAAGACGCATCTTCTCGTGGTTTGCACGGCGGAACGTGGTCTTTGCGGTGGCTTCAACAGCCAGATCGCGCGTTTTGCGCGCGATCACATCCGCAAGCTGCTGGCCGAAGGCAAGACCGTCAAGATCATCTGCGTCGGCAAGAAGGGCTACGACATCCTTCGCCGCGAGTTTGCTTCGCTGATCATCGATCGTGTCGATCTGCGCGAAGTCAAGAAGATCGGCTTCGAGAATGCCGACCAGATCGGCAAGAAGATCATCGGCCTGTTCGACAAGGGCGAGTTCGACGTCTGCACCCTGTTCTACTCCGAATTCAAGTCGGTGATCAGCCAGGTTCCGACGGCTCTGCAGCTCATCCCTGCCGCCGTTCCCGCAGCAGCATCGGCCGACACCGGTTCTGCCGCTATCTACGAATATGAGCCGGATGCTGGCGAGATCCTGAGCGACCTCATTCCGCGCAATATTTCGGTCCAGGTGTTCCGGGCGCTGCTCGAGAACGTCGCGGGCGAAATGGGCGCGAAGATGAGCGCGATGGACAATGCCACGCGCAATGCCGGCGAGATGATCAACAAGCTGACGCTGAGCTACAACCGCCAGCGGCAGGCTCAGATCACCAAGGAACTCATCGAGATCATTTCGGGCGCGGAAGCGCTCTAAGGTTAGGACAAGAGGGTAAGAACATGGCTGATACAGCGACCCCGAACTACACCGCAGCGACGGCCGCCGCCGTTGGCCGCGTCACGCAGGTTATCGGCGCTGTCGTCGACGTTGCTTTCGAAGAAGGCCAGCTGCCTTCGATCCTGAACGCGCTCGAAACCGACAATAACGGCTCGCGCCTGGTTCTCGAAGTGGCACAGCACCTCGGCGAAAACGCCGTTCGCACCATCGCCATGGACTCGACCGAAGGTCTCGTCCGCGGCCAGAAGGTGACGGACACCGGCGCACCGATCACGGTTCCCGTCGGTCTGGAAACGCTCGGCCGCATCATGAACGTCATCGGCGAACCGGTTGACGAAGCCGGCCCGCTGATCACGTCGGGCAAGCGCTCCATCCACCAGGAAGCGCCGTCCTACGTCGAACAGTCGACCGAAGCGCAGATTCTCGTCACCGGCATCAAGGTGGTCGACCTGCTCGCGCCTTACGCCCGCGGCGGCAAGATCGGCCTCTTCGGCGGAGCCGGCGTCGGCAAGACGGTTCTCATCATGGAACTGATCAACAACGTTGCCAAGGCGCACGGCGGTTACTCCGTGTTTGCCGGCGTTGGCGAGCGTACCCGCGAAGGCAACGACCTCTATCACGAAATGATCGAGTCGGGCGTCAACAAGCATGGCGGCGGTGAAGGCTCCAAGGCCGCTCTCGTTTACGGCCAGATGAACGAACCGCCGGGCGCCCGCGCTCGCGTCGCTCTGACGGGTCTGACGATTGCCGAACAGTTCCGCGACGAAGGTCAGGACGTTCTGTTCTTCGTGGACAACATTTTCCGCTTCACGCAGGCCGGTTCCGAAGTGTCGGCTCTGCTCGGCCGTATCCCGTCGGCCGTTGGCTATCAGCCGACGCTCGCAACGGACATGGGCCAGATGCAGGAGCGCATCACGACCACGACCAAGGGCTCGATCACCTCGGTTCAGGCCATCTACGTTCCCGCCGACGACTTGACCGACCCGGCGCCTGCGACCTCGTTCGCACACCTCGACGCAACGACGGTTCTGTCGCGCTCGATCGCCGAGAAGGGCATCTACCCCGCTGTGGATCCGCTCGACTCGACGTCGCGCATGCTCGACCCGATGGTTGTCGGCGAAGAGCATTACGAAGTTGCTCGTAAAGTGCAGACGACCCTGCAGCGCTACAAGTCGCTTCAGGACATCATCGCCATCCTCGGCATGGACGAACTGTCGGAAGACGACAAGCTTTCGGTCGCACGCGCCCGCAAGATCGAGCGCTTCCTGTCGCAGCCGTTCTTCGTTGCCGAAGTCTTTACCGGCTCGCCGGGCAAGCTGGTCGCTCTCGAAGACACGATCAAGGGCTTCAAGGGCCTCGTGAACGGCGAATACGACCATCTCCCGGAAGCTGCCTTCTACATGGTCGGTTCCATGGAAGAAGCTGTCGAGAAGGCCAAGCGTCTGGCTGCTGAAGCCGCTTAATATCGAAGACGGCGCGCCCTCGGCGCGCCGTCGCTTCGCCCTTGGTGGTGAAGCGAGAGGTCAGGGACCCGCAGGGCCGTTTACCGGCATCCGCGTCACAAGAAGCGAAGATCATGGCTGATTTCAAACTCGAGCTCGTTTCCCCGGAGCGCCTGCTGCTTTCCGAGCAGGTCAGCGAAGTGGTTATTCCGGCAACGGACGGCGAGATGACCGTCATGGCCAATCACGCGCCGACCATGACGACGATCAAGCCTGGCATCATCACCGTGAAAACGGCGGGTGGCCAGACGAACCGTTACGTCGTATTTGGCGGTTTCGCCGACATCCTGCCGACGGGCTGCACGGTTCTTGCCGAATCGGCCGTACCCGTCAGCGAATTCGATGCTACGCTGGTCGAGCGCCGGATCGAAGCGGCACGCGCCGAACTGGAGCAGCCGCACCACGGTGACGAGCATCGCACGAAGATCGAGAATTTCCTCTCCGAGCTCACACAGCTCAACGAGAATGTCTCGGGCTGATCGAGACGACGAGAACCGGCTTAGGCCGGTTTTTTTGTGTCTATCGTCTGTCGGAGGCGAGGCTCATTCGGCAGGTTCAGCCGTCCCCACGACGAAACGATGGACTTGCGTTTTAAGAGCATTTAATCCCTCCGACGAGATGTCCTCTAGCTCGCGCCCCGCAAGGCGCTGGCGCCAGTAGGCGCCTTGCCGAATTGTCAGGGTGGGTCCGCAAAGGCCTCTAACCTCTCGTACATTAAAGGATATGAGATGGCTGCAAAGATTGTTCCCGTAATTATGGCCGGTGGCAAGGGAACGCGACTTTGGCCGCTATCCCGCTCGACTGCGCCGAAGCAGTTCCTTCAGTTCCTTGGCGACCATTCGCTGTTTCAGAAGACGCTGCAGCGCGTTTCCGACCCTGAGCTCTATGAACCGGCCGTCATCGTGACGAATGCGGAATTCCGGTTCATCGTTGCGGAACAGGCTCAGGTGGTGGGCGCACGCCTCTCATCGATCCTGCTGGAGCCGGTCGCGCGCAATACCGCGCCGGCACTGGCTGCAGCAGCTTTCGTCGTGGCTCGCGACCACGGGGAAGACGCGATCATTCAGGTGCTCGCCTCCGACCACGAGATCGATGCGAACGAGATCTATCGCGATTGCATTCGTCTTGCGCGGGATACGGCTCAGGCCGGCATGCTGGTTACGTTCGGCATCACCCCGACCGAGCCTGCAACGGGCTATGGTTACATCGAGATCGGGGAGGAGCTTGCCGGCGGCGCCAGAACCGTTGCGCGTTTCGTGGAGAAACCGAACCGGGAGAAGGCAGAAGCGCTGCTGGCGACGGGCCGCTATCTCTGGAACTCCGGCATGTTCATGCTCCCGATCCGGCTCTTCCTGACGGATCTCGCAACATTCGAGCCGGAGGTGCACGCGCGTGCGCTCGCGGCCGTGAAGGCTTCGCGGCGTGATCTCGATTTCGAGCGACTGGACGCGGCGGCATTTTCGGAAGCACCGGATATCTCTGTGGACTACGCGGTCTTCGAACGCACGGCGCATGCGGCTGTCGTTCCCTCGTCGTTCCCCTGGTCTGATCTCGGTAGCTGGGATTCGGTCTGGGCCGTCGGCGAGAAAGACGCGGATGGCAACGTGGTTGGCCAGAAGGCGAGCGTCTCCGATACGCGTAACTCGCTGGTTCTCTCGCGCGACATTCATGTGTCCGTGCATGGCCTTGACGATATCGCCGTTATCGCCAGCGAAGATGCGGTTTATGTCGGCCGTCTTGCCGACAGCCAGAATGTCGGACAGATCGTCAAGGCACTGGCGCGCAACGAGGCGACCCGTAGCCTGACGGAGGTGCATCCGACCTCCTACAAGCCATGGGGCTCGGTTGCTTCCGTGCTCAGCGGCGAGCGGTTCGAGGTCAAGCGACTGTCGATCGCCCCCGGCCGCAAGATCTCGCTGCAAAGGCATTTCCACCGCTCGGAGCATTGGGTGGTCGTGAAGGGAACAGCCGAGGTGACGCTGGGCGAAGAGACGCGGCTTCTCAACGAGAACGAGTCGGTCTACGTGCCGCAGGGCGTTACCCACCGGCTTGCCAATCCGGGCAAGATCCCGCTGGAGCTCATCGAGGTCCAGACGGGGTCCTATCTCTCCGACGACGACACGGTGCGTCTCGACGACGAGTTCGGCCGGCTATGAGGCCGGCCCTGTGGCTCAGCCGGCCAGCTTCTCGGTGAAGCGACTTTCGGCGTAGTGGCGACCGAAGCGGTTTGCGAGAAAGGCGTCGAGTGCGATGTCTTCCTGGCGGATGAAACCGAGGGAGGGAAGATCGCCTGCTGCGAGCATGTCGAGAACGGCGCAGATGCTCGCGGCCGTCGTGATCTGGATCGCGCTCATCATCCGGCCGGCAACAACGCCGCTATAGATCTTATTCGCGTACGTCTCCTGAACGAGCCGCCCGTCGCGATGACCGGAGACGGTGACGAAAACAATGACCACGTCCTGAGTGGTTGCGGGCAGGGCGTTCTCCAGAATATCCTTGAGCACGTCGCGGCGGTGGCGCAAGCCAAGATCGTTGAGAAGCGCTTTCATGATCGCAGCGTGGCCGGGGTAGCGGATCGTGCGGTAGTTGAGCGTGCGAACGCGGCCGGCAAGGCTCTCGCAAAGCGTGCCGAGACCGCCCGACGTGTTGAACGCCTCATAGGTCACGCCGTCGAGTGAAAACTCTTCCCGCTCCTCAAGGGCGGGCACCGCCGTCAGCCGGCCCTCGACGATGGCTTCGCAGGGCTCGATATATTCGTTGATGACGCCGTCCGTGCTCCAGGTCAGGTTGTAGTTGAGCGCGTTGGAGGGATATTGCGGCAGGGCGCCGACGCGCATGCGCACGCTGTCGAGCGTGTCGAAGCGCGCAGCGAGATCCTGGGCAACGATGGAGATGAAGCCGGGTGCCAAGCCGCATTGCGGGATGAAGGCACTCTTTGCGCTCTCTGCCAGCCTCTTGACCTGCCGCGTGGACTCTACATCCTCGGTGAGATCGAGATAGTGGACACCGCTGCGCGCGGCAGAGGCGGCAATATTGACGGTGAGGTGGAAGGGCGCGGCGCTGAGCACGGCGAAGGCGCCCTTCAGCAGCGCATCCATGGCGTCGGCGTCGGCGATGTCGATGGCTCTGACCGACAGCGCAGGATGCGTTCCGAGCCGCGACAGTTGCTCCTCGCTCCGGTCGGCCACGATGACGGTGTAATCACCCGAGGTTGCCAGGAGATGTGCGATGGTGGCGCCGATTTTTCCGGCTCCAATGACGATGATGGTTTTCATGCTGTTCCCCTGCTTTGGTTTTCGCCAAGCATGCACCCGGCCGCTGTTGTCCAGAAGCGCCGATCCGTGCAAAACAGCGGAGGGATTTCGGCATTTCGCCGATGGGATTGGTCGATATGAACCTATCAGACAGCGATCGTAGCCTCCTCGCGCTGCTCGGCGAGAACGCGCGGATGCCGACGGCCGTGCTTGCCCGCAAGCTCGGGCTTTCCAGAACCACCGTGCAGGCGCGTCTGGAGCGGCTGGAGCGGGACGGGGTGATCACAGGTTATGGCGTGCGGCTGTCAAGCGACTACGAGCGCGGGCTGGTGCGGGCGCATATCCTCGTAACCCTTGCGGCGCGCGCACTCCCACGGGTGACGCGTGATCTGGAGGCAATGCAGGCCGTGCGCGTGGTCCATTCGGTCAGCGGCAGCTTCGACTTGATCACCATCGTCGAGGCGCCTTCGATCAGCGCGCTCGATCTCGTCATCGACCGGATCGGCACCATCGAAGGTGTGGAGAAAACCTTGTCGTCGATCGTGCTGTCGACGCGGATCAGCCGCTAAGGCTTTCCCTGCGCTTTCGCGCAGCTCCCATGAAAAAGCCGCGTCCCTTGCAGGGCGCGGCTTCAGGGGTATGCCGATGATGCAGACTCACTTGACGGTCTTGGCGCGTTCGATCGCTTCGACGATCAGCTGGCGGGCAACGGTTGCATCCTTCCAGCCGAAGATCTTGACCCACTTGCCGGGCTCCAGATCCTTGTAATGCTCGAAGAAGTGCTCGATCTGCTGCAGGGTGATTTCCGGCAGATCGGTATATTCCTTGACCTTGTCATAACGCTTGGTCAGGTGCGCGCTCGGGACGGCGATGATCTTCTCGTCCTTGCCGGAATTGTCTTCCATCATCATCACGCCGATCGGGCGGACGTTGATGACACAGCCGGGAACGAGCGGACGCGTGCTGGCGATAAGGACGTCGATGGGGTCGCCATCGTCAGACAGCGTGTGCGGCACGAAGCCGTAATTGCCCGGATAGGTCATGGGCGTGTAAAGAAAACGGTCGACAACCAGCGTGCCGGCTTCCTTGTCCATCTCGTACTTGATCGGATGGCCGCCAACGGGAACCTCCACGATGACGTTGATGTCTTCCGGTGGGTTCTTTCCGATCGAGATAGCGTCAATACGCATGAAGCCTCCATGCTCCTGAAGTGGGACTGACGTCCGATAAAGCCAAACCTGCCGTTGTGCAATATCAGTGGCCGCTCGAAGCGTTCATTTATGGAGCAAAGAGGTTAAAGAGCGATCATTTCGCCGCTACGGAACACGGCGAGAGAAGCACGTCAGTTCCAGACGTAGCCGATCTTCTTCAGGCTCTTGCCGCCGAAATCCTCCATGCCCTCGCAGATATCGCGGCCGCCAGCATTGCGGAAGAAGCGGTCGGCCTGCGCGCAGTCCTCCAGGCACCAGACGACGAGGCCGCGGCAGCCGAGCGACGTCAGGAGGCTGCTCGCCTCACCGAAGAGGATGCGGCCGAGGCCGATGCCCTGATATTCCGGGCGGAAATAGATTTCGTAAACCTCGCCTTCCTGCGGCAGAGCGCGTGCGCGGGAAAGACCAAGAGTGGCGTAGCCGGCAATGACGCCTGCAACCTCGATGATGAGAAGCGTGGAGGGGCCACCGGTCGCCTTGCGCCACCAATTCGCGTTGCGCCTGTCGATCATCTCGTTCAGCGGGCGATGGGGGATAAGGCCAGAATAGGTGTGCAGCCAGGACAGGCGGTGGACCAGAGAGATTTCGGCAGCATCTCTCGGCAGGCCGGGGCGCACTTCGATGGACAATGTCTTCATGTTGCGCGTGTCGACCCTGTCCGTCCCATCTTCGTCACACCGCGGCATCATGCCCGGCTTTGGCGAAATTAACGGTATTTTAACAGGATCGGCAAGCGCGAAATCTCGCCGCACACAGAAGCCAGTCATCAGGAAGATGAGCAGCAAAGGGGGAACGCGGTAATCCGGGCGAAGCTAGAACTGCTGCACAGTTCGACAGGGCTTGCTCACAAAACACCTCTCCGGTGCACATCGGCGTTGGCGCGCGGAACTTTTGTGAAATGCAGGCGTTATGAAACGTCCGATCGACTGGCCAAGCGCCCGGTCGGGCCCAGATCGAACCGATGTCCATCCGCTTGGCGTCGTCTCATACAACGGAAATAGGGCGTCTCGATTGCAGGTCAAGTCTTTCACCCTCGCAATGCGGTTCCCCAAAGCACAGCCCGGAGGCACGGTCGCGTGCCCGTCATGGAGTAGCCGATGAAAAATCTTTCTGCAGACAGGCGCATGATCAAGATTGCCATGGCGGCTCCCTATCTGGAGCGGGGCGAAGAGCAGCTTCTGGCGCAGGCCTGGAAGGACAATCAGGATCAGGATGCCCGCAACAAGATCGCGATGGCGCATATGCGTCTTGTCATCTCCATGGCGGCAAAGTTCCGGCACTTCGGATTGCCGATGAGCGATCTGGTTCAGGAAGGGCATATCGGCCTTCTGGAAGCTGCGGCCCGTTTCGAGCCGAGCCGCGATGTTCGCTTCTCCACCTATGCCACATGGTGGATTCGCGCCTCGATGCAGGATTACGTGTTGCGCAACTGGTCGATCGTGCGCGGCGGTACCTCGTCTGCCCAGAAGGCGCTTTTCTTCAATCTGCGCCGTCTGCGCGCAAAGCTCGCCCAGGGTAACAGTCAGCTGACGGCCCGCGCGGTGCACGAGGAAATCGCCTCTGCTCTCGGCGTCAGTCTTGCAGATGTGCAGACGATGGATGCCCGCCTCTCCGGCAGCGACTCTTCTCTTCAGGCGCCGATCTCTTCCGGCGACTCTGACAGCGGCGAGCGTCTTGATCTCTTGGCGTGCGCTGCACCCCTGCCGGATGAGCAGGTCACCGACATGATCGATCAGGAACGCCGCAAGAACTGGCTCGGCCATGCCCTGGAACAGCTGAACGATCGTGAAATGAAGATCATCCGTGCTCGCCGCTTGTCGGAGGACAGTGCGACACTGGAAGAACTGGGCGCCGATCTCGGTATTTCCAAGGAACGTGTCCGCCAGATCGAGACGCGTGCGCTCGAAAAGCTGAAGGTTGCGCTCGTCGCACAGGCCCCGGAACTGGCGCTGACGGCACACTGAAATCCTTTAGCCCTGCATACGAAAAAGCCCGCCATCCCCGGCGGGCTTTTTCGTTGTCTCGTCGCGTGTTGGTCTATTCCGAAATGATCTTGATGCGATCGCCGGGCTTGATGGTCGAGGTAATCTGGAGGGCGTTGATCAGGCGGAAGAGATCGAGCTTGCGGTCGGTGCCCATCATGCGGGCGGACAGGGTCGCGAGCGTATCTCCCGGAGCGACTGTGATCACACGGATACGCAGCGGCTTGAGCGCTGCAGCCTCCTGCGGGCTCATGCGGCGGAAGGATTTGCGCAGCACGTCGGCCGTCGGTTCCAGCGACGGCATGCCCTTGGGCACGGCCGTCAGGAACCGGTAGATCTGATTGTCGATGCGCAGCACCGTCACGTCGAAATCCCAGCGCTCGGCGGAGGCGCGCGCGGTTGCGGCTTCCAGTCCGTTGATGGTGATGGCGTGGATCGTCTCCGGCTGCAGGCCGGTCACCCAGCCGCTCGCGATGTAGTCGGTCAGGCTGCGACGCTGCGTATCGGCGACACCATCGAAGCGGATGGCGATCTCGCCGGGACCTGTCGCCAGAACGGCTTCGGCCTTGTTGTCGATCTGGAAGCCTGCCGGCACATCGAAGCGAATGCCAAGCTTGCCATGCAGGAAGGTCTGTCCGCGGACATAGCCCTCTTGCGGGCTATCGCCATAGAGCAGGCCGTCGATGCCATCGAGAAAGTAGTCGCGACCGCGGTCGCCCGTCGTGCCTTCGGGGCCGAAGGCGCGTGCGTGGCGGCGGGCCAATTCCACGCGCTGCGGCGCGTTCGGATGGCTCGACAGGAAGTCCATGCTCTGGTCGGTATCCGGATCGACGGAGGAGAATCGGCTGTAAGCTGCCATGGCATCGAGAAAGCGCGCCGCCGCATATGGGTCGTAGCCCGCCTCGCCCAGCATGCGCACGCCGATCACGTCGGCCTGAAGCTCCTGGTTTCGCGAGAAGGCGGCGAGCCGCAGCTTGCCGCGGGCGAGTGCCTGCTTGCCGGCGATATCGCTCGAAAGAACCTCCGAGACGACGCGGCTGGCGATGACTTCGGCTTCCTCGCGCTGCTGTCGCTGAATGCCGTGATTGGCGGTGACGTGCGCCATCTCGTGCGACAGCACGGCAGCGACCTCGGAGGCATCGTCTGCAAGTGCGAGCAGGCCGCGCGTAACGTAGAGATAGCCGCCAGGCAGGGCGAATGCATTGATCGCCGGCGAGTTCAGGAGGGTGATGCGGTACGACTGGTTGGGGTTCTCGGAAACGGCTGTCAGCGCGCCGGTGATGCGGGCCACCAGCCGTTCCGTTTTCTCGTCCTTGTATTCGCCGCCATAGCTTGCGACGATTCGCGGATGTTCGCGGGCACCCATCTGCGCGCGGGGATCGTTCTTCTGGACCTCATCGACGATCTGCGGGTTGGCGGAGGGGGAGACGCTCGGCTCGTAGCTCTGCTCGATGGCGCTCTGGCAACCGGCAAGCGCCAGCAAAGCGAGACCGGCGACGGACGCGCGCAGAGTGCTTGCAATGCCACGGGTCGACAGGTGTCCGCCGTTCCGCTCGTTCCGCTCGTTCACCGTCATGCCTCAGCCCATGTTCGCGTCCAACGGCGTGCCGAACGCTCTTGCGGCAGTTCCGGCAGAGCCGCCTACATCCTGAGATACGTGCAATCACGCTGTTTCCCAGAGCCCGATCTAGCCTATTCGTGCCGTCCGTGCCTACTGCATAATTCCGCAAAGACTATTCGTTTTCGGAAAAAGCTCCGGTTCCCTGTCCGTATCGTCATGCCCCTTATCGATGCCAGCCTCCATCGCGGGTGCCACAGGCGGACGGTCAAATTGTGGCGTTCCGACATCCCTGCGGTTCAGGAAGCCGGTGGGCGTGCGCCCAGGAAGCGGACGACGGCGTCCGGTTCGCTCCGGCGAAGAAACCTGTCGGCGTCTTCATGAAGGGCGATTTTGCCGTCATCGAGGAACAGGACGCGATCGGCAAGGCGGCGCACGTCATCGGCGTGGTGCGTGACGAGAAGAATGGTGCTCGCCTCCTTCTCCTGCAAGGCTGCAAGGAGATCTCCCATCTCCTGTCGCAATCCGGGGTCGAGCGCGGCGAAGGGCTCGTCCAGCAGGAGGATCGGGCGCTGGCGAACGAGCGCGCGGGCCAGCGCCACCCGCTGTCGCTCACCGCCGGAGAGCGTCGGCGGCAGGCGGCTTGCAAAGCCTGCAAGTCCGACATCCCTCAATGCCCGTTCGATCCGCTCGCGATCCTCGCCTGTGAGCTTCAGGGCCGGGTCGATGCCGAGCCCGACATTGGTCGCGATGTCGAGATGGGCGAAGAGATTATGCTCCTGGAAGATAACGGAGACCGGGCGGAGTGCGGGCGGAACATCCGTTGCGTGCCTGCCGAGGATGCTTATGCGACCTTCGTCCGGCGTCTCGAAGCCGGCAACAAGGTTGAGCAGGGTCGATTTGCCGGAGCCGGAGGCTCCGGTGATAGCGGTGACCTTGCCCCTCTCGATGGTGGCATTGAAGAGGAGCGTTCGCGGGGAGGGGTGGTCGGGAAAGCGGACCGCGACGTTTTCGAGGCGGACGGCGATATCAGGTGATGTGGGCGTCATGATGCGCGCTCCGGCCTGCGTTCGCGTGCGGTTCCGAGGATGGTGAGGGCCATGCAGACGGTGCCGAGGAGAAGGGCGAGACCTGCGGCGTCCGTGGTGCGGTAGCTGCCCATGCGGCTGTAGAGCAGGTAGGGCAGGGTGACCATATCCTGCGATCCTAAGAGCGCGACCGCGCCGAGATCGCCGAGGGAGAGGGCGGCGGCAAAGGACAGGCTCATCAGCAGAGGGCGGCGCAGGCCCGGCCAGTCGACAAGAACGATGCGCGACCAGCCATTGATGCCGAGGCTCGTCGTCAGCCGTCCGGTGCGGGCGGCGTGTGTTGCGATGGCCGGGGCCAGCACGCGGGTGACGAAAGGCAGCGCCATCAGCGTGTTGATGACGATGATGATGGCCGGCGCGAAGCGGGCGACATCGCCGAGCGGGCGCAGCAGCAGAAACCACCCCGCGCCGATGACCACCGGCGGCACGAGAAGAATCAGCGACGTGCCGGCGGCAACGCTGCCCGAGAAGACATGGGCGAAACGTCCCGGCCGGCGTGGCGACATCAGGATCTGGTTGGTCGTGAGCATGACGGTGGCGAGCGTGACCGAAAGACCTGCCGATACCGCCGCGATGGCGAGGCTGGTGACGATCGCCCGGTGGACCTGGGCATCGGCGGCGAGTTTGGGCAGATCGGATGCAAGGCCCGAAAAGAGCACGGAGGCGAGGGGTGCCGCGACGAAGAGAGCGGCAATCGCGATGACGAGGATATCGGCGAGGATGGCGATGTTCGACCGCCCATCGAAGCGGCGCACCGGCCGGCCGGTCGTAAAGCCTTCGGTGACCGGCGGGGTCAGCCACCGAAGGACGAGGAGGAGCGCGGCCGTGACGGCGATCTGCAGAGCTGAAAGCGCGATGGCGCGTGGAGGATCGAAATCGAACCGCAGGGCCTGGTAAATCGCGACCTCCAGCGTGCTGGCGGCCGGGCCTCCGCCGAGCGTCAGCACCAGCGTGAAACTGGTGGCGCAGAGCATGAAGATGAGCCCGGCAATGCCGGACAGCAGGCCGCGAATGACCGGCCACTCGATAAAACGGAAGAGGGAGAGGCTGGATAGTCCCAGATTGGCAGAGACCAGCCAGTATTCTCCGGGAATGCGGTCGAGCCCGGACAGGAGAAGTCTGACGGCGAGCGGCATGTTGAAGAAGACGTGCGCGACGAGAATGCCGGCGAGCCCATAGATCGCGACCGGACGATCGAGATCGATGAGGGCGAGCAGATCGTTGACGACGCCCTGTCGCCCCCAGATGCCGACGATGCCGAGGGCCGCGACCAGAGCCGGCAGGCCAAGCGGCAGCGCCATCAGCCGGATGATCCAGATGCGGCCCGGAAAGCTGCGCCGCCGTGCCAGCGCCAGAGCGACGGGAATGGCAAAGGCAACCGACAGGATCGTGGAGAGGCCGGCCTGGATGAGCGTGAAGCGGGCAATGCGCCAGACATAGGCGTCGAAGACAGCATTGCTGCGATTGATTCCGGCCGTTTCGACCGTCGCAGCCAGCGAGAGTGCGAGAATGGCGGCACCGACGAAAAGCGCGATGCCGACGATGCTTGCCACGCCGAACGCTCGCGTCAGACGGCGATCACGACCGGCGGGCACGGGACGCTCAGTTCCGGCTCATGGCGGCCAGCCATTCGTCGATCCATGCCTTGCGGTTCGCAGCGACCTCCTCGGGGCTCATCAGGAAGGTCGTCTTTGGCTGGACCAGCTTTCCGAAAGCCTCCGGCAGCGGTTCGCTGGGGGTTGCGACCGGCATCATCCAGTTCGTCGTGGGCAGAATGGTCTGCGCTTCCGGCCCGTCGAGAAAGGCGAGGAAGGCTCTGGCGAGATCAGGGTCGCGCGCGGCTTTCGTCATGCCGGCCACCTCGATCTGGATGTAGTGACCCTCGGCGAAATCGGCCGCCTGATAGCGGTCGCTGTTCTCGGCCACCATGTGGTAGGCGGGCGACGTCGTGTAGGAGAGAACCATGGGCGCTTCGCCCTTGGTAAAGAGGCCATAGGCTTCCGACCAGCCGGGGGTGACGGTGAGGATGCGGTCCTTCAGCTTGCTCCAGGCTTCGGCGGATTTGTCGCCGTAGACGGACTTTACCCACAGAAGCAGGCCGAGGCCGGGTGTGGAGGTACGGGGGTCCTCGATGACGATCTTGTCCCTTGCGTCGCCTTCGATCAGTTCCTTCAGGCTCTTCGGCGGGGTCTTCAGCGTCTGCGTGTCGTAGACGAAAGCGAAGTGGCCATAATCATAGGGCACGAAGCTATCGTCGGAAAAGCCGCCGGGAACCTTGAGCGCCGAGGTGTCGAGGCCGTGCGGGGCAAAGAAGCCGGTGGCCTTGGCCTCGGCGACGAGGTTCGTGTCGAGGCCGACGACGACATCGGCCTTGGACGCCGGTCCTTCAAGCTTCAGCCGCGTGAGCAGTTCCACGCCATCGGCGACGCTGACATAGGTCAGCTTGCAATCGCAGGTCTTCTGGAAGCTTTCGGCGATCTTCGGCCCTGGGCCCCATTCGCTGGTGAAGCTTTCATAGGTGTAGACAGTCAGCGTCTTCGTCTCGGCAGCGTGTGCGTCCGTGAACATCAGGCCCGGAAACATCAGGCCCGTGACGAGAAGCAGAGGTGTCGTGGTGGTGAAAAGCCATGTGCTGCGCATGCGCGCCTCCTTCAAAAAATACGTGTTTCAAGGGGAGTAGCGCTTGCGAGCCGTCTAATCCCTCCGCCGGTGCTAACCGGATCAGGTTCCGCGGGTTGGCTTTCAGCCTCTCAGCCCGTCTTCCCGCGACGAAGGATCGTCGCGCTGAAAAGGCACCCCGTTAGAGCATGCAAAGATCTAGACGCGGTGCCGCCCCTTGGCAAGATCCAAGGTTGCAGGATGCGCGGATGCGAAAGCGCCATGCCGTTCGGGACTTTCACACCCTTTGACCTTTGCCTCCGGGGCTGCTTCGCGCTATGGCAGCGCGATGACCGCAACCGCATTCACCATCCTGCTCGGCGGGCCGCTGACGATGACCGACCGGCTGGCCGCGCAACTTGCCGGCACGCGCGTGATCGCCGCCGATGGCGGCATGCGGCACGCGGACGCCATCGGGTTGACACCGGAGCTCTGGGTCGGCGATTTCGACTCGACGCCGGCAGCGCTGATCGCCGCCTGGCCGGACGTACCACGCGAGCCCTATCCGCCGGCCAAGAACGAGACGGACGGCGAGATCGCCGTGGCGGCGGCACTGGAGCGTGGTGCAACGCGGCTCATCCTTGCCGGCGCGCTTGGCGGCGAGCGTAGCGACCATGCCTTCCAGCACCTGTTGCACGGCCTGCACCTTGCCGAGACGGGGCTCGACGTGCTCCTGACTTCGGGCGAGGAGGAAGCAGTGCCGCTGCTGCCCGGCATCACCGAGATGGATTTGCCGAAAGGCTGCCTCTTCTCCGTGCTCGGTCTCGATACACTGAGCGATCTTTCCATTGCGGGCGCACGGTATTCGCTCGCCCGTTTCGCGGTGCCCTTCGGGTCGTCGCGCACCCTTTCCAACGTGGCGGAAGGACCCGTGCGGCTGACGCTTGGCACGGGCCGCGCGATGCTTCTCGCCCGCCCCCTCGACATGACAGGAGCCTGACCATGGCGCCGCCCATTCTGAAACTCGACGATATCGTGCTGACCTTCGGCGGCACGCCGCTGCTCAACGGCGCGGCGCTGCAGGTGGAGCCGGGCGACCGGATCTGCCTCGTCGGCCGCAACGGCTCCGGCAAATCGACGCTGCTCAAGATCGCAGCCGGGCTGATCGAGCCGCAGTCGGGGGAGGTGTTCCGGCATCCGTCGTCCACCGTGCGCTATCTGGAGCAGGCGCCGGATTTCGGGGCCTATACCACTGTGCAGGCCTATGCCGAAGCGGGCCTCGGGCCGGGCGACGATCCCTATCGGGTGACCTATCTTCTCTCGCATCTGGGCTTGAGCGGCGAGGAGAATCCGAACGATCTCTCCGGTGGCGAGGCCCGCCGCGCAGCACTCGCCCGGGTGCTGGCGCCCGAGCCTGACATCCTCATGCTCGACGAGCCGACCAACCATCTGGACCTGCCAACCATCGAGTGGCTGGAAGGCGAGCTACAGAAGACCCGCAGCGCCCTCATCCTCATTTCGCATGACCGTCGCTTTCTGGAAAAGGTCTCGACCGCCACCGTTTGGCTCGATCGCGGCACCTCGCGCCGGCTCGACCGGGGGTTCGGCCAGTTCGAAGCCTGGCGCGACCAGGTGCTGGAACAGGAGGAGCTGGAGCAGCACAAGCTCGGCAAGCAGATCGAGCGGGAGGAGCACTGGCTGCGCTATGGTGTGACCGCCCGGCGCAAGCGCAACATGCGCCGCCTCGGCGCGTTGCAGGATCTGCGCTCCAATTATCGCGGCCACAAGGGGCCGCAGGGCTCCGTGCAGGCGAGCGTCTCGGACGCGCAGGAGTCCGGCAAGCTGGTGATCGAGGCGGAGAAGATCACCAAGGCCTATGGTCCGCGAACCATCGTCGCGCCCTTCTCCATCCGGGTGCATCGCGGTGACTGCATCGGTCTCGTCGGCCCGAACGGGGCCGGCAAGACCACGCTTTTGAAGATGCTGACCGGCCAGCTGAAGCCCGACGAGGGCAAGGTGAAGCTCGGCACCAACCTCGAGATCGCCACGCTCGACCAGAAGCGCGAGGACCTGAACCTCGAGGATACGCTGGCCAATTACCTGACCGACGGGCGCGGCGAGACGCTGCTGGTCAATGGCGAGCAGCGGCATGTGACCGGCTACATGAAGGAGTTCCTGTTCCAGCCGGAACAGGCGCGCACGCCGATCAAGAACCTCTCCGGTGGCGAGCGGGCGCGGCTCATGCTGGCGCGCATCCTGTCGCGCCCGACGAACCTCCTGATCCTCGACGAACCGACCAACGACCTGGACATCGAGACGCTCGACCTGTTGCAGGAGATCGTGGCAGGCTTTGCCGGCACGGTCATTCTCGTCAGCCATGATCGCGACTTCCTCGACCGTACGGTGACCTCCACCATCGCGCCGGCCGATCCGGAAGCGCCGGATGGCCGCTGGATCGAATATGCCGGCGGCTATTCCGACATGATGGTCCAGCGCAAGGGCGTGGCGGACGAGCGCAAGCGGGCCGAGAAGGCGGAAAAGGCTCGTCAGACCGGTGCTGCACAAACGTCGGGGCAGGGCGCTTCCGGCAAGCCGGCCAAGGGGAAGCTCTCCTTCAAGCAGAAGTTCGCGCTGGAGAACCTGCCGAAGGAGATGGAGAAGGCGCAAGGCGAGATCGCCAAACGCGAGGCCGAGATGGCCGACCCGAAGCTCTTCACCAAGAATCCGGACCGCTTTGCAGCGCTTGCCGCCGAGCTTGAAAAGCTGCGCGCCTCCATCGAGAGGATGGAAGGCGAATGGCTGGAGTTGGAGATGCTGCGCGAAGAGCTGGAGGGATAGGCCGCCGCACAGCGCCATCCTTGATTCGGGGTGGCATCGGGTCTATGACTTGCGGCGTGGTGATTTGGCCGGCCGGCTTGCAGCCACGTTAAACAAGTCGCTAAAGGGCCGTGGGACGATGTTTCGCCCGCTGCCCTCCATCTCGGCCGGTGTCGTTATTCCGAGTGAAGCCGATGCCCATCAAGATACCCGATACGCTGCCCGCCTTCGAAACCCTCGTCTCCGAGGGTGTGCGGGTGATGACCGAAACGGCCGCCATCCGCCAGGATATCCGGCCGCTGCAGATCGGGCTTCTCAACCTCATGCCGAACAAGATCAAGACCGAGGTGCAGATGGCGCGCCTGGTCGGCGCGTCCCCGCTGCAGGTCGAGTTCACGCTGATCCGTCTCGGCAGCCACAAGGCGAAGAACACGTCGGAAGATCACCTGCTCGCCTTCTACGAGACATTCGAGGATGTCCGCGAGCGGCATTTCGACGGGCTGATCATCACCGGCGCGCCGGTGGAACTGCTGCCCTTCGAGGAGGTCACCTACTGGGAGGAGATGCAGCAGATCTTCGACTGGACGCACAGCCATGTCCATTCGACGCTCAACATCTGCTGGGGCGCGATGGCGGCGATCTATCATTTCCATGGCGTGCCGAAGCACGCGCTTCGCGAGAAGGCCTTTGGCGTCTATCGCCACCACAATCTCAACCCGTCTTCGGTCTATCTCAGCGGCTTCTCCGACGATTTCCAGATTCCCGTGTCGCGCTGGACCGAGGTGCGCCGCGAAGATATCCAGACGGTTCCGGGGCTGGAGATCCTGATGGAATCCGACGAGATGGGCGTCTGCTTCGTGCATGAGAAGGCCGGCAATCGTCTTTATGTGTTCAACCACGTGGAATATGATTCGACGTCCCTCTCGGACGAGTATTTCCGTGACGTGAATGCCGGCGTTCCCATCAAGATGCCGTATAATTATTTTCCGCATAACGATCCCGATCTGCCGCCGCTGAACCGCTGGCGCAGCCATGCGCATCTGCTGTTTGGCAACTGGATCAACGATATCTACCAGACCACGCCCTACGAGCTGAGCGAGATCGGCAAGGGCCGCTGACAGGTTTTCCGCGATGGACGCGGGACAGGATGAGGTCGGCGGTGCCCGGTGGTGCTGCGACCGGACAAGAGCGAGGACCATATTTTGACGAGCAGCACTGCAATGGAGATTTTCGGCCATCTGAAGACGGGCGAACCCGTGCACCGCGTGACGATCCGCGGGGGCGGGCTGACTGCGAACGTCATGTCCTGGGGCGCCGTTATTCAGGACCTGCGGCTTGAGGGGCATGCCCCGCCGCTGGTGCTCGGCTTCGAGGCGTTCGACGACTATCCCGCCCACTCCTCCTACTTCGGAGCAACGCCCGGGCGCTCCGCCAACCGCATCGGTGACGGGCGCTTTACGATCGACGGCGAGGACTTCCAGCTGGAACTGAACGAGAAGGGCGTGACGCATCTCCATGGCGGCAGCGACGGCATTGCCAAGCGCCTGTGGACCATCGTCGATGTCTCCGAAGATTCTGTGTCGCTGAAGATCGTCGATCCCGCAGGTCGCGCCGGCTATCCCGGCACCTGCGAGATCAATGCGACCTACCGGCTTTCCGGACATGGGTGCCTCAGCGTCACCTATACGGCGACGACGGATGCGCCGACGATCGCCAATCTCTGCCAGCACACCTATTTCAATCTCGATGGTCGCCCCGACACGCTCGGTCACGACATCATGATCGCGGCCGATCATTACCTGCCGACGAACGAGCATCAGATCCCGACCGGTAACATTGCTTCGGTCGAAGGCACGGTGTTCGATCTGCGCGAGATGACCTCCATGAGCCGCCAGACCGAAGGCGAAAAGGTGCTCTACGACCATAATTTCTGCCTGTCGCCCGAGCGCGGCCCCAAGCGGTCTGCCGCATTGGTTCGTAGCATCGATTCCGGCGTCTCTCTGGAAGTCCGCACGACGGAACCCGGGGTTCAGTTCTATTCCGGTTTCAAGCTGAAGACGCCCGTTCCGGGCCTCGAAGGCCGCAGCTACGGCCCGTTTGCAGGCTTCTGCCTGGAAACCCAGATCTGGCCGGACGCCGTCAACCACGAGGGCTTCCCGAACGCCATTCTGCGCCCCGGCGAAACGTTGCGCCAGGAAACGGACTATATCTTCTCGAAGAGCTGATGAGGTGAGGAGTGCGTTCATCCGGGCGCACTCCGGTTTCTCACGCTCTGTCGATCATCATCGCGTGGGCTTCCCGGAGAACGTCGGCCGCTGGCTTCGTGTCGGGCAAGACAGGTTGAAGCGCAGCAATGCACGTCAGTGCCAGCATCATTCAGCGCCAGATAACGGCATACTGCCTGGAACGGCGCACCTTGGCAGGCGCCGACTTTTCATCATGTTGTGATTGGAAAAAATGGAGCGGGTGAAGCGATTCGAACGCTCGACCCCAACCTTGGCAAGGTTGTGCTCTACCCCTGAGCTACACCCGCTCTTCAACCAAGGTCCGGGGGTAGTCGGTGGACCGTGGCGTCACCGTTTTCGTTGGCGACGGGCGCTATATCGCTCACCCGATTTGGAAATGCAACAGGGAAATGACGGGAGTAGAGAAAAAATGCTGGAATTTCTTTTAACCCATTGAATATAAATATTTTTGTGTTCGGATTTTTAACGGGGTGGATGTCTCATGCCACGCGGTGGCACGGTCGGTCGTCTTGCGCCGCGCTCTGGAGACGGCCACTGTCGCCTCTGCGATTGCATCGCGGACTGGCGCTTCGTAATCACATGGCAGCAGAGACAGGAGCCACGACATGACCGATGCACAGCCGAAGACGGCAGAGGATCTTTTCCGCTTTCTCGATGATCTCGGGATCGCACACCAGACGAAACGGCATGCGCCGGTGTTCACGGTGGCCGAATCGGTCTCGCTTCGCGACGAGATCCCCGGCGGGCATACAAAGAACCTGTTCGTGAAGGACAAGAAGGACAATTACTTCCTCCTGACGGTCGAGGAGCATGCGACGGTCGACCTGAAGACGGTGCACACGCTGATCGGTGCCGCAAGCAAGGTCTCCTTCGGAAAGCCGGAGAAGCTGATGGAGTATCTGGGCGTCATCCCCGGTGCCGTGACCGCGCTCGGCGTCATCAACGACCACGCCGGTGCCGTGACGCTGGTGCTGGATGCGGACCTGATGCGCGAGGACATCGTCAACTGCCACCCGCTGACGAACGACGCCACGACGTCGCTGGCGTCGAAGGACCTCATCCGCTTTGCCGAGGCGACCGGGCATGTGCCGCTTGTCTTGAAAGTCACGGCCTGACATACGATCTTTGAGGGCAAGTGCCGGATCTCATCCGGTCAGGACAGGATCGGGGCTGCGCATGCCCCCGCAAGGAGCATTCGATGAGCGGCAACAATCCCTATTCCGGTTCCTACGGCAGCCAGATGAGTGCGACAGCGACCTATGGCGGCGCGCCCAGTTCGGCGATGCCCGCCGCGGCTGCACCCGCCAGCGGCGGAGCCCTCATCTCCGACACGACAACGGCGACGTTTACGCGCGACGTGCTGGAAGCCTCCCGCGACCTGCCGGTTCTGGTCGATTTCTGGGCGCCCTGGTGCGGCCCGTGCAAGCAGCTGACGCCGATCATCGAGAAGGTGGTGACGGAGGCGGGCGGACGGGTGAAGCTCGTCAAGATGAACATTGACGATCACCCGTCGATTGCAGGCCAGCTCGGCATCCAGTCCATCCCGGCCGTGGTTGCCTTCGTCAATGGCCGTCCGGCGGATGGTTTCATGGGTGCGGTTCCCGAAAGCCAGATCCGGGCTTTCATCGAGAAGATTGCCGGGCCCGCGGTCGACGATCAGGCGGCCGAGATCGAGGCGGCGCTTGTCGAGGCGAAGCAGCTGCTGGACGCTGGCGATCTTCAGAATGCCGGCGGCATCTTCGCCTCCGTGCTTCAGGTCGAGCCGGAAAATCTGCCGGCACGGGCCGGGCTCGCCGAAGTGATGATCGCATCCGACGCGCTCGATCAGGCACGGGAGATCCTCTCCGAACTCTCCGACGAGCAGAAGACCGATCCGCAGGTCTCTGCACTTCTCAAGCGTCTCGACCAGATCGATGAGGCCCGCAAGCTCGGTGATCCCAAGGCGCTGGAAGCGGCCCTCCTTGCCAATCCCGACGACCATGCCGCTCGATTGAACCTCGCCAAGATCCGCAATGTCGAAGGCGACCGCCAGGCGGCGGCCGAGCACCTGCTGGCAATCATGCGGCGCGACCGCGCGTTTGAAGACGATGGCGCTCGCCGGGCGCTGGTCGAGTTCTTCGAGGTCTGGGGTCCTGCCGATCCGGCAACGCTGTCTGCACGTCGCAAGATGTCGGCTATCCTGTTCTCCTGAACTTTTTCGTCCCGGAGGCGTTTCTTCCGGTTCAAAATGCCGCGTCCGGGAAAGCATGTTTCCCGCTTGAGATTTCCGGCAAGCGCACCATCTCATCCCATAATGCGAGGCGGACGGGCCGATGATCGGCCCGTTGCCCGAGATACGGCGGAGTTTGCCTGAGATGCAGGTCGGAAATGCACGTTACCTGAAGCCACGGGATATTCCGGATGTCATTCCGGTGTTTCCGCTGACCGGCGTTCTGTTGCTGCCGGGCTCGCAGCTGCCGCTCAACATTTTCGAGCCGCGCTATCTCGCCATGTTCGACGACGCACTGTGTGGCAACCGGCTGATCGGCATGGTGCAGCCCTCGCTGACCGATCATAGCGAGGATAGTCAGGCGCTTTGTCAGGTCGGCTGCGTCGGTCGCATCACGTCGTTTGCCGAAATGGAGGACGGGCGCTACATCACGTCGCTCACCGGCATTTGCCGCTTCCGCCTGTTTGACGAAATGCATCCGGTGAAGGGCTACCGAACCTTCAAGATCACGCCCTTTGCCGGCGATCTCACCGAATCCGAGGATGAGGCGCAGGTCGACCGCGAAGCGCTGCTTGCCGCCTTCAAGGCCTATCTCGACACCAACAAGCTGGAAGCCGACTGGGAGAGCGTGGAGCGTGCCGGCAACACGACGCTGGTCAACTCCATGGCCATGATGCTGCCTTATGGCCCGGCCGAGAAGCAGGCGCTGCTGGAGGCACCGGACCTGAAGACGCGCGCCGATACGTTGATCGCTATCACCGAGATCGTTCTGGCGAAGACGTTTGGCGACATCGAAACCATGCTGCAATAGGCGTTGAGATGGACGAGAGGACCCGCCGCGTCGATCCGAAGCTGCTTGAGCTTCTCGTCTGCCCGCTCACCAAGGGCCGGCTGAGCTATCATGCGGCGGAAAACGAACTCATCTCGGAAAAGGCGCGTCTCGCCTATCCCATTCGCGACGGCATTCCCATCATGCTGATCTCCGAGGCGCGCAAGATCGAGGACTGATGCGTCCGATCTAGATTGCCCTGCCTGTCAGCAGCTTCGGATCGCTGCTCGCAGCGGCACCCGCCTGACGGATGAAGAAAGACTTCAGCGGTGTCAGGCGATCCACAATGCCAAGTCCAAGGTCGCGCATCATGCGCACGGGCATGATGTCGTTCGAGAACAGTCGGTTCAGCACATCCGTCGTCACGCCCATACGGAACGTGTCGAAACGGCGCCAGGTCTGGTAGCGCTCAAGGACGGCGAGCGAGCCGATGTCGAGGCCGAGGCGGTCTGCATCGACGATGGTTTCGGCCAGCGCGGCGACATCCTTGAATCCGAGATTGAGGCCTTGCCCGGAAATGGGGTGGATGCCATGAGCGGAGTCGCCGGCCAGCGCGAAGCGGTTGGCGACGAAGGCGCGGGCAAGCGTCAGGCCGAGCGGAAAGGCGCGGCGGCCGCCGACCACTTTCAGGGCTCCGAGCTTGTAGCCGAAGCGACGTTCGAGTTCGGCCTCGAAGACGAGATCGTCGCTTTCGATCAGGCGGTTCGCGTCCTCCGTCCGCTCGGTCCAGACGAGCGACGAGCGATTGCCTTTGAGAGGCAGCGTGGCGAACGGGCCTGCCGGCAGGAAGTGCTCCTCGGCGGTGCCGTCATGCGGCCGCTCGTGCTCGACCGTGGTGACGATGCCGGACTGGGCATAGTCGAAATTCACCGTCTTGATGCCGGCCGCGTCGCGCAGCCTGGAGCGCACACCGTCACAGGCGACCAGCAGGCGGGCCTCGATCTCGCTCCCATCGGCAAGCTTCAGCCGAACCGCGTGATCGTCGGCGGTAAAGCCGCTCGCGGTGGTCGACGGACGGATATCGATGCCGAGGCTCGCCGCCTTCTCGCGCAGGGCGCCAACCAATGCGACATTCGGGACCATGTGCGCGAAGGGGCGATCCGCGTCCGGCTCACCCTCGAAGGTCAGGAACACGGGGCGCACGGGATCGGCGGTCTTGGAGTCCGTGATGACCATGCGGCGGATCGGCTCGGCCTCCGGCGCGATGGTCTGCCATATACCCAAGACGTCGAGCATCGAGGAGGCCGCGGCGGCGATGGCGGAGGCCCGCTCGTCACCGCGCCAGGCACCGTCCGGGGCGCCGTCGATGAGCGTCACCGAGAGGTGTGGCGCCGCCGTCTTGACCGCAACCGCCAGCGAGAGCCCGACATATCCGCCGCCTGCCACCAATAGATCGATCATCCGTCTCGTCCTTCGCTCTTGTGCTTGCGCCCTATATAGATCATCGACGTCATGCTTCCTACCGCCGGAGATCGCGCAATGTCCAATGATGCCCTGCCCGAACCTGCCTTGTCCGAGGCCGCCGCGACGGAAACGGCGATGGACGTTCTCCTGCAGACGCTCGATCTGGAAACGCTGGAGGAAAACCTTTTCCGCGGCGTGTCGCCGCAGGTGGGCTGGCAACGCGTGTTCGGCGGGCAGGTGATCGGGCAGGCGCTGGTGGCTGCGCAACGTACGGTGACGGCGGACCGCTTCGTGCATTCGCTGCATGCCTATTTCATGCGGCCGGGCGATCCGGCTGTCCCGATCATCTACGAGGTCGACCGGATCCGCGACGGCGGCAGCTTCACCACGCGGCGTGTGGTGGCGATCCAGCATGGCGCGGCGATCTTCGCGCTGTCGGCCTCCTTCCAGGTGGAGGAAGGCGGGCTCGAACATCACGTGTCACCGCCATCGGTCCCACAGCCGGAAGAGCTGATGGGCGAAGCCGAGATGAAGGCGATGTTTCTGGCGAACGCCCCGGGGGCGATCCGTCGCTACTGGGAGCAGCCGCGCCCGATCGAGATCCGTCCGGTGTCGCTGAAGCACTATTTCTCGCGCGAGCGTCAGGAGCCGGTCCAGCATGTCTGGGTCAAGGCGACGGGAGCCGTGCCTGACAACCGGCCGATGCAAGCAGCGGTGCTTGCCTATCTCTCCGACATGACGCTGCTCGACACGTCGCTGCGCGCTCATGGCACCTCGATCTTCGACCGCAGTCTGCAGGTGGCGAGCCTCGATCATGCCATGTGGTTCCATCGCCCGGTGAGGCTCGACGACTGGCTCCTCTACACGCAGGACAGCCCCAGTACGAGCGGCGCGCGCGGCATGAACCGTGGCAGTCTGTTCGACCGTTCGGGAAACCTGATCGCATCCGTCGCTCAGGAGGGACTGATTCGGAAAAAGGCAAATGACTAATCTGTGAGCAATTTTTTAAATTTGCACAATTTTTAGACGGAAAATCTGGCGAATATTTAACGTTTCATCGGCTGTCCCTCGGTGAATGCGGTGATTTCGTGTCATTTCATCTATTTTTCACGACGACGCGGAACTGGCACGCGCCTTGAATAGAACTTGGCGGTCGTTGGGGAAACAAGGCTCATCGGCATGCACAGACGGCACGTGAGCCGCAGATGAACAAGGATGGGAAACCAGATGAAAATTGTGATGGCCATTATCAAGCCGTTCAAGCTCGATGAGGTTCGCGAAGCGCTCACCGCCGTTGGAATTCAGGGCCTGACCGTCACGGAAGTGAAGGGCTACGGCCGCCAGAAGGGGCATACCGAAATCTACCGCGGCACCGAATACGCCGTCAGCTTCCTGCCGAAGCTCAAGATCGAAATCGCCGTCGCTTCCGAGATCGTGGACAAGGCCGTCGAAGCGATCGCGTCTTCCGCCAAGACCGGCCAGATCGGCGACGGCAAGATCTTCGTCTACTCCATTGACCATGCGGTGCGCATTCGTACCGGCGAAACCGATTCAGAAGCGCTGTAAGCAACGGCTGTTAGAGGGAGCTTTCTTCACATGACATCTCACACATTCTCGACAACCCTCGGACGCTTCGGCGCCGCAACGGCCGCCTTCCTGGCGCCGGTTGTCGCATTCGCACAGGATACCGCGGCCCCGGCCGTCGCCGAAACGGCTGCTGCCGCTGCACCGGCCATGACGGTCGACAAGGGCGATACGACCTGGATGCTTCTGTCCACCATCCTCGTGCTTCTGATGACGGTGCCGGGGCTGGCACTGTTCTACGGCGGCCTGATGCGCACCAAGAACATGCTGTCCGTCCTGATGCAGGTGATGATGGTCGCGGCCGTCGCCATGATCGTCTGGGTTACCTATGGCTACTCGCTCGCCTTTACCGACGGTGGTTCGCTGAACAGCTTCATCGGCGGCTTCTCCAAGATGTTCCTGTCGGGCGTCGATGTCACGACGCTGTCGGAAAGCTTCTCCAAGGGCGTGGCCATTCCCGAACTTGTCTTCGTCTGCTTCCAGATGACGTTCGCGGCCATTACGCCCGGCCTGATCATCGGTGCCTTCGCCGAACGCATCAAGTTCTCGGCCGTCATCCTCTTCACCATCCTGTGGCTGACCTTCGTCTACTTCCCGATGGCCCACATGGTCTGGTTCTGGGGCGGCCCGAGCGCCTACGACGGCCCGACCGGCCTCATCTTCGGCTTCGGCGCGATCGACTTCGCAGGCGGCACCGTAGTTCACATCAATGCCGGTATCGCCGGTCTGGTCGGCGCACTCATGGTCGGCAAGCGCACAGGCTACGGCAAGGACATGATGGCTCCGCACTCCATGACCATGACCATGATCGGCGCCTCGCTGCTCTGGGTCGGCTGGTTCGGCTTCAATGCCGGCTCCAACCTCGAAGCCAACGCCTATGCCGTTCTCGCCATGATCAACACCTTTGTCGCGACGGCTGCCGCGATCATCTCCTGGTCGATCCTGGAAACCTTCACGCGTGGCAAGGCCTCCATGCTCGGTGCCGCTTCGGGTGCCGTCGCCGGCCTCGTCGTCATCACGCCTGCCGCCGGCTTCGTCGGCCCGATGGGCGCGATCGTCATGGGTCTCATCGTCTCCCCGCTCTGCTACTTCTTCGTCTCCACGGTGAAGAACAAGTTCGGCTATGACGACACGGCTGACGTGTTCGGCGTTCACTGCGTCGGCGGCATCGTCGGTGCGTTGCTCACCGGTGTGTTCGTCAATCCCGCGCTTGGCGGCGCCGGCATTGTCGATTACTCGACGGCCGATTTCGCAGCCTCCTATGCCGGCACGGCAACGCAGGTCTGGGCTCAGCTGAAGGGCGTCATCGTTACGGTCCTGTGGTCGGGCATCGGCTCGGCGATCCTCTACAAGGTCGTGGACGTCATCGTCGGCCTGCGCGTCCCGGTCGAAGCCGAACGCGAAGGTCTCGACCTCGCAAGCCATGGCGAAGCTGCCTACCACTCGTAAGCGCTTTTTAGAGGAGATCGGCCGCAAGCTGATCTCCTCTATCATCCTCAGGCAAACGTTCTTCAGGCCCGGCAATCACTTGCCGGGCTTTCGCATTCTCCAGGGCCACTCTGCTGCGTCGTTTCCGGTCTTCTTCCGGCCTGTCTTTCGTTCTCTGACACGCCTCCACCACGGTTGGCGCTCAAGCCCGCGCCGTTTGCGGATTGACATCGTCCTTCAATCTTCTGAACTTCCGGTTTTCCTAAAGAGGACATCATGGCCACTGCGATCCGCCTTCAACATCCTGGCACCGGTCTGACGAAGATCGGCTATTTCGGCTTCAGCTGGACCAGTCTCTTCTTCGGCGGCATTCCGGCGCTGCTACGGGGTGACGTCGGGATAGGGCTCGGCATGATCGTTGTGGGTATGATCGCCGGCTTCATCGGCGTCGGTCTCGGCTGGTTCATCGTCGGAATCATCTGGGCGTTCATCTACAACAAGATCCATACGACGCGGCTGATCGAGGCCGGCTACAAGCTGGCAGATGCGCCGGAGCGGGTGCGGGATGCCCAGCGGGCACTTGGCATCGGCGATCAGGCCGTTCTGTAGCGCCAGCATGACTCAGACGTCGATTTTTTCCGGTCCTTGCCGTTCAGGCGGGCATGGTTAATCGAGCCTTAACTCTCTCTGCCTACCCTGCGGGCTGGGGCGCCTTTTCTTTCAGACGATCGGGCGTTTCGGACGATCAGGGCGCTTTAAGCGATCAGGACAGGCAGATTTTCCATGGCAAGAAGCAATCAGGCGACATTCGACACCCGGTCCGACAGGTTCGTGCTGTCGGCCTTCGTGTGGCGCCAGTCGGTGGCGCTTGCCGGGTACGCGCTGTTCGCGCTGCTGATGGCTGCGGTCGCAGCCCTTTCCACGTGGAACGTCGCCGACCCCAGCTTCTCCTACGCCACGTCCAATCCCCCGACCAATATTCTCGGTACGGGCGGCGCGGCCTTTGCCGACGGCATGATGCAGTTTTTCGGGATCGGCAGCGTCGTGGCTCTGTTGCCCGTTCTGGCCTGGGCGCTGGTCCTGATTGGCAACAAGCCGTTCGACAAGGTCATAAAGCGCGGCGCCTGCTGGTTCATTGGCTCGGTGCTGGCGGCAGCGGCGCTCTCCTGCGTGCCGGCGCCGGTCACCTGGCCACTACCCAACGGCCTTGGCGGCGTGTTCGGCGACATGATCCTGCGCCTGCCCGCGCTGATCACCGGGGAATATCCGACCGGCACCTTCGCCACCGTGCTCGGTTCGATCATCGCCATTCCCGCGACGGTCTTCCTCGTCTACGCCGCCGGTCTCTTCGGCGTGGCCGATCCTGATGAGGAGGAAGCGCCGGTGATTACGCCCAGCAAGGCGAAGACCGTGCGCGACGAAATCGAGGACGACGAGACGGGCGGCGGGTTCGTCATGTTCCTCGCCGGCGCCTTCACACATATGCGCTATACGACGCAGGCCCGTTTCCGCCGCCTTTTCGGTCTTGCCCGCCGCAAGCCTGCGCCCGAGCGCGATTTCGATGAGCCGTATGATTTCAACGATGACGAATTCGGCACGCTGAACGAGCCGGTGCGGCGCAAATCCGCCATACGCGTCGAGCCCTCGATGGATGGTCCCGCCGCGGCGCGCCGTGGCGCACCCGCCATCGATCCCGGCTTCGATATGGATGATTCCGATGACGAGGACGATGCCGACGACGCCGATATGCTTCCGTCGGGGCTTCTCTCGGGCGATGCCGACGCGCCGTTCGCGCCGCCGGCCCGTCGTGCGCCCGTTCCCGGCCGTGTGGTTGCCGCGCAGCCGCGGCCGCGCGCTCCGGAAGCCGCGTTCGAGCGCCGGGGCAGTGGCAACGGCACCTTTACCCTGCCGCCGCTGGAGTTCCTGAGCGAGCCGAAGAATGTCGTGCGCGATGCGACGCTGTCGGCCGATGCGCTGGAGCAGAACGCCCGCATGCTGGAAGGCGTGCTCGAAGACTTCGGCGTGAAGGGTGAGATCATCCATGTCCGCCCTGGCCCCGTCGTCACGCTTTACGAGCTGGAGCCGGCGCCCGGCATCAAGTCCTCCCGCGTCATCGGCCTTGCCGACGATATCGCCCGCTCCATGAGTGCGATCGCTGCCCGCGTCGCCGTCGTGCCCGGCCGCAACGCCATCGGCATCGAACTGCCGAACCAGCGCCGCGAGACGGTGTATCTGCGCGAACTCATCGGCTCCAGAGACTTCGAAGGGAGCAAGGCAAAGCTTGCCATGGCGCTCGGCAAGACGATCGGCGGCGAGCCCGTCATCACCGATATCGCCAAGATGCCGCATCTGCTCGTCGCCGGTACGACCGGCTCGGGTAAATCGGTCGCGATCAACACGATGATCCTGTCGATCCTCTATCGCATGACGCCAGACCAGTGCCGGCTGATCATGATCGACCCGAAGATGCTCGAACTCTCCGTTTATGACGGTATCCCGCATCTGCTCTCGCCCGTGGTGACCGATCCGAAGAAGGCCGTGGTGGCGCTGAAATGGACGGTGCGCGAGATGGAAGAGCGCTACAAGAAGATGTCGAAGATCGGTGTGCGCAACATCGACGGCTTCAATTCCCGCGTCGAGCAGGCGCTGGAGAAGGGCGAGGCGATCAGCCGCACCGTGCAGACCGGGTTCGACCGCCAGACCGGCGAGGCGACCTACGAGACGGAAGAATTCGACCTTCAGCCGATGCCCTATATCGTCGTGATCATCGACGAAATGGCCGACCTGATGATGGTGGCCGGCAAGGACATCGAAGGGGCCGTGCAGCGGCTTGCCCAGATGGCGCGTGCGGCCGGCATCCATGTGATCATGGCGACGCAGCGTCCGTCCGTCGATGTCATCACCGGCACGATCAAGGCGAACTTCCCGACGCGCATTTCCTTCCAGGTCACGTCGAAGATCGACAGCCGTACCATTCTTGGAGAGCAGGGTGCCGAACAGCTGCTCGGTCAGGGCGACATGCTCTACATGGCCGGGGGCGGGCGCATTCAGCGTGTCCATGGGCCGTTCGTGTCGGACAACGAGGTCGAGCAGATCGTCTCCTACCTGAAGACGCAAGGCGCGCCGGATTATCTCGATGCGATCACCGAGGATGACGGCGAGGACGATGAGGGCGGCAGCGGCGGCGGCCCGGCCGGCACCGGCAATCTTGCGGAATCCGATGACCCCTATGATCAGGCGGTAGCAATCGTTCTGCGGGACGGAAAGGCCTCGACCTCCTATGTCCAGCGCCGCCTCGGCATCGGCTATAACAGGGCGGCCTCGCTGATCGAGCGCATGGAGAAGGAAGGCATCATCAGTGCGGCCAACCACGCTGGCAAGCGCGAGATCCTGGTGCCGACGGAAGACGAGATCACCGGACGCTGACGGCGCCCGGTCCTGGCCTCTGGGCGAGGCTGACATCTCCGCCCCATTTGGTGGTGACGAGGCTCGCGAGCGGCCTGCACGTCTTGCCTCGGTTAGGTCTTGTCCGGCGAGGTCTTGAAGGTGCCGCAGTTGCGCGCCACATCACGCACAGATTGAACAGGAGTTTCCCATGACAGAGACACGAACGACCGACAGAACTGGACAGGCGGATCGGTCGCTCCTGTCGCGGCGCACCTTTGTGGCAGGCGTGGCGGTTTTCGGCGTGCTGGCGATGACAGGACTGCCGCTCGATCCGGCGGCTGCCCAATCGACCGCGACGGCCCAGAAGATCGCCGATCATTTCGCATCCGTGAAGACCATGAGCGGCGAATTCGTGCAGTTCGGCCCGCGTGGCGAGCAGACGGGCGGAAAGTTCTTCATCAGCCGCCCGGGCCGCATCCGCTTCAACTATGAGGCGCCATCGCCGATGCGTGTCATCGCCGACGGCAAGTCGGTCGTCATCGGTAACCAGAAGCTCAAGACCTGGGATATCTATCCCCTGTCGAAGACGCCGCTGAACCTGCTTCTCTCCAATTCCATCGACCTCTCCGGCAAGACGGTGCGCGACGTGAAGGAGGAGACGGACCTGATCACCATCGTGCTCGGCGACCGCTCCATCTTCGGGGACAGCACCATTACCATGATGTTCGATCCGAAGACCTACGACCTTCGCCAGTGGACGATCACCGATCCGCAGAAGAAGGACACGTCCGTGATGATCTTCAACGTCAAGACCGGCATGCCGATGGACGATGCCGTCTTCCGCATCCCCTATGACGAGATCCGCAAGTAGACTTTCAGCCCACGCTTGTCGCGTGCTCTCAAAATTGCTTAAAGGTCCCGTCCCGGCGGGACCTTTTTTGCATTCCGGAAGGCACATCATGACATTGTCGATCGCAACCTGGAACATCAACTCCGTTCGCCTGCGCATGCCGCTGGTCTCGGATTTCCTCGTGCGCTTTCAGCCCGACATCCTGTGCCTGCAGGAGACCAAGTGCCCGAACGATCTCTTCCCGGTGAAGGCTTTCGAGGCACTGGGCTACGGGCACATGGCGATGCACGGCCAGAAGGGCTATCACGGTGTGGCCACGCTCTCTCGCCTGCCGCTGACGGAACTTGTGGACCGGCGCGACTATTGCGGCGTCGGCGATGCGCGGCATCTCTCGGTCGTCTTTTCGCATGGGACCAAGCGCATCCGGTTGCACAATTTCTACGTTCCGGCCGGGGGTGACGAGCCAGACCGGACCATCAACAAGAAGTTCGGCCACAAGCTCGATTTTCTCGAAGAAATGAAACTGTTGCATGCGGAGGCGGAAGCCGGGGTGTCCTCGATCCTCGTCGGCGATCTCAACGTGGCGCCGCTGGAGCACGATGTGTGGTCGCACAAGCAGCTGCTGAAGATCGTCAGCCACACGCCGATCGAGACCGAAGGGCTGACGGCGATCATGACAGGCGGGGCCTGGGTGGATCTCATGCGCCAGCACACGCCGTCGCCGGAAAAGCTCTATACCTGGTGGAGCTACCGCGCCAAGGACTGGCAGGCGGCAGACCGCGGGCGTCGCCTCGACCACATCTGGTCGTCCGCCGATCTCTCTGCGCATCTTCGGCAGGTCGATATCGTCAAGGAAGCCCGCGGGTGGGAGCGTCCGTCCGACCACGTGCCGGTGATCGCGACCTTCGACCTCTGACAGTTCGTATTAGAGGAAGCGCGGGGCGAGCTTGCCGACGCGGCGGATCATGGCCTCGAGGTTGTCGCGGATGCGCTTGTCAACGAGGGCGGCGACGTCGGGATATTCCTCCAGCATGCGGTGGAAAAGCGGCCGGGTGATGCGGATGACTTCGGTCTCGACCTCTGCCGTTGCGGTGAACTTGCGTTCCACCAGCGAGATCATGGCGAGTTCGGAAAGAAGCGTGCCGCGGCCGACGGTCGCAATGGTCTCGATACCACCGCTGGCTGTCGCCCGCGTGAGCGCCAGCCGCCCGGCCGCAACCGCATAAGCGCAATCAGCCGGCGCACCTTCGCGAAACAGCTGCTGGCCACGCACCAGCCGTCTGCGCTCTGCACCGAATGCGATGAGGCGGAGCTTTTCGTCGTCGATATCCGCAAACAGCGGCACGATCGAGAGAAGGGCGATATCGTCGTTCAGCGCCAAGGGGCTCTCCGATCCTTTGCCGTCCGCAAGGGGACGGCCGATCGTCAGCCGGCCTTATGGGACGATCTTGTAGCCGCCATTTTCTGTCACCAAAATCTCGGCATTGGAAGGGTCGCGCTCGATTTTCTGGCGGAGACGATAGACGTGCGTTTCCAGCGTGTGCGTGGTGACGCCGGAATTGTAGCCCCAGACTTCCTCCAGCAGCACATCGCGCGTCACCACCTTCTGATCGGCGCGGTAGAGATAGCGGATGATGGCCGCTTCCTTCTCCGTCAAGCGGATCTTCTGCCCGTTTTCGAGCGTCAGCAGCTTCTGGCTGGGCTTGAACGTGTAAGGTCCCACGGTGAAGGTGGCATCCTCGCTCTGCTCGTGCTGGCGCAGCTGGGCGCGGATACGGGCCAGCAGAACGGCAAAGCGGAACGGCTTGGTGACATAGTCATTGGCGCCCGCTTCGAGCCCCAGAATCGTGTCGGAATCCGTATCATGGCCCGTGAGCATGATGATCGGCGCCTTGAAGCCGCCTTTCCGCAGGAGCTTCACGGCCTCGCGTCCGTCCATATCCGGCAGGCCGACATCCATGATCAGGAGAGACACCGTGCCGGTACGTGCCGCCTGCACGCCCTTGCTTGCCGTCGCCTCCTGCAGAATGACGAATTCTTCGTAGAGCGACAGTTGCTCGACCAGCGTCTGGCGCAAGACGTCATCATCGTCGACGAGCAGAATGGTACGGGATGACATGGTGGATTTCCTCCTGGGCGCCTCGGGTAAATTAGCTCTCGCATCGACCTTGGCAAGCACTTGCCAAGGTCGGTACAGACCGGGAGGCCCTTGCCGGAACGCCGAAGATAGGCGCTCCCGACGTTACCTGCGAGAGGGTGTCTGGCAAAAATACACGTTCACGAATGCATCGCGGCCTTTCGCTGACGAAACCTTGCTAACATGGCATGATGGCACCGCACCATCACGACCCATGCACTTTCCTGTGAGCCTCCATGCGCAAGATCCCTTCAAAACCACGTTCTACCCCCGGTACCATCACCGTGCGGGCCGCACCGGGAAGGCGCTGCCGTGCGCTGGTCTCCTTTGGCGGACGGACGGAGCAGGCGGCGATCGGGCGGGGCGGCATCACAGCGCGCAAGCGCGAGGGTGATGGCGCCACGCCGATTGCCGCCATGCCGCTTGTGGGCGGCTATGTCAGGGCCGACCGGATCGTACCGCCTGCCACGCGCCTCTCCCTCAAGCGGACACGGCCCGACATGCTGTGGTGCGATGCCCCGGATCACGCGAGCTACAACCGGCCGGTCGCGGCCCCTTTTGCCGGCCGCCACGAGAGGATGATGCGCAGCGACGGGCTTTACGACGTCTGCCTCGTCATGGACTGGAACATGCGGGTGCGCAGGCGCAATGGCGGCTCGGCGATCTTCTTTCACCTCATCCGGCCCGGCTACCAGCCGACGGAAGGCTGCGTCGCCGTCAGCCTACCGGCCATGCGCCGGATCCTCGCTTTCGCCCGAAAAGGCACCGTCGTGAAGGTGCTCGGATAGCTTCGAAGGATTATCAGAAGGTCGCGGGCGTATTGATCCAGATGAGCACGGTTTCGGCCTCGTGCAGGTTGCGCCATGCGTGGAAGCGGGTGCTCTCGAAAGTGAAGCTGTCGCCGGCGGCAAGATCGAAGAACTGGTCGCCGTCGAGCACGATCTGCATCCGGCCCTGAAGGATATGCATGAACTCCTCGCCGTCATGCCGGTAGGCGCCCTCGCTGGAGGCGCCGGGGGCGAGGACGAAGCGATGGCATTCCATCTGGTGCCGGCCTTCGGCGAGCGGCTGGATGGTGACGCCGGAGGCGGTCGCAGGCCAGGCGGACCACTGCCCGGCGCGCACGAGCGATTGGCGGTGCTCTCCACCTTCCTGGCCGGAGAGCGCCGCCAGCGTCGTTCCGAAGCAGGCCGCCAGCGCATGCAGTGCGGGCAGGGACAGACCCTGAGAGATCCGCTCGAAAGAGGAGAGGAGGGACGGGGCAATGCCGGTCTCGTCCGCGACGCTCTGCAGCGTCCGTCCGGCCTGACGCCGGAGATGACGGATTTTCGCACCGATGGCGGGTGCCATGTCGCCCTCGGCCGGTGTGGCTTGTGCCTCCGCTGATAGAGAGGGATCGTTGTCGTCCTTCAGAACCTCGCGGATGGCAGCCGGATTGAGGCCTTTCTCCGTGCGTAGCCAGCCGATGGTTTTCAGCCGGTCCATGAGCGCCTGGTCGAACAGGCGCTGACCTGTCGGGGACCGCAAGGGTTCGATCAGCCCCTGGCTTTCCCAGAGACGCAGAGTCGAGGCGGACACCCCGGCCATGCGGGCGGCTTCCGTGATCTTGAAGCGAATGTCGTCCATACCGGTCGGCCTGAAATGCGTGTGAGGCCTCTCATAGCCGCTTGAAACAGGATTGCAAACTCTACAGAAAAAATATAGGTAATTTCTTCCGAGATCGTTCGGGGGCGAAGGCGCCTGTTTCTAAGGGGATGATGCCATGTTGAATCTCGATGTCGCCGAACGTCGCGGCGCTGCCATATCGCGCGGCGTCGGCGTGACCACGCAGGTCTATGCCGAGCGGGCGGAAAATGCGGAAATCTGGGATATCGAGGGGAAGCGCTATATCGACTTCGCCGCCGGTATCGCCGTCGTCAACACAGGGCATCGTCACCCCCGCGTGATCGCTGCCGTGAAGGACCAGCTCGACCGCTTCACCCACACCTGCCATCAGGTGGTGCCCTACGAGAACTACGTCCGTCTCGCAGAGCGGCTGAATGCGCACGTGCCCGGTGACTTCGAGAAGAAGACGGTTTTCGTGACCACGGGTGCCGAAGCGGTGGAAAATGCCGTAAAGATCGCGCGGGCAGCGACGAAGCGCTCCGCCGTCATCGCCTTCTCAGGCGGCTTCCACGGGCGGACCTTCATGGGCATGGCGCTGACCGGCAAGGTGGCACCCTACAAAGCCGGATTCGGTGCGATGATGCCGGAGGTCTTTCATGTTCCCTTTCCGGCTGAACTGCATGGCATGACGGTCGATGCGTCGCTGGCGGTGCTCGACCGCCTGTTCAAGGCCGACGTCGATCCGGCGCGGGTGGCGGCCTTCATCATCGAGCCGGTGCAGGGCGAGGGCGGTTTCTACGAGGTGCCGAAGGCCCTGATGATCGCACTGCGCGAGATCGCCGACCGGCATGGCATCCTGCTGATCGCCGATGAGGTTCAGACCGGTTTTGCACGAACCGGGCGCATGTTCGCCATGGAGCATTATCCTGTCGTGGCCGATATCACGACCATGGCCAAGGGGCTGGGCGGCGGGTTTCCGATCGCAGCCGTGACCGGGCGTGCCGACGTCATGGACGCACCGGGCCCGGGCGGCCTCGGCGGGACCTATGGCGGCAACCCGATCGGGATTGCAGCCGGCCTTGCCGTGCTTGACGTCATCGATGACGAAGATCTCTGCGCCCGCGCCGGACAGCTGGGCGCCCGGCTGAAGCAGCGGCTGCAGTCGTTCAAGGATTTCGTGCCCCAGATCGTCGATATCAGGGGACCGGGCTTCATGAATGCAGTGGAATTCAATCTGCCGGGCACCACGACGCCGGATGCCGATTTCACGAACAGGGTTCGGCAACGGGCGCTGGAGAAGGGGCTGATCCTGCTCACCTGCGGTGTTTATGGAAATGTCATCCGTTTCCTCTCGCCGATCACGATCCAGGATCATATCTTCACCGAAGCGCTCGATATCCTCGAGGACACGCTGCGCGACTGCGTCAAGGGAGACTGACAATGAGCCTATCACCGGACCTTCTCGCCAAGCTGAAAGACCCGAGCCTTGCGACCGACAAGGCGCTGATCGGCGCCGACTGGGTGGCGGCATCCGCCGACGGCAAGACCTTCGATGTGTCTGACCCGGCAACCGGTAAACATGTCGCGACCCTTCCCGACATGGGACGCACCGAGACGGTGCAGGCCATCGCCGCTGCGCACAAGGCGCGGAAGGCCTGGGCCCGCAAGACCGGCAAGGAGCGGGCGCAGATCCTTCGCCGGCTATATGACCTTCTTGTTGAGAACGCTGACGACCTTGCGGTCATCCTTACGACCGAGATGGGCAAGCCGCTCGCCGAGGCGAAAGGCGAGGTGCTCTATGGCGCTTCCTATGTCGAATGGTTCGGCGAGGAAGCAAAGCGCGTCTATGGCGACACGATCCCTGGGCATCAGCCGGACAAGCGCATCATCGTCGTCAAGCAGCCGATCGGTGTCGTCGCCGCCATCACGCCGTGGAACTTCCCGAATGCAATGCTCGCCCGCAAGGTGGCGCCGGCGCTGGCGGCCGGCTGCGCCATCGTGTCGAAGCCTGCGGCCGAGACGCCGCTGTCCGCTCTGGCGCTTGCGATCCTTGCCGAGCGGGCGGGCCTTCCAGCAGGGCTCTTCAGCGTCATCCTGTCGACGGACTCCGCAGCCGTCGGGCTTGAGATGTGCGAGAGCGACAAGGTGCGCAAGCTGACCTTCACCGGCTCCACGAATGTCGGCAAGATCCTCTTCCGGCAGTCTGCCGGACAGGTGATGAAGCTCGGGCTTGAGCTCGGCGGAAACGCGCCCTTCATCGTGTTCGAGGACGCCGATCTCGATGCGGCGGTCGAAGGCGCGATGGTGTCGAAGTACCGGAACAACGGACAGACCTGCGTCTGCGCCAACCGTCTCTATGTGCAGTCGAGCGTCTACGACGCTTTTGCCGAAAAGCTTGCCGCGAAGGTACGCGCCATCAAGGTCGGCGGTGGGTTCGAGCCGGATGTCAGTGCAGGGCCGCTGATCTCGGACAAGGCTCTGGCCAAGGTCGAGGATCACATTGCCGACGCGGTCTCCAAGGGTGCCGAGATCGCGGTGGGCGGTGCGCGGGCGACGGACAAGGGCGATCTTTTCTTCCAGCCGACGATCCTGACCGGTGTTACGCCCGACATGAAGCTCGCACGCGAGGAGACCTTCGGCCCCGTCGCCCCGCTCTTCCGCTTCGAGACGGAAGAAGACGTGATCGCGATGGCCAATGACACGGAATTCGGCCTTGCCGCCTATTTCTACGCCCGCGACATCTCCAAGATCTTCCGCGTGGCGGAGGAACTCGAATACGGCATGGTCGGCATCAACACCGGCCTGATCTCCACCGAAGTCGCCCCCTTCGGCGGCATCAAGCAATCCGGGCAGGGCCGGGAAGGCTCCAAGTACGGGATCGAGGACTATATCGAGGTGAAGTATCTCTGCCTCAGCGTTTGAGATCGAGAGACAACGGATGTCTGTTGTAAGGCGGACATCCAATGCCTTCGCCTCTACCTCGTCTTAAAGAGGCCCAAGCGGCCCATCGAAGTTATCTTGGAAGGCGGTGGAAGCGTCCCAGCGCACTTGCGACGATGAGCCGGTGAAATGGCTCGATGGCAGCGAGGTAGAGTTTGCCGAAGAAAATTTTGCGATGGACGAGCGTCGTTATCCGGACACACTGCCGCACGTCATCAATCGCCGCTACGTCTACGATGATTCTGAAATCGAGATGACGATCGTCAAAGCCGAGGACAATCTGGTCACGGGTCTCGGAGAGGATCGGAAAGAGACCGATCTTTCGCTCGTCGGAAAAACTCCTTGAGGTCTTAAGGCCGAGGGGACTAACCACGATATCCCTCGCCTTCATCAGCGCACGGACCCACAGCGGTGATTGCATCAAGGCAATTTCCGCGGCCTCGAATGCTGTCAGAAACGCAATTGCATCGTTGATTTCCCAGCAGTCTGCCCAATCTGCGTTCGGCAGGGCTCCATGAGGCAAGACAACAGATTTCTCTTGGGGACGCATGAGCGGTATCCTTTCAGAAGGTACCGCTCATATTCTTCGTCTCGTGCTGCATGGCAATCGGCAGATTGCCGCAGGCCGTTTCTTACATATGGATCGGCTTGAAGAAGGTGGCAAGGGCGGCTTCCTTGACGGCTTCCGACATGGTCGGGTGGGCGTGGCAGGTGCGGCCGAGATCTTCCGAGGAGCCGCCGAATTCCATGAGGACGGCGATTTCGTGGATCATTTCGCCAGCGCCGAAGCCGATGATGTGGCCGCCGAGAACGCGATCCGTCTCTTTGTCCGCAAGGATCTTCACGAAGCCGTCGACGGCCTGCATCGCGCGGGCGCGACCATTGGCGGTGAAGGGGAACTTGCCGACCTTGTAGGCAATGCCGGCGCTCTTCAGCTCTTCCTCTGTCTTGCCGACGGAGGCGACTTCCGGCTGGGTGTAGACGACGCCGGGAATGACGTCATAGTTCACGTGTCCTGCCTGACCGGCAAGGATTTCGGCCAGCGCCACGCCTTCGTCTTCTGCCTTGTGGGCGAGCATCGGGCCGCGCACGACATCGCCGATGGCGTAGATGCCATCGACATTCGTCTTGTAGTGGCCGTCAATCTCGACGCGGCCGCGATTGTCGAGCGCGACGCCGGCTTCTTCGAGACCGAGGCCCGCCGTGTATGGCTTGCGGCCTGTCGCCACGAGAACTACGTCGGCGGAAATCGTCTGGGCTTCCCCGCCCTTGACCGGCTCGAAGGTTACGATTGCGCCGTCGCCCTCGCGCGCAACGCCTGTGACCTTGGCGCCGAGGTTGAAGGTGATGCCCTGCTTGGCGAGAATGCGCTGGAACTGCTTGGAGACTTCGCCGTCCATGCCGCCGAGGATGTTGTCGAGATATTCGACAACGGTGACCTGTGCGCCGAGGCGGGCCCAGACCGAGCCGAGCTCGAGGCCGATGACGCCGCCGCCGACGACAACCATGGTGCCGGGCACTTTTTCAAGAGCGATGCCGCCCGTGGAGGAGACGATGACGGTCTCGTCGATCTCGACAGGGACGCCGGGGATGCCGGCAACGTCGGAGCCGGTCGCGATCACGATGTTCTTCGTTTCGACCGTCTGCTCCTCGCCGGCATCATTGGTAACAACGACCTTTCCGGCACCGGCGATGCGGCCTGTACCCTGGATGGCGTCGATCTTGTTCTTCTTGAAGAGGAAGGCCACGCCTTCGACGTTCGACTTTACGGTCGCGTCCTTGTGCTCCATCATCTTCGGCAGGTTGAGGCGCGGTGCCTCGATCTCGATGCCGAGGCTGTCCATATGGCCGGCGGCGTGGAACATCTCGGATGCATGCAACAGGGCCTTGGAGGGGATGCAGCCGATGTTGAGGCAGGTACCGCCATAGGTGGCGCGCTTCTCGATAACGGCGACCTTCAGGCCGAGCTGGGCTGCCTTGATGGCGGCTACATAGCCGCCGGGGCCGGTTCCGATAACAACGACGTCATAAGCCATGAATACTTTCCTTCCGTGCGCAGCCTGTCCCGACTGCCGATGTTGACGTTGGCTGCCGCTTGGCAGCTGCCGGATGTGAATGTCGAGCAAGCCAGCCGGGTTTACGCTGCCTTCTCGGTTGCAAGTTTGAGCCCGAGCGCGATGAAGACCATGCCGCTGGCGCGGTCGATCCAATGGCTGATTCGGGTGAAGCGCAAGCGCATGGCGGGCGTCGTCATGAACAGGCTGACGCCCACGAACCAGAGGATGAGGCAGCCCGCCATGACGAGGCCGTAGCCGAACTTGACCGCGACGGGCGTCTGCAGGCTCACGACCGTGGAGAAGATCGATAGAAAGAAGAAGACCGGCTTCGGGTTCAGAGCGTTGGCGGCGAAGCCCAGACCGAAGGCTTTGAGAGCAGATTGCGGCTCGCGTTGTGTAACCTGCACAGGCGCTCCGTCCGCGGCGGCGGCTGCCGGCTTCGAGCGCAGCGCCTTGATGCCGATATAGACGAGGTAGGCGACACCGCACCATTTGATGATGTTGAAGAGCGTGATCGACTGCGAAATGATCAGGCCGAGTCCTAGGATGGTATAGGTGACGTGCACCATCAGCGCCGTGCCGACGCCGAACGAGGTCAAAATCGCCGAACGGCGACCGTTGACGATCGACTGGCGCATGACCATCGCAAAATCCGCTCCGGGCGAGATGATCCCGAAGAAGAACACCGCCATCAGCGAGGCGAGTTCGAGCAGATAGGGGTGCAGGGACATATCCATCATCATCTCCGGTGATCGCTTGACGTCAGAAGATCAGGACCAGCCCCATCACGATCAGGCCCGCCAGCGAGCCGAGCCAGACGAGCGAACGGATGTAGGGGATGCCTGCGAGGTAAAGGGGAACATAGACGATGCGGCAGGCAAACCAGATCCAGGCGCCAATCAGCCCCCAGCCGGAGGGATCGCCGGCAATGGCGAGACCGAGCGCCAGACCAACGAAGGCCGGATAGGTTTCCTGGAGATTTTTGGACGCCCGTCCGGCGCGGCCTGCAACCACGCCTTCCGGCTGTTTGTCGCCATCACGCGGGCCGGCGTTCCAGCTGGACCCGAGTTCGCGCGTCGCCAGCATGCCCTGGAGGCAGATCTGCACAACGAGCAATACCACGCTCCAGGCGACAAGCGCCGGAAAGGGCGAGGCAGCGATGACGGTCGGTTCCATGAGGGGATCTCTCAGTCAGGCGAAGGCCCGCCCTTGCCGGGCAGGCCTCGTTATTCAGTCTCAGAGGTCGAGAACGAGACGTTCGGGATCTTCGAGGCTTTCCTTGACGCGGACGAGGAAGGTCACGGCTTCCTTGCCGTCAACGATGCGGTGATCGTAGGAGAGCGCGAGATACATCATCGGGCGGATAACGATCTGGCCGCCGACGACGACCGGGCGATCCTGGATCTTGTGCATGCCGAGAATGCCGGACTGCGGTGCGTTGAGGATCGGCGAGGACATCAGCGAGCCGTAGACGCCGCCATTGGTGATGGTGAAGGTGCCGCCCTGCATGTCGGCCATCGACAGCGAGCCGTCACGGGCAGCCTTGGCAAGGCGGCCGAGTTCCTTCTCGATCTGGGCGATCGACATCTGGTCGGCATCGCGGATGACCGGGACGACGAGGCCCTTGTCGGTGCCGACGGCCATGCCGACGTGGCAGAAGTTCTTGTAGACCAGATCCGTGCCGTCGATCTCGGCGTTGACGGCCGGCAGTTCCTTCAGCGCGTGCGTCACGGCCTTGGTGAAGAAGCCCATGAAGCCGAGCTTCACGCCATGCTTCTTTTCGAAGACGTCCTTGTACTTGGTGCGCAGATCCATGACCGCCTTCATGTCCACCTCGTTGTAGGTGGTCAGCATGGCGGCCGTGTTCTGGGCGTCCTTGAGGCGCTTGGCGATCGTCTGACGCAGGCGCGTCATCTTCACGCGCTCTTCGCGCGGAGCGTCTGCTGCGTTGGAAGGGCCGCGAGCAGGAGCCTTGGCCTGTTCGGCAGGCGCTGCCGGCGTCTGGAGGCCACGGTTGACGGCGGCGATCACGTCGCCCTTGAGGACCTGGCCACGCTTGCCGGAGCCGTCGATGTCATCGGCGGAAACATTGTTTTCAGCCAGCATCTTGGCGGCAGCCGGCGCGGGCGGCATGGAGGAGGGGGCGGACTGCGAAGCGGCAGGCGCCTCGGCAGCCGTCTTGTCCGCGGCAGGGGCAGTGGCTTCGGCAGGCTTTGCAGCTGGAGCGGCGGCAGCGCCCGCACCTTCGGCGATCTGACCGAGAAGCGCACCCAGACCGACCGTTTCGCCTTCATTGGCAACGATTTCCGACAGCGTGCCGGAGGCCGGTGCCGGGACTTCGATCGTAACCTTGTCGGTTTCGAGTTCCAGCAGGGGCTCGTCGGCGTTCACGGTGTCGCCGACCTTCTTGAACCAGGTGCCGATCGTGGCTTCGCTGACGGATTCACCCAGGGTGGGCACGCGGATTTCGGTTGCCATTGTTAAAACGTCCTGATGTTGCGGGCGTTGCTGCCGGACCGGTCAGTCGCGCCTGAAAAGGGAATAGATGAGGAAGCAGACCGCGGCGGAACGGCGTTCCGCCCACGGGACCGACCATGAGAAAGGCCGGTATCGGGCTGACAGTCCAGCCACCTCGCCAGAGCTGTCGAAACCGCTGCCGATGCAACGGTCCGACCGATCTGGTGCGAGGTGGTGGAGAGGATGCCCATATCGACGCGTCAGCCTCCGAGCGCGTCTTCGAGGAAGGCGGCAAGCTGGGCCAGATGTTTGGACATCAGACCTGTTGCCGGCGAGGCTGCGGCCGGGCGGCCGGTGTAGCGCACCCGCTGGTACTTCGCATCGATATGCGCCAGCACCCATTCGAGATAGGGATCGATGAACGACCAGGACCCCATGTTCTTGGGCTCTTCCTGGCACCAGACCATCTCCGCATTGCGGAAGCGGCTGAGCTCGTTGATCAGCGCCTTGGCCGGGAACGGATAAAGCTGTTCCAGACGCAGGAGGTAGATGTCGTCGATGCCACGCTTTTCGCGCTCTTCGAGCAGGTCGTAATAGACTTTGCCCGAGCAGAGCACGACGCGGCGGATCTTCGCATCCTTCTGGAGCTTGATCGGGCCGTCCTTGATGACTTCCGCATCGTCCCACAGCAGGCGGTGGAACGAGGTCTCGCCCGCCATTTCCGACAGGCTGGAGACGGCGCGCTTGTGACGCAGCAGCGACTTCGGCGTCATGATGATCAGCGGCTTGCGGAAGTCGCGCTTCATCTGGCGGCGCAGCACATGGAAGTAGTTTGCCGGCGTCGTGACGTTGACGACCTGCATGTTGTCTTCCGCGCACATCTGCAGCCAGCGTTCGAGGCGGGCGGAGGAGTGCTCCGGACCCTGACCTTCATAGCCATGCGGCAGCAGGCAGACGAGGCCCGACATGCGCAGCCACTTGCGTTCGCCCGAAGATATGAACTGGTCGAAGACGACCTGAGCACCGTTGGCGAAGTCGCCGAACTGGGCTTCCCAGAGCGTCAGCGCGTTCGGACGGGCCAGCGAGTAGCCGTATTCGAAGCCGAGGACGGCCTCTTCCGACAGCATCGAGTTAATGACCTCGTAGCGCGCCTGGGTCGGCGAAAGGTTGGCAAGCGGGATGTAGCGCTCTTCCGTCTGCTGGTCGTAGAGAACGGTGTGGCGCTGCGAGAATGTGCCACGCTCGCAATCCTGGCCCGACAGGCGGATCTTCGTGCCTTCGACGGCAAGAGAGCCGAAGGCCAGCGCTTCCGCCATGGCCCAGTCGATGCCTTCGCCCGTCTGGATCATGTTGGAACGATTGTCCATGAAGCGCTGGATCGTCTTGTGGACGTTGAAGCCTTCCGGAACTTCCGAGAGCTTGCGGCCGATTTCCTTCAGAGACTTCATTGGCACCGAGGTCTTGCCACGGCGCTGTTCGTCCTGATTGTCGGCGGTGCGCAGGCCCGACCATGCGCCATCCAGCCAGTCGGCCTTGTTGGGCTTGTAGGACTGTCCGGCCTCGAACTCCTGTTCGAGACGTGCGCGCCAGTCGGCCTTCATCTTCTCCAGTTCGCCGTCCGTGATCAGGCCTTCGGCGATTAGGCGTTCGCCGTAGAGCTGAACGACCGTCTTGTGACCGCGGATGACCTTGTACATCTTCGGCTGCGTGAAGGACGGTTCGTCGCCTTCGTTATGGCCGAAGCGGCGGTAGCAGAACATGTCGACCACGACCGGCTTGTGGAACTTCATCCGGAATTCGATGGCGATCTTGGCGGCGTAAACCACCGCTTCCGGATCGTCGCCGTTGACGTGGAAGATCGGCGCCTCGATCATCTTGGCAACGTCGGACGGGTAGGGCGACGAACGCGAGAAGGCCGGATTGGTGGTGAAGCCGATCTGGTTGTTGATGATGAAGTGCAGCGTGCCGCCGACGCGGTGGCCGCGCAGGCCCGACAGTCCGAGGATTTCGGCCGTGACGCCCTGACCGGCGAAAGCCGCGTCGCCATGAAGCAGCAAGGGCAGAACCTTGGAGCGTTCCTTGAGCGGAATGACGTCGCCTTCGAAGGTCGTCGCCATCTGGTCCTGCTTGGCGCGCGCCTTGCCCATGACCACGGGGTTGACGATTTCCAGGTGCGACGGGTTTGCCGTCAGCGACAGGTGAACCTTGTTGCCGTCGAACTCGCGGTCCGAGGAGGCGCCGAGGTGGTACTTCACGTCGCCGGAGCCTTCAACGTCGTCAGGAGCAGCCGAGCCGCCCTTGAACTCGTGGAACACGGCGCGATGCGGCTTGCCCATCACGTTGGTGAGAACGTTCAGGCGGCCACGGTGCGCCATGCCGAGGATGATTTCCTTCATCCCGTCCTGGCCGCCGCGCTTGATGATCTGCTCGAGCGCCGGAATGAGCGATTCGCCGCCATCGAGGCCGAAGCGCTTGGTGCCCTTGTACTTCACGTCGATGAACTGCTCGAAGCCTTCGGCCTCGATCAGCTTTGAGAGGATGGCCTTCTTGCCTTCCGGCGTGAACTCGACGCCCTTGGCGGGGCCTTCGATACGTTCCTGGATCCAGCCTTTGATCTCGGGATCGGAAATGTGCATGAACTCGACGCCGAGCGTCGAGCAGTAGGTCCGCTCGAGAATATCGACGATCTCGCGCATCGAGGCATATTCGAGCCCGAGCACGTTATCGAGGAAGATCTTGCGGTCCATGTCGCCGGCTTCGAAGCCGTAATTGGACGGGGACAGTTCGTGGTAATCCTCAACCGGTGCTGCGATCTGCAGCGGGTCGAGCTTGGCATGCAGGTGACCGCGCATGCGATAGGCGCGGATGAGCATGATGGCGCGGATGCTGTCGCGGGTCGCCTGGTGCACGTCGGCGGGCGAGGCGGGAACGCCGGTCGCTTCCGCCTTGGCTTCGGCCTTCGCCTGCACCTTCTTCTCGATGACCTTCTCGACGGTGCCCCAATCGCCGTCCAGCGCCGACGTCAGATCGTCGCGCGGCGTCAGCGGCCAGTTCGGCTTCTTCCACGAGGCGCCCTTGGCGGCCTTCACGACGTCTTCGGGATTATCGGCCAGCGCCTTGAAGAAAGACTGCCACTCGCCCGAAACGGACGACGGGTCCGCCTCGTAGCGCGCGTAGAGCTGCTCGATGTAGCTCGCATTGGCGCCGTCCAGAAAGGACGTCAGTTGAAATTGCTCGTTGGCCTCTTGCCTTGCCATGGTTTTATCGCGGACCTGTCCGTCCGCCTCCTGACTTGTTGGATGCGGCCTCTGGGATATGCGGACGTGCCATCCCGGGCCGACTTTGCGACGGCCATCCAATACGGCCGTATGCGTGTCATTTGTTTGGCAGGACCCAAGCGCGAGGCTTCGATTGCCGACTTCACTTAGATGGGGCAAGGGACGGCTGGCGCCAATGGCCGGCCGTCCCTTAAAGTTGCATCAGCCCTTGAGGACTTCCACCAGCGTCTTGCCGAGGCGGGCCGGGGAGGGCGAAACACGGATGCCGGCCTGTTCCATGGCGGCGATCTTGTCTTCCGCGCCACCCTTGCCGCCGGAGATCACGGCGCCTGCATGGCCCATAGTGCGGCCGGGAGGTGCCGTGCGACCGGCGATGAAGCCGACCATCGGCTTTTTGCGGCCACGCTTGGCTTCGTCCATCAGGAACTGCGCGGCTTCTTCTTCGGCGGAGCCGCCGATTTCGCCGATCATGATGATGGACTTGGTCTCGTCGTCGGCCAGGAACATTTCCAGCACGTCGATGAATTCGGTGCCCTTGACCGGGTCGCCGCCGATGCCGACAGCGGTCGTCTGGCCGAGGCCTTCGTTCGTGGTCTGGAACACGGCTTCATAGGTGAGCGTGCCCGAACGCGAGAGAACGCCGACGGAGCCCTTCTTGAAGATGTTGCCCGGCATGATGCCGATCTTGCACTCGTTCGGCGTCATGACGCCGGGGCAGTTCGGGCCGATGAGGCGGGACTTCGACGCATCGAGACGCGCCTTGACCTTGACCATATCGGCAACCGGAATGCCTTCGGTGATGCAGACGATGAGCGGGATTTCCGCTTCGATCGCCTCGATGATGGCGGCAGCGGCGCCGGCCGGGGGAACGTAGATGACGGACGCGTCGGCGCCGGTCTGTTCCTTGCCCTCGGCAACGGTTGCGAAGATCGGCAGCTTTTCGCCCTTGGAGCCTTCCCAGGTCTCGCCACCCTTCTTCGGGTTGATGCCGCCGACCATCTGCGTGCCATGATAGGCGAGCGCCTGCTCGGTGTGGAACGTGCCGGTCTTGCCCGTCAGACCCTGAACGAGGATCTTGGTGTCTTTATTGATGAGAATGGACATGGATCAGTTTTCCTCTTCCTCGAATTCGAGGGAATCAAATTCTTCGAAAGCGTCGTTGGACCAGCGGTAACCCTTGCCGGCGATCGACTTCTCACCAAGATGGCTGTTCAGGTTCTTGGACCAGTGCGTGTGGAACCAGTCGAACTGCTTGTCGGCTGTCGAGATGCCCAGCTCGCCCTTCCAGACGTACAGCGTTTCGTCCTTCGACTTCAGCTTGAAGAACTCGACGGCATCTTCGTCATGCGTGAAATGGGCCCAGCGATCGGCGGCCTCGTCGTCGAGGTCCGGCGTGGTGTCCCAGCAAACGAAGTAGCACAGGTTGATGTCGGTCTCGTTCGGTCCGAAGGACTGGCGATTGACCGTCTTTTTCGCATCGCTCATGTGATCAGGCACCCTTCACGGCAGCAACGATCTTCTGTGCCGCATCGTCCAGATCGTCGGCCGAGATGACGTTGAGGCCGCTCTCGTTGATGATCTTCTTGCCGAGGTCGACGTTCGTGCCTTCGAGACGCACGACGAGCGGCACCGTCAGGCCGACATCCTTCACGGCTGCGATCACGCCTTCGGCAATGACGTCGCACTTCATGATGCCGCCGAAGATGTTGACCAGAATGCCCTTCACGGCAGGATCGGCCGTGATGATCTTGAAGGCAGCTGTGACCTTCTCCTTCGTGGCGCCGCCGCCGACATCAAGGAAGTTCGCGGGCTCGGCGCCATAGAGCTTGATGATGTCCATCGTCGCCATGGCGAGACCGGCACCATTGACCATGCAGCCGATATTGCCGTCGAGGGCGACATAAGCGAGGTCATACTTGGACGCCTCGATTTCCTTCGCATCTTCCTCGGTCTTGTCGCGCAGAGCGACGACGTCTTCATGGCGGAAGAGCGCGTTGCCGTCGAAGGACATTTTAGCATCGAGGACGCGCAGGCGGCCGTTGGTCATGACGATCAGCGGGTTGACCTCGAGCAGGCTCATGTCCTTCTCGACGAACGCCTTGTAGAGGATCGGAAACAGACGCTCGCCGTCGGCCTTGGCTTCGCCTTCGAGCTTCAGCGCGGAGGTGAGGGCGTCGAGGTTTGCAGCCGTCACGCCGGCGACCGGGTCGATCGCGACGTTGATGATCTTTTCCGGCGTGTCATGCGCGACGGTCTCGATGTCCATGCCGCCTTCCGTGGAGACCACGAAGGAAACCTGACCGACGGCGCGATCGACGAGGATGGACAGGTAGAGTTCGCGGTCGATGTCGGCGCCGTCCTCGATGTAGAGGCGGTTCACCTGCTTGCCGGCGTCGCCGGTCTGCTTGGTGACGAGCGTGTTACCCAGCATTTCCTTGGAGTGGGAAACGGCTTCCTCGATGGTCTTGGCGAGGCGAACGCCACCCTTGGCGTCGGGGCCGAGTTCCTTGAACTTGCCCTTGCCGCGGCCACCGGCGTGGATCTGGCTCTTGACGACGTAAAGCGGGCCGGGAAGCGACTTCGCCGCAGCTTCCGCCTCGTCGGCCGAGAAGATCGCGACACCTTCGGCAACCGGTGCGCCAAAGCTCTTCAGAAGAGCCTTGGCCTGGTATTCATGAATGTTCATGGAAATATTCCTGTCTGATGTCGGAAAAGATTACTTCAGGCTCGGAGCGATGCCGACGCAGGCTTCGCAAAGGCCTGCAACGGCCGCCACGGACTTGTCGAAAGCTTCCTGTTCGGCCTTGGTAAACTCGACCTCGATGATACGCTCGATGCCGCCGGCACCGATGATGGTGGGAACGCCGACATACATGTCGTTGACGCCGTACTGGCCGGACAGATAGGCCGCGCAGGGCAGAACGCGCTTCTTGTCCTTGAGGAAGGACTCGGCCATTTCGATGGCGGAAGCGGCTGGTGCGTAATAGGCCGAACCGGTCTTGAGCAGGCCGACGATTTCAGCGCCGCCGTCACGGGTGCGCTGGATGATCTCTTCCAGGCGTTCCTTGGTGACCCAGCCCATCTTCACGAGGTCCGTCAGCGGGATGCCGCCGATGGTGGAGTAGCGGGCGAGCGGGACCATCGTGTCGCCGTGACCGCCGAGAACGAAGGCGGTGACGTCCTGGACGGAGACGTTGAATTCCTGGCTGAGGAACAGGCGGAAGCGGGCGCTGTCGAGCACGCCGGCCATGCCGACGACCATGTTCTTCGGCAGGCCGGAGAACTTCTGCAGTGCCCAGACCATCGCGTCGAGCGGGTTGGTGATGCAGATGACGAAGGCGTTCGGAGCATACTTCTTGATGCCGGCGCCGACCTGTTCCATGACCTTGAGGTTGATGCCGAGCAGATCGTCGCGGCTCATGCCGGGCTTGCGGGCAACGCCAGCGGTGACGATGCAGACATCGGCGCCTTCAATCGCTGCATAGTCGCTGGCGCCCGTCAGGTTGGCGTTGAAGCCTTCCACCGGCGAGGACTGCGCGATGTCGAGGCCCTTGCCCTGAGGCACGCCGTCGGCGATGTCGAAGAGAACGATGTCGCCCAGTTCCTTGAGGCCGGCCAGATGTGCCAGCGTACCGCCAATCGTTCCGGAACCGATAAGTGCGATCTTGTTGCGCGCCATGAAAGTGCTTCCTTTGAGATCAAATCTGGCAAGGTCTGCAGCGACACGTCTCCGCTTGTCCGGGCGGCACCCAACCTCACGGGCGAAAGCACTAGTCGTCTCATCCGAAAATATCAACCGATACTTTCGGAGTGAGTTTTTTCAATCGTTTAGATCATTATTATCTTACGTCAACGTAAGATATTCGGTCACGAATTCTTCGCATTTGCAGCATGCGTACCGGCATATTCGCTGCTTTGCAGTTCGATCAGCCGGGAAACGGTCCGGTCGAACTCGAATCCTTCGGTTCCGCGCTTGACGGTCAAAAGGTCTTCGGGGCGTGCCGCAGCCGATGCGAACAGCCGCGCACCCTGATCGTAAATCGTATCGACCAGCATGATGAAGCGCTTGGTTTCGTTGCGCCGTTCAGGATCGAGCAGCGGGATGTCATCAATGAAGATGACACGGTAATGCGACAGAATGGTGAGATAGTCGGTTGCGCCGAGGGGACGGGCACAAAGATCGGCGAAGGAGAACCGCGCGCAGTCGCCGGCAGCCAACGGCACGTGGATCGTCCGGCCCTTGAAGGTGAGATCGGCTGGTGCGGGTTGCAGCCCCGCAGTTGCCTTCGCCCAGGATGTATCGAGTGCGTCACGCGCGGCGTCATCGAGCGGCGAGGACCATACGGGCAGGCCGCTGGTCTTCTCAAGGCGATAGTCGGTCTGCGTGTCGAGCGGCACGACCTCGGCATGAGCGCGCAGGAGATCCACGAAGGGCAGGAAGAGCGAGCGGTTGAGCCCGTCGCGATAGAGATCGCGGGGCTCGACATTCGACGTGGCGACCAGCACGCAGCCCCGCTTGAAAAGCTCGCCGAAGAGGCGCGACAGGATCATGGCATCCGCAATGTCGGTCACCGAGAACTCGTCGAAGCAGAGGAGACGGGCTTCCGCATAGATATCGGCTGCAACAGGCGGCATGGGGTCCGCCTCCTTCGTCTCGCCGTTCTTCAGCTTCTGCCGATGCTTGAAAATGCGATCCTGCACCTCGGCCATGAACTCGTGAAAATGCGCGCGCCGCTTGCGCTCGATCGGCACGGTCTCGAAAAAGAGATCCATGAGCATGGTCTTGCCGCGCCCGACGCCGCCATAGAGATACAGGCCCTTGATCGGTGGACGCTGATCACGCTTTGCGGCAAACAACCAGCCAAGCGCATTCGACTTGCGATTGGCGCGACTGGCGGCAAGCTCCGTCGAAAGCCGGTCGAGGCGGGCGGCAATGGCAAGCTGCGCCGGATCGCGGCGCATGTCGCCGCTGGCAATGCGAGCCTCAAGGCGTCTGGAGATGGTGTTCTCGGCGTTTGGCACGCGCAGCCTTCCTGGCCGTCAGAAGAAGCCCGGCCGGTGCCGGGCGCTGGAAATCGCCGCAAGTCGATACGGCTTTTGATCAAACCGCTTCGACCGCTTGGGAATCAGCGGCTCAGGCTGACGGGCTGTCCGCCGTTCGTCTGGCCGTCATAGCGCGAATCGGCTGTCTTGTAGAGGCGGGCAAGCGCATTGCCGCTGCGGTCCTTGAGGACGACCTGCTTGCCGGCCACTTCCCACGAACCCATCTGCGTCAGCTCGCCTGCGCAACCGCGGGTGCCGCCGCGTGAGCCGGAGCCGAGATTGGTCAGCGTCAGGAACATGTCGCAGGAGCTGCCGCCATTGGCGACGCGCCAGTTGCCGACCATGGATTCCTTCGTCACGTCGAGCGAGGCTGCAGGAACTGCCGGAGCACCGGGGGGAACCTGCGCGCCGCCGAGTGCTGCCGTCTGGTTAACAGGTGCTGCGGGGAACTGAGATGTGTCACCGCTCGTCGGAGGTGGCAGGGAGCCGCCGGAAACGGAGGGAACGGGCTGCGCCTGCAACGGGGCAGGGCCTCCCATGTCACGCTGATCGAAAGCGCCCACTGACGTGCGCTGGCATCCCGAAAGGGCCAGCACCGCCGCTAGACCCGCCGCAACATGATATGCCCGCATTTCGAACTCCCGGTCGTCTCGCATGAAAAATGAACGTTCGAGACAGATATAGGCCGGATTAAGGTTAATCGACCTTTAAGGTTGTTGAAAAACGTTCTTTCCTACAGCCTTGTGGCGGTGAGGAAACGCCGATCCGCGTTTCCTCCCGTAAAAATATGGCTCAGACGCGACGCTCGACCATCATTTTCTTGATCTCGCCGATTGCCTTGGCAGGGTTGAGGCCCTTGGGACAGGTCTGCGCGCAATTCATGATGGTGTGGCAGCGATAGAGGCGGAAGGGATCTTCCAGATTGTCCAGACGCTCGCCCTTCGCTTCGTCGCGGCTGTCGATCAGCCAGCGATAGGCCTGGAGAAGGACGGCCGGGCCGAGATAGCGATCGCCGTTCCACCAGTAGCTCGGGCACGAGGCCGAGCAGCAGGCGCAGAGGATGCACTCGTAGAGACCGTCGAGCTTGGCGCGATCGTCGTGGCTCTGCTTCCACTCCTTGGCCGGAGCGGGCGAGACCGTCTTGAGCCAGGGCTCGATCGAGCGGTGCTGGGCGTAGAAGTTCGTGAGGTCCGGCACGAGATCCTTGACGACCGGCATATGCGGCAGGGGATAGACCTTTACCGTGCCCTTCACGTCATCCATGCCCTTGGTGCAGGCCAGCGTGTTGGTGCCGTCGATGTTCATCGCGCAGGATCCGCAGATGCCCTCGCGACAGGAGCGGCGCAACGTCAGCGTCGGATCGATCTTGTTCTTGATGTAGAGCAATGCATCGAGAACCATCGGGCCGCAATCGTCGATATCGATGAAGAAGGTATCGATCGACGGGTTCTTGCCGTCATCGGGGCTCCAGCGATAGACGCGGAATTCGCGGGTGTTGGTGGCGCCGGCGGGCTTCGGCCACACCTTGCCTTCGGTCATCTGCGAGTTCTTGGGAAGTGCAAGTTCAACCATATCTGTTTTCCTTGACCCGGGCTTCCGTTAGTAGACGCGGGCTTTGGGCTCGATCTTGTAGGGATCGATGCCTTCGGCGAGCAATTCGGTGTGAACCGGGCGATAGTCGAGCTTGACGTCGCCGGCCTCATTGACCCAAGCCAGCGTGTGCTTGCGCCAGTTGACGTCGTCGCGACCTGCGAACGGGCCGGATGTGTAGTCCTCGCGGGCGTGGCTGCCGCGGCTTTCCTTGCGGGCCTCCGCGCCGACAACCGTGGTGATGGCGTTGGCCATCAGGTTTTCCAGTTCCAGCGTTTCCACCAGATCCGAGTTCCAGATCATCGAGCGGTCGGTGACCTTGATGTCGGACATTTCGGACCAGATGGCGCTCATCCGCTTGCAGCCGCTTTCCAGCGATTCCTGCGTGCGGAACACGGCGGCGTCTTCCTGCATCGTGCGCTGCATCTTTTCGCGCAGAACGGACGTCGGCGTGCCCCCGCTGGCATAGCGCAGCGTGTCTAGACGGCCGACGATCTTGTCGCATGCGGCCTTGTTCAGCGCGGGGATCGGGCTTGCCCGGTCGATGACCTCGCCGGCGCGGATGGCGGCGGCGCGACCGAAGACCACGAGGTCGATCAGCGAGTTGGAGCCAAGGCGGTTTGCGCCATGCACCGAGGCGCAGCCGGCTTCACCGACGGCCATCAGGCCGGGGATGATGCGCTCCGGGTTCTCGCTGTCGGCATTCAGCACCTCGCCCCAGTAATTGGTGGGAATACCGCCCATGTTGTAGTGAACCGTCGGCAGAACCGGGATCGGCTCGCGCGTTACGTCGACACCTGCGAAGATCTTGGCGCTTTCGGAAATCCCCGGCAGACGCTCGTTGAGAACGGCGGGGTCGAGATGGTCGAGATGCAGGAAGATGTGGTCCTTCGCCTTGCCGACGCCGCGACCTTCGCGGATTTCCAGCGTCATGCAGCGGGAGACGACGTCGCGCGAGGCGAGGTCCTTGGCGGACGGTGCATAGCGCTCCATGAAGCGCTCGCCTTCGGAATTGACGAGATAACCGCCTTCGCCGCGTGCACCCTCGGTGATCAGGCAGCCGGCGCCGTAGATGCCGGTCGGGTGGAACTGGACGAACTCCATGTCCTGCAGCGGCAGGCCGGCGCGTGCGATCATGCCGCCGCCATCGCCCGTGCAGGTATGGGCCGAGGTTGCCGAGAAGTAAGCGCGCCCGTAGCCGCCTGTCGCCAGCACGACCATCTTGGCCGAGAAGCGGTGGATCGTGCCGTCATCGAGGCACCAGGCGACGACGCCCGTGCAACGGCTGCCGTCGTCTGACATGATCAGGTCGAGGGCGAAATACTCGATGAAGAATTCGGCATTGTGCTTCAGCGACTGGCCGTAGAGCGTGTGCAGGATGGCGTGACCGGTGCGGTCGGCCGCAGCGCAGGTGCGCTGCACCGGCGGGCCTTCACCGTAATTCTGCATGTGACCGCCGAACGGGCGCTGGTAGATCTTGCCTTCGGCGTTGCGCGAGAAGGGCACGCCGTAATGCTCGAGCTCATAGACCGCCTTCGGCGCTTCCATGGCGAGATATTGCATGGCATCGACGTCGCCGAGCCAGTCGGAACCCTTGACCGTGTCATAGAGATGCCACTGCCAGCTGTCCGGCGTCATGTTCTGCAGCGATGCGGCAATGCCGCCCTGGGCTGCAACCGTGTGGGAGCGCGTCGGGAAGACCTTGGTGATGCAGGCCGTCTTGAAGCCCTGTTCGGCCATGCCGAGCGTGGCGCGCAGTCCCGCGCCGCCAGCGCCCACGACGATCACGTCGTAGGAATGATCGACATACTGGTAGGCCTTGCCGTTGATGGAAGTCGGGCCGTTGACGGACGGTGCTTCGGTCGATGCCATGGTGTTATCCTGCAAAGGCGAGCTTCAGGATGGCGAAAAGACAGAGCCCGCCAACTGCGATCGCGAAGAATGTATTGAGCATGAGAAGGACGATCTTGATGCCTTCGGCGTGAACGTAGTCCTCGACGATCACCTGCATGCCGATCCGCATGTGGGTCAGGGCGGAGATGACGACAAGGGCCATGACCACGGCAACGAACGGATTGGCGAGCGCGGCGACCACGTCTGCGTGAGGAGCGCCGGCATAGGTCATGATGAAGATGACGAAGAAGGTCAGAAGGGGCACATTGGCGACGGCCGTCAGGCGCTGGCGCCAGAAGTGATCCGTGCCTTCTTTGGCCGAGCCGAGACCGCGAACCTTGCCCAGTGGTGTGCGCATATCCATGGTGTGTGCCCTCAGCGAACGATGTAGCCGACGATCCACAGAAGGAGCGTCACGGTGATGGAGCCGACGGCATTGGCGATGGCGAGCTTGGTCGAGAATTCCTTCTCGTAGCCGTAGCCCAGATCCCACATGAAGTGGCGCAGACCGCCGAACATATGGTGGATCAACGCCCAGGTGTAGCCGAACAGAATGACCTGACCGATGATGGTGCCGAAGAACCAGCTGGCCCAATCGTAATAGGCCGGGCCGCTGGCCGCTGCGATCAGCCACCAGGCGACGAGCACCGTGCCGAAGTAGAGCGCCGCGCCGGTGATGCGGTGCACAATCGACATGAGCATGGTCGGAATGAGCTTGTAGATTTGAAGATGCGGCGAAAGCGGCCGGCTTTTGGTGACATTCGTCATCTGAACCTCACGGAACGACCGGTCAATCGTCCAGAAACTAGACTTTTTATATCCGGTTTGCGCAGGGATTGCGCAGCATTCAGTTGTCGCGAGCTTTAATCTTCGGCAGGGGTCTTCACAAGCCTGTTTGCGGTGCGAAAGAAAATTAATCGATTAGAGACGGAGGTTTATCGGAAACGGCGATGCACGGTATTTTAACGGTTAAGCATATCCGGCGAAATCTGCTGCAACCGCCTGACTTTCGCGACGACCTGCGCCAGATTGCTCTTAACGTTTTGTTAAGATCCGTCGGAGGTTCATTATGGTTCGGGACGTTTCTCTGCGGCCGATCGTCGTCGCCATTGCCCTGGTCGCCTCCTCGTTCGGAAGCGCCGAAGCAGGGGATGAGGGCTATCGTGGTCTGTATCACCGCGTGCAGCAAGAACAGCTCGAACAAAGATCCGGCGTCCGGCTTCAGAGTGACGACCGTGACGTGCCGGATTATCGCGCGATACCGGACTATCGCGCGATACCAGACTATCGCGTCGTGCGCGGCGTCTTCGACGGCGAGCGTCGGTATCCACGCGGCTGGCATGCGCCGGCCGCCATCATCGTCGGCTCCGGGCGATATTCCGGCAATGCGAACGGCCTCTATCGCCGCAACGCCGGCAGCTACTTCACCGTCACGAATTATGATGAAGATCCCTCCTACGGTGCCATCGAACGCTATCCCGCGGGAACCGGTACTTTACGAAGCCGCGTGATCAACATCGACCGCGGTGCAGCTCGCCGCAACGACAGCGCGTGCAGCTTCGAGGCGGGCGTCTGCGTCATTCGGGGGCGCTGAGGCCAGGTTCGCGGCCGGCTCCTGCAATGCAATCTGGAGTATTTCCAGCCGAAGCGGCATCGCTTCCGCGTCGGACAATGCGGAGAAAACAAGAGGCTAGAGTATTTCCGGTGAACCCGTGTTCATCGAAAATATTCTAGCGAAACCGCCAGACCGTCGTCTTTTTGACCTCGCTGTCTTCCAGCGCCCGTGTGACCGGAACCTCAAAGGTCGCAAGCGGCTCCATGCGATGGCGCGGACAATAGGAGCGGCCGGGGTCGCCGACGATGACGTCGATGCCGCTTGCCACGAGACGTTCGAACCAGGGTATCAGCCTGTCGGCAAAGGCCTTGTCGTAAAAGACGTCGCCAGCAAGGAACACGTCGCAGGCGACGGGCCGGCCGATCCGGTCCGTGTTCTCGCTCGTGACGGCCACGTCGTTCAGTTCAGCATTGAGACGGATCGCGGTCCCCGTCCACGGATCGGTATCCAAAGCGAGAACCGATGCCGCGCCGGCCTTCATGGCGGCGATCGCCACCAGCCCGGAGCCGGAGGCGAAGTCAATGACGCTCTTGCCGGCCACGATGTCGGGTTGATCGAGCACGTAGCGGGCAAGACCCTGTCCGCCGGCCCAGGCGAAGGCCCAGAAGGGCGGCGGCAGGCCGATGGCGTCGAGCTCGTCCTCCGTCTTCAGCCAGAGATCGTGCGCCTCGCTCGCCAGAAACAGCCGCACCTCGGGAACATGCGGGGGAGCGATGACGCTCGTGTTCTCGCGGATGAAGCGTTCGGGATCCGTCTTCACGCCCCGGTCTTCATGCGGGGGGCGATTCCGGTGGGCTGTCGAGGCCGCCCATGCGGCAGACCTCCTGCCATTCGTCTTCCGTCACGGCCTGAACCGAGAGGCGCATGGAGGTGACGAGCTGCATGTCCTTCAGCTTCTCGCTTGCCTTCACGTCCTTCAGCGTGACGGGCCGGGGCATGTCGCAGACGGCGCGGATATCGACGCAGTCCCAGCGGGCATCGCCTTCGGCCGTCGAATCAGGATGCGACAGGGCGCAGACCTCGGCGATGCCGACGATCTCCAAGCCTTCGTTGGAGTGATAGAAGAAGCCCTTGTCGCCGATCTTCATGGCCCGCATGTTGTTTCGGGCAAGGTAATTGCGCACGCCGGTCCATTCGGTGCCGGCTTCGCCCGCGTCCTTCTGCATGGCCCAGGACCATTTGAACGGTTCGGATTTCCAGAGCCAGTAGGCCATCGCACGTCACTCCGGCTTGTTGAACACCCAATTCCAGGCCTTGACCTCGACGGAGGCGAAGAGGCCGGCCTTGGCGTAGGGGTCTTCGGCAAAGATCGCGGCGGCCGCTTTCTTCGTCTCGGCGTCGATGATGACGAGACTGCCGGTCGGCTTGCCGTCGTCGCCCAGAAACGGGCCGGCGATTTTCAGGATACCACGCGTATTCAGGTCATCGAGATAGGCGACGTGGGTCGGACGGGTGTCGAGGCGGATCTGGAGCGCGCCTTCCTTATCGGTGCAAAGGGCTGCAAAGAGCATGGTCGTGCCTTTCCAAAGCTATTCTTGAGTGATGGGACGGGACATGAGCTGTTCGAGCGCCGTTTCCACGTCAATGGTGCCGTCGATCATGGCGGCTACTGCGAAGGTGAGCGGCATGTCGAGGCCGAGACGGCGGGCCTCTGTGGCCGCGACCGAGGCCGCAAGCGCGCCTTCCACGAGATCGGCGGTCGGCTGGGCGGCGCGTTGCTTGCGACCGAGCGCGATTCCATAGCGCAGGTTTCGCGACTGATGGCTGGTGGCGGTGAGGACGAGATCGCCGAGCCCGGACAGGCCGCGGACGGTGTCGCCCCGGCCACCGCAGGCCGCGACGTAGCGCGAGAGTTCGGCAAGGCCGCGGGCGATCATGGCGGCGCGGGCGGAGTCGCCGAGACCCGCGCCCTCGACGATGCCGCAGGCAATCGCCAGCACATTCTTCAGCGCGCCGCCGAGCTGAACGCCCGTGCGGTCGGCCGAGGGGTAAAGGCGGAAGGACGGGCCGGAAAGAGCGGTCGCAAGGCGGGCGGCACGGTCTGCCGTAGCCGAGGCGATGACCATGGCGGTTGGCAGGCCGGTGGCGATATCGGCGGCAAAGCCGGGACCGGAGAGAACGGACACATCGAGGTCTCGTAGTTCCTCGGCCACCACCTCCGTCAGAAGCCGGCCGGTGCCGCGTTCCAGACCCTTGGCGCAGATGACGATGTCGGTGCCCGGCGCAAGGTGCGGCCGGAGCGCTTGCGCGGCCTCTCGCTGCGCCTGCGACGGCATGGCGAAGAGGACGATGCCGGCTGAGGAAACGGAGGCTGGTTCGGCCGTGGCCAAAAGGCCCTCGGGCAGTTCGATGCCGGGCAGTGCCTCCTCGTGCCGGCGCTGCGAGAGGATCGCGTCGGCTACGTCCTTCCGGCGGGCGATGAGCGTGACGTCGCTGCGGCCGGTGCGCGCGATAACGGTGGCGAGCGCGGTTCCGAACGCGCCTGCGCCGACAACAGCCACTTTGTCGGCAGGAGACCGCATTGGCTCGCTCATGCCTTGGCGCCGCGCTTGCCGAAGCCGAGCAGGGTTTCGGCGTTCCCATCGAGTGGCCAGCGCGCGCGGGGCGAAACGGAAAGTTCATCTGGCGGCAGGCCGGCCGCCATGCGCTCTGCGCCCGCCCATGCGATCATCGCGGCATTGTCGGTGCAGAGATGGAGCGGCGGGGCGACGAAATCGAACCCATTTTTGTCGCAGAGGCTGTCGAGCGTTGCCCGCAGGGCCTGATTGGCGGCCACGCCGCCGGCAACCACGAGGGAGGGCCGGCCGGCATCCGGGTAGGTCTCGCGAAAGCGCTGGAGACCGCGACCGATCCGGTCCTTCAGCGTTCGGGACACGGCATGCTGGAAGGAGGCGCAGATGTCGGCGATATCCTGCTCGCCCACCGGCGCGATCGCTTGCGCCGACTGCCGAACGGCGGTCTTCAGGCCTGAGAAGGAGAAGTCCAGCCGCGCTTCGCCGACGAGCGGGCGGGGGAAGGTGAAGCGCTCCGGATTGCCGCTGCGGGCGGCGCGTTCGACGGCCGGGCCGCCGGGGTAGGGAAGGCCCAGAAGTTTTGCCGTCTTGTCGAAGGCCTCGCCCAGCGCGTCATCGATGGTCGTGCCCCAGCGCTCGTAGTCGCCGGTGCCGCGCACCAGCACCAGCTGGGTATGGCCGCCGGACACCAGCAGCATCAGATAGGGGAAGGTGAGGCCATGCGTCAGTCGCGCGGTCAGCGCGTGGCCTTCGAGATGGTTGATGGCATAGAGCGGCTTGTTTGCGGCACGGGCCATCGCCTTGCCGGTCATGAGGCCGACGATCAGCCCACCGATAAGCCCCGGGCCGCTGGTGGCGGCAATCGCATCGACGTCGGACAGCGACATTTGCGCGCGGGCCAGTGCTTCGGCAATCAGCGTATCCAGCGCCTCGACATGGGCGCGAGCGGCGATTTCCGGTACAACGCCGCCGTAGACGCTGTGCTCTTCAAGCTGGCTCAGCACCACGTCGCCAAGGATTTCGCCGCGCCCGTCCGTTTCGCGCAGCACCACGGAAGCGGCGGTTTCGTCGCAGCTCGTCTCGATGCCGAGAATACGCAGGGGCCGGTTCATGGGCGGGTTACTCGAAGATTGCGGTCGGGAATAAAGGGGGATACACGGACCTCCGGTAACAACGGATCGTAGCGGATGCAAACGAAACCTTTCCGGATCGGCACGCGCGGCAGCCGGCTTGCGCTGGCTCAGGCCCATGAAACACGCGACCGGCTGATGGCGGCGCATGGCCTGCCGGAGGAGATGTTCGAGATCGTGCCACTATCGACGGCGGGCGACCGCATCACCGACCGCGCGCTATCGGAAATCGGAGGCAAGGGACTCTTCACGCAGGAGCTGGAAGACCAGCTTCTGGCGGGTACGCTCGATTTTGCGGTGCATTCGGCAAAGGACATGGCGACCCGTCTGCCGGACGGCCTGTTCCTCTCCGCCTTCCTGCCGCGCGAGGACGCCCGCGATGCCTTCATCGGCGGCACGGCGCCGACCCTCCTTGCCCTGCCGGAAGGGGCGACGGTCGGCTCGGCTTCGCTGCGTCGACAGGCTCTGATCCGCCGGCTGCGGCCCGACATCAACGTCGTCGTCTATCGCGGTCTCGTGGAGACCCGGCTGCGCAAGCTTGCCGAGGGCCAGGTGGATGGTACGCTGCTCGCGCTTGCCGGGCTGAAGCGGCTCAATCTCGAAGGCGTGGCGACCGAGATTCTCGATCCCACCTATTTCCCGCCGGCGCCTGCGCAAGGCGCTATCGCTGTCGAAAGCCGGATTGGCGACACGAGAATTAACGAGCTTCTGTCGGCCATCGATGATCGCAGGACGCATGAGGCCGTGACCTGCGAAAGGGCGTTTCTCGATACGCTGGATGGGTCATGCCGCACACCCATAGCCGGCTATGCGATATCCGACGGAGAGCAGATCTCTTTCTCCGGGATGATCCTGACGCCGGACGGCACCCAGCATCACCGCGTCAATGCCGAGGGGCGGGCGGGCGATGCGGCAAGGATCGGAGCGCAGGCAGGCGAGGACATTCGCGCGGATGCGGCGCCCGGTTTCTTCTCAAGCTGGGCGTGAGCGCGTGCGCGTCCTCGTCACGCGCCCGGAAACGACTGCGGACAACACGCTCCGGCGGCTGGCGCTTGCCGGCCATGAAACGCTGCTCCTGCCGCTGAGCGAGGCGGAGCATCTGCCGATCCGCGCCACGGCTCTCACGGCATCGGGCGTGGTCGCCACCAGTGCGGAGGCCTTTCGGGCGTTGCGGCAATCCCCCGACGCCTTGCCGTCGCTGGTGCCCTTGCCGGTTTACTGCGTGGGTACTGCAACGGCGGAGGCGGCGCTCGATCTGGGCTTTTCCCAGGTGCGCGTCGGTCCCGGCGACGCGGCGGGTCTTGCAGAATTGATCCTGCGTGATCGCTACGGGCAGACCGGTATTCTCCTCTATCTCGCGGGCACGCCCCGACTGCCGGATCTGGAAACGCGCATGACCGTTGCCGGCGTGCCGTTGCAGGTTCGCCTTGTCTATCGCATGAGACCGGTCGTGCGGCCGCCGGGCGAGCTTTCCGCGCGCGTAAGGGCCTTTGATCCGCAAGCCGTGCTGTTCTACTCGCGGGAGGCAGTCCGGCAGTTCTTTTCCGACATCGCTCCGGCGATGCTGGCCGATACGGTGCGGATCCTCTGCCTCGGGCCCCGGATTGCGGACGCCGTGCCGCCCGGATGCCGGCATGTGGAGATCGCGCCGCGGCCGGACGAGGATGCGCTTCTCGCTCTGCTCGACGCCTGAATCGCGCAAATCGACCTTTGGGCCCTTTCCCTCGCCGGGGTCGGTGTCTAGGTTTATGCTGTTGACCTCACGCATAGAGAAGAGAGCATGGATCCGGAGAACCCGCCGCGCCGCACCAAGCCCGATCAGGAGCCGCTGACGATCGATCTGCATGCCACGCCGGATGCGTCGGATACGGCGCGACCGGAGGCGACGGACGTTCGTCCGGATGCATCGGAGCGAGACACGATGGAAAAGAGCTCGTCTGACGACACGGTCGTGCCGGACGCGGCGACAGCCGATGCCGAGCAAGGTGCTGCCGGAAGCCTGCATTTGAAAAATGATGCACTGAGCGACACGTCTGGCCAGACCAGCAGGGAAGCCGAGGCTGCAGAGCAGGCACGCGCCGAAGCGGCAGCGGCAGCCTTTGCCGAGGAACCGGCTTCTTCGACGCGGCCCAAAACGTCGTCCGTTCCGCCGACGCAGTCTGCCACGTCCTCGAAGTCTGCCAGTTCTTCCAAGCCCCCTAGTTCGGCGCAGCCCTCAAGCCCTTCACGCTCGGGCGCGCTGGCGGCCGGCATTCTGGGCGGCTTGATCGCGCTCGCCGGTGCCGGCGTTCTGCAATATGCCGGGGTCATCCCGTCGATCGGCCCTTCGTCGTCCGGCAATGCCGACCCAGGTCGTGATCTGGGCGCCGAAGTCGATGCGCTGAAGTCGCAGATTTCGGCGGCAGGCTCGTCCGGTGGCGAAGGTATGGAGCAAAGACTCGCCGCGCTTGAGCAAAGCGTCGGGGCGGCCGGTGACGCATCGGGCTCGGATAATCTGAAGGCGCAGGTCGAGAGCCTGACGCAAGAGCTGGCAACGGTAAAGTCCGGTCTTGCCGACCAGAGCCGTGCGGCCGAGACCGCCGCTTCGCAGCTTTCGACACGCATCGAGGAGGCGGAGAAGAAGCTTGAGGAGCCGGCAAGCGATGTTCAGCTCGCCCGCGCCGTCGCGGTGACGGCGCTGAAGACGTCGATCGATCGCGGCGGACCGTTTCTGGCCGAACTCGATGCGCTGAAGAGCATTTCACCGGACGACCCTGCCGTTGCCGGTCTGGCCGACGTCGCGCCGCGCGGCGTCTCGTCGCGTTCGGACCTGACGCGCACCTTCCCCGATACGGCCGACGCCATGCTGGCGGCCATTCGCGGGGCAGATCCGAATCAGGGCATCTTCTCGCGTCTGGTGGGAAGTGCAGCCTCTGCCGTGCGGGTTCGCCCGGTCGGCAGCGTCGAGGGCACGGGTCCGGAAGCCGTCGTTGCGCGCATCGAGGACCGCCTGACCAATGGCGACCTGAAGGGCGCGAGCCTCGAATGGGACGGACTGCCGCAACCTGCCAAGGATGCCGGTGCGGACTTCCGTGCGAAGCTCGATGAACGCATCAAGGTCGAAGGCCTGATCGACGCCGCCGTGGCCGGAGCCGCAACCGGCTCCACACCCGCCAAACAGGGCTGAGGAGAGCCGATTTGATCCGAATTCTCATCTTCGTCCTGATCGTGCTTGCGCTTGGCGCTGGTTTCTCTTGGCTTGCGGACCGTCCGGGCGAACTCTCGCTGGTCTGGATGGGTCAGCGCATCGAAACCAGCCTGATGGTCGGCGCCACGCTTCTCGTTGCCCTGATCGCGGCTATTCTTCTCGTCGTCTGGCTCGTCCGCGTCATCTGGTTCTCGCCCCACTCGATCGCCCGCTATTTCCGCGTCCGCAAGCGCGACCGGGGCTATCAGGCACTGTCCACCGGGCTTATCGCCGCCGGTGCCGGCGATGCGATCCTTGCCCGCAAGATGACGGCGCGCACGCGCGGCCTGTTGTCGGCCGATCAGGAACCGCTGATCCATCTTCTCGAAGCGCAGACGGCGTTGATCGAAGGCAAGCATGACGATGCCCGGCGCAAGTTCGAGCGGATGGCCGAGGATCCGGAAACGCGCGAACTTGGTCTGCGCGGACTTTATCTCGAAGCCAAGCGTCTCGGTGCGAATGAAGCTGCCCGCCAATATGCCGAGCGCGCGGCAGACAAGGCGCCACACCTTGCCTGGGCAACCCTGGCAACGCTCGATGAGCGCAGTCAGGCCGGGCGTTGGGACGAGGCGGTGCATCTGCTCGACCAGAGCCGCACCAGCCACGTCATCGACCGCAAGGAAGCCGACCGCAAGAAGGCGGTGCTTCTCACCGCTCGTGCCCGCGAAAAGCTGGATGCCGACCCAAAGGCGGCGCGCGACGATGCGCTCGCGGCTCTCAAGCTCGACGCTACACTCGTGCCGGCCGGGCTGATCGCCGCCAAGGCGCTGTTTCGCGAGGACAATCTGCGGAAGGCCGCCTCGGTTCTCGAAAAGCTGTGGAAGCATGCGCCGCATCCTGACGTTGCCAAGGCCTATGTTCGGGCGCGGAGCGGTGACTCGGCCGTCGATCGTCTGAAGCGTGCGCGCAAGCTGGAAGCGTGGAAGCCGAACAATGCGATCTCGCTGATGGCGGTGGCCGAAAGCGCGCTGGAGGCCCGCGAACTGGCGCTGGCGCGGTCCATGGCGGAAGCTGCGGCGCGAATTGCGCCAACGGAAAGCGTCTTTCTGCTGCTCGCCGATATCGAGGAGGCCGATACGGGCGACGAGGGGCGTATCCGCCACTGGATGAACCAGGCGCTGAAGAGCCCGCGTGACGCCGCCTGGATCGCCGATGGTGTCGTGTCGCAGGAGTGGCTGCCGGTTTCGCCCGTCAGTGGACGCCTGGATGCTTTCGAGTGGAAGATGCCGGTCAACACGATCGACGGACCGCTTGAGGAAGGTGGCATCAGTCGCGGCGAAGCTGCCATTCGCAGTCTTCCGCCTCTCGCGGCACCGACCAGCGCTCAGAGGCCGGTCGAGGTGCAGGAGGAGGCGACGACATCGGCCGTCCCTGTGGAAACAGTCGAGCGCACGACGGCGTTCGCCGTTCCCGTACCCACCGAATCGGTCATTGTCCACGAGCCTGTCGAGCCCGCGCATCCTATCGTGGTGCGCGAAGCTGACGAAGCCAATGGCACGGATCCGGTCAGGAAGGAGGACGCCGCGATTGCAGCCAAGGCGTCGTCTCAGCCGGCGTCCGGCACGGCATCTGCTGCGAAGCCGGCAGAGGCTCCTGTCGAGCCATTCTTTGGTCGACCGCCGGATGATCCTGGCGTCCGCAAGGATAGAGTTGCAGAAAAGACGACATTCAAAATTTTCTGACGGTTCGGGGGCCCTGCGGGGCCCCTTTCCACGTTTGCGGCGAGAATAGGGCTAGACCGGGCTTTCAGCCTCGTCTTTTCTGCGGATACCAACGCCCCTCTTCCCGTGAGCGACGCGCCATCCATGTTTGACCGTATCCGCACTTTTATCGACAGTCTCACCGGTGCCGAGCACCCGAACCCGATCGAGGCCGGCGATCCACGCATCGCGATCGTCGCGCTCTGCATTCAGGTGATGGAGGCCGATGGCCACGCCGACGATATCGAGCGTCGCAAGGTGCGCTCCATGATCAAGGAACATTACACGCTCGACGATGCAGCGCTCGATGCGCTGATCGCCGCTGGCGAGGATGCCGAAAGCGAGGCGATCGACTTCTTCCGCTTTACGTCGGATATCAAGCGCCACTTCAGCGAGGAGCAGCGGATCGATCTCGTCGGTATGCTGTGGGAGATCGTTTATGTCGACGGCGAGCGCAGCGAGATGGAAGACCACGTTATCTGGCGGATCGCCGACCTGCTCGGCGTTTCCGGCCGCGACCGCATCATGAAACGGCAAGAGGCCGCTGCGAAATCGGATATCGTGGAAACGGCCGAGCACTAAGCGATCTTCTCGTTGCCGCCGGCTGGAACATGGCCGGCCTATCGCTTCGTCTCGGGTGCATCGAGCGTGTCTATCCGGCGGAGCTGCGAGAAGCCGAGCGACCAGAGCACGGCCACGACCAGCGTGCCGGCCCCTCCGATGACGACGGCCGGTACCGCGCCGAAGGCAGATGCCATCATGCCTGCCCGGAATTCGCCGAGTTCGTTCGATGCGCCGACGAACACCATGTTGACGGCGTTGACGCGGCCGCGCAGCTCATCCGGCGTCCACAGCGTGATCAGCGTTTCCCGGACATAGACCGAAATCATGTCGGAGGCGCCCATGATGACGAGCGCCACGATCGAGATCCACGGTGTCGCGGACAGGCCGAAGATGACCGTGCCGAGGCCGAAGAGCGCGACGCCGACGAACATCAGCACGCCGGCGCGATGGCGGATCGGATGGGCGGCGAGCCACATGGCCATGCCGACGGCGCCCACGCCCGGGGCTGCGCGCAGGAGGCCGAGACCCCACGGGCCGAGAGCAAGGATATCGCGGGCAAAGACCGGCATGAGCGCGATGGCGCCACCGAGGAGAACGGCGAAGAGATCGAGCGAGATCGCACCGAGCACCACTTTTTCCGCCCGGATGTAGCGAAAGCCCGCGGTAATGGCTTGCCAGCTCTGGGCGGTCTGGCTGCTCTTCTGCGCAGGCTTCGGGATCGCATAGACCATCACGACGCTGGCGGCGAAGAACAGCACGGCGACGCTGTAGGGAATGGCCGGGCCGAGGGCATAGATGAGGCCGCCGACCACGGGGCCGACGATCATCGCGGTCTGCCACGAGGTGGAATTCCAGGCGATCGCGTTGGCAAGGTCCCGCTCCGGCACGAGATTGGGTGCGAGCGACTGGGATGCGGGTGCGAGAAAGGCCCGCTCGATACCGAAGACGACGAGGATCGTATAGACGGGCCAGAGGGTGAAGGTGCCCGTAAGGGTCAGGGCAAGAAGCGCCGCCGCACAGAGTGTGCTGACGCCCATGCTGACGCCCATGATCATGCGCCTGTTGTAGCGGTCGGCGACCGAGCCGGTGACGAGGATCAGGACCAGCGACGGCAGGAACTGGAAGAGGCCGATCAGGCCGAGGTCGAACGGATCGCGCGTCAGGTCATAGATCTGCCAGCCGACGGAGACGCTGACGATCTGGATGGCGAAATAGGCGAGGAACCGGGCGAAGAAATAGCGGCGGTATCCGACATGCCGGAATGCGGCATAGCGGTCTCCTGTTTCGACGATGGACATGAACTGGTCTTTCCCGGCCTCTGGTGCATCGGCCCGTCCGCGGATGGGCGGAATGGCGGCGGTGCGCCGTCTTAAACATGTTGCAACACCGCGCGCGACGCAGGGTTGCCGCCTTCGCCGCCAGTGTCTACATGTCAGTCAACACCTGCACAATGCCGCGTTCCGGGAAACGGGTCGAGGACATACTGTGCAGCCATAAATGTTGGAACGACGGTTGCCCATCGCCGATGGTGCACGGCGGTCCAGGAACCGGAGGCCCGGCATGCTCGCCGTCATCGCAACACTGAACTTCATCATCAATATCGCCTGGTTTCTCATCATCGCCTCGGCGATCTTTTCCTGGCTCTACGCTTTCAACATCATCAATACGAACAATCAGGCGATCAGCATGATCGGCCGCTCGCTCTATCAGCTGACGGAGCCGCTTTACCGTCCGATCCGCCGTATCCTGCCGAACATGGGCGGCGTGGATCTGTCGCCGCTTGTGGTGCTGGTCATCCTGTTCTTCCTGCAACAATTGCTGAACACGACGATCGCTCCGGCCCTGCTTGCGCCGACCTACTGATCGGCGTCTCGTCCTGCCCCCAATGAAAGCCCTTCGCGCGAACCCGCACGAAGGGCTTTTTTCGTTCAGCCGAAGAGTGCAAGGCTCGCTTTCACCGTGACCCAGACGCCCCAGGCGAGGGGCAGGCCGACGCAGGCCCAGGCAAGGAGCGCCTTGGCGTCGAGCCCGCCCCGGCCGATGCCGAAGGAGCCGGACGGACCTGCATTGACGGCGGCGGTCTTTGCCTGAAGCGCTGCCACCTCCGCATCCTTCATGAACCACTTGTCGGCCAGCGGACGCACGAAGGCGTTGGCGACGAGGCCGAGCGCCAGCATGCCGGCGAGGATATACATGGTGGTGTTATAGACCTGATCGCGCGGCAGGCCGGCGGCGATCTGGGCTTCGCGGATGTAGTTGACCACGACAGGACCGATGATGCCCGCCGTTGCCCAGGCCGTCAGCAGCCGGCCGTGAATGGCGCCGACGAACTGCGTGCCGAAGATATCGGCGAGATAGGCGGGAATGGTGGCGAAGCCGCCGCCATACATCGACAGGATGATGCAGAGCATGCCGACGAAGAACAGCTTGCTCTGGATGCCAGCCGCCCAGGGAGCGAGTGCGTAGAGCGCGATGCCGATCAGGAAGAAACAATAGTAGGTGTTCTTGCGCCCGATCCTGTCGGACAGCGAAGCCCAGAAGAAGCGTCCGCCGATGTTGAAGAGCGAGAGGAGCCCGGTGAAGCCGGCGGCGATCGCCGCAACGCCCGCCAGTTGCTCCCTCGACATGTCGGTGAAGGCAACTCCGGGCGCTCCGATCAGGGATCCGGCGAAGATCTCCTGGAGCATGGGTGACGCCATGCCGATGACGCCGATGCCGGCGGAGACGTTGAGGCAGAGGACGGCCCAGATCAGCCAGAACTGCTTCGTCTTGTGGGCATCGCGCAGATGCACATGGCGCGTCGTGATCATTGTGCTTTTGGCGGCGGGCGGTGTCCATCCTTCCGGACGCCAGCCGGCGGGCGGAATGCGATAGCCGAAAGCGCCGGCCAGCATGAAGACGAGATAGCCGAGCGCCATCACGACGAAGGTCTGCCAGACGCCGACGGACGTATCGGAGCGGAAATGCGTCATGAGGATGTTGGCGAGCGGTGCGCCGATCATGGCGCCGCCGCCAAAGCCCATGATCGCCATGCCCGTTGCCATGCCGCGGCGGTCGGGAAACCATTTGATGAGCGTGGAAACCGGCGAGATATAGCCGAGCCCGAGCCCGATGCCGCCGATAACGCCCGCGCCGAGCCACATCAGCCAGAGCTGGTGCGTCGCAACCCCCAGGGCCGCGATCAGAATGCCGCCGGACCAGCAGAAGGCCGAGACGGTCGCGGCCTTGCGCGGGCCCACCTTCTCCAGCCAGCCGCCCCACATTGCCGCGGACGAGCCGAGCAGGACGAAGAACAGCGTGTAGATCCAGCCGAGATCGCTGACCCGCCAGTCGCAAGAGGTGGTGAAGAGGGCGGATCCGAGCGTCAGGTCGGCGCAGGCAGCCGGTGCGGTGATGCCGATTGCTTTCGACAAGGGCAGCCAGAACACACTGAAGCCATAGGCCATGCCGATGCAGAGATGAATGGCGAGTGCTGCCGGCGGCACGAGCCACCGATTGAAGCCGGGCTTGGCAATGATGCGCTCCCGGTCGAGCAGTCCCGCCGACGCGGGCATGCCGAGTGTTTCCGTCGTTGCCGACATGGTCGTCCTCCTCCTCTACGCCCCTCCTCGGGCGGTTGGTCTGCGTCTCGTATGCGCGCCTGAAACCTCGCAGCCTCCACACTGCAAGATCCCGAAGCGGGGGTGGTCTACGGGCTCTCGGGCATGTTCGGCTCCGACAGCGATTCGCCGGCCGCCGTACCCTTGCCGCCGGGAGCGCCGCGAGCGGCGTCTTCTCCGGTGCCAATGGCGTCTTCCCTGGAATACGGGCGCTTGATCAGGGGGGCAGCCGCCAGCACCAGCGGATCGAAGCCTGCATCGCCCTTCTCGACCAGTGCGAAGAATGCGCCACGCATGCGCGGCTCCCAGAACTTGTTGATATGGATGGCGATGCCGGCCGGTCCGTCCTCGTGCGGTTGCGAGCGGAAGAAGGTGGCGATCTGGTTTGCCATGCGCACGAGCTTAGCATCCGTGCCGTGCGGCGGGCCGTCTTCGGCAAGGTGGACGTCCTTTGCGGCGTCAGGCGACATGGCTTGTTCTCTCCTGCGGATGCGCGGCTTCGGGCGTGATGCGATCTGCATGCGTGAAGACTTCGAACTCCTCGCCGCGCACCAGCGCGACCAGCGTCATGCCCGCCTTCTCGGCGGTGCGGATGGCCAGCGCCGTCGGGGCCGAAATGGCGATGATGAAGGGACTGCCGAGAATGGCCGTCTTCTGGACCATCTCGACCGAAACACGGCTCGTCACCACGACAGCACCAGCGGCGCCCTTGTACCCTTGTCGGGCGGCGGCACCGGCCAGCTTGTCGAGCGCATTGTGCCGACCGACATCCTCGCGCACGGCAACCAGTCCCTTGCCCGGCGTGTAGAAACCGGCGCCGTGGACGGCGCGGGTCTCGGCATGCAGCGGCTGACGGCTGTTCAGCATGGCGACGGCCTGCGCGATCTCGCTCGGCGTGAGGCTGAGGCTGGAGGCGGCAACCGAGGGTGTCTCCCGCACGGCCTGCTCCAGCGATTCGATGCCGCAAAGGCCACAACCGACAGGCCCGGCCATATGCCGACGCCGGGTGACGAGGGCATCGTGGGGCTCATCGCGCAATGTGATCTGCAGGTCGTAACCTTCCGGCGTCTCCACAGCCTCGATACCTTCGATATCGGCGGGATCTGAAATAATGCCCTCCGTCAGGCTGAAGCCCGTGGCGAAATCCTCGAAATCGGCAGGCGTCGCCATCATCACCGCATGGGTGGAGCCGCCGTAGCTGAAGGCGACGGGGGTCTCCTCGGGAACAATGCGTGTGGCCGGACGGATGCGACCGTCGCGGCGTGAGAGCTGCGGCACGGTGCGGGCGAGGGGCGTGGCGGTAAAGCGGATCATGGGTATCATCTATGCGCGATCCCCGCGGTGTCCACTCCTTTGGCCACTGCTCTGGCAACCCCTCTGGCTTCTCCACCTGTCGTCTTGCCGCGCTTGACCGTCATTCAGCAGCCTCCAGCTTGGCAGCGATGCGGCGCGACTGGCGGGCCTGATCCTCATATTCGGTCTGCCATTCCGACGGACCGTTCGAGGGCGAGATCTGCACCGCCGTGACCTTGTATTCCGGGCAATTGGTCGCCCAGTCTGAAAAGTCGGTCGTGATGACGTTCGCCTGTGTCGTCGGGTGGTGGAAGGTCGTGTAGACGACACCGGTCGCGACGCGGTCGGTGATCAGCGCGCGCAGGGTCGTGTCGCCCGAACGGCTGGCAAGCCGCACCCAGTCGCCATCGCGAATGCCGCGCAGTTCGGCATCATGCGGGTGGATTTCGAGCCGGTCCTCCTCATGCCAGACGACATTTTCGGTGCGCCGCGTCTGCGCGCCGACATTGTACTGGCTGAGAATGCGGCCGGTGGTCAAAAGCAACGGGAAGCGCGGGCCGGTCTTCTCGTCGGTCGCGACATATTCGGTGCGGATGAACTTGCCCTTGCCGCGCACGAAGCCATCGACATGCATGATCGGCGAACCCTCGGGGGCCTTCTCATTGCAGGGCCACTGCACGGAGCCCTTCTCCTCCAGATAGGCATAGGAGACCTTGGCGAAGCTCGGCGTTGTCGCAGCGATCTCGTCCATGACCTGCGACGGGTGCGTGTAGGTCCACGGGAGACCCATGGCGCGGGCGAGGTTCTGCGTCACCTCCCAGTCGGCAAAGCCGTTGCGCGGGGTCATCACCTTGCGGACGCGGTTGATGCGCCGCTCCGCATTGGTGAAGGTGCCGTCCTTCTCAAGGAAGGTGGAGCCCGGCAGGAAGACATGGGCGTAGTTGGCCGTTTCGTTGAGGAACAGGTCCTGCACGACGACACATTCCATGGCCCCGAGGCCGGCCGCAACATGCTTGGTATCCGGGTCGGACTGGAGGATATCCTCGCCCTGGATGTAGAGCCCCTTGAAGGAGCCATCGACGGCGGCATCCAGCATATTGGGAATGCGCAGACCCGGCTCGTCCGACAGAGTGACGCCCCAGAGCTTTTCGAAGATATCACGCGTGGCGTCGTCCGACACGTGGCGATAGCCGGGAAGCTCGTGCGGGAAGGAGCCCATGTCGCAGGAGCCCTGCACATTGTTCTGTCCGCGAAGCGGGTTCACGCCGACGCCGGGGCGGCCGATATTGCCGGTGGCCATGGCCAGATTGGCGATCGCCATGACGGTGGTGGAGCCCTGGCTGTGCTCGGTGACACCGAGACCGTAATAGATCGAGCCGTTGCCGCCGGTTGCAAACAGGCGCGCGGCGCCACGAAGGGCTTCCGGGGGTACGCCCGTCAGCGCCTCCGTCGCTTCGGGGCTGTGGCGCTCGTCCGAGACGAAGCCGGCCCAGTCCTCGAACTCCGACCAGTCGCAGCGGGTACGGATGAAGGCTTCATCGAAGAGGCCTTCGGTGACGATGACATGGGCCAGCGCCGTGACGACGGCGACATTGGTGCCGGGCCTCAGCGGCAGGTGGTAGGCGGCCTCCACATGAGGCGAGCGGACCAGATCGATGCGGCGGGGGTCGATGACGATCAGCTTGGCGCCCTGCCGCAGCCGTTTTTTCAGGCGCGACCCAAAGACGGGATGGCCGTCGGTCGGGTTCGCGCCGATGACGATGACGACGTCGGACTTTTCGACCGAATCGAAATTCTGCGTGCCGGCCGACGTGCCGAAGGCCTGACCGAGGCCGTAGCCTGTCGGAGAATGACAGACGCGGGCACAGGTATCGACGTTGTTGTTGCCGAAGCCGGCGCGGATGAGCTTCTGGACGAGGTAGGTTTCCTCGTTGGTGCAGCGCGAGGACGTGATGCCGCCGATCGATTCGCGACCGTACTGGTACTGGATGCGGCGGAACTCGGCAGCCGTATGGGCGAGCGCCTCGTCCCAGCTGACCTCCCGCCATGGGTCGGTGACCTTCTCGCGGATCATCGGGTTGAGGATGCGCTCCTTATGCGTGGAGTAGCCATAGGCAAAGCGGCCCTTGACGCAGGAGTGGCCGCGATTGGCCTGCCCGTCCTTCCAGGGCACCATGCGCACCAGTTCCTCACCACGCATTTCCGCCTTGAACGAGCAGCCGACGCCGCAATAGGCGCAGGTGGTGACGACGGAATGTTCGGGCTGACCAATTGATATGACCGACTTTTCGGTGAGCGTCGCGGTGGGACACGCCTGCACGCAGGCGCCGCAGGAAACGCATTCCGAGGAGAGGAAATCCTCGTGCTGGCCGGGCGAAACGCGGCTGTCGAAGCCACGGCCCTCGATTGTCAGCGCGAACGTGCCCTGCACCTCCTCGCAGGCCCGCACGCAGCGCGAGCAGACGATGCATTTGGAAGGGTCGTAGGTAAAATAGGGGTTGCTCTCGTCCTTCGGCATCCAGCGGGCGTTTGTGCCCTCGCTATCGCGGGCCTTTACATGGTTGTCACCCTTATAGCCGTAGCGCACGTCGCGCAGGCCGACCGCACCTGCCATATCCTGTAGTTCGCAATCGCCATTGGCTGCGCAGGTCAGACAGTCGAGCGGATGATCGGAGATATAGAGTTCCATCACACCCTTGCGGATGTCTTTCAGCCGAGCCGTCTGGGTATGGACGACGATGCCCGGCGCCACGGGTGTGGTGCAGGATGCAGGTGTGCCGTTTCGCCCGTCGATCTCGATCAGACAGAGCCGGCAGGAGCCGAACGCGTCGACCATGTCGGTCGCACAGAGTTTTGGAACCTGAATGCCTGCCTCCATGGAGGCGCGCATGATGGATGTCCCCTCGGGTACGGTAATCTCGCGACCGTCGATGGTGAGCGTGACGAGCTTTTCCGCATGAGAGGCGGGGGTGCCGAAATCGGTTTCAGGAACGAGAAGCATGGGGGTCTCCTGAACGATGAGGGTGTGATTTGGTGTTGCCGGTGAGGTGCCCCTCATCCGGCTGCCGCCACCTTCTCCCCGTTTCGACGGGGAGAAGGGACCTGGAGCGAGGTGCTGCCGTGTTCAAAAACGGTGAGCAGGCCACGTCCCCTCTCCCCGCATGCGGGGAGAGGGTTAGGGTGAGGGGCAGCCGCGATACCGCAACCTTGATGCCGACCGCGTCCGTCATTCTGCAGCCTCCACAACCGGTGCCGCGACGAAATCGCTGGGGAAATGCGTGACGGCGCTCATGACGGGATAGGGCGTGAAACCGCCGAGCGCGCAGAGGGAGCCGAACTTCATGGTGTTGCAAAGGTCGGTCAGGAGCGCGAGGTTCTTCTCCGGCTCGATGCCGCGACCGATGCGGTCGACGACCTCGACGCCGCGGGTGGAGCCGATGCGGCAGGGCGTGCACTTGCCGCAGCTTTCCACCGCGCAGAACTCCATGGCAAAGCGCGCCTGCTTCAGCATGTCGGCGGTGTCGTCGAAGACGGTGATGCCGGCATGGCCGATAAGGCCGCCGGCCGCAGCGAAGGCTTCGTAGTCGAACGGCGTATCGAACAGCGCGCGCGGGAAATAGGCGCCGAGCGGACCGCCGACCTGCACGGCCTTGACGGGGCGCCCGGTTGCGGTTCCGCCGGCCACGGTATCGATGATCTCTCCGAGCGTGAGACCGAAGCCAACTTCGTAAAGGCCGGTGTACCGGGCGTTGCCCGCGATCTGAATGGGGATCGTGCCGCGCGAGCGGCCCATGCCGAAGTCGCGGTAATGTTCGGGTCCCCTGTCGAGGATGACGGGGACTGAGGCGAGCGAGATGACGTTGTTGATGACGGTCGGTTGCCCGAAGAAGCCTTTATGCGCCGGCAAAGGCGGCTTGGCCCGCACCACGCCGCGCTTGCCTTCGAGCGAATTCAGAAGCGCGGTTTCCTCGCCGCAGACATAGGCGCCGGCGCCGGTGCGGATCTCGATATCGAAGCTGCCGGCCTGCCCGAGAACCGAGCCGCCAAGAACCCCGGCTCGCCGGGCGATGTCGACGGCCGTCGTCATCGTTGCGATGGCATGGGGATATTCCGAGCGGATGTAGACGAAGCCTTTGGTGGCTCCGGTTGCAAGACCCGCGATCGTCATGCCCTCGATGACGACGAAGGGGTCACCCTCCATGATCATCCGGTCGGCAAAGGTGCCGCTGTCGCCTTCGTCGGCGTTGCAGACGATGTATTTCCGCTCATCCGGACAGTCGAGGACGGTCTTCCATTTGATGCCGGTCGGGAAGCCCGCGCCACCGCGGCCGCGCAGGCCGGAGAGCGTGACAGCTTCGACAATCGCGCCAGGTGTCATGCCGACCGCTTTGGTAAGGCCGGCAAGCCCGCCATGGGCGCGGTAGTCGTCGAGCGACAGCGGATCCACGATGCCGCAGCGTGCGAAGGTGAGACGGGTCTGGTTCCGGAGGAACGGTATTTCTTCGGTTGGTCCGAGGAAGAGAGGGTGATTGGCGGCTTCGGATGCTTCGGTGAGCAGACCCGCGTCGAGCAGAGGGGCGATGTCGGCGGGTGTCACGGGGCCGTAGGCGACGCGGCCCATCGCGGTTTCCACTTCCACCAGCGGCTCCAGCCAATGCAGGCCGCGCGATCCGGTCCGGACGATGGTGATATCGAAACCGCGGGCCGCGGCTTCCTGCGCGAGGCGGGCTGCGACACGGTCCGCACCGACGGCAAGGGCTGCGGCGTCTCTGGGAATGAAAACGCGGGTCATGCGCCCACCTCCGCCAGAAGCGTGTCGAGCCCGTGTGCATCCAGCCGCCCGTGCACCGCGCCGTCCAGCATGGCGGCGGGTGCGGTGGAACAGAGACCGAGACAGAAGACGGGTTCCAGCGTGATCGCGCCGTCCGCCGTCGTCTGGTGGAAATCGATGCCGAGGCGGCTTTTTGCCCGGTCGCCCAGACGGTCACCGCCCATGGCCTGGCACGCTTCGGCGCGACAGAGTTTGAGCACATGCCGGCCGGCCGGATGATTGCGGTAATCATGGTAGAAGGTGACGACGCCGTGAACTTCGGCGCGCGACAGGTTGAGCCCCGTTGCGATCATCGGAACGGCCTCGTTCGGAATATGACCGAATGCATCCTGAACCGCATGCAGGATCGGCAAAAGCGGGCCTTCAAGATGTTTCAGATCGGAAACGATCTCGGCGACGCTCGTTGCAAGGTCGCTGCTGACAAGGTGTCGATCCACCGGGTTCCTCCAAACCTGTCCGCGACGCACCGGCGGTTGCACCGGTCTCCTCCAAGCGGGGTGAATGAACCCGGCGTCGGATGCAAAAGGTCTCAGAGATGAACGTCGCGAGCAATATGGAAGAACCGTGGAGCGATAGAAGATTTCTATCAAAGTCCCTGTTGTTCTGCGAGCTTGCGGGCCTCATGCAGGAGGGCGGAGACCAGCGGCGTATAGGGTTCACGATGCGTTGCGACCAGTCCGACGAGGTGGCCCGCATCCGGCTCCTCGATCGGTATTACGTGGATGTCATCGTGAAAGCCGAAGGATTTCGCGACGTTGTACGGCATGATGCTGGCCCATTGGCCCGTGCGGATGTGGGAGAACAGCACGATCATCGAGTTGGATTCGAGCGTCGGGCGGGCCTGTACACCCGCCTCGCTGAAGTGCTGATTGATGATGCGGCGGTTCTGCATATCGTTCGTCAATAGACAAAGCCGAATGGTGCTGGCCTCGGCCCAGGTCACGGATGACCGCTCGGATAGGGGCGTTCCCGTGGCTGTGACGAGATGGTAGCGCTCCATCAGCAGAGGCACGCTGGTCACGCGTCCGACCGGTTCGTTGTCGAGATAGGTGAGGCCGGCGTCGATCTCGAGATTTTCGAGAAGCCCCAGCATTTTCGATGATGTGGTCGACAGGACGGAGAAGGTCACGTCTGGATGTTTCTGCTGGAAGGGGGCCGTGAGCCGCGGAACCATCGCCAGCGTGGTGGGCACGGCCGCGAGGCGGATGTGGCCGACGAGACCCTTCTTCGCCGCCCGCATCTCCTGCCGCATCGTGCGGGCATCGCCGACGATGCGGCGCGCCCATTCCAGTACGCGCTGACCTTCCGGCGTCAACCCCTGAAACCGGGCGCCGCGATTGACGAGCATGACGCCGAGCGTGTCTTCGAGCTGACGAATGGCGGCGGACAACGTTGGCTGGGTGATGCCGCATTGCTCCGCGGCGCGGCCGAAATGCCGCTCCTGTGCAAGAGCTATGAAGAATTCGAGCTTGTCGATCATACAGGCCGGATCATGCGCTTCCCCGGCTGTTAGAGCAACTAACGGCCGGGCCCTTAGAGCAACGAACGGCCCGGGCGTTTCAGCCCGAGCCGTTCGATGTCATGCTGGCGCTTCGGTTCAGGAGCCCGTGCCGCCCCGAAGTTCGTTGATGATGGTGCGGAAGAGGATGCCGATGTCGAGCAGGATGGAGAAGGTCCTGATATATTCCACGTCGCTCAGAATGCGGCGGATGGCCGTGTCTCGATCCGTTGTCGGGCCGCGAAGTCCCCGGGACTGTGCAAGCCCCGTCAATCCCGGACGGACCAGATGGCGGTTCTCGTATCCGCGGACGAGGTCCGCGTAGTTCATGCCGCCGGCGACCATGTCCGGCACATGCGGGCGAGGTCCGACGAGCGACATATGCCCGACGACGACGTTCCAGAGTTGCGGAATTTCGTCAAGGCTGGTCTTGCGCAGGAACCGGCCCATGCGCGTCACGCGGGGGTCGCCATCGACCGTCAGCCTCACGCCGGCGTGATCGCATTGCTCGACATACATCGATCGGAATTTCAGAATTTCGAAGGGTACTTCGTTCCGGCCCGTGCGCAACTGGCGGAAGAAGACGGGGCCCTTGCTCTCCAGACGAATGAGGATGGCGATCAGCAGAAGGATCGGGGCGAGAACGACCAGCCCGGCAAGCGCTCCCCCGACATCCATCGCCCGCTTCATGGCGAACTGCATCGGTGCCTGGGGACGTCCGCGCACCGAAACTGTGGGAACGTTGTCGTTTGCGAGCACGGTATCAGCCAGCATGGCTTCCAGCAAAGGCGAGCGTGCTCCGCTCTTGTTTCCCGCATCGGTTACGGTCTCGGGGCGACCTATTCTATGCAGTGTGGAATTGGGGCTCATCGGCTGTTTCCCTGCAACTAAAGCTTTGTCGTCGATGTGACGTGATGAATGAGAGCGGCGGACGCGATTTTCATGGAACGGCACAGATTTGTGCCATATTGATACGCAGAAGCGCCTTTTAAACTCGGTTTTTTTCAAGTATCCAGTCGATCAATATTCGCATTTAACGATTTATTAAAGACAAGGAATTTTGGCAACCAGGCATTTCAAATGCCTTGTCTATTGGTTAATCCTAAAATTCTAATGTTTTACGTGACGCTGGTTCGCAAATTCGGTCACTTGCCGGGAAACGGCGGAAGCTTGAAGCTTTGCAGCGCGGTCTTCGGCATCCAGAGCGAGAGGCCGGCATCACTCAGAGGCAACCACGCGAACGGATCGAAAAACGCGTCGCTGATCTTGCGACGTGGCTTATCGCTCTGGCGGGCGAGGAAGTTGTATCGCGGCAGATCACCCATTTCCCGCTTGAACAGGATGTGGCTGCCGAAGTCGTCCCTGTCGAACTCCTGCAGTGCTGCGATCTGGCGCAGCATGTCGCCATCGTCCTGCCAGTGCACCTGCTTGAGGAAGGACTCCACGGCGCGGCTTCCCGCCGCGATCACCGTCGCGCGGTCTGCTTGGATCTCGATGTTGAATTTCACGCGGAAAGAGAGGACCCGGCCCTGAAGATCGCCCTTCAGTAGCACGAAGACGGAGGATTGCTGCGGTGGCGGAAGCTCGTCCGGCGGTGCCTCCACCAGAGGTTCGTTGTCCGGATCGACGTCTTCGCCGGTCTGCGGTTCCGGCGTCTCGATCCGCGGGGGTTCAGCAGGCGCGGCAACCGTCGGAACGCTCTTTCCGATCGACCGGAAAGACGAGCATTCGGACCCGCGCCCGTCCACTGCGCCCGCGGTCCAGGTGATCTCGGGAAATCCGTTCGCGCGCAGGGCATCGCAGAGGCTGCGCGGATCCATGCGGATCGCGCGAACGAAGGTGGTGGGGATGCCGTCCAGGTTCGCGCGCGCGTAGCGCGGAACCTGAATGGTGGGCGCCGGCAGGCGGATGCCCTTGACGATGCGCACGGCCGGCATAACGAGACCGGGTGCGCTTTGAACGGTTGGTGCTTCAGCTGGGAAGAGTTGCTCCAGTTTAACGGGCGGATAGCCGAAATGCGCCAGAACGAGATTGAGGTTGCGCAGGTCGTTTGCGCCCAGAACCGTGCCAACGATCGCCGTGAAAACGACGAGAACGGCAATGGCAAAGAACACGCGTCCAGAACGGCCTTTCTCCACACTCGTCATGCCGCGTCATCGTCTCCGTCTGATCTTCGCTTGCCTGCCCTATGAGCCTGTCCTGGCAGGGAGTCCAGTTTGGCGATGGCGCGTGCGCCGGATTGGCGCCCGGCGTCAGACGCGCGGCCTTATCCTCCCGATCAGCGGGCGTGCCGGTCGCGATAGGCGAGAATGGTCACGTGCAGGATCATCAGGGGCCATGCAAGACAATAGAGCAGGCCCGCGACCCGCATGATGTCCCAGCTCTTGACCTGCGCCATCTCGCCCTCACGAAACGTCGTCTCAAGAAAGAACAGTGTCACGAGCGTGTAGAGTGCCAGCAGGATCGTTTCCGTCATGACCGTTTCCGCATATCGAAATGTAACAGGAGCCGGCAGACTTGCCTAGGACAAGCGTGTGCCGGATTGGCACAATGCGCCCGCGCGTCGCAAAGTTGTGCGACGCGCAAAAGCATCCGGTTTCCATCAAGCCTGTTAATGCTTGTGCGGGTCTGGAGACAGCGGAGCTTCCCGAGCGATCAGAGGCCTTCGTCGGGGATATTCAGGATGTGGCCGCAGGCCTTGCAGTGAACGGCATTTGCATCATGACGGTTCAGGCCGCATTGCGGGCAGGAGAAGCGCACCTTGTTCGGCCGGACGATGGCCTGCGCCAGACGCACGAACAGCGAGATGCCGAAGATCATGGTGACGATGGAGGTCAGTTTGCCGAGCGTACCGGGCAGCGTGATGTCGCCGAAGCCCGTGGTGGTGATGGTCGCCACCGTGAAATAGAGAGCGTCCACGAAGCCGGTAATGCCGGATTCCGTTGCGAAGAACGCGGTGTAGACGAAGCCGGTGACGAGAAAGAGAAACGTCACGAAGTTGATACAGGCGCCGATGACATCCTGATATTCCCGGCATCCGACCTTGTGGACCAGAATGCCGAAGACGCGGCTCTGGCTGAAGGACCAGATGCGCAAGGCCCGGAGGAAGGCGAAGTTCGAGAACGTCTCTGGAAAGAGCAGCGTGGCAAGAATGACGATATCGACCAGCGTCATCGGCCGGACGAGAAAGCGCCAGGCATTGTTGGCGATGAGCGCCCTTGCCGTCAGTTCGAAGGCGATGAGCGCCGCGATCGCATAGTCGATGGCCAGATAGATGCCGTGGCGCGTGAGATAAGGGCCCGCCAGAAAGAACAGGATGACGGCGAGATCGACGATGCCGATCGTCAGCTGGAAGCCGACGGCCTGACCATCCGTGCCGTAGTAGAGCCGCCGCAACGTGGCGCGCAGTCCGTACGGCTGGTCCGGCTGCCGGGCGTCGCCGTCATCCTGCAGTCCGGCTACATCCGAAACGTCCTGCCGGCCGTTCGTCTTGTCGGCCTTGTCTCTGTGGTCGCTCGTGCTGTTCGTCATTCTGCCCGCCTGAACTGCGTCGAGAAATAGCCGGGTCGGGTGCGTCTTCAAGAGAGCTGGCACGCACAGAACCCCGTCTGCCCTCGTATTGCCGGATTTGCTGATGAAAGCCAGAGGTGACCTTGATGTCGGCCTATGCTCAAGCGTATTGCAATCTGCTGAACGTTACAGGAAGTTCACTGTCAAGCAGCACGGCCCGACGCTATAGAGCTTTGCAATAAAGCGCTTTCCGGCCTTCACCAGACGCATGTGGTTCCATGACCCTTCCCGACACGACGCCTTCGATCCCTGCTTCTGCCGGCGCACCTGCGACAGGTGCGGAGCCTGATGTCCCCCGCGACATCCTTGCCCGCGTCGGCGGCATCAGCCGGTTCGCGGCTGGCGGCGCCATCCTGCTTGTCGCCGCCATCGTCGTCATTGCCATCGTGCACCTGACCTCGGAAGTCCGCTACGAGGACGTGATGGGTGCGCTCGATTCCACGAGCTGGACCGCGATTGCGCTCGCGCTGGTGTTCACAGGCCTCAGCTTCTTCGCCCTTACATTCTACGATGTCAGTGCGCTCTCCTACGTCAAGCGTCGCCTGCCCTACAACGATGTCGCGCTGACGGCCTTTGCCGCCTATGCGGTTGGCAATACCGCAGGCTTCGGACCGTTGAGCGGCGGGGCGATCCGGTATCGCGCCTATTCCCGGCTCGGCCTGAAGCCGGAGGAGATCGGCGGGGTCATCGCTTTCGTCACGCTCGCCTTCGGTCTCGGCCTTGCCGCCGTCGGCTCGCTCAGTCTTCTGGCCATCGCGCCGGAAGTCGCGCCGCTCACCTGGCTGTCGGCATCCGGCCTGCGGGTTGTCGCCATTCTCGTTCTGACGGCCATTGTCGCGCTGATGGTGGCGGGTCGTGACGGGCAGCCGCTCGTTTTCAGTCGCATCTCGGTCCGGCTGCCCGATTCGCGGACGGCATCGCGGCAGTTCCTCGTCACCGTTCTCGATCTCGCGGCTTCGGCCTCTGTGCTCTACGTGCTCCTGCCGGAGGGAACGATCGGCTGGCCGGCCTTTCTCGCCATCTACTCCGTGGCGGTGGGGCTCGGTGTGCTCAGCCATGTCCCGGCGGGTCTCGGCGTCTTCGAAACCGTCATCGTTGCGGCTCTCGGACAGACGGCAAGCGTCGATACGGTTCTTGGCGCGCTGGTTCTCTATCGTCTCATCTACCATGTCGTTCCGCTGATCCTCGCCGTGCTTTTCGTGGTCATCGCCGAAGTGCGCACGCTTGCCCGCAAGCCGGTTGGCTCCAGCATGCGGCGTGTCGCCGGACGCCTGACGCCGCTGCTTCTGTCCGCGCTCGCGCTCGTGCTTGCAGCCATGCTCGTCTTCTCGAGCGTCACCCCGACGCCGGACGAGAATCTTGCCTTCCTTGCCGACTACGTGCCGCTGCCGGTCATCGAGGGCGCGCATTTTCTCGCAAGCGTGCTGGGTCTGGCTCTTTTGATTGCGGCACGTGGCCTTGCGCGGCGGCTCGACGGGGCATGGTGGGCAGCATTCGGCCTGTCGCTTGCAGCCCTTCTGCTCTCACTGGTCAAGGCCGTGGCCGTGTTCGAAGCAGGGCTGCTCGCTTTCTTCATCGTCAGCCTGCTTATCAGCCGCCGTCTGTTCACACGGCCGGCAACCATGACCAGTACCGCGTTGACGGTGCCGTGGCTGACGGCCATGGGTGCGCTCTGCCTGTTTGCCGTGGCCGTGCTTCTGTTCGTCTACCGCGACGTCGCATATTCCAACCGGCTCTGGTGGGAGTTCGAGCTCTCGGCCGAAGCGCCGCGGGGATTGCGCGCCGTGCTGGGCCTGGTCCTGTTCTCCGGGGCTGTCGCGTTCTGGAGCCTGATGCGGCCGGCACGCGGGACGATCGAGACACCGTCGCCGCAGGATCTGGACCGCGCCATGGCGATCGTCGCGCAGCAGGGGATGTCCGATGCCAACCTCGTGCTGATGGGTGACAAGAGCCTGATGTTCTCCCATGATGACAGGGCTTTCATCATGTATGGCCGGCAAGCCCGCTCCTGGATCGCGTTGTTCGATCCGGTGGGCCCGCGCGATGCCTGGGCAGATCTGATCTGGCAGTTCGTCGAAAGCGCTCGCGCCGTCGGCTGTCGTCCGGTCTTCTATCAGGTCTCGCCGGCCGGTCTGTCCTACTATGCGGATGCTGGCCTGCGCGCCTTCCGACTGGGTGAAATCGCGACGATGGACCTCACAAACTTTACCCTGAAGGGCGGCAAATGGGCGACGCTGCGCCAGACGGTGAGCCGCGGGCAGCGGGACGGACTGGTTTTCGAACTGATCGAGGCTGCTGACGTGCCTGCCATTCTCAACGATCTCCAGACGGTGTCGGACAGCTGGCTTGCGCATCACGAAGCCAAGGAGAAGGGTTTCTCGCTCGGCGCATTTTCCCGGGACTATCTCAGCCGACAGCCGGTCGCGGTTCTCAAGGTCGAGGGCAAGATCGTGGCTTTCGCCAATATTCTCGTGACCGATACGCTCGAAGAGGGTTCGGTGGACCTGATGCGTTTTTCGCCCGATGCGCCCAAGGGATCGATGGATTTCCTGTTCGTCTCGGTCATGGAGCATCTGCGCGATCTCGGCTTCAAGCGCTTCAATCTCGGCATGGCGCCGCTCGCCGGCCTTTCGGAGCGGCGCTCGTCGCCGGTCTGGGACAAGGTCGGCCGGACCGTTTTCGAGCACGGCGAGCGCTTCTATAATTTCAAGGGCCTCAAAGCCTTCAAGACGAAGTTCCATCCCCGATGGGAGCCTCGTTACATGGCAGCCGGCGGAGGGATCAGTCCGGTTCTCTCGTTGATGGATGCCACCTTCCTGATCGGTGGCGGCGTGAAAGGGCTCGTGAAGAAATGAGACTGTTGAAGACGTTGACGGTTCTGAGCCTGCTGGCGGCGGCGCCCTGCGCCGCGTCCGCCCAAGATGCATCCGGCTTCGACACCGGCATGATCCCCGCGCCACGCATCCTCAAGCCTTCGGGCGAGGTGAAGGCGGCCGTCGTGCTGCTCTCGGATGCGGCCGGCTGGGGCCCCCGGGAAGACGACGTGGCGTCGCGGATGACAGGCAAGGGTGCGCTGGTCATCGGTATCGACCTGCCATCCTACCTCGCTTCGCTTGCCAAGGACGATGGCGACTGCGTCTATACGGTGTCCGATATCGAGGCGCTCAGCCAGCAGATCCAGCGTTCCCTCGATAATTCCGATTACGACCTGCCGATCGTCGCCGGCGTCGGCGCGGGCGGCGCCATGGCGCTGGCGATTGCGGCGCAGACGCCGCCGGCCACAATCGGTCATACGCTCGCCGCCGACCCCGACGCCGGTATCGCGCTGACCCGCGAGCTGTGCACGCCCGCCGACAAGCGCACCGTGGGTGACCGGATGGAATACGGCCTGACCGACGGGCCTCTGCCCGATCCGGTAACGGTTCTTCTCGGCGCGGCGGCACCAGCCGATGGCAAGGCCCATGTGGAAGCGCTGAAGGCAAAGCATGACGACATCGATGTTCAGGACAGCGATGGCGAGATCTGGCAGGATTTCTCCGACACTCTATCGAGCCTCGTGGAGAATAGCGGCGGTGACGACAACCCGCTCGGCCTGCCGCTCACCGTGCTCGATGCGAAGCCGACGCGCGATACGATGGCCATCGTGCTCTCGGGTGATGGCGGCTGGCGCGATATCGACAAGGAGGTCGGCGATGTGCTGCAGCAGCAGGGCATGCCGGTCGTGGGTATCGATTCGCTGCGCTACTTCTGGGCAGAGCGCGAACCGCAGGAGGTCGCAAACGACCTGTCGCGCATCATCGGGCTCTATAGCAAGCGATGGAAGGTCAAACGCGTCCTGCTCATCGGCTATTCCTTCGGCGCCGACGTCTTGCCACGAACCTACAACCTGCTGCCGGCTGCCGATCGTGCGCGTGTCTCGCAGATCTCGCTCCTCGCCGTGTCGCACCAGGTTGACTACAAGATTTCGGTTCTCGGCTGGCTGGGTGCTGCCGCCTCCGACGGCCATGGTGATCCAGCCGATGATCTGAAGACCATCGACCCCGCGCTCGTCCAGTGCGTCTACGGGACCGATGAGGAGGATGACGTATGCCCGACGCTCAAGGGCACCGGCATCGAGGTCATCCCGATCGAAGGCGGGCATCATTTCGATGAGGACTACCCGGCCTTGGTCAAGCGCATCCTCGATGGCTATGACAGGCGGCTCGGCAAGCCCGCTCCTTAAAGCTTCGGGCACTCGGCCTATCCCGGCATGCCGAGCTCGGCCTCGAGATTTTCCCAGCTTTCATCCATGGCAAAAGCGGAGGAGAGGAAGGGGATGGCAATGTGGCCGAAGGCGATCGACAGTTGCCGCTCCGCCGTCTCCTCGTCCCTACCGGCGATCTGGCTCGCATAGATGACACTTGCAAGGCCCGTGCGGTCGGCGCCGGACTTGCAGTGAACCAGAATGGGCTTGGGGGCGTCGCGGAGGATCGTGATCAGCTTGCGACTCTTCTCCGTCGTCAGTGCACGTGAGGCCGACATCGGGAAGTCGATATGTACGAGACCTTCGCGTGCGGCCGCTTCGATCTCGTCGCGGTACCAGGACGCCTCGCTCGGGCCGCGCAGATTGATGACGGTGCGGATGCCGTAGCGGCTCTTGTAGTCGGAGAGATCGGCGCCTGACGGCTGCGCCGACCGGTAGAGCTGCCCCGGAACGACTTCATGGAAATTGTCGGTAAGCAGCAGGCCGCTGAAATGCACCGCCGCCATCAGCGTGGTGGGCAGGAAGGCTGTCCACAGCAGGGCTGCCAGCGTTGGTCTCTTGCGTGTGCGCATGCTCCAGGGCCTCCGGATCGGGTGGGCACGAGGGGGCCCCGCGCCGCCGTCCGGTTTTCCCAGAGGCATGTAACAGCATTATGTAATATTGCTGTCCGGCAGCTGTCAGGCCGCCATTTCCTCGACGTCGCGTTCCTTGAACATGCGAGCGAGGTTGAGGAAGCAGATCATGCCGTTCTCGTTGGCGATGATGCCTTCGGCATAGGCCTTGTCGAAGGATGTCGTGACTTCCGGAACCGGCTGAACCTGGCTGCCCTGCACCGTCAGGATATCGGAGACGCGATCGACAACGAGGCCGACGACCATCGAATGCACTTCGGCAACGACGATGGCGCTGCGCTCGTTGGCGACAGTCGATTTCATGCCCAGCTTGTGCGCGAGATCGATGATCGGAATGACCGTGCCGCGCAGGTTCATGACGCCGATGACTTCCGGCGGCGAATGCGGAATGGGTGTCGACGGCGCCCAGCCGCGAATTTCGCGGATCGTCGTGGTCTTGACGCAGAATTCCTGGTCATGCAGCCGGAATGCGATGATTTCCAGCGTCTCGCCGCCAAAACCGGCCATTGTCAGTGCATTGCTCATGTGTCTTGTCCCCGCATTCGAAATCACGACGGATTTTCAGACTGCAGGATACAGCATGAATGGTTAAAAGAGCTTTTCATGCTCCGCAGAAGCTGTTTCAGCCACTGCGGGTCGGCCGGTCGAGAATACGGCGACCGAAAAGACTGGCGGCGAGTTCCACCATGACGCGGGCGCTCTTGCCGCGGTCGTCGAGGAAGGGATTGAGTTCCACGAGGTCGAGCGAGGACACCCGGCCGCTGTCACAGAGCATTTCCATGACCAGATGCGCCTCCCGGAAGGTCGCGCCGCCGGGTACCGTGGTGCCGACGCCGGGTGCGATGTCCGGCTCGAGAAAATCGACGTCGAGGCTGACATGCAGCAGCCCGTCCTCGCCTTCCACGGCCTTCAGGATCTCCTTGACGATGGCGGCAACGCCCATCTCGTCCAGCGCGCGCATGTCATAGACATTGACGCCATGGCGATTGATTTCCTGTCGCTCGGTCTCATCGACGGAGCGGATGCCGACCTGATAGACGCGCCTGGGGTCCACAAAGGGACGCCCGGGCGGCAGAATGTCCGTAAATTCGGCGTGACCGCAGAAGAAGGCGACAGGCATGCCATGCATATTGCCCGAGGGAGAGGTGTCCGGCGTGTTGAAATCGGCATGGGCATCGAGCCACAGCACGAAGAGCGGTCGGCCGTTTTCCGCGGCATACCGCGCCATGCCCGAGACGCTGCCCATCGAAAGCGCGTGGTCCCCACCCAGAATGACCGGCACCGCGCCGTTCGACGCCGTCTCATAGGTCGCTGCCTCCAGCGCGCGGGTATAGCCGGCGACGACCGGCAGGTGTTTGGCGCCCGGATGACGTCCGAGCCCCTCAACAGGCTCAGGGCGCAGGTCTCCATGATCCGTGACGTCAAATCCGAGATCGGCCATGACGCGGTCGATGCCGGCGATCCTGAGAGCCGTCGGCCCCATGCTGCAGCCCCGGCGGCCGGAGCCTTCTTCCAGCGGTACGCCAATCAAACCAATCGAAACCATCTGCATCTCCCCTTATCGAAACATCTGGCCGGGACTGTGCACCGGCGGCGGTCCTGCCGGAAGATGCAAGATGGGTAAATTTGCGTGGCCGTTCTGGCGAATTGCAAAGGCGTATTCGCCAGATTGCGCATCGCGAAGGTCCGCAGCAGCCATCGCCAGACACGGATACGTCGAAGATGCCCGGACGTCAGTATTCCTTTTCGTAAAAGACGCCGGCGCCGCCGCCTTCCGAGCCTGCCTCTCCGCGCAGTTTCACGCCACGGCCGACATCGAGATTGATCACCGCCTTGGCGCCATCTTCCGCGCTCTGCTGCAGTTCCAGATAGGTGCGATCGTTGATATAGCGCCCGGCCCTGAACATGGCGCCACCGCCATCGTCCGTGGAGACGTCGAGATCATCGACGCCGAGCTTGTTGCGCAACCCGTCGAACAAGGAGCCACCCTGTCCGCCGGCAAGCTGCGCCACGGCGCTTGCCAGCTGCGCGATCTGCACGGCCGACAGGTTGGAAAGCGACCGGTTGAAGATCAGCTGGGCAAGGATTTCATCCTGCGGCAAAGCGGGCGAGGAGCTGAAGGTTACATTGGGGCTGTTGGCGAGGCCCGCGACATTGACGGTGACGGTGGTGGAGCCAGCCGTCGATGTCGCATCGAGGTCGAGGGCCGGAATGAGGTTTCCGCCGAAGGTGATGGTCCCCTCGGTGAAGTCGAGGCGTTTGCCGAGGATTTCCAGCCGCCCACGGCGCATCTGGAAACCGCCGGTGACGGCCGGACTGGCGGCGTTGCCGCGGATGACGAGATCGCCGCCAAGCTCGGCATCGACGCCGCGGCCGCGCACGAAGATGCGGGATGCTGCGACCGTCAGATCGAAGCCGATGCCGCCGCTCTTCTCGGTCGTGCCGTCGCCTGCGTCCTTTTGAACCTGCGCCTGCATGCGGCGCACGTCGGCCGGCGCGTTGCGGTGCTTGATGTTGATCTCCGACAGCGATGCTGGAAGCTTTTCGGGAATGGTGATGGATGCCTTGGGAATGGCAACGCGCCCGCTGAGGATGGGCGAACCGGTAAGGGGGCCGGTCAGCTTCAGCGTGCCATCGAGGTTGGCCGTCAGCAGGCTGCCATCGACATAGGTTGCCTTTGCAAGGCGGATGTCGAGATTGGCGGGGAAGCCCGAGCCGGGCTCAATACCGATCGTGCCTGTGACCGCAAGTGAGCCGCCGGTCGATAGCGTTCCCGTGAGCCGCTCGATCCGCGCCTGCTGTCCAGCAAGGATTACATTTGCCGTCAGCGCGTTGATGGCGAGGTTTCGGCGCGCATCGAGCAGGCGGGCACCGGATGTGGTGACGGATCCGTTGATGATCGGGGCCGACACCGCACCGGAGATTGCCGCATCGACCTTTGCGGTGCCGTTCAGCACGAAGCCGTTCTGCGCAAGGATCGGGCCGAGGAGCGCGAAGGGAAGATCGCCGTTGAACCGCATGTCGATCGGTCGGTTGCCGGCAATGCCAAGCTTTCCCCCGCCATTGAAGGCAAGCCCGCCGCCGCCGCGGATATCGGTGTCGAGCGTGACGGTGTTGTCGGCGAAACCACCCTTGGCGGTGATGGTCAAGGCGCCAACGCCGGCCGACTTCGCCTGGGCGACGGTGGCATTGGCCCAGCGCAGATCGTAGGTAACATCGGGCGCGGCAGCGGTGCCCTTGGCGATGATCGAGCCGTTGATGGTGCCGTCTGCACCGAGCGTCGGCGAGACCGCATTGATCAGCCGGGCGGGCAGGCGGTCGAGGCGGACGTTGAGGTCGAGCGTGTTGCCCGCCGTGCCGGTGATGGCCAGCGTGCCTCCGGATGCACCAATGCGCAGGTCGGAGACGCGTACCGTGCCGTTCTCGATCACGATGGTGGAGGGTGCGGCAAGCTTCAGCGCGATCTGGCGAGGTGCTGCCGACAGTGTCGCGAGCCGGACGGTCGTGCGTGCCGCTGCCGTTTCGATGGCACCGCGGAAGACGAGCGGTGCATTGTCGTAGACTGCATCAAGCCGGACGTCGGTGAGGCCGGGCTGTTTCTGGTCGAAGGCGAGATCGAGGTTGGAAACGCGGTTTGCGCCTTGCGCGATCGTTTCCACCTTGGCTGAGCCGCGAATGGCGAGCGCCTTCACGTCATCGACGGTGATGTCGGCCTGCGGGCGGGTGATGACGAGATCGCCCCGCTTGATGCCGGATCCCGATGCCTTCAGAGCGAGCGAGGTCTTGCCATTCGTGCTGGCAATGGTCGCAGAGCCTGCAAGATCGCCCGAAGCGCGCTCGCCTGCCATGGCTGCAAGCAACGCGACATCCGGCAGATCGAAGGTGATGGTGCCATTCGGCTCATAGGCTTCCGTAAGGTCGATGCTGCCGTCGAGCCGGTTGTCGCCGATCCGGGCGGCGAGTTCGGGGATGCGGATGCGGCCGTTCGTCGTCTCGAGCCGGGTGCGGATGTCGATTGCCTGGCCGCCGAGTGCGCCGGTGGCCGTGATAGCCGCCTGCGGGTTTGCGGGATCGGCAGTGACCGTCGCCGCCGCGACGAGATCGCTCAGCGTTCTCCCGGCCAGAGTCGCGCCGCTGGAGCGGATCTCCGCCTTGACCAGCGGACGCTCGAGGGCGCCGGTTGCATCCAGCGTGAAGCGGGCGTTGCCCTTGGCGTCGGCCAGCACTTTGCCAAGATCGGGAAGCGTGCCGGCAGTCGCCGCGGTCAACTGTCCGTCGATCAGCGACAGCGAGCCATTGGCGGTGATGGTGCCTGAATCGACGGCAATGTTGGTGACGTTCAAGGCGCCAGCGGTATCCCGAGTGACGTTCGCCGATAGTGCGAGGTTCGTATCGAACCGCGACGCGAGCGCGGCGGGCAGGGAGTTCGGCGGCGCGCTCAAGCGGAGGGCGGCGCGCAAGCTGTTGTCGCTCATCTGGAACCGGCCGTTGACAGCGCCGTCGAGACCGGCGCTGTCGATGGTGACCGGATCGAAGCCGACCGCATCCGGCGCCACGCTGACGGTTGCGTCAAGTTTCAGGGGGGCGGGCAAGAGGCGGCCGAGATCGGCGTTGACGAAGCGGGTCGCGCCGGCATCGACCGTGGCGCGGATTGCGCCCTTTCGACCGGTGATATCGAAGCGATCGCTATGGGCGACGATGCCGACCGTCTCAAGCCGGCCCTGGGGCAGGGCGACATAGGCAAGCTGTCCCTTCACGTCGATGACGGCGCCGGTCATCGGGCCACGGGCGAGGATATCCGCCGTTGCGATAGCCACGCGGGCCTCGCCGCCTTCGATGGGCTGGGCGTATTCGACGGCCGGGTTGCCGCGCACGGCAACAGCGACATCGAGGGTCTCCCCGACGAGGCCGGTGACGCTGGCCGTGCCGCCGGGAAGCTGGATGGTGAAATTATCGAGCCGGACACCACCCTGATCCAGCGCCAGGGTCTTCGGATCGGAGAGTTCGAGCGGGATGCCACGGGGCGCGGCGTTCAGCGATTGGATGGTGAAGGACGGCGAGCCATTCTGCGTGGTTACCGCGCCCTTCAGCGACAGCGGCGCGTTGTCGAAGGTGCCGTCGAGCGCGATGTTCGTGTCTGCGCCCAGCTTGTTCAGCGTAATCGTCGTACCGGTGGCGCGATTGCTGCCCTGACCGAGCGAATCAGCGGTGATCTTGCCTTCGACGGTGAGGTTCTTCAGATCGGTAATCGTGACCTGCGCACGTGGCTGGACGATCGAGAGATCGCCGCGCGAGAGGCCGCTGCCGGTAGCATCGATCGCAACCGAGGTCTTGCCGTCGCGGCTGACGATATCCGCCTTGCCGGAGAGGTCGCCCGCAGCGGTCTGGCCGGCCAGAGACGCCAGCGCGCCGACATTCGGCAGCGCGAAGTTGAGTGTTCCGTTCGGCTGGAAGTCCGGCGTGAAGGTGAGGGCGCCGGTAATGCGGTTTTCGGCAATCGTCGCCTCGAGCGCGGGTATGGCAAGCCCGCCATTCTCGGCGGTGAGATCTGCGGTCGCGGAGACGGCTTGGCCATCGACTGCGCCATTGGCAGTGAGCTTGCCGACAGGCAGGCCACCGCGCAGCGTGGTGTCGGCGATAACCGTGAGGCCGGTTACGCTTTTTCCGGCGATCGACGCCTGATCCGTCCTGGCCTCCGCCTTGATCCCGAGCGCGCTCAACGGGCCGGATATGTCGGCGGTGACGGTGGCGCTGCCGTTCGCATTCGCAGCAAAGGCGCCGATATCAGGAACCGTGGCCTCGATCCGCCCCGTGAGGCTTCCAGACTGGAGCGCGAGGTTGCCTGTAGCATCGAGCGTCGGGGCCTTCAGAGACAGGCCGGAGAGCGAAAGGGCCCCGTTGGCTCCCGTTTCAATGCGACCGTCGAGCGAAACCGCACCGCCAGCCCGGCTTGCGACGGCCGGCGGAAGAGCTTCTGCAGGTGCGGTCAGGCGGAGATCGGTCGCGAGCGTGCCATCTGTCAGGCCGTAACTGCCGGTGACGGTGCCATCGACGCCTGCGGTGTCGATCGTCAGCGGATTGAATGCGATGGCGTTACGGCTCACGTCGAGGCGACCATCGATCGTCAGGGGACCCCGGATCAGCCGGTCGAGATCCGCATTCGCCAGCTTGGTTGCGCCCGTCGTCAGCGAGAGGGTGACGGCGCCGCTGCGGTTCGTCATGTCGAAGGCATCGCTGTGGGCCTTCAGGGCCGCATTCTCGATGGTGCCTTGGGGCAGCACGGCGCGGTCGAGCGCGGCATTGAGATCGAGCACAGCGGAGCGGGCATCGCCGACCAGCGAAAGATCTGCCGACCGTATGGCGAATTCGGCCGTTCCGCCGGAAAGGCCCAAGCGCAGGGGTGCCGGACCACCGACGCCGGCAAGCGTTACCTTGAGGTCATTGCTGCCGACCGTGCTAAGCGTGCCAGCGGCGTTGACATCGATCGCGGCCGTGGAGATGCGGCCACGATCGATGCGGATTGCGGTGCCATCCTGCAGGGCGGCTGCGATGTCGATTGCGGTGGTGCCTTCGAACAACGGGCGCAGCGTCTCCGGCATCAGGGCGGCGAAGGTGCCGCCGCCGTTGAGCGACAGCGTCCGGTACCCGTCCGGCGCCAGCGTATGGGAGCCGTCGAGCTTGAGAACTTCCTGTCCGTCGAGGGCAGCGCTTGCGTTTCCGTTCCAGCGTGACAGCGGACCATCGCCGGTCAGGCGGATCGTTATCGCGGGTTCGCCCGGCAGGCGCAGCGCACGGGCAAGCATGCCGCCCTTCGGCTCGTCCACACTGGCTTCGAGCTTCAGCGCATTGGCGGAAGGGTTGTAGACGATATCGGCAAGCGCTTTCGCATCGGGCCGGTCACGCTGGGCGACGGCCACCGTTGCGGCAATACTGGAATTGGTGGCGTTGACAGTGCCGCCCGCGTTCAGCACCTGGTCCTCGCCGGCAATGGCCTTGCCGATGACCACTTCCTTAAGATCGAAACGGTCTATCTTTACGTCGAGCGGCAGGGCGAAGCTGGACCGGACCTCCTCGGTCTGCTGGGAAGGAATAGGCAGGCGGTCGATGCGGATATAGCCGGCGGACAGGCTGGCGGCGTCGAACCGCCTGGAGAACAGTGCCGTGGGGGACCAGTCGAGCTTCAGCTCGCGGATTTCGGCATAGGCGCCCTTGCTGTCGTAGAGCGCGATGGAGCCGGCCTTGAAATTGCCGGTGAGAAGCGCGCTCGGATCGTTGATCTGGACGATCTGGTCCGGTGTCGAGGCATATTTCTCGATCAGGCTGGCGACCATGCGCGCGCCGGGGGCCGTAAAGCCGGCAAACAGCACGAAGGCCAGTGCGAGAACGACAACAAGGCCGAGGAGAGCGGCGAAGCCGCGCAAGGCGATCGAGAAAATCCGTGTCATCGTCTGCTCCATGTCAGGCCGGCGTCTCGCCCTGACCCATCGATCGTCGTCATGTCCGCAACCCGTAGGTTGCGATCATGTCATTGCAACGGCAATCCGCCGAGGGAATGCAGGCATTCGACATGCTCTGCCGACTGCTGCGACCGGCTGTCAGAACGTCTGGCCGATTCCGGCATAAATGCCGTATCGCGTTCCCCCGTCATAGGGGTTCAGCGGCACGGCGAAATCCACGCGAATGGGACCGACCGCGGTCAGATAGCGCACGCCGATGCCGGCTCCGATCTTGACGTCCGAGAAGTCCGGCACGGTCTTTGCCGATACGGTGGCGGCATCGATGAAGGGCACGACGCTGATGGTCTTCGTGACACCGATGCGGGCCTCGACATTGGCGTTGACGTAGGAGCGGCCTCCGAGAAGGTCGTCATCCGCGTTGCGCGGGCTGATTTCCTGGTAGGAGAAGCCGCGCACGGTGCCGCCACCGCCGAGGAAGAAACGGCGTGTCGCCGGAATATCGTCCAGCCCGCCATCGGCCGCGATGACGCCCGCACCAAGGCGTCCTGCCAGCACGTATTTGTTGTCTTCGCCGAAACCGAGATAGCCGGTTGCCGAGCCCTCGAACGAAGAGAAGAACGTCTGGCCGTAGATATCGTAGCTCGGCTTGACGCTCAGGGTGGCGCGGTAGCCTTCGGTTGGGTTCAGCTTGTCGTCGCGGGCGTCGTGGACATAATCGAGCGGGATGGACGGCGTCAAATATCGGCGCTCGCTAAACGCGTCCTCGATATTGTTCCAGGCGAGTTCCGCGCCGATCGACAGGGTGTCGGCTTCCGAGAGCTCGTAGGCGATGCCGACAGCACCCGTCACCACCTGCGCCTTATAGGCATCCGGATCCATCAGGGACGCTTTGACGCTGGCGGTCAGGGTGGAGTAGGGATCGAAGACGCCGGGCTTGGTGAAGAGGATGCCGGCGGTATAATCGAGATCGGTGATCTCCTTGGTCTCGCCCAGCCGGTCGATCGACCCTTCGATGCGCAGAGATTCCGCCTCGCCGAAGAGGTTCCTGTGTCCCCAATAGCCCTGCACGCCAAAGCCGTCTGTCGAGGAGAACTTGGCGCCTGCGCCGAAATAGCGGTGCTTGCCTTCGGAGACCTCGATGGTCAGGGGCAACGAGCCGTCGGGTGCGAGTTGCTCGGCCTCGCGGATGGTGATGCTGGAGAAGACGCCGAGCTGTCGCAGGCGCTCGGAGGCCTTGCGCATCTCCTCCGGCGAATATTGCCGGCCGGTGTTGAGCCGTGAGTAATTGGCGACGAAATCCGGGTTGACCGTGCGCGCACCCTTGATGGCGACAGCGCCGAAAGGCGCAACCGGGCCACCTTCGGCACCGATCGTCACATCGACCGTGTTTGTCTTGTGGTCGGCGACGGCCGTGCGGGACTTCAGGGTCGCAAGCGGGCGACCCTCTTTCTTCAGATCCTCGACGATCTTCTCGCCAGCCTTGATGATCAGGGTCGAATCGGCGCGGTTGCCAGGCTCGAGACTGTAGGCTTTGGGATCGCGGCCGCCGGCGTCACTCTCCAGAAGAATGTTGCCGAAGGTGAAGACGGGGCCCGGATCGACCGTGATGGTGACGGGTACGGGCGCGCCTGCGGGAAAGACAGGGTCCGGTGGCAGGCTCTCGATCGGCTTGCCGGCGACCATAACCTGTACGGTGCCGCCGTAGCGGGCCTTTTCGTAAAGTGCGGCCAGCAGTCTGTCGCGGTCGTCGCGGGCCTTGATGGCGAGGCCAAGATTGCCGGATACGGGCTTGTCTTTATCCTGGACCAGCCTGGAACTGCCGGAAAGCGCGCTCTTCAATTCGTCGTCTTCAGTGCCCTCGTTCAAGGTCACGGTATAGGTGACGGGATCGATGACCTCCGCAGCCTCCTCGTCCTTGTCCTTGCCGAAGAAGTTGATGCCGAAAAGCTTGAACGCAGCAGCGTCCTGCACGGAGGCGGGGCCGCAGAGTGCCAGCGCGGCAACGCTCAAGGCAAGGCCGGCTTTACGATACGCGGGACTGACAGTCGGCAAACGCATTCGATTCCGCATCCCGTGTTGGCTGACAAGTGCTGTAGCGATCGCCCACGGAAAGCGATGCTGTCTCTTCAGACGTTTGCACGTCTGCGATGTCCCGTGACACTACACATCCTCGTGAGGGGGATGAAGTCTCCAACGCCTCGTGACGTCAGAAACAGTCGTTAGTGTGACGTTCTGGAAACAAAAGCCCCGCCGAAGCGGGGCTTCCGAATGTCTTTCGCAGGATCGGCGACCCTTGAGGACGCAATCAGCGCGGGCAATCGTCGATGTAGCGGCCGCCGTTGCGATCGCGGTAGTAGCACTGGCCGGGCTGTTCCGAGACATTGCCGATAACCGCGCCGGAAACGCCGCCGATGGCAGCACCGACGGCTGCACCGCGAACATTACCGGTGACGGCGCCGCCGATGACCGCGCCCGAGACGGCGCCGATACCGGCGCCCTTTTCCGTCTGGCTGCAGCTGGCAACCGTCATGGCGAGTACCGCCAGCACAATGGCTTTCTTCATAATGATCTTCCCCTGCTTCCCTTGGAACTGGCAGATGCGTGCCTTTTCATGAACCTTAATGCGAGAAGTTAAATGCGGCCTTCCGAAAGTCCAATCCGAAGCCATAAAAAACGTCCCTAACGGAATGGACGACAATTATGATGAACAAAAGCTGAAGGCAGCCGGGAGCCTTGCCGGCGTTTTCAGGTTCGACGGTCGCGATATCGTGTCACAGGTCTGTTTTACGCCCCGGTCTTGACTTGATTGAGATGAGGGTGGAATGAAATCTTCACGATAATCTGGAACCATTCAAAACAATGGGCCTGATGCCGCGCAAGCCATGAGGGCGCGTGCCGGCCGGCCACCGGGATGGTTCGCTGAAAAAGACGCCAAGGGTCTGGAGACACGCATGAACTTCGAGCAATTCTTCAGGTCTGAACTGGACGGTCTTCACGAGGAAGGCCGCTACCGCGTCTTTGCCGATCTCGAACGGCAGCGCGGGGAATTTCCCAAGGCGCGCCGGCATACGGCCGATGGCGTCAAGGACGTCACCGTCTGGTGCTCGAACGACTATCTCGGCATGGGCCAGCACCCCAAGGTGATCGACGCGATGAAGCAGGCGATCGATCACTGTGGCGCGGGTGCGGGAGGCACCCGGAATATCTCGGGCACGACGCACTACCATGTTCTTCTGGAGCAGGAGCTTGCCGATCTCCACGGCAAGGAATCCGCGCTGCTCTTCACCTCCGGCTACGTGTCCAACTGGGCAGCCTTGGGAACGCTCTGTTCGCGCATTCCCGGCATCATCGTCTTTTCCGACGCCGGGAACCACGCCTCCATGATCGAGGGTATTCGCCACGCCAAGTGCGAGCGGGTGATCTTCAAGCACAATTCGGTGGCCGATCTCGAGGCGAAGCTGGCGGCGGCCGATCCGGCAGCGCCGAAGCTCGTCGCTTTCGAATCCGTCTATTCGATGGATGGCGACATCGCGCCGATCAAGGAAATCTGTGACGTGGCCGAGCGCTATGGCGCGATGACCTATCTCGACGAGGTTCATGCGGTGGGCATGTACGGCCCGCGCGGCGGCGGTATCGCCGAGCGCGAAGGCCTGATGCATCGGCTGACCGTGATCGAGGGAACGCTCGGCAAGGCCTTCGGCGTGATGGGCGGCTATATTGCGGCCTCCGCAGCTCTTTGCGATTATATTCGCTCGTTTGCCTCCGGCTTCATCTTCACGACGGCGCTGCCGCCGGCGCTGGCCGCAGGCGCGCTCGCCTCGATCCGTCACCTGAAGGAAAGTCAGGTCGAGCGCTTCGCCCATCAGGAGCGCGTGCGCCGGCTGCGGTCCGCGCTCGATCGCAACGGCATTCCGCACCTGCCCAATCCGAGCCATATCGTGCCGGTGATCGTGGGCGATGCGGCCAAGTGCAAGTGGATCTCGGATCTGCTGCTCGACAATTGCGGCATCTACGTCCAGCCGATCAACTATCCGACCGTGCCGAAGAAGACCGAGCGCCTGCGCATCACCCCGACGCCGCTGCACTCGGATGGCGATATCGACCATCTGGTCGGCGCGTTGCACCAGCTTTGGTCGCGGTGCGCGCTGGCGCGCGCCGTCGCCTGAGGCGACGGGTTCGGCGCTCGGGCCTTCCCCCCGGACGCGCTGCATATTCCGCTTCGCAGCTCCCGGTTTCTGATCTAGAAGACGGACATAACGGGGAAGTGGCGGGGGCGATGGCATGATGATGGAACTGATCTGGCGCGGGCTGGTGATCGGGGTGGGCGCGACGCTTGCCATGGATCTCTGGGCCATTCTGCTGGCGGTCGTCTTCGGTCAGCCAAAGGCGAACTGGGCGCCGGTCGGGCGGTGGTTCTATCATGCCGGGCGGGGGCAGCTGTTTCACGAATCCATCAGCGATGCCGCGCCGTTTGCCAATGAAAATGCGCTCGGCTGGATCGGCCATTATGCCGTCGGCATCGTCTACGGGGTCATGCTCGCGCTCTTTGTCGGTCTCGACTGGTTCGCTGAACCGACGCTGATCCCGGCGCTGGTCTGGGGCATCGTGACGGTGGCGGCGGGCTGGTTTCTGCTGCAGCCGGGCCTCGGCCTCGGCGTTGCCGCCTCCAGGCTACCCAATCCCAGCAGGGTGCGGGCGCTGAACCTTGCAGCCCACGTCGTCTTCGGCCTCGGGCTTTACGCTACGGCGCTGCTCCTTCGCTGAGTCAGGCTGCCGCGCGACCGTCGATGGCCTCGACAGCAAAACGGCGGGCCGCGGCGTCGCCGGCAAAGACATCGTCCATATCTCCGGCTGCCGGCCAGTCGATCATCCGCTCCATCACCGTCTCGGCGATATCGGCCATGTCGAGAAAACCGATGCGCCCGTCGATGAAGGCTTCGAAGGCGGTCTCTTCGGCGGCGTTCATGGCGGCACCCTGCAGGCCGCCGCGCGTGAGCGCAGTGCGCGCGAGACGGAGCGCGGGGAAGCGGACCTCGTCCGGCGCTTCGAAATCGAGCCGCGCCAGCTTTGCGAAATCCAGCCGTTCGACGTTCAGCGCCGGGCGCTCGGGATAGGTCAGAGCGTAGCCGATGGCGGTGCGCATATCCGGCGCGCCCAGCTGCGCGAGCACCGAGCCATCGGTATAGCCGACCATGGAATGAACGATCGACTGCGGGTGGACGATCACCTCGATCTGCTCCGGCGCGACATCGAAGAGGTGTTTTGCCTCGATCATCTCCAGCGCCTTGTTGAACATGGAGGCGCTGCCGATGGAGATCTTCAGGCCCATGGACCAGTTGGGATGCGCCCGGGCAATCTCGGCGGTGACGCCCGCCATCGCCTCTCGCGACCATGTGCGGAACGGCCCGCCGGAGGCCGTGAGGATGATGCGCTCCACGGCGTGGCGCTGGTCGTCCTCCAGCGCCTGGAAGATCGCGGAATGCTCGCTGTCGACAGGGATGAGCCGCCCGCCGCCCTCTGCCACGGCACGCACGAAGAGCGCGCCGGCCGAAACCAGACATTCCTTGTTGGCAAGCGCGATATCCGCACCGCGCCGGGCTGCCGTCAGCGTTGGCGCAAGACCGGCCGTGCCGACGATCGCCGCCATGACCCATTCCGCCTCACGGGCTGCCGCTTCCTCAAGCCCGCTTCTGCCCGCGGCCACCGCGATGCCGGTGCCGGCCAGCGCCGATTTCAGCGCCAGATACCGCCCCTCATCCGCCGTCACCGCCAGCCGCGCCCCGGCGGCCTTCGCCTGCTCGCAGAGAAGCCCGATATTCCCGTTCCCCGTCAAAGCCTCCACCACAAACCGCTCCCGCCCGCCAAGCTGCGCGACCACGTCAAGCGTGCTGCAGCCGATGGAGCCGGTGGAACCGAGGATGGTGATGTGGTGGTGTTCTGACTTCGCCATGCCGCTTACGACGCTCTCCATGTTCAAGCGCCAAAGTCGTACAAGCGGAGAAATTCCTGAACAAGGCTTAACCGCGCTTGGCGGTCGAGAAGATACGGAAGATCCGAAAATTCAGTCGAAAGGCTGACCTGTTCATGTTAGAGGCAGGCAAAGCACTACATAAGGTAATATTAGCAGTCACTTGGCCTGAAAAATGCATATGCCTCTGGCACGCGCGTTCGAAACAGGGTCTTATCAAGCGTGCCATCGGAGCAGTGTCATTCGTAATGGTTGAAGCCGTCGATATACGCAGTATGCATCACGTACATTTGGGTGTGATTGAATCGCCTGAATTTCTTGCGCCGCCTCCGGTCGTCTGGGGTCTCGATCTCATACCCCAGCCGATCCACGATGCCATGCGGCCCGGCTGGTACTCGAACACTCATGTCGCGCGAACGATTTCGGTCGACAAGGTCTTCGATGTCCATGTGACGGCCGAAGGCCTCGTGTTCAACAGCGACGGCAAGGTCATCAGCCAGACGATTACGCAGCACGCGCCTGCAGAACAGGAGCGAGCCCTTCAGGACATCGCATCCGCCACCGATATCCCTGTCATCGATACGTCCTGTCTGCTTCTGAGAAAGCGGGGCGAGGCCAATTACGGGCACTGGATGGTGGAAATCTTGCCAAAGCTCGAATTGGCGCGAAAGTTGACTCATGTCTCGGGCGTTGCCATTCCGGATGTCGGCGGCGGAATGAACACGGTCATCTCCGAATCCCTCGGTATCGTCGATACGATCAAATCGACCCCGCGCTTTCCACTGAAGGCCAACAGCGTGACCTTCTTCAAGGAGTTGATCGTCGTCAGCGGGATGACGATGCACGGTTCCTACATGTCGCCGCTCGTGTTCGAGGCGATCGATAGAATACGGGATGTGGTGGACGGCGAGGAGCCTCGCAAGATCTTCGTCAGCCGCGCAGGCGCGCCACGCAATATTGCCAATGAAGAGGACATGCACCGTCTGGTGACGGAACATGGCTTTGAAATCCTGCATCCCGGGAAGCTGGATCTCAGGCAGCAGGTCCACAAGTTCAAGAACGCGTCCTGCGTCATGGGCGTCATGGGCGCCGGCATGACCAATATCATGTTCGCCCCGCCCACCGCGCGCATCATCAATCTCGCGCCCGCGACGATGCCGGATACCTTCTTCTACTTCATAGCGACCTTGAGGGGGCAATCCTACGAAGAGGTGCGCGGCGAGAACGTCAATGGAGGAGCGTCATGGGACGAGGCATTTTTGGTCGATTTTGGAAGTCTCAACGAGCTTCTGCGGCCAAGGTCCAAGGTATGACAGATCTACCGATATCCGCTCCTTCTGAGGCGAGGGCTGGTTTAGGTTTCGACTATAATGATGGTGGAATCAGCAACCAGAAGCTTGCTCTTCTGGGCCTGGTAATCAATGCGTCCAGAATGCCTGACCCAGCGGATCGTTTCATCTACTTGCCAAGGATCTACAGTCGCGATCAGGACGAAACCAAGTCCACCTTCCACGCCTTCGGCGACGTATTTTGGTCTGAAATATTTATCGAGTTTCTGAAGCGCTGGGGTGTTGGTGTTGTGCCAATCCCTGATGTTGAGTATGCGGATCGCATTGAGCGAGGCGGTTAGAACCATTTTCACCTCGGTGCGGCTCATCTCGGCTCCATTGCCGAGAAGGAAGAGACTGCGGCGATGGACATTATTTCTGATTTCTGTCGGTCGTTGGTGCCTCGGATAAGAAGTTCATCATTGTTCCAAACATTGTGCAGCGAGATCTTCTACAAGAATAAACTCTCAGTTATGGCGCAGTTTCGGATCGAGGGTGATTGGGCATCCTATTGCCGGTACAATCTGGATCCGGTTCTCGTTCGCCCAGAGCAGAATTACCTTACGCCTGTGGAGATCTGCACAAAGATCAAGAGCTCGTTGCCGGATGTTAAACAGCTTTATGTCTTCTGCGATGAGCGATACGCGCCTCAGCCCAAGCACTTGATCAATCAGGCTGTCGAGGATGCAACGGGTATTAGATTGTTTTGGAAGACAGACTTCATGGATCCAGAAATTTACAGGAACATGTCGGCGATAGATGCGTCCCTTATTGATTTTGAAATCAGCAAGCTGGCATCGACCTTTATCGGTTTAAGTCGATCGACATTTTCAAACATGTCGGCGTTCGAGCGTTTTTCCGAAAACTTCGCCAGTTTGTCACACGATTACATCTACAATCTCCCTCAAGAAAATTTAGGTCTTCGTGTCGATAAAGGTACGCGTGTCGATCCTTGGGAAACGTGCGGTCTTCCTTGGCCGAACTGAGAGGCTAATCGAAGCATCGTTAGTTGAAGATATCGACGTCAATCCTTAGATAATCCATTGCGGTGTCCTATGTCGCTTCCTCAAAAAGTTATCGATAGTCTTCAGAAAAAGATCTGGTTTTTTAATCATCAGTTTGATCACTATCAGAAAATGTTGCTTCTTGACGCTCCCGGGAAAATTCTCGGTTATAATGGAGCGAACGAGACGTCGTGGCTTGAGGAGGGCGGTGTCCTCTATTTTCTCGGTCCAACAGGACAAAGGTCTATCGCCTTTGAACAAGCTGTGCGTCGGCTGGGTCGCCTAGTTCTTGAGGGAGAGTTCCTTGATCCGAACCTGCATGGTGCAAAAGCACAGTTAGAAGAGGCTTCAGGCGTGCAGCATCTGCTGCCAGTAGCTATTGATCAGGCTGCGTAGCATCGAGAGGTTGTAAAGCCTTCGATCGTTGTTCGATATCCTCCTTACAGATTCGGTGATATACCCCTTGACGGAGACTCCTATCCCGCACCTTCTGTTCAACGCATTATATTGAACGACGCACGAGTTATTTCACGATTCGGCGCTGTTCGTATTGATAATCGCTTTGTCGAAAGCACGGCATTTCAACACCCGTTCTTTTTGACGCATAATCTCATTGAAGACCGAGGCGAAGGCTACTTGCATGCTAGCGCCGGTGACGTCGTTTCCATTGATCGAGCACTCTATGTGTGCGGTGGAATCTACGACAATTACTATCATTGGCTATTATTTCTTATTGCGAGAATCAATCCTGATTTCCTCTTAGGGATTGATACGATCGTTACATCTCAGCCAAATACCGAGTTTCAACGCACAGGTCTGGAAAAGCTGTTAAAGAAATACGGTCTGAAAGCTGTTTATGTGAGAGATAATGTGAGCCTTCACGTACGGGAGTTGGCCGTTGCGCAGCAGTTTGGTACGGCGGGTCTTGATCCGCATCCAGTGTTCATGGAAACCTTCCGAAATCTCAAGAACGAGCTTGTTGACTCTACCAGACCGGCTTCAGAGCGAATTTACATTTCGCGATCCGATGCGTCTGACCGAAAGCTTGTGAATGAGCGTGAAGTGGAGGCCCTGGTTTCTCGGCACGGCTTCACGGTGGTATCATTACAGGGACGAAGTTTGCAGGAGCAAGCGTGCCTGCTACACAGCGCCAACATCATAATTTCCCCGCACGGAGCCGGATTGACGAATATTGGTAAGCGCGAATTTCTCCGCACCTTCTGTAGTTGAGTGAGCTTTGGCATGAGGTGTCCACTTAAAAAAGGTGGACACCAAGTATGGGTGAAGGTCAAAAACTCGCTGTGCGGCTGGTTGGTCGGAATGGAAGACGGCGCTTCGATCAAGGTTCGAAAGATCGCCTCGTTGCGGCCTGCCTTGAACCCGGCGCATCAGTATCGAAACTGGCGCGAGAACACGGGGTCAACGCGAACCTCGTTTGGAAATGGATCAGGAAACATACCCCGGCACATCCATTATCGCCGTCTTCGACATCTGCGTTTATTCCGGTTCAGATTGCCGCCCCGAGCAGCGAG
>NZ_FOGR01000015.1 GCF_900111275.1 Rhizobium sp. NFR03 | reverse complement strand
CTCGATGTAGACTCGCTGCGCAGCGCATTCGAAGGCGTCACTACGCTCTTTCTGCTGAACGCTGTCGTACCGGACGAATTCACCCAGGCTCTGATTGCCCTCAACCTGGCACGCTCGGCTGGCATCGAACGGATCGTCTACCTGTCGGTGATCCACGCCGACGTCTATGTCAACGTTCCGCATTTCGCCGGGAAGTTTGCCGTCGAGCGCATGATCGAGCAGATGGGGATGGCCGCCACGATCCTGCGTCCGGCCTACTTCATCCAGAATGATCTGACGATCAAGGATGTCATCACCGGCTACGGCGTCTACCCCATGCCGGTCGGCGACAAGGGCCTCGCGATGATCGATGTGCGCGATATCGCAGAGATTGCCGCCCTCGAACTGCTGCGTCGCGAACAGGCAGCACAGCCGCTGCCCCTCACCCGCATCAATCTCGTCGGTCCCGAAACACTAACCGGAGCCGATATCGCCGCCATCTGGTCGGACGTCCTGGGACGCCCGATCGGCTATGGGGGTGGCGACACAGCGGCCTTCGAGCAGAACCTCAAGCAGTTCATGCCGCCATGGATGGCCTACGACATGCGCATGATGGGCGAGCGGTTCCTGACCGACGGCATGCTGCCCGACGAGGGCGATGTCGAGCGCCTGACAATGCTGCTTGGCCGCCCGCTTCGCTCCTATCGCGACTTCGCTTTGGAAACTGCGGCCTCCGCCTGAGGAAGGCCGTCCCACATACAAAACAAGGACCATCGTCATGATCTATTCGACCGCCACCGTTCTCGTAAATCCTGAAGGCGAAACCACGCTCACCCGAGAGCAGGTCTGGAAAGGCCTTAAACTGAAAGCGCGCGACGCGCGTTTGTTTCTTCCGCCGGGCCTCTGCACCCGCTGCGACGTTGTCGAGGAAAGTGCGACTCATTTCGTTCGCGAGGCGACGATCGCAGGCTCTGGCATCAGGGAGATCATTACCCTGGAAGCGCAAAGCAAGGTCACGTTCTTTCAGGCGACCGGTCCGCGCGAGGGCTCCATCATCAACGAACTGTTCGAGGATGAAGCCGGCGCGCTGCAGCTAAAATTCTACTGCTACCTCGGTCTGCGCGGCAAGCAGCCCGGCGGACCAGAAGAGCAGGCCGAACAGGCGCAGTTCGACAGTGACAAGGGATACAGATCTGCCCTCCTGTCGACGCTCAAGCGAACACGCGAGCTCGTAGCAGAGGGGAAGCTCTGATTACCCCCAGCAACGACACCAGAAGGGCGGCCTCTTGGCGAGGCGCCCAGCCATTTAAGAGGACCAAGACAATGACTATCTCTGTTACCACTACCAACGCCGCTGCACCGAAAATCCTGGTGCTCGGCGCCACCGGGCCGACCGGCCGTCATATCGTCAGCCAAGCCGTAGGTCGCGGCTATGATGTTACCATCCTGGTGCGTTCGCCTGAAAAAACCGCGAACTTGGAGGGGGCAAAGATTGTGGCTGGAGATGCCCGTGACGAAACGGTGTTGCGCAAAGCCATGAAGGGCCACGACGCCGTGATCAGCGCGCTCGGCACACCAGCCAGCCCATTCAAGGACGTGACACTGCTATCGACGGCGACCCGAGCGGTTGTTGACGCCATGAAGGCAGAGGGTGTGTCGCGCCTCGTAGCGATCACCGGGATCGGCGCCGGTGACAGTGCCGGCCATGGCGGCGTCCTGTTCGACAAAGTTATCTTTCCACTGCTGCTGCGCAAGGTTTACTCCGACAAGAACCGCCAGGAAGCGATTCTCAGAGATAGCAACCTTGCTTGGACCATCGTCCGGCCATCGATCCTCAACAACAAAGCGGGTCGCAAGGAAATACGAGCCCTCACCGACTTAAGGGATTTTCATGGCGGCTCCATCTCGCGCCAAGACGTTGCAACCTTCGTGCTGGATCAGGTTGCAACAGATCGCTGGCTTCATAAGATGCCGTTGATCACCTGGTAAGGTTGGCTCAGCGGCAGCCTTGTAAGTCGTTCGGAAAGTGCACAAACCGCGCCCTGCGAATGGCGAGGAATGCTAAGCAGCCGTTGAGATCCTGCTCAATGTCACGAATGACACGATCGTAGACCTGTAATCATCGACAGCTTTTGCTAGAGATCTATCATCTAGATTCCGTACGTCATGGACGGCAAAAGGTGATTGCCAATGCCAGCCGCAGCGTCGCGTCGTGGCTTTGAGCGACGCGAAGAGGTCGTCGATCGTTAGTCCGATGCGGCTTTCTGGATGGTAGCTTGCAGATGGCCCCCCCGTCGTAGTTGCTGCAAGCACCGGAAGACCCGCGGTGGATATTCCAAGGTCGGGCTCTTGATAAAACATCGGCGTAAGCACCACGTCTTCCCATAGCTTGAGAAGTGGCGGTGTAGAGTACCAGAACAGTGGGAACTGGAGTACAAGCCTGTCAGCCCGCAGCAGCCTGTCGATCTCCGCTTGTGGATCGATCCGATTATCGGGGTAAAGTGCGTAAAGGTCGGCGATTTCCAGATCCGACAGACTCTGAAGTCCTTTGAGCAGTGCGCGGTTGACCCGCGAGGCTTCAAGATCGGGATGGGCAAGCAGCAGCAGCGTTGTCATCGTCTATTCTCCTTCGTCCAGTGCTTATGCCGCGTTGCTTCCCCATTTTTCCAAATGATATTTGTTATGCTAGACCATTCATATGGTGAAGCTACGCAATGTCGATCTCAATCTGCTGGTGATTTTGGACGCGCTTTTAGACGAAGCGCATGTGGGACGAGCCGCAGCCCGGCTTGGTCTGTCGCAACCGGCAGCTTCCAACGCACTGGCGCGTGCACGCAATCTGTTCGACGATCCGCTTCTGGTGCGCGCTTCAGCAAAAGGGCTTCAGCGCACGCCGCGTGCCAACTTGATCCGGGAGCCTCTCCGCCTCGCACTTGCTGATCTTTCCATCATCGTGGAAGCCAATCCTCCTCCTGTTGCCGAACTGCAAGGTGCTGTTCGCCTCGTCGTATCTGATATTCCAGCCATCGCCCTGGGCGCCAGAATCACGAGGGAATTGGCAAGACTTGCACCTGGCATTGATCTGATTTTTCATCCCTGGCACGTGGGAGATGAAGTCCAGCGCCTAACCCGAGGCGAGATAGATTTGGCTGTTGCCGTTGCCCCTGCCTCAGGAGTTTCATTCAGGAGCGAGTGGCTCGGCGAGATCCCTTATTCCGTTTTGATGAGGCGCGAGCACCCTTCGGCCAGTGACGAAACACTTGATATCGATAGGTGGCTGGCGTCTCCCCACGTTGTCGTATCGGGCCATGGTGGCAAGCGAGGATCTGTCGACAGTGCACTAGGCAAGATCGGTCGAGAGCGACGTGTCGCCATCGTCGTGCCGACTCTCTTGATGGCACTCGAACTTCTTTGCGAAACAGACCTGATGGCCACGTTTCCCAAGGCTGCCATGACGAGCACCATTGGGATGCGACTAACGACCCGCCCACCCCCGGTAGCCTTAGAGCCCGTGTCGCTCTATCTCGTCAGCCACCATCGCTCAACAGACGATCCGGCTGTAAAGCTGGTGGCTGATTTGGTTCACAGATTCGCGCAAGAATTATTTTGAAAGCTGGGCGATCCCGTCAATCACGGTACTCGCACAACGTGTTGGCTGATAAAGCGGGTAGCAAGATCCGCCCGGATCTGCGGTAAGTCTCGTCACTGGTTGTTTCGATCGTAGATCTGACGGTGCTGCTCAATGACTGAAAGGTTATTTTGAATCCATGAGTTGAGCCCTTCAAGGGCGCCTAGAACACCAATACCCATCTCAGTCAGATCATATTCGACCCGCGGCGGCACTTCGGGAAAATAGTGCCGCATGATAAGGCCGTCACGCTCAAGATTGCGCAATGTCAGTGTCAGCATCCGCTGCGTAATCCCGTCGATCTCCTTTCTGAGTGCGGAGAAACGGAGCCGCCGGTCCTGTGCGAGTGAAAGGCGCCAAAGGACCTGAACGGTCCATTTGTCACCGAGCCGAGTGCAAATTCCGTTAAACGAGATTGGCCTGAACTGAGGACTGTGCTTTTCCAAGGGTATCATTCCTGTGCCCCATGCTAAAGAATGTGCCGTCTTCCGGACGCTTCTTTTTCGTTTATATGGATTACCCTTGTTAACACGAGGGCTTCCCATGAAAAATGATAAACCTCCAATTCTTGTATTCGGCGCAACCGGGCGACAGGGCGGATCTGTTGCGAGGGCCCTACTCAGGGAGGGTTGGCCTGTCCGCGCACTTGTGCGTAATCCATCAGAACCGGCTTCAGTAGCGCTTCGTAACGCGGGGCTTGAGGTCATGACCGGCTCATTCCAGGACCCTGATGCAATGCTGGCTGCGATGAAAGACACGTATGGCATCTTCAGTGTGCTACCGGCTGATATGGCGGCAGACGATGAGATACACTATGGGACGTGCATCGCGGACCTCGCCTCTGAAAGTGGTATCGCCCATTTCGTCTATTCCTCGGGCGCCAGCGTCGGCGATGTGCTGACTGGTGTGCCACGCTTTGACGCAAAACCACGCGTTGAAGCCCACATCCGGCAGCTGCCAATCACCGCTACCATCATTAGACCGATGATCTTTATGGAAATGCTCGTAAGACCCGGTTTGGGTCTGCATGAGGGGAGGTTGGTCTCTCTGATCAAACCGGAAAATTCAATTCAACTGATTGCCGTGGAGGACATCGGAAAATTTGTTGCGGCCATATTCACCGATCCAATCAAATTCAGTGGCGTGACTTTGAAAATTGCGAGCGACAGAGTTACTGGCCACGACCTCGGAGCCGCCTTCACCGCAGTAGCAGGCCGCCCCATATCTTACGCACGCTTTTCAGACGACGTTCTCGCAGCCAATATCGATCTTGCTCATATGGCCTGGAGCCTCGAGAACGGGCCGCTGGCGGAACAGGTCGATCTGAATGTGATGCGTGAGTTGAATCCGGAAATCCTCAGCTTCCAGTCCTGGCTTGGTACAAGCGGACGTCAAGCCCTTGATAAGGCACTAGACGCACGTCTGCCTCCGGACCACTAGTTCGCGCCGGCGTCGCAGGTTCCGCCCATCAGAGACGACGTCGCAACCTCAGAAGTTTGGGACTGCAGCCGACCTAGACTAGTGCTGAATGACTCCTCCTAGCATTGCCTTGCGGATATCCTCATGAGCTATCTCGCCTTCGGAACGCCTAAATTCCCGCTGAATGCTGCCGTGCGCTAGGATATAAGCCCGCGACGAAACATCGATCGCCTGGAAGAAGCTCTGCTCTGCCATCAGGATGGTCATGCCGCTCTTGGCGCGCAGATGTTCGATGGCAGCCAGCACATCGCGCACCACGATCGGAGCCAAGCCGACTGACGGCTCGTCGATGACGACGATCTTCGGCAAGGTCATCAGCGATCGGGCGATTGCCAGTAACTGCTGCTGTCCGCCGCTCATGGTCGAGGCGATCTGCCGGCGCCGCTCCAGGAGAAGTGGAAACGTGTCAAAACAGTATGACAAGTTTTGGGTCATCCGGTCGCGGACCACCGGATTGCTGCCTGCAAGCTTGAGATTGTCCTCGACCGAGATGTTAGGCACCAGCCGGCGACCCTCCGGCACTATCGACAGACCAAGCCGGACGATCTCGTGCGGCTGAAGCCTGGTGAGATCCCTGCTCTTGCCGTTCCACTCGAGCAGGATCCGCCCGGCACTGGCGCGCACGAAGCCCAGCACGCAGTTGAGCAGCGTGCTTTTGCCGTTGCCGTTCATGCCGAGCAGCGCCACCATCTCGCCCTCGTTGAGTTCTAGCGAGACGTTGCGCAGCACGGAGACCGCGCCGTAGCCGGCGGACAAATTGTCGATGATCAGCCTATTCACCGAAATACACCTTCTGAACGAGCGGGTTGTCGGCGATCTCCGCCGAGGTGCCGGTGGCGATCAGCCGGCCGGTCTCGAAGCAGACGATCCGCTGCGAAAAGCGCATCACCGCATGCATGATGTGCTCGATCATGATAACCGCCACGCCGGAGCGGTTAAGCGCGAAGAGGATTTCCAGAACCTCGTCGATCTCCTCGTCCGACAGTCCGGCCATCGCCTCGTCGGCGATCAGCACCTTCGGATTGCCGACGAGGGCGCGGGCAAGCTCGAGCTTGCGGAGTTCGAGCTGCGACAGGGTTTCGGAGGCATCCGCCGTGCGGCCCGACAGCCCGACGCTTGCCAGCACGGCGTGGGCCCGCTCCGCTTTGCTGCCGTCGACATGGCAGTAATCGAGCGGCACCAGAAGGTTTTCGAGAACCGTCATGCCGGTGAAGGGACGCGGGATCTGGAAGCTGCGCGAGATGCCGAGCCGCGCGCGTTTGTGGGCCTCGATCCGGGAAATATCGCGGCCTTGGAAATGTACCGAACCCTTGTCAGGAGCATAAACCCCGGTGATGCAGTTGATCAGCGTTGTCTTGCCGGCGCCGTTCGGACCGATGATGCCGAGCCGTTCCCCGGCCGACACGTCGAGATCGACCGGACCAAGCGCCCGGAAGGATCCGAAGATCTTCTCGACCCCCTTCAGGGACAGGATCGTCTCGCTCATGACCGCGCCCTCCTCTGCTTGCGGCCAAAGAGTTCGGCCAGTCCGCCCGGCGCGAAGGCGACGAAGGCGATCAGCACCAGGCCGACGAACAGGATGTTAAGTTCGGAGGATATGGTCACCGTGGCGATCTGCTGTACTGAGGCGAGCAACAATGCGCCGAGGACCGGGCCGACCCAGCTGCGGGTGCCGCCGATCAACGGCATGGCGATGGCATTGAGGCCGATGATCAGGCTGAAGGCGGTGACCGGCTCCATATAGGAGGTGTAGAACGGATAGGGCGCTCCGGCCGCCGCAAGCACCGCTCCGCTTAGCGCGCAGGCGAGCAGCTTCAGGCGCAGCGTCGGCACGCCGGAACATTCGGCCGCATCCTCGCTCGCCCGTACGGCACGCAGCCCGCGGCCGATCCACGAGATCTCGACGAACCGGGCGAGCGTCACGGCAGCAGCCGCAATGATCAGCATGACGGTGAAATTGAATTGCGACGGCCCAGGGCTCCAGAACGGCTGACGCGGCCCGTAGACGGCCATGCCGCTGGCGCCGCCGAGCGCCGGGATGTTGTGGACGATGGTTTCCAGCACCACAACGAGCCCAAGCGTCGCGATGGCGAAGTAGACACCCTGGATGCGCAGTGTCAGATAGCCCATCAGCAGGCCGAGAACCGCGCCGAAGATGGCCGCAGCAAGAATGCAAAGCGGCAGCGGCAGGCCGAGCGTCGTGAACAGGAAGGCCGACAGATAAACGCCCGCGCCGAAGAAGCCCGCCGCACCGAAATTGATGTATCCCGCATAGCCGCCGAGGATGTTCCAGCCGGTGGCGATCGTCACATATTGCAGGACGACGTAGCCGACGAAGAAGTAGAACGGGTTCTTCAGGACCCAGGGCATCAGGAAACCGAGCACCAGAACGATGGCGATGCCGACGAGGAAGAGGATGGAATTCTTGGTCATCGCGCGGCTCCGAACAGGCCCTGGGGGCGGAGTGCGAGGCCGAGAAGCAGGATCGCGAAGGCAACGCCGGGAGACCAGGAAGGATTGAGGTAGCTGGAGACCAGCGCCTCGGAGATGCCGATAACGATGGCGATCACCAGGCTACCGGGGATCGAGCCCATGCCTGCCAGCACGACGATGGCAAACACACGGCCGATCTGGAAGCGCCCGGAGAACGGTTCGATCGGGCCGACCATAATCAGTGCCGCGCCGGCGACCACGGCGGTCGCGGTGGCGATGCCGAAGGCGTGCCGCTTGATGGACGCCGGGTTGAGCCCGGCAATCGACAGGGCCCGCTCCTCATGCGCCACGGCGCGGATGGCCGTGCCGGTATTGGTGCGGCTGAGATAGAGCCAGACGGCGCCGATCATCACCGGCGCGAGAAGCGCCGGGATCAGCAGTCGATAGGGAATCGTGAGGATGCCGAGCCGCAGGCTGGAGCCGATATAGAAGACGTTGACCGATTTCAGCTCGGAGCCGAAGCTCAGCGCCAGCAGGATCTCAATCACCAGCGACAGGCCGAAAAACAGCGTCAGGCTCTGCAGGACATTGGCGCCGCCGCGACGCTCGAAGAGCCGCGAGTAGAACAAGTAGAGCGCAACGCCGAGAAGGTAGAAGGGAACGAGGCCGACCAGCGCCGCAAGGATCGGGTCCACGCCCCACTGGGCCAGCGTATAGACAAAGAAGGCGCCCGCAATGACCAGCGTCGGGTGAGCGATATTGGGTATATGCAGAATACCGAAAGTGATCGCGAGACCAAGCGCGAGCGCCGCATAGACGCTGCCCAGCAGGATCCCGGTCACCAGGGCATTCACCAGAATGTCGATTGATAGCATGATAGGGCCCTGAGCCAGCATCACGCCGGCTCTCTGGAACGTTAGAGACAATGACGTGGCCGATTGTCAGCCGGCGCGAGCCTTGTTGTAGGGACCGGCAAGATCCCCTGTCTTCAGTGACGGCGGATCCAGGATTACCTGGCGACCGGGACTGCGGAACTGTTCCAGATCATTGCCCTTGATGCCGCGCAGCTGGACCATCAGCACCCGCCGCTCCTTCCAGTCGCCGATCTCGTTGAAGGCGGTCGGGCCAGCAATCGTGTCGACCGTATTGGCGTGCAGGAATTCAGCCATCTTAGCCGGATCAACCGATTTGGATCCGGTGATAGCCGCGGCAGCCAGCTGTCCTGCGACGTAATAGAATGGCGGGATGTAGTAGCCGAGCGGGTCGACGCCCTGCTTCAGCGCAATCGGCGTGTAGCGGTCGAAGAAGTACTTGATATGCGGCGTCTGCATCGTCGGCTCCGGCACGAAGGTGTGCGAGTTGACGAGGCCGTTCAACTCTGGGCCGAGCGAGCTCAGAAGCGCGCCATATTGTGGACCGATCATGCAGCCGCCAAAGATCTTCACCTTGTCGGAAATGCCGATTTCCTTGACGCCGCGGATGATCGCCGTACTGTCGGCTGGATAGGATGCAATGAAGATCGCGTCGGGATCGGCGGCATTGATGTTGCGGATGATCGACGAGAAGTCGCTGGTATTCGGCGGATAGCTCTGGTTGAACACGACCTCCATGCCGTATTCCTTGGCAACCTCTGCACCACCCTTGGCAGCGTTCTTGGAAAACTCAAGGTCAGCATTGATGATCGAGACCGTCTTCACGCCTTGCGCCCTGGCGAGATCGAAGAAGCCCCGGGCCCAGTCGCGGCCTGAATTTGGCCCCCAGGGGCCGCTGTGGAAGAACTTGTCGTGCCTCGCCACGTCGTTGCCGGCAAGTCCGAACATGCCGATCATGAACAGGTCGCGCTGTTTGATGAACGGCATGACCGGGGCGGAAAGATTGGCGCCGTAGGGCGAGAAGAGCACGTCGCAGGCATCGACGTCGACGAGCTTCGAATAGATCGCCGGGACGTTGGCGGCGCTGCTCTGGTCGTCATAGGTGATCAGTTCAACCTTGCGACCGAGTAGGCCACCAACGGCATTCACATCGTCGCGCCACAGCTCGTAACCGATCAGGCCGTTCTTGGTGCTCGAGAGTGGACCAGTGAGCGACACGCTCGCCCCTACCCGGATCGGCTTGTCCTGCGCAAACGCCTTGCTGCCGAGGATCGCCGGAGCGGCAAGTCCAGCGGCCGTGGCCGCCATCAGCTTGTGAAAGTCCCGTCTCGTCTTCATCGCTTTTTCCCTCCCAAGAAATTCGCTGTACGAATAAATATTCGCTTAACGATAGGCAGTAGGTCTTGCGCTTGTCAATCCCTTGTGCGAACGAAAAAGAAAAGGCAGGAGAATCCTATGATCGACAGCAAGTCGTCCGACTTCGTCGAAGCCCTCGCGAGGGGGCTGTCCGTCCTGGAAGCTTTCGACGCCACTGATCCGGAAATGACGCTCGCCGAGCTGTCCCGCAAGGTCGGCATGTCGATCGCCACGGTCCGGCGCAACGTCCTGACCCTCGAGGCACTCGGCTTCATTCGCCGCCACAACAAGCACTTCCTGCTGGCGCCCCGCATCCTGTCGCTCGGCTCGTCCTATCTCAACGCTTTCAAGGTGGAGGAAGCGGTGACGCCCGAGCTTCACCGGATCACCTCTCAGTTCGGCGATGCCGCGAACATGGCGGTGCTCGACGGCACAAACGTCCTCTACGTCGCCCATCTGTCAGAAAGCCTCGGTGTGCGTCGCAACGCCAGCCTCGGCGTCACCTATCCGGCCTATGCCACGTCGATGGGTCGGACGCTGCTCGCCGCGCTGCCGGGGGAGGACCTCGACCGCTACTTCCAGGCTTACAGCCCGGTCAAGCTCACCGACTACACGGTGACGGACGAGGCGGAACTGCGCAGGATGCTGGTGGAGGTGCGGGCGAGCGGCTACTCGATCACCGTCGACCAGCTCGACTACGGCATTACTGCAATCGCCGTGCCGGTGAAGGATACGACTGGCCGCGTCGTTTGCTCGATCAACAGTTCGGGCTATACGCCACGACTAACTCCCGAGGAACTGGTCGAGCAGCGCCTGCCGGAACTGCGGCTTGCTGCCAACCGTCTCTCCCAGCTTTTTGCCCGTTTCCCGGCACTCGTTCACTCGCTGGCACCGGCTCCGCCGACGGCGCGATAACGACCCGGCACTCTGTCATCGGGTCCGATTTCGACGGGAACGGTCTTGACAGGCGTCTCCAAAACTATTCATTATACGAATATAAGTTCGTACAGCGAATATTCTTAAGGGCTGGGAGGGTCTCATGACACGGTTGAAGATCACCGTCATCGTTGGCAGCGCCCATCAGGCATCGCTCAACAGGCTGCTGGCGCTGGCGCTGACCCGGCTCGCCAGCCACGACATCGAATTCGACTGGGTATCGATCCACGACCTGCCGCTCTTCGACCAGGATCGTCTCGATCATGGGTTTCCCGATGCCGCCGAGCGGCTGAAAGAGCAGATCCGCTGGGCCCACGGCCTGCTGATCCTGACGCCGGAGCATAACCGCTCTATCTCGGCGATGCTGAAGAACGCCATCGACTGGGCGTCCCGCCCGTTCGGCGCCAGCGTCTGGGCCGGCAAGCCCGCAGCGATCGCCGGCGCCTCCTACGGGCGCATCGGCACGGCCGCCGCGCAGCAGCACCTGCGGGCCGTGCTTGGCTGCCTCGACGTGGCGGTGATGGGACAGCCGGAAGCCTTCATCCACCTGGTGCCCGGCCTCATCACGCCGGAAGGCGACGTGACCAATGACGACACCCGCATCTTTCTGCAGGGCTACATGGACCAGTTCGAGCGATGGGTCCGCCGCTTTACCGACACCACCGACATCACACCCTGACCTTTGTCAGCATCTGAGGATTTCCGCATGAAAATCGGCAAGCAATCAGCCCCCTACCAGGCGATCTGCACCTCCAATCCCGACACGATCATCGTCCGCGGCCACGACCTGGTAAACGACCTGGTCGGCTCGATCTCCTTTACCGAATATACCTGGCTGCTGGTGGCCGGCACGCTGCCCGACGACAAGCAGCGCCGCATGCTGGACGCGACGCTTGTCGCCATTGCCGAGCATGGGCTGGTGCCGAGCGTCCAGGCGGCGCGCATGACGCTTGCCGCATCGCCGGAAGCCGTCCAGGGCGCCGTCGCTGCAGGTCTGCTGGGCTGCGGCTCGGTCATTCTCGGTGCCTCGGAATCGGCCGGCGCCTTCTTCCGCGACGTCCGCGAACTGAAGGAAGCCGACGGCAGCTCCACGGAAGCGGCCGCCGAAAAGCTGATGCGGCGTTACAAGGACGACCGCAAGCCGCTGCCGGGATACGGACATCCACTGCACAAGGGCAGCGATCCGCGCGCCGAGCGCCTTCTCGACATTGCCGCCGAACTGGGGCTGTCCGGCATCCACTGCGATATTGCAAAAACAATCGAAAGACTGATTCCTGACATCATCGGCAAACCGCTAGTCATGAATGTCTCGAGTGCCATTCCGTGTGTGTTGCTCGATGCCGGCTACCCACTGCTGGCGCTGAAGGGAGTGCCGCTTCTGGCACGCACCGCCGGCCTTATCGGCCATCTGCTGGAAGAACAGACCCGGCCGATCGGCTTCATCATGTCCCACGCCGCAGCAGGCGCCATTGATTACGACGGTCGCGCGCCAACGGGTTTCGTCGCGAACGAGAACTAGGATCCGGACATGCTGACCGCTCTCAATCATATTCGCATCGTCGAACAGGGCACCTTCATCACGGGCCCTTGCGCCGGCATGATGCTCGCCGATCTCGGCGCCGACGTCATCAAGATCGAATCGCCCGGCAACGGCGATCCCTACCGCAGCTTCAAGACGGGTTTCTACAGCGCCCATTTCCAGGCCTACAACCGCAACAAGCGCGCGATCGGCCTTGATCTCAAGAACGAACAGGACCGCGACGTCTTCTACCAGCTGGTCGCCCAGGCAGACGTCTACATCCAGAATTTCAGGCCCGGCGCCGCCGGCCGCTTCGGGGCCGACTACGAGACGCTCGCCCGGATCAATCCGAAGCTGATCTACTGCTCGATCAGCGGCTTTGGCCCCGATGGACCCTATGCGCAGCGGCCGGTCTACGATTCGGTCGCGCAGGCCGTCAGCGGCTTTCTCAGCGTCGCCATCGATCCGCAGCAGCCGCGCTTCATCGGCCCGGCGCTTGCCGATGCGATCACCGGCATCTATGCCGCGCTCGGCATATCGGCAGCATTGGTGGAGCGCGGCGTGACCGGCAAGGGCAAGCGCATCGACATCTCGATGATCGAGGCGATGATGCATTTCGCCGTCGAGCCGTTCATGGGCTACTTTGCGCTGGGCGAAGAGCCGAGCGGCGTCGACCGCCCTCGCCTGGCACAGGCCTTCATCGTCCGCTGCAAGGACGAAAAATTGTTCGCCTTCCACCTGTCGTCGCTCGACAAGTTCTGGGACGCGCTTGTCGAGGCGGTCGACGGCCAGGCGCTCGCCGCCGATGACCGGTTCTCGCAGCGCCTGAAGCGGATCGACAACTACGAGGCGCTGAACGCCGAGCTCAACGCCATCTTCGCGACACGCAACCGCAGCGAATGGCTGGAGCGGTTCGACCGCTTCGATGTGCCCTTCGCCCCGATCAACAACATATCCGAGGTGGTCAACGATCCGCAGGCGCAGCATCTGGGCATGTTCGTGCCGGTCGCGGGACGCATCGAGGGCGCCGAGCAGACGGTCCGGCCGGCTTATTCGTTCGATGGAAAGCACGCCAGCGCCGTGCGCGCTGCACCGGTCGTCAACCAGCATGGTGACCAGATCCGCTCAGCACTGGGAAGCGATCCGCAAAAGTGGCCGGAAATGCAGCCGGCCGCGCCGGCTCATTGATCATCAGGTCCGACAGACGAAGCACTTGGGAGGAGAATATGGCAACTTTAGCAGCAGTCCTTGCGACCACGCACCACCCCTTTTACCTGAAGGCGACAACCATGCCGCCGGAACAGCAGATCCCGCAGGCGGCCGAATGGAAGCGCAAGATCGAGGCCTATCGCGAGACGCTGACCCGCGCCAACCCGGACATTCTGGTGATGATCGGCTCGGACCACTTCCACCAGTTCTTCCTCGACAACTATCCGACCTTCATGATCGGCAAGGCGCCCCGCTACGACGCGACCTTCTACAACGAGGAGCGCGAGTTCGGCATTCCGAAATATGTGCTGGAAGGCCATGAGGAACTGTCAAACTTTCTGCATCAGGGCCTGATGGACCGCGGCTTCGACTTCGCCTTTAGCCACGAACTGAAGCTAGATCATTCAATCATCTGCCCGATCATCACTACACGGCCGGATGCCGACCTGCCTGTGGTGCCGATTTATACTAACATCTTCGTGCCGCCCCTGCCTTCACCCAGGCGGTTCTGGGATCTCGGCCGCGCCATCCGCGAGATCATCGACGCCTATCCTTCCGATAAGCGCATCGCCGCTATTGGCAGCGGCCACCTGTCGCTGGAACTTGGCGGCCCACGCCAGTTTAAGGAGACCGGGCCGGATCCCGAATTCGACCGCAAGGCGATCGAATGGCTGTCGACCGGCAATATCGATGCGATCTTAGAAAATGTCACCCATGAAAGCATGGATGCTAGCGGCAACGCCACGCACGGCTTTATGGACCTGATCCTGATGATGGGTATCGCCGGGCCAATCCCGTCAGCCTATCACGACAATCTGGAACTCTTCCACACGATGGAGGCCTACTTTACCTGGTATCCGGAAGGAGCAACTGCATGAGCAAGTATTATGTGAACAAGTTCCTCTTCACCGTCGACCGGGATCCAGACCTGCTACGCCGTTACAAGGAGGACTCGCGGTCGCTCGTCGCCAGCTGGGAGCAATCGATCGGCCCGAAGCTCAGTGATGTGGAGATTTCGACTGTCAACTTTCTGACCGACGCTGAGCGCAACGCGCTGATCGACCACGACTACGTGGCGCTATTTGAAATGGGAGTCCATTTCTTCCTGTCGCTGACGATCTTTATCGCCATCTACGACGATGACTACATGGCAAAACACGGCCCTCTTTCGTTCCAGCGGGAATTTGCCAGAAAACTTGAGCATTGGACTGGCAAGGACTACCCTTCGGTCGCTCTCTGGCAGGCCGCCGCGCAGCATTTCGAATGATTGATCTATGGCCTTCGCGAGACGAAGTTACGCATATATGGGAATGGCAGCAACGGAGGTTGCTGCCATTCCGGTGGGCTTTTTACTCCTCGGCAGACAGTCTCACCAGCTCCCGGTGTGTAGGAGCGGATATCAGGCGGCCGTCATAAGTTGTGGTGATACGCGAAACGAGCCCTTGGTCGTCAAGCTCCAGGGCGGTGATTCCGCGGATCTTGCCGTCGGCGCTGCGCCACTCGAACCCGCCGCCCTTTTCGCCTCCCACGATGTGCATCAGTTGGGAACCCTTTGCGAAGGGCGCTTCACTCTGGATCCTCTGCAGATACCGCGTCGTCGCATCCTTTCCGAGAAGCTGAGTGCGAAGGGCGAAATCCTCATAAATCACATCCGCCGACAGATGTTTTCCTATGTCCGCGCCATCGCTACTCGTCAGAGCCTTCTGAACGTCGGTCGCTACGTCGATTATACGCGCGGCAGCGTTTCCGCTTATTTCCTTCTCACGGAACTCGGTGGGGAACTTGTCAGACGGCGTGCGAACCGCATTATAGACGTCAGCTGGGAAGCCCGTACTGTCCCAGTAGTCTGCCCAACGGATAATCTTTCCATCCTTGAAGTCCACGGCGCCGAGAAGTCTTATCTCCCCGCCAAAAAGCTCCGGCGTGTCGATAAACGCGACGACTGCGCTGTCCGGGCCACCGATGATGCGGAATGGATAGGATTTCCCTTTTCCCCACTTTGGCATGTACTGCGCAAAAACAGCCTTCAACGCATTGAAGTCATTCAGTGGCCAGCCCAGGATAGCGTCGGTATAAGTCAAAAGCTGCGGGGAGAAAAACGACATCGTTGCATTGACGTCGTGCTGGCTTTTGGCAGTGAAATAGGCCCGGAAGAAATCCACGGTCTGCGGGTCGGCCTTCGCCGTTTCAGCGATGTCGGGAAATACGCGCTCGGCGGAATGCGCCCCCGGGGCAGATACCGCTATGAAAAGAGCCGTTGCGGCAACAGACAGTCGTCCCATCATAAAACCTCCTCAGTGTTGGGTAGTTTTGCCACCGCAGTTTAGCTCTGGAGAGTCTGAGGGAGTATGTCTGTGCGTATCGAAGACATTGCACACTGTCTTGATGTGGAGAAACCGGAATGGCTGATGTTCTGACCAACTGGGTGGTTGCGTTACGGCCGAATTTAATCGGCGTTGCGACACTACGGCAGTCCTTTGGTGAGCCGATAGAATTCCGGTGCGGAGGACGGATCTTTATTTTCATCGTCGTCGAGGGACGTTACGAGGTAAAGAACGATCCAACTGTGACCCATCTGGACACGGGAGAAATCTACTTCGTCCACTGGGAAAACGGCGAAGAGCCTCCGGGTCCCGTCGCAACCGTGCTTGCGACCACAAATACAGCAGTGGTAATTTGTGCGAGTTTCGCAGGAAGCCCGGTGTTCCTCAAGCACCTCTCTGCCGCGCCTCCTGTCTCGAAAATCGCGCGCCACGACATTTGCAACGACACGAACTTTTCAGCCATACTTGAGTTGATCGGCAATGCGTTCCGCTTTGAGAACTCTGGTCGTGATGAGATCAGCAGCCACTTGTTTGAAGCCCTTTACGTGCTGATTGTCCGTCATTGTTCGGTCGTCTCTATCGATGGTCGTCCTCTACACACTCGACGGGACGATCCCTACGTCAACAAGGCGATAGTCAAGATGCAGCAGGCACCGGGACATGCCTGGACTGTCGACCAGCTGGCGTCGCTGGCTGGCTTGTCGCGCGCCGCGTTCTCGCGGCGTTTCAAGGCTGATACTGGAGATACCCCACTAAGATATTTGACGCGATGCCGAATGCATGTCGCTGCTGATATGCTTCGACGCGCAGCAACCGTGCGAACGGTGGCCGAAAACGTCGGATATCTATCCGAATTTGCGTTCAGCCGAGCCTTCAGCAGCTATCATGGCGTTTCGCCGCGTGACTTCAAAGAGCAATCCTGACGTCTGGCGGCGACCGATACAATTCACTGCCAGTTCCAGAAGCATCGAGTCGCACATCGCAGCGCTTCCTCTCAAAGGCAATGCGTAGATTTGGAACGCGCCCAAACGGGATTTGACAAGTTGTAAGTCTGCAACGACCACTGCCTCTCGTAAGATCTGCCCACCACTCTGATCAAAAAGCATCAAGCCGGATCTGAGCGTGGCGTTCTACCAAGGGCTCGCCTGAAGGCATGAGAAAAGGCGCTTTGCGAGCTATAGCCTACTGCTGTTGCAACCGCTGCAACGGTGTGACCGTCCTTGAGCTTCTGTTGTCCAAGAACCATCCGCCAATGGATCAGGTAGTCGAGGGGCGGGCGACCGACACGCTCAGTGAAACGCTGCGTGAATGCCGAACGCGACATGCCAACCTCCGATGCCAGCCTTGGCACCGTCCAGCGATAGGCAATATCCGCGTGCATCAGTCTGAGCGCCTTGCCGATCTTTGGATCCGCAAGGGCGGTGATCCATCCGACACTGGTCGTTGGGCTAGCGGCGACGAAGACGCGGACGGCTGCTATAACGAGGATTTCTGCCAGCCGCTCAGTAACAAGTGAACCACCGAGCGCCGCTTGGGCTACCTCCGTCCTCAGAGATTCCAGCGTGGCGGCGACAGATCCGGCAGTAGCTGATGCCCGATCGACACGCATAAATGTCGGGAGTGCATCCAGAACGAAGTCGGCGCTGCCAACCGCAAAGCCGCTCCCCCCGCCAATCAATGCAGTCTCGTCTCCTGTGGCCAGACGAACCGCGTCGTGTCCGGGCGATGCGTAGAGGGGCGTGCCATCGATTGGTTTGAGAGCCGGATCACTGGCCACCACGTAGCGTGTATCGGTGAGGAGAACGATATCTCCTTCGACGAGCGCTTCTGGCGCATGATCCGGAAGCAGAAGCCAGCAGCGGCCCCGTGTCACGGCAACGAACTTAAACCGCCTTCGCCCGTCAAAAGCGACCGCCCATTCTCCCGAAGCATCAAGACTGGTCCCACGAACACTACGCGTCCCGAGCGTAGCGAGAACGTCAGCGAAGGGATCACTTCGATCTTTGGCGGATTGCGATAAAGCCATGGTTTTCTGAACATAGATCATCCGTCCATCACTGCATAGATTTGGCTTTCCCATACAAGATAAAGGCCTTGCCGTGACCATAAATCAAAAGATTATCGCCATCACTGGCGCCGGCCGTGGCATTGGCCGGGCCACCGCCATTTACCTCGCTGCGCTGGGCGCACGCCTTGTCCTTGGCGCAAGAAGTGAAGCGGAAATTGCGGCTACGGCGCGGGAAATTGCAGCTGGAGGCGGCCAGGCGGTCTATCAGGTCATCGACGTGACCAGACGCGCGGATCTCGACAATCTGGTGACGCTAGCCTGCACACGCTTCGGAGGGCTTGACGTCATCATCAACAATGCCAGCGTCGGTCCGCTTTCGCCCTTTGATGCTCTTCGAGTCGATGACTGGGATGAGATGATCGACGTGAACCTGAAGGGCGCGCTATATGGCATCGCCGCCGCCATGCCCGTCTTTGCGCGTCAAGGCAACGGGCATGTCATCAATATCGTATCAACCGCAGGGCTCAAGATTGTTCCTGCGATGGGTGTTTACGCTGCGACCAAGAATGCTTTGCGTACAGCCAGTGAAGCTTTGCGGCAAGAATCTGGGCGGAACCTGCGCGTCACGGAGATATCGCCGGGTTTTATTGACACCAGCTTTGCCGATGCCTCTATAGCCGATCCGGAGATCCGCGCAGCGATCCTCAAGCGCAAGAAAGAGCTAGCCATTTCGCCGGACGCAGTCGCACGGGCGATAGGCTTTGCGATCGACCAACCCGGTGATGTTGAAATAGGCAGCATTGTGGTGCGACCGACCGCGCAGGATTGACGCCTTAGGCGCGCAAACCCAGCCGCGGGCTAGACCACAAGTTCTGAGTGCAGAGCTTCTACGCGCCATCGGCAGAATAGTGCATCAAAGGCCAACCTATAGCGATAGACCGGTCGCCGCCTATCCTATCAGGAAAGGCGAGCGACCGATGTGCTCGTCCTCATGGCAACGGGTTCATCGTTGCCAGCACCCACGTGGTGCTTCTGGAGAAGCATACAGCCGTTCTAGGGGGCACACCTTCGACGTTGAGGTTGTAGTCGTACGCTCCCTCCTCCATTGGTGCTCGGACGGTTTAGAGTTCACCGTCCCGCCCTCTGCGACATTACGATGGCCTCAACGATGGCGCCATGGAATTTGGCTACTTGTTAGCCGTTCATCAGCCGTCGCGGAGGTCGCCTCCCCCTTCCCCCCAGGTCTCGCAAGCCGATTGCCTCCGCGACCCCATTTCCCCCCTTAAAGAGAAAACCTCGTAACAAATAACGAGGGTTCCCGGGAGAGTGGTCTCAATCCGCAAAGACTGCGTTAACGCTATCACAGGAAAGCGCGCGCAACTTGGGGAATACGACGGGGTTGCGCGGCCGAGCCTTGACCCGGCCGCAGGCAATGGATCAGTCAAGGCCCAGGCGCTTGCGAAGCGTCGCATTCTCGTCGCGCAGCTTTTCCGCCAGAAGCTTGCGAAGCCGCTGGTTTTCATGCTCGAGCTGGAGAAGATCTTCCATCTCGTCAAGCGGAGCGGCAATATCTGGAGCCGTGTCCACTGATGCTGAGCTTGGCTGTGCCGGGCCGGATCCCATTGCCCGTCCTGGACCGCGCGTGTTCCTACCCTGAGCGGCGGCTTTCGGCCTGCCGCGTTTGGCGGCCGGCTTAGTGGAACTGGATACAGCCGCCTCGTCGCCTGTTGTTCCCGCTGACGCCTTCCTGCGCCCCCCGCGCCGCTTCTTTGGTTCTTCTGTTTCAATCGGCAAGGCGTCTGCCGTCTGTGCATCAAGATCAGGTTCGATCATGTTCTCGTCGGCCATAGGTCCCTCCTGTGCCACAGATGCTGTTGTTATCACGCTTAAGACCGATGTTAATGAAGCTGCAGAAAGCTCGCCCGCTGGCGGCGCATGATCTGGATCTGCAGGTGCTGCTATCTCTTGATCGGTGAGCGGAAGCGTTTCATCCTCGACCTGGCGTGTCACCGACTTCAGGTCGAGATTGCCCCATATGGAGTTCGCAGGAGAGGCGACCTTGCGGCGAGAGTTTTTGTATTCAACTGCGAAATGAGCTGTTGGCTTCTTCAATGGTTGTGACCTTCACAAGCAGTGGAATTGACATGATCGCCAGGCAGCTTGCCCCCGCTTGACCCGGCCGCGTCGCTTTTTCCGAGGGACATAGACGTCGTACGACCAGGAACGCAAGACCTACATCCTCCAGTCTAGCATCACGTCGCTACGACCGTCTTCACGGATTGATGCATGCCGGGAGCTTAGGTCTCTGCATGTTGGTACGCCAGATCTTGCGCCAGCGCTACTGCCCTGCTCCATTGGTCCATGCACTCGACGCCAGAGCGAGCGGGATCAAGACCAAAGTGCGATCCGTCGACGGCGCTCGCGAGCCACAGCGAAGTCCAAACCACATGCCGCAGCGCCGATCCCTAATACCATAGATCGCGGCGTGTCGGTCTTTGCATCTGAAAAGCGCAAAACTTCTCGTCGTTCTCTCGCAGTTACGGGCACAGGTGGTATTTCGCTGGCAGTGGAAGCCGATCAGTGTCGCTTTTACCGAACCGGCTGCCGACATCTTCAACGATGGCCCGACAGCAGTACAAAAGCAAAAAGCCTGCCGCGGGAGGAGGTGCGGCAGGCTTTCCAAAGGTTCCGTAGAGCGGCTGGGAGGAGGAGCGCCGTAGTCCGGACAGACACCCCTTGGGAGGAGACGGCGTCAGAGCCCGAAGCATTGCGGGGAGAAGGTGCATTGCTTCGACAACCGAAATATACCAGCTGAAGCCGCTCATGAAATGGACATTGTTGCAGCGCAGTCATTCGTTAGATGCACACCTTTCAGAAGGCGAGGCAGAGGGCGCTATTAACACGAGCCTTTGAGCAATGCCTGGTCGCCGCTAGCAAACATTGGTCGTCAAAGGACTTACGTGACCATGGCTGTCCGGTGCTACACAATCGCTTACGCCATTTTGACCGGGAACATGTCCTCGCCGTAGTCTGGCTTCAGCACGATTACGAACGGCCGGCAGCTCACAGAGAAGCTAGGGCAAGCTGATCATGTCCAATGAAACCTGCTCTCCCTGTCTGGCCTGCTGCCGGTTTTTCGGACACGAGGTTAAGCTAATCCCACCTTGGTTTCAAAATCATTTGGGCTGAGATAACCCAGTGTCGAGTGGCGGCGCTTCGGATTGTAGAAGCGCTCGATGTAATCGAACACATCTGCTCTGGCGTCGTTCCTGCTCCTGTAGACCTTGCGAGCTGTTCTCTCCGTTTTCAGTGACGAGAAGAAGCTCTCCATCGCAGCGTTGTCCCAGACATTTCCAGAGCGGCTCATAGAGCAGGTAATGCCATGATCGCCCATGAGGCGCTGGAACTGCTCGCTCGTATATTGGCTTCCTTGATCGGAATGATGCAGGAGCGCATCTGGTTTTCCTCGACGCCAGATCGCCATGATCAGCGCATCTGTGACGAGCTGGGCCGTCATGTTGGCATTCATCGACCAGCCGACGACCCGGCGTGAGAACAGGTCAATAACAGCGGCGACATACAGCCAGCCTTCTGCGGTCCAGATATAGGTGAAGTCGGCCACCCATTTCTGGTTCGGCCGCTCTGCCATGAACTGACGGTCCAGCACGTTCGGCATGATGACGGCACGGTCACCGGCATCCTTTGGCAAGCCCCGCCGTCTTGGCCTGGCCCTGAGCGCATTCAAACGCATCAGCCGCTCAATACGATGGAGGCCACAGGATAACCCTTCTTCCAGCACGTCGTGCCATACGCGGCGAGCACCATAAGTTCGATCGCTGGATTTGAAGCTCTGCGTGATCTTGTCCAGCAGAACCTCATCATAGCGGGCGTGTTCGCTCGGAGAACGATTGAGCCATGCATGGAAACCTGAACGAGAAACCCCCAGCGCTTCGCAGAGCCATGCCACCGGCCAGATCGAACGGTGCTTTGCAATGAACGCGAACTTCATATCGCGTCCCTGGCAAAGTAGGCTGCGGCCTTTTTTAAGATATCGCGCTCCGCCTTCAGCTTGGCAACTTCACGACGGAGCCGCTCGATCTCAACCTGCTCCGGCTTCATCTGGCCTTTTCCAGGAAAAGACTGGCTGGGATCGTCGCCGTATTCCCGAACCCATTTGCGCAACACATTCTCGTGGACATCAAGGTCACGGGCCGCCTGGGCAACAGTGACCCCACGTTCCCTGACCAGTTTCACCGCTTCTAGCTTATACTCGCGGCTGAACATTCGTCTTTGCATTCATGCTCTCCAGTTTCAGGAGGAACACCTTAACTCGATGTCCATGAAACCGGCAGCAGGCCAGTCCAGCAGGATCGACGACAGTTCTTTTAACCGTCCTTAAGCTTATAGCGCCTTCGATATCGGTAAAGGGCGGCCGTGAGCAGGCGCGTGCTGCCTAAAGTGAGTTTGCACGTGTTATAGGGGCATGTGTAACGGAGAAGCTCATGGCCCAAGATACCAAGCAGCGGATGATCGAGGCAGCGGCATTATCGCTGCGCATGCGCGGGCTGGCCGCTACCTCGTTTACGGACATCTTGGCCGCCAGCGGTGCAGCGCGTGGGGCAATCTACCACCACTTCCCGGGAGGGAAGGACGATCTTGTCGAGCAGGCGGTATATTGGAGTGCTCGAGAGGTACGGGATGCAATCGAGAACATCGAAGCCACTAACCCAAGTGCTGTGGTCGACGAGTTTATGCGGCTCATCAGGCCAGTTGTGCTTCAGGCATCTGAAGGCCTCGGATGCGCGGCAGCCGTCGTTACCGCTGAGGCATCGTCCCCCCAGTCGCCGTTGGCGGCAGCGGCAAGAGCCGCTTTTGCTTCATGGATCGACGCTCTTGAAGTACGGCTCCGCAAAGCAGGCGTGACCTCTGGAGCGGAGCGTTCCACCGCGCAGCTCCTCATTACGTTTCTCGAAGGTAGCCTTGTGCTGGCTCGCGCCAACACCTCGGTTGACGCATTTGACGCGGTTGCGCCGATATTACGCCGAGCTTTTGATTAGTTCCTTGACTAGTACGGCTATCCTAGCCTAACATGCTCTCTAGGATGATCGTACTAGGTGCTTGTTGATGAGCGGCCGGGTCATGTCCCGACAAGCACTGGAGGTGCGAATGGCCGCTTATGTCGTCTTCTGTCTCACCAAGGTTCATGATGAGGAGCGCCTGGCAGAGTATCGTCGACAGGCGGTTCCCCTGCTTGAAGCCACACCCGGGTTGAAGTTCTTCGCTGGTCCGGCTCCTATTGCGATAGAGGGGCCGCCGCTAGCGGTAGCTGTGGTTGTCGAGCTTCCCGACCTCGATACCGCTAAGCGCTGGTACCACTCTGAGGAGTACCAGAAGGTGGCCGCGATCAGGCATGAGGCCTCAACCGGCTTCGCGTTCATCGTCCAATCCTGGGGCAGCCCTACAACCTGATGTGCCTCTTAGCATGCTCATTTGTGTCAAGCCAATGTCGGGACCGGCGGCACGGACGCGCGCCAAAAACAAGCATTGGATAGAAGCAGAATGCGGCGTGTTTTCACCTCGATCATAATTGCCGCTACACCTGAGCGGGTGTGGCAGACACTCACGGACTTTGGAGCTTATCCGCATTGGAACCCGTTCATGCCGGCAGTATCCGGCGAACCCAAAGTGGGTACGGAGCTGCGTGTTCGCATTGCCCCTCCAGGCGGGAAGACAATCACGTTCAAGCCTATCGTCTTGGTCGCAGATGCAGATCGAGAGCTCCGCTGGAGAGGCCGGTTGATCCTTCCTGGCATTTTCGATGGCGAGCATTATTGGCAGTTGTCACCGACCAAGGGGGGAACATTGCTGAAGCACGCGGAAGACTTCAGCGGGGTCTTGGCAACCCGGCTTATCGCTTGGTGTCGCGGCGGCCCTATCAGTGGAGATATGGATGGCACGCAGGCTCAGTATTGCTTTCTGGGAATACGACCGCACCCGTCTGCTGCGCGACGGGAGCGTTCCGATTGATGGCGTGGACGCGAGCTTCCACACCGCACGCATCGTTCCGGAAATCTTCAAGGCGATGATCCAGCATCGCGCATTCGACGTGTCCGAGATGGGGATGACCTACTATCTGAGAACCTTTGACACGGAGGGGCGTCCACCTTTCATTGCATTGCCGGTCTTCCTCAACCGCGCGTTCCGGCACAGCGCGATCTACGTGAACAAAGCCGCAGGCATATACGAGCCGCAAGATCTAATCGGCAAACGGATCGGCGAGCTTGCGCTTTACGGCCACGATGCTGGTGTCATGGTGAAGGGCATCTTATCGGACGAATATGGCGTACGTCCTGATCAGAGCCGCTGGATCATCGGCGGCATCGACTTTCCCATGGATCCAGTCGATTTTGTACCACGGACAGTGCCGGATGCCGTAGACGTGGAATGGGCCCCCAGGGCCGTTGATCTCGGCCGTATGCTGGTAGCAGGCGAGATCGACGCGTTGATCTCCGCGGACATCCCACATGCAGTTCTCAGTGGCTCACCCAAGGTGGGACGGCTGTTCGAAGACTATGAAGCCGTCGAACGCGATTATTATCGTCGCACCGGCATTTTTCCGATCATGCATGCGGTTGTCGTGCCGCGCGACCTGGCAGAGCGAGAGCCCGACCTGATCCGTGCCGTCTACCAGGGTTTTGTTGCAGCCAAAGACGCTATGGAGAAGCGTTACGCCGACGCGATGACGTTCAACAACATGGATGAGATGCACCCATGGCTGACCAAGCTCATTGGGAACAACCGCGCGCTGCTTGGCGACGACTGGTGGCCCTATGGGATCGAGCGCAACCGCGCAGCAGTGGAAGCGATCCTGCGTTACCACCACGAACAGGGTCTCACATCGACGCGGCTAACGATCGATGATACATTTGTCGGTGGGTTGATGACCAATTCATAGAGATTTCAGCGCCGGTCATTGTGGGACAAACATATCCTCTACCTCCCCTTCCACCGCGGTCTCGCTGGCCTTACCAGCCGCAGTCGAAAATGGTGGACTCGAAACCTTCACGGTAGCGCTCACGCAATGCGCCTGACACCCAGCAGGGTCTGGTGCAGGGGTCATAACATCGACTTCACCAACACCTCGCCTAGAGTTTGGGCGACATATAAGGTGTGTCTATGCTTGAACAAGCCTCAACTCGATACCCGAGGGGTCATGCAAAACATGTGCGGCACCAACGGGAGTTGCGGACGGATTTCCATTGATTGCAGCAACAAGCCCCTCCACGGTCTCGTAGCGCAGTTCGAAGTACCGCATCCTCGCCATGCCCGGCGGATGAGGCGGGGCGCCGATGCCCTGCCAGGTATTAATGGCGATGCGGTGCTTGAAGACACCGCCCGCTCCAAAGTCGGCGATCTGCATCGGCGGCCACCATCTTGCAAGCTCGAAACCGAGCCCGGTGTAGAATTCGCGCGACTGTTCAAGATCGGCGACATAGAGGTGGATGTGGCCGACCCTTGTAGCAGGATGGGCCGCCTCCCCTTCCGAACCGGTCTCGTATGACTGGAATATCTCGTTGAGATCGAGAGGGTAGGAGCCGGGGCGCTCGACGCCGTCTGTGCCGATAAAGGCCAGCTGGCTCCCTACGGGCCTGACACCGAGGAACCGCTCGGGCGTTTCCAGCGTCACCTCTATGGTGATCCCGTCCGGGTCGTCGAGATAGACGGCCTTGGAGAACGTGTGATCGGTCGGTGAGCACGGGTAGCGAAGGTTCGAGAACCGCTTCAGCAATCGCGCGAAGTCCCGCTGGTCAGGAACATGTATCGCCACATGGTAGAGGCCGCTGTGGCCACGTCCAACTGGCAGGGTCGCGCCGCCATGCAGGACAATCAACGTCTCATTCTCGGTGCCCAGCTCGATGCTGTCACCAGAGATGCGGCGGGCGAAGCCGAAGAGGCTTTCCCAGAAGCGCGCCGTCGTCTCGACATTCCTGACCTCCAGGTGAACCGCGCCGAAGGTGATCACATCACGATCAGCCATGTTGCCTCCTCCGGGAACTAACGCGGGCAAGGGCACCTCGTTGGAGATAGATCAGTAGGGAGATGAGCGCGGCGATAACTACGGTATGTACCCAGTCTATGTGGAGGATGCCGACCTGCGCGACCAGCGCACCCAGATCGACGACCAGCATGAGAATGGCACCGAAGACGGAGACGCTGGGGATCAGGACTGCGATGCCACCGATTAGCTCGAGGATCGCGGTGAAGTGCCGGAACCACTGGCCGAGGCCAACGGCATCGAATTCCGCGACCATCGCCTCTCGCCCGCTCAGCTTCATGAACGCGAAGAGAACGAAGGCAAGGCCCAGGACAATGCGGAGAGCCCATATCGTGTAGATAACGGGACGGCTCGGACGGCCGGCAAGCGATGTTGTTTCCATAGGGTGTTCTTTCGTGAGAGGGAGCGGTGCTTAGGCAACCAGTTGCACGATCGCGTTGTGCGCCACGGACACCGACTCGCCCGCACCTCTGGTCCTGCATTCAAGCCTTCCGCCACCACGAACTCGGGCGCGATGCCGATGAAGCCGAACAGGGTGCGAAGCAGCGTCTCGGCATGCTCCGAGGAGGCGGCTGGAGACCCGGACGCGTAGACACCGCCGCGGGACAGGACAACGACCACGCGCTTGCCCTTCGCTAAGCCTTCGACGCCGCCGGCAGCCGGACGGAACGTGGTACCTGGAACGATGATGCGGTCGATCCACGATTTGAGCTGTGTAGAGATCGTGAAGTTGTACATCGGTGCGCCGATAACGACGACGTCGGCATCCAGGAACTCCTGAAGCACGCGGTCGCTGTCTTTTCGGAATGCCTGGGCGCTCCCCTCGAGGGGCCCGGCCATCTTCGACGCGGGATGCGCGGCCGGAAGTGTCGCCAGGGCCAGATGTGGTACATCCTCCGCCGCTAGATCACGATAGGTGACGTCGGCGTCCTGGCCTGCCATCAGCCGGTCGACGATGAGAGCCGAAAGCTCCCGGGAGACGGAGCGCGGCCCGAGGATGCTGGCGTCGATGTGCAAGAGTTTCATCTGGTAACCCTAGTTCTCGTTGGTAACTGAGTGTGATACTAGATCGGCTGACAACCCGCGCAAGAATGCACATTTTTGATACCGAGGTTACATGGCTGTGCCTTACTCCCCCGCTAACCTGTCGCCCGCGTGTCTGAAGGTCTCGCAGGTCCTAGCCCGCGTGGGTGACAAGTGGAGCGTCATGACGGTCATGACGCTCAAGCGGCGCTCCTATCGTTTCAACGAGCTGAGGCGCGAGATCGAGGGCATCTCCCAGAGAATGCTCACACTGACGCTGCGCAATCTCGAGCGAGATGGCCTAGTGAAGCGCACCGTTACGCCGTCGATACCGCCTCGGGTTGATTACGAACTGACTGAGCTTGGGATTTCGCTTTCCGGCGCGGTGCTGGGCCTTGGAACTTGGGCAGCACAAAACGCCGCTAAAATTGATGAAGCCCAAGCCCGATGGGATGCTGGCATCTAAAGGGCTAGATGATCATAGTTCAAAGCCGAAAATCGGTTTAGTTGCAATTTTGATGAAGCCTTCGCCTTGAACCTATTGGAACCAAGGCCCGGTTGAGAGTTATTCGTCATCAGCCGAGTTGTATGGTCTAGCTGGCTTCGCGTCGCCAGCGAAAGGCGGTTTTAGTCTAATGTCCTCTCGAAGCTTCGGTGGCTCATTCATGAGTGCGATCGACTAGAGCCATGGTGACAAGCCCCGCTGTTACTCCGGCTGCGAACAGGCTCAGTCCAAGAACAATACCCTTGACTGACAGTCGTCTCGACTTGGAGACACCTGTGTGGGCTTGATTGACGGCTGAGGCCTCAAGCATGTTGTCTTCCTGTATCTGCTCTGGGGACGGTCGGGGCTCCCGGACAGCCGGTTGCCCGACTTTAGAGTCCGGGACGTTGGCGACCGTCACCTGCCGAATATTTTCTTCATCGTATTTCACGGTGAATCCTACGGCGCTGTCTGACTGTAACTTCGTGAGGACTTTACGAGCTGCTTCGACTTCATCCGCGCCTTCCATGAGCGACGTCTGGGTGACGAGGTAATATGGCATGCGGGACTGCTTTCTGTTCGCGCGATTGCAGTGTGATCGACCAGAACGACTTGCGCCGTCAAGAGCACCGAGCCTTGCACCCCTGCTCCTCCTAAAATGACAAGGCACGAAATGAGCGGGCTGCCGCCGACTGAACTGCGGCGCGTTGCGCGCGATGATCAGCAACGGAAACACGCGCAAGCCGGGATTTTGAACTTGGCAAGCCAACCGCAAGCCCAGTACAAGCACGGCGTCCACGACCTTGTTCGCCAACGGCAAGCTAGTTCACAGAGACATGCGCCTGCGCCTTCTTCCGCAGAGGTAGCGATCGGATTAGCACATCGTGAGCTCGATGAAAGGTCGTAGGGCCGCGACGGGCCCATCTTGCGCCGATGCGGATCCGGAGATGGCAAGCAGCATCGCGGATGCGAGCAGCAGGCGAGGCAAACGTTCTATGTCGATGGAACACCGTGGGGCTACGGCAACCGGAATCATCCATGGGTGTGTTATAGACTGTGGTTGTCCAAGCTCATCAATCCGGTATCTAACAGCTGAGGCCGCCTTCTTCACCCACGCCTCTAGCGGAGATCTCATGCAAATTCGTCTCGCCGTCGCTTTCATCATCGTCCTTACAAGCTCGGCGGCCGTCGCGCAGGAGAAACCAACCGTAACGCCGATGCCTGTCGTCGTCTCCGATCCCGCCCCGGCCGCACCCGCTTATACAACCAAACTGGCGCTGCCGACCGCCGACGGCTCGCGGACGCACGAGTACGTCCTGTCCGACTTTGCAATATCCGTAGCACCTGGCATGTCGTACAGCGGTGGAAGCCCGCGGGGAGAGGTATCCGCAACCTTTGCCCTGGCAGGTGGCATTGACGACGTTTTGCTTCAGTGGGCTAGCCAGGCTTCAGCAGACACGCAGCAGCCGCGAAAACTGACAGTTACATCGGACAAGCCAGATGCACCAAAGGTCTACATACTCGATGGTGCACGCGTCATCGGCCTTAATCTTGCAGGTGGATCATACAACACAATGAGTTTGCAGGTCGGCCTTTCGGGCCTGACGATCGACGGTGTGAAAATGAACTGAAACGACATGCCACCTAGCCGTCGTTTCCTGGTCTCAGCACTGATCGGCTCCGCAGTGTTGGTGGTGCCATTGACGTTCTTCACCATCGCCATCGCCGGGATGTACGTCTCGGATGGCCTGGAACACGGCAAGAGCATATGGCCAGCAGTCCACATCATCTTCCTCCCGTCGATAGTCGTCGTGCCGATTGTCACGGGGTCGATGGCCATCTTCGGTCTTCCAGTTCACTGGCTGCTGGTCCGGACCCACAGAGCAAGCGACCTGGCATACAGTCTCACTGGCGGACTGATCGGTTTTGCGCTCCCGATGCTAATGGTCCTGATCAACGGATCCGCGGATAGCTCTTACCTGGCAATGCTCGGTTTCGTAAGTGGAGCGGCCACAGGGCATGCATGGTGGAGAGGCAAGCCAACCGGGATCGAGTAATATGTCCCGTGCAAGTGGAAGAGCACGTTGGCGGCGGGAACGCATAAACGCTGGGCTCCTGGTCCAACATGGCGGCGCAAAGAGGACATCATTACCGAAAAGGGGCCGAAAGCGGACAGTCGGATATCTTGCGATGTGGTCCAAGGTTGGGCCAAAGCGAACAGAATGCTTGACCAAGCAAATCTCTCACGCATAGGCCACCCATCCCCGAAAACTGATCGCATGATAGAATTGCGTGGTGTCCGTGAAGCCAGCATCTTGCAAGTATCCGAGCTCGTCTTCCGGAGACCTGATGAAAGCGTTTTCTCTCATGCCAGTCTTGGCTGCATTACGTCTGTCTGCATCCATCTGTACAGGTGCGCCGAATTCGATGTGCCGATGGATCCAGGATGAATAAGCGGGCTCGGTGAGTGGGAAGCTGACATGAGCCAGCACGAGCGGCGATTTGCGTCTCAGACGCTGGCGAATGCCACGAAGCGTAACCTTCCTATCCTCCGGTGAGATATGGTGGAATACAAGCAGACAAACCGCACCGTCGAACGGCCCGTGCGGCGCCACCGAGATGTCCCCAGTGTGCAAGGTGATACGCTCCGCAAGGCTTCCGATCGTTTCGCGTGCCAATGCGAGCATGTCTGGCGACGGATCGACGCCGTCGAAGCTCCAGCCTGCCTGCTGCTCCGCCAATGCTTTCAGCTCAAGACCACCGCCCGCGCCGACCACCAGCACACGTCCATCTGCAGGCACGCGTTCGGCCAAAAGCAGTCCCGTCATGCGGTGAAGCCCATCGAGCCCCGGAACGTTGCGTCGAACCCCTGCGATGTAGCCCATCTGACGTCCATCGAACTTATTCATGATGGATGGTCTCGAACATCAACGATCTGTGCGCACCCACGCCGGCCAGATTTCCATCACCGACAGCGAGCGCAACGGACGCCATGGGGCGTGCAGCGTCCCCGCAGGCGAAGACGCCAGGGATGCTGGTTCCCTTCATCGCATCGGTTTTGATGGTGAAGCCCAGGGGCCCTTCTTCCATGTCGACGCCGAGCTGCTGTGCGATCGGGCTCGAAACCTCGAAGGGAGCAAGCGTGAACAAGCCAGAAAAAGTCAGCGTCCGACCGTCGGCAAGCTGCACGTCAGCGTGATTGCTGAGCGCCTTCACGGGGAAATGCTCGATGACGACGCCACGCGCTGCAAGAGCGTGAAGCTGGTCTCTGTCCGGCTCGAATGCCCCGTTGAGAAGAAGGGTTGTCGGCCCCCAGTCGGGAAGCATCAGCGCATGGTGCAGAGAGAGCGCAGAACCAGCAATAACGCCGATCTTACCTTGGTTGAGTTCATAGCCATGGCAGTAGGGACAGTGGAACACGCTTCTGCCCCAACGCTCCTGCAACCCATCAATATCGGGAAGGATGTCGCGGACGCCCAGCGCCAGGATCAGCCGGCGAGAATGGTACCGGACACCTCTAACCCCGATGGCAAATGAAGTCTCTCCGGAACCAACCTCTATGTTTCGCCGTGCGGCATCTGCACGACCCGAAACCCATTCCACCGTCTTGTATTCCATCACCTGAGAACGGGCTTCTGCTGCGATTTCAGCCGGATCGACATGGTCTTGTGTAATGAAGCCATGCGAATGGGATGCAAAGCGATTGCGCCTTAGGCCCTCGTCGACAATCAGAACCTTCTGACGAGCTCGACCGAGTTGGAGGGCGGCCGACAGGCCGGCGTAGCTCCCTCCGATGATGATGACGTCGTAGTTCGTGTTGCTCATAAACATTCTCCTGATCTCGCAACACCATAAGTGTCGTGAAATCGCTGGTCAAGTCTCATGACACTCCGATTGTATCGTGAGCCCTGACTGTGCTAGCGTTGGGGAAAGCGACAGGGGGAATGACGGATGAGGCAGGACGGGAGGCTATCGCGCATGCTGCATGTGTTGATCCACATGGGACGACATGACGGGGCGATGACATCCGAGATGATCGCGCAGATGCTCGACGCCAACCCTGTCGTGATCCGGCGCACCATGGCGGGGCTGCGCGAACAAGGTTATGTCAGCTCCGTGAAAGGCCATGGTGGCGGCTGGACGCTGTCTCGTCCTCTTGAGAAACTGACGCTTCTCGATATCTACCGGGCAGTTGGAGAGCCATCCATCTTCGCGGTTGGACCCGCACATGACATGCCAGGATGTCTGATTGAGCAGGCTGTCAACGGGACACTGACAGACGTCTTCAACGAGGCTGAGGAGCTGTTGCGCAAGAGATTTGCGGGCGTGACGCTTGCCGATATCGCCAGAGGTTTTCCCAGCGTTCGCGAACAAGATCACGGTCAACGATGTACGTCTTAAATTTGCGCTCGAAGCCATATCGCGCAGCTAAGATCAAATCAGATACCGTGACAGCTTCCGTTCCAGATCAAAAACATGTTCAACGACCGAAATGACAGCGCAGAGCAGCCACAGCGATACGCGCCTTCGCCTTGAATGGATATGATCCACCGACCGTATCGCGTGCGGAAATTATTTCCGCCAAACAGCCGGTCCTATCCGGCGCCTTGAAAGGAATCGAACCGCTGATTCTCAGGTTATTGGCTAAGCCTATGATCCATAAGCCGCCGCGTACTCGTGCGCCGAAGCATATTTATGGAACTTCTCGCTGTGGAAACCGCAGTATCCCAAGTTCGTCCAGCATGGCATAGTATGATTCCGCCTCGGTGGTCGAATGTTCCAATGGGCTCCAGAAAGCGGCATTGTTCCGGGTCGAAGGATAACTCGCGTGCAACAGCGTTATGCAGCTTCTCACAGCAGCTTGTGGCCCTTGGAACGGCTACGAACCCGCGGATCTGGTACGCGCGCATTGACAACGGGCGGCTTGTTCTGGTTGTGGAAGACTGGTGCCAGCCTTTCACTGGCTTCCATCTCTACTATCCAAACCGTCGCCATTTCAAGCCGGCAATCAAGCTGTTGGTTGACTGCCGGCGCTACCGAGCCTGAACCCCAAGAGTCGACAAGCCGATGGATGGCGACGACCTCCGGCTCGAGATCGAGATTTTCTTGAACGTTGTTACACCGTCCGTCGTTGACCCCGACTGCTGCGCGAGCGGTTCATTGCCACAATGTCATCATGACTCGGGTTCGCCCCTAGTGCGGCAATCGCTTCGGGTAACTGGTCGCGAAGCCTTAGCGCTTCGCCCTTTACCGCAGCGGCGAGCGCCTTGCGCATGGTCGGTGCGTCGTAGTCGCAGCAGTAGGACGGCGTCTGAGGCTGCTGCCGCCATGACTCCGCCAGCGTGCCAGCGTCAACCGGATCGAATCCCACCTCGTTGACGATGCCCCTGACGAGCCGCACGGCATCGGCGTCATCTCCCGCAACTGCGACGGCGAGTCGACCAACCACGCCTTCCGGCTGGCCCAGCTCGGCCAGGGAATGGGCGAGGATATTGTTGAACGCCTTGATGACGGGACGGCCAAGCTGCCTGGAGACCCAGATGCTCTCAACTTCACCGGCATCCAGCTCCGCGATCTGCGGGTCACGCATCCCCGGATAGTAGTTGCTGGTGTCTACGACCGGGACATGGACAGGCACGCCTTCGAACAGGTTCTTGGGCAGTTTCTCGATGGCCGGCAGCGGTATGGAGAGGATGACCAGGTCTGCCCCAAAAACGGCTCCGTGAGCATCGGCTGCGGTAGCGCCTACCTCTTCTGCGAAGGGTCGCACGTCGTCCGCGCCCTTAGAGTTTGCAACTCGGACCTCATGCCCGGTAGATACCAGCTTGCTTGCGAGGGTGCCGCCGATGTTGCCAACGCCGATGATGCCGATTTTCATGGTGATACTCCTGTTGTTCTGTTCGTCAGGTTGATCGATATGCGGGTGCACGATCACCCCTGCCTGACGTCGTGGCACCTACACGAGTTCTTTCAGCGCAGCGGGCTGGAAGGGCACGATGTCAGCATTCGCTCCGTTTGCGACCTTCCTGGGCCAATCGGGATCGGCTATGAGGGCTCGGCCGACCGCCACCAGATCGAAGTCGCCGCGATCCAGACGCCGTTCAAGTTCGGCGAGGTTGTCGGCCACATTGCTGGCGTTACCCATGAACGAGTCGAACATGTCGTTCGTCAGGGAGACCGAACCGACAGTCATGCTGGGCCTGCCGCTCAGCTTCCTCGCCCAGCCGGCAATGTTCATGTCCGTGCCGAATTCGCCTTCCCAGAACCGGCGTTGCGAGAAGTCGAAGATGTCCACGCCCGCGTCGACGAGCGGGAGAAGATAGGCCTCCAGCTCCTGGGGTGTCTGTGCCAGACGCGCCGAATAGTCGTGCAGCTTCCATTGGGACAAACGCATCATGATCGGGAAGTCCGGCGCGGTGCGACGTCGGACTTCCCGCACCAGATCACAGGCGAAACGGGTGCGACCGGCTATGTCGCCGCCGTACTCATCAGTACGCAAGTTGGTGGCCGACCAGAAGAACTGGTCGATGATGTAGCCATGTCCGCCGTGAAGCGCGATGCCGTCGAATCCCATTTGATGTGCGGACTGGGCAGCGATGGCAAAACTGTCGATGACATCCTCGATATCACGAAGCGTTGCAGGCTCGTCGACCTGTTTTAGCGGAACGCCGAGGGAGCCGAACATGCCGGAAGGGCCGACGCGGCGCGCTCCTCGACCTCCTGGGCCCTCTTCCGTCTGTCCGCGATGCATGAGTTGGGGCATGATCTTGCCCCCCGCAGCGTGCACTTCGTCGAGCACCCGTTTCCAGCCTGCCAGCGCGTCGTCGCCGTAGAAACGCGGTGCGTTTGGTTGATCCGACGCGCCGGGATGGGGAACCCATGAACCTTCGGTGATGATCAGGCTGACCCCGCCCTCGATCCGACGACGGTAGTATCGTGCGATGTCTTCACCGGGCACGCCCTCCGGAGATCGGTACCGGCTCATCGGTGCCATGACCACGCGGTTGGGAAGCTGCAGTGGTCCGAGCGTCACCGGTTCAAACAACGTCGACATTCCAGCCTTTTCTTCTAAAGTCATGCACATTCTCCAAGCCGTCTGCGGCTCCTGTGTTGTCTTGATCATGTCGTTCCGTCGGACGCTAACGACCTGCCTCAACCCGACGTAGCCGCCTTGCTTACTCGGGCAATCAGCTTGCCGTTGACCCCGCCGCCCAGCCGTTCAAGCGCCTCGGGCACGTCTGCGAAGGGAACGACTTGGTCAATCGGCATGGCAATCTTGCCTTCCGAGAACAGGCGGCCGAGAACGGCAATTGCCTCGTCACGTTCTTCGGGCGTGCGTATGCTGTGCAAGGCACCCGTCACCGAAATACCAAGCGTCTGAATCTTGAAAGGTGGGATCGTTGGGAAGTCGGACCCTCCTGCGAAGCCGATGAGGACATAGCGTCCCCCGATGGCGATCGCATCCAGCGCCTGCTCGACCAGAGGTTCGCCGACGGTATCGTAGACGATGTCAGCGCCCTTGCCTCCAGTCAGCGCACGGACCCGCTCGCTGAGCCGTTCCGTTTGCGTCTCGATGACATGGTCGGCACCCTGTTCTCGGCAAAAAGCGACCTTCCTGGCGTCGCGCACGGTGGCGATCACATTCAGGCCCAGAGCTTTGCCGAGCTGAATCGCGGTCGAACCCGTGCCGCCCGTGCCGCCGAGCACCAGCAGGGTCTCGCCTGCCCTCGCCCGAGCGCGGTTGAGCAAGCCGACATAGGCAACGTGGAACGTCCCGAGGAAGGCGGCCGCCTGCTCGTCGGGCATGTCCTCGTCCGCCAGGATCGCGCCTTGAGCGGGAGACAGACAAAACTCAGCAAGTCCACCCGAACCCGACATGAAGTTGGCACCGCCGATGACGCGCGCTCCAACCGGGAACGGATAACCGTCGCCTGCCACCTTGACGATGCCGACGATTTCCTGGCCGGGCGTCACTGGAGGCTGGGGCACGAGGAAATAGCGACCTTCCAGCATCATGCGGTCAGGAAGACCGATGTTCGTCGCCAGCACCCTCAGCAGCGCCTCACCGGGCCCTGGAACTGGGACATCCGTCTCCACCAGCTTCAGTACATCCTTCGGATTGCCGAACTTTTCGGCTCGCCAAGTTTTCATTTTAATCTCCATGTTCTGGGTTGTGTTCATCAGGTCCAGCTTCTGCAGGCTGGACCTGATGAACCGAGGCGTCGCGCCTGGAGGTCAGGACGCCTTCTTCACATGAACAGAGCGCGAGCGATCCTCACGACCGTCTCCGCGTCGGGAGACTTCCCTTCGCCCACGCGCTCTGCAAACACTTGAGCCGAGATATCGCGGCGCTTGGGAAGACGGTGACGTTCTGCAGCGGCAAGCTCCGGTGCCAGCTCGTCATAGGTCAGGTCGGTGATGTAGACGGGCGAACCAGGCTGCTGCCGCCACGAATCAGCAAGGCTGCCAGCGTCAAAGGCATCGAAGCCTGTGTCGTCCACCAGCGCCAAGGCAACTTCACGGTCGTGGTCCCGGTCAGCGGACACCGGAAGTGCGACGCGTCCGGGCTGTCCCTTCGTCATGCCCTTGGCCTCAAAGGCGACCATGCCGATCGAATTCCACGCCTTGGCGATCGGCCTGCCGAAGAAGTCACGAACCCATTCGCTTTCAGCGATTTCGCCATCGAGTTCAGGATTTACCGGATCGCGGCCGGGGAAATAGTTGGAGATGTCGATGACCACTGTCTCTTCAGGTAGAGCCGAGATCAGGTGCCTGATCTTCTCGAACGCTGGATGAGGCATGGTCATGATCACGACCTCCACATCCTTGACCGCGTCTTCCGTGGTGACAGCGTGTGCTCCGGTTTCAAGCACTTCAGCTTCGATGGTCTGCGGACCGCGCGAGTTCGCAACCCTCACGTCATGGCCTGCTGCGGCAAGCTTCCGGGTAAGAACCCGGCCCATGTTGCCCGTTCCGAGAATGCCAATTTTCATGATGTTGATCCTTTCAGTGGAATTACATTTGCAGGGCGCGGCTGATCCGGATGATCGTATCGGCGTCAGGATTGACCCCTGGGCCGAAGCGCTCGGAGAAGATGGCAACCGACACGTCGCGACGCTTGGGAAGACGTTCCTGCTCGGCGGCCGCCAATGCCGCGCCGATCCTGTCGTAGCTCAGGTTGGTGCAGTAGACCGGTGAGCCTGGCTGCTGACGCCAGGACTCCGCCAGGGTGCCAGCGTCGTAGCCGTCAAACCCGGTTTCATCCACCAAGGCCATCGCGACTTCCCGGTCCCGTTCGCGATCTCCGGCGATGGGAATGGCGGCCCGCTCGGGATGTCCCTTGGGTTGTCCTCGCTCTGCGAAAGGCACTGTTCCAATGGCGTTCCAGGCCTTAACAACAGGTCGACCGAAGAAGTCCTGAACCCACTTGCTCTCGACGTCGCCTGCTTCGATTGCCGGGTTCACGCCGTCACGCTGCGGAAAGTAGTTGGATGTGTCGATCACCACCGTCTCCTCCGGCAGTGTGGAAACCAGGTGCCTGATCTTCTCAAAGCCGGTATGCGGCATGGACAGGATCACGACATCCATATCGCCCACCGCATCCTTGGCCGCAACGGGCTTAGCACCCGTTTCCAGCACTTCCGTCTTGATTGTCTCAGGGCCGCGCGAGTTTGCGACCTTCACTTCGTGGCCTGCGGCGGCAAGCTTACGAGCAAGCGTGGCACCGATAGTTCCGGCTCCAAGGATTCCAATTTTCATGATGATGTTCCTTTCATCCGAGAATGCTCAGTGGCCAAGCATCTTTCATAGGGGCAATCAAACTTCCTAGCCTTCTATATTATCGTGCACGAGACAACCGGACGCGGAGCGGCCTGATGAGCGCTTTGTTAATCTTGCCGGGGATAACCGAGGCCCCGAAGGGTGTCACGCAACGCAATGATACCCTGCTCGTCTAGCTCGCAGGCTGCCTTGATCTTCTCGGTCACGCTCCAGACATCACGCCGTTTGCTCTCTCCCTCAGGCGTCAGGTCAACGAGTACCCGGCGTTCATCAGAAAGGTCGCGTTGCCGCGTTACCATGCCGGAGGCCTGGAGGCGTTTGAGCAGGGGCGTGATGGTCCCTGTGTCCATGCTGAGGGCATTTCCCAGTTCGCCAACCGACTGCGGGGTCCGGCTGAACAATTCCAGCATCACCAGATACTGTGGGAAAGTCAGACCCAGCGGCTCAAGGAAAGGCTTGTGCAGGCGAATAACACGCCCTGTCGCGCCATACAGGGCGAACGACAACTGCATGCCCACCTTATGCCAAGAGCTGGTTTCTGCCACTCGCCAATTCCCCATATTCAGTCGCGTGTTGTCTTGTGCACGATATACCTATGCACTAGGGATGGCAAGGTCTGCAGCGAGCGCTGGCCGCGCATAATTAAAGATCGTGTGGAGAAGCGAAGAATGCCCGCAACAAAGCCGTTTCACGACGTGGTCCACAAGCGCCATTCCGTCCGGAGCTTTCGCCCGGAACCTGTTCCTGATGAGATACTGCGTTCGGTACTGGAGGACGCGCAGCGCGCCCCCTCCAACTGCAACACGCAGCCGTGGCAGACGCATATCGTCTCGGGCGCTACGCGAGATACCTTGAGCAGGGCGATGCTTGCAGCCGACAATGCAGGCGTCCACTCCCCTGATTTCAGCTTCGCGATCAGCGACTTTAAAGGCGTTTATGAGCAGCGGGCCAAGGATCAGGGCGCGGCTTACTATCAGGCGATAGCCGTTCCGCGCGACGCTTATGACCAACGACGTGACGCCTCGCGCCGGAACCTCGAATTCTTCGGTGCGCCGCACGTGGCGCTGCTGTTCATGCCCGAGGTTGGCGACAACGTGAGGGTTGCCGGCGACATCGGCATGTACGCGCAGACCTTCCTCCTGTCTCTGACGGCGCACGGATTGGGAGGCATTCCCTAGACGATGCTCGGTTTCTACGCAGACACGATCCGGGAAGGCTGGGAGTCGATCCGTCATTCAAACTACTGTTTGGAATTTCGTTCGGTTAAGGGAAAAAATGCTGGCGAGGCAGCAAAGAGCCAGACCGAACCCCAATCGGTACAGAATCTGCCAGCCGCCGTCTTGCAAAAGCGATGGCGAGATGATGAAGGCGATTGGCGAGGCAAGCTGGATGGTGCCAAGCGCAATGCATAGTCCGTTACCCATCTTGCTCTTGGGAAAAGCCTGCAGCATGTACAGAATACCAAGGGATGTTACGGTTGCTGACGCAAAGCCGCTGACCGCTCTAGTCACAAGCGCCATCTCGTAGGTATCAATGACGAGGTAGAGGCCGATCATCGCTAGGTTCACCACTATGGCGGTTTCGGCAAAGCGGGTGACACCGAACTGCTGTCGGAACTTGAAGATAAGAAGGTTGGCGGAGATGTTGACCATCACGTAGGCGGAACTCAGCCAAGCGCCCTCTGTCGGCGTCAGACCAAGCTCTCCCTGAATTTGCGGCAGATTGGCCGTCAGCATCGCGTTGGCGAGCCCTCCCGTCAGTGAAAGCAGTAGACCTACCACGAAATAGGCGGCCCGACCTGCTGGTCCGTGACCAGGCGTCGAAGCCGAACCCGGTAATGACGGCCGCTCGTCGTCGGTCCAGTCCGGCGTCGGCTCGAGAAGCGGTGGGGTGTACTTCAAGTGAGGCCACCCGTGTTAGATGCAGCGTTCTTGGCGATCTTTGAGAGCACCGTTAAGGTGATCTCCAGATCGTGGTCGTCTATGCCCTCCAGAAGGACGGTCTGGCCCGCCTGAGCCAGTTGGTCGATTATCTCAAGGAGTGGTTTCGCCTGGTTCGTCAGCTCCAGGTGGTTGGCACGGCGATCCCATGGCACCGGCACTCGTTTGACCAATCCGGCAGCTTCCATGCCATCTATGAGGCGTACGGCTGACGGTCGCTCAATGTCCAGCTCGTCTGCGAGCTCGGCTTGAGTCCAAGTCCGGGGCTGAACGAGGAAGTGTAGAGCGCGAGCTCTAGCCATAGTGAGGCCTTCAGCCTTAAGCTTCGCATCGAAGTAGGTCTGCATCTTTCTCGCTGCAAGAGAAATGCCTCGCAGAACTACAATGCTCATTTAGATAGCCCGGTGATAATTAGCCATGCATCAACTATCTGGGATGGAGCTTACGGATGTCAAGTACCGTCGAGGTAGTGCTAAGATGAAGGCAAGAACTCGCAATTGCACGCCGATCCTCAAGCGACCGGCACCAGCCCAGAATGCCCAATGCGACATGAGTGGATTGAACGGATTAGAACTCTCGGCGCCATATTTGTCGTTGAAATTTCAAATTGATTCAACTCTCTGGCCTCCCAAGCCAAGATAATGTCCTACGGGTGAACCAACCACCGACAAAGCCGTAGATCTGATCTCACCACCTGTCCGGTGGTTGAGGAGTGTCGCGTAAAGGCAAATTTGTCGTTGGTGCAACAGGGAACAGGCCTTGAAATTCACGTAGTCATTCATTGCAGTCTCGGATGCACCACGTCAGCGTTCTCGCCTTTCTGTGCACTAGCCAGATATA
>NZ_FOGR01000019.1 GCF_900111275.1 Rhizobium sp. NFR03 | reverse complement strand
CATACCTTTGGGAAGATCGCGGAATCTTCTCCTTTCTGAAGGTCGACAGCGGTCGAGAAGCCGAGCACGATGGCGTTCAATTGATGAAGCCCATTGCAAATCTTAGCAATTTGCTTGAGCGCGCGTTGGAAAAGGGATGCCTTGGGACGAAAATGCGCTCGGTCGTGCATTCAGCGTCCGAAAAAGGGATTTCTGCTGCTGTCAGGCAACAATTTGAAGTGGCATCGACGATCTTAAAGAGTGGATTGATCCCGATTATCGAGCCTGAGGTTCTCGTCAGCAGCCCGGATAAGGCGATTGCCGAAGACATATTGGTAAAGGAAATCCTCAAGAACCTTTCCGAACTTTCTCATGGGACGCAGGTCATATTGAAGCTTACTTTGCCAAGTCAGCCGGATCTCTACGCAGCCCTTGTCGAGCATCCCAAGGTTGCCCGAGTTTTTGCCTTATCCGGGGGCTATAGTCTAAAGGTCGCTTGTGAAAAACTTAGAGAGAACACCGGGGTGATTGGAAGCTTCTCGCGGGCTCTGTTTGAGAATCTACGTGTTTCCATGCCGAACGCCGAATTTGACCGAAATCTCTCTCAAAACATTGAGGAGGTATATCTGGCTAGTGCACAGAAAGGCGAGAACGCTGACGTGGTGCATCCGAGACTGCAATGAATGACTACGTGAATTTCAAGGCCTGTTCCCTGTTGCACCGACGACAAATTTGCCTTTACGCGACATTCCTCAACCACCGGACAGGTGGTGAGATCAGATCTACGGCTTTGTCGGCGGTTGGTTCACCCGTAGGACATTATCTCGGCTTGGGAGGCCAGAGAGTTGAATCAATTTGAAATTTCAACGACAAATATGGCGCCGAGAGTTCTAATCCGTTCAAGAGCTTAGCTAAACACAATTGGTTTGCAGTCGCCCCGAAGCAGTCATCCAGTACCGCCCCTTCGCCCAGGCCACTCTCACGTCGCCATGTGCCGATCCCATATCTGCATCAATGCTGTCACAGCTTCGTTGATATCGCCGCCATCAGCACCATCCCGTGCTTCAAATGCGATACCCATCAGAAAGGTATGAAACAGGGTCGCCAACCCACGTACATTCGTGGTGCTGACAAGCTCTCCTGCATCGACTGCACGCCTGATGCAGGTTTCGATGCCCGCACGATTTCGCATCCGGTCGGCTGCGAGCACATCATCTACGTGACGATTTTCGGGCGCACAGTTGTTGGCCCCCAGGATCATCAAGCATCCTAGCGGGTGCGTCTTGTCGGTTTGCATCCTTGCGGAAAGCTTCAGAGCCGTCTCGATAGCTTCGCGTGGTGGCAGAGCCTCATTCTTTAGGCTTGCAGTTACGCGCCCGTAGGAGGCCTGATAGCGCAGGACGACCTCGTCGAAGAGGGCTTCCTTAGACCCGAAGGCCGCATAAAAACTTGCCGGAGAAATGTCTCCCATCGCGGCTTTCAGTTGATTGAGAGAGGTCGGCTCATAGCCCTGCTCCCAGAATAGGATCATCGCGGCATCCAGTGCCTTGTCTCTGTCAAACGCCCTTGGCCGCCCAGTTCGAGCCATATCGTGCCTCCGTGATTTATTCTGTACTATTCGATCCAGAATATCTTGCCAAGGGTGCTTGATGTCGATATCTGGATCGTACGATCCATATATCGAGGTTCATGAAATCAATGAAAACTACCGAATCTAAAAAAGACACCCAACGATTGCCTGTTGCTGGGTTGCTGGCACTGGCGATGACTGGCTTTATCTGCATTCTCACAGAGACGCTTCCCGCAGGGCTGCTGCCGCAGATCACTGAGGGGTTAGCCGTTTCTCCATCACTCGCTGGCCAGATGGTGACTGTCTACGCCCTCGGTTCGCTGCTGGCGGCGATTCCTTTGACGATTGCCACAAGCAGTTGGCGGCGCAGGACAGTCCTACTGTCCACCATCATTGGTTTTCTGGTCTTCAACTCTGTTACAGCGATTTCGTCCAACTACACGCTCACTTTGGTCGCACGGTTTTTTGCTGGCGTTGCCGCTGGTTTGGCCTGGAGCCTTTTGGCAGGCTATGCACGACGAATGGTCCCTTCACACCAACAAGGGAAGGCGATGGCGATCGCTATGGTCGGAACGCCGATCGCGCTGTCGCTCGGCGTGCCGATGGGGACATGGCTTGGTGCGCAGGTCGGCTGGCGAACCGCCTTTTGGATTATGTCGATATTGACTTTGATCCTGATCGGCTGGGTCGTAATGAAAGTGCCGGACTATCCAGGCCAGAAGAAGGGCGATCGATTGCCCCTGCTTCGGGTATTTTCAACCCCCGGCGTTCGACCGGTCCTGTCCGTTGTCGTTGCATGGATGCTCGCTCACAACATTCTCTACACCTACATCGCACCCTTCGTTCAGTCGGCCGGAATGCAGGATCGGGTCGACCTTGTTCTCCTGGTATTTGGCCTGGCTGCGCTCGTCGGCATCTGGATGGCGGGAAAGCTGGTCGACCGACTTCTGCGAGCAACCGTGCTGACCAGTCTAGCCGCCTTCGGCCTGGTATCTCTTCTTTTCGGGATCGTCTCGATGTCACCTTGGGTCATATATGGTGGCGTTGCCATTTGGGGCCTGACATTCGGCGGCGCCGCGACGCTCTTGCAAACCGCCCTGGCAGACACCGCGGGTGATGGTGCAGACGTTGCTCTTTCGATGAACGTCGTCGCCTGGAATGGCGCCATCGCGGGCGGTGGAATCATGGGCGGTATTCTTTTGGATGCGTATGGCCCCACGGCGTTTCCCTGGGCACTAACCGTTCTGCTCGTCATCGCCCTTTTGATCGCCTGGTCCGGACGGGCGCGCGGATTTACGCCAGGTGCACGTACCTCCAACGCAAAGGTGGGGGGACACTGACGCTTCACGAAGACATGGATCGGTCCTATCGTTGCAGCGATGGGGCCGAAACACGACTGCGACCGAAGTGCGGAGCCATGTCTCCCATTGGCGCGTAGTAACAACGGGTCAGCGGTTCGATTCCGTTCAAGGCGTGGAACGCGGCGTGGTTGAGGCGTGCCCTTTGGGGCGCGCCTCTTCAACCTGTCCCTAATCGCTGCCGCATGAAATGGTTAGTTTTCGCAGCAAGCTGGTCGTCGGCATTCGGTTGACCGGACACTCCATCTATTGGATGCGCCCATCTTCGCCAAAGTAGCGCCGTGAGCCCGTGCTCGATGACATCGTGCTCCGATTCGGCCCTCGGAAGTGAGGAGTAACCACTGAACTGAGTACGAGATACCGTGTACTTGTCTCCCTCAACGACGCCCTCGGGCCGGGCTTTTAACGCATGCCGCGTCCGACTTGCAAAATCTTCCGGGGGTAAGCAGGCAAGATCGGGCTCACTCCGTCGACGAGGGTGTCGATGAGAACATTCTGCACGACCAGATCGTCTGGAGGCAGTACAGTGATCCGATGAGCAAGTTTGAAGAAATCGAAGCAGCCGTGCTCGAGCGACTGCGCACGATGAAGGCGGCCCCTGAGGTAAGGATTAACCTTCTGGACCTGGGAGTGCCCTTGAACGCCGCTGGCTACTCGCAGGAGGAAATTATGGACGTTCTGCTTGCTCTTGAGCAGGAGAAGCTTGTCGCGTTCGCCGCTGGAAACCGACTGCTCATCCTCAAGGACCTGCCGCAGTAGAGAGCGACCGATTTCTCCGCGATATGAAGAGGTATGGAGACCCAACACCGATTGTGCTCGACGCGGTTTCGGCGCATCATAGGTCTTCGGCAGCTATTGTGCGGGCGCTGTCGCTTGAGGGCTTGATGCCCTAGCCTCAATGCAAAGGAGGACGATATGTCTTCCAGTACCCAATACCTGTTTCGCTCATACGAAAACATGTCGCTCTGCATGAGCCTGAACCATGCATAACGCCCGGCGGAACCTTCACCTGCGGCAAGCGGCGATGATCGTCGTGAATGGTGCGGTCATGGTCATGCTGCTTCTGTCGGTGTTTCTGATATTCGCGACACTGTTCGGCTTTTGACCAGGTCGAGAGCAGGCCACTTGCTTATCCAAGATACTATCGCCGCAGCTTCTGCTTCCCGACGAAACCAGCCTGCGGGCCAATGACCCTTCGGACTATCTAGCACCGCTGCCTGATGTGTCTCGAGCGTCAGCGGTTCCGCTTTTCCAACCGTAGAATTGCAACAGGATTCAGCATGACGAAGCCAATCGACGAGCGCCTCAACAAGGTTCTGGTAATGGGGAGCCGCATTGAGGGGGAAGCCCGACGAAAGCAGGAGGAGGCAAGTCTCATCAAGTCGCGCAAGGCCGAGCGCAAGCAATGGGTCGAGACAAACTGGGTTCAGACCTTCCGCCCCAAAATTGAAAGCGCGATCGAGACACTGAACCAGAAGCTCCAGATGGCTGACATGCCGAAGATGCGGCTGACCGAACCGTCAGCAGGAACGTCTTCGAAGGTGGAGATGGAACTTGCGAGTGCGATTTCCGGGCGTTCCATCCGCAGCGCGGTCAGTCTGACGGATGATCATATCCAGTTCCAGCATTACAGCCGGTCGTCGGCGCAGAGTGTCGCGGTTGGCCACAGCATCATCCCTTTGAACGACTTCAGCACTGATGCGGTGCAGGGTGTCCTCATCGACGTCCTCGAGGCTTTCACGGCCGATCTGCCGAGGTAGAAGCTATCATCAGGCCGCTCCTTCGATATCGATCTGGAGCGGCCTGGTCACTCAGCGCTGAAAAGCAGCGCGGCGTTCAACATGTTTCTGCCAGGTCGTTGCCGCGTCTGCTGCGGTCTGCTCGTCGTTGAAGTCGAAGGTATGCTCGCCGCGGGCTCTTGTCGCCGGATCGAAGGGCACCTCGCGATAGGCAGTCCCCTCGGTGATGCCGACCGAAGCCAGGACGCTTCGTATCTCGCGGACTTGATGACCGTTGATGTCAAAATGAACGTTCATGAACGTGTTCCAGTCTTCGTTTATGTGAAGTTTGTGCAGCGCTTGCCGAGGGTGGCAGAATAAAGAGAGGTGCATAACGCCGTCAGGGCGTGTCTACGGGCTCTTCGGGCACTCGGGCGGTTTTCTTGCCGACGGGAGCAGCCTTCTCTAACACGGCTGCGCGAAGCGCGTTGTCGGTGTCTCTCTTGAGTTCGGCGGGCGTTTTCGGGCGAAACTCGATCATTTTGCTGTCCTTGTTGAGCCGCGCTTCTAGCGGTTCGTTTCTTTAATTCGCATGCGGTGTTTGATGTCCGATCCCCCAGCAACTTGTAGGGGCGGGAAGAAGGCAAGCTTTCGCCGACATCGGAGCAGCAGCCGTCGTAACAAGCTAACGAAGATCTTGGACGTCCAGTCCGATCATGTTTCCGCGCTTCTTCGTATATGCGGCATCGGCAGCCTTCAGGATCGCGCTACGAAGATCGTCGAACGATGCAAGGTAGTCATCCTCGCTGGTATTCCGCTGAGATTTCGCCGAGCTAAGGGCATCGGCCGCGACGAAGAATTTGGTCTCCGACATCCCGTCATACCCGACAAAGCGAACACATTGGTTTCTGCTGTCGAAGTTGCGGGACAGGTTGGGGAAGCTAAGCGACATATTGACCTGCGCTTCCGTGTTGGATCCAAACCCATGAGGCATGCTCATTCGGCCGGGACGATCCGGATCTCAATGGAGGTGTTGGCTTGAAAGAAGCCTGAACGTTTACATGGGAAGACATGACGTCATCCTCGATTGGGGCAAGGTTCCTTTGCCTCGATGACAGCGCCCGTTCCGCGAGCTGTCACTCCATCTCAGATCGTGTCGATCAGGGGGATTACAAGAGGTATCGCGGCGGCCTCTGTAGTTAGGCAACTCTGGCCGACGGGATGAACAATAGCGTCTCAAGACGGACCGGTTCGTCGTTTCAGGAGGACACCTCTTCGGCTGTCATGATCGACGTCCACGTCTACACCAAACTCTAGATGAGCTTGGTGCCGTTTCTCTCTCCGGTAGCGGTACGCGGGAGGCTGGCACATTGATTCCGGTGGGATCAGTTGCAACAGTAGCGTGGTGTGCGGGGGTTACAACTATGATATCTTTGATTTTTGGGATATTCGAATGAAGCCCCTTTGTCTCTAATTGTCCGGGTTCTATCCGGCCTGCGAATGGACTTGGAATGCCTGTCTCTGCACACACTCGCAACAACGTCATGACGACAGGTGTCGGATCCAGGACGATGATGTTTGCCCATGGCTACGGATGCGATCAGAGCATGTGGCGATACGTAGCTCCCGACTTCGCTGAGGATTACAGCATCCTGACATTCGACCATGTGGGAAACGGAGGATCCGACAGCACCGCTTTCGATCCTGCAAAGTACGCGAAATTGCAGGGCTACGCCGACGATGTTGTCGAAATCGCCCGTGAGGCGAACGTGCGCGGTGGAGTTTTCGTCGGGCATTCCGTCAGTGCGATGATCGGCGTTCTCGCATCGATCCAGGCGCCCGAGTTGTTCGATGAGCTCGTATTGGTCTGCCCGTCGCCATGTTTTCTAAATGACGGAGACTACATCGGAGGGTTTTCCGAAAGCGATGTCGACGAACTTTTGGCGTCCATGGCCGACAACTTCGCCGCATGGTCGAACACGATGGCTCCAGCAATCGTTGGAAACGGTGGAAGGCCGGAGCTGGGACAGGAACTGGCTGCTGCCTTTTGCCGGATGGATCCCGAGGTTGCACGCGTCTTCGCCCGGGCCACCTTCACGTCAGACAACCGCTCCGATCTTCCGCACGTCTTGGCCCGGGCGCTGGTTGTGCAGTGCAGGGACGACATTCTGGCCGGGGAGCACATCGGAGCTTACGTTGCCGCCAATATCCCTGATGCCGCGCTCGTTGTGATCGACGCCACTGGCCATTGCCCCAACCTGAGCGCGCCAGACGCCGTCACGGCCGCGATCAAGGCATTCATCTGACCGCTATGCAAACACCGCCATCAACAGGATTGCCGACGACGGAAGATCTTTTCGAGGATGCTCCCTGTGGTTACCTCGTTCTCGACAGGGACGGGAAGATCGCAAAGGTGAACCGAACCTTCTGTAAGTGGCTCGCGTATTCCCGCGATGCGCTTCTCGGGCAGCGGTTTTCGTCATTACTCAGCGTGTCGGGACGCATCTCGTACGAGACGCACTTCATACCGTTGTTGCAGCTTCAAGGCTTCTCCCACGAGATCTCCTTCGATCTTCTAGCCGCTGACGGAGGCAGGTTCGCGGCAAGCATGAGTGCGCAATTGCATGGTATCGCCGAGCTGGAGGCTTCAATCCGGATCACCGTCTTCCCTGCGCTTCAGCGTCGGAGATACGAGCGGGATCTGGTGGAGGCACGCGAAGCGTCGGAAGCCGCACGACTGACTGAGCTGGAAACGGGTAAGCTCAGGGAAGAATTTGTCGCGGTGCTAGGCCATGACCTGCGCAACCCGCTCGCTGCACTGTCGGCCGGCGTGAGGGCACTTTCACGCGAAGGCTCGACGGAGCGTGGAGCGCGAATTCTTGGTCTCATGGACGGCAGCATCCAGCGGATGTTCGGCCTCATCGACAACGTCCTGGACTTCGCTCGCGCAAGACTGGGCGACGGCATCGGGCTCACGCGCTGCGTGACTGAACAGCTTCCATCGATCCTGACCCAGGTCGTCGAAGAACTGAGCACAACGCATCCTGATCGCGTCATCGATGTCGAGTTCGACTTGAAGGCCCCGGTAGACTGCGATCCGAGCCGTATCGCTCAGCTCGTGTCGAACCTGCTTGGCAATGCCATCACGCATGGAGCGGAGAACCGTCCAGTTTCGATCACAGCGGTCAGCAGCGCGGCCGGCGATCTTACCGTCATGGTGTCTAACGAGGGGCCGTCCATCCCGCATGACGCAATGGAGCGGCTCTTCGAACCCTTCGTGAGAGGAGCATCGCGCGGCTATAGTGAAGGTCTTGGTTTAGGCCTGCACATAGCGTCTGAGATCGCAAAAGCACACGGCGGGACGCTCACCGTTTCCTCGTCCGGCGGCCTGACGCGCTTCACGCTGCATCTGCCGGGTCGACCGGACCCGGAAATCAACGAAGCCGATGAGCCTCGAGCGCATCGGCCATGATACTATGCTTCCAGCTCTGGATGGGCACGAACGCTCGACTATCTCCCACGCGACGGCAGCACTGCGGTCCGCTTCGAACCGCCACACGGGAGGGTACTCCATCAAATGCCTGAAACGCGCACGGACTTTGCAGCGATATTCCGTGGGATGCCTCAGCCATATCTCGTCCTAGACGCTGAGCTGTTGATCGTAGGTGCCAGCGACGTGTATCTGGCTCTCACCGACCGGTCTCTCAGTGACATCGTCGGACGGCACATCCTGGAAGCATTCCCGGAGAATCCTGAGGACGTCGGTTCCGTCGAGCAGGGACCGCTGGAAGTCTCTCTGCGTCATGTCCTTGCCACGGGCCGAGCGCACGAGATGGCCGTCATCCAATACGATATTCCCAAGCCGGGCGGTGGCTTCACGCAGAAATTCTGGACACCCGTACATTCGCCTGTTCTTGGTGCCGACGGCAGCGTCGAGTACATCATTCAGAACCCGATGGACGTCACGGAAAGCGTCATTGCCTCCCGCGAAGCGGACGCGCGTCTGAGGGTGGCAATGCATGCTGCCAATCTGGCCTCCTGGGAATACGAACCGGAAACCGACATCTTCCGACGCGGTCATCTCGTCGATCGAATGTTTGGGTTTGCACCCGGCGAAGGCGGTCCCGTCGCTGCGCCGTTCTACGCACGCCTGCATGAGGCGGATCTTGCAAAGGTTCGCGCATCTGTGGATGCCGCAATGAGCTCCGTCGACCAGACGGTGATCGAAATCTCCTACCGTATCGTGTGGCCGGATCGTGCCGTGCGGCATGTTATTTCCAGAGGGGAAGTGCTGCGCACCTCGACCGGCCAGGTGCGGCTGATCGGCGTGCTGATGGACGTGACCGCCGACCGGAACCGGGAAGCGGAGCTCGCTGACGCGGTTGCCCTGCAGGCCGAGTTTCTCGAGGAGAAGGACCGCCTGCTCGCCGAACTCAACCACCGGGTCAAGAACAGCCTCCAGCTTGTCGTCAGTACGCTTCGGCTGCAGGCGCGCCGTGTGACGGATGATAATTGCAGAGAGACATTGAGCAGAGCCATCTCTCGCGTGAGGTCTATCGTTTCGGTTCATGAGCGGCTCTACAGGGATAGCCACGCGCTGAGCGTCGATATGACAGAACACCTGCGCGGGCTTTATCTCGATGTCGTAGGAAGCGAAGGACAGGACTTCACGGTTTCCGTCGATCCGATCCGCTTGCAACCTGAAGCCGCCGTTCCGGTTTCTGTGATCGTGAACGAGCTGATCAGCAGAGTGGTGCAGAACCCCGATGACAAGATAGTGGTGTCTCTGCGTGAGTCAGGAGACGGGATGCTGTCTCTCTCCGTTTCCGGACGACAAAGGCCAGATGACGATGAGGTGCTGCTGGATGTCGGAAAAAGGATCGTAGCTGCGATGGCTGCTCAGATCGGAGCGAACTTTACAGAGACATCTACGGATGGACGGTATCAGGCTGAGCTGGCGTTCAGGAGGGATGCTTCCTGATGCCAATGAGGATCATGATCGTTGAAGATGAGATGCTTCTTGCTCTGGATCTGGAAGACATGCTGATCGACGCCGGCCATTCTGTGGTCGGTCAGGCATCGGACATGGAACAGGCGATCCGTCTTGCAGACAGGGTAGAGGGTCAGGTCGACGTTGCCATCATGGATGTGAACCTCGCGAGGGGTTCCAATGGCGTTGAGACGGCAAAGGCGCTGCGTGAGCGATGGAATATTCCGTCGTTGTTCGTCAGCGGAAACCTGGATGAACAGACGAGGCGGTTGGCCAGACAATGGCAGCCAGTCGGCTTCGTAGGCAAGCCATACTCCGAGCGCGAGGTACTTGCAGCTATAAGAAGCATGGAGACAGCACAGATGTGCTGATTGCGCCTACTGTCGGCTCTACCATTCCCGTGGGCTTCTGAACGAACTTCCCCGGCGTGCGCCGAACCACAAATGCGTTACGGCAATCAAGAACGGCGTAAAACTCGCAAATAATAATATAGCTGACGACATTGATATGCTCCGGTGGATGCCGTTCCTAACAAAGAATCCGGGAATGAGTTCCGTTGTTTAGCTGTGGTGTATATATTCTGTTCTTGAATCCGGTTCTTGACGTTGGGTGTTTGCGAAGCATGTTTCCTGCTGTCTCAAAGCTGGTGATGGAGATGGATAGGTGTCTGAAGAGAAGCGCAAGCGCAGGCCCAAAGGTGTTGCGGCTTTAGGCAACGTCGCCCAAACGAAGATAGCCGTTGAAGCCATGCTCAAGGACGAGGTCGAGGCACGGAAAAAGAAGAGCGAGCGACTTCGAGAGCTTCGTCTAGGCCACTCAACAAGCGCTGGCTAACTCGTATCTGGCTTGAGCTAAGGAAAATACATGGACGTCGTTTCTCCATCGTTCCCTCCGAACCATTCGGACTATGACCTTGCATGCCAGGTGGCACTGGATCTTCCGGTTCAGGACGTTATCGACAGGGCCGTGCTGGCAGGCTGGCGCACGGAGGACGTCCTCTCGGCGCTCGAGGAAGTCGCCAAGAGCAAGGCTGTCGCGTACCAGCACGACCCCGATCCGGAGGATGAGGCGACGGATGAGGCGGTTGATCCCACGACTCCCGCATTTTCAGGATTCTCCGTCGACTGATCTTGGTCCGCTTGGGCAGGCTGAGACAAGTTTCCTTCGGCACCGAGCAGGAAGGCGACACGGACGATTGTGCGGGTCTGCATGCATCTATACTCATTGCCGACGTTGCATGTGAGGACGGCGATGAGTGGACACCCATGAATACCAATATTGCTAACCAGCCTGACTGGGGACCCGAGCATCTTCGCCGTGCCATTCAGGCCGCAGGGGTGTCTCTGTGGTCTTGGCACGTCGATACCGACGTCTTCCTGATGGATCCCCACGGCTACCGGCTCTGGGACATCGGTGCCGACGGTGTCGTGACATTCGAGCGACTTTCCGAGAAGATCCATCCTGCCGACAGAGACCGCGTCAGAGCCGCCTTCACGGCGACTAGGGTAATCGTCGGCCCCTACGAGATCGACTTCCGGATCATCGTCGGGCCGAACGTCCGCTGGGTTTCCGCACGTGGCCAGGGCAATGACGAAGGCATCGTCGAGCGCATCATGACGGGCATCTTTCTCGACGTTACTGGTCGCAAGCAAGCCGAAGAGGGACATGAGCTGCTCGCCGGAGAGATGAGCCACCGTGTCAAGAACCTCTTGGCCATCGCAAGTGGCTTGACCCAGATCACGTCCCGGTCTTCATCCTCTAAGGAGGAGATGACCGAACAGCTCATGGGACGGCTGACGGCACTTGGTCGCGCCCACGATCTCGTGCGGCCGCTGCCGGACGGGCAGGGCGAAGCGGCTCTGCTCGGCGATCTCTTCACCGTTCTGCTTGCCCCTTATGACAGCATCTCGCCTTTCTCCGGACGGGTCCGCGTTGCTGTTCCAAGAATGGGGGTTGGCGTGCAGGCCGCGACTGGTCTGGCTCTCGTCGTTCATGAGCTTGCAACGAACTCGCTGAAGTATGGATCTCTATCAAGCGCCAACGGAACTCTGAACGTGGCCGGAACCATCGTCGGGGACGATGTTGATATCACCTGGAGCGAGCAGGGTGGTCCCGAGGTCGCGCCACCTCAGGGTCCGGCAGGCTACGGAAGCAAGCTGATGGAGCGGACCATGACCGGGACGCTCGGGGGCTCCATAACGTATGCATGGCCAGCGAGCGGCGCGCTCATCTCGATACGTATCAGGCTGGATCGAATTGCTCTATGAGTTCTGAACCGCACCGGGTTTGCCGGAGGCCATTTCGTTTAAGTTATGCGGCCATGGCTGCATCTTGCAGCATAGCGTAATACCGCTCTTCAGCTTCGGCTGGCGGTATATTCCCGATTGGCTCGAGAAGTCGTCGGTGGTTGAACCAATCGCCCCAGTCCAAGGTGGCGAACTCCACCGCCTCGAAGCTGTGCCATGGTGCACGCCGATGGATGACCTCGGCTTTGTATAGACCGGTGATCGTTTCGGCGAGAGAGTTGTCGTAACTGTCGCCGACGCTTCCGACAGAAGGCTCGATGCCAGCTTCTGCCAACTTCCCGGAGTAGCGAATGGACACGTATTGAGCCCGCTGTCTAAGTGGTGCACGAGGCCGCCGCCATGAACGGGACGCCGATCCTGAAGTGCCCGCTCAAGGGCATCGAGGACAAAGCTTGATGTGCCATCGGGCTCGCCCGCCAGCCAACGATGCGACGAGCAAATAGGTCGATGACATCCGCGCAAATGCGCAGCATTTGTCGCGTGGCCACGTAGACAAAACCCTGCCAGGTGGCGACATAGGTGAAGTCCGAAACCCACAGCCTGTTAGGTGCTGGGGCTTTGAACTGGCGGTTAACCCGGTCAAGCGGGCTCGGGGCCGACTTGTCCGAGAACGTCGTGCGGATCGGCTTTCCCCGAATGACACCTTGCAGGCTCATCGCCCTCATAGGCCGGGCGACAGTGCAACGGGCGGCGTCGACGCCCTCGCGCTGCAATCGCCGCCAGACCTTGCGAACGCCATAGACGCGGAAGTTCTGTTCGAAGACACGACGTATCTCGATCTTCAGGCCGATATCGCTGCGGGCGCGGACTGACAAGCGATCCACGTCCAGGCGTTTGGCGACATTCTCGTAGTAGGTTGACAGGGCGATCGGCAGTAGTCTGCAGATCGGCTCGACCCCGAACACACCACGGTGTTCGTCGATGAACGAGATCATCGCTTGAAGGGGCGGTCGAGCTCTCCTTGCCCGGCAAGCGAATGCTTGCATTCGCTGAAAGGGGCCATCGCGAAATACGCAGATGCCTTGCGCAAAATCTCGTTGGCCTGACGAAGCTCGCGGTTCTCGCGCTCAAAAGCCTTCATCTTCACGGACACATCACTCGGCAGGCCGGCTCGTTTGCCACTATCGACCTCGGTCTTCTTGACCCATTTGTGCAGCGTGGCTGGCGAGCAGCCAATCTTCAGCGATAGAGGAAACGGGAGCCCACCGCGAGGGATGCTCGGCCTCGTGGTCCAGCACAATACGCATGGCACGCCCACGGACTTCAGGTGAAAACTTGTTCGTTGCCTTGCTCATGGTGGCTCCACTTTCTCAGAAGTTGGAGCCTCCGGCAAACCCGGTGCGGTTCAGTCAACCCTCGCAGTTATCGATGCAGCCCGCGACATGAATACCGGAGTTGAAGGAAATTTTATTAATAGGTTATTAGACCAGAACCTATATCCTTCAATGTTATCTAAATCCAGCTTCTATTGGGTGGGCTGATATGTTCTCAATTCGTAATGTTCTCATCACTGTCTTCATACTGATCAGTATAGCGCTAAGCACACTTGTCAGCAAATCTCTTTACATCTCCTATGTTGACTACGGGACATTCAGGGAAGTGGCTGAGCGCACGGCCGTTGACAAGGCGTTGTTCGATGTTTTGCTGAACTTCCGGCTTGAGCGCGGGCATAGCTCGACGGTGTTGTCGACTTCGGCAGACAAGGCACGGAGCACGCTCGCCATGCTGCCGGACGACCGCAATAAGGTCGATGCTGCAATGGTCGATCTTAGTGCGGCTGCGGCATCTGTAGACGACCCGCAGCTCGCTCCGCTGCTCATTAAGATCAAGACCGCCTATGAGAGCAACCTAGCCCAGCGCAAGGACGTCGATCGTCAGTTGGCCCTACCGCTCGAAGCGCGTGACAAATCGGTCCGTGAGACCCTGATGTCGTCGGGCGCAGAATTGTTGACCGACCTAGAGGCTGCATCCAATGTAACCGAGGCCGGCATTCGCACACTGGACAACTCGTTGATGGATCTCATCCAAATTCGGGTCAACGCATGGACCACCCGCGCTTCCGTCGGAGCTGCCGCAATTGTGCTGAACAAGGCAACAGCCAACGGTGAAGTCCTGCCTCAAGCAGATATCCTTGATATGACAACGAGCCTTGGCCGCGCCGCCTATGCATGGAAGCAGGTCAAAACGCTGATCGATCATCCTCTCACCGCCGCCTCGTTGAAAGCGTCGTTTGCCAATGCCGAAGCAACCTTTTTCGGTGGTCAGTTTGACCAGATGCACAAGTCGATTATCAAGAACGTTTCGAGCGGCAGTGTTGCCGGCGTGAGCCTTGAAGACTGGCAGTCAGGAAGCGCCAAGGGGCAGGCAACAATCGCCGATGTAGCATTGAAGGCGATGATGGTTCTGAACGATACGGCCAACGATCTCGCATCAGCAGCACTGCAGGCTGTCATCGCCTATACAGCACTCTTGCTCGGTACTTTGGTCATGGGGTTTGCTGGTTTGCTGATCGTTGTCTGCCGCGTTGTCCGTCCGATCGGCGCCCTGACGCACTCCATGCAGACACTGGCGCAGGGCGATGCCGACCTTAATATCCCCTTTCTTGATCGTCGGGACGAGGTTGGCAAAATGGCCGTCTCGCTGGAGACATTCCGTCTGGCCGCCCTCCGCAACAGGCAGCTCGAAGCCGGGGCTGAGGAAAGCCGGATCGCTGCGGAGCGGGACCGTATTGAGACGCAACGACGCGCCGAAAGCGAAGCCGAAGCGCGGCTCTCCCAGGCTACAGGTTCCCTTGCTGCCGGTCTGAAGCGCCTTGCGGCCGGAGATATGCTTTGTGAGATTGAAGTGCCTCTTGCACCGCAATTCGAGGCTTTGCGCAGTGACTTCAACTCTTCCGTTGCCCAATTGCGCGATGCGCTGCAAAGTGTCGAGGGGTCCGTATCTACGGTCAGCAGCGGCGCCCGCGAAATTTCCGTTGCATCAGACGATCTAGCTCGTCGCACCGAGCAACAGGCTGCCTCGCTTGAAGAGACTGCTGCTGCTTTGGAAGAAATTACAGCCAACGTCGTTTCGACCTCGAAGCGTACAGGCGAAGCACGTAACGTAGTGCGCGACGCGCGCGTCCAGGCCGACAGGTCGGGTGCTGTTGTGCGCGATGCAGTGACTGCAATGGAGCGAATCGAGCATTCCTCACGCCAGATTGGCCAGATCATCGGCACGATTGATGAAATTGCATTCCAAACGAACCTTCTTGCGCTTAATGCCGGGGTCGAGGCAGCGCGGGCTGGTGAGGCCGGAAAGGGCTTCGCTGTCGTTGCACAAGAGGTTCGCGAGCTTGCGCAACGCTCTGCTGCTGCGGCCAAGGAGATCAAGACGCTTATCGGTAACTCTGCGACGGCTGTAGCCGAAGGCGTCAAGCTTGTCAGCGAGACGGGTCAGGGACTTGGCGAGATCGAGAGCCTCGTGCAAGTGGTGAATGTGCATATGGACGCAATTGCCATCGCCGCGCAGGAGCAGTCGGTTGGGCTTGCGGAGGTCAATACGGCGGTGAATCACATGGATCAAGCCACCCAGCAGAACGCCGCAATGGTCGAGGAAATGAACGCCGCAGGTGCTGGTCTTGCGCAGGAAAGCGCCGGCCTTGAAAGCCTGCTCGGCAATTTCGATCTCGGGCGACGCGCAGTAACTCAGCAGTTGCGCAATGCCGCCACCCGAATGCAGGCTGCCTGAGCATCGACAAAATGCACTTTTATTCCGTTCATCGTCCAAGAAGGGGGCCGTCGTCGCGCGGCCCCCTTCGGTTGGGGTCGGCCGTGTTTTCAGAAGATGCGCCCCAAAATGCCCTAGATCACATACCCGTGAAATAGTTTTTGTTTGAATGGATTGTGATTCACTTCCTGTATTGATCCGGAGGCAGTGATGGCGCGGTTCGATTTGACGGCTTTTGAGTGGTCAGTGATTAAGCCACTTCTTCCGACGAAGGTGCGTAGCAAGGCTCGCGTTGATGTTCGGCGGGTGCTGAAGGGAATTTCTGGCGACTGCGGACCGGTGCGCGTTGGGCTGATATTCCGGCTCGTTATGGTCCTTATACGACATGCGTCATTTGCCCTGCCGCCATCGGCTGATCCGGGTTTAATGTTAGTGCATGCTGGGTCTAGCCGCCACCGCCGGGGTTGATGCCGGTCCGTTCTGGCGGGGCCACACGGTGGCTTCGGGTGCCAGTGGCTTGTAGTTGAGCGATGAGTGCGGACGTACAGGTGTTGTAGTGCTGCCGCCAACCCTCGATGATGATCTTTGCCTCCTTGAGCGTGTAGAAGATTTCTCCATTGAGCAGTTCGTCCCTGAGCTTCGAGTTGAAGCTCTCGCAGTAGCCGTTTCCCCACAGACTGCCCGGCATAATGTACGCTGTCTTGGCACTGACCAGCGCAATTCATTCCCTCAGAGCCTTGGCGATGAACTCAGGACCATTGTCGGAACGAATATGTGCCGGGATGCGCGCAGGATGAACAGATCAGAGAGCACATCGATGACATCGACCGCCTTCAGCTTTCTCTCGACCCTGATGGCGATGCATTCTCGCGTGAACTCGTCGATCACGTTTAACATGCGGATTTTCTTTCCATTGTGCGTCCGGTCCTCGACAAAATCGTAGGACCAGACATGGTTGGGGTACTCCGGCTGAAGCCGGATACACGAACTGTCGTTCAGCCAGAGCCGACCGCGCTTGGGCTGCCTGGATGGAACCTTCAGCCCCTCCCGTCGCCATATTCGCTCGACCCGTTTGACGTTCACGATCCAACCCGCGTGGTGCAGCATCGCCGTGATGCGACACCTTACGCCAATTGAAGACAATTGGCTGTTGGCCCGGGGATAACCATAGCGGCCATATTGGAGGGCGAGCGCCGTAATGTCGGCGATCAATGCCGCTTCGTCAGCCGGTGTCTTTGCGTTTTTGCTGTGTGTGGAACGATGCTGGCCGAGAACCCGGCTTGCCCGTCGCGCGGACAGACCAAGTTCTTCAGTGACATGGTCCACACAGGCAGAGCGGCGGGCGGGCTTAGACGTTTCCCCTGGCGACCTCCGCAAGGATTATCTTGTCCAGTGTCGAATCGGAAACGGCCCGCTGGAGACGCGCATTCTCGCCCTCCAAGTCCTTCAGGCGCTTTACCTGATCGTCCTTCAGGCCACCGTATTCAGCCCGCCAGCGATAATATGTAACTTCCGTTACGCTATCGATCGGATCGCTTCCGCCATTGATTTGCCCTGTGCATTCAGCACGTCAACCTGACGAAGCTTCGTAACAATCTCTTCTGCCTTGTGTCTTTTCGCTACCAGTCGAATGTCCTTCTTCGGCTCACACGCCGTGGTTGAAGAAGTATCACTTTCAGCCGGCAGACCACTCGATCCTTCCGCCGTACGGGCATGCCGCCGGCAATGACAGGAGCATGTCCGAAGGCGCATTCAGAAGATCAGGACCTTCCTCGGCAGGACCGAGAAGAAGACCATATCCGCGTCCACTGGCAGACGGGTAGGGGTGGCGACAGTCAGCGGCTGGTCTAGTCCCTCGACCTCCAGGACGACATTCTCCGTGGTGCCGAGAAAGACGCGCTGCCGGATTCGCGCTTGAACGTCGCCGGGAACCGTGGTGACATGGATCGCATCAGGGCGGATAAAGACGGTCGTCTTCCCCTCCCGCGTAAGACCGGACGGCGCGGCGAAAGTTCCGACACGCGTTTCCACCCTCCCGCCACGTATAAAGCCGGGCACCGCATTCAGGGCGCTGAAAAACGCCGCGGCGTAGGCGTCTACCGGCCGGTCGTAAAGATCGTAGGGCGTTCCCGCCTGCACGATACTGCCTTTGCGCATCAGCACCACGCGGTTCCCGGCCGACAGCGCCTCCTGCGGGTCGTGCGTGACCATGATAACCGTGGTGCCGGAAGCACGCAGCACCGAGAGCGTCTCGTCTCTCACGCGCTGGCGAAGACCCTGGTCGAGGTTGCTGAAGGGCTCATCCATCAGGATGATGCCGGGCTCCGGCGCCAGAGCCCTTGCAAGCGCCACCCGCTGCTGCTCCCCACCGGACAGAGCGTGGGGAAACCTGCCGGCAAGGTGCGCGATGCCGAGCCGGCCGAGCAGATCCTGCGCACGGGCCGTCGCGTCGGCGCGCTTGCGTTTCTTCAGTCCGAAAAGGACGTTATCGCGAACGCTCAGATGGGGGAAAAGCGCGTAGTCCTGAAACATGAAGCCGACGCCACGGGCTTCCGGTTCGATGAAGCCATCGCCGTCAACGGGGCGACCGTTGAGAAAGACATGCCCGGAATCCAGCCTTTCCACGCCGGAGATCACCCGCAGAAGCGTCGATTTTCCGCAGCCGGAGGGTCCGACGAGCGACAGCACATCTCCCTGAGGGATATCGAGAGACAGGTCGTCGAGTGCGGCGGTGCTTCCGAAGCTGCGTTTCGCGTTCTCCAGCTGTACTGCGGGCTCCGTCATATCCGGACACCCTCGCCATGGTCGTTATCCCGCGCCAGCACTGACGACGCCGGTCCTGCGATGCCGACGCGGGACAGGAAGATGACGGGCAGGACGGAGATCGCGACGATGGCAAGCGCTGCGATCGAGGCCTCCTCATAGGTGCCGCGCGCCGCCTCGCCGTAGAGATGGGTTGCGAAGGTCTCGATATTGAGCGGACGAAGAAGGAGCGTTGCAGGCAGTTCCTTAACGCAATCGACGAAGACCAGCAGTGCGGCGGCGGCAATCGCTGTCTTCGATAGGGGCAGGTGAATGTGCCGGAACGTACCGGACGGCGACTGGCCGAGGGTGCGGGCGGCATGGTCGAGCGAGAGGGGGATGCGCGACAATCCCGCCTCGATGCCGCCGGCGGAGATGGCGAGAAACCTCACGGTCAGGGCATAGACGACGGCAGCGCCGGACCCCAGGAATACGAGGCCGGTGGAGATGCCCAGCCACTGGAGGGCGGCGCCATCGATGAAGCGGTCCGCATTGCCAAGCACGATCAGAACGCCGATGGCAACGACGGTGCTCGGGGCGGCATAGCCGAGCGTCGAAAGGCGCAGGAACCAGCCGGTGGCCGGGCGCAGGCGGGCCGCATAGGCAATGAGGAGGCCGAGCGTGATCGTCACAGCTGTCGCGAGCATGGCGATCACGATGGTGTTGACGGCCTCTTGAAGGAGGCGCGGCGAGAGCGCCGCGAACTGGTAACGTTTCCAGGCCTCCGTCACGAGGTAGGTGGCAGGCGCAACGAAGCCGAGCAGCACAGGCACAAGGCCTGCTGAAAGCAGCAGCAGGCCCTTCAGGCGTCCCGTAGGGACCGGTGTCATGCCGCGGCTGCGGCGGGTATCGCCGGCATAACCTTGTTTGCGCCGCGCCCACCGTTCGAAGGCGACCAGTCCGACGACGATCAGAAGCAGCATGAGCGCGATCTGCGACGCGCCGGGCAGATCGCTTCGGGTGACCCATGTCGTGTAGATCGACACCGTCATCGTCCGCACGCCGAGAAACTCAGCCGCCCCCACATCGTTCAGGGTCTCCATTAAGGCCAGCGCAACGCCGACAGCAACGGCGGGCCGCGCCATGGGCAGGGCGACACGCCGGAAAGCCGCATGCCTCGACATGCCAAGCGTGCGGGCCGCATCTATCAGATTGCCGGGCTGCGTCAGGAACATGGCCCGTGTCGGGGTATAGACATAGGGATACAGCACGAAGCCTAGAAGCAGGATGCAGCCTGCCATGGACCGGATATCCGGCAGGCGGAACTGTCGCGGACTTTCATAGCCGAGCAGCCAGCGGACGGCGCCCTGGACCGGCCCGATCGGGTGGAGAATGTCGAGATAGGCATAGGCGATGATGTAGGTAGGCACGGCGAGCGGCAGGAGCAGCGCCCATTCGAGAATGCGCCTGCCGGGAAACGCATACGCCGTGACCAGCCATGCAGCGGCGGTGCCGAGCGTGGCGGTGAGAAGGCCGACGCCGGTGAGAAGGATCACCGTATCGACCAACGCCACCGGCAGGATACTCGATATCAGATGTGCCCAGAGGCCGGGCGATCCTTTCAACGCTTCGGACGCCAGACCGGCGAACGGCAGCGAGACGACGAGGACGACAAGCCCGGCGCAGCCCGGCCAGCGCCTGCCGGAAGGTCTGAAAAGGCCGGTGGCCGGGGAACTGGCAGGCATTGCGATGTCCGGAGGTTTCGCCAAGACGGCGCTCCCCAGGAGCGCCGTGTTAGCGGATCAGTTGTCGAAGCCGACCTTGTCGACCAGCGCGCTTGCTTCCTTCCGATGGCCGACGATCTCGGACAACGGGGTCTTGTCGATTGTCAAAGGGCCGAACGCGGCGATGATGGGATCGGCTGCAACGCCGGCCTTGACGGGATACTCGTAATTCGCCTCTGCGTAGATCTTCTGTGCATCGTCGGAAACGAGGTATTCCAGCAGCTTCACGGCTTCGGCCTTGTTGGGCGCATGCTTGGCCACGGCCGCGCCGCTGATGTTAACCTGCGTGCCGCCATTCTTGAAAGTAGGCAGCACGACCTTGATTGCCTGCACCCATTTCGCCTGCTCCTCGCCGCCTTTGCCCGACGTCATCAGGCCGACATAGTAGGTGTTGGCGATGCCGATGTCGCAGATTCCGCCGAGGATGTCCTTGGCGACGTCGCGGTCGCCACCGGCGGCCTTTCGGGCAAGATTGTCCTTGACCCCCGAAAGCCAAGCCTCGGTTTCCGAAGCGCCGTGATGTGCGATATAATCGGCGAAAAGTGCGGTGTTGTAGGGATGCTGGCCTGAGCGAATGCAGACCTTTCCCTTGTATTTCGGATCGGCGAGATCCTCGTAATGGAAGGTCGTCAGGTCGAGGTCCTTGGCCGCGTAAAGGACGCGTCCGCGCATGGAGAGCCCGAACCAGTGACCCTTTGCATCGCGCAGCTGCGCGGGAACAGCGGACGTCAGCACGTCGGAATCGACAGGCTGCGTGACGCCCCGTTCGGCGAGATCGACGAGGTTGCCGGCGTCAACGGTCATCAGGATGTCGGCAGGCGAGCTTTCGCCCTCGGATACCACGCGTTCAGCAAGGCCGTCCTTGAGGAAGACCGTCTTGACCGTCGTCCCGGTCGATTTGGTGAAAGCTTCGAGAAGCGGCGCAATCAGGGCAGGCTCGCGGGTCGTGTAGACGTTCAGCTCGGCAGCTGCTGACATCGATGGAGACAGGGCCAGGAGAGCGGCGACGGCGGTCGCCGTCATAAAGGGATGCGCGTGCATGGAGTGCTCCTTGAAAAGGTTCGGAGAGCCGCAACCTGCGGCTTGCTTGCTGTGCTTCGATGTGGACGGCCCGGCCAGGCTTAATCTGTTCTCGATCACTCCACTTAAACGGATGCGCAGGTTCGATCCATGCGGACCAAGGTCCGTATCGCGGAGACTGCCGGATGCGTTTGTGAAGGGCCGACGAGCGATACTCAGACTCCGGCAGGAGACGGATGATGTCCATGGATACGCGGCCGCTTCGCTTAAAGCTTTGCCCGCTGCTGCCAGTCGCGCAGAACCATCGCGGCTTCTGTCCTGTTGCGGACCCGTAGTTTTCTGAGAATGCGGGTCATGACGTGCTTGATCGATTTTTCCTGCAACGCCAACAAACGCCCGACTTCCTTGTTGCTGTGACCTTCCGAGACGAGCAGGAGGATCTGCTCTTCTCGCGGTGTCAGTGCGGGTATCGCGGCAACGTCGGAATGGCCGGCACCCGTCGCCAGACCGTTAACCGGAGGGCGCCCGGGGAGGCGGAGAACGAGGCTTTCAGGAATGCAGGTCTTGCCGCTCGCAACGCACCGCAGCACCTGATGCAATTCTTCCACCTCGACACCCTTGAGCACATAGCCGCTGGCTCCGGCGGAAAGGGCGTCGCGAACGTCTGCATCGCTGGCAGATGCGGTCAATACGACGATCAAGGCGTTCGGGTCGATCTGGCGGATGGCGCGAATAGCGGCATGGCCTCCCCCCGGCATCGAGAGATCGAGCAGATTGATATCGGGCCTATGCGTCCGGAAGAGGGAAACGGCGTCAGCTGCACTTGCGCCTTCACCGACAATTTCGAGACCGGCCTCGTCCTCAAGGCCGCGAACGACCCCCATGCGAAACATCGGGTGGTCATCGACGATAGCGACCCGGAGTACCTCGGCTTTTCCTGCCACGTCGCTCATGGCAGGAACATCCTGACCGATGTTCCAGAAGGCGCGCCGTTCGACGCCGTAACGATCTCCATGCGTCCTCCGAGACTTGCTATCCGTTCTTTCAGGCCCGCCAGACCGAGCCCCGGCCGATGCGGGTCGGGCGCACTGGAAAAACCGGCGCCATCGTCCTTGACGCAAGCCATGATGCCGGTGCCGTGGGGTGAAACCTCGGCGCGGATATGGCTTGCTCCGGCGTGCCGCGTCGCGTTGCTCAAGGTTTCCTGCAGGAAACGATAGAGGCAGATCTTGGCGCCGTGCGTTTCCACCACGACATCCGCAACCGCCGACTCTACTGTGGCGCCCGAGTGGAACGCATGCGCTTTTATGGCGCGCAGAGCAACATCTCGACCCGACAGGCCCTCCAGTTCCGGCAGCTGCAGGTCCTGGCAGAGGCTCCGGATTTCGGAGATCGCGTCATCGATGGAGCGGCGAACCAAGGCTTCGTCGTCGGGGCGCCCCTTGCCCTTGCGGATGGCCTCCAGCCGCAGGACGGCGAAGCCGAGAAGCTGAGCGGGTCCGTCATGGAGATCCGCGGAGATGCGGCGCAGGTAGCGCTCGTTCAAGGTTACCGCGCGCTGTGCGGCCTCGTCCACAGCTTCTCGCAGCGTCGTATTGGCGGCAAGCAGTTGCGAGAGATGCTCCACCTGATCATCCAGCCGACGTCGCTGTTGTTCGATGCGACGGCTTCCTCGTGCGACGATGACGAACAGAAGCGCAAGCATGCCGATCGTTGCGGAGGCAACCACCAGCCAGCTGCGAAAACGTGCCCGCGACACCACCTCGCGGATATCCGCCGCGGGCCTGTAGAATTCCGCAACGCCGATGATCCGGCCGGTCCCGGCATCGCGTATGGGGCTATGGATCTCCAGAAGCTCTTGACCGCTGTCCCGCTCGACAACATGCTCGGCTCCCGCCATCTCGTCGAATTCTGCCACCACCTCGCCCTGTAGGGCGGCGCGCATTTCCGGTTGGAGAGCGAACCTTCGTCCAACCAGTTCCGGATCGCTGCTGAAGGCGACGGCTCCTTCCGGCGTCCAGATCTTGAACGAGAAGAAGCGTTCGGCCAAAGGTCCGGTCTCGACCGCTGCCAGCAGGAGGCTCTGTGCGGCGGGATCGATCGCAGCTTGGCGCGCGAGGACCTGGGAGAGGGGAGAAACGATACTGTCCACGAACAGCGCCGTTGAATCCGCCCGGTTCTGCACGATCGCCCTTTCGATATTGTCAGTGACCCAGAGCCCGATGACCGTCATGCCGGCGATCAAGACGATCAGCCCGGCAATCATGAACTGTTGAGCAAGAGTGAAATGCACGTTTTGACGTCGAGGAAACTCGGGGGGCACTACCACAATGCTATGCGCCTTCTCGAGTTCGGGCCGATTGGTCTAGATTCTTAAAGGTTGAGTGACAAACAATTCCGGATCAGTTTCCCTTCCGACTACCGTGAACTCCGCGATGAGAACAGGCGGATAGCTCCACAACCGAAGTGAGCTCGGATAAACCTCTCGCGAAGACAGAACAGCTTTATACGTTACGGATCAAGAACTACGTGGCAGACAAGGACATATGCGCTGTGGCTCGATTCAAAAGAGGCCTTCTCATAAAGGTCCGGTTTACTGGCCGAGGAACAGATGTTGATCCTCAGAGCATATTTTTCCTGCAGCAGGCGCTGTGGTAGCTGGCACAGTTGTCTATCAGTTTGCCGCGCAAAAGGCGAATTACCGAATGGGCGGCTAGCGAGCCGCATCTCCGTAAGGCGATAGTGCATGAGATCACGCCACGCCTTCTTCGCGAAGGGAACTCGAATGGTCTCGAAGACGGCTCAGCGTATCGTTCAGCGCGGAAACCTTGTCCAATCGC
>NZ_FOGR01000011.1 GCF_900111275.1 Rhizobium sp. NFR03 | reverse complement strand
CGCACCGGACAGAAGGATCATATGTTTGGCATTCGAGACGGCAGCACAGCCAACGGCTACCAGAAGCGTGGCCGCAAGCCGGGGCGAAGGACGGATTTCATGAACGATCCGGACGTCATCGCCAAAAGGCAGAAGGCCTTAGCGCGGATGGAGGCGGCAGAATGACTGGGCCAGCCTCAAAGCTGAAGCCGAACAGGCGCCAACAATCCGCCCCCGCTCCTCCCTTGCAACCCGGACCAGCCGGTCGGATCGGGGGCTGACCACCAGAGCCAGTGTCGCGTTTCTAAATGGCTACCGACGTCGCACCCCTAATCAGCTTTGACACGGTGTATAGCGTGGTGGGTTCAAGGATGAAGTGCGACTTGCGATAGATAACAGTAGCTTATCAGTTGCAAGGAACGACCCATGAAGCGCACCTACTCCCAGATCAATCTGGATGAACGCTGCAAAATCGCGCGCTGGCATACAGCTGGACTGAGCGTTGACGTCATCGCCGAGAAACTTCACCGACATCGCTCGACCATTTTCCGTGAGCTGCGCCGCAATACGTTCGAGGATAGTGAGATGCCGGACCTCAACGGCTATTACTGCGTGATGGCTAATGACATGGCGCGAGAACGGCGTGCCAAGCTGCGGAAGCTTGCTCGGTTCCCGCATCTGCGCCAGTCTGTAATCGAGCGCATCATGCATGGCTGGTCGCCGCAGCAGATTGCTGGCCGGATGCGACTGGAGCGGCATCCAATCTCTGTCAGCCATGAGACGATCTACAAGTTCGCATACTCGGCCAACGGACATGCGATCAAACTGTGGCGACATCTGCCAGAGCATCGTGCCAGACGCCGGCCACGGCATGCCAGGCGCCGTCACGGCAGGCGTTTCAGCCCAGACGTCAACATTCTCAACCGGCCGGATGTCGTCGCTGGGCGCAAACAGTTCGGGCATTGGGAATGCGACCTCATTCAGTTCCGGAAGACGTACGGAAAGGCCAATGTGACTTCGCTGGTCGAACGGGTCAGCCGATTTGCAGTCTTCCTGCGCAACAATGACCGGCAATCCAGACCGGTGATGGACGGCCTGATCCGCGTGCTGCAACCCCTGCCCCACCTAGCCCGTCGTTCGATCACCTTCGACCGAGGCACCGAATTCACTGACTGGCCCTACCTGCAGGCCAGCATCGGAACACAGACATGGTTCTGCGATCCGCAATCGCCCTGGCAGAAAGGCACTGTCGAAAACACCAACAGACGGGCCAGGAAATGGCTTTCGAGAGAGGTCAACCCGCTGTCGCTCAGCGACCGTGATCTCACCGAGATATGCCATCACCTGAACGCAACGCCACGCAAATGCCTCGGCTATAAAACACCGGCAGAAGTCTTCCGCCAGAAACTCCTCGCCCAAATCAGGCGCACCGGTTAGCTTCTGCCAGCCCGCAAGTCGCGGTTCGCCTCGAACTCACAGTGTCCTGTTTCTGCAAAGTTAGACTGTCGCACTCCCCGCGTTTGATACGGCGGAGACGAGCAGATGGAATTAGTAGCGATAACTCCGCCGCCACAGGGAGATCCCGCTGACGCCGACACAGTGTGATACGTCTCCCGTGGACCGAAGTTCCAGCCATGCTCGGCTTGGCCTGACCAAGAGCTTGGTTCAGCCCTTCCCGTCCTTCTCATCGATTGCGGCCATCGCCTGGCGCAGTATGGCACGTGCCTTGGCACGTTCGGTTGGGTCGAGTTGGGTCGGATCGAGACGGAGATCGAGGCCTGCGAGCGTTTCGCGAACAACGCCGCGCGTTTGCTCGGCTCCTGATATGAGGCCGTTGACGGCATAGGGTACGATTTCGCGCTGGATTCCCTTCATGGTGATCGGCGGCAGCGGCGTGGCGTCCACGATGTCTGTCACCAGCGCGTAGGTCTCGTAGCTGATAACGATCTTGCCGCCTTCGGCAATCGCTTGCAGGCGTGCTGCAAGGTTCGCTTCCGCGCCGATGATCGTGTAGTCCATTCGGTCACTGCTGCCGAAATTGCCGACGTTGCAGTAACCCGTATTGATACCCATCCGGACGACGAAGGGCTCCTCGGTGCCGCCGCCGCGCCATTTTGCCTTGAGTTCGCCAAGGCGCGTCTGCATGTCCACCGCCATTCGCAGGCATGCCTTTGCATCCTCTACCGCGCCATGCGTCTCAGGATCGCCGAAGAAGACGAGCACGGCGTCGCCGATGAACTTGTCGAGCGTTCCGCCATGCATCGCCGCGATTGCCGACATCTCGGTCAGGTACTCGTTCAGCATCTCCGTCAGCGCCTCCGGCTGTAGTCGCTCGGTGGTCGCTGTGAAGTCCTTGATATCGGAAAAGAAAATGGTCAGGCGTTTACGTTCTGTCTGGACGACGACATCCTTCTGGCCGCTGAAGATGCCCTTGTAGACCTGTGGCGAGAGGTAGCGGGAGATCTTCATGGATATGCTGGCGAGAAACTCGTTGGCAGATTCGAGATCGCGGTTGAAGCCCTGGATCAAAGCTGTCTGGCGCTGCTGAAGCGTGATGAGGGCCGCGCCGAGCCCGGCGAAACAGAGAAAATAGACCAGTAGGTATTTGAAGGCGAAGACATTACCGGCCAGCGGCTGCTGAATGATAACCTCCTGGATGCCGCGTACGTCCCCTACTTTCCAGTCGGTCTTCGGACTGGCGGGATGCTGGTTGTGACAGGCAACGCAGGCCTGCCCCATGATGACAGGCGTCACGAGGCGAAAGGTGTTGGTGAAGCCGACGCGGGAAACGTCAGTGAGAGTCTGTGCGGCGTTGCTGCGCAAGGCTGCAAGCGATGCCGTCTCGAAGACGTCCAGATCATGCGGCGCTCGCGTTTTGAACGGCAGGTCCGAGACGAAACGATAGGTAATGTTTGCCTGCTGCTGTTTGATCACGTCGCCGAGTTCCAGCGATAGCGTCGCAGGAATCGGAACCGCGCCGGGAATGGTGGCATATTGGTCCGTCACCGCTGTGGCGGCATCGTCGCCCGCCGCATGTGCTGCGAGAATGCGACCGACGACATTGGTGGCGTAATAGGAGCGAATGCTGGTGATCAGCGAGCTCATGTCCTGCGCCTGGCGCTTCAGCGCAGCCTGCGACAGGCTGCTGACGTCCATCCACACGGCAAACGGCAGCCCGGCGAGCATGCCGACCAAGGCGACGACCACGAAGAAGCCGACTTTCCTGGAGGCCCGGCCTCGATCTGCATCTTCGGCCATCAAGTCCCCTCGCCCGTTCGTACGGCGTCGGAGCGCCCCGTGCGATCTTATATTAGCGAGGGTGGAACATTGGCAAGTCGTAATGATATGCCTGGTCCAGACGTCATGCGGCGACTGCAGATTCCTTGAACCGGAGCGGCTTCAGGATCGAATTTACAGGGCTTGTCCCGACGTGGCCGCCCGACATCGTCCTTTCCGGACAAGGCTGTCCGGCACATCACGGACGGATGACAGATCTCTACCTACCTTGAAACGACGACCAGTTTCGGTAGCTGCCGAATGGGCCGAAGGCTCGTGGCGGGTGCGGGGCGGCCGACATAGTAGCCCTGCATCAGGTCAATCTTCAGGCGGTGCATGAGCGCGAAATGCTCTTCCGTCTCGACGCCTTCGACGAGGATCGTCGCTCCCCGATTGCGTGCCAGACGCAGAATATCGTCAAGCATGGCACAGCCGCGCGGGGTATCGCAATCGTGCAGGAAGGATTTATCGATCTTGATGCAATCGAAATCGATCAGGCGCAGCCAGGATAGACCGGCGAAACCCGTGCCGAAATCATCGAGCCAGATCTTGATGCCGAGAGCCCGAAGGTCGCTGATGCAGCGCAAAAGGCTCGAATGGATCTCCATGTCCTGCCCTTCGGTAATTTCGAAGGCGAGACGATCGCCGGAGATGCAGAACTCGTCCAGAGTCCTTGCCACGAAGGCGACAAAACCGGGCGTCTTCAACTGCAATGGCGAGACGTTGACACTGGCGACAGGCGCCAGATTCGTAAGGAGGAGTTCCTCACAGACGCGACGCAAAGCCCACTGGCCGAGATTGACGATCGCACCGGATCGCTCGGCTGCGGGAATGAACAGCGCCGGTGACAAGAAGGTGCCATCCGACATCTTCAGTCGCATCAGAGCTTCATAGGCATGCGTCTTGCCCGTCGCCACCTCCTGCAGCGGCTGGTATACCATGGACACGAGGCCTTGGGGTACGGCGATCTTCAGCAGGGCCGCGATATTCTCGCCGTCGTCACGATTGTTCGGATCATCGACGTGGAACAGCTTGACGCAATTGCGGCCGGAGGCCTTGGCGCTATACAGCGCACGGTCGGCCTGATGGATCACCTTCTCCACTTTCGACAGGGTGCGGTCCGCAGTAAAGGCTGCACCGACACTGACGGTTACCTTCGACGTACCATCGCGTCGCTGCTCATGTAGCAGACCGAGATCCTCGACCGTCCGACGAATGGCTTCGCAGAGTTCGCCCGTCTGTTTCTCGGACAAGACAGGGGCGAGCAGGATGAACTCCTCGCCGCCGAACCGCCCGACGGAGGCCTTATGCTCCTCGGCCAGACCGCGCAGGGCCTGAGCGACCAGCATGAGACATTTGTCGCCTTCGAGATGCCCGTAATAGTCGTTGTACCGCTTGAAGAAATCGACGTCGACCAGAATGACGGCAAAGGTGCGCCCTGCCTGCTGCCAGTCGCGCCAGACGTCGCGCAGGCGGTTGTCGATCGCACGGCGGTTGGCAAGGCCCGTCAGTGGATCGGTATGGGACAGCCTCAGCAAGGCCTCTCCGCGCTCGGCAGCCTGACGATGTTGGGCTTTTGCCTCCAGCGCGTTCAGAAACACGTTGTAGCGCTCCTGATTGAGCTTCCAGTTCACATAGGACGTGAAGATGAAACAGGAGAGACAGAAGAGGCCGAACGTGAACTTGTAGCTGTAGCCGACATTGGGAAACCAGACGAGGCCCGCCAGAAAGATCAGGACGATGATGCCTGAGGCGACCACGGAGATCCGGAATGGGAAATTGAAGAACAGGTTCACGCTCATCATGAAGATGGCGCCGAAAACCATGTAGTATGACATGACGACCGTGTGATCGCTCATCATGCTCGGCACGAGCCAGCCGGCATAAGCGAAGATCAGCGCAATCGCCGCCGTGCTATCGACGGCATCGGCCGTGGACGCCCGCCGCATCTGTAGCTCGAGTGCAATCAACATGATGATGGAAATCAAGAACCGGGCGCCGACGACATACGGCGCGACGTCGCCGATCAGGAGAACGTCGCTGATCGAGAAGACGAGATAGACGAGCACGGCTGCCCACAGCCCGCGACGAGTCGATTGCTTGTGCGCATTCTCGCCGTGCCGCTTGTAGAGTTCGCGAAGAGTTACCTTCGGTTGCTGTAGCGGATCTCTCGATACGCCGAACTCGATGGTGTCGGTCGACTTGTGCATCATGCACTCTCCACCGCTTTCATTGCTGTGCCGAAGCTTTTCACCGATACGCGGCGATCCCGACCCTTGAATGGACGACCCGGACAGACCGTTCCAATGTTCTATCACGCTTACTAAGACAGCGGTAAACATTAGCGAAAACGGCTTAACACTTCCTTTCCACAGCCCTGAACCCCTGTGCCGTAAGGGTGCACCTGTGCCATTAACCAACAAATTGAAAGGCCCATGCATTTCCAGACAATTTGAGTCATCTCTTACGCGTCTTGTTAACCCAATGGTAACCAAAGGACGTAGCGTGAAGAACCCACTCGCCGTTTTTGACGGGCAAAGCCTGATCACCCCGACCGCAGTCAACAGGGAGGTTTTCCCCGCCGGAGCGCCTGCCGATGAACGGCAACTCCGGATCGCAAGAGACGAGATTACGCTGATACTGCAAGTCGCCTCCCAGCAGATTCAGGCGGACCGCAATCCCGATCAGATCATCGATCGCCTGATCCGATCCCTTCACGAGAGCCGCGAGAAATACCGGTCGGTATGGCCGGACCTGATCCCCATGGTTCAGGATCATCCGGTGGCGGCATATTTTCACAACGACCCCTTTACCCGCTGGTCCTTCGAAAAGCCGCGCGGCTATTCAGGGGATGCAAGCCTGATCGACTTTATCTACGGCCATCGGGATATCGCAGCCGACGTGGAGCGCGCTTCGCCGCTCGGGCGCACACTCTACGAGTACACGCGCAACGCCCCTTCCGCCGTGGCCGTGCGGGAACGTCGCGATATCTTGACGCGAACCGTCGATGAGACAGCAGCCCGGATAGGGGCGGAGACGGAGGTTCTCGCAGTGGCAGCGGGGCATCTGCGCGAGGCGGAAGAATCCGTTGCTGTGCGAGAGGGCCGGATCAAGCGGTGGGTGGCGCTCGATCAGGACCCTCTGAGCGTCGGCCGCACCATGCGCGACTTCAACGGAACGCCCGTCGAAGCGATGGACGGCTCGGTTCGTGGACTTCTCAAAGGTGCCTACGGCCTCGGACAATTCGACCTGATCTATGCGGCAGGCCTCTACGATTATCTCGCCGACAAGGTCGCGGTGAAACTGACGCAGACATGCCTTTCCATGCTGAAGCCGGGCGGAACGTTCCTGTTCGCCAACTTCTCGACGGAGGTTCCCGACGACGGCTACATGGAGACAATGATGAACTGGACGCTTCTCCTGCGATCGCAGTCGGAAATGTGGTCGATCATCGAGGCGAGCCTGGAGGGGCAGAAAGCCGAAAAGAGCGTCTTCTTCGGTGCCAACCGCAACATCATCTACGGCACCATCCGGAAGCCTCGATAGGCATTCTCAAACCTCTCTCTTCGGCCGCTCCGGCGGCCGAATTTGCAGCATCATGCAAACGCCAAATCGGCAGAGGACCTGAAACTCTTTTTGATCCGCGCTCGTCTTCCTCCACTTGGTCCGGAGGAATAATGCATATTACGAGAGCGCAGTGGCTCAACATGGCGTCCGATCGCCAGTCTCTCAGGCGCATCTACAGCCTGTGCCTGCTTGTTCGCGGGGGCGACATTTTCAGCTATAAGGAGCGACGCCTAGCCGGCCGGCTTATTCACAGGCTGGAAGGGGTCGTGCATCTTGCGATGACGGCCAGCGAGGACTCAAAGGCGATCGCAGGCGATTTTTCGTTGCTGGAAATCCAGGTCGCCAAGAGACTGGAGCGCTTCGAGCCGCCGCGACGATGATGCGACTCGACGCCGGTTGTGCGCTTGTTATCTCGAAAACAGGATATCAGGCAGCCGGAACCGTCTCCAGCAAGCGCTCCAGCTCGTCTATCAGCACCGGCTTCGTGAGGTGGTGAGTAAAGCCTGCCTCAAACGCTTTCACCTTGTCCTTGTCCTGTCCCCATCCCGTCTGGGCGATGATGGTCGTCGCCTTGAACCGGTCTTCCCGGCGGAAGGCACGGCAGACCTCGTAGCCATCCATCCCCGGCAGCCCGATATCGAGAAGGATAACATCCGGCTCAAATCGCGTCGCGACCTCCAGCGCTTCGCGCCCGTCGTGGATCGCCTCGTATTGATGGCCGATCTCTTCCAGCATCCAGCCGAGCGCGTCCGCGACAATGACATTGTCATCTACGATCAGCACCTTCAGCAAGCGCGGTGAAGCCATCGCAATGTTCTGCGGCTGGTCTGCCTCCGGCCCGGCGGCAACGGCTCGTGCCGGTGCGGCAACCTCCTCAGGTGCTGTGGCAAGCGGCAGACGAACGGTGAACACGCTACCCTTGCCGTCGCCGGCGCTCGTGACCTCGACCGTTCCGCCGTGGAGAATGACAAGTTGGCGCACGAGAGCCAATCCGATGCCAAGGCCGCCCTGGGCATGCTCCAGATGACTATCGACCTGCGCAAACAGCTGGAACACGCCGGACTGCAGCGTCTCCGGAATACCGATGCCATTGTCGGAGACATCGATCACGGCGCTGCCGCCGGACGCCCGGACGGCAATCCCGATCCGACCCCCGGCCGGCGTGTATTTCGCAGCATTATTGAGAAGATTGGCGACGACCTGCGCCATGCGGGTCGGGTCTGCATCCAGCCAGAGCGGTTCGGCTGGCACATCCACGGTCAGGCGGTGCCCGGAGGCATCGATCAGCGGACGGCTCGCCTCGATGGCGGAGCGAATAATCATCTCGACCGCGATGCGCTCCTTGCGCAGCCCGATCTTGCCCTGGCTGACCCGCGATACGTCCAGCAGATCATCGATCAGCCGCACCAGATGGACCATCTGCCGGTCCATCATGTCGCGAATGCCCTCGGCGGCTTCTCCTGTCGGGTTCCGGCGCAGCACGTCGAGACCGTGACGCAACGGAGCAAGCGGGTTGCGCAACTCGTGAGCGAGCGTTGCCAGAAACTCATCCTTGCGGCGGTCGGCCTCCCGCAGGGCCTGCGCCTGCGCTTCCAGTGCGTCGCGTTGCTCGGCGATCTGCTGGCGCTGACGGTAAAGCTCGAAAAAGACGTCTGCCTTGCTGCGGAGAATATCGGTTTCGATCGGCTTCTGGATGAAATCCACGGCACCCGCCTCGTACCCGCGGAAACGGCGCTGGCCATCCGTGCTGCCGGCCGTGACGAAGATGATGGGCACGCGGCGGGTCCGCTCGTTGCCGCGCATCAGCTCGGCCAGTTCGAAACCGTTCAGCCCGGGCATCTGCACGTCGATCAGCGCCAGTGCGACATCGTGTTGCAGCAGCAACTCCAGAGCCTGATCACCGGAACGCGCCTTGAGAAGCGTCAAGCCATCGCGCCGCAGCAGCGCTTCCAGCGAAAGCAGGTTTTCCTCGAGATCGTCCACCAGCAGAAAGGTAACGGGATTCATGTGCATACGACCTTCTGAAGATACGCTGCGATCGCGTCAAGCGGCATGACCCGGGCGTCAGGACACCGTGCGATTGCACCTTCGGGCATTGCAGCGGCAAAAGCCGTCGCCGGATCCTGAACGACGGCATGGCCGCCGACGTCGGATATCGCGCGAAGGCCCCGGGCCCCGTCATGATTGGCGCCCGTGAGCACGATACCGACCAGTGCCGATCCGAACGTATCGGCGGCACTTTCAAAGAGGACATCGATGGCGGGGCGGGAGAACATCACCGGTTCGTCGCTGGAAAGAGAAAGCGTGCCATTGGTCTCGACAAGCAGATGATAGTTGGGCGGCGCGAAGTAGGCCGTTCCGCCGGCAAGGGGCTCCTTGTCCTCCACCTCCAGCACGTTGATCCGGCACTTCGCCTGAAACAACTCGGCCAGCACGCTGCGCTTGTCGCCGGGGATGTGGACGACGAGCATGATGGGCACGGGAAAATCGCCCGGCAGAGCCGGCAGGATGGTCGTCAGGGCTTCCAGCGCACCGGCCGAGGCACCGATGACGACGGCCTGCGGGCGAACGTCGCTCATTCGCCGATCCTCTGGTAGATCTTTTCCTCGCGCACGAAGTCGCGGAACGCGCCGGCATGATCCGAAAAGCGGAGGCTCTCTTTTGCGCCAAGGCCGAGAAACCCCTTTCGCGGCAGGGAATCCTTGAAGAGGCCAAGCGCACGATCCTGCAAGGTACGGTCGAAATAGATCAGCACGTTGCGGCAGGAAATCAGGTTCATTTCGCCGAAGACGGCATCCGTGACGAGGCTGTGATCGGAGAACACGACATTGCGCCGAAGCGTCCGGTCGAAGGAGACGCGACCATAGGCCGCCTGATAGTAATCCGATAGCGACGACTTGCCGCCGGATTTGCGGTGGTTCTCTGTGAAGAGTTGCATGCGGTCGAGCGGGTAGACGCCGGCCTCCGCGATCTGCAACGCTTCCTGGCTGATATCGGTCGCATAGAACAGCGTGCGGTCTTCGAGACCTTCCTCTCGAAAGAGGATCACGAGGGAATAAAGCTCTTCGCCATGGCTGCAGCCCGCAACCCAGACTTTAAGCGAGGGATATGTCCGCAGATGCGGGATCACCTGCTCCCGGATCGCGCGGAAATAATCCGGATCGCGGAACATCTCGCTGACTTGCACGGTCAGGTAGCCCAGCAGTTGCGGCAGCATGTCCCGGTCGTGCAGAAGCCGTTCCTGTAGCCCCGAGATGGTGGGAATGCGCAGCTGCTCCAGCGCCTGGCGCAGTCGACGCTTGACCGACGCCATGGCGTAACCGCGAAAATCATAGTGATATCGCGCATAGAGCGCTTCCAGCAGCAGCCGGATCTCGATGTCCTCGACTTTCTCCAGTGACGACAGATCGCTCATCGCGGCATCCAGACGCGGACGAGCGATAGCAGCTTCTCAACGTCGAGCGGCTTTGCCATATAGTCGTTCGCCCCGGCCTCGATGCAGCGCTGTTGATCGTCGGGCATGGCCTTGGCCGTGAGGGTGATGATCGGCAGCTTCTTCCACTGGGTGTTCCTGCGGATCTCCCGCGTCGCCGTCAGACCGTCCATCACCGGCATCATCACGTCCATCAGCACGAGATCGATTCCTGCACCCGGCTGCCCAGCCGACTTCGCGAGCGCGTCGAGCGCTTCCTGGCCGTTGCGCGCAATCTCGATCACCGCGCCGCGCGGCTCGAGAATGTTGGTCAGAGCATAGACATTGCGCACATCGTCCTCGACGATGAGGATGCGGCGCCCTTCGAGAAGGGCATCCCGGCTGCGAGCCTTGCGGATCATCTTCTGCTGCTCGGCCGGCAGGTCGGACACCACCTGATGCAGGAACAGGCTGACCTCGTCCAGCAGCCGCTCGGGAGATTTTGCGCCCTTGATGATGATCGACTTGGAGTAGCGGCGCAGTTGCAGCTCGTCATCGGCCGACAGCACGCGGCCGGTATAGACGATGACAGGCGGGAACGCGCGCTCGCTGTCCTGGCTCAGCGTTTCCAGCAAGGAATAGCCAGAGGCATCCGGCAGCGAGAGATCGAGGACGACGCAATCGAAGGTCTGCTCCTGAAGGAGCTTCAGGCAGTCGGCCGCCGTTCCCGCCGTCACCGTCTCCACGTCGTGCGAGGTGAGCAGCCGTGCCACCGCCTCACGCTGAACGTCGTTGTCTTCCACGATCAGGACGCGATGTACCCGCTGCGAAAGCTTCGCTTCGAGCTTCTGCAGCACCTCGATCAATTGTTCGCGCTTCACCGGCTTCAGCATGTAGCCGACGGCTCCAAGCGACAGAGCCGTTTCCGTATGATCATCGCCCGAAACCATATGGATCGGGATATGCCGCGTCTGCACGTCGCGCTTCAGCCGGTCGAGAACCGAAAGACCCGACTGGTCCGGCAGGCCGACATCGAGCACGATAGCGCTCGGCATGAACTGGCGGGCAAGCTCCAGGGCTTCCTGTGCCGTGCCGGCAACCAGCGTGCGAAAGCCCATTTCCCGCGAGAGATCTCGTAGAATCGCCGCGAAGGTCACATCATCCTCGATGATCAGGAGAACGCGCTTGTTGTCGGACGGAGCCGCCCGGTCGTCCTCCACGAGGCGCGCCCTGGAAATATTCGAGGTCTCGCGCTGCTCGGTCGCAGGAGCGTTCACCGGAGCCTGCACGAGAGCCGGTGAGACGGGAGCAACCGTTCCGCCCTCGCGCGGCTGTCGGGCCGAAACCCGCGTCGCGTCGTAGGTTTCCGGGATGGTGATCGTGAAGGTACTGCCCTGTCCCGGCTGGCTCTCCAGATGGATCGCGCCTCCGAGCAGGCGCACGAGTTCGCGGGAGATCGAGAGGCCGAGACCCGTTCCGCCATAGCGACGGCTGATCGTTCCATCAGCCTGATGGAAGGCCTCGAAGATGTTGCGCTGCTGGTCCTCGGCAATGCCGATGCCGCTATCCGTGACCGCGAGCGCAATTTGCCCCTCGCCGCTGCCATAGGGCGCTCCAGCCCGTCGGATGGCCACGGACACCTTGCCGGCGGCGGTGAACTTGAAGGCGTTCGACAAGAGATTCTTCAAGACCTGCTCAAGCCGCTGAAGATCGGTCTCGATGACGGGCGGGCACTCCGGCGCGATGTCCACTGCGAAATCCAGCTGCTTGTTTCGTGCAACCGGATCGAAGACCTGCCGCAGATTGTTCGCAAGCCGCTCCACAGACACCGCCTCGGGGCGGATGTCGATATGTCCAGCTTCGATCTTGGAGAGGTCGAGGATATCGTTGATCAGTGTCAGAAGGTCGTTGCCAGAGGATTCGATCGTCTGTGCATACTTCACCTGTTCACCGGTCAGATTGTCCTCGGCGTTATCGGCAAGCAGCTTTGCGAGAATGAGCAGCGAGTTCAGCGGCGTGCGCAGTTCGTGCGACATGTTGGCGAGGAAATCGGACTTGTAGCGGCTCGCCTGTTCCAGCTCGCGTGCCTTGAGCTGCACCGCGCCATTGACGCGCTCCAGATCGTCGCGCTGTGTTTCGAGCTGGCGCGTCTGCTCTTCCAGCTGCGAATTGGTCTGTTCGAGCTCCACCTGCTGCTGCTCGAGCCGCGCCTGCGACTCTTTCAGCGCCCGGCCCTGCTCCTCCAGCTCTTCGTTCGAAACGCGCAGCTCTTCGCTCTGAACCTGCAGCTCCTCGGATTGACGCTGGGTTTCGGCAAGGAGGTTCTGCAGGTCCGTGCGGTAGTTTGCGGACCGTACGGCCGTCGCAATGGAGGCCGCAGCCTCCTCCAGCAGAGCGAGAACGCTCTCGTCGATCGGGCGGAGGAAGCCGAGTTCGATGACCGCATTGACCTCGCCGTCGATGATGGCCGGGGAGATCACGAGGTGCCGTGGCTTGTCGCGCCCTAGCGCGGAGCCGAACGACAGGTAGCCGTCGGGTACGTCTCCGACCAACACGGCCTTTTCGCCGGCAGCGGCTTGTCCGAGCAGTCCTTCCCGCAGCTTGAATTGTCGCGGAATGTTTGCGCCCTCGGGAACACCATAGGTCGAAGATCTCTGAAAGATGCCCTTGTCGCCGACAAAAATCGCGCCGGCCACCGCGCCTGCATAGTCAGCCAGGAAGGTTAGAATGCTGTCGCCAAGCTGCTCTGTGCGCTGGTCGCCCATGACAGCGCCGCTCAAGCCAACCTGCCCCGCCTGCAACCAGTCTTCCCTGCGACGCGCGAGGGTGGCGCGGCGGATAAGGACGCCGATGGCTATCGTCAGGAGAATGCCGAGTATTCCGGAGAAGATGCTACTGGCAAGGGCTGTGCTATAGGCATCATCCATCTCGCTCAGCCACTGCTGCCGCTGGCGCGCTTCCTCTTGTCCCATTTCGGAAAGCTGCGTGCGGATAGCATCCATGGCAGCCTTCCCGCGATCGGAATTGACGACGGCAAGCGCAGCCGACAGGCCTTGCGTCCGGCGCAGCTCGATGGTCTCTTTCAACTCTGCGAACTTGGCATCGACGCTCAGCCTGACGGCTTCGATGCGGCGCCCTTGCGCCGGGTTGTCCTGCACCAGCCGGGCGATATCGTTGATATGGCGGGGGACAGCGAGCACGGCGACATTATAGGGGTCGAGATAACGGGCATTGTCTGTCAGCAGGAAGCCACGCTGGCCTGTTTCCGCGTCCTGCGCACTCGAAAGGAGCTTACCCAGCGCTACGATGACCTCGTGGGTATGAACGATCTTGTCGTTGTTGGCGCGCAAGGTGTGGAGATTATTGTAAGCGATGACACCGCTGATCAGGAAGAAGACCAGCGCACCTGCAAGGCTGAAGGCGACGACAGGATCGAGACCGAGCTTGAGGCTCGATGTTCCGGGCTGGTGCTTATCTGTCATCTGGATCTCGGCGAGCTGGAAACGGCGACGGTGCGAAAGCAGGTTGCGACAAAGCAGTCGCGAAGGCGCTGTATCATTGCAGGCCATCGCTGCACAACGCGTTCCGTCACCAACGGACGCCGAGAGTAAGCGTTTTCCATACTTGGCATCTGTCTCATTCAGCATGAACAAGGTGCCTGCCACCCTGCATCCGAAGATCTTGCCTGTCCGACGCAGATCAGGTCGGCGGCAGGAGCCTATGCTTTAGAGCGTTCGGCCGATTAAGGCGCCGCGAGATCCGCGATCAATGGCCCCAGCGTGAAGGACAAGCCCGACGCCGGTGCATAGGCCGGGTTCTCGATCGCGTAGAGGCCCAGATATCTCCGCCGAGTGAGAGGGATCAGCGCGCCATCTCCGTTACGCACAGCGACATCGTCGGTCACGACCACCCGATGTTTCTGCAGAACGACCACCAGAAATTCCCGGTCTTTCGGGTCTCTTACATCGTGCAAAGGAGGCGTGAACGGGTTTGCGTAGGTAACGCCGTCCATCCAGACATTCGAGACGAGCGGAACGAGTTCGCCATCGATGCGAGCGTACCGGCCATCCACCTCGCCGCTGATCTCCTTCAAGCTCAATCTTCTCTCCTCTTCCGCGCGCAGGCAATCGGCACCCACAACCTTCCGGCAACATCGGGACCGGAACGAATCGATAGGCCATCTGTTATCACGGCAGCCATGTCCGTTGGCGGCTTCTCACGCAGGGTTCCGATTGGTCGTCTGTGCAGAAGATCAGTGTAGCGGGCTGACAGGCACCCAATGTCAAGAGGATCGCATCATGGAAGACAACACCACGACACCGTCCAAGAAGATTGCCGATGAATATCTGGCGCTTGGTGGCCGCCGCAAGGCGAAGGTGGATGACAATATCGTCAGTACGCGAGCCTGGGAAGATGATGCGCCGGAAGCCGCTGCTTTCTGGAAAGAGAAGGTCGAGCCCATGAGCGACGAGGAGCGACGCGAGGTGGAGCTTCACCTACCCTCGATGTCGGATACCTGAGCGTAAGGCACTCCATGCGTCGACTGCCACGAAGCACGGTACGCGATCAATGGAACAGAGAACGTCGCCGAGCATTCTTCTACCAGACCATAAGCGCGGCGCTGACATGGACTTCACCGGCGAATGACCGGCTAGCGATTGTCTCAGCGCCGCGCGGTCTCTTCCTCAAGATTACAAACATCATATCGACGGAATGCCGACCTGAGCACCCTCATTCTCCCTCGTTTGCGGGAGATCGGCTCATATCTCGTTGCCGCTCAGAACGGCGTCAGCCTCGTCGCGCGTCATATCGTAGACCCTGCGGCCGATATCGAAACCAAAACCACTACGGCCAAAAGCGGATAGCTCCTTGATCTTGCGTTTCTCGTCAGGCGGCTCCTTGCGAAACGGACCAAAGGCACGCTTGCGGGCAAGGATGATGGCGGCCTTGAGGTCGTCCACATCCTCGACTGCGGCCGTTGCCGTCTCGCGGTCGATCCCCTTGACCACGAGCCGTTGGGCGATCGCCCGCTTCGAACGTCCGCTTGACTGCCCCGAGCGCGTCGCAACGTCCGCATAGGCGACGTCGTCGAGAGCCTTGTTGTCATAGCCGAAAGTGACGGCAAAGGCTGAGAGAGCGGCGACCTGCTCATCGCTGATCTCCGCGAATTTCTCTCGCGCCTTGCGGGCGATGGCATCCGATAATTGCTTTTCGGTATGCATTCGCTTGCCCAGCCGGTAGGCCGCCGAATTGCGTGCCCAGGACAGCATGCGCGGCGTGGGAACATGCGAAGGCTCGGCTTCGTCGTCCGTCTCGCGCTCATCGATCTCCGGCTCACGCACCCGATGTCTTCCTCAACCGCCCTGCCCCGGATTTCATCACGCATGCCACCACCCGGGAACTTCCGCTGACATGCAGAGTTTCGGCGCTACAGCCCAACAGTTTCATAAAGCGCAGAGAGCTTGCCAATGTCAAAGACGATCGGTCACCTTAAGGTCGCGGTCTTTGCGCCGGGCAGACCTGTTCGGTGCGTCCACTTTGACGGAAGGACCTGCGAACGGTGAGGCCTTGCAAGGAGGGATAGCGAACGATGTCGATACCTGAGGACATGGATTCCGTGCTTCGGAGCTTGCCGCTGCGGATCGGCGCATATGTGCCGGACGATCTGATCGAGGACTGGTTTGCGCCGCGCACGGGCATGAACCCGCCCTCGGACACCGCGCTGGAAGCGGCAAAGACCTATGGCCTCCGTTTCGAATGCGAGTTCAAATACTACCCCGAGCGCCGGGAGGGCGTTTTCTGGAAGTGGGTGCCCGCGATATGAGTGAGTTGAAGCCTCTGCACGAAAAGGCAGCGCTTGCCGTTGTCGAAGAGTTCGAACGGCAGGCAGCGGAACGGCCGGAAAAGCTCAGCGTGAGCAAGGACGGGTCAACCATTCTGGTTGATGGCGAGGTGGATATCGACGCTCTTGTCATGGTCGTCGTGGGCTCGATGGCTGGCGGCCCTTAACGACCACTTCCCTGGCTCTATCATAAACGCAGGATATCAACTCTCGTCGTCGGATCGAGCCCATCCCGATACGAATCTTTCGAGGATACGGACCAGCGTTACGATCAGCGCTCCGAAAGCGACGCCGACGATGAGCAGGGTCGTCTGTCCGGCTCCCGCAGCGATACCAACAGCGGCGGCGAGCCAGATATTGGCAGCCGAGGTCAGGTTGTGCACGTTGCCGCCCGACACGAAGATTGCGCCTGCAGCGATGAAACCGACAGCCTGTGCCAGTCCCTGGATCACGCGCAACGGGTCGGCGTTGGACATTGACCGCGCTGCCAGATCGTCATGGATCATCATCGCAGACACCGTAATTAGTGCCGAACTGAGCGCGACCAGAGCATGCGTCCGGATGCCGGCAGCGATGCCGCGAAGCTCTCGGTCCAGCCCCAGCAGCAAACCCGCCGCGCTGGCGATGCCAAGTCGAAAGACGATGTCCTCCAGCGTCATCGGCTATCCCCATACAGGTCTCTCAAGACGAGACGTGGTTCGGCTTGCCCTTCTGGCTGGTCGACGCCATGTCCTCGAGCTCCTTCTCGCTCATCGATGATTCCATGCTTTTGGAAGCGCCCTTGAGTTCGCTCTTCTTCTTGTCGCCGCGCTTGGCGGCGAGTGCTGCGCCGGCGGCCTTTTGCTGTGCTTGGGATTTGGCAGGCATCGGATACTCCTTTCTTGAACACGAATTCAACCCATCGGACCACGCGCTTGTTCCAGCCCTCGTCAAGGCGTGGAACCCTCAGCCGCGCCAAGGGCGCCATGAGCGACGCAAGGCATGGTGATCATGCAAACCGGAACGACCGGCGCCCCGCCGGGAAAGGGAGCTGAGGACGCTAACGAACCCGACGGCTGCAAGCCCGAACATCAGGGTTCGCGATGTTCGGGAATGCGAGCGAAACCCGCCGTCGATCCGTGCGGCATCCCGCGAGGGCGAAAACAGGTTTCCGTCGCTGCCGCTGATCTCCGGCGCGCGTTTGAAATACGTTGCCATGAAACGGCCGATCGAGCGGGCCGTGAGGTTGGGCGCCAGCAGATGGGCCAGACGCACAGCGTCTGTGACGACACCAACCGTGGTTGTCGATTGCGGATATCGCGCCACGCGAACGATAGCGGCTGCAACGGTGCGCGGATCAAGCACCGGCGGCGGCGCGCCCATTTCACGCTCGACATAATTTGCACCGTGGTGAAGACCCGGCGTATCGACGAAAGCGGGATAGATGTCGCAAATGTGGATGCCTGGCTTGTCGGCAAGCTCCGCCCGCAGTGCCTCGGAGAAACCACGAAGACCGAACTTGCTCGCACTATAAGCCGTGGCGAACGGAGCGGCCGCGAAGCCACCGAGCGAAATCATGTTGATGAAGGTCCCTTTCCCCTGCCGCAGAAAAACGGGCATCGACGCATGGGCATCGTTGATATGGCCGATGAGATTGGTACGGACGATCTGCTCATGTGCCTCGATCGGCGTTCCCTCGAATCGCCCGACGGCCCCGACGCCTGCATTGCTGACCCAGACATCAATGCCGCCCAACCCGTCCGCCGTTTCGGCCAGCTTCTTGACCGCCGCCGCATCCGTGACATCCGTCACGACGATATGCGCCTCTGCGCCCAGTCGCCTGCAGTTCGCGGCAACATCTTCGAGCGCTTCCGCGTTGCGGGAGGCCAGCACGAGCCGGCTACCATGCCTGGCGAACGCTTCCGCAGCCGCCTGGCCTATCCCGCTCGATGCACCGGAAATCACCACAACAGCATTCCTGAGGTTCGTCGGCATCTTCGTTTTCCCGTTCGCTTGCATCCATCCAGATGCCGCGAACCGCCGCCTTGAACAGTTGTTCCCGCGCGGGGAGCTGTCTTTGCCAACGCCATTGTCCGGCAAGCAAGCCGAGAAGAACGCGTTTTCCCGGCCGCATCCCTGTGCTATGGACCGGCTTTATGCCTTCGACAGAACGTCCCGGATGCCGAGCCGATCATCGAATGCATGTCTTGAAACATGACGGGGAACCGGCCTCTGGGTCGGGAGAGATGGACGAATGGCAAAAGTTCCGGAAATGACGAAGCATCGCGGCTTTCCGGCCGGACTGTCGGGAACGCAGTGGCAGTTCACGCTTCGCAGGGCGAACTCGAAGGTTACCGTTCTCGGACAATGGCGCCGGCATCCGACCCTCGACAAGTCGGTCGGACTTGCCGACACCGCCTTCGTGCATTCGCTCTGGCACTATTTCGGCACGGAACCCTTCGAGCGCGGGAATCTGGACGGTGAACGCCTGTCCCGCCTGTTCGGACGCGAGATCCTGCCCGCAGAGCGCGATTTCGATCCGGCATCCTATCAGGCGATGCTGAAACTCAACGAGCCGCTTGCCCGGAAGAATTTCCCGGATGCCTTTGTCGACATCCTCGACGTATGAGTTTCCAGAACAAGACATGAAAAAGCCTGGCGCAATGGCCAGGCTTCCTCGGTCTGATCTTTTGTTTGTTCAGTCGCGATGCTCAGGCATGTCCTTGAGCTGGTCCTTCGTCCACGTCGTCACGGCGTGAACGTCACCGTCTTCGTCGCGCATGAACTGAAGATCGCTCAAGGGTACGCCAACAGGCTTTGCACCAATGCCCAGAAAGCCACCGACATCGATGACAGCTTTGCCGCCTGCACCCGTTCCGTGGATATGGTCGAGCTTGCCGACCTTATGGTCATCTGCGCCGTAAATCGTTGCGCCTTCAAGGACAGCTGGGGTCAGTTCGGCCGGGGAGAGGCGAACGTGTTTTGTATGATCCATGAGATGGTCCTCCTTGATGATTGTCTAACCGTAACCCCTTGCTTGCGATGTTTGTTCCCCTGACGCGATGGTCATTCTGCGACAGGCCTGAAGCCGATGACGAAATCGACGACCTTGGCGGACGACATCTCGCAGGGCTTGAGGAGAGCGCCGCCGGATGTCGTCCGATAGAGGTTGAAGCTGACGATGTCGTTCCGGCGCAGATCTCTTGCAAAGAGCCACACACGGCGCCCGTCGGTAGAACGGCGAACGGTAGCGCCCCATGGCTGACCATCGAACGTGCCCTCGACAAAGCCGTCCGGCAGTCGGTCGAGAGCCGCGTCGAATGCGGTCCCCTTCGCATTCATCGACTGCGTACCTTGCCTGTGCTCTCCCGGACCCGGGCCGCTCGTCGCGCCGGCCTCAGCTCCTCGATCGTCGGCAGCCGCCAGTCGCCCGTTGGGTCGGGAATGACCTTTGCCGGCCACGCCGAAAGCAACTCCTCGAGGGAGGGCGCGCGCCAGAGACCCCAGACATGGCTTTCTGTTGCTCCGGGGTAGAAATCCGCGACTGCAGCGGGATCGACCAGTTCGCCGGTAATTTCGGTGAAGACGACGATGCCATAGGAGATCGCGACCGGCACGCCTGGCGGCGGCAGCTCGTCGGGATGTAACGGGTAACGATGCTTGCGACGCTCCGCGGAGCGTGCCTTTGATTTCACGTCGTCTTCAGAACCCTTCCGCTCTTCCGCACGTCGCGCCCGCTCGGCGGGTTCGTTTCGACGTGCGGCAGCCTCTATGGCGGTCCAGTGGCTGCGAAGGTCTTCAAATGAGCGGAACGGAACATGCCAGAGGCGCAGATCCGCATCCCAGCGCGCGAACCGGATTTCGCGAAGCTCTTCGACCACCGTTTTCGAATATGGCGTCCGGATCTTGAAGCCGACGCGTCCGATTTCGAGGTAGGGGCTGACAATCGGATCGAAGTCGTAGGCGTCGCGTCCGCGCGCATCCGCGTGCGCATCCGCTTCCGCCTCCTGTTCCGCGAGCCACCGCCCGATCCGGCGCGCTGCCGTCTTTCCCGGCACCCACCACGCCTTGATGTCGTCGCGCCAGCGGGCTCGTGGAAAACGATGCCGAAACTGATCGACCGTCATCCGGTCATAGGGAAACGAGACCACCTCGCCGGATGCGGCCTCCTCGTCCAGCTGAGCAGGCGCATCCGTCTCGTTTTCTTGCGCCTTGCTTTCCTTTACCCTGCTCGCCATCGTTCCGCGCCTGCGCTGTTTGCTTCAGCTCGGCGAGCGCACGTCATAGCGGACGTGAAGAGCGCCATGTGCGAGGACGTCGCAGGACTTCAAAGACAGCTTAACCTTACCAGCAAGCCCCTCCTCCCCAAACGCTATGATCCGATCGCCGGCCAGTCGGCCTTCCAGCGCCGGCGCGATGACGAGGCTGATCTCATCGACAAGCCCGGCAGCCAGCATCGATCCATTGACGCTTGCCCCGCCTTCCAGAAGGATGCGGGTAATGCCAAGTTCCTGCCCGAGCAGCATGAGCATCGCGCGAAGGTCGAGCTCTTTCGTGTCCGAGACCACATAGGAGACGCCGTCGGCGGCCAGCTCTGCCAGATGGCTGTCCGGCACATCCGGGCCGAGCAGCACGACGATATGGTCGCCGAAAAGCTCGTCACCGGCGAAATGCAATTTGCCACCCGGGTCCAGCGCTATCGCAAATGACGACGCGCCTGGCCTGGCGAAGCAATGCGGACGCACGACATCTAAGGGACCCGTCGGCGGATGGGGCTGCGCTTTTGACATCTCCGCCATCGTGACCCGCCCGACCATCCAGGCATTGCCGGCATGTTCCGTGTGGATCTTCTCGTAGAGAGCGGTCCAGTCGGCGCGCTCGCCATCCGGGCTCTTTGTCCAGCGGCTCGGATGCAGGCTGCCGTCCGGCGAGGTCAACATCAGGCAAATGACATGCGGTTTCATGGCGCGGCGGTCCCTTTCATCGGTCTCGCACTCATAGATAGGGCCTGAGCGGCTGCGCGCCATGGTTCAAACGCCCTGCCATGCTGCATGGCAGTTCTCCTAATCATCTCGCCCTTTGCCAAATCATGCTCCAGACAGTATGCCGGACGGGAAACGACAGACGGACAGCGCACGTGAAGACGATCGCCATCGATTTTGAAACGGCCAACGAGCAGCGCGGAAGCGCCTGTTCGGTCGGGCTTGCGTGGATCGAGGATGGACGGGTCGTCCGGGTAGAGGAACGTCTCATCCGCCCGCGGGACATGCGCTTCTCCTCGTTCAACGTCGCCATCCACGGCATCCGGCCGGAGCATGTGGAAAATGCCGGGGAGTTTCCGGAGGTTATGGACGAGTTCGCCGACGAGTTCAGGGGTGCGACGATGATCGCCCACAACGCGTCCTTCGACTTCAGCGTCTGGCGCGCCTGCCTTGATCTCTACCGGCAGAGCTATCCCGATCTTTCCTATCTCTGCTCCGTCAAGATGGCGCAACGGGTATGGCCGCATCTCGGCTCCCACCGCCTGAACATTCTGGCCGGACATCTCGGCCTTACGTTCCGGCACCACAACGCTGCGGAAGACGCGGCGATCTGCGCGGAAGCGTCCATCGCCATGGCGACTGCGCTTCAGGTTGCCCATGTCCGGGACGTGCCGCCGATGATCGGCATGCAGGCCGGCCGGCTGTTTGTTGGAGGTTACGACGCCTGCCGGTGCAGGAAGGCCTGAGACGTTGCGGTTGCGGCCCCCACCGAATGGCCGAACGAAGACATTGCAAGACGGCAAGCGGGTGCGCCCCGGAAAGGACGAAGGGATGGAGACGGTGAACGAGCTGATCGTCAAGCTGGTGACGGCGTCGAACGATGTGGAGACGTTGGAGCATCAGGATGTTACGCGGCTGATCGACATCGCGCTCGGCGAAATACGGAATCTCTGCGCGCAGGAGCACATGGCCGATAGCGCCGCCGTGACCTCACTGGAGCAGGCTTCGTCAACGGCAAGTACATCGACGCCGGAGGACTGGCAGCGCGCGCTTCGCCACGCGGCAGACATGCTGCGGGACCTTCAGCCAACCGTCGATCCCGAACCGGCCCTGCCCGCTCACCAGCCGGACGGCGGCGATGGGGGGAATTATTGAAGGGAGCTCGGCCGACCGGCGGGCGCTTCGCTGAGTGAGAAGCACGTCTGGTCTGGCGCAGCGGCAAGCGTCAACTGGCAGACATGGTGATGATATAGAAGCGCAAACCATTCAGGGATGCTTCATGACGACGGCATCCTATGAGCTGGGAACACGCATGACCGCACAAACCGTCTATGTCTCCATTACAGGACTTCAGCTGAAAGCAAGGCGGCACCAGCCACGGTTCTGGTGGCATGCCATCCGGTCGATGATCCAGGCCCGTAAAGCACCCGGAAACCTGTCGACGGATGCGCGCTTCATCAATGGCGTCCATCACACGCGAACGGTCTGGACCGATGAGGCCGCCATGCGACGTTACCTGATATCCGGCGCCCATCTACAGGCGATGAAAGCCTTCGGCGCGATTGCGACCGGAAAGACGCTTGGCTTTACGACGGAAACCGTTCCCGATTGGGACGAAGTGCGCAGGCTGTGGGAGACCGCCGGCCGCCCTGCGGGGACAACGGCAAAATCCTCGCCGGTCTGAATGTTTGTCACGGGTTCACGTGAGGAAGCCCCGGACGTGCGCGCTGCTTGTCAGCCGCGCCACGGATCGATGACGACAACGCCGGTACCTTCGAAATCGCGGACGTTGCGCGTCACGACGGAAAGGCTATGGACGAGACCCGTGGCAGCGATCAGGGCATCGGCCTCGTTGCGTCGATCCGGAATGTGAAGATGAGCGCAACGCGTCGCGATCGCATCATCAATGGGGATGATGCGGCCTGAAAACGCCGGCCGAACGTGATGGTCGAGCCAGTTGCGCAGCCTTGCACCTTGCGCCGGATCGCGGCGCTGAACGCCAAGCACACCTCGTTCGAGCTCCAGGATGGTGATGGCGGACAGGCAGAGATCATCGGAGTCCTGCCCTCCCATCCAATTTACGACGTTTTCATTCGCCTTGCCATCGCCCAATTTCCGCAGTTCCGAGATGACGTTGGTATCGAGGAGATATCTCAAGACAGATCCACGTCGCGAGGTGAGATGGTGGCGCGCGGCGTGTCGAAATCGATATCCGACAAGCCCGGCGCGGAGAGAGCATCAAGAATGCTGCGGCGCTTGCCGGTAAGGCGCTCATAGGTCTCGTAGGTCATCAGCACATGCGACGGACGCCCCCGGTCGGTGATAACGACCGGCCCGTCTAGCGCCGCCTTCTTGGCCCCGCTCACATCGTGATTGAGCTCGCGGCTTGAAAGGCGAGTATGGTTCATGAAAACCTCGATGTAGTGACGTACCTACATATAAGACAGATGCTGAAAAATCGCAATGTCCTCTGAGACCGTGGACGGGCAATCCTGCATGGCTCTTTCAACCGGAGCCAGATGCGGAACGCTCGACCTCCCCGCTTCAATGCTTTAGCGGTGTCACCGCTCGGGCCATCCGCAAGGCTGGCCTGACGAGCATGGCTTGCCGGAGGATGTCGGATGTCGACAAGGATCGAGGATTACGCTCTCATCGGTGACTGCGAGACAGCAGCGCTGGTGGGTAGAGATGGCTCGATAGACTGGCTCTGCCTGCCCCGCTTCGATTCGCCGGCCTGCCTTTCAGCCCTTCTCGGCGACGAGACGAACGGCCGCTGGAAAATCGCACCGTCGGACAGCACCTTCCGGACGCAGCGCGCCTATCGCGAGGATACGCTGATCCTCCAGACCACCTTCGAGACGGAAGCGGGCAAGGCCGTCATTCACGATTTCATGCCGCTTCGGGACGGGTCGAGCAACATCATCCGCATCGTTGAGGGAATAGAGGGCGCCGTTGCTTTCGATTTCGAGTTCATGGCCCGTTTCGACTATGGGCAAACCGTGCCGTGGATGTCGTTCGAGGCAGATGGCGTGGTGACAGCAGTCGCGGGACCGGACATGCTGATCCTGCATTCTGCCGTTCCGCTCGATGGCAATGACAGCCGTGTCACAGGCGCTTTCACAGTTGCCGAGGGCGAGCGCCTCGTCTTCGCGCTGACCTTCTGCTCCTCCTTCCTGACACGGCCCAAGCCGGTGGATGCGGAAGCCGCACTGGAGGCAACGGAAACCTTCTGGCGCGAATTCACCGGCCGGTGCCCGGATGTCGATGGCTGGACCGGCGCGGTCAAACGATCGCTGATCACGCTGAAGGCCCTGACCTACATGCCGACCGGCGGCATCGTGGCTGCGGTCACCACGTCCCTACCGGAGAAACTGGGCGGCACGCGCAATTGGGACTACCGCTATTGCTGGCTTCGCGATGCGACGCTGACGCTTCTGGCGCTGATGAAGCTTGGCTATTACGAGGAGGCGAGCGCGTGGCGGAACTGGCTTCTGCGGGCCGTGGCGGGCGCGCCGGAACAGATGCAGATCATGTATGGCGTTGCGGGTGAGCGCAATCTTCGCGAATGGGAGGCCGGCTGGCTTCCGGGCTACGAGGGCTCGCAGCCGGTGCGTATCGGCAATGCCGCCTCGGAACAGTTCCAGCTCGACGTTTATGGCGAGGTCGCCGACGCACTGATGCAGGCTTCCAAGGGCGGGCTTGCGCGTCATCCTCGCGGCGAGGAGATTGGCGATGTCCTGATGCCGTTTCTGGAGCGCGTGTGGCGCGATCCGGACGAGGGAATCTGGGAGGTTCGTGGAGAGCGACAGCATTTCACCTATTCCAAGGTCATGGCCTGGGTCGCGTTCGACCGGGTTTCGCTGATGGCGGAGGAGGCAGGCGATCGGCAGGGCTCTCTCCGCTGGCGACAGGTTGCCGACGAGATTCATGCGGAGGTCTGCGCGAAGGCCTTCGATCCCGAAATGAACAGCTTCGTCCAGGCCTACGGTTCGAAGGCGCTGGATGCGAGCGTGCTGCAGATCGGCATGGTCGGCTTTCTGCCGCCCGACGATCCGAGGTATGTCGGCACGGTGGAAGCCATCGAGCGTGACCTTACGAGCGATGGCTTCGTCCTCCGCTACCGCACCGGCGAAACCGACGACGGGCTGCCGTCCGATGAAGGCGTGTTCCTTGCCTGCTCCTTCTGGCTTGCCGATGCGCTCGATCTCATCGGCCGGCGGCAGGATGCGCAGGCGCTGTTCAAACGTCTGCTGGCGCTCTCCAACGACGTCGGACTGCTTTCCGAGGAGTACGACCCGAAGGACAAGCGCCTGCTCGGAAACTTCCCGCAGGCCTTCAGCCATATCGGCGTCATCAATACGGCGCTCAACCTGTCACGGCGCAAGGGCCCGGCCGATGAGCGGTCGGATGCAACCCCCAAGGTGACGGTCGAGTTCGACGCGTAACTCCGAAGAAAAGACGAACCATGCGACGGATAAAAGGACGATCATGGAAGGTGTGACGATTTCCCTGTTCCTGCTGCTCGCCGTGGTGATCAGCGGCATGCTGGCGCGGCTGTCGCCGATCGCCGTGCCGGTGCCGCTTGTCCAGATCGGTCTTGGGGCCCTGCTGGCAACCGTCACGGGTTCCGCGATCACGCTGGAGCCGACGCTGTTCTTCCTGCTCTTCCTGCCGCCGCTGCTGTTTCTCGACGGGTGGCGTATTCCCAAGGAAGGGCTGTTTCATGACAAAGCCACCATTCTGGAGCTTGCGCTGGGGCTCGTCATCTTCACGGTTCTCGGCATCGGCTTCTTCATCCACTGGATGGTGCCGGCGATCCCGTTGCCGGTCGCCTTCGCCCTCGCCGCCATCCTCTCGCCGACGGACCCCATCGCCGTCTCCGCCATCACGGCCCGCGTGCCGATTCCCAAGCGGGTGATGCATATTCTGGAAGGGGAATCGCTCCTCAACGATGCCTCCGGTCTTGTCTGCATGCGTTTTGCCGTCGCCGCCACGCTGACCGGCACGTTTTCGGCCGGAGAAGCTGTGCTGACATTCCTGTGGCTGGCAATCGGCGGCATCGCCGTCGGCCTCGGACTGACGTGGCTGGTAACCCGCGCAAAGGATGTCGTGTCGCGCAAGCTCGGCGAAGAGACGGGCTCGCAGATCCTGATCAGCATCCTCATTCCGTTCGGCGCCTATCTGCTGGCGGAGCATCTGCATTGTTCGGGCATTCTCGCGGCTGTCGCGGCCGGCATCGCCATGAGCTATGAGGAGCAGCGCGGCAAGGTTCTCGCCGTGACCCGCGTACGCCGCGCCGCCGTGTGGGATACGGTCCAGTTCACCATGAACGGCATCATCTTCGTGCTGCTCGGCGAACAGCTTCCGGGCATCGCTTCGGGTGCCGCACGCATCGTCAGCGACACCGGCCACCTGCATCCGATCTGGCTTGGATACTACGTCGTCGCCATCACGCTGGCGCTCGCCGGTCTCAGGCTGGCCTGGGTCTGGGTGTCCCTGCGCTTCACGCTGTTCAAGGCAGCCCGCCGTGGGGAAGTCATCCACAAGCCAAGCTGGCGTCTCGTTATCGCAATCTCCGTTGCGGGTGTCCGGGGTGCGATCACGCTGGCCGGCATTCTGACCTTGCCGCTGGTCATGAATGACGGCTCGCCTTTCCCTGCCCGCGATCTCGTGATCTTTCTCGCAGCCGGCGTCATCATCGTCTCGCTCATCACAGCGAGCATCGCCCTGCCGGCACTGCTGCGCGACCTCGAACTGCCGCCCGAACCTTCTCATCAGCGTGAGGAGGACGAGGCGCGCATCGCCGCTGCCGAAGCTGCGATCAAGGCCATCGAAGCCACGCAGCACCGGCTTGGCACCGGCCGCAACGATGCCGATCTCTATGCCGATGTCGGCACGCGCCTGATGGAGGTCTATCGCCAGCGCATCGATGGACGATCGCGCTCCATCGATGAGAACGACCAGATCCGCAAGGTGGAGGAGATCGAGCGGGTTCTGCGGCTTGCCGGCGCACGCGCCGAGCGCGACCAGATCCTCAAGATGGCCCGCGCGCGCAAGCTGCCAGACGAGATGGCGCGGCGGATCGTCCGCGAGATCGACCTGACAGAGGCGCGTTTGAGTTCGGCAACATGAGGGAAGCGCGTCGAGCCACTCGACGGGAGGTTCCCTCGCGCCCGAAACGGCCTACATAGAGCCTGCCGCCAGCAACCGGCGACAGAAGCAGGAAGGTTTCAATCCAATGCAGATCGGAATGATGGGACTTGGCAGGATGGGCGCCAATATGGTGCGTCGCCTGCTGCGCGGGGGCCATGAGTGTGTCGTTTACGACATCAACCCCGCAAGTGTCGCAGCACTCGTTGCCGAAGGCGCCGTGGGTGCCGCCTCGGTGGAAGAGTTGGTGTCGAAGCTCGCAAAGCCGGCCGCGGTGTGGCTGATGCTGCCGGCCGCGATTACGGATGAGAACCTCGAGCGGGTGGCCGCGCACATGGTGCCCGGCGACATCATCATCGACGGGGGCAACTCCTTCTACCATGACGATGTCGACCGCGCCGAACGCCTCTCTGTCCGTTCGCTCAATTACGTGGACGTGGGAACGAGCGGCGGCGTCTGGGGTCTCGATCGCGGCTACTGCCTGATGATCGGCGGGCCTGACGATGCCGTGCGTCATCTCGACCCCATCTTCGCGACCCTCGCTCCCGGCGGAGATATCGATCCCGCCGACGTCAGCGAAGACATGAAGACCGCGGATCGGGGCTATCTGCATTGCGGGCCAAGCGGCTCCGGACACTTCGTCAAGATGGTGCATAACGGCATCGAATACGGAATGATGGCCGCTTATGCGGAAGGCATGAACCTTCTCAAGTCGGCCAATGCCGGCAAGGCCGCGCGCGCGGCAGATGCAGAAACCAGCCCGCTGCAACAGCCGAAATACTACCAGTTCGACCTGGATCTCCCGGCGATCGCTGAAGTCTGGCGCCATGGCAGCGTCGTCAGCTCATGGCTGCTCGATCTGACGGCTGGCGCACTGAAGGCAGACCCAGAACTCGCCGGGTTCAGCGGCCGTGTGTCGGATTCCGGCGAAGGCCGCTGGACGGTCAAGGCGGCCATCGACACCGGCGTGCCGGTGCCCGTTCTCTCGTCCGCGCTCTATCAGCGGTTCACCTCCCAGGGCGAGGCCGAATTCGGCGACAAGCTGCTCTCAGCCATGCGCTTTGCTTTCGGCGGTCACCACGAGAAACCGAAAAGCTGATCATCACATGAGACCGTAGCGGACACGATACATTGCCCGCTACGGTGTCACGAGCGTCTTAACCGACCTTGATCACGACCTTGCCCTTGGCACGTCCCGTCTCGACATAGGCAAGAGCATCAGGCGTTTGCGAAAAAGGGAAAACTTTGTCCACGACAGGGCGGACGATGCCCTTGTCGATCAGCCCGGCGATCTGCTCCAGCTGCCGCCCGTCCGCGTGCATCAACAGGAAGGAATAGTGGACGCCGAGACGCTTGGCCCGCTTTCGCGCACTGCGGCTCAGCAGCCGGATAACCAGTTTCAGGAACCCGTTCAGCTTCATTGCATCGGCAAAGCCCGGGTCAGGCGGGCCCGAAATGGAAACGAGATGGCCGCCCGGTTTCAGGACGTTCAGCGATTTCGCAAGCGTCTTCGGATCCTGGCTGTGCAGTACGACGTCATAGCCGGAGAGGACCTTCTCGAAGTCATCCGTCTGGTAGTCGATGACGATGTCGGCACCGAGGCTTTTGACGAGAGCGGCATTCTTTGCGCTCGTCGTGGTCGCAACCGTTGCGCCCAGATACTTGGCAAGCTGGATCGCAACCGTGCCCACGCCGCCCGAGCCCGCCTGAACGAAGACCTTCTGGCCCGGCTTGACGTTGGCGACATCGACCAGCGCCTGCCAAGCGGTCAACGCGACCAGGGGAATGCAGGATGCCTCTTCGATCGTCAGCGTGCGCGGTTTCAATGCGACATCGCTCTCGTCGATGGCGATGAACTCCGCGAATGTTCCGATACGGTGATCCCTCGGCCGGGCATAGATCTCATCGCCGACCTTGAAGCGGCTGACGCCGGATCCGGCTTCGATAACCGTACCGGCGACATCGTGGCCGAGAATGAAAGGCGGACGATAGGGAAGGAAGATCTTGAACTCGCCGTTGCGGATCTTCGAGTCGAGCACATTGACAGCTGTCGCTTCGATGCGAACGAGCACGTCGTTAGCCTGAACCTGCGGGGCCGGCCGATCGACGAGCGTCAATGGGCCGTTCTTCTTGTATTTTTCTACGACATAGGCTTTCACGCGTCATCTCCGGTCTGCTGCGCCCGCATGTTGACCAGCGTCAGCCTGCCGGCTGTCGATGGTCCCCACCCGGCGCGGTGTCGCGACGGGTGCATTCGGTGACCGCCTTATCCGGCAGTGCGATAGCGCTCCGCGGCATGTTCTTGGCGCGTGTTCGGAAGCATTGCCTGGCGGGCGGACTGATAGGTTTCCCACTGGCCAACATCGGGCAGCGGCGGGATGGAGACGGCTTCACGTCGATCATAGCCGACGAGCGCGGCATCGACCAGTTCCGCAACGTCCATGACGCCCGTCATCGTGTTGACGTCGATGCCGGAATGCTCCCAGATCTCGGTACGGGTCGCGGCAGGAAGCACCGCCTGGACATAGACGCCCTTCGGACCGAGCTCGACTGCAAGGCTCTGCGAGAGGAAGGTAACGAAGGCCTTCGTCGCGCCATAGACCGACATGGCGAACTCGGGTGCAAGGCCCACGACCGAAGAGATGTTCACGATGGCGCCCGACCCCGCCTCGGCAAATCGCGGTGCGACGGCGCTGGCCAGACGAACCACGGCGGTCGTGTTCAAAGCGACCAGCCGGGCAACGTCTTCAGGGGTCTGGGTGAGGAAACCGCCACGCAGATTGGCGCCGGCATTGTTGATCAGTACGCCGATCGTCGCGTCGTCACGAAGACGCGCCTCAACGATTTCGAGATCGGCGACCAGGGTAAGGTCGGCCTGAATGATATCGATGGCGACACCGCTTTCCTGGATCAGCCGCGCCGCGACGGCATCCAGTCGGGTCTTGTTGCGGGCGACGAGGATGAGGTCATGCCCGCGACGGGCAAAACGTTCGGCGTAGACTTCGCCGATACCGGTGGATGCGCCGGTGATGAGAACTGCTGGGAGATTGGACACGATGCACTCTCGCTTTACGAACGGGTTCTAATGATGACGGTTATCATCATTGTTTTATTTATGATGACTATCATGAAACTGTCAACGGCTTACGTGGTGGAATTCCTCAGGCCCATTCCGGGAAAAATGCCGTGTCGCTAATGTGTCAGGAAGCATTCCATGCCGGCATTGCCTTCGCAGGTTGCAGCCTTTACATTGATGACAATGATCATGATTGCCGCCTGTACGGCGTTAGCGGCACGGATTCGGGAGACGATGGAAGTGAAGGTCAGTCGAGAGCAGATGGCGGAGAATCGCCTCAGGATTTTGGATGCGGCGAGCAGGCTTTTCCGGGAAAAGGGTTTTGACGCCGTCACCGTCTCCGAGGTGATGAAGGCTGCCGGTTTGACCCATGGCGGGTTTTACGGCCACTTTACTTCAAAAGACGATCTGGCAGCCCAGGCTCTGGCAAGTACCTTCACTGCGAGCGCAGACGACACGCGGGATATGTCTGCCTATCTCGACCAGTATCTCACCCCCCGCCATCGCGATCATCCGGGAAACGGTTGCCCCATCGCAAGTTTGAGCGGAGAAAGCCGTCATCAGGGGACGGCAGTACGGGCCGCGATCACCGAGGGACTGCAAGCGCAGCTCGCGCGCATGAGCCGGACGGAAGACGGTGAAACGCACCCGGAGCAGCGACGTGCCCTGATCGGCAGCTGGGCGGCCATGGTCGGCGCGATGATCCTTTCACGGGCTATCGTCGATCCCGCGCTATCCGATGAAGTGCTGCGGGAAACGCGGGCCTGGATCAAGGCGGAAGGTGAGACCACCAAGCCAAAGGCTTCTTAAAGAGGCAGATAAGCTCACCCCAACGATGACTGCCGCGTCTCCGCATCGATCATCCGGGCGGCAAAGGCCGCGCAAACGAGAAGGGCTGCAAACAGCCCGACCGCGACGCCAACCCCGAATGTAACGACGAATGTCATCAGCGTCGGCGCGGTGAGGCCGCCGAGCCGTGCCACGGCACCGGCAGCACCCATGCCGGTCGCGCGGGATGCGGTAGGGTAGAGTTCCGGTGTGAAGGCATAGAGCGCACCCCACGTTCCCAGCAGCGCGAAACTCATCACGAGCAGGGATGCCCCGATCAGGAGGTCGTCCGGCGAGAGGACGAAGAGCAGGCAGCCGAGTGCGGAGAGGAGGCAGAACCCGATCAGCGTTGGGCGACGCCCCCATCGCTCCACGCCAAAGGCGGCAAGCGCGTAGCCGGGGATCTGCGCCAGCGCCACGAACACGAGAAAGCCATAGCCGCGCACGAAGCCGAAGCCCTCGCTCGCGAGGCGCGCCGGCATCCAGGTGAAGATACCGTAATAGGAAACGGAGACCAGGAACCAGACAGCGAGGATCAGCAGGCTGCGGCGGCGCAAGGCGGGAGAAAAAACGCCTTCGGACGCCGTTCCGGGCGCCGCGACCAGACGTTCGCCAGCTTTCAGAGCGGGCTTTCCGTGCAGGGTCAGCATGCGGTTGACGATGGCTTTCGCCTCGTCGGCACGTCCGGCGCGCAGCAGATAATAGGGCGATTCCGGCACGAAGAACCGCAGGCCAACGCCGACGATGGCAGGCAGTGCCGTAACGGCGAAGATGTACCGCCAGGCATCCGCCACCCCGGCAATGCTTGCGGCCCATGCAGCAAGCGCAATCGCCAGCGTTCCCACTGCCCAGAAACCTTCGAGCATGACGAGCCAGCGGCCACGATTCCGCGCAGGCAGGAACTCCGCCATCATGGCGTAGTCGACCGGCAGGGTGCCGCCGACAGCAATACCGGTCAGGAAGCGCAAGGCGAGCAGGCTCGTGAAATCCGGCGCGAAAACCGAGAGTGCGCCGAAGACGGCGTCGCAGGCGACAGTGAGGAGCAACACGCGCCGACGGCCCCACCTGTCTGCCAGCCGCCCAAAAACCACGGCGCCGATGAGCATGCCGAGGAAGAACAGCGTCCCCGTCTGCAGTGCCTGAGGCACCGTCAGCCCGAAGGTCGCCGCAATGGAAGCCGCGGTGAAGCCAACCGCGAGCACCTGCATGGCATCGGCCGTCCAGACAAGTCCGAACACGCCGAGCAGCCTGCGCTGGAACCGACCGGTGCCGGCGCGATCCAGTGCCTCGTCCATCGTTATCGAGGTCATCTTGCTATCCCTGTTCCCGCCGCGCCTGCTTGCCTGGGCCTTGGGCGATCCGAACTTTCATTCTGCGCCCTGCGGTGGGACTCTATAGACCAACCTGCTCGTGAGTACAGTCCGGCCATGAGATGGCGCGCCCCTTACCCGGCATTGGTCGCTGCCGATGGCTTCCGACGCAGTTCGCCCTTGCAGCGCTCCGAGCAGGTCTTGACGTTATCCCAGTCCCGCGCCCATTTTTTCCGCCACGCGAATGGCCTGCCACAGGCGGCACAGATTTTCTGCGGAAGACTGGATTTCGTGTAGCGCTGTTCCTTCATAGGGGGAAACCTGTGGCGCGGATCCGATTGATCAAGCAGCACGGCAATCGCCGGGCTTGAGCAGGGTTGATCTCGCCATTGCCGGCCCCAGATCATGCCGATGATCTACTTTACCGCCGATACGCATTTCGGCGACCCGCGCGTCCTGCGCATCGACCGCCGTCCCTTTTCGACCATGGCTGAGCACGATGCCGCGCTGATTGCGAACTGGAATACTGTCGTCGGCAAGGACGACGAGGTCTGGCATCTCGGCGACGTGATTTCGAAACGGGGGGATTGCGAAACCCTGCTCGGCGCCTTGAATGGCCGCAAGCATCTGATCATCGGCAATAATGATCCGGAAACGACGACCGGAGCACAGGGCTGGTCGAGCGTGCAGGCCTATGCGGAAATGGTTCTCGACGGTCACCATCTGATCCTCTGCCACTACGCGTTCCGCACATGGAACAAGATGGGCAAGAAATCGATCGACCTGCACGGTCATTCGCACGGACGTCTGAAACCCATGCCACGGCAGTTCGATGTCGGCGTGGATGCGCGCGGGCTGCGGCCGGTGACACTTGCAGAACTGCTCACCGGAAAAAAACTGTGACCTGAGAAAAAGCGCACCGGCCGACAAGGCCGGTGCGCCTGATGGCTACTCCGCAGCACGCGGCTGCGGCATGCCCTCATCGGGGAGACGTCCGCCCAGCACCTCTTCGGCCGAAGCCTTGTGGTTGCGAACCGAGCTGGTCCACTGCCCCCAGAACGCCGGATCGATCACGTCCCCGTTGCTGCCGAGATTTTCCAGTCTCCGGTTTTCCTCTTCCGTCAGGACCTGCTTGGGAAGCGGGCCGAGATGGCGGATATCCTCGGCGCCGATACCCAGGATTTCACCGACGCCGCGGCCATAGGCATCGTGAACCATGAAGAAGTGCCAGACCATCCGCTCCTGAACATCCCGCTCGCACTGCTTCAGCAGATCGCCCATATTGAAGATCAGGTCGTCTCGCTCCCAGTCCATCATCGTGCAGAACCGGCCGCGCGCCTGAACATAATCGTTGCGGCGCTCCAGAACGCTGCGGGTCAGGCGGCCGTGGATCTCCGGCGGATTGTTGGGCTCGTCGCGTCGGGATTCCTGCAATCCGTCATGGATGGACGGCTCGTAGTTCACATGCGGGTTCTGGCCCGGGGCCAGATCGCGACGATAGGACATTTGCCCGCCACTGAGATGGGTGGAGACGGCAGCGTTTTTTGCCTGATTGACCGGAAGTTGCAGGTAGTTCGTGCCAACCCGATAACGCTGCGTGTCGGAATAGGAAAAGGTGCGACCGACCAGCATCTTGTCGTCGGAGAAATCCAGTCCGTCGACCAGTACGCCCGTGCCCATGGCGATCTGCTCGTTCTCGTTGAAGAAATCCTCGACATTGCGATTGAGCGTCATAACGCCGATGTGCCGCAACGGAAAATCGCGCTCCGGCCAGATCTTGGTGTCATCCAGCGGATCCCAGTCCAGCTCCGGATGGTCGTGATCCTCCATGATCTGTACATACACGTCCCACTGTGGGTATTCGCCCCGCTCGATCGCCGTGAACAGGTCCTTGGAGGCAGAGCCGAAATCCTGACCCTGGACCTTCGCGGCTTCGGCTGCCGTGAGGCTCGCAAGCCCCGCGCGCGGGTGGAAATGGTATTTCACAAGACAGGTGTCGCCCTTGGCATTGACCATCTTGTAGGTGTTGACGCCAAACCCTTCCATGTGGCGATAGCTGGCGGGTATGCCACGCGGGCTGAACAGGTGCGTCAGCATGTGCATGGATTCCGGTGTCTGGCTCATAAAGTCGAAGATCCGGTTCGGCTCCTGCCGGAATGTCACCGGATCGGGCTTGAGCGAGTGGATCACGTCGGGAAACTTGATCGCATCTCGGATGAAGAAGACCGCGAGGTTGTTACCGACAAGATCCCAGTTGCCGTCTTCCGTGTAGAACTTGACCGCAAAGCCCCGTGGGTCTCGCGCAACCTCCGAAGAATCCCGCCCACCGATAACGGTGGAGAACCGGATGGCCAGCGGCGTCTTCTTCCCCGCCTCCTGAAACAGCCTTGCGCGGGTATAGGTCGCAGACGGCTCATCGCCGATCTTGCCGGTCGCCTCGAACTCGCCATAGCAGACGAAGCCGCGGGCATGCACCACGCGTTCCGGAATGCGCTCCCGATCGAAATGCGTGATCTTTTCCAGAAACTGGTAGTTTTCCAGCGTGGCCGGACCGCGTGCGCCGACGGTGCGCTGCGACTGGTTGTTGGTAATCGGGTGCCCCTGCCGGTTGGTCAGCGTGCGCTCTCCGGCACTGGTGTTTCCACCCTTGCCCTCATGTTTCTCGTCCATCCTCTGCTCCTGTCACACGGGGTTTCGGGCAAGCGTGCGCCTTGGCGGACGCGGTGCCCTCCGGTCCCCGAACCGGACAGCATCGCCAGAGTTCCAGCAGATGTTCCGATCGCCCGAGGGACTTGCCAACCCTCCGCGACATCCCGATAACCACGGAATGGCTTTCACGCTTCGCCAGCTTCAGTTCTTCGTCGCCGTTGCCGAACAGGGGTCGGTCACCCGGGCAGCGCAGAACCTGTCGATTTCCCAATCGTCGATCACGGAAGCGATCAAGGAACTCGAAAGCGATCTCGGCGTCACCCTTTTCGATCGGCATCCGCGCGGCCTTCACATCACCCATAACGGCCATCAGTTCCTGCGCCACGCGACGAAGATTCTGGCCGGCGTTCAGGATGCTCGCCGCTCGTTTGCCCAAGCGCCGGAAACGGCGACCGGCAAGCTCAATCTCGGCGTGACGTCGCTGGTGGCGGGCTATGTTCTCTCCGATCTTCTGGCACGCTATCGGCGCGCCTTTCCCGCCGTCGATGTCAGCGCCATCGAAGATAACGGCTCCTATCTCGAGCATCTTCTCGTCGGCGGAGAACTCGACGTCGCCGTCATGGTCATCTCCAACCTGCGCGATCGCATGGCGCTGCAGGCGGAGATCATCGAAACCTCCCCTTACAGGCTCTGGCTGCCCCTCGGCCACCGGCTCGTCTCGGCCGACATCATCTCCATATCGGACGTCGCGCAGGAACCGTTGATCATGCTGACGGTCGATGAAATCGAGGAGAACACCGGAAAACTTCTCGCCGCCCTCGGCGCCCGCCCGCATGTGGCCTTCAGAACGCGGTCGGTCGAAGCCGTCCGCAGCCTTGTCGCCACGGGCGCCGGCATCGCCCTTCTGCCCGATCTCGTTTACCGGCCGTGGTCGCTGGAAGGCGACCGGATCGAGAGCCGCGACGTCTCAGGTGCCCTGCCGGTCGTCCAGGTCGGCATGGTCTGGCGCAAGGGTTCCAGCCTTCCGCAGTCTGCGCGCGATTTCATAGGCGTCGTGGAAAACCTGCGCAGCAGCCGTGGGCGCAACTAGCATTCGGTAAAACCGATACCGACTATCTGTTTAATGAATTTGCGAATGCGGCAGAAGCGCGGCACCTTTCCTTCCGGGAACAGACGAGCCGAACAACGGCCGAACCGGGAGACCACAGATGATCAAGATTCTGAAGTCCTGCACCACTCTTGCCTTATCGCTCGCTTTCGCCACCTCTGCTATTGCACAAGAACCTTTGAAGGCGCTTGGCACGGGCGAAGGCGAACTGTCGATCGTGGCGTGGGCCGGCTATATCGAGCGCGGCGAGACCGACAAGGCATATGACTGGGTGACCGATTTCGAGAAATCGAGCGGCTGCAAGGTCTCGGTGAAGACGGCCGCGACCTCCGATGAAATGGTCGCGCTGATGAACGAAGGCGGCTTCGACCTCGTCACCGCATCCGGCGACGCGTCGCTCCGCCTTGTGGCCGGCAAGCGTGTGCAGCCCATCAATACAGACCTCATTCCCAGCTGGAAGACGCTGGATGCGCGGATGCAGGATGCCCCCTGGCATACGGTCAAGGGCGTCCACTATGGCACCCCCTATGTCTGGGGTCCGAACGTGCTGATGTACAATACCGAAGCCTTCAAGGGTGATGCGCCGAAGAGCTGGAAGGTCGTCTTCGAGGAGATGACCCTGCCGGACGGCAAGTCCAATAAGGGCCGCGTTCAGGCCTATGACGGACCGATCCATGTGGCGGATGCCGCCAACTATCTTATGGCGCACAAGCCGGAACTGGGCATCAAGGACCCTTACGAGCTGAACGAGGAGCAGTACAAGGCGGCACTCGATATTCTTCGTGTCCAGCGCACGCTGGTCGGCCGATACTGGCACGACGCCATGATCCAGATCGACGACTTCAAGAACGAAGGCGTTGTCGCCTCCGGCTCGTGGCCGTTTCAGGTCAATCTCCTGACGGCCGAAAAGCAGCCGATCGCCGCCGTCTTCCCGGAGGAAGGCACGACCGGCTGGGCCGATACGACGATGCTGTCCTCAGAAAGCGCTCATCCGAACTGCGCCTATATGTGGATGGAGCATTCGCTTTCGCCGAAGGTGCAGGGCGATGTCTCCGCCTGGTTCGGCGCGAACCCCTCCGTCGGCGCGGCCTGCAAAGGCAACGCGCTGCTAACGGACGAAGGGTGCAAGACCAATGGCTACGAGAACTTCGAGAAGGTGAAGTTCTGGAAGACGCCGGTTGCCAAATGTGCCAGCCAGAGCGAATGCGTGCCCTACCACCGCTGGGTATCCGACTATATCGGTGTCATCGGCGGGCGGTAGGTCGCGGCGTGGTCGAACGCTGCCTCTATAAGCACGGCTCAGGTGTAGGCGGGGTCCTCTGCCCCTCACCCTAGCCCTCTCCCCGCACGCGGGGAGAGGGAACGTGCCACGCTCGTCGTCAGAGCAAGGGTTTGCCTCATATGCCCTTCTCCCCGCCCGCGGGGAGAAGGTGGCGGCAGCCGGATGAGGGGCGCCTCCGCATGCGAGCATCCCACTCCTGACTTTCCTAGCCCCAACCGGACGATCCCATGACACCAGCCATCCTCTTCCAGAACGTCTCGCGCCATTTCGGCAGCGTGCGCGCCGTCGATGGCGTCGATCTCGCGGTTGCGGAAGGCGAGTTCTTCGCCATGCTTGGCCCCTCCGGCTCCGGCAAAACGACCTGCCTGCGCCTCGTCGCCGGCTTCGAGCAGCCGACCTCCGGCCATATCGAGATCTTCGGTGAGACGGCGGAAGGCGTGCCGCCCTACCGGCGCAACGTCAACACGGTCTTTCAGGATTATGCGCTGTTTCCGCACCTCTCGATCCTCGACAACGTCGCTTACGGGCTGATGGTCAGGGGCATGGGAAGGGGCGAGCGGCGACGGGAGGCGGAGGAAGCGCTGGCAATGGTCGCCCTGCCCGGCTATGGCGCGCGCAAACCCGGCCAACTCTCCGGCGGTCAGCGCCAGCGCGTGGCTCTGGCGCGAGCTCTCGTCAACCGTCCGCGCGTGCTGTTGCTCGACGAACCCCTGGGCGCGCTGGATCTCAAGCTACGCGAGCAGATGCAGGAAGAGCTGAAGACGCTGCAGAAGACGCTTGGCCTGACCTTCATCTTCGTGACCCACGACCAGAGCGAAGCCCTGTCCATGGCCGACCGGGTGGCCGTTTTTCATGAGGGCAAAGTCCGCCAGGTGGGTACGCCCGAGGAGATCTATCGCCGTCCGAAAACCCGGTTCGTTGCGGATTTCGTCGGTTCTTCCAACGTTCTCTCCCGCGCCCAGTGCCAGCGGCTCGGCCTCGACGCGCCTGCCGCCAGTCTGCGTCCGGAGTCGATCCTATTGGGAACGCCAACCGATGGCCAACTCGGCCTCACCGGCACACCCATTGCCGCAAGCTTTCTGGGCCCCATCAACCGGGTGACGCTCGATTGTGCTGGAGAGCGCATCGTGGCCTCGCTCCCGGCCGGCACGCCCGTCCCAGCCGCTGGCGAGCCGGTGACGCTCGCCTTCAACCGGCAGGACCTCCACGTGATGGAGGAAGCCTGATGGCGATGGCGGCCCACCAGACGCATGCCCCAACGACGTCGGACGGGCATAGCCTCGGCCGCCTGTCGGATGTCTTATGGCGGCATCCGAAACTGTTTCTGGCCTTGCTTCTCTGCCTGCCACTCCTCTGGCTGGGTGTCGTCTATCTCGGGTCGCTTGCGATCTTTCTCGTCCAGAGCCTCTTTGCTATCGACGATTTCTCCGGCCTCGTGACCTACGAGCCGACGCTTGCCACATACCGGCAGCTCTTCTCGGACGCGAATTTCGACATCATCCTGCGCACGGTATTGATGGCGGCGAGCGTGACGCTGGCCTCGATCGTCATTGCCTTTCCCATCGCCTACTATGCCGCACGCTATGCCCAGGGCGTCTGGAAAGCGGTGTTCTATCTCGGCGTCATGCTGCCGCTCTGGTCGAGCTACCTCGTAAAGATCTACGCCTGGAAACTGATCCTTGCGAAGGAGGGCATCCTCACCTGGCTGTTTACAAAGCTGCACCTGCTCTGGCTTCTCGACTCTTGGCTTGCAATACCGGTCATCGGCGGCAACTCGCTGTCGGTCAGCTACACCGGCACCTTCATGGTCTTCGTTTATGTCTGGCTGCCCTTCATGATCCTGCCGATCCAGGCCGCGCTCGAACGCGTGTCCGGCAGCCTTGTCGAAGCTTCGGCCGATCTCGGCGCACATCCCCGGCAGACCTTCCGCCACGTCCTGCTGCCGCTTGCGCTGCCGGGCATCGTTGCCGGCTCCATCTTCACCTTCTCGCTGACGCTCGGCGACTACATCATCCCGCAGATCATCGGCTCCTCCCGCCTCTTCATCGGGCAGGCGGTCTACGCACAGCAGGGAACGGCCGGCAATCTGCCGCTCGCCGCCGCCTTCACGCTGGTGCCCATCGTCATCATGAGCGCCTATCTCTGGGCCGCCCGCCGCATGGGAGCTTTCGATGCGCTCTGACCGTCTCGACCGGGCACCGCTGCCCCTGAAGATCTCGGCCTGTGTCGGCCTGCTGTTCCTGCATCTGCCGATCCTGCTCATCTTCCTCTACGCGTTCACCACCGAGGAGAAGAGCTATCGCTTTCCACCGCCGGGGCTGACGCTTCAATGGTTTGCCGTGACCTGGAACCGGCCGGATGTCTGGGCGGCGCTCATGCTGTCGGTGAAGGTGGCCAGCCTGGCGACGGCCATCGCCCTCGTGCTCGGCACGCTCTGCGCCGCTGCCGTTTCCCGCTCCGCCTTCTTCGGCCGCGAGGCGGTGTCGCTGCTCGTCATCCTGCCGATCGCGCTGCCCGGCATCATCACCGGCATTGCGCTCCGGTCGGCCTTCTCGATGGCGGATATTCCGTTCTCGTTCTTCACCATCGTGCTTGGCCACGCCACGTTCTGCATCGTCGTCGTCTACAACAACGCGGTCGCTCGCTTTCGCCGCTTTTCGGGCTCGATGGTGGAAGCGTCCATGGATCTTGGCGCGGACGGCTTCCAGACGTTTCGTTACGTCATCCTGCCGAACATCGCGACAGCGCTTCTGGCCGGCGGCATGCTCGCCTTCGCGCTATCCTTCGACGAGGTCATCGTCACGACATTTACGGCCGGACAGCAATCCACATTGCCGATCTGGATGCTGGAAGAGTTGATCCGCCCCCGCCAGAGGCCGGTGACCAATGTGGTCGCCATGGTTGTTGTGCTGGTCACGCTTCTGCCCATCCTTGCCGCCTACTTCCTCACCCGCGATGGCGACCGCATTGCCGGCGCGGGCAAATGATACGAACCTGAACAGGAGATCGACCATGGACACGGACCTTTTGATCGGCGCGCGCTTCGAAGCCGGCACGGAGGCGGAAGAGCAGATCCTCAACCCGAAAACCGGTGCGAAAATCCTTGCGCTTGCCGAGGCGTCGCACGGGCAGATCGATGCGGCGGTGGACGCCGCCGAGCGCGCCTTCACGTCATGGTCGCGCACGACGCCGGCCGAGCGTTCGACCTATCTTCTGCGGATAGCCGACGCGATCGAGCGCGATGCGGATGGCTTCGCGAGCCTTGAAGCCCTGAATTGCGGCAAGCCTCTGCATGCCGTGCGCAACGACGAGATCCCGGCGATCGTCGATTGCTGGCGTTTCTTTGCCGGTGCCATTCGTATGCTGAACGGCCCGGTTGCGGGCGAATACCTGCCCGGGCACACGTCGATGATCCGGCGTGACGCTATCGGCGTCGTCGGCTCCATCGCGCCGTGGAACTACCCTTTGATGATGATGGCCTGGAAGCTCGCACCGGCACTGGCCGGCGGCAACACGGTTGTCTTCAAGCCCTCGGAGCAGACGCCGCTGACCGCCCTGAAGATGGCGCGGCTCGTTGCGGACATCCTGCCGGAGGGCGCCGTCAACATCATTCTTGGCCGCGGCGAAACCGTTGGCAATGCGCTGATCAACCACCCGAAGATCGCGATGGTTTCGATCACGGGCGACATTGCGACCGGCAAGAAGGTGCTGACGGCCGCTGCAAAGACCGTGAAGCGAACCCATCTGGAACTCGGCGGCAAGGCACCTGTCATCGTCTACGACGATGCCGATCTTGATGCCGTCGTTGCCGGCATCCGCACCTTCGGCTTCTACAATGCCGGACAGGACTGCACGGCCGCCTGCCGCATCTACGCGCAGGACGGAATCTACGAGAAACTGGTCGCCGACCTTACTTCCGCCGTCTCCAGCATCACCTTCGGATCGGAGAACGATGCCGAAAACGAGATCGGCCCGCTCATTTCGGCCCGCCAGCGCGACCGGGTATCGAGCTTCGTGGAACGCACCAACGAGGCGCGGCACATGGAAGTCACGACAGGTGGCGCGCGAGGCCCGGGCGATGGTTTCTTCTTCCAGCCGACCGTTATTGCCGGGGCGCTGCAGGACGACGAGATCGTCCGCCGCGAGGTGTTCGGCCCGGTCGTCTCCGTCACACGCTTCCAAGAGCCCGAACAAGCTGTGACCTGGGCAAACGACAGCGACTATGGCCTTGCCTCGTCCGTCTGGTCGAAGGACATTTCGCGCGCCATGCAGACAGCCGGCCGTCTGCAATATGGCTGCACCTGGATCAATACGCACTTCGCTCTCGTCAACGAGATGCCACATGGTGGCCTGAAACAGTCGGGCTACGGCAAGGACCTCTCGGTCTACGCGCTCGAGGACTACACTGCCGTGCGCCACATCATGATCGCCCACGGCTAAACGCGAGGCCGGGTGCAGAGCCCGGCCCGTCCGCCATGATCAGGGCCACGCCCCGCCGCCGAGGCGGGAGGCATCTCTTGTCAAAGACCTAGTTGAGGATCCGGGAAAGGTCGTTCCGCACCCGAAGAAGCGGTTCGAGACTGTTTTGCGCAACGGCATTCACCGTGTCCGACGATGCGGGAAAGCCGGTATTCAGCGCTGCGACCACCTGCCCGCGAGCGTTGGCGAGCGGAACCGCAATTGATCGGAGACCAAGTTCCACCTCCTCGCTGACGGTCGCATATCCCTGTGTGCGAACCGTCTTCAGTTCGCTCATCAGCCTCTCGATATCTGTCACCGTGTGCGGCGTCCGCTGGATGAGCGGCGCTGAGCCGAGGAGACGTCGTGCCGCCTCTTCCGGCAGAGCCGCCAGCAGGACCCGTCCCATGGAGGTACAATAGGCCGGCAGGCGCGAGCCCGGCATCAGCGCGATCGACATCACCTTCCGTTGCGCGGCCCGTGCGACATAGACAATTTCGCTTTCGTCGAGGATGGCGACCGATGTGCTCTGGCCGATTTCTTCGGAAAGCTTATCCAGCCATGGCTGGACGATGCGGGGCAGCGGCATGGTCGCGAGGCAGCCGGTCCCCAGCCGCAGGACGCGCGGCGTGACCGTAAAGAACTTGCCGTCATAAGCGCAGTAGCCGAGCTCGGCGAGCGTCAGCAGGCATCGCCGCGTCGTCGCCCGGTCGAGTCCGGCAATCGCAGCGGCTTCGGAAATGCTCAGGCGCGGCGTATCCACCGTAAAGGCCTCGATCACGCGCAACCCCTTGGCAAGCCCGCCCATCATATCGCTCTGCTTCGTCTCCACCATCGGCTCCATTCGTGCGATATTGCAACAACAAAACGATATCGCACATTTGCATTGCCGTCGATAGTTGCTCGCGTTACCCTTTTGGTGTTGCCGGCTTCGCAAAAGCCGGTTTCAGGCGGAGGATACAGTGGACAAGACGGTCAGCAGCACGGCGGAAGCCGTGAAGGATATCGGCGACGGCGCCACCATCATGATCGGCGGCTTTGGAGGCTCCGGCGCGCCGATCGAACTCATTCATGCGTTGATCGACAAGCGCCCGACCGGGCTGACGGTGATCAACAACAATGCTGGTAACGGCCGCATCGGCATCGCCGCCATGATCGACGCCGGCATGGTCCGGAAGATGATCTGCTCGTTTCCCCGCTCGTCGGATCCTCGCGCATTTACAGAGCGTTATCTCGCCGGGCAGATCGAGCTGGAACTGGTGCCGCAAGGCACGCTTGCCGAGCGCATCCGCGCCGGAGGAGCCGGCATCCCCGCCTTCTACACGCCGACCGCCTACGGCACCGAACTTGCCGAGGGCAAGGCGATCGCAGAGTTCGACGGCCGTCATTATGTGCAGGAGCGCTGGCTGAAAGCGGATTTCGCCATCGTCAAGGCCCATCTGGGCGACCGCCACGGCAATCTGACATACAGCAAGGCCGGCCGAAACTTCAATCCGCTGATGTGTATGGCGGCGACCACCACGATCGCGCAGGTCTCCCGGATCGTCGCGCCGGGAGAGATCGACCCGGAGCATGTGGTCACGCCAGGCATCTTCGTGAACCGCCTGACCGAGGTGGAACAGCCACAACAGGAAGAAGATCTCATCCGAGCCGGAGTATCCTACGCATGAGCACCGGCGATATCGACGACATCAAGCTTTCCAATGCGCAGATCGCGTGGCGCGCCGCGCAGGACATCGAGGACGGCGCCTATGTCAATCTCGGCATCGGCTTTCCGGAAATGGTGGCGCGCTATCAGCCTCCTGGCCGGCGGGCGATCTTCCACACGGAAAACGGCATTCTCGATTTCGGCGAGCCTCCGGCGCCGGGCGAGGAAGACTGGGACCTGATCAATGCAGGCAAACGCGCTGTCACGCTTAACCCGGGGGCAGCCTTCTTCCACCACGCCGACAGCTTCGCCATGGTGCGCGGCGGCCATCTCGACGTCGCCATTCTCGGTGCCTATCAGGTGGCCCAGACGGGTGACCTTGCCAACTGGCGGGTCGGCTCCAAGGGCGTGCCTGCCGTCGGCGGCGCGATGGATCTCGTGCATGGCGCAAAGCAGGTCTTCGTCATCACCGAACATGTGACGAAGGACGGCAAGCCGAAGCTGGTCGATGCCTGCACATTCCCGCTGACAGGCGTCGCCTGCATCACGCGGGTCTATACCAGCCACGCCGTCATCGACATTGCCGAAGGCCGCTTCGTGGTGCGCGAGAAGCTTGCCGCCGTGTCGATGGATGATCTTCAGGCCATGACCGGCGCACCACTTCATGTCGCCGCACCGGTCGTCGATCTCGTCGTACCCGAACTGTGAGGGGATTGAGCCATGCCAGACGCTTTCATCTGTGATTATATCCGCACACCCATCGGCCGCTTCGGCGGCAAGCTTGCTTCCGTTCGCCCCGACGATCTGGGCGCCGTCCCTTTGAAGGCATTGATGGCGCGCAACAGCGCGGTCGACTGGGAGGCAGTCGATGACGTCATTTTCGGATGTGCAAACCAGGCGGGCGAAGACAACCGAAACGTCGCCCGCATGTCGCTCCTGCTTGCAGGCCTGCCGGTATCCGTCAGTGGCACAACGCTCAACCGGCTTTGCGGCTCGGGTATGGATGCTGTGATAACGGCTGCGCGGGCGATCAGCGCCGGCGAAGCCGACCTGATGATAGCGGGCGGCGTGGAGAGCATGAGCCGGGCGCCCTTCGTGATGCCGAAGGCCGAAACCGCCTTCTCCCGCCAAGCCGAAATCTACGACACCACGATTGGCTGGCGCTTCGTCAATCCTCAGATGAAGGCGATGTACGGCGTCGATTCCATGCCGGAAACCGGCGATAACGTCGCCGCTGATTTCCATGTCTCGCGGGAAGATCAGGACGCGTTCTCGGTCCGCTCACAGGAACGGGCTGCGGCAGCCCAGGCCAATGGCCGCCTCGATCGGGAAATCACGCCGGTCAGCGTTCCCCAGCGTAAAGGTGAAGCTGTTGTCGTGGTGAAGGACGAGCATCCTCGTGCGACCAGCATCGAGGCGCTCTCCGGCCTCAAGCCGGTGAACAGGACCGGGAATGGCACCGTAACCGCCGGCAACGCTTCCGGCGTGAATGATGGCGCGGCAGCCCTGATCATCGCGTCCGAAGCGGGCGCGAAGCGTCATGGCCTCACTCCGATCGCAAGAATCATTGGCGGCGCTGCAGCAGGTGTGCCGCCGCGGGTCATGGGCATCGGGCCCGTGCCGGCAGCGCAGAAGCTTGCCAGGCGCCTCGGCATCTCGCCGACCCAGTTCGACGTGGTGGAAATCAACGAAGCCTTCGCCTCGCAGGCCATTGCCGTGCTGCGGGAACTCGGCATTGCGGAGGATGCCGGGCATGTGAACCGAAACGGCGGCGCTATCGCGCTCGGCCATCCGCTCGGAATGTCCGGCGCACGCATTGCCGGAACCGCAGCCCTCGAATTGTCCCTCGGCACGGGCCGCCACGCTCTCGCTGCCATGTGCATCGGCGTTGGCCAAGGTATTGCGATGGCGTTCGAACGCGTCTGAGGGCTTTCTTCCGATCACGGCCCTCTCTGAACTGTCGATGCGGAACGAATTCTCGTTTGCAGTCGCAGCGGCGTCGTCGGCTCTTCAAATAGCGATCCTGAGGACTATGTCCAAAAGCGATCGTTGATGGAGAGTGACGGATGGCGTGGATTTCAGGCGGCGCTTCGGTGTTCGGATCGGAAGCCCGTCCTTGGAAGCGCTGATCTCCGAATTCGGCATATGGGCCGTTCTCGTCGGGGCCGGGGTGGAGGGCGAGGCGGTCGCTTTTCTCGGCGGCGTCCTCGCCCATCGCCGTCTTCTCGTCTATTGGCAGGTGGCGGCCGCTGCGGCTTTCGGTTCGTTCATTGCGGACCAGCTCTTTTTCTTCATCGGCCGCCATGCTGGGCGCTTGCGGTTCGTGGAACGGCTTGAGGCGACGACGGCCATGCGCCGTGCGACCGACCTGCTGGAGCGCTACCCGGTCGGCTTCGTTCTCGCTTTCCGCTTCATATACGGCATGCGCATCATCAGCCCGCTGCTGATCAGTCGTACGGGCATTTCCGCACTCCGCTTCCTCGTCCTGAACGGACTTGCGGCCTGTCTCTGGGCCATGGTCATCACCGCCGTCGGATATCTTTTCGGGAACGCCGTCGAGATGGTGTTCGGACATCTGCGCCTGCACATCCACCTTCTCATTGCAGTTGCCGTTCTGGTTGCGGGGATCGTTGCGACCGCAATGTTCGCTCGCTCCCGATATCCGTGATTTTCCTGCTGTGGTTCCGCACCACCGCCAACCCCAGCGCACACGATGGAACAGAACATGCCCGAAGCCCTGGAAGCGCCGCCCCTCGACCGCGCCACCCTGCAGGAACTCCTCGGTGGGCTCAGCGAGGGGGTGATATTCCTCGACAGTCAGGCCCGCATCATCTGGGCGAATGAAGCGGCAATCGCAATGCATCGTGTGGAGTCGATCGAGGAACTCGGCGGTGATGTGAAGGGATATAGGCGGGCCTTCACGCTGCGCTATCGCAACAACCATCCGCTCGAAGAAGGGCAGTATCCGATCGAGCGTCTTCTGGCGGGAGAAACGGTCGAGGACGTCACGGTCGAAATCTCGCCGGCAACGGACCTGGATACGGTCTGGGTGCATACGAGCCGGAGCATGAGGATCTCCGGCAAGGCCAAAGGCGACGAGGTTCTGGCGCTGGTCCTTCGCGATGAGACGCCCCGCTTCGAAGCCGAGGAGCGGTTCGAGCGCTCCTTCAATGCCAATCCTGCCCCCGGTCTTATCTGTCGGCTGGACGATCAACGGTTCATCCGCGTCAATCAGGGATTCCTTGAGATGACGGGTTTCATGAAGGAAGACATCATAGGGCGGACCGTGGAGGCCATCGGTCTCTTCTCCCATTGCGAAAGCGGCGAGGATGCCTTGGCGAAGCTTGGCGAGGGCCGCGTCATTCGTCATCGCGAGGCGCTGGTTCCCCTGCCCGCCGGCGGTGATCGTCTGGTGATCGTGGCCGGGGAGCCGATAGCCGTCGTAGAAGAACCTTGCATGCTCTTCACCTTCGCCGATCTGGATGCGCGTCGAAAAGCGCAGAACGCGCTCCGGCAGAGCGAGGAACGCTTCTCGAAGTCCTTCCGTCTTTCGCCGGCACCCGCCGCCATCTCGCGGCTGGACGATTTCGTCTTCACCGAGGCGAACGATGCGTTCTTGCAGATCTCCGGCTACGGCCTGCCGGACGTCGTCGGCCGGACGGCGGGCGAGTTGCACCTGTGGGACGATATCGCTGCCCGCAAAGGACTTGAGCAGAAGCTACGCGACAACACTTTCGTGCGCGACGAGCCGATGCGGATGAAGCAAAAGGACGGTGCTTTCGCCGAGTGCCTCGTGTCCGCCGAGCGTGTCGAGATCAACGACGAGCAATGCGTCATCTGGGCCCTGCAGGACGTGACCGAGCGTCGGCGAAGCGAGGCGCAACTGGTGGAGGCGATCGAGAGCGTGATGGCCGACACCTCCTGGCTCAGCCGCTCGATCGTCGATCGTCTCGCGACGTTGAAGCAAACCTCGACCGCGGCTCCGACGGCACAGCTCGTAGCCCTGAGCGACCGTGAGCGGGAAATCCTTGGCCTGATCTGCAGCGGGCAGAGCGATGCGGATATGAGCGATACCCTCCATCTTTCCAAGAACACGATCCGCAACCACGTCGCCTCGCTTTACGGAAAGATCGGCGTCAACCGCCGCGCCGCCGCGGTCATCTGGGCGCGGGAACGCGGCTTTACCGGCCTGCCGGATGCAAAGCTGAGCAAACAGCCGCCGCGGCAGAAAAACAGCACAAAGCCTGCGAAGACCTGAAAAAAGGTCATTTGCTACTAGGCTGACTGGTAGTTTCCGATCTGAAATACATCAGCCATTCTGCTTATCTCCCGTCTCATGACAGCGAAACGGTCGCTGCCATTTGAACCTGTGTTGAAGGAGAACCGGAATGGACAAGAACCGTATCGAAGGTGGAGCAAAAGAAGTGAAGGGCACCGTGAAGGAGGCTATCGGCAAACTGGTCGGCAACGAGCGTCTCGAAGCAGAAGGCAAGATCGACAAGGCGGAAGGCGAAGCGCAAGGCGCGATCGGCAAGGGTAAGGACGCCATCAAGAGCGTTCTGAAATAGGCACAGACAGCTTCCAGCTCTCGACCACGGGATGCTGGACGCTGGCAAGAGAAACCCCTTGAGAACCCGACCTGGAGGCAGAGCCATCATGTTGTTTCCCGTGCTTTCAAATACCGTCCTCACACCTGATCTGGGGTCGACGGAAGCAACGATCGCTTGCGTGCTTGCCTACACCTACGGACTGGAAGATTGCCGGATCGACGTTTCGGTGACGGACGATCACGTCCTGCTCTCCGGGACGGCCCCGAGCAGCGAGGCGATCGAGATGGCCATCGGCATCGCCGCCGATCTCTCGCCACGCCGGGTTATCAGCGACGTCGAGATCGTTCCGCCCGTTGCACCTTGCTGAATACGCGCACGTCGAGCGGAACGCACCGAACAACATATAAACGTTTGGAGTATCCTTATGAAGAAGACCATCACGCTTGCTCTGGCTGCAGTCCTTGCACTTGGCACCACCGCATCGGCAGCCGACATGACGCCGTCGAGGAAGCATCATGCACGGCAGCAGGTTGCTGACGAGCCCCGCGAGCGGCTGGGCACGCTGTCCTGTGAGGTTGCCGGGGGCATCGGCCTGCTGATCGGGTCGAGCAAAGCTGTGGACTGCACGTTCAGGCAACGCGGCGGAAAGACCGAGCGCTATACCGGGACCATCGGCAAGCTCGGCATCGATGTCGGCGTGACGGGGAAATCCTACCTCAGCTGGATCGTCGTCAACACGGTCCCGACGACGATCGGTGAGGGCAGCCTCGCGGGCACATATGTCGGCGCTTCCGCCAGTGCTGCGGTGGGCCTTGGCCTCGGCGCAAACGCGCTTGTTGGCGGCAATGCCAGGAACTTTGGCCTCCAGCCGCTTAGCACGCAGGCGGGCACCGGCCTGAATGTCGCTGCCGGCGTATCGCGACTGCAGCTCCGGTCCGCAAACTGATCCGTACAAACGTTCTCTGAAGATAGAAGAGGCGGCACCGAAAAGTGCCGCCTCTTCTGCATGTGAGGCAGCAGGCCGATCCTCGTCAGCGCTTGAGATGATCGATGAGGGCCCTGAGCTTTGGCGCCATGTTGCGTCGGTTCGGATAATAGAGATAGAAGCCCGGAAAGCGTGGGCAGAAGTCTTCCAGCAACGGCACCAGTTCGCCGCGCGCGACCGGCAGGCGAAAGCTTTCCTCAAGACCGAACGTGATGCCTGCGCCGGCCATAGCCAGTCGGATCATCAGCGCCATGTCCGTCGAAGTGATGGCATCATCGACCGCTACCGAGAAAGCCTTTCCGTTTTCCTCGAATTCCCACCGATAGGGCGCAACGCTCAGCCCCGGGCGCCAGCCGATACAGCGTCTCTCGGCCAGCTCGCGCGGATGTCTCGGCGCACCGTTTGCGCGCAGATAATCCGGTGACGCAAAAGGAAGCTGTCGCTGGTCGGCGGATACCGGCACCGCGATCATGTCCTGCGCGATGACCTCGCCCAGCCTTACGCCTGCGTCATAGCCTTCCGCCACGATATCGAACTCCTCGTCCGTCACGGTGACATGCAATTTCACCTGCGGATGGGCCTGCGCGAAATCTGCGAGCAAAGGTCCGCTGAGAAAGCTTTCGGCTATGGAGGAGACCGCGAGGCGCAACTGCCCACGTGCAGGGCCGGCCATGTTGCCGGCATTCTCCGCGGCGGCACGCATGTCCGCCACCGGCGATGCAGAACGTCGATAAAGATCCTCGCCCGCTTCCGTCAGCGTCACGCTCCGCGTCGTTCGCGTCACCAGAGCGATCCCGAGTGTCGCCTCGAGCTTGCTTATCGTTTGGCTCACTGCCGACCGGGTAACGCCGATGCGGTCTGCGGCCGCACGGAAACTTCGCTCTTCGGCGACGATAACAAAGAGCGCGAGGGCATTCAGGTCCAGGTTCATTGGTTAGCTATCCTAACGGGTGAGGAAATGAATGAGCGGCTTATCGATACAATTCAGCAGCCGTATATTGAACGCATCCAAACCTGCAACAGGAAAGGCAGACAAATGGAAAAGATCGTTCTTATCACTGGCGCATCCAGTGGCATCGGCGCCGGCATTGCACGTGAGCTTGCCAGGACGGGCGCAACCCTCGCTCTCGGCGCCCGGCGTCTCGACCGGTTGGAGAGCCTTGCCGAAGAGCTTCGCGCAGAAGGCGCGACCGTCATGACCCGGTCCCTCGACGTTACCGACCGTGCCGATGTGGCAGCCTTCGCCGATGCAGCGCGCGAGGCTTTCGGTCGCGTCGATGTCATCGTCAACAATGCCGGCATCATGCCGCTCTCGCTGATGGCGTCGCTGAAGGTAGACGAGTGGGATCGCATGATCGATGTCAACATCAAGGGCGTTCTCTACGGCGTCGCCGCCGTCCTGCCGGAAATGGCGACGCGGGGTTCGGGCCACATCATCAACATCGCCTCGATCGGCGCCCTGAGCGTATCGCCCACCGCAGCCGTCTACTGCGCCACCAAATTTGCTGTGAGGGCGATTTCGGACGGGCTGCGGCAGGAGCACGACAATCTCCGCGTCACCTGCATCCATCCGGGCGTCGTGGAAAGCGAACTGGCGGGAACGATTACCGATCCTGTCGCCGTGGATGCCATGAAGGCCTATCGAGCCGTTGCCCTGACCCCGGACGCCATCGGCCGAGCCGTTCGCTTCGCAATCGAGCAGCCAGAGGATGTCGACATCAACGAGATCGTCGTCCGCCCGACGCGCTCGCCCAACTAAGGAAGGCCAGAGCAATGGAACACGAGAGCCACCCCTATGTCGGCCTTTGGCAAACGGAGGACGGCCACATTCGCCATCGGCTGCTGCCGAACGGCCGATATGACGAAGCCCGGGGCAAACGCGAGAGTGCCTATCAGGGACGATACGTCCTGACCGGTACGCACATCGATTATAGAGACGACACGGGCTTCACTGCCGATGGCGACTTCGTCGATGGCGTTCTCTACCACGCCGGCATGGTGCTGCGCCGCCGGGATGCCGGTTCGGATAGGTAGGACGTCTCGTTCTTCAGAACAGGTTGGCGGCGAACTACGACCATGGCGATGCCGCCAATCCACCCTCCTTCGCTGTCATCCGGCAGAAAGTCGAAAGATTCGATTTGACGGGCAGCACAAATAATGGAATGAAAATTCCAAGAAAGCCTTATATAGTATGTTTGTGACGTTAACTGCTCATCCCTGATTCCTTGACGTCGGGCTCTACCTTTTTCACGGTCCGAGCTGCTACCAGGATGAATCAATGAACCTATCTTCGTTACCGCCATCGCGATCAATGTATACCGCCAGAATAGACGTTCCAAAGAATGATACGCCACGCCCAACCGTTCCGATAAAGGCTGCGCGGCGCTTGTCCGCAACCAGCTTCCCAACAATCATCACCACGACTGCGAATAAACTGATCGGGAGACAAATATGAAAGCTTTAGGTGTCGGCCTGATCGGAACAGGATACATGGGGAAGTGCCACGCGCTTGCGTGGAACGGCGTTCGGCAGATCTTCGGAGACGTGCCTTCTCCCCAGGTCGTCTACCTTGCCGAGGCCAATGCCGACATGGCGGCAAGCCGCGCCAGCGCATTCGGTTTCCGCAAATCCACCGGGAACTGGCGCGACCTTCTGGCCGATCCCGACGTCGATGTCATCTCGATCACGACGCCCAATGCATTCCACCCGGAGATGGCAATCGCGGCGCTCGAAGCGGGCAAACATGTCTGGTGCGAAAAGCCGATGGCTCCCGCCCTTGCCGACGCCGAAGCCATGCTGACGGCTGCCCGCAAATCGGGCAAGACCGCCATTCTCGGCTACAATTACATCCAGAACCCCGCCATCGCCCAGATCCGCCGCCTGATCGAGGATGGGGCGATCGGCGCGGTGAACCATGTTCGCGTCGAGATGGACGAGGATTTCATGGCCGACCCGGAAGCGCTCTTCTACTGGAAGAGCGAGGCTGCATCCGGCTATGGCGCTCTCGACGATTTCGCCGTTCATCCTCTATCGCTGCTCTGGCATCTCTTCGGCCATGTGCAGGAGGTCATTGCCGACCTCGGCAAGCCGTATGCCGACCGTCCTGCCAAAGATGGCACGCGCCGCGAGGTCGAGAACCACGACATCGCGAGCGTGCTCCTCAAACTCGAAGGCAACATCTCTGCCGTGCTGATGGCCAATCGCTCAGCCTGGGGCCGGAAGGGCCGGATCGCGCTTCAGATCTTCGGGTCCAAGGGATCGATCCTCTACGATCAGGAGCGCATGAACGAATTCGAACTCTATACGACCAGTGGCCCGGAAGCGACGCGCGGCTTCGCTCGTGTTCTCACAGCCCCGATCCATGCGCCCTACGACCGCTTCATCCCCGCTCCCGGCCATGGCCTTGGCTTCAACGACCTCAAGATTATCGAGTGCCACCAGCTCATCAACGCCATCGCCGGCAACCCGTCTACCGCCGTTACCTTCGAAGATGGTCTGCAAATAGAACGAAGTGTGCACGCAATGGCGCAATCCTATCGGGAGCGTCGGTGGGTCACGGTTTAGGGCCAACCGCCCGGACCTTCCGAGCAAAGCAGCAAAGGATGTTCGACGAAGCGCGTTCCAACACCGTGTCGGCGTTGCAGCGGGCCGCATCCGAACGCATCGTTCAATAGCGCATATTACGTTTTCGCTCCAAGATGAGCGATCGAGTCCAGCGTCTGAAGCGACAGACGCAGCGATGCCGCCGTTGCCATGACGATCTGGGGAAGGACCAGCCATTCGAGTGTCCAGGCAGCGCCGGAGCGCTCCTGCTCATGCACCAGAGACTGGTGAAGGGCGGAGACCTGAACCGCATTGAACCGGGCGAGCGCGACCAGCGTTTCCGCGGCAATCGGGTTCTGCTTGTGCGGCATGGCAGAGGATGTGCCGCCACCGGAAAGAGCGATCTCGTCGCCGCCCTGCGCAAGCAGGGCAATGTCCTGTCCCATCTTTCCGGCGGCCCCTGTCACGAGGGACAGGAGATGACCGATATCGGCGATATATCCGCGCTGGCTCTGCCATTGCAGCGTGTCTGTCAGCCCCATCTCCTGCGCGATCAAGGCACGCACGGCCTCCGCTTCCGTACCCAGCTTTTCCAGCGTGCCCGCAGCACCTCCGAACTGGAGCGGAAAGACTTGGCACGCCAGTCTGTCCCTCGCGTGTGCGAAGGGCGTACGCCAACTGTGCAAACGATCGGAAACCGTCATCGGGATCGCCGCCTGCATTCGGGTACGGCCCATGAATGCCCGGTGGCCGTAAGCTTCGTCCAGAACATGAAGTTTGCGAACAAGACCATCCAAGCGGTTGACGAATATCGAGAAAGCAGCTTTCAGGCGAAAGACCAAGCTGCTGTCGATGACATCTTGGCTCGTCGCGCCGACATGCACATGAGCTGCCGCTTCACCACCAACCGCCTCGCGAAGCTGCCGCACGAGTTCGGGAACGACGACGCCGTCGGTCGCCGTCGCCTGCTTCAGCCGGACGATATCCGGGTTGAAGGTCCCGCAGATCTCGCCGATCCTCCGAGCGGCAACAAGCGGCACGAGCCCCCGCCCCGCCTGCGCCCGTACCAACGCAGCTTCGAAAGCCAGCATTGCCCGGATGTCCGCCTCGACCGAGAGCAGAGCCCCGACCTCGTCATCGCCGAGAAGACCGGAAAGGAGGGGATGGTCGAAGGCGGCGATGCTCATGTGTCAGCTTTCCCCAGGTTCCCGAAGACGCATCCTGTCGCTATGCAAACAACAGGCATACGATATCTCCGGCGTATGCTCGTCATCAGATATCGAGGAACACCGTCTCCGACGACCCTTGCAGGTGGATATCGAAAATATAGTCGTTACCGCTCCGCTTCGCGATCATCGTCTCGACACGAGCCCTATGTTCGATCCGAAGCAGAAGCGGATCGGCCGCATTCGCCTCTGCGTCCTCCGGGAAATAGAGCCGTGTGTGCAGGCCGATATTGATCCCACGCGCCACGATCCACACCGTCAGATGCGGCGCCATCAGGCGTCCGTCCTTGAAGGGCACGCGACCGGGCTTGATCGTTTCGAAACGGAAGACGCCGTCTTCCGAGGACGTTGCGCTGCGTCCCCATCCGGTGAAGTTCGGGTCTGCGGTCCCCCGTCGTTCACCTGGACTGTTATAAAGCCCCGCACTGTCGGCCTGCCAGATCTCCACGATGGCATCGCGCACTGGCGCGTCCGCTCCGTCGAAGATGCGACCGCTGACGGTGATCCGCTCGCCGAGCGTCTTTTCGTTGACCATCGTCGTTCCGAGATCGCCCGCATAAACCCCCTCGATACCGCAGCTGTTGGGCATGAGGCCGATATGGACGTAGGGGCCGGCCGTCTGAGAGGGCGTTTCCCTCAGCACATCGCGTGACCGAAGCATCAGTTTCCCTCCAGCCGGTTTTCGAACAGTGTAGAGCGGCGGCCCCGCAGGATGATATCGAAGCGATACGCCCGCGCATCCATGGGGATCGTGTTGTTCCAGTCGAGCGGCGCGATCAGCTGCTCGACGGCGGCCCTGTCGGGGATGGTGTTGACGATCGGACATTTCCAGATCATCGGATCGCCCTCGAAATACATCTGCGTGATCAGCCGCTGCGCAAAGCCATGACCGAACACGGAAAAATGGATATGCGCCGGGCGCCAGTCGTTGACGCCATTCGGCCAGGGATAGGCGCCGGGCCTGACCGTGCGAAAGGCATAATATCCGTCATCGTCGCAGATCGTGCGGCCGCAACCACCGAAATTGGGATCGAGAGCCGCGAGATAGGTTTCCTTCTTGTGCCTGTAGCGCCCCCCGGCATTGGCCTGCCAGAACTCGAGCAGAGCGCCGCGCACCGGCTTGCCGCGTTCATCCAGCACGCGGCCGTGCACCACGATCCGCTCGCCGATCGCGCTTTCGCCGGGTTTTGCGAAATTATGGATGAGATCGTTGTCCTGCTCTCCGATGATCCCGTGGCCGAAGACAGGCCCGGTCGTTTCCGACAGCGTCCCATCAAGCGACAGAAGCGCCCGCTGCGGCGAGCGCAGCACGGATGTCTTGTAGCCCGGGGTCAGCGCCGGAGCGTGCCATGTCCGGTCACGTCCGAAGAAAGCGCCGGTTTCCGGCTCCTCACGAGATGGCATCGGCATCTTATCCTCTTTCCGCATGCGCCGCTTCTGCATCCATTTCGGCATACGTGCGCTTGGCAATCTTGATGGCGTGGTTGGCGGCGGGTACGCCGGCATAGATCGCGACATGCAACAGCGCCTCGCCGATATCCTCACGCGATGCACCGGTGTTCAGGGTTGCCCGGATATGCATGGCGACCTCCTCGTCCTGACCGAGCGCGGCCAGCAGCGCGATGGTAACAATCGATCGTTCCCGCTTCGTCAGCGTATCGCGCGACCAGACATGGCCCCATGCCGCCTCCGTAATGAGGGCCTGAAACGGCCGGTCCATCTCCGTGGCCGCGGCCTCTGCACGGTCGACATGCGCGTCTCCCAGCACCGCGCGGCGCGTGGCCATGCCCTGCCGGTATCGCTCCGAATTCGTTGCGGACATCATCAGGCCTTTTGATCGAGAGAATGGAGGAAAGAGCGTAGGATTTCGCACAATGCGTCCGGCTGCTCGACACAGGGGATATGCCCGGCATCGGCGATGATCTCGAACCGGGCACCCTGGATCAGGTTTGACGTAAGGCGCACGAGGTCCGGCGGCGTGGAGCCATCCTGATCGCCGACGATGCAGATCGTGGGCACCGCGATGCCGGCGGCAGCATCGGTGTAATCCGCATCACGGATCGCCGCGCAGGCGGCCACGTAACCTGCCGCCGGTTGGCGGGCCAGCATGGCGCGATAGCCGGCATAGGCGGCGTTTTCCGGATTTCGGAAGGCAGGCGTGAACCAGCGCTCCATGACGGCATCAAGGATACTCTCGATCCCGCCCTCCGCGACGGCCTGGATCCGCGCGTTCCACATATCGGGCGTGCCGATCTTGTGGGCGGTTGCGCAGAGTATAAGCGCCCGAACCAGATCCGGGCGGCGCTGGTAAAGCGCCTGCGCAACCAGCCCACCGACGGACAGGCCGCAGATGACGGTGCGCGTGATGGAGAGACGATCGAGAAGGCCGGACAGGTCGGCTGCATGATCCTCGATGGTCGCGGCCCCGCCACCGTTGCCCGAAAGTCCATGTCCCCGCATGTCGTAGAGGAGTACGGCGAACGCATCTTTCAGACGATCCGTGACGTCGTTCCAGATGCGGAAATCGGTGCCGAGCGAATTGATGAAGACGAGCACGGGTTTCGTCGCGGGATCGCCGACGACCTCGTGGTGGATCGTTACATCGTTGACGTTCATAAATCGCATAGGCACCTCCCAGGTTCAGAATGGTGCCTTGCTCCGCATCTGTAAAATGATAATTCAGATGGGATCGATAACCAATGAGTTATGCGTCCATGAATGAATCCGGCATCAAGGTTCGCCACCTGCAGACATTCGTCGAGGTCGCCCGACAGAAAAGCGTGGTGAAGGCGGCGACCGGCCTGCACATCACCCAGCCGGCCGTGACCAAGACCATCCGCGAACTCGAACAGATCCTCGGCGTTGCCGTGATCGAGCGCGAGGGACGCGGTATCCGCATCACGCGGCACGGCGAGGTCTTCCTCCGGCATGCCGGAGCGGCGTTGACGGCCCTGCGGCAAGGCATTGACTCCGTCTCCCGTGAACGCTCCGGCGAAGCCCCGATGATCCGCATCGGCGCCCTGCCCACGGTATCGACCCATATCATGCCGCGCGCGATGCAGCTCTTCATGAACGAGAAGACCTGGAGCCGCGTCAAGATTGTCACAGGCGAAAATGCCGTGCTTCTCGAGCAGCTTCGTGTCGGCGATCTGGAACTGGTGATCGGACGTCTGGCGGCAGCCGAGAAGATGACCGGATTTACCTTCGAGCATCTCTATTCCGAGCAGGTCGTCTTCGCCGTCCGGGCCGGACATCCGCTGCTGTCCCACAAGGGATCGCCGCTTTCCCGTCTCAGCGATTACACGATCCTGATGCCCACGCGGACCGCGATCATCCGCCCCTTTGTCGATAATCTCCTCATCGCAAACGGGACGGGACACCTTCCCGACCAGGTCGAGACCGTCTCGGACGCTTTCGGGCGGGCGTTCATCCAGATGAGCGATGCCGTCTGGATCATCTCCGAAGGCGTGGTCGCCAACGACATCGAGAACGGGCTGCTGGCAAAGCTCCCGATCGACACCCGCGAGACGCGCGGACCCGTGGGTCTGACGATGCGCGCCGACGCGATAGCGTCCTTGCCTCTTTCGATCCTGTTGCAGACGATCCGAGAAGCGGCTTCGGTCCTGCACCCCTCGGAGCGCTTTCCGAACGGAGGCGTGCAAGACCGGACACCATGAGGCCCTTCAGCGGACTCGTCTTCATGATCGGCGCGGTCGCGAGAAAATCGGAACCGCGTCGATTTGGCTACCGCATCGCCACCCGCCGCGCCGGAGCCTCCGTGCGCTGATAGGACGAGGCAGACTGTGACGAAGAGAGGGACGTCCTCGTCGCATCCTGTCCGAGTTCGAAATGCTGGATCAGGTCTCGCAGCGTGGCGGTCTCCTGCGCCAATGTGGCGCTGGCCGCATTCGTTTCCTCGACCATAGCCGCGTTCTGCTGTGTTACCTGGTCCATCTGGTTGACGGCGGCGTTCACCTCGGAGAGACCCGTCGCCTGCTCGCGCGCGGAGCTGGTAATGGCCTCCATATGTTCGTTGACCACAACGATGTTGCCGCGGATGGTCTGCAATGCTTCCCCGGTCTCGCTTACCAGTTTGACGCCGGTGCTGACCTCGTTCGAGGAGTTGCGGATAAGCTCCTTGATCTCCTTGGCCGCCTGCGCGGACCTCTGAGCAAGTTCGCGCACCTCTTGGGCGACGACGGCAAATCCCTTGCCTGCTTCGCCCGCACGCGCGGCTTCGACGCCCGCATTCAAAGCGAGAAGGTTGGTCTGAAACGCAATCTCGTCGATAACACCGATGATGTTGGAAATCTGGTTGGAGGATGCCTCGATGCGAGACATGGCGCCGACCGCATCGGCGACGACATTGCCCGAGCGTTCGGCATTCTCGCTGGCTGTCGAGGCGGAACGACGCGCCTCTTCCGCACGTTTGGCGGCGTTGGAGACATTGACCGTGATCTCATCGAGCGCTGCCGCCGTTTCTTCGAGAGAGGCTGCCTGCTGCTCCGTGCGCCTCGACAGATCCTCGGCGCTGCGGCTGATTTCCCGCGTTCCCGTGTCGATCTGTGCAGTCGATCGGGCAACGGCCCCAAGCGTGTTCCGCATCTGGCTCAGAGCGACGTTCATCGTGCTGCGGAGGCTCTCGAAATCGGATGCGAACGGCTTATCGAGGCTGAACGAGAGATCTCCGTCCGCAAGTTTGGTCAGGGCCTCGCGGATGGCACTGACGGCTTCCACGCGTTCGGTCACATCCGTCGCGAATTTGACGATCTTGGTTACCTTGCCCTTCGCATCCAGGATCGGATTATAGGACGCGTTGATAAAAATGGTCTTGCCGTTCTTGCCATAGCGGGTGAACTCGGCAGCCTGCACCTCGCCTCGCCGCAGCGCATCCCAGAAGGCCTTGTATTCCGGCGATTGCGCGTAACAGGGCTCCACCAGCATGCTGTGCGAACGTCCCTTGATCTCATCCATGCTGTAATTGAGGGCGTTCAGAAAATTGGCGTTCGCCGAGACGATCTCTCCCTGAGTGGTAAACTCGATGATGCCCTGGGAACGGCTGATGGCGACCATCTGCGCCTGGTAGTCCAGATTCTGAAGACGTTCTTTGGCGTTGCCCCACTCGACGACGAAGCCTGTCGTCTTCGCGCCGTTCAGGAGCGGCGTGACAATCAAGTCGAACGCTCGCTGGCCGATCCAGATCGTCGCGCGATGCTGCGTCTTGAGGGCCGCAAGCATGTTGCGCTGGTGAGACGGGTTCTTGTGGAAAATATCGATATTGCTGCCGATCAACTTGTCGAAATCGAACCGTGGCAGCTCCTTCTTCAGGTCCGGCCCGGCCTCCTTGAGCAAGTCCATGACGGCGTCGTTCATATAACGGATGTTGAGGTCCACATCCGCGATCATGATGTTCGCCGTAATCGACTTCATCGATTGCTGCTGCATCTTCGAAATATCGTACTTCTTGAACATGACCTCTGCCGCCCCCAGATCTTTGCATCCCGTCAAGCTATTTTAGACCGGATAATGTATGAATATAAATGAAGATGATTAAAATTTAGTTTTAGTCTTACCGATGGCACGATACGTTTGCTGCGTCCCCAGAAACGCTGCCGCTTCCGGGAGTAAAACTTGATAGTTTTTGTTAGCTAACCCGATTTTTGGGATGGTTTCGAGCAACCCGGCGTTCATCACAGTCCTACGGAATGTGGATATGCTCTCTACATGAGGAGACCGATTATCCGGTCAGCACAACACAGTATCTGGCAAGGTGGCCTGACGCTGGAAGCGGAAGAAGGCGGCCGGTCTCCAAATTTATCTACTCGCCCCAGGGAAGCGTTCTCTTTGGCAGCCATCCTCCAAGGGCTGAAACGATGACGACCAGAACCAATACCAGAAGCATGGACAGAAGTGCCACCGCCGCGGCCGCTGTGGAATTGCCTTCGTATTGCAGGGCGAAGACCATGACGCCGATCGTTTCGTTGCCGGAGGACCAGAGGAGGGACGAGACCGTCAACTCGTTGAGCGCCGTCATGACGATGACGACAGCACCCGCCACCGCCGCCGGCAGAACGCCGGGGAAGAAGACCGACAGGATGCGACGAGCGAGCCCCGCACCTGCGACGCGCGCCGCCTCGTCGAGCGAGGGGTCGGCCGACTGCGCAGCTGCGACGATCGGTCTGAGGACCAGCGGCAGGAAGCGCGCGAGATAGGCAACGACCAGAATGGTCATCGTTCCATAGATCGAAACGCCGATCAGCGGCAGAGGTCTGAGGAACGCGAGGATCATGCCCAGCCCTACGACCGTGCCAGGGACAACCCAGGGCACCTCGATCGCCGTGTCGAGAATTTTCAGCACGGGATTTGTCCGGCGGATGCAGAGAAAGGCGAAAGGAACGGAGACGAGCCCGCAGAGAAGAGCGGTCACACAGGAGAGCAGGAGTGAATTGGCAAAAGCGCGCCGTACGGCATCGTTGCCGAGCACGGCACGGAACTGGTCGAGGCTGACGGTGTCCGCGCCAAAGGGGACACCGACGGCTGGCAGAAGCGCCGTCATCGCGAGGGCTGCAAGCGGTACCAGCGACAGCGCGAGCACCGCCAGCCAGAGCAGGACCTCGATAGCGGGCGCCGCCCGGTTTGGCACGAAAGGCGCGCCTGCCGGAAGCGGAACGGCAAAACGTTTCGTAACGAGATTGCGCGAGAAAATGGCAAGCGCTGCCATCAGCGTCAGGATAAGGGCCAGCGTCGCCACCTGACCGGCGGCGGCCGGGCCGAAGCCATTCAGACGCTGATAGATTTGCGTCGTCAACACGGGAATTCGACCGGGAATGCCAAGCAGGGCCGGCACCCCGAAATTGCCGATAGCGGCGGTAAACGCGATCAGACTGCCAGCCAGTACCGCCGGCATGACGATCGGCAGCACGATATTACGACCAATCCGGCCTGCTGGAATGCCGATGATGCGGGCTGCCTCGACCAGATCCGCCGGCAACGCCCTGAGCGCCGCGCGTACCGCAATGAAGACGAGCGGCATATGCTCGATCCCCATCACAAGTGCGATACCGCCTGTCGAGTACAGCGGATTGGCGGCGCCCGGCGGCGGTGCCAGCCCAAGCGGCTTCAGGATCGGCGACTGCGCTCCCAGAAGCTCGATCCAGGCGAGCGCCATCGTTTGCGATGGAACGATCAGCGGCATCAGGATGAGGAAGGTCAGGGCCGATCGCGCCCGCAGCTTCAAAAGGCTGACGGCAAAGGCGAGGATAACGCCGAGCAGGGTCGAGATGACAACGGATAGGACCGACGTCTGCAGGGTGCCGGACAGGGCGCGCAGCGTCGAGCGGCTGGAGAGCGTCGTCAGCATCAATCCCAGCCACGCGCCGTCTTCTCCCGGCTGCAAGGCATTGGCAAAGAGCCGCGCGAGAGGCCAGAGCGTCGTGATGGCAACGTAGACGACGAGAAGGGAGACGAGCATGCGCTCGCCTCCCGTTGGCCTCGGACGGATCATCGAGCGGATCAGCCGCCGAAGAGTTCGGCAAATGTCTCCTTGCTCTCGGCGTCCGCCTTGAGCATGGCGGCGCTATCGGCCGGCAGGATCTTCAACGTGTCGAGAGCAGGATACCCCTTCGGCTGGGTTATGCCCGGCACAACCGGGAAATAGCCTTGCGCGCTTGCCTGTTCCTGAGCCGTCTTGGAAAGCTGCCAGGCGACAAAAGTCTTGGCGGCTTCCACCGTGTCGGATGCCTTCAGGACGGCGACCGGCTGCGTGATCGAGCTCACTCCCTCGCTCGGGAACACGAAATCGACAGGCGATCCCTTCTTCTTGGCGTTTAGGGCCATGTATTCGATGATGATGCCATAGGCTTTCTCGCCACGGGCGACGGCTTCGATCACGGTGCCATTGCCCTGCCCGGCAACCGCGCCCGCCTTAGCAAGCTTTTCGTAGTAGCCCCAGCCGAATTGCGGCTGTTGCGTCATCGTGCCCACATGAATCACGGCAGCGCCGGAATAGAGCGGGCTCGGCATGATCAGGCTCTTCGCGACGTCGGTGGCCAGCAGGTCGTTCCAGCTCTTCGGCGCCGTCTTCACGAGGTCCGTGTTGTAGACGATGCCGGTGGTGATGACCTTGGTGCCGAAGTAGGTCTTGTCGGTGTCGATGAAAGCGGGATCGATGCCCGTCACCGGCGCATCGGGGATGGCGAGCAGACGGTCATCGTTCTTCAGCTGCGTCATGGCAACCGTATCGGCGATCAGGACAACGTCTGCCGGGCTCTTGCCGGCTGCATATTCAGCCTGCAACTTGGCCATGATCTCCGTCGTGCCCGACCGGAAGAGTTCGACCTTGATATCGGGATGCTCCGCGTTGAATGCCTTGACGACCTCGGTCATCTGGTCCTGCGGTTGCGAGGTGTAGACAGTGATCGTCTCCTCGGCTTGTGCGTGGAAAGCAAGGCCAGCAGCGATTGTGGTGGCGAGAAGCGTGCGGATGAACATGTGGACCTCGCGGAAAGGCGCGCGTGGCGGACAGGGCCCGCCCGGACGGCAGAGTACCTGCAGGGCTGCAAGCGTGTTTCCGGGTAGCGCGGGCAGATGACAGCGAGACGACAGTTTCTTGATCTTCGTGTGACATGCGCCGGGCACGCGGACATCCGCAGACGGCGCCTGACGATGCCGGCGGTGGCCTTGCCCTGTCAGGTCGCCCGGACCATCCTCGCAGGCACGTCAACGACCCTGTCTGTAGTCGTTGAGCCGTCGCGTTCTATGACCCAGCCGCCGGAAATCGCGAGGTTGATCGGCGTGCCCGACGCAAGGCGTTCGGGCAGCGGCAAACCAAGAACGTTGCCATCGATTTCGGTCGGCAGGCAATGGCTGAGCCACGCGCCGTTCTGAAACACCTGACTGACAAGCTCCGTCCTGAGATGGCCGCGACCGGACACCCGTTGGAGATCCGATGCATGGAGGCAGAGCCACCCATCGCCAACGGGAGCGGAGCCTTGCAGCTCCAGCATCTCCTCACCCAGCATGACCTTGTTCATCCCTTCCTGAGCGCCAACCACACGCACGGGAAGCGTTCTACCGCGTCCGATGAAGCGGGCCACCATCGGCGAGGCAGGGCGATGGTAGAGGTCTTCAGGCGTCCCCAGCTGTTGCAGGCATCCTTTGTCCAGGACGGCGACATGCGTCGCCACGGCCATCGCCTCGTCCTGATCATGCGTGACGAAAACGAAGGTCGCATCGGTCAGGCTGTGAATACGACGGAACTCGGCCAGCATCGCCTCTCGCAGATGCGCGTCGAGATTGGCAAGCGGCTCATCGAGAAGGATCAGTTTCGGCCGCATCGCAAGAGACCGCGCCAAGGCCACGCGTTGCCGCTGACCTCCTGAAAGCTCATGCGGCCGCCTGTCTTTCAAACCGTGTAGCCCGACGACCTCCAGAACGTCGTCGATCCGCCGCTCTCGTTCCCGTGCGCCAAGGCCCGCCACCTTCAATCCGAATTCGACGTTGCCGCGAACGGTCATGGTGGGCCAGAGTGCATAGGACTGGAACACCATGCCGATGCCCCGTTTTTCCGGAGGCACGAAAGCTCCGTCACCGGCCACCACCTGATCGTCGAAGAGTATCTTCCCCTGATCCGGTATCTCCAAGCCGGCGATCAGCCGGAGCAGCGTCGTCTTTCCGCAGCCGGACGGGCCGAGAAGGGCAAGGAAAGCCGTGTCGGGAATGGCAAGCGAGACACGGTTCAGCGCCCACAGACTATCGAAACGCTTGCTGATGGCGCTCAAGCTCAGGCGGGGCAACGACATGATCTCCCGTTCATGTCCTCCCATGCCACCGCGAGATGACAAGAGCGTGACATTTATTCAGCGCCCTCGCGCACCATAATCAAGGGACGACGTTTGTGCGTATGCGGACGACGAAAGACTTATCGAAAGAGCGGCATGGACAGAAGCAGCGCTGGAATCGCCGGATCGTCTGCGTCCGTCACCAGCAGCAGCTCGGACTGTCCGCCGACAGATGCGACGGTGATACCTTCGACCTTGTAAGGCCGCTCCAGTTGCTCGAGCAAAACCAGATGCCCGCTTGCATCGACGATGCCGATGGCGGCGCCAACGCACATGCCGTCCCGATAGGCATCTTCGGTGTCCTCTGCGACGGCGCTGACCGCCATCCGGCCGTCCGGCAGCATGGTCGCATCCGTCAGACCGAGGGCCACGCCGTCGATCGTGCCAAGATCGAGCCGGGTGATAGCGGAGGGTAAGAGCGCGCTCCCGTTCTCGCCGAAAAGGCAGTGAAGCGCTTGTGCGAGGGAATAATGGACAACGGCATTGTCGCGCCGGCCTTTGTTCCCCCGCTGTATCAAGCGAAGTTCATCGCCCGCGATCACCGCGCCTTCGATGTTCAGGTCGGGAAACATCCCGGACAAAGGCGCAAGAAACGGTGCTAGATCGAGGACACGCGGTGCGCCGGATACGGCTCCGCCCGCATCGAGACCCAAAAAGACCCCGCGCTGCCGGTTCTTCCGAGAGCCGGAGCCAAGAGCAAGCAGCGCGCCGTAAGGATAGGCCCCGAAAGCCGGGAGATGCACGAGCGCTTCGAGATCGGGCTTCCGACGCTTCCGCTCCGCCTTTTCCTCCGGCAGGACGCCATCGAACAAACGGACCAGACGGCCGGGCTCCGGCATGGTGAGCGGGAAGATGCCGAGGTGCAGCGCATCATCCGCCACGACGTAGAGCGTCGTACCCAGGCACACGAGCCCACTCGCGGCACTCAGATACGTGCTCCCCTGCCCTGGCTCCGGCTGGTCGATCGTCAATTCGCGAATTTCGGTCAAGGCGATCATGGCCGCTTTCTCTCAGGAAGGGGCAGGCCATGGCTGCCTGGCGTGAGGCGTTTTCAGCCGACCGTTTCCGACAGGAAGGCCAGCGTGCGCTCAAGGGCCTTCGCGGCGCTCGGCTCATCGAACGAAGCTCTTGCGTCGCAGTTGAAGCCGTGCCCGGCATCATAGGTGTAGATCGGGATATCGGGCAGCGCAGCCTTGATGGCGTCCACATCGCTCATCGGAATGTGGTCGTCATGTTCGCCGAAATGCAGGATCACCGGCACCTTGGGCTTGGTGCCGAGCGACTTGGCGATGTTACCGCCGTAATAGCCGACAGCCGAGGCTATGCCATCGATGGAGCAGGCTGCATTGTAGGCGAGCGACCCACCCCAGCAGTAGCCGACGACACCCACCCTGCCGCCTTCGGCCGCTGCGGAGACGGCCGCTGCAACGTCGAGCGGGGTCTTTCCATGATCGACGCGCTGGACGAGAGCGACGGCGGATGGAAATTCTTCAGCGGAATAGCCAAGTTCGACGCCCGGCTCGACGCGATCGAACAAGGCCGGCGCGATGACGAGGTAACCTTCTCTCGCAAACCGGTCGGCGACCCGTTTGATGTGCGCATTCACGCCGAAGATCTCCTGCAGGACGACCAGACCGCCGCGTGGCTTGCCCGCAGGCTCTGCCCTGTAGGCCTCGATTGTCACACCGTCGGCGGCAGTCAGCTTGATCATCTGGCCCATGCGGAACACTCCTGTTGTCGGGATCATGTCGATTGTCTACCGAGCCATGTGGTGCGTCCGTCCAGAAGCTCAAGAGGCCTCATGATCCGTGACGGCGGGACGCACCTGACGAGACCCGCAGGAAGAAACTTGGCAGCCGGTATCGATCGGAACTTGCGCAATAAGCACAGCTGGCTCGATCCACCTCGTCCATGACAAGGGGGGTGCGTATTAGGGAACGTCTACAATCTCGATCCAGTTCGCCCCGGCGCTCACCGGATAGCGGCCGTGTTCCGTCAGCGCACCGGTTTTCTTGTCGATGGAGTAGACCGAAAGCTTGTCGGATTTTTCGCCCGATGCGATGAGGAATCGACCAGCAGGGTCGATCCGGATGCCGCGCGGTTGCTTTTCCGTGCCGATGCTGTTCAGCCGCGTCAACGAGCCGGTCTCTGGGGTTACCGCAAACGCGGTAATGATGCTGGTCGAACGCTCCGTGGCATAGACGAAACGGCCATCCGGAGTGATTGCGATATCCGCAGCCCAGATCCGCGCCGGTGGCGTCGCCGTGCTGACTGCGGCCGGCTTCAAGGGCGCACTGAACGGCGGAGGTGGCGGGGGCGCGACGCCTGGCTCAAGCGTCGATTCCGGCGGGAGGATCTTCGCGGTATCGCGTTCGGTGAGGGTTCCCGTCGACGCATCCAGAGCATAGTGGATCACCTCGCCGCTGAGCTCTGTGAGGATGTAGACGGAGCGATTGTCGGGCGAGACGATAATATGCCGAGGCCCCTGCCCCGGCTTGGTCTGCACAGAAGCCGGATTGTTCTGTTCCAGCAAGCCTGTCTCGGCATTGAGCTTGTACTGAAGCACCACGTCAGAACCGAGATTGGTAACAAAGACGTATTGCCCGGTTTTATCGCTGACAATGGAATGTGCATTTCGCCCGGTCGAAAGGACCTGCTTCGCCCCGTCAGTGACCACACCCTCCAGCCCGACAGGCAGCGAGGCAATTTTGTTGCCGCCATAGGAGGCAAAAAACAAAAGCCGACCGGATGGATCGATCGAGACATATGGCATGCTGTCCGGGAGGGCTGCCGATGCCTTTTCGGTCAGACGCCCACTCGAAGGATCAATCGCATAGGTCAACACGCGAAACGGCTGGGAGCGGACGACGGCATAGAGGCGCGTCCGGTCCGGGCTGACGGTCATGGGCATGACCGATTTGCCGGCAACGACACCGCTCAGCGGCGTCAGCGTGCCGCTTTCCTCGTCCATTCTGAACGCGTCGATCTTCCCCTCCGTTGCAGCCGAGACGTACACGAAGGTCTCGGCGGATGCGATCGTCGCCGAGGCGGTCGAAGCGACGGCCATCGTCAGGCAAAGAAATGAAATCAGGCTGGTTCTTGGCATGGGCAATCCTCAACGCTGGAATGAAACGATTATGGTGCCGTCCGGGCGATCATCCTGTCGCTTGCGACAATACCGAAGTCACACAGGCCTTGCCGGTGGTTAGCGTCCAGCTTTCAGCATAGCCTGAAAGTCGAAGTAGCTCTGCTTGGGTTGACGGTCGCGCGTAGCCGGATCCATGCCCACGATGCCGAATTTCGGGTCATAGCCTTCCGCCCACTCGAAATTGTCGATGAGCGTCCAGGCGATGTGTCCGCGAACGTCCGCGCCCTGCCGTTGAGCCTCGCGAATTGCGGAGAAATGCTTGTCGAAGAAGGCGGTCCGCTTCGTCTCGTCGGTTTCCGATATACCGTTTTCGGTGACGTATATCGGCAGGCCCGGATAATCGCCGGCGGCGCGCAGAAGGAACTCGGTGAGCGCCTGCGGATAGATCTCCCAGCCGACATTGCTTTTTTCAAGGTCGCCGCGCACCTGGGTGAACGGAAACACCGGCACGCTGGCATCGTGCTTATAGAGAAAGCGCGTGTAGTAGTTGATCCCGATCCAGTCGAGCGGCGGGCTGATCGCTTGCATGTCGTCCTGCCAGTGGGTCGGCAGGTATGGTTCGAGAATGTCCGTGACGCGCTTGGGATAGCGCCCCTTGATGGCGCCATCGAGAAAGAACCGGTTGAAGATATCGTCTCCGAGAGCGGCCGCCTCGACGTCTTCCGGCGCCTGGCTGTACGGCTCCGCCTTTTCCATGTTCACGACGATGCCAAGCTTGTTTCCGACGTTCTCATCGCGCATGGCGGAAATGCCCAAGCCGTGCGCGAGCAGAACATGATGCATAGCGCGAGCGGTCCCACGAACATCCCTGTAGCCGGGCGCATGGACACCCATGAAATGGCTGAGCACGGTGATGCACCATGGTTCATTGAACGTGGCAATGCTCTCCAGCCGGTCGCCGAAATGCCGGCTGACCTCGCCCGCATAATCCGCAAAGGCCTTGGCGGTGTCGCGGTTCATCCAGCCGCCCCGATCCTGCAGGGCGCTCGGCAGATCCCAATGATAGAGGGTGGCGAACGGCTTTATCCCCCGCTCCAGCATTCCGTCGATCAGCTTGTCGTAAAAATCGAAGCCGGCACGATTGGTGGCGCCGACGCCGTCAGGAATAAGGCGCGACCATGCAAAGGAGAAGCGATAGGCATCGAAGCCGGCGTCGCGGATCAGGTCCAGATCTTCAGGCCACCGGTTGTAATGGTCGCAGGCGATGACGCCGGTATCTGCATTCCTGGTATTGCCCGGTGTCGCGGCAAACGTGTCCCAGATCGACGATCCCCGTCCATCGCTCTGCCCGCCCTCGATCTGATGTGCGGCCATGGCAACGCCGAAGACGAAATCCGGGCCGAAGTCGGCTCGCTGGTGAGAAAACATGGAGGACTCCCAAGGCTAGTTCAGCCGTTTGGCATTGGCTTCACAACCGGTTGTCCCAGTCGATCAGGCAGGCCGTATCGAGATAACGAACCGCATCGGCGCGGCCTCTGGCAGGAGGCCGCGCGACACTCTATCACGCTCCAAAAGCGTCCAGCGCCTGCAGCAGCCCGGCGGTATAACCGTAGCAATAGGCGAAGGCGACGCCCTGCGGATCGCGTCCGGAAATGGTCGGCACATGGTCAGGCATGATCATGTAGGGATAGCCGACCTCTTTGTAGACCTTGAGCGAACGGGCCATGTCCATGTCGCCCTCGTCCGGAAACGTCTCCATGAACGAAAGCTTCCGGCCGCGAATGTTGCGGAAGTGAAGGTTGAAGATTTTCTGACGGCTGCCGAACCAGCGAATGACGTCCTCGATCTCTTCGCGCGGATTGTCGAGCATCTCGCCGACCGTGCCCTGGCAGAAATTGAGACCGTGATAGGCGCTCTCGCGCATCGTGACGAATTTCTTGAGCCCGTCGACCGTGCCGAGGACGCGGGTCACGCCCTTGTAACCGGGGGGCGTGTACGGATCGTGCGGGTGGCAAGCCAGGCGAACACGGTTTGATTCGGCCACAGGAACGACACGTTCCAGAAAATAGTCGATGCGCTCCCAGTTCTCGTCTTCCGACAGAACGCCGGCAAGGCCCGGGGCCGCGTTCTGATCGGTCTTGTCCCAGCGGAAGGAGGCGTTCAGGGATCCGCCGCGGCCCTTCTCGTCCGGGGTGCGCGGAATACCGATCAGGTTCAGATTGTACTTGGCGGCCGGAATGCCGGCGGCGGCGAGATTCTCGATCAGCGTGCAGATCGCATCTATCTGACGGTCGCGGTTGGGACCGGCGAGCAGGATGTCGGGATAGGTGGCCGTTTCGATGGGGCTGGATGGCAGCGGCAGCTGGATCATGTCCAGCATCAGCCCGAAACTTTCGACTTTCTCGCGCAGCCGCTTCAGATCATCGAGCGACCATTTGTCGAGCGGACCTTCCGGATCTGCGCAGATATGATTGACCCCGAGCTGCGACCAGACCCGGTAATCATCGTCATCGCGCGCCGCAAGTTGCGTTCCTACATACATGTCATACCCTCCTAGATGTAGTATGACATAATATGAATTATTGGCCTTGTCGAGGGAGGGAGATCGCGAGGTTCATCGCGCGAGACGCCGGTATCTTTTCTGACTTGCGACCAGATGGTCCCGCATGGCAACCCGCGCCAGTTCCGGATCCTGATCGGAAATTGCGTCGAGAACACGTTCGTGCTCGGCCAGGACACCCGCAAGATACGTCTTGCTGTTGGCATCGGGAAGCGTCGGAAACTGGCCACGAGGGATGGATCTCTGGCCGTAGCGATTGAGCGCTTCGGTGAAATACCGGTTGTTGGTGGCGGTCGCGACGGCACGGTGGAAAAGAAAATCGTGTTCCACGGTCGACTCGCCGACATCGACCCGTTTTGCCATCTCCTGATGGGCCAGACGAATAGCCTCCTCTTGCGAAGCAGAGCGCCTATGTGCAGCGATTCCAGCGGCTTCGACCTCAACACCCATTCGAAACTCGATGAGTTCGAGCGTCTGCGGAACGCTTTCCAGTTCGACGGGCGTGAGAACGACCGACGTCCGGCTCATGGCATCCGTGACGAACATGCCCTTGCCCTGGATCGGCGTGACCAGACCGGCAGCGCGCAATTCGGCGATCGCTTCGCGCACCACCGTTCGGCTGACGGAGAATTGCCGTTCCAGCTGAGGTTCCGTCGGCAACTGGGAACCCGGCGACAGCACGCCCATCCCGATCTGGCGGTTCAATTCGTCGATGACGCCCTGTGCGAGGCGCGGCCTGCGGTTCGATACGATCTTCATTGTCCAGTCCCCTCGCGCCCCGCTATCTTGCAAAGCGGGTATCACATTTTACAGCTTGCTATTGCGACTTTCTAAAAAACGCCATATTCATCATACGACATATCACGCTACGTCTTAATTGACATCCGGGGAGGAATTTCGATGAAGCCATTTTGTTCAACGCTTCTGATGGGAACGACGGTCGCCGTTCTCGTCGGCAGTGCCACGGCCGCATTTGCGGAAACCCCGAACGATCAGTTGATCATCGGAACCTCCCTCGCGCAGGTCCTGTCCCTCGATCCCCAGCAGGGAACAGAGGTGAAGACGCAGGAGATCCTTGCCAACACCTATGATCGCCTCGTCTTCTCGGACCAGGCGGACGGCTACAAGATCAAGCCGCAGCTTGCCGAAAGCTGGAGCGTCGATGACAAGGGCATCACCTTCAAGCTGCGCGACGCCACCTTCACCTCCGGGAATCCCGTGACGGCGAAAGATGTGGTCTTCTCGATCGTCCGTCTCCTGAAGCTCGATCAGTCGGCTGCGACGAACTACAAGACCGCCGGCTACACGGCCGACAACATCGAAGGACTCGTGTCCGCCATCGATGACAAGACATTCCGCATCGAACTGACCGACAAGGTCATTCCCGAAGCGCTTCTCTATCGCCTCGCCATGGGTGTTTCGAGCGTCGTCGATAGCGTCGAGGTCGAAAAGCACGTGAAGAACGGCGATTACGGCAATGAATGGCTGCGCACGACGGCTGCCGGTTCAGGTCCCTACACCCTGCGCCGCTGGACGCCGAACGACATCGTCCTGCTCGAGGCCAACAAGGATTACCGCGCCGGCGCGCCGGCCATTCGTCGCATCGTCATGCGGCATGTGCCCGAAAGCCAGGCCGCCCGCCTGATGCTGGAGCGCGGCGACATCGATATCGCCAACGCGCTGACGGCCGCCGACGTCCGGACCTTCGAGACGAAGACGGGCTTCGTCATCGATCAGGTGAAGACCGGCGGATACTATGTGCTGGCGATGAACGCCGGGCGCGAGGCTCTTGCCAAGCCCGAGGTTCGCGAAGCCATCGCCTACGGCATCAACTACAAAGGCATCGCCGATACGATCCTCGGCTCCTACGGCCGGTGGAGAAACGTGCCCGTACCGGAAGACTGGGCAGGCGCCATCGCCAATCCCGACTGGTCGTTCCAGCCCGAAAAGGCCAAGAAACTCCTCGCCGATGCCGGATACCCCAACGGCCTCTCGCTGACGCTGAAGACGATTTCCCAGACGCCGCGTGTCGATATGGCGACAGCGATCCAGGCAAGTCTTGCCGAAATCGGCATCACCGTCACGATCCAGCAGGGCAACGGCGCGGATATCGTCGCGGCTCACCGGGCCCGCGATTTCGATCTCCTTCTTCCACAGACCGGCTCCTTCATGCCGACGGCGCTAGGCTCTCTCGACAATTTCGCGTCGAACCCGAACAATGCCAAGGAGGCCAACAATGCCGGCAACTTCGTCTGGCGCTCGGCCTGGGACATTCCGGACCTCAATGCGCTGCGCGAACAGGCAAACCGGGAACGCGACGATGCGAAGCGTCTCGATCTCGTCCGGCAAATCCAGGAAAAGTTCATCGCGCTGAAGCCGGCGGTTCTGCCGATGTTCGAGCGTTTCGAGCCGATTGTCGTCAGCGGGCGCGTCAAGGGATATAGCGGCCACCCCTGGTCCCTGACACGCATCGAAGCCGTCACCAAGACAGACGCCCCGTGACGAAGGCGATCGTCTCATGAAAGAGTTCACCCTCATCGAGCTTGGCAAGCGGCTCGGCCAGCTGTTGCTCAGCCTGTTCGTCCTGCTCGTCGTCACCTTCGTGATCGGTCGGATCCTTCCGACCGATCCCGTCGGGGCGATCGTCGGGGAGCTGGCCGATCCCGCCGCCTATCAGGCCATGCGCGCACGGCTCGGGCTCGACCTTCCGGTTTACCACCAGTTCTGGCTTTACCTCACCTCGCTCCTGCACGGCGATCTGGGAACCGCCATCCTGACGGGCAACCCGGTTCTGCAGGATTTGGCGCAGGCCTTTCCCGCAACGCTCGAACTGGCGACGCTTGCCGTCATCCTCTCGACGCTCGTCGGGGTGCCGCTGGGCATGACCGCGGCCTTCTTCCGCGACACCTGGATCGACAAGTTCACGCGCGTCATCTCCCTCGTCGGCCACTCGATCCCGGTCTTCTGGTTCGGCATCGTCGGCCTCGTGATCTTTTATGCGGGTCTCCAATGGGTCGGCAGTCCGGGGCGGGTAGACGTCTATCTCGAAGGTCTCGTCGAGCCACGCACCGGCCTGCTGCTGGTGGATAGTCTTCTGGCCGGCGATACGGAGGTGTTCTGGAACGCTGTCCACCACATCATCCTGCCTGCCTGCATCCTCGCCTATTCCGCCATGGCCTACATCACGCGCATGACCCGGAGCTTCACGCTGGAGCAACTCAATCAGGACTATGTGATTGCAGCCCGCGCCAAGGGCGCATCCAGCATGCGCATCGTTACCGGTCATCTCCTGCCAAATATCGCGGTCCAGCTCATCACCGTCCTTGCCATTTCCTATGGCGGACTGCTGGAAGGCGCCGTCGTGACGGAGATCGTGTTCTCCTGGCCCGGCATCGGCCAGTACATGACGAACGCACTGATGACCGGCGATATGAACGCGATCCTGGCGGGCACTCTCATCATTGGATTGATCTTCATGCTCCTCAATTTCCTGTCGGATCTGGCCTATCTGGTGTTCGATCCCCGTACCCGCGAGGTGACGGCATGAGCGCGGGTGATATTCTTGCACCTCCGCCGTCAGCGCAGGGGCCTGCCAGCCGCTTTGCCGGCAGCCTCAGGACCTTCGTCGTCAAGCTGGCAGACGAGCCGCTCGGCATGTTCGGCTTCGCGGTGCTTCTCTTCCTCGTGATCGTTGCCATCCTGGCGCCGTGGATCGCGCCCTACAGTGCGACGTCCCAGAATCTCGCGCAGGCGCTTCAACCGCCGAGTGCAGCGCACTGGGCCGGAACCGACGAGTTCGGCCGGGATATCCTGTCCCGCCTTATCTACGGCACGCGGATCACAATCCAGACGGTGCTCGCGGTCTCGCTGATCATCGGTCCCATCGGGCTTCTCATCGGCATCGTTGCCGGCTTCGTCGGCGGGCGCACCGATGCGATCCTGATGCGTGCGACGGATGTCGTCCTGAGTTTCCCGTCGCTCATTCTCGCGCTGGCCTTTGCCGCAGCGCTGGGCGCCGGGCTGAACACCGCCATCATCGCCATCTCGCTCACCGGCTGGCCGCCCATTGCGCGTCTGGCGAGGGCCGAAACATTGATCGTGCGCAACACGGACTATGTGGCTGCCGCGAGGCTCTACGGCGCGTCGCGCACGCGCCTGTTGTTGCTCTACATCGCGCCCATGTGCATTCCATCCGTGGTCGTCCGGCTCACACTCAGCATGGCCGGCATCATTCTTACGGCCGCCGCGCTTGGCTTCCTCGGCCTCGGCGCGCAGCCGCCGGCACCCGAATGGGGCGCGATGATTTCCAACGGGCGCAAGTTCATGCTGGACAACTGGTGGGTCGCGGTCATGCCCGGCCTTGCCATCCTGATCACGAGCCTTGCCTTCAATCTCGTGGGCGATACGCTCCGCGACATACTGGATCCCCGCCATGCCCGTTGATCAACCCATCCTCGAGATCCGGGATCTATCGGTCCGCTTCGGGCGCGCGAAGATCCCGGCCGTCAACAGCGTCAGCCTGACGGTGGGCGCCGAGCGGGTTGGCATCGTCGGGGAGTCCGGCTCGGGCAAATCGACGCTCGGCCGCGCGGTCATGCGCCTGCTGCCGCCCGCAGCGCGGATCGAGGCGGCGACCATGAATTTCGAAGGCGCGCCACTTCTGACGCGCAGCGAGAAGGCGATGCGCGGGCTGCGGGGCAATCGCATGGCGCTGATCATGCAGGACCCGCGCTATTCGCTTAATCCGGTCCTGACCGTCGGCAAGCAGGTGGCCGAAGCCGCAACGCTGCACCAGAAGATCAGCCGGAAAGATGCCTACGCGCTTGCCGCCGATATGCTCGGCCGCGTCCGCATCGCCGATGTCGAGCGGACGATGGCGCTCTACCCGCACCAGATCTCCGGCGGCATGGGCCAGCGCGTCATGATTGCCATGATGCTCCTCTCCAAACCCCGGCTCGTGATCGCGGACGAACCGACCTCGGCCCTCGATGTCAGCGTGCGCGGCGATGTGCTGCGGCTGCTCGACGAGCTTGTGCGGGAAAACAACTCCGCGCTGCTGCTCATCAGTCACGATATCCGCATGGTCGCCACGTTCTGCGAGCGGGTGCTGGTGATGTATCAGGGGCGCGTCGTGGAAACGCTGACGAAGCTCGAAGACGCGAAGCACCCCTATACGAGGGGGCTGATCGCCGCCATGCCGGACCCGAAACATCCCGTTTCCCGTTTGCAGGTTCTCGATCGTCAAGCCATCAACCAAGCCGGAAGCACGCTATGATCGATGTCGAAAATCTTTCCGTCTCCTTCGGGCAGGGCCCGGCCCGCACGCAGGTCGTCAAATCGGTATCGTTCTCGGTGGGCAAAGGCGAAACGCTCGGGATCGTCGGGGAGTCCGGTTGCGGAAAGTCGACCGTCCTGCGCTCGCTTGCGGGTCTCGACCGCCATTGGGAAGGATCGATCCGTCTCGCTGGCGAAGCTGTCGATCCCGACCGCCGGCGCGAACAGCTGCTGCTGGCCCAGATGGTCTTCCAGGATCCCTATGGCTCCATCCATCCGCGCCATCGCATCCAGCGCGTTCTGGCCGAACCGATCAGAGCCATGAACAAGGGGCCGGGTTGGGATCGTGTCGGCCCGGCGCTCCGCCAGGTCGGCCTGCCCGAAACGTTTGCGGACCGTTTCCCGCACCAGCTCTCCGGCGGGCAGCGCCAGCGCGTCGCCATCGCCCGCGCCCTGATGCTCGAGCCGGATATCCTCCTTCTCGATGAACCGACGTCCGCTCTCGACGTTTCCGTCCAGGCCGAGGTTCTCAACCTTCTCTGCGACCTGCGCGACGAGCGCAATCTTACCTATGTGCTCGTCAGCCACGACCTGTCCGTGATCGCACATATGTGCGACCGCGTTCTCGTCATGCAGCGCGGCACCTTTGTTGACGAGCTGACCAGGGACGACCTGCAGCGCGGCGTCACGCACCATGCTTATTCCCAGATGCTCTTCGAGGAAGCGGTCAACGGCCTGAGAGACGTGCACGAGGTCGCGCCCGTCCTCAATTAGCACACGCGGGGCGCTTCGCCGAACGGCCACAAGTGACATGATCCGACCGGCATGAGTTTCGGCGGACGTCGTTCGACGCCCGCCGCGCAGTTTCTACTTGATCGTCTTGATCGGGTCTTTGGGAGTGGGATCGAAGCCAACGAGATCGGTCGTCAATTTTGCATAGGTGCCATCGGATACCATGTCGGCGAGCGCCTTGTTCACGGCCTCGACGAGATGGGGCTTGCCCATCTTGAAAGCGAAGCCCTTCTGGACATGGCTGACATAGTCGTCGGTCATTTTCAGCGGCATCTTCGCGGTCTTGATGGCATAGGCCGCCGCAATCGCATCCGTGATGACGGCATCGACGTTGCCGTTGACGAGATCCTGCATCGCGTCCGATTCCGCCTTGTAACCCTTGACGGCCGCACCCTTGTCTTCCGCGATCTTCGTCCAGCTGGAGGCGACGAGCGCGCCAACCGTTTTTCCCTTCAGGTCGGCAGCGCTCTTCACATCGGACTGGTCGGCGACGACGATGCGTCCGCCGGATTCCAGCCAGCCGTTCGAGAACGTCACCTGCTTCTGCCGCGCTTCGGTGATGTCCATTGCCGCGCTGATGACGTCATACTGGTCTGCCTGCAGCCCGACCAGCAGCGAATCCCACTTGATGAGAACGGGCGTGTATTCGAGGTTAAGCCGCTTTGCGACCTCCGACATGACGCGGATCTCAAGGCCGTCGAGCGTGCCGTCGGGTGCGCGCATGCTGAAGGGTGCGTAGGTGCCTTCCGTGGCGACCATCAGCTTGCCCGGCTCCAGCAGTTCGAGGTCGGCGGCATGGGCCAGCGATCCCATCGCAAGAGTGGCGACCGTCGCGGTGACGGCAATAAGCGTTTTGAAAAGCATGTCGAGTTCCCTTGTTTTCTTTGATGTATCGGTCTGCAATGCGCCGGCGAAGCAAGAGGCTCGCCGGAAAAACGCCTGAACCGGCTTCAGCTCAAACGGGCGTAATGACGCTCCAGCCAAGACGCGAGAAGCGTGAGAACGGTTGTCAGGACGAGATAGATGACGGCGACCGCGATATAGAATTCGAAGGGGCGGAAGGTCGCGGCGATGAGGGTCTGGGCGTAAAGCGTCAGCTCGACGACGGTGATGGTCGACAGGAGCGACGTATTCTTCAATGTCGAGATGGCTTCGTTGGTCACGGCCGGCAGGATGATGCGGAAGACCTGCGGCAGGATGATTGTGCGCATCGTCTCGGATCGGCTGAAGCCGAGCGCGAGGGCAGACTCGCTCTGCCCCGACGGGATCGCGGTCAGGCCGCCGCGGACGATTTCCGCAATATAGGCGCCGCTGTTGATGCCGAGCGCGAGAACGCCTGCCGTGAACGGCGACAGCCGGATGCCGAACTGCGGCAAACCGAAATAGATGATGAAGATTTGAATGAGCGTCGGCGTGCCGCGAATGAACCAGATGTAGAAGCCGGCAACGGCACGCACGGATTTCAGACGCGAGCGCTGGGCGAGCGCGGCCAGCAGCCCGCAGGCCCAGCTGACGACGATTGTCAGGATCGTCAGTGCGAACACCGTCCAGGCGGCTTGCAGGAAGCCCGGGCCGTAGAGCTGGAATTCTTCGAGAACGAACGTCATGACAGGCGTCCTTCCTGCGTGCTGAGGGCGGCGGACGCCTGAACGACCTCGTTATGGAGAATGCGGTGCAGGAACTGCTTCAGGCGGTCGCTTTCGGGATGGCGCAGAATGTCGGGCGGGCCAGCCTCGGCGATGACGCCCTGGTCGAAAAACAGCACCCGGGACGAGACATCGCGTGCGAATGCGATCTCGTGCGTGACCAGCAGCATCGTCATGCCCTCGGAGGCGAGCGAGGCCATGAGGACGAGGACCTCGTGGACGAGTTCGGGGTCAAGCGCCGACGTGACCTCGTCGAACAGCATCAGCCGCGGCTTCATGGCGAGCGCGCGAGCGATTGCGACGCGCTGTTGCTGTCCACCCGAGAGCCGGGATGGATAGCTGCCGCGTTTCTCGTAGAGACCGATGCGCGAAAGCAGGGCATCCGCCTCTTCGATGGCCTGCTTGCGCGGGATCCTGAGAAGGCGGATTGGTGCGTGGATGACGTTTTCCAGCACGGTCATATGCGGCCAGAGATGATAGCTCTGGAACACCATGCCAGCACGGGTCCGCAGCGATTGAAGCTGTGCCGCCGTCGGGAAGAAGCGCGACTCCGGGCGAAAGTCGAAGGACAGATCCTCGAAATTCATGAAGCCGGACTGCGGGACCTCCAGTGCATTGATCGACCGCAGAAAGGTGCTCTTTCCCGAGCCGCTGGCCCCGATGATCGAGACCACCTCCCCTGCATCCACCGTCAGGGAGACACCCTTGAGGACCTCGTTCTCTCCGAAGCTCTTGCGGATCTCGCGGAGCGACAGCAATGGCGGGGTCATGATGTCACCTCGGCAGGGTTCGTGTCGTGAAGACGGACCGCGATGTCCCGAGGCGTGCGGGCTGTGCCATTGATCGGCGTGACATCCTGCGGACAGGCGGAGAGGACGAGCACCAGATCCATCTCGGCCCGCAGCACGACGGTATCGCCGGCGACCGTTGCCGGCGGAAGCCGATCGACCGAACCGTCAGGCGCTACGGGTACGTTCATGAACAGATTGAGCGAGGCCGGCGTGAATGGCAGCGCAAGATCGAGCGTCGACAGGGCCTCGTGGAAATTGTCGCTGCAACTGCGATGATCCTCCGCGCAGCCGAGTTCCCGGTAGAGCTCGCGGCTGCAGGGGCACAGGAGTGTGTCATGGCGCACCGCACCGCTATCGGCCACCATCGTCAGCATCGGGCGACGCCGGGAACTCATGAGCGTCATTCCGTTCGCAAAGAAGATGTTGCTGTTCACCGAGCGCGTATGGTCGAGCGACGAGGTCTCGAACACGTCTGCCGCGGCCAGCGCCCAGAGATCCGTAACCTGGTTTCCGTAGGTGTTTTCGATGAGGACGTGCTGTCCCGCACGCATGCGGAAAGCTCCGCCATGACTTGCCGGCACGGTCATCTGTTCTTGGCTCATGGACATCGCTGACATCGATCTTTTCGGCCGCAGGAAGCGGGTGGGATGTGTGCTCACCGTTGTCAGCACTCTCTTACCTCAAACCTATTCCAGTATACCACTGGAGTTCAAGATGAAAAATCAACTATTTAGTGGATCGCAAACGTGCATCCTGATGAAGAGATAGGCACGACTGAGCGAAGAATATGCAGATTGCAGGCATTCGAACCATTCCGCCGATGAAGACGTATCACACATGAAGCTCTGAATTGACGACCGGATACAGCCGGTGTACCGAAATTGCGCAGCGCGCCTGAGGAATGAGGATGACGGGATGAACCGCTACTTTCCACTCGACGAATATCGCATCCGTTGGGAGCGTCTCCTGGCGGAAATGAAGCGTCGAGGCTTCGAGACGGCCGTGGTGTTCGGTCGTGGCGGCGGGACGACTGACAATTGCGGCGATGTCCTCTACCTCTCCAACCAGTACTCGATCAGCGGCGGCATGGACTCCCTCATCTGGACCGCCCGTTCGTTTGCAGGTGTCATCCTGCAGACCGGTCGCGACCCGCAACTGCATATCGACGAACCGGAAGTCCGGCGCGATCTGGTCTCTATCGAGGACGTGCGTTCCAGCAATCATCCCTTCGAAAGCGTGGCGCGTTCCCTTGTCGAGCGCGGTGTCTCCGGTCGGGTGGCGCTCGTCGGAACCAACCTTATTCCCGTGAAATACTACAGGCAGCTGGAAGCCACCGCGCCCGATATCGAGTGGGTGCCGGTCGATGACCTCGTCCGCTCCGTGCGCCGGATCAAGAGCACGCGCGAGCTGGATGCCTACCGGACGGCCGGGGAGACGGCGACCGCCGGCATGACGGTCCTGATGGAGAGCCTCGTCAGCGGCATGTCCGAGAGGGAGGCGGCGGGAGAATGCGCGCGCGAAGTCGTGCGACGCGGAGGACGCGTCCAGATGATCGGCACCAATCACGGCGACACGCTCGGCTTTGACCAGCGCTTTCCGCTGACGGGGTACAGCGACGATGTGCCCGCAGTCGGCGATGTCGTGACGGGCACGCTACACGGGCCGCTGTTCCAGGGCTATTATCTCGATCCCGGTCGAACAGCCGTGCGGGGACATGCGAATGCCGACCAGCGCCGCCTGATCGAGGCCGCAGGAGATCTCGTCCACCGGCTGACCGACATGCTGAGGCCGGGCGCAAGACTGCTTGACGTCGCCGCGGAAGGCGACCGGCTCACAGCGGCCTTCGGCGGGTCGATCTCGCCCATCATGAAGAATTTCCCGTTCTACGGTCACGGCATCGGCCTCGGCTTCGAACTGCCGCGCATCTCCACCAGCATGTCGCTGCCCGATGATGTCGTCGAGCAGAACATGGTCTTCGGCATCGAGGCTTTCCTGTCGCTCGACGGCGTCGGTGCCGCATTCTTCGAGGACATCGTCATCGTGGGACAGGACGGCAACGAGGTGCTCACCAAATCCCCAAGTCTCTTCTGAGGGGGAACATCGGAGGGGATGCCGGGGCCTTCAACCCTCCCCGGCATCGCTTTCCATCTACGGCCCGTTGCCGGGCGTATCGATCGTCGAGCGTCAGTGCGCGAAAACGCTGTCGAAATCCTTGAAGCCCTTGACCTCGATGGGGTTGCCGCTCGGATCGAAGAAGAACATCGTGCGCTGCTCGCCGGGCTCACCTTCAAAGCGGATGACCGGGGGGATATCGAAGGCAATACCCGCCTTTTCCAGACGTTCGGCGAGTGACAGCCACGCATCGAGCGGCAGGACGACGCCCAGATGCGGCATCATGACCATGTGGTTTCCAACCTTGCCCGTCCGCGTGACCTCGAACGGCTTGCCGAGGTGAAGCGAGATCTGATGGCCGAAAAAGTCGAAATCGACCCAGGTGTCCGTCGATCGGCCTTCTGCACATCCAAGGATGTCGCCGTAGAAGCGACGCGCTTCATCGAGATCCGTGATGTGGTAGGCGAGATGAAAGAGTGAGCGCATGGATAGGTCTCCTTGATAAGGCTGTTTTCTAGCGAGAGGTGAGTGCGCGGGGCAGGTTCGACAGCGGTTCCGCGCCGGTCTCTGTCACGATGACGGTTTCAGACGCTCCGACGGTCCAGTGACCGAAGCTGCGCAACGTCGCCGGGATGTGAAAGACCATGCCGGGCTCGATCAGGCGCTGCACGCCCGAAAACAGGCTGAGAATTCCGCCCTCGCCCCAATCCGGTGCGAAAGCGATCCCCATAGAATAGCCGATGCGCTTTCGGAAGGCGGAGGTGAAGCCAGCGGCGTCGATGATCCTTTGCGCGGCCTCATGCGGCGCGGCGCATGAGGCGCCCGGCCGGATCTGCGAGATCGCGGCGTCGAGTGCGAAAAGCGCGCAGTCCATCATCCGCTGCGCCTCCGCTGGCGGCTTGCCGAGCCAGACGGTGCGCATCAGGGCCGCGTGATAGCGGGCATGGCTTCCGGCAAGCTCCAGAAAGACGGGGTCGCCTTCGCTCAAGGCACGGCGACGCCATGTCATATGCGGCAGCCCGCTGCGCGGTCCCGAAGAGACGAGCGGCTCCATGGCCATGGCTTCCGATCCCGCGCGCGTCGCAGCACCGAGCATGGCGGCCGCAATCGCGTTCTCGTCGGCCCCGACGGTACAGGCCTCGATGGCGGCCACCATTCCGGCTTCCGCGTAACGTGCCGCGGCGCGGATCGCATCGCGCTCGGCATCGCTCTTCACCATGCGCAACGGCGGCAGAATGTCGGAACCGTCGGTCAGTTCCGCGACACCAAGACGGTGGGCGATCTCGCTGACGAGCCGCGACGGAAGAAACCAGCCGGACAGTTCGATCGCGGGCATGGCCACGCCGCGTTCGCGCAGCAGGGAAACCAGCGCGCCAGCGGGATCATCCCCATCCTGATAGGTAACGATGTCGCTCAACCAGGTGTTTGCGACAGCACCGAAGAATTCCAGTTGCCTCACGAGAAGCGTCATCGGGCCGGACGACGGGAGAAGCAGCGCCTGGAACGCGAAGTAGCCGGCCGTCTGTCGGCCTGTCAGCCAGTAGATCGTCTCCGGGCCGGTGACGACCAGTGCCGCGTGTCCACTCGCCCGAAGTGCCGTCTGCGCGCGGGCCTGCCGGTCGGCATATTCCTCCTGCGAGAACGCAGCCTCGCTGCCACGCATGGCGGGATCGTTCAGGAATGCAGCGTTGTCCATCAACCCAGCCTCACGTGCGCGACAACCAGGCGAGAAAGCGCTGCCGAACGCTGTCGAAGTGGCGCTCCATCGCGGCCCGCGCCGCCGCCCCGTCTTGCGCCTCGATGGCGTCGATAACGTCGAGATGTTCGCGCGCCTGCTGGTCGAAGCGGTCGTGCGTGCGGGTGATGGTGCAGCGGCGGGCAACCCCGCGCATCTCGGTCAGCATCGTTGCCAATAGCGGCAGGCCGGCCGCGTGCGCGACCGCGTCGTGAAAGGCATCATCATCCAGCCAGAACCGGTCGAACGCGATATCGCCACCACCCGCATAGGCGCGCATCGCGTCGCGGGACGCCAGAAGCGCCGGCGTCATCGCGCAGGTGGCAGCCTTCCCGGCGGCGGCTCCTTCGAGCAGGCGGCGGATCTGGACGATCTCCAGCAATTGCTCGACCGTGACGTCGCGAACGATGAGAGCACCGTTCGGCAGCCGCGAGATCACGTCTTCCTTTTCCAGCCGAGAGATCGCCGCGCGTAGCGGGGTACGCGAGATACCCGACTCCAGCGCCAGCGTGCGCTCCGTCAGCATGTCTTCGGACGAGAACCTTCCCTCCAGAATCCGCTGCTTCAGATCCCGGTAGATCTGCTGGGTCAGTGTTTCCTTGTCAGCCATGCCGCGCACCGCCTTCCATGATCGCGATCTTCAGGGGTTTGGCGGTCGCTCCGATATCGGCCGGGTCCGTGGCCTTTTCGAACACCGTCATGTCACCTGCTCCACAGGCGGGTCGATCGTCGTTGCCGGCCTTTGGCCGGAAAGGGCCGTCAGCACATGGCCTGCCGCACCGGTCGCCACACGCTGAAGGGCCTCCGGCGTCGTGCCGCCGAGATGCGGCGTGAAGATGACCCGCTGCGATGCGGAAAGCCGGCCTTGCGGGGCGTCTGGCGTGTAGACGTCGAGACCGGCAGCGGCGATCGTTCCCCGCTCCAGCGCATCCGCCAGCGCAGCTTCATCGACCAGCCCTGCGCGTGCCGTGTTGATCAGAATGGCGCCCGGCTTCGTCACGGCAAGAGCGGCCGCACCCATCAGCCCGCGCGTTTCCTCCCGCAGAGGTGTGTGAAGCGAGATCAGGTCGGCGCGGCCAAGACCGTCTGCAAGTGTCGTAACGCGTTCGAAAGGCCCGGTATCCTCGCTTCTGGGAGAATAGACCAGAACCTCCATGCCGAGTGCGGCATGCAGCATGCGCCCGAGGCCGGCGCCTGTTGCTCCCCATCCGACGATCATCGCGGTCTTTCCCGAGAGTTCGTGGAACATGCCGGCTTCGCGAAAGCCGGATGCGCCGTCGCGCACGGCGCGATCAGCAGCTGGGATCAGGCGCGCCGCGGCAATTGCTAGACCGAGCGCAAGCTCGGACACGGATTGCGCATTGGCGCCCGGTGTATTGCAGACGAGGATGGACTTCGCCGCAGCCTGCGCCTTGTCGACGCTATCGTGCCCTGCCCCGTGAATAACGATGACCTTCAGAGTGTCGCTCGCAAGGATCGCCCGGGCCGAAAGACCGGCATCCCGCGTGATCACGGCATGACATCCCTTGATCCGGCTGGCGACCGTTTCCATGTCGGCATCCGGGCAAAGTTCGACCTCCATGCCGGCGTCCCGGAGCATGGCGATGCCGTCCGCATGGATGGGCTGAACGAGAAGACATTTCATCGCGGCATTCCCCCGGCGGAGGCAGCGAGTTTTTCCAGAATGGCGTCACGAGCATTCAGCACATGCCGGCTCATCAGGTGTCCCGCAGCATCGGCATCGCGTGCGCGCAAAGCATCGATAATCTCAAGGTGCTCCCGGCACCCTTTGAGGAAGCGTTCGGGAACAAGGCTATGGTCGAACATGCAGGTACGCCGCCGCAGATCGCTGATCGTCTGCATCATCGTCCGGTTCCCCGACACATTGGCCAGCCAGAAGTGGAAATCATCATCGACGTCGCGCGCTTCTTCGTCATCGCCTGGACCCGTCTCGATCAGCGCCCGGATGCGGCGTTCGAGATCGTCGAGGACGTCGGCCGGCGCCGCGACCGCGATACGCGCGCAGTAGCTCTCGATCACGCTGCGCAGATAGAAGATCTCCTCGACCTCCGCCGCCGCCAGCCGGCGGACCCTGAGAAACCGTCCCTCCTGCACCGCAAGCCCTTCGGCCTCGATGCGCTTGATCGCCTCGCGCACCGGCGTGCGGGACATGGAGAATATTTCACCGAGCTTGGCTTCCTGCAACACATCGCCCGGCATCAGGGTGCCGGAAAGGATCATCTCGATGATCTTGCCATAGGCCTTCTTCGCAAGGGGCTGGCTCACGCGTTCGACCTCCCGGACATCGCCGTCGTTTCTTTGATCCCTGTCGTCTCGCGTTTTTCCTCAAGACCGGCAAGGGCCGAGGTGAGCGCGCGCGACTGGTCCATCAGCAGATCCTCAGCCTCGTCGCGGGAGACCACCCGGAAGCGGACGGAGCTTCCGGTCATCGCCTGCGCGAGACGCGGCAGATCGATGGTGGCCACTGTGGCGATCTTCGGATAGCCGCCCGTGGTCTGTCGCTCGGCCATCAGCACGATCGGCCGGCCGGAAGATGGCACCTGAATGGAGCCTGCGACCGTCCCGTCGGAAATGATGTCATGGCCGGCAAAGGCTGAAATCGCCGGTCCGTCCAGCATCTGCGCCATCCGGTCGCGATGGGTGGCGATACGAAACGGCTCTTCGAGAAAGAGCTTCCAGGCCGCCGCATCGAAATGCCCGGCCTGCGGCCCCGGCACGATACGAAACGGGCCGCGCGGCCGGGCCAGAGGCTGGCGCATGGCGAGGAGCGGCGCGCTTGACCCGGTGCCGAGCGGCAAACGATCGCCGGCGGCGAGCCGCCGCCCGTCGAGACCGCCAAGCCCGGTGCGCAGATGGGTCGTTCGCGCACCGAGGACAGGAGGCGTATCGATGCCACCGGATATTGCAAGGTAACCCCAGACGGCGTTGATAACGGCGCCGATGCGAAGTGTCTGCCCCGGCAGTAAATGGTGGCTTTCCCAGGCGTGGAGGGGTTTGCCGTCGATCGTCATACCGACGGCCGCACCTGTGACGGCAATACGCACTGGGGTGTCCACGACGAACGTTCCCCCGACCTGCGCGAATTCGAGCCCGGCATCCGTCTCCGCATTTCCAACGAGGCGGTTGGCGATCCGCAGCGACGGCGTGTCCATGGGTCCCGCCCCTGAAACGCCGAAGCGAGAGAGCCCGGCCCGGCCGAGATCCTGCACCGTCATCATCGGACCGGCATCCTTGACATGGAGGACGCTCATGCCGCCTCCCATTGCTCGACAGGCTCACCTCTGGCCACAGCCGCATCGAGATCCGCGGCCTCGGCCGCCTCGATAGGGCGGAAACGAATGCGGTCGCCGGCGCGCAGCAAACATGGCTCCGCGCGGTAAGGGTCGAACAGCTTCAACGGCGTCCGCGCGATAAACCGCCATCCGCTCGGCCCGGGAACCGAGTTGATGCTTGCCTGCTGACCGCCGATGCCGATCGCGCCGGCTTCGATCCTCTGCCGCGGCACGGCTAGCCGGGGCGTATGCAACCGTTCGGGCAGCCCGCCGAGATAGGCGAAGCCGGGAGCAAAACCGATCATATAGACACGATATTGGGCGGAAGCATGCAGCGCGATTAGGTCGCTGCGCGTCATCTCCTTCAATGCGGCGAGAGCATCGAGATCCGCACCGGTTTCGCCGCCATACAGGACCGGCACGATCATATGGCGCGCGCCGCTTTCCGCTTCCGGCTGGCGCTCCAGCAGATCAAGGAGCTGCGATGTCAGGTCGCGACCGCGAACGAGAGCCGGATCGTACTGCACGAGGAGCGACCTGTAGGTGGGCACGAGGTCCCTGATGCCGATGATCGTCCCATTCGCCAGAAGGTCGGCCAAGGCAACGACGCGCCCGCTGGTCGCCTCGTCTATTCCGTCGGCGAATTCGATCGTGAGGGCGCTGTCTCCACAAGCGGCAATGCGGGGAAAATGCGCCGGAGCATCTTTCGTCACAGCCATGCCGTTCCCTTGTTCCATCATGCCGCGCCGACCGTTTCGGAAAGAAGCCTTTCTTCGCGTCAGGACCGCTAAAATCGTTCGCGCCGGTCGGCTGTTTCCGCCGTCGCGACAGCGCAGCGAGCCCTTGTCATTTCAGTACACCATCTGTATGTCAAGCCCGTGGTGCTCGTGCGGGCATCGTTTTGCCGACCTATCCAGCGGGGATTTTCCGTGGCGACCATCGACCTGAACTGCGATATGGGCGAGAGCTTTGGCGCCTATACGATCGGCGATGATCGCGCCCTGATGGACATTGTCACGACAGCCAATATCGCATGCGGCTTCCATGCGGGCGACCCCTCCGTCATGCGCGACACGATCCTGCTGGCCAAGGCACGCGGCGTCGCCATCGGCGCGCACCCGTCTTTCATGGATCTCTACGGCTTCGGCCGGCGGCGCATTTCGGGCGAGCGTCCGGAGGATATCGAGGCGCAACTGATCTACCAGATTTCCGCGATACAGGGCATGGCGTCAGCGCTCGGCTGGCCGATCACCCATGTGAAGACGCACGGGTCTCTCGGCAATATGGCAGCCGAAGACGCCACGCTTGCGAAGGTCTGCGTCGATGCCATCCGGGCGGTCGATCCTGGCCTCGTCTTCATCACCCTGCCCTTTTCCGAAACGATGAAGGCGGCGGAGACAGCCGGGCTGCAGGTCGCCTGCGAGGTCTATGCCGACCGCCGCTACACCGACAACGGCATGCTCGCCTCCCGCCAGATGGACGGCGCCGTCATTCACGATCCTCAGGAGAGCGTCGATCAGGTCCTGTCGATGCTCTGCGACAAGAGGATGCCCACCATCGGCGGAAAGCGCCTTCCCGTCGAGCCGGCAACCGTCTGCATCCATGGCGATACGCCGGGCGCCGCAGCGACCGCGCGCGCCCTTCGCACGCAACTGACGGACGCGGGCATCGCGATCGCCCCTTTTTGCAAACCCGGATGCCTCAACGAGGAGACGACCCTTTGAACCGTACCGTATATCTCAACGGCGCCTGGCTGGACGAAGCCGACGCGCACGTCTCCATCTTTGATCGTGGATTTCTCTTTGCGGATGCCATCTACGAGGTGACCGGCGTCGTGAACGGCAAGCTATTGGAATATGAAGGCCATTCGGCCCGGCTGCAGCGCTCCATGGCGGAGCTTGGCCTCGCCTGCCCTCTCTCGCCCGAAGAGCTGCTTGGCGTTCACCGCGAGATCGTCAAGCGCAACGGGCTGAACGAAGGTTTGATCTATCTCCAGATCAGCCGCGGTCCTGCCGATCGCGATTTCGCCTTCCCGGCAAACCCCGTGCCGACGCTCGTGTTGTTCACGCAAAGCAAAGCCGTGCTTGACAATCCCAAGGCCCAAACCGGCATTTCGGTCGCGCTGCTTCCGGATCTCCGATGGGCGCGCCGCGATATCAAGACGGTGCAGCTGCTCTATCCCTCCATGGCCAAGATGGAGGCGGCGAGCCAGGGCGCAGACGATGCATGGCTGGTCGAAGACGGGTTCGTGACGGAAGCGAGTTCGGCGAGCGCCCATATCATCACCAGCAATGGCGTTCTCGTCACCCGCCCCCTGTCGCAAGCGATCCTTCACGGGATCACGCGCCACAGCACCCTCGATATCGCCGCCGCCATCGGCATCCCTGTCGAAGAGCGCCCCTTTAGTGTCGAAGAGGCAAAAACGGCGGCCGAGGCCTTCATCACGTCCGCCACGAACTTCGTGCTTCCCGTCACGAAGATCGACGGGCTGCCTATTGGCGACGGCATTCCCGGTCCGCTCACGTTGAAGCTTCGCGAACTCTATATCGCCCAAAAAACGACCTCCGCCATTTGATCGATCGCGCGATGCGCCGCTATTCAGCGGCCATCGCCTGATGTCGATGCATGCCGCTGCCGTCGGTTGTCTGGATATCCTCTGTCTCCTTCGGCGGCTTGATCCGGAACCAGACGGCATAGAGTGCCGGCAGGAAGAGAAGGATCATTGCCGTTCCCGCCGCCGTTCCGCCGATCAGGGTATAGGCCATGGACCCCCAGAACACCGAGTGCGTCAGCGGGATGAAGGCGAGGATCGCTGCGAGCGCCGTCAGGATGACGGGTCGCGTCCGCTGCACCGTGGCTTCGATTACGGCGTGATAGTCGTCAAGGCCGGCGTGCTGGTTCTCCTTGATCTGTTCCGTCAGGATCAGCGTGTTGCGCATGAGGATGCCGGCAAGGCCGATCAAACCGAGGATGGCGTTGAAGCCGAACGGCTGGTTGAACAGGAGGAGCGTCGGAACGACCCCCGCAAGCCCGAGCGGCGCCGTCAGCATGACCATCGTCATGGTGGAAAGACTGCGCACCTGAAGGATGATGACGATCAGTGTCGCCGCAATCATGAGCGGAAACACCTGCACCAGCGCGGCATTGGCCTTGAGTGACTCCTCGATGTTCCCGCCCATCTCGATCCGGTAGCCGACCGGCAAGATCGCGATGAGGGGCTGAAGCGCCTTCATCACCTGCCGGGAAACCTCCGGCGGCTGGGTCGCCTCGTCGATATCCGAGCGTATCGTGATCACGGGCGTCCGGTCGCGACGCTTCAGGATAGGTTCCTCGAAGCGGATCTCCGACCGGCCCACCTGATCGAGCGGGATCTGGCGGCCATCTCTGCTCATCAGTGCGAAGTCGGAAAGGCGCGAAGGATCGAGGCGGTTCTCCCCGGCACTCCTGGCAATAACGGGCACGTTCCGGATGTTGTCGCGCACCTGCGTCACCGGAATGCCGCTCAGAAGCAACTGCATCTGCTGGGCTGCCTCCGATGGTGACAGGCCGATCAGGTTCAGCCTTTCCTGATCGGGGACGAACCGCAGCACAGGTGTCCGGTTGCCCCAGTCGCGATTGGCCTGCCGGACGTCGGGGACCCCTTTCATGATTGCGAGAGCCTGATCGGAGATCTTGTAGAGTTCGTTCTGATCCGGGCCCATGATGCGGAATTCCACGGGGAACGGCGTGTAGGGACCGAAGACCAGCTGCGTGACGCGCACCGATGCTTCCGGAGCGAGGCCTTCCGATATGGCCATGCGAAGGCGATGCTTCAGGTCTTCCCGAGTGCCTGCGTCGGGTGTGAGCACGACGATCTTGGCGAAGGCGGGATCGGGCAGTTCCGGCGACATGGCAAAGAAGAAGCGCGGTGCGCCCTGCCCGATGTAGCTGGTGACGATGTTCGCCTCCGGCTGTGTCTTTAACCACGCCTCGACCTTTTTGACAGCCGATGTCGTCGCGTCGATGCTGGTTCCCTCCGGCATGCGCACTTCGACCAGCACTTCCGGTCTGTCCGATGTCGGAAAGAACTGCTGCTTGACGCCTCCCATGCCGACGACGGACACAGCCATCATGATGCCAACGACCGAGCAGGTCACGAATTTATGGCGCACCGCGAACGCGATGATGGACCGCAGGCGGCGGTAGTTCGGCGTATCGTAGATCGCCTCGTGGCCACCCTCCACGGGCTTGATGTCGGGCAGCATCTTGACCCCGAGATAGGGCGTGAAGGTCACGGCGATGATCCACGAAACAATCAGAGCGAAGCCGACGACCCAGAAGATGTTGCCCGCATATTCTCCGGCCGCAGATTGCGCGAAGCCAACAGGCATAAGGCCGATGATCGTGACGAGCGTTCCCGACAGCATGGGTGCCGCGGTATGGCTCCAGGCATAGGCTGCTGCCTCGATGCGGCCCATGCCCTCTTCCATCTTCACGACCATGACCTCGATGGCGATGATTGCGTCGTCCACGAGCAGCCCGAGAGCGAGGATCAGCGCGCCCAACGTGATCCGGTCGAAGAAGCGGCCGGTTTCCAGCATGATGAGGAAGACGACGGCAAGTGTCAGAGGGACGGCAAGCGCGACGACGATGCCGACCCGCCAGCCGAGCGCGACGAGGCTGACGAACAGAACGACGCCCAGAGCCATGGCGAATTTCAGCATGAACTCGCCGACAGCTTCGTCGATGTTGACGGCCTGATCGCTGACCTTGGTCAGCGTCATTCCGAGGGGAAGTGTCTGCGCGATCGCGGACGACCGCGCTTCCAGCGCCTTGCCGAGCTCAAGGCCGTTCCAGCCCGCCTGCATGACGGCGCCGAGCATGACGACCGGCTCGCCATTGTGCCGGATGATATAGGTGGCCGGGTCTTCGTAGCCGCGTCTGACGCTGGCCAGATCGGAGATCTTCAGCGAGCGGCCGGAGGCGACGATCGGCGTGTCGGCGATGGCCTGCTCGCTGTTATAGGCTCCGTCGAACCGGATGATGACCTGCGGACCGCGCGTGTCGATCGAGCCCGCCGGCGTTACGGTGTTCTGCCGTTGCAGCGCGGCAGCAATATCCTGCGCGGAGATGCCGAGGGTCGCGAGCTTGGCATAAGAGAATTCCACGAAGATCTGCTCCGGGCGTTCCCCGAGGATGTTGATCTTCTTGACGCCGGGCACATGGAGCAGATCCTGACGGATGATCTCTGCCTGCCGCACAAGGTCGCGCATCGGCAGGCCTTTGGCCTTGAGGGCATAAAGACCGAAGCTGACATCCGAATACTCGTCGTTCACGAACGGACCAATGACCCCCTGTGGGAGGCTGCTCGCCTCGTCGCCAAGCTTCTTGCGGGCCTGATAGAACTCCCCCTCAACGGCGGAAGCGGGCGTATTATCCTTGAGCGTGACCGTCAGAAAGGCGTAGCCGGGCCGCGTGGTCGTCTCCACGCGGTCGTACCAGGTCAGCTCCTGAATGCGCTTCTCCAACGGTTCGGCGACCAGATCCTGCATCTCGCGCGCCGTGGCGCCAGGCCAGACGGATGTGACCGTCAGCGTCTTGATGGTGAAGGACGGATCTTCGGCGCGGCCGAGCTTGACGAAGGCATAGACGCCCGCAACAGCGAGCAGAACAATGAAGAACAGGGTTATGGCGCGCTCGCGCACCGCGATGGCGGAGAGGTTGAAGCTCATTGCTTTGCCGCCTCTTCCTGGAGGCCCGTTCGGACGATCGTGCCGCTGACCAACAGATGCGCACCGAGCGCCACCACCTGCTCGTCAATGCCGAGACCGGTCACATAGGCAGTTTCTTCGCCGATACGCTTCACCGCGACGGGCTTGAAGGTCACGGTCGAATTGGCAGCGTTGACGATCCAGACACCCGTCCGGTTGCCGTCGTCCAGTATCGCGCCAACGGGCAAGGAAACCTCTTCTTGCTCGTCTTTATTCGCGATCCTGATGGTGACGGTCGAACCGAGGGGCGCGGACGCAGCATTACCATCGAGCACATAGCGTGCCTCATATGTCCGCGTCTGCCGGTCGGCCGCGTCGGAGATCTGCCGCAACGTGGCGAGATCTTTCACGTTGCCGTCACCGTAGACATCGGCGGTGGCCGTCGATCCGATCTCGGGGCGCACGGTCTCCGGAAGCGATACCACCGCCTCGCGTGGTCCCGCATGAGCCAGCTGAACGACCGTCTGTCCGGCTGTGACGACCTGGCCAGGTTCGCCGAGCGTATCGACAACCGTGCCATCGGCATCTGCAAGAAGAACGGTATAGGTTGCCTGGTTTTCCGCGACCGTCGCATCGGCCTCGGCGGCAGCAAGCTGCGCGGTCGCAGTGTCGAGAGCCGCTTTTGCCTGCTCGTATCTCTGCGGGGTGGCCGCCAGCCCGTTCTTGACCAATGCCGCATACCGCCGCTCGTCCGCCAGCGCCTGACTGACGACGGCACGCGCAGCGATCACCGTGTTGCGCTTTGCTGTCAGGGCCAGTTGAAGGTCCGTTTCATCGATGCGCATCAGCGCCTGTCCCTGCCGGACCTGCTGGCCGGCATCGACCATGCGCTCGATGATCTTGCCGGGAACGCGAAAGCCGAGATTGCTCTGAACCCGTGACGCCACCGTGCCGGTGAAGGATCGCTCGGCCGTCGCCGATTTCTTCGTGTGCGCCACCATGACCAGAGGTGCTGCCGCCCTCGGATCGGCGGCGACGGGCTCAGCCCCCGGCGTCCGTTCGACAAGCAGGAACACAGCCGCCGCCGCTACTGTTGCCGCGAGACCTGCGGATATAAGGACATGCTTGCGTTTCATTCTCGACATTCTCTTCTTGACCACGGGTCTTCCTGAATTAGATTGCGATCTAACTCTAAAAAGATTATAGATGTCAAATGAAATCTAAATGGAGGGTCACATGAGAGTGAGCCGTGCGCAAGCCGAGGAAAACCGGGACAAGGTGATCACCGTAGCCAGCCGACTGTTCAGAGAGCATGGCTTCGATGGAATCGGACTGAAGGATCTGATGAAGGGCGCGGGCCTGACGCAGGGAGGATTCTACAAGCAGTTCGCGTCGAAGGACGATCTGGCAGCGCTGGCGTCGCAGCGGGCGCTCGAAAGCGCCACCATGCGATGGTCGACTGCGGCTGTAAACAACTCCGATCCGCTCGAAGCGGTCATGGCATTCTATCTATCGAAGGATCACAGGGGCGAGAAAGCCGAAGGTTGCCCTCTTGTGGCACTGGGTTCGGATGCCGCCCGTCAAAGTGCAGATGTCAGAAGACCTTTCGAAGAGGGCATTCGCGCCCATTTCGATATCCTCGATGGCCTGATGGACAGGGAGACGGGGACGAAGCCCAGCAACAATGCGATGGTGATCCTCGCCCTCATGGTCGGCGCCGTCACGCTTTCACGGATCATCGACGACGACGATCTCTCCGGAGGCGTTCTGGATGCGGCCGCTACCGAGGTCAGGCGGATTGCAGGCTCCGACAGGCCTGCCTGAAGCTTGGGTTTGCTGCTGTCCATGATCCGGCGCCAATGACATGGCCATCTGTTTTATCGCTCTTTATTGATATGGGTTACACCAGAATCAAGTGATTGCTGAGAAAACAGAGGAAGCGGATATGGAAGCCCTGCCGAGTCATGCAGAGTATTTCGGCCATGTCCGCACGATCGTCGGCATGGTGCTGGGCCTGAGCCTGGCGAGGATGGTCAATGGTCTGACCCGCTTCGTTCAGCATCCGGGAACCATCAAGATCTATCCGATCCATCTTGGCTGGGTGATCTTCATCTTCATCACCATCGTGCATTTCTGGTGGTACGAGTTCCACTTGTCCCGCGTGTCCGTCTGGACATTTCCACTCTATGGCTTCCTCATCTTCTACACGATGGTGTTTGCCGCACTGACGGCATTGTTGTTTCCTGACCAGATGGCAGACTACAAGGGGTTCGAGGACTACTTCGAACAGCGAAAACGCTGGTTCTTCGGCCTCCTCGCTTTGGCATCGCTCCTCGACGTTGCGGATACGCTGATCAAGGGCACCGACTATCTGCGATCCCTCGGGGCCGAGTATCCGATCCGCCAGGTCGCGTTCGTTGCCATGTCCATCGTCGCAACATTCATCACGTCGAAACGGGCGCAGCTGGTGCTGGTCTTCGCCGCGATCCTCTATCAGATCAGCTGGATCATCAGGCTTTATGACATTCTCTAGCCGGAAGCGACATCGGCATTTGATGAGGTAATTTCGTCATCGGAGATCGAAAAGATGTGCGATTTTCATAGCCGAGACAGGGCCGCATGAGGCCCTCTTCCCATTAATGCCTATTCTGTGACCCTGATTATTTTTTGGGCATACTAGATCGCTATCGATCAATGAAACTGTTTGCTCCTGCTTTCCAGAGGAACCGCGGAGCTGATCCGACGCGGGGCAGCCGAAGAGACAGTGGCAATGCAGGCTCCGCAGGATCTGGCACGAAACCTGCTTTCTCTCCTTCGACCGGGCACGTGCTCGGGATCGCAAACGAGGGAATAGAATGACGCCGATATCCAGATCCATCTTCCGCAGCCCTCCGATCCTCAGAATCGCGCGAAGCGCGCTGATCGCCGGATCCGCCGCGCTGGCGCTGGTTGCAGCATCGGCCGGTGGGGCCTGGGCCGCAGGTACCCTGCGCATCGGCATGACGGCGTCCGACATTCCGCTGACGACAGGGCAGACGGACCAGGGCGGCGAAGGCCAGCGCGTCATGGGCTATACGCTCTACAATGCATTGATCGAATGGGACCTCTCCAGCGCCGACAAGGCTGCAACCCTGATCCCCAGCCTTGCGACCTCCTGGGACATCGATGCGACCGACAAGACCAAGTGGACGTTCAAACTGCGTGAAGGCGTCAAATTCCACGATGGCAGCAGCTTCGACGCGAATGCCGTCGTCTGGAACCTCGACAAGCTGCTGAAGACGGATGCGCCGCAGTTCGACAAGCGTCAGTCCGCGCAGGGGAAATCGCGCATTCCCGCCGTCGCCTCCTACAAGGTCATCGATCCTCTGACGGTCGAGATCATCACGAAGACGCCGGATGCGACCCTACCCTACCAGATCAGCTGGATCCTCATGTCCTCACCGGCCAACTGGGAGGCACAGGGCAAGAACTGGGACGCGGTGGCGCAGAAGCCATCGGGCACCGGTCCTTGGAAGCTCGAAAGCGGCTTCACCCCGCGCGAACGCGCCGAACTCACGCCGAATGCAGATTATTGGGACAAGGCGCGCATCCCGAAGCTCGACAAGCTCGTCCTCATTCCGCTGCCCGAGCCGAACACGCGCGTCGCGGCGTTGCGGTCGGGTCAAGTCGACTGGATCGAGGCGCCCGCACCCGACTCCGTCGCATCCCTGCGCGATGCAGGTTTCAAGATCGTCACCAATTCCTATCCGCATAACTGGACGTGGCACCTCTCACGCGTCGAGGGTTCGCCCTGGAACGACATCCGCGTCCGCAAGGCGGCGAACCTTGCTGTCGATCGCGAGGGGCTGAACGAGCTTCTCGGCGGCTTGTCGATTCCGGCGCAAGGTTATCTGCCACCCGGCAGCCCGTGGTTCGGCAATCCGACCTTCAAGCTGAGCTACAATGTCGAGGAAGCCAAGAAGCTGATGGCCGAGGCCGGCTACGGTCCCGACAAGCCGATCACGACAAAGGTCGTCATCTCGTCGTCAGGCTCCGGGCAGATGCTGCCGCTTCAGATGAACGAGTACATCCAGCAAACGCTGGCCGAGATCGGCATCAATATCGAGTTCGAGGTTGCCGACTGGAACACGGTCATCAACATCTGGCGCGCCGGCGCCAAAGATCCGAGCGCCAAAGGCGCGACGGCCGTGAACTACAGCTACTTCATCCAGGACCCCTTCACGGCTCTCATCCGTCAGTCGCAGTGCAACCTCGCACCGCCGGCCGGCACCAACTGGGGTTATTATTGCGATCTCGAGATGGACGAGCTGTTCGCCAAGGTTCGTACCGCGTTCGATCCTGCCGAGCAGAACAAGGTGCTTCAGCAGATCCACGAGAAATACGTCAACGAAGCCCTGTTTCTCATGGTGACGCACGACGTCAACCCGCGCGCAATGACGGAGAAGGTCAAGGGCTTCGTTCAGGCGCAGAACTGGTTCCAGGACTTTTCGACCATCAGTATGGATCCCTGACATTCGTCATGCAAGCCCGGCTGCGCGACCGATCGTGTCGCGCAGCCGGATGTCACGAGACTCCGGAGCGTGTGGCGAGTTTTCAGGTTGGCTGAAAACGCTTCGGGTCTTGGTATCCACGCATGTCGCCGTCGCGAAACCGCCGCACGCGCTTGCGCGACATGCTCTAGCCTCACGAGAACCGCATGCTGGCTTATGCCCTGAAGAGACTGCTGCACGTCATTCCCGTTGCGATCGGCGTGAGCATCGTCTGCTTCCTCCTGATCCATATCGCGCCGGGCGATCCGCTGGCCGCCATCCTGCCCTCCGATGCCTCGGCCGAGCAGCAGATGCAGATGCGGGTGTTTTACGGGCTCGATCAGCCTTTGCCCGTGCAGTACGGACTATGGGCGTGGCGCACGCTCCACGGCGATCTCGGCGTTTCCATCGCGTCCGGGCGTCCGGTGCTCAGCGAAATTCTCGATGCCTCGGTGAATTCGATCATCCTCGCCGTTGCCGCGACGCTGATCGGTTTTACCATCGGCTCGGTGCTCGGGTTCGTGGCCGGCATCTTCCGCGGTGGGTGGATCGACCGGCTGGCCTCCGCCGTGGCCATGCTCGGCGTCAGCGTTCCCCATTACTGGCTCGGCATGGTGCTCGTCATCGCCTTTTCGGTCACGCTCGGCTGGCTGCCGGCAATGGGTGGTGGGCCCGGTGGCTCCGACGGGCGGGCCTTCAGCTGGGAGTATGTGCAATATCTCATCCTCCCGGCCGTCACCATGTCGGTCATCCCCATGGGCATCATCGCCCGAACCATCCGCTCTCTGGTGGCCGATATCCTGTCGCAGGATTTCACCCAGGCGCTTGCCGCCAAGGGCCTGATGTCGCGCCAGATCCTGCGCCACGTCATCCGCAACGCGGCACCCACCGCGATCTCGGTCATGGGCCTGCAACTCGGCTATCTCCTCGGCGGATCGATCCTGATTGAAACGGTGTTTTCCTGGCCGGGGACCGGCTTTCTCCTCAACGGGGCAATCTTCACCCGCGACCTGCCCATTCTGCAGGGCACGATCCTGGTGCTCGCTCTGTTCTTCGTCTTCCTGAACCTCATCGTCGATGTGCTGCAAAGCGCGATCGACCCGCGCATCCAGAGGAGCTGATCCATGGCCGTCATCACCGCAGACATGGTCGCGCCAACGCCCGTCATCCTCAAATCGCCCGGCTTCTGGAGCGGCGTCATCCGGCGGCTCTGTCGTGATCCGGTGGCACTCTGCGCGCTTGGCGTCGTCGTGCTCCTCGTCCTCATCGCGATCTTCGCACCCTATATCGCGCCCTACGATCCCTCCAAGGGCAGCGTCATCCGCCGCCTGAAGCCCATCGGCACACCCGGTTACATCCTGGGCACGGACGAGCTTGGCCGCGACATGCTCTCGCGGCTGATCTATGGCGCGCGCCTGTCGCTCACCATGGGCGTCATCCCCGTTCCCATAGCCTTCGTCATCGGCTCGGCCATCGGCATTATTGCCGGTTATGCCGGCGGCATCGTCAACACGCTGATCATGCGCACGATCGATGTCTTCTACGCCTTCCCCTCCGTCCTCCTCGCCGTCGCACTGTCCGGCGCGCTCGGCTCCGGTCTCACCAATGCGCTGGTCTCGCTCACCGTCGTCTTCATCCCGCAGATCGCGCGCGTTGCCGAAAGTGTGACGACACAGGTGCGCAAGCTCGATTACGTCGATGCCGCCCGCGCGTCCGGCGCGCCGGCCCGCACGATCATCCGGGTGCATATTCTCGGCAACGTCCTCAGCCCCATCTTCGTCTTTGCCACCAGCCTCATCTCCGTCTCGATGATCCTCGCGTCAGGCCTCTCCTTCCTCGGCCTCGGGGTGCGCCCGCCGGATGCGGAATGGGGATTGATGCTGAACACGCTGAGAACCGCGATCTACAACAACCCGCTCGTCGCCGCCCTGCCGGGCCTGATGATCTTCGTCACCTCCGTCTGTTTCAACCTCTTCTCGGACGGCCTTCGAACCGCCATGGACGTGAAATCATGAGCGCCGTCATATCCCCCTACAACCTGGATCCGGGCATCGGCGAGCGCGGCGGCCCAGCCCAGCCACTGATCTCCGCGAGGGGCTTGCTGAAGCATTTCCCGGTGAAAAGCAGCGGCTTCTTCGGGCCGAAGAAGGTCGTGCGCGCCGTCGATGGCGTCGATTTCGACATCCTCAAGGGTGAAACGCTTGGCGTCGTCGGCGAAAGCGGTTGCGGCAAGTCCACGACGGCGCGCCTTCTGATGAACCTCATCGTCCGCGACAAGGGCGATCTCCTGTTCGACGGCGAGACGGTGGGCGAAACCCTGCCGCTCGCGCAGTATCGCCGACAGGTGCAGATGGTCTTTCAGGACAGCTACGCCTCTCTCAACCCGCGCCTGACGATCGAGGAGTCGATCGCTTTCGCGCCGCAGGTGCATGGCGTCCCCGCGGCGAAAGCCATTTCCCGTGCACATGATCTTCTCTTCCGGGTGGGCCTTGAGCCCGGGCGCTTCGCCGGACGGTATCCCCACGAGCTTTCCGGCGGCCAGCGCCAGCGCGTGAATATTGCGCGGGCGCTGGCGCTCGAGCCAAGGCTGATCATTCTTGACGAAGCCGTCTCGGCGCTCGACAAGTCGGTGGAGGCACAGGTGCTCAACCTGCTGCTCGACCTCAAGCGCGATTTCGGGCTGACATACCTGTTCATTTCGCATGACCTCAACGTCGTGAAGTTCATGTGTGACCGGGTCATGGTCATGTATCTCGGCAAGGTGGCGGAGATCGGTACGCGTGCGGCGATCTTTGGTGAGGCCCGGCACCCCTATTCCGCGGCCCTTCTCGCGTCCATGCCAAAGATGGACCCATCCGAGCGCACGATCGAACCGCCGCTCTCGGGGGATCCGCCGAACCCGATCGACCCGCCGAGCGGCTGTCGGTTCCACACGCGCTGTCAGTTCGTGGAGGATATCTGCAGCCGCGCGATACCACCGCTCGCAAGCCTGTCCGCAGAGCAATCCGCAGCCTGCCTGATGGCGGTTCCCGGCTCCGGCCACAGCCGCGCGCCCGGCCTCGCAGGGACTTCGACATGACCGATACGATGATCGATATCGACGACCTCTCCGTCACATTCCATCGCGGCCGAAAACCGGTCAAGGCCGTTAACGGGGTGAGCTTGAAGGTGCGCGCTGGCGAAGTCGTTGCCTTGCTTGGCGAGTCCGGTTCCGGCAAGAGCGTGACCATGCGCTCGCTTCTGCGCATGCACCCGAAAGGCACCACCATCGAAGGCTCGATGTCGGTGGGGGGCCGCGACGTCACCGGTCTCACGACGCGCGAACTCGGCAATCTGCGCGGCGCTGTGGTCTCCATGGTGTTTCAGGAGCCCCGGCTCGCGCTCGATCCGGTCTACACCCTCGGCCGTCAGATCGAGGAAACGATCATGCGCCACGAGCGTGTTTCAAAGGCGCAAGCGGCCGCACGCGCACTCGCGCTGTTCGAGAAGGTCCGCATTCCCTCGCCGCAGCGACGCCTGCAAAACTACCCGCACGAAATGTCCGGCGGAATGTTGCAGCGTGCGATGATTGCCATGGCGCTGGCCTGCAATCCGAAGGTGCTTCTGGCTGACGAACCGACGACGGCCCTCGACGCAACCGTACAGATCCAGATCCTGCTGCTTATCCGCGAGTTACAGAAGGAATATGGTCTGTCGGTCATCTTCGTCACCCACGATATCGGCGTTGCCGCCGAGGTCGCCGACAGAATCGCGGTGATGTATGCCGGCCGGATCGTTGAGGAGGGCACGGCGAGCGATATCATACGCAATCCGAGGCATCCCTATACCAAGGGCCTGCTCGGCGCCCGCGTTGAACTTGCCGACGGTCGCGACCGGCTCATCACCATCCCCGGCGCCCCGCCGGATCTCGCCGACATGCCCCCCGGCTGCGCCTTCGCGCCGCGATGCGCGGACGTCATGGCCCCTTGCCGGGCGGTCGTGCCACCGCTGGTGGGCGCTGCGGGTCCGTCCGAGAGAAACGGTCAGGTCGCCTGCCTGCTCTATCAATGAAGCGATAAGCGGCACCTTCGGGAAACGCTCATCTCCCAGAGCATCTCCAGCCGGAGCGAAATCGCTCCGGTATCGGACAATATTGCAGAACCTTTCCGGCGGAACGTATTTTACCGTGAAGGCACTAACCGCTATCGCCATCGATCCTTCCGGCCGGAAGCCCAGCGGTCATGCCTCGCGGAGCTGCCAGAAACCGATCTATTGTCCACGCTCACCGTCTCCATCAACGTCTTGTTAAATCTTCGTTGACCATAATCTCTGCCAGACGAACGTGCCGGCAACCTCATGCCGGCCATCCTTGTTTCTCTCGGAGATCGGAAACGCCGTGTTCGAACGATCTGTGGCCGCTTATCTTGCCGGCCTGCTTCCGTCCGTCGCCCGAAAGGCTTTCACGACGATGGCCCGCGGTGTAGCCCGTGCCTCGACCATTGCCGCCATCGCCGTATCGGCGCTAACGCTCGGCGCGTTCGAGGCAGCAGCCGAAGAGCGCGCTCTGAAACTGTTCTTCACGCACACGGGCGAGCGGGCGACGATCACCTTCAAGCGGAACGGGCAGTACGATGCGAAGGGACTGGCGCAGGTGAACCAGCTGCTGCGCGACTGGCGCCGGAACGAGCCGGCGCGCATGGATCCCCGCCTGCTCGACCTCGTCTGGGAAGTCTACGCGCGCAGCGGCGCCAAGAGCTACATCAACATCGTTTCCGCCTACCGCTCGCCTGCGACCAACAACATGCTGCGTGGCCGCTCCCGCAGCACGGGCGTCGCCAAGAACAGCCAGCACACGCTGGGCAAGGCCATGGACTTCTTCATTCCCGGCGTGAGCCTGGCGAAGCTTCGCACCATCGCCATGCAGCTGCAGGCGGGCGGCGTCGGCTACTATCCAACATCCGGTTCGCCCTTCGTGCATCTCGACGTCGGCAATGTCCGGGCATGGCCTCGAATGTCGCGACGGGAACTCGTGCGCATCTTTCCCAACGGAAAGACGCTGCATCTGCCGTCCGACGGACGGGCGCTGCCTGGCTACGACAGCGCCATGGCGGACTACAAACGCCGGGGCAGCGCCAAACCGATCGTCATGGCGACGAGCGCTGGCGCACGCAGTCCTTCCAGCACAATGTCGAAGAATGGTGCGAGCCTCGTGACGGCCCTTCTGCCGACACCCACGAGCCGTGCGCAGGAAGCGCTCGACCTCCAGACAAGGCCGATACCGGACACACGCCCGGCGATCTTCCCCGACCTCGCCGCTCTCAGCGTGCCTGTTCCCACCTTCCGAAGCCCCGCGCTAGATGCGACCACTCCACAGATGACGGAAAGCGACAGCGCTCCCGCGCACCACGGCACATCGGCATTCCTTCCCTCCCCGATGTTCGCGGCGAAGTCCGGCCTTGCGCTCGCCGGGCGTGCTCTGCGCCAGCCGACATCAGGCGAAACCACGCTTGCTTCAAGGCGGCCCACGGTCCAGCCAGCCTGGGCCATTTCCGATCAAGCGCTTCTCGGCTGGGCCCTTGCAGGCACCGACACGCTCCCCCGCCTTGCGCTCCCCTCCGGCCTGCGCCGCCCTCTCGCGACCACGGTTACGGCCGGAACGGACGCGCCCCACGGACAGCGGCGGGGCACATCCGTCCCGTCGATCCCTTTCGACGCGAACCGCTTCGGGCGAGATGGCTGACGCATTGCGTGTATTAGCTCCCGGGAGGCCCGGACATGAGCCGATTGTTTGCAGCCATGGCTGCGCGCGTCATCGGCACCTCGCCGTCCGTGATCGCCTGCATGATGGCGTCTCGATTAGCCGGTGAGCGGTCCTTGCTCGCATTCGAGAGAGCAGCCTCGAGTTCCGAAATCGTCAATTCGGTGCAATATGCCGGCGAGCCGGGCTGGAACCGCCATGAGTCCACCAATTCACCCGCGTCCACCGTATCGAAACCGGTTGCGCTGACCAGTTCCGCCACGACGCGCTTGGCAGCCAGATCGTCGCCTGCGATCGGAATGGCAATCCGGCCTGATGTGCCAGGAGCGACACCCGCCTCGACAAGGGTCTGCGAGAGAATGGCATTCCATGCCTTTATCAAAGACCGTCCGACCTGTTCGCTGGCCCAGACGGTTTCCGGCTTGCCGCTCTCGACGTCATCGATCCGCCCGTCGCGCATGGGATAATAGTTCGAGGTATCGACCAAGATGGCGCCGGCGGGCGCATGAGCCACCAAGGAGGCGGCTTCCCCATTACGGGCGAAGGGCATCGACAGGATCACGACATCCGCGTCCGTTGCCACATCTTCCCTTGCGACAGCGGATATGGTTGTGCCCTCAACAATGTCCTTCAGACTTTCGGGTCCCCGGGAATTTGCGAGTTTGACGCTATGCCCGGCCGCTGAGAGCTTCCTGGCCAGTTCTGCGCCGATATTCCCGGCGCCGATGATTCCGATGTTCATGATGTTTCCTTTCCTATTCAACTGCCGGGCGGGCGAAATCGTTCAACGTGTCACGCAGGGCGATCAGGCCGGCCTCGTCGATCTTGCAGGCGCTCTTGATCTTGTCGGTGATGCCCCAGACTTCGTCCTTGATGGCTTCTGCGGCTGGCGTGAGGTTGATCAGCACACACCGCTCGTCTTTGGGGTCACGCATCCGCGTGATCATTCCGGACGCCTCAAGGCGCTTGAGCAGAGGCGTTATGGTGCCGGTATCCATGCCAAGGCTATTGCCGAGATCGCCAACATAGCGAGGTGTTCCGACATAGAGTTCGAGCATCACGAGGTATTGCGGGAAGGTCAGTCCCAGCGGCGCCAGAAACGGCTTGTGCAGGCGTGCCATCCTGGCGGCGACGCCGTAGATGGCGAACGATAACTGGGTACCGAGGCGATGCGACATGACAACTCTCAAGCGAAGGCAGTAGCGCATTGTCTAGCACAACATTATCTAGCGCACTAGACATAATTCCGACTGTCATGTTTGAGGCGGCGGCAATGGACCAGATTATCAGGGCAGAGGGCGTCTGACGGTCCGGGAGAAAGCACTCGTGGGACGACTAGGCGGCTTCACGCATACCAATTCGCCCGAGTTCCGCGGATAGCCATGGATCGACCGACAGATCCTTTCGGATCAGGCCATGGCTCCAGCGGTTCCGGGCGTTCGGTGAATGCCACGGCGGACAATCAACAATCGGGTACCAGCAGATGCCAACGACGTCGGCGCCATGAAACCTGGCGATATCGACCTGCTCGACCACATGCCGCAACCATGTCCCCTTGTTCAGCCCGGGATAACGGCGGTGATGGACGGGATGGCCGTCATGCCAGCTGGTTTCCGACACCATGATCGGCTTGCGATAACGCCGCCAGGTCGCCATCAGCACCTTCACGAGCGACGTTCGAGCGGTATGCGGATAATAGTTGATGCCGATAACATCGACGTGAATGGCAGAGACAATTGCATCCGTCGCTTCGAACTGACGGTCGCCGACACCCGTGATGGGATCGTTCGTCAGGATGCCGACATCGGGATGATGATCACGCGCGACGCGGGCCATGGTGATCGCCATGCTGGTTGCCTCGTGCCGAGGCATACCGGCTATTTTTGGATAGAGTGACGGTTCGTTGACGGGACAAAGCCACAGCCTGTCCCGGCCATTCACGGCGACCGACGCCTCGGCAGCGATCCTGGCGCAGCGAACCGGATCCTCGTTGCGATGATAATGCGACAGATCCCAAATGGCCTCGACGCCCGCACGTCGGGCAGCGGCAAGACGCTCGGAGACATGATGCCCGGGTACGAGCCCGTCGCGCACGGTCGTCATCCGGTGGTCACGCACGATCCGGTAATGATCGAGCATACGGGACTTTGGCGTGTGCCGTGTTGTCACGAGGAGGTCGTGGCTTCCGCCGTGCACCATGCCGCACTCGAACCCCGCAATGGTCGAACTCTGAAAGAGCGGTTTTGCCTGAAGAGGAAGAGAATGCTGCAGCGACGTACGACCTTGCCTGATCTTTCATGTTCCGGCGCCGGAATGATCAGGAGTTCAACATAACGGCTTCGCATAAACAAGCCGTCGTTGCGGCGGAGACATGGATCTTCATCTGAAACGACGCATGGCCCCGGGGCATTCCAGGGCCATGCTTTTGTTTCCTGCAATTGCTTCAGGGGTCCGACTATTTGCGCAGTTCGCCGAGCTTTGCCAGGATGCCGTCGACGACTTCCGGGCCGATCTCGGCCTTGTGCTTCTCATAGACCACCAGCGACTTCTCGCGAATACGGGCCTGCTCTTCGGGACTCAGCACGTTCGCCTCGATACCAGCCGCCTTGATCTTCTCGAGCGATTTCGCGTTCAGTTCGCGAATGACCTTGCGCTCGACGTCACGGCCGACGACGGCGCATTTCTTCAGGGCAGCCTGTTCTTCCGGCGAATAGGTATCGAAGATCGCCTTGGAGAAGAGGAACAGGAACGGTGTGTAGGCGTGCTTGGTCTCCGTGACGTATTTCTGCACCTCGTAGAACTTGGAGGTGTCGATCGTCACATAGGGGTTTTCCTGCGCATCGATCGCCTTCGTCTCGAGGCCCGAGAAGATCTCGCCGAAGGCCATCGGCGTCGCGTTCGCGCCGAGGTTCTGGAACGTGTCGAGGAAGATGTTGTTCTGCATCACGCGGACCTTGAGGCCGCTCACATCTTCCCATTTGGTCACCGGTCGGACGGAGTTCGTCAGGTTCCGGAAGCCGTTTTCCCAGTAAGCGAGGTTGACGAGACCGGCTTCCGCGAGCTTCGCGTTGAGCATCTCGCCGAACTCGCCGTCCATGACGGCATCGGCTTCCTTGTCGGTTGCAAAAAGGAACGGCAGGTCGAACACGCCGAGCGCCGGCACCAGTCCGACCAGCGGCGACGAGGACGAGATCACGGCTTCCTGTACGCCGGAGCGCAGGGCCTGGGTTGCCTGGAGATCTCCTCCCAGAGCTCCACCCCAGAACGCGGTGATCTTCATTTGCCCGTTCGACGTCTGCTGCAGGCATTCGTCGACGGCCTTCAGGCCGTTTCCGACCGGATGGTCCTGATTGATGCCGTTGGACACCTTGATGTTGCGGGACTGGAACTCAGCGGAGGCCGGGGCGGCAAAGCCCATGGCCATGGCGAGCGCGGTTGTGGTCAGAAGCAGCTTTCTCATTGAATATCCTCCCGGGATGGTTGTTTGAGATGGTTGTTCGGAACGGTGAAAGGCAGCGCGAAGAGTGAGGACACCCTCAGTGCAGGAACCGCATCGGCACGAGGACGATGTCGGGGAATATCACCAGAAGCAGCAGCACGATGGTTTCCGCGATCAGGAAGGGCAGCACGCCGATGGTGACCTTGCCGAGCGGAATACGCCCGACGCCGCTAACGACGTTGAGCACGACGCCGACCGGCGGCGTGATCAGGCCGATGGCATTGTTCATGATGAACAGCACGCCGAAATAGGCTGGATCGATGCCCGCCTGCTTGATGATCGGCATCAGCACCGGCGTCAGGATGAGGATGGTCGGTGTCAGGTCCAGCGCGGTGCCCACGATCAGAACCAGCACCATGATCGCGAACATGAGCAGGCGCGGGCGGTCGATGAGCGGCTCGATATAGCCCGCCACTTCGGCTGGAATGTTCGCGGACGTGATCAGCCAGGCCGACACCAGCGCCGACGCAACCAGAAACATGATGACAGACGTCGTTTTCGCGGCCCGCAGAAGAACCTGTGGCAGGTCCCGGGGTTTCAACTCGCCATAGATGACCATGCCGACGAACATCGCATAGGCCGCGGCGACCACGGCCGCCTCGGTCGGCGTCATGATACCGGCCTTGATGCCGCCGAGAATGATGACCGGCATGCCGAGCGCCCAGAGGGCCCGACCGGTGACGCGCAGACGCTCCGCGCTCGAAGGCTTCGGCAGCGGCTGTACGTTATCGTTGCGTACGGTGATCGCCCAGGCGATGCAGAGGGCAATACCCATCAACAGACCGGGAACGATTCCCGCCATGAACAGCTGAGTAATGGAGACGTTTGCCGCCACGCCGAAGACGATGAAGGCCATGGATGGCGGAATGACCGGCGCGATGATGCCGCCAGCAGCAATGAGGCCGCCCGAGCGCGGAATGTCGTACCCGGCCTTTGCCATCATCGGGATCAGAATGGAGGCGAGCGCCGCGGTGTCGGCCGCCGCCGAGCCCGAGACGCTGGCCATGATGATGGCCGCAAGCACGGTGACGAAGCCGAGGCCGCCGCGGATGTGTCCGACGCAGGCGATGGCAAAGTCGATGATGCGGCGCGAAAGGCCGCCGGAGTTCATGAGTTCGCCGGCGAGAATGAAGAAGGGGATGGCCAGCAGCGTGAAGGTATCGGCGCCGGCGATCATGTTCTGCGCGATGATCTGCGTATTGAACATGCTCATGTACCACATGAGGACGACGCCGCAGAACATCAGCGAGAAAGCGACGGGAACGCCGATCGCCATGGCGCCGAGGAGAGAGCCGATGAAAACGAGAAGTGTCATCAGCCGCGCTCCGCCAGTTGCTCGACGCTGAGGTTTTCGCCGGCAAAGGTGGCGACCTCCTCCTCCGTCGCGCGGCCGGTGGCATAGCGAAACACGCGCTCAAGCGCGATGATGCACATGAAGGAGCCTGTGAAGAGGCCGATGCCGTAGACCCAGATCATGGACAGCTTCGTCACCGGCGCATGCATGGTGGCGTTGATGTTGAACTGCTTCCACGTGCCCCAGAAGAAGATCGCGGAGCACAATGCGATGATCAGGTTGGACAGGATCATGCAGAAGATACGTCCCCGGCGGCCGAACCACATGACCAGCGTCTCGATGCCGAGATGGGAATTCTCCCGAAAGGTAACGACGGCACCCACGAACGTCACCCAGACGAAGCAGTACCGCGACAGCTCTTCCGAGACGTTCAGGCCGGAATTGAAAACGTAGCGCAGCACGACATTGCTGAAGACCATGATCGTCATGGCGGCCAGCATGACGATGAGAAAGACTTCCAGCGCCTTGTAAAAGAGATCGATTGCTCTCTGCATGTCTTCCTCCCAGAAGCCTTATAGAAGTCCGCGTTGCGCCAGGTTCTTCATGAGCGCGGAAATCCCGAACCTCCATTCGGGGCAGGCATCGCTGGTCTCGACCCAGTTGACCAGGCGTCCCAGTCGCGGGCTTGCGATCTCCACCCGGTCGCCGACCTCATGGGTAAATCCGAGACCGGCCCCGCGGCGATCCTTGACCGGCGCGAACATCGTGCCGAGAAACAGAACGGCGCCATCGGGGTACTGGTGATTGCGGTTGAGAAGCTGCGAGACGAGATCCTCCGGCGAGCGGCTGATCGCCGCCATGCGGCTTGCGCCCGTCATCGTGAAGCCATCCGCGCCCTCGACCGTCAGCGACACCTCGGCCTGCCGGACGTCCTCCAGCGTGAAGACTGCGTCGAAGAGGCGGATGAACGGGCCGAGCGAACAGGACGCGTTGTTATCCTTCGCCTTGCTGAGCAGCAGCGCCGACCGCCCCTCGAAGTCTCGCAGATTGACGTCGTTGCCCAGCGTGGCGCCGACGATTTTCCCGGTCGACGTCACTGCAAGGACAACCTCCGGCTCGGGGTTGTTCCAGTCCGACTTCGGGTGAATGCCGACCAGCGCGCCGCAGCCGACGGACGACATTGGCTGGGCCTTGGTGAAAATCTCCGCATCAGGGCCGATGCCGACCTCGAGATATTGCGACCAGAGGCCGAGCTCCTGCAAAAGTTTCTTGACCTCGGCAGCCTTGGCGGAGCCTGCGACGAGGCCCTTCAGATTATCGCCGAGAACAGGTGCCAGCCGTCCACGGATCGCTTCGGCGGCGAGTGCATCGCCCTTTGCCCGCTCCTCGATCACGCGCTCCAGCATGCTGTCGGCGAATGTCACGCCGGCGGCCTTGACGGCCTGAAGGTCCACCGGCGCCAGCAGCTCGCCCGCCGAACCGTCGAGGAAAGCCTCCAGTGGACCGAGATCGGCGAAGTGCTCACCTGACGCGAGCGTGGCAACCAGATCCTCGTGCTCCAGCAGCTCCGACATGGTCGCCGACAGCGGTGTGAGGTCGAGCAGCCTGCCATCGCGCAGGAGGCATGGGCATGGGCCTGCAACGGCGTTCACCCAGACACGGCCGACAAGCAGCGCCGCATCGGCATCGCCGGGCAAGATGTGATCTGGACGCAGTCCGGTTCTCAACGACAAAGTTCGTCCTCCCATGTCTTCCTGCAGCGGCCCGGCACAGCCGGTTCCTCTCCGCTTGTCAGGATGTCTGACAACGCATGGTTCAAAGCTTTAGTGTGAGTTTTCCAGCCTGTCCAGCCGCTTTGAAAAAGGCCGAAAACATCAGAAAAGCGGCATATATGGCGTGTTCGGCGCCATTCTTGCCGCCTTAGAAGGATTCCAGCGTCAGATCGAGGCGGCTTGCCGCGCCGGCCAGATGGCGTTCCATGGCCTCCCGCGCGGCCTGGGGATCGCGGCTGGCGATCGCGTCGCGGATCGCGACATGTTCGGCAATGGTCACCTCCACGATTTCCTCCAGAAGGGCCGTTTCCCTCGCCGCATTGATGGCAAGGCTGATACGCTCGGCGATGAAGCCGATGAACAACAGGAAATATTCGTTCTGCGTCGCCATGGCGACCGCCCTGTGGAAAACGAGATCGGCGACGATGCCCTCGTCGGTCCACTTCTTCGCGCCCGTCATATCGGCCAGCGCCTCGTCGAGCCGCACGAGATCCGCCGTTGTCGCATGCAGAGCGGCAAGCCCGGCCGCCTCGATTTCCAACGGGCGCCGCAATTGGAAAAGGCTGCGAAAGCTCGCCCGATCCGAGAGATCGTCCTGTTCGATTCGGATCGACTGGCGCCGCTCGATCTCCGTGGCAAAGGCGCCGACACCCTGACGCGTTTCGACGAGACCCTCGTTGCGCAACTGCGCAATGGCTTCCCGCACGACCGAGCGGCTGACGCCGAAGGTTTTGGCAAGCACATGCTCCGCCGGCAGCCGCCCTCCGGGCGCAATGCGCCCTTCGCTGATCTCGCGACCGATCTGCACGGCGATCCGTGCCGGCAAATGCTCGTTCCGCGTGATCTGGTTGAAACCTGCCGTGACCAAGATGCTGTCCCCCTGTTGCCTGGCGCTGGTTTCTACCTGTTTACGCTAAAGTTCAATTGGCACCCCGGGTTCATGATCATCTCGGGGTCTATGGCTTGCTTCAGGGCTGTCAGCAGCTTGCGCCGTGCGCCGGGAAGGCGCTCCTCGAAATCGGCGCGCTTCAGCCGGCCGATGCCGTGCTCGGCGCTTATGCTGCCCTGATACCGATCCACGACCGTGTTCACGATCGTCTTCGTCTCGTAAATGACGGCCTGTCTTTCGCCAGCCGAAAGACCTGCGGCCGGCAGGACGTTGAGATGGACATTGCCGTCGCCGACATGCCCGTAGGATACGCAGACACAGTCCGGGAACCGGTCCGTCACCGCCTTCTCGGCATCCGCGATGAACTGCGGGAGTTGCGACAGGGACACGGAAATATCCGTGCGCATATGCGCCCCGCGTTTCGCCTGCCCCTCGTTCATGCCCTCCCGGATCAGCCAAAGGTTCCGCGCCTGTGCCTGCGATGCGGCAACGGTGCCATCCACGACAAGGCCGTCTTCCATGACCCCTTCGAGGAAACGCTCCATCAGGCTCTCGATATCGACGAGACCAGAGCCCGAGATCTCCATCAGCACATAGGCCGGGTAATCTCCGGCGATCGGAATCGGCAAAGCCGGCATCGCCTCTTGTGCCAGCGTGAAGGCGAGCGGCGGCATGAACTCGAAGGCCGACATCAGGTCGCAACAATCGCGCCGCGCCCGGCGGAAGAGCCGAATGGCATCATCGAGTGAAGAGAGAGCCAGAAGTGCTGTCGCGACCTGATCCGGGTAGGGCGTGAGCTTCACCGAGACGGCGGTGATGATGCCGAGCGTGCCTTCCGCGCCGATGAAGATCTGCTTGAGGTCGATACCGCGATTGTCCTTCCGCAAGGTCGAAAGGCCATCGAAAATCGTGCCGTCCGGCAGCACGACCTCCAGACCCAGCACCAGTTCGCGCGTCATGCCGTAGCGCAGCACATTGATGCCACCGGCATTGGTGGACACGTTGCCCCCGATGCGGCAGGTACCTTGCGCACCGAGCGCCAGCGGGAAGAACATGCCCTTTTCGGCGACGGCGTCCTTGAAGGTCGAGAGAATGCAGCCTGCCTCGACGACGGCGGAAAAATCGTCGGGATCGATGGTTCGAATGGCGCTCATGCGCTCAAGGCTGAGGACCACCTGATGCTCCGGCGCATCAGGAATCCCGCCGAGGACAAGGCCGGTATTCCCCCCCTGTGGCACGATACCGAGCCCGAACTTCGAGCAAGCTTTCACCGCCTTCGCCACCTCTGCAGTGGAACGCGGCCTGAGGACGGCTATTGCGCCCGTCGTGACATCGCCGTGCCAATCCCGGCAATAGCGAGCGACGTCATCGGGATCGATCAGCACGGCGTCCTGCCCCAACGCCGCGATCAATCTCTCCGTCAATGACGACCCCTCGTCACGGCTTTTCGTGTTCTCCGTCAACATCTCCATGGTCTCCGGTCAGGCAATTCTCGCAGCGTTTTTGGCAATGTGGCTTGCGAAAGCATTGGATTGTTCTTTTCAACAGCGACTTATAGGGTTATCAGACAACCTTACAAGATAAAACCCGGGCAGTGCGGCGCGGAGGCAGTCGTCGGGTCAGGGAGAGGGAGGAGACCTTATGCACATCATGGTCATCGGTGCCGCCGGCATGGTCGGCCAAAAGCTTCTGTCCCGCATCGTGGCCGATGGCGGCCTCGGTGGTAAGGCTGTGGAGAAGCTGACGCTCGTCGACGTCTTCAACCCGAAGGCGCCGGCTGCTTTCACCGGCACCGTAACGGCGCTCGAAGCCGATCTCTCCTTACCGGGAACAGCCGAGACCCTGATCGCCTCGCGTCCGGACGTCATCTTCCATCTCGCGGCCATCGTGTCTGGCGAAGCGGAACTCGACTTCGAAAAAGGCTACCGCATCAACCTCGACGGGACGCGGTATCTGTTCGATGCGATCCGGCTGGCGAATGGGGAGGATGGATACAAGCCCCGACTTGTCTTCACCTCGTCCATTGCCGTCTTCGGCGCGCCCCTGCCTTTCCCGATCGGCGACGAGTATCACACCACGCCGCTGACGAGTTACGGTACGCAGAAGGCTATCTGCGAGCTGCTTCTCTCCGACTACAGCCGTCGTGGCTTTTTCGACGGCATCGGCATCCGTCTTCCCACCGTCTGCATCAGGCCCGGCAAGCCCAACAAGGCGGCATCCGGCTTCTTCTCCAATATTCTGCGCGAACCGCTCGTCGGCAAAGAGGCGGTTCTCCCCGTTTCCGAAGATGTCAGGCATTGGCATACCTCGCCCCGCTCCGCAGTCGGGTTTCTCCTTCACGGCGCAACCATCGATCTCGACCGTGTCGGACCTCGCCGTAACCTGTCCATGCCCGGTTTAAGCGCGACTGTTGGCGAACAGATCGAGGCCTTGCGCCGGATCGCGGGAGAAAAGGCCGTAGCCCTGATCCGTCGCGTGCCTGACGAAAACATCATGAACATGGTCGCAGGTTGGGCGCCAGGTTTTGACGCGACGCGCGCCACCGGCCTCGGCTTCACCGCAGAGACTTCGTTCGACGAGATCATCCGCGTCCACATCGAAGACGAACTTGGAGGCGGACGGTGACCCGGCCCCGCTCCATCGCCTTTATCGGCACCGGCCTCATGGGTGCGCCTATGGCCCGGCGGCTGGTGCACGCGGGCCATCCTGTGACCGTCTGGAACAGGGATCTCGCCAAGGCTCGCCCGCTGGAAGCGGATGGCGCCGTGGTTGCAGCATCCGTGACCGATGCCGTGCGTGGAGCCGATGTCGTCTTCACCATGCTCAGCAATGGCGACGCCGTGGCGGACGTCCTGTTCCGACAGGGGTGCATCGACGCCATGCAGGAGAGTGCCATCCTCATCGACACGAGCTCCATTGCGCCGCAGATAGCCCGTGAACATGCGCGACTGCTTGGTCTCAAAGGGATTGGTCACCTCGATGCGCCCGTATCGGGCGGCGTCGTCGGTGCCGAGGCCGGCACGCTGGCCATCATGGCAGGCGGCGACGCAGACGTTCTTGCCGCCGCAAGCGATATCCTCGGCGTCCTTGGCCGCATAACCCATGTCGGCCCCAGCGGTGCAGGACAGGTCTGCAAGCTCGCAAACCAGCAGATCGTGGCCGTCACCATCGGTGCGCTTGCTGAGGCTATGGTCCTGGTGGAGGCAGGCGGCGCTTCAAGACAGGCCTTTCGCGACGCCATACGTGGCGGATTTGCGGAAAGCCGCATTCTGGACCTGCATGGCGCGCGAATGGTTGACCGCAACTTCGTGCCGGGGGGAACGTCCCGCAACCAGTTGAAAGATCTCGAAGCGGTCATGGCGATGGCTGCATCCCTTTCGCTGTCGCTTCCGCTGACCGAACAGGTCCGGCAGGCGTTTGCAGACTTCGTCCGGAATGGTGGAGCAGAACAGGACCATAGCGGGCTGCTTCAACACCTCGAACACCTCAATCCTCGTCGTTAGGGCACACCATGAGCAACGATCAGAAACCGACCCGCCGCCTGCGCTCGCAGGACTGGTTCGACAATCCCGATCACATCGACATGACGGCGCTTTATCTGGAGCGCTTCATGAACTACGGCGTGACGCCGGAAGAACTGCGAGCGGGCAAGCCCATCATCGGCATTGCGCAGAGTGGCAGCGATCTGACACCGTGCAACCGTGTGCACGTCGAGCTCGTCAAGCGCGTGCGCGACGGTATCCGGGATGCGGGCGGCATTCCGATCGAGTTTCCCACCCACCCCATCTTCGAGAACTGCAAGCGCCCGACGGCAGCACTCGACCGCAATCTCGCCTATCTCGGCCTCGTGGAAATCCTCTACGGCTATCCGCTCGATGGCGTGGTGCTAACGACGGGCTGCGACAAGACCACGCCATCCGCGCTGATGGCTGCATCGACCGTCGATATCCCCGCCATCGTGCTGTCGGGTGGACCGATGCTGGATGGCTGGCACGAGGGAGATCTCGTCGGGTCCGGCACCGTGATCTGGCGGATGCGCCGCAAGCTTGCAGCCGGTGAGATCGATCGCGAGGAATTCCTGCAGGCCGCGCTCGATTCCGCGCCATCCGTCGGGCACTGCAACACCATGGGCACGGCCTCGACCATGAACGCTCTGGCGGAGGCGCTCGGAATGTCGCTCACCGGATGCGGCGCAATTCCTGCCGCCTACCGCGAGCGCGGCCAGATGGCCTATCGCACCGGAAAGCGCGCCGTGGAGCTTGTTTTCGAGGACATCAAACCGTCCGACATCCTGACGCGTGCCGCCTTCCTCAACGCCATTCGCGTCAATTCCGCCATCGGCGGCTCTACGAATGCCCAACCGCATCTTGCTGCCATGGCGAAACATGCGGGCGTCGACCTTGCGCCCGACGACTGGCAGGTCCACGGCTTCGATATTCCGCTGCTCGCCAATGTCCAGCCGGCCGGTGCATATCTCGGAGAGCGCTACCATCGCGCAGGCGGCACGCCGGCGATCATGTGGGAGCTGTTACAAGCCGGAAAGCTCGACGGCAACTGTCGAACGGTCACGGGCAAGTCTATGGCGGAGAATGTGGCTGGGCGGGAAACCACCGATCGCGACGTGATCTATCCCTTCCAGCAGCCGATGAAGGAGAAAGCAGGCTTCCTCGTGCTCAAGGGAAACCTGTTCGACTTCGCGATCATGAAGACCAGCGTGATCTCGCAAGGGTTCAGGGAGCGCTATCTGTCGGAGCCCGGCCGCGAGGGCGTGTTCGAGGGGAAGGCGGTCGTTTTCGACGGATCCGAGGACTATCACAGGCGGATCAACGATCCCGATCTCGCAATCGACGAGAATACCATTCTCGTGATACGTGGCGCAGGCCCTCTGGGCTGGCCCGGATCGGCCGAAGTGGTGAATATGCAGCCACCGGATCACCTGCTGAAGCGCGGCATCACCAGCCTGCCGACGATCGGCGACGGCCGGCAGTCCGGCACGGCCGACAGTCCCTCTATTCTCAATGCCTCTCCGGAAAGCGCTGCCGGTGGAGGCCTTGCCTGGCTGCGCAGCGGCGACAGGATCCGCATCGATTTCAACGAAGGGCTTTGCAATATGCTGTTGCCCGATGACGAGATCGAGCACCGCAAGACCGAAGGCCTGCCGCCCGTTCCGCCCGACGCAACACCATGGCAGCGCATCTACCGCCAGACCGTCACCCAGCTTTCGGATGGCGCTGTCATCGAGAACGCCGCCGACTTCCGCCAGATCGCCCGGACATTGCCGCGGCACAATCATTGAGGCGGAAGCAGAACCTTGCTGTCATGGGTCGTCGTCGGCTCCCGGAAAGGGTGTGGGCAAAAAACGCCGAGGGAACCTTTGCGATGGTGATCTCGTTTGCCGCGCTCACGGAGAGACCTTTCATGCCGGGCACATTCACCACCGTCTATCTCGTCGCATTCGACCTGGATGACCACGGTCACCCTGTCCAGGCGTTCCCGCCGAAGGTGGCGGCCGACGAAGGCACCGCTGTCACCGATGCCAAGGATCTCGCACGTCACCACGCTGGTGTCGTCGTGTGGAAGCGTGAGGGCGACCCCGTTGTCGGGGAAGAAGGCGTGCCGGACGTCGTCTTCAGCGCCGGAAAGATCGGGGATTTCAACTAAACCTCTTGTGCCTCTATCGAAACGCGAGTGAGATCGCGTGCTCGACGCGGTGTTGGCGAGCGCTCTACCATGCCTCGTCAACTCTCCCGGGTTGACGCCATACTCTGCCGCCGCGACCGAACGGCCATGACTTTTCCAAGCAGCAGCTCGCAGACCTTCAGCCTCTCCATGGGGGATTCCGTCGCGTATTCGTAGATAAGCCGGTCGTCGCGCAGTGTCGGCTTGTGGTGCTTGGAAAGTGCCGCAACGAGCTTCGCCGACGGTGGCTTTCTGAGGCTGATCGCAATGGCGCGGGGGCCGGCATCGATTTTTGACGCACCGATGCGGGCTGCCTTCCGCTTCAGCTTCGCGAGCCTCAGGAGTAGCGAGACTTCGTCCGGTATATCGCCAAAACGATCTTCGTATTCCTCGGCGAAATCGTTGATATCGGCCATCGTGCGGGCGCGCGCGAGCTTGGCATGCAGGTTGAGGCGGACGGTGGCATCCGGAACGGATGTGTCGGGGACAGAGCCCGACAGGCCAAGATTGAGCACGATGTCGTGGTGCGCCTTGGTACTGCTGCCGCCGAGTGCCCGCTCCAGAAGCATCTGATAGAGGCTGACGCCAATGGCGCGCATGTGTCCCGCCTGATCGTCGCCCGCGATATCGCCGCCGCCACGCTGGTCGAGGTCACCAAAGCTTATCGCGAGACCGGAACCGAGCCGGTCGTTCTCGACCAGCGTCGCGAGCCGACGTCGCGTCTCGTCTGCCATTTCGGCGTCCGGCTCCGTCAGAAGATAGGCTGTTCCCTGGATTTTCCCCCGGCCGACCCTGCCGCGCAACTGATGCAGCTGAGCCAGACCGAACCGATCGGCCCGCCAGATGAAGATCGTGTTGGCTCGGGGAACGTCCAAACCACTTTCGATGATGTTGGTCGAAAGAAGCACATCGCCATCGCCTTCCGCAAAGCCAACCATGATGTCGTCCATTTCGGCAGCAGGCAGCTTGCCATGCGCAACGCGAATGCCAAGCTCGGGCACGATGTCGGAAAGCATTGCCTGCAGGCCTTCTAGGTCGTCGATCTGAGGCGCAACGACAAAGCTCTGCCCGCCGCGACGATGCTCGCGCATCAGCGCAACGCGCATGGTCGCGCGGTCCGCCGGGCTCAGCACCGTCCTGACCGGGCGCCTGCGCATGGGAGGCGTCGTCAGAAGGCTCACATCCTGAAGCCCGACAAGAGCGGCCTGCAAGGTCCGCGGGATCGGCGTTGCAGACATCGTCAGTGTATGAAGCAGGGGTGCCAGCGACTTCAATGCCTGTTTATCGCGCGTGCCGAAACGGTGTTCCTCATCGACAATCAGCAGCCCCAGATTTGCAAACGCGATATCCTTGGCAAGCACCGCGTGGGTCGCTACGACGATGTCGATCTCGCCGCTGGCAAGACCGGCCTTCACAGCCTTGGCCTCTTTCTCCAAAACGACGCGAGATAGCATAGCGACCTTGAGACCTGTTCCGGCGAAACGCCGCTCGAATGCGCCGAAGTGCTGGCGGGTCAGCACGGTGGTCGGCGCGACCAGCACCACCTGCCGGCCCGAAAGGGCCGCAGCAGCGGCAGCGCGCAACGCGATCTCCGTTTTACCGAATCCGACGTCGCCACAGATCAGCCTGTTCATGACCGATCCCGAAGCAAGATCGCCCAGAACCGCGTCGATTGCAGCTGTCTGGTCGCTGGTAAGGGTGTAGGGGAAGCGCGCGCAAATCTTTCCGTAAGCGGCGCGGGGCGGCACGAGGATCGCGCCGGTTTTTACCTGTTGCTCGCGGGCACGCTCCTTCAGATGTTTTGCTGCCGTTCGCACATTCCGCGCGATCATGGCGCGCCTCTTTGCCCAGGCATCGGTGTGCAGCCGGTCGAGCGACACAGCTTCCGGTGTCGAGCCATAGCGCCATAACTTGCCGAATTCCTCCATCGGCACGAGGAGCGAAGCGCCATCGCGATAAACCAATCGGGCCGCATCGCGCTGTTCCCCATCGACCTCCACGGTCTCCAGTTTCTCAAGAATGCCGACGCCATGATCTTCGTGGACCACGACATCGCCGAGCGTCAGGTCCGGTTCTTCCAGGCCCCGCATTGACGCTGGATCGACGGAATGACCGAACACGTCGGTTGCAGCGATGACGATGCGGTGTGCCGAGGAATCGACGAACCCTCCCTCAAGCGGTGCGTCAAGCCTGAGGAGACGACCTGCCCCAGCCGCAAGGACTTCGCTCCAGCGCGTGACGGCGATGATGTCCAGATCCAGCGCACGCTCGACGCGACGGCAAAGACGTTCGAAGGGCTTGCCCTGGCCTGCGAGGACGACAGTGCTCGCAGCGTCTTTCTCTTCGATGAAGGTCAGAAAGGCATTTCGAGGGTAAGGTTCCGAGAGGAAGTCCGGCAACGCATCCTGTACTGATATGGGGAGGTCTGCAGACGGCAGGCTCTGGACGATGCCGATCCATTCATCCCGCTCAAGATAGAGAGATGTTTCAGCCGAGCGGCGGTTTCCCCGCAGATCCTGCTCTGCCTGTTGTGCATCGCGAATAATGTCCAGATAGCGATCGAGCCGCGCATCGATATCGGGCGCCATGACGACCGGCACGCCATCGAGGATATCGAAAATGGTGTGCATCTCACTATAGAGCTGAAAGAGGCCCCGTTCCGTTACCCCGAAGGAGGATGTGCCGTCGATGCCTGTCACTTCTCCCGAGGGTATCGCTTCACTCGCTGGACCGAAGACCATGCTGTCGCGCGTCACGACGGTGCGCTGCGTCATCGGATCATAGGTTCGCAACGCGGCAATGCGCTGATCAGCATCCAGATGAATCCGCATGGGCAGCAGCTGTCCGGCCGGAAAGATGTCGATCACATCGGCCCGAAACGCCACCTCGCCCGGCTCATCGACCAACCCGTCTTCGATATAGCCGGTCATCTCTATGAATGCCCGGAACGCGGTCTCATCGAAATGCGTGCTCGTCTGGAGCTCGAAAAAGCTGCGCTTGACGATATCGAGTGGCGGGATCTTTTGCAGGGCTGCGTCGAGCGATGTGATGAACAGCGCCGGACGGGATGATTGACACCAGACGCGCAAGGCATCCATCCGCCGCCCCATGCATTGGCGGGAGGGGGAAATGCGATCATAGGGAAGGCAATCCCAAGGCGGAAGAAAAACGACGTCGAAGTCGGGATTGAGGCTCAGGAGGGCATTGGTGATGCTCGTTGCGGCAGTCTCGCTGCGTGCAATATAAGCAAGCGGCTTCCGTGAGGATTGCACCTTCTCCATCAGTTTGACGGCGATGAGACCGGCGGGCTGCCTTTGCAGGGAGGATGAGCGGTCGGATGAGCTGGGAATGGCCGTTTCTGTATAATCTATAACGCGCAACACACACTCCCCGGCCCTTGCTTCAGGGCCTTAACGCTGGATGATCCGACGAACGCGAACGAGACGTTCACGGCTTCACAATCAGCCCGAAGGTGGTTGGTTCCCGGACGTGGCGCTGCCCCTGTCCAGAGAGAACAGAATGTCAGCTACCCTCCTTTTTCATCGTGGGGACGGAGCGTGGCCCACCCGCCGCTCGCAGAAGCGAGGCGGCGAGTTAGCCTTTCGAGACATAGCCCGCCTTGTTAATGCCCGCCGTCACGGGCCCTGCGCGCAAAGTCGTTCACGGCGGTCAGCGTCTCCTCGAACCGATTCTCCGCCTCTGCGAAGCGCAGGAAGCCGACGTTCTTGACGAGAATTTCCGAAGGTGTCGGTTGCTGCGAAAAGAGTGACATGACTTCATCCATGAAGTCACTCAATGGCATGTAGCCGGAACGCGTGGATTGGCCCGGCGTCAGTTCCGTCTGCACGGCCGGCGGTGCCAGCTCGATAACCTCGACCTTACCCCTCAGCGCGTCGCGCAGGCTGACGGTGTAGGAGTGGATCGCCGCCTTGGTGGCAGAATAGGTGGGCGTCGAGACGAGCGGAACGAAGGCAAGACCCGAGGAGACGTTGACGATGGCGGCATCCGGCTTCGTCGTGAGGTGGTCTATCAGCGCATTCGTCAGCCGGATCGGCCCCAGAAGGTTCGTCGCGATCGTCGCTTCCGCGTCCGTCAGATCATGTGATCGGGTCAGGTCCTCGAACATCATCACGCCGGCATTGTTGATGAGGACGTTCAGGTCCGGGTGGTTGCGGATGACGTTCGCCGCAAAGGCCGCAATGCTCTCGGGGCTGGCGATATCCAGGGCATAGCCGACCATGCCGTCATGGCCTGCGGCAACCTCGTCCAGTCGCTCCTGACGGCGGCCGGCGATGATGACCGTGTTGCCCTGGGCGTGGAAGCGCTCTGCCAGTTCGCGCCCGATGCCCGAAGCACCTCCGGTGATGAGAATGGTGTTTCCGCTGGTTTTCATGTGCTGCCTCGCGACGTTGAGTGGGTTCACGTTGATTGTCCGTCAGACCTAACGCTGTTACTTTCGTTTCAACAGAAGGCACCGGAAAGATTTATACGCACCGAAAGGAGAGTGTCGGATGCAGAGCCAACGTGCAAAGGCGATGGAGCGAGAGGTCCCCGAGACTGTGGACCCGCAAGTCGAGGCTCTCGTGCATCAGTTGATCGGGCGTGTGGCGGACAAGTGGACGATGCTGATCCTGGAAACGCTGGAGGAAAAAGGCGAGCTCCGGTTCACGCAGCTCAGCCGAGAGATCGGCACCATCAGCCAGAAGATGCTGACGCAGTCGCTTCGGCAGATGGAGCGCGACGGTCTGATCAAGCGCACCATCCACCCGGTCGTTCCGCCAAAGGTGGAGTATCGGCTGACAGAGCTTGGCCGGAGCCTTGGTGCGGCTTTTTGCGGCGTGTGGATCTGGGCCGAGGAGAACCTCGCGCAGGTTCATCAGGCGCGGGAAGCGTTTGAGGCAGCTGCCAAGGTGGAATGACAGGGGAGCGTGTCAGTCCGGAACGTGGATACGGCTCTTGATGTGCTTCAGGTGCGCGACGATCGTGAACGTCATGATGACCAGCAGCGACCATGAACTCCACTTGCCGATGTGGACGACGGACCAGGCACCGATCTGATCCGGATATTTCCAGATGCCGAAGAAGGTCGAGATGTTTTCGGCGAGCCACACGAAAAAGCCAATCAGGATGAAGGCGAGAAGCAGCGGCATTTTCCGGTCCCGATCATAGGGTCGGAAAATTACGGTGGCGCGCGAATAGAGGCCGATGGCGCAGGCAGCGATGTACCAGCGGTAGTCTCCGATGAAATGGTGGGTGAAGAAATTGGCATAGATGGCCAGTCCGATCAGGGTGGCCATCCAGTGGGCGGGATGGTGGCGAATACGCACATCCAGAAGGCGCCATGCCTGGATGATGTAACTGCCCACGGCGGCATACATGAAGCCGGAAAAAAGAGGGACGCCAAGCACTTTGGTGTAGGCGAAATCCGGGTAGGACCAGGACTGGATCGCACTGGAGGTCTTGAAGACTTCCAGTGCAAAGCCGACGATGTGAAACAGCAAGATGGCCTTGGCTTCGTCCACCGTCTCCAGCCTGCTCCAGATCATGAAGATCTGGATACCAAGTGCGATGACCAGCAACGCGTCATAACGCGGAATGCCGAAAAGTCCGCCATGCGGCATGACGAAGATCGAGATGAAAAACAGTCCGGCAAACAAGCAGGCGCGTGCCTCCTTGATACCGAAATACAGAAATTCGACGGCGAAACGCCGGATGCCCCTGAGTTCGCCCCAGGGATGGGTATCGCACAGCAGATGATCCAGAACGGAAAGGCGGCTTGCGGCCAAACGTGTTTCTGTGCCCATTCCCGCCCCAACCTGCATACGTCACCTTTCACACGGGAACCGAAGGAACGCCATGGGCCTGCCTCCCCGATCCACGACTTGTTTCACCCGCATCCGTTTTCTGGCGGCTGCAGCTGCTGTCATTCTCCTCGGCCTATGCCTGCGGGCATTCGGCTACGACGTGGCGCTGCCGTTCGTGGCTGTCAAATATGGCGGATCCGTGCTCTGGGGCGCGATGGTTTACCTCCTGCTGGCTGCTGTTTTTCCGTCCCGCTGGTGGGACTACGAGATCCACGCCGCTATTCTTGTCGCTATCGCCGTCGAACTCGTGCGGCTTGTTCATTTCCCGGCGCTGGACGCATTTCGCGCCACGACGGCCGGCGGCTTGTTCCTCGGCCGCGTCTTCTCGCTATGGAACATCCTGTGTTATGTCGTGGGTATTGCCGTCGCGTCTTTTACCGCCGGACGGGCCTGGCGCGCTCCGCCATCTTCACCGACATGACAGAAAAGCGGTATGATGTGTGCGTTTGGCGATGGGCGTTTCCACAAGGCTTTCGAGAGAATTCAGAGCCGGCCGTCTCACGCGATCTCTCACTCTCCATGCGCTATTTGCCAACACCATCCGGCCTGCTCGATTGCCGTACAGGATGGGACCAAAGGCCGGGAGCAACAGGCTTAGGTCGCACGGCTGGAACCGGCGGCTGTCCTCGACGGTTGCGGTGTTCGATATCGGAAAGGAGATATGGATGAACGACCAGCTCACGCCGGAAAGGAGCGAGATCCTTCTCCTTCGGGCAAGGATTGTCGCGTTGGAGCGCGCGGTGGATGCAGCCCTCGAACTCGTGCTGATGATCAAGCCCAAGGAGCTTGAAGCGTTTCTGGAAAGCCGGCGCAAGGACCTGTCTGAGGGTTATCTTGACGTCGAGTTCGCCGCAGACCTCAAGGCGCCGGAAGAAAGGGAATTCCTGGCGCGTGAGGTCGAGCGCCTGATGCGCGCTTTGCAGGCGGACATGGATTTCAAGGGCGGCATCGCCTCACCCGAGGATGGCTAGTGAGCGCCAAGGACCGATGAGCCGTTCGTACTCGCGTTCCGGAACGCCGTAACAGCCAGCGGTCCGCATCTCCAGCCGCTGGCGGTCCCGGATTTCGATGACACCCCGGTTTGCGCGGATGAGTCCCTCCCCTTCAAGCACATGGATTGCGTCCGTCACGCTCGGGCGCCGAACGCCCAGCATGACAGAGAGGAAGTCGTGTGTCAGCGAGGCCGGTGAACCAAGACGGTCGGCAGACATGAGAATCCAGCGGGCAAGCCGCTCATCCACTTTAAAGCGAGCGTTCGCATAGGCGGTCTGGCTGATCTGGATGAGAAAGACCTGCGCGTAGCGCAGGAGTAGATGTCTCAGGGCAGGTCTCTCGTCCATGAGCGTCCGGAGTTCATCGACCGGAATCCGTCGAGCCGGGCCCCCGACCTGCATGAATGTCCGGTGCGGCGTATCGGTTGCCCCGAGGATTGCGGGAACGCCGACAAGCCCCTCGTAGCCCTGAGCTCCCAGTTCCGCAACGCCCTGATCGTTATCAGGCATGACGGTGGAGCCCAGGCCGCCATCCAGAAAGTAGACAAAGGTGATCGGTCGCCCGGATTCGATGCAGACGTCGTTCCGTTCAAGCGTGAGAAACTCGAGATGTGGCGCAATCTTCTCCCGCTCGTGCGGTGGCAGCGCCTGGAGAAGCAGGTTCCGTTCCGGATATGAAGTCTGTTGTTCCATGATGTTAATGGCTGACCTGAACATGCTCTCACAAGAATGATCTTGTGAACCCTGTAGACCGAACCGTTCGCGGATCGCCCATGTTCCGAAATAACCTTGGTCAAAAGCAGACGGAAACTTTCCGAAACAATCATTGTTCGGTCAGGTTTTCGCAAAGAACTCAAGAGGAACCCGCGTGCCGAGGTACTATCTACACCTTCAACGACCCGACGAATGCATTCCCGACGAGGAAGGCCAGGAATTCAGATCTCTTGAGGAAGCTTATGCCGCAGCCAGAGCCGCGCTCTGCGAGATTGCCGGCGATCACCTGAAGGCATCGCAGAAGATCGTTCTGGAGGCTATCGACATAGCGGACGTGGAAGGCAAAGCTGTGGGAATGGTCTCGACAGTCGATGCGCTGTCTCCGCTTCTTCCGGAACAGCTTCGGCATCATCGGAGCGTTACATTTCAGGGTGATCAGCCGACGGTGCCGCGATCACCCTGAGGCCGAACACGGCAGCTTCATACGGAGGAAACCATCGTGCTGTTCGACGCTACATCTCAGGCGGCGGGGCCACGGGTTTCCGCATCCCGCAGTCCATCGAGATGCCACCGCTCCGTCTTCTCGACACGTTCGGCCGGAATGAAAAACTCGCGGTCGTAGTTGAAGGTATGCGCGATCGCGACAACCAGAATTGCCAATGCGCTCGCGATCGCCATCCACCAGATGTACCAGACGAGGCCGAAGGCGAGAGGTACGGTGAGCGCTCCGACCACAAGGCCGGTTGCCGTGTTCTTCGGCATGTGGATCGGACGGAAACCACTTGAGGGCAAATCATAGCCGCGCCGTTTCATGTCGTACCAGGCGTCCCGGTCATGAGAGATCGGCGTGAAGGCGTAGTTGTAGTCCGGCGGCGGGGATGACGTCGACCATTCCAGCGTGCGGCCGTTCCAGGGATCGCCCGTGACGTCGCGCAGTTGCTCGCGCCTCAGGAAACTCACGACCAGCTGGATGATGGTGGCGGCGATACCCGCAGCGCTGATTGCCACGCCGACCGCAGCCATGATGGTCCAGAACTGAAGCGATGGATCCTCAAGCCGGTTGAGCCTGCGTGTGACGCCCATGAGGCCCATGGCGTAGAGCGGCGTGAAGGTGACCCAGAAGCCGATCAGCGCGCACCAGAACGAAATGAGCCCCCAGAACCGCTCGAGCCTGAAACCGAAGGCTTTCGGAAACCAGTAGATAATGCCGGCCATCAGGCCGAATACGACGCCGCCGACGATGACATTGTGAAAATGCGCGACGAGAAACAGCGAGTTGTGCAGCACGAAGTCGGCCGGGGGTACGGCGAGCAGAACGCCCGTCATGCCGCCGATGACGAAGGTCACCATGAAGCCGACCGTCCAGTACATGGGCAGCTCGAAGCGGATGCGGCCGCGATACATCGTGAACAGCCAGTTGAAGATCTTGGCGCCCGTCGGGATCGAGATGATCATGGTCGTGATGCCGAAGAAGGCGTTGACGCTGGCGCCGGAGCCCATGGTGAAGAAGTGGTGGAGCCAGACGAGGTAGGAAAGAATGGTGATGACGACCGTCGCATAGACCATCGAGGCATAACCAAAGAGGCGCTTGCCGCAGAATGTGGCGACCACCTCCGAAAAGATACCAAAGGCCGGCAGCACGAGAATGTAGACTTCCGGGTGGCCCCAGATCCAGATGAGGTTCACATACATCATCGGGTTGCCGCCGAGATCGTTCGTGAAGAAGTGCGTGCCCACATAGCGGTCGAGCGACAGCAGCGCGAGCGTCGCGGTCAGGATCGGGAAGGAGGCGACGATCAGCACGTTGGTGCAGAGCGAGGTCCAGGTGAAGATCGGCATCTTCATCATGGTCATGCCGGGCGCCCGCATCTTGACGATGGTGGCGATGAGGTTGATCCCGGACAGCGTCGTGCCGACGCCGGCCACCTGCAGGCCCCAGATGTAATAATCGACGCCGACGCCGGGACTGTAGTCGGGTCCCGACAGAGGCGGATAGGCCAGCCATCCAGTGCGCGCGAACTCGCCGATGAACAGCGAGATCATGATGATGATCGCCCCGGCAACGCTCATCCAGAAGGACAGATTGTTGAGGAAGGGGAAGGAGACGTCGCGCGCGCCGATCTGAAGCGGCACGACGAAGTTCATGACCCCGGTGACGAAGGGCATGGCCATGAAGAAGATCATGATGACGCCATGTGCCGTGAACACCTGGTCGTAATGATGCTGCGGAAGGAAGCCTTCGTTGCTGCCGACGGCGATGGCCTGCTGGGTGCGCATCATCACCGCATCCGCCACGCCGCGCAGCATCATGACCACGGCGAAGATCACGTACATGATGCCGATCTTCTTGTGATCGACGCTCGTGAACCACTCCCTGAAAAGATAGCCCCAGAGCTTGAACCAGGTGATGAGGCCAAGGAGCCCAAGCCCGCCGAGCACCACGACCAAGAAGGTCACGACCAGGATTGGCTCGTGAAGCGGCAGCGCGTCCCATGTCAGCCGCCCGAAGATCAGACTTTGCAGGTTGATATCCCCGGGCATCGTGTCCCCCTTCTTCACCCTTCAGTTATCACGAGGCGAGCATCCGCGCCTCTCGCGCTGCGCGTATGAAGGCGCTTCTCGCCGCTTCGCGTGCATCCAGATAGATCAGGGCCTGGCGCGGCCCCCTGACCGGATCGGCAATGCCGTAGCCGCCCTTCACCCAGGCCGGCTCGTGCCAGCGTATGTCGAAGGACGCCTCGATGACCTCGTTCTCCATGATCCTGTCTTCCATTCTCCGCGCCCGAACCGCACTCGGCAAGGCCGGTTCCCCATGGGTACGATGCCGGACGCTGCTCAAGGCGCTGGAGTGTTTCGCGGGAGGTGCCGAAAACGTACGGGAGCGTACGTGCAGGAACAATGCGCCGGGTCCACGGTTCGTCGGGCATCGAGAGGACACCTCGACGACCGTTTCCACGCCGCTCTCCGTCAGCGTCCGCAGGGCCGCCATTCGCGTCCGGCAGGGCGGAGACTACTCGACCGCCACCAGCCAGCTGGCAGCTTCGCGTGCGCGCAATCGCATGGTCCGCACCTTCGCGCAGCTCGAAATCGAAGAACAAGCCGCCGTTGCCAAGGGTTTCGGAGCGCGTCCGGGTCAGGCCGGCATCGACCCACGCCATCAGGCGATGCTGGCAGACCTCGAGGCCGCCCGCGGCGCCGACTTCGACCAGATGTAAACTGAGGGCCAAAGGCCCTCACTCCTTCCTCGCGCCGCGAGGGTCGGCGGCGGGAGGTGAGCCGTGTAACAGCGTCTCGACGTTTGCGAGTACCCCTGCATCTGCCGTCGATAATCTGACGGACCTACGGAAACTTTCCAAGCTGCTCCGCGAGCTAGGACATGATGAGACCGCCGTCGACATTGATCGTCTGCCCTGTGATGTAGGCAGCGTCGTCGCTGGCAAGGAAAGTCACGAGACCGGCAACGTCTTCACCGGAGCCGGCGCGCTTCATGGGAATGCCCTCGACCCACTCCTTCATCAGTTCGCCGGGTGCGTAGGTGCCGAGCAGTTTGCCCCAGGCCTCGTCATTATAGGCCCACATATCGGTCTCGATGATGCCGGGGCAGAAGGCGTTGACGGTGATGCCGTCGGTCGCAACCTCCTTGGCAAGGCTCTGGGTGATGCCGACGACACCCATCTTCGAAGCCGCATAGTGGGGGGTGTAGATAAAGCCGTCGCGTGCCTGCCCGGAGGCCGTGTTGATGATGCGGCCGCCGCGTCCGTGCCGGCGCATGCGGGCGATGGCTTCCTGGGCGCAGAGGAACACACCCTTGGTGTTCACCGCCATCACCTTGTCCCAGTCATCCTCCGGCAGGTCCTCGACACGCGCGATGGTGATGACGCCGGCATTCTGTATGGACACGTCGACCGAACCGAACACTGCTTCGGCCGCATCGTAAAGGGCGATAACGCTTGCCTTGCTGGTGACGTCGCCGACGAAGGAGATCGCCTTGCCGCCGGCCTTGGCGATCTCCTCGGCGACGCCGTGAACGCGGTCTTCATTCGCCGAAACAACGAGGCTGGCGCCCTCGCGGGCGAAGCGGGCGGCAATTGCCGCACCGATGCCACGGCTGGCGCCGGTTATGACCACCGTCTTGTTGTCGAAACGCTTCATAGGATCCTCCTCCTTCGGTGCGCGCGATTGGTGCGCGCGTTTCTCCTCCCCCGTCAGTCCGCAGGCCGCTCGTCAAAGGCAGCGGATCGTGCGGCAACGTCGTTTGACGCACGATCCGCCTGCGGTCTCTTCAGGGAGGTGCCGAGACCGCAGTTGTTATCGCCTGGCCTGTCGCGCTGCGACTACCAGCAGCAGAAGCCGCCATCGACGAGCAGATCGACGCCCGTGACGAAACTTGCCGCGTCCGACAGGAGAAAGACGGCGGGCCCGACCATTTCATCCACCTTGGCCATGCGCTGCATCGGCGTCTGCTCTTCGAACAGCTTCGTCTGGTGCACCATTTCCGGCCGCGTGTTCATTGGGGTCGCGGTGTAGCCCGGCGAGATCGTATTGACGCGGATGCCGCGATCGACCCACTCCATGGCCATGGACTTCGACATGTGAATGACGCCGGCCTTCGACGCATTGTAGTGTGCCTGGCTGAGGCCGCGATTGACGATGACGCCGGACATCGAGGCGATGTTGACGATGGCGCCGCGGCCGTGCTTCAGCATCGCGCGCGCTTCTGCCTGAGAGGAGAGAAAGACGCCCTTCAGGTTGATGTCCATCAGGGTCTGGTACTGGTCCTCGTCCATGTCCTCGGCCGGGTTCGCATTGGCGATTCCGGCCGCATTCACGGCCAGCGACAGGTTGCCGAGCTCGGCTTCCGTACGGGCCACGGCGTCGGCGAGCGAGGTCTTGCTGGTGACGTCGGCGGCGATTTCAATCGAGCGGCGACCTGCCGCCTTGATGTGATGCGCCGTCATGGCGAGGCCGTCGTCCGTGCGCCGGTCGAGCAGCGCGACATCCGCGCCGCACTGGGCAAGGCCGATGGCGATGCGCTGGCCGATGCCGCTTCCCGCACCCGTGACGAGGGCGACTTGGCCGGTGAGATCGAACAGCTTGGGGGCGTTCAGAGTGATGTCGGACACCGCTCTTCCTTTCTATGGTTCATCAGATCGTTGCGAGTTCCATGACGGAGACGTCATTGGCCTGTTCGCGGTTGAGAATGCCGGCCTGGTTGCCCTGGGCGAGAACGAGAATGCGGTTGGAGACGCCGAGCACCTCCTCGAGGTCCGAGCTGACCACAATGACCGCGACGCCCTGGCGGGCGAGGTTGACGATGATGTCGTAGATGCCGGCGCGCGCGCCCACATCGATGCCGCGTGTCGGCTCGTCGAGAACCACCACCTTGGGGTCGCGCATCAGCCATTTGGCAATGACGATCTTCTGCTGGTTGCCGCCCGACAGATCGGACGCATGCTGCTCGGCGCGACCTTTGACGTTGAATTTCGCGATGGCCTTCTCGGCGAAAGCCTTCTTCACACCCGCAGTGATCCACCGGCCGCCGAGCTTGTCGAGATTGGCGTAGATCAGGTTTTCGCTGATCTTGTGAGCAACGACCAGACCCTGATCCTTGCGATCCTCCGGCACGAGGACGATGCCTTTGGCGATCGCATCGGCCGGGTCGCGCAGCTTGAGCACTTGCCCGTCGAGCCGGATCGTGCCGGCCCTGACGGGATCGGCACCGGCAATTGCCCGGACGAGCTCCGTTCGGCCGGCACCGACAAGGCCGGCGATGCCGAGAATTTCCCCGGCGCGCACCTCGAAGCTGACATCGCGGAAGGCGTTGACGGCCGAGGTGAGGTTCGACACCTGCAGCACGGGACGATCCGTCGGCGTCGGCACGGGCGGGAACAGGCGGTCGAGCGAGCGTCCGACCATGCTTTCCACCACCGTGCGAACCGGCGTCGCACTGTCGGCAAATTCCTGCACCCGCTCGCCGTCGCGCAGGACGACGATGCGGTCGGTGATCTTCTTGATCTCTTCCATGCGGTGGGAAATGTAGATGATGCCGACGCCCTCGGCGCGCAGCTTGCGGACCTGCTCGAACAGCGCCTCTGTTTCGGCACCGCCGAGAGCTGCCGTCGGCTCGTCGAGAATGAGAAGCTTCGCATCCAGCGCAAGCGCCTTGGCAATCTCGATCAGCTGCTGGTTGGCGGTGGAAAGTCCGGCCACTTTGCGGGTGGCCGGGATATGCAGGTTGAGGCGCGAAAGCTGCTCCTGCGCGCGGCGCTCCATCTGCGCCCGATCGACGACGCCATTGCGGGTCGGCCAGCGCCCGATGAAGACGTTTTCCGCGATGGAGAGCTGCGGCAGGAGTTTGAGCTCCTGGTGGATGAGGACGACGCCCTTGTCGATCGCCTCGCGTGGCGTGGCCGGGGCATAAGGCTGCCCCAGCCACGTCATCGTTCCCTCGGACGGCGCCCGCGATCCGGCGATAATGCCCGACAGCGTCGATTTTCCGGCTCCGTTCTCGCCGAGAAGTGCCACGACTTCCCCCGGATGAACGTCCAGGCTCACGGATTTGAGAACCTGGAGCGGTCCGTAGCTCTTTGAGATGCCTCTCAGTGACAGAACCGGCTGGGTCATGGCGCGCTTACTCCTACCGTCTCGACATCATCAGGGATGGTTGGCGATGAACTCGGCGACGTTTTCCTTGGTGGTCAGCGTCGCGTCGAGCAGCTGTACCGGCGGCACTTTCTCGCCGGCAACGAGCTTCACGGCGTTCTCGACGGCGTCGCGGCCCATCTTCTGGGTCTGCTGCGTCGCCGTAACGTTGAAGACGCCCTTGCCGAGCGCTTCGAGCGCTGCCGTGTCACCGTCGAAACCGCCGACCACGACCTTCTGCGAGGGGTTGGCGACCTTGATCGCCTGCGCCGCGCCAAGGGCAAGGCCGTCTGCCTGCGCAAAGACGATCGAAACGTTCGGATTGGCCTGAAGCATATTCTGCATGATCTGGAAGCCCTCGTCCTGGGCCCACATGTTGGAATACTGCTCTGCAACGATCTTGACGTCCGGGTAGGCCTTCAGCGCTTCCGCGCAGCCCTTGGAACGATCGACTTCCGGCGTGGTGCCCTTCTGGCCATGAATGATGACCATGTCGCCCTTGCCGCCGGCTTCCTTCAGGATGTACTCGCAGACACCCTTGGCTGAAGAAACGGAGTCCGTCGCGAGGAAAGTGTCGCCCGGCGCGCCGTCGGCATTGCGGTCGACGTTGATGACCGGCACGCCTGCAGCCTTGGCGAGCTTGACGGGAACCGTCGCGGCAGCCGCACCGGCGGGAATGTAGATCAGCGCATCTATGTTCTGCGTCAGAAGGTCCTGGATCTGGTTGATCTGGGTCGGGCCATCGCCCTTGGCATCGACGGTCACGACCTCGATGCCGCGCTTCTTGGCTTCGGCTTCGACGGACTGCTTGATCTGGTTGAAGAAGTTCGCCTGCAGGTTGGCGACGGCAAGGCCGATTTTCTTGACTTCGGCGGCATGAGCGGAGCCGAGCGTCAGGCCCAGAATGGCCGCCGATGTCAGAAGGGTGCGTGCGAATGTCATGGGTCGTTCCTCCGTTTTGATTGAACCCGGGGTATCCTCCACCCCTGGGGCATATGCTCCGCTCCAAACCTCTCGGAGGGGAATTTCTGTCGCCTTCTCCCCGCCCGAGCAGATCAGGCGCGTCGCCGGCGCATGGTTTCGGCACCCACCGCAAGCACGATGACGACGCCGATGATGACCTGTTGCAGGAAGGGCGAGACGTTGAGCAGGTTGAGACCGTTGCGCAGGACGCCGATGATGAGGACGCCGATCAGCGTGCCGCCGATGCCCCCTGCGCCGCCCGAAAGGGATGTGCCGCCGATGACGACCGCGGCGATCGTATCAAGTTCGTAACCGAAGCCGCTGGAGGGCTGGACCGAGTCGAGGCGGGCGGCGAGAACGATGCCGGCAAGCCCAGCAAGGACGGCGCTGACGACATAGACCGCGATTGTGACCAGCTGCACGTTGATGCCGGCGAGACGAGCGACTTCCGGATTGCCACCCACGGCATAGAGCATACGGCCTTCCGCCCGGTAGTGCAGGAACAGCCAGGCGATCAGCACCACGAAGAGCATAAGGAACACGGTGGCCGTGAGAACGCCGAAATGACGGTCGATCGCGAGCATCATGAACCAGTCGGGAAAGCCGACGATCTGCTGACCATCGGTGATCATGTTGGCGACACCACGGGCGGCCGACATCATCGCGAGTGTGGCGATGAACGCGGGGACCCGAAAGACGGTGACCAGAAGCCCGACGATGAGCCCGCTGACGGCAGAGGCGACCAGGGCAACGGCGATGGCAAGGCTCAAGGGAAGGCCCGCGATGTTGGCCATCCAGCCCATGACCATCATGGACAGCGCCAGAACCGAGCCGACCGAGAGATCGATGCCGCCGATGAGGATGACGAAGGTCATGCCGACGGCCATGATGCCGATGACGGTGATCTGGTCGAGGATATTCAGGCCGTTGCGCAGCGAGAAGAAGGCGTCCGTGCTGAAGCCGAGGAAGATGCAGAGCGCGAGAAGCCCGACGAGAGGTCCTGTCGCACCGCTGAGTTTCTTCCGCCACGTGCCGGACGGCCGGGCCTGTCCGTTGATGTCGAGCGCCACCATCATTCCTCCTCGCGAGTGCTGCCGGCCAAAACCTGCAACCAAATAGAATAAATATTCACTCCTGCCGGAAAATTCACTACCAAGGCTTGGCGACAGTGTCAACTGGATATGTCGCTGCGCTGCAGCATGGAAGTGCACGCTGCAGGGGTTGACTAATCGACTATCTATGCAAGAATATTGCCACATGCATATTTATTCACGTGAGGATGTGATGGAGATAAAAGATCTCGAGCGCGTCGCGCGCCAAATCCGGCTGCGGGACCTTCAAGCGGTATATGAGGCGGGCGCAGGCCATATCGGCGGTGAAATGTCAGTGATCGACATTCTCACCGCGCTTTATTTCCGTGTCCTGAAGATCTGGCCGGATCAACCGAAGCATCCAGACCGTGATCGCTTCGTCCTGTCGAAGGGGCACACAGCCTGTGCGCTTTATGTAACGCTTGCCAAGCGCGGCTTTATCCCCGAGGAGGAGGTCTCGACCTTCCTCAAGCCATACTCCCGCCTGAACGGCCATCCGAACTGCAACAAGGTTCCCGGCGTCGAGACCAATACGGGTCCGCTCGGCCACGGCTTGCCTGTTGCGGTCGGCATGGCGAAGGCCGCAAAGCTGTCCGGTGTATCTTACCACACCTATGTCGTCACCGGTGACGGCGAGATGCAGGAAGGCTCGAACTGGGAAGCCATCATGGCCGGCGCGCATTTCGGGCTCGAGAATCTGACGCTCCTCATCGATCATAACCGCTTCCAGCAGGGCGCCTCGATCGCCGATACGAACGGTCTTGCGCCCCTTCGCCCGAAGGTCGAAGCTTTCGGCTGGGAGGTTACCGAGATCAACGGCAACGCGATGAGCGAGGTGGTGGCCGCGCTCGAACATCGCGGCACGCGTCCCCATTGCATCGTTGCGCACACCAACAAGGGTCACGGCATCTCGTTCATGCAGGACACCGTCGATTGGCACCACAAGGTTCCCAACAAGGAACAGTACGAGATCGCCGTAAAAGAACTGTCGGAGGCCCTCTAATGAACGCGCACGTCCCATCCCAGAAGCTTCACGACTGCCGTGACGCCTTTGCAGCGACGCTGGAGCGTCTTGCAGCGGAAGACGAGACGATCGTGGTCGTCTGCAACGACTCCGTCGGCTCCTCCAAGCTCGGTGGCTTCAAGGCGAAATTCCCCGAGCGGCTGATCAATGTCGGCATCGCCGAGCAGAACATGATCGGTGTGGCCGCCGGCCTCGCCAATGGCGGGCGCATACCCTATGTCTGCGCGGCCGCACCCTTCCTGACGGGCCGTGCTCTTGAGCAGATCAAGGCCGACATCGCCTATTCCAACGCCAATGTGAAGCTCGTGGGCATTTCCTCCGGAATGGCCTATGGCGATCTGGGTCCGACGCACCATTCGATCGAGGATTTCGCCTGGACGCGTGTCCTTCCCAATCTTCCCGTTATCGCGCCGTGCGACCACATCGAGACGGCAGCAGCCGTTGCATGGGCCGCGCATTATCAGGGCCCCTGCTTCCTGCGTCTGTCGCGCGTCGGCGTTCCCGATCTCCTTCCCGAGGATCATCTCTTCGAGGTGGGTAAAGCCAATCTGCTGCGCGAGGGATCCGACGTCACGCTGATTGCGAACGGCACGCTGACGCACCGCATGGTCAAGGCCGCAGAGATACTGGCCTCCCGTGGCATCAACGCGCGCGTTCTCAACCTCGCGACCGTTCGTCCGATGGACGAAGACGCCATCATTGCCGCCGCTCGCGAAACCGGCGCGATCGTCACCGCCGAGGAGCACTCGACCTTCGGCGGGCTCGGCTCGGCCGTGGCGGAGGTCGTCGTCGACTTCGCGCCGGTCCCGATGAAGCGTCTCGGTGTGCCCGGTATCTTCGCGCCAACAGGCTCCGCCGAGTTTCTGCTGAACGAATTCGGCATGGCGCCGGAAGCCATCGCCGATGCGGCAGAAGCCGTGATCAAGCGGAAATAGGACCGGGTGAATGTCCAGCCGGGGCGCGTTTCATCGCCGCCCCGGCATTTTCTTGGGTTGAGGAGAGACGGAATGCAGGCAATACTGGCAATTGACCAGGGCACCACAAATTCGAAGGCGGTGCTCGTGTCCTTGAAAGGCGAGGTCCTCGCCCGTGGCTCCTCTCCTGTCGGCATCAGCTACCCGAAGCCCGGCTGGGTCGAGCAGGATCCGGCGCGCCTCTGGGCATCGGTCTGCGAAGCGATTGCAGCCTGCCTGAGCGAAGCACCGGCCGTGACCGTCGAAGCCCTTGCCATTTCCAACCAGCGCGAGTCCGTCACCGTCTGGGACGCAGAGACCGGCGAGCCGCTGGGGCCTGTGCTGAGCTGGCAGTGCCGGCGCACGGCGCCCGACTGCGAGCGGCTGACGCGGGAAGGCCATCTGGAACGCGTGCAGCAGATCACCGGGCTGCCGCTCGACCCTATGTTTCCGGGCGCCAAATTCCGTTGGCTGCTGGACCGCGTGCCAAAAGGCCGGCGCGTGCGGGCCGGCACCATCGACAGCTGGCTCATCCACTGCATGACCGGCGGACGCGAGCATGCCTGCGACGCATCCAACGCGGCGCGGAGCCAGCTTTTCGACCTGAATGCGCAGGTCTGGAGCACGGAACTCTGCGACATTTTCGGCGTCGATCCGGACGTCCTGCCGGAGGTGCGCGACAGCGCCGCCGATTTCGGTACGACATCCGGCGTGCCCGGCATCGCCGACGGCACGCCGATCCGCGCCGCCATCGGCGACAGTCATGCCGCCCTCTTTGGCCATGGCGCCTTTCAGCCCGGCGATGGCAAGGTCACCTTCGGAACCGGGTCGTCCATCATGACGACTCTTGCCGACTATATCCCGCCGCGCAACGGCATCACCACCACGGTCGCATGGCGGATCGGCGGCAAGCCGACATTCGCATTCGAAGGCAATATCCTCGTTTCCGCCGCGAGCCTTCCCTGGATGACCGGCATTCTCGGTCTGGCCGACGTCGCAGCGCTGATCGACCTCGCCGCCACCGCCGAACCGGGCGTTCCCGGCTTTGTGCCGGCCTTTGTGGGCCTCGGCGCTCCCTATTGGGATTCGAACGCTCGCGCTTTGTTCTCGCAGATCAATTTCAACACCAGCCGGGCGCAGATGGCTCGCGCCGTCACCGATTCCATCGCCTTCCAGGTGCATGATGTCGTCTCCGCCATGAAGGCGCAGAGCGGCGGCGTTATCGGCGCGCTTTATGTGGACGGTGGTCCGAGCCAGAACCGGTTCCTCATGCAATGCGTTGCCGACACGCTGCGCCACACGGTTATTCAATGCGAGGCTCCCGAAGTGTCAGCGCTCGGCGCTGCCTATCTCGCGGGCCTCTCGCTCGGCGTTTTTCCGGATCTTGGCGCCATTGCCGCCCTGCCTCGACAGACGACGCCCATTGCGCCGGTCGGCAATGACGGTGCGGAACGGCTCAAAACGTGGAATGATGCGCTCGCCCGCTCGACGCTGGAACCGGCAACCGCTAAGAGTGAATAAAAATTCACGACGGGAACGCCTATGGGACGCCTCAACGAACTCCGCCTGATCTCGCGGGTTGCTCAGATGTATCACATCGAGCGGCGTCGGCAGGCAGAGATCGCGGATCACCTGAGGCTTTCGCAGGCGACCGTCTCGCGCATGCTGAAGCGGGCGGAAACGGAAGGCATCGTGCGGACCAGCGTTATTCCTCCGGTGGGAACCTACGGCGATCTGGAGACGGCACTCCGCGAGAGATATCATGTGCCGGAAGCCGTCGTCGTCGAGTGCACGGAAGACCGCGATGGGGCCATTATGGCACGGATCGGGGAGGCAGCGGCCCATCTCCTCGAAATCACGCTCGCACCCGGCGAAACGATCGGTGTCTCCAGCTGGAGCCAGACCATCTTCAGGATGGTGGAAAATATCCATCCGCAGAAAAGCGCCCGCGCAAAGTTCGTCGTGCAAACGCTTGGCGGCATGGGTGATCCATCCGTTCAGACGCACGCAACCCAGCTGACGACGCGGCTTGCGGGCCTTACCGGTGCCGAGCCAAAGCTCCTGCCCGTTCAAGGCGTGACCTCCTCCCGCGAAGCCAAGCTTCTCATGATGGCGGACCCCTTTGTGCGCGAGACGGTCGACCTCTTTGGCAGTATCACTCTCGCCATCGTCGGCATCGGTGCCGTGGAACCATCGGAGCTCCTCGCGCGCTCCGGCAACATCTTTTCGGCCCGAGAACTCGCGGATCTCGCCGATGCCGGGGCTGTCGGCGATATCTCCCTGCGGTTTTTCGATAGCGACGGCAAGGCAGTGAAGACGCCCCTCGACGACCGCGTCATCGGCCTTCCGCTCGAAGACCTTGCCAAGGTGGATCGCGTCATCGCTCTGGCCGGTGGCGCAAAAAAGGTGACGGCGATTGCAGGCGCGCTGAAGGTCGGCGTTATCGACATTCTTGTCACCGACAAGTTCACAGCCCAGCGTTTGCTGGATATCTAGACGGTTATTGAAATAGCACCGTCGGTTGCTTCGGCTCCTCGATCAGATCGCGAAGACGCCCGCGGCATTGCTTTCTCGCAAACCCCGATTGCTGCGCTGCTCCCACGTGTCCGGGCGGCGAGCGCGGAGAAAATCAAGCGTTTCGGCATTCGATGTCTATTTTCATTATCGGATCCGCTTGCCGTCTTCCGCAAACAGCAGGGCTCGCGTCGGGTCGAAGCCTGCCTTCAGGACGTGGCCGGACGACAGGCTGCGGCCGTTGCGGGTGGTGACGACAATGGTTTCACCGCAGGTCGAGCGACCGTAAGCGAAGGTCTCGCCGCCCAGATGCTCGAACATATCGATGGTGATCGACAGGCTGTCTTCCCCCGTATCGGTGAAATGCTCGGGACGGATACCGAGGCGGATCGGCGTGCCGGCGGATGGCACGGCACCTTGCAGGGGCACCGCTATCTCCTTGTCGGCGAAGCCGTCGAGCGTGACGATAGCGGAAGCGCCGCTGGCGCCGGTGACCCGACCGGCGAACACATTCATGCGCGGCGAGCCGATGAAGCCGGCGACGAAGAGATTGGCGGGATCGTCATAGAGATCGAGCGGCGCACCGACCTGCTCAACAATGCCGGCGCGCAGCACGACGATCTTGTCGGCCAGCGTCATCGCTTCGACCTGATCGTGGGTGACATAGACGATGGTGGCGTTCAGCTCCTTGTGCAGGCGGGCGATCTCGACCCGCATGTGGACGCGAAGCTCCGCATCGAGGTTCGACAGCGGCTCGTCGAACAGGAACACGTCCGGCTCGCGCACGATCGCGCGACCGATGGCGACGCGCTGGCGCTGTCCGCCCGAGAGGGCCTTTGGCTTGCGGTCCATCAGCGGTCCGAGTTCGAGGATCTTTGCCGCAGCATCGACCCGCCGGGCGATCTCCGCCTTGTCCTGCCCCGCGAAACGGAGCGCGAAACCCATATTCTCACGCACCGTCATGTGCGGATAAAGCGCATAGGACTGGAAGACCATGGCGATCCCGCGCTTGGAGGGATCGACATCGTTCATCACCTGACCGCCGATCTCCAGCGTGCCGGACGTAATGTCCTCCAGCCCGGCGATCATGCGCAGCAGCGTGGACTTGCCGCAACCCGACGGTCCGACGAAGACGACGAACTCGCCCGCTTTGATGTCGAGATTGACGCCTTTGATGACGTCGAGTGCGCCGAATGTCTTGCGGATGTCCTTGAGGGTGACGTCAGCCATGCCGGCTCCTATGCGCTGACGGTGAAGGTGACGGTCTGGGCCGCGAACAGCCCGCACTCCGCCGTGAGCGTGATCGTGCCGGCGGCGTCGCCCGCTTCCAGCCAGAAGCCGGTCACCCCGCCCTTGAAGCTCTGGAGCGACGGCCCGATGATCCGGCCCGGCCCTTCTACCGCGAAGCGCACCGGCTCTTCATAGTACGGCAGGATATTGCCGCCCTGATCGAGCACGCGGACAATGACGCGAACGGCATCCTTTTCCCCGGCACGCAACGCCGTGTCATCGGGCGCAATCTCCAGTGTCGTCGGAAGCGGATCGGCCGGCAGGACGACGGTCTTGACCGCCTTGCCGCCGACATAGCCGGTGATGACGCCGTCCCGCCAGATGCGTCCCCAGGTGCCGAACTCGGACGGCGTGACATTGCGCATGTCGAGAATGACGGGGGGGTGCGGGAGGTGTGGATAGGTCTCGCGATCCGGCTCGATGCGCTTCGGCTCGAAGTCTCCGAACGTGATCTCGAGATAGTCGCAGTTCGTCAGAATGATCAGCGGCAGCACGCCGCCGATGTTACGCTCGCCGCGCGCCCAGTACGTCACCGGCTGCAGCACCACGCCGCCTTCCGGATCGCCCTGGGATGAATAGGCATAGGCTGCCAGCTTCGGCTCGCGGAACGTATCGAGCACGCCATGATAGCAGACGCGATCGCCGGAGCCGAAATCCTTGTGCGTGTTGTAGTCGAACATGCACCAGCCCGTCGAACCCGAGATGTCGTCCCGACCGGCAACCGCATCGAGGATGAGCAGGTGGCGCGTGACGTGCTCGGCCTGCCGCTGCTCCTGATCGAAGCGCTTGGTCGGGTACATGTGGCCATTATATTCGGTGATCATGTAGGGGATAGGCCTGGTGATCCCCGTCGTTTCCACCCGGTCGCGCAGCACCACGCGGCCGCGATTGTTGCCCGGCATCTCCTCCTGGCCGAGGATGAAGTCGTTCATGGTGTAGACGTCTTCCAGCAGCTCCGAATTGGTGATGAACCGCACGCCGCCGGTCTGGCGCGTGGTGTCGAGTTCGCGGGCCAGCCGGTTGGTCTCGGCGTAGAAATCGTGGTCGTCTTGGCTCTCGTTGATGCGAACGCCCCAGATGATGATCGACGGATGGTTCCAGTCCCGCTCGATCATGCGGCGAACGTTCTCGACGGACTCCTTCTTCCAGGCCTCGCCACCGATATGCTGCCAGCCGGGAATTTCCTCGAACACGAGAAGGCCAATATCGTCGCAGCGCTCGATGAAGCTCTTTGCCTGCGGATAGTGCGAGGTGCGCACGATGTTGCAGCGAAGGTCGAATTTCAGGATATCCGCATCTTTTTCCTGCGCCCGCCGCCCCATGGCATAGCCCGAATACGGCCAGGCCTGATGACGGTTGAGCCCGCGCAGCTTCAGCGGCTTGCCGTTGAGCAGAAACCCGTCCGGCGTAAACTCCGCGGTGCGGAAACCGAAGCGTGACGACAGGGCATCGGCCCCGGCGGCGGTCTCCAGCTCTGCCGTCAGCGTGTAGAGCACGGGATTGTCGATATCCCAGAGGGCAAGGCCTGTGAGCCCATCGATCGTGAGCGTCGTGCTTGCTCCCGCGACATCCGCCGTGGCCTTGCCGACCACAGTGCCCGCCTTGTCGGCGATAGAAACGCGGATCGTGCCGGCTAGCGGCTGGCTCCGTGGATTGGCAAGATCGACGCGAACCGTGACTTTGCTCGCCGAGAGGGCTTCGGGCGTTTCGATCTTCATATTGCGGATCGAGACCGGCCTTGTGACCTTCAGCCAGACATCGCGATAGATGCCGGCATAGCAGAGGTAGTCGATCATGCCGCCGAAAGGGGGAATTTCCGGGTTCTCGGAGCCATCGATCTTGACGGTGACGAGGTTGTCTCCCGGCTTCAGCCGGTCGGTCAGCCGCGCTTCGAAGGGTGTGTAGCCGTCGCGGTGGAAGGCGATCTTCTCACCGTTCAGATAGACCTCGCTATCGGCCATCGCGCCGTCGAAAACGAGGGACACTTCGCGGCCTTCGAAGCCCTCCTCCCACGCAACCACCTTCTGATAGGTGAATGCCTTCTGGTAGCTCGTCTCGTCGAAGTAGTTATACGGCAGCTCAACGGCGGTATGCGGCAGACGCACTGTCTCGCCGCTCAGAGGCTGACCGGCTCTGGCGGCGTCGAAGCCCTCGCTGAAGGTCCAGTTGCCGTTGAAGCTTTCATATCTGCGCATTGTCGATATCCTATTTCACAGAACCGAGCATGCCGGCCACGAACTGGCGCTGCATGACGAAGAAGACGAGAAGAGTTGGAAGCGTAGCGAGGATCGTGCCGATCATGACCACGCCGAAATCGGGATAGTAAGCCGAGGCCAGCGACGAGACGACGAGGGTGATCGTCTTCGTATCGTTCGACTGGAGAACGATCAGCGGCCACAGATAGTTGTTCCAGTTCATCATGAAGACGATGACGAAGGCAGCGGCATAGGTCGAGCGCATCACGGGAACGTAGATGTAGAGGAAGATCTGCCACTCCTTCAGCCCGTCCACCTTCGCCGCGTCCCGCAGTTCGGTCGGAAAGGCCTTCGTGGCCTGGCGGAAGTAGAAGATGATGAAAGCGGAGGCGACCGTCGGCAGCAGGATCGCGATATGCGTGTTGATGAGCCCGGCCTTGCCCATCATCATGAACAGCGGGATCATCAGTGCTGCAAACGGCACCATCAGCGTCAGCAGCACCAGCGAATAGAGACGGTCGCGCATCTTCGAGCGGAACATCTCGAAGCCGTATCCGGCGAGAGAAGATACGGCGATCGTCAGCAGCGTGGCGAGGATCGCCACCTTGGCCGAATTCCAGAAAACGAGGGGCACATCGACCTGCGCGAAGAAGTTCGCGACATTGTTGGAAAAAGCGCTGCCGAACGTGGCCTTGCCCTTGATGATGTCAATCGACGTGTTGGTGGAGGAAATCACCATCCAGATGAAGGGAAAGACGGAGACGAAGGCTGCGACCGACAGGGCGACATAGGTCGCAACACGCGGCACGGCACGGCCTGTCCTGGAAGCGGGAATGGCGGTCATGAGCGCTCCCTCGCGGCGTAGAATTGCAGGAAGGACAGAACCGCCACCATGAAGACGATCACGTAGGAGATCGTCGCGGCATAGCCGAAGCTCGGCATGTAGCGGAAAGTGAGATTGTAGATGTAGAGCGACAGGGTGATCGTCGCATCCGCCGGTCCGCCCTTGCCTTCGGTCAGGTTATAGACCTCGTCGAACAGCTGGATCGTACCGATGGTGGAAATGATGGTGGTGAACAGGATCACCGGCTTCAGCATGGGAACGGTCAGGTGCACGAAACGCGCCCAGGCCGGCACGCCGTCGATACGGGCGGCCTCGTAGATCGACCGGTCGATGTTCTGCAAGGCGGCAAGGTAGAAGATCATGTTGTAGCCGGTCCAACGCCAGGTAATGGCGAGGATGACGAGCACCTTCGCCCAGAAGGGCTCCGTCAACCAGCCGATAGGCGTGCCGATGATGCCGACCGCGAGAAGCGCCTGGTTGATGACGCCATCGAACGAAAACATGCTCTTGAACAGGACGGAATAGGCAACCAGCGACGCGACGCAGGGCAGGAAGATCGCCGTGCGGAAGACGCCCGCGAACCTCAGCCGGTCGGTGTTGAGCAGCGAGGCGAGCATCAGCGCGAGCACGATCATGATCGGTACCTGCACCACGAAGAAGATCGTCGTGTTCGTCAGCGCCTTCAGAAACACCGGATCGCCACTCAGCCGCGTGATGTTTCCGAAGCCCGCGAACTTCATCATCATGCCTCGGCCCGAGAAGAACGAGAGATAGAGCGAGCGAAAGATGGGATAGATGAGGAACAGGCTGATAAGGCCGATGGCAGGTGCGATGAAGAGCCAGCCGTTGACGTCGTAATATCGCTTCAGCCCGCTTGTTCGCGCGCCGCCTGTTTTCGCGTGAGCCATGGTTTGGACCTGGACCTTCTGGATGAAGAGTGTGCTGGAGGCCGCAGAGGGCGCCGGGCATTTGGCCTCCTGGCCTCAGGGATCAGGCGGTGCCGCGCCCGGAGGGAGGCGCGACACCGCGGCGCGGCTGGGAGGGGGCCGCTTACTGGATCTGACCTTCGGCCTGAGACTGGATTTCCTTCAACACCGTGGCGATGTCTGCACCCTGCGCGAGGGAGGGCAGATGCGCCGTCACGGCGGTGTCGACCTCATTGGTGAAAATGCCGTAATTGACCGGAGGCACCTTCGAGAGCCAATCCGAGAAATTCTGCCAGACCTTCTCGCCGCCGAAGAACGGGTCTGCCAGCATATAGGCATCGCCCGTGCGGGCCGCCATCAGCGAACCCACGGCGCCGCGTGTGGTCAGGATGTCCTGATAGAACGGGACATCTTTCGCATAGACCTCGTTCAGAAAGTCGATGGCTTCCTTTTTCTCGGGCGAAGATTCGACGACATACCAGCTCGATCCACCGAGGTTGGAAGCATGGGTCGCCCCTTCGATGCCGAGGCTTGGCAGCGGCGCCACACCCCATTTTCCAGATTGGTCGGCCTGAGCCTTCACCGTTCCGGTGATCCAGACGCCGCTCGTGACGGTCGCGACATCGCCGGACGTGAACGTGCCGACCCAGTCCGTCCAGCCAGCGGCTGGCTTATGGATGTTCGCCTTGAGGATTTTCTGCTGCGTCTCCAGCGCCGCCTTCAGCGCCGTGTTGTTTTCGATACTCAGATTACCCTCGGCATCGAAATACCATTGGCCAGCCGACTGCATCAGGATGCGGGTGAAACCCGCGTCCGTCATATCGAGCCCGAGCATCTTCTTGCCCGTCTTTTCCTCGACCACCTTGCCGATCTCGATAAAGCGATCCCAGGTGATGTCCTGCATGTCGGAGGGTTTGAAGCCGGCCTGCTCCAGATAATCCTTGCGGTAGTAGAGGCCCGTCACGCCGCTATCGAATGGCATGCCGTAAACCTGGTCGTCCACCGTCATCAGCTTCACTTTATAGGGGGCAAAACCGGAGTAATCGACCGTGTCGGACATGGACGCAAAGGCGCCGGGGAACGACTGAAGGTATTTCTGCGCACCGTAATCCTCGATCAGGACGATATCCGGAAGCGCATCCGTGGTGCCGGAGGTCAGCGCTGTCTGCAATTTCTGCTCGACATCGGCCTTGGCGAAATCAACGATGTTGAGCGTGGTTTCCGGGTGCTTCGCCGTATAGCGCGCGCCGGCTTCCTTCATGATCGCGACGTTGAAATTGGGGTCCCAGCACCAGACGGTGATCTCCCCGGCAAACGCCGCGGTAGCCGCAAAAAAACTCGTTCCCGCCAGAGCCACAGCCGCGAAGCTCTTGGACATACGCTGAAAATGCATGGTCTTCCTCCCTGAAGTCCAGATAGCTGAGACAGCTCCACCTCTCTTGAGAGGGAGTATTTCCTAAATTTTGCGCAAGGGCAACAGAAATTTAGTAAATATTTATCGCACTGCAAACTCACTTTGCTGCGCGTGCGATGACGAAGCCTCCGGGTGCCGGCAACTTCCCCGCCAGATCGTCTCGGTCGGGATCGTCACCATCTTGGCATAGCTGCGTCCGCCGAGGCGCTCCAGCAAAAGGTCGACCGCAGTCTCCCCGATATGCTCCCCGTGGATCTTCACGGTCGAGAGAGGCGGCGTAAGGAATTGCGCGACGGGGATGTCGTTGAAGGAGACGATCGCCACGTCGTCCGGAATCGACAGGCCGGCCTCCCGCGCGGCGCGGTAGGTGCCGATGGCCATATTGTCGTTCGCGGTCAGGATGATATCGGGCAGCGGGCGCCGGGCGAGGAGTTGCCGCGCGAGTTCGTAACCGGTTTCGAGACGCAGGTTCTGACCGGAATCACAGCTCTCGCCGAGGACCAGCAAGTCCGCATCGAACGTGTCGCGCGCCTTTTGCCAGTCTATGTAGGCCTTGCACCGCCGCTCGCCGAAGCGCTGGGTTTCGCCATTCAAATGCTCGTAGCTGCCAATGAAGGCAATCCGTTCATAGTTGAGTTCATGTAACGTATTCAGAATCTTGTGCGTGGCCGCGACGAGATCGCTGTGCACGCAGTCGAAGCGGTCGGACGACGGCACGAAATCGGCGAAGACGAGATGGCGACAATGTTCGTCAAGCCAGGCGATCTCATTGTCCGAATGCTTGCCGATGACGATGACGCCCGCGACATCAGCCAGAAGCGCCGCCTCCGGCAGGGTGTCGGAGTGGAAAACCTTGACGATCTCGGTCCGCAGGTCGCGACAGCGGTTCTCGATGCCAAGCCGCACGCCGACATAATAGGGGTCGGCCACCTCGTCCGACGGCTCGAGAAAATGGACGATGGCAAGGCGCGGAAGGATGCCGGGCTCTGCGCCGCCACGATGACCCACTCCGTTCTGTGCGGCCTCCCGCTCCAGCGCCTCGCTCTGGCGGGCGCGGTTGCGCGGCGTCGCGTAGTTCAGTGCTTCCGCCGTCTCGATGATCGCCTGCCGCTTGGCTGCCGAGATCGAGAGGGCGGGATCGTAGTTCAGGACGCGAGAGACCGTCGCGGAGGACACGCCGACAGCCTTTGCAATTTCCTTGATAGTAACCATGAGATGCTGAAGCTCGACGCTGAATGCCGGTGATAGGACGAGGCAATCTGCCCCATTGGCAGCCCGGTGTCAGTAAATATTTACTACCTGCAAGGACAAAGCGGACGTTTTTTACCGTATCCTCGCTGCGTCCTCGTATCCCAGTTCAAGGCGGGCTCATCAGGCATTTTCAGACAACCTTGACGATCTCCAGCTCGTGTCCGGCCACGGTCGCGACATCGCCCACAGCTTTGCCGATCAATGCGGCTGCCACAGGCGAGACGTGCGAAATCGTGCCGGCCTTCGGATCTGCCTCATCCTCGCCGACGATCCGGTACGTTTGAACGCGGCCATCATCGCGCGCGAACGTCACGGTGCTGCCAAAGGCGACGATCTCGGAAGACGTCGGCGCCGACATGACCTGCGCGGTGCGGATGCGGGCCTGGAGATAGCGCAGATCCCGCAGAGGCGTCGCCGCCTGCCGGCGCTTCTCGTTGACATCCTCGATCAGGTTCGCTGCCGTATAAGCGGCGCGGGCCTGCTCCAGCTGCGCCTCCAGTGACGCAAGCCCCTCTTGCGTCACGAGGTTCGGATGCGACGAGACGGGACGATCGGGAAGGAGCGTTTCCGATGCCGTCTCGAAGCTTTCTTCCTTGGTGAAGGCGACACTCATTCCGAACCTCTCTGCGCGGAGCCGCCGTCAGGCAACGACCGCGACGTCTGCCCGCTCGGCAAGAGCCTCGGCAACGGCAATCCCGGCGAGAGCGAGTGCGGCTTCACGCGTACGGGCCGCAGCGATGAAGCGTCCCTTGTGGCAGAAGCTTGCGCCGGCCACGCCGCTGGCCGCTTCAAGATCGGCATTCGTCAACCCGCCCCAGGCGGCCGGCAGATCGGCACGAAGCTCGAACCCCTCGTCTGCGCGGCGAATGCCTGTGACGCACCAGTCCTTGTCACGTGGATGCACGACGAAAAGGAGCTGATCGGCACCCGCCTTCACAACGGCGGATCGGAACGGCATGCCGAGCGGAAGCTCCAGGATGTGCCCCTGCCCTGCCGCTTCGATCGCGCTCATGACCAGCGCCTCCGCCCGCAGCTTGGCCGCGGCCTTCCCGATACTGGCTTCCACGAAGCTGCGCGCGATAGCGAGCGCTGTGTGAAAACTGCGGTTCTCGGCGTCAGGGTCGGTCTCGTCGAAGACAGGCTTCAGTGTTTCGAGAAGAGCCGGAAGCGTCAGCCCTGCGAGAACGCCGGCGGTCGAGGGGCTGAGCGCGCCATTATCGACCAGATCGACCGGCAGTACGAAATGACCATCGAAAGCGGCATGGATAGCCGCGACATGCGCCTCGGGAACGCCGTACGCACGGAGATAATCCTGCCCGAAATGTCGCCAGATCAGGCCGAACGAGCTGTAGGGCTGGCCATCGTCACGAACCGGCGCGCCGCGCTGGTGATGGTCGAAGATGCGCGCTTCCGCGTCATAGGCACCGCCGACATCATAGACGACCCTGTCCGCGCCGGCCGTGATCCACTCCGGCGCCCGGCTGCGGACGATCCGCGCGTCGGGATAAAGCCTTGTCAGAATGACGCTCGAGAGAAGTTCATCGGCATGGAAGCCACCGGAATGGGTGACGAGATAGGTAGGGGTCATGCCGGATGCCTTGTTCTATAGGGACGGTCGCGCCTGCGCGTTGGCACCAGATAGCCGTTACGCCCCCTGACCTCAACCGGTTTCGCAGCGCCCTGCCTCACGCCGCCGCGCTATCTGCGGGCGTTTCCTCATCGAGACCTGCGATCTTCGGCTTGCCATAGAGGCCAAGATTGGCGTCGCCCCACTGCTTCAGCGCCAGCATCACCGGTTCCATCGAACGGCCAAGTGGCGACAGGCTGTACTCCACCTTCGGCGGAACCTGCGCATAGACCTTGCGAGAGATCAGGCCGTCCTCCTCCAACTCCCGCAACTGGTTGGTCAGCATGCGCGGTGTGACGTTGGGAATGGTCTTGCGGATCTCGTTGAAGCGCAGCGTGCCCGAAAGGAGATGGTACAGGATGACGGATTTCCACTTGCCGTCGATCAAGCCGATCGCCGCCTCCACAGAACAGCCTGGGCTGCAATCGAACCGGGAATGCCGGACCTTGGCCATGACAGTATCCTTTTCGACACTATGTACGATCGTTGTGCGTATTCCATTTCGCTGAGCCTATGCGCATATCAGCCATGAAGCAACCGGAGATCCCGGTGGCAGTTGGATCAGGAGTTCGATCATGAAAGCAGTTGCCTACACGAAGGCTGGCACCATCGAGCGCGACGACGCGCTCGTCGACGTCGACATCGCAACGCCTTCGCCCGGCCCGCGCGATCTTCTGGTTGCCGTGGAGGCGATCTCTGTGAACCCCGTGGACACGAAGATCCGCAAAAACGTGTCGCCCGACGCGGGCGCACAGAAAGTGCTCGGTTGGGATGCCGTCGGCCGGGTCGTGGAGGTGGGCGAAGCCGTCACGGCATTCAGGTCCGGCGACGCTGTCTACTATGCCGGTTCGCTGCTGCGGCCGGGCGCAAACAGCGCATTTCATCTGGTCGATGAGCGGCTGGTGGCGAAGAAGCCCGCATCGATATCGAACGCCGAAGCGGCCGCTCTGCCGCTGACGGCCATCACGGCATGGGAGATGCTGTTCGATCGTCTCGATATCCGCAAGCCGGTCGCGGGTGCGGCAAACGCCATTCTCATCATCGGCGGAGCGGGCGGTGTCGGGTCGATCACGATCCAGCTCGTCCGCGCCCTGACGGACCTGACCGTCATCGCGACGGCATCCCGGCCGGAAACGCAGGAATGGGTCAGCGAACTCGGCGCGCATCACGTCATCGACCACAGCAAGCCCCTCGCCGAACAGATCGCTGCGCTTGGCATCGGCGCCCCGGCTTTCGTGTTCTCCACGACGGAAACGCACCGTCATCTCGGCGAGATCATCAGCCTGATCGCTCCGCAAGGACGCTTCGGCCTGATCGATGACCCGGAAAGCCTCGATATCACCGGCTTCAAGCGCAAGGCCGTGTCCATCCACTGGGAGCTGATGTTCACCCGATCGATCTTCGAAACACCCGACATGGACGAGCAGGGCAAGCTGCTGGCTGAAGTTGCAGCCCTGATCGACGCCGGCAAAATCCGTACGACGGTGACGGACGTGTTGCGACCGATCAATGCCGAAAACCTGAGACACGCTCATGCCGTTATCGAAAGTGGCAAAGCGCGCGGCAAGATTGTCCTCGAAGGCTTCTGATCAAAAGCCCCTGCCGAACTTCGGCAGGGGCTAAAGTTGTTCCGGGATGAGCAGCTCGCGCAATGACGCAAGGCGCTGATCTCTCACGAAAGATCGCGGATCCGGACCTTGAGGTCCGGCCACATACCGTCGTCCACATCGGCATCGCCGAAGAAGCGGCGTTCCTCGTGGAGAAACAGACCGGGTTTCCAGATCATCGCGCAGGCTCTCCAGCCGCAGGACGTGCCCTACTCCGGCCATAACAGTTCCTCCGACGGGATAGATCTTTCAGATTTGTCACGGCCGCGGCTCAGAATGCGACGGCGGGGATCTCGTCGTGATCGCGCTCGGCGCGCTGGCGCTGACTACGGTGTCGCCCGAACCCGGGCATGAAACGTCTGCTCCAAAAACGATATTGCCGGACGACGCATGTGCATCGGCCGGCAATATCTTGATCGTGAAGGCTTCACGGCCACCCGGAGCAAGCCCGAGTGGCCGTGTGTCTTATATTGCCTGGTAGGCTTGGACGATGGCGTTCATCTGCTCCGTATCGAGCGCGGCGACCTGGGTCGTCGTGAAGGCCCGTACCTGCGTGCTCGTCAGGTTGCCGATATCCGCCGTCGAGAGACCTGCCAGCGCCTTGAGGCTGATGGCGGCGATGTCGTTCGTCGAGAATGCCAGCAGATCCTGCGAGGACAGAGCAGCAATCGCTGCCGAGCCAAGCACGGCCACCTGGTTAGCGGTCAGGGCACCGATCTGATCAGATGACATGGCATCCAGCTGCGCTGTCGAGAGCGAAGCGACAGCAACCGTGCTCAGCGCTGCGACCTGATCGGTCGAGAGCGAAGCCAGACCCTCTGTGGACAGAGCGCCCACCTGTGCCGCCGTCAGGACCTTGACCTGCGCCGTCGTCAGGCCGTCGATCTGCGCCGTCGAAAGCGCCTTGATCTGGGCTGTGCCGAGGGCACTGGCCTGGGTGGTCGTGAGACCGCTCAGCTGCGTGGACGTCAGGGCCGCGATGTTCGCCGTCGAGAGGCTCGAGAGCACCTTGGCACTGAGTGCCGAGATCTCTGTCGAGGAGATCGCAGCCATGTCGGCGGTTTCAAGGCCGGCAGCCGCTGCCGACGACAGTGCCGCCAGCTGCTTGGTGTCGAGGGCGCCCAGCTGAACGCTGCTCAGAGCACCGATCTGCGCGGAGGACAGGGAGGCGATGACCGTCGTGCTCAGCGCTGCGACCTGATCGGTCGAGAGCGAAGCCAGACCATCCGTGGTGATCGCACCGACCTGTGCCACCGTCAGCACCTTGACCTGTGCCGTCGTCAGGCCATCGATCTGCGCCGTCGAAAGCGCCTTGATCTGGGCCGTCGAAAGGGCACTGGCCTGCGTCGATGTCAGACCGCTCAGCTGCGTGGACGTCAGGGCCGCAATGTTGGCTGTCGAGAGGTTCGACAGCACCTTGGCGCCGAGAGCGGAGATCTCCGTTGAGGAAATCGTCGCCATGTCGACGGTTTCGAGGCCTGCGACCGCTGCCGACGACAGTGCCGCCAGCTGCTTGGTGTCGAGGGCGCCCAGCTGAACGCTGCTCAGAGCACCGATCTGCGCGGAGGACAGCGAGGCAATGGCAGCTGTGCTCAGGACTGCGACCTGATCGGTCGAGAGCGAAGCCAGACCGTCCGTGGTGATCGCGCCGACCTGTGCCGCCGTCAGGACCTTGACCTGCGCCGTCGTCAGGCCGTCGATCTGCGCCGTCGAAAGCACCTTGATCTGGGCCGTCGAAAGGGCGTTGGCCTGCGTCGTCGTCAGACCGCTCAGCTGCGTGGATGTCAGAGCCGCGATGTTGGCTGTCGAGAGGCTCGACAGGACCCTGGCGCTGAGGGCCGCGATATCCGTCGAGGAGATCGTCGCCATGTCCGCCGTCTCAAGGCCTGCAACCGCGGTCGCCGACAGAGCCGCGAGCTGCTTGGTGTCGAGGGCGCCGAGTTGGACGCTGCTCAGGGCACCGATCTGCGCGGAGGACAGCGAGGCGATCGCGGATGTGCTCAGCGCTGCGACCTGATCGGTCGAGAGCGAAGCCAGACCATCCGTGGTAATCGCGCCGACCTGTGCCGCCGTCAGCACCTTGACCTGCGCCGTCGTCAGGCCGTCGATCTGCGCCGTCGAAAGCACCTTGAGCTGGGCTGTGCCGAGGGCACTGGCCTGCGTCGTCGTCAGACCGCTCAGCTGCGTGGATGTCAGGGCCGCGATGTTGGCTGTCGAGAGGCTCGACAGAACCTTGGCGCCGAGGGCCGAGATTTCCGTCGAGGAGATCGCAGCCATGTCCACCGT
>NZ_FOGR01000014.1 GCF_900111275.1 Rhizobium sp. NFR03 | reverse complement strand
GCCCTGGACCGCTTCAAGGCCCCAAGGCCTCTGGGCGGCAGCCATGAACTGCGCTTCGGCGGGATCTATGTCGGCCGAGAATGCGGCCGCAAACTTCTGCGGATCGATTTTGATGAAGCCATCCTTCGGCGGAAGGAGTGGGGCTTTCTCCGCACCAGGGACCTCTTGCGAAGCAAGGTCGAAGACGGATTCCCCGGCTTTCGGAACGAAGGCTGCCAGATAAACGAGACTCACGACCTTTTCTTCGCTCCCTGCCTCCGTAATGACGGCACCACCATAAGAATGCCCGACGAGCACAACCGGGTGTGAAGCCTCTGCGATCACACCCTTCGTGCACTCAACATCTTGGGCAAAGGTGACTGCGGAATTTTGCACGACGAGGACTTCATAACCGTCTTGCGACAAGTTCTCGTAGACCTTCCGCCAACCGGAAGCATCGACAAATGCACCATGCACGAGCACAACCGAAACAGGTTTGGATGATTGGTTCGAACGATCTAGGGTCATTACGCGATCTCCCGGTGACATCATTCTTGACTGTTCTGAACGCGAATGCCCAACCTCGTTGAGGTTTGGGCGGATATGCATTGCCGTCAATGAGTATGGTGGTGTTGCTAGGAGGGGCGTTCCCTTCTCGCTTGACTGATATCTGTAGGGGTGATTGGGCCAACTCTCAATTGAGACCATGATCTCTTCGGACTAGACGAAGGGACTGCAGAAATAGACCTTGGTCTATAAATCTCAGCTAACCTAAAATCGCAGAACAGCGTATTTTTAGCCGCGCATCAGCGTTGCAAGCAGCCGGAGAGCAGACTTGGAACACCCAACGCATACTGACGCGATCATAGACATGATCCCGGCAATGGCTTGGTCGACAACATCCGACGGAATGCTGGATTTCGCCAATCAGCATTTCCTCGAATACGTCGGCCTGTCGCTTACTGACATTGCGGGCGAGAATTTTTACCGCCTCTTCCACCCCGACGATCTCGAGCATCTCGCCGCTGCGTGGTGGAACATCATGACTTCCAAGATTGCCAAGGAAGTCGAGGGGCGGATCAAGCGTGCAGACGGTGTGTTCCGGTGGTGTAGTCTTCGGCAAAAGCCGCGGTACGATCCGGAGGGAACCGTCGTCAGATGGTACGGCGTGGTCCTCGATATCGAGGACCGTAGGCAAGCAGAGGATGCGCTCAAGGAAACGAAGGCCGCGCTTGCAGCGAGCGAGCAAAATCTTCGACTCATTATCGACTCGCTTCCAGTTCTCGTCTGGTCGGCGCGGCCAGATGGTAGCGCGGACTTCGTCAACAAAAGCTGGCTTGATTATGCCGGGCTACCGGCTGAGCGAATTCTAGATTGGGGCTTTTTGGACCTATACCACCCTGAAGACATCCCTGAGATGGTCGAGATCTGGAAGAGAGACCTTGAGAGTTCAGACCACACGCAGCTGAAGGGTCGCATTCTCGGCGCGGATGGCCGGTATCGATGGTTCTACTTCTCTGGTCGAAAGCTGGAGGATGCCAACGGCATCGTACGCTGGTTTGGTGTGAACATCGACATTGAAGATCTGCAATGCGCCGAGGACGCCTTGCGCGCGAGCGAGACGGCACTCAGAGAGAGCGAGCACAAGCTATCCCTGATCATCAATACTATCCCTGCCATGGCTTGGTCATGCACCCCCGACGGGCGGCTTGAGTATTGGAATAAAAATCTCATCGATTTCGTCGGCCTTCCATTCGAAGAAATTGTCGATTTCGGCTTTTATCGGATGTTTCACCCTGATGACGTTGAGCGCATGCAAGCGAGTTGGGAGGAAGTCGTTGCCACCAAACGGCCTAATCCGGTTGACGCTCGCATCAGAAGGTTCGATGGCGAGTACAGGTGGTTTAACCTACGGCAAAACCCGTTGCTGGATGCGGATGGGAACGTCGTTCGGTGGTATGGCGTCGTCGTCGATATAGAGGACCGCAAGCGAGCCGAAGAGTCGCTTCGCCAGAGCCAAAGCGATCTGGCGCACGTTACCCGCCTGACCACGATCGGCGAACTAGCCGTCTCCATAGCCCACGAGATAAATCAGCCGCTCATGGCGATAGTAACCAACGCCGGGACCTGCCTTCGGTGGCTGCAAGAGGGGCAGATGGATCTCGAACAGGCACGCCTCGCCGCGGATCGCGTTGTGCATGACGGCCATCGCGCCGGGGAGATTGTCTCCAGCATACGCTCAATGGCTCAGAGAGCTCCGGTGCGGATGGAGAGGACTGACCTCAATAGCGCGCTTCGTGACGTGCTTTTTCTTCTGCGAGCAGAACTGCAATCGCGAGGTTTGGAGGTCGTCACGAATCTTTCGCCGCACCCTCTTTATGTCCTGGGGGATCGCACGCAGTTGCAGCAGGTTCTTCTCAACCTGATCATTAATAGTTCCGAAGCGACACATCATGGCGCAGAAGCCACCATCATGATCCGTTGTACGCAACGCCAAGAGGGTGAAGTCGAAGTCAATGTTTCTGATACGGGGCAAGGCATAGCACCAGACCAGATCGACCGGGTATTCGAGGCATTTTACACCACCAAGTCTGACGGAATAGGAATGGGCCTTTCCATATGCCGCTCCATCGTCGAGGCGCATGGGGGGCGTATCTGGGCCGAGAGCAATTATCCTACCGGAGCGTCATTCAGCTTCACGCTTTCCGCCTACGAGGACACCGCCGTTGGTCGATGACAGAAAGAACAGGCGCCCAACAGTGATCGTCATCGATGACGATCAAAGCGTCCGCGAAGCGCTCAAGGGGCTGTTCGAATCCGTAGGACTAATTGCTGAAACACATGGCTCTGTCAGAGAATTCATGGCCGCAGACGATCCTGAAAAAGCCGGCTGCATCGTTCTCGACATCCGCCTTCCCGGCCAAAGCGGACTTGAGTTCCAAGAAGCGCTGGCGCAGAGCGATCTTCCTCGGTCTGTCATCCTGATAAGCGCTCACGTCGATGTGGCGATGGCAGTGCGTGCAATGAAGGCTGGTGCCATCGACGTACTGACGAAACCAGTCCGTGAACAGGATCTGCTGGAAGCCGTAAACCGCGCAATTGCCAATGATGCAGCGCGCCGAGAGGAAAGAACCTCGAAGACCGCCGCCCAGTTGAGATATACATCGCTTACCGAACGTGAACGCCAGATCCTGACCCTGGTCGTCGCCGGCAAGCTAAACAAGCAGATCGCCGCTGAGCTACAACTCGCGGAGCCAACCGTGAAACTTCATAGGGGTCACATGATGCGGAAGATGAAGGCGACGTCAGTCGCTGATCTGGTCAAGATCGTTGGTGGTCTGTTTTAACCCACTGACTTGACCGTATTGCCGAGAGGTTTAGCAAGATGCTCTCCGCGCCGAGCAATCTTGGCTGGAACGCCAAGGTCATGAAGGCATGTGATCCACCGACCCCGAAATTTGGCCAACCGACGCCTTGCTGGGGTACGTACCGCCGCCATTGTCTTAGCGGAAATAATTTCCGCTTGTTCTCCATCTCAGTCGCACGCGTTGACAAGACTCGAACCGCCGACCTCGTTGATGCAGCCTTCGCTCATCGTGAACGAGTGCTCTTGAAACAAATACTTACTAAGGATTGTCGTGGTCGCCGGCCGGCACCTCACACAGCTTGATTTTGCTGCTCATGATGGCCCCGGCCGGCCGAGGGCATGCCAGGCAGACGGCTTCTCGCTCGACAACTGTTCCATCGAACAATTGGCAGCCGCCTGTCGTTGGCCAGACCCCGAGGATACGCTCGATTTTCGTCAGATCACCCCCTTGCAAGAAATCTTGATTCAGCATCAATGGCTTGGCCTGCAACGCACATAGATGGGTACATTTTTTACCCTTCCATTGTTGCTTTCTTAACAGGATTGCTCCATATCGTTGCTCAACAACACCCGCCACGCCTCGGACGGAACCTCGGTTCCGAAACTGCGCACCCCGGCGGGTTTTTTGTTTTATAGCTATTCGAATCCGCCTATGAAATGGCATGAAGTTCGAAAAGCCCTCCGTCCCCATTCCCGACCAAATTGCCTTGCTGGAAGCAAGGGGAATGGCAGTGCCGGATTATGCCCACGCTGCCCATTGCCTCCAGCATATAAGCTACTATCGGCTACGGGCCTACTGGTTGCCATTCGAGGACGCGCCACAGGCTAGCGGTGCGCATGGGTTTCGAGCTGGAACATCCTTCGACCAAGTCCTGGAGCTCTACATTTTTGATAGGCGGCTGCGCCTCCTCGTGATGGATGCGATCGAAAGGATTGAAGTATCCCTGCGAGGCAGCTGGGCACATCACCTTGCCATGAAATACGGGCCACACGGCTATCTCGATCCTGGTCTCTATCACCGGCCCGATCGATATGCCCAAGCCTTCGCCAAATTGATCGAGGATCTGGCAAGGTCGAAAGATACGTTCATACTTCACTACAGGAACAAATACGACGATCCAGAGCACCCACCGATCTGGATGACAGCCGAAGTGATATCGTTGGGGCAACTCTCGATGTGGTATAACAATCTGAAGAACCGACCGGATCGACAGGCGATCGCCAAGGTTTACGGGTTGGATGAATCGGTTTTGGTATCGCTCGCCCATCACCTGACATATATCCGTAACATCTGTGCCCATCACGGCCGACTTTGGAACAAGCAGGTGACGGTGAAGATGATTGTGCCGACTTCTCCTGCGAGCTTAAAGTTGGCCATGAATGGGATTGCGCAGGGGCGAATCTACAATACCATTGCAGTTCTCGGCTATCTCATTGATATCGTTGCACCGAACAACCAATGGCGCGAACAGATTGCAGGACTGATGGATTCATGCCCGCTGGCAGACCAGGCTGCGATGGGCTTCCCGTCCAATTGGAAGAATCTCCTTGCTTGGAATTGACTAGCTAGGAGTGTCGGATAGCCTTCTACCATTGGCCCGAGCTTTGAGCGTGCTCTTGAAGGGATACGAACCGGCAAACCTCAGTTTCAGGCGATTTCAAGGAGAATTCCACGCTCTCATCTTCAGCGCATCTTTAGTGCCAGAGTCATCGCGCGGGTGGAGACTCGGCCTCGGCGAATTTCGCACCTTGTCTTGGAAAAACGTATCGCCACGGCCCGGCGTCAAGCTGATTCCACATCGCGGTTAGTCAGCCTTGACCGGTCTGCCGTGAGGTCAAGCAGCCGCCTCGGTCGTACCCATCAATACATCCTCACCAACGGCATCGACCAGGAAATCCAGAACAGCACGGACACGCAGCGGAAGATTGCGGCGTGAGGCGTAGACAATGGTGATCGGCAACCGCACTGGCGGAAAGGCCGGCATCACTTTGACCAAGCGCCCCGCAGCGATGTCATCGCCAGCAAGAATGTGAGACAGCACAGCCAGTCCGCCGCCGGCGAGCGCGGCGCGATGCACCGCTCCGGTATTGTGGAAGATCATCCTCGGGGTGACCTTGACCCTTTCGATGTCGGCGCCATTCAAAAAACTCCAGGACCGGCCCTCACCGCCACGATGGTAGCAGATGCAATCATGATCGGGGATCTCAAGCAGATGGCTGGGCATACCCCGCCTCTGGATATAGCCGGGCGCTGCAACAAGGAAGGCTGTCGTCCAGCCGATCCGGCGACAGATCAGACTGCTGTCGGACACTTCGCCGAGGCGGACTTCGAGATCAATCCCCTCGCCGATCAGGTCCGAAGACTGTTCGCAAAAGAGGACGTCAACGGACAGGTCAGGACAATCCTTCAACAAGGCAGGAAGCCGGTCGCTGATGTAGAGACCGAGGGCTGCCGGCAGACTAATCCTGACTTTTCCAGAAGCGATGGCGCCATCCGCCGACGCGGTTTCGCCCAGCGCTTCCACAGCATCGATAACCTTCTGCGCCATCGAAATCATCTGCTCGCCCTCGACGGTGAGGGAAAGGGCATTGGTCGAGCGGTGGAACAGCCGTGTGCTGTAGTGTTCCTCAAGCGACGAGACCTGCCGCGACACCGCCGGCTGGGTCAGGCCGCGATCCAGCGCCGCCGCCGAGAATGACCGTGTCTCGGCCACGCGCAAGAATGTCCTCAGCGCTGAAACGACGTCCATCCTGCTCCCCCCTCTGCCCCATAACATTTGGAATAGGCGTTATGCCGAAAGCTTAGGCTGGTTTTGGTTGCCTGTCCAGCAATTAAGGATATTACTTATCCATAAGGATATTTAGAATCCTTAATAAAGGAGAAAGCCATGACACAGCGCCTCAACTACGCCGCCCAGTCCCCCGAGTTTTTCAAGAAGATATCCGACCTCAGCATGTCGCTGCAGGACAGCGTCATCGAGCAGTCGATCCGCGATCTCGTCAATATCCGTGCCTCGCAGATCAATGGCTGCGCCTTCTGCCTCGACATGCACGTGAAGGAAGCCAAGATCCACGGCGAGAGCGAACTTCGCCTCTATCACGTTTCGATCTGGCGGGAATCCAACCTGTTCGCCCCCCGCGAACGCGCAGCCCTTGCTTGGACCGAAGCCGTTACCGAGCTGCCTGAAGGCGGCATTCCGGACGAGCTTTACGAACGTGTCCGCGGCCAGCTCTCGGAGAAGGAAGTCTCCGACCTCACCTTCTCCATCATGACCATCAACGCCTGGAACCGCGTCAGCATTGCCTTCAAGGCCGTGCCTGGCTCGGCGGACAAGCTCTACGGCCTCGACAAGGCTGGCCTAAGCTGAGGCCTGCCAGACATCTGCACCTCATCAACAATCACACGATGTCAGCACGGCTGACGGAGGAACGACCATGAAAATCGTCATCATCGGCGGAACCGGCCTGATCGGTTCGAAGACCACCGAACGCCTTCGGGCAAAAGGCGTTGAGGTGATCGCCGCGTCTCCCAATACAGGCGTCAACACGATCACCGGCGAAGGGCTGGCCGAGGCGCTGGCGGGAACGGACGTGGTTCTCGATCTCGCCAATTCCCCATCCTTCGAGGACAAGGCAGTGATGGAGTTCTTCGAGACCTCCGGCCGCAATCTGCTCGCTGCCGAAAAGGTGGCTGGCGTGAAGCACCACATCGCGCTCTCCGTAGTCGGAACGGAAAAGCTCCAGGAAAGCGGATATTTCCGCGCAAAGCTTGCGCAGGAAAAGCTGATCCGCGAGGCCGGAATCCCCTACACAATCGTCCACTCCAGTCAGTTCATGGAGTTCCTTGGTGGCATCGCGCAGTCTGCCCTGGTTGAAGGCAAGGTGCATCTGTCGCCGGCCTTCGTGCAACCCATCGCCTCCGACGATGTCGCCGACGCGATGGCCGACGTGGCGCTTGTCCCCCCGGTCAACGGTTTGATCCAGATCGCTGGACCGGAGCGTTTCCGGCTCAATGAACTGGTCGCCCGCTATCTGGAAGCGACGGGTGACGCCCGACAGGTCGTTGCCGATCCCGAGGCCAAATACTTCGGTGCGCGCCTGGAAGACCGCACGCTCGTTTCCGACAACAATCCGCGGCTCGGCAAGATCGGTTTTGAACAGTGGTTCGCCACCGCTCCTCGCAAGTGAAATCCCACGCCGCAATCACCAAGGAAGAATGTCATGATCAGAAGAACCATTTCCGCGGTGGCGATCGCCATCGTCACGTCAGTAACCGCGATTGCGCATGACGCACCGGGTGGCGGTTCAGCATCGAAGGTCACCCTCGTCTATGAACACGAGCTGCCGAATGTGCCGGGCAAAAGCCTCAAGGGCGTTCTGGTCGAGTACGGTCCGGGTGGGTATTCCGACGCGCATAAGCACCCGGATAGCGCCTTCATCTACGCCACCGTGCTGGAGGGATCGATCCTCAGCCAGGTCAACGACGGTCCGGTCAGGGAATACAGGGCTGGAGAACAATTTTCTGAACTCCCGGGCGATCGCCACGGCGTCAGCAAGAACGGCAGCGACACGAAGCCCGCCAAACTTCTCGCCGTCTTCGTGGTCGATACCAATCAAAAGGAACTGACCTACCCGATCAAGAAGTAGAGATCTCAACAAGGACCGGATGCCGTCGCCGCAGCCGGTCCTTGTTGTTCTTCGAGTCTGGAGTGACCTGCCATGGCCGTTGAATTGTCCGCACTGGCATTCGCAATCGTCGATATCATGGGCGTGATCGGCATCCTTGTCTGGCATGTTCAGGGCAAGGATCGACCAACAGCGCGCCTCGTCGTCCAGATCCTGTTCTTTGCGGCAATGACCGCGACGTTCCTGTCGCAGAGTATCCTTCCTTTTCGCGTGACAACAGGTGAGCTTGAAGGCCTGACCGCCTATCTCGGGAAATCCGCACGCGTTCTCTGGTGGATCCACCTTGCCTGGGCAACAATCGGCTTCGTACGCCTCTACATTGCGCTCGACCGCCGGCCGCAGGAGGCACGACTGATCCAGGATCTGATCGTCGCCGGCGTTTATCTAGGTGTTGCGCTTTCCATTATCGGCTTCGTGTTCGGCGCACCGATCGGAACGCTCGTCGCCACCTCCGGCGTGGTTGCCATCATCCTCGGCCTTGCCCTCCAGAACACCTTGGGCGACCTGTTCTCTGGCATTGCCCTCACACTGGGTCGCCCGTTTATGATCGGCGACTGGATCCAGCTAGGCGACGGCACAGAGGGACGCGTCATCCAAAACAACTGGCGCTCGACACAGATCCTGACGCCGGCACATAATGTTGTTGTTCTCCCCAACAGCGCACTCGCCAAACTCAGTCTGACCAACATGACGCGACCGGATGAATCGCATCTCGTCGAATTGGCCATCCGCATTGCAGCCGACCGACAGCCATCCGCCATTGAAGCAATTTTGGTGTCTGCACTGGAGGATTGCCGGTTCATTGTTCAGGAGCCCAAGCCCGTCGTGGCGTTCAAGGGCATTGATGCGATCGCAATCGATGTCGAATTGCTGTTCCGCGTGACCAGCCCTGCCAACCGAGTGCAGGCGCGCAACGAGATCATCAATGTCGTCAGCCAACAATGCGCGACCCACGGTCTTGGCTTTGCAATGCCGGCACAAGCCTATCACGTCGTGCCCAGCCTGGGCGACAAGATGGAGAAATCTGAATCTGTCCGCGCTCTACCCCGCGCGCTTTAGCACCCAGTCGAACGTTCCGGCCCAGATGCCCGGGTCGATCTCCTGCTCCAGCGTTTTCCCGAGGTCGGCAAACGTGACCTTGCGAAGCGCAGTGCGCCACGCTTCGTCGGCCTCCCACATGATCCGTGCGATCGCACACGAACCGCTCTCACAATAGTCCTTGGGTCGGCAGGGATTGTTGGCACGGATGTTCTGGCAAACGAAGGTCCGGCCGCTCCCCTCCACTGCTTCGACGACATCAAGGAAGGTCAGCTCTGCCGGTGCCCTTGCCAGACGATAGCCGCCCGAAGGGCCAAGCGTCGTATGGACGAGGCCTGCCTGCGACAGGCTCTGAAGTGCCTTTGAAAGATATTCCTTCGGAAGCCCATGCAGTTCTGCCAGCGCCTTGGTCGACAGATATCGCCCGTCAGGTAGGCCCGCGAGAATGGCGCAACAGTGGAGCGCCCATTCGACTTGGCTTTTGAGAATCATGCGGTGGGTGACCTTGGACCGGAATTAAGGATACATGATATCCCTATTTTGAATCGCTGTAAATACAGTCGATTGTTGGACGGACCATCTGGCCCGGCATGCCAAATGTCCATTATACGGCTATCGATTGATTTCGGTCGGGTGCATTGCACCGATCCGCGTCGGAACGGTACTCGAATTTATTGGTGAAATGGTGCGGCAGAACTGACTGATGGCATCTTCGAATAGCTGACAATCTTTCGGAGATACGGCCATCCCCAGGGGAATGGCCGTAAGTTGCCTGCTCAGCCCGGACGACCACCCAGCGACAAGCCGGTCAACTGCTCCGAAAGCAGCCAGAGCCGTTCCGCCGCCTGTGGATCCATGGCCCAAGACGCCACACCTTTGGTGCCGTCCGTCTCCGCTTGTGGCAGGGCGACCTCGCAATCTTCGCAATACACACCGCCGATACCGTCGAGTTCGGGCCGCGTTGCTGCCCAGACGCTCGTTGCTGCCCCTTGTTCCGGCGTCTTGAGATCGCGCGAGGGATCGACCCGGCGATTGCCATTCTCGTCATAGACATCAAAAGAGTTGATCTCGTCTTCGCTGAGATGGCGGGCGAGATCGGTCAGGATAACGCCAGGGTGCAGTGAGAATGCCCGCACGCCACGCCCTGCTCCACGCCGATCGAGCCCCAGCGCAAACAGAGCATTCGCCGTCTTCGCCTGGCCATAGGCCTGCCACTTGTCATAGGGGCGAGCCTTGAAATCAATGTCGTCGAAATCGACCGGCCCGATCTGATGGCCGCGCGACGATACAGAGATCACCCGCGCGTTGCCTGCCTTGACAAGTGCTGGCCACAGACCTGCAACCAGCCGGAAATGGCCGAGATGATTGGTGGCGAACTGGCTCTCGTGCCCAGCCTGATCACGGGCAAGCGGCGTTGCCATGATGCCAGCGCTGTTGACCAGGATTGAGATCGGCATGCCCGCCACAACGATCCTGCCAGCAAAGGCGGCAACCGATGAGGGATCCGCAAGATCCATCGCTTCGATGAGAACATTGTCGATACCGGCAAGTGTGCGTTCGGCCTTTTCGCGATTGCGGGCCGGTACGATGACACGAGCGCCGGCACCAGCGAGCGCCCGCGTCGTCTCGACGCCGAGACCGGAATAGCCGCCGGTGACAATCGCCGTCTTGCCGGAAAGATCGATGCCCTCGGTGACCTCGCGCGCCGTGCTGGATGCGCTGAAACGAGATCCAATAGGTTTCTGTTCGGACATGTCGTTACTCCTTCATTTATGGCTCTGGTGTCCCCTCCCTATATTGGATAGCCTCGCGGAGCCCCCAGCCTGCGGGATCCGGATTTCTGTCGTGATCGTCCAAAACATCCAGGATCCCCTGTCTGACGTGCTCAGCGCCATCGATGCGCGGGCGCTATTCTCCGTGCGATTTGCCGCCGGAGGCTCGTGGTCTGTTGCTTTTCCACCACCGGGCTACCTGAAGTTCAATGCGGTCCGCGAAGGCGGTGCCTGGCTGATCTCGGAGGGAGAGGCGCCGATGCGCATTGAAGCCGGCGATTGTCTGGTGGTCAGCGGCAAGGCGTTTACGCTTTGCAGCGATCCCGACGTGAAGCCGATAGCGGCGGAAGAGGTGTTCGCAGGCGGCAATCTCGATGTCTCAGTGGGCGATGGTCGGGATTTCGTGCTCCTCGGCGGGAGCGTCAACCTCGACACCGTCGACGGATCACTCCTCACCGACGCCCTGCCGCCTGTCGTGGTGATCGACCGCGAAGAGGCCGGACCGATTGGCTGGCTGCTCGAACAGTTGGACCTGGAGTGGAACAGCACCGCGCCGGGTGCTCGCATCGCCTGCAACGACCTGCTGCGTCTGGTGTTTATCCATGTCCTTCGTGCCTATATGGCACGTCAGACATCACAGCATCCCGGCTGGCTCGCCGGACTTGCCGATGTCCGCTTGGCGCCGGCACTGCGGGCCATCCACGCCGATCCGTCACGCCGCTGGACGGTAGAGGCACTGGCGGGGCTTGCTGGCCAATCCCGCTCCGGATTTGCCGAAAGATTTCGTGCCACCGTCGGGGCATCGCCGATCGACTATCTCGCGAGCTGGAGGATGCGGCTTGCCGCCGCTCGGCTGCGGCGTAGCAACGAGCCACTGCCACGGATTGCCCAGTCGCTCGGCTACGCGTCTGACAGCGCTTTTGCCGCCAGCTTCCGGCGCGTCCTCGGCCAGTCACCTGCACGTTATCGTGGCCTGTATCGCGACAAGACATGGAGTGAGGTTGTTAACTCCTGATTGCTGACTCGCCTATCGGCCCGTCGACTGTTCTGGACGATACAACGGCAAAGCAACTCACCACTATCTGTGACCGCATCCGGTCTGCACCCGCATGATGCGCCTTGAGAGGAATCGAACCGTCGACCCTATAAGTTGGCGTTTTCAACAAGGACAACCAGGCAACTGAAACTAAAAGGCTTTTGTTTATCCCGGCGCACCCGATCACCGAACGACGGGAAAGCCACTCTTCCTCTCTTTTCAGTCCTTGGAAGACATACACCCAAACACAGGGTGATCGGGGAGCGCAACCGACGCCGACGCGGAAGCCCTGTGATCATGTGCTTTCCCGCCGTTCTCCGCCTCTTTTCATTCTCCCTCAATCGGGTGGTGTCGGCCGACCCCGACTGCTATCAGCTTACGAACAACTATCGGGGCGGAGCGTTATGCCTGTGGCTCCTTCCGAGTCGTAAGGTCCGCGCGAGCCGATTCGGGCAGAATACAAGTAAATCTGTTCAGAAAGTTCCTGTATAATCGTTCCGGGCTTCCTAAATCCGGCAACACGCTTAGAGTTAAGACGATGGCATCGGCACAACAGATCATAGGGCTCGTCAAGAGCCATGCTGAAGGCGACAAGGATCGTTTCTACGACCTTGCGATGCAGCTGGCTGCCGCCGAATCCCAGAAGGGCCACAGCCGTCTTGCCGAACAGCTTCGCCAGTGGGCCGAGGCCGGCGCCAGTGCGCCGGAACAGAAACGGCCCAACCTGACGCCCCTTGCTGCCCCGCGCGGTGAACTGTCGGGTTTCCTCGGCGCCAGCTATCCGACGGCCCGGATGGCCGATGTGATCGTGCCGCCTGTTATCGAAGACGAACTCCGGCATCTGGTCGTCGAGATACACCATGCCGAAAAGCTCGAAGAGCGCGGCCTGCGGCCACGGCGGCGGGTGCTTCTGGCCGGCCCGCCTGGGACCGGCAAGACCCTGACGGCCGCGGCATTGTCCGCCGAACTTCGCTATCCACTCTTTACCGTTCTTCTGCACGGGCTAATCACGAAGTTCATGGGCGAGACTGCCCAGAAGCTTCGCATGGTTTTCGACGCGATCAAGACGACGCGCGGTGTCTACCTCTTCGACGAAATCGATGCGCTGGCCTCAAGCCGCGGCAACGAGAACGATATCGGCGAGGCAAGACGCGTCCTGAACTCGTTCCTGCAGTTCCTCGACGAAGACACTGGTCCGTCGATCATCATCGCAACCACAAATCTTCCCGAACTGCTCGACCGCGCGGTTTTGCGCCGCTTCGATCTGGTCCTGTCTTACGATCTGCCGAACGAGGACGCGATCGAAAAGGCGATGCGCCGCCGGCTGAACGGCTTCGACGTCGGTGCGATCAACTGGAGTCAGATCACCGGCTGCGCCGATGGTCTGTCGACGGCCGACGTGATCGCGGCTGCTGAAGACGCGGCGCGCCGTGCTGTCATTCTCGATTCGGGTGCCGTCGAGACTTCAGCCGTGGTGGCATCGCTGGAGCGTAGGCGTTCGCTGCAAGGCATAGGAACAGACAAGCATGGCTCGAGATCGGCGCCACTTCACACTGAGCGGGATCGGAAAGACGCGCCCGTTCGCAGCAAAAACCGGCGGATCGTCAAAACATCCAAGTGACGTCAACCACCGTGAGGCGCATGCGCAGGCGCTGCTGACTGCCCTCGACCACCTCCCGAACATCACCGAGAACAATCTACCGGGCGTCTACCTCGCGATCGAGGGACGGGCGCATGAGGTGATGGTCACCAAGAGCCTGAACGCCAGCGGGCTGACGCTTCTTAAAGTCGAGAAGCAGCCCGGCGCGACGGCGGCGGCGACGGTATTTGCGACCGAAAAAGGCATCGAGAAGCTTCGCAAGAAGATCGAGGATTTTGGCGGCGATCTACCGGTCAACGAAGACGGAAGCTTCAAACCGCCGAAGAACGCCGATTTGGTGCAAAGCATCAGCGCGATTTCCGAGGCCGGGCTCCGGGCCTTATGGCGCAGTCCCGGTGGCCGGTTTCCGACGCAGCCCGGCAAGCAGGCTTGGGAAGTTTGGCTTGGAAGGTCGGACGCCCCTGGCTTTCTCGCCAGTGCCGCGGACTACGGTGTTGCGGTCGGAACCGACAGGCTGGAATTTCCGGAAGATGTGGTGGTGATCGCGGTTGCGACTGCCGTCGAACTGGCAGCCGCAGTCCGAAATCTTGGCGGTGTCCGGGCGCTTGCGACGCCGACCCGCACCGCGGACGATTTCGATGCCATGCCGATCGAGGAACAGCATGAGTGGGTCGGTGATCTCGTCGGCCGCACGACATTTTCCGTCGATGCCGATCCGAACTACATCACGCTCCTCGATCGCGGCGTGACCCGGGCCCATCCTCTGATCCAGCCCGCACTGGCGGCAGCCGACCGGCATGCCGCGGAGGCGGCATGGGACGTCAACGATTTCGTCGGGCATGGCACGCAGCTGGCCGGCCTGGCGCTGTTCGGCGATCTGAGCACGGCCTTGCAGACCACCTTGCCGATCACCATCGGTCACCGGCTGGAATCAGCAAAGATCATGCCGGATGCCGGTCACAATCCCCATCATCTGCTCGGAACCGTGACCCGCAAGGGCATCAATGCGGCGGAGGCGGCTGCGGTCCGGCGGCGGACCTTCTGCCTGGCGAGCACCACGGAAGACGACACACCACATGACGGCGCGCCGACGTCCTGGTCGAGTGAAATCGATCAGCTCGCGTCCGGCGCATCAGGGCTGCAAAGACGCCAGAGACTTATACTGGTCTCGGCGGGCAACAGCGACCAGAACGCTTTCACCGGTGGCAATTATCTCGCCGTCTCCGATCACCCCGACAACGAGCTGGAATCGCCAGCGCAAGCATGGAATGCAATCAGTGTTGGCGCCTATACGCAGAAGGTCACGCTGCCGCCGGGGGAGCCCGGCGTTTGCGTTGCGCCCTTGGGCGATCTGGCGCCATCATCGCGGACCGCAAGCTGGCAATCCTACTGGCCGATCAAGCCAGACGTCGTCTACGAGGGTGGCAACTGGTTTATGCACGGCGCGCCGCCGCCGATGAAACATCCGGCCCTTGCGCCGCTCACCACCGATCACCAATATCCGGCGCGGGCGTTCACGACTTGCGGCGAGACCAGTGCGGCGACAGCGCTTGCCTCGCGCGACATCACCGCGCTGTGGTCGGACTATCCAGAGCTCTGGCCGGAAACCGTGCGGGCAATCTTCGTGTCGTCGGCCCGATGGACCAACCGGATGCTCAGCCACGTTCCTCAGCAGCCGTCGAAGACGGATCTCGGAATCCTCTTCAGGCGCTATGGCTATGGCGTTCCGGATATGGAGCGGGCACGGCGCAGCGCATCGAATGCCTTGACGCTGATAGTCGAGGACGCGATCCAGCCCTACAAGAAGAGCGCCACGAAGAATGCCGAGCACATCCATAACGAGCTGAAGCTGTTCGAGCTTCCTTGGCCGGTCCAAGAGCTGCGCCGGCTTGGCGCATCCGAGGTCAAGCTGCGTATCAGCCTCAGCACCTTTATGTTGCCAAACCCGTCAGAACCGGCCCGCGGCAACAAATACCGTTATGCGTCGCACAATCTGCGCTTCAAGTTGAACAGGCCTAATGAAAAGCCGGGCGCCTTTATTAAGAGGATCAGCAAGATTGCGGAGCAAACAGATGAAGGAACGATCGAGGAACCGGATGGCTGGATGTTTGGGCCGAACCGGCGCGATGTCGGATCGCTGCAGATCGATCAGCTGACATGTGCTGCCTCTGACCTTGCACGCCGCAATCTGATTGCAGTCCATCCCGTGACCGGATGGTGGAAAGCGAAGAGCATCTCCAATCCCCATAACCTTAATGCTCGCTTTGCGCTGGTCGTTGAAATCGACGCCGGCACTGTCCCGGCCGAGCTTTATGCCGAGGTACAGGTCGCTATTGACAACATGGCAGCGGCCGTGGTCGCGGTCTAAGTCGCAACCGAGTGACTGCGTATGATGGGGGAGATGAAGAGCGGCGGTAGAAGGACTGATGCGCGATCGGTGAGTGACCGTACTTGGAGAAGCGCGCCGAGCGACGGCGGATATCTGGCGCTGGTAAGCGGCAACGGAGATGAGTTGCCGAGCAAAAGTTGCTTCAATTGTGAAGATGGAAAGGTCATAGTAGCTCTGTGCGATATTGGTGGGTAAATCACGCGCAGACAATGCGCCAGGAGGTTGACGGCGGTTACCTATGGTCGCCGGTTAGAGAAGCCCATGGTGCCCGGAGCCAGTTCTACGACAATATGCGCCGCGCAGCGCCGGGTGATGTGGTGTTATCCTATGCCGCGGGGAAAGTGGGACGAGTTGGTATAGTCTCCGACTATGTTATAAGCGCGCCAAAGCCGGAGGAGTTTGGGAACATCGGGGTATACTGGAGCGACACCGGCTGGCTTCTCCCGGTGCAATGGCTTGAAGCGGTTTTCGCAGTCAGCCCTAAAGAACTCATAAGTGATCTCGCCCCGCTACTTCCAACGAAGCACTCTCCAATCCAACCGCAGAGTGGAAATGGCAATCAGAAAGCATATCTGGCCGAGGTCGATCGCCGCGTAGTTGATCTGGTTTTGGCCGCCGCACGGCTGCCTACCGCGAATCTGCTCGCTGCGCCCACCGGCACGGCAGCTGATTTCGCCACCACGCTTGATGATGTCGTTGAACGCAACATCCAGCGCGACATTTCGCTAGATGAGACGGTACGCGAGCAGTTGGTGCGAGCACGAAGGGGACAGGGCGTGTTTAGGAAGCGGGTGCTCGATTTCGAGCCTGTCTGTCGAATCACCGGCCTCGCCACACCAACCCTTCTGATCGCCAGTCACATCAAACCCTGGCGCGCATGCGGCACCGCGGCCGAGAGGCTTGATGGAGCGAATGGTTTGATGTTGGCCCCTCACGCAGACTTTCTGTTTGATCGCGGCCTGCTTGGTTTCGAGAGCGATGGAAGACCAATATTCTCCTCGCAGCTGACAGATGCCGACGCTGACAAGCTAGGAATGCATGTTGTGCAGCGACCACCACCGAGACCGTTACATAACGATAGCCGGAGCTACCTGGACCATCACCGCATGAATGTCTTTATCCCTTAGCAATGTCTCAGAATTTGCAAGCCACTGAAGCGGTACGCCGCCGAATGCAGCGCACTGCGCGCAAGGATAACCCCTTCGAGCGGGCTGTTCGATCGCAGCTCTATGCGCGCAGGTTTCGCTATCGGATCCATCACAAGATCCCGGGCTTGAAACGGACCTCATGTGACTTCGCCTTTCCGGGCTTGAAAATCGCGATCTTCCTCGATGGTTGCTTCTGGCATGGGTGCGAACTTCACCCGCCATCGGTAAAAAAGAATACAGACTTCTGGCTATCGAAGATCGCTCGCAACCGGGCAAGGGATGCGCGTGCGACGGCGCATCTGACGGAAATTGGTTGGACGGTGCTCAGATTCTGGGAGCATGGGGACGTGGCGACGATCGTTGAGAGCATCGCCGCCACGGTCGAAGCCAAGAAGGCGTCCGCGTCACCTCACCGCGGCGCGAGCACGCTGCAAGACGTGCAGCGGTCGCCGGGCAAGTTCGAAGCTGTCGATCGCGATGTGTGAGCGATCCAGCCCGATCCGGTCGAAGAGCTTCCTTGCATCCCACAGTGGATGGACCACGACACCCCAACGGCTACCGCTGTTGTCCAGAGAAAACGTGGGGATATCCGGTCTGTCCTTGGCATGGGCGACCGTGTTGCCGGGGATGAACGTCTTCGTCTGCTCCGCAAGATCGGCCGCAGATGCCTTCCAGTCCGAAACCTCGAAACAACCGAAGTCGCCATCGACCCCAGCTTGATAGGACGGATCTGCAATCGCCCTGAGATAGGCTAGCCCCAGCCGCCAATCGAGCAACCCGTGGAAGTTTCGATTGTTGTACCGCTGGAGGCAGCGGTAGCAAGAGGACCCGCAGCTCTTCCTGTGAGCCTCCACGGCAACGTCCTGCCGTGGCCATTCTTCGGTATCGTCAAGAATGCTCTTGATGAGACCGGAAACAGGAATAGTGCTGTCGCCGAGAAGGTGACGGCAGAACCCGGAGCCGTTCGGCAACGCGTCTGATATCTGGAGATATGGAAGCCGCTCGCCCGTAGCTGTCATCATGATGTTCGGCGCGAGGGCGTCGAACTCTTCCGGTGCGATGTCGAGATCCAAAGCAGCGCGCTGCACGAGGATCTCGGTTGCCGAAATCGCCGCTGCGCGGACACTGGTTCTTGTAGGCTCGCGACGTCCCATCGACAGCCCGACGTCCATGTCGAGCAGTCGCAGGTTCGGGTTCATCCGGATCGGGCTGATCTGGAGCGAGTTGGTGATCTTCGTTGACGCCAGCCACGCCTTGATCACCGTCTCGTCCGCACGGTAACGAACACCTTGGTCTTCGGCCACGACTTCGGCGCTGATGGCTTGATTCGCAAGCTTCACGACGGGTTTCGTGCTCGCCCACCAAGAGATCCGCTTCGCGTCCTGATCGACCGCTTCCTGCAACTGGAAGCCAGTGAAGTCCGTTTCGTCACGCTGACCGGGATTGACGAGGAAGATCTCTGACTGCTCGGCGAAGTTCACCTGCAGGTTAGCCTCAGTCTTCTCCTTGTCGACCTTGCCGATACTGGCAAGCGTCATCCGCTGACCAACCTTCGAAGCCAAATTCTCGTCCGTCGGACGGAACTCGGTGCGATAGCCCGCGGGCGTTATGCACCGGATACCCGGATCCGTCGTCGCTGCGCCGCAGGCTGGGCATTCAGACGTTTCGTTGCAACCTCGGCTCCACGCACCGCAGGTTCCGCAGAAGCGAAGCTGAAAGTCGTCCTTCCACCACTCGCCGAACGGCTTTATCGGGGTGCCGAAGTCCGTGATGTGCTCATTCGGTTTGGGAAGCGTTCCCGTGAAGCCGATGCAACGGTGGCGGAGCTTCTCGCGCGTGCGGACGCTGCCGGGCGCGAAATCGAAGATCGCCATGTCCTGGTCACGGTCGATAGTGTCCCAGTCTGCATCGAAGTCCTCCTTAGCCTTTGCCTTGGCCAAATCGACGTAAAGGTTTCGGGTGCGTGTCGGCATGCCATAGAGAGGAAGCAGCCCGCGCTCCGCCAGCGCGGATGCAATGCCGATAGGTTGCAGGCCCAGTTCATCGAATAGGCCATCGATGGCTTCGAGCACTTTTTCGGCAGTGACCGCGGACAGGATCCGGTCGACGTCGCACTTCGAAACGTCGGCAAGCACCTGCGCGAGTTTCCTGCGCTGATCGTCTGTCTCGTCCAGAGCTTCCGCAAGCTTTCCGGACCAGTTCCGGTCCGTGCGGAAGTATTCGCTGCAATAGAGGAACTCGCCGTGGATGTCTCCCGGCACCATGTCGTCGCCCGGCCAATCCTGATCGGCTTTCTCTCTCATCAGGCCAAATGCCTTCACCAGCCAGAACTTGCGAAGCAGGCGGGACGGAATATCTGTCAGCCCCGTCGTGATGAAGGGCGGAGGCGGTGCCGATCCAGTAATTTCGATCGGATTATGGAAGTAGTGGATGTCGTGGCTTTTGCTGCGGCAGACGGTGAGGACGGTCGAGAACGCCTGTCCTCGCCGACCTGCACGACCCACGCGCTGCTGGTAGTTGAACCGCTGCGGCGGCATGTTGGCCTGGTAAACGGCCTGAAGGGAGCCGATGTCGACACCGACTTCCATCGTGGTCGTGACCGAAAGCAGGTCCACGGTGTCGAAAAGCTTGCGCCACGCAAAGTCGGCGTCGTTCTCTTTCGCGCCCTTAACAAAGACGCCTTTGAACTGCTGGAGCCGTTCCGCCGGATCGCTCGTCTGACCCGTCAGCTCCTCGCACTTCAAGCGGAAGAGCGGCTCGTCAGCCTCGATCGTGCGCTTAACGCGGCGCCCGAGGAAGTTGCCCTTGGCAATGACCTCGGCCGTCAGATCGTCCGGACGCTTCAGCTCCTCGCCGCAGCGCGTGCACTTCCCGAAGCCCTCGTGCAGGTGAACTCGTCCACAGCGGTCGCATCGCCAAGCCGCCCCGGTCGGCTTCGCGGCCCTGAAGAAGAGAAGACTGATGTCGATAGATCCGGCCAGACGAGTCTGCCGGAGCTTAGTCCTGAGCTTTTCAAGGAAAAGATTGCACTCCGCCTCTGTCTGCAAAGGAAACAGCTTCGACATCAAACGACGCATGCGGTTGTCACCGCGGCCGAGCATCTCGTGAGCTGTCGACCAGACTGTCTTCACCTCGTCCATGTAGGGATTAGGCGTGATGCGATATGCGTCCGCAAAAATGCGGAGCATCGCATCGTCCTTCGACTTCTCGGGAGTGTACTCCTCTGACCCGTAAAAGCTCGGCCATCCCAGGCCCGTCTCTTCAAGGGCGAAATAGGTCTTGCTGAACAGAAGGTCGGTCGCATCCGGCGGCTGCTCGTCCTGCACCTTCTTTCTCGCCCTCGCGAGCAGATCGACCTTTTCGTTGAGCTCTTCCCGTTTCCAGGTGATGTCTCCGCTGTCGTCGCGATCGAAGAACTCGTACCACGACTTGTTGGAGACGCGGTTCTTGTAGGTGTCAGCTCCCTCGACGGGGGTCGAGCCAAGCTTCATGAGTTCGTTGAGGATCGGTCGAGTGTCGTACCGAACGTTCTGTCGAGCGAACTCGAAGAGGTCGCTCAATGGTACGCTCGGCTCCTTGCCGTCGGCGTTCCGCTTACGGTTGAGCACTCGTTGGCGGGGCATGAGATGGTCGAACTCATGCCCTTCCCCCATAAGGGCGGCAATTTCTGCGTTGAGGTCGGCGAGCTCCATCTTGTCTTCGTCGGTGTAGGTGAGATCCGCGGCGAGACGTGTGGCAGCAGCGATCAGGATCTCGCGCCTCAGGTCGCGCTGATGCTGAACTTCGACGTCGAGCACCAGGGTCGCCGCGTCTTCGCGACTGTCGGAGAAGGCTACGAGCTTTCCGTCGCCGCCCTGCGATTTCAGAGCCGCGACGAGTTCAGTCGCCAGCAGCTGCGAGGTCTTGCCGAAACCAGTCCTGAAGCTTCTGATAGGAGAGAGGCGGCCTTCCCTTCGCTTCGAGTTAGCCTGCCGATATCGGCCGGAGTAATCGGTGCCACACTTCGCGCAGCAATAGGGAACGGCAGTGCCGTCGTCCTCGATCGTGCGCTTGTGGAACTTGTCGTCACCACGCCACCGCAGAAGGTATCCTTTAACGCTCTCTTCGCTCTCCTCCTCTCCTACGACTCCTGTACGCGGATTCAGGTAACCGACGATCCATTCGTACGGCGTGTTGTCGACACGGATTTCACGCTCGGGAGTGCGCCCCTGCGGCCAGAACAATGCGAACTCGCGGAAGCTCGCATCCTCGAAGCGGAGTGACGAGGCGCTTTCCGGAAGCTTTTCGAGTTCCTGTGGCGCTGGCAAGAGCGATACCCGGCGCGACGAGCCCGGATCGTTCTCCCCGCGCTTTCCTCCGAGATAGAGGTCACCGCATGCTTCACAGTACAGCATCTCGAACATGCGTCTACGGCCTTCGGAAGCAGCCTTCTCGTCATAGTCCTGACCGCGCTCGATACTCGGGCAACCCCAGGCCACGGAGCCGCTGTCGTCGCGGCCGACCGAAGCGAACAAGCCTTCGATATTGCGGACAAAGCTGTGCATTCTGAAGCCCGGCAGGCTTGCGATGTCGCCACGGGATGGCCGGAGATCGTCGGCTAGGACGTCGTCCGGGAGATCTGGGATCGCTCGCAATGCAAGCAGTCCGCGAACTGCTTCCCTATCTGCTTCGTCAAAGAGTACCTCGCCGATCTGTGCGATTGATCGCGGTGTCTTTGCTCCCGGCTTGTCTCTGTCCTGCATGGCGAAGTCGAGCATGGCGGCCGCTGCGGCTGTCGCGTGCAGCATTACCGACCGCAAATCCTGGCCTGCCGCTCCTGGCAGGCTCAAAGCAGCTTCGAAAAATCGCTGACGCAGTTTCTCCGGCTGCTTTCTATAGTCTAGGTCGTCCAAAGCCTTCGCCAGAGCGACAAGGCTGTCACGTGACGGCGTGCGCTCGGGCCGCTCGACGACGATCGGCTTGCCCGTCACGACACTGGCCTTCCACGCAGCATCGACGTCGGAGGCACCTGCGGTTCCCGCGGCACCGAACATGTTGCGGAGATACTCGATACTTGCCGACGCGTTTTTCTCGTCCATCGGAAGCGATGCCGACGACGAGAGAATCCGGAGCTTGTGAGCATGAGCGGGATCTGCGAGCCCGATACGCTCGAGGAACACCTTGAGAAGCCCCGCCATTTCGGCGCCGGAGGAGCCGCGGACGAGATGGAGTTCATCGAGGACGAGGTAGAACCTGGCGTCCTCGTTCCCGATCAGCCATTCGCGAGTTTCCTTCAGGATGCAGTCCTCGACCTCGCGAACCAACATCGCGTTCAGTATCGACTGGTTGGTGACCAGAATATCCGGAGGCGTCTTCTGCATGTCCCAACGGGAGATCAGCTCGCTGCCGTCGGTCGTCGGGAAGATATAGTGTAGATCTGGATCGGCATCTGCATCGAGCCGGGAATGGATCGACTGGTATCGCTGCAGCTCCACCTTGAGATCGCGCCGCGCGCGGCTGTTGCGCTTCTTCCAGGTCTTGTCCTTGCTTCTGCGTGGATGATCGAGAAACCCGGTCACGGGAGACTTTCCCGTGTAGCGGCCAAAGAAGAGGCGGTTGCCCCTGAAGTGCTTCTGCATCACTGCCTGTGCCGCCGGGGAATCGAGCGCCTTGCGCAATCGCACCATCTGGTCTTCAACGAGGGCGTTGAGAGGATAGAGGATCATCGCCCGGACCGCTTTGGGACGGTCAGGATGCTCGTTGCGGCGATGGATCTGGAAGCTCTTGCCGTCTTCCAGCCAGTCGTCGTCTACAGGCCGCAATGGTGCAGGCCAACTCGTAGCCTCCTTGGCCAGTTGGGCAAGGATAGGAAGCATGAACGATTCCGTCTTGCCCGAACCGGTACCCGAGGTGACGATCCCAGGCGTCCCGTCCTGTACGCCCTTCGACAGCATCTGCACCTGATGAAGATACGGTTGGTAGGCGCCCTTGATTTCGGCGCTCTTCGTGTCGCGGTCGAACAGGCCTGACACGGCAAGTTCCACGAATGCCTGGCGCTCCGCCTTCAAGAAGCCCGGCAACTCGCCGTCCTTGTCCTCAATAAGGGCCTCCAAGCCGTAGCCTGCAGTCTCGTAGCGAGGAACGGCCTCGAATATGGGATCGAGAGCAAGCTCGCCGGGCGTCGACAGCAGCTCCCTGCGCATCGCAGATACATTCTGGTTATCGATGCGATATGCCGTATCGAGATACGACAGGAACTGTTCGATCATTCTGTTGAAGCCACCAATCGGATCGAACATGTTCAGCCCTCAATATTCTTGAAGCGATTTTTGAATTCGTATTGTCCGCCGCCGGAGACGCTCGCCAGCCACTGGGCCTGCCGGACGAGTGCCTGGGCGACCTCAGCCATCGCCATGCCCTGTGGCGTTCTCGACAGCGTCTTGGCGGCACGTTGGAGCGACCCGTTCTCGAATGCTTCCGACTGCGTGAGCACGTCGATCGCATCGGCGAGGTTCGACCGGTTGGCGTCGAACTCCGCGGGCCACGATCCGGCAAACAACCTGCGAACGGGCTTGGCGCTGTTCGTCACCTCGACAGGCATCAGGAAGCGAAGGACAGAGTCTGGTATCGAAACTCGCGACCCATCGATGCCCGCACTGGCCACTATTGCGAGGTTCCGCGGAAGACGCCCGATGCGCCTGGATTCCACGAACTGGGGAAGCCAGTACTCGCAGGGGCCATTGGTGATGCCGCATATCGCTATCGGGACGAGGATGTCCGGATTGGCCTTGGCCTTCGCCACCGCTGCGGCGAGGCCCGAAGTCTCGTCGTGCATGAGATCCTGCCACGAAATACGCGATGGATCGCAGAAGGCGACCGCACTGTCCTCACCACCGATGGCAGCCACGATATCGGCTGCCACGCCGGAAGCCCGTTCGCCGACAAGCAATGGGACCTCGTCTGTCGATTTGAGTAGGATCGCCATCAAATCGGCTTGCGAGATCCCGGTTGCAGATGCCAAGCCCGCGAGAATACTCTTTCGCGCGCCCTCGTCAGCCTTCGGCCCGACGGCCGTGCCATTGACGTCCGGCCGTTGCGGTTCCGGAATTTCCTCAGCCGCCGACACGACGACGGTTGTGGGATGGCTGGGCATTTGCAGTACCAGGTCTCGAAGCTCATCGAGTTCACGACGAAGATGGTCGGTCTGTTCTATTGCGCCGCCCTGCAGCTGTTTTGCAGCTTCCTCAATGCGCGCTTTCATGACCTCGTCGTGCTTTTCGGCCTCGTTCCGAAGAAGCAGTTCGCGCTGCCCGGCGACGGCAAGGCGAGCATCTGCTTCGGCGATTTCCGCTCGAATCTCCCCGAGACGAGCCTTCTCCGCTTCGATCTCGGACTCGACTTTCGACCGGAGCCTTTCCTTGAGACGTTCCTGCTCCTGAAGCTCGAACTCCTGAACCCGCTTCTGAAAGGCAGGATCCTTCGCGAGGATCTGTGGCATGATGTCGAGTATCGATTGGCGACCTGCAAGAAGTCGAGCCGCGGCGGCGATATCCGCTTTCTCGTCGTCATTGACTGTCGTCGCCACGTGGTGCCGAAGCAAGTCGACAGCATTAGCGTCGCCCGGCGCGCTTTCTACTGCGAGCGTTGAACGACCGAGCCAGCGCTCGGCAGACTCCAGCACCTCATGTTCGGGGCGGACATCCTTTTCTGTCTCGAGGCTCCATCGAGGCTCGGACAGGAAGATCAGCAGGCCCGACGGCAATTTCATCGAATCAGGCTTGTTCTCGATGGTTTTGACAGGAAGTGCTCGCGGATCCGCATCAGGCGAAAGCCCGTACGAACCGGAAGGAAGGCGAATGAAATGGCTAGTGAGCCAGTCGCCTTTGGACACCTCGATGGCAATGATCTCTCTCGATGGGATTTCGAGCCTGCCCTCCCGCAGTCGGCGAACGACCTCTTCGAAGTCGATGTCTCGCGCGCTATAGGCTGCAAGGATGCGCGTCACGGTGACGAAAGTGGTCGTCTTGAAATGTCCGGGGAGGTTGAATGCTTCGACGGTCGCCGGAAGCTCGAATTCAGAGCTGGCACGGATCGTCGACGACAGCGTCGAGACCATCGGCACGCTGAAATCTGGCAGCTCCTCAAGGTCCTCCAATACGTGTTTTGGCTCGTCCTTCTCTCCAGTGACCAGCCAGAGAGAGCCGACGCCATCGAGTACCATCCGCGGCTCTTTGGTTTCCCGTAGCCTCCCAGTCTGGGAGCTGCCCCCTCTTATCTCCACGACCAGGGCGGAGGAGTGATTCAATACCTTGACGACCTGGAATACTGTCTTGCTGGAACCCGACATTACTTCTTCCCGCGCATGCGTGCCGCCGAGCGAACCAGCCGCGAGCGGTTGTCATAGATTTTTCGATCTCGATTGGATGCAGACAGGACGAACCCATCCCGCCAGCTCTTGGTCAGTCCCGTGTCCATCGAAACTGGAACCAGTTTCGATATCGCGGCTACCGCTGCTTCTCCCACGGGATACTCATAGCGCCAGACACCTGAAGCGTTCGACAGGCCGGGATTACACAGTGAGAGGTCAGAAGCCCATCTTGCCCAGCTGGACGGGAGCTTTACCCTCGCCGCGCGAGCGAAGGCGATGCCGTCCTTGAACTCGAACACCTCCCCGCCGAGCCGTAGATGATGAGACAACAACGCCACGGATGGAGAAACGTAATTCTGATCAGGCTTTCCGGGGATTACCGAACGATAGTAGAAGTGCATTCGACCTTCTGGCCGTTCGATGCGGTACAGACCGTCGGTCATCTCTTTGTCGAAGGCTGTCGCAAAGAACCCGCGGTCGAGTGACAGTTTGCCGACGACGCGGAAGCCGTGGGGATCGCCATGGTCTGCGCGATCAGCCACCGCCGGGGCGCTTTTCGGCGCCAAGCTTAGTTCTGCTCTTCGCAGAAACTCCTGGACACCGCCGCTGCTCTGCGCGCGGAACACATACCGAGGAAGCGACCATGAGGAGGCGCCATTTCTTGTCTCGATCGCTCCGCCGGCGGCTCTTGCCGCAACTGTCAGCCTATCAACGACCGCCAGGGGCGTTGGGCCGCAGATAACTACTGTGGTCTCGTCGACAGGATACGCTGACAGTTGCAATTGAAGGAGACGTCGCGCCGGGAAATGTCTAAGGAAGGTTGGCTCGAGCCACCCGGCATCCGCAAACAATCGAACGATATCCCACTCGGACGGGCGATCTTCGAGAAGAGTAACCCCACGCCGGACGATGTCAACAGCTTCAGACAGCGGCAGACCGCGAGCCGTTCGTTCGTAGAGGGCTTCTCCGATCGTCAGCAGTTCGTCGCCAGGCGCCATGCGAACGCCCGACCAGACTTCTGTGTCGAGAGCGACCGATGGAGCTGTGCCATAGTGGAAGTCGTCTTCAGGAATATCCTTCGCTAACTCCACTGGCATCCGCCGCACCGAACTGACCTCGTTCGCGCGAGCAACCAGGAGCACTTCGTGCGACGCCCCAAGACTACGAGCGACCGCAGCACCAGTGTAGACACCTGGCGGTAGGGCCATGTCGTCTGCGACCCTAATCAGTCCAACTGATTTTCCACCCACCTCTACCTTGATCGCTTCAGGCACAGGCCCGGAGACGGTCGGCGTAAGTGGTGATCTTCCGAGGTAGGCTCCAGCACCGACTCTAATGCCATCATGCCACCCGAACTCCCTCTGACCGGAGGCACTGATCTCGGCCTCGCCCAGCTTCCCGCGAAGGGTCGCCACGACCCACTTTGAATTGATTGACGCCGAAGAGCGGATGTTCGACCTGTCGCATTGTGCAAACTTAGTCGCGTGCATCAGAAGAATATTGGAAGTCGCCTTCGCCTGCGCCCGGTATCGTCCATAGCCCAGACTCTCCAGGCAGACCAAACCTTTTGAAATCAACTTCGCGATTGGCTTGGGGACCAGCCTCAGTGCCTCTTCCGGCGCCGAGATCAGAACGCGATCCCCGACCGGAGGTACGCGGTAGAGTTCGTAACCACCAAAATCGCTTTCGATCACCTCGATGTACTCGGCGGCAGCTTGCGTGGCGACAATCGCGTACCATGCCTTCCAGAAGGGCGTTTTCTCAAACTCTCTGAAGCCACGCTTTCGAGCCTGATCGAATTCCTCGAAGTTATAGACGAACGACTGCATGGTCTCACCAAGCGAGCCTCGCGAAGTTCGAACAGTGTTTGCAACGACCAGTGGGTCGAGCAAGTGCTGTTCGGAAATCTGCCTCTTAAGCTTCCGCAAAGCCTCCCGGTCCCGCCAGGTCGGGAATGCCAACTGCAGAGTTCGACCGATTTGCGTGTATACGCGGTGGATGTCCGGCAGGACGAGAATAACTCCATGTTCCTTTTTCAAGAAGTCCCGGAAATGCTCCCACAGCCCGTTGAGCCCGCTCATACTCCAAGGGCGAAAGCCGATGTGACCCTCGAATATTTCGTGAAATTGGCGAGTGCCGCCCCAGCGTGTCTCCGTAGTCTGCATCCAGCACAGAAACATCAGCAGCCGGATGTAGGACGGGACACTGGCGCGGGTCGGCTGAAGCTCACCCGAAAGATAATCTCGAAGATTGGATCCAGCTGGCAAAAGCTTTATGAATCGGCGGCGCGCCTCTTCGATGTCGTTGACTCCGAGGATCTCCAGGAGATCTTCATCCGACAGGTACACGCTCCCGATCGGCCCAGCGTTACCGGGCGCGAGAAAGTACCTCTCGATACATTCCTCCTCGAAGCTAGCCAAGATCCCCCTACCCCGTCTCGTCCCCACTTACCTAAAGTCGAACAGCTTCTTTATCGGCGCAACCGAAATCATTGCTCCGCGTGAAGGTCTTGTCCAATCCGAATGGTGTCGGCCTCCATGTGCCGCCAGTGGAGAACAAGGTGTGGCCCCCGGACAGCGTCAGTGTCCGCCAGGTCGGAATCCTCGAATGCGAGCCGCGCAAACTGTGAGAGGGCGTCGGATTTGCCGAACCTGATGACCTCCTCGTCGTCAGCGATTTCCATGGCGGGTAGGTCGGCGGCCTGCTTCTCCCGCAGCTGTTCGTGCAGCAGCTTGGTCCGGGCGCGCAGGTATCGAACCGGGGCATCGACTTCCAGCGATCCGGGACGAGTGCCGACGACTGCAAGTATCTGAACAATTGCCCGATCGATAGCGTCGACGTCGTCCTGCTTGACGAGTGGAAATGCGACTGACCCTGCCGCCACGTGCTGCTGGCGCTGGGCATCGTAGACCTTGACGATGTCCTGGTCGATGAACCGGTCCCGGTTGGCTCGCCATTCGTCACGGCGCCGATAGCGAAGCGGCATGTCCTCCTTGAGGCGGTAGCCGTTCGCGGCCACGGCATCTGCGGCAATCGGCTCGCCCCAGCCCGCTGGCCAGTAGGTACCGCCGCCGTATCCGTCCCGCGAGCGCTCGGAATCGTTTCTCTTTGCCGTGAAGCGCTTCACCATGCTCGGCAGCTTCTTGCCTCCTTCGAGGGCCGCGGCAGTGATGCGTGCGGGCACCCCCTTTTCACCGGACATCAGGTGCTGGACCAGTTGCATCATGAAGAATGGAGGAACTGCGTTGCCTACTTGACGGTATTGCGCCTCCTTGGGGCCAAGGAATTCGAAGGAGTCTCTGAAGCCCTGCAGGCGGGCACCCTCGCGCACCGTCAGCGCGCGGTCGTGTATGGGATGCGTGAAGCAGCCGGACGTGACGTTGTTGAAGCCGGCCGAGATCGTGTAGGAAGGCGAAGCCTCGTGAAGGCGGCCATACAGGGTCGCGTAGTCGGTCAGGCGGACGCGGCGGAACCGATCTGGGAGAAGCTCCGGTGGAATGTCCTTCCAGCAGCCGCCCTGCGGCACGGTGGCGACCCGCTTCCTGTTGACCTCCGACAAGTGGTTGCCGTGATGGTTCGGCGCGAAACCGTTGCCGTCGCGAACATAAGACTGGAACCGCGTCGGGCGCCCGCGGTACGCCAGCTTGACGACAGCCTTGTCGTCGGCCTGACCGACTGCGAGATCGGCGATGGCCTCGCTGACGGAAACGTATTCCCTGAGTTCGCCCTTCTTCACCGGAGCATGCGTGCGCCGTGGGAAAGTCGGCGGCACCTCGTTGACAGTCGCGATCAAGATGAAGCGGTTTCGGAGCTGCGGAAGCCCGTAGTCCGCCATGTTCACGACGTCGGCGAACACATAATAGCCGCGCTCCTTGAAGATCTTGAACAGTTCTTTGACTATCACAAGGTTCTGGCCGTAAACCACACCGGGCACGTTCTCCATCACGACATGGCGCGGCTTCCTTCCGGCGGCGGTGAAGCCGTCGAGCAGCCGGATGAAGTGGACGAAGAGGGCGTTCCGCGGATCATCGAGATGGAAGACACCCATCGTGCTCACTGCCTGGCAGGTCGGCCCCGCGAAGAACCAGTCGATCTTCTCGATCCCAGCCCGCTCCACGACCTCGGCCGCCGACACGAGAGAAACGTCGCAACAGTCAACCACAGCTTCAGGGTGAGCATTTGCGAATGTCTTGGTGGCGTTGACGTCGATGTCGAGTGCCCACTTGACCTGCAGATCGGGAACGGCCGCCGCGGCTCCGGCTGACATCCCACCGCAGCCGGAATAGAGATCGATTGCGACTTGACCCATAGTTTTCCCCATGCATTTCAGCATACTTAGCAGCATGCAACGCACGCATCGATAGAAAAGATAACTTGCCCAAAACTATTTCTTGAAATCGTTCGAAGACACTCGCAGATGTTTTATGCGAGCCTGCCCTCTGCACTATACGATCCCCCATGCGCGAAACCTCCCCCTCCCCGTCATCTCTCTGAGTCCGAGCTCCGCCACGATCCGCCGCGCCGCCTGCGGCGTGACCTCCAGCGCCTTCGCCACCATCCCAGCCGACACCAATGGCTTCGCCATCACCAACTCGACCAGCTCGGGCAATTTTGAAGACGTTCGGCGTCCCTCCAGCTTTCGCTCGAACAGTGTCCGGGCCAACGCCAGCCGGTCATGTTCTTTTAGTCCGATCTCGGCGGCCGCGATCACCCCGTGGGCGATGGCGAGCAACCGGGTCTCCCGATCACGATGCCGGCGCCGATCGACGGGAATGGTTTTCAGTCCGAGGTTTATGGCGGCGAGATGGGCGCCGGTCGTGACGCCTGCCTGGCGCAGGATGGAGGCGGCCAATAGCCGGCCGAGCCAGGGCGCATGTTGCAGTACCGAAATTTCGTTCCAGGCATCGAGAGCAACGATGGCCTGCAGCACTGCGGGTAGATTTTCGACTTGGCGCAACACCGCACGCCATTCGTCGAGCCGGGCGTCCTCGTCCCAGTCGAGATCGTAGATCATCGGATCTTTCTCTGGGTCGTCCCTCCGGCCCGGCCGCGTAGCGTTCTCGATTGCCCCCTCCGATCGGGCGAGAACCGCATCGATGGCGGCATAATCGATGCCGGGGAGATGTTCGATGTCGTCGGCGTCGTCCCCCTCGCCGTCCGGATCGTTCGCGACCGCGCGCCGGATGGCGTCGGCGGGCGTCGCCTCGTCAGCGTCGACCGCCGTGATCTCCGAGGTTTTTCGCAGTGTGCGAAGTCCGTCTGCCGACAATGCCCAGCCGGGAAGTTGGGCGGCAATGCGCCGGCGGGTGCGCAGGACGTCGCGGGCGATGGTCAGCTCGTGGGTGGGTGTGCGAATATCTCTGACATGGTCGTGGAGAACGAGGTCTTCGAGATGTACCAATTCGCCGTCGATCCAGAGAGACGCGCAGGCGTCGGTGAAGTGAGAGCGTTCGACAAAGCCCTCGCCAACCGGTGAACGGGCGATGCGCTCGTCCAGACGCGTGAGAGCGAGGCCGGCGTCGAATGCCGGCCGCATCAAGGTAGATATGCTGATTTTCGCGAGATCGTAGGCCATTGAAATCATTGTAAATGATTTCTTATAAGAACTCTATCTCTATATTGCTATTCCTCACATGGTATACTTGCTAAATAGCGGTCTAACCATCGATAAGTAATGCTTATCGATGGTAGTTGATCTGGAGTCGCGAATCAGATAGAATCGGGGCAAATCACGGTCTTAGAGCCCGCCGAAACCGTCCTTTTGGAGCGTCCGTGGCTATACCCAAGACATCACTGTCCGCCGTCGAGCGGCGCGCCGAAGAGCTCGACACGATCGCCGCCGTGCTGCCGATGGAGCGGCGCAACGAACTTGCCGAACTGCTCACCGACCACGACGTCGAAACGCTGCGCCATCTCGTCAACCAGGGGATGGGCGACAACACGCTGCGGGCGCTGACCTCGGATCTCGCCTATCTCGAAGCCTGGGGATTGGCTGCGACCGGGAAATCCCTGCCCTGGCCGGCGCCCGAAGCGCTGCTTTTGAAATTCGTCGCCCATCACCTTTGGGATCCGGAAAAGCGTGCGGCCGATCCTGATCACGGCATGCCAACTGCTATCGATGAAAACCTCCGTATCCAAGGGTTCCTTAAATCCATCGGCCCGCACGCGCCAGCCACCGTGCGTCGGCGTCTGGCCAATTGGTCGACCCTGACGAAATGGCGCGGTTTCCATGGTTCTTTCGCCTCTCCTGCCCTCAAGTCGGCCATACGCCACGCCGTGCGTGCTGTTCCGCGGACGCGGCAACGCAAGAGCGCCAAGGCAGTCACCGGTGATATCCTGGCAAAGCTGCTGGCCACCTGCGCCACAGAAAGCCTGCGCGATCTGCGCGACCGGGCAATCCTGATGGTCGCCTTTGCCTCCGGGGGCCGTCGACGTAGCGAGATTGCCGGACTTCGGGTGGAACAGTTGACTGTTGAGCCGCCGATCGAGATGCCTGACGGCCCTCCCCTCCCCTCTCTTGCCATTCATCTCGGACGGACGAAAACCACAAGCGGCGAGCAGGATGATACCGTCTATCTCACCGGCCGACCTGTTGATGCTCTCAACGGCTGGATAACGGCCGCAAAGATCGAGAAAGGCAGTGTGTTTCGGGGTATCGGGCGATGGGGCACTGTTTCGAAGCGGGCGATTGATCCGCAGTCGGTCAATGCAATTCTGAAGCAGCGTGCCGAGATGGCTGGGTTAAAGCCTGCGGAGTTATCTGCGCATGGGCTGCGATCGGGATATTTGACTGAAGCTGCCAACCGCGGCATCCCCCTCCCAGAGGCCATGGAGCAGTCGCGTCATCGATCGGTGCAACAGGCATCCAGCTACTACAACAACGCCAGCCGACGAACCGGGCGTGCCGCTCGCATGTTGTAATGACGCCAGCGTTCGGTAAGCTTAAGGCGATGAAAAGACACTACGAGAGACCAACAAGGGCGCGGAAAAAGACGGCTGAAGATAAGATAACGTTTTTACTGGACGATATCACAGGCTGCTGAGCTACGCGGTTCTTCATCTCATTGCTTCTAGGGCTGTGTGGAGGACCCCGGCCACTACAGCTCGTCGTCAAGGTCCAGCTCAGGGAAGGAATAGGTCTCATGATAGAATCGATGCAGCTGAACTCGTCCTAAGATCTCCCGATGTGCGTTTGCAAACTGAAGCTTCTCGGCGGTGTCAAATCCTCGACGAACGGTCCCAGAAAGGCTTTGCAGAAGTTCCAAATTTAATGTTGCCTGGGCGTCCGCGGCGGCCAATTCCTCAGCCATCCTGCCAACGACGCCGATCGCAAAAGAGAGGCCTCTCGGGATGAACGAAGAGATCAGCTCCCTCGCCCGCAGACAAATTCGCGAGTTCTTCTGCCCCCCATTCGGATCACCGCCTAAGGCACGTTCAATTTCATTGAGCGGCTTACCCTCGATCCAAGCTAGCGTTCCCGAGCAAAGGCGATCCAGAACACTGTTATCAATCGGCTGGTCTGCCGCTTTGCCAGCTGCTGCCAGAGCGGTTCTTTCGACGTCACCCAGTAAATATTCCCGTGCGCGAGCATCGCTCTTTAACCACAAGAATGCCCACTCCACCCATGCTTTAACGGTGGTCGGCAAGTCTCCCAGGGACTTGGCGATCCGCGCCCGCAATGCTTCCAGCAGGTCAACAGGAAGCCCACTTTGCGTCGCTAGTAGAATCACAACAGCATCGGGCTCAGCGTCAACCGCTTCTTTCACAACGGCCCAGAGCTGCTCTACCTTCTTCTCGTAGTCCTTCTGTTCATCTCGCTTCCGGGCGAGAAAGGCGCCGAACGATCGGGACATGAGACTGTGTGCTGACCCCGTGTCCGTATCCGTGATGTTGAGCGAGACAAGTCGGTTTATCGTGTAGTTTACCTGACGGTCATCGATTGCCCCGGCCATGACCCTGTCGAGCACCATTTCCAGTGGGTCGGTGATCGTGACGCATCGATCATCTTCCGGGAGAACTGACTTCAGCTTGTCCTTGAGCTTGGTACTTAGTGCTACTCCGGGCTTGAATGTCATAATCGGCTCCGGGATCAGGATGACCACGCCATTTGCCAAATGCCCTGCCCTGCCGGCTCGCGCGGCAGCATTTAACAGCTCGTGGGCTTCAAGCGGCTCTCTTGCTCCCTTCTTCTTACCGGAGCGTTTGTCTCCAGCCAGAATTGCGAGATGTGCCGGCAAATTGAGACCTTGAGCGAGGGTAGGTGTCGCGACGATGACTTGCGCGCCATCGGGGCGCCGAAAGAGCCTCTCGGAAAGACTGCGCTCAAGGCGAAGCATTGCCGAATTATGAGGGACAGCCCCGAAATTTCCGTCAGGGAAGATCGCATGCTTGGCGTCCCCAAGCTCCAGCACGAGAGCGTCCCATAGCCATCCCTCGCTTTCGTTTAGGACGACCGTTTTACCCAGCCGTTCAGAGACGCTTGCAGCGGTCCCGACAGCGTCGGCCTTGGTATTCACGAAGATAATTGTCTTGAGGCCGGTGCTGTATGCCTTGATAGCGATTGAGGCCGCGACGTCATTTGCGTTTGGGGTTGCCCAAATTCTCCCATCTTCAAACCCTCCGGCCAGTTGAAACTCACCGTCCGAAATGGTCGTGAATGCATGCGATCTTGTCGACTTGTGCCAATTGTGCTGGAGGCCCCACACCACATAAGGCTGGGCCACCAACTCGCGTTTCGAGGCTGCACGGAGCGTCGCAGAAACCTTCCCTTTCTGGTCATCCAGCTCGGTTTGCGTGTCCTTGGCGCGCTGAATAGCCTGGTTGATCTCGCTCTTTTCAAACGCGATGACGCCACGTGCTTGCCGGCTCGGTTTCCAGAGAAGGTCGACGGGGACGCAAGTCCGTCCGGTTAGATCCTCGATCCATTCTGCAAACTTTGGGCCGTTCTCAAGCATCGCAGAAAGAAAGAGCATGTCCGCCTTAGGTGCAGCTGCATGGAACGCCAGAAGGCACAGCATTCCATCGAGCGCTCGGCCGATTTTGCCCGACTCCGGACTCAGTAGGTGACACTCGTCAAAAACCAGCAACCCGACCTTTTGGAAAGAGGCGGGCGAATAGGACAACATCGCAAGACATCGCTCGGGTGTCATGACCTCGATGTCTTGCAACTGCGCCTCTTCAAGAAGCAGTGAATCGAAGTCGCTTGAAACTTCCAACCCGAACTTGTCCTTCGGAAAAAGCTTCTGCAGATCTTCGGTGAGCTGCTCCACGAGCGCATGCGTTGGCGCAAGAAACACCACTTTCTTGCCGCTCGAGAGGCATGCCGCAATTTTTAGAACGCTAACTGTCGTCTTCCCAGCGCCAGTCGGCAACACCAGGACCGCGGAATTACCGGTCTGATGAAACCCTTTGCCTATAGCCTCTCTGTGATTTCGCCACACGTACGGCGCTTCTTCCGCACGAAACCTTAGCCAATCTCCCCAGAACTCGGCTTTCGCTCCATTGGGGGGCGGCAGCCTGGAGAGGGCAGCCTCTTCGATTCCTTCAGAAGCCGAAAGGAGCAGCGAAGCCAGATGCGCTGGCCCCGGATAGTTTGTCCGCAGAGGCCCTCCTAACATCTCGGCGCTACCACCGTCAGTGTACGATGCAAGTTCGATGACAGTTGCAAACGCGTGCCTGGCGGAATCGAAACGAGAAGGTGTTGCCGCTGGGACATCGACGGACATCATGTTTGCCGCCAACCTTTCCACACCCTCGATCAAAGCCGAAACGAGGTTACGAAAGGCACGCGTCTGGATGGTGCCTAGTATTGGTTCATCGCGGCGCCAGCGCTCGGCTCGCGTTAGGATCGCTACCAGCCTTCCTTGTGCCAGATCGCGTAGATGGTCTCCGAGGATTCTATTCTCGTAGGGACCCCGCGCGCGCGGAATGGAGCTACCCGCCTCGTAAGCGTCCGCATATTGTTCGGCCCCCAGGAAAAGAACAGCAGCAGCAGCGGTAGGATCAAGCCCGTCTCGACTAAGAGGAATTTGTCGCTCGATCCCCTCTGCAGGCGGCGCTCGCCGCGCGAGGATTTGCTGAGCTGTTCCGGCGACGAAGGCTGCAGCTCGCCGCAAGTCAACATCGCTTTCGATTGACGCAACTATCTCGTACGCATCCGCGATTCGGTCGAGCGTCCATTTTCCTTCGATGGCTGGCTCGTCGACATCGCCCCGGAGCCTCGTCGATACCAATTCTGCATAGTGCCGAGTTAGCATCTCAGGGAGTTTATCCGCCTCAAGTTCCGGCAGGTTAGGAGCTGAGCGAAGCAGTTCCGCGGTCCGTACGTCAAACATCGGCATCCTCGTATTCATTGAGGGCGACGATGACCTCATCGGCCAACCCCTGAAACCATTCCCGGAGTTCTTCCACGATCAAGGTTGCTCCAATACGTTGCCCTTTTTTGATCTCATCAAGGTCATTGTACCCTTTAAACAGCCTCTTCCGCCTCTGCGTGGTCGAGATTTCAGAACCTACAGTGAGCGATGCCCTATAGGTTCGAAACGACCGATCAAGCACTCTTGCCGCCGCCTTAGTCGCTTCTGATCCGTTGAGTCCGCTCTCCCTTATGAGAGACACCGCATTGGCAACCAAGTCTCGGACCCGTTTGCTCGTATGATGCTCCCCGAAGGTCACCATCACCTCGCTATGGAACTTCTTCCTAGGGTTATCCGTGCATTTGTCCTCGAATATGGTTGCCCCGATCATCACGTCTTTCTCGGAGTCCATTTCTATCGCCAGGCCATCCAGACCTTGCGTCGTCGCTGCGATATGCGGATCTTTCATGAAAGTGCGCGCTGAGCTCGACTGGCGCGCGACGATCCATGAGATGCACTCGAATAGGAAGCCATCTCGATGGTAGCGCGATGTGTCTCTCTGTTCCTCGGTCGTCCCCCTGATAAGCATTTGGCCCCTGGCTCCCCGAAAAAGCTCTGCGGCTGACAGGGCAGGGGTGAGGGGCTCGAGCTCGTCGATTATTCTCGCGGCGTGCTGTGCTTGACCGAGTGCGATCACCGCGATCAGTTGCGCCAGCGTCGTCGTGTCTTCCACCGTCCACAGTTGCCCGGTGACGTCTTCGTCGACCTCAACTTCTTCAGATAGCACCGCAGTCATTTTCGAGATCCCCAAGTCCCCTCCCCGACGAACGATCAAGCTATGCTTCTCCGCGACATGACCATTAATCCGCTCAACTTTCGCACTCTATATTGTCTAAGTTTGGGATGTACGTTCAAAGCTGACAACCGTTTGTATAAAAAGAGAAAAACACGAAAAAAAACGGCTGACAAGTGATCTCCTGCCCTAAAGGGCCCGAAGCCACGGCGGACTTTTTTGCCCATCGTCGGCTGTGACATCACGCAGATCTTTGACTTCCATGATCATTTGCCTTCACGAGAGCCATTAGCATCGGCCCGAGCGAAAACTCGCCGCGCTCGGCGCGTCTGGTCAGATCGCGCAGATAGCCGCCGGCGGACGTTATGAAATTCGAGCGCTCGAGAATGCAAGCCATAGCAACTGCGGCGTTTTCTGGCCCCATCGCATTGCAGGCTTCCTCATAGGCTGACGGGCTGACACCTAACATCGAGCGGACTACTACAGCTGCGGTCATGAGCTCCCGCCAATGTGCAATGCCGCCACCCGGCCCATAGTCAGCAATCTGCGGGCAAGCTCGAAGAACCATTCCCAGCGGGAACGCCTTGATCTGTTCGAGCTTTGCCTTTGTTCCTCCAATGGTCACGCTCTTCACATGCGGTTTCTCCGACACCCTTTCGCCCTGCTCTTTTCCAGAGCTAGGTTCAAGTTCATTTATAGATTCGGTTTTTGAACTCTGTATGTGACGGTCATCTAGACTGGCATTGCCATGCATATTTTTAGTTTCTGCCTGCATTTCCAGAAGGTTGAGTACCTCCGTACGCAAGAGCTCCATCTCATCGAGTGTTGCTTCGACTTGGCTTCTGTCCGCATAGCGAGGATGCCGCCCGAGAATTCCAACAAATATCGTTTCGACATGCGCCCAATTGCCGGGAGCGCCTTCCTCAATCGCGGCTGTAATCAGCTTACGGACATCTCGGCGGCAGATCGTGAGTGCTTCTTTGGCCCGGCGAAAGCGCATACGCTCCGCGGCCACGTCCTGCGCCAGCAAGGCGAGCTCGGTGGCACGCGCAAGTAGCGGGCTCAGATCGAAGCCGTAAGCGTGTTCGATTTCACCAGCTCGATCGCGATGTGCGTAACGTTTGCCGTTGGGACTATCACGACGCTGTATAAGTCCCGCATCGACGAGCGCACCGAGCTGGCGGCGCAGTGTACTTTCTGTAATCCCATGGGCGCGGACGGACAGCTGCGCATTGGATGGAAATACAACAAGCCCGTTCTCGGCGTCTAGCTGCGGATTAGGGTAGAATGTCAGAAGGGCATCGAGAACGGCAAGCGCTCGATCTTGCAGGCCAAAGCGTTCCCTCGTTTCGCACACATCGCGAAATACTTTCCACTTTTCGACACGCGTGCCTGGTGCTGGTGCCGCGATCGCCAATTGCCGTTTCACCAAGGCAAGCGTCGTCGGCCGCCGCCCAAAGGGCGTCGTTACATGTCCCGTCTGCATTTTTCTCTCACCTTTCTTCAGGCAAAGGAAATCCGCTCACCAAATCGGTGCCAAGACTCTTGACTGTGATTCCGGGAAATGCGATTCTCAATCCTGCGAGAGATACGAGAGAGGCTTCCACGGTTTACCGTTTGGGGGCCTTTTTCTTTTGCGGTTTAGTCTCCGTTGTTTTCCTGCTTCGATCCTTTGTACTCATCGTACAAACGATCCATGTGGGCTGACAGCCACTCGCTGAAGGGCTTCGCTTCGACATTCGAAAGCTCGATCGCAACCTTCTTCGATTTGGCATTCATCACGAAATTCAGTGACGTATCGCTTGAAGTCCAATCCCTCCCGGACACACTGGCCTTGGGCTTCCTTGCAGACGATTTGGCCTTGTAGCGCTTCAGGTAGTCATGGAGCTCATCGAACCGCTTGTCTTCAGTTAGCTCAACGAAGCCTGCCGTTTCGACATGCTCCATGGCAACCTTCAGGAGGGCAGGAGCAAGAAGCAATTGACGGAGGCTAAGCCACCGGTCGCGCCCGATCTTCTTGGAGGCCCCGAGCACCTTGAGGATCGACGCCGGGACGGTCTCCACGACACCGAGCATTTTCGAAAGCATCGCCTCATCGATCGCGAGCGACGACCGAACCACATCCTTTGTCATTCCAGACGTAAGCAGGTTCTGTGCGAAGTATGCACGCTCTATGAACGACAGGTTGGAGCGTGCGGAATTTTCCTGCCCCTGGGCAATTGCGGACGTGATGTCATCAAGCTTCTTGACAACTGCCTTTACCGGAATTCCAAGCTCCTTAGCGACTTTGAGACGGCGGTGACCGAAGACGACCATGAAGCGTTGATTATCCGACGAACTGGGTCGAACCAGAATCGGTGTCGTCTGGCTGGACGATGCGATCGCCTGCTTGAGCTCTTGGTACTCCTCGCCATCGTCGGAAAGGCGATCGGCGACAAAGGAGACGTCAATTAACCGTGGATCCAGATCCACGATCACCTCGCCATCCATCAGCTTCTTTGTGTTCTCCGCGAGATCCTCGATGGACCGTACGACAGTCTTGGCTGCCCCAGTCATGCCGTAGCCAGGCTTTGTCGGTGTCTGGTTAGACGCGATGGAAGCCATGTCCAGTTTAGAAAAAGGATTTTCACGTGCCATAGCCGGCCTCCTCGCTCGCTCTCAACGTTGACAAGCAATTGATATGGTTTATCAAATCCCGCGAAAAAACGGCTGACAAGTATCTCATTTTCGCCCCCATGCGCCGTGGATTAGTTCCATGATTTCGCCGTTGGCTGCGTTCAGGCTTTCCATCGCCCGGTCATAGGTAGAACGGACGAAATCGCCTCGCTCTACCTCGTACAAAGTCTGCTTCTTTATCGAAGCATCAGAAATGGCTGTCGATTTGAGCACATGATTTCGCAACATTTGCTGGGCGAACATCGATTGCATAAACCCGACCATCTGCGCCTGCGGGATGTCCGTCGGCTCGAAGCGAGTTACGAGATACCGGAACCATTCGACGCGCATCTCGGCACCGGCCTCGGCGACCGGACCCATTATGCCGCCCAACATCATAAGGAACTGGCTCATCGACATGATATCCAGCATCTGGGGATGGATAGTGATCAAAATGCCTGTCGAAGCCATAAGCGCGGTGATCGTCAGGTATCCCAGCTGTGGCGGGCAATCGATAACGACCACGTCGTATTTGTCGTCCACCTGCTTCAGCGCATTGAAGATGCGCATGTAGAATAACCGACCGTCCTCTCCCTTCTTGGAGGAGATCGCCAAGGGCACATCATACTCGTATTCCTGCAGGACCAGATTTGCAGGAACCACATCAAGACCGGGAATGTTTGTCGGCTGGATAACCTCCGAGATGAATTTCCGCTCGTCGTCGAAACGAAGCGCTTCGTACAGCGACGCGGTATCATCAAGTTCGGGCTGGATTCCAAAGAGGGACGTCAGTGACGCCTGTGGATCGAGATCGACCGCCAGTACGCGATGACCGGTGAGGGCGAGATATTGTGCAAGGTGCGCAGCGGTCGTCGTCTTTCCGCTTCCGCCCTTGAAATTCACCACCGACACGACCTGCATAGGCTCGCCCTCACGGCGCCGGGGAACGTAGTATCGCTTGTCCGATTTTTTGTTGGATTCGAGATAGTCTCGAAGCTCTAACATCTGATCAGCTGTATAGTAGCGTCGGCCACCAACGGACTCAACCTCCGGCCCCTTGCCCTCCAAATGGATTTGCCGCAGATGGCTCTGGGTGACCCCTATGAAGTCGGCGACTTCTCCCAGCTGGAACTTGCGCAGTCCCTTCTTGGCGTCCGGGGGATATTGTTGGCTGCGGAGCATATGCAACGCATTTGAGATCTTCGCTCCCTGCTGGGCAATCTCGATATCAAATCTGTTGGGCTGCGGATCGCTCATTTTGCAAACTATATCCCGGAGGGCCTCATTTTCGAAAAAATGGCCACAAAGCCATCATTTGCGAAACTATCCCGCGATTCCCAACTCTGAGCAAGGGATTTAAGGTTAACAAGGAGTTAACGGATATTTCCCGATTCCATCTCCCAAGGCGAATCTGCGATCATTTACCGTGAGTTAGTCAGATTTACTCCCTTTCGCCTAGTCATTGCAAAATGCAGATTTGCACATGAATCTCCTCAGCCTGGCCCACCACACGCTCACTTTCTGAGAGCCGGACCAGCGACTCGCTAGAATCACCTGAGGTGCAGATCTGCACATAGGCACACGCTGAAGGAGATGATTTCTGTCCGCATGACCTTGTTCAAGCGGAGATCATCATGCGGATATTGACCATCGCGCCCGAAAAATACGAGCGCCATCGCGACTTCCTGAGACAAATGCACCGTCTTCGCGCGGCGGTATTCGGCGGACGTCTCGCCTGGGACGTCTCCATCGCCGCGGGAGAAGAGCGTGACCAGTACGATGAGTGCAGACCGACTTATCTTCTGGCAATTGCCGACGGTGGGAAGGTCGCAGGTTGCGTTCGTCTCCTTCCAGCTTCGGGTCCCACAATGCTGGAGCAGACCTTCCCCCAGCTTCTCGATGCAGGTTCGCTTCGCCCCCACGCGGGGATGGTCGAGAGTTCGCGCTTCTGCGTCGATACCTCACTTGTCTCGCAGAGGAAGGCTAGCCAACTGCATCTTGCGACGCTCACCTTGTTCGCCGGTATCATCGAATGGTCGATGGCGAACGGCTACAGCGAGATCGTCACGGCCACCGATCTCCGCTTCGAGCGCATCCTGAAGCGAGCGGGATGGCCGATGCAGCGTCTCGGCGAACCGGCTCCAATCGGTAACACCATCGCTATCGCCGGAAGCCTGCCGGCCGACCGTGGCAGCTTTGAGCAGGTTTGCCCACACGGTTACCATTCGACCCCGCAGATCGATGGGTCATTGCTCAGGAGCGCTGCGTGACCCAATCCCGCTCGCATCCTCGCCTCGTCCGCAAACTGCAGGACGCACTCGGCGACCAACTGTGCACTGCCCTCGATGACGCCACCGTCGTCGAGATCATGCTCAACCCCGACGGCCGCATTTTCATCGAGCGGCTTGGGCACGGCGTGGCACCGGCTGGCGCGATGAGCTCTGCTGCAGCCGAAGTTGTCATCGGCAGCGTTGCGCATGCGCTGCAGTCGGAGGCCGACGACGAGCGGCCAATCATCTCTGGCGAACTGCCGATTGGTGGACACCGCTTCGAGGGGCTGTTGCCGCCGGTGGTCTCCGGACCGGCATTCACCATTCGCCGTCGTGCCTCGCGTCTCATTCCACTGACAGAGTATGTGAAGTCGAAGGTGATGACGCAAGCACAAGCGTCCGCCATTCGAAGCGCGATCGATGCGCGGATGAACATCGTCATCTCAGGGGGCACGGGGTCGGGCAAGACCACACTCGCCAATGCCATCATCGCCGAGATCGTGGCGGCGGCCCCGGACGACCGAATGGTTATCCTCGAAGACACGGCAGAGATCCAATGCGCGGCCGAGAATGCCGTGTCGCTGCACACCAGCGACACCATCGACATGGCTCGTCTGCTGAAAAGCACGATGCGCTTGCGTCCCGACCGCATCATTCTAGGCGAGGTCCGCGACGGCGCGGCGCTAACACTGCTCAAGGCCTGGAACACCGGCCACCCCGGCGGCGTCACCACGATCCATTCCAACACGGCGACGTCAGCCTTGCGCCGGCTCGAGCAACTGACGGCGGAAGCCAGCCAGCAGCCGATGCAGGAGGTGATCGGCGAAGCCGTCGATCTCGTCGTCTCTATCGAGCGAACGGGGAAGGGGAGGCGGGTCCGTGAGGTGATCCACCTCGGAGGATACCGCAACGGCCGCTACCAGACCGAACATTATGCTCGAATCGATGAGGACAGCCATGTCGCGTAAACTCTCCATTCTTCTCACCGGCGCGACGCTTGTTGCCATTTCTATCGGCTTTACGGATTCTGCACTCGCATCCTCGGGCGGCGGCGGTCTTCCCTGGGAATCGCCGCTGCAACAGATCCAGCAATCAATCACGGGGCCAGTCGCAGGGTTCATCGCACTGGCCGCGGTCGCGATCGCCGGCGCCATGCTGATCTTCGGAGGCGAGCTGAATGATTTTGCGAGACGGCTTTGCTATGTCGCGCTGGTGGGCGGTGTGCTGCTTGGAGCCACCCAGATCGTCGCTCTCTTCGGTGCGACCGGAGCCTCGATCGGCGAGGGCCACGCACAGGCCGAGCAAGGTACTCCCGAACCGAAGGCGACGCCGCCCACAGTGGGGGAGGGGGCTCATGGCTGAGGCCGGCTCTTCTCTGGCACGCTCGCGTGTACACAGGGCGTTATCGCGTCCGAACCTGTTGATGGGCGCCGACCGCGAGCTTGTGCTGCTGACGGCGCTTGCCGCTATCATACTGATCTTCGTCGTCCTGACCTGGTATGCGGCACTGTTCGGCATCGCGGTCTGGCTGGTAGCCGTCGCGGCGCTGCGCATGATGGCCAAATCCGATCCACTGATGCGCCGAGTCTATCTCCGGCATATTTCCTACAAGAACTTTTACCGCGCGACGTCGTCGCCGTGGCGCAAGTTCTGAGGTGATTGGAGATGGTCGCCCTCAAATCATTCCGCCATTCCGGACCGTCATTCGCCGATCTGGTGCCTTATGCGGGACTCGTCGATAATGGGGTCATTCTGCTGAAAGACGGCTCCCTGATGGCCGGCTGGTATTTTGCCGGGCCGGATAGCGAGAGCTCGACCGACGCCGAGCGCAACGAGGTATCGCGACAGATCAATGCCATCCTGTCGCGGCTGGGCTCGGGATGGATGATCCAGGTCGAGGCGGTGCGAGTGCCGACTGGCGATTATCCCACAGAGGCTGAATCCCACTTTCCTGATCCGGTCACGCGCGCCATCGACGACGAGCGGCGGGCGCACTTTCAGACGGAAAGGGGGCATTTCGAGAGCCGGCATGCTCTGATCCTGACCTGGCGGCCGCCGGAGCCGAGGCGCTCCGGCCTGACGCGGTATATCTATTCCGACGCGGCGAGCCGCTCGGCCTCCTATGCCGACAAGGCACTCGAGAGTTTCCTGACCTCGATCCGGGAGGTCGAGCAGTATCTCGCCAATGTCTTGTCGATCCGTCGGATGATGACGCGGGAAACCTCGGAGCGCGGCGGCTACCGCGTCGGGCGCTACGACGAGCTGTTCCAGTTCATTCGCTTCTGCGTGACCGGAGAGAACCATCCGGTTCGCCTGCCAGACATCCCGATGTATCTCGACTGGCTGGTGACGGCCGAGTTGCAGCATGGCTTGACCCCAATGGTCGAGAACCGCTTTCTCGGTGTGGTGGCAATCGACGGCCTGCCGGCGGAAAGCTGGCCGGGCATTCTCAACACGCTCGACCGGATGCCGCTCACGTATCGCTGGTCGTCCCGCTTCGTCTTTCTCGATACTGAGGAAGCACGGGCAAGGCTCGAACGCACCCGCAAGAAGTGGCAGCAGAAGGTGCGGCCGTTCTTCGATCAGCTTTTCCAAACCCAGAGCCGCGCGGTCGATCAGGACGCCATGCTGATGGTGGCGGAGACAGAGCACGCCATCGCCGAAGCGTCGTCGCAGCTCGTCGCCTATGGCTATTACACGCCGGTCATCGTCATCTTCGAAGCAGATGCGATCCAGCTCCAGGAAAAATGCGAAGCGATCCGCCGCCTGATCCAGGCCGAAGGTTTTGGCGCACGCATCGAGACGTTGAATGCCACGGACGCTTTCCTCGGCAGCCTGCCTGGAGTTTCCTACGCCAATATCCGCGAGCCGCTGATCAACACTCGCAATCTCGCCGATCTTATCCCGCTGAACTCCGTCTGGTCCGGAAGTCCGACCGCGCCTTGCCCATTTTATCCGCCGGCCTCGCCGCCCTTGATGCAGGTGGCATCCGGTTCGACGCCGTTTCGACTGAACCTGCATGTCGATGATGTTGGACATACTCTGATTTTCGGCCCAACCGGATCGGGCAAGTCGACGCTGCTGGCTCTGATTGCCGCGCAATTCCGCCGATATGCAGGCGCGCAGGTGTTCGCCTTCGACAAGGGCGGCTCGATGCTGCCGCTGACGCTCGGTCTCAACGGCGATCACTACCAGATCGGCGGCGATATCGGCCCGTCGCCTGGTGGTGAGGTGAAGGCGCTTGCATTTTGCCCGCTCGCTGAACTGTCGACTGATGGCGACCGCGCCTGGGCCTCCGAGTGGATCGAGATGCTGGTGGCGCTGCAAGGTGTGACCATCACTCCGGACTATCGCAACGCTATCTCCAGGCAGCTGGCGCTGATGTCAGAATCCCGCGGTCGCTCGCTGTCGGACTTCGTTTCGGGCGTGCAGATGCGCGAGATCAAGGACGCGCTGCACCACTACACCGTCGACGGCCCGATGGGCCAGTTGCTCGACGCCGAAGAGGACAGTCTGGCGCTTGGCGCGTTCCAGTGCTTCGAGATCGAGGAACTGATGAACATGGGCGAGCGCAATCTCGTCCCCGTTCTCACCTACCTGTTTCGTCGCATCGAGAAACGCCTGACCGGCGCGCCTAGCCTAATCATCCTCGACGAGGCCTGGCTGATGCTCGGTCATCCAGTGTTTCGCGACAAGATCCGCGAATGGCTGAAGGTGCTGAGAAAGGCCAACTGTGCTGTTGTGCTCGCCACCCAGTCAATCTCGGATGCGGAGCGCTCCGGCATCATGGATGTCCTGAAGGAAAGCTGCCCGACGAAAATCTGCCTGCCGAACGGGGCGGCACGCGAACCGCGCACGCGCGAGTTCTATGAGCGCATCGGCTTCAACGAGCGGCAGATCGAGATCGTCGCAACCGCCATTCCCAAGCGCGAATATTACGTCGTCTCACCGGAGGGCCGAAGGCTCTTCAACATGGCGCTTGGTCCGGTCGCGCTCTCGTTTTTCGGGGCGACCGGCAAGGAAGACCTCAAGCGCATTCGAACCCTTCATTCCGAACACGGGGCCGCATGGCCTCGTCCTTGGCTCCAGCAAAGGGGGATCGCCCATGCCGAGACACTTTTCCCGGCCGAATAGCATCGCGCGCGCAACTGCCATAGCGGCCATCATTCTCCCCGTCGTGTTTCCGGCTTCAGTTCAGGCCGGCGGCGTGACGGGCCAGGCGACCGAATGGACCCAGATCGCCAACAATACCGAACTGATCTCGCTGGTCGGCAAGTCGGCCGAGCAGGTCAACAACCAGATTACCCAGATCTCGCAGCTTGCCGAGCAGATCCAGAACCAGATCAACATCTACAACAACATGCTGCAGAACACGGCGCAATTGCCAAACCACATCTGGGGCCAGGTCGAGAGCGACCTCAAGACCCTTCAGAACGTCGTGGCGCAAGGCCAAGGCGTCGCCTTCTCAATGGGCAATATCGACGACGTGCTCAATCAGCGTTTCCAGAGCTTTGCCGAGATGAAAAGCAACCTGCCCGACGGTGCGGGCTTCTCGTCCACCTATCAGAACTGGTCCGACACCAACCGCGACACGATCGCCGGTTCCCTGAAGGCCGCAAACCTGACGGCCGACCAGTTCTCGAGCGAGGAGAGCACGATGTCGTCGCTACGCTCCATGTCGGAATCGGCCGACGGGCAGATGAAGGCGCTGCAGGTCGGACACCAGATCGCCGCCCAGCAAGTCGCGCAGATGCAAAAGCTGCGGGGCCTCGTCTCCCAACAGATGACGATGATGGGCACCTGGTTCCAGTCTGAACAGGCGCAAAAGGATCTCGCCCAGGCGCGCCGGGAACAGTTCTTCAGCGGAAGCGAGCATGACATCCGCGGCGGGCAGACGATGGAGCCCCGCTGGTGAGCCCGCGCCTTGTCATTATCCTTGCCGTCGTGGGGATCATCGCGTCCGGCGTCGTCGTCGCCAGGTGGGCGTTCCAGCCGTCTGCGGCACACCTGTCCGGAGCGGGCGAAGCGTCACCGCAAGCTGCATCCGACGACGACCGCCGTGCTCACCGGGAAAAGTTCTTTGGTGGAAATGCCGAGCGCGACATTCGCGGCGGCCAGGAGATGGAGCCGAGATGGTGATCGTTCCTCGTTTCCAAAAGCCCAACCTTGCCTTAGTCGCGATCGGCATGGTCCTGATCGCGAGCACGTCGGCTCTGGCGCAGCAGGGTCAAGTGCTGACCACGCTGGAGAACTCCGTCGTAGCGGCGGCCAAGGGCTGGGAAACGACGGTCATGAATGCGGCGCGGTCTTTGTTCTGGATCCTCGCCGGCATCGAGGTCGGCATCGCCGCTGTATGGTTGGCGATCAATGCTGCCTCGCTCGACAGCTGGTTTGCCGAGTTGGTGAAACGCATCATGTTTATCGGATTGTTCGCCTTCATTCTCAATGAGGGCCCCGCATTTGCAAAAGCCGTGGTCGATAGCCTCTACCAAATCGGCGCCGGCGGTGGCTCGGCCTCGCCGGCCAATATTTTTGACGCCGGCATTCGTGTCGCGACCAAGATGTCGGAACAGGCGAAGTTTGGCCTCTTCGAGGATAACTCCCTAGCGATCGCCGCCGTCTTCGCCATGGTCGTGGTCGTCGTCTGCTTCTCGCTCGTTGCCGCCATCTTCGTCTCGGTCATGGTGGAGATGTATGTCGGCCTCCTCGCGGGCATGATCATGCTCGGGTTGGGCGGCACGTCCTACACCAAGGATTTCGCCATCAAATATCTGGTCTACGCTTTCTCGGTCGGCTTGAAGCTGATGGCGCTGGTGATGATCGCCAAGATCGGCTCCGACATCCTGCTGGGCCTGGCCGAGGCACCAACCGCATCCTCGGAGCAGTTCATCACGACGCTCGCGATCGCCGGCATATCGGTCGTGGTCTTCGTCATCGCCATGTATGTACCGCCGATCCTTCAAGGCGTGGTCCAGGGTGCCTCCGTTTCCGGCGGTATGGAATCGATCCGTCACGGTGGACAGGCCGCATCCTTTGCGGCCGGCGCAGGCTTTCTGGCGACGGCAGCAGCAAGCCGAGGTTTTCAGGCAGCAGGCGCGGCAAGGGCAGGCGGAGCATCCCTTGGCAGTGCCGCCATGCGCGGCATGGAGGCCGGCATCGGTGGTGCTGCGGGCGCTGTCGGCTCAGCCGCGAAGGACAAGGCAGTCGGATCACCCGGCGCCTATGCCGGATCGCTGCTGGGGCTTGCCAATGCCAAACTCGACCAGCAATCGGGTCGGACCGCATCGCCTCCACCACCGCCACTTAACGAGACCAAATAACTGGAGGCCGATCAGCCATGGCCGGACACAATCCGCTCGATAATCCCGATCTTGCCAATCCGTATATCGCCGCCCGCAACGAATGGAACGAGCGTTATGGCTCCTACGTCAGATCCGCTGCCGCTTGGCGTATCGTCGGCATTGCCGGCATGACCATGGCCGTGATCGGCTTTGGCTACGCGCTGTATCAAAGCGCGCAGGTCAAGCTCGTTCCCTATATCGTCGAGGTCGACAAGCTCGGCACATCAGTCAATGCCGGCTTCCCGCAGCAGATCGAGTATGCCGATCCTCGTGTGGTGCGTGCGACCCTCGGCAGCTTCGTCTCGAACTTTCGCAGTGTGACGCCGGATGCGGTCGTGCAGAAGCAGTATATCGACCGAACCTATGGGCTGCTCAGGACATCCGATCCGGCGACCGAAAAGGTCAATGCCTGGTTTCGCTCCAACTCACCGTTCGAGAAAGCGAAGAATTCGACGGTGGCCATCGAGGTAAACAACATCGTCGCGCTGTCGAACCAGAGCTACCAGGTGGACTGGACCGAATTCGAGCGCGACCGGCGCGGCAAGGAAACCGCCGTCCGCCGCTTCCGCGGAATTGCCACGGTGACACTCACCCCACCACAGGACGAGGGCGTCATCCGCCTGAACCCCATCGGCCTCTATCTCCGCGACTTCGAGTGGACTGCACAGCTTTGAAAGGCATGGCCCGAACATGATCATCCCACGCAAAAGAACACGGGCCACGCTGACAAGCGCTCTCGCCTCGGCGACGTTGGCGTATTCACTGGTCGTTCCTGTCCATGCTTTTGCTGCCGATGGCGTCACCGCCAACGAAGCAAAAGGCATGGGGATTTCCACACAGTGGCGCGGCTCGCGCGGTCTGGTCACCAAGGGCGCCGACGGCAAGGTGATCTTCCTTTACGGCGAGGTGCAGCCATCCGTCGTCTGCTCGCCGCTGCAGGTTTGCGATATCGAACTGCAAGGCGGCGAGGTGGTCAGAGACGTGCTGGTCGGTGACACCGTACGCTGGAAGGTCGAGCCGGCGACTTCAGGGGCTGCTGGCGGTCAAGCGATCCATCTGATCGTCAAGCCGTCGGAGCCAGGTCTTGTGACCTCGATGGTGGTGACGACGTCGCGGCGCACCTACCACATCCAGCTCAAATCGCATTCGACTCAATATATGGCTCGTGTCGGTTTCGAATATGCGGAGGATGTCTCGGCAAAGCTTGCCGACGTCAATGCCCGGATCGAGGCGACCACCATCCCAGGCGCAGGCGTCCCCGCCGAGCAGCTGAACTTTTCCTATTCCGTCTCGGGCAACGCCGGCTGGCGGCCGACACGGGTCTATTCCGATGGGCTCAAGACTTACATCCAGTTTCCGCGCTCCATCTCCGGTCAGGACGCTCCGGTTCTATTCGTCACATCCGGTGGGCAAAACCGGATCGTCAACTACCGGATGAAGGGCGACGTGATGGTCGTCGATTACCATGTCGATCGCGCGGTGCTCGTGTCGGGGGTCGGCTGGAAACAGGAAAAGATCACCATCAAGCGGGGAGGGCGGTAATGAACATCCCTCTCTCCCATTCGCGCGCCTTGCAACGCCTCCGCAATTTTGCCGCAGCCTGCGCCCTAGCCGCCCTTCTTTCCGGGTGCCAGTCGATAGGGACTGACAGTGTCGTGGCCAGCAGCGCGCCGCCGGAAATCTCCGGTCCTGCGGCCAGCGCAATCGCCGGCGATATGGTGAGCCGCCTTGCCGAACAGATTAGGCCGGGAAAGGCGACCGTTGCGCTCAAGACGGATACTTCGCCCTTCGGACAGGCGATGGAAGCGGCGCTGAAGGGATGGGGTTATGCCGTCGTCACCGATCAGAAGATCGATAGCGGCGCAACCGTCATCCCGCTGGCCTATGTGATCCTGGCCATAGATGGTCAGGTGCTGGCGTGTCTTTCGACAAACAGCGTTGAACTCGGACGTGCATACACGGTCACAGCCAACGGCGCGACGCCAGCAAGCGCCCTGTCGCTCATGCGGCGCGGATAAGGGAGGATCCAATGGTGCAATCCCTCAATCTTGGCGGCGCGCAGAATAGCCAGGCGCAATCCGGCATCAAGCGGATCAACCGCCTGCCGATTATCGTCATTATCGTCTTGGCGCTCGCGTTCCTTGGCGTCATCTTCTACGGGCTTGCATCCCGCGGACTGTACTTCGGCAAGGACACCGGCCCGGAAACAAGTTCGGGCAATCCGGCCTCAACCTATGCCGACCAGATCAAACGGGGCGTTACCGACGGTATTATCGGCGAACCGCAGCAGCAGACCACCTTCCAACCGACGCCGGTCGAGACCAAGCAGGTAGAAGAAAAGACGAACAATCCCTTCACGCCGCAGCCGGGGCAACGCGAGGTGCAGCAGCGCGGTCAGGACCTCGAAGCGGAAGCGGTCTGGCGGGCTCGTCTTCAGCGAGAACAACAGGAACAGCTTCTCCGTGAGCAGCAGCGCCAGCGGATGGCCCGCCTGCAGGCAAACAACGCTGCCTATGATGCGCCGCTTGCCATCGATCGCGGCAAATTGGACGGGCGTGCTGAAACGCATGATGCGACCGCAGACACGGCGGCAAGAGCCGCAACGACTTCAGCGAACACGGCAAGTGGTCCCGATCTCTATGCGGTCGCGTTGCGCGCCGGGCTCAGTGGTCAAAACGTTGATCCCAATACCCAAGGCGCCAAGGAGGACTTTTTTAACGCCGATCTGAAAGAGCTTGGCTACCTGCCGAACCGTGTCGTGCCTCAACAATCGCCCTTCGAACTGAAGCGCGGTTCGGTGATTCCGGCAACTCTGATCACGGGCATCAATTCCGATCTTCCGGGCCGGATCACCGCCCAGGTGAGCCAGAGCGTTTACGACAGCGCCACCGGGCATCGTCTGCTGATCCCGCAAGGTACGAAACTGTTCGGTCGCTATGACAGCAAGGTGTCCTTCGGACAGAAACGCGTTCTCGTCGTGTGGACCGACATCATTTTCCCTGATGGATCTACACTGCAAATCGGCGGAATGTCGGGGACGGACGCGCAAGGGTATGGCGGTTTCGACGACAAGGTGAACAACCATTATTTGAAAACGTTCGGCTCGGCCGTGCTGATTGCCCTGATCGGAACAGGGATCGACATGGCCGTCCCGGAAAGCTCGACGCTTGCGACCCAGGACACGGCCTCGGATGCGACGCGGCGGAATTTCGCAGAGACGTTTGGGCGGGTTGCCGACCGGACTATCCAGCGGAATATGGATGTTCAGCCAACCCTCGAAATTCGCCCGGGCTACAGGTTCAATGTCCTTGTCGATCAGGACATTATTTTCCCGGGTCAGTATCGAAACTGACCGCAATCGCGTCGATAGGAAAATATTCGACTTACCGCCTTCCAATTGTTGCCTGTATTTTTCTGGCGAAGGTGTAGATGATCTGATTGTCCGCTGCAGTAGCAAGCTGACACTCATCCGGCCCTCTGGGATGAACCGTGGTCGTCTAAGCTACACCACGTCGTGGGACACGATCGCACCGTCAACCAATAGCTTCACGACGCATGATGCATCTGCTTGATCGATATGGCCGCGTGAGCGGATAAGAGTCGAGGTTGTCAAACTCGATCGCGTCGAACCCTTTATCGGCGCAAACGTCGACGAAGCTCCTATTAGTGAAATGGTTACGAATCCTCTGTTTCGCGACTACACCATTCCGCTCTCCGGGATCGATCGTGTCTCGTGCTATCGTGCCGGGGCGTAACGCCAAACATCTGCTTATACTCTCGACTGAACTGCGAGGCGCTGGCATAGCCGCTGTCAAACGCAATCGTTGTGATCGTGTCGCCTTGCGTGACAACACGCTCGCGAGCGGCGAGAAGTCGGATATGGCGTTGGTAGGCCAAGGGGCTTTTCCCAGTAATCGATCGAAAATTTCTGTGAAGCGATGTCACACTCATCCCAACCCGTGACGCCAGATCGCTGACACGCATCGGTTCGTAGCAATGGTTGCGGATCCATTCTGCTGCGGCTCGGACCTGGTCAAAGCGCCTGTGGCCTTTCGCTGCCATATGCAGCGTAGATCTCATAGGTCCCTTTGCCAGACGATAGACAAGTTCACGGCCCAGCAAAGGGGCCATAACCTCGATGTCGGAGGGTGAGCGCGAGAGGGCAAGCAAGCGAGCAACTGGATCGACAACGTCACGGTCAGCTCGACCAGATGAGAAAGCCGAACCGTCAACATCGTAGAAATTCGGACAGGCAAGCAGGATTTCGGCGACCATCGCCTGATCCAGAGTGAACGCGACACCCAGGTAGGGTTTCTCCAGCGAGGCCTCGATCACCTCCGTTTGGAATGGAAGGCCGAGCGATGACATTGCATAGTCCCCTGGGCGTATGACAATGTCCTGCCTCGCGATGACCATACGTTTTGCGCCTTGAAGGAGCAGATAGAAACGCGGTTCGAAAAGCGCCGGCACTAAGCCAGCCGGCTGGCATCCGCTGTAGATTGTTAAACCTGGAATGGCGCTTTGCGTGGATAAGCAGACGCAATTCAGGTTCGCGATACTCCTTGCATCGGCAGTCATCTGTTCGCTTATCATCGTTACCTCCCTCAAATGTATTGATAACGAAATGGAAGGATCAGGCAAGTCTCTGGCAGGATCGCTGAAGCCGCTGGGCAATTTCCAGCACATTCTAGAATGCAGATGCATGCTGAAATGTAGGAGACGAGAGACATGGCTCGGCAGACAGCCCTTATCACAGGTGCCAATAAAGGCATCGGTTTCGCCATCGCGCGGCAACTCGCAGAAAGAGGATTTTCAGTATGGCTTGGATGCCGCGATGAGAAGCGCGGCGAATTGGCTGCGCAGATGCTGCGTGATCTTGGTCATGACGCACAATCCATCGTGTTGGATGTTGTGGATGACGAGAGCGTTCGAGCTGCGGCTGAGAAAATTGGAAGAACGGTTGCATCTCTCGACGTTCTTGTGAACAACGCCGGTATGCACTTTGGTTATCCGCCACCGGCAAGCGAGGAGCCGATTGAACAGATGCGCGCTATGCTAGACGTTAACGCGCTCGGTCCTGTGCGTATCACACAAGCGTTCTTGCCGCTTTTGCGCAAAGCTCAAAGTGCGCGTATCGTTATGATGTCGAGTGGCCTGGGCTCAATCGATGGGACTGCCGACATGACCAGTGAGAACTGGACGGTCGGGTTTGCGGGCTACTGCGCGTCTAAGGCAGCGCTCAATATGTTCATGCTGAAGTTTGCGAAGGATCTCATGAACGAGGGCATCAAGGTGAATGCTGCCGATCCGGGGCTGACAGCCACCGATCTCACGGGACACATGGGTGAGCGGACACCGGCTCAGGCGGCGGCGATTGCAGTTCAGCTCGCTACGTTAGATGCTCTCGGCCCGACGGGCGGTTTTTTCCACGATGGCACCTCATCCACGCTGGTGCGCCACCGATGGTAGGAAGGTTGCAGGCCCGATTGATGACATTCTCAACGGTCGTTCGGTCTGGGCAATAGCTAGCGGCCAGCGGACGCTTTACCCTGCTCAAAACAATGCAGCCGCCGACGGCCAGATGGAATCCAAGCCATGTCTTCCACGTCAATTCGCTGGCATCGGATAGCTTGCAAGGTCAGGCGACTTCGGCTGGTTGGAAAGGAACTTCGATGCGAAGAAGTCGCGAATGGTCGGCTTGCTGGCGACGTTGAGCGTGCTGTGAAGCAGATGGATTCCGAGACGGCTGCGGGGATGCATCAGACGTGTTCCAATCTTGGGAACGCCTTGACCATCTTCAATCATGGGCCTTAACGCCTGTTCATAGGAAGAGAGCGCCTCTGCCGTATCGCGATTGAGTTCTAGTTCACCGGCCAGCACGCATGCGCCTGTCAGAGACAGTGTCGCACCAATGCCTGCCAGCGGGGTGGCGCACCAAGCAGCGTCGCCGGTAAGGACAACACGTCCTTTCGACCAGCTTTTCATTCGAACTTGCCGTAGTACGTCGAAATAGAAGTCTTCTGTCTCTTCCATCCCGGCGATGATGCGGTCGGCTTGCCAGCCTGCGTCCAAAAAGCGGTTACGCATATAGGCCTTCTGTCGTGCTTGATCCCATTTCTGCTCGCCATTGGCGACTTCTTGAATGGCAAAGTTTGCACGGGTGGTGCCGTGTGTGTCGGGTCGAAGCGAAATGCTACGACCACCTGGTGCATTGTACCAACGCCATAGCCGATCATCCTGCGGCGAACGCGGGATAGTGAAATAGGCAATCGTAAGGTCCATCCAGCGAGGATCGTTTTCTCCTTTGAACACCAGTTCGCGGGTTGCAGACCCGACACCCTCAGCGATGACCACCAGATCGAAAGATTCAGTCTCACCGTTGGAAAACGTCACCGCAGCACTGTCAGCACCATCCTCGACATTCTCGATTGTCATGCCAAAACGATATTTGACATGTGCGCTGGCGGACTCGTACAGCAGCTTTGCAAGATCCCCGCGCAGGATCTCCAGCTCTGCCGTTGGCCCATCACTTTCCAGTTCCTTATTGGCAAATTCGGCGGCGATGCTGTTGTCGGAGTTTACCCAAGCGGTCCCTTCCTCGCCGGTCCCGCGTTCAAGCGCCTCACTGTCCAGACCCATTCGCTTCAAAACGTCTCGGCCGACGCCGCGCACATCGATGTTTTGCCCACCGTCTCGAAATTCGGCGGCACTTTCAATGACCGTTACGTCATGGCCGTAGCGGCCGAGCCACCAAGCAGCAGCGTTACCGGCGACGCTGGCGCCGGAGATAAGAATACGTCGGGACATGGATAGATCTCCTTTGCCCCAGAAACATCAGACGTGATGTATTTGTTCCGTGTCAGCGCTCGAAATTTTCAATTAGTCGCTGAAATAGCTGGACCATCATCGCTGCTTCTTGCGACGAAAAGCCTGCGGTTCCTTTCGCATTGGCGGCAAGAAGCGCATCGCGTCCACGCGCAGCGGCGTCGTGGCCCTCACGTGTCAGTTCCACCATAGCGGCTCTTCCATCGGTCACTGAAGGCGAGCGCTGAACCATGTTCATGGCTTCTAATTTATCGAGAAGTGCGACCATCGCGGGTTGTTTAACCGCCGATGACCGCACCAGATCGCGCTGCAACATTGGTCCCTTCCACGACAAAAGCATGATAGGACCAATGAGCGAAAGCGAGAGCCCGTGCGGTCGAAGATCCGCATCCACCAACCGGTTGAAGACCCGAGCGGCATGATTTGCTAGATAGCCCGGTGCAACTGCCGCCTCCGGATGAATTTGGTGCTCGTGTTTTGGCATAAAACTCTACTATGCCAAAAACGAGCCGGTAGCCAGCGCACTTCTCAGGAAGGCCCGTCCTTCAAACCGGCTCGGATAGGGCGCGACGGCTACTTTGCCATTGCGATAACTGCTTCATATTCAAAACGGTTGCGAATTCGTCAGAGAGACACGAACGTCGTTCTCAACAGCGTCTCTTGGACAGATCGGCCATCACCGCAAGAGAGATGATCCCGATGCCAAGTGCTGTTTGCCAATGTACGGAATTGTAGGGCAACGCGCTTTGTATGGCGAAGGCGAAGACAGGTATCATGGCGAATAGAACGGTGACTGTGTGCGTGTCGGTGCGCTTGATGCCGATTTGGTTAAGGTAGAGAGGCAGGATCACGCCCAAAGCGGCGATAGCGACGCCGACTAAAATAATTGTCCAACTCCAATGAACGGTCGCCAGATCATAAGTCCCGTGAGCCATCGCCAGGGAAAGGGGTACGATTAGATAGAACCGATGCGCCAGGACCGTGCCGGACCTCCAACCGCGATCGAGTAGCGTCCTGGACGACAGGGTGACGATCACCACGCCGCACCCCGTCACGACGCTCGCCAGCACCCCCAACCAACGCAAAGCGACTGCTGCCTCGGTCAGGGGACCACTATGCGTCGCGGCAACCGCTAGCACCGTTCCACCCACAAGGACGCCGAGGCAAACCGCAAGTCGGCGAAAGCTGGGAACTGATCCGGTCATAGCAGTGCCGATCAGCGTTGCAGCAAGCGGCCCCACGCCGACGTTGATCGCGCTGGCTGCCGCCGACTCTATGAGCTGCAAGGCGTAAAAGAACGGCACGAAGGTTAAAACCGTGCCAATGTTGAGCACCAGAAGCGGCTTCCATGCTGCAAGACGTACGCCCCGTCCCGAAAGCGCGAGAAACAGGATGGCTGCGGCGAGGAAGCAATAGGCAACGAATGCCGGTGAAGGAATGGCAGCTAGGAACGTGCTGTAGGCCACCTGACCAAAGGCTTGCAGGACGGCGGACAGCAGGATCGCTGCCCGCCCGCTTAGTTGAGCGCGTGGTAACATTACCGCACCGTCTAAAGTGATGGCTCGGTGAACACCTTGGTAAGGAAGCCGACGATCTGCTTGAACGCGAGCTGGCGTGTGGGCTCCATCAGAAGCATGTGCGTGCTGTCCGCGATCTCGTTATAGACGCGCTCGCTGGTGCCCGTCAGACGGTCGAACAGGTCGAGCGCCATGTCCCGGCGCACGTCCACGTCCAGGGTCCCGCGCAGGATCAGCGTCGGCGCGGTGATTGTGGACGGATCGTAGAGGGGCTTTCCGGCGGTCCAATGTTCACGCACGTCAGCTACTGCGCCGCTGGGCGCGCGAATGAACCCGTGAGGTGCCTGCGGGTCGGTCGCCTCCGTTACCGCCTCCCACCGGTCGAACCATCCGTCCGGCAGGAACGTGGCGCGACGATCCTCGGGAACGGGGGCAAGCCACGCCTGCCGATAGGCGGCCACCTCGACATTGCGATGCGTAGCGATCGGGGCACCGGAATCGAAGCGCAGCGGTGTCGCCGACAGCCAGAGCGGAGCGGCCAGCACCAGCGCATCAAGCGGAGCCTGGCGGCTCGCGTAAAGTCCGGCAATGGACGCACCCCACGACATGCCGAACAACCCGAGACGGACAGGTCCGTGGTTGGTTCGGATATGGTCGAGGGCCGTTGCGACATCGTCAACGGCCTCAACCGCTCGCACCAGGGGCTCCTCAGTGCCGGGATCTTCAGCCATCCGCTGTGGCCGGGTCGAGCCGCCATAACCCCGCACGTCGAGCGCCCAGGCGTCGATCCCCGCCAACGCCAGGGCGTCCATCAGCGATTGGCCGCCGACGTCTACGTCGAACAGGCTGACGGAGGGAAACGTGGCCCCGTGCACGAGAAGAATGGAACCGATCACGTCGCGGTTGGCCGGTGCCTTGTTGCGCAGGAACAGCTCGATCCCATCGGTCTTGCCGGGAATCAGCGTATCGGTTCTTGTGACACCAACGTGGTGTGCCGTCTGCGGCTGCTGGCTCATGCGACATCTCCTTCGACAAAGGTCCAAACAAAGGCGTCACCGTCGCGCGTCACGCGGCCCGCCGAACTCTCCGCGAAATGCGTCGTGAACACTGTAGCGCCGGTGTCAGCAGCCCAGGCCAACGCCTTCCGCCGGGCCGTCACCGCAGCGTCCGGGAACTCGCAGTAGATGGAGTTCCATTCAGTGGCCTTCACCTGGACAGGGTGGTGGAGGACATCACCCCAGAACAGTGCGTGGTGTCCTTTCGAGTTTAGCAAGATCGCGGCGTGGTCGATGCTGTGCCCGGGCAGGGCATGGTAGCTGAAGCCCGGCAACACCTCGCCATCGCCCACCTTGACACGCTCGAGCAAACCGACCGAGGACAACGGCGCGATGCTGTCGGTATAAATGCCAGCGGCCGGAAGATGGCTCATGCGGCCCAAATCAGCGACTTGCTGCAAGGCGTTCACCTTGGCTTCGTCGTCCGCATCCACGGCCGCGCCGTAGTCCAGTTCCACGCCGGAAGCAAGGTAGCGGGCATGGGGGAAGGTCGGGACCCAAGCGCCGTCCTGGAGGCGTGTGTTCCAACCAACGTGATCGACGTGAATGTGAGTCATTAGCACGGCATTCACATCGTCCGGCTGGATACCGGCCTGCGCCAGCCGCTCAAGGTAGGGCTCGTTCAACAGGTGGAGCGGGGGTATCGTGGGGCGCTGCTTGTCGTTGCCCGTCGCCGTATCAATTAGGACCGTCAGCCCACCGATCTCGACAAGCCAAGTGTGGATGCTCTGCCGCAGCGTGCCTGTGGCTGGGTCAAAGGAGCCGGCCGAAAAAGGCCTTGCGCCGATACGAACCTGTTCGGGATCGACACCGGGGTAGAGAAAGGCTGGGTCAACACCGGTGAGATCGAGTTCGCTTATACGGGTGATTCTGGCGTCACCCACCTGAAAATGTCGCATTGCGGCTCCTTGCTGTTACCTTGGCGAAGGTACGCCGAATAACATTCATCAATCAAATCGATGGAAACAATGTAGCCTATCGACAGCTTCGATTTACGCTGATTTTTATAACTATTTCAATGGCGTTCGACGCGCTCATATGCGAGCGGTCGGTCACCAAGGCGGCGAAGCGCGTGAGGTAGGCCAGCCCTCCATGGGGCCATTTACTGGCGACGCTAAGCGTTCTTCTGCGAGACGAACTGCTGGTGCTCGTTGGCCATAGCGTGAGCCCACACCCCATTCGCTTCCGCTTCACGAATGGGTCGCCCAAGCTGAACGTGCGATTGAGAAACGCATGTTCCGGCTCGGCTTTGCAAGTGACTTGGAGCTGACGCTGATGCCACAACTGATTGCTGTGCTTCGATCCGAAGCACCGGGCGTGCGAGTGGTCGGTCATTTGGCCGATCCACGCGACGTTGAGAACGCCCTAGATGAGGGACGGCTAGACCTGGCGCTCGGCTGCTTCAACCCTCGTGGCAACCGGCTTCTCATCCGGATCATATATCAGCAGGAACTACGCTGCGTCTGGCCCCCGGACCAGCTTCCGATCAAACCACCGCTCACGCGATCGCACCACCTGAGCGCTTCCCATGTCGCGGACGGCCCGTCGAAGATCGCACTGGATCTTCAGCTTTTTGTATGATCCGAGCATTTTTGCGAAGTCTATTCTATCACCGCCTGAACCAGACCTGCTACCTGCGAACGAATCCATTCTGTGGCAGGCTCACGATCTAGGTGGGCTGACCATACCATAGCGATAGGACTTACCGTAAGTTCAAGCGGCACAGGGCTCTCGGCTAATCCGAACAATGAGGCGTACCGTTTGACAATTCGTGTCGGTAGCGTAGCAAGAAGCGGCGCGACTTTTGCAGTAGACAGAACGGTGAGAAACTCGGGCGCTGCCATCGCTACGTTCAACCGAACGCCGATTTTATCAAGGGCCTCGTCTAAGCATCCTTCAATGGCATCTTTTTGCGACACCATAACGTGTTCGGCTCTCAGATACGCATCTCGGCTGATTGGGCCCCGAATTGGAAGGAGATTTTCATTGTAGCAACACGTCAATGATTGTTCGAACAACTTTCGGTGACGGTGGCGACTGTTTCCTTTCCCGTAGCAGCCGACGCCGAGATCAACGACGCCCTCGTCCAGCAAACGATGGACCTGCTCGGGAGAAACTGCGCGAGCAAGTAGTTTAACCCCCGGTGCTTCCTTCCGTAACTTAGCAGTGAGCTCTGGCATCAAGATTACCTCGAGCTCACTCGAAAACCCAATGCGAAATATCCGCGACTCCTTCGACGGATCGAAGCTTTCCGAGATAATCAGTGCATTGTGCGCCTGCGCAAGAATTTGCTGGATGGTCGGGGCGAGAGCATGCGCCCTCGGTGTGGGCTGCATCACCTGACCTACTCGGACAAACAGCTCATCCTGAAATAATGCTCTTAGAGTTGATAGATTGTGGCTCATTGCAGGCTGTTGGATCTTTAGTCGCCCAGCAGCTTGCGTCACGCTCCTGTCGCGCATCAGAGCGTCAAAAACGACAAGAAGATTAAGGTCGAAAGACCACAAATTGAAATGATCAATGGCGACTATATCGTTCATCGATTTGATTATTAGCCTGCCTTGTTCTTAAAGTCTAGGACTCTTGCGGCAGCCGAGTTTCCATCAAAACAAGGTCATCATGACTCATCAAGGCGAGTCCATCAAATCGGCGACGTGCAACAAAAGGTCACGGAACAGCCACTTCGCGACGGCCCCCAAAGTTATCTGAACCGTCGGCGACGACAGAGGATCTCAACGGTCTTCAGGCTCATCTAAGTTCCGGTTGAGGCTCGCGTTGCTACGGGTCGCGAGCCAAAAAGCTTTTTAGTTTGGTGTCTTTAAGATCGCGAATGCCACCATGTTCCATAATAAAGGTTATGCATCCTAGAGTTGTAGCGGCTATTTAGTAATGCGACAGTCGGGCCAGTTAGAGATGCGACAGCCTCGCCTCTTGATGCACTGGTCAAAGCCAACGTCGGGAGCAAGGATGACGACTTCGAGCTTGGTCGAGACCATGAGCGGTTGGAGTCGTCATGTCCTGTTTGATCACCATGTCGCAGAAAGAATTGCATCGCCTCGAAGTCATTCAGAAGATCCGTGACGACCGCCTGAGCGTCGTCCAGGCTGCCGAGCAGCTTGATCTCAGTCGAAGTCAGGTCCATCGGCTTTTGCAGGCCTATGACCTTTATGGTGCAGCTGGTCTTGTTTCAAAGAAGCGATCTCG
>NZ_FOGR01000013.1 GCF_900111275.1 Rhizobium sp. NFR03 | reverse complement strand
CCACGGAAGATCGCGCCGTCGACATGATCGAGGAAGGGTATGACCTTGTCATCCGCGTCAACCCGGCGCCTGACGAAAGCCTCGTCGGTCGAGCTTTTCTGCATGACCGCCTGGTTGTCGTCGCAGGTCCCGATCTCGCCCGACCCCAGGACGGTCAGTTAGTCCCGTGTGTCGTCCGGGGTGGGGGAAGCCAGGAGACCTGGACTGTCATGAACCCCAAAGGGCCTGCTAAGATTAGGGTCGATCCCGTCCTCGTCCTGTCGTCCCTCATCATGGTTCGCGACGCGGTGAGGGCAGGCGTCGGGGCCGCACGCCTGCCGATCTCGCTGGTGAGCCACGATATCGCTGATGGGACATTGCAGCACTGGGGCGACATCGAAAGATCCGAGATCGCGCTCTGGGCGCTCTACCCGTCGCGGCGTCTCCTGAGCGCGCGGGTCTCTGCCTTTCTCGATTTCCTGAAGCAGGCTTTTCCCAAGGGAACGCCCGAAGAGCTGGCCGCCTATATCGGCGGGTGAGGGTCGGACGCGTTAAGCCGCAGCAGCAACTGCGCGAGAATACGCCCCAGGCGGCATTCCCACATGCCGATTGAAGGCAACGCTGAATGCGCTTGTCGATCCATAGCCGACGCGCTGGGCGATGTCGGCCATGGCCATATCTTCGCGAAGGAACTCTTTTGCCAGTGCCATGCGCCATCCGGTCGCGTATTCCATCGGCGCGACCCCAACCTCTTTGCGGAAACGATCGAAGAAAGTCGAACGAGACATCGCGGCTTCCCGGGCAAGCGTTTCCACCGTCATGTTTCGCCCCGGATCTTTGTGGATCCGGCGCAAGGTCGGCGCCAGCAGCGGATCGGCCATGCCACGCAGCAGGCCCGGCGGCGCCTTGGCACTTGCGGCCGATCGTAGGGCATCGATAAACAGAACCTCCAGCAGCCGGTGAAGCACCATCTCGCGCGCGACCCGATCAGCCCTCGTCTCCTCGTTTATCATCTGGACCAGAGCCATCAGTCGATCTTCACCTTGGACATGGATGACTTCTGGCAGCAGCGATACGAGAAGAGCCCTGTCATCCGAGCCGAAAGCACAGTGTCCGACCAGGGCCTTGATCTCTGCCGGTGCCTCGGGGTCGCCCAGGCGAAAGACACCGGGGCTGATCTCCAGACGCTGAGCAAGGGCGCCGCGTGGCGGCGGCTCCATGCTGCTCATCGTGAACGAGAAGATCTTCGGGACCAGGACGAAGTCACCCGCAGTGAGCACCATTGGCTCACGACCGGCGATCGTCATCAGGCAGTGGCCTTCGACGACAGCGCAGTAGAAGGGACTCCCGAGCTCCGTGCGCTCAACCAACCACTGACCGCCGCCCGTGACAAACTTTGAGATCGACGGGCTCGGCTTCAACAAGGAAACAACTTCCGCAACCGGATCGGTCATCAATTCGGACTTTCGCTAAACACTCGTGGACATGTGCGTATAGAAGGTCCGGTTTCTAAGTCCATCTTTCAGGCTGGTTAAAAGTCAGGAGACGGAACATGCCAAAGACTCTTATCACCGGTTGCTCGTCCGGTTTCGGCCTCGCCATCGCACAGAAATTCTTGGAGGCCGGGTGGGACGTGATCGCGACCATGCGCACGCCCCGAAACGACCTTCTCCCCTCGAACGACCGGCTCGCAATCCTGCCGCTCGATGTCACCAGCGCGGACAGCATTGCGAAGGCGGTCGAAGCCGCCGGCACGATCGATGCTCTGGTCAACAACGCGGGCGTCGGCTTGCTCAATGTGCTTGAAGGTACGGAGATGTCGAAGATCCGGGAGCTGTTCGAAACGAACGTGTTCGGTGCGATGGCGATGACCAAAGCTGTTCTTCCGCAGATGCGTAACCGTCGCTCAGGCGTCATCGTTAACGTCAGCTCTACTGTCACGGTGAGGCCGCTGCCCGCGCTCTCGGTCTACAGTGCCAGCAAAGCGGCCCTCAACGCTTTTACGGAGAGCCTCGCGCTCGAGGCAGCTCTGTTCGGCATCCGCGCCAAACTTGTTTTGCCTGGCTCGGCGCCGACGACCGGCTTCGGCAAAAATGCCGTCTCACGCATGGGCATGGAAATCCCCGAGCCCTACGAAGTCTTCGTCCGCGATTACCTGAGGAAGCTGCGTTCGGGTACTGAGGTTACCACGGCGGATGCGGTTGCAGAGGCGGTCTGGCGGTCTGTGACAGAGATCGACGCGCCGATGATGATCCCCGCCGGCGCTGACGCCGAAACCGCGTTCCGCGAAGCGGGCAATCTGCTCGCCTGAACATCATCATCCGAAACCTAACCTTTAAGGCCAGACCCATGAACAATCTGATCAATCTCGCAAAGCATATTCCCACACCTGAAGCCACTCTGACCGTGGCCTACACGCCGATCCGTCTTTCGATGCCGGGCCGCCAGCCGCTGGAACTGCGTCTGACCGCGCCCGCAAACGGCGACAAGCTGCCCATCGTGCTACTGTCGCATGGCTACGGCCCATCCAACTATATCCCGTCTAAGGACGGCTACGCTCCCCTTGTCCAGTTCTGGGCAGAGAGAGGGTTCGTTGTGATCCAGCCAACGCATGCGAGTTCGCGGGTCGGCGGCCTGCCATCAAATTCACTCGGCGCACCGTTCTTCTGGCGCGAGCGTGCCGGGGAGATGAAGGCTATCCTCGACCAAATGGCGGAGATTGAACGGCAGACTCCGGCCGTTGCGGGCCGGATGGATCATACTCGCATCGGCGCGGTGGGCCATTCCTTTGGCGGCCACACCGTCGGGCTCCTGCTCGGCGCGCAGGTGGATGGTGAGGATTTTTCCGATCCACGCATCTCGGCGGGCGTTCTCCTGACAACACCAGGACGCGGTGGCAAGGACATGACGCCTGAGAGTGCTGCCCAGTTTCCGTTCTTCGATGTCGACTTCTCGACGCTCTCGACACTCAGCCTCGTCGTTTGCGGTGACATGGACAATCCGCATTTTACCACCCGTGGTCCTGAGTGGCATGCAGATGCATTTCACGATGCACCGTGCGCCAAAGCAATGTTGATGATGCACGGGGTCGGGCATGGTCTTGGCGGCATTGCAGCTCTCGACGCAAAGGAAACAGAGACTGAAGCACCAGACGTGCTGGAAGCGACACGACGTCTTACGCTCGCCTGGCTTCAGACCGCGCTCGGCGCGGACAAAGGCGCTTGGCCGAGAGCTTGCCTCGCACTTGAAGGTGAGGCCGCAACGCTTGCGACGGTCAGAGAGAAACAGCTCTAGCCCTGGGAGCGATTGTCTTAGGCATCGTCGGGATTGATCTCGTTTTGCCCCCGGTTACCGAGATCGCTCGCGAAACTGGAGGCAGCCGCTCCACGTACGTTAAATCAATCAATAATTCAGTTAGCTATTATGTCTGATTGGCAGGTCGCAGGTTCGAATCCTTTCACATCAGGATTTTTGTCAATTGTTCATTCGAGTGGCATCGAATTTCTCCTTCGTAGGCGGATCCACGGTCTGAGCCCATAGCAATTACCGGCCCGGTCTCGGGCCTATACAAGCTCACATCCGGTCGCCGCTCTCACACGGCTGCACCATTATCCCGCATTCGACGGGCACGGGCTCAGGAGAACGGGACCAAACTCAAGATCGGCATTCAAAGGCCAAAAGGATTCCCGGTCCGTTCACCTGGATCCGTCAGGACTGATCAGGTCCTGAGGATTGGAAACTGTGTTTCGCAGCAGTTTGTATTTCAGGCGTTTTTCATGATTGCACCTTCGATGACGACGCCGGAGCTCACGTACTTCCAGAGGGCCACGAGCAACTTACGAGCAAGCGCAACGATCATCGGCGTTTTTAGGCGGCCGGCGTTCCGCGCGATGCGTTCCTTAAACCATAGCGTTAAAGTCGATTTCGGTTGGTGGCGCAGCCATAGCCAGGCGAGTTCGACCATCGTTGCCCGCAATCGCGGATTTCCCGCTTTCGAGACCCCTTGTTCGCGATTGACGTTGCCGCTTTGCCAAGGGGAGGGCGCAAGGCCCGCATAGGATGCGATTTGTCGCCGATTGTCGAAGTGTCGGAACAAGCCTTCCGTGTAAAGTATCGTAGCGAACTCTGGGCCTATTCCTTTGATGCCTAAAAGCGCGGTCGCTTCTTTCGGCGTTTCCGGCGTCTCCTGAACGATCAAGGCATCTCGCTCGACTTCAACAGCCTTGATTTGTGTGAGCAACAATTCGAGGCGATCAAGTTCTCTGCAGATTTCCGCTTTCAAATGTTTTGAGAGCGGCCGACCATCGCCAGTCCGAAGCTCGTCCAAACGCTGGCGGCGGTCTCGATTGACAGGTTGATAATCCCGAATTCCTTGCGTGAAGAGCAGCCCCTTTATGCGGTTGACGTGGAAGACGCGCTCGGCGATCAGAGTTTTCCGCTCCCGCCCGATCCGTCGGTTGTCGTCTTCCTCGGGTGAGAGAAGTTTGACCATCGAGCACGCACGCGGCTCGCCACGTTTCCATGCCATCAAAGCGCGGATCAGCGTCTCGCCGTCGATACGGTCAGTCTTCGCCCGGCGATGTCGACGCGGCATTGCGATCGATGCGGCTTCTACAATGTGGCTCTCGATCCAAGCTTCTTTGCTAAGCATTCGCCCCAGCCAGAAGCCATCGAGTCCGGCCTCCTGGATCACCACCAGCGGGTAAAGTCTCTCTTTGCGCCGCTGTGCCTTCTGGCGAAGGGCGTCAAAACACGAGAACAAGCTGGCGATATCGCCTCCAGTGACGGTATGGCGAGACATCTTCTCGCTGCCAGGTGACAGAGCTGTCACCAGCCATGTCGATTTGCTCAATTCCAACGAGATGAATATTGCGCCAAGATCGACGGGGGTAGTGGTCTGCGCTTGAGTTTGATCTGCTGTTATCGGCATGATTGGCCTCCAGAGAGTTTCTAGCGACCTCACTCTGCCACGGTGCAGGCCGCTACTCACCCCTGATGGGATCTCAAGAGCGCCGCGGAGAGTGGAGGTTTTCCATGTTCCGAACCACCAAGCACAACATGAGAAATGGTGCGCGTCGGCGCTATTTGCTCCCGACCTGTAGTTTTGCCTGCTCTAAAGTCCAGTACTCCATGTCGAACAGGTCGGCCTCGCCAATGGGAGTGAAGCGGCCATAGGCTTCGGCAGCGTTGATGGCGCGTGTGGCCTGCTCGCAGAGATCACCGCCGATCATCGCTGCCTTGGCGCTCGCACCCAGCGCATAAACCCCCTCGTTCCGGACGAGGACGACGCGGGGATAGACATCAAGCATCTGCTTCGGCTCGCTGGTGCGCGTGGCGTTGCGCGCAAAATAAGCCCTGTAGCGCCGGGCATAGGTGGCAAGCGCGGCATCGATCGCGTCGGCATCCGCATCGGCCTCGATGATCATCGGCCACGGTTTGATTCGGATCACGTGATCAGGCGTCACTGTGCCGCGCAGGCCGATCTCCTCCACGTCAGCCTTGCCCGCATGGTCGCGGAGGGCGGCGGTGGAGCGATAGTCCAGGAAGACGCCTTTGGCGAACGGTGAGCCGTCACAGACAAGCGCTGTCTCCAGCCTCACCCTGAGCGCCATGTCTTCCGGGCCGTCGCTCGGCTGTGGGCCGGTTAGCTCCACCCCCTTCCGAGCAAGCTCCTGCTCGGCCATGGTGACGAATTCGATCATCAATTCGTAGGAGGCGCGGGCATCGTCGGCGAAGGAAAAGAGCCCGTGGTTCTCGAGCCAAAGGCCCTCGCAGCCCGGATGCTCGCGGTAGATGCGATCGGCGACGATGGAAAGGTCGAAGCCCGGCATGACATAGGGCACATAGGCGAGCCGCTCGCCATAGATGCCCCGCACCGTGTCGCGCATATCCGGCTGGTCGGCAAGCGCCAGGATCGCCGTCGCATGGGTATGATCGACGAAGGCAAAGGGCAGGAAGGCGTGTAGCAAGGCCTCGACGGATGGGTTCGGCGCATCCGCATCGATCAGGGTTGAGCGCAGCAACGCCACCATCTCGGGGTCGGAGAGTTTCGGGCCGTTGCGTGTTTCGAGCAGCGGTTTAAGGCGCACGGCCGGCAGCCCCGGCGCCTCGATGGTGTCGAGATCCCAGCCGCTGCCCTTGATGTGCATCAACGCTTCGCCGTCACTGGACGTGACCTTGACCGAGGTGTTGCCGCCGCCGTGCAGAACGAGATCGGGATCGCCACCGGTGATGCGAGAGGTGTAGATGCGAAGGCCGAGTGCCTCGCTCTGCCCGGCCGCCAGGGCGGTTTCCACATATCGGGCTGCGTTCTCGTCGTTCCAGCGGCTTTGCATGCGTATCGTCCTGTTTTTTCGATGGATAGGGCGGGCAGCCTCGGCCGCCCGCCGTTCATGCGTGATCAGAAGTCGAACTTGGAAATGTTGTCCTTGGTGAAGACGGTGCGCTCGGGCAACAGGATGATGCCGTTGCCGTAGGCTTCGTAATCGTAACCCTGCACCTTGTTGGCGGAGACTTCGACGGTGCCGACGCCCGGGATTTCCAGCTTGTCGCCAACTTTCATCGGACCGTTCTTCAGGACGTGATCGGCAACATAGACCGAGATCTTGCCCTGTTGCGTGACATCCCACAGGCCGAAGCGCTGGATGGTGCCGCGCTCGATATAGGGGCGCATGACGTTCGGCGTGGAAAACCCGACGATGGTGACGCCCTCGGCGCGCTTCAGGTTCTCGGCTGCCTGTGCCGCTGCCGGCAGCGCGTTGGCGTCGGGTGCAATGATGGCATCGAGGTCCGGATAGGTTTGCAGGATGCTTTCGGCAGTCTGCAGGGACTTCTGCGCATCGTTATAGCCATACTGGGTGGTGACGATTTCCCAGCCCGGATGCTCCTTGGCGATTTTCGCCTTGGCGGCTTCGGCCCAGGCGTTCTGGTCGGTCACGGTTGGGCTGGAATAGAAGAACGCCACCTTGGCCTTTTCCTTCTTCACGCCTTCGGCCGCCATGTCGACCAGCAGGCCGCCGAGCTGCTCGGGCGTGCCCTGGTTGATGTAGTAGCTGCGGCACTCCGGGTTGACGTCGCTGTCCCAGGTCATGACCAGCACGCCGCGGTCCATCGCCCGCTTGAGCGCCGGGCACAGCCCATCCGGAGAGACGGAGGAGACGATCAGCGCATTGTAGCCCTGATTGACGAAATTGTTGATGAACTGCACCTGGCTGGAGACACTCGGCTCGGTCGGGCCGTCATAGGTGACCTTGACGCCGAGTTCCTTGCCAGCCTCCGTCGCACCCGCGCCGCCGGAGGTGAAGAAGCCGACGCCCACCAGCTTGGGGATGAAGGCAATCTGGTTTTCGGCATGGGCCGTCCCCGAGGCGAGCATCGTGCCGGCAACGAGGGCGGCGGCAAGGGCGCCGGATTTCAATATGGACTTGATCATTCTCATTCTCCTCCTGAAGTAACTGCCGCCCGGGATTTTTTCTGTTGACGGGCGACGGCGATGAACTCGGCCAGCATGGAGCTCCCGTGGCGCAATGCGACCGCGACAACCAGCAACCCTCCCGAAAGTGCGCTGGAAATCTGGCTGGGCACACCGGTGGCCTGCAGGCCCTGCTGCAGGTAGCCGATGACGAAGGTGGCGATCAGCGTGCCGAGGATGGAACCCTGGCCACCATAGATGGAGGCGCCGCCAAGCACGGCGGCCGTAACGGCCGGCAGAAGCGTCGCCGAACCGAGGTCGACGCGGGCGGAGCCGAAATAGGCCGACATGACGAGGCCTGCGATGGCGGCCGACGCGCCTGTGATGACATAGGTGATGGTCTGCACGCGCCCGACCGGGATGCCGGCGAAGCGCGCGGCACTTTCCGAGTGGCCGGACAGGAAGACCGCGCGGCCGAAGCGCGTGAAATGAAGAAGTACGATCAGCACCAGCGCGAGCACAAGGAACAGCGCGAGCGGCGCCGGCAGGCCGAGAACTTGGGCATAACCGAAGGCGTTGAAGGTAGCGGGGAAGTTGCCGATGCCTTCGTAACCGCCCGCGCCGACGAGGCCGGAGGCGACCGTCGCGGTGCCCTGGAACAGGTAAAGACTGCCGAGTGTCACGACCAGAGGCTGGATCTTCGACAGATGTATGACGGTAGCGTTGAGCAGCCCGCACAGCGCGCCGGCGACGAGCGCCAGCGCAATCGAGAGCGGCAGTGGTACACCGTAGAAAGCGGCGACGCCAAACACGATGGCCGCAAGGCCGATGACCGAGGCGAAGGATACATCAATGCCGCCGGCGATGATGACCAGGGTGAGCGGCAAGGCGACGATGCCGATCTGCACGAAATCGGATGTGCCGTAGATCAGGTTCGAGATATTGAGGAAACGCGGATTGATGATGCCGAAGATGGCGAGTTCGGCGACCAGCATCGCAATCAGCGCGGTCTCCCAGCGGAAGATCAGCTTCTTCATCGGCCCGCCTCCACGCTCTGTGCCGTTTTCGTATCGTCGGATGGAACGGGGCCGCGCTCATGCACGGCATAGCGGCGGGCACGGATGCGTCGGTCGATGATCTGGCGGATGCGTCCGTCCAGCAAAAGCACTGAAAGCAGGATGGCGCCGGCGATGAAGTCGTTCCAGTAGGCGGGCATTTTCAGGAACACGAGCGCGCTGTCGATTGACGTGATGAAGATGACGGCGGAAAACACGCCCGCGACCGAGCCGGTGCCGCCGAGCAGGCTGACACCCCCAAGTACGTTGACGGCGATCGCTTTGAGCTCGACACCATTGCCAGCCTGATTGGGGATGAAACCGATCTGCGCGGCGAAGACGAGGCCGGCAAGTGCGGCGCAAAGACCCGTCGCGACAAAGGCGGTGAACTGAACCCGCCGGACCGGCACGCCGAGATGGTGCGCGGCGGCACGGTTGTCGCCGACCGCATAGAAGTAGCGGCCGAAGCGCGTCTTGCGCAGGAAGACCCAGGCGAGCACGATGAGAGCGAGAACCACGACGGTCAGCGCCGAGAAGCCGAAGCCGAGATTGCCGGCGAGCGCCTTCAGGCCCTGCGGCAGGTCCTCGATCCAGCGGCCTCCCGTCAGCACCAGCATGATGCCGCGATAGAGGCCGAGCGTTCCGAGCGTGGCAACGATGGAGGGAATGCCGAGATAGGCGACCATCAGTCCGTTGAACGCGCCGGCGGCGGCCCCGGTCATCAGGCAGAAGACGATGGCAAGCGGCAGGCCGACGCCGGTACTGAGCGAGAGGCCCAGCACGGCGGCGCTGAGCCCCAGCACCGAGCCGCTGGATACGTCGATATTGCGCGTCAGGATGACGATCATCGTGCCGAGCGAGATCAGCATCAGGACAAGACTGTTGGAGATGACCACGGAGGCCGTGGAACCCGAGAGATAGCCGGGCGCGGCCGCGCCGATGGCCGCATAGGCGACGGCGAGAACGACGATCAGCGTTGCAACGCGGTTGCGCGCGAAAAGATCAAGCATGACGGGCCTCCGAAGCGCCGAAGGCGAGCCGGGCGATGGCGTCCACCGAGATACCGTCCGAAAGCTCTCCGCCGGACTGGCCGAAGGCCATGACCTCAACGCGGTCGGCAAGCTGCTCGATCTCGTCGAAATCCGACGAGATGAGGATGATGGCGACGCCATCGGCGGCGAGCTTGCGGATGAGATCGTAGATATCGTTGCGCGCCGCCACGTCGACGCCGCGGGTCGGCTCGTCGAGGATCAGCACCTTCGGACGGGCAGACAGGCACTTCGCCAACAGAACCTTTTGCTGGTTGCCACCGGAAAGACCGCGCACCTCCTGTCCGGGGCCGGTGCACTTGATGCCCATCGAGGAGCGGAACGTTTCGAAGACCTTCCGCTCGGCACCCGGGCGCAGAAAGAAGGGCAGGCGATGTACGAGATAGGACGAGACATTCCAGAACAGCGGCGCCTCGAGAAAGAGGCCGTGTTGCTGGCGGTCCTCCGGCAGGTAGACGAGGCCGCGGTCGATACAGATGCGCGGCGACCGTTTTCTCAGCTCGGTGCCGTCGAAGACGACATTTCCCGCCGACTGCGGACGCAGGCCGAACAGCGTTTCGGCGAATTCCGTGCGCCCCGCGCCAACCACGCCGGCAAGGCCGAGAATCTCGCCCGCGCGGACATCGAGGCTGATATCGCGGAAGCCTTCGCCGGTCAGGCCGCGTACGCTGAGACGCGGCTGGCTGATGTGAGAAACCTTTCGGCCGCTACGGTCCTTGCCGGAGATCTCTGTGATCTGCACCCGGCTCATCGCATCGATGATCTCGGCATCGCTGTAGTTGTCGAGCGGACCGGACAGGACGATGACGCCATCACGCAGAACGCTGATCGTGCGGCAGATTTCGCGGATTTCCCGCAGCTTGTGCGAGATGAAGAAGATGCCGACGCCCTGCGCCTGCAACTTGCGCACCCGCTGGAACAGAGCATTCGTCTCGAAAGGCGTCAGCGCCGAGGTGGGCTCGTCGAGGATCAGTACGCGCGCATCGCGCACAAGGCCGCGCAGGATTTCGATGATCTGCCGCTCGGCGATCTCAAGCGCGGCGGCCTGCGCATCGAGATCGAGCGAGACCGCAAGTTCTTTGACCAGCTGCTTGACGCGCGGCCGGAGCGCCCGGGGCGAAGCGGCAAGGCCGAGGCAGATGTTTTCCAGAACGCTCTGGTTGGGCAGGATGTGCGCTTCCTGTGGCACCAGATAGAGACCAAGCTGCTGCGCATGCGCCGGCGATGCTGGGATGAGCGCCCGACCATTGATTTCAATGTCACCGGAATTTGCCGGAATGACGCCTGACATGATCTTCATGAGGCTCGACTTGCCCGCACCGTTGCCGCCGAGAAGCGCATGCACCTCCCCAGCCTGGAGGGCGAGCGAAACGCCCTTCAGCACCGGGACGGCACCATAGGACTTCCAGATATCCGTCAGCTGCGCAACCCTCCCGGTCGCCGCCTGATCCATCATACTGCACCTGTTCATATGTAGATTACGGTAATCATGTGATCACAGCAACAGATCGCCGTCAATATGCTCGCTGTGCTCGGCATGGCCAAAAACGCGAAATATCGCGCTGCGAAATATGATTTACCTGCCAGAATCAATGCATTGGACACACGAAGAATTTTTCGTCACCAAGAGCGTTGACGTATCAAAAGTTTATTTGCTATTCAAATGATCAGAATATGACCAAGGGGCGTTCGATGGCGACTGATAACAGGGAATGGAGTTATGCCGATACGGACGAGGAAATCCTCACCCGCATCGCCTGGTACTATTACAACGACGGGCTGACTCAGAGCGAGATCGGCGAAAAGCTGAACATGTCGCGCATCAAGGTGTCGCGTTTGCTCGAAAGCGGCCGCCGTTCCGGTATCATCCAGGTCCGCATCAACTCGCGTTATCAAGGCTGCCTCACACTCGAGCGGCAGATCAAGGAACGCTATGGGCTGCTCGAGGCCTATGTCGTGCCACAGCTTCCTGATCAGGAGCCGAGCGACCGGCTGGGTCAGGCCGCGGCACAGTTTCTGATGCAGCGTCTCCAGACCGATGATCTGCTGGCAGTCGGCTGGGGGGCCACAGTCTCCAATACCATCCAGCGGCTTGGCCATCTCGCCAACGAGCGCAATATTGGCCTCGTCAGCCTCACCGGCGGCGTCAGCACCTATGTCGACGGCATGCGCACGGCCAACTGGGGCAGTGGTGTGCATCTGGTTCCGGCGCCGCTTGTCGTGCGCGACCCGAACGTGGCGCGCAATCTTTCCTCCGAACCGGCCGTCGCGAACCTGCTCGACATGGCGCTCAACGCCACCTACCAGCTCGTCGGCATCGGCGAGCTTTCCGCCGCTTCGACGGTGGTGCGGGCCGGCTATGTCAGCCCCGACGAGGTGGAGCCGCTGCGCCGCAAGGGCGCGGTCGGCGATATCCTCTGCCAGTTCTACAATGAGCGCGGCGAGGCGCTCGACCTGCCCCTGCACGACCGGGTGATCGGCGTGAAACTTGCGGGGCTCTCGCGCGCCGAAAAGGTCGTAGCGGCGGCCGGCGGCATCCAGAAGGTCCAGGCCATCCACGCAGCGCTGCGCGGAAAACTCGTCGGCATCCTCATCACAGACGAAACGACGGCCGCCGGCCTCCTCAAAATCAAGGACTGAACGTATGACGACGACGTATCTGCTGGCCGTCGATGCAGGCACCGGCAGCGGCCGGGCCGTGATCTTCGACGAAAGCGGCAATCAGGTCGCCAGCGCCCAGCACGAATGGTGGCACAAGACCGATCCGCGTTTTCCCGGATCGATGGATTTCGATGTGGTGGGCAACTGGGCGCTTCTTTCGCGCGCCATCCGGCAGGCGATCGCCGACGCCGGCATCGCGGCTGCCGACATCCGTGCCGTCAGCGCCACCAGCATGCGCGAGGCCATCGTCGCGTATGATCGCGGCGGACGGGAAATCTGGGCCTGCGCCAATGTCGACAGCCGCGCCGTCAGCGAGGTGCGCGACCTCAAGCGCGATTTCCCGGACCTCGAAAGCGAGCTCTACACGCAAAGCGGTCAGACCTTCGCGCTCGGCGCACTGCCGCGCCTGCTCTGGCTGAAGCGCAACCTGCCCGACGTCTATGCACGTATCGACCGGATCAGCATGCTGTCCGACTGGGTGCTCGCACGCCTGTCCGGCGTGATCGCCAGCGATCCGTCCAATGCAGGAACGACTGGCCTCTACAGCCTTTCAGAACGCGATTGGCTGCCGGAAGCGATGGCTAAGGCCGGCATGCGTGACGATATCTTTCCCGAAAGCGTTGAGCCTGGCACGGTAATCGGCCACGTTACGGAGAGGGCCGCTGACGAGACCAACCTCGCGCCCGGCACGCCCGTCGTCATGGGCGGCGGCGATTGCCAGAGCGGGGCTGCGGCCATCGGCGTCGTCAACGAAGGCGACTGCGCCGTGCTCGGCGGCACCTTCTGGCAGCAGGTGGTGAATGTCGGCCTTGATGTCTCCGACCCGTCCATGGACCTGCGCATCAATCCGCATGTCGTGACCGGTCTTAACCAGGCCGAAGCGATCAGCTTCTTTGTCGGCATCGTCATGCGCTGGTTCCGCGACAGTTTCGGCGCCGAGGAAGTGGCGACGGCCGGCCCAGGCGGCGATGCCTACCGGCTGCTGGAGGAGAAGGCTGCGAAGGTGCCGATCGGAGCATACGGCATCATCCCGATCTTTTCCGACGTCATGCATTACGGCAACTGGTATCACGCAGCCCCTTCGCTGCTCAACCTGTCCATCGATCCCGAAAAGTCTGGCAAGGCCGCGATCTTCCGCGCCCTGCAGGAGAATGCGGCTGTTGTCGCGGCGCGCAATCTCGCGGCGATCTTCCAGCTGTCGGGCAGGACGCCCGACAAGATCGTCTTTGCCGCCGGTGCATCGAAATCTGCCCATTGGTCGCAGATCCTATCGAACGCCACCGGCCTTCCCGTCGTCACACCCGTCGTGAAGGAAGCGACCGCGCTCGGCTGCGCAGCGGCTGCGGCTATCGGCATCGGCCTGCGTCGGGATTTCGTCGAGGTGGCGGATGGCTGGGTGCGCTGGGACAGGCACTTCGAACCGAATTTCACGCACAAGGCCATATATGACGAGGCGGGCGAGCGCTGGGCGCGGGCCTACGCGCTGCAGCGTCAGCTCGTCGACGAGTGCATCACGACCCCCATGTGGAAAGCACCGGGCCTTTGACCCTTTCGTCCAGGACTTTAACATATAACAAGGAAATGAGACATGCTCATCCAGATGGTCAGCATCAACGTCAAGCCGGGCCATGCCGCAGAGTTTCTCGAGGCGTTCCGCATCAATTACGAGGGCACCCGGCAGGAGCGAGGCAATGTGCGCTTTGACGTGCTTCGCAATCCCGAAGACGAAAATAGCTTCACGATTTACGAAGTGTTTACCTCGCGGGAAGCTGTCGACGAGCACCGCAAGACGCTGCACTATCAGGAATGTGTACGCCGGATTGACCCGATCCTCGCAGGCCCCCGGACCAAGACCTTTTTCAATGCCGAAATGGCAGATTTCCTCGGCACCTAAATCAGTAACGGCGCGTGGCGCGACAACGTTTTCGTCTGGCGCTTCGGGGAACTGCGTAACGACTTTGCAAGTCTCATGGGTTGTTTCGATGTGGTGATAACGGCGGCATCAGCCTCCGAAGCGCCGCGCATGGACGACGTCACCTTCTGGGATGGATTTGGAATGTCGAGTTTCGCGCTGTCGTGGAATCTGACGGACTATCCCGCAATTGCCTTATGCATGGGGTTCGGGCCACAAGGACTTTCGCTCGCCGTAGAAGTCGGAGGCAGACCTTTCGACATACCAATTCTTTTCCAAGTGGTAGGTCAACTGGAACCGTCGACGCGCTGACGAACGGCGCGCCCCTGTTTGTAGGACCTATGTTTCAACGCAGCCTGTAAACGTTGTGTGGAATCGAAAGGTGCTAAGCCTTTGCATTAAGCTCGCGCTGCGTCATGTCGCAGGGAAATTAAAATGCCACACTGGGCAGTAGATAAGTCCCATACGTCTCGGTACGCGACAGTGTTTATCATTTCCAGCTACTTAAAAGAATCCAAAAAAACGGTCGCCGGTTCGATTCGCTTCAAGGCGCGGGACAGTAACGCGTCTTAATGGGAAGATATTTCTGCCCAGAACTTGCCACGACGAATCCCGTTAACCGGCCTTGCCAACTGAGGACAAGTTAATATGACATCGGACCACCCACGCCTGGCATGAACCGATACCTATACAAAAACGTGCCTTAACGGCTTACCCGATGGCCCATGTCGTTGCCGAGTAGACACCGTAGAGCAATGCCCCCGTTACGCCGAAGGCGATTAGCGACAAGAGAAGACCAAGCGCCGCTGCGAGCCCGTCTCTCTCCAGCATTGCAGCGGCAATGACGACAAGAGCGATAACGGGCAAGAAATTTCCGAAAGGGATTGGCAGCACGATCGCTATCGAAAGCACGAAAATGGGGATGCCGAGCAGACGCTGGGCTGTCGGTCCGGCCAGTGCTGGAAGACGACCCGGTCGCAGCAGCTTCTCGATACGGGCGATGACGCGCTCGGTGTACCCGACAACAAATGCAATTGTGCCTGCCGACATGCGCCGGCGGCCGATAAACCCAATTACGGTTGGATGCCGGGCGCCGAAGATCACCTGTAGCGACACGATGGCAAGGCAGGTGCCAAAGACCATGCCAAAAGGCCCAGGAATTGGACAGAGTGCCGGCAATGCCAGCACGAGGATCGTGAACGCGAAGCTCGCCGTGCCCATGGTCGCGACCATCTCTGCAACGGAGAGACTGCCTTGGCGGGCAGCCTCCTCCTTCAACCGGCGCAGCCCTGAGGATGTTGTATTGCCTTTTACCCCATCTCCTGCCTCCCCGCCGTGACCTGCGGGCTGCTGCATCAGACGTCTGTCCTTGCATCACGGGTCTTCATCAGGCTCCACACAACACCGAACGCGATGATGGCAAAGGTGATGCCGAGGGAGAGGCCAGCTGGAAACTTCTCAAGACCCAGGAGGTCGGCGATAAAAATTTTCGAGCCGATGAAGATCAGAACCACGGCGAGTGCCGGCTTCAGGTACTGAAAGCGATGGATCATAGCGGCAAGCGCGAAGTAGAGCGCACGCAAGCCAAGGATGGCGAAGATGTTGGAGGTATAGACAAGGAACGGGTCGGTGGTGATGGCGAAGATGGCCGGAACCGAGTCTACCGCAAAGATCACGTCGGCAACCTCAATCAGGACCAGCGCCATGAAGAGCGGCGTTATGAACCAGGTAAGCTTGCCGGTCTTCGGGTTGGATTGCTTGACGAAGAAGGCCTCGCCGTGATGGTTCTCCGTAACATTGAACCGGCGCCGCATGAAGCGCACCAGCGCATTCTTCGAAATATCGGGCTCAGCCTCCTTCAGAAAGAGCATTTTGAGGCCCGTACCGACAAGAAAGGCGGCGAATACGTAGAGAAGCCAGGAGAACTCGGCGACCAGAGTGGCGCCGACGCCGATCATTATGGCGCGCAACACGATCACACCGAGAATGCCCCAGAAGAGAACCCTGTGTTGGTAGAGGCGTGGGACGGCAAAGAAGGAAAAGATGAGGGCGATAACGAAGACGTTATCGAGGGCGAGTGTTTTTTCAACGACGAAGCCCGTCATGTAGGCGAGACCGGCGTCGGAGCCAAGGTACCACCAAACCCAGCCGCCAAAAGCGAGACCGAGCGAGATGTAGAGAGCGGAAAGCTTGATACTCTCGCCAACTTCGATTTCCTTGTTCTCCTTGTGGAGAATGCCAAGGTCGAACGTCAGGATGGTGATAACGAGCGCTAGGAAGCTCAGCCACACCCAGACCGGCTTTCCAAGCCAGTCGATGAAAATAAATGTTGTCTCCAAGAGGATCTACTCCACCGGCTTATGGTGTCGGAATAGGTCCGACATCACAAGCTGCCGGGCGCCTGTCAGAGGGGCCCGGACCAGCGGGTTGGGCAAGATTTGGGAGCGCGGAGTGTGCCGTTCAATACCGTCTGAGAAAATTCCTCAACAGGAGCAGCTCGGGGCAAAGTTGCCGGAATGAACAACGTATGCCGTCAAGGCTCAATACGGACATGTTTCTACCGAGATGCCGATACGGTGGTAGGCGCGCTTGAAATAAATCAGCGGAATGTTGCTGCCGGTTTCATGGATGCCGAGGACCTTGCAGAAGAGGACTTGGTGGGTGCCGATGTCGGTGCTTGTGTCAATCGTGCAGTCGAAGGAGACGACAGCGTCGGTCAGGACTGGGGCGCCGGTCGTGCCAGGCTTCCAGGTGGCCGCGGCGAAGCGTTCCTCGACGGGGGTCTTGCCGCCGAAGAGGCCCGACAGATGTTCGTGATGCCCCGCGAGCACGTTCACACACAGCGTCCGGTTGGCGGCAAAGGTCTGAAAGACCGAGCTCGACCGGTTGAGGCAGACGAGAAGCGTCGGGGGCGTATCCGTGACGCTACAGACGGCGGAGGCCGCAAAGCCTGCCTTGCCGGCCGGTCCATCCGTGGTGATGATGTTGACGGCCGCGCCGAGTTGCGACATGGCGCTGCGAAACGCATCGCGATCGACCTGCGCGGGTTCGACCAATGTGGCATCGACGAGGGGTGCTGCGGACATAAGACTTCCTTTTCGCGTTTCCGGCTTGCGCTCAGGCCGCGGTCGAGCGGGCAAATTCGTCTGCGAACGATCCAAGCGCCAGCACCTGCTCGATGTGGAGAGCCAGGGACGCTGCGCGCTGCTCTCCCCAGGGCGGCGCGACGATCTGCAGGCCCACGGGCAGACCTTCGCGGCTGCGGGCGACCGGCAGCGTCACCACGGGCAGGCCGAGGAAGGAGAAGGGGCGCGTGAGGGCCGTCATGTCGCTGACGATGCGGTTCATGGACGCACTCGCGCCGACGTCGACATCACTTGAAAGCGGCGGAAGGAAGGGCATGGTCGGGACGATCAGGACGTCGCAGGCCGAAAATACTGTATGGAGGAACTCTTTCAGCATCACGACACGGATCTGCAAGGCCCTGAGATAGACAGGTGATGGAATGGCGATCGCCTGGGAAAGCCGCATGCGCACTTGCGGACCAAAGTCCTCCGGTCGGCTGCGAAAAGCGTCGAAATGAACGGCCGCGGCTTCGCTGATCGCCACGACATTGGCAAGCTCCGCAAGGTCCGAAAGGTTGGGCGGCAGAACGGTTTCGACGGAATGGCAGGCGGGACGAAGAAAACGTGCCATGTCGTCCATTGCCGCTGCAACCTCGCCGGAGAGCCCTTCGGCGAAGACCCCGCCGCCAAGGCCGACGCGCAAGGTTCCGATCTCCGGTGTCAGAGCCGCGGGCACGGCGATATCGAGGCAGGTTGGGTCCCGGCCGTCGGCGCCGCTGATCAGCTGCAACAGGAGGTAGGCGTCCTCGACGGTGCGGGCGAGAGGGCCGACGCAATCCTGCGAGAAGGACAGCGGCATGGCGCCTTGACGACTGACGCGGCCCTGCGTCGGCTTGATGCCGACGACGCCGCAACAGGCAGCCGGCAGGCGAATGGAGCCGCCCGTGTCGGAGCCGAGCGCCGCAAAGACGACCCCGCCACCGACGGCCGCACCAGAACCGCTGGAAGAGCCCGCGGTGATGCGCGCGGGGTCGATCGGATTGATGGCCCGGCCGTGATGCGCGTTGTGACCGGTCGGACCCATGGCGAATTCCGACATGTTGAGGCGGCCGATCTGAAGCGCGCCGGCACTCTCAAGCCGGTTCATGACGGTGGACGTTTCCGTAGCCACATGATCCGCGCGAATTTTGGAGCCGCAGCCTGTGATTTTCGCCGCACGGTCGAACATGTCCTTGTGCGCCAGGGGAACGCCATGCAGAGGGCCGAGCGGAAGGCCACGCACAACGGCCTCGTCGGCAGCCTTTGCCGCTTGAAGGGCCGCGTCCCGCTCGATCGCGATGAAGGCGTTGAGATGCGGCTGCGATCGGTCCGCCCGCTCCAGTGCGTCCGTGGTCATCTCGAGGGAGGAGATTCTGCCGGTCGCAATGGCGGCGGCCGCCTCGCGCAGTGTTCCCGGTTCACTCCGGCTCATGACGTGCCTCCTGCAAGGTCTTTTCGAAATGCGTCGGCTCGATGGCGAAGAGGGCAACGCCGCGCGCAGCGGACGGAGCGGCGACATGTTTGGCCGCGCGCTCTGCCTGTCCTGACATCGCGATCAGCTCGGCCTCGTTTGCCGCGCGATGGAGGAACTGCCGCGCAAGGGCTGCGAAATTGCCATGGTCCATGGGGGGTCCTTAGCTGAAATCCTGGGGCTGCCGATTGCGCACCAGTTGAGAGAGTGCCACCGCGATCACCAGCGCGCCGCCGTAGAAGAGGTTCTGCACATAGGCGTCGGCGCCCAGCATGGTGAGACCGGTGATCCCCGTTACGAGGAAATAAACCGCGATGACGGCGCCGAACGGGTTGAACCGGCCGGGCGAGATGGTCGTTGCGCCCAGAAACGCGGCGGCAAAGGCCGGCAGCAGCAGGCTGAGGCCGGAAAGCGGATCGGCGGAGCCGGTCATGCCGGCATAAAGCACGCCGGCGAAAGCGGCGATCAGGCCGGATGTGATGAAGGAGACGGCGCGGACGCGATCGACCGCGATGCCATTCAGCCGCGACACCTCGCGGCCACGGCCGACGAACAGCAGCTTGCGGCCGGGAATGGTGAATTCCAGCACGTACCAGAGGATGCCGGCAAGAAGCAGCGCATAGAAGAAGGCGAGCGGGATGCCGAGGAAGCGGTTGATGATCACCCAGCTGACGAGGTCCATCGAGATGCCGGAAATCGTCTGCGACTGGCTGACCCAGAGGATCAGCCCATTGACGAAGGTGCCGATGCCGAGCGTAACGATGAGGGAGTGGATGCGGAAATAAAGGACGAAGACGGCATTGACCGCGCCGATGACCGCACCGCTGGCAAGAGCAATTAGGATGACCGGCACGATGGGCCAGCCCTCGCGAACATTGAGGACGGCAATCAGCATCGTGCTCATGGTGAGCACCGAGGCGCCGGAGAGATCGAAATCGCCGGAGGTGAGCGGAACGAGCAGCGCCAGCGTGAGGACGACGAGGACCGCCTGCGAGCCGAACATCGTGGAGAAATTTCGCCAGCTGAGGAAAGAGTCGGGCATCAGTATGCCGAAGACCGCGATCAGCAGCAGCCAGGCGCCGAGAAGCGCGAAGCGCTCCGTCTCGGCCTTCCAGTCGAGCGGCCGGCGTGACGGGACGGCGGGATGGTTCGTCGCAGGCGTTTCGGGCTTCGAGAGGTCGATGGTGGTCATTGCGCGGCCTCCGCTGCAGTTGTCTCGCCGTGGAAGCATGCCTCGGCGATGGATTTCCGGGAGATGTCTGCACCGGTGAGTTCTGCCACAGGTCGCCCTCGTGCAAAGACGATGATGCGGTCGCAGATCTGCTCCAGCTGCTCGTTGTCGGTGGAGGCGCAGAGAACGGATGTGCCCTGTCCGGTCGCACGGTCCAGCGCTTCGAAGATCTGCTGGCGCGCGCCGAAGTCCACCCCTTGCGTGGGTTCGTCCAGCATCAGCAGCGTCGGCTTGGTCTGCAGCCATTTGGCCAGCAGGACCTTTTGCTGGTTTCCGCCGGAAAGCGACCCGAGATTGAGCTCGGGCCGGGCCGGCCGCACGTCGTACGCGGTCGAAAGCGCGGCGGCCTGCCGCCGCATGCCGCGCTGATCGAGACCGAGCACCGAGAGATGATCGGCAAGCACGGGCAGGGTAATGTTGTCGGTAATGGGCAGCGATCCGACGCCGGCCGCACCCAGGCGGTCGCCGGGGAGAAAGGCGATGCCGAGCGATTGCGCGCGCTGCGGCGTCATGCGCGCGATATCGACCTCCTGGCCGCCTATGCGGATGCGGCCCGCGCCGCGGCGGGCGCCATAGAGCATGTAGGGTACGGCTGCAAAGCCCGAACCGATCAGCCCGGTGATGCCAAGCGTCTCGCCCGGGTGGATGTCGAGATCGAAGCCGGGGTGACGGTCATCCGTCAGGTCGCGCACACTGAGGGCCGGAGCGCCGATGCCTGTCTTCCGGGTCTTTTCGAAGGCATCGACCCTGAGGCCGACGATCGTGTCGAGGATGTCCTGCCGGCCGGTCGTCTTCGTGTCGAGAATGGCGACCAGCTTGCCGTCGCGCAGGATGGCGACGCGATCGGTGATATCCCGGACCTCGTCGATATCATGGGTGACGATGACGACGGAGGCGCCTGTCCGCACGATCGAACGGATGAGGGCGAAGAGGCGCTCGACATCCTGCGCGGGCAGGAAGGGCGTCGGTTCGTCGAGCACGAGAATGCCTTCGCCGCCATAGCCGGCATCGGAGGCGCGCAGGTCGTCGAAGGCGCGCACGATCGCGACGAACGCCCGCTCGACGGGCGGCAGGCTGGCGACGGTGGCGAAGGGGTCGATGGCCAGGCCGAATTCGGCAAAGAGCGCGGCGACGCGGGCCGCTTCCTTTTTCCAGGAAACGTGCCAGGGCGTCTTCTGCCCAAGAGCCGTCACCCGCATGTTCTCGACCACCGTCAGCGACGGCACGAGGCTGAGATGCTGGTGGACGAAGGCGACGCCGCGCTTCTTGATCGCCATCGGATCGAGCGGCAGGGTCATCGTCTCACCCCACAATACGATCTGGCTGCCGGCCTCCGGCTGGTGGAAGCCGGCAAGCACCTTGATCAGCGTCGATTTTCCCGAGCCGTTCTGACCGAGGAGGCCGAACACCTCCCCGCGGCGGATCGATAGCGTTACCCCGTCAAGGGCATAATAGCTGCCGAAGCGCATGCGGATGTCCGAGAGGAGAAGGACGTCTTTCCCACTCTTTGCGTCGGGTGCGGGCGTATCGAGTTCAGGCATGGGTGACGTCCTGGGGTTGCGGTCCGGCGGGCGCGGTCTCTCAGTTCAGCTTCCACAGCTTCCGGAAGCCGCCGAGATGGGCATCGCCATAGCCATCGTTGAAATTCGCGGGGACACCGGCCGTCTTCACGTTCTTCTCGTCGAAGATCAGCAGGGGCACGTTGAGTTTGGCGACGGAGGGCTGGCCGCAGATCATGCGCATGATGTTGTCGATAGCGGCATAGCCGGCCCAGCCGAGGCTTTCGCCGATATCCATGTCCACCTGTCCCTCGCGCAGCATGTCGAGAACGAAGGGTGTGCCGTTGAAGCTCGCGATCTTGACCGCGCCTTCCGACCCGGTGATGCGCAGGGCGGGGAAGACGAACTGCGACATGGAGTCATAGATCGGCAGCACGAAATTGATGCCGGAGTCGGCGATCAGGGCCGATTGCACGCCCGGCTGGATCTTCGTCGCCCATTCCGACACCGGTACATCCAGATGCTTCTGCGTGCAGTCCGGGCAGAGGGCCGTCAGCTCGCTCTGGATCGCCTTGACGAACGGAATGGAGGGCAGGACATCGGATGAGCCGACGATCAGTACATTCGGCTTGCCCCCGGTCTTCACGTAGGCCCAGGCGGCAAGCAGCTTGCCGGCACCGGAAAAATCGACCTTGGCGGAATAGTCCACGCCACCGAACTGCTCCTGCGTGATATCGTAGAGATGCGTGGTGCTGATCTTGAGGCCGGCCGAGCGGGCTTCGGAGAGTTGCGGGCCGAGCACTTCAGGATTGAGGCCGCCGGCGATATCGAGCGCGTCGTATTTTTGGCTGATCGCCTGCGAAACGCCCTGGATCCATTGATCGACCTTCAGCTGGTTGTCCCAGGTCGTGTAGGTGAAGCCGACCTCCGCCGCCGCCGAGGCCATCGCTTTCTGCAGTTCGACATTGAACGGAATGGTCATCGAAATCGGGATCGACAGGACCTTCTTGTCCTTCATGCAGGCCTTCGCATCGAAGGCTTCACCCGGCGGTTCGAAGACAGGCATCTTCTCATGCTCGGCGATGATGTCCTTTGCATCCGCCATCGGATCTGCCATGGCCGGAGCACTCATTCCATAGGTGCAAGCGGCCAGAAAGGCGCCGGTCAGAAGCTTATGCATGTATCCCCTTTTCCAGCTCTTTAGCGTGAGCCCATGGTCTGCGTGATCGCAAGTCCTAGAATGAGAATGTACGTACTTATTCTGTCCGTCGTCAACCGTATCTGCTCAAGAAATATTCCTGCACATAAACTATGCAAATCTGCTTGACGGTCAGGCAGAACGCTCTTTCCTTGGTCAGACGGCGTGTTGGATGGGTAAAGACTGGAACGCAAAAAACCCGCCTTCCCACCGAAGGAAAGACCCGTTTGTCCGTACTTTTCAAGATCATTCGGTCAGTTGGAAGCACGGTGGGCCTGCCAGGCCAACAGCATGCCGCTGAAGCCGAACAGCGAGAAGGTGAGGAAGCTCGCGCCGTAATGGCCGATCAGGGCGTAGAGCATGGCAAAGCTCGACGGGCCTACAATGACGCCGATGAAGGTGTAGACGAGAACGCCGCCGGTGATCGCGCCGACGCGGGTATCCGGCGCGTTGCGCGCGACCTCGGCGAGGAGCACGCCGTTCCAGCCGATGGACACGCCGCCCATGGCGACGAACAGCGCTATCTGGGCAATGGCCGACATATCCGGCAGCCAGAAGAGACCGGCATAGCCAAGGCCGCTGAGAAGGCCGAGCAGCGCGAGCGTGAGAAAGCCGCCGCCGATCCGGTCGGCGACGACGCCCCAGAAGATGCGGCCGAACGCACCGGCAAACTGCATGGCGGCTGCCACCGAGCCGGCGGCAAGCACCGACCATCCGGCATCGTGAACGAGCGTGACCACCGCAAAGGCGGAGATCGACAGCTGCATTGCGGAATAGGCAAAGCCGAGCGCGCTCAGCGCCCTCAGTTTCGGGCTTCTCCAGATGATCGTCTGCTCGTCGAGGAAGCCGCGGCGAAACGAGGTGGGCGTGCGGCGTGCGACAGGTTCCGCCGCATGCGTCGCCATCATCAGCAGGGAGACGAGGAAAGGCAATGCTGCGCCGACGAGGAGCGCCGTATGCCAGCCGAGTCTGGCGGAAAGATAGGGAAAGAGGAAGCTGGCCAGAATGCCGCCGAGCGGGACGCCGCTCTGCTTCAGCGAGAAGACGATGTTGCGGCGTGCGGGCGGGGTTACGCGGCTCAGCATTTCGGACGCTGCGGGGTTGTTGAGCCCGTAGCCGATGCCGATCAACAGCGAGCCGATCACGATCAGGCCAATCATGGCGGTGGCGATGCCGATGCAGCCGAAGCTGAAGCAGCCAAGCGCCGCCTGTTCGATCCGCACCGGTCCGAAGCGCTGGACCAGTGTGCCGGCGACGGCTGAGGAGATCATGCCGGAGGCGTAGATGAGGCTGATCTGGTAGCCGATCCAGTGCGCGCCGATGCCGAGATCGAGCGCGACAAGCGGCGCGATTGCGGTCAGGACAAGCACGCTGGCCGTGGCGACAATTTGCACGAGGGTGGCAACGGTGAGCGTTTGAAGGAGGGACGAGGCGCGCTGCGGCTCGGCCTCTTCTGCTAGCATGTCGGACATGGAGGGACTTTCGACGAGAATGGTGACGCATGCAAATTGTATATGTCCGTACTAATTGATTTCCCCCTTCTCGGCAACGAGGACGTTACCCTTTTCGCTATGCTGGATTTCGTTTGCCTCTCGTGGTGAAAACGGGTGAAGAAGACGTTGAGCGGGATGCGAGCGAGACGGATGGGCAAAGCGCCGATGGCGACACTGGGTGAGGGCGAACCGACGAGGGTTGTGGTCGATGCCGCGGACTGGAGGCCCGAACTCGTCACGGCGCCGCTCTACATGCAAGTGGCTCACCATCTCGAGGCGCGCATCCGGCGGGGCGAATTTCCGGTCGGCTCGCTTCTGCCGACGGAAAATGAGCTGGCGGCTTCCCTGGGCGTGAGCCGGCAGACCGTCCGCCAGGCCATCGGTACATTGCGTGCGAACGGACAGCTTTCGGCCCGCAAGGGTGTCGGTACGCGCGTGGAGGCGGGGTCCAACTTCGACGGGAAGCGCTTCATCGCGCATTCGCGGTCCGAGCTGTTCGAGATTGCCAGCCAGACGGAGTTCGTCATTACCCACAAGGAAGAGATATCCGCGCAAGGGCGCCTTGCGGTCGAACTCGGCTGCCGGCCCGGGCGCAAGTTCCTCCACATGAGTGGGGTGCGCTACCCGGCGACGCGGCATAAGCCTTACTCGTGGAACGAGGTCTATGTCGATATGCGCCTGGCCCCGGCCGTGCGCGACCTCAACGTCGCAAAATCCGCGATCTTCCATCTGATCGAGGACTATACCGGCGAGAAGATCCAGGAAATCCAGCAGGACATTAAGCCGATCATCCTGACGGCCGAGATCGCGGTGCAGATCGACAGCAAGGCCGGCGATCTCGCCCTTCAGGTGACCCGCCGCTATTTCAGCGCCGGCCGCCGCCTGATCGAATACGCCTTCCAGATTCTGCCCGCCGACCGGTTCACCTATTCGACGACGTTGCGCGCCGGAAGCTGACCGGCCGCAGCGCATGCCGGCGATGCCGCACAGGTGCGTCCAGCGGCCTCTCCTTCCATGAGCAAATTTCCGCCATCCGTTCCGATGATCGTCTCTTCCTGCGCGGAAGCGACGGCGTTGACCAGCGCCGCGGCAATGCCGAGATGCATTGCCTAAAGAATAATCACGCATAAATATACAGCAATTTTGCGCTGGACAGGCCTCTCGAATTTTGCATTAGTGCGTACATAATGCACGTCTCCTGCCTCCCTCGATCCTGCAAAGGAGTATCTCCATGGACATTGGCGTCTTCATTCCGATTGGAAATAATGGCTGGCTGATTTCGACGGAATCGCCGCAATACATGCCGAGCTTCGAGCTCAACAAGCAGGTGGTGCAGAAGGCGGAGTCCTACGGGCTCGATTTCGCCCTGTCGATGATCAAGCTGCGCGGTTTCGGCGGCAAGGCCGAGTTCTGGGACTACAATCTCGAATCCTTCACGCTCATGGCCAGCCTTGCCGCAGTCACCAGCAAGATCAAGCTCTTCGCCTCGACGGCTGTCCTTACCTTGCCGCCCGCGCTCGTCGCCCGCATGGCGAGCACGATCGACAGCGTGGCGCCGGGCCGCTTCGGCATCAACATCGTCTCCGGCTGGCAGATGGCCGAATACGACCAGATGGGCATGTGGCCGGGGGATGCCTATTTCGGCTATCGCTACGACTACGCCAGCGAATATGTCCACATCATGAAGGACCTGTGGGAGACCGGCGAATGCACATTCTCCGGCAAGCATTTCACCATGAACGACTGCCGGATGAAGCCGTCGCCGCAGGGGAAAATCGAGATCGTCGCGGCGGGGCAGAGCCCCCGCGGCATGGCATTTGCCGCTGAATATGCCGATTACAACTTCGTCATGGGCGCTGGGATCAATACGCCGAAAGCCTATGCGCCGAACAACACGACCTTGGTCGAGGCGGCGGCAAAGACCGGCCGCGATGTGGGCGCCTACGTGCTCTTCATGGTCATCGCCGATGAAACGGACGAGCTCGCCAAGGCGAAGTGGGAAAAATACCGCGCCGGTGCCGACGTGGACGCCCTTGCCTGGATGGCGGACCAGGGCGGCCGGGACCAGACGGCGGACCCGAACTCGACGGCCAAGCACATCAATCTTCCCGAAGGCGCCGTCAACTTCAACATGGGCACCCTCGTCGGCTCCTATGCCAGCGTGGCGCAAATGCTCGACGAAGCCGGCGCCGTGCCCGGCACCAAGGGCATCATGCTGACCTTCGACGATTTCCTCGTCGGTCTCGACCACTTTGGTCAACGGATTCAGCCTCTGATGCAGACGCGTGCGACCGCGACGGCCATCGCCGCGGAATGATCCGCACGGCTGTCGCTCCGCCGATGTCGACGCTGGAACCTCTCGATCCCGCAGTCCTACGGGATCCGACGCTCGCAGACGCTCCCTTCCGCTCAGCGCCGGTGTCTTCGCCTCTACCCGGGCAGGACCGGCTCATCGTCGAGAAGGATGGGGACCGGGTCGCCGCAGGCGGTTCGGTTTCAGACGATGTTCGAATTCGGCATATGGGTGTGGGCGATCTCCTGCGCGCCTATGCCAACGGCAAGACCACACCGACGGACGTGCTGTCTGCACTGCGAATCGCGATGGACAATGATCCATCTGGACGCGATGCGATCCTCGGTCCCGTTGCGCGAGCGCAAGAGGCGGCAGCGGAAAGCACGCTGCGCTGGCACGTCGGCACAGCCAGACCGCTCGAAGGCATTCCTTTCGGCATCAAGGACATCATCGACGTGGCTCAGACGCCGGTGACGTCGGGCTCGCTCTTCACAGGCGACAGAATCGCAAGGACGGATGCAGATGTGGTCGCATCCTTGCGCGCGGCGGGTGCCATTCCCTTCGTCATGACCGCCACGACCGAATTTGCGACCGGCTCTCCCTTCGGTCCGCGCTATGGCAGCGTCGGCAATCCTTGGGAAGCGACCCGCTGGACGGGAGGCTCCTCGACCGGTTCTGGTGCTGCCCTTGCCGCGCGCCTCGTGCCGCTTGCCCTCGGTACGGATACCGGCGGATCGATCCGGGTGCCGTCCTGCTGGTGCGGCACGACTGGCCTCAAACCCAGCCGCGAGCGGGTGTCACGCAAAGGCGTCGCGCCACTCTCCTGGACGCTCGATCATGTCGGACCCATGGCGAGAAGTGCAGCGGACATCGCCGCGAGCTTTCCCTTCATGACAGCCGCTTTCGATGCCGGTCTTGTCGCGGACTGCGCCGCCCTCGTCTCCGCTGAGCCCGATATCGCCGGTCTGCGCATCGGCGTTCCCGATGGCTGGTTTACGGATCAGGTATCGTCCGAGGTTCTCGCCAATTGGCGCACGGCACTGCGTGTTCTGGAGAGCCTTGGCTGCACGCTCGTGACCCTGCCGAGCATCGACGTCGAGCCGTTGCACAAAGCGGGTTGGACCATCCTCCTATCCGAACTTGCAACCTATCACGAGGAGCGGATCGACCAGGCAGCACTGTTCGATGCGGGTCTCATCCACCGCTTGCGGCAGGGCATGCAGATCCGCGCATCGGAGTATGGGCGCGCGCTGCAGATGCGACATCAGGCGCAGGAGACGGTGGCAGCGGCGATGGCCAATGTCGATCTCATGATCACACCAGGTATTGGCGGCGGGGCCGGGCTGCTCGATACGCTGACCGTGGATGTGGATGGCCGGTCCATTGCCTTCCAGGATATCATCTCCCGCAACACCATGCTTTTCAATCTCACCGGCTTCCCGGCGCTGATGCTGCCCTCGGGTTTTGCGCGAAACGGCCTTCCGACCGGCATCCAGATCGTCGGTCGGCCGATGAGCGACACGCTGTGCCTGCGGGCCGGTATCGCCTTCCAAGCCGTGACGGAGCATCACACGGCGCTGCCGCCGCGGCTGGCGGCACACGCATGAAAGCCGTCCACGAATGGACGGCATCCGAGATGCTTGCCGCGATCTCCTGCGGCAGGATCACGGTCCGGGCCTTGATCGAAAGCTGCCTTTTGCGGATTTCGGCGCGGGATGACGATGTGCGTGCCTGGTTGTGGCTGAACGCCGATGCGCTTGCGCAAGCCGACCGCCTCGATGCGCTGCCGGCCGATCAACGGGGGCGCCTGCACGGGCTGCCGCTCGGCGTGAAAGATGTGTTCGACACGATCGACATGCCGACGACGCACAATTCGTCGCTCTATCAAGGGTTCCGTCCCGCAGCCGATGCCGCGGCCGTTGCGTTGGTGCGGGCAGAGGGCGTGGTTCTGCTCGGCAAGACCGACACCACTGAGTTCGCGGCGGCAGGTCGTAACGCTGCGACCGGCAACCCACATGATCTGACGCGCACGTCCGGCGGTTCGTCCGCGGGCTCGGCAGCAGCGGTGGCCGATTTTCACGTTCCCGTAGCACTCGCGACCCAGACGGGTGGCTCCACCATCCGCCCAGCTGCATTTTGCGGCATTTACGGGTTCAAGCCGAGCGCCCATCTTATCAGCCGCGAGGGTGTAAAGGTCTATTCCATCAGCTTCGACACGGTCGGGTGGATGGCTCGCTCGGTTGCCGATCTCCAGCTTTTGGCAGGGGTCTATGGCATCACGGAACGCCTTCGCGCGCCGTTACCGAACGCAGATCTGATGATCGGCGTGACGGCAGGACCGCATGCGGGTGCGCTCGACAAAGAGGCGCTGCACGCGCTCGATACCGCGGAAAAAAGACTGGTTGCAGCGGGACATCGCGTCAAACGGCTTGAGCTTCCAACCGCTTTCCATGCGCTGGACCTTCAACATCGGACCATTTTGCGCCGGGAGGGTGCACAGGCGTTTCGAGCCCTTGCCCGAACCCATGGTACGGCGTTGCACGATGACTTCCATCGTCTTGTCGAAAACCGGGACAATCACGCGCTTGCAGATCTCAACGCAGCCTATCACGCCATCGCACAGGGGCAGCAAATGTTCGATGAGATCGCGAGCGGGTTCGATCTCATCCTTGTCCCGAGCGCGCCGGGCGTTGCGCCTGTCGGCCGCAAGCCGGGAGATCCGATTTTCAATGCCATGTGGACGGCCCTCGGCGTTCCTTGCCTCAATCTGCCGGTCAGCGGCTTGCGCGACGTTTCCATGCCAGTCGGCGTTACCGCCATTTCGATGCGCTTCGATGACGTGGCGCTTCTCGAAGCCGGTCGGCGGATCGCCCCGCTCCTGATCAGTCTCTCAAGCTTTTAGGGAAAAGACATGTCCGCCGATGAACTGCTGGAAAACTACCGCAAGGCTTACGACAACCGGATTGGCTTCGGTCGAAAACCGGCGCTGGTGTTGGTCGATTTCGTCCAGGCCTATTTCGAACCGGAAAGCCCGCTTTATGCAGGGGTCGATGCGGCGCTCGCAAGCGCATTGCGTATTCGTGCGGCCGCTCGATCAAAAGGCATTCCCGTCATTCTGACGGGGGTGGTCCTTCATCCGAGTGGTGCGGATGGGGGCCGGTTCTTTCAGAAAGCCAAACCGCTCGCCTGCTTCACCGCAGGAAATCCGCTCGGCCGCTGGCCAGAGGGGCTCGCACCCGAGGCCGACGAATTTGTCATCACCAAGCAGTATCCAAGCGCGTTCTTCGGCACCTCGCTCGCACCTCTATTGACCTCCATGGGCGTCGATAATGTCGTTCTCACCGGACTGACCACCAGCGGCTGCGTGCGCGCCTCTTGCGTCGATGCTATGTCGCACGGCTTCATTACGACCGTGGTCCGCGACGCCTGCGGTGATCGCCATCCTGCACCACATGAGGCGAATCTCTTCGACATGAACGCAAAGTACGCCGACGTCGTCTCCGAAGCGGACATACTTGCGCATTTCGAAAGTCTTTAATGCTTCAGCAACTGTCAACGCTGCGACCGAGGTGACGGGATCGAAGATGCCGATCCAAAACGTGATAGCTTCATTCTGCCTGCGTTTCGGCGTGGAATCGTTCCGAGCCGATTTACACCTCACGCCGTATGGATACATCTGCGGCATCCCGAAGAACGATTCAGGGCTCGATCCGATCTTTCAAATGCCGGACTAAAGATTTAGATCACACCCTTCTTGAAGATGAAGCAGCCGTAGGGCCCCGGATCGGCGGTCCGGACAATCACGAAAGATCGCTTGGCTGCCTCGTAAAACGCGAAGCGCTCTAGCGCGTCCATTGGTACGGCGCGTCCCTGCGACGCATCGACCACAGTCTGCATGGCGTCGAAGATTGGCATCCGCGCGCCGGGATCGCCAACCACCTGCATACGAGTGACGGGTTTTTCGACGAAGGTATCGAGCGGAAACACCGTGAGGACAGCGCGCGCGGCCTCCGTCAGTCCGCAGCCTGAGACGTCCAGCACGCTGCCATAGGTTGTGTGTGCCGCAATGGTGGCGGCAGGGTGATTGACGTCGCACAACACGAGGTCGTCACCATGGCCCATTCGCATCATGGCATGCATGAGATCGGCGTGAATAACCGGGTCGATTCCTTTGAGCATGATATCTCCTCCTCCGCTAAAACTTCACATTGCTACTACGTTCTGTGATGCGTCCAGTCCCCTCTTTCAGAATACAGTGTGAAATCGGACGTTCTTCCATCAGGTTCAGCTCTATCGCGCTACATAAACATCAAGGCCAACAAACTTAAGCTCACTGAGCGAATAACAATTTACAAGATTGTAGATATGTGTGAAGTTGTTAATCAACGGCGTCTCTGGCGCCGGGGCTGTGAGGGAGTGCACAGCGGGAGCGGGTAGGAGGCCCCCTTTGGCATCGATGAACATTGAAAACGTCGGCAAGGCCTATGGCAGCCTTGCCGTGATCCATGGTGTGTCCGTGGATATTCCAGATGGGGAGTTCGTGGTCCTCGTCGGCCCGTCCGGCTGTGGGAAATCCACGCTGCTGCGCATGGTGGCTGGCCTCGAGCCGATATCCTCGGGCGACATTCGCATCAACGGCAAGGTGGTCAACGACCTTCCGCCAAAGGATCGCGATATCGCCATGGTTTTCCAGAGCTATGCGCTCTATCCACACAAGACCGTTGCCGACAATATGGGCTTCGCCCTGAAGATGCGCGGAGACGATAAGGCGACGATAGAGGGTCGCGTGCGCAAGGCTGCGGAGATCCTCGATCTCGTGCCTTACCTTGCGCGTTATCCCCGCCAGCTTTCGGGCGGTCAGCGGCAACGCGTTGCCATGGGGCGGGCTATTGTACGTGATCCCAAGGTTTTCCTCTTCGACGAGCCGCTCTCGAACCTCGATGCCAAGCTGCGCGTGCAGATGCGCGCCGAAATCAAGGAGTTGCAGCGGCGGCTGGCCACGACCATGATCTACGTGACACACGATCAGGTGGAAGCCATGACTATGGCGGACCGGATCGTGGTGCTGCGCGACGGGCGCGTGGAGCAGATCGGCTCGCCGCTCGAACTGTACGACTGGCCGGCCAATACCTTCGTCGCCGGCTTTATCGGTTCTCCCTCGATGAACCTCATCAAAGGCCATATCCGGGCGGGTGCTACTCCGAGCTTCGAGACGGACGACGGGATCATGCTGCCGATGACGAGGGCACCGTCAGGTTCGGATGGGCAGCCCGCCTACTACGGCATCCGGCCGGAGCATTTTACGCTCGGCGGCACGGTGGAGGCCAAGATCTCGGTGATCGAATCCACAGGTTCGGAAACGCAGGTCTTTGCCCGGCTGGGACAGCAGAAGATCATCGGCGTCTTTCGCGACCGGGTAGAGGGCGCCACGGACCAGACGATCACGATGACGCCGAACCCGGCGCTGGTGCACCTTTTCGACGGCGCGTCGGGTCTGCGTCTCGGCTGATCGCGAGACAAGCGGCGCGCCTGGGGAGGGGCGCCGGAATGCCACGCAACGTGGCGACATCTTCACATGGGAGGAGACCATAATGAAAGTCAGCGATTTCGAACGAATGATGGCGATCGGCCTGAGCCGACGCGCCATCCTGAAAACAGGTGCCAGTCTCGGGGCGGTCGCGGCGGCCAGCACGATGCTGGATGGTCTGGGCGGCCTCGGTACGGTGTTCGCGCAGGATGCATCGTTCCGCGGCCAGCTGCTGCAGATCCCCGGTGTCGGCAAAGGCTCGCCCACGGATGCCGACTGGCAAAAGGTCGGTGAATTGTGCCTGGAAGCCACGAATAAGAGCGTGACGGAGGGCGAGTTCGCCGGCGTTGAGCTCTCGTTCATGGGTCTGAACAACCAGAACCTTCACAATGTCCTCTTCCGCGGCTTCCTGAAGCCCTGGGAAGACTATACCGGCGCGAAGATCACGTGGATCGATCTTGCGCAGGCCGACTATAACCCGCGCCTGCAGCAGGCCATTGCCACCGGCACGGTCGATTTCGACCTGTTGGAGATGGGTGCCCCGTTCGAGGGCGACGTTTGTGGCAAGGGGCTTGCCTCCGAGATGCCCGACTGGGTCAAGGCCCAGATCGACATGGACGACTACGTCGACTACCTGAAGGCGCCGGTTGGGACCTGGGAGGGCAAGACCTACCGGATCTCGGTGGATGGAGACTGCCACAACTTCAACTACCGGACCGACTATTTCACCGATGCCGCTCTCGCAAAGGCCTGGAAAGACGAGGGTCATGAGGGCGAGTGGAGCGTGCCGAAAACCTGGCAGAAGGTTCAGGAGGTCACGAAGTTCCTCAAGGGCAAGACTGTTGGCGGAATGGAAGCGGTGGGTTACCTCGACGCGCCGAAGGCGTGGGGCGGTTTCGGCTTCTACTTCCTGGGAAGCCGTGCCACGGCCTATGCCAAGCACCCGGATGATAAAGCCTGGCTATTCGACGTCGACACGATGAAGCCACGCATCAACAACCCCGCCTGGGTTCGCGCCATTCAGGACGTTATCGATGCGCTTCCGTCAGAGGCGGGCGACCAGCTGAATGCCGATCCGGGCACGACCGCCTTCCAGCAGTTTCTTGCCGGCACCGGCTCCATGGTCTCATGGTGGGGCGATGTTGGCGCAAGCGCGCGCACAAGCGACAGCTCGGTCGTCGGCGATACGATCGGCTTCGATATCCTGCCGGGTTCCGACGATGTCTACAACGCGAAGACGGGACAGTGGGAGAAGCTCGCGAGCGGCCCGAACCACGCGCCGAACATGGCGTATCTCGGCTGGGGCGTTTACGTCATGGCTCGCGTCGATAGCGACGAGAAGAAGAAAAAGGCGGCGTGGAGCGCTGCCGCGCATCTCGGCGGCAAGGACCTTGCACTATGGACGGCCGCTTACCCGTCCGGTTTTCAGTGCTATCGCAAGAGCCAGTTCGACATCAAGGAATGGGTGTCTGCCGGTTACGACGAGGCATTCATCACGAGCTACCTCTCCTCGCAGTCGAACTCCTACAACCATCCGAATGCTGCGATCGAGCCGCGCATTCCCGGTATCTTCCAATATTACAGTGTGGCGGAAGACGAACTGGCCAAGGTGTTTGCAGGACAGGCAACGGCGCAAGCCGGTGCAGATGCCATCGCGAGCGCCTGGGAGAAGATCACGGACCAGCTCGGCCGCGACAAGCAGATCGCGCTCTACAAGGCGTCTCTCGGAGCCTGACCGGAAAGGCCAGGCGGCGCCGTCGCACCGCCTGGCTCTCTCATTCGTGCACGAAGCGCTGTGCCCAAAGGTTTGCCGATGTCCCATATTACACTGCCTGCCGGCACGCCGCCGAACTCGATCGCTACCGAGCGTGCGGACCTTCAAGCAATTTCCGCCCGGCGCGGCCGAATGCTTTTCGCGGCTGCGACGGTTCTCCTCTTTGCGGTGCTCCTGCTGCAGCTGCTCGAAGCAGCTGGCGTGACCTCCATTGGTCTCGTCAGCTGGCGTCCACTCCTGTTTGCCTATATTGTCTGGGCGGCCGCGCTGTGCGCGGCGCAAATTCTGATCCGCGGCGAAGATGGGCAGAGGGCGGCCTTCGTGCTGCCGGCCGTGCTTTTCACTGTCGCCATGGTGGTTTTTCCAACCGTCTTCGGCCTCTACATCGCCTTTACAGACTGGAACCTCAGTGCCTCTGCCGGGCGGAGGTTCAACGGGCTCGACAATCTGCGAACCCTGTCTGCCGACGTCTACTTCTGGAACGCGCTTCTCAATATGGTGTACTATGTGGCGGCGGTGCTTGTGCAATATGCCATCGCTTTCGGCCTCGCACTGTTGCTGAACGCCGAGATCCGCGCCCGCAAATTCTTCCGCGTCGCTTTTCTTCTGCCGCTCATGCTCAGCCCCGTGGCTGTCAGCTGGATGATCGGCAAGTCGCTGATGGAGTATCGCTTCGGCCCGGCGGCAACGCTCGCCCGCCATCTCGGATGGGACAACCCCGCTTTCTTCTCGACACCCTGGCTGGCGCGGACCTCCATCATGGCGATGGATGCCTGGGTGTCGATCCCCTTCATGATGATCCTCCTGCTGGCCGGGCTTCAGGCCTTGCCCGCCGAGGTCAAAGAGGCAGCCAAGGTGGATGGGGCTTCGGGCTGGCAGAGTTTCAAGGAAATCACCTTTCCGCTGATGCTGCCGGTCAGCATGACCGTCGTCATCCTGCGCATCATCTTCCAGCTCAAGCTCGCCGATATCGTCATCAACGTCACGGCCGGCGGGCCGGGCGGCGCGACCGATACCGTGTCGAGTTTCATCTTTCGCGAGTATCGAGACCGGTCGAATGTCGGTTACGGCACCATGCTCGCCGAATTCTACCTCGTCGTCATCATCATCTTCGTCGCGCTCATCCTCAAAGGGGCGAGCCGCTGGATGCAGCGTTCAAACTGAGGCCCGGCCATGGCAAGCATCCCTTACACACCGTCGGCAGATGAAGGTCGGACAAGTCTCTGGTCGCGACGCTCGCGGTTCATGACCCCGAGCCTCCTCATCTATGCCGCGCTCATCCTGTGGGCGTTCATCTCGCTGTTTCCGATCTACTGGACGGTCACGACCTCGTTCAAGACCGCCGTCAACGTGACGCAGGGGCACCTCATTCCCTTCGTAGACTTCACGCCCGACTGGAAGGGCTGGCGCTCGCTCGGCCTGTCGCCGGACACGATCTCGGCACCCTCGACCGTGCGTGACGAGTTCATACGTCGGTTCTTCAACAGCATCATTGCCTCGGCGGGCGCCTCGTTCCTCGCTGTCGTCATCGGCTCGCTCGCGGCTTACGGCCTCAGCCGGTTCCCGTACAAATTCCTCTGGATGCGCAATAAGGATATTTCGTTCTTCTTCCTGTCGCAGCTCATCCTGCCGCCGGTCGTGCTGGCGATGCCGTTCCTCGTTCTCTACAAGCATTTGATGTTGCTCGACACGCTGGTCGGCCTCATCCTCGTCTACACGCTGATGGTGCTGCCCATCGTCATCTGGATCATGCGCGACCAGTTCGACACGATCCCGCTGGAACTCGAGCAGGCCGCCCTTGTGGACGGCTGCTCGATCTGGGGCGCATTCCTGCGCATCGTGCTGCCAATCGCGTTGCCGGGCATGGTGGCAGCGTTCATTCTCTCGGTCATCCTCTGCTGGAACGAGTATTTCTTCGCAGCCCTGCTTACCAGTTCGAACGCGAAAACATTGCCCGTGATGGTCGCGAGCCAGACCGGCTCGCAAGGCATCAACTGGTGGTCGATGGCTGCCATTGCCACGGCCGCGATCATGCCTTTGGTGCTGGTCGGAATCTTCCTGGAGCGTTACATCGTCAAGGGCCTTACGGCGGGAGCCGTGAAGTGAGATTACAAAAAAGCGGCAGGAGCCGCACTGACGACGTCATGGGAGGTTTCCTTGCTCAAGAATATTCATCCGGCGCTGAGCGCCGACGTCCTGCACGCTCTTCGGTCCATGGGGCATGGCGACACGCTCGTGGTATCGGACACGAACTTTCCAACCGATAGCGTCGGACGACAGACTGTGATCGGACGGCCGCTAGCGATGGCCAATCTCAGCGCGCCGCAGGCTATCGCCGCGATCTTGTCGGTTCTGCCGCTGGACACGCCACTGCAGAACTCCGCTGGCCGCATGGAAGTGATGGGCGCACCGGACGAACAGCCGGACGTGCAGCGCGAAGTTCAGGCGGAGATCGACCGTGCGGAGGGCAAAGCCTGCCCGATGTACGGAATCGAGCGTTTCGCCTTCTACGATCTGGCGAAGAAAGCCTATTGCGTCATCTCGACAGGCGAAACCCGCTTTTACGGCTGCTTCCTGTTTACCAAGGGCGTGATTCCGCCGGAAGGCACATAGCCGCGCCAGTTTCGTTTTCAAAAACGTCGGCCGTCAGGAAACTGCACGGCCGACGTCTGCACCGTGCTGTGTCGCGATGACACGATACGCCTAACGTCGATTTACCTCGGGCAGTGTCGATTTGGTGCGACGCACAACAGGTTCTCACTTTACAGATAGATATATTAATGTGAAGTTAGCTCACGAACCAACGAAGTGAGCACCTGCTGTGACCGATCTCAAATTTGCGACCCGCCTGAATTCCTTCGCCTCGCGCCCACAGGCCGAATGGCCGGATCTGGTGGGTAAGCCGAGCGTCATGCAGATGGTTGCACGCGCTGCCAAGGTCGAGGGTCTCACGGATCTCGATCTGAACTACCCCGATCACGGTGCTGACAAGCCGGCGGAATTGGCGCGTCGGATCAATGATCTAGGTCTCGCCGTCAATGGCTTTGCCATGCGTTACTATACGAATCCCTCCTTCAAGATCGGAGCCTTCACAAACCCGGACGTTGCTGTCCGCCGCGAAGCCATCGAGCTGACGAAGAAGGGTATCGATGCCACGCGCGAAGCCGGCGCCAAGCTGATGACGCTGTGGCTTGGTCAGGACGGCTTCGATTACGCATTCCAGGCGGACTATGCGACGCTATGGCAACACGAAATAGACGGAATTCGTGAAGTTTGCGAGCATGATCCGGAGTGCCTGATCAGCATCGAGTACAAGCCGAATGAGCCCCGTTCCTATAGCCTTATGCCCGATTGCGCGACGACGTTGCTGGCCATCAAGGATGTCGGCCTGCCGAACCTCGGCGTGACGCTCGATTTCGCCCATGTTCTCTATGCAGACGAGCAGCCTGCCTTTGCCGCGGCGCTGATTGCCCGCTACAGCCGTGTCCTCGGCGTGCACCTCAACGATGGATATGCCAAGCGCGACGACGGGTTGATGGTCGGCTCCGTCCATCCACAGCAGACGATCGAGTTGCTTCGCCAGATCCGCCGCGACGGCTACGATGGCGCCATCTACTTCGATACGTTCCCCGATATGACCGGTCTCGATCCGGTTCACGAATGCGAGGTGAACATTCAGACCGTCAAGCGCATGCTGAAGGTCGTTGATCGCCTCGAACAGGACAATCGCCTTTCCGGCGCGATTGATCGCCAGGACGCCGTCTCCGCGCAGGCTGTCGTTCAGGAACTCATGCTCGGCAACTGATGCCGCATGCGCTTGCCAATAGTCAAAATACGGACCGGCATGCCGCAGCGCATGCCGGACGGCCAAACTCGGGAGGAAAAATCATGAAGACATTTCTGAAGACCACGATCGCTGCCGGCTTTGCCGCCAGTCTGATGTTCGGCGCAGCTTTCGCGCAGGACCTTGCGCCTCTGAATTCGGATACCGAAAAAGATCGTCTGGACTGGTCGCAGCTCGAAGCAAAATTCGGCGCATTCCCTGCGATCCCCGAGGGCACGAAGGCCGGGGCAGTTTCCAAGACGCTGACGAACGAATACTGGCGCTCGCTCGGTCAGGGCTATGAAGCGTTCGGTAAGACGCACAACGTACCTGTCGCCTATCAGGCGGCGCAGAGCGAGGGCGATCAGCTCGGTCAGCTGACGATTGCCGAAGGCATGATCACGCAAGGCTACAACGTCCTGCTCGTCTCGCCCCAGACGGACGCCAATCTGCAGCCGGTCATGGAACAGGCAAAGGCGGCAAATATCCCCGTCGTGAACGTCAACGACGCCGTCATTCCGCAGGCCGAGCACTATGTCGGCAACGTCCAGCGCGACAACGGCGTTCGCGTCGCCAAATGGTTCATCGAGAACCGTCCGCAGGGCGGCAAGGTCGCCATCGTCGAAGGTCAGGCCGGCGTCTACGCGGCCGTGCAGCGCACCGACGGCTTCAAATCGACCGTCACGGAGAACGGCAAGTTCGAGGTCGTCGCCAGCGTGCCCGGCAACTGGGACCGCCAAACCTCCTACGACGCCGCGACCAATATCCTCAACCAGCATCCGGATCTCGTCGGCTTCTACGCCAACAATGACGGCATGGCGCTCGGCATCGTCGAGGCCGTGAAGTCAGCCGGTCTGCAGGACAAGGTTGCCGTGTTCGGGACCGATGGCATCTCGGACGCCTACGCGTCGATCAAGGCCGGCGAACTGACAGGCACAGTCGATAGCTTCCCCGTCCTGACCGGCGAAGTCGCACTGGAAACCGCGCTCCGGCTGGTCGCCGGGCAGAAGCTGCCGCGCGTCGTTGCAACCCCTCAGGCTTTGATCACGGCTGACAATCTGGCCCGATATCAGGGCGAGGGCGTCGATGTGCGCAAGGTTCTCATGGAAGACGCCAAGGCTGCGAAATAAGCAAGCCGACATGGGGCGCCGGCCTTCAGCCGGCGCTTCTTTCGCGAAAGGCAGGAGAAATCGATGAGCACCGATGCAAGATTGCGTTTCCAGGGGATCACCAAGGCGTTCCCGGGCGTAAAGGCTCTGTCGGATGTGTCGTTCGATGTTCAGCCTGGAGAGATTCACGGCCTGCTCGGCGAGAACGGTGCGGGGAAATCGACCCTTCTGCGCATCCTCTCCGGCGTCTTCAAGCCCACGTCAGGCACGGTTCTGGTCGATGAAAAGCCTGTCGCGTTCAGGAAGCCGATGGATGCTCGCCTTGCCGGCATCGCGATGATTCATCAGGAGCTACAGCAGGTTCCGCACCTCTCCGTCGCGCAGAATATGTTCCTCGGTCATTCCGTAACCAAAGCTGGCGGTCTGCTGGTCGCCCGGCGCGAGCAGGAGCGTCGCGCTGCCGAAGCCTTGTCCATGCTGGACCCGGGTATCGATCCGGGTGCGCCCATCTCGTCGCTGAAAGTCGCGCAGCGTCAGATCGTCGAAATCGGCCGTGCCCTTCTCGACAAGGCGCGCATTATCGCAATGGACGAGCCGACGTCGAGCCTGACGCCGAGCGAGTTCGAGCGGCTCGCCGAGGTCATCGCACGTCTCGCTGCAAGCGGCGTGTCCATCGTCTATGTCTCCCACAAGATGGACGAGGTCTTCCGCATCTGCCAGCGCGCCAGCATCATGCGCGACGGCCGCCTCATCGACGTGGTCGATCTTTCCAGGGTCTCGCACAGCGACGTGATCACCATGATGGTCGGGCGCGAACTGATGCAGGACGCTCATATCTCGCATGCCACCTCGACCGTAAAGTTGCAGGCGAAGAACCTCACCTCGCCAAAGATCCGTGACGTCTCCTTCAGCGTTCGCAAGGGCGAGGTTGTCGGGATTGCCGGCCTCGTGGGTTCGGGACGCACGGAACTCCTGCGTCTTCTCGCCGGTGTCGATCGCATCTCTACCGGCAGCGTCGAGATCGACGGCAAGCCGGTCACGCTTGCCAACCCGCGCGATGCGATTGCAGCAGGCATCGGCCTCGTGCCGGAAGAGCGCAAACGAGACGGCATCGTCCCCGGCCGCTCCGTAACGCTGAATATGGCGCTAGCCTCGCTTCCAGCCTTTTCCCGCAGCGGTTTCATCGCGAAGGGAAAGGTCAGGACGACCGCAAGCGACCTCCTGAGGCGCGTCAATCTGCGCCCGTTCCTGCTTGATCGGCCGATCCGACTGTTCAGCGGTGGCAATCAGCAGAAAGCTATCATCGCCCGCTGGCTCGCAGCGCGCTCGGAGGTCCTGCTCTTCGACGAGCCCACACGTGGCATCGACGTCGGCGCGAAATCGGAAATCTATCACCTGATCGAGGCGCTGGCCGCGGAGGGCCGCTCGATCGTCGTCGTTTCCTCCGAACTCCCGGAGGTCATCCGCCTGTCGGACCGCGTGCTCGTCATGCGCGACGGACAGATTGCTGCAGAACTTCCGCGCGAGGGTCTGAGCGAGAGCGCGATCGTCGCTCACGCCATACCCGGCGTGCATGAGACCGCTCCGGCTGCCTGACACATCATTCCAAGACCTTCACAAGATCTTCTCGAACGCTGAAGAAGACGAATAGGATGCTGCCATGACCACCTCTGCTGCCGCTCCGGCCGAAAAGACCGCATCGGGCTTTGGCCGTTTCTCCTTCTCGCTACGCGATGCCGGCACGCTGATCGGCCTCGTCGTCATCATCGCCGTCTTCGCGACGCTCGTTCCCGGCTTCCTGTCCGAGCGAAACCTCATCAACATCCTCCAGCAGTCGAGCATCAATGCCTGCCTCGCGCTTGGCATGACGCTCGTCATCATCTCCGGCGGCATCGACCTATCGGTCGGGCCGACGGCGGCGATCTCCGCGGTCATCACCGCGACGCTTCTGCTGGCCGGCACGCCCATTCCGCTGGCCATCCTTGCCGGCCTCGGCATTGGCGTGCTGTGCGGTTTCATCAATGGCGTGCTCGTCGCCTATGTCGGCCTGCAGCCCTTCATCGTCACGCTCGGCACGCTCAGCACCTACCGAGCGCTGGCGCTGATTTATACCGGCGGCAACCCCGTTCTCGGCATTCCCCCTGGCTTCCGTTCGCTCTTCAACGGCGCCCTGTTCGGCATCCCCACGCCTATCCTCATCGTGGCCGTCGTCGCTGTTGCTGCCTGGGTCCTTCTGACCAAGACGCCGATCGGTGAGTATCTGATGGCGGTCGGCGGTAACGAGGAAGCGGCCTATGTCGCAGGCGTCCCGATCGCCCGCACCAAGATCACGGCCTACGTCATCTCGGGTGGCCTCGCGGCGCTCGCATCACTCATCCTCATCGGACGGCTGGGTGCTGCCGAGCCTATTCTCGGCAACCTCTGGGAACTCGACGCTATCGCCGCGGCGGCGATTGGCGGAGCCTCGCTGATGGGCGGCAAAGGCAGCATCGTCGGCACCATTCTCGGCGCCATCATCCTCGGGACCATGCGCAACGGTCTGACGTTGATGAATGTGCAGGCGTTCTACCAACTTCTCGCAACAGGTCTTATAATCCTCGTCGCCATGATGATCGATCGTGCAACGAGGGGACGGGGATGAATACGGAAAGCTTCGACATGAAGGCGGTCGGCCCGCGCATCCGGATGATGATGCCGCTGCTGACCCCGCTCGAAGCAAAAGTGGTGGATACGGTTTTCGGTCTGCGCGATTTCAACGACGAGACGTCGTTGAAAAAGATCGCGGTGGAGGCCGGCGTTTCCGAGGCCATGGTGGTCAAGATCACCAAGAAGCTCGGTTTTGCCGGATACCGCGATTTCCGCGCCGCCGTCAGCCAGTACAACAGCCAGCCGACGGCCGAAATGCACAGGGAACTTTCGGTGGACGATACGTCTCAGGAGATCGTCCAGAAGGTGTTCCGCACCTCGATCCATGCGCTGGAGGAAACGCTCGCAATTCTGGATATGGCCGCGTTCGACAGGGCGGCCGATCTGATCCACGGAGGAAGCCAGCGCGATCTTTACGGCGTTGGTGGCTCGGCCCAGATTGCCCGAGATGTTTCCCACAAGTTTTTGCGCATCGGCGTGCGGGCCAATGTCTTCGACGATAGCCATATGATGCTGATGTCGGCTTCGCTGCTCAAGGAAGGGGACATAGCGGTCGGCTTTTCCCATTCCGGCAATACAACGGCCGTCATCGAGGCCATCCAGCTTGCTCGCCGCAACGGCGCCAGCACCATTGCGATAACCAATTACGGCGGGTCGGCGCTGGCGCAGGCTGCAGACATCGTGCTCTGTTCGACCGCGCAGGGATCGCCATTGATGGGGGAAAACGCCGCGGCGCGCATCGCCCAGCTCAACATTCTCGACGCAATTTTCGTCGCCGTCGCCCAGCGGGACTACCGCGCGGCCGAACGCAACCTCAAGCAGACCATGTCGGCCGTCAGCTCCAAGCGAAAAGATAGACTTCCATGACATCTTCTCCCCGCGTCACCGTCTTCGGCAGCCTGCACTACGATATCGCGGTTTTCGGCCCCGCGCGGCCGCGCAAGGGCGAGACGGTGACCGGCTCGGCCTGGCATCCGAAGAGTGGTGGGAAGGGCGGTAATCAAGCGGTCTCGGCGGCAAAGACCGGCATAGCGACATCCATGATCGGCGCTGTGGCGCAGGATGAGTTCGGTCACTTCCTTCTCGACAACCTGGCGCGCAAGGGCGTCGATCACCGCTTCGTAGCGCGGACCGCGCAACGCTCGACCGGTATGAGCGTCGCTATCTTCGATGACGAAGGCGACTATGGTGCCGTCATCGTCTCCGGCAGCAATCTCGAACTAAGCGATACGCATCTCGACGCGGCTTCCGAGATACTTGCGGAGACGTCGATCCTCGTCCTTCAGAATGAAGTTCCAGATGCCGCCAATGTTGCGGCCGCCCGTCGCGCGAAGGCGGCAGGAGCGCTGGTTCTGCTGAATGCAGCGCCGGCGCGCACCCTTTCCGACGCATTGAAAACACTCGTCGATATCCTCGTCGTGAACGCCATCGAAGCAGAGATGCTTGCGGGTGTTGACGTCGTGGAAACGCTGGATGGCGCGCTATCTGCGGCCCGCATCCTCAAGGCAGGCTATCCCCAGGTTGTGGTCACGGCCGGCGGGGCAGGGGTCGCAGCCGTGGATAAGGACGGACATGAGATCACGATCGAGCCAGTCAAGGTGAGTGTCGAGAGCACCCATGGCGCCGGCGACGAGTTTATCGGCATGCTCGCCGCCCAGACAGCACGCGGCGCGACACTTGAGGTTGCTCTCGCAGAGGCGAACAAGGCGGCGGCCAAACTCGTCGCTACGCCTGAGGCCGAACGCTAGGTGTTTCGTTCCGGCATTTGATCGATTGGATTTGAATCTTTCGGGCTCGATTGTCCACCTTTTGCAGATGAACTCGTACGGCGTGAGCCCCTTGAGGGTCTTGAGACGGCGTCCGAAGTTGTAGGCGGCAACAAAGCTTTCGAGGTGATTTCGAAGTTGCGCATGGTCGTCGTAACGGAAGCGTTTGATCGTTAACTTCTTGACGGTTCGGTTCATCCGTTCGACCTGACCGTTGGTCCAAGGATGCTTTGGCTTCGTGAGCCGGTGTTCGATATCGTGAGCTTGGCAGGCTCCATCGAATGGATGGCTTTGACTCATATGTGGAACGGCCCGGGTGGCAAGGTATTTCCTGCGCAAATCTCCGTCGGACGGTGCAGTCATATCTCCGGCCTGTCAGCGCGGTCATTGACCGCTGGCCACGATGAAATCCGCGATGTCGATCGCCTAGTCAATTTTTCACGCTCAATGACGCACTGAGTCAGACGGCCTGATCGGCATCGAGGTATCGTCCCTCGGGTTCATCATGCTTTCGTACCTTGCCGCTTTATCCCGACGCAGAGACGCTGGGAATTCTGTTTCTACGCCCCTGCCATCTCCGGCGCTCTGTATGTGCTGCCCTTGACGAGAAGCGCCCATATCGTGCGTGCCATCTTGTTGGCCAGCGCCACGGCTGCCACCTTGTAGCGGCGTCGTGCCATTATTGATACGACCCAAACAGGCAGCTTTGAACCTCTGCGAGCCTGTTTCAGGATAGACGTCGCACCCACAATCAGTAGAGTTCGTAACTGCTTCTTCCCACGCTTTGAAATTTTGCCGAGCCGCTCTTTACCGCCGCTCGAGTTTGCTCTCGGTGTGATACCGATCCACGCGGCCAAATCCCGCCCTGTTCGAAAGGCTGCCGGATCCTGAATGGTGTCACGAACAGTCGCTGCTATAATAGGGCCGACGTCAGGGATGCATGTCAAACGACGTGCGGCATCATCGGCTTTCACTGCTGCGACAATCTTACTGTCAAGCACTTCAACCCTTTCTGTCAGCCTTTCGATTCGATCGGCCATCTCCAAAAGCGCAGCTCTGGCCGAGTTTGGCAGACGACTGTCACGATCGTCGCGCAAGACGGCGACGAGCTTTGCAATACTGGTCATGCCGGTCGCGGCGATAATCCCGAGCTCGGCCATATGGGCGCGCATGGCATTGGCCGTCTGGCTTCGCTGACGCACAAGTAGCTCGCGGGTCTTCAAAACCATCCCGGCGGCTTGCTCCTTCCGGTGACTTGGCCGGCACAAAGCGCATCTTTGGACGCGTGACCGCCTCGCAGATTGCCTCCGCATCAGCCGCGTCGGTTTTGTTGCGTTTGACGTAAGGCTTCACGTAGGCCGGTGGCATCAACCGCACTGTGTGGCCCAATTCGCCCATCGCACTGGCTCAGTAGTGGGCACTCCCGCAAGCTTTAATACCCACCAGGCACGGTTCGATGTGACGAAAGATTCAATACCTGTGATCGTCAAGGCACGTTGGACGGCGACGTGTCCGGCTTCAGTGATGGCGTGAATCTGAAAGACCGACTTGGCCAAGCCCAGTCCGATAACTGTAATCTTCCCCATAAAGCGGTTCCCTTCTGTCTTGTGGCGAATGATATCACCATGCAGCTCCCGGACGATCTTCTTCACCGACCAGCCCTGCACATGGAAGGCTCGACGAACACGCGCAATTGTATCCACTCGCTTCAACTCCCCCTCCATCCGTCACCAAAAGACGGATGGTCAGCAAAACAGGTGGGGGGTCAAAATTGGGCTCTGACGCAATTTTGGTGGTCAGAGGCCTATCCGTCACTCCGCAGGCCAGATAGACCCGCACGTTCCCGGAAGGCCCGATCATGCCGCCTCCACGCAAGCAATCAACGACCCGAGCATTCTTAGCTCCACATCAGCCGGAACCCTCAAACGCCGACCGTTTCATAGCGAGATCTCGATGACCGCTGGCGTCGGTGGCGTGTCAGGTGCCTGGGTAGCGCTCGCCTCCTCGGTGATTTCCACCGGAAGGAACATCGCTGGTCGACCGACGTAGCTGAAGGACTGCCGCCACAAACGGATTTGGCCAGGATGAATATCATGCCGGCGAGCCACATCATTAATGCGAACACCAGGTTGATCCGCTTCTGCCAATATCCTCAGTTTCGCCTCGTCCGACCAACGCCTTCTGCGCTCAGTCCCGGACATGATCTCAATTCGAGCCATGAAACCTTTTTGATCTGGAATTAATGTCAGCACTAATGCTGGTTCTAATGCCAGAACATCGCCTGATTTGGCCGATCAGAGAAATTTGCTCGCCGGACGCTTACCACTCAAATCTCATATCCTGCGTAATGGAAGGCTTCGTGATACGCTCAGTTGTCACCACAAGCAGTGCATATATTTCTTCGCGAACATCGCTGCTGGAATTCGAAGTCCGTAAGCCTAACATTTAATTTACCTCATTTTTAGGGCCTTTTTTTCATCTCCCGACCGTAGGATTGGCGCGGAGGCTGAAAATGAAACAAATCCTATCTGATCGCCGTGGCAACCTAAGCCTGATGACCGCAATTCTTCTCGTTCCCTTGATTGGATCTGCTGGTCTCGCGTTAGACGTAGGGCGGGCTATGCAAGTAAAAGCTCACCTGCAAGCTGCAGCTGACTCAGCCGCTTTGGCCGCGTTATCTGAGCAATCAAAAGGCATCATCCTGGCGAGTGCCACCACACAGGACGGCAGAGCCGTTCTTTCCGAGACCGAAGCTAATTTAATATTCAAACAGAACTCACTGGTTGCGTCCGATGTGAAGATCACAAAGGCAGAGATGACTGTCTCAAAGACCGGCAAGGAAATGACTGCAACCGTATCGTTCGATGCCTCAATAGCGACGTCGTTGATGCGTGTTCTCGGTCAGGAGACGATCGGTGTTAAAGGCACTTCTAAAGCCATTTACCAGATCGCGTCCAAAAAGGACTTCTTCATGGTACTAGATAACTCACCTTCGATGGGCGTTGGAGCGACACAGAAGGATATTGACACCTTGATGGCAAACACGCCGGACAAGTGTGCATTTGCCTGCCACATCGTCTCAGAAAAAGGCGTCGAGGATAAAAACAGCTATTACAACCTCGCCAAGAGGCTTAGCGTAACGACTCGTATTAATGTTGTTGCGAAGGCTGCTGCTGCTCTAATGAAAGAAGCAGGCGCGACACAGCGATTTGCCGGACAGTTTCGTTTTGCGACTTACAGCTTCGGGAAAACCGCTCAAGATAAGAAGATGGCGGTCGTCCAGGAGCTAACGGAAAGCCTATCGACTGCTTCTACAAGTACGTCTGCCGTTGACCTGATGAGCATTCCGTATCAGTCATATAACGATGACCAACAGACACCTTTTGACGATGTTCTGAAAGACGTGAAGAAGGAAATGAACCGTGAGGGCGCCTTCAACGAAGACGATGGAAGAGACTCCGTGGTCTTTTTCGTCTCAGACGGGGTCGCTGACCATGCAAAAGCAACTGCCTGCAAAAAGAAGAAGACAGGTACGCGTTGCATGGAACCAATCGACATCGACTATTGCACAGCGATAAAAGAGGCGGGCGCAACCATAGCAGTGCTCTACACCACATACCTTCCTCTACCGACAAACGGCTTCTACAATTCTTGGATCAAGCCATTTCAGGGTGAGATTGGAAATAGGATGTCGCAATGCGCGACTCCGGGCTATTATTTTGAAGTCAGCCCAACCGGTGGTATTGAAGACGCAATGAAGGCATTGTTTCAGAAGGCAATTGGATCCGCTCGACTGGTGACTTGATACGCGTGCGCGATTATTGTCAGGTTGTTGGGCTGCCACAACCGATTACTGGAACCTGCGGATCACGCCGGTTCGGCAGGATAATTGCAGTTAGCGCAAGACGAGCGGGATTTACTAAATGGCACCGGACGACGGCGCCCTGTGCCGCCACAAGTAGGCATCCCGCTCCAACTTCATGCAAAGCGATCACATATTCCCCCCTTATGGAACCCATCTAAAGGTTTTTGTTCCAGATTTAAATAAGGAATATAAAATTCATAGTAGATCTCGCTAGAAGTTGGTACTGCGGCTTTAATACACCATAAGGGTTTTAAATCCAAATTTATGCAACCGTTATCGCTCATGCGATCACGGATACATCAGTTCTGGAGCATCCTATGCAGCGGCCTAGTATCAAAAAAACACTTGCGTCAATCTTTGCAATTCTGGCCGTGTCGTTCGCCGGCTTCGCTGCGCTGGCTCTATCAGGTCTGAGTCAGCTCGCTGGAAACATGGATTCGATCGCCAGCAACTGGATGCCCAGTATTGAGATCGCAAAAGATCTAGAGACACGAATGGGCGAGCTAAGGATTTCTTATCGGAGCCATATCCTCCGTGACGACGCAGAGGGAAAAGCCGCTGCCGAAGCTGGGATTGTTAAGGCGCTGAGCACCATCGATGGTGAACCGCTCCGGGTTTGCCGGAGGCTCCAACTTCTGAGAAAGTGGAGCCACCATGAGCAAGACAACGGACAAGTTTTCACCTGAAGTCCGCCAACGTGCGATTCGTATGGTGCTGGACCACGAAGCCGAGCACCCTTCGCGGTGGGCTGCTGTTTCATCTATTGCGGGCAAGATCGGTTGCTCGCCAGCCACGCTGCACGAATGGGTCAAGAAGACCGAGGTCGATAGTGGTAAGCGAGCAGGCCTGCCGAGCGATGTCGCCGAGAAGATGAAGGCTCTTGAGCGGGAGAACCGCGAGCTTCGTCAGGCCAACGAGATTCTGCGCAAGGCATCTGCTTATTTTGCGATGGCGGAGCTCGACCGCCCCTTCAAACGATGATCTCGTTCATTGACGAACACCGTGGGGTGTTCGGGGTCGAGCCGATCTGCAGGCTTTTGCCGATTGCCCCGTCAACCTACTTCGAGAACGTCGCCAAGCGTCTGGACGTGGATCGCCTGTCGGTCCGCGCCCGCAGCGATATCGGCCTGAAGATCGAGATACGCCGGGTGTTCAATGAGAACTTCCAGGTCTATGGTGTGCGCAAGGTCTGGCGGCAGTTGCAGCGGGAGGGCTTCGACATCGCCCGCTGTACTGTTGCTCGGCTTATGAGGGCAATGGGGCTGCAGGGCATCATCCGTGGCAAACCGATCCGCACGACGATCAGCGACAAAGCCGCCCCGTGCCCACTCGACCGCGTGAACCGGCAGTTCTTTGCTCCCGCGCCGAACATGCTGTGGTTATCCGATTTCACCTACGTGGCGACTTGGCAGGGCTTCGTCTACGTGGCCTTCGTCATCGATGCTTTTGCACGCCGCATCGTCGGTTGGCGGGCAAGCCGGACCGCCCATGCAGGCTTTGTCCTCGATGCCTTGGACCAGGCGCTTCATGATCGGCGGCCCGTCCATCGCGGTGGGCTCATCCACCATTCCGATAGAGGTGTGCAATACGTCTCCATTCGCTATTCCGAGCGACTGGCGGAAGCGGGCATCGAGCCCTCCGTCGGAAGTGTTGGCGACAGCTACGATAATGCTCTCGCTGAAACGATCAACGGTCTTTACAAGGCGGAGGTCATCCATCGGCGAGGACCATGGCGCAACTTCGAAGCTGTTGAGTTCGCCACACTCGAATGGGTCGACTGGTTCAACAACCGCCGTCTTCTGGAGCCCATAGGCAATATACCGCCAGCCGAAGCCGAGGAGCAGTATTACGCCAGCATGGACGCACCAGCTATGGCCGCATAACTTAAACGAAATGGCCTCCGGCAAACCCGGAGCGGTTCAACTGCTTCCCGGCCATCCCTTGGTCGACAGGCAATGCTTGCATTGCCGTAAGGCTCCCGGCATCGAGATGGCCGCGTCATTTTTTTCCTAAAGCCTCCTTCAGCAGTTCCGCTTGCATGCTCATCTCCGCATACATCTTCTTCAGCCGACGGTTCTCATCCTCCAGAGCCTTCATCTGGCAGATCATCGATGCGTCCATGCCGCCATACTTGGCCCGCCATTTGTAAAATGAGGCCGTGCTCATCCCGTGCTCCCGGCATAGCTCGGGAACTGGAACACCACCTTCTGCCTGGCGCAAGATGGCCAATATCTGCGGTTCGCTAAATCTGCTCGTCTTCATCAAAAATCTCCTCGATCATAAAGCCCGAGAAAATTCTACTTTTGAAGCCCGTTAATTTGCGGGGGGATTACCCGGTAGATGATCAAACTGGCCAGATAGGGCCGTATATTTTCGAACACCCGCCTGGATGCAACTGGAGCGATACGAAGCTCGCAGAATTCCGAAATTTTTCGCTGAAAATGTCGTGATGAAAGGTCGTGTTTGGTCATGCTTATTCCTTTTCGCTCGGCACCAGTGCCGAGGGCGAGCGGAAATAGGGGGCGCCCATTAACAAAATATGTTTAGGGCAAGAGGTTATACCAACCGTCATTGATCAGAACCCTTGCACCCATTTGCGTCGGCCGATCGACATGATGTTCCACGGTCGGTGCTGCAAGGTTCTCCAAGCGTAGCAGCAGTGGTCGACGATATCCTCGTAGGACTTGAAGACGCGGTTTGAGAGCCAGTTGTCCCTCATGAACTGCCAGATGTTTTCGACCGGGTTCAGCTCGGGTGATTTGGGCGGCAGTGGCAGGATGGTGATGTTTTTTGGGACCACGAGATTGTTGGACATATGCCATCCCGCCTGGTCCATGATGAGGACGGCGTGGGCATTGTCCGCGACGTTGCGGGAGATCTCGATCAGGTGCTGGTTCATGGCATGGGTGTCGCACCACGGCATGACGAGTGCCGCCGCCTTGCCCTGTTTGGGGCAGATGGCACCGAAGATATAGGCCGATCGCGTTCGCTGGTCGTGCGGCGCGGACGGCCTTGTTCCCCGTCTGGCCCAGCGACGGGTGATCTTGTTCTTCTGGCCTATCCGAGCTTCATCCTGGAACCAGATTTCGATCACTTTGCCCTTGGCGGGGCCGGTGGCGATTTCTGCCACAGCGGCGGGAAAGTTTTTTTAAATGCTTCGGCCGCCTCCGGATCCTGCGCATGATGTCTTGGGCGAGCAGAGAGCTTGCGATATCCCATGGCCCGCACTTCGCGCCCGAGGGTCTCCTCGCTTACCGAGATGCGGAACTCTTCCCAAATCCATTGAGCAAGATCACAAAGACGCCACCGAACCACACCCTCAAGATAGGGCGTCGGTCCGCGCTCGATGGCTTGCGCCAAGGCCTTTCGCTGTTCGTCGTTCAGCAAAGAAGGCTTGCCGGGAGACTTGCCGTTGATCAGCCCCTCTGGCCCGCGAGCATTGAAGCGCACCACCCAGTCGCGCACGATCTGAACTGTCACGCTGCCAAGCCGGGCGGCATCGGCGCGTGAGCCACCATCGTAGATCGATGCGAGTGAAAGAAGCCGCCGCGCCTGATCGGCATTGCGCGTCTGCCGGGCCAGACGCCGCAACATGGACCCGTCGAAATCCGACCGCAAAGAAAGGGCTGAACCCATCGCAAACCTCCCGTTTGCCCCAGAGATTCAGATTCGCCCGCTTTTAGGAATCCCCACGAGAGTCAAACTTACCGACGATTGGTATTAGCTGTCGATCGCTGCTTCTTGAATGGAGAGAAGCAGATTGTGGTGCTGAGCGATAGACGGGCTTGCAATAGCTCATTTCCAGCAATAATTATGAGCTATAGATAGGGATTCTATAACTCATGAAATGGAACTGGCAAAACACTGACTGGCCAAACTTCAGATACGACACCGCAAGCCTGATATCGTTGGAGCAGAAATTCTTGCAGTCCGCCGGCGAGGTTATCGGTGCTGTTCGACATTTCAACGATGACGACAGCAACCAACTTCGCATTGAGTTGCTGAGCGACGAAGCGGTCAAGACCTCAGAGATTGAGGGGGAATTTCTGGACCGCGTGAGTGTCCAGTCATCACTCCGCCGGCAGTTCGGGCTAAACACTGATGATAGACAGATCCGCCCCCAAGAGCGGGGGATCGCCGAGATGATGGCGGATGTCTATCGAAGTTGGCATAGGCCGCTGTGTCACGAGGGACTGTTCCACTGGCATTCAATGCTGATGGCCGGAAACCGATATATCGAAACGGTTGGTGCTTACCGCACGCATGAAGACGCCATGCAGATTGTATCGGGTCGATTGGGCAAACCCACTATCCACTTCGAGGCTCCCCCATCTCGCCAGGTTGCCGCTGAGATGGAGACCTTCAGCACATGGTTCAATCAATCCGGGCCAGATGGTCAAACGTCGCTTCAAGCTTTGACGCGAGCCGCAGTAGGACACCTTTACTTTGAAAGCATACATCCATTTGAGGATGGCAACGGCCGAATTGGACGCGCGCTCGCCGAGAAATCTCTAGCGCAAAACATAGGGCAGCCAAGCCTCATTTCACTCGCCTTCACAATCGAGAAGCGCCGGAAGGCCTACTATTCAGAGCTTGAGCGGCACCAGCGCACGCTTGATATCACCGACTGGGTCATTTTCTTTTCAGAAACTATCCTGGATGCTCAACAGGCGACGCTTGAGCGCGTAGATTTCTTCATCCAGAAAGCAAAGTTCTATGATCGTTTTCGGGACAAACTGAACGAGCGGCAAGAAAAGGTAGTCGCGCGCATCTTCAAGGAAGGCACGGCTGGCTTCAAGGGAGGTCTAAGTGCCGAAAACTATATCTCGATCACAGATACATCCCGCGCTACAGCAACACGCGACCTTCAGCAACTCGTGGAGATCGGTGCACTGACGCGTACGGGTGAACGTCGGCATACTCGGTACTCACTGTCATTGCAGAAATAATTCGCTACCACTTCAATGAACACCATCAAAGTCATTATCTAGGCGAACGGCTGTTCGAGTCCTTTCAAGGCGACGATGCCCATCCTGACGCCTTCGTAGGGATGAGTTAAACCCATATGGCGTCGCATATGTGCCGGAGAGCCTCGTCGGGATCAAATCGCTTCGAGGAAGGTTGTTCAGCCCCTTGATGACTGGTTGGCCATGTTTCCAGGCTACTACCTGTATTATCCAAGCCGCCGGCAGAACTCACCAGCGTTCAAGGTTGTTTAGACGCGTTGAAGGCCAACCCGGTTTAGGCGTTCGATGCGCACCACCGATGTCGCCACCAATCAGCTTTTTCCGAGAGCGGACCGGACGTGAACAACAACCGCGATCAACCCAAGCTACCCGCGAAGCGCTCCGGATACCGCTCGCGCTGAAACCATTCGACGACGAAGTCGATGAACACGCGTGTCTTTGCAGGAAGCAGGGTCTTGCTGGCGTAGTAGATTGATATTGGCCCGGCATCCACCCACCAGGCGGGGAGCAGGCGCACGAGCTCGCCCCTTTCGAGATGCAGCAGGGCGTCCGGCTTAGCGAGCAGCGTGACCCCTAGCCCCAGGATCGCGGCCGCTCGCATGGCGGCGGGGTCGTTAACGACAATGGTTTCCTTGAGAGAGACGGCATGTTCTTCGCCCGCGGCGTTGCGCATTTGTCTTTGCGTGACGCGGCCGGTGCGCAGCGATCGCATGACGATCCCATCCGTCTCAGCAAGGTCACTCGGAGCAGCCACCCTCGGCCGGCCTTCAAGATAAGTGGGGGAGGCGACCGCAATCAAATGGACAGGTGCCAGCGTCCTGGCGACAACGCCTTGCGCAAGCTCGAAGCCACCACCGATGGCGGCGTCATATCCTTCGGCGATAAGATCCACCTGCCGGTTTTCGAACGTCCATTCGGGCCGTATGAGAGGATATTGCTGTCTGAACTCGGGGAGCATCGGAAGGATGTAGCCCATACCGAAGGTCGGACCCATGCTAACCTTAAGAATGCCGGCCGGTTGCCCATCTGTCTTCGACACCTCCGCGATCGCACCCTGCAGGTTCTCGAGATGATCGCGGATGGAGGTGAGGAACCGTTCGCCGGCCTCCGTGAGTTTGAGGCTGCGGGTGCTGCGATGAAACAACCGAAGTTGCAGGCTGCTTTCGAGTGCCGCGACGTTGCGGCTGACGCCCGCTGGCGTAAGACCGAGCCGCCGCGCCGCAGCCGAGAAGCTGCCGAGTTCGGCACTTCGCACGAATGACTCCAAGTTCGCCAGGCTTTCCATCGTCTCCACCTTCAACAATCGCTTGAAACGGATAGTGTCGATTGACGGCTAATCAAAGAAAATTCTTTGAGCCATCTTCACGTCATCGAACAAAAGGAATTGAAGATGATGACCCAGACACATCAACCACTCACTGGCAAAGTCGCGCTTGTCACCGGCGGCTCGCGCGGTATCGGCGCCGCAATCGTCCGGCGCCTCGCTCGTGACGGCGCGGATGTCGTATTTAGCTACGCCGCTTCGGCCAATCGTGCCGATGATCTCGTTAAGGAAATCGAAGGCACCGGCCGTCGCGGGCTCGCTGTCAAGGCGGATCAGGCTATTCCGGCCGAGGTCGCGGCACTGGTCCGCGCGGCCCATAATGCTTTTGGCAGGCTTGATATCCTGGTCAACTCTGCCGGTGTTTTCGTCACCGGCATGGTCGATGACACCCAGGCGGACGTGGCCGCGTTTGACCGTCAGATCGACGTCAACGTAAAAGGCGTCGCCGCCGCTGTACGTGCCGCGGTACCGCTGATGACCGATGGCGGCCGGATCGTTTCGATCGGCACCACAGGCGCTGTGCACGTTCCCTTTGCCGGTGCCGCGGATTACGTTGCCACCAAAGCTGCGGTCGCTGCCTATACTCGTGGATGGTCTCGCGACCTTGGCCCACGGAACATCACCGTCAACATCGTCCAGCCTGGTGCGATCAACACCGACATGAACCCACAGGACGGTCCGTTCGCCGAAAGCTTGAACAAGCTTGCTGCGCTTGGCCGCTACGGACAGCCGGAAGATATTGCTGCCGCCGTCGCCTTCCTCGCAGGACCGGACGCCGGGTACATCACCGGCGCCACGCTCAACGTTGACGGCGGCCAGTCTGCTTGACCCTTGCCTAAACCAACAGGAGAAACGACATGACCACCATTGGCATCATCGGCGCTGGAAACATTGGCGCTGCATTTGCAAGGATCCTCGCTCGTAACGGAATTGCGGCGACCATCGCCAACAGCCGTGGGGCGGCAACGCTTGCAAGCTTGGCACAGGAGCTTGCTCCTCATATCACAGCCGGCACCATTGAAGCAGCGGCACAAGCCGATATCGTTTTAATTGCCGTTCCGTGGTCGAAGCTCCCTTCAGCTCTTGCCGGCCTGCCGAACTGGAATGGTCGTATCGTTATCGACGCGAACAATCCAATTGAGGCGCCGCTCTTCAAGCCTGCGGACCTGAATGGACGGCTCTCGACTGAGATCGTCGCCGGTCTGGTGCCGGGTGCGCGAGTGGTGAAGGCATTCAATCATCTTCTCGCTGCCCTTCTGACCAAAGACCCAAATGCCGAAGGTGGGGAACGTGTCCTCTTCTACTCGGGAGACGACGAGAGCGCGAAAGCAGAGGTTGCCGCCCTGATTACACAGCTCGGTTTTGCCGGCGTCGATCTTGGACCGATCTCGGTTGGCGGCAAGCTCACGCAGTTCCCTGGCGGATCCCTGCCGGCCATCAATTTCGTCAAGTTCGCTTAGATAGTCGCTGGAGAAACAATCATGTCCACAGATCCCATCGCGATCGCCACCACTTTCTTCGACTATTGGACGGCAAATCGCATAGAGGACGCCCTTGCGATGCTGTCGGATGACGTCCTCTACGACAACGTGCCGCTGCCCAACATCTCGGGCCGAGACAATGTGCGGAAGTTCCACCAGGACTTTGGAGTTGGAACGGCGTTCAAGGTTGACTGGACCGTGACCCACATCGCCGCATCAGGAAACGTCGTGCTCAACGAGCGCATCGATATCTTCACCCATAAAAGCGGCGCGACAATCACACTTCCGGTTATGGGAACGGTCATTGTGGAGAAGGGTGTGATCACCGTCTGGCGTGACTATTTCGATCTTGCCGACTTCGAGAGGCAGGTTTCCGTCATCAAGCGGTAAGAAGCTTTCGATAGCCGTCATGATGTTCCGCTTGAGCACGAACATATCATGCCTTCTGAGAAGGGTTTGATTTTGCGGTTGACATGATCCGCAGACCCGGGGACCGTTCAGTGAAGCTCATACGGACGGGGTGAAGGCATGGTTCAGTCGATCGTTGAATTGCGCAATATCGCAGGTACGGAAGCAGCAGTAGGTTGGGCTGGAGGCCACACGATCGTGGTCGATAGACCGGGAGGAACAGCCGGTGGATTGGGGCTGGGCTTCAACGGCGGGCAGTTGCTCGCTTTGGCTATCGGAGGCTGCTACTGCAATGACCTCCGTTATGTTGCCCATGATCTCGGCGTCGAGATCGGAGAAATAGCCGTGACGATACAGCTGGAACTGGACGGTGCGCCTCTTGTCGCCACCAACGCCGTCCTATCCGCGCGATGCACGACGCTGGATGGCTCCGACCCAAAGATTTTGATCGATCGCGCATGGTCCATTTGCACGGTAGCAAACTCGCTCACTCGTGGCGTTCCGACGACGTTGGAGGTGGTCTGATTGCTGCGCATCTTAAAGGAGATACGAACATGTTCACTCATATCATGATCGGCAGCAACGACCTGGAGCGGTCGAGAGACTTCTACGACGCCACGTTTGCTGCACTGGGTGGCAAGCCCGGCAAGATGGATGCGAGAGGCAGGCTGATCTATGTCCACGAGGGCGGTCGGCTGATGATCACGAAACCCATCGACGGAGGGCCGGCGACCGTGGCTAACGGTGGAACGATCGGCATTGGAGCTGCCAGCGCCGATCATGTTCTGGCTTGGCACGAAGCCGGTACCATGCACGGCGGCAAAGCGATCGAGAGCCCGCCCGCCGCGCGTTCTAACGGCTCCTTCGTCGCATATCTTCGTGATCCGGACGGACATAAACTCACCGCCAGAACGCAGCCGACGGCGGGATGAACTCTGCGACCGGAGCGTCGGCGATCTTCCTGTCCGACTGGCGACATGGAAGTGTGCTCCATATGCGGTGTCAAGGCATGAAGACGGCACGAAGGCAGCCATCCTCCTTGTGCTTGAACATGTCGTAGCCTTTGGGACTATCCTCCAGCGAGAAACGATGGGTGGCCAGGGCGGCTGGCGTCAACTCGCCGCGCTGTGTGTATTCAAGTAGCCGGGTCACGTAAGCCTGGCCATGCTGCTGCGCCGTCCTGACAGTGACACCCTTGTTCATCAGCACGCCCAACGGGAACTTATCCATCAGCCCATAGACGCCAAGAATTGCAAGCGTGCCGCCTTTGCGAACGGCCAGAACGGCCTGGCGGAGTGCCGCTCCCCGGTCGGTTCCCATATAAAGCGCCTGTTTCACTCGATCGTAAGCCTGTTGGAGCCCAGTGCCACCCGCCTCCATTCCAACGGCGTCGATGCATGCATCCGGGCCACGTCCGCCGGTCAGCTCTTTCAAAGCCTCAACGACATCGACTTTCGTGTAGTCGAGCGTGATGGCCCCGAACGCCTCTGCCTGCGCGAGGCGCTCCGGATATCGGTCGATTGCGATCACACGCTCAGCGCCGAGGATCATGGCACTTTGCTGCGCCATGAGGCCGACCCCGCCGCAGCCCCAAACCGCGATGACGTCACCTCTCTGGATGTTGCAGAAGTCAGCGCCCATGAACCCAGTGGGTGCGGCGTCAGAAATGAACAAGGCGTCCTCGTCAGAGACGCCTTCGGGAACTTTGAAGCAATCGGTATCTGCAAACGGCACCCTCACATATTGGGCATGCGCCCCGGCATAGCCGCCAAAGGCATGCGAGTAGGCGTAGATGCCGGCTGTCGGATACCCCAACAACGGCTCCGGCAGTTCGGGCTTCGGGTGGCTCGTATCGCACAGCGAATAAAGATCATGCTGGCAATACCAGCATTTACCGCAGGAAATGAACGAGGGCACCACGACACGGTCACCCTTCTTCACCTTTGTGACCTCTCGGCCGACATCGACAATCTCGCCCATGAACTCATGACCCAGTACGTCGCCGGCGCGCATGGTGGGGATCAGGCCGTCGATCAGGTGCAGATCCGAGCCGCAGGTGGTAGAAAGCCGAACGTTCAGGATCACGTCGTGCGGATTGATTATTTCGGGGTCAGCGACAGTCTCAACGCGAAGATCGTTGACGCCGTTCCAGCAGAGTGCACGCATCAGAATACTCCTATCGGTCAGTGCTGCCGGATCTAGCAGCAGGTTGCGGATTTGTTGTCGGTATCTCGCCCGTGACGGCCAAAGCTCGGAACCTGTAGAGCGCCTTGAGGACGATCTCCCGAGGAACGACATGGAACAGCTTGCTGACTGCCTCACCAACGACGCCCCCCGGGGGGTCGAACTTCACCTCCAGATGCAGCTCGGTGCCCCGATCGCCCGGCGCCGGGTGGAAGGTTACCGAGCCCACATTTGGCACGTCGGCTCCATCGAGACTCGACCAGCGGATCTCATTGGCGCCGACTTCAGCCGTCTCGGTGCGCCAGCGATATTCACCGCCCGCTGGACCATGGGCGACCCAATCGAGGGTGCGATCAGCAACCGGGGTCAGGTCAGCAAAGTCAGCCCAGATAAGGGCCTGAATGTCGGGGCGCTGCCATAAGGTCCTAAGCTCTTCTGCAGGCATGCCAATCGTGACATACGCTCGGGCAGCCGCGTCCAGCTGTGTCTCATGTTCAACGGCGTTCATAGTGACTTCCTTGTGCTAAAGCGATGTCTTCGGTCGAGCGCGTTCGAGACGACCATCATGATCGTCGTCTTGGCTCATCAGTTTCGAGTCTTCTCTAATTAAGCCCTTCATCCGCTGCACTGCGGCTGTCGATTTCGCTCATTCGGTAGCCAAGTGTCGGCGCAACGCGGCGAACGAGCGGTTCCCATCGGCTCCGTTGCGCAGCGTAGCTTTCTGCATGCGACTGCGTCTGGATGCCCGCGTTGCGCAGCACATCTGACGCGACGGCATAGCTCCTCTTGTGATGTTCGACAGGCACCGCACTGGAATGACCCGCATCAGTCGTCGGGAAGTTCCGATCCACTGTATCGAGTAGCAATCTTGCGCAGTCGCGCAGTGAACTGACGGGTCCCGACCCGATGAGTGCGCCATACTTCTGACGATCAAATGTCGTCTCGATCAGGGTGGTGAGATCAAGCAATATGAAGCTCATCCGCGACACGGAGTAGAGCGGCTCCCTGAAGCGGAAGTAGAACAGCAACGGATAGAAATGGTGCGCTTCCTTGGTCATGGCCAACGATCGCGCAAGATTGCTGAGTTCGCTCGTGGCATTGCTGAAATCCCCATCAGGGCCAAGCCGGGCCAGCATTTGAGCCGCATCTCCCGTGCCGCCGGTCATAAGATCGACAGTGAGCGCCAGAGCGTTACGGTCACGCAGAGCAGAATAGACCTGCACGAGATAGCTGAGTACCAGCGACAGGACCGATGCTCCGACCAGCGAATTAAAAAGGAAAAGCATACGGGTGCCGGACGTGTACGGCGAATAATCGCCGCCTCCGACGATCGAGAGGCTATTGCCGGCCACCAGCAGAGCGGTCACGAAATCCGTCGATGCGCCGCCGCTGCTCGGCCGGATCGCGGTCCCCAGTTCAGGGTGAATGATCAGTGCAGCCCCAGTCGTCAATCCAAGCGCCCAGAACCCAATGAGCGCGACGACAATCAGGGGGCCGGCAAACGACAAGGCTATCGAGCGGCGGGAGCCGAACAGGCCGGCCACGCTACCGATTGATGCCCAGACAAGGCGGTTCCAGCGCGGGGCGAGCAATCCGGTACCAGCGCGCGCGTAAAGAACGGTGAGGAAAATGTCGGCCAGGAAGAGCACCATCAGCCCCGCCCCGACGATTTGTTCGACAGTCATGATTGCTGTCTCTCACGGTTTCCGGAACAGGGACGGGCAGGGCTATTCGGCTCCCACCTTCCTGCAACGGATATTTCATCAATGACCAGTTCCGGCTGGCCTTCTGGATTTGTCGTTTGCTTCCTTCGGCGTTGATCGTAAATCCGCCAGCTGTTTTCGAGCTGCCCGGCGGGATGCTTCGACGCCCTTTGGAAAGCCGCTGCGGTCACCGTAGCTGCGCCGCTGGCCTTGGTGGCGCGTGTGGCGGACCGTACTTGCGCCGGTGGCAATGATGTCGAGAAGGGTAATGCCCGCCACCATCGCAAACGCAAGGGCAGCATTTCCGCGCTTGGGATTGTCGGGGCGCATGGCCGTGGCCAGGGTCGCAATGTCGAGCGCATCCCCGGCGATCCGGCTCATAAGCCCCGCCTGTTTGTCCACCGACAGCGTCATGAAACCAGAGGTGATTTCCCGCAATCCGAAGGCACGAACGAGATTTTCCTTGCCATGCATGCCAAGCGCGCTCGTGATCTTGCCTGCTGCGAGCAACTCCGCAAGACCGAGACCGATGCTGAACCAGCCAAGATTGCGAGCCAACCGGTCGGATGAGCCAAGCGAGCTCGGGCCCGACCGCAGCACTTTCGGATCACCGCCCGAACGGGCCATATTGCTGAGAAAAGACATGTTCAAATCCTCCTTCAAGGCTTCAGAACAACCTTGATGCAGCTGTCCTGCTTGTCGCGGAATACCTTGTACATCTCCGGACCCTCTTCGAGCCCGACGGTGTGGGTGATGACAAAGGACGGGTCGATCTGGCCGTCCTCGATGCGGCGCAACAGATCGTCGGTCCAGCGCTTCACATGGGTCTGACCCATACGGAAGGAGAGGCCCTTGTTCATGGCCATGCCCATCGGGATCTTGTCGACGAGACCGCTATAGACACCAGGGATGGAGATGATGCCGCCCGGGCGGCAGACATAGATCATCTCGCGCAGCACATGCGGACGGTCGTTCTCCAGCATCACCACCTGCTTGGCGCGGTCCAGCAGCGTGTCCGGCTGACCCATCGACACATGGCTTTCGAGCCCGACGGCATCGATGCATTTTTCCGGTCCCTTGCCGCCGGTCAGCTCGTTCAGCCGCTCGATGACGCTTTCATCCTCGAAGTTGATGGTGATGGCACCGCCAGCCTCCGCCATGGAAAGACGTTCGGGGATGCAGTCGATCGCGACCACCTGCTTGGCGCCCAGAAGCACGGCACTGCGGATCGTCATCTGGCCGACCGGGCCGCAACCCCAAACCACCACCGTGTCGGTGGGCTCGATGTCGCACTGGGCGGCCGCCTGCCAGCCTGTCGGAAAGATGTCGCCGAGGAAAAGCACCTGTTCATCCGTGAGGCTGTCCGGAACCTTGATATGTGTCTTGTCTGCGAACGGCACCCTCAGATACTCGGCCTGTCCGCCGGGATAACCGCCGGTCAGATGCGTGTAGCCGAACAGGCCGGCGGTGGTATGGCCAAACGCCTTGTCGGCGAGTTCCTTCTTCCGGTTCGTCCGCTCGCAGACGGAGAAATTCCCGCGCTTGCACTGGTCGCATTCACCGCAGTTGATGGTGAAGGGGACCACGATCCGGTCGCCTTTCTTCAAGCTAGCGCTTGCCTCCGCGCCGGTTTCGACCACTTCGCCCATCATTTCATGCCCCATGATGTCGCCTGGCATCATGGCCGGAATGAAATTGTGGAACAGGTGAAGATCCGAGCCGCAGATCGCGCAACTCGTGACCTTGATGATCGCATCACGCGGATGCTCGATTTCCGGGTCCGATACAGTGTCGCACCGGATGTCTTCCTTGCCGTGCCAAACGAGAGCGCGCATAGGTTTCTCCTGTCTGCGTTGATCGTTCAACCAGTGAGGAGGCCTCTGAACGCGCAAGAACTGAAGGTAGGCCACCTACCGATGCCCGCGCGAACCAGCACCGGGCGCGATGGTTCCCCGTTTCGAGCGAGTTTTTCCAAGGCGTGATGTTGACTGATGGGGCGACACGCAGTCCCGTTGCCCTCCGGCCGATCTTTCAACGCGGGGTAAATGCAGTGAGGCACGGATCCCGAAGTTCGGGAGGAAGTTCGGCATCGAATTCTGGAAAAGGAGGACATGATGTCATTCGATGCTCCCAGCGTTTCGCGCCTCGCCGTTGCAGCCGCCATTATCTCGCTCGCACATCCCGCAAGCGCTCAGACCCTCGACGAGCTGACGAACAAAGCCAAGGAAGTGGTTGCCCCGATTACAGGCCAGACCGACGATCGCCTGCAGAAGGTTGCGACCTTCGACCATCAAGTAAGTGGCGTCACGGTATCGGACTTCGAAAACCAAGCAGTTGAACTAACTCAAGGTTGCAAAGGTAATCTCGTGTAGAGTGTTCGATACCGTTCAAGAGCCGAAAGTCTAGGAGACGTGGCCGCCGCTCCCGATGTATCAAGCCTCTGCAGCGGTCCAGTTTGGGCCAGCAAATACTCAAACTGTGAACCGAAGCCGTCCAGCCTGCCTTCCCTTCTAACCGGCAGTCAGACCATGAACGAGTTCGCGAACCCAGCGGTGGCCCTGATGTCCTTGGCTGCGCTCATGCCATATCAGAGCCACCTCGAAACTTTCCGACAGCCACGGAACTTCAATAACGTCGAGTGGAGGCCCGGCGGTCCGCAGTAGCCGTCGCGGTACCAGGGCGACGAGGTCGCTGGACGCAACCATTCCGGGAACGATCAAGAAGGAGGCCGCCGAGGGAGCCACCCTTCGCTGGCAGCCCTGTGCTGCCAGTAAGGCATCGACCGGCGTGGAGAAGCTTCCGCCTGAAGGGGAGACGATCACCTGTTCGAGGCCGGCGAAACCTTCCACCGTCCGCGCGTCCTTGATGCGTGGATGCCCTTTCCGGCCAACGAGAACATAGTTCTCCTCGAACAGGTGCTGGGTGCGAAGGTCCTGATTAAGTGGATCAGGAGTGGCGATGGCGAAATCGACGTCGCCGTCTGCAAGTTGCCGGGCCAATGTCGGTGGGTTCAGGCGATGAACCGCGACGCGTATCTTGGGAGCTTGTTTGCGCAAAGCCAAGATCACCGGGATTGCCACAGTGGCCTCGACATAATCCGTGCAGGCGATGGCCACCTTCAGCTCTGCGGTTTCCGGGGCAAAGCTGTCATGGCTTTGGAGCATCTTGCGGAACTGGTCCAGCGAGGCCCGCAGTGGTTCCAGCAGCTCGAGCGCCTTCGCTGTCGGTATCATGCGTCGGTGGGTAGGAACCAGCAGCGGGTCCTCGAACAGGTCGCGTAGCCGATTCAACTGGGCGCTGAGGGCTGGCTGGCTCAGGCCAAGCCGAGAGGCCGCCTTCGTGACGTTCCGCTCTGCTAGAAGAACCTCCAGGCTGACAAGGAGATTAAGGTCCATTCGTGAAGTATCCATCCTTTGGATGGTAGCACCAAAAGGAATCGATTTCACAGATACGTTACGAGCTGCGATGACCGTTTTCGCAAGGAGCGTCAAAGAGGCTCCAACAGGTGATGGAGATCCACATGTCGTTCGAAAATAAACCCTTGGTTGCGGTGGCTGGCAGCCTGAGCAAGCAGGGCCGTAGCGTCGCCCAGTCGCTGTTGCAGAGCGGGCGCTACCGCGTGCGCGCCCTTACGGGTCGTACCGGTTCCACCGAGGCGCTTCGACTGGCGGAACAGGGCGCCGAGCTTGTCCAGGTACCGCTCGCGCTCAACCACGGGCAGGATCTCGTCAATGCGTTCAAAGGCGCGGAAATGGCTTTCCTCATGACCCCAGGTGTCGTCCCGCCAGCGGGCTACGAGTTCGCCATCGGGAAGGAACTTGCAGACGCCTGCGTGGAGGCAGGCGTTGGCCACGTCGTCTTCAGCTCGCTGGAGAATGTCGACAGCATCACAGGTGGAAAGAAATTCGCGCCGCACTTCACGGACAAGGCGAGGGTGGAGGCATACATCCGCGAGCTTCCGATCCGAAGCTCGTTCATTCAGCTCGCATTCTTCTACACTAACTTGCTCGAATACTATGTTCCGCGGAAGGACGGCGACGCGCTGGTTTTTCCGGGCTACCTGCCCGAGCCTTTTCAAGCTCCGTTTGTCGATCCGCTGACGGCCACCGGACCCGCGGTCTTGGAGATCTTGGATCACCCGGACGCCTATGCCGGTCATACACTGCCCGTCATAGGCGACGTCCTCTCCCCAGCCGAGATGATCGAGACATTCACCCGCGTCACCGGGAGGAAGGCCGTCTACGCCTCCGCCTATCGCTCCAAGGAACTGATCAACCACTTTCCCGAGTTTGCGGAGAACGAGGAGCTCGTCCGCGAGGTCATCGGGATGGCGGAATATGCGGTAGAGCACGGTTATTTCCGCAAGGACCGGGATCTCGAATGGAGCCGACGGATCAACCCGGCGAGCCTGAGTTGGGAGCAGTTCCTCAGAACGACGAACTGGGACGGCGATCGAAAAGCGTTTGGCATCGCCTAGCCGCGAAGGAGCGGCGGCGACGGTATCCGGCTGTCCGTCATTCTTGCTCGTCGTTTCCTGCCGACGTCTTTGAACCTCAGCGGGTCGCCGGTTCATCTCCCATCAAGGCGTAGGTCGTTAGCCTGCTGGCGGTCCTCTTTTCCGTTGGCGCGTAACTTTCAATAACCGTAATCTTCGTAAGTCCTCGCTACTTGATATTTGGGTATTTAGAAGCGTGGTGATCCCGAAGATTTCACCTGGGGCAGGACACTTCGAAATCGAGAAATTCGACAGGACGGGATCAATCCAGAATGACGTGTGGCACGAACCGCGATAGGTTGGCCGTAATGCGTGACGTGTCTTCACGCATGCCGAGCGCGCAGGCGCGGTCGCCGACGACCCAGCTTCCAAGAACCGCGTATCCGGTATCGCTTCGAAACAAGGGCGCATATGCCTGAAGAACGAAACCTTCGGCGCCGTAATCGCCGGGTGCGGCCAGCATCTCCCGCCCACGCTCGAAAATCGTCACATTCTCTCCCTCGCGCGACAGCAGCGGCTTTCTAACATAATCGGTTAGGGCAGCGGCGGCAGGATCGTCCAGAAAGTAGCTGGCAAGCAAGTTCGGATGGCCGGGATGCCGGTTCCAGAGCAGGGGCAGCAGGCCTTTGTTCGACAGGACGGATTTCCAAGCAGGCTCCACGAACACTTGTCCTGCAGACGAAAGCCTGTCAGCGAAGGGCTCTCGCAACAGAAACTCCCAAGGGTAGAGCTTGAAACAACGCTCGATGATCCGACCGTCAAGATCGGCAAAACGTCCGCCTTCGTCGATACCAATATCTGCCATATCCAATAGGGCAACGCGGTGGCCGGCCTGTATCGCGCAATTCATAAGATAAACCGTCGTGCCGCGATCCTCGTCGTTCTCCGTCACTGCGGCGAAGTGAAAGATCGGCTCTTCCGGGAATTGACGGAATGCGTCGATCAGCGTTTCCTGCAGCAGGTTGTATTGATCGGCATTGCTCGGCAGGTGTCCGAGCGCGATCATGTCGGTCAGCCATTCGTACTGGAAATAGGCTGTCTCGAACACGGACGTCGGTGTATCCGCGTTGTATTCCAGCAGCTTGGCGGGTCCAGTTCCGTCATAGGCAAGATCGAAGCGACCATAGAGATGCCGGTCGCCGCGCTCCCAGGAATGACGCACAAGATCATGGTGGTCCTGCGGAATGGCAAGTCGCTCAAGTATTTCCTCGTTTCCGACGATGTCGCCGACGAGATCCATGCACATGTCGTGCAATTCCTGGCTCGGCTCCTCAATTGAGGTCTCGATCTCCTCCAGCGTGAAAGTATAGGCTGCATCGTCGAGCCAGTATGGCTCACCATACATCTCGTGGAAGCCAAAGCCGACCTCGTTTGCCTTGTCCCGCCAGCCTGGGCGCTCTCGAAGCGTGATCCGCTGCATCTCAGCCACCACCACGCATGTGCGTCCCGAAGCCGCGCCGGCTGACGACCTTGACCGGATTGATGCTATGCTGTCCGCGCTCAAGCGTCGTCATGCCCTGACGGTCGCCGCGCATGCTGCTCGGGATCACCCTGTCGCCGTTCCGCTTCTGGTAGACTGCACTCGACCCGAATGCTCCGCCTGCCGAACCCCCAGCGTTATCCTCTTCTTCTTGTCGGCGCCGTCGATCTGCCTGATAATCGTTGATGTTCGTGAATGCGGAAGAGAGCAGGTAGCCTGACATAATCGGAACGAAGATGCCGCTATGTGTGCCGAAGGCCGTTGGGGTTCCTGCGGGTCTCTCGACACACTTCTTTTCGCCGAACTCGCCTTCGCACTGCGCAAGGCTGGAGAACTGCGGTGCCTTGGTTAGATTCGAGTGTACTGCATCCTGATAGCCCGCTTGGCAGACGAGCCTGTCCATGCCGGAGGCGATGCACTGTTCGGGTGTTGAGAAGATCAGGTCCGGGGTCGTGTCGCGACTGCACTGCGAGAGAAGGAAAGCAGAGGCTGCGATGGAGCCGAGGGCGAGAATGGGTTGATGTTTTTTCGCGAGATATTTGCGCATCACCAGCCCCTAGTATGTCATGCACGCAGCGTTGAGGATACCGATGATCAGCGCCAAGCCACCGCCCCAAAGACCCGCTGCTACGTTTCCTGCGGTGATTTTCTCATGCAGGCCGGTCATCGTGGCGTTGGCGATGAAGTAGGCGAGAACCTGCACAAGAATGCCCACAAAGGCCCAGACTGCATAGTCGAGAATACTCACGGAATTGGCGGCCGCCGAGGCGAGCGGCAGGCTGAACCCAACGAGCGCACCAAGAAAGGCTGTGACCGCGGCAAGGTTTCCCTCGCGAATGAGTTGCGCCTCGCGCTGCGGCGTCAGGCGCGTGTAGACGAGCGTGAAGATGCCGAAGGCAGCAAGGCCGACGACGAAGTAGCTCAGGAATGCCGGAAGGCCTGCAAGAGAGTTGATCATGCTCAGATCCCTGACACTCGTTCCGTTGCATTTGCCCGAGGTCCATTCTTTAGCTTTAACGAGGTCGAGCTAGCCGTGTAAAGGGCGTTCCGTCGGGTAGCCTTGGGATAGCGAGCACAACTGTTCGATGCAGCTTGACGGCTGCGGCAGCGCTGAGGCGCCATCGCATCTTTCACCGATGGAAACTAACCTAGAACGGTACGGTCCATGTATCATGCTGTCGCCGAGGGAGGTGTAAGGCTGAAACGGCGAGCGCAAAGCCCAAGCATCATCTACGCGGTTTTCAAGGGCCCGCCGCTTTGCGCAGCACCTCGCTCATTTGTGCGCGCCAATCCTCACTCCTGCTCCTGAACACCTCAAAAACACATGCGTCGTAAGCGCGAATTTCTCCGCACCTTCTGTAGTTGAGTGAGCTTTGGCATGAGGTGTCCACTTAAAAAAGGTGGACACCAAGTATGGGTGAAGGT
>NZ_FOGR01000022.1 GCF_900111275.1 Rhizobium sp. NFR03 | reverse complement strand
TCCGAGCGCGCCTCGCTCTCGATGGGATCGACAAGATAGCGCACCCGCACGGAAGTTTGGCTTGCGGCGTTCGTCGCATGCACATGCCCGATGCGCCCTGCACCGAAGACGGCGAGATGTAGCATGAAGATCCTCCCGATCCATCCGAGCCACTTCGGCTTCGTTCGTTGTCGGCAGTCTAGCGCGGTGCTAATGAGGGGATACGTCGATCTTGATGAGATCTCCTCAAATGGAGTGTGCCGTGGGCAAGCCGACATCGCGAGACCTCGCCATCGCAGCCGGCGTGTCGCTGGCCACGGTCGATCGTGTCCTCAACGGGCGCGGCGGCGTGAGCCCGGACAAGGAGCGGCGTGTTCTCGAACAGGCGAGACGGCTGAAGATCAACCGCGTGATCGACCCGCGCGCCGTGCGGACGCTGCGTGTCGCCGTTCTCCTTCAGTCGCGCGCAAATCCCTTCCATGCGGTCGTGCAGGATGGTTTCGAGACGGCGACGCGACTTTACCCGCAATATAACCTGCAGTTTCAGGTTCATCACATCGACCCGGTCCGCCCCGCCGCCACTGTCGCGCTCATTCAGTCTTTGGGCGGGCATTGCGACGCATTGATCATCGTCAGTTCCCAGAACGAGGATGTCGCGACGGCTCTTCGAGCCTGGGGCAGGCAGGGCAAGCCCGTCATGACGCTTGCCACCGATATTCGCGACGCGGATCGCATTGCCTATATCGGACCCGATAACCGGAAAGCAGGACGCGTCGCCGGAGATTTGATGGCGCGCCTGATGGGCAGGGAAGGCGGCGAAATCGTCATCATATCCGGCATGCTGAGCATGATCGGCCATGAGGAGCGCGAGATGGGCTTCCGCGCGGTGTTGCGCGAACGCTACCCGCACTGCCGGGTGACGGACGTCTTGGAGAGTCTGGAACGTGCCGAAACGGCAGGGGATCTCGTCTTCGACGCCTTGCGCAGAAACCCTAAGATCCGCGGTATCTATAACGCTTCCGCCGGCGCGCAGACGGTCGTGACGGCGCTGAAGACACTCGGACGCGCCGACGAGGTCGTTTTCATCACGCACGAGCTGACCGACGACCGCCGCCAGCTCATTCGCCAAGGCCTGATCGATGTCATCATCGATCAACGACCCGACCTCGAAGTGCTCACCGCCGTTCAGGCACTGGCGTCCTATTTCGGAAGGAACGATCACCCCCCGGCATCCCTCGTGACGCCGATCGATGTTTATATGATCGAGAACGCGTGAAGGGCGATGATGCTGAGCGTAGTGATTGTTGGATCCCATACTTTTGGAGGTCGTGAGTTCGAATCTTTTCAAGGCGGAGACGACCGGCAGGGCCCATGCAGATGCAGGGCTTGGTTTGCATCTGCATGGGCGATGTGGATCAGCCATTCATCCGAGTGGCTATGCAGCTTCCCAAACCTGATTGAGGATTTTCGCCGCAAGTGCCGCTTTGTCCTGCGGCAGGAAGCGACCGTAGTGTTGCTGAACGACATCCGGTGTGTCCTGGATGGCATAACTCGCCTGCTCGTATGACCCGGTCTGCTTTAGGATATGGGTTGCCAGAATATCCCGAAGATTATGCGGTCCGTGCGGCAGCAGGCCCTTGATGGCTCCGCGGCCGGTATAGGGATTGTAGATGCCGTAGCGTTGGATCACTGTCCGCCATGCTTCATAGAATTTGGCGGAATCGTATGCCGCGTCCAGACTGGTCGTCTTCACCGTCTTGACGAAAAAGGTGCCGGGATCTTTCGCTGAACCGAGCAGCACACCGCGATGGCGATCGATATAGGCCTCAAGATATTTGTAGAGGTCGAGCAAATCCGGCAGGATCAGGCGAAACGGCTTTTGTCCGAAGAATGATGAGCCTGAGTTCTTGAAGGCGATTGATGGGATGAGGACCTCCCATCCGTTTTCCCGATCGCTCCAGCGCAATTCACCGCATTTCATATCCTCCAGCCGCCGCTCTGATGTCGGAAAATGCCCACGCGGGCACAAACGAAGCTGGCGAAGGTTCTTTTGTCGAAGCCCAAGATGAAGACCCAGGCGAAGCAAAAGGAAAGAGCGGACCGCTTCGGCTGCTGCTCGAGGATAGCGATCTTCATCCGGCATGCGCTTCAGGATTTCATCTGTAATCTTGCGGTACTCCGACAATGGGCTGTCTGCCTCAAGGATCACCATGATCGGCTCGAACGGATCGCGATGCACGCGCATGACACGCTGGATTTCCTTCGAGCGATTGGCAGCGTGCCGGTGGAACGCATCGCAGGCGCCGTGCCAGTCACGCCTCGCAAATTCTATCTCCTCCGGCGCGATCAGCCCTTCGATTGGCTGAACCTTCTTCAGGAGCTCCGGATGCTGGCGGATCCAGCCCACCTCCGCCCGCGTGAGAGCTTGCGCCACCATCAGCATGTCTTCTTCCCACTTGGTGTAGAAGCCGCGGCGCTGCTCACGCCATTGGAGGTACCAGTCCCAGACGCCCGGGAAGATCAACAGGCCAAAGGTTAGTTGGCGGAGCGGCACACCGCGCCCTTTGACGACGCTGGCGGGTGAGGCAGCGAGGGCACCGAACATGAGGCCGAGATGCTCGACCTTCTGGGATGCGGTTTCCTCTCCCCAAACTCCATTTCGTTGGAAGCCGATTGCGGTCAGCGTCGATGTCTTGAAGCGGATCAGATCGGCCATCTCCATAGCCAACCGCGGCGGCGCATCGACGACGCCGGACAGGAGATCAGGATCTTCAAAGGCCTCGGGATTGTGACTCGTGCTGTCCGGGTTTATTTGTGGTCGTGGAGACAGGGTGCCTACGCCATAGGTGATGCCTGGAAACCGAATTGCATAACGCTGTTTGATTGCCGCCGCCTGGTAGCGACGATAGTCGGTTGAGCCCGAGATGATGAACCGGCGCACCCATTCGATGATTTCCTCCCGCTTGGAGAACGGCAAGCTGCTGAAATTATCCGGAAGATGCCATGCAAGTCGTCGCCGCTCCGCAGCGCTGATGTCGCCCATATCATGGCCGTATAGGGAGCGGGATTGGTGCGGCAGCTTCCCTTTGAAATAGCCCTGTCTCAGTCGGTAGCGCCCCTCGATACGGGACAGGATCTCGAAGCTCGTCAGAGATCGCGGCACGCGCTCGCCCTGAACCCACAACAGCAGAGTCTTGTCATCGAACGTCTCGCCCAGGCGAACGATGGTGCGGTAGAGTTGCCAGTAGCTCTCGCCGAACCGGCGCATGTGATAAACGAGTGCATCGCTAAAGCTCGCCGGATCATCGGTCGCCTCAAACAATGGCTCAGGGAATGGGCTGATTGGTTTCGGTTGTGGTCCCCTCTGCACTGACGAAGAGGTAGCCGGGGTCTTGTCGGAGAGGATCTGTCGCGGTCTGGAACGCGTCGCAGTTTCCACCTTGCGCCGAACGGTATTGCGCGATTTCGTGCGTGTTTTCGTCGACTGTATGTCATCGGCGGCAGGCGGTTCTCCGAGCCAGCGGATAATCGCGTCCAGTCCCGGACGGAGCGCCTTCTTCAAATCGGCTGTCAATTGGTTTTCGATCCCGCATGCCTCGCCAATGGCCGTCCAATCCATACGGCCACTAACGATCGGTGGTGGCCGGCGGTGGATGACAAGACCAACGAGATAGGGCCGAATGCTTTCCAGAACTCGCTGTGAGGCGATTGGCGCGATGCGCACCTCGCAGAAATCCGAGATTTTTTCGTTGAAAGTGATGAATTGAAAGATCGTGTGTTGCCATGCTCTTATTCCATATCTCTCGAATACCGGTGTCGAGGGCGGGCGGGAATAGGAGTGGACGTTTAACAAATGGTATTGCCGCAGCGGCGAGCTTTTGGGGCTAGGCTCAGGTTCCCAGATTTCAAATGAAGCATCATGAGCCTCATGCTAAAGGTTGCAGATGGGATTCGGGGTTTTCATTCACCGGTCAGATTCGATTTACGACGATAGCCCGGCTGAACAATACCAGTTCCCGGGTCAGTATCTCGGTCGTGTCCAGGCCTGTGTAGGTGACTGGATCGTCTACTACGAGCCTCGGAAAGTCGCAGCGACCCGCGGCTATTTTGCTGTCGCCAAGGTTGAACGGGTTATTCCTGATCCGAAGGCCCCCGGCATGTATCTGGCGCTGATCGAACAAGGCAGCTATCTCGACTTCATCAATCCCGTTCCGTTCAGCGGACCAGACGGTGTCATAGAGCGAGGCGTGCTGAATGAAGAGGGCCGCATTTCGGGCAGAGCACAGGCCGCAGTCCGGCCGATATCCGCAGCAGATTTCAACCGCATCGTATCTATTGGCATAGACGAGCATGAGCCTGAACTGCCTCGGCTGGATGAGCCGGGGGTGACGCATGCGGTCGATGGATTTGCAGATGAAGCTCAAGCGCCGTTCATGTTCGAGCAGGAGCGCGACCGGGTTACGCAACTCTCGTCGCGGATCGTTCGAAATCGGCTGTTTCGCCGCCTCGTTCTTCACGCTTATGACAAACGATGCGCCATCACGGGATTGAAGCTCATCAACGGTGGTGGCCGGGCAGAGGTCGACGCCGCACATATCCGGCCGGTGGAAGCGAGCGGGCCTGACATTCTTTCCAACGGAATTGCTCTTTCGGGCACCGCACACTGGATGTTTGACCGCGGTCTGATTGGCCTTTCGGACGATCTTGATATCCTGATATCGCGTCAGGCGAATGATCCTGACAGCATTCAAGGACTCCTCAACAAGACCGGGAAGGCGATCGTGCCTAGCAGGGTTTTCGAGAGGCCACATCCCCAGTTCCTGAGATGGCACCGTGAGAACTGTTTCAAGCAGTAAACATTTGGGTAGTCCTGCGGTGATGTGGATTCATCCCGATCGGTTCTATTTCAGTCAGTTGGCGCCAGTAATCCTAAAATCATCCCGATCGGTTCTTTTGTCTTCCTTTTGCACCATCTGATGATATAATCATCCCGATAGGGGTGATTATGGAAAAGATCAAAGATACGAAAAGCCTCGGCATGCTAATCCGTCAGGAGCGCAAACAGCAAGGGTTAACCCAGGAGCAACTCGCCGGGGTGATTGGTGTGGGGGTACGTTTTCTGCGTGAACTCGAGGCCGGCAAAGAGAGCTGCCAGATTGGCCGTGCGATGCAAGTCTTGGCCGGTCTTGGCCTTCTTGTTTCGGTCGGGCGTCGCCAGGGCCCGCGATCATGACCCGGGTATTGGACGTCTATTTTCGCGACACCAAGGCGGGCGTACTCGGCCGGCTTGACGACGGCCTGCTGACTTTTGCCTACGATGGCGCGTATCTCCTGGACCAACGATCGCGTGCGATCTCGTTCTCGATGCCCCTGCAGGAAGAAGCCTTCGGTGATCAGGTGGTGCGCCCGTTTTTCTCCGGTCTCTTGCCTGACGAAGGCGCGCGGCAACGCCTCGCTGGGGCGCTCGGCCTTTCGGCAGGCAATGCCTTCGGACTACTGGAAGTTATCGGGGGCGAATGCGCAGGTGCCTTGTCACTCTATCCGACCGGCACGGTGCCCGAACCTCCCGGCCAGTCCCAAGCCGAAATTCTCACTTCGGAACGCCTGGATGAAATTCTCAGCAGGCTGCGGACCCGGCCTTTGCTTGGCGGAGACGAGGGCATTCGCCTATCGCTCGCCGGCGCGCAGGATAAACTGGCGGTCATTGTCGATGGAGATTCCATTGCCTTGGCAAAAGACGGCAGACCAACGACCCATATCTTGAAACCAGTCATCCAGGCTTTGGAAGGCACGGTGGAGAACGAGTATTTTTGTATGCGGCTGGCTGCTCGCCTCAAGCTGCCGGTACCCCATGTCGAGATACGCCTAGCCCGGGCGACTGCCTTTCTCCTGGTTGAGCGTTATGATCGGACGAAAGCTGCAGACGGTATCATTGAGCGCTTACACCAGGAAGACTTTTGCCAGGCCCTTAGCGTCCCGCCGGAGCTGAAGTATGAGGCCGAGGGCGGACCGGGGACAGGACATGCTCTCGGGCTGATCGACCAGGCCTGCGCTAGACCTGTCGCGGATCGGTTGCAATTCATCCGCATGCTGATCTTCCATTATCTCGTCGGCAACGCCGATGCCCACGGCAAGAACTACGCCCTGCTTTATGGCTCCGATGAACCGGATCTGGCACCGATCTACGATGTCGTTTGCACGGCCGTTTATCCTCGCTTGTCAAAGAGGCTCGCCATGAAGATTGGCGGCCGCGATGTGCCCGACACGATCCAGCTGAAGCATTGGGCGACACTTGTGCCCGAAACCAAATCTTCTCAGCGCATCCTTGTTCGCGACCTTGCCCAAATGGCGGAAAGGATTGTGAGCGAGGCTGATATCCTTCTTGCAGAGTTGGCAGACGAGGGGATCAATCATCCCATCCTGAGCGCAATTCGCAAGGTCATCTCAAGCCGGGCTGGTTCATTGCAGAGAGTCACGCAGCAGGTATCTTAAGTGTTTGAATGGTCGCGGATATCTAGCGCTTTGTCCTTCGACCAACGGGCCGGCGGTTCGTATCCCTCAAGAGCTAAATTCCTTGAGAGATAAATCCGAACAACCTGGCAAACATATATTCATCGGCTAACAGCTCGGAGAAAGAACGACACCCCCAGTCTTGGCTGTCGTCCTCTCTCGATTGCCTGCTCGCTTGGTTGCCTGGAAACCATCCGCTTTGCAAAAAGGCCACTGGACGATTAGCGCAGGCTTAGGGGAGTTCACCCAGCGGTGTCTGACTGTCTGGCTTTCGCGTATCAGTTTAGGCTTTCTAGCCTGCAGCTTCCAGGATAAGCTCCGCGACCTCGCCCGGGTGCGAGATCAGCGAGAGATGGCTGGCTTTTATTTCGATTGCCTTTGCGTCCATGCGTTTGGCGAGAAAGCGCTGCAGATCCGGGTTGATCGTGCGGTCCTCGCTCGACACCGCATAATAGCTGGGCTTGTGGCGCCAAGCGGCTTCGGTAACTTTGCCTGAGAGTAGTGCCTTCCGGAACGGATACTGCGTTGCGTAAAGCACTTCGGCACGAGCCCTTGGGATATCGCCGGCGAAGTCCTCAAGGAACGCCCTCTCGGTTAGCCTGCCTTCCTCGCCGTCGAAAACAATACCGGCAGATGCGGGAGGTGTAGGATAAGTCTTGGCCAATGCGGCGAAGTCCTCGTTCGCATCTGGGGCACGGGCTGCGATATATACGACAGCGGACACATGCGGATGCATACCTGCCTACGTTACGACCATTCCGCCGAATGAGTGCCCGACAAGGACGGTTGGGCCGTCCTGCCGCGCCAGCACGCGCTCGGCAGCCGCAATCGACTCGGGTAGGGTGGTCAGAGGGTTCTGGACCGACGTGATATTCAGACCTTTGGGCTGTAGCCTGGATATGACCTCGCTCCAGCAGGAGCCATCGGCGAAAAGCCCGTGGACGAAGACGATGTTGCGGGTCTTTTGTGGGCGGGCAATCGCTGGTGCGGCCATGCTGTTGGTTGAAGCTAGCGATGCCGCCGCACCGGCAAGCAATGCAGTTGAAAATTTGCGTCTGTTCATGATCATCCGGGACTCCTTTCGTGATAAAGCACATGCTTCGGGGGAGTCTTTCGATGCCGAGTCCTCGATATTACACTGTCACGATTATGTGATCGTTGGGCAAAATCGGAATATTTTCGAAATGCCACGTAATAACAGGTCTCGTCCAACGAAGTTACGGATGCATGGACACACGGGAAGACAGATGGGCGAAAGCGATGCGGGCCGAACGTACTGGAGATAGTGCTGCCTATGAAGCCTTTCTTCGGGACTTCGCGTCTTCGGTGCGCAGGATCGTCGAAGCACATCTGCGGCGCATGCGCTTCAGTCTCGCAGAGGTAGAGGATGTCGTCCAGGAGGTGTTGATCGCCGTTCACTCCCGTCGCAATCAATGGGATACGCAGAGGGCTCTGCTTCCCTGGCTGAATGCAATTGCGCGCTACAAGATCATTGATGCAAGCCGGCGCCTAGGACGGGATGCACGCGTGCGCATTGATCTGACCGAGGAGGAATGGGCTGGCATCTTTTCTTCGGAGGCGTTCGATCCGGAGCGCAATCCGGCAGATGTCGAGAAACTCATTTCTGCCCTGCCTCGTGGCGAACAGGCTGCTGTCCGCACCATCGGTCTTCAGGGCGCATCGACCAAAGATGCGGCAGAACGGCTCGGATCAAGTGAAGGGGCGGTGCGGGTCGCGTTCCATCGCTCCTTAAAGAAACTGATGGTTGCCGCGCGGAGAAAAGGCTTCGACCATGGATGACACCCAACGGCTGACGGGGCGGACCGACGATCTGATCAAGGGATTGGCAACGCAGGCAGGAAAACGATCGTCGGCAACACCCAGTCTCTCCATTGTCCTTGCCGCTGCCATGGTCTTTTCGATCTTGGCGGCAACTGGCGTGGTTCTGCTGATTGCCGGGGCGCGTTCAGATCTCGCGCGGATCTTGCCGACCTGGACGTTCCAGTTCAAAGTCATCGGCGTGGCGCTTATCGCAGCTGGCGCGTTTCAGCTCGCTAGGACCGTGGTACGACCGGGCCGGGCGCTTCGTGCGTTGCTGTGTCTTGCTCCAGGCGTAGCGTTCCTGCTTGCCGGAGCATTGCTCGACCGGAGCGGCTTTCCATTGCTTGGGGTTCACACTTATTCGGTGTCAAGTTGTGCAGGCATCATCATTATGGCTTCCATTCCTGCGTTGGCTGCTTTTCTTGCTGCCATGCGGGCAGGAACGCCTACGCGGCTTGGCCGAGCAGGCGCTGTCGCGGGTTTGCTCGCAGGTTCCGTCGGTGCCCTTGCCTATACGATCGCTTGTCTCAACGATGGCGCTGCCTTCGTCGCAATATGGTATTCGGTTGCTATCGCGTTCGTGACTGCGTTGGGAGCGGCTACTGGCCCAAGATTGTTGAGGTGGTAGCTGGCTGAGGTCGGCAATGGATGCAACGTCCCCCACACATTTCTGGGATACGGCAAAGAAGGAGCCCCGGACATCGGCATCAATTCCATGCGATGTCGTGTCGCGTGCAGATGATCGTAATTTGATAAGCCAGACCGATATTCCGAGGTAGGGGTAAAGATGTCGATTTTCGACCAATGACAGAGCAAGAAAAAATGAGCAATTTCAAACGCAGCGTAACCACACCTGCACGAACAATTTATCCCCCACAATCCATTAGCGTAGAAGCCCAGGCGTCGCTGTCACGCCTGGTAGACGAGGACGGCAGCCCGATCAACGCGCGGTATGAAATGCCGTCCCCAGAGGATTTTTCAGGCTGGATGGCGATCAAAGCCGCAGTAGATGCGCATTACGCCGCCGCGGCAAAAGATCTTGCAGGGAGTTTGCAGTCCACAGTCGAGACAATTGTAGTCGAACAAGCAACGATCCATGTCGCGACGCCGCACAGATCGTTTCATGAGCGTAGCGCACTCATCGACCTGCATGGCGGCGCATTGGTGTTCGGAGGCGGAGAGGCCTGTCGCGTCAGTGCGAGACGCCAAGCTCACCAGCATGCCGTTCGATGCTACGGCGTCGATTACCGGATGCCGCCCGAGCATCCCTATCCGGTCGCTATTGATGACTGCTTGGCCACGTACCGTCATGTGTTGAACGGTCATTCTCCCGAGAAGGTGGTCATCCTGGGGAGATCGGCAGGCGGCAATCTCGCGACTGCCATGCTGCTACGGGCGAGAGATGAAGGCATGCCAATGCCCGGCAGATTAGTCTTGCTCTCTCCACAGGTTGACCTCACCGAATCGGGCGACAGTTTCCAAACAAACCAGATGCTTGATCTGGTTCTGCCTCGCCCGCTTAGATCAAGCAACCTGCTCTACGCTGGTGGTGCAGATCTTTCCAATCCCTATCTATCGCCACTCTTTGGCGATCTGCTGGGCTTCCCGCCGACATTTCTCCAGACCGGCACGCGTGACCTGTTCCTATCGAACACGGTGAGGATGCATCGAGCCTTGCGAAAAGCTGGCGTGGAAACAGAATTGCACGTCTTTGAAGCCATGCCCCATGGTGGCTTGATGGGTGGGACGCCGGAAGACCAGGAACTCGAAGCGGAGATCCACCGGTTCGTCATGGCAAGCTGGAACTGAGGCGGGGAACCAGACAGGTTTGACGCAGCTCCTCTGTTGTCCTGCTACAGCCCTGGCCACATTCCGCCGTCAAGTCGGAGGTTTGCTCCTGTGATATAGCCGGCACGGGGGCTCGAGAGAAATGTAATCGCATCCGCAATCTCCTCGAGGGTTCCAACCCTTCCTAGGGGCACCTCAGCAAACATTGGCAGGATTTCTCTCTCTACGTCATTCCAGGCGGCGTCGATGGCCACGCCCCTCTCAATGGCTTTCTTACGAAATGTGGTATCCAAACGTAAGCCCACGGTGAGGGCCGTCTTGCGAGGTTGATGCGAACATCGGAAGTCCTAGTGCAAACACTAGGAGTAGTCCTATGACCAAGCATCCGATTGAAGTGATCACGTCTGTCGAGCGCCGCCGGCGCTGGTCTCGCGAGGACAAAGAGCGGCTGGTTGCAGCCTGCCTTGCGCCTGGCGCGGTTCTTTCCGAGATTGCGCGATCGGCCGGCATCCACGTGAGCCAGCTCTTCCGGTGGCGCAAGGAACTCTGCCGGATCGAGGAGCCGTCGACGCCGGTATCGAGCACCTTGGTGCCCGTGATCGTTTCAGAGGCCGCGCCCGCAGCCCAGCCTGCTGCCTCGGAAGCGCCGGCCTCATCGCATCCCCGCCGGAAGCGCAGTGATGTGACGATTGATCTGGGCCGCGGTCGTCGTGTCCGCGTGGACAGCGACATCGACACGGAGGCGCTTGGCCGTATTCTCGATTGTGTGCTGGGTCGGCGATGATCCCGGTTCCTGCTGGTGTGAAGGTCTGGCTGGCGACGGGCCATACGGACATGCGCAAGGGCTTTCCCGGTCTGTCACTGATGGTGCAGGAGACGTTGAAGCGTGATCCGATGTGCGGACACCTGTTCGTCTTCCGCGGACGTGGCGGTGGCCTGATCAAGGTGATCTGGCATGATGGCCAGGGAGCCTGCCTGTTCACGAAGAAGCTGGAACGAGGACGCTTCATATGGCCGTCGGCGGCCGACGGGACGGTGGTGATTACCCCTGGGCAACTCGGCTATTTGCTGGAAGGTATCGACTGGCGGATGCCACAAAAAACCTGGCGACCGACCTCGGCCGGATAAGCAAAAATGCTGGAATGGCGGGAGAAAATATGATTCCATCTCGCCATGAACACCCCCGTCGAACAGCTTGCGGACGACCTTGCCAGTGCACTCGCACTGCTTGCCGAAGAGCGCGCGCGGCGTGTTGCTGCCGAGGCAGAAGCGGCGACGGCCAAAGCAGAGGCCGCCAGCGCGAAAGCGCTCGTATCGCATTCCGAGGCGCTGATCGCTCGGTTGAAGCTGGAGATCGAGAAGGTTCGCCGCGAGCTTTACGGCAGTCGCTCGGAGCGCAAGGCTCGGCTTCTCGAACAGATGGAACTGCAACTCGAAGAACTTGAAGCTGATGCCGGCGAAGATGAACTGGCAGCGGAGATCGCAGCCAGCGCCTCGGCTGTCAGGGCCTTCGAGCGCAAGCGTCCGTCACGCAAGCCCTTTCCTGAACATCTGCCGCGCGAACGTGTCGCTATCGCCGCCCCAGCCAGTTGCCCCTGCTGTGGATCGGCCAAAATGTCGAAGCTCGGCGAGGACATCACCGAGACCCTGGAGGTCATCCCGCGTCAGTGGAAGGTCATTCAGACAGTGCGGGAGAAGTTCTCCTGCCGCGAATGCGAGAAGATTACACAGCCGCCAGCACCCTTCCATGTGACACCTCGCGGCTTTGCCGGCCCGAACCTTCTGGCGATGATCCTGTTCGAGAAGTTCGCCCAGCATCAGCCGCTCAATCGCCAGAGTGAGCGCTACGCCCGAGAGGGGGTCGACCTCAGCCTGTCGACGCTTGCTGATCAAGTCGGCGCGTGTGCCACGGCCTTGAAGCCAATCCATTCGTTGATCGAGGCCCATGTCCTGGCGGCCGAGCGGCTGCATGGCGACGACACGACCGTGCCCATCCTGGCGAAGGGAAAGACCGATACGGGCCGCATCTGGACCTATGTCCGGGATGACCGGCCGTTTGGCGGGCTGTCACCGCCTGCGGCACTGTTCTACTCATCGCGAGACCGGCGACAGGAGCATCCCGTACGCCACCTGAAGACCTTCTCCGGCATTCTGCAGGCGGATGCCTATGGCGGCTACAATCCGCTGTTCAAGGTAGATCGCGAACCCCTGCCTCTGCGCCAGGCACTCTGCTGGGCGCATTCACGCCGCAAGTTCTTCGTGCTGGCCGACATCGCCGCGAACGCTAAGCGTGGCAGCAAAGCTGCGCCGATCTCGCCAATGGCATTGGAGTCCGTCAAACGGATCGATGCCCTGTTCGATATCGAACGGGAGATCAACGGTCTAAGCGCTGACCAGCGCATGGAGCGTCGCCGCAAGGACAGCCAGCCGCTTGTCGAAGAACTGCACGATTGGCTGCAAATCGAGCGGGCAAAACTATCGCGCAGTTCTCCCGTCGCCGAGGCAATCGACTACATGCTCAAGCGCTGGGATGGCTTCACGTCATTCCTCGACGATGGCCGGATTTGCATGACGAACAACGCCGCCGAACGAGCGCTCAGAGGCTTTGCACTCGGCAGGAAGTCATGGCTGTTTGCCGGATCGGATCGTGGTGCTGAACGTGCGGCGTTCATGGCGACATTGATCACTAGCGCCAAGCTCAACGACATCGACCCGCAGGCCTGGCTCGCCGACATTCTCGCCCGTATCGCCGACACGCCGATCACCAGGTTGGAGCAATTGCTGCCGTGGAACTGGACACCGGCACAGGCACCCATGGCATTGGCATCATGACCTCCAGCGAACGCATCGCCCGGCTTCACATCAAGCTCGATAATATCGAGCCGACAATATGGCGCAGGGTCGAGGTCCCGATCACTACCAGCCTGAAGGGGCTGCACGACGTCATCCAGGCCGTCATGCTGTTTAAGGATTACCACCTCTTCGAGTTCAATGCCGGCGGCAAGCGTTATGCCGTTCCTGATCCCGAATGGGACATGGGTCGCGAGACCTATGCAGCTCGCAACGTCAGGATCGGCGCTCTGGTGGATCGCGGCATAACCACCTTCAACTATACCTATGACTTCGGCGACGACTGGCGGCATTCGATCACTGTCGAGGCCGTCATGGACGCCGATCCAGCAGTCGAATATCCGCGCTTCGTCGACGGCGACCGGCGCGCGCCGCCGGAAGATGTTGGCGGCTTGCCCGGTTTCGAGGACTTCCTCAACGCAATGGCAAAACCTCGAAATGCGCAACACCGCGAAGTCGTGGAATGGTATGGGGCGCGCTTCGAGCCGAATGATATTGGCGTCGATATGATCAATGATCGAATAGCCAAACTCGCGCGCCGCCGAACCCTCGGAAAAGCTGGATTCGCAAAAAGCCAGAACAAACGCCACTGACCGGATGATGAAGACCCATCCGCGGCCTACGCCGGATGCTTAC
>NZ_FOGR01000017.1 GCF_900111275.1 Rhizobium sp. NFR03 | reverse complement strand
CCGCGTTCGCATCGCTCGTGTCGCTTTCCTCGGACGATCTCAAACTTCTGCGTGAGGTTTGGGAAGATTGGTGTCGGGATCGAAACGTCGATGGCTCCACTGAAGATGCTCAGCTCAAAGCCAGATCGCTGATTGACTGGTTTCAATTCGGTATCAGCGACAAGTGTCAGCTTCGATCGCTGCTGAACCCGCTTTGAAAATCAGGGCATCCGTGTCTGGCTGGAATATCTGCGCCTGGCCTTCGATGTGACCCACCGATAGTGCTAGAGCCAGCCCGCTTTCCTGAAGCGAGCATAGAGAATGCCGCACACGACGAATATGACGGCCAGCACGACGTGGTAACCGTACTCAGTCTTCAGCTCGGGCATGTGCTCGAAGTTCATCCCGTAGATGCCCGCGATCGCCGTCGGCACGGCCAGAATGGCAGCCCACGCGGCAAGCTGTCTCGTGATCGTTCCCTGTCGTTGCTGCTCGAGCAGGTTCGATGCCTCGAACACCGACGTGATGATGTCCCGTAGGCCTCCCACGACGTTTTCGACCCGCCGGACATGGTCGTGGACGTCCCGGAAGAACGGCTTGGCGTTGTCGTCGACACAGGGCAGATCGAGGTGCGTCAGCTTGCCAACGACTTCCGACATCGGTCCTAGCACACGCTGGAATTTAATGACCTGGCGTCTCATCCTGAAGATGCGCCTGATCTGCTCGCGCTCCAGGAAGGATATCAGAACATGCTTCTCCAGTTCCAGAACCCTGTCCTCCATGGTTTCGACCATCGGCAGATAGCCGTCGACGACAAAGTCGATGATCCCGTGGAGGACGTAGTCAGGACCGTGTTCCAGGAGCTGGGGCGAATGCTCCAGCTGTTCCCGAAGGTCCTTGTGCGATCTCGCGGAGCCATGCCTCACCGAGATTAGGTGATGCTTGCCCACAAAGATGCATGTCTCACCGTAGGCGATCTTCTCTCGGTCCAGATGGGCTGTCTTGACCACCACGAAGAGCTGGTCGCCGTAGACGTCGATTTTTGGGACCTGCTTGCCCACAAGCGCGTCTTCCACGGCGAGGGGATGCAGCCCGAACATCTTCTGGAGGCTTTCCATCTCGTCGGACGTCGGCTCCGCAATCCCGATCCAGACGAACTCGCCGTCCTTTGCCTCTAATGTCTGCTTTCCAAGAGGCACTTCCTCGGCCCGGTTGCCGTTTCGGTAAAGGTAAGACGCGACGACTGTCATGGGATAATCTAACCTGTGATGAGGTGGCACTCAATGACCGTAGCAAAACTCGTCTGGCCCGACTAAGGCTGACGCAAATCAGATAATGACCTGCTCGCCGATCTCCACCACCCTGTGTGCAGAAAGCTTGAAGTAGGCCGACGGGTCGATCACCAGCCCTGCCAAGGCGATATAGAGGTCGTCCTGCCACCAGGGCAGTCCCGAGTTCGAGTTTGCGATCAGCGTTCTACGACCGAGATAGAAAGACGTCTGCATGATCTCGAACTTGAACCCCGCCTTCTTCTTGCAGACCGCGAGCGCTTTCGTCACGTTCGGCTCGTCCATGAAGCCGAAGCGGATTTCAAGACGGGCGAACCTTTCGGGGGAAGCTGAAAACGCGGGAAAGACGTCGTCTGCCTTAATCCTGGGGACGACGAGCATCGGCATTCGCGGGGAACAGGATGCGCTAAACGGCGTTGCGTGGCTGTCGATAGGGAGACAGCAATGAGAATCGCGGAATTCGCAGACGGCAAACCCCAGTTCGCGCTCGAGGAGTTCTTTTCAGGACGGCTGAAAGGATGGGGTCTGACCCTCGGACGCATGGGCGGTCTGCAGAACCGCTTCACGATCGAAGCGGAAGGCCGATGGGATGCTACCGCGAACACGCTCGTTCTGAAGGAAACGTACGCATTCGACGACGGGCATCATGACATCCTCGCATGGACCATTATCAAGCGCGACGAAGGGACGTACGAGGGGCGCGAGAGCCTGGTTGACGGTACGGCTAGCGGCCAACAGGCGGGCAACACGTTCCGTTGGCAGTACAGCCGCGAGGTTCCCAACGCCGACGGTACGAAGACGAAGTTCGGCTTCGACGACTGGTTCTTTCTGCACGACGACGGCTTGCACATGTCTGCGCACGCATCGCTGACTAAGCTCGGCATCGAGTTCGCCACCCTCAGCGTCTTCTACGAGCGGGTCACGTAAAGCCGACTCCGTTCCGCACGACGGTATGATCCGCCACGCAGTACCAACGTCGGCAACGGTGCCTTAAACCTAGCGGTCGTTCATCGAGGGCAGGTGGGTCTCCACGTCCGTTCGTTCGTCGTCGTTGAGCGTTTCAACCCGTTCTTTCCAGAACGTTGCGGCTTCCTCGGGCTCATCGTCCCATGTCCTCGTGCTTACAACGTTGTCGTCAAGTTTGGACAGCCGTTTTCCACCAAGCACAAGGTACTCGTTCGCAAGCTTCAAGCTGCGTGTTTCCAAGTCGGCCATAATGAATTCCTTATTGAGAGCCTACAGAAAAAAGGGCCGCTGTGGGCGGCGCTTTTCAATTTCGCGTGCCGATGTTCAGCGTTCAGCGTTCTGGTTGACGACCGAGGTAGCAATGGACGTCAGGGTCAGGTCGGTGGCCTGTTCTTCATCGAGCGTCGTCTGGAGAAGCCCGGCGGCGTCGTTGAGCCCGAGTTCCAGTGCCCAGGTGCGAAGGGTGCCGTAGCGCGACATCTCGTAATGTTCGACGGCCTGCGCGGCTGCAAGCAGTCCAGCGTCAAGAGCAGGAGAACCCTCGTATTCCTCCATGATCTCGGCGCCTTCCTTGGTAATGCCGAGGATGGCGTCGCAGGTCTTGGGTTCCGGAGCCTTGCCGATGATCTTGAATACCTGTTCCAGGCGTTCAACGTGGACCTGCGATTCAGACAGGTGTTTTTCGAAGGCAGCCTTGAGCTGACCGTTCGTCGCCGCCTCGTGCATCTTCGGAAGCGTTTCGACAATCTTGCGCTCGGCGAAGTAGACGTCCTTGAGGGTGTCGTGGAAAAGCTCGTCGAGTGTCTTGGTGGAAGCCATGATAGAAATCTCCATTGGAGTATGACGAACCGGACGATTCCGGCCCGATGTCAGATGGTCCGGCGTGTGGTTTCTGTTTCAACGAAGCTGCTACGCTTCGTCCCTGTCGTGCCGCCGAACCAGGACGCGATTGCTCCAAGAACCAGCGCGGCAAAAGCGAGAATGGCGCCAGTGGATACGGCAGCCGTGGCAGCCTGCGCTGCGTCGATAGCTTGCTGCTTGGCTGCGGCCATGTTCTCGCGGTAGGTTTTTTCATACTGATCGACCTGTGTCTGGGCCTGCTCGACACGGATGTTCTGCGCGCGGGCAACCGCTTCCGCCGCACGAGCCCGGGCGTCTTCCGCAGTCGCCTCATCGCCGGTCATCACCGCCTGCACGGCCGAGACAGCCGCGTCCTGAAGAGCCTGCGGGTCATTTCCGGTCGAACTGCGAACCTGCTGCTCGATGCCTGCCATAGGGTTGGCGGAGTTAGCGATTGACGGTGCTGCAACACCTGCGGCCGTCGCAGCTGTTTGGCCAACACCTCCGATGACGCTCGTCAGGCCACTGAAAGCGCCGCCGATGATTGCGCCAACGGACGTCGTCAGCAGATACAGCACGACGAGAGTTGTCACAGCCCAGGACGTCAGACCATGATAGCCTCCTGTCGAGTTGCTGGGACGACCTGACAGGCGGCTGGCGACGTAACCCCCGATAAAGGCGGAGACGATGCCCGCGACGACGAACCAGATGCCGCCAGCGATTGAGAAAGTGCTGGCTGCCGGATTGTCGGACGTCGCTGGATCAAGCACCGCAGCACCGATACCCACGCCAAGAAGGTTCAGAAGGAATTGAACGGCGAGGGCGATGACAACACCGGCAAAAACCGAACCCCACGAGACCTTATGAAAGCCTGCTGTCACATCAGGATCGACACGGCGTAGAGTGTCATGAGGTAGGGTCGTGGAAATGGGCATCGTCATGGCGGGTTCTCCTGCGATTCACGAATTCGTGAGTGCCAGACAACTCGCTGTAGATGAACATGTTCCCCATGATCCGGCGCATCGAAGATGGTGATTCACGAAGTATGAGAGCCGAGGTCTCAAAGATCGTCCTCGTCATCGAGCCCTGCTTGGCTCGGAGAAGGCAACAAGGTCACTCAGTCTTCTCAATCAGCGACTTTACGTGCGCGAGATGCGTCTCCAAGCTAGGCAGCGTTTCCTTAGCGAACCCAACAAGCTCCTGATCGTCACCTGAACCCGCATAGGTACGGAAGAGAGCAACGGCCTCCATGTGGACCTGCGCCTGCATGTCGAGGTAGACCATGTCGAAGTCCTTGCCCTTCACAGCCTCCAGCTGGTCGATCATTTTCTGATGTTTGGGAGCAAGTTTGTCATCCGGGAGGGCCACGCCTTTTCCTCCAAGGGTCGCCTTGAGCTTCTCGCCAGCCTTGGTGTGATCGGCGATGATCATCTCCGCCGCATCCTTGATGCCTTTGTCCGCAGCATGATCGCGTGCCATCTCACTCGACCGTATCTCGAATGCGTTCGAGCTTGCGACGACGGGTACGAACGTTGCCCGGTCGATGATCATCATCGGTGAGGCATCGCCAGCGGGCTTCGGCTTCAGGTCCTGCGCCTGAAGCAGCGTCGCGTGAAACGGCTGCGCTGCAAGTATGATCGCCAAAGCGGATGTTTTCCAGGTCATCATTGTCATGGTCTTGCTCCTCCCGAGCTTACTTGCCGAACGCTTTGACGAGGTCCGCATTGGCCGCGTCGACGGTTGCCTTCGCCTTGTCCACGACCTTCGCCATGCCGAAGAACTCATGCGTGACGCCATCGACGTTGATCAGGTTGACGGCCACGCCCGCGGCTTCCATCTTGGCGGCAAGTGCCTGCCCCTCGGAGCGTAGCGGATCGATCTGAGCCGTGATGACGGTTGCAGGCGGCAGGCCTGCAAGGTCTGTTCGACCGACAAGGTTGATGCGCGGGTCAGAGGTCTGTTCTTTCGAGGCGAAGACGTGGGAGATGAACCATTCCATGTCTGCCTTTCCAAGAGGAGCGGCGTCTGCGTTCTCGCGGTAGGAGGGCGTGTCGAGATCGTTCCCGGCAATAGGATAGACCAGGAGCTGGTGCACAGGCTGTGTGGACTTCTTTTCCTTGGCCATCAAAGCAACGTTCGCGGCGAGATTGCCGCCTGCACTTTCGCCGGCAACCGCGATGCGTTTGGCGTCGCCGTTCAGCAGGTGGATGTTCTCCACGGTCCACGCAAAGGCAGCCCAGGCGTCGTCGTGCTGTGCCGGGAACTTGCTCTCGGGTGCATGATGGTAATCGACCGAAACGACGATTGCCTTCGAGCCGAGCGCGAGCGCCCGAGGCGTGGCATCGTAAGTGTTGAGGTCTGCCACGACCCAGCCGCCGCCATGGAAATACAGAACGACGGGGAAAGGCCCGTTGCCTTCGGGTGTATAGACACGCGCGGGCAGGGCACCCATGGGGCTGGGGATAGCGATGTCGCGTGTCGCAACCTTCACTTCCGGGTTTGGTGAAACCTTGCGGTCCCGCTGGACGGTTCGGGCGGCATCGGCAGCACTCGCCTGCGTGCGGGCTTCCGGTACACCGATCGGGTGAAACGGTTTTGCCTGGAGGCTCTTCAGCGTGTCGAGAACGGTCTGCATCTGCGGATCGGGCTTGGCCTCTTGCGCGAAGGCGGCGGGCGTTGCGAGGAGAACGAAAACCAAGCCTGCATTGCGAAGTGTTGAGATATTGATGGTCATGATCGATCCTTTGCTCGGGATTGCACGTCGCTGAGCTTCACTGTTTCGGCGGCTTGACGTCTTGTGCATAGCGACCAACGAGCTGGCCTTTTGCGATGACGTGTCCGGAAGAGGCATTCAGAAGCGCATCCCTATCGGCTGTCGGCGGAAGATCGATCATCGTATCCAAGGCAAGAACCTGGATGTGATAACGATGGGCGGGATCGCCGACCTGAGGCTTCGGGCCGTAGTAGCCATGCGTCCCGGACGTATTGCGGCCCTGCAGAACGCCTTCCGGTTCTACCAGTCGGAGCTGTTCCTGCAGGCCCTCGGGCAAGCTGTTCACGGATGCCGGGAGGTTCCACGCAATCCAGTGGACGAAAGGCGTCACGGGTTTGGCGTCCGGGTCTTCCATGACGATCGCGTAGGATACGGCGCCTTTCACGGCGTTCCAGGTCAGCTGAGGCGAGACACCGTCTGCATACTCGGTATGCTTCTGCGGGATCATGCCGTCATTCTTGAACCCGGTTGACGAAACCTTGACGGTCCCCGAGGACTTGGTTTCCGGGCGGTCCATGGCAAGGGGAACATTCAGTCCTTTGGCCGCCTGCGCCTCCATGAGGTCGGCGGGTGCGGCTGGGGAGGCTTCCGCTGTCTGAGAACTGCCGATGTAAGCGATACGGTAGAGGACACCGTTGACATCGTCTGCCATCAAGAGCGACCCGTCTTTGGCGACAGCCAGTCCGACGGGGCGTGCAAAATGCGATTTGCCGCCGTCGGTGAGGAAGCCTGTCAGGAATGGTTCGATCGTTTTCGGCCGACCGTTCTCGAAATGGATGCGGACGATCTCGTAGCCGGAGGCCGGATTGCGGTTCCAGGAGCCGCGCATGGTTGCAAACGCGTCGCCGCCATACTCTGCGGGAAAGGATGTGCCCGTGTAGAACTTCATCTGCATCGGTGCGGCATGCGCGGTATAGCCGAGAACCATCGGCGTGCTCTGGTCGCGCCACTGCTGCTTCGTCACGCCGCCGACAGGCGTCGATTGCGGATAGATGTCGCCCTTGGCAAACACATGCGGCCAGCCATACTGTTTGCCCTGCTCGAGCCTGTTCAGTTCTTCAGCCTGAACCTCGTCGCCCATGAGGTCGATCCCGTGATCGAGCCCCCAGAACTCGCCGGTCGTGGGGTTCCAGTCAAAGCCAATCGTGTTGCGCAGGCCAGAGGCAAATATCGTCCGGCTCTTTCCGTCCGGAGTTGCCCGCAGCATCGTCGCGTTCTCGGGATTGCTTTCGTTGCACGCGTTGCACGTCGAGCCGACGCTGATGTAGAGCATGCCATCGGGGCCGAATGCCATGACACGGTTCGGGTGCTGGCCTGAGTCGGGTAAGTCGGCGATAACCATTTCCAGTGGTCCGAGGGTGCCATCCTCCTTGATATCGGCGACGAAGACCTCTTTGACGGTGACGAGGTAGAGCTTGTCGTCCTTGATCGCGAGACCGTGGGCCTGAGCCCTTGCGGCGACTTGGACAGGCGCACCGTCGGCCTTGCCGTCGCCGTTCTCGTCCTTCAGGAGAAGGACATCGCCTTCCTCGCGACGGCTGACATAGATGAAACCCTGATCTGACACGGCGACGATGCGGGCATTGCCGAGACCCTGTGCAAAGGGCATGGCCTTGAAGCCTTCAGGAAGCTTCAGTTGCTCGATACGTTCGCTGGTCGGCAAGACCTTGTTGGGCTTGAAGACGTTCGTCGTGATCTGCACCTCGGTACCGTCGCCCTGCTGAGCGTTGGCAGGGCCGAGATGGGTCAAAATTGCAAGAAGTGAAACAGCGCCGAGAAGTCCAGGTTTCATCAAAAATCGCCTCCGTGATAACACTTCGATCAAGTTGGATTAGATCGGTTCCGGAGGACCGGGAACTTCCCGAATTTGTGGGAAGACGACGCCTCACGGGCTGGAACCAGCCCTAGTTGCGGGCGTCCCAAGCTCTGATAAGGAATTGGCCGCGACTGCGTACGGCCAATTCACCGATGTCAGCTGGTTGTTATGTCCGACGGAACGTCGAACCTTCGTCCTTGCGGACAGTGCCGGTGCGGTCGTCGTCCACCTCGACTTCCGTCTTGCGCACGGAGTCGGATACCGTCTCTTCACGCTGCTCGGCCGTCTTGCGCAAGGTGACCTCCTCGACCACACGGGCCTCCTTGGAAATGACCGCTTCCTCACGATGTTCCTCAGCCTCGATCGTGCGATCGACGAAGGCGTTCTCAGTGCCGTCCAACGGACGGTTTACCGCACGGCGCGTGACCTCCACGTTTTCATCGCGAAGCGAGACGTTCTCGGATACGGGTCTTTCGGTTACGTATGAACGGACCCGGACCCGGCCATTGTTCACGTCGCGCTTGCCGACCCGCAGTTCTTCTTCAACAACGGGAATGACGTCCTCGCCATCGGCGTTCAATGTCTGCGCGCGAGCGGAACCGGCAGACCGATCGTATGTCGACGACGCGAAGACTTCGTTGTTTTCGGAACGCGACCAGCCTTCCGACTCCCAGGCCTTCGCTCTTTCGTCCAGATCGACGCTTCCCTCGTCATCCAGGATATCGAGAGCCTTGTCGTGCATGTCGAAGGGGTAGCCGGAAACGGTCACGAGATAACCACCGCGGCGAATGCCTTCGGCGTAGACGTTTCGGTCGTCGTCGGGCATGAACATGTCGGCGAGGCTTGCCCAGAAGCCCTTGTGCTCGTGACTGTCCGAGCTCGCGCCTTCCGTGCTGTCGGCAATGACGCGGATGGATTCGCGCGATATGCCTACTTCAACCAGTCGCGATACGGCGCGATCCGCTTCGGAACGGTCATCGAAGAAGGCGGTGATCGTGTTGGACGTAGACGAGGTCGTCGTGGTGTTATGATCTGTATAGGTCATGGATATTCCTCCTTGGGTTGGTCTTGCAGTCTTTCGATGGTAGCGGTCTGCTTGCGCAGTTTGACGGGCACGCTGACATCTTCCTGCGTTGCGATGCTCCGGATGTGGACTTCCTCCACGAGCATGAGCCGCTTCTCGACAACGACGATTTCTTCAAGAACGGGTATGATCGTTACATCGCCCTCGACCCTTATCTGGGGAAGATCGGCCACCTGGCGATCAATGCGTTGCCTGGTAATCTCGACCCGCGTTCCTGCAAGCGTCGTGCGCGCAACGTCATCAACAATGGAACTTTCCGTCGTTACCCGGACGCGGCCGGTCACCACCGTTTCCTTGTCGATGCTGATGTTTTCCTCAACGAGTTGGATCTTGTGGTCGTTTTCAACCGACATGTCTCACCGCCTTTGCGCGTGACCAACTAGACCCGAGACACATCGTTCCGTCTCATTTCCATGAAGTTGATGTATCGATATTGAGAGCGCTCAGCCCTCTGCCGAACCTGCGCTGTCGTATGCGTCTCGCGCGCTCCGAACGCCGAAGGTCACAGGCAGCGGCTGACTTAGTCGGTGATGTCTACGATAACGCCGGGCTTCACCATCGCTGCCAGTTCCTCGGCGTCCCAGTTGGCGAGGCGGATACAGCCGTGTGAGCCCACTTTGTCGATGACCGAAGGCTCCGGTGTTCCGTGGATACCGTAGGTCGGTTCGCTCAGGTCGATCCAGACCGTACCCACAGGGTTGTTCGGTCCGCCCGGAAGCTCCAGCAACTTCTTGTTTTGGCCCTGCTGGAAATTTACGTCGGGGTTGTAGGTGTATTTCGGCATGCGGGCGACACCGTTGACCTTGTGCTCGCCCGAAGGTGTCGGGTTGTCCTTGCTTCCGATCGTGGCGGGGTAGGCGGCAACGATCGCTCCATCTTCACTATAGGCAAAAACCGTTCCGTCGCCCCGGTGTGCTTCGATACGTTTGACTTTTCCTTCCCGAGGAGTCCCTGGAGATACAACGGTAATTTCGTCTCCGGCGTTGAACTGCGTGTCTGGGTTCAGTGCCTTCAGGAGGTCCACATCCATGTGGAAGCGTTCGGAAAGCTTCTCGGCAACGGAGGTGTAGCCGAGACTGTCCATCTTCGCCTGATCCGCGAAGTCATTGGGAATCTCTCTCACGATGTCTTTCGTATCGTCATCGGAAATCGTGTAGGAAGCTGCGGCAGGGGCGCTTTGATCCAGCTTGGCAATGACTTCGGCATCCAGTTTTCCATCGACGGAAAGCCCATGCATTGCCTCGAATGCTCGAACGGCTTTCGTCAGATTGGCTCCGTAAAAGCCGTCGATCACGCCTGGCGACGCGCCGGCCCGATCCAGCAACACCTGAAGTCGAACGAGAGCGGGATCAGGCGCCGTTGACGGTTCTTCGGGTCTGTCCGAAAGCCCGTCGAGTGAAGCGTTGTTGACGTCGTTAGGGCGAAGGGACTGCGCCACAGCAGCCGTTGTCATGCCGAGCGAAATGAGAAGGGCGAACGTGATGTTATTTTTCATGATCGCTGAATCCCGGTCGAGCCACGTTGTTCCCGAGATATGGCACCTCGAAGCACGCTCTCGCGCGTCGTACATTCCCGACGAGGTCCGGTGTGGTAATGTCATCGTTCGATAGCGCCACCATCATCCTCCAGCTAAGGCGGACGATCGACAACACCATTCGCGACGTCGCAACTTTCCTGTCTGAACTAAGTTACCCGCGCACGTAACAGAGGGGGAGCAACTGTGTCTGAGCCGACTACCGTCCACGGGGACGAGCCGTCTGCGGCTTCGCCAACCGGCATAATCGATCATAAGGAACTGTCAGCGACCGCATTCCAGCGAACCCGCATGCCGATGGTGGTCTCCGATGCGCGGCAGCCTGACTATCCCATCGTGTTGGCCAACGAGGCATTTCTGAACCTGACCGGCTACACGGGGGAGGAGGTTCTGGGCAGGAATTGCCGCTTCCTTCAGGGGAAGGGAACCCTTCCGGCCGCGGTTGCCGAAATCCGGTGTGCCGTGGCCGAGAACAAGGAGTGCACCGTCGAGATCCTGAACTACAAGAAGGACGGCACGCCGTTTTGGAACCAGCTCCACATCAGTCCGATCTTCGACGACGACGGTAATCTCGCATATCACTTTGCCTCCCAGATCGACATGACGCGCTTCCGCAATATCCAGAGCCTCGAGGAGTCGGAACACAGACTGCTCATGGAGGTTGATCACAGAGCCAAGAACGTTCTGGCCGTCGTCGAAAGCGTCGTCCGCCTAACTCGATCCGACGACGCTGCGCGTTACTCAGCCTCGGTCCAGAACCGTGTGCAGGCACTTTCCCGTGCTCATGTTCTCCTGGCTGGCAACGGCTGGCAGGACATCGAACTGCGCGATGCCATTCGCGTCCAGCTTGAGCCCATCGGCAGCCGTCGCATGCGGCTCAATGGGCCGCGCATCATGGTGCCTGCGACGATCGTACAGCCGCTCGGTCTTGTGTTCCACGAACTGGCCGTCAACGCAGCCGTCCATGGGTCGCTTTCATCGCCTCAGGGGCAGCTCGAAATCACTTGGAAAGACAGGCCCGACGGTGGGATAGCACTGGTCTGGCATGAACGTGGCGGAACCGGACAGGCGGGAACGGCACGCGGTTTCGGATCTATTATTCTCGATGCCATGGTCGAGAAGCAGCTCGGCGGAAATGTTGTCCGGGAATGGACAAGCGACGGAATGATCCTGTCCCTGACGTTGCCTCTGACCTTTTCATAGTCGATTGAAGGCGGGAAGAGGCTTTGTTGTCACAGCCGTCATCCTAAAACGGACATCAGCTCTCCCGGAAGATCACTACCGTAAGGCTTGCTCAGCACAGTCGGCATTGGCGTAGCCAAGTCTACCGATTGTCAGAACCGCACAGACGGACTATACCTCATGACAGCGTTTGCCGGCTTGCGGCACAACGTCGGCGTTGCGGGCTACTTGACCGTATGAGCGCGGGCTCCTCCCCGTAAGAGGAGTTACGCATGTCATCGCCGTCCCAATCATCCGTGACGAACAGGCTCCTGAAGCGGATGTCCGAAGAAGCCTTTGGCCGCATCCGGTCCAAGCTGGAACTACGCGACCTTCCTATCAAGCACAAGATCGTCGAGCCAGGTGTCCGCACTGAAGGACTATGCTTCATCGAGAACGGCCTCGCGTCGATCGTGTCCAGCAATGACGATGGTGAGGCTATCGAGGTCGGACACATCGGGTTTGAAGGTGTCACGGGTACGAATCTTCTTCTTTCCGTATCGGAGACTCCTACCAGTACATTCATGCAGGTGGCCGGCAGAGGTTACATGTTGTCAGCGGACGATCTCGAGAATCTGGTCGAGGAAGACCGGTCCACGCAGAAGCTCCTTCTCACGTTTGTGCACGCAATGCAGATACAGGTGTCGCAGACGAGCTTGGCAAACGGCCGCTACAGAATGCACGAGCGCCTCGCGCGCTGGCTCCTCATGTGCCATGACCGCGTTGGAGACGACGAGCTCCCGCTGACCCACGAGTTTATGGCGCTCATGCTCGGTGTCAGACGCTCGGGCGTTACAGATGAGCTTCATGTGCTCGAAGGACTTCACGCGATCAAAGCAACGCGCGGGAGAGTGCACATCCAGGACAGGCAGGGGCTGGAGAAGATCGCAGGCCTGATCTACGGCCTTCCCGAGCGTGAATACGAGCGCCTTCTGGGAGGGAACTGAAGGCATCGGTTCCCACAGATGCGTTTCTACGAAGGCGCACCCATTCGCGCACCGACCTGCCATGAGGCTCGGTATGATCCGTGTCATCGACCACCCGTCGCACACCCACGCGGGCTGACAGAAGAGCAGGCCAGGCCGGCTATCTTCGGAAACTCGCGCGGCAGGTCACGGCGCTTCCGGCTTAGCGCTGTAGACTGCAGAGCCATAATGATTTTGTAGGCAAAGTTAACCTCTTCCAGCCCGGAGCGACGAACGAGTAGCTCAGGCTGACGGCAAAGATCGAGCGGGCTCCGAGCTTCAAGGTGATGCCGCGCAAGCCAAGTCGCGTCTTTGAAATGACCGCACGACGGCCCACTTCCGATTTCTCAGCTTGAATGTGGAAGGCGCCCGCGCAGACTGAACCGAACGCCGTCGGGATGGAAATCATGATCAACCGTGCCCGCGAAATACGGTGCGACCATGCGCGTGATCAGCCTGGAGCCAAACCCAAGAGCCGCTGGCGCGACCACGGGCGGCCCACCGCTCTCTATCCAGTCGAGCTGGAACGTGCCGTCCTCGTCGACCGACCATCTGACATCAATCGTTCCTTCTTCTCCGGACAGCGCTCCATACTTTGTCGCGTTCGTCGCAAGCTCGTGGAGCGCAAGCGACAACCCGAGCGATTGGTGGGCGTCGAGGGACCGACTTGGTCCATCGAGACGAAACCGTCCATTGCCCCCGTCATGTGGCGCGAGCGCACCCTCGACGATGTGCGCGATGTCGGCGAGCGAGTCCTGTGCGGATGTCAGGATGTCTTGGGCTTTTGCAAGAGCCGCGACACGTTTCGAGATCGTCGTACGGGCATCCTCCAGGTTGGCGGAGGTGCGCAGCGACTGGGAGACGATCCCCTGCACGACGGCGAGCGTGTTCTTGATGCGATGTGCGGCCTCCGCCATCATCTGCCCGCGCCGCTCGTTCTCTTCCTTCTGCTCGGTGATGTCTTTCGTCACCACGCCGTAGCCGACAAGCTCGTCGTCATCGCGAATGGGGAACATCGTGTAGAGCGCGGGGACGTTCTCACCGCCCCCAAAATGCCGCAGCCGGATTTCCCGCTCGCAGGCTTCGCCCGCGCGCACGACGGGCGCGATCTGTTCACGGAACAGAGTTCGATCTTCGTCGGCGATGTACTCGATGACCTCGGACGGCAGGGGCGCCTTCGCATCAAGGCCGACCATGGCACGTGCCGCGTCGTTGAGGAACACAACACGCCCGTGCTCGTCGGCAATGCCGATGAAGTCGGATGCCTGCCGTACGATGCGTTCGAAGTTGGCGCGGAGCCTTTCCGCCATGCGAGCACGCGCCAGCAGTCGCCGCTGTGTGGCAACCGTCCTGCGAAGTTCGAGCTGCATCATCGCCTGACGGGCGAGGAACCGGAGCATGTTGAGCTGTTTCTCGGAGAACTCACGCGTGACGTAGTCGAGAACGCATACAGTTCCCAGCGGCAGTCCCTCTTCGGTTTTGATCAGCGCGCCTGCGTAGGATCGCAGGCCGGGGGCGCCGACGACAAGAGGGTTGCAGTCGAAACGTACATCCTTCGTCGCGTCCGGCACGACCATGACGTCATCGAGGAGAAGCGCATGCGAGCAGAAGGCCGTATCCAGCGGTGTCGAGCGCACACCAAGGCCGACCTCCGCCTTGAAGAACTGCCTGTTCGTATCGATCAGGTTGACGATGCCAATCGGGGTGCCACAAATCTCAGACGCGATACTGGCGAGGTCGTCGAAGTCGCGCTCGCGCGGCGTGTCGAGAATGCCGAATGCATGGAGAGCCGAAGAACGGGCGGCTTCATTCCAGGGCAGGGCATCGGCTTGGGTCACGACGAGGAAAACTCCGTAAGAACATCGCGACGGTTGAGGCGACACCTTCATATAGGCTTGTAACGGCCGGACGCGGCAGTTTTCAACCAGGAGTGCGCGGAAAAGTACGTGGCTGGAGACTGTCGGTCTGCGGCGCGAGGTACAGGATCGTACCCTCAAAGACAGGCGGAACGAACACATATACAACGAGCGCGTCTCAGGAGGGTGAAATACCCATGAACAACCGGACCGTTCTGCTTCTCGAAGAGGAAGCCATCACCGCTCTCGACGTCGAACACACCCTTGCGGACGCGGCCGTCGGAGAGGTCGTGGCATTAGCGCGCCGTGCAAGAGCGTTGTCATGGCTTTCCGCTCATACGCCCGACCTTGCGATCATCGACGTGAGCCTGTGGGACGGTGCCTGCGACGACGTCGCCGAATTGCTGGCAGACCGCCAGGTACCTTTTGTCGTCCACAGTGCGTGGAACTGCGAGTTCGGCACCCGCAACCCTGTTTTCCGAAACAGCCTTTGGGTCGGCAAGCCCTCCCGTCCCGTTCATCTGCTCACCGCCGTCAGAGAGTGCATGGACAGAATACCAGCTTGAGAACTTTCCCAGGTTCTAAATGTCAGAACCGCGCCATTAGCTTGTGTGCAAGGCTAAGTACCCGTTATTGTGGTGTATAATGGCATGTCTCCGATCATCAGAGCATGAGTACGGGCTCCATCCCGATGGAGATCTCATCGTGTCGGCGCTTGCTCAATCCGAAGTTTCTAATCGTCTTTTGAGAGCGCTTTCGCCGCAGGTGTTCGAGCGGCTGCGGCCTCACTTGCAAACCGTCGATCTACCTGTGCGCCATGTTCTGGTCGAGGTCGATACCCCGTCAACCCATGTCTGGTTCATCGAGCACGGCCTGGCTTCCACCGTCGCGCACAACGACGACACGCAGAATATCGAGGTCGGCCATGTCGGACCTGAGGGCATGGTCGGCATCCATGTCCTTATGAAGACGGAGACCTCGCCGAACAGGACGTTCATGCAGGTGGGCGGAGCCGGCATCTCGGTTCCGGTCGAGCACTTCGACCACGTCATCGAGCATGAAGCGTCAGGCCGTCATCTGCTCCTGCGTTACGTCCACACGCAGCAGCTCCAGCTTTCCCATACCGCGCTTGCCAACGGACGTTACAAGATGCACGAGCGGCTCGCCCGCTGGCTGCTGATGTGTCACGACCGGATCGACGGCGATCATCTGCCGCTGACACACGACTTCCTGTCCATCATGCTCGGGGTCAGACGTTCCGGCGTGACAAACGAACTCCATGTCCTGGAGGGCATCCACGCAATCAGGGCAACGCGAGGCGACGTCCACATCCTGGACCGGGCGAAACTGCTGGAGATCGCAGGCGCCTCCTACGGGCGGCCAGAACGGGAGTACCATCGACTGATATCCTCGCAGTCTGACACTCTCAATCACACGGCGTAAGCGCGTCCTTGAACGGAAGCGCGAGAAGGGTGTTGCCCGCCTCGTCGCAGATTGCCATGGATCGGCTGGAGACATCCCTGCCGAGCAGCGCCGGGTCGCTGATCAGCATACGGATGTCTTCGATTGCCTCGGCACGCGCGGTTGGAAGGTCGGCGAGCTCGCTTCCTTCCTCGTCCCGAATGACGCAGGCGCTCGTTATGACATGGAAGAAGAACCTTTGCATGCCACGCCAACTATGCTGAGCCGGAAGGGTTTCCGTCCGATTGAGACCATGCCTGTTCTTCTCGCATGGCTCTCTCCTGAAGTCGATCATAAGACGGCGGAGGTCTCTTCATTCCGGTTGATTTTGAGATGACGCAAGCCATATAGGTGGCTGAACTTCAGCGGAACGTCATGGCTCAGAAACTGGAAACCACAGCGACCATTCTCGTGGTCGAGGACGAAATCCTGATCAGGATGGACGCCGTAGACTACTTCTCCGATGAAGGATTCATCGTCCTCGAAGCCGGGTCGGCCGACGAAGCCCTGCACCTTCTCGAAAACCGCGGGGATATCGATTTCGTCTTCAGCTACATCAACATGCCGGGCAGCCTCGACGGGCTTGCGTTGTGTCGACGCGTCGCCGAGCGCTGGCCTCAGATCGGCGTGATCGTCACGTCGGGGATGATGCGGCCGAACAAGACGTCTCTACCCGAGCGCACGCTTTTTTTCGAGAAGCCGTACGAGTACAAGCGGCTTCTCGAAAGTCTCCGTCGGCTCGGGACGTCGAAATCGGCTTAGACCATTTCTACCGCGGTCGTCCGAGGTTCGTAGTTACCTCGGCAGGCACAGGATCGAACTCGAGTTCGTAGACTGTTCCGGGCTCGCCACTTCTCCACGTGGCCCGGCCGCCAAGCTGAACGCTCAAAGAACGGATGAGCTTCAGGCCAAGTCCGCCGCTCGTCGCAGCGTCGAAATCAACAGGCAAACCCTTGCCGAAGTCTCTGACCGACAGCCGCAGCGCCGAACTTTCGTCGCTTGACAGTTCCACTGCGACCCGTCCTCCGTCCTCGCCATAGGCATACTTGATCGCGTTGGTCACCAGTTCATTGACGAGCAGGCCGAGAGTGACGGCCTGTTCCGTTGAAACCTCCAGGCTGATCGACTGGCAGTCCACGATGCTTCCGGATGCGGATGCTTCCAATTGGTCCGTGAGACCGCTCAGAAACTCCTTGAGATCGACGGAACGGCTCTGGTTGTTTCTCCAGAGACGGTCATGCACGGCCGCGATGGTGCCCACCCGTCGTCCCGCCGCGCGCAGTGCATTGGACACCTCTACATTCGCAGATGTCCTTGCCTGCATCGATAGCAGGCCCGCCACGATCGACAGCGAGTTCTTCACCCGGTGGCTGACCTCCTGCGTCAGCACCTCCTGGAAAGCCACGGCCGCCTTTAACGCAGTCTCGCTGACACGCAGTTCCTGCTCGCGGCGGTCGCGCTGGATCGCCACGCCGAGCAAGCCGGCCAGTCCTTCCAGGAAGGCAACGTCGTGTTCGTCGAAGCGACCCTCGCTGGGCGTGTCGACTTCCAGGACGCCGTATCGCGTCTCCTCCGTCTGGATGATGACGTTGATCGCTCTGGTGACACCGTGCTCGACCAGCAGCGACGGCGTCCGGAACCTCTGCTCGTTTGCGAGATGATTAGAAATCACAGCTTTCGCGGAATGAAACGCGTATCCGGCCGGACTTTCGAGATCGTCGCCGACGGTCGCGTTGCCGACCACGCCTGCATGCCACCCAACCCCTGCGACAACCACGAACCCGGCACCGCCTCCGCGATGTTCTAAGACCTTCGAAAGGCGGACGTTCAAGCCCAGCGCGGCTACCCGCGTCGCCTCCTGCAGGAGCGTGTCGGACGTGCGGGCAGCCAATGCGAAGTATCCGAAGTCCGCCAGTAAGCGCTGCTGTCTGAGACGATAGGCGAGTTCTTCATCAGGGACTGTCTCAGTCGGACGAGGCGATGGCTCCTCGTGAAGGTCAGGTGTTTCCAATGAAAGTCTCTCGGCGGTGGTTGGCTGGTCCGGAAGGGCTATCAAAAGTAGGGCCCCATATACGGACCTAGCTCAGCTCTGGTTTCGCTGAAAGTCACCGACGGAAGTTTATTTTTGATTGCGCGACCTCTGCGGAACCGACCTGCGGAAATCACATTTGAACCGCGACGCAAGGAGACCCAATATGACACGTCAATCCAATACGCACCTCAACCGAAAGCTCTCACTGCTTGTCGCCGTGACGATCCCGTTCATGATCAGCGGCAACGCATTCGCGCAGGAGATGGCCAAGCCAACGGCCGACATGCAGGCCGTGCTCGATAAACTAGGGGCGCTTGAGGCCAAGCCGTTTTCGACGCTGACTGTCCCGGAAGCGCGAACACAGGCAACCCCTGCGGATGCCGCCCGAGCCGTTCAGTGGGACAAGCGCCTGTCGTCCAATCCCGATGCGCAGGTCACCACCAAGGACATCGCTATTCCTTCGGCCGAGGGCGGACTGGCTGCGCGTGTCTACATCCCCGGCGGCAAGGGTCCGTTCCCCGTCGTCGTCTACTATCATGGCGGTGGATGGGTCGTGGCCGACATCAACGTGTACGATGGCGCGCCGCGCGCAATGGCACTCGGTGCGAACGCGATCGTCGTTTCCGTGGAGTACCGTCACGCGCCCGAACACAAGTTCCCCGCCGCGCACGACGACGCCTGGACCGCGTACAAGTGGGTTGTGGAGAACATCCACGAGCTGAACGGCGACTCTGACAAGATCGCCGTCGCCGGAGAGAGCGCGGGCGGAAACCTCGCCGCCAACGTCGCCCTGATGGCGAAAGAGATGAAGACGAAGCAGCCCCTTCATCAGTTGCTGGTCTATCCAGTCGCCGGAAGTGACATGAACACGCCGTCCTACAGGGAGAACGCCAACGCCAAGCCGCTCGGCAAAGCCGACATGGAATGGTTCGTGAAGAACACCTTGACGTCGATGGACGAGGCGAAGGACCCGCGGATCAACCTCAACGGCCGTTCGGATTTGGCGGGAGTGGCACCCGCCACGGTTATCCTCGCCCAGATCGATCCCCTTCGCTCCGACGGTGAGACCTATGCGGCCAAGCTGAAAGACGCGGGCGTTGCGGTCAATCTCAAGACGTTCGAGGGCGTGACGCATGAGTTCTTCGGCATGGGCAAGGTCGTTCCTGAAGCCAAACAGGCTCTCGACCTCGCCGTCGCCGACCTGACATCCGCATTCAAGAAGTAAGGATCACGTCTATGAACAAGCTGCTATCTGCCTCTCTTCTTTCGGTATCCTTGCTGATGTCGTCGGCGACCTTTGCCGCGATGCCAGCCAGCGCCGACGAGGCCGCCGCTCCGATGAGCATCGACAAGGCGTCTTTCGTCAAAGTCGTCACGAGTTCCAACGCGTTCGAAATCGAGTCCAGCAAGTTGGCCGAGCAGAAGGCGAAGGACGCGGACGTCAAGACGTTCGCCGCCCAGATGATCAAGGACCACACCAAGGCGGGCGAGGAGCTGAAAAAGGCCGCCGCCCTCGGTGATGAGGCGCCGAAGCTTTCACCGAAACACGCCGCCATGCTCGAAACGCTCAAAGGCGCTTCCGAGCAGGACTTCCAGCCGCTCTACATCGAGATGCAGACCGTGGCGCATATGGAAGCCGTGACGCTGTTTGCGACGTATGCCAAGGGCGGCGACGACGAAGCCGTCAGGACGTTCGCCACTGAAACCCTTCCCAAGCTAGAGATGCACAAGGCGCATGTCATGAAGCTGGTGGCCAGTCACTAAAGAAACCTACGAAGAGGAGCCAAGCGTTTTAGGAGGCTCCTCTTCGCTATTCTCTCAGCATTCCTCGGCCCAAACCAAGGAGGAGCTTAGAGTTCGACGAGATCAGCGTTTTCTGATGGCTGCGGAAACACCGAGGGCTTGCGCCTCCAGCCAACTCCGCCAAGGGCAGGCCCCGTTCGCGCCTCTAGGTTTCAGGGACGTCGCAGACATACCTGGAAGGGTTCGGGGCCAAACGCGCCACCTGTTCTCCCTCATCCGAAACATGCAAGTCCACGTCGAACCAGCCGTTCCTGTTGATGATATCGAGGAGCGAGATCGCGAGCCTAGCTGCACAGACCGGGTTCGTTCGCAGATCGATCGTCGTCCCGTCCGCATCGGCAAGCCTCACGACCATTTCGCCGTCCTCGAGAGGCTGGAAGCACAGCGCGCTCACGATGTCATGAACAGCCTCTTCCTCGAGTGCTTCTACCGAAGGACGATAATCGACAAAGGCTCGGTGCGCGATGTTTTTGGCGCTTCGGGTGAAAGGCATCTTATGATCTTCCTCGTCTGGTCCAATGGTCCCCGTAGCTGACAGCGGAGGACAGCGAACAGGTAGCAACTTCTTGTGATCAGACGGGTCGCCGATGTTCAGCATTCGCTGGCGCATAGTCTTGCCTGCCATGCGGGTGCACGTTATCAGCCATCGTCTGACCTGGTAGCGGAGAAACGCATGACGAGCGACAACGGGGCAATCTTCCGGGTCGAGAGCCTGCTCGACAGCATGAAGGACTCGCCTGTCGGTCCGCAGGAGCAATGGCCGCAGCCGCTCCATACCACCTTTGGGACACTGCTTGCGTCCCCCCATCAGATCGTCTTTTTCTGGGGTCCGCAGTACCTCGCGTTCTACAACGAGGCCTATGCCCCGACGATCGGTCAGAAACACCCCGGAGCCTTCGGTCAGCCTGCCGAGGTCTACTGGAGCGAACTCTGGGATGATCTCAAGCCGCTTCTCGACCAGGTCCGCGAGACGGGGTGTCCGGTCTTCATCAAGGACAGACCGTTTGAGATCGACCGGCACGGACACCTGGAAACGGTGACGTTCGATATCGCTTACTCGGCGGTGCCCGGCGATGACGGAACTGTTGCTGGCGTGCTGTGTATTGTCAACGAGACGACGGAGCGTACTGCCTCCGAGCAGCGACTGCGCGAGAGCGAGGCCCGCTTCCGCAACATGGCGGACCACGCGCCGGTCATCATGTGGGTCGTAGACCACACCGGTTACTGTACCTACCTGAACACGCGCTGGTATGAGTTCACGGGACAGAGCCTTGAAGAGGCAGAGGGCTACGGGTGGCTCGATGCGACGCATCCCGACGACAAGGAGAACGCGGGCAACGTCTTCATGGAAGCGCTTGCCCGACAGGAAGCGTTCCGTCTTGAGTATCGGCTGAGACGTCACGACGGCGTCTATCGCTGGGCGATCGATGCGGCGGAGCCGCGGTTCTCTCCCGACGGTCGCTTCCTCGGTTACATCGGCTCCGTCATCGATATCGACGAGCGCCACGAGATGGAGCGCAGGCTTTGGGAAAGCGAAAGCGGACTGAGGACGCTGACGAACGCCATCGATCAGATGGTTTGGTCGACGAGGCCCGACGGATTCCACGACTTCTACAATGACCGCTGGTACGCGTTCACGGGTGTCACGCCCGGCTCGACCGACGGCGAAGGATGGGATGTCATCGTTCACCCGGACGATCTCGCAAGAACGCAGGCGACATGGCAGCATTCGCTTGGCACGGGGGAACCCTACGAGATCGAGTATCGTCTCAGGCACCACTCCGGCAGGTACCGCTGGGTGATCGGCCGTGCCAATCCACTTGTAAGCGATAGCGGGCAAGTTCTTCGCTGGTATGGGACCTGCACGGATGTACACGAACTCAAAACCGCTGAACTCCAGCGAAGTGCGATCGCCGACTTCGACAAGAAAGTCGCTTCTGTCTCCGATCCCGCAGACATTGTCGCATCCGCGTTGCTGACCGTTTCCAGCATCCTGACCCCGAGCCGCGTCGGGTACGGTATGATTGATCGGGAGCGGGAGACAGTCTTCATCGAGCAGGACTGGACAGCACCGGGCACACAGAGCCTTGCCGGGCTCAACCGCTTCCGAGACTACGGGCTCTTTATCGAGGATTTAAAGCGCGGGCATACGGTTGTTGTCAGCGACGCATGGGAGGATGCGCGCACGAAGGACAAGGCGGCGGTGCTTGAGGCCATAGGCGCCCGCGCGAGCATCAACATCCCCGTGACGGAACAGAACGGGCTGGTTGCCGTGTTCTTCGTCAACAAGGCAACCGTCACCGATTGGTCGGCAGACGATGTATCGTTCCTGGCGGACATGGCCGGCCGTCTCCACAATGCCGTCGAGCGGCGACGGGCCGAGACGGGTTTGCGGCAGTTGACCGAGAGCCTTGAACAGCAGGTGCATGATCGCACGGAAGAGCTGCGGAAATCCGAGGAGCGGCTGCGCCAGAGCCAGAAGCTCGAAACGATCGGCAAGCTCACCGGGGGAGTTGCTCATGACTTCAACAACCTGCTGCAGGTTGTGGCAGGCAACCTCCAACTCCTTCAGAAGGACGTCACCGGGAATGATCGTGCCGAACGCCGCGTGACCAACGCGATGGCAGGAGTTGCGCGGGGCGCAAAGCTGGCCAGCCAGCTCCTCGCCTTTGGCCGCCGGCAGGCACTTGACCCGAAGGTCATTAACGTCGGTCGTTTCCTGCGCGACATGGACGACATGCTCCGGCGCTCCATCGGCGAAGCTATCGAACTGGAAACGATCATCGGTGGCGGGCTGTGGAACTGCCTCGCCGATCCGGCTCAGGTAGAAAACGCCGTTCTCAACCTCGCCATCAACGCGCGCGATGCGATGGACGGCGACGGGAAGCTGACGATCGAGGTTGGCAACGCGTTCCTGGACGACGAGTACGTGGCGAAACACGACGACGTCGAGCCGGGGCAGTATGTCCTGATTTCGGTGTCCGACACGGGGTCCGGGATTCCGACGGAGTTCATCGACCAGGTCTTCGAGCCGTTTTTCTCAACGAAGGCTGAAGGCAAGGGAACCGGTCTCGGTCTCTCGATGGTCTTCGGGTTCGTCAAGCAGTCGGGCGGCCACGTCAAAATCTACAGCGAGGTCGGTCACGGGACGACGGTCAAGATGTATCTGCCGCGGGCGACCGCGTCGGAAGACCGCGAGACGATTGTACAAACGGGTCCCGTCGTCGGCGGAAACGAAACCATCCTCGTGGCCGAGGACGACGACGAGGTGCGCAACACTGTCGTGGAGACCTTGACGGAGCTTGGCTACAAGGTCCTGAAGGCACCTAATGCGGAAGCCGCACTCGTTATCGTGGAAGCGGGTCTTCAGATCGATCTTCTCTTCACCGATGTCGTGATGCCGGGGAGCATGAAGAGCCCAGTCCTTGCCAAAAAGGCGAGGGAACGTCAGCCGGGGATCGCCGTCCTTTACACCTCCGGGTACACGGAGAACTCGATCGTCCACGGCGGGCGGCTCGACCCCGGTGTGGAGCTGCTCTCGAAACCCTACACTCGGGAAGCGCTCGCACGGAAGATCAGAGCGGTCCTCGCCGATCGCCCCCAGCGTTCGTCGACATCACCGATGCCGCCCTCTGGCGAACCGATCTCCAGAGTGGTCTCTCCGCTGCGTATTCTTCTTGTGGAAGACGACGAACTGATCAGGATGAACACTGCGGAGCTTCTTCGCGAACAGGGTCATGTGGTGGTCGAGGCAGGGTCGGCAGAAGGTGCCGAGCGCGCGGCGGACGCGCAGTTCTTTGACGTTTTGGTTGCGGATATCGGATTGCCGGATCGGGGCGGCGATGTGCTTGCAACCTCGCTGGTGGCGAAGCTCCCGCATCTCAAAGTCATCTTTGCAAGCGGAGAAAGCGATGGCGCGATAGATGTACCTGCAGGTGCCTTGTCGGTCGTGAAGCCATATAGCCTTGATCAACTCGCAGCGGCGCTTGCTCTCGTGACCACACCGTCGGGGACGGCGGATGGATGACGACTTCACGGTTCAGCGTGATCAGGGCGAACGGGCTCCGACCGCGATCGAAGGGGCCGTTGTTATTCTCCCCAATAAGGCGGCTCCGCGCCTAAAGCGATCGTTCGATCCCATCACGAACGTCCGGCCCGGTATCTAGACCATTCCCTCGCTGGCAGCGGGCGCTTGACGCCCGTTCCGCGCGGCGGCGTTCGCGTCGCGGTCGTCGCCTCCGACCTGGACCGTCGGCTGCGCAAACTCGATGCCTTTGGTTCGGAAGGCCACGCGTATCATCGCATAAGCGCCATCAGGTTTGGGCGTGATACGCGACGGAAAGTTTGGGTGCAGCGTTCTTGCAGGCTGCCGACTTACAGACGTCGCGATTGGCACTTCATCGCTTAGAACTCTTCCCAATTTTCCTGCGCGAGTGCCGTACTGCCGGACACTTGCGGTAGGGACCTGGCCGGCGGGGCACTAGAACGGACTGAGAGAGCTCTAGCAGCCGGGGGGTGTGCTTGTGTCTTTGCGGGTGCCCCTATGCTTGTAGCCGTCGTGCGCAGCATCTCGCCCATTTGTTGCAGCTGCCTTGAGGACTGCGTCTGCCGAGCAATCTTGAAGCGCGAGACGAGCGTGCTCAGGGAGACGGCTTCGTCGTTCAAAGTCATACTAGCGGCCGTCGTCTCCTCGACCATCGCAGCGTTTTGCTGTGTCACCTGGTCCATCTGGTTGACGGCCGTATTGATTTCCTTAAGGCCGACGGCCTGTTCGGAAGCCGAGCCGGAAATCTCCCGGATGATACCGTTGATCTGAACCACCTGACCTGCGATCTTCTGCAGAGCGCCGCCAGCCCGACCGACGAGATCTACGCCGTCGCGAACCTGGCCAGCCGAGGTGTTGATCAGGGTCTTGATCTCTTTAGCAGCGGTCGCTGAACGTTGAGCTAGTTCGCGAACTTCTTGCGCAACGACCGCGAAGCCTTTGCCGGCTTCACCCGCGCGTGCTGCTTCCACTCCTGCATTGAGCGCAAGAAGGTTGGTCTGGAAGGCGATTTCGTCGATAACGCCGATGATCCGGCTGACTTCGCCCGAGGACTGCTCAATGCCTTTCATCGCAGCGATAGCCTTCTGAACGACCTCTCCTGACTGCACGGCATCGTTGCTTGCCGTCTCGACAGACTGCGCTGCGATCTTGGCATTGTCGGCACTGGCATTGACCTGTGAGGTTAATTGGTCAAGCGCCGCGGCGGTTTCTTCGAGGCTTGCGGCCTGTTGCTCCGTACGGTGAGACAGATCGTTTGCAGCGTTGCTAATTTCGCTGGTACCGGTTCCGATGTTGATAACCGACGTATTGACCGTCTGGATTGTCTCTTCGAGACTGTCCATCGCTGAGTTAAAGTCGCTTTTGAGCTGCGCGTAGTCACCGGGGAATTCGTCGGTGATGCGGAAACTCAGATCGCCAGAAGAGAGATGCGAAAGCCCTTTGCCGAGCCGGGCAACGATGTCGCGCTGCAAAGCACTGTTCTGCAGGCGTTCGGTTTCAGACTGGCTGCGCTCGCGTTCGGATTGCTCGCGCTCACTGCGAGCTTTGATCTCGAGCTGTTTCCCATCAGCAAGCTGGTGGCGGAAGCCTTCCAGCGCCTTGGCAACGGATCCCGTTTCGTCCTTGCGTTCCTGTCCAGACACTGGTGTCGCATAGGAGCCAGAGCTCAAGCTTTCGACGTCCTTGACAAGAGCAGCGAGCGGTTTCTGCACGAAGGCGCGAACAGCGAAGTAAAGGCCGAGCAATACGGCACCGAGCACGATCAGGCCGCCGATAATCATCATGTAGGTCTGGTCGAGCACGGGCGCCTGGATGGCCGAGCGCGGCACATCGACGAGAACGATCCAGCTGGTGTTCACATCCGGAAGCGCGAAGGGGTAGACGACGCGATCGAACGACCCCATTTCTTCGAAAGAAAGGTTTTCGATATGGCCTATCTTCCCAGACGCAAGCGCTTCCTTGACGATATCGCTGCCTTCGCCGACATATTCCTTCATCAGCAGATCCGGCGCTGGAGCCACGAGCCATTTTCCCGCCTGAGACAGAAGCGTCACGCGGCCCGAGCCGAAGGGGTGAAGCTGCGAGAGCTTTTCAGACAATGTGTTGAGCGAAATATCAACGCCGCTGACACCGATCAGCTTGCCGTTAGAGATCACCGGATAGGCGATCGAAGCCATGGAGGTCGCTGAGCCGGTTGTCGATTCCGCGTATGGCTGCGTCATTGCACCCTTACCACTCTTGGCGGCGAGCGAATACCACTCGGCGGGATAGTCTGAATCAAAGGCCGAGAAGCTGATGCCGCCATTGGTCTTGCTCTTCGTCCAGTAGGGATTAAATGTTCCGTCCTTAGCCGAGCCGGATCCGGTCTGACCCTTCATCTCCGGTGATTTGCCGTCGAAGGCATTAGGCTCTTCGCCAAACCAGCTGCCGAAGGCAAAGGCGTTCTTTTCGACATTCGATTTCAGGATGTCCATGACACCCTTGCGGTCAAGCCGTGTGTTTTCATGAGCAAGTCCAATGACACCGGCCATCGAACGCGCGGCGCCTGCGAGCTCCCCGACACTACCAGCAATGTCCGAAGCGATTGCCTTCGCCTGTGAATCCGCATCCGCATAAACCAGTTTTGCAACACGATCCTGCGTTTGCGAAATCAGCACGAAATTGGATGCTAGAAGAACAATAGCGATCGTGCTGCCTGTGACGACGATAAGTTTGGTCGCAAGCGATTTGGCCTGGAACTTGAACATGGGGTTACCCGCATTGGTGTTGCCTCCGCAACGACGGCCGCGGAGTGGTACTGTCTAAGGTGGGAATGCCCCGTCATGGAGCGGCAGATGTCAAACGACACTGGAAGGGCAGTTCGTCATGCAGATGCTATCTCTGTCATGAGTAACTGCCTATTTATTAAAATTCAGCCAAAACAACCCGACGCAGTCTTCAGTTCTGCCATCAATGCTCTGGGTATGATCGCACAGATTGTTCTCAACAGGACTGTAGCGATCGGAATCATTGGCGCTCGATATCGAGATCGGCGGTCTCAGCGCCAAGCACATGTTACTCAAGGATGGTATCGGCTGGGCGAAATTCCAG
>NZ_FOGR01000028.1 GCF_900111275.1 Rhizobium sp. NFR03 | reverse complement strand
GTAAGCGCGAATTTCTCCGCACCTTCTGTAGTTGAGTGAGCTTTGGCATGAGGTGTCCACTTAAAAAAGGTGGACACCAAGTATGGGTGAAGGTCAAAAACTCGCTGTGCGGCTGGTTGGTCGGAATGGAAGACGGCGCTTCGATCAAGGTTCGAAAGATCGCCTCGTTGCGGCCTGCCTTGAACCCGGCGCATCAGTATCGAAACTGGCGCGAGAACACGGGGTCAACGCGAACCTCGTTTGGAAATGGATCAGGAAACATACCCCGGCACATCCATTATCGCCGTCTTCGACATCTGCGTTTATTCCGGTTCAGATTGCCGCCCCGAGCAGCGAGTTCGACATTGAGATGCCTGCCACGGATCGCGAAGAGCGATTGCCGACGACGGAGAGGAGCGACCCGCTGACCTCTCCAGCGAAGGTGAGTGTATCATTGCCGAATGGTGTGAGATTGACGCTGGAGTGCCGCGATCTCAACGCATTGACGGCAATCATCGGAGCTCTGGGTCATGTTTAAGCTTGGCGCTGATCTTCAAGTCTATCTGCATCGCGAACCGATCGACTTCCGGGCCGGCATCAACAGCCTTGCGGTCCTGGTCCAGGAGACGATGGCGCTGGACCCGTTTGCTCCTGCAGTGTTTGCCTTCTGCAACCGTCGGCGTGACCGGGTGAAGCTGCTATTCTTCGATCGCTCGGGCTTCGTGCTCATCCTGAAGCGGTTGACCGAAGACAAGTTCCGATGGCCGCGCCGAGAGGTGACGGTGGTCACACTGACGACCGAGCAACTGCACTGGATCCTCGACGGGATCGATATCGATGCGATGATCCGCCATCCGGTGCGGCAGTATCAGATCGCCGGCTAAAGGTGGCGAATTGAGCTATTGACGCGGCAGCGCGGCTCAGATTCAAAACTGGGATGACCCGAACCGGCGAACTGAGCGTTGCAGAGCTGATGGCGCAGTTGGCGGCCAACGCCGCCGAAATTGCTGCGCTCAAAGCCGAGAAGGAGGCCCTCTCGCAGCGGGTCGTCAAGCTTGAAGAAGAACTGGCGCTTGCAAGGCTCCATCGTTTTGCCCCCCGCAGCGAAAAGCACATTGATCGCATCTTCAACGAGGCCGAAGAGGCCGCGGACGAGGATGATCCTGATTATGGCGACGCGGTCGCCGATCTCCCGGATACAGGCTTGCCGGTGGTCCAAAGCACTACGGGAAAGAAGCGTGGCAGAAGGCCTCTACCGGAAGATTTGCCACGCGAGCGTGTCGAATATGACCTTGCCGACGATCAGAAAGCTTGCCCTTGCTGCGACGGTCAAATGCATCGCATGGGCGAGGCCGTCACCGAGCAGCTCCATATCGAGGTCAAGGCAAAAGTCCTGCAGAACGTGCGGTTCAAGTATGCCTGCCGCCATTGCGACCGCACCGGGATCAATACGCCTGTCGTGATCGCTCCGATGCCGACCCAGCCCCTGCCGGGCAGCATCGCCACCGCCTCGACACTGGCTTTCGCGCTCGTCCACAAATACGTCGATGGCACGCCGCTCTACCGCGTGGCTCAGACATTCGAGCGTGCCGGCGTTCCGATCAGCCGAGGCGCTCTCGCTCACTGGGTGATCGGCTCGAGCGAGAAGCATCTTCACCGCATCTATGATGCGCTGAGATTGCGGCTCAGGTCGCAGCCTCTCATTCACGGTGATGAGACGACCGTTCAGGTCCTCAAGGAAAAGAATAAGGAAGCCACGAGCACATCGTATATGTGGGCTTATCGCAGCGGCGAGGATAGTGACGAGCCGATCGTGCTTCTCGACTACCAGCCCGGCCGCGGTCAGATTCACCCACAAACCTTCCTTGGCAAATACCGCGGCATACTCATGACGGATGGCTACACAGCCTGGCGCACCTTCGATGATGCCACCCATGTCGGATGCATGGCTCATTCCCGGCGGCGCTTTGTCGAGGCACTCAAAACCAGAAAGAATGGAGGCGGACCGCCGGAACAGGCACTCCGGTTCTTCGAGCAGCTCTACCGGATCGAAAAACAGGCGCGAGACAAAAAGCCCGACGCCGATGAAACGCAGGCCGATTGCATTCGCCGTTTCCGGCAACAGCACAGCTTGCCGGTCCTGAACGCTCTAAAGGCATGGCTTGACAACATCGCGCCGAAGATTGTGCCGGATACAAAGCTCGGCGATGCAGTGTCCTACACCCTCAATCAATGGGATTATCTGACGCGCTATATCACCGACGGCGGGAGTCCGATCGATAACAACATTCTGGAGCGTGACATCAGGGTCTTTGCGACAGGAAGAAAAACGTGGTTGTTCAGCGACACCGCTGACGGAGCCAAGGCCAGCGCAGTGGTCTACAGTTTGATGCTGACTTGCCGCGCATGTGGCGTCGACCCACTCACCTGGCTGCGCTATGTGCTCACTGAGTTGCCGCAGCGGGACGAAGCGGCCGAAATCGACGACCTGCTGCCGTTCAACTACGCCACGACCACTGCGGCGTAATAGAGCTGGATATCAAAATCGGTGTGACGGCGGTTCAGCGCTGCCGCAGCCGTCAAGGTGCATCGAAAATTGCGCTTAC
>NZ_FOGR01000018.1 GCF_900111275.1 Rhizobium sp. NFR03 | reverse complement strand
CCCGGACCAGCCGGTCGGATCGGGGGCTGACCACCAGAGCCAGTGTCGCGTTTCTAAATGGCTACCGACGTCGCACCCCTAATCAGCTTTGACAATTGATTGTAGCGGGGTGGGTTCAAGGATGAGGTGCGATTTACGTATCGCAGACCGTTCATCTTTGAACGCAGCGCTCCGGCTCTTCCAATCATACACTTTCAGCGTAAGCTCAAACCTGTAGCCTCGGTGGATGGAGATGGTGATGCCGCGTGTCATGCTAAGCGTTGGGATCGTGGCAGCCTTGTTGCTCTCGTCGCCGACGAGAGCCGCCGAACCGGTGGATACCGCTCGCTCCATCATCGGGCAACAGATCGAAGCTTTTCTCAACGATGATGCGGCGGCCGCGTATTCGTTTGCGTCACCTCAGATCAAGGGTTTGTTTCCCAGCGAGGAGCAGTTCTTCGAGATGGTCAAGCGCGGTTATCGCCCCGTGTATCGACCGGGCAATTTTGCCTTCGGCCGGAGCAAGATGGATGGTACGACTGTTGTGCAGGAAGTCTTGATATCGGGGCCTAATGGTAAGGATTGGACAGCGCTTTACTCCCTGACGCTCCAGCCCGACGGCAGTTACAAGATCAATGGTGTGCATATGCTGCAACAGGCACCAGGCCCGGAAATCTAACCTTCGCGATGTGCTTGACCATCAGTGCGTGTATTGTCTAGGTTCGCCCCACAAGGGGAAACTGCATATGCCACTATCTTTGCAAAAAGTCTGCGATATCCATGACTTCTTCGAGCCGGAAATCGACTCGATCATCCGGCGCGATCTTCGTTCCGTGCCGTTCGGCTCCCGCCGGGCGTGGGAGTTCGCCATGATCTTCCGGGCTCTCGCAGCGAAGGGGAAGCTGCAAAGCAGCGCGCATGGTCTGGCGATGGGTGCCGGAACAGAGAAGCTGATCTATGCGATCGTTCCGCGCGTCGCCAAGACCGTCGTTACCGATCTCTATCTGCCCGATTCGGGCTGGATCGGCGTTCGGACGGAAAGCCCGCGCGATCTTATCCGCAAAAAGGCCCCTTGGCCTGTCGATTTCGACAAGGTCGATGCCATGGCTATGGACATGCGCGACCTTAAATTTCCCGACGAGAGTTTCGATTTCTGCTGGTCGACAGGCTCCTTCGAGCATATCGGGCATGATGAGGATTTCCTGCAGCACTTCCGGGAAGTCGATCGCGTTCTCAAGCCCGGCGGCGTCTACGCCTTCACAACAGCTGTCACGTTCGGTGGCGTCACGGAGCGTATTCCTCACAACTACTATTTCGACCCCAACCACCTCGTTGATCTGATCCACACCTCCCCCCTGCATGCCGAACCGGTTTTCGACTGCTACGTTCAGGATCACCTGTTGAACCGCCCTCACCCGGAGCGCTACCAGAATTACGGCTTTTCCGCCGGCAACCAGATCTCCAAGCCGATCGTCTCTTTCCGCCGGGGTGTTACACTGACGGCCAACGTGATGGTGCTGACCAAAGCGCCCGAAAGGGCAAAAGCGCGGCCGCGCGTCGAGGGTCTTGAGAGATCGCGTGCACGTCTTGCGGATCAGGCAAACCACCTCATTCGCGAAACATGGGCTCGCCCACAATATCTGGAGACGAGCATCACCGGGCGGACGCTCAAGGTTCAGCCGCAGGTTTTTGCCGATGGTCACGCCGAGTTTGACGTGATCGTGCCTCCGGGGACGCCAACGAAGTACAAGTGGGTCGTGAAGCGCAGGCCCGTCACCTCGGCATACACCTGGGAGACGCATGCGAAAGGTGCCGTTGTCGCGGATAACAGCACATTCCGGTTTCCGACGCGTCGCGATTCTCTCTATTCCGTGAAACTGGAAGCTGTCGGGGAAGGCAATCTCGATCGCGTCGTTATCCGAGCAAAGGCCGGGTAAGCGTCGAGAAAGCGAGATCGAAGCCTGTTGCGGTATCCAGTCTTTGGCTTCTCCAGACTTCCGACATGGGGCGAAACGAGATTAGCTCATACCGGGGCGAGGTCGCCCCTCGCCCACTCTTCCTGCGTTTCCGCCATGAAGTCGGCGTATCGGCCTTCTTCGATTGCCTTTCGGATCCCCGCCATCAGATCCTGATAGTAGGAGAGATTGTTCCAGGTCAGGAGCATGCCCCCGAGCGACTCGTTTGCCCGAACGAGATGGTGCAGATAGGCACGGGAATAGTCGCGCGCCGCCGGGCATGTAGATTGCTCGTCCAGCGGACGCCTGTCTTCGGCATGGCGGGCGTTGCGCAGGTTGATGCGCCCGCGTCTTGTAAAGGCAAGACCGTGACGCCCCGAGCGGGTCGGCATGACGCAGTCGAACATGTCGATGCCGCGGGCAACGGATTTCAGGATGTCGTCCGGCGTTCCCACGCCCATCAGGTAGCGCGGCTTTTCGAAGGGGAGTTCCGGGCAGGTCGTATCCAGCATATCGAGCATCACGGCCTGAGGTTCGCCAACGGCGAGACCACCGACGGCATAGCCCTTGAGGTCGAGGGCCGCCAGCGCTTGAGCGGATTTTACGCGGAGTGCGGGGTTGTCGCCGCCCTGGACAATGCCGAACATGGCCTTGCCCGGCTGATCGCCGAATGCCGTCTTGCAGCGGTCGGCCCAACGTAATGACATCTCCATGGCACGCTCGATCTCGCGCGGCTCGGCAGGCAGGCGAATGCACTCGTCGAGTTGCATCTGTATATCGCTGTCGAGCAGGCCCTGGATCTCGATGGACCGCTCCGGCGACATATGATGCAGGGCGCCATCGACGTGGCTCTTGAAGGTCACGCCCTGCTCGTCCAGCTTGCGCAGACCGGAGAGCGACATGACCTGGAAGCCGCCGCTGTCGGTGAGGATGGGTCCCTGCCAGCGGATGAGGTCGTGAAGGCCACCGAGGCGCGCAACGCGTTCCGGGCCGGGGCGCAGCATGAGGTGGTAGGTATTGCCGAGAATGATGTCGGCGCCAAGTTCCTTGACCTGATCGAGATACATCGCCTTGACGGTTCCGACCGTCCCAACCGGCATGAAGGCGGGCGTGCGGATCGTACCGCGCGGCATGGAAACGGCGCCCCGCCGCGCCTTGCCATCGGTGGCGGTCAAGTTGAACTGAAAAGTCTCTGTCATGGTTCGTTCCGGAAAAGCAGGCTGGCATCGCCATAGGAATAGAAACGGTAGCCGTCCGCGATAGCATTGGTATAGGCGTCGCGCATGGTATCGAGGCCTGAGAAGGCGGAGACGAGCATGAACAGCGTCGATTTCGGCAGATGGAAATTCGTCATCAGGATATCGACCGCGCGAAATCGGTAGCCTGGCGTGATGAAGATGCCGGTCGGCCCTGACCAGGGCTCGATACGTCCATCGGCGGTCGAGGCGCTCTCGATGAGGCGCAGTGACGTCGTACCGACGCAGACGATGCGGCCGCCCCTCGCCCGCACAGCGTTCAGCCGATCTGCAACCTCGGCCGAGACGTGACCAATCTCCTGGTGCATCTTGTGGTCGTCGGTATCATCCGCCTTGACGGGCAGAAACGTTCCCGCGCCGACATGCAGCGTGACGAAATGTCGTTCGATGCCGCGGGCATCCAGTGCGGCAAAAAGACGATCGGTAAAATGGAGGCCGGCGGTGGGCGCGGCGACCGCGCCTTCCTCGCGTGCGTAGAGCGTCTGGTAATCCTGCCGGTCCTGCGCGTCTTCGGCCCGTTTGGAAGCGATGTAGGGCGGCAGCGGGATATGACCGACAGCGGCAATGGCTTCGTCGAGGGCGGGTCCGGCGAGATCGAAGACCAGCGTGACCTCCCCCCCTTCGGTCTTTGCCTCGACGGTCGCGTCGAGCGTGCCGAGAAGGCAGGTTTCGCCGCTGTGACCGAACCGGATCCGATCGCCTGGCTTGATGCGTTTGCCGGGTCTCGCAAAGGCTTTCCAGCGGTCGGGCGCGATGCGCATGTGGAGCGTGGTAGAGACGGCCTGCTCGGTCGCTCCCGCCCGCAGACGAATACCTTCGAGTTGCGCAGGAATAACCTTGGTATCATTGAAGACCAGCGCGTCGCCCGGCTGGAGAAAAGACGGGAGATCGATGACGCTGCAATGCTCGAGCGGACCGCCCGGGCGGACGATCAGCATGCGGGCGCTGTCGCGCGGGCTCGCGGGCCGCAGGGCGATGTTGTCGTCCGGGAGATCGAAGTCGAAGAGATCGACGCGCATGGATCAGCACTTCTAAAAACGGATAAGGCCCGCCCGAAGGCCGGAACGGCGATCGGGCGGGCCTTGCCATAGCCTGAATCAGGCGTTCGCGGCAATCTTCATCGAAACGATGCTGTCGGGATCCTTGACAGGTTCGCCGCGCTTGATCTTGTCGATGTTTTCCATGCCCTCGATGACCTGACCCCACACCGTGTACTGCTTGTTAAGCCACGGGCTGTCGGTGAAGCAGATGAAGAACTGCGAGTTGGCGGAGTTCGGCATCTGGCTGCGTGCCATGGAGCACGTGCCGCGCACGTGGCTGGTGGCCGAAAATTCAGCCTTGAGATCGGGCTTGGACGAGCCGCCCATGCCGGCGCGGGCGGGATTGAAGTCCTTGCCGCCCTGCTTGCCGAACTGGACGTCGCCGGTCTGCGCCATGAAGTCCTCGATGACGCGGTGAAACACGACGCCGTCATAGGCGCGTTCCGCAACCAGCTCCTTGATACGCGCGACATGGCCCGGAGCCAGATCGGGCTTCAGCTCGATCACGACCTGACCCTTTGTCGTTTCCATGATGATCGTGTTTTCCGGATCCTTGATCTCGGCCATGCTCTTCTCCTTCAGAGACTATTGGTGTTACTTGCCGACCTTGACGCTGATCATGCGGTCGGGATTGGTGACGGAGCCGCTTTCGCCCTCGCCCTTCTTGATCTTGTCCACATTCTCCATGCCGGACACGACCTGACCAACGACGGTGTACTGACCGTTCAGGAACGAGCCTTCGTCGAACATGATGAAGAACTGCGAGTTTGCGGAATCAGGGCTCTGCGAGCGAGCCATGCCGACGGTTCCGCGCTTGAACGGAGTTTTGGAAAATTCCGCCGGCAGATCCGGTTTCGAGGAGCCTCCCATGCCGGCACGGCCAGCCTCGAAATTCTTTTCAAGATTGCCGTACTGAACATCGCCCGTCTGAGCCATAAAGCCGGGAATGACGCGATGGAAAGCGACGTTGTCGTAAGCGCCCTCTGCGGCCAGTTCCTTGATCCGCGCAACATGCTTCGGCGCGATCTCGGGAAGCAACTCGATGACGACGGGACCGCTTTTCAGCGAGATCGTCAGAAGGTCCTTTGCCTGAGCGAAGGCGGCGCCGGTGAGCACCCCCAGGGATACAGCGCCTGCAAGGGCAAGCTTGAAGAATGTCATGATGGCTCCGTTTTTCGTCTGCGGATTTAGGTGTGACTGTGTCGATATAGCGCCCGAAGTGCCGACGTCAGCGTTGCGCTCTGCGAATTGCAAGCGCCTGAACCACCACTTGCGGCACGAACGGGCCGACATCGCCGCCCATGCCGGCGATCTGGCGGACCAATGTGGCCGTTATGGGCCGGGAGAGCGTGGCTGCGGGAATGAAGAGGGTCTGGATGTCGGGCGCCATTTCCCGGTTCATGCCGGCCATCTGCATCTCGTAGTCCAAATCCGTGCCATCGCGCAGCCCGCGAATGAGGATCGATGCACCGTGGCGGCGGGCGGCGTTGACGACGAGATCGTCGAAGGAAACCACCGAGACATCCGCGCTTCGTTCCGGAATAGCCGCGCCGATCGCGTGGCGGATCAGGGTGGCACGCTCGTCGAAGGAGAAAAGCGGCGTCTTGCCGGGGTGGACGCCAATGGCGACGATGAGGCTCTGCGCCACGTTCAGCGACTGGGCGAGGATGTCGAGATGCCCGTTCGTGATCGGATCGAAGGAGCCGGGATAAAAAGCTGTCGTCATCGCACCGTGTTCCGTTTGGGCAGTCTTGTGTCACGCCCGACAAGGCGGCGCAAGATGCGCGATCCGTTGCTCAGCGCGCCATTCCACGTGCGCCAGGAAAGTACACACAAGATTAGGTCAACATCTTCTCTGGAACTTTTATCCGTGATGCCTCGTTGATGGTGCAGAAGGGATGATCGCCATGGGATTGATGCTGTTTTCGATGTTGATGTTTTTCATGATGATCTTTGCGACCGTGCATGCACTTCGCACAGATATCGTCTCGAAACCAAAGCCTGCCCGTCGGTTTGTCATTACCAAATAAGGAAGTGCGACATGGCCGTTACGATGATGATTGTGTCTGCAGTGATCAGTATCGTGTTCCTGTTCGACTTCACGAAGACCATTCTCCAGTTGAAGCGCGATCGCGAAGCCATTCGCGCGTCCCGCCGCCACAGCGAAGGGTTTTCGATCTAAAATCTTTCTTCCCCGCGGCGACCTCCAGCGCTGCGGGATACAAAAAAGCCGGACGGTCCCTGCCCGTCCGGCTTTTGCTATTGTGAGATCAGGAATGCAGCCGAATTTACTCGGATGAGGTGTCCGGCTCCCCGGATGCCTCCGGTTCGGACGTTGCAGCATCCTGAGCAAGCTGCTCATCGATGATCGCAACCGCCGCCTCGTCATCCTCAGGTTCGCTGATGCGCTCGACGGAGACGACTTTCTCATCCTTTGCCGTCGAGAAGATCGTGACACCCTTTGTCGCACGGCTTGCAAGACGAATACCGCCGACCGGAACCCGGATCAGCTGCCCGCCGTCGGAAACCAGCATAATCTGATCCGCATCGTCTACCGGGAAGGCTGCAACGAGCACGCCGATCTCATTTGTCTTCGACGTATCCGTGGCACGGATGCCCTTGCCGCCGCGGCCGGAGGTGCGGAAGTCGTAGGTCGACGAGCGTTTGCCATAGCCCTTTTCCGAGACCGTCAGCACGAATTGCTCCTGCGCCTTCAGTTCATCGTAGCGCTCCTGAGAGAGCTCACCGACGACATCGGCAACCTCTTCGCCGACCAACGTGATGTCCTCTTCCTCGCCTGCCACAGCCTCGCCGGCAGCAAGCCGCCGCTCGATGGAAGCGCGCTTCAGGTAGGCAGCGCGTTCCCACGGTTCGGCTTCGACATGGCTGACGATCGTCATGGAAATGATGCGATCATCCTTCCCGAGCGAGATGCCTCGAACGCCGATCGAGTTGCGGCCAGCAAACACGCGGACATCATCCACAGGGAAGCGGATGCACTGTCCGAGCGCGGTGGTGAGGAGAACGTCATCGCGGTCCGTGCAGGTTTCCACCGACAGGATCTCGTCGCCATCTTCCTCCAGCTTCATCGCGATCTTGCCGTTACGGTTGACCTGAATGAAATCCGACAGCTTGTTGCGGCGAACAGTGCCGCGCGTGGTGGAGAACATGACGTCGAGATTGGCCCAGCTGGCCTCGTCCTCGGGCAGCGGCATGATCGTCGTGATGCGTTCGCCCGGTTCGAGCGGAAGCATGTTGATCAGCGCCTTGCCGCGCGAAGTGGGCGTGCCGATCGGCAGGCGCCAGACCTTTTCCTTGTAAACGATACCGCGCGAGGAGAAGAACAAAACGGGCGTATGCGTGTTCGCGACGAACAGGCGCGTTACGAAATCCTCATCACGCGTCGACATGCCGGAGCGGCCCTTGCCGCCGCGGCGCTGCGCCCGGTAGGTCGTGAGCGGCACGCGCTTGATGTAGCCGAGGTGCGAAACGGTAACGACCATGTCCTCGCGGGAGATCAGGTCCTCGTCGTCCATGTCGGGACCGCCCTCGACGATTTCGGTGCGGCGTGGCGTACCGAACTCCTCGCGAATGGCCGACAACTCGTCCTTGACGATGGTCATGATCCGCTGGCGCGAACCAAGGATTTCGAGGTAGTCGCTGATCTCGGTGCCGATCTTGTTCAGCTCGTCACCGATTTCGTCACGGCCAAGCGCCGTGAGGCGGGCGAGACGCAGCTCAAGGATGGCGCGAGCCTGTTCCTCGGAAAGATTGTATGTGCCGTCGTCATTGATCTTGTGACGGGGATCATCGATCAGCCGGATGAGCGAATCCACGTCATGCGCCGGCCAGCGGCGCGTCATGAGCTGTTCGCGCGCGGTCGCCGGATCCGGCGCCTCGCGGATCAGCTTGATGATCTCGTCGATATTCGCAACAGCAATGGCGAGACCAACGAGCACGTGGGCCCGTTCACGCACCTTGCGCAGCAGATACTTGGTGCGGCGGCTGACGACCTCTTCGCGGAAGGCGACGAAGGCGCGCAGCATGTCGAGCAGCGTCATCTGCTCGGGCTTGCCGCCGTTCAACGCCACCATGTTGCAGCCGAAGGACGTCTGCAGCGGCGTATAGCGATAGAGCTGGTTGAGGATGACCTCGGCGTTCGCATCACGCTTCAGCTCGATGACGACGCGGTAACCCTGCCGGTCGCTCTCGTCGCGCAGGTCGGAGATGCCCTCGATACGCTTGTCGCGCACCAGCTCGGCCATCTTCTCGATCATCGTCGCCTTGTTCACCTGGAAGGGTACTTCCGTGACGATGATCATTTCGCGATCGTTGCGCATCGGCTCGATATGCGCCTTGCCGCGCATGATGACGGAGCCACGGCCTGTCTCGTAGGCCGAGCGGATGCCGGAACGGCCCATGATCATGGCACCTGTCGGGAAATCGGGCCCCGGGATAATCTCCATCAACTGCGGCAGTTCGAGCGCCGGATCGTCGATCAGCGCGATACAGCCCGTGATGACCTCTGACAGATTGTGCGGCGGGATGTTCGTCGCCATGCCGACAGCGATGCCGCCTGCGCCGTTGACGAGCAGGTTCGGGAACTTGGCGGGAACGACGACAGGTTCGGACAGCGTGCCGTCGTAGTTGTCGCGGAAATCGACGGTTTCCTTATCGAGGTCGTCGAGAAGCGCATGAGCCGACTTCTGCAGGCGGCACTCGGTATAACGTTCGGCCGCCGGCGGGTCGCCGTCGATCGAGCCGAAGTTGCCCTGCCCGTCGATCAGCGGCAGCCGCAGCGACCAAGGCTGGGCCATACGCGCCAGCGCGTCATAGATCGCGAGATTGCCGTGCGGGTGGTATTTACCCATCACGTCCCCGGTCACGCGGGCGCACTTGACGTATTTCTTGTTCCAGTCGATCCCCAGCTCGCTCATACCGAACAGGATCCGCCGGTGAACCGGCTTCAGTCCGTCGCGAACATCGGGAAGCGCACGGCTGACGATGACGCTCATCGCGTAATCGAGATAGGAGCGCTGCATTTCCTCGATGATGGAAATGGGCTCGATGCCTGGTGGGTTCTTGCCGCCGCCGGGAGGTGTTTGCTCAGTCAATTTGGGTCACGATCGTTGGTCAGAATCAGAGGGCTACATATAATCCATACAGCGCCCGTGCGCTAATTTGCGCAGGGGGTTGTGAACAGTCTTATGCCTTTCTGGCAGCAAAAGGGCGGCTTTCCAAGGTAAACTTGCAGCGCAAGGGCCCTGCCCCTTTACCCGAAACGATGCTTGAGCCTAACTGACCGTCCGCGCGAAACGCGCCCTGGAGAGCGGCATGCCCGATACCGACCTTCTCATCAACGCGTTGACCACCATCCTCGTGACCATCGATCCTCCGGGCCTCGCGCCGATCTTCCTCAGCCTTACAGCGGGCATGAGCCGGAGTGAGCGCAAGCAGGTCGCATCGCGCGGCAGTCTCATCGCATTTTGCATTCTCTCAGTATTTGCGCTGTTCGGCGACAGCATCCTTGGATTGCTCGGCATTTCCATCGGCGCTTTCCGCATCGCCGGCGGCCTTCTCCTGTTCTGGATCGCGTTCGAAATGATCTTCGAAAAGCGCAATGAACGGAAGGAGAAGACCGGCGAAACGGCGACGCTGCGCGATCACATCGAGAACATCGCCGTCTTTCCGTTGGCCTTGCCCCTCATTGCCGGGCCGGGTGCAATTTCGGCCACGATCTTGCTCGCCGGCTCATATCCGGGCACCGTCGGGCGTCTCCAGCTGATCGTGGTCATCGCGGTATGTGTCACCATCCTGTTTGCTGCGCTCGTCATTGCCGAGCGCATCGATCGTTTCCTGGGGCAAACGGGGCGCGCGATCCTCACGCGCCTTCTCGGCGTCATCCTTGCCGCGCTGGCCGTTCAGTTCGTTGTGGACGGGGTCACCTCCGCATTTGCGCTCAAGATCTGAAACGAACGGCGGAGAGCGTATCGACGACCGGAAGGCTACTGGTAGAAAAAGCAGACGCAGTCTGCCTTCGCCATATCCTCGGCAGCCCAGACACGGGCGGCAAGCCGGCTGGCCTCACCGCTTTCCCCCAGCCGCAAACCCAGCAGCGACGTCGCTGCCAGCTTGGCGTTGACGGCGTCGATCTCGACCATCTTGCCGACTTGATGGACACCGTCTCGCGGTGTCCAGGTGAAAAATTGGACGTTGTAATGCATGGCGTTCCTCCCGCTCATACCGACGCGATCGCTCCTCAACGGACCGCCAGACGATCATACCATAAAGCTGGGCAAATCCATATGGCTTCGGGGCTTGAGCAGCCATTCGGAACTTACCAAGGCCCTGCCCGTTGCTCCTGTCGAGAACCTGAGGGGCGCATCGTCGCTCCGGACCCGAGGAGACGGATATGGCAAAAGTAGTGGACGAACGTGGCGACGTGCGCTCGACGCAGGAACTGGACAAGACAGTCACCGTCAACTCGACGGAAGCACGCCAGGGCGGTGTGGGGCGCCCGGTCCTGATGGTCCTGGTCGGCGGCCTTTTTCTAGCACTGATTGCATGGGGCGCGGCCGAAATGTTCGGCGAAAGCACTGATAACGATGCGGCAACGGACCGTCAGCAGACCGAGCCTGTTCAGAACGGGCAGGCTACGCCTTCGAACCAGGGCACCATTAACAACACGCCGGCGAATGGCGAGCAAATGCAGCCCGCTCCCGCCGACCGCGATCCGACCCCGCAGACTGGCACGACAAACGGCTAAGATGTTTTTGAAGCAAACTGGAAAGGCCGGTTCAAACCGGCCTTTTTCATATGCGCTAGATGCGGCCAGCCTTCGCTGCGGTCTTCGCCTGCTTTCGACGACCCCACCAGACCGCCATGCGGCGACGCCTGCGACGGATGTAGGCCGAATCGTGCGAGAGAACGACAAGGCCAAGAGGCACCATCCAGAAGCCGAGAATCGGTAAAAAGCCAAGAAGCCCGAAGACGACCAAGAGAGATCCGATGAGGATTCGGAGCCACTTCTGTCTGGGCAGCGGCATATGCCATGAGCCAATCGATAGCTGTGGGCCATGCGGGCGTGGCGGAATTGCTTTCCTCTCCGTATCCGCGCCATCCTCTCGGCCATTGCCCGACCGGCTTGCGGCAACGTCAACCTCGTTCATCATTGTCCCATTCGGCCTTGTGGATACCGAACGACCCATGTCGCCCGCGTCGGCTCTGAGGTGTGCTTTGCATTCGCGTTTGTCCACAGCGAGACGTACTTTTTTCAAAAAAGCGCTTGGCAAATCGAAAAAGCCCCCGTATTAGCAGCCTCACTTCTGCAGCGCAGATGTTCCCTGGTAGCTCAGCGGTAGAGCATTCGACTGTTAATCGACAGGTCGCCGGTTCGAATCCGGCCCGGGGAGCCAAATTAAGAAATAAGCGCTTGTTTTCGTTGTATAATCCGAGACAAGCGCTTATTTCCCCTCTTTCTCTCCCCATTTTTGTTTTGCCTGCGTTTTAGCTGTGGATAAGTCGTAGCTGGCTCACCTCGGGAACCTTCGATTCTTCGTTCTGTTGATTTCTCGGCGCATATGATGTGCTTCCTGGGGAGTGGCGCCGACAGGTGTCGGTTTTGTCGACGCCCTCCTCATTTATCATTGGCGGCCGGAACCCTTCGGAGTGTGAGAAGTTAATATCGCACCGAAGGCTCTTCCTCCCCCTGCCCCAGGCCTCGGTTTTTGACTTTATAGAGCCAGCAGCATCCTCCAGTGCCGCTGGCTCTTTCTATTTCTGCCGCCCGCCTTTTCAGCGAGCGGCCGGCAGCAGCTGACGCTGCGCCTGGGGTAGCGCCTCGGCTGGTGAGACCGCGAGGTGGTGGAGCGCCTTTCCCCGGTAAGGTGGAGCCCATGACACGATTCGAACGTGCATGATCCGGTTACGGCTGCGCGGGGTAGAAGACCCGGCCCGATACATGGGCGAAACTTTCACGCCAGAAGCGTGTCGTACTCTGCGTGACGGCGCCCATAGATTCTTTGTGCTTGCGCATTGCGATACGCGATAAGATCCTGAAGGGCAGACTGAACGGCATCGAACTCTATGTAAAATTCGCCCGAGTCCTGGCCTAGCAGCATCGCGATGAACTCAAACTTCGCTGAAATGTCATGGTGTGTTTCAGCACTCATTCCCACGATCCATTTTTCGAGCTTCGTCTGAGCAGTCGTGATGGCGTCCATAGCCTCATCTGGCATCGGACAGAATTCTGCACCAAGACGATCAAGGGCTCCGTATAACGCGACCATCCGTTGAAATTCTGACAATTCCTTAACCATGATCCACGCTCCTCGTTGCGCCCCATATTGTTACCGTGTAATAAGGATGCAGCACATGGTGGTGCGTGTCAACACCGTGTAACAATTATTTTTTACGTGGTGTCATCATGAAGCCTGCACAGTTGAGAATGGCGAGATCTGCGTTGAAGATCGGCGTGAGAGATTTGGCCTCTATGGCAGACGTCACGACTGCTACGATTACTCGGTTTGAGAATGAGCGCGGCGGGCTGAATACTGTCACGCTGACAAAGCTAAAATCTGCTCTCGAGACAGCAGGCATCATCTTCATTGACGAAAATGGCGAAGGGCCAGGCGTCAGATTGCGCAATCAGCCGTGAACAGCGCCCCGCGTCTGTTTTTTGCCAACCGCTAAATTGGCTACGTAAGTGAGTAACGCCCGAAATATGGCACTGTATCTATTTGCTGTTCAATGAGATCCTTACCCTTGAGGAATCGCTGATCAAGCGGAACCACAAGGTGCGCCAGCCAAATCCCTTAGCGGATGGGCTAGGCCTATTTGAGGGGCTTATAGATGAACGAGACACAGGCGATGAAGGCGGCAGCCGGCATCCAGGCGATATCGAACGCGGTCCGGATTCGCATGATCCAGATAATGCTACAAGGGGAACTGCAGGTTGGCGACCTTGCGGCCAAGGTGGGGCTTTCGCAGTCCGCAACTTCGCAACATCTTCAGAAATTTAAGAGAGCCGGACTGCTCGTCCAGAGGAAGGACAAGCAGTGGCGCTACTGTGCGATCGAACCGAAGCGGGTTGAGATATTGAAGCGGCTCATTTCGGCTGGCGAAGAGCGTGTCACTGCGAGCCCTAGAACCCCGGCGCAAGCATAGTCGCTCGCAACTATGCGCCTGGCGCACATCCACCTCACCGCGCCAGCGTCCCGATCATCAGACGGTTGCATTCCCGGTTACCGCACTGACACGTGAGCTTCGGCTGGAACTGGCTAAGGCTGAGGTTCGTGCCGACCTTCTTGCGCACCATGTCCATATCAAGCCACCCGACATGTCCGCACTTCGCACAGGTGCCACCGATGATCTCATATTGCGGCAGGTCTCCGATCAGTCGCCACAGGTCGTAACTGGCGTCTCTGGCGCGGGCAGGCTTGAACGGCGCAGACATCTCCGTGCGCAGGTCGATCGAGCGAGGGTGTTTCACCGTCAGCCCTCCTGAACTGGTATCCGCTCGAATGTCGGCGTCCAGCCTCTTCCCATCCCCTTTGAGAGCAAGCACGATGCGGTGTGCAGCTGCGATTGGAAGAACAGGGAATCCGCCAACACAGACTTCAGCGCCGCCCGGTGATCGCCGTTGTAAGAGGCGATGATCTCCTCGGCTAAGGTGTCAGCGGACATATGAACAGCGTCGGATTGCTGGACACGGTGAGGCATTGCGCTAGTCATTGCGAGACTCTCGGTTGGGAATGTTTTCAGGAACGACGGACTATGTTCCCATTTTGTTCCGGTAGGCGATGAGAGTCAAGCGTTGGTTTGATGGATATCGAGAGTAAGCCGAAGCGATGATTAGGTCCGGTGGCAACGCGCCTCCGACCAAAAAATTTCTGAAACAACCACTAAAACACCAATCTCGCACCACACGGACCTTTTGACAAATTTGTAAAATATTACAATAACTTAACTCGCACCCCCTCTTTCAAAACCATTGCCGCTAGAATTAAGCGATGCTAAACTGATCGAGATGATCCTAGGTCCATAGCTGCGGTTGTTGAGTGCTTTACACCCCTACTGCCGCCGCTCGCGCCAAGGTCGTTCGCACGAGGAGGTGTTGGTGCCGCTGAAACTCACAAAACGAAAAGACAGCCCGAACTTCTGGCTTTGCGGAAACGTCCGAGGGATCGCCGTCCGCGAATCGACGAAAACCGCGGACAAGACTGCGGCAGAAACCATCCGCGTCCTGCGTGAGCGCGAGCTGCTGGACGAGAGCATCTTTGGCAAAAAGGCGGTCGTAACGTTCAAGACGGCGGCCGATGCGTACCTCGTCGGAGGAGGATCCGCGCGGTTCCTCACACCCATCGTGAACGCCTTCGGCAACAGGCTCCTCAGAGACATCCACCAGAACGACCTCGATCTGCTGTCGCTGAAGCTCTACCCCGACACCACGGCGGTCACGCGCAATCGTCAGCTCTTCACGCCATTCATTGCAGTCTGGAATCACGCCGCGAGAAACGAGTGGGCAGAGCCCAGGCAATGGGCAAGACCGAGGAAGCAGAAGGGCACGCGGCGTCGACCGACAACGAGCAGATCGGGCACTAGCCCGGTAGCCTACGAGCGCGCCGCCGAGTTCGTATCAAATATGTCCCCCGCCCCTGCCATGGTCATGACGGCGCTGTTCTTCACCGGCATGCGGCCGGTAGAGCTTTTCACGCTGGAGCCGAGCGACGTTGATGTGGCCGGCAGATGGCTGACCCTCGAGCACACCAAGACCGGCGAGCCGCGCGGTGTTCCGATGCACGAGTTTTTGGTCCCGCTCTTCACGTCGCTACTGAAGCGCAAGAAGGGGCCGCCGCAGATATTCCAGAACTACCGCGGGACCGCCTACCAGCTTTTCGAGGAGCGGGGCGGCCAGCTCAATGGATCCATACGCGGCACGAGAGCGCGTCTGGCAAAGCGCGGCATTCGCATCGATGACGTGAGCCCCTACACAGGGCGCCACACGGTCTCGACGCAGCTCGTGATCAACCAGATCCATCCGCACATCAAGGACCAGATCCTTGGCCACGCCGTCGACAGCATGAGCCGGCACTACACAAACGTGCCGCAGGCGCCGCTCATCGACGCCATCAACACCCTGCCCGTTCCGGACCTCTGGCGCGCGATGCCGTGGTGGGCGGATCCGCTCGGGCACGTCGGTAAGCACGTGAAGTGGGGAGCAGGCCCAAAGGATGCGACTCCATGACCCCTCGCCTCCTCAATAAAAGCCAGGCAGCGGCCTACTGCGGCCTATCAACATCAACTTTCGGAGGCGTGTGCCCGGTGAGGCCGATCGCGCTGGGTGAAAGTGTCCGGATGCACCGATACGATGTGCGCGATATTGATGCATGGATCGACAGCTTCAAAAGTGGGGAGCCTGCCGGGAAGTCGGCTCTACGTATTGCCCTCGACCGGCTTAGTTCACCGACAGATCTCGACGATCGGCATGTGAAGGTGATCCGATTCATGCGCGACCATCCAGAATGTGACACCGCCCCCGAGATCCCTGGCGCTGGAGAGGCAACCCTAGACATGCTCGCGGGCAAATCGATGGTGCGAGAGCTTGGTAAAGACGCCAAGGGCAAACGCAGGTTTACCCTCACAAAAGACGGAAAGGCGGAAATCCGCAATATCGAGGCGTGGGAGCTGGAAGGCAAGAAACGATGAAGAAGCCGCTCGATGATTTGAAGCTGCTGAGCACAAAAGAAGCCGCCACCATGCTGGCCATGTCGACGAAGACGCTACGAGACCTCGTCCGCAATGGAGAGATTGCCTTCATCTCGACAGGCAACGGCATTGTCCGGCAGCGCATGGCCTTCCACCCTCGAGACGTCGAAGACTTCGTGAACAGGCGGAGGATGCGCCAATGTCCGTCTACAAGCCCAAAAACAGTCCGTACTACCACTTCGACTTCGTCGTCGGCGGAGTACGATTTCATGGATCATCGGGAAGCCAGAATCGCCGAGAGGCGGAGAACCGGGAGAAGATAGAAAAAGAGCGGGCACGTGCGGCCGCCAAACGAAGCGCGGCAAGCGGCGCAGGGCCATGGACGATTGGCGCAGCCGTAAGCCGCTACTGGCTGGAAGTGGGCCAGTTACACGCCAACTCCGGCTCAACCGATACCGATTTGGCTCGCCTTGTTGATTACTTCGGCAAGAGCAAGCTACTCGTCGACATCACTGACGGCGACGTTTCCGCCCTCATCCAGTGGCGCCGGGCGCAGCCAGCTTGGGGCCGTGATGAACGCGCCGACGGTGAGCCAATGAAAATGGTTTCTGCGGCTACCGTCAATCGATCGACGACGCTTGTTCTCAAAAAGATCTTCACTCGGGCAAAGCGCACCTGGCGCTACACCTTTCCGCTCGAACCGATCTGGCGTGACCACTGGCTGTCCGAGCCAAAAGAGCGCGTGCGTGAGCTTCGCAAGGATGAAGGCGCCGCAATTACACTGGCGACCCGGCCCGACTACGAGCCGATTTTTGCTTTCGTTCGCTCCACCGGCCTGCGGCTGGAGGAATGCATTCTGAAGTGGAGCGAGGTTGACTGGCAGACGGGCTGGATCTCCAAGCCCGGCAAGGGCGGACGCATGGTCAAGACCGCCATCACAACAACGGTGCGCGACATCCTCCTGCCGCTGCGCGGCCATCACTCGGAATACGTCTTCACCTATGAAGCCAGCCGGGCGCGGAAGGCGGGATCTTCCTACAAAGGGGACGGCAAGCCGAGGCACAAGGGGTTTCGCTACCCTATCACCTACAATGGCCTGAAGACCCAATGGAAACGCATTCGCAAGGCGGCGGGCGTGAAGGATTTCCGCTTTCATGACTTCCGGCATGACCTGGCCACGAAGCTGCTACGCGAGACCGGCAACCTGAAGACCGTGCAGAAGGCCCTCAGTCACGCCGATATCAAGACCACAACGCGATACGCGCACGTGCTCGACGAGGAAGTGGCTAGTGCGATGGAGGCATTGGGGCGGAACAGGTCGTTGCGAGAGGATGTGAACGACGATGATGACTGACCCCCTCGCCTCCCTACCCATGTTCGCTACCGACAAGCAGATCGCTATCGCGGTCGTCGGCAAGGAGCGGGCGGACTACTACATCAACGCGGTCATTCCGCAGCTTATGCGCAAAGGCTTCCCGCAGATCGACCCGCTGCATGATGGCCGGCCCGTTCCGTTGGTCCGGAAGTTCTATGACGGGTACTTCGGCATAACAGCAGGGTTTGCTGCGACGGCGCCAGATGGCGAGGAGCGGCTTGGGCAGTGGGCGGGGCGGCGGAAGAGGTCCTAAGCGAGCGACAGCTGCATATGCCCCGCCTCCCCAGCGCCTATGCCATAGTTCCTAATTTACTAAAGCCAGTCAGTTGCGCGGGGGAAAGTCGCTCAAATTGCCATTGCGGTAACTGACGCTTTCCTTGTGCATATTGCTCAAACAACTCCTCAAGGCTATCCAAATGAGATATGCCCAGCACAGGAAGGAGCCGAAGAAGATACTTACGCGAAGTCGCTCTTGCGAAAACCTCCAGCACACCGTCGTAGTGGCGTATGTACAGCAGCGACCCAGGCCACCATCCAGCGTACGTCCTGCTCGGGTTCAGCTCCCAGCGAAGGTACAGCAGGAAGTCAGCTTGAAGAAATTGCCTAAATTGGAAATTAGCGGTTTTCGCTCCTTCACTCAGGAAGTGCCCTCGAATGGACAATTTCCTAGGGTTCGCAGAGTTGTTAATTCGCTCCAGTGAAGGCAAATGGGAAGTGAAGATCGTGTAGTCTGATATCGGCTCATTGATACCTTCGATTCCGCCGACGTAAAAATTTCGCGATAGAAATTCACCTAACGCCTCAAGCTTGTCATGACGAATAAAGGCCGCCACAGAATACACGAACATCTCGTGTATGACATACCTATAGTTGTCGAACGAGTTATCTCGCCACTCGCTTGGCTTGGAGCTGCGGTGCATGTACGGCACCATATTTTCAAAAAAAGTATGAATGCGAGCAACAGCCTCCTCTGGCTGCTGATACTGTATAAGAGCGGACACCATGCCTAAGGCTTCGTTCCTGAACGGCTCAAACGCCTTGATACTCGCGAGCACGTCTTCATCAGAATCTGTTGTGACCCGCACTTTTTCCAAGCTTGTCACAAACAACTCAAAATAGTCAGATGCTAGATTGAGCGCGTTCGGCCTGCCCTCCTTAACGGCGGCCAAAGCTCGATTGAATGCACTCGTCGTCCCTAGCGATACTGACTCGGACTCGTCCAAAAATGCTGGTCGCCTACCGAGTGGGGGCTTGATGTGAATGGGTTTGTCATAAACCCACCGCAGCAGCTTGTCGAAGTTATCAGCTGATGTGTCCGGATTTGTGTAATCTATATAGATCTTCGAGTTGTAGTAAGCTGGAACTGCGGCTTTACCTTCATCATCGCGCTCGGTGACAACTATAACAAATTTGTCCGGGGATTCGTTGTCATACACCTTCTTCGATATGATCTGCGTTTCCGTCCCTACCCCGCCCGTTCTGCTGTTAGCCCTTTCTGCGTAGACCCTGTCAGAAACTATTATGACCTTCTTTACCTCAGGATCAGTAACCATTCTTTCCATAAAGTGAACAGTGTCCCGACCCTCTCGGAGCTCCCACTTGTCGAGTAAGACATCCACGCCTGAATCCACCAAATCGGTCGCCAGCCGCATTACCCGCTCTTCGTGTTCAGGACTGCTCCAGCTGTAGGAGATGAATGCTTTAGGGTTCAATGCTGCCTCCACTTTCCTGGCAGCTTACTTGCACGTAGATGCGACGCAACCAAAATGCTGGAACGTTGCAGTTATGCACAACCGATCAACGGCTTTCTGTGAGTTGCTAAACAAAAAAAGCCCCTCGCCGGTTAAGGCAAGGGGCTGAGGAGTTGTGGTGGTATTGCCATCAAATTCGATTGGGGTGGTGGGGCCTTTGTCCGTTTCGCACCATCGCAGAACGGGCACTTGCGTTGAGAGGTAGGAAAAGACGAAACTGCGCTATGCGAAAAATGAATCACACCGAAAGGCTGGGTTTGTTGCTCCGCCACTTGGTGGAGGATCAGTTCCGGTCCGCCCCCACTGGAGTTGGTCTCAAAACCGCGATCAACGCTCGGGAAAACGGACTTGTCGAGATCGATTTCCAAGGCCGGAACGCATTCTATCGGCTGACTGAGGCTGGCGCCAAGGCGCGTCAAGGATAGCCTATGATGATGGGGTGGTGGGTCAGGCCAAGGCCACCGATGCAGTTCGCACGGTCCCACCAGCGTCCTTCGCCTTGATCATCAGCTTTGCAGCACCGGATGTGCTGTCGAACCACAGCGCCATTTCGCCGGTTGAGATATCGGCGTCGGCTGGCGCGCTGGTCTTGCTCGTCATGAACACGCCGTTCTTGTCGAGGCGGCTGAAGACGACAGAGCCAGCGTTGTTCGTAACCTCCATGAGGTTGCCAGTCTGGCCAGAGGTCGCGGCGCGGAAAGACGCGACGGGCAAAGCCTCATTGCCTGCAATGCCCTGGGTGACCCGAAGAGGCGTCTTCCAGTCGATGCGGTTAAAGAGAATATCTCCGCGGACCGAGCCATCTTCGCTCTGCACTTGGAATAGGCTCATGCCGGTCGAAATGGCTCGCCCGGCGATCTTTACCCGAACGCCCGTGCCGGAGGCTGTGGCAGGCGCAGACATGACCGCCGTGGTTCCGTTGGTTACCGACGCAATCGTGGCGCCGGGAGGAATGCAGCCCGCCGGTGAGGTTGAGGCAACGAACGTCAGTTGTGAGATGGCCTTGCCGACGTCGCCAGCAACGAACGCTGCTGTTGCCGATGTGATAGTCGATGACCCGGCAGTGGTGACGACATCGCCCACACCTTGACCGCTCTTTGCCTGGATACGGATAGCAGGGGAGGCCGCTGCGTATTGGTCGATGTGAATTGCAGGGTTAAGCGAATACTGGATGGCATACATGCCAATCCCGGCGCCCGGGTTGTTGTTCAGCGAGAAGCCGGCCGACCCGTTGTTCTTGTGGCTGATCAGCAGACCGCCGCCGAGACCTTCATCCGTACCGATGCCGATGGCATAGGTGCCGCTGCCAGAGTTTACGCCTGCCCGAAGGTGGAAGATATAGCCAGTTGCGTCGTCGAACTTTGCGTCCATGACGCCATTCCGACCGTCGCCGGAAGGCTTGATTGTGAATGGGGCCGCTCCGAACACACGGGACCGCATGGCCGCTTCGACCTCACTAAGCTCCGCGCTTGTCAGTCCGTTCAAATAGTCTGCGAGATACGCCATCTAAGCGGCCTTTGCGGTGAGAGTGATTGAGCCGGTCCTATCCGTCAGGACATCACCGGTCTTGGATGTGAGAGCATTCGCCGGCACCCCGCCGCCCTGCTTAGGGGCGTCAACATCCGAGAACAGCGATCGGAAGAGCGGCGAGAACAGCGGCCTAAGCACTGAAAACCCCGCAAGTGCCCCCGATCTCGCGGCTAAATCGGTAGGTGCCCGGCGCCGTAATACAGGTGGCGGACTTTGCCCCTGAAAGGCTTCCGACACGCTGGTAGCCACCCGCATCATCCTTCAGGTAGATGAAAACCAAAGCGCGCTCATCGACGCCCTTGAGGGCGACCGTCAGGCTGGAGCCGGATGCCACGACGACATCGGCGGAATTGGCAGCCGTGCTGCCCGTAGCTAGAAGCTGCGTAGCCATAAAATTCTTTCTATTTTGGAGCGTTACGGCGCGATGACGAAGCGCACAGGCGGCGACACAACCGTCGTCGGCCCCAGCAGCTTCTGCAAAGAGTTGCAGGTGTAATCAAGCACGACTTCATACCGCGCTGGGCCGACTGCGGCACCCGACGGAATGGTGATAGAGCGCCGGTACGTTTCCCTTCCCGCTGTCAGGTCGGCGCCGACGGTGTATTGCGGCACAGAATGCCGTTGGCCTGTTGCGTCGTAAAGCCAGCGCTTGGCAACGACCGGGCAGATGCGGCTGCGGACGACTTTGTATTCCACTTCAATCGTACCGCCGCGCTTGACGGTTGGGGTAACGGCGTGCGCGGCCTGATAGGTGATTGGCGGTTCGCGATCGACCACCATCACGGCGATATTGAACGAGCTGACCGCGACGATCGCGGCGATGACCCCTGCGGCAAAACCGTAAAGAGTACGCTTCATGCTGATGGCACTCCCTTGATCCAACCCCATATTTCCAGAACGTTTTTGTAGAGCGCGACCGTCCCGAGAAAGATCGCGAGAGCTCCGTAGATGAGCCAGCGCAGGAAGCGCGTGACGGTGCGCAGGTCGCGGACCATTTTGAAGCCGTCACGCACATCGTCGGCCGGCATCTTCACGACTTCCTTGAGGGTTTTGAGCTCGTCCTCTCTCAGATCCGCCAGCCAGCTGCGCGTGTCTTCCGAGAGTTCGACGAGGCGGCCGGGAACGGGTTCGGTCATGGCTTCACCCCGCAGAGCTTTGCGAGCTTTTCGTTCTCAGCGAGGATCTGGCGCTTGGTTTCCGGCGTGAAGGAGTCGACAACAGACGGCCTGATTGCCCGCGCGACGTCGCAGTAGTTACCGCTTGCTGTCGCGCATCCACTTATCAAGACGGTCCCCAGCAGCGCGATCATCAAGACCGTTGATTTCATTTTCGACTTCCTTGGATTGTGTTCTGGCGCGCGCGTTGCTCTTGGCTTGGACGGCTTCGGCATCTTGCCGCCCGTCGGATCGGCCGTAGAGAAAGGCCGAGATGACGATGCCCAAGACAACGCCGGCGGCTGCGACGTAGCCGGATAGGCGAGCCCATATTGTTGCAAGGAATGTCATGCCTCACTCCTCACGCGCCGCACGAAGCACCAGACGCCAACCGCAACGCCCGCCACGAGGGCGATAGCAAGCGCCCACTGCAACGGCCCGCTGCCAGCAGCAATCGCGCCACCGGCCGACAGTAGGCCGCCTAGCGGCCCCCACGCTTCAGGCTTCTTTAGGATCTCAGGAAGGCCTGTGCTCTTGGTGTCGGCCTTCGCCGAAGCCTCGATCGGCGCATCGACTTTCACGGGAGCCGGGCCACTTGTGGCGGCAAGCCGCAGCGCGTTACCAACGACACCCGGCTGGTCTTTCCACTTCTTCAGCGGATCCTTACCCGTGACGCGGATCGTCCATCCTCTGCCGTTCGGGCCGAAGCCCGTCGCGCCGCCCAGGCTGCGCAGGTACTTCATGCGCTCATCGCAGTAGGCAACGATCAGCATGCGAACGCCACCCGGATAAGCGGTCACGCCAGCAAGCGTCTGCTCGCCGATGTGCCCGTCGATCTTGCCCTTGTAGACTTTCGCGGCCGTAAGGACGGCCTGCAGCTTTTTGATCGCCGTAACGGGCCCGGAGTTCACGCCGAAGTCAAAAGCCGCATAGTCAAGGCCGACCGGCAGCAGATCTCCGCCCGATTGCGTCCAGTAGGATTTCTGATAGATCGCGGCCGCTTCAGCCAGCGTCATTGCCTTAACCTGAGCGGCCGTAACCGACTTCAGACCACGGTGCGCGGCAAGCGTCTTGTGCGTGATGCCGTACTTGGTCGGGCCGCCGCTGTCCGTCTTGGCATTCGAATAGCCGCCCTCGTGACCAAACATAAGGTCGAGGGCGACGGAAAGGGTTTCCCGCGCCATGGCGTTCTCCTGGTGGTGTGGTGGTGGTTAGGCGTTATGGGCCGCGGCGAGGCCACGGCGTTGCAGCTCGGTTTGGATATCCAAGGTGGTCTTCATAACGATGTCCTTTAAGAAGCTCTGGTTGACTCGTCAGGCCGGGTCTAGTTGATAGGCCTGACCAATCATGAGGTTTGAGAATGTATTCAGACGCGGAACTCTTCGTTGATGATTTTCAAGCTCTCCAGAAAATCCAAGAGAACCCCACGCCAAAAAATCTTCGAGATGCGTCCGCTATCCTCAGGCGTCTTTTTCTCGACAGCCCGGCTCTGGCGCATCGGGTGAACAAAGAGCGACGTCTGCCAATACTGTTTCAGATCAACCTAAGAAACATTAGCAACGATCCGATAATCGACGACGGGACACTGTTCATGATCGAAGACCCGTCGGTTGGCGCTGCGGATGCGCCTGCGGTTAAACTCGATCAATTTCTCGCTCACGAAATCTGCAAGGTTGGGGGAACTACGATGTCCGTCAAGGATACGATATTGTTTTTTTCCAACAAAGCAGGTGGTGTGCATGTCAGCGACACAAGCCAACATGACATGACGAAATATGGGAGGCTGTTAAAGCTCAATGATCTAGATATCGGAAATTTCCCGATGGCTTTCATTGTTAAATCATCAATAGTGGCGTTGCAGCCTATTGCTGATTACCTCCGGGCATAACCTAAAATCTCCAGATCTTCCTGAGGGCACCATGAAATCCAGTGGAAGTTTTCATTGCCACTCAGCAGATCCGCTTCCTCCTGCCACTCATCGGGAAGCCTCATGCGCCACTGACCATCATATTGGCCGCCTTCAGCGATCATGCCGTCGGCAGTGAATACGCCTTCACGGCCAATGAACGATCTTGCAGTCCCGACAAGGCTTTCTGAGTGTTTAGGCGTAAAGACAGCAGTCACCTTGTCTCTATCTTGAAGCTCAAACATCAATTCATCCACATCCTTACCGCGATGACGGGGCGGAACAACGAGGAACATCTGACGCCACTCCTCTGGCTGAGGATGATCGCGCGAGTTGGATCTCCATGGCGGTTGCTGACATCAACTACCATTGTGTTGGGCGACCCGGTCCTTCTCCATGGCGTGATAAACTCTCGACATAACATCAGCCTCCACCTCAGTAGGCAGGACTTCGTTAGGGCTGAAAGCCAGCGCCCCCGCTTGCACCATTGCGGCGGTGGCTTCGCGAGGTTCCGCGATCTGGCTCCGCAGGCCATCGGCCTTCGCGATCAGCGCCTCATTCTCCTGCACCAGCAGCCCGATAGTAAGCGCAATTTTCGATGCACCTTGACGGCTGCGGCAGCGCTGAACCGCCGTCACACCGATTTTGATATCCAGCTCTATTACGCCGCAGTGGTCGTGGCGTAGTTGAACGGCAGCAGGTCGTCGATTTCGGCCGCTTCGTCCCGCTGCGGCAACTCAGTGAGCACATAGCGCAGCCAGGTGAGTGGGTCGACGCCACATGCGCGGCAAGTCAGCATCAAACTGTAGACCACTGCGCTGGCCTTGGCTCCGTCAGCGGTGTCGCTGAACAACCACGTTTTTCTTCCTGTCGCAAAGACCCTGATGTCACGCTCCAGAAT
>NZ_FOGR01000010.1 GCF_900111275.1 Rhizobium sp. NFR03 | reverse complement strand
ATCGGATGCTTGGTCATAGGACTACTCCTAGTGTTTGCACTAGGACTTCCGATGTTCGCATCAACCTCGCAAGACGGCCCTCACCGTGGGCTTACTCTGTGAGATCGATCGCGGCAATTCTAAAGTTGGCCGTGGCGCTGAACATAGTTCCGAAATATGACCCTGCGTTATTGGTGTTGAGATGGACACCGCGGCCAACTTCACCATCCGACCCCATATTATAAGGTTTGCCGATGTTGATGCTCAGAACTTGCCTCCGACGAAGCAGATCCGTCCCATGGCAGAACAGGTCCAACTCATAACCCACTGTTGACCCGGCGGTATCCGCATCAAGGACTTCAGGCAGGTCCATCACTTCGGTGTAATTGCCAAAGATCTGATCGCGCGGCCCGAGGCCATCAGCCAAAGCGTCGGCCGGCCGCTTCATCGCGGATACAAGGCCTGCATGCTGACCGCCGCCTCGCCCCTTGCTGGATGTGACGAATAGGCCGCCCCATACAAAGTTAGGCGAGTTCGTCTCGATGGTCGTGTTGACGAGAAAACTGTTTATGACGTTGCCTTCGACGCCGCCAACGTGATCAAACTTTCCGTCAATGCGGACGATAGGGCCTGCATTCGGATAGCTGGCGGTGCGCAGGAAGAACTTCGACCCGAGACCGAAGAACTCCTGCGTGTCGGCGCCGCTGTAGACGCCGATAACCGGGTTGCCGCTTTCGCCGGACGTCGCACCGTGGAACTGCCAGAGCTTTGCTTTGTCGCCGGCCTTGATACCCGTTGGCCATGCCGAAATATTGAACTTGCCGGGCGGGACTTCGATCGTGCCCCCACTCGGCGCGGCAGCGTAAGCCTTGGCCACCGCGGCCGTGTCATCGACGCCGGTAATCATTCGGGCGCCGTGATTTTTAATGTTCTGTGGTCCGGTGTCCTTCAGCGACGGAGCAACCTGGAACACATTGCCGCTCGCGTCTTTCGCGTGCAGCTTCTGGTCAGGCATGTTCAACCCGAGTTCGCCCTCGAGAAGCTCGCTGGGCGCGAAGACCTTGCCGGCCGTGGGCGTGCGACGGGTCTGGAAGCGAGTAGGGGTTGAAGCCATCAGATGGACCCTCCGTCGGTTATGTCGAATGCTGCCTTCACGGCGGCCATTGTCGCAATTTGCGTGGTGTTCGTGCCAAGGACCGCGGTGGGCGCGTTCGAATAGGAAAATTCAGGGAAGGTCTCAGCGGGCATAGGCGCTCCATAACGACCACATCGAGCAAGGCAGCGCATGGGCTGCCGCGTTGGCTTGATGTTGGTTGACGTCCTTCCGGTCGTGACCGGAAGTGGTGAGCGCGGTGCCTCGAATTCCGCAATTAGCGAGAGCGTTTTGCATAGCAGAATTCCTGCGCAGATGCCAGCGCACGGACCAGCGCGACACGGCGTTTCCGGGCTCTTTCGTTAATTTCCTGGAGCAGGACCTGGTTGTGCGCGGCATTACGAAGCCAACGCGCGTGCGCCGTCGCATCCGTCATCAGATGCCGGCTCTTGTTGCGTTCACCTGGCAACATGGCCCAGAACTCGACGTTGAGGAACAGCGCGCGGATGCACCGTTCCATCAGCTCGGTCGGTTCGAGAGAGAACACGTCCTGAATGATCGGCGCCGCGACCCGGATTTCGTTGATTAGCCGATCGCGGAGCTCGACCGGAAGCCGCGGGGCGTTGGCTCCGACGGCCGCCTGCAGGCTGTAGATCGCTTCCGACAGGTTCGCCGCGGCGTCGGCCTGGGGCTGCACCCTGACCCGCGCGAAGGCGCACACGATGTTCTCCGCCCGCTCGACGGTTCGTTCGTCGGGAGCTTCGGCGTCTCCGGGGAGTGTGGCTTTGAGGGCAAGGCGCTCGTTCATCATGGTCGGATGATCATGCGTTCCCCTGTTCGAAGAAATGGGCAAACGTGCTTGGCGGTTTCGAACACTATTCGGCTCGCAGGGACGGGCCTGAAAGTTCCAGCGGGGCGGATTTTGGTAAGGGCTTCTGATGCCGTTTCCGCGGGCTCGCGGCGACTATGCCGGGGGGCGGTCCCCGGGGTGGCCGGGGTCTCGTCCGGCAACCTACCGGGCAACGACGCGACTGTCTGCCAATGTCTTTCTACAGATAATACAGTTAGATAGGTTGGTTTACCGAAGCGTGGTCCAGCGTTAATAACGTCGCCATGGATAGCACGAGAAAATCGCAAGAGTTCCTTTTCATCATACAGGGCATGATCCTGACCTCGTTCGCGCGAAGCGGCGGCAAGCTCCCAAGTATGGCGTCCTATCTTTCGATCGCGCACAGTGCATCGGAACGCTTGCCGAACGACAGAGATGCCTTGCTGTGCGCATTGGACTTCGCGCAAGCGGCGTTGCCAGAGTTTGCAACGGGCAGGCAACTTGCAGGTTATCGTCTACCAGATTGGACAGGGCTATCCGATGATTGGATTAACAGCCCGACTGAAGAGCGCATAGACGGCAAGTGGCAGCCGGAGAACCCGCGCTGGGCAGGCTTGCCAAGTGACAGATCAGACCATCTGGAACTCATGGCGCTGCTGCGAGACGGAGGAAGGAAAACCGTCTTCGAACTCAACAAGGCAACCGGTCATTCGCACGCAAAGATAAGAGCACGTCTTCGTGCCATGGAGCGTCTCGGCACTGTCACCTGTTTGGACGTCGAGAAGCAATGCTGGACCTTAGCAGACCTTAAAAGCTTGCCCGATTAGCATTCGCGTGTCCGCACTCGCATGTCCGCAAGGGTATACCGCCGCGGACAGCTGATTATCCGCACACGGACATGTCCGCATGGGTTGACATCATATCAGCGTACACTATTATCAAAGTACACACCCAAACGGACATTGACGCAGGATTGATCATGACCAGAACCGTTTTCTATGCTCGCGTCTCCACAAGCGATCAAACCCTCGAACATCAGATCACGCAGGCCGAACAGGCGGGGCATGTGATCGATGAGGTCGTGGCAGATCATGGCGTCTCCGGTGTGAACATTCCACTCGCCGACCGCGCACAGGGCCGACGTCTTTTCGATATGCTTCGCCGAGGCGACACCCTTGTCGTGCGCTGGGTCGATCGCCTGGGGCGGAACTACGATGACGTGACGGCTAGCCTTCGGGAGTTCCTTAAGCGCGGCGTGATTGTCCGGACGGTCATCAACAACATGACGTTTGATGGTGCGACGCGCGACCCAATGGCAATGGCGGTCCGCGACGCGCTGATCGGCTTCATGGCGGCAATGGCCCAAGCGCAATCCGAAGCGACGAAGGAGGCCCAGAAAGCCGGCATCGCCCATAAGAAGGCGCAGGACCAGCCCAAGGCCTACCGGGGGCGGAAACCATCCTATTCGCGGCCGCAGTTCAACATGATAACCGAAATGCTCGACGCCGGTGCCGGTCCTTCGGAGATCGCAAAGGCTTCTGGCCTCACGCGTCAGACGGTCATTCGGGTGCGCTCCGACAGGAACGCCGCGGAAACTGGCCTTCGGGATTGGGGCCTGTAGGCTTTGGTTGGCGGATGCACGTCGTCAATCGAAGATCCCCAAGTCACGGCGCCGCAAGTTCGTTTCCAGATTGCCGATAGCTGACGCGAGCTCATCCGCCGTCATCTCGTGCGGCTCTTTCCCGCCCGCGGCAGTCGTGGGGGCGTTGAAATATCCAGCGACACGAAACAGCGTGGCTGCCGCGGTCGCTCTTGCCGGGCTCGTGCTCTTCGGAGAGCGGCAAACGTCGAGCGCGGTTTCGTAGGCGACCAACACGCCTTCGGTCTGAATTCGCCTCAGCAGTTCACGCTGCGTTTCGACCACTTCCTGCATATTTGCTCCTACTGAAAAATATCTATGTCCGCGGTGTCGATACTTGAGGCCGCAAGCAGGGCTTCCAGGCGGTCGATCTTGCGCTGTAGCTCGGCTGCTTCCGGGCTGAAGACCTCGGGCAACGCGGCGGCCTGCCGGATCTCTTTCGCCATAGCCCGCTGACGGCGCTTCTCCGCGCGGGGTGCCGCGGGGCCCGGTTGCCTGGCTTTGTGCCAAGCGTCGTGGCGCTCGCGTTCGGCCGGCGTCATGGCCGCAAGGCGCGCTTCCCGACGTTTCTGATCGCGCCTGACCTGACGGAGCTTCGCCTGAAGCTTCTTCTCTCCGCCATCGGGGCCCTTAGCGCTCGGCAAGCTTGTGACGTGGAACTTGTCACCGCGCGGCGTCGCGCCGCCGTGAAAGCGGCATTTGCCGTTGGTCATGGGCAGCTGCCGGCATTGCTCGCCCGTCCGCTTCGCCTTTGCGGTGCACGTCGGCAGCGTCGCGCGTTTCAGGTTCCAGGCGGTGATCGCCGCTCTACCAATAGCGCGGAACGCGGCGGACTGCGACCAGCCGGGCGTGCGCGTGGGCTTGGCCATGATCAACCCCGCCCTGTTCGAGAAAAGCCCCGATGGGGTATACCGATGTTCAGCGCAGACAGATGCAGCGATCGAACCCACGACCCCAAGACGGCCAGTTCGGGAAGCAACCGTTCTGGACAGAATGTCCATGCGACGGCCTTGTTTTGATCCTGAAGAATTGCGCCAGTTATTGGAAGGGTCACTCGTCTTTTGAGCCGTTGCGCCGCTCCAGTGTGCTCCAGTCCTATAAATAGGGACTGGCGCACTGGCGCACTGGCGCAGTACAGGTTTGCGCCAGTTCTTGCGCCAGTTATTTGAGGACTGGCGCACTGGCGCAAATCACCCAAAAATGCTGTTTTCGCGGACATCTTGTCCCTCCGCCACTCGAACAAAGGTTCTTTGCTTCCTGCTGGCGTCTTTCCTATTGAACTCGACAAGCCTCTTGCTCTTGATCCAATCGGACACAATGCTGCTTATTCGACCTTTGTCCTCCGCGTCTTGGACGTCCAACCCCATCGCTTGAGCAATGGCGACGCCGACCCAAGCTTCGCCTGCTCGCACGTCGCGACGCCATTCGCCGGCACGAATGATATCAAGAGCAGCCGCTTGTTCGTCGTAATCGACCTCCACTGCCTCAGACGAGACAGTCCGACTTGTTACAACGCCGACTTGGTCGCCGTTCAAGAAAGCGTCTGCAGCATCGCCGGATCCGTTGCCGAGCGGACGATTTACCAGCTCGAACCAGCGTGTTTTGTCGTCGGCTGGAAGTGCCAGATTGTTCTTCCCGTCGCCGAAACGAAACAAGCGCTTGTGCGCGGCCTCCAGCCCTAGCTTAAGCCCTTCTTGCCTGGTCATGCGGCTGATGGCCCGCGCTGAACGAGAAGTAGCAAGCAAGGCTGACGCCCCGCGACTGTCTTCAACGGTGATCTCTTGCCCGTTCAACTTCCTGACGTGGTGCACGAGTTCGACCGAGCAGTTTCCGACGTCGGCGATTTTCGCCCATTGCTTAGTAACGGCGTCGATCGCGCCGTTATCGTTTTCGGACACCCGATGCGAGGAAACGAACGGGTCGATCTGCAGCACGTCTATTTTATTTTGCTGGATCTGCTGAAGGACCGCTTGCGCGACAGGCACCGATATCTTCGCGCCTTCGCGTGTGTCACTGGCCAGCAAAATTTCAGTGTCCCGGCCACTATCGACAAAAAGGCGGTCACCGATATCATCCGAAGATAACCCGTAATGCAGCATCGCAGCACCTATGCGTCTGTCCAGTTCGTCGCGCGGGTCTTCTCCGTTCCAAAGCCACACGCGGAACTGCCCCTTCGGCTCTACGCCGAGCAGAGGCTTTCCAGATGTCATCGCCAACGCCTCTACAATTTCGAGGGACGATTTGCCGACCCCGGAAGGGGCAACCGTCGCTGAGACAAATTTTCGGATATAATGCTGGCCATAAAGCCATTGGCGCGGCTGGATCCGGCCCGGTTCCGGAAAGTCGTAAGGCGTTGCGCGTATCATCGGCGCGGCGGTTGTCTCAGAGGAAGGCAGCGTGGCGAATGGGTTGTCGGGATCATCGAGGTCGTTGAACCAAACTTCGGCAACGGAAAACGTGTCGTCGGATGCAAATCGGTCAGCCTTCTCGTAAAGCCATCCCGCACCCAGACCATAAGGAGGCTTTATACCGCCCCAGTCCTTTTCCCATAGTTCAGGAGTACCGCCCTCGTCTTTGGCCGCCCAGTCACACCATAGATCGAAAGCCAAGCGCTCATGATGCGGCAACGCAGCTTTGAGCGCGACGCCGACGCGGATGTAATCGTCGCGATCAGGGAAAAGGTCACGGTTGTTCGGGAGCGCCTTCGCAGCACGCTCGACAAGCTCAGGCTTGCCGAGAAGTCCTGCCTGGTCGATGTTTTGTCGTTCCGAAGCGGCCTCATGCTTGCTGTGTTTCGCTCTTGGCAGCTTCGCTTCCTGCGAAGCTATGAAATCGGCCAGCTTTTGGGGCGTGATGCACGTCAGCTTATCGATAGCGACAAGAGGCCGACGCCATTCGTAGAACTTGCCTGTCTTCGGGTGCACGCCGGCAACAACCATCTGCCGCCCGCGCGCCGCGATCTCTATCTTTTCGTCATCTCCATCGACACCCGCAAAGACAATCTGCTGGTAAGGCACGTCTTTCGTGATGCTGTAGAACAGCGCGCGCCGCGGCCATCGTCCGACACGCATGGGAGATGGTCCAAGAATGTCGAGCGCGTCGGCCTCGATCGCGTTTGCGGTTCCAAGATCCGCAGCGTCGATGTCGACCGAAATAAGTCCGTCGCCCATCCGCAGGCCGACCCCGGCGCCCATGCCAAACCACTCGTCCAGATGCTCGTCAGTCGCAACAATCGTTTGCCACTCGCTAAGCCCTGTCCATTTGCCGTTCCGTTCGATGCCGGGCGTTTTGCCTCGAGCGTCGTTTGTCGTGCCTGCGAGCTTCGCAAGGCGCGACTTCTCATGCAAGGGCGCGTCAGGCGGTATAATGGGTAGGATATTCCTATAGCCATACTCACGGAGGCGCCTGAAGGTGATTTCCGGCACCGTCGGAACCGATCCATCTAAGGCTTGGGCTGCCGCTTGCTGCTGACGAAACGACAATTGCGGTATTTGTGCCTGCGGCGGCGATGTGGTATTCTGGGAATGCATTGGAAAGTGCCTTTCGGCCGGTTGCGCATTGCCCGCGCGCCGGCCTTTCCTTTTGGGGTCAAGCGTTGTTGATGACGCGGAACTGGCGACGCAGCGCTTCAGCCTTCCGCTTCCGGCGCGTCGCGGCTGCAGTAAGGCGCGAGGTATCCGCCAGCACCAGGCGATCAACATCACGGACGTCGATCAGTATGCGGCCGCGGCTGCGGTCTGCAGGTAAACGGCCATCGGCCACCCGGTCGTAAATCCAGCCCTGGCACCTACCCGCCCGTGTTGCGGCTTCGCTGACGGTAAGAAATGTGTCGTCCAATTGCACCTTCATGCTCCGTCCTCTTCTCTCGAGCGGACAAGGTGCAATGATGGTTTGTTCGATAATAGAGGCGATCGTGGAGGATCAATTCGACCAAATCGACGGCCGGAGGCGATACCGAGGACGTTGGATACCGCCTTCAGCGCTGCAGGGCCGTCGTCTTCAAAAAGCATTTTCCCTGCCTTGCTTCTGAAGATCCGGCGGACGACACCGCGGTCGACGCCAAGCTTTTCGCCGACCCGTTTGAAGTTCTCGTTCAGCGAACGACCGCCGACATAGCAAGTCATCAGCGTTGCAAGGATAGCCAACTCGGCCGCCCATGCCGTGCTCACTTCCTGCGGGCCCCGCCTATGCGCAGCGGCCTCCCGTTCGAGCCTCTCTGCATGTAGTTTAGCGTAGTCCCGGAGCGTCGAAGGCGTTTCAAGGTGCGCCTGCACTGCTGCGGCGCCGTTCTGCGCCTCAATAAGCGGCAGCACAATTTCCTGAATGAAAATGTGCTCCGGCCATTTCCAAGACCGTAATTCCTGCTGCTTCAGGCTATATATGCCCAGAGCGCGATAGCGCTCGTCTTCGCTATCCCAAAGCTGTTTGTGCCAGAGAGCATTCAATTCCTCGACATACTTCGCCAGAATTGTGCCGTGAGGCGGATTATGCTTGATCGACATGGCCGCCTCCCTGGACAGCGTTACGGAAGAGCGGATGCGCAGCAGCGTAGCGCCGGGCCGCCGGCGTGCGGGCCGCGGCCTTCAGGTGCTCGAGCTGCCGGGCTGCATCCGGGTTCTGTGCCTCAACGAGCGCCAGGGCGAGCCGGATGTTCTCGGCACTTGGCGCCCGGTACTCAGGCGGCACCCACACGGGCACCTCAAGAGACATAGCGTACTGCCCACCCCCGTCAGCCAAAGGCGGCGTTTGCATGCGCAACAGCATCAGGTCGGGCCGATACTCGTAGCCTGGGATCATGTCGGCGAACCGCATGGGTCGGAACTCGACGAACCGCATGGGTCGGAACTCGACGAACAACGGTGCCGATGGGCCATGCTCTGATTTGCGGTTATTCCGCGTTGTTCGAGCGCGCTGGGTCATCCGAAAATTCCGAGATCAGGATCTGCACGTCGTCCGCGGCCGGCCGGGTTCCTGGCAATACCGGCGACGAAAGGCTTACCGGCGGTTCCAATCAGGCGCTGGAGGTCCGTGCGATGAATGAGCGTACGCCCGCCAACCTTGACCGCGTCCAGTTCACCCCGCCGCAGCAGCGCGTATATCTGACCCCTCGACGAGCGCAAGTATTCCGCCGCCTCCTTGATGCTTAGAACAGGAAATTCATTCGTCATGTTCACCCTCAATCTAGTGAGGGTACATGATGAGATGAAGGAATAAGACTGTCAATATAGACCATGCAATTTATTCACGATCATTGCTTTTAACATATTGTCCACGTCTCGTGTAATCCTGATATTCAAGGATATAGACTATGGTGACATACAAGTGACATACATAATCATAGTATATCTCCGATAGAGGCGGGCGACCCAGCAAAATTCGTGCGTGGAACCGCGTCAATGCACAGCGCAAGGAAGCCAAGCGGACACGCGTAGAGCCGCGCTTGGGTAAACTCTAGGGCGAGCGACCAAGAACGGAAATTTACGCAATGAAATCAATGGGAAGTGGCGGAGAGGGTGGGATTTGAACCCACGATGCCCTTGCAGGCATGCCGCATTTCGAGTGCGGTGCATTCGACCACTCTGCCACCTCTCCGCGGGGTCAGATGGCGCTCTGGGAGCGCGACGCGGTTCATAGCGGCAGTTCGGGGGGATGGCAAGAGGGGGAAAGGCTTGAATTTGAGGGATTTGAGGGGTTTTATCTTGACAGTTTTCTAAAGCTCGCGTAACGGGCGCATCTGAAGTGGTGCGAATTCCGTCATGGGGTTGCGGTGCCGCATCAGACCGAATGTTCGAAAGGATGTTCGTTTCGTGGGCCGGGGAGAACCTTCCCTTGGCCATTCCGACTGATAAAAAGACGGCCGTTCTCTTCGCTCGAAGAGGCAGAGCCGGACCGAACAGACAAGGACAAGACATGTTCGCAGTCATCAAGACCGGCGGTAAGCAGTACCGCGTAGCCGCAAACGACGTCATCACCATCGAAAAGCTGGATGGCGCCGAAGGCGACAAGATTGAATTCACCGAGATCCTGATGGTCGGCGTCGGCGCCGACGCCACGATCGGCCTTCCCTTCGTCGAAGGCGCTATCGTCAGCGCAGAAGTCGTCAGCCATGGTCGCGCCAAGAAGGTTATCGCCTTCAAGAAGCGCCGTCGCCAGAACTCCAAGCGCACGCGCGGCCATCGCCAGCACCAGACGACTGTCCGTATCCTGGACATCGTAGGCGCCAAGTAAGATCGATCGAAGGTTTAAAGGAGAAGACCCATGGCACACAAAAAAGCTGGCGGTTCGTCGCGTAACGGTCGCGATTCGGAATCCAAGCGCCTTGGCGTGAAGAAGTTCGGCGGCGAAGCCGTCATTCCAGGCAACATCATCCTGCGCCAGCGCGGGACGAAGTGGCATCCGGGCGCCAATGTCGGCCTCGGCAAGGACCACACCATTTTCTCGCTGACGACAGGCAACGTGGACTTCCGCACGAAGGCCAATGGCCGCGTGTACGTCTCGGTGATGCCGAAAGCAGAAGCAGCGGAATAAGCCGGTAGCGCTCTAAAACAGCCGGCGTCTCATCGACCCGGCTGGCCGTTTCAGGTTCAGACCACGACAAAAGGGGAGATGGGGCAAGACCCAGCTCCCCTTTTTTCACGTCTGGAGGACGAGACATGCAGAGCGAATTGTTACGGGAAGACCGGTCAAGGTCTCCCGAAGAGCGGCCAAGGCCGCAACGGACAAGGACCGATTGCCCGATATTATTGTCACCAAGGCTCGTGCTGCGCGCGCCCCATGAAGACGATATCGACGCCCTTGCCCATCTTGCCAACAACGCCAACATCGCCACCATGGTTTCGCGCATGCCGCATCCCTACACGGTGGCGGATGCCGCGGATTTCGTGCGACGCACGAATGCCGGCACGATTGGCAAGTGCGTCTACGCCATCACCAAAGCGGACACAGGCGCATTTCTCGGGTGCTGCGGCGTCGAGCCGCATGAGGACGGGCGCACGGCCGAGCTAGGCTACTGGTTGGGAGAGCCCCACTGGAACAAGGGCTATGCGACGGAAGCAGCCCAGGCGCTGATCGACATGGCTTTCCGCACGCGTGACATCGCGCAGCTGGATGCACGCTGCCGCGTTATGAACATCGCCTCGCGGCGGGTCATCCAGAAGTGCGGCTTTCAGTACCAGGGTGGCGGCATGGTCGGGAGCCTCGCGCTCGGTGGCATGGTGCCGGTCGAATGGTTCCGACTGGACCGCAAGACCTGGATCTCGCTCAGAAGCTGGGGAGGCGGACGATGACGCTCGACCTCGACATGCCGGCACGGCACAGGCCCGAGATGTCAGGCTCCATGAGCCGGACAACCGGAAACCTGCCGCCCTGCCCGGTCATCCGGACACCGCGTCTGACCTTGCGGCCGCATGTTCTCTCCGATGCGGAGGCGATCACCGCCTCGCTTTGCGACTTCGATGTCGCCCGCATGCTCCTGCGCGTGCCCCAGCCCTATCATCCGGGTGACGCGCGGGATTGGCTGGAGACGGAGGCGAATGGCGACACTGCCTGGAACGCCGCCATCACCGGGAAGGGCGGCGCTCATATCGGCGTGGTCTCGATCGAGAGGCAGCAGAACGCCTGGCATCTCGGCTACTGGCTGAACCGGCAGGCCTGGGGCCGCGGCATCATGAGCGAAGCCGCATGGGCGCTCATCGATGCGTTCTTCCGGGAACGGCCGGACAGCACTGTGCGTTCCGGCGTCTTTGCCGACAACACGGCCTCGCTGAAGGTTCAGGCAAAGCTCGGCTTCACCATCTCGGGCATTTCGGATGTCTATGTCCCGGCGCGAGGCGCGACGGTGAACCGGATCGAGACGCATCTGACACGGGATGCTTTTACGCCCGCACGATCATGACGCTGCGGGCGGCTTCAGTCATCAAGGCTGGAGCCGCCGGCATGAAGGATTTCTTTGACCTGTCCGGGCCACGCCTATATCGATGGCGGCATTTCCGGCAGTAACCACGAACGGCACGACGATGAAATTTCTTGATGAGGCTAAGGTCTATATCCGCTCCGGCGACGGGGGTGCCGGCGCGGTATCCTTCCGGCGCGAGAAGTTCATCGAGTTCGGCGGGCCGGACGGCGGCGATGGCGGCCGTGGCGGCGATGTCTGGGTGGAGGCCGTCAACGGTCTGAACACGCTCATCGATTTCCGCTTCCAGCAGCATTTCAAGGCCGGCACCGGTATCCACGGCATGGGCCGCAACCGCACAGGCGCTGGCGGCGATCACGTGACGCTGAAAGTGCCGGTCGGTACGCAGATATTCGAGGAGGACGGCGAAACCCTGATCATCGACATGATCACCGAAGGGCAGCGCTTCCGCATCGCGGCGGGCGGCAATGGCGGCTTCGGCAATGCGCATTTCAAGTCCGCCACGAACCAGGCGCCGAGCTGGGCCAATCCCGGGCTGGAGGGTGAGGAAAAAACCATCTGGCTGCGGCTGAAGCTGATCGCCGATGCCGGGCTCGTAGGCCTGCCGAACGCCGGCAAATCGACGTTCCTCGCCACCTGCACGCGCGCTCGGCCGAAAATCGCGAATTACCCCTTCACCACGCTGCACCCGAATCTGGGCGTCGCCACCATCGATGGACGCGAATTCATTCTGGCCGATATTCCCGGCCTGATCGAAGGCGCGCATGAAGGCGTCGGCCTTGGCGACCGCTTCCTCGGCCACGTCGAGCGCACGCGTGTCCTCCTCCATCTTGTCTCCGGGCAGGAAGAGGATGTGGCCAAGGCCTACAAGACTGTAAAACACGAGCTGGAAGCCTATGGCGGCGAGCTGACGGACAAGCCGGAAATCGTGGCGCTGTCGCAGGTCGATACGCTCGATCCGACGGAGCTCAAGAAGAAACAGAAGGCCTTGGCGAAGGCTTGCGGTACGACGCCATTCCTGCTTTCGGCCATCGTCGGCACCGGCATGACGGAAACGCTGCGCGCTCTGCGCGACATCATCGTCACCGCCCAGACGGCGGGGAGCGACGACTGATGCGCGCTGCCCGCAAGCCCCTTTCGACCTATCGCCGGATCGTCATCAAGATCGGATCGGCCCTGCTGGTCGATCGGGCGAGCGGGCTGAAGACAGCATGGCTCGATGCCATCTGCGCCGACATCGCCGCCCTGAAGGCAAAGGGCGTCGACGTTCTCGTGGTCTCCTCGGGCGCCATTGCACTCGGCCGCTCTGTGCTGAAGCTGCCGGCCGGCGCCCTCAAGCTGGAGGAAAGCCAGGCGGCGGCGGCCGTCGGGCAGATCGCGCTCGCACGCGCCTGGTCGGAGAGCCTGTCGCGGGATGCCATCATCGCCGGGCAGGTGCTGCTGACGCTCGGAGATACGGAAGAGCGCCGCCGTTACCTCAATGCGCGCGCGACCATGAAGCAGCTCCTGAAAATGGGTGCCATTCCCATCATCAACGAGAACGACACGGTCGCGACGAGCGAGATCCGCTACGGCGACAATGACCGTCTGGCAGCGCGGGTCGCCACCATGATCGGCGCCGATCTGCTGATTCTCCTTTCCGATATCGATGGCCTGTACACGGCACCGCCGCATCTCGATCCGCAGGCGCAGTTCCTCGAGATCATCCCGTCCATCACGCCCGAGATCGAGGCGATGGCCGGCGGGGCCGCATCGGAACTGTCGCGCGGCGGCATGCGCACGAAGATTGACGCGGGCAAGATGGCGACGGGCGCGGGCTGCGCCATGATCATCGCCTCTGGCAAGGTGGACTACCCCTTGAGCGCACTTGGCGAAGGCGCCCGCTCCTCGTGGTTTGCGCCCTCCACCACGCCGGTCACTGCGCGCAAGACATGGATTGCCGGGCAGTTGCTGCCCTCCGGCAGCCTGAGCATCGATGCAGGCGCCGAAACAGCCTTACGCTCGGGCAAGAGCCTGTTGCCGGCCGGCGTGCGCGACGTCACCGGCTCCTTCAGTCGCGGCGATACGATCGCGATCCTGAGCGCGAACGGGCGCGAGATCGCCCGCGGCCTTGCCGGCTACGATGCCGATGAAACGCGGCAGATCGCGGGACGAAAATCGGGAGAGATCGCGGATATTCTCGGCTATGCCGGGCGTGCCGCCATGGTGCATCGCGACGATCTGGTGATGACCGGGGCGACGCAGGAGCCGATGTCTCGGGAGCCCGCGTCTCGGGAGCCCGTGACCGAGGAAACGGAGAGGAGCGACATCCATGCTTGACGATCCCCGCAAGCGCGAAATCCAGGACCTGATGGCGACCATCGGCCGGCAGGCGAAGGCATCGGCCCGCCCGCTTGCCATGGCCTCACCGGATCAGAAAACCGCCGCCCTCAAAGCCATGGCGGATGCGATCCTGAAGCGGACCCCGCAGATTCTTGCCGCCAATGCGCTCGATCTGGAAAACGCCCGGGAAACCGGCGTTGCCGCCTCCTTCATCGATCGGCTGACGCTGAGCGAAACCCGCGTCGCGGACATGGCGAGCGCCATCCGCGATATCGCCGCTCTGCCGGATCCGGTTGGCGATGTCATGGCGGAGTGGGACAGGCCGAACGGCCTTCGCATCCAGCGCGTTCGCACGCCGCTCGGCGTCATCGGCGTCATCTACGAGAGCCGGCCGAACGTGACGGCGGATGCGGGTGCGCTCTGCCTCAAGGCTGGCAATCCGGTGATCTTGCGCGGCGGCTCCGATAGTCTCAATTCCTCGCAGGCAATCCATGCCTGCCTGCTCGAAGGCCTGGCTGCGGCCGGCCTCCCCGAACATGCGATCCAGATGGTTCCCGTTGCCGATCGCGCCGCTGTCGGGGCCATGCTGACCGGGTTGAACGGCACGATCGACGTTATCGTGCCTCGCGGCGGCAAGAGCCTCGTCGCTCGCGTGCAGAACGAGGCCCGCGTTCCCGTGTTTGCCCATCTCGAAGGCCTCTGCCACGTCTATGTCGATGCTTCGGCCGATCTCGACATGGCGCGCGCCATCATCGTCAATGCCAAGATGCGACGTACCGGCGTCTGCGGATCGGCTGAAACCCTGCTGATCGACAAGGCCGGCGCGGGGCGCTTCGTCGAGCCGCTTGTCATGGCCCTGCAGGCCGCCGGCTGCGAGGTACGCGGCGATGAGACGGTTCGCGCCATCGTTCCCGGCCTCATCGCTGCGACGGACGAGGACTGGGCGACCGAATATCTCGACGCCATCATCGCCGTGCGCATGGTGGATGGCATTGCCGGGGCCATCGAGCATATCGGCCTCTGGTCGTCATCTCACACCGAAGCCGTCATCGCCGAGGATCCGCACGTCGTCGGCCGCTTCTTCACCGAAATCGATAGCGCCATTCTCCTGCACAATGCCTCGACCCAGTTCGCCGATGGCGGCGAGTTCGGCATGGGCGGCGAGATCGGCATTTCCACCGGCAAGATGCATGCGCGCGGGCCGGTCGGCGTCGAGCAGTTGACGTCCTTCCAGTATCGCGTGCACGGCACCGGCCAGGTTCGGCCCTAGGTGACGCAGAACGAAGCCGTCGCCGAACGTTATCTCCGGATGCCGCATGTCGAGCCGGGCATGACGGTCGGCCTTTTCGGCGGCTCGTTCAATCCCCCGCATGACGGCCATGTGCTGGTGGCGGACATCGCCTTGCGCCGCCTGCGGCTCGATCAGCTCTGGTGGATGGTAACGCCCGGCAATCCGTTGAAGAGCCGGCGCGAACTGGCTCCGCTTGCCGATCGCATCGCGCTCAGCGAGGCCATCACGGAAAACCCGCGCATCAAGGTCACCGCGTTCGAGCAGTCGCTTGGCCAGAGCTACACGGCGCGGACGCTCGAAAAGATCCGCGCGCGCAACCCGGCCATTCATTTCGTCTGGGTCATGGGCGCGGACAACCTGAAGACGTTCGATCGATGGCAGCGCTGGCAGGAGATCGCCCGCAGCGTTCCCATTGCCATCGTCGATCGCCCGGGCGCCACGCTCGCCTACCTCTCCTCGAAAATGGCGCAGACGTTCGACTATGCCCGTGTGGACGAGGAGGATGCCGCTCTTCTCGCGCGCAGACCCGCGCCCGCCTGGACATTCCTCCACGGCCCGCGCTCGCCCTTGAGTTCCACGGCGCTGCGGGCGGCGAAGCCTGTGCGGAGCTGACGATCTTTTCAGCGGCGTCTTGAAACATTAAGGCTTTGATGACTACATTTATGAAGCAGGCTGTCCGACAAGCAGCTGCCCGGCGCGAGACGCGTCGAACGTGCATGTTCTGGTCATTGGGAAAGGAAAAACTCTGACAACAGTACACGCCAAGGGAAATGTTACCCGCATCTTCCCGAAAAGCACGGAACGTGGCGACGATGCCGCCGACCGGGCGCTTCAACTGGTTCTCGCAAGCCTCGAGGACTCAAAGGCAGAAGATATTGTCACGATCAACATTGCCGGGAAGTCGGCGCTGGGCGACTACATGGTTGTGGTCTCCGGACGATCGAGCCGCCATGTTGCAGCGATCTCAGACCACCTGGTGTCCGACTTGAAGGATGAAGGCCTGGGCGCTCCCCGGGTCGAGGGCCTCGAGACGGCAGACTGGGTTCTGATCGACGCTGGCGATATCATCATCCACGTGTTCCGTCCCGAAATCCGCGAATTCTACAACATCGAGCGGATGTGGGCGGCACCCGAGATGGATGACGGCACGCGCCATTGATTCCTGATCCCGGGCTTTCGACGGCTTCTGCAAGGGATCGTCGAAAGCTCCATCTTGCAGCCTTTGACGGCCCGTTGTCGCTGCGGATCATCCGGCCGACGGCCGACAGCAAATGTCGGTTCACAAAATAGCTGCGCCGGAGGCCAGGGTTGAAAATCGGACTTTTTGCTGTCGGGCGCCTGAAAGCCGGCCCGGAGAAGGATCTTGCGGCGCGCTATCTCGACCGTTTTGCCAAGGCTGGCCCTGCCATCGGCCTTGAAGCCGGCCGTATGACGGAAATTCCCGAGAGCCGCGCTTCCTCCAGCGACACGCGCAAGCGGGAGGAAGGTTCCCAGCTTCTGAAGTCTCTCCCCGACGCCGGTCTTCTTATTCTTCTGGACGAACGCGGCAAACACCTCGACTCCCCCGATTTCGCCAACCTCATCGGAGGTTTTCGCGATCAGGGTAAACGCGATATGACCATTGCGATCGGTGGCGCCGATGGCCTAGACCCCGACCTGCACGCCCGCGCGGACGCCGTGATCTGCCTCGGACGCATGACATGGCCACACCAGCTCGTGCGGATCCTCATTGCCGAGCAACTCTACCGCGCGGTTACGATTCTCTCCGGCCACCCCTATCATCGCGTCTGATCTCCCGGTGAACGCCATCAAGCTTGCGTCATCACGCTGTCTGGCCACGCGTCCGCCGCATTTGTGCCAATAGGCTTGGACCTTCACTCCACCCGCAAGCTTCGGGCAAGGCGGACGACGGCAGATGGCGGGATGACCAGAAGCGGGCAGACCAGACGCGGGACAGCCGGGGCAGGCGACCGGACGATGCGGCACGGCCATAGACTCCTTTGCATTCTTCTCGTTTCCACGGTTCTCGCCGCCTTCGCACCGCTCGGCCCTGCGGTACATGCTCAGGATGCGGAACGCGGCGACCGCCCGGCAGCCACCGCGCCGGAAGATCCCGCTGCCGCCCTCTCGCAGCGGCGCAACAATACCCGCATCGAACTCGAAGCCCTGTCGAAGACGATCAACCTCTCGCAGGAGCGGGCGCTCGCGCTCCAGTCCGAGATCGCCGATATCGAGAAGACCAATGAGTCCCTGCGGCAGGCTTTGGTGGAGTCCGCCGGAAAGCGGCAGGCGCTCGAACAACAGATCGCGGATGGCGAGACGAAGCTTGCCGATCTGCGCGTTCGCGAAGAGACCGTACACCAGTCGCTGAAGGCCCGGCGCGGTGTGCTGGCGGAGGTTCTCGCCGCTCTCCAGCGCATGGGTCGCAACCCACCGCCCGCCCTCCTCGTCACCCCGGAAGACGCGCTCGGTTCCGTGCGCAGCGCCATCCTGCTTGGCGCCGTCGTGCCGGGCATCCGCCACGAGACGGAGAATCTTGCCGCCGACCTTCAGGCCTTGGCAGGTCTGCGCACCGAGATCGTCAATCAGAAGCAGGCACTGGGCAACGACATGACCGCGCGGCTCGAGGAAGAGCGGCGGATGAACTTGCTGGTGGCCGAGAAGGAAAAGCTCAAAGACCGCAATACCAGCGAGCTTGCCGCCGAACGGCGCAAGGCCGAACAGCTCGCCTCGCAGGCAACAAGCCTTCAGGGCCTGATCGGTTCGCTCGAAACCGAGATCGGCTCCGTAAGGGCCGCTGCCGAAGCGGCCCGTGCGGAGGAGGAAGCCCGCACGCGCCTGTCGGATGCCGAACGCGAGGCAGCGCGCGAACTGGCGCGCAACGCGGTGCCCGACAAAAACCGTATTGCCCCGGCATATGAATTTTCCGAGTTGCAGAAGAAACTCGCCTTTCCCGTCGCCGGCTCCGTCCTGCGCCGCTACGGCGAAGACGACGGCACCGGGCATTCCTCGCAAGGCATGATGCTGCGCACCGAAGCCGGCGCGCTGGTGACTGCTCCGGCGGACGGATGGGTCATGTTCGCAGGCGCATTCCGTAGCTACGGACAGATGATCATCCTCAACCCGGGCGATGGCTATCTCGTTGTTTTGTCGGGGATGGAAACGGTCGCCGTCCAGCCGGGCCAGTTCGTCGTTGCCGGCGAACCGCTTGGCCAGATGGGGGCAAAAAGAGTGGCGAGTGCTGCGGCTTTGGCGCTGGAAACAGATCGACCAACGCTTTACATTGAATTCAGAAAAGACGGTAAACCGGTTGATTCTCGACCATGGTGGACCGCCTCAGACACCGGAAAGGTACGAAATGATTCGTAGGGCTTCACTAGTTCTGGTTGGGGCATTGATGGGCGCGACGGCGATGAGCGTCGTCTACTCCGCAGTCGTTCCGGCCGTTGCGGCCAATCCGTCCACCTATCGTGAACTGTCGATCTTCGGCGATGTCTTCGAGCGCGTCCGCGCCCAGTACGTCACACCGCCGCAGGACGACAAGCTGATCGAGAACGCCATCAACGGCATGCTCTCTTCCCTCGATCCGCATTCGAGCTACATGAATGCGACCGACGCGGAAGACATGCGCACCCAGACCAAGGGTGAATTCGGCGGTCTCGGCATCGAGGTCACGATGGAAGACGAGCTGGTCAAGGTGACAAGCCCGATCGACGATACGCCCGCCGCCAAGGCCGGTGTTCTCGCTGGCGACTTCATTTCCAAGATCGATGGCCAGGACGTTCGCGGCCTGAAGCTCGAGGAAGCTGTCGACAAGATGCGCGGCGCCGTTGGCAAGCCCATCAAGCTGACCATCCTGCGCAAGGGTGCCGACAAGCCGATCGAGCTTACGATCGTGCGCGACGTCATTGCCGTGCGGGCCGTCAAGTCGCGTGTCGAGGGCGATGTGGGCTATGTCCGCGTCATTTCCTTCACGGAAAAGACCTATGACGACCTGAAAAACGCGATCGAGAAGATCAAGAAGGATGTGCCGGCCGACAAGCTGAAGGGCTACGTGCTCGACCTGCGTCTCAATCCGGGCGGCCTGCTCGATCAGGCGATCAACGTCTCCGACGCCTTCCTGGAGCGCGGCGAAGTCGTTTCCACCCGCGGCCGCAATGCCGACGAGACGCGTCGTTTCAACGCGACGCCGGGCGACCTGACGGACGGCAAGCCGGTCATCGTGCTCGTCAATGGCGGCTCGGCTTCGGCATCCGAAATCGTTGCCGGCGCCCTGCAGGACCTCAAGCGCGCCACCGTTCTCGGCACGCGGTCCTTCGGCAAGGGCTCCGTCCAGACGATCATCCCGCTCGGCGAAGCCGGTGCGCTCCGCCTGACGACGGCGCTCTATTACACGCCATCGGGCAAGTCGATCCAGGGCACCGGCATTTCGCCGGACATCAAGGTCGATCAGCCGCTGCCGCCGGAACTTCTCGGCAAGGTCGAGAACACCAGCGAATCCAGCTTGCGTGGTCATATCCAGGGCCAGAACGAAACGCAGGAAGGCTCTGGCTCCATCGCCTATGTTCCGCCGGAACCCAAGGACGATGTCCAGCTGAACTATGCGCTGGACCTGCTGCGCGGCAAGAAGAGCGATCCGAGTTTCCCGGCTAACCCGCAGAAGGCCGAACTCGCACCGTAAGGTCGAGTGCCCTGGCTTTTCCTTTTAAGCGCCGTCCGGTTCGCCCGGGCGGCGTTTGTGTGCGAGGCGTCGGTGACGCACAAGCTTCGGCCGGTAAGACGTTCGGCAGAGCCGGGGCAGATGGCTATCTGACCACAGGCCCCCGCCTGACGTATTCGACGGTCGGGCTGACGACACCGCTGCAACATTCCTGTCGGGATGCTTCAGCTATCAGTACAGGACAACTTTGGGGACGGATCTCAACGCACCGCTTGGCCAGGACAGGCGACCGGCAAAGACAAAGGCGCGGCTCCGCAAAGGGCAGGCGACGCTTGGCCTGTTTGCAGCTGCCATCGCCGGCGTCACCGTCTTCACGCTGATGTCGCCCTCGGGTCTTCTGCCTCCGAAGCCGGAGGACGTCGCAATGGCGCCAACGAGCGAACCGGTCGATAGGACGCAGGACGCAGCAGAAGCACGCACCCGGTCCGCACCTGAGGCATCTTCATCGGGCGCGAACGTCAACCGGACGCTCCTCAACGACGGCAATGTCGTGACGACCTATTCACCCGGCAAGCGTGGCAAGGACGGCCCTGCCATCATCGAGGTCGGGCCGATACGGGGCCAGGATCCGCGCATGGCGGCACAGCCGAACGACCTCCTGCTGGAAGACGCGCCCGAAGGTCGCCTGCCGGTTGTCGGGCCGGATGGGTTGCGGCCGATGGATCAGTATGCGCGGCCATGGTCGGGCGCACGCGGCACGCGGATCGCCCTTGTCGTCGGTGGATTGGGGCTGAGCCAGACAGGAACGCAGAGCGCCATTCGTACGCTTCCGCCTGCCACCACCCTTGCCTTCGCCGCCTCGGGCAACAGCCTTCAGCGCTGGATGCAGGAAGCACGGCGGACGGGCCACGAGATCCTGTTGCAGGTGCCGTTCGAACCTTTTGACTATCCCGCAAACAATCCCGGGCCGCAGACCCTTTTGGTCGGGGACAGCGCCAAGCAGAACCTCGCTCAGCTGCGCGACGCGCTCGGCAAGATCACCAACTATACCGGCGTCATGAACTTCCTGGGCGGGCGATTCCTGTCCGACTCCGGTGCTCTCGAACCGGTGATGCGTGATCTCGGGCGGCGCGGACTATTGTTCCTGGATGACGGCACCTCGGCGCAATCGCTCACATCCACTCTCGGCGATGCGCTCGAAGTACCCTATGCTTTCGGCGATGTCGTTCTGGATACCCAGCTCGACCGCACGGCCATTTTGCGCAAGCTCGACGATCTCGAACGGATTGCCCGGCGCAACGGTACGGCGATCGGTACGGCGTCCGCCTTCGACGAAAGCGTCTCGGCCATTGCACAGTGGATGCAAGAGGCGGAGAAGCGCGGTATCGAATTCGTCGGCGTTTCTGCGCTGGTGAAGGATACGAAGAGACACTGAATGAACACTCCGTGCGCGCTGCAGGACAGCCGCCACACGTCTTGAGGAAACCCGATGAGCAAGACTGGCAAGAACCCTCCCCTCCGCGCCGAAGATCTCCCCTACCGGCCGTGCGTCGGCATCATGGTGCTGAACAGCCAGGGCCTTGTCTGGGCAGGGCGTCGCATCGCGCTGGGCAACTCCGAATATGACGGGTCGGGCCAGCTCTGGCAGATGCCCCAGGGCGGCATCGACAAGGGCGAGGATCCGCTGGAGGCGGCAAAGCGGGAGCTTTACGAGGAGACCGGCATGCGCAGCGTATCGCTGCTGATGGAAGCGCCGGACTGGATCAACTACGACCTGCCGGCCCATCTGATCGGCATCGGGCTGAAGGGCAAATTTCGCGGGCAGACCCAGCGATGGTTCGCGTTCCGGTTCGAAGGCGATGACAGCGAGATCGCCATCAACCCGCCGCCGGGTGGGCACGAGCCGGAATTCGAGGAATGGGCGTGGAAGCCTATGACCGACCTTCCCGCTCTCATCGTATCCTTCAAGCGGGAGGTTTACGACACCGTTGTCGGTACGTTCGCGCATCTGGCAACGGAAACCGTTCGGTAGAGCTGGACGCGTCAACAAAACGGCAGGGTGCGGCTGTCACGCATGTTCAAGACAAAAGGATGCGGCAAAAATGACCGCCGCATCCTCTCGAAGCCTGTATCAGGCGTCTTCGCTACCGACTTCAGCCTTGTCGGCAGAGGTCGCGTTCAGCTGACCGTACTTCTCGGCGCCGATCGAGTTGAACAGCTGCAGCTGGGTTTCGAGGAAGTCGATATGGCCTTCCTCGTCGATCAACAGCTGTTCGAACAGCTTCATGGAGACGTAGTCGCCAGCGGCGTGACAGATGTCGCGCGACTCCTTGTACGAGGCGCGGGCGTCATATTCGCCGGCAAGATCCGCCTCGAGAACTTCCTTGACGTTCTGTCCGATGCGCAGCGCACCGACGGTCTGGAGGTTCGGATGGCCGTCGAGGAAGATGATTCGCGCGATAATCTTGTCGGCGTGATGCATTTCCTCGATCGATTCGGCCCGTTCCTTCTTGGCCAGGAGCGTGTAGCCCCAATCCTCGAGCAGCCGGAAGTGCAGCCAGTACTGGTTGACTGCTCCCAGTTCGAGATAGAGGGCTTCGTTAAGCCGCTCTATGACCCTTGTGTCGCCTTTCAAGATCCGCTCTCCTGTTTTCTTCATGGAAATTTTTGAGACGGGTCATGAAATCAAATATTTGATCATCCGTCGAGTGCCGCAGGGCATGATAGCGCTCTGTGGTCCGGATAATCAGGTCGACGACATTCGGGAAACAGCCACAGCAGCGGCCGCGCTTGGCCATGGCATGATACACCTTCGCAGGCACGATCAGCTGCCAACAGTCCTCATCGAGAAGGGCGTTGATCGTGTCCTCGATCTCCTTTTCGGAGATGAAATTGCAACTGCAAACCAGCATGACGTCTTGCCTGTTTTCGCATCCTCGCTGAGGTCAGCAGTAAACAAACAGGATAATTGGTGTCAAGAAAAAAGGCCGTGAGAAGCGCCGGTGTAGTTTAGAACAATTCCAAAGAGATAACCGGTAAGAACCGGCTGGAGAAAGGCCGTTTATTTGCGGACACTCATGAACGACAGGCTGCCGCCGCTCCTCATCTTCGAGCGCGAGGCTTTGGCGCGGGAGTCCACCCGTAGCATTCCGAACTCGCATTTCATCCGGGCCGGAGTTCGCCTCTCATCTTACGTCTCTTTTAGGTTTGCGGGCTGCGCGGCGTTCGAGAATTTCGGGTGCCTCACGACGATCTTCGGCGGCTATCGTCATGAGCGAGAAGGGACATACGAACTGTCTAAAATAAATTTGGGGATCCGCGATTTCCACATCCCGCAACGCCGCAAAACCGAACCTCAATGGAAATTCCGCCCCTTCGGCATGACCTGCGCCGTGTCCATAAGACCGGATTTGATTCGCGCCTCGCGGCGGGCGCGCTCCCGCAGAGCCTGCTCCGTCGCATTTCCCTTTTGTCGCTGATCCACGGTCGGACGCAGCACTTCGTCCGCACGTTCGTTGACGGCAAAACGTCGGGCCTCGCCCTTCAGCAGCCCCAGCGCCTCGGTCATGTCCTCCATGCTTTCCGCAACGACATGGATGACACCGTTCTGGCTTTGCAGACGGCCGGTGACCTTGACCAGCCTTGCCCCCATGACGACAGCACGGAACGTTTCGAAGACCGCCTTCCAGACGATGATGTTGGCAACGCCCGTCTCATCCTCCAGCGTCATGAAGATGACGCCCTTGGCGGACCCTGGTCGCTGCCGTACGAGAACGAGCCCGGCCACCGTGACCCGCCGTCCGGGACGCAGACCTGATAATCCCCGGCTCGCCACCACACCGTCTTTGGCAAACGCCTCCCGCATGAAGGAAACCGGATGCGCCTTCAGTGACAGGGACAAGGCCCTGTAATCGTTGACCACTTCCTCGCCGGCCGGCATGGTCGGCAGGCGCATCGTCGGGTCCGCCCTGAGATCCTCCTCCCCAGCTGCGGCAAAGAGCGGCAGGCGCTCGGCAGGTGCCCGCTCGTCGAGCGCCTTGATCGCCCAGAGCGCACGGCGGCGATCGAACCCGATCGAGCCGAAAGCATCAGCGTCCGCCAGCCGCTCCAGCACACTGCGCGTCAGCCCCGAGCGCAGCCAGAGATCATAAATCGAAACATATCCCTCATCTCGGCAAGCCACGAGCCGCTCCATGTCGCCCTCCCGCAGGCCCTTGACCAGCCGGAAACCAAGCCGGACGGCATATTTTGTGCGGATGACGTCGCGCATGTCGCGATGCCGTGGGTCGATCGCTCGACGGTCAAAGACGCTTCCCCGCGCGCCACTCCCATCGTCCCGCCCTTGCGGGTCGTTACTCTCCAGAATCGTTTCCCAGTCGGAGCGATTGATATCGACGGGCCGCACCTGCACCCCGTGCTCGCGCGCATCGCGCACCAGCTGTGCCGGAGCGTAGAACCCCATCGGCTGGGCATTGAGGAGCGCCGCGCAGAAGATGTCGGGATAGAAGGTCTTGAACCAGCAGGAGGCGTAGACGAGCAGGGCGAAGGAGGCTGCATGGCTCTCGGGAAAACCGTATTCGCCGAAGCCCTTGATCTGATTGAAGCAGCGAACGGCGAAGTCTCGGCTGTAGTTATTGGCGACCATGCCCTCGATCATTTTGGTTTCGAAGTTCGCGACCAGCCCGGACCGCCGGAAGGTGGCCATGGCGCGGCGCAACTGGTCGGCCTCGGCCGCCGTGAACCGCGCGGCCGTCATGGCGATCTGCATGGCTTGCTCCTGGAAAAGAGGCACGCCCAGCGTCCGCTGCAGCACGGCTTTCAGTTCGAGGCTCTCATAGGGGATGGCCTCGCCCCGCAGCTTGGCCTCCCGGCGCTTGAGATAGGGATGAACCATATCGCCCTGGATCGGCCCCGGCCGGACGATCGCCACTTCGATAACGAGATCGTAGAACTCCCGGGGTCGCAGCCGCGGCAGCATGCTCATCTGCGCCCGGCTTTCGATCTGGAACACCCCCACCGTGTCGGCCCGGCAGATCATGTCGTAGACCGGATTGTCGTCGTTCACATAATCGAGCTCGGTGTCGTAGACCTGCGACAGCAGCATCTGCTTGCCGTAATGGGTCTCCAGCATCCGGAACGCCTTGGCGAGACAGGTGAGCATGCCGAGCGCGAGAACGTCCACCTTGAGAATCTTCAGCGTATCGAGATCGTCCTTGTTCCACTCGATCATGTAGCGACCGGGCATGGCCGTCGGCATGATCGGCACCACCTCGTCCAGCCGGTCATGGGTGATGACGAAACCGCCGACATGCTGGGAGAGGTGCCGCGGCATGTCCATCAGCCGCCCGGCATAGGTGAACATGCGCATGACGGTGGGGTCGTTGAGATCGAGCCCTGCGGCCTTCGCCTGTTCGTCCGTGAACGACGACGTCCACCAGCCCCAGATGGAAGCGGCAAGCGCCGTTTGCACATCCTCGGAAAAGCCGAAGACCTTGGCCACCTCGCGCCCGGCCGAGCGCGCGCGATAGCTGATGGCGGCCGCCGCAATGTCGGCATGCTCCTTGGTATAGGTATCGTAGATAAACTTGATCACCTCATCGCGTCGGGCATGCTCGAAGTCGATGTCGATATCCGGGGGCTCGTCGCGGTCCATCGACAGGAAGCGATCGAAAAGCAGGGTGAACTTGACCGGATCGACCTCCGTCACATGCAGGCAGTAACAGACGGAGGAGTTGGCCGCAGATCCGCGGCCCTGGCAGAGGATGCCTTTGTCTCGCGCAAAGGTCACCAGCCGATGAACGGTCAGAAAATATGGTTCGTACTGTTTCCTGGCGATGAGATCGAGCTCGTAGGCGATTTTCGTTTCCACAGACTCCGGCACGCCCTGCGGATATCGCCGGGCCGCCCCTTCCCGGACCAGCCGCTCCAGGGTCTGCGCCGAGGTCTCGCCCAGACCTGCTTCCTTCGGATAATTGTGCTTCAGCTCGTCGAGCGTGAAATCGAGCGTCCGGAAGAAGCGCTCGGTATTGGCAACCGCCTCCGGGTAGCGACGGAAGATGCGGACCATCTCGGCCGGCGCCTTGATAAAACGTTCGGCATTGACCTGTAGCCGAAAGCCCGCCTCCGCGATCGTCACATGCTCTCGGATGGCCGTCATGACATCGGCCAGGGGACGGCTGTCCGGGGAATGATAGAGCACGTCGTTCGTGGCGATGAGACGCACGTCCGTGTTGCTGGAAAGCGCCGCGAGGGCCGCGAAATCCTGCGCGTCGAACCCGTCATAGCGGGGCGTCATGCCGAGAAAGAGCCGGCCCTTCATAAGGGGTTGCAGCGATCGCAGGGTATCGCCGAGCATCTTCCAATCACGGCCCTCGTTCCCTCGAAGGCCATTACCGGTTCCCGCTTCGGATGCCTCTTCGGGCAGCTCGCCCGCCGCCTTCTCCTGCGGCTCGGCCTGACCGCCCTGATGCTCGCGATCGCGGGTGCACCCCTTCATCACGATCACCTGCAGGTGCTCCTGCCACGTCACGAGATCCGAAAGGAAGAGGGTGCAGTTCCCCTTGTCGTCGGCGCGCAGGTTGCCGGCGCTCAGCAACCGGCAGAGATGCGCCCATCCTTGCCGGTTGCGCGGATAGGCCAGCATATCGGGCGAACCATCGGCAAAGACGAGGCGTGCGCCCGGCTGGAAAGGAAATTTTTCCTCTCGTGCTTCGGCATGGACCCGGACGACGCCGGACAGTGTATTGCGATCGGCAATCCCCAAGCCCTTGAGACCGATCCGCTTGGCCGTGACCACCATCTCCTTGGCGCCCGAGGCGCCGCGCAGGAAAGAGAAGTTCGTGCAGGCACCCAGTTCGAAAAACGTCGGCGGCTGAGCTTCGGACGACCCGCGACCCGCGTCCGTCGGCCCTCTTCCGAACTCACGGCCGCTACCGGACTTAACGCCGGTCATGCGAAAATACCGTGCATGAACCAGTCGGGATGCATCCGTTCGCGCTGGAAGAGGCCATTGCGAAACATCCAGAAACGGCGACCGGTCTCGTCCTCGATGCGGAAATAGTCGCGCGTCGGTGCATCCTCACCGTCGATCCACCACTCCGCGGCAATGCGCTCAGGCCCTTCCGCCCGCGCGACCCTGTAGGCCGTGCGTCGCCAGAAGAACCGCTCCGGCGCGCCGTCGGGAACATCGGCCGCGGGAACCTCCACCCGTTCGGGATGGGTCAGAAGGCGGAGCGGCCGCACGGGCACGATCGGCCATTCCTCCGCCTGCAGCATCTTTGCGGCGGGAACGACGACATTGCCTGCCGGCTGCAGGCTCGCTGCGCGCTCGGGGATGTGGCTCGCGGCAAGAACCACGATCGAAAGCACATCCTCTCCGAAGCGGGCGATAACGCGATCGGTAAAGTCGGCAAGCGCCCGGCTCTGGTCCGGACGGCCGGAAAAATCGTCCTGGATGGATGTGATCGGCTCGACTTTCAGGACGCAGAGCCGCAGGATCTCGAAACCGTAGCCGGCATCCAGATCGTCATGCACAGCCGCAAGCCGTTCCTTGTAGAGCGCCGCGATCCGCTTTGGATCCCGCACCGGGGACGAAGTGCCGGCAAGCAGCCGGAACACCTTGCCATCGACGCGAAAAAGCAGGAGCTCGAACTGGCGCCCACCCTCTCCCCGCTCCTCCAGCTTGGTCTTGAGGCCTGTGGCAAGCTGCAGCGCAAGCCCGAGAATATCGTCCTCGCCCGAGACCGGCGAGAGCAGCCGGCGCTCGACCGAAAGCTCGGCTACCGGCCGGCGCGGCGACAGGGGCTCGTCGTCATGTCCGAGCGCCTGGTCGAGCCGGAGAAAGACGAGCGGCCCGAAGCGGCGCGCAAGTGCTGCCCGGGGCGCCTCCATGAGATCGGCGACATGGGTCAAGCCCAGCCGGATCAGCGTGTCCGTCAATGTTTCCGGCAGTCGAAGCGCCGTCACGGGCAAGGGACCGAGCGCTGCGGCCTCCTCTCCCGCCTCGATCACGTTGTCATCGGAAAACCGAGCACTGGAAAATCGCGAGAGAGCCCAGGCAAGACCGGGAGATGCGGCAATCGCTCCGCGCGCCTCGACGCCCAGCTGAAAGAGGCGTGACAGGACATCGTCGAGCAGCGCCTTTTCCCCGCCATGCAGATGCGTGCAGCCGGTAATGTCGAGCGCCAGCCCATCGACACCGGCATAGGCAACCAGCGGCGTGTAGCGATCGCACCAGTCGGCGAGGGCCGAGAGAAACGCCTTGTCGGCGGCAGGGTCGGCTGGCAGCACGTCGATCTGCGGATGCATGGCGCGGGCTTCGGCCACGCCCTGTCCCCGTTTCAGCCGCAGGCGCTCGGCAACGCTGTCGAGCGCCACGATCCGCATGGCATTCTCGACCTTGTCGGAAAACACGACCGGCGGGTGATCAGGACGCCCGTTTGAAAGCCACGACGCGCCCCACCGCCGGCGTGCCACCCTGTCGGCCGACAGATGTGGAAAGGACAGGGACAGGATCCGCTGCGTTGGCCGGAAGAGGGACGGCGACGGGGTCGAGAGGGTAGAACCGGCGCGCATGGGAACTCCATTCAAGGTAGGCATCGACAGGGGAAAAAGCCCGGGTCTTCTCGGCAACGACGTGAAAGGCGGGATGCCCGATGCCGGTCGAAAGCATCGTGCCATCGGGCAGCATGAATGGGGCGGCGGGAGCGGGACGGACGAGAAGGCGCAGATGTGCGCTGCTCGACTCCTCCTCGCCCGCCTGCCGGAGCAGAAAGATCGGAACGCCGCTGGCGACCGAGCGCAATTGCAGCCGCCGGCTTTCGGGAAGCCCGAGACGCGCCGGATTCCCGCGGATCTCCAGAATGACGGCGGAAAACACGGAAAACCCGAGCGCCGCCTCGGCAATCCACAGCGCCTGCTGGAGGTTGCGAGGCCGCGAGAAGAGCGCTGCACGCAGATCGATCCCGAGAAGCGAAAGGCCGACACCGTAAGGCTCGCCGGCCTCTTTTCCCGCCATGGTCTCGGAGATCCAGAGGATGGGACCGAGTTCACCGAGGGCTTTGCGCCGCGTCTGGTAGAGGGCGGCAAGACCGAGCGTAAACCCCGTGGCGGCACCGACATCGCGCGTTTCCGCCACCCGTATTTCGCTCAAACCCTTCAGCGGCAGGCCGCCGGACATCGCATGGTCGAGGTCGGGAACGCCGAGCGGCAGCACGTCGTCCTGCCCGCCCTGCTCGATCCTGTACTGCTTGGCCCTGCACTGCCCGGCAACATCCTGCCCGCCGAGAGACCGCGCGGACGCTGAAAATCCCGCACGTTCGCCCTCCGTCTCGAAGGTGGGACGACAGGAACCGGATGGCCTGTCTCGTTCCAGTCGGGCAATGGCGTCGCGCAGGGCGAGCACCGTCTCCCGCGGCACAGCGTTTTCAGCCATGGCAGTCAGCTCCTATTCGTTCCTGATATGTTCTTATTGATTCCAGAGCTTCAAAAAAGAGTCAACGCAGTTGGGAAAAGATTCCGCAGTTTCTGCACAATCGCCTTACATTGCGAATTGCTTCTCGAAATGAACCGGAAAATGGCTATATAAAAAGGACAAGGAGTATCCATGGCCCGGATTGACCAAAGCGACGATTGGCGGGAACGTCATGCGCCGACCATCAGCACGTTCGAATCCCTGACGCTGGAAGCCTATGGGCATCTTCCCGAGGAATTCCGGCTGCTGGCCACAGACCTCATCATCGAGATCGAGGATTTTCCGGATGACGACGTGTTCGAGGACATGGCGCTGGAAACGCCGTTCGACCTGCTCGGCCTGTTCGAGGGTCGTGGTATCGGCGAGCGTTTCACCATGGAAACCGGCACGATGCCGAACCGGATCACGCTCTATCGCCGGCCGATCCTCGATTACTGGGCCGAAAACGATGAAACGCTGGGCGACATCATCACCCATGTGCTGATCCACGAGATCGGTCACCACTTCGGCCTGTCGGACGACGATATGGAGCGTATCGAGGCGAGCGTGGAGCATGTCGGCGGGTAGCACCCGCCGCAGGGAATGTGAAGCCTTGGCCTCTGTCTACTGCTCGGACAGCTTCATGTCCGGCACGTAGTCCTTGCCCTCGACATCCTTCACCACGGCCTGGCCGCACTGCATGACCTGTGCATCGGCATTGAACGTGTAGGTCGGCGAGCCATGAAGATGCCAGCCCTTGTTGAGGGCGGCCGTCACCTTATGACAGAAGCTCGCATCGTCAGGGCCGGTGAGAAAGCGGTAGAGTTTCACAGCTGCATTCCTTTGTTTCTGATGGCCTCGACCTTTGCAAGACAGGTCATCGCCTGTTCGAGATGCAAGGCTTCGACCATTTTGCCCTTGTGGACGATGACCGACCTGCCTGCATTGTCCGGATGAGCAAAGGCCGCGACGATCTCCAGAGCCTCCGCCTCATCCTGAACGGAGGGACCGAATGCGGAATTGGCCGGCGCGATCTGCTGCGGATGAATCAGCATCTTTCCATCAAACCCCATGTCGCGTCCCGCCGCGCATTCCTGCGCGAAGCCGTCGGCATCGCTGATATCGTTGAAGACGGCGTCGAGAACATCGAGCCCGCTGCCACGTCCTGCAAGCAGGATCTGCATGAGCCAGGGCACGAGGTAGCCTCGCCCGGGAAGAGCGGCAACGCCGGTTTCCTTGCGCAGATCGTTGAGGCCGGGGATGAGACAATCGAGCCGCCCGCCCCGCGTGCGTCCGGCCTCGGCGATCGCCGCCACATTGAGAACGCCCCTCGGCGTCTCGATCATCGCCCAGAGCCGCAAGTCTTCCGGACCGTTGCCCTCATCCAACCCTTCGGCAATGTCGAGAATATCGCGTGGCCCTTCCACCTTCGGCAATAGAACGGCATCGAACCTGCAGGCGGACAGCGCTTCGAGATCCGCCTCGCCAAAACCCGAGGCAAGACTGTTGATACGGACGATTCGCTCGATGCCAATCGCAACATCCGCCAGATGGCGCACCAGCGCATGGCGCGCATCGGCCTTGCGCTCCGGAAGCACCGCGTCCTCCAGATCGTAGATCACGGCATCGGGTGACAGGCTCGACACTTTGGCAAGTGCGCGCTCGTTGTCGGCTGGAACGCAGAGCACCGAGCGACGGAGACGGACGGGATGGCGATCGGACAGGGACATCATGCCATGTTGTGCCTGTCTCATCTCATCTTCGCAAGTCTCACGCGGCATGTGAGAACGCTCCTGTCGCTCGACACGAAAAAACCGGCCCCATCGCTGGATGGAGCCGGTCGAAAATGTCTTGCGGAAAAGGGCCTCAGGCAGCCTTGCGGTCGTGACGGCCTTCTTCCACTTCCTCGACGATCTTCGCCACGAAGGCATCGAGATCGCCGGGATTGCGGGAGGTGATGATACCCTTGTCGGTCACCACGGCTTCATCCGACCACAGGCCGCCGGCATTGACGACATCCGTCTTGATCGATTTGTAGGACGTGACCTTCCGCCCCTTGATTGCGCCTGCTTCGACCAGCAACCAAGGTGCATGGCAGATGGCGGCGACGACCTTGCCGGACGACACGAAGTCACGAACGATCCGCAACGCTTCGTCTTCAACGCGCAGCTTGTCGGGGTTGATCTGGCCGCCCGGCAGAACGAGCGCATCGAAGTCCTCGATTTTCACGTCCTTGGCTTCGAGATCGACGTCGACGCTGTCGCCCCAATCCTTTTCGTCCCAGCTCTTGATGCTGGTCTTGCCGATCGATGCAATCTTTACGGTCGCGCCCTGCTTTTTCAGGCTGTCATAGGGAACGCGCAGTTCAGACCGTTCGTAGCCATCCGTGGCGAGAATGAGAATTTTGGATTCCTTGATAGAAGGCATGAGCCTGTTCCTTGCTGTATCTCGGTATCGTGTCACTAATCATCCCCAACCTCTTTGGTCGGCGATATCAGACGCGAATGTCATGACGGGTTCGCCGTATTAACGAGGCGCCCCACCGATCGTTCCGAAAAAACATCCGTGACATTGCCAACCGCCTGATTCCAGGCAGGCTGCAGATTCGAAAACCGAAACCATCAACGCACACAACATTGACGCGAGCAGCAAAAGAACATATGTAGAACAATATGAAGAAATCGCTGAAAGAGCGTTTGGCCATCCTCTCAGATGCCGCCAAATACGATGCGTCCTGCGCCTCCAGCGGAACGACGAAACGCAATTCGTCGGCCAGCGGCGGTCTTGGCTCTACGGAGGGATCCGGCATCTGTCATGCCTATGCGCCGGACGGGCGATGCATTTCCCTGCTCAAGATTTTGATGACGAATTTCTGCATCTACGATTGCGCCTACTGCATCAACCGGTCATCCAGCAATGTGGAGCGTGCACGCTTTTCGGTCGAGGAAGTGGTGTGGCTGACGCTCGAGTTCTATCGGCGCAACTACATCGAAGGCCTGTTCCTGTCCTCCGGCATCATCCGCTCGTCCGATCACACGATGGAAGAGATGGTGCGCATCGCACGCGAGTTGCGCGTCACGCATAATTTCCGCGGCTACATCCACCTGAAGTCGATCCCCGAGGCGTCCCCGGCGCTGATCGAGGAAGCCGGACTTTATGCGGATCGCCTGTCGATCAATATCGAACTGCCGACGGATGCCGGGCTGACGCGCTATGCGCCGGAAAAACGGCCGGACGGCATTCGCAAATCGATGGGCGATCTTCGCCTGAAGATCGAGGAAATGCGCGACCCGACACTCCAGACCAAGCGCACCCGGCGCTTTGCGCCCGCCGGCCAGAGCACGCAGATGATCGTCGGTGCCGATCAGGCAAACGACAGTGTGATTCTCGGCACCAGCGCCCGGCTTTACGGTAGCTACGGCCTGCGCCGCGTCTATTACTCTGCCTTCAGCCCCATTCCGGATGCATCCCGCAACCTGCCTCTCGTCAAGCCGCCTTTGATGCGCGAGCACCGGCTCTATCAGGCTGACTGGCTTTACCGCTTCTATGGGTTCGGCATCGACGAGATCACGCGCGACCAGCCGGATGGCATGCTCGACCTCGATCTCGATCCGAAGCTCGCCTGGGCGCTCTCCAACCGACATCGCTTTCCCGTCGATATCAACAAGGCGGATCGCGAGATGCTTCTCCGCGTGCCCGGTTTCGGTACGAAGATCGTCCGCGCCATCCTCACCGCCCGCAGGCATCGCACCCTGCGGCTGGAAGACCTCGTGCGTCTCAAGGTTTCGCTGAAAAAGGTGCAGGCCTTCATCATCGCCGAGGGCTGGACGCCGTCGCGCCTTATCGACCGGCCGGACCTGCGCACCATGTTCGAACCGAAACCGGAACAACTGGTCCTTCTGTGATGCCGTCGCCGGGCCTCGAGAGGCAAACCGTCACGCTCGACGGCAAGGGCGATTTCGGCGAGTGGCGGGATGCCGCGCGCCGGCTGCTGGTCGCGGGAACGCTGCCGACAGCCGTGGACTGGCGCGAGAAACACGGAACCACCGATCTGTTTGCCGACCCTGTGCCGGCGGAGCGGAAACCGGAGGAAGCGCAGCGCGACATCACCGTCCCCCGCGCCTTCATGACGCTTGCCGAAACCGTGATCTGCCACTCCGATCCCGGACGTTTCGGTCTTCTCTATCGCACGCTCTGGCGTCTGCAGGCCGAGCGTAACCTGCTCGACATCGTCTCCGACGCGGATGTCGTCCGGCTCAATGCCATGGAGAAATCCGTTCGGCGCGACAGCCACAAGATGAAGGCCTTCGTGCGCTTCAAGGAGATCGGCGCCGATACACCGACGACAGGCGCGCCGGCAACGGACGTAATGGAGGTCATTGCCCGCCCCGTCTCTCTGGAGCCGGGCAGCATGACGATCGGCCGTCGGCGATTTTTCGCCTGGTTCGAGCCGGATCATTTCATCGTCGCCCGCGTTGCTCTTTTCTTCCAGCGGCGTTTCACCGACATGGACTGGATCATCGCCACGCCAAAAGGATCCGCCGCCTGGGATGGAACCACGCTGACGGTGACGTCCGAGCCGGCGGACGATCCCAAGCTGACCGATGACGCGGATACGCTCTGGCGCACCTATTACAGCAATATCTTCAATCCGGCGCGGCTCAAGGTGAAAGCGATGCAGTCGGAAATGCCGAAGAAATACTGGAAGAACCTTCCCGAAGCCGAACTCATCCCCGGCCTGATCGCCGGTGCGGAGGAGAAGGTGCGGGCAATGGCGAAACAGGCGATGAAAGACCCGCCGGCCTTCCACGCGAAGGTGCGCGAAGCCGCCATGCCGAAGAGCGAGGAAAACACCGCCCGTCCCGGCACGCTGGATGCGGCACGGGCGGACGCGCGCGACTGCACCCGCTGTCCGCTCTACTGCAAGGCGACGCAGACCGTCTTCGGCGAAGGTCCCGACGATGCGAAAGTGATGTTCGTCGGCGAGCAGCCGGGCGATCAGGAGGACCTCGCCGGCCGGCCGTTCGTCGGCCCTGCCGGCAAGATGTTCGACACGATTGCCGGCGAAGTCGATCTCGATCGCAAGACGGCCTATGTCACCAATGCGGTGAAGCATTTCAAATACGAGCCGCGCGGCAAGCGCCGCATCCACCAGAAGCCCAATATGGGCGAAATCCGCGCCTGTCGCTGGTGGCTCAAGCTGGAACTCGACCTGATCCAGCCGAAACTCGTGGTCGCGATGGGCGCGACGGCGCTGACCTCCGTCATGGACCATGCCGAGCGCCTGGGCGACTACCGAAGCCGCAAGGTCGATCTCGACGACGGGCGCACGCTCTACACCACCGTCCACCCCTCCTACCTCCTGCGCATCCCCGACGAAGGGCGCAAACGCGAAGAGATCGACCGCTTCCGAGAGGATCTCAAGACCATCAAGACCTTGAGCGATAAACTGTAGGACCAGGGTATGCAATGAATCGGCTTAAAGGTGATAAGACGAGGGCTTCTTAGGCGTTTGGGAGACATCAAGTTCCCGGAGCTTTCAGACGACGTTTACGTCGCTGATCTAGGGTGCTTTCTCAGCTGAGAATCAGCCTCTACAAGGCTTCAGTTCATCGTAAGTGCTGACGAAGCATTGACCCGAAAAGTAGAAGGGCAGCAAAAGCAGCCACTGCCGAGGCCACCAGAACAACGGTTCGGAAATTGTAAGCTTGCGCTATAAGGCCGGTTGCGGGGCCTGCGAGAATGCCGCTGACACTCAGGACATTCCAGTACAGCGCGGTAGCTTGCGCCGGGCGATTACCAGAGAAAGATTGCATAAAACTAATGCCAATGCTGGCATAGAGGCCATAATACAGTCCCTCCAAGGCCGCACCTGCCAGCATCTGCGGGTAGGTTTGCACATATGAAATCAGCAGGATCGTCACGGTGGCCATCAGCGCCACCACGACAAGTGGGCCCTTCAGACCGAAACGGGAAATGATCATAGGCGTTGTAAAGATCGCAAAGACCTCCACGAAGGTCTTCATGCTGAAGGCCATGCCGGGCGCATCGCCTGGCAGCCCGACTTCCCTTACGTAGAACAGCGGCAGGGCGCTGAATGTCAGCGAGTGGGCCGAAGACAGACAGAAAACGAATACGGCGGCCAACCACAAGCCATCAGGCTTCCGGATAGAAGCTGACTCCACTGAGCCTGTTCTCGGGCGAAGTGTCATTTCACGCGGTATAATCCTCCACCACATCAATGCCCAAATGATTGCGAGTACCAAAGCGAGCTTGAAAACGGCAGCTTCACCAAAGCGCTCCGAAAAGAGGAACGCCATCGCTGGACCTACCATCCAGGCAGTTGATACCGTGGCGCGTAGGAAGGCATTGGACCGACCACGCGGCATCATACAACGTTCTGCGACGACTGCCCCGAGGCTGAACATGGTAGACACGGCACTACTGCTGAGGCCAAAGCCAAGCACGCCAAAGCTCAGAACGATCCAGAAGGACGGTGAAATCGACAAGGCAGTGGTGGCAAGAAGATAACCCCCAAGTGCTGCCCCAATCAGCGGAAAAGGTGCAACTCCAGCATCCAGCCATCGACCAAAAGTGCGGGTGCAGATGATGCCAAGAACGGTGACACCGGCCGCGTAGAGGCTGATTGTCCAAGGTGCTCGCCCCAACCCCTCCACAATGTAATAAGCCATGAAAGACCCAACCATGGAACTGCAAATTGTGCCTATGAATAGCACCAGCAAGAAAGGATAAATCGAAAGCGAGCGAATGCTTGTCGTCGCAGTCATGGAGGCGCCTTTCGAGATGCTGTTGCGGATCTTTCCGCAAGCGCAACTTCAGGTCGATAATCAAAAAACATGACAGCCGTGCAACAGATGCACATTGATACAATCAATTGGGCAATACAATGTGATGCATCATAAATGACGTGGTCAGGTCTGCTTTGTATTTATACTTGCAGCATCACCTTATCCTGAATACGATTTAGACTTGAGGTATGCAGCAGCAGCTTTTATGTCTCCGCCCCTCGTCCGCATGTTGAATCGGCTCTAAAGATGAACGGGAAAGGTCGCAGCATTTCGCCGCAAAGCCTGATGAGAGCCGATTTTCAAACAGACACCAACCCCCATGGCAGGCTGTTCATCACCTCGTGACCATCCGCCGTGATCAGGAGCTGGTTCTCGATGATCATGCCGCCGATACCGTCGATATACCAGGGTGTCTCGAAGGCGACGACCATGCCCGGCTCCAGCACCACGCTGCTTGTTGCGGAGAAAAAGGGCCATTCCTCGCTTCCCAGGCCGGCACCGAGACCATGACCGAAGTGTCCGCGGCTGAAACCGGGGAAACCCGCTTTCGCCATCGCGGTGGTCGCTGCCGCATGCACGGCCCGCATCTCGACATCGGGCCGGATCTGCGACAGGCCAACGTCAAAGGCCTGAGACAGCGCATCGAATAGCTGGCTTTGTACGGCCGTCGGCGTGCCGCAAACGAATGTCCGACCGGTGTCCGATGTGTAACCCTTGATGAGACAGCCGACATCGACCTTGATCAGGGAGCCCTCCTCGACCACACCTCCTCGCGACCACGGATTGGCGCCGACGGACACATATTCCCAAAGTCCGCTCAGGGTGCGGATATCCCTTTTCCGCGCCTCGGCCTGCACGGCCGAGGTCCAGACCTCAGCCAGCGCATCGCGCGTCTGCCCGGGCGCGATTGCCGCAGCCAAAGCACCGATCCCGATCTCGGCCAGCGTAACGGCCGTTCGCAGATGCTCGATCTCCTGCGCCGACTTCACCATTCTCAGCTGGCGAAGCACATCGCTGCCGTCGAGCAGCTGGCAACCCGGCAGTGATGTCGACACTTGCGCGAAATCCAGAACCGAGAGGCTGTCGAGTTCGACGCCCACACGCGCACCGCCGAGCTTCCGGGCGGCCAGAAGATCGCCGGCCAGACGGAAACCCAGCGCCGCATCGAACGTTTCCGGGCGCGCAAAGCCAGCGGAGCGGCCCGAGCCCGCCCATGCGGCGGCAATCAGATCGGGCAGAGGCTGGGATGAATCCTGCGGCCGCACATCCGTTGTTTCCACCCAGAGCGGATGGATGCGGATATCGGTCACGTCGCTCGACGCGCGAAAACTTTCCGCAAAGAGATCGCTGACCACGGCACCGATGGGAACGCCCGGATCTGCGGGAACGATGGCTGCAACGGCGCCGGCCCGCCTCCACATCGTGCCGACACCGGGGCTTGCACCCGTCGCATAGGTAAAGCCTTCGGGCGTGAACAGCAGCAGCGCGTCGAGGCCGGCTGCGGCCATGAGCCGTGCCGCCCGGTCCCGGTCGAGATACGCCATATTCGTCTCCATTCGCGCAAGGTCGCACGTCCCAAGGGAACGCGTTCAGATATTGCCCATGCAGAGATATTTCATGTCGAGATAATCCTCCATGCCGTGACGCGACCCTTCGCGACCGATCCCCGACTGTTTCAACCCGCCGAAGGGCGCCGCTTCGGAGGACATGCGACCGGTATTGATGCCGATCATGCCGTATTCCAGCGCCTCGGCCACCCGCCAGACCTTGCGCAGCTCCGTGGCGTAGAAGTAAGCCGCCAGCCCGTAGATCGTGTCATTCGCCTGATGGATGACGTCCTCGACCGTTTCGAACCGGATAACCGGCGCAACAGGGCCAAACGTCTCGTCGCAGGCAACCAGCATGCCGTGATCCACATAGGTGAGAACCGTCGGCGCAAAGAAGGTACCGGTCTCACCGACCCTTCCACCGCCGCACAGCACCTTGGCGCCCCTGAGAACCGCATCCTCGACATGATGCGCCACTTTGCGCAGCGCTGCCTTGTCGATTAGCGGACCGACAGAAACGGTCGGCTCGAAGCCGTCGCCAACACGCAGATCGGCGACATCGGCCGCCAGCTTCTCGGAAAACGCGTCGTAGACTGCGGACTGGACATAGATGCGGTTGGCCGAGGTGCAGGTTTGCCCGGCATTGCGGAACTTTGCCTGAATGGCGCCATCGACAGCAGCATCGATATCCGCATCGTCGAAGACGATGAACGGCGCGCTTCCGCCTAGCTCCAGACTGACCTTCTTGATCTGGTCGGCGCATTGCCGCATCAAAAGCCGGCCGACCTCCGTCGAGCCGGTAAAACTGATCTTGCGCACCTTCGGATGCGTGCAGAGCTCATAGCCCACCGCTTGTCCCTCGCTGGCAAGAACGAGCTGCAAGACCCCTTCGGGGAAGCCGGCATCCAGCGCCAGACGGTGCAGCGCGACGGCCACCAGCGGCGTCTGTTCGGCCGGCTTCAGGATCACGGGACACCCTACGGCCAGTGCCGGCGCAACCTTCCGCGCCACCATGGAGGCCGGGAAATTCCACGGCGTGATCGTGCCGACAATGCCGACCGGCTGCTTGATGACGAACATCCGCCGGTCCGTGGAGGGTGCGGGAAACGTCTCGCCATAGACGCGCTTTGCCTCTTCCGCATACCATTCGATATAGGCCGCGGCGTGCTGCACCTCCGAACGGGCTTCGCCCAGCGGCTTGCCCATTTCGGCCGTCAGGATCGCTGCGAGATCGTCGATATGAGCGAGAACGAGATCGTGCCAGCGCCGCATGAGCTGGCTGCGGTCTTTGGCAGGAAGCCCCGCCCAGGCAGGCTGCACAGCCGATGCCCGTTCGATGGCCGCGCGCGTTTCGGGCACACCCATATCCGGCAAGGTCGCCAGCAGAACGCCGGAAGAGGGATTGCGAACCTCGAATGCCGCACCTGCCACCTCAGCCTCCGGAAGGAGACGCGGATCCCGGAGATGGCGGGTGAGATCGGATGTGATACGCATGGCAGGCTCCCGGGATCGAGGCATTCCCCGAAGCGTTGCACAGTGCGGATACGTCCGGGAGAAGGCTGCGGACATTGCCGCGATTGCCCCGATATGACCAATGAAATCCGCTGATCCGATGACCACGCCAACGAATGATCGGCGCGAAGGATCTTCAGGTGTCGTCGGAGACCGCGGGAAAGGCCACCCGCACTTTCAGACCACGGCCGGCCTCGCCTTCGTCCAGGCGGGCTGGCCCGAGCGAGAGACGACCCTCGAAACGAACCGCGATCTCCTCGACGATCGGCAGCCCGAGCCCGAGGCCCGGTGCCTCGCTCTCGCCGCGGGCAAAGCGCTGCCGCACGGCGGGCAGTTTTTCCGGCGGAATGCCGGGACCGTTGTCTTCGACGTCGAGCAGCACGACGCCCTGCTCGCACCTAACCCTCACCGTCACCTCGGCACCCCGTCCGGCATAAGCGAGCGCATTTTCCACGAGATTGCGCAGGAGTTCGCCGATCAGCAGCGGCTCTGCGGCGATGAAGGCCGTTCCCTCGCCTTCGAAGCCAAGGTCGATGCCGACATCCGCAGCGCGGGGCACGTACTCCGCCGTGATCTCCCGCGCGACCATGGTCAGGTCCATCGGCACCAGAGCGGTCGAGGAACCCGAACCGGTCGCATCGATCTTCGCCAGAAGCAGCAATTGCGCGAGAATTCGCTCGGCATGGCCGACCGCCTCGTCGCTACGGGCGATGAAGGCCTTGATGTCCTCAGGCTTTTCGGACCGGGCGGCCAGCGCAAGCTGCGTCCGCACGACGGCCAGCGGCGTCCGCAGCTGGTGGCCTGCATTGCCGGAAAAATGGCGCATGGCGTCGAGCGCCGATTGCAGCCTTACCATGAAGGAATTGACCGTTTCGACCAGGCCCTCCACCTCCCGTGGCACGGATTGCCGGATCGGACGAAGATCGTCGGGACTGCGCTCGGCAATGGCATCGCCCAGCCGGTAGAGCGGACGCAGCGACAGCGTGACGGCGATCCAGACGATGGCCGCTGCTCCGAAGATCAGGAGGAACAGCCGCAGCGCCGAGCGAAACAGCAGAGCGCGCGCGAGCTGCTGCCGCGCCACCGTGGTTTCCGCCACGGTCACGACGAAGGGCACCGAGTCGATCCCCGTCGAGGCAGATCGTTCGAGCGCGGCAATGCGGATGGGCTCGCCGCGGTAGTCGGAATCGAGATAGACGGCCTGCCGTCCCTGCATCTCGGCAATGCCTGGCAGGGTGCGGTAGCCGGTGATGAAATGGCCGGGCGGGCCATCGACCCGATAGAACACCCGGTCCTGCGCCGCAGATGTCAGCATTTCCAGCGCCACATAGGGCATGTCGACCTCGAGCGTGCCGTCTTCGGCCACAACCACCCGGTCGGCGATCGCGAGCGCCGACCCCGCCAGCACGCGATCCGAGACGCTGTTCGCCGTCTTCACGGCTTCCCGGTAGGTATCGCCAAGCGCGATGATGCCGATGACGGCGGTGGCCGCGAGCAGCCAGGCCAGAAGCCGCCTGCGCAGCGAATGCGCCGCACGCACACCGCTCATGGCGTATCCGGTGAAGGGTCTGCGGGCGCCGCCTTGTCGAGATAATAGCCGATACCGCGCGCCGTGCGCACCGTCAGCCCATGCGGTAACAGGCGCTTGCGCAGGCGGCTGACATATTGCTCGATGGCATTGGGGCTGAGATCGTCATCGAACGCCGTCAGCGACTGCATGATGGCATCCTTCGCCACAACCTTTCCGGCACGCATGAAGAGGATCTCCAGAAGCCCGGTCTCGCGCAGGGGAATGTCGATGGGTATGCCGTCGGACGAGAAGGTCCGCGAGGTCAGGTCCAGCGAAACGGGGCCGAAAGTGACCATGGAGGAGCGCAGGCCTGCCTGCCGCCGCAGGAGAACGCGCACCCGTGCCTCGAACTCGCCGATATCGAACGGCTTGATCATGTAGTCGTCGGCGCCGAGATCGAGCCCGCGGACCTTTTCCTCGGCACTGCCTCGCGCCGTCAGGATCAGCACGGCCGACCGGTTCTGACGCGCCCGCATGGAACGCAGCACGTCGAGCCCGTCCATCTCGGGCAAGGTCAGGTCGAGGATCACGAGATCGAACCGCTCGGTTGCCGCCGCAGCATCGGCCGAGGCACCGTCTTGCACCACATCCACAGCATAACCGCTGCCGCGCAGGATGGCGGCAAGCCCTTCCGACAGGACCTTGTTGTCTTCGACCAGAAGAATTCTCAAAATATGGCGGCTCCTCGACCCCCTTGATCCTAGAATAAGTCCCTGCGCGGACAAAACGTTTTTCCGGCGCTATCGCGCCATCGATCTGGAATTGCAGAGGAAGCCGTCATCCCGATGCTTGTGCGAAGGACACCGCTGGCGCACACTCCGCTCATGTTTCGCCTTGCCGCAGTCCTTCTCCTCTTTCTCGCCGGTACGGCCGCTGCTGCCGCCGCGCCGGATTTTTACCCGGCGCGGAGCGGCCGGGCGGATGCGCCGGTGCTCAACGTTTATTCGTCACTGGACGATCCCTTGGCGCGACCGCTGATCAACGGGTTTCAGGGCGCCAATCCCGACATTGCCGTTCGTCACGAGAACATGCTGACGGGGGAAATCTACGACCGGATCGTCCGGGAAACGGATGCAGGGCAGAAGACGGCCGACTTCGCCTTTTCCTCGGCGATGGACCTGCAGGTGAAGCTGACCAATGACGGCTACGCCCAGCCGAGCAACCTCCCCCTCACCCGGTCCTGGCCGGCTTGGGCGAACTGGCGCAATACGGCCTATGCCTTGACCTTCGAGCCGGCTGTCTTCGTCTATCACAAACCGAGCTTTGCCGGGCGCGAACCACCCTCGACGCGGGCGGAGTTCGTGCGCTTTCTCCGCGAGGCCGGCCGTGAGGCCGTGGGCCGCATCGGCACCTACGATATCGAGCGTTCCGGTGTCGGCTTCCTGTTCATGGCGCGCGACCAGGAACAGTTCGGCGACATCTGGTCGGTGATCCGCGCCATGGGCGAGGCCGGGGTGAAGCTCTATGCAACGAGTTCCGATATTCTGGAGCGGGTCTCGGACGGCCGCTTTCTGCTCGGCTACAACATCGTCGGCTCCTATGCGGCAGACTGGGCGGAACATCATCCCGACCTCGGCATCATCCTGCCGACCGACTACACCGTCGTCATCTCCCGGATCGGCCTCGTGCCCGAGGCAGCGGCTGCACCGGAACTCGGACGGCGCTATCTCGAATTCTTCATGTCCGCCGAGGGACAGTCAATCATGGCGCGCGAGCTTCATATCGCCGCCGTCAACCCACAGGTCGCCGGCGACAATACGGCAAGCACGCTGCAGGATATTCTGGGCGCGCAGCTGCGTCCCGTTCCGGTCAGCCCGGGCCTGATGGTCTATCTCGATCAGGTAAAGCGCGCACGCCTCATCGCCCGCTGGAGGGACGTGCTCGGCCTTCCCTAAGCCTTGATCCGCTGACAGAGACCAAATCTCCCGCAAAATCCGGCGCGATCGGCCCGAGTTATGCACTGGATGCATGGATGTCAGGTTGATGTCAGCTTACTATGGTGGCTTAGTGGTGTTCGTCAGCCGTGGAGGCGGTGACGAAGCGGTGCGGAGGAGTGTCTCACCCAAAACGGCCCGAGCGAAGATCCCCGCGATCTGACATGCGCGCCTGTTTTAAAAGCTCCTCGCGTCAAGAATTGAAACACAGCGCGCAAACGCGTTGACGGAGGACGTCCCTTGAAACAGTTTCTTATCGCATCCCTGATCGCCGGCGCCATGGCGCTTCCGGCGGCGGCCGCCGACTACACCATCATTGCACCGGCAAACCCCGGCGGTGGCTGGGACCAGACGGCGCGCTCGATGCAGACCGCCCTGCAGCAGGAAAAGATCGCCGGCAATGTCCAGGTTCAGAACGTGCCCGGCGCCGGCGGCACCATCGGCCTGGCACAGTTCGCCAGCCAGTCGGCCGGCAACCCCAATGCCCTGCTTGTCGGCGGCTACGTCATGGTCGGCGCGATCCTGACGAACAAGTCGCCGGTTTCGCTGAACGAAGTCGAGCCGATCGCCCGCCTGACCGGCGAATACGAAGCGATCGTCGTTCCCGCCGAATCGCCGCTGAAGACTATGGGCGACCTCGTCGAGGCGCTGAAGCAGGATCCGGGTTCGGTATCCTGGGCTGGCGGCTCGGCCGGCGGCACGGACCACATCGCCGTTGGCCTCATCGCCAAGGCAGCCGGCGTCGATCCGACCAAGATCAACTACATCGCCTTTTCGGGCGGCGGCGAAGCACTGGCCGCCATCCTCGGCAACCAGGTCACCGCAGGTATCTCCGGCTACGGCGAATTTGAATCGCAGGTGAAGTCCGGCACGCTGCGCCTTCTCGCCGTCTCCAGCGCTGAAAAGATCGCCGGCGTTGACGCGCCGACACTGAAGGAAAGCAACCTCGACGTGGTCGTGCAGAACTGGCGCATGGTCGCCGCTGCACCCGGCCTCTCGGCCGAGCAGAAGGCAGCCGTCACCGCCGACGTCGAGAAGATGGTGAAGTCCGCCTCCTGGCAGGAAACGCTGAAGACAAAGGGCTGGCAGGACACCTACCTTTCGGGCGACGCCTTCAAGGAGCAGCTCGCCAAGGACGTCTCGGCCACCGAAACCATCCTCAAAGAAATCGGTCTCGTTCAATGAGCGAACTCCCGCGCAATCCAAGCGCAAGCTCGCGCCGCCCCGACAGGGCGGCGCTTGCCGTTGCGGTCTTCCTCGCGAGCCTTGCCGGGCTGATCTTCTGGGATAGCTCCCGCCTTGCGGCCATGGCCAATTATTCCAAGATCGGCCCGGCCACCGTTCCTTTCGTAATTGCCTGGTGTCTTCTCGGCCTTGCCGTCTGGACGGCCGTCGCGGCCTTCCGCAGCGAATTCCCGACGCGCGAACGCCAGGAAATTCCGCCTGTCGCCTGGATCGTCGGGGGTCTCGTCCTGCAGATGCTGCTTCTGCGCACCGTCGGCTTCTCCATCGCCACGGGCCTGCTCTTTGCGTTCACGGCTGCTGGCTTCGGCCGGCGCAAGCTGTGGATCACCATTCCGGTCGGCATCGCGCTCTGTCTCGCCGTCTGGCTCATCTTCGCCGGTCTCCTGCAGCTGTCGCTGCCGGCAGGGCCGCTCGAACACCTCTTCTTTTAAGAGAGCGTCATGTCGACATTCGAATTCCTGCTCCAGGGCATCGCGATTGCGATGCAGCCGATGAACCTCATCTACGCGCTCATCGGCGTGACGCTCGGGACGGCGGTGGGCGTTCTCCCCGGCATCGGCCCGGCGCTGACCGTCGCGCTCCTGCTGCCCGTGACCTACCGGCTGGATCCCGCGGGATCGCTGATCATGTTCGCCGGCATCTATTATGGCGGCATGTATGGCGGCTCCACCACCTCGATCCTCCTGAACACGCCCGGCGAAAGCGCCTCCATCGTCACCGCGCTGGAGGGCAACAAGATGGCCCGGAAGGGGCGCGGAGGGCCGGCACTGGCCACAGCCGCCATCGGCTCCTTCGTCGCCGGCCTCATCGCGACCATCGGCCTGGCGTTCATCGCGCCCTTCGTGGTCAAGGTGGCCCTCGTCTTCGGACCGCGCGAGTATTTCGCCCTGATGGTTCTCGCCTTCGTCACGGTATCCTCGGCCTTCGGCGATTCCACGCTGCGCGGTCTGACCTCGCTCTTCATCGGCTTTGCGCTCGCCATCGTCGGGATCGACCAGCTGACCGGTCAGGCGCGCATGAGCTTCGGCGTGCCGGATCTGCTCGACGGCATTGAGGTCACCACGCTTGCCGTCGCCCTCTTCGCCATCGGCGAGACGCTCTACATCGCCGCACAGGGCGCGACCGGACCTGACAAGGTCGAGGCCGTCAAGGGCTCGGTGTGGATGACGAAACAGGACTGGGCCCGCTCCTGGAAACCCTGGCTGCGCGGCACGTTGATCGGCTTCCCGATCGGCGCCATGCCTGCCGGCGGTGCGGAAATCGGCACCTTCCTCTCCTACGCCACCGAAAAGCGCCTGACGAAGTACCCGGAAGAATTCGGCGAAGGTGCGATCGAAGGCGTCGCCGGGCCGGAAGCTGCCAACAATGCGTCTGCCGCCGGCACACTCGTACCGCTCCTGACGCTCGGCCTGCCCACGACGGCCACCGCCGCCATCATGCTTGCCGGCTTCCAGCAATACGGCCTGCAACCGGGCCCGCTGCTCTTTGCGACCAACCCGCAGCTCGTCTGGGGCCTCATCGCCTCGCTGCTGATCGCCAACTTCATGCTGCTCGTTCTCAACCTGCCGCTGGTCGGCCTCTGGGTGAAGCTGCTGACGATCCCCAAGCCGTGGCTCTATGCCGGCATCCTGCTGTTTGCGACGCTCGGCACCATCGGCGCCAATCCGTCGGTGTTCGAGCTTGGCATGCTGCTCGCCTTCGGCCTGCTCGGCTACATCATGCGCATCCTCGGTTATCCCATCGCGCCTGTGGTCGTTGGCCTTATTCTCGGGCCGCTTGCCGAACAGCAGCTGCGCCGGGCTCTGGCCATCAGCCAGGGCGATCCGAGCGTGCTCTTCACCTCGCCGATCGCCGCCGTGCTGCTGACCATCGCAGCGCTCGCCCTGATCGTACCGCTGATCCTGCGCGCCCGCGGACGCGGACAGGTGCTTTCGCAACTGGCCGCCAGCGAAGACTGATCCGAGGCTTCATCGCGGATAATACATGGCCGGATGCTCCCTTGGGACGTCCGGCCATTCCCGTTTTTCGGCTTCGGGCGGCGACAATATAATCGGTTTAATTCCGACGATACTTGTCTCCGCAAACGTCTTACCGGCACCTCGGCAAAGTAATATCTTCTTAAGACATCCGTATTGCTTGTCACGCATGGCTGCAATGAACACTTGTGCATTGTGAAAGAGGCTCCGGAGGCCCATCTTCAGGTCACACAAGAAGAGAGAGCAGGAGACGAAGACAATGACCAGCAAGCGTAACATTTTCGGCCGTGCCTTTGCCGTTATCGGCGCAGCATCCGCAGCAGCAGCAGCCATCGAAGGCGGCCGTCGCCCGCAGGCTCGTGACCTCAATACCCTCGGCATCGACCCGACCAGCTTCCCGGCTCCCTATCGCCGCGGCTGATACGATCGCCAATGCCGTTGCGGTCAGAGCGCCGCAGTGGAAGGTTTTGCCTGGGATCATTCATCCCGGGCTGCAAAAAGCCCGCAGGTCCATGACGGACCGGCGGGCTTTGCTTTTGTCTGCAAGCCGATGGTTCAGCGACCAGCGAAAATCTTGGTCCGCGCTTCGCTGCCACGCATGAAAAAACCCGCGATCCTCTCGAAACGCGGGTCTTCACGTAACCGGGATCGACGGCGACCTTCGCCGACGACCGCGATATCAATGCTGGGCGACAGCGTCGGCCCCGACAGGGTGATGTTTCTTGTTGTACCGGATGGACGACCAGAGGGCGATGCCGATCAGCGTTGCGCCGCCGAGACCGGTGATGACCTCCGGGATATGGACCAGCGTCTGGACGTACATGATCACGGACAGGATCAGGATTGCGTAGAACGCGCCATGTTCCAGGTAGCGATATTCCGCAAGCGTGCCCTTCTCCACCAGCATGATCGTCATGGAGCGCACATACATGGCGCCGATTCCGAGACCGATGGCGATGACGAAGAGGTTCTGCGTCAACGCGAAGGCGCCGATGACACCGTCGAACGAGAAACTGGCATCGAGCACTTCGAGGTAGATGAACGCGCCAAGGCCGCCCTTCGCCGCTTCGCTCATGGTCTTCTGCGATGCGTCGAGCAGGCCGCCGATGACTTCCACAACGAGGAAGGTGACGAGGCCATAGATGGCGGAGAAGACGAAGGTCGTGCTCTCGACGGCGGGTGTTGCCGCATCGTCCGGGATCAGCGCGGAGAAGGCGAGGATCAGAATGAGAACGAAGGCGATTTCCACGCCCTTGATGCTGGCCGCCGCCGATAGACGCTTCTCGATGAAGGAGATCCAGTGGATCTTCTTGTCATGATCGAAGAAGTAGGAGAGGCCGACCATCATCAGGAAGGTGCCGCCGAAGGCTGCGATCGGCAGATGTGCGTCGTTCATGATGCGCGCATATTCGTCGGGACGTGCGGCAGCGAGAATGATGGCATCCACCGGTCCGATGCCGGCTGCAATCACCACGATCAGCAGCGGGAAGACGATCCGCATGCCGAAGACGGCGATGAGAATGCCCCAAGTCAGGAACCGCTGCTGCCAGATCGGCGTCATGTCCTTGAGCTTGTTGGCATTGACGATGGCGTTGTCGAAGGAAAGCGAGATTTCGAGCACGGCGAGCACCGTGCAGATGAAGAAGACGGTCGCCATGCCGCCTATCGTGCCGGTCTCGTTCCAGCCGAGCCAGGCGCCGAGGGCAAGGCCGAGGCCAGTGACGATAAAGGCCCAGGTGAAATAGCTGAGGGTCGATGTCTGTGTGGAGGGGTTCATGCGCCCGTTCTCCCCTTCGCAGCGACCTTTGCTCCGGTGCTGATCGGAGCAGGAGTGACAGAAAGCGATGCCATGCCCGCACGGGTACGCATCGTCAGAAAGACGTTCTTTGTCATGGGAATTTACATCCGCCGGCTCAGTGTGCTGGCGGTACCGACATCGCGAGAGCGCCGTTAAAACTCTCGCCAGAGGGGCCCGGCACCAAGTTCGTCCCGCGCGAGTGTCGATGTCGTATGCGCGGTATTGCTGAACTAATTAGCCATCCCACCTGCCGCGTCAAGATGTCACCCGCGCAACGGCTCGACTCATTTCCTTTTGTCATGAAGCCATCGCCAACCGACACTGGATTGAACCCGCCTTTTATGGCAACTGGCAGAGCCTCTTGCCGCGCCCGATCGATCGCGCATCGGCCCCATCTCCGATCATGCGCCCGATCACGCCGAGCAGCCCGCCATGCCCTCAACCGTCTCCCCGAAACCGTCCGCCCCTCAAAACGGTTCAGCCAGCCTCGGCATCGTCTTCATGCTTCTCGGCATGCTGATGTTCTCGCTGAACGACACGATGGGGAAGTGGCTGGTCGAGACCTATCCGGTCCTGCAACTGATGGCGATCCGCAGCGTCGCGGCTCTCCTCGTGCTGATGCCGCTCGTGCTCCGCCGCGGCATCATGACGGTGGTTCGGGTCGAGCGCCCGGGACTTCAGGCGCTGCGCGCGCTGCTGTTCGCCATCGATGCGACGGCCTTCTATTTCGCCGTCGGCTACATGCCGCTGGCGGACGCCATGATCTACTGGCTGGCGGCCCCTATCTACGTCGCGGCGTTGTCGCCCTTCCTGCTCGGCGAGAAGGTCGGATGGCGACGCTGGACCGCGATCCTGATCGGCTTTGCCGGCGTGCTGATCGCACTCGATCCCTCGCGCGAGAGCCTGTCAATGCCCGCACTGGTCGCGCTCTTCGGCAGTGCCTGCTTCGCCTTTGCCATCATGCTCGGCCGTACGCTGCGCACCACGCCGGATACCACGCTGGTCGTCTGGCAGTTCGTCGGCTCGCTGGTCTTCTCGCTCATCGGCGTCGCCATCGTTCCCGGCAGCTGGAAGCCGCTCGATCCCGCCACGATCCTTCTTCCAGCCCTCCTCGGCATCGTCGCCATGCTCGCCCATATTCTCGTCAGCCGCTCCCTGAAGCTCGCGGATGCAGCCACCGTCGTGCCGCTGCAATATACGCTTCTCTTCTGGGCCGTCGTCTTCGGCTGGATCTTCTTCGGCGACACGCCACGCCTGACCGTTATCATCGGCGCGGCCCTCATCGTCGCCTCCGGCCTCTTCATCTTCTTCCGTGAGCAGAAGCTAAAGAAAATCACGCAACCTGGAGAATAGCGGCGTTCTCCGTTGCCAAAACAATCGCGATCCTTATGCTGGTCAACCAGATGGAGATCCCGCGGCAATCGCTCCGAGGGTACAGCGACGTCGCATCGGAAGCCCGCACGGAACGCGGAAGAATGCTGCAGCAACCAAAGCGGCCAGCACAGAGGGAGAGAATGAATGGGACTGATCAGCCTTCGGCAATTGCTGGATCATGCGGCCGAAAACGACTATGCGGTACCAGCCTTCAACGTGAACAATCTGGAATATGTCCAGGCCGTCATGCGGGCAGCGGACAAGACCGACAGCCCCGTTATCCTTCAGGCCAGCCGCGGCGCGCGGGCCTATGCCGGCGACGGCTTCCTGCGGCACCTCATCCTCGGCGCCGCCGAGGAGTATCCGCACATTCCGATCTGCCTTCATCTCGATCACGGCGACCAGCCTTCCACCTGTATCTCGGCCATCACCAACGGCTTCACCTCCGTCATGATGGACGGCTCGCTGCTGGCCGACGGCAAGACGGTCGCAAGCTATGAATACAATGTCGCAGTCACTTCCGAAGTCGTGAAGATCGCGCATGCGGCCGGCGTTTCCGTCGAAGGCGAGCTTGGCTGCCTCGGCAATCTGGAAACCGGCGCGGGCGAAAAGGAAGACGGCCACGGCTTCGAAGGCAAGCTGACCCGCGAGGAACTGCTGACCGACCCGGAACAGGCGCTCGACTTCGTGAGCAAGACCGGCGTCGATGCGCTCGCCGTCGCCATCGGTACCAGCCATGGCGCCTACAAGTTCACCCGTGCGCCGGATGGCGACATCCTGTCGATCGATACGATCGAAAAGATCCACAAGGCGCTTCCCAATACCCACCTCGTCATGCACGGCTCGTCCACGGTGCCGCAGGACCTGCAGGACCTCTTCACGGCCTATGGCGGCGAGATGACGCAGACCTGGGGCGTTCCGCTGTCGGAAATCCAGCGCGGCATTCCCTTCGGCGTCCGCAAGGTCAATATCGACACCGACCTGCGTCTCGCAATGACCGGAACAATCCGCAAATGCTTCAAGGAGAAGCCCGAGAATTTCGACCCTCGCAGCTACCTGAAGCCAGCAACGGCCCTGATGACGGATGTCTGCTTGGAGCGTTTCGAGGCCTTCCGCACGGCAGGCCACGCACCTTCGATCCGCATCAGGCGCATGGCTGACATGGCGGCCACCTACGCGAAGATGGCCTGATCATCGTGCAGAACGTCAATACCAGAACCGGGGGGCCCTCTGCCCCCCGCACGTCGCAGCATGAAGGCGGAGCGGCGCACCTCATCGCTCCCTTGGTGGTCATGGGTGTCAGCGGCTGCGGCAAAAGCTCCGTCGGCGAGGGCATCGCCGCCGCTTTCACAACCGATTTCATCGAGGGCGACGCCCTGCACCCGCCGGAGAACATCGCCAAGATGTCGGATGGCACACCGCTGACCGATGAGGATCGCTGGCCATGGCTCGATGCCGTAGGCAAGGTTCTGCAGGAGGGATCCACAGCAGGACACGCTGTCGTCGTTTCCTGCTCGGCGCTGAAGAAGGTCTACCGCGATCATCTGCGCAAGGCCGCTGGCGGCAGGCTCGCCTTCGTCTACCTCACGGGCACGAGAGCCGTGCTCGAATCGCGTATGGGCCATCGCACAGGCCATTTCATGCCGACGTCCCTTCTCGACAGCCAGTTGAAGACGCTGGAGCCTCCGACCGGCGAAGATCTCGTCGTCACCGTCGATATCGACCGCCCGCTTGAGGCTGTCATCGCCGCAGCCCTCGAAGGCCTCGCCGGTCTCGCGACGGAGTGAAAGCCTTCCGGAACATTGCCCGAGGCGGTTTCCGGCACCGGCTCTGCGGCATTTTTGACGCAGCGCACCCCTGCGTGTCCGGAAGCCCACGCACCTCGTGACCCGATGGCAAAAGCGCTTTAAGGACCGTCTGTGGGACGGCCTCTGTGATTCTCCGGTACGTGTCGGCACGAAAATCTGGCCGAAGGTGACGTGACGGGGGGAACCGCAGGCGATGTCATGACGTCGTCACATGAGAATGAGACCCGTGCCGCAAATGACGGCAAACACCCACATCCGCTTCGACACGCGTCTCCTGGTGCTCGGACGATGTGGAACAGGAACGGTCGCCGAGGCTTTGCGGAATGCGCGGAGACGAGGTAGGCCATGATCGAGGATGCGATGCGCTACGCTCTTTACTTCACCCCGCCGAAAGATGACGCCCTGACGCTGGCTGCCGCTGCCTGGCTGTCGCGCGACGCCTTCCTCGATGGCCGGGTGCCGACACCCGATGTTCCCGGCTTCACGACGGAAGAGCTGGGCACGCTGACGGCGGAGCCTCGGCGATACGGTTTCCACGCCACGCTGAAGGCCCCCTTCGAACTTGCACCCGGCCGCACGGAGACCGAACTTCTTGCAGCCCTCGACGAGTTTTCCGCCGAATGCGCGCCCTTCGAGATCCCGTCCCTGACACTCGGGCAGCTCGGCCCCTTCTTCGCGCTCGTTCCCGGCGGCCCGTCGGATGCGCTCTCGAGCTTTGCCGCCGAGACCGTGCGCCGGTTCGAGCCGTTCCGTGCAGCCCTGTCGGCGGAAGACGTCGCCCGGCGGAAGCCTGAAGCGTTGCCCCCGGCCGAGCGGCAGAACCTCGAGAACTGGGGTTACCCTTACGTTTTTGACGAATTCCGCTTTCACATGACGCTGACGGGCGCGGTTCCCGAGGAGCGTCGCCCTGCCGTGCGCGCAGCCCTCGAAGAGGCCTTCGCAGGCTTTCTGGACAAGCCGCTGCCCATTACTACGCTCGCGCTCTTCATCGAGCCGAAGCGCGGCAGCCCCTTTACCGTCCACTCGCTGATGCCGCTGGGCGATGCCGCGATCGAAGGAGACAGATGAATGGCCGTCGAGCAGATCTTCACCAATGCCAGCATTGTTCTGCCGGATGAAATCGTCAGGGGCTCCGTTCTCGTTCGCGACGGAGAGATCGCCGATATCGCGACCGGCCCGCTTCAGAGCGGCGAGGACTTCGAGGGCGACTTCCTTATTCCGGGCCTCGTCGAACTGCACACGGACCATCTGGAAACGCATTACGCCCCGCGTCCCGGTCTGCGCTGGATGAAGATGGCGGCGATCCAGGCACATGACGCGCAGATCGTCACCTCCGGCATCACCACGGTCTTCGATTGTCTGCGCATGGGCTCGGCAGAAGGCGACGATGGCTTTGCCACCGGCGAGATGCGCGCCATGGCCGATGCGCTGGCGCAGGCCGAACGGGAGAACCGTCTGCGTGCCAACCACCGCATCCATCTGCGCTGCGAGGTTTCGACGGACAATGTTCTCGACCAGTTCGACGCCTTCCGCGACGATCCGAAGGTCGGCCTCGTTTCTCTCATGGACCACGCGCCCGGCCAGCGACAGTTCCAGACGATGGATCAGTACATCCTCTACTACAAGATCAAGCGCGGCCTCTCCGACGAGGCTTTCGCGCTCTATATCGAGAAGCAGCTGGCGCTGTCCGAGCGCAACTCCGCCCGCCACCGGATCGCACTTGCCGACATCTGCACGGCGCGTGGCATCCCGATCGCAAGCCACGACGATGCAACGGCGGCTCACGTCACGGAATCCATCGGCCTTGGCGTCAAGCTGGCGGAGTTCCCGACCAGTCTGGAGGCCGCAGATCTCTCCCACGAGGCAGGCCTGAGCGTGTTGATGGGCGCGCCGAATGTCGTGCGTGGAGGCTCGCATTCGGGCAACATTGCCGCGCGCGATCTTGCCGAACGCGGCGTGCTCGATGTGCTCTCCTCCGACTACGTCCCCTTCAGCCTTATCCACGCCCCCTTCCTGCTCGCCGATGCGATCGAGGGCTTCGGGCTGGAAAAAGCGATCGCCCTCGTTAGCGACAATCCGGCCCGCACGGTCGGACTGGAGGATCGGGGGCGGATCGCGGTCGGGCGGCGGGCAGACCTCGTGCGCGTCGAACGGCCGAGCGGCGTGCCGATCGTCCGTTCCGTCTGGCGCAACGGACGGCGTGTCGCATGACCCCGGATCACCCGACCGGCGGCACCGGTGCCATGATCGTCGTCGTCGGCCCAAGCGGTGCCGGCAAGGACAGCGTCATCGACTATGCCATGGCCCGGCTGAAGACCACATCGGTCGAGGTCGAACTCGTCCGCCGCGTCATCACCCGCGCGCAGGATGCGGGTGGTGAGGATCATGAGGCTATCTCGACCGACGCGTTCCGGGCCTGTGCGGAACGGGGGGCCTTCGCCGTGCATTGGGAGGCCCATGGTCTGCATTACGGCATTCCCGCTGCATGCCACGCCAAGCTTGAAGAGGGCCGCACGCTGGTCGCGAATGGCAGCCGCGCCGTGCTTGATCGGTTCCGGGAAGCATTTCCGCGCGTGGCCGTCGTCAATATCGTTGCATCGCCGGAGGTCATCGCCGCGCGGTTGATCGCTCGCGCCCGGGAGAGTGAAGCCGAGATCCGTCGGCGCCTTGACCGTCAAGTGCCGGATATCGATGGCGATCCGCATCTGACCATGATCGACAATAGTGGCCCGCTGGAAGAGGCCGGCGAGCGCTTCGCGGCCTTCGTCCTGTCGCTGGCGAAAGCCGAAGCCAGTTGAGAGGCACCTGTTGAAGGCATGAGGGCGACATTGGCGCCCTCATGCGGATACGCCTATTCGATGTCGAACGAGACGCCCTGAGCGAGCGGCAGCGCCTTCGAATAGTTCACGGTGTTGGTCGCGCGACGCATGTAAGCCTTCCACGCATCAGAACCGGATTCGCGACCACCGCCCGTTTCCTTCTCGCCGCCGAAGGCGCCGCCGATTTCCGCGCCCGACGTGCCGATATTGACGTTGGCGATCCCGCAATCCGAACCATCGGCCGACAGGAACCGCTCGGACTCCTGCAGGTCGCGGGTGAAGATCGACGAGGAGAGACCGGCCGCTACGGCATTGTGCGCAGCAATCGCCGCGTCGAAGTCGCTATACTTCATGACGTAGAGGATGGGCGCGAAGGTTTCCTCAAGCACGGGTCCTGCCTGCTCCGGCATTTCGACCAGCGCCGGCTTTACGTAGTAGGCCTCGGAATGGCCGAGATCGACCCGCTCGCCGCCCGTTACGCTGCCGCCGTGAGCCTTGGCCTCTTCGAGCGCCTTCTGCATGCCCTCATAGGCCGGGCGGTCGACCAGCGGGCCGACGAGAGCCGTGCTTTCGAGCGGATTGCCGACGGACACACTGCCATAGGCCTTCTTCAGCCGCGGCAGCAGCGCGTCATAGACGCTTTCGTGGACGAACAGGCGGCGCAGCGTCGTGCAGCGCTGGCCGGCCGTGCCCATGGCACCGAATGCGATGGCGCGCAACGCCATGTCGAGATCCGCCGACGGGCAGACGATACCGCCATTGTTACCGCCGAGCTCCAGAATGCCGCGCGCGAAGCGCTTGGCAAGCCGGGGGCCGACATCGCGGCCCATGCGTGTGGAGCCCGTTGCCGAGACGAGCGGCACCTTGGGATGATCGACCAGAACCTCGCCGATCCCGCGATCACCGATGAGGACGCAGGACAGACCGGACGGCGCATCCTCGCCGAAGCGCTTGATGGCCTTTTCGAGCACGGCCTGGCAGGCGAGCGCCGTCAGCGGCGTCTTTTCCGAAGGCTTCCAGACCACAGCATTGCCGCAGACGAAGGCAAGCGCGGCATTCCACGCCCAGACGGCGACCGGAAAGTTGAAGGCAGAGATGACACCGATGACGCCGAGCGGATGCCAGGTTTCCATCATCCGGTGGCCGGGACGCTCCGTGGCGATGGTCAGGCCGTAGAGCTGGCGGGAAAGGCCGACCGCGAAATCGCAGATGTCGATCATCTCCTGCACTTCGCCAAGACCTTCGGAGGGGATCTTGCCGGCTTCGAGCGAGACGAGGCGCCCAAGATCGGCCTTGTGCGCGCGCAACTCCTCGCCGAGCAGGCGGACGAGCTCGCCACGGCGCGGCGCTGGGATCAGCCGCCAGGCCTTGAAAGCTTCATGCGCGGCCTCGATGCGAGCGGCAGTCTCATCAGCCGAAACGGTCTTGAGACGTGCGATTTCCTCTCCGGTGACCGGCGAGAAGGACGCCATGTCTCCGCCGGTATAAAGGGACGGATCGACGCCAAGGAGGCCGAGCAGCCGGCCCGTCTCTGCGGCGACGTCGAGCGGCTTGTGGGCGATGTTCATAATTCTAGCTCCTGAAAAAAGGATCCGCCGAAGCGGACGGTGCCGAGCCCGCCGGGGGAGGTGAGGGTGAGAAGACCGCGGGCCATATCCTTGATCTTCTGCGGCGTATACAGATCGTAATAGTGCTGGTTCTTGCGGCCGATGGCGTGTTCGGCGCTGAAGCTGCCCGCGAAATCCTCGACCGTCACGGCATAGACCCAGTCGCGGAGCGCCGTTTCCAGCGAACCGTCGGCAAGCCCGTCGGCGTCGCGCGGGAAGACGATGTTGAGATGCACGCCGCCATCGCCGATATGGCCGAAATCGCAGATCCGCGCTTGTGGAAAGCGCTCCGGCATGTCGCGCTTCATCCGCTCGCAGAACGCCATGATATCGCCGCGACGGAACGCGACATCGAAGGCGATGAGCCGGCCGGACTGCTTCACGCCCTCCGACAGGGCATGCCGCAGAGCCCACATCTCGTGCGCCGGGCCGATGAAGGCATCGGCAAGCGGCGCCTCCTCCGTCTCGAAGATCTCGGCCAGCACGGACTCGAGCATGTCGCCGAGGGGCTCCTCGCTTTCGCGCGCCTGCCACGTCCGGCTCACCTCGGCGAGGATCACATAATCCGGGATCTCGCCGTTCTGGAACGGATTGCGGAGCGACGGCACATGATCGAGGGCCGCAGCAATGGCATTGCGCGACATGCCCTCGAAGGCGGAAAGCGTGGTGCCGAGCCGTTCTTCCATCAGCCGCAGCAGCGGCATGACGGCCTCGGGGCCCGCCGGTACCAGATAGGCGGTGGCGGTCTGCAACGGGAGGCGTTCCAGATTGAGCACGCAGCGCGTGACGACGCCGAACGCACCAGATGTGCCGATGAAAAGATGCTTCCAGTCCACACCGGTATTGTTCTTGCGAAGCGCCTGCCCGAATTTGAGGATCGTCCCCTCGGCATCGGCCAGCACAACCGTCAGCCCGAGCACGTTGCGCCGGACATCGCCATATTTCAAGAACCGGGACCCCCCGGTGTTGGTGGCGATCATGCCGCCAAGACGCGGATCGGCGCCAAGATCAATGGGAAAGAACAGACCGGAAGCCTCCAGCCGCCGATTGACATCCGACAGAAGCAGGCCGGCATCGGCCTCCAGCGAGCGATTATCGGAATCGAGCACGAAATGGCCAGTCATCCTGTCGAGACTGAGCACCACCTGACCGCCTGCCACATCCGGTGTCGAGCCGGACACAAGCCCGGTATTGCCCGACTGCGGAACGATGGGGAGACCGTGGCGAACACAGTAGGAAAGAACGGCGGAGACCTCCTGCGTGGTCTGCGGCCGCACGACGGCAAGCGCCCGGCCCGCATCGTAGCGCGCGCCCGTCTCGTAGGCCGCCATGTCGCCCGCATCGGACACGAACCCGCGATCGCCCACCAGCGCGGTCAACGCGCGTGCATGCTCTTCTCCGATCACAGCGCGGAGGGTCACTCTGCGGCCTCCGCGCGCGATGTCGCCTGCTTCGACGTGCCGGACATGCAGGCCGCGATCGAGGCCGCCTCGATCTGGGCATAATGGTCGAATTCGTTCAGCACAGCCTGTCCGAGATCGGCTTCGAACTGCTGCTGGCTGGAGCTTGCAGCAAAATCCTGCGCGGCGGCATCGCCAAGGTTCGACTGGAAGATTCCGGCTGCGCTGACGGGCAGGAAATCCTCGTAGACGACGGGGTCGAAGCGCACGAGACCATCGCGCACCAGCGTCTCGATATCGCCGGAGATCTCGGCGTCTCGACCGGCATCCGTCAGGCTGTAGGTGAAATAACCAAGTCCCTCCGCGCGGATACCGTCCCAGCTGTCCGGGAAGTCCTGGAAGGCATCCGCCAGCGCCTGCTCGTAAGCTGGGGCATTGGAGCCATCGGCGGCGGGGCGGACATGCTTGCGCGACCGGTCGAGCAGGGTATCGTAAAGGGCCCGCCCCTTCGGGGTCAGGGCAATGCCGCGCTGCTCGATCTCACCAAAGCGAGCCGTATGGGAGCCCGCAACCCAGGCACCGGCCGCGTCCTTGAAGGAAACCGGCTCGTCCAGCGCCTTGAACGACGTCTGGCGCAAGAGGATCGGGCAGGTCCGCGTCGGCGGACCTTCGATGACGGCCTTGGGTGCAATACCTTTTTCCGGCATGCGCGCCTGCACCGCATCGATATCGAGCGTGCGCGGCGTCAGGTGGTTGATATGCGGACCCTTGAAGGAAACGACATCGGCGATCAGGCGATGCGCGTCATGCAGCCGCTTGTAGAGACCGGCATCCACGATCGCCTTGTCGTGCCATCGGAATGTCTCCAGCACCGCCTCGACGAAGGCAGCGGCGTCCTCCGCATCAAGACCGCCCTCGGCCTCCGCCTTTTCGGTGAGCGCGACGGCGCGAGGCGTGAAAATCGCGCGTGTCGCCAGCACACGCTCGGCCTCCGCCCGCAGGTCCGCGTCGTCGATCAGGTCGAGGCGCAGCAGCGAGGTGAAAACGCGGAACGGGTTACGGCTGAGCGCCGTCGCACCGACCGGGCGAAACGCCGTTGAATGGACCGGAACGCCTGCCGTGCTGAGATCGTAATAGCCGACCGGAAACATGCCCATGACTGCGAAGACGCGGCGCATCATCGACAATTCCGCAGGCGTGCCGAGCCGGATCGCACCGTGACGCTCTTCCGAAATCCGCTCCAGCGCATCGGTATCGGCCAGCCGCTCGGCAAGAGCAGGCTGCGAGGCGAGCACATGCGCATTCACCTCGGCCACGAGATCCATCAACGTGCCATAGGCCGGCACTTCCGCCCGGTACATGGCCGACATGGCGGCGGAAAAGGCGGAACGGATATCATCGTTCTGAACGAAGGTCTTCTCGGTCATGGCGGCTTGCCTCGCGATATGGCGTCACGATAGGATGTGTCGCGCTGATCATTCTGGTTTCGTATGATACTACCCCGAAATGCGCTTTGATTGCGACTGTTTTGACTATGGTCATGCGGGGGTGGAATGAAGTTGAGCCGAAGACTGGTGCCCGACATTGCCACGCTGCAGGCGTTCGAATGCGCCGCGCGTCATGGCAGCTTCACCCAGGCCGCAGCGGAACTGAGCCTGACCCAGAGCGCCGTCAGCCGCCAGATCAAGGACCTCGAAGGCCAGCTCGGCGTGCTCCTGTTCGAGCGGATCCGCCAGCGTGTCATCCTGTCGGATGCAGGTCAAAAATTCCTGCCGGAAGTGCGTCGCCTGCTGCGCCAGTCGGAAGAGCTGATGGTGCGCGCCATGGGCGCCGCCCGCTCTGACAATGCCCTGTCGATCGCGACGCTGCCGACCTTTGGCAGCCGGTGGCTGACGCCTCGCCTTTCCGACTTCCTTCGCCTGCACCCCGATACCATCCTCAACATCGCCGCCCGCTCGCAGCCTTTCGATTTCGGCGAGGAAAATTTCGACGTCGCGATCCACTACGGCCAGCCGGTCTGGGCGCATGCGATCTGCGACTATCTTTGCAGCGAGGTCATCGTGCCCGTTGCCAGTGCCGCCCTTCTGGCACGCCACCCTGCCCTCGAACCGGCTGACCTCGACAGCGCGCCGCTGCTGCACCTTGCGACCCGCCCGAAAATGTGGGCCGAATGGTTCGAAGCAAACGGCGCGACAGCCGCAAGCGCCTATCGCGGCAGCCGCTTCGACCAGTTCGCCATGGTCATCGAGGCGGCCATCGCCGGCCTCGGCTTTGCTCTCCTGCCGCGCTATCTCATCGAGCACGAGCTGGCCATCGGACGTCTCGTCGTGGTGTTCGACAGGCCGATGAAGACCGAGAACAGCTACTATCTCGTCGTGCCGGAGGGGAAGATGGAGAACCGTGCGAGCCTTGCCTTCCGACACTGGATCATGGGGCAGGTGACGTGACCACGGCATGTGAGACCTTCAAATTCAAGATACACCTTACGGAACAAAAGGACGCAGGCTGCGTTTTCGCGAGGAGAGAACTGCCATACTTTCGCTTAAGAGCCCGGGAGGTGGCGGCCATCGAATATTATCCGAAGACACCTGCGACGACATCCCGCCTTCCCCTGCATCACAACCAGCGTCCGGCTCGGCCGATGCTGCGCTTTGCCTTGCAAGCGCCCCGGCATCCCGCTAGAAAACAAAGCCTTAAATTCAGATACCTGACGCCCGATCGGCAATCTCCCTTGTCGGCCACCGGGACGGCGCTATCCCTGCCCGTCTTGCGGACCCGCTGTGGCGATACCGTTGGCTTTCCCGAAGCCGGGGTTTCCGGCAGCGGTTCATTGTAAACGATGCCGGCGCCGTGAAAGCGCCCGATTGAGAGGCCACGCCTCACGCCGACCGACTGCGCCCCGTGCAGTCGCCTTATCTTAACTCAACGGTTGGATCCAGAACCCGCTCCATGGCCCTGCAAGAAACAAACACGACCTCGCCGCGCGAAGCCCAGCCCGCCCTTCTCGACACCAACGACTCGATCCGTTCGACCTATTTCACGAACGAGGAACTTCGGGCCGCAGGTGCCGCACTGGCACGAGATGGTGCGACGACCCTGCCGAGCTTCTTCCCGTTCGAGTTTCAACAGCGTCACCGCGAAAACGAAGGCGAGATCTTCCGGGTCTACAAGATAACGGCCGCCGACGTGGAAGCCGGCGCCACCATCACGCCGGCGGCGGAATGGCTGCTCGACAACCACTATGTCGTGGAAGAAGCGATCCAGGAGGTCCGGCGCGACTTTCCGCGCAAGTTCTACCGGCAGCTGCCAACGATCCCCGTCCCTGATACGGGTGCCGGCACCTCCATTCCGCGCACCATGGCGCTGGCCTGGCTGTACACCGCCCACACCCATTCCACCGTATCGCGCGAAAGCCTGACGGCCATGGTCGAGGGCTTCCATGAGCATGCCACGTTCAAGATCGGCGAGCTCTGGGCGCTTCCCTCCATCCTGCGCTTCATTCTGATCGAGAACCTGCGCCGCATCGCCATCCGCGTCGAGCGCTCACGCGCCATGCGCCACAAGGCCAACGACGTGGCCGACCAGATCGTCCGTCTCAGCGATCCGGAAAAAGCGGCCACGCTGCTCAAGGACTACGAAGGACTGGCGGCCGATAATTCCTTCGTCGCCCAGCTTCTCTACCGCCTGCGCGACGGCTCGCAGAGCGGCCGCGTTGTCATCGGCTGGCTTGAGGAGCAGCTGGAAAAGCGCGGCAGCGACGTCGAGGAGGCACTGGTCGCCGAGCAGAACCGCCTGTCATCCGGCAATGCGACGATGAGCAACATCATCCGCTCGCTGCGCGAGATCGACGACAATGACTGGGCCGTCTGGTTCGAAAGCGTCAGCAAGCTCGATGCCGAACTGCGCGACCACTCCGATTACATGGCGCTCGATTTCGGCTCCCGCAACAAGTACCGCACGACGATCGAGCGCCTTGCAAAGCGATCCGGCCTGACCGAGCTGGAAGTCACCCAGCGCGCCATCGCGCTGGCGGCCGAGGGAGCCCGGGGGGCAGCCGATGAGACGGCGGCGGAGGCCGACGCGGGAGCCCCTACCGATCTTACGGTCGACGAAGCCGTTCTCCACATGCCGGCCACCAATGTCGGCGATTTCCTGGTCGGCAATCGCACCGATGCCTTCGAGGAGGCGATCGGCTATCGGCCGACGCCCGTTCAGTCGGTGGTGCGCATGGCGCGCCGCATGGGTTGGCTCGCCATCGCTCTGCCCAATCTCCTCCTCACGATCCTCGCCATCGTCCTCGTCTATGATTTCATCAGCCCCATGGACATGCCGACGGGCGCCAAGCTGATCATCCTGCTTCTCTTCGCCCTGCCCGCCTCGGAAGGTGCTGCCGGCCTGTTCAACACGGTCGTGACCTTCTTTCTCACGCCGTCGCGGCTCGTCGGGTACGAATTCCTCTCCGGCGTGCCGGAAGATGCGCGCACGCTCGTCGTCGTCCCCTGCCTGATCTCCAAGCGCGACCACGTAGACGAACTCGTTCGCAACATCGAGGTCCACTATCTCGCAAACCCCAAGGGCGAGATCTACTTCGCGCTGGTCAGCGACTGGGCCGACAGCCAGACCGAGGAAACGGCCGCAGACCTCGATGTCCTGGAATATGCCAAGGGCGAGATCGCGACGCTTTCCAAGCGCTATGCCCATGATGGCCGCACACGCTTCTACCTCCTCCACCGCCGCCGCCTCTACAACGAGGGCGAAGGGGCATGGATGGGCTGGGAGCGTAAGCGTGGCAAGCTGCACGAACTGAACCTGCTGCTGCGCGGCGACCGCGATACCACCTTCATATCAGGCGCCGACAAGGTTCCCGAAAACGTCCAGTACGTCATGACGCTCGACAGTGACACGCGCCTGATGCGCGATGCCGTTACCAAGCTCGTCGGCAAGATGTATCACCCGATCAACCGTCCGGTCATCGACGTCAAGAACCAGAAGATCCTGTCAGGCTATTCGATCCTGCAGCCCCGCGTCACGCCGTCGCTGACGACGGGCAGCGAAGCATCGTCCTTCCAGCGCATCTTCTCGGCCAATCGCGGCATCGACCCCTACGTCTTCACGGTGTCCGACGTCTATCAGGACATCGTTTCGGAAGGCACGTTCACCGGCAAGGGCCTCTATCATGTCGATGCCTTCGAAGCGGCGATCAAGGGCCGCATCGAAGAGAACGCGGTTCTCAGCCACGACCTTCTCGAAGGATCCTTTGCACGCTGCGCACTGGTCACCGACGTCGAACTCGTCGAGGATTTCCCGATCCGCTACGAGGTCGAGACCTCGCGCCAGCATCGCTGGGCGCGTGGCGACTGGCAGCTCCTTCCCTACATCTTCAATCCGTCGAACGGGCTTTCCATGCTCGGCCGCTGGAAGATGTACGACAATCTGCGCCGTTCGCTGATCCCTGTCGCCTGGCTCATCGCCTCCGTGCTCGGCTGGTACTATATGGAGCCGACGCAGGCGCTGATCTGGCAGGTCGTCCTGATCTTCTCGCTCTTCGTGGCGCCCACTCTCTCGCTCATCTCCGGCCTGATGCCGCGCCGCAACGACATCGTCGCCCGCGCCCATTTCCACGCCGTCCTCTCGGAGATCAGCGCCGCCAATGCTCAGGTGGCGCTGCGCATCGTCTTCATCGCCCATTCCGCAGGCATGATGCTGGATGCGATCGTGCGGGCCGTCTACCGCACCTTCGTCAGCGGCAAGCTGATGCTCGAATGGCGCACGGCCGCCCAGGTCCAGAGCGGCGCCACCGGCACCGTGCTCGACTACTACCGCACCATGTGGATTGCCCCAGTTATCGCGGTGGTATCGCTCGGACTGGCCGCCGTCTCCGCCACCGGCCTTCCCTTCATCGGCATTCCCTTCGCCGTCCTCTGGGCACTGTCCCCGGCCATCGCCTGGCTCGTCAGCCAGTCCGCCGAGACCGAAGACCAGCTCGATGTTTCCGACGAGGTGAAAGCCGAGTTCCGCAAGATCGCGCGCCGGACATGGCGCTTCTACGAGGAATTCGTCACTGCCGAGCAGCACTTCCTGCCGCCGGACAATTTTCAGGAAATCCCGCATCCGATCCTCGCGGAGCGGACGTCGCCGACGAATATCGGTGTCTACCTGCTCTCGGTCATGTCGGCCCGCGACTTCGGCTGGATCGGTTTCGAGGAAACCATCCGCCGTCTCGAGGAAACCATCGCGACCGTCGACGCCATGCCGAAATATCGCGGCCACCTGTTCAACTGGTACACGACCAACCGCCTGGAGACGATGGAGCCGAAATATATCTCGGCCGTCGACAGCGGGAACTTGGCCGGCCACCTCATTGCCGTCTCCTCCATGTGCCGCGAATGGGCGGAAGCCCCCTCGGCGCATGTTCAGGGCAGCCTTGACGGCATCGGCGACGTCGTATCGATCCTCGCCGAAATGCTGGCCGCCCTTCCCGACGACCGCAAGACGGTCCGACCCCTGCGCCGCCGTATCGAGGAACGCCTGATCGGCTTCCAGAGCGCCTTGCAGTCGGTCAAGCGCGAGCACGAGTTCGCCTCGATCCGCGTCATCAACCTTTCGGTGCTCGCCCGCGACATCCAGAAGCTGTCGCTGAACCTCGATCACGAGGTAAAGAGCGGCGCCAGCGGCGAAGTCGTCAAATGGTCGGGCCTTCTGGTCCAGACCTGCGAGGCACACATCGCCGACAGCGTCTTCGACCTTGGCGCCATCGATGCCCTGCGCCAGCGTCTCATCGTGCTGCGTGACCGCAGCCGCGACATCGCCTTCTCGATGGACTTCACGTTCCTCTTCCGCAAGGAACGCCGCCTGCTCTCGATCGGCTACCGCGTCAACAGCGGCGAACTCGACGAGGCCTGCTACGACCTTCTCGCCTCGGAATGCCGCCTGACCAGCCTGTTTGCGATCGCCAAGGGCGACCTGCCGACGGAGCACTGGTACAAGCTCGGCCGCCCGGTCGTGCCGATCGGTGCGCGCGGCGCGCTGGTCTCGTGGTCCGGCTCGATGTTCGAATATCTGATGCCCCCGCTCGTCATGCAGGAGCGTCAGGGCGGCATTCTCAACCAGACGAACAACCTGATCGTGCGCGAGCAGATGAACCACGGCCGTCGCCTCGGCACGCCATGGGGTATCTCCGAAGCCGCGTTCAACGCGCGCGACCATGAACTGACCTACCAATACACCAACTTCGGCGTCCCCTCTCTCGGCCTCAAGCGCGGTCTCGGCCAGAATGCCGTCATCGCGCCCTACGCCTCGATCCTTGCCAGCATGTACGACCCGAAGGCGGCGCTTGCGAACTTGGAACGCCTGCGCGGCTTCGGAGCGCTCGGCATCTACGGCTTCTATGACTCCGTCGACTTCACACCGACCCGCGTCCCCGAAGGCAAGACCTGCGCGGTCGTGCGAAACTACTATGCGCACCACCATGGCATGTCGATCGCGGCGGTCGCCAACGTGGTCTTCAATGGCCGCCTGCGCGAGTGGTTCCATGCCGATCCGGTCATCGAGGCCGCTGAACTCCTGCTGCAGGAAAAGGCGCCGCGCGACATTCCGATCATCAACGCCAAGCGCGAACCCGAAGCGCTGGGCAAGGGCCAGGAAGACCTGCTCCGCCCCGAGGTCCGCGTCGTCAAGAACCCGCTCGCCAAGGACCGCGAGACCGTGTTCCTGTCGAACGGCCATTACGCGATCATGCTGACCGCCGTCGGCTCCGGTTACTCGCGCTGGAACGGTCAGACCGTCGTGCGCTGGAAGCCGGACCCGGTCGAAGACCGCACCGGCACCTTCATCTTCCTGCGCGACACCGCGAGCGGTGACTGGTGGTCGGCCACCGCAGAACCGCGCCGTGCGGAAGGCGAGAAGGCGACGACCCGCTTCGGTGACGACAAGGCCGAGTTCATCAAGATCGTCGGCGACCTCACCAGTGAGGTCGAAGTCATCGTCGCGACCGAACACGATGCCGAAGGCCGGCGCGTGACGCTCGTCAACACCGGCTCCGAGGACCGCTTCATCGAAGTGACCTCCTATGCCGAACCGGTCCTGACGACGGACGATACCGATAACGCGCATCCGCTTTTTGCCAAGATGTTCCTGAAGACGGAAATCGACGCCAAGGGCGACCTCATCCGCGTGATGCGCAACAAGCGCACGCCGGGCGAGCCCGACATGCAGGTCGCGCACCTGATCGTCGACAATGCCGGCACCGACCGCCCGACGGAGGTCGAGACCGACCGCCGCCGCTTCATCGGCGAAGGTAGAACGCTGGCGGAAGCCCGTGCCTTCGACGGCGATGTCAGCCTCTCCGGCACATCGGGCTTCACGCTCGATCCGGTCATGGCGCTCCGCCGCACCGTGCGCGTGCCGGCCGGCAAGAAGGTCAGCGTCATCTTCTGGACGATTGCGGCCCCCAACCGCGTGGATATTGATCGCGCCGTCGAGCGCTATCGCCACCCGGACAGCTTCAGCCATGAGATGATCCATGCCTGGACCCGCAGCCAGGTGCAGATGCGCCATGTCGGCGTGACCTCGCAGGAAGCTGCAAGCTTCCAGATCCTCGGCCGCTACCTCATCTATCCCGACATGCAGCTTCGGGCGGATACGGCGACGGTGCGTGCGGGCCTCGGACCGCAGTCGGCTCTCTGGCCGCTCGCGATCTCCGGCGATTTCCCGATCTTCACCGTTCGCATCAACGACGATGTCGATATGGGCATTGCCCGCGAAGCGCTCCGCGCGCAGGAATATATGCGTGCCCGTGGCGTCACCGCCGATCTGGTGATCATCAACGAGCGCGCCGCATCCTATGCGCAGGACATGCAGCACGCGATCGACAGCATGTGCGAGAACCTGCGCCTGCGCGGTCAATCCGACGGTGCGCGCCAGCACGTCTTCGCCGTCCGCCGCGATATCATGGAAGCCGAGACATGGGCGGCTCTGCTGTCTGCCTCCCGCGCCGTCTTCCATGCCCGCAACGGCAAGATCTCGGACCAGATGGCGCGCGCCGAAGCGCTCTATTCGACGCCGAGCATCAAGAAGGACAAGCCGGCCACCGGCTCCGTGCCGCTGCTGGCAGCTCCCACCGTGATCGAGGCCGAACCGGCCATGATCTCCGGTGACGGTCTCGATTTCTGGAACGGCTATGGCGGCTTCTCGGCCGACGGCCGCGAATACGTCACGCGTCTGCGCGGTGGCGAGGCGACGCCGCATCCGTGGATCAACGTCATCTCGAACGACATCTTCGGTTTCCACGTTTCGGCCGAAGGCTCGGCGTTCACCTGGAGCCGCAACTCGCGCGACTACCAGCTGACATCATGGACCAACGATCCGGTCGGCAACCGCCCCGGAGAGGCGATCTTCATCAAGGACATGACCAGCGGTTCGGTCGTCACACCCTATGGCGCGCTCTCGCGTCGCAAGGATGTGACCTTCGAAACCCGGCACGGCCTTGGCGTGTCCACCTTCTCGAGCGTCCAGGACGGCCTGACGGTGGAAGCCACGCAGACCGTGCATCGTGCGCTGCCCGTAAAATACACCCGCCTGCGCCTGACGAACGGCGCCGGTGAGGTCCGTCGCCTGCGTCTCTACGGCTACGTCGAATGGGTCCTCGGCAACAACCGCGCGAGAACCGCGCCCTTTGTCGTCAGCCATTATGACGAGGTTGCGGGAATGATGTCGGCGACCAACCCCTACAGCATCGACTACGCAGGGCGGACCGCTTACCTCGCCGTTAGCGAAACCCCGACGAGCTTTACCGCAAGTCGCCGGGAGTTCCTTGGCCGCACGGGTGGCATTCTCGCACCGCAGGCTGTGGTCGACGGCGATGTGCTCTCCGGCAGCTCCGATATCGATGGCGATGCCTGCGCGGCAGTCTCGTTCGACGTCACTCTGAAGCCGGGCGAAACCCGCGACATTGTCTTCTACATGGGTGACAGCGACAATCGCGCACAGGCGCTCGAACATCTGGAAGCCGCCAGGGCCGACATGTTCGATACGGTGCTCGAGGCATCGACCGCCTTCTGGGAAGCCTTCACCGGGGTTCTCGAAATCGAGACACCGGACAAGGCGTTCAACAACCTCGTCAACCGCTGGCTCCCCTACCAGAGCCTCGGCTGCCGCATCCTCGCCCGCTCGGCCTTCTACCAGGCAAGCGGTGCCTTCGGCTTCCGCGACCAGCTGCAGGATACGTTGGCCTTCATCGTGCACCGGCCGGACCTGGCGCGGACACAGATCCTCAATGCTGCCGCGCGGCAGTTTGCGGAAGGCGACGTACTGCATTGGTGGCTGCCGGGGTCCGGGGCCGGCGTGCGTACGCTGATCTCCGACGACGTCGTCTGGCTCGGCCATGCCACGCAGCATTATTGCGAAGTGACCGGCACGACGGACATTCTGGACGAGATCATCCCCTTTATCGAGGGGGCGGCACTCGAGCCCGGCCAGCACGATAGCTTCTTCCAGCCGAAGGTTTCGGAAACCACCGCAAGCCTCTATGAGCATTGCGCCCGGGCCCTCGACCTTGCCATCAAGCGGACCGGCGAAAACGGCCTGCCGCTGATCCTCGGCGGGGACTGGAACGACGGCATGAACCGCGTCGGTATCGAGGGCCGCGGCACCAGCGTCTGGCTGGGATGGTTCCTCGCATCCACCTTGCGCGACTTCACGGGCATCGCGGAATCACGTGGCGATCACGCCCGCGCCACCGCCTGGACCGCACATCTCGAACGCCTCAAGCAGGCGCTGGAAACGGCAGGCTGGGACGGCACGCACTACCGCCGCGGCTATTATGACGACGGCACGCCGCTCGGCTCGGCAACGTCGGACGAATGCCGCATCGACTCGATTGCACAGTCCTGGAGCGTGCTTTCGGGCGAGGGCGATCCGGCCCGCGCCACGCAGGCCATGGATGCGGTGCTTGCGGAGCTTGCCGATGACGAGCACCGCCTGATCCGCCTGTTCACCCCGCCGCTTTCCGGCACCGAGCAGGACCCGGGCTACATCAAGGCCTACCCGCCCGGCGTGCGGGAAAACGGCGGGCAATACACCCACGCGGCCACCTGGGTCGTGCTGGCGCTGACGCGCCTGAAGCGCGGCGACGATGCCTGGAAAGCCTTCCAGATGTTGAACCCTGTAACGCATGCACTGAACCGCGAAGACGCCAATGTCTATCGGGTCGAGCCCTATGTCGTCGCAGCCGACGTCTACGGGCATGGCGACCTGACCGGCCGCGGCGGCTGGACATGGTACACCGGCTCGGCCGCATGGCTCTACCGCGTGGCCGTGGAAGGCATCCTCGGCCTGCGAAAGGAAGGCGATCGTCTGATCGTCGATCCTGCACTTCCTTCGGAGTGGCAGGGCTTCAAAGCCCGGCTGACCATCGACGGCAAGGTGCACGAGATCGCCGTGGCCAGAAACGGCCATGACGACAGCGGTGCCAACGGCGACGAGAATAATGCGTTTGAAGTTACGGTTGATACGACTGTCACAAAAAACGCGCATGATGGCGTTTTGCTCTAGCCACCAATGGCAGACCGGCCCGATTCGACCGGGCCGGTCTGCAAGGAGCCTGAACGATATCGGCGAGGTTGAGGGGCTGGGGCGCCAAGATCCGCATGAGACCTCGAATGCTTCAAGAAACACCTCCGGTGCTGCGCACCGCGTCTCCGGCCCTGCTGCCGCCCTTGCTGCAGCCGGTGTCCGCGCCAGCGCCGACACCGGCTTTAACGCGTGTCGCCGTTCCGGGCGAACGCGATACGCGTCTGGATACCTACCGGGCCATCTGCCTGTTGATGATCTTCATCAACCACGTGCCGGGCCAGTATCTCGAATATCTGACGACGAAGAACTTCGGCTTCTCCGATTCGGCGGAAGCCTTCGTGCTGATCTCCGGCCTCTCGGCGGGCCTTGCCTATGGGCGCAAGTTCCTGCCCGGCAATCGGCTGGCGCTCAGCCTGCGCATCTGGCGCCGTGCCTTCACGCTCTACATCGCCCACATCATGTCGAGCATCATCACGCTCGCGATCTTCGCCGGTGGCGCCCTCTACTTCAACCGTCAGGACCTGATCGGCGAGATCAACATCCGCCCCATGGTCGACAACACGGAGCAGGGCGTGGTCGCCATGGTCCTGCTCGGTCACCAGTTCGGCTATAACAATATCCTGTCCATGTATGCGGTTGTGTTCCTGATGCTCCCCGGAATGCTGCTCCTGCAAAAGATCAGCCCCACCCTCCTCATCGGCATCTCGGCACTGGTCTGGCTCCTCGCTGGCATTTTCCACATCGTGCCGATCAACTTCCTCGATCATAACTACTGGTTCCTGAACCCCTTTTCCTGGCAGTTCCTGTTTGCCATCGGCCTCGTCGCCATGATGCGCAGCCGCACCGGCCTTTCTCTGCCGCGCCACCCGGCTCTCGTTTCGGTCGCGGCCCTTTACGTCGGCGTCTCCTTCGCCTGGGTGCTGTTCTCCTGGTGGTCCATCGATTTCTCTCATGGCCTGCCAGCGGTCCTGACCGGCTTCGACAAGACCTTCCTGTCGTTGACCCGCCTTCTTCATGTTCTCGCGCTCGGTTACCTCCTTGCCATCACCCCGGTGTTCAATCGTCTGTCGCGTCTGCGTCTCGACAATCCGCTGGTCATGATCGGCCGCCACTCCCTGCCCGTCTTCATCTTCGGAACGATCCTGGCTATGATCGGCCAGGTCCTGCTGTTCGTCACCGGCAAGGATCCGGTGGTCGGGACCCTGTTCGTGCTCGTCGGCATCGCTCTCCATTTAGCCTATGCCCGCTATCTCGACTGGCTGGGCGGTCTCTCTGCCGTCGCTCTCGCCAAATCCTGACACGACAGGTCTTATTCTTGGCGAGGCGGCATTTTCCTGCCGCACGACATGCGCTAAAGAACCGGCACATCGCGGGATATCCGCAATCCGTTCGGTCAAAGCTATTGGGAGGCCTCCTTGTCCACGCGCACACTTTTTCTTCTGCCGGGTGACGGCATCGGTCCGGAGGCCATGGCCGAGGTCGTCAAGATCATCGAGCACATGAACACCGAGGCCGGTGCAGGCTTCGTCACCGAGACGGGTCTCGTCGGCGGTTCGGCCTATGATGCCCATGGTGCCGCCATCTCGGACGCCGACATGGCCAAGGCCATGGCAGCCGATGCCGTGCTCTTCGGCGCCGTCGGTGGCCCCAAGTGGGACGACGTGCCCTACGAAGCGCGCCCGGAAGCCGGCCTCCTGCGCCTGCGCAAGGACATGCAGCTGTTTGCCAACCTGCGACCCGCCATCTGCTATCCCGCGCTTTCGGCGGCGTCGTCGCTGAAGCCCGAGCTGGTTGAAGGCCTCGACATCCTCATCGTGCGCGAGCTGACGGGCGGCGTCTATTTCGGCGAACCGAAGGAGATCATCGACCTCGGCAACGGCCAGAAGCGCGGCATCGACACGCAGGTCTACGACACCTATGAGATCGAGCGCATCGCCGGCGTCGCCTTCGAGCTCGCCCGCACCCGCTCGAACCGCGTTTGCTCGATGGAAAAGCGCAACGTCATGAAGTCCGGCGTGCTCTGGAACCAGGTCGTCACCGCGACGCACAAGGAGAAATATTCCGACGTGCAGCTGGATCATATGCTGGCCGATGCCGGTGGCATGCAGCTCGTGCGCCAGCCCAAGCAGTTCGACGTCATCGTCACCGACAATCTGTTCGGCGACATGCTTTCGGACGTCGCCTCCATGCTCACCGGCTCGCTGGGCATGCTGCCTTCCGCCTCGCTCGGTGCGCCTGACGAGACCACGGGCAAGCGTAAGGCGATGTATGAGCCCGTTCATGGGTCGGCCCCCGACATCGCCGGCCGCGGCATTGCCAACCCGATCGCGATGATCGCGTCCTTTGCCATGTGCCTGCGCTACTCGTTCAACATGATCCCCGAAGCAGATCGTCTGGAAAAGGCGATCGCCAACGTGCTCGATCAGGGCATCCGCACCGGCGACATCATGGCGCCCGGCGCGCGGCAGGTCGGCACCACCGAAATGGGCGACGCGATCCTGGCCGAATTCAAGGCACTTTCAGCCTGAAATTCCTGAATAACACGCCAAATGCCCCGGCTCCCCTCGGAGACCGGGGCATTTTCATGTCTGACGGTTGACTTCAGCAAACGCGAAAACACTTTCCGCAAGATCGTTCAGACGGAGACAGACAAGGAACATCATGAAAAGGCCGATCTCCTCTTCCGTCTGGCTGCTGCTCAGCGCCGTCGCCCTCGTCGTCGCACTGGTTCCGTTCGATCCGCGCCTGTCGCAATCGGCGCAGGCGCTACCGGAACCCTTCGTCGCCTTCAACGCGCGCATCACGGATTTCGGCACCTTCGCCTGGATGATCTACGGCTCCGCGACGCTGGTCATCATTGCCTATATCCTTGCACGCGTCGTCAGCAGCCACGGCTTTGCCGAGAAGGCGAGGGCGGCGCGACGTCTGTCGCTTTATTTCCTCGTAACGATCGGCACCGCGAGCGCCGTGGTGCACATTCTCAAATTCTTCATCGGCCGCGCCCGGCCGGAGGCCTTCTCCGACCTTGGCGCCTATAGCCTGACGCCCTTCGCCTCGGAATGGCTGTTCCAGAGCTTCCCCTCCGGCCACTCCGCAGCCGTCGGCTCCTTCTTCGGGGCTTTTGCCATGCTGGCCCCGCGTTTGCGGATCCTCTTTGCGCTGGGCGCGCTCACCATCGGCGTCACCCGTGTGGTCGTCGGGGCGCATTATCCGAGCGACGTGGCCGCCGGCCTGCTCGTCGGTCTCTGGAGCGCCCTGATGATCGCCTTCCTCTTCGCCCGTCAGAACTGTGTCTTCCGGCTCGACGACAAGGGCTGGCCAAGGCCGAAGACGCAGTTCGCGAACCAGGAAAACGTCTGACGAAGAAACCCGGCGAGTGGGCTCGCCGGGTTCATGTCTTGCCGATGAGGGTCTCGCTCAATCCATGGCGTGGATGTCGCGGTCCTTCGTTTCCGGCAGAAACAGAAGGCCGATGACCAGCGTGATGCCTGCAAAGATGATCGGGTACCAGAGGCCGTAATAGATGTCGCCCTTGGCTGCGCTCATTGCAAAGGCCATGGCCGGAAGCAGGCCGCCGAACCAGCCATTGCCGATGTGGTAGGGCAGGGACATGCCGGAGTACCGGATGCGGGTCGGGAACAGTTCGACCAGCAGGGCGGCGATCGGACCGTAGACCATGGTCACGTAGATGACGAGAACGGTCAGGATGGCGATGGTGCCGATCCAGTTAACCTGCTGCGGATCGGCGACCATCGAATAGGTCCCGCCATTCGCCACCGTGTAGACCGGCATGGAGGTAACGCCGGCGGCTTCATCGGCCGTCAGCAGCTTGGCGGCCACCAGTTCGTCGGCCGTCATCGTGGCAGGCGCCGAGGCGCGCACCGTTGCCGGATCGAGCGACAGTTCCGGGTTGGCTGCGACGAAGCCGTCGAGCTTGCTGTCCGGCACCTTTGCCGCCCCCCGCTGAAGCGGGTAGCCCGCATCGTGCAGCGCCATATTGATGCCCTTCTCGAACGCTGAAGCCTTCGCCTTGGCATCCGCACCGGCAGCCACCGTATCGTAGCTCGGCACTGTCGCGTCACCGATCTTGACGGCGGCAGGCTGGCCCGCCGGGCCGGAAACGATATCGTAAGGCACGGAGTTGCGCGTCAGAAAGGCAGTGGCCACGTCGCAGGACGTCGTGAATTTCGCCGTGCCCGTCGGATTGAACTGGAAGGTGCAATCTGCCGGATCGGCCGTTACCGTCGCGCGGACAGTCGCCTGCGCTTCTGCCAGCGCCGGGTTTGCGGTCCAGGTCATGGCTTTGAACAGCGGGAAATATGTCAGCATGGCAAGCAGCAGCCCCGCCATGATGATCGGCTTGCGGCCGATCCTGTCGGAGAGCAGGCCGAAGATGACGAAGAAGCTCGTGCCGACGAGAAGCGATATGGCCACCATGATGTTGGCGGACTGTCCGTCCACCTTCAGGATATTCTGCAGGAAGAACAGCGCGTAGAATTGTCCGCAATACCACACGACGGCCTGACCCATGGTGGCGCCGAACAGCGCGAGAATGCCGATCTTGGCGTTCTTCCACGTGCCGAACGCTTCCTTCAGCGGCGCCTTCGACGTCTTGCCCTCCGCCTTCATCTTCTTGAAAGCCGGCGATTCGTTCATCTTCACGCGAATCCACACGGAGACACCGAGAAGAACGACAGAGACGAGGAACGGGATGCGCCAGCCCCAGGCCGCAAAGGCTTCCTTGCCCACCGCAAACTGGACGCCGAGGATGACCAGAAGCGACAGGAACAGGCCAAGGGTCGCGGTGGTCTGGATCCAGGACGTGAAATAGCCGCGCCGACCATGTGGCGCATGTTCGGCCACATAGGTCGCAGCACCCCCGTATTCGCCACCGAGCGCCAGACCCTGCAGCATGCGCAGGATGATCAGGATGATCGGCGCAGCAATGCCGATGGAGGCAGCCCCCGGCAGGATGCCGACGAGGAATGTCGAAAGGCCCATGATGAGAATGGTGACGAGGAAGGTATATTTGCGCCCGACGAGATCGCCCAACCGCCCGAAGACGAGAGCGCCGAAGGGCCGCACGAGAAAGCCGGCGGCGAAGGCGAGCAGCGCGAAGATGTTGCGCGTCGTCTCCGGGTACTGGCTGAAGAAGGTCGCGCCGATATAGACGGCGAGCGAGCCGTAGAGATAGAAGTCATACCACTCGAACACGGTGCCGAGCGAGGATGCGAAGATGACCTTACGCTCCTCCCCGGTCATCGGTGCGGCCTTCGTCCGGCCCACGGATGTCACATTTGCCATTCTCTTCGTCCTCCCAAAATCAACGCATGCATCCCACCGATCCTCCTCGATCGGCTTGCGGGATACACCGATGGGCAAGAATGCCAGATTGCTTGCGGAACGGGCAGGGATGCTTTGGGATTATGACTTTCGTCTAAGGACAGACTTACGGGAGCCGACTTTTCGGGCCCGTTGCCAACACCCGTGAAAAACCTTGACTTTACCGCTGGAATGAATATGAGCAGCAGCGGAAAGGGAAGGGTTCATGCTTCGTCGAATGTCCATCATCGGCTGCGCAAACGGTCTTGCTTCGGCGAGAGCGCCAGAACCCATGTCCGCACTTTTCACAAACACGGCCAAAACGACGACGAAAACCGTCTGACGTCTCTGGCCCACCGCTCTCTCCCCGGCACGGCCGGGGACGCGAAGCCCGCGCCGCAGGCGATCCGGGTTTCTCCCCCAGCTTCCGCGGAGAGAAGAGAAAGAGAGCAAGACAATGGGTTTCAAGATCGCCGTAGCAGGCGCCACCGGCAATGTCGGGCGCGAAATGCTCAACATTCTTTCCGAACGAGGCTTCCCCGTCGATGAGGTCGTGGCGCTCGCCTCTGCCCGTTCGCACGGCACCGAAGTGTCCTTTGGCGACAAGACGCTGAAGGTGAAGAACCTCGAAAACTACGACTTCTCCGACACCGACATTTGCCTGATGTCGGCCGGCGGCGCGGTCTCGCTCAAGTATTCTCCGAAGATCGCCGCGCAAGGCTGCGTGGTCATCGATAATTCCTCGGCATGGCGCTATGATGCCGACGTGCCGCTGATCGTGCCGGAAGTGAACCCCGATGCAATCACCCAGTTCACCAAGCGCAACATCATTGCCAACCCGAATTGCTCCACGGCGCAGCTCGTCGTCGCACTGAAGCCGCTGCACGACTTCGCAAAGATCAAGCGCGTCGTCGTTTCGACCTACCAGTCGGTTTCCGGTGCGGGCAAGGACGGCATGGACGAGCTCTTCAACCAGACACGCGCCGTCTTCGTCGCCGATCCGGTCGAGAGCAAGAAGTTCACCAAGCGCATCGCCTTCAACGTCATTCCGCACATCGATAGCTTCATGGAAGACGGCTACACGAAGGAAGAGTGGAAGGTTCTGGCCGAGACCAAGAAGATGCTCGACCCGAAGATCAAGGTCACCTGCACGGCCGTGCGCGTTCCTGTCTTCATCGGCCACTCGGAGTCGGTCAACATTGAATTCGAGAACGAGATCACCGCCGATCAGGCCCGCGACATTCTGCGCGAAGCTCCCGGTTGCCTTGTCATCGACAAGCACGAAAATGGAGGGTACATCACGCCTTACGAAAGCGCTGGTGAAGACGCGACCTATATTTCACGCATTCGTGAAGATGCGACGGTCGAAAACGGCCTGAACATCTGGGTTGTGTCCGATAACTTACGCAAGGGCGCGGCTCTCAATGCGATCCAGATCGCGGAACTGCTGGTCGCCCGCGGGCTGATCACGGCCAAGAAGCAGGCTGCCTGATAGACGGCAGAGAGACGAGGTAATCCGCCGCCGGGACAGGAATGGCGGGTTACCGAAAATTTGAAGACGGACGCTCACGGACGGATTCACGTGAAACATCAAGGCGCTGCCTCTGCCAGACGGCAAGGTTGTCGACCATCAGAAGCAGGGCTACGGGGTTTTTTATGCTGAAGAAGACGTTCGCACTGGCAGGCCTTGCGCTAGCCGCCCTCGCACCGCAGGCGGCATTTGCTGCCAGCTGTGGCAACACGTCTGCCGGCTTCGACGCCTGGGTTCAGGACTTCAAGCAGGAGGCCTCCGGCCGCATCAGCCCCGCCGTCCTCGACCGCGCCTTCGCCAACGTAAAGTACAACGCGGCCACCATTCGCGCCGATCGCGGTCAGAAAAGCTTCAAGCTCTCGCTGAACGAGTTCATGAAAAAACGCGGTGGCGCTGCCATCATATCGCGTGGCAAGAAAATGAAGGCCCAGAACGCGGCTCTCTTTTCCTCTATCGAACAGCGCTACGGCGTGCCGGCCGGCCCGCTGATCGCGATCTGGGGCATGGAAACCGGATTCGGCGGCTTCTTGGGCAAGGAGCACACGCTCTCGGCCGTATCGACACTCGCTTATGACTGCCGTCGTTCGGACTATTTCACCGATCAGCTTTATGCGGCCCTGACGCTCGTCCAGCGCGGCGATCTGTCCACGGATGCCCGTGGCGCCGCCCATGGCGAAATCGGGCAGACGCAGTTTCTTCCTGCAAACGTCGTGAAGTACGGCGTCGATGGCGATGGCAACGGCCATGTCGACATGGTTCGCTCCAAGGCCGATGCGCTGGCCTCCACGGCAAACTTCCTGCGCGGCCACGGCTGGCGGGCAGGTGGCGGCTATCAGCCAGGCCAGGCCAATTTCGGCGCCATTCAGGGTTGGAACGCAGCCAGCGTCTACCAGCAGGCCATCGCCCAGATCGCTGCCGACATCGACGGCTGACATTATCGGATTTTTCTGACGGACGAGCCCCGGCGCCGATGCGTTCCGGGGCTTTTTCGTATGCGGCTCACGCAGAAGCATGAAAAAGGCTGCGATGGTCAACCATGCAGCCTTTTATCGTGTCGATCCAGAATGCGTGATCAGGTTCCAGGCCTAGCGAAATCACCCGACTTCGGATCCATCACCCACAGTTCACCGGTCGAAATATCGAACCAGGCACCGTGCAGCTGCAGCTTGCCGCGCTGCTCGAGGATCTGGACGCAGGGGAACGTGCGCAGGTTGACGATGGAATTGCGGATCGACACATGCTCCATCGCGCGCTGACGCTCTGCCGCCGTCATGATGTCATTGCCTGCGATCTGCTCGGCCGCGGGCTTCAGCAAGTTCATCCATTTGCCGATGAAGTCGCCAGGCGACAAAGGCTCGGCGCTGCTGTCGAGCACCGCCTTGATACCGCCGCAGCGGCCGTGACCCATAACCACGATGTCCTTGACGCGCAGCGACTGGACCGCGAATTCCAGCGCCGCCGAGGTCGAATGATACTGGCCATCGGGCTCGTAAGGCGGAACCATGTTGGCGACGTTGCGCACCACGAAAAGTTCGCCCGGCCCGCTGTCGAAGATGGTTTCCGGCGCGGCGCGGGAGTCGCAACAGGCGACAATCAGCGTTTTCGGCTGCTGTCCGGCTTCAGCCAGCGTCTTGTAACGCGCCTGCTGCTCGGAAAACCGGCCGCTCATGAACTTCTGATAACCGCCGAGAAGGTGCTCTGGAAATTGATACATGTGCCTGTGCCCTTTTTGCTGTCCCGTGTTTAAGCGCCGTTTGCCCGAAGAGGCAAGAGTAACGCGGCGAGCTGGGTTAATTCGCGCCGCCACGGGCACGAAGACCACGTGCGCAGGTTGAGCATCAGCGCTTTCGTGTCTGCGCGGGATGCATCAGTCGCCGCATCTGCACCAGGGACATCGGTCCGGTCAGGCAATGCGCGTCCTGCTGCAGCGTCAGCTCGTCCGCGCCGCGTCGCGCCGAGCGGGCGACCATCTCGAACACGCTGGCAGTCGCCAGTTGCAACGCCTTCTCCTCGCTCTGGCCTTCCAGCAGCCTCCCCAGAAAGAGCGCGGCCATCAGGTCGCCCGTCCCGTTTGGCGGATTATCGACCAGGCGATGCTCGGCAAGCAGGGCATGATGACCGGAGAGGTAAAGATTGCCGGTGCTGCCGTTCATCATCGCGACCGCCGACGTGACCAGCATGCGCGATGGCCCGAGCGCGAGCGCCGCATCCAGAATGGCCGCATTGCTGTCGAGCGCAGCATTGGAGAGCCACGACAGCTCGAACCGGTTGGGTGTGGCGAGCCCCGCCAGCGGCAGCAGCCTGTCCCGGATACCCGTGGCCACCGCTTCCGGCACGTAGAGATCGCCGCGATCGCCAATGACGGGGTCGCAGGCATAGATAAGGTGCGGGTTGCGCTCCTTGAGCGCCTCGACCAGCCGGGCCACCGCCTCGACCTGCTGCGCATTGCCGAGATAGCCGGACAATACGGCGCGGACCTCTCCCACCCAGGGAGATGCAGCGAGATCGCGAAGCATCGCATCGAACGTATCCGGATCGATCGCCATCCGTGTCGAGCGTCCATGACCGGGATGCCAGGGCATAATGACGGTCGGTACGGCCCATACCGTAAATCCCAGCGTCTCCAGCGCGAAAACGGCTGCCCGATTGCCAACGGATCCCCGCATGACATGGCTGGAGATGACAATGACGGCACCGGCGGCGGTCTCGGACATGCAGCAGGTCTTTCTCTCGAAGGCTCTGTCGCCAGATCGCCCGACGGTCATGCTGCTGTCAACTGCACATGGAAGGAGAGCATGTACGTTTGATCCCGGCGACCCCGGTATCCGATCCGTACGACAGGACGCCATCGGCGCTTTGACAGAAACAGGCAGGCTTAGCGGTCGCAAAAGCGATTTGTTCTGCTAGGTTCAGGCCAAACAACGGCTGGAGGACGAAGCATCATGGGCACACGACATCATCCGAAGAAAACGCGGCTGATCGGTGAGATCGAGCAGGCGGCGGAACGCCTTGGCCAACCCTTCCTGTCGCCGGCCATCCTCTTTGGACGCGCGAGTCCCGACGATATCGCCGCCTATGACGCCAGCATGCTTGCCGCCGCCGCCGCCCATGCCTACAGGGAAGTGACCGCTCGCAAGAGGGACACATCCCGCGTGACCGTGACGGATCTGGAGAGCGTGAAGCCCGGCGGCGCGCCGGTTTCCGTCCTTTGCGTGACCGACCGCAACATGCCCTTCCTCTATGACTCCATCATGGGCGAGGTCACGAGCCGCCACCGCGACCTTTCGCTCGCCGTCCACCCGATCCTCGTGGTTTCGAAGGGTGCCGAGCCCGTGCTCTTCGATCCCGAGGAGGAGAGCGATCCGGCCGATCGTGTCAGCCATATCCAGATCCACCTCAGTCATCTCGTACCCGAAGAAGCAAAAGCGCTGGTTGCCGGGATCGAGACCGTCCTTGCTCAGGTTCACCAGGCCGTCGGCGACTGGGAGCCGATGAAGGCGCTCCTTGGCGAAGCCATGAGCGAACTGGAAGAACAGACGGCAAGCGACCGCGACGCCGACCGGAAGGAGGCGCTCGCCTTCCTGAAATGGCTGCGCGACGACAACTTCACCTTCCTCGGCATGCGCGAATACAGCTATTCCGGCGATGGCGAGAAAGCGACGCTCGATCGCGGCACCGGTCATGGCCTCGGCATCCTCTCCGATCCGAATGTCCGCGTCCTGCGGCAGGGTCATGACGCCGTGGTCACCACGCCTGAAATTCTCGCCTTCCTGCAGGGTCCCGATTTCCTGATCGTCACCAAGGCGAACACGAAAGCCGTCGTCCACCGCCGCGCCTATATGGATTACATCGGCATCAAGCGCTTCGATGCAGAGGGCAAGGTGATCGGCGAGCTGCGGGTGGTCGGTCTTTTCACCTCCACGGCCTATACACGCTCGGCCTCCGACATCCCGTTGCTGCGACTGAAAGTGCGGCGTGTCATCGAGCACTTCGGCTTCGATCCGCACGGCCACTCGGGCAAGATGCTGATCAACACGCTCGAATCCTACCCCCGCGACGACCTGTTTCAGATCGACGTCGAGGAGTTACAGACATTCTGCGAGCAAATCAACGAGCTCGCCGATCGTCCGCGCGTCCGCGTTCTGCCGCGCATCGACCGCTTCGATCGCTTCGTCTCGATCATCGTCTATGTGCCGCGCGAACAGTATGACTCCCGCGTGCGCGAGCGCATCGGCAATGTCTTCAAAGATGTGTATGAAGGACGGGTTTCTGCCTATTATCCGGCCTTTCCGGCCGGCGGGCTCGCCCGCGTTCACTTCATCATAGGCCGTTCCGGCGGCACGACGCCTCAGGTCGCCCAGAGCACGCTGGAAGATGCCGTGCGCGAGATCGTCACGCGCTGGTCCGATCGTTTCCATCTGCTGGCCCGCCGCGACGGCGTATCGCTAAGCGTGAACGAAGGCTATCAGGCAGCCTTCACCCCTGCGGAGGCCTATGCCGACCTGCCCGATATCGCTGCCGTGCGAACGGACGACCCGATCCGCATCGCCTTCTACGAGCGCCATAGGCCGCATTTGGCACCGGATGCGCCATCCGAAACGGCCGGGGAGGACACGTCGAACGCGGATCGTCTCGAGCTGAAGATCTTCCATGCCGATCACGCGGTCTCGCTGTCCCAGCGCGTGCCTCTGCTCGAAAATCTCGGCTTCCGGGTCATCAGCGAGCAGACCCACGACCTCGACGTTTCCGATGCGAGAGGCGAGCGGCTTGTGGTTCTCCACGACATGGAGCTGATCCACCGCGATGGAAAGACGCTCGACATCTCGTCCATGGGCCCGCTGCTTGAAGAAGCCTTCCTCTCCGCCTGGACCGGCAAGATCGAGGACGACGCCTTCAACCGGCTGATCCTGCTTGCCGGCCTCAATGCGCGTGACGTCACGGTCCTGCGCGCCTATGCGCGCTATCTCCGTCAGGCCGGAATTCCCTATTCTCAGGGGCTGATTGCGGAAACGCTGAACAAATATCCCGCGATCTCTGCCGACATCTTCCGGCTCTTCGTGGCGCGCATGGATCCGACGACAGAGGAAAAGGCGCGAACAGGCGCGGTGTCCAGCCTTCAGACGAGCCTCGAAGAGGCGCTGAACGCCGTTCCCAGCCTCGACGAGGACCGTATTCTCCGACGCATGATGAACGCCGTTCTCTCGACGTTGCGCACCAATTATTTCCAGCGCGACGAAGCGGGCGAACCGCGTATCATGCTCGCGTTCAAGTTCGATCCGAAGCTCCTCGACGGCCTGCCGGAACCGCGGCCCTTCCGCGAGATCTTCGTCTATGGCGTCGAGGTCGAGGGTGTCCATCTGCGCTTCGGCAAGGTGGCCCGTGGCGGCCTGCGCTGGTCGGACCGGGCACAGGACTATCGCACCGAAGTGCTCGGGCTGGTGAAGGCGCAGCAGGTCAAGAATGCCGTGATCGTGCCCGTCGGCGCCAAGGGCGGCTTCTTTCCGAAGCTTCTGCCGACCGGCGGCACGCGCGACGAGATCTTCCGCGTCGGCACCGAGGCCTACAAGACCTATATCCGCACGATGCTGTCGATTACCGACAACATCGTCGATCAGGAGATCGTACCCCCGGCGAATACATTGCGGCTGGATGGTGACGATCCGTATTTCGTCGTCGCCGCCGACAAGGGCACGGCCACCTTCTCCGACACCGCCAACGGGCTTGCGCAGGACGCCGGCTTCTGGCTCGACGATGCCTTCGCCTCCGGCGGCTCCGCCGGCTACGACCACAAGAAAATGGGCATCACGGCGCGCGGCGCCTGGGAAACGGTCAAGCGCCACTTCCGCGAGATGAACATCGATATCCAGACGACGCCGTTCAGCGTCGTGGGCGTCGGCGACATGTCCGGCGACGTGTTCGGCAACGGCATGCTGCTGTCGCGCCAGATCCGCCTCATCGGCGCCTTCGACCACCGCGACATCATCATCGATCCCGACCCCGACATTGCGGCATCCTTTGCCGAGCGCGAGCGGCTGTTCGCGCTGCCACGCTCGAGCTGGCAGGATTATGACCGCTCCGTCCTGTCGAAGGGTGGCATGATCATTCCGCGGACCGAGAAATCGGTGAAGCTGACCCCGGAAGCGGCAGCCGCCATCGGGCTTGAGAAAACACAGGCGACGCCGTTCGAGATCCTGACGGCCATCCTGAAGGCGCGTGTCGACCTGCTCTGGTTCGGCGGCATCGGCACCTATGTGCGTGGCCCGACCGAGAACGACGCCGATGTCGGCGACCGCGCGAACGACCCGATCCGCATCACGGCGGACGAGGTCGGCGCGCGCGTCATCGGGGAGGGCGCCAATCTCGGCGTCACGCAACGCGGCCGCATCGCCTTCGGTCTTGCCGGCGGCCGCTGCAATTCCGACGCCATCGACAATTCGGCCGGCGTCAACTCGTCCGACGTCGAGGTCAATATCAAGATCGCGCTGGCGTCCGCCATGCGCGACGGCCGCCTGACACGCGACAAGCGCAACACGCTGCTGGCCTCGATGACGGACGAGGTCGCGTCTCTGGTTCTCAATAACAACTACCAGCAATCGCTCGCCATCTCGCTGACCGAGATGCAGGGTGCTGCCAACCGCACGTCGCTCGCTCGCCTCATGACGCGGCTTGAGGCGGAAGGACTGCTGAACCGCAAGGTAGAGGTTCTGCCCAACGACAGCGCGCTCAGCGAGCGCTACCAGTCCGGCAAGGCGCTGACCCGGGCCGAGATCGGCGTGCTGCTCTCCTATGCCAAGATCGTGCTCTTTGACGAGATCGTCGATAGCGATCTCCCGGACGATCCCTATTTCCATGAAACGCTGATCGGCTACTTCCCGGGCAAGATGCAGAAGGCGCATCAGGGAGATATCGAGACCCACCGCCTCCGGCGCGAGATCATCGCCACACTGCTCTGCAACGACGTGATCAACCGCGGCGGTCCGGCTTTCGTTTCGACCATGATCGACCAGACGGGCTTTCTGCCGGCCGATGTGGTCAAGGCCGCCGTGCTGACGCGCGACGGCTATGACCTGCCGCGCCTTTACCGTGCGATCGATGCTCTCGACAATGTGGTGCCCGGCTCTGTCCAGAACGAGCTCTATCAGGATGTCGGCCGCATCTTCGCGATCGTCACCGAGCGCACGCTTCGGACCCGAGCCAGCACCGGCCCTCTCGGGCAGGCGATCGACAAGCTGCGCAAGGCGCTGGAGAAGTTGACCACGGCCGCACACGGCGCCGTGCCGGACGAGGCGGTCGCAGAGATCGAGGCCCGCGCCGCAGCCCTTGTCGAAAAGGGTGTTCCGGAAGCGCTCGCGCAGGACATCGCGCGGCTGTTTCTCATCACGCTCGTGCCGGAGATCATGCAGATCTCGTCGGTTGCGGGAACATCGCTTGCCCGTACGGCACAGAGCTATTTCGCGGTGACGCAGAGCCTCAAGGTCGGCCGGCTTCTGGCCTCGGCCGAGCGTATCATCACCACCGACCCCTATGAGGCGATGGCGCTCGCCCGCAGCGTCAGCGATATCGCCGACGCCCGCCGCGCCATCACCATCGCCGCCCTGACCCAGCGCAAGGGCGAGAAGGAACCGGTCATCGCCTGGCAGGAAGGAGACGCCGACCGCTTCAACCGCGTCGTGACGCAGCTGGCCCAGATGACCGAGAAGGGAGAGACGACGCTTGCGAAGATCACCGTGGCGGCGGGCCTGCTGAGCGATCTCGCCGAAGACCGGGCCGGCTGATGGCCGGAACGGTGGAGGGAGAACGCGCAAGCCGGGACCTGGCAGGCGGGGGCAAGGTTGCCCGCGCCGGCCTCTGGGGCTGGATGCTGTTCGATCTGGCGGCGCAGCCCTTCTTCACCGTCGTCATCACCTTCATCTTCGGCCCCTACTTCGTCTCCCGCCTGACGGACAATCCGGCAGCGGGACAGGCAATGTGGGGCTATACGCTCACCGTTTCCGGCATCGTCATCGCCGTGATGTCGCCGATCCTCGGCTCCCTGGCAGACGCAACGGGCGCACGAAAGCCCTGGATTGCCGGCTTCGCGATCATCAAGATTTCGGCCCTGTCGGCCCTCTGGTTCGCGGTGCCGGGCTCGCCGCTGGTCCTGCCCTTCATCTGCATCGTGCTCGCATCGATCGCAGCCGAGTTTTCCATCGTCTTCAACGACAGCATGATGCCGCGGCTGGTGCCGCCGGAAGACACTGGCCGTATCTCCAACATCGCCTGGGGCATCGGCTATCTCGGGGGCATGATCGTGCTGATCGCGGTCGTTGCTCTCTTAGCCGGCAGTCCGGAGACGGGACTGACGGCGCTCGGCATTGCCCCGCTCTTCGGCCTCGATCCAGCAACCGGCGCTGATGCCCGCATCACCGGACCATTGGCGGCCCTTTGGTATGCGCTGTTCATCCTCCCGATGTTCCTGTTCACACCGGACGCACCGAAAACGACGACACCGGCAAGGCGTGCGATTGCAGAGGGACTTGCCGACCTGAAAAGCACGGTCCTCGGCCTGCGGCAACGGCGCGGCATCCTGACGTTTCTGATCGCCCGGATGATCTTTCAGGACGGCGTCAACGGCCTTCTGGCTTTGGGTGGGACGTTTGCGGCGGGCATGTTCGCATGGCGGACGCTTGAGCTTGGGCTCTACGGCATCATTCTCAACGTCGTGGCGATTGGCGGGTGCCTGTTTGCCAGCAAGCTCGATACGGCGCTTGGCTCAAAGACCATCGTCGTTCTCAGCCTGCTGAGCCTGATCGTCGCCACCATCGGCATCGTCTCGACAGGGCCCGGCTTTACGCTGTTCGGGCTCGTGCAACTCTCAACCGCCGATAGCAACTGTCTGTTCGGCACGGCGGCGGAGAAAGCCTATATCCTTTTCGGCCTGCTTGTCGGCATCGCATTCGGCCCGGTGCAAGCCTCCGCCCGCTCGTACCTTGCCCGCAGTGTGGAACCGGAAGAGGCCGGCCGCTATTTCGGCCTCTACGCTCTGTCGGGTCGGGCAACCTCGTTTCTGGCGCCGGCCAGCGTTGCGACCCTGACGCTCGCCACGGGTTCCGCGCGCATCGGGATGATGGCGCTGATCGCGTTCCTCGTCATCGGGCTCCTGATCCTCCTGACGACCCCCTATCCGGCCGACAAGGGCGACCGGACAGGGTAGCTTTTTCGTATCTACTGCTAGTGGCGGAAGTGGCGCATGCCCGTGAAGACCATTGCCACACCCGCCTCGTCAGCCGCGGCGATCACTTCCTCATCCCGCATGGAGCCACCCGGCTGGATGACGGCGGTTGCGCCGGCTGCAACGGCGGACAAAAGACCATCGGCAAATGGCAGAAAGGCCTCCGAAGCGACGGCCGACCCGATCGTCAGCGGCTTTTCCAGCCCGAGCGCACGCGCGGCCTCTTCAGCCTTGATTGCGGCGATACGGACGGAATCGACGCGGCTCATCTGCCCGGCACCGATACCGACCGTCTGGCCATCCTTGGCATAAACGACGGCGTTCGACTTCACGTGCTTTGCGACCTTGAAGGCGAACTTCATGTCGATGAGTTCCTGCGCCGTCGGAGCGCGACGGGTGACGACCTTGAGGTCGAGATCCTCGACCATGCCGTTGTCACGCGTCTGCACCAGAAGTCCCCCGGCGACGGTCTTCGCGGACAGGCCGGGAAGACGCGGGTCGGGCAGGGCGCCGGTAACGAGCAGGCGCAGATTAGCCTTGCGCGCGATGATCGCTCTCGCCTCGTCGCTGACCGCAGGCGCGATGATGACCTCGGTGAAGAGCTTCACGATCTCTTCCGCCGTTGCGCCATCCAGTTCCTGGTTCAGCGCGATGATGCCGCCGAAGGCCGACGTGCTGTCGCAGGCGAGCGCACGCCGATAGGCATCCACGAGCGTCGTTGCCGTCGCCACACCGCAGGGGTTGGCATGCTTGATGATGGCACAGGCAGGCGCCGTTTCGGGCGGAAACTCGGCCACCAGTTCGAAGGCTGCATCGGTGTCGTTGATGTTGTTGTAGGAGAGCTGCTTGCCCTGCAACAGGGTCGCTGTGGCAACGCCGGGGCGGTTCTCGCCGGTAACGTAGAAAGCCGCCTTCTGGTGCGGATTCTCGCCGTAACGCATCTCTTCCTTCAGCACGCCGCCGATCGCACGATGCCGCGGCATCGGCGTGTCCAGCACTTCGGCAAACCATCCCGAAATTGCCGTGTCGTAAGCGGCCGTCCGCGCATAGGCCTTGGCGGCCGTCTGGCGCCGGAAGGCGAATGTCGTTGCTGCATCGTCGCCAAGCTGGGCGATCAGCGTCTCGTAGTCGGCGGGATCGGTGATGACGGTGACATAAGCGTGGTTCTTCGCGGCCGCGCGGATCATGGCCGGACCGCCGATATCGATGTTCTCGACTGTCGTTGCGTAGTCCCCGCCTTTGGCACGGACGTCCTCGAACGGATAGAGATTGATAACAGCGAGATCGATCGCAGCGATCCCATGGGTCTCCATGGCCCCAACGTGTTCGGCATCGTCACGAATTGCCAGCAGACCGCCATGCACGCCGGGATGCAATGTCTTTACGCGGCCGTCCATGACTTCGGGAAACCCGGTCAGCTCGGACACGTCGCGCACCGGCAGGCCGGCCTCCGACAGCGTCTTGTGCGTGCCGCCGGTCGAAACGAGCGCCACACCCTTTTCGTGCAGCGCACGGGCAAACTCGACGATGCCGCTCTTGTCGGACACCGAGAGAAGGGCTGTGCGCAGGGCAACGCGATCGGGGGCGGGAATGTTCTTGGAGGCAACGGCCATGGGAGGCTCCTGGCAGGGAAGGGGCAAGGAAGAGGGCGAGCAGGAAGCCGGTGGGGCATTCGAAAGCCCGGCCGGCCGGATGCCGCTGCCGTTAGCACAGCTGACGCCGGGAAGGAACAGTACGAGCCAGTCGCCAACGGTCATTTCGCCCGAATATGGGAGCGTCGCTTGCTTTCTCGGAAAGGCATCACGTCCGGCGGGAAAAAATCCACTGGATTTCGGGCTGCTGTCCGGCAGAGAAACCGATCGTCAGCATCTGCGTTTTCCGCAGCCCGGACGGGTCGGCGAAGAAAATATCCTCTTCCACCGCGATCTCGCCATCGCGGCAGGTCAGCACCCAGCTGTCACCGTCCGGCGCGACCAGCCTGACCTCGTGCGGATCCCCCTGGCGCAGACTGATGGCGGGATGGATGTGAAAACGTGCAACCGCCATCGCGGTATGGGACGGGTCGGGATCGACACCGTCCTCCGTCACCAGCCGGTCACGGCCGCGCAAGGTCGTGCCCGCGGCATTGAGGCTCAGATCCCTCTCATGCATCAGGTTGAAGGCGCCGGCATAACCGTTATGGCGCGCGACCACGCTGTCGCCGCCTTCCCCGGGCGAATGCGTCACGGAAACCTCCGTCACGCCGCCGGTGATGATCGGCCCGAGAAAGCGCGACGTCGAAAGCCGGGCCGATGAGCGATCCTCGATGGTGACAGTGGAGTGCGCTGCCGTGACCCGGGCCATCTGGCGAAACCGGTCGCCTGCAAAACGCGGTGCGCCGGAGTTGATGATAAACCGATGACGACCGGAAGAAAGCTCGAAGGAGAGGCAGCCGGCATGCGCCTCTCGCGAAAGGGGAGCCGATAGAGGACAGCCGGTATCCATGATCACAACGACGTCCTTCGCCGCCAGCCGCTCGTATTGGCTGTCCGGCAGCCCCTTGAACGGCTGACCGGCCGTTTCGTCGTAGCGCAGAACAGACATCAGCTCGTTCGCTTGCGCCGACGTCGCTCCATTGAAAAGCGCGAGCTCTCCGCCCTGGTGACGAAAGAAGCGCAGGGCCGGAAACATGCGGTCGATGGACGGGATCAGCTTGACCGGAACGTCGTGACCGAGATTGACATAGGTCTGGCGCAGCGGAAGCAGGTCGAGAAGAAGATCGAGCGCGACGCGCGGATTGCGCGAGGCATGACCGCCATCGGGAAGGATCTGGCGATCGAGTTCGTCGTCGAGATGGCCGGCCGCCCGACGAATGGCCGAACCCGAAGCAGGCATGGACACCGTGGCGAAAGCGATCGCAACCCGAACCCGCAGCCGTCCCTCTCCATCCGGCACCGCATTGGCAACATGCCTGAGGTAGCGCACATGCATGGCGAGGCTCTTCAGGAAGCGGCGATAGAAGACGTGATCCGCCTGTTTCAGGATCACAGGCGAATGCGACAGCCAGGCAATCAATCGCTGCGCTGCGACATCCGGCTCCCAGGCGATGCCCTTGATGCCGCGCCCGTGGGTGGCCAACCAACGGCTGACGAGCTGGCGCACGCGGGAAAGATCATCTTCCTCCGTCAGCGCCCGGATATGCCGCGCCCAGCTGAACGTGTGCAGCCGGACGGCGAACTCACGAGAGGGAAGATCGACCTCGAATGGTGATTCGCCGTCCGTTTCAAGGATACGACCGGCAAGCGGAAACCGGCCTGCAACGATTTCGCTGGCGACATGCGGGTCGATAACCCGGAGGTCCGTTGGCGCGACGATCAGCCTGTCGGGCGTCGTGCCGGAGAAGCGGATGAACGACATGCGACCGAGCACGAGGCGGCGCGACAGGCGCCACCACGCTTCCCGTGTGTAGAGAGTGATCAGCCGTCGACTGTCCGACATCCGCATGAATGAAATGAAGCCCTACCCCATTCCGGCGGCACGCCGGAATGTTCATGATCGAAGACACGATGTTGTGTTTCGCGGTCAGCATCAGGGGATGACCGAGGGAACACAAGCGGTCAAGGTATGGAAACTCTTTCCTTACAACGATCTACGCAGGACTGTGGCATAAAAGCCGTCCAGCCCTCCGGCAAATCCCGGCCGGGCGGCGAGCATGGCGGGCGTGGTTCGCAATTCTCCGAGAGGCGTTATTGCGTCTTCGAGACCGGGAAAAGCCGCGGGATCGACCGGAACACGCTCGCATGCCGCATTCGCAACGACGCGCGCCACCATGGCTTCGCCTTCTGCCGGATCCAGCGAGCAGTTGGAGAAGACCACGAGGCCACCGGGCTTGACCACAGTGAGAGCATGCCGCAGCAGCCGTTCCTGCAATCCCGCCAGCTTGGTGATGTCCTCCGGACCCTTGGTATAGGGAACATCCGGGTGGCGGCGGATCGTGCCCGTCGAGGAGCAAGGCGCATCGAGCAGGGCTGCATCGAAGAGCGTCTCCGGCCGGAAGTCCGCCATGTTGCACTCGACCGTCTCGGCCTCAAGGCCAAGACGTTCGAGATTGGCGTTCAGCCGCTTCAGCCGGCTGGCAGACTGGTCGAGCGCTGTGACTTGGGCACCTGCGCGGATCAGCTGCGCCGTCTTGCCGCCAGGGGCCGCACAGAGATCCACGACGCGCTTGCCGCTGATATCGCCGAAGAGTCGCGCCGGCAGCGAGGCTGCAGCATCCTGCACCCACCATTCGCCATCGTCGAACCCTTCAAGTGCCGAGACGGCGCCCTGAAACGATGCGAGCCGAACACTACCGGTCGGAAGCACAATTCCGCCAAGCCGTTGCGCCCACGCGTCCGGATCGGACTTTACCGTGATGTCGATGGCAGCCGGCTCAAGAAGCGCGTCTGCAATGCGCTTGGCATGCTCCTGTCCATAGGTCGAGACGAGCCGCGCCATGTACCAGTCCGGAAGGGACGGGGTCGTTTCGGCAGCGATTCGAAGAAGATCCTCCTTCTCTCGCGACAAACGACGCAGCACGGCATTTGTCAGGCTGGCAAAACGGCGATTGCGCGGATCGGCATTCGCCTGCTCCACGGCAAGGTCTACGGCGGAATGATCGGGAATATCGAGATAGACGATCTGTGTCGCTGCAACGACGAGTTGATGATGCAGAGCGCGTGCACCATCCGGCAGAGGCGTCTTCAGGAGCCGGTCAAGCATGGCTTCGATACGCGGAAGATGTCGCAATGCTGTGTGCAGGATGGCTTTGACAAGTGTGCGATCAATATCGGAGAGCTGGCGGTAAGCCGGATTCCCGCCAACGGGATCCAGCATGCCGTCCAGCGAGATCTTCTTCTCGATGACAGCACCCAGCAGTTTTGCCGCGGCTTGCCGTGCAAGAAGGCCCGGCTTCTGAGGCCCGGCATCCGGTTTTGAAGATCGTTGCGTCGGCGAATCGTTCTTTGTCTTCGTCATCAAGACCACGGGCCCTTTGGAGGTTCGGAGCGATCACGCCCCCAACCTGTGCTCGGCACGGAACGCGTCTTTCGTGTCGCCGTAGCAGGGGAAGCCGCGCGCGTCGAGGGTCGGGAAAAGCTGGCAGCCATGTCTTCAAGAGCGGCGATGCGGTTTTCTGTTGCTGGATGCGTCGAGAACAGGTTGTCCATACGCTCGCCCGAAAGAGGATTGATGATGAACATATGGGCTGTTGCCGGATTGCGCTCCGCCGCAATGTTGGGAACAGCGTGAGCGGCACCCGCGATCTTGCGCAGGGCGGAGGCAAGGGCGAGCGGCTGTCCGCAAATCTCAGCCCCGCGACGGTCGGCCGAGTATTCTCTTGTCCGGCTCACCGCCATCTGGACCATCATCGCAGCAAAAGGCGCAATGATCATTGCGGCCAGCGTTCCGATGAAACCCAGGGGGTTGTTGTTCTCGCGATTGCCACCGAAGAAGAAGGCGAAATTCCCGAGCATGGAGATGGCACCGGCGAGGGTTGCCGTCAGTGTCATCGTCAGCGTGTCCCTGTTCTGCACATGCGCCAGCTCATGTGCCATGACACCCGCAACTTCATCATAGGTCAGCGCCTGCAATAGACCGGTCGAGGCCGCCACGGCTGCATTTTGTGGATTGCGCCCCGTCGCAAAAGCGTTCGGCTGAGGATTGTTGATGACATAGACGCGCGGCATCGGGAGCCCGGCATTCGCCGCGAGGTCCCTTACGATACCGTAATATTCCGGAGCACTGCGTTCATCGACTTCCTGCGCGTCGTACATGCGCAGCACGAGCCTGTCCGAGTTCCAGTAGGAAAAGAAATTCATCGCGATCGCGATAAGGAGAGCGATCATCATGCCGCCGCGGCCGCCGATCAGAAGACCGATACCCATGAAGAGCGCCGTCATGAAGGCCAGTAGCATGGCTGTACGAATGAGGTTCATGCGCGTCTCCGAAAGCGAAAGGTGCATTTTCGGCGGCGTTTCACGTGAATCATCGTGGGATTGCCGCGTTTCCCCCTATATGATGGGGCGCATGTGCCACGGATTCAACGGCGTAGTGAGGTCACACAATGCTGAACGACAATGACAACAATCTGGAAACACCGGGCAAGGTTCTCTCGCCAGCAGCCCGTCGTGCCCTTGAGGAAGCAGCGGCTCGACGTGAAGCGAACGCTGCACTGGAACTGCCGGCCGAAATCGGCGGTCGCGGTGGCGCGGAGCCGGTGCGCTTCGGTGACTGGGAAATCAACGGTCGCGCGATCGACTTCTGATCCCGATACCCTTTGCGAAAACCGGCAGGCATGGTTGCCTGCCGGTTTTCCGAATTACTTCTTGTTCTGGCGGTTGGAGACGAGATCGTCCACGACACCCGGGTCTGCCAGCGTGGAGATATCGCCGAGTGCGCCGTAATCATCCTCGGCGATCTTGCGGAGAATGCGCCGCATGATCTTGCCGGAGCGGGTCTTCGGCAAGCCCGGCGCGAACTGGATCTTGTCGGGAGAGGCGATCGGTCCGATCTCGTTGCGCACATGAGCAATCAGCGCTTTGCGCAGATCATCCGACCCCTCCCGGCCGGACATAAGTGTGACGTAGCAGTAGATGCCCTGGCCCTTGATGTCATGCGGGTAGCCGACGACGGCTGCTTCCGATACCGCATCATGACTGACAAGTGCCGACTCGACCTCGGCCGTGCCCATGCGATGTCCGGAAACATTGAGGACGTCATCGACGCGGCCCGTGATCCAGTAATAGCCATCCGCATCACGCTTGCAGCCGTCACCGGTGAAGTATTTTCCCTTATAGGTTGAGAAATACGTCTGTATGAAGCGTTCATGGTCGCCGTAGACCGTCCGCATCTGGCCGGGCCAACTATCGGCGATGCAAAGATTGCCATCTGCGGCACCCTCCAGCACGTTGCCTTCGGCATCGACGAGCTCCGGCCGGATGCCGAAAAAGGGCAGGGTGGCCGATCCCGGCTTCAGCGGCGTTGCCCCCGGAAGCGGCGTGATCATGTGGCCGCCCGTTTCCGTCTGCCACCATGTATCGACAACGGGGCAACGGCCGTCGCCGACGACGTCGTGATACCATTGCCAGGCTTCCGGGTTGATCGGCTCACCTACGGTGCCGAGGATTCGCAGGCTCTTGCGGGAGGATCGCGTCACGAAGGCATCGCCCGCTCCCATCAGCGAGCGGATCGCCGTCGGCGCCGTGTAGAAGATATTCACCTGGTGCTTGTCGATGATTTCCCAGAACCGTCCCTGATCGGGATGGTTGGGCACGCCTTCGAACATGAGCGTCGTCGCCCCGTTCGCAAGGGGTCCGTAAACGATGTAGGAATGGCCCGTCACCCAGCCGACATCGGCCGTACACCAGTAGATATCGCCCGGGTGATAGTCGAACACATATTCATGGCTCATCGCGACATAGACGAGATAACCGCCCGTCGTGTGCAGCACGCCCTTCGGCTTGCCGGTAGAACCGGAGGTGTAGAGGATGAACAGCGGATCTTCCGCATTCATCGCCACGGGTTCACACAGCGTCTCCGCCGCCTGTGTTGCCGTGTGATACCAGATATCGCGACCGTCGGCCCAGGTGATCTTGCCGCCCGTCCGGCGCACGACGAGCACCGTCTTCACGTCGATACCGTTTTTCGCCGCGATCTCCACCGCCTTGTCGGTATTGTCCTTGAGCGGGATCGGCTTGCCGCCGCGCATGCCCTCGTCACAGGTGATAACGAAGGTGGAGGCGCAATCGACCAGCCGCCCCGCAAGCGCATCCGGCGAGAAGCCTCCGAACACGACAGAATGGACGGCGCCGATGCGGGCGCAGGCCAGCATCGCATAGGCGGCTTCAGGGATCATCGGCATGTAGATCGTCACGCGATCGCCCTTGCCGACGCCTTGCGCCTTCATGACGTTCGCCAGCCGGCAGACATGCTCGTGAAGCTCGCGATAAGTGATCTTCTTGTCGATATAGGGGTTGTCGCCTTCGAAGATGATCGCGACCTGATCGCCACGGGTCTCCAGATGCCGGTCGATACAGTTGTAGGACGCATTGGTCTGGCCATCCTCGAACCATTTGATCGAGACATCACCGGTGAAAGAGGTGTTCTTGACCTTGGTATAGGGCTTCGACCACGCGATCCGCTTGCCATGCTCGCCCCAGAAGGCATCCGGGTTATCAACGCTTTCGCGATACCACGTGTCGTAGGTCGCTTTATCGACGAGGGCGCGTGCCTGGGTTTCCTTCGAGACGGGGTAGGTCTTCTCGGACATGGTCTTCTCTCTCCCTGCTGTCGTGCCCGCGCATCCTCACGGCGCGTTTCAGGGGATACATATCAGGTGCGGAGCCGGCGGCAATGAGACGAAAGTCAGGACGTCGAGAAGAATTGCAATTCTGCGACAAGAGGGGTATAGAAGCGCCCTATTCCCGGAAATCAGTGGTATTCCACGGCCCGCGACACCGGCGCGGCGGACAGAAGGACTATATCTATGGCTCAACAATTGCTGATGCCGAAAGCCACGGCGGTCTGGCTTGTCGATAATACCGCCCTGTCGTTCGAGCAGATCGCCACGTTCTGCAAGCTGCACCCGCTGGAAGTCAAGGCGATCGCCGACGGCGAATCAGCCCAGGGCATCAAGGGTCTTGATCCCATCGCAACCGGGCAGCTGTCGCGCGACGAAATCGTCCGCGCCGAAGGCAATCCGAACCACAAGCTGAAGATTTCCGATCCGAAGGTTCGCGTTCCCGAATCCAAGCGCAAGGGCCCGCGCTATACGCCGGTCTCCAAGCGCCAGGACCGCCCGAATGCCATTCTCTGGCTGGTTCGCAACCATCCCGAACTCAAGGACGCCCAGATCTCGCGTCTCGTCGGCACCACCAAGTCGACGATCGAGCAGATCCGCGAGCGGACGCACTGGAACTCGGCCAACCTGACGGCGAGCGATCCCGTCACCCTCGGCCTTTGCAGCCAGATCGATCTCGACCTTGAAGTCGAACGCGCTTCCAAGGGCCGCCCGCTGCCGACAGCCGCCGATCTCGGCGCCACGCTGGAGCCGGCGCAGGAAACCGAACGCTATGGCTACGAGCGCGAGGAAGAGAAGGAAATGGACGCAGACGCCGTCTTCGCAAAGCTGAAGTCGCTGAAGTCCTCGACCCCGGACGAAGAAGAAGAGAAGTACTGATACGCCGAAGCTTCATTGCGGCATTCATTAAAACCCGGCTTCAGGCCGGGTTTTTTTATGAGATCATCAAACCGGCTGGGCAGCGACATCCCGCAGACCGAAAATGGCCGATCCCACGCGGACACTGGTAGCGCCAAAGGCGATGGCCGTCTCGAAATCGCCCGACATGCCCATCGACAGCTTTTCAACGCCGTTTTCTGCGGCCAACTTTGCCAGCAGCGCGAAATGCGGCCCCGGATTTTCCTCAGCCGGCGGAATGCACATCAGCCCTTCCACGGAAAGCCCAAGCGCATCGCGGCACATGGCCACGAAAGCTGCCGTTTCCTCAGGCGCAATGCCGGCCTTCTGTGGCTCGAGCCCGGTATTGACCTGCACATAGATCCGAACCGGCTTCTCCTGCCGCTTGATCTCCGCCGCCACAGCCCGCGCGATCTTCTCACGATCGATGGTCTCGATCACATCGAACAGCGCAACGGCATCGGCCGCCTTGTTGGACTGGAGCGGGCCGATGAGATGCAGTTCGATACCGGGCGTCTCGGCCTTCAGCTCGGGCCACTTGCCTTGCGATTCCTGCACCCGGTTTTCACCGAACACGCGCTGCCCGGCCGCGATCACGGGCCGAATGGCCTCTGCATCGAAGGTCTTTGACACGGCCACCAGCGCCACGGAGCCGTGAGCGCGCCTGCCATCATCTTCGGCCGCATGGATGCGCGACAGCACCTCGTTCCACTGGTCCACTCGGGTCATCGGCAAGGTCTCCCTGGCAGTCATGTGGCTTGAAGCGCCACGGGTAAGCGCAATTGCTGGCCGCATATAGACAATCCGTCACGAGCCGCCAAGCGAGCATGCGGACAATGATGCGGAGGCCTGTCCAGGGCCTGCAAAACTTGACGCTACCGTTGTTTCATGATGAAGGTCACGCCACATAAGACCGAGCGGCAGCGCCCCGCCACAATTTCCGGAACGACGAAACACATGGCCACAGAACGCTATAACCCGCGCGATGCAGAACCTCGCTGGCAGCGCGAATGGGACGAGAAATCCGTCTACAAGACGGACAATAACGACCCACGGGAAAAATACTACGTCCTGGAGATGTTTCCCTACCCCTCCGGCCGCATCCACATGGGCCACGTGCGCAACTACGCGATGGGTGATGTCGTCGCCCGCTTCAAGCGTGCGCGCGGCTATAACGTGCTGCATCCCATGGGCTGGGACGCCTTCGGCATGCCGGCCGAAAACGCCGCCATGGAGCGCGGCGTTCATCCCGCCGAGTGGACCTACCAGAACATCGCCTCCATGCGTGCGCAGCTGAAGGTCATGGGCCTCTCGCTCGACTGGAGCCGCGAATTCGCCACCTGCGACGTTGCCTATTACCAACAGCAGCAGCATCTTTTTCTCGATTTCATGGAAAAGGGCCTGGTCTACCGCAAGCAGTCGAAGGTGAACTGGGACCCGGTCGATCACACCGTGCTGGCCAACGAGCAGGTGATCGACGGCCGTGGCTGGCGCTCCAACGCACTGGTCGAACAGCGCGAGTTGACGCAGTGGTTCTTCCGCATCACGGACTTCAGCCAGGACCTGCTGGACTCGCTCGATACGCTGGAGCACTGGCCGGAAAAGGTCCGGCTGATGCAGAAGAACTGGATTGGCCGTTCCGAAGGTCTCTCCATTCGCTGGGAACTCGTGCCCGACGGGCGCGCATCCGGTGAAACGGAGGTCGAAGTCTACACGACCCGCCCCGACACGCTGTTCGGCGCCTCCTTCCTCGCGATTGCGGCGGATCATCCGCTGGCGCGCAAGGTCGCTGCCGGCAATGCCGAGCTCGAAGCCTTCTGCGACGAATGCCGTCGCGCGGGGACGTCGCTCGCTGCGCTGGAAACGGCGGAGAAACGTGGCATTAACACCGGGCTGCGCGTTCGCCATCCGCTCGATCCCTCTTGGGAACTGCCCGTCTACGTGGCCAATTTCGTGCTGATGGATTACGGCACGGGCGCTATCTTCGGCTGCCCGTCGGGAGATCAGCGCGACCTTGACTTTGCGCGCCGCTATGGCTTGCCGGTCACGCCCGTGGTCATGCCGGCCGATGGCGATGCTGCAACCTTCAGCGTTGGCACGGAAGCCTATACGGGCGACGGCGTGATGATCAATTCGCGCTTCCTTGATGGCCTTGCCACAGATGCGGCGTTCGAACACGTGTCGGGCTTGCTCGAAAACCAGGAACTCGGCGGTCGCCCTCAGGCCGAACGAAAGGTCAACTTCAGATTGCGCGACTGGGGAATTTCCCGTCAGCGCTACTGGGGATGCCCCATCCCGGTCATCCATTGCGAAATCTGCGGCGTCGTTCCGGTGCCGAAGAAGGACCTGCCGGTTCGCCTGCCCGACGACGTCACTTTCGACAAGCCGGGCAACCCGCTCGATCGCCACCCGACCTGGCGCCATGTCGGCTGCCCGCAATGCGGCGCCGCGGCACGTCGTGAAACCGACACGATGGACACGTTCGTCGACTCTTCCTGGTACTTCATGCGCTTCACCGCGCCGTGGGAGGAACAGCCGACCAACCGTGCGGTCGTTGATCGGTGGATGCCGGTCGACCAGTATATCGGGGGTATCGAGCATGCGATCCTGCATCTCCTCTATTCCCGCTTCTTCACCCGCGCCATGAAGGCGGCGGGCCATGCAGGGCTGTCTGAGCCCTTCAAGGGCCTCTTCACCCAGGGCATGGTTGTGCACGAGACCTACAGCCGCGGGGAAGGCGCTCAACGTGAGTGGATCAACCCATCGGCCATCACCATCGAGGATCTCGGCAATGGTCGCAGGGCCACGCTGAACGAGACGGGCGAAGAGATCGCCATCGGCTCCATCGAGAAGATGTCGAAGTCGAAGAAGAACGTGGTCGATCCCGATGACATTATCGCGTCCTATGGTGCCGATACCGCCCGTTTCTTCGTGCTGTCGGATTCGCCGCCGGATCGCGACGTCATCTGGTCCGAAGCAGGTGTGGAGGGTGCGCACCGCTTCGTCCAGCGCGTCTGGCGTCTGATTTCGGAGGCAGCACCGGCTCTCGCCGCCGTTGATCCCACGCCCGCGACGGAAGGGCCTGCGCTCGCCATATCCCAGGTCGCCCACAGAACGCTAAAGGCGGTCGAAGCCGACTATGACAAGCTCGCCTTCAACAAGGCCGTGGCGCGTCTCTACGAGATGGTCAACGCTCTTGCAGCACCGCTGGCGGATGTCGCGACCGGCATGGACGCTGCAACCACGAGCGCGATGCGCGACGCGGTGGAAATCCTGATCCATCTGATGGCGCCGATCACACCGCATCTCGCGGAGGAATGCTGGAGCGTCATCGGCGGCCAAGGCCTAATCGCGCAGGCCGACTGGCCGCGCTTCAACGAGGCGCTCGTCACAGTGTCCGAGATCGTTTTGCCGGTCCAGATCAACGGTAAGAAGCGCGCGGATTTGACAATCGCACGCGATGCGGATCAGACTGCCGTCGAGGCCGCAGTTATGGGTCTCGATGCCGTGCGGATCGCGCTGGAAGGCCGGACGCCGAAGAAGATTATTGTCGTGCCGCAGAGGATCGTGAATGTCGTCGTCTAAGTTCGATCCCCGCCGTCGCATCGCCGTCGGCTTCGCCGGCTTCTCCCTGTTGCTGTTGGCAGGCTGCCAGGTGCGCCCGCTCTATTCGGACGGCCCAAATGGTGCCCCGGCAACAGCCTTGGCTTCCATCGGAATATCGGAAGCCAAGGACCGCGTGGAGCAGCGCGTGCGCAACGCCCTGATCTTCCTGACGTCGGGTGGCAAAGGCGAGCCTGTGGCACCGCAATACCAGCTGGCATTGAGCGTCAGCCATCAGACCACGGGCGTGCTCTTTAATGAACGCAACGACAACGACACCGCTTCGGCCGGTCGTCTTGTCGTGGAAGCGGACTATAACCTGACACGCGTCGACACCGGCAAAACCGTGAAATCCGGACATCGTAAGGCTATCGCTCTGGTCGACTTTCCCATTCAGGAGTTTGCAAAGCTTCGGGCGATCCGCGATGCAGAGAATCGTGCGGCTCAAGAATTGGCCGAGGTCATCCGTGCGGATCTTGCAGCAGCGCTTGGCAACTGATCCGGCGCCGGCATGAGCGAAATCAAATCCCACGAGTTCGACGGTTTCGTGGAAAGGCCGCTGCCCAGCCAGCGGCTTTACCTTTTCTATGGACCTGACCGTGGTTTGGTCGCCGAACGTGCGGCTGCGATAGCAGCGAAGACCGGCATAGCACTCGATGATCCCTTTGCCCTCATCAAGCTGGATGGGAGCGATCTTTCCCCGGGACGGCTCGCAGACGAAGCCAATGCCCTCGGCCTCTTCGGTGGCGGCAAGCTGGTGTGGGTCCGCGCGTCGGGAACCGAGAAGACGCTGAGCGAAGGTCTCTCCTATCTTGCAGAGGAGCCACCCCGCGACGCCTTCGTCATTGTGGAAGCCGGCGACCTGAAAAAGGGTGCCGCCCTGCGCAAGATCGGCGAAACCGCGCGAAGTGTTATTGCCGTTGCGTGTTACGCAGATGACGTCAAGGCTATCAACGGACTGATCGACAAGGAGTTGGGAGCAGCCGGCTTGCGTATAACTCCGGCTGCGCGGGAGGCTCTCCGGGATCTTCTTGGCGCCGACAGGCTGGCCTCGCGCAACGAGATCGCCAAGCTCGCGCTATACTGCCGAGACGAGCCGGTGATCGAGGAAAGCCACGTCCTGGACATCATCGGAGATGCCAGTTCCACCTCGGTCGACGACGCTGTCGATTCCGTACTGACGGGCGACATGGACCGCCTCATGACGTCGCTGCGCAAGGTCGAGGCGTCAAAGACGTCGATGTTCCTCGTGCTTCAGAGCTGCCTGCGCCAGTTTCAGCAACTCGATATCCTGCGTGCAGAAATGGATACTAAAAAGCTCGGCCCCTCGCAGGTGACGGCGACGCTCGGCCGCGGAATCCACTTCCGGCGCAAATCCCTCATCGAAGCAGCCCTGAAGACATGGAGCTTGCCAGCCATCCGTCGTGATCTACAGCGCATCCAGAACGCGATCCTCCAGAGCCGAAGCCGCCAGACACTTGAGGCTGATATTGCGAGCCAGGCTCTGATCGCGATCGCCTTTCAAGCTGCAAGGCAGCGCTTGGCATAGGGCGTGGCTGTTCCTCCCTCAAGCAGACCACAGCCTTACCCGATTTGTGTGAGCGCGTTTGGCTTCGGGATAAACCAAGCCGCCGAGCACGCGCAGACGTGGGTCAGGTAATGCCTATCGTTGCGCTTCGTGAACCCAAGGCATGAACGGCCCTAAGCTGATAGGGTTCAGCGACGCTCCAGCAGGCGGCAGATATCTTCCAACTGTTCCAGCGTCTTGTAGCTGATCTTCAGATGACCACCACTGGCGCGGTGATTGACGGACACGTCGAGCCCCAGACTGTCGGACAAGGAACGTTCAAGCGCGACCGTATCCGCATCTTTTTCAGGACGAGGCTTGGCACCGAAGGTCGGATCGTTCTGGGCGCGTATGTCGTTCTGTGCCAACTTCTCCGTGTCGCGAACGGACAAACCCTTGGCAATGATCGCACGGGCTAGGGTAGTGGGGTCGGACGTGGGAATCAGTGCGCGCGCATGGCCGGCGGAAAGCGTGCCGGACGACAGCATATCGCGGACCGGCTCAGGAAGTTTCAGCAGTCGCAGGCTGTTTGCCACGTGGCTGCGGCTCTTGCCGATGATCTCGCCAAGGTCGTTTTGGGTATAGCCATGATCAGCGATCAGAAGTTCGTATCCCATCGCTTCTTCCAGCGGATTGAGATCGGACCGCTGCACGTTCTCGACGATGGCAATTTCAAGCGCTGTGCGATCATCGACATCGCGCACGATGACTGGGATATCCGAAAAGCCAGCAAGCTGCGCGGCACGCCAGCGGCGTTCGCCAGCGATGATTTCGAACCGGTCGCCATTGATGGTGCGCACGACGACAGGCTGAACGATGCCATGCTGTCGAACGGAATTCGCGAGATCCTGCAATTCCGCTTCGTCAAATGTCCGTCGCGGATTGCGCGGATTGCGCGTGACATGCTCGATCGGGACCCGCCGATCCGCAGGCACGGCTGAGACAGGTGCGGACTCAGCGATAATCGGCTGGTCCATCTCGCCGATCAGGGCGGCGAGACCTCGTCCGAGACGGCGCCGCGCGGGATCTTCGTTCATGGCGTTCTCCTCATCATTCTGGAGCCGAATCGATTATGCAGCTGCCTTGCGTTGCCGTTCACGCTGGATAACTTCGGAAGCGAGTTGCAGGTAGGCCTGGCTGCCTGCGCACTTCAGATCATAGAGAATAGCAGGCTTTCCATAGGAAGGCGCTTCGGACACCCGCACATTCCGCGGAATCAGAGTGTGGTAAACCTTTTCACCGAGATGCGTTCGCACATCGGTGACAACTTGCTGCGCAAGATTGTTCCGGGAGTCGAACATCGTCAAGACGATGCCCTGTATATCGAGTTGTGGATTAACGCTTCTGCGAATCTGATCGACCGTTTCCAACAGCTGACTAAGACCTTCAAGTGCAAAGAACTCGCACTGCAAGGGGACAAGCACTGAATGGGCCGCAGCCATGGCATTCATGGTCAGCAAGTTGAAGGAAGGGGGGCAATCGACCAGGACATAGGAGTAAGCGAGGGCTTCGGGGGCGGCGAGCGCTTTCCGAAGCCGAAATACACGGTCACTTTGTCCGGATATCTCCATTTCGAGGCCGAGGAGATCCATGGTCGAGGGGATGATGGAAAGGTTGGGAACGACTGTTGGATGAACGATCGTATCGATCGTATGTGTCCCCATCATGAGATCGTAGGAAGAGTACCGGCGATCGCGACGCTGAATACCAAGCCCAGTGCTGGCATTGCCTTGGGGATCGAGATCGATAATCAGGACAGATTCTCCGATCGCAGCCAGGGCGGTGGCCAGATTGATGGCGGTCGTCGTCTTGCCGACCCCACCCTTTTGGTTCGCAATCGTAATGATCCGATTTTTATCGCGCGACATTAATCGCTCCTGCGCCCTGGCTCAGCTGCTGCATCCGCGTGATCTCGAGAATGACGGAGTCAGGCTCGACAATGCTTTGATGTTTTACCAGATCGAAATCATACCGACCACGGGCATTCGTCACCTCCGTCTCGTAATCCCGCCCTTTGTGGAAGTAAGCTCGCGTTGCAGCGTCTTTCATCCAGGGCGCAATGAACTGTAGCAAGAGAGAAAGATCGGCGACTGCCCGTGCAGAGATCGCATCACACGCAGGAATTTTTGCCGGAGCATCTTCTATCCGCAGCACATGCACAGAGCCGCGGGCTCCTGTCTCCTGAAGGGCGACACGCAGGAACGCAGCCTTTTTTTGGTTGCTTTCGATGAGGTGAACCCATCCCTCGGGGCTCTCCGCCATGAGAATAGCGGTAATAACGCCAGGAAAGCCACCACCGCTACCGAGGTCTACCCACGTTCTCGGCCCAGGCGCCAATGCGTAGATCTGCGCGCTGTCGCGAATATGCCTGTTATCGAGATCGCCGAGAGTGGAGGGTGCGACAAGGTTGATCGTCTTCGCCCATTTCAGGAAAAGTTGGCTGAAGTGCTGCAGGCGATCTGCCGTTTCACGTGAAACACGCAGGCCGATCAATTCATCAAGCTGACTCGCCATCATTGTACACCGTGTGCTGCATCGCGCCGCTCATAGCGCTGCAGATATGTCAGAATCAGCGTAGCGGCCGAGGGTGTCATACCATCGATGATCTGAAGCTGCGCAAAGTTTCGCGGCTTCAGTCGCTCAAGCTTCTGCTTCAACTCATTCGAAAGACCAGCAAGTTCGGTGTAGGCGAAGTCGTCAGGGATCGTCCGTTCTTCTTCCCTTCGTGCTCTCGCTATATCAGCCGCTTGCCGATCCATATAGACGGCGTAATGCGCATCTATCTCCATCGCCTCGACAAGCCGTGATGGTACCTGCTCCAGTTCAGGCCACACTGTAGACAAGCGTGAAAACGTGATGTCCGAATGCGATAGCAGATCGTAGGCAGAGCGACGCTGGCCGTCCTTGTTTAAATTCAGACCATAGACCGCTGCTTCGTTTGGCGTCAGCGTCTTTTCGTGAAGTTGTTCCTTCAATCCATCAAAGGAACGCTTCCAGTTCCCGAAGCGCTCCTGCCGTTCGCGAGAGACGCATCCCAGATCTATCGCTGTCGGTGTCAGACGCATGTCAGCATTGTCTGCCCGGAGGGATAAGCGATACTCGGCGCGGGATGTAAACATCCGGTAGGGTTCTGCCACGCCGCGGGTCGTCAGGTCATCGATCATGACGCCGATATAGGAGTCGGTTCGAGAGAAAATATGACCCGCTTGTCCCGCAGCCTTGCGTGTCGCGTTCAAGCCAGCGACCAGACCTTGAGCACCTGCTTCCTCGTAGCCCGTCGTACCGTTTATCTGGCCTGCCAGAAACAGGCCTGATATCTTGCGGAGCTCCAGACTGGGCAGGAGTTCCCGAGGATCGACATGATCATACTCGATGGCATAGCCGGGCTGGAGAATAGCCGCTTGCTCGAGTCCGGGAATCGTCCGGATGAAGGCCGCTTGAACGTCCTCCGGGAGCGAGGTTGATATACCATTCGGATATACAGTGTGATCATCGAGACCTTCCGGCTCCAGGAAGATCTGATGACCGTCACGCTCGCCGAACTTCACGATCTTGTCTTCGATAGACGGACAGTAACGGGGACCAACCCCAGCAATTTGACCGGAGTACATGGCCGAACGCTGCAAATTATCTTCGATGATCCGGTGCGTGGCCTCTGTGGTGCGGGTAACGCCGCACGCGATTTGTCGCGTCGTGATACGATCCGTCATGAAGGAGAATGGAACAGGATCTTCATCGGCAGCCTGGCTACCAATCCGGTCCCAGCCAATCGTTCGGCCATCCAGCCTTGCTGGGGTCCCCGTCTTCAAGCGACCCAATGCCACCTGATGGTCCTCTAACACTTTCGAAAGGCCGACGGATGGCGCTTCGCCGGCCCGACCGGCAGGTATCTTTCGATCACCTATGTGGATGAGACCACGAAGGAATGTCCCCGTCGTCAAAACGACCGCACCGCAGCAGACGATCTCTCCGGTTGCGAGGACAACCCCACCAATGCCAGCTTGGACAAGAACGAGATCAACGACATCTCCTTCTAGAATCGTCAAATTGGATAGCTCTGCGAGTTCAGACTGCATTGCTTCCCGATACAGGCCGCGGTCCGCCTGTGTTCGTGGTCCCCGGACGGCGGGGCCTTTCTTCCGGTTCAGGAGACGGAACTGAATTCCGGCGCGATCGGCAATGCGGCCCATTAGGCCATCAAAGGCATCGATTTCCCGAACGAGGTGCCCCTTGCCCAAGCCACCAATCGCGGGGTTGCAGGACATGATACCGATCGTTTCACGTTTGTGTGTGACAAGAGCGACTTTCGCGCCAAGCCGTGCAGCAACAGCCGCAGCTTCACAGCCCGCGTGTCCGCCTCCTACAATGACGACATCATACTTCCCGGTCATTTCGATTCCGATTCAATGTTTCACGTGAAACGTGCGGGTTGACTCGCATGCGTTGTAAAGACCTATTTTCCGATGCAAAATTCCGAAAATATAACGTCTAATAGATCTTCGACATCAACGCGTCCTGTAATTCGGCCGAGTGCATCGCCAGCTTGGCGAAGCGTCTCTGACTGTATGTCGAGGTCCGGACGAGTCGAGGCCCTATCAAGTGCGTCAAGGCATTGCGCAAGATGATCAGCGTGGCGACGTCTTGATGGAACCGCAAAATTTTCCGCTGTAGCGTGAGCCGGAAGGCGATCCACCAGTGCCGAGATCAAAGTCTCAAGACCGCCCTGCGCCTCGACAGATATAAAGATGTCGGCAGCGGCTCTATCCCATAATTCATCGGATTTATCAATCTTCGTCGCGATTCGGAGCGTCTCGACTGAGGTCCCACGCGGGATCATGAAGCCGCCGGGTATATCGGAAAGGCTCAGGATAAGGTCGGCATCGTCCAGCAATGCTTTTGCACGGCGAATACCTTCACGCTCGACGGGATCGACCGTATCCCTGAGGCCGGCGGTATCGAAGAGTTTCACGACGAATCCGGCTAAGGAAATATCGACACTGAGAACATCGCGGGTCGTTCCCGCGATGTCCGTGACGATCGCGATATCCTGTCTCGCCAGTGCATTGAGAAGACTGGATTTTCCCGCATTAGGAGGGCCGGAGATGACAACCCGGAAGCCGTTCCGGATGATCGCGCCCGTCCGCGCGCCTTCCAGATGTTCAGCTATTTCCGACCGAAGCCGTGCCATGTCCTGCCAGATCGCGCTGCTCACCGAGCCGGGGACATCGTCCTCATCGGCGAAATCGAGTTCGGCCTCGATCATAGCTCGCGCATGCGTCAAGCGCTTTGCCCAACCCTGATAAAGGTATGAGACGCCGCCGCGAGCATGCTCACTGGCGAGACGACGCTGCATCTCTGTCTCAGCGGATATAAGATCAGCGAGACCTTCGATTTCCAAAAGATCGAGCTTTCCATTCGCAAATGCTCGCCTAGAAAACTCGCCCGCTTCCGCATGGCGAAAGGAGGGCATGGTGCTCAATTCATCCAGCAGGCGGCTGACCACCGCCCGGCCGCCGTGCACCTGAAGCTCGACACAGTCCTCTCCGGTAAAGGAGGCCGGACCGGGAAACCACAAGACCAAGCCTTGATCGAGAATTTCACCATTACGGGAACGAATCGTTCGCAGGTTCGCCAACCTGGCGGGAACGTGCCCACCGCAGAGTTCAACACTGACGGCAGATGCGTTTGGTCCACTGATGCGAACAACAGCAACACCCGAGGGAAGACCGCCAGAGGAGAGAGAATAGATCGTATCGCTGGCCGATGACATCCGAACCATCCGTTAAAATGTGATTTGAGATAAACGAAAAAATCCCTGGGCGAGCCAGGGATTTCTTTAAGAGCAATGAACCGAGCAGGAGAGCGCTAGTCTCCCGATATCAGATCAGGTGTTCATGGAGTCGAAGAAGTCGCCATTGGTCTTCGTCTGCTTCAGCTTGTCGATCAGGAACTCGATTGCGTCCGTCGTGCCCATTGGCGCGAGAATGCGGCGGAGAACGAAGATCTTCTGGAGATCCTGACGCGGAACGAGCAGATCTTCCTTGCGGGTGCCGGACTTCAGAATGTCCATCGCCGGGAAGATGCGCTTGTCGGCCACCTTGCGGTCGAGCACGATTTCCGAGTTGCCGGTTCCCTTGAATTCTTCGAAAATAACTTCGTCCATACGGCTGCCGGTATCGATCAGCGCGGTCGCGACAATCGTCAGCGATCCGCCTTCCTCGATGTTGCGCGCGGCGCCGAAGAAGCGCTTCGGCCGCTGCAGAGCGTTGGCGTCGACACCGCCTGTGAGGACTTTCCCGGAAGACGGCACGACCGTGTTGTAGGCGCGGCCGAGGCGGGTGATCGAATCGAGCAGAATGACGACGTCACGGCCATGTTCGACAAGACGCTTCGCCTTCTCGATGACCATTTCGGCAACCTGCACGTGGCGGGTTGCAGGTTCGTCGAAGGTGGAGGAGACGACCTCGCCCTTCACGGAGCGCTGCATGTCGGTGACTTCTTCAGGCCGTTCGTCGATGAGGAGAACGATCAGGTAGCATTCCGGATGGTTGGCTGTGATCGAATGCGCGATGTTCTGCAGCAGCACGGTCTTACCGGTGCGCGGTGGCGCGACGATCAGGCCACGCTGTCCTTTGCCGAGCGGTGCAACGAGATCCATGACGCGCGGGGAGAGATCCTTCGAGGTGGGAACCTCGAGTTCCATCTTGAAACGCTCGTTCGGATAAAGCGGCGTCAGGTTGTCGAAGTGAACCTTGTGCCGGATTTTTTCCGGATCTTCGAAATTGATCGTGTTGACCTTAAGAAGCGCGAAATACCGTTCGCCCTCCTTCGGCCCGCGGATCGGCCCCTCGACCGTATCGCCGGTCTTCAGGGAAAAGCGACGGATCTGGGATGGGGAAATGTAGATATCGTCAGGGCCGGGCAGATAGTTGGCATTGGCGGAGCGCAGAAAGCCGAAACCGTCCTGAAGAAGCTCGACAACACCTTCGCCGATGATCTCGACGTCCTGCGCCGCCAGCATCTTCAGAATGGCAAACATCAGCTCCTGCTTGCGCATCACGCTGGCGTTTTCGACCTCGACCGACTCGGCGAAGGCCAGAAGATCGGTTGCAGATTTGTTCTTGAGGTCTTGTAGCTTCATTTCAGCCATGAAGGAAAATCACACTTGCAGAGGGAATGGAAGGGCTGGCGCTGTGTGGGTCAAGGGAGCGGCAGGGGGGTAGCCACTCGAACTTTAACGCGCGCCAGAAAGATGGGATGTCATAAGGTAGCGACTTCCGGCATGCGCCGCAAGGGGGCTCACGGTCCAGGACGCTAAAATGTCCGTGATGGCGAGGAGGATGCCGGATAACGCGGCGCCGCTTCCCCGTCGCCGTATGTCCGAAGAGCCTCTAAAATGGTTTTACGATAACGAGAATGACGATGACGATCATCAGAACGGTCGGCACCTCGTTCATCAGCCGCCAGTAGCGCGCGGTGCGGCGAGCGCCATCGCGTGAGAAGCGACCGACCGCATCGGCATAGTGCACATGAACGCCCGTCAGCAGGATCACGGCAAGAATCTTGGCGTGAAGCCAGCCACCCTGAAACCCGTAGACGCTCCAGGCGAGATAGAGTCCGAGCGCCCAGGTGATCATCATGGCCGGACGCATGATCACCTTCATGAGCCGCTGTTCCATCACCTTGAAGGTTTCGGACGTCTGCGATCCCGGCTCGGCGTCCGTGTGGTAAATGAACAGGCGCGGCATGTAGAGGAGGCCGGCCATCCACGAGATGACGGCCACGACGTGCAGCGCCTTGATCCAGAGAATGAGATCGGCCGGCTGCCAGACCATCAGACCGACGATAACAGCGACAAGCACCGAAAGCGCCACAAAGGCCCGTACACGCGTTTTACGGCCTGCCGGGGCATCGGTCTGCCGAGCACCCCCGTCATCGCGCTCCGGGGTACTCACACGGGTTTCCTGACGCGCGCCACGAGATCGGCGACATGGGCAGGATCGGCCTGCGGTGTAATGCCATGGCCCAGATTGAAGATCAGAGGGCCCTGTCCGAGACGATCGAGGATCTGGTCGATGCCGTCTTCGAGAGCCCTTCCACCCGCAACGACCCGCATCGGATCGAGATTTCCCTGAACCGGGCCGTCCTTTTGCAGATCGACCGCGAATGATAGCGGAACCGACCAGTCGAGACCGATGGCATCAGCCTGCGTCTTCTGGCGATACTCCTTCAGGAGAAGACCTGCTCCCTTGGCGAAAGCGATGATCTTTGCATCCGGTCGGCGAGCCCGGACGCTGTCGATGATCCGGCGCACGGGCGCAACCGCAAACCGTTCGAACGTATCCTCCCCGAGAACGCCTGCCCAGGAGTCGAAGATCTGCACCGCGTCCGCACCCGCATCGAGCTGTGCGACGAGATAGTCTGCCGAGAGTTCGGCGAGAATGGCCAGCAACGCGTCGAAGGCCTCCGGATTGCGATAGGCGAACAGACGTGCCGGCGCCTGGTCCGGTGTTCCGTGCCCGGCGATCATGTAGGTCGCGACCGTCCATGGCGCGCCGCAGAAACCGAGCAGGGCCGTTTCCGTCGGAAGTTCCCGCCGCAGTCGTGCGACCGTTTCGATGACGGGACGCAGATGATCGGCCACAGGCCTTCCATCGAGAGCCTTGATGCCATCGACATCGATCGGGTCGAGCTTCGGTCCGCTGCCTTCCTCGAAGCGAACATTCCGCTTCAGGGCATCAGGGATGACGAGGATATCGGAAAACAGGATTGCCGCGTCGAATGCATAGCGCCGGATCGGCTGCAGCGTCACTTCCGTAGCGAAGTCGGGGGAGTAGCACAGATCGAGAAAGCTACCGGCCCTTGCCCGTGTCTCACGGTATTCCGGCAGATATCTCCCGGCCTGACGCATCAGCCAGATCGGCGGGGGCGTCAGCGTCTCCCCATTCAGAACCCGGACGAGCTTGCGGTTTTCAGACGTCACACACAGCTTCCCTCTTAAAATAGAATCTTGAATCTAAGGGTTTCTATTTCTTAGAGTCGGTGACTATCAAGGATTAAAGGTTGTCGGCCCTTTGTCCCCAGAACAACATTTCGCCCGAAGTGACAGGGTGATGATGACGCGCTTCAGGGACAACATAGGGAGCAACTGGAAAAAATCCCGCTATTCGAGCAACTTGGCTGTCGCATGATATGTCTCATGCCTGTGGATGACCTGTTGAGGATCGGCGGCGATCCGTCGCATCGCGAGTCTTTTTCACAAGTTCTCCGGAAAGATCGCGAGCACGGGCCTCTTTGTGAATAAGTCGGAGGTTTTCCCCTTGCCTGCCGGGCCGGCTCGCCCCTAGGCTCACCTTATCCACCATCATCAACAGGCGGCCGAGAATAGCGTGGACAATCACAAAAACTATTTCCACCTGCATCTGATCTCCGACTCGACAGGGGAAACACTGATCGCGGCGGGCCGGGCCGCGGCTGCCCAGTTCCAGACTTATCATGCGCTGGAGCACGTCTATCCGCTGATCCGGAATCGCAAGCAACTGATGCAGGTGCTGGAATCCATCGACACCGCACCGGGCATCGTTCTCTACACGATCGTCGATCGCGAACTGTCCGACATCATCAACGCCCAGTGTCAGCAGATCGGCGTCCCCTGCGTATCCGTTCTGGAGCCGATCATCGACCTCTTCCAGACCTATCTCGGCACATCCTCACGTCGGCGGTCCGGCGCCCAGCATGTGATGGATGCAGATTATTTTGCGCGCATCGACGCGCTGAACTTCACGATGGATCATGACGACGGCCAGCTTCCGGCTGATTTCAACGATGCCGATGTCGTGCTGATCGGCATCAGTCGCACATCGAAAACGCCGACCAGTATCTATCTTGCCAATCGCGGCATCCGCACCGCCAACATCCCCATCGTGCCCGGCGTGCCCCTGCCGGAGCGATTGCTGGAGGCAACGAAGCCGTTGGTGGTCTGTCTTATCGCGACGGCCGATCGTGTGTCCCAGGTGCGCGAACACAGGGTGCTCGGCACGACCCACGGGTTTCACGGGCAGGAGTATACAGATCGGGCAGCGATTGCCGAGGAACTGAAATATGCGCGCGCGCTCTGCGCCCGGAACAACTGGCCGATCATCGACGTCACGCGGCGCTCTATCGAGGAAACGGCTGCGGCCATCGTTGCCCTGAGGCCGCGCCTGCGCTAGTCCGCATCGCGATAGGGAGATCATCCATGACGCATCAGCTTGTCCTCGCCTCCGCGAGCCCGTTCCGGCGCATGCTGCTTCAGAATGCCGGCATCGCCTTCACGTGGCAGGTGGCCGAGATCGACGAGCGCGCGCTGGAAGCGCCACTTGCGGCTGAAGGCGCTTCCCCGGAACGGGTGGCGACGGTTCTCGCCCAGGCGAAGGCCGAAGCGGTCGCCGCTGCCTTGCGAGAGGCGCAAGGGGAGGCGGGAGGAACCGGCCCGGTCGTTATCGGCTCGGATCAGACCATGTCGCTCGGGGACCGCGTGTTTCACAAGCCCGCCTCGATGGAAGAAGCGCATGAGCACCTGCGAGCCCTGTCCGGCCGGACCCATCGGCTCAACAGCGCCATCGCACTTCATCAGGATAGCAGGACCCTTTGGTCGCATGTCTCCACCGCGCGCCTGAAAATGCGCTCGCTCGGTGATGCCTTCATCGCACGGCATCTCGAACGGGTCGGAGAGAAGGCTCTGACGAGCGTTGGTGCCTACCAGCTCGAAGGAGAGGGGATCCAGCTGTTCGAGGCGATCGAAGGCGATTACTTCACGATCCTTGGACTGCCGCTCCTGCCGCTGCTGAGCGAACTGAGAAGATTGAGTGTCATCGATGCATGATTCACGTGAAACATTTGTTAACCATGCCTTCGTTGCCGGCTATCCGGTTCGCCATTCGCGATCGCCGCTGATCCATGCGCACTGGCTGAAAATACTGGGTCTGGACGGCAGCTATACAACGCGAGAGGTCACGCCCGCCATTTTTCCGGACTTCATCGCGCTTCTCAAATCCGGCCAGTCCGGTTTCATTGGCGGCAACGTCACCATTCCGCACAAGGAGACGGTGATTGCGCATGTCGATGAGGCCGATGCGCTGAGCCGGGAAATCGGCGCCGCCAACACGGTCTGGCTGGAGGAGGGCAGGCTGAAGGCGACCAATACCGACGGAATCGGTTTTGCTGCTAATCTCGACGAGCGGGCGCCTGGCTGGAACACGGCCGAGACTGCCATTGTGCTGGGTGCGGGGGGTGCCAGCCGCGCAGTCATTCAGGCCGTCCGCGATCGCGGCGTCCGCACCATCCATGTGGTCAACCGCACGCTACCCCGGGCACAGGAACTCTCCGACCGCTTCGGGCGGACACGCGTTCTCGCGCACGGCATGGAGGCATTGCCGGAGCTTCTCGCCGAAGCGACCCTCTTCATCAACACGACATCGCTCGGTATGGACGGCACGCCGGTTCCCGACTTCGATTTCACCCGCATGCCCGGCAAAGCCGTCGTGACCGATATCGTCTATATCCCCCTCGTCACGCCGATCCTGGCGCAGGCGAAAATGCAGGACCGCACCATCGTCGATGGGCTCGGCATGTTGCTGCACCAGGCCGCGCCGGGTTTCGAGAAATGGTTCGGAGAGAAACCTTGCGTGGACGAGACGCTGCGCGCGCTCGTCATCGCCGACATGGCGGCCCACGCATGATCGTCCTGGGGCTCACAGGATCGATCGGCATGGGAAAGTCCACGACGGCGGACATGTTCAAGGCATTGGGCGTCCCGGTCAACGATGCCGACGCCGTCGTTCACGATCTCTATCGCGGAGACGCCGTCCGACCCATCGAGGCGGCTTTTCCCGGTTCCACGAAAGACGGTGTGGTCGACCGCGCAGCCCTCAGCGCAGCCTTGGCGAAACATCCGGATGGCTTCAAGACACTGGAAGCCATCGTCCATCCTCTTGTCCGGGAAAGGGAGCGGGTCTTTCTGGAGAGAGAGAAGCAAGCGCACACGTCCCTCGTGCTTCTCGATATACCCTTGCTTTACGAGACCGGTGGCGAGGGCAGGGTAGACGCGGTCGTGGTCGTCACCTGCGATGCCGACATCCAGAGAGAGCGTGTTCTCGCTCGACCCGGCATGACGCCGGAGAAATTCGCCATGATCCTGTCGCGGCAGATGCCGGACAGCGAGAAGCGCGCGCGTGCAAACTATGTGATCGACACCGGTCATGGGCTGGACGCCGCGCGTCAAAGGGTCGAAGAGATTGTAAGTGCTCTGAGCGCCCAGGCGGGATAACGGCTCACCGGTAGAGATCGCATCGACGGAAGGATAAGGGACATGCGGGAAATCATCTTCGATACGGAAACCACCGGTCTCGACAATCGCCAGGATCGTGTGATCGAAATTGGCGGCATCGAGCTCAACGATCATTTTCCGACCGGCCGGACCTTCCATCAATACATCAACCCGGGCGACCGGAAGGTCCATCCCGATGCGCTTGCGGTGCACGGCATCACCGATGATTTTCTGAAGGACAAGCCGGTCTTTGCCGAGGTGGTCGAAGAGCTTATGGCTTTCTTCGAGGGCGCCCGCTGGGTCGCGCACAATGCTACCTTCGATATGGGCTTCATCAATGCGGAGCTGGCACGTCTCGATCGCCCGGCCGTCTCGCCGGACCTCGTGACCGACACCCTGTCAATGGCCCGCCGAAAACATCCGATGGGACCGAATTCGCTCGATGCGCTGTGCCGGCGTTACGGTATCGACAACACCCACCGCACGAAGCACGGCGCATTGCTCGACTCCGAGCTTCTGGCCGAAGTCTATATCGAGATGATCGGGGGCCGGCAGGCGGCTCTTGGCCTGACGACGCAGGAAAGTCGCGCGCAGACTGAGGCCTCGGACGATCTCGTCGTCGTGCCGCGCGAGCGCCCGGCACCCTTGCGCCCGCGCCTTGGCGAAAGCGATGTCGCCGCACATGCGGCCCTGATCGAGAAGATCGGCGCAAAAGCTATCTGGTCGCACTACGACGTCTGAACGAAAAATGCCCGGCCTTGTCAGACCGGGCATTTTCCGAACGTTTAAGGTGATGACCGATCAGTTCGGCGTGGTCGAAACCTGGGCGCGGACACGATCTTCGGCCATGCGCTGCGTAAACATCTGCGCAAAATCGATCGGGTCGATCATCAGCGGCGGGAAGCCGCCATTGCGCGTCGCGTCGGCCACGATCTGACGGGCAAACGGGAACAGCAGGCGCGGGCACTCGATGAAGAGCAGCGGCAGCATGTGCTCCTGCGGAAAGCCCGTCACGCGGAAGACGCCGCCATAGGTCAGCTCGACGGCAAACAGAATCTTGTCGCCATCCTTGGCTTCGGCATTCAGCGTCAGCACGACGTCGAATTCCGTATCCGTCATCGGATTGGCGTTCACATTGACGTTGATGTTGATCGCCGGAGCCTTGTCGCGGGCCTGAAGCGAGCGCGGCGCACCCGGGTTTTCGAACGAGAGGTCCTTGATGTACTGGGCGAGAATGTTGAGCGAGGGATTTTCGCCAGTGCCACCGTTCGTGGGTTCTGCTGTATCGGTCATGAGGCGCGTTCCTTGGAGGCGTTCGATAGAATGATGCGTTGACGGGAGCGGTTCATCGGTCGAGCGCATCTATCATTTCAGGCATGCCCTTACAACCCGAGCGGTCGGGTCGGGCGTTGGCGATCGCCGTTCGATCAGCGCAATCGGTCGTTCGGGCCGCTGCTGTCGGGATCTCTGGTAAATTCTGCGTCATCGAGATCGATCACGCCGGGGATGGAGCGTGGTCGGGTGCTGGCGGGATCCGGGTGGGGACGGCTTGTCCGCGTGACCACGGTGACCCGCTTTCGCAGGAACTGCCACACGGCTTCCCGCACCGCCGGAATGAAGAGAAGGATGCCGAAGACGTCCGTCAGGAAACCGGGAAGGATCAGCAGAAAGGCGGCGACCACGATCATCGCGCCATGCACGATCTGCCGGCCGGGATTCTCGCCCGTGCGCGATGCGGATTGCAGTTTCCGCAGGACACCAAGGCCTTGCGCCCTCAGGAGAAGGGCACCGACGATGGCAGACAAGAGGATGAGGCCGAGCGTGGCGCCCACGCCGATCTCGCGCCCGACGACAATGAAGGTGGCGATTTCCGCCATCGGCAGGAGCAGGAAGAAGAGCGGGATCAGGGAAAGGCGCATTCGGTCCACGTGTTCGTTGGAAGGGTTGTCGTCCGCTGGGTAGCCGTGCGGCAACCGAGCTATAGAGCGTTACCGGATCATCCCCCGGCTATCATCTGCTTCGATACCTCTGCCGTTCTGCTTTTGGCGGTCAGGCAATCTGCTCGTAGCCATTTGAATGATGGGTTCATCACGTCTATATGGGTCTCTAAGATACATCATAAAAGCGGCATTGGTGGAAATGGGATCTTTCGACTTCGTAACATTGTTCTTTCTTGTCGCCGCGGTGATCATTTTCATCCAGCTTCGCAGCGTGCTGGGTCGTCGGACAGGCAATGAACGCCCGCCATCCGATCCCTTTTCTGCCCGCGAACCCGTGGAGAGCGCCGATCCCACCGGCAAGGTGGTCCAGCTTCCGCGTCGTGATACCGTCGTGGACGAGGCGGCGCGCTATGCTGCGATCGATGCATTCGCCAAGCCCGAGACCCCGCTGAACGCCTCGCTTCGCAAGATCGCCGATGCGGACAATAGCTTCACTCCGAAGGAGTTCGTGAACGGCGCGCGGATGGCCTATGAGATGATCGTGACCGCGTTTGCGGACGGCGACAGGAAGACGCTGAAGTCGCTCCTCTCCAAGGAAGTCTATGACGGCTTCGAAGCGGCGATCGCCGACCGCGAGGCCAAGGGAGAAACGGTCAAATCGACCTTTGTCGGCATCGAGAAATCCGACATCGTCTCGGCGGACCTGAAGGATGGCGAAGCGATCATCACCGTACGGATCTTCAGCCAGCTGATCTCGGCGACCTTTAACAAGGCCGGCACGGTCGTCGATGGCGATGCGGAAGCCGTGTCCGAGGTCAACGATCTCTGGACGTTCGCCCGCGACACCCGTTCGCGCGATCCGAACTGGAAGCTGATCGCAACCGAATCCGAAAACTAGGTGCTTTGCGTCCTGGCGGTTTCGCGGGGATGCAAACACGAACGAGCATGCCGGTCAGCCGAGCAGAGAGATAGGATCGCCGATGGATTTCGCGCTCCGCAAGGTCGCCTTTTCGGATCTGCCCGGCTGGGCGCAGGATGATCCGGCTGCTCTGCTGCCGGCACTCCGGCGGTGCCGGCACCATGTCGAGACGGTCAAGCACCACCGCACCGGATCGCTCGGCATATCCTCGCAAGATCTCCTGCCCGCCTATCGTGCCGCCGATGACCTCGACGCGCCTGATGCCGCTACCTCCCGCGCCTTCTTCGAGGAAAATTTTCAGCCCTTCGCCATAGAGCGTCGGGATGGAAAGGCGGGCTTCGTCACCGCCTTCTTCGAGCCGACCGTCGCCGTCAGCCGCGAGCGCACCGGCGAATACACCTATCCCTTCTATCGCCGTCCCGACGATCTGATCGATCTCGATGCAACCAACCGCCCGGCGTCTCTGGACGAAAGCTTTGCCTTTGCCCGAAAGGTCGAGGGTCTCTTCGAGGAATATCCGGACCGTGAAGCGATCGAGACCGGCTTTCTTGCCGGGCGCGGGCTGGAGATCGCCTATGCCCGATTAAAGACCGATGTCTTCTTCGCCCATGTTCAGGGTGCCGCACGCCTCGTCTTTCCGGACGGTTCTTCGCAGCGCGTTACCTATGCCGCAAAGAGCGGCCATCCCTTCTCGGCCATTGGCCGGCTGCTGATCGACCGGGGCGACATCGATGCGGCTACCGTATCCATGCAGTCGATCAAGGCCTGGCTCGATACGCATCCCGAGGAAGCCGATGCGGTGATGTGGCATAACCGCTCCTTCATTTTCTTTCGGGAGGCTGCGGTCGAGGATCCCGAGCTTGGACCCGTTGCCGCCGCCAAGGTGCCCTTGCAGCCGGGACGTTCATTGGCGATCGACCGCCTGATCCATACGTTTGGCGTGCCGTTTTTCATCGCAAGCGACAGCCTGACCCGCATCGACGACGGGAAGCCGTTCCGCCGGCTGATGCTCGCCCTCGACACCGGCACCGCCATCGTCGGCCCGGCTCGCGGTGACATCTTTACCGGTTCGGGGAATGAAGCCGGAGAGCGGGCGGGCGCGGTTCGCAACGATGCGGACTTTTTCATTTTGATTCCGAAGGCGGCGGCAGCAAGATACGAGACATGACGAGGAAGAAGACGCTATCGAGCGAGGACCGCATTCTCTGGGGCAAGGTCGCCCGCTCGACGCGCGCGCTGCCCGGACGCATGGAACTGCTTGCGCTCTTCGAAGGGGATGAAGCGCCGAAAAAGCCCGCCGAACCCGTACCTGTTCCCGTAGCGAAGGTGACGCGCGAGCCGGCACCTGTCGTCAAGGTCGAAACTGCGAGACGTCACCAGCCGCTGGAAAAGCCGGTCAAGCGCAAGCTGGCCAAGGGTCATCTGCCGATCGATGCCCGCATCGACCTTCACGGCATGGCGCAGTCGGAGGCGCATGGGCTCCTGCTGCGGTTCATAACCCGTGCGCATGATCATGGCTTGCGCCATGTTCTCGTCATCACCGGCAAGGGCACGTCGATGGGCAGCGAAGGCGTCTTGAGGCGGGCGGTGCCGCTCTGGTTCTCGCTGCCCGATTTTCGCCCTCTGATTTCCTCCTACGAGCCTGCTGCCCGCAATCATGGGGGCGAGGGCGCTCTTTATGTTCGCCTCTCGCGGCATGGCGTCTCGCGACATGGCTCCGGCTACAGTGCATGACACCCTTCGGTGAAGAAATGGTCCGCCTGCGCGCCGAGCGGGGGGTGACGCAGAAGCAGATGGCGAAGGCGCTCAACGTGTCCGCTGCCTACCTCTCGGCGCTGGAGCACGGAAAGCGCGGTACGCCGAGTTTCGATTTCCTCCAGCGGGTCGCCGGGTACTTCCACATTATCTGGGATGAAGCGGATGCCCTGTTCGCGCTTGCGGCGCAGTCGAACCCGCGCGTCACCGTCGATACATCGGGCCTTCCACCAGGCCATACGATCCTTGCCAATCTTCTGGCAGCCCGGATCCGACATCTTCCCGACCAGACGGTTGTGGATATCACGCAACTTTTGGACAATGCACAGAAGGGTGCTAAAGAAGGTTCTTGAAACCCTCTCCGGCAAAAGAGCCTGTCGATGTTGCCTCGGGAGATGCGAGAAATGATCAAAGTGCTCATCCCCTGATCCCGCTGTCGCCGGATCGCTGAAAAGTCCTGTTTCTGGCCCGCAACCATCTGTCAGATTTGGAACCGGACCCGGAAATGCCTATATTCAGACGATTGCCAATACGCTGATTCGTCATTCGGATTTCCGCATGGACCAGCTTCTCGTATGGCAAGCGTCCGGAAGACGCCGTAACAATGGAAAGACCCGACCTCTATGACCGAACTGCCTGATGCTGCAACCGGCGCGAATGCCGAATATGGTGCCGATTCGATCAAGGTTCTCAAGGGTCTCGATGCCGTGCGCAAGCGGCCGGGCATGTATATCGGCGACACCGACGATGGTTCGGGCCTGCACCACATGGTCTATGAAGTGGTCGACAACGCGATCGACGAAGCGCTGGGCGGCTATGCCGACCTCGTTACGGTGACGCTCAACGCGGATGGCTCCGTGACCGTGACCGACAACGGACGCGGCATCCCGACCGACATCCACAAGGAAGAAGGCGTATCCGCCGCCGAGGTCATCATGACCCAGCTGCACGCCGGCGGCAAGTTCGACCAGAATTCCTACAAGGTCTCCGGCGGTCTCCACGGCGTCGGCGTATCCGTGGTCAACGCGCTCTCCGTTTCCCTCAAACTGAAGATCCGCCGCGTCGGCAAGATCCACGAGATGAGCTTCACCCATGGCGTGGCCGACGGTCCGTTGGAAGTGACGGGCGACAGCGGCGGCACGACGGGAACGGAAGTCACCTTCCTGCCGAGCACCGACACCTTCACGCAGGTCGAGTTCGACTATGGAACGCTGGAGCATCGCCTGCGCGAGCTCGCCTTCCTGAATTCCGGCGTCCGCATCGTTCTCACGGACAAGCGGCACTCCGACATCAAGCAGGAAGAGATGATGTATGACGGCGGCTTGGAAGCCTTCGTCGTCTATCTCGACCGTGCCAAGAAGCCGCTGGTCTCACGGCCGGTTTCCATCCGCGGCGAGAAGGACGGCATCACCGTCGAGGTCGCGATGTGGTGGAACGACAGCTACCACGAGAACATGCTCTGCTTTACCAACAACATTCCCCAGCGGGATGGCGGCACGCATATGGCCGGCTTCCGTGGCGCCCTGACGCGCCAGGTGACGTCCTATGCCGACCAGTCAGGCATCACCAAGAAGGAGAAGGTGACGCTGCAGGGCGAAGACTGCCGCGAAGGCCTGACAGCCGTTCTCTCCGTCAAGGTTCCCGATCCCAAGTTCTCGTCGCAGACCAAGGACAAGCTCGTGTCCTCCGAAGTGCGCCCCGTGGTCGAAAGCCTCGTCAACGAAGCGCTGAGCACCTGGTTCGAAGAACATCCGGCCGACGCGAAGATTCTCGTCGGCAAGGTGGTGGAAGCCGCCGCCGCCCGCGAGGCTGCCCGCAAGGCGCGCGAACTGACCCGCCGCAAGGGTGCGCTCGACATTTCCTCGCTGCCCGGCAAGCTCGCCGACTGCTCGGAGCGTGACCCCTCCAAGTCCGAACTCTTCCTCGTCGAAGGTGACTCGGCCGGCGGTTCCGCCAAGCAGGGGCGTTCGCGCGAGAACCAGGCGATCCTGCCTCTGCGCGGCAAGATTCTGAACGTCGAGCGCGCGCGCTTCGACAAGATGCTGTCGAGCCAGGAAATCGGCACGCTTATCACGGCCTTGGGCACGTCGATCGGCAAGGACGAGTTCAATCCGGAAAAGCTGCGCTACCACAAGATCATCATCATGACGGACGCCGACGTGGACGGTGCCCATATCAGGACGCTGCTGCTGACGTTCTTCTTCCGCCAGATGCCGGAACTGATCGAGCGCGGCCATCTCTACATCGCCCAGCCGCCGCTCTACAAAGTCACGCGCGGCAAATCGGCCCAGTACCTGAAGGACGAGAAGGCCTTCGAGGAATATCTGATCTCGATGGGTCTGGAAGAGGCGCGGCTGGAACTCGGTTCCGGCGAAGTTCGTGCCGGACAGGATCTGCGTGAAGTCATCACCGATGCGCTGCGCCTGCGCGCGCTCGTCGAAGGCTTGCATTCGCGCTACAGCCGCTCCGTCGTCGAGCAGGCGGCGATTGCCGGCGCGCTCAATCCGGAACGCCTGCGCGATGACGAGAAATCCGCGGTTATCGCCCGTGAACTCGCCGAGCGACTGGACCTCATCGCCGATGAAACCGAACGGGGATGGAGCGCCGAAATTGCCGGTGACGGCGGGCTGCGGCTCGAGCGCATGGTCCGCGGCGTCAGGGAGCTGGCCTTCCTCGACATGGCGCTAATCGCATCTCAGGATGCCCGCCTGATCGACCAGCTGAACGCCAAGCTCCACGATATCTACGCCGTTCCGCCCGTTCTGCGGCGCAAGGAAGGCACGCAGGAAATCAGCGGGCCGCGCGCGCTGCTCGATGCCATCTTCGCCAGCGGCCGTAAAGGCCTCTCCATGCAGCGCTACAAGGGTCTCGGCGAGATGAATGCCGAACAGCTCTGGGAAACGACACTCGACCCGAACGTTCGTTCGCTGCTCCAGGTTCGCGTCAACGATGCGACCGATGCCGACAGCCTGTTCTCCCGCCTCATGGGCGACGAAGTGGAGCCGCGCCGCGACTTCATTCAGGAAAACGCGCTGAATGTGGCAAACCTCGATATCTGATCAGTTCCATTCCTTGGAGACGGACATCGAAAAGCCCTCGCAACCATCCGGTTGCGAGGGCTTTGTTACATTGACCTAGGACATAAGGCCTGAGCCGATCAGTTGGCCTTGAAGCTGCCGTTGAAAGCAAGTTCGGAGAGCGGACGGCGCGGGCTGGGTGTTTCCTTGGCCTGCAAACCCTCCGGCAGCACCGACTTGTCGCCGACCCGGCCGATCGCCACAGCGGCCTCGACGCGATAACCTTCGGGAATTCCCAGAATCTCGGCAGCCTTGTCGAAGTGAATGCCGGTCATGCCGTGGGCCTGATAGCCCAGAAGCATCGCCTGATGGGCAATGGCGCCCCAGGCCGAACCTGCGTCGAAGCTATGGCTATAGGAGGGCTTGGATTCGGTCGAACCCGGTGCCGTGAAATGCGTCTTCGAAATGATGATCACGAGAGCGGAGGCGGACTTCGCCCAGCTCTGGTTGAAATCGTTGAGGATCGGAAGAAGCGTATCCCATTCCGGCGTGCCGCGCAGCGCGTAGGAGAAACGCCATGGCTGGGAGTTGAAGGCTGACGGTGCCCAGCGGCCGGCTTCCAGGATCGTCAGAAGCTCGGCTTCGCCCATCGTCTCATCCTTGAAGGCGCGTGGCGACCACCGGTCGAGAAAGCTTGCTTCGATCGGATAGTCGGCCTGTCGGAAATTGCTCGACGTGGTCATGGTTCTGGTCCTTCCAGTGTGTCGGCCGCTGTGCCAGCGATCGCCGATGGGAAAAGCGCGGGCGCGTGGGAGTGCGCACGCCACCATCTAGTAAGTCCATGCCGTTCCCGACAAGATGCTTTTGGCGAATACAGTGTCTTCGCCATGGAGACGATTGTCACATGCCCTATCTCAAGCGGATCAGGGGTGAGGAGGAGAGCGACGTGCCGGCACCGGTCAACCCATTCAAGGCGGCGCTGAAGGCGCGACGCTTCCAGCTCGGTTTCTGGGTGGCGCTCGCCAGCCCTTATGCCGCCGAGGTCCTGTCCGGCAGCGGTTATGACTGGCTGCTTATCGACGGAGAGCATGCCCCGAACGACATTCCCTTGCTCGCAGCGCAGGTGCAGGCGCTCAAAGGCTCGCAAAGTCACGCCGTCGTGCGACTGCCGGTGGGTGAGACATGGATGATCAAGCAGATCCTCGACGCCGGTCCCCAGACGGTCATGATCCCGATGGTGGAAACCGTCGAGGAAGCCGAGCGTCTGGTCCGGGCGGTGCGCTATCCGCCGCATGGCGACCGCGGCGTCGGCGCTGCCCTCGGCCGCGCCTCCAGCTTCAGCCGCATCGGTGATTATCTGGAAACGGCGGATCGCGAAATCTGCCTGATCGTCCAGATCGAAAGCCGCGCCGGTCTGGCCGCTCTTGACGGGATCGCTGCCGTCGATGGTGTGGATGCCTTGTTTATCGGTCCGTCCGATCTTGCCGCCGACATGGGTCTTCTCGGGCAGCCCGGTCATGCCGATGTGACGGAGGCCATTGGCGATGCCTTCACGCGGATCGCCCGAGCCGGCAAGGCTTCCGGAATCATGACGCTGAACCTCGATCAGGCGCGGCTTTATCGTGAACTCGGCGCGGACTTCATGGCGATCGGCACGGATGTCACGACGCTCGTGGAAGCAACCACCCGGCTCCGCATGCAATATCAGAACGATGAAACTTCCGCTCCCGCAGGATCGTCGGGATATTGAGGGGCTTATCGACTTGTCAATGCCTTCGGGCGCACACTTCGTCCGGGAATGTAGGAGGATTTCAAGATGATGGAGAAGGAAGGTCTTGCTACAGTTTCGCACCGGCCAACCATGATACTCTAACACACTTGCCGCACTGCACAATAAAGCGTAGCCTGAAATATTAGAGGAATATGGAACGGGGACTTTACGCCAGAGACGTCTCCGCTCACGGTAAAAAGGAGTTTGCATCCAGTGTTTTACCAATTCTACGAACTGAACCATGCGATCATGGCTCCCTGGCGTGCCGCAGCCGACGCCATGCGTCTGGCCTATAGCAACCCGCTCAATCCGCTTTCGCAAACCTATCTCGGCCGTACTGCCGCCGCCGGTCTTGAGGTCTTCGAACGCTCGACCCGCCGCTACGGCAAGCCGGAATTCGGCCTTCATGAAACGATCATCGGCGACCAGCCGATCTCGATCGACGAGAAGATCGTCTGGCGGCAGCCCTTCTGCAATCTCATTCATTTCGAGCGTATCCTCGAAAAGCCGGCCAAGTCCGATCCACGCGTCCTGATCGTCGCGCCGATGTCCGGCCACTACGCGACCCTGCTGCGCGGCACTGTGGAAGCCCTGCTTCCGACGTCCGACATCTATATCACGGACTGGATCGACGCCCGCATGGTGCCCCTGACCGAGGGGACGTTCGACCTTGACGATTACATCGAATACGTCATCGAGATCCTGCATTTCCTGGGTCCCGATACGCATGTCATCGCGGTCTGCCAGCCCGCCGTTCCTGTTCTCGCAGCCGTCGCCATCATGGAAGCCCGGGGCGACGCGCTCTCGCCGGCCTCGATGACGCTGATGGGGGGGCCGATCGATACGCGGATCAACCCGACCGCGGTGAACAAACTGGCCAAGGACAAGCCGATCGAGTGGTTCCGCGACAATGTCGTGATGCCTGTTCCCTTTCCGCAGCCCGGCTTCATGCGGCCGGTCTATCCCGGCTTCCTCCAGCTCTCCGGCTTCATGTCGATGAACCTCGACAGGCATATCAACGCCCAGAAGGAATTCTTCGACCACCTGGTCAAGCATGACGGTGACGCCGCCGAGAAGCATCGGGAGTTCTACGACGAATATCTCGCCGTAATGGACCTCACCGCAGAATTCTACCTCCAGACGGTGGACGTCGTCTTCATGCAGCACGCTTTGCCGAAGGGCGAGATGATGCATCGCGGCGAGCGCGTGGATACGCAAGCGATCCGCAAGGTGGCCTTGCTGACGGTGGAAGGCGAAAACGACGACATTTCCGGCGTCGGCCAGACGGAGGCGGCACAGACTATCTGTTCCAATATTCCAGACCATATGCGGATGCATTACATGCAGCCGGATGTCGGCCATTACGGTGTTTTCAACGGTTCGCGCTTCCGCCGCGAGATCGCACCCCGCATCGCGGCCTTCCAGCGAGAACACGGTCGCAAGGCGACGACGGTGAAGGTCATCAAGGGTGGTAAAACCGCTTAAACCTGAGAAAGCGAATGGAAACATCAAAAAATGGTGAGATCGGGCAAGCCCTTGCCCGATTTTCCATGACCTCGTCTTGTGATGGAATGGCGTTATTCCCACATCGATGGAAGCGGGTTCGACGATCGGACCCTCATTGACGAGGACTTAATTCCCATGAATCAAAATGCCTTGATCCGTCCTGACTGGACGCCCGCGACCATTGCGTTGATGGTTCTCGGTTTCGTCGTCTTCTGGCCGCTTGGCCTTGCCATGCTCGCCTACATTCTCTTCGGCGAAAAACTGAAAGCTTTCAAGCGAGACGCAAATGCGTCCGTCGATACCGTGTTCTCCACCTTCAAGGGTGGCTTTGGCAAGACCGGGTTCACGCGAGGCACGTTCCGCACCGGCAACGTCGCCTTCGACGACTGGCGCGAGGCGGAACTGGCGCGGCTCGATGAAGAGCGCCGCCGTCTGGACGATATGCGCGAAGACTTCGACGCCTATGTCCGCGAACTGCGCCGTGCCAAGGACCAGGACGATTTCGACCGCTTCATGCGCGAACGCAACAACCCGTCGAATGGCCCGGTTACCGGCTACACCGGCAACTGATGCATCGAGCGCTTCGAAACCTCAGGCGCTCATTGACAAAGACCAGGCCGGCCTTCCCTGTGGGGAGGGCCGGTTTTTTCGTTTCCTTGCCCGGGAAAAAGACCCGCGAATCATTTATCAGGAACCCATGTTTCCTCTGTTGCTCAAGCCTGTTCGCGGGAAGAAGCCGGTCGCACCTGTCCGGCCGGTGACGAAGGCTGTCGTGAAGACGCTGACCGTCGACGGGCGAGCGGTTCCGTTGACGATCCGGCAGAACCCGCGGGCGACGCGGATGACGTTGCGGATAGAGCCCGGCGGCCGTGCGCTCAAGATGACCATTCCGCCCGGCCTGCCCGAGCGTGAGGTTACGCAGTTTCTCGACCGTCATCAGGCGTGGCTTTCCAGCCGGCTTGCGCGCTTTTCCGGCGAAAGCGTGCTGGAAGAGGGGGGCATGATCTTCCTGCGTGGCGTTGCGCATCGCATCGAGCGGACGGGGCGGCTTCGCGGCGTCACGGAAAGCGTCGTGGTCGATGAAGAGGCCGTGCTCAGGGTCAGCGGTGCGCCGGAACATCTCGGCCGTCGTATCGCCGATTTCCTGAAGAAGGAAGCACGCAAGGATCTGGAGCATCTTGCACCCGCTCATGCGCTGCATGTCGGCCGCCGGATCAAGTCTCTGACGCTGCGGGACACGCGAAGTCGCTGGGGCTCCTGCGCGGTGGATGGCGCACTGAATTTCTCCTGGCGGATCGTCATGGCGCCGCCCTACGTCATCGATTATCTCGCAGCCCATGAGGTGGCCCACCTCAAGGAAATGAACCATGGCCCGAATTTCTGGGCGCTCTGCGAGCGGCTCTGCCCCCGCACACCCGACGCCCGACACTGGCTGAAGCGCAACGGTACGCTGCTGCATGCCATCGACTTCACCTGATCGCGTGCACCGACGCGTATGCGAGCCCTTGTTTTGGCTCGACTCGCAGAGCGATTCATGCAAATGCGGTGCCTTATGACCATCGATGTCAAGATCTGCGGGTTGAAGACCGCCGAAGCCGTCGACAAGGCGGTTGCCTTGGGCGCGAACCATGTCGGCTTCATCTTTTTCGAGAAGAGCCCGCGCAATATCGAGCCGGACGATGCCGCACGGCTTGCCGACCGGATCAGGGGACAGGCAAAGATCGTTGCCGTGACGGTGGATGCGGATAACGACACGCTGGACGAAATCGTCTCGTCGCTCGACCCCGACATCCTGCAGCTTCACGGCCATGAGACGGCTGCCCGCGCGCTCGACATCCGCGCCATTTACGGCCGGCCGGTCATGAAGGCGTTTTCGGTGCGCGATGCCGACGATCTGCGCGCTGTGGATGCCTATATCGGCATTGCCGACAGGTTTCTGTTCGATGCAAAAGCCCCCAAGGGTTCGGACCTGCCGGGCGGCAACGGCGTTTCGTTCGACTGGACGCTCCTCGACGCGCTTGACGCGGAGGTGGATTACATGCTTTCCGGCGGTCTGAACGCCGGAAACATCCGTGAGGCCCTGGAGATGACGGGCACGCGCGCGATCGACATCTCCTCCGGAGTGGAGAGCGCGCCCGGCGTCAAGGACCTCAGGCGGATGGAAGAGTTTTTCGATGCCGTTGCACAGGCTCGCGCAGAGCCTTTCCGGTCAAGGAGCACGACGTGAATCAGACCCCTCTACCCAATTCCTTCCGTTCCGGCCCCGACGAGGACGGTCGTTTCGGTATCTTCGGCGGTCGCTTCGTTGCGGAAACGCTGATGCCGCTGATCCTCGAGCTCGAAGCCGAGTGGGAAAAGGCCAAGACCGATCCCGCCTTCAAGGCCGAGCTCGAACATCTCAACACGCATTATACCGGCCGTCCGAGCCCGCTCTATTTCGCCGAGCGCCTGACGGAAGAGCTTGGCGGTGCGAAGGTCTATTTCAAGCGCGACGAGCTGAACCACACCGGGTCGCACAAGATCAACAACTGCCTCGGCCAGATCCTGCTTGCCAAGCGTATGGGCAAGACCCGCATCATCGCGGAAACCGGCGCCGGCCAGCACGGCGTGGCGACGGCAACCGTTGCGGCACGCTTCGGTCTTCCCTGCGTGGTCTACATGGGCGCGACGGATGTCGAGCGGCAGTCGCCGAACGTCTTCCGCATGAAGCTTCTCGGTGCCGAAGTACGCCCCGTCACGGCGGGACACGGCACGCTGAAGGACGCCATGAACGAGGCCCTGCGCGACTGGGTCACGAATGTGGACGACACCTATTACCTGATCGGCACGGCCGCAGGCCCGCATCCCTATCCGGAAATGGTCCGCGACTTCCAGGCCGTCATCGGCCGGGAGACGCGTGAGCAGATGCTGGCCATGGAAGGCCGTCTGCCGGACATGCTGATCGCTGCCGTCGGCGGCGGCTCCAATGCTATCGGTCTCTTTCACCCGTTCCTGGACGATGCCAGCGTCAAGATCGTCGGCGTGGAAGCCGGCGGCAAGGGTCTCGACGGCGAGGAGCATTGCGCCTCGCTGACAGCGGGCTCACCCGGCGTTCTCCATGGCAATCGCACCTATCTGTTGCAGGACAAGGACGGTCAGATCAAGGAGGGCCACTCGATCTCCGCCGGCCTCGACTATCCCGGCATCGGGCCCGAGCATTCTTGGCTGAAGGATGCCGGCCGCGTCGAATATGTGCCGATCATGGACCATGAGGCGCTTGAAGCTTTCCAGCTCCTCACCCGCGTCGAAGGCATCATTCCCGCTCTGGAGCCGAGCCATGCGCTCGCCGAAGTCATCAAGCGGGCGCCGACGATGGACAAGGACCAGATCATCGTGATGAACCTCTGCGGACGCGGCGACAAGGATATCTTCACCGTCGGCAAGCTGCTCGGAATGGGACTGTAAGAACATGAGCGCACGTTTCGACAGGACCTTCGCCAAGGCTGCCGCCGAGCATCGGCCGGTGCTCGTCACCTACATCATGGGCGGCGATCCCGACTTCGACACGTCCCTGTCGATCATGAAGGCGCTGCCTTCCGCCGGTGCCGACATCATCGAGCTCGGCATGCCCTTTTCCGACCCGATGGCCGATGGCCCGGCGATCCAGCTTGCGGGCCAGCGCGCGCTCGCCGGCGGCCAGACACTCGAAAAGACGCTGGAGCTGTCCCGCCAGTTCCGCAAGACGGATACGGATACGCCGATCGTCATGATGGGCTACTACAATCCGATCTACATCTATGGCGTGGACCGTTTTCTCGAGAACGCGCTCGCCGCCGGCATCGATGGCCTGATCGTCGTGGACCTGCCGCCGGAAATGGACGACGAACTTTGCCTGCCCGCGCTCAAGAAGGGCATCAGCTTCATCCGCCTTGCAACGCCGACGACGGACGGACGGCGTCTGCCCAAGGTTCTCGAAAATACCTCGGGCTTCGTCTATTATGTCTCCATGAACGGCATAACCGGCTCGGCTCTGCCGGAACCGGCACTGGTCGGTGGCGCCGTGGCGCGCATCAAGGAGCATACCAACCTGCCGGTTTGCGTCGGCTTCGGTGTCAAGACCGCCGAGCATGCCCGTGCCATCGGCGCGTCCGCAGACGGCGTGGTTGTGGGCACGGTCATCATCAATCAGGTCGCATCCAGCCTGACCGAAGACGGTCAGGCAACAGGCGCGACCGTTCCGGGCGTCGAAGCCCTCGTTCGCGGCCTTTCGGCCGGCGTCCGGGCCGCACGTCTTGCCGCAGCCGAATAATCGCCCACATTCAGGGCAATGACAGGCTGAACGATTTCAGGAGTTTCATGTGAACTGGATTACCAACTACGTTCGCCCGAAGATCAATTCGATGCTCGGCCGCCGCGAGGTTCCGGAAAACCTTTGGATCAAATGCCCGGAAACGGGCGAGATGGTGTTTCATCGCGATCTCGAAGAAAACAAATGGGTCATTCCCGCCTCCGGCTTCCACATGAAGATGCCGGCAAAGGCGCGTCTGAAGGACCTCTTCGACGAGGGCGTCTATGAGGCACTGCCGCAGCCGAAGGTAGCGCAGGACCCGCTGAAGTTCCGCGACTCGAAGAAGTACACAGACCGTCTGCGAGACAGCCGCGCGAAGACCGAGATGGAGGATACGATCCTTGCCGGTGTCGGCACCGTCGAGGGGCTGAAGCTCGTGGCCGTCGTGCACGAGTTCGCCTTCATGGGCGGCTCGCTCGGCATTGCCGCCGGCGAGGCGATCATCAAGGCATTCGAGCGCGCGATTGCCGAGAAGTGCCCGCTCGTCATCTTCCCGGCCTCGGGCGGCGCCCGCATGCAGGAAGGCATTCTTTCGCTCATGCAGTTGCCGCGCACCACCGTTGCCGTGCAGATGCTGAAGGAGGCAGGCCTTCCCTATATCGTCGTCCTGACGAACCCCACCACGGGCGGCGTTACGGCATCCTATGCGATGCTCGGCGATTTGCACCTGGCGGAGCCCGGCGCCGAAATCTGCTTTGCCGGCAAGCGCGTCATCGAACAGACCATCCGTGAAAAATTGCCCGAGGGCTTCCAGACATCGGAATATCTGATGGATCACGGTATGATCGATATGGTCATCAAGCGTCACGACATCCCCTCGACGCTCGCCCGCGTGCTGAAGATCATGCTCAAGAAGCCGGTCGATGCCGTCAAACGGACCGTCGAGCCGGAAATCGTGGTTCCCGCGGCAGCCGTGCCTGTTGCGGCCAGCGTTTAAGCGACGCGATGACCGTCGAGGCAAGCGAAGCCACGCAGGAGATCGACAAGCTCCTCGCCCTTCACCCCAAAGGCTTCGATCTGTCGCTGGAGCGCGTCACGCGTCTCCTCGACAGGCTCGGCAATCCGCAGGACCGTCTGCCGCCCGTCATTCACGTGGCGGGCACCAACGGCAAGGGATCGGTCAGCGCTTTCTCGCGGGCGATCCTTGAAGCGTCAGGTCTTTGCGTCCACGTCCACACCTCGCCGCACCTCGTCTCCTGGCATGAGCGCTACCGCCTCGGCTTCAAGGGCGGGCGCGGCGAATATGCGACGGATGCGGTTCTCGCAGATACGGTGCGCCGGGTTGCGGCCGCAAATCGTGGCGAGACGATTACCGTCTTCGAGATTCTCACCGCCGTCACCTTCGTTCTCTTCTCCGAGCATCCGGCCGATGTCGCCATTATCGAGGTCGGTCTCGGCGGGCGTTTCGACGCGACGAACGTCATCAAGACGCCGGCCGTATCCACCATAATGCCGATCTCGCTCGACCATCAGGCCTATCTGGGTGATCGCGTCGAACTGATTGCGGCCGAAAAAGCCGGCATCATGAAGCGCGGATGTCCCGTCGTTATTGGACAGCAGGAGGAAGAGGCGGCGCGCGACGTGCTCGTCACCACTGCCGAGCGGCTGCGCTGCCCCGTATCCGTCTACGGACAGGACTTTCTGGCCCATGAGGAGTTCGGCCGCCTGATCTATCAGGACGATGCCGGACTGATCGACCTGCCGCTTCCGCGCCTCCCCGGCCGGCATCAATATGCCAATGCCGCCGCGGCGATCCGTACCATCCGTGCAGCCGGTTTCGACCCGTCCGATGCGGCAATCGAGAAGGGCCTGACGACGGTGGAATGGCCGGGCCGCCTGCAACGGCTGACGAGCGGACGGCTGGCGGAACGTGCGCCGAAGGGTGCGGAGATCTGGGTGGATGGCGGCCACAATCCTGGCGCCGGCAAGGTGATCGCCGAGACGATGGCGAACCTCGAGGAGCGCGATCCGCGGCCTCTGTTCCTCATCATCGGCATGATCAACACCAAGGATCCCGCCGGCTATTTCCAGGCCTTCTCCGGCCTTGCCGAACAGGTCTTCACCGTGCCGATCCGCGGTACGGATGTCGGAATCGATCCGGTTGTTCTGGCGGAAGATGCGGCGGCCCAGGGCTTCGAGGTCGAGCCGGTCTCCTCTGTCACGGAAGCGCTCGCGATCCTGTCGGTCCTGTTCGAGAACCAGCCGGTTGCTCCCCGCATCCTCATCGGCGGCTCGCTCTATCTCGTCGGTAACGTGCTTGCCGACAACGGCACGCCACCGCGCTGAAAAAACGCTTAACGGCAATGAAGGCAAAAAAAACCCGGCTTCAAGGCCGGGTTCTTCAATTCTCGGATCAAATGATCTTGGACGAGATCTTTAAGCGGCAGCGTTGGCGATCCAGGAGGTCAGCGCTGTTTTCGGCGCAGCACCAACCTTGATGTCAGCCACTTCGCCGGCCTTGAAGATCGCGAGTGTCGGGATCGAGCGGACGCCGTACTGGGCAGCGATCTCGGGGTTCTCGTCGATGTTGATCTTTGCAACCTTGACCTTGCCGGCCATCTCGTTGGAGATTTCCTCGAGGCTCGGTGCGATCATCTTGCACGGGCCGCACCATTCTGCCCAGAAATCGACGATAACCGGCTCCTGTGCATTGAGAACTTCATCCTGAAAATTGGATGTATCGACTTTCACGGTCGCCATGATGCGCTCCTGGTTTCTATGTGCGGGTTCTATAATGCGGATGACCCGCAGGGCATGATCAGGATGTGATGATCCGGACCCTCAATTTCAATGTCCCATATCTCATTTTGTCGCCAGTTCCACAAGCGCGGCATCGAGCAGCGCGTCCGGCACTTCGATCGCTAACGGACCCTCGGTGAAGACGAGAACGCAGCGGAAACGATGCGCCGGATAGAGCGGCCGCAGGATCTCCCGGTATATCGCAAGCTGCGTCCGGTATACCATTGGTATGGCGCTGGCGTCGCCGGGTACGTCCCGGTTCGTCTTGAAATCCGCAATCGTGATGTCATCGTCTGTAACGGCCAGCCGGTCGATCCGTCCGGACACGGCATGTTCGCGTACACCAATCCGAAGCGTACCCATGATCGACACTTCCGCGCGGCTGTTGCCGGAGAAAAGCGTCGCAAGGACGGGATCGTCGATGACGGCGAGAACGGAGCGAACGATGCTCGCCCGCTGTGCCTCGCTCCATGTGGGAACGGCGCGCGACAGGTAGAGCGCGGCATCCGCTTCGCGTGTCTCGGGCGCCCGGGCGGGCAGGACCTGCAACAACCGGTGCAGGATCGCACCGCGCAACAGGGACGGCCCGGTGCGCTTGTCCTCGAGAAAGAGACGGGAACCGGTGATCGTGTCGGCTGCATCGGCCTCGACGGAAAAGCCAGCACCCGAAGGGCTCAAGGGGCGGGGAAGGTGACGCTGGGGTGGCAGGGGTTCGAGCAGCTCTGGCGGCAAGGCTCCGACATCGTCGGCCTTGATCTCGCTTTCTACGGGTTCGATGTCGAAATCCGTCCGCTTCGTCAGGGCGTGCCAGCGCGCACCGCTCCATTGCAGGCCGCCTGCGCTGAAATCGACGGGCAAGAGGCGGCCTTCCGTATCGGCCGCAAGGCCGGCCCGCACCATGGCGTGCCAGCTCTCGGGATTGTCGAGCTTGCCACTATAACCGCAGACGATCAGGCGATCGGCTGCCCGCGTCATGCCCACATAGAGCAGCCGGCGATACTCCTCCTCGGCGCTTGCCTTCAATCGTTGCGTATCGCTGTCGATGAGGCTGTTGGAGGGTGCTCGTGGCGGTCGCCAGACGGGGATGGTCAAGGTTTCCCCATCGGGCCCTCGGCCATTCGGGGAGGGCACCATGCGGAGCGCGGGAACATGCTGGTTGTTGAAGGCCTTGCCGCTGCCATCGACCAGAAAGACGACCGGCGCTTCCAGGCCTTTTGCCGCATGCACGGTCATCACGCGAACCTCGTTGCGCTCCTTGTCCTGCTCGCGCTTGATCGTGGGTGCCTCCAGTTCGAGGCCCGAGATGAAGCTCTGCAAACCGGGAAGCCCGTTGGCTTCGTGTTCCAGACAGAAGGTCAGGAACTCGTCAAGGATGTCGCTGACCTCGCTGCCGAGGCGAGACAGGAACGCTGCCCGGCCGCCGTCGGCGCTCAAAAGACGCGCATAGAGGTCGTGCACGGAGAGCGTGTCCGCGAGCGTCCGGTAGTTCGCCAGGCGGGCGACGACAGGCTCAAGCTTGGGATCGGTCGATCCCTGAAGGGCCGTCCACAGACTTTGTCCGGCAGTCCGCGTCGTTGCGACGTCTGCCAGTATCTCCTCGGTCATTGCGAAAAGCGGGCTCTTCAGCACGGCGGCCAGCGACAGGTCGTCCTGCGGCAAAAGCAGGAACCGCCCGAGCGCCATCAGATCCTGCACGGCGATATGCGCCGTCAGCACCAGCCGGTCGGCACCGGCGACGGGTATGTCATGCCGCGTCTTCAGGGCACGCATCAGCGCGTTGACGAAGGCATCACGCTTGCGCACCAGCACGATCACGTCACCCGGCCGCATAACGCGGCGCGTCGTCTTCTCGATGATGGTTTCGGTGCCGATCCAGCTTGCAAGCGTGGCCGCTATGCGTTCGGCAAGAATGTTTGCAGGCGCATTTTCGGGCGTCGCATCGAAGGCTGCTGTCCAGTCCTCTTCCTCCAGGCTCGGTGCAGGCGCGATTGCATCCCAGATTTCGACCAGACCGGGATGGCCGACACGATTGGAAGCATGCACCACCGGCTCGTTCCGCGCGCTGAGACCGCGCGCATGGGCGGGTTGGCGAAACACCGTATCGACGGCAGACAGCACGTCCTCGGTGGAGCGGAAGGACAGCTGTAGCTGCACGGGGCTGAAGGCGAGCCCGCTAGCGTCGATCCGCCGCCTCGCCTCGCGCTCCTCCTCGGAAAAGCGTTCCGGCCGCGCGCCCTGAAACGAGTAGATCGACTGCTTCTCGTCACCAACGGCAAAGAGCGTCCTGTGCCGGCCGCGAGCGCTGTCGCCGGTAAAAAAGTCCTCGGCAAGCGACCGGATGATCGACCACTGCACCGGGCTCGTATCCTGCGCCTCGTCCACGAGGATATGATCGATGCCCTGGTCGAGCTTGTAGTGCACCCATGCGCCGACATCCGAGCGGGTCAGCAGCCGGGCTGTCCGGTTGATCAGGTCGTCGAAATCGAGCTGGCTGCGGCTTTTCTTGATGTCCTCATAGTCCTGCGTCAGCCGCTCGGCGAGCACCATGGCGGCCTGCGTCGCTTCGAACATGCGCAGCAGAGCCAGCCGGTCGGAGAGCGAGATGACAGCATCATAGGCGGCCTGCACCTTGTCTTCGAGTTCGGGCGCGGCCTTGCGCAAGGGCGCGGAAAAGAAGCCCGACATGGCTTTCGGCTTACCGCTGGATGCAGAAAAAAACAGATCGCGGAGGGCCTGATAACGCTGAAGCGGCGTCGGCAGTTCGGCGGCGACGGCGAGACCATCGGCAAAGTCCCGAACCTTGACGCCGCCGGAGGACCGCGCAAGATCGATATAGCGTGTGAGATCGGGACCGTTCAGGCCGTCGAGCGGCCAGAAGCCGGCAATGACACTGTCCGCCGTCTCGCTTTCGTCCAGACCCAGCGCGCCGCGCAGAACGCGGTCGGTACCGCCCTGTTGGTCGGCTTCCGTCAGAAAGGACTGAAGCGCGGTTCGGTTGGCAATGATCATCGACAGCAGGCTTTCGAGCCCGGTGTCGTCGGCGAGCGCCAGCACCGTCTCGAACGCGCCGGTCAGCACCGGATCGCCCTCGGTCGCGGCGGCCGTCAGGAGAAGGCGACGCGCATCGGCGAGCAGAATCGTCGCCGTCCGGTCGTCGAGCACGGAGAAATGTCCGGCAACATTGGCCTCCAGCGGAAACTGATGCAGCAGCGCTTCGCAGAACGCGTGGATCGTCTGGATCTTCAACCCGCCCGGCGTTTCCAGCGCGCGGGCGAACAGGCGCCGGGCTTCGGCGACCGTGGCGGCACTCGGCGCCTGCCCTTCGAGCGCCGTGATGCGCGCCGAGAGCGCAGCATCATCCAGCGTCACCCATTCCGCGAGACGCTCGAACACCCGGTTCGACATTTCGGCCGCTGCCGCCTTGGTATAGGTCAGGCAGAGAATGGCCGAGGCGCGGCATCCCGAAAGCAAGAGCCGGATGACACGCTGGGTCAGCACATGGGTCTTGCCCGAACCGGCATTGGCCGACACCCAGGCCGATCGCTTGGGATCGGAAGCGATGGCTTGCTGTTGTGTCGTCCAGTTCAGCCAGTCGGCAGGCGAGCCGCTCTTCGGTGCGAGATCGTCAGGCATCCCCCGTCTCCTCTTCGCCATCGGCCGTCGACCATTCGGCAACGCGCGCCAGATGATCGTATTCCCCGCCGTAGGATTTCTCCTTCTGCACGATCACCCGCGAGGCAAAGCCGCGCTGGCCCGATTGCAGCGCGCGGAGCAAGCCGGTGAACTGGGCGAGCGATTCGTCCGCCAGCATGTCCGCCGTCTTCGGCTCGACATCACCGCGCGCGCGCGCCTCGTTGTTGACCTCGTCCACCTCGAACCGGTCTCCGGGCTTGAGCCGGACATAAAGTAGCGACGCGGGATGACGCCTGCCGACCTTGTCGAAGGCGCCTGCCTTCAGCGCCGCGGCTTCGAGCGGCAGCTGTGGATCGAGCAGTGCACGGGCTTCTTTCACGGACGGGTTGGCGCCGGTCTTGTAATCGACGATGACGGCTTCTCCATCGGGGCCGATATCGATCCGGTCGGCAATACCGGTCAGCTCGATATCGGCAACGCCGACCTGAAACCTGGCGTAACGCTCCAGGAAGGATTGCCGGATGCCGTCCTTGCGGGAGATCTCCCAGTCGATGAAAGCTCGACCGACCGCCGCAAACCGGGGCCGCCAGATGACGTCGATATGCACAGGCAGCCGCTGCTCGTCGAAGGCTGCATCGATCAGCTGCTGCATGACGGCCTGCGCTTCCGGACCCGCCGGGTCGACCTCGCTCTTGGCAAAGCGCTCGACGATAGCGTGGTAGATCGTGCCACGCTCGGCCGCACCCGGATCCGCATTAAACCCGTCGATCGGCTGGAGGCGCAGGATGCGCCGGGCATAGATGGAATAGGGGTCGCGGCGCAGGCGACCGACCTCGCTGAAAGAATAGCGCCGCGGCTGCAACGCGAAATCCGGCTTCGGCTCCGGGCGCCGGGCAAGCGGCGTGTCCGGACGCGTGTCCAGGAGAGCGGCATAGCGCAGCCGGTCACGACCGTTCTCGCGCAGGCGCTGTCCCAGCGCCTTGCCGCCGACGGCGAGGAGCCGTTGCAGCCAGCGGGAGGCAACGGTGGGCGTTGCCCCCTTGCGCAAGGACCGGCTGAACACGAGCCGGCGCGTGCCGCAGGCCATCTGGAGATCGTGAGCCAGCTGACCGATGCGCCGTTCCGGCGGCTCCAGTCCGATGCCGGTCTTCATGCTGCGCGACAGGAAAGGATCGTTGGCCGTCTGTCCCGGCCACGTCCCCTCGTTCATGCCGCCGAGGACCACGAGATCGACGCTCTGCAACCGGGCTTCCAGTGCGCCGAAAATGAAGACGCGGGGATGTCGCATGGCGCGAGGCTTGACGGCGGAACCGGCCATCAGGGCTTCCACCGCTTCGCACCACTGCCCGCCATCAGCCTCGATCTGCCCGTCCACCTCGATCACCGCACGCAGCAGATCTGCGAGCGCAGCACCCGCTTCGCCAGACCAGAGAGCGCCGAGATCACCCGTCTCCGACATGGCCACGCCTTCCAGCGCGCGACCGGTCCGCTCGGCCCAGTCGGATAGCGTCAGCGATGTGCTGAACCCACCGGCACCCTTGCGCCGCCGCACCAGCATGGCGACAAGCGGCTCGACAGCGGTGGCGATGGCGGCAGCTATGAGGCGGGCATCCTCGATATCGGCATCGGATACTTGCGCCAGCCATTCCGGCGCATGGCGATCGGCCCGCCGACGCACCGCCGCTTCATCGAGCAACGGTCTGAGGTCGGCAATATCGGCCGGCACCGTGCCGCCACGAAGCGCCAGCAGCTCCAGCAGCGTGGCGGCCGGGCGGAAGCGTTCGGGCGGCATCCCGAAGAGAGCAAGCGGATGTTTCATCAGCGTGGTGATGGCGACAGGATCGCCGGGGCGCAGCGCCACGTCGAGCATGAGCCGGACAAGCGTACCCTGAGGCGTGGAGGCAAGCGGCGTTCCTGCCGAGTCATCCGCTTCGATGCCGAAGCGCTGCAACTCGGCGGCAACCCGGCGTGCGAGATCGCGGTCGGGTGTGATCAGCGCCGCCTGACATGCCTCGTCCTTTTGCAGGGCCAGCCGCAGGGAAAGCGCAATCGCCGTCGCCTCCTCGCGTTCGTTGACCGCCTCGATCAGCGCCGCATCGCAAAAGGCGGCCTCGACACGGCGCGCATCGAGCGAGCGTCGCACGGCATCCCAGGAACTCGTCGCCTCAACCGGCAGAAAGGCATGCGACAAGGTCTCGGCCCTGTCGGCAAGATCCGCATCTACGGTGCCGATCGACAAGACCTCGGTTCGTGCGATGCCCATGCGCCGGAGAAGGCGCACGAAGCCGTATTGCGGGTGGCTGCGGCTGGCGGAATCGTCGCGGCGGGCAGGGGCCGGCGCGGGTGGATCGATCAGGTTCCAGTCCGCCTCGGTCATCGTCTCGTCGAGACCAGGCAGCACGATCGCGCCTTGCGCCAGCTTCTGCACTGCGAGGATCAGCCGTGCGGTGGCGGGAATGGAGCCTGTCGAACCCGCGATGATGACCGGACCATCGATCGCGCCCGCAGCGATCCGGTGACTTTCCGCCTCGAGAACCGCATTGCGGTGGCGGGCGGGCGAGGAGCGGCTGAGTTCGGCAAGCCGGGCCGGCCAGAACTGGCTGGCGATCTGCAGGAACTCCAGCGTCAGCGTCCACCATTGGGCATAGTTACTGGCATTGAGCGCGCCAAGGCTCGCCCAGTCCAGATCCTCCGTCTCGATATCGTCAATGATCTGGACAAGGTTGCGCGCCAGCCACAAGGCGTCCGCCGGGCTTGCCGGAGCGATGAGCGGGCTGTCGCCGTGAAGTTCGGTGACGATGCGCGGCAGCGTGTTGCGCCAGGCGAGAATCAGCCGCGACAGCTCGATCAGCCGGGCCGGACCGGTCAGCGGCGGCGCGAGGTCGAGAACGGCCGGCATTTCGGCATCGAAGAAGCCGCTGTCGTCGTCCGTTTCCCCCAGCGCCCGGATGACCGGCAGGATGGCGGAGCGCGCACCGAGGCAATCCACGAACTCGGAGCGCAGCACGCGTGCGGCGCGTCGCGTGGGCACGAAGATCGTGACACCGGCAAGCGACAGCGGATCGGCCGGATCGTACCGGTAGTCCGGCACGATCGTCCCGTAGCAGATCGCATGGACGAGCGTCTTCAGGAACGGCGCACCGGCCGGTATGGTGAAGACGTTCTGTCGTGCGCGTGTCATGATGTATTCCCTCAGGTGCGTTCCGCCAGTCGCGCAAACTGCGCTTCGGCCTTGCCGAGCGCATCCGGCGTGCCCACGGTGATCCATTCGCCTTCCAGCATCAGCCCATAAAGCCGGCCGGCAGCGATGGCCGCGTCGAAATAGATATTGAGATTGAAAGCGTCCTTCGGGGCATCGGCAAACAGCGTGCTCATCATGGCGATGGCGCCGGCATAGACGACGGGTTGCGGCAATCCTTCGGCGTAGCGCACGAGGCGCCCGTCGGCCTGAAGGGAGAAATCCTTTTTGCCGTCATGCCCGGTCGTCCGGTCGAGATCGACGCACAGCAGCAGCATGTCCATGCGGGCGGGATCGAAGGCTTCGGCAAGGCGGACGAGATTGCTGCGTCCTTCCGGCTCGCCTATCCAGAAAAGGTCGGCATTCATGACCAGCACAGGGCCGGGATCGAGAATGCCGAGCCCCTTGGCAAGGCCGCCGCCCGAGTTCATGAGGGCCGAGCGCTCGTCGGATATCCGGATGGCGGGTGCGGAGCGGGCATGGAGATGCGCTTCCATGCGGTCGGCAAAATGGTGCACGTTGACGGCGGCCGTCTTGATGCCGGCCGCAACCAGAAGATCGAGCACATGGTCGATCATCGGCTTGCCGGCAATCGGCACGAGCGGCTTCGGCGTCGTGTCGGTGATGGGGCGTAGCCGCGTACCCAGTCCCGCAGCCAGCACCATGGCATTCTCAATAAGCATGTCACCTTTCCTCGAATCGGGTCGTGATTCGCAATCGACGCCCTGCATCATGTCCGTCACGCAGCCGGGTTTAAAAAACGGATGCCTTTCAGGTGCCATGTCCTCGGAGCGTTCTCAAGGCGTAACACGTCGAAGCGTCAGGTTGATGCGGCCGCCATTCTTCAGGAGCGTCGAGGTCGCCGGATAGATCCTGTCGACGCCATGAAAGGCAAGCCGGCTTTCCCCGCCGAGAACGACGATATCTCCGCTTGCCAGCTTGAACGATACCGTACGGTCGTTGCGCTCGCGACCGCCGACACGAAACAGGCAGGCATCGCCGAGCGACACCGAGACGACCGGCGTCTGCAGATCCTGCTCGTCCTTATCCTGATGCAGCCCCATTCGTGCGGTTTCCGCGTAGAAATTGACGAGACAGGCTTGCGGCGGTTTCGATGCCCCCGCGACCGTCTGCCAGAGATCGAGCAGGCTTTGCGGGATTGCGGGCCAGGGTTCTTGGCTTAACGGATGATGGGGCTGATAGCGATAGCCCCCGGCCTTGTCGGTCACCCATCCGAGCGCGCCGCAATTCGTCATCCGCACCGAGAGTTCCTTGCCTGTCTTCGGCATGACGGGGCGATAGAGGGGTGCCGCCGCAACGACTGTCCGGATCTCCTCGACAAGGGCCTCCTGCCGGTCGCGATCCAGAAAACCGGGAATATGGCGGAAACCTTTCGGCAGGACCAGCATGGCCTCCTCCTGTTCGCGTTGCTGCCAGCCGCTCATGGCACGGTTCTTTGCCGGAGTCGGATCGGCGCCGACGGCGGTTCCGGGAACGCTTCAGCCTTTCGAGGTGATCGTCCGGCCTTCGCGGTTCTATTCGCCATCCGGCCGGCCGCGCATCTTCTTCACCTCGCCGCGACCGCTCTTGGCCTTCAACCGGCGCTCGACCGAACCGCGGGTCGGCTTGGTCTTGCGACGAGGGGGAGGGGGCGGCTCGGCGGCCTTGAGGATCAGCGCCTTCAGCCGTTCCCGAGCATCCTCGCGGTTGCGGTCCTGGCTGCGAAAGCGGTTCGCCTCGATCATCAAGACGCCTTCTTTCGAGACCCGGCGACCGGCAAGTCCGATGGCGATGTCGCGAATGCGCTCAGGCAAAGAAGGGGAAGCCGCGATATTGAAGAACAGCTGGACAGCGGTCGCAACCTTGTTGACGTTTTGCCCTCCGGGCCCGCCAGCCAGCACGAACTGCTCGCTGAGTTCCCAGCCGGCAATCACGATCCGGTCGTTGATATAGAGGGGGTCGCTCGCCATGCCGTCGCCTTTCGTTCCCTGTTTATTCCAGCTTGGCGCGCATTGCAAATATCCGAAACGGCAAAACCCGGCGCTGTGGCAGCGCCGGGTTTCACGTGAAATCATTGGAGCAGGTTAGGCGTTGCCTTACTCGGCGGCAATCGCCATTCCAGGAGCGGCATCACGGACTCCACCATCGACATGACTTTCGAATTTGGTGAAGTTCGCCACGAACATGCCGGCAAGCTTGCTGGCCTGCGCGTCATAGGCGGCACCGTCTGCCCAGGTCGAACGCGGATCGAGAATGCCACCTTCGATGCCGGCAACTTCGACCGGAACCGCAAAGCCGAAATTGGCATCGGTTCGGAACGCGGTCTCGGCCAGCGAGCCGTCGAGCGCTGCAGCGAGAAGCGCGCGGGTTGCCTTGATGGGCATCCGGCGTCCGGTTCCGTAGGCGCCACCGGTCCAGCCGGTGTTGACGAGCCAGCAGGTAACGCCGTGTTCGGCGATGAGCGTACGCAGCAGGTTGCCGTATTCGCTCGGATGCCGCGGCATGAAGGGCGCGCCGAAGCAAGTCGAGAAGGTGGCTTCCGGTTCCGTCACGCCCTTTTCCGTGCCGGCGACCTTGGCGGTGTAGCCGGACAGAAAGTGGTACATGGCCTGATCGGCAGTCAGCTTGGCGATCGGCGGCATCACGCCGAAGGCATCCGCCGTCAGCATGATGATCGTCTTCGGGTGGGCAGCCGTGCCCGTTGCGCTGGCATTCGGAATGAAGTCCAGCGGATAGGCGCAGCGGGTGTTCTCGGTCAGCGAGCCATCGTCGAAGTTGGGAACACGGTTCTCATCCAGAATGACGTTTTCGAGCACGGTGCCGAAACGCTTCGTGGTTGCGAAGATCTCCGGTTCGGCTTCGGCCGAAAGACGGATCGTCTTGGCATAGCAGCCGCCTTCGAAGTTGAAGATACCGTCCTTGCCCCAGCCGTGCTCGTCGTCGCCGATCAGCGTGCGCTTCGGATCGGCCGAAAGCGTCGTCTTGCCGGTGCCCGACAGGCCGAAGAACACGGCGGAGTCGCCGTCCGGACCGACGTTTGCCGAGCAATGCATCGGCATGACGCCCTTTTCCGGAAGCAGGTAGTTGAGGGCCGTGAACACCGACTTCTTCATCTCGCCGGCATAGGATGTGCCGCCGATCAGCACCAGGCCGTTGACGAGATCGCAGGCAATGACCGTCTCGCTCCGGCAGCCGTGACGTGCAGGATCGGCGCGGAAGTGCGGCAGGTCGATGATCGTAAGCTTAGGGGCGAACGTCTTCAGGCTTTCGCGATCCGGACGGATCAGCAGGTTGCGGATGAACAGGGAGTGCCAGGCAAATTCCGTAACGACACGCGTCGGCAGGGCGTTGTCGCTGTCGGCGCCGCCGATCAGATCCTGCACATAGAGCGAACGGCCGCGCGCATGATCCATCATGTCGTTGCACAATGTTTCGAAATGCGCAGGCGACATTTCCTTGTTGTTGTCCCACCAGATCTGGTCGGTCGTCGTCGCATCGCGAACAACGAATTTGTCCTTTGCGGAGCGGCCCGTGTGCTGGCCGGTCAGGGCGCGGAGCGCGCCATCCGCCGTCACCTGGGCTTCGCCAAGTCGCAGTGATTCCTCGTAAAGCTCTGCCGGTGTCAGGTTGTAACGGACGGCGACGAGGTCTTCAAAACCCAGTGCAGCGATTCCGAGATCCGGATTGCGAATGCCAAATTCTTCCATGAGCGCTGCTCCCCTGCGTTGTATCGATGACGCAACATTAGCCGGAGTTACGCAAAACGCAAGGCGGCGCCAGAAAAAATACAATAAATTCAATATATTAATCGATTTAAAGGAAATTGTTCAATGTTCAATCGGTTTAAATTCGGAATTGAAAACCTCGTAAGATGTCACTTCAATACTCTTCTTCGCCGATTGTGCATCACAATGACGTTTTCGCTTCGCCACAATTTGTTCCACCTTTATACTCATGAACGCGCGCCGGCCCCGGCCGACCTCCGTTCTGGAGTTCCGTCTGTCCAGGCCGGCCTCTGTCGAAGATGCCCGCTTCCTGTGTGAGCGGCAACTGAAGAGAGAAGGCGCGAAGATATGATGGAGCGGAATACGATGCAGACCATTGCACTTGTCGATGACGACCGGAACATCCTGACATCGGTCTCGATCGCGCTGGAAGCCGAGGGCTACAAGGTAGAGACCTACACGGATGGTGCCTCCGCGCTCGACGGGCTTCTGGCCCGGCCGCCGCAACTGGCGATCTTCGACATCAAGATGCCGCGCATGGACGGAATGGAACTCCTGCGTCGCCTGCGTCAGAAGTCGGATATTCCCGTGATCTTCCTGACCTCGAAGGACGAGGAGATCGACGAGCTTTTCGGGCTGAAGATGGGCGCCGACGACTTCATCACCAAGCCATTCTCCCAGCGCCTGCTGGTCGAGCGCGTGAAGGCGATCCTGCGGCGGTCCGCCAACCGGGAGGCCGCAGCGGCAGCCGGCCCCGCCGGACTGCAGAAGATGAAGGACGACATCCAGGCCCGGTCTCTGGAGCGCGGCCAGCTGTCGATGGACCAGGAGCGCCACACCTGCACATGGAAGAACGAGCCGGTGACGCTGACGGTGACCGAGTTCCTCATCCTGCATTCGCTCGCTCAGCGGCCCGGTGTCGTGAAAAGCCGCGATTCGCTGATGGATGCCGCCTATGACGAGCAGGTCTATGTGGACGACCGCACCATCGACAGCCACATCAAGCGGCTGCGCAAGAAGTTCAAGATGGTCGACAACGACTTCGATATGATCGAAACCCTGTATGGCGTCGGCTACCGGTTCCGCGAATCGGCCTGAGGCTGCAAGAACATGACCAGCGGGAGAGGCTGAGCGTCCGAGGTGGCTGATATCACGAGGCATGCGGCGATCGAGGAAGCGGACGGAGCCTATCGCTCCGGCCGACGCTGGGCGCATCCCTTCACGCTGATCCGCCGCATCTTCGGCAATGCCGTCTTTTCCAGCCTCACGCGCCGCATCCTGTTCTTCAATCTCGTAGCGCTCGTCGTTCTCGTCGGCGGCATCATGTATCTCAACCAGTTCCGCGAGGGTCTGATCGATGCGCGCGTGGAAAGCCTGCTGACGCAGGGCGAGATCATCGCCGGCGCCATCGCCGCCTCCGCCTCGGTCGATACGAACTCCATCACCATCGATCCGGAAAAGCTGCTCGAGCTTCAGGCCGGGCAGAGCATCACGCCGCTGCCGCGGGACGAGGATCTCGAATTTCCAATCACGCAGGAGCGGGTCGCGCCCGTGTTGCGGCGACTGATCTCGCCTACCCGGACCCGCGCGCGTCTTTTCGATGCGGATGCCGACCTGCTGCTCGACAGCCGCCATCTCTATACCGGCGGTCAGGTGCTCCGCTTCGACCTGCCACCGATCGAGCCCGAAAACGAGACGCTGACCGGCAAGCTCAACACCTGGTACAATCGCATGCTCCAGCCGGGCAACCTGCCGCTCTACAAGGAGCCGCCGGGCGGTAACGGATCGATCTATCCGGAAGTCATGAATGCGCTCACGGGCGTGCGCGGCGCCGTGGTGCGGGTCACGGAACAGGGGGAGTTGATCGTCTCCGTCGCCGTTCCCGTCCAGCGGTTCCGGGCCGTGCTCGGCGTGCTCCTGCTATCAACACAGGCAGGCGATATCGACAAGATCGTCCATGCCGAGCGGCTGGCGATCATCCGCGTCTTCGGGGTCGCCGCCCTCGTCAACGTCATCCTGTCGCTTCTCCTGTCGAGCACGATCGCCAATCCGCTGCGCCGCCTGTCGGCCGCCGCCATCCGCGTGCGGCGCGGTGGCGCCAAGGAGCGGCAGGAGATCCCCGACTTTTCCTCCCGTCAGGACGAGATCGGCAACCTCTCCGTGGCGCTGCGGGACATGACCGGCGCGCTCTACGACCGCATCGCGGCCATCGAGAATTTTGCGGCCGATGTCAGCCACGAGCTCAAGAACCCGCTGACCTCCCTGCGAAGCGCCGTGGAAACCCTGCCTCTTGCCCGCACAGACGACTCCAAGAAGCGGCTGATGGATGTCATCCAGCATGACGTACGCCGGCTCGACCGCCTGATCAGCGATATCTCCGACGCCTCGCGGCTGGATGCAGAGCTTGCCCGCAGCGATGCGCGCATGGTCGATCTCGAAAAGCTGCTCGGCGATCTCGTCGATATCTCGCGACAGGTGCGCAACAAGAAGAAGACGGTGCTGCTCAACTTCGTCGTGGAGCGCAAGGACAACCCCAAGGCCCGTTTCGATGTCAGCGGGTATGAACTGCGCATCGGGCAGATCATCACCAACCTGATCGAGAACGCCCGGTCCTTCGTGCCGGAAGAGGGTGGCCACATCATCGTGCGGCTGACGCGAAACCGTACGCGCTGCGTCGTCTATGTCGAGGACAACGGCCCGGGCATTCAGGCCGAGGATATCGACCGCATTTTCGAACGTTTCTACACCGACCGGCCGGATGGCGAGGATTTCGGGCAAAACTCCGGCCTCGGCCTGTCGATCTCTCGGCAGATCGCCGAAGCACATGGCGGCACGCTGCGAGCTGAAAACATGACGGATGCTGAGGGCGCGGTCACCGGCGCACGCTTTATCCTGTCGCTGCCCGTCGGCGAGGCGGCGTGAGCCCGAGGCTGGATGCACCGGACCACGATCTTGCAGCCGAGGCCGCGCCCCGCAACGTTCACGCAACGGCCATCGTCCTCGGCACTCTTGGCTATCTCTTCGTCGGCCCATCCGGTACCGGCAAGACCAGCGCCGCCCTTGCCTGCCTTTCCTCGGCTGCCCGTCGCGGCTGGAATGCGGCGCTCGTCTCCGACGATCAGGTCATGGTCAGCCTGCGGAGCGGCCGTCTCGTCGCCCGCGCTCCGGCAACCATAGCGGGCCTCGCCGAGTTGCGCGGTGTCGGGCCGATCCCGGTTCGAACCGTCAGGGCCGCCGTCATGTCCTATGCCGTGCTGCCTGTCGCCCCGCCGTTCGATATGCGGGTCGCACCCGAGCTCGAGATGTGGGAAGCCGGCCCCGTCGCGCTCCCTTTGCTCCGGCTTCCGCTTCTTCCGGGCCTTGACCCACTGGATGCACTCAGCCGTTTTTCGACCCTTTGAAATGTCGCAGTCTGCACAGTTTTTGCTCATGTGAGCCGTGTTTTAGGATTTTTGACTTGCACTCCGGCATTTCCTCGCCAAGATGACCGCCCCAAGGTGGAATGAAATTGTTGCATTGCGGCATGGCATGGCTATCGTCCGCCGAAGGGAAAAGGCAGTTGGAGCAAAGACACATGATCGGACTTGTGCTTGTCACGCACGGCAAGCTGGCTGAAGAGTTTCGTCATGCGCTCGAACACGTCGTGGGGCCGCAGAAGTTCATTGAGACCGTCTGTATCGGACCCGAAGACGACATGGACCAGAGGCGTCAGGATATCCTCACGGCCGTCATCGCCGCCAACGAGGGCAGCGGTGTCATCATTCTCACCGACATGTTCGGCGGCACGCCGTCCAACCTCGCCATCTCCGTCATGCAGAGCGGCACCGTCGAGGTGATTGCCGGCGTCAACCTGCCCATGCTGATCAAGCTGGCGGGTGTGCGTGGCGAGAGCGACATGGACAAGGCGCTGATCGAGGCATCCGAGGCCGGACGAAAATATATCAATGTCGCCAGCCGCGTTCTCAGCGGCAAATAACGGACGCATTCCTTCATGACACTGTCGCGGGACCTTCAGATCATCAACAAGCGCGGTCTCCATGCGCGCGCTTCCGCCAAGTTCGTGCAGACGGTGGAGGCCTATGATGCCGACATCCACGTGACGAAGGACGGCATGACCGTCGGCGGCCTTTCGATCATGGGCCTGATGATGCTTGCCGCCAGCACCGGCAGCTCGATTTCCGTCACTGCCAGCGGCAACCAGGCAGAGGAAGCGCTTGAAGCGCTCGATGCTTTGGTGCGCGATCGCTTCGGCGAGGAAATGTAGGCATATAAACATATAAAGACGTCTTTATATGTATGTTGCCTGCGATCTGCTTTCCTGATAGAGCAGGATTGCGCCCTGGCTGTGCCGGGGCAACGAGATCACGCTCGCCAGCGGTCCCGGAGCTTGCAGCTTTCGACCCGGCGCGCCATCAGCGGAGAGCTTCATGAGCACGACCAACGACTATCTGGTAGCCGATATCGGCCTTGCCGACTTCGGCCGCAAGGAAATCACCATCGCTGAAACCGAAATGCCAGGCCTGATGGCCTCGCGCGAGGAATTCGGCACATCGAAGCCGCTGAAGGGCGCTCGCATCACCGGCTCGCTGCATATGACAATCCAGACCGCCGTGCTCATCGAGACGCTGGTTGCACTCGGTGCCGATGTTCGCTGGGCGTCGTGCAACATCTTCTCGACGCAGGACCACGCCGCCGCCGCCATCGCGGCTGCGGGCATTCCGGTCTACGCCATCAAGGGCGAGACGCTGACGGAATACTGGACCTACACGGACAAGATCTTCCAGTGGACCGATGGCGGCGTCTCCAACATGATCCTCGACGATGGCGGCGATGCCACCATGTACATCCTGCTCGGCGCGCGCGCCGAAGCCGGTGAGGACGTTCTGTCGAACCCCGGTTCGGAAGAAGAAGAGATCCTGTTCGCACAGATCAAGAAGCGTATGGCTGAAACGCCCGGCTTCTTCACCAAGCAGCGCGATGCGATCAAGGGCGTCACCGAGGAAACGACGACCGGCGTCAACCGCTTGTACCAGCTGCATGCCAAGGGCCTGCTGCCCTTCCCGGCGATCAACGTCAACGACAGCGTCACCAAGTCGAAGTTCGACAACAAGTACGGCTGCAAGGAATCGCTCGTCGATGGTATCCGTCGCGGCACGGACGTGATGATGGCCGGCAAGGTTGCCGTCGTCTGCGGTTACGGCGATGTGGGCAAGGGTTCGGCAGCCTCGCTGTCGGGTGCCGGCGCGCGCGTCAAAGTCACGGAAGTTGATCCGATCTGCGCTCTTCAGGCCGCCATGGACGGTTTCGAAGTCGTCCAGCTGGAAGACGTCGTTGCCAGCGCCGACATCTTCATCACCACGACCGGCAACAAGGACGTCATCCGCATCGAGCATATGCGCGAGATGAAGGACATGGCGATCGTCGGCAATATCGGCCACTTCGACAACGAGATCCAGGTTTCCGCCCTTAAGAACCTGAAGTGGAACAACGTCAAGCCGCAGGTCGACCTCATCGAGTTCCCCAAGGGCAACCGGATGATCCTCCTGTCGGAAGGCCGTCTGCTGAACCTTGGCAATGCCACCGGCCATCCCTCCTTCGTCATGTCGGCCTCGTTCACCAACCAGGTTCTGGCCCAGATCGAGCTCTTCACCAAGGGCGAACAGTACGAAGCCGGCGTCCACATCCTGCCGAAGCACCTCGACGAAAAGGTCGCGCGCCTGCACCTCGCCAAGCTCGGCGTGAAGCTGACGACCCTCTCCGACGAGCAGGCTTCCTATATCGGCGTGACGCCGCAGGGCCCGTTCAAGGCGGATCATTACCGCTACTAAGGCGGGATTACGCTCGTCCACAGATGAGAAGAGGCCGTGCGCTTGACAGCGCGCGGCCTCTTTTTTGTCTCCGCGCTTCCCGCTCGCGGGGGGAGTGGGTATGCTGCCTGTATCGATTCGGGACGAAGATGCGGCACTGACGCGGACTGAATCGGAAAAAAGCGTTGGTTTTCAGGACGGAACGCAGCGCGCCGCAAGCGGCGGGCAAGCATAAGCGCGTAACGATCCGGAGGAAGACGATATTCGTCCAGGCGGACTTACCTATAGACCGCGCGGGACGGCGGACGTGCGCCCTGCCGATGGACACCAGCTGGTGGAAGATCGTCGGGACGACGTGCAACGGGGACAGGCACGCGATGACGAAAGCTTTTTGGTACGCGGGAAGAGCGGCTGCTGACCCGTTAAAGACCGGCGTGGTTTCCGCCGGGGTACAGGTCCGCCCATCTTCCTCGACATCCGCTGTGCTCGATACCGCCTCTGTTCCACGCCGAAATCGCTTGTCCCGAGCCGTTCGTCGGCTGGCAGCAAGCTCCGCATTGGGGCTCCTCTCCGGCGAGGCCATGGCTGCCGAAGGCGTTGCCAGCGTCTTCCACTCCTCCGAAATCATCACCTTCTCGCTCCTGACCGGCGCCATTGCCGCGGCCATGATCTCCGCTGTCTGGGTCATTCGCCAGCGCAGCACGGTCGAGACCGACAATCGCGACCTGAAGACCGCGCTTGCAGATGCTCGCCAGAGTATCTCGCGCTTCCAGGCACTGATTTCGGACAAGAACCGCAGCATCGTCGTCTGGGACGGTCCGGCTGAAAAGCCGGAGTTCCTTGGCCAGCTTCCGCCCGAAACCGGGGCGCCGCAGGACGACAGGGATTTTCTGGCCTTCGGCCGCTGGATCAAGGCGACGTCGGCCAGCGAACTCGAGCGCGCGATCGACCGGCTGCGCACCTATGCCGAAAGCTTCGACCTCGTCGTTCAGACCAGCCGCAACGAAATTCTGGAAGCACAGGGCCGCGTCTCCGGCGGCCGGGCTTTCGTGCGCTTCGTCGCACTCAACAATCTGCGTGAGGAACTGGCGGAACTGACGCTGGAGCGCGACCGTCTGCGTGGCGATCTCGCCAACCTTCAGACGTTGCTGAATGCCGTCGACATGCCTGTCTGGCAACGCGGTCGTGACGGGCAGATTACCTGGGTCAACGAAGCCTATCGCGACGCCGTGGAGGCGCCAAGCACGGATGTGGTCGTTCAGGAAGGCCGAGAGCTTCTGGCAACCGTTTCACGTGAAAAAGCCAAGGCACTTTCGACCTACGATTCTCCGTTCCGCGACAAGATCTCGACCGTGGTGCGCGGCCAGCGCACCTTCTTCGACGTCGTCGACGCGAAGACGACCTATGGCACGGCCGGCATCGCGCTCGATGTGAGCGCCATCGAGGCTGTCCGCGAGGAGCTTTCGCGCACGCTGAAGAGCCATGCCGAAACGCTCGACCATCTGGCGACGGCCGTTGCCACCTTTGACGGCTCGCAGCGTCTTCAGTTCTACAATCAGGCCTTTCAGACATTGTGGAACCTCGACACGGCCTTCCTCGCCCGCCGTCCCGGCAATGGCGAGATCTTCGACCAGTTGCGCGAGAGCGGTCGTCTTCCCGAGCAGCTCAGCTGGAAGCAGTGGAAGGAGCAGGCTCTCTCGGTCTATCAAGCCATCGAAACCCAGACGGACATGTGGCATCTGCCGAACGGGCAGACCTTGCGCGTCTTCGCCACGGCCCGGCCACAGGGCGGGGCAACCTGGGTCTTCGAGAACCTCACCGAGCGGGTAGACTTGGAGACCCGCTACAACACGCTGGTTCAGGTTCAGGGCGAAACGATCGATCATCTCTCCGAAGGTGTTGCCGTGTTCGGTCCGGACGGGCGCATCAAGCTCTCGAACCCGGCCTTTCGGGCGCTCTGGGGCGTTACCGAGACGGAAGTTGCGCCGGGCACGCACATCCGTGCCATCGAGCAGGCTTGCGCCGTGTCCTACGATCAGCCGGATGGCTGGAAGCAGTTCGCCCATGCCATTACCAGCTTCGAGGATGAGCGGCCGTCCAGCCGTGGCATGCTGGAGCTGCGCACCGGTCTCATCCTCGACTTCGCCATCATACCCCTACCCAATGCGCAGACCATGCTGACCTTCGTCGACATGACGGACAGCGTTCGCGTCGAGCGCGCGCTGACGGAGAAGAACGAGGCGCTGCGGATGGCGGATTCGCTCAAGAACGACTTCGTCCAGCACGTCTCCTACGAGTTGCGCTCGCCGCTCACCAATATCATCGGCTTCGCCGACCTCCTGAAGACGCCGGCCTTCGGCGAACTTTCGACACGCCAAGCGGAATATGTCGACCACATCTCCACCTCCTCGTCGCTGCTGCTGACCATCGTCAACGACATCCTCGATCTCGCCACCGTCGATGCCGGTATCGTCGAGCTCGACCTTAGCGAGATCAATCTCACGGATTTTCTGGACGAAGTGGCCCAGCAGATGGCTGATCGGCTGCAGGAAAGTGCGGTCACCCTGCGTATCGACACGCCGGATATGCTCGGCACGTTCGTCGCCGATCATCAGCGGCTGAAGCAGATCTTCATCAAGCTGCTGACCAATGCCGCCAATTTCGCGCCGGAAGGGAGCGTCGTCGGCTTGTCCTGCGCCCGCGAAGGCAGCGATTTCGTCTTCACGGTCAGCGATCAGGGCCCTGGCATTCCGAAAGATGTGCTCGAAAGCGTCTTCCACCGCTTCGAAAGCCATGGCCAGCGCGGCGGTGCCGGCCTTGGACTGTCGATCGTGGACAGCTTCATCACGCTGCACCACGGCAAAGTCCGCATCGTCACACGCGAAGGCGAGGGGACAGAGGTTGTTTGCCGCATTCCCTCGGGCGCGTTGCCGAAGGCCGCAGCGGCGGAATGATCGAGATGCTGCGCCTGCCGCTGCCGGACGAAGCTGCCACCATGACGCTTGGCGAAGATCTGGCGCTTGCGCTCAAAGCCGGCGACACCATTGCCCTCTCGGGTGATCTGGGTGCCGGAAAATCGACCCTCGCCCGGGCGCTGATACGGGCCGTTGCCGACGATCCCTTCCTGGAGGTGCCGAGCCCGACCTTTACGCTGGTCCAGTCCTACGACCTGCGCATTCCCGTCTCCCATTTCGATCTCTACCGGCTGGGCGATGCGAGCGAAGTGCTGGAACTCGGCCTCGACGAACTCTCGGCAAACGGCATCTGCCTGATCGAGTGGCCGGAACGGGCGGAAGGTTACCTCCCAAGACAAAGTGTCGTCCTGACGCTTGAGCAGGATGGCGATGGCCGCATGGCTGTCTTTTCCGGCAGTGAGCCCATTCTATCGCGCATTCGTCGCAGCCTTGCGATCCGCCAGTTTCTCAGCGATCACGGCCATCGGGAAGCCAAGCGTCGGCATTTGAACGGTGATGCTTCCGTGCGCGGCTACGAGCGTATTCGCCCGGCAGAACGACCAGACCTGATCCTGATGGATGCGCCCCGGACCGTTCCGGGACCGATCTTGGAAGACGGAAAATACTACCAGCAGATCGCTCATATCGCCGAGGATGTCGGCGCCTTTGTCGCAATCGATCTGTATCTGCGCGAGCGCGGCATCGGCGCGCCGGAGATCTTCGCGCAGGATATCGACGCCGGCCTTCTGCTTCTGGAAGATCTCGGGTCCGAAGGCGTCCTCGATGCAGAGGGTGCGCCTATCGGGGAACGCTACATCGAAACGGCACGCCTGCTTGCCCGGCTGCACGCGAACGCGCCGGAAGACCGGCTTCCGCTGTCCGACGGGCAGGTCCATGTCGTCCCGCCCTTCGACCGGGCGGCGATCAAAATCGAGACGAGGCTCCTCCTCGACTGGTTTCTGCCGCATCATCGCGGCGCGCCGGCAACGCTGGAGGAGCGTGAAAGCTACGCTGCCGTCTGGGACCGGCTGATCGACCTGTCGGATCTCGGCGAGAAGCACCTGCTTCTCCGCGATGTCCATTCGCCCAACATCCTCTGGCGTAAGGGCAGGACGGGCATCGACCGCGTGGCGCTCATCGATTTTCAGGATGCGATGATCGGCCCCACCGCCTATGACGTGGCTTCGCTTGTTCAGGATGCGCGCGTCACCATCCCGCCGGATCTGGGTCGGGCGGTTCTCGATGCCTACATTGCCGAGCGCCGCCGCTTGGGGCCGTTCGACGAAGCATCTTTCCTTGAGCATTTTCACCTGATGGCCGCGCAGCGCAATTGCAAGCTGGTCGGCATCTGGGTGCGGCTGATGCAGCGGGATGGCAAGCCCGGCTATATGAAGCACATGCCGCGCACCTTTGCCTATCTCTGCGAAGCGCTGGATCATCCCTCTCTTGCTCCGCTGGAGGCCTGGCTTCAGGAAGCAGGCCTCCTCTAGGCGGTTAGAGCTTGCGAAGCGCGACCGTCTGGACGAGGTGATCCGTACCCTTTTGCAGGATGAGATCCGCACGCGGCCGGGTCGGCAGGATATTGCGGCGCAGGTTCTTCAGATTGGTGTTCTGCCAGAGCCCTTCGGCAATCGACAGCGCCTCTTCCTCGCTGACATCCGCATAGCGCTTGAAGAAGGAGTCCGGGTTCTTGAAGGCTGTCTGGCGCAGCCGCATGAAGCGATCGACATACCAGGAATGGATCAGGTTCTCGTCGGCATCGATATAGATCGAGAAGTCGAAGAAATCCGACACCATCGGCACGATCTTGCCGTCTTCGGGCAGGTCGCGCGATTGCAGCACGTTGATGCCCTCGAAGATCAGGATATCCGGCCGGTCCACCACTTGAAACTGGTCGGGCAGCACATCGTAGACGAGGTGGGAATAGCTCGGCGCCTGCACGTTCGGCTGCCCGGCCTTGATGGCGGAGAGAAAGCGCAGGAGCGCGCCGATATCGTAGCTTTCCGGAAAACCCTTCCGGTTCATGATGTTCTCGCGCATCAGCACGGCGTTCGGGTAGAGAAACCCGTCCGTCGTCACCAGATCGACCTTGGGGCTCGATGGCCAGCGCGACAGAAGCTCGGCCAGGATACGGGCCGTGGTCGATTTGCCGACCGCCACCGATCCGGCGATGCCGATCACGAACGGCGTCTTGGTCTCGTCGGAGATCGTGAGGAAGCGCTTGCGCTGCTCGTAGAGGATCTGTGATGCCTCGACATGGGTGGACAAGAGGCGCGACAGCGACAGGTAGATCCGCCGCACTTCGTCGAGGTCGATCGGGTCGTTCAGCGAGCGGAGGCGGCGAACCTCGTCACCGGTCAGCGTCAGCGGGGTGTCCGCGCGAAACTGCGACCACGCTTCGGCCGAGAAGAAGTGGTACGGGGAATAGTCTCGCCTGCCGAGATCGTCCGGCATATCCGCTTCCCCCCTGTTCTGCGCCGCAATGGTCACGTCTTTCGGCTCGCCTTCTCCTCAAGGCCTGACCGGACAGTGCGTCCCTCAAGCTCCTCCAGGACCTCCTGTAACGGAACGTCGGCAATTTTCAATACCACCAGCAGGTGATAGAGCAGATCCGCACTCTCGGAAACGAGTTCCCGGCGGTCGCCGGAGACAGCGGCGATGACCGCTTCCACAGCCTCTTCGCCGAGCTTCTTGGCAGCGCGCGCTTGTCCCTTTTCAACGAGTTTGGCGGTCCAGGACGTCTCGGGCGAGGCTTTTGCCCGCTCCGCAACGATGGCTTCGAGATCGGAAAGCGAAAATGCTGTCACAGGATGCTCTCCTCCTGCGCCGAGCCGTCGAGCCGCATGGGAATGCCGCGTTCCGCCATGTAGCGCTTGGCTTCGCCGATGCTGTAGGTGCCGAAATGGAAGATGGAGGCGGCGAGAACGGCGGTGGCATGGCCGTCGCGAATGCCTTCCACCATGTGATCGAGTGTACCGACGCCACCCGACGCGATAACGGGAACCGTTACACGGTCGGCAATGGCGCGGGTCAGCTCGAGGTCGTAGCCGATCTTGCTGCCGTCACGATCCATCGAGGTCACAAGCAGTTCGCCTGCGCCCCGCTCGACCATGCGGGCTGCGAAATCGACCGCGTCGATGCCGGTTGCCGTGCGTCCGCCATGGGTGAAGATTTCCCAGGCGCTGGTGCCCTCCGCCCCCGGCGTCACCCGTCGCTTGGCGTCGATGGAGACGACAATGCACTGGTTGCCGAACTTGTCGGCCGCCTGCGCCACGAAATCGGGATCGCGAACGGCAGCCGAATTAATCGACACCTTGTCTGCGCCGGCCAGCAGCAGCCGGCGGATATCGCCAACGCTACGCACGCCGCCACCGACGGTGAGCGGCATGAAGCAATGTTCGGCGGTGCGCTCCACCACGTCGAAGATCGTGTCGCGGCCGTCCGAAGAGGCGGTGATGTCGAGAAAGCAGAGCTCATCGGCACCGGCTGCGTCATAGGCCTTGGCGGACTCGACCGGGTCTCCGGCATCGATCAGATCGACGAAGCTGACGCCTTTGACGACACGGCCGTCCTTGACGTCGAGGCAGGGTATGACACGAGCCTTGAGGGTCATGCTGCGCGTCCCCTTGCACTGTTGAGAACGGCAAGCGCCTCGGTTGGGTCGATCCGCCCGTCGTAGAGCGCCCGGCCGGAGATCGCGCCTTCGAGCTTGGCCATGTCGGGTGCCGCCAGACGGTGGATATCCTCCATGGAGGCAAGGCCGCCGGAGGCGATGACGGGAATGGCGACCGCATCGGCAAGCGCCAGCGTGCCGGCCCAGTTGATCCCGGCGAGAATGCCGTCGCGATCGATATCGGTATAGATGATGGCCGCAACGCCAGCACCCTCGAAGCGTTGGGCAAGCTCGATCACGCCAAGCTCGGACGCCTCCGCCCAGCCCTCGACGGCGACCTTGCCGCCCTTTGCATCGATGCCGACCGCGACCTTACCGGGAAACAGCCGGCAGGCCTCCTTCACGAGTGCCGGATCGCGCACGGCGACGGTGCCGAGGATGACGCGGGCGAGGCCCTTGGCGAGCCACGTCTCGATATGGGTGAGTGTCCGGATGCCGCCGCCGAGCTGAACCGGATTGGTGGTCGCCTGGAGGATCGCCTCGACGGCCGCACCGTTGACCGTCTCACCGGCGAAGGCGCCGTTGAGATCAACCACGTGCAGCCATTCGAAGCCCTGATCCTGAAAAGCCTTCGCCTGCGCTCCGGGATCCGGATTGTAAACCGTGGCCTCTGCCATGTCGCCGAGCTTGAGGCGCACGCAGGCGCCGTCTTTGAGGTCGATCGCGGGAAAAAGGATCATGTCAGGGCTTCCAGCGCAGGAAATTGGTCAAAAGCGCGAGGCCGAGCGTCTGGCTCTTTTCCGGGTGGAACTGAGCACCTGCCTTGTTCTCATGGGCGACGAAGGCGGTCACGGGTTCGCCATAGGTCGTGGTTGCGACGAGGTCCTCGGGATTCTCGGTTGCAAGATGGTAGGAATGCACGAAATAGGCATGCAACCCATCCGGCCCGGTCGGAATGCCCTCGAAGAGCGTATGCGGCCGGTTGAGGGTCAACGTGTTCCAGCCGATCTGCGGAATTTTCAGCGTGCTATCCGCCGGTTTCATCTCGATGACGTCCCCCTTGATCCAGCCGAAACCCTGCGTCGTCGCCTTCTCCAGCCCGCGCGAGGCCATCAGCTGCATGCCGACGCAGATGCCGAGGAACGGCTTGCCCGCCTTCTCGACACCTTCGATGATGGCTTCGCTCATGCCGGCAACAGCGGAGAGACCGGCCCGGCAATCGGCATAGGCGCCAACGCCCGGCAGCACGATCCGGTCGGCGGTGGCAACGCGGTCCACTTTGTCCGTGAGGTCGATCTCGGCATCGATGCCGGCCTCGCGCGCGGCGCGCTCGAAGGCCTTGGTGGCGGAACGAAGGTTTCCGGATCCGTAATCGATGATCGCAACGCGCATCAGCGGCTCCCGTAGGTGTCGAACAGGCCGAAGCCCGGATTGGCAGGGTCGATGGTCTGGCTATTGTTCCACCCGGGCCCGAGACGCGGCAGAGGCAAGGCGGGATCGGTGGCGAGATCCTGGAGCGTCGCGCCATAGATCGCCTCGGCTGTTTTCAGATCAGGAGCCGGCACGACGGCTGCAAGTGTAAATCCACGTTTTTCCAGCCGATAGGCGAGATAGGTCGGGCCTTCCAGCGCCACGAGAAGCCGCAGCGCCAGTTCGATGAGGATGGCGGCAAGCCCGGCACCGGCCAGTCCGCCAGCCGCCGTCATGGCACTCTGAAGAATGAAGACGGCAATGCCGGCAGCCCATTGACGCTTGAAGAAAAGCCAGAAGGCGGGAAAGACGAAGGCAGGCCAGGCAAAACGGTCGGCGACAAAGATCGCATCCGCGCTGTCGCGCCGCGCGCCGGGCGGGAGATAGACGAGAAACGGTGTCATAGGCAGCCTGCTCTCAACAGATAGGTCTTCTCTCAATCGGAAGTGTCTCGACGTGGCGGCGCATCCTCGGGAATGGGCCGTTTACACGCCTGCCAGCGTCCACATTGCGGAAGAGTGCGGCTTTAGGCCAGCGTTCCCTTGGTGGAAGGAATACGGCCGGCCTGACGGGGATCGATTTCGGTTGCCGTGCGCAGGACACGGGCCACCGCCTTGAAGCACGTCTCGGCGATATGATGGTTGTTCGCGCCGTAGATGTTCTGGATATGCAGCGTGATACCGGCATTCTGCGCCAGCGCGTGGAAGAACTCCCGCACCAGCTCCGTGTCGAACGTTCCGATCTTCGGCGAGGAGAATGCAACGTTCCAGACGAGGAACGGACGCCCGGAAACGTCCACCGCCGCCCGCGTCATCGTCTCGTCCATGGCAAGGTCGATCGACGCGTAGCGCGTAATGCCGCGCCGGTCGCCGAGCGCCTTCGCGATGGCCTGGCCGATGGCGATGCCGGTATCCTCGACAGTGTGATGATCGTCCACGTGAAGGTCGCCCTTCGCCTCGATCGTCATGTCGATCAGGGAATGGCGCGACAGCTGGTCGAGCATATGGTCGAAGAAGCCGACGCCGGTCGAGATGGTCGAGGTCCCGGTGCCGTCGATCGCGACGGACACGGAGACGGACGTCTCGTTGGTCTTGCGGGATATGCTGCCGCTGCGGCCTTCTGCCTCTGCCATCGGGAACTCCGGTCTGTGAAAGTCGCCTGATATCAGGCCGGCCGGCAAATATCCAGCTTCGATTATCCGGGTACGGCTGCTGGCCGCACGGCACGCGCGCACCCTCGACGGCACCCTTTGCAATCGCCGCAGCCATTCTTACATAGATCGCGACATCAAGCATTCAAACGCTCCAGGAACAGTGCCGGAGCGGAAAGCAACAGGACGTTCATGAGCGAACATAACCCCTACGGAACCATGCATGCGACCACGATCATCACCGTGCGCAAGGGCGGCCAGGTGGTCATGGCCGGCGACGGCCAGGTCAGTCTCGGCCAGACAGTCATGAAGGGCAATGCCCGCAAGGTGCGCCGGCTCGGCAAGGGCCAGGTCATCGCGGGCTTCGCCGGCGCCACGGCCGATGCCTTCACGCTTCTCGAGCGGCTCGAAGCCAAGCTGGAACAGTATCCCGACCAGCTGATGCGGGCAGCCGTCGAACTCGCTAAGGACTGGCGGACAAACAAGTACCTGCGCAACCTCGAAGCGATGATGCTGGTCGCCGACAAGTCGATCACGCTGGCGATCACCGGCAATGGCGACGTGCTGGAGCCGGAACACGGTACCATCGCCATCGGTTCGGGTGGCAACTACGCCTATGCCGCCGCCCGCGCGCTGATGGATTCGGATCGCACAGCCGAGGAAATCGCCCGTCGCGCCATGGAGATCGCTGGCGATATCTGCGTCTATACCAACGGCAATATCGTCGTCGAGACGCTGGATGCCGCCTGAGCCCGGCGACCCTTACGTCTTTCGCGCCCTGCGCCACGAGGATTTTCCGCGGCTGGCGCAGTGGCTCGGCGAGCCGCATGTCACCGAATGGTGGGGTGCAGTGGATGTCGAGCTTGCAGCCATCGCCCGAGCGATGAAGGCGCAAGCGATGAAGGCACAAGCTATGAAGACGGGGGAGACGAAGCCGATGATCGTGGAGTGGAACGAACGGCCGATCGCCTACCTCCAGACCTACGATCCGCACGGCGAGGCGGACCATCCCTATCGCGACCAGCCGGCAGGAACGATCGGTCTCGACATGTTGATCGGCTTGGGCGAGGAAACCGGCAGAGGCCATGGCGGCCGAATAGCCGCCAGCCTTGCGGCCCGGCTATTCGCCGATGGCACCAAGCGCATCGTCATAGATCCGCACCCCGAGAATTCCCGCGCGATCCGGGCTTATGAGAAAGCCGGATTCCGCTTCGTCGACCAGCGTCACAGCCTTTACGGTCCGGCCCATCTCATGGCGCTGGATGCCCAGATTGAAGAAACGGATACAGTATGACAACCTTTTCCCCCCGCGAGATCGTTTCCGAACTCGACCGCTACATCATCGGCCAGCACGATGCGAAACGCGCCGTTGCTATCGCCCTTCGCAACCGCTGGCGCCGCCAGCAGCTTCCCGACGAGCTGCGCGATGAGGTGATGCCGAAGAACATTCTGATGATCGGACCGACCGGTGTCGGCAAGACGGAGATTTCGCGGCGCCTCGCCAAGCTCGCAGGCGCCCCCTTCATCAAGGTCGAGGCTACGAAATTCACCGAAGTCGGCTATGTCGGGCGCGATGTCGAACAGATCATCCGCGATCTGGTCGAGGTCGGCATCGGCCTCGTGCGCGAGAAGAAGCGCGGCGAGGTCAAGGCGAAGGCGCACCAGAATGCCGAGGAGCGTGTGCTCGACGCGCTGGTCGGCAGCACCGCCTCGCCCGCCACCCGCGACAGCTTCCGCCGCAAGCTGCGCGACAACGAGTTGGACGACAAGGAAATCGACATCGAGGTCGCGGACACGGCGAGCCCCGGCGGCGGCTTCGAGATCCCCGGCATGCCCGGCGCCAATATCGGCGTGCTCAACCTGTCGGAAATGTTCGGCAAGGCCATGGGTGCCCGCACGAAGAAGGTGCGCACGACGGTCAAGCAGTCCTACGCGCTCCTGATCGACGACGAATCCGACAAGTTGCTCGACAATGAGCAGATCCAGCGCGAAGCCGTTCGCTCGGCAGAGAACGACGGCATCGTCTTTCTGGACGAAATCGACAAGATCGCAGCACGTGACGGCGGCATGGGCGCCGGCGTGTCGCGCGAAGGCGTGCAGCGCGACCTGCTGCCGCTGGTCGAGGGCACCACGGTCGCGACGAAATACGGGCCTGTGAAGACGGACCACATCCTCTTTATCGCGTCCGGCGCTTTCCATGTGTCGAAGCCATCCGATCTTCTGCCCGAACTTCAGGGCCGCCTCCCGATCCGGGTGGAACTGAAGGCGCTGACCAAGGAAGACTTCCGCCGCATCCTGACGGAAACCGAGGCGAGCCTGATCCGCCAGTACAAGGCGCTGCTGGAAACCGAAGGCGTCGTCCTCGACTTCTCCGACGATGCGCTCGATGCGCTGGCGGATGTCGCGGTGCATCTGAATTCGAGTGTCGAGAACATCGGCGCGCGTCGCCTGCAGACGGTCATGGAACGCGTGCTCGACGAAATCTCGTTTGCCGCGCCGGATAAGTCGGGCGAGGAACTGAACATCGATGCCGAATATGTGCGCAAGCATGTTGGCGATCTCGCTGCCAACACGGACCTCTCGCGCTACATCCTCTGACGAACCGCTGGGCCGCTACCTTCGCGCCGCTGCATCGACGTAGAGGAAGCGGTTGCAGAGAGGCCTGGAATGGCGGAGGAATGCAGGATCATGCCCGGTGGCATGATTCCGACACCTTTACGCCGCATCACGTGCGCGAACCGCCGCACCGTTTGGAGACTGAAGCCTTGCGCAAACTCGTTCCCGTTCTCGCCCTCATAACCGCCCTGATCGCCTCGGGCGCGCCGGCGAGAGCGGAGATACGCGTCATGCCGGAGGGCAACCGCAATGCGGAGCAGCCCTCGGTGCCCGGCGCATCGGTTCGCCGCACCAAGGCGGGAAAGTCGACATTCGACGCAAAGTACGAGAAGGTCCGCCAGCTTCTGGCAACCGACAGCAAGCTGATGGGCAAGATCAAGTCCACGGCGCGCGCCTATGGCATCGATCCGATCCATATGGTCGGCGCCATCGTCGGCGAACACACCTATAATGTCGACGCCTATGACCGGCTGCAATCCTACTACGTCAAGGCGGCGGCCTATGCCGGCGACAGCTTCCGTTTCGCCTATGAGGGTGAATCGGTTGCCGATTTCGTTGATCGCCCGCAATTTTCCGTCTGCGCGGACAAGAAGGGGTCCTACGCCCTCTGGAGCTGCCGCGAAAGCGTCTGGGACAAGACGTTCCGCGGCGAGACGGTGGGGGGAACATCGTTTCCGAACAACCGATTCTCTGCTGTCTTCTTCCAGCCCTTCTATGCCGGCCAGACCTTCGGCCTCGGCCAGATCAATCCGCTGACGGCCCTGATGATGACCGACACCGTTGCGCGGGTATCCGGTTATGAGCGGCTGGACGAAAACAGTGCGGCCGAGGTCTACAAGGCGATCATGGATCCCGATCAGTCGCTCGCCTACATGGCCGCCGTCATCCGCCACTCCATCGACGTCTACCGTTCTGTGGCCGACATCGATATCTCCAACAATCCCGGCATCACCGCGACGCTCTACAACATCGGCAATCCGGACCAGCGTGCAGCGGCGCTCGCAGCGAAGAACCGCTCGGGCACGGTGGAATGGCCGGAGGAAAATTATTATGGCTGGCTGGTGAACGAGAAGCTGCCGGAACTGAAGGCGCTTCTCTGAACGTAAGGCCGGCCTCTACAATCAAAGGCCAGAACTGCCCATGGACATGATCTCACGACCCTTCGAGCCGCCGGCCCCTGTGCCGCGTGCGAAGGACCTCTCCAAGTTCGAGGTTCTCAGGACGGTTCTGCGAAACCCGCTCGAGCTCTGGAGCGAGCAGTCCTATACGCTGCCCTGGATCGAGACGCGGTTCGTCAACCAGGATACGCTGATCGTCAACGATCCCGGGCTCATCCGCTATATTCTCGTTGAAAATGTTGCGAACTACGAAATGTCGGAGGTTCGGCGGCTCGTGCTGCGGCCGATCCTGCGCGATGGGCTGCTGACGGCCGAAGGTCCGACATGGAAGCGGACCCGCAAGGCGGTGGCGCCGGTGTTTACCCCACGTCACGCCAAGGGGTTTGCCGACAAGATGCTCTCGACCTGCGAGCATTACGCCAGCCGCTACGATCGCGCCGTTGATACGCAAGGTGTGGTCGATATCGCCACCGACATGACGGAACTGACCTACGATATTCTCGCGGAGACCTTGTTCTCCGGGCAGATTGCTGCGGAAACCGAGAGTTTTACGAGGGATGTCGAGAAGCTGCTCGGCAGCATGGGTCGTGTCGATCCCATGGACATGCTGCTCGCGCCGCCCTGGGTTCCACGCATCACGCGCTGGGGCAGCGGCAAGCTGATGCGCCGCTTCGGGACGGTGGTGACGGCCACTATGCAAGAGCGCCGTCGGCAGATGAGCGCCCACCCCGACACGGTGCCGCAGGATTTCCTGACGCTCCTTCTGGAACGGGAAGGACCGGACGGGCTGCATGCCGACGAGATCGCCGACAATATTCTCACCTTCATCGGCGCCGGTCACGAGACCACGGCCCGCGCGCTCGCCTGGACGTTCTACTGTATTGCCCACGCGCCGGAATTCCGCGCGCTGATGGAGGCGGAAATCGACCGTGTCGTCGCAGACGGCACGGACCCGGTCGATTGGCTGGAGAACATGCCGCATGTTCGCGCCGCCTTTGAGGAATCCATGCGGCTCTACCCCCCGGCGCCCTCGATCAACCGGGCAGCCATCGAGGCCGACAGCTGGACGTCACCAAGCGGCGAACGAATCGATATCGCCAAGGGCGTCTCGGTGCTTGTCATGCCCTGGACGCTCCACCGCCATACGCTTTACTGGGAAAGGCCGCGCGCCTTCGTGCCGCAGCGGTTCCTGCCCGACAACCGCGAGAGCCTGCACCGCTTCCAGTATCTGCCCTTCGGCGCCGGTCCGCGCGTCTGCATCGGCGCGACGTTCGCCTTGCAGGAGGCGGTTATCGCGCTCGGCGTGCTGATGAAAACCTACCGCTTCGACGTGACGACGCAAACCAAGCCCTGGCCGGTGCAACGGCTGACGACGCAGCCGCAAGGCGGCATCCCCATGCGGGTCACGCGGCGATGAAAGACCCGCAAGGGTTTCCTTCATGATCAGAAAACGTTGACTTCACGGCGCTCGTGCGGACATTGCAATGCACGCAACGGGGAAAGAGCGAGGAGATCTCATGAGCCGCATCGATATACAGGGTTTGCAGATCGAACAGGGCCTTCACGCCTTCATCGTCAACGAGGCGTTGCCGGGGACGGGGATCGAGGCCGAGGGCTTCTTCGAAAGCTTCTCTGCGATCGTCCATGATCTCGCGCCGAAAAACCGGGCCTTGCTGCAGGTTCGCGATGCGTTGCAGGAGAAAATCGATGCCTGGTACCGTGAAAATGGCGTGCCGGTCGATCTGAAGGCCTATACCGACTTCCTGACCGAGATCGGCTATCTTTTGCCCGACGGTCCGGATTTCACCGTTTCGACTGACAACGTCGATCCGGAGATCGCCGCGATCGCCGGTCCGCAGCTTGTCGTTCCCGTCATGAACGCGCGTTATGCGCTCAACGCCGCGAATGCGCGCTGGGGCTCGCTCTACGATGCGCTCTACGGCACGGATGCGATTTCCGATGAGGGCGGCGCGGAGAAGGGCAAGGCCTACAACCCGGCGCGCGGCCGCAAGGTCATCGCCTGGGCGCGCAACTTCCTCGATGAGAGCGCCCCTCTGGAAGGTGCCAACTGGACCGATCTCCGCTCGATCTCGGTTGCGGACGGTCGTCTGGTCCTCAATGACGGAGCGCTTTCGTTGAAGGACCCGGCCCAGTTCGCCGGCTTCACGGGCGACGCCGCAGCGCCCGCATCGATCTTCCTCACGCGCAACGCGCTGCATGTCCAGATCGTTATCGACGCCACGACCGCGATCGGTGCCGATGATCCGGCGCATATTTCCGATGTCGTGCTCGAATCCGCCATCACCGCGATCATGGATTGCGAGGACTCCGTTGCCGCCGTCGATGCCGAAGACAAGACGCTGATCTACCGCAACTGGCTCGGCCTGATGGACGGCACTCTTGCCGAAGAGGTTGCCAAGGGCGGTCGCAGCTTTACCCGCAGGCTCAATCCGGATGTTACCCTGACAGCGCCCGATAGCAGCGAAACCACGCTGAAGGGCCGCGCGCTGATGCTCGTGCGCAATGTCGGCCACCTCATGACCAATCCGGCGATCCTCGACCGCGACGGCAACGAGGTTCCCGAAGGCATCATGGATGCCGTGATCACGGCGCTGATCGCGCTTCGGGACATCGGTCCGGCCGGTCGCCGCATGAATTCGCGCGAAGGCTCGATGTATGTCGTCAAGCCGAAGATGCATGGTCCCGACGAAGTCGCCTTCGCCTGCGAGATCTTCACGCGCGTCGAAGAGGCGCTGGGCATGGCGCCGAACACGATCAAGATGGGCATCATGGACGAAGAGCGTCGCACGACGGTCAACCTCAAGGCCTGCATTCGCGCCGCCCGCGAGCGTGTCGTGTTCATCAATACAGGCTTCCTCGACCGCACGGGCGATGAAATCCATACATCCATGGAAGCCGGCCCGATGATCCGCAAGGGCGACATGAAACAGGCCGCCTGGATTGCGGCCTATGAAAACTGGAATGTCGACATCGGCCTTGCCTGCGGTCTTGCCGGACATGCCCAGATCGGCAAGGGCATGTGGGCCATGCCGGACCTGATGGCGGCCATGCTGGAGCAGAAGATCGCCCATCCCAAGGCCGGAGCCAACACCGCCTGGGTTCCCTCGCCGACGGCAGCCACCCTCCACGCGACGCATTATCACACGGTCGATGTCGCTGAGGTCCAGAAGGGACTGACGAGCCGCCCGCGCGCCCGGCTCGAGGATATCCTGTCCATTCCCGTGGCCACCCGCCCGAACTGGACGCCGGAAGAAATCCAGCGCGAACTCGACAACAATGCGCAGGGGATACTCGGCTATGTCGTGCGCTGGATCGATCAGGGTGTCGGCTGCTCCAAGGTGCCCGACATCAACAATATCGGCCTGATGGAAGATCGCGCCACGCTGCGCATTTCCGCCCAGCATATGGCGAACTGGCTGCATCACGGCGTCGTTTCTGCGGAGCAGGTCACCGAGACGCTGAAGCGCATGGCTGGTATCGTCGACGGCCAGAATGCTGCTGATGCCGTCTATCGGCCGATGGCTGCGGATTTCGAGGGCTCGATTGCCTTCCAGGCCGCACTCGATCTCGTCTTCAAGGGCCGCGAACAGCCGAACGGCTATACCGAACCTGTCCTGCACCGCCGCCGCCTTGAACTGAAAGCGGCCTCGCAATAGAAAGGCCATCCGAGCGGGGTGTTCGCAGCCGGTACAACGGCATGAGATGCGCATAAAAAAAACCGGAGCAATCCGGGTTTTTTTGGGATGGCGAAGACGCCGCGAGCGGCGGATTACTGCTGAACGACGACCAGCGTGTTCTTGCCCGGGCGAACGCGGGAATAGAGATCGATGATATCCTGGTTCATCAGGCGGATGCAGCCCGAAGACGCAGCCGTACCGATCGAGTTCCATTCGGGTGTCCCGTGCAGGCGGAACAGCGTGTCCTTGCCTTCGTCATTGAAGAGATAAAGCGCCCGCGCACCGAGCGGATTGCGCAGGCCCGGGCCCATGCCGGACTCGACATATTGGGCGACGTCGGGACGGCGCTGCGCCATTTCCTTCGGCGGATGCCATGTCGGCCATTCCTGTTTCCACGCCACATAGGCGCGGCCCTGCCAGGCGAAGCCCTGCTTGCCGACGCCGATCCCGTAACGAACGGCCTTGCCGCCGGGCAGCACGTAATACAAGAAGCGGTTCGGCGTGTTGACCACGACCGTCCCGACCGGCTCGTTCGTTGCGTAATCGACGATCTGGCGATGGAAGCGCTGGTCGACGCGGTTGATCGGGATCGCCGGAAGCGCATAACCATGATCCTCGACCGGTCCGTAGCCATCGGAGAAGATCTGGTTGGTCGCGACATGCTGGATCGGCGAATTGGACGCGGTGACGGGCGCCGTGGAGCAACCGGCCAGAGCGACGCTTGCCAGAAGGCTGCACAGGAAGAATGCGTTGCGGGTGCGCATGAGAATCTCTTAAAAGGAAGCGAAGGACGGCTCGAGTGGTTCGACCATCAGCCACTACGCTTATTTTCCATTCGCCGGGTCCTTGCAAGGGAATGCGCTGCAGCACGAAGATCTGCCGATTCAAATTCGCCGTGGATGGTTTTTTTGCAACAAGAGCCACGATCCCCGGCATTTGAGATCCTCGGCGTTTGAAGCGCATGCCAGACAGGAAGATGCCATGCCGATCGTTTCGCTCCACGCCACCACGCCGCTCGTCGATGGACGCCAGTCCCGCCGTGCGATGCTGGTCCGCCGCGGCCTGCAACGCTATCTCTATGATCTGCGACACGCGGTCATGCCGGAACTGACGCTGGCTGGCGGCCGCAGGGCCGATCTTGCCTCGATTTCACCGAAAGGCGAGATCTGGATCGTCGAGATCAAGACGTCGATCGAGGATTTCAGGGTCGATCGGAAATGGCCGGATTACAGGCTGCATTGCGACAGACTGTTCTTCGCCACGCATGCGGAGGTTCCGCTCGACATCTTCCCGGACGATTGCGGCCTGTTCCTCTCGGATGGCTACGGCGCCGACATGATCCGCGATGCGCCGGAGCACCGGCTCTCGGCTCCGCAACGCAAATCGGTCACGCTCAATTTCGCCCGGGCCGCAGCCCAACGGCTCATGCTTGCGGAATGGTGCGTCGGTGGCGCGGGCGATGCTTCGCCGTTGCAGGACATCATGTCGGGCGCGCAGGACGGCGAACTCTGACGTCCTATTTCGGCGCCCGCTTTGCGAGGATCCGCTGCAGCGTCCGCCGGTGCATGTTCAGCCGGCGGGCCGTTTCCGACACATTGCGTTCGCAGATCTCGAACACCCGCTGGATATGCTCCCAGCGCACGCGGTCGGCCGACATCGGGTTTTCCGGCAGTTCCGCCTTGTCGCCATCGCTCTGGACGAGGGCGTTGTAGACCTCGTCGGCATCCGCGGGTTTCGACAGATAGTCCACCGCACCGAGCTTTACCGCGTTCACGGCGGTCGCGATATTGCCGTATCCGGTCAGCATGATGATGCGCGTGTCGTCCCGGCAGCCGCGGATCGCTTCGATCACGTCGAGGCCGCTGCCGTCGCCGAGCCGCAGATCGACCACCGCATATTTCGGCGGATGCCGCTTTGCCTGGGCGATGCCATCGGCAACCGATTCGGCGATCTCGACCGTAAAGCCGCGCAACTCCATCGCCCGCGCCAGCCGGCGCACGAACGGTCCGTCATCATCGACGATCAGCAGCGACGGATCAGGACCGATCGCCTGGTCAACGGCTTGTCCAACATTCTCGCCGGCCACCCCGGCATCGGCTCTCTCGCTCATGGCGCGATCCTTCATGTCTCTCTTGGGGAATAGATAAGGATCGGCTACGCCGTGGGAAAGGCGCAACCGTTCATTTCGCCGGCTTGGTGTCCATCAGATGCCGCGGCCATTCGACGCTGACACGCGCTCCCGGCTTCTCCGGCCCGCCATTTTCGAAGGCAAGCGTCGCGCCGGACCGCTCCAGCAGCGTCTTGGCGATGAACAGCCCGAGCCCGAGCCCGCCTGCGGTATCGTCCCGCTGCCGCCGCGTAACGTAGGGTTCGCCGATGCGGCTCAAAATATCGGGCGCATAGCCATCGCCATCGTCCTCGATCGTCACCGAGACACGTCCGGCCGAGTGCTTCACGGTCACGACGACCTCGGTCTTTGCATAATCCACGGCATTTTCGACCAGATTGCCGAGACCGTAGAGAATGCCGGCATTGCGCGTACCCACCGGTTCCCCCTTGCGACCTGACGCCTCCACCAGCTTGATCTCGATGTCGAATTCCCGATGCGGCGCCAGCACCTCCTCGATCATCGAGGACAGCGGCAGATAGCGCATATGGGCCTCGTCATTGGAGGAGAGCGTCGTCAATCGCCGCAGGATGTCGCGGCATCGTTCGCTCTGGCTGCGCAGAAGCTGGACGTCCTCGCCAAATTTCGGATCGTTTCCGAGTTCACGCTCCATTTCCTTCGCCACGACGCTGATGGTCGCCAGCGGCGTGCCGAGCTCATGCGCGGCCGCTGCTGCCAGCCCATCGAGCTGCGACAGATGTTGCTCGCGCTGGAGCACAAGCTCGGTTGCGGCCAGAGCCTCGGCCAGCTCGCTCGCCTCCAGCGAAACGCGATAGGCATAGAAGGCGGCAAAGGCCGTGGTCGAGACGATGGCAAACCAGAATCCCACCATGAGTGCCGGCGGCACCACGAGCACAGCGCCATCGTACCAGGGCAGGGGATAGGGCGAAAAGGCAAGCGCCGTGACGCCTGCCACCGCCAGAAGCGCAAGCGCGACACTGTACCATTTCGGCTGGGAGGCCGAGGAGATGATCACCGGAACCGAGACGAGCGGCGCGAACGGATTGGCAATGCCCCCGGTCATATAGAGAAGGGCTGTCAGCTGCGCGAGGTCGATGCCGAGAAGCGTAAAGGCTGCGACCGGATGGAGCCGGTGCGCGGGTGGATAGCGCAGCGTCAGATAGATGTTGACGACGGCAAGAAGCGCGATCAGCAGGAAACAGGCGATCAGCGGCATCGGAAACCGCAGCCACAGTGCCACGATGATGATGGCGATCGACTGCCCGGCCACCGCCAGCCAGCGCAGCCGCACGATGGTTTGCAGCCGCAGCGAGCGGCTGGCGGTCGGATCGTCCGGCTCGCGTGATCCGGTGGCTGCGGTTTCCAGGGCCGTGTCCTGATGTGCCATTCACGTTCCCCTTGGTTTGGCGCGCGCCGTCGGCGCGGCCTGTGCCGGGTCTTCCGGCCAAGCGTGCCTGGGATAGCGCCCGCGCATCTCCGCGCGCACCTCCTTCCAGGAGCCCGTCCAGAAACCCGGCAGATCCCGTGTCGTCTGAATGGGCCGCTGGCCGGGTGATACGAGTTCCAGAAGCAGCGGTATACGCCCTCCGCCGATGGACGGATGCACGGTCAGCCCGAACAGCTCCTGCACCCGGATCGACAGCACAGGCTCGTCGCCATCATAGCGGATCGGATGACGGTTGCCGGTCGGCGCTTCGAAATGCGTCGGCACGAGCGTTGCGAGATCTCTCGATGCGCCGGGAACAAGCGACATCAGGCCCTGCGTCAGGCTGCCCGGCTCGATCTCGCTCAATCCTCGCGCATCCGTCTGAAAGGGAACGAACCAGTCGTCAAGCCGGGCGAGAAGAGCTGCATCGGAGACATCGGGCCACGGGTCTCCCAGTGTCCGGTTCAAAAACCCCATCCGGTCCCGCAGCTGGCGTCCCTCCTTTGAGAATGGAAGCACGTCCAGCCCCAGCATCTGCACACCTTCCGCAAGCGCGCGCGCCGCATCCGCCCCGGCCGGCCGCGCCATCGGCGTCTCCTCCAGCACGATGGCGCCGATCCGCGTCACGCGTCGCGCCCGCACCTGCCGGCTCTGACGGTCGAAAAAGGTCTCGTTCCCGGTTTTGATCGCGGACGGCAAGTGCTCCTCGACATCCTCGAGACGAATCTCGGCAGCCGAGAGAATCCGGTGCCGCCCGGCAGACCCGGTCACATCGGCAATCACGAGCATTGTGGCGCCGGACAGCCGCTCGGTTTCCGCAAGCTCGGCGCCGCGCCCGTTCGCCATCACGAACCGCCCGCGCCCGCCCCGTTGCAGCGCGATCCGGTCGGGAAACGCGCGGATCAACAGGGCGCCGGCGAGCACCGGCCCCGCCGACGCGTTGCGCGAGACGCCAATCCCCGATGCCATGCGCCGTGCAAGCCCGCGCGCCGCTTCACCCCGCGAGCTTCGGTCGCTACGAAATTGCCGCAGCCGATCTTCCAGATCGACCGACGTTCCCCCGAGACCCTGCTCCGTCAGAAGTACCGCGATCTCGCAGGCTGCCATCCCCTGGCCCTCGCCGGCCGCACCCACCGCCATGGCCGCAAGCCTAGGCGGAAAGGCGAGTCTGCGTATCTGCTGGCCCGCCTCCGTTAGTCTCCCCTCGGCATCCACAGCGCCAAGCGAGGCCAGCAAGGCTCGCGCCTCGCGCCACGCCGGCGCTGGCGGAGCATCGAGAAAGAACATGGAGGACGGGTCGGCCACCCCCCAATGTGCCAGATCGAGCACCAGACCGGAGAGATCGCTGGCCAGAATCTGCGGCGGCGTGAAGGCAGGTAGTGCCGCCGTCTGCCCCGGATGCCAGAGCCGGATGGCGATGCCGGGCTCCGTCCGCCCCGCGCGACCGGCTCGCTGATCGGCCGAGGCCTTGGAAACGCGCACGGTTTCCAGCCGGGTGATTCCGGTTGCCGCCTCATAGGCCGGCAGGCGCTGCAGCCCGCTATCGACAACGATCCGCACGCCGTCGATGGTGATCGACGTCTCCGCGATTGAGGTTGCCAGCACCACCTTCCGCTGTCCGCCGGCAACGGGCCGGATCGCGCGATCCTGCTCGGCCTGGCTCAGCGTTCCATAGAGACCGATGATATCGGTTGTTGCAGGCAGGCGCCCCTCCAGCCGCTCGATCGTCCGCTTGATCTCCGCCTGGCCCGGGAGAAAGGCGAGGATCGAGCCCTCTTCACTTCGGTGTGCCTCGATGATCGCCCGCGCCACGGCATCCTCGATCCGCTCGTTGGGCAATCGTTCGCCGTGGCGGATGTCGATCGGGAAGCTTCGGCCATGGCTCTCGATGACGGGGGGATGGCCGAGCAACGCCGCTACCCGTTCGACGTCGAGCGTCGCAGACATCACGAGAATGCGCAGATCGTCCCGCAAGGCGGCGCGCACATCGAGCGCCAGCGCTAGTCCCACATCCGCATCGAGCGACCGCTCGTGGAATTCATCGAAGAGAACGGCCGCAACACCCGTCAGCTCGGGATCGTCGAGAACCATGCGCGCGAAAACGCCCTCCGTCACGACCTCGATCCGCGTCCGCGCGGAAATGCGACTGTCGAGCCGCATCCGATACCCGACCCGTTCACCGATCTCTTCGGAGAGAAGAGACGCGATTCGTCCGGCTGCAGCCCGTGCAGCAAGCCGCCGCGGCTCCAGAAGAATGATCCGACCGTCTCCCCTCCACGGAGCATCGAGCAGAAACGGCGGCACAAGCGTGGTCTTGCCGGCGCCCGGTGGCGCAGAGAGTACGGCAACGCCACTCTCGGAAAGCGCGGTGCCGATCTCGCGCAGGACGGCTTTGACAGGAAGGTCGGGAAGGGAAGCAAAAACAGGCTCGGTCATGCGGCCATAATACAGGGAGGTGACAGAAAGTGCACGAAGCTGGCGCACACATCCAAAGCACTGATGACCGATGCGGCCAGACACAACCCTCCGAACGCGGAAAAGCTGATTCCCCGAGCTTGTCGCAGCCAAAAAAGAAGCTGAACGCAGCCAAAGAGGTTATGCAATCCGAAAACGATGAAATTACAGTCGGTTACAAGAAATGTCATTTTTTTGAAACACAGCTGTTGACGAAACCTCATGCTCGGATCTATAAACCGCACACCAACGAGGGCGGCGGCGCTGCTGGCGACCAACGAACTCGCTCTGAAGTTTCTTGACTTTGTGGCGGCTTGGCGGTTTCGGGCAGATGTGCTTGAGGCTCTTGGCGGTGAGATTTTGCGGTGTTTGGGCTTTTGGGCTTTGGGCATTTGCGGTTTGGACGGGCTTTAGGTCTGTCGGTTTTTTGACAATTGAAGATGAGAAAGAGAAACGTGGGCGGCGGATGTTGCGCGGATCGGGAAGGGTTTTCGGATCTGGACCGGTTCATGGAATAGACTTCGACGGTCACGTTTTTG
>NZ_FOGR01000020.1 GCF_900111275.1 Rhizobium sp. NFR03 | reverse complement strand
AGCAGGATGGCGGTTCGCTCGTACAGCGCCCGCCCTTCTTCCGTGAGCTTGAGTGTGCGTGCGCCGCGTTCGAACAGCCGAAGCTGGAGTGCGCCTTCCAATTCCGTGACGCGTCTCGAGAGTGTTGCCTTCGGCCGTCCGGTGGCACGGGCCGCTTTGCCAAAGCCGCGATGGCGGGCGACAAGATTGAAATCGGTAAGAGCAAGCAAGTCCATGACTGTTCCACCTATGAGACGGCGTGTCCAAATTAGTCGTCTATCGGGTCATCAGTGAACCGTCCATATTCGGGGTGTCAAGCAAACAAATCCGGAGACACTCCCATGGCCATTCTCGTTACCGGCGCCACAGGCAATATCGGCGCGCAAGTCATCCAGCACCTTGTCAACAAAGGCGCCGACGTTCGCGCGCTTGTTCGCGATCCCTCCAAGGCGAACTTCCCGGCCGGCGTTGCCGTTGTGACGGGCGACTTCCTCGATGTAGACTCGCTGCGCAGCGCATTCGAAGGCGTCACTACGCTCTTTCTGCTCAACGCTGTCGTACCGGACGAATTCACCCAGGCTCTGATCGCCCTCAACCTGGCACGCTCGGCTGGCATCGAACGGATCGTCTACCTGTCGGTGATCCACGCCGATGTCTACGTCAACGTTCCGCATTTCGCCGGCAAGTTTGCCGTGGAGCGGATGATCGAACAGATGGGCATGGCCGCCACGATCCTGCGCCCGGCCTACTTCATCCAGAACGACGTAGCGATCAAGGACGTCATCACAGGCTATGGTGTCTACCCGATGCCGGTCGGCGGCAGGGGCCTTGCCATGATCGATGTGCGTGACATCGCGGAGATCGCCGCCCTCGAACTGCTGCGTCGTGAACAGGCGCCTCAAGCGCTTCCTACCAATCGCATCAACCTTGTCGGTCCTGACACACTCACTGGCACGGACATCGCTGCTATCTGGTCGGACGTTCTTGGCCGACAGATCAACTACGGCGGCGGCGATACGGCGGCTTTTGAGCAAAACCTCAAGCAGTTCATGCCCCCCTGGATGGCCTACGACATGCGTATGATGGGTGAACGCTTCCTGACCGACGGCATGCTGCCCGAAGGCGGTGACGCCGAACATCTGACGACACTCCTCGGACGTCCACTCCACTCCTATCGCGAATTTGCCAAGGCAACCGCAGCGGCTGCTTGATGCAAGCCGCCCCACCATTTTGAAACAAGGACACCCGTCATGATCTATTCAACCGCCACTGTTCCCGTAAATCCTGAAGGCGAAACCACGCTCACCCGAGAGCAAATCTGGAAAGGCCTTGAACTAAAAGCGCGCGACGCGCGGCTGTTTCTTCCGCCCGGCCTCTGTACCCGCTGCGACGTCGTCGAGGAAAGCACGACGCATTTCGTTCGCGAAGCTACGATCGCGGGCTCTGACATCAGGGAAATCATCACTTTGGAGCCGCAGAGCAAGGTGACGTTCTTCCAGGCAACCGGCCCTCGCGAGGGCGCCATCATCAACGAACTGTTCGAGGATGAAGCCGGCGCGCTGCAGCTGAAATACTACTGCTACCTCGGGCTGCGCGGCAAAGAACCTGGCGGACCTGAAGAGCAGGCCGGACAGGGGCAGTTCGACAGCGACAAGGGATACAGATCGGCCCTGCTGTCTACGCTCAAACAGACCCGCGAGCTCTTGGCAGAGGGCAAGCTCTGATTTCTGCTATCATCAAAACCAATCGGGCGGCCTCGTGAGAGGCGCCCCAGCCTTTTACAGGGCCAGTCCTATGCTCACCTCAGGGTGAGTCCCACCCGCCTTGAGCGGAATCGAACCATCTGCCCACGCGTTGGTTCGTCAAGCGATTGAAAGTTCAATGGCTTCATGCAAGCGGAGCGTAGGCTGGAGCGTGACCGTTAATTATGGAACCGCTAATTCCAGCCGACCAAGGAACATTATGGTGAGCATACACACCTGTCGCAGCCGCGCTATTAGCGATACAAACCGCGGCTGGTCGTCCACCAGCTGCGTCGTTTTGTTATGTCTTCTACACCAGCTGTCCAGTCCAATTTGTGCACTCTAGGACTTCGGCGGGCATCAACTACCGCTCTATTCCAACGGGTGCGAAGGTATAGCTGCCACAACTTTGATTTCCACAAGAAGACCGGGATGGGCAAGTTCAGAGACGCCAATGCAAGTCCACGCGCATGTTCCGCGGGGGAAAATTCGGTCCTTTACCTTGCGAAAGGTATGCATGTGCTGCTGCAATCCGACATGGTACGTAGTCATTTCGACAACATCTTCGAAGCTGCAACCTGCCGCTGACAAAACGGTAGCTAAGTTGTCCCAACACGCCTCGAATTGCTTCTCTGGGTCGTTGATGACATTCATGTTGGCATCACGTCCAACCTGCCCCGCGCAGAAAACCAGGTTTTCGAAGCGTACTGCAGGGGCATAGCCTGCCCGCTCAACAATGGGCTTCATTGCCAGCGGCACGATAATTTCGCGTTTCACTAATGATCCTTTCTTCGTCCGCATCGGCTAAACCAAATTAGCTAAGTGAATGCACTGATGCGATGAGGTCGTTGTGTTGAAGCCGCCTTCGCCCGGATTAGGTTGAGACGATCAGGCAGGGCTCTTTGCCAATAACAAGCGACCGCCCAGCAAAATCAAAGCCGCCCCGGAGATCGTTTTGATCCTTCTGGCGATGTGCGGGCGATTGAGAAAACCAGTTACGCTGCCGACAAGGAGGACAATTGCGCCGTAAAAGCCTAAAGCGATCAGAGCATGTGTCAGAGCAAGCGCGGCGCCATTTGCAAGCACATCCTGTTGGTGGCCCTCCAAGAATTGGGGGAAGACGGCAACGTAAAAGATCGCCGGTTTGGGATTGAGGAAGTTGCTGAGATATCCGCGAACGAAGGCTCTCGGAGCTGTCAGGATCACTGGCGCCCGGCTTGGATTCCGGACAGGTGCCGTCAGACTTCGCAGCGACAAGAGAGATTTAATCCCCAGCCAGATGAGATAGGCTGCGCCCAACAATTTCATGACTGTGAACAAGATTGCCGACGCTGCGATCACCGCCCCCACTCCAACAAGTGCCAACGCGGCATGCGAAACGATGGCTGCGGCGAACCCTAATACCATCCCGAAGCCGGTTAGCTTCGCGTTGCTCGGCGCATTGGCTAGGAGCAGAGCAAGGTTAGGTCCTGGTGTCACCACGATCATGGTAACGATAGAGATAAATATGAAGTATTGATGCAGAGGGATGGACATGGCAACGGCCTTGCGGTTTAGGCACGATTAGGGGGTACTGCATTCGGCCGTTCTTCGGCCTGCATCATACGAAGGAGTTCGAGTCGAGACGAAGTTACCGGGCACAGTGCTCCCGGGCAACAGATATGCAGAGCTGCGTTTCAACGGGACTGAAAATTTGAGACGTTCCGCGCATCGGAGCGCGCTCCTGCTGTACCTTCCATGGCGCTCTACATTGAAGGCCCGCGACGACATCAGGCTTCAAAGCGCGATGTTGGATCGCGGGGACTCTCTGATGACAACGTTTATCCTTGGTGCAGCGATCACATCACTAGCAAGGCACGAGTCCAAACTCGCAAAACGCTGCAGCTAGTGAATTTGCAGAGTTACCGCGGTCCTTTTCTGTCAGTCGACAGCTTCCGCGGCCTCCTCGATCACCTTCGCAACTGCAGCCGCCTGCGAGATATAAATAGCGTGACTACCATCGATCTCCGTCACGGTTGAACCGGCGCGCTTGTACATCCAGCGCTCAAGGTCCGGATTGATCGTCATGTCGTCCTTCGCAACAATCCCGTAGCTAGGTTTGTCGTGCCAAGCGGCAATAGACACCGGCGCACTGGTGGCCGCGACGGCGACAGGCATCTGAGACCGGGCCATAAACTCGCCCTGCTCTTTGGGTAGATCCGCCCCGAAATCAGCTGCGAACTTTGCCGGGTCGATAAGCAGGAAGCCATCCTTTGTCGGCTTGATATCATTGGTGGGTGACGGCATCGATTGGAGCAGTTGTGCGGTGCTTTCGCCCTTTTCGGGCTGCAGTGCCGCAACATAGACAAGTGCCTTGACCTTGGGATCATTACCTGCTGCCGTGATGATCGTGCCCCCATAGCTGTGGCCGACGAGAACGACGTCCCCGTCCTGTTGATCAAGCACGCTCTTCGTGGCTGCAACGTCCTGATCCAGGCTTGTCAGTGGCTGCTGGACGATGCTGACATGATAGCCGTCGCGGGTCAGGATGTCATAAACGCCGCGCCAGCCCGAACCATCTACGAGCGCGCCATGGACAAGCACGATGTTGCGCGCCTCCGCTAAGGCTGGGGCTGTTAGGACAGCAGAAGACAAAAGCGCGGCAATGAGGCCAACGGCCGCTTTACTGAAGTTGGACATGGTCGGTAGTTCCTTGAGTTTTGTGCGTGGAATTGCGGAGGCTTTGAAAGCGCTGAATGACATGTCTCTCCTGGTCCAGGGAGCGATGGACATGATCGCTTGCGCTTACTGCTTGACTACAATTGGCGCCTTGATCGGCACGCGTTCATAGAGGTCGATAATGTCCTGGTTGAGCAGGCGCACACAGCCGGACGAAACGGCCTTGCCAATCGAGCGCCATTCCGGATTGCCGTGCAAACGATAGAGTGTATCTTGGCCGCCGGAGTAGATGTAGAGCGCACGCGCCCCCAGCGGGTTTTTCAGGCCCGGCTCCATGCCGCCATTCTCGATCGAATATTTGGCCAATTCCGGCTGGCGGGCGACCATCTCGTTCGGCGGCTTCCAACGCGGCCATTTCTGACGCCACTGAATGATGCCGTTACCCTGCCAGGCAAAGCCATCGCGCCCGATCCCGACACCATAGCGCATCGCGGTCCCGCCCGGCTGGACGAGATAGAGGAAGCGGGAGGGGGTGTCGACGACGATCGTGCCGGGCGCCTCGCCAGTCGGGTCGAGGACCTGCTGGCGATAGTAGCGCGGATCGATCTGCTTGTAGGGAACCGCCGGGATCAGAAAGCCGCCATCCTCGGTAGGACCGTACATGACAGCCAGTTCGGCATCTGTCGGCGCAGGAGCGATGTGGACAGGGCCGATCGGATCCTGGAGAGGCGTCGACTGTCGCCCCACCATCCGGCTCTTGCCGGCGGTGGAGACGCACCCTGCCAGGGCCGAGACCGCAGCCATCACCGAAAGCGACAGGAGGCTGCGGCGGGATAACGAGGTATCAAAGCTCACGCTCATTCCTCGTCCTGCCATCTGCGCAGATCCGTCTGGTCATGATAGGCCATGCGATCAGGCGTGGTGATAAACTCAATCATCGTGCCCCACGGCGCTCGGCAATAGCAGACCTTGTTTGCAGGACCTTTTTCGGTTGCGTAGGGAATAGCTCGTGGTGCCGTAAGGGCTGTTCCGCCAGCCTTCTCAAAGCGCTCTACCGATGCGTCGATGTCGTCGGTATAGACACCAAAATGCGTGATGCCGAAGTCGCTCGGTGTAACCGGTTGCGCTTGTTTGGGGCCGTGCATTTCAAAGAGCTCGATGTCAGGCCCGGTTCCGATCTTGACCATCGCCTGCGCACGCACAACCGTTCCCGGGTAAGCACCAGTGGCCCGCTCGAACTCGGGTCCCTGCCTGGCCGGATCCTGCGGCCCGAACGATTGGTAGATCACCTGGCCGCCAAAGGCTTCCACCAGGAACGATTTTGCCGCTTCGATGTCAGGCACCGTGATGCCGATGTGATTGACGCCGCGAATGACAGGTGCGGTCATGACAATTTTCCTTTCTTGTTAAATCGATGAACGCGATCGAGCTCAATTTGCCCGGTTCGCAGAGTTCACTTGGCCTTGAGGAAATCGATGAGAGCAGCGGCCACTTCATCCGGGCGCTCGTCCGCCACATAGTGACTGCAGCGGGCAATCGAGCCGCCAGTTACATCTGTGGCGAACTCCTTGAGCATCGCGACCATATGAGCACCGAAACGCTGCTCGCCGCCGAGACCTAAAACCGGAATCCGGAGCGGTTGCTTTTTGTATTCAAGCGCGGCCGCATGGTCGCCGGTCAGTGTGCGGTACCATTCCATGCCACCGCGCGTGCGACCAGGAAGTGCCATTGCTTTCGCATAGATGTCGATATCTTCAGGATTAAAGGTGCTGTGATCGTAAAACCGCTCCGCCATGAAGGCCGAAACATAGTCATGTTCGCGGCCATAAATCAGGCGTTCCGGCAGATCCCGATTAGCATGGAACGCGAAGTGCCAGATCTTTGCCGTCGTCGCCTCCCACTGGCTCCAGCCAGGAAGCGGAACATCGAGGACGGCAAGGTGAGTAACCGCATCTCGATAGATAGCGGCCTGCGGAAGCGCCACCATTCCGCCGATGTCATGGCCGCATACGGCATAGCGTTGATGCCCAAGGGCAATCATGACCTCGTGCGCGTCGCGCGCCATCGTCGCCTTATCGTAGCCGTCAAGCGGGCATTCGGAAAAGCCTGCGCCGCGTAGATCAATCGCCACCACGCTGAACTGCTCCGCCAGCAGCGGCATCACATGGTGCCATTCCCACCATGTTTCCGGCCAACCGTGAAGCAGAAGGATCGGGGGGCCGGAGCCGCCCGTGACGGCATTGATCTTGATGCCGTTCACCGGCACCAATTGCTGGGTAAACCCTTTCAATGTTGGGATCATGATGACTTTCCAATCGATGTGACGTTCAAGCAGAGCTAGCGATCAGATCAGGGCTGATCGAAATCGGTGGCAATCGAGATGTCGCGCCAGGTGTCGATATCGCGGCGAAACGAAGCCAGCTTTCGCTCAGCGATTGAATGCGCGACGGGCCCAAGCGGCAGATGAAGCGGGGCATTATCGGCGTCGACCGCCTGCAGGATCACTGCAACCGCCTTGTCGGGATCCCCTGCTTGATTGCCGTTGTTGGTTTCCCGATAGTGCCTGCGCGAACTCGCGGCGTATTCCGGCATCTCGTTGACCGCTATCGTGATCGAACGGCCGAGGAAATCGGTGCGAAACGGGCCAGGCTCGACGATCAGCACACGGATGCCGAACGGCTTCAGCTCACCGGCGAGCGCCTCGGAAACCCCTTCAACCGCAAACTTGGCGGCATTGTAGTATGCTGCGCCGCCGCTGCCCGCGATCCCTGCGCCGGACGACATATTGACGATCATTCCGCCCGAACGTCGCAAGGTCGGCAGCGCTGCTCTGGTGGTTTCGATGAGACCGAAAACGTTCACCTCGAACATCGGTCGATATTCTTCGGGTTTGCCTTCCTCAAGCGCCCCAAACAATCCGTAGCCGGCATTGTTCACAAGCACGTCAAAGCCGCCGAATGTCTCGACCGCCTTTGCGACTGCGGCTTTGGCTGCCGCCACATCCGTCACGTCGAGCGGCAAAGTGATCATGCGGTCGCCGAAAGGCTCAGCCATTTCTTCGATCGAGTTGACGTTGCGGGCAGTAGCGACAACCTGATCGCCCCGCTGTGCCGCAGCGATCGCCAGCCGTTGTCCGAAGCCGCTCGAGCAGCCTGTGATGAACCATGTTTTCATGACGTTTTCTCCGCGTGTTTTCGAACATGACTTGAATCTAGATGTTTAGATCTGTACTTGAAGTGACAGTTTTGTATTTTCAGCGTTCATTTTTGTAAGAGTCTGCCGTGGAATGGAGTGACGTAAAAATCTTCCTTGCGATTGCGCGATCCGGCACGCTCGGCGGCGCTGCGCGTGCTCTTCATACTAGCCATCCGACTGTCGGCAGACGGCTGCGTGCCCTTGAGGAGGCGATCGGCCACACGCTCTTCCAGCGGACCGCGGACGGTCTAGTGCTGACCGAGGAAGGCCATGGGATCATCACTCTGGCAGAGCAGATGGAAGAAGGCGCGCTGGCCATGGAGCGCCGGCTCGCCGGGCAGGAGCAAAACCTCAAAGGTAATCTGCGCATCTCGTCAGCAGACTGGTTCGGGGCCTATGTCCTACCTCCCATCGTGGCAGATTTCTCGAAAGCCTACCCCAATGTAGACGTCGAGATCCTGACCGGTACTCGCCTGTTCAACCTCGCCCAAAGGGAGGCCGACGTTGCCTTTCGCATCGTTCCGTTCGACACTGCCGATGTCATTCAACGGCGGCTCTTCAGGCTCGAATACAGCGTCTACATCGCCGAGGAGTCGCCTGACCCCAAATATGGCGACGGGACTGGTTTCCGTCTGATCACCCACGACACTTCGACCGGGCAGTTCCCCGACATAGCCTGGCTTGCCGAGAGTTTTCCGAACGCGAGACCCGTGCTGCGATCAAACAACCGAAACGTCCAGGGGCGAATGTGCAGGCAGGGTGTTGGGATCGCCGTCCTGCCCCGCGCAGTGGGCAATCAAATCCCGGGTATCCGCAGACTTGAACTACCCAAGCCCCCGCCGGCGCGAGACATCTGGATGGGATATCACCGGGACCTGCGACGTCTTCAGCGTCTTCGAGCATTTATCTCGACCGTCTCGGACCACCTCACAAATGCCCCTGCGTGGTAAGCCGCCCGAAAAAGATCGATTTTCCCCGCCGATCCACGGCTGCGCTTGGACAGCCGCGACAGACAACTTACTTCTTGGCCGCAATCTCCTCATGCCGCTCCACTACAGCGCCCACGATCATTGTCATCAGCCCTTCGACAAAGTGCCGACTGAGGCCAACATCATTGGCGATGCTCATCAGTCGATCCAATTGACGTCGCTCTCGCTCATTATCGATCGCCGGCAACGCCTGCTCGGCTTTCAAGTGGCCGACTAGCTCGGTACAGCGAAAGCGTTCGGCCAGAATATAGAGAAGGGCTGAATCCAGATTGTCGATGGTTCTCCGGTAGGACGCAAGTTGCTCTGCCGTATCATGTGTCATTTGAGTGTTTCCAAGCGGTTTCATTGGGGGCCGCAAAGCTTACGAGACAGGATGCATACCGCGACGCGAAAGGGCTATGCTCAGCCATATTGCCGACACCAGGAAATAAAACGCCCCGACCCCCGCATATCCGGCGACTGTGGAAATTGAAGGCTCCTGGGGCATTTGTGCTTGAAAGATAAAGAGACCGCCCGCTAATGCGGATTGGCCACCGCTCAAAATCATCGCCCACTGGCCGCCACTTGTTTTCCAACGTCGGACGGCAGTCCCAAGCTGCAGCAGCCCGGAAAAGATGGCCCATAGGCCGAAGGCGCCGAGAACCCAGTTCATGCTCATTGTCAGCGCCAAGATCACGGCAATCGTCATGATAGAACTTGCTGTGACGTTGATCATCTGGCTCCGGTTGACGGCAAAGCCACCGCTCCTGGCGGCATCAACGACGTTAGCGGCAGCATCCCAAGCCGGGTAGATAATCAGCAGTACGGCAGCAAGTGCGAAGGAATGCTGTCCGAGAGTCAACGCAGCCGCGACCCACAGCACCGAGAAGGCCGCCCGGATAAAATAATACTGCTTGAGCCACTGGTCGTTGTCGCGTGTGGCGCGGGAGGTCCGATTGTTCGACATTATTTTCTTCCACTTCCTGAATTGGTTTATGGATGGTTTGCGCAAGCGTCGTCAGACGAAGCCGACATGCTTGCCGAACGGCGTGTTCTCGTCCCATTCAGTACGTCCGATCCGCTCGCTTTCGCCGGAAAGTTTCCCGACTTCGGAAATACCAAAGTCCCGCGGTTCGTCTTGGGAATGAGCCTTTGCCTCGCCGGACTTCTCGCTCTCCAAGCGCATGCGCTTCTCGAACGCCTCGTTGATCGCCCCTTGCCGCTTTGCGACCCATCTGCCGTCAGGATCGGTTAAGATCGAACTAGTCTGGTTGATCTCGACCTGCCGTGACGACGCGACCGCGGGAATCGGCATCACTTCCTGAATTCTGCGTCTAGTCATGAACTATGATCCTTTGATTTACCGGGCGAACGCCTTAGATGCCGGCGTACCATTCGTACCCGCGATCTTCCCAATAGCCGCCGTTGCCGCCCCACAGGCCGGCGAAGCTGTCGACCAGCTCAATGCGCATGATGTACTTCGCCTGTTTGTAACCGAGCTGCCGCTCGACCCTCAGACGCAAGGGGGCGCCATGGCCAACGCTGAGATCCTGGCCGTTCATCTGGTAGGCAAGGATGGTTTGCGGATGAACCGCGTCGATGAGATCAATGCTCTCATAGTAGCGGCCGCTTCCATCGAGCGTCTTTTCGAGCTCGTCTGCACAATGCAGCACGACATAGCGCGCCGTGGGCTTGAGCCCGGTCAGATGCAGCAGGCTGCCGAGCGGAACTCCTGTCCATTTGCCGATCGCACTCCAGCCTTCGACACAGTCATGGCGCGTGATCTGCGTCCGGGACGGAAGCACCCTCAGATCGGCAAGCGAAAATTCTCGAGGTTGATCAACAAGACCGTCGATCTTCAGCCGCCAGTTTGCAAACTTGCCTTCCAGCAGTTCCGCATATTCCTCGCTATCGGGAACACTCGTTCCATTGACGCGAAACGATGGAGAAATGTCCTTCTCATCGAACTCGCGCGCCAGAGCATCGCGCCCCTGAAGCAGTCTTTGGGCCTTCATGGTCAATTGCTCGGCCGAACGAAGGATATTGGCGACGTCTGCGTTTTGGTCCAGCAGATCACATCCGGAAAGAGTCAGAGCACTGGCGCCCAGGCTGCTGCCAATCAGGAATCTGCGGCGAGTGAGAAACGTGCTCATGCGTTCGGTCCTTCCTCGTGGATAGCGTAACGTCCGGTGACCATCGAGCGGATGTTGTTCCAGGTCCCCGACAACACGACCATCGCCACATGCACGATGACGAAGATGACGAGCGCCGACGCTGTGATGAAGTGGATGGTACGCGCGGACTGGCGTCCGCCGAAGATATCGACCAGGGCGGGGAGAGCGGCGTCGATTCCGGGTGACATCGTGAGCCCGGTCAGCACCATCAGAGGCAGCAGAATGACAACCACTGCAAGGTAGGCCAGCTTCTGAAGGGCATTGTAGCGCTTGGCCTCCTCCCCTTTCGGAAAGCGCAGCCGAGCATGGTCGAGGACTTCACGGCCGAGGTGGCTCGGTGAGAGCTCATGCGCCGTTGGGGCGAGGTCGCGCCTGAAATGGCCGCTCAACAAGCTGAAGCCGAAATAGACGATGCCATTGATCACAAACAGCCAGGCGAAAAAGAAGTGCCAGCGACGACCGGCCGCAAGATCCTGAAACGACGGGATCGTCGCCCAGGACGGGAAAGCGCGTGCAGTCGGCTCCCCATCAACCTCGGAAACACCAAGCATACCGGTCGTCGGTATCTGTACCCCCACAACACGCACGAAACCGCTTGGCCCGGCCGCATCATCGGCACCGATCGTCAAGACAGCAGGATCACCGTCGGCGCCATAATGGCCCCAGTAGAGCTCGGGATGGGCGTTGAAGATCTGCAGACCGCTCAACAGAAGAAAGCTCAGGCAGAGCACGTTTAGCCAATGCGTGAGCCGGGTCACGACGGAGTGGCGGCGGATAAAGATCGTCCGAGGATATTGAACATTGTCATTGGAAGCGTCTGCGCTCATCTCAGCGTCTTTCATCTGTGCATTTAACGGCTGCAGACCAAGCAGCGTCGATCTGTAGTCGCTGGCCGAAGCAGTAAGGCGGCTGCTTCCGCCAGTGACGGCGTGGTCTTCACATGGGGGGAACCACGCCATTCTTGCCGACGACCACCTGGTGGGCGATCGGGCCTGTTGCAGCCTTTTCGGCGGTGATAAAGACAACGGCGCCGGGAATGAGATCATCCTTGGTGGCGGCGGCAATGGTCACGACAGGCGTTCCATCCGGAATGGCGATCTTCTTTTCCTTGCCATGATAGGTAACGGTGACCGTCCGGCCATCGACCCCTCTGACGGCATCTGCGACAGTCGCATTGGTCATGCTGCTGTCGGGCTTCAGATCCCAGCCGTAGCTGCCTTCGCCAAGGCCTTTCATTGCCGGCGGGAAAATGAGGACCTCAAGCGCGCCATCGCCACCATCGGCTTTTGGCAAGGATGCGATACCCACAAAATCGCCCGGCTTGATGTCGGTTACATTGGCATCCGCGACACCTGCCACCTTCCAGTCGTCGGCAAGCGCCACATCGATTGTTTCGCCTTCGCTCGTCTTCACTTTGAGCTCTGAACCCTGGTAGTCGACGATGCTGCCGCGCACATGGATCGGCGCGGCTTTCTTATCTTCAGCAGATGCGGGTGTTGAAAAGACGGTTACAGAAAAGACGCTGGCCAGCCCGAGGGCCAAAGCGGGGAAAGCATTTTTCATTTTTATCTTCCTACTAGTTGGTAGTTTCGAGGGATGTAATTACCTGGGGTCTTGGCACCCTAGGGTTAGTGAGGGACGGTAGGGGTAAGACGGGCGAGAGCTGGTGCAAGTATCGTCGAAAACACCTCCGGTTTCCCGTAGGCTCTCGCCGAGAGCATCGCGCCATACACCGTTGCTAGAAATGCTTCGGCTTCAACGTGCGGTTCGCTTGTGAGATTGAGCGCTCCACTTTTGCTTCCACGCTCCATCACCTTCGTCAGCCATGATGAAATAAAGCGAAAGAACTTCGTCACCTCGGTTGCAACTTCCGGCGGAAGAGATGGCAATTCACTGGCCAGCAAAGCGCATATGCAATATGGCCTGCTCGCATCTTCAATGCATTTCGACCAATGGTTTGCATAAACCTTGAGCGTGTCTAGTGCGTCCGGCACGTTCTGCTCAAGCGTAACGATGCTCGCCTCGCCATCTTCCCGGTAACGCTTGACCAGTTCACGCACCAGATCGGCCTTACTCGGGAAATGATGGTGGATACTGGCTTTGCGAATCCCGACCATTTCGGAGATATCTGCATAGCTGAAGCTATTGTAGCCCCCGCTCATCAAAATACTGCGCGCGGAGGCCAGGATGTCGTCGGAAGTGGTCGAAAGATTGCTCATGTGAGCCTTCTACCTTCTAGTAGGCAGGACGTCAAGAGCAATCCATCTTTTTGTTTAGCCGTCCGTCGAAATTGTGAGAGCTTTCCAAGCGTCGAGTTCTTGTTGCAAACGCTCGATCCGCGCTGTCACATGCCTGAGGGCATCGCTGCCGAGGAGGAGCTGCGGCGGGGGATTGTCCGATCCGATGAGAGTAAGCACCGCTGCGGCCAGCTTTTGGGGGTCACCGAGCTGCTTGCCGCTCGCGGCCTGGCGCGCCTCGCGAATCGGATCGAAGAGGCTATCGTAATCCGCGATTGACCTCTCCGTCCGGATCATGGAACGTCCCGCCCAGTCCGTGCGAAATGAGCCGGGGCAAAGCGTTGTCACGTGAACTCCGAACGGCGCCATTTCCGAGCGCATGACCTCGGAAATGCCTTGAAGAGCAAACTTGCTGCCGCAGTAATAAGCGATGCCGGGCATGGTGATCATCCCGCCCATCGACGTGACATTGACGACAAAGCCACGGCGGCGCTCGCGGAACCTCGGAAGAAACGCCTTAGCCACGGCGACGGCGCCGAACACGTTCACGTCGAACTGACGGCGCATCTCTTCGATTGGCGATTCCTCAAGAACGCCCTCATGACCGTACCCGGCATTGTTGATCAGCACATCGACCGGCCCGTGTTCGTCCTGGACTTGTCGGACGACGTCCGGGATGCGGTCGAATTCGGTGACGTCGCAAAGAACCGGGTGTAGCGTCGGAAGAGTGTCCGCCAAGGCTTTGCGCGAGGCCTCAGAGCGGATGGTGCCGATAACCTTGTGACCGGCGTCAATAGCGGCAGTGGCGATCGCCAACCCGAAACCCGAACTTACACCCGTTATGAAAAACGTTTTGCTCGACATTTTCGAAACTCCTTGATTTATACATGTTGACAGATAATCTGATGGCTCTCTTAGCTCGATTGCGAATCCTCTCGATATTTTGCCAAATCCTATGATTTATGAAGAACCGTCCGTTGGCCATGACCGGCTTGTCGCCCTGGCGGGGCAACTTGCTCCTCGTCTCGGCTACAATCAGACGGCAATCGGTTGTGTCCGTATCCTGCGCACTGAAGCAGTCCTCAACGACGTGCCGGTTCTCTATAAGCCGGGGGCAGTCTTCGTATTACAGGGAAGCAAGTACGGCATCTTGGATGGGGAAGCCTACCTTTACGATGAGGATCACTATCTTGCCGTTTCGGTACCCGTTCCCTTCAGGATGACTTCCAGAGCCAGTCAGCAGAGGCCGTTGCTGGCGATCTATCTCGAGTTCGACATGCAGGTGGCGGCAGAAATCGCCATGCAGGTCGAACAACATGCAGGTTCTCCGAGCGCCACGCCGAAAGGGCTATTCTCCAGCAGGATGGACCGCAGCATCCAGGACGTGCTGCTACGCCTGGTCAAGGCGCTCCAAAGCCCGGCCGAGGTCGCTGTGATCGGAAGCTCCATCCTGCGCGAATTGCACTACCGCGTCATGGTCGGCCCGCAAGGCGGCGCGATGATCGCGGCCCTTCAGCGAAAGGGGACGTCTGGAAAACTGGTCGAAAGCGTAGCGTGGCTGCGCGAGAACTATGGTTCTGACATCACTGTCGCGGATCTTGCCAAAAGCGTGGGCATGAGCGTCCCTTCGTACCACGTTCATTTCAAAAACCTGACCGGCTCAAGTCCGATGCAATACGTAAAGGCGATGCGACTCCACGAGGCGAGACTCATGATTGCGCGCCAGAGCGGGACCATTGCTGCCGTGGCTGCATCGGTCGGTTATGTCAGTCCCGCTCAATTCAGCCGCGATTTCAGACGGCATTTCGGGCGTACGGCATCGGAAGAGGTGAAATGGGTCCAACAGCACCTTGGAGAACAGGTTTAACCCCATTCGCCAAGACCTGAACCCAGAGCGCCTCGTACGAGATATCCGCCGAGCCACAACCGGCAGCACATCAATCCAGTGCCGCCCTAAGAGCCGCTTCACAGTGAATGAGGGTCGTATCGAAGACAGGGACGGCGACATTATCCTGGTCCAACAGCATGCCCACCTCCGTGCAACCAAGGATAAGACAGTCGCAGCCTCGATCGATCAGTCGCTGCGCAATCAATTCGTACGTCGAACGGCTTGCATTGGTTACGACATCGCAACACAGCTCGTCGTAGATGATGCGATGAGTCTCCGCTCGATCTCCGGCTTCAGGAATTGTCGGCAACAGTCCCCGGGCAGCCAGGCGGTCGGTATAGAAGTTATGCTCTATGTGAAGGCGGTCGCCATCAGGCCCGGCTTGCGAAAGCCGCCGTCGAGGATCGCCGTCGCCGTGGCGTCCGCGATGTGTACGAACGGGATCGACACCCCGGCCAGGATCCTGTCCGCCACCTTGTGCATGGTGTTCGTCGCCAGGATGAGGAGCTCGGCGCCACCACGCTCCAAAGCAATGGCTTTCTCATTCAGGATATCTGCCGCCGCTTCCCAATTGGAAGACACCTGCAACCTTTCGATTTCATCAAAGTCGACGGATCGTATGAGAAGCTCAGGAGAATGAAGTCCTCCCAGGGTCTCGCGGGTGAGCCGGCAGAGTTCACGATAGTAAATCTGCGTCGAGGCGGCGGACATTCCGCCAAGTATGCCGATGGTCTTCAAATGCTTTCTCCGGTTCCATCTGTTTCAGGTTCGCGCAAAAGTATGCATCCAGGGCGGAGGCGCGAAATCCCAAGGCTAGCGGTTCTAAGGCGTGTATACTCCATGTTTCTCCACCTTTTTTCGGTGCCGTTGAACAGAACGCGGTGCTCGAAGCGTACGGTCCGCCGCCTCGCGCCAATACTCAGGCGCTTATGCCGCCATCGACAAGAATACCCGAGCCGGTGATGTAGGCTGCACCTGGACCAGCGAGGAACGCAACGGCCTCTGCCACTTCCCTGGTTCTGCCGTACCGGGCGATCGACAGTTTTGGCAGGATGGCAGGCGCGAGAGCACCGTCGGAAGGGTTCATCTCAGTGTCGATCGGCCCCGGTCGGACCAGATTGACGGTAATCTCCCTCGGACCCAGTTCACGCGCCAGACCGCGCGTGAAGCTTTCCAGCGCTGATTTGGTCGCCGCATAAACCGCGATTCCTGCAAATGGCACCGCCAGGCCTGCATTGCTTCCGGTGCTGATGATACGGCCGCCATTCGGGATGTGTTTCAGCGCTGCCTGAGTGATCAGAAACACGCCGCGAACATTGACGTTCAGTTGCAGATCTATTTCCTCCAGTGGCTGTACCGCGAAATCTCCTGCGAAGAGGACGCCGGCATTGTTAACCAGAATGTCGAGGCCGCCAAGTTCAGCGACGGTCCGCTCGACGGTAGCCGTCGCGGCGGCCGTGCTTGCTGCATCGGCCTGAATGGCCACAGCTTTGCGGCCCATAGTTCTGATCTCGGCGGCGAGAGCTTCGGCTTTTTCGGCCGACTTCTCATAGGTGATCGCAACGTCGGCACCATCTTTAGCCAGCTTCAGCGCGATAGCCGCGCCGATCCCGCGTGCTGCACCGGTAACAAGCGCGCTCTTACTCGAAAGAGGAAGATCATGGATGTTGTTCATGGCGGTTTTCTCCGAAATAGTTCTGTTTCAAGCTGTAGAGAATGGTCCTCTTGTGGGGACCGACGTGGAGGCGGGAATGATCAAGCCGTCAATGCAGGGTTGGTCATTGAGCCCGTCAATGCGCGTGCTCATCGGCGCACCGCGTTGTTCGACGGAAGGCCGGCGGAAAGCCATCCTGCGACGAGAAGACAGAGTGCGATTGCGACTGCTGCCAGACTATATGCCCGGCCGATGGATCTGGCATCGGTTGCAGACCCCAAAATCAAGAAGAACAACCCGCCAATGAGTGCAACCGCGAATGCGCCGCCAATCTGAAGTGTGGAATTGATGAGGCCGGAGGCCAGTCCCGATTGTGGTCTGGCGACGCGCTGCACGACGCTCTTCAAAAGGTTTGGAAGCGCGATCCCCTGCCCCGCTCCAATGAGAAAGAGCGCTAGAGAAAGAAACTGGGCATAATCACTTGAGATCAGGGCGGCCGTTGCAAACAGGCCGCCGGCTTGCAGCCCCATGCCAATGGCAGCGGAGTATCTTCCAAAGAAGCGGAGGACGCGCTCGCTTGCAAAAGGGCCAAGGACAAAACCGGCTGCGGCAGGCAGGATGGCCAGCCCGGCTTCAAATGGCGTGCGGCCAAGGCCGCTCTGTTGATAAACCGAGAATACGAGCCAGAATGCCGCCAGAGAGTAGAAGAAGAAGGCAGCTGTCAACCCGCGCTTCAACCCCGAGACGTTCAGCAGGCTTGGTTCAAGGATAGGATTTCCGCCCGCTGTCTCGACGTATCGCTCATACCGCCAGAACAAGACGAAAAGCAGTGGTGAAGCACAGAGCATTAGAAGCAACCAGATTGACCACCCCTGCTCCCGGCCCTCGATCAGCGGCGCGATCAGGGCAGAAAGTGCGAGCGCGACCAGCAAGGCTCCGCCCAAATCCAGCTTGCTTGGGTGTTCCGAGCGGGTTTCGCGCAACATGAAGGAGGCCAGCGGCGCAGCGATCGCGATCACCGGGAGGTTGATCAGGAAAATGGCCCTCCATCCGAGACCGAAGATATTCAGTGCGATTAGCGCTCCGCCGAGAAACAGACCAACCATCGATGCCACCCCAAAAGTCAGGGCATAAAAGCTGAGGGCTTTTGATTTTTCGTGGTCTGGGAAAATCGCATTGATGGAAGCCAAGGCTTGCGGTGCCATAATTGCCGCTGCAAACCCCTGAATGATACGGCCGGCGACCAACGCGGCTGGAGACCAGGCAAACCCGCATAAGGCAGATGCGGCTGCAAACCCGATCATCCCAACCAAAAAGACATTTCGTCTACCATAGAGATCTCCAAGCCTGCCGCCAGTGATCAGCATCACAGCATAGGTGGTGGCGTAACCGGAGATAATCAGCTGCATCGTTGACGCAGAGGCTCTGAAATCCGCCCGGATCGAGGGCAGCGCCACATTGACGATGAAGAAGTCAAGCGGTGGCAAAAAGGCGCCGGTCAAAAGGATGATCAGTGCAATCCATCGACGTGGATCGAGTTTGTCATCGGGATTGCTCGTGTCTCTCATAAGTGTCTCCACATCGACCAAAAAATCGATCGAAGGTTTGCAATGTTAAAAATTTGGAACCTATTGGTTCCAAATTGAAGTCAGCCAAGCGCCTTTAGCGCCAGTTCGACCATGGCCCTCGTCTCAGCGCGATCCGCTCCTGCTTTGGCAAGGACCCGCATGCCCTGAATCTGACACACGAGGAACCTGGCAAGCGTTCGTTCATCCAGCTCGGGATCGATTTCGCCCAAGGCCTGCGCTCTTATTATCGCCGCCGCATAAAGATCTTGCAGCCGCCGGAACAGCCGGGAAATACGTGGTGCGACCTCTTTATCCTCTGGAAGCATCTCGACGGCTGCAAAGACGACAAAGCATCCACGCAAACCTTCCTTTCCCGATGCTTGATCCACTTGTTGAGAAAAAGCTTCTAAAATCGCGGCTTTGGGCGACGGATTGGAATGAAGCGCTTCACCGACCGAGCGAACGGCGTCCTCAATGTAAGCGTCGAGTGCGCGCAGATAGACGCCTCTCTTATCGACGAAAGCCTTATAAAAGCTGCCTCTGGAAAGTTTCATACCCTCAAGCAAGTCGGGAAGGGATGCTTCGTGATATCCACGATCCCAAAATACGTGCATTGCTTTTCGAACTGCTTCATCGAGTTCAAATTCTCTAGGGCGACCAACGGACGCGGATATTTGAGTACGCTTGACCATGGAGACTATATGGAACCATTCGGTCCATAATGCAAGCGATATTTTCGGGATGACGCGGCAAACATTCAGCACCCAACTTAGTTAGCAACGCCGATCGACAGGATAGTCCAGAGAGAATTCCCTGACCGCCATCAAAATCGGCATAAGCCCGCGGCCTGCTGAACTCAGCGAGTACTCGACTCGAGGAGGCTGCTATTGAAAGTCGTGTCGGATTATGAGGCCGTCAATTTCCAGTTCCCTGAGATGTTGCGTTAGCATCTTCTGGGATATCCCAGGTATGTCTCTCATGAACTGCGATGCCCGCAATGATGGTTCGGCGAACAACCGGAAAAGGATCGGCAGTTTCCAGCGTCCTGTGATCATCCGAAGCACCCTGCTGACATGAAAGACAGAACCGTCGGCTCCGAGACACGTCGCCCTGTCCTCGACAGGCACTTTAAAGTGCGTAATTGCCTGCTTCATCAACGAACCTCATATCTGCAGAAGACGATAACACGGATCAAATATCATGGACTTACAACTCCAGAACAAGGTTGCGCTGGTCACGGGAAGCAGCAAGGGAATTGGCGAGGGTGTGGCCAGAGGCCTCGCAAAGGAAGGGGCAACCGTTCTTGTCCACGGTCGCGACCGAATGAAAACGGAGGAAGTCGCGCATGACATCATATCCTCTGGAGGTCGGGCATTCGCGGTAGTCGGTGACCTGACAGTGTCGGATCAGGTTGACCGTCTTGTTAGGGATTCCAAGGCTACAGCAGGGTCGATCGACATCCTGATCAATAATGCCGGCGGATCTGCCCCGGCAGAGGATTGGACCTCAACGAACTCTGAGACATGGGCGGCTGTCTATGACAGGAACGTGCTCGCATCTGTGAGGATCATCTCGCTCGTTCTGCCCGCAATGAAAGCGTCGCGGTGGGGTCGGATCATAAACATCTCAAGCTTGGCGGCCCTGATGCCGCCTGCAAGTCGACCGGACTACTCTGCCGCCAAAGCAGCCATGATCGCGATGACGGCGTCGCTCGCAAAATACGTTGCTGCACACGGCATCACCGCAAACACCGTGTCGCCTGGAACGGTGCATAGCATCAGTTTGGATGTAAGCATCCGGCGTAGGCCGCGGATGGGTCTTCATCATCCGGTCAGTGGCGTTTGTTCTGGCTTTTTGCGAATCCAGCTTTTCCGAGGGTTCGGCGGCGCGCGAGTTTGGCTATTCGATCATTGATCATATCGACGCCAATATCATTCGGCTCGAAGCGCGCCCCATACCATTCCACGACTTCGCGGTGTTGCGCATTTCGAGGTTTTGCCATTGCGTTGAGGAAGTCCTCGAAACCGGGCAAGCCGCCAACATCTTCCGGCGGCGCGCGCCGGTCGCCGTCGACGAAGCGCGGATATTCGACTGCTGGATCGGCGTCCATGACGGCCTCGACAGTGATCGAATGCCGCCAGTCGTCGCCGAAGTCATAGGTATAGTTGAAGGTGGTTATGCCGCGATCCACCAGAGCGCCGATCCTGACGTTGCGAGCTGCATAGGTCTCGCGACCCATGTCCCATTCGGGATCAGGAACGGCATAACGCTTGCCGCCGGCATTGAACTCGAAGAGGTGGTAATCCTTAAACAGCATGACGGCCTGGATGACGTCGTGCAGCCCCTTCAGGCTGGTAGTGATCGGGACCTCGACCCTGCGCCATATTGTCGGCTCGATATTATCGAGCTTGATGTGAAGCCGGGCGATGCGTTCGCTGGAGGTCATGATGCCAATGCCATGGGTGCCTGTGCCGGTGTCCAGTTCCACGGCAGCAATTGCTCCAACCTGGTGATCGGCGTGTCGGCGATACGGGCGAGAATGTCGGCGAGCCAGGCCTGCGGGTCGATGTCGTTGAGCTTGGCGCTAGTGATCAATGTCGCCATGAACGCCGCACGTTCAGCACCACGATCCGATCCGGCAAACAGCCATGACTTCCTGCCGAGTGCAAAGCCTCTGAGCGCTCGTTCGGCGGCGTTGTTCGTCATGCAAATCCGGCCATCGTCGAGGAATGACGTGAAGCCATCCCAGCGCTTGAGCATGTAGTCGATTGCCTCGGCGACGGGAGAACTGCGCGATAGTTTTGCCCGCTCGATTTGCAGCCAATCGTGCAGTTCTTCGACAAGCGGCTGGCTGTCCTTGCGGCGACGCTCCATGCGCTGGTCAGCGCTTAGACCGTTGATCTCCCGTTCGATATCGAACAGGGCATCGATCCGTTTGACGGACTCCAATGCCATTGGCGAGATCGGCGCAGCTTTGCTGCCACGCTTAGCGTTCGCGGCGATGTCGGCCAGCACGAAGAACTTGCGGCGTGAATGCGCCCAGCAGAGTGCCTGGCGCAGAGGCAGGGGTTCGCGATCTACCTTGAACAGCGGATTGTAGCCGCCATAGGCATCCGCCTGCAGAATGCCGGAGAAGGTCTTCAGGTGGCGTACGGGATGCTCCTGTCGCCGGTCTCGCGATGAGTAGAACAGTGCCGCAGGCGGTGACAGCCCGCCAAACGGCCGGTCATCCCGGACATAGGTCCAGATGCGGCCCGTATCGGTCTTTCCCTTCGCCAGGATGGGCACGGTCGTGTCGTCGCCATGCAGCCGCTCGGCCGCCAGGACATGGGCCTCGATCAACGAATGGATTGGCTTCAAGGCCGTGGCACACGCGCCGACTTGATCAGCAAGCGTCGACAGGCTGAGGTCGACCCCCTCTCGGGCGTAGCGCTCACTCTGGCGATTGAGCGGCTGATGCTGGGCGAACTTCTCGAACAGGATCATCGCCAGAAGGTTCGGGCCGGCAAAGCCGCGAGGTGTCACATGGAAGGGTGCTGGCGGCTGTGTAATCTTCTCGCATTCGCGGCAGGAGAACTTCTCCCGCACTGTCTGAATGACCTTCCACTGACGCGGGATGACCTCCAGGGTCTCGGTGATGTCCTCGCCGAGCTTCGACATTTTGGCCGATCCACAGCAGGGGCAACTGGCTGGGGCGGCGATAGCGACACGTTCGCGCGGCAGATGTTCAGGAAAGGGCTTGCGTGACGGACGCTTGCGCTCGAAGGCCCTGACAGCCGAGGCGCTGGCTGCGATCTCCGCTGCCAGTTCATCTTCGCCGGCATCAGCTTCAAGTTCTTCGAGTTGCAGTTCCATCTGTTCGAGAAGCCGAGCCTTGCGCTCCGAGCGACTGCCGTAAAGCTCGCGGCGAACCTTCTCGATCTCCAGCTTCAACCGAGCGATCAGCGCCTCGGAATGCGATACGAGCGCTTTCGCGCTGGCGGCCTCTGCTTTGGCCGTCGCCGCTTCTGCCTCGGCAGCAACACGCCGCGCGCGCTCTTCGGCAAGCAGTGCGAGTGCACTGGCAAGGTCGTCCGCAAGCTGTTCGACGGGGGTGTTCATGGCGAGATGGAATCATATTTTCTCCCGCCATTCCAGCATTTTTGCTTATCCGGCCGAGGTCGGTCGCCAGGTTTTTTGTGGCATCCGCCAGTCGATACCTTCCAGCAAATAGCCGAGTTGCCCAGGGGTAATCACCACCGTCCCGTCGGCCGCCGACGGCCATATGAAGCGTCCTCGTTCCAGCTTCTTCGTGAACAGGCAGGCTCCCTGGCCATCATGCCAGATCACCTTGATCAGGCCACCGCCACGTCCGCGGAAGACGAACAGGTGTCCGCACATCGGATCACGCTTCAACGTCTCCTGCACCATCAGTGACAGACCGGGAAAGCCCTTGCGCATGTCCGTATGGCCCGTCGCCAGCCAGACCTTCACACCAGCAGGAACCGGGATCATCGCCGACCCAGCACACAATCGAGAATACGGCCAAGCGCCTCCGTGTCGATGTCGCTGTCCACGCGGACACGACGACCGCGGCCCAGATCAATCGTCACATCACTGCGCTTCCGGCGGGGATGCGATGAGGCCGGCGCTTCCGAGGCAGCAGGCTGGGCTGCGGGCGCGGCCTCTGAAACGATCACGGGCACCAAGGTGCTCGATACCGGCGTCGACGGCTCCTCGATCCGGCAGAGTTCCTTGCGCCACCGGAAGAGCTGGCTCACGTGGATGCCGGCCGATCGCGCAATCTCGGAAAGAACCGCGCCAGGCGCAAGGCAGGCTGCAACCAGCCGCTCTTTGTCCTCGCGAGACCAGCGCCGGCGGCGCTCGACAGACGTGATCACTTCAATCGGATGCTTGGTCATAGGACTACTCCTAGTGTTTGCACTAGGACTTCCGATGTTCGCATCAACCTCGCAAGACGGCCCTCACCGTGGGCTTAC
>NZ_FOGR01000002.1 GCF_900111275.1 Rhizobium sp. NFR03 | reverse complement strand
AAACGCCGACGAGATCGGGATGGTGCGACAGCGTATCCATCAGCAGTTCATAGGTCAGCCGCCGGGTTTCAAGGTTGATATGAGCATCGAGAACCTGAAACTGCGGCGCGAACTCGCGCATGTAAGCGCGAAAACCCATTTCACGGAGCGAATGTCCGTGAAACCGGTGGCCGCCGAGAAACAGGACCACCTTTCCCGGTGCGGGCGAGAGTTTGGATATCATCCAGGCCGCACTTCGGCCGACCTTCATATTGTTGGTGCCGAGATAGGCCTCGCGCACCCCTTGAGCCAGATCGGTCAAGAGGGCAAACGTCGGGATGCCCTTGGCCTTCAGCGTCGAGACTGCCGCCGTCACGTCATAGTGATCCGGCCCCGTCACGGCGATCGCCGAAACCTTGCCGGCCATGCCGTGCATCAGTTCCGACAGTTCGCTCGGCTCGCCCGAAACAGCATAGGTGATCGTCAGGCTGACATGACGATCCTTCACGGCCGCCGCCGCCGCATTCAACTGTTCGGCAAAAGCCTGATAGAATGGCTGTCGCTCCTTCCGCAGAATAATGCCGAATCGATAAGACGGCAGATCGGCCATCATGCGCTGGCGGATGATCTTGGCGCCGTGAAAGCCCAGCCTCTCTGCCGCTTCATACACCTTTCGAGAGGTCTCCTCGCGAACGGGAAGACGACCGTTCAAAACCCGATCGACGGTGGCAACACTCAAGCCCGCCGCCTGTGCGACATCGGCAATGGTAGGACGCTTCATGGAGATACTCTTGTCTGCAGATATCATCAGCATGACAGCTTTACGGCAGCAATCCAATCATTGTTGATAGGCCATAGCGGCCGTATGCCGCGCAGGAGGATTGCGGCCCCGAAGAACGCAGGTGCAAGGCGACAGGATTCGGCCCTGAAGAAGCTGCCGCGCGACAAGCGAAGAGGCTGTCAACGCTATCTCCAGAGCCCGTGGCTTTAAGTCGACCAGCGGGTAGCTGCGGGAGCTCTCTCTCACGGATCAGCCAGCTTCGAGAAGATGAGGCTCTGGTGGCCGGAAATGGCGTATCGACTGTCCGGAGGCTTAGGCACCTGTCATCCTCAGGGATGCTCGCCACTACACCCATTCACTGAGTTCGATTCCCAGCTCAGCACGAGCGCTGGAAAACGTGAATTTCCAGGCTGAAAAGGAGTTGCTGGCTGGGGCGCCAGGATTCGAACCTGGGAATGCCGGTACCAAAAACCGGTGCCTTACCGCTTGGCGACGCCCCATTGCCGGCCCGGGTGCGGTGATGTCCGGGTGTTCGGCTGATAGCAAAGCGTGAGGGCGGGGACAACGGGTAAGTTTGTTCGGTGGCAAGTTTGTGGGAAGAGCCGGTTTGTGCGGGTACGTTTCCCTCAAGCGCGTCGCGGTCTTTCGGATTTGCCGAAGACGCTTTAGGTTCCTTTTGAACGCGGTCGCAAGGAGAAATGGATGGCGGGATATCGGGCTCGGATGCCGGCGCGGCCGACGGTGATCAGCGATGATGCCGTCATGCGCGTGACGCAGTGGGATTTCGCGCCCGGCGCGGAGACGGGGCATCATGTGCACGGGCTCGGTTATGTCGTCGTGCCGATGACGGATTGCCGGTTCCGGATCGAGGATGCGCAAGGCGAGCGGGAATTCGATGTCGCCAAGGGCGCGGTCTACCGGCGCGATGCGGGGGTGGAGCACAATGTCGTCAATGCCGGCACCGAACCCATGAGCTTCATCGAGATCGAACTCAAGTGAGCGGCGCACCTCTGGAGAGCGAGGAAGAGCCGCATTTCGAGCTCGCTTTCGAGCCGGCGCATGGGCAGGCGGTCGAGGTCGCCGATGGCGTGCGGCGGTTGACGGTCGATAATCCCGGGCCGTTCACCTTCCACGGTACGAACAGCTATATCGTCGGCGAGCGCAGGCTGGCGGTGATCGATCCCGGTCCGCTGGACGACGCGCATCTGGCGGCGCTCCTGCGGGCCATCGACGGGCGGCCGGTCAGCCATATCTTCGTCAGCCATACGCATCGCGATCATGCGCCGCTGGCCCGCGTTCTGCAGGCAGAAGTGGGCGGGGTGATCGCGGCGGAAGGCCCGCACCGGCCGTCGCGGCCGCTTCACGACGGCGAGGTCAATCCGTTTTCGGAAAGCTCCGATATGGATTTCGCGCCCGATCTGACCCTTGCCGACGGCGCGACGATCGAGGGCGACGGCTGGGCACTGACCGCGCTTGCCACGCCGGGGCATACGGTGAACCACCTGTCTTTTGCGCTCGACAACACGGGCATCGTCTTTTCCGCCGACCACGTGATGGCCTGGGCGACGAGCATCGTCGCGCCGCCGGACGGCTCGATGCGTGACTATATGGCCTCGCTCGACAAGATGCTGGCGCGCGACGACCGGCTCTATCTGCCGGGCCATGGCGGCCCGGTGAGGGAGCCCGCGAAATTCCTGCGCGGCCTGCGCGCGCACCGGCGCATGCGCGAGCGCGGCGTGCTGGAGCGCATCCGCCGCGGCGATCGGGGGATAGCGGAGATCGTGCAGGCGCTCTATGCCTCCACCGATCCCCGGCTGCATGGGGCGGCGGCGCTGTCGGTGCTGGCGCATCTGGAGGATCTGGTGGAACGCGGGCTTGTTGTCACTGACGGCCCTCCCGCGCTGATGGGGCACTATCGTCTGGCCGGGGATGCGGTTTAGGTCGTTTCCCTGCGGTCCTGCGGGTCAGTCCCCCGCGATGCCCAGTAGCTCCGCGTCGAGCGCGTGGAGGAAGCGTTCGGCCGCAGCGGCGTCGAGGCCTAGGTCGTGGTGGCCGAGGCGGGAGGCGACGCGGATATCCACGAAGGTCGTTTCGGACTCCTCGCGAAGGCGAATGACAAGGTCGAAGCGAAAGCCTGCGATGCGGCTGCGGCTTTCTCCCTGCAACAGGATGTCGCCGGCTTTCCGGCCGGGCGGCATGGGCGCCACCTCCAGCTTCGGGCGCGAAAGCGGAATGGGAACAGGGCCCGGGTCGCGCGCAGCCGTGGGATCCCGTCCCGCTTTTCCCGCCGTTCTCCCCGTCGTCTTTCCGGTCCCTTTTCCGGGGGATTTCGCAAGAGCGTCTCGCTGGGGATCGGCCGGAGGCTCCGCCCTCAGCGCAAGATCCTCGAAATCCGGCTCGGCATTTTCAAGGCCTTCTTCCGCGACGATGGCGATGCCCGACTGGTCGGCCACCGTGCGCACGCCGGTGAGCACCCGGTCGAGCGCGCCGTCGTAACGACGACCCGTGAGGGCGGGATAGGCGCGCGCCTGTGCCTGGCGGTCGGCGACGACGGGAGCTGCGGGCGTCAACCAGCCCGTCTCGATCGGCCGGTCCCGGATAAAAGGAGGCGGCGTTGCGAGATCGGTGGAGACATCGGTGATCGCGGGCTTTTCCACCACCTGCACGAGGGCAAGCCCGGCGGCGGCAAGCGGGAGCGCTGCATAGAGCAAGGCCATGGTCGATGCGATGCCGCCGACGGCCGCCACCTGCCACAGGCGCACGAAGCCGATGACGGAGAGAATGACGGCCACCAGCGCCAGCCCCGCGCTGACGAGGACGAGTGTGACGAAAAGCGTGCTGGAAAGGGACCCGAAGCGATGGGCGGCAAGAGACAGAACGAACATGGCGAAGGCAAGCCGCGCGACGTGGCGCGCCCAGCGGGCGGCGTGGGAAATCGGGCGCTCATAGGTAATCATTGCCGGCCGAACCTCTGTCTCTGCCTCTGTACGGCCATTGCGCCGCGACCCGTCCCCGGACTGTCTGTTCGATAACCGCTGCGGATCGAGCCGTGATTGCTCTTCGCGCCCCGGTGTGTCGAAAATTCTGGCGGAGCGAGAATATTCTACGCCAAGTTTCTGCCACCGGCTTTGCAAACAAACTCTTACACCATGCTGCGTCCGTCGACAGGGGAACGTTTCCCCTGCCTGCAATCTGCCGACATCCGCGGTTGGGAACCTTTCGGCAACGAGCGCGTTGGTAAGCGCCTTGTGAAATTCCTCAACCGGGAGACGCATGGCCACGAAATTGCCATTCTTGTTAACAGAATCCGCGTTCGAACCAGCGGGTGCAAGGCTGCGGTCGGGCCTGGTTCAACGGATCAGGCCGGTTGCGAAGGGATGACGACCATGCGTACTGCCGATATCGAAACCCATTCCGCCCAGATCCAGCCGGGCAAGGTTGAGCTGGGCAAGGCCCAGCCGGCCAAGACTCAGCCGGCGACGGGCACGCCGGATGGCGGCGCCTTCGAATTCACCATGGAAATGCTGGAGCTCGAACTGTCGCTCGACGGCATGGCGCCGGATGGAGACGGTTTTTCCGACAGGGTGCGCGCCGCTGCCGCCGATCTCAAGGGGGCATTCCTCTTCGACCTCCCCGCCTCCGGCCTTGTCGAGAACTGCCAGCGGATCGCCGTGCTGCGGATCCCGCGTGACAACGGTGTCGGCAGCGAAACGATCTTTGCCTGCCTGGAGGCCGACGGAACGTCGATCCGCATCGAGAAGCCAAATGAGCGCACCACAGGCCTTGCCCGTTTCGCGCAGGCCTTCGTGGATGTGTTTCAGCGAATGTAGGTCGAGATTCCGTAAGCCGTCGCCTGTCTCGGGATGAGCGACGTCAGGCCGTCAGCGCCTGACGCTCTGGCAGTGGGTATTGCACCTCGCTGTCGAAGATGCGGTAGGTGTTACGCCCGTTTCGCTTGGCATCATAAAGCGCCATGTCCGCATTCGAACAGAGTTGCGAGAAGGAGGAAATGCGCGCCTCCGGCACCTGCCCGGCCGCCATCAAGGCAATGCCGATGCTCGCGCCAACCCGGACGGGAAGGCCGTCCAGATCGATCGGCTTGTTGAACTGCAGCAGGATGCGGCTTGCGAAAGCTTCGAGACCCGCCATATCGAACCCAAGCGTACAGAAAGCGAACTCATCGCCGCCAAGGCGCGCGAGCAGGCTTTCCGGCTCCGCGACGTTCGAGAGGCGGAAGGAGATCTCCCGCAAAAGCTGGTCGCCAGCAAAGTGGCCGAATGTATCGTTGACAGCCTTGAAGCCATCGAGATCGATATAGAGCACGCCGAGGCTCTGCTCGACCTTTCCGCTGCCTGTGTCGGGCCTTTTCTCCCCGGTGATCCCGGCGGCAAATCTCGTATTCCCCAGACCAAGGAAGCGGGAACGGTTGAGGAGGCCGGTCAGCGGATCGGTTTCGGCCTGAAAGCGCAGCCGTTCCGTCAGTTCGCGCCGTTCGGCAAGCTGGCCTTCCAGCCGCGTGATGGCGTCGAAGAGGTCGTTGATCTCCCGCGTATCCGCCCTCATGGCTTGTCGCTCGGCCGGTCTCTCCTCGGCGAGCCCGAGAATCATTTCATGAGCAGTCAGCAACGGGCGCAGGACCGACAGATAAAGCCGGCGCATGACCGCGACCAGCAGCGTCAGGAGCAGGATGGTTGCTGCCGCCATGCCGACGAGCCTGAGGAAGGCGTAATCCCGGCTTCGCACGATGTTCTTCAGCATATGGTCGATGGTGGCCTGGCGCAGATCTTCCAACGGAACGAGGGTCGGCACGTAGAGGCCGGTGAGCCCCGCAGGTGCAACGCTGTAGTGCCCGCCGACTCGCCCCGCCCCTGATCGCCCCTCCAGAGTCAGCCTCTCGATGAGGTGGATGCCACGACCGATAAAGAGGCGGCGAACCTCGCCCATCAGCGGGCGCAGCTTGCCTTCGGAGACGTCGAGACGCAGGCCGAGCATGTGCATCAACGCGTCGATACTGCCTCGCGTGCGATTGATCCTGTCGATCGCGTCTTGCGACAGCGGAAGGGAGCGCGACACGCTGGGCACGATGTGGCTTGCCAGCCGGCCGGCCTGCTCGCGCAGATCCGTGACGATGAGGGCGGTGAAGACGCTGGCAGCGAGAGCGGGATTGCGCTTCTCCAGCGTTTCCGCGGCCAGCGCGACGGCTGGCTGAAGCTCGTCCACGATCGCAAACATATCCGTGATCGCCTGCGTCAGCATATCAAGGGAGCGCTCTGCCTGCGGTATCTGCGTGATGGCGTCGATGCGATGGCGAGCAAGGCCCAGATTCTCGCGCAGGGCGCGGACGACGCCCGGGGCGAGCGGCAGGTTCTTCGTGCGGTCCAGGCTCGACAGCATATTGTCGGTCGCGCGTCGAACTTCCAGCAGCCGGGTCAGAGCGTAGGGATCGGAACCGACCTCGACAGACATGACGACATTGGACGGACCGCGCTCGGCCGACAGCGCGCGCAACGTCCGCAGCATCGTTTCATACTCCCGTAGGGAGACGAGATTGCTTTCCGCATCGACATAAGCCGTCGCCGATGGCGAGACGATCCAGAGCGCCATGCCGACAAGTGCAGCCGCTACGACAAGGGAGGCACGCCTCCACTTGCAGTAGAGCGATCGCGCACTTCGTCGTCCCTGTGTCATCCGAATCGTCCTTAAGACTTATCTGCTTAATTCCGTACTGATGAAACTTTAAGCGGTTGTGAATCCTCAGGGGGTTTCACCCAAAAATTGGGGCCGCACCTCAAAAAATCAGGCCCCTGAAGCCCTTCCGTTGATTGCCGCCTGCGCAGCCGCCAAGCGGGCGATGGGCACGCGGAACGGCGAGCAGGAGACATAATCGAGACCGGTTTCCTCGCAGAAGCGGATGGAGGCCGGGTCGCCGCCATGCTCGCCGCAGATGCCGAGCTTGAGGCCGTTCTTCGTGCCCCGGCCTCGCTCGGCCGCAATCTGGATGAGTTCCCCCACGCCGTCATAATCGATCGAAACGAAGGGGTCGCGATCGATGATGCCCTTCATGCGGTAGGTGTTGAGAAACTGTGCGGCATCGTCACGCGATATACCGAAGGTTGTCTGCGTCAGGTCGTTGGTGCCGAAGGAAAAGAAGTCGGCGGACTCGGCGATGACATGGGCGCGAAGTGCGGCGCGCGGCAGCTCGATCATGGTGCCGACGAGATAGTCGATGCCGACGCCGGCTTCGTTCAGGATCTCGGCGGCGACAGCATCGATCCGCGCCTTGACGTAGTCGAGTTCGGCCTTCAGCCCCACCAGCGGCACCATGATTTCCGGCACCACGGGCGCGCCCGTCTCCCGCGCCGCCAGCACGGCCGCCTCGAAGATCGCCCGGGCCTGCATTTCCACGATTTCGGGATAGGAAATGGCCAGCCGGCAGCCGCGATGCCCGAGCATGGGGTTGAACTCGTGCAGGGCATCCACCCGCTGGCGCAGTTCCAGCGGCTTCATGCCCAGCGCCACGGCGACATCGGCGATTTCCTCGTCGGTCTTCGGCAGGAACTCGTGCAGCGGCGGATCGAGCAGGCGGATCGTTACCGGCAAGCCGTGCATGATGGAGAACAGCTCGGTGAAATCGGCCCGTTGCATCGGCAGGAGCTTGGCGAGCGATGTTCGCCGACCGGCCTCGTCGGCAGCCAGAATCATCTCGCGCATGACGTTGATGCGCTCGCCCTCAAAGAACATATGCTCGGTGCGGCAGAGGCCGATGCCCTCCGCGCCGAAGGAGCGCGCGGCGCGGGCGTCGGCCGGCGTGTCGGCATTGGTACGCACGGTCATGCGCCGACTGGCATCCGCCCACTCCATGATGCGGCCGAAATCGCCGGAGAGTTCCGGCTGGACCATGGAGACCCGGCCCTTGAGCACCTGTCCCGAGGAGCCGTCGATGGTGATGACGTCGCCCTTGGCAAAGGTAGTGCCGGCGGCGACGAGCTTTTCATTGCGCAGATCCACGCGAATGCTGCCGGCACCGGAGACGCAGGGGATGCCCATGCCGCGCGCGACGACGGCCGCGTGGCTCGTCATGCCGCCGCGCGTCGTCAGAATGCCTTCGGCCGCATGCATGCCGTGAATGTCTTCCGGGCTGGTCTCGACCCGCACCAGAATGACGGCTCGGCCTTCCTTCTTCGCCAGCACCGCCTCTTCCGAGGTGAAGACGATCTCGCCGGTCGCCGCACCCGGAGATGCGGGGAGACCCGCGCCGATGATATCGCGGCGGGCGGCGGGATCGATGGTCGGGTGCAGCAACTGGTCGAGCGATGCGGGATCGATGCGCGCCACCGCCTCCTCGCGCGAGATCAGCCGCTCGTCGGCCATATCGACCGCGACCTTCATCGCAGCGCGCGCCGTGCGTTTGGCCGAGCGGGTCTGCAGCATCCACAGCTTGCCCTGCTCGATGGTGAACTCGATATCCTGCATGTCGCGATAATGGGCTTCCAGGCGATCGCAGATGGCGCAAAGCTCCGCGAATGCGTCCGGCATCACCTTTTCGAGCGAGGGCCGGTCGGAGCCGGAATCGATACGGGCGATCTCCGTGATGTTCTGCGGCGTGCGGATGCCGGCCACCACGTCCTCGCCCTGCGCATTGACCAGAAATTCGCCATAAAGCGCCTTTTCGCCGGTCGAAGGATTGCGCGTGAAGGCGACGCCGGTGGCCGAATCATTGCCGAGATTGCCGAACACCATGGTCTGGACGTTGACCGCCGTACCCCAGTCGGCGGGAATATTGTGCAGCAGGCGATAGGTCATGGCCCGCGGGTTCATCCAGCTCGCGAAGACAGCGCCGATGGCCCCCCAGAGCTGCACAGCGGGATCCTGCGGGAATCCATCGCCCGTCTCCTCCTCGATGACATCCTTGTAGCGACCAACGAGGCGGCGCCACTCGTCGACCGTGAAATCGGTTTCCTGCTCCTTGCCGATCCGCCCCTTCTCGTCCTCCAGCAGTTCGGCGAAGACCTCGTGGTCGAGGCCCATGACGACGTCGCCATACATCTGGATGAAGCGGCGATAGCTGTCCCAGGCAAAACGCGCATCGCCGCTGTCGCGCGCCAGCGCCTCGACCGTGTCGTCGTTGAGACCGAGATTGAGAACCGTATCCATCATGCCGGGCATGGAGGCGCGCGCGCCGGAGCGAACGGACAAGAGCAGCGGCCGTTCCGCATCGCCGAAGCGCCGCCCTGCCATGTCCTCGACGATGGAAATGCCGGCGAGCACCTCGGCCTTGAGGCTGTCGGGAATGGCGCGGCCGTTTTCGGAATAGAGCGCGCAGGCGCGTGTCACGATGGTGAGACCCGGCGGCACCGGCAGACCCAGGCTGCACATCTCTGCGAGATTGGCGCCCTTGCCACCCAGGAGGTCGTGATCCAGCGCCCGCCCCTCGGCCTTGCCCCCGCCAAAGGTGTAAACCCACTTCTTCATGTCCGTCTCCACCCTGAGGCTAAAGCCGTCCTCGCGCCGCATTCCCGCAACTCCGGTCGGTCCGCCTCGTCTCCCTCTTCACGCTACAACATCAGCCCCCGATTAGGAATGCTGCACATGCGGGATTATTGCTGCATTGCAGCAAAATTATTGCGGGGGTACATGTGGGTGGACGCACTGCCAACCGAACTGTGCGTTTTTGATATTTTCGCTGTTTTTTGGTATGGATCCGGTTATGAGACACCGCCTTGCAGACAAGATCGTACCTGCGGATTTCCCCGAGCTTGCAACCCTCGTCTGGAACAGGGATCCCTCACGTCCAATCGATGCAGACGAAGTCTTTGCCCTTTATGAACGAAACTGGCGGTTCGTCGATCAGGATCGTCTGTCGGAGACGGAAGCTCGGTTGATCCGGGAACTGACCGATACATTCGGTCATGGCCGCATGCTGGTCTGATGCGCTATATCCGCGGCGAACATCAGGCAATCGCGGCGGCGCTGTCCTCGATGAACCACGATGTTCTTCAGTGGACAGAGTGCTTCTTCGGCGGAGGAACGGCGATCGTCCTGCGCTTCGGCGAATACAGGCGGTCGCTCGATCTGGATTTCCTCTGTGCGAGTTCCGCCGGTTACCGGAACCTGCGCAACGCGATCATCGAAGAGGGGCCGGGTGCGATCTTCTCGAATGAGGTGTCGTTGCTCCGGGATGTGAAGGCGGACGCCTACGGCATCCGCATGCTTCTTTCCTATCGAGGCCAGCCCATCAAATTCGAGATCGTCCGAGAGACCCGGATCGCACTGACGGGTGAAAGAGATCCGGTTCTCGGTGTCCCCACGTTGTCGATCGCGGATATGTTCGCCGAGAAACTGCTGGCAAATGCCGACCGTTGCTACGACCGCGCCGTCGGGTATCGCGATGCCATCGATCTCGGTGTTCTCGTTCAGTTTCATGGACAACTCCCCCGCGAGGCCGTGATGAAGTCCGAAGAGGCCTATGGCCGGGATATCGCTCGGAAACTTGCAGGCATTCTCAACCACCTGCTGAATGCCGAAGCCCTGCGCCATGCCGCGTCCACTCTCGACATGGGAGAAGATGCCGTCATATCTGCCGTATCGGCGCTGCGTTCGGCAGGTCTTCAGGCGTTTCCGCAAGCCGGCATTCGTACGGACGGCAGCACGTTCGACTGACCGTTTCCTCCGCGCTCCACCCGACCCTACACCGCCTCCCGCAGCTGTTCCGCCGTCTGCAGATCCACCGATACCAGCTGGCTCACGCCCTGCTCCGCCATGGTGACGCCGAAGAGGCGGTTCATGCGGGCCATGGTGATGGGGTTGTGGGTGATGATGACGAAGCGGGTCTCCGTGGAGGCGGCCATTTCGTCCATGAGGTTGCAGTAGCGCTCGACATTGTGGTCGTCCAGCGGCGCGTCCACCTCGTCCAGCACGCAGATGGGTGCGGGATTGGTGAGAAAGACCGCGAAGATCAGGGCCATGGCGGTCAGAGCCTGCTCGCCGCCGGAGAGCAGCGTCATGGTCTGCGGCTTTTTGCCCGGCGGGCGTGCGACGATTTCGAGGCCCGCATCCAGCGGGTCTTCGCTTTCGATCAGTTGAAGCTCGGCCGTGCCGCCGCCGAAGAGGTGGGTGAACAGGCGCTGGAACTGGGCGTTGACGATGTCGAACGCCGCCAGAAGGCGCTCGCGGCCCTCGCGGTTGAGGTTCTGGATGGCGCTGCGCAGCTTGCGGATCGCATCGATCACATCCTCCCGCTCTTTGAGGATCGCGGCCAGCCTGTCGGAAAGCTCGGTCTGCTCCTCTTCCGCACGCAGGTTGACGGCGCCGAGGCGCTCACGCTCGATCTTCAGGCGTTCGAGATCACGCTCCACGGTGCGCGGATCGACTGGCAGCGCATCCACCGCGCGGCCGGTAAGGCGCAGCACCTCGTGCGGCGCAACCGAAAGGGATTGCCGGATGGCGCCCTCCACCTCGACCCGCTTCTCGCGGGCGGACATCAGCCGCTCCTCGGCCCGGCCGCGCTTTTCGCGGGTTTCCGCCAGTTCGGAAAGAGCGGTCGCGGCCATGCGATCCGCGTCGCGCTGGCGGGTTTCGGCCTCCACCAGCCGGTCGGCCGCCGCGCGACGGGCCGCCTCCATGTCCGAGAGGGCGCTCATGAGGGCGCGGCGTTTCTCGTCGAATTCGTCGGGCGCGTCCAGAATCGCCTCGATCTCGTCACGAGCCTCGGCTTCGCGGTCGCGCAGCGTGGCGATATGGTCTTCGGCGCTGGCCGCCCGGCTCGCCCAGGTCTGACGCTCGGCGGCAATCGCCCGCAGGCGGCGCTCGCGCGTTTCGGTCTCGCGATTGAGACCGTCGGAAAGCGCACGCGCCTCGGCGAGAGCTGCCCGGTCTGCTGCAACCGCTGTGCCTTGCGCTGTCAGGCGTGCGTTGAGGTCAGCCATATCGGGGGCGTCATCGAGCGCCGCGACGGCATCCTCCAGCGCGGCCACCGCCTCGTCGTGGCTCTCCTCGATGCGGGCCGCGGTTTCGGCAAGCATGGCGCGGCGCCGTGCGAGATCTCCCTGAGCGCGCTCGGCGGCAGCCAGCGCATCGCGCGCTTCCGACAGGCGGCGGATCGCCTGACGCTCGACCTCGCGGCTCATCCGCACCGCATCGTCACCGGCGCGGATGGCGTCCGTCGCCATTTTCAGGGCGCTCTCGCAAAGCTCCAGAGCGTCGGCGGCCTCCGTTATCTCGGCGTCGAGTTCGCTCAGGCGGTTGCGGTTCTCCAGACGCAGGGTGGCAGCGCTCGGTGCATCGGCGCCCGTGACATGGCCATCCCAGCGCCAGAGTGCGCCCGAGCGGGTGACGAGCCGTTGTCCGGGGCATAGGAGAGGAAGCAACCGTTCCGCCTCGGCATCATCCGCGACGATGCCCACCTGCGACAGGCTGCGCCGCAAGGTATCCGGCGCCGTAACGCGGTCGATCAGCGGAGCGACGCCCTGCGGCAGAGCCGGATCGGCATCCCCCGGCCCGGGGTCGCGCCAATGCACCGGAGCCGACGGATCGAGCGGGGATTCGAGATCGTCGCCCAGGGCAGCACCCAGCAGCGCCTCGAAGCCGCGCTCGACTGTGATCGCATCCACCACGGGGCTTGCGCCGCCGGCAAGCGTTGCGGCTTCGAGCAAGCGGCGGATGGTGCGCGCCTCGGTTTCCGCCGCGCTCAGCCGCGCACGCGCAGCTTCCAGCGGTCCGCGTGCCTCCGCCTCACGCGCCCGCGCCTCGCCCAGCGCGTCCTCGGCATCGGCAACGGCTTGTGCCCGCTCCTCTATGTCGGCTTCCGCCGCGTCCACGGCATCACGCCGCCTTTCGGGGTCTTCGAGGCTTGCGATCTCGCGGTCGAGAGTGGCGATCTCGCCGGCCTGATCGGACATCTGGCGGGAGAGGCGCATGCGGCGGTCGCCGAGATCGCGGATGGTGCGTTCCAGCTGGCCGCGCGACGCCTGCGCCTCGGCGCGCTCGGCCGTGAGCGATGCCAATGTGCGCTCGCTAGCGGCCAGCACGTCCTGTGCTTCGGCAAGGCGCTCGCGTGCCTCCTCCGCCCGCTCGCCGGCATCTTCGGCGTCTTCCTGCAACGCCTCTGCTTCCTCCTCCAGACGCGCCATCGCGCCGGCATTTTCCAGCGCCAGCTGCTCTTCGCGCGCGATGTCCTGCCCAAGCTGCGTCAGGCGGCGCTGCAATTCGTCGCGCCGGCGCAGCGTGCGGCTCATGTCTTCGTCGAGCTGGGTCCGGGCGATCTGCAGCCGCTGGAGGCCTGCGGCGGTGCGGGCCTCCTCCTCGCGCAGTTCCGGCAGCTTCAGGCTCGCGATCGCCTGGTTCTTCGCGGCCTCCATCTGGGCCTGCGCCTTCTCGGCAACCAGCGACGTCGCCTGGTTCAGCAGGCTGTCCGCCTCGCCCTCGGCCTGCTTGGCCTGCACCCAGCGGATATGAAAGAGCATCGCCTCATGCGCGCGGATGTCGGCCGAAAGCATCTTGAAGCGGTTGGCCTGCCGCGACTGGCGCTTGAGGCTTTCGATACGGTTTTCCAGCTCCGCCGTTACCTCGTCCAGTCGTTCAAGGTTTGTTTCGGCGCCGCGCAAGCGAAGCTCGGCCTCGTGACGGCGGGAGTGAAGGCCCGAAATGCCCGCGGCTTCTTCCAGCAGTTGCCGCCGCGCCTGCGGCTTGGCAGCGATCAGCTCGCCGATGCGGCCCTGCCCCACCATGGACGGCGAGCGGGCGCCGGTCGAGGCATCCGCAAAAAGCAGCTGCACGTCCTTGGCGCGGGCCTCGCGGCCGTTGATGCGGTAGACCGACCCGTTCTCGCGCTCGATGCGCCGCGTGACCTGGATCTCGTCGCTGTCGTTGAAGGCGGCCGGCGCGGTGCGATCGGTATTGTCGAGGTAGAGGCCGACTTCGGCCGTGTTGCGCGCCGGACGTTTGCCCGAGCCGGAGAAGATCACGTCGTCCATGCCGGAGGCGCGCATATTCTTGTAGGAATTCTCGCCCATCACCCAGCGAAGGGCTTCGACAAGGTTCGACTTGCCGCAGCCATTCGGGCCGACCACGCCGGTCAGCCCGCGCTCGATGACGAATTCGGATGGCTCCACGAAGGACTTGAAGCCGACAAGGCGCAGCTTGGTGAACTTCATGACGGCGCGCCCGTCTCGAACGGGAACGAGGGCATGACCGGCGAGAACGGCATAGTTTCCATCGCCGATGGACGGAAGACGAACATTTTCATTCGCGAGGCGTCATCTTCGGCCTTGTGCCAAGGATCTGCCGATGTCGAGGCACCCGGGCCGTTGCGGATGCTCGGGACAAGCCCGAGCATGACGGCGAAAAGGGTCCCGGGCCTCATGAGCGATGTAAACGGCACGGTTTCCCGTGCCGCAACCGGGTGCAGCTTAGAGCAGAGGGTCGATAAGGGCCGACATGGTGTCAACCGACATGTCTCCGGAATAGCGCTTGCCGTTGATGAAGAAGGTCGGCGTCGAAGCCACCTTGTACTCTTTCATACCCTTCTGCATCACGGCGTTCACATCGTCCAGCAGCTTCTGGTTCGTCAAGCACGCCTCGAAGCTCTCCTGTGAGAAACCGGCGAGCTTGGACATCTGGAGCAGCGCATCGCGACCGTTCTGGGCAGCGGCCCACTGTTCCTGCTGCTTGAAGAGCATGGAGACCATGGGGAAATACTGGCCTTCCGGAGCGCAGCGCGCGAGCATGAAGGCGGCGGCGGCACGCGGATCGAACGGGAACTCGCGCAGAACGAAGCGTACCTTGCCCGATTCCACGTATTTCGCCTTGATGGCGTCGAACGTGTTGTTGTGGAAGTTGGCGCAATGCGGGCACGTCATCGACATGTATTCGACAACGGTGACAGGCGCATCGGCCTTGCCGATGGACATTTCCGGCAGCGCGCCGGGCTCCATCAGCTTGGAGATTTCGACCTCGCCATCCGCCTGCGGCAGCTCGGCTGCGGCAGGCGTGGCGGCAGGCGCTGCCGCCTGGGCCATCTGGGCCGGGGCCGGCTGGGCCGGGGCCATCTGGGATTGAGCGGGCGCAGGCGTCGTTGCGGGGGTGGCAGCGGTGGACGATGTCGTCATCGTATCCGCCGGCTTCATCTCCGTCCTGGTCGCGGTATCGACCGTTTCCACAGGAGCCGCAGCATTCGCCGTCTCCTTCTTCTCGTCGCTGCAGGCGACGAGCGCGAGCGCCAGCGTGGCGATGGCCACACCGCTCGAGAGGCGTTTCAGCAAAGTCATTTCAGAAAGAGACATGGTTCACCTGTTCAAGCGGAGACGGGACCCTTGCGATATCGCGCCCGCCGGGACCGGACAAGGGGCCCCCATAGCCCATCGTTCAAAGAATTGTGAGGCATTTGTGGCGTGAGGGGTGGATGGCGGGATATTCCGGCTCGCTGTTGATCGGGCGGGCTCGCTGCTGGTAGACTGCAAAGTGTCTGGGATTAGCTTTCAAGGCGAGAGGACAGACGCACCATGTCGGCCATCATGATCAGGAACCTTCCCGAAAAAACCCATCAGGCGCTGGAAGCACGCGCCCGCAGGAACGGGCGTACCACCGAGGCGGAAATCAGCGCTATTCTGCAAACCGCCGCCGCGAGCGAGGAGCCGCTTGGTATCGGCTCCTATCTCAAAGCCATCGGGCAATCGATCGGAGGTATCGATCTCGACGACGGGCGGGACAGAGAAGCCTACGAACCGCCTTCCTTCAAATGATTATTCTGGACACGAATGTCGTTTCGGAACCTCTTCGCAAGATGCCGAGCGAACGCGTTCTTGCGTGGCTCGATGCTCAGCCGGCGGAAGCGTTGTACCTGACGACAATCACGGCGGCCGAAATACTTTCCGGCATGGCGATCATGCCGGACGGTCGGCGTAAGGACACGCTACGAGAAGCGCTCGAACACCTCTTATCGACCGTGTTCCGCGGTCGAATCCTTCCTTTCGACATGCAGGCGGCACGGGAGTTTGCCGTCATCTCGCAGAAAGCGCGGGAAAAGGGGGCGGGAGTGGGATTGGCGGATGCACAGATTGCCGCGATTGCCGTCGCAACTGGGTTTTCCGTTGCGACACGCGACGTCACGCCATTTACGGCTAGCGGCCTGCACGTGATCAATCCGTGGACGGCCTGATCATCCCCCTATCGCTTCTTCCCCAGCACCGCTGTCCCCAGCCGCGTCAGAGCCGCCTTCAGGCCCTCGTCCTCGATCTCGGCCGTCAGGGCTTCCAGATGGCGGGCGGGTTGGCCGGTCAGGGGGCGCGGGCGTTGGCGGGTGCGGTTCTGGGGGGTGACGGGCTTCTGGACGATGCGGACGCGGTCGATGGCGGGGAAGCCGAAGAAGCCGTTGATGCGCTGGACGAGTTCGCCTTCCGTATGTGCAAGGAACAAAGCGCGGGCGCCATCGCAGGCGATGGTGAGGACGCCCGGCTGGTGGCGGCTCTCGCCAGCCATTTCGGAGACGCGGCGCGGCCAGGCGATCTTTTCCGGGCGCGTGCAATCGGCAAAGGCCTCGCCGGCGATTTCGTCCCAGGAGCCGAGCAGCAGCGTGCTGATGCCGGCACGTTTGGCCAGAACCGGATCGAGCAGGCCGTTGGCGACCTCGCTGATCTGCCTGACGCCTTTCGGGGTATAAGCGCCCTTCGGTGTATACGGCTTGGAAGGCGCCATTGCGCTTGCTCCGACTGTTGGGAAGATATCGCGGGCCTTACCCACCGACGCCGTTTCGGCTATGACGCACGGAACGATGCCGGATGCGACAAGGCTGCTTGCGACGATCTATAGGCGAAATCGGGCGGAAGGACCATGATGCAACGTTCCACGTCCACGGCGGAAAAATTGACCTGCCTCCCGTCTGCCCGCTCCGATCTCCCCGACACCGCCGGCCTGCTGCTCGACTGGTACGATCGCAGCCACCGCGTGCTGCCATGGCGCATCACGCCGCCCATGGCCAAAGCCGGGCTGCGGCCGGATCCCTACCACATCTGGCTGTCGGAAGTGATGCTGCAGCAGACGACGGTACAGGCGGTAAAGGCCTATTTCGCAAAATTCCTCGCGCTGTGGCCGACGGTCGTCGATCTCGCTGCGGCCGATACCGAAGAGGTGATGAAGGCCTGGGCGGGGCTCGGCTATTACGCCCGGGCGCGGAACCTGAAGAAATGCGCCGAAGCGGTTGCGAGCCAGCATGGCGGGCGCTTTCCCGATACCGAAGAAGGCCTGAAGGCGCTGCCGGGCATCGGCGACTATACGGCCGCCGCCATCGCCGCCATCGCCTTCAACCGGCAAAGCGCAGTGCTCGACGGCAATGTCGAGCGGGTGATGTCACGGCTCTACCGGGTGGAGACGCCGGTGCCGGCGGCAAGGCCCGAGATGCGGCGGCTGGTCGCCACGGTCACGCCCGCGGAGCGGCCGGGCGATTTCGCGCAGGCCATGATGGATCTCGGCTCGACCATCTGCACCCCGCGCCGGCCGGTCTGCGCGCTCTGTCCGATCAATGCGGATTGCCGCGCCTACAAGGCCGGCGATCAGGAGCGTTTTCCTGTGAAGCTGGCGAAGAAGGCCAAGCCGGTGCGATACGGCACCGCCTATGTCGCGACAGATGCAACGGGCGCGGTCTACCTCTGCAAGCGGGGCGAAAAGGGTCTGCTCGGCGGCATGACCGAGGTGCCGGGCACGAACTGGACGACCGATCCGTCTGACGAGCAAGCGCCGCCCTTTGCAGGCAAGGCCGGCCCGCTCTGGCGCGACTGCGGCGGCATCGTGCATGTGTTCACCCATTTCGAGCTGCGCCTCGCCGTTCGCCATGCCGAGGTCGAACGGGACGCGATCACCGCGAACGGCTGGTGGGAGCCGCGCGAAACGCTGGCCGTGCAGGCGCTGCCGACCGTGATGAAGAAGGTGATCGGGAAGGCGCTGCCCGGCAGTTTTGCAAAAACGTCACGAACCCGGTGACGTCGTGCGATATGACCCTTCGGGCCACCCGATGGCCCGACCGATAAAAGAGGAGAGACACCTGTGACCGACGTGACGACACCCATACGCCATATCGTTTTCGACATCGGCAAGGTGCTGATCCACTACGATCCGCATATCCCGTTCAGCCGGCTCATTCCCGACGAGGCCGAGCGCAACGCCTTCTTCGCGACGGTGTGCACCCATGAATGGAACCTCGAGCAGGATCGCGGCCGGACCTGGGCGGAGGCCGAAGACATGCTGGTGGCGCAGTATCCCGAGCACGAGACGAACATCCGCGCCTTCCGCGTTCACTGGGGCGAGATGGTGCCGCATGCCTATGAGGAGAGCGTCGCCATTCTCGAAGGTCTCGTGGCCAAGGGCTACGACGTGACGATGCTCACGAACTTTGCCGTGGACACGTTTGCCGAGGCAAAAGCGCGCTTTGCCTTCCTCAACCTGCCGCGCGGCGTCACGGTGTCCGGCGAGAAACGACAGATCAAGCCCGATCTCGAAATCTACGAGACGCATCAGGCGGCGTTCGGCCTCGAACCCGCAGCGACGCTCTTCATCGATGACAGCCTCGCCAATGTCGAGGGTGCGCGGACGGCGGGCTGGCAGGCGGTGCAGTTCATCGATGGCAAGACGCTGAAGGCGGATCTGATACGGCTCGGCTTGCCCGTTTAGGGCCGGACCCGCTGAGACCGTCCATTCTTATTTCACTGAAAAGCCACATTCGGTTCAGCCGGCATTCACACCGCACCTGACATGATGGGCTTGTCATATTGACCGACGACCCTCGCGAGGACACATTCATGGCGACGTACTACGGCACCAACGGTAACAACACTTTTACCCAGAACAAACTGTCCGAAGTGTCGGTCTACAGTTACGGCGGCAACGACACGATCAACCTCAACCGCACCGACAGCCTGGGCGGTTTCAATTATGTCGAAGCGGGTTCGGGCAACGACCGGGTCCTGAACTATTTCGAGGGCGGCAACGACATCTTCCTCGGCACCGGCAACGACCTCTATATCGCCAGCATCCGCGCCGGCAGCGCCACGGCCTATGACGTCGTTTCCGGCGGCGACGGCAACGACCGTTTCGAGGTCAATTCCGAAGCCAGCGTCTACAAGGGCGACAGCGGTAACGACACCTTCCTCTCCGTCGGCTACAACAACAGCTTCAACGGCGGCACCGGCGTCGACACGATCAGCTACGAGTTGCAGGACTCTTACGCCTCCCAGCGCGGCAAGGGTGTCGACATCGCCCTCGACACGGGCACCGCGACGATCGACGGCGACCAGGTCGAGGATCTCGTCAGCATCGAGAACGCGACAGGCACGAATTCCGCAGACGACATCACCGGCTCCTCCGGCCGCAACGTGCTGAAGGGTCTCGGCGGCGCCGACGATCTCTACGGCCTCGGCGGCAATGACGGGCTCTATGGCGGCGCTGGCAACGACCTCCTCTATGGTGGCTCGGGCGCCGACGACCTTACCGGCGGCACAGGCTTCGACTATCTGAACGGCGGCACTGGCGCGGATATCTTCTACTTCGATACGGTCAGCGACAGCCGGGTCGGCAGCGGCCGCGACGTGATTGCCGACTTCACGCCGGGGGATAACGACCTGATCGACCTCTCCAATATCGACGCCAGCACGCGCTCCGGCGGCAACCAGGCATTCGACTATATCGGCAATGACGGGTTCAGCCGCCATGCGGGCGAGCTGCGCTTTTCGAACGGCATCCTGTCTGGCGACGTCAATGGCGATGGCCGCGCCGATTTCGAGGTGAGCGTATCCGGCGTCACCAAGATGTATGCCGACGACTTCATTCTCTGACGGATTTTAACATCCTCTTCCTGAAACCGATGCAGATGAAACAGCAACGCCCGGCCGCTTTTGACAAGCTGCCGGGCGTTCCAGATTCCTCCGGGACTGAAGGTACGAAACCGGAGGAAAAGACGACTGTCGGCGGGCGTTCCCGTCGATAGATCGCACTCCCGCTTCGTCTTGGGGCGCAAGCTCCGGCACAGCCGAAACCCAGCCCGCATCGCGGTCTGCCGGTGGTTGATCACGCGGCGGTATCGCAGGCACAAGACTAGCGGCGGAGAGGTTAAATTCTCTTAAACATTGCGGAGGGATTTTGGCGGAGGCGGCTGTCCCTCATCCCTTTAGCCCGTGGCAGCCCCTCACCCTAACTCTCCCCCCGCTTGGCGGGGCGAGGGGACGCGCCCTGCTCGTTGTTTTAACGTGGGGTGAAAGCGGTGCCACATGTCCCTTCTCCCCGCCAAGCGGGGAGAAGGTGGCGGCAGCCGGTTGAGGGGGCTACGCAGGCGTTAGCCTGTTGATCGACGCGTCACCCCAACCGCGCCATATCAGCCCGGATAACCGTCCGCAGATCGTCGATCGGCCTGAGCACGCCGCCGTCCTCGTAGTGCCAGAAGGTCCAGCCGTTGCAGGCGTCGAGACCCTGCACCTTGGCGCCGAGGCGGTGGATGGAGCCGGCTTCGCCGCCCGAGGCCAGCGTTCCGTCGGCGCGCACGATGGCGCTGTGGCGGCGGCGGGCGTCGGTGAGGATCGAGCCAGGCTTGATGAGGCCGCTTTCCACCAGCACGTTGAAGGCGACGCGGGGTTCGGCGCGCTTGCCGGTCATGACCGACAATGTGGCGCCGCCCAGCGGCTCGACCGCCTCGATGCGCGCACGGGCCGCGTCGATATAGGTCTGCTCGCGCTCGACGCCGACATAATGCCGGCCGAGGCGCTTGGCGACGGCGCCTGTGGTGCCCGAACCGAAGAACGGATCCAGCACGACATCGCCCGGCCGGGTGGAGGCCATCATGACGCGGGCCAGCAACGCTTCCGGCTTCTGGGTCGGGTGGACCTTGTCGCCGTTCCCGTCCTTCAGGCGCTCGCCGCCGGAGCAGATGGGAAACACCCAGTCGGAGCGCATCTGCACGTCGTCGTTCGCCGCCTTCAGGGCGTCGTAGTTGAAGGTATAGCCCTTGCCCTTGGCGCTCGGGCTCGCCCAGATCAGCGTCTCATGCGCGTTCTGGAACCGGCGCCCCTTGAAGTTCGGCATCGGGTTGGTCTTGCGCCAGACGATGTCGTTGAGGATCCAGAAGTTGAGGTCCTGAAGGATCGCGCCGACGCGGAAGATGTTGTGGTAGGAGCCGATGACCCACAGCGTGCCGTTGGGCTTCAGCACGCGGCGGCAGGCCAGCAGCCAGGCGCGGGTAAAGGCATCATAGGCCTCGAAGGAGGCGAACTGGTCCCACTCGTCATCGACGGCATCGACCAGCGACTGATCCGGCCGGTGAAGCGCACCGCCGAGCTGGAGATTGTACGGCGGATCGGCGAAGACGATATCCACCGAGTTGTCGGGCAGTTTTTCGAGGGCGGAGACGCAATCGCCCTTGATGATGGTGTCGAGCCACCCGCCCGTTTCCCGGGCAGAACCGGCGGCGGGGGAGATTTCAGCAGACAAAACGACGGAAGACTTCAGGGACACCATGACTACTCGCTGATACGCTGACTCTGGGACACAAATTCTGCTGCTATGGTTACCGAGTTTGGTTACCAAACACTGAAGAGGCGGAAAACTTGCGTAGAAAACCGACGGATGGAAGAGGTGCATGTTTTGAGGTAAGCTGGATCTCATGACAACGCGCCTTGATCGACGGCAGGTTATCGAGCGGCTCCGCGACGACGCAGAGGCGGTGCGCTCGTGTGGCGCCACATCCCTTTACGTCTACGGCTCCGTTGCGCGAGACGAGGCCGTCACAACGAGCGACATCGATCTTTTTATCGACTACGACCCTGCCAGTCGCTTCAATGCCTTCGATCTCATCGGCATAAAATTGATGCTGGAGAAGCATCTGGAAACACCGGTCGATATTACGACCCGGGATGGCCTTCATCCCCAGCTGAAAGCAAGCATCGAAGCTTCTGCTGTCAGGGTTTTCTAGTGGTTCGCGACTTCAGACACGCGCTCCACGACATGAACGCTGCAATTTGCGGCATTCAGGCAGTGACAGCCGGGAAGACGCTGCAGGATTACAGCTCTGACTGGATGCTCAAGCACGCGCTCCAGAGGGCCATCGAAATCATATCAGAGGCAAGCCGATCATTGCCCGAGGACGTGCGGGCGACCCGGCCCGAGATCCCCTGGGCCCGCGTGAAGACGATTGGAAACGTTATTCGTCACGAGTATCACGGCCTTTCCGACACGATTTTGTGGGGCGTCATCATTGACGAGATTCCACGTCTGGAGCGCTCAATTTCGGCTCTCCTGGAGCAGTACCCGGCAGAATAACGGCCTTCAAAGCGGCCCCTCTTCCTTTCGTTTTCGTCGTTATCGCATTGTCCCCTGCCGCCCCCTCGTGTAAAGCGCGGGCATTCCCACGCATCAGAGATTTTCCCCATGTCCGGTATCGACCTCATCATTTTCGATTGCGACGGCGTGCTCGTCGATAGCGAGATCATCGCCTCCGAAGTCGAGGCGGCGCTGTTGACGGAAGCGGGCTATCCGATTTCGACGGAGGAGATGGCGGAGCGCTATGCGGGCATGACCTGGCAGAACACGCTGCTGGCGGTGGAGCGCGAGGCGACGATCCCGCTTTCGGCGAGCCTGCTTTCGCGCCACAGCGAGATCCTCGAACAGCGGCTGAAGGACGACGTCGAGATCATCGAGGGCGTCAAGGCGGCGCTGTCGCAGATCCGGCTGAAGAAATGCGTCTGCTCGAACTCCACCTCGGAGCGGCTGGCGATGATGCTCGGCAAGGTCGGCCTGAAAGACCTTTTCGGCCGCAACATCTTTTCGGCCCGCGATCTGGGCGAGGACCGCGTGAAGCCGAAGCCCGACATCTTCCTGCATGGCGCGGCCCAGATGGGCGTCGACCCGTCGCGGGTGATCGTGGTGGAGGATTCGGTGCACGGCGTCCACGGTGCCCGCTCGGCCGGCATGCGCGTCATCGGTTTTACCGGCGCGTCGCACAGCTATCCCTCGCATGCCGACGCGCTGACCGAAGCCGGCGCGGAAACCGTCATCTCCCGCATGACCGCCCTGCCCGCGACGATCGAAGCGCTGGCGGAATGGTCGGAGGAGCTGGGGGACTGATCGGGCGCGTGCGCCTGTAGGCCTGTTGCCCGCAGTCTGGGGCACAGGCAAGCAAAACGACGGCAAGGAGCGCGGGTTTCGAAAGATCCGCGCTCTTTTTCCGAGGTCCGCCTACTTCCGCTTCTTTTTCGACGCAGCCGGGGCGTTGTCGAAGCCGACATAGATTTTGGCGAAGTCGCCGGCGCCGCCATTGATGGGGGCGGATTTGGTGAAGATGAACTGCTGGGCGCCGGTGCCGGCCTGAACGGTGACCGGGAACTGCGTCACTTCCGAAAACAGCGTGTTATCCTCGTCTATCGCGCTGACGCGGATCGGCAGGTTGATGGTGCCGGGACCGCCGGCGGGACCGGAGGTGACGCGGCCCTGCACCACGACATTGACCGTGAGGGTCGTGTCGCTCTGCACGCACTGGCGCGTCGAGTCGGCGAGCGAGGCCTGGTAGACGATCTGCGTGGGATCGTTCGTCGCGCCCTTGGCATAGGTGCGGTAGACCGACGTCGCATCGCGCATGACGATCTGCGGGCACTTTGCCTGGACGACGGCGGGCGTGGCGGATGCCGCGCTGCCGCCGGCATCGATTGCGCCGCCGGTATCGGGCGTATTGCAGCCCGCCAGCGCCAGGAGACCCGCAAATGCCGCGATGCGGCTGACTGTATGACCCACCATTCGATCCGACCCCTGTCGCTCTTTTCGCGCTCTCATGGCGCGTGTCCGTCGTTGCCTGCCGTGCCGGTCGCTCTTGCCGAAAGGCAGGCTTTCCAGTGTAGCGGCGATGGTCTATAGCAGCGGCGCGCCGGAAAATCGATTGGACTCGCACGCGTTCCCGTCGATTTTTGTAAGTGCCGCCTGAATACGCGCCGCATGTGCAAAGGCTTGCGTTCAGGCTTCTGGCCGGTCGCCGCGCGGCGTGAAACGTGCACGAGACGAGGATGACGAACGTGAAGTATGTTTCCACCCGGGGCGAGGCCCCTGCGCTCGGTTTCAGCGATGCCCTGATGGCGGGTCTTGCGCGCGATGGCGGGCTCTATGTGCCGGAGACATGGCCGACCCTGTCGAAACGCGAGATCCGCGCCCTTCGCGGTCTTTCCTATCAGGACGTCGCCTTCCGCATCCTCCAGCTGTTCGTCGATGGCGAGATCGACGATGCGACGCTGCGTGGCATGATCGACGAGGCCTATGCGACGTTCCGGCATCCGGCCGTGGTACCGATCGTGCAGACAGGGCCGAATGCCTTCGTGATGGAGCTTTTCCACGGCTCGACGCTCGCCTTCAAGGATGTGGCGATGCAGCTTCTGGCGCGGTTGATGGACCATGTTCTGGCCACGCGCAACACCCGCGCCACCATCGTCGGCGCGACCTCGGGCGACACCGGGGGCGCTGCCATCGACGCCTTCGCCGGGCGCGACCGCACCGATATCTTCATCCTGTTTCCCCATGGCAAGGTCTCGCCGGTGCAGCAGCACCAGATGACCACGTCCAAGGCGTCGAACGTGCATGCGATCGCGATCCGCGGCAATTTCGACGATTGCCAGACGCTGGTCAAAGACATGTTCAACGACGTGGCTTTTCGCGACCGCGTGCATCTTTCGGGCGTCAATTCGATCAACTGGGCGCGCATCATGTCCCAGATCGTCTATTATTTCACGACGGCGGTTGCGCTCGGCGGACCGGACCGGAAGGTGGCCTTCACGGTGCCCACCGGCAATTTCGGCGACATCTTTGCAGGATATGTCGCCATAAAGATGGGGCTGCCGATCGCCCGCCTCGTGGTCGCCACCAACGAAAACGACATCCTCGCCCGTACGTTGAAGACGGGTCGCTACGAGATGCGCGACGTGCGGGCCACGACCTCGCCGTCGATGGACATCCAGATCTCCTCCAACTTCGAACGCCTGCTGTTCGAAGCCTTTGACAGGGACCCGGCCAAGGTCCGCGCCGCCATGGGCGGGCTGAAGCAGTCGGGCGCTTTCGAGATCGAGGAAAAGGCGCTGAAAATGATCCGCGGCCTGTTCCGCGCCGGACGCGCCACTGAAAAACAAGTGGCGGAAACCATCCGCACGACGCTCAATGAGACGGGGTACCTCCTCGATCCGCACAGCGCCATCGGCGCCTTCGTCGCCGCCAAGCATATGAAACCCAACGCACCTATGGTGACGCTGGCCACCGCGCATCCCGCAAAATTTCCCGCCGCAGTAAAATCGGCGAGCGGTATTGACCCGGCGCTTCCGACGTGGCTTGCTGACCTGATGGACAGGGAGGAGCGCTTCGACATTCTGGATCCCGAGCTGAAAGCCGTCGAGGCCTATATCGGCGAGCACGCCCGTATCCGGAACTAGTGCGCAGAAAGACCGATGATGAAAGTTGAGTGCACCCGGCTCGCCTCCGGGCTGACGGTCGTTACCGAAACCATGCCGCATCTGGAAAGTGTCGCGCTTGGCACGTGGATCAAGTCCGGCTCCCGCGACGAGACCACGCAAGAGCATGGCATCGCCCATCTGCTCGAGCACATGGCCTTCAAGGGCACGGCCTCGCGGTCGGCCCGTGACATTGCCGAACAGATCGAGAATGTCGGCGGCGAGGTGAACGCCGCGACATCCACCGAGACCACTTCCTATTATGCCCGCGTACTGAAGGACGACACGGCGCTTGCTATCGACATCCTCGCCGACATCCTGACAGAGTCCTCCTTCGACGAGGAAGAGCTGGAGCGCGAGAAGAACGTCATTCTGCAGGAAATCGGTGCGGCGAACGACATGCCCGACGATGTGGTTTTCGACCGTTTCGCCGAAACCGCCTTTGCCGACCAGATCGTCGGCCGGCCGATCCTCGGCACGCCGGAAACGGTCATGTCGTTCTCGGCCGACCAGATCCGCACCTATCTCGGCCGCAACTACACCACCGACCGCATGTTCGTCGTGGGCGCCGGCGCTGTCGATCACGATGCTTTCGTGACGCAGGTGCAGGAACGCTTCGCCAGCCTGCCGCAGCAGCCGGCGGAAGCGCCGCTGCTCGAAAAGGCCCGCTATACCGGCGGCGACACACGCGAGGACCGCGACCTGATGGATGCGCAGGTCCTGCTTGGTTTCGAGGGCAAGGCGTATCACGCCCGCGACTTCTACTGCTCGCAGATCCTCGCCAATATTCTCGGCGGCGGCATGTCCTCGCGGCTCTTTCAGGAAGTGCGCGAGCATCGTGGCCTCTGCTATTCGGTCTACGCGTTCCATTGGGGCTTTTCCGATACCGGCATCTTCGGCGTCCACGCCGCGACCGGTGGCGAGAACCTGACCGAACTGATGCCGGTCATCATCGAGGAGCTGCGCAAGGCGGCGGATCATATCGACCAACAGGAAATCGACCGCGCCCGCGCTCAGATTCGCGCGCAGCTGCTGATGGGGCAGGAAAGCCCCGCCGCACGCGCCGGCCAGATCGCCCGGCAGATGATGCTCTATGGCCGTCCTATTCCCAACGAGGAGCTGATGGACCGGCTGTCGGGCATTACCGTTGAGCGGCTGACAGATCTTGCCGGACGCCTGTTCTTCGAAACCGTGCCGACGCTGTCGGCCATCGGCCCCGTCGACAAGCTGGCACCCATGGCGGATATTCTGGGCGGGCTCACCCGTGCGACGTCCCTGCCGCGGGCGGCAAACGGCTGAACCCCCGGTGCGGCCTGGCGCCGGCACCGTAACCTATTCGCGATCCCGGCCCTATTCACGACCCCGGCGGAGGCTTTCATGACACGATCGGTGTTTCGGTTTCTGTCACGGCAGCCGGACCCGGTCAGGATCGAGAGCGACACGCATCTTCTGCGTCTGCCGCGCGGCTCCGACTATCGCCAATGGTTCGCCCTGCGCCGGGAGAGCCGGCCCTTCCTCGAGCCGTGGGAACCGACCTGGCGGGCGGAGGAGATGACGGAAAGCGCCTTTCGGGCGCGCGCTATCCGCAGCGAGCAGGAATTCCACTCGGGCCAGGCGCTCCCCCTCTTCGTCTTTGCACGCGAAACGGACACGCTGCTGGGCGGCCTCACCATCGGCTACATCAGGCGCGGGGCGGCGCAATGCTGCATGATCGGCTACTGGATGGGCGAGCGTTTTGCCGGTCAGGGGCACATGTCGGCGGCCGTCAGGCTCTCCATCCCCTACATCTTTTCGACCCTTCAGTTGCACCGTATCGAGGCAGCCTGTATTCCGGAAAACGAGAGGAGCATCAGGCTCCTTGAAAAGGCCGGCTTTCATCGTGAAGGCTATCTGCGAGAATACCTCAAGATCAATGGGCAGTGGCGCGACCACCTGATCTTCTCCCTTCTTTCGCGTGATATCGCGCCCAACAGGACTGCTAGCGAGTGACCCACCCCTTCCGTACGACGCTTTTGCCGTCGATCCGCAGGCTGCCCGGGCTGATGCTGGCTCTGGTGCTTGCGATGATGTGGCTCGGCGGGAGCCAGGCCCATGCCATCGAGCCCGTGAAGATCTCGCGCGAGGACACCGCGCTCGACCTGACCGCGACGACGGAGATCTATACCGGACGAGGCGAGGCCTTTCAGGTCTCCACCGCGCCCGGCACCGACGGCATCGTGCGGCGCATCGAGGTTCGCTCCAGCGCGGACAATCACCAGGGAGACTGGGCCGTCTTCGCGCTCGCCAACGTGTCGGAAGAACAGCTGGAGCGCGTGATCGTCGCGCCGCATTTCCGGCTGGTGAATTCCAAGATCTTCTGGCCCGACCTCGGCTCGCAGCGCATCCTGTCCATCACGCCGTCGGAAGGCTTCGCGCTCGACCGGCAGCCGAGCGAGGAGGCGGACGTGTTCCGCATCACGCTGAACCCCGGCTCCGTCATCACCTTCGTCGCCGAGCTTGCAACGCCGGACCTGCCACAGATGTACCTCTGGGAGCCGGACGCCTACAAGGACACGGTCAACGCCTTCACGCTCTATCGCGGCATCGTGCTCGGCATTGCCGGCCTGCTGGCGGTGTTCCTGACCATCCTTTTCGTCGTCAAGGGCACCTCCATGCTGCCGGCCACGGCCGCGCTCGCCTGGGCGGTGCTGGCCTATATCTGCGTCGATTTCGGTTTCCTGTCGAAGCTGATCGCGATCACGGCGGGAGACGAGCGAATATGGCGGGCGGGAACGGAGGTGTTCCTCGCCGCCGGCCTCGTCATCTTCCTCTTCACCTATCTCAACCTCAATCGCTGGCACCAGCACCTGTCCTATGCGACGCTCGCCTGGATTCTCGGCCTCGGCCTGCTCTTCGGCGTGGCGATCTACGATCCGGCCATCGCGGCCGGCATTGCGCGCATCTCGTTTGCGCTGACGGGCACGGCCGGCATCATCCTCATCGCCTATCTCGGGCTCAACCGCTACGACCGCGCCATCCTGCTCGTTCCCGCCTGGCTGCTGACGCTTGTCTGGCTGTTCGGCGCCTGGCTGACGGTGACGGGGCGGCTTTCCAACGACATCGTTCAGCCGGCGCTGGGCGGCGGGCTCGTGCTGATCGTGCTGCTGATCGGCTTCACGGTCATGCAGCACGCCTTTGCCGGCGGCGCCTACAGCCAGGGGCTGTTCTCCGACCTCGAACGCCAGTCGCTGGCGCTGACCGGCTCGGGCGATACCGTCTGGGACTGGGACGTGGCGCGCGACCGGGTGGTGACCATTCCCGACGTATCGCAGCAGCTGGGCCTGACGCCCGGCGCGATGCACGGGCCTGCGCGCAACTGGCTGCCGCGCCTTCACCCCGACGACCGCGACCGCTTCCGCGCCACGCTCGACATTCTGCTCGAACATCGCCGCGGCCGGCTCAACCATGATTTCCGCATTCGCGCCGAGGACGGACATTATCACTGGCTGTCGATCCGCGCCCGGCCGGTTCTCGGAGCCAACGGCGAGATCATCCGCTGCGTCGGCACGCTGGTCGATATAACGGAGCAGCGCAATTCGCTCGACCGGCTGCTGCACGACGCCCTGCACGACAATCTGACCGGGCTGCCCAACCGCCAGATCTTCCTCGACCGGCTGCAATCGATCCTGGCGCTCGCGCCGGGTGCGAACGGCGTGCGCCCGACGGTCATCGCCATAGACATCGACCGCTACAAGCAGAACGTCAACGACGTGCTGGGCATCGCGGCCGGCGACAACATTCTGATCGCCCTGACACGGCGGCTTCGGCGGCTGTTGAAGCCGCAGGATACGCTGGCTCGGCTTGGCGGCGACCAGTTCGGCCTGATTCTGACCTCCGAGCGCGATCCCGCCAAGGTGGCGGATTTCGCCGAGGCCGTCAGCCGGGCGATCATGGTGCCGATCACCTTCGGCAACCGCGAGATCAGCCTCACCGCGTCCGTCGGCCTGGTTTCCTGGGTGGACCAGAGCCAGAGCGCCGCCGGGCTGCTGGACGATGCCGAGCTTGCCATGTTCCGCGCCAAGAAGGCGGGCGGCAACCGCGTCGAGCCCTACCGCCCTGCCTTCCGCACGTCCGGCACCGACCGGCTGCAACTTGAAACAGACCTGCGCCGCGCCATCGAGCGCAACGAACTCAGCCTCGTCTACCAGCCAATCGTGCGGCTGAACGATGCGGAAATCGCCGGTTTCGAGGCGCTGATGCGCTGGGACCATCCGAAACGCGGCAGCATTCCGCCATCCGAGTTCATTCCGATCGCGGAGAGTTCGGAGGTCATCAACCAGCTCGGCCTCTTCGCCTTCGAGCGTGCGACGAGCGATCTCGGCGAATGGCAGATCCAGACCGGTCAGCTGCCGATCTTCGTCTCGGTCAACCTGTCGAGCGGCCAGCTGCTCAACAACGATCTCCACGACGATATTCGCGCCATCCTCCACAAGAACCGCTGCAACCCGTCGCAGGTCATGGTGGAGCTGACCGAGTCGCTGATGATGGAGAACCCGGAACAGGCGCGGCTCGTGCTCCAGAAGCTGCGCGACAGCGGGCTGAAGCTGGCGCTGGACGACTTCGGCACCGGTCACTCCTCGCTCGCCTATCTCACGCGCTTCCCGTTCGACACCATCAAGATGGACAAGGCGCTGGTGAAGGACGAGAGCGACAAACGCACCATCCTGCTCCGCTCCGTCATCGGCATGGCGCGGGAACTCGAGATGCAGGTCGTGGCCGAAGGCATCGAGTCCGAGGAAGACGCGATCCAGCTCGGACAGATGGGCTGCCATTACGGCCAGAGCTTCCTCTTCGGCCCGCCGATTTCCTCGGATCTGATTCAGCGGCTGCTGAAGGAGCGGTTTCCGTTGATGAAGCGGGCTTGAGGCGGGCGGAAAGCCCCTCATCCCGCTGCCGCGACCTTCTCCCCGCGGGCGGGGAGAAGGGGCCACAGGCAATCCCCTGCCCCTGCCACATGATCGCAGCGGAGTCCCCTCTCCCCGGCAGGCGGGGAGAGGGTTAGGGTGAGGGGCTGCCCTACCACAACGCTGCACGATCACCCCGAAACGAAAAACGCCCCTCCTTTTCCAGGGAAGGGCGCTTCACATTCCGGACCTGAAAACCTCAGGCCGCAGCGGGCGTCTGTACGGGCTGGGCCGCCATATTGACGTTCCCCTGCCCGGCCTTGTGGATCAGCCGGTTGAGGAATTCGAGCTTCTGGACCACGGGGATCGAGAGCACGAAGGGGTAGCTGTCGGTCTGGCCCATCGAGCGCTGGATGCTGTTCAGCGCCACGCTGAGGGGAACCCAGGCATCGACCAATGTCTGCGCGTCGCGGACATTGTAGGGGTCGAAATCGACTTCGGCTGCCATTTCCTCGTGACGGCGCGGGTCGGTCGAGAGGCCAAAGGCGCGGGCGGTTTCGAGCGTATCGACGATATGGAAGAAATGCGCCCAGCACTCGGCGAAGTCTTCCGAGGGATGGCAGCTGGCATAGGTCGAGATGAAGCGGTTCTGCCAATCGGCTGGCGGGCCCTGCTCGTAATTGCGCTGCAAGGCTGCGGCATAGTCCTCGCGCTCGTCGCCGAACAAAGCGCGGGCTTCGGCAAGCGTTTCCTCGTCGCGGCAGAGCTGGGCGAAGTAGAAGTGGCCGATCTCGTGGCGGAAATGGCCGAGCAGCGTGCGGTAGGGCTCGCCCATGGAGACGCGGATGCTTTCCCGCGTGGCATCGTCGGCCTCTGCGGCGCGCAGGCTGATCAGACCATCCTCATGGCCCGTCATCGCGGCCTGAATGACGTTTCCGTTCGCATCGACCTCGTCGGCAAGGAAATCGAACACAAGGCCGCCCTGCGGATCGACGTCGCGACCCGGGCGCGGGAGGTTCCAGCGCAGGATCGAGTAGAACAGGTGGCGCTGTGCCTGGCTGATCTTCTGCCAGCGTTGAACGCCTTCCGCATTATCCGTGACCGGGACGATGTGGTTGTAGCTGCAGGCGATGCAATAGGTGTTCTGGCTACCGGCGGGGACGAGCCAGTTGCAGATATCGTTCATCGCATTGGCGCAGAAGCGCACGGACGTGTCGGTCTTGCCGATGACGGTCCACTGATCGCCGCCGGCCGGAGCCAATGCCTTCATGCTCAGGGACTCCGTTTCGAAACCGAGACGCGATCCGCAATTCACGCAGGTGCGATTGTCGAAGTGTACGGAATTTCCGCAATTGCTGCACGTAAAGAGCTTCATGATCGTTTCGTCCCTGGCCGTCCCCATGGATGGCATCTGTTTGTTGTGGCCCGACAGCTGTGGCGTTCTTTAGGTCACTCTGTTTTCGCTGCCCTATATATTATGTCGCCGAAAGCGACCCGCATTCCGCCCGGTCGCCTGAACCTGACTGCCAAACGAGGAAATGCCCGCCGGCACCAGGCACAGCGGGCATTCGGCGCACGTCGCTATCCAGTTGAACCCGTCAGGACAGCAACGGTTGCGCACCTCGTCGCTACGGGCAAAGCCGTAGCAAAACTTTGTTACAGGCGATCTACGGCGCCCTTGACGGTGTCCTTGGCCTTGCCGGATGCCTGCTGGACTTCGCCCTTGACTTCCTGTGCCTTGCCTTCGGCCTGCAGACGCTCGTTATCGGTCATCTTGCCGACGCCCTGCTTGACATTGCCTGCTGCTTCGTTGGCGAGACCGGAAACCTTGTCGGAAATGCTACCCATGTGCGTAACTCCCTGTCACTGAGGCGGCTGCTTTATTGCTGTGCCGCTTGCCTTGAAAACGGGGTGTCAGACAAAATGTTCCGCGATTTGTTTCATAAGGAAATGAGAAAACGCAGCGCCTTCCTCAAGGTGCGAGCCGTGCTCTCTTACGCGTGCCCGGCGGTCATCGAGAGCATGGCAGGGGCAACGCCCATCGCGGCCAGGGTCCGGTCATACTTGTCTCCGAGGTCGCGATCGAAGATCAGGTCCTCGTTGGCCGCACAGGTCAGCCAGCCATTGTTGGCGATTTCCGCCTCCAGCTGCCCTGCCCCCCAGCCCGCATAGCCGAGCATCATCATCGCGCGGGATGGCCCGGTGCCGCGGGAGATGGCACGCACGATGTCGAGCGTGGCAGTCAGGCAGATATCGTCGCTGACGGGGATGCTCGATTCGCTCAGGTAATCGTCGGAGTGCAGCACGAAACCACGGCCCGTCTCGACCGGACCGCCGGTCTGGATCTGAAACGCCCGCGTCCGCTCCGGCAGCCGGATCGCCTGAAGGCGATCGACGATCTCAAGGTGCAGAAGCACATCCGGGAAGGTGAGCTGCTGGGGGCGATTCAGAATGAAGCCCATCGCGCCGTCGTCGGAATGCGCGCAGACGAAAATGACCGTGCGGGCAAAATTGCTATCGACCATGCCGGGCATAGCAATCAGGAACTGCCCGTCCAACATACCCCGTTCACGATTCTTCTGGAATGTCGCCATCATGGTGCCTTGCCCTTGTACCGGTTGAGGTCTGTCCCGCTTTCTCGATGCTGCCGTTTACTGATGTTCTCGATGTCGGCGCCGCGGATGCCGGTCGAGAGACCGTTCAGCCCTCGCGACTATCGAAGCCGATTTCCCGATGATCGTTCCATCGAGCCGGGGAAAAACGGTGCAGGCCCGGCGCGCATTCAACAAAAATTGCACGACATTCCGGGCCGCTTCATCATGCCGATCTTCTCCGACCCTGCCAAAACCGCTATGGCTCTGCCCATGATCGAACGCTTCACACCGCAGAGTTTGACGTATTCGGCACGGGTGGCAACCCTCGTCACCGTGTTTTTTTTCGCGTGTGCAGCCGCGGGCAACACCGCATTTGCCGCACGCAGCGCCTGGGTGGAAACCGTTGGCGGCGGGATCCGGCTGGTGACCGGCGCGCCGCAGGCAGATGGTACGTTGCCCGCCATGCTGGAAATCCGGCTGGAGCCGGGCTGGCGGACCTACTGGACGGACCCCGGCTCAAGCGGCATTCCGCCGGAGGTGACGGTCACGGCGAAGGGACCGGGCGCTCCCAGCCTCGTCTATTCCGGACTGCGGCTGCCGGCACCTGAGAGGTTTGCGGAGGGCGATCTCGAATATACCGGCTACGATCGGCCGGTCTCCTTTCCGCTGCTTCTGAAGGGCGATGCCGGCAAGGATCTGACGCTGGAAGCCTCCGTGTTCCTCGGCATCTGCAAGAGCATCTGCATACCCGTGCAGGCAGAACTCGACCTCGAGCTTCCGGGCGGCGCGCCGGACAATGCGCTGGATACCGCGCGCGTGCGGGGCGCCTTTGCAGCTTTGCCCGCCGCTCCCACAGCGGATTTCAACGTGACGAAGGCCACCTTCGATGCGGAAACGCATGACATCACGCTCGCGCTGACATTACCGGCCGATGCGACCCTGGCGGATGTCTTCCTCGCGGCACCGAACGGCTATGTCTTTCATCCCTCAGGCAGCCGGATCGCGGCGGATGGCCTGACACACGTGCGCATCGCTACGAAACTGCCGCCGAAAGCTGTCGGCATGCCCGCCGACGGCGCGATCCGCGCAACGATCGGGGTCAGGATCGGAACGGCGGCCCGTGCCATGGAAACGCCGCTTGTCTTCAAGCCCTGAAAATCTATATCCTTGCTCTGCGCCTGTCCGGCGCGCGGATTTTCCACGGAGCGCCGCTGGTGTTCCGCGCCGTCATCAGAGCCCCATTTCAGAAGACCCATTCCTAGAAGGACCTTCCCTTTGACCATTTCGATCGGCGACAAGATTCCATCCGCGACCTTCAAGGAAAAGACCGTGGACGGCCCTGTGGAAGTGACCACCGACGCGCTGTTCTCCGGCAAGCGCGTCGTGATCTTCGGCGTCCCCGGCGCTTTCACGCCCACCTGCTCGCTCAACCATCTGCCCGGCTATCTTGAAAACCGCGACGCCATCCTCGCTCGCGGGATCGACGACATCGCCGTCGTCGCCGTCAACGATATCCACGTCATGGGCGCCTGGGCCACGGCATCGGGCGGCATGGACAAGATCCATTTCCTGTCAGACTGGGACGCCGCTTTCACCAAGGCTCTGGGTCTCGACATCGACCTCTCGGCCGGTACGCTCGGCGTGCGCTCCAAGCGCTACTCGATGCTGGTGGACGATGGCGTGGTGAAGACGCTGAATATCGAGGAAAGCCCGGGACAGGCCACGGTGTCGTCGGCCGCGACGATGCTCGAGCAGATCTGAGGGTGCGTCAGACGCTGCGGCAGCCCCTCATCCGGCTGCCGCCACCTTCTCCCCGCATGCGGGGCGAAGGAACGTGCGGCAAGCGCTCGCCCTTGCCTCAAAGGCTGGACGGTCACGAAGGGTAGAGGTGGGTTCCAAGCGGCGCTCCAGGTCCCTTCGCCCCGTCATAACGGGGAGAAGGTGCCGGCAGGCGGATGAGGGGCAGGCCGCATGAGACGGTGACACGTCACCTTACCCCAGCTTCACCGCCCGCTTCGTCTTGAACGGCTCCATCCCCTTGCGCGCCAGTTCATCCGCGCGCTCATTCTCCGGATGACCGGCGTGGCCCTTGACCCAGTGCCAGGTGACCTTGTGGGTGCGGTTGGCGGCGTCGAGCGCCTGCCAGAGTTCGCCGTTCTTCACCGGCTTGCGGTCGGCCGTCTTCCAGCCGTTCTTCTTCCAGCCGTGGATCCATTTCATGATCCCGTCCATGACGTATTTGCTGTCGGTGTGCAGATCGACCTCGCAGGGCTCCTTCAGCGAGGTGAGCGCGGTGATGGCGGCGAGCAGTTCCATGCGGTTGTTGGTGGTTTCGGCCTCGCCGCCGCAGAGGTCCTTCTCGGTTTCGCCATAGCGCAGCACCGCGCCCCAGCCGCCGGGGCCCGGATTTCCCGAGCAGGCGCCGTCGGTGAAGATGTCGATGTGTTTCATGCGTCAGGTTCCGAAATCGTCAGGCCATATTCGAGCGCCGTGTTCACCGAGCGGTGGAACTGCAGCTTGCGGAGATATTCGAGCGGGTCCTTCTTCACCACCAGCGCGCCTGCCGGCGTCGTCAGCCAGTCGTAGAGCCTCGTGAGGAAGAAGCGCAGCGCCGAGCCACGGGCGAGAAGCGGCAAAGCGGCGATTTCGCCCGCTGTCAGCGGCCGCACCGACTGGTAGCCGGACAGCAGCGCCATGCCCTTCGTCATATTGAAGGCGCCGTCCTTCTCGAAGCACCAGGCGTTGAGGCAGATCGAGACGTCATAGGCGAGCAGATCGTTGCAGGCGAAGTAGAAATCGATCAGGCCCGAAAGGTTCTCGCCGAGAAAGAAGACGTTATCGGGGAAGAGATCCGCATGGATGACGCCGGAGGGGAGATCGACCGGCCATTCGGCTTCGAGGTGGTCGAGTTCGGCGGCGATCTCCTCGCCGAGCCCCGGCTGCACCTCGTCGGCGCGGTCCTTCGCCTTTTCCCACAGGGGACGCCAGCCGGAGACGGACAGGGCGTTTTCCCGCGACAGAGCAAACCCCTCGCCCGCGACATGCATTTCGGCCAGCGCCCGGCCGACCTCACGGCAATGTGCGGCTTCCGGCTTGCGTAGCCACATGCCTTCAAGAAAGGTGATCATCGCGGCGGGGCGACCGGACAGCGTGCCGAGCAGCGCGCCATCCTTGCGGGCGAGCGGCAGCGGGCAATTCAGACCGCGATCGGCCAGATGCTGCATCAGGCCGAGAAAGAACGGGAGGTCGCCGGGATCGACGCGCTTTTCGTAGAGCGTGAGGATAAAGGCGCCCGTTGTGGTGTGAAGCAGAAAATTGCTGTTCTCCACGCCTTCGGCGATGCCTTTGTAGGACGTGAGTTCGCCGACCTCGTAAGGTTCCAGGAACTGCCTGAGGTCGTCCTCGGAGATATCGGTATAGACGGCCATGTCTGTGAGCCTTGCGGGGTGGACGTATGAAGGAAGGCCCTCTTTGCCCTGCCGGGCATCTCCCCCAAAAGGGGAAGAGGACGTGGAGTTCTGCCGGCTGGCCGTCAGTCGCCGTTGACGAACGCCATGTCGGCCTGGGTCAGCGGCACGTGGCGCAGTTCGCGGTTGACAAGGAAGTTTTCCGTTTCCTCCACCGTATCGGCCAGCTCGACCACGGCATCATAGCGCTCGCGGAAGGCCTCGATGATCTCGTTGACGATCACCTCCGGCGCCGAGGCACCGGCCGACAGGCCGACGGTCCTGATGTCGCCAAGCGTATCCCATTCGATTTCGGCCGCGCGCTGGACGAGGACCGACTGGCGCGCGCCGGAGCGTAACGCGACTTCGACCAGACGTTTGGAGTTGGACGAATTGGGCGCGCCGACGATGAGGAACAGATCGCAGCCGGGAGCGGCCTGCTTCACGGCCTCCTGCCGGTTGGTGGTGGCATAGCAGATGCTGTCGGCGGCAGGCGCCGTGAGATTGGGGAAGCGCTCGTGCAGGCGCTTGATGACGCCGGCGGTATCGTCCACCGACAGCGTCGTCTGGGTGACGAAGCCGAGATTATCGGGGTCGGGCGGCGTGTAGATATCGACGTCGGCAATGGTCTCGACCAGCGAAACGCTGCCCTCCGGCAGCTGGCCCATGGTGCCGATGACCTCGGGGTGGCCGGCATGGCCGATGAGCACGACGTGACGGCCCATGCGGTTGTGGCGCATGGCCTGCTTGTGAACCTTGGACACCAGCGGGCAGGTCGCATCGAGATAGAAGAGATTGCGCTGGTCGGCGTCCGCAGGCACGGATTTCGGCACGCCATGGGCGGAGAAGACGACCGGCTGCTTGCGGTGCTCCGGGGGAATTTCGTCGAGTTCCTCGACAAAGATCGCGCCCTTGGCCTCGAGCCCTTCCACGACGTAGCGATTGTGCACGATTTCGTGGCGGACATAGACCGGAGCGCCGAACTCCTTCAGCGCAAGCACCACGATCTGGATCGCGCGGTCCACCCCGGCGCAGAAACCACGCGGGCCGCAGAGGCGGATCGTAAGTGCCGATTTCTGCGAAACGGGCTTTTCAGCGGGACGAAATTCCATGAGATCAGGGCGCCAGGACTGTGAACAGGAGTGCGAGCATCGCCGGGGCGCCCTGCACCAGAAGGATGCGCGCACTGACCGACCACGCGCCATATATAGCGGCGATGACAACGCACACAAGAAAGAACAGCTGCAACTGACCGGCAAAGACCGGCGGAGAGGCCAGAAGCGACCAGCCGAGACCGGCGGCGAGAAAGCCGTTGTAAAGGCCCTGATTGGCGGCAAGCACGCGTGTCGCCTCGGCCTGCGGCGCCGTCATGCGGAAGATGCGGCGACCCGCAGGCTTCGTCCAGAGGAACATTTCCAGCACGAGAAAACCGACATGCAGGAGAGCCGTGAGGCCCGTGAAGATCTGGGCGAGCAGCGTCATTCCGGCGTCCTGTGCTGAGGTGCGTCCTGCCCGGCACGCGCCTCGGCTCGTCTGCGGAAGACGAACAGGCCGCTGACGGCAACGAGCGCGGCGGCAAGGCCGTACCAGGTGAGCGCATATTGGAGATGGTTGTTCGGCAGATCGAACTGGGTGACGCCGCCGATGGGCAGAACACCCGGATCGGGTGTCGCATCGGCATCGATGAAGAAGGGCAGCGTGCGCTCTGCCGACAGACCGGAGGCCGCGGTCATCGCGGTCCAGTCCTTCCAGTAGAAGATGTTCTTGGCAATGTCGTTCTCCGGCACCACCCAGGAGGGTTTGGAATCGAGCCGGGCGCGGGCAAGGCCCGACAGGGTAACGGGGCCTTCGCGCTGGCTCTCCGGTCGGGTGGCGGGGTCCTTGCGCTCATAGGGCACGAATCCGCGATTGACGAGGACAGCGCGGCCGTCCGTCAGTGTCAGCGGGGTATAGACGTAAAAGCCTGTCTGGCCGTTATAGGTCGCGAAGAAATGTCGCTCGCCCGCGTTCTGGAAGACGCCGGAGACGCTGACGGTGCGGTACTCGATATCCTCGCCGGCTGCCACCATCGCGGCGATGGCGTCGACATCCACGGGCGGAGCATTGCGGCGCTCGGCGATGGCCGTGAGCAGGCCCTCCTTCCAGTGCAGCCGCTGCATCTGCCATGTGCCGAGCGACAGGAGGGCCGCGAAAAGCGCGAGCAGGAGGACGACCGAAAGGAGGCGCGCAACGGGTCCGACCCGGCGCGGCGTCATGCCGGCAGGTGCGACAGGCTCAGCCACGGTCGATTTCGCCGGGCCTGGCATTGTTGCGATATTGCAGGTCGATCAGCACGCCTTTCAGCATGCGCGTCAGCGCGAGCGACAGGACGATGGCGAGCGGAATCCAGAGCAGGAAATGCAGCCACAGCGGCGGGCTGTAATTCACCTCCGCCCAGAGTGCTGCGCCGACCGTGATGAAGCCGATGATGAGGATGACGAAGACCACGGGGCCATCGCCCGCATCCGCGAAATCGTAATCGAGCCCGCAGGCGGCGCAGCGGGGGCGCAGAGCGAGATAGCCCTGAAACAGCTTGCCCTCCCCGCAGCGCGGGCAGCGACCGCGCAGGCCCGCCTTGATCGGATCGACCGGCGGATAATGCGCGCTGTCTTCGGTCATGATTGTCCCTCGATTCCGGATGTCCGGCGGCACGAGCATCGTCATCTCGTCCGCTTTCCCGTTGTACCGGCAATGCGAGGCCTCGTCCAATCCAACGTCTGCGACAAAGGCGACGCGTTCGCCGACCTTCTCGTCTCGATCGTTCAGGGAGCCTTTACCTCCTGCGCCCTACAGTTGCCTCACCCATCCAAGAGGAGTGTCGGCAGGTCGTGAATCCATTGATCAAGAGGCGCGTCATTGCCGGCGGGCTGGCGTTTGCGCGCGGAATGTCGGCGGCGGGACTGATGCGGGGGGCACGCGGGCGCGGGGCGATCTTTACGCTGCATCACGTGCGACCGTTCGTGGCCGCCATGTTTTCGCCGAATGCGCATCTGGAGATCACGCCGCAGGCTCTCGATGCGGCCATCGTCCGGCTGAAACGCGATGGCTACGGATTCGTCCCGCTTGCCGATCTTCCGGCGCATCTTGCCGGCGACGACGTAAAACCCGTTGCCGTCTTCACGCTCGACGATGCCTATCGCGACAATCTCGACCATGCCGCTCCGGTCTTTGCCCATCACGGGGTGCCGTTCACCGTGTTTGCGACGGAAGGTTTCGTGACGCGAACGCGGAGCCTCTGGTGGGAGACGCTGGCGGAGCTGCTGCAGGCAAAACCCCGGCTGACCTTCGACTTCGGCGCCGGGCCGGAGCGCCTGCACCTCCAGACACCGCAGCAGATGCAGGCCGCGTTCACGCGCTTTGCGGATTTCGTCCATTCCGTGGACGAGGCGACCGCTGTCGCCGACATCGACCGGCTGGCCCGTGCCGAGGGTCTCGATCCGCTGTCGCTCACCGACCGGCTGACGCTGGACGCGGCGGGGCTTGTCGTGCTCTCCCGCCTGCCTGGAGCCGCGATCGGAGCGCATACCGTCAGTCACCGCGCATTGGCGCGGCTATCCGACAATGAGGCGGAAGACGAGATCCTGCGTTCCGTCGAGGCGGTCGCCGCGGTTACCGGCGTTCGGCCGACGACGTTCGCCTATCCCTATGGCGATGCGCGGGCTGTATCATCCCGCGACATGGCGCTTGCCGGCAGCCATGGCCTCGTCGCGGTAACGACGCGGCCGGGCACGCTTGCAGGCGATGCCGATCCGACCGCCCTGCCCCGGATCTCGCTCAACGGGCATTTCCAGAGGCCGGGCCATGTCTCGGCTCTGGCCTCCGGCATTCCCTTCCGCCTGATGAAGGGCCGTTAGTGGCTCAAGGATACATGCGCACCTTGGACCAGTCGCCAGCGGTCTCGGGACGGCGGAACTCGATGCGGTCGTGCAGGCGGAAGGCGCCATCCTTCCAGAACTCGATCGACACCGGGCGGATGCGGAAGCCGGACCAGTAAGGCGGGCGCTTGATCTCGCCGATCGGGTGGCGGGCGGTGAACTCGGCGACAGCCTTTTCGAGCGCGAAGCGGCTTTCGAGCGGGCGCGACTGCTTGGAGGCCCAGGCGCCGATGCGGCTGCCGCGCGCGCGCGACTGGTAATAGGCGTCGGCCTCCGCGTCGCTGACGATCTCGACCGTGCCGCGCAGGCGCACCTGCCGGCGCAGGCTCTTCCAGTGGAAGCACATGGCCGCCTTGCGGGTCGCCAGAATCTCGCGGCCCTTCTGGCTTTCGAAGTTGGTGTAGAACACGAAACCGTCGGCGTCGAAGTCCTTCAGCAGCACCATGCGGACATTGGGCAGTCCGTCCGGATCGACGGTGGCGAGCGCGACGGCGTTCGGGTCGTTGATCTCGGTTTCCTGCGCCTCCTTCAGCCAGGTGCCGAACAGCGTAAATGGTTCGTTTTCCTCGGTGAAGTCACCAGTTGTTAACCGGATTTCCGTCATATTCCGTTTCCAATGCAGGCTGCCGATGCCGACCTCACATGTAGGCCGCGGACATGCCGTTTCGAGCGACACCGTAGCCATTTCAAGTCCGACAGGGTGACCGTGAAAGACATAGCAAAACGCGCCTGCGACACCAAGCTCTTCTCGCGTCTTGCAGGAGCGATGACGCTCGGGCTTTGCATTGCCGGGCTTTCGGGCTGCATGGGCAACGGGATCGGCCTTGGCGACGCAGCCGGCGTCGATAACGTTCGCACCGGCTCCATACCCGCGCCGCCCAGTCCGGCTATGATCGACGCGGCCGCCGTGCAGACAGCCGTTTCCACCGCTAATGTGCGCGAGGTCGCCGGCAACCCCATCCCCTGGGCCAATGCGCAATCCGGCAGCGCCGGCGTCATCTCCAGCATTCAGGAGCAGACCGTCGGCGGGATGGTGTGCCGCCGCTTCACGACGACGCGGCACTCCTATCAGGGTATCGCCAAGTTCGACGGCAACACCTGCCGGACGGGCGATGGCGACTGGACGCTGACCAGCTTTGCCCCGCGCAGTTGATACGCCCGCAAACGCAATCTTAACCCTCTGCGCACTTATGCGCCCGGGTGCTGCCCGTGTTTCCGCTTCGATAAACCTGTCCTTAACGCCCTTCTTTTCATCATTCCCGCCGGTAACAGCGCGCGAGCCGTCGCTGGACGAGGATGAACCATGAAGATGTCGATGCAAGACCCCTATGCCGTCCTCGGCGTGCGCCGCAATGCCGGCCCCGACGAGATCAAGGCCGCATGGCGCGCCATGGCCAAGGCCGTGCATCCCGACCAGAACCGTGAAGATCCGAACGCGACGGCGCGCTTTGCCGAGGCCGGCCGCGCCTACGAGGTCCTCAAGGACCCGCAGATGCGCAACCGCTACGATCAGGCCCGCCGCAATGCGGACCTGCGCCGCATGGAAGAAATGAAGCGGCGCGCAAACCCCTCGGCGCCCGAACAGGCTGTCGGTCCGGAGACGGCGGAAGAGGCGGTTTCGCGTATCTTCGGCACGGACAATGGCAAGCCGGAGGCGGCGAAGGCCGCAGCATCGAGGCCCGCACCACGCCCGGCACCCGCGTCGAAGAACGACGCCCCGGCGGACGTGAAGGTCGCGGACGAGGCACCGCCCGAAAATGCCGCCGAGGCTGCGTCAGCCGGCGCGTCCACCGGCCCGAGCATCCTTGCCCGTGCAGCCGCCCCGGCCGCCGAGATCGTGTCCAGCCTGTTCCGCCGGATATTGCCGGTGACGGGAGAAAAGGCTGCGGACAGGACGTCTGAAAAGGTCATGGAAAGAACGGGGGAAAGAACGGGGGAAAGGCCGGGGGAAAAACCGGCTGCCGAACGCGTGCCGGATCTCGTCTGCGAGGCCGTCGCGACCGTCGAGGACCTGTTCAAGCGCCGACGCGTGACCGCGACGCTGCCCGACGGGCAGGTGCTGAAAGTGGCGCTGCCGGCCGGCACGACCGACGGGAGCCTCATTCGCCTGCGCGAACAGGGCTACCGGCAGGGTACTGCGCGCGGCGATGCGCTCGTCAGCATCCGCGTCGCGCGACATGAGCGGTTTCGCGTCGATGGAACGGACCTGCGCACCACCCTGTCGCTATCGCTGCACGATGCCGTGCTCGGCTGCACCACGATGGTTGCGACCGTCACGGGGCACGCACCGCTCGTCATTCCCAAATGGTCTGGCCCGGACAGGCCGCTGCGCATCCCCGAGCAGGGCCTGATGACGGCCGAAGGCGGGCGTGGCGCGCTGATCGTCGAGCTCAGCCTGACACTTGGCGAGCGTCCCGACCAGAAACTGATGGACCTCATGCGCAGCCAGCGCGACGGGCTGGTGCTCTGATACGGTTTTGTTCGATGCTTCTGATGGCATTCTTCCGACGTCGAGCGACGCCACCTCTGTCGTCATGCCCGGCCTTGTGCCGAGCATCCGCCGCGCTGCCCGCGATCGGGAGGACCATGGACGTTGCGACATTTGCGGGGACGACAGCAGATGCTCGGGAAAAGCCCGAGCATGACGGAGGAGAGGGCGGACGAAGAAGCCACCTTCCCGTCGCCCTTCACGCACTGTGCGTGTGAAAATCACCCCCGTTCATGACGAAGATGCGACATTCACAGTGGACACTGACCGTTTGTTACCGGTCCTAACAGTTCCTGATCCTCCCCAAGCTTGAACGCCTTGTAAGCCTATGCCATAGCGAGGCCTCGCGAACCGGATCGCCCCTCGCAGACGCGCGGGTGCGGCAGCGATCGGGGCAGTATCTTTTTCAAGCATGATTTCGGCTGGCGCCTGGCCGGTCCGATCCAGAGGCATTCAGGGGCAGACACGATGGCGCAAACATCCGGTTTGATGAGTGGAAAGCGCGGCGTGATCATGGGCGTCGCCAATAACAGGTCGATCGCCTGGGGCATTGCCAAGGCGATCCATGCGCAGGGTGCCGAAATCGCCTTCACCTACCAGGGCGACGCCCTGAAGAAGCGCGTGGAGCCGCTGGCGGCCGAACTCGGCGGCATTCTCGCCGGCCATTGCGACGTGTCCGACGAGGCCAGCATCGACGCCGTTTTCGACCATATCGAGAAGACCTGGGGCAAGATCGACTTCGTCGTCCACGCCATCGGCTTTTCCGACAAGGACGAACTGACCGGCCGCTATGTCGACACCTCGCCCGACAACTTCGCCAAGACCATGCAGATCTCGGTCTACTCCTTCACCTCGGTCGCGCGCCGCGCGGAAAAGCTGATGACGGACGGCGGCTCGCTGCTGACCATGACCTATTACGGCGCCGAAAAGGTCATGCCGAACTACAACGTCATGGGCGTCGCCAAGGCCGCGCTGGAAGCCAGCGTAAAGTATCTCGCGGTCGATCTCGGCCCGAAGAACATCCGCGTCAACGCGATCTCCGCCGGCCCGATCAAGACGCTGGCAGCCTCCGGCATCGGCGACTTCCGCTACATCCTGAAGTGGAACGAGTATAACGCGCCGCTGCGCCGCACCGTGACGATCGACGAGGTCGGCGATGTCGGCCTGTATATGCTGTCGGACCTGTCGCGCTCGGTCACCGGTGAAGTGCACCATGCCGACAGCGGTTACCATGTCGTCGGCATGAAGGCCGTCGATGCGCCGGATATTGCCGTCGTCAAGGACTGACCTCCCCTCTTATCGATCGCGCATTGCCACGGAGCCGGTTCGATCCGGCTTGGCCGGGGGTGCGCATCGCGCCCTCCCCCGCAGAAGGCATTTCCCATGTTGATCTACATGATCCGCCACGGCCAGACCGACTGGAATGCGGAAATTCGCATGCAGGGCCAGAAGGACATTCCGCTGAACGACACGGGTCGCGATCAGGCGCGCGGCAATGGCCGGGCGCTGGCGCAGATTCTCGGCACGCAAGCCACCTCGTTCGATTACGTGGCAAGCCCGCTCGGACGGACGCGCGAGACCATGGAGCTTTTGCGCGGCGCGATGGGGCTGGACGCCACTGCTTATCGGACAGACGACCGGCTGAAGGAGGTTTCCTTCGGCGACTGGGAGGGCTTCACGCTGGAAGAGCTGGAGGCGAGCGTCCCGGAGCGGGTCGCCGAGCGGGAAGCCTCCAAGTGGGACTTCATACCCCCCGGCGACGACGCGGAAAGCTACGAGATCCTCTCATGGCGCATCGCGTCGTGGATGAAGGACGTCACGGTTCCCACCGTCTGCGTCAGCCATGGCGGTGTCATTCGCAGCGTCTTCAAGCTGCTCGGCGCCATGGCCCCCGAGGAGGCCTCGATGGGGGCCATTCCGCAGGACCGGATTCTGAAGATCGAGAACGGCACGGTCGGCTGGGTCTGAAACGGTTATCTCCGTGGGCAGAACGGTGGCCGGCAAACCGGGCGCGTGTCCATAGGGTTTATGGTCAATCAATGCCCGGCATGGATTTTGGGTAACCGTTCGCCACCACCTTCGTCATGCTCGGGCCTGTCCCGAGCATCTGATGTCGTCCCCGCAAATGCCGCAAGGTCTATGATCCTCTGGATCGCGGGCAGCGCGGCGGATGCTCGGGACAAGCCCGAGCATGACGGGAGGAATGAAGCGGAAAATGCCTTACTGAACGACTTCGAGATCGTTGATGACGCGCTTGCCGTCCACTTCCGTGTAGAACACGACGACCTTGACGCCGGCCTTCAGGCCTTCAAAATTGAATTCCTCGGGTGCCTGATAGCTCTTTCCGTCATCCAGCGAGAGGCTGAGCCTGTCGGTGTCGATGCCCGTGATCGTCGCTTCGATATCGGCGCTATCGGCAAAAGCCGCGAGAGGCGAGAAGAAACTGGCGGTCGCCATCAATGTCGCAACGACGAAACGCATCTGTGTCTCCCTCTTGGCTGTTTGATTCACTGTTCGAATATGATGCAGTTTTTGGGCGCCGATTGTGGCAAAAATTCACCAACCTTGTGACAATCCGATGAGCATGTGACGGCGAACCGGGTTCGCGCAAACATGGTTAACAGAGGATTGACGACGCGCCGTCCTCTGCAACCGGTCGCATGCCTCGAAAATAAGACGATCTTAATCTTCGGTCACTACCTTCGGGCGAGTTCACATGTTGGGCAAGCGCAGAGGGAATGGGGTCACATGGCGGGAATCGGGGACGCTGTTCGTGCCAGGGCGTCGATCTTGGTGCGCTTCACCCGCTCGTCCCTCATCCCGTCCCTCGTGGCCACGCTGATCCTTCTGGCAGCCGGGCATGTCTACCAGACGCAGAACAGTGCGAATTTCCAGGCATCCCTGAGAAGCGACGTCCAGAGCACGCTGCGCCTCGTCGAGGCACAGATCCAGGCGAACATCGACCGGAACACGATCGCTCTTGCAGGGCTGGCGAACGATATCGCGCTCGACGGCGACATTCCGCCGGCCCACTTCGCCGCACTCGCCACAAAGATCATGGAGCGCAATCCCGGCATCCGCCGCATCAGCCTTGCGCCCGGCGGTGTTATTTCCCGGGTCATGCCATCCATGGAGCATGCCCGGATGGCGGGCACGCGGCTCGACAGGTTCTATTCCCAACGCACCGCACTACAGCGGGCGCAGGCCCATGGGAACGCGGCCATCGGCAGTTTGCTGGTGCTTCCCGACGGCTCCACCGGTTTCGACGTCTACCTCCCCGTTTTCTCCAGCCCACACGGCCAGCCTGTTCTCTGGGGTTTCGTCGAAGCCGTGATCGATGAAAGCGCCGTTTATCTCGGCGCGGACCTCATGGCCAAGACCGGAGGCGGCGCGGTGGCCACCGGCAGAAACACGACGATCACGCTCAGCATTCGCGACGTTTCCAATCGCGCCGAGATCGGCGATGCCTTCTTCGGCAAGAATTCGACGTTTCATGCCGACGCCGTGCTGCAGGAGGTATCACTGCCGGGAGGCACATGGCAGCTTGCGGGCGCGCCCCTCGGCGGCTTCGACCAGCCGCCCGGCAACCAGCAGGAAATCGCGTGGACGATCATGGCCTGCGCCATGATCGTGATCGTGCCGATTGTCCTGACATTCGGGCTGATGGGGGAGCGCCGACGCGCCATCAGCGCGCTCGACCGCCGTAACCGGGAATTCCTGGCCATGTCGCGGCGGCTCAATCTGGCGCTCGAATGCTCCAGTTTCGGTGTGTGGGAGATCGACCTCGAGACAAGGCTGCGCACCTGGGACGACCGGATGTACAGCCTTCACGGTCTTGCGCCGCGCAGTGGCGCACCGGGACAGATGGCCTGGAAGACGAACATCCATCCCGACGACCTGCCGCACGCGGAAGAAGTGCTGAACAATACGGTGATGTTTCTCGAGCCGTACCAGACGGACTACCGCGTGGTGCTGCCCACGGGCACGCGCCATATCCGCCACATCGGCTCGGTCAATATGGGGCTCGACCACCGCAAGACAGTGACCGGCCTCAGCTGGGACATTACCGAGGACGTGCGCCTGACGAACGCGATGATGGAGGCCAAGGCGCTTGCCGAGGCGCAGACGGCGGAGCTTGCGGCCGCCAAGGACCGGATCGAGCACAATGCGCTTCACGACCCCCTGACCGGGCTCGGCAACCGGCGCATGCTCGATGCCGCTCTCGCCGCTCTTCTCGACCGGGAACCCGGGCGCGCCACCGATGTGGCACTGCTGCATCTCGACCTCGACCGCTTCAAGCAGATCAACGATACGCTCGGCCATGCCGCAGGCGATGCCATGCTGGTCCATGCCTCGCGGGTTCTCAAAACGGAAGCCGGCGCCGACGATCTGGTCGCGCGGATCGGCGGAGACGAGTTCGTCGTTCTCGTGCCGAACCCGGTTGCAGGGCAGCTCGAAGCGCTCTCCGACCGGATCATCGCCCGGATGCGCCAGCCCGTCGACCACGAAGGCTTCTCCTGTCGCTTCGGCGTCAGTGTCGGAATTGCCGTCGGTAGCAGTACGGACGCCGATCTCGGGCGGCTTATGGTCAATGCCGATATCGCGCTCTACCGTGCCAAGGAGAGGGGCCGCAACCGGTACGAATTCTTCAGCGAGGCCCTCCAGTCGGAGATCGTCAACAGCAAGCGCATTGCCGACGAAATCCTCGAAGGCATCGAGCGCGGCGAATTCACGGCCTGGTATCAGCCGCAATTCGATGCGGAAACGCTGCAGCTTTGCGGGGTCGAGGCGCTGATCCGCTGGAACCATCCGCGTGACGGCGTGCTGACGCCGGACAGGTTCCTGTCGATCGCCGAGGACCTGAATGTCGTGGCCGCGCTCGACCAGATCGTCATGGAGCGGGCGCTGATCGACCTGATGCACTGGACAGCCGCCGGCATCCGCATCCCGCGCGTCTCCGTCAACGTTTCGGCACGGCGGCTGCGGGACGAGACGCTGCTCGCCTCGCTCGCAGGCCTCGCCTTCGCGCCGGGGCAGCTTTGTTTCGAACTCGTGGAAGCGATTTTCCTCGATGGTGACGACGAGATCATCACCGCCAACATCGCCGGCATCGTCGCGCTCGGTATCGATATCGAACTGGACGATTTCGGAACCGGCCACACCTCGATCGTCAGCCTGTTGAAAATCAAGCCGAAGCGGCTGAAGATCGACCGGCAACTGGTCTCCCCCATCCCCCATGCCCCGCGCGAGCAGGCGCTGGTGCGCGCGATCATCGAGATCGGCCGGTCGCTGGGCATCGGGACCGTGGCGGAAGGCGTGGAGACGCTGGAGCATGCCGAAATGCTCGCCGTCCTTGGCTGCGACATCCTGCAGGGCTACGCCTTCTCCAGGCCGCTGCCAGCCGACGGGCTTGCGGATCTCGCGGCGGGGAAATGGCAACTCGCCTCATGAACCGAAGGTAGCGGCGCCCTTGTTTTTCTGCTTAAAGCGTTTCCGCAGCGCAACTTATGCAGTAAGAGTGTCGGCCAGAGAACGGGTGCCGCCAGTCGGGGCCGCCCGCAGCAGACAATGGTTGCCGCAGCATGTCGCATAATACGTTCGGTCATCTTTTCCGTGTCACCACATGGGGCGAAAGCCACGGCACGGCGCTCGGTTGCGTCGTGGATGGCTGCCCTCCCGGCATTCGCTTCACCTTGACCGAGCTTCAGGCGTGGATGGACAAGCGCAAGCCCGGCCAGTCGCGCTTCGTCACCCAGCGGCGCGAGGACGATCTGGTGCGGGTGCTCTCCGGGGTGATGCCGGATGCGGACGGCGAGACGCTGATCACGACGGGCACCCCCATCTCCATGCTGATCGAGAACACCGACCAGCGCTCCAAGGATTACGGCGAGATCGCCCGGCGCTACCGGCCGGGCCATGCCGACTTCACCTACGACCTGAAATACGGCATTCGCGACTATCGCGGCGGCGGGCGTTCTTCTGCCCGCGAGACGGCAGCGAGAGTGGCGGCCGGCGGACTGGCGCGGCGCGTGGTGCCGGGCCTGACCGTGCGCGCGGCACTCGTGCAGATCGGCCAGCACAGAATCGACCGGGCGAACTGGGACTGGTCGGAGGTCGGCAACAATCCGTTCTTCGCACCGGACCCGGCCATCGTTCCCGTATGGGAAGCGTATCTCGACGGCATTCGCAAGGCAGGCTCGTCGGTCGGCGCCATCATCGAAGTGGTGGCGGAAGGCGTGCCGGCCGGCATTGGCGCGCCGATCTATGCCAAGCTCGACCAGGACATCGCCTCGAACCTGATGTCGATCAATGCGGTCAAGGGCGTGGAGATCGGCAATGGTTTCGAGGCTGCCGGAATCACCGGCGAGGAAAATGCTGACGAAATGCGGATCGGCCCCGATGGCAAGCCTGTGTTCCTTTCCAATAACGCCGGCGGCATTCTCGGCGGCATAGCGACCGGGCAGCCCGTCGTCGCCCGTTTCGCGATCAAGCCGACCTCGTCCATCCTGACCGAGCGCCGCTCCATCGACGCCGACGGTCAGGAGGTGGATGTCCGCACCAAGGGCCGCCATGACCCCTGCGTCGGAATCCGCGCCGTGCCGATCGGCGAGGCCATGGTCGCCTGCGCGATCGCCGACCACTACCTGCGCGACCGTGGCCAGACGGGCCGCCTCGATTGATAAAAGGGCCGACCGGCCGACAAGACCATGCGGCCCGAGCGGCCTTGCGAAACGAGAGGATCCCATCCATGTCCTTCGACCAGAAGCGCGTCGTCGATGCCATCCGGGCCTTCGAGGCCGGCGAAATCGTCGTCGTCACCGATGATGACGGCCGCGAGAACGAGGGCGACCTGATCGTCGCCGCCGTTCACTGCACGGCGGAGAAGATGGCCTTCATCGTGCGCCACACCTCCGGCATCGTGTGCGCGCCGATGCCCAAGGAAGAGGCCAAACGGTTGAACCTCAACGCCATGGTGGCCGACAATGACAGCGCCCACACCACGGCCTTCACCGTCAGCGTCGATTTCAAGCATGGCACGACGACCGGCATCTCGGCCGACGACCGGACGCTGACCGTTCGTAACCTCGCCAATCCCAATGCCGGGGCTGCGGATTTCGTCCGGCCGGGCCATATCTTCCCCCTGGTATCACGCGAAGGGGGCGTGCTCATGCGCTCCGGCCATACGGAAGCAGCCGTCGATCTCTGCAAGCTCGCCAGCCTGCCCCTGATCGGCGTGATTTCCGAACTCGTCAACGACAACGGCACGGTCATGCGCGGTCCCGAAGTCGCGGCCTTTGCGCAAGCGCACGGCCTCAAGCAGCTCTCCGTTGCCGACCTCATCGCCTATCGCCAGCGCAAGGAGACGCTGATCGACCGTGGCGATGTTTTCGACATCGAGACGCCGTTCGGCATGGCCAAGGGTCACGCCTTCTCGCTGCCCTGGGACCCGATGCAGCACCTCGCCGTCGTCTTCGGCGATATCCGCGATGGCGTCGATATCCCCGTGCGGCTGCATCTGGAAAACGTCGGCGCCGACGTCTTCGGCAAGGACAACCAGCTCGATCGCATCCTTCAGCGCATCTCCGACTACGGCCGCGGCGTCGTCGTCTATCTCAGAGAAGGCTCTGTCGGCGTTGGCGCCTCGCAGACGGCGCGCAAGGCCATGCAGGACCGCGAAGGCCACAGCGAAGCCCAGGCCCGCGACAGCGAATGGCTCGAAATCGGCCTCGGCGCCCAGATCCTGAAAGACCTCGGCATCTCCTCGATCAAGCTCCTCTCCACGCGCGAGCGTCATTATGTCGGGCTGGAAGGGTTCGGGATCGAGATTTCGGAGACGGTGATTTTGTAGTCCATACAGGGACAGCTTCAGAGATCGTTTTCGTATCTGACAGCTGCCTCGATCGCTGCGGGGAGCACTGCGATCACATTCGGTAGAAACTGATCGAGCGTTGCCCAGATCGTCTCAAGATTCAATGTGGAGAAACCATGCGCGATATGGTTTCTCATTCCCTTCATGTTGCGATGGGGAATATAAGGGGAAAAGTCGGCGAAGGCGGGCTGTTCTTTCAGTATCCTGGACGAACACTCTCCCATGATAAGCAGATTGAGAATGCAGGCCTGCTGTGTTTTCCTGTCCGCCAGAAATTGTGCGCAATCGAGACTTTCACAAAACTCCTCGGCGTCGTGAGCCATTTCCTGCATTAGCAGGAGATGCTCAACCAGACTTGCAACCTTCATACAGGTAGAGCTTCGTTCAGAACCTTTGCGCGCTGCTTTTCCGGCAGTCCTCCCGGCGTCAGCACATGCACTTCCACGCCAAAAAGATCCTCAAGCTCGATCTGAAGCCCGCCAAGATCCAGAAGCGTCGTGCCCGGACGATCATCGACCAGAAACTCGATTTCATCGCTTTCGAAGTCCGCCTGTCCGGCGGCAGCGCCGACAAGTCGAGGGTTTGACAGCCGAAAACGGCGCACGAGTGCGTGAATGGCTTCGCGGTGTTGCTCAACGGCGGCGGACGGCTTCATCTTCGATCCTTAGCTTGGACCCCATCATACGTGCGCCTGCGCATCGTACAACAGGCACGGCTGAAATAAAACGCCTCTCTACCCCCGCGCGCCCTCCAGCCACACCACCTGCTCGACACCGGCAAAGCGGGCGATGCGGACGAGTTCGGCTTCGAGGCGTGCATCCCGGCCCGACGATGTCCGAATGCCTTCTTCCCACCAGAGGCGCTTGACCTCCAGCACGCCCGCCTTGCGATGGGCCTTCATGTCGATGCGGCCGATGAGGCGGTCGCCTTCCAGAAGCGGGAAGACGTAGTAGCCATATTGGCGCTTCGGCTCGGGCACGAAGATCTCGATGCGATAATTGAAGCCGAACAGGCGTTCGGTGCGGGCGCGATCCCGCAGGAGCGGATCGAACGGGCTGAGGACGCGCAGGCGTGCCGGCGGTTCCTCCAGTTCGCCAAGCGTTTCGGGGAAGCCGGCGAGCGCGTGGGCGGCGCGCGGCCGGCTGCCGTCGGCGGGCTCGATCACGACCGACCGTAACTCGTCCGCATGGGACAGCACCCACTGGCGTGCGTCCTCCGGGGAGATCAGCGCGAAAAAGGCGGCGAGTTCGCCGTGGGTGGCAAAGCCCAGGCGGTCCAGCGCGGCGCGGCAGCACCAGTCAATGAAGGCCTCCCGGCTCACCTCCTCCGTGCGATACGGCTCGGGGATGACGCGCTCGGTGAGATCATAGATCTTCTGAAAGCTGTCGCGGCCGGCGATGGCGAGCTTGCCGGTGCGCCAGAGATATTCGAGCGCGGTCTTGGAGGGATGCCAGTTCCACCAGCCGCCGGAGGTGCGGTCCTCGTACTTGAAATCGCGTGCCAGCACGCGGCCGGTCTCGGTGATCTGCTTCAGCGTCTCGTCGAACACATCCTCGAACCCGGCCTCCCGCCATTTGCGCCAGCGCTCCACAAGCGTCTCGCTTTCGCGGGCGAAGCGATGCTTCCAGTAGACGAAGAAGGCGCTGGGGATGATCGAGGCGTCGTGCGTCCAGTGTTCGAACAGCGCGCCGTCCTTTTCCAGAAGCGCTGTCAGATGCTCCCGCCGGTAGGTCTGGTTGCGGGCGTGGAGGATCATGTGGTGGGCACGCTCCACCGTGGAGATGCTGTCCACCTGCACAAAGCCGATCTTCGTGATGAGATCGAGCAGACCGGCCTTCGTCAGCGCCCGGTTGGGCGACGAGGCCAGCCCCTGGACGTTGAGGAAGATGCGGCGGGCATCGCGGTTGGATACGAGAATCGTCATGTTTTTGATCATGCTTTGTTCTGGAGAAGAATCAACTCCCGCTTTGCCTTTCCCCTGTCTTCGCCTATGACCCGACGATCAGCCGATACATCCAAGGAGACGGGATTGGAGATCCGCTTTGCCGATTGCAGCGTCCGTTATGGCGAAACCGTCGCACTTCATCCACTCGACCTCGATCTGACCGAGCGGCGGATCGGCGTCATCGGGCTGAACGGCTCGGGCAAGACCACCTTTGCGCGATGCATCAACGGCCTTGTCAAGCCGAGCGGGGGCCGCGTGACGGTGAACGGGCTGGACACGGTGGCGGACGGCCCGGCGGTGCTCGGCACCGTCGGCTTCATCTTCCAGAACCCGCAGAACCAGCTGATCCTGCCGATCGTCGCCGACGATATCGCGCTCGGCCTGAAGAGCCGCGGCGTTGACAAAGCGGAGGTTGCCGCGCGCGTCGAGGCCATTCTCATGCGCTTCGGTATCGATCATCTGGCCCGGCGGCGGGTGCATGCGCTGTCCGGTGGCGAGACGCAGCTGGTTGCCATGGCGAGCGTGCTCGTGACCGAGCCCGGCATCCTCATTCTCGACGAGCCGACCAACCAGCTGGACCTCAAGAACCGGAAGCGGGTGATCGACACGCTGGCGGGCCTTGACGAGGCGGCCATCGTCGTCAGCCATGACCTTTCGTTGATCGAGAGCTTCGAGCGCGTGCTCCTGTTTCACGAAGGGCGCCTGATCGCCGATGGCGCGCCGGGGGATGTCATAAGAACCTACGAGGCGGTGGCGCTGTGCTGAAGAGCCTGCATGTCGAGGGCGCGACGCCGCTCCACAGGCTATCGGTGCGCATGAAGCTTGCGGGGCTGTTCATCGCCAGCCTCGCGCTTTTCCTGACAGACGATCCGCTCGTTCTCGGCGGAGCGATGGTGCTCTCGGCGCTTCTTTTCGCCACGGTGGGCGTGTCGTTTTCCGAAGCCGTGTCGCGCCTTGCCTGGCCGCTCGTCTCCATCGCCGTTGTGGCGGGTGCGACAGCCTTCTTCGAGACGCCGGTTCACGGGCTTGTCGTCTTCCTCCGGTTCGCCACGCTCATCCTTCTTGCCGCCACTATCACGGCCACGACGGAGGTCGGCGATTTCATGGAGGAGATCACCCGGCTCATGATGCCGTTCGAGCGGCTCGGGCTTGTGAATGCCGCGGATATCGGGCTGGCACTGGGGCTTGTGCTGCGCTTCGTACCGGAAATATCGACGCGCTACGAAAGCCTGCGGGAAGCGCATGCGGCGCGGGGGCTGCCCGTGCGCGCCCTCAAGATGCTCGCGCCGCTCATCATCCTCACGCTGAAAGATGCCGACATGATTGCCATGGCCATTGACGCACGCGGGCTGCGACGTCACTAATCGGGCTCTATCAGCAACTCGTGAAAGGAGAGGCGAATGTCGACTCGCGACCTGGTTCTCACCGCTTTGTTTACCGCCATCATCATCGTCCTCGGCGTCATCCCGCCGATCACGCTCGCCTTCGTGCCGGTGCCGATGACCGCGCAGTCCATGGGCGTCATGCTGGCCGGCTGCATCATCGGTGCCAAGCGTGGCGCGCTCGCCTATCTCCTCCTCATCCTCATGGTGGCCGTCGGCCTGCCGGTCCTGTCGGGCGGCCGCGGCGGTCTCGCCGTCCTGGCCGGACCGACGGCCGGTTACATCGCCGGCTGGGTCCTGGGCACCTTCGCCACCGGCCTCGTCGCCGAGCGGATCGTGCGCGAATCCCAGAGCGGCGCCCGGCAGATCGCCGGTTTCTTCCTCGCCTCGATCATTGGCGGCATCGGCGTCGTCTACCTTCTGGGCACGATCTGGCTTGCCATCAACACGGGCATGGGCTTCGTGACTGCCCTCTCGGCAAACGCCGCTTTCCTTCCGGGCGACCTGATCAAGGCCGGTATCGCGTCGCTTGCGGCGCGTGCCGTGCTCGTGGGCTATCCCCTGCTGCCGCAGCGGACCTGAGTCGGACTGGATCGATAACGGGCGGGGGAAAAGCCGGCGGAGCGCTGGACCCTGCCCTCTTGCCGCTCTAGCTTGCCTTGCATGACAACCATCCTCTACGAAAACCCCATCTTCCTCGAGCATCAGGTGCCGGAGGGCCACCCCGAGCGGCCGGACCGGCTGCGGGCGCTCAATCTGGCGCTGGAGCACGAGCGGTTTTCCGATCTCGTTCGCGTTCAGGCGCCGCAGGGCAACGAGGATCTGGTGCTGCTCGCCCACCCTGAAGAGCACCTGCGCGCCGTGATGTCGGTGATCCCCGAAGAGGGCATCAACAGTTTCGAGGCGGATACGCATGCAAGCCCCGCCAGCCTGCAAGCGGCGCTGACCGGCATCGGCGGCGCGGTGGCGGCGGTGGATGCGGTTTTTGCCGGCAAAGCCGACAATGTCTTCGTGGCCTCCCGTCCGCCCGGACACCATGCCGAGAAGACGAAGGCCATGGGCTTCTGCTTTTTCAACAATGCCGCCATCGCCGCGCGCCATGCCCAGCGCGTCCACGGCGCCGAGCGTGTGGCGATCGTGGACTGGGATGTGCACCACGGCAACGGCACGCAGGATATCTTCTACGACGACGCTTCCGTTCTCTTCTGCTCGACGCACCAGATGCCGCTTTATCCCGGCACGGGAGCGAAGGACGAGACCGGCATCCACAACACGATCGTCAATGCGCCGCTCTCTCCCGATACCGGCAGCGAGCATTTTCGCGAGGCGTTCAAGTCGCGTGTTCTGCCGGCCCTCGAGCGGTTCCAGCCGGACCTCATCATCATCTCCGCAGGCTTCGATGCCCATCATCGCGATCCGCTGGCGCAGATCAACCTTGTCGGCGATGATTTCGACTGGGCGACCGGCCGGTTGCTGGACGTTGCGGGAAAGCATGCCGGCAACCGGATCGTCAGCCTGCTCGAAGGCGGCTATGACCTCGTGGGGCTTGCCGAATCGGCGGGCCTGCATATCCAGCGCCTGATGAGGGGATGACCGCAATGGCAAACGAGACACGCACCCAACCACCCGCCGGTGGCCCGGCCAACCCGGCAGCCCCTGCTGATGTGGCTTCTCTGTCGTTCGAGCGCGCGGTGGAGGAACTGGAGTCGATCGTTTCGGCGCTGGAGCGCGGCGACGTCGCGCTAGACCGGTCGATCGAATTCTACGAACGGGGCGAAGCGCTGAAGAAACATTGCGAGGCCTTGCTGAACGCGGCGGAAAACCGCATCGAGAAGATCCGTCTCGACCGCGCGGGCAAGCCGCAGGGCGTCGAGCCGCTCGACGGCAGCTGATCAGGCCGCGACGCTTTCCGAGTCCGAGGGCCCATCCGGCGACGATCCTTGCAACACCTCCGGCATCGATGCCGGTGCTGGCCGCAGATGCTGGTCGAGCGGGGTTGCAAACTTGCGGGCGTTGCGCGCGACGATCATGCTGAGGCGATTGCCGGAAACAGTGACCCATTCCGCATTCGGAAGGTACGGCTTCCAGATCTGCGTCGCAGTGAATCGATCGGCGAATTCCCGGTCATCGCGCAACCCAGGGACGAACCAGAATCTCCTTCGTCCACGCCGGATGCATCTTTCCTTCGACATCCCCAGAGCTATGTCCATCGGAAGAAGATCCACGGGAGAAGGGGCGTTGCCATGACGATGCAGGAGAAGAGCGGGAGCCAAGCTGAACTGAAGCGCGTGATGGGGCCGGGTCTCCTGCTGCTTTTCATCATCGGCGACATCCTCGGCACCGGCATCTATGCGCTGACGGGACAGGTTGCGGCGAAGGTCGGCGGCATCGTCTGGCTTCCCTTCCTCATCGCCTTCGCGGTCGCGCTGCTGACCGCCTTCAGCTACCTCGAACTCGTCACGAAATATCCGAAGGCGGCCGGCGCGGCACTTTATACGCACAAGGCATTCGGCGTGCATTTCCTGACCTTCATCGTCGCCTTCGCGGTCATGTCGTCGGGCATCACCTCGGCCTCCACGGCGGCGCGGGCATTCTCTGCCAATTTCACGGCAGCGCTCGGGCTCGACGTCGGCAATGCCATGGTGGTGCTGATCGCGGTCCTGTTTCTTGCGCTCGTTGCCGCCATCAACTTTCGCGGCGTCGGGGAGAGCGTGAAGCTCAATGTCGGCCTGACCATGATCGAGCTGACGGGCCTTCTCATCATCATCGGTATCGGCTTCTGGGCGATCTTTCACGGCCAGGGCGACGTGTCGCGCGTCACGACGTTTACGCCGGCCGGTGACAGCGGCGTGTTCTGGTCGGTCATCGCGGCCACCACGCTTGCCTTCTTCGCCATGGTGGGCTTCGAGGATTCGGTCAACATGGCCGAGGAGTGCAAGGACCCGAGCCGGATCTTTCCGAAGGTCCTCCTGACCGGCCTGCTCATCACCGGAGTGATCTACGTGCTCGTCTCCATCGCCGCGATCACGCTCGTGCCGGCCGGCGAACTGAGCGAAGGCGAAACTCCGCTCCTGAAGGTCGTGCAGGCAGGCGCGCCCGGTTTCCCCATCAGTATCTTCGGCGTCATCACCATGCTGGCCGTCGCCAACTCCGCGCTGATCAACATGATGATGGCGAGCCGTCTGCTCTACGGCATGGCGCGAGAGGATGTCATTCCCGCCATTCTCGGCCGCGTGCATCACGGGCGCCAGACGCCCTACATCGCCATCGGTTTCACCACGCTGCTGGCCGTCGGCCTGCTGATCTTTGCAGGCGGCGTTCCTGAACTCGGCGGCACGACGGCGCTGCTGCTGCTCTGCGTCTTCGCCATCGTCAACATCGCGGTGCTGGTGCTGCGCAAGGACACGGTGGAGCACAAGCATTTTCGCATCCCGACCGTCTTCCCGGTGCTAGGGGCGCTGACATGCACCTTCCTTGCCGGCCCCTGGACCGGCCGCGAGCCCGTCCAGTATCTCATCGCCGGCGTGCTTCTTGCCATCGGCGTCGTGCTCTGGCTTGCCACCGTCACCCTGATGCGCCGCACACGTGTCGCGCGTGCGTAAGGCATGGGCAACGAACTTTAAGGCCGGAACTTTGTTGTAGGATCGAGACGGGGGTTCCGGTATCCTGACCGGCGCCCCTTGACGCAGATTCGGGAGCGGATCTCCGTGACGGGATGAACCGCCGCATGGCCTCTTTCGGACGATGCACCATCATGAGATGTTGCGGCAACGGGCTTTTGCAATTCCGGCGAATTGCGATTAAGACGCCATTTTGCGAATGATTTCTATCGCGGCCTAGCAACGACCGCGGGTATGAGGACAGCGTGACCCAACCGAACTCCCCGCCGTCGACACCGCTTCTGGACAAGGTCAACCTGCCGCGGGATCTCAAAGCGATCGACGACAAGGACCTGCCGCAGCTTGCCGGCGAATTGCGCGCCGAAATGATCGACGCCGTGTCGCGCACAGGCGGCCACCTTGGCGCGGGGCTCGGCGTCGTCGAGCTCACCATCGCCATCCACAAGGTGTTCGACACGCCGCACGACCGTCTGATCTTCGACGTCGGCCATCAGTGCTATCCCCACAAGATCCTGACCGGCCGCCGCGACCGCATCCGCACGCTGCGTCAGGAAAACGGACTGTCCGGCTTCACGCGTCGGGCGGAGAGCGAATACGACCCCTTCGGTGCCGCGCATTCCTCCACGTCGATTTCGGCCGGCCTCGGCATGGCTGTCGCGTCCGAGTTGCAGGGCGTCAAGCGCAATGTCATCTCCGTCATCGGCGACGGAGCAATGTCGGCGGGCATGGCCTACGAGGCCCTGAACAATGCCGGCGCGCTCGATGCCCGGCTGATCGTGATCCTCAACGACAACGACATGTCCATCGCGCCGCCGACCGGCGCCATGAGCGCCTATCTGGCGCGGCTTGCCTCCGGGCGGACCTATATGGGCTTCCGCGAACTTGGCAAGAAGCTGACGGCTTATCTCGGCAAGTCTGTCGACCGCGCCATTACGCGCGCGGTGGAGCATGCGCGCGGCTACGTCACCGGCGGCACGCTGTTCGAGGAGATGGGTTTCTACCATATCGGTCCCATCGACGGGCATTCCTTCGAGCATCTGCTGCCGGTGCTGCGCAATGTGCGCGACAATGCGCACGGGCCGGTGCTCATTCACGTCGTGACTCAGAAGGGCAAGGGCTACGCTCCGGCCGAGGCCGCTGCCGACAAGTATCACGGCGTCAACACGTTCGACGTCATCACAGGCGCGCAGGCCAAGGCGAAGCCGAATGCGCCGTCCTATACCGCCGTCTTCGCCGAGACGCTGGTACAGGAAGCAAACGAGGACGAGCGCATCGTGGCGGTAACCGCCGCCATGCCGTCCGGCACCGGGCTCGACAAGTTCGCGCTGGCGCATCCGTCCCGTATTTTCGACGTCGGCATTGCCGAGCAGCATGCGGTGACCTTTGCGGCCGGATTGGCGACGGAGGGGCTGAAACCCTTCGCGGCGCTTTATTCCACCTTCCTCCAGCGCGGCTATGATCAGGTCGTCCATGACGTCGCGATCCAGGGTCTGCCCGTCCGTTTCCCGATCGACCGCGCCGGTTTCGTCGGTGCGGATGGTCCGACGCATGCAGGCTCGTTCGATACGACCTACCTCGCCGCCCTGCCCGGCTTCGTGGTGATGGCGGCCGCCGACGAGGCCGAGTTGAAGCACATGGTGCGCACGGCCGCGGCCTATGACGAAGGTCCGATTTCCTTCCGCTACCCGCGTGGCGAAGGTGTCGGCATCGACATGCCGGTCCGTGGCGAGATCCTCCAGATCGGCCGGGGCCGCATCGTCAAGGAAGGCACGAAGGTCGCCCTGCTCTCCTTCGGCACGCGGCTTGCGGATTGTCTGCTGGCGGCTGAAGACCTCGATGCTTCGGGGCTTTCCACGACGGTTGCCGATGCGCGCTTTGCAAAGCCGCTCGATCACGACCTCATCCGCCGTCTTGCCCGTGAGCACGAGGTGCTGATCACCATCGAGGAAGGCTCCGTCGGGGGCTTTGGCAGCCACGTGCTGCAATTCCTTGCGCTGGAAGGCCTGATGGATTCGGGGCTGAAGGTGCGCCCGATGGTGCTGCCGGACATCTGGATGGAACAGAGCAAGCAGGAAGCCATGTATGCGCAGGCGGGCCTCGACCGCGCCGGCATCGTCTCCACCGTCTTCCGGGCTCTCGGGCAGAAGCGCGTCGGCCGCGACGCCGCAGGCTGACATCAGCGCCTCGCAAACGCGCGTCATGACGCCGAGATCCGTTCGACATGACGCAAAAGGCTTGTCAGCCGGGCCCTGACACGCCATGACATGCGCCATGTCAAACGAACCGAAAACCACCGTCCGCCTCGACCAGCTCGTTCTCAACCTCGGGCTCGTCGCCAGCCGGTCCCGCGCGCGCGATGCCGTGCAGCGCGGAACCGTGCGGGTCAACGGCCGCGTCGTCACCAAGCCGAGCTCCACCTTTCCAGAGGACGTGACGATCGAGATCGACGATCCGGTGCAGGCCTATGTCTCGCGCGCCGCGCTGAAGCTGAAAGCCGGCCTCGACCATTTCGGGCTTTCGCCGGACGGACTCGATTGCCTCGATATCGGCGCCTCCACCGGCGGCTTCACCGAAGTGCTGCTGCATGCGGGCGCCGCCCATGTCATCTCCGTCGATGTCGGGCACGGGCAGTTCCACCCTCGCCTCGAAGCCGACCCGCGCGTCACCAATATAGAGGGACTAAACGCGCGCGTGCTCGATGAAGAACATCTTGAGGACCGGGAGATCGGCATGGTCGTCTCCGACGTGTCCTTCATCTCGCTGAAGCTCGCTCTGCCACCGGCGCTCGATCTCGCCGTGCCCGGCGCGATCTGCATTCTCCTCGTGAAGCCGCAGTTCGAGGCCGGACGCGATTTCGTCAGCAAGGCGGGGCTTCTCAAGGATCCCTCGACCGCACCCGAGGTGGCGGCGGAGCTCGAGCGCTGGCTCGTGGAGGACATGGGCTGGGAAAGCCTCGGCCTCATCCCCTCACCCATTGCAGGCGGCGACGGCAACGAGGAGTTTCTGCTTGCGGGCCGCAAGCCTCTGGATGACGACGACGATGCCGATCTCGGCGAGGACGCGACATGAGCGCGGAAACCGCTACGATCGAACGCCTCGGCCTCCAGGGTGACGGCATCGTGACCTCCGATAACGGGCCCGTCTTCGTGCCTTTCACGCTTCCCGGCGAACGCGTGACGATGGCCGTCAACAAGCAGCAGGGCACCGTTATGTCTCTGCTGGAGCCCTCACCCGACCGTGTCGCGCCGGCCTGTCGCCATTTCGGCCCGGAAGGCGAGAACGGCACATGCGGCGGCTGCACGCTGCAACATGCCGGCGATGATCTCTACCATGCATTCAAGCGACAGATCGTGATCGACGCCCTGCGGTCCCGCGGAATCGCGACGGAGGTGGCGCCCCTCGTCATCGCGAGCCCCGGCGAGCGGCGGCGCACGGTTTTCACCGCACGACGCACCGAGAAGGAGCTGTTGCTCGGGTACAACCAGGCGGAAAGCCACCACATCGTTTCCATAACGGAATGTCCCATCGCGAGCCCCGGCATCGTGTCGCGGCTCGCGGCGATCCGCGTCGTCGCGGCGGCCCTTGCCGCCAGTGCCGAGCCGTTTCGCATCACCGTTCTGGAGACGGAGGCCGGGCTCGATCTGGCCGTCGATGGCATCAAGTCTCTGTCGGACCGTCATCGGCAGCAGGCGATCGAAGTCGTGCTGAAGCTGCGCGGCATTGCGCGCCTCGCCGTCAACGGGGAGACGATCGTCGAGCCGCTGAAGCCCCGCATCACCTTTGACGGCATCGCTGTCTCGCCGCCCCCCGGCGGCTTTGCGCAGGCGAGTGCTGTCGCGGAAGCTGCAATGGCGGAACTGGTCATGGCGCATCTCGGCAAGGCCAAGCGGGTCGCCGATCTTTTCGCGGGCACAGGCACCTTCGCTCTGCGCATGGCCCGCAAGGGCCGCGTGCATGCTGTGGAAAGCGAGGACAAGGCGCTGAAAGCGCTCGATTTCGCCGCTCGCAACACGCAGGGGCTAAAGCCCGTCACCATCGAAAAGCGCGATCTCTTCCGCAGGCCGATGATGACGTCCGAACTCAAGGTCTTCGACGCCGTCGTCTTCGATCCGCCGCGTGCCGGCGCCGAGGCCCAGTGTCGGGAGCTGGCGCGCTCGACGGTGAAGGCCGTGGTCGCGGTATCGTGCAACCCGCAGACCCTCGCACGCGATCTCTCGATCCTTATCGAGGGTGGTTACCGCGTAACGAAGGTCACCCCCGTCGATCAGTTTCTCTGGTCGTCCCACGTGGAAGCCGTGGCCACGCTGACGCGGTGATGTTCCATCGTATTTTCCTAATATTCCGGACACGTCCATGCTACGCTTTGCCCGTTCGCAGCTGAAGCAGAAAGCGCTGCGCCAGCCAGCGCGTCGGGGACGATAAGCCTCCCCGACCTCGGCATAGGCTTTGCTGTCGAACAGGAGTGAGGCAAATGGGGCATCTACCCGTAAGCATCACGCTTGAGATAAGAAAAACCCGCACGGGCTGGCGAATGCGCGTGCGGGTTCATTTCTTCATCTAAGCGAAACGGCAGCCGGAGTTACCGCTTCGGCTGCCACTCCGCTAATATACAGCGTTGTGTGTCGGGTGCAAGACACGCCGAACCATGTCGTTGAGCGCTCCGGCAATATAAAAGCCATTTCTTATATAATGAATTTGGTTCTGCTACGCTTTGCCCGTTCGCAGCTGAAGCAGAAAGCGCTGCGCCAGCCAGCGAGTCGGGGACGATAAGCCTCCCCGACCTCGGCATAGGCTTTGCTGTCGAACAGGAGTGAAGCGAATGGGGTATCTACCCGTGAGCATCACGCTTGAGATAAGGAAAACCCGCACGGGCTGGCATGTCCACGTGCGGGTAACATTCCTCGTCTAAGCGAAACGGCAGCCGGAGTTACCGCTTCGGCTGCCACTCCGCTAATATACATCCAGGCGGTCTCCACTGCAAGACACTGCTGGACCGGACGCCACTCAGCGCTTGGAAAGGAAGGCCATGAAGGCGGCCTGGGCTTCTGCGCTTTTCAGGCGGGCGGTGAAATGCTCCGCTTCGATGTCAATTCGTGCGAGGATCTCGCCGGTGTCGCCGCGCAGGAGCTGCCGGGCGATACGCAGCGCCTGGGGCGGCTTGGCGGCAAGCATGGCGGCGGCGGCGAGCGTTTCCTCCTCCAGCACCTCGGGTGCGACCGCTTTCCAGACGAGGCCGGCAGCGACAGCGTCTTCGGCCGTGATCGGCAGACCGGCCGCGAGGAGTGCGAAAGCGCGCTGGTGGCCGATGATGCGGGGGACGATAAGGCTGGAGGCAGCTTCGGGCACAAGAGCCAGATCCACGAACGGGGTCCGCAGCTGCGTGCGGGTGGAGATGACGGTGAGATCGCAATGCAGATTGAGCGTCGTGCCGATGCCGATCGCCAGACCATCGACGCCGGAGACCAGCGGCTTGGAGGCGGTCGCGAGCGCGTGGAGGAAACCGAGGACTTCCGTCCCCAGTGTTTCGCTCATCGCCATCTGGGCGAAGTCCGCCATATCGTTGCCCGCGGAAAAGCAGCCCGGCGTGCCGAGAAAGACGATCACCCTGATGTCGTCGTCCGCCTCGGCCTCTGCGAGAGCCGCCGTCATCGCAACATACATGGCGCGGGTGATGGCGTTCTTCTTTTCCGGGCGGTTCAGCCGAATGACGCGAATGGCGGCATCCGGCTTTTCGATGAGGATCGTCTCGTTGGTCATATCAGGCCTCAATTCAGCGCGATGCGCGCAGCCTCAAGGCTGTCGGCGCCATGGAGGATGGCGTCGGCAAGCGAGGCCGTTTCTCCGAGCAGGTTTTCGGCGAAGAAACGGGCAAGCGCGATGCGTTGCGCCTGACGGCCGTCGTCTACCGATACGCCCGCACCCTTAGCCAGAAGAACGCCGGAGAGGACCAGACCGAAGAGGCGCTGATAAGCGGTAGCGCCGGCAAGGGCCGTCGTCAGGCGTCCGCCCGAAAGTTCCGACTGGAGCCATTCGGTGGCGGTGATCAAAGCGCCAATTGCCTTGTCCAGACGCGCGGCGGTCCCGCCCCATGCGGCCTTGTCTCCTTCGCCTGCGGGAACGGCCGTCGCGATGGCCGAGAGCTCATCGATCAGTCCGCGGACATGGGCACCGTTACCGAGTGGCAACTTGCGTGTGACAAGGTCGATGGCCTGAATGCCGTTCGTGCCTTCATAGATCGGCGCGATGCGTGCATCCCGCAGCAGTCGGGCCGCACCCGTTTCCTCCACGAAGCCCATGCCGCCATGGACCTGAATACCAAGCGAGGCGACCTCGACGCCGACATCGGTCGGGAAGGATTTGGCGATGGGGGTGAGCAGCGCCGCACGATCCTGCCAGTGGCGCTTTGCGTCGCCCTCGGCCTCGTGGGCGCGATCGACCGCCTCCGCGCAGAGATAGGTAATGGCGCGGGACCCTTGGGTGAGCGCCTTCATGGTCAGCAGCGTGCGGGCGATATCCGGGTGATCGATGATCGGGCTGGCTGTGGCAGCTCCCGGATTCGCACCGGGGGCCTTGCCCTGACGACGCTCCCGCGCATAGGCCAGCGCGCCTTGCGTGGCGGCTTCCGCCATGGCGACACCCTGCGCGCCGACTGCAAGACGGGCATTGTTCATCATGGTGAACATGCAGGCGAGACCGCGATTCTCCTCGCCAATAAGGTAGCCGACGGCGCCCGGCTCCTCGCCGAAGCGGCCATCGCCATAAATCATGGTGCAGGTGGGCGAGGCGTGGATGCCCAGCTTTTCCTCGATCGAGTGACAGAAGAGATCGTTGCGGGCACCCAGCGTCCCGTCTTCATTGACGATGAACTTCGGCACTAGGAAGAGCGAGATACCACGCGTACCCTCCGGTGCGTCTGCAAGGCGGGCGAGAACGAGGTGGACGATATTGTCGGTGAAGTCGTGTTCGCCCCAGGTAATGTAGATCTTCTGGCCGAAGATGCGGTAGGTGCCGTCGTCGCGACGCTCCGCGCGCGTGCGCAGCGTTCCCAGATCCGAGCCGGCATGGGGTTCCGTCAGGTTCATGGTGCCGGTCCACTCACCGGAGACCATCTTCGGCAGGAAGCGGGCCTTCAGGGCATCGGAACCGTGTGCGGCAAGCGCCTCGGCGGCACCGGCGGTCAGCATCGGCGCCAGAGCGAAGGCCATCGAGCCGCCGTTCCAGATTTCCATGGCGGCGATCTGCAGGCGATGCGGCAGGCCCTGCCCGCCCGCACCCACCGGTGCGGCGAGGCCATTCCAGCCGGCAGCGGCCCAGGAGCGGTAGATTTCGGCCCAGCCGGATGGCGAACGGACCTCGCCATTGGCGAGCTTGGAGCCTTCCCTGTCGCCGCGCGCGGCTGCCGGGGCGATCGTCGCGTCGCAGAAGCGGCCTGCCTCCCAGATCACAGCCTCCACAATATCCGCATCGACAGACGCGTCGCCTTCGAGACCAGCGATATGCTTCAGCGTGAACAGAATGTCGTCCACAGGCGATGTGTACATAAGGTTCTCCTGCCTTTGCCGGCGCCCACCCGTCTTCTCCTGCGCCGCCGGCCAAGTTATTGATTTTTACGTAAACGTCAACCGAAGATGCATGTTTGGTCGCGACGTTCTGTTTCCGGCGAGGCGGGCTGCAAGGCTTCGTTTTGCCTTGCAACGAAACTGTCATAGAAGGTCGATACAGCTCGATCCCGACGACCGGAAATTCTCATATGAATCTTGTTTCTCCTGAAATTCCCGGTCTTGTCTGGGCCTATCGCTTCCGTCCGGGACAGGGCCGTGGCGAGCGCATTTCCGCGGATGCCCCGCTGGAGACACTGACGGAAGGCGATGGCTGGCTCTGGCTCCATCTGGCGCTGAGCGACGCGCGCACGCCTGCCTTGATCCAGAAGATCTGCGATCTGCCGCCGGACGCGCTGGCTACCCTGTCGAGCCACGATACCCAGGCTGCCATCACCACCGACGAGGCCATGGTTCACGGCACGCTGGTCGATTTCGAGCGCACCTTCGACCAGATGACGAAGACCATCGGCTGGCTGCATTTCGCGGTGACGGACAAGGTCATCGTGACGACGCGGCTGCATCCGCTGCGCAGCATCGACCGGGTGAAGGCGGCGATCGAGAAGAACCCGCGTTGCCTTCGGCCGATCGACCTGTTCGAAATGATGGTCATCGAATTCCAGCGGACCCTGATCGGCCTCGTGCTGGAGCTGACGGAAGAACTGAACGTCATCGAGGACGAGGTTTATGGTGAGGCTGGACACAACGACCAGCCGAGGCTGGCGCCGTTGCGCCGCACCGCCGTCCGGCTGCACCGGCATCTGCGAACACTGCTGGCTCTTCTCAGGCGCGCCGCCGCGTCGGACGAAGACGAGGTGCCCGCAGGCTTCATCGACGTCGCCGAACGCCTGACCGACAGGCTGGAGACAGTCGATCGCGACGTCTTCGCGCTGCAGGAACGGGCGCGACTTCTACACGAGGAGATTGACAGCAAGCTCTCCTCGGAGACCAACCGCCACCTTTATATCCTCTCGCTGATGACTGCCTTCCTGCTGCCACCAACCCTCGTCACCGGCTTCTTCGGCATGAACACGAGCGACCTGCCGCTTGCCGGCGGCGTTCACGGCACGCTCATCGCCGGCGTCTTCATCGTGATGTCCATGGCCTTCGCCTGGACGATCCTGAAACGGATCGGGATACTCTAACCGGAGACATCCCAACGCAGAAAAGGCACCGTATGAGCGGTGCCTTTTCCTCATTCACACTGGCAAACTCAATCGATCAATACGGCGAATTGCACTGACGGCGCGGGCCGTTGTTGGGCTGGTACGTGTTGTCATAGGCGCGATACGAGCGGTAACGGTTCTGGCACCAGGCCACATGGCTGCCGCCGACGCGTACCGGGCGGTCGTTGTTGATGGCTCCGCCGATGATGGCGCCGGTCGCGAAGGCTGCGAGCGGGAACCAGACGCCATTGTGTTCGCGGTAGCCGCGGCGGCGTTCACGGTATCCGCGATGGCCGTTGTAATAGTAGGCGTCACCCCGGCGGTGCATACCGCGACGGCGCCAGTCGTCCCGGTCGCGGTTGCGATACTGTACGGGCTCCGCGGCATTGGCGATCTGCACCGGCTTCTGAACCGGGATCGGCACCATGGCCTGTACGGGCACGAACGACGTCACGAAGAGCGCTGCGGAAAGGCCGGCGGCCGAAAGGAGCTTGGCGTTGAAGAGACCCATTGTTTCCTCCGTGGAATTTTTATCGAACGACCGCGAGGGGCACGGTATCCGCTGGTCGGAAAACGGGCGGCAGGCGTATTGGTTCCCGCGGCTGCGGACGACGGGCAACGCGGACCGAGAAAATTAACGCCGCGTTAACCATGTGAGCGCAGCATCATGCGCATGCGAAACATCGCCACAACCATTGCCGGCACGTTCACCGACTTCCGTTTCGGGCATTCCCCTTCCGGGCGGTGCACGGCCGCGGCGTTGGGTATCCTGATGGCGCTTGGTGCCGCGTTCTCGCCGCAGCCGGTCCTTGCCATCGATCTGGAGCCGTGGAAAACGCCGGAGCCGGCGCTGGTCATCGATGCCTATGAACTGAATATCGTCGACTGGCAGGACATGCTCAAGGACAAGCGGATTGCAGGCTTCGTCTCGAAGGCCTCGGACGGGCTGCCGGAAAGCTTTTCCTGCACGGGTGACCACAAGGGCGATACGTTCGCCCACTGCAAGACGATGTGGCGGAAATATGCGGTCAGCCGCGAGCTGTACCAGACCCGGCGTATGGTGGCGCGGGCGAGCGGGCTGCTGTGGGGCGCCTATCACCTCGCGCGGCCGGGCAACCCCATCGAGCAGGCCAACCACTTCCTCGACTATGCCGAACCTGCCGCCGACGAGCTGATGGTGCTCGACATCGAGGGCATCGATCCCCAAAACTTCATGTCGCTGGAAGATGGCGAAATCTTCGCGCAGCATATCAAGACGCGGACGGGCCGCTATCCGATGCTCTACACCAATCACTCCACGGCACGGCATATCGCCGACAATCGCAGGCTCTATCCGACCCTCTCCCGCCTGCCGCTCTGGTATGCCCGCTACAAGCCCGGCATCCGCAACGTCTTTCCCATGGGCAACTGGGATACCTATGCGCTCTGGCAATTTTCGTCGGGCGCCAACTGCAACAAGCGGCGCTGTCCCTACCGGGTCGGCGGAACCCTGCCCGACATCGACGTCAACGTGGCGCCGATAAACGCTGCGAAACTGAAGGTGGAATGGGCGAAAGGCGAACTGCTGCCGGAAAAGCCCCTGCCGCCGGAGCCCGCTCCCGCTGCGCCCACGCTCGGACCGCCCATCATCACGCTCGTGGCGTCGAGCGGCTCACGCCCGATCTGCATCGGCACGCAGGCCCCGCGTGGCGTGGATAGCATGACGACATCCTCGATTGCCGTGCGCGGGGCGCGGATCGCATCACGGTGAGAACGGCCGCCGGGAAGCCGGCAGCCCCGTCGCTCAGGCCTCGATCTGCACATCCGTCAACGGACGCGAGCAGCAGGCGAGGATGTAGCCTTCCTCGACTTCCTCGTCGAGGATGCCGCCATTGTGGTTCATTTCGACCTCGCCCGAGATCTTCATGACACGGCAGGTGCCGCAGAGGCCGCCTTCGCAGGCCGCGCCGATGCGCACGCCGGCGGCGCGGGCGGTCTGGAGCACGGTCTGGCCGGGAACGCATTTCGCTTCCTTTCCGGCCATGGTGAAGGTGACGGTGGGCGCGACGATCGGCTGATCGGTATCGGCATCGCCGGCAGCATCGCCAGCACCGGCGCGAACGGCGAGCTCATCGACATTCGGCGCCGCGGCGGGCTGGAAGCTTTCCTCGTGGTAGCGCGCCATGTCGAAGCCGGATGCCTGCAACATCTCACGCACGCCGCGCATGAAGGGCTCCGGGCCGCAGCAGAACACCGTCCGGCTCATGAAATCGGGCGTCAGCAGCGCCACCTTCGCAGCGTCGATGCGACCGCGCAGGCCGTGCCAGCCATGGCGGGGTTCGTGACCCTCAACGACGAAGCCGAGCGACAGGTTGGGCATGCCGGCGCCAAGCATCTCCAGCTCCGCCCGGAAGAGCAGATCGTCCGGACGGCGGGCGCAGGAGACGAAGGCGACATCGGTCTGCGGCGCGCAATCGGAAAACCAGCGCGTCATCGACATCATCGGCGTGATGCCGGAACCCGCCGAGACGAACAGGTACTTCTCGCCGGGATAGCGCACGAAGGAGAAGTCACCGAGCGGACCGAACGCCTTCAGCGTCATGCCCGGCCGCAGGTTCTCGAACATCCAGCGGGTACCGATCGAGGTCGCCTGCGCCTTGACGGTGACGGCGATGGAGAACGGGCGCGAAGGTGTTGACGATAGCGTATAGGTCCGCATGACCGGATCGTCGGCCGTCACCGGTATTTCGAGCGTGACGAACTGGCCCGGCAGGTAGCGGAACCAGCCGTCGCGATCCGACTTGAACACGAACGTCATGACATCCGGCGCCTCGACCGTCGCCGCGATGCATTCGAGGAGATGCTGACGATCGTTCCAGGGCTGGAGTTCGTCGAAGTGACGGAACGGCGATATGATAGCCGTTTCCTGAACCATGCCGTCGCTCATCTCAAGCCACGCGCACGAGCGGCGCGTGGACGCCCGTCAGGCGGTCCTGCATGAAATTCGTGTACCACTCGACGAACTGCATGACGCCGCCTTCGTGCTCGGGCGAATAAGGACCGGGCTCATAGACCGGCGAGCGGATGCCGAAGGCGTTTTCCTCGACGATCTGGCGGTCCTGATCGTTGGTCTCGGTCCAGACATGCGTCAGTTCCTCGAGGTTGTAATCGACCCCCTCGACCGCATCCTTGTGGACCAGCCACTTGGTTGTGACCTGCGTCAGCTCGGGGCCGAGCGGCAGCACGCGGAAGGTGATGGCGTGGTCGGCAAGCACATGGTTCCAGGTGCTGGGGTAATGGAACATCAGCAGCGTACCGATATGGCTCTGGGGCACAGCGTCCGACAGGCGGCGCTTGACGGCGCGGGCGCCCGACATGGTGTAGCTCTCGGCATCCTGAATGAGCGGCATGCGCGCGACGCGGAACTGGCCCGTCGGATCGATGCGGAATTCGCTCGGCAGACCTGAGGCTTCGCAGCGGCTCCAGTGCTCGGAGATGACCGGATCGTCCTTCGCGCCCTGCACGCCCGTGGCAGACGGTGCCTCGGGATAGGTGCGGCAAAGCTCCGGGTGGTTGCTGGCGCAGTGGTAGCACTCGCGGTTGTTTTCCCAGACGAGCTTCCAGTTGCCCTTCTCCACGATGGTGCTTTCGAAAGCGACCTTCGTGTCCTTGAGATTGTGCGGCGCGAGGTAGGAGGTGACCATGTCGCGCACGGGCGCAAAGTCCAGCGGTTCGGCCGCCAGGCTGATGAAGATGTAGCCGGCAATGGTCTGGCAGGCGACGGGCTTCAGCCCGTGGGCGGACTTGTCGAAGTCCTCGCCCATCTGACGGGCGAACATCAGCTTGCCGTCGAGTTCATAGGTCCACTGGTGATAGGGACAGACGAGCTTGGCGGACGCCCCCTTGGCCTGGGTGCAGACGCGCGAGCCGCGGTGGCGGCAGGCATTGTGAAGGGCATGGATCGCGCCCTGACGATCACGGGTGACGACAACGGGATAATCGCCGATCTGAACGGTGAAATAGTTGCCGGCCTTCGGGATCTCGCAGTCATGGCCGATGAACAGCCAGTCCTTGTACCAGATCTCCTCCAGGTCGAGCTTGTAGAGATCGGGATCCGTGTAGAATGCCTGCTCGAGGCTGTGGGTCTCGCGCCGGTTCCGGAGCGTGCGGAGCACTTCGCTGCGAAAATCCATGTTCCCGTTCCTTTATCCCACGGACCTCGCCAAGAGGTCGCATATACCACGGACCCCTTCAAGAGGTCGCCATCCCGAAACCCCGCAAGGGGGCATCTACAGGGCTGGTATGGCCGGGGACGGCATTTCGCTCACACCCGGCAACCCGCCGCACCAAGACATTCACATCAAAGTCCGTCACATTATCGCCAAGACAGGTGTCCGGGCTCAGGGGCTGGGCCATGCCGATCCGTGACAAGGATCCGCCGGCTTCATGCTCCACCACCGTTGCGGGCGCAGCGCCGGGTTTCGACCGGCTTCCCAATTTGTCCGGATCCCTTTGAAACCGGCGCCTTGAGCCTCTCTATCTAACGCCGCGTCGGCCGATTTCAGAGGCCAAGAAGCGACACGCGATTTGAGAAAGACGACACGCATGCCGGCGGGGTATTTTTGACGGCGCGCGTACTGATCCGTCAAGATAAACAAGAGGATGCGTGAATTTTCAGCAGATGTCGATTTTCCGGTCAGACTGCCGCAACGCAAGCGGCTGCCCGTTTGCGACATCGCAGGCTGCTTGTCCGTGGTCCAAAGGCCTCGCGAATGCCTCCATGACGCAAGCCTCGCGCCATGGCGGGCCCGTAAACCCGATGAAAAGGAAGATCATCCATGCTGGACCAGACCATGGCCAACCTGCGCTACTTCGATGATGCCAAGGCTCCCAAGGAACCACGCGGGGGCGTGTACACGGACTACCTCCGCACCGGCCGGATCAACCGTTCGTCGTCCGAGGCGCGTGCCGCGCGGCGCTACCTGACGCACAAGGAAGTGGCAGACCGGACGGGCCGCAAGCTGGAGGCCGCAGGCACGCTCGCCTACGACCGCATCAACGGCTTTCACGCGTCGATCCGCTTTCCCAGGATGATCTTCCACCGCACGCTCGATGACAGCCCGCATCTCGGCTACTGTCATGTGACGGCGGCGCGCACCAAATTCGCGGATTACGACGATGTCCGCTGGTCGTTCTACATGGCCAACTTCTTCTGCGAGATCGGCAAGGACGAACATTTCTTCGATGATGTTCGCCGCGGATATTCGCGCATGTACTTCGCCGTCGCGATGGACTTCGACCGCGAGCGGGGCAAGCTCGTGATCAACCGGACCATTCGCGACGGCGGGCTCCTGTTCCGCACGCAGGACCCGAAGACGGCCCTGAAGAACGTGCTGATGCTGGGCGCCCGCAACGACGCGCTGCGAACGATCATCCGCGCGCTCTGAGACGTTTTGCAGCCACTCCCGTTTTGGTCTAAGACGTCCACCTCATCGGACGGAAGCGCGAGACGGCATGGCAGAGATCATCGACACGACCCTTGACCGGGTGCGCGCACTGGAGCGTGCGGTGGACGTGCTGGGCCGAGGGCGGCCCATCGCGCTGCCGACGGAAACGGTCTACGGGCTCGCGGCCGATGCGACGCGCGCCGATGCCATCGCCTCGATCTATGAGGTCAAGGGCCGGCCACGCTTCAATCCGCTCATTTCACATGTGTCCGATATGGAGATGGCTGCGCGCCACGGCCTGCTCGATCCGGTATCGCGCCGTCTGGCGGAGGCTTTCTGGCCGGGGCCGCTGACGCTTGTTGTGACGCGTGCGCCCGGCGGCGACGTGCATGCGCTGGCCACGGCCGGGCTCGACACGCTCGGCCTGCGGATGCCGGCCGGCTTCGCGCGCGAGGTCATCGCCGCCTATGGCAAGCCGCTGGCAGCGCCCAGCGCCAACACCTCGGGGCGCATCAGCCCGACGACGGCGGCGCATGTGGCGGATGATCTCGGCTCCGCCATCGATCTCATTCTCGACGCGGGACCGGCGGGCATCGGGCTGGAATCGACCATCGTGAAGGTGGAGAACGGCCGGTTACGCCTGCTGCGTCCGGGCGGACTGGAAGCGGCCGACATCGAGGCCGTCGCCGGTCAGCGGCTTTTGCGGCAGGATTCAGCCGGTGCCACTTTGGAGGCGCCCGGCATGCTCGCCTCGCACTACGCGCCCGGTGCCACTGTCCGGCTGGATGCAAGCGATGTTCGGCCGGGCGAAGCCCTGATCCGCTTTGGCGGCGTGCCCCTTGCGGGCGAGGAGAACGCGCTGATCGTGCTCGATCTCAGCCCGTCCGGCAATCTTCGGGAAGCAGCAGCGCACCTCTTTTCCTATATGAAGCAGGCGGACGCTACGGGCGCCCGGACGATCGCCTTTTCCGCCATTCCAAGCCAAGGCCTCGGCGAGGCCATTCGCGACCGGCTGGAGCGCGCTGCGGCCCCCCGCTGAGATGACACACCCCTTTCGAAAGTGCCCGACATGACGAATACCGTCCCCTCACCCGATCTTGTCCAGCGTTTCGTCGATCTCGTCGGCGGGCATGCGGAGGTCGGGGCTGCCGTCGAGGATCGCTATCTCGTGGAAACGCGCGGGCTCTATCGCGGCACGACGCCGGCGGTGCTGAAGCCCGGCAGCGTGGCGGAAATCTCGGCGATCCTGAAGCTTGCCAGCGAAACCGGCGTCGCGATCGTGCCGCAGGCGGGCAATACCGGCCATGTGGCCGGGCAGATCCCGCGCACCGGTGCTGCCGACATTCTCCTGTCGCTCGAGCGGATGAACCGCATCCGCGACGTCGATCCCGTGGGCAATGTCATCGTGGCGGATGCCGGTTGCATTCTCGCCGATATCCAGATGGCGGCCGACCGGGTGGACCGGCTGTTTCCGCTGTCGCTCGGCTCGGAGGGTTCCTGCCGGATCGGCGGCAATCTCTCGACGAATGCGGGGGGAACCGCAGTGCTCGCCTATGGCAACATGCGCCAGCTGTGCCTCGGCCTCGAAGCGGTGCTGCCGACCGGCGAGATCTGGGACGGGCTGCGCCGCCTGAAGAAGGACAATACAGGCTACGATCTGCGCGACCTCTTCATTGGAGCGGAGGGAACGCTCGGCGTCATCACCGGCGCCGTGCTGCGGCTGTTTCCCAAGCCGCTTGGCCACGAGGTGGCGCTTGCAGGCCTTCGCACGGTCGAGGATGCTCTGGCGCTGTTTACGCGGGCATCCACGCTCTGCGGGCAGACATTGACCGGCTTCGAACTGATGCCGCGCATCGGCATCGATTTCTCGGTCCGCAACATTCCCGGCGTCACGGACCCGATGGCGACGGTTCATCCCTGGTACGTGCTGATCGACATTTCCAGCTCCGACAGCGCCGAAAGCGCGCAGCGCACGATGGAGGCGCTGCTGTCCGGTGCACTGGAAAACGGGCTGGTGGACGATGCGATCGTCGCTTCGAGCGAGGCGCAGCGAAAGGCGCTCTGGCACATGCGCGAGAGCCTGTCGCTGGCGCAGCGGCCGGAGGGCGGTTCGATCAAGCATGACGTGTCGGTGCCGATCGCGAGCATTCCCGCCTTCATGGCAGAGGCCGATTCAGCCGTGATAGCGGCGATCCCCGGCGCGCGGATCTGCTCCTTCGGCCATATGGGCGACGGCAACATCCACTACAACATTTCCCAGCCCGTGGGCGCGGACAAACAGGCCTTTCTGGAACGCTGGCGGGAGATGAACGCGATCGTGCACGGCATCGTGCTTGCCCATGGAGGCTCCATCTCCGCCGAGCATGGCATCGGACAGCTGAAGCGGGACGAACTGGCGGAGGTGCGCCATGGCATCGAGATCGACCTGATGCAGCGGATCAAGCACGCCTTCGACCCGGCCGGCATCATGAACCCGGACAAGGTGCTGCAGATCAGGCCTTGACGTTCATGTCTGGCCCCTCTCAGCCGCCCATGCGCAATTGCGAGATCGCGAGCAGCGATTCGCTGCTGATGCCGCTGCTTCCAGCCGAAGCGTTGAAGATCGCCAGGGCCGGCGACGTGTCCGTGTTGTTCTCCACGTCGTAGAGCGCGGTAAATCGCTTCATCAGCTTTTCCAGCTTTTCCGGATCGTGCAGATCCTGAATTTCAAGAACGCGCTTGATGTATTCCGCCTGCACATCGACGTCGGCGCTGCTCATTTCCTCCGGGATGCTGAAGGCCGTTCGCACCACCTGCATCAGCGCGTTGTCGGCGAGAATGTCGTAGACGGAGCCGATACCGGATGCCATGCGGCGAAAGTAGAGCGCGAGGCGGACGCCCGCATTGTCCTCGCCCGTCTGCTCTTCCAGCGTCTGGTTGTAGTAGAGGTCCTGCGTTTCCAGAAGACCGCGGCGGGTCTGGATCTGGTTTTCCTGCGGACGAACCGTCTTGCCGGTCGCATCGAAGTTGAAGGACGCAACGAGTTCGCGGTAGCGGGTATCGGCCTGCGTGTTGATGAAGCTCTCGGGATCGGAAAGGTCCGACGTGAACACCTTCTTCAGCTCATCCTTCGGCACCGTCTTCGGATCGATGCCGGTCGCGACCAGAATGAAGTCGGTCATTCGCGTATTTTTCAGGAGATCGTCGAGGGTCGCGATCTTCTCCATCTCCGCTGCGTAATATTTGGCTTCCTCCGTCGCGTCGGTCTTGTCCTTCTCGGTGCCGAACTGGCTCTTGGCGAGCACATAAGCCTTGGAGATCTGCAGGATTTCGGACTGCGACTGCGCAAGCTTCGGCGCGCCGATCTTGCCGTCGGCCTTGAAGTTGAAGGCGTTGGTCAGTTGGACGTAGCGGTCGTCCTTCAGCGTGTTCACGTAGCTCTTCGGGTCGTTCACGTCGCTCGTCATGATCATGCGCAACTCGCGCGCAGACTTGCCTTCGTTCTCAAGACCGAAGGCTGACAGCACAACCTGCAAGCCCCTGGAATCGGCGAGGAGCTTGTCGATGGTATCGACCTTACCGATCAGCGCCTTGTAAGCAGAGATCAGGGACTCGTCCGCCGCATCCGCCGCGTCATTGTAGCGGTTCATATAGTTCGAAGAGGCTTCATTTCTCTGGGCCGCCGTCTGGGGCACGTCACCGTCAGCCAGCGTTCCGTCCGGTTGGAAATTGAAGCCGGCGGCCAGAGCCTTGTATGCCTTGTTGTTCTCCCCGCCGGTCGTGTTGGCATAGCTCGCGGGATCGTTAAGGTCGCTGGTGATGATGGCCTTCAGGACGCTGGTTCCCGTTGCTCGCGGAATGCCATAGGCCGTGATGATGAAGGAGCGCATGCGGCTGTCGGCAAGAAGGTCCGTCGCATTCGTGAAATTGTTGACGTGCGCCTCGAAGTAATCCTTGTTGATCAACGCGCCGGTGCCCGTAAGGCGCGGTGCGGAGGCGAAGTAAAGCTCGCGCATCGACGCCTTGTCGGCGTCGCTGATAAGCGGCGTCGAGGCCGGCGCCGTTCCGTCGGCATTGAATTTAAACGCCGTCGCCATCGCCTTCAGATTGGTCGCGACCGATCCCGCATATTCCAGCTGCGACAATTCCGAGTTCAAGGCGGAAACCTTGGCAGTCGTCTGGGCGAACGGCAGAAGCTGCGCATCGAGCGCGTTGTAGATCGCCTCCTGCTCGGCGACCTTCGCCTGGATCGCGGCCTGATCGGCGCCGGGCTGGAACAGACTGTTCGTCAGCGACGCGATCTCTCGAGAGGCTTTGGTACGCTCGTTATACTTGGCGATCTCCGCCTCGATCTCCGCGCCACGTCCGGAAAGCGCATCGCCGGAGGTCTGCTGCAGCGTGTTGACGTAGCTTGAGGGGTCGCTGATGTCGCTCGTCAGGGCCTGGCGCACCTGTGTGAAGTCGAAATTGTCGGGCTGAAGCCCGAAAAGCGGGAAGGCATACTCGCGCAAGCGATCGTTCTGAAGGAACTCATCGACGGTCGCGATATTGCCGCCGGCCGTCATTGCGTTGAAATAGTTCACCTCGGTGTTCATCACGCTATCGGCATTGGCGATATTCGCGTTGTAGAGACCGATCAGCGCATCTTCCTGTGCACCGGTCTGGGCCGCCGTGGTCGACTTGTCGAAGCTGAAGGCCATCGCGAAATTGCGATAGCGGTCGTCGCTCAGCTTGTTGGCATAACTGTTATCGTCGTTGAGGTCGCTTTCCAGCACCTTGCGCATGAACGCCTTGGCGTAGGTCATGTCCTCCAGGCCGTGCGCCTTCATGGCATAGGAATAGAGCCGGTAGTCATCCAGGAAGGCATCGACGGTCGTGACCTTGCCGATATTCTCCTTGTAATACTCGGTATCGCGCTCAACGACCTTCTGCTGGGAGACGCGGTTGATGCTCTCCTTCATGTCCCGAACGACGAGATTATAATCGAGATAGGTCGATGCCATTTGCCGCCCCGTTGCCTTGACGTCTGCCGCTGCCGCAGGCTTGGGGGCGCGCCGAAGGGCACGCGCCGGCAAGCTGCGGCCATGTCGCTTCACCATGACCGTTGCTGCTTGCGCGAGGCTTTTTGTGAAAAATGCGAGAGCGGGCGTTGACGTGTTCTAAACCGTAATGCGTCGGCTTTTGCTAACCATCGGGGAATGCAAAGTTTTTTAACCGCGAATTTTAAGCGGTCTCAAACAGCCGCCGCCTATGTTGACCTCCATAGAAGACGAAAACGTCTCGATGAGAAAAGACCGGAAACCGGCTCTCAAAGGTAAAACAAGGGCGAAATGACATGCTGAAAACCGTTTCTCAACCTGCATGGGTCGATACCGCACTCCGGCTCGATCCGAAGCGTTTCCCGCAACATGCCAGCTACGCACTGCCGGGCTCGCGGAGCAATGTGACGATCAGCCTCGACGAGCGCGGCGCAGTGATGCGTAAGGTTTTGCCGTCGAGCGGCCTGCCGCTCTCCATCGCGCTGCCGGCACGGGCCTTCAAGGGCGTTGCCGCCCGCGCTATCGATCATGGCGACGGCGAGGTTACGGTGACGCTGGAACTGCATCACGACGATCCGGACCTGTGCGTTCCCCTGCTCGTCGCACATGATCTGTCGGACATCGCCGCAGACTGGCGCGCCTGGTCGGAAGCCTACCGCATTCCCATGCTGATGGTGGAAGCCGACGGGGTCGCCCGGCCGCTCGACAACCATATCGGCGACGTGAAGACCCATGCCATCGTGCCACGCCGCCGCCATTCGCTTCACGCCAAGCGCCGCCCGCGCTTCCTGATGCGCCGGACAACCGGCAGCCTCGGCGTGATGATGAAGATCGACGGATCCGAGATCATCGCGCGCCGCTGATCTCTCCCGCCCCTCCTCCAGTGCAGAAAGTCGGCCGTCCCTGCGGCCGGCTTTTTGTTTGTCGAGACATCTCGTTTCGCGAGGCGTGAAAAAGGAACAATCAAGCCGCCGTTCCTGTTGCCTGTTTGCAGAGACAACAAGGACGATGCCATGACGCCCGACAAAGTGACCACGACAGACGATGCCTCCACGGCGCCGAAGACCGATGCCGAGCGCGAAAAATTGCTGAAGGACGCGGACCAGAACCGGGTGGATAGCGACGATGGCGAGGACGAGGTCGTGCCGGACCCTGCAAACGACTGGCCAGCCGCCTGAACGGGGGTCTCCCGGCGAACGAGATCGCTACATCAGTCGCACGAGAAAGGCCGCCGCCAGTCCTGCAAACACGATGAGGCCGACCATGCCGTTGAAGCGGAAAAGGGTCAGGCATTGTCCCGCATCGTGAATGTCGAGGACGAGGATCTGGTAGAAGAGCATGACGGCGGCAGCGCCAAGCGCGACATAGGCGAGCGCACCCGCGCCCGCGAGCGCGAAAGACAGAACCAGCAGGAACACGGCAAGGCCGTAGAGCGCGACCAGCCAGGGCCTGGGGCGCTCTCCGAAGCGGCGCGCGGTCGAGCGGACGCCGACGAGCTCGTCGTCTTCCCGGTCCTGATAGGCATAGATGGTGTCGTAGCCGACCGTCCATGCGATGGCGGCGAGGTAGAGCACGACCGGCGCGGCCGAGAGGCTGCCGAACTCCGCCGCCCACCCCATGACCGCACCCCATGAGAAGGCCATGCCGAGGAAGAACTGCGGCCAGTCGGTAAAACGTTTGGCGAAGGGATAGATGGCGACGAAGCCGAGCGACAGGATGCCCAGCACGATCGAGAAGAGATTGAACTGCAGCAGCACCACGAGGCCGACCAAAGCCTGCAAACCCATGAAGAGCTTCGCATTGCGGCGCGAGACCCGGCCGGACGGCAGGGGTCGCGAGCGCGTGCGGGCCACGGCCATGTCGATCTTCTCGTCGACAATATCATTATAGGTGCAGCCGGCGCCACGCATCGCAATCGACCCGATGAGAAACAGCGCCAGATGCAGAACGAGGCGGCTGACCGAAGCCGCGCCCTCCAGGGCCGCCGCATTGGACGCCAGCGCTGCTGACCAGAAGCAGGGCCACATCAGCAGCTGCCAGCCGATCGGCCGGTCCCAACGGGCAAGCTGCGCATAAGGCCAGAGCGGCCGCGGCAGGATGCGGTAGACCCAGTTGGTCGAAGGCGCATCGAAGACGCGCCCGCTATCGGAAGGCAGTGTGTTCATGCCATCCTGTTTGCCGTCTCGTTCCTACCCGGTCAAGCCGGCTTGATGGGCCGGACGGGACAATCAAGCCGGCTTGAACGAAGCGTTCAAAACGGCTTGACGATGACCAGCAGCACGATGACCAGCATGGTCACGAGCACGATGGCACCTGCGTGGCGGGCAAAGGCAGGCGGTAGGCGATCAGGATCGGCGGCGGCGCGGCGTAGCGCGCCCGAAAGCATGCCGTGGAGCGCCGAGAGAAGGATGACCAGAAGCAGCTTTGCATGCAGCCACGGTGCGCTGAACCATGCGCCCTGCCACGCCGCGACGATGCCGAACAGCCAGGTCAGGCCCATGGCAGGCGAGGTCACGCTACCGTCCCAGCGCTTGACGGCGGCGATGACCGCGGTCTCGCGGTCGGTGCGCGGACACTGCGTCCGCGCCAGCCAGAGATGGATCGCCGACAGGAGAACCATGCCGCCCATCCAGGCGACCATGGTGGCGACGTGGAGGGATTTGATCAGAAGGTAATTCACGACGATGTCTCCTATGGCGCCACCTTCCCAGCGAATCGGTGGGCCGGCACTGTGCGATGTGTCGATATCGTGCATTGGCCGTTGCCGCCAACATCGGATATCGGAAACACCGTGCCTTGGGATGGACCGCTTTCGCAAGGTCTTTTCGTAAGGACCGCGGCACTCCTCTTCGTTTCTCGACGCCCTCAGGTTTACCGGTATAACGCCGTAAAGATTCCGCAAGTTTTACGGTTTATTCTGTCTCGCGACGATGGAAGGGAAGTCGGATGCAACAGGGACTTGCAGCGACGGCACTGTTGCTGGGACTTTTCAGCTGCACGACGCTGGCGCGGGCGGAAACACTGAACCTGCTGATCTGGGAAGCCTATATCGACCAGGCGATTCTGGACGACTGGACGGCCTCGACCGGCGTCGAGGTGCGACAGATCTATTTCGACAGCGGCGATGCCCGCGATGAGATCCTCGCCGATCCCGACAGCAATATCGACCTGACCGTTGTTGGCGAGAACGGCAGCGCCCTCTTCGGAAAGCGCGGCATTCTCGCGCCGCTGGGCGTAGACAGCGTGCCGTCGCTGAAGGATTACGCAGCCCATTGGACATCGCGTTGCGGCGGATATGGCGCGCCATACCTCTGGGGAACCATGGGCATCGTTTATCGTTCCGACAAGGTGACAACCACACCGACCTCATGGAAGGATCTCATGCAACCGGCACCTGCGCTGAAAAAGCACATCGCGATGTATGACGATCACAACGAGGCCTTTATCGCGCCGCTGGTTCTGCTCGGAAAATCGGTCAATGCCAATGACAGCGAGACACTGAAGCAGGCCTTCGAGCTGATGAAGGCGCAAGCGCCGTCCGTGCTGACCTATACCTACGTCATCACCTCCATCGACAATCCGGACTACGGGCGCGACATCCACATGGCGCTGGCCTATAGCGGCGATCAGAAGGTTCTGAACGAGAAGGCGGGCACGCCGGGCGTCTGGCGTTATGCCGTGCCGCAGGAAGGCACGCTCTCCTGGCTCGATTGCCTTGCGGTGACATCGGCCTCCCCGCGCAAGGCGCAGGCGATGAAGCTGCTCGACCATATCCTTTCGGCCAAAAGCGCCGCCAGGAACGCGCAGACGCTCGGCATGCCCACCGCCAGCACGGCAGCCCTCGCACTCATTCCCGAGGCAATGAAAAACGACCCCGCCATCTATACGCCGGAAGACATCCTGAACAGGAGCCAGTACCAGATGGAGCTTTCGGTTTCCTCGATCCAGACCCGACGACGGATCATCAGCGCGATGGCGAACTTCCAGTGACCCTCGGCAAGCGCGCGGTCTTCCTGATCTTTCCCATCGTGCTTGCCGGATATCTCCTGGCGGCGAGCCTCGTGTACCTTGTGGAAAGCAGGGCACTGCTGTCGCTCGAACGGGCGCGAATCTTCCAGCAGCTCGACCATGCCGAGGCGCTGTTCCGCGCAGACGCCAACCAGAGCCGCAGCTTCCTTTACTCCCTGCTGGAGGGTAACGCGGTCCGGCTCTTTATATCCGAGCCGGATGCCAGCTACCGCAACAATGCGCTGTCACTGCGCATTCAGGAGTCCATTCGCTCGCAGTCGGACGACATGCGGGCCTATATCTCGGTCTCGATTCTCCAGCCGGACCTCTCGCTCGGCTATTATTTCGAGAACAGCAGCGACCCCTTCGCCGAAGCCAGTCCGGCGCAGATGAAGCTGGCGCAAGCGCTCTTCGAAGGCGAAATCCTGCGAAACTGGACGTACCTGCATGAGGGCACGAGCAGGCCTCTCATCGTCTATTCCGAATTCATAGACCCCACGACCTTCAGCCGGGCGCTGCCGAGCAACAAGAACCGGGCGCTGCTGGTTCAAGTGGCTATCGAGCCCAATCAATTTCTGGCGATGCTTCAGTCGCTGGAAACCGAATATGGCACGGAACCCGTTTTTACAGCCGAAGCGCCGGCCATGGCGTTGCCGGGCGAACTGTCGGCCTCCGTCCCGCTCATTCCGAAACTGCACCTGACGCTGCGCGTTCCCGAGGCCTATGCGTCGGACGCCATGTGGCAGCTGACACTGGTGCTGGGCGCGGGCACGGTGGGCATGAGCGTCGTTTCCATCGGCCTCATGATCACGCTCATCCGCCGTTTCATCACCGATCCCATCGCCGCCCTCGACCAGCAGGTGACCGCCGTCATGGACGAGCGGACCGAGCATATCGTCGAGGCTGGCGGCGACGGCGAAATCGGGCGGTTGACGGGGAATATCAAGAAGTTGCACGACCAGTCGTCGAGCGCGCTCCGCCGTGTGCAGGAAGCGTCGTGGACCGACGCGCTGACGGGCATGCTCAACCGGAGCCGGTTCAACGTGCTGGCCGGGCGGATCGTGCAGGATGCCGTCGCCGGGCGCGGCAGCGCCGCTCTTCTCTTCATCGATATCGACCACTTCAAGTTCGTGAACGACAAGCATGGGCACGAGGTCGGCGACGAACTGCTGCGCGTTTTCGCCACGCGGGTTCGTGATGCCGTGGCGCCCATCATGCAGCAGCGCGCATTGCCGAAGCCCATCCTTGCACGCCTGTCGGGCGACGAGTTCGCCGTGCTCGTCCAGGCGGAGCCGGGCACCGGCGCGATCCGGGAGGCCTGCGACGCCATCCTCGCATTGTTTACGCAAGGGTTCGAGGTTCAGGGGAAGATCTATCCCGTGACGGCCAGCATCGGTGTCGCGATCTGCCCACAAGACGCGGAAAGCGTTGCAGCGCTGATTTCCAATGCCGACGCGGCAATGTATCAGGCCAAAACCAGCGGCAAGAACCGGTCATCCCGTTTCTCGCGCGAGCTGCAGGACAAGCGAGACCGGGTTCGCCAGATCCAGGAAGAGCTGCGCGTGCTCGATCCCGACGAGCAGTTCCACCTCGTCTACATGCCGATCGTCGATCAGGCCGGCAGCGTCACCGGCTGCGAAGCGCTTCTGCGCTGGACATCGCCGACGCTCGGCCGGGTGACGCCGGACGAGTTCGTGCCGATCGCGGAAAGCTCCGGCCAGTTCACCAAGATCGACTGGTGGGTCGTTTCGCGTGCCATGGGCGACTACGGCAAGATCCGCGACATGTTCGGGTCGCAGGCGGTGCTGGCCATCAACATCTCCTCCGCCGAGCTGCATTCCCGCAGCATCGGCGATCATTTCACGCGGGAAGCCGCCCGCCACGGCATCGCGCCGGGCCGGATCGAGATCGAGCTGACCGAGACCTATGCCGTGAAACTCGGCGACCAGCTGCATCGCAATATCGAGGCGCTGCGCAGCCGTGGTTTCCGCATCTCCATCGACGACTTCGGCGCGGGCTATACCTCCGTGCAGCAGATCATCGAATATACCGCCGACACGATCAAGCTCGACCGGGCCATCGTGGAAACCATGGCGACGCCGGATCTCTCGCCCGCCCTGACAGCGCTGATCGCGCTCTGCCATGCGCGCGGCATGGTGGTCATCGGCGAGGGCATCGACAGCGACCGGAAGGTTGAATTCCTCACCCGCGCCGGCTGCGACTTCTTTCAGGGCTACCTCATCTCCAGGCCGCTGGCGCTCGACGAACTCGGCATCTGGGCGCTGCACCGGCTGGGTGAGACGGCAGCGGCCCCGCAGGAAGAACATTCCGCGATGATCGGCCCGCGCAAGCGGGGAACGCGACGGCTGTTGTAAAGGCGGCAGCATTCCTGCCGTACATTCCCTGCCGACAAGCCGAACCGGCACGGTATAACAGGCGTTTTTCCTTGACCCGGAAGGAGTGCAGCCTTAACCGCAACAGAACGGTTGCTTCCCTAGTTGCTTCAAGGACGAGACACGATGAAGGTATTGCTGATCGGTTCAGGCGGGCGTGAACATGCCCTGGCTTGGAAGCTTGCCCAGTCGCCGCGCCTCACCCAGCTTTTCGCCGCACCCGGGAATCCCGGCATTGCGGATGTCGCCACGCTGATCGAGATCGACGTCGAGAACCATGAGGCCGTGCTGTCCTTCTGCCTCAGCGCCGGCATCGAATTCGTGGTCGTCGGCCCCGAGGCGCCGCTGGTCGCGGGTCTTGCCGATATGCTGCGCGCGGAAAACATCCTCGTTTTCGGCCCTTCGCAGGCGGCAGCTCAGCTCGAGGGCTCCAAGGGTTTCACCAAGGATATCTGCGCCCGCTACGACATTCCGACCGGCGCCTATCGCCGCTTCACCGAAGCCGGCCCTGCCATGGCCTATATCCACGAACAGGGCGCACCGATCGTCATCAAGGCGGACGGGCTTGCGGCCGGCAAGGGCGTGACGGTGGCCATGACGGTCGAGGAAGCCGTGGCTGCCGTGCAGGACTGCTTCTCCGGCGCCTTCGGTGCAGCGGGTGCCGAAGTCGTGGTCGAGGCCTTTCTCGATGGCGAGGAAGCGAGCTTCTTCTGCCTCTGCGACGGCAAAACAGCGCTGCCGCTCGGCTCCGCGCAGGATCACAAGCGTGTCGGCGAAGGCGATACCGGCCCGAACACCGGCGGCATGGGCGCCTACTCCCCCGCCCCCGTGATGAGCGCCGAGATGGTGGAGCGCACGATGCGCGAGATCATCGAGCCGACGCTCGCCGGCATGGCCGAGAGCGGGCACCCCTTCGAAGGCGTGCTCTTTGCCGGCCTGATGATCACCGAAAAGGGACCGGAACTGATCGAATACAATGTGCGCTTCGGCGATCCCGAGTGCCAGGTGCTGATGATGCGGCTGAAGAGCGACCTGCTTCCGCTGCTCCTGGCATCCGCGACCGGCGAGCTGGCCGGCCTTGAGGCCGAATGGCGCGACGAGACGGCGCTGAGCGTGGTGATGGCCTCCAAGGGCTATCCCGCCGCCTATGACAAGAGCACGCCGATCGCCGCGCTTCCGCCGGAAGATGCCACGATGAAGGTGTTTCATGCCGGCACCGCGCTGAAGAACGGCGCGTTGGTGGCAACCGGCGGGCGCGTTCTGAACGTCACCGCCATCGGTGAAACGGTGGAAGCCGCCCGCGATGCCGCCTATGCCGCCGTCGATAAGGTTTCCTGGGAGAACGGCTTCTGCCGGCGCGACATCGGATGGCGTGCGATCGGCCGTAACGCCTGATCGAGGGCGTGCCGTTGCTGACCGGCGATGGCTCTTTTGGCGTAACCCCGAACGCACTTTTCATGCGGTTCATTCAAACTTTACCAGTTCTCCTGACGGGACCGTAACGGTGGCGGGATAGTGTGCCCCCAAACGTCAAGGGAGACTACTATGCGCGGATTCCTGCTGGCCGGCATCGCCTTGGCCATCCCGGCCCTGATCCCTCTTCCAGCCTCTGCCGCCTCGCTGGAATATGTCCGCACGCCGCCGGCCGCGACGCCAAGCGTGACGATGCTGACGTGCGCGGCTTGCCCGGCACTCAAGCCGGATGTGCGCGCAGTGACCTATGTCGTGCCCGATATCGCGCCCGGCACGGACCGGATCGAGGTCAGGGACATCCATGGTGAAATGAAGCTCGTACGGGCGGAAGCCTGGCTCGGTGGCTCCCCGGTGACGTTCATCAGCAAGGCGTCCGACGAGGACATCCGGATCGCACTCGGTCAGCCGGCAACGCCTCCCCTCGTCCTGCAGGCGACGGCGGACGGTGAAGCCGGGGGTGGTGCCTCGGCGGAAACCAGCATGAACGTGGCGGTGGATGCGGCGATGACGACAGCCGCCCTCAGCGCGGCAACAGCCGTCTCCATTGCATCGGCTTCGGTGACCTCTTCACCGGTCGCCGATCCGGCTCCCGTCGCGAACGAATCGCCTTCACACGATTTTGATGGGCAAACCCTTCAGCTTCGGCTAAACTGATCGCGACTTCCAGTCCCTGCCCTCTCCGGCCTCCAGGCCTGACGGGCAAGTGCCTTACCTAAAGGCGGAAAATTGCGTCCCTGAGAGAAGCAGGGGCGCAATTTTTTTGTGCGGGTCATGCGCGTTATATCGGGCGCCCGTCGATCTCCGCAGCCAGCGCCTCGATCTCATGATCGGCGAAGACGCGAATGCCGTGGCGGCGGAGAATGGCTGCCGCAACGCCCTCACCGTCCTGCTTGCGTCCGGAAAAGCCCCCATCATAAATCCTGCGGGAGCCGCAGGATGGACTGCCATCGATCAGCAGCGCATGCGTGCAGCCGGTTTCCAGCGCGAGCCTCAGCGCATTTTCCGCTGCCTGCCGGAAACCATCCGTCACATCGCCGCCCGTCGCCTCGATGACGCGGGCCCTGCCCGACAGCACGTCGGCGCCGCTGCGCCCTTCGGCGATCTCGGCGGGCGGACGCGGCACAGGCATCCCGGCGGACATTTCCGGACAGATCGTCACGAGCCGTCCCTCCGCCTGCCAGCGATCGAGGCAGGCATGGTGCAAGGGCTTCGCTTTGCCGTCATAGCGGACGGCATGGCCCATGAGGCAGGCGCTGACGAGAATTTTGCCCGCAGCGCCCATGTCTGCGCTCATCCGGCGATGCGCGAGAAGTCGGCGACCGTGCCGGTGGCGGCGCGGATGCGGCCGAGCAGCGCAAGACGATTTGCCCGGATCGCCGGGTTTTCGTCATTGACGAGGACATCGGCGAAGAAGTGGTCGATGGGGGCGCGGAGCGTCGAGAGCGCTTCCATCGCGGACCGGAAGTCCTCGCGCGCCACGGCTTCCGCCGCTTCCGACGTCGCGGTGCTGACAGCGGCGTAAAGCTCGCCTTCCGCCGGCAGGGCAAACAGAGCAGGGTCCACCATATCGGTGATGACGGCACCCTTCTTCTCTTCCGCCGCCAGAAGCTGCGTCGCGCGCTTGGTGCCGGCGAGCAGATTCAGCCCCTCCTCCGACGTAATGAACGCGGTCAGCGCCTCGACACGCCGGGCGACCATCAGGAGGTCGTCGGCATCGGGTGTCAGAACAGCTTCAATCAGGTCATGGCGCGCGCCGAGATCGCGCAGATAGACCTTCAGGCGGTCGTGGAAGAAGGAGAGGAGATCGGATGCCTGCTCTTCACGAAAGGTGCGGGATTCACCCGACTTGATATCTGCGACGACACGCGGGCCGTGCGTCGTGAAGACCGAGATCAGCGCTGTACGGATCTTCCGTTCAAGAAGCATCCGGTTGACACCCAGAGCCGCGCGACGCAGCGCAAACGGATCCTTCGAACCCGTCGGCTTCTCATCGATGGCCCAGAAGCCGATAAGCGTATCCAGCTTGTCGGCGAGCGCCACGGTCAGCGAAACAGGGTCGGTCGGCACGACATCGGTCGGGCCTTGCGGCTTGCGATGCTCGGCAATGGCGGTCGCCACGGCCTCCGGCTCGCCCTGCAACAGCGCGTATTTGCGGCCCATGATGCCCTGAAGCTCGGGGAACTCGCCGACGGCTTCGGTGCGCAGGTCGGCTTTGGAGAGCACGACGGCGCGATCCACCAGCTGGAGGTCGGCGCCGGTAACGGCGCAGAGATCGGCAGCGAGTGCGCGGATACGCTGCACGCGCTCGCCCTCGGTGCCGAGCTTGGCGTGGAACGTGACGTTCAGCGCATCGAGCTTCGCCATCCGCTGGTCGAGCGGCTTTGCGAGAGCGAGGTCGAATTTTTCGGCCGATGCGCGCAATGTTTCGAGATCCGGCAGGTCGCTCTGGTCGCGGGTCCAGAAATGGCGGGCGTCGGACAGACGGGCGCGGACGACTTTGCCGTTGCCGTGCACGATCTCCTTGCCGCCATCCTTTGCCTCGATGTTGGAGACGAGGATGAAGTGGTTGGAAAGGGTCTCCTCCCCCGGGCGGCGGGTGACGAAGCACTTCTGGTTGGTCTTGATGGTGAGGCGAATGATTTCGGAGGGAATCGAGAGGTCGCCCTCGTCGAAGGTGCCCATGAGAACGACCGGCCATTCGACAAGGCCTGCGACCTCCTCGAGCAGGGCCGCGTCCTCGACCAGCTCCAGTCCGCTGGCAAAGGCGAGATTGCCGGCATCGGCGGCGATGATCTCCTTGCGCCGTTCGGCGTCCAGCACGACCTTCGCCTTTTCGAGCTTCTCGATATAGTCGGCAAAGCGGCGGACCGTGATCGGGTCCGGTGCGTGGAAGCGATGGCCATAGGTGACGTTGCCGGCGACCAGACCATCCACCTCGAAGGCGATGACCTGTGTTTCCTCGTTTTCAGGGCCGAAGGTGCAGACGATGGATTGCAGCGGCCGCACCCAGCGCAACGCGCCGGGACGGGTGGAGGCGACGCCCGAGCGCATGGAGCGCGGCCATGGGAAATTGCGGATGATACCGGGCATCACATCGGCGACGATCTCCTCGGCGGCGCGGCCGGGCTTTACCAGATGTGCGACGTAGAAATCGCCCTTCTTCGGATCGGAATGGACATGCGCGTCGCTGATGGAGGCAAGGCCCGCCGCGCGCAGAAAGCCTTCGATGGCCTTTTCGTTCGCGTCGGTGCGCGGGCCCTTTTTTTCCTCGCGCACATCGGCGGAGCGGGCGGTGACGCCGCGAATGTCGAGCGTAAGGCGGCGCGGCGTCCAGTATTCGCGGGCGCCCTCATAGGTCAGGCCCGCCTCGACCATCGCGTCCGTCAACAGCTTCTTGAGGTCGCCGGCAGCCTTGCGCTGCATGCCGGCAGGGATTTCCTCGGAGCGGAGTTCAAGCAGAAGATCGGGCATGGCACTCAGACTTTTCGGTAAAGCGAACGGATGCCCGTCGCCTTAGCAATCCCGGCCGGAAAAGTCACCATGGCTGGCGCGCTTTGACAGCCTTGTTTAGCAGCTACCAGCCACCGCCGCCGCCCCCGCCGCCGCCGCCGCCCGAAAAGCCGCCGCCGGAGGAAAAGCCCGAACTGGAACTCTTGGGCGGTGGCGGGAGGGACGACTGCATGGCGCCGGCCATGGAGCCGGCAAAGCCACCCATGCGGTCGCCGAACCCGCCATATCCGCCGGTACCGGAATACCATGCGGGGGTGTAGGCGGCAGCTCCCGCTGCGGCTGTGGCGAGCCATGTGTCGAAGGTCTTCGACCAGGGCTTTTCCACACCCAGCGCCACGGCGTAAGGCAGCAGTGTTTCATAATGCTTCGGTGACATGGTGGGAGCACCCGCCATGTTCATCCGCTCCTGCTCGGCGAGCGTCAGATACTGCCGCAGGCCTGCGATATGCGCCGACATCTTCGCGCCGACGGGGGTGGGCGCGCCCATGAGAAAGAGGAAAACGAGGTTGACGAGCACGATGCCGCCAATGCCGGCGAGCAGCGGCAGCTGATGCGTTTCCACGGCCTCGAAAGCGATGGAGGCGATGAGGCCGCCGAAGACGGTGACCCCGACGAAACCGAAGACGGCCAGAGCGACGATACCCGCTATGCGGCCTGCAAGGCCTGATCTGCGGCGAATGGACCGGCCGAAGACGGCGATGAAGATGGCGACGAACACGGCGATGACGACGGGCACGATGACGATGGCCGCACCGGCTTCATCGAGCGTTCCCAGCACGAGGATCGCCAGGATGAAGGCGATGGACAGCGCTATGCCGGCGATGATGGAGCCGATATTGGCCTTGTAGTATTTACCGCGGTGCTCGCTTTCCATCGCCTTGCGAAAGGCTTCGCCCGCCTTCTGGACGGCGGGGCCGTTGTCGCGGTCGATGACCAGCCGGCCATCGGCATCCTCGACAGCGCGCATCAGCGCGGCTTCGCCGATGGGCAGCTTGCCCGTGGCCAGCTTGTCGGTTTTGGGCTTCTTGCCGGTGGCGGCGATGACGAGCGCGTTTTGCAGGTCTTCCAGCACGACGCGGCCGGTGACGGCGAGGTTCAGCGCTGCGGCCGATATCGCGGTCCATCCGCCATCGGCAAAGCCGCGATTGTCGATATAGTTGACGAGCGCGGGCGAGGCGTTTTCCGGCGGGTCCCATCGCGGCACGACGACGCCGCCATCCGGATCGCGCCCGGCGCGCCGCCAGATCCAGCCGTAATAGACCGCGACGACGAGGAGCCCGACGCCGGCGAGGATGGCGGCCATGTTCTCCTGCCACCAGACCGCCCGCATCTGCGCCTCGCTCGGCGGCGCGATCACGCCTTTCTTCAGGCTCATGACGATGGTCAGACCTTCCTGGGGCCCGAGCGGTCGCGTTGTGCGGAACGTCGCGCCGTTGCCGGCGGGAGAGCCGCGCGCAAACTTCTCCTCGGAGCCATAGGCGCCGGTGAAGACATTCAGCGCCTGCGGCCGCGCGCCGCCCGGCAGGAGCACGGTTGCGCTCGCCACGTCGATGGGGAAGGCCCAGCCGGTTCCCGTGACGCCCCAGTACAGCTCGTCATGATCCTCGAAGAAGCGGATCTGGCGATCGGTCGTGTAGGTGAACGCGAAAGTGTGGACGCCTTCCGACAGAAACACATCCTTGTCACCGGTATAGATGCGAATGCCGCCATCAATGTTTTCGGTGCGCGACGGCTCCGGTTCGCCATCGCGCTCGACGGAGACCAGATTGAAGCCGACACGGTGCGTCCGTCCGTCATTATCGGTGAAGGTCAGCGGAAAATCACGATAGATGCCGCGCTTGATCAGGTCGCCCTCGGCCACCGCGCGGATCGTCTCGGTCACGGTCAGCGTGCCGTCCTCGGCAACCTCGATCTGAGAATCGTAGGAGAGAATGCGCTCTTCGGCTTTCGCGAGACCGGCGGTCAGGCCCGCCAGGAGAAAGAGGGTCATGAGAACCGCGATCAGCCGCGACATGCGCGATGCTCCTTCCATCTGCGCCGTTCTTGCCAGCGAGCCCTGCCAGTTCGTGATCCCCGAGCGCTTCATCGGATCAAGCCGACCGCACGGTCATATCGACGCCGAGCGAGGCGAGCGCGTCCCAGTAATCCGGATAGGTCTTGCCGACGCAATCGGGATCGAGAATGGCGATGCCCCCGATCTTCAGGCCGGCAAGCGCGAAGCTCATGGCGATCCGGTGATCGGCGAAGGTGTCGATCTCGGCCGGCAGGGTCTGCCCGGCAAGTCCGGGATCCGATGCAACCAGCAGATCGTCGCCCTCCTCGGCGGCAAGCCCGGCGCGGATGTTCGTCAGGCCGAGCGAGAGCGCGCGAACACGGTCGCATTCCTTGACGCGCAGGTTGGCGATGCCGGTGAAGCGCACGGGCGTTTCGTTGAAGGCGGCGAGCACGGCGAGCGTCGGCACCGCGTCCTGCATCTGCGACCCGTCGATGACGGCGGGGAGATGCGGAAACTGCGCGATGACGTCGTGGGCGCGGGCATCCGGCTGCGAGAATTCCGCCGTGGGGACGCCGAGATCGATGCGGCCGCCCGTCAGCTTTTCCATCGCCCAGAGATAGGTGGCGGCAGAGGCGTCGGGCTCGATGCGGACGTCGGCTGCGGTGTAGCCCGTTGGCCAGACGTGCCAGACGGAGGACGAGACCTGCTCGACGCGCGCCCCGAAGGCGCGCATGGCCGAGAGCGTCAGGTCGATATAGCCGCGCGCGCCGATCTCGTCGCCGGCCAGCGCGATTTCGAGCGGCTCGCTGCTTTCGATGTCGCCCGGCACGGCACCGGCAGCGGCCATCAGCAGTGCCGACACATATTGGCTGGAGAGGCCGGCATCGATCTCGACGCGGCGTCCCGGAATGCGGCCCGTACCGGTGACGGTGACGGGCGGGCAGCCGGTATCGGCAGACAGTTCGACGCCGAGCGCGCGCAGCGCCTCGACCAGAGGCGCGATGGGCCGCTTGCGCATGTGCTGGTCGCCATCGACGACCACGGTGCCATCGACCAGCGCCGCGGCGGCCGTGAGGAAGCGGGTGGCGGTGCCGGCATTGCCGAGGAAGAGCGGTGCTGACGGCGCCAGCAGACGGCCCGTGCCGGTGACGACGAAGGTGGTCGGATCGGGTTCGCGCACCTCGACGCCCATCGCGCGGAGCGCTTCGGCCATGTAGCGCGTATCGTCGCTGCGCAGCGCGCCGGTCAACCGGCTGGTGCCCCGGGCAAGACCCGCGAGAAGCAGGGCCCGGTTGGTGATCGATTTCGAGCCGGGCGGGCTGACGGCACCGCTGAGCGGATGCGCCGGCGGCGTGATCGTCACGGATTTTTGGATCGGGCTTTTATGGGCATTGCTCATGCGAATGTCTCTTGTGATCTTTGCGCGCCGTGCCTGATGGGGACGGTCCCGGGGCGACGCCTCCGGTGCGCAGGCTCAGAACTTGATCGTCGGGACCGCGCGGTCGGCCTCGCTGGTGATCTCGAAATACGGCGCCTTGGAAAAACCGAGCGGACCGGCGACGAGGTTTGACGGAAAACTCTCGACCTTCACGTTCAGGTCGCGTGCTGCGCCGTTATAGTAGCGGCGCGACATCTGGATTTCGTCTTCCGTGCCCTCTATCGAGGCCTGCAACTCGGAGAAATTCTGGTTGGCCTTGAGGTCGGGATAGGCTTCCGCCAGTGCGAACAGCTTGCCAAGCGCCTGACCGAGCATGCCTTCCGCCTGCGCGCGCCCGGCAACATCGCCAGCCGGCACGGCTTGCGCGCGGTTGCGCAGGTTGACGATCTCCTCCAGCGTGCCGCGCTCGTGCGCCGCATAGCCCTTGACGGTTTCCAACAGGTTGGGGATCAGGTCGGCGCGGCGCTTCAGCTGCACGTCGATACCCGACCAGGCCTCTTCCTTCACGTTCCGCGCCTTGACCAGCCCGTTATAGACCAGGACGAGATAGCCGGCGACGACGGCCAGAATGACGAGACCTGCAATCATTTTCATCTCTCCCCAGATGCCGCGCATCGAATGCACGCGACGAAATACACAGAACATGCCGGCCCATGCCCGACAGACAGGCCGAACGGGACATATGCCCCGTCAGCCGTCGCCAGCCCCGCGAGCTGCCCGCATCTCCATAGCGCGCTTTTACCCCGCTGCCCACTGCCTTGCAGGCCCGGACGAGGCTCTTGACGGGTCCTTTCACCGGAAATGACTCATGATTTGTCGGGATTGGCGTCAGCCTCGATCCGGCTTAACCTGCCATAGTGGATTTCACGATGACGACGCGCCTGCACATCGGCGGCGGACGTCACCTTCCATTCCATGGACGATGCGGAACACCCTGATCGAGGGAGCCGCTCATCCGGCAAAAGACCGACGTTGCAGCGTGCTTGCGCTGCCGGGTGTCATGGATGCGGCGCGGTTGCGATGCATCGGCACTGTCCTGTCGGCAATGACGGCGTGACAAACCTCATTCGGAAGCGAATGCTTCCTCAAGACAAGGAGACCGTGATTATGACGCTTCTCGCTATCATCGCCCTGTCCGCCGTGATGCTCACCGGCATCAGCCATCTCATCGCACTGCGCGGCGAACGCAATCGCTTCACGCCGCGCATGCTCGACAGCGCGCCGCTCAACATCCACCGCCCCATCCGTTCCTGGCAGGACTGAACGTTCAGGCAGCGGCTGACGCAGCCACGAGGTTGACGCCGCCGGCATCCGTCATCAGGAAGGCTTCGCCGCAGGCCTTGGCCAGCGTACGCACCCGCAGGATATAGCTCTGCCGCTCCGTTACCGAGATGACGCCGCGGGCGTCGAGCAGATTGAAGACGTGGCTCGCCTTGATGCACTGGTCGTAGGCCGGAAAAACGCATTTGTGCAGCGCGACGTTGGCGCCATCACCCGGCGCACCGGCCTTCAGCAGAGCCTGGCATTCGGCTTCCGCATCGATGAAATGCTGGTGCAGCATCGTGGTGTTGGCATATTCGAAATTGTGCCGTGAATATTCCTGTTCGGCTTGCAGGAAGACATCGCCATAGCTGATCTTTTCAACACCTTCGCGACCGTTGAAGTTGAGATCGTAGACATTGTCCACGCCCTGAACATACATGGCCAGCCGCTCAAGGCCGTAGGTGAGCTCGCCGGACACGGGCGAACATTCGATGCCGCAGACCTGCTGGAAGTACGTGAACTGCGAGACCTCCATGCCGTCGCACCAGCACTCCCAGCCGAGGCCCCAAGCGCCAAGGGTCGGGCTTTCCCAGTCGTCCTCGACAAAGCGGATGTCATGCAGCAGCGGATCGAGACCGATGGCGGCGAGCGAGCCGAGATAGAGCTCCTGCAGGTTCGACGGGTTCGGCTTCAGGATGACCTGATACTGGTAGTAATGCTGCAACCGGTTCGGGTTTTCGCCATAACGGCCGTCCGTCGGGCGGCGCGAGGGCTGCACATAGGCAGCCCGCCAGGGCTTCGGCCCCAGCGCCCGCAGCGTGGTCGCCGGATGGAACGTGCCTGCTCCCACTTCCATGTCGTAGGGTTGCAGCACGGCGCACCCCTTGTCGGCCCAGTAGGCGTGCAAGGTCAGGATCAGAGCCTGGAACGAGCGCTTCGGGTTCATGTGGTCGGGCAGGTCAGGCAAATCGGTCATGGCAGACATCGCAGTTCAATCACCGGTGACGTATTATGGAGACCGGACGAGTGCCACGGGCGGCGACAGGGGTCAATCTTTAAGCTATCATGGCCGCGGGATTTGCGATGGAGACACCGATGAATGTGAAGACGACCATCAGCCTGCCGGACCATGTTCTGCACTATGCCGAGCGGCTGGTGGAGGAAGGCCGTTACACCTCGCTCGACAGCGTGGTGGCAGCAGGCATCGAGGACATGATGCGCAACCACGAGAGCAAAACGGACGACCCGCTGACCGGAATGGCCGACGAACTGCGCCGGCGGATGGCGCTGCCGCGGGACCAGTGGGTTGCCTGGGATGGTGACGCCATGATCGAACGAATAACGAGAAAGAGCGCCGAAGACCGCGGACGCTAGAATGCGGTACAAAATCACGCGCCATCCGGCGTTCGAGGCGGATCTTCGAGAAATCCATCGCCTCATCCAAGACTATGCGGGCCCTGACGTCGCCAACCGCAAGATCATCGAGATTGTGCGTTTCATCGAACAGCTTTGCGACTTTCCGAAGATCGGCAGCGTTCGCAACGACGTCATGAGAGGCCTTCGCGCAATCCCTGCAACCGACAAGGCAACCGTCTGCTTCGTTGTGGATGATGATGCGATGGATATCCTCATTCTTGCCGTCGGCTACGCTGGCTCCGATTGGCAGGCGCGCATACAGCGCCGTGCGCTGTAGGGCTTCATACGAGCTGCGTCATATATGATGCACGGCGATATAGATTCCTGTTTTACCTCATTGTCCGATGCCGAAGCGAGCCGCTCCGGCTGGAAATGCTCTGTAGCGGGTGAGCGAAGGCTACATGCCTGCGGACAGCCTTCACAACACCATCAGGCTTGATTGCATCAATCCTGCTTGAGCCGGTATTCCCCGGTGGCCGGGTCCTTCACCAGCGTGCCTTGCGACCCTGTCTCCTGCTGCTTACGGACGCGTTCGCGCTGGCGGGCGAGGCGTTCGGCGTCGAGCACGAACTTGCGGTAGCCGAACCAGGCGATGGCGGCGACGATCAGGAGGAGGATGAGTTGCGGCATCTTGGGTTCCAGAGGGAGACGAGGTCCGAACGTGAGAAGAGGAAGAAACCGGGACCCCGCTTCGGCCGATCGGGGCGACGCGGGGATACGGCCCCTCTTACAGGCCGAACCGGCCCCATAATGCCTTTTCCTCTGCCGCTTCGGCAAGACCGGCGACGGCAGAAAGAGCGAGACCGCTTCCGATCCCCGTCGCAAGACCCACACCCGGCTGTCGGCGTCCGAGCAGGCCGCGCGACGCGCTGACGAGACGCAGTTCCGTCTTCTCGCCGTAACGTCGCTTGAGTTCGCCGCGCATGTCGCCAAGACCATCGACGAGGCCAAGGGCGCGGGCGCGTTCTCCGGTCCAGAACAGGCCGGAGAAGATCTCGGCGTCATCGGTCAGCAGATGCCCGCGGCGAGCCTTCACCATGCCGGTGAAGACGCCGTGGATTTCCTGCTGGAGGCTTTTCAGATAGGTGACGTCCTTTTCCTTCTCGGGCTGGAACGGATCGAGCATCACCTTGTTTTCGCCGGCTGTGTAGATACGGCGTTCGATGCCGACCTTTTCCAGCAGTTCGGTAAAGCCGAAGCCGCCGGAGACGACGCCGATGGAGCCGACGATCGAGGTGGGATCGGCGATGATTTCATCGCCGGCGAGAGCGATCATGTAGCCGCCGGACGCCGCGACATCTTCCACGAAGACGAGGACGCGCTTGTTTTTTTCCACGGCGAGGTCACGGATGCGCTGATAGATCAGCCGCGACTGGACGGGCGAGCCGCCCGGCGAGTTGATGGCGATGGCGATGGCCGGGGCCTCCTTGTCGGCGAAGGCGCGTTCGAGAAGGGGGGCGACAGCTGCAATATTCAGCATCGGCCGGAACGCGCTGCCGCCTGCCATGATGGCGCCATGCAGCCGGACGACGGGGATCGTCACGCCCTGCTTGCGAAAGCGCTTCGGCAGCAACCTCTTCATGAAACCGGCCAAGTCCGTCTCCTTTTCCTCGAAATATCTCTGCCGCATGTAGGAATTGCCCCTGCCGACGCAATGGCATGACCGTTGCATCACGGGAAATTCAGCGGCGGGCGTAGAAGGCGCGGCCATTGTTGAGGTCGTCGACTGCGGGCAGAAAGGCGTGGGCACCCTCCCCGTGCATGATCAGCGGCGCGCGGAGCGCAAGGCGCGCGCGGGACTGCTTGATGCCGGTCACGAGAATGCGAACCGCGTTTTCGCCGGCTCTGGGCAAAACCGGCGTGATTTCCAGCCCTCCGAAACGGCGACCGCAGGCGGCCACGATCTCGCCGATCGATTCCGGACGCGCGATGAGGGACATTTGGCCTCCGGGACGCAGGATCGCGCCGGCAGTGCGGATCCACGCCTCGAAAAGCCCGTCGTTCATGGCATGCGCCTCAGCCTTCAGGGGGTCTGGCGTCTTTCGGTCGGCGCCGTTGTTGAAGGGCGGGTTCATGACGACATGATCGAAGACGTCGCTCGGCAGGCCGGCGGCGATCCGGGCGCGGCCGGTCAGCGCGACATCTGCCTCCAGCACATCGAGGCGATCCGCAAATGCGGCGTTCTGGGCAAGAGCGATGCTACGGCGGGCGAACGTCGCCATTTCCGGCGCGCGCTCCACCAGCAGGACCTGTGCGGAGGGCACGCGGGCCGCCACCGCCATGCCGGCCGCGCCGGCGCCGGCGCCGAGATCGGCAACGCTCACCACCGCTCGGTCCGTGTCCGGGACCAGCGCGGCCAGCAGCATGGCATCCATACCGGCGCGATGGCCGCGACCGAGCGGCTGGACGAGGTGGAAGCGCCCGCGATGGAAGCTGTCGATGGTCTCGCCGGCTGAATCGAGGTCCATGGTCTTCTCAGGCGTCATGTCCGCGTCTGCCCGTCACTGGTCGCGCAGTTCCGCCGCGAGGCCGGCATCCGACAGGATGCGACGGGCCTCGTCGGCACGCTCGCCCTGCACCATCAGGCGGCGCGGCAGAAGGCCGAGCGAACCATCGAGAATGCTCATGCCCTGATCGGCAATAAAGCAGATGATGCCGGCGTCGCGCATCAGACTTTCGGCGAAAGAGAGCACGACGGCATCGTTGGTACGGATCAATTCTTTCATCTGTCTCGCTTTTTCCCCATTCGTCAGTGGCTTGGGACAAATCGCCACTTGCCGCGAAAGCCACCCCTTTCTATTCTCAGAGGAGTAGCTTGAACAGGAGTGCTTCGCCTTGGGCGTCGTGATACCGCTGGAAGACGGCAAGAACAAACAGGCCTCGGTGCAGCCGCTGGTCGATCTGACCAAAGCCGACATGGAGCGGGTGAACCAGCTGATCCTGGCAAAGGCCGGGTCGGATGTGGAAATGATTCCCGAGGTTGCCAACCATCTGATCTCCTCGGGCGGCAAGCGGCTTCGGCCCATGCTGACGCTCGCATCCGCCGCCATGTTCGACTTCAAGGGCGATGCGCATGTGAAGCTGGCGACCAGCGTCGAGTTCATGCACACGGCGACGCTGCTCCACGACGACGTGGTGGACGAGAGCGACCTCAGGCGCGGCAAGTCCACGGCGCGGATGATCTGGGGCAATCAGGCGAGCGTGCTCGTCGGCGACTTCCTGCTCGGCCAGGCCTTCCGGATGATGGTCGAGGTCGGCTCGCTCGATGCGCTCGACGTTCTCTCGACCGCCGCCTCCGTCATCGCCGAGGGCGAGGTGCTGCAGCTTTCGGTCGCCAAGAACATGGAAACGACGGAGGACGACTATCTCTCCGTCATCCGCGCGAAAACGGCCGCGCTCTTTGCGGCGGCGGCCGAAGTCGGACCTATCGTCGCAAAGACGGATCGCTCCGCCCGCAACGCGCTGAAATCCTACGGTATGAATCTCGGCCTCGCCTTCCAGCTGGTGGACGACGTTCTGGATTATGGCGGCAAGTCGGTCGATCTTGGGAAGAATGTCGGTGACGATTTCCGCGAGGGCAAGATCACCCTGCCGGTCATCCTGTCCTACCGCCGCGGAACGGCGGAGGAGCGCAGCTTCTGGAAGGACGCGATCGAGGGCGGCAATGCCACAGACGAGAATCTGGAACACGCCATGGGGCTCATCACGCGCTATGGCGGGCTGACCGACACGATCGCCCGCGCCAAGCACTACGGCATGATCGCGCGCGATGCGCTGGCGCCCCTGCCTGCTTCGCCGTGGAAGGACGCGCTGCTGGAGGTTATCGACTTCTGCATCGACCGGGTGAACTGACGCTGGCGCAGGATTGCCGGATCACGACAGAGCACCCAAGTTTTGTGGCGGCTTGCGCCAAAAAAGCCATTCTGTCTTGCCAAGCCTGCCTCAACCATGGGTGATCCTTTCGGCGAAAGGTGAAGTCAGCTGGACGCAATTCCGGTTCTGCGCGGTATGCGTTATCAATACAGAACTGATTCCGGTTAGGCGCTTGCGCGGCGCATCCGAAACGAAAGGCTTGTCATGCGGCAAAAACATATTCTTCGGATGCTCACCAGCGTGGCGTTTCTGACGCTTGCGGGCATCGTTTCCGGCCCGGCTTTCGCACAGGAAACCACGGCCCCGGCGGCAAAGGCAGAAGCCGAAACCGCCAAGCCGTTCGACGTGAACTCCGTGAATAGCTTTTCCGGCTCTTTCCTCGCGGCCCGCACCGCCGACGTGGATCACGATCTGGAGACCGCGACCAAGCTTTACCGCACGGCGCTGGAGTTCGAGCCCGACAATATCGACGTCAAGCAGCGGCTGATGATCACCTCGCTGATGAACGGCGACTTCGCCGAGGGCGTGAAGATCGCGACGCAATTGAAAGACGATGCGTCGGTCGAGCGGATCACCACGGTCGTGCGCGGCATCGATGCCATCCGTAAAAAGGAATTCCGCAACGCGGAAAAGATCCTGAAATATACCGGGCCGAACGATCTGGACCGGATGATGAACGGCCTGCTGCTGGCCTGGGCGAAAGCCGGTCAGGGCAAGCCCAAGGATGCCATCGCCATGATTCAGGAGATGAAGGGACCCGACTGGTTCGCCATCTTCAAGAACTACCAGCAGGGCGCCATCGCGCTTGCTGCCGGCGACAAGCAGACGGCCCGCACCAAATTCAACGAGGCGGTGACGGATCGTAACGGCGGCGGCGCGGCGCCCGACACCTTCATCCGCTCGGTGATCGCGCTCGCGCGGCTGGAAGCAACCGATGGCAACAAGCAGAAGGCGCTGGACACGATTTCGCTCGGGCAGAGCTTCGTCAACAACTATGCGCCGCTCGACGCCCTTCGCAAGAGCATCGAGGATGGCAAGCCGCAGGAGCAGCAGGTTCGCAACGCCAGCCAGGGTGCGGCCGCCGTGCTGTTCTCGGTCGGTGCCGCGCTCAACCGCGAGGGTGCTGAAGATATCGTCTCGCTCTATCTGCAGACGGCTCGCGCACTCGATCCCGATAGCGCCGACATTCTCGTCATGCTCGGTGGCATTGCCGAGACGCTGAAGAAGCCGGAACGCGCCATCGCGCTTTACCAACAGGTGCCGCAGGGCTCGCCGATGCGCCGCCTGTCGGAAATGCAGCTGGGACTGGCGCTTGCCGAAGTGGGCAAGGTGGATGAGGCGAAGAAACACCTGCGCGAACTGATCGACCTCGATCCCAAGGACATCCGCAGCTATGTCGCCTATGGCAGCGTGCTTTCGGACGCCAAGGATTACAAGGAGATGGCCGTAACCTACGACAAGGCCATCGAGATCCTGGGACCGATGCCCAAGCGCAGCGACTGGTCGATCTACTTTCAGCGCGGCATCGCCTATGAGCGCCTGAAGGAATGGGAGAAGGCCGAGCCGAGCTTCAAGAAGGCTCTGGAGCTGAACCCGGATCAGCCGCAGGTGCTGAACTATCTCGGCTATTCCTGGGTGGACAAGAACATGAACCTCGACGAGGGGCTGAACATGATCCGCCGCGCCGTCGATCTGAAGCCGGACGACGGCTACATCGTCGATTCGCTCGGCTGGGCCTATTTCCGCCTGGGGCAGTTCGACGAGGCCGTGGCCGAACTCGAACGCGCCGCCGAACTGATGGCCGGCGATCCCACGATCAACGACCATCTGGGCGACGCCTACTGGCGCGTCGGCCGCAAGCTGGAGGCGGTGTTCCAGTGGAACCAGACGCTGGAGCTGAAGCCCGAGGAAGAAGAGATCCCGAAGATCAAGGCGAAGATCGAAAACGGCCTGCCGCCGGTGGAAACGAAGGTTCCTGCCGCCGCCGAAGCCGAGGGCAAGCCGAAGCCGCCGGAAGTGGCTGTGCCCGGCAAGAAGTCCTGACGCCGGCCCGTGCCTGACGCTCTCGTCCTGCCGGCCGTCGCAAGTTCGGCTTCCGCCCGTCTGCCGGCGGCGGCGGGCGCTGCCGTCCCACTGGTGCTCACCGCGCCGGCGAAGATCAATCTTGCACTGCATGTCGTCGGCCAGCGTGCCGACGGCCACCACCTGCTGGAAAGCCTCGTGACGTTTGCGGATGCCGGAGATCTGCTGTCGGTGACCCCGGCGGAGGCCGACGGCTTTTCCGTCTCCGGGCCGTTTGCTGGCGATGTGCCTGTCGATGCGGATGGCAGAGACGCCAATCTGGTCCTCAAAGCGCGAGACCTGCTGCGCACGCGCCTGACCATGCTCGGCCTGCCGTGCGGACCGGTCGCCCTGCATCTGACGAAGAACCTGCCCGTCGCCTCCGGCATCGGCGGCGGATCGGCGGATGCTGCCGCGGCCCTTACCGGGCTTTTGCGCCTCTGGAGCCTGGCGCCGGATGCCCCTGCGGATCTCGATCTGGCCGCACTCGGCCTTTCGCTCGGGGCGGATTTGCCGATGTGCCTGACCGGCCGGCCGCTGGTTGCGCGCGGTATCGGCGAGGCGATCACGCCTGTCGTCGGCCTTCCCGCCTTTCCGGCCTTGCTGGTCAATCCCGGTGCTGCGGTCTCCACGCCCGCCGTGTTTCGCGCGCTCAGCGACAAGACCAACCCGCCATTGATGCTTCCCGAACGGCTGGCTTCCCCGGAAGACTGGATCGCGGCCATCGCCGCGGCACGCAACGATCTGGAACCGCCGGCGCTCTCGCTTGCGCCGGTTATCGGACTGGCACGGGCAGCCCTTTCGGAGGCCGGCGCGGCTCTCAGCCGCATGTCCGGCTCCGGTGCAACCTGCTTCGGGCTCTTCTGCGACGTCGAGGCGCGCGACCGGGCGGCCGCGGACATCCGTGCTTCCCATCCCGACTGGTATCTTCTGCCTTGCAATACATTGGGGAGCCATTGCGGGGTTCCCGACACCGAGAGGACGAAGACCCTATGACGATCGACACGACACGCAGCTTCGTGCCCGTTTCCATCGCGGTGCTCACCGTTTCCGACACCCGCACGCCGGAGACGGACACATCCGGCGACACGCTGGTGGCGCGACTGACGCAGGCCGGCCATGTGCTGGCGGCGCGCGGCATCGTGGCCGACGACCGTGCCGCCATTGCCGGGCAGGTCACGGCCTGGAGCCTCGACCCCGACATCGACGTTATCATCACCACCGGCGGCACGGGCTTTACCGGGCGGGACGTAACGCCGGAGGCGCTGGAGCCGCTGTTCGAAAAGAAGATGGACGGCTTCTCCGCCATCTTCCATCGTCTTTCCTATGAGAAGATCGGCACCTCGACCATCCAGTCGCGTGCCACCGGCGGCGTGTTGAACGCAACCTTCGTTTTCGTCCTGCCGGGCTCGCCCGGAGCCTGCCGCGATGCATGGGACGGAATCCTCAGCCAGCAACTCGACCTGCGCCACCGCCCCTGCAATTTCGTGGAGATCATGCCACGGCTGGACGAACACCTGAAGCGCTGAGAGCGTGGTGAGGGCCTTTCTTGAAACCCTTAACGACCTGAAGCCCAGGCGGGCATAAGCTCGCTAGACAGGCGGTGCACGCCGCGGCGGGACACGAAATCGGCGAGCGTCATGCCCGGTCTCGTCATACCGGTGACCTGAGCGCGCTTGATCAGGAAGCCCAGCTCAAGCGGCGGGCGGCGCGATGCGAGACGTGCCAGAAGCGGCCTTCGGTGCCGGCGGGAGGCGGAGAAGCAGGCAGGACCGCCGCCGATGGCCATGTGCTCGGCGATCTCATCCACCCAGCGCCCGAGCGGCCGGGCGCCCGGCTCGATCAACAGGAGCCACTCGCCCCGCGCCGACCCGATGACATCCGCCATATCCCAGCTTGTGAGGAACCGCGCACCTGCCGCGTCGGCAACGCGGCCGGAGGCATCCTGCGAGCCGTGATCGAGGATGATCACGTCGCTGACAAGCCCCTCCACGGCGCCGGCCACCAGCGCGGCCAGCGATTGTGCCAGCCTCGTCTCGCTATCGCGGGTTTCCATCAGGATCGTGAGCATGGCCGGTCCTACCGCATTGCACATCGGAATGCCATAAATCCTGCCAAGATCAGGCAAGTATCCTGTCATTCATGATGAATCCGCGCGCTACCCGACCCAGCCGAAAGGATCCCGATGCGGTCGACAGTGTATTTGTTCTTGCATTGTTCTCATTTTATGGTTAGCACTAACGGAAGAGAGACGACATGACGATTGGGTAAAGCCAGATCGTCCATGTTCCCCGGAGTGTCCCATGAACGATCTGTCCCATGTAAGGCAGGGCGCATTCGCGCCCGGCAATCGGGCCGATGTTGCCGACGCGCTGATGGTCGAGAGCGGCCTTCGCATCGAGGTGGATCGCCGTCGCGGGCGCGGCGCCGGGATCAATACCTCGGGAAGGTTCGAGCCTGTGACGCGCAGCACCGAGGATGATGGCTGGAATTCTCTGGAAGACCTGCCGCCGTTCAAGACGGAGGTGCAGGTGGAAAAGCCGCGCACGATCATCGCGCGCAACGATTCGCCCGACATTCCCTTCGACCGTTCGGTCAATCCCTACCGTGGCTGCGAGCATGGCTGCATCTACTGTTTCGCGCGACCGACGCATGCCTACATGGGCCTGTCCGCAGGACTGGATTTCGAGGCGCGGCTGTTTGCCAAGCCCGATGCGGCCAAGCTGCTGGAGCGCGAACTGGCCAAGCCCGGCTACAAGGTGAAGCCGATCGCCATCGGGACGAATACGGATCCCTATCAGCCAATCGAGAAGGAGTGGCGGATCATGCGCCAGATTCTCGAGGTGCTGAAGGCGGCGGATCACCCGGTCATGATCGTCACCAAATCGGCGATGGTCATCCGTGACATCGACATTCTCGCCCCCATGGCAGAGAAAGGCCTGGCGCGCGTCGGCCTGTCGGTCACGACGCTCGACCGCAAGCTGGCGCGACTGATGGAGCCTCGTGCCTCGACGCCGGAAAAGCGGCTGGACGCGATCCGCAAGCTGTCGGAGGCCGGTATTCCCACCAGCGTGCTGATGGCGCCCGTCATCCCGGCGCTGAACGACCACGAGATCGAGCGCGTGCTGGATTCAGCCAAGGCGGCCGGCGCGACGGAGGCGAGCTATGTCATCCTGCGCCTGCCGCTGGAGGTGAGCCCCCTCTTCCGCGACTGGCTGCTGCAACATTATCCCGACCGCTACCGGCACGTCATGTCGCTCGTGCGCTCGATGCGCGACGGCAAGGACTACGATGCCGACTTCACCAAGCGGATGAAGGGCGCCGGTCCCTATGCCTGGCAGATCGGCCGCCGCTTCGAGCTTGCCGCCAAGCGTCTTGAGCTGAACACCAACCGGCGGGCGTTGAACTGCGACATCTTCGTTCCCCCGCTCGGGACAGGCGTCCAGCTTTCCCTGCTCTGAGCCTAACCGATCTTTCCCTCCGGCTTGATGCCGGATGATGAATGGGGCCGCATGTCCCTCGTAACATGCGGTCACTCGAGGCAGGCGGTTTCCGCAAAGCCACCTGCCCTATGCCCCCTGGCGCCGCCGCATCCGCCTGGGGGTCTTGCGGGGAATCGGTCTCTCGTGCGAGTTTCCCACCATGGCACGCCGCATCACGACCGATTCCCCGCTTCTCTTCGATATCCGTCTGACACCTGATTTCAGTCTGGAAGACGCGGCACGGCGGGAAGGCCTTTGGCCTGTTGCCGGCACGGACGAGGCCGGACGAGGCCCGCTTGCCGGTCCTGTGGTCGCAGCCGCCGTCATTCTCGACCCGAAGCGCATCCCTGAGGGTTTGAACGACAGCAAGCAGCTGACGGCGCAGCGACGCGAAGTGCTGTTTGCCGAAATCCTTGCGACCGCGACTGTCTCCATCGCATCGTCGGGCGCGGGCCGCATCGACGGCACGGATATTCGCAAGGCAAGCCTGGACGCGATGCGGCGCGCGGTCTGCGGCCTTAACCGGCGGCCGGCCCTCGTTCTTGCGGACGGCCGGGACGTGCCGCCCGGGCTCGCCTGCGAAGGCCGCGCCGTCATCAAGGGCGACGCCCGCTCCCTGTCCATCGCCGCAGCCTCCATCGTCGCCAAGGTCGCCCGCGACAGGATGATGACACGGGCGGACGGCGTCTTTCCCGGCTACGGCTTTGCCATGCATGCCGGCTACGCCACCGCGCATCACCGCAGCGCCATCATCCTTCACGGCCCCTGCCGGCTTCACCGTATGACGTTTCGCCCGTTGCGGAGCGATGAAGCCGAGACGGACATCGCTTCGGCCGAGATCTCTGTGATACGCTGAAGCAGCCTTTGCCCAGTCTCCTCCGATGCATCCGGGCAGATCCCCAGCCCGATCCGCGCCGGTGCCGGACCTCGTGGCTGTCTCCGGCAGGCAGTCGGCGGCGCTTGCCGAGGTCACGTCCGCCGCCGGGCAGATGGACATGGTCGTGCGGCAGAGCGCCGACATGATCGAAGACTCGGGCGCCGTGACCGCAGGACCCCGCCTCGGGGCTTCCGATCTCGGCAGACCGCCCAATTACTAGCATCACCTGCAACATCAGCGGCTCCATGCTGCCTGAGGCTCGGCTTGAAGCGGCACGTTATGATTGGTGCCCGACGCAGCCTCCAACACCCGGAGCACCAAGCAAGATTTTGGGTGAACCCGGTTCAAGACATCCTGCAACAGGACCTCATATTTCCTCCGTTGCTGTGGTGCACAACAGCCTGTGTCGACCGCGCGACAGACCGTGCCGCCGTTCAACCGGACAAACCATGCGAGCGTGCCGAGAGAGCGACGTTCGCAGGAGTCCATGAGCGACGCCTCATCTTCTGCTGGAACCGCTCGGAAAGACATTGTAGGCTGGATCTCATCGGCTCCCCGCGCCGCAGGAGAACCACATGGATGCTGTGACGCTTCTTGCCTTCGCCCTGACCTTCTTCGTCTTCGCCGCAAGTCCCGGGCCGGACAATATGACGATCGTGCTGCGCACGATCTCCCATGGCCCCGCCTCCGGTCTTGCCTATGGCGCCGGCACCGTCTTCGGTATTCTCGTTTTCCTGTCGCTGGCCGCCTTCGGCCTCTCGGTGCTTGCCTCGGAGATGGGCACACTGATGACCGCCCTTCGTTTCGCGGGCGCTGCCTATCTCGTCTGGATGGGAATACGCCTTTGGACAGCGGTGCCTGTCCTTCCCGAAATGCAGGCGCTCTCCGACCGGGGCAGCCTCCTCGGCGTCTTCTGCACGGGCATTGCGCTGAACCTTGGCAATCCGAAAATGCCGCTCTTCTACATCGCGCTTCTGCCGAATGTCGTCGGCACGACATTCACGACAACGACACTTCTCGAACTCGCAGCGATCATTCTTGCCGTCGAGGCCGTGGTGATCGGTGGCCATGTTCTTCTCGCCATTCGAGCACGCCGACTGCTGCGAACCACCAAGGTCATCCGTCGTGTCAACCGGGCAGCAGGCGGGTTGATGATCGGCGCTGCCGTGGGGATCGTCGCGACGCGGTGACGGTTGTGGATTGTGGAACGGGGTACGAGGAAGGCGTCAACGTGGGCAGCAACCCCTCCTCCGGCGACTGCCACCTCTCCCTGCGCACGGGGAGAAGGGACCCTTAGGCACTGCTTCCGCCACACATCAAAATCAAAACGCCATGCAGGGCACGTCCCCTCGTTCCGCAAGCGGAGGAGAAGCTCAGGGTGAGGGATAGCCTCGAAGTCTTGCTGGTCTGGCAAACGAAAAAGGCCGGCACCATGGGCCAGCCTTTCGATCGTTTCCTTGCCGTCCCTGTCCGCTCGTCTTTGCGGCGTGTCCGACATTCGGGCACCGAGGCCTCCCGATGCCAAAGCACAAGGCATCCGGTGCAGATTGCGCTTAGTTCAGCCGCGTCTTGACCTCGCTGACGGAGCTGGCGAAGAGGGCCTGCTGGGTCGGCGCGTCGGCCTTGGCTTCGATGACGTGTTCTGCAGCGGCAATCGCGATATCGACCGCCGTGGCGCGGACTGCGTTGATGGCGTCGGTTTCGGCCTGGCGGATCTTCTGCTCCGACAGCGTGGTGCGGCGGGCGACGAATTCTTCCGTCTTCAGCTTGGCATCGGCCGTCAGCGCTTCGGCTTCACGCTCGGCGGCAGCCACAATATTGGCGGCTTCCGCTTCGGCTTCCTTGCGCTTCTTCTGGTATTCCACCAGCAGGGCCTGTGCTTCTTCCCGAAGACGCTTGGCTTCAGCGAGCTCGTTGCGAATGCGCGCCGCACGCTCGTCAAGCTGCTTGCCCATCATGCCGGGTACCTTGAGGTACACGATGAGAGCGAGGAAAAGGACGAGGCCGACGGTCGCCCAGAATGTTGCCAGAGAGGTCAAATCCATCTGTCTTCTCCCTTACTCTGCCGCAGCCTTGACGGCGGATGCGATTTCGGTGCGTGGCACGTCGCGGCCAAGCAGCTGCTCGACGACGGTGGACGCGGTTTCCTCGGCGATAGCGCCGACATCGGCAAGCGCGCTGGCCTTGATGTCCGCTATGCGGCTTTCGGCAGCGACGATCTTGTCGTTGAGAGCAGCTTCGATGGCGGCGCGGTCGGCAGCAGCCTTCACCTTGGCCGCTTCGCGGGCGCTGGCGGCGATGGCGTTACCCTTGGCGCGGGCGGCAGCCAGTTCCTGCTCGTAGGACGCGATAGCGGCGTCGGCATCGGCTTTGGAGCGCGATGCCGCGTCGAGATCGCGGGCGATGGCATCATGACGCTCGCCAAGGATAGCAGCGATCCGCGGCATGATCACCTTCTGCATCAGCAGATAGAACAGGCCGAACGTGATCGCCAGCCACACGAGCTGCGATGCGAATGTCGATTGGTCGAAAGGCGGAAACACGCCGGAGCCGTGGGCGCCTTCCGATGCGACACCGGTCTCGGTGTGCACGTCGCCAGGCGCGGCATGGGGTGTCTCGCCCTCGGGAGGTGTGGTTGACTGGGCATAGGCCGCGGTCACGAACATGCTCATCTCCAGGGGCAACTCAAAAGGCCAAGCTGATGTCCCCTTCTATACGCGAAGGAGAATGGCGGCACTGTAAAAGGATGACGGGCCGCGACGGATCGCGGCACTGTCAAAGCATAACGGGCCACGACGTCGTCGCGGCACTGTTCAGAGCATAACGGGCCACGACGTCGTCGCGGCCCGGCGAGCTCGACCGTCTTAGACGGCGAACAGGAGGAGCAGAGCTACGAGCAGCGAGAAGATGCCCAGAGCTTCCGTAACGGCGAAGCCGAATACGAGGCGGCCGAACTGGCTGTCGGCTGCCGACGGGTTGCGAAGCGCGCCCGAGAGGTAGCTGCCGAAGATGTTGCCGAGGCCGAGAGCCGTGCCGGCCATGCCGAGGCATGCCAGACCCGCGCCGATGTACTTTGCTGCTTCCGCTTCCATGTTGATCTCCTTGAGAAGGGTTGTTGCGGCTTTTCTTGGCAGGCGCGACGATCGATTGCCGGCCTGCGTGACTTATTCCTCAGTGACCGCCCGGATGGACCGCGTCGTTCAGGTACATGCAGGTCAGTACCGCGAAGACGTAGGCCTGAAGGAAGGCGACGAGGAATTCGAGACCCGTGAGCGCCACGGTCATGATGAGAGGCAGGATGGCGCCGCCGATGCCGAGCGCACCCATGGTGCCGAGCGATGCGACGAAACCTGCAAAAACCTTCAGCGTGATGTGACCCGCCAGCATGTTGGCGAAGAGACGGACCGAGAGGCTGATGGGGCGCGACAGGAACGAGATGATTTCGATGGCGACGACCAGCGGCAGCAGGATGCCGGGAACGCCCGAGGGGACGAACACCTTCAGGAAGCCGAAGCCATGCTTGTAGAAGCCATAGACCAGGACCGTGCCGATGACGAAGAGCGCGAGCGCGAAGGTCACGATGATCTGACTGGTGATGGTGAAGAAGTAAGGCACCATGCCGAGGAGGTTCGCCGTCAGGATGAACATGAACAGCGAGAAGACCATCGGGAAGAAGTGCATGCCGTGGCTGCCGGCGCCTTCGCGCAGCATGGAGGCGATGAATTCGTAGGACAGCTCCGACACCGACTGCATACGGCCGGGAACGACCGAGCGCGGCGTGGTGGTGAAGTAGAGGAAGCCGATGGCAACGACCAGCGTCGCGACCATGAACAGGGATGCGTTGGTGAAGGAGAGATTCAGGCCGCCGATATGGATCGGGACGATCTCGTTGATCATAAACTGGTGGGTCGGATCTACCTTATCGCCTGCCACTGTCGTTCTCTCTCACTCTCAGCCGCTTGAAGCGGTTGTTTCCCGTTGCCGCACCTTGTCAGGCGCCGCCACCCTTGTTGTCGTCGCCGACATCGCCCTGTCTCTCGCCGACACGATCGGCCGGATGGGGCGAAGCCACCATGCCCGCAGATCGCATGACGTTCAGCACGCCGGCGCAGAAACCGAGGAGGAGAAGCACGATCATCCCCCAGGGCGCTGTACCCGCAAAAGTATCCAGAAGATAGCCCAGAAGCGCCCCGACAATGACGGCCGCCACGAATTCGCTCGAAAGCTTGATCGCGACTTGATAGCCCTTGCGGTTTCCGGCAGCCCTCGCCTCGTCCGCCGCGTCGCGACTTTCATTGCCGCGCCGTTCCGACAGTTGAGCATCGAGGCGTTTGCGCCGCTCCTCCAGACCTTCGTTCCGGTCGTCCGTCATGGCCCCTCCCCTCGCGTCTCCGACCCCCGTCATAAACCATGGGGACGGCCACACAAAGGCCCGATTTGAAGCCACTCTGGCCCGTTTGAAGTCGGCCGCACCATAGTTTTGGCGTCGCGCATAGTCAAGGCGAAGACATGCCCTGGCGAGCGACAATATTCGGCTGACAAATCAACGAGTTGTGATCGAAATATTCCCGTCCGGCGGAATCTGTCCCCAGCTGTTGCCGGTATTGGCATCCGGCACGGGCAATACGGGGAACGCGCGGACGAGCGCAGCTTGCCCGGACGCCGCTCCGGGCGCTGTGGCGCGGCGGGCGATTCTCCCTATGCGCAGTCAGCTCCAGCCGCCGCCATAGGTGCGGTAGAAGATGTGCTTGCCAATCTGGGTCAGCCGCTTCATCGTCGGGCCCCAGTCGGGGCGGACATAGGTCGCGTGGTAGTGCGTAGCGGAGCCCACTTCCGGCAGCCAGATCTTTCCGGCAGTGACCGCCAGCGCGATTTCCTTGGCGATCTGCCAGTGCGCCGGCGACCAGACGATGTCCGGAATGCGGTCGCAGGCAAACGAGAACTGGCAGCGATTGTAGAGGTTCTTGTTCTGGTAGACGACGCCGCAGATGGAGCCGGGATAGGTCGGATTTCGCACGCGGTTGAGGATGACCTGTGCGACGGCGGCCTGGCCCTTCACCGATTCTCCACGTGATTCGAAATAGATCCCGGACGTCAGGCATTTTTGCTCGGCTTCGCTAAAGGCATCTGCCGGCAGCGGATTTGCGGCCCAGGCGTGGTCTTCGGGCGAGATATCGGGGATGAAGCGCCCGTTGCCCGCATCGTCCTTCAGGATCGAATCGAAGGGCGACTCGCGGGCATAATCGGGTTCGGCCGGCGCATAGGCGGTCGCGAGAATATCGGCGCGGTTGTTGGTGACGAGGCTCGCAATCATTGGCGACATCGTTTCGTCACGCTTCGGCGGTGTTTTCTTGTAGAACGCGGTGGCAATCACGATTTCCTGGCCGCGGATCTTCGGACGGGCGAAGACCATGCGCTCCTGCGTGTCGAAGACGGGAACCGTCAGCGCGCTGGTGCGCTGCAGGATCGAGCCGGCGGAGAAATCCTTCGGCGGTGTGACAGGAACGACCGTGACGATTCGGCCCTTCTTGTCCTTGCGGTTGACGCGTTCCTCATCGGTGCGCGGATCGGACTGCTTGTCGGCGGCCGCGAGCGAGACCATGCCGCCATCCGGCAGCGTCATGCCCGCGCCGTCGCCAAGCGCCGCGGTGGTGATCGGATCGTTGAAAACCATTTCCGCTTCGTGCAGGGAGCCGGCCGGCGATGCGGTCATGTGCATCCGCCACCGCTCGCCACCCCGGTTGATGCCGGAGATGAATGTCGCGAGGTCGGCATGCGCCGAAACGCTGGGAAAACCGACGAAGAGGCCGAGGGCGAGGAGAAGCGGTGTGGACCAGCGCCGTGAAGGGCTTGGCGAGGCGGATGCCGGAGAACGGCCTTTCGAACGAACTTTCTGACGCACAGGCAACTCCACGCACACCCAGGTGACGCACACGCGCAAGATCGCTTGCCCGGCCGAGAGGATCGGCCGGAACGCGTTTCTCCGCGAACATCCAACGAAAATGCAGGTCCGGCGCGATCCATCCGAAGCGGTGCCAGGCGCCTGCTCTATGGATGACAATGAAGCATTAACCTTAATGCGGGGTAAATGCCGGGGGACGGATGCGGGTGGTGGTGGAGGCAAGCCTTCTTTCGCAGCCCCTCAAAACCCGGATCATCGCCCGCCACCGCAACGCCGCCGTCCGGCTCGCCGTCAGGCGCAAATCGTCCGCCGCCCGCTTGACCCGGCTCAGCCCCTGGGCTCTACTGAGCCCGTCAAAACGGCAGGCTTGGTCTGGGTAGGCCCAAGCCCTTTTCCGATCTCGGGAAAGCTCTCTTCGCATCGTGCCGATGCGATCCCCGACAGTCCCGCACGCGCGTCGTGCTTTTGGGTCTGTTCGGTGCCGTGGACGACGCCGCTCCGACAGGCCGTTCTGAAGGAGCAATTCCATGACACGGATCGACAGATCGAAACCCATCCTCGTCTTTCTCGCCGGCGGCGTGCAGGGCGGCGCCGTGGTGCGGGCCGCGCTGGCGCGCGGGCTCAGGGTCCGAGCCCCGGTGCGCGACCGAACGCGCGCGGCGGCGCTCGACCTACCCGGCATCGCCTTGGCGGAAGGTGATCTTGACGATGCCGCCTCTCTTGCCGATGCAAGCAGCGGCATCGACCATGCCGTGCTTCAGGTGCCGAGCGGGCCTGCGGAAGCCATGACGGCGCAGGCGCAGAATGCGCTCTCCGCATTCAGGGCGGCAGGCGTCAAATCCTTCATCCTCAAGCTGGCCAGCGCCAGCCGGCCCCTCGCTTGCGAGGAACCGAGTTTCGTGGCCAACCAGATGATCGAGGATGCGGCTTACAGATCCGGCCTGCCTTTCACGGTTCTGCGTCCAACCCTGTATCTCGACAACCTCCTGAAGCCATCGGCACGCAGGGAGATGATGGTGGATAGCGTGTTCGCACCGCCGATTCCGGCATCGCAGCGCATCGCCTGGACCTCCGCCGAGGACTGCGCGGAGGCCGCGCTGACGCTTCTCGAACAGGACGAGATGGGCGGCGATCACCGCATCGCCGGACGGGAAAGCCTGACGGGAGATGAACTCGCAGCCCGCATCAGCGCCGGGCTCGGACGCGCGATCCGGTATCGCGGCCAGCCGCTGGACGCGTTCGAGCGCGAGATCGATGCGGCGATGGGAGCAGGAACCGGGCGGCGCATCGCCTCGAAGTTCCGCTATTTCGCTGCACATCCCGACGAAGCGGACACCATTCTCGCGCGGCCTTTCACGCCCGAGCCGGGTCTGGAAACATTCCGGCCGACCGATGTCGAAAGCTGGGTCCGGACCCGCCAGGCAGAATTTCACGACGGGTGGTCGTGAAGGTTTGATCGGGGAAGGAGAGAAGGAAGGCAGAGAAGAGCTTTCTTCGCTCTCCCCGAAACCCTCAGATGATCACATGCGAACCCAGCTCCACCACGCGATTCGTGGGCAGGCGGAAGTAGTCGGAGGGGTCGATGGCGGCGTTGGCCATGGCGATGAAAAGGCGATCCTGCCATTCGGGCATGCCGGATTGGGCGTCCGGCACCAGCTTGCGGCGTCCGAGATAGAAGGAGGTCGACATGATGTCGAACTTCAGGCCGCTCTTGCGGAAAAGACCGAGCGTCTGGGAGACGTTCTGGGTTTCCATGAAGCCGAAGCGCATTTCGAGCAGGCTGAAGCGATCGGACAACTTCGTCGCGCTGACGCGGTGCTCCTTGGAGACAACAGGCGTGTTCGTCGTGCGGATGGTCAGGATGAAGTTCTGCGCGTGCAGGACGTGGTTGTGCTTGATGTTGTGCAGAAGGGCGGCGGGTGCGGATTCCGGATCGCTCGTGAGGAAGATCGCGGTACCGGGCACCTCCACGGGCGCATGCTCGCTCTTGCGCTCGATGGATTTGATGAAGGCGGCGAGCGGAATGTTGGTGTGGTGCGTCTTGTCCTGCAGGATCCTGGTGCCGCGCCGCCATGTCCACATGACCAGCACGAAGCTGGCGGCGATCATGACCGGGACGTAACCTCCATCGTGGATCTTCAGAAGGTTCGCGCCGAGGAAGACCGATTCCAGCGCCAGCAGGGGCGTCAGCAGGCCGATGGCGAGCGCCAGAGGCCAACGCCAGCGCATGCGGACGAACTGGAAGGCGAGCAGCGTATCCACCACCATCGCGCCCGTGACCGAAATGCCATAGGCGGTGGCGAGCGATTCCGACGAGCCGAAGATGAAGACCAGCGCCATGACGCCGAACATCAGGATGATGTTGACGTTCGGCACGTAGATCTGCCCGGTATTTGTTTCCGAGGTGTGGAGGATCGCCATGCGCGGCAGGAAGCCAAGGTTGATGGCCTGCCGGGTCAGCGAGAAGGCGCCGGTGATGACGGCCTGAGCCGCGATGATGGTGGCGGCCGTCGCAAGGATGACGATCGGCAGCAGCGCCCATTCCGGGAACATCAGGTAGAAGGGATCGGACATGGCTTCCGGGTGCTTCAGCACCATCGCGCCCTGGCCCAGATAATTCAGCGCCAGCGACGGGAAGACGAGGCACATCCACGCGCCCTGTATCGGTCGGCGGCCGAAATGGCCGAGATCGGCATAGAGGGCCTCGGCGCCTGTAACGGTCAGAAACACAGCGCCGAGAACGACGATGCCGACGAAGCCTGCATGGATGAGAAAACGCACCGCGTGGTAGGGATTGAACGCGGCGAGGATGCCGTAATCGTCGTGGATATGGCTGAAGCCGATGACGGCGAGCACGACGAACCAGACAAGCATGATCGGCCCGAAGAATTTCGACACGGCCTCCGTGCCGCGCGACTGGACCGCGAAGAGCGCGAGCAGGATGACCACGGAGATCGGCACGACATAATCGCTGAAGGACGGCGCGACGAGCTTCAGGCCCTCGACGGCCGAGAGGACGGAAAGCGCCGGCGCGATGATCGCATCGCCCATGAACAGGGCGGCTCCGGCAATGCCCATGAAGAAGAGATAGGTGGAGTGCCCGCGCGTGAACTTCATGAGGAGCGCCAGCAGCGACAAGGTGCCGCCCTCCCCGTTATTGTCGGCGCGCAGCAGGAAGATGACGTATTTCAGCGTGACGATGATCGTCAGCGTCCAGATCATCAGCGATACCAGACCGATGATTTCCCCACGCGTCACGCCATCCACGGCCACCGGGCGCAGCGCCTCGCGGAAGGCATAGAGCGGGCTCGTGCCGATATCGCCATAGACGACGCCGATCGAGCCGATGGCGAGGCCGAGATAGCCCTTTTTGCCGCCATGGCCATGGCTGTCGGCGTGGTCGTGGCCATGCTCCTGAGCCTGCCCGCCACCCGCCGTTTCCGGACTCTCGGGAGCCTTGATATCATTGTGCGCCATGAGAGATGATCCGGCTCGTCAGAGCCAGCCTTTCCAGCGGAAGATATAGAACGGGACGATGGCCGAGACCACCATGGCAATAAGCGCCATCGGATAGCCATAGGTCCAGTGAAGCTCCGGCATGATCTCGAAGTTCATGCCGTAGAGCGAGGCGACCAGCGTCGGCGGCAGGAAAACCACGGACGCAATGGAGAAGATCTTGATGATCGCGTTCTGCTCGACGCTGATCAGGCCGAGCGAGGCATCAAGCAGGAAGGTGATGTTGCCGAAGATGAAGGAGGCGTGTTCCGACAGCGACTGCACATCTCGGGTAACGGTGCGGCAAAGCTCCCTGGCTTCGCGCGTCTCTTGCAAAGCGGGCACGGTGTAGAGGAACGTCAGCACGCGGGAAAGCGAGGCCAGACTGTCGCGGGTCTTGGCCACCAGCCGGTGATGCGAGGCGACATCGAGAAGCCGTGCTTCCAGATAATGCGGCGGACGGCGCTTGTTCTGGGTGCGATCGCCGAAGACCTGCTGGGAAAGATTGTCGAGGCTGGCGACGGCGTGCTCCAGAATCTCCGCCGTGCGGTCGGAGATGGTCTCGAACAGGCGGGCAAGCATCATCGCGCCGTTGGAGCAGCCGCCGACGATGCGCGGCAGGCCGGCGCGGAAGAGGTCGAAGGCCTTGGGTTCGTCGTAGCGCACGGTGATCAGCTTGTCGCGCGCGAGCACGAAGGCGACATCGGTAATATCGGGATGGCCGCTATCGGCGCGGCAGACGAGCGAGGCGGTCATGAACACGGCGTCCGGCGTCGTATACATGCGGCTCGACGGCTCGATATCCTTGAGGTCGTCGCGGGTGGGAATCTCGATCTGGAGAAAGCGCTCGATCAGGTGATCCTCGGCGCGATCCGGACGCAGCATGTCGATCCAGACGATATCCTCGGGCATGGCGGCTGCCGGAGAGGCGGCATCGATGACCATCGCCTCGCCCCGGGCGTCATAGACAGTGATCATGGTGTGAACCTCGTTCCGCGGCCGTGGTGACGCAAGGTCACAGTGGTTTCGCGGATATATCCCTGGGAGTGAACGGCGGAAGGAACGGCTGAACTTTAAACCCTGACGAGCGGACATGCGATGAGCGGACACTAGACCCCGGAACCGCGGCTGGACCTTTCGTCTCGGAGACGGACCATCCGCAACGGGGTCGCGACCGACCGGCGTGCGGACAGGCATATGACGCAAGGCTCTTACAAAATCAACCGTCATCCGGTCCCCGCGCCATCCTTCAGCCACAGGACTTAACAGCCGCGGCGGCGCGAATGTCAATCGGCATCGGTGCGCGGCCCATGCTCGGACGCTGCTGGAGCGCTGCTCTACTCGAAGACGATCGACGGCATCTCGCGCGAGGTATCCGCCTTGGCTGCCGACACCTGCTCCCAGACTTTGGTGGCGATCTCACGGTAAACGGCGGCGACCGGGCCGTCCGGCTCCAGGGCAACCAGCGGCGTTCCCGCATCGGACGTTTCTCGGATGGCAATGGTCAGCGGCACCTCGCCGAGGAACGGCACGCCGATGCGCTCCGCCTCGTTGCGCGCGCCGCCATGGCCGAAGATGTCGTAGCGCGCGCCGGTGTCGGGCGCGATGAAGTAGCTCATGTTCTCGACGATGCCGAGCACGGGCACCTCGACCTTGCGGAACATGGCCAGCCCCTTGCGGGCGTCGATCAGCGCGAGGTCCTGCGGCGTCGAGACGATGACGGCGCCGGCAAGCGGCACCTGCTGCGCCATCGTCAGCTGCGCGTCACCCGTGCCGGGCGGCATGTCGACCACGAGAACGTCGAGTTCGCCCCAGGCGACCTCGCGCAGCATCTGCAGCAGCGCCGACTGGATCATCGGACCGCGCCAGATCATCGCGACCTCCTCGTCCACCAGAAAGCCCATCGACATGACCTTGAGGCCGTAATTTTCCATCGGCCTGATCATCTTGCCGCCGATCTGCTCGGGACGGCCGGAGATCTTCAGGAGTCGCGGCATGGACGGGCCATAGATATCGGCGTCGAGGATACCGACGCGGAGACCGTTCGCATGGAGTGCGAGGGCGAGGTTCGCGGACGTCGTGGACTTGCCGACGCCGCCCTTGCCCGAGGCAACCGCGATGATGGCGCCGACACCGGGAATGCCGGCTTTGACAGGGCCGCGCGGCGCGGGGTGGGCATGTGGCGCCGGGCCGGCTGTGCGTCCGGAGCCGGCCGACGCTTGGGCTGGTTTTGCGGGGGCTGGTTGTGCGGGGGCACGCGGCGCTGGCGCGCCGGCCTTGCGGTCGGCGGTCAGCGCGACCATCGCGCCCTTCACGCCGGGGATATCCTTGACCACGCGCTCGGCAGCAGCGCGCAAGGGATCGAGTTCGCGGGCGCGTTCGGCCGGCACGGTGATCGAGAAATAGACTTTGGCGTCCGAGATGAACACGTCGGAGACCAGGCCGAGATCGACGATGTTGCCTTCCAGCTCAGGGCCGCGCACGGCTCTCAAGGCATCGAGCACCTTATCCTTGCTTACCTCGACGTGATCAGCGGCCATGCTCGTTTTCCCTACGCGACGACGCGCAAGCAGCGCATCTCCTTGGGGTTAGATAATCGAGCCGGGTCGCTTCGCCAATGGAGGGCCGCGGGAAAAGACAGGCAAAGGCATGCGGCACGGTGCTGCTGGACCACGATGATTGCCACGATGCTGAAAATAACAAAGGCCGCCTTCTGCGTCCGTGTCCGTTCATCCGGGATCACGTCAGCAGAAGACGGCCTTGTTCGCGACCTTCTGGGGCGCAGTTCTTATAGAGTGGTCCCCTCTGGACCTTGCCTGTAGAGATGCAGGAAGCGTGCCAGTTCGACAAACCTGCATTTTCAGGGCTGTCTATCCGATGATCGAGAGCGACTGCTCATTTCGCGAGCAAACTTTCATGATCTGCATCTTATTCAGACGCTGGCAAACGCAAGATCAGCTGATCAGGCCGAGCCGCATCGCTTTGACGACAGCCTGAACGCGGTTCACGGCATCGAGCTTCTTGGCCACATGATTGAGGTAGTGATTGACCGTATGTTCGGAGAGACCAAGAATATCGGCGATTTCCGAACTTGTCTTGCCGGCGGCGGTCCAGTTCAGGCACTGGATCTCGCGATCGGACAGATCGACCTTTGCCTGCTCCCCGCCCATGCCGCCAATGCTGACAAGACGATTGTAGACGCGCAGACAGACCATGTGCAGATCGGTCATGACATCGATGGCCAGATCGACATTGCGGCTGAGGAAGATGAACACGGCCCGGCCGCCGGCGGCATCATGGACGGGGAAAAAAATGGCCTCGTAAAAATCCATCTCTTCCATGAGCGTCTCGCGCTCGGGCGCAAATGCCCCGCCCGCACCCTTACGACAGTCGTCCACGGTCATCCGAAACGGGGTCGTCGTCGTGCGCAAGGTGGCAAAGGCCTTGTTTTCGCGGACCGAGCCGCTGTCGTCATACCGCTGCACGATACTATCGGGCACGTTCGAGAGGATCAAAATCTCCGAATATTTCGTCTGATCGACTGTCGGCAGCGTACAGAGGAGGAAAAAGGGAAAGCCGCGAGCAGACGTGATGCGAGTCATGTGCGCGATGACGTCGTCGCAACTGTTCAGCCGCGCAATCTCGGCGATCTCGTTTTCGGCCGCATCGCCCGCGCGGCCGGCGTCTGGCATGTTCATAGTCAGGGTCTTGAGCCTCACGTCCGGCATGGATCATCTCCATCCGCCTGCCGCCGGATGTCGCTCGCGTACGCCGCTACCGGCTCCGTCGCGCGCATCGTCCCCGCGGCCTGCAACGGCGTTTGGTTCACGCGATCAATCCAGCCCGCAGGGCCTTGGCGATCGTCTGGACGCGATTGACCGAGTCCAGCTTGCGCGTTGCACGGTTGAGGTAGTGATTGACGGTATATTCGGACAGGCTCAACAGGCGCGCCATTTCGACGGTCGTCTTGCCAGCCGCGGCCAGACGCAGGCATTCGATTTCGCGACGAGACAAGGAGCCTGGCGCACGCCGCGATGCCGACCAGATCTCGCTCAGTCGATTGAAGGCATGCCCGGCCACAAAGGTCACCACGTTCAATTCCTCGCGGCTGAGTTCGGATCGGTCGCCTCCAAATGCGACGGCGCTCCGGCGCCCATCGGCATCGTGAACCGGAACGAAGACCATCCGCCCGAAGCCCGCACGGGCGAACAGGCCTTTGGCGATGTTGACCGAACTGGAAAAAGCCAGTGGCGACGTGTTGTCGATCGTAAATGGCACGGTGCTGTTGCGCAGCTGCTCGAAAACCGGACTTGCCTTCAACAAGCCGAACGCGTCATACTGCTTGACGATATCCATCGGCCAACTCGTCATCTTCACAAGCTTGAAAAGCGACGAGACAGATCGGGATGGCAGAGACAGGACAGCGAAGCCCTGAAAAGCATAATGCTCGCAGATGCTCTCGAATATGTTGCGGACATCGCTTTCCCCCTCCAGCTCGCCGATCGTCCAGCTATTGCCGGAAACGACGATTTCGGGCGAGACCCTCCTCGGACCCATGAATATTCCTCTGAATGATTATGATTCTGACAGTGCACTCCAACATTGTTGTATGCACCGAGTTCCACCACCTGAAACGATTCCGGTGGGCTTTTTTGCCAGATCCGCTACCGCTTCACTATAAATAAAGTCTGCACGACGTCCAGCGCCACTTAGCAATTGGTCTGATACATACACAACGTCGATGTTCGGATATTCGCCTTACGCATCGGGCGTAGAGACGGGACAGAGACCGACAGCCGCATCGCGTGAAATGGCATTCGCGGCATCTCTGACGCGTTCCGACCAAGCCTCCAGCTGGCAGAGCGTCACACGATAAGCCGGTCCTGTGACGGAGATGCCGCCGACGATCCCACGGCTCTCGGACACCGTGTCGCCTGTGGCGACCGGCGCGGCGACGCAACGGATTTCCGCCTCGTGCTCCTCCGCATCGATCGCATAGCCCCGTTGCCGGATGCGGTCGAGGTCGGCGACCAAAGCTGTTTGCGAGCGGTGCGTATTGGCCGTGAAGGGATGATAGGAAATGCGCGCAAGGCTGGCCTCCAGTCGCGCAGGCGGCAGAACGGACAAGGCAGCCTTACCCAATCCCGTACAATAGGCCGGCGAAACCCGGCCGATCTGGCTCTCCATCCTGACCGTCTGGCGGCTTTCCACCTTGTCGAGATAGACGATCTCGGTATTGCGGAGGACGCCCAGATGAACGGTCTCGCCGGTTTCCGCATGAAGACGGTCCAGATGCGGCCGGGCGATGCGTCGCAGGTCGTTGCGCGACCATGCCCGGTGCGCAAACGACAGGAGGCGAAGACCAGGCTCGTAGGCGAGGTCCGCACGCTGGAAGAGCAGGCCCTCATCGACCAGATGCGAAAGATGCCGATGGAGCGTTCCGCGTGGCTGGCCAGAGAGCGCGTGAATATCGGTAAATCGCAACGGGATGTCGGCCTTGACGACAAGTTCGAGGACGGCCATCGCCTTTCCCAGCGTTCCCGTGTCCGAAGCGGCCGACTGCGCCACGCGATCGCCCGAATGGTCTGCCGTATTGCCGTTTCTGGTCGATGTCGCCACTCTGCCGTCTTTCACCGCCGACCTGCCGGCGGTCTGATATCTCGCATCGCACCCCTGCCATGAAGATGACGGCCTTGTGCTACGCAGCTTTCCGCCTTGACACCCGACCGGGATGTGGCCGATATTCCACATACTAAACGACCGTTCCAAATATTGGAACATAAATGTGAAGTCTCTGCCTCAGGGAGGGCGTCGACAGCATGCCCGGCCCTTCTGCAACGTTTCCGGATCTCGCAGATCGTGGCGTTCTTATCACTGGCGGAGCCTCTGGCATCGGTGCGGCCCTGGTCGAAGGTTTCGTACGCCAGGGAGCGCGGGTTGCGTATATCGACATTAACGCAGATACCGCCAAAGAAGTTTCGCATCGTCTAAAATACATTGGGCCACATGCTCCGCTCTTCATCGAGGCTGACCTGCGCGACGTCGCCGGCATTCCAGCGCTTGTCGATCACGCGGCGGCCGCGCTGGGCGGCCTGAAGGTGCTCGTCAACAATGCGGCCCGCGACGACAGGCAGGTTTTCGGCGCGATCACCGAAGCCGACTGGGATGAAAACCTCGGCATCAACCTGAAGCCCGTCTTCTTCATGAGCCAGGCGGCAGCGCCTTATCTCGCCGCCGGCGCTGGCGGCGCAATCGTCAACTTCTCCTCGATCGCCTATCTCCTGAACATGGGCGACGTCCCGGCCTACGCGACCGCCAAGGCGGGGATCGTCGGCTTGACGAAGTCGCTCGCCGGCGCGCTCGGGCCCTCTGGCGTGCGGGTCAACGCGCTTTTGCCGGGGATGGTGGTGACCGAGCGGCAAAAGGCATTGTGGCTAACGGACAAAAGCATCGAAGCGATGCGCCGGCGGCAATGCATTCCCGAAACGCTTTATGCCGACGATCTTGTCGGCCCCTGCCTCTTCCTCGCCTCCGACTGTTCGGCGCGGATGACGGCGCAGACGATGATCATCGACGGAGGTGTCTTGTGACGAAAACGGCCAGCTATGCGGCAGCAGACTGGGGAACGTCGAGTTTCCGGATCTGGCTCATCGGCGAAACGGGTAACGCCCTTGCGGAGCGCCGCAGCGCCGAAGGCATGACGACGGCGGCAAAGACCGGGTTCTCGGCCGTTCTGGAAACGCATCTGGAGGCCATGGGCGCCAGCGCCACGCTGCCGGTCGTCATCTGCGGGATGGCCGGCGCGCGGCAGGGCTGGGTGGAAGCAGGCTACCTCGATACGCCGGCAGCCCTCTCCGAGATCGTCCGGCACGCCGTCGTCGTTCCCGGCGAGAAACGCGATATCCGCATTCTTCCGGGCCTCGCCCAGCGCGATGCGGCCGCGCCCGACGTGATGCGCGGCGAGGAAACGCAACTGCTTGGCAGCGTTGGTGCGCTCGCCGGCACGCGGCTGGTCTGCATGCCCGGTACGCACAGCAAATGGGTGCGGGTGGCGGACGGCAAGGTGGAGCGGTTCTCGACCTTCATGAGCGGCGAATTGTTCGACGTCGTGTCGCGGCAGTCGATTCTCAGCCATGCGGTGGCGGATGCCGAACCCTTCGACGGCGCGCATCCCGCCTTCGTGGCTGCCGTGGCCGAGGCCATGGAAAATCCTGCCATGGCGACCAACCTCCTGTTCACCGTTCGCTCCGGACAGTTGCTGCACGGGCATGGCTCGACGGACGCAAAGGCACGGCTATCCGGACTGATGATCGGTCTGGAGATCGCGGGTGCTGCGACCATGACCTCCGACCGTCATGCTCCGGTCAGCCTTGTCGCGTCCGGACCCCTTGCCGGGCTGTACACCCATGCACTCACGGCCGCCGGGCTTGGCAGCGAGCTTGTCGATGCCGACAAAGCCGTTCGCGATGGACTGGCGGCTGCGGCCAGAGCGCTCTGGCCAGCCTGAGTCCCCTGCATCATTGCTTCTTTCAAGCCCAATTTTCCCGTTTTCCAGAAAGACGAAATCATGACACGCGTTCCCTTTCCGAAGATGAAGTATCCGCTGATCGCCATTCTGCGCGGGTTGAAGCCCGAGGAGACGGAAGCCGCGATCACGGCACTGGTCGAGGCCGAATTCACGGCCATCGAAATTCCGCTGAACTCGCCGGATCCGTTCCGCTCCATCGAGATCGCCGTGAAGACGGCCCCGGAAAACTGCCTGATCGGCGCTGGCACCGTTCTGACCAAGGACCAGGTCGAGCGGCTGGAGCAGACAGGCGGCCGGCTGTTCGTCAGCCCGAATGTCGATGTGGACGTCATCGCGCATGCCGCGTCGAAGGGAATGGTGACCATGCCCGGCGTCTTCACGCCGACCGAAGCGCTGGCAGCGGCTGCCGCCGGCGCCACGGGGCTCAAGTTCTTTCCAGCCAGCGTGCTCGGCGCCTCCGGCATCTCGGCCATCCGCGCCGTTCTGCCGACCGATCTGGAGATTGCGGCCGTCGGCGGGGTGTCCGAGGCCAATTTCGAGGAATATGCCAAGATCGGCATCAGGAGCTTCGGTCTCGGATCCAGCATCTACAAGGTCGGTATGAGCGCGAGCGAGATCGGTGCGCGGGCGCGCATCACGACCAAGGCCTATGACGCCGTTTATGGAACATCGGGTTCTGGAGCGTCCGCATGAGCGCGTCTGCAAAGATCGTCAGCGACAACCCGTCGGAACTCGGCGAAGGCCCGGTCTACGATCCCTCCACCGGCACCGTCTGGTGGTTCAACATCGTCGGGCGCGAACTGCACGGGCTGCATCTCGACAGCCAGGCCAAGAGCGTTCAGCCGCTGAACTTCCTCGCCAGCGTCATGGCGCTGGTGGACGGTGAGCGCCAGCTGATCGCGAGCGATCAGGGCCTTTTCCTGCGCGATGCCGAGACAGGCGCGTTCGAGACATATGCAGACATCGTGGACAAGCCGGGCAACCGCACGAATGACGGGCGTGTGCACGCCTCGGGCGCCCTCTGGATCAGCACGATGGGCCGGAGCGCGGAGAAGAACGCCGGCGCGATCTACCATGTGGCCAAGGGCAAGGTGACACGCATTGCCGGTGACATCACGATCCCGAACGGCATCTGCTTCTCGCCGGACGGCAGCACCGGCTATTTCTCCGACACGGGCGTCAACCGTTTCATGCGGGTGGCGCTCGATCCTGCAACGGGCCTGCCGACAGGCGAGCCTGTGCTGATGGTGGAGGAACCGGAAAGCGAAGGCGGGTTCGACGGCGCGGTATGCGATGCCGAGGGGCTGATCTGGGTCGCCCGCTGGGGCGCCTCCGCCATCGACGTCTACTCGCCCGAAGGCAAGCGCCTTGCACGGCACACCGTACCGGTGGCGCAGCCAAGCTGCCCCGCCTTCGTTGGACGCAGCGCCGACCGGCTGCTCTTTACATCCGCATGGCAGGGACTGGACGAAGCAGGGCGCTCCAAGGACCCGGATGCCGGCAAGACCTTCCTGCTCGACATCGACGTCAAAGGCCGTTTCGAGCCCGTCTACGTGCTTTGACAGCGACGCCCCTGCGCGTGCGGGGACCACTGGAAAGCGTCATCGGAGATTTACAGTCGAGACAACAAAAAGTATGACAATTGGAGTGCGGCGGAGGTGCCGCGCCAAAGGGAGGGCACCATGAGCGACGAAAAGAAACGGGAACTGAGAAGCCGCCACTGGTACGGCGGCACCGACAAGGACGGTTTCATTCACCGCTCGTGGATGAAGAATCAGGGCTTTCCGGACCATGCCTTTGACGGCCGGCCGATCATCGGCATCTGCAACACCTGGTCGGAACTGACGCCCTGCAACAGCCATCTGCGCATTCTCGCCGAAGGCGTGAAGCGCGGCGTCTGGGAGGCCGGCGGCTTCCCGGTCGAGTTTCCGGTCTCCTCGCTCGGCGAAACCCAGATGCGCCCGACGGCGATGCTGTTTCGCAACCTGCTCGCCATGGACGTCGAGGAGGCCATCCGCGCCTATGGCATCGACGGCGTCGTGCTGCTCGGCGGCTGCGACAAGACCACGCCGGGCCAGCTGATGGGCGCGGCATCGGTCGATCTGCCGACCATCGTCGTCTCCTCCGGACCGATGCTGAACGGCAAGTGGCGCGGTAAGGACATCGGCTCCGGTACCGACGTCTGGAAGTTTTCCGAGGATGTGCGCGCCGGCAAGATGAGCCTGGCAGAGTTCATGGCGGCGGAAAGCGGCATGTCGCGCTCGCCCGGCGTCTGCATGACCATGGGCACGGCGACGACCATGGCATCCGTGGTGGAGGCCATGGGCCTGTCGCTGCCGCTAAACGCGGCGCTCCCCGCTGTCGATGCGCGTCGCATGGCGCTCAGTCATATGACCGGCAAGCGGATCGTCGATATGGTGCATGAGGATCTGCGGCTGTCGAAGATCCTCACGAAGAAGAACTTCGAGAACGGCATCGTCGCCAATGCCGCCGTCGGCGGATCGACCAATGCCGTCGTGCACCTGCTCGCCATTGCCGGACGCGCCGGCGTCGATCTGACGCTCGACGACTTCGACCGTGTCGGCGCGCAGGTTCCCTGCATCGTCAACTGCATGCCCTCCGGCCAGTACCTCATCGAGGATCTTGCCTATGCAGGCGGCCTGCCGGCCGTGATGAACCGCATTCAGGACATGCTGCATGCCGACGCGCCCACCGTCTACGGCTGTCCCATCTCGGACTATTACAAGGATGCCGAAGTCTTCAACGACGACGTCATCCGGCCGCTCGACAACCCGCTCCGCAAGGCCGGCGGCATCCGCATCCTGCGCGGCAACCTCTCGCCCAACGGCGCCGTGATCAAGCCTTCGGCCGCCAGCGAGCACTTGCTGGTGCACGAGGGGCCGGCGCACGTGTTCGAGACGATCGAGGACATGAAGGCGCAGATCGACGATCCAGACCTCGATGTGACCGAGGACACGATCCTCGTGCTGAAGGGCTGTGGTCCCAAGGGTTATCCCGGCATGGCGGAGGTCGGCAACATGCCGATCCCGAGGCGGCTGGTGGAAAAGGGTGTGCGCGACATGGTGCGCATCTCGGATGCCCGCATGTCCGGCACCGCCTTTGGCACCGTGGTGCTGCATGTGAGCCCCGAGGCCAATGCCGGCGGGCCGCTCGCCATCGTCAAGACGGGGGACCGGATACGGCTCGACACGCTGAAGGGCGAACTGAACCTGATGATATCGGAGGCCGAATTCGCGTCGCGCATGGCCGCCTGGGTGCCGCCGGAGCCGAAGTGGACGCGTGGCTACTACAAGCTTTACCAGGACACGGTTCTGCAGGCCGACAAGGGCGCGGATCTCGATTTTCTGGTCGGCGGAAGCGGCAGCGAGGTTTTTCGCGAGAGCCACTGACCGAGCGCCCGAATTATTTGGTCCGTCCGTACTTACCGCGTGGCCTGCAGAAAGTTCCGCTTTCCGCAGGCCGTTTTTTTTCGGAACCACTTTCCGGGACAGGCCGTTCTCTCAGCATCACCGGTGCGGCGTGTTTGAACCCCGCGCCACGATCCGAGAAGAAACTGAAAAGGAAGGTTACATCATGACCAACAAGCTCGTTACTTCCGTCGCTGCCGGCGCCCTCTTTGCAGGCATCGCCGCTTTCGCACCCTTTGCTTCCGCACAGGACGCCGCCAAGCCGGCACCGGCCGCGCCCATGGCAACCGACCAGGCGCCCGCAGCAACGACTGCCCCGTCTGGCGATCAGGCAGCAGCAGGTGGCTACATCACCGAGCAGGGTCCCGACCAGATCGCGGCCAGCACCTATCTAGGCCAGTCGGTCTACAATTCTTCGGATGAAAGCATCGGTGAAATCAACGATGTGATCTTCTCCAAGGATGGCTCCGTCGAAGCAGCCGTGATCGGCGTCGGTGGTTTCCTGGGCATCGGCGAAAAGAACGTCGCCGTACCGCTCGACAAGGTTACCGTTGCCGAAGTCCCGAACTCCGACGATCTGAAGCTGACGACCACCGAAACGGCCGACACGCTCAAGTCCGCACCGGAGTTCAAGACGAAGGCCGCACAGGTCGCCGAACAGAATTCGGCAACGCCGGTCGATGGCTCGACGACCTCATCGACGACGCCTGCCAACAACAGCATGGCACCCGCCGGCAACAACACCATGGCGCCTGCCGGTGGTGCAGCGCCTGCCGGCCAGCCGGCGACGACGAACCCGTAATCTGCTCCACGCGGTTTACAGAACGGCGGTGCGAAAGCACCGCCGTTTTCGTTTGTGCGCGCATGTGCGCGTTATTAGTGCGCGTGATCAGATCGCGACGGGACGTTTCGTTTCCATGTCCCGGTAGCGATCCCGGAGATACCTCAGTGTTGCCGTGGCATCGGCGGGCTTTCCATAGAAATACCCCTGCCCCATGCCGCAGCCGAGGCCCTTGAGCATCAGCGCTTCGGCGAAATCCTCGATGCCTTCAGCCACGACCTCAAGCCCCAGACCGTCGCACATGGTCACGATCGCCTTGACGATGTGCTCGGAGGCGCGATCGTTGACGATGCGGCAGACAAAGGAACGGTCGATCTTCACCTTGTCAAAGGTGAAGTCGCGCAACCGGCCGAGACTGGACTGGCCGGTGCCGAAATCATCGAGCGAGATACGTATACCGGCATCGCGCAGTTCCTTGACGATCTTCTGCGCCATGTCGGCGTCGCGCATCATCGCCGTCTCGGTGATCTCAAGCTCCAGGCGGCGCGGATCGAGGCCGACACGACGGATGATGGCGAGGACCGTGCTGCTCGTCGCAAGGTCCATCAACTGGGCGGAGGAGAGGTTGAACGAGAGGAAAAGTTCCTTCGGCCACAGAAGCGCCGCCTCGGCTGCCTTTCGCAAAAGCGTTTCCGACAGGGCATCGATGAAGCCTCGTTCTTCGGCAAGCGGCACGAAGTCGGCCGGCGAGACATAGCCGAGATCGCTGTCGCACCAGCGCGCCAGCGCCTCGAACCCGACCACCATGTCGGTCTCCAGACTGACGATCGGCTGGAAATGCACGTCGATCTCGTCGGCGATAATCGCGTTGCGTAGAGCCTGCTCCAGGAGCGTCGCACGCCGCATTTCCTGCGCGATCTCCCGCGAGTAAACCGTGATCTGCCCGCGGCCGCGACGCTTGGAACGATAGAGCGCGGTATCCGCGCTCTTCATAAGATCGTCATAGGCCTCTCCGGCAAAAGGATAGACGGCAAAGCCGAAAGACGCGGAAAGACGCACCGTGCGCTCGGCCAGGTCGAACGGAGCCTGCAGCACCTCTTTCAGCATATGGCCGATCTTCTCCGCGCCTTTGCGCTCGAAGACGAGCGGCAGCACCAAGGCGAACTCGTCGTTTCCCATGCGGATGACGGTCGAGCCATCGGGCATGCAAGCTTCAAGCCTGCGCGCGACCTGGCTGAGGATCTCGTTGCCGGCATCGTGTCCGAAGAGATCGTTGAGCGGCTTGAAGCCGTCGAGATTGGCGAGACCGATCGTGAACGGTGCCGGATCCGCGGCGCGCTCCAGCGCGATTTCGCGTACCTTCTCCCGCAGCCGGTTCGCATTGCCGAGGCCCGTGAGGGGATCGAAGAAGGCCAGCGCGTGGAGATCCCGGGGCTGCCTGTCACGCTCTGAGCTGCCGAGGTCATGCACACGGGATTCCGACGGACCATCGTGACGGCGCTGAGATGCCGCAGCCTGCCGCGCCGGCTGGCTCACATCTGTAAAGCGTGACCGTCCCTTCTGGTGCGAAACCGTTTCGTCCTGATCCATTGCGGAGGTCCTGCATATGTTTGGTCGGCACGCTGACTGCTGGGACCATGGGACTACAGCATTAAGAAATCACAAGGAACTATATCCCTAATTCTCGCATCAAGTGCAAGAAATAGAATAAAAGGAAAGCTAAATTACTCTAGGATGTAGTATTTTATCAACTGTCGCGAAAAGCGCATCAGCGATGCTGGCAGTGATCGGCACTTTCGGGGAGGTAACGATTGCGCACACGCTCGATCATATCGGGGCTGATCGGCTTGACGATGTGATCATCCATGCCTGCCGCTTTCGCGTGCTCCAGATCAATATCGAGAGCCTGCGTCGTCACTGCGACGATGGGCGTGCGAAACGGCATACCGGATTCGGCGGCGCGGATGGCCCGTGTCGCATCGAAGCCGTTCATGACCGGCATGGAGACGTCCATGAAAACCAGCTGCGGATGGAGCTGCTGCCAAAGGCGCACGGCTTCCTCACCATTGGCGGCAATACGGTAGGAAAGGCCGAGGCCTTCGAGGATCTGGGAGAAGACGAACTGGTTGATCTCGTTGTCTTCGGCAACGAGGACGTCGATATCGGACGTCGGACGCTCGGTTTCGGGCAGGACGATATCCCAGTCGGCGGGAGATTGCAGGATGCCCGCGGGTTCGCCGGCCATGTGGGGGCCTGCTGCAGCCTCTCGTGCAGAGAGCAACGCCTGAACCTTCGTCGCCAGCGTCTCCTCCGCCCAGGACGGATCGACGGTAAGGGCCGGCGGACCGTCGGCCTTCTCCAGTGTCGCCTTGAGATCACCAAGGGCGGGATGGAGGAGAACGAGGTCGAGGGAGAGGTTCGCCTCTCGGATCGCGTCGAGGAACGCCGTCATCTCCAGACCGGAACGCAGGGCGCAGGCGTCGTGGCCAAGCCTCGACAGGACCGAGAGCAGATGCACTTCAACGAGGGCATCCGGCGTCATGACCAGAATACGGCCGGCAAGCGCAGTCGCGGCTGCTTCCGTGACCGGCTCCTGAGCGGTCTGTGCGAGGAAATGCAGGTCCAGCGCCCGGTAGGGATCATGGCAGTTCTGCGCCGGCTCGAAAGCGGCGAAGTTCCTGACAGCAAGGCCCTGCGCCATCTCCGCCGGGATCGCGCCCTCATCGTAGCCCACGACGACATCGGTCACGTCGTTCATGCAGGTCACCAGAAGGCCGCGCTGGGCATCGCCGACGCGAAATTTGTGGGTCACGAGCCAGCAGTCATCCCCGTTTGCCCGCACGACCTGCTCCGGCAGGCTATACTCGCGCCCGGTTTCCAGCACCATGCGGTCGGATTTTTCGAATTTCTCGGCAAGGTCCGGCTCGATGAGATCCCAGACGGAGCGGCCGAGAATCTGGTCGGCCGTCATTCCGTGCAGGTCGCAAAAGGCCTTGTTGACGCCGATGTAATGGAGGCTCCGATCCTTCACGCAGACGGGGTTGGGCAGGCCATCGAGGATACCTTCCGTCATCTCCATGCGCTCGAGATCGAGCTGGATCCGCTCTTCCTTTTTTTTCTGCTCGGAAACGTCCGTGAGGGAGACGACGCAGAGGCCGTTTGCAAGCCGGCGCTTGCGCACATTGATCCAGCGCTGGCGGGCGATGCGCTCGACCACCTCATAGCGTTCACGCCAGTGGAGGGAAACGCGTTCGGAAATCCACTCGTCGCGATTCACGCGCCGACGGCTGTGTTCCGTTACCGTTCCCGAACGCACGCCGAGATCGAAAACAGCCCCCAGAAAGTCGCGCAGCCGCGTGCCGCGTGCGAGGAGGCGATCCTCGACGGGATAGAACTGCTGGATCGGCTTGCTGGCAAAGATCAGTTCGTCGTTGCGGTCGCACACGAAGATGGCCAGGCCCAGCGCATCCGAGACCGCTTCCAGCAGCGTAAGCTGGACAGCTGCGCCAGATGACGCGACATCATTCATTCACGGCCTCACAGTCTTGGCGAGCATTACGGGGAACATGCCGACGTCACGACCCTTTACCGGGCATGGCGTTTTCTTTCCGGAAGCGCGCGGTCAGCATCGCGATCGCTCCGGCGCAGCCGGTACCCGGCAAAGGGTATGGCTGCGACATCTTTCGTCCGTCGCGTCGGGGTCGCCTTTGGCAGCAACGCAGGCGCGGCATGTCCCAGTGGCGGGGGCATCCGGTATTCGGTCGATGGTTCCGGTAGCCCTTGCCAAGGATCGACCATGACACAGCAGGCTTAATGCACCCTTAAGCACACCGCATCCACGCCCGCCCAAACCGCGCTGTCGAAGCCCTTCTGCATCCGTCCCCGGATCCCGCAGGGGATATCCCGAGCAAGGCGCGATCGGTCCTTGGCTGAAAGCGTGGAATGACGGAGAATGCGGCATGGCCATTACCCTTCTTTCCGAAACGCTCATCAACCAGATTGCTGCCGGCGAAGTCATCGAGCGGCCGGCGAGCGCCGCCAAGGAGCTGATCGAGAATGCGCTCGATGCCGGCGCGACACGCATCGAGATCGCGACCGCCGGCGGTGGGAAGACGCTGCTGCGCGTGGTCGACAATGGCTGCGGCATGGGACCCGACGATCTGGCGCTGGCCGTTCGGCGGCACTGCACGTCGAAGCTTGGCGGAGGCCTGTTCGATATCCGCACGCTCGGCTTCCGTGGCGAAGCGCTGCCATCGATCGGGTCGGTCGCGCGGCTGACGATCGCGAGCCGGCCGGCCGACAGCGATCACGGCGCTGAAATCGCGGTGCATGGCGGCGTGGTGCAGGGCGTGCGGCCGACACCTGCAAATCACGGCACGGTGGTCGAGGTGCGCGACCTCTTCTTCGCGACCCCTGCCCGGTTGAAATTCATGAAAACGGAGCGGGCGGAAGCGTCGGCGATCTCGGAAGTGGTGCGGCGCATGGCGATCGCGTTTCCGGGCGTGCGCTTCCTGCTCTCGGGGCCCGACCGCACCACGCTCGAATTTCCAGCGACGGGCGACGACCGTCTGGCGCGCATCGCGCAGGTGCTCGGCCGGGACTTCCGCGACAATGCCATCGAGATCGATGCGGAGCGTGACGAGGTGCGGCTGACCGGCTTTGCCGGCGTGCCCACCTTCAACAGGGGCAACTCGCTGCAGCAATATGTCTTCGTCAACGGTCGCCCGGTGCAGGACAAGCTGATCTTCTCCGCGCTCCGCGGCGCCTATGCCGAAACCATTCCGCAGGGGCGCTATCCCGTCGCCGTCCTGTCGATCACGATCGATCCGGCGCTGGTTGATGTGAACGTGCATCCGGCAAAGTCGGACGTGCGCTTTCGCGACCCCGGGCTGGTGCGTGGGCTCATCGTCGGTGCCATCCGCCAGGCGCTGGCGGCAGAGGGCGACAGGTCATCGACGCTTGGCGCACGCGGCCTGATGAATGCCTTCCGACCAGAAGGTGCGGGCGGTGCCGGTTCCGGCTTTGCTGCCGGCGCCCGCCCTTCAACTGGCGCCTATGGCGGACAGACAGGGTATGGAGAGCCGCCCTCAGCCCCCTGGGCAGCGGAACGCTCGCCCTACAGGCCACTGGAAATGGCCGGTCGCGGTTTTGCCGAAGCAGCACAGGCGGCATTCGGATCGTTCGCACCCTCCGCGCGGATGACCCCGGAGCCGCTCAGCTCGGAGCCTATGGCGCCCGAGGTGGTAGCGCCCGAGCATCCGCTGGGCGCGGCACGGGCACAGCTGCACGAGAATTACATTGTCGCGCAGACGGGTGACGGGCTTGTGATCGTCGATCAACATGCCGCGCATGAACGCCTCGTCTACGAGAACCTCCGCAAGGGCCTCTCGACAAAGGCCCTGCCGGCACAGGCGCTGCTGATCCCCGATATCGTGGATCTCGCGGAGGATGATTGCGACAGGCTCATGCTGCATGCCGAGGAGTTGTCGCGGCTCGGCCTCACCATCGAACGTTTCGGCCCGGGGGCGGTCGCGGTGCGCGAGACGCCAGCCATGCTGGGCGAGATCGACGCGGCGGGGCTCATCCGGCAGCTGGCCGACGAACTGGCGGAATGGGATACGGCCAACGGCCTTGCCGGCCGGCTGGAAGCGCTGGCGGCAACCATGGCCTGCCACGGTTCGGTGCGCTCCGGTCGCCGGCTGCGGCCGGAAGAGATGAATGCCCTGCTCCGCCAGATGGAAGCGACCCCCGGCTCAGGCCAGTGCAATCACGGGCGGCCGACCTATATCGAAATCAAGCTTGCCGATATCGAACGCCTGTTCGGCCGCAGTTGACGGCAAAATCGATCGGCAGAACGGGCTTGCGAGACGGCTGGCAAAACAGGTGACGAAGGTTTACAGCGGCAGGACAGAATTCGGCCGCTCAGGGGCGCGATGACGGGCAAGGGATGAGAGACGATGAACCGGTTTGAAGGTAGCGGCAACAGGATTGCGAAAATCCGGTATCTCGACGGCGATTTCAACGTCATCCTGCCCGGAACCTTCGTCATCTGCGCCGTTACCGGACGCGAGATCCCGGTCGAGGAGTTGCGCTACTGGAGCGTTGCGCGGCAGGAGCCCTACATCGATGCACAGGCCGCTTTCGACGCGGACAAGCGGGCGGGAATTTTGCCGGGGCAGACGGATGGTGGGTCCGTTACGCCGTAGCGTTGCCTTGACGTTGCGATGGCCCCTCACCCTAACCCTCTCCCCGCTCGCGGGGAGAGGGGACGTGCCCTACGCTAGCTCCAAGTCCCTTCGCCCCGCCTGCGGGGAGAAGGTGGCGGCAGCCGGATGAGGGGCTGACGCAAGCCGCTCCTTACGATCCGCTTCGGCGTAGCAGGCGATGGCGCGCGGATGACAGCGCGGCATCGATCATCTTGTCGGGGGCTGCGGGATCGTCGAAGACGATCTCGACATCGATGACGCGGACCTCGCGCGCCAGTTCACCCATGCGGCCGCCATGCTGAGCAGAGCCGTGGCCGCCATCGAGACGAACCCGGTCCTTGGCCGTCGTCAGCAGAAGAAGGCCGGATGCGTCGGCATCGTCGAGCAGAGCTGCAATCTCGTCGGCCTCCAGATGATGATGATCCGGGAAATTGCGCGTCGTGACGATCTCCGCTCCGGTTTCGCGCACCGTCCGGTAGAACTTCTCCGGATCGGCGATGCCGGCAAAGGCAAGCACGCGCTGGCCCTTCAGCGAACCGTCATCACGATGCACGATATCGGCCACGAAAACCGGCCGTCCAGCCCGCGCGGCGGTGCGGATGACGGGATCAGCCGCTGTCTCGCGCCCAATCTTCAGAATGGCGGAGGCATGCCGCAGCTGGTGGCCGAGCGGCGCACGCACCGGCCCAGCCGGTACGAGGCGGCCATTGCCGATACCGCGCCGGCTGTCGATGACGAGCAGCGCATAATCGAACACGAGCCGCGCGCTCTGGAACCCGTCATCCATGATGATGAGATCGACACCTTCTGCCACCAGCCGCTGCGCGCCCTCGACGCGCTTTCTGGAGATGACGGTCGGTGCGGCGCGGGCAAGAAGCAGCGGCTCGTCGCCGACCTCCAGCGCCCGGTGATGACCGGGATCGACCAGAGTGGTCACATCCAGTGACCCGCCATAGCCGCGGCTGAGAAAGCCGGGCTTCAGGCCGCGGGCGCTCGCGGCCTTTGCGATCGCGATCGAGGTCGGCGTCTTGCCGGCGCCCCCGACGGTAAAGTTGCCGACGCAGATCACCGGAACGGGTGCAGCCCAGCGTCGGGCGCGGTCCATGCGGCGTCCGGCGATACGCCCGTAGACCCAGGCGACGGGGCTGAGGGCGCGGGCGGCCCAGCCAGCCTTTTCCCACCAGAAGGGTGGCGCTTCCGATACCATCAGGACGCCGCGTCGTTCATCTGGAGGTCCGCCGTGGTCTCTGTCGGCAGACGATCATCGAGAAGAGCCAGAAGCTCCGTGATATCGGCGAGGCAGTGATCGCTGGCGGCGGCGAGCGACTGGCGGGAGCCCGTGCCGGTGAGAACAGCGACGGTCAGGCCCGCCCCGGCATTTCGTCCCATGTGCATATCGTGATTGTTGTCGCCGACCACCACGACCTGATCCGGGATGAGGCCGGTCGCAGCACAAAAGCCGTAGACCATGCCGGGCTCCGGCTTGACGCCATAGCCGCTGTCGTAGCCTGCAACGTAATCGAGGCATTCGGCAAAGCCGAAACGTTCGGCCGTGCTGCGAATGGACGCCTCGTTGTCGCTGGAGGCAACGCCAAGCTTGTAGCCGCGCGCCCGCAAGGTCGAAAACAAGGCGGAGAGATCGGTGACCGGCACGGCATAGGCGGCGGAGCGGGAGAACAGGTCGTCCAGAGATTCGGTAAGCGCCTCGAGGGTCCAGGGCGCGCCGGCCTGTATCATGCCCTCTGAGATCTCCACTGTATTTCCCGCCGCAAGCAGGCTGTCGGGGATGACGAAACCGGTCTTCGGATCCATCCCGCCCGCGCGCAGCAGCGTGGCGCCTAGGCCTGCATCGTCCCGGGAGGCAATGCGGGCGACTTCGTAATTCACGGGCACCCAACTCTTGGCATAGTCGAGCAGCGTCCCATCCTTGTCGAAGAGAATGCCGGCGATCGGTATCGGAAGCGGTGCCTTGCTCATCTCGAAGGTCTCTTCGGTCTCTCGGGGCGTTCGATCATGCCTGTTGCCAGCATGCGCTAGACGTCCTCGCGCGGCAACAGGCGGGCCTTTACCGTCAGCGGGTTGATATAGGGCTCAAGCCCCCGGATCGTCGCGGACAAGGCGCCGCGCATCTCGTGCACCGCCTCCTGGCCTGCCTCGATCATCTTGCTTCGCACATCATCATTGGTCAGCAGGTAGTGCACGCCCTTGGCCAGCATTTCCGTGTCGCGCACGATCTTGGCGCTGCCGTTCTTGGCGAGCGTCTGGTAGGTCTCGCGGAAATTCTGGACGTTGCCTCCCGACAGGATGGCGCAGCCGAGCATCGCCGGCTCGATCGGGTTCTGCCCGCCGTCCCCGAACAGCGACCGGCCGACGAAGGCGACATCCGTCAGGCGGAGATAAAGCCCCATCTCACCGACGGTATCGCCGAGCAGGATATCGGTTTCCGATGTGACGGGATCGTTTCGGGTGCGGCGCGCGACTGTCAGCCCCTTGGCAATCAGCATGGTCTCGATCGCATCACATCGCTCGGGATGCCGGGGCACGATGATGGTCAGCAGCGCGTTGCGTTCCTTGAGGGCGAGATGCACGGCGCCGGCCGCAGCCTCCTCCCCTTCGAAGGTGGAGATTGCCGCCCAGGTCTTTCGGGTCTCGATCTGCTGGCGATACTGGCGCAGCACGGCGCCATCGACCGGCGGTGCATCCGTATCGACCTTGAGATTGCCCGACACCATAACCGGCAGCGCGCCGAGCGCACTGAACCGCTCGGCATCGGCTTCCGACTGCGCGATCACGAGCGCGAGGTTCTCGAAGATGGCGTCGGCGAGGTTCGGGCGCTTTTTCCAGCGCGCAAAGCTGCGGTCGGACAGGCGTCCGTTGACGAGGATCTGCGGGATATGCCGCTTGCCGAGTTCCATGATGGTCATCGGCCAAATCTCGCTTTCGGCGATGATGGCAAGGTCCGGCTCCCAATAGTCGAGGAAGCGGGCGACGGACGGTTTGAAGTCCAGCGGCACATACTGATGGATGACGATATCGCCCAACCGCTCGGACACGACCCGCGCCGAGGTTGTGGTGCCGCTGGTGAGCACGACGGAGATGCCCCGGCGGTGGATTTCCTTGATCAGCGGGACGACCGAGATGGTCTCGCCGACGCTGGCCGCATGAAACCAGACCAGTGGCCCTTGAGGGCGGGCGGCGCTCGGAAAACCATAGCGCTCCTGCCTGCGTGCCCGGTCTTCCTTGCCGCGCGCGGCGCGCATGGCAAGGTAGGACCAGACGAGCGGGTAAACGGCGGTTCCCGCCCAGCGATAGCCGGAAAGAGCCGCGCGCGCGAAGAGGCGCGTCATCTGGCGCTCTCCACACCAAGGGTTGTGCGAGCCGTGCAGAGCGCATCACGCCCTCTGCCGGGCATGACGATGCGGGCGGGACGCGACGGCCCGGAGACGCACATGCCGCGTCCGCCCAGATTCATCAGAGCTGGCCCGGATCGAGCAGGCGATGCATGTGGACGATAAAGTAACGCATATGGGCGTTATCGACCGTTGCCTGTGCCTTGCCGCGCCACGCGTGCAGCGCGCTCTCGTAGTCGGGAAAGATGCCAACCACATCCAGCTTGTCGAGATCGCGGAACTCGATGTCCTTGAGCGTCTTCAGTTCGCCCCCGAAGACCATGTGCAGCAGCTGTTTCTTTTCCGTCATTTTTGCCTCTTTCTTCAATTTTCGTCGTCTTATCGCGCTGTTTCGACGGGTGATGTGCGGCATCCAGCGGGAAAGGTCAATGCCCGTGCAGACCGGCCGAGGCCTCCAGAAGCGCCGGCAGAGCCGGCAACGCTGCGGCGCATAAGAGGTCGTGCCGCACACTCGGGCGGTTGTATGTCAGGGGCCTGCCATCCAGCCCGGCGAGCACGCCGCCTGCCTGCTGGAGGATCAGGTCTGCGGCGGCAAGATCCCAGTCATGCGCGTTCTTCTTCACCACCGCCCCGTCGATGCGGCCATCGGCGATCATTGCGATGCGGTAGGCCAGCGAGGGAACGTGAGACACGCGCGCGACCTCCGCGCCGTACCCCGCCTTCAGCTTCGGCAGCAGATCCTCGGCGATGGCAAACCGCAGCGGCTGGCCCGCCACCGGCCTGGCTACATGAATGACGACGCCGTTGCGCCGGGCATCCGCGCCATCTTTCGCCTGATAGAGTTCGATCAGGGCCGGCGCATACAGCACGCCTGCGACCGGGCGACCCTTGTGGACGACGGCGACGCTGACGCACCAGACGTCTTTGCCGGCAATGAAGCCACGCGTGCCATCGATCGGATCGACCACGAAGACCGTTTCGCAACCGAGCCGCGCCTCGTCGTCATCCGTTTCCTCCGACAGCCAGCCATAATTGGGGCGGGCCGACAGCAGGCGCTCTTTCAGGATGTCGTTTGCGGCGTAATCCGCCTCGCTGACCGGTGAGCGGTCCTCGTTCTTGTAGCGGAAATCCGGGTTCTTGCGAAAATAGGTCAGAGCCTTCTCGCCGGCGGCCATCGCTGCCGTGGTGATCAGGTCCAGATCCCTGGTCCACTGATCCGGCGGGTGATGGTCGGCGCTCATGGTCTTCCTTTCCGAATAGTCGTGCTGCACGCGATGCCGCGACGGAGACGACATCTGCGTCAGACAGGCGAAGTGCGGCCAAAACAAGGTGGCCTTATCGTAAATACAACCTTACTTACCGGCCAGCGTCATGCCTTCGATCGCGATCGTCGGCGCGGCGACCGAATAGCTGCGATCGATATCGTTGGCGAGCGTTACGGCCATGAACATCTGCTTCAGGTTCGAGGCGATCGTGACCTCGGAAACGGGATAGGCGATCTCGCCGTTCTCGATCCAGTAGCCGGATGCGCCACGCGAGTATTCGCCCGTCAGCATGTTGACGCCGTGGCCGATGAGTTCGGTCACATAGAAGCCGGTACCCACGCTACGGATCAGGTCCTCGCGCGAGATATCGCCCGGCTCGAGCGCGAAATTGGTGGAGGACGGATTGACCGCCGTGCCGCTGCGCGCCCCGCGACCGTTGGTTTCAAGGCCGAGTTCCCGCGCCGTCGCCGTAGAGAGGAACCAGTTCCGCAGGATCCCGTCCTCGATCATCGTCATCTTCTGCCCGGTCACGCCCTCGCCATCGAAGGGCCGTGAGCCGGAGCCGCGCACGATCAGCGGATCGTCCGTCAGGTTGATGCCGGGCTTCAGAATACGCTCGCCCATTTTATCCCTGAGGAACGTTGTCTTGCGGGCGACGGAGGCACCATTGATGGCGCCAGCGATGTGGCCGGCAAAGCCCCGGGAGACACGCGGGTCGAATACGACGGTCACGTTCTTCTGCGTATCGACCTGGCGCGGATTGACGCGGGCGGCGGCACGCTCGCCGGCGTGGCGTCCGATATCGGCGGCACCGCGCAGGTCGGCCAGAAAGAGTGCGCTGTCGAAGTCGTAATCGCGCTCCATCTTCGTGCCTTCGCCGGCGATGGCGCTGACGGAGAGGCTGAAGCGGGTGCCCATATAGGCGCCGGAGAAGCCGTTGGACGTGACGAGCACGAGGCCACCCATGCCGGTGGAGCCGCCGGCCCCGCTGGTCTTGGTGACACCGGGCACGGCCAGCGCGGCTGCCTCCGCCTCCAGCGCACGTTCGGTCAGCTCTTCGGTGGAGATTTCGCTCGGATCGAAGAGGTCGAGATCGGGAAAATCGCGGGCGATGCGGGCTTCGTCCGCCAGCGTCGCATAGGGATCTTCCGGGGAGGCCTTGGCCATGGCGACGGCGCGCTCGGCCAGCACCTTCAGGTCGAAGCCCGGATTGGCGGAGACGCTGGCGACGCGGCGGCCGACGAAGACGCGGAGCGAGAAATCGTCGCTCTCTGAACTGTCGGTCGCCTCCACCTTGCCGAGGCGCACGGAGACGGAGCGTGAACGGCCTCGAAGCACGACGGCGTCGGCCTGATCGGCTCCCGCCTTTCTCGCAAGGTCCACGAGCTCTGCGGCCCGCGTTTCGAGTGCGGCGGAATCAATCGTCTGGGACATGGATTGGCCTTTCATTCCCGTCCCATTTATTGTGCACTGGCCCGGGCATCAAGGGCGCGGTGCGATTCTCACCGGAAGCGCGCCTTATTTCCGTCTCCCAGCCCGGTAAGAAGTCGGAAGGGCGCGATGCGCCCGGCATAAACGGCAAAGACCAAGGGAAAAAACGTCACGATGTCGACAACGCCCGTCATGACCTCCCAGGCGCTTCTGCTGCTCGGCGGCGCCGTCGTCGCGGCGCCCATTTTCAAGAAGCTGGGTCTCGGAACCGTGCTCGGCTATCTCGCTGCCGGCGTCGTCATCGGCCCTGTCTTCCACCAGATCACCGATGGGGAGGCGATCCTCGGTTTTGCCGAGCTCGGCGTCGTCTTCCTGCTGTTCGTGATCGGGCTGGAGCTGAAGATGTCGCGGCTCTGGGCCATGCGGCGGGATATCTTCGGGCTCGGCTCCGCGCAGGTTCTCGTGACCGGCGGGCTGCTCTGCCTGATCATCTACGAATTCGGACTGCTCGACGTGTCCGGGAGTCTCATCACGGGCTTCGGCCTTGCTCTGTCTTCCACCGCCTTCGCGCTGCAAATCCTCGACGAGAAGGGCGATACGAACACGCGCTACGGCCAGCGCGCTTTCTCGATCCTGCTGCTGCAGGATCTCGCCATCGTGCCGCTGCTGGCGCTGATCCCGCTGCTGGCGCTGCAGGCGCCGGAGGATACGACGCCGCCGATCGAGGATTTCTCAGTCGCCGTCGGCGCGATCCTGGTCATGGTGCTCGCCGGCCGGTATCTGATCAATCCGCTCTTCAGCATCCTTGCCCGCACCGGCGCGCGCGAGATCATGATCGCCGCCGCGCTGCTGATCGTGCTGGGCGCTGCAACGCTGATGCAGATGGCGCAACTGTCCATGGCCATGGGTGCGTTTCTCGCCGGCGTGCTTCTGGCGGAATCGACCTACCGCCATGAACTGGAAGCCGACATCGAGCCGTTTCGCGGCCTTCTGCTGGCGCTGTTCTTCATGGCGGTCGGGCTGTCGCTGCAGATCGACGTGATCTTTTCCAACTGGCTCGTGGTTCTGATCGCGGTTCCCATGCTGGTCGTCATCAAGGCCGTGACGCTTTATACCGTCTGCCGGCTGTTCGGCTCGGCGCATAACGAGGCGGTGCGCATCGCGCTTCTGCTCCCGCAGGGCGGCGAGTTCGGCTTCGTTCTCTTCAGCGCGGCGGCTGCCGCCGGGGTCTTTTCAGCTGCGACAGGCTCGCTGCTCGTCGTCATCGTGACGCTTTCCATGGCGCTGACGCCTCCCGCCTCCGCCCTGTCGCGCTTTCTCACACGGGACGAGGAGGAAGAGGCCGAGGACGACCTGGAGGAGGATTTCGAGGGGGCGGGCGCCGATGTCCTGATGATCGGCTTCTCGCGTTTCGGGCAGATCGCCGCGCAGATCCTGCTGGCCGGCGGGCGCGACGTGACCATCATCGACCACTCTGCCGCGCGCGTGGAACAGGCGGCAACCTTCGGCTTCCGCATCTATTTCGGGGACGGAACGCGGCTCGACGTGCTGCGCGCCGCCGGCATCGAGCGGGCGAAAATCGTGGCGATCTGCACGCATCGGAAGGAGACCACCGACCGGATCGTCGATCTCGTCCAGTCGGAGTTTCCCAATGCCCGTATCTTCGCGCGCTCCTACGACCGTCAGCATACACTGCAATTGCGGGCGCGGGGCGTGGATTACGAACTGCGGGAGACGCTGGAATCCGGCCTGCTATTCGGTCAGCGCACGCTCGAAGAACTCGGCGTCACCGACGCGCAGGCCATCGCGATCACCACCGATATCCGGCGTCGCGACGAAGCTCGGCTGGAGGTGCAGGCCGTGGACGGGCTTGCGGCCGGCCGCGACATGCTGCATTTCCGGCCCGTAAAGCCGGAGCCGCTGATGAAGCCGAAGCGGGAGCCGGCAGCACCGCTGGGGCCGGACGAGGAAATCGCCAAGGCCGAGCGCACGCAGGTGGTGAAGTAGCGGCCGCGTTCTTTCAAGGTGATCTTACCGCGAGAGAAGCTTGTCGAGCGCAGCCTTCACCTCGTCCTTCACGCCGGCGCTCAAGGTCAGCACCTCCTGCGCGCGCATGAAATCCATGACGCGGAAGCGGCCGACATCCGGGCGCACCAGAAGATCGGGCGCATGCGCCTTCATCTTCATGGCGATGATCGTCTGCATCATCAGCTGGCTCGCACCGAACATGGCATCCATCCGCGTTGGCAGCGCCGATCCGTCCCCCTCCGGCCCGCCGACGACATCGACGGCGAGGACGATATCGGCAAGGCCCTCAAGATGATCGAAGGGGACGGGATTGACGAAGCCGCCATCTATCATGACGCGCGCGCCGAGCCGCACCGGCTGGAACATGCCGGGAATGGCGGCGGAGGCGGCGATGGCCGCGCGCAGATCGCCCGTCTCCAGCACCGCCTCGCTTTGCGCGTAATAGTCGGTGGCGATGACTTTCAGAGGAATGGAGAGCGCGCCGAACGTCTGCGGAATAGCCTCGGGCAGGAAGGCGGAGAGCACACGCTCCAGATTGAACGGACCGAAGCGCAGGCTGCCGCCGATGGCCTGCAAGGTCGAGGGACGCAGCCGCCAGAGGCGGTTGGCGATCTCCTTCCGCCGGCCGACCGTCGAGAGCGCGAAGTCGCGGATATCGCTGCCCCGCATGCCGGCCGCCATGCCGGCACCCATGATGGCGCCGATGGATGTGCCGGCGATGACGCGCGGGCGAATCCCAAGTTCGTCGAGCGCTTCGATGACATGAATATGGGCAAGCCCCCGGGCGCCCCCGCCACCCAGCGCCAGAGCCACAGACGGGGTCACGGTGGGGCCGCTCGAACCGGTGCCTGCGGACGGCGTCTCCGACATCGACGGGTCAGCCGCGCTTGCGGTAGCGATAAAAATGCATACGGGTGTCGCCGAACTGCCGGATGTCGAGCGTCTCGAAATCGGGACCGGCCATCGGCGTCACATCGGCGCGCTCTTCTAGAATGACGAGCGCATCGGGCACGATCCAGCCGCCGGCCGATGCCGCCACCAGCGCCCGCTCGCCAAGCCCCTTGCCATAAGGCGGATCGGCAAAGACGAGGTGGAAGGGCTCCACCGTGCCGACAGTGCCGAGATCCGTCGCATCGCGCCGGTAGATCCTGGCGCGGCCCGTGAGACCCAGCGTCTCGATATTGGTGCGCAGAAGGCCCCTGCCCTCGGCGCTGTTTTCAACGAACAACGCTTGTCGGCAACCGCGTGACAGGGCTTCGAGCCCGACGGCGCCGGTTCCTGCGAAGAGGTCGAGGATACGGGTATCCTCCAGCCGTTCCGGATAGGCATGGCTGAGGATGTTGAACAGGCTCTCGCGCGTTCTGTCGGATGTCGGCCGTATGTCTGACGTCGCCGGGCTCGCAAGAGCCCGGCCGCGAAATTCTCCACCGACGATGCGCACCGGGCGTTACTTCCCGCCGCGCGGCTTGGCGCCGCCCGGCTTGCCGCCACTTGGCCGACCACCGCTGGGGCGACCACCCGAAGGCTTGCCGCCGAAGGAGGGCTTGCCGCCGGCTTTGGCTCCGGGCTTGGCGAAGGACTTGCCAAAAGGCTTGGCATCCGGGCGATCGCCGCCGAAACTCTTCTTCTCGCCAAAGCTCTTCTTGGCACCGAACGAACGATCACCATCGCCACGCGGTGCGCGATCGCCACGGTCGCCGCCGTCGCGGGACTTGAAGCCACCGCGTTCCTCGCGGACCGGAGGCTCGCTGGCCTTGATCCAGTCTCGGTCGTCCTTGTCACGCTCGACGATGACGCGCGGGCCGGTATCGGGACGGGCAAAGCTTGCGGCGCTCTTGCGGTCCGGGTCGAAGCGCTGCTTTCCGGCAATCGCCTGACCATCCTTCGTGCGGCCGTAGCGCTTCACTTTGGGCGCGCCTTCGGGACGTTCGCGGCGAACCGGCTTCTCGGCGGCGGCGGCCTCGGGGCCGGTCTTCTTTTCGGCCACGGGACGGGCGCCAGGCGCCATCCAGACATTGGCCTTGCGCGGACGGCCGGCCTGCTCGCGCTTTGGCCCGTCGCCACGCGCTGCCGGTGCGCTGTCCCACCCACCTTGTTTCGCGCCGCCACGCTTGTTGTCCGCAGGTCGCGTATCGAGGCGGCCGCGCAGACGCTCATTGCGATCGGCGGCCTTCTCGCGGAAGGCCGGCTTCTCGTAAGCGCCCTGCCCGCGATCGCCCGAACGGTCGCTTCCACGCTCCGCACTGCGCTCCGTCGAGACCAGCGGCCCCTCATCGTCGGCATCCGGATTGTTGAAGAGCGGCGCATCGAAGTTCGCCTTGGCGTCCTCGATCAGGCGCGGACCCAGCTGGTCGCGCAGCGTGCGTCCGCGGATTTCCTGAGCAGCACCCTCCGGCAATTCGCCGAGCTGGAACGGTCCGTAGGAAATGCGGATCAGGCGGTTCACGTCGAGGCCGAGCGCGCCGAGCACGTTCTTGATCTCGCGGTTCTTGCCTTCGCGCAGGCCCATGGTGATCCAGACGTTGGCACCCTGGACCTTGTCGAGCGTCGCATCGATCGCGCCGTAGAGCACGCCATCGACGGCGATGCCGTCCTTGAGCTTATCGAGGTCAGCCTGTTCGATCTTGCCATGCGCGCGAACGCGGTAGCGACGCAGCCAGCCGGTGGCCGGCAATTCCAGCACCCGGGCGAGACCGCCGTCGTTTGTCAGGAGCAGCAGGCCCTCGGTGTTGATGTCGAGACGGCCGATGGACAGCACGCGCGGCAGGTCTTCCGGCAGACGGTCGAACACCGTCGGACGGCCTTCCGGATCGTTGTTGGTGGTCACGAGACCGGTCGGCTTGTGGTAGAGCCAGAGGCGCGTGCGCTCGATGCCGCGGATCGGCTGGCCATCCACCTCGATCTTGTCGGACAGCGTGACGTTGACGACCGGCGTTTCCAGCTTGGTGCCGTTGACGCTGACGCGGCCTTCCATGATCATCCGCTCGATATCGCGACGCGAGGCGACGCCGGCACGGGCGAGGATCTTGGAGATGCGCTGCGGCGCCTCATCGGAAACAGCCGTTGCCGTCGCGGCGCGTGCGCGGGCAGGACGCTCGTCGCCACCACGATCGGCAGAGCGTTCGCCAGCCTGTCTGTCGAACCTGGGTTTTTCGAACTTTGGTTTGTCGAATTTCGGCTTCGCGGAACGGTCCGTTTCGGAACCGGCCTTCTCGAAACGCGGCTTGTCGGAACGGGGCTTCTCTGAGCGAGGCTTGTCGAAACGGGGCTGTTCGCCCCAAGGCTTGTCTGAGCGGACCTGTTCGAAGCGCGGCCTGTCGGACGCCGGGCGCTCCGTTGCGCGGGTTTCATTCGGCGCTCCGTCATCGCGCTTTGCAAAGGCGGGCTTGCCCCGCGGAGGACCGCTGGTTTTCCCGAAGGCAGGCTTGCCGAACGCGGGCTTTCCGCCATCCCTCTTTTCAAAGGGCTTCTTTTCGCCTGCGTTTTTACCGAATGCGGGCTTGCCGAATTTGGCCTTGCCGTCGGCTGCCGCTGCGCGCGGCGCGCGGTCTGTCGTCTTGCCGCCGCTTGCGGGCTTGCCGCGCGGCCGCTGGGGCTTGTCATTGGATGTCATTTGTGTTGCCTGCCTTTTCAGGCTCTCCTATCAGGTCGGAGCCGATGGGTTAAGAGAAATAATGACGCGAATGGCCGCATCACCGGGGTTCATGGATCTGGCGCTGGCGGAAGCACGGGCGGCGCAGGCGCGCGGCGAGGTGCCGATCGGCGCTATCGTCGTGCTCGACGGCACCGTCATCGGCGCTGGCGGCAACCGGACGCGCGAGCGACGCGATGTGACGGCCCATGCCGAGATCGAGGCGATCCGCGATGCTGCACGGCGGCTCAATGCGGAACGGCTGACCGGCGCCGACCTCTACGTCACGCTGGAACCCTGCGCCATGTGCGCCGCCGCCATCTCGTTTGCCCGCATTCGCCGCCTGTATTACGGCGCGGGAGATCCGAAAGGCGGCGGGGTGGATCATGGCGGGCGCTTCTATGCGCAGCCGACCTGTCATCACGCGCCGGATGTGTATTCCGGGCTCGGAGAAACGGAAGCGGCGGGGTTGCTGCGCGCCTTCTTCGAGGTGCGCCGGTAGAGCCTCAGCCCGCTGCGAAGTCCTGCAAGGCCTGACCCGTCAGGCGGTAGCGGGTCCAGCCATCCATAGGTTCGGCGCCGATGGCGCGATAGGCGCGGATGGCAGGTTCGTTCCAGTCGAGCACGCTCCACTCGAAGCGGCCGCAATTCTTCTCGACGGCGATCCGGGCCAGATGCCGCAACAGGCTGCGCCCGGCGCCCGTGCCCCGCGCTTCCGGGGTCACGTAGAGATCTTCGAGGTAGAGCCCGTTGCGGGCCTGCCATGTGGAGTAGATCAGAAACCAGACGGCAAAGCCGATCGGCGCGCCATCGCGCTCGCAGATCACGGCCTGCGAGACGCTGTCCGGGCCGAAAAGGGCATGCGCGGTGGTTTCCACCGTCGCTTCCACTTCATGCTCCAGCTTCTCATAAGCCGCCAGTTCGCGCACGAAGCGCAGGATGACAGCCGCATCGTTGATATTTGCCTTGCGGATCGTGACGCTCATGACCGGATCAGAAAACCTGCCACCACTTCTTGCCGCTGCCCTGAACCTGCGCTTCCTTCTTGCGACGACGTTCCTTGATGGTTTCGTCTTCGCCGAGATCGGTCAGAGCCTCCTCGGGCGCCTTGCGGTATTCGAGCGGCGGATCGCTGAGCGTGCGACGCTTGTCGGAATAGGCGCCCATCTGAAGCTTGCGGGCTTCGCGATAGGCTTCCTGCTGTTCCTTGGCGGTCAGCGTGCGGCCGTTGGCAGACGCCTTGGCGAGCGGCGAGACATAGCCCGGGCGGTCCGCATTCTCGTCGGCTTCCTCGCGCAGGCGCTGCCGCGTTTCCTCGGGCGATTCGACCCAGGCCGGATTATCCTTGTTGGCCAGCGAGGCCTGTGGCTGAACGAGGGCCGTGCGTTCGCCGGAGGGCGGCAGAACGAGACCCGGGCGCGGCTGGTACTTCACATTGGCGGACTTTTCATCGCCCAGGCTGACCGTGCTGCCAAGGTCGTCCATCAGGTGCTCGCCCGCGGTCTTGTCCGTCCCGTAGGTCGGCCCGCCGATGCAACCGGTCAGCACGAGGCTTGCGGCCAGGATCGAGAGCACGCCGGCGCCCGCACCATACTGTCGCGTCATTGTCATTCAAACCCTTCCAGCGCGTGCGGCCTGCCCCGCCAGCCTCCAGACGCTCCCGGACCCCCCGGGATGCGCGTGGGCCGATCTGCCCGCCAATTCCTGCCCCATGACGGATAAATCCGCCCATTTTCAGGCAGGGTTCTACCGGATGAACGGCGCAAGCGCAATTCACCCGGTCGACATCCCCCTACCCATTCGAGCCCCCTGCCCATTCGAGCCCCCCTGCCCATTCGAGCCAGGAAGAGCACTTCCAGCGAAGAAGGCGTCTCAGAGCGAAATGCCAAGCTCCCGCAGGGCTGCCGCATCGCGGGCGGTGACGTCGGGATAGGCAGGGTCGGACCCCACATCCGTTGTGACCTTCCACGAGCGGGCGCATTTGCGGCCTTCGGCCAGACGCGGCTCGACAGAGATCTTTCCCTCGCCTTCCAGACGGAACGCGTTTTCCGGCCCCTTGCCGACCACGACCTCGATGGCCGAGGTGATGCAGATTTCGGCGAGGTCCTCGCCATCGAGCGCTTCCGCCGTCGTGGCATCGGCGATGTAGACGACGGGCGCCGCCTCCAGCGAAGACCCGATGCGCTTGTCTCGGCGCTCGATCTCCAGCGCGCCGGTGACGACGCGGCGGATATCGCGGATCACGCGCCACTTCTCGGCAACCGCCTCGTTGCGCCAGTCTGCCGGCAGTTCCGGGAACTGCTCCAGATGGATCGAGACGGCATCGGGCTTCAGCGACAGCCAGGCTTCTTCGGTGGTGAAGGGCAGCATGGGCGCAAGCCAGGTGACGAGGCACTCGAAGATGCGGCGGATGACGCAGAGGCTGGCGCGACGGCGCAGGCTCGACGGCGCGTCGCAATAGAGTGCGTCCTTGCGGATATCGAAGTAGAAGGCCGACAGCTCGACATTGGAGAAATCGATGAGCGCGCGCGTGACCTTCTTGAAGTCGAACGCGTCGTAGCCGCTGCGCACGACCTCGTCGAGTTCGGCCAGCCGGTGCAGCATCAGCTGCTCGAGCGAAGGCATGTCGGCCAGCGCGACGTCGTCGCCAGTGTCGTGCGCCAGCGTGCCGAGCATCCAGCGGATGGTATTGCGCAGCTTGCGATAGGCATCGATATTCGTCTGGATGATCGCCTTGCCGACGCGCAGGTCGTCGGCATAGTCCGACGTCATGACCCAGAGACGCAGGATATCGGCGCCGGCATCCTTCATGACCTCCTGAGGAGCGGTGACGTTGCCCTTCGACTTCGACATCTTCTCCCCCTTCTCATCCATGATGAAGCCGTGGGTGACGACGGTGTCGTAAGGCGCGCGGCCGCGCGTCGCCGCGCTTTCGAGCAGGGACGAGTGGAACCAGCCGCGATGCTGGTCGGAGCCTTCCAGATAGACATCGGCTGGCCATTTCAGATCCGGCCGGTCTTCCAGCGTGAAGACGTGGGTGGAGCCGCTGTCGAACCAGACATCGAGGATGTCCATCACTTGGTGCCATTCGGCCGGATCGTGGTCGTTGCCGAGGAAACGCTCCTTGGCGCCCGCCGCAAACCATGCGTCCGCGCCTTCCGCCTCGAAGGCTTCGAGGATGCGCGCATTGACCGCCTCGTCGTTCAGCACCGTGCCGTCCTCACGGGCGAAGACGCAGATGGGAACGCCCCAGGCGCGCTGGCGGGACAGCACCCAGTCCGGGCGGCCCTCGATCATGGCGCGCAGGCGGTTCTGGCCGGCGGCCGGCACGAAGCGCGTGTCATCGATGGCAGACAGGGCGCGAGTGCGCAGCGTCGTGCCGTCGGCAAGGTCCTTGTCCATGTAGACGAACCATTGCGGCGTATTGCGGAAGATGACCGGCTTCTTGGAGCGCCAGGAATGCGGATAGGAATGCTTCAGCCGGCCGCGGGCAAAGAGCGTGTTCGTCGCGATCAGCGCCTTGATGACCCGCTCGTTCGCATCGCCCTTCTTGCCGTTGTCGTCCATGACGCGCGCGGGGCCACCCTCGGCATCCGGGCCGAAGCCGGGCGCGTCCTTGGTGTAGTAGCCGGCGTCGTCAACCGGGAAGGGAATGGCGGTATCGATGCCGCGAGCCTGAAGGTCGCGGGCGTTGTCCATCCAGACGTCGAAGTCTTCGCGACCGTGGCTAGGTGCGGTGTGAACGAAGCCTGTGCCTGCATCGTCGGTGACGTGGTCACCTGCGATGAGGGGGACTGGGAAGTCGTAGCCGAGTTCGGCCAGCGGATGGGTGCAAGTGATGGCAGCGAGTTCTGCTGCGGTAACATCTTGCAGACGCTGGAACTGAAGCTTGGCCTTTGCAAACGACTCCGATGCAAGGTTATCGGCCAAAATGAACGTCTCACCAGGTTGAGGTCCGAACTCGTTCGTTGCTTCTGTTACCTCATATAGTCCATAGGCAACACGATTGGAAAACGCGATGGCTCGATTACCGGGAATTGTCCAAGGTGTCGTCGTCCAGATAACAATCGAGGTGCCTGCATAGCGGTTCTGCGTTAGTGACCATTCAGGAATCGGCACACCAGGATGGTCTCCCGAAACAAAAGGCGGCATATAGTTCGAACGCGGAATCGGAAACTTCACCCAGATCGTATCACTCTCGACGTCATGATACTCGACCTCCGCCTCGGCGAGCGCCGTGCGCTCCACCACCGACCACATGATCGGCTTCGAGCCGCGATAGAGCTGGCCGCTCTTGGCGATCTTCAGCAACTCCCCGGCGATACGGGCTTCGGCGTGAAAATTCATCGTGAGGTAGGGATTGTCGAAATCGCCGGTGATGCCGAGGCGCTTGAACTCGTCGGCCTGCACCTTGATCCACTTTTCGGCATAGGCGCGGCATTCGCGGCGGAACTCGATCATGGCGGCGGGTTCGCGGAGATCCGGCTTGCCCTTGCCCTTGGCGCGGTAGTTCTCCTCCTCGATCTTCCACTCGATCGGCAGGCCGTGGCAATCCCAGCCGGGCACGTAATTGCTGTCGTAGCCGCGCATCTGGAACGAGCGGGTGATGACGTCCTTCAGGATCTTGTTCAGCGCGTGGCCGATATGGATGTTGCCGTTGGCATAGGGCGGGCCGTCATGCAGCACGAATTTTGTCCGGCCGGCGGCGGAGGCGCGCAGCTTTTTATAGAGGTCCATCTGCTGCCAGCGGGCCACCATCTCCGGCTCCTTCTGCGGCAGACCGGCGCGCATGGGGAACTCGGTTTCGGGGAGATAGAGCGTCTTGGAGTAATCGAATGTCTGGGTGGTCTCGGTCATGTCGGCCATCATTCTCTGGCGCTTGGGAAGCGCGATGTCGGGGCAGGAAACAGACGCGCAGGGCGTGCAAAGCCCTGCGGCGGCGCAAGTGCTGGAACCCGGACCTTCCGGCCGCTTAGCGCGCGCGGAAGGCCGGGCCGATAATTCGCAGGGAAGATGCAGGCCGCATATGTGTCATGATAGCCGGTGTCTAAGGGTTTTTGCGGCGGAATGGAAGGGGTCGCGCGCATGCGCCGAATGGACTTGAAGGGTCCGCTTCGATATACTGACCATCTGACTAGCTGGGAGCTATTCCATGGCCAAGAATCTAGCAAAACACCAGACATGGAAACTTGAGGATGCAAAAGCACGCTTCAGCGAAGTCGTGCGCCTCGCGCGAAGCGAAGGTCCGCAGCGGGTGACTGTGCGGGGACGCGACAGTGTCGTCGTCATCAGCGTCGAGGAGCACGAGCGGCTGACGGGATCTCAACCACGGCAAAGCTTCGTGGAGTTCATGGAAAGCCTCCCGTTCTACCCATTGGAACTGGATCGCGACGACACTGGCGAGAGGGACATCGAGCTTTGATCGGCTGGTTGCTCGACATCAATGTCATTTCCGCTCTGGTCAATCCGAACGGCGCGCCTTCCGTAAAATCCTGGTCTGCTACCCAGCGCGAGGACAGGTTCTTCATTAGCATTCTGGCACTTGCCGAATTGGATAAAGGTGTTGAACACCTGCCGGAGCATGATGAGAACCGGTATCGTATTATCGGCATGCGCGATGGGGTAGAGGAGCGCTTTTCAGGACGTATACTGTCGGTCGATAATGACGTTGTGCGACGATGGGGCAGTATATCGGGGCGCGTGAAACGCGTTACAGGTCATCCTCCGGCTGTTATCGACAGTATGCTCGCGGCAACCGCCATCGAACACAATCTCTACCTGGTCACACGAAACGTCAGAGATGTCAGGGAATGCGGAGCCGTCATCTTCGATCCCTGGCACGATAACGTGGCGCAATTTCCTCTCCGCAGCCGCTAGTCGCGATCAAAAACACAGCCCCATATCGATCCCGCTGAGCGGGGTCACGCCGGTAAGGAGCGCACGCGCCTCCGCATCGTCCTGCTTCATCTGAACGATCAGCGGGTCGAGGCCATCGAACTTCAGTTCGTCGCGCAGGTGGCCGAAGAAGGAGACGGAGGCGATTTCGCCGTAGAGGTCGCCTGAAAAGTCGAACAGGAAGGTTTCGAGCAGGGCCTCGCCGTCGCTGGTCACGGTCGGGCGGCGGCCGAAGCTGGCGACGGCATCGTGCAGAGAACCATCGGCGCGACGGAAGCGGACGGCGTAGATGCCGTTTCTCAAGCAGACGCCGGGGTCGAGACGCATGTTGGCGGTGGGATAGCCGAGCGTGCGGCCGAGCCGCTTGCCACCGATGACCTCGGCCTCGACGGTGTATCGATAGCCGAGCAGGCCCGCCGCCCGCGCCACGTCGCCTTCGACGAGAAGGCCGCGGACGCGGCTGGACGAGATGACGTCGGCATTCTCGTCGCGAAAGGCATCGACCAGCGTCACGCCGAAACCGTTGTCGGCGCCGGCCTTCATCAGGAAGGCTGGGCCCCCTTCCCGGCCCTTGCCGAAATGGAAGTCGAAGCCGGTGACGACATGGCCGGCCTTCAGCCAGTCCATCAGCACGTCGCGGATGAAATCATGCGCCGACATCTGAGAGAAGCTGCGATCGAACGGATATTCGATGACGGCGGCAAACCCCATGCCTTCGAGGATACGGGCCTTCAGCGGTGCGGGCGTCAGGCGAAAGACGGGCTCGTCGGGCCGGAAGACGGCGCGGGGGTGTGGCTCGAAGGTCAGCACAAGCGCGGGCACGCCAAGCGCGCGAGCCTCGACCAGCGCCCGATCGAGCACGGACTGGTGCCCGCGATGCACGCCATCGAAATTGCCGATGGCGATGACGCCACCGTGAAGGGCGGCCGGCAAAGGATTTTTCGTTTCGTTGCGGTGAAAGACTGTCATCTCAGGCGAGCCGGGGCATCCACCATTTCGGCGTCGCGCCCTCCTTTTTCAGGAAAGCGGCGAGTTTCGCCTCATCGGTCTTTTCGCCGGTCATGTACTCGGCTCCATGAATGCCCGCGCTGATATAGAGGACATCGATGCCGCTGTCCTGCGCGCCGCGAACGTCGGTCGGCATACCGTCGCCGATGGCGATGATGCGCGCGCCTTCCAGAGCGCCCCGGACGCCCTTCGCTTCGCCAAGCGCTGCGCGGTAGATCGGCTTGTGCGGCTTGCCGGCGATGCGGGCCTCGCCGCCCAGTTCCTCATAGAGCTTGGCAATGGCGCCGGCACAGGGGATCAACCGTTCGCCACGTTCGACCACGAGGTCGGGATTGGCGCAGATGAAGGGCAGATTGCGCTTGGCAAGGGCCGAGAGCGTGGCGCGATAATCGTCCGGCGTCTCGGTCTCATCATCGAAGAACCCGGCGCAGACGACGATCTCGGCATCTTCCGAAGATACGATATCGACCCCGAGGCCGGCCAGAAGCGGAAAATCGCGTTCCGAGCCGATGAAGTAGATCTTCTTGGGGCCGGCGGCGATCAGAGCACGGGTGACGTCGCCCGAGGTGACGATGCGGTCGTAAGCGGTATCGGGCACGCCGAGGCCACGAATCTGGACGATGACACCGGGATGCGGTCGGGGAGAATTGGTGACGAGAACGACGGTGAGGCCGCGGTTGCGCGCTTCCGTCAGCGCTTCGCAGGCCGAGCGGAAGGCTGCCACGCCGTTGTGAAGCACGCCCCAGACGTCGCACAGCACCACGTCATAGCGGCTTGCGATGTCGCGAAAGCTGTTGATGCGAACGGCCATGCAGGCTTCCCGTTGAGACTTCTCTCGGCTGACATCGCAAGGACGTCACCAAAAGACAAGCCTAAACGCGGCAAACGTCTCGCTTATCCGCCGCATTCCTCTCTAAAACGGGGCGCCCGGCCACCTCACAGCATCGAGAGAACGAGCCCGCCAGCCGCGCAGACGGCGAGCGTGCCGACCACGCCGAGCCGCGCGACGAAGAGCAGGCTGCCTGCCAGCAGCGCAAGAAGGGCCGCCGAAACATCGAAACTCGCCAGTTCGGGATAGCAGACGACCAGCGGCCCGAGCCGGCTCTGCTGGACGCTGGCAAACAGCACGTGCAGGGCGAACCAGACGGCAAGGTTGAGGATGACCCCGACCACCGCGGCCGAAATCGCGTTCATGGCCGCAACCGCCATCCGGTTTCCCCGCAGCCGCTCGACGGAGGGCGCACCGAGAAAGATGAGAGCGAAGCAGGGCACGAAGGTGACCCAGGTGGCGACGAGACCGCCGACGAGGCCCGCCACCACGGGATCGAGCCCCGGCGGCGGCACACGGAACGCCGCCATGAAGGCGACGAAGGTCAGCACCAGAACCAGCGGCCCCGGCGTGGTTTCCGCCAGCGCCAGCCCGTCCAGCATCTCGCCCGGCCGCAGCCAGTGATGGGTTTCCACGGCCTGCTGGGCGACATAGGCCAGCACGGCATAGGCCCCGCCGAAAGTGACCACCGCCATCTTGGAAAAGAAGACGTGGAGAGCGAAGAAGACGCTCTGCGTTCCCCAGAGGACGACGACGAGACCGAGCGGCGCGATCCAGAGGCACGACCAGAGGCCGATGAGCGCCAGCGTCTGCGGCCAGGTTCGCGACCTTGTCGTCTCTGGCATCAACCCGGCGTCTGCTGACCGTCCGGCCGCGAGGAGGCCGAACAGGCCGGCGACGAGGATGACCAGGGGGAACGGAACGGAAAAGAAGAACAGGGCGGCAAAGGCCAGGGCAGCGATGATCCGTGACGAGACCGTCTTCAGCGCGCGCCGCGCGAGGCGCAGCAGCGCTTCGACCACGATTGCCAGAACCGCAGCCTTCAGGCCGAAGAAGACTGCCGAGAGCATGCCCGTCTGATGGTAGAGCGCGTAGAGCGTGGACAGGCCCAGGAGAATACAGAGACCGGGCAGCACGAAGAAAATGCCGGCGACAAGCCCGCCGCGCGTGCCGTGCAGCAACCAGCCGATATAGATGGCGAGCTGCTGCGCTTCCGGACCCGGCAGCAGCATGCAGTAGTTCAGAGCGTGCAGAAAGCGGTCCTCCGGCACCCAGCGCCGCGTTTCCACCACCTCGCGATGCATCAGCGCGATCTGGCCCGCAGGCCCGCCGAAGCCAAGACAGCCGATGCGTGCCCAGACGCGGGCAGCCTCCGAGAAAGACGGTTTCAGGCACCCGTCGCTCCCGGCGGAAAGATCGGTCGCTTTTCCTAAAAAGGCAGCTGTCTCATTCGTGCCGTGTTGATCGTTCATGCTGTCTCCCGTGCCCTCCCCGGCCGAATCTCTCATGCACAAGAGGATCGGCTTCCCTGCGACGCTCTTCTTATCCCTGTCGCAGACCGTCCTTACGATGGTCATGTGACAGGTGGCGGACAGAAATGATGGCCGCCAATCTTGACTCCGGCACGAACCATCCTTATCTCAGCCTTGCTAGCACTCGACCTACCGGAGTGCTAACAGACCGATGGATCCTCCGAGATCCCAGCGTCATTTGATCGAGGGAAAAGACAATGACAAGCACTACCTTCCGCCCCCTGCACGACCGCGTCGTCGTACGTCGCGTCGAGTCCGAAGCCAAGACCAAGGGCGGCATCATCATTCCCGACACCGCCAAGGAAAAGCCGCAGGAAGGCGAAATCGTCGCCGTCGGTTCCGGCGCGCGTGACGATTCCGGCAAGGTCGTTCCTTTGGACGTCAAGGCTGGCGACCGCATCCTGTTCGGCAAGTGGTCGGGCACCGAAGTCAAGCTCAACGGCGAAGACCTGTTGATCATGAAGGAATCCGACATCATGGGCGTTATCGCCTGATATCGGCTCTGCCGCTGGCTCAGCCTCTGGCAGTTCCTTCTCACAATCCGACGACACTTAAAATTTGGGCTTATGCCCGGGAGTTTTCAAAATGGCAGCTAAAGAAGTAAAATTCGGCCGCACCGCGCGCGAAAAGATGCTGCGCGGCGTCGATGTCCTCGCTGATGCCGTCAAGGTCACGCTGGGCCCCAAGGGCCGCAACGTCGTCATCGACAAGTCCTTCGGCGCACCGCGCATCACCAAGGACGGCGTTTCCGTCGCCAAGGAAATCGAACTCGAAGACAAGTTCGAGAACATGGGCGCACAGATGGTCCGGGAAGTTGCTTCCAAGACCAACGACATCGCCGGCGACGGCACCACGACCGCAACCGTTCTTGCCCAGGCCATCGTTCGCGAAGGCAACAAGGCCGTTGCAGCCGGCATGAACCCGATGGACCTGAAGCGCGGTATCGACCTCGCCGTCACGGCCGTCGTCAAGGACCTGCAGGCCAAGGCAAAGCCGATCTCCACGTCGGAAGAAGTCGCTCAGGTCGGCACGATCTCGGCAAACGGCGACAAGCAGGTCGGCGCCGATATCGCTGAAGCCATGCAGAAGGTCGGAAACGAAGGTGTCATCACCGTCGAAGAAGCCAAGACGGCCGAAACCGAACTCGAAGTCGTCGAAGGCATGCAGTTCGACCGCGGCTACCTCTCGCCCTACTTCGTGACCAACCCGGAAAAGATGGTCGCAGACCTCGACGACGCTTACATTCTCCTTCACGAGAAGAAGCTGTCGAACCTGCAGGCGATGCTTCCGGTTCTGGAAGCCGTCGTACAGACGGGCAAGCCGCTCCTCATCATCGCTGAAGACGTCGAAGGCGAAGCTCTTGCAACGCTCGTCGTCAACAAGCTGCGTGGCGGCCTCAAGATCGCTGCCGTCAAGGCTCCAGGCTTCGGCGACCGCCGCAAGGCCATGCTGGAAGACATCGCCATCCTGACGGGCGGCACTGTCATCTCCGAAGACCTCGGCATCAAGCTCGAAAACGTCACGCTCGAAATGCTCGGCCGTTCCAAGAAGATCTCGATCTCCAAGGAAAACACGACCATCGTTGACGGCGCCGGCGCCAAGAACGAGATCGAAGGCCGCGTAGCCCAGATCAAGGCGCAGATCGAAGAAACATCTTCGGACTACGACCGCGAAAAGCTGCAGGAACGTCTGGCCAAGCTCGCTGGTGGCGTTGCCGTCATCCGCGTCGGCGGCTCGACGGAAATCGAAGTCAAGGAACGCAAGGACCGCATCGACGACGCGCTGAACGCAACGCGTGCAGCCGTTCAGGAAGGCATCGTCCCCGGCGGCGGCGTCGCCCTGCTGCGTTGCTCGGCCGTTCTCAACGTCAAGGGTGAAAACCCCGACCAGGAAGCCGGCGTCGCCATCGTTCGCAAGGCTCTCCAGTCGCTCGTTCGCCAGATCGCCGACAATGCCGGTGACGAAGCCTCGATCGTGGTCGGCAAGATCCTCGACAAGGACGACGACAACTACGGCTACAACGCCCAGACGTCCGAATATGGCGACATGATCGCCATGGGCATCGTCGACCCGGTCAAGGTCGTGCGCACCGCTCTGCAGAACGCAGCCTCGGTCGCCTCGCTCCTGATCACCACCGAAGCCATGATCGCCGAGCTCCCCAAGAAGGACTCGCAGCAGGGCGGCGGTATGCCCGACATGGGAGGCATGGGCGGCATGATGTAATCAATCCGAACAGGATTGACGGAATGGGGGGCGGTCCGAAAGGGCCGCCCTTTTTCGTGGTGGCGTTCATCGTATTCTGCTCAAGAATAGGAATCGTTCGTCGGCACTTGGCAATCCATGGACTGAAGCGAGCGGCTGCTGAATCGGGAGGCAATGATGGCGATGCCACGTGGAATATTCATTGCGGGCAGCTCTCATATGGGAAAGTCATCACTTGCCAAGCGGCTGGGGAAAAACACGGGCTGGCGGGTCATCTCGACCGATGATCTCGGACGCCACCCCGGACGACCCTGGCCGGATGTGAAGCCTCAGGTCGCCGAATTCTACACCAGTCTGTCAGTCGAGACCCTCCACTGGTTCCTGAAGGTTCATCACGAGAACATGTGGCCGCGTCTTCTTCAGATCATTGAATGGCAGGAGACAGTGGAAGAACCGTTCATCATGGAAGGTACAGCGCTTCGGCCGGAATATCTTTCAACACTCGACACCGCTCGTTACAGAACCGTTTTTCTCTATGCGCCGGATGCTGTTTTGCGCAGGAGAGTGGAAGACGCGTCCGATCGTCGAAATGCAACGACCCAACAACAAAAGATCGTCGATCGCTTTATTGAACGATCAATTCTCGACAATCAGAATCTGGAAGCCGGATTCACTGCGCTTGGCCTGACGTCTACGAACACGGAGGACGCAGCGACCGTTGATACCTTGGCACTGGAAATTGCCGCGCTTGTTCATGAATAGATGCAGACCACCGGAACCTCATCCCCGCGTGAACGTTTAGCGAACATAACCAGCCGAGGAGCAGTTCATGTCCGACAAAGCCGTCGCCAACGATACGTCTTCCAACACCGAGAAGAACCCCGACGATTGGGTCAGCGGGGATGAGCCGATGACCGGCGCGCAGCGATCCTATCTTCAGACGCTGTCGGAACAGGCGCATCAGCCGGATCAGTTTGCCGAGGATATTACCAAGGCGGAAGCGTCCAAGCGGATCGATGCGTTGCGCAGCAAGCTCGATCTCGGGGAATAGAGGATCAGGACGCGAGAAGCGCCTTGAGGTCGGTAGCGGGGTTTTCGATGGCGGCTTTGTCCGGTGTCATCCCCGTTTCGATCAGCTTTTTCCCGACAACATAAGCCTTGGCGTCGTTGATCGCATCCACTGCGATCAACGTGCCCTGGCGGTAATACCAGACGGAGGCGCTGCCTTCCCTCTGCCCGGCGCGGGTCACCGTCTCGTCGTGTCCAAGCCCGAAGCCGGCGATCTGAAGCTTGACGTCGTACTGATCGGACCAGAACCATGGCTTCGGATGGTAAGGCACCGAATTTCCCGCGATATTGGCTGCCACGGCCTCAGCCTGATCGACGGCGTTCTGCACGGATTCCAGGCGAATGAGCATGTCGGCGAAGGGTAGCACCGCGCAATCGCCTATCGCGAAGACGGATGGGTCGCTGGAGCGGCCGTTGATATCCACGATGATGCCGTTCGCGGTCTCGATGCCGGCATCGTGGGCAATGCGGTCGTTGGCGGAAACGCCGATGCCCACGATGACGAGATCCGCCGATATCGCCGCTCCGTCCGACAATTTCGCTCCGGTCACGCGGCCATCGCGCTCTAGAAGATGTGTCAGGCCGGTGCCTTCCCGCAGGTCCACGCCCCGGGAGATGTGCAAAGCGCGCAGAATGTCAGAGGTTGCCGATGCGGCCACGCGCTGAACGATGCGGTCTGCCATCTCTATCAGGGTGACCTCCAGCCCGAGCGTCCGGGCAACGGCTGCGGCTTCGAGCCCGATATAGCCGCCGCCGATAATGAGGGCGTGGCGACCGGGACGCATCTCTTCGGCAAGGCGGTCCGCATCCTGATAATCGCGCAGGGTGAAGACGCCATCCAGCGCTCCGCCGATGCTGTCTGGAAGGCGTCGCGGCGTTGCGCCGGTCGCAAGTGCCAGCGTGTCGTAGCCGAGCGTGCCGCCGTGATCCAGCGTCACGGACTTTGCCACGCGATCGATCGCGGTTACGCGGCAGCCGAGGCGCACGTCGATGGCATGCTCGGCGTACCAGCTTTCCGGCCGGTAGAGCAGCCGATCGAGCGTCATCTCTTTCAGGAGATATTTCTTCGACAAAGGCGGACGCTGGTATGGCAGGCTCTGCTCGGCCGAGATCAGCGTGATCGGGCGCAGGTCCTTCAGCGCGCGAAGCTTTGCGATCAGTGCGAACGCCGCCTGCCCTCCGCCGACCACGATCAGCCGGTTCTCCTGCCCATCGCCCTGCGCTTCCGCCATGCCGTCTTCCCCTCGCACGTTTCCGCCCGAGACCTATCCCGCAACGGGCGGAAGCGTCAATGCGGGAGAGACGTGCCGGATCAATCCCGCTTGGGGATCTCCATGCCCGTCTTCACGGCTGGGCGCTCCAGCGCACGGGCGACCCATGCCATGACGTTCGGGAAGCTCGCATAGTCGAGCACCTGATCGCCACCGTAGAACTTGCGCGCGCCTTCGATCCAGGGGAACGTAGCGATATCGGCGATGGTATAATCGTCGCCCATCAGCCACTGACGACCTTCCAGGCGCGCTTCGAGCACCGAGAGCAGGCGCTTGGATTCGTCGCGGTAGCGCTCCATCGGGTAGGCATTGTTGGCGACCTTGTCGGCGGCGAACTTGAAGAAGTGCCCGAACTGGCCGAACATCGGCCCGACGCCGCCCATCTGGAACATCACCCAGGCGAGCGTCTCGTATCGTCCCGCAGCCGATGCCGGCAGCAGCTTGCCGGTTTTTTCGGCGAGGTACACGAGAATGGCACCGGACTCGAAGAGGCCGATCGGCTTTCCATCCGGCCCGTTCGGATCGATGATCGCGGGAATGCGGCCGTTCGGGTTCAGCGACACGAACTCTGGCGATTTCTGGTCGTTGGTGCCAAAGGAGATGAGGTGCGGCTCGTAGTCGAGGCCGAGCTCCTCGAGGGCGATCGAAATCTTCACGCCGTTGGGCGTTGGCAAAGAATAGAGCTGGATGGCATCCGGCCGGGTGGCGGGCCAGCGGGTGGTGATCGGGAAGGAAGAGAGATCGGCCATATGGGACGGGTTCCTTGGAATGGGGTGCTGTTTCACATAGGGACGATGATGTGCGATGTCAGTGGGCGCCGCTGTGATTTTCGCGAACGCAGCGCTAGACCGCCAATGCCGCCTGCACGCGCTCCACAATCTCCCCCACCCTGACGTCGCCCTCGTGCTCCGGCTTGCGGGCGCGCACGAGGCAGGCCTGTGACCGCAAGATCACGCCGTCGGAGAGGATTTTCAGGTGGTTGGCATTCAGTGTCGAGCCGGTGGACGTGATGTCCACGATGATGTCGGCGGAGCCCGAGGCGGGTGCGCCTTCGGTGGCGCCGAGGCTCTCGACGATCCGGTAGAGCTGGATACCGTGGCTGCCGGAAAAGTGCTGCTGGGTCAGGCGCCAGTATTTGGTGGCGATGGCAAGGCGGCGGCCGTGGCGGCTGCGGAAATCGGCCGCGACATCTCCAAGGTCGGCCATGGTATCCACATCGAGCCAGATATCGGGCACGGCAACGACGACATCCGCATGGCCGAAGCCCAGGCGGGCGCAGAACTCGACGCGCTCGTCGGCGTCGCTCAAGCCTTCACGCACGAGGTCTTCTCCGGTGACGCCGAAATCGACGGTGCCGGCGCCGATCTCGCGGGAGATTTCGGACGCGGACAGGAAGGCGATCTCGACATCGTCGATGCCCTCGACGCGGCCGCGATAGGAGCGGTCGTTGCCGACGGTCGATATTTTCAGGCCGGCGCGCTCGAAGATGGCCGAAGCCTCGTCCTTCATGCGGCCCTTGGAGGGAAGCGCGATGGTGATGGTCATGCGGGCTCTCCCGTTTTCCCCTGTGCGGCCTCGCGCAGCGCCTCGATGCGGTCGAGCCACAGCGAGAAACCGACGGCCGGGATATGGGTTTGCGCACCCAGCAATGTCATCAGCCGGTCGAACCGTCCGCCACCGGCAAGCACGTCGGCTCCGTTAGCTGCCACGATTTCGAAGACCATGCCGGTGTAATAGTCGAGCGGGCGGCCGAAGGCGGCGCGGTAGGTCATGGCGGAGAGATCGGCGCCCGCATTGGCGAGTGCTGCAAGCCGGGCATCGAAGGCTGCGATGGCCGGACCGAGTTTCAGGTCGGCGGCGTCGGCAAAGCCCGCCAGCGCGGCGGAGGCATCGGCCAGCGGAAGGCGCAGCGTCAGAAATTCGCGCAGGAGAAGGAGAGCCGAGCCATCGAGACGGGTTTGGGCAAGCGCCCGCTTTTCCCGGAGGCGCCGGGCGATTTCGGTTGGTGAGCGGCTGGCATTGGTGGAGTAGCCGGTCTCTTCCATGCGGCGTTCGAGACGAGCGATCAGCTCATCCTGCCTGTCTTCCGACAGCAGGGCCTCGATCTCGGGGTCAAGACCCGTCACGGGCTGCGGGCGGGCGAGCCGGTCGAGCAGCGCTTCGAGGTGGGACGGATCGCCGAAGGCGTGGATCAGCCGCTTCTGCCAGCCGACGGGGAGGCCGAGGGCTGCAACCACGGCTTCGAACACGGCCTGATCGCCGAGCGTCAAAGAGAGAGTCTGGGCCTGGCCGGGCAGCACGACGCGCAGCAGGTCCATCGCATCGACAATGGCGCGCGCATCGGCGCTCGCCACGTCCCGCTCTCCCAGATCCTCGATGCCGGCCTGATAAAATTCCTCCGCGCCGCCGCGCCGCTGGCGGAAGACCTCGCCGAGATAGGCATAGCGCTTCGGCGTGCCGGTCGCGGTCTCGATATGGCGCAGGCAGACGGGAATGGTGAATTCCGGGCGCAGGCAGAGGCTCGTCCCGGTCTCGCTCGCGGTGAGGAAGATGCGTCGGCGCAGGTCTTCGCCCGCCATGTCCAGAAAGGGATCGGCCGGCTGGATGACCGGCGTATGCACCCGCTCGGCGCAGCGCGCGGCAAAGGCCGCGAGGAGGTCCGGGGCAAAATCGGGGAGGTCGTAGCGGGTCATGGGTGTGCTGTTCCCAAGGGCGTGCGTGCGGGGGTGATGAGAAGAACCGATACCGTCGCGGGGATGCTGCCCCTCATCCGCCTGCCGGCAGCTTCTCCCCGCAAGCGGGGAGAAGGGAGCTCGGAGTTACCGTGTGGCACGTCCCCTCTCCCCGCATGTGGGGAGAGGGTTGGGGTGAAGGGCTGCGATGTCGATGGCACGCCGGTCAGCCTGCTGCCCGGTCGCGGTCCTGCCTCTGGGCATCCAGCATCTCGCGAACCTTTTCCACCAGTTCGGACTCCGGCACCGATACCTGCGCGACGCGGGCTTCGCGCCAGGTGGCGTTGTCCTCGATCTCGCCGGAGAGGCGCTTGCCCTCGATCAGGTCCTTGATCTGCACGAGACCCTCGGCGCGCTCGTCGCCGCCCTGGATGATGGCAAGTGGCGCGCCGCGGCGGTCGGCGTATTTCAGCTGGTCGCCAAAGTTCTTTTTGTTGCCCTGATACATTTCGGCGCGGATGCCGGCGTGGCGCAGCGTCTGGGTGAAGCGCTGGTAGCGGCCGAGGCTCTCGATATCGCGGTCCATGACGCAGACGACGACAGGGGCGAGAACCTCGTCCTCACCCAGCTTGCCGAGGTTCTTCAGCGCCGTCATGAGGCGGGAGACGCCGATGGAGAAGCCGGTGGCGGGCACGGGCTGGCCCATGAAGCGGGAGACGAGCCCATCGTAACGACCGCCGCCGCCGACCGAGCCAAAGACGACGCTTTCGCCCTTTTCGTTGGTGACGGGGAAGGTCAGTTCGGCTTCGAAGACGGGACCGGTGTAGTATTCGAGGCCACGAATGACGGACGGGTCGATCTTGATACGATCTTCGGCGTAGCCGCCGGCACGCACCAGCGCCTCGATCTGGTCGAGTTCGCTCATACCCTGCGTGTAGAGGTCGCTCGTCGGCTGGTAGCCGTCCTGCGCGAGATAGGCGAGCACGCTGGCGATCTGGTCGGGACCGAGGCCGGCGCCCTTCGTGAAATCGCCGCTCTCGTCCTTGCGGCCCTCCCCGAGCAGAAGCTTCACGCCGTCGAGGCCGAACTTGTCGAGCTTGTCGATAGCGCGGAGCACCGTCAGACGGCGGCCGGCATTGTCGTCGCCGGCAAGGCCGATGCCGTCGAGGACGCCGTCGAAGACCTTGCGGTTGTTGACGCGCACGACGAACTGCCCGGCAAGGCCCAGCGCCTCCATCGTATCCGCCATCATCATGCACATCTCGGCGTCCGCCTGAACGCCGGCAGCGCCCACGGTGTCGGCATCGAACTGCATGAACTGCCGGAAGCGGCCCGGGCCGGGCTTTTCGTTGCGGAAGACCCAGCCGGCGCGGAAGGTGCGGTAGGGCAGCTGGATGTCGTTGAAATTCTCCGCGACATGGCGGGCGAGCGGCGCGGTCAGGTCATAGCGCAGCGACATCCACTGATCGTCGTCGTCCTTCAGCGAAAAGACGCCCTCGTTCGGACGGTCGCTGTCGGGCAGGAACTTGCCGAGCGCGTCGGTATATTCGAACAGCGGCGTTTCCACGGGATCGAAGCCGTAGCGCTCGTAGACCTCGCGGATTTTCGCCACCATGCCATCCACGGCACGGATATCGGCGGCGGAGCGATCGACGAAGCCGCGCGGCAGGCGGGCCTTGAGCTTCTGAGGCTTCTTCTTCTTGTCGTTCATGGCGTCTCGACCGTCTCGTTTGCGGCTGGAAGGGCTCGTTGAATGGTGTGGCGCCTTCCCTATCCGATCATAGGCAGAGCGGCAAGGCTGGGTGCGGGTCGCGGATCGCGCGAAAGGTGGAGCGGGTGGGTTCCTTTCGCCCGGTTCCTGCTTATGTTGAGAGGATGCGCGCCTTCATTCTCGCCCTCGCCATGCTCTGCGGCATCCTTTCGGGATGGACCTCCGCCGTGGCGCAGGCGCAAGACCTTGCGCACGGGAACGCGATCGTCGTCTCGCATGCCGCACATGGCGGCGATGTCGTGGGATCACAGGATTGCGCGAGCGCCTGCCATCATCCGGTCAAGAGTTCGCACCCGATGCTCTGCTCGGCCTGTTTTGCGCTGGAGGTCGAGCCTGTCGATCTCGGCAGGCTCTCGGGCCCTGTGCAGCGCCTGCGGCCGACGGCGGAGCTGCCGTTGATTGCGTCCACCCCGCAACCCGCAGCGCCACCGCCCAAGACGGATCTTTCGACCTGATAGCGTTCATCATCATTTCGAAAGGACAGACCATGTTCAGACAACAGGCCGTATGTGCCGCCACGATCGCCCTCCTCTCCCTCTCGACCACGTTCGCCGTGGCGCAGGACGCGGCGAAGCCTGCCGATCACAGCACCATGAACCATGACGCCATGAACCATGACGCCAAGTCGGGTGGCATGACAAATCCGAAGGGCGACCAGGGCCCATCGAGCCAGGCCTTTACGAAGGCCAATGCCCGGATGCACGGGGGCATGGCCATCACCTATACCGGCAAGGCCGACGTGGACTTCGCCAAGGGCATGATCGCCCATCATCAGGGCGCGATCGACATGGCGAAGGTGGAGCTGGAGTTCGGCACGGACCCCAACCTGCGCGCGCTGGCGCAGGAGGTGATCAAGGCGCAGGAAACCGAGATTGCCCGGATGAAGGACTGGCTGGCCAAAAACGGTGGCTAGGACTTAAGTCATAGAGGCGTGGGCGCGGGCCATCCCTGCCCCACGCAGCCCGACGAAACGGCGTGCAAGAGAACCGGGGAGGAAAACGGAATGAAGCGTTTCAAGACGATTGCGGGTGTGCTCTGTCTGCTGGTGGGGTTGATCTGGACCCTGCAGGGGGCCAATCTGATGGGCGGGAGCTTCATGACCGGGCAGACGCAATGGCTGGTCATCGGCCTCATCGTCGCGGTCATCGGCATTGCGCTTCTGGCCAGCGGACGGCGGGGCCGCAGGCTTTAGAGGTAACGGCTACGGCCGCACGAAGGCTGCGCGAAGCGCCTCGATCGGCTGACGGCAGATGCAGCCTTCGATATGGTCGTTGACGAGGCCCATGGCCTGCATGAAGGCATAGACCGTCGTCGGTCCGACGAAGGTCCAGCCGCGCTTCTTCAGGTCCTTGGAGATCCGCACCGAGACCGGCGTCGTCGGATTGGCGGCGATGGCCGCGAAGGTGACGGTGGCGGGCCGCTCGTGAAGGGCCGGCTCGTGGCTCCAGAAATAGCGGGCGAGCGTACCGAATTCGGCGCGAAGCTCCTGTGCGCGCCGTGCGTTGTTGATGGTCGAGACGATCTTGCCGCGATGCCGCACGATGCCGGCATCCGCGACGCAGCGCGCGATGTCGTCCTCGCCGAACGCGGCAACGGCATCGATGTCGAAGCCGGCGAAGGCTGCGCGGAAGGCCTCGCGCTTCCGTAGGATCGTCAGCCAGGAAAGGCCCGACTGAAAGCCCTCCAGGCAGATCTTTTCAAACAGCCTGATGTCGTCGGTCACGGGGCGGCCCCATTCCTCGTCGTGGTAGCGCAGATAATCCAGCAGCTGGCCCGGCCAGAAGCAACGTGTCAGGCCGTCCGCACCGGTGATCAGGCCCTTGGGTGCTTCTGTCTCGCTCATTGCATTCGCCCCTCATGAACCGGCACGCTTCAACGCTTCATGCTTCGTCAACCATTTCTCTAAAGCACGCAATAACCCTACCGAAGACTTTCACGGTTCGTCCACCCGTTCCGCGACGCTCGTTTACGCTTCCTATTCCGCTGCGGTGTCAGGCTTCCGCCACACGCCGGATGACCGGCTGAGCTTCCGCCGACCGCCAGATCGAGAACGAGCCCGTCATGAAGACATTGTTGATCCTCACCACCCTCCTGTCCGTCAGCCTGACCGATCTCGGGTCAGGCCTTGCGCAGGCCGCAGAGCGCTACGGAAACCGCCCGCCGGTCATCGTCAGCCCGGATCTGACGGCGCCGTGGCTGATGCAGCTCGGTGCGGGCAGCGAGCGCGTCGACCAGAGAGGCAGACGGCGTCAGGCGGCCGCCGGCGACCAGCCGCGCATCGTCTACCGCGAGCGCCCGGCAGCATTCGCGCCGCGCCAGCAGGTCATCTACCAGCGGCCGGCTCTGCAACGTGCGGCGCCGCTCGTTCGCTCCGCCGGCATGGTGGCGCCGCAGCGGCCCGTGCGGTCGATCGATCCGCAATTCCTGCCGCAGATGGTCGCCTATGACACCCGCGAACGACCCGGCACGATCGTCATCGATACCAACAGCCGCTTCCTCTATCTCGTTACCGGCAATGGCGAGGCCCGCCGCTACGGCGTGGGCGTCGGCAAGCCGGGCTTTGAGTGGGCGGGGGAACACAAGGTCACACGCAAGGCGGAATGGCCGACCTGGCGCCCGCCGTCCGAAATGATCGCCCGCGAAGCCGCCAAGGGGCACTACCTCCCCGCCAGCATGGAGGGCGGCCCCGCCAACCCGCTCGGCGCTCGCGCCATGTATCTTGGCTCCACGCTTTACCGCATCCACGGCACCAATGCGCCCTGGACGATCGGCTATGCCGTCTCCTCCGGCTGCATCCGCATGCGCAACGAGGACGTCACCGACCTCTACGAGCGGGTGAAGGTGGGGACGCGCGTCATCGTGATGTAAGCGGGTTTCGACGCAGTATCGTGCTTTTTCGGCAACAGCCGTCTCCTTGGTGACATCGGGGACGGCGACATTCGACCGCCGTTGCAACCGATGATCTTGCGGGATTCGCGCGATCGAATAGCGTTCGCCGGACACGGTACGCTGGCGGAGCCCCTGCAAACGGTCGATGGCGCGACCTGCGGGCTTGAGAGGGAGAGAACGGGAATGACGACGAAAATCGGACGATGGGCTGGTGCCGCACTGTCGGTGGTGCTTTTGACGAGCACGGCCGGCGTCGCATCGGCAACGATGATGGAACGACCAGCCGCGACCATCGGGCAGAGCGATGTAACCACCATCGCCGCCTCGCAGCGCAAGCCGGCGCGTGAATTCTGGCGCACCAAGGTGCGGCTGCGCACCGACGAGGCGCCAGGCACCATCATCGTCGATACCAACCACAAATATCTCTACTACGTCGAAGGCAACAACAAGGCGACGCGCTACGGCATCGGCGTCGGCCGCGAAGGCTTCGGCTGGTCGGGCGTGGTGAAGGTTCAGCGCAAGGCCGAATGGCCCGGCTGGACGCCGCCCGCCGAAATGATCGTCCGCGAGCGCAAGAACGGCCATATCCTGCCGGCCTACATGGAAGGCGGCGTCAACAATCCGCTCGGCGCGCGCGCTCTCTATCTCTACAAGGGCCGCAACGACAGCGGCTTCCGCATTCACGGCACCAACCAGCCCTGGACCATCGGGCAGAACATGTCTTCGGGCTGCATCCGCATGATGAACCAGGACGTCGAGCACCTCTATGACCGCGCCTCGATCGGCGCCAAGGTGATCGTGGTCGGCCCCGGCAACAAGCAGGGCGAAGTCTCCTACGACGATCGCGGCATCGATCTGCTGCGCACCATCTTCGGCGGCTGATCGTCACGAGGTCGAACATCAGGACCGGCCGGCATCATGCCGGGCGGTCCTTTTATGAGGAGACGCGTGTGGTCGACGAGCCTGTCGAAATGTTCTCCGCCATCCATCAGAGCCGAGCGGCCGACGAGATCGTGCAGCGGATCGAGACGCTGATCCTCGATGGCGTGCTGCGCGACGGCGACCGGCTGCCGGGAGAGCGCGACCTTGCCGCCCGTTTCGACGTCTCGCGGCCGATCCTGCGGGAGGCACTGAAGGAGCTGGAGGGTCGCCGCCTGCTCGTCAGCCGGCATGGTGGCGGCACCTTCGTCGCGGATATCATCGGCGAGATCTTTTCCGAACCCATGCGCGCCCTGATCGTGCGCCACGAAAAGGCAGCGCGGGACTATCTGGACTATCGCCGCGAGATCGAGGGGCTGACGGCCGAACGCGCCGCGCGCCATGCGACGGAGGCCGACAGGGAGAGCCTGACACGGATCGTTGCGCGGATGCGAACCGCACGGGACGCGGACGATCGCGACAGCGGCCTCAGGGCCGATATCGATTTCCACATGGCCGTGGGGGAGAGCGCCCACAACATCATTCTGCTGCATACGCTGCGGTCCTGCTACCGGCTGCTGGAGCAGGACATCTTCTTCAGCCGCACCACCGTGTTCTCGGCCCCGGGAGCAGCCGACCGGCTGCTGGAGCAGCACGAGGCCATCCATGCGGCCATCCTCGCCGGCGACGCTCATGCGGCGCGCCGGGCTGCCGAAAGCCATATCGATTTCGTGATCGGCGCAAGTCTCAATGCGCATCTGGCCGAGGATCGCGCCCGTGTTGCGCGTCTGCGCCTGCAGGAACGGCATCAGGATTGAATTGCGTCATTCGGCGTCGCATCCACGACAGGCAATGGCGGTGCGCGACCACGTCTACGCAAGATTGCGGGCATAGTAAGGAATCACTACCCGAATTTTTTCATGGACTGTGACAGCGTCTGCGTTCATTTGGATCGTTCGAATTTTCGATACGATGCGAGTCGTGTCTTTTTTACAGAGCCATGGATCAATCTGCCGTATCCGGCGTTTGATCAGGCATTTTCCCGAAAGCCGTTCACGGCAAACTCGATCGTCTCCCGGATATTGCTTCCGGCGAAAGGACCTGACGTCATTGACCATTCTCGATAGCATCGTTTCCGAAGTCCGCTTGATGTTCCGCCGTCCCGAGCGCGTGCAATTTGCTGCCCTGTGCTACCGGTTCCGGAAGAAGAATGCGGTGCCGGAAATGCTGCTGATCACGAGCCGCGACACGGGACGCTGGGTCATTCCCAAGGGCTGGCCCATGGAAGGCAAGGCCTCGCACGAGGTCGCTGCCCGCGAAGCATGGGAAGAAGCCGGCGTGAAGGGCGAGCCTTCCTCCGATTCCATCGGCAGCTTCATCTACGAAAAAGGCATGAGCAAAGGCCTGAAGATTACGTGCCGGGTTCACGTCTATCCCGTGGTGGTGTTCGACATGGCAAAGCGCTTTCCCGAAAAGGGTTCGCGGACGCTGGAATGGGTAACCTTCACGGAGGCTGCCGGCCGCGTTGCGGAACCGGGCCTGCGCAAGCTCATCCTCGACTTCCAGACGCAGCTGCTCTCAACCATGCAGCAGCCCGAGGCGCCACGCAGCGCCGCGCAATAGCGCCTCCGTTTCGCGGACGTCATTCGGCCCGCTTTCTGTCAGCATGCAGATCGATCACGGAGCGGTCATGTTTACGGCGTAACCGGAACCTGACAAAAGCGCGCCAGCGGGAACGTCGCGATATTTGCGCTGCTGGCAGGCGTCGTGCGAGACTTCCCCTATATCTGTTCTACACAAAACTGACGGCGCCTGACCTGCCGTGCGACCTGACCGTCGCGCAAGGCCTGTATGGCAGCGTGCGGGCGTGACGAGGAATGACCATGGGGAAGACGACACCCGCTCTGGAGAAATCGACACTCGACAAGGACCTCGACAAGCTGACGCTGAACGAGGAAGCGTCGCATTTCGTCCTGAAAAGCTCCGTCGGCCTCGGTCTCGGCTTCATCTTTCTCGTCTTTGTCATGATCATCGCCGCCAGTGCGGTCTCCGAAGCGCCCGGCGCGATCATCGTCGTCGCGGCCGCTGCCATCGCCGGCTACATGGCCATGAACATCGGCGCTAACGATGTGACCAACAATGTGGGCGCGGCCGTCGGCGCACGGGCGATGACGATGACCGGCGCGCTGGTGATCGCCGCGATCTTCGAGATCGCAGGGGCGCTCTTTGCCGGCGGACGCGTGGTCTCGACCATCGAGGGCGGGCTGATCGACGCCGCCGCCTTCACCGACAGCGCGACGCTGGTCTGGGTCATGATGTCCGCGCTGATCTCGGCCGCCGTCTGGATCAACATCGCCACATGGTGCAGCGCGCCGATCTCTACCACGCATGCCATTGTCGGCAGCATTCTGGGCGCGGGTATTGCGGCCGTCGGGTTCTCGTCCGTGCAATGGCTGTCGCTCGGCGGCATCACGCTCAGCTGGATGCTGTCTCCGTTCATCGGCGGCGGGGTCGCGGCAGGCCTGCTGTTCTTCATCAAGACGTTCATCATCTACCGGGAAGACAAGATCGCCGGAGCGGTATTCTGGGTCCCGATCCTGCTTGCCGTCATGGGCGGCGTCTTCACCACCTATTTTGCGCTGATCGGCCTTGATCGCGTCTTCTATGTTTCTCCGGCCGCCGGTTTCGGTGCAGGTATCGTTACCGGCGTGACCGTCTATCTCGTGTCGCGTCGCACGGTCGCGCGCCGCGCGGTGGGGCTCGAAAACCGCAACCAGTCGCTAAGACCGCTGTTTCATCTGCCGCTCGTCCTTTCGGCCGCCCTCCTGTCTTTCGCTCACGGTTCCAACGACGTCTCGAACGCGGTCGGGCCGCTGTCGGCCATTGTCGCCAATGTCGATACGCTGGTGCCGGCGACGACCGTCAATGTCGCGTTCTGGGTTCTTCTCATCGGCGCGCTCGGTATCTCGGCCGGACTCCTGCTTTACGGGCCGAAGCTTATCCGCGTGGTCGGCGAGGAGATCACCAAACTCAATCCCGTCCGCGCCTTCTGCGTCGCGCTCGCCACCGCCATCACGGTTATCCTCGCCTCGACCTTCGGCCTGCCGGTCAGCACGACGCATATCGCCGTCGGCGCGGTGTTCGGCATCGGCTTCTTCCGCGAATGGTACACGCGCAATTCCAGGCTGCGGCTGGAGTATGTCCGCCGCAAGACCGGACAATCCGACTTTCTGCTTCGCGCCGAGCATGGCGTGGACGAGATGCGCCGGCGGCAACTGGTGCGGCGCTCGCATTTCATGACCATCGTCGGTGCCTGGGTCATCACCGTACCGGCCTCCGCCCTGCTTTCGGCGCTCCTCTACATTCTCTTCTCCGCGATTTTTCTGTAGAACCGCGTCATGAGAGCCAATTTTCGCATGCAGCGCCTGTTCGTCGAGTCGGATCTTGCACCCGATGTCGCGGTGGAAGCCACGAAGGATCAGTTCAATTATCTTGCCAACGTGCTGCGCATGGAGGAAGGCCGCGACCTGCTGCTGTTCAACGGACGCGACGGCGAGTGGCGGGCGGAGATTTGCCTGCCCACGCGAAAGCGCATGACGCTGATGCCGAAGGAGCAGACGCGGCCGCAGTCTCCCCTGCCCGATCTTCACTATCTTTTCGCGCCGCTGAAGGTGGGACGGCTCGACTATCTCGTGCAGAAGGCAGTGGAGATGGGTGCGGGTCTCTTGCAGCCGGTGATGACGCAGCATGTGCAGGGGCGCATTACCAGCCTGGAGCGCTTGCAGGCCAACGTCATCGAGGCCGCCGAGCAATGCGGTGTGCTGGCGGTGCCCGATGTGCGCGAGCCGATGCGGCTTGAAACGCTGCTGGAGACGTGGCCTGGCGACCGCCGCATCCTCTTCTGCGACGAGGGCGATGCCGGTGACAATCCGCTGCCGGTGTTGCGCGGTCTGACGGACGACCGGTTTGCGCTGCTGGTCGGCCCGGAAGGCGGGTTTTCGGAAGTCGAACGAGGCCTTTTGCGCGGGCTCGACTTCGTGACCGCAATCCCCCTCGGGCCGCGCATCCTGAGAGCGGACACGGCGGCCGTCGCCGCCATGGCGATCATCCAGGCCACGCTCGGCGACTGGCGCTGAAACAGCACAGGCCCCGCTTAATTTTGAAAGCAAGGTTGAAATATTTTTGCTTGCACCGCATCTGAAAGCGGTTCAATCAGCCCATCATAGCTGCTCTCATACCCTGCTATCCGGCCGGGTTTCTCCGTTACCGAGACGATGCCCATGGCCCGCGATACCACCGACCAGACCCCGGTGACCTCCGTTTCCGAGTTGACCGAATATCTGGCGGGCGGCAACAAGCCGAAAGAGGCCTTCCGCATCGGCACCGAGCACGAGAAGTTCGTGTTCTACACCGCCGACAATAGCCCCGTACCCTATGCCGGCGATGCCGGGATCCTGACGCTTCTGGAAGGCATGCAGGAGAAGACCGGCTGGGAGCCGATCATCGATGCCGGGCACCTCATCGGCCTCGTGGAACCCACCGGCCGCGGCGCGATCTCGCTGGAGCCGGGCGGACAGTTCGAATTGTCCGGTGCGCCGGTGGAGACGCTGCACGAGACCTGCAAGGAATCCAACACCCATCTGGCGGTGCTGCGCGACATCGCCGAGCCGCTCGGCATCCGTTTTCTCGGCATCGGCGGCAGCCCGAAGTGGACGCTGGCGGAAACGCCGCGCATGCCGAAGTCGCGCTACGACATCATGACGCGCTACATGCCGAAGGTCGGGAGCCAGGGCCTCGACATGATGTACCGGACCTGCACGATCCAGGTGAACCTCGATTTCTCCTCCGAAGCCGACATGGCCGCCAAGATGCAGGTGTCGCTGAAGCTGCAGCCGCTGGCGACCGCGCTGTTTGCCAGCTCGCCCTTTACCGAGGGCAGGCCGAACGGGCTGCAATCGTGGCGCGGCGAGATCTGGCGGGACACCGATAACCAGCGCGCCGGCGTGCTGCCGCAAGCGCTGACCGGCAACTTCCGCTTCGAGCAATATGTCGAGTGGGCGCTGGATGCCCCGATGTATTTCGTCGTGCGCGACGGCCGCTACCATGACTGCACGCACGTAACGTTCCGCCAGTTCATGGGCGGCGCGCTGAAGGGTGAGCTTGCCGACTGGGAGCCCAATATGGGCGACTGGACCAACCATCTCTCGACCCTGTTTCCCGACGTACGCCTGAAGCGGTTCCTGGAAATGCGCGGCGCGGATGGCGGGCCCTGGCGGCGCATCTGTGCCTTGCCGGCCTTCTGGGTCGGCCTGCTTTATGACGATGCCGCTCTTGCGAGTGCCGCGGAACTGGTGAAGGACTGGACCTACGAGGACGTCATCGCGCTGCGCGATGCGGTTCCGGCACAGGGGCTGGATGCCACGGTGCGAGGCCGCAAGCTCGGCGAGATCGCCCGCGACGTGCTCTCGGTATCCCGCGCGGGGCTCAAGGCGCGCAACCGGCTGAACGGCGAAGGCGTTGATGAGACGCATTTTCTCGCGCCGCTCGATGAGGTGGTCGCCCGTGGCACCACGCTCGCGCAGGAAATGCTGTCCCTTTACAGCGGCCGCTGGAATGGCTCGGTCGAGCCGGTGTTCAAGGATTACGCTTACTGAGCGAAGGCGCCCGCAGCGCTCCGCAGAAAGCAATTTCCTAACGTCTTTTTCGCGTTATAGTGCAGCCCGAAGCGCTGCCTGCAACAAGGATGAGACGATGATCCCCCTATTCGACATGATGATGCAGGCGCAGAACGGGCGTGCCATGGATGTCATGGCGCAGCAGTTCGGGCTGGCGCAGGAGCAGATGGCCAAGGCGACGGCAGCCCTGATGCCCGCCTTTTCCGCCGGACTGAAGACCAATGCCGCCAATCCCTACGATTTCGGCACGTTTCTCGCGTCCATGAGCAGCGGCGGCTATGCCAAGTATTTCGAGGACATGACCAAGGCCTTCACGCCGCAGGGGCTGGCCGACGGACAGGCGGCGCTGGGGCAGATCTTCGGTTCGACGGACATGTCCGGCGCCGTGGCGGCGCAAGCCGCGCAGCTGACCGGCATCGGGCAGGACATCTACCGTCAGATGCTGCCGGTGGTGGCGAGCGCCATCATGGGCGGGCTGTTCAAGCAGGCGACCGGACAGATGAGCGCGCCGACCTCCTTCGGAGACAACCCCTTCGGCCCGGCGATGCAGACCTGGCTGGAGGCGATCGGCCTTGCGCGCAAGAAGGAGCCGCCGGCGATGCCCAACCCCTTCGACAATCCGTTCACCCAAACGATGCAGGCCTTCTTCACGCCTGCGAAGACCCCGGAAAAGCCACAGGCCGCACCGGATATGTTTGCCGGCAATCCTTTCATGAAGGCCTTTCAGGACATGATGAGCATGGCATCGTCCCAAGGTCAGAGTCAGGGCCAGAGTCAGGGCCCAGCGAAACCGGCCGAGGCGCCAAAGGCTCCTGTCGTCGATATGTTCAACACCATGTTCGACAGCGGCATCGAGGCGCAGAAGGAATATCAGAAGGCGATCGACGGTCTTTTCAGGCCATTCCAGCCCAAGGGCTGACGGACAGTTTGCAAACATAAAAAAGCCCGGCGCCGAACAGGTCGGAGCGCCGGGCAAGCGGCAGGGTTGTTGGCTATGACCCTGCGGGGAACGCGAATGATGCGAGCGGCCGCATCATCCGGGCGCCGTATGCCCGGGGAGAGCACGCAGCACCAAAGAGGCTTGCCCCGTCTTTCCGGCCCGTATTCGGGGCAGCGGTTCAGGCGGTGGCGTCAGGTGTCAGCGGGTGCGGACATCCCGGTAATAGCTGTTGGCGCGCTCACGCGCGGCCTTTGTCAAATGCCGGCTCGGATCCTCGAAGAAGGCCGACATGGTCGCGTCCCGCACATCATGCCGGCTAAGGCCGATATCGGCGAGCTGCCGGTCGTCGAGATCATGCAGATGGCCTGCGGCGCGGCGGTTCTTGAGGAGGCGCCAGACCGTCACGAGACCCTGCGTCAGCGCAGACAGGCGCAGCACAGCCGGCTTGCCGGCAAGGGTAAAATCAAGGGCGGTATCTGGCGTGCGCATGGGCTTAGCTCCTGAAAAGGCACGGGTAGGACGTCCGCATCCCCGAGGGATGCAGGCTGGGTGGGGGTTGACCGAAGCATTGGCGCAGCGGGTGTTGTGGGATGCTCTTTGCAGCCCGACATTCGCAAATCGATATTGATCAGTCCAACGAATGTTTCTAATGGTATTGATCAAACAAACTTATAGGCACTCCCATGGCCGCTCCTCTCGACCTCGACCAGCTCCAGACATTCGTCGCCATTGCCGACACGGGAAGCTTTACCCGAGCGGCTGAGCGGGTCTTCAAGACGCAATCGGCGGTGTCGATGCAGATGCGGCGATTGGAGGAGAAGATCGGCAAAGCCCTCTTCGCAAAAGACGGGCGCGGCAACCGGCTGACCACTGAGGGCGAAAAGCTGCTGAACTACGCTCGCCGCATGATCCGCCTCAACAACGAGGCCATCGCAGCCTTCGACGACAACCGGCTTGAGGGAACGCTGCGCATCGGCACGCCGGACGATTACGCCGACCGCTACATGCCGGAGATCATCGTCCGCTTTGCCAAGACGCATCCGAATGTCGAACTGTTCATCGTCTGCGAGCCCTCGGTGGATCTGGCCGAGAAGATGGCGCGCGGCGAACTCGATATCGCGCTCGTGACCCACAATCCCCGCACCCGCGCGTCCGATGTCGTGCGCACGGAGCCGCTCTGCTGGGTCAGTTCGGCGAACCACCCGTTGCCCGAAAACGCCTCGGTGCCGCTGGCCGTCGGCAAGCGCGACTGCCACTGGCGGCAGGCCGCGTGCTCGGCGCTGGACGCGACCGGCAAGGAATACAACATCCTGTTCACCAGCTGGTCGTCCACCGTCGTTGCGGCCGCCGTCCTTGCCGGCATGGCTGTTTCCGTGCTGCCGGAATCGGCGCTGCGCAGCGGCATGAAAGTGCTGACGCAGGCGGATGGTTTTCCCGCACTCGCCCCGGTGCAGATCGGCATCATGAAACGGCCGGGTCTCTCCCCGTCCCTGTCGACCGCCATCAGCAACCACATCACCGCCTGCCTCGACAATATCACACCGCAGGTGGTGGGCGACGATCTGGACGGCGATCTCAAAGGTCTCTCGCGCCTCCCCCGCGCGCGGCAGGGACAGCTGCTGTCCGGCTGGTAGGCGCTCGAAGCCTCTCTCGCAAAGATATTTACACCTCTTCAATCAACCGCTGGACGCACTCCCGAGGGTGCGCCATACTGCCCGTCATCGGAGCCGCCAGCGGTTTCCGACACCACGCTTTCAGCAGACATGGAATCGGGAAGACGGGAGTAACGGCATCTTCAGGATGCATCGGCCACAGGGCGGATGAGCCTTGAGGGTATGGGAACCGCGCGGCCAAAGGGCGATGCGGGCTCTGATAGGCCGGACAGTCGAACCCTGATCGCACATTCGAGCCTGTCCGAAGCATGGCGTTGCCCTTCAGGGCATCCGTGCTGCGGATCTTGAAACCGGTGCATGGCTTCCCGCAGGCGTATCGGCGCTTGCGGACTGGCCATGCCGTAGCGGAGCGATCCATTGAGCGCCTCAATCCATCCCGTCGACCAGAAGCTTGCTCCCACCCTTCTCGCGCCGCTGGCGCTGCAACATGTGCTTGTCATGTATGCGGGCGCCGTCGCGGTGCCGCTGATCGTCGGCCGCGCGCTCAATCTTTCGCCGGAGGAGGTCGCCTTCCTCATCAGTGCGGATCTCTTTGCCTGCGGCATCGCCACGCTCATCCAGTGCTTCGGCTTTCCCGGCATCGGCATTCGTCTGCCGGTGATGATGGGCGTGACCTTCGCCTCGCTCGGGCCGATGCTCTCGATGGCGAACGCGCCGGATGTGGGTCTGCTCGGCATCTTCGGCTCGGTCATCGTCGCGGGCCTCTTCGGCATTCTCGTCGCGCCGTTCATCTCGCGCCTGCTGCCGCTGTTTCCGCCCGTCGTGACCGGCACCATCATTCTCGTCATCGGGCTTTCCCTGATGCGCGTCGGCATCAACTGGGCCGGTGGCGGCCAGCCGACGATGATGAAGATGGTCGATGGCGTGCCCGGCACCTTTGCGAACCCGAACTATGCGCAGCTGCCGGGGCTCGGCGTCGCCTTCTTCGTGCTCCTCGTCATCCTCGCTTTGCTGCGCTTTGCATCCGGCTTTGCCCGCAACATCGCGGTTCTCCTCGGCATCGTCGCCGGCTGTGTGCTGGCGGGCGCGCTCGGCATGATGCATTTCGACAAGGTCGGACAGGCCGCCTGGGTCGGCATCATCCTGCCGTTCCATTTCGGAATGCCGCAGTTCCATCTTATCCCGTCGATCACCATGTGCATCGTCATGATCGTGGTGATGATCGAATCGCTCGGCATGTTCCTGGCGCTCGGCGACATCACCGGGCGGAAGATCGACCGTGAAGCTCTGACGCGCGGCCTGCGCGCCGATGGCCTGGGGACGCTGATCGGAGGGATTTTCAATACCTTCCCCTACACGTCATTCTCGCAGAACGTGGGTCTCGTCGGCGTGACCGGGGTGCGCAGCCGCTGGGTCACCGTGGCCGGCGGCGGCATCCTCATCGTGCTCGGCCTCCTGCCGAAGATGGCGGCGCTGGTGGAAGCCGTGCCGCAGGTGGTGCTGGGGGGCGCTGGGCTCGTCATGTTCGGCATGGTCGCCGCCACGGGCGCGCGTATCCTCGCAACGGTGGATTTCCGCACCAATGCCAACAACCTTTTCGTCGTCGCGATTTCCGTCGGTTTCGGCATGATCCCGATTGTCGCGCCCACCTTCTTCAAGGCCCTGCCGCACGACCTGCACCCGCTTCTGGAGTCCGGCATCCTGCTGGCGGCGATCGTTTCGGTCACTCTTAATGCGTTCTTCAATGGCGTGAAGAGCGAGGCGGAGGCCAGCGCGGAAGCGGCTGTCGCGGCGGCGGCGGTGGAGCATGCCTGAGGCGTTGACGCCGCGGGATGAGAATAAAAAAACCGGGAGCATTTCCGCCCCCGGTTCCTCGATACCAAACGCTTGACGCCGATTATTCGGCGGCAGCCGGCTGGTCGGCGCTGATGGTGTCGGCCTTGTAGCCATGCGCCTTGTTGAGTGCGGCGCGAACGCCGGCTTCGTAATCGGGATGAACCAGCTTGAAGTGGCCGAGCTGGCGCTCGACGATATAGCCGGGGACGCCGCCCATCGCGGCTGCGATGTTGGAGTAGAGGCGAGCCTTCTGGTCGGCGTCGAACAGGTTGAACAGCGCCGTCACCTGAACGTAGTCATTGTTGCCGTCGCGGTGGTTGAAGCGGGCCATGTCGCCGTCGATCCGCAGCGGCGGCTCGACAGCCGCCGGCTGCTCGACCGGGCCGTTGAACGAGTTGGGCTCGTAATAGGCATCCGGGTTACCGGTGCGAATGCCGCCGAACGTGTTCATCTGGCCATCGCGGTGGTAGTGATGGACCGGGTTCTTCGGCTGGTTGACCGGGATGTGCTCGTAATGCGTGCCGAGGCGATGACGGTGTGCGTCGGCATAGGAGAACACGCGGGCCTGCAACATCTTGTCCGGCGAGAACGCAATGCCGGGCACGATGTTCGACGGCGAGAACGCGGCGTTCTCGACTTCGGCAAAATAGTTTTCCGGATTCCGGTTCAGCTCCATCGTGCCGATTTCGATCGGCGGATATTCGCTGTGCGGCCAGACCTTGGTCAGGTCGAACGGGTTATATGAGGTCTTCTCGGCATCCATTTCCGGCATGATCTGAACCTGAACGGTCCAGCGCGGATAGTTGCCTTCCTCGATCGAGCCGAACAGCGCTTCCTGATAGGACTCGCGCGTCTTGCCGATGACCTGCTCGGACTCCTCGTTCGTGTAGAACTTGTGGCCGTGCTGGGTCTTGAAGTGGAACTTCACCCAGTAGCGTTCGCCGGCATCGTTCCAGAACGAGAAGGTGTGCGAGCCGTAGCCGTTCATGTGCAACGGCGAGGTCGGACAGCCGCGGTCGGACATGAGGATGGTGACCTGGTGCAGGCTCTCCGGCGAAAGCGACCAGAAGTCCCACATGGCGGTTGCCGAGCGCAGGTTCGTCTTCGGATGGCGCTTCTGGGTGTGGATGAAGTCGGGGAACTTGTAGGGGTCGCGGACGAAGAACACGGGCGTGTTGTTGCCGACGAGGTCCCAGTTGCCTTCCGAGGTGTAGAACTTCAGCGCGAAGCCGCGCACGTCGCGTTCGGCGTCCGCTGCACCCTGCTCACCGGCAACGGTGGAGAAGCGGGCGAGCATGGGGGTTTCCGCACCCGGCTGAAGCACGGCAGCCTTGGTGTACCTGGAAATGTCGCCGGTGATCTTCAGCGTGCCATAGGCACCCCAGCCCTTGGCGTGCACGGCGCGTTCCGGAATGCGCTCGCGGTTCTGGTGGGCCAGCTTTTCGATCAGCTGGTAGTCCTGGAGCATGATGCCGCCCTTGGGGCCAGCCGTCAGCGAATTCTGGTTGTCCGGCACGGGTGCGCCGGCGGTCGTCGTCATTGTCGGGCGATCAGTCATTTCGTCCTCCTGTCTGGACTTGTCGGGGTCCGGCCGTGCCGGTCCCGCTCGTTCATCGCCGGGGCGCTGATGCGCTCCGGCACGATCGGCGTGCAGGTCTCCCATCGAGACGCTACTCACCCAATTTCGCTTGCTCGGCATTTCGGCACATCCCATCCGGGACATCCTGTTCAGGCCGGAGGCTCGTTTTGTCCTTTCAACATGCCGAAAATGCGACGTGCGTCAGATACCGAGCCGGATCTTCTTCTCGCACCTGCGATCGATAATCTCCAATTGTATTTCTTGTGAAATTCGATAGGAAAATCCGATCATGCTCACTGTTCGACAGATGCGTTATTTCGATGCCCTCGCGACCACGCGCCACTTCGGCCGTGCCGCAGAGATGGTCAATGTCAGCCAGCCTGCCCTTTCGGCGCAGATTGCGGAGTTGGAAAAGGACCTCGGCGTCGCCCTCTTCGAGCGCAACCGTGCCGGCGCGCTTTTGACGCGGCAGGGCGAAGCGCTATTGCCGGAGGTGCAGGCCATCCTGCAATCGGTCGATGCGCTCTATGACCGGGCGCGGCAGGTCACGGGCATTCTCGAAGGTCGGCTGCGGCTCGGCATTATTCCCACAGTCGCGCCCTATCTCGTGCCGGTGCTCATTCCCATGCTGCGGGCGCGGTTTCCGAAACTCGACATCGAGCTGCGTGAACTGCTGACGTCCGGCTGCGTCGATGATGTGAAGGCCGGGCGGCTCGACTGCGCTATCGTGGCACTGCCGCAGAGCGAGGAGACGCTGGATACGCTCCTGCTGTTCCGGGACCGGTTTCTGATCGCCACGGCGGATGACGAGCGCACCGTGCTGATGTCGCCGATGACGGAGGCGCAGGTGGATATCGACCGGCTGCTGCTGCTGGAAGAAGGGCACTGCCTGCGCGATCAGGCGCTCTCCGTGTGTGGGGCTTCGGCCGGGCGGCGGGTGGCGAATTACGGCGCGACATCCATGGCGACGCTGCTGCAGATGGTGAGCCACGGCATGGGTATCACGCTCATTCCGGAGATCGCGGTGAAGGAAGAGCGCGGCCGCAGCCGCATGCGCATCGTACCCTTCGCCGAACCGCAGCCATCGCGGCAGATCGGGCTCATCTGGCGCGGACGGTCACGCCGGACGGCGGATCACCGGGCGCTCGCCGAGGTCGTCATCGACGCCTCGGCCGAGCTGCTCGGATAGCCTGGGACCGCTGTTATCGCATGGCCCAGCCATGGCTGACCATCAACGACTGGCCGGTTAGGGCATTTGTCTCGAAACCCGCGAAGAACACGGCCACATCCGCCACGTCCTCGATGGTCGTGAACTCGGTATCCACAGTGCCGCCCAGCATGACGCGCTTGACGACATCTTCCTCCGAGATGCCGAGCGCCTTTGCCTGCTCCGGGATCTGCTTCTCCACCAGCGGTGTCTTGACGAAGCCGGGGCAGATGACGTTGGAGCGAACGCCGTGTGGGCCGCCCTCCTTTGCAGCCACGCGTGCAAGGCCGAGCAGACCGTGCTTGGCGGTGACATAGGCGGATTTGAGGGGTGACGCCTCATGGGAGTGAACGGAGCCCATGTAGATCAGCGCGCCGCCGCCCTGCCGCTTCATGTGCGGCATGCAGGCCTTGGTGGTGAGGAACGCGCCGTCGAGGTGGATGGAGAGCATCTTCTTCCAGTCCTCGAAGGGGAAATCCTCGATCCTGTGAACGATCTGCACGCCGGCATTGGAAACGAGAACATCGACCCGGCCCCATGTGTCCACGACAGCGGCAACACCCGCATTGACGGCGTCCTCGGATGTGACATCCATTGCAAGGCCGATGGCCTCGCCGGGCCCGGAAGCCGTGAGTTCCCCGGCTGCGGCAACCGACGCCTCCAGTTTGAGGTCGGCAATGGCGACCCGAGCGCCCTCGGCAACATAGCGCGCAGCAATGGCCCGGCCGATACCGCTGGCGGAGCCGGTGACGATGCAGACCTTATCCTTCAGTTTCATGATGCTCTCCCTCGAAATCAGGTCTTGTTGGCCTTGCCCGGACGATAGCGGCTTCACGAACGGCGTAAAGCCGGAGCGCCGGGAAATATCGCGGAACGATCAGAGGATATGAACGGCGAGAAGCAACCAGAGAAGCGCATTCGTGAACAAGCCGACGACGAACAGGCGGTGACGCAGCATCAGCCGATTGGAGGTCATATGCACGAAGGCATGGCCGTAGCGGGAGAGGACGAACAGCCATGCCGCAGATACCGTCAGGATCGACACGCCGTTCGTGACGATCAGAAGGGTGCAGACGAGATAGAAAAGGACAGGCAGCTCGAACTGGTTGGTGAGATTGCGAGCGACGGTCGCGCTTGTTTCCGGCTCGATGGAGGGCACGAGAAAGTCGCGGGCACGGGCCGTTCCCTGCCGCACGGCGCCAAAGCGACGTTTTCCCATCACGCCATAGACGATGTAGACGAGCAGGACCTGGGCGATCACGGGCCAGATCATGGCAGTATGTATCATGCGGCGTGTTCCCCTCGCGTGATGATCGGCTCGACCTTCGGCAGAAGGTCAGTCGATGCGTTCGGAAGAGGTAGGTGAGACCCTCCTAAAGTGAAGGGAGCCGCGCGCCTTGCGTGCGGCTCCCTCTGGATTTCCATTTATTTCAGCTTGTGCCGGCTCAGCTCGGGCCAGTCTAGGACATTTCCGGTGAACACGGGTTCACCGGAAATGTCCTAGCCTCTTGTTTTCTCCGCATTGTCCGACGCCGAAGCGTCTCGCTTCGGCTGGAAATGCTCTAGCGCTCATGCACCGGGATAGTTGGGGCTCTCGCGCGTGATCGTCACGTCATGAGCATGGCTCTCGCGAAGGCCAGCACCGGAGATGCGAACGAAGGTGGCGCGCTCCTGGAAGTCCTTCAGCGTCTTGCCGCCGACATAACCCATCGAGGCCTTGAGGCCGCCGGCCAGCTGGTGGAGGACGCCGGACACGGGACCCTTGTACGGCACCTGGCCCTCGATGCCTTCCGGCACGAGCTTCAGCGTGTCGCGCACTTCCGCCTGGAAGTAACGATCCGCGGAACCGCGCGCCATGGCGCCGACCGACCCCATGCCGCGATAGGCCTTGAAGGAGCGGCCCTGGTGAAGGAAGACTTCGCCCGGGCTTTCATCCGTGCCGGCCAGCAGCGAGCCGATCATGACGGCGGAGGCACCGGCGGCGATGGCCTTGGCAAGGTCGCCCGAGAACTTGATGCCTCCATCGGCGATGACGGGGATATCGGCTGCGCGCGCGGCTTCGACAGCCGACATGATCGCGGCCAGCTGCGGCACGCCGACGCCGGCGACGATGCGCGTGGTGCAGATGGAGCCCGGACCGATGCCGACCTTGACGGCATCGGCGCCAGCGTCGATCAGCGCCTTGGTGCCATCGGCGGTCGCCACATTGCCGGCCATGATGCGAACCGAGTTCGACATGGTCTTGACGCGCGTGACGGCGTCCAGAACGCGCTGGGAGTGGCCGTGGGCCGTATCGATGACGATGAGGTCGATGCCAGCGTCGATCAGGCGCTCGGCGCGCTCGACACCGTCATCGCCGACAGAGATGGCGGCTGCGGCCCGCAGGCGGCCCTGCGCATCCTTGGAGGCATTGGGGTTCAGCTGCGACTTCTCGATATCCTTGACCGTGATCAGGCCGACGCAGCGACCGTCGCCGTCCACCACAAGCAGCTTCTCGATGCGGTGGGTGTGCAGCAGGCGCTTGGCCTCCTGCTGATCGACATTTTCCTTCACCGTGATGAGATTTTCTCGCGTCATCAGCTCATAGATGCGCTGGCCGGGATCGGAGGCGAAGCGGACGTCGCGGTTGGTGACGATGCCGACGAGGCGGCCGGGCTTCTTGCCGTTGCCGGCATTCTCGACAACCGGGATGCCGGAAATGCCATAGGTCTTCATGAGGCCGAGCGCATCGGCAAGCGTTGCCTCCGGGCCGATCGTCACGGGGTTGACCACCATGCCGCTTTCGAACTTCTTGACCTGGCGCACCTGCTCGGCCTGCTCGACCGGCGAGAGATTGCGGTGGATGACGCCGATGCCGCCGGCCTGCGCCATCGCGATGGCAAGGCGACCTTCCGTTACCGTATCCATGGCGGAGGAAAGGATCGGCAGGTTGAGCTCGATATCCTGGGCGATGCGGGTGGCAATATTCGTCTGGCCCGGCATGACCTCGGAGTGACCGGGCTGCAGGAGGACGTCGTCGAAGGTCAGAGCCTCCAGACCGGTAGCCGTTTCGATGATGCGCGCCATGGGCCAATTCCTTTAAAAATGTGCAAGGCGCCCGACGGACGGGGTTCCGGCGGGAGCGTCGCCTGCCGGGCATCCTGGGAGGGGAATGGCGGCAAGTGTTTCATGGAAGTTGGCGAGGGCACGTAACACGGATGTGACGGGATGGAAACAGAAAAAGCCCGACGACATCGGCGCTGCAACGGATGACCGGTGGAGAAGCATTTTCAGTTTTCATTAGCCGTGCCTTTTGGAACGGAATTAAGCTGCGTCCTGTAGACCTCTTTTCACGGCGCCTCGGAAGAAGGGCTGCCGGCGAAACAGAGAAAAACAGGGACCGACAACATGACCGCACTGCGCAAGCGAGCCCACGCTCAGGAAACACGTTTTATCCGCGACGAAGAACTCGGCTTCCGCGCGGAAGCGCGCCGCAATGCGCTGATCGGCCTGTGGGCCGCAGCCGTGATCAACCGGCCGGATGCCGAAGCCTATGCCAGTGGCATCGTGAACGCCGGCGTGGAGAGCCCGAACGGCGTCATCGACCAGCTGCACGCCGACTTCGAAGCTGCCGGCGTCATCTTTCTGGAAGACGATATTCGCGACCGCATGACCAGCATGCTCCTTGCCGTGCGCGACGAGATGTACGCAGGTTGACGGCTGCCCACGTCACAGGACGCAGGCAGCACATCGTCAGAGATAGAGCTGATACGACGCCGGCACGAAGCGGTAGCCGGCGTCCAGCTTCTCCACATAGCCGACGGCCGGGAATGGCATGTGGTAGCCGATGAAGGGAAGCCGTTCGGAGGCCACCATGTCGAACACCTTGCGGCGCGATGCTGCGGCCTTCTCCTTGTCCATATCGAACCTCACCTGCCAGTCCGGCTGCTGAAGCGAGAGGACATAGTGGTTCGCCGTATCGGCCGTCAGCATGAGATCCTTGCCCTGCGAAGAGACACGGAAAACCATGTGGCCGGGAGAGTGGCCGAAAGCCGCGATGGCCGAAATGCCGGATGCGACGTCGGCAGCGTCACCGATGAGCGTCGCCTTCTCCACAAGCGGCACCACGTTCTTGAGCACAGCTTTATGCCCGCCTTCGGCGGGCGACCCTACGCGGGCGGGATCCTTCCAGAAGGCCAGTTCCGTCTCGCCCATGACATAGCGCGCATTCGGGAAGGCAGGCTTGCCGCCTTCCATGAGGCCATTGATATGATCGCCATGCATGTGGGTGAGAACCACGAGCGTGAAGCTTTCCGGTGGATAGCCCGCCGCCCGCAGGCCTTCGAGCAGCATGCCGGTGCCTGCCGCGCGCCCCGCCTCGCCATTGCCGGTGTCGAACAGCACGACCTCCGATCCGGTATCCACGACCACCGGTGAGAAACCATTGGCGAAGCGATCCGTCGGCAGGAAATTCTTGTCCAGCAGGGCCGCGACGGCCTCCGGCGACTGGTCGATGCCGAAGGTTTCGTTCGGCTTGTCGGCGATACGCAAGCCATCGCTGATGGCGGTGACGGTGAAATCGCCGAGCTTGAAACTCGAACTCTTGCCACCCGGCGTGGCTTTGGGTGTTTCCTTCGTACCGGGGCCAGCAGCACCTTGCGCAAAAGCGGCGCGCTTCATGATCATCGGCGTGGCCAGCGCGCCGATGGCCGTTGCAGCAAAGAGGGCGCGTCGGCCGAGGGAGAATCCGTGCATCGATCGTATCCTTTGTCTGCGAACCCGAGATCGGGTCCGGCGCGTTGGTCGTGCGTCTCCTGCCTTATGACGAGACAGGGCCCATCCGGACGATAAGAATGACGGCAGCGCGCAAGGTAGCGCAATATGCTGGTCTTGACAGAACGCGACGCAGGCCTTCACAGGAAATTGACTGTTGCGTGAGACAGGAGGCGGGACTTTCGTCTTTCTGTTTCTATCTTCCTCGCCATACAACCCAGCAAGACCGAATGCGCCTGCGCAACGGCATCTGCTTCCCACCATGGCGGCCATCCCCGGCATCGTCAGCCGGGTGCCCGAAAGGTCGTCGAAAAGGCTTGCCTGCGCATGAACCGCATCGTTCCGCTGATCCTCGCCGTCGCTCTCTTCATGGAGCAGATGGACTCCACCGTCATCGCGACCTCCCTGCCCGCCATCGCCCGCGACCTCGGCGTCGGTCCGATCACGCTCAAGCTGGCGCTGACCTCCTATATGGTGTCGCTCGCCATCTTCATTCCCTTGAGCGGATGGATGGCCGACAGGTTCGGCGCCAAGCGCATCTTCCGCTCCGCAATCCTCGTGTTCATCGTCGGCTCCATACTCTGCGCCGTTTCCGGCGACCTCATCTCCTTCGTCGGTGCACGCTTCCTGCAGGGCATGGGCGGCGCGATGATGACCCCGGTCGCGCGGCTGGTGCTGGTGCGCAGCACGCAGCGCAGCGAACTGGTGAGCGCGATGGCGCTCTTGAGCATTCCCGCGCTGACGGGGCCGCTGGCCGGTCCGCCGCTCGGCGGCTTCATCACCACGTATTTTTCCTGGCACTGGATCTTTATCATCAATGTTCCCGTGGGCATTCTCGGCTATATCCTCTCCGGCATCTATCTGCCCGAGGTGATCAGCGACCGACCGCCGCCGATCGACGTCACCGGCTTCTTCCTCAGCGCCATCGCCGCCTCCGGCACCATGTTCGGCCTCTCCGTCATGAGCCTGCCGGCCCTGCCGCCGAGCGTCGGCGTGATCGCAGCCGGCATCGGCATTCTCTGCGGCATCCTCTATGTGCGCCACGCCCGTCACCACCCGGCGCCGCTGCTCGACCTCAATCTTTTCAAGGACAGCGCATTCCGTGCCGCAGCCGTCGGCGGCACGCTTTTCCGCATCTCCATCGGGGCCATTCCGTTTCTCATGCCGCTGATGCTGCAGGTTGGCTTCGGCCTCTCGCCTTTCCAGTCGGGCATGATCACCTTCGTCGGTGCCATCGGCGCGCTGACCACGAAGTTCTTCGCCAAGCGGGTCCTGGTTCTCGCCGGCTTCCGCACAACGCTGATCATCGCGGCGCTGATCGGCACCGTCCTGACCTTCGTCAACGGGCTCTTCACACCCGCCACACCCTATCTCGTCATGTGCCTCGTGCTGCTTGCGGCAGGCTTTGCCCGCTCGTTCTTCTTCACCAGCATCAACGCACTGTCCTTCGCCGACATTCCCGACGCCATGGCCAGCAAGGCGACCGCGATGAGCGCCGTGCTGCAACAGATGAGCCTGGCGCTGGGCGTCGCCGTGGCCGGCGCCATTCTGGAAGTGGAAAACCGCTGGACCGGCACACAGCTGGAACTTGGCGATTTCCAGCTCGCCTTCATGCTCATCTCCGCCATCACCCTCACCTCCATCATCCCCTTCATCGGCATGGCGAAGACAGCAGGCGCCGAAGTGTCCGGCCACGGCGCCGCAGCGCGGGAGAAGGGTGAGGCGCAACTGGAGTCGCTGGCGGGGAAGTAGCTATTCTACGCGTTCGCAAACGGCTGCGATCTTGTTGCCATCGAGATCGCGCAGAAATGCAGCGTAAAATGTGGGATGGAACGGCCGGAGCCCAGGCTCACCCTCGCACGTCCCGCCCATCCGCAGACCCGCCGCGTGAAACGCATCCACCGCCGTGCGACTGGCGGCCTCCAATGCGATGGTCACGCCATTGCCGAAGCTCGCCGGATGCCCGTCGTAGGGCGCGACAACCCACAACCGGCAGCGGCTGTCATCCGGGTGCGCGTAGCCGATATCGGAGCCGCTTTGCTGCCTTCGAACCAAACCGAGAGGCGCCAGCGCGGCATCGTAGAACAGACCTGCGCTAGCAGGATCGTTCGTACCGACGGTGACGTAGAGCAACATCCGCTCAGTCCTCTTCGTGCTCCGTCACATCCTCGCGCTCGTCCCGAAAGGTCTGACCTTCCGCCCGGAGATCGTCGTGATCGGAGATGCCCTCGCGCCGGCCCTTGAAGTCCTTTGCCAAAAGAAACATCTCGACCGATTCGGCGCGGGACGAGGCGGGCTTGATGTGCAGCACCTGGCGGAAATTCTGCTTCAGAAGGTTGAGAAGCTCGCGCTCCGTGCCGCCCTGGAAGGTCTTGGCCAGAAAATGCCCGCCGGGGCCGAGCACGTCGATGGCGAAGTGCGCGGCAACCTCGCAAAGGTGCATGGTGCGAATATGGTCCGTCTGCCTGTGACCGGTTGTGGGCGCCGCCATATCGGAGAGAACGAGATCGGGCGTGCCGCCCAGCGCATCCATCAGGGCGTCGGGCGCGGAGGGATCGAGGAAATCGAGCTTCAGGATGACGACGCCGGGCAACGGATCGACATCGAGAAAATCGATCGCCACCACGCGCGGGTCGGTGTCCGTGGAGCTCGTAACCTTGGCGGCGATCTGCGACCAGCTGCCGGGCGCGGCCCCCAGATCGATGATGCGCTTGGCGCCGGTGAGAATCTTGTGCTTCTCGTCGATCTCCAGCAGCTTGAAGGCCGCGCGGGCGCGATAGCCTTCCAGCTGGGCGCGCTGCACATAGGGGTCGTTGATATGGCGCTCGATCCAGCGCCGCGACGACGCCTTCAGCTTGCCCTTTTTTACCTTCTGCCCGAGTTTACGCCCGGTGCGATTGCCGCCGATGGGGGGCTTTGTCATGAGCTTCGGCCCTCCTCGGAGCCAGTTTGCGGGCCGGGACGCGACAGGCGGCGGCCACGGCCGCGGCGCCAGACGCCGTCATCGGCCATCATATCCGTCAAAAGGCCTTCACGCAGCCCACGATCGGCAACCCGCATGCGGGTCGACGGCCAGCGGCGGCGAATGGCCTCCAGAATGGCGCAGCCGGCGAGAACGAGATCCGCCCGATCCGGCCCGATGCAGGGATTGGCGGCGCGCGCCGCAAAATCCCAGGACAGCAGGCGCGCCTGCATCGCCGAGACCTCGTCATCCGACAGCCAGAGCCCGTCCACCCGACGGCGATCGTAGCGAGGCAGATCGAGATGCACGCCGGCCAGCGTCGTCACCGTGCCGGACGTGCCGATGAGGTGGAAATCGTCCGCCGCACGGACGGCCTCGATGTCAGGGCAGTCGAAACGGTCCAGCATGCAGGAGACCTCGCGGATCATGCCCTCGAAGCTTTCCGGCGTGACATCGCGCCCGCCATGGCGCTCCGACAGCGTGACCACGCCGACCGGCAGCGAGGTCCAGTGGGTGATGTGATTGGCAAGCCGGCTCGACCTGTTGTCGCCGATGTGCAGCACCGCGATTTCCGACGAGCCGCCGCCGATATCGAAGAGCACCACGGAGCGCGCCTCACGCCCCACCAGCGACGCGCAACCGGACACGGCGAGCCGCGCCTCGGTTTCCCGGTCGATGATCTCAAGCTCGAGCCCGGTTTCAGCAGACACGCGATCCATGAAGATAACGCCGTTTTCCGCCGCGCGCGCTGCTTCGGTCGCGATCAGCCGGCTGCGCCGGATGTTGCGGTGCCCGAGCTTCGCCGCGCAGATCTTCAGCGCCTCAACCGAACGGTTCATCGCGTCCTCGGACAAACGTCCGCTGGCCGCAAGGCCCTCGCCGAGCCGCACGATGCGGGAGAAGCCATCCACGACCCGGAACTGTCCCGGCCGCGTCGGCTGCGCGATCAGAAGACGGCAATTGTTGGTGCCGAGATCGAGCGCCGCATATAATGGCGGCGGGCCGAACTCGTCGCTCTCGAACATATCCGCGTGGCGGCTGCCGCCTGCTGCATGATGTCCGGCATTGACGCTGGAACCGGTGCGTGCGGCGTACCCACCCTCTCCACCGTTTTGGCGGTTTTGCGACGAGCGATCGGAATATCCGTCGCCACCCGCGCCATTCGGGTCGTGCCGACCCGGTGTCCCGCTCCCGCGGCGAACGCCATCGTGGCCCGGATGCGGACCCTGTCCCGCGCCATTTGCACTGCGTCCGTGACCAGCATGTCCTGATGTCTTGTTGCTCGGGCCTCCCATATGCGGCCCACCGCGAGCCCCGCCGGGATTGCTGCCCTGCTCGAAGCGCTGATGTCCGGAATGGCCGCTTTGCTGCGTCGCTGGACGACCTGCCGCACCGGCCTGGGAGCCAACGCCCTGCGCATCCGGATGAACCGCCGCCCCGGCACCGCCCTGGGCACCCGGACCGCGGCCCTGTCTCTGTTGTCCAGCGGGCGCACGACCATCCGTGCCGGTCGCGCCGACGCGATTGCGCGCGGACCGCACGACATCCGTTCCCTGCAACGGGCGCGCCTGGGCGCTGCCGCGATGACGATGCTTATGATTGCGGCGCCCCTTGCCGGCTGGTTCCGGCCCGCGTCCCTGCGAGGGCTTCGAACCATTGCCGTCGGACGCGGCCTGCGTCGCAGTTCCGCCATCGGCATCCCGTCCCGCAACACCTGTGCTGTGCCCTGTCGAACGGGGGCCGCCCGCCTCTTCTCCCCGTTCGCTCGATCGGCGAGCGGGCGTGTGGCGCGAACCTTCGGCGGCGCTCCCGCGATGAGAATTGCCCTCACGCGGATCGCGCGCCTGCGCAGCATGGGTGTGGGCAGAAGGGGTTTCGGCACCGCGATCATGGGCATCAGCGCCAGACGCCCTGCTGCCGTGGCCGTGAGCCACTCCATCGCCACGCAGAGGCGCCTGCCCCTGTGCAGAACCTGACGAGGCAGACTTCGTCCTGCGCCGCCGCTTGCGCTTGCGCACCGGTTCACCGTCCAGGACGGGATGCCCGGACTGGCCTGCTCCAGAGACGGAGGGGCCTTGGGGATTGGCATCTGGGGAGCTGGCATGCGTGGAGCTGCTGCGCGACGCCTTACGACGCCTGCGCTTGGCTTTGCCGGACCCGGGGATGGATGCCCCCTGGTTTCCGGCCGCTGCCGACGCCCCGCTATCATACGGCGTTTCGCCGTGCTCGGGGTCTTTCACTGATCTTACCACCGCGTCGCGCGAAGCCTTAATCGGTCGCTCAAGACGCTCTCTCGATTTTCGTTGTCCCAACTCTACCAGCGTGCCCGCCATTCGCCAACTGCTTTTTCCCCAAAGACAATTCCGCCGCCGGAGACGCACGCTTCCTCCACGATCACCCCGTTTCCCGAACCGGAAATAGGCCCAACCGAACAACCCGCAAAGTTTTTCAAATACCCCCTTTGCATCCCGCCCCGTTTTGTCTATAAGCCCGGCACACCGACGGGCACAGCCCGCGCGTTGGGGAATAGGTTAACGGTAGACCCACGGACTCTGACTCCGTTAGTCCTGGTTCGAATCCAGGTTCCCCAGCCAGCTTTCTCATTTTTCCCTGAATTTCTTGTTTTTTCGGCCTTTTTGGATCCCGTTCTGGGCATTAACTGCGACCTGATGCCCAGAACTGATGCCCAAAGGTGGTGTCCATCGCTTCGCGCGAGGGCAACACTGAGGGTCGTTCAAAGGGCTAGAGCCTCATGACGGTTCGTCACCACGTCGAGAACCTCATCCGTCGGGGAAATATCTTTTATTGGCGGCCGCGGATTCCGCGCAGTTTCCTCCTCTGCCCAGCAGGCAGCCGGCTTTCACTCTCTCTTCAGGCCTCCGATCATAGAAAGGCACATATGATGGCGAGGCGCCTCAACACCCTTCTAGCGGACTTGAAGGTAGGATCGATGGCAGGAACGACGACGAAGGATCAGTTGGCAAGATTGTGTGCGGCCGAACGAGACCAGATGATGGATCATCTCGAGGGCATCGCCTTTGCGGCCCGTCGTCGCGGAAGACCCCATGACATCACAGACGTGGAGATGGACCTGGAGAACGGTTGGGCGTACCGGCTGCTTGAGAACTTCGGGCCCCATACCCTGCTTACTCTGGACGATGGATGCCCAGGGCGCGCCCTGCTGGACAGGAACGGGATACCTGACGCACATATCGCCAACATCAAAGCAGACTACGCTTCGGCCAGATCTCAATTTCTTCATAAGGGACACGAGAATCGCCTTCGTGCCATCATGAAGGAGTTCGAGATCCCGGACAGCGCGCTCAACCAAGAGCGGACAGCTATGAATATTTTCCGTGGTCGAGCAGATGCATTGATGGCGACGGACGAGCGCTACCCGTTAGCCGACAAAAACCTCAGTGAACTTACGGGCGGATCACCGCCTCGAGAAACTGCAGACCAGTCATCGGACCAACCCCATCAAACGAAAGCCTCGGCGTCGTCTGCAGACTCAGAGGCAGTGCCTTTTCGGCTTACTCATACTGCACCCGATCTCACACTTCTCTCTACGCCACCTGAGGAGGAGCTCAGGAACGTAGATTTCGGAGAGGTTGCGCGTTCTACGCTTGTCGACCTGCCCATCTCAGCTTTCACCCAAGAGTGCGAGAACCTGGTCAAGAACAAGAAGGACGAGTGGGAGGCGGCGACAGCAAATGACGCGCGCGCTCTTGTGCGCATATTCACCGGCGTCCTTCAGGAACACGACGTCGCGCATTCTGGACAGATCACGCAATATCACATCGGCCGTTTGCGGCAGCACTTCAACGACATACCGACACGATGGGGGCAAAGCTCGCAGCTCCGAGCTCTGTCAACTGCCGACCTGCGCAAGCAAGGTCTGCAGATGAGAGCGGACGCTGAAGCATCGGGAGCAAAATCCCCGGTGGGATTGAGTGCCCAGACCATCCGAAAGCACTTTGCCAATCTTCAGACATTCCTCCAGCATCTTCGCGGTAACGGGTTCAATATTCTCGACTGGACGTTCGAAGGCGTTCGACCAAAGAAGCCAAAGCCCGGTTCAATCAGAACCCAACAGTACAAGCCTACACCCGCGGATATCAAACCGATTTTCTCTGCCCCTATATTCACAGGATGCGCTGGCTGGGAGGAGCGGGAAAAATCTGGCGACGTCGTGTATCACGACAGCCTTTTCTATATGCCGCTGCTTTTCGTTTACCTCGGTGCGCGCCGTAAGGAGCTCGCCGGCCTGGGGGTGAATGATGTGTATGAGACAGAAAACGGCTGGGTTGTCGATGTCCGGGCTAATGAGCTTCGTCGTATCAAGACCATCCAATCACACAGGCTGCTCCCGCTGCCGGATGAACTCATCCGATTGAATTTCCTCCAATACAGGACCGAGATCAAAAAGCTTGGATACGACGCGCTCTTCCCAGATCTATTCTCACATTTGACGGAGAATGATCCAGGCGATCGCTTTTACGATCAATTCATACCGGTGATGCAGCAGTCGCTCGGTGAGGCTCTTTGGCAGCGCTCGCTTCACGCACTTCGGCACGGCCTTTCCAACAGTCTGAAACAGAGGGGCGTTCCTCCGGCGATCATCGATGACCTTTCCGGACGACTGAGCGACGGTGAAACCAACAATCGATATACCGATGTTGCCGGTATTTCCTTGATGCGCGATGCCCTAGCAAAGTTTCCGATCATTACGGACGATATCCAGCCTCGAGACATCAATCTACTGCCGTGGGTTAGAAAGAAACAACCGCCGCCGTGGGCACGACCGGGTCGTAAATAACCAGCAAGCCGGCCGGAAATCATTTCCTCGGCAGTGCTCACTGTGCCTATGCGTACATCGTGCGCCGCAGCCCGTCCCATAGCTGCTCAAGACCGTTGACGTCTCATACCTCTGCTCCGTCCGAGGAAGCTTTCGGCGGGTTGCGCTACAGACTGGACAATCCCGGTCGTACGTAGCGTGTCGCCGAGCCAGTCAGCTATCTCTTGAAAAAAACGATTCAGAATCAAACGGCGTTTTAAGAAGTAATGGGGGGAAGACAGTCGTGTCACTTGAACGCCGTTTGCACCAGTCGGGGCGACTTACGGGAGAAACAGGCAAGCTGAAGCGGCCTGGCAATCACTCATCCTGATTGACCTCTGGCGGATAGAGAAGATGCGGTTTCCTTCGAAAGCCCCAGGCATTGCCTCCGTACTTATCGACGAGGGCATCGAAGACGGCGTAGGACGCGGCCTCGTCGAACCCCTGTTCGACCAGTCTCTTGACGATGATCTCTCCGGTGCGGTCGAGTTCATGCTCGCGACCTTTCACCGTTGCACCGCGGATGAACCAATGCAGAAGAACGCGCGCCACATCATCACGGCCCGGTCGCTTCTCTGCTTTCTGCTTCGCCCTCAGTGTGCGCTGTCGCTCCTTCTGCTCACGGTTCCGCACCGCTTCAGATTTCCGGGTCATATGTCCTCCTGCGTTGTTGGCTCCTACCAATGGTCAGAGGACCGCCCCACCGGCGCAAGGCGTTTCCGCGTGAATCGGAATTCCGGAACTTGGAATCGGTTCAGCCGAGTTTTGAATCGAACAAACGCAATTTGAGTCAACGTGCCTGCACGTCATGGAGAGTTACACGGCTCCGAGCGGCTGCAAACGGCGTTTGCGGAATCGCTTGCGCAAAAGCTTGAATCAGAAATCCGCAGTTTAGAATCGAATGATCGCAATGTGTTTCAAGTTGCAGGCACATCAGCCTGAGTTTGCCAAAAGTCGACTCGCTTCAAGTCAGGTCGCCGCGAGAGCTGGCCTGCCCCAAAATCCAGCCTTCCCATGTTTTCACGGCATCGTCGGTCGGGGCGCCTTCTGGCCTTGCTTCAGTGACGACATCGATCATGCCCAAGAGTCCGACTGTCGCGTCGAATCTGTCTTCGCCGGTCTTATCCGAACCGAATCCATCTTCGATGAGTTCGAGAATGGCTGAGGCATCCACATGCGCTCGCCGCGTGATCCAGCGTTGGAGGTGGTTGCCGACAGCGCGACGGCCGAACTGCTGCCGCTTGCTCCACACCGGTCGGCGCGGAATGCCGAGCTGGGCGTAGACATCGCCTGGGTAGGTCTCAGCTAGGACTACGGGATGCACGGCGGTCAATTCCAGCAAGCTGCCATCGAACGGCCAGAGGCCAACGTTGTCTAGGCGCGGCAGGATGACTTCGCGCCAGCCGGCCAGAGCTGCCTTGCCGACCTGATTGCCGCCGAGTGTCCAGAACAGTGAACACGCCGCCTGGCGATCAGCCGTCGAACGCTCGCATCGCCGCAACAGATCCGCGGTCTCGTTGACCCCAAGTCCCTCCAGCAAATGCGCGCGTTTCGTTCCGCCCGGACCCATCGGATAGAAAGGACGATGGACCGAGATCTGGTCGCGGTGTTCTGCGACCTTGTACCAATCAGACCAAGCTCCCTTGCCGAACCCTGCCAACGCATCCCGGAAGGACTTGAATTCGGTTTTCTGCCCGTAGGATCGCGGCAAGCCGATTGGAAAGTCGAAGCCAACCAACACTGAGCCTCCGATGACAGCACGACGTTGCAGGCGATCAATCAGTGACGCAGTGTCGCCGACAGGCTCAGGCACGCCGATGACCCAGCCGCTCTGCGGCGCCGCGACCGCGACCGCCATCCAACGTTTGGACATGTCGATGCTCCAGTCACAGTGCGCGATCACCGAAATGGTCATACCTCTGCGCCCCCATTGCTCCGAGACATCTGTATCAGAACAATGAGCTTTTGAGGCTGTTATCCTGATGCACCGCTAGTCATAGGACCTCCGCAGGATCGCCATGACTGCCGGACCGTCCAGTGCCTGGGCACCGAACAGGGCTCTCACCAGGGCGTCCATTGGCGGCCGATTGAGCTTGATCACCTCCATTGCCAGCTCCAGCCCTGTCTCGATGCGGACGTGGACGCGGTTCGCCAGATTCCGATCAGAGGTCAGTGCCTGTTCCGGAACGGGATGCGATAAATACAGCAGCGGCCGAACGCCGCCAAAGCCAAGCTTTGTCTCCATCGCCAGTCCAAGGTCGGTCGCCTTGGCGAGATCGGAGTGGTCAGCACCTGCCGATCCCGTGGAAGCTGACGTCAGCAAAAGCAACTCGGCCGCCCGACCAGCCATCAGCATAGCCATCATGTTTTCATGCCAAGCAAGCGTGCCCGCGCTGCCGCCGCTGAAGTTCAGGATGTTGTAACCGCCGTCGTTGGCGTCGATCGTCAGTCCGGTGACATCGCCAAGACCGAGCGCGTGATGCACCACGGCATGGCCCGCCTCATGGATCGCGTAGCGCCATCTGACATCGTAGGGCAGGGTCGGTCGGTGATTGCGAAGGCCGGCTTCGATATCATCATAGCGCAACGGCCGCTTCTCGCGGCGTGCCGTCAACCGGGCTTGCCGGACGATCCGCTCGATATCCGCACCGGTCATGCCCATCGCGCGGGTTGCAAGCTGCCGTAACAGCGGCGCGGTCTCCGGGGCCAAGGCATCCGTCGGTTGAAGGCCGGAAGCGTTCGACGTTGTCGTCATGATCGAGGAGATGGGTGTCATGCTCGGGCTCCCTCCTGATCGGTATCAACGGGCGCACCGAACGTCTCTTCCTCAAGGGCATTTCCGACCGCCGTATCGATCCATTGCCGCTTCGATAGCTCGGCAGTCTGCAGCACCACATCGACGTCCTTGCCGAGATGATGGGCGATGATCCCGGCCAGTGCCGGAATGTCGGGTTTGGGGATTTCGATATGCGTCTCCAGCCGGCCGGAACGCTTGATTGCCTTGTCGATCTGCTCGGGCCTGTTCGTCGCACCGACCACAACGACACCCTCGCATCTGACTGCGCCATCGAGCAGCTCGAGCATTTTGTTGACGATAGCGTTCCAGTATTCGCTGTACTCGCGGTTGGGATCGACCCGTTTCCCGATCCCGTCGATCTCGTCGATGAACAGAATGCATGGTGCGTGATCGCGCGCTTCGGCGAAGGTTCGCGACATCCGGTCGATGACATCGTTGAGATGGCCGCCCTGCAGCCAGGTCGAGACCGATGTCACCACTAGCGGGACCTGCAAGGTGTTGCACAGAGCCCGTGCGAAGCTGGTCTTGCCGGTTCCTGGCGGGCCAGACAGCAACAGCTTGGTGCTCATCTCGTCCCAGCCGAGGTCGCCGGTTCGGTAGTCACCAAGATCGCGTCCGAGATCGAGCGCCCAGGTTCGCGCTGCGCCATAGCCCGACAGGGTCTCGACGGTCACCGGTGGCTTGCCGCCCTCTGCACGGTCGCCGGGAGTAGGTTGCGGGTGAATAACCTCAGCGCCTGACGGTTTGCCTTTCCTGGACGAGGGAGCCGCCGAAGCCTTCTTCCCTTCCCTCGCTGTCCCCTGCCCTGTCGCGGGCTCAGTTGGGAACCTATCTCGATTGTCCCTGGTATCCTCACCGCGTTCGCCCTGAACCTTGCACGCAGCAAGCTGGCGGAGGGCAACCAGAGCCTCATCCCGCGGTCGGCCGGGTCGCAGCGCAAGGGCGAGATCGTCAAGCGTCAACACACTCGCATCGAACGCCCTGAGATGGGGGTTATCTAAGACCATACCGTCGACATCGCCATAGACCGCTTCGAAGAGATCGACCACGAACGCCCGATCGACCGCGCCGGCATCGAGATGCAAGTCGGCTGCCGCCGAGATCTGGTCTGGGATGTCGGTGACGTGGTGCGCGATGGCAAGGATCGGATCCTCTTTGCCAAGCACAGCCGCCAGCCCGCGCTTCATGGCCCGGCTTTCGCGGCCAGTTTCTTTTCCCTGGAAGAACACGAAGCGGCGTCGAAGGGCCATGTCCGTAAAGCCACCGACGTCGCGCTCATAGAAACTGTCGCCGGACAGACCTGCATAGGGACCTGACGGGACAAGACCAGTCATCTCGATCAGCCGCAAGAACGCGTCCTGTGTCCCCTCCACCTGTGATCGCAGGACGATGATTGGGGCCGGTCGCCGGATGATCTCGACCACGCGTCGCAGCGTCATGCGGAATGAGGTGATGGCGCGGGCGATGAGCAAGGCGGTAGCAAGATGTGCGACATGAACGGGAGGCGCTGCCAAGCCGACCAGCGTCGTGGCGTACGCACGCCGGTCGGGAATGGGTTCTGGGAGATCGAGGGCTGTGTCTGCTCGCAGGCTGACCGCCCTGGAAGGCGTGCCGGACAGTTTGGTGGTCGACTGCGCGACAACGGCGGCCGCTCCATCGGCCTCCGGCTTGACAGCGTCCAGTAACAGCGAGCCGAAGGTCCGGGTCAGCCAGGCAAGATCCGCGGACCGGTTGAATGTCAGCGAGCCGGTGTTAAAGGCCGGGGTGTAGCGCCGCACGAGATGGCCTTGCACGTCGATGCTCGACACGGCGATCAAGCCATTCGCCGAGGCATGACGGCGGGTATCGCGGGCTGCAAGATGACGCAGGCGACGGACAAACAAACGGGACAATCTGTTCATCGGGTACCCTCCCCGGTCGCGGCAATAATTGCCGTTTTGGGAAACCGCGAGCGCGCGCGGCCGCGGCTATAAGAGGGTCGAGACGCGGAGTTCGAGCGCGTCGCAAGCCAGTCGGAGACAAGGCGGCAGGTGGCATCACCCTTGGCTGCAAGCTCCGTCAACGGCAAGGCGATTGCTGCAGGCACCGCTGCTCGTCGCCGGGCATAGGCAAGAGACAGGCCGATCAGCACGGCAGGATCAAGATGGCGCTCACAGACGGATGAAGTCTGTGTTTCCGCCTCGGCGGCATCGCAGCGGATTGTGGACCGTCGGGATGAAGGCAGGGATGTGTCTGAGGATGACATGGGGACAAAGCTCCGCACGCAGCGTCCTATAGGGACGGCGGCAATAGAAGGGGGATGATGCGAGATGAAAGGCTGGAGGCGCGACAGGACATGTCCTCACGCCGCAGCACAGTCAGCGGTCGGTCAGCTATCGAGCAGCCGACGGGCAAAGCCGACGCGGATGCGCTGTGGCTGGCGGATCGGCGGCAGATCCTCCGCGGGCTCATCCTGCTCGTCAGCCTCGAAGGGGAGGATGACATCCTCATCGCCATCGTCGCTGTTAGACCCAAGAGCGTTGAGGTTGATCATCGCCCGACGGATCCCGGCTGGTGGAACGCCCGTGATGGCGGCCGGTGCCACCCCGGCCAGACCCAGCGCCTTGCGGGCCTCCGCTTCGAGAAGCTGCTGCACCCGGATGCCGAAGCGACGGCGAAGCTCGGCCATGCAGGCTGCCGCACCATCGATCTCCAGCAGGTCGTCGATCTCCGACAAGGCCCAGATGCCGGTCTCATGACTGCTCGGACGGCTTGCGCCATCGACAATGGCAACACCAACCGTATCGACCATGGTCCGCTTTTGGGTCTTGTACAGCCAGTCCGGCAGGATCATCGCAGCCGCCATCATTTTTGCCTTCAACTCCTCCAGCCGGCTCGTGTCGCCGTAGGACGCGAGCGAACGCTTGACATCCAAGATAGAAGCCGAGTGCCGGGCGCGGTTCACGATGATCAAGTCCGGGGTGTAGGATCCCTTAGCCGGGGCCTCGCAGTCGAGCTTAATGCCATCGAGATCATGCCAGGCGTTTCCGGCAATCGCCTCAATCGCCGTCTTCACGAGTGGAAGCTTGATCGACTGCGTCAGCACGATGAGATCCGGGTTCGCTTTCGATAGGCGCTCGACTGCCTGTTCCAGGAGCTTGCCTTCCCGGAAGCTGATGGCGCGGACCAGAGAGGCGACATGGACGTAGTGACCGAGGATCTCGTCATCAGCAGGCTCGCCATCGGCAATCGCGGCAATCGCCTTGTCGAGCAGAAGCTCGAGGTCGGCCTCGACCTCTGCGAAGCGGACGCTGTGCGGGAAGCGCCGAAGCGCTGGCGGCTCGACGGCCGTAACGGATGCACGGATGCCGAAACGGCGAAGGGTTTGGGGAGCTTCCCCGGTAGAGACAGAGGCAGTATGGGTACTCATAGCCCGATTCCTTTTCTAAGAAGGCGGAGGGTCAGGCCCTTGTCGGTGTTGGCGCACCGGCTCGGGCCGTTCATGTTCCCGTCTGGAACGCGTTTAGAGATGACAGGACCATACCTGGATCTCAAGGACCTCGGTGAGCTCGATGAGAACAGAGCCCGAACACGGTTAATTTCGGGCTCACGAGGTTGATAGGTGCTTACGGGTAAGTGTTTCCGGGAGCTAACGATGTCAGCTCCCGATACTCGCTTCAAAGCGAATGGGCCGGCAAGATGTCTGAGGCCGTCAGTTGGGGGAAATCGCGCGTCTCGATATCCGACCCAAGATCCTCCTTTGAGAAGAAGGCTCCCAAAGTCTCGTCGTCGTCAGCGTGAGCCGATACGAGCGACGGCCAAGCCTTAGTCTTAACATCGGCTACAGCGGGACTGCGAGCAACCGCCCGGTGTCCGGAATTGAACGCACTGTTCAGCGCGAGCTCCGTCTGCCGGTGCTTGGATTCTGGGGCCTGGGTAGCGATCTTGCCATCTTCAGGCACCACAGTGACGCCGCTGACGTCGGACGGAGTGATGGCGGCTGAATCCAGCCAGACCGGCATCTTGGTTTTCGCGGTTGCCCAGTCGAGAGCCGGAAGAACGTCCACCTCTAGCCAAGAACGAACCTTTGTCGCTTCTGGCCAGCTATCGATGCCGCCCAAGTCTTGGAGAACACTGAATACTCGAGCCCAGTGACTTCCATTTGCAAAGGTGGTGTCCCACACGACGCTCGGATCGAACCCACCCGGCTGTACGAACAACGCCAAACTCTTGAGTTCCGCCTTCGCAAGACGGGTAACGACCACAACCTCGTCGGCAAGCTTTGACTTGACCACGCGTTTGCCAGAAAGCGCTGCGGTGATCTTGGCTTGAATCTCTGCAACGTGCATGAGGAACAGCCGAAGCCCTTCCCGCACTTTCGCGACAATCAATGCTTTGAGGCCATCTACACCGCCGACATCCGCAGGGTCGATTGTCGGCGTCGGCTTGTCGTCGGTTTCCATAGCCAGGATCGCCTGCACGTCCTTGACCTTGATCGACCCGTTCGCTCTGCACAGATCGATGGCAGCCTCGATCTGATCATCCGTTGCCGCCGTCAGTCGAACGAGCACCGTGGAGTTGACGCCAAGATCGACCAGTCGAGGCCGGTATGGCGCGAGGACACGATGAATTGCGCGGAAATTTCGCGCGTGACGCTCTGTCATCCCGCATCGCTTCCCAACCCACTTTCCGAATGAACCTTCTGGAAGAAGCTCACTGGCATGCTCAAGATGCTCGCCAAGTTGAAAGGCCTGCTCTGTCGATTTCCGACCGAGCTGGTAGATATGGGATGCGCTATCTTCAAGTCTCCTTTTATCATCCTCAATGATATCGTATGCATCGTAGTCGAACTTGGTAGTCGTGATGGTGGCGTTCATATGATTATCCTTCAAACGCGTTTCAGATCACCACAACGCTTTCGCACTGTGAATTCACTTATTGTCGTTCTAAATCATACGCTTGTCAAATTTCATCAGTCTGCACGCCAAAGAAAAGCGCCTGCATATACTTATAACTAACCTTCGTTCTTGCCAAAATTAACCGTATTAATAACTGAAAAAAATTATTTTGCTGTGAGAGATACTTCAAGTATCTAAGGCCGCCTTTTGTCCTGGTGAGACGTTGATGAAGGTGGTTTGGAGAGTGCCGGGGGCCATGCCGTCCAAAAGAGTGAGGCTCAGGCGTAACAGGTGTTACCGCCACTGCGATGCTGAGGATTGCTATTTCGCCACATCTACGCGCCTGGTAGACCGCTTCAGGGCAGGAGACGGCGCGATGACGAAAGCGGTACTGACGACGAAAATCGATCCGACCTATGACGACCTGCCTGAGCAGCGCTATCATTTTCCAAGGACGTATCTGCGTCAGGTCGAGGCCGCTCTATCGGACTGGATTGTCTATTACGAACCACGGCGTCCGAGCGGCGACCTGATGCGTACAGGAGGCAAGCAGGCTTACTTCGCGACGGCACGCATAGCTTCCATCATCTCAGATCCGTCCAAACCGGACCACTTTTACGCGCTCATCGAGGATTTTCTTCCGTTCGATCATGACGTGCCATTCAAGGACGGCAGCCACTACTATGAAAGCGGGCTCCAAAAGGCCGATGGTTCGACGAACAAAGGTGCTTTTGGTCGCGCGGTGCGGACCATGCCCGAGACCGAATACGACCTGATCCTAGCTGCGGGCTTCGCCCATGTCCTCGGCGTCAAAGACCGGACTCGGCCGGTTCCTGACCCTGCCGAACAGGCGAATGACGGGTTTCGCGAGCAGAACCAGGTTGCCTATGAGCCTGAATTCGTGGAGCGCCGGCTCATATCCCAAGTCGTGCAGAGGCCGTTCAGGGACCGTGCATTCTCCGCCGCGATCAAGACTGCGTACCGCGATACATGCGCCGTCACCGGCCTCAAACTCATCAACGGCGGCGGACGCTCCGAAGTCGAGGCTGCGCACATCCGTCCCGTTGCCGACAACGGCCCCGATAGTGTTCGCAACGGCATCGCTTTGTCCGGAACAGTGCATTGGATGTTCGATAGAGGGCTGATTTCTGTCGACGACGACTACAGCATTCTCATTGCCGAGGGATCTGTTCCGGATACGGCGCGAAGGTTGATCAATTCTGATCTCCGCTTGATTTTGCCAGATCGGTTTGAAGACCGGCCGCATTCCCAGTTTCTGAGGCATCATCGGAACACGGTCTTCAAGGGATGATAGCGGAAATTATTTCCGGCGAGTACGATCAATAATCTACTTAACAGCGATTTCTTGCAGCAGCAGTTCCGCCTGAGCCAGTACCGTCTGGACAGCCTCCTGCTCCAAGTCCGGCGGATAGCCGAACCGTTTTAGAATGCGCTTCACCAGAATCCGCATTTTCGCTCGCGCACTTGCCTTGTGCTGCCAGTCGACGGTGACCGAGCCGCGCATCTGCTCGACGAGTTCGTGGGCAATGACACGAAGTTGCTCGCTGCCCATTGCCTCAACGGCATTGTCATTGCCCGCCAAGGCATCGTAGAAGGCAATTTCTTCTGGAGTTAGCCCCATCTCTTCGCCACGGGCGGAGGCAGCCTGCATCTCCTTTGCCAAGGCGATGAGTTCTTGGATCATCTCGACGGTGGAAATGGCGTTGGCATGGTAACGCGCTACGGCCTCCTCTAGCCGACGAGAGAAGGTTTTGGCCTCAACCACGTTGGATTTCGAGCGGCTCTTGATTTCGCCGTTCAGCAGCTTTTTCAGCGCCTCCAGGGCAAGGTTCTTTTTCTCCATCTTCTGGATGTCGGCGAGGAATTGGTCGGAAAGAACGGAAATATCGGGACTGTCGAGGCCCGCAGCTTTGAGGATGTCGACAATCTCGGCATTGGCCACAGCCTGATTGAGAAGCTGCTCGACAGCCAATGACTTTGCCCTATCGGAGATCTTGCCGGTGGCCGTGGTCTTGACGAGCGCGGCTCTAACAGCCTGGAAGAAGCCCACTTCATCCCTGATCTCGGCGGCATCATCACTCGCAGAGGCAAGTGCATATGCCTTGCTGAGTTCCAAAACGGCATCCTGATATCGCCGGTGGGCCTGTTTCTTGGCCTCCTGACTGTCGACCTTCGCGGCCTCCGCCTGCTGCCACCTCAGGATCCAGTCGATGCCGTCTGCAAGTGCTCTGAGCCGCTCGAAGGGCTTATGGCAGTGCGACGGGCGCAATGAAGAAGATTGGTGCACGGGGAATGGATACAGAGTTCGGCGATTCACTTCTCGAACTCGGATTTCTGGAAGATGCGATCCGCCAAGGCCGCGGACATGACTTTTGGGTGCTGACGACCTACACGACGCTCACGAATTATCAGCACTCACTGGGCGCCATCCCCTTCAGCGTGGCCGTGTTCGACGAAATTCAGGCCTTGAAGAACCCAGTCAGCCTGCGCGCGAAAGCCGGTGTCGCCGTGAACGCGGATTTCCACATCGGCCTGACCGGCACCCCGATCGAAAATACGACTATCGACCTCTGGGCCATCTTCGAGCAACTGTTTCCAGGACCACTTGGTACACTTCGCGATTTCCGGGCGCGATTCAAAAGCCCTGACGAAGGAAACATGAGCGAACTGAGCAACCTCGTGTTCAGTGGAAAGGACGGTCATCCACCCATGGCGCGGCGCCGTCTTAAGGAAAACGTCGCTCGTGATCTGCCGATTAAGCGGAGAGTTCTGCGGCCGCGGCTTATGCCCGAACATCACTCGCGGACTTACGAAGATGCCCGCTTGAAACTCGCGACAAGCAGCCGAGGCGGCGCCCTAAAGATGCTACACCACATTCGTACGGTTTCGGTCCATCCCGCTATTACGGCCTCTGAGGAGGCCCAAGCCTTCATTGAGATGTCTGCCCGCCTTTCTTCCTGCTTCTCCGTGCTGGAAACGATCCGGGGGAGAGGTGAGCGTGCGCTTGTCTTTATCGAACACGTTCAGATGCAGCACCGCTTCATCAGCCTGGTGAAACATGTCTTCGGACTGGAGCGGGTCGATCTGATTAACGGCTCCACTCCGATCCACCGGCGTCAGGAAATCGTCAACCGCTTTCAGCGACACCTTGCCAATGATCGAGGGTTTGATCTCCTCGTCCTCGGGCCGAAAGCAGCGGGAACCGGCCTGACTTTGACCGCCGCGACTCATGTCATTCATCTATCGCGCTGGTGGAACCCTGCCGTTGAGGAACAGTGCAACGATCGTGTGCATCGGATCGGCCAAACGAAACCTGTGACAGTGCATATGCCGATGGCCATTCACCCGGCCTTCCAGGAGCATTCCTTCGATTGCCTTTTGAACAGCTTGATGACGAAAAAGCGGAATCTGGCGAAAAGTGTTCTATGGCCCATGGGCGACACGGACGATGACGCCGATCAACTACAGGCCATGCTGAAAAACGATAGTCGCCGCTCAACCATCAATCCGGTGCAGAATGCAATGGCCGCGATGTTCAATCGAGAGGGGGCCGCTCTCCCGGAACTCTCAAAGGATGGCGGATACGAAATTGCATAGTATCCGATTTTCGAAGATCACTGTGTCCGGGCCAAAACTTATCCTGCAGATCGAAAAACTGGCCGTTGCGGCACCGCAACTGAGGCGGGAAGCGGAAATTATTGCCGCGTGCCCATGCTGTCGACTGATGCCCAAAGCCAGGGCACAAGATGACATCTAAAGGTCGCTCGCGATGGGAAGATAGATGAATTTTCAAGGCCTTTCCGTTAACACCCTAAAATCGTGTGTGAATCTCGGCCACCTGGGCGAACTATTTTAGACCAGTTTGCGCTTCAAATCAGAGACTTTCTCCCTGACCAAAGAGTGGCGTTTTCCAAGGAACTTAGGCTGCGTCTTTGACAATATGCGGGCCAACTGGCCACATTTAAAGGACGACGGAGAGGGTAGCTTGGGGCCCGCAGGCAATGACTGCAATGGGGCCGTATTCTGTCAGGCAGCTTGTGAATTTGTTCGGCGATAAGCCGACATCAACTTTCCGAGGTCCCTGGTTATCTGCTACCGAAACCAGTAGAAAAGACGTTAAATCACCCGATCAAGAATGGATGACATCGAATGGTCTTCTCTGCCTTCTTTCGCTTTCTGACGGGGGAAAGGGAAGTGCCGAAAGACATCGGTCCCACTGAAATCGGAGCTGATGTACCAATCAAAGCGTCAGGTCAAGACTTACTTCGCCGTGTAAGTTTCGCGGAACGCATCGCGACTATTCTGTCTGAACTGAGTTTGGAGGAAGGCCGCGTTTTCGCGGTTCGAGGTCAATGGGGCGCCGGGAAAACGTCACTCAAGAACCTCGTCATAGAGCAACTCGGCAGCCGCGAAGGCTCGGCTGACTGGATGGACTTCAATCCATGGCAGTGGGGTGACGGTGAGGCTATTGCCAAGGCTCTGTTTCAGCAAATCGCGGACAAAATTGGTGGAGCACTGTCCTCGAATGCGGGAAAGCGCGCCGCGATGTTCCGACGTTATGGCTCAACGCTCACTGGGAGCGCCGGCTCAGTAAAGAAGCTCGGCGCGAACGCGCCTCTCATCACTCTCGTCCTGGCGAATGCATCGGTAGTGGCGCTGGCGACGTCTATTGGATGGTCATTGCCCGAGGCAGCGACGCTCGCTAGATGGCTAACCGGTGCAAGTATTGTGCTTCCGGTCGTCGGATGGTTGCTGCTTTACTTTGGAAAAGATCGATGGGCCGAGCCAGTCGACAAGATCCGCGCTGACCTTGAATCCAGTTTGCGGGGTTTGGAAAAGCCGCTCGTGATCTTCGTTGATGACATCGATAGGCTGGAACCGGAGCAAATCCGATCGCTCATACGCCAAATCAAGGTCAACGCAAATCTTCCGAACATTGTGTTCGTGCTGCTATTCCAACCAAGCATCGTTGAACGTGCGCTCGATCCTATCGCAAATGGGCAAGGCCGCGAGTTTCTCAAAAAGATCGTTCAGGCCAATTTCGACTTGCCGGCTGTTTCAAAGCCGATGGTCCATTCCATAATGACAAAAGACCTAGACCAACTGATGGGCACCTATGCAGTCGCCGAAAACGGCTTTGAAGTCGTCAGGTGGGGGAACGCGTTGGTTGGCGCCATCCAACCCTATGTAGAAAACCTACGCGATGCGCGACGGTACGTCTCGTCCGTTGCCATTCACCTTCCGCTTCATACGGGTCGACAGGTGATGGAAGTCAATGTTGTCGACTTCCTTGTCCTTGAAGCGTTAAGGGTCTTCGAACCTGATCTACACTCTGCCATTTTCCGAGACCGGGATTTGTTTCTCCAAAACGGACGCTTCCGCGATGATCGCGCCGATGATGACAACCGTAGCAGAATCAAAGAACAGATTGCATCGCTTGATCCGCAACGACAACCGTTCGCCGAAGCGGCGATAAAGCAGCTATTTCCGAAAACCGAATGGGCCTTTGGTGGGTCGCACTATGGGAATGATTGGCTAAGTTCCTGGAACTCGGCCAAGCGCGTCTGCACGGCCAGATATTTTCCCCGCTACTTTGAACTGCAAACCCCGCAAGGTGAAATGTCGGAGAACGAGTTTTCGGACCTTCTTGAGATATCAGGAGACGGAAAACTGCTGAGCGAGGCAATCAAAAGTGTCGAAAGTCGAGAGCTGCTAGGCTCTCTTGCATCGAGGCTTGATGATTCCGTCGAAACACTTCCGACTGCAACGGCGTCTGTACTCTTACCAGCAATGTTTGAAATCGCTCAGAAGCTTGTCGACCATAGTGCGACGCCATTTGGGTCGCCGTGGACCTCCGCTTGGCGAGCGATAAGCTGGTACATTGATCGGCTCTCCAAGGAGGAGCGAGGAGCGCTTACACTCGCGGCGTTCCGATCGACCAAAGCATTGTCCGTCGCCGCTACGATCATCCACCTCAATGACCCGGAGTCGCAAGAGGAAGGTTCGCGTATCGAACCTAAGCTTGAGAGGGAGACAGTTGAGGAGATGAAAGCTGAATGGGTTCGGCAAATACGAGAGCGCGCAACGACACCGGACAAGCTCCTCGAAGATTCCGACCTCGGCTCATTGCTCTACCGCTGGAGAGACTACACCGAAAGTTTGGACGAACCGCGAAACTGGGTTAAGGCCACCGTCAAAACGGATGAGGTCTTTGTTACTTTATTGAAACGGCTAATGACCACGGGAACCAGTCACACGATGGGCGACTTCGTTTCACGAAGCGTGGATTCCATCCGGCTTAACACAATCGAGGATTTCTTAGGCATAGGCACCGCACAAAGACGGCTCGCTATGTTGAAACGACCTGCCGATGAGCTCGGGAGGCGAGCTGTCGACGCGCTCGCAAAGGCTTTGTCCGGCAAAGCAGAGCATTGAAAAGTTCTGCTTTGCTTCAAGATCACTTGCTGCCAATAGCGGCGGCTTTCTGGATGCCCAACAGGCAGGTCGATCGTCTAATAGGGGCGCGCCTACCCGCCATTCAAAGGCTCAACCGATCGACGGGTAGCTTAATCGAAGCCCGGCCACGGGCTATTCTATCTGGGCGCCAACTGGCAAGCGGCATGTCTGCCGCAATCCTTGACGAAACCAGATCGAGGCGGTCGGACGGTTCGTTCCAGACCATTCTTCGGGTTCAAGCCTGAGTGCCAGCGCAAGTACAGGGCCGGCCAGTTACCGAAAGTTCTGCGGCCAGTGCCCGACGGTAGTGCAACGGCACCAAAGCCAGGTGGTCGAGGAGATAGTTCGCAAAGGGCCCAGGGTGCGGCAGCGCGGATACCTTGAGAGGTGCGGTCAAGGTAACCGCCTTGGCCTGGAAGGCCCCACGGGCAGTGACCACAAGCGCGCCCTGGGCCTCAGCTTTCTCGGCAACGACGATGCAGGGCAAAGTAAACCGCACGCCCTGGCGCAATTCTTCGCAGCGCCAGGATATCCTCCGACTCGGGTCGGCGTCATCGTCGTCGGGTTCATCAAGGGGGTAAAACGCATCAACACGCGGCGTGCCGAGGCCGGGGCCGTCGCCGAAATAGGGTGTCAGATACGGCTTGGGCACGTGGGGTACCTCCAGCAGATCTTCGAGCGCTACGTCGAAATGGTCGATGGCCAGGAAATGAAACGGGCCGGATAATGTTGCTTCAAGATGCACCTTGTCGGCCGCGCGATCTCCCTCGTTACTGATTTCGATATCGATGGGGCGTATCACGCCTGGCTTGCTTAAGATCTTGGGCAGGCCGCTCGCCCAGATATGGAGGTGGCGCCGGTAGCTGTCGAATTCCTGTTCGTAGCGATCCAGCATGCCGCTAGACACAGCCCCGACCGGCGTAATGCTCGGTATCTGGTAGGCCCCCAAACTCATGGGACGCGCACTGGGATATCTCGCCTCAAGGGTTGATCGGGGCACTTCCGGATCAAGTGCCAGCGACGTGCGGTAGATGCGGTCGACGCAGTCCTCGCAGATGCCATCTGGCGGCGACACGAGGTCATGTCGGCGGTTATGGTCGGCTGTGGCGGGGAAGTTGAGGACCAGGTTCGGTTGCGGACCAAGCTGCCGCCGTAGATCGGCGATGGTCTCGTCCCGCTCGTCTCCGTCTGCCGGCCGGCGCCAAGTGCGGGGCGGCCTGACATGAAGCAATCCGACATGACGTGCCAGGCGAATAGGGAGACTATCGTCCGCAAGCAGGATCAGGTCGGGAATGTCTCGGGCGATTACGGTCGCTTCGGCGACAACACGGTTGTCGGGATCGTCAAGATCGAATCGCTCTCCATCAAGGTCCTTGGTGCGGTAGAGCGGCCCGAACTCGATCGTCACCGCAATATTGGCGTCAGGCGTCGACAGTCGTACCGGACGGTCTCCACTATCCTCGATGCGGCGCGCCAGTTCGGCGAAATCGGCGGCGCGCTTGCGCAAGCGGCCGCTGCTGAACTTGTGCTGATCCATCTCGGTGCCGACCTTGGTTGGCACGATAAGACGGATCGAGGTCGCGTTTGGCGCAAGCTCTTTCCAAGGCAGCTCGGCCAGTGAGCGGAATTCGATCAGGATGTTGGTGTCGAGGCAGAACACCACTTCAGTGGCAGCAAGATACTCGGCGACAGTCATCGTCATGGACACCGCAGATCGCCAACACTATCGAGGATGGCCAAAGGGTCGGTTGATTTCGACAAGAAGTGGACGCCGGCGCATGTCCTCACCGCTCTACTGCGCCTTAGTGCTGGAACTAACTCGCGAGCATAGCGCTGCGAACGTGCTGTTGTTGTCATTGCATTTCCACCCGTCACTGATCACAGACCGTCTAGCAGAACTCAGGTTCTAGGTCGCGTGACTTGACACTGCTGCGCGCTATAAAATGTCAGCTCTTGGGCAATGAAGAATCAGGTCAGAACGGCGAGAATGAAGGCGCATAGCGGAAATCATTTCCGCAAGGGGGCCGACAGCCGACGGTCCGTTGCCAGAAAACCACCTCGAGTACCTGATATCAGCGTGCTATTTGTTACTCGGGGTCAAGTTCAGCCCCGCGCTTCCGTTGCCGATTTACATACAACTCGGTAGTCGAAAGACAATTACGTCATGGAGCCTGACTGGCCGTCAGGATTTGGTCGCTCAGTTCAAGGGCGACCTTTGCTGAGATGAAATTGCAGGCCTCGTGGACACCGTCGTTTTTCTTACTATCGCAGTAGTCCGAGACGGACTTTACGCATATGAACATGGGTTTGACGACGTTGGTGTTCTTCGCCGCGTAATAGAGGCCGTAAGCCTCCATATCAGCCGCCAGGATATCCTCGTTGAGGCTCTTTATCCTCGGTATCATGTACTCGTCCGCTATTACCGCTCCGCCCGATGCCACCGGTCCGTATCGGACTTGCGGAGAGGTCAGGTCGTAGTTGGGCGCTAGACCCTTGATGGTTGTAATTTCCTCGTGGGAGAACTTGTATCCGGAGGTCCGCATGGCGCGGCATGCGGAAGTGACCGATGGGTGCTCCACCGCAAGCGGCGTGGGACGGGCATAAAAAGTTCTCCGGCCATGGGTGATCGAGCTGTCTTCGTTCACGATTTCCACGTCGGTCACCCCGGCCATGGCTTCGGGAAATTTCTCGATGGCCCATTTTCCGTAATCCCAGTCAAAGACCTGCTGGAAAAGAACGATATCGCCCAGTTTGACCTTTTCTGGCATGCCGCCGCATATCCCGGACATCACTATAAGTTTGGGCCTGTATTGCAAAAGGAGCACCTGCGTCGCGGATGCGACGGAGGACTGGCCTGCCCTCCCAATCGCGAACGCTACGCCTCTTCGATTCCTGCCGTCAGAGGAAGTGAAGGCGAAACGCTTCACGCCTTGCATCTCTTCGCAATCTACGAGGGTCAGCCGTTGATTGTACGCAGCCATCTCGCTGTCCAGAGCCGTGATAATGCAGAGATCGACATCATACCGACTGTTGCGGCTTAGCTGGCGCGCCTTCGAAACGCGTTTAGCGTAGGAGAGCTTGTCGCGAAGGTCTTCTTTCCACGTCCCTCCATCATCCTCTTCGATCACCGCGAGGACGTGGGAGCCGATCGTCTTCGACACGGCCGATACGGCGCTTGGTTCCTTGGTGATCCCAATGATGTCTGCCGGGATATGGAGCGTTTCCGTCTGAAAGATTTCGACAAGTAGGTTCTCAACAACTTCGTAGCTCGGAATGCCTCGGCCTTTTTTGTACTGAAGCGTGAGGTCCAGGATCGCGATGTCAAACATGTCGTTGCGGAGTTTCTCCGTGGCCGACCGAACGTCGTCCGCCACTGCGACGTCACCTTCTTCGCAGCCGCATTCAACCAGCAGCGCGCTAATCTTCGACGCGATTTCCTCGCGGTCATGGACGACCAAGGCCCTCATTCAAGCTCTCCAGTTCATAATCAGGCTCTGGAGATCGTCTCTCCATCCGGTGTCTTGATAGCGGACCACGCCAAGGAAATTCTTGCCAATCTTGGCGGCAGCGGTCGCTGCGATCTTGTCCAACCCCACAAGTTCCGTCATCCGCTCTTCGGAGCGCGCTGCTTCGAAGTAGTCGAAACCCGTGATGATTATAGTCGGAAGACTCACCTCGAAGAGGTAGAGGTATTCGATGATGTCGAGACCACCTAAATTAGCATGGCCCCCTCTAGCGACATTCACTTTGCCCGATCGGATGTCGATCGACATGTCCAGAAGCAGAAGAGACCAGGGGCAACGGCCGAGTTCGTCGATCGCCGAAACAGAAGTGGTCGACCGGTGAAAGGACGAACCTTGCGGGCACGAAGGCCGCGCTACCAGCGCAATATCTTCAAACTTGTCGTCACGGTCTTCTACGATCAAAATCTTCATCACGCGCAGGTGCCTACGGGAAGCAGGATGTGGAAAGCCTTGCGGCGCTTGTAGATCTTGATCAGAGACGGTTCCCCGATAACGGAGGCAGCGAGGAAGGCAACTTTTTCAAGTCCCGTGTTTCCGCTGTTGAATATGCCTTCGGTGTAACTACCCGAAGGCCTGCCTTCAATGGTCCACTCCGCGTCATCGTCACCCCGTCTCGGCGACGAGAAGAGTACCAGCATCTTTCCACTGGATTTAATGGGTTTGATCCGCAAACGGGTTTTGTTCCCAGATCCGTACTTGACTGCGTTCAGCGTCAACTCCGACATGGCGACAAAGAGATTGCGGATATTCTGAGGCAAGACCTCAACACCCTGAAACTGTTGCGAAAGACGCGGGAAAGCAATTTCATCGTTCTGAACCTCTTGTTCAAACCGACCTTCCACCGCCAGCAGCAGTTCCGCGAAACTAATTGACTTGTCACGCGCGTGCGCTGGGGACTTGAACCATTCCCGAAGTTCCACCGCGGTCTTGTTGATGGCCTGAAGCGCGACCCGTTCTGCAGCTAGGACATCCGACGGCGAACGCGTCGAGCGCGCATCGGCGGAAGCCGCCTCGATCACACTTTTGAGGTTGTGCACGAGCTCGCCTGAGAGCAACTCTTGGGCCTCTCCAAGGAACACGTCCAGTCGCGATCGGATCCACTCGATGACCGCGTCTATCAGGTCTTCCTGCGAGTTCGTCTGCGCGAACCCCTTGATGAAGGCGTCGAGGTCGGCCTGGCTGGGCACGAAGTTAAAGAGCGCCGTCTCGGGTGAATTGCGACCCGTGTGCATATATCTCCGGACCCAGTCGCGGACCGTCAGGGACACGACCTCTCTATACATCGCGAACATCGCGTTCTTCACCGGAAGACGGAGGTTAAATGCCAGCCTTGCCGCCTCAAGCGACCGATCAAATTCGCGGCGGATGTTGTCGTGTCGAATTCGTATCGCAAGTACCGACTCGATCCCATGCGCCGGGTTGGAAAAAAAGACTTCGATGGCCTGGAATGCCATCTGCGCAATGTAGGTTTCGTTGTTCCGCGCCAGATAGCTGGCGCTTTGCTTGTTCGAAAAATAATGTGAAAACTTGGTTTGCGCCTGCGATATAATATCTAGGGAGTTGTATTTTTTCGAGAGAGGAATGTAGGCTTTGTAGATGTCCGCCGTCGCGGAGAGCGCCTCGTTCTTGATCGTGTCCCAATTGATCTCAAACTGGTTCGCGTTGACGCTCATCAAGGACAGGACGCTGATCACCGCCTTCTGTTCTTTCTCGAGTTCCTGCCCAGTGATCGTATCTTCCGAAAACTTGAATTTTTTAACTAGAGCTTCTAAGGCGTTCATCCGTTCGCTTATCGCAGCAGTGAAATTGTTCTCCAGATTCAGATGCAGTATTTCATCGGCGGTCAAAAAGCGCCGTAGGAATACGATCGACGCAGCCCCGTACTCTACCGCTAGTGCGTCAGCGAACACATCGACGCGAGGGAATTGTTCTGCCCAGGGCCGCATCGCGAAGCGCAGGATGGCTGAGTCATGCCGACGCTCCTCACTCTGGCGGAGCATTAGCACGAAAATGGCATCGCGGTTCTTGAGGAACGGCTTGATCCGGTAAGTGTCGATGATCGTATCTAATGTGGTCCAGTCGATGCCCGAAAGGTACCGCTGCGTACCGAAAAGCGGGATATTCACGCGGATCGCTTCAAACCATTCATTGAAACGGAATTCGGCCTCGTTCCGACGCTGTCCCCAATGGAAAACCTTGATCCATCGCCTTCCGGTGGCGGCAATGACAGCGACCTGCTTTTCAATCAGACCGTCGATCTCCTGAACACTGTTGACGAGGCGTCCGCACGCGTGGGTGTGTCGAAGGAATGCGTATCCGCGGGGCGAGGTCGCGGTCCAGGACGTCAGTGCCCCGAAAAGCGCGATCTGTGTGAACAGGTCGAAGAACTCGGTCACGAGATTTTGACGGGGCCACATGTAGAGCGAAGTCATGAAGACCCGTAGAACTCTCCCGGCGGTAGAGAAACTATATCTCGTGGTCCAGGAAGACAGCTCGTGGAAATCCGCTATGTCTGGATACTTCTCGAAACGAAGGCGATAGAGCGTCTCGAGAAGCGGCCTGCTGATCTGCGGTCCCGACCCGGCCTCCAGCGAGAACACGGCACGATAGAATTCCGCCGTTTCCGAGGTCAGCCCAAGCGTCGAGAAGACTGCGGATGTTCCGTCTATCTCCGTAGCGATCGAAGCGCCTGATACGTGGTCGACTATGGCGTTCAAGCGGGAGTTTCGAGTGGTTCCAGCGAGTTTGCTGAGCAAACGCACCTCTTCCGGCGAAGGGGCTGCACAACTGGCCAGGACAGCTTCGTAGAATCTGGCGACCAATATGACGGCGTCGTACGGGTGAACAAGTAGAGCGAGATAGAATGTGTGCGATGCTGAGGCGCTGATCACGTGATTGTCGTCGATCAAGGTCTGGATGACCTCTCTCTCCGCGTTCAGTATATCGGTGTCGGCAAAAAGCTGCTTCAGGAAGAAGTCGAAATGGTCGGAGTCCGGCTCCGCGGTGAAGTAGTAGCTCAACGGATAGAGGAGACGCTGGCGAAGCCAGTCAGCATACATCCCGGCGCCGAAATACTGCGAGATATCTTCGTTATTGCTACCGAAAAGTGCGCAGTAAGCCTTCATGACGAAAACACATTGGGACCTTCCGCGCGACTCACCAGAAAATTCCGAGGCGATATCTGTATCAAGACCTCCTGACAGGACCGCGGTCGAAAGGAGTTTGTCGAACTCATCGATATCTCGATACATGTCGATGTTGTATTCGACATAATCGCATAACAGATCGAGGTAACTCACAGCACTGCGATCGGTTTTGTTGAGCTGGCAAAGAAACAAGAAGTCTTTCTTTGAGAGTTCTAACGCCGTGAATGCCTCGTCCGGTTTAAGAAAAAGGAGCTTCTTTCGCAGGAACGAATTCAAGTTTGAGATGGCCGAGGTATCGGAAAGCAATTGGGAAATCTTCCATCGAAACGGCCTGTAACCCCGGTCCCCGCGGGCAATGTTTTTGAGGTCCAAACCGATCGACTTACGGATTCTACGTTCCATCACTCTCGGCTATACAGATTCGCGCGGTGCGTGCAATAGGGCATCCGGCATTACAGACGACACCCTGCATGTTTCCGTTGTAGAATGGAAGACGTAAGGCAGCACTGTCTTTGTTTGCTCCCAAGCATGGCAGTTCAACCGTTTTGCCTTCTTACGCTATAGCTTCTTCGAAAGAGGTGTATGTCCGCTTTCAGGGAGAGTTTCTACTCACTGGGCGACCGGAATGAGGGCGCAAAGCGGAAATTATTTCCGCCTCGGGGCCGTGAGCAGACCGACTGGTTCTGGAGCTCAAGGAAGAATTAGCTGCCATAGAGCGTGAGAGACCTTCATGACCGATTCCGACGCCTCGGAGTCGTTTGACGCCCTTTCAGCTTGCCGCCGTTAGCGGACGTTGCGTCTGAACGCCGAACTGAACCTGCTCGTCTCTAATTTTTAGTCCTTTGGGAATAAGCGCCGTTGCAGAACGTCTTCCGTTGGCCAATCGCGGCCGAACCGAAGGACACCGAGCCATGAAGACCCTTTTCGCAGCCATCACCATTCTTTCCGCCGCGGCTTCGACCGCGCTTGCGGGTCCCGCCGGCGACATGGCGAAGGCGCATATCGAAGCGATCGCCAAGGGCGATAGCGCCGCGGTCACCGCCGCCTATGCCCCGTCCGCAACGCTTCACTGGGTCGGGGGGCCGCTCGATGGCACCTACACGGGCCCCGAGATCGCCGCGACCTGGGCAAAGTTCGCCAAGGCGCAGACGGGCCTCAAGGCCACCATCGTCGAGATGCGCGAGAGCGTGAACTCGAAGGGCGCCACCGTCGTCGCCGATGTCGTCTTCGCCAACGACAACAAGATCCCGGTGCGCTACGTCATGATGTTCCGGGACGGCACGCTCACCGATGAGATCTGGCAGATCGACCCCGCGCTGGAGAAGTAAGGCATGTCCACCGACGAGATCGCGGCGCGGATCGAACCGCTCATTCCGGGCCTGAGGCGCTATGCCTATGCGCTGGTGCGCGACAGCGACGCCGCCGACGATCTCGTCCAGGACTGCCTGGAGCGCGCCGTCGGGCGCTGGCACCTGCGCCGGCCCGACGGCGACCTGCGCGCCTGGCTATTCGCCATCCTGCGCAACCTCCACATCTCAGGCCTGCGCCAGCACAAGCGGCGTGGGCCCCACGTGGCGCTCGACGAGATGGCCTCGCCGCCGGCGGTGGACGGCGACCAGGACGGTCGCGCCGGGCTCCGCGACGTCCTGGCTGGGCTCGATGCGCTCAGCGAAGAGCACCGCACCGTCCTCCTTCTCGTCAGCGTCGAAGACATGAGCTACGACGAGGCGGCACGGGTGATCGGGCTTCCGGTCGGCACGGTCATGTCGCGCCTGTCGCGGGCGCGTGAGAAGCTGCGCGCCATCCTGGAGACCGGGATCCGCGCGCCCTTGAGGAGAGTCAAATGAGCCGCAGGGACACGCCCGTCGGCGAGGACGACCTGCAAGCCTATGTGGACGGACGGCTCGAGGCCGAGCGGCTGTCCGCAGTCGAGGCCTATCTCACGGAGCGACCGGAGATCGCCGCGGCCCTCGATCGCGACCGCGAGATCGCCCGGACACTGCGCGAACGCCTTGCCTTCAAGGCCGGGGAGCCGATCCCGGCGCGGTTACGAATCGCCAACATCCGCGAGGCCCGGCGCGGTCGGTTTGCTGTCACGCGTCTGCGCCTCGCGGCTGTCATGGGCTGGCTGATCCTCGGCAGCTCCGGCGGGTGGCTGGCGAACGACGTCCTGCGCGTGCCGCCGCAGATGCCTCGCGTGGCGGTCATGGCCGACGAGGCAATCGCGGCGCATCGCACCTTCGTGGTCGAGGTGGTCCATCCCGTCGAAGTGCGCGCGAACGAGGAGGCGCATCTCCTGCAATGGCTGTCGAAGCGGCTTGGAACGCGGCTGTCGGCTCCGGACCTGACAGGGCTCGGATATCGGCTGATGGGTGGGCGCCTGCTGCCTGCGGGCGCAGGTCCTGCCGCGATGCTGATGTACGATGACGACCAGGGCACGCGTCTGACGCTCTTCGTGAAGACCGACGAGAAGGCCGAGACGTCGTTCCAGTTCGTCGAGGAGGACGGCATCTCCGCCTTCTTCTGGCGCGACGCCGGCCTTGGCTACGTTGTCTCGGCCGAGGCACCGCGCGAGCGGCTGATGCAGGTGGCGACCGCCGTCTACGACAGCCTGAACCGCTCGGCGCCGAGCCTTTCCGGCGATACGCTGTGACGCTCGACCAGCTTCGCGTATTCGTCGCCGTGGCCGAGCGCGAGCATGTAACGGAGGCGGCGAAGGCGCTGAACCTCACGCAGTCGGCGACGAGCGCCGCTATCGCTGCGCTGGAGGAGCGCCACGATGTCCGGCTGTTCGACCGCGTCGGACGACGGATCGAACTGACCGAAGCGGGGCGCCTGTTCTTGCCCGAGGCCCGCGCGGTGCTTGCGCGGGCCGAGGATGCCGGCCTCATGCTTTCCGAACTTGCCGGACTGAAGCGGGGTCGTCTCTGCATCGTCGCCAGCCAGACGGTGGCGAACCACTGGTTGCCGCCGGTGCTCGCGGGCTTCAAGGCCCGCCATCCCGGCATCGAACTTCGGCTGAGCATCGCCAACACGGCGCGCACGGCCGAGGCGGTGCTGGATGGCACGGCCGATCTCGGCTTCGTGGAGGACGAGCTCGGCGATGTCCGGCTCGGCACGCAACGCGTCGCCGATGATCGGCTGATGCTGGTCGCGGCATCAGGGCACAGAGGCTCTGGGTCTCCCGTCGCGGCCGGGGATCTTGCATCGGCGCGCTGGGTGCTTCGCGAACGAGGCTCGGGCACCCGCGCGATCCTCGAAGGTGCGCTCGAAGCCTTCGGTGTCGATCTCACCGCGCTGTCGGTCGAACTCGAACTGCCCTCGAACGAGGCCGTGCGCGCGGCGATCGAGGCGGGCGCCGGCGTCGGGATCCTCCCCGCCGTGGTCGCGGATGCCGCCCTTCGCACGGGGACACTGGTGGCGCTACCCTTCGACCTGCCGTCGCGCGGGTTCTATTCGGTGTTGGCGAGGGACCGTCACTCGAGCCGCGCCGTCGCCGCCTTTCTCGCCGAGCTGCCGACGATCAAGGTGCCGCCGGCGTGATCGATGGATCGACCACGTCCGGACGACATTCAGTCGACGCGATCGTCGAGCGTCTCGCGGCGCTGCCCGGCAAGGCCAACCTGTTCAACCCCTATGCCGGGTTCGACGCGGAGATTGAGGACGCTGACGCGCCGGTGACTCGCCGTCGCAATCTTCAACGCTATCTCGCCGCGTTGGCGGATCGCGGCGTCCGTGACCTTTGGCTCGGCGAAGCGCCCTCGCGCTTCGGAGCGCGTCGGACGGGCGTGCCGTTCACCGGTGACCGGCGGCTCGCCGACCTGTCGGAGCGGCTCGGCCTCGATCCGCCGCTGGCGCGGGCGACCCGCGAGACCCTGCCGACACCGGAGTCTGGAACCTCCCTGGAGATCTGGAACGCGATACCCGACCCGCTGCCGCTGTTCTGGAACGCGGTGCTCTTCCATCCCCATCGCGGCGTTCTGCCCTTGCGCAACCGGACGCCCACCTGGACCGAGATCGCCGAACATCGGAAGGTGCTGGAGATAATCGTCGCGATCTTCGCGCCGCGCCGAATCCTCTGCATCGGCCGGGTGGCGCAGCGTGCGGCGGACGGGCTCGGTATCCCCGCCACCTACGTGCGCCACCCCGCCCAGGGCGGCGCCGTCCGGTTCCGTGCTGGCGTCGCCGCGTTCCTCAACGACCGACCGCCGGCGGATGCCCCTCCTTCTCTCAGTCGGCCTTGAGGCAGGGCGAGACAAAGAGATCTCCCCTCCAGGCGCCGCGCACCGTCCTCGTGCCGACGATCAGCCAAAGCAGCGCCAGCACCGCGACGAGCAACGTGCCGAAGACGTGGATGGCAGCGATCGGCAAAAGGGTGCCGAGCTTCAGCGTAGTCACGGCATAGACACCAAGCGGGAACGTGTAGCCCCACCAGCCGATGTTGAAGGGAAGGCCATCGCGCAGGTAGCGCAGCGTCACGAGCACAGCCATCGCCAGCCACCAAAGCCCGTAACCCCAAAGGAGCAGACCGCCGAAGAAGCCGAGCCCTTCCGCAAACGCGCCGAAACGCTCCAGCCCGTTGGCGGAAAGGATCGCGGGTGCCGCGCCGCCCAGCGTCATCAGCCCGAGCGCGCCAGTGCCGATCGGTCCGAGCGCCAGCCAGCTCGACGCCGCCATGTTGGCGTGCGGCAGCTTGTGGATGGCCATGCGCAGGAGGAGCACGACAAGGATGCTGAGCGCGATCGGCACCGACAGCGCCCAGAGCGCATAGCAGAGCGTCAACACCACGAGCTGTGAATGCGGGTCGACGAGATGCGGCGCGAGCAAGCCGCCGGAGACGGCGGCGACTTCGGCCGCGACCACCGGCAGGAGCCAGACCGCCGTCATCTGGTCGATCGAGTGGCTCTGCCGGGTGAACATCATGAAGGGGATGGCAACCCCGCAGGCTGCTGCCATCGCAATGTCGATCCACCAGAGCGTCCCTGCGATCCTGACTGCGACCTCACCATAGCGCGGCAGGCCGAAGATCAGGAAGCCGTTGACGATGGTGGCGAGGCCCATCGGGATGCAGCCGAAGAACATCGACACGACGGAATGGCCAAAGATGCGCTTGGCCCCGTCGAAGAAGAAGATCCAGCGGGCGGCGTAGAGGCCGGCGAAGAGTGTGAACAACGCGATGTTGAACATCCAGAGGCCCTCGGCCACCGGATGCAGCATCGGCATGTCTGCCTGGAACTGCGAGAGCGCGATTGCCAGGATCCCGGTGCCCATCGTGGCGGCGAACCAGTTCGGGGTGAACTGGCGCACGACCTCGCGCGGGCTGTCGAGGCGCGACAGCGGTTGGAGGCCGAGGGTGACGGCACGCATCTGTTCGAAGGTCATTGGCGGGGTCCTTATCCTGCTGGGGACCATACACAACGGGAATCGTTCGATCCAACGCGTTGTTTTGGTCATTTCGATCGATGGAGGCGATTAATCCTTCAGGCGCTTCGCCCCGAATAAATTTTGCCGCCACGGGAATAAAAGGCTTCCGCAAGCGTCTTTTTGTCGAACCCGTACTTCGAGGACCTTGTGATTCCATGCTGAAGACGCTTTTCCTGACCCTGGCCTTCGCCGGGGTGTCACTCTCCTCGGCAGAGGCGCAGGACGCGCACGCCCATCAGCACTCGCCGATGGTGCCGGCCACGCCCGACGGTCCACACTATGCCGAAGCGACCGCGGAGGCGATGGAGAGGATGCACGCCGGCATGATGTCGGCTCCGGTGACCGGGGATCCCGAGCACGACTTCCTGTCCCAGATGATCCCGCATCACCAGGGCGCGATCGACATGGCCAAGGCCGTCCTCGGCTCGACCCGGGACCCAGCGATCCGCAACCTCGCGCAGTCCATCATCACCGAACAGACCTACGAGATTACGCTGATGCGCTCGATGCTCGCCGCATCTGCCGACAAACCAAAGCCCGTTCCGGAGACAACCCCATGACCCGCATCGCCATTCTCGCCGCCGCGCTCCTCGTCTCGACATCGGCCTTCGCGCTGCCCGCCGCCTCAGACCGCGTCTACACCGCCGACCAGAACTCCAACACGGTCTCGGTCATCGACCCCGTCTCAAACAAGCTTCTGGGCCAGATCCGGCTCGGCAATCCGCGGCCGGACGTTCTGAGCCCCCTCTACAAGGGCGAGGTCAACGTCCACGGCCTAGGATTTTCGCCGGACCACAAGACGCTCGTCGTCGTCTCGACGGTGACGAACTCCGTCACCTTCATCGACACGGCGACCAATGCCGTGAAGGGCACGACCTATGTCGGGCGCAACCCGCACGAGGCCTTCTTCACGCCGGACGGGAGGGAAGTCTGGGCGACGGTGCGCGGCGAGGACTACCTCTCGGTGATCGATGCCACGACCTTCAAGGAGACGGGCCGCATCCCGACGACAAGCGGCCCCGGCATGACCAAGTTCTCGCGAGACGGCAAGCTCGCCTTCGTCGCCAACTCGTTCAACCCGGTGCTCGAGGTCTTCGACGTCGCGAGCCATAAATTGGTGAAGCGGATCCCCGTCGTCTCGCCCTTCGTGCCCTTCGTGCAGGTGAGCCCGGACGGCAGCAGCGTTTGGCTGACGCACAAGGACGTCGGTAAGGTCACACGCGTCGATGCCAGGACGCTCGAGGTGAAGGAGGTGATCGACAGCGGGCCGGTCTCCAACCATCTCGGCTTCGGAACGGTGGACGGCGAGACGCTGGTTTACGTGACGATCGGCGGCGAGAACGTCGTGAAGGTCTATAGGCCCGGCGAGACAACGCAGCTCGTCGCGACTATCCCAGTCGGCGCCCTGCCGCACGGCATCTGGGGATCGGAAGACGGCAGCCGCATCTTCGTCGGGCTGGAGAACGGCGACAAGGTCGACGTGATCGACACGGCCAAGCAGAAGGTCGTGGCCGAGATCCCGATCGGTCAGGCCCCGCAGGCCCTCGTCTTCGTGCCGGGCGCGGTGCCCGACGGTGCGGGAACCCAGAACCTCATGCCGCTGAAAACGGGTCCGGAGAACCTGACGCTCTCGCTGAAGGCACCCGAGGGCGCCACCGGCTCCGGCATGGTCGTCTCGCGCAATCTCGGGCTCGTCGATACGATCGACGTCAGCATCGCCAAACTGAAGCCGATGACGGAGTACGGCGTATTCTTCGAAGGACAGGACGAGCCCGTCGTGGTGTTGAAGACCAACGACAAGGGCGCCGGCATGGCCTCCAGCATCGGTCCGGTGCGCACGATCGGCGCCCCCAGGGAGCCGACGGCGGGCAAGGAGCCGCGGCTGGTTGTGGTCGAGGGTCTGAAGGGCACGGCCAGCCCGGTCCTCGCCAGCCGCTAGAGACGGCTGGGTCCAAAATCGCCATTTTCGGCGCGAGCAACAGTCCGCGCCGAATTGGCTTGGTGGCATGTTCGCTGCTTGTGGCGCTGTCTTTGGGGCCGATCGATTGGACTCAAATTTGGGTGTCGCCGAACCCGTCGGGAGCAACTGAATGTCAGCTATCTACGAGTAGCAGCAGTAAGCGGACAGGCGGAAAACCACCCCATTTCGGCAGTAGTACCGACCAAAAAAGAAGATCTGCTTTCGGTATTCGGCCGAGGCCCGGTGGATGGCTGAAATGAGGGCGCAAAGCGGCAGTCGCTTGTCGGACCAACGCAGACTGCGGATCTCCGTTGGACTTAATCTCTCCTTTCTGAGCCAACAAAATCTATAAATGCCCTCAGCGGCGCGGGCATGAACCTGCGGGAGAAATACAGGCTGGGACCGTCGAAGGTCGTCCACCATTCCGGCAGAACTGGTTCGAGGTCGCCAGAAGCGAAGTGTGGCTGCAACCAGTTTTCGAACGTGTAGATCAGGCCACGGCTGGATCGGGCGAAATCAATTGCGGCGGCGGCGGCATCCACCCCTACGACCAGCCGTCCCTGTGGATCGACCGTGAGCGCTTCGCCCTCCCTTTCGAACTCCCAGAGCACGTAAGCCCCGCTGGAGAATCTAAGTCGGATGCACTCGTGATCAAGCACATCCTTTGGATGCAGAAGCCTTCTTCGACCCGCAAGGTACGATGGACTTGCGGCGAGTGCGCACCGCTGTCTGCGCGGGCCCAACGGTACGGCGATCATGTCTTGAGCGAGATGTTCGCCATAGCGGATGCCTGCATCACATCCGGCGGCGACGGCGTCCACAAGTCTATCCTCGACCACGAACTCCATGCGCACGCCAGGATGCATTTCAAGGAAGCGGCCAACCAGCGGCGGCAGGATGTCTACCATGACTGCTCCAGTCACGTTGAGCTTCAGCAGGCCGCGCACCTCGCGCTGAGAACTTGCAGCATCTTTCAGGGCAGCACGAGCTTCATAATAAAGCGGCAAAAGACGTTCCGCCAGCGAGCGGCCTGCATCCGTTGGTGAAACGCTCCGCGTAGTCCTTGTCAGCAACGGGACGCCAACCTGCCGCTCCAGGCGCTTCACGCGTTCGCTGACCGAAGACGGCGACAGCCCAAGCCGCTGCGCGGTCTTCCGGAAGCCGCCAGTGTCGCAGATGTCGAGAAACACTGCCAGGTCGTCAAAGCCGGAAATGTCTTCATTGTTCGCCATAGCGATCAGTATATGCACGGATCGGGTGGTTATCGAAAGCCATTCCAGCATCTATCTCTCAGTCGATCGGGCAGCCTTTGCCGATCAAAAAGGAAAATATGATGTACAAGAAAACAGTGTTGATCACAGGTGCGAACAAAAGCATCGGGTTTGAAACCGCGCGCCAGCTTGGACACAAGGGTTACAGCGTATGGCTTGGAAGCCGGGATGCCGCACGCGGCGAAGAGGCTTTACGCTTGCTGTCTGCCCAAGGCGTTGAGGCAAGGCCTATTGTCATTGACGTGACTGACGAGGCATCGGTGAGGCAGGCGGCTGATCGCGTGCTGACAGAAGATGGCAAGCTGGATGTGCTCATCAACAATGCTGGCATTCCCGGCCAGATGGTCCCACCCTCTCAGCAGTCCATCAATGACATCCGCCACATTTACGAGACCAACGTCTTCGCACCTGTTCTGGTGACCCAGGCTTTTCTCCCCCTTCTCAAGAAGGCGGGGAATGCAACCATCGTCATGGTCAGCAGCGGCCTCGGGTCCCTTGGCTGGCTCTCGGACCCGGACAATCAGTTCTACGGCGTCAACATCCTCGGCTACAACAGCTCCAAAACGGCTCTCAACGCCATAACGGTGGCTTTTGCCAAGGAACTTGCGGACTCCGGCATCAAGGTGAACGCGGCCGATCCCGGCTACACAGCAACGGACTTCAACGGTCATTCCGGCTACAGGACGGTGGAACAGGCTGCAAGCGGCATCGCGTGGCTTGCGACGCTGGATGGGAAAGGACCGACAGGCGGCTTCTACTTCGACGGGGCGGTGGTGCCCTGGTAAGCTTCCACAGAGTGTCAAAACACCGCTTCGGCGCGCAGGTGCATGACACTATCATAGGGGCATGTCCGCTTTCGAGTACCTTCGGGGCTAGGCCTCAATGTCCGACATGCAGGCGCGAAGCGGAAAATGTTTCCGTGTCCGGCGATTGCTACTCAATGTTCATTTATGTCACCGAGTGCGGACAACCCGCCGCCGGCCCCTGATCCGTCGTTCGGTTGAGCCGCGGTGATGACTCACCGTTGCGCGCGGGCGTGAAGCTCGAACCGACGGGGACACTGAATGCGAGTGGCCGCTGCGCTGTTCTGCTCATCGACAATTGGGTGCAATTTAGCCATTCGAGCCATGTCCGACAGGTTGCTAGTTAGAAATCGAATAGCGGAAATTATTGCCGCGGGCCCTTCCGCTTGACTGAGGTCCAAAGCCAGGGCACAAAGGCGGCATCCAAGGTCGTTTGCGGCCGGAGAAACACAGCGAAGTCAGGGTCTCAGCTAAGCCCTTAAGAAGTCAGTGAGAATCCAGGTTCCCCAGCCAAATCTGACCAATCCTCGGACATCGCTTTTCATAGTCGTGCTGGATATTGCTCCTGCAACTGGGACAGGATTTCCTCGGCCCAGCGATATCCGCGTGTTTCCTCACGATCCAGCTGAACATCGTAGACCGACGTCGAGATGACTGTCGATGATACCCTCTCTCACGAGTAACCCACCCCGCCATATTGCTGAATATCCGATGGCAGCGTGCTCTCCTCTCCCGGAACATTGGCTTGCGGGCAGCGTTTTGCCACCTGATAGCAAGGAGAAACGACATGGCCGATAAAGACATGGCTGCGGACAAGGCCCATACGGACCGTCACCTCGACATTCACAATGAAGATGTGACGCCGATCGAGAGTGAGGCGGATCTGAAGGGTAAGGATGGTGATGATGTGGAGGGTGACGATGTGATGTCGGCTGCCGCACGTCGGGAGGCCGTCCGTTTGAACGGAGATGTTTTCATGGTTCGCTCGGATCTCGAAGATGCCGACCAGCGGGAGGCGACGCCTGGGATGCGTGAGCAGGACTGACATTATTCAATGACACGATAATGGGTAGAACGAGCGGCAGGGCGAAGGTCCGCCGCTAGTTCGTCGTATGCGTCATACTTCAGTTACATTGACACCCCTGTCAGGAACTTAAGCGTTGACGATGCGTTTTCTCCTCATGTGCCGATATTCGGCGAAACAAAAGGAGGAAGCCACCATGAACCAGCGTTTTGATCCGAACGAAAAGCGCCCTGCAAATCCCACATCCTGGCCAGCCGACAATACGGCCCGCATGGATGAGGCAACAACCCGCTCGACGGCAGGGATCGATCCTGTGACGGCGGCGCCTCTTGGCGATCCGCTGGCCCAGCGTCCGCTGGATCCGGCTAATCCGACCGCCCGCGCGCGGCGCAGCAACTGGCCGGTTTTGATCATTCTTCTGGCTGGCCTCGTGCTCGCGCTTCTGGTGTGGCTGCCGGCAGAAATGTCGAATGATGCATCCGATACCGCGACACAGCCGGCTCCTGCCAGCCAGACGGCAACACCGCCAGCTGCTGAAGCTCCCGCTGCAAGCGGCACGCAGGCTCCTGCAACGGCCACTCCGCCGGCAGCGACAGCTCCGGCTGAAACGGCTCCGGCAACGCCGCCTGCTGCCACGGGTACCGCTCCCGCAACGGGTACGTCTCCGTAACGGCTGGGCCTGTTCAAAGCGAAGAGAAGCGGGGCCGCAGGGTCTCGCTTTTTTGTTTTAGGCGTCAGAGAGGCCAGGCACATGAGAGATACACCTCCATAGGCGGCCGACTCGAGTGGGAGCGATCTTTCGCCAGACTTAATATCCCGGCCGATCGAACCAAAGAGCTGCTCGGCGGTTTACCTGCATGAACCACAAGACGAGGATCGCACGATGATCGAGAAGACAACACGCCGCGAAGAAGACTATCGTGATTATGAGGATCGCGACCTGAAAGAAGGCTGGCCTTACGCGGATGACGTTTCCGGTTCGCCGACCGATGTCGCCAATAGGTCCTATGGCGAGACGACGGAGAGTTTTGACGAGTCCGGCAATCCCGGCTTCGAGACGTCGGATGAGACAGTTCGGATCGGCCATGGCGGACCGGATATTCTGCGGGATGATCCGGAAGCCGATACGGACGATGACGGGATGGAAGAAGCGCTTTCCAATGCGCTGGAAGAGCACGATATCGACACGTCCGCTGTGGAGATCAAGGTCATGCGCGGTGTTGCCGAACTTTCCGGCGAAGTCGAGACGGCGGAAGATCGCCGAGCGATCGAGGAGCTGGCCTATCGCATACCCGGCATTTCAAAGGTGCGTAACGCACTGACGACGCTTGCAGTCGATGCGGCATTGCCGAGCGGCCTGAACGACTGAGCGCTTTCGAGGATGCGCGGGGACTGCCGTGTCTTATCTTGCATAAGGTCACGCTCAGGTTTCCAATATGACGGCATTTGAGTACGATGTCTGCGCGGCCCTCGGGCCGCGCAGTTTTTTGTTGAACAAGTGTGAGGTAAAGGGAGCGAGCATGGGGGATGAGCACAATGCGCAAGCGGTGCCGTTTCAGACGACGGAGTTTGTCACAGGGCTCGGGCGTGGCATCGCAGGTGCCCTGCTGTTTGCGCTTCCCATGCAGATGACGATGGAAATGTGGGATCTTGGCTTTGCCATGGACCGTTTCCGGCTTGCTCTGCTTCTCGTTATAACCTTGCCGCTGCTCGTGGGCATTGCCCATCGCATCGGCTTCGAGAAGACCTTTTCGTGGCGTGAAGACATACGCGATGCCATGATCGCCTATGCCATCGGCATCATTGCGAGCGCGATGATCCTGAAGTTGTTCAAGCTATTGACGCCGGAAACGGCGGAGCAGGATTTCCTCGGCAAAATCGCGCTGCAAGCGGTTCCGGCCGCCATCGGCGCCCTCCTCGGCCGGAGCCAGCTCGGCGCGGACCCTGACGATGCGGAAGATGAGCCGGATAGCGGCTATGGCGCCGAGCTTTTCATGATGGCCGTGGGCGCGCTTTTTCTCAGCCTCAACATGGCGCCGACGGAGGAAATGATCCTGATTTCCTACAAGATGACGCCGTGGCATGCGCTTGCGACCATCGCCCTGTCGATCATTGTCATGCATGCCTTCGTCTATGCCGTCTCGTTCAAGGGCGGACACGAGCTGAAAGACACGCCGGGCTGGCATGCGCTGATCCGTTTTACCCTGCCGGGCTATGTGATCGCGTTGCTGGTGAGCCTCTATTGCCTCTGGAGTTTCGGCAGACTGGACGGGTCGGGTTCCATGCCGGCCCTGATGTCCACCATCGTGCTCGGCTTCCCCGGTGCGATCGGCGCTGCCGCCGCACGGCTGATCCTGTGAGGCTCTGATGACGCGTTCCCGCGGCAAGATCGTTCGCCGGCATCCGCACTGGATCGAGTGGACCACAGGTCTTCTTTCCACCGCGCTTGTCGCTACCATGACCGGCATGATCCTCTATCACGGCCTGACCGCCAGAGATGCATCACCTGAACTCAGCGTTACCGTCACGGCCCAACGGCCGACCGCGCAGGGCTTCGAGATGTCGTTCATCGTGGCCAACTCCGGCAAGAAGACCGCAGCCGGGGTGCCTGTGACGGGGCGATTGCTAGATGGTGACCGGCGAGAGGTGGAGAGGCGGGAGGTGACGATCGACTATGTGCCCGCGCAGTCTCAGGTAGAAGGTGCCCTGCGGTTTTCCGAAGATCCCGGTGCCTATCGGCTCGATATCAACGCCTCCGGCTATAGCGACCCCTGAGGATCCTGCTGCATCTTCGACATCAATGTATCTGATCCGCCATCGACGCGCGCGTTGCGGCGATATGATCCGTGACGGCCTGTCTTGCTGTGGCGGGATCAGCATAGACTTCGCCATCGAGCGGCCAGACATGAAACTTGACGGCGACGAAGCGTAAGCCGCGCGCGTGCGGCATCAGGGCGCCGACGGCTTCGCCGGCAATCTCAACGATCTGTTTTTGCATGCATATCTCCCGCCGCCGTGCCCCGGCAGCCAATCTCGTCGCAGCCACGACGGTCTGTCGTGTGCAGCGACGGAGAAACGGCAGGAGAGGTCTATCGTTCCGTGTCCGAAATCAAACAAACTTGTCCGTATCGCGAGGTCTGTTTGATGAAACATTGGACGACGACGGCGCGGGCTCAGGCGACGAAGCGCTCCGGACGGTAGGGACCGAGATCGACGATCGTCGTGCGCTCGCCGGTCATCTTTTCGGCGAGAGCGCGGCCGGTGACCGGACCCAGCGTCATGCCGTGATGAGCGTGACCGAAGGCGAACCACAGGCCCTCGTGCCGCGGCGCCTTGCCGATGATGGGCATCATGTCCGGCGTGCAGGGCCGCGCGCCCATCCACGGCTCCTCGTCACGGCGCTCGGCAAGCGGGAAGAACTCGCGCGCCACCCGCTCGGCGCGGGCCAGTTGCACCGGCGTCTTCGGCGCGTCGCGGGTCGCGAACTCAGCGCCGGTCGTAAGCCGGATTCCACGCAGCATGGGCGCAAGGAAATATCCCTTCTCGGCATCGAGTACCCAGTTGTTGAGCCGTTCGCCCTCCTGCGTACCGTAGTGCATATGATAGCCGCGCTTGACCGCGAGCGGAAAGCGATAGCCAAGCTTGCGGGTGACCGTATCGGCCCAGGGACCGAGGGCAACGACGACCTCCGCCGCTTCGATCGGCCCGTCCGGCGATGCAATGCGCCAGCCGGGGCCTTCCAGGACATGCTCGAGCGTTGCCGCGTCACCTGCCACCAGCCGCCCCCCAAGAGACTGGAAGTAGGCGAGATAGGCCTTGTTCAGGCTGTGCGGGTCGCGGATCGACCAAGGGTCCGTCCAGCGAAGGCCACCGGCAAGGTCGATGCGGATCGAGGGCTCCAGCGCCTTGACGTCACCGGGTGACAGCTTCTGATGATTGACGCCGAAGCCGGCCGACAGGCGCTCGGCCTCCTTGTAGGCCGCATCGCGGGCCGCATCGGTACGAAAAACCTTCATCCAGCCATCCCGCTGGATTAGGTTATCAGCGCCGGATGCCTTGATAAGGTCGGCATGCTCGGTGATCGAATTCTCGATCAGCGGCGCATAAAGCCTCGCAATATGCTGGTGCTGGGTAAAGCCGGAATTCCACCAGTAGCGTAAGAGAAACGGCACAAGACCCGGTAGCGCCTTCAGGTGGTAATGGGCGTCGATCGTGTTGTTCAGGGCGTAACGAAAAAGGGCGCCGAAATCATGCGGGAAGCCATAGGGCACAACGCCTTCGCGCTGGATGAGGCCGGCATTGCCGAAGGAGGTCTCCTCCCCCGCCCCGCGACGATCGACCAGCAGAACCGACTTTCCACGCCGGGCAAGATGGATCGCCGTGGAAAGGCCGACAATCCCCGCACCCAGAACCGCCACATCCGTCTTCATCATGCCAAACTCCATGTTCCCCGCGCGCGTCGGCGTCTTTTGCCTATGTCAGCATTTTCCGGACGTTCCGCAACAGGTCGAAGCGCAAATTCACGGTCCATGGCCGTCTCCGCACAACGAAAAAGGGAGCGGCGAACCACTCCCTTTTCGACTTAGCCGTCATCCATTCCGGTCATTGTTCAGGTGCGGCGACGCATCAGGCTCGCGACGAGCGAAATGACCAGAAACGCGAGAAACAGGAAGAACAGGATATGAGCAATACCTGCCGACGCACCGGCAATACCGCCAAAACCAAGAACACCTGCAATGATAGCAACAACGAGAAAAACAAGTGCGTAGTAAAGCATGGCTTCCTCCTCCGATTAACACATGCCGATTAACGCATCACAATGTCGTTTGTTCCCGCTACCGGCGCCGCCAATGGGTCGCGGACCGACTGCTATGCGGCACTCCAACGATCCTTTGCTCCCGCTCTTTAAGGAAAGACAAGCGCTGGCAGCACCCGCGCCAACGGCAGATCTTAAGTATTTATTTACCATAATCGGAGCGCTGGTTCATTTTGACACGCCGTCGCCACAGGAAATGCGGAACTTCACGGTGCAAGAGGCGTTGAGTTCACGATTCATTGAGGCGAGACACCAAATGACCGTATCGAACGCACATATCTGGAAGTCCGTTGCGGCCTCGGCGCGGCCTGCATCGCGCTCGAACGAAAAGAACCTGCACATCGGCCAGACGTTGAAGGATCTATACTTCAACGGCAACATGCCGGCGACGGATGGACGCTTCGAGCAACTGCTGGAGCAACTGGATTCGTCGGAAAACAGCCGCGAGCGCCACTAACCGAAACTGAAGAGAGTCTTGGTGGGCGGCCCGGCAGGCCGCCTTTTTTGTTGGCTGGATACGAACGCTATAACCAAGCAGCGCCAGATCAAAGGGCGGCCGAACAGTCGACCGCCCTTTAGATCGTTGATCACGGCTTGGGATTGGCAAGAACGATGCTTCCCGGGTCCGCCTTGTAAGCGGCAGCATCGTAGGCAGGCTGGGTTTCCAGCTGTTCCTTGGTGTAAGGCGAGTAGATCGTCATGGCGCCCTTCGCATCTGCCATTACCTGAATGTTTGCCGCGCTCATGGCGACGGGCTTCTGCGCGATGCCGAGGAAGCCGCCGACATCGATGATGTAGGCTTCAAGCTTGCCATCCTTCGCCAGGATAACATCTCCGACTTCGCCAATCTTCGTATCGTCGGCCACCTTGACCGGCGTCCCGATGAGCTTGTCAGCCGAAAGCATGGCGGCGTCGACGGGCTTCAGTTCGTCCGTGGGCTCGGCTGTCGCCGTGGTTGCGGCATCCGGCGCCAGATCCGGATCGGTCATCTGAGGCGTGGTGCCCGTCTGCGGAACGGACGGATCGGCACCCGCGGCCTCCAGCGGCACTTCCGTATTTTCCGGCGTTGCAAGCGGCTTGGCAGCGGTATCTGCGGGCGCTGCGGGCGTGGTCGCCGCACTATCCTTGGTTACCGCACCATCCATGACCGCCTTGCGCTGGAATGCAGGCGCGGCTTCCAGATCCTGCTTCGTCATGGAAACCACGAGGATCTTCGACCCGTCGCGCTCCGACCAGGAGGCACGATCGAAGTTCACGGCCACATCCTTCTCTCCGATACCGAGAAAGCCGCCGACGCCAACGACGAGCGCTTCCGTTGCGCCGGCCGCGTTGATCACGACGTCCTTCACCTCCCCGATCGCCTCGCCCTCTTCGTCGACGCCGGTATAGACCGTCTTGCCGATGACGTTGGACGCGAGCATGTCGTCGCTTGCGGCCGCTGCAGGAGCAGAGGCTGCTGGCGCTGCGGCAGGTGCTGCCGGTGTCTGCTGTGCCATTGCAGTGCCGGCGAGTGTGGCAGCGAGAATTGTGCTTGCCAGAAGGGTTTTCAGCATCGGAGTGCTCCTTGGGAGTGAAGATGAAACGGTAAGCGCAATGACAATCAAGGATAGCCCGGCGATGTCGCCCTGAGCTTTCCCGGCATGCCTTGTGGAGCAGAAGGAACATGTGTGAGGCGGACCGCAGCTTCAGGCGCGTGCCGGCGGCCGTCATGGCCGACTTCGTGTCGTTGAGCTTTCAGCCCTTCGGTGACGCTGGATACGCCGCTGGTTTCGCGCCGGTCAGCCACCACACCACACTATCCTCTTATCCACACAGCATCGAAAACGCCGTTCGAACAGGATTTGTTCCCATCCCCGTTCCGAGACGATTTGGCCGGAGAACAGGCTCGCCAACCAGCAGACCGGAGCGACATTCGGAACAAAGCGGCCAAGTGCGCGTTTAGGCTCCGCATTCCGATATGAACCCAAAGAGGAACCGCCAATGCTCGGCACCATTCTCGTGATCGTCCTCGTACTCTTGCTCATCGGCGCTCTGCCGACGTGGGGCCACAGCCGCAGCTGGGGTTACGGACCTTCCGGTGGTTTGGGCCTGGTGGTCGTTATCCTTCTTGTGTTGGTCCTAATGGGGCGCATATAAAACCTAGGCTTTCCCAGAGGGCCATCCACATCACGTTGAACCGGAGGATATCACCATGAAAAAAGCTCTTCTCGCCGTTGCTCTCATCATGCCGCTCGCAGCCTGCACTCAGACGGAACGCGGAGCCGGCATCGGTGCCGCATCGGGCGCCATCATCGGCGGCGTTGCGACAGGCAATGTCCGTGGCGCAGCCATCGGCGCAGGCGTGGGCGGTCTCGCTGGCGCTCTGATCGGTCAGGCAAACGAGCCAGGCCGCTGCATCTACCGCGACCGTAACGGCCGCCGCTACACGGCATCCTGCTGATCGCCTAGGTCCGCTATCGGTGAAATGGAAAAACGGGCCTCGGCCCGTTTTTTTGTGCCAGAGAACGAAGGTCTCGACGTCAGCCCTTGCGGGCTTTCTCGACGGTGTCGAGCTGCTGAAGCAAATCCAGGAACGTATCGGGAAGAGGCTCCTGCTCGACGGCGCTGTAGAAGGCTCTCAGCTTCGAAACGATCTGGCTGTTCGGGTCCATGGTTTCCGCACGCTGCAGGACCGGGCGGGGTTTCGGGTCTGTCGTATCCGCCATGGTCTCAGGTCCGTTCCGTCCAAAATCCTGTCGCGCCCGTTCCGGCGCATTCCGTCAGCATCCTCAAATTGATCACGTCGACCTCATGCTTGGTAATTCTTACCGATCAAACTTTCCACACGACGGGAAACATGGTCAAACGTCCCTGTTTCGACTCGTCGAACGATCAAACTCTGTCCGGTCTCGGCGCCAATATATCGAAGGACGTCTTTCATGTCACTTTCCATGCGGATTGCCGCTCACCTTCCCTATGTCCGCCGCTTCTCCCGCGCCATCACGGGTTCGCAGACATCGGGCGATGCGTATGTCGCGGCCGTTCTGGAAGCGCTGATCGCCAATATCGACCTGTTCCCCAAAGCCTCCAGCGACCGGGTCAGCGTCTTCAAGCTCTATTGCTCGCTGTTCGATACGATCACCATCAAGATCGACGAAGACGTGGTAAACTCGCCTTATGCGTGGGAAAAGAAGGCTGCAGCCAATCTTGCCCGGATCTCGCCGGATGCGCGCAAGGCCTTTCTGCTGGTGTCCGTCGAGGGCTTTACCCAGGACGAGACGGCCGAAATTCTCGGCGTGACAGCGGATGCCGTGGCCGGACTGATCCAGCAGGCCTCGGCCGATATCGCTCGTCAGGTCGTGACCGATATTCTGATCATCGAGGATGAGCCGCTGATCGCCATGGACATCGAGGACATGGTGCGCAGCCTCGGACATGGTGTGGCGGGGATTGCCCGCACGCATAGTGAGGCGGTCGACCTGTTCAAGCGGACGTCGCCGAAGATGGTGCTGGCCGATATTCAGCTTGCGGATGGCAGTTCGGGCATCGATGCCGTGAACGAGATTCTCTCGACAGCGACCGTGCCCGTCATTTTCATCACTGCGTTTCCAGAGCGCCTGCTGACAGGGGAAAAGCCGGAACCGGCATTCCTCGTCACAAAGCCGTTCAACCCTGACATGGTGAAGGCGCTGATCAGCCAGGCACTGTTCTTCAACGAAAACACTCACGCCGGAGAGGCGTAACCCCCGTCGACAACAGCTCGGTCTAACCCGGCAGCTGGCGTTCCGGCGGCCGGGTGCGGACCTCGTTGAAGATGGTGAGGCCGATCAGCGCGAGCGGCATGGCCAGCATTGCGCCGACGGCACCCCACATCCACGTCCAGAAGATGATGGCGATGAAGATCAGGAACGGGTTGATCTCAAGGCGATGGCCGAGGATCGCAGGGGTCACCAGATTTTCCATGACCAGATGCAAGAGGAAGAAACAGGCTGCCGGCAGCAGCGCCATGATCATGCTGTCATGCGTCATCAGGCCGGCGCAGGTCAACGCGATGGTCATGGCGGTCACGCCGAGATAGGGGATAAAGCTCGAAACAAAGGCGAACAGACCCCAGAGGACGGCGCCGGAGAGGCCTCCTGCAAAAGCGATCACCGCTGTAATCGTTCCGAGCGAGATGTAGATCAGGCTGGCGGTGGAGAAATAGAAGCCGACAGCATTCTCCGTCGCATTCATGACGCGGATCGCGGTCAGGCGGCGTTCATGCGTGGCGAAGGCGAGGATGATGGTCTTGCGCAAATGCGCGCGTCCGATGAGAAAAAGGCCGAGGGCTGCGAGGAAAATCAGCGTCTGGACAAAGGCCGGCGTCAGGCCCGTGGCGACCAGCCCGAGCATCGAACCGGCATTCGCCATGACCATGTCGGAAATGGCCTTTTCGTTCGCGCCATTGATGGCCCGTCTGACCCATTCGAAACGCTCGAAGAAGGGAAGGAACCGCTGTATGGCACCCTCTATCAAAGCCGGCGCCTTTGCCGTCAGCATAGAGATCGGCTCGATCAGCGCGTTGACGAGGAAGAACACCAGAACGACAAAGACGACGCCGAAGAAAAGGCCGCCGAGCATGGGGGGAAGGCCGAAGCGCGACAACCTGTCGGCTGCAACGCCCAGCACCATGCCGACGACAATCGCAAGCGTGACAGGCATCAGGATGGATTCGAGCGCATAGATAACGCCGGACATCAGGATGACGAAGGTCCCGACGATGCTCCAGGCAACCACCAGATCCAGTCCGGTTTTCGGATCGGCCAATGCCGTCGCCTCGGAAGGCGGCGGGTTGTCGATCTGCGCTTTCTTTCTCGCCTTGAACAAGGCTCGCTCCGGTATGGCAGCGTTCATAATGGACCTCCACTCGCAATGAGCGCGGGCCAAAAGCTGCCGCGATATCCTGCATGGCGCCCGACATCTACGGTCTTGCAACGTGTGACGAGCATGACCTCATAGACCGGACGCCAGTCAATCCAAAGACAGGAGGAAAGTTCCCGTAACTCTACCGGGCCTTATAATTTTCCACCAAAAATGGTGTTTCCCGGCAAACCCGTCTCCGCTTGACCGGTTCAGTATTTTTCCGGAGGAAAAATGCGCAGCGTCAGCGAGAACAGTCCGAGACCGAGGAGAACGACGAGAAGCGTGTTGGCAACGTCGTCGGATGTTGCGGAGACAACGCCAACGGCAAGTGCGGCGCAGACGAGCAGGATCAGGCCGAGCCTGGGCAGCCAGTAAAGCATGGGAGCGTCCTTCGATGTCCGGAAATGTTAATTCTGGCCTAACAACGGCGGGATTCGCGGAATTGTTCCCAGGCTTTCGTGAAGCTTGTGATCCGGTCGTTTTCAGGCGCCGTACCTCTTTGAGGACGTAACCGAGAGCCATGCGCCATGTACCGACTCCTTCTCTCCATTTCCCTTCTGCTGATCTGCAGCAGCACGGCGACACGTGCGGCCGGCATGACGGAGGCCGACATCCGCGAGAAGATCATCGGGCGGACGATCTATCTCGAGGCCCCGATGGGCGGCGAGTTTCCGCTGAACTACCGGACGTCGGGTGTGGTGGACGGGGATGGCAAGGCGCTGGGCATCGGCAAGCTGATTCAGCCGAGCGATACGGGCAAATGGTGGATCGCCGACGACAAGCTCTGCCAGCAGTTCAACACCTGGTACAAGGGCGCGAAGATGTGCTTCGACCTGACCGTGACCGGGGCGGACAAGGTGAAGTGGGTGCGCGACAACGGCGAAAGCGGCTTGGCGCGCATCGGCAACTGACATTGCGCCTTGATCGGCTGCCAGCGGCGACAGGCGTAACCGGGCGACGAAGGCGCCGCCCGGTGCCAGCCCTCAGAGGGCGGCGATGACGATGACTTCGACCAGATATTCCGGGGTCGCAAGCTTGGCTTCGCCCGTGGCGCGGGCCGGTGTGTTGCCCTGCGGTGCCCACTTGTCCCAGACGGCGTTCATCTTGGGGAAGTCGGCCATGTCGGCGAGCCAGATCGTGGCGTTGAGAATGCGGGTCTTGTCGGTGCCGGCCTGTTCCAGCAGGCGATCGACGGACGCAAGCGCCTGGCTCGTCTGGGTCGCGACGTCGTCGCCCGCATTGCCGACCTGACCTGCGAGATAGACGGTGCCGTTATGAACGACGGCCTGGCTCATGCGCGGGCCGGTCTCGAAGCGTGTGATATCCATCGTGAAATTCCTCTTGCTCGAATGCGTTGACGCCGAAGCGCAGACGCCTCGGGGCTTACAGGAGAACGGGCTTCAGGAAAACCTCCGGAGGAAAACTTCGGTTTAGGTCAGACTTTCACGAAGCGCCGGCTGCGGTACCGGAAATGCGAGCCGCACACGCGTTCCCTCCCCGTCCCCGGATTCCACGGTCAATGCTGCATCGTGCAGTTCGGCGATGCGCTCCACGATCTTCAGGCCGACGCCGAGCGCATCCGAACTCTTGATCCGCCCGCCTTCGAGGATGTGGCTGGGCGACCGGCCGAAGCCGGGGCCGTCATCGGCGACGTCGAGCACGCCCAGATCCGCCGTTCGCACCGAGATATGCGTGCCCTTCGGCGTGTGCTTGACGGCGTTCTCAACGAGATTGCTGATCGTATTCTCGATCAGCGCCGGTACCGCCCGGATCTCGCCGCCGCCCTCCTCTACGAATTCGAGTGTCCGGCCACTGTTGAAGACGAAGGGGGCGAGCTGTGCAACCACATCGCTTGCGAGGCCCGGCAAAGAGACCGGCTTGAATGAGGCGGCATCCACCACGTCGAGTTTGGCAAGCGAGGTCAGCTGCTCCAGCATGTGGGTCAGCGCCTCCAGATCCTTTTCGGCCTTACGCGCACGGGGATCGTCGATCCGCTCCAGCTCCATGCGGACGACGGCGACGGGCGTGCGGATCTCATGGGCGATGGAGGTGGAGAAGATTTTCTGCGCCTGAATGAGGTCCGCCACCCGGACCAGCAAGCGATTGACCGCATTGGCGAAGTTGGCGATTTCACGCGGCATGCCCTCCGTCGACAGCGGTCGGAAGGCGGCACGCGGATCGATGGCGTCCGCCGCCTTGCCGGCTTCGACCACCGGTTTGAGCGCGCGCCGGACCGAGAGGATGGTCGCGCCGGCGACGAGGCCGAACATCAGCGGCATGGGGATGATCAGGTGGTCGCGCAGCTCGTGCAGCAGCACGCTGGTTACGAAGCCGTGCGGATCGCGCAGGACGGCAAGCTCGACGAATACTTCCTGTGTGCCGAACCGGAAGGAGCGGCCGCCCGCCACGCTGAGCGGCTTGCCGGGCGCGATCTCGCGCTGCCAGAAGGTCGGCGGATTGATCTCGATCGGCAGGAAATGGCGCTGACAGAGCGCCTCGCAGTTGGAGAACAGAACTTCGCCCGTGGAGGTGCGGACCCGGACGAAGATATCGCCGTCGGTCTCGTCCTCGCGCATCGTATAGCGTTCGGCGAGCGCTGCCGGCATCTGGAAGGAGATGCGGTCCTTACCGACGACGATGCCCTCTGCCAGCGTCTCCGCCTCCTGACCGATCAGGAACCCGCCGAGATCCGCGTCGTTCGACCAGTATTCCGCCAGCACGATGCCGAACTCGAGCATCATGGCGAGCACCGTGAAGGTGACGATGCGCAGCGAGACGATGCCGATCAGGGAGCGATCCCGAACGGCACTCATGGCGCGGCCTGCAGCATGTAGCCGACGCCGCGCACCGTGACGAGATCGGCGCCGGTATCGACCGGAAGCAGTTTCTTGCGCAGGCGCGAAACGGCAAGCTCCAGCGCATTCGCGGTCATTTCCTCGCCGAATTCCGACAGCGCCAGTTCCAGCTTGCGCTTCTGCACCACCCGGCCAGCATCGCGCATCAGCAATTCCGCCAGCGCCCGCTCGCGCGGCGGCAGCGCGACGATGGTGCCGCCGCAGGACAGCTCCGCCATGGCGGGATCATAGCGCAGATGGCCGCATTCGAGCACCGGCTGAAGCGATGTCGGGCTGCGCCGCAGCATGGCCCGGCAACGCGCAAGAAACTCGCGGTGGTGGAACGGCTTGACCAGATAATCGTCCGCCCCCGCATCCAGACCCTCGATCCGCTCCTCGATCGAGCCGCGCGCCGTGATGACGAGCACCGGCAGGTCTTTGTAGGTCTTGCGGATCTGGCGCAGCAGCTCGATCCCGTTTCCATCCGGCAAACCGAGATCGAGCAGAATGAGGTCATGCTCGCGCAGCGTCAGCGTCACCGTGGCATCGGCGATCGTCGTCACGGTATCGAGCCGCCAGCCGGCCTCGCGAACGGTTTCGCCCAGAAGCTCGGCGAGCCGGGGACTGTCTTCAACCAGCAACAACCGCATGCATCTGTCTCACAGTTTGGGAAAGCGGATCTGAAAGCATGCGGAGCGTATCAGCTTTCGAACGCGGCGACAGCGGCTGTCCACCATTACTGGCTCTTTCCCATGGAAGCCGCAACGACGTCGCCGGTCATCGGATCCATGGTGACATCGGCCTGCAGGCGGCGCGCCGTCAGGGCGTCGATCTCGTAGCAGGAGCCGATAATGTCGATATGCCGGATATCGGGGTAGCCGGCGGCTATCGCCTTGCGGGAAATCGCCTCCCGGCTCATCCAGTGCGCCTGCGGCTCTCGCGTACACTCCGCATCGTGCTCGCCGGCCAGCACTGTGCCGCCCGGCAGCACGAGGTGCACGAAGGGAAGAACGAGACGGAGCAGGCGGCGCATCAGCAATCTCCAGAGCCGGAACACTGGAGATATGCCGATATCTTGCCGTCATCCGGCTGTCAGCCGTCGATCGAAATGCGCGTGTTTTAGTCGGCCGGGGCCGAGGGGGGAGCGTCATCGAGGGGATGGTAGCAGGCGAAGCGATGATCCAGCGGGCCATCGAGCGCCGGCATCTTCTCCCGGCAGACATCGGTTGCGCGCCAGCAACGCGGATTGAACGGACAGCCGCTCGGCGGCTTCAGCGGTGACGGCAGTTCGCCCTGCAACTGGATGCGCTGCCGCTGTCCCTCCGGATTGGCGACGGGGGTCGCCGACAGGAGAGCGGCCGTGTAGGGGTGCTGCGGGTTTGTAAACACGCTTTCCGCCGTGCCCGTTTCCACCGGCCGGCCGAGATACATGACCATGATGTCGTCTGCGATATGTCGCACGACGGACAGGCCGTGCGAGATAAAGAGATAGGCAAGTCCCATCTCCTTCTGCAGATCCATCAGGAGGTTCAGCACCTGCGCCTGGATCGACAGGTCGAGCGCGGATACCGGCTCGTCGAGCACCAGCACCTTGGGCCGCAGCATGAGCGCGCGCGCAATGGCGATGCGCTGGCGCTGGCCGCCGGAGAACATATGCGGGTAGCGATCATAATGCTCGGGCCGCAGGCCCACCTTGCGCATCATCTCCTCCACCTTGGCGCGCCGCGTGGCGGCGTCGTCGGTGGTGTTGATCTTCAGCGGCTCCTCCAGCAGGGAGCCGACCTTCTGGCGCGGATTGAGCGAGCCATAGGGGTTCTGGAACACGATCTGCACGAGGCTGCGCAGCGAGGCGTCGCCGACACGGGCCGGCTTGCCGTCGATCAGCAGCTCGCCGCCGCTCGGATCCTCGATCATGGTGACGAGGCGGGCGAGCGTCGACTTGCCGCAGCCGCTTTCCCCGACGACCGCCAGCGTGCGGCCGGAGTGGAGCGAGAAGGACACGCCGTTGAGCGCACGCACGGTGGCAGCCGGCTTGAACATGCCGCGGGAGACGGAATAGAAGCGCTGGAGATCGTGGCCTTCGAGGACAGGCCTGGATGCGATCGCGGTTTCGCTGAGGTTGGTCTCGCTCATCGCGTGCCCTCTCCTGCAAGCTCGACGGTCATCGTCGGATGGTTCTGGGGAATGCCATCGATCAAAGGGTAATTGCACAGCGCGCGGCCGAGTTCCGGCCCCTGCCGCACGACCGAGCGCGAACAGAGATCCGTGGCGAAGGCGCAACGCGGCGAGAAGAGACAGCCCTGCGGGCGATCATGCTGACCCGGGACGACGCCGAGAATGGACGGCAGGCGCTCGCCGATCCGGGCGCGTTCCGGCAGGGAGGCGAGAAGCGCTGCCGTATAGGGATGATGCGGATCGCGGAACAGTGCCTTGACCGGCTGCTCCTCGACCTTCTGGCCCGCATACTGCACCTGCACGCGCTCCGCCGTTTCGGCCACGACACCCATATCGTGGGTGATCAGCACGAGCGCCATGCCGTTCTCCTTCTGCAAGCGAACGAGCAGTTCGAGAATCTGGGCCTGGATGGTGACATCGAGCGCCGTCGTCGGCTCGTCGGCGATCAGCAGTTTCGGATTGCACGAGAGCGCCATGGCGATCATGACGCGCTGGCTCATGCCCCCCGACATCTGGTGCGGGAAGTTTGACAGGCGCTCTTCCGGCGAGGGAATGCCGACGAGTTTCAGGAGTTCGATGGAGCGGGCGCGACGCGCGGCGCGGTCAAGTCCCATGTGGATGCGCAGGCTCTCGCCGAGCTGGAAGCCGACCGTGAAGCACGGGTTGAGGCTCGACATCGGCTCCTGGAAGATCATGGCCATGTCCTTGCCGATGATCTTGCGCCGGTTTCGGGGCGACAGCTTCAGGAGGTCCTGCCCGTTGAACGCCATGCGGTCGGCGGTGATCTTCGCGGTCCAGGGCAGAAGGCCCATGACGGCGAGCATGGAAACGGACTTGCCGGAACCGCTCTCGCCGACGATCGACAGGATTTCGCCGGTATCGCAGGTGAGCGAGACGCCGTCCACGGCGCGGAAGGTGCCGGTGGAGGTCTGAAACTCGACGGTGAGGTTCTGGATATCGAGAAGCGGCATCAGGACCTCTTCAGTTTGGGATCGAGCGCATCGCGCAGGCCGTCGCCCATCAGGTTGATGGCAAGCACGGTGATGAGAATGGCAAGGCCGGGGAAAGTGACGACCCACCAGGCGCGCTGGATGAATTCGCGCGCTTCGGCAAGCATCGTGCCCCATTCCGGCGTCGGCGGCTGGGCGCCCATGCCGAGGAAGCCGAGGGCAGCGGCATCGAGGATGGCCGCGGAAAAGGCCAGCGTCGCCTGAACGATCAACGGCGCCAGACAGTTCGGCAAAATAGTCACGAACATGATGCGCAGCGTACCGGCGCCCGCGACCTGACTGCCGATGACGTAGTCCTTGTTGCGCTCGGTCATGACCGAGGCGCGCGTCAGGCGCACGAAATGCGGCAGGTTGACGAGCGCGATGGCGATCATGGCGTTGACGAGGCCCGGGCCGAGCACGGCGACGAGCACGAGCGCGAGCAGCAGCGACGGAAAGGCGAGAATGATGTCCATCAACCGCATGATGATGGTATCGACCTTGCCCCGGAAGAAGCCGGCGAGAAGACCGATCAGCACGCCCGCAACCACCGACAGGGTGACGACGATGAGGCCGACGAACAGCGAGAAGCGCGCGCCGTACATCAGGCGTGTCAGGATATCGCGGCCGACCGGATCGGTGCCGAGGAGATATTCTGCCCGTCCGCCTTCGGCAAAGACCGGCGGCAGCAGGAGCACATCGCGGTTCTGGATGATCGGGTCGTGCGAGGTGAGCAGCGGCGCGAAGATCGCCATCAAGAGAATGACGACGAAGATGCCGAGGCCGAGCACGGCGCCGCGATTGCTGGAAAAGTAGAACCAGAACTCGGCAAAACCGGATGGCGGCGCCGACGGCGTGGCAGCGGCGGCCGCTGCGGGGGATACGGACTTTGTTTCGACAGATGACATATGTCTCGTCTCCTATCGCCGGATTCGGGGGTTCGCCCAACCGTAGAGCAGGTCGACGATCAGATTGACGAACATGATCACGAGCGTGATCATCATGAGGCCGCCTTGCACGACGGCATAGTCGCGTTTGAACACGCTATCGACCATCCACTTGCCGATACCCGGCCAGGAGAAGATGCTCTCGGTCAGGATCGCGCCGCCGAGCAGCACGCCGATCTGAAGGCCGATGGTGGTGATGACGGGGATCATGGCGTTGCGCAGCGCGTGGACACCGATGATGCGGAAGGGCGACATGCCCTTGGAGCGGGCCGTGCGCACGTAATCCTCGGAGAGCACTTCGAGCATGGCGGAGCGCGTCTGGCGCGCGATGACGGCGAGCGGAATGGTGGCAAGGACGATCGTCGGCAGGATCATGTGGCTGACGGCCGAGGCGAACGCACCTTTCTGGCCGGAGAGCAGGCTGTCGATCAGCATGAAGCCGGTGACGGGCGGGAAGAAATAGAGGAACGAGATGCGGCCGGAGACAGGCGTCCAGCCGAGCGTTCCCGAGAAGAAGATGATGAGCAGCAGGCCCCACCAGAAGATCGGCATGGAATAACCGACAAGGGCCGTGCCCATGATGGTCTGGTCGAGCCAGGTGCCGCGCTTGACCGCCGCCACCACGCCTGCCGGGATCCCGAGACAGACCGCGAGGATGATGGCGCAGATCGCAAGCTCCATGGTCGCCGGGAACAGCGTCATGAAGTCATCGATAACAGGGCGCTTGGAAATGATGGAGCGTCCGAAATCCCCCTGCAGCAGGCCGACCAGATAATCGAAATACTGGACGTACAGCGGTCGGTCGAGGCCGAGTTCGGCCATGATCTGCGCATGCCGTTCCGGTGCCATCACGCGCTCGCCGGAGAGCAGCATGACGGGATCGCCCGGAAGAAGGCGAATGAAGGAGAAGGCGATGATGGAGACCCCGACGAAGGTCGGGATGAGGACGGCGAGCCGCCCGAAAATGAAGCGCAGCATGAGCGTTCCGTAAGATTGAAAAACCGGCGGCCCGATTGAATCGGACCGCCGGAGACACCGCGGAAGCGGCGGAAGTGGCGATTTACTCGGCGATATCAACGCCGTCGAAGCGGTGGATGCCGAGCGGATCCTGAACGTAGCCCGAAACCTTCTTGCTCATCGGCATGAAGACGAGGGAATGGTCGATCGTGTTCCAGGGAGCTTCTTTCTTGAAGACGAGCTGGGCCTGCTGGTAGAGCTTGGTGCGCTCTGCCTGGTCCGGCGTCAGCTTGGCCTTCTTGACGAGATCGTCGAACTCCTTGTTGCACCACTGTGCACGGTTGTTACCGCCGACCGCGGTGCAGCCGAGCAGCGTGTCGAGGAAGTTGTCCGGATCGCCATTGTCGCCCGTCCAGCCGAGAATGACCGCACCGTCGCGGGCCTTGTCGGAGGAGAGCTTCAGGTATTCGGCCCACTCATAGGAGACGATTTCGACCTCGACGCCGATCTTGGCAAGGTCGGCCTGCATGAGTTCGGCCGCGCGGCGGGCGTTCAGCATGTAGGGACGCGACACGGGCATCGCCCAGATCTTCATCTTGAGGTTGGAGACGCCAGCGTCTTCCAGCATCTTCTTGGCGGCTTCGGGATCGTACTTGTCGTCCTCTACGGCGTCGTTATAGGACCACATCGTCGGCGGGATCGGGTTCTTGGCGACCGTTGCGGCACCCTGGAAGACGGCATCGACGATGGCCTGCTTGTTGACGGCCATGTTGAGCGCCTTGCGCACTTCCGGCTTGTCGAACGGGGCAACCAGCGTGTTGTAGGCGAGGTAGGAGACGTTAAGGCCTTCTTCCTTGAGGACGGTGAGGTTCTCGTCCTTCTGCAACTCGGCGACGTCGGCAGCGTTCGGATACGGCATGATGTGGCATTCGCCGGCCTTCAGCTTCTGCGCACGCACGGCGGCATCCGTCGTGATGGCGAAGACGAGGTCGTCGATCTTCTGCTTGCCGTTCCAGTAGTCAGGATTGGCCTTGTAGCGGATGGCAGCGTCGGCCTGATAGGCGACGAAGGTGTAGGGACCGGTGCCGAGCGGCTGCTGGTTCATCATCTCCATCTTGCCGTCGGCCTGCAGCTTGTCGGCATATTCCTTGGAATAGATGGAGGCGAAGTCCATGCCAAGGTTGGCGAGGAACGGCGCTTCGGACTTGTTGAGAACGAACTTGACGGTGAGGTCATCGACCTTCTCGATGGACTTGATCAGTTCGGGAAAGCCCATGCCGCTGAAGTATTCGTAGGTCGCGCCGGCGACATACTTGTTCCACGGATTATCGGCCTTGTACTGGCGCTCGAACGAGAAGATGACGTCATCGGCATTCAGTTCGCGCGTCGGGGTGAAGAAGTCTGTGGTCTGGAACTTGACGCCAGGGCGCAGCTTGAACGTATATTCAGTGCCGTCAGCCGACATTTCCCAGCTCTCGGCCAGGCCCGGTTCAATTTCGGTGCTGCCTTTCTTGAACTCGACGAGGCGGTTGTAGACCGTGCGTGAGGAGGCATCGAACGTGGTGCCGGCCGTGTAGAGCGCGGAGTCGAAACCTTCGGGCGAGCCCTCGGAGCAGTAAACCAGTGTCTTCGACCAGGCGCTGCCGGCCATCAGCGTAACGACAGCCGTCGCCGCGAGAAGAGTAGAGAGCTTTTTCATCACCGTTTTTCCCAGTTTTCTTGTGTTCTCTTGAAGCATTCTTTTTTTGCAAATGATCCGGATCGCAGCCGCAACCGGTCAGATCGAAAGGGAACGACATTTGCCGCGGCAATGCAATAACCAGCTCTATTCTTTTGTCCAGTTGGAAAATTTATCCAAGATATAACGCATCTACGCTATGTCATTCCGCATTTTCCGGATCGGTGCGTTATTGGCGGAGCCTTCGTAAACGACGAGACACGAGCGGTCGTCACGTCGATCATGACGAAGGTCTGCGAGCCCCTCAAGCGAGACACACTCCGGTCTTTCACGTCCGTGACGCCAGCTCGTTGCAAATATCGCGCGGGACTTACCTTTTTTAGGGGAGTTGCCAAGCGGAAAATGCCCGCTAAGCTAGTATTCAAGGAGCCAGGGGGACACCGTCGACGTGGGCGCGTTGCTGAACAGTTGCAGACGCTACGATTTCCAGAAGGATCTCGAAAAAGCGTTGAACCGCGTCGATTTCTTCCGGATTTTCCACATGCTGGCGCTGGGTGCCGGGTTCGATCACTTCGGCGTGTTGCAGCTTGGCCAGGAGGTTGAACCTGCTCTTCTGACCACGCGGCTGGTGCTGCACGATCTGCCATCCGGGCTGACCGAGGAATATGACCGGCGCCACAAGCTTTCCGACAGCCTGCTTTTCAAGAGCCTGCATGCGTCCACCGTGCCTTCCGTATGGTCGGCATCCATGGACGAGGCGGCGGCCTTGAATGCCGGAACGGACTTTCTGGCGCAGATCGGCTTCGACCTCGTGGCCTGCGTTCCTGTCCACAGCATTGTGGGAACGCGTTATGTCGTTCTGTATTTCGGGGATAACGAAGATATCGACCGTACCTGTCATGTCGAGCTCTGTTACAACTCAACGACGACGTTCGACTATTTCTACCGGTTCGTGCTGGCGACGCGGGCAGGAATGGGGCTGACAGCGCGGGAGACGGAAATTCTCCGATGGATTTCACATGGAAAGACGGCGAGTGAAATCGCCCTGATTGTTTCGGTTTCCGAACACACGATCAACTCGCACACGGCGACGATCCTGAAAAAGCTCGATGTCGTCAATCGGACGCAAATGGTTGCCAAGGCCATCAGGGAACAAATCATACAATGATCGTATTAGGCCTCCGATAACCCAAAAGACATAAAACCATAATTATTTTAGATATTTAGAGATAACGGAACATTCTTGCCGATGCCCATACCTGTCCATATTCTTCTCATCGACGATGAACCAGCCGAGCATGTCATCCTCAGGCGATTGATGAGCAAGGTTCAGGCTTTCGCGATCCAGCTGCATTATTGCGAGACGATCGAGTCTGCCCTGAACCTGATCGAGCTCGGCACTCCGTTATCCATGGTGCTGGTCGATAACCGGCTTCCGCCGCATGGCGATTTCCGTGAGACGGTGCCGCAGATCCGGCAGAAGGGCTTTATCGGTCCTGTCGGCGTGATTTCCGGCTCGCTGGACGCCGCATATTTCCAGTCGTTCCAGGAATACGGCGTCGATTTTCGACTCGACAAGGCGGAACTCGACCCGACCGCCATCGAATTTCTGCTCCAGGAATATCTCGTAAAGTCCTGAAACGAAAAAGCACGCGCCTGAAAGCAGACGCGTGCTCTTTTCATGAATGTCGATGTTCAGGCAGCCGTTTGGGGCTGGGCCGCGGGAGCGACATAGGGAAGCGGGTCGAGGCCGAGCAGAAAGTTGATCTGCGGGCGCGACTTGACCAGATCGTCGATCGTATACTGGGAGAGCACGTCGAAGAAGGCGTTCAGCGCCTTGCGCAGAGCCGTGTTCAGACCGCAGCTGTCGACCAGCGGGCAATCCACTTCGCCGGCATCGAAACATTCGGCCATCGAGAAGCTGTCTTCCGTCACCTTGACGATGTCGAACAGCGTGATCTGCGAAGCGGGCTTGGGCAGGCGCACGCCGCCATTGCGGCCGCGAACCGTTTCCACGAGGCCGGCCTTGTTCAGCGGCTGGAGAATTTTGAAGAGAAACAGTTCGGACACGCCATAGGCCTTGGCGATTTCCGGGATGCGGCTCAGATGGCCATCGTTTGCGGCACAATACATCAGCATGCGAACGGCATAATTGGTCTGCTTGGTCAGGCGCATTCTTCACTCCGATGCTCGGACGCAGGCGAATCCCAGATCGCCACTTCCCTGTCGTTGCTACATATAGAACGCCTGCCAGTTTGGAACAATTCCAAAAAGACGAAATGTCGAGAAAGATGCTCATGAAAAAAGGGCCCCTTGCGGGACCCTCTTGATGACGCCAAAAAGGCTGCGCCCTATTTCATCGTCGGCATGACGAATTCCGCACCGTCCTTGATGCCGGATGGCCAGCGGCTGGTGATCGTCTTGGTGCGCGTCCAGAATCTGATCGAGTCCGTGCCGTGCTGATTGAGATCGCCGAAGGACGAGGACTTCCAGCCGCCGAAGGAGTGGTAGGCGAGCGGAACGGGGATCGGAACGTTGACGCCGACCATGCCGATGTTGATGCGCGAGGCGAAATCGCGCGCCGCATCGCCGTCACGGGTATAGATCGCGACGCCGTTCCCGTATTCGTGCTTCATCGGCAGGTCGAGCGCCTCCTCATAGGTCTTGGCGCGCACGACGGAGAGGACGGGGCCGAAGATCTCGGTCTTGTAGATGTCCATGTCCGGCGTGACGTTGTCGAACAGGCAGCCACCGACGAAGTAACCGTCTTCATAGCCCTGAAGCTTGAAGCCCCGGCCATCGACCACGAGATCGGCGCCGGCTTCAACGCCCTTGTCGATCAGACCGAGAATGCGGTCGCGCGCTTCCTTGGTCACGACGGGGCCGAGGTCGGCTTTCTCATCCGTATAGGGGCCGATGCGCAAGGATTCGACCATGGGCGTCAGCTTCTCGATCAGCCGGTTCGCCGTTTCCTCGCCGACCGGGACGGCAACGGAGATCGCCATGCAGCGCTCGCCGGCCGAGCCGTAGCCGGCACCCATCAGCGCGTTCGCAGCCTGGTCGAGATCGGCATCCGGCATGATGATCATGTGGTTCTTGGCGCCGCCGAAGCACTGGGCGCGCTTACCGTTCATGGCGGCCGTGCCATAGACGTAGCGGGCAATCGGCGTGGAACCGACGAAGGAGACCGCGGAAATGTCGGGATGCGTCAGGATCGCATCAACCGCACCCTTGTCGCCATTGACGACGTTGAGAATGCCGGCGGGCAGGCCTGCCTCGATCATGAGTTCGGCAAGGCGGATCGGCACGGAGGGATCGCGCTCGGAGGGCTTCAGGATGAAGGCGTTGCCGCAGGCGATGGCCGGCGCGAACATCCACATGGGGATCATGCCGGGGAAGTTGAACGGCGTGATGCCTGCGCCGATGCCGACGGGCTGGCGGATCGAATACATATCGATATTGGGGCCGGCGCCTTCGGTGAACTCGCTCTTCGACAGATGCGGAATGCCGATGACGAATTCGCAGACTTCGAGGCCGCGAACGATGTCGCCCTTGGCATCGTCGATGGTCTTGCCATGCTCGCGCGAGAGAATTTCAGCAAGCTCGCTCATGTTGTCGTTCAGAAGCTGGACGAATTTCATGAAGACGCGGGCGCGGCGCTGGGGATTGGTGGCAGCCCACTTCGGCTGGGCCGCCTTGGCATTCTCGACCGCTGACGACAGTTCGGCGTCGCTGGCAAGCGCCACCGTGCCCTGCACTTCGCCCGTTGCCGGGTTGAAAATGTTGCTTGTGCGTCCGCTCGTACCGGCGACCTTCTTGCCGCCGATGAAATGACCGATCTCGTACATGGGCTGTTTCCTCCAGATTATCGTTGCTGTTGCCGAGAGGATCGCACTACAGTCTGCACAAATCAACGTGCGATATTCAGGAACTGTTGTGCAAAAATCGACATAAGGAGATCAGAGGTCGTGAACTGGGACGATGTACGGATGTTTCTCGCGGTCGCTCGCACCGGGCAGATCCTGTCGGCGTCCAAGCGGGTTGGCGTCAACCACGCCACGCTCTCGCGGCGGGTGACGGCGCTTGAGGAGGCCTTGAAGACGCGGCTTCTGGTGCGGCGAACCAATGGCTGCGAACTCACGGCAGAGGGGGAAGTCTTCTTTCACGCGGCGGAAAGAATGGAGACGGAGATGCTGGCGGCGCAGGCGCATGTCGGCCGCGTCGATACGGCGGTTGCCGGCACCGTGCGCATCGGGGCGCCGGACGGTTTCGGCGTATCGTTTCTGGCGCCGCGACTCGGGCGGCTGACGGCCCGTTTCCCTGCCCTGCGCATTCAGCTTGTGCCGGTGCCGCGCTCATTCTCGCTGTCACAACGGGAAGCAGACATTGCCATTACCCTTGAACGACCGGAACAGGGTCGGCTCGTCTCGTCCAAACTCACGGACTACACGCTCGGCATCTATGCGTCGGACGTCTATTTGCGCGAGAACGGCACGCCCGGCAGCATCGAGGCGCTGAAACGGCATCGGCGGATCGGCTATGTCGAGGATCTTCTGTGGACCGCCTCGCTCGATTTCACCGGCGAAGTCATGCGCAACTGGGATGCGGGCTTTGAGATTTCGAGCGCGACAGGGCAGACGGAGGCCGTGCGATCGGGCGCCGGCATCGGCATCCTGCACAACTACATCGCTCGCCAGCATCAGGAATTATGCCGCATCCTGCCCGATGCGACGATCCGGCGGGCCTACTGGACGACTTATCACGAGAGTGCGCGGGACCTGCTGCGCGTGCGCACCGTCGTCGATTTCCTGCAGGAACTTGTCACCGCGGAACACGCAATCTTCGTCTGAAAATGAGGAGATCCGTTGATGCGGATGATCGGTTGGATCATGGCAATTCCGACCTTGCCGGCCGGAATTGCCAGATCACCTGCGCACGTCATGCACTTCATCCACCATTGTTTTCGAGCTGCGCGTCATGCGCCTCGGTTCTCCATCGAACATAACAACTTTAGGAGCGAAAACGTGAACGGGACCTTAACAATGGCCCTGTCCGGCACGGGGAGCAGCGTTAAAGGTTAATACCCGCTTAATGCGCTCATGGAATCTCTAGGGAGAGCGCATACTATCTTCATCCGCGTTCTACGCCGAGAGTTCTCTCATCACCTGCCGGAAGCGAGCCGAAATGCGGTCGCGCGAATGGTGCCGCCCAGACGTCACCTGCCGCCTGCCGGCGACCCAGACGCTGTCCGGCCTCGTGCCGTTCGCAAACAGCCAGGCATCGAGAACCGCATCGTTGCGCGCGCCGCTATCGGGCATGGATAGAGCAACGATATCGGCCGGAGCACCCGCCGCCAGGCCAAGAGGCGATGCCGCATCGGCGCCAAGGGCAACGGCTCCGCCGGCAGCTGCCGCATCGAACAGGGCCCGTCCCGTCGATTGTCCGGCAGCGGCCATGACGTTGCGCGATCGGTGCAGAAGACGCTGGGAATATTCGAGTTGACGCAACTCGTCGGGCAGGCCTATCAGGATGTTGCTGTCCGAGCCGATACCGAAACGCCCGCCGGCCGCACCGAAGACGGTGGCATTGAACGTACCGTCGCCGAGATTGGCTTCGGTGATCGGGCAGAGGCCGGCAATGGCGCCACTTCCCGCCATGCGCACCGTCTCGTCCTCCGTCATGTGCGTCGCATGGATGAGGCACCAGCGCGGATCGAGCCCGACATGATCAAGGAGCCATTCGACGGGACGGGCGCCGGACCAGGCTCGGCAGTCCTCGACCTCCTTCACCTGCTCGGCGACATGGATATGGATCGGCCCTTTCCCGCCCATGTCCGCCACCGCTGCGATCTCCTCCGGCGTTGCCGCGCGCAGACTGTGCGGGGCGACGCCGACGCGCGACGACGGAAGGTCGGCCACGGCCGTTCGGCACCCCTCCAGCAGGCGGGCGAAGCTGTCGAGCGTATTGATGAAGCGCCGCTGGCCGTCGCTTGGCGCGGCACCGCCGAAGGTCGAGTGCGCGTAGAACACCGGCAGGAGCGTCAGACCTATGCCGGTTTCGGATGCGGCAGCCGCGATGCGAACGGCCATTTCCGCAATATCGGCATAAGGGCTGCCATCGATCGCGTGGTGAAGATAATGAAACTCGCCGACGCGGGAAAAGCCCTGTTCGAGCATTTCCATATAGAGCTGAGCCGCGACGGCCTCGACCTGCTCGGGCGTCATCGTCAGGGCGAAGCGGTACATGACGGTGCGCCAGCTCCAGAAGCTGTCGGCGCCGGGGCCACGCACTTCGGCCAGCCCCGCCATGCCGCGCTGGAAGGCATGGCTATGGAGATTGGGCATGCCGGGAACGAGGATCGCATGGTGCTCCTCACCGGCTTTCGGCTCTGCATGGACCTCGACGGACGCGATGCGCCCGTTGGCGAGGGAAATCCGCACATCGTCATGCCAGCCGTCCGGCAAAAGCGCCGACGCCGCAAAGATCGTGTCCGTCTTTCCTGTCCCCTGCTCCATCATCGCCTGGCTTTCCATCGTCCTGCTCCCGATTTCGGCCGCGCTGCAGCTTCAGAATGAGGCTTGCGCTCCGTTATCATTTGTATATACATATTAGCGAGCGAAGGAAAGGCGGGAAAAGCAATGTCTTCCATGAAGTCCCCATCGGCAGCGTCGGGCGCACCGGCCTGCGACACGCTCTGGCACAACGCCGAGCTTGCCACGCTCGACCCTTCCTTGCCGGGCCTCGGCCTCATCGAACAGGGCGCCATCGCCGTTTCGGACGGACGCATCGTCTTTGCCGGGCCGGAAGCGGACCTTCCCTTTCCGCGCGAGGCTTGCGGCCATGTGGTGGACTGCGACGGACGGCTGATCACGCCGGGACTGATCGATTGCCATACGCACCTCGTCCATGCCGGCGACCGCGCGAACGAGTTCGAAATGCGGCTGGCTGGCGCCACCTACGAAGAGGTCGCACGGGCCGGCGGCGGCATCGTTTCCTCCGTGCGGTCACTTCGAGCTGCAAGCGAAGACGATCTCGTCGCGCAATCCCTGCCCCGCCTCGATGCGCTGATGGCAGAGGGCGTGACGACCGTCGAGATCAAGTCGGGCTATGGGCTGGACCTCGACAACGAGCGCAAGACGTTGCGCGCGGCGCGCCGCCTCTCCGAGCTTCGCGACGTGACCGTGCGCACGACGTTTCTGGGAGCACACGCCCTGCCGCCGGAGTTCAAGGGCGACAACGCAGGCTATATCGCCAAGGTGGCCGACGAGATGCTGCCGGCTCTTGCGGCTGAGCGCCTTGCCGATGCTGTCGACGGATTTTGCGAGGGTATCGCCTTTTCACCGGACGAGATGCGGCGCGTGTTCGATGTTGCAAAAGCCCATGGCCTGCCCGTCAAACTGCATGCCGATCAACTCTCCAACCTGCACGGCGCAGCGCTTGCTGCCGAGTATGGCGCGCTGTCGGCCGATCATCTGGAGTATACCGATGCAGAGGGCGCGCAGGCGATGGCGGCGAGCGGCACCGTCGCCGTCATCCTCCCCGGCGCCTTCTACTTCATCCGCGAGACGAAGAAGCCGCCGATCGATCTCTTCCGTGAGGCCGGCGTCGCGATGGCCATCGCGACCGACAACAATCCCGGCACATCGCCGCTGACATCCTTGCTTCTCACCATGAACATGGCCGCGACGCTGTTCGGCATGACGGTGACGGAGTGCATTGCCGGCGTGACGCGGGAGGCGGCACGGGCGCTGGGGCTCGTCGACGAGGTGGGAACGCTGGAGGTTGGCAAGCGGGCCGATCTCGCCATCTGGTCGGTCACCCGCCCCGCCGAACTTGTCTACCGCATGGGGTTCAACCCGCTCCACGCTCGCATTCGCAACGGACACTGATGGCGCGGGCTCTGCCCCGCCGGACTTTTTAGGACTTCGCCATGACGCTTGTTCTGCAGCCGGGCTCCGTGCCCCTTTCGACGCTTGAAGCGCTTTACTGGACCGGCGAGCCCGCACGGCTGGATCCGTCCTTCGATGCCGGCATCGAAAAGGCCGCGGCGCGCATCGCCGAGATCGCCGGTGGCAATGCGCCGGTCTACGGCATCAATACCGGCTTCGGAAAACTGGCAAGCATCCGCATCGACTCTGCCGACGTTGCGACGCTTCAGCGCAATCTCATCCTGTCGCATTGCTGCGGCGTCGGCGAGCCGCTCGCCGATCATATCGTGCGACTGATCATGGCGCTGAAGCTCGTCTCGCTCGGCCGCGGTGCGTCCGGCGTGCGGCTGGAGCTTGTGCGACTGATCGAAGCCATGCTGGAGACGGGCGTCATTCCCGTCATTCCGGAAAAGGGCTCTGTCGGCGCATCCGGCGATCTCGCGCCGCTTGCCCATATGGCCGCTGTGATGATGGGCGAAGGTGAGGCCTTCTTCAAAGGCGAACGGCTCGACGGGCGCGTGGCACTCGAGCGGGCCGGTCTTGCCCCCGTGGTTCTCGCGGCCAAGGAAGGGCTGGCGCTGATCAACGGCACGCAGGTTTCGACAGCGCTGGCCCTGGCAGGGCTTTTCCGGGCACATCGCGCGGCGCAATCCGCGTTGATCACCGGCGCGCTTTCCACCGATGCGGCCATGGGCTCGTCGGCACCGTTCCACCCCGATATTCACACGCTGCGCGGCCATCGGGGCCAGATCGATGCGGCAGCGGCACTTCGGGGTCTGCTTGCCGGCTCGGTGATCCGCGAAAGCCATATCGAAGGCGACGAGCGGGTGCAGGACCCCTATTGCATCCGCTGCCAGCCGCAGGTGGACGGCGCCTGCCTCGACCTGTTGCGTTCCGTCGCGCGCACGCTGGAAATCGAGGCCAACGCCGTCACCGACAATCCGCTGGTGCTTTCCGACAATTCCGTCGTGTCGGGCGGCAACTTCCATGCCGAGCCGGTGGCGTTCGCGGCCGACCAGATCGCGCTGGCGGTCTGCGAGATCGGGGCGATCGCCCAGCGGCGCATCGCGCTTCTGGTCGATCCCGCCCTCTCCTACGGCCTGCCCGCCTTCCTCGCAAAGACGCCGGGGCTGAACTCCGGCCTCATGATCGCCGAGGTGACATCGGCCGCATTGATGAGCGAGAACAAGCAGATGTCGCACCCGGCCTCCGTCGATTCGACGCCGACCTCCGCCAATCAGGAGGACCATGTGTCCATGGCCTGCCATGGCGCACGGCGGCTCTTACAGATGACGGACAATCTCTTCTCCATCATCGGCATCGAAGCGCTGACGGCGGCGCAGGGCATCGATTTCCGTGCACCGCTGGTCTCCAGCCCGGAACTGTCGAATGTCATCGCCACCATCCGCAGCGTCGTGCCCACGCTGGAAACCGACCGCTACATGGCGACCGACCTCAAGGCCGCGCGCGATATCGTCGCCGACGGCCGGTTGAACGCCGCAGTTTCCCACGGCATCCTGCCGGTTCTGGAGGTCTGATATGCCTGTTTTCGAGATCACACAGGGCACGTCCCCTGTTATCCTCGCCTTCCCGCACACGGGAACGGACGTCCCAGCCGACATCGCCGCCCGGCTGAACGACAATGGCCGCGTTCTCGCGGACACCGACTGGCATATCCATACGCTCTATGACGGGCTGCTTGCCGATGTGACCACCGTTCGCGCCACATTCCACCGATACGTGATCGACGCCAATCGTGACCCGGAAGGCGGAAGCCTCTATCCCGGGCAGAACACGACGGGGCTGGTGCCGGAGACCGATTTCGATGGCCTTCCCATCTGGAGGCAAGGTGCCGCGCCGACGACCGAGGACATCGCTGCGCGTCTGCAAGCCTTTCACGAGCCTTATCACGCGGCGCTTGCAGCCGAAATCGCACGGGTAAAGGCGCTGCATGGCGTGGCCATCCTTTACGATTGCCATTCGATCCGCTCGCACATTCCCTTCCTTTTCCAAGGCAAGCTGCCGGACTTCAACATCGGCACGGACAATGGCCGGACATGCGCGCCCGAGATCGAAGCGGCGGCCGTGACCGTCTCCGCCGCTGCCGCCGGCTATGACAGCGTGCTCAACGGCCGCTTCAAGGGCGGCTGGACCACACGGCATTATGGCCGGCCGGATGAGGGCGTGCACGCCATTCAGATGGAACTGGCGCAATCCACCCATCTGGCGACCGAAGCGCCGCCTTTTGCCTATGATCCTGAAAAGGCCGACAGGCTTCGCCGCCACCTCAAGGACATACTGGAGCGCATCGCAAAGATCGCGCCTACGCTCGCACACTCATAAAAGGGGAAACCGATGACCAATCCGCGCCACAATATCCGCGACGTCAGGGCCGCTCGAGGCACCGAGCTGACCGCGAAATCCTGGATGACCGAAGCGCCGCTGCGCATGCTGATGAACAATCTCGACCCCGAGGTCGCCGAGAATCCCCACGAGCTGGTGGTCTATGGCGGCATCGGCCGTGCCGCCCGCACCTGGGCGGATTTCGACAAGATCGTCGCATCGCTGCGCGATCTGGAGGAGGACGAGACGCTGATGGTGCAGTCCGGCAAGCCGGTCGGCATCTTCCGCACGCACAAGGATGCGCCGCGTGTTCTGATCGCCAACTCCAACCTCGTTCCGCATTGGGCGACGTGGGATCACTTCAACGAGCTCGATAAAAAGGGGCTGGCCATGTACGGCCAGATGACCGCGGGCTCGTGGATCTATATCGGCAGCCAGGGCATCGTACAGGGCACCTACGAGACCTTCGTGGAAGCCGGTCGCCAGCACTACGACGGCAACCTGACCGGACGTTGGGTGCTGACCGGCGGTCTCGGCGGCATGGGCGGCGCGCAGCCGCTGGCCGCCGTCATGGCCGGTGCCTGCTGCCTCGCGGTCGAGTGCAACCCCGACAGCATCGATTTCCGCATCCGCACCCGCTATGTCGATGCGCGTGCGGAAACGCTGGACGAGGCCATGGAGATGATCGAACGCTGGACGGCCGCCGGTGAGGCAAAGTCCGTCGGCCTGCTCGGCAACGCGGCCGACATCTTCCCCGAAATGGTCCGTCGCGGCATCCGGCCCGACATGGTCACCGATCAGACCTCCGCTCACGACCCCATCAATGGCTACCTGCCGAAAGGCTGGACGATGGCGGAGTGGCGCCAGAAGCGCGAGAGCGATCCGAAAGCCGTGGAAAAGGCCGCGCGCGCCTCGATGCGCGACCATGTGGAAGCCATGCTCGCCTTCCAGCAGGCTGGCATCCCCACCTTCGACTATGGCAACAATATCCGCCAGGTCGCCAAGGACGAAGGTCTCGAAAACGCCTTCGACTTCCCGGGCTTCGTGCCGGCCTATATCCGTCCGCTGTTCTGCCGCGGCATCGGCCCGTTCCGCTGGGCTGCCCTTTCCGGCGATCCGGAGGATATCCGCAAGACGGATGCGAAGGTAAAGGAACTGCTGCCCGACAACAAGCACCTGCACAACTGGCTGGATATGGCCGGCGAGCGCATTGCCTTTCAGGGCCTGCCGGCGCGCATCTGCTGGGTGGGCCTGGGCGACCGCCACCGGCTCGGCCTCGCCTTCAACGAGATGGTGCGCACAGGCGAGCTGTCGGCACCGATCGTGATTGGCCGCGACCATCTCGACAGCGGCTCGGTCGCCTCGCCAAACCGCGAGACCGAAGCCATGAAGGACGGCTCCGATGCCGTCTCGGACTGGCCGCTCCTGAACGCTCTGCTCAACACCGCTTCGGGCGCCACCTGGGTCTCGCTGCACCATGGCGGCGGCGTCGGCATGGGCTTCTCGCAGCATTCGGGCGTTGTCATCTGCTGCGATGGTTCGGAAGACGCCGACCGTCGCATCGAACGGGTGCTCTGGAACGACCCGGCCACCGGCGTCATGCGCCATGCGGATGCTGGCTACGACATCGCGCTCGATTGCGCCCGCGACAAGGGCCTGCGCCTGCCGGGCATTCTCGACAACTGATATCAACGAGCGGCAGGCGCCCGCGCCTGCCGCTGTTCTAGGCTCGGTCTCCGGAGACACCTCATGACGGTCTTTCGCAACAGCGACCACCGCCGCATGCCGTGGAAGAATGGCGGCGGCGAGACGGTGGAGATTGCGGTCTTTCCACCAAACGCTTCCATGGAGAATTTCGGCTGGCGGATCAGCATGGCTTCGGTTGCGACAGATGGGCCGTTCTCGGTCTTTTCCGGCGTAGACCGGACGCTGTCGATCCTTGAAGGTCATGGGATGACACTGGAAATATCAGATCGGGCGCCGGTGACGCTGACGGCGCAGGACGCGCCTTATGCGTTTCCTGCCGATGCCGCGACGGATGCCCGGCTTGTCGATGGCGCGATCACCGATCTCAACGTGATGACGCGGCGCGGGGTTTTCCTCCATGCCGTCGAGCGCCGGGTGATCGATGGTGTGACGGCGGTAAAGAAGCACGGCGGGACGCTGATGCTGCTCGCCCTCGGCAATATCAAAGCGGGCTCGATGCGGCTCGGGCGGCTCGACGCGATGCTGCTGGATGGCGATGTGACGCTGGAAGCGGACGAGGCCGTGACCGTCTATCTGATCCGGATGGATCCGGCTTGAGCAGCGGCGGCGACCTTAGCAATCTTCAGGTTTTCGGCGCCAAGCTTACAGAATCGGATTTTCGAGATCCACGCCTCGGCCCTTCGCCGCGATGAAGCGCTCCATGGCGGCAAACGAAAACGCGTCGATCGGCAGGCGGGTGCCGCCGTCGAGGGCAAGATCGGCAAGAATTTCCCCGACGACGCTCGTGAACTTGAAGCCATGGCCGGAACAGGGCGATGCAACGACGATGCGCGGGTCGGACGGCAGGAGGTCGATCAGGAAATCCTCGCTCGGCAACATGGTGTAGCGGCAGGTCGTCGCGCGCACCCGCATGCCGGCCGCCGTCGGCAGGCGGTGGCGGACGAAGGCGTCGAGCAGATCCGTATCGCGCGCATTGACCGGCGGATTGGGTGCATGCGGGTCGATCGGTTCCATGAAGTGCGCGTGACGACCGACCTTGATGCCATCGACCCCGATGGCCGGAAAGCCGAAATACGAACCCTCATCGCCCTCATCGCGGATGAAGGCCGGCATGCGCTGCGGTGTGGCGATGAAGCCGTCCGTCGGCTGATACCACGCGACCACCTGCTTGATCGGCATGGCCTTGCCGGCAAGCTCCGGCACGAGGTCGGCGATCCAGGATCCGGTGGCGACGATCACCTTCCCAGCGCTCGTGCGGCCGGTGGCGGTTTCGATCGTAATGCCACCCGCCTCAGGGCGAATAGCGGTGACCTTTTCTCCGAAATGCAGGACAGCGCCATCCGTCGCGGCGAGCTTCACATAGCCCATGACGGCGGCTTCGGGGCGGAGATATCCGCCCTGCGGATCAAGCACGGCGATCTCGTCGTCATCGATCGCGAACGCGGGATGGCGCAAGCGCAGGGCCTTGGCGTCGATTATCTCCGAAGCAAGCCCGTGCATCTCGCTGCTCTTCCGGGTGCCGCTGACGATCTTGCTGTCCGGCAGGCCGATCTGCAGAACGCCGGTGATGGTCAGGATATCCTCGCGCAGCCGGCTCTCCATCGCCCGCCAGTTGGCATAAGCGCGCTGCAGCAGCGGCACATAGGATGGGTCCTCGAAGTAACCGAGGCGAATGAGACGGCTGTCGCCATGAGAGGAGCCAAGGCCATGAGCGGGAAAATGGGCATCGAACCCGATGACCGACACGCCACGGGCCGCAAGATGCGCTGCCACCGCGCTGCCCATGGCACCGAGACCGATAATGGCGACATCGAAGCGGGCGGTCATGTGGCATCCTTCTGGTGGTCGGAGCCGTCTCTACGGCACTCGGCAGACAAGGGATAAACCATATCGCGCCGCACTGCGCGAGAGAGAAATGTCCGGCCTCTACCCGGCCTGCCCGCGAACCGCCGGGCCTTCAGAACCGGTGCGATCGATAACAGGGATCTCCGGCATCGAGGCTTGCGAGAAGGAGGCGAAGTCGAAAGCCGGCAGAGGACCCGCGGTCATGAGGGTGAAATCGAACGAGGATTTCCGGTCCGGACCCAGCACATATTGCCGGTGGACGCGCAGGAAATCGAGCTTGATGCGCTTGTAGCGCTCTGCGGAAAGAATGTGCTTCAGCCGGATCGTCGCGATGCGGGCTTGTGGTGCGTGCGGATGGCCGCAAAGCGCCACCACGGGCGCCTTGTAGAAGTGGATCGAGTCCGTCAGGCACTGCACGTCCAGCCAGTCGATTCCCGGCGCGCGCGCCAGAAGCCCGACTCGCTCACGCAGTCGCCTGGCGGGGCGAAGCAGTGCGCATTGCAGAATGGCACCGCCCAGCGTGACGAACACGATCCGGCGGCCCTGCATCAGTTCCGGCTCCCGCTCCAGAAGAGCGCCGACGACATGGGCCGCGATGGTGGAGCCCATGCTGTGGGAGGTCACCAGCACCTCGTCGCAGCCTGTGTCGACGGCCGCGACGAGAACCTCGCGCGCGGCCTCGATTGTCCTCTCCAGCCAGAGATTGACCTCAGGCCGATCGAGCGCCGCCATGGCAACGGCGAGTTCCCAGTCGGCGAAGAGGTGCAGGGTGTGAAAGCGCTCGGCCCGCGGTATCAGCACGAACCGGAAGAGCGCGATGGCGGCCGGCGCGCTCCAGACGAGGTTCCACGCCGGCAGCCCAAGAAGGACAGGCGCGAGCGCCGCACCGAGGGCGGCGAGAAACGCCAGAGCGACCAGCAGGAACGGAAAGACGAAGAAGAGGCCGAAGCGCCATGCATGACGGAAATAGCCGACAAGTCCGCCGTTTTGCACCACCCGTCCGGCACTCGCATATCCGTCCATGAGACGGCGGTGGAGCGGCTTGTCCGTAAGCAGCGCGACCAGTCGATGATGGTCGAAGATATGGACGCGGCTTTCCGTTTGATGGCCATGCCCCGTGGCAGTGACATCGAAGCTGGGAGCGCCTGCGGTATCCCCGAGCGGACCGACATGGAAGTACAGGCCCCAGACCTTCGTGCTCTGCACGGCGGTTCGCGCAAATCGCGCGCGGTGCGCGTGGGCATCCAGCGGCTCGAAGCCCGGAAAGTGCAGGACGATCCGCTTGCGGACGATCGATGCGTCGCCATCTGTCATGGGCGTATTTTCCTGTTCCTTGCGTGCTTCTCTGGGCGTGCTCAGGGCGCGCTTTACCGGACCTCGGCTTTACGGATGCCGGATGCGACCACCTTCATCGTTCCGGTGCACGGCATGATCGCCCAGCCGATGCATATGCCCGAGCCGCCGCTTTGCGGGGGAAAAGCGGTGCATCCCGCCGAAACCGAAGTCCCGACATTCGCATCCCCGATTGCGAGACTTGTTCTTTACAAGGGTTGATGCATATCAACGTTCAAACGCTCCATGCCTCAGCCCGGAGGGTTTGGCAATCCTGCCGCGTCCAGCGAGGGCGATGTTCGGCTGCCGTTCATGTTCGAGAGCGCAGAGAGTATGACGTTGTCTCTCTGCCGCGTCTCTGGCGCACCGGGCGGCGACGTGTATCGTTGGTTGTGGCGCTTGTCGTCTTGCAGATTGCCACCTTGAAAGGTTGATCCCATGCGTACCGTCCTGTCGGTTCTTCTTCTCTCCTCCACCGCCCTCCTCGCCGGTTGCGTCGATGATGGTGCGCGCTACGATAGCGGGCCCCGCTATTCGACAGGCGGCGTCTATATCCGGGAATCGCGATCCGACACCTACCGCGTGCCCGTATACTCCGAGCGCGACCGCCGCTCCCGCTACGATCGCGACAACCGTTATGATCGGTCCGACCGCACGCAGGATGAAGGGCGCGACCGCGACAGCGACGACCGCCGCGTGCGCCGCGAACAGGCCGACCGGGATGCCGGCGACAATGGATATCGTCGCGATCGCGATGACGACGGTCGTAGCCCCCGACGCCCTGATTATGTTTGCGAATATCCCTGCATTCGCTGATATCCACCGTATCGGAACAGCGCAGGCGGGTACGCCCGCTCCGCTTACCCTTGCTCTGCGGGCGCCTGCATCTGCACGCGCCCGCGATCACCGTGCTGTCAGGGCCGTTGCGATAGCGCGTTGCTGCGGGGCTTGCTGCACGCCAAGCGCCCTTCAGTCCATTGCTGCACTCCAATGCCAATGCGTTGCGCACCCCATATATTAGTTGTTTAAAATTCAAACTTTCTTCAGATTACGTCTCTAAAATGACGCTGATCGATCACAGGCATGATGCCCGTACGATCCTATCCCCGACATAACGTATCGGTTGTGCCGCCGGCCCCAGGTCGGCTGGGCGCTTTCGCGCGACATTACGGTCGCATCCCACATTTCCAGATTTGCCCCCCAACAAACGTTGAGAGAGCCCATGTCCATTTTCCAGAATGCCAAGGTCGGCACAAAACTGATGATCACGTCCGGGATCGGCATCCTGCTTGTCATCGGCATGCTCGCCAACCAGACGATTAGCGATGCAAAGACCGCCGAGGCCAATGCTATTCTTGAGCGTGAGCAGATCGTTCTCGATGGCGTCGTCGGTGCCAAGGCCGCCTTGAGCGATATGCGGTTTGCTTCGCGGGGGCTCCGCCTCGTCACGAGCGAGGCAGAGACCCGCAAGGCGATGTCGGACGTTGATACCTATTACGAAAGGGGCATAGCAGGCCTGCAGCGGCCCATCCTCGTCGCACCGGAGCGGGATACGCTGCGGCAGACCGCCGCCCGGTTAGGTGACTACGAAAAGATCTCCGCAAAACGCGCAGACGATATTCTGGCAGCCTTCCAGAAGGCCGGCGGCCGGAAGCTGACGCCTGAGGAGATGCTGGCCGCCGTCGCAACGACAGCCACCGACAATACGAAGGTCGCCGAAACGACAAGCCAGCTGATCGACGATGCGGTAAAAAGCGCCCGCGCGATCACTGCGGATGCCCAGACGTCTTTGGCGGACATGATCGCTGAGGCCCGCACGGTTTCCCTCGCCATCCATGCTGCCATCATTCTGATCCTGATCGGCTCCGCTATCGTTCTCGTGCGCAGCGTCGGCCGTCCGATCCGCTTGATGACGCAGGCCATGCGCCAGCTGGCCGCCGGGCAGACTGACATCAATCCCGGCAACACAGATCGGAAAGACGAAATCGGCGACATGGCCGGCGCGGTCGAGGTGTTCCGCCAGTCCGCCATCAGCAACAAGCGGCTCGAGCAGGAGGCGGAAGCCGCCCGCGCCCAGGCGGAAGCGGAGCGCGAACGCCTGACCGCCGAAGCCGAAGCCTCCGCCCGCGAGCGCATGCAGCAGGCGACATCCGGCCTGGCCACGGGCCTGCGCCGTCTTGCATCCGGCGACCTCGGCTTCCAGCTCGACCAGGCATTCGCACCCGACTTCGAGGCGCTTCGTCACGATCTGAACGATGCCATCGCCCAGCTGTCCGCCACGCTTCTCTCGGTGGCCCAGGCAACCACGCAGATCGATACCGGAACCCGCGAAATCAGCCGGAGCGCCGACGACCTTTCGCGTCGGACGGAACAGCAGGCAGCTTCGCTCGAGGAAACCGCTGCGGCCCTCGATGAAATCACCGCCAATGTCACCAACTCCTCCAAGCGCGCAGAAGAAGCCCGGTCGATCGCCGTGCAGGCCAATGCCAGCGCGGGCCAGTCCGGCAAGGTCGTCGCCAACGCGGTCGATGCCATGCAGAAGATCGAACAGTCTTCCGATCAGGTTGCCAACATCATCGGCGTGATCGACGAGATCGCCTTCCAGACCAACCTTCTCGCGCTGAACGCCGGTGTGGAAGCCGCCCGCGCCGGTGAGGCCGGCAAGGGGTTTGCCGTCGTCGCCCAGGAAGTGCGCGAACTGGCACAGCGCTCGGCAAAGGCCGCCAAGGAGATCAAGGACCTGATCCGCAACTCCTCGGTCGAGGTGCAGAGCGGCGTGAAGCTTGTCAGTGAGACGGGTGAAGCCCTCAAGACCATCGAGACCTATATAGTCACCATCAACCAGCATATGGATGCGATCGCGACATCGGCGCGCGAACAGTCGGTCGGCCTGTCGGAGGTCAATACCGCCGTCAACCAGATGGATCAGGTGACGCAGCAGAACGCGGCCATGGTGGAAGAAAGCAACGCCGCCAGCGCGACACTTGCAGGCGAAGCGGAACGCCTGCGTGACCTGATCGCCCGCTTCCAGTTCGGCGACAGCAACCGTTCGCCCGCCCGGGCCTCGACACAGATTGCCGCAGCCAATGCAAGCCACCGGCCGGCAGCCTCCCCTGCCCGCAAGATGACCGGCCAGATCGCTCGCTCCTTCGCCGGCAACGCTGCGGTAAAACAGCAGACCTGGGAAGATTTCTAATCCGTCAGAACGACCGTCAGATGTGAACGGAAACGCCATCCGCGAGAGGTCGTGGGTGGCGTTTTCCGTTAATGGTCCTCACGTCCTCCAGAAGACCCGTCTCGATGTTGCACGAGCGCAAGCCTCACTAAAGCGTTCGGCGCTATCGATAAAGACGTATCGATACACGTCGCTGATTCCGCACGGAATGCAGGGCGTCTGTAGACGCTGATAGGACGCTCTTCATGGATAACCACGTCGCATCGATCATCATCGAAAAACTGGAGGCACTCTCCGCCAGGATCGACGAGATCGACGGTAAATTCGCGGCGTTTGACCAGATCCAGAACATGCATGGCGAGATCTATGTCGAGACGGCGAAGGTGCTGCAAAACATGCAGATGCAGAGCAAGTCCGCGCTCGACGGATTGTTCGAGCTGGTGGGATCTCTTGCAAACAGGGAAGAAGGACCAAGCCGTGCAGATCTCGCCGCGCTGAGTTCCCTGATCTCGAAAGACATTCCTCAACGCAGCGTCGATCTCAACAGCATCAAGCAAAGCACCAATCTGGCTCTGCGCAATGCACGCCATGCACATTTTCCGATCCGCTGTGTGTTCCTTGTCCACTCCATTCCCATGTGGGACGCTCTGGGCGACGTGCATGCTGCGATGCTGGAGGACCCGCGTTTCGATCCGATCGTCATTTCCGTGAGGTCTACAGCTCTGGGATACGGGCCGTTCAAGGGTGAAGATATCGTCAGCGAAGAACTTACGGGTCTCGGCGTCAAACATCTTCGGTTCGACATGGAAGATTCCTATGAGGGACTCGACATTCTCAAGGCACTCGCTCCTGCCGTCATCTTTCGCCAGCAACAGTGGGACTCCTGCCTGCCACCGGCCTTCCGCACACCCGAACTTACATTCGCGCGGCTGTGCCTTGTTCCCTATGCCCTCAATCTGGCCAGCTCGCTCGGAGACCCGGTCACGACGGAAGTGTCCGCCTTCGGCTTCGACCAGGCCTATCATCAGCTCGCATGGCGCGTCTTCTGCGAAACAAAGATCACCCAGTCTTATTTCCGATCGTTCAACCATTCCGATCCTGAAAAATTCATTCTGAGCGGATATCCGAAGTTCGACCGGCTTATGAAAGCTGGAAGCACTGGCTCGTGGCCGATTGCCTCAAGGGGCAAGAAAGCGTTCCGGGTCATCTGGGCGCCGCACTATTCGATTGGCAAGGGCGGAATTGGCTTCGGCGTCTTCGACCAGATCTGGGAGAGCATGATCAAGTGGGCGCGAGAACAGCAGGACATCGATATCGTCTTGAAGCCACACCCGGCTCTTTTCGGCCAGGTGCTGCAAGGAGAAGGCCTCGACATGTTCAAGACAACATGGAACGCGCTCCCCAATTGCACGATCGAGATGCAGCAATACGGTGAACTCTTCGCCGAGTCCGACCTCATGATTTCGGACGGGCTCTCGTTCCTCGCCGAGTATCAGCTTTTCAAGAAGCCCATTATTTTCTTCGATTCCGGCAAGCATGTGCCGTTCAACGCCCTCGGCAAAATGGCAGAGGCCGCAACGCGACGCGTGCGAACATTCGAGGAAATGAAAAAGGCGACGCTTGAATACAAGAACGGCAAAGCGTGGGCGTTCGAACAACAGCGCGAGGCCCTGCTCGAAACGCTCCTGCCCAACCAGGGCAAGGCTGCAAGCAGCATTCTCGACGCCATCGCGTCAGGAATCCAGGCAGAACAAGCCACGTTCGTACAGCCGTGATGTCTCCCCTTCACGGACGAACGAAAGAAAAAAGAGCAAAAGGGATCGCATGAAGAGAGTCATAACATTCGGCACCTTCGATATGCTCCATGTCGGTCACATCCGCATTCTGCAGCGCGCACGCGCGCTGGGGGACCATCTGACGGTCGGTATTTCAACGGACGCGCTGAACCGGTCCAAGAAGCAGAAGAACGCCATCTACAGCGAAATGGAGCGTCTGGAGATCATCAAAGCCATCATCGGCGTCGATGACGTTTTCCTGGAGCATTCGCTCGAACTCAAGGCGGACTATATTCGCCAGTACAAAGCCGACATTCTCGTCATGGGAGATGACTGGGCCGGAAAATTCGACCACTTCAATGCGCTCTGCAAGGTCGTGTATCTGTCGAGGACAGACGGTATTTCCACGACGTCCACCCTTGAGGGCATCAAGCGACTGGCATAGGTGCGCCACGCTTTATACGGACGCAAACAACCAGAAACGGGCGATCTTAACCGACAGCGGGAAAGAGATCTTGGGCATCCGCTGCCACCTCCGCCAGAGAATTGCCGGTGCAAAAACGATACGTCGCGCAACGAGACGATCGGGGCGGACGAGCGTTGCCTGCGTATCTTTGACGATGCAGCGATCGACAAACAGAACGAGCCCACGCCGCACGGATGATCCGGGGAGCTGACGATCAGCTAGACCTTGTGGGAAAAATGGTACGGTTGGGGGGTCTCGAACCTCCGACCTCAGGTGCCACAAACCTGCGCTCTAACCAACTGAGCTACAACCGCACGAACAAGCATGTCGCTTGGTCGCGTCATTACGGCCATGGGTTCGGTTTGGCAAGTCCGAACTTCGATTTTTGGCCAAAAAACCGGGCGGTTTCCCGTCCGGTTCCGGATTTGCAGACCGTGTCAGGCGGCAGGATCAGGCGCGGGGAATGCTCGACATGGCTTTTTCGGCAGCGTCCTTGGTCGGCTTGACCATGTTTTCGGCGACCTTGCGGGTGGTTTCCTGCATGCCGCGGGCCTGCTCCATGGCAAGCTCGGCCTGCTTGCGGATGAAGGCCGTCTGAAGTTCGAAGACTTCCGACAGGGACTTGCAGGCGATCAGCGCTTCCATGTGGGACAGCGACGTTTCCGCATTGGTCCGCAGCGCGTCGATCGCTTTCAGGCTCAACTCTACAGTCCCGGACTGCGCGCTCTCGACGGTGGCTTCGATGGTCTTGCCAGCCTCTTCGGCGGCGGTCTTCATCTTCGCATAAGCTTCGCGCGACTGCGTTGCACCCTTTTCCGCGAAGTCGCGGAAGGTTTCGGTGACCTTGCTCGGGTCGAAGTTCGAGATGGAGAAGACGTCCTGATTCATCGGAATATCCTGTTTAGCTTCGGCCGGGAGCCGCGGAAGAGTGTGTCTCACCACCCTATAGAACAATTGATGTTGCAATGCAACATTATGTTGCGGTGCACCATGTGCCGTTCTGTTACATTAACCTTGCATTAGGAAAGAGGGCGCTTTTCCCTGTGAAAACGCCGGTCAAGCTGGACCCTTTCGGGGGTCCCGGATATTAATAGTCTATTAACGCATCCGGAGACCCGAGACCTCCGCCAGAGCCGGATACAGTCATGCCCGTGAAATCCTACCCTTTCATCGACATCGCCGTTCATGAACGTGTGCGGGACCATTTTGCGCGCGGCGATGCCGCCATCCTCTTTGCCCCGGATCTGTCGCGGGTGCTGTGGTCGAATGGCGAGGGCGCGGCTCTCTTCGGGCTGGCCTCGATCTATGACTTCCTCGACGGCGGTTTGACGGGAGGCTCAAGCGCTGCGAGCGTCGCCTTTCGCCAGCTGCAGTCGACCGCGCGCCAGCTGCGCGAGCCGGGTGAAACGCGCCGCTTTCTGATGCGGATATCGGCCGGGTTCCAGAGCGTGACGGTGAATGCCGAACTGGCACTGATCGACGTGCGCGCCGGCGAACGGGCAATCCTCTTTACCGCGCCGCGCCTTGCGTCCTCCCGCACAGGCCGTGCCGTGCCGTTGGCGGAGACGGCGGCGCGGATGATTTCCGGTTTTGACGATCCCGATACGCATATGGCGGTTCTCGATGGCGCGGGAGCGGTGCTGGCGTCGTCGCCGCAATTTCCAGCGCTTGGAATGACACAGCAAACGCTGCTGTCGCTTGTCGAAGCCGTCGACCGCGATAGCGACTGGCTGCTGAAGCGCCCGGTGCCGACGGGCAAGGGGACGCTGCCAGCAGCCATCGGCAAGGTCTCGGCCGATCCCGCGCTGCATCTGCTTTTCGCGGTAGAGACGATACTCGGGCATATGGATGCGACGAGCGAATTCAGCGTGCCAGTGGAAACGGCGGCATCCGTCGTTGCCGTGGAGACTCTGGCGCCCACTGAAGCCGCCCACGTCGAAATGGACGACGCCAGCGCTGAGATTGACGAGCCCGCTTTCCAGACGAGCGACGACGTGGATGCGGCGTCCAATGCTTCGCTGAACGACATCGAGAGCGACGCTGAGGAGAACCTTGCGGCGGCAACGGAGGACGAGGCGCCGCTGGACGAGACACCGGATGTGGGCGAAGAGCACACTGGACCGGAAGAGGCTGCGCTGACCGTAGATGAGGCCGATGTCCCGGATGCGGACGTGCATGATGGTGTTGACGAGCCTGAGCCGTCCGGAGCGGATGAGGAGCAAGCTTTTTCGGAGGTTGTTGATGCGGTGAGCGAGGAGGTCGTCGTAACGGATGGCCTGCCTGTGGAGCCGCGCCCTGAGGTGGATGCCATCGACAGCGGTGACATCGCTCCTGTCGAGCCCGCAGCTTTTGCTTTCGATCCCGCGATGCGGTCTATCCGGTTCGTCTGGAAGATCGGGGCAGACGGTCGTTTCAGCGAGATTTCGCGTGAATTCGCGCTGGCGGTTGGCCCGCAGGCCGCCGATGTGCTGGGCCGGAGCTTTGCCGATCTTGCCGTACAGTTTGCGCTCGACCCCGATGGAACCATCGTGGAACTTCTGAACCGGCGCGACACATGGTCGGGCAAAACAGTGCTATGGCCTGTCGAAGGCGAGGCGCTCAGCGTTCCCGTCGATCTCGCGGCCTTGCCGACCTACTCTCGCAACCGGGAATTCGACGGTTTCCGCGGCTTCGGCATCGTTCGGGTGTCCGATGCCGTTGCCGACCCATCCGCACGCGGGCTCAATCTTGCTGCTCTGCCAGACGTTGCGGACGATGGGGAACAGGATGAGCATGCCTTCATCGAGCTTCCGGAGGAAACCCCTGCCCTGCCGGAGGAAGATATTGTCGGCGATACCAGGCGGGAGACGCTGGAGGATGACGGCGTGTTCTTCGTTGCGACGGATGATGACGTGTCCGTGGCGGACGAAATCCCAGCAAACGAGACGGTTACCGACGACCTGGACCATCCTTCCGAAGACGGCCTTCCCCGCGACCCCTTCATGGGCGAGCGTCCGGCGCTGAAGCTGGTGGAAACACCGTCACGGCAGCATTCCGACAAGGTCGTTCAGATAGACGACGCCCGCCCGGCAAGCACCGAAACGCTGACGCGCAGCGAGCAGGCGGCTTTCCGCGAGATTGCGCGTCAGCTGACGACCACCTTCGGCAAGCGCGCAGAGCCACCGGACTCAGCGGCCGAAGGCGAGGCGGAGGCTGGCGAACAGGCAGCAGCCGATCCGGCGACGGCCGCAGAGTACGATGTGCAGCCTGAAGAACCGGTCGCGGAGGTAACGGTCGGCGAGACCTCTGACGAGGCGTCGCAGGACACCGCCGCGGACGCAGAAGAGCCCGAGGCAACGAGCGCTGATCCTGTCTCGCCCCTCGCCGGGGGGCTTGCAGACGAGGATACGCCCGCTGACGCTGCCGAGCACGACGAAGACGCCGACGATGAGGAGGCCGTCGCGGAGCCTGAAGACCTGCCCGTGGATGACGTGCCGGCGGCAGAGGCTGAGACGGCTTCCGTCAGTGAGATCAGGCTGGACGAAAAGACGCAGGATAGCGAAGCTGCCGAGAACGAAATGTTCGAGAGCGACGATGGGGCCGGCGACAAGGATGTCGTGCTGAGCCCGGCAATGATCGATCGTCTCGAGGGCGCTGTGCTGATCCACAGCGGCGACGAACTCTATCATGCGAACGCAGCCTTCCTGGAGCTGACCGGCTATCAGACGCTGCAGGATCTGCGCGTGGAAGGCGGCATCGATGCTCTGTTCGTCGGTGAAGACGAAGGCATTCTCGACGTGCCCCCCGGTGCGATGATGATGATCCGCAATGACGGACGTCTGGTGCCGGTGACAGCGCGGCTGCAGGCGATGCGGTTCGAGGAAAAGGGCGTTGCGCTGATGATGTCGCTGGCTCTGGTGGAGATACCGCCGGGCGACGTCTCACTCGGCGAGGGCGCAGACGACCTGCCGCCTGAAGGCGGGATCGCAGCGGATGCGGCCGCAAGCCACGCGGAAGCATCCGAGGCGGCGGACAGAGGTTGGTCGTCGATTGCGGATCAGGCTGCCATTGCCGAGGCTGAGGCACGGGTGGAAGCCCTTCGGATCGAGACCGAGGAACTCCGCTCGATCCTGGAAACGGCGACGGATGGCGTGGTGGTGATGGGTTCCGACGGAGATATCCGGTCGCTGAACCGCTCCGCCAATGCGCTGTTCAATTACAATGATGCCGACGTTATCGGTAAGCCTTTTGCGACCTTGTTTGCGCATGAGAGCCAGCGCGCCGTCATGGATTATCTCGCGGGGCTTGCCGGCCATGGCGTTGCCAGCGTGCTCAACGACGGCCGCGAGGTTATCGGCCGGGAGGCTTCCGGCGGCTTCATTCCGCTGTTCATGACCATGGGCCGCCTGTCCTCCTCCAGCGGGTACTGCGCCGTCATTCGCGACATCACGCAGTGGAAGCGCACGGAAGAAGAATTGCGCAGCGCCAAGCGCGCTGCGGAAACCGCGAATGCGCACAAGACGGATTTTCTCGCACGCGTCAGCCATGAGATCCGCACGCCGCTCAACGCCATTATCGGCTTTTCCGACATGATGGCGAGCGAGCACTTCGGCCCTATCGGCAGTGCGCGCTACATCGAATATGCGAGCGACATCGGCCGGTCCGGTCGCCATGTGCTTGATATCGTCAACGATCTCCTCGACATATCGAAGATCGAGGCTGGCGAAATGGAGCTGGAATTCGCCGCCGTCGAGATCAACGAGGCGGTTTCGGAAGCCGTCTCGCTGGTGCAGCCGCAGGCGAATGCGCAACGCGTTATCATCCGCACGTCGCTGTCCACCTCGGTTCCCAACGTCGTTGCCGATAACCGCTCGATCAAGCAGATCGCGCTGAACATTCTGGCCAACGCCATACGCTTCACCCCGGCTGGCGGGCAGATCGTCGTATCGACGGCTTACGAAGCCAATGGCAGCGTGATGCTGCGCATCCGCGACACCGGCATCGGCATGACCCGAACCGAGCTTGAGCAGGCCATGAAGCCTTTCCGGCAGGTGACGACCGGCACGCGCATGCGTGGCGAGGGTACCGGGCTGGGATTGCCGCTGACGAAGGCGATGGCAGAAGCCAACCGCGCGCTCTTCGCCATCAACTCGGCGCCGAACGAGGGCACGCTTGTAGAAATCACCTTCCCGTCGCAACGGGTTCTGGCCAACTGAGTTCAGCGCGGAAACAAGAGCTCGAAAAGGAGGCAGCCATTCGGCTGCCTCGAGTTGAATGCTTTCGAACACGTACATTCGACATCATGTCGGAGGTCCGGCTTTGCCGGCGCAAGGTCTCTCATGGACCTGCGAGAATTATACAATGACCGTGCGGACGATAAGGAAGACTTAACACCTGCTCCCAGCAATCTCGTGGTTGAAACACACGGTGCGGCCTCTATGAGAGGCTTTCAGGCAGAAAACGCACCTTTGCGACCGGCGTTAAAGACCCCTTGACTGACGTCATCAGAGAATCCCGGTCGCCCTGAAGCACCCTACCCGTATCAGGTCTTGAGCTCCTCAAGATCGGCATAGAGATCCAGTGCTTCCGGATTGGCCAGCGCTTCCTTGTTCTTCACCGGCCGTCCATGCACCACGTCCCGGACGGCAAGTTCGACGATCTTGCCGGATTTGGTTCGCGGGATATCCTCGACGGCGACGATCTTGGCAGGCACGTGGCGGGGCGAGGCGCCGGCGCGAATGCGGGACCGGATCGCCTTGACCAGATCGTCATCGAGCGAGACGCCGCGGGCGAGGCGCACGAACAGCACGACGCGCACATCGTCGTCCCAATCCTGCCCGATGCACAGCGCTTCAGCGACCTCCTCCATCTGCTCGACCTGATTATAGATCTCCGCCGTGCCGATGCGGACGCCACCGGGATTCAATGTGGCATCCGAGCGACCGTGGATGATGACGCCGTCATGCGCGGTCCATTCCGCAAAATCGCCGTGGCACCAGATATTCTCGAAGCGATCGAAGTAAGCGGCGTGATATCTTGCGCCGTCCGGGTCATTCCAGAACATGATCGGCATGCTGGGAAACGCCTTGGTACAAACCAGTTCGCCCTTCTCGCCCTTGACCGGCCGCCCCTCGTCGTCCCAGACATCTATCGCAAGCGCCAGTCCGGGGCCCTGAATCTCGCCCCGCCAGACGGGCTTCAGCGGATTGCCCAGCACGAAGCAGGAGACGATATCGGTGCCCCCGGAGATGGAGGCGAGCTGGATGTCGGACTTGATGCCCTCATAGACGAAACCGAAACCTTCCGGTGACAGAGGCGACCCGGTCGACGTCATGACGCGCAGCGCCGAGAGATTGTGGGTCTCCTTCGGGATCAGTCCGGACTTTCTGACGGCATCGATATACTTGGCCGACGTTCCGAAGACGGCGAAACGCTCGGCCTCAGCAAAATCGAAAAGAACAGAGCCATCGGGATAGAATGGCGATCCATCGTAGAGGCAAAGGGTGACGCCTGCGGCAAGACCTGTGGCGAGCCAGTTCCACATCATCCAGCCGCAGGTGGTAAAATAGAACAGGCGGTCGCCGTCCCTCAGGCCGCAATGCAGAACATGTTCCTTCAGATGCTGGATCAGCGTGCCGCCGGCCGAATGCACGATGCATTTCGGCACGCCCGTGGTGCCGGAGGAAAAGAGGATGTAGAGCGGATGGGAAAACGGTAGCCGGCGAAACGACAGCGCCTGCCCCCGGAATGGCGCGATGAAATCCGGAAGCGTGCGGCCGTCGGCAAGCGTGGCAACGAGTGCATCGGCCTCTCCCGCGTAGGGAATGGCTAGCACGGGAACGCCGAGGCGGTCGGAGACGGCCTTTACCTTAACCGCCACATCCTGCCGCTTGCCATTGTACCAGTAGCCGTCGCAGGCGATGAAAAGCTTGGGTGAAATCTGCCCGAACCGGTCGAGCACGCCCTGCTCGCCGAAATCGGGAGAGCAGGACGACCAGATACCGCCGAGCGACGCTGTCGCCAGCATGAGCGCGACGGTCTCCGGCAGGTTTGGCATCATAGCGGCAACCCGGTCGCCCTCACCGATCCCGAGGCTGACCAGCGCCTGCTGAAGGCGGGAAACGAGCACGGACAGCGCATCCCAGGAGAGGCGAGACTCCACCTTGTCCTCACCGCGAAACACGATGGCATCTTCGCTACCGGTTTTCCGCAGAAGGTTTTCGGCGAAGTTCAGGCTGGCATCGGGAAAAAAGCGGGCTTGCGTCATATGACCGTCATCGACAAGCGTGCGAGCGCCCTTATCGCCCACGATGCCGCAAAAATCCCAGAACTCGCTCCAGAAACTGCCGCGGTCGGCAACCGACCATGCCTGAAACGCATCGACATCGGCAAAATGCACCCGATGCCGCTGGCTGCACTGGGTCATAAAGGCGGTCAGCGGCTGTGCTTCGATAGAGGCTTGCGACGGTGTCCAGAGCGGCTGGTCGGATTGCATGACGTTCCCCTTATACGCGGCACTCGATCTATAACACGTCATTGCGCAGCGTAAACGGACCTTGGACCCCGTTTCTTGTTTTCGCTCCGCAGCCGGAAATAGCGCCAAAATTGCGCCCACGTGGGAAACAACAGCTCTGCCACTTGAGACTGCTGCGGTTAAGGACTGCCTTGGCATGACGAAGGCCCGGCAGAGGTCTTGCCGGGCCTTCGATCACAGCCGGTGGCGGTCTCAGCCATGGCCCTGGGTAACGATAACAGGGATCATCAGGTCACCCCAGTTGCCTTCACCCGCGTGATGGCGGGCCGAGCGGACGAGCTCGACCGAAACGCCTGCCTCGACGGCCTTCATGATGGTGTGGTTCAGGCGGTGCAGATCGTTGGCGACCATGCGGATCGCGGCCTGCTGGTCGGTCGTCATGCTGGATGCCTGTTCGTCTGCGCGTTCCTTGACGCGGGTCTGGATCGTCATTGTCGTCGTCCTCTCTTTGAGAATGGTCGTTCTGAAGTTGTGTTTTCGAAGGCATGAGATTGCCGGGATCTAGCCGCCCATGCGGAGGCGGCTCGCGCCGTTCGGCACCCGTGCCGAGCGAAGGGCGACAGAGCCTCAAGGGCGCGCCACACCCTCCACCCGAATGGTCCGCACGATCCTGTCGAAGCCGCCGGCCATGGCGGAAAGCATCGTCGTGTCAAATTTCGTCATGAGATCCTCCTCTCGTATCGATCACTTGGGGAACAGTGCCTTTGTCCAGCGTGATCCATGCAGAGAGATTTACAGAACCATCAAATTTTTTCCAATTCTTTCAGAGCATTGCGACGGCGAAAGAGGTTATGCTGTCTTGTCTTTTACATCATGGGTCTGTAATATTGTAAAGACTGTCAAACAGCGAACCTTCCGGCGCGGTGTAAATTTTGTCATGAGCGAGAACAAGATCTTTGCAGGACCGCGTGTCCGCCGTATCCGCAACGGGCTGTCGCTGACGCAGACGGCAATGGCGGAGGCGCTCGGGATCTCGCCATCCTATCTCAACCTGATCGAGCGCAATCAGCGCCCGCTGACGGTGCAGCTGCTCCTGAAGCTAGCCTCGGTCTACCAGATAGACCTGGCCGAGCTGCGCGGGCACGCATCCGACAGCCTGGGTGAGTTGCGCGCCGTGTTTGCCGATCCGCTTCTGTCCAGAGAGCTGCCGGGCGATCAGGAGTTGATCGAAATCGCGGAAGCGGCGCCGAATGCGGCCATGGGGCTGATCAAGCTCTACCGGGCCTATCAGGAGCAGGGCTCCCGGTTGAAGGACCTGACCAGCCTTCTGTCTGGTCAGGATCAGGCCGCAGCCCTCAGCGGCGCCCGCCTGCCGATGGATGAAGTGCGCGAGATCTTCGAGAACCGGCCCTATCATTTCGCGCGGCTCGATGCGGCGGCCGAGGCGTTCCATCAGCGGCTTGCGCCCGGGGAAGACCTGCAGGCGGCGCTGAAAGACTGGCTGCGACGCGACCATGGACTGGTCGTGCGCACGCTGCCGATCCACGTCATGCCGGATCTTCGGCGACGGTTCGATCGCCATTCGCTGCGGCTGTTCCTGTCCGAACGTCTCTCGTCCGAAGACCAGCTCTGCGAGATCGCCATGGAGGCCGCGCATTTCGCGATGCCGGATGCGCTCGCCGAAGAGCTGGCGGCTTTGCCGCTCACCTCCGGCGAGGCGCGGCGCATCGCCCGCTTCGAGCTTGCCCGTTATGCGGCGCTGGCGCTGATGATGCCTTACGGCACCTTCATCGACATCTGTCGGCGCGTGCAGTTCGATATCGACCTCGTGCGTGTGCGCATGCGGGTGAGCTTCGAGCAGGCAGCGAGCCGCATGGTGACGTTGCAGCGGGTCGGCGCGCTCGGGCCTCCCTTCTTCCTCATGGAGATCGACCATGCCGGCAACCGGCTGCGCGCGCGTGGCGCCACCGGCTTTCCGCATCGGGCCTTCGGCGGCGGATGCGTCAAGCTGAACGTGCATGCGACCTTTGCCCAACCGGGGCAGATCCTCGTGGAGCGCGCCGACATGCCGGCCGGCGCCAGCTTTCTGCTCGTCGCCCGCACGACGGACGGGCCGCGCTCGGGTTTCAACGAACGTGTCCGGCGCACCGCGCTTCTTCTCGGCTGCGAGGCGGCGCAAGCCGGGGAGACGGCCTATGCCGCCGTGCCTGCACCACCGCTTGCCGCAGGCACCGCCTGTCGCCTCTGCGAGCGTCAGGGCTGTCTTGCGCGGGCCGAACCGCCCGTGACACGTCCCCTCGGACTCGATGAGATGGTGACAGGGCTGAGCGTCTTCGACTTCCAGTGAATGCAACGCCGGCGGCATCCGCGAACGACGCCCGTGGATGTCTTTCAAGAGCGTTGTTTGCAGGTGCGAAAGCCCTTGAGCTTCGTGGGAAAGCTGCTTAACCTTTCTTTACGCAATCACGGTTGCGAACAATAAAGGGGAATAGCATGTCGTTGAAGATCGTCCGCCTCGTCACTGGCCTGATCACTGGCCTTGCCCTGACCGGATCGGCAGGGTTTGCGAGCGCGCAGGAGCGCGTCGTCAATGTCTACAACTGGTCCGACTATATCGATGCCAGCATCCTTGAAGACTTTACGAAGGAAACCGGCATCAAGGTCGTCTACGACGTCTTCGATTCCAACGAAATCGTGGAGACGAAGCTTCTGGCGGGAGGCACCGGCTATGACGTCGTGGTGCCCACGGCAGACTTCCTCCAGCGCCAGATCAAGGCTGGCGTTTTCCAGAAGCTCGACAAGTCGAAGCTGCCGAACATCGCCAATATGTGGGATATGGTGATGCAGCGCACCGCCCGTTACGACCCCGGCAACGAATATGCCGTCGATTACATGTGGGGCACCAACGGCATCGGCTACAACGTCGCCAAGGCCAAGGAAATCCTCGGCTCCGACGCCCGTCCCGGCCTTGAGGTCCTGTTCGACCCGGCGATCGCCGCGAAGTTCAAGGATTGCGGCATCTACGTGCTCGACGCGCCGAAGGACGTGCTCCCGGCAGCCCTTACCTATCTCGGGCTCAACCCCGACAGCCACGACCCGGCGGATCTCGAAAAGGCTGGCGAGCTGATGCTGAAGGCGCGCCCGTTCATCCGCAAGTTCCATTCGTCCGAATATATCAATGCGCTGGCCAATGGCGACATCTGCGTTGCCTTCGGCTATTCCGGCGACCTGCTGCAAGCGCGCTCGCGCGCAGAGGAAGCCAAGGCCGGCGTGGAGGTGAACTACTCCATCCCGTCGCAAGGCGCGCAGATGTGGTTCGACATGATGGCAATCCCGGCCGATGCGCCGCATGTGGAAGAAGCCCATGCCTTCATCAACTACATGATGAAGCCGGAGGTCATCGCGAAGGCGTCCGATTACGTCTTCTACGCCAACGGCAACAAGGCATCGCAGCAGTTCGTGTCCAAGGAGGTGCTCGAAGATCCCGCCGTCTACCCGGACGAGGCGACGATGGCCAAGCTCTACACCATCTCCCCATGGGACCCGAAAACGCAACGCGTGGCGACACGCCTCTGGACTCGGGTCCTGACCGGCCAGTAAGTCCCGACCTCAATGCCCGGTTCTCGTCAGTTCCGGGCATTTTCCATCCTGCGGCGTCCTCTCTTCATCTCATCCGGCCCTGCGGCCTATCGGGAACCCTTTCATGAAGTCTCTTGGCAGCATTCGCCGCTCCTTTTCTCCCTGGACAGACCCCTCGTCCAAACCCTTCATCTCCTTTCGTAACGTCACAAAGCGCTTCGGCGATTTCGTCGCGGTCGACGATCTCTCGCTCGATATCTACACGCGCGAATTCCATGCACTCCTCGGCGCGTCCGGCTGCGGAAAATCGACGCTGCTGCGCATGCTTGCCGGTTTCGAACAGCCGACCTCGGGCGAGATCATTCTCGACGGGCAGAACCTTGCGGGCATTCCGCCCTACCGCCGTCCCGTCAACATGATGTTCCAGTCCTATGCCCTGTTTCCGCATATGACGGTGGAGGCCAACATCGCCTTCGGGCTGAAGCAGGATGGCATGCCGAAGCCGGCCATCGCCGAACGCGTGACGCAGATGCTGAAGCTCGTGAAGATGGAGCAGTTCGCCAAGCGCAAGCCGCACCAGCTCTCCGGCGGGCAGCGCCAGCGCGTGGCACTCGCCCGGTCGCTCGCCAAGCAGCCGAAGGTATTGCTGCTCGACGAACCGCTCGGCGCGCTCGACAAGAAGCTGCGCGAGGAAACCCAGTTCGAGTTGATGGACCTGCAGCAGGATCTCGGCCTCACCTTCGTCGTCGTGACGCACGACCAGGAAGAGGCGATGACCATGGCCGACCGCATCGCCGTCATGGCGCATGGCAAGGTCGTTCAGGTGGCAACGCCCGCCGAAATCTACGAGGCGCCAAACTCGCGCTTCGTGGCCGACTTCATCGGCGACGTGAACATTTTCGACGGCACGGTTTCGCGGGCGCAGGCCTCCGAAATCCGCATCGAGGCAGATGCGGGCTTTGCCATCGAGGCCGCCAGCAGCGCGCATCCGGGCGAAGGCGCCAAGGCAGGCTTCGCCATTCGTCCTGAAAAGATCCGTGTTGGTCGCCAGATGCCGACCGGAAACGCCGTGAACGCGGCCGAGGGCGAGCTTTGGGATATCGCCTATCTCGGCGATATGACCGTCTACCACGTCAAGCTGAACAGCGGCAAAGTCGTCAAGGCATCATCGCTGAATGCGGTACGCGCGGTCGAGGATCCGCTCGGCTACGACCAGAAAGTCTGGATCTCGTTCGACCGGGATGCCGGCGTCGTGCTGAAGGATTGAGCCAATGAACAGGCTGCTCCCCGCCATCGTCAATCGTCTCGTGATCATCATCCCCTATGCATGGCTACTGGTCTTCTTCCTCATTCCGTTCGTCATCGTGCTGCGGATCTCGCTTTCGGAAGCCGCTGTCGCCATGCCTCCGTACCTCCCCGTCTTCGCCTGGGCGGACGGTCTTTCCGGCTTCATCGACAATGTCAGGCAATTTTCTTTCGACAACTATGTCTGGCTGACGGAGGATGCGCTCTATACGAACGCCTACATCTCCAGCCTGACCATCGCCCTGATCTCGACAGCACTGACATTGCTCATCGCCTATCCCATCGCCTATGGCATGGCGAGAGCGCCTGCGACCCTGCGCCCGACGCTGCTGATGCTGGTCATCCTGCCGTTCTGGACAAGCTTCCTCATCCGCGTCTATGCCTGGATCGCTATCCTCAAGCCGGAAGGTCTGCTCAACCAGCTTCTTCTGTCGACCGGGATCATCAGCCAGCCCCTGATCATTCTCAACACCAACACAGCGATCTATATCGGCATCGTCTATTCCTACCTGCCCTTCATGGTGCTGCCGCTCTATTCGGCGCTGGAAAAGATGGACCACAGCCTGACGGAAGCGGCACAGGATCTCGGTTGCACGCCGATATCGGCTTTCTGGCGCATCACGTTCCCGCTGTCGCTTCCGGGCGTTGTCGCCGGCTGCCTGCTGGTCTTCATTCCCGCCGTCGGCGAGTTCGTCATTCCCGATCTGCTCGGTGGCTCGGAGACGCTGATGATCGGCAAGACGCTCTGGAACGAGTTCAACGCCAACCGGGACTGGCCCGTCTCCTCGGCCGTCGCCGCCATTCTGCTGATGATCCTCGTGGTGCCGATCATGTTCTTCCAGAATGCGCAGTCGCGCCTCGATCGCGAGGGCCGATAGCCATGAACCGCTGGTCCCGCTTCAACATCGCCTCCATCGTCATCGGCTTCGCCTTCCTCTATCTGCCAATCGTGCTTCTGGTGATCTTCTCGTTCAATGCCTCGAAGCTCGTTACCGTCTGGGCCGGATTTTCCACGCAGTGGTACGGGCAGCTTTTCCGCAATCAGGCGCTGATGGATGCCGCCTGGGTCACGGTGCGCGTCGGCCTCCTCTCGGCCACGGTCGCAACCGTGCTCGGCACGCTCGCGGCTCTCGCCATGACGCGCTACCAGCGCTTTCACGGACGGGTGCTGTTCTCAGGCATGATCTATGCACCGCTCGTCATGCCCGAGGTGATCACGGGCCTGTCGATGCTGCTGCTGTTCGTCGCGATTGGCTTTGATCGCGGCTTCTGGACGCTGACGATCGCGCACATCACCTTCACCATGTGCTTCGTCGCCGTCGTCATCCAGTCGCGGCTGGCAAGCTTCGACCGGTCGATCGAGGAAGCAGCTCTCGACCTCGGCGCAACGCCCACCGCGACGTTCTTTCAGGTGACGCTGCCGGTCATCGCACCCGCCGTCTTCTCCGGTTGGGTTCTTGCCTTCACCCTGTCGCTCGACGATCTCGTGATCTCCAGCTTCACCTCCGGCCCCGGCGCGACCACCCTGCCGATGAAGATCTACAGCCAGGTGCGCCTCGGCGTGACGCCCGAGATCAACGCCGCCTGCACCATCCTCATCGGCATCGTCGCCACCGGCGTCCTCATCGCCTCCATTGTCTCCCGCCGCCAGCAGATCCAGCGGGAACGGGATGAGCGGGCGGCGTTTGCTGTGGGGTAAGTTCGCGGGCGTGAAACTGCTAAACGAGAACCTCTCTCGATCGTCTGCGAAATCGGCTCTCCCAGTCATTCGGTGAGAGACCTTGAAGGAAACCTCCCGTGAACATGGTGCAGCTTCATCATCTGGGTCTCGTCTATGTCGCCTATCTGCTCGCCGCCGCCAGCCCCGGCCCAAGCAACATGGCCATCATGGGCGTTGCCATGCAGCAGGGACGAGCCCCTGCCGTCTTTCTGGCGCTGGGCATCATGACCGGCAGTCTGTTCTGGGCCGTGCTGGCCGCCACGGGCATTTCCACCGTCCTGACGACCTTTGCCGGCGCCATTTTCGTCCTCAAGATCGCGGGTGGTCTTTACCTGCTTTTCCTTGCTGTGAAGGCAGGCCGATCGGCCCTTGCGGTGCATTCACGGAGTGCCGGAACGATTGATGACGCAAAACCCATAGACCTGTATCGCCGCGGTCTGCTGCTTCACCTGACCAATCCAAAAGCCATCCTCGGATGGATCGCGATCATGACGCTGGGTCTCGGGCCTGACGCATCCTCCACGACGCTGGTGGCGATCCTCGCAGGATGCGCCGTCCTCGGCCTCGTGGTATTCCTGGGCTATGCGCTCGTCTTCTCGACCGGCATGATGGGACGTGCCTATCTGCGTTGCAGGCGGTGGGTCGAAGGTGCCCTTGCGCTTGCCTTCGGCGCGGCAGGCATTCGTCTGCTGTTGTCGCGGCCATAGCGCGTGTCCCGCCAAACCGGAAATGCCCTATGCGCGTTCCATCGCATAGGCATGCCTCAGGCCGCCCTCCCCATGCGGTGGCCGGTCGCAGACTCCAGTCGGAACTGTTCGACCAGTTGCATCAGGGTGTCCGCCTGCTCGGCGAGGTTTCGGCTGGCTGTCGTGGCTTCCTCGACCATGGTGGCGTTCTGCTGGGTCATCTGGTCCATCTGGTTGACGGAGCCGTTGACCTCGTGGAGGGCTGAGGCCTGATCGCGGCTGGCGGTGGCGATCATGTCGACATGCTGGCTGACGGTGACGATCTGCTGGCTGATGGAGGCGAGCACGGCGCCGGTTTCCTTGACCGCCTGCGAACCTGCGGTCACCTCAAGCGTGGATTTGTTGATCAGGCCCTTGATCTCGCGAGCGGCACCGGCCGAGCGCTGGGCGAGTTCACGCACTTCCTGCGCAACGACGGCAAAGCCCTTGCCCGCCTCCCCCGCCCGCGCCGCTTCGATGCCGGCATTGAGCGCGAGCAAATTGGTCTGGAAGGCGATTTCATCGATGACCTCGATGATCTGCTCGATCTGGCGCGAGGCATCCTCGATGCGGCTCATGGCCGAGATGGCATTGGTGACGACGACGCCCGAGCTGTCGGCGCTCTTCTTGGTGTGCGATACGGCGACGTTGGCTTCGTGAGCGCGCTCGGCGGAGGAGCGAACCGTCACCGTGATCTGATCGACGGCGGCGGCGGTTTCCTCCAGAGAAGCGGCCTGCGCTTCGGTGCGACGCGACAGGCTGTCAGCCGAAGCGTGCATGTCGTTGCCGCTGCGCTGGATCAGGACTGCATTGTTACGGATTTGCAGAAGCGTATCCTGCAAGCGGACAAGCGAACCGTTGAAGTCGACGCGAAGCTGTTCGAGGCGACCGTTGAACGGCGTCTCGATCTGTTGTGACAGGTCTCCCTGCGCAAGGCGGCCAAGGCCGGCGGCAAGCTGGCTCACCGCGAAATCGATCTGGCTGTCCATCGATCGCTTTTCGGCGTCGTTGCGGCTGCGCTCGGCATCGGCCTGCAGCCGCTGCTCCTCGCTTTCCGCCTCGATGCGCACCTTCGACAGGGCGTTCTCCTTGAAAACGCCGAGAGCCCGGGCCATGTCGCCGATCTCGTCCTGGCGGGCGTCACCATCGATGCGCGTGTCGAGCGCGCCTTCGGCCAGCCGTCGCATCGCGGCGGTGATCTGGCCGATCGGACCCTTGAGCGTCAGCACCAGCGCGATGCCGGCGAGAAGCGCGATGACCACCCCACCGGCCGTCGCAAACACAGAGACCTGATTGGCCTTCTCGCGTTCGATGGCCGCATTGGTCTTCTGTTCTTCGGCAAAGCCGACGAGCTGCTGCCAGATCTGGTCGATATCGGCTGCCGCGTCGGCGAACTCCTTATGCCGCAGGGCGCTGACGCCGATCAGGGACATGCTGTCCGCCTTGATCTTGCCGGCCACGGGCTGCACGGTCGCCGCAAGACCCGCAAAGAAGGGCATATCCGGTGCCGTATACGCGATGTTGAGAACCTCCTGATTGAGGACATTGACCTCGCGGGTGAGGCGCGCCTGATCGGTCTGCTGCGAGGTTTCAAGGAAGCTGCTGGCGGCAAGGCGGATACCGGAAACGGCGCTCACGATGGCACGCGCATTTTCGAGGATCTTGTTGGCTTTGATCAGAGGCGCATCGAGCTTGCCAAAGGTCGCCGTCGCATTGCGCATCGTTGCGGTCGCGGCCGTCTGGAACTGGATGCTTGCCTGACGGAAGCGCGCGACCAGCCGCCCGATCGCCTTCGCGTTCTCGTCGCTCAGGTCGCCATTGTTGGCGAGCGTCTGGATCTCGCCGATGGTGGCCTTGAAGGTATCGGCCACGGCCTTCTGGTTGGCCGGAAGCGCCATGCCGATCTGGGTGAGGACCTGATCGAGTGCAGCCTGACCATCGCGCGCCACCTTGATCTTGGCTTCGGGCGTCGGTGCTCGGGCGAAATCGGAGGTGAGGCCCGTGAGGATATCACTGGAGGCGGTCAAACGCTCGGCCTCGCGCAGGAGGGATTTTGCCTTGGTCTCGTCGTCGCGGACGCGCTGTTCGACGGAGGTCGCCTCCTCGATGAGCTTGCCTTGCGTGGAGAGGAGAAGACGGATGCTCTTGGTGATGGAGGTGCGCAGCGCGACCTCGGCCTCATGCAGCTTCCAGAGCTCGCCGACGCGCTCGCGGATCTTCGCTGTGCCGGCGATGGCGCTGTCGAGCTGGCTGGCACCTTCGCTGTTTTCCATCTGGGCGCGCGTCGCGTTGAGCACGGCCTCCTGGCTGGTGATCTTGAGAACGACGTCGTCCCGCGTCTGTTCGCTCGCATCGGTCAGAAACGCATTCATGCCGGCATAGACATCGCGAAAGCCGGACAGCGACTGAAGCACGCTATTGGAAATTTCCATGCGCCCCTGCAGCAAGCCGGACGCATAGAGCCCTGTCAGACCCACGGCGCAGATACTGACGACGAAGGGGAGGATGAAGAAGAGGACTTTCGTCTGAATCTTGAAGCGGGCAAGGATCTTGTCGATGAACATGGGCGCGTCCTGGCTTGCAGGCCTGCATCCGCCTCCTGCAAGCCGTCATCGGCTTCTTTGGTGCGCTTCATGTCAGGCCGTCATCATGGTCTGATAGAATGCGGGGATGCCGCCAGCCGCTTCGCAATCATTGCAAGACGCCGCCGCCCTCAGGGCGTGTCGTCCAAGCCTGCTCCTCAATGGGCGCAGCTTGAACGAGATGCGTTAATTTCATGTAAGCAGCGCAACTCATTGTCACGCACCTGCCATGTCGGCATGGCAAAACACCATGGCACACGGACTGCCACAGCATTTCTACGACCTCAAAAGAAATGGCCCCGGAGGGCCGTATGTCTTGGACATTCGCAGATGGCCGGTGGTCAAGCCGCAAAAGGCGGAAAGCGATCGAAATACGCGATCACTCGCACAAGACAGCGTGCTGCCACGCTCATTGCAGCCGGAAGGACGTTCGCCGGTCTTCGACCGACTAGAACGAACCCAGGGTCGAGAGACCAATGATGGCAGCGGCCGTCAAGACAGCGGCGGCCGTATAGGTCAGCGCGAGAATTCTTTGTGTACGGCTGTCATCGGCCTTTGCGATGGCGATGGCACGGGCATTGCGTCGGCTATGCTGGTTCATGATATCATGTCCTTCCGTCCGAAGAGAATAGACCCGGTTGAGACGATCCACCAGCCACTTTCTGTCGCACTCGTTAAAAATGCGAGAACCGTATCGCTGCGGGACAATCCGTTCCCATTCGTCACGTAGGGTCGGACAGTTTCGTTAACAAGGGCTGAAGCGCCTTCACGCTTTCGGCATTCGGGAAATGCTGCAGATCAAACGGCTTGGCCGCAGGAAAAACCCGAGGCCCAGGCCCACTGAAAATTATAGCCGCCGAGCCAGCCGGTGACATCGACACATTCGCCGATGAAAAAGAGGCCGGGAACGGTTTTTGCCATCATGGTTCGCGAGTCGAGATGACGGGTATCCACGCCGCCCAGCGTCACTTCCGCCGTGCGATAGCCTTCCGATCCCGCCGGTTTCAGCGACCAGCCGGACACGAGCGCCACCAGCGCGTCGATCGATTTGTCTGAAAGGTCGGCCAGCGGGCGGTCGAGCAGAGCTGCTTCGGTGGCCAGATGCTGGGCAAGGCGCTTGGGCAGGTGTTCGCCAAGAACGGTTTGAACAGCCTGCCGCCCCTGCGTGCGGCGCGCCGCCTTCATCAGGGAGCCCAGATCGGTGCGCGGCTCAAAGGCTACCCGAATGTCCTCGCCCTCGCGCCAATAGGAGGAAATCTGCAGGATCGCCGGCCCGCTCAGGCCCCGATGGGTGAAGAGCATGGCCTCATCGAATGTCGTCTTGCCGCAGGCGGCGCGGACATCGACGGCGAGACCTGCAAGCGCGCCCAGGCTTTCTTTCGTTGCATCGGCTAACGTCAGCGGCACGAGGCCCGGGCGCGTTTCGACCAGAGGCAGGCCGAACTGCTCGGCAATGCGATAGGCAAAGCCGGTCGCGCCCATCTTCGGGATCGACTTGCCGCCGGTCGCGATCACCAGCGCACGCGCTTCGATGGTCTCGTCGGCAAGCGCAACGCGAAAGCCGGTGGCGGAGGCGTCCACGCTGCCAATCTCGGCTCCAAGCCGAAGCACGACACAGGCAGCCTTCATCTCCTCCATCAGCATGCGGACGATGTCGCGGGCGGTGTCGTCGCAGAACAGTTGCCCCAGCGTCTTTTCGTGCCAGGCGATGCCGTGACGCTCGACGAGCGCGACGAAATCGCGCGGCGTGTAGCGGGCAAGCGCCGACTTGCAGAAATGCGGGTTCTGCGAGAGGAAGTTGGCAGGTGCCGTATGGAGGTTGGTGAAGTTGCAGCGGCCACCGCCGGAGATGCGGATCTTTTCGCCCGGCGCTTTGGCGTGATCGAGCACAAGCACGCTGCGGCCCCGGCGCCCGGCCTCCGCCGCGCACATCATTCCCGCCGCGCCCGCGCCGATGATCACAACGTCGAAGCTCTTTGCCACGTCGCGTCTCCTTTTCGATCAGAGATGCCGCGATAACGTCAACGGCATTCAATCTCCAGCATTTTCGCGCTCTGCAAGCTGGCCAATCGTCAAACACCGTCTATGATAAGCAATATCCGAAGGAACCCCGGTGATTTATGCCTGCGAAGAAAACCATTGCCAACACGACGACGAAATCTGGCAAAAGCAACAAGATCCCGTCCGCGCTTCAGGCGCCACGCGGCGTAAAGACCTGGAAGGAAGCCGCAGACTGGCTGAAGGTTCGCGGCATCGAGGACGTGGAGTGCATCACCCCCGATATTGCCGGCGTTCCCCGCGGCAAGATGATGCCCTCCTCCAAGTTCACCTCCAACACCTCTCTCGCCCTGCCCTCCGCTATCTACCGGCACACGATTTCGGGCGAGTACCCGGAGGAAACGGGCGACTTCCGCTATGACAGCCGCGACAGCGACATCAAGCTCGTGCCGGATCTCTCCACGCTCTCCATCGTTCCCTGGGAGACCGACCCCACAGCGCAGGTGATCTGCGATATCGCCGGCTCCAAGGGTGAGAACGTGCCCTACACGCCGCGCAACGTGCTGAAGCACGTGCTGGAACTCTATCGCCTGAAGGGCTGGAAGCCGGTCGTCGCGCCGGAAATCGAGTTCTATCTCGTGGCCAAGAACGACGATCCGGACTATCCGCTGCATCCGCCGAAGGGACGCTCCGGCCGGTCGATCCAGGGCGGACAGGCCTACTCGATCGCGGGCGTCAACGAGTTCGACGAACTGATCGACGACATCTACCACTTCTCGGAAAAGCAGGGTCTGGAGATCGACACGCTGATCCACGAAGAGGGGCCGGCACAGCTCGAGATCAACCTGCGGCATGGCGACCCGATCGAGCTGGCAGACCAGGTATTCCTGTTCAAGCGGACGATTCGCGAAGCTGCGCTGAAGCATGGGATCTACGCGACCTTCATGGCAAAGCCGATGCAGAGCCAGGCGGGCTCGGCCATGCACATCCATCAGTCGATCGTGGAGGTGAATACCGGCCGCAACCTGTTTTCCAACGCTGACGGCACGCCCTCCAAGGAGTTCTTCCACTTCATCGGGGGCATGCAGACCTATATCCCCAAGGCGTTGTCGATGATGGCGCCCTACGTGAACTCCTATCGCCGGCTGACGCCGGACATGTCGGCACCGGTCAACAATGCCTGGGGCTACGATAATCGGACGACCGCGTTTCGTGTGCCGGATTCCGAACCCGCCGCGCGGCGCGTGGAAAACCGCCTGCCCAGTTCGGACGCCAACCCCTATCTCGCGCTCGCAGCCTCCCTCGGTTGCGGCTATCTCGGTCTGACGCAGGCGCTGGAACCGACGGCACCGGCCGACGATACCGTCAACACCAAGGCGATAGAGTTGCCGCGCGGTCTTCTCGAGGCGGTTGCGGCGCTCGAAGCGGAACCCGCCTTCCACGATGTGTTCTCGGCCGAGTTCATCGCCATCTATGCCGGCGTGAAGCGGGGCGAGTTCGAGACGTTCATGCAGGTGATCAGCCCGTGGGAGCGGGAATATCTGCTTCTCAACGTGTGAGCCGCGCGATGACCTCCGAGGCACAGTGGCAGAGCCCGATCTCGCCCGGCATCTCGTGGTACGAGGATGCCATCGCCGAGCGGCCTGTGTACCCGACGCTCGACGGCGACATGACGGCCGATGTCGCCGTCATCGGCGGCGGCTTCACCGGCCTTCAAGCGGCCTACAATCTCGCCGCCGGCGGGGTGCGGGTCGTGCTCATCGATGCCTGCCGCTTCGGCGACGGCGCCTCCGGTCGCAACGGCGGTCAATTTGGGACCGGGCAGCGTGCCGAAGTGGACGAGCTTGAGAAACAATATGGCCGGGAACGAGCAAAAGTGCTCTTCGACATGGCGGAAGATGCAAAGCGAGGCCTTCTCGACTTTGCCGCGCGCCATGACATCGACATGGAGTACCGGCCGGGCCACCTTTCGGTAACGCACAAGGCATCGCACGAAAAAGATTATCGCGCCTATATCGACAGCATGGCCCGCGATTACGGCTATCCGCACCTGCAGATGATGGACGCGGCGGAAACGGCGAAACGCGTGGGATCGCAGCGTTACGTTCTCGGTATCCGCGACACCGGCACCGGCCATATCCAGCCGATGAAGCTGCTGGTCGGGCTCGCCCGCGCCGCGCAGGCCGCAGGCGCGCAGCTGTTCGAGAACACCAATGCCACGGACATCCGGCTATCCGAGGGCAAGGTGCTTGTGGAGACCCCGCGCGGCACCCTTCGCGCAGACCGTGCCCTCATCGCCTGCAACGCACATATCGGAACCCTGGAGCCCGTGACGGCCTCGCATGTCATGCCGATCCGCTCGTTCATCGGTGCGACCGCGCCGCTGGATGACGCGTCGCCTGTTCTGCCGGGCGGCGAGTCCGTTGCCGACAGCCGATTCGTGGTGCGCTACTTCCGCCGGTCCCGCGACGGTCGTCTCCTGTTCGGCGGCCGCGAGGCCTATACGGCCGACAATCCGCGCGACATATCGATCCATATCCGCCGGCAGATCGCCGAGATCTATCCGGACCTTGCCGAGGTCGAGATGACTCATGCCTGGGGCGGCTCCGTCGGCATTACCATGCCGCGCCAGCCCTTCGTTCGCGAGGTCATGCCCGGCGTCACCACAATTGGTGGATTCTCCGGTCATGGTGTCATGCTGTCAAACCATTGCGGGAAGCTCTATGCCGATCTCGTGCTGGGAAGAGGCTCGGATCTCGACCTTTTAAAGGAACTGCGCATTCCCGCCTTTCCCGGCGGACGCCGTTTCCGATCGCCGCTTTTGTTCCTAGCGCTCACTTGGTATGCTCTGCGCGACAAGCTCTGACCCTCCCCCCGGCGCATTTTTTGCAACGCAGCACTAGCGCCTTTAAATCGATTAGATTATAAAACGCCCCGACCTGAGAGAGATCGATATCACATGAGCAGCCAGATCATTCCCGTCGAACCTTTTGACTATGTCGTCTTTGGCGGCACCGGCGATCTTGCCGAGCGGAAGCTCCTTCCTGCCCTCTACCACCGCCAGCTCGATGGCCAGCTCACAGACCCGACACGCATCATCGGCGCATCGCGTACCGCAATGACGCATGAGGAGTATCGGCAGTTCGGCCGCGCCGCGCTGAAGGAGCACCTGAAGGCGGGCGAATTTGACGAGGCGCAGGTCAAGACATTCACGGACCGGCTTTTCTACATCTCCGTCGATGCCAAGAGCGATCAGGGCTGGGACAAGCTGAAGTCGCTGCTGGACGAGGCAAAGGATCGTGTGCGCGCCTTCTACCTCGCCGTCGCGCCCGGCATCTTCGGTGCCATTTCCGAGAAGATCCGTGACCACAAGCTCATCACCAAGACCACCCGCATCGTGGTGGAAAAGCCGATCGGCCGCGATCTCGCTTCCGCGCTGGAGCTGAACGACACGATCGGCAAGGTCTTCAAGGAAGAGCAGATCTTCCGTATCGATCATTACCTCGGCAAGGAAACCGTACAGAACCTGATGGCGCTGCGGTTTGCGAACACGCTGTACGAGCCACTCTGGAATTCGTCCTATATCGACCACATCCAGATCACGGTGGCAGAAGCCGTCGGGCTGGAAAGCCGCGCCGGCTACTACGACACGGCCGGCGCGTTGCGCGACATGGTGCAGAACCACATTCTTCAGCTGCTCTGCCTCGTCGCCATGGAAGTTCCCCCCTCCATGAATGCGGAGGCCGTCCGTGACGAAAAGCTGAAGGTTCTGCGTGCGTTGAAACCGATCACCTCGGCCAATGTCGAGAAGATGACCGTGCGCGGCCAGTACAAGGCCGGCGCCTCCGCCGGCGGTCCGGTGAAGGGTTACCTTGAGGAACTCGAAGGCGGCGTGTCCAACACCGAGACCTTCGTCGGCATCAAGGCCGAGATCAACAACTGGCGCTGGGCCGGCGTTCCGTTCTACATCCGCACGGGAAAGCGCATGGCGACCCGCATGTCGGAAATCGTCATTTCCTTCAAGCCGATCCCGCATTCGATCTTCGACGATGCCGCCGGCCGCGTGGAAGCCAATCAGCTGATCATCCGCCTGCAACCGGACGAAGGCGTGAAGCAATCGCTGATGATCAAGGATCCGGGCCCGGGCGGCATGCGCCTGCGCAATGTCTCGCTGGACATGACCTTTGCCGAGTCCTTCAACGCCCGCAGCGCCGACGCCTATGAGCGGCTGCTGCTCGACGTGATCCGCAACAACCAGACGCTGTTCATGCGCCGTGACGAGGTCGAAGCCGCATGGCGCTGGGTCGATCCGATCCTGAAGGCCTGGGACGAAGTCGGCCAGAAGCCGCAGTCCTACACTGCCGGAACATGGGGCCCGAGCCAGGCGATCGCGCTGATCGAGCGTGATGGCCGGACATGGCACGAAGTGGTCTGAGCCATGACATCCACGCTCAACACGTTCGAGACGTCGGCAGCTCTTGCCGAAAACCTGGCAAAGACTGTCGCCGATACCCTTTCGGCCGGTATTTCCGAAAACGGCGCGGCCTCGATTGCGGTGTCCGGCGGTTCGACGCCGAAGGCATTTTTCAAGGCGCTCTCGAATGCTTCGCTCGACTGGAGCAAGGTGACCGTGACGCTGGTGGACGAGCGGTTCGTCGCGCCGGACAGCGATCGTTCCAACGAGAAGCTGGTGCGCGACAATCTTCTGACGGGCGCAGCTTCGGCCGCCGCCTTCGAGCCGCTCTACTACCCCACGGCCACGGCCGAGGAGGCAGCGGCGACAGCGACCAAGCAGACGGCCAGGATCGGCCGTCCCTTCGACGTGGTGGTGCTGGGCATGGGCGGCGACGGGCATACGGCCTCGTTCTTTCCCGGTGGATCGCGCCTTGCCGAGGCGCTGGACCCGCAGACCCCCCGCGGCGTGATGACGATGCAGGCGGATGGGGCCGGCGAGCCACGGCTGACATACACATTTACAAGCCTGCAGGATGCGCGGCTTCTGGTGCTGCATATCGAGAGCGACGCCAAGAAGACGGTGCTGGAGACGGCGCAGAGCGATGGCCCGGAAACGGATATGCCGATCCGCGCCATCCTGCGGCGCGCCGCCTCACCGGTCGCGATCTACTGGGCTCCGTAAAACGGGCGCAGTAACGGAGGCTGCCGCCCTGAAAGGCGACGTCCCGGTCACCGGTCTGTCGCGCAGACATGAAATAACCGGCGCGTTCGCGCCGATACCGATGATCCACATCTGAGACAGGGGCCCGAGGGGCCCCGGAAGGATAGGCCATGACCGTCGATCCCCGCATCGCAGCCATCACCGCCCGTATCGTCGAGCGCTCCAAGCCATCGCGGGAACTGTACCTGCATCGGGTGCGCAATGCGGCCGCCAAGGGCGTTCATCGCTCCGTGCTCGGCTGCGGTAATCTCGCGCACGGCTTTGCTGTCTGTTCCCCCTCCGAGAAGGTCGCGCTGTCGGGAGACACCGTGCCCAATCTCGGGATCATCACCTCCTATAACGACATGCTGTCGGCGCATCAGCCGTTCGAGACCTATCCGGCGATGATCCGGCAGGCCGCGGCGGAAGCGGGCGGCATCGCGCAGGTGGCCGGCGGCGTGCCCGCCATGTGCGATGGCGTGACGCAGGGTCAGCCGGGCATGGAGCTGTCGCTGTTCTCTCGCGACCTCATTGCCATGGCGGCCGGCATCGGGCTCTCGCACAACATGTTCGACAGCACCGTCTATCTCGGCGTCTGCGACAAGATCGTGCCCGGCCTGATGATCGCCGCCATGACCTTCGGCCATCTGCCCGCCGTCTTCATTCCGGCAGGCCCCATGACGACAGGTCTGCCGAACGACGAAAAGGCCCGCGTGCGCCAGCTCTACGCCGAAGGCAAGATCGGCCGCGACGAATTGCTCGATGCGGAATCCAAGTCCTACCACGGGCCGGGCACCTGCACCTTCTACGGCACGGCGAATTCCAACCAGATGGTGATGGAGATCATGGGCTTTCACATGCCCGGCGCTTCCTTCATCAATCCCGGCACGCCTCTGCGTGACGCGCTGACGCGCGAGGCCACCAAACGGGCGCTCGCCATCACCGCGCTCGGCAATGAATTCACGCCGGCCGGCGAGATGATCGACGAGCGCTCGATCGTCAATGGCGTCATCGGCCTGCATGCGACGGGCGGCTCGACCAACCACACCATGCACCTCGTCGCCATGGCACGCGCAGCCGGCATCATGCTGACGTGGCAGGATATTTCCGAGCTTTCGGACATCATTCCGCTGCTTGCCCGCGTCTATCCGAACGGATTGGCCGATGTGAACCATTTTCACGCCGCCGGCGGCATCGGCTACCTCATTGGCCAGCTTCTCAAGACCGGCATGATCCACGAGGACGTCCGTACCGTCTTCGGCCATGGGCTTCAGGCCTATGCGATCGACGTGAAGCTCGGTGAGAACGGCACAGTTGCCCGCGAGCGCGCGCCGGATGTCAGTCACGACCCGAAGGTGCTCGCCACCATCGACAAGCCTTTTCAAGCAACGGGTGGGCTCAAGATGCTCACCGGCAACCTCGGCAAGGCCGTCATCAAGATTTCCGCCGTCAAGCCGGAACGCCACATCATCGAAGCGCCGGCAAAGATCTTTCACGATCAGGCGAGCCTCAACGACGCCTTCAAGGAGGGTAAGCTCGAGGGCAATTTCGTCGCCGTGGTGCGCTTCCAGGGCCCCAAGGCCAACGGTATGCCCGAACTCCACAAACTGACGACCGTGCTCGGCATCCTTCAGGACCGCGGCCAGATGGTCGCCCTCATCACCGACGGCCGCATGTCCGGCGCTTCCGGCAAGGTCCCGTCCGCCATCCACATGACGCCTGAAGCGAAAGACGGCGGCCCGATCTCCAAGATCCGCGAAGGCGACATCATCCGCCTCGACGCCACGACCGGTGAGATCAACGTGCTGGTGTCAGACACCGAACTCGCCGCGCGAGCACCGGCCGAAGCGGATCTGGACGGCAATGAATTCGGCATGGGCCGGGAGTTGTTCGCACCATTTCGGGCGATGACGGGTGCTGCGGAACACGGGGCGAGCGTGTTTTTTCATTGAGTCTCTCTGATCCAACTTTCTAAAATATCCGGGCGTTGTATATTTTAGAAATGAAGGTTCTCACGTTTTGCGGTAACAGTCTCCGAGATCTGCGGGCCTTTCCCGATACGGTCAGGCGTGAGGCCGGCTATCAACTTGAGAAAGTGCAGAACGCACATCCGCCCTCTGACTGGAAGCCCATGCCGTCCATCGGCAAGGGTGTCCAGGAAATCAGAATAAGAGATGAATCCGGCGCTTTCCGTGTGATCTATGTCGCCCGGTTTGCGGATGCTGTTTACGTGCTACATTGTTTCCAGAAGAAGACACAAAAGACAGGCAAGACGGACTTGGGCACGGCGACGCAACGCTATCGCGATCTGGTCAGGGAACTTGATCCATGATGAATGAAACATTTGCAAATGTCTGGGATGCGATAGAGGATAACCCCGCTGAAGCCGAGAACCTGAAGCTTCGATCGAAACTAATGGCGGCACTTGAGCATCATATCCGCGCAGAGGGCTGGACGACGGTCGAAGCCGCAGACCGGCTGTCAGTGACCCAACAGTGTGTTTCGGATCTTATGCGAGGGAAAATCTCGTTGTTTTCGATCGACGTTCTGGTGACCCTGCTTGTAAGAGTAGGGCTGCACGTCGATGTTCTCGTTCGGGATGCGGCTTAACAGCGGCTTGGCCTCAGACCGTCTGTTCAAGATCTGCCCGGGTGAAAACCGGAAAAACAGGCAGATCGGGGAGGCCTGCAATAGAAGGATTACCCTCTCCACGCCAAATGGCGCACACTACGGCGCTAACCGTCGCGTTCTGCTCCCTTGCCAGGCGATATGCATCCGCGACGGCTCCACCCGTGGTGATGACATCTTCTATGAACGTGATGCGCTTGCCGGAAACGTCCTGCCCCTCGATTGCGCGACATGTTCCGTAGGTCTTCGCAGTTTTACGGATAAACGCTGCGGGTAAGCCTGTCTCCAGCGAGAGAGCGGTAACCAGCGGGATGCCGCCAAGCTCCAGTCCGGCGATGATGTCCGTATCGGACGGCAACAGATTTGACATGGCTTTGGCCAAGGCCTTGAGCAGTCCGGGGTTTCCTTCAAAGCGATACTTGTCGAAGTAGCGGTTCGAAACCTGACCGGACCGAAGGTGAAAGACACCATCGAGTGCTGCAACGGAGCTTATTTGCCTTGCGAGTTCTACGGTCATCCGGGCTCTCCTTCACGGTCACCCACCAATAGGCGACAACCACTTCATCAGCAATCCCTCATGGAATTGAACGATCGTCTCTCTGCCATGTCACCGCCGATACGTCTTCCCCTCCCCGTCGAACAGATGCAGCTTTGCCCGTTCCGCCGTGAACCGCACCCGTTCTCCCCGCTTGAAGGGCTGGATGCCTGAGAGTTTGGCGATGATGGGTTCGTCGGGTACGAGGCCTTCGATGTAGAGGAGGGTGACTTCGCCGAGCGCCTCGACGATGGAGACGGTACCCTCGAACAGGAAGCTGTCGCCGGTGGTGATCTGGAGATCTTCCGGGCGGACGCCGAAGCTGGCCTGCCGGCCGCTCTCAGTTTCGGGCGTGGGTATATCGAGGATATCGCGCTTGCCGCCAACGAGTTCAACCGTCGTCTGGGCGCCAGTTGCGACGATCCGGGCGGGTATGATGTTCATGGCGGGCGAGCCGATGAACCGGGCGACGAAGAGGTTGGCGGGACGCTCGTAGAGTTCGAGCGGCGGGCCGACCTGCTCGATATGGCCGCCGGAAAGCACGACGATGCGGTCCGCGAGCGTCATCGCCTCTACCTGATCGTGGGTGACGTAGATCATGGTCGTATCGGCCATCTGCTCATTCAGACGGGCGATCTCGATGCGGGTAGCGACACGCAGCGCCGCATCGAGGTTCGACAGGGGCTCGTCGAACAGGAAGACTTTGGGATCACGGCAGATGGCGCGACCGATGGCGACGCGCTGGCGCTGACCGCCGGAGAGCGCCTTCGGCAAACGGTCCAGATATTGCGTGAGTTGCAGGATGTCGGCAGCGGCACGGACGCGCCGGTCGATCTCCTCCTTGCTTTCCTTGGCGATGCGCATGCCGAAGGCCATGTTGTCGTAGACCGTCATGTGCGGGTAGAGCGCATAGGACTGGAACACCATGGCGATGCCGCGCTTGGATGGCGGGGTATCGTTGACCTTCTCGCCCTCGATGAACATCTCACCGCCGGTGATCTCCTCGAGCCCGGCGATCATGCGCAGCAGCGTCGATTTTCCGCAGCCGGACGGGCCGACGAAGACGATGAACTCCCCCTTCTCGATCGTGAGATCGATGCCGTGGATGACATCCACGGCGCCATAGGATTTGCGGATCTTGCGTAGTTCCAGTCCGGACATGTGTCCCTCCCTGTTCACTTCCATCTTGATCGTCAGACGATCCGCGCGAAAAAACCGCTCCAGGCGGGCAATGTAATGCTGTTGTCGCCAAGTTCCGAGGCAAAGCCATGGCCGGTCAAAACCTCAAGCCGCTCGGCTGGCCGTTCGACCGAAACCGTCTCTCCGCTCATGTTGAAGAGGCAGATGAGCGTCTCGTTTCCATGGGTCCGTTCGAAGCCAAGGATCGGCGCCGCATACGGCTTGAATGCGAACTCGCCCTTGGCCAACGCCTTGTGCTGACGGCGGAAGGCGAGAAAGCGGCGGTAGTGGTGGAGGACGGAGCGCATGTCCTGCTCCTGCACCGAAACGGCACGCGTCAGATGCTCGGGCGGGACCGGCAGCCAGGGGCGACCATCGCCAAACCCGCCGTTGGACGCATCGGCATCCCAGACCATCGGCGTGCGGCAGCCGTCGCGTCCCTTGAAGTCGGGCCAGAACTGGATGCCGTAGGGGTCCTGCAGATCCTCGAAGGCAAGGTCGGCCTCGGTCAGCGCCAGTTCCTCGCCCTGATAGATGCAGACGGAACCGCGCAGCGACATCAGCATGCTGGCGAGGAATTTCGCATGCGCGTCGTGATCCGCAACGCCTTGCCCCCAGCGGGAGACATGGCGCACGACATCGTGGTTGGAGAACGCCCAGCAGGCCCAGCCCTCCGGTGCGGCACGCTCGAAGGCGTGCTGGACCTCCGCGACGCGGGCCGGCGTCAGCGGGTCCGGGGCAAGAAATTCGAAGGCGTAGCACATGTGCATCTTGTCGCCGCCGGATGTGTACTGGCCGGCGATTTCGAGACCTATCTGGCTGTCGCCCACCTCGCCGACTGCGGCAATGGCGGGATACTCGTCCATGACAGCGCGGAAGCGCTGGAGGAAGGCGATGTTTTCCGGGCGGTTCTTGTCGTAGATATGTTCCTGATAGTTATAGGGATTCACAGCCGGTGCCGTGTTGGCATTGCGGCGCTCGGGTGCCAGCGCCGGGTTGTCGCGCAGCTCCACATCATGGAAGTAGAAGTTGATCGTGTCGAGCCGGAAGCCATCGACGCCGCGCTCCAGCCAGAACCGCTCGACCGATATCAGCGCATCCTGAACCTCGGTATTGTGCAGGTTGAGGTCGGGCTGCGAGGTCAGGAAGTTGTGCATGTAATATTGCAGGCGCGTCGGGTCCCACTGCCATGCAGACCCGCCGAAAATCGACATCCAGTTGTTGGGCGGCGTGCCGTCCGGCTTGGAGTCCGACCAGACGTACCAGTCCGCCTTGGGATTGAAGCGGCTGGAGCGGCTTTCGGCGAACCACGGGTGCTGGTCCGACGTGTGAGAGAGCACGAGGTCGATCATGACCCGGATTCCCAGACGATGCGCTTCAGCGATCAGATCGTCGAAGTCGGACAGCAGGCCGAAGATCGGATCGACACCATTGTAGTTCGAGACGTCGTAGCCAAAATCCTTCATCGGCGACGTGAAGAAGGGTGAGATCCAGATGGCATCGACATTCAGCGAGGCGATATAGGGCAGCCGGCGCGCAATCCCCTTGAGATCACCGATGCCGTCATCGTTGCTGTCCTGATAGGAGCGCGGATAGATCTGATAGATCACGGCGCCTCGCCACCAGTCGCGGTCGGTAGACAGCAGGGCAGAGGTCTGTTCGTTCATGCTCTGGAGAGGGGACAGGCTCATGGGAATGGATGGGTCCTTGGACGGGGTTCGGGAGACGATGGGTTCAGGTCGTCTTGTCGGTTATCAGCCGCCCTTGACCGATCCCGCCAGCAGGCCGCGCACGAGGTAGCGCTGGAGGCTGAAGAAGACGATCAGCGGAATGATGATGGTGATGAAGGCCGATGCCGTCAGGATTTCCCAGTTTCCGCCGCGCGAACCCAGCAGATTGACGAGGCGACCGGTCAGCACCAGTTCGTTATTGCCGGTGCCCAGGAAGACCATGGCGATGAGCAGGTCGTTCCACGTCCACAGGAACTGAAAGATGGCAAAGGAGGCCAGCGCGGGAAACGACAGCGGCAGGATGATCTTCACGAAGATGTCGAAGTCGCTCGCCCCATCGACGCGGGCGGACTCCATGATCTCGCGCGGCAGGCCCGCCATGTAGTTGCGCAGCAGATAGATGGCGAGCGGCAGGCCGAAGCCCATATGCGCGAGCCAGATCCCGACATAGGTTTTGGCCGGCAGGCCGAGAAAGGCGCCGACACCGTTGTAGAGCTTGAGCAGCGGGATCAGCGACATCTGCAACGGCACGACCAGCAGGCCGACGACGACGGCGATGAGGATGGTGCGGCCGGGAAACGGCATCCAGGCGAGTGCATAGGCTGCAAACGCCGCAACGAGGATGGGGATGATCGTGGAGGGGATGGCGACCGTCAGCGAGTTGATGAACGACGCGCCAATGCCTTCCGCGTTCAGGACCTCCCGGTAATTGTCGAAGGTGAAGCGCGAGGGTACGGCCGCCTGAACGAAGATACGCTGGCCGCGCGAACCCTCCATGGCGACGTCGGAAACGATCTCGAACGCTCCGTCCTCCTGAACGGTCAACCGCTCGCCATCGCTGAGCGTCGCGGTCTGGCCAGGTTCGAAGGCTGCCGGCTCCTGCGTGCGAAAGCCGAATGCGGAAACCTTGGCGCCGGGATTGTCGAGCACATTGCCTGAAATGACGAACTTGCCGTCCCGCTGCTGCTGCGCTTCCGGCCCTGGTGCCCGCACGGTCAGGTTCTGACTGGAGGTGGACAGCGCCGTCCACCAGCCTGACACGGCCAGCTGGTCCTTGTCGCGCAGAGACGAGATGAGGAGGCCTGCCGTCGGGATCGTCCAGAGGATGACCAGCAGAAGCACGGAGAGATGGACGAAGAGAACGAGCGAGGAGCGTTTCGATGCGATCATCTCAGTGTCCCTTCATCTCTTTGGCAGCATTGCGGATGTTCCAGACCATGATGGGCACGACGAGAAGCATGATGACGACGGCGATCGCCGCGCCGCGGCCGAAATCGCCGCCACCCCGGAACATCCAGTCGAACATGAGATTGGCCAGAACCTGTGTCTGCCACTGCCCGTTGGTCATCGCGAGCACGATGTCGAAGACCTTGAGCACGAGGATGGTGATGGTCGTCCACACCACGGCAATGGTTCCCCAGATCTGCGGGATCATGATCTTGAAGAAGATCTGGAAGCCGTTGGCCCCGTCGATCACCGCCGCTTCGACCGTTTCCTCCGGGATGCCGCGCAGCGCTGCCGACAAAATGACCATGGCAAAACCGGTCTGGATCCAGACGAGGATCGCCATCAGAAAGAAGTTGTTCCAGAGCGGGATGGTCATCCACGCCTGCGGTTCGAAGCCGAAAGCGGTGACGACGGCGTTCAGCAGACCGATCTGCTCGGTGCCGGCCGCGCGGTAGTCGTAGATGAATTTCCAGATGACGGATGCGCCGACGAAGGAGATGGCCATAGGCATGAAGATCAGCGTCTTGGCGATGTTGCCCCACCAGATACGGTCGGTCAGGGCCGCGATGATCAGGCCGAAGAAGGTGGCGAGCGCCGGGACGACCAGCAACCAGAGAAAATTATTGAAGATCGACTGGCGGAACTCGCCGTCGTTGAACATCCAGACATAATTGGCGCCGCCGACGAAGGTCTGCCCCGTGCGATCGTGGAACGAGAGCCAGACGGATTCGAAGACCGGATAGATCAGGTAGATCGTCATGGCGAAAAGCGCGGGAAACAGGAAGAGCCAGGGGCGGATGGCGTTGCTGATGCGCAGGTTGCGCGATGCCTTGGCGCCGGATCGACCCTTCGACGGAAAAATCAGATCGAGGATCAGGTTCGTTCCGTAGAAGTAGGCGGCGCAGGCGAGGACGCCGGCCACCATCGTTATCACAGCCATCAACAATTGCTGCATGTTCCCCCCTTTACAGCGCGACGCGTCATCAGTGCGCACGTCCATTCGCTGTAACGCTTTATACCTGCTGCATCATTCCGAGGAGCGATTGACACTTCCGGAAGATGCAGGAGCCGCGGCGCGGCCGGCCATTGTCACGATCTTCGATCACCGAGCGCCACCTGACATGATGACAGGTGGCGCTACGTTGCGAAGCGATCGTTACTTGATGCTGTCCCAGGACTTCTGGATGTCGGTCGCCACATCGGCTGCCGGCTTGCCGCCGACATAGTCGATCATGGCGGTCCAGAAGGCGCCGGCGCCGATCTTGCCAGGCATCAGGTCCGAGCCGTCGAAGCGGAACGTGGTCGCATTGAGGAGAATATCACCCTGCTTCTTCATCGGCGCGTTGGCGTAGGTATCGAGATTGACACCCTTGTAGGGCGTCAGGAAGCTCGACTGGGCCATCCAGACCTCATGCGCGATCGGCGTCTTCAGAAAGTCGAGAAAGGCGCGCGAAGCCGGCGTGTCCTTGGTGATCATGGCGAGCGTGCCGGCACCGAGAACCGGGTTGCCGAGATCCGGCTTGCTGGCATAGGGCGGCATGTAGAAGAAGTCCGCATCTTCACCGACCTTTGTGCCTTCCGGGAAGAAGGACGGAATGAAGGACGCCTGATGGTGCAGGTAGCACTTCGGTGGAGACGCGAAGAGGCCCTTGGGGCTGTCGCGGAAGTCGGTGGACGAGACCGCCTGCGTGCCGCCATCGACATATTTGGGGTTCTTGGCAAAGAAACCGAACTCGTCGATCGCGCCGACGACGGCGGGATCATTGAACGGAATAGCGTTCGAGACCCATTTGTCGTAGGTGTCGGCCGGCTGCGTGCGCAGCATCATGTCCTCGACCCAGTCGGTCGCCGGCCAGCCGGTCGCGCCGCCCGAACCGAGACCGATGCACCAGGGCGTGCCGCCATCGGCCACGATCTTGTCGGTCAGGGCTTTCAGCTCTTCCATGGTCTTGGGCACTTCATAGCCCGCATCCTCGAAGTTTTCGGGCACGTACCAGACGAGCGACTTGACGTCGATCTTGTAGGGAAACGCGTAAAGCGCTTTCTGGCCGTCTTTGCCGGCATAGGTCGACAGATCGACCCAGGACTGGCCGGCGGCGTAATTGTCGAGGAGCCACTTGTCCGTACCCTCGCTGAGAGGCGTCAGATAGCCCTTCGAGGCGAGATCGGCGATGAGACCCGGCTGGGGCAGGATCGCGACATCCGGCGGCGAACCCGCCTGCGTGTCGATAACGATCTGCTGCTCGTAATTCTCAGACGATGAATATTTTACGTCGGCACCGGTGACGTCACGGAAGTAATCGAGCACCGCTTCGAACAAAACCTGGTCTTCGCCACGCCACGGACCGAAGATGGTCAGTGATTGACCCTTGAGGTCATGCCCGGACTTGAAGTCCTCATAGCTCTTCCAGTTGAACTTGGCGTCTTCGCCGGGCTTGAACTTCAACTCCGCAGCCGAAGCAGTTCCTGCGAAAAGAGCAAGCGCAGCTGCGCCCAGAATCAATTTGGTCTTCACGTGTTTCCTCCCGAAAAACCGCTGCACCTCGATACGCATGTTCAATCGACATTCTCTCTCAAAGCGCTTTGAGAAGCGTAAGAAATCATTGGTAGAGGCGGCAAGTCAAGAGGTTTCACGGCTTCGTCCATCGTAAGTCGTTAATTTGCAATGCAGCAACGTTTCGCAGCGCAAGAAGATATAAACGGTTTTGCGCAGTCGAAGCTTCGGTGATAATGACCGATCATACCGCTTTGAGCAGGATATCGAAGCGCTTTGGCGGGGGTTGGAGATGGTCGTCAATCTTAGACAGCTGGCCGAGATGCTTGGCCTGTCGCAGACGACGGTCAGCCGGGCGCTGAACGGCTATCCGGAGGTGAATGCGGAAACGCGCGAGCGTGTGCTTCAGGCCGTGCATGATACAGGCTATCGGCCGAACCGCGTCGCGCAAAGGTTGGCGACCGGGCGCGCCGCCTCGATCGGCCTCGTGATGACCGTTGCTCCCGATATCGATGCGGACGTGCATTTCAGCGCCTTTCTGACAGGTCTCGGGGAAGCCGCCGTCCGCCACGACTTTCACTTCGTCATCAATCCCAGCGCGCCGGAAGAGGAAGAAACGACCTTTCGGCGGCTGGCGGCCAGCGGCAATGTCGACGCCCTGTTCATCGCCTCCGTGCGTCGCGACGATCCGCGAATCGAGATGCTGCGCTCCTTGCCGATCCCGTACCTTGTGCACGGCCGGGCGATCGGCCAGGGCGAGGACTACCCCTTCCTCGACATCGACAACGAGGGCGCCTTCTACGAGGCGACGACGTTGCTGATCTCGCTCGGGCATCGACGCATCGCGCTCATCAACGGACAGGAGCATCTGACGTTCGCCATGCGCCGCAAGGCGGGCATGCTGGCAGCCCTGCAGGATGCCGGGCTGGAGACGCAGGACGTTCTGATTGCCCATAATTTCATGACCGACGAACACGGCTTTCGGGCAACCACGGCCTTCCTCGCCGATGCCCGGCCGCCGTCCGCCATTCTCTGTTCCAGTACGGTCATGGCGGTCGGCGTCGTCAGAGCTCTCTCGCGTGCCGGTCTGAGGGTCGGAGACGACGTTTCCCTGATTGCGCATGACGACGTGCTGCCGCTGTTGAAGCCGGAGCATTTCAACGTGCCGCTGACGACGACACAGTCGTCGCTTCGCGCTGCGGGTGCCCGGGTTGCCGAACGACTGATCACTCGTGTGCTGAACCCGGAAGACGCTCTGGAACACGAGGTGTGGAAGGCCGAGCTGATCATCCGGGACTCGACCAAGCCGGCACCGCGGAACTGTCACTCTCACGGCTGACGGCCGCAGACGCGGTCCGTGGAAGCTTAGAAGCTCGGCACGTTCGCGCCGGCGGCGCGGTGGGCCGCGATGACCGTATTGGCCATCAGCATGGCGATGGTCATCGGCCCGACGCCGCCGGGAACCGGCGTGATGGTGGCAGCGACCTGGCTGCATTCGTCAAAGGCGACGTCGCCGACGAGGCGGGTCTTCCCCTCCCCGCGCTCGGGCGCAGCAATGCGGTTGATGCCGACATCGATGACGGTGGCGCCGGGTTTCACCCAATCCGCCTTGACCATTTCCGGCCGGCCGACCGCGGCCACGAGAATATCCGCATTGCGGCAGACGCCGGCCAGGTCCCGTGTGCGCGAATGTGCAACCGTCACGGTCGCATTGGCAGCGAGCAACAAGGCGGCCATCGGCTTGCCGAACAGGTTGGAGCGTCCGATGACGACGGCATTCAGGCCCGAAAGATCGGCGCCGTGTGTCTGGCGAACAAAGACCATCGCGCCGGCTGGCGTGCAGGAGACGAGGCCCCCCTCGAGATCGCCGGTCGCGAGCTTGCCGGCATTGACGACGTTCAGTCCGTCCACATCCTTTTCCGGTCGGATCGACTGAATGATCGTATCGGCATCGAAATGCGGCGGCAACGGCAGTTGCACGAGAATTCCGTGAATCGCGGGATCGGCATTGAGCCGATCCACGATGGCGGCGAGATCTTCCTGGGTGGTTTCTTCCGGTAGCGTATGTTGCACGGAAACGAAGCCGCACTCCTTGGCCATCCGGCTTTTCGAGGAGACATAGGTGTGGCTGGCCGGATCATTACCGACAATGACGACCGCAAGCCCGGTCTTGACGCGGTGACTGTCCTCCAGCGAGCGAGCCGCCGTCTTGACGCGGTCGAGAACGGAGGCGGCTACAGTCTTTCCATCGATAACGGTGCTCATCAGGCCCTCGCGGATGTGGTTCGTGCAGAGGGACATATAGGGCGCGAACGCCGGCAGGTCGCCTCAATGCGTCCTAAGCTGTTCTTCGCGAGGATTTCAAGGCCGACATGCGCCTGCACCGGAAGATCGCTCTCCGGTGCACCGTTTTCGCTCACGGTGGAACGTCGTGGCGGATCTTTACTGCGACGTGATCCTGCGCTGGGCCGGCTGGGTGCGTGTCGTCCGCGGTCCGATCAGCTTGCGCCAGAGCACGAAACGCAGGAAGACCGGGATGCCGATGACGTAGCGCTTCCACAGGCGATGCGGCTCGATGGTCATGCGGTAGAGCCATTCCAGGCGCATGCGACGGATGGATTCGGGCGCACGCGGCACTTCGCCAGCGATGAAATCGAACAGCGCGCCCACTCCGAGCACAAGCCGGGCATGTCCCGGACCGACATGGCGATCGATCCACTTTTCCTGACGCGGCGTGCCCATGGCGATCAACAGGATGTCGGGTCTCGCCTTGCGGACCTTCGCCATGACGGCGTCGGAGTCCGACAGATCGAAGTAGCCGTCCGATACCGGGATGAATGTGTGCCAGGGCGTGTGCTTGGAAAAATTCTCGGCCGCCCGCTGCAGAACATCAGGGCGAGCGCCCACCATGGCGACGCGGCGAGGCGTGCGCATATAGGTCAGCATCGCGGGCACGAAATCGGTGCCGTTCAGGTTGGCAGGAAACGGCTTCCCATGGAAGATCTTGGAGGCAATATCGACGCCATGGCCATCCGGCAGCACGACATGCCGCTCCAGAATCGCTCGATAGTCCGGGTCGTGCATCATGTAGTTGGCGTTGTTGGCATTCAGGAAGGAAATGATCGTCTGCCCGATTGGCAAGGAGGCAACCTCGTCCACGAAAGTAAAGGCTTCCTCCCAGTCGAAATCACAGACCGCGAGGTCCAGAATATCGCGGTGGGACGGCTGGATCGAGACGGGCGGAAAATATTTCATGCGGGCAATCCTCCATCAAGAAGCATCGCGCCGTAAGAGCATCCTCCTCATTCGCTTGTCGCGGCTCTCGCCCGTCGCCGCGGTCAAGCGGAAACGGAGCGGGCCGTGACGAGACGGATGGTCCCGGATGCCTGTGCGGTCACGATCCTCGGATCAATTGACGGCACATTAGCAAAGCGGTCTGAAATCGCGTTTAAACCATTCAATCAAAAGCCTTTTCCGGAATTCAGGATCCGTTTACGACGATCCCGCGAAAAGGCGAGCAAGAGCAAGGATAACAACCGGGGAAACGATATTTCCCCCTCGGCGATGGCCATGCGATCGTTTCAAGGCGATACAGGCCGGTGACGGGAGGGAGACTCACCTCCACCGGCTCAATGGCCGGCAGCTGCCTTTTCGGCCGCACCGGGTATGACGTCGTGTGCGGTGTTGCCGTTGCGGTCGACGATCGCGACGGGCTGCGGCTGCTTGCGGGTCTCGCGATTGGCAACGCGCGCGACATCGGCCTTGGAAAGATATTCCAGCTGCTCGACCAGCACCTCGAAGATCACCTCATCCTTCATCTCCTCGTTCAGGCCCGCCTTCACGACAGACTTGAAATTGGCGAGATCGAAGGACTTGCTGTCCTCGACATTGATCAGCTGCTTGCCGACGAGGATGTCGAACAGCGCGTTGGTGACGGTCTCCTTCAAAGGAACCGGCAGCGTCTTCACCTTCGTCTTGTCCACGGCGAAAGAGAGCTTCGTCAGGAAATATCCCTGCACGCCGCCATCGCGGAGCACGGGAACCGTGATCAGCTCGCCGGGAACGTATTCCTGCACGGCGAGCCGAGCCTGCTCCTCACTGGATTCCACCGGTGCGGAGGCGTGACGCATCGAGACATAGACCGATCCGAGCGTGATACCTGCGACCCAGACGCCGGTGAGAAGAAGCTTGATCATGACATCGCGCCGTAACGGTATTGTTCTTCGGAATAGATGCCATCGGCATCGGCATCCTGCGCCACGGTCTTCAACAGCTCGACCACCGAGCGGCAAGCCTCCAGATGGGCTTCGACCTTCTCGGAATTGGTCGCCAGCTTGTTGCGGATATGCTTGGCCTGCGACAGGTAGGACGGGGATATGTCGGTCGGCGTCTGCTTGCGGTTGAGCATGGTCAGCTCATAAAGGCACCGGCTCTTGCGCAGGTTGGACGCCTTGAGATCGAAGCTGGGATCGACGCCGATGCGGGCGTTCTCATTGTCGAGGATCATCTCGAGCCGACCCAGAATGTTGCGGACCCGCACATCGCCCGAAGCCTGAATTTCCATAGAACGTCTCCCGTCTTGACAATGCGCCCGGGTGGATTTCGCCGCTCACCCTGCGCCTGCATTCCTGATTTTCCGCGCGTATCGCCATCGGGCCAGCCCAATGACGCCACCTGCGAAACATGAAACTCTCCCGGCAGCCGGGCATCGAAAGATGGCGGCCGCCCGTTCGCGTCGCGACGCCGGCCCTTTCGGGCCAGTCGTCTTTTTATTCCGTACTGCCTGTCGAGGACAGAGCGTCGCTCGCCAGGACGCCGTCCAGCGCCTTGCGCTGATATTCCTGCACCATGCTCTGGGCCATGTTGCTGCTATTGCCATCGAGCTGCGCGCTGACGCGGTTGGTCATGCTCGTGCCGCCGGCACCGTCAGCCACCATGCTTGCGGCTATGCCGACGCCGTCGCCCTTGGCCATGACGTTACCGATCTGCTCGGCCATCATGCTCTTCCAGATGTCACCGGCGGTGCCCTTGCCGTAGACGTCCTCGCTATTGCTTGGCATCATCGACTTCACGAAGTTCTGGAGCACCATGGCCTCGAACTTGCGATAGGTTTCCGGCACTTTTTTCGGCTCGGCGCGATTGTCGATATTTCCGAGACCGGAGCCGCTCCGGCTCTGGTCGAGGATCGCGACTGTGTTGGCAAAGCCGTTGCCGGTCTCTGCAAGGCTCGAAGCGCGGAAGGCTGCCCGGTTGGACTGCAGACGCGCCTGGGCTTCCTTGACCTGCGTCGGATCGGCCGCGCGCAGGACATCCATCACCAGATCGGTCGGAGGGGAAATGGCCATCCGGTTGCTTTCCTTCGCCATACAGCTTGCAGCCCGCTGAAGAGCGGATGCATTCCGTGATGAAAATCAGATATTTGGCCGGACGAAACGAAGACGTCGCATCCTGCCGACCGGGGCCACTATGAGTGGTCAAGCTTACCGGAAGCTGGCGCGCCATGCATGACGTGCTGGTCGATGAGATCGTAGATGGCATCGTCCGCTTCCGCCCGCTCCTCGAGCGCGCGGGCATCCTTCATATGCTCGGCCAGCCGGTCGCCCTTTGCCCGCTCCTTGAGCACGCGCGCCTCGTGCACCTGCTGAATGCCTTCGAGCATCTGGTCCTTCTGCGCGAGACGGCCGAGCTGAGATGCGTAGTGGCCGGAGAACATGGCATGGAGGGGCTTGGCCGAGCCCATGGCATCCGCCACGACGTCGATCGTGGTGGCAAGCTCGCGGCGCTGGCGGGCGGTTTCGGAAAGCTCGTTTTCCGCCATCTGTTCGAGATGGCGCTGGACGGCGACGAGGCGCTTCAGCTTGTCGGAGCGGTTTCCGGCCATGTCTATATCCCCTGCATGACGACGGCGAAGCCATCGGCGAAAAGCCGCAGCATGGCGGCGATGCCCAGATAGAGAAGGAACAACCCGCCCATGATGAGATAGGGTGCGGAGATGAAGTAGAGCGGCATCTGCGGCGCCAGCTTGTTGACCATGCCGAGCGCGACGTTGAAGAGCAGGCCGTAGATGATGAACGGGCTCGACAGGCGCAGCATGATCATGAAGGTCATTTCCAGCGCATTGGTCATCGTGATCAGGATGCCTTGCGGATCGAACCCGACGCCAAGCGGCATGGCCCTGTAGCTGTCGAAAATCGACTCGAAGATCACATGATGGAAATCGAGCATGAAGAGCACCATGAGCCCCGCAAAGGAGATCATGTTCGTTACCTGGTTTTCCGAGGAATCTTCGAGCACGTCGCTGGCCGGCGGCGCGGTAAAGCCGATCATCATGGTCAGCACCGTGCCGACGAATTGAAGGCCCAGCGCGTAGAAGCGGGCGATGAGGCCGATCACGCTGCCGATGACGATCTCGGTCGTGATGATGTAGATATAGGTGTGACCTTTGCCCGAGATCTGCGGGTAGATATCGTTCCACATCAGCGGCAGGATCGCCATGGATATCGCGACCGCCGCGAAAAGGCGGATCTGGACCGAGACACGCGCCGACGAGAAACCCGGCATGACCATGATGCAGGCGCCGATACGGCAGAACGCCGCAAACAGCGCCAGCACAGTGCCTTCCGGGTCTGTTATCATGAAATGGAGCCGATGATCTTGATCTCGATGCCCTTTGCGAGCTCGACATGGCTGAGGACCGGCAATGTGGCAAACAGGCGTTCGATAATCATGCGCACATAAGAGCGGGATTCGGGCGAAGATACCAGCACGAACGGCATGCCGCGATCCAGATGCTCGCGGATCACGCGGGTCGCCTCCTCGCTGAACTCTTCGAGGTGACGCGGATCGATGTCGAACTCGACGATATCGCCCTTGGCATCCCGCTTGAGCGCCTGGTGGAAAACCATGTCCCACTTGTTGCCAAGCCGCAGCACGCGCAGCGTTCCATTGTCGGAGAGGTCACCGCACAGCTGCTGCGACATGCGGACCCGAACGTGCTCGACGATGTGCTCGGTCTTGCGAACGTGCGGGGCGAGTTCGGCGACGGCTTCGAGGATCAGGTGCAGGTTGCGGATGGAGACGCGCTCGGCAAGGAGCAGCTTCAGCACGGCCTGCAGACCCGAATAGGACATGTGCGAGGTGCAGATTTCGTCTGCGAGCTTGCGGTATTCCGGGTCGAGACGCTCGATGAGGATCTTGACGTCCTTGTAGGACAGCAGCTGCGGCAGGTTGTTGCGGATGACTTCCGACAGATGCGTGAGCACGACGGAAACGTTGTCGATCGGGTGGAAGCCCTCGCGCTTGAGGTCTTCGGTGAAGGTTTCGAGGATCGAGACCGCGGGCATGCCGAAGGCGGGCTCGCGGATATCGTCGCCGGGAACCGTCGGGCGCCGGCCACCGCCGGTGACGACGATGACTTCGCCGACACGCACCGTGTTCGATGCGATCGTCGTGCCGTGGACGCGGATGTGATAGGCCTTGTCCGGCACGGCGATGTCGTCGGAGACCTTGATCTCGGGAACGATGAGCCCGTACTGGCTGGCGAACTTGCGGCGCATCTTGCCGACGCGGAAGGCGAGTTCCTGATGGGCGCCGAGCAGTCGCGTCGAGACCTGCTTGCCGAGCAGCAGCTCGATTTCCGCGGTCTTGAGGACGGACTTGACGCTGTCCTTCTCGGAATCCTTGACCTGGGCCGCCGTCTGCAAATCCTGCTCGCGCTTCAGCTGGCTTGCGGCCGCCGCACGGCGCGGGATGACGTAGGCCATGGCGGCCATGCCGATGCCGAGCGTGGCAAAGGGAATGAAGGGCAGACCCGGGATAATGGACAGCATGGCCAGCAGACTGGCCGCCACCATCAGCGCGCGGGGATAGTTGCTGAGCTGGCCGACGACCGCCTGGTCGGTAGAACCCGAGGTGCCGCCGCGCGACACGAGAAGGCCGGCCGCGAGCGAGACGATCAGGGCCGGGATCTGCGAAACCAGACCGTCACCGACCGAAAGCTTGACGAACACGTCCGCTGCTTCGCCGATGGACATGCCGTGGCGGAAATAGCCGATGATGATGCCGCCGAACACGTTGATGCCGGTGATGAGAAGACCCGCGACCGCATCGCCGCGCACGAACTTCGAGGCACCGTCCATGGAGCCGAAGAAGGAGCTTTCCTCCTCCAGTTCGCGCCGGCGGTGCTGCGCTTCCTTCTCGTTGATCAGGCCCGCCGAAAGGTCGGCGTCGATCGACATCTGCTTGCCGGGAATGGCATCGAGGGTGAAGCGGGCGCCGACTTCCGCGATACGCGTGGCACCCTTGGTGATGACGATGAAGTTCACCGTGATCAGGATGAGGAAGACGATCAGACCGATCACGAAGTCGCCGGACATGACCAGGCTGGCAAAGCCCGCGATGACACTGCCGGCGGCGTCGTGCCCCTGGTGTCCGTGCGAGAGAATGACGCGCGTGGTCGCGATGTTCAGCGCGAGGCGGATCATGGTCGAAATCAGCAGGATGACCGGGAAGGACGAGAAATCGAGCGGCCGCTGGATCCAGAGCGATACCATCAGGATAAGAATGGAGAAGGCGATGGAGAAGGCCAGCCCCATATCGATCAGGAACGGCGGGATCGGCAGAAAGAGGATCGACAGGATCGCGACGATGCCGAGCGCGAAGCCGACATCGCGCCCGTTCGGCGCGATCTTGGGAATGACTATTGCAGGAGGTTGTGCCATCGGAATGTCCGTCTCGTCATGAGAGGCGGGCGACATTCATACCTGTCGCCCCATATGCCGACAGTTCTAGGCGTCCAAGCTTGCGCGGGGATGGCAGGCGAGCCAGGACGGCAGGCGCCGGGCGTGGGCCTTGCATGGTCCTCCGGAGGGATCAGAAGCCGGTCTGGATGCGAGAGAAGACGATGTCGGTGAAGATCGAGACCTGCGAGCCGATGAAAGGCGCGGCGATGGCGACGGTTACGAGAACCGCAAGGATCTTCGGAACGAAGGTCAGCGTCATTTCCTGAACCTGCGTCAGCGCCTGGATCAGGGCGACGACGAGGCCGACGACCATGGCGGCGAGAACGGGCGGGCCGGATGCCACGACCACCGTCCACATTGCCGTCTGTACCATATCGAGAGCGTCGGCCTCATTCATTGCAGTATCACTTCACCACGGAGGATCGGACCAGTTCCCTGACCGAGACCGCTACTTAACCGAAACCCCAGGACCGATGGGAAGCTTGGTGCCGTTTTCCAGAAGCGCAACGATTCCGTCGGAGTATAGCGTGACCTCTTTCACCACACCAGTCGTCTTGCCGTCCGCGCTCGTCACTGTCTTGCCGATGACGGCGTTGGCTTCCGAGAGCGAGGTGCGCTGCAACAGGCTTTCCAGATTGGTGTTCGTCTGGATGGTCTGCTCGACCTGAGAGAAGGTCGCGAGCTGGGCGATCTGCTGGGTCGAGTCCATCGGCTGCGTCGGATCCTGATTTTTCATCTGGGCGACGAGCAGCTTGAGGAAGCTGTCATAGTTGAGGTTGGCCTTGGTGGACGCGGTCGCCGCATCCTTGGCTGTGCTGTTCGTCGTCGTGGTGGTGGGCGCCGTAGCGCCGACAGGACCGGCTACCGCCATGGTGCAATCTCCTTGCGGATGTGTTCGATCATGGCCGGCGCCATTTCCTGAGCGTTGAGGATCTTGTCTTCGATCGGGTAGAGACCACGGATCGCCTTCAGGGCGTCGAAGGCGCGGCCCTGCATGACGAGACCGTCGACGCGCTTCAGTTCGGAGAGGATCTCGTCATTCTTGAAGCAGTTCAGAAGCATGACGATCGACTTGCGGAACATGATGGTCGACTGCTCGGCACCTTCCGGATTGATCAGGATCATCTGGGCGATGAAATAGAGCTGACGCAACGGGGTGGTCGCATCCTCCGGCTGGAGGACGTGGTTTTCGAGCAGGAAGGTGACATCGTTCAGGAACTCGACCGCCACCTTGCGATCGACCCGCAGAACGGCGCCATTCACAAAAATACGTTCGCCCGACTTCAGCGAGATGCGCAGTGTGCTTTTCATTTCAGTCCATCCCTGATGATGGTTGTGATGTCGATGATGCCCTGGAAGTTCGAGGATTCGCGTTTGCGGATCTTCTCGGTTTCGCTCAGAATCCAGATGGCGATGGAGATAAGATTGGCACGCAGCTCTTCGTTCAGCTGATTGTCCGGCGCGCGCAGATCCTCGATGAAACGAATCCAGAGGCGCCGTGTGTAATACACCGCTTCGATCGCCTCGCGGGAGTACCCCTTCTGCTGGCTGGCAGATGCAAGAAGCGCTATCGAACGGTCGAGGACCTGCCGTTCACGATCCTTGGAGTCGGCAACGCCGTCTTCCATGATCTCGGCATACGAAAACTGATACATTCAGACATCCCTCATGTTTGTCTAAGGCCTCTACGCATCAGAGGAAATTGATCAAGCTCAGCTGCTGCATCCGCGACGTGAGCGTGTAGGACGTTTCGATCTGCGTCATCAGCGCCTTCATTCGCGTGGTCGCCTCATAGGGATCGACACCTTCGAGATCGCTGACATGGGTGGTGAGCAACTTCGTCTGGGAGTCCAGCAACGTATTGGCCTTGCCGACGCGCCCCTCGGACGTGCCGAGATCGCTTCCCATGCTGATCAAGCCGGATATCGCCTGCTGGGTGTAGTTCTGGGCCGTCTCGCTGACGACCAGACGCGCCTGGCTGGAAAGATCCTCGGCCAGCAGTTCGGTGGCGATCACGGAAGCCAGGACCATTTTGCGGACGCCCGCCTCGTTGGCGTTCGTCGTCGTGGAAACGATCTCGGATCCGGAAATGCGGCTCTGGATGTTCTTGTCCGACGCCTGCGACCAGTCCGTCATCCACTGATCGGGAATGGCGTTTTCACCGGCGCTCGTGTCGCCGACATAGAGGGGCACGATCTTGCGATCGATGAAGTCCTTCATCTGCGTTGCAGAGAGGTCCCTGTATGTCGAGATAGGGGCATTGGCAGGATTGCTGTTGTTCTCCTGCCTGAAACTCGCGAACGCATCGGCAAAGGTTTGCTTGGCGGCCGTGTTCTCGGCGTAGGGCGTGAGAGGCCTGGCGTCGGAATTCAGGCCGGACAGAAGATATTCACCGTTGGACTGCGAGTTTGCGGCAACGAAAAACGCATTGAACGTCGAGGTGATCGCCGTCTTCGTGTTGGCCAGCCGCGAGGCGTCGTCGACGCCCATGCTCCCTACCAGCGTCGTGTTCATTTCCTCGCCGGACTTGCGCATCGATTCGATGGCAAGCTGCGAGGTCGAGAGACGCTGCGTGACGAGGGCGTTCGTGTCCTTGATATTGCTCAGACGTCCCAGCTCGTCCTTGAGGCTGACCAGTCGCGACGCGCCGGAACCGAGAGAGGCACCCGGATCGGCATGAACGCCCGTCGTCGCCTCCTGCTGGAGCTTGACGACTTCCGTCTGCCCGCGCTGGACGCTGAGCCGCATGGCGTTCTGAACCGCCAGGTTGGAAATGAATGACGTCTTCATTTTATCTCACCATGTCCAGCAGGGATTTGAGCATTTCGTCCACCGTGGTCATCAGCTTTGCCGACGCCTTGTAGGACTGCTCGAGATCGAGCATCAGCGACAATTCCTCATCGAGACTGACGCCGGTTTCGTTGCTCAGCGTCTGCTGCATCTGGGCCAGCATAGCGCCCTTGGTCTCATCGGCAGATGTCGCCGCCTTGCGCAGCTGCTCGATCCAGCCGATCGAATTCGAGGCGTAGCTCATGACGGTACCGGTTTCGCCGATATCCGCGTTGGCGTCGAACGCCTGCACTGCGCCCATCTGGTCGTAGAGATCGTTGAGGCGGTTGTTGAAGCCTGCGAGATTGGACGTATTGTAAGTATAGTTCGTCGAGCCGTTCGTGTTGTTGAAGCCGCCGTCCCGCAGCAACATGGGATTGGCATCGATCAACGCGTTGACCTTGATGCGCCCGGCAAGACCGGCGGATATCGTGCCCGACGCCGGCATGTCCGGGTTCATCGAATCGATGAACAGACCCGGCAATCCCGGTTCCCGGTTTTCCTCGGGAAGCGTCTGGTCCGTCTCGCGGAAGGCGACGATGAGACCGCGGGCGATCTCGTCCAGCTGCGTCTGCATCACGGGTGCGATATCGTCACGAAGCTGGAAGAGAGCTGCAAGCGTTCCCTGCGACGAGGTATTGCCGCCGGTACCGGGCTTCAGCTCTTCATTGTCGATCTCGACATGAAACGGCGGGGATGAAGAGCCATCCTTGCCGGCCAGTTCGACCTTGCGCGCCGATGTTTCGAAGAGCACGCTGCCATCGCTCGTATAGATGACGGTATCCATGCTCTGACGCATAGTCGTCGAGATACCAACGATGCCGGCTATCGACTTCAGGAGCGAGTCCCGCTTGTCGAGCGCATCGCTCGCATCCTTGCCATTGGCCAGCATTCCAACGACGGTATTGTTCACCTTCTCGAATTCCGCGAGATATTCGTTGAGCTGACCGACCTGCTCGCCGATCTCCTTGTCCGTCGTCGCCTTGACCTGATCGAGGACAGTGGAGGCGGCGTTCAAGGCATTTGCAACGTCACGCGCTCCCGCAATGGCGGATCTCGCCTCCGTGATCCCGCCCGACGACTGACTGAACGTCTGGAGGCTGTCGCGGAACGACGTCATGTAGGTCAATGGCGCCGTCGGATAATCCGCACCGCCAAAAGCCGACTGGATCTGCTGAAGACCGAACAGCAGTCTCGACTGCCCGGCATTGTCCGAGATGCTCGAAATCGTCTGTTTGAACAGCGCGTCGTTCTGGGCGCGCTGCAATTTGAGAAAGGGCTGTCCGTCGGTGTCTACGCCCATCATGGCGAGACGACGCGAGTAGTCGGCGTTGCCGACATTCGCGATGTTCTGCGATACGACGGCCGTCTGCTTGCCGGTATTGCTGAAGATCGTCTGAGCCGTGGTAATGGCAGAAGCGAGAGACATGACGGAGCCCGTCCTTTTCTATATCAGCGCTTGAGGTTGACAAGCACGTCCAGAAGGTCGGCGCCTGTCTGGAAGACCTTGGAATTTGCCGTGTAACTGCGTTGGGATTCGATCATCGCTGTGAGTTCGTTGGCAATATCGACGTTGGACCCTTCGAGAGCGTTGTCCTGGACGCCCCCGAACTTGCCGGTACCTGCGTAACCAACGGAAACCTCGCCGGATGAGGCACCCGCCAGGTAGACGTTGCCGGTCTGCGGCTCGAGATTGTTCACGCTCTGGACCGTTGCAAGGGCCAGCCGATAACGAGGATCCAGATCGTTGTTTTCGTATCGGACGTAAACGATACCTTCCTTGTCGATCTCGAAGCCGGCCACCGGGCTCGGCGCGTTTCCATCCTTCTCGCCAGGTTCAGGAGTGAAGACTTTACCTAGCTGGGTCGTCTTGGACAGATCGATCGTGATCTCTTTGAGCGTCGCGCCCGCATACGTCTTCTCGGCCGTAGTAAGCGTAACGGGAGAGGTCGTCAGGCTGCCGTCTTCTCCGAAAGTCATCGTGGTGTTAGCGAGCGCGTCACCGGTGGCGCGATCTGTCACGGCGACGCTCCAGGCGTTGGTTCCCGTCTTCGTATAGGAAATATCGAGGATACGCGCATTGCCCTGCGTATCGTAGACGCTCATCGAGGTCGTGGATGCAGGATCATTATCCGGCGTCCGCGAGTCCAGATTTGCACCGAAGGCCGCAACCGTCGTTCCTGTTGCCGTCAGGCCGCCGGACGACAGATTGATGTTGGTCAGACCATCGAAGCTGTTGGCGATGGCCGTCGGCGCCTGGCCGTTGACATAGGCATAGCCCTGAAGCGCGTAGCCACCTGAATTGATCAGGTTGCCGGCTTCGTTTTTGGTAAAGGCACCGGCGCGCGTCATGAAGGGGTTGCCCGTTGCGTCCGATACGACGAAGAAGCCCTCGCCGTTGATCCGCAAATCGGAACCGGAGGTCGTCGTGACCGTGGCGCCTTCGTTCTCGATGCTGCGGCGAACCTTCGTCTCGACGCCACCGGAATTGTAGCTTCCGCCCGTGGATGGCAGGATCAAGGAGGAAAATTCCGTCGATGAGCGCTTGTAGCCAGTGGTGCTGGCATTCGCGATGTTCTCCGCGACGGTGCTAAGGCGGTTGGCCTGGGCGTTCATGCCGGAACCGCCGGTCTGCATCATTCCAAAGAGACTCATGTCCAATCCTCGTTTCGTTCGTCTTGGCGACACTAGGAAGCAAGCCTTGCGTGAACCTGTTCAGGCTGCCTGCCGCAGCATCGAAAGCAAAACATCGAGTACGATTTCCGTAAGAAAATCAGCATGCTAAAACGAGAAAGAGCCATGGCGCCTCTCGATTGCGAACCCTCGTCGTTCGCTTTCGAAAGACCCCATGGCTCCCACAGAAACCGGGGCAGAAGATAGAGCCTCAGCTCCAGTCGATGCAGTAGCCCAGGAAGCGCTTGCTATCGATCGGGTCGAAGCCCAGCTTCTTGCGCAGCTTCTTGCGCAGCTTGCTGATGTGGCTCTCCACGACGTTCTCTTCGACGTCTTCGTCGAAGATGCCGTAGATCGCGTTGAAGATCTGCGACTTGGAAACGCGACGGCCGCGGTTGGCGACCAGATATTCCAGGATGCGGCGCTCGCGGCGCGGCAGCGCGAAGGTATCGCCTTCGATCTCGGGATCGCGGCCGTCAGAGAAGACGCGGATCGCACCGATATCGGTGTAGTTCGAGAGGGACTTCAGGCGGCGGCGAATGGCAGCTGCACGGGCCAGGATCTCGCGGGGATGAACCGGCTTGCGCACGACGTCATCGACTCCGCAGTCGAAGAAGGCGAGCGTGGCTTCGAGGGACGGCGTGTCGCTGATGGCGATGACCGGGGCCGTGGAACGATCGCGAATAGCGCGGGGAAGGGTCATGGCCCGTTCGCCCTGACCGATCAGGAACGCTTCGACAGCGTCGATATCGCTGTCTGCGGCGGTGGCAACCCAGTCGCCGAATTCCTTGGGATCAAACCCGGTGGAGGGTACGCCTTCTCTTCCGAAGAGAGAGGTGTAGCCATCTTTTACAAGTTCACGTTCATCAACCACTACGATCATTCGTCCGCTCCGAATCAGTATGGTGTTTTCCAATACGTCATTGGTACGAATCATGGCGCCTTGTCACAATTAGAGGCTTTTGGTGGGTAGAAATGGTACTAGCTCAGGGCCTCCGCGCCGATTTGATCAAGATATAGTGGTTCATTTCGAGACACCAACTATTAATTCTGTGGAAAGGTTAACGCGTGTTAATGATGGGCATAGCACGCGCCTTATTTCCAAGGCGAAAGACAAACGTGTGCATTGCAAGAAATCATCGATTTGAAATCGCATAGGTTGTTATTAACGAGGGGTTACCGACAGAAGGACGCAGCGTTCGGCGTCCACTTTCCGTAACCGGTCGCTACCAGATTTGCGATCACGCGGCAGACATATTGCTTCTGAGCGGGATCGTTGTTCGGTCCGGCGTGATATCGCGCGACCGCCATGGTCCATGTCTCGTGACGGGCATGGAGATTTGCCAGGAAGCGGGCAGCGTATTCGACGTTTGCGCGGGGATCGAGCATCGCTTGCGGCGAAGAAAAATTCTCTCCGTGAAAGCGATAATTGATCTGCATGCATCCGAGGTCGATAAGCTTTGCACCTGCTGCCCGTGCCTCTTCGAACCTTAGCAGCACCTCCTGAGCGCTCGATGCGAACACGGCCTTGCCATCGATGTTCATGGCATAGGGCTGCAACGAGCCCTTGCGTCCCGTTTCCGTCAGCCCGACCGAGTAGAGGATCCCTTCGGGAATACCGTATTTGGCGGCCGCAGCGACGATTTGGCTTTCACACAGGCCGGCATCCGAGCCGGATGTGGCCTGTGCGACCATGGGAGCACTAGAGATAGAGCTCGTCAGAAAGGCCAGGCTGAGGAGCCGCAGGCGTTTCACGAAGCGTGTCTTGTCTGGTCCGCCCGTCATCTGCATTCCGCTGTCCTGCACCGCCATTACGACCTTCTCCGCCATTGCCGGCTGCAAGGCCGCCCTGGCTATCCCGTCCGTTCTGCGACGGCTGCTGCTGGTTGCCCTGCGGCATCCCGGAGTTATCGTTACCGGCCGCGCTGTCCTGCGGCGTAAAGATGATATTGACCTGATCGACCTGGAAGCCCTGGGCGCGAAGCGCCTTGATCATGCCATCCTGGTCGTTGGTAAGCTGCCGGTAGGCATCCCCTGTCTGGACACGAAGATCGATCTGCAACTCGTCGTCGCGCAAGCGCAGCGTGGCCGTGACGAGACCGAGGTCGATCGGATGCATCTGGATCTTGAGCGTATTGACCACCTTGCCGGTAGCGCCATGCGGCCCCGCAATGCCCGTACTCGTTTGAAGGGCTTGCGTCGGATCGCCGTTACCCGTGATCGCGGCCGCAACGGCCTGTGCGTTGGCCGTCATCGGCAGCTGGTTGCCGAGCGTCGGTGCGATGCCGAGATAGCGCCTGGCATCCAGCACCGTAACGGTCTCGGCCTTGGTATTCGCCTGATCGTTCGATGATTTGGAAGTGGGTCGGTCGGCATCCGCTCGCAGCGAGATCGGGCTCGACTTGCCATCCGCCCGCGCGAAGCGGAAGACCTGGTCCGCACCATCCGTCGATGCCGGCAACGGCGATGTATCGGCCGCTGCCATGGCGATGGGCATGTTGATCCTGTCGCCCCCCAGCTTCAGGCCGGGCATCCCAGCCTCCGCATCGAGCTTAGCCTTGACATTCTCAGTCTTGGCGGATGCACCCACCACCGGCTGAGCCACGACCGGACCAAGAATTGCCATGAGGCTGCGGATATCCACCTCTTCGACAGGCGCGGGGGCTTCCGCGGGCTCCTCCGCAGGTTCAGGCGGCATCTCGGTGGTCGCCTGCCGTGTCGGGCGTTGAAGAGGCGACTCTGCGTCCTGCGCAGATACCTTTTCAGCGACATCCTCGACAGCATCCGATGGCTGCGTCACACGTGCTTTTTCAGAAGCGAGCGCTTGCATTGCCGGTTCTGAGCCAGCTACGGACTCATCCGCTGCGGTTACCCATTTACTGGCATTCGTGAGGATAGCCGCCGAAGCCGACTTCTGGGGAACTCCGGACGAGACTGTAGAAGCCTCTGCAGTCCGTTCCGGCATTACGACGCGAAGCCGCGCCGCTGGCGTCTGGGTGTCAAGGCTCTTGCCGGCTGCAACCTTCTTCTCTTCGTCTGCAGGCGCTGTCGCGGAAGCCGCTACGTTTTCGGCACGAGCGGCCTCGGGATCGGCCTTGATGGCTTTCAGAGCGAGGGTGGCGGAAAGCGTTGCGGCAGCAGATGGTCTGGTGTCAGCCGTTGTGGATGGGGTGGCCGCTGACGCCTTCTCCGGGTTGCCGGCAGGCTTAGACTGGCCTTCGATGTGCTCGCCGACAGCCGTCGCCTGCATCTTCGTGGGCGGCACCGGACGGTTCTCGATGGGTTCATCGGCCGAAGTCGGGGGAAGATCGACCGTTTCTCCGTCTGCGTCCCGCAGCTGCTCCGCCGTCACGATGGACAATAGAGCAAGCGCGTCAGTCCTCACTGTAGGAGCCGTGGAGGGCTCGCCGGACGTCTCAGCCGTGGCCGCCGGTGTGCCACGGGCGACCGCCGCATGTGGCGCCTGTTCCGATTTGCCCTCTGCTTCCGAGGGCATCAAACCAGGGATTCCTGACGCGCGCGGTTGCGCGGCATCCGACGTGCCGGCTTGCGCGGCCGGTACAGATGGATCGGATGGCGTTACATTTGCCGGCTCGTCCGGGCGAGGCTTGGCCTGGGCGACCGAAATGTGCGACTTTGCGCCCGTGTCCCGTGCGGGGCCGAGATCGGCGAACGTTTTGCGAAAAGCTGCGCCGCCTTCCGCCTCGCTTTGGCGGCTCCTGACGGCAGAAACAGTCGCGTGGCCAGCTTTTGCTGCCGGTAGCGCGTCATCAAGGGATCTCATGTCTACATATCCTCCCGCAGCAGGGCGTCGATCTCGCCCAGCTTACTCTTCCCGCTCGTTAGAAACGTCGCCAGCGCCGGATCGAGATCCGTCGAGGCTGGTTTTGCGGGCTCGATGGTGGCAGCCTCCGGCGCCGACGGCGTCGCCGGGGCTGCAAAGGGGCTGTCGCTGCTGCCGGACCCCGATAGAGCTTCGGGAGACGGCGCTTGAGACGCCAGAATGTCAGCGTTGGCTTGTGCTGAACTGTTGGCACTGGCCTGAACCTCCGGAACCGGGGCACGCAGCACCTCCCGTGCGACGGCCTGGGCTGCTTCCCTCAGACTGCGATCACGCGGAGAGAGTTCGGCATCGGGAATGGCTTCGATATCCTTGACGGCTTCGAGAATGCCGGTCGAAGGCACATCCACGAGACCGGAATAGAATGTAGCGAGAGCGTTCGGCTCCCTGTCCGCCGCAGCAGACAGCGATGCCGCGCGCTCGGAGGCGAGCTTCGTCAAGGGTTTCAATCCCGCAATGGCGGCATTCCGCGCAATCCGCAGGAAGATCTCCCGCTGGCGCGGCTTGTCCATGAAGGACAGGATCTCCTCGATCTTCTGACGCTTGGCATCGCCATAATTGGCAACCGCAAGCTCCACGAAAATATCCGCGAACTGCCCGGCATAAGGCGACGTCATGAAGCGACGGGTATAGGCGAGCGAATAGCGCAATGCCTGATCGACATTGCCGGCACGGGTGGTGAGCAAGAGAGAACGGCGCAGCGCCGCTTCTTCGATGTTGGTACCCGGCGCGACAAGTCTTGCCCAGTCATAGGCCTTGACGGCCTTGCCGGGATCCTGCTGGGCGACCGCATTGCCATAGACGAGGTAGAGATAAGGACCGACCGGCGCATTCTTGTACTCGTCGATCGTTTTCGACATCGTCTCCACGATCAGACCACCTTTGCCGTTGAGATAATGGCCGAGGGCATCGGTGATGCGATTGTCGAAATTGCCGTCGATGTCGCGGCTGACAAGATAGGCGAGCGTCTTCGGGTTGCCGCCGCTCATCGCGTAGATCAGCGCCGCGTCCACATTGCGCGGATCGGCAAAGACGTCTCGGTCGGCGGTCATCAGGCGCTTTTCGATGGCGCCGAGCATGAATTGCTGCATATCGGCGGAGGAGAGATCGCCATGCACCACGCTGTCCTGCACATGCTGCAACGAGCGGATCAGCTTGTAAGGCGGCAGGTTTTCGTCCTTCTCCGCTGCGGCGTGAACGGCCGACAGCGAGGCGAGCCAGGCAAGTGATGTGCCGGCCCCAAGAAGAACAGTGCGGAGGGCTTTCATCATGGTTTAGCCCTGGTTCGTTTGCACGAGGATTTCGATGCGCCGGTTTGCGGCCGCGTTCGGGTCCGTGGGAACCTGCAGGCGCCGGTCGGCAAAGCCGCTGATCTGGCTCACGCGGCTCTCGGCGAGACCGCCATGGACAAGCATGTAATAGGCGCTCTGGGCACGATCTGCCGACAGGCGCCAGTTGTCGTAGCCACCCGCCTTGAAGGGCCGGCCATCTGTATGGCCTCGGATGGCGATCGCACCGGTGCGGGTCGACAGCAGCTTGCCGATCTTTTCCATGGCGAGGACCGTGGCGCGCTCCGGGACGGCGGAGCCGAGGCCGAACATCGGCGTATCGCTCTGCTCGCTGATCGACACCAAAAGCCCGCCTTCTGTCGGCGTCACGATGAGGCCTTCGGCGAGCTTGCCGGCAGCGCCGCCGATTTCCTTCTCGATCGCCTGCTTCAGTTCCGTCGCAGCCTTGCTCTCCGCTGGTGACGGCGCAGCTTTGGGTGTTGCCGGATCGTTCGCAGCTGCCATGGCATCGCTTTTGCCGTTGCCGATATTTTCCGCCGCGCCATTACCCGCCTTGTCGGCGGCACTCGATCCGGCGTCGGCTATCTTCTTCAGCTCGACCTGCTTCGTCCAGAAATCCGGATCGAAAGGATCGCGATAGGCTTCACCGCCATCTGCGCCCGTCGCCGGACCTGACGTCGAGACACCACCGTCCCCTTTCGAGCTGATATTGGCCTCGCGACCGACATCGTTGGCGATCTCGGACAGGACAGAATAGGGATTCTCGAAGAAATCGGCGTCGGAATATTTGGTTTCCTCGCCAGACGTCGCAGTTTCATCCTCGCCGCTCTTGGCAGATCCGCCGCTCTTCGGCTGGTCGCCATCGACCTTGGACCGCGACTGTGTTTCCTCACCCTTTGCGTCTTTCGCCGGCGCCTTGACGCCCTTCTCCGCCGGTTCCTGCTGTGTCAGCTGGACCGGGTTAAAGTAGGATGCGATGGCCGCCTTGGTCTTGGGGTTGGACGCGTTGATCAGCCACATCACCAGGAAGAAGGCCATCATGGCGGTCATGAAGTCGGCATAGGCGATTTTCCATGCACCGCCATGGCTACCGCCATGGGCGGGCGCATGCCGCTTGATGATGATGATCTCGTTTTTGCCGTGATGGCTGTTGCTCTCGCTCATGCTATCACTTTCCGCACGGTATCAGCCCAGGCCGATAGCCGGGTCATCAGAATGGAATCGCCGAATTCGGCGGAGAGGTCGATGTCGTCTGTCTCGACGTGTCGGAAGCTCACCTCCGTGTCTGAAAGACGTGCCTCGAGTGTCTGAAACATCCGGGCCGGGCCGCGCACGGTGATCTTTACCGCGTCGCCATCGACGGAATGCCGGATTGCAACGGCGAGCGCCTCGATGGCCTTCTCGGTCAATGATTCCTGCAGGATGGGCGCGAGAACCTGGGCCGTCTGCTCGGAGATCATGTCCGCAAGCAGCGAGCCGATCTCGCTGAAGCGCTGGTGGATGATGGCAGCCGCCTGGTTTTCCAGATTTTCCCGGATCGTTTCGCACTCGGCTTCGTGCTCAGCACGCAAGGCGGCGATTTCCGCCTTATGGCGGGCGCGCATCTCCATCTCGGCATGCTCGCGGCCACGGCCATAGGCACTCTGGCGTTCAGCCTCGATGTCGATGACAGGCTCCGGCGGCAGCTTCGCGACCGGGCGGGTATCGCGGGAAACGGGCTCTTCGATTTCGTGAAAATAGTTCTTGGGCACGCGCGTCAGGTCCACTTTCGGCGCGCTGAAATCCTTGAGATACCGGGAAAGCGGCGCCGTCATTGTTGCATCTCCGACGTCCCTCGCTGCGCAAAGGCGCGCATGGGGGCGGTGCGGGTGGGGAACAACAGGCTTTCGGGGCCGAAACAACGGGTCATGGGCACGTCCGACCGTCTCCTTCTGGGCCCGTGCCTTGTCAGCGGAGCCCGGACATCTCGTTGAGCAGACAGGCGGAACGGAATCCGGAAGGCTGCAAGCGACAGTGCAAGGACAGGATGCACCGGCGGCCCCTTCCCGCGACAAGCGGAATCTTCGGCCTCGACCGCGCTCCTTGGAAAAGGGCACGCGCCAGAGACGGGGCTGCGAGAGGAGAGTAGCGGGTCAAACTTGTGCGAGGGTTGAAGGGTGTTGGACCGCGCTCGGGCAATAGCGCGGTCCAACCGATCCACCGAAGCCGATGACCGCGGCTCCGGCGAATGACAGCTTCCCCCGAAGGGAGGCCTTGTCTCGGCTTACTGCTGGAAGAGGCGCAGGATATTTTCGGAATTGGTGTTGGCGATCGAGAGAGACTGGACGCCAAGCTGCTGCTGCGTCTGCAGAGCTTTCAGGCGGGTCGATTCCTCGTTCATGTCGGCATCCACCAGACGGCCGACGCCCTTGTCGATCACGTCGATCAGGTTGGCGACGAAGCCCTCCTGCAGGTCGATGCGCTTGGTGATGGCACCGAGCGTCGAGGCTGCATCCGTCAGGTTGGACAGGATCGAATTGACGGCCGACAGCATGCCTGCGATTTCCTGGGGTGTCGTATCCTTATCCAGCGCGATGATCTCGCCAGGCCCCACGACACCACCTTGTGCTTCGATCAGATGGTACGTCGCGGCCACCGTTGCGCCCGCGCCGTCCGGCTGGGAGACGTCGATACCTTTGGTCAGCTGTCCACGCGCCGGATCCTTGAGGTCGATCATGATCGATGTCGCCGTATCGTAGTCGAGCGTGGTGACGGAAACGGAGCCATCGGACGAGCGGTTGAACGAACCGACGATGGACTTCGTACCCACGGCATCGACGTTCGCATTGTAGAGCCAGTTTTCACCCGAGAAGGAGGCGGACTGTGCGGCGGCTGCAAGCTGGTTCTTCAGCTCGGTCAGTTCCTTGTTGATCTTGGACTTGTCGACGCCCGGTTCGCTGGCAGCAACGAGCTTCGACTGGATCTCGCTGATGACGTCGATCGAGGAGCTCATGGCGGAGTAGGATGTATCGACCTTGGCTGCGCCGAGGCCAAGTGCGTCCTGAACGGTGGAGAGAGCCATGTTGTCGGAGCGCATCGTGGTCGCAATCGACCAGTAGGCAGCGTTGTCGGCAGCCGTTTCAACACGATAGCCGGAGGAAACGCGCGCCTGCGTCTCTTCCATGGACGTGTTGATCGTGCGGAGTGTCTGCAGCGCTGCCATTGCGGCGGCATTGGTCATGATACTGGTCATTGGGGTTCGCCCTTTAAGAAACGTCGGAAGCATGCGGCCAGTGGCCAGCGGCGACGAAGGAGCGTCATGCACCTGCCCAATTTACCCGATCGGCAGCTCGTCGTCTTAACGATGATTTAATCGCGTTATGGTTAACAAAGTTTTAAATCCGGCTCGACGGTGTAAATCTTTATGAAGATTTGTAAATGAAGATGACGAAATTACTAACTTTATGAAAAGACGATAAAAAAGGCCGCCTCTTGTGGAGGCGGCCCTGGGGTGTCGGAGCGGCGTTGCCGCCGCTTTGATCCTTCTGCTCTTAACGGAAGAGCGACAGGATGTTTTCCGAGTTGGAGTTGGCGATCGAGAGAGACTGGACGCCAAGCTGCTGCTGCGTCTGCAGAGCCTTCAGGCGCGTCGATTCCTCGTTCATGTCGGCGTCGACCAGTCGGCCGATACCCTTTTCGAAGGACGAGCTGAGATCGTTGACGAAATCCGTCTGCAAGGTGATGCGCTTGTTGAGAGCGCCAAGGTCGGCGCCGGCATCCGTCATCGACTGAAGAACTGCATCGACGCCGGAAATGGCTGCGGTCAGGTCGGCAGGAAGGAAACCCGCGACCGTGATATCCAGTGTCAGGACACTGGCCGGTGTGCTCATCGCGCCTGCGAAGTTGGTCGTCAGTTTCCCGATAGTACCAGCTGTAGAAAGATCCCCGTTCGCTTCAACTTCGACCAGGAGGCTCTTCGACGTATCGTAGTCCAGCGTCGTCAGGCTGACGTTGTTGGAGCTGTCACGGTTGAAGCCGCCGACAATGCTCTTCGTCGACATGCCTGCGGTGCCCTGAACCCAGTTTTCGCCGGAGAAAGCGGCCGACTTCGCGATCGACTTGAGCTGGTTCTGAAGCTCGGTGATTTCCTTCTGGACCTTAGCCTTGTCGACGCCCGGCTCACTGGCAGCAACCAGCTTGGCCTTGATTTCATCGACGACCTTGATGGAAGAATCCATCGCCGTGTAGGCAACGTCGGTCTTTGCAGCACCGAGGCCGAGGGCGTCCTGAACCGTTGCGAGTGCCTTGTTGTCCGACTTCATTGTCGTTGCGATCGACCAGTAGGCGGCGTTGTCCTCTGCAGCGCCGACCTTGAGGCCGGAGGAGACGCGACCCTGCGTCGTTTCCATATCCGCGCCGATCTGGCGCAGAGTGGAGAGTGCCGCCATTGCGGAAGAATTTGTCAGAATGCTCGTCATTGTCTACTGCCCCTTTTGAACAGGTAAATGGGAAGGGACATTCCGGCTCTTACCGGGAAACAGCGGCCAGCGTCATGCTTGCTAACGTGTTAAATCTCTTGGTTAACCCGCTGTTTCGATAACCATAGAAAACACCATCAGGGTTAAAGAACCGCTAAGGCGGACAGACAATTCGAATCAGGCAAAAGAAAAGGCCGCGCCTCTTGCGAGGCGCGGCCTTTTCGACTTTGTGTTTTGTCCAGGCCTTTATAGGCCCGCCGTTCCGATTAACGGAAGAGCGACAGGATGTTCTGCGAGTCGGAGTTGGCGATCGACAGCGCCTGGATACCGAGCTGCTGCTGCGTCTGCAGCGCCTTCAGGCGGGTCGATTCCTCGTTCATGTCGGCATCGACCAGACGACCGATGCCCTTGGTGAACGATGCCGTCAGGTCGCTGACGAAATCCGTCTGCAAGGTGATACGCTTGTTGAGAGCACCGAGGTCGGCACCGGCATCTGTCATTTCCTGGAGAACCGCGTCAACACCGGAAATAGCCTTTCCAAGCTCTACCGTATCGAGGCCCGTAATATCGAGTGACAAAACACTCGCGGCTGTCGTCAGTCCTCCGGTAAGGTCCTTCGTCAGCTTTCCGAGAGCACCTGACGCGACAGGAGCGCCGCTTGCGTCCGTCTGGATCAGAATGCTGTTTGTCGTGTCGAAGTCCAGCGTCGTCAGGCTGACGGCGTTGTTCGAGTCACGGTTGAAGCCACCGACAACACTCTTCGTTGCAGCTGCGGAACCCTGAACCCAGTTTTCGCCGGAGAAGGCTGCGGACTTGGAGATCGATACCAGCTGGTTCTGGAGTTCGTCGATGTCCTTCTGAACCTTGGCCTTGTCGACGCCCGGCTCGCTGGCAGCGACCAGCTTGGCCTTGATTTCATCGACAACCTTGATGGACGCATCCATGGCCGTGTAGGCGACGTCGGTCTTTGCAGCGCCGAGGCCGAGGGCGTCCTGAACCGTTGCGAGCGCCTTGTTGTCCGACTTCATGGTCGTGGAGATCGACCAGTAAGCGGCGTTGTCGGAAGCCGAGCCGACCTTGAGGCCGGAGGAGATGCGCGACTGCGTCGTCTCCATGTCGTTGTTGATCGTGCGCAGCGTGGAGAGTGCTGCCATTGCAGAAACGTTGGTGTTGATGCTTGCCATTTAGACTGTCCCTCTAAGGTACAAAAAACAAAAAACTTAGGGACATACCGGACTAACTTACCGGTGATAACGGTTCGGCATCATGCCACTCGGTACCTGTTATTCCTCAGGAGAACCAAACCCGTCATGTAGGGTGAATATCGCAGTCAAAGCTTGCGATTTGCTTAAATCCACCTTTTTGGGACGCGGGCTCGACGGGCCGCAAAATGACGCAGCCTCAGAAATTTAACCAATGAAAACAGGTATTTGAAAAATATATTAAGACTAAATATACCGAGCCGCGCAATACTTGGTTAACCACGCCGCAAAGGTCAGTTAAACGACCGCACCAAACTGCCCACAAGCAGGTTCCAGCCGTCGATCAGGACGAAGAAGAGAATCTTGAAGGGCAAGGAAATGGAGGTCGGCGGGAGCATCATCATGCCCATCGCCATCGTGATGGTCGCCACGATCAGGTCGATGACGAGAAAGGGCAGCATGATCAGAAAGCCGATCTCGAAGCCGCGCCGGATCTCGGAGATCATGAAGGCGGGGATGACGGCACGCAGATCCACGCGGCCGTCCACGACCACGGTCTGGTTCTTCTCCTGAGCAATGTCGACGAAGAGCTGAAGGTCCTTGTCGCGGGTATTGGCCAGCATGAACTCGCGGAAGGGCTCGCTGATGCGGGTGAGCGCTTCCGTCTCGGTGATCTGGTTCTGGATCAGCGGATCGACGCCCTCGCGCCATGCGCGGTCGAAGGTGGGCGCCATGACGTAGAAGGTCATGAACAGCGCGAGGCTAACCATGATCATGTTCGACGGGGTGGTCGCAAGGCCCATGCCGGTGCGCAGGATCGCAAAGGCGATGACGAAGCGCGGAAAGCTCGTGACCATGATGAGGATGCCGGGCGCGACCGACAGGATCGTCAGCAGCCCGAACGTGCGGATGATCCACGAGGCCGCGGAGCCATCGATCGGCTGGTTGAAGATCTGTGAGGGGAACCCTTGGGCCCCTGCGATCCCCGTCATGGCAACCATGGCGGCTATGAATGCGACCAGACGAATCATTGGACCACGAATGTTCTGAAGATCACGTTGGTTACGCGCCCTTCGGAGCGAAGGTCAACCCGTTCCTGAATATCGTCCTTCAGATACTGGAAGCCGCGAGGGCCTTCGATCTGTTGCAGGGAGACGGTGCGCAGGTAGGCTGAGACATCATCGTGGATCTGCTGCGCCATGGCGACGTCGGGCGCGCCCTTGAAGAGGAGCGCCAGTTCCAGCCGGATCCAGTTTTCCGTGGGGTAGGACAGGTTGGTGGTGATCGGGTCGAGCTGGAGAACGCCGTTGGCTTCCGTGGACGCCTTCGGCAGACCTTCCTCGTCCTCCTTCTTGGACTCTCCATGCTCGCCGCCGGCCGGGTCTGGCTGGTTGGCAGCCTCGGCGGCTTCCCGGGCCTTGATGGTGGCCTTCGCCTCCTCCAGCACCCTCGCCTCGTCCGAACTCAGGGGCTCGGGCGCCAACATGCCGCCGAGGAACCAGCCACCGCCGGCGCCGAGCACCGAGACGATGGCGATCGCCGCGATGGTCATGACCATGCCGCTTTTCTTTTTCGACGGTGCGCCGCCTTCGATCTCGTCCATCAGAGCCTCGCTTATACCTTCCAGATGTCCGTCCGATCCGCTTTCTGCACACCCTTGCGGGTTTTTGCAGCGGCGATCAGAGCGGCGATATGATATCCATGACCTGCTGCCCCCAGGGCGGCTGCTGCACTTCCGTCAGGCGGCCACGGCCGCCATAGGAGATGCGGGCCTCGGCGATCTTGTCGTAGGAAATCATGTTTTTCGCATCGACATCCTGCGGCCGCACGATACCGGCGACATTGAGGATGCGGAGCTCATGGTTGACGCGAACCTCCTGCGAACCGCTGATCAGCAGGTTGCCGTTCTCGAGAACCCCCGTGACCACGGCAGCAACAAGAAGGACGAGCTTTTCGGATCGCTCCGTGGTCCCCTCCCCCTTCGTCGAGGTGTTGGAACCGTAGTCGAGATTACCCTTCCAGGCGAAATCGCTTGTCTGCGAGTTGCCGGAGGCGCCGACATTGTAGCCGCTGTCGTTGGTGCGCTTGCGGTCGGTCTTGTTGTCGAAGCTCGCCTTGTCGTCAATGCGGATATCGACGGTGATGATATCGCCGATCTTCATGGCGCGGGCGTCCTTGAAGAGCGCCGATTGCTGGTCGCTCCACAGCGAGTAGCCGCTTGCCACCTGATGCGGCTCCTTGGGATACATCGCCAGCTGGGGCGTCTGCGTATATTGCAGGCCGCTGCCGATCGGGCTCATGGCGGGGGCGCGGCCGACGTCCTGCAACGACGACTGGCAACCGGTCAGAAGGCTTGCGGCCAAAGCGGCCGAAAGGCGAATGTTCATGACGGTTCCTTCGATGTGTTCGGATCGGCGGCACTGGAGATGATGTTGGTCAGGATGGCTGCCTTTTCGTCGCTCATCTCGCTGAGGATGAGGCTCGACTGGCGAGGCGGCAGCTTCATGATGACGGCGGCGGCGATTTCAGAGCGGACCAGGGTCAGCTTGCTGGCCGCAGCGTCCGGCTTCATGGTTTTGTAGATATCGACGAGGTTGAGTTCCGCCTGCTTCAGGAACTCGTCGCGACGCTTGCGCCAGTCCTCGTACTCCGCACGCTTCTTTTCCAGAAGCGCGATGCGCTCATCGACGCCGGCCTGCAACTGCTCGATCTGCTGCTTCTGCAAGAGGTAGCGCTGGTCGCGGGCGGCATCTGCAATATTGGTGCAGAATTGCTGGATTTCACCGCCCTGCGGCGCGCCCGTGCCGGCCGGTGCTGCGACCTCCTGGGCGAATGCGCCCGGGATCGTCAGGACGAGCACGGCTGCGGCACCGACGAGCAGCTGGCGAAGGCGTGGGGAAAGCATGTGTATCGCGATCATTGCAGAACGAGCTCCGCCTGGAGGGCACCGGCCGATTTGATGCCCTGGAGAATGGAAATGATGCCGTCCGGCTTCACGCCGATCGAATTGAGTCCGGACACCAGCGTGCGCAGATTGGAGCCGTTGAGGATGGCGACCTTTCCGCCGGCCTCTGTCGCGTCGATCCGCGTGTTCGGCTCCACGGCGGTCTCGCCGCGCGAGAAGGGCTCGGGCTGAACGACCGTCGGCGTCTCGGTAACCTGCACCGTCAGCGTGCCGAAGCTCACGGCCACTGGAGAGATCTGCACGTCCTGCCCGATGACGATCGTGCCTGTCCGCTCGTTGACGACCACCCGGGCGGGCACGTCCGTCTCGATGACGAGATTTTCAACATCCGCCATCAGACGTGCGAGGTCGGCCATCTTGGGCTTGTCGATCACAACGGTCTGACTATCGCGGGCTTCGGCGATCTGCCCGCCGAACTGTTCGCGTCCATAGCGGTTGATGGCGGCGGCCATGCCGACGGCGGTGGAGAAGTCGGGGTTGCGCAGCTGGAGGACGAGGTTGACCGCGTCCTTGAACTTAGCTGGCAGCTCGCGCTCGATAATCGCGCCGTTCGGCACGCGTCCGGCCGTGGTAATGCCTTGCTGCAATGTCGCGGCATCGCCTTCGGCGCTGAAGCCGGTGACGACGATGGACCCTTGCGCCACGGCGTAGATCTGCCCGTCGGCACCCGAGAGAGATGTCATGACGAGGGTGCCGCCGCGCAGCGAGGTGCTGTCGCCGAGCGACCCGACCGTCACATCGATACGGCTGCCGGGGCTGGCGAAGGGTGGAAGGTTGGCGGTGACGAGCACGGCTGCAATGTTCTTCGACCGCGACTCGCCGCCCTGCGTGGAGATGCCGAGGTTCTGCAGCATGGCGCGCAATGACTGCTCGGTGAAGGGTGAGGAACGCAGGCTGTCGCCCGTGCCCTGAAGGCCGACAACGAGGCCGTAGCCGATCAGCTGGTTGTCGCGGCCCGACTGCAGCGAGGCCACGTCCTTGATGCGCGCGGCGGCGGATGCGGTATCGACACCGATCGTCAGGTTAAGCGGCAGGCTGATAGCCAGCGCCGCAACCGCCGCGATGAGGCGCCGTGCCATGGAAACGATCATTTTGCCACCACGTGTACTGTGCCGTCTGCCATGACGGTGCCCGAGACGATCATGCCGGAATCGGTGTTGCGGATACGAATGAGGTCGCCGACCGCGGCGTTGTCGAGCGGCGAGCCGCCGGCCGTGATGGTCAGCGAGCCGTTCGAATAGACGATGCGCACGGCCTTGCCGCGTTCCACGGCATAGGGCTCGCGAAGCCCGGCGACGAAGATGACGCGCCCGGCGAGAAGCGTGCGGTTGGTCACCTTGCCAACGACCTGATCGAGCCCGGACGCATAGTCGCCCGACAGATCCGGATTGGTGACGGCGACCACCTGCAGGTGCGTCTCTTCGATGGTCTGGCCGGGATAGATGGTTTCCGTCGGAATGACGGCGGTCTTGGATGCGGTCCGAGCGCCGTTCTGGATGCTGCTCTGGCTTCCGGCCTGACCGCTCGCGCCGGTGATCGTCATCGTTGAAAAGGCGGCGGCACACAGCATCGTGGCAAGCAGGCGCCGGGTAGCGGACTGCACGAAGCGCGCCGCCAACCCTTCTTTCCTCAGCCTGTTCATCGGGCGAAACATCATGTCTGCCGCTCCTTCCGCGTTCTTGCCGCTTATCTCAGGTTCTTGCTGACCGTGGAGGCCATCTCGTCGGCGGCCTGGATGATCTTCGAGTTCATCTCATAGGCGCGCTGCGCGGAGATGAGGTCCGTGATTTCCTTGACCGGATCGACGTTCGAACCTTCGAGATACTTCTGCTTGATCTGGGCGTAGCCCGGATCGGCCGGCGAACCGACGACGGCCGCACCCGATGCCGGCGTTTCCTTGAAGAGGTTGTCGCCCTGCGGCGCGAGACCGGCCTCGTTGATGAAGTTGGCGATCGTCAGCTGCCCGACTGCCTGCGGGATGTTGCTGCCGTCGATGCGCGCCATGACCTGGCCGGACGTGCTGACGGTGACCTCTGCGGCGCCTTGCGGAATGGTGATGCCAGGGACGACCGTGTAGCCGTCGATGGTGACGAGCTGGCCGGTGTCATTGGTGTTGAAGGCACCAGCGCGCGTATAAGCTGTCTCGCCGTCGGGCGTTTCCACCTGAAACCAGCCGCGGCCGACGAGCGCCAGGTCGAGATCGTTTCCTGTCTGAACGAGGGGACCCTGGATGTGCAGGTTGCGCACGGCCGAGGTCTGGACGCCGAGACCGACATTGGCGCCTTCCGGAACGACCGCCTGGTTTGCCCGATTGGGCACGCCGGCTGCACGCTCGGTCTGGTAGAGAAGATCGGAGAACTCGGCGCGCGCCCGCTTATAGCCCGTCGTGTTGATGTTCGCGATGTTGTTCGCGATCACTTCGAGGTTGAGCTGCTGGGCATTCATGCCGGTGGCGGCAATGGAGAGAGCCTTCATGATGCTATTCCTTTAGATCCGCGCCTCAGATCGGTGTACGGGCGATTTCGAGATAGGCGGTGACGATCTTGTCGCGGATGGCGATGGCGGTCTGGAGCGACTGCTCGGCGCTCATGACGGCATCGATGACTTCGCGGGTGTTGGCCTTGCCGCTGATCCCCGCGATGGACGAGGTCTCGGCGGAGCGCAGCGAATTGGTCATCTCCGATGCCATGCCGCTGAAGACCTCCGAGAAGCTTTGACCTGCCGGCGCGGCGCTGCCGAGCGCCTGGGAGGCCATGGAGGCTGCGGAGCTCGTTGCGTTCGTGGTGCTTTCGGTGGCGGAAGAGAATGCCGCACCGATGGTCTTGATTGCGTCGATCATTATTGCGAAGCCCTCAGGAGGTCGATTGTTTGGGAAATGAGGTCGCGGGCCTGCTTCGTTGTCTGCAGGTTGGCCTCGTAGGAACGATTGGCTTCGCGCATGTCGGCCATTTCGATCAGCACGTTGACGTTGGGCAGCTTGACCATGCCCTTGTCGTCGGCGGCCGGGTTACCCGGATCGAATTCGATGCTGAAGTCGGACTGGTCGACACCGAGCTTCTGGACCTCGACGCTTGACGCCCCGCTGACGCGATCCACTTCGGCGGCAAAGCTGATCGTCTTGCGACGATAGGGATCGGCACCGGCGGTGTCGCCGGTCGAGCGTGCGTTGGCGATATTCTCGGACACGATGCGCAGACGGGTGGACTCGGCCTCGAGACCGGAGGCTGCGACTTTGAGAGCGGAGACGAGAGGATCCATGGCCATTACTTCCTGACAACCATCAGCATCATGCGATGAAAGGACTTCACGAGACCGGTGTTGAGTTCATAATCCCGCTTTACTTCGCCGGATTTCATGAGCTCTTTCTCGATCTCGACGCTGTTGCCCGACTGCTGGACTTCGCCATCGTCGATCAATGAGGTCTCGGTAATCTGGTTGCTCAGGGGACCGCTGGTAAAATGCGCGGGATTGGTGGAGGCCAGCTGAAAGCCGGTTTCCTTCATGACGCTATCGAACGGCTTGATATCCTTCGATGCGTAATGCGGCGTATTGGCGTTGGCGATATTTCCTGCGACGACATTCTGGCGGACGGCGAGCCACTGAGCTTGCCTCGATGCCAGTTCGAACAGCTGAATAGGTTGCATCATGCGACTCCATGCTTGTTGCTGGAGACATTATGCTTGTAAACTTGCGTGGGACTGGCGCGGATTTGCAGGCTTCCGGCGCATAGGAGCGCACGAAAACGACCTTCGACCAAACTGTGAAAAGGCCGTCATGGCGGGGCTCCAGGCGCGTGCCAGGCGTTTCGGGAACGCGAAGGACGCCTGCGGCCATCGTTCGAGATGGCGGAGCCTGAGCGAGCATCATGCAAGCGGAACGTGAGGAAAGGCCGAACGTGTCATTCCGCCTTGAAGACGTCTCCTCGCGACGTGATCATCACCCAGCTGCCATCGCGCTCCTCGAGCGTGGCAAGCCGGCTGTTGTCCGGCAGGGGAGAGCCTACCCGGACAATGTACATGCCGCTGACATCCTCGATCAGGGCGCGACCGCCGGCGACGTGAACGAGCTTGAAGGTGATGGATCCCGGCAAGGGCTGGTCGAGCATCGGCTCGGCCGGCTCCCCCGGTTTCGGCGCCGGCACCGTTGCCGTGACGAGCTGATCGACAGCCGCCTGCGTTTCCGCAGCCAGTGTCTGCGCCGCGTCGGACGGAGACGCCTGAGGAGCGGCCACCATGCCCGGCGTGCCGATCTTTTCGGGAAGATCCTGAGTCGCGCCGTTCCAGAGAGCGGGAAGCGCGAACTTTTCCTGGTTCAGAAAAGCGTACCACGGAAAGAACATGGCGAGGCCCGCAAGGGCGATGCCCGTGCCGACAAGCGCCTTGTCGAAGATGGGCATGCGATCGCTCTTCTTGCGCTGCCTGACGATTTCGTCTGCATCCATGTCGTTCATGCCTGTCTCCTTCCTCTCGTCAGCGCCGCGCCTGCTGCCCGCCTGCTCCGGCCTTCAGCGCATTGGCGAGGTCCGTAAATGCGTCGAAGGCAGGGCGTTCGCCCGGTGTCTGCTTCAGGATGTCGTAGATGACAGGCACCTGCTTGATGGCCATGTCGAGATCGGGATCCGAGCCCGCGCGATAACCGCCGATGAGGCGAAGGTCGCGGGTTTCCTCGAAGCGATGGATGAGCGACTTCAGCCGCGAGACCAGCATCTCCTGATCCGGCGTCCAGGCCTTGCGTGCCAGACGCGAGACGGAAGACAGCGGATTGATCGGGGGATAGCGACCCTCTTCGGCAAGGCTGCGGTCCATGACGATGTGACCGTCGAGAATGCCGCGCGTGGAGTCGGCGATGGGGTCGTTGTGATTGTCGCCGTCAACGAGGATCGAGATGATCGCCGTGATGGTGCCCGTGCCTTCCGGGCCCGGACCTGCGCGTTCCAGAAGGCGGGGGAGTTCGGTGAAGACCGAGGCAGGATAGCCACGCGCGATCGGCGGCTCGCCGGACGCCGTCGCGACTTCGCGGATGGCGTGGGCGAAGCGGGTCACGCTGTCGATGATGAGAAGGACGTTGTCGCCCTGGTCGCGGAAATGCTCCGCGATGGTAATGGCGGTCAGCGGCGCCATCTTGCGCAGCATGGGGCTCTCGTCGCTGGTGGCGACCACGGCGACCGACTTCTTCAGGTTGTCGCCGAGCGTGTCCTCGATGAATTCGCGGACTTCGCGGCCACGTTCGCCGACCAGCGCGATAACGACGCGGTCGAAGGCATCGGCACGGGCAAGCATGGAGAGAAGCGTCGACTTGCCGACGCCGGAGCCGGCGAAAACGCCGAGACGCTGGCCGAGGCAGAGCGGCGAGAAGATATCGACGGCGCGAACGCCCGTGCGGAAACAGTGCTCGACGCGCTGGCGCGTCATGGACGGCGGCGCGGAGGTGGAAATGGCGCGACGGACGTCGCCCTGCATCATCGGCCCGCGACCGTCGATCGGCTCGCCGAGCGAATTGATGGTGCGGCCGCACCAGCTGGCCGTGGGAGCAACGCGGAAGGCGCCCTTGCGGATGACCGTATCGTGTATGCCGATCGGCTCGCCCGGCTCGATCGGGCAGACGACGACGGTTTCCGGCTCGACCTTGACGACTTCGCCGAGATGGATGCCGGTCGCGCTCTTGTGGGCGACGAACTCGCCGAGGCGAACATGGCGGGACAGGCCACTGACGGTGTAGTGGCCGGGCGAGATGGTCTGGACATGACCACCCGGCGCAACGGCATGCTCGGCCTTGGAATACCGATCGACGAGACCGGCAAGCGCCGACAAGGCTGTCGATGCCTGACGGACGTCGAGCGGTTGATCGTTGATGACGGTCACTTGCTGCCACCGAGCGTCTTGATCGCCTCATCCAGCGACGTCTCGCTGTCCCGCAGGAGCGAGGCGATGCTCTCGAAGGCGCGCGAGACGGTGATCAGCTGCGACATCTCCTGGACGGGGTTGACGTTGGATTCCTCGACGTAACCCTGCATCACACCGACATCCATGCGATCCACGACCGGCTCGGGGGCCGTCGTCGGGATCACGGCGGAATTGTCGTAACGCGAAAAGCCGTTGGCGAAGTTGGCCTCCGAGAGACCGAGGGCCGCCACCTGGGTGCCGTTCTGGCGAATGACGCCATCATTGCCGATGACGACCTCGCCAGCATTGGCGTTCAGCTGGATGGGAGCACCACCCGCATCGAGAACCGGATAACCCCGCATGGTGACGAGATCGCCGGTTTCCGTCAGGGAGAAACGTCCGTCGCGTGTCAACGCAACGCCAGCGGGTGTTTCGATGGAAAGCCAGGCATCGCCCTTGATGGCGACGTCGAGCGTGTTGCCGGTATGGGACAGACCACCCGACGAGGTGTTGAGAAACTCCGCGCCCTCGCCGACGAAGGCGACCTTGGTCGGCCGGGTATCGCCGAGCACGGTATTGAACTTCACCTCCGTGGCGCGAAAGCCGACAGTGGTGGCATTGGCGACATTGTCAGCCAGGGTATTCATGCGCTTTTCAAGCGCGATTTGCGAGGAAACGCCGACGTACAGACCGGTTTGCATGCTCATCGACCTCCGAGCTTCAAAGTGTTTATGGACAGGAGAAGATCGGATGAAATGCCGAAACCGCTCTGCGTGCCGAAGACCGCCAGGGGATCGTAGTTGTTCGTGGCGTGGTCGAGTTCCCAGAGCGCGGTGAAGCGTTCCATCAGCTTCGACATCTTCTGCGGATCCTGCAGATCCTTGAGGTCGATCGCCTTGGAAACGGCATCGGCCTGCTTGTCGATATCGGCTGCCGCGAAGGCGTCCGGGACCTGCATGATCGTGCGCACGACCTGCGCCAGTGCCTCGTCGGCCAGAAGGCCGTAGGAATTGGTGACACCGGGCGCCATGCGCTCGAAATAAAGTGCCAGGCGAACGCCAGCATTGTCTTCGCCTGCGTCCTGCTCCAGCGTCTGGCGGACGTATTTTTCCGTCACGCCCTTGAGGGCCTTCTCGGAAGCGGTGGCGGCAGCGCCGTCCGCGGCGAAGTTCAGCGACTTGACGAGATCTGTGTAGCGGCTGTCGGAGAGCTTGTTGGCAAAGGCATCGTCGCTGGCGACGCCTTCGGTCAGCACCTTGCGCATGAAGGCCTTGGCGTAGCCCATGTCTTCGAGGCCGTGGGCCTTCATGGCATAGTCGTACAGGCGGGTGTCGGCGAAGAGGTCGTCGATCGACTTCACATTGCCGATATGGGCGAGATAATACTCGGTTTCCCGCGCCACGTCGGGCTTCTCCGTCACGCGCTTCAGCGACGTCGTGAGGTCGGCCGTTATCTGCCTGTAGCTGGTGAAGGTGGTGGTCAAGGCATATCCCCGAAGGCGAAGCACACGGCTTGGGCCCGGCTCCTGTTCGCGACCAAGCTGAACGCTGCTCCTTGCGCGAACCTGTCGGCGCTTTTCGCCAAACTTGCCGGGCCTTTTATCCGGCTTGCAACCAGCTTCACGCAAGCATCGGACCCTAGGGATGGACCCCACAATCCACCACTGCGGCAGGTAGAGACATGAACATCATCATCGGACTCGTCATGACAATGGGCTGTATTCTCGGCGGCTTTATTGCGATGGGCGGGCACATGGCCGTTCTCAACCAGCCGTTCGAGCTCGTCATCATCGGCGGCGCCGGCATCGGCGGCTTCATCATGGGCAACTCCATGAAGACGGTGAAGGACGCCGGCAAGGCGCTCGTGGAGGCCTTCAAGCACAAGGTGCCCAAGCAGCGCGAATATCTCGACACGCTCGGCGTGCTTTACAGCCTGATGCGCGACCTGCGCACCAAGTCGCGCAACGAGATCGAAAGCCACATCGACAACCCGGACGAATCCGCGATCTTCCAGTCGGCACCGACCGTTCTGAAGAACAAGGACCTCACGGCCTTCATCTGCGACTACGTCCGCCTCATCATCATCGGCAATGCCCGCAGCCATGAGATCGAGGCGCTGATGGACGAGGAAATCAACACCATCACCCACGACAAGATGCATTCGTACAACTCGCTGGCGACGATGGGCGATGCGTTCCCCGCCATCGGGATCGTCGCGGCCGTTCTCGGCGTCATCAAGGCCATGGGCGCCATCACCGAGAGCCCGGAGGTTCTCGGCGGCAAGATCGCGGCCGCCCTCGTCGGCACCATGCTTGGCATCTTCCTGTCCTACTGCATCGTCAGCCCGCTGATCGCCAACGTGAAGCATGTGCGCGAAAAACAGAACCGCCTCTACATCATCGTGAAGCAGACGCTGCTTGCCTACATGAACGGCTCCGTGCCGCAGGTCGCTCTCGAATACGGGCGCAAGACGATCTCCTCCTACGAGCGTCCGTCGATCGATGCCGTGGAGCAGGAAATGATGAACCCCGGCGGCGGCGGCGAAAGCAAGGCGGCCTGATCCATGACCAGCGAGAACATCTATTCCTTCGACCGGAAACTGCTGGCGCGCATGACTGGCGCGCTCGGCGACGACAAGACCATCGGCAAGATCTGCGCCGATCTCGGCCAGGTCTTCGGCGAGTTCCTGCCCGACCTGCTGCAGAGCGAAACGGGGCTGGACCTGACCATCGGCTATGCCGGGTTTGACACGGGACTGAAGAGCGAGCTGATCCGCAAGCTTGGAGACGGGGTCGCGCTTTCGGATTGCCTGTTGCGCAACTGGTGCAGCGACTTCACCATCAGCTGCGATAGCCCTGCGATCATCACCATGATGGAAATGCTGCTGGGTTCGCCAGCCGAATCCATCGAGGAACCGAAGCCGCGCAACCTGTCCGTCATCGAACTCGACGTTGCGGCCATCGTCTTCGAAAAGGTCGCCGGCGTTCTCAAGTCCGCAGTGAATGCGCCCGGTGGCTTCGAGCCGTTCGTCGGCAAGTGCTATAACGCCGAAAACCGGTCGGCGGACGACAAGGATGTCGAGGACGTCTACACGGCCTGCGTGAACATCACCCTCGGCGTCGGCCCCGTTCTCTCCACATTCTCGATCCTCGTTCCGCAGCAGACGCTGCTGAAGACCACGATCGTGTTTCCCAAGGGTATCGGGCAAGCACGGCGCCAGAAGACCGCCTGGGCCGAACAGGTCGAGCAACAGGTTCGCCGTTCCATGGTCGAGCTGCAGGCGCACATCAAGCTGGAAGAGCTGACGCTTGCCGCGATCACCCAGCTCAAGCCGGGCGACGTCATTCCTTTCCACGATCCGAAGGACGTACGGGTCGATGTGAAGGCGAACGGACGCGACCTCTACGTCTGCGAGTTCGGACGCTCGGGCGCGCGCTATACCGTGCGCGTCAAGGACACGTTTGGCACCGAAGACGAACTTCTTCAGCATCTCACGCGCTAATTCACGGACCGCCGAGCCATGACAGGCTTGGGGCAAGTTTCAACTGGAATACTCTCGACATGGCACCCAAGACAGCACCACTGACAGAAGACCAGAGCGCGGTAACCGGCGATTTAGAGCTGGATCAGGCGATCGACGACCTTCGCGGCGTTCTGAAGACGGATGCCGAAGGCGGCATTCCAGACACAGGCCTGGACACGGGCTTCGGCATGGACTTCGGCGCAGCGCCGGCGGCCGCTCCCGACTTCATGAGCGATTTCGGCGCGACCGACGACGACAACCCCTTTGCCGGCAGCTTTGCGGAGCCTGCATCAGGTGCCGCGACAGCCTTTGGCGACAGCGCATTCGAAGACAGCTTTGCAACGCCTTCACCGACGGCGGGCGCGACCATGCATGGCAATCTCGATCTGATCATGGACATCCCGATCGATGTGCAGATCGTGCTCGGATCCAGCCGCATGCAGGTCTCCGGACTGATGGGTCTGACGGAAGGCGCGACGATCGCGCTCGACCGCAGGATCGGCGAACCGGTCGAGATCATGGTCAACGGCCGGGTCATCGGCCGCGGCGAGATCACGGTTCTCGAGGAAGACGACACCCGGTTCGGCGTCAAGCTGATCGAGGTCAACAGCGGAAAGAAGGCCTGAAGGCCGACGAGACTGGTGGAAGGCGGGCATGATGGCCGGCTTCCACATCCCGCAAGGGCACTGCATTCCTTCCGGGCCTTCAGGGCCTGGAGACAACCGCAGCAGATGAAGACCGTTTCGGCGTCGTGACAGACAGCGATGCCGTCCAGGAAGGATCCATGATGGATTACGACGATTTCGAAGCATCGGCGCTGACGCGCCCCCTGAGCCAGATGGACAAGGCTGCGGCCGTGCTGTTGAGCATGGGCAAGCCGATCGCCGGGAAGCTGTTGAAGTTCTTCACGCAGAGCGAGTTGCAGGGCATCATCGCCTCCGCGCAGACGCTGCGATCCATCGAGCCGCACGAGCTCGAAATCCTCGTCAATGAATTCGAAGACCTGTTCACCGAAGGTGCGGGCCTTATGGACAATGCCAAGGCGATCGAGGCCATTCTCGAAGAGGGTCTGACACCCGACGAGGTCGATGGCCTGCTCGGTCGCCGCACGGCGTTCCAGTCCTACGAGACCAACATCTGGGACCGCCTGCAGGATGCGGATCCGGTCTTCGTCTCTCAGAATCTATCCAAGGAACATCCCCAGACCACCGCCTACATCCTCTCGATGATGCCATCGACCTTTGGCGCCAAGGTGCTGCTGCAGCTGCCGGAAGCCGGACGTGCCGACATCATCAACCGAACCGTCAACATGAAGAACGTGTCGCCGAAGGCGGCCGCCATCATCGAGACGCGCGTTGTCGAACTGCTGCGTGAAATGGATGCCGAGCGCAACTCGGTCGGCTCGGTCAAGATTGCCGAAGTCATGAACGAGATGGACAAGAGCGACGTCGACACGCTGCTTGCCTCGCTCGAATCGATCAGCACGGACTCGGTCAAGAAGGTGCGCCCCAAGATCTTCCTGTTCGACGATATCCTTCTCATGCCGCAGAAGAGCCGCGTCGCTCTGTTCAACGACATCGCCGGCGACATCATCACCATGGCGCTTCGCGGATCGAGCATGGAGATGCGCGAAAGCGTCCTCGCCTCGATCGGTGCTCGCCAGCGCCGCATGATCGAGTCGGATCTGAGCTCCGGCGACGCCGGTATCAATCCGCGCGACATCGCCGTTGCCCGCCGCTCCGTGACGCAGGAAGCCATCCGCCTCGCCGCCAGCGGGCAGATCGAACTCAAGCCGAAGGAAGCTGTCGCAGCCTGACGCGACCACTCCCCTGAAATATCGAGAGCCCGCCGGCAACATGCGTTGCGGCGGGTTTCTGCATTTCGGACGCGGGTACCGCCGGACGTGCAGTCTGGAACGACCTCTGCAAGACCGTGGGGAAACGAGGCTCTTGCCAGACCGGCCCCGTCAGCCCACAACATCGCCAACGACGCCGGTCGCCACGAGATGGTCGGCCGAGGTAACAAGTGCGATATCGTGAAGGGCCGTTTTCATGTCGGACGATCAGGATAAAGACAGCAAAACCGAATCGCCGTCCGAGAAAAAGGTCAGCGATGCCCTCGAGAAGGGGAACGTCCCGTTTTCCCGCGAGGTCACGATGTTCGCCTCGACGCTCGCCATCTACATCTACGTGGTTTTCTTCCTGCCCGACGGGTTCCGCAGCATGGCAGAAGCCCTGAAGGATATCTTCGAGCAGCCGGATGCCTGGCGAATCACCACATCGAACGACGCGACGGCCCTGATATCGAAGCTCCTCTGGGCCTCGGGCGCGCTGGTCGTGCCTGTCTTCGCGCTGATGATCGCCTTCGGTGTGGGGTCTTCGATCCTTCAGAACCTGCCGAGCCCCGTCTTCGACCGGATCGCCCCGAAGATGAACCGGATCTCGCCGATCGCGGGGGTGGGGAGGATCTACAGTGTGCCCGGGCTCGTGGAGTTCGCGAAATCCTTCGTCAAGATCGCCGTCATCTCCGGCATCGTCGCACTGACGCTGTGGGACGATTTCTACGCGACGCTCGACGCGATGTTTTCCGATCCGATCACGATCTTCGAGATCATGGGCCGCGACTTCAACAAGATCATGAACGTCGTGCTCTTCTCCACGGCCGCCATCGCCATCGCCGATTTTTTCTGGACACGGCATCACTGGTACGACGAGCTGCGCATGACGAAGCAGGAGGTGAAGGAGGAAATGAAGCAGACGCAGGGCGATCCAATCGTAAAGGCACGCTTACGTTCGATCGCACGCGACCGTGCACGGCGCCGGATGATTTCCTCCGTTCCGCGCGCAACTCTGGTGATTGCGAACCCTACCCACTTTGCCGTGGCGCTGCGCTATGTCCGGGAAGAAGGGGATGCCCCGGTCGTGGTCGCCAAGGGGCAGGACCTAGTGGCGCTGCGCATTCGCGCTCTTGCGGAGGAGAACAACATCCCCGTCTTCGAGGATCCGCCTCTCGCACGCTCAATGTTTGCGCAAGTCTCGGTGGATAGTGTTATTCCACCGGTGTTTTACAAGGCGGTCGCCGAACTCATCCACCGGGTCTACGCAACGAAATCGAACCCGACACGGATGAACTGATTGCGATGAAAAAATGCGAATATTCCGAACAGCGCGAAAAGATCGTTGCGGATGCTATCCGTCCGGTCGCGACCGAACTTCGTCTCATCGATGCAGCCGACTTCATTGCGCTTCTGCGCTACGAGTCGCACGGTAGCCTTGCCGACCTGGTGTCGTCGGCGGCCGAACTCTATTTCGTCCCAGGTACGGTCAATTTCGGCATTGGCGGCAATTACATGCTGGACTGGAATCGCAATCCGGAAATCGTGCTCGATCTCGAACTGAAGCCGGATGGCGTGACCGTCTATGCGCAACTCGCGTTGCGCGACGACTCGGCCGCGATCGAGATCAATCATATTGCCTTCAAGAAGCCGTCCGTCGATCCGGAAGAGAACACGGCGTTCCTCGCCCGCAGCCTGGATGCGGCCAAGTTCATCAAATCCTATCCCACTGCGATGGCCTGCTGAAAGCGAGCCAGAATGTCTGGTTCAGCTGATGTAGCCAAGGCGGATCGCCTTGGCGATCGCCTGGATTCGGTTGACGGAATCGAGCTTGGCGGTGGCAGCGCCCAGATAGGCATTCACGGTGTGCACCGAGAGGCCCATCTTTTCCGCAATCTCTTCACTGATGTAACCGTCCCCGGCCATTTGCAGGCAGCCGATCTCGCGTTCGCTCAGAGCCTCGGCCGGTTGCAGGCGGCGCTCGTCGGCCGCAAACAGATCCGTCATCACATGGCAGCTGCGGCCGTGGAGGTCGAGAATAACCTCGCTGGTCAGATCGAGCGATGGCGCCATGAAGGCGACATAGCCATTGCCCTGAGCTCCGAGGCGCACCGGAAATGCGATGCCGGCATAGGGAAGCGTGCGCAGCTTCAAGCGAAGCACGAAGCGATCGAAATCGATCGTCTCCGCCGTCTGACGATTGTCTGCACCGTTCCACAGGAGGGGCAGAAGCGAGATGTCGAGATGCTGTTTCATCTCGTCGCCATAGGTCGAGACGACGTCGTGCGTCATTTCTTCCGCCGCGGTTCCCCAGTTGTCCAGAACGCAGGTCAGCTTGCGTGATGCCGGCAGGCCGTTTCCGTTCATTCGGAAAACGGCGAAGTTGCGAGCTTCGATATCTTTCTGCATCAGCTGAAGCCGGGCGATCAGAGTGGCTGTGCGCGAGGCCCGGGTCTGGCGGCCGTTGCGGCTATCATCGCCGCTTCGACCCCCTGGAATATAGATGACCATGGACGTTCCTATACCAGGTTGTTTCGAACCGCGCAGGCAATCGCTTCCGAGCGCGTCTTGGTCGCCGTCTTACGCATGACACTGGTAATGTAGTTGTTGATGGTGTTGCGCGAGATGCCGAGAATGAGGGCGATCTCTTCGCTGGTCTTGCCTTCCGCGATCCACGAGAGGCATTCGAGTTCGCGTTCCGTCAGATCGAAATCGCGTTCGGAGCGCAGCGACGTTTCGCGCGCAAGGCTGGCGAAGTAGCCGGTGAGGAGACCGACATCGCGCAGGCCCTCCCGCGACAGGATCAGATCCTGCGGGAAAAGCAGCATCAGCGACAGCCGCAGCCGGCCGATGGAAAAGGTAATGGCGCAATATTCACGGCTGATGCCGCGGCCAAGAACAGCCTCTTCGGGAAGGCGCATGAAGACCGGGTGCAGCAGCGACAGGCACTTTTCCTGCTCGTTGGTCTTGGCGTGCAGACCCTGCATCACCTGCCCCAGCCGCTTGACCACATCGAAGGGCCAGTCCGAGACCATGACGAAGTCGAGGCCGCTGTCCTGCGACAGGTCGTAGCGCGCGAGAAGATAGTGGCTGGCGCCGACATAGTCCGTCAGGGCGGCAAGCGCCTTGTTGAGCTGGCCACGCGCCGCGTAGTCTCCGAGCTTCTCCAGAAGCTGCCGCTTTGCAGCGGGATGGCCGGCAGGGCTTATCGGTGCCGACTGGCCCGCGCTCAACCCGCCCACCGTTGTTCGCATCGAGGCGACCGGTACAGGTCGACCCGCAATCTCCGTATGAAGAGCTTCCATGACATTTTCCCCGTGACGGATCCGGGCATGCGATCTGCGCACGCGCGCTGCCAAAGGCAGCCACGCGGCCGGGGATCCGCATTCCCCGGCGAGCACACATCATCATGCGAATCACTGTTAAAACTATACAGGCCCAAACTCAAAAAACTACTGCCCGCTTATCGGGATTTACTTTTTGTTAATAACCTGAAGTGATTCGCGAATGGCGCGTCGCAAATGCGCCAACCAACGTGAACAAACGAGAACACGATTTGCACCGCATTGTTATTACTGTGTTTTCTACTTTGGGCCATGAACCGTCGAAGCGTGAATCCGGGATAAATCATCTTTTTTCAGGCTGGCAGCATGCTGAAAATGCGCCGCCATTGAATCATGCGCCGAATCGGCTTTCTATTTGAGGAGGCCATGTTGCGCAATTGCACCAAAACGATTTCGAGCACAATAGGCCGCATGCTAAAGCACACGCCTAGCAACGCTGGCAAATATACCAGTTTTAATGAGAAATTTTCTTATGATGACACAATCAATTTTTACGCACCCGGAGTCGAGCAGCCCGCGCAAGCAAGCAAAGCAGCCTTTCCACATAAAAAAATAACCAAATGGTTAAATAGAGGAATCTCCGCGTCGCTCCTGCGACTCTGTGGATCCCGACAGGACTATGCCAAATGACATGAAGACTCCGGCCGGCGTCAGCCATGACCTTTCCAGTCGGGTCGACGGGCGCGTGAGCCTCCGCCGTTTCTTTGTCATGTCACTGTCAGGCTTGAACGAAAAAAATCCGCCGGAAGGGCGGATTTTTTCGTTTGATTTGTTTTTTGATCTCAGGCGGCTTTTTCTGCGACCCATTTGCGCAGGATCTTGGCGGCGCGTTCCTCGTTGATCTCCACCATGCGCGCCAGCCGCCGCTCCGGGCCTTCCTTGACGCGGCGGTTGAAGTCGCCCCTGTCTTCGCCAAGGTTGAGCAGGTCGTCCGTGCTGTCGAAGCCGAAATCCGATCCGAAACCTTCCATAAGCGCACCACCTGCAGCACCCCCGGGGGCCGGCGAGAAGTCGGGCAGTTCCAGGCCGACGGCCTCCGTTTCGGTGAGAGTTCCCGGGCCGCCGAAGCCCATGGAGCGGGCCAGAGGACGCAGTCCCATCCAGACCACAAGGACGGCGACCGTGATGAAGGCGAGCGCGTTGATGATGCCACCGAGGTTGCGCGTCAGCGTTTCCATGACGCCAGGACCTTCGACCGGCGCGTCGAGCAGCTGGTTATTGACGAAGTCCATGGCGGTCAGCGTCACCACGTCGCCCCGTGCAGCATCGATGCCGACCGCTGACGCCACGATCTTCTGCATGTCTGCGAGATAGGTGTCGATCTTCGCCTGGTCAGCGCCCTCGCCAACCATGGCAGCGACACGGCCGCGATTGACGACGACGGCGACGGAGAGCTTTTCGACCTTGTAGCTGTTCTTGGTGGTGGCGATCGTCTTCGAGTTGATCTCGTAGTTGGTCTGCTCTTCCTTCTTCTCGGCCTGGTCGTTCGACTGCGGGCCGGAACCGCCGCTCTTGGGGGCTGCCTGCGGCACGTTCTGCTGAACGGTCGTGGCATTGTCCGCCTGCTGCTGGCTCGACTTCTGCTCTTCCTTCGTGACCCGCGTCGAACGTTCGACACGCGATTCCGGATCGAAGGTGGTTTCCTGAACCTGCTGCGTGTCGGTGTTCAGCTGTGCTGTAACGCTGGAGCGGAAGTTGTCGACGCCGAGGAAGGGCGAGAGAGCCTTGTCGATGTTCTTCTCGATTTCACCCTGGACAGACTGGACGATGGAGAGCGACTGGCTCATCGCACCATTCTGCGGATCGTCGCCGGAGGCGAGCAGCTGACCGGCGCTGTCGAGAATGGTCACGTCGTCGATGGAAAGGCCGGGAACGGACGAACCGACAAGGTGGCGAATGGAGGCTGCGGCATTGCGACCGATGGTCGAGCTGGCGCGGATCATGACGGAGGCGGTCGGCTTCTGCTCGGTCTTGCGGAAGCTGCCGCGGTCGGCCATCACGATATGAACGCGGGCGGAAGCGATGCCGGAGATCTGCTGGATGGTACGGGCGATTTCGCCTTCCAGTGCGCGGACCCGGGTGACTTCCTGCATGAAGGACGTCAGGCCGAGCGAGCCGACATTGTCGAACAGTTCGTAACCGGCATTGGCGCTGTTGGGGAGGCCGCGCTCGGCGAGAAACAGGCGTGCCTTGCCGGTGGTGCCGACAGGAACCTGAACGCTCTTGCCATCGGCGCCGACCTCGAAGGCGATGCCGCCCTCGGCCAGCGCCATGCTGACCTGGTTCAGGTCCCCTGATTCCAGGTTGACGTAAAGCGTTTCGTAGGCCGGCTTGTTGACGTAGAGCCCGGCTGCCAGAACGAGACCGACCGTTACGAGAGCGGCTGCCGCCAAAGCGATCAGCTTGCCCTGCCCCAGGCTCTTCAGATTTTTCGTGACCGACGAAAGTTGTTCTGACAGATTCATTCTGTTTCGCACCCACTAGCGCACTTCACCGCGCGCTATTGCACGGACGAAGCTTCATTGCGCAGTCCCAACATTAAGGTCCGATCCGGCCGCATCTGGCGAAAACGCTCGCAAATGCAGGCATAGATCCATCTGACCCGTTTGGAGAATAGGATGCGAAGCTTGCGCGAACTTGTCGTTCTCCGCCAGGCGGCCTGCTATTTCGGAAGAGTCTAAAACGCGAAAACGCCCCTTCGGCTGAAACCGAAGGTGCGTTTTCACGCTGTTTCAGGCTCGGAAAAGTCAGCTCCGCTAGAACGCCTCGAAATCGCCGGCGGCTTCCGTCAGCGGCTGCGAGTGCCCGTGGCGCAAGCCGTTTGCGAGCGACTTCTGCATATCCGCCAGCTTCACGAGGTTCAGCGCCGTGGAGATATCGACGAGCCAGGATTCCGGCAGCGCCGCAGTGATGGTGTCGATGAACTCGGCCAGCCCGCGCGTCTTCTGGACGGCAAGGTCGATACCCTGAAGCACCTGGATGCGATGGGGCGCATTGACTTGCGGATCGCCGGCGATCTCGCCGAGCATCGGTTCGATCCGCTCGATGAGATAGGCGACGTCGTGCAGTTCCGAGACGACACGCATCATCACGTCCGGCAGGGCCTCGTCCATGTTGCCGGGGTGCTCTCTTCGCTCGCTCTGCATATGATGTCCCCTGACCGCGCGACGGGCGACGCGGTTGCTGATTAAAAGAATTCGATCGAATTGTCTGCGGGTTTGGGAGCCTGTACCGGGCGCTGTTCCTGAGCCACAGTCTTCTGGGTCTCCACGCCGGTCAGGGCGTATTGACGTGCCCGACCGCTGACCGGCCAGTACTCGAGCTTGCGGCCGTGCTCGCCACCCGTGCTTTCGCCGACGATGGGGATCCCTTCGTCCTGCAGAAAGCGGCGGGCGAACAGGGCATTCTGCTCACCGACGTTTGAAAAGCGTGCAATGGTTTTGGCGCCGCCGAAGATCTTGGCCTCAAGACGGTCGCGCCGCGCGCCTTTCTTGAGGAGTCCGTTGATCAGCAATTCCATGAGATGGACGCCATATCGCGTGGCGTCTCCTCCCGATGACATTGCTTCGGCGGAACCGGGCAGCAGGAAATGATTGATGCCGCCCACGCCTGCCACGGGATCACGCATGCAGGCTGCCACGCAGGATCCGAGAATTGTCGAAAGAACCACGTCCGGGTCCGTGACGACCTTGTACTCGCCCTGGATGACATGCACGCGCTTAACCGCAGCGTCTAGGGTCATTTGAGTGCTCCGAACACGGCTTCGATCGCCGCCCGCATCTTTTCGATGGTGAAGGGTTTCGCCAGCACGTTGTTGGCGCCCAGCGCCGCTGCCTTGGTGACGAGGGCACGGTCACCCTGAGCCGTCAGCATGATGAAGGCGGCTTTCTTGGTCGCAGGATTGGTGCGAACTGCCTGAAGCAGGCCAAGACCATCCATCTTCGGCATGTTGAAATCCGAGATCACAAGATGATGCGGCTGCTGCGCCATGATCTTGGCCCCCTGCTCGCCATCGGCGGCAACGGTGATCTGCTTGAAGCCCAGCTGTTGCAGAGCTTCGCCCAGCAAGAGCCGGCTGGTGACCTGATCGTCAACGATCAGCACTTTGATTTTTTCGGCGATAGACATTTATTCAGTTCCTTCCCTTCGGGTCGCGGCGCATTTTAGAACTTCCTCCCCGATGGAGTTGAGGGGCAGTTGCATTTCGACGGCACCTATCTCGTAGGCCACCCTCGGCATTCCATAGACCACACAGGTCTTTTCATTTTGGCCGAACGTCCGGGCACCGGCCTGGCGCATCCGGAGAAGGCCCGAGGCGCCATCGCGCCCCATGCCCGTCAGGATGACACCAATGCCGTTGCGTCCGGCGAGATCCGCCACGGAATCGAACAGAACGTCGACGGACGGGCGATGTCCGTTGACAGGCTCCCGGTCGACCAGCCGGCAGGTCGGTGCCGACGGATTGACCACCTGGAGGTGACGATCGCCCCCTGGGGCGAGGTAGATCTTGCCGATCTCAAGCCGTGCACCGTCGAAGGCCTCTTCGACCGTCGGGGCACAAAGCCGGTTGAGACGTTCCGAAAAGCTCTTCGTGAAGGTGACCGGCATATGCTGCGTGATCACCGTCGGCGGGCAGTTTTTCGGAAACTTCTGCAAGACGTTGATCAGGGCCTCCACCCCCCCGGTGGAGGACCCGATGGCGATGATCCGGCGGGCGGCGCGGTAGTCGACCGCCGTCGCATTGGTGTTCGCGGCACTCGGCGCCGCGACCTTGTTGCCGGATATGATGAACTTGCGCTGCGAGCGCGCCGCGGCCTTTACCTTTTCGGCAAGGTCGCTGAAAGGATGCGGATCGCCCGGCAACGGCTTTCCGACGCAGTCGAAGGCGCCGATCTCAAGCGCTGCGACCGAGGCTTCCGCGCCCTTGTGCGTCAGCGTCGAGACCATGATGACGGGCATCGGGCGCAGCCGCATGATCTTCTCGAGGAATTCGAGACCGTTCATGTTGGGCATCTCGATGTCGAGCGTGACCACGTCGGGATCGAGATCCTTGATGGCCTGACGCGCCTGAATGGCATCGGCTGCCTGACCGACGACGCTGACGGCGGGATCGGCATTCAGGATGGCCGTGATCAGACCGCGCATGGTGGCGCTGTCATCGACGACGAGGACACGGGCGGGCGCGGTCATGAGCGGCCCCCCGCATGCTTGCCGGTGTAGCGGTAGGCGGTGATGCCGATATTGTCGAACACGGCCTTGGCATCGCCGGAGACGCGCTCGGAGTGACCGATATAGAGGTGCCCTCCCCCGTCGAGCATGGTCGAGAACCGCGACCAGATCTTCATCTGGGTCGGCTCGTCGAAATAGATGACGACGTTGCGGCAGAAGATCACATCGAACGGACCCTTGAATGGCCACTGCGCCATGAGGTTCAGTTCGTTGAACGTGATGAGCCGCTTGACCTTGTCGTCGATCTGCCACTTCTCGCGGCCGTTGACCGAGGTCTGCGAAAAGAACTGCTTGCGCATCTGCGGCGTGACTGTTTCCAGCGCATTGACGTCGTAGGCGCCGGCCCGGGCGATCGCGAGGATCTTCGGGTCGATATCGGTCGCCAGAACGCGGATGTCGTATTCCGCCGCATTGGGGAGGATCGACAGGATCGTCAAGGCAATCGAATAAGGCTCCTGCCCGTCGGAACAGGCCGCCGACCAGATGCGCACGCGGCCGCCAGCCTTGGCACGCGCGATCAGCCCGGGCAGGACCGTGTCGCGCAGATGCTCGAAATGGTGGTTCTCGCGGAAGAACCGCGTGAAATTGGTGGTCAGGTGCGAAAGCATGTCCCGGCGCTCGGCGGAACCCGCCGGAGACGACACGAGATTGCAGTACTCGCGGAACCCGCTGAGCCCAAGATTGCGAATATGTTTCGACAGACGCGAATAGACGAGCGAGGCCTTGGTCTCGTTCAGATAGATGCCGGCATCCGCATAGATCATCGCTGCGATCTCGGAAAGATCGCGGCGAGTCAGCGGGTATTCGCCGCTGGCCAGGCACTCGTCGGGCGACGCTTTCGTGTCGAAGGCGGCCATTCTGCTCATGCGGCTTCGCTTTCTTGGTGAGGGAATACGGCGTCCAGTTCGATCAGGCAGATCATGCGCTTATCGATGGCCAGAACGCCGCGGGCAAAGGTTCGCTCGAAGTCGGAACTGACATCGGGCGTCGGCTGTATGATGTCGTTCGTCACGCTCAGTATGTCGGACACCGCCTCGACCAGCAGTCCGACGATTTTCTGTCCGGACTGAGCGACGATGATGACATGCCGAACGGTCGGTTCGGCCGGGTTCATTCCGAGGCGCGCTGCCAGATCGATGATCGGCAGGACCGCACCCCGCAGGTTGATGACGCCGAGCATGTAGCCCGGCGTATGTGGCATCGGCGTCGCAGGCGTCCAGCCGCGGATCTCGCGCACGGACATGATATCGACGCAGAACTCCTGGTCGCCGATTCTGAAGGCGATCAGTTCGCGGGCACCGCTGGTCATGGTGTTTGCGAGCGTCGTCATGGCTTATCCCACAGCGGACAGGGCTGATTCCAGCCTGAGAGGCTGGCCGCGGGAGGCGGCGACGACGGCGTCCACGTCCAGGATCAGCGCCACACGGCCGTCTCCGAGAATGGTCGCCGCGGCAATGCCGGGCACATGGGTGTAATTCGCCTCAAGGCTCTTGATGACGACCTGACGCTGGCCCTGGATCGCATCCACCATCAGCGCGCGCTGTCCGCCGCCTTCCGATTCCACCAGCAGTGCCACACCTTCGACCGGATTGGCCTGAGTGGCGCGGAAGTTGAGGATCCGGCCGACATCGACCAGCGGGCAGAAGGAGTTGCGGATCGAGATCAGGCGCTGCGTCGCACCGAAGGAATGGATCGAGGCGGCATCCGGCTGCAATGTTTCGACGATGGCCGTCAGGGGCACCACCAGCGTCTGGCTGGCGACCGTGACCACCATGCCATCGAGCACGGCGAGCGTCAGCGGCAGGCTCATGGTGAAGACGGAGCCCTGACCGGGCTTCGAGGAGATGTTGATGCGTCCGCCGAGCGCCTGGATGGAGCGCTTGACCACGTCCATGCCGACGCCACGTCCGGAAAGGTCGGAGACCTTCTCGGCTGTCGAGAAGCCGGCGTGGAAAATCAGGTTGTCGATTTCCTCGTCCGACAGGTTGGCATCGGCCGCGATCAGATCGTTGTCGATCGCCTTTTGGCGGACGCGTTCACGGTTGATGCCGGCGCCGTCGTCGGCAAGCTCGATGATGATGCGGCCAGAACGATGCTTGGCGGTCAGGCGGACGGTGCCTTCCGGGTTCTTGCCGAGCGCGATGCGCTTCTCCGGCATTTCCAGGCCGTGATCGACCGCGTTGCGGATCATGTGCGTCAGCGGTTCGGCCAGCTTGTCGATGACGGTCTTGTCGACTTCGGTGTTCTCGCCCTCGGTGATGAGGCGAACCGACTTGCCGGTGATATCGGCGATTTCGCGCACGGTACGGGCCATGCGCTGGAAGACGGGCTTCACCGGCTGGGCACGGATGGCCATGACCGAGTCCTGGATCTCGCGGGTGAGCTGCTGCAGCTCCTCGAGGCCCATGTTGATCGACGATGTTCCGTTGGCATCGTTCTCGATGACGCTCTGCGAGAGCATCGCCTGGTTGATGACAAGCTCGCCGACGAGGTTGATCAGGCGATCGACACGGTCGAGATCGACGCGGATCGTCTGGCCTGCGGCCGCAGCCTGCTGGGCGCTGGCGGCATTGGCCGGCGCCTGTTTCGCGTCCGCTGCCTTGGCGGCGGCGCTGGCAAGGTTGAGGACGTTGCTGGCCGTTTCGAGCGCCGTGACAGCGGCCTCACGTTCGCCGGCTGCGATCTGCTCTTCTTCCTCGACAACGCCGAGGGGATGTTCGGGCTCCTCATCGAGGATCGACAGATCGAAGGGAACGGCCTGCATCGGGGCTTCGCCTTCGACCGCTTCCGGCTGTTCGCCTTCGGCAAGCTCGGCGATCGCGAGTTCGCAGTCCCATTCGGCGAATTCGAACACGCCGCGGATGGCATCTTCGCCCTTGTCGGTGCGGAGCGAAATCTTCCAGGAGAAATAGGCGTCTTCCGGGTTAAGCCCATCGAGAGACGGCAGGCTGTCCATGTCGCAATGGATGCTCATCTCGCCAAGGCGCGAGAGGTCGCGCAGAAGCAGCGTAGCCTCGTTGCCCTTGCGATAGAGATCCGCATTCGGCTTGAAGGAAATTTCGAAGGTCGGCACCTCGACCGGCACGGCGTCAGGATCGAAGTCATCGAACGAGAAAGCGACAGGCATGAAGCCTTCGTCATTGGGGGCGACCGGAGCCGGAGCTGCCGTTGCGGGCTTGGCAGCTGCGGGCTTGGCCACAGTCTTCGCGGGAGCCTCTGCGGCTCCCGGGAGTGGCGTGCCGTGCGCCAGTGCTTCGAGTTCACGGATCAGCTGCTTGGAGCGCGCTTCATCGACGCTGCCGCCGTCGCGGGCGCAGTTGGTCAGGTCGGCCAGAACGTCGGCCGACTTGAGCATCACTTTCAGAACGTCCTGGGTGGGTTCCAGCTTGTTGGAGCGAACGCAATCCAGCGTGGTTTCGAACACGTGAGCGAACGAGACCAGATCGTCCAGCCCGAAGGCGCCTGCGCCACCCTTGATGGAGTGAACGGCCCGGAAGACCGCATTGACCGTTTCCGGATCGCGATCCCCGTCATTCAAACGAAGGAGACCGGATTCCAGTTCTGCGAGCTGTTCTTCACATTCCTGGAAGAAGATCTCTTTGATTTCATTCATATCCATAGCTGGAATCCTGGCGAGGGTGTTTTAAGCGGTTACGCGCTCGATGGCGTCGATCAGCTTGGTCGGATCGAAGGGCTTGACGATCCAGCCTGTCGCTCCGGCCTGCCGAGCGCGGTTCTTCTTTTCCGCGTCGCTTTCCGTGGTCAGGACCAGAATCGGGATGGCGCGGTACTTCTCGTTGCGGCGCACGCCTTCGATGAAGCCGAAGCCGTCGAGGCGGGGCATGTTGATGTCCGTGACGATGACGTCGGGGTTACAGTCTTCGAGGACCTCGAGACCTTCGATGCCGTCTTCGGCCTGGATGGTTTCGAAACCGGCATTGTTGAGCGTCACGAGGAGCATATTCCGGATGGTCCGGCTATCGTCCACTGTGAGAACCTTCTTTTTCATTTTCAGATCTCCTTAGCCATCAGGTGGTCGACATTGACCCCGATGAGCTGCGTCGTTTTGGTGAAAGCGTCCGACACCTTGGAAAGGGTGAAGGCGTGTTTGTCCTCTTCCCAGCTTTTCGCGCCGGCCATCAGGACCTGGACGCAGAGCGCTCCGACCCGCTCGACGGCCGAGGCATCGATGACGATGTTGCTGCCACGCATCTCTGTCAGCTTGCGATGAAGGACGCTGGCCTCGTTCAGGTCGAGGACCGGTGCGAGATTGAGCGTCTTCGATGCGGCTTTCTTTGGGGCCATCACGGCGCCTTTCCTTGTGTCACCTGGAGGAGATTGACCTGTCGAACGAAACCGTCCGCGTTGCGGTGACCGGCAAGGCCGGTGTCACGCAGGCGGAACGGGCATGGACGCAGAGCCGGGAGCATCGTCATGATCGCCCCCATGCCGACACGCGCCCGAAAGCCATGTCGTCCTCTTCATCGAGAAAAGCCTCCGCTTTCGCCGCTTGCGCAGGCAGAGCCTGTCGCGGCGGCGTGGCGGCGGCCATCGTCTTGTCTGCCGCGCGTGGGCCCGCGCTCGGCGAGCGCAGCGTAAAGCGGCGAATGGTTTTACCGAGCTCGATCGTGACCAGTCGGGCCGTCTGGCCGGCAGCCGCCGTCCGCTCGGCATCGCTGGTCAGGCCTGTAAGCGCGCGGCCGGAGCGGCCGATCTCGGTGCGAAGGTCTTCAAGGCTCGACAGATCCTCGCCCGACTGCCGGGCTATGCCGGTGATGGCGGACTGGATGCCGTGGACCTGTTCGACGATGTCGCCGATAGCGGCCTGTGTTCGGCCTACCCGTTCGACGCCGGCATCGACCTGAGCCTTCGTACCGGTGACGAGCTGCTTGATCTCGCGTGCCGCATCGCCGGAACGCTGGGCCAGCGCCCGGACTTCCTGTGCGACGACCGCGAAGCCACGACCGCTTTCGCCCGCGCGTGCGGCCTCGATACCGGCGTTCAGCGCGAGAAGATTGGTCTGGAAGGCGATCTCGTCGATCACGCCGATGATCTGGCCGATCTTTTCGGCAGAGGATTCGATGTCGGCCATGGCGGCAATCGCAAGGCCGGCGATTTCGCCACTGCGCTCGACGGAATGGCCCGTCGCCGCAACGGCCTTCTCGGCCGCGGAGCTTTCCCGTGCGCTTTCGCGAACCCGTGCCACCAGGGCTTCCAACCGTTCGGCGACCGAATCCAGCGCCGCTGCTTCGGACTGCGCGGCCGATCCCATGCGGTCGGTCCCCTCGGTCAGCGTGTCGCTTGCGGCAGCAGACGAGGAGATACCGGCATCGAGATTACGAAGGTTCTCTTCGATCGTGTCGAGCGCTGCATCGAGCGAACGGGCCAGCGGCACGGCTGCCTCCGGCACGTCGGCCGGCGTGCGGGCGGAGACGTCGCCCGCCGCCAGGGCCTCGGCGATGCCTGTGAAAGCTGCCAGCAACTCGGCTTCGGAGGATGCGCGTGTTTCCGCCAGCTGACGCTGGTGGGTCTGGCGCTGCTCGTTGAAGCGGAGGGTGACGCTGATTTCCGTATCGACAAAGACGGTGCGGATCAGGGCTGAGACCAGATCCGTCAGCTCCTGCTGCTTGCCTTTTCCGGTCGACAGCATGGATTTCGGCCAGAACGCGTCGATGGCGGAGACGATCAGCCGCTCGAGAATGACGCCGTGGCCCGCGATCTGCCAGCGGGGATCGAGACCCATGCGGCTTTCCGCATCGGCCAGCACCTTGACGCGCTCGGCATAGAGGCTGTCGAACCGCGCATCCGTCAACACGCCCCAATGCGAGGCATGGAGGTCGTGCAGGCGGTCGATCTGGCGGTCGCTGGAGAAATGGCGAGACGCTTCGGGGAATGTCTGCAGGCGCTGGAAGAGATCACGCAGAGCGAGATCGACCTGTGGCTGGAGAGCCTGGCGGTGACGGCGCAGGATGTCGGTTTCGCTGGAATCCAGCCCGGCAAACCGCAGGCGCTCGACCAGGCTTCCCGCCTGCGCCCTCCGATTCTGGTCTGCCACAGCTTCCTGTCCCACGATTGTCCCCGGTCCCGGTATGTCTCCCGTCAGGACCGGTGACCATCACCGCCTGCCGAATGATATGAGATTGCGCGCCCGATGGCGCCAGATGATGCCTGCTTGTTCGAAAACGGAACATGCGCCCGTTAACGTCACATACCGGGTTGGGACCGGCTCGTCGGATCGGCATCATGCCCGGGAGGGAACAAGGGGTCCCCGCTTCGACGTGTAGGGACCATGTTTATGGTTAATTCCTTGCTTGAAAGTTAACGCCGCCCCCTTAATCCACAGAACGCTGAAAGAACGTGGCAGAAAGGCCGCAACGCCCTGTCAGCACAGGTTTTCATCCCCCATTCCTCGCAATTGTGGCGGTGGTTCCGCGCGCATAGAAAGAGCACACTTCCGGCGCGACATTCAGCTCCCGGACGACCGCGTCATGCACGACGCGATGAGGTCGTCCTGGCATGGTGCGCGTCTTCCGGAAAGGATCCAGCGGACATCATGATGATGACGCGAAAAGGAAACGGGCAATGATTGTTCTCGGACTGAGCGCCACCCTCATCGCATGCCTGACGCTCGTTGCCATTTCCGTTCTTCTCAACATCGATGACGGCCGTGTGGCCCTGCCCTCGCGCGTGCTCTGAGCCGTTTCCGAGCCGATCACCTTCTTCACATTTCATGTTGCTGAAGATCTAACCCGGCGCGCGCGCTGCCCTATCTCATGGTTCATCCATTCGGAAAGGAACCATCCATGGGTATCGAAAGCATCCTTATCTTCCTCCTGATCGGCGCCGTGGCCGGCTGGCTTGCCGGCCTCATCGTATCCGGCTTCGGCTTCGGCCTGTTCGGCAACATCATCGTCGGCATCATCGGCGCCTTCATCGCAGGCTGGCTGTTTCCGCGTCTCGGCTTCGTTATCGGCGGCGGCATTCTTGCTGCCATCATTCACGCGACGCTCGGCGCGATCATCCTGCTCGTTCTCATCCGCGTGATCAAACGAGCCTGAGCCGGAGGCATCATGTCCAGCACGACAGACCCCAAGATCGAAGCGGCTCTCGCGTCGTTCATTTCCGACCACCCGGAAATCGACAGCCGTGACGCCGCTATCGCCGCCATTCTCGAGAACTGGTTCACGAGCCACGGCTACCTGCCGCACGGTCAGGAAGGCACGCGCCCGGAAGACCTTGACGCGAGCAATGACGACTGAAAAAATCGATGACGGCAATGCAGGAGGCGGGCTGAACGGCCCGCCTTTTCGTGTCGGCGCGTCGCGTGAGGGCGACGCGGCTGGCGACGGCGAACCTTTCAGAAAATGGACAGCCTCATGAGTCTTTCCTCCGTAACCGCTTTCCTCGCCGAGAAGGCTCCCGACCTCGAGGTCATCGTCCTTGACGAGAGCACGGCGACCGTCGCCATGGCGGCGGCGGCACATCGCGTGGCGCCAGCGCAGATTGCCAAGACGCTGGCGCTTAGGGTCGAAGACGACGTGATCCTGATCGTCACCGGCGGTGAAGCGCGCATCGACAATAAGAAATTCAAGGCACGGTTCGGTACCAAGGCGCGGATGCTCGATCTCGCCGACGTGGAAGCCGAGACGAGCCATCCGGTGGGCGGCGTCTGCCCATTCGGCCTTCCCAGGCCGCTTTCGGTCTATTGCGATATCTCGCTGCGCGCCTTCGACATCGTGGTGCCGGCGGCAGGTGCGACCAATGCCGCCGTGCGGATTTCGCCCGAGCGCATGGCCGTTGTCACGGGAGCGGAGTGGGTCGACGTTACGGCCTCGGCATGAACGGATAAGGCGGATCCACCAGCATCCTCCGAGACGCGCAATCGCGACGGTCAGCGCTCTTGCCTTTTTTCAGCCATCGAATGGCCAAGAAAATTGCCTTGAAGAGGCGTTTCCGACCGATAGTGAGAGAATCAACGCATGAACAGGATTGCCTTGTCGGCTCTGCTGGCGGCATGCACCGCCACCTCGGCTGCCGCCATGGATCAGACGCTCGTTCGCCAGTTCCAGAAACTCGATCCCGCCACACGGCTGGAGCAGCGCTGCGATACGGAAGCGATGGAGCGCATCAACAAGGACAAGACGCAGTATAGACCCGACAAGGTCATCGCGTATGCATTCGGCGATCCCGTGACCGGGACCAACACGATAACCGCGCCCGGCGCCGTCTTTCGCAGTCAGGGCGAATGGTATCGGCTGAAGTTTCGCTGCATCACAGGTCCGGATCACATCGACGTGCGATCGTTCAAATACGAGATCGGCAGCCAGATCCCGCATGATGCCTGGGAGAGGCACTATCTCTATCCCTGAGATCTTTCGATAACGCTTGTTTCCGGGACCGCCGTAGAGCTCCGCTTTACAGGACGGCCCAGAGACCGAGAACCGTCAGGACGGCAAGGAACGCCATGGTGTTCAACAGCGTGCGCATCATATGTGTGGCCATGTTCAACTCCTCCCCAGCGCGGTCGATGCCTCTGCATACCCGCGCCATCTCTCCCGATCGACGTATCGCGTTAACGGACCGACCTCCTCCAAGGCCTGTCCATTATCAGGTGCTCAAGGCCCCATGATTTGATGAGCATATCATCAACTCGTTAATAAACCTCATGACAGCAGCCTGAACCGCCGTCCATAGGCTATGAGGCTCCTTCATCGGCCTTATCTCGCGCTTGCGAAAAATAATTCGAGAGGCATGGAATAGAGTGCCTTCGCCATGCGTATATCTCACATGGACGACAGGAAAAGCCCCTTCGATGTCATCGGCCAGCTTGGCGCTCTGCGGCGCTATGCCCGTTCGCTCGTGCGCAATCCCGACGACGCCGAGGATCTCGTGCAGGACGCTCTGATGCGCGCCTATGAACGCCGGCCGACCTTTCGACAGGGTGCGAACCTGCGGACATGGCTGATGTCCGTCCTCCACAACACGCATATCGACAGCCTGCGCCGCAAGCGCTCGCAGACGCGGCGCGTGGAGGAAGCGGCACTTCTTTCGCAAGGCCTGCATCATGGCGGCGCGGAAGATGTCGTTCGTCTCGGGCAGCTGCGCGAAGCGTTCTTCAGCCTTCCCGAAGAGCAGCGCGCAGCACTTCATCTCGTCGCCATCGATGAGATGTCCTACCAGGACGCCGCGCGCGTTCTCGATATTCCCGTGGGGACGCTGATGTCGCGTCTTTCCCGCGCGCGGGCCCGCCTGCGCGCTTTCGAGGAAGACCGCACGCCGACCCACCTCAAGATCGTTGGAGGCACCGACAATGACCATGGCTGACCCGATCCTCGACAACGACCTCGACGCTTATGTGGACAACCAGCTGACGCCGCAGCGGCGACTTCAGGTGGAGGCGCATCTGGCGCAGAACCCGGAAGCCGCCGCCCGCGTGATGGGCGATCTGCACCTGCGTGGCGAGCTGCGTCTGTCGCTACAGGCGACCGTCGATCCTGGCGGCACGCGGCAGACCCGTGATGCGGCGCGCCGGCTGGAAAGCGGCCTGCGGTTTCCGCGTATCGGCCAGCAGTTGCAGAAGGTGGCAGCCGTCGGTCTGCTCGTTGGTGCCGGCTGGGTCGCGAGCACGAGTTTCGGCCCGTTTCAGGTGACCGAAGTCGTGGCATCCGAGCCGGCGCCGGCGCATGTGGAAGAGGCTGTGCGCGCCCACCGCACGGCTGAGATCCGCGAGTCCATGTCGTCACAGCCGGAGGTGCATACCTACGATCGCGAGGACATTCGCGCAGCGACCGCGATCGTCATGCCGGCCCTGCCCGAAAGCTGGACGGTGGTGGACGTGCAGGTGTTTCCCTCCCGCTTCGGCCCGAGCGTCGAGCTTGCGATCCGCACGCCGGACAAGGAGCAGATGTCGCTCTTTGCCGTGCGTCCCGGGGCATTCTCAGTGCGGCCGGTCAAGACCTACGCCATCGACGGTGTCGAGGCGGCGGACTGGCAGATCGGCGACGTGGCCTATGCACTGGTTTCGGCGGCAGATCGTACGACCGGCGATGCCAGACTGGCACAGACGGCAGAGCGCCTGTCCAAGACCCTTTACTGACCTCTGGCTCTCCGGCGCCAGAGCCATTTCCTCTTTCTTATCTATCCCATCTCTCTTTCTCATCTATCAAGGAGAACCTCGATGAGCTTCAGCAATCCCGGCCCCCGCTATGGCGCAACAGCGCAGAGCGGCGCCTTTCTCGATCAGGCACTGCGCCAGCATATGCTGCGGGTGTACAACTATATGGGCCTCGGCCTCGTGGTCACCGGCCTTGTCGCCTTCATCGTCGGCACGACGCCGGCGCTCTACGTGCCGATCTTCCAGACGCCGCTGAAGTGGGTCGTCATGCTGGCACCGCTCGGCTTCGTGCTGTTCCTGTCGTTCCGCCTGCAGACCATGTCGGCCGGCGCCGCACAGGCCATGTTCTGGGCATTCTGCGCCGTCATGGGCCTGTCGCTGGCTTCCGTGTTCCTCGTGTTCACGGGGACGAGCATCGCGCGCACCTTCTTCATCGCCGCGACCATGTTCGGCGCGACGAGCCTTTACGGCTATGTGACGAAGGCCGACCTGTCGAAGATGGGCTCGTTCCTGATGATGGGCCTGATCGGCGTCGTCATCGCTTCGGTCGTCAACATCTTCCTTGGCTCGTCCGCCCTGCAGTTCGCCATCTCGGTCATCGGCATCGTCGTCTTCGTCGGCCTCACCGCCTACGACACGCAGAACATCAAGGAACAGTTCGCCGAGAACATGGACCAGGAATCGCAGCAGAAGCTCGCCGTCTTCGGCGCCCTGTCGCTGTACCTGAACTTCGTCAACATCTTCCAGCTCCTGCTGAACTTCACCGGCGAGCGCGAATAGTCAACGACCGTCCCGTCCGGGACATCTGCACCTTCCCTTCCGGCCCCGATGGCCGGAGGGGTGTCCATCCGACCAGACCCCTGCAACAATTTCGTTGCGCATGATCAGCAACATCCTTGTTGCCAATGATATCACGGAGACACATCACCATGGACAGCAATGACCGCCAGGCGATCGACGGGCTTTTCTCCCGCATTGCCGAGGTCGAGCGCCAATCCGGCCCGCTCGATCAGGAGGCCAATGCCTTCATCGGCCAGAAGATCGCGGCCCAGCCGACGGCCCCCTACCTGATGGCGCAGACCATCGTGGTACAGGACCAGGCCCTTGCCGCAGCCGAGAGCCGCATCCAGGAACTGGAACGCCAGTCCTCGAGCCGGTCTTCCGGCGGGCTGTTCTCCAGCCTGTTCGGCGGCGGAAGCCAAGCCACCCCTGCCCGCCGCGCGGCACCCGCCACCGCCTATGCACAGCAGGCGCCGCAGCAAGCCGGCTATGGCCAAACCGGCACGGCCATGGGCCAGCACCAGCCAGGCCAGCCAAATAGCCCGTGGGGCAACCAGGGTGCCGCCCAGCAGGGCCAGCGCAGCGGCGGCGGTTTCCTCCAGGGCGCCGCGCAGACTGCCATGGGCGTCGCCGGCGGCATGCTCATCGGCAGCGCCATCGGCAGCATGTTCTCCGGCGGCGAAGCGAACGCAGCGGAAACGCCCGCCGAAGCGGAAGCACCGGCAGAAGATGTCGGAGCTGACATGGGCGACGACATGGGCGATATGGACTTCTGATCGCCGGGATCGATATGTGTGCGCATGAGAAAGAGCCGGTCAAAAGCCGGCTCTTTTTGCGAGATCACGGCTGCATATCACCGCTCAGGCATGCACGGACGCCATCTCGACACCTGATAACGGCATCATCCTGCGCCGCATATGGCTAAGGTGTGCTTGCACGGCTCTTTGATTTATTCGACGGGAAGAATGGTGCTGCTAGAGAGATTTGAACTCTCGGCCTCTCCCTTACCAAGGGAGTGCTCTACCCCTGAGCTATAGCAGCACTGAAGACAGCGGCGGCGTGTTGGCGACCGTGTCGGAGCGAGGGCCTATTGCCATAGGTTTTCGGGGAGCGCAAGGCAGGTGGGGCGGTTTTCTTGTGTTTGGCTGGATTTGCGTGACGACGAGGCTTTGAGCGGCTTTCGCGCAGCATCGCGATTTTGTAGGAAGGCGGCAATGCGATGAGTACGGGAGCGACGGGATGAGCGAGGCGGAGCGGCAGGCGCAGGCGCGACGGGAACGGGCGGCGCGGACGTTGCGGGAAAACCTTCAGCGTCGCAAACAGCAGGGACGCGCGCGGCGCGCAGGCGATGCGGATGAGGCCGTCGGGTTGCCGGCGGTCGGGAGCGATGTTCCCGTCGACGAACTCACCGGCCCGGGAGATGCCAAGGCGGAGGAATAGACGCGAACGGCAATGCGCCCGGGATGCCGAATCACGCCAAGAGCGAAGATCGAGCGTCAGAACCCCGGCGAAGCCATTGCGATTGTCGAGAAGACCGGCATCCTGCCGTAAATCCGGACGAATCCTTCATTTAAAGACGTTCTGCATCCTTTCCCAGGCTGCAGCATCGCCCATACACCCGCTTGCGCCCCCGTGCCTGCGGGTCGCTTCTCATTTGTCTTGGCTTGCTTTATGGAAGCCGTCTTTCCTGCCGACGAACGGCACATCTATCATTCAGGGGCTTTATCGCCCTGACGAGGACCGATCATGGATCGCATCAGAATTACCGGTGGCAACGAGCTTCACGGGATCATCCCGATTTCCGGCGCCAAGAATGCCGCCTTGCCGCTGATGATCGCATCGCTCCTCACGGACGATACGCTGACGCTGGAGAACGTGCCGCATCTGGCCGATGTCGAGCAACTGATCCGCATTCTGGGCAATCACGGCGCCGATATCTCCGTTAACGGCCGACGCGAGCGGCAGGGCGAAAGCTATGCCCGCACGATCCACTTCACCTGCCGCAACATCGTCGACACCACGGCGCCTTATGAGCTCGTCTCCAAGATGCGGGCGAGCTTCTGGGTCATCGGCCCGCTTCTGGCGCGCGAAGGCAAGGCCCGTGTGTCGCTGCCGGGCGGCTGCGCCATCGGTACGCGGCCGGTCGACCTGTTCATCGAAGGCCTCGCAGCGCTTGGCGCAAACATCGAGATCGACAGCGGCTACATCAATGCGACGGCGCCCACGGGCGGGCTCATCGGCGCGCGCTACGTTTTCCCGAAAGTCTCCGTCGGCGCGACGCATGTCATGATGATGGCGGCAACGCTCGCCAACGGCACGACGACGATCGGCAATGCCGCGCGCGAGCCGGAAGTGGTCGATCTGGCGAATTGCCTCAACGCCATGGGCGCAAAGATTACGGGCGCCGGCACCTCGACCATCACCATCGAAGGCGTCACGTCCCTTTCGGGCGCGCGCCACCGGGTCCTTCCCGACCGTATCGAAACCGGAACCTACGCAATGGCCGTGGCCATGACCGGCGGTGACGTCATTCTCGAAGGGACCGATGCGAGCCTGCTCGATACGGCGCTGGAAGCCATCCGCCGCGCGGGCGCGGAGATCACACCAACGGAAACCGGGATCAGGGTCTATCGCAACGGCGGCGGCATCAAGCCTGTTGATGTGGTCACAGACCCCTTCCCCGGCTTCCCGACGGACCTGCAGGCGCAGTTCATGGGCCTGATGACCCGCTCCAGCGGGGTGTCGCACATCACCGAGACGATCTTCGAGAACCGCTTCATGCATGTGCAGGAACTCGCCCGCCTCGGCGCGCGCATCACCCTGTCGGGTCAGACGGCGAAGATCGAAGGCGTACCGCGCCTCAAGGGTGCGCCGGTCATGGCCACCGACCTTCGCGCCTCCGTGTCGCTCGTCATTGCAGGCCTTGTGGCCGAAGGCGATACGATGGTGTCGCGCGTCTACCACCTGGATCGCGGTTTCGAGCGCCTCGAAGAGAAACTGACCCGCTGCGGCGCCATCGTCGAGCGCGTCACCGACTGATGTCGTCCGGGTCGTGGCCCGTTGCGCGATGACACGTTGCGCAAGAGCGGGCCGCGACCTATCTCTGCTGCAGACCACGGAACCCGACGGCCTGACAGGCAGGACCGCAGGCTGGATCACAGGCAGGATCGCATGGACACATTGAAGCTCATGGCGCTCGACGCGCAGGACCTCGAGATTATCTCCGCCCATGTGCAGGATGCGGTCTTCAAGGTCGAGGGCATCTCCTATGCGTCCCGAACCGGCAGCTTTGCTCTCGTCGTAAACCGGTTCGTCTGGGAAAAGACGGTTGGCGGGAAAACGGGCGCAGGCGCGAAGAAGACCAACGAGCGCCGTCGCGCCGTCATTGGTTTTCACCGGGTCACATCCGTGCGCTCCATCGGCTTCTCGCGAACGGATACGGATACCGTCCTGTCGCTGCTCGCCTTGCGGTTCGAGCCCACCGGCGAAGGTCCGGATGGTGTGCTGGAACTGGTGCTGGCCGGCGATGCGACGATCGCACTGAATGTGGAATGTATCGAGGTACAGCTTGCGGATACGGGCGGGGCGTGGGAAACCGCTTTCAGGCCCTATCATCCGGAAAGCTGACACCGAGAGCTGAGACGGTGCGGGCCCTCGCCCGACGGGGAGCGGCCAGATCCGGCTGCCAGCCGAAGGGCGCAGTTCGCTTGATAGGCCCGCATCTCATACGACGTCCGCCGACACGAAGGATCCAGACCCAGTGGCCATTCGCCTCGATCATCGCGCTTCCGATTTCGAGGCCGCTTTTGCGGCTTTTCTCACCACCAAGCGGGAGGTCTCCGAAGATGTCGATCTCGCCGTGCGCCGGATCATCGCCGACGTTCGAGAGCGGGGCGATGTGGCTCTGGCCGAATATACGCTGAACTGGGACAAGCTCGACCTCTCCACGACGGCCATGACCGTGCGTGCCGAAGAGGTGGATGCCGCCATCGAGGCCGTGCCCTCAGAGGTGCTCGGAGCGCTGAAGGTCGCAGCCGTGCGCATCGAAGCACATCATGCCCGCCAGCTGCCGAAGGACGACATCTATACCGATGCCATGGGCGTCGGCCTCGGTTCGCGCTGGACGCCCATCGATGCCGTCGGCCTCTACGTTCCCGGGGGAACCGCGAGCTATCCGAGCTCCGTGCTGATGAATGCACTGCCGGCCAAGGTCGCGGGCGTGCCGCGCGTGGTCATGGTGGTGCCGGCGCTCGCGGGCAACATCAACCCCGCCGTGCTGGCTGCGGCCCGCATGGCCGGCGTCTCGGAGATCTACCGGATCGGCGGTGCGCAGGCCATCGCCGCCCTCGCCTACGGCACGGACACCATCGCGCCGGTCGCCAAGATCATGGGCCCGGGCAACGCCTATGTCGCGGCCGCCAAGCGGCAGGTGTTCGGCACCGTCGGCATCGACATGATCGCGGGTCCTTCTGAAGTGCTCGTGATCGCGGACAAGGATAACGACCCGGACTGGATTGCCGCCGATCTTCTGGCGCAGGCCGAGCACGATCCCGGCGCCCAGTCGATCCTCATCACCGATGACGTGGACTTCGCCGATGCCGTGGAGCGCGCCGTGGAGCGCCAGCTCACCACCCTTCCCCGGGCCGAAACCGCCCGCAGCAGCTGGCGCGACTTCGGCGCCATCATCCTCGTCGAGGATCTCGCCGCCGCGCCGGAACTCGCCAACCGGATTGCGGCCGAACACCTGGAGCTGGCTTTGGCCGATGCGGATGCAATGATCCCGCAGATCCGCAATGCCGGGGCGATCTTCGTCGGGCGTTATACGCCAGAGGTCATCGGGGATTATGTCGGCGGATCCAATCACGTCCTGCCCACCGCACGCTCTGCGCGCTTCTCCTCCGGCCTCGGCGTGCTCGACTACATGAAGCGCACCTCGATCCTGCGGCTTGGCGCGGACGAACTGCGCGATCTTGGCCCTGCGGCCATCGCGCTTGCCCGTGCGGAAGGACTGGAAGCGCATGCGCGCTCCGTCGCGATCCGGCTCAATCTCGGAGAGGCGGGATGAGCCAGGTGCCCGCCTATCGGCTGTGCGACGTGGTGCTGGACGAGACGATCGGCCGTTCCACGCCCGATGTGGAGCATGAGCGAGCGGTCGCAATCTTCGACCTGATCGAGGAGAACAGTTTCGAGCCGCTCGGTCACGATGGCGGGCCCTATCGGCTGAAACTGTCGCTGATGGACAGCAAGCTCGTGCTCGTGGTGACGACGGAGGCTGGCGGCGACGTCATCACGCATATTCTGTCACTCACCCCGTTCCGCCGGATCGTGCGCGATTACTTCATGATCTGCGAAAGCTATTACGAGGCGATCCGCAGCTCGACGCCGAGCCAGATCGAAGCGATCGACATGGGGCGGCGTGGCATTCACAACGAAGGCTCGCAAACGCTGATGGATCGTCTTTCGGGCAAGATCAAGCTCGACTTCGATACGGCGCGCCGGCTCTTCACCCTCGTCTGCGTGCTCTACTGGCGGGGATAGACGATGGCGCCGGGGCTTGAACCGCGAGACGACGGCGCCAGTCCACCCCGGTCGGTGCTGTTCATGTGTGGCATGAATGCCATCCGCTCGCCCATGGCCGAGGTGCTGGCGAAGGCGCTACTGCCGCCCGGCACGTATATCGCGTCGGCCGGCGTGAAGACCGGAGAGCGGGATCCCTTCGTCGATGTCGTGCTGGACGAGCTGGGCCTGACCGCCGGCCGCCATGAGCCGCATACGCTGGATCAGCTCGAAGACGATTATTTCGACATGATCGTCACCCTTGCCCCGGAAGCGCACCACACGGCGCTGGAGCTGACGCGCTCCATGGCGGTGGATGTGGAATACTGGCCGACCGCGGACCCGACCGCCACCCGCGGCACGCGCGATCAGATCGTCGCGGCCTATCGGGATGTCCGCGACCATCTGGAAAGTCTCATCCGGCATCGTTTGCTTGGACAATCGCCGCGCAAGATGCCATAGAGCGGGTCACGCGCAGCCGCGCATGCGAGGACAAGCGTTCTCCGGCGGCCGCACGGACCCTCGTCGAAGCCATCGTGCCCGGCCTGCAGCGTCGAAAGACGCCGTTTTGCCGTTGCCGAACCCCGGTTGCTGACGGAAAGATCGAAAACCGGAACGCCGCTGTTCACAAACGGACGGTGATTGTGTAGTTTCCGGCAAATTTTTTAAAGAGGCCTGGTGCCTTCATGAAACTCGGAAAGACAAATCGTCAATGGCGAAAGAAGAAGTCCTCGAATTCCCGGGCGTCGTAACCGAACTGCTCCCCAATGCGACGTTCCGCGTCAAGCTGGAGAACGAACACGAAATCATCGCTCACACGGCCGGCCGCATGCGCAAGAACCGTATTCGCGTTCTCGCTGGTGACAAGGTGCTCGTGGAAATGACCCCCTACGACCTGACAAAGGGCCGCATCACCTACCGCTTTAAGTAAGTCGGGCGGCAGCGGCTTGCACCGATCGCGGTGGAACGGCTGCCATCGGCGGGCGTTCGATGACGACCGTGCTTTCGCCCCGCCTTCCATGCTTCCGGCGAAGTGAGGCCTCGAAGACGCGCTGTTTCCTTGCACTGACTGTTTTGAAGCTATGTGGGCTTCCTCCACGCTGCTCCGCAACGAAACATGCCGCAGGGTTCGTTCCTGGAAACCGGTTCCGGTCGAGATCCTTGCGGAGAGATCCGGGAAACGACAGACGATGGCAAACGATCAGACGCTTATTCTGGCATCCGGCTCGCCGCGCCGGGTCGAACTTCTCGCTCAGGTCGGTATCGAACCCAAACGATTGATGCCGATGGATCTCGACGAGTCCCCGCGGCGCACCGAGCATCCGCGTTCGCTTGCCTGGAGGCTTTCCGTCGAGAAGGCGCGAGCCGCCGCAGCCGTGCTCAAGGGTATGGACGAGGCACGCGGCGCTTATCTGCTCGCGGCCGATACCGTCGTCAGCGTCGGCCGGCGTATCCTGCAGAAACCCGAGAGTGTCAGCGAGGCCACGGCGGCATTGACGCTTCTCTCCGGCCGCAGCCACCGCGTCTATACCGGCATCTGCCTCATCACCCCGGATGGCTCTGTGCGGCAGAAGGTCGTGGACACGAAGGTCCGTTTTCGCCGCCTCACCTCGCACGACATCGAGAGCTACCTCGCCTCGGGCCAGTGGCGCGGCAAGGCAGGCGGCTATGCCATTCAGGGCATCGCGGGCAGCTTCGTCGTAAAACTCGTCGGCTCCTATACCAATGTCGTCGGCCTCCCCCTGACCGAAACCGTTGCCCTCCTCTCCGGCGAGGGCTTCAACGTGCATGACGCCTGGCTCGAAGGATGACACCATGAGCAACGACAACGACACCCCGAAGACACCGAGAAGCTCCAAGCCCGCAAACGATACCGGAGCTTCACCGGACAAGCCCGCGTCCAACGTCGCCCCGCTGCGCAAGACCGTGCCCTGCCCCGAATGCGGCCGCCCGTCGCACCGTGAGCACTACCCCTTCTGCTCCAACCGCTGCCGCGACCTGGACCTCAGCCGCTGGCTGACCGGCGCCTACGCCATCCCCGTCTCGCAGGACGAGGACAATCCCGACGACACGCTCCAGAGCGGCACGCGCGACGACGAATAAGTCGTGATGCCTGTCGCTCGACATTCCAACGCGATTGATCCGCCCACAAGACCCTCGCGCCGATATCACGCGCCTGCTGGCGCCTCTTCCCCACCATGAAACGGCCGAAGAAGCTGAATTCTATCAAGACCTTGATCCAGAAACGCATTTTCTGTCAGAAAAACGCCATCTGACGCTGGACACCTCCGAACAAGATGTTATAACCCCGCTCGCTTCCCGGGGAAAACCAAAGCCCCACGGTCTTCAAGGACCTTCGAAGCCGGTATGCCCGGATAGCTCAGTTGGTAGAGCAGCGGATTGAAAATCCGCGTGTCGGTGGTTCAAATCCGCCTCCGGGCACCATTTTCTCCAAGTTAGACATGAGTATCGCGTTCTGGCGGGTCATCGATTTCGTTCATTCGGCTGCCGAGACCGTGCGGCTCCTCAGCCCCAAGCTCCTTTGTGCACGTCGCTGGCCTCGTCCTCTAGACACGGGCCTAGAACCGCAATCTCTTTCTGTCCCGCGGCAAAGACGGTCCGGCAGGGGAGGTTCATGGTGGGGTTGTCGGGGTGGTCGCCGGTGAGGGTCTTCAGAGCGTGTTCGGAGAGGCCGTAGACGACACGGCCGATCCCTGTCCAGTAGATGCCGCCGGCGCACATGGCGCAGGGTTCCGCCGAGGAATAGAGAGTGCACTCGGCGAGGAAGGGTTCGCGGTAGCGCTTTGAGGCTTCGGTCGCGAGAAGGCGTTCGGCATGGCCGGTCGCGTCGAGATCCGGGAAGTAGCCGTTCTCCATCTCCATTAGTATGTCCCCATTCGGGCCTGTCAGAAGAGCGCCGAAGGGCATGTTGCCATGGGTTTGCGCACGGCGTGCGATGTCGAAAGTTTGTCGCAGCAGGCGGGCCTCTGCTTCTGTCAAAGGCTGGCTCGCCGGTGGCTGGTCGCTCATGGTGGTCTCCTTGATCTCCGGTGACGTGCTTCTCCCGGACGTCTACGCTGTCGGGACAAGGCGGAAAAGCTGGGGTGTCGGGCGCTCGAACGTCTGGCGGCCGTTCTTCCAGGCGGCAGTGGCCGTCGCGGGGCCAGCTATGGCCTGTGCAGCTGACGGCACTGACAGGAGGACAAGCGTGGCGGGATCGCCGATGGCCGGCGGCAGGGCATCGAGGCCGAGCAGGCGTTCCGCATTGACCGTGATCATATCGAATACGCCTGCGAGAGCCTGCTCGGTACCGAGTTGTGCGACATTCGCGTAAAGATTGGCCATGCGCAGGAGCGACAGGTCGCCAAAGGGTGTGAAAGGATTCATCACATTGTTGGTGGAAATGGTCGTGAGCACGCCGAAGCTTGCGAGACGGTGGGCCGGCGTCACCCCGCGCGGAACGAGATGGGTCGCGGCGCGGCCGGTGAGGAAAAGATCGGTGGCGGGCAGGACCGTGACGGCAATGCCGGCTTCCGCAATCTTAAGGGCGACCTTTGAAAATGCCTCCGGTGGCATGGCGGAAAGCTTGGTGACATGACCGATGGAGACCCTGCCTTGATAGCCGCGCCCGAGCGTCTCCGCGATAACCTTGGGTAAATTGGACCCTTCGGTGTCCAGATCGAAATCCAGATGAAAATCGACGGGCACGCCGTGGCGTTCGGCAAGATCGAAGATGGCGGCGATATGCGTTTGCGGATCAGGATCGGTATAGGGACAGCCGCCAACAAGATCGGCACCGGACCGCAGAGCCTCGTCGAGCATCCCCAGCGTGCCGGGATCGTTGGTCAGGCCTTCCTGCGCGAAGGCGCAGATTTCGATGTCGATGAGCGCGCGATAGTCGATGCGAACCTGCTTGATCGCCTCGAAGGAGCGGAAGCCGGCGCGTCCATCGATCTCCACAAAGGTGCGGATGCGGTTCGTTCCATTGACGATGGCCTGCTCCACGACGGCAGCGGCCCGGGCGTATACATCAGCCTGAGTAAAGGCAGCCTTGGCGCGGGAAGTCTCCGCGACAGCCTCCGCCAGCGTGCCGGTGCAAAGTGTGCATCGGCCGATGATGCCGGCCTTATCGAGATGCAGGTGGGTTTCGACGAGCCCGCGGCAGAGGAAATTGCCCTTGGCATCACGCCCAGGCGCATCGCAGACGAAGGATCTTGCCGCGCTATCGGCGATGCCGGCGATCACGCCGTTTTCGAAGGCGATATCGGTGATACCGTCTCTCGCCTGCAGGCGAGCATTGCGGATCACGAAATCGATGGTCATTGTTGCCTCGCGATCGCCAAGGGGTTGGCGAAGTTGAAACGGGTTTTCGCGGGAACGCAAGGCCGAAGATGGCAATGAACCGATGAGCAGTCAGCAATCCACGGAAACGTCCGGCGCATCAGCCCCGCATTATGCAGCCAAGGGAGACGCAGCCAAGGGTTTCGCGCGGGAGCGCGGCGGGATGGTCACCAGTCCTCATGCACTGGCGAGCGAGGCGGGTGCACGCGTCCTGCGCGACGGTGGCAATGCGCTGGAAGCCTGCATCGCAACCGGTGCTGCCATTGCCGTGCTTTACCCGCATTTCTGCGGTCTCGGCGGCGATGCCGTCTGGATTGTTGCCGATCCCGATGGGCGGCGGACATGCTTTCTCGGCATCGGACAGGCGGCGCGGCAATTGCCCGCGCGCAGCGGAGACGAAGACGGGATCCCGCTTCGCGGTCCGGGCTCGGCCCTGACCAGCGCCTGCGTGGTGGATAGCTGGGGGCATGCGCATGCCTATTCGGCGCAGCATTGGGCTGGAAGGCAGCCCTTCGCCAGCTTGCTGAACGACGCTATCGGCTTTGCACGGGAGGGATTTCCGGTAACGGCGTCGCAGGCCTTCTGGCTCGACTTCCGCAAGGCGGAGGCAGCGGGCTGGCCGGGTTTTGCCAACGTGTTCATGCCAGGCGGCGCTGCCCCGGAGGTCGGCGCGATCTTTCGCCAGCCGCAGCTCGCGCGCACGCTCGAACGGCTGGCGGCGGACGGACCGCGCGCCTTCTACGAGGGGGCACTGGCGCAGGCGATTGCTGACGGATTGCGTGCGGCCGGGTCTCCGCTGACGGCGGCGGATCTCGCGGCAACGCGAACGCGGGAGGAGGCACCGGCAAGCCTCGTCTACCGCGGGGTCGAACTTCTGGCGCCGCCGCCGCCGACGCAAGGGGTCACGACGCTTGCCATCATGGGCATTCTCTCGCATTTCGACCTTGGCGCGCTTGAGGCCGGGAGTGCCGATCATCTGCATCTCTGCGTCGAGGCGGTTAAGCAGGCTTTTCTCGACCGGCATGGACTTGCCGATCCCGATGCGAGCGAGCAGCAGATCGACGAGATTCTTGATCCCCGCCGTCTCGCCGGACGGGCACAGGCCATCGATATCGCCCGGGCGAAGGACTGGCCGCATGTGTTTCGTAACGGCGACACCGTGTTCTTCGGTGCCACGGACGCCGAGGGGCGCAGCGTCAGCGTGCTCCAGAGCACCTATTTCGACTGGGGAAGCGGCGTGGTCGTCGGCGACACCGGCATTCTCTGGCAAAACCGGGGTGCCGCATTCTCGCTCGACCCCGGTCACCCGAATGTGCTCGCGCCGGGCAAACGGCCCTTCTACACGCTCAATCCCGGCATGGGCCTGCGCAACGGGCGCCCGGAACTGATCTACGGCACGCAAGGCGCCGACGGGCAACCGCAGACGCTGGCCATGCTTCTCACCCGGCTGATCGATTTCGCCGAGGACCCGGCACAGGTGCTTGCCGGCCCCCGCTTCCTGCTCGGCAAGACCTTTTCCGACAGCCGCGACAGCCTGAAGCTCGAAGCGGACGCAGGAGAAGCCGTTTTCGAGACGCTCACCGAGCGCGGCCATCTGCTATCGCCCCTGCCCGCTCGGAGCCCGATCGCGGGCCAGGCGGGCATCATTCGCATAAAGGAAGACGGTATACTGGACGGCGCGCATGATCCGCGCGGTGACGGCATCGCCATCGCTGTCAACGAAGATATGTCGCCGGCTAAATAGCGATCCGCTGTATCGAAAATTCCGTTTCTTCCGGGAGAGCATGGCTTTCGATGGAAGCCTTGGGAAAGACCCTGCCGACACCGATCAGGACGGGATTGTCGTAGCCGATCTCGGCGATGCCGATGTGCATGGTCGATACGGTGCCGTGCCAGCGTCGCTCCTCTGCGCGGCTGATGTTGGAGGCGATGACAACAGGCATGTCGCCTGCCATCCCCTCGGCCATCAGCCGCTCGGCGATGGCGGAGGCCGTGCGTCCTCCCATGTAGAAGACTGTCGTCGTGCGCGGGTCGGCGCAGGCACGCCAGTCGACATCAATCGGCAGGCATCCCTTTCGCGAATGACCGGTGATAAAGCGGACGGCGTGTGTGTGATCGCGGTGGGTCAGGGAGACGCCGAGGCGGGAGGCGAGCGCGCTGGCGGCGGTGATACCAGGCACGACATCCACCGGAATGCCATGTGCCTCCAGACAGGCGATCTCTTCCCCTGCCCGGCCGAACACCATGGGATCACCGCTCTTCAGGCGCACCACGGTCTTGCCGGCCCTGGCAAAGGTGACCATCATCGCGTTGATGTCCTCCTGCTTGCAACTGGTGCGGCCGCCGCGTTTTCCCACCAGCATGCGCTTGGCCTCGCGACGGGCCAGTTCCAGAACATCGCCGGAAACGAGATCGTCGAACAGGATGACGTCGGCGGCCTGTAATGCGCGAACGGCTTTTAAGGTCAGCAGCTCCGCATCCCCGGGGCCAGCACCGACCAGCGTGACCTTGCCAATAGCCTGCCCACCCTGCGCGTCTTTACGCCCGGCAGTCAGCCGGTCGGCCTCTGCGACGAGATCCGCAGCACTCTGCGCTGTGGGAACGGTGGTGAACGCCCGATCGACAAAGCGCTCCCAGAAGGCGCGCCGCTCCTGTCCCGGGTGCAGACGCGCACTGACAGCATCACGCAGCGACTGAGCCAGCATCGACCAGCCCTTGATGCTCTGCGGCAGCAGCGTTTCGATGCGACGGCGGATCGCCTGCGCCAGGATGGGCGCGGCACCATCCGTGGAGATCGCAACGACGACCGGCGAGCGATTGACGATGGAGCCGAACTGGAACTGGCAGAAAGCCGGCTTATCGATGACATTGACCGGCACGCCGGCAGCAATCGCGGCATCGTAAAAGGCGCGCGCCTCGTCTTCTTCCTCACAATCGGCGATGGCGAGGGCCGCCCCGGACATGATGCCTGCCGTCCACGCCTGTGGGTGATGGACGAATGCACCACGCGCATGGTCTTCCGCGTGACGCAGGAGCATATCGGCAAAGGCGTCACAGAGCGCGTCCTCGGGGGCGTAGACGTGGACCTCGGCGCCACAAGCAGCGAGAAGTTCCGCCTTCCAGCATGCGCCCTCCGTGCCTCCGGCGAGGATGACCCGCTTGCCTTCCAGACCCCAGAAGACGGGGAGTTTCGCCAACGCCTCGACGCGGGCACCAGACCTCGCTGTCGCACCTTCGCGGGGAAAGGTTGCGTCACTCCGCAGCAGCGATACGCGTTCCATTGAGGATCTCCCTGATCTCTGCGCGGCAGGAGCCGCAATTGGTGCCTGCGTTGAGGGCCTTGCCGATGGCCTCGACCGTGCAGCATCCACCGGTCGCCGCGGCGACGATCTGGTTGATGCCCACATTGAAGCAGGAACAGACCGTTGCACCGGGATCGATCGCTTCCGCACCCGGCCGGCCTGCGACGACCGCGAAGCGGTGCCGCAGATCGGAATGGACGGCGCCAAGCTGGGCGATCGCCCAGTTTCTGGCGACGGCCACAGGCCGTGGGCTGAGAAAAACGGCGCCGAGCAGCCGCTCGCCGTCGAAGAAGGCCAATCGGATATGGCCGGTGACGGCGTCGCGGTAGCCTAGGGGTTCAAGTCCGGGGGGAATGCCGAGCGTTTCGACACTCCACCCGGTCCAGTCGCGATCCTGCACCCCGCCCTCCTCCCCGAGGGTTAAGGGCGCAGCCGCAAACTCCATCCGCCAGCCACCGACCGCCCGGGCGAGCGCGTGATAGGCGAGCGGATGAGTGTGAGATTTGGATATTTCGGGCTTCTCGACCGATATTGCAAAACCATAGAGCCCGACATCGAGCTTGGCAGCGGCGACGGCCAGATGCTTGGAGGCGGGCTGGCCTGACACAGGGTCAACCAGCCCCGGCACCAGCGCACCGATACGGGCGGCGGAGGCGAACTGGTCGTTCCAGTGCATGGGCGCAAAGAGATGACCTGGCTTCTGGCGCGGGGTTACGAGAGCGCGCAGAACCGCCCTTCCCTGCGGGCTTTCCAGCACCACGAGGTCCGCCGGCATCAGATCAAGTGCCTCCGCATCGTCAGGATGAATCTCCACGAAGGGTTCTGCGAAATGGGCGGTCAGCCGCGCCGTCTTTCCCGTGCGCGTCATCGTATGCCACTGGTCGCGGATGCGGCCGGTATTCAGCGCGAAAGGATGCGCCGCGGTCGTGCGACGATCCCGAGCAGGGACGACGGGCACGAAGCGCGCCCGGCCGTCCGGATGGTAGAAGCGGCCGTCTGCGAAGAAGCGGCTGTCCGCAACGCTTGCCCCCGTGCCGGCCGGATGCGGCCACTGGAAGGGCGCCAGCATGTCGTAGGCATCCGCCGTGATATCGGCATGGGCGCCGATGTCGAAATCCCGGCTTCCTTCATTCTCGAATGTGGAAAGTGCGGCATGTTCCGCAAAGACAGCCGCCGGATGGGCGAAATCGAACGCGGCGGAAAAGCCCATGCGCCTGGCGACCTGCGCCATCTGCCACCAGTCGGCTTTGGCCTCGCCGGGGGCGGCGAGAAACGCGCGCTGGCGCGAGATACGGCGCTCGGAATTGGTCACCGTTCCCTGCTTCTCGCCCCAGCCGAGCGACGGCAGCAGGACGTGCGCGTGCGCCGTCGTGTCGGTCTCTGCCATGACATCGGAGACGACGACGAAGGGACAGGCGGCGAGCGCTGCCCGCACGAGATCGGCTTCCGGCATCGAGACGACCGGGTTGGTCGCCATGATCCAGATCGCCTTCACCCGCCCGTCCGCGACCGCCCGGAACAGATCGACGGCCTTGAGCCCCGGTTTGTCCGCTATGGCCGGCGACTGCCAGAAGCGCTGGACCGTGTCGCGGTCATCGCTGCTTTCGATCGCCATGTGAGCGGCGAGCATATTGGCGAGCCCGCCGACCTCGCGTCCGCCCATGGCATTGGGTTGGCCGGTCAACGAGAACGGCCCCATGCCGGGCCGTCCGATGCGGCCGGTGGCGAGGTGGCAGTTGATGATGGCATTGACTTTGTCGCTGCCGGACGAAGACTGGTTGACCCCCTGGCTGTAGCAGGTGACCACGCGGTCGCTGGCGGCAAACAGCGCGTAGAATTCAGCGATGTCGGCGGCGTCAAGACCGGTGGCCTCGGCCACGTCGGCGATGCCGAGATGCGCAACGCGGGACAGCGCCGCCTCGAAGCCTTGCGTGTGGTCGTCGATGAATGTCCGGTCGAGCCGACCATTGGACGCGAGATCGGCGAGCAGGCCGCCGAACAGCGCCGTATCGCCATCCGGCAGGATCGACAGATGCAGATCGGCGATGTCGCTTGTCGCCGTGCGGCGTGGATCGATGACGACGACCTTCATCTGCGGCCGCGCAGCCTTGGCAGTGGCAAGACGCTGGTAGATGACCGGGTGGCACCAGGCGAGATTGGAGCCGGTGAGCACCACGAGATCGGCAAGCTCGATATCGGCATAGGTGCCCGGCACCGTATCCGAGCCGAAGGCGCGGCGGTGGCCGGCAACCGACGAGGACATGCAGAGACGCGAATTGGTGTCGATATTCGCCGAGCCGATGAACCCTTTCATCAGCTTGTTGGCGACGTAGTAATCCTCGGTGAGGAGCTGGCCCGAGACATAGAAGGCGACGGAATCCGGCCCGTGCTCGCGGATCGTCTCGGCAAAGGTCGTGGCGACCAGATCGAGCGCCGCATCCCACGACGCAGGTGCCCCGGCGATCTGTGGCACGAGCAGGCGGCCGTCGAGATCGATGGTTTCGGCAAGCGCCGAGCCCTTGGAACAAAGCCTGCCGAAATTCGCCGGATGATCCGGATCGCCGCGCACCGAGACCGTGCCGGTCTCCTCGACGCGAGCGATCACGCCGCAGCCGACACCGCAATAGGGACAGGTGGTCTTGGTCTCAACGGGCATCGACATTTCCCAAGGTTGACGTGAGGGGGAGCCCCTCATCCGGCTGCCGTCACCTTCTCCCCGCCTGCGGGGAGAAGACATTGTGGCACGGGCTCAGGCTCGGTCATGAGCCTTCGACATAGAGGCGAGCGCTTGCCACATGTCCCTTCTCCCCGCGCGCGGGGAGAAGAGCCCGGCAGGGGGATGAGGGGCTGATGCGAGCACCGCCCCTACTCCGCCGCAACCATCAGCATCAGACTGTCCAGCGCGATCGACAGCATGCCGTCGCGGTTGCGGACGGCCACCGTGCGGACCTCGCCCTCGTCGGCACCGAGCGCCCTGCCCGTTTCCAGCGAGATGACCATGTTGTGCAGTGGACAGGTGACCGAGGTGCCATGAACAATGCCTTGAGAGAGCGGGCCGCCTTTGTGTGGGCAGCGATCTTCCATGGCGTAGACGTGATCCTCCGCCGTGCGGAACACGGCGATGCGGCCTTGAGGGGTCTTGACGCAACGCGCGCCGCGCACCGGGATATCGTGGATATCGCCGATCTCGACCCAGTTTTCGTCCGGCCAGTTTGTTTCCATCGCCATCACTCCGCCGCTTCCGCCATGCCGACAACGGCCATGGGCTTGAACTCGTGCTTGTCCTTGCCGGAGACGCGCTCCGACCAGGGATCGACCTGTGCGAATTTTTGGGAGAAGACGAAGCGGTCGAAGTAGCCCTTGCGCTTTTCCGCATCGCCCATGATCTGGCGGCGGATTTCGTCGAGCCCGACCCGCTTTGCCCATTTGTAGATGCGCTCGAGATAACGGCCCTGCTCACGGTACATCTGCGCCAGCGCGACAATGTGTTCGAGGGCTTCGTCTTCGGTCGCCACGAGGCCGAGCACTTCCGTGCCCTTGATGTCGAGGCCGGCAGCGCCTGCGAAATGGATCTCGTAGCCGCTATCGACGCAGATGACGCCGATGTCCTTGCAGGTCGCTTCCGCGCAGTTGCGCGGACATCCGGAGACGGCGAGCTTCAGCTTGGCCGGCGTCCACGAGCCCCACATGAACTTCTCAAGCCGGATTCCGAACCCGGTCGAATCCTGCGTGCCGAAGCGGCACCAGTCCGTGCCGACGCAGGTCTTCACGGTTCGCAAGCCCTTGGCATAGGCTTGGCCCGAGACGAAGCCGGCCTTGCCGAGATCTGCCCAGACGGCAGGCAGGTCTTCCTTGTGGATGCCGAGAAGGTCGATGCGCTGCCCGCCGGTGACCTTGACCATGGGGATCTCGAACTTGTCCACCACGTCGGCGATCGCGCGGAGTTCGCCTGCATTGGTCACGCCGCCCCACATTCTGGGAACGACGGAATAGGTGCCGTCCTTCTGGATGTTGGCATGGACGCGCTCGTTGATGAAGCGTGACTGGTAGTCGTCGGCATATTCGTCCGGCCAGTCGCAGACGAGGTAATAGTTGAGCGCCGGGCGACACTTGGCGCAGCCGCAGGAGGTCTTCCACTCCAGCTCCTGCATGACCGCCGGAATGGTCTTCAGCCCCTTGGCAACGATCAGGCGACGCACGTCGTCATGGCCGAGCTCGGTGCATTTGCACATCGGCTGGACGGCCGCCGGGTTGTAGCTGTCGCCGAGCGTCAGCACCATCAGTTGCTCGACGAGGCCGGTGCAGGAACCGCAGGATGCGGATGCCTTGGTGTGGGCGCGCACGTCGTCGAGCGAGGTCAGACCCTTGGCGTTGATCGTGCCGACGATCTTGCTCTTGCACACGCCGTTGCAGCCGCAGATTTCCGCATCATCCGGCAAGGCTGCAACGGCCGCCGTAGGGTCCAGCGGGCTGCCCCCCTGATAGGCCTGGCCGAAAATGAGGGTATCGCGCATCTCGGAGATGTCGGTTCCCCGCTTGATCATGTCGAAGAACCAGGCCCCGTCCGCCGTCTCGCCGTAGAGCACGGCGCCGACGATGCGATTGTCCTTCAGCACGAGGCGCTTGTAGACGCCGGCTGTCGCGTCCCGCAGCACGATCTCCTCGCGGTCCTCGCCTTCGGCGAAATCACCGGCCGAGAACAGGTTGATGCCGGTCACCTTGAGCTTCGTATTGACGACCGAGCCCTTGTACTCCGAGGCGCCGCCGATCAGGCGGTCGGCGAGCGTCTTTGCGCTTTCATAGAGCGGCGCGACGAGGCCGTAGCAGATGCCGCGATGTTCGGCGCATTCGCCGAGCGCGAAGATGGATGCATCCGACGTCATCATGCCGTCGTCCACCACGATGCCGCGATTGACGGCAATGCCGGCATCCTTCGCGATCTGCGCTGCCGGACGGATGCCGACCGCCATGATGACGGTCGTGCCTTCGATAATGCGCCCGTCGTCCAGTTCGATGCCTTCCACCTTTTCGGTGCCGAGCACGCATTTGGTATTGGCCTTGGTGATGATCTCGATGCCGCGGTCGGTCAGCGCCTTTTCGAGCAGATAGGCCGCCGGCGGATCGAGCTGGCGGTCCATGATCGTCGGGTTGATGTGAATCACGGTGACGTCCATGCCCTGGCGCTTGAGGCCATAGGCGGCCTCCAGTCCGAGCAGGCCGGCGCCGATGACGATGGCACGGCCGCCGCGCTTCGTGGCGTCGAGCATCTTCTCCACATCGTCGAGATCGCGGTAGGCAAGAACGCCCGGCAGATCGTGGCCGGGAACCGGGATGATAAAGGGCAGCGAGCCCGTGGCGATGACCAGCTTGTCGTAAGCCGCCGATATGCCGGCCGCAGATGTCACGGTCTTTGCGACGCGGTCGATGCCTGTGACCTTCGCACCCTTGTGCAAGGTCACGCCGTTGCGGGCGTACCAGTCGTCGCCATGGATGACGATATCCTCGTAGAGCTTCTCGCCGGAGAGAACCGGCGACAGCATGATGCGGTCGTAGTTGACGCGCGGCTCGGCGTTGAAGATCACGACGTCGTAGAGGCCGGGAGCCTGCTCGAAAAGTTCTTCCAGCATGCGGCCGGGCGCCATGCCGTTGCCGATGATGACCAGTTTCTGTTTCATGTCATCCTCTCCTTCAAGCGGCTTCAACGAGGCGGTGACGCTCGTAGAGGAACTTCAGGACGGCTTCCCGACATTTGAGGTAAGTGCGGTCTGTGGCCAGCTCGATGCGGTTGCGCGGACGGGCGATCGGCACGTCGAGGATCTCGCCGATGCGGGCCGCCGGGCCGTTGGTCATCATGACGATACGGTCGGACAGCAGCACCGCCTCATCCACATCGTGGGTGATCATCAGCACGGTGTTGCCGAGCTTTGCATGGATCTGCATCACCTGATCCTGCAGGTGGGCGCGGGTGAGCGCATCGAGCGCGCCGAAAGGCTCGTCGAGCAACAGCACCTTCGGCTCCATGGCGAGCGCGCGGGCGATGCCGACACGTTGCTTCATGCCGCCGGATACCTCGGAGGGCTTCTTGTCCTTGGCGTGCGTCATCTGCACGAGATCGAGATTGCGCATGACCCAGTCATGGCGTTCCGCCTTCGACTTCTTGCGGGAAAAGACCTTGTCGACGGCAAGCGACACGTTTTCGTAGACGGAGAGCCAGGGAAGGAGCGAGTGGTTCTGGAAAACCACCGCGCGCTCCGGGCCGGGCTCGGAGACTTCCTTGTCCTCGAGAAGCACAGCTCCGCTGGTGACCTTCGTCAGGCCGGCGACAAGGTTGAGCAGCGTGGACTTGCCGCAGCCGGAATGGCCGATGATCGAGATGAACTCGCCCTTTTCGACGCCCAGCGAGACCTGCTTGAGCACTTCGGAAACCTGACCGTTGCGCTCGAACGACTTGTCGACCAGTTCGATGGAGAGATAGCTTTTTGCCATGGGAACGTCCTCCTTCAGGCCGTTGCAGTGCCGCGGGTGACCGCGCGGCCGATGAATGCGATGAAGCGATCAAGGAAGAAGCCGACGACGCCGACGTAGATGAGGGCGACGATGATGTCGCTGATCAGCGAGGAATTCCAAGCGTCCCAGATGAAGAAGCCGATACCGACGCCGCCGATGAGCATTTCGGCCGCGACGATGGCGAGCCAGGAAAGGCCGATGCCGATGCGCAAGCCGGTGAAGATGTAAGGAGCGGCGGCCGGCAGCATGATCTTGGAAAAATATTCGAGCTGGTTGAGACGCAGCACCTTGGCGACGTTCTGATAATCCTGCGGGATGTTGCGGATGCCGACGGCGGTGTTGATGATGATCGGCCAGACCGCGGTGATGAAGATGACGAAGATCGCCGAGGGATTGCCGTCACGGAAGGCGGCGAGCGACAGCGGCAGCCAGGCGAGCGGCGGCACGGTGCGCAGGATCTGGAAGATCGGATCGAGACCCTTCATGGCCCACTGGCTCTGCCCGACGAGAACGCCCATGGCGATACCGACGACGGCGGCGATGGCATATCCCACGGCCACGCGCTGGAGGCTGGCCATGATGTGCCAGGCCATGCCCTGATCGGTGCCCTGACCGATGTAGAAGGGATGGACGATCAGATCCCAGCTCTCGGCCATCACCCGCGTCGGGGACGGCAGGCTCGATGTCGGGGAGGAACAGATGAGCTCCCAGGCCGCGAGCAGCACGAGCAGCGTCACGAGCGGCGGTACGAGATCACTCGAGATAGCCGACAGGCGACGCATGAAGGGCGTGGGGGCCGGACGATTGACCGGAGCGGTGAAGGTGACAACCTGAGCGCTAGGCTTCGTCTTGGCCGGGGCCGTGTTGAGATTGGTGACGGACATGCCGGTCTCCTGGGAATGAGGGTTGCGGCCGACGCGCCAGGCGCCGGCCGATCGGGTCCGGTCAGGCGAAGCGCTTGATCGAGAGGCTCTGCAGGTAGGCTTCCGGGTTGGCCGGATCGAAGGTCTTGCCGTCGAAGAAGGTCTCGACGCCGCGCGACGTGGAGGCGGGCACGTCCGTGATGCCGAGATCCTTGGCGGCGGCGCGCCAGATGTCCTCGCGATTGACCTTGGAGATCAGCGCCTTGATGTCGGTGTCCGCAGCATATTTGCCCCAGCGCATGTCCTCGGTCAGGAACCATGCATCATGGCTCTGGTAGGGGTAGGAGGCATGGTCGGCCCAGAACTTCATCAGATGCGGGCTCTGGTCGACCACCTTGCCGTTGCCGTAGTCATATTCGCCCTTCAGGCGGCCGACGATGTCCTTGGCCGGCACGTTGAACCAGGCGCGCTTGCCGATGATGGCGGCCAGTTCTTCCTTGTTGGCCATGTCGTCGCACCATTGCTGGGCTTCCATGATGGCCATGGTCAGCGCCTTGGCGGCATTCGGGTTGGCTTCGACCCAGTCGCTGCGCATTGCGAAGGACTTTTCGGGATGCTTGTTCCAGATCTCGGCGGTATTTGCCGCGGTATAGCCGATGCCCTGATTGACCAGCTGCGCATTCCAGGGTTCGCCGACGCAGAAACAGTCCATGGTGCCGACCTTCATGTTGGCGACCATCTGCGGCGGGGGAACGACGATGGTTTCGACATCCGTATCCGGATCGATCCCGCCGGCCGCGAGCCAGTAGCGGATCCAGAGATCGTGCGTGCCGCCGGGGAAGGTCATGGCGACCTTGGCCGCCGTGCCTTCGGCTTTCTTCTTCGCGAAGACCTCCTTTAGAACGCCGGAGTCGATGCCGACCTTCAGGTCCGCATAGGCCGAGCCGACCGAGATCGCCTGGGCATCGAGATTGAGCCGGGCGAGGATCGACATGGGCAGCGGCTGGTTGTTCTGGGTCACCTTGCCGGCGGAGATGAGGTAGGGCATCGGGGTGAGGATATGCGCACCGTCGATGCCGTTGCCGGCGGAGCCGAGCACCAGATTGTCGCGCGTCGTGCCCCAGGATGCCTGCTTGACGACATTCACATCCGTCATGCCATGCTTGTCGAAGAAGCCCTTCTCCTTGGCGATGATCAGCGGCGAGCTGTCCGTCAACGCGATGAAGCCGAGCGTTGCCTTGGTGGTCTCCGGCCCTGCCCCTTGCGCAAAGGCGCCACCGGGGAAAGCGGCCTTCGCAGCCGTGAGGAGTGCTGCGGTGGCACCGGTCTTGAGGATCGAGCGGCGGCTCAGGGACTGGGTCAGAATACGGGTCATCGAAGGATATCCTCTGGTGAAACGGGCGGAAGCTTTGAAATTCGGCACAAAAAAACGCCGCTCGGAAAATGCATCCCAAGGAGCCTGAAGCTCCGGAGCAAAAACCTTGCGACGTCGGTGTCATTGGGTGAGCGCATCTTGCGCTCTTTCGCTTCAATCGCCGTTGACTGAGCAGTTTCTAACAAGCAAGCGGCGTGCCAGATGCCTTTAAATCAATTAACTGTATGAATATAAACCGTAATTTCTATAGTGCATGAAAGATAACCAATATTCTTCTTGCTTATCTTCTAGCCAACTGCGCGCAATCCAGCGAAAATCGTGCATCGCAAAACGGCAGCGACTATTAGGTTTCCTCGCCGACCGGGCTCAAAGCCTGCTCGTAACGCACGGGAAAGGCGGCGACGTAATCCGGGATGCGTTCGGGATCGAAGGTAAAACCATCCATGAAACGATCACCATAGGACGTGCCTTCCGCCCGGAAATCAGCGTCGTCAGGCCCCGTGCCCAGAGCGGCACGATAGAGATCGGGGCGATAGGCTGACACGGCTTTTTCCGCCAGCGCCGGCGACCACTCGGCCTGTCCCCAGCGGAGCATCTGACTGTAGGTCCAGAGCGCATGACCCGGCCTGGGATAGTTCGCAAAGCCGCCATGAAAGGTGAAGTAATCCGGGATAACCCGCCGCTCGCCGCTGCTGTCGAGGCTGAACTCGCCAGCCAGCACCCGACGGATGATATCCACCGGCGCCGCGATGTAGTTCGGCTGCGCGAGAAGCGCTGCCAGTTCGTCGTGATTTTCACCCTGATCGCACCACCGGGCGGCCGCATCCAGCGCGGTCAGCAGGCGAGAGACGGTTTCCGGGTGGCTCTCCGCCCAGTCCGGACGCATGCCGATGACCTTCTCGGGCGCGGACGGCCAGATGTCCTGCTTGGCCGCGACGATACGGCCGACGCCACGTTCCGACGCCACCATGTTCCACGGCGCGCCGACGCAGAAACCATCGATAGCGCCTGCGGCCAGCGCATCGGACGTCAGCGGAGGGGGAACGACGACCAGCTTCACGTCCCGGTCGGGATCGATGCCACCAGCGGCGAGCCAATAGCGGAACTCGTAATTGTGAGACGAGAACGGATAGGTCATGCCGAAGGTCGGCGGGACCTCGCCGGCATCGCGCATTCCGTCGAGAACGCGGCGAAGCACGCGGGCCTGCGCAAGCGCATCGGCTCCATCAGGCGCGCCGGCATCGCGCATGCGGGCAAAGAGCCGCGTCGACAGCGTGATGGCATTGCCGCCGCGCCCGAGCGAAAACGGTGTGATCGTCGGTGACGGGTTCGAGCCGAGCCCCAACATGGAGGCGACGGGCATTGGCGAGAGCATATGGGCGATATCGAACTGACGGAATGCCAGGCGATCCCGCACATTGGCCCAGGACACGTCGCGCACGAGATCGAGCGCCAGCCCCTCGCGGGCCGCAAAACCGAACTCCGCCGCCGCAATCAGAACCGAGGCATCGACAAGAGGAATGAAGCCGGCCCTGAGGACGCGGGAGCCCTCGCTCTTCGTGCCCCTTGCCGGTGTCGCGAGGGCAGCGCCGGGCGCCACGAGAGTGGTCGTCATGGGCATATCCTCCGATCGTTTGGGTAGCGGCAGAACGCAGCGGTCATGTCAGCAGACCCGCCGCCGTCACGACACTTTGGGCGATATCGGCGATCTTCTTCTTCTCGTTCATGGCGGTCTGCCGCAACAGGGTGAACGCTTCTTCCTCCGAGAGCCCGCGCATCTTCATCATGATGCCCTTGGCACGTTCCACCACCTTGCGCTCCTCGAGAGCGGATTTCGCTTCCGCCAGTTCACGCTGCAGCCTCGAAAAGGCATTGAACCGGCTGACGGCCATGTCGAGGATCGGCTTCACCCGCTCCTTGCGCAGGCCATCGACGATATAGGCGGAAACCCCGGCATCGACGGCGGCCTCGATCGAAGCCGTATCCGAGCGATCGACGAACATGGCGATCGGGCGACTGACAGTTCGGGTCAGTTGGAAGAGATGCTCCATCATGTCCCGGTTCGGGTTCTCGAGGTCGATGATGATGACGTCCGGCTTCAGTGTCTCGATGATCCGGGCAACGCCATTGACCTCGTGGATGACCGTCACCTTCAGATGCCCGGCCTCGCGCAGGCCCTCCTCGATGATCGAAGAGCGGATGGCATTTTCATCGATAACGAGGATCGTGAGATCGGCGTGGCGCATGCGCCTATTCTTGTGCAGCGCAACAGAATGCGCAAGCGGTCCCGCTGCAACATTTGGGCGCGCAGGACAGCGATGCGTCTTCGTGCTTGCTCGCGACCGGACAATAATTGTAACGGTGTGTTCGAAACGGCCGGGATACAATGTCCGTCTGGGCTCGCAGGCGCCGTGACCGACGGCGTTTCGCGTCTCGGACGAAGCATCTCGATCGAGCCGTTTGCGCACGCAACGTGTCTTGCCCGGTGCGAGACGTGAAGGAAAGTCTGACATTCCATGACCGCATCCGCCGGCCCTGCCCAGCAGGACACCGCAGGCACGAAGAAGTTCCTCGTCCTGCTCATGGGATCCATCGGCGTCGTCTACGGCGACATCGGGACCAGCCCGCTCTACGCCTTTCGCGAAGCGCTTCGCCCCTTTTCGCATGACGGCATCAGCCATAACGAGGTCATCGGCCTCATCTCGCTGATGGTCTGGACGCTGACGATCATCGTCACCTTCAAATACGTCCTCTTTCTTCTCCGTGCCGACAATGACGGCGAAGGCGGCACGCTGTCGCTTCTCGCTTTGCTGATGAAGAAGACAGGGCGCTACATGCCGGTTCTGTTCTTTGCGGGCATTATCGGTGCCGCCCTGTTCATCGGGGATGCCATGATCACGCCGGCGCTGTCGGTCATGTCCGCCGTCGAAGGGCTGAAGCTCGTGACGCCCGCGCTCGGTGACTACGTGCTGCCGATTTCGGCTGCCATGATGGTGGGCCTTTTCGCTGTCCAGTCTCGCGGTACCGCCGCCGTCTCCAATTTCTTTGGACCGATCACCATTCTCTGGTTTCTTGCCATGGCCTGGGGGGGCATCCTGCATATCGGTGACGACTATACGATCCTCGAAGCTCTCAATCCCGTCAACGCCGTGTGGTTCATCACGCATGCGGGCTTCGTCGGCCTGATCGTGCTCGGCGCCGTTTTCCTGACCGTCACCGGGGCCGAAGCGCTCTACGCCGATCTCGGTCATTTCGGCCGCAAGCCGATCCAGGTAGCGTGGTTCATCCTGGTCTTCCCGTCGCTGGCGCTCAACTATCTCGGCCAGGGCGCCTTCGTCCTGGCGCATCCGGAGGCGGCGGAAAACCCGTTCTACCTGATGTATCCGGACTGGGCGCTGTTGCCGGTCGTGCTTCTGGCAACGGCCGCCACGATCATCGCCAGCCAGGCCGTTATCACCGGCGCCTTTTCGCTGGCGCGGCAGGCGGTCCATCTCGGGTTCCTCCCACGCCTGCAGATCACCTTCACCTCGGAGACGAATACGGGGCAGATCTACGTTCCCGCCGTGAACACCCTGCTCTTCGTCGGCGTTCTCGTGCTCATCTTCACCTTCGGGGACTCGGAGTCGCTGGCGACCGCCTATGGCATCTCTGTCACCGGCGCCATGGTGGTTACCACCCTCATGGCATTCCAGTTTCTGCGTTCTGTCTGGAAATGGAGCGCCGTTGCTGCTGGTGCGATCCTCCTGCCGTTGCTGCTTCTGGAAACCGTGTTCCTCGCCGCAAACCTTCTGAAGATCCATGACGGCGGCTGGGTGCCCGTGCTGCTGGCGGCCACCATCATGGTCATCATGTGGACATGGCGAAAGGGCTCGATGATTTTGCGCGAGAAGACTGCGCGCAACGACATCCCGCTTGAAACCTTCATCCGGTCCATCGAGAAGAAGTCCGATCACGCCCCCGTCGCCGTTCCCGGCACGGCCGTGTTTCTGACCAGCGTGCCCGACAAGACGCCGGCCGTGCTGCTGCACAATATCAAGCACAACCACGTCCTGCACGAGCAGAACGTCATCCTGACCGTTCGCACCGCGGATACGCCCTATGTGCCGCCTGCATCGCGCATCGAACTCATCCGGATTTCCGAGCGCTTTCTTCGAATCCAGATCACATTCGGATTCATGGACGACCAGAATGTGTCCAAGGCGCTGGGCCTGTGCAAGAAAGCGGGTTTCAAGTTCGAGATCATGCAGACGTCGTTTTATGTCGGAAGACGCAACCTGATCAGCGACCCGAACTCGGGTCTGCCCAAGTGGCAGGATCGCCTCTACATCGCGCTCGCGGGCATCGGCATCGATCCTTCCGACTACTTCCGGCTGCCGGCAAACCGGGTTGTGGAACTGGGCGAACAGGTGACGATCTGATTGCAAGGGAGACGCGTATTTTGCTGATCTCCACGATCGATCTCGCATCATGCGTTGCGGCAGACACCGTACGAAGCCCTTACTCCTATGGCATTTGGACCCATCTTCTGCTAACCAGCGCACCGACGCGCCTCGGTATCGGTAAGAATGAAGAGGCGACAGGCACCGCCCCCTTACGGGTCGCCGTCATCCAGCAGGCCTCAAAACCTGCACATTTTCGGGTCATCCAGCGCCGATATTAAGAACATTCAGCCTCCATTCATGCAAAGGAGGGCGTTGTTCTTCTGTGGCCGGGAGAAAATGAAATGAGTCTATCGACAAACGGGCTAGCTTGTTGCTGTACTCATCTCCGCAGGCGCCATTACGCCATAAAGTTGAAGGCACAACCAATATATCGAAGATTTGTTATTTAGTTATATATAACGTACAGCGAACCAAGTGATCCAGGTTCCTAGGTAGGGGCCGCCATCCAGGAGAAGTTCTGATTGATTTTTCGGGACCCAAGTGCAATCAGCAAGTCACACTGCAGACAGTTCAGAGCGTTCGATAAAAGATGACAGCAGAAATCATAGGGCGCGCCTGCGTCGCTCCGGGAGCTGATTCGCCTCAAGCGCTTTTCCGGCTTCTGCGGCAAGGCAAATGTGCGGTAACGCGGATTCCATCGGACCGGTGGGACCTTGCCCGCTTCTGGCATCCCGAAATGGGCAACCCCGGCAAGACCTATTCGTTTGCCGCCGGCGTGATCGACGATATCTACGGTTTCGACCCCGCCGCGTTCGGCATGTCGCAGCGCGAAGCCATGTACATGGATCCGCAGCAGCGCGTTCTCCTGCAGTTGGCATGGCGGGCGATCGAGGATGCCAACATCTCGCTGACATCGCTTCAGGGCGAGAATGTCGGTGTCTATGTCGGCGCGTCGAGCCTCGACCATGCCAACCTGACGGTCGAGGACCCGGCTGCCGCCGGCCCCTACTTCATGACCGGCAATACGCTGTCCGTCATTTCCAACCGTATCTCCCACATCTTCGGACTCAGCGGCCCGTCGATGACGATCGATACGGCCTGTTCGTCCTCCATCGTCGCGCTCGATCAGGCGATGCGGGCCTTGAACGCCGGAGAGATCGATACCGCCATCGTCGGCGGCATCAACATTCTCGCCCATCCCCTGCCCTTCGTCGGCTTTGCGCAGGCACGCATGCTGTCTCCCGAAGGCCTTTGCCGCGCCTATGACAATGATGGCGCCGGCTATGTGCGTGCCGAAGGCGGCGTCGTGTTCGTCCTGCGCCGGTCGGACCGGGCCCGGCAGGAAAAGGACCGCAGTTACGCACGCATCGTCGCGACCGGCACCAACTCGGCCGGCCGCACGAACGGCATTTCGCTGCCGTCGCGCGAATCCCAGGCAGCCCTGCTGCGGTCGATCTACGAAGGCAACAATATCGATGCCAATCAGGTCGCCTTCGTCGAGGGCCATGGCACCGGCACGAAGGTCGGCGACCCCGCGGAAGTCTGGTCGATCGGCACGGTCATCGGCACGAACCGGCGCGCACCGGTGCCGATCGGCTCGATCAAGTCGAATATCGGGCACACCGAACCTGCATCCGGCCTCTTCGGCATGCTGAAGGCGGTCATGGCGCTGGAGAACAACTATCTCCCGGCATCGCTGCATTTCGATACGCCAAACGAGAACATCGATTTCGACGGATTGAACGTGCGCGTCACGGCCAACCCGATCGAGCTTCTGCGCGGCAAGCGCGCGCGTCTAGCCGGCATCAATTCCTTCGGCTTCGGCGGCGCCAATGCGCATGTCGTGATTTCCGATCCCGAGCCCGTATCCGAAGACCGCCAGCGGAACGCGGCTGCCGGCCATATGTTCATGGCGAGCGCCCACACGGCGAGCAGTCTCGAAGAGCTTCTGCGCGCCTACAAGTCATCCTTCGCAAAGGCCTCCCGCGAGGAAGCCCGCGCCATCATCGCCGCATCCGGCGCAAACCGCACGGCCATGCGTCATCGCTTCGCAGCCCGCAGCGAGAACCCCGAAGACATCATCCGCGCCATTTCGAGCCATCTCGAAGCGCCGGCTTCCGATCTTGGCGAGACCGGCGAAGCCGTCACGCGCGATGCGAAGGTCGCCTTCGTGTTTTCCGGAAACGGCTCGCAATGGGCCGGCATGGGTGCGGATGCCTTCCGTGAGAACCTGCATTTCCGCCAGTGCTTCACCTCGATCAGCGCATTGTTCAAGTTCCACGCGGATCTCGACCTTGCAACGCTTCTGACCGATCCGGATCTCGCCCAGAAGCTGACAGACACCAAGATCGCCCAGCCGCTGCTCTTTGCTGTGCAGGCAGCCCTGTCCGATTCGCTCGTCGCCATGGGAATCAAGCCGACAGCCGTCTTCGGTCATTCCGTCGGTGAAATCGCTGCCGCTTACGCCGCCGGCGCCCTGTCGCTGGTGGATGCGGTGGCAATCGTCGCCAAGCGCTCCCTGCATCAGGATCTGCTGGCCGGCAAGGGCACCATGGCCGCGGTCATGCTCGGCGACGAAGCCGCGCAGGCATTTGCAGAAAAGCATGGCATCGCCAACGTCTGTGTCGCTGCGATCAATGCGCGCAACTCCGTCACCATCTCCGGCCCCGTGGCCGAGGTGACCGCGTTCCGGGACGCCGCCCGCAAGGCGAAGATTCCGGTCCAGATCCTCGACATCAACTACCCGTTCCATCACCCGATCATCGATCAGGCCAAGAAGGCCTTCATGGGCGATATTCCGGATCTGGCGCCGCGCACCACGGAAATCGCCTATCTCTCGACGGTCACGGGCGAGCGCCTCGACGGATCCCAGCTGGATGTCGACTATTGGTGGAAGAACGTGCGCGAGCCCGTTCGTTTCCAGGCGGCGACGGAAGCGGCCATTGCTCTCGGCTGCACGCTGTTCCTCGAAATTTCGCCCCGCCCGATTCTGTCGTCCTACGTGAAGGAAACGATCAAGGCGGCGACCGCGCCGGGTATCGTCGTTCCGACCTTGCTGAAGGAGGCTGCGGCCAAGGGGATCGATCCGGTTTCACGCGCTATGGCCCGCGCCATGGCGCACGGTGCCGACGGTAACTCGACCCGCCTTTTCGGCAAGAGGAATGCGTCCGTACGCCTGCCGCTGCTGCCGTTCGAACCGACCGAACTTCGCCCGGCCGTCACCAGCGATAGCGCCGACCTCTTCGGCCGCGGCTCCCGCGTGCCCTATACCCTTGCCGGCTGGCGTGCCGATCTCAACGGCGGCAGCTGGAAGAACCATATCGACGGGCATCTCTTTCCGGATCTTGCCGAGCACGTCGTCGATGGCAAGGCCATCCTTCCGGGCAGCGGGTTCATCGAGATCGCCATCTCCGCGGCGCAGCAGTTCTATGGCACCGGCGAGGTCGAGATCACCAATCTTGAAATCGTGCGGCCTCTGGAACTCGGCGATAACAGAATCATGGAACTCTCCACGCTTCTGTCCCCGGAGACCGGCGACATCGAGATCCGTTCGCGCGAACGCCTGACGGAAGACGATTGGGCGGTGCATGCGGTCGCCCGCTGCCGCAAGCCGATCGCCCGTAACGACCATGTCCGCCCGGATTTCAAAGGTCTGGAAAAGACCGAGACCGTCCTTGCGGCGAAGGCCTACGAGACGGCACGGCAGTTCGGTCTGGACTATGGCCCGAGATTCCAGCTGATGTCGAAGGCCGTCGCGTTCGGTGACAAGTTCATTGATGTCGAGCTGAAGACGCCGTCCGAAGCGGGTCACCCCTTCGTGTCCTACAGCCTCAACCCGATCTCCGTCGATGCGACCTTTCACGGCATGGTGGCGCTGTTTGGCCGCTTTACCGGCGAAGCTGGCGGCGCACCCTATATTCCCGTTCGCTTCGGCTCGGTGCGGCTTGCAGCCTCCGGTCAGGTGATCAAGCGCGCAATCGCCGAGGTGGAGCGCGTCAGCGCAAATTCGATCAAGGCCAGGTTCCGTTTCTACGGTGAAGACGGCACTCTCGTCGCAGCGTTCGACGACTGCCGCTTCCGGCGGACCTATCTGCGCCAGCACAAGACGCTGGACATGCTGTCCTACCATTATGAGGCGGTGCCCTCGGAAACGCTTGCCGCCATGCAGCCAGCGCAGTCGAAGCCGCTGCCAGCCGTCCTCCTGCCAGCCGACAGCGGCGAAGGAATCGACAACACGACGCTTCTGTTCAACGCGGCCATCTACCGGGCCTGCCACGAGATCGCGTTGAAGCTCGCGCGCGGCGGCAACCAGGTGGACATGCGGCTTCTGCCCGGCGATGTCGGTTTCCGCTGCTTCCTCAGCAACTGCCTCGTCGTTCTCGAAGACGCCGGTCTTGCCGAACACACGGACAATCGCTGGACGATTACGGCGGATTTCACGCTGCCTCCGGTCAGTGAAATCCTGAAGGAACTCTACGCCGAAAATGCCGCGCGCGCCGTCGAGGCCGTGCTGATCAACGATACCTATACGGAAGCGCTCGATCGCTTGTCGGCGCTCTATGCTGCGGAACTGTCCGGCCAGAGCGGCGAGGAGGCCGTCGTCCAGACGACCGGCTTCATCAGCGAAGCAACGCTCGATCATCAGGCCGTCCATTCGCTGGCCACGCGCCAGCGGACCGACATGGTCTATGCGGCACTGGAACGGGCCTTGTCATCCATGGAGACGGGCCTCCGCATCATCGAGCTTGGTACGGTCTCTGCCAGCTTTACGCGGCGCCTTGCGGCTCTTGCCGTGCGCCATGGCGCAAGCCTTGCCGTGGTCGAGCCGCGGGACAATGCGCAACGAAACCTCGAAATCGCGTTCGAGGACGATGCGCGGGTCTCCGTCCTGAAGAAGGACGCGTTCACGTCCGTCAAGACGGTCGATATCGTCGTCAGCGCCTCCGACATGCTGTTTGTTCTGGTGGACGAAGATCCGGCCGTTCGCGGCATTCTCGGTCACGCCATGCGCCCGGGCGGCGCCTTCATCGGCGCGACGACAGCGCCGACCGTATTCAGCGATTTCGCCTATGGCCTCACGGACGGATGGTTTGCGCGAAGCCAATCGCCCGAGTTCCCGATCGGCCGGTTTGCCACCGCGCTGCAGTGGGAGAAATGTCTTGCCGACCTGAGGCTCGCCGACATCGTCGTCGATGATCGCGATGGTGCCTATGGCGCGCTGATCGCCCTGGAAGCAAGAGCCGGCCGTTCGGCACCCGACGCAGCCTCGCAGGACGTTGCGGCGATGTCGCATCACCCGATACTCGCAATCGGGATGGCGCCCGCGGTCTCCGCTCTGCCGTCTTCCATTTCCGACTGTGTAATTGTTCCCGTGACGCTCACGGGTGAAAACGAGGCCGACAAGGCCCGGCTTCTCGACGCGTTCAAGGGTCTTCAGGGGCGCGCCATCCGCGCGGTCTACCTGTCGCCTGTACCATCCACCGATACGCTCGGTGATTCCGAGCACTTGCAGACCATCGTCCTGTCGCTGGGTGCATTTGGTGAAGCCGTGCGCGCGTTTCATGCAGATCGCGAACCTGCAGGCGAAGAGCGCCCCCGCTTGGCACTGGTTGCCCCGGGCGGATCGCCGGTCGCTGCGACATCGGCGCTGAACAGCGGCGTGTGGACCTTCTGCCGCGTTCTTCAAAACGAGTACGACGTGATCGATCTTCACATGGTCGATGCTCCCGCTGCGAACCTTGCCGAGATCGAAACGGCGCTTACCCTCGCCGCTACACTGATCGAGAGCCGACACGAGAACCGCGAATGGGCCGTCATCGACGGTCGCGCGCAGGAAATTCGTGCCGTTCCCGGCCCGGTGGAAGGCACCCTCCGCCAGACCCGGTCGTTTGAGGCGGCGACCATCCGCCAGCGGGTGGCCTCGCAGGTCGGCAGTATCGCTTGGGAAGCCACAAGCCTGCCGAAACCCGGCCCGACGGATGTCGTCGTCGAAGTCGCCGCCACCGGCCTCAACTTCCGCGACGTGATGTGGGCTATGGGTCTTCTGCCGGAAGAGGCACTGGAAGACGGTTTTGCCGGTGCGACGATCGGCATGGAGCTTTCCGGCCATGTGGTCGCGCTCGGCAGCGAGATCACGGATCTGTCGATCGGAGATCCCGTCATGGCCATGGCTTCGGCCGCGTTCTCGACGCATGCCGTCGTCTCGCGCGCGGGTATTGCCCGGCTGCCGGAAACGGTCAGCCCGGTTGCCGCTGCCACAGTTCCCGTCGCCTTCCTGACGGCCTATTACGCGATGATCGAACTTGGCCGCATCCGCGCCGGGGAAACGATCCTCATCCATGGCGCGGCCGGCGGTGTCGGTCTGGCAGCGCTGCAGGTGGCAAAGCATGCCGGTGCCAAGGTGATTGCCACCGCGGGCACTCGGGAGAAACGTCACTTCCTAACGATGCTGGGTGCGGATCACGTCTTCGATTCGCGTTCGCTGTCCTTCGTCTCGGACATCCGCGCGGTAACACATGGCGAAGGTGTCGATCTCGTTCTGAATTCGCTCTTTGCCGAGGCGATGGAGCAGAGCCTGTCGCTGGTCAAACCCTTCGGCCGCTTCCTGGAACTCGGCAAGCGCGACTATTTTGCCGACAGCAAGATCGGGCTACGACCGTTCCGTCGGAACATCAGCTATTTCGGCATCGACGCCGACCAGCTGCTCGTCAACCAGCCGGACCTGACGAAGCGGATCTTTGCCGAAGTCGGACAGCTGTTCGAAGAAGGCAAGTTCGTACCGCTGCCGTATCGCGCCTTTGCGCATGATGAAATCGGCAATGCTTTCCGCCTGATGCAGAATGCCGGGCATATCGGAAAAATCGTTGTGCTCCCGCCCGTATCAGGTCGGGATTCCGTTTCGGCCGGGGCCGGCGCGCGGATGACGGTATCGGGTGACGGCGTGCATCTCGTGGTCGGCGGTATCGGCGGTTTCGGCCTTGCCGCAGCCAACTGGCTCGTGGAAAAAGGTGCGCGCAGGATCGCGCTGACAACCCGTCGCGGTGTGGCCGATACCGACACCTTGGACGCCATCCAGCGCTGGGAAACCAAGGGCGTCGTTGCCAGTGTTCACGCCTGCGATATCACCGATGTCGATGCGACCGCTGCGATGCTGGCCACGCTGCGGCGCGATGGACCGCTGAAGGGCGTCATTCACGCCGCCATGGTGCTCGATGATGCGCTGATTTCCAATCTCGACCGGGCGCGCAACCGTCCCGTCATCGACACCAAGGCAAAGGGTGCCGCCGTTCTCGACAACCTGACGCGGAAGGACGATCTCGACATCTTCCTGCTGTTCTCGTCGGCGACGACCTTGGTCGGCAATCCTGGTCAAGGCAATTATGTCGCGGCCAACGGTTATCTCGAAGGTCTGGCACGGGCGCGGCGGGCAGCGGGGCTGAAAGGTCTTGCCATCGGCTTTGGCGCGATCGCCGACACCGGCTATCTGGCTGAGAATACCGACGTCAACGACATTCTGTCGAAACGCATCGGCAAGACGGCCCTGAAGGCACAGGCAGCGCTTGATCAAGTGGAAGCCTACATCGTTGCCGACCCGGGAACGGTGAATGCGGCAACCGGGATGATTGCCGAGTTCGACTGGGCGGCAGCTCGCAACCTGCCGGTCGTTCGCCAGCCGCTGTTCGAGGTCGTTATGCGCACCGCCGACCAGCACACCGGTAGCAGCGACGGCAGCACGCTGGATCTCGTTGCCATGATCGAGGGCAAATCGCCACAGGAGGGCGAAGACCTGCTTTATGAGCTTGTGGCGAACGAAATCGCCGCAATTCTGCGTGTTTCCAAGGATACGATCTCCCGGAACAAGGTCTTGAAGGAAATCGGCCTGGACAGCCTGATGGCCGTGGAACTCGGCATCAGCTTCCAGCAAAATACGGGCTTCGACATGCCGCTCTCAGGCGTCGCCGACAACACGACTGTCGGGGATGTTGCGCACAAGCTGTACGACAAGGTCAGCAAGCGCGATCAGGGGAGCGACGAGGAAGAGCCGCCGACGGAAGACAAGATCCTGAGCGAACTGACACAGCGCCACAAGGCGACGTCTCCGGAGAAAGTTGCAAGCCAATGAGCGACGATCGGCAACCTGCTGCATCCAAGATGAACAGCAGCCTGCGGGAAAACCTGCTCGACCGGATGCGCAACACGCATCAGTCATCCGAGCGCAACCGGATGGCGCGGTCCGAACGCGAGGCGCCGACGCCGGTGCGTCGGACACAAATGCGTTTCGAGGACCTGCCGGAGTACAAGCAGGTGCAGACGCAGGAGGCAGCCAGCGCACAGCTCGGCATCGACAATCCCTTCTACCGTGCACATGCAACGGCGGCAGGCGCGACCACCATCATCAACGGTCGTGAGCTGATCAACTTTGCCTCCTATGATTATCTTGGTCTCAACCGGCACCCCCATGTGCTGGAAAAGGCCAACGAGGCCATCGGAACCTACGGTATTTCAGCGTCGGCCAGCCGCCTCGTGGCAGGGGAACGTCCGGTCCATGGAGAACTGGAAGAGCGGATCGCCCGTTTCTACGGCGTGGATGCCGCCGTATGCTTCGTCAGCGGCTACCTGACCAATGTCGCGGCGATCAGCTGCCTGCTCGGCCCGAAGGATCTCGTCGTCCATGACGAGTTCATCCATAACAGTGCCCTCGCCGGTATAAAGCTCTCCGGCGCCACGCGCCGACTGTTCAAGCACAACGACGCCCATGACCTCGACACGGTCCTGCGAACGGTTTCCGGAGACTACCGCCGCATCCTCGTGATCGTCGAAGGCATCTATTCGATGGATGGCGATGTGGCCAATCTGCCGGCCATCATCAAGCTCAAGGCCGAATACGGCTTCTGGCTGATGGTGGACGAAGCGCACTCCCTCGGCATCCTCGGCCGTCGTGGTCGCGGCACGTTCGAGCATTATGGAATCGACTCGAAAGAGGTCGATATCTGGATGGGCACGCTGTCGAAGACGACGGCGAGCTGCGGCGGCTACATCGCCGGCAACGCGGCACTTGCATCCGTACTGAAGGCAACCGCCGGAGGGTTCGTCTACAGCGTCGGCCTCGCGCCTGCGCTGACAGCTGCCGCCCTCGGCAGCCTCGACATACTGGAGAGTGAGCCGGAGCGAGCTGCCGCCCTCAGGCGCAACGGAACGCTGTTCCTGAAGCTCGCGCAGGAGGCCGGCCTCGACACGGGACTGAGCGCCGGCTTCTCCGTCGTGCCGGTTCTCGTCGGCGACAGCCTGCGGGCCGTGCAACTCTCGAACGACCTTCTGGCAGCCGGCATCAACGCGCTGCCGATCATTCACCCTGCCGTGCCCGAGGGCTTGGCACGCCTGCGCTTCTTCATCACCAGCGAACATACCGAAGCACAGATCCGCAAGACGGTCGCGCTGACCGCGGAGAAGCTGAAGGACCTCACCGACCGTAATTTCGGGCTGGCCTCCATCGACATCCAGCAGATGATGAAATTGCTGGCGGCCCGGTGAAACCGGCACGACGGCCTTCGGTAACGCACGCGTCCGTAACGCCGGGCGCATCATGACTCACGTCATCATCACCGGCGGATCGAGCGGCATCGGCCTCGCCGTCGCACGGATCTACGTCCATCGCGGCTATTCCGTTTCGTTGATCGCACGTGGCGAGGCAGCGCTTGAAGCTGCGCGGACCGCACTCGGCAACGCGGGCGACGGACGCGTTCATATCGCCCCGGCGGATGTTGCGGATGCGGGTGCCGTCAGCAAGGCGATCCGGGCTTGCGAGGCTGCGGCCGGGCCATGCGACATCCTTATCTGTTCGGCCGGTATCGTCGAACCCTCCCGCTTCGAAGATCAGAACGAAGCCGATTTCGATCGCCAGATCGCCGTGAACCTCTCCGGCTCCGTATACGCCGTCCGCGCCGTCTATGCGCAGATGCAGGCGCGGGGAACGGGACGCATCATGCTGGTCTCTTCCGGCGCGGGGCTGATCGGCATACCCGGATACGCCGCCTACTGCGCATCGAAATTCGCGTTGCGCGGCTTCGCCGAGGCATTGCGCTCGGAAGGCCGGCCAAAAGGCGTCACCGTCTCCATCTGCTTCCCTCCCGATACGCAAACGCCGCAACTTGAGCGGGAGCGAACCGCACGCCCGGCGGAAGCCGAGGTCATCATGGGTCAGGTCAGGCCATGGAGCGCGGAGCGTGTTGCAAACCAGATGGTACGGGCCCTCGACCGAGGACGTTTCGAGGTCTATTTCGGGCTGACGCTCCTGGCGCTCGGCAGGTTCGCCCCGCTCGTCCGTCCGCTCATAGACTGGCACTTCGATCGCCGGATTCGCCGCGTACGCAAGGTTGCAGGACGATGACAATGCTTGTCACCCGGCGCGATTGTCTCTACAGCGAGGCTGGGTGCGCTAGAGATAACGCATCCGGGTTCATCGTCGCATTTTCTCGCTGCTGTACTGTTTGATCCTGAAATCGATTCCGATTCAGGGAATTATGCAGTAGAACTCGATCACGACGTGACGGCGCTCACGCCGCGGTATCAAAGGGTTTCGTTTGCCGTCGACATCGCTCCAGCTTCACGACCATCCCGTTTCGTTGATCGTCGTCTGCTTCATGCTCTCGTTCTTCGTGGCATGGTTCACCGACAGGTTCGCTTTGCCCGCGCGCGAACGCCGCCGCAACATGCCCCCCAACAGAACCTTGTGGCACGCGTTGCGCGACGGTATCGCCCGGATGCCCGTCGTCGGGATCATCTATGCGTTCTTCTTCGCCATCTCCTGGCGCCCGCTCTATGGTGCCGCCGGTTGCATGAGCTTTTTCATCATCTTCACCGCGATCTCGCGCGCCAAGTTCCGGTTCATCCGCGAGCCGCTGGTGTTTTCCGACATTGCGCTGGTCGCGGATGTCTTCAAGTACAAGTCGATCTTCTACGCGAACTCCCTGAATATCGTCTTCTGGATCGTCGCCTTTGGCTACGTCTTCGGCGTGTCCGGCCTCTATATGTATTTCGAGCCGAACGTGCTCCCCGACCACGCCGAGCCCTTCTATGTCGTGGTGATGGTCATCGCCGCCGCTCTGCCGTGGATCTCGCTGTTCTGGGGGCCGGTCAACACGCCGACGGCAGATCTCGTGCAGCGGCTGGTCGGCAAACCCGATGCCAAGGTCAGCACCGTCCGTTTCGGCACGTTCTCCTCCGTCGTGTTCCACTTCATCATCTGGCTCGGCGTTCGCCGGGAGAAGATCGTCAACGAGCTCTCCGGCGCCTTCTTCGCCGCCGTCAACGACCTCATCGGCCATGATGCGGAGAACAAGGCGCCGCTGGTCGTCGTCTGGCAGTCGGAGTCCTTCCTCGACATGCGCCATTACGGCGTCAACTCCATCCGCCTTCCAACCATCGACCGTTTGCAGAAGCTTTCCACCCAATGGGGGCGCATCGCGACGGTGTTCGAGGGGGGATATACGCTCCGCACCGAATTCGCCGTTCTGAGCGGGCTGCAGCCCGACGACATCCACGTGGATGCCAGCTACCCCTATCTCCGGGCGCGGCATTATACCGATGTGGTCTGGCCGACGAAGCTCAAGAAGGCGGGTTGGCGGACGCACTTCATCCACCCCTACGATCGGACGTTCTTTCTGCGTCACAAGGCAATGCCTCTGCTCGGCTTCGAGGAGATGACGATGCTGGATGCGTTCGATCACGATCCGGCCCGCGACGGGCCCTATGTTTCCGACGCCGCGCTCACGCGCAAGGTGATCGAGGCGGTGGACAAGCAGAGAGACGACAAGGGCAGCTTCATCTTCGTCGCCTCCATGGCCAATCACGGCCCGTGGGAGCCTGGGCGTGTTCCCGGCTACAGCGACCCGGTCAGCATCTATCTGGAGATCCTGCAGCAGTCGGACAGAGCGCTCGGGCAGCTGGTGGATCATCTCAACAAGCTCGACCGGCCCGTCTGGCTTGTCTTCTACGGCGACCATGCGCCGCTTTTGAAATCCTTCGCCGATCCCTTTCCGGACCCGCGCACCGACTACTTCATCACGCCGCTGGCATCGGCCCGCACTCTGCAGCAGGGGCCCGTATTTCCCCGCAACGAAGAGCCCTGGAACCTGCTGAAGGCGATGCTGAAGCATGCGAACCTTCACAAGGATGAGCTGGACTAGGCGGCAATGACGATGGACGCCACGTCTGCTTCCGGCACAGTGCAGCGGGTCTTTCTGTTTCTCGAGGGGCCGTCATCACACCTTTTCATGAAGATCGCAGACCGGCTGGAAGCAAAAGGGCATGCGTGCCTCCGCGTGAACCTGAATATCGGAGACCGGATCTTCTGGCGCCGGCACGGCGGATATTCTTTCCGTGGGCACTCTGAGGCTTGGGCGAGCTGGATCGGCGATTTTCTGACGCGCCACCGCGTGACCGATCTCGTCCTTCTCGGCGAGGAGCGCCCGTACCACCGGGTTGCCACGGAGGCAGCGAAGCAAAGATCAATCGATATCTACGTGATAGAGATGGGATACCTGCGACCGGACTGGCTGACGCTCGAGCGCGATGGCATGTCCACCAACTCGCATTTCCCGGATGATCCAGACCATATCCTGCGGGCCGCGCGGGACCTGCCCGAGCCCGACTGGACGCGCCGGTACGCCCAGACGTTTCTGGCAGAGGCGGCCTACGATCTCCTCTATAATCTGCCCAATGCCTTCCTGTGGTTTCTCTATCCGCATTATCGCCGCCACGCGCTCTATCATCCTCTGGTAGAGTATGGCGGCTGGATCCTGAGGCTCATCCGGGAGAAGAAGCGCCTGCGAGAGGCGCTGGCCACGATCTCGGCTCTCGCCCGAGGACATGGCCCTCTGTTCATCTTTCCGCTTCAACTCCAGACGGATTTCCAGCTTCGGGCGCATTCGCCCTACCACGATCAGCAGCAGGCGATCGATGAGGTTATGACCTCCTTTGCGCGTTTCGCCACACCCGACGCACGGCTCGTGGTAAAGATTCATCCGCTCGACAACGGCCTTGTCGATTGGGCCGGAACGGTCGAACGAAAGGCTGCGGCGCTCGAACTGGGTTCACGCGTCTCCTTTCTGGATGGCGGAGACCTCGCTGCCCTGATCGGCCTCAGCATGGGCATCGTCACCGTCAACTCCACCGTGGGGCTGCATGCCCTTCAACAGCGCAAGCCGGTGAAGGTGCTGGGTGTCGCGATGTTCGATATAGACAGGCTGACGGATCAACAGCCGCTCGACGCCTTTTGGCGTGCCCCGCGCCTGCCCGACGCGGATGTCTGCACGGCCTTCTTTCGGCTCGTCGCCGCCGCCATTCAGGTTCGGGGAAACTTCTACTCCAAAGCGGGGACGGACGCCGGCGCCGATGCCATCGCTGCGCGTCTTCATGCACGCGATGTCAACGAACCCGATGCGTTCATCGATCCGCCCCCGCGCAAGCGCCCTGTAAAGCGACCGCGATCTCAGGCTTAAGCGACGCCAGCGCGCAGCAGATCGTGAATGTGCAGGATGCCGACCGGCATTTCGGTTTCATCGACCAGAAAAAGCACCGTCACCTTGCTCGACTGCATGACCTGCATGGCGGCACTGGCGAGAAGCTGCGGCGAGATCACACGCGGCTTGACCGACATGATCGCCTCGACCGTCTGTTGCAGAAGACCGTCCGACATATGCCTGCGCAAGTCGCCATCGGTGATAACGCCAGCCAGCTTGCCGTCCGTATCGACCACACCGACCACGCCAAAGCCCTTGGAGGACATCTCGATCAGCGCCTGCCCCATCTGCGCGCCGAGCGGCAGGATAGGCATGGCGTCACCACGATGGGCGAGTTCGCCAACGAGGAGGAGTTGCGCGCCGAGCTTGCCGCCGGGATGGAAGGTCTTGAAATCCTCGGGCGAGAAGCCGCGACGTTCGAGAAGCGCGATCGCCAGCGCGTCACCGACAGCCAGTTGCAGCAGGGCGGAGGTGGTCGGCGCCAGCCCGTGCGGGCAGGCCTCGACGACCTTGGGAATGACGATCGGCACGGTGGAATGGCGGGCGAGGAGGCTGTCCTGGTTCGACGTCAACGAGATCACCGGCACCTTGAAGCGCTGGGCATAGGCCAGCATGTTGCCGAGCTCCACGGTTTCCCCCGACCAGGAAAGCAGGATGACCAAATCATCGGAGGTGATCATGCCGAGATCGCCGTGGCTCGCCTCCGTTGGATGCACGAAATAGGCAGATGTGCCCGTAGAAGCCATGGTCGCCGCGATCTTGCGGCCGATATGACCGCTCTTGCCGACACCCGAGACAACAACGCGACCGTTGCGATCGGCAATCAGCTTCACCGCATCGGCGAGATTGCGCGCGAAGACGGCATCATTGGCAAAGCTCGTGGCCAGCGCGTTCACGCCATCGACCGTGGTGGCCAGCGACCGTCCGATGGAGTCGAGAATGGCGCTGTCTCCGGTCAGGCTGTCCTTCGTCAAGCTGGCATCGATCGATCTAAGGCTCATTGTGTCTCTCCCGGCAATCTCAACGCGGGTTACTCCCTGCGCGGGGAAAGATCAACGCGTAAACCTGAACGTACCCAATGCGCCGCATCGCTGCACCTTGGGTACAGTCTCATGCGTGTGCGTCCGAAAGGCGCTCAGCTGACGCGCTTGACCACGGCATCATCCGGTAATGCGGGACGGTTCTTTTCCGGATTGGCGATGAAATCCTCGAGCGTCATCGAGTCGAGAATATCAGCCATGGCATCACGGACTGTGGTCATCGAGCGGCGGACTTCGCAGGTTTCGGGATCGTTGCAATCGTCGCAGACCTCGTAAGCCGTGCGGCTGGCACAGCGAATAGGCGCCAACGGACCATCCAGCGTGCGAACCACCTGTCCTATGCGGATCTGGGCAGCGGGGCGCGAGAGCGAGTAGCCGCCACCCGGTCCTTTCTTGGACTTCAGGAAGCCGGCGTTGCGCAACTCAAGAAGGATGGCGTCAAGAAACTTCTTCGGAATGTTGTTGCGGGTCGCGATTTCGGTGATGAACGCTGTTTCACCCGGGTCCAGATGCGCCAGATCAACCAGCGCCTTCAATCCGTACTTACCCTTTTTCGTCAACATTCCGCTTGCTCGTTCTGAGAGGCCCTACGCCCGACAATTCAGGCGTGCTGCTACGCCACACTATCACGTTTGGCGCATTTCAGACATAGGCGGCATGTCTCATAGCGAGGTTTTTACCGGGAAAGCAGGACAATATGACCGTTGCCAGAGGCTGCTTCGATCAGGCTGCCAGTTGGCCGGGCCGAGCCCTGGCACCTGCGAGGTGTGCGACCACAGCATGGCGGGCGGCATCCGCGCTTGCGAAGCGCTGCGCATCAAGTTCCCAGACATGGTACTTCACGGCGACGAACTTGAGCGTCCCCGCATCGGGAACGACCACGCCGACGGCTTCGCCGTTGATCTCGATAACCTGCCGGTTGGCAGCCGCATTTGCGTTGTTGCTGTTCTTTTCCATAGTAAACGCTCCTTCCGCGCCAAAGGCGGGAGTGTCTGTCAGTTTCGCAAGTTCTGATGGTTTATGCCGGGATCACATTCGCGAAAGCGAACACATCCACCGGTCTCCCACTGCTTCACGACACAGGGAACGCGAGCCGCGGATGAAAGCGGTACGGTACATAACGAACATGCCTTCTCCTCTGGCTCGACCCGCACAATGCGGGCTTTCTGGAACAGTCCGCCGACCTTGGTCATCGCGGATGATCAGAAACTAGTGCAGTCTACATCGGAAGTCAATTACAAAATCTATCGAGACGCAATCTCATTCCAAAAATACTCTTATCAGCGCAATTTCCGATAGTCCCATTCCATATTTCGACATTATTCGAAAATTTATGCTGATTCGGAAGAGCGCCCACTGCCTGTTTCAAGTGATCCGAATCTAAGATCTTTCTCTCACGAAAAAAGGGCGGCCCGATGGGCCGCCCCGTGAAATTTTCATGACATCTTCGTGCCGGAAAACCGATGTGCTCAGCCCTTGACCGGCTCTCCCGGGACGCCGGCCGCGCGGGCCGTTTCCCGGTCCTTCCACCAGCGGCTCAGGAAGAGCAGGATCGGGCCGCCGATATAGATCGAGGACGTGGTTGCGACGATGACGCCGAAGATCATCGGCCAAGCGAAGCTCTTCACCGCATCGCCACCCCAGATGGCCATGGGGACCAGCGAGAAAGCCGTTGCCATGGATGTGAAGATGCATCGCGCAAGAACCTGATTGATCGACATGTCGATCAACTCGGCGAACGGCATCGACTTGTACTTGCGCAGGTTCTCTCGCATGCGGTCGTAGACCACGACCTTGTCGTTGACGGAGTAACCGATCATCGTCAGCACGGCGGCGATGGCCGTGAGGTTGAAATCGATGCCCGTCAGCGCGAAGAAGCCGATGGTCTTGGTGATGTCGAGCAGCAGAACCGCAATGGCCCCCACGGCAAAGTGCCATTCGAACCGCCACCAGATGTAGATCAGGATGGCGAGCATGGCGAGCGACACAGCCAGGAAGCCGGAGCGGGCGAGCTCGGCGCTGATCGTCGGGCCCACCACTTCGGTGCGCTCGAACGAAGCATCCGGGATGGTGCTGGCAACGGCGCCCTTGATGGCGTTCAGCGCGACCGTCTGCTCCTGTTCGCCGCCCGGCTGACGCTGGACACGGATGAGAACCGATGTGCCCTGCCCGAATTCCTGCAGCGCGACTTCGCCGAGGTTCAGGCCTTCGAGGTTTTCACGCAGCTTCGGCAGATCGAGCGTCGTCTTCGACGTGGTTTCCACCTGGATGCCGCCGACGAAATCGATGCCGTAATTCAGCCCCGGCGTGAAGAACAGGATGATGGAGCTGATGGAGAGGAAGGCCGACGTCGCGATGGCGATGTAGCGGCCGCGCATGAAGGAGAAGGACGGCAGATGCCGGACCTTGCCGAACAATGACGGAATGTCGAGCTTCTTCATCTTCCGGCGCACCACCACTTCCCGCATCATCAGGCGGACGACGGTGATGGAAGTGAACATGGAGATGACGATGCCGAGCATCATGGTCACGGCGAAGCCACGCACCGGGCCGGAGCCGAAGGCAAACAGCAGCACGGTGCCCGAGAGCGTCGTGACGTTGCTGTCGATGATGGTGGCGTAAGCCTTGTTGAAACCGATATCGAGCGCCTTCATGGCGCCAGCACCGGCTGCAGTTTCTTCCCGTATACGGGCGTTGATGAGGATGTTCGCATCCACCGCCATGCCGATGCCAAGGATGATACCGGCAATGCCGGGCAGCGTCAGCGTGGAGCCGAGCATGCCGAGAACGCCGATCGTGAGGATCGTGTGCAGCAGCAGGCCGATATTGGCAATCATGCCCCAGGACCCGTAGAGCACGACCATCAGCGCAACGACGAGGATGAAGCCGGCGACACCCGTATAGATGCCCATGCGGATGGAATCGGAGCCGAGGTTCGGGCCGACGGAGCGTTCCTCGATAATGGTGAGCGGAGCGGGAAGTGCGCCGGAGCGCAGGAGCGCCGAAAGGACGGTGGCTTCCTGTGCGGTGAAGTTGCCCGAGATCTGGCCCTGACCGCCGAGGATCGGCTCGCGGATGACAGGTGCCGTCAGCACCTTGCCGTCGAGCACGATAGCGAAGGGCTTGCCGACATTGTCGCGCGTGATTTCGGCGAACTGGCGTGCGCCCTGGGCGTCGAAGGAAAAGGAGACGATCGGCTCGTTGGTCTGCTGGTTGAAGCCGGCCTTGGCGTCGGCCAACCGCTCGCCCGAAATGGCGACGCGGGTCTCGACGGCATATTTCGCCGGGTCGTTGGCACCGACGAGGATATCGACGCCGCGCGGGGCAACGCCGTTCGGATCGACCGTCTGATCGACCATGTGGAAGCTCATCTGGGCGGTGGAGCCGAGAAGCTGGCGCAGGCGCGTGGGGTCCTGAAGACCCGGCAGCTGGACGAGAATGCGGTCCGATCCGACGCGCTGGATAAGAGGTTCGGCAACACCGACCTGGTCGACGCGGCGGCGAATGATCTCAAGGCTCTGGTCGACGGCAGCCGTCATGCGCTCGTCGAGGCCGGCCTGCGTCAGGCGAACCGTGATGGCGGCATCTGCGCTGGTGATGTCGATGTCGGATGCCGCCGTACCGAAACCGAGCGGGCTTGCCGGAGCGGCGAGCGCGTTGATTTTCGGCAGCACGCGTTCCCGTGCGGCCGCATCCGCAATCGTCACGACGATGGCGTCGCCTGCGATGCGGGCGGAGGAGACGGGCACGCGCTCGGTGCGAAGCACGCCGCGAATGTCATCGAGAAGCGTGTTCAGCCGGGCCTGCCGCAGACCGGCCGCATCGACTTCGAGCACGAGGTGGGAGCCGCCCTTGAGGTCGAGACCGAGGGTTACCGGCTTGACCGGGAGGTAGGCGGCATAACGCTGCTGCGTTTCCACCGAGAGAACGTTGGGAAGCGCCGCGATGATCCCGAAGAGGGTGATCGCGACATAGGCCAGAATGGCCCATTTCGATGTGCGCATGAAGGGTTTTCCAATATCGTCCGCCCTGAACCCCTGATGGGTTCGGCGGGTCGTGAAGGCAAAGGGGTGTGACGCGCGAGGCGCCGGCGCGTCAGCGGCCGATCAGCGCCCGAGCCGGTGGCGCGCGGGCTTCGGCGGCCTCCGTTACGCCGCCATCGAGACGATGGCTGCGGCCGGAACCCGCAGTAAACGTGACCGGATGAAGAAAGGTCGGCGGGCGCAAGACCGGCAGGAAGAACGGGTCGGGACCGCCGGGAACGGGCTTTGCATCGACGCGCTCCGCCGTAAAGCGGATATCGGCCGGCTGTGCCGCACGCAGGGCCTGACGGGAAAGGGCGGTATCGGCCGCGCGACCGTCCCGGTTCTCGCGGTCGGAAACATTGCCGGGCCTGAGAAAGGCACCTGTTCCCGAGGCGACAATCTGGGCAGATGCGACAAGCGGCATCGCAAGCACGGCGGCAAACAGCCACAGCAGCGCCAGAAGCCTGGTCGAGGCTCCCCACACTGCCCGGTGCCATTCCTGGCGGCGGCCTGTTCTGCCGATCCCGTCGTTCACGGGCCTGTCCTTCCCTGCGGTTCGCGTCCCTGCCATTCGGCCAAGGTCGCGTCCTCGCGCTCCGTCGATCCGGGCCTTACAACCATTCCCGGCAAGCAAAGTCAAATCACGCTCGGTCCATAGGCGTCACAGGGCCCGGTGGACGACATCAGCGATCTCAGCCGGCACTGCGAAAGACAGGACAAACAAACGAGCCCGGTCGGGCCGCCTTCGCATGGCACGCAGAGCGCATTTCCCTCAAACGTCTGAACCTTGCAGCCCGCCGCCTCCAGCGCGGCCTGCGTCTTCGGATAGCCTGATACCATCACCAGCTCGCCCGGTTTCAGGGCAAGAACCTGAAGACTAATTCCATTGCTCGCATGGAATTCATCGGCAGGGGCTTCGATGAGGCTGATGCCCCATTCCTGAAGGATCTGGTAGAGCGCCACGGGCAGAAGCGGCGCAAAGACGAGCGCCAGATCGCGCCTCAACGGACTGACGATCGAGGACAGGTGGAAACAGGCATCGTCACCGTTCCAGAGCGGCAGGTCGTAGCTCAGGACATCGACACCTTGCGCGGCGAGGATCGTCGCGAGTTGGGCAATGCCTTCGTCGTTCGTGCGCAAGCCGCGGCCGATGAGCAGCGTTTCCGCGTCCAGCCACACGACATCGCCACCCTCGACCGTGCCGAAACCGTCAATGCGACCGAGAATCGGAATATTCGCCTTCTTGCAGGCGGCTTCGTGCAGAGCAACCTCCTTGCGTCGCTCGGTCTTGCCCGGCCGCAAGAGCACCGCGCCATGCGGCGTCATCAAGAACGGATCCTGCGTGAACATCGCATCCGCGAGACCATCGCCCTTGTCCTCGATCCAGAGGATTTCGGCGCCGGACTGCTCCACGAGGTCTGCAAAGTCATTATACTGCCGGATGGCATTTTCAGCGTTGAACCCTGCGCCGTAGTGCCAGGTCGCGGCATCGGCGTCGATCAGGCTCTTTGTCGGGCGCCGCATGAGGACGCGCCTGAGGGGGGCCGACATATCCCGAACGCCGAATTCCGCCATCGTTTCTCCAGTCCGAACAAGGCACCCGACGGCGCGCCATGCGAATTCGAGTGCAACATCCGGGGCATCATAGGCAGGATATGGACGGCAGCAAGGCCCACGAAAAAGGCCGCAGGACGGGACGATCCTGCGGCTCAAAATCGGGACAGTCTATCAGACGACACCGCAAGCACGATGCCGATGGATCGACCATAGAGGATGCCCGTGAGCATCGGCTTAAGCGGTTGAGGACAATTTTACCGGTCATGGCATTTCTACCCATGACTTTTCGCTTTCCGGCAGCAGCTTCGCTCAAGACTGGGGCTTTATCTTTTGACACATGCCGGCGGGCATACGGCATCCAGCATGTCCGCACCCATGCGGATCCCCGATCCGCCCGCCGGCATTCCCACCCTCCTTATCTTCGAAGGCTCGCACGCGTGGTCAGCGGCGGGATCATTTTCTCCTTGCCCCGGTTCAAGTACCGGGCGACATGCGCTACTGCATTCGGGATCACATTGAGACGACGGCATCCGGCGCGACGGCGTTCCGGCGGATGGCGAGAAGGATGGCAGCGATGAAGACGGCGGCGGAATGCCAATCGATGGCGGATATCCGGACGGAGATCGACCGGCTCGACGAAGCCCTCATGCGGCTTCTGGCGGAGCGCTGGAGCTATATCGGCAGGGCGGCCGAGATCAAGACGAAGGCCGGCCTTCCCGCCGATATTCCGAGCCGCGTCGATGAAGTTCGTGCGAATGTGCGCCGGCATGCGGCCGATCTCGGCCTCGATCCGGCATTCTACGATGCGATCTGGTCGCAGTTGATCCGCCACAGTATCGTCCGGGAAGAGGAGATCCTTACGCCGAAGGACAGTGCGTCGAACGCCTGACCCGGCCGCTCTGTTACCAGACCTTCCAGGGCGGCAGGCCGTCCTTCCAGAGATGCTCGAGCCGAACGATATCCTGCAACGTATCGACCGGTTGCCAGAAGCCCTCATGCCGGTAGGCTCTGAGGTGGCCGGCCTCCGCTAGAGCCTGCAGGTCCGGCGCATGCTCGGGGAATCCAGCATCGGAGAACGTCTCCAGACATTCCGGCGACAGAACGAGAAACCCGCCATTGATGAACCCTCCTTCCGGGCGGTGCGAGAGCCCGGTAACCTCGGCGCCTTCGAGATACAGCGCACCGTATCGCGCCGGGGGATAGACGGCGGAGACCGTAGCGGGCTGACCGTGCGAACGGTGGAACGCGATGCTCGCTCCGATATCGATGCTGGCAAGGCTGTCCCCGTAGGAAAGGCAGAAAGCGTCTTCTCCCTCCAGATGGACGGCCAGACGCTTCAGTTTTTCATTGTCCGAAGCGGCGACACTCGTATCCACCACCGTGACCCGCCAGTCCTCCGGATCTGAGTCATGGATGTCGGTGCTCTTCTGCGATAGATCGAAGGTGACATCGGCAATACGCAGAGCGTAATTGGCGAAGAAGTCCTTGATTTCAGGCGCATTCGCGCCGCAACAGAGCACGAAGTCGCTGATGCCGTGCGCCGCATAGATCTTCATGATGTGCCAGACCAGCGGTCGCCCGCCGATCGTCACCATGGCCCTGCCGGTGTTCCCGGCACCGGGAAAGCGAAGGTTCGCCCCGTCCGCCAGGATCACCGCCTTCATCGCGGGCCTCCGGCGTCACAAGCGGTAGATACCGGACGCGGTACGACATCTCTCGTCAAACGCAACTCCTCCCGATCTTCCCTTTGGATCGTCGGAAGGTAGAGCAGGCCGCGTTATCGTCAAATATCAGAGCGCGGCGATATAGCTCGCGAGCCTGTCGGCTGCTGTGCGGATGTGGAGAGGATCGCGCAGGAAGCAGGCGCGCATAAAGCCCGCACCGCCGGCACCGAAGGCCGTACCGGGCGCAAGACCGACGAGCGTCCGATCGACGATGTCGAGCGCTGCCGCACGCACATCGGTGATGCCGTCGATCTTCAGGAAGGCGTAGATGGCGCCATCCGGGCGCAGCGTCTCCACGCGGTTCGTCGCGATCAGCGCGTCGCAAAGAATATCGCGCGACATCGTCGCCTTGACGACGTTCTGACGGGCGAACGCGTCGCCGTGATCGAGGGCCGCGCAGGCGCCGGCCTGTATGAAAGGCGCAACGCCCGAGGTGGAATACTGGATGAGGTTTTCGAGCGCCTGGCCGATCTCTGCCGGTGCGACGATCCACCCTGTCCGCCAGCCGGTCATCGACCAGTTCTTGGAGAAGGAATTGACGAAGATGATCCGGTCCTCGTCGTCCATCACGTCCAGGAAGGACGGCGAGCGGGCATCGGCGTAGAAGTAGAGCGCGTAGATTTCATCGGCGATGATCCACAGCCCGTGACGTCGGGCCAGATCGAGAAGGGCGACCAGATCCGACTGCGTCGCCGTCCAGCCGGTCGGGTTCGATGGCGTATTGACGAAGATCGCCTTGGTGCGCGGAGTGACAGCCGCCTCGATCCGTCCAAGGTCCAGCTGCCATTTGCCATCCGTAAACGACAGCGGCACGCCGACGGCGCGGGCCCCCGACAGTTCGGCGGACGCGGCAAAGTTCGGCCAGGCCGGGGTGAGATAGAGAAGCTCGTCTCCCGGCGATGCCACGGCCTCGACCGAAAGCTTGATCGACTGCATGCCCGAACCGGTGACGAAGACATTGTCCATGCCGAGCGTCTTGTTGAAATGCCGGTCATAATAGCGCACGATCGCCTGACGAAGCTGCGGAATGCCGCGTTGCCAGGTGTAGAAAGTCTCCCCCGCCGTCAGCGATTCCCGCGCTGCCTGAGAGATGAAGTCAGGGGTCGGCAGATCGCCTTCGCCCACCCAGAGCGGAATGAGCCCTTCGCGACCGCGCGCGTAGTTCACGACCTCCACGATGCCGCTTTGCGGCGCAGCGAGCGCCCGGGCGCTGAGGCCGGGTACGGCAGGATCGGAAGACTGGGGAAGCGACGAGGACGAAGATGACGACATGGCTGGCTGCGGTCCGGTTGACGACGACCCAGACGTCCTAGACCCTTTCGACCGGACGATCACGCGATATTCGCTGGCGTCCGATCGATTTTCGTGATGATTCGCGTCAGACGCGCGGTGTGCGCAGCAGATCGCGGATTTCCGTCAGCAGCTGAACGTCTGCCGGCGGCGGAGCCTGTTCTTCCTTGCCCTCGCGCTTGTCGCGTTCGACGGACGCCCGCAGCTTGTTCACGCCCTTGATCATCATGAAGATGATCCAGGCCAGGATGAGGAAATTGATGAAGACGGTGATGAAATTGCCATAGGCGAAGATGGCGCCCTGCTCGCGCGCCTGCGCCAGCGTCGTCGCCGTCACATTGCCGCTGAGAACGAGGAAGTAGTTGGAGAAATCGAAGCCGCCGCCCGTCAGTGCGCCGACGATCGGCATCACGAGGTCGTTGACGACGCTGTCGACGATTTTGCTGAAGGCTGCGCCGATGATGACACCGACGGCCAGATCCATCACGTTGCCGCGGGCGATAAATTGCTTGAACTCGTTCAACATCCCAACTCTCCTTTGACGTGCACCGGATGCACCGGACCCCGATGTTCAACCTATCGTCTTGCGGGAGAAAGGAAAGCCGCAATGGCACGCTTTCCTTATCTCCAGCTTTCCATCCAGCTCGAAGCCTTTCCGTCCCGCGCGAATCTTCGACTTAAGACGAAAGCCAAGGCAATTCTCTTGAGCGCACCTTTGGCCTATGCTCGCCATGAGGAACGCAGCGGAGGGAGGAACCCATGCTATCCGGCACGGTCGTCTTCGCGGCCGCTTTCACCTATCTCCTGCTGCTTTTTGCCGTTGCCACTTATGGAGACCGGAAGGCGCGCAAGGCGGCGTCCGGTGGCCTTGCCCCTCATGGGCGCCCCCTCGTCTACGCGTTCAGTCTGGCGATCTACTGCACCAGCTGGACCTATTTCGGCGGTATCGGCCTTGCGGCAGAGCGGGGGCTGGAATTTACCGGCATCTATATCGGCCCGATCCTGATGTTCACGGTAGGGCTGCCCATCATCCGCCGCATCACCACGCTGGCCAAGTCGCAGAAGCTGACGTCGGTCGCTGATTTCATCGCGGCGCGTTACGGCAAGAACCCGACGGTTGCCGGCATTGTCGCGCTTATCTCGCTGGTCGGCGCCATCCCCTATATCGCCCTGCAACTGAAGGCCGTTTCGAGCTCGATGGCGGTTCTGGTCGATACGCGGCCCTACGGGCTCGACAACGGAACGGCCTTCATCGATCTGCCGCTGCTCGTCACGCTGTTCCTTGCCTGCTTCGCCATCGTCTTCGGCACGCGCCATACGGATGCGACGGAGCATCAGGACGGGCTGATCCTCGCTATCGCCATGGAATCCGTCGTCAAGCTCGTGGCGCTGGTCACCGTCGGGCTCTACGTCGTCTTTTTCCTGTTCGACGGCCCGGCCGACCTGCTGGCCCGCGCGCGGGAAAACAGTGCCGTCATGGACGCCCTGACCTACCGGACGCCGATGGCGCGATGGATCGTGCTGACCGTTCTCTCGGCCATCGCCATCATCATGCTGCCGCGGCAGTTTCATGTGACGGTGGTGGAGAACCGGACGCCGCGCGAGCTGCGAATGGCAGGCATTCTCTTTCCGCTCTACCTCGTCGGCATCAATCTCTTCGTGCTGCCGGTCGCCATCGCAGGCATTCTGACATTTCAGGGGAACGGCGTCGCCGACCTCTATCTGCTGACGCTGCCGCTGTCGCACGATCTGCCGGCTCTCACGCTCGTCGCCTTTATCGGTGGCTTTTCGGCGGCCACCGCCATGGTCATCGTCGCCTCCGTCGCACTGTCCATCATGCTGTCGAACGACATCGTCATGCCGATCTTTCTGCGGCGCAACCTGACCGGGCGCGGGCGCTCGAAAGATGTCGGTGCCACGCTTCTCAACGTTCGCCGGATGGCGATCTTCGCGGTGCTGTTGCTCGGCTACGGCTATTACCGCGCAGCCGATATGACCGCCGGCCTCGCCTCGCTGGGCCTTCTGTCCTTTGCGGCCATCGCCCAGATGGCGCCGGCCATGTTCGGCGGGCTGGTCTGGCGGCAGGCCAATGCGCGCGGCGCCATTGCCGGCATGACCATCGGTTTCTTCGTGTGGGCCTATCTGCTCTTCCTGCCGAGCCTTGGCGGTCCCGACAATTCGCAGGTCGCAGCCACCATTCTCGGCTTCCTGTTTCCCTTCGGCGATCTTTTCACCGCCGAGACTGCCGATCCGCTGGTCAACGCGACGGCTCTCAGCCTTCTCTTCAACGCCGTGGCATACGTCGTCTTCTCGCTGTCACGCGCACCAAAGCCGCTGGAGCGGTTGCAGGCCGGGCTTTTCATCAGCCGGGCTTCCCGTGCGGAACGGGCATTCCGCGGACGCAAGACCAAGATCACCGTGCTCGACCTGAAAAGCACGATCGCGCGCTATCTCGGCGAGGAGCGGATGCAGCGGTCGTTCGAGACCTATGCGAAGAAGAGCGGCCGGCGGCTTGAGGACGGGCAGCCGGCCGACATGGCGCTCATTCATTTTTCCGAGCAGATCCTCGGCAGCGCCATCGGCTCGTCCTCGGCCCGGCTCGTGCTGTCCTTGGTTCTGCAACGGCTGGACGATACCTCCCCGGATACAGCCATCCTGCTCGATCAGGCCAGCGAGGCGCTGCAATACAATCAGGATATGTTGCAGACGGCGCTCTCGCAGATGGACCAGGGCATCGCCGTCTTCGACAGCTCCAGCCACCTGATCATCTGGAATCGACGCTTCCGGCAACTTCTCGACCTGCCGGAAGCCGCCGGCCAGGTCGGGTTTCCGCTGTCGGACATTGTGACGATCCTGACGCAGCGTGGCGACGGTGTTCGTGACGGCGAGCCCGCTTTGCTGACGAGCTTCCTGGCACTCGACAAGCCGTTTCAGCTAGTGCTGTCGGGTGGCGAACGGATCATCGAGGTGCGCAGCAATGCGATGCCGGACAAGGGGCTGGTGACGACCTATACCGACATCACCCAGCGGGTCGCGGCCGATATGGCGCTGTTGCAGGCCAACGAGACGCTGGAGGCTCGCGTCGCCGAGCGAACGGCGGAGCTGACGCGGGTGAACCGCGAGGTGGCGGAAGCGCGCGCCGCCGCCGAGGAGGCCAACAACGGAAAAACGCGCTTTTTTGCCGCCGCTGGCCACGACATCCTTCAGCCGCTGAATGCCGCCCGGCTTTATTCCTCATCGCTGGTAGAGCGCCTCGGCACCTCCGAAAATCGCCTTCTGGTCCAGAACATCGACTCGTCGCTGGAGTCGGTCGAGGCGATCCTCGGCGCCGTGCTCGATATTTCCCGGCTCGACACAGGCGCGATGAAGGCGCGGCTCCAGACCGTGCCGCTCGACGATTTCCTGCGGCGCATCGAGACGGATTTTGCGCCCGTGGCCAAGGCGAACGGGCTGACGCTCACCGTCATGCCGACCTCGCTCAGCGTTCGCACCGACCCGAACCTGCTTCGACGGCTGGTACAGAACCTCGTATCCAACGCCGTGAAATACACGCCGAGCGGTCGTGTGCTCGTGGGTGTGCGGCGGCGTGGGGCAGAGGCGATCATCGAGGTGATCGATTCCGGCATCGGCATTCCCGCGTCCAAATTCCGCACGGTGTTCAAGGAGTTCGCGCGACTGGAGGAAGGGGCTCGCACGGCATCCGGGCTTGGGCTCGGCCTGTCGATCGTGGACCGCATCTCGCGTGTCCTGCATCACGGTGTCGATCTGCAGTCGGTTCCCGGCAAGGGCACCCGTTTTCGGGTCACGCTGCCGATCGAGGCTGGCACGTTGCGGCAGGCGGGGGCGGTGACGGACATCGCACAGCCGGGCCATGCTGCGCCCATGAACGGGCTTGCCGTGCTCTGCATCGACAACGAGCCACGTATTCTCGAAGGCATGCGCAGCCTTCTGGAAAGCTGGGGCTGCCGCGTCATGACGACGGCGTCGGGCGTCGGGTGGCTTTCAGAGAATATGCAGGACATGCCGGACGCTGTCATCGCCGATTATCACCTCGACGATGGTACGGGGATCGACGCGATCCGCGACATCAGGGCCGCGTGCGGCCGCGAAATGCCGGCGCTCCTGATCACGGCGGACCGGTCGGTCGAGGTTCGCGCTGCGGCCGAGCGCGACGGGATCGCGCTTCAGAACAAGCCGGTGCGGCCGGCCGCGCTGCGGGCCTGGCTGACACGCTCCGCGACGACGTCGAAGGCGGCTGCGGAATGATCACGCGGCGACGGCGGTGACCTTGCCGAGCTGGATGACGGCCTGCGTCCGGCTGTCGACGTTGAGCTTCAACAGAATAGCCGAGACATGCGCCTTGATCGTCGCCTCGGATACGCCGAGTTCATAGGCGATCTGCTTGTTGAGAAGTCCTTCCGCCAGCATTGCGAGGACCCGCGACTGTTGCGGCGTCAGCGTGTTCAGCCGCTGGATGAGGTCTGCCACATCGGGCTCATGGCTCATGCCGCGCCGGAAACCGTCCGGCGTATAGAGATTGCCGGCAATGACCGTATCGATCGCGCGACGGATATCCTCGATACCGGCCGACTTCGACAGGAAGCCGCAGGCGCCGAGATCGATCGCGCGGGTGATGGTCGCGGGCTCGTCATGGGCGGAGACGATGAGGATCGGCAGCGAGGGAAACTCTGTGCGCAGGATCATCAGTCCGGAAAAGCCGCTGACGCCGGGCATGGTCAGGTCGAGCATCAGGATATCGGCATCGGGATGACGCGTGGCTGCTTCCCGCGCCGCACCGAAGTCGCCGGCCTCCACGATATCGGGCGCCCCCGGCATGGCCGCAAGCGCCTGACGCATCGCCCCGCGAAACAGCGGATGATCGTCTGCAACGATGATGGTCATTCCCACTGCCATGATGCTCCCTCCTTGAGCGACCGGCTAACGGGTCCTCCAACCCGCCAACGGCTTCATGCCTTTTCACCGGACGTCGTCCGGATCACGTCTTGCGGAGATCGCTCTCAGGCTCCGTTGTCGGCGGGGTTTTCTCCTCCCCCTGCCACTCGCGCCCGAAATCCCTGGCGATCCCCATGAAGCTGCGCATCATTCTATCCATAATGCCCATGGTCTGGTCAATCTCTTCCTTCGTCGGCAGCCGCGGCGCGAAGCCCGATGGCGTGTCCCTCACGGCTTTTTCCAGTGTTTCCACCCGCTTTTCGAGAAGATCGAGTTCCAGGTCATAGGCCGTGCGTTCGTCGGCTGCCATGCGGCAGACGAGATCGCCGGCCTTTTCCTGGCAGAGCGTCACCTCGCCCGTCTGCGTATCCAGCCGGGCGATACCGGTATCGGTCTTCTGCATACTGTAGCGGCCCGGCGCTGGCTCCTGCGCGAGGGCCGGTGCGGCGCCTGCCAGTAGCCCGGCGATGGCAAGGAGAGAGATGTGCGACGAGAGGCGAAGGTTCGGCATAGCGGCAAGTCTCCCTTGGGCGGTCTGCTGGTCGGGCGCGTGATGTGACACGCATGTTACACGAGTGGTGGACTTTTACGGCGCTTTGCGGCAAGTCCACGGCATCAAGGCCTATCCGGCTTGTCCGGCTCAGTCCCGCTCCTCTCCACGCAGTCTCGCTGACGGCGTTATGAAGGAACAGGACGGCCAGAGGGCAAGACCCGAAGCGTCCTGTCGCGCATGGCGGATCCATCGAACCCCGCGCGCGCAGAAACGCATCAGAGCGACGAGGAGCAAGGATCATGTCCGGCATCATCTACAAAATCGTCCCATCGTCCCTGTGGCGAAACGCGCAGGCAGCCGGAACGTTCGACGGCGCGCCGGTCGATCTTGCCGACGGCTTCATTCACTTCTCCACGGCGGATCAGGTTGAGGAAACCGCCCGGCGGCACTTTGCCGGGCAGGACGACCTGCTGCTGGTCGCGATCGATGGCGAAGCGCTGGGTGAGGCGCTCGTTTACGAGACCTCGCGAGGCGGCGCGCTGTTCCCCCACCTCTACGGCCCGCTTCCCCTGACCGCCGTAATCTCCGAGCAGCCCCTGCCGCTGTCGCCGGATGGGGCGCATGTTTTTCCGGAGCTTGCCGCATGAGGATCAATCTGGACGCGCTGGCGAGACGCGCGCTATTTCTCGCAGATCCGGAAACGGCGCACGGGCTCTCCATCAAGGCTCTGCGGTCCGGCCTCGTTCCCTCCCATGCGGCACCGGCCGATCCGCGGCTGCGCCAGTCGGTAGCCGGCATCAGCTTTCCCAACCCGGTCGGCATGGCCGCCGGCTACGACAAGAATGCAGAGGTGCCGGAAGCCCTGCTGCGCCTCGGCTTCGGTTTTACCGAGATCGGCACCGTGACGCCGCGCCCGCAGGCAGGCAACGACCGGCCGCGCATCTTCCGGCTTGTCCGAGACGAGGCCGTCATCAACCGGCTGGGCTTCAACAATGAGGGTCATGCCGCAGCGCTGGAGCGCCTGAAGGCCTGCCGGGCCGATCCGCTGATCGGCGTCAATATCGGCGCGAACAAGGACAGTACCGACCGGGTGAACGACTATGTGCTCGGCATTCGCTGCTTCGCATCGGTCGCCCGCTATTTCACCGCCAATATCTCCTCTCCCAACACGCCCGGCCTGCGCGATCTTCAGGCACGCGGCAGCCTTTCGGCCTTGCTGACGGCGGTGCTGGAGGCGCGAGATATCGAGGCCGCCAAGCTGAAGCGCAAGTTGCCGGTGTTCCTGAAGATCGCGCCGGACCTGAGCGACGAGGGTCTGGACGATATCGCCGCAGAAGCACTTGCCCATCCGCTCGACGGGCTGATCGTGTCCAACACGACGCTCTCGCGTACCGGCCTGAGCGATGCGGCCCAAGCGGCGGAGGCCGGTGGTCTGTCCGGCAAGCCGCTCTTCGACCCGTCGACCGTTGTGCTTGCGAAAATGCGCCAGCGCGTTGGCCCCAACCTGCCGATCATCGGCGTCGGCGGCATCCACTCGGCAGAGACGGCCGCGGAGAAGATCCGCGCGGGCGCCGATCTCATCCAGCTTTATTCCGGTATGATCTACGAAGGGCCCGCCCTGCCCGGCCGCATCGTACGCGGCCTGTCGCGCATCTGCGACCGGGAGGGACTGGCGTCTATCCGAGATCTCCGAGATTCGCGAACGGATTACTGGGCCGCAAAGGTCTGAGCCGATCGCCGGGGCACGCGCGATAGCAGCAAGAGGCCCCGGCAGAGCAGGAACAGGTTCAGCGCCGCCCAGAGCCCGTGATTGCCGAAGAACGGCACGAAGGCACAGAGCGCCGCGATATAGATCGCGAAGGCCGCCAGCATCATGTTGCGCATATCGCGCGACCACGTCGCGCCGATGAAGACACCGTCCATGAGGAAAGCCAGCGCCCCCGTGATCGCAGTCAGCGCCGCCCAGGGCGTATAGTCATAGGCGACGGCGCGCACATCCGGGGCCGTGGTTAGGAGATCCACAAGGTCATTTCCAAAGAGGAAGAAGCCGAGCGTGGTCAGCGCGGCGAGCCCGAAAGACCAGAGTGCCGTCATCTTCAGCGCGCGCTCGAAGGCCGGGCGATACGCCGCGCCGATGGCACGGCCGATCAGTTGCTCGGCTGCATTGGCAAGGCCGTCGAGGTAGTAGCCGGCCACAAGGAAGATGGTCATCAGCACGGCATTCGCCGCGAGCGTCACCGGGCCGAAGGCCGTGCCGACCCGTGTCATCACCAGGAAAACCGCAAGCAGCACGAAGGACCGGATCATGATATCGCGGTTGAGCGCGAAGAGGCGTGTCAATCCAGCGCGCTCCGCAATCTCGCGCCATGTGGGTCGCGCCGTCGGGTCGAAGCGAGAGACGACGAGCGCGAAGCCGACGATAGCGCCGACCATCTCGCCGGTGAGCGTGGCAATGGCGACGCCCGCCACGCCCCAGCCGACGTAAAGCCCCAGCGTGATCGACAGAACGATGTTGACGCCGTTGATCAGCGTTTGCAGGAGGAGGCCGAGGGTCGCCTGCCCGCGCCCGAGCACGTAACCGAGGATGGCATAGTTTGCGAGGGACGCGGGAGCCGCAAGAATGCGCCAGAGGAAATAGGTGCGGGTGACGTCGGCCACCGCCTCGCCGGGATCGAGCAGCATCAGTCCTGCCCAGAGGAGGAGCGGCGACAGAACAATGGTCGCGACGCCGGCCGTCAGCGCGATGATCATCGACCGCCAGAACACCGTCTGCTCCTCGCGTCGATTGCCGCGACCATAGGCCTGCGCCACGAGCCCGGTCGTTGCCGAACGCAGGAAGTTGAAGGTGACGAAGATGAGGTCGAAGACGACGGCCCCGACGGCAAGGCCGGCAAGAAGGGTGGCATCCCCAAGCCGCCCGACCACGGCGGTATCGACAAGGCCGAGAAGCGGTGTCGTGAGAAAGCCGAGCGTCATCGGCACGGCGATGGAGAGAATGAGCCGATTGGTGACATGAAAGGCGCCCGCACCTTCCGCGTTAAGGCCGCTCGCGTCGCGATCGATGCTTCCTGCCTGCATGGTGTCGTCTCCCGACGTCATGCCGTTGCGTTTCCCCGCAGCTACGTTCCTCGTGCCCTCAGGTGCCGGAGGAGAGTACCATCGCCCAATAGGGCCGGTTGCCGGAGGCAGGGTTGCGCATGACAGCAACGCCCAGTCCTGAATAACCGGGTCCGAGCATGTTTTCGAGATGTTTCGGCGAGTTCAGCCAGGCAAGGTAGGCCTTTTGCGCATCGGCCTGTCCAACCGCGATATTCTCGGCCGCCGGAAGGGTGACCGACTGGCTCCTCATGCGGCCGCCGAAGCTGTCGGTGATGCCGATCAGGTGGGCCATCTTGCCGGCTTTGGCCATGCGGCCGGCTTGGGAAAGAGCGGCGCTGGCCGCGGCGGGGTCACGCGACAGAGGGTTCAGGCCGCGCTCCTTGCGCAGACCGTTGATCAGGCCAAGCGTCGCCTCGGTCTGGTCGCTGCCGTCCCCGGGGGGCGCCAGCACCGACGTCGTGCTGCAACCGGCGAGACCGGCAAGCGTGACAAGGGCCGCCGTCTTCAGGAGGGTGCGGCGGTTCTGCGTGGAACGAACGGGCATATTATCGGCGGAAACTCAGGAGCCTGAGGACGATGAAGATCGGAATGACCACTGCGGCACCGATCAGCAGATATTCGCCGACATCGCCCAGCGCATCGAAGCCGGTATACCAGAGCTCGACGAAGAAATCGCGGATGCTGCGGAAGATGCCATAGGGCGTCCAGCCGAAGACGGTCATGACGAAGCCGACGATCAGCGACAGGACCAGCAGCTTCACGATCACCCGGCCGGGCGTATCGCCAAGGAACCTGTTCACACCATCGGCCATGTCTATTCGTCTCCTTGCGCTACGTCACGCCTGCCCTTGCAGGTGCCGGCCTCGAAGGTCCCGGCTCTCCGCATGTAGCGGTCGCCGCTCTCTGTCGCAAGGATTGTGGGCGGAATCGCGGCGCACACCCGATCGCTCGCGAATTCCCTTTTCTCGCACCCGGCGACAGCCTATGTCGTCGCCAGTCGCTCGCCATCCGGCATCCGGCGCAGGAGCTTCGTCATGAATCCGCATCAACTGTCCTCCGGCGACCTCATCGCCGACCGGCGTGCCGAATATGCCCAGATGCTGGCGGCGAGTGGGGATCATGCCGAAGCGGCCGATCTTATGCGTCAGGCGCTGGAGCTCGCGCCCGACTGGGCCGCCGGCTGGTTTCGCCTTGCGGAGCACGAGGAAAAGTCCGGAGAGCGTGAAGCGGCGGCGGCATCGCTTGCCCGTGTGCTCGACCTCAACCCTGATGATATTTTCGGCGCCCGCCTGAAGCGCGCCGTCCTCGGCGCCGACGACGTTCCGGGACAAGCGCCCAGCGCCTATGTCGCGCGGCTCTTCGACGATTATGCCGACCGTTTCGACGCGGCTCTGGTGGAGCGCCTGGACTATACCGTGCCGGGGCGGCTGGCGGAGATGGTGGAAAGCTTTACGAATGGGGCGACGCTTGAGCGCGCCATCGATCTCGGCTGCGGCACCGGCCTCTTCGGCGCAGAAATCCGGCCACATGTCGGCATGCTGGAAGGCTATGATCTCTCGTCCAACATGCTGGCCAAGGCGGCCGAAAAGCATCTCTACGATCACCTCGGGGAGGCCGATCTTTCAAAGCCTCTTGCAGCGTCGGGTCTCATTGCACACGATTATCCCGAGGGTCGGGCGGATCTCGCGGCTGCGGCCGACGTCCTCATGTATCTCGGCGACCTCGTTGCGGTTTTCGCCATCGTGCCGCATCTGTTGAAAGCCGGAGGACTGTTTGCCTTTTCCGTCGAAGACGCGGAAGCCGCTCCCGTAAACAGCTCCGCAGACGGCTTCCTCCTTCGTCCATCGCTGCGCTATGCACATTCCGAAGCCTATGTCCGCGGCCTGTGCGAGACGGCAGGGCTCGAGGTGCTCGACGTGGCGCGCGCGACCATTCGCAAAGATGGCGCGCAAGACGTCGCCGGCATCCTGTTTCTTTCGCGCAAGAGCCTCTGAGCGACGCTTTATTGCGAATTTGAAATAGGTCAGTATTCCTTACGTATTTATCTTGCAAAGCTCTCGAAAACGCCGATGATATCGGTGTTTCCAGAACATGCCGCTCAGCGCGCAGACGTTCTCATGTGCGTCTTCTAACCTCTCCGCCACAACGCCTGTCGATACCGACCCAACGCCTTTTCGGAGCGAATGCCATGTCCTTGATTTCGGCCCTCGGCTTCTGGAACACCAATGCAGCGCGTCATACGCCGATCGAGGATGTGCAGGGCGTGTTCACCGGCAGTGTTGTGTCGGCGCTCGGTCTTTACATCCTTGCCAGTGCCGGGCTCCTCACCGGCAGCACGGCCGGTGTGGCTTTTCTGCTGCATTATGCGCTCGACGTGAATTTCGGCCTCGCCTTCTTCCTGCTCAACCTGCCGTTCTTCTATCTCTCGCTCAAGCGGCTGGGATGGGCCTTTACCATCAAGACCTTCATCGCCATCGGCCTGACATCCGTCATTGCCGACATGCAATCGCGCTTCTTCGTGATTTCGAGCATTCATCCGGCCTGGGCTGCGCTGCTAGGCGGGCTGCTGCTGGGCTACGGGCTGCTGGCGCTCTACCGTCATCGGGCCAGCCTCGGCGGCGTCGGTATTCTCGGCATCTATCTACAGGAGCGTTTCGGTATCCGGGCCGGTCTCGTGCAACTCGTCATCGATCTCTGCGTGCTGACCGCCGCCTTCTTCGTCACCCTTCCCTCGGTCGTCTTCTACTCGGTTCTCGGCGCCGTAGCGCTCAACCTCTTCGTGACGATCAACCATCGGTCCGATCGCTATATTGCGCTTTGAACCCGCCGCGTTCGGGCGTCATCATTTCACGGTATTGAAGCCTTCGAGCCAGGCGTCGCGCTTCTCTCGGCTTGACGTGGCATAGGGACAAGACCGCAACGGCATGCCTTGGAACGCCGCGTTCCTTCCCTCGCATCGCAAGCGAGCCGCCTCTTCGGGCGACAGCGCCGGCTCGATATCACCATGATCGCCAAAGGGCGGCGTCATGTCTCGCTTGAGCCTTGCCTCGATACTCCGCAAGGTGTTGAGCACCGGAGAGGTTGCCTCGGTGATCCGTCTGTTTTCACGCTCTCCTGTTTGTCCCGGAATAACGAGCGTCATCGGCTTTTCCTCCTTCTGTCCACCTTGTCTATCAGCGCTACATAAAATACCCGGAGCTCGCTTCAAGGGCCGGGTCGGACGCCGGTCTGTGGCGCCGCTTCGTCCATGGCCTTGCGAACCTTCTCATGAACGTCCTTATCCTTGTCGGACTCACCATCCATGTTTTCGTCATGATGGGCAGCATTGCCGCCATCCTTGCGTTCCAGCTCACGGTCGATGGTCGCACGGTCGCCTTCGGCGGGTTCCTGAAGGATCTTGTTGTCGATTGGGCCCGTGTCTTTGGTGTTCATGGTGCCGTCCTCTCGGTCTTGCAGAATTGTTTTTGGTAACGAGAAGAAACGAGTTGCCAAATCGATGGTTCCTTGAACGGTTCGGGACCTTCCCGTATCCGCTGCAAAGCCGTATGGCTGTCTTTTACCGAGCAAGGAGGCACGACATGACGGCGGTCAGGGGAGCATTCACGGCGCTGATCCACTCGCAGGCGGAGCGGCATTCGCTGCTGGAGGACGCGCAGGGCATCATGGCCGGCAGCATGCTGGCCGTGCTCGGCGTCGCGCTGCTGCAAGGGGCCGGTCTCTTCACAGGCGGAACGGCGGGCGCAGCCTTTCTCCTGCATTACGCGACAGGGCTGTCCTTCGGCGCCTGCTTCTTCGTCATCAACCTGCCGTTCGCCTATCTCGCCTATCGCCGGCTGGGGGTCGCCTTCACGATCAAGACCTTCGCAGCCATCGCGCTGACCGCCCTTCTCTCCGAGGTCGTGCCGGTGCAACTCGGTCTTGCAAGCGTCGATCCGCTGGTTGGCGGGCTTTTCGGCGGGCTGTCGATTGGGGCGGGCATGCTGGCGCTGTTCCGGCACCGGGCCAGCCTCGGGGGTATCGGCATTCTCGCGGTCTACATTCAGGATCGCTTCGGCTTCCGGGCGGGCCTCGTACAACTCGGCTTCGATGCCATCATCCTTGCCTTCGCCGTATTTCTCGCAAGTCCCTTCATCATTCTTTGCTCGGTGCTGGGCGCACTGGTGCTCAACCTCACCATAGCGGTGAACCATCGCAAGGATCGCTACATCGCTTTCTGATCGGGAAAGCCCGTTGGCGATTTGCACGGCTTGAACCCTGCGGGCGTCTGGAAAGAGCGGGGTGCGCGTTCTACATTCGTACCCGTGAAACAGATCCCCTCCGCCCAGCCCGCATCGCCGGCCTTCGCCTTGCCCGAACCGTTCCTGCGCTGGTTCTCGCGCAAGGGCTGGCAGCCGCGCGCCCATCAGCTCGATCTGCTGGCGCGCATTCGCGGCGGCGAGAGCATGCTGCTGATCGCGCCCACCGGGGCCGGCAAGACGCTCGCCGGCTTTCTGCCCTCGCTTGTATCGCTCACCGAACGCGGACGCATACCGCCCGGTAGCGGGTTTCACGGCATCCATACGCTCTACATCTCGCCGCTGAAGGCGCTCGCGGTCGATATCGAGCGCAACCTGATGACGCCTGTCGGCGAGATGGGACTGCCGATCCGGGTGGAGAACCGCACGGGCGATACGCCGCAATCCAAGCGCCAGCGCCAGAAACTCGATCCACCCGATATCCTCCTGACGACGCCGGAGCAGCTGGCACTGCTGATCGCCAATGGCGAGGCGGAGCGCTTCTTCAAGAACCTGGAATATGTGATCTTCGACGAGTTGCACTCGCTCGTCACCTCCAAACGCGGCCATCTGCTCGCGCTCGGGCTTGCGCGGCTGAGGCGACTTGCGCCGGGGCTGAAAACGATCGGCCTTTCCGCAACGGTGGCCGACCCGTTGGACCTTCAGCGCTGGCTGGTGGCGCAAGTGCCGGACCGTGAGGAGGCTGCCGGCCTCATCACGGTTTCCGGCGGAGCGAAGCCCGACATCTCCATTCTCGCCAGCGAGGTGCGCGTGCCTTGGTCCGGACATACGGCAAGCTATGCCATGCCGGAGGTCTACGAGGCGATCAAGCGGCATCGCACCGCCCTCCTCTTCGTCAATACGCGCAATCAGGCGGAGCGGCTGTTCCAGGCGCTCTGGACTATCAACGACGACAACCTGCCGATTGCGCTGCACCACGGCTCGCTCGATGTCGGCCAGCGGCGCAAGGTCGAGGCGGCCATGTCGGAAAACCGATTGCGCGCGGTCGTCGCGACATCGACGCTCGATCTCGGCATCGACTGGGGCGACGTCGATCTGGTCATTCACGTCGGCGCGCCGAAAGGTGCGAGCCGGCTGGCCCAGCGCATCGGCCGCTCCAATCACCGCATGGACGAGCCGAGCCAGGCGATCCTCGTGCCGGCGAACCGCTTCGAGGTGATGGAATGCCAGGCGGCGCTCGATGCCAATTATCTGGGCGCGCAGGACACGCCGCCGGTCGGACGCGGCGCGCTCGATGTGCTTGCCCAGCACGTGCTCGGCATGGCCTGCGCCGCGCCGTTCGATCCGCTGCAGCTTTACGACGAGATCACCAGCGCCTCACCCTATGCCGATCTCACATGGGAGACCTTCGAGCGCATCGTCGATTTCGTCGCCACCGGCGGCTACGCGCTGCGCACCTATGAGCGCTATGCCCGCATCCGCAAGACGGAGGACGGGCTGTGGCGGGTGTCGAACGGCAAGGTCGCGCAGCAGTATCGGCTGAATATCGGCACCATCATCGAGTCGCCCACGCTGAACGTGCGGCTCGTCGGCAAGATGGCCAGCAAGGCGCGCATGGGGCGCGGCGGCCTTTCACTCGGCAAGGTGGAGGAATTCTTTCTGGAGATGCTGTCGCCCGGCGATACGTTTCTCTTCGGCGGCAAGGTCATCCGCTTCGAGGGCATCCACGAGAACGAATGTCTGGTGACGCAGGGCTACAAGCTCGACCCGAAGATCCCCTCCTATGCCGGCGGCAAGTTTCCGCTCTCGACCTACCTCGCGGCACAGGTTCGCCGCATGCTGGCCGATCCCGAGGCCCATGCCGACCTGCCGGAGCAGGTGCGCGACTGGCTGGCCATCCAGCGCGACCTGTCCATGCTGCCGCGCGAGGACGAGCTGCTGATCGAGACGTTTCCTTATGGAAACCGCTACTTCATGGTGGCCTATGCCTTCGAGGGGCGGCTTGCGCACCAGACGCTCGGCATGCTGCTGACCCGCCGGCTCGACCGGGCCGGACTGAACCCGATGGGCTTCGTCGCGACCGACTATTCGCTGGCGATCTGGGGCATGGAGGATATGACGCAGGCCTTCGCGGCCGGTCATCCGTCGCTCGCGGACCTTTTCGACGAGGATATGCTGGGCGACGACCTCGAAGCGTGGCTGGACGAGAGCTATCTCCTCAAGCGCACCTTCCGCAATTGCGCCATCATTGCCGGGCTCATCGAGCCGCGCCATCCCGGCAAGGAGAAGACCGGGCGGCAGGTCACGGTGTCGAGCGACCTGATCTACGACGTGCTGCGCAGCCACGAGCCGGATCATATCCTGCTGGAGGCGACCCGCAACGATGCGGCAACAGGGCTTTTGGATATCGGGCGGCTTGGCGATATGCTGGTGCGAATCAAGAGCCACATCGTTCACCGGCCGCTCGAGAAGGTTTCGCCGCTCGCCGTTCCGATCATGCTGGAAATCGGTCGGGAATCCGTGCCGGGTCAGGCACCGGATGCGCTTCTGGCGGAGGCCGCAGACGAGCTGATCTTCGAGGCGATGGGGACACATGCCGACGTGCCGGGCTTTTCGCAAAGGTCTGACATGCCGGAGCTTTCGGAAGACACTGACACGCCGGTGCACTGACCGGCAGGAATGACGCCCTGATGCACCGCCTCTACCATGCCAGCCGCACCGCGGCCGATGCCTATCCAGCCCTCTCCGAGCGCATCGCGATCAACGGCGTGGCAGCCGTCTGCGATCCGCTGGGCGGTCTGCATCTGCCGGACCACGACGTGCTCGTCGTCTCCGACCTGCATCTTGAAAAGGGCTCCGCCTTCGCCCGGCGCGGCATGATGCTGCCGCCCTACGACACGCTGTCGACGCTGAAGATCCTTCAGGCCATCATCGCCCGTCACAACCCGAAGACCGTCATCAGCCTCGGCGACAATTTCCACGATCGCGTGGGATCCGCCCTCATGCCCGAGATGTTCCGCCAGATGATCGTCGATATGGCGCGGGGCCGTGAATGGATCTGGATCAACGGGAATCACGACCCGGATGGCGCAGCAACCCTGCCCGGCACGTCTCTCGACGAATTGCGGCTGAATGGCCTCATCTTCCGGCATGAACCGAGCCTCGAAGCCGTTCCCGGCGAAATCGCCGGCCATCTTCACCCCGCCGCCATCGTCCGTCGCCGCGAAAAATCGGTCCGTCGCGCCTGCTTTGCGACCGACGGCGCCCGCCTCGTCATGCCCGCCTTCGGCGTCACCACCGGCGGCATGGACCTCGCCCATCCCAACATCTGCCGTCTGTTCGACCAGACGAGACTCACCGCCCACATGCTCGGCCGGGACCGGATCTATTCGGTACGGTTTGCGAATTTGCGGGGGTGAGTTGGGTTTGTGCGCAGCGGGTGTAGCAGCCCCTCATCCGGCTGCCGCCACCTTCTCCCCGCGTGCGGGGAGAAGGGACACGTTGCACCTTTTGCGCCACCAACAAACATCAGATTGAACGGTGCCACGCGTCTCTTCTCCCCGTCAAAACGGGGAGAAGATGCCGGCAGGCAGATGAGGGGCTGCTCCGGGTCCTGTTTAAAACGCGTTGAACGTCAGCGTCGTCAGCGAGCGGGTGATGCCCGGGACAGTGGCGATGTGGTCGTTGATGAACTTGCCGATGTCCTGGCCTTCTTCGATATAGACCTTGATGATCAGGTCGTAATCGCCTGAGGTGGAGTACATTTCCGAGACGATTTCCTTGCGATAGATCGCGTCGGCGACCTCGTAGGTCTTGCCGGGGGCGCATTGGAGCTGGACGAAGATCGGCTTCATGACAGTTGGTCCTTGAGATGTTTCCCGACGACATAGGGCAGAATCGCTGTCTGTGGAACCGGTCCGTGCCGAAGGTCGTGACGCGTCACGTCGGGACGCGACGGCTATTTCCTCAATCGCGTCGGAAGGCGACGGTTATTTCTTAATCGCGTCGGAAGGCGACGCTGGCGGCCCAGCCGGTGACGACGGCAAGGAGGACGGCGAAGAGGCCGTAGAAGAAGGGGTGCTTGTGGGCGGCTTCCGTGATGGCGGCTTCGAGGCCCGTCTTGATCACCCGGAGCGGCAAGGCCTTGGCAGCGACGAACACGCCGTCGCGGAAGAGGTAGGCGCGCACCACATGGACGCCGTTGGGCACATCAGCCGGCAGGCGCACGGAGGCCTTGAACAGGCTGGCGGAGATGAACTGCACCCCGCCGGGATCGCGCTGATAGACGCCGCTTGATTCACGAAGACGCCGGAAGGCGCTGCGAAACTCGGTGACGCTGCTGCCGTCTCCGATATAGCCGATCGGGCTTAGCGTCATATGTGCGACGCCGATGCCCATATTGTTCATCTCGTTGGGCGGCGCGATGTCGTCGATGTCCCGGGTGCTCGAGAGCGAGTAGGATTCCGGCACGAGTTCGAAGGTCATCGACTGCGTGTTGACCCAGATGCCGAAGACGCGGCGCTTCTTGCGTACGGTCGCACTTTCCTTCGGGCCTTCCAGCGAGACCACGATGTTGTATTTGCCCTGCGCCAGAAGATCCGGCGCAAAACCGTCGATCGCGCCGAAGATCGTGAGGTCGGCGCCGCGGAAGTCCGAGGTGATAGCGATCTCGTCGGTTGAAATGCCGATATCCAGCTTTTCGGTGAACTCCTCGCTGCCTGTCTGTGCGATCGCCGGGGACGAGAGAGCCAGAGCCGTGAGGACGATTGCGAAAAGGCTGGGTACAAGACGGGGCATCAGAAGCCGGACCCCGACGAGATAACCGAATAAATGTCCGCGGGCGGCAGCACGAGTTCGACTGCAAGCCGGATGCCGACCGCGAGCACCAGAAGGGCCAGCAGCGCCCGCAATTGCTCGCCGCGCAGCTTCTGCCCGACGCGCACGCCATATTGCGCCCCGATGACGCCGGCGATCATCAGCACGAAGGCGAGCACGATATCGACCGTGTAGTTGGCCGTCGCCTGGACGATGACGGTGTAGGCAGAGACGAAGATGATCTGGAACAGCGACGTGCCTACGACGACATTGGTCGGGATGCGCAGGAGATAGATCATGGCGGGCACCATGATGAACCCGCCGCCGACCCCCATGACGGAGGTGAGAATGCCGATGCAGAAGCCAAGCCCTGCGACCGGAATGACGCTGAGATAGATTTTCGACTTCTTGAACCGCACCTTCAGCGGCAGCCGGTGGATCCAGCCGTGATGGCCGGGACGGCGCAGCGGCATGGCCTCGTTGCGCTTGGCGCGCCGCAGCGCATTGATGCTCTCGGCCAGCATCAGCGAGCCGACGGAGCCAAGCAGCAGCACATAGGCAAGGGAGATCACCAGATCGAGCTGACCGATACGGCGCAGGGCGGCAAAGATCCAGATACCGAGCGTCGCCCCTGCAAGACCCCCGAGCAGCAGCACCGTGCCGAGCTTGATATCGATGGTGCCCCGGCGGAAGTGGGTGATGGCGCCGGAGATGGAGGAGGCGACGACCTGGTTTGCGCCGGTGGCAACGGCGACGACCGGCGGAATATTGTAGAAGATCAGAAGCGGCGTGATGAGGAACCCGCCACCGACACCGAACATGCCGGAGAGAAAGCCGACGGCGGCCCCCATGCCGAGGATGATCAGCACGTTCACCGACAGTTCCGCAATGGGCAGGTAGATCGTCACGGCCGGACCTCAAGCGTCGAACAGAACAGCGCACCTGACGGACGCGCCGAAATGAGGCAGCGTGATCCTTTCGGATAGCGCGCCCTTTGCCTCAGTATGCACCCGGCTGCTGCATAATGTCTAAACGACATCCGGTTTTCTGGACCCTCGTCCCGGACGCGGCGACATGCGCGTCCGATTGCGTCACGATGTCATCAACCGTTGCGCTTCAGCAGTTCCTTGACGAGCGCGTCGGTGATGCGACCGTTCGGCTCCTGGCCGATCGAGGTCTGGAAGGCCTTGATGGCGTTCACCGTCTTGGCGCCGAGTTCGCCGTCCGGCGTGCCGGCATCGAAGCCATTATTGTTGAGAATGGCCTGGATGTTGCGCACGGCCTTCTTCATATCGACGGAGGACGTCTTGGTGCCCTTGCCGACCCAGGTGTCCGGGATGGTCGTGTCGTTGCCCTTCGGGTCGAGCGTCGCCGGCTTCCAGGCGGCAACCTTGGTCTTTGCCGCCGTCAGCTGCTCGGCAGACAGTTCCTTTTCGACCTGATCGCGCTTCTGCGCCGCATCCGTATCGCCATCGGCTGCCGCAACCGAGAACCACTTGTAGGATTCCAGGAGATCCTTCGCGACGCCGTTGCCGCGGGCATAGAGGATGGCGAGGTTGAACTGGCTGTCGCGCAGACCGAGATCGGCGGCCTTCGCAAACCACATGCTGGCGAGCGTAAAGTCGGGATTGGCGCCGTTGCCGCTTGCCAGCATGACCGCAAGGTTGTGCATGGCATTGGCATTGCCGCTTTCGGCAGCCTGCTGATAGAGCGCGCGGGCTCTGGCGGGATCACGGGGAACGCCGGTGCCCTTTTCGTAGAGGCTGCCGAGGCGGTATTGCGCGGGAACCACGCCGGCATCCGCCGCGCGCTGGTACCATTCGGCGGCTTTGGCGAAGTCGGCCTTCACGCCGCGACCCTCGGTGTAAACGGCGCCGATTTCGAAGTAGGCCTTGGGATCGCCGGCACGGGCTGCATCGGCAAGGGCCGCTGGCACGATTTCGGCGGGCACGTTCACGGGAGCTGCAGCCGCAGGTGCTTCTGGAGCAGAAGCCTGGGCAACGGGGGCTTCAGCCGGAGCATTTTCGGCGGCCGGTGTCGTCACCTGTGTCTCGGCTTGCGATGCCGCAGCGCTTTCGCCGGCGGCTGCGTCGCTTTGCGGCTGGAGCGAACTCAGCGGCGCGACACCATCGTCCGCCGCCTGCGGCGCAGGTTCCCCCGAGGGCGCTGCGAGCGTCGGCGCCGACCCGGAGGACGTTTCCGGTGCGACATCGGCCGGCGCCGTTTCCATCGTGGCTGGCGTCTCGATGGACGTGACCGGCGCAGTTGCCTGCTCGTGCTTCATCAGCGTGCTGACGAGCGGATAGGAGAGGATGGCAAGCAGCACCGCGCCGACGGCCATGAGGATCGGACGGCGATGACGGGCAAGCGCGCCCGGGGCTGCACCGGGACGCGAGGCCGAACGGTTGCCGGTGTCCACTTCCTGGGCTGCCTGCTGGGCCGCACGGCGCGCCGCGGCGATGAAATCCGACTTGTCGCCGTCTCCGGAAACAGTGGGCCGCGCCGCCTGCCCGGCGCGCACGCGCTCCAGGATCTTCTTGACATCCGGCGTACCGGAGCCCGGCTCCAGCAGCTGATTGGCAGCATCGGGATTGATGGTTTCGAGCGCATCGATGGAAGGCGTCGGCTCGACGAACTGGCGCTCGACGGGAGCCGCCGGCTTGCCGCGCTTTGGCGAAAAGCGGCTGGCGAGGCCGGAGAAAAGGCCGGTGCGGGCGGCGGGTGTATCGACATGGGCTGCTGCTGCGGGCTCACGGATGTCCGCATCGTCGAAACGGTGCGCGTCCAGGTCGGCATCCTCGGACACCCGCTCATCCCGCTCCATGAGCGAACGGGCCGTCAGATCGGCCGGCATCGCGACGGTGGCGCGCATGTTGCGCGTCAGGTCGTCATAGCTGTTGCCGACGTCTTCACGCTCCAGAAAGGCGGGCGTTTCGGCACGCGGCATCGGTGCCGCCGTGTCACGACGTCCGAAGGCGGGAGCCGGTTCATCGCGCAGCATGGGCGCGGTGGCACGCTCCTCGATGCGCTCCAGCTTGTCGGCAATGTGCACGAGCGTCTCGTGCAGCGCCTCGAAGGTACGGGCGGTTCGCTCGTCGCTCGACCGGCTCAGGTCCTCCAGCGTCTTCAGATCGTCGGCAAGCGCCGAGATGGCGGCGATATCCGCAACGGCCGGGGATGCCGACTGCGTCATGCCGTTGCGCGTATAGGCTTCCATCACGGCTTCGGCAGCCTGACGGGCAGCCTCGATGATGTATTCGTCGCTGGAGGCAAGGTAATCCTCCAGCGCATTCATACGGCCCTCCACGTCGGCGGGCACGCTGGGTGCGGCCTCGCGCGGCTCGCTGATGAGAAAGGAAAGATTGGCGATCTGATCCTGCAGGCTGCGCAGCACCTGGCCATCGTCATAGGGAGCGGCATGCGTCTCGTCGAGACGCTGGGCGATGCCCGACAGCTGGTCTTCCAGCCGCAGGAAGCGATCGTCGACCATCGGTACCGGGCTATCGAGGCCATCGATGCGACGGGCGAGATCGTCGAAGCGGCGGGCGAGCGTATCGCTGACATCGCCGGTATCGAGCGCGTCGATCTTGGCGGAAATTTCGGCGAGGTGACCGCTCAGGTCCGGCTGTGCGGAGGCGCGTTCAGCGCGCTCCATCATGGCGGAGAGATGGTCCAGCCGCTCTTCGAGGCGGGCAGCCGCTTCCGCATTGACCAGATCCTCGACACGAGCGGAGAGCGCTTCGATACGGGCAGCAAGGCCATTGTCGGCGGGATAGGCGAGATCGTCGATCTGGCGCGAGAGGTCTACGAGCCGGCTTTCGACACGGGTGACGCCCGGGCTGTCGGAGGTCGATGCGGTGCGCCCGCTCGCGACGATGGCACGGCTGATTTCGTCCAGACGCGCGTCGAGATCGGCGAACTGCTCCTGGAAGCGCCGGTCGTCGGGCTGCATGTGCCGACCGATGAGGTCGATGGCCTGGGCGACGGCCACGAGCTTGTCCTCCAGCGCGTAGAGCGCCGGGCCATTGTTCATGGTGCCGAGCTGCGACTTGATCTCGTCGAGCCGGTAGGCCAGCGCAACGAGCTCGTCATCACGCGCGGCATCGAACACGTTCAGCCGATCCTCGACGCCGGTCCAGCGGCTCTCGATGCGGCGCACGCTGTCCTCGCGGGCGAGACCGTCGATCATGGCGCGCATCTCTTCGAGATCGGCCCGCAGGGCATCGCTTTCGGAGGTCGTCGGCTGGCGGCCTAGATCGGCCAGCGACAGCGACAGGCGTTGCAGGTCCTGACGGATGTCCTGCGCAAGCGCATCACCCTGCGTGGCGGCAGCGGCGATACCATGCATCTCGCTGCGCAGCGACGACATTTCGCGGGAGAGGCCCTGCTCGATATCGCGCTTCAGGTCTTGGCGGAGGCCGACCAGCGCATTGGCGATGTCGCGGACAGCTGCATCCGACATGGCAGCAGGTGCTGCCTGCGGAACGGGACGCGGAATGGAGCGTACCGGCTCGGCGGCGACCCGTGAAGCACGGTCGTAATCCAGAGAGCGCCGCGGCTGGCGCTCGTCATAGGCGGGCATGACGTAGCGCTCGGGCGAGCGGTTGGCAGGGGCCGGGACCGTTGCTGGCGTCGAGGGCGCACGCGTCTGGATCTGATGGCGCTCGGTCGCCTTTTCCAGACGGGTGGCGCTCAGCGCGCGCTGGCGCTGCAGGATTTCGGAAATGGCGTCGGCACGGGAAACGGGACGTTCGGCAGCGACAGGACGGGCATCGGCCCGAGGCTGTACAGCGGTTGCTTCCGGCGGACGGGCTTCGCGCTTGGCGGGGGCGATCAGGCCTTCGATACGGGCCTCCAGTCCCTCGATGGTACGGTTGAGAGCTTCCAGCGAGGAGCGCTCGCCGTGGCGAACGTCAGGACGCTCGTCGGCCGGCATGCCCATCCGGGGAGGATTTGATCGCGATCCGTTCATGTTTGCTTTCGCCTCTTCGCCTGGCATTCCCCGAACACGGCTCAAGGATCAGGCCCCTTGTGCCGGTGGACAAGGCTGCGGACGACTCGGAACGGAACAAGCAGCATTGACCTCTCGCGCCACTTTCCCGGAACGTGGTAAACAAGCCGTTAACCTGCTCGAGGATTTTGGATTCCACCTTCGGAAATGCCCGCCTCGTCCCGCCAGCGGGGGGTATTTTCTGCGTCGGAATGTTCAGGCAAAATGCCGCAGTCGCGACTTTTGACGTTTACGCGCACGTCAGTTTTTAATAGAGTGCCCTCATGAACGGCCTTACGAAGCTAGGCCAAGGGAGGAAGACAAACGATGCCCATCTATAAGGCTCCGGTCGAGGATACGCTTTTCATTCTGAACGACGTGCTCGGCATCGAGCGATACAACAATATTCCCGGTTTCTCGGACATCACACCCGACATGCTGGACGCCATCGTCGGGGAAGCCGCGAAGCTTGCCGAAGAAGTGCTTTTCCCGCTGAACCTCTCCGGCGATCAGGAAGGCTGCGTGCGCCACCCGGACGGCTCGGTCACGACGCCCAAGGGGTTCAAGGAAGCGTATGATCTGTACCGCGAGAGCGGCTGGCTCGGTCTTGCCGCACCGGAAGAGTTTGGCGGCCAGGGCCTGCCCTACACCCTGCATACGGCGATCGGCGAGTACATGTCGTCCGCCAATATGTCGCTGACCATGTATCCAGGCCTGACGCAGGGCGCGATCGCCGCCATCATCGAGCATGGCACGGACGAGCAGCGCGCGACCTACCTGCCGAAGATGATCGCCGGCGAATGGACGGGAACGATGAACCTGACGGAGCCGCACTGTGGCACCGATCTCGGGCTTCTGCGTTCCAAGGCCGTGCCGCAGCCGGACGGCAGCTACAAGATCTCCGGGCAGAAGATCTTCATTTCCGCCGGCGAACACGACATGGCCGACAATATCATCCATCTCGTTCTCGCCCGCATCGAAGGCGCGCCGGAGGGGACGAAGGGCATCTCGCTCTTCATCGTTCCGAAGTTCATCGTGGGAGCAGACGGTACGCCCGGCACGCGCAACGGCGCGACCTGCGGCGCCATCGAGCACAAGATGGGTATTCATGGCAACTCGACCTGCGTCATGAACTATGACGACGCGACGGGCTATCTGATCGGCACGGCCAATCGCGGCCTGAACGCAATGTTCGTCATGATGAACGAGGCCCGTCTCGGCGTCGGCCTTCAGGGTCTCTCCGTCTCGGAAATCGCCTATCAGAACGCTGTCGACTATGCCCGCGAGCGCCTTCAGGGCCGTTCGCTGTCAGGCATCAAGGCACCGGACAAGAAGGCCGATCCGCTGATCGTCCACCCCGACATCCGCCGCGTGCTGATGACCATCCGCGCCTTCAACGAGGCCAGCCGCGCCTTCACGCTGTGGACAGCGCTGAAGTCGGATGTCGCACATCGCTCGCAGGACGAGGCCGAACGCCAGACGGCGGACGACCTGCTCGGACTGGTGACGCCGATCCTCAAGGGTGTGCTGACCGACCGCGGCTTCGACCATGCCGTCATGGCACAGCAGGTCTTCGGTGGGCACGGTTACATCGAGGAGCATGGCATGAGCCAGTATGTGCGCGATGCGCGTATTGCCATGATCTACGAAGGCGCGAACGGTATTCAGGCGCTCGACCTCGTCGGCCGCAAGCTGGGGCTCAATGGTGGTCGCGCCGTTATGGCTCTGTTCAAGGAAATCGGCGACTTCTGCGACGAGAACCGTGGCGACGAGCAGATGACGGCCTATACCAAGGCGCTCAAGAAGAGCCTGAACGACCTGCAGTCGGCCTCCATGTGGTTCATGTCGAACGCCATGGCGAAGCCCGACAATGCCGGTGCCGGCTCGACGGATTACATGCACCTCAGCGGCCTTGTCGTGCTGGGCTACATGTGGGCCAAGATGGCCAAGACCGCACAGGGGCTGCTCGCCTCGGGCGCTGGCGACCGCGAAGACTTCCTGAAGAACAAGCTGGTGACGGCGACCTTCTACATGAACCGCATCCTGCCTGAGACGACCCTGCGCCGCTCGCGCATCGAGGCGGGATCGGATACGCTGATGGCACTCGACGCCGCCGCGTTCTGATACGCGGCCACCCCTGAAATCGATCGCCTCCACGGATAGACAGACGGCTTTGTGCCGATTGGGAGAACGGGATAATGACTGACGTATTCATTTACGACCATGTGCGCAGCCCGCGCGGTCGCGGCAAGAAGGACGGCGCCCTCCATGAGGTGCCCACACCTCGCCTGGCCGCACGCATGCTGGAAGCGCTGCGCGAGCGCAACGGGATCGACACAAATACCGTCGACGACATCATCATGGGTTGCGTCGATCCGGTGTTCGAAGCCGGCGCCGTCATCCCGAAGGCCGCGGCTTTCGAAGCGGGCTATTCCACCCGCGCACCGGGGATCCAGATCTCCCGTTTCTGCGCATCCGGGCTCGATGCCATCAATCTGGCGGCCGGCAAGATCGCGCAGGGCGCCGACGACATCGTCATCGCCGGCGGCGTCGAGAGCATGTCGCGCGTCGGCATGGGCATGTCGGGCGGTGCCTGGTACATGGACCCCTCCGTCAGCTTCCCCGGCTACTTCATGCCGCAGGGCGTATCGGCGGATCTGATCGCCACGAAATATGGCTTCTCGCGTGAAGACGTCGACAGCTATGCCGTCGAAAGCCAGCGCCGCGCCGGCACCTCCTGGGAAAAGGGTTATTTCGACCGGTCGGTCGTTCCAGTGAAGGACCAGAACGGCATCGTCATCCTCGCCAAGGACGAGCATATGCGTCCAACGACGACGATGCAGAACCTGGCCGGGCTCAACCCCTCCTTCCAGATGCCGGGCGAAATGGGCGGCTTCGAGGCTGTCGGCATCCAGGCGCATCCGGAAATCGAGAAGATCAACTACGTCCACCATGCCGGCAACTCGTCCGGCATCGTGGATGGTGCCGGCCTCGTGCTGCTCGGCTCCAAGGCCGGCGGCGAGAGCCTCGGCGCCAAGCCCCGCGCCCGCATCAAGGCCTTCGCGAACATCGGCTCCGACCCGGCACTGATGCTGACCGGTCCTGTGGACGTGACGGAAAAGCTTCTGAAGCGCGCCGGCATGACGATCGGTGATATCGACCTGTTCGAGCTGAACGAGGCTTTTGCCGCCGTGGTCTTGCGCTACCTTCAGGCTTTCGACATCTCGCACGACATTATGAACGTCAATGGCGGCGCCATCGCGCTCGGCCATCCGCTCGGCGCCACCGGCGCGATGATCCTCGGCACGGTGCTCGACGAGTTGGAGCGCCGCGACCTCAACACCGCCCTCGTCACGCTTTGCATCGGCGCGGGCATGGGCACCGCTACGATCATCGAACGCGTCTGAGGGGAGAGAACCATGACTTACACCCATTTCACCATCGAAACGGATGCCGACGGCATTGCTCTCGTCACCTGGGACATGCCGGACAAGTCGATGAACGTGTTCACGGCCGAGGTGCTGCGGGAACTCGCCGCGGTCAACGACGCGGTCGTCAATGACGAGGCCGTGAAAGGCGTCGTCTTCACGTCTGGCAAGGCAACCTTCTCGGGCGGCGCCGACCTCTCGATGATCAAGGGCATGTTCACCTTCCAGGCGGAAGAGAAAAAGAAGAACCCCGAGACAGCGGCGCAGAAGCTGTTCGAGCTTTGCGGCGAGATGACGGGGCTGTTCCGCAAGATCGAAACCTCCGGCAAGCCGTGGGTTTCCGCCATCAACGGCACCTGCATGGGCGGGGCCTTCGAGCTGTCGCTCGCCTGCCACGGCCGTGTGGCTTCCAACTCCAAGGCCGTCAAGATCGCCCTGCCGGAAGTCAAGGTCGGGATCTTCCCCGGCGCCGGTGGAACGCAGCGCGTACCGCGTCTTACCAACGCGCAGGATGCGCTGCAGATGATGACGACCGGACAGACGCTCACCCCGCAGCGCGCCAAGGCACTGGGCCTGGTGCACGAGCTTGCCGCCCCCGAGGCGCTGATCGACGCCGCCAAGGCCATGATCAGGAACGGCCTGAAGCCTGTTCAGCCTTGGGACGAAAAGGGCTTCAAAGCGCCCGGCGGCTCCATGTGGAGCGCGGCCGGTGCCCAGCTCTGGCCTGCTGCCTCCGGCATCCTGCGCCGCGAGACCTATGGCAACTATCCCGGCGCGCTGGCCATCGTGAAGTGCGTCTATGAAGGCCTTCAGGTTCCTTTCGACACGGCGCTGAAGATCGAGCAGCGTTATTTCACGCAGATCCTGCAGACCACCGAGGCCTTCTCGATGATCCGCTCGCTGTTTGTCTCCATGCAGGAACTCGGCAAGGGCGCACGCCGCCCGGCGGGTGTTCCCAAGTCGGACTTCAAACATGTCGGCGTCGTCGGCGCAGGCTTCATGGGCGCTTCCATCGCCTATGTCACGGCCGCCGCCGGCATTCCCGTCACCCTCATCGACCGCGACATCGAGGCGGCCACCAAGGGCAAGACGCATTCCGAAGGTCTCGTGAAGGACAGCGTGGCCAAGGGCCGGATGACGCAGGAGAAGGGCGAACAGCTTCTCGCACTGATCACCCCCTCTGCCGATTATGCCGACCTCAAGACCGCCGACTTCGTGGTCGAGGCCGTATTCGAGGACCGCACGGTCAAGAAGGATGTGATCGAAGCCGTCGAAGCGGTGCTGTCGGCCGACGCGATCTTTGCTTCGAACACATCGACGCTGCCGATCACCGGGCTTGCCGAAAACTCCAAGCGTCCCGCCCAGTTCATCGGCGTCCACTTCTTCTCGCCGGTCGAGAAGATGATGCTGACCGAGGTTATTCTCGGCAAGGAAACCGGCGACGCAGCCCTTGCCCGGGCGCTCGACTATGTCGCGGCGATCAAGAAGACCCCGATCGTCGTCAACGATACACGCGGCTTTTACGTCAATCGTTGCGTCTTCCGCTACATCCACGAAGCCTACGACATGCTGATCGAAGGCGTGCCGGCGGTGATGATCGAGAACGTGGCAAAGATGGCCGGCATGCCGGTCGGTCCCCTCTCGCTCAACGACGAGGTCGCTATCGACCTGTCGCAGAAGATCCTGAAGGCGACCGTTGCCGATCTCGGCGAGCAGGCCGTGGATCCAGCCCATCTAGAGCTCGTCAACAAGCTCGTCGACGATCTTGGCCGGCGCGGACGGAAGAATGGCAAGGGTTTCTACGACTATCCGGAAAAGCCGGCGAAGAAGCACATCTGGGCAGGTTTGAAGGAGCTCTACCCGCAGAAGCCGGCGGACGAACTCGACGTCCAGACGATCAAGGATCGCTTCCTCGTCACCATTGCGCTGGAAGCCGCGCGCACCGTGGAGGAAGGCATCGTCACCGATCCGCGCGAAGCCGATGTCGGCTCCATCCTCGGCTTCGGCTTTGCGCCCTATACCGGGGGTACGCTGTCCTACATCGACGGCATGGGCGCCAAGGCGTTCGTCGCGCTCTGCGAGAAGCTGGCCGCGACCTATGGCGATCACTTCGCGCCGACACCGCTGCTGAAGGACATGGCTGCCAAGGGCGAAACCTTCTACGGCCGCTTCGACCCCTATGCAAAGGTCGCCGCCGCAGCCTGACATGATGAGAAAAAACCTGCGTCATGAATGACGCAGGTGGTCTCCAGCGGGCTTGTTGTGATGAACGCAGCCCGGAGGATGTCGACACGAAAAAGGCCGGTGCGATTGCACCGGCCTTTTCTTTCACAACGTCTTTTTCAAGAGTCCAGCCGCGTCAGCGCAATCAGGCTGCCTGGATAGCGGAGACCTGCCACTGCGTGCTCGGGCGGCGGAAGAACGTCCAGACTTCGGTCGTTTCCGTCGGACGATCAGGATCGCCTTCGACGACCTTGCCCGTGTCGCGGTCGCGGGTCACGTCGATGCTCTCGTAGCGCATGGCAACGGTTGCGAATTCGCCGGCTTCCTCGCGCCAGGATTCAGCCAGATCGCCCTGAAGGAGCTTGACGTCGCGGACTTCGTTGCGGACGCCCTTGGTCGCGTTCTCGCTCAACTCTTCTGCGAGCCAGGACATGGCTTCCGGTGTCGTCAGGCGGCGCAAGGCACCGTAGTCTTCGGCACCATAAGCTGTCTGCACGTCCTTCAACATGGTCTCGAAGCGCTCCAGATCGGCCTGACCGATGCCGAGTTCGTCGGAAACGGCTGCCGAGCGTACAGGCTGGGCCTGCTGTACAGCACCGCCACCGATGCGCGGGATCGTAAAGCCCGGACCACGCGAACCTTGCGCATTTCCCGGCTGCGCATTGCCCGCCGGGCCACGGGCTGGTTCGTTTGCCGCCTCGCGGGCGTAGCCATTATACGGGTTGCCAGCCGTAGCCCCGCCAGCGCCGGCGCGACCGGTCGCGGGTTGCTGGCGATTGCGCAGGAAGCGCATCAGCAGCATCGCAGCACCGGCGATCAAGGCGAGTTGAAGCAGCATGCCGAGGAAGCCGGCAGCGCCGCCAAAACCGTTGCCCATCATCATGCCGAGCAGACCGCCGAGCGCGAGGCCGCCCAGCAACGAGCCGCCGAACCCGCCGAAAAAGCCGCCGGGACGACGCGCCGGCGCGGTCTGGGCAGCACCCGGCTGGTTCTGTGCAGCGTTCGGACGTGTCGACTGCGGTGTCATGGTGCGATCGATCGGCGCCGTCGTGTTCGGAGCCGTACGCGTGACGGGCGGTGCGGAGAAGGTGCGCGTGCCGCGGCTACCGAAGCCACCGCCTGCACGGCGAGCCTCCGCGAAATCCGTCGCCGTGATGACAAGCGTCATCGCGACCGCCGACAATACTGCAAATTTCTTCAATCCTGACATGCCTCGTCCCCATTGTCGTTCAACCGGATCGTTAGACCCTTGTGCAAACTATATGGGCATGGATGACGTGCGTTAAAAGGGTTTTGCGCGTCGTTCACGAAAACGGCATCGGCCGTGACGGAACATGCGGCGTCATTTCGCTCTCCGCATCGCGCCGAGCGCTCCCGGAGCGTCTTCAGTTGGTCAGGTCGTAGGGAACCCGGTAGCCGCTCTTTTCCAGCCACGCAATCAGGGCTTTGGGCTCGTCGGTCTGGATGATCGTCGCGCCGCGGTCGATCCAGAAACCCCAGCTCTCAAGCGGCTTGCCGTCGATCACGGCGCGCTCGTCGCCGCGACCGCCCGACTGCATGCCCGGCGCGCGGTTGACGATGGTGTAGGTGTTGACCCACTGGTGCCAGTTGCCCTGGATTGCAGCGGCGCGGGCCTTTGCCGAAAACAGCGCGCCGCCATCGGTCGTCTGCGGTGCATCGTCGGCGTGCCAGTGGACGAGTTCTGCGGCTGGCGCACGGAAGCTCGACGTCGCCTTCGCCATGAAATCCGGATCGTGAACGGCATCGTCCGCCAGGATGGGCAGGAACGTGATGTCGGGACCGATAGCGGCCATCAGCGCTTGGGCATCGGCGATGCGCCTGTCATTCCACAGGTTTTCCTTGACGAGAATCTGCTCCGCCATCCCGAGGCGACGGGCAAGCGTGGCAACCTCCGGCAGAATGTCTGGCGTCAACTTGTTGTCGATGTTGACGAGAATGCGGCCGCGCGTCTCCAGTAGAGCTTGTTCGAGCGTCGGCACCGTCTCATCGGTTGCGTGTCCGTCAGCTTCGACCACAAGACGGCAGGTCTTGAGTGTGGCAAGCGAGGTCGCGCGTGTTTCACCGCGGCAGGTCGTGGTGCGGTCGAGAAAATCGTCGTGCATGAGGATCAGCGTGCCGTCGGACGACTTTCGCACATCCAGTTCGATCATCTCTGCCCCGAGCGCGATGGCGTTGCGGATCGCATCGAGCGAGTTCTCCGCGCGGATCATGCGGCCGTTTTCCTTCCAGCCCGTTCTGTGCGCAACGACCATGATATGGCTGCGCCACGCATTGGCGTTCTTCAACCGCTCGAGGATGCGAGAGGTTCGCGTGTTGTCGACCGCCATTGCGGGCAAGGTGAGAGCGATGGCGAGACAGCCGGCGACTGCGGCGATGAGGAGACCGGTCCAGCGCATCGTGCAAGCCCTTTGGACGGTTTGAGGTCCGCTGGGCATAGAATGCGGTCATGACAGTGCCGTGATGCTGCGATGACGGGAGCATGAAGTGTAACGGACGTGGACGCCGCTCCATTCTGACGAAAGGCTAGCGAGACGCCTCGTTTGCACGCATCGGCATGCTGTCGATCAGGCCGAAAAGCTGGTCGGGTGTCACAGGCTTGTTCGCCCGCAACTTGATGCCCCCATCCTTGCCGATGAGGACCGCGGTGAAGCGCGCGCCCTCTTCGACTCCGGCATCCTTGCGGAGTTCCCGAGCCGTAAGCGTATCCGTCTTGCCGTAGATCGGCTTCACCGTGTCGCCGAGAACCTCCAGCACCAGCATATCGCGTTCTGCAAAGGCCTTCGTCTCGTCGCCAAGAACACGTCGCTGCTCGACGGCCTGCGGGTCTCCAGGGTTTGCAAAGACGATCAGCACGCGATTTTTCCAGCCGAAGGCATCAAAACCGGCAGCCAGGGCACCTGAACCGGCGCTGGCAACGAGAACGGCAAGCGCTGCTGACGTGAGACTGCGGATCATCGGAGATCTCCTTTGCACAGGAACGCCGCGCATCGGCACGGCGTTCCTTCACATCCACGTCAGACCGCTACCCCGTCAGACCGCGGCGGTCACGCGATGAACGTTTCGTAGAGCAGCTTGACGTTGAGGACGACGATGATCGTGGCGACGATCCAGGCCAGCGCGCCGACCCAGCGCGAGACGACGAATGTGCCCATCTTTTCCCGGTTGGTAACGAAGCTGACGAGCGGGATGACGGCGAAGGGCAGCTGCATGGAGAGCACGACCTGGCTCAGCACCAGAAGTTCGGCCGTGCCGCGTTCGCCATAGATGTAGGTGATGACGACGACGGGCACGATCGCGATGCCGCGGGTGATGAGGCGGCGTGCCCAGTTGGGAATCGTCAGCCGCAGAAAGCCTTCCATGACGATCTGTCCGGCCAGCGTCGCGGTAACGGTGGAGTTGAGGCCGGACGCAAGAAGCGCCACGGCAAAGAGCGTCGAGGCAATACCGAGGCCGAGCAGAGGTGACAGCAGCTCGTAGGCCTGCTCGATTTCCGCAACTTCGGTGCGGCCATTGGCGTGAAAGACGGAGGCTGCGACGATGAGAATGGCGGCATTGATAAACAGCGCCAGCATGAGGGCGATCGTGCTGTCGAGCGTTGCCCACTTGATGGCCTCGCGCTTGCCCGGCTCGGTGCGCTCGAACTGCCGCGTCTGGACGATGGACGAGTGGAGGTAGAGGTTGTGCGGCATGACGGTCGCGCCGATGATGCCGATGGCGATGTAAAGCATGGCCGGGTTGGTGACGACCTCCGTCGAGGGCAGAAAGCCCTGAAGCACCGCGGCAACCGGCGGGGCCGCTGCCGCAATCTGCACGATGAAGCAGAGGGCGATGATGCCGAGGAGCGCCATGACGAAGGCTTCGAGGAAACGGAAGCCCTTCTGCATCAGATAGAGAAGCAGGATTGCGTCGAGCGCGGTGATCAGCGCGCCGGCGATCAGGGGAATGCCGAACAGCAGCTTCAGAGCGATCGCCGTGCCGATAACCTCTGCAAGGTCGCAGGCGATGATGGCGAGTTCGCAGGCGATCCAGAGAACGAAGCCGATGGGCTTCGGGTAGGCATCGCGACAGGCCTGCGCGAGATCCCGGCCGGTAGCGATGCCAAGCCGCGCGGCGAGCGCCTGCAACAGGATCGCCATGAGGTTGGAGAGCAGAATGACGGTGAGCAGCGTGTAGCCGAACTGGGCGCCACCGGCGATATCCGTTGCCCAGTTGCCGGGATCCATGTAGCCGACCGACACCATGTAGCCCGGCCCGACGAAGGCGAGAAACCGGCGGAACCACGTGCCGCCAGTGGGCACCGCGACGGTGGAATGCACGTCGGCAAGGCTCTGGCGCCCCTCCTCTTCAGAATGGTTGAACCGCCAGCTCGAGCGGGATTCGCGCTGGTTCACGAGAATGTCGGGGGTGGCCATCGGGGCAGTCTCCGGATGCGGACAGGCGTTCATGACCGGAAGCTAGGGCAGGCACAAACATTATGCAATATGCTATATTTCATCGATCGTGCTTTTTTCCGCACTGCAGCGCCGGAAATGGGAATGGGAATGGGCGAATTGTGAGGGGGGAAGAACCGAGATAGCTATTCGTCGATCCGGCTTGCATGCTAGACACGCGAAACTCGATGACATGCCCGTTGGAGCATGCGAACTTGAAGGATCACGAAGACGTGGCGCGTCGAACCATTCCCCGCGCGGATCCCCTTCCGGACGCCGACATCCACTCCGAGGGCTTTCGCCAGACACGGGAGGCGCGACGCGGCGCTCTGGTCGAGGACTATGTCGAACTCATTGCCGACCTGATCGATGATGGTAACGAGGCGCGTCAGGTTGATATCGCCGCCCGCCTCGGCGTGGCGCAGCCGACCGTTGCCAAGATGCTGGCACGGCTTGCCGCCGATGGCCTCGTGTCGCGCAAGCCCTATCGCGGCGTCTTCCTGACAGAGGCGGGGCAGAAGATGGCGGCCGAAAGCCGCGAGCGCCACCAGACCGTGGAGCAATTCCTGCGCTGCCTCGGCGTGAGCCCGGAAACGGCCCGCGTGGACGCGGAAGGCATCGAGCATCATGTCAGCGACGAAACACTCGCCGCCTTCCGACGTCTGATCGCGGATCGCTCCTGACGCCAGTGGTTTGCGCAGGCCGGTCGCGGATCAAAGGCCGAGGCAGGAGAGCATGATGAAGGTCGCGAACAGCACGAAATGCGTCATCCCCTCGATGGCGTTGGTCTCGCCGTCGTTGAGGTTGATGGCGGCGACGATCAGCGTGATGGTGATCATGACGGTCTGTACCGGGGTCATCGCCATGATGAACGGCTGCCCCGTGTAAAGCGCAATGGCCTCCATCACCGGGACGGTGAGGATGACGGTGGAGAGCGAGGCGCCGAGCGCGATGTTGACCACCGACTGCATGTGATTGGCGAGCGCCGAACGCATCGCCGTCATGATCTCCGGCGCGGCCGAAATAGCGGCGACGACAATGGCGGCGAGAACCGGCGGCGCGCCGGTACCTTCCAGACCCGTATTGAGCAGCGTCGACATGATCTCGGCGAGAATGCCGATGACGACGATGCCGAACACGAGAACGCCGATCGAGAGCGTCGTGCTCTGGGGCTCCTCGATATGTCCGCCTGCGCTTTCACGGCGCGTCTTCGGGTAGCTGTAGCTGAAGAAATAGCTGTGTGCGCCAACCTGCATGCGCAGGAACAGACCGTAGAGCATGATCATGGCGACGATGGTGAAGGCGGAATAGAAGTGCCACTTCGCCTGCGGAATGAACTCGGGCACGATCATGGAAATGCTCATGGCCGTCAGGATCATGACGCAATAGGTGCGGCTGGAGTCGTCATTATAGGGTTGCTCGCCGTGCTTCAGGCCTCCCAGAAGCGCGGCAATGCCGAGGATGCCGTTGATATCGAGCATGACGGCAGAGTAGATCGTGTCGCGCACCAACGTCGGGGAACTCTCCGGCGAACTCATCATGATCGCGAGAATAACCACTTCGACCAGCACGGCCGAGAGCGTGAGGATCATCGTACCATAGGGATCGCCGACCTTGGTTGCGAGAATTTCCGCATGGTGCGCCACCCGCATGGAGGCGAGGATGATGGCGGCGATGAGGAACACCGCGCCGGCAAGAGACGCCGCCTGCCCCATTCCGATCAGCGTATGCTCGGCGGAAAAACCGGCAATGCCGGCAGCAATGGCAACGAGGATAAGCCGCTCTGAGCGGATGAGGGTGGAGAGCACGATGCCTCGCTCGTCTGGATGCAGGAATGCGGCCTGATCGGCCAGAAGTGTTTGGAAAATGCAAGTATAGGTGCCAGGACACGCATTTCAATAAACGTGCCGGGCGCGATGGAGCGAGGATTATTTTCCTCGCATTCTTTACTTGATGCCGGTTTTTGGCTAGTGTCCTGCCGGATAGAGGAGAGGTTCCGCTTCCCCGGATATGTCCGCCGGACACGTCAACAGGACACCAGACTTACCAGGACATCGGGACGATGCTGTCACATGAGCGTATCTGGCATGCGATAGACGCCTTGGCGGAGCGGCATCAGATGTCGCCGTCGGGGCTTGCCCGGCGTGCCGGCCTCGATCCGACGTCGTTCAACAAATCCAAGCGCCAGTCCGCTGATGGACGCGAGCGCTGGCCATCCACCGAATCCATCGCCAAGGTTCTCGATGCGACCGGCTCGACCATCGGGCAGTTCATGGAATTCCTGCGGCCGGACGGCGCCAAGGGCTCCGACACCGTGGAGAGGCTGGCTCCGTCAAGTGCCATCCCGCTTCTGGGCTTTGCCCAGGCAGGCGCTGGCGGCTTTTTCGACGATGGCGGTTTTCCCGCAGGCCAAGGCTGGGATGTGGTCGATTTTCCCACGGCCGGCACGAAGACGGGCGTTTACGCGCTGGAGATCCAGGGTGACAGCATGCAGCCGCTGTACCGGGATGGCGATGTGCTGATCGTGGAACCGGGCGCGCAGGTTCGTCGCGGAGACCGCGTCGTCGTCAAGACCACCGAGGGCGAGGTCATGGCCAAGGTACTGATGCGGCAGAGCGCGCGCAGCATCGATCTGCACTCCCTCAACCCCGAACATCCGAACCGCAGCTTCGACCTGTCCGAGGTGGAGTGGATCGCCCGGATCATCTGGGCGAGCCAGTAGGACCGTTTTCCTCATGCAATCTTCTCTGCTCCGTATCGGCGGCCCTATGCTCTGCGTCATTCTGACCCTCGGCCTGCTGATGGCGGGCAAGTCGGCGCTGACAGGATCGGAAAGCATGGCTGTGCCGGACATGACGCTGGAGACGCCTGATCTTGGCGATGTGCCGACGATCGGAGAAGATCCTGCCGTCAGTGATACCGTTCCGGTCGAGCCCGACATGGAGCCGATGCCGTTTCCTCCCGATGCGCAGAAACCGGTGGAGGACGTGACGCCGGTCCCGGTTCCCGAGCCGCCGGCCGTGGATACGGCACCGCTTTCCGCGCCTCATGAGGCGCCGGTCGATCCGGCAACACTCGAGGAGACCATTCTCCGGCATCCCGTTGCTCTGTCGGCAGGTCTTGTCCAGTTTGAAGGACGGACGATCCAGATCGCTGGCGTCAAGCCTCAGTCGGCCGACAGGATCTGCCGGGCGACGACCGGCGATTGGCCCTGCGGCACGGTTGCCCGCACAGCCTTCCGCAACTTCATCCGTGCCCGGGCCTTTGCCTGCCGGACACCGAAGGGCGAATGGAGCGGAACGGTGACGGCACGCTGTACGATCGGCGACGATGATCCGGCCCTCTGGCTTGCCCGCAACGGCTGGGCGGAGGTGGAGGGAAACGATACCGCTCTTGCGGCAGCGGTCGCATCTGCGAAAATGACGACAAAGGGCTTCTACCGCACCGCTGCGGAGCCCTCCTCCCCGCCTGCCAATCCTGGACCTTGATGCCTTGAACGCGGCGCTGTCTGCTATCGGTTTTCCAAGACTTGGCAAATCCCGCAGATGCCGTTGCAGCAGATGTCTTGCAAGATGGGTCCAGCGGCCGTAGGTGAGGGGCGAATGAACCCCGGAGATCGCATGTCCCGAACTTTGACCCACCAGGAAGCCCTGATCCATGTCATGGTCATGATGTCCGCCGTGGACAGCGCCATGAGCGACGAGGAGCTGGAGCGGATCGGCAAGCTCTCCCGCATCCTGCCTGTCTTCGATAATTTCGATGCGGAAGACCTCGTGCCCGTGGCACAGCGTTGCGCAACGTTGCTGTCGGCGCCAGAGGGGCTGGATATTCTGCTGGAGCTGGTACGGGAAGCGCTGCCGCCGCGTCTTTTCGAGACAGCCTATGCACTGGCTGTCGATATCGCAGCGGTCGATCTCGATGTCCGCAGCGAGGAACTGCGGCTCCTCGCCTTGCTACGCGACCGTCTGGGCCTCGACAAGCTCGTCTGCGCCGCCATCGAGCGGGGTGCGCAGGCCCGTATGCGCCATTGAAATAACGCCCTTGAACGCGATCAGTACATACCGGTCGGGAAGTAGCGCAGGTAGATTTCGTTCAGGCGGCCGTTGCGCGATAGCTCGAGAAGCGCGTGGTCCAAAGCCTGCGTCAGGGCCGGATCGCCCTTCCGATTCATGATCGCCAGGCCTTCGCCGAGAAAATGCTCGGAGACATAGGCGCCTTCCACGAGCGAGCAGCAGCCTGCCGCGTCCGCGGACGCTGCCCAGAAGGACAGCTGCATGCCGTCCGAGAAGACGGCCTCCACCGTGCCCGTCTTCAGCGCCTGCAGCATGGCCGTACGGTCGGGAAAGGCCTGCGCTCTGGCTGACGGAAAGAACGCCTTGAACATGGCCTCATGCGTCGTGCCCGCGACGACGCCGACCGGCTTTGCAAGAATTGCGGACAGGTCGATCCCGGCATCGCCGCCCGGCACCGTACGCGCGGCAAAACGGGCGGGAAGCCGCAGGAACGATCGCGTGAAGGCGAAACGCTGCCGAAGCGCGTCTGTCACGTCAACGCCCGCAAGCACCGCCTCGCCCTGTCCCTCTTCCAACGCCGGCTGCAATTCCTCGAAAGTGACGGCCTGGATCTGACACTTCGCCTCTATCTCCAGAACACGGCAGATTTCACGAGCAAGATCGACATGGAAGCCGGACAGCTTCTGCGACTGGTCGATGAAGTTGAACGGCGGGAAGTCGACGGTGGTCAGGAACCGCAAACGTGCAAGGCCGCTGAGATCCGGCTTTGCGATCCGCTCCCGCGCATCGAAGGACAATGGCAGCTCGCGGACCGGCTCTGCCGCGTGCACCGCAATATTTCCTATCCAAGCCGGCATAAAGATGATTAAGATTATCCTAATGATCGGTTGGATTGAAGAACTCCGTATCATTCTCATCAAATTCCGGCTTCAGGCCTTCAGAGGGCCGACACTGTCTGCGACGAGGTGTTCATGCGTGTCCTAGACTATCCGTCACTGCCCGGAATGGCTACTCGAAGAGCGCGCTCCAAGCCCCAAAACGCGTCCCTGCCCGCCTTTTCGGTCGATCTGTTGCGCGAAGGACGCCTTCTCCTGAAACTCGGCATCGGCAAGCCAACGATCGCCCGGATGATGCTGTTGGCAAAGGAAAACGGCACGACCGTCCAGGAAGAGCTTCTGGCGTCCGGTGAGATCGTCGATACCCTTTACTTCGAGGCACTGGCAAATCTGCTGGGGCTTCCATTCATGGCGGAGATCGATGCGGAGCAGGTTCACGATGCCGAAACGCTCGACACGCAGCTCGTCTTTCCGGAAATGCTGCGTCTCTACCATTCCAGCCGTCCGGCGATCACGGTCATCGTGCCGAAGCTCACCCAGATCCACGACATTGCGCTGACGCTCGAGCGACGGCCCGCACTTGCCGGGATCCTGGCCGTCTCGACGCCGCGCGCGGTGCGGATGGCGGTCTGGACTGCGGGCCGGGAGCGACGCGTCCGTGACACGGTAACCCGTCTCTTCGATGCCGCGCCGTCTCATAGCGCCCGCATCGTCTTCTGGGGCAAACAGGGGTTCTATGCCGGGCTCGGACTTTCAATTTTCGTTTTCTCCGCCTTTCTCGCGCCACTCGTCTGGCTGCTCGCGACCCACCTTCTCTTTACCAGCATCTATTTCTGCCAGCTTTTCCTGCGCGCGCGGGCCCTCCTCCATGTGAAGAAGGCCAGGACGCGGCTTCCGTCGATCAGGAAGCTGACCGCCCGACAGATGGGGCCCCTTCCGGTCTACTCCATCTTCGTCGCGCTCTACCGGGAGACGGAGGTCGTGGCGCAACTGGTCGGAGCCCTCGACCGCCTCGACTGGCCGCGCTCGCGCCTCGACATCAAGCTCATCTGCGAGGCAGACGATGACGAAACGCTCGCCGCGCTGGAAGCCCTGTCGCTACCCTCGGAATACGACATCGTGCGCGTTCCCCCGGCCGCACCACGTACGAAGCCGAAGGCGTTGAGCTATGCCCTTCCCGGCGCGCGCGGTACGTTTCTCACCATCTACGATGCGGAAGACCGGCCGGACCCCGGTCAGCTGCGCGAAGCCTATGCCGTCTTCCGCGCGGCGGATCCGCGCGTCGCATGCCTCCAGTCTCCTCTGGTCGTCACGAACGCCAAATCGGGATGGCTCAGCACGATGTTCGCGCTCGAATATGCCGCTTTGTTTCGCGGCCTCCTGCCATTCCTGTCATCCGCCGGGCTTCCCTTGCCTCTCGGCGGCACATCGAACCATTTTCGCGTGGATGTTCTCAAGGCGGTCGGCGGCTGGGATCCTTTCAATACGACGGAAGACGCCGATCTCGGCATGCGGCTCTTTCGCCTCGGCTACCGATCTCAGATGCTTGTGCGCCCGACGCTCGAAGACGCACCGACCGAGACCGCCGTCTGGTTCGCGCAGCGGACGCGGTGGTACAAGGGCTGGCTGCAGACATGGCTCGTGATGATGCGCGACCCTGGTTTTCTCTATCGACAGATGGGATGGAAAGCGTTCGCGACCTCGCAGATCCTCGTTGCCGGCATGATCCTTTCGGCGCTCAGCCACCCGCTAACGCTTGCTTTCCTGTTCTATCTGGGCTGGACGCTGATGGCGGGCAATCTTTCGAGCGGAGACACGCTCCTCGCCTCCTGCCTGATGATCCTCGACATCCTCAATATCATCGGGAGCTACGCGATCGTCATCCAGCTCGGAAGAAAGCCTATGAGCCCCGAGGAGTGGCGCGCCGTCGGCGGAAGATGGCGAGCCGTGCCGGCCTACTGGCTGATGATCTCGGCTGCCGCATGGGCCGCCATCATCGAGCTCTATCGCAAGCCATTCGCCTGGAACAAGACACCACACCGGCCGACGGAGCTTTAACTCTCGGGCTACAGAGCCGCCGCTTTTCTGATCCCTGCTAGCGCCTGCGGTTGACCGTCACGTGGCTGTAATAGGCCTGTTTCTGCTTGTACATATCGATGTCGGCGCGCTTGACCAGGGCTTCCATGCTTTCTGCCGGCAGGCTGGTCGCGCGGCCCATGGAAACACTGAGCGTTCCCGTGGGATAGAACTGGTTGTTGATCTTCAGCAGATCGTCGATGCTTTCGATCATCGCGGCTACCGCTATCTCGTCGGCACCGGGCATCAGCAGGGCAAATTCGTCGCCGCCGATGCGGGCGGCCCGGTTTGGACCGCTCACCGCCTCGTTCAACACTTCTCCCAGACGCCGCAAGAGCGCATCGCCGGCATCGTGACCGCGCTGATCGTTCGCCTCCTTCAGCCCGTTGAGATCGAGAATGACGACGGAAACCGGGCGTATCGACTTCCGTTCGATGCGGTTGAGCTCCTCCATGTAGAAGGTACGGTTGTGGAGCTTGGTCAGAACGTCGTGCTTGCCGAGATATTCGAGATAGGCCTCGGCTTTCTTGCGGGCCGTGATATCCGTCAGCGCGACCTGGACCAGAGACCAGTCATCCTCGTGGCCTGGCAGCACGGAAAACTGAAGCAGCACAAACCGTTCGGATCCGTCGAGCGCATAGTTCACGACCTCGCGATGGTGGAACAGGTTGCCGTTCCACAGCTCTATCAACTGCTCGCGGAAATGCTGCTGCATGTTGCCGCGGAAAATATCGGATATACGGTGAAGCAGCGTTCGGCGATCGGGCGCACCGAAAAGGTCGAGCGTCGCTTGATTGACGTCGATCACGCGAATCTCGCTCATGCACTGCGTCACGAACTCCGGATGGACATCGGTGAACACCCGAAAGTCCAGGATGCCGCGTCGGCGCACATCGTCCAGCAGCTCCTTGATCCGGCTGAAATCCTCCACCCAGAGCGAGACCGGGGAGTGTTCGAAGATGCCTTCGGCATACTGACGGCTCTCCCGCTCGGCGCGAGCCACCGTCTCGCGCTCGGTCACGTCTTCGGTCGTCAGCAGAACCCGCGCCAGCGTTGTCTCGTGACCGGGCAGCACATTGCCTCGCAGCTGAATGTCGAGCCTGCGCCCGCTGAGGGTGTAGTTGATGGCATTGCTGAAAAAGGCGGACTTGCCGTCGAAAAGCTGCGAAAGTTCGCTGATGTGGCTGGTCAGCATGTCGTCTCGGAAGATGAGCCCGAGATTGTCGATGAGATGATCGAGATCGCGGGCCTCGAACAGTTCCAGTGTGCGCTTGTTGACCTTCAGCACCTTGATGCGACTGGAGCAGGCAGCAACACGCGCAGTGTCCTCGGCAAGGAAGTCGGAGATGTTCTCGACCCCCTGCCCACGCCACGTCTCGAACAAGGCCTGAACGCCGCTGAAATCCTCGATCCACATGGCAACCGGTGCCAGCTCGAAGGTCTGGGTTACATCGTCTTCCATCGTCACGAGATCATGGACCTTTTTTCAACCAAACGGTTACCTTCGACTAACCTTGAAATTCGTACCCAAGAAATAGCGTTCTTGCAACGCAACCGATGCTGCACCGCACGCAAAACCTTCTGTTCGCCGCCACTAAGTTGGAAGAATGCGTGACATTGCTGTCGAAGGCACGGCGATGTCACGCCAATTGACGGGAATATCACACATCCGTATGTTACCTGTCACCGACAGCGCCAGCTATCGGACGTGGGGATGGAGGACGATACGATGGATTGCCTGCTCGGCATCGATAACGGGCTGACGGTCACGAAGGCCGTGGTCTTCCGGCCGGATGGAACACCGGTTTCGGTGGCGCGCCGCCGGGTCGCGCAGTCCCTTCCGCATCCGCGCTGGGTAGAGCGCGATATGGACGGGCTGTGGGCCGCGACCGCCGAGGCGATCCGCGAAGCGATCACGACGGCCGGCTGCCGCCCGTCCGATATCAAGGCGGTCGCGGCAACTGCGCATGGCGATGGCGTCTATGTGCTTGGCCGCGACAGCCGGCCGCTCGGGCCCGGCATCCTGTCGCTCGACAGTCGCGCGGGCGCACTGTCCGATGCCTGGAACGCGACCAAGATTGCAGCACGGGCGCTCGCGCTGACAGGGCAGTCTCCCCATGCCTCCGCACCATCGGCCATTCTCGCGTGGATACGCGACAACCAGCCGGAACGGTTCGCCGGCATCGGCCATGTGCTCGCCTGCAAGGACTGGCTCCGCTTCTGCCTGACGGGCACGATCGGCACGGATCGAACGGAGGCGAGCATCGCGTTTACGAATGTCGCAACGCAGGTTTTTGACCGGGAGGCGCTGTCGCTTTTCGGCTTGGAAACCCTGTGGAGTGCGCTTCCCGACATGGCGCCATCGGCTGCGATCGTCGGCGGCGTGACGGCGGCGGCTTCAGCACTGACCGGGCTTTTGGAGGGAACGCCGGTCGCCGCAGGGCTGCACGACGTGACGGCCTCGGCTCTTGGGATCGGCGGGCACGAAACGGGTCTGCTGTCGATCGTCGCGGGCACCTATTCGATCAACGAGGTGGTGACGGATCGGCCGGTAACCGATCCACGCTGGCACTGCCGCAGCGCCATCGAGCCGGGACAGTGGAACAATATGGCCGTGTCACCGGCATCCACCGCGAATTACGACTGGTTCCTCGACCAGTTCTGCCGGGCCGAGCAGAGCGAAGCGGCAAGCAGCGGCACGGGTGTTCATGAACTTTTGAAGCCGGAACTCGATGCCGCCTTCGGCCGTCCGTCCGATATCCTCTTCCATCCCTACCTCTTCGGCTCGCCCTATGGCAGCACGGCAAGCGCCGGCTTTTTCGGCGTTCATGGCTGGCACGACCGCGGCGACATGCTGAAGGCCGTGCTCGAAGGCATCGTCTTCAACCATAAGGCTCATGTGGACGACCTGCGCAGCGTCATGCCGATCACGGAGGCGCGGATCTCGGGCGGAGGCGCGCGAAACCCCGCATTGTCGCAGATGTTTGCCGACGCGCTCGATCTGCCTGTGCATGTGACCTCGGCGGATGAGGCTGCAGCCTGGGGTGCGGCACTCACGGCAGGCGCGGCCATCGGCCTTTATGAAAGTCCGCAGGCCGGCGCGCGCGAGACGACGACGACCCTGCGCAGCCACATGCCGGATCCAGAACGACGGACAGCCCTTGCGGCGCGTTACGCGCTTTATCGTGATGTCGCGGAAGCGATGCAGCCGCACTGGCAGGCCATCGAGCGGCTGGCGGAGGGATCGCGGAAAGAGATCGCGAGATGAAGGCAGATGCGCGCCGCGACGAGATCGCCGACTATATCATGCAGGCCGGACAGGCGCGCATCGAGGATCTGGTCGCGCATTTCGGCGTGTCCCGCATGACGATCCATCGCCATGTCGATCGCCTTGCGCATCAGGGCGTGCTGCGAAAGCTGCACGGCACCGTCACCGTCCAGCCTTCGGGCCTTTACGAGAGCGCCTTCCGCTACCGCGAAACCGTGGGAAAGGCAGAGAAGGCTGCGCTGGCGCGTGCTGCCCTTGCTCAAGTAGAGCCGGGACAGGCTGTGATGCTAGACGACAGCACGACCGGCGCCGCCCTTGCCGACCTTCTGGCCGGCGTGCGGCCCCTGACGGTGATCACCAACGGACTGGTCTCCACCAACAGGCTCATCGATATCGACGAGATCGAGGTGCTCTGCCTTGGCGGCACCTATCACCGCACGTTCAATGCCTTCATCGGCCTGACGACCGAGCGCGCTGTCGCGGCATTGCGGGCCAACGTGTTCTTCTGTTCCGCTTCTGCGGTGGAAGGCGGCACCGCGTTCATTCAGGATGCGCAGGTGACCAAGGTCAAGCAGGCGATGATGGCCGCCGCCTCACGCCGTATCCTGCTGCTCGACTCCTCGAAATTCGGCAAGGTGGCCCTGAACGTCTTTGCCGAACTCACGGCTTTCGATGTCGTGCTCGCGACGGACCGGCTGGCGGACACTGTCCGCGCCGATCTCCTTGCACGCGGCGTTCCCCTCAGCATCACCAGAACAGGCAGGACATCATGAGCGAAACAGTCAGTGAGACGGGCTCGGAGACGCGCTGGCCGGGCGGCATGGCGGAGCGCATGGCGGCGATTGCAAAGACAGGCACCGTGGATGTCGTCATCGTCGGTGCGGGGGTCAACGGCGCCGGTCTGTTTCGAGATCTCTGCGCGCAGGGCCTGACCTGCCTCATCCTCGACAAGTCGGATTACGGCTCCGGCACGAGTGCCGCACCCTCGCGGCTGATCCATGGGGGGCTGAAATATCTGGAAACGGGCGAACTGCGGTTGGTGGCGCAATCCACCTACGAGCGGAATCTGCTGCTGCGCAACGCCCCGCACTACGTCAAGCCGCTCGCGACGGTCATTCCGATTTTCTCCTGGACGAAAGGCGTCTGGTCGGCGGTTCGCACGCTCTTTGGCGCCAAGGGAACGCCACGCAGCCGCGGTGCCCTTCTGATCAAGACCGGCCTTTCGATGTACGATGCCTACGGTGCGCGACAGCGGGTGATGCCGCGCCACACGATGGCCGGCAAGGCCGCGTCGTTACGGAGCCTGCCGGCGCTGACGCCGCGCATCGTGGCCACCGGCACCTATTACGACGCGACGGTGACGCATCCCGAACGGCTGGTGGCGGAACTGGTTCGCGACGGCCTTGCGGCAAGCCCCACCTCCGCGGCCGTCAATCATGCGCGTCTCGAAAACCGGGCTTTCGATACGCTCGTCATCTCCAGCCTCCTCAATGGCGCCCCGTTGCGCGTGAAGCCACGGCTTGTCGTCAATGCCGGCGGACCGTGGATCGACGCCGTCAACGCGACGCTCGGCGAGACCTCCCGCATGATCGGTGGAACAAAGGGCTCGCACATCCTGCTGCGCCACGATGCTTTGCTGAAGGAACTCGCTGGCCGAATGATCTATTTCGAGGCCGACGATGGCCGCATCTGCCTCGTCTTCGACTATCTCGGCCGGGCAATGGTCGGTTCGACCGACATCAAGGCCGACCAGCCGGACAGCGTTCGGTGCGAGGACGACGAGATCGACTATCTGCTGGACAGCCTTGGCAAGCTGCTACCGAAGATGCAGTTCGACCGCAGCCAGATCGTCTACACCTATAGCGGCATCCGTCCTTTGCCGGCTAATGACGCAAAGGACCCGGGTCTGATCAGCCGCGATCATGTGACGCCGGTGCTGGAGCCCATGGGAGACCGCCCGTTCCCGGTGCTGTCGCTGGTCGGCGGCAAGTGGACAACCTTTCGCGGCTATGCGGAAGAGGTGGCCGACACCGTGCTGAAGCGTCTCGGCCAAGCGCGCAAGGTGACAACGGAGGCCATGCCCATCGGCGGCGGGCTGGACTATCCGACGGACGACGCCGCACGCCACAGGCTGGTCGCCGAGATCGCTGCGACATCAGGCCTTTCACAGGCGCAGGCCGAGGCACTCTTCGCCCGCTACGGGACGACGGCTCGCGCCGTGGCTCTCCACATCGCGGCGTCGAGCGCGGTCTCCCTGCCGGACGCCGTGGACCATTTCGAAGGGGAGATCGATTACCTCGTGCGCCATGAGCAGGTGGGACGGCTTTCCGATATCGTGCTTCGGCGCACGGCGCTCGCCGTTACGGGAACGCTGACATTGCATCTCCTGCGCCGTATCGCCGAAATCGCAGGGCGGGTCCTTGATTGGAATGAAGCGAAGATTGAGCAGGAGATCGAGAGCGTGCGCGACGAGCTTTCTCGGCTGCACGGCGTGACCCTGGCATAATCGTCAGGGCACGCAGCGTCTGCTGCTCCAATATCTCGGGCTACCGAAGACAATAAAAAAGGCCGGGGCGAAACCGCACCGACCTTCCTCATTCGCTTTTATCAATTTGCCAGTACATCCGTGGTCAAGTCGACGAAAGCTGTATCGGACCCGAGAACATCTCTTTGATGAAACGCTCGACCGGTTGCCGATGAGAGAGATATAGGAGACGAATGTGACGGCTTCAAGTCAAACGCAGAATTTCTTCGGAAAACATGCTGCGCAAGATTTTGGCGGTCTGCTCCGTGATACCGGAGCGATACATCGACGTGATCAAGCCTTTGGTATGGCTGGAGCGGGTGAAGGGAATCGAACCCTCGTATTCAGCTTGGGAAGCTGCTGCTCTACCATTGAGCTACACCCGCCAATGCGCCAGACATCCAACAGATGCGGGCGCGTGTCAATCCTCAAGCAAGGATACGCGCCTTCGAAAGGCGCTTATCAGCCCCGAAAATGCTTGGAGAGCTTCAGTCCCTGCGCCTGGTAATTCGATCCGACGCCAAGGCCGTAGAGCCCTTTGGGGCGCTCCATCATGTGTTCGTAGACGAGACGGCCGACGATCTGGCCATGCTCGAGGATGAAGGGCACCTCGTGGCTGCGAACTTCGAGAACGGCGCGGCTGCCGGTGCCGCCCGCCTGAGCATGGCCGAAGCCCGGGTCGAAGAAGCCTGCATAATGAACCCGGAATTCGCCGACCAGCGGATCGAACGGTGTCATCTCCGCTGCAAACAGAGGCGGCACATGCACGGCCTCGCGAGAGACAAGGATGTAGAACTCGTCGGGATCGAGGATAAGTTCGTCAGCGCCGCGACTGTAGAGCGGCTCCCAGAAATCGTAGATGCCGTGCGCGCCCTTTCGGTCCACATCGACGACCGCCGTGTGGTGCTTGCCGCGATAGCCGATGAGCCCGTCCACGCCGGTCCCCTTCAGGTCGATCGACAGGGCGATGCCGGCGCCGGAGACATTGGGCGTATCGCTTGCCACCAGCGTGTCCGTACGGTGCAGGTCGAGAACCTCGCTCTCGGTGAGAAGCGCATGGCCGATCCGGAAGCGGATCTGAGACAGGCGCGAGCCACGACGCACGATGACGGGAAAGGTCCGCGGGCTGATTTCGAGATAGAGGGGACCGCGATAGCCCGCCGGTATCTTGTCGAATTCCTGGGCGCGGTCGGTGATGACGCGGGTGAAGATATCGAGCCGGCCCGTCGAACTTTTGGGGTTGGCCGAAGCCGACATAGCGGCCGGCAAATCGAGACTTTCCATCAGGGGAACGATGTAGACGCAGCCCGTTTCGAGCACGGCGCCGTCGCTCAGATCGATCACATGCAGTTTCAGGCGGTCGAGCTTGTCAGCGACGAGATGTCCCGGACCCGGCATGAAACTCGCGCGCACCCGGAAAGCGCGGGCGCCGAGCCGCAGGTCGAGGCTCGCCGGCTGGATCTGGTCCTCGTCCAGCGGACCTTCGCTCAGAAGGCGGCCGTCCTCGAACAGCGAAGCGATTGCGCTATCCGCCAGAATGCCCGTTTCGCGCGCCATGCCATCATCCTTTTTTCGAGGCCGACAAAACCAAAAACGGCCGATTGACGCAAGCGGGGCGAAGACGTATGGGAACTTATCCCGTGGTGATTTGGCCGGTCGGCTTGCAGCCACGTTAAACAAATGGCTAAAAAGACCGGGCTCGAACCGGTCTGCTTTACGCGACCGGTTTTTTTGTTTCTGGAAGGAGACAATTGATGAGCACGGCAAACAACACCTGGCGCCCGGCGACGCAGCTCGTTCACGGCGGCACCACCCGCTCCCATCACGGCGAGACATCCGAGGCGATCTTCCTCACGCAGGGCTTCGTCTACGAAACGTCGGAGGCCGCCGAAGCACGCTTCAAGGGCGAGACGGACGGCTTCATCTATGCCCGCTACGGCAGCCCGACCAACGACATGTTCGAAAGGCGCATGTGCCTGCTGGAAGGCGCCGAAGACGCGCGCGCCACGGCCTCGGGCATGGCAGCCGTCTCAGCGGCTATCCTCTGCCAGCTGAAGGCAGGCGATCATATCGTTGCCGCGCGGGCGCTCTTCGGCTCATGCCGCTGGGTCGTGGAAACGCTCGCGCCGTCCTACGGCATCGAATGCACGCTGGTCGATGGGCGCTTCATCGAGAACTGGGAAAAGGCGATCCGTCCGAATACCAAGGTCTTCTTTCTGGAAAGCCCGACCAACCCGACGCTGGAGGTGGTCGATATCGCCGCCGTGGCGAAGCTTGCCGATGCAGCCGGCGCCAAGCTGGTGGTGGACAACGTCTTTGCAACGCCCCTCCTGCAAAAGCCGCTCGAACTTGGCGCACATGTCGTCGTCTATTCCGCAACCAAGCACATCGATGGTCAGGGCCGCTGCCTTGGTGGCGTCATCCTGTCGTCAAAGGACTGGATCGACGAGCATCTGCACGACTACTTCCGCCATACGGGCCCTGCCCTGTCGCCGTTCAACGCCTGGACATTGCTGAAGGGTATTGAGACCCTGCCGTTGCGTGTGCGCCAGCAGAGCGAGAACGCGGCGAAGGTGGCCGATTTCCTCGCCGAGCAGAGTCAGGTCGCCCGCGTGATCTATCCCGGCAGGTCAGACCACCCGCAGGCCGACATCATCGCAAAACAGATGAAGGGCGGCTCCACGTTGGTCTGCTTCGAGATGAAGGGCGGCAAGAAAGCAGCGTTCGCGCTGCAGAACGCGCTCGATATCGTCAAGATTTCGAACAATCTCGGCGACAGCAAGAGCCTGATCACGCATCCGGCGACGACGACGCACAAGAACCTCAACGAGGAAGCCCGCGCCGAACTCGGCATCTCCGACGGCACCGTGCGTCTGTCGGCCGGGATCGAGGACAGCGCGGACCTGATCGAGGATTTCGCCCGGGCACTCAAGGCCGTTTCGGCCTGAGTCACCTCTTCTGCGATCGCTGGAACGCCTGAAAATCGCGCCTCACCGGCGCGATTTTTTCTTTGTGCCGTGCTGCAACACACTTTCCGCGGGCGTTATCCTTCGGGAAACCATCTGGCGCTAGACTGGGTCAGCGACTGGAAAGGTTTTGCATCATGTATCGCGCGCTGACACGGGACATCGAAGTCACCGTAGAGCCCTATTATCTGGAGGATCAGTCCGATCCCGAGGATGGGCGCTACGTCTGGGGCTACCGGATCCTGATTTCCAACCGCTCCGTCAAGACGGTGCGGCTGATGACGCGCTACTGGCACATCACGGATGAGAACGGGCAGGTCGACGAGGTCAATGGCCCCGGCGTGATCGGCGAACAGCCCGTACTGAACCCCGGCGACACCTTCGAATACTCCTCCGGCTGCCCGCTCGATACGCCATCCGGTGTGATGTTCGGCCACTATTCGATGGAGACGACGGAGGGGGAAACCTTCACGGTCGACATTCCCGCTTTTTCGCTGGATCTACCGGGCCTCAGCCGCACGCTGAACTAACCCCCGACCAATAGTCGGGGGTCTTTCAGCGCGCCGCCACCGAGCACCTTTACTGCGGACGGACTTCCGTCGCCTCGAAGGTGTACGTGGTCGAGCAGAACTCGCAGGTCACCGAGATAACGCCATCTTCGACCGTGCTCTCGATCTCTTCCTGGCTGAAGCTGGCGAGGACATCGCGCAGCTTCTCTCGCGAGCAGGCGCACTGGTCATAGACCGCCTGCGGCGGATAGACCCGCACACCGCGCTCATGGAACAGGCGAAACAGGAGCCGTTCGGTACCGACCGTCGGGTCGGTCAGCTCGTCGGCATCGATCGTTTCCACCATCACGCGGGCTTCGTCCCAAAGATCGTCGACGCTGCCATCGAAGCTCTCGTCGCCATCGCCACCATGCAGGTCCGGCTGGCGCATGCGGTCGGGCGCTTCCGGCAGGAATTGCGCGACCATACCGCCGGCGCGCCAGCGATGACGCGGCTTGCCGTTTTCGTCGCGATCCAGAAGCTCGGCCACGCCAAGGCGTACCTTGGTCGGGATCTGCTCAGACTGGCGGAAGTAGACGCCGGCGATCTCCTCGAGCGACGCACCGTCGAGCGGCACGATGCCCTGATAGCGCTGGGTAAACTCGCCCTGATCGATGGTGAAAGCGAGAATGCCCTGTCCCAGAAGGTCCTGCGGATCGGTCTCCCCCTTCTCGATGGCGCTGGCCAGCGCCTCCTCGTCATAGCGGGCATAGGCCCGCACGCGGTCGGGTGTCGAGAAATCGGCAACGACGAGATCCACCGGACCGTCGCTCTTCGTCTGGATGATCAGCTTCCCGTCGAACTTCAGCGACGTACCGAGCAGCACGGTGAGCACCACCGTTTCGGCAACCAGGCGCGCGACCGGAAGCGGGTAATTGTGACGCTCGAGGATGGCGTCGAGCATCGGGCCGAGCTGAACGGCACGGCCGCGCACGTCGAGCCCTTCCACCTGAAAGGGCACGACGCGGTCGTCGCCCGCATAGCCGAATTCGCCGAGATCTGGTCCCTTGTCCACCATGTCCATACTCCTGATGCAAGACCCGCCGCAGCGAGCCCGAACGCAGATAACGGCGCCCCGGACACGCCCGGGAATCGCAAAGCCGCAACTCCATTCTATTGGATTCATAAGAAATGCCAGCGAAAACCGTGGCATTCCGCTTTGCACCTAGATCGGTGGCCGGATGCCGGTTTTCAAGGTTCAGCGCTTTGCGTCACGTCGATACGCTCAGAGAGCGCCAAGGCACCAGGCAAGGATCGACTTCTGGGCATGAAGGCGGTTTTCCGCTTCATCGAACACGACGGACTGGCGGCCGTCGATCACCTCGTCGGTGACCTCTTCACCGCGATGCGCCGGCAGGCAGTGCATGAACAGCGCGTTCTCGTCCGCCTTCGACATCAGGGCGGCGTTGACCTGATAGGGCTGGAAGACATTATGGCCGCGGGCGCGATGTTCCTGGTTCATCGATACCCAGGTGTCGGTCACCACGCAATCGGCGCCGGCGACCGTCTTTTCCGGATCATGCGACAGGACGACATCGCCGCCATTGTTGCGCGCCCAGTTCAGGATCTTGTCGTCGGGCTCGGAGCCGAGCGGCACGGCCATCTTCATCGTGTAGCCGAACCGAGCCGAACCTTCGATGAAGGAATGCAGCACATTGTTGCCGTCGCCGGTCCAGGCGATGGTCTTGCCTTTTACGGGGCCATTATGCTCCTCGAAGGTCATGATGTCGGCCATGATCTGGCAAGGATGCGTCGTATCCGTCAGCGCGTTGATGACGGGCACTGTCGCGTGTTCCGCAAGCTCCAGAAGACGGCTGTGATCCGTGGTGCGGATCATGATCGCATCGACATAACGCGAGAGAACCTTGGCGGTGTCGCCGATGGTCTCGGCGCGACCGAGCTGCATTTCCGTGCCCGACAGGAACAGCGTCTCGCCGCCAAGCTGGCGCATGCCGACATCGAAGGATACGCGGGTCCGGGTCGATGGCTTTTCGAAGATCATGGCCAGCATCTTGCCGGCCAGCGGCTTCTCGGCTGTTCCGGCCTTGGTCGCTGCCTTTCGCACCCGCGCATCATCGATGATGGAGCGCAGATTCTCTGCCGACATGGCGGAGAGATCGAGGAAGTGCCGGGTATCAGCCATGGAAATGCGGTGTCCTGTCCTTGTCCCGTTACGGGCTTTCAGCCCCCTGTCAGGGCCTGGGGTTTCGGTAATTCTGGTTGTCCGTATTCTGGTGCCGTGAGGGGCGCGACCTTAAGCGGTCGCGCGCTGCTTCACGGCCGTCAGCGTCTCGCTGGCGCGCTCGATGCGAGCAAGACCCTCGCGGGCTTCCTCTGCTGTGGTGATCAGCGGCGGAAGCAGGCGAATGACGTTTTCGCCGGCAGGCACCGCCAGCATCTTCTCCGCCCGGATCGCCTTCAGCAACTCGGCGGAGGGAACAGCTGCCTTGATGCCGAGCATGAGGCCTTCGCCGCGGATCTCCTCGATCACATCGGGGAAGCGGTCGGCAAGCGACGCCAGGCCCTGGCGGAAGACGAGCGCGACGTCACGGACGTGCTCAAGGAAGCCTTCCCCGAGAACGACGTCGAGCACGGCATTGCCGACGGCCATGGCCAGCGGATTGCCGCCGTAGGTCGAGCCATGCGTGCCGGCAACCATGCCGGATGCAGCCTCCTCCGTCGCAAGGCAGGCGCCGAGCGGGAAACCGCCGCCGATCCCCTTGGCAGCAGCCAGAATATCCGGTTCGATGCCGGACCACTCATAGGCGAAGAGCTTGCCGGTCCGGCCGACGCCGCACTGGACCTCGTCGAAGATCAGCATCAGGCCGTACTCGTCGCAAAGATCGCGCAGCGCCTGAAGGAAAGCCTTGGGCGCGGGCCGAATGCCGCCCTCGCCCTGGATCGGCTCGATCAGGATCGCAGCCGTCTCCTCGGTGATCGCATCCTTGACGGCATCGAGATCGCCGAAGGGGACCTGCACGAAGCCGGGCGCCTTGGGGCCGAAGCCTTCGAGATATTTGGCCTGTCCGCCGGCTGCGATGGTCGCCAGCGTGCGCCCGTGGAACGCGCCTTCGAAGGTGATGACATGGAAACGCTCCGTCCGGCCCTTGGCGAACTGGTAGCGGCGCGCCGTCTTGATAGCGCACTCCAGCGCTTCCGCACCCGAATTGGTGAAGAAAACCTTGTCGGCAAAGGTGCTATCCGTCAGGCGCTTGGCAAGCTTCTCCTGGCCGGGAATCTCGTAGAGGTTGGAAAGATGCCAGACCTTGTCGGCCTGATCCTTCAGCGCTGCCACCAGATGCGGATGAGCGTGGCCGAGCGAATTCACTGCGACACCGGCTGCGAAATCGAGATAGCGCGATCCATCTTCCGCCACCAGCCAGACACCCTCGCCGCGCTCGAAGCGCAGCGGCGCGCGCATATAGGTCTCATAAAGCGGGGTAGCCTCGGCCATCGTGCCAATCTCCTCGTCCTGTCCGCGCGGGTTGCGGGAGGTTCGATCTGTTTTTTGCAGAGACCGGTATCGCCGGTCCGGAATGAAAAATACCGCCTTGACGGCGGCGAGCGCACTATCGGTATTTCAGGTGCCGCTGTCAACAAAAGTCCCGGAATGACGGCCTTGTTATGCGTTTTTCGGATGCGATGCTTCGAGGAGAAAATGCCTTGCAAATATATCACGCCGTGGCAGCAAGTTGGGGAAAACCCAAAAATCGATTCGGGTCGATTCACCGGACTCTTGTCACGGAGTCACCCCGTCTCTAGGTTAGCAAATAATTGCTAGACGCATGCGGCGGACCTAGTCACCAAAAGAGTCAAGGCGTTGCAGCTTCGGATCCATCCGGGGCGCGGTGAAGGATTCGTCCTTTATGAACGGCCTGGAACGGAGACGACCATGAACTGGACTGACGAGCGGGTGGAGAGACTGAAGAAGCTCTGGGCCGAGGGCTTGAGCGCAAGCCAGATCGCGGCGCAGCTCGGTGGCGTCAGCCGCAACGCCGTCATCGGCAAGGTTCACCGTCTGTCGCTTCCCGGTCGCGCCAAGGCCGGCGGCGCCGCACCGAGCGCAACCCGCCCCAAGCGCCCCGTGGTCGTCGCACGCCCGGCAGCACCGGAAGCCGTCGTAGCCAATGCCGTACCGCGCGCTGCACCGTTGCGCCCGATGGCACGCCCGGCAAACACGATGAACGTCATCGAAGATTCCGAAAGCGCCTTCGCACCCGAAACCGCACTGGCGGTAACCGGCAGCGGCACGAACGGCGCAACGGGCAGCAACGTCGTCGTACCGATGTCGCGCAAGCTCGTTCTGACCCAGCTCACCGACCGCACCTGCAAATGGCCGATCGGCGACCCGATGAAGGACGAGTTCCACTTCTGCGGCAACGATTCCCCGGATAGCTCGCCCTACTGCACTTTCCACGCCAAGCTGGCTTACCAGCCCTCGGCCGAGCGCCGCCGCGCGCGTTAAGCGCCCGACGCTCTCTGGCAGACCCAAACGAAACGCCTTCTTCGTGCTCGCGAAGAAGGCGTTCTGCATTCGTGCTGATAATGGATGATGCTCGTTGCTTCGGAGGCAAGGCCACGTCTGCACTTGCCCGTCTGACCCTTCGAAGGCTCACGGGCACCGTGCATCATGAGGCGCATCCCCGTTCGCTGTAGGGCTTTAATGTTCCGGCACGATGTCATGCGGAAGACGATCCCGACGCCGGGAGATCTGCCACGCGCCTCCGGTGCGATGCGGAGGACTGTCAGCTCTCCAGCGAGTAGCCCGCGCCACGCACCGTGCGGATGACGTCCTGCATGTTGGAGAAGTTGAGGGCCTTGCGGAGGCGCCCGACATGGACGTCGACAGTGCGTTCGTCAACGTAGATGTCATGACCCCAGACGCCGTCGAGAAGCTGCGAGCGCGAGAAGACGCGGCCGGGCGAGGCCATGAAGAATTCGAGGAGACGGAACTCCGTCGGTCCAAGGCGGACTTCACGGGTCTTGCGGTGAACGCGGTGTGTTTCGCGGTCGAGTTCGATATCGCCGCATTTCAGAAGCGAGGACAGGACTTCGGGACGCGCGCGTCTCAGCATGGCCTTCACCCGTGCGATCAGCTCGGGCGTCGAGAACGGCTTTACGACATAATCGTCCGCGCCGGTGGCAAGGCCGCGAACCCGTTCGCTCTCTTCGCCACGTGCCGTCAGCATGATGATCGGAAGGCGCTCCGTCTCGCTGCGCTGGCGCAGGCGGCGGCAAAGCTCGATGCCGGACACGCCGGGCAGCATCCAGTCGAGAATCAGGAGATCGGGGAGCCGCTCTTGCAGCCGCATCTCCGCCTCGTCGCCCCGGTTGATGGTGTCGACATCGAAGCCTTCGGCCTCAAGATTGTAACGCAGGAGGACGCTCAGCGCTTCTTCATCTTCGACAACGGCAATTTTCGGCTGCATTTCTGGACTCCGTAGTATCCTCGTCACGCGACAAGGCTCTCGCCAGATCCCGAAGGCGGCGATCATTTTGGACAGTTTTCATGCGTGGCGGTGAAAGACCGCCATTGCGGCTGCACATCCTTCAGCCGAACCTTCATGCGGTCTTGCGACCCGAGGTAATGGCGCGGAAGCGTGGTGCTCCCGCGCCACGCGCTCATGTGGCGAGTGCGCCGACGGTGTTCGACGAGTCGTCCTTCGGACGTTCGCCCAGCGGCTGCGCACCGGTCGTCATGTAGTAGATCGTCTCGGCGATGTTGGTCGCGTGGTCGCCGATGCGCTCGATGTTCTTGGCGCAGAACAGCAGATGCGTGCACGGCGTGATGTTGCGCGGATCTTCCATCATGTAGGTCAGGAGCTCGCGGAACAGCGACGTGTAGATCGCGTCGATTTCGCCGTCGCGCTCGCGGATCGCCTTCGCCTTTTCGGCCGAACGGGATGCGTAGACATCCAGAACTTCCTTCAGCTGCATCAGCGTCAGTTCGGCCAGATGCTCGATGCCGCGAGCCAGCTGCCGCGGCAGGCTGGCGCTGGAGACGGCGATGACGCGCTTGGCCGTGTTCTTGCCGAGATCGCCCACACGCTCCAGATCGGCCGCGATGCGGATCGATCCCATGATCTCCCGCAGGTCGGCCGCCATCGGCTGGCGCTTGGCGATCGTCACGATCGCTTTCTCGCCGATCTGACGCTCGGCATCGTCGAGCACGACGTCGTCGGAGATGACCTTCTGGGCAAGGCCCAGATCGGCGTTGACGAGAGCGCGAACGGATTCGGCCACCATCTGCTCGGCAAGGCCACCCATTTCGGAGATACGGCGGCTCAGATATTTCAGGTCTTCGTCATAGACGGATACGATATGGGTTGCCATGGATCCTGTCCTTGGAGTTCGGTCACGGGCGCAGTGCTGTCGGTCTGGCGACCGGTCAGCCGAAGCGGCCCATGATGTAATCCTGGGTGCGCTGGTCATCCGGATTGGTGAACATCTTGTCGGTGTCGTTCTCCTCGACGAGATTGCCGAGGTGGAACATGGCGGTGCGCTGCGAGACGCGGGCGGCCTGCTGCATGGAGTGCGTGACGATGACGATCGTGTAATTGGCGCGCAGTTCGTGGATCAGCTCCTCGACTTTGGCGGTCGCGATCGGGTCGAGCGCCGAGCAGGGCTCATCCATGAGGATGACCTCGGGACTGACGGCAACGGCCCGCGCAATGCAGAGACGCTGCTGCTGGCCGCCGGAGAGGCCGGTGCCGGACTCGTGCAGGCGGTCCTTCACTTCGTTCCAGAGGCCGGCCTTCTGCAGGCTCTGCTCGACGATGGCGTCGAGTTCGGCCTTGCTGCGGGCGAGGCCATGGATCTTCGGGCCGTAGGTTACGTTTTCGTAGATCGACTTCGGAAACGGATTCGGCTTCTGGAAGACCATGCCGACGCGGGCCCGCAGTTCGACCACGTCGATCGAGGGATCGTAGATATCACCATCGTCGAGCGTGATCTTGCCGGTGACCCGGCAGTGATCGATCGTATCGTTCATGCGGTTCAGGGTCCGCAGGAAGGTCGACTTGCCACAGCCGGAGGGGCCGATCAGCGCGGTGACCGTGTTTTCGCGGATGTTGAGGTTCACGTCGAACAGCGCACGCTTTTCGCCGTAGTAGACCGACACATCCTTGCCGATCATCTTGTGAGGGACAGCATTCATCTTCTGATCGACCGCCTTTTCGAGAGTCGCTTCTGACATCATGTTCATTGTTTTCTACCTCACTACCAGCGTCGTTCAAAGCGGCGCCGCAACAGGATTGCGCCAAGGTTCATGACCACCAGGAAGATCAGGAGCACGATGATCGCGCCGGAGGTCCGTTCGACAAATGCACGTTCGGCTTCGTTGGCCCACATGTAGATCTGGACCGGCAGTGCCGTTGAAGGTTCGAGCGGCGAGCCCGGGAAATCGACCACGAAGGCCACCATGCCGATGAGAAGCAATGGCGCGGTTTCGCCGAGCGCATGCGCAAGGCCAATAATGGTCCCCGTGAGGATACCGGGCATGGCAAGCGGCAGCACGTGGTGGAAGATCGTCTGCATCTTCGAAGCGCCGAGGCCGAGGGCCGCAGCCCGGATCGACGGCGGCACGGCTTTCAGCGCCGCACGCGTGGCGATGATGATCGTGGGCAGCGTCATCAGCGTGAGGACGAGACCGCCGACGAGTGCTGCCGAGCGGGGCATGCCGGCAAAGTTGATGAAGATCGACAGGCCGAGCAGACCGTAGACGATGGAGGGAACGGCCGCGAGGTTGTTGATGTTCACCTCGATGAGGTCGGTCAACTTGTTCTTCGGTGCGAACTCTTCGAGGTAGATCGAGGCGGAGACCCCGATCGGCAGCGCAAGAGCCAGGACGATCAGCATCATGTAGAGCGAGCCGAGTGCCGCGACGCCGATGCCGGCGGCTTCGGGACGCGAGGATGCACCCGATGTGAAGAGGCCCGTATTGAAGGACTTCGTCATCGCGCCGTCCTGCGCAAGCGTCTGCATCCAGCCGAGCTGCTTGTCCTTCACCTTGCGGTTGGCTTCATCGACCGTCACGTCGATCTGGCCCTTGTTGGCCGAGTCGATGTTGCCTTCCGCAAGCAGAGCCACAGTCACCGTCTGCCCGATGATCGCAGGATTGGCGACGACGACGTCGCGGAGCTGCGTGCGGGCGCTGGCCGAGACCATGTCGGTCGCGAGCTTCACGTCCGCTCGGTTGGCAGGGTCGATACCGAGCTTCTGAACCAGCGCATCGCGCACCAGCAGCGGATAGTTCGCGGTCATCAGCTTGGCCGGGTTATCAGCCCGTTCGTTCTTCGGATCGATGACCTGTTCGCTGAACGTGATCGGCAGGACGATCTCGGTCTGCAGGAAGGCCGTGTAGCCCTTGGAAACCACGGTCCAGAGCAGAAGGCCCAGGAAGAAGATGCCGATGGAGATGGCGCCGATGCCATAGGCCCGGAAGCGGCGCTCTGCGGCGTAGCGGCGCTTGATGCCGATATCGCGACGGGTGGATGCGGGACGCTGCGACGCACCGGCGAGCGATGAGGTCATGTCGGTCATTCGTACTGTTCCCGGTATTTGCGCACGATGTAGAGCGCGTAAATGTTGAGGCAGAGCGTGATGGCGAAGAGCGTGATGCCAAGCGCAAAGGCGACGAGGGTCTGCGGAGAGGTGAACTCCAGGTCGCCCGTCAGCTGGTTGACGATCTTCACCGTGACGGTCGTCATCGGCTCGAAGGGATTGATCTGCATGCGGGCGGCGACACCGGCCGCGAGCACCACGATCATGGTCTCGCCGACGGCACGGGATGCCGTGAGCAGAAGAGCGCCGACGATGCCGGGAAGAGCGGCGGGCAGGACGACGCGCTTGATCGTTTCCGACCGCGTGGCACCGAGACCGAGCGAGCCGTCGCGCAGCGAGCCGGGAACCTGGGTGATGATGTCATCCGACAGGGAGGACACGAAGGGGATCAGCATGATGCCCATGACGATGCCGGCCGTGAGAACGCTCTGTGCCTGAATGAAGCTGGCGTAGTTGCCGGTGACGAGGCCGTTCAGCTGGCCCGAGATATCGCGCAGGAACGGGCCGACCGTGACGAGGGCGAAGAAGCCGTAGACGATGGTCGGGATGCCGGCGAGGATTTCAAGCAGAGGTTTGGCGATCGAGCGCACCGTGTTGCTGGCATATTCCGCCATGTAGATGGCGGCGAACAGACCGACCGGCACGGCAAAGAGCATGGCAACGAAGGCGATGTAGAGCGTGCCGGCAAGGAGCGGCAGGAGGCCGAACTGGCCAGCCTGACCTGCTTGACCGGCTGCGGCGAAGCGCGGATCCCAGACCGTGCCGAAGAAGAACTCCGTCGGCGATACCGATGCGAAGAAGCGCAGCGCTTCCGACAGCATGGAGCCGATGATGCCGATGGTGGTGAGAATGGCGATGGAGGAAGCAAGGATCAAGCCGCCGAGAATGACCTGCTCGACCCGGTTGCGGGCCCGGAAGCGCTGCGAGATGCCGCGGAGCGCCAGGAGCGTTCCGCCGATAGCCAGCAGCAGCACGACACCGGCCATGGCAAGATGACTGTTCGCCGTCATTCTGTTGAAGGTCGTGGCGGACTCGATCATCCAGGGCTCGCCGGCGCCGGCCAGCGGAATGCCCTTGGCGCCCATCGCGTCGCGAAGATTGATGGCACCGCTGTCAAGCGCGCTGCGCTCGGCGTCGGAGAGAAGGGCGAGACCCCGCGCGACCGACTTGACCTGGCCAAGCGCGAGCTGTGCCGGCGCGCTGCCCTGATTCAGGACATCGGTCGGCAGATGGAAGAGAACGCTGCGATCGATCATCGGCGGCGCGGCAACGAGCCAGACAGCGAGCACGAGGAGCGACGGAAGCAGGGCCCAGATGGCGGCGTAGCTGCCGTGATACCCGGGAAGGGAATGCAGAGAGGAAAGCTTGCCGCCGGCAGTCGCCATGGCTCGCGATCGGCCCATGACGAAGGCGGATGCGCCAACGAGCAGGACGAGAAGAAAGAGGAGAGATGCGCTCATGGTCTGGGTCCCCCGGTCGTTTCACGACATCGCATACTGCAAGATCGGACGCCGGCCATTCGAACGTTCGGGCTCCCGCACGGCGCGCAGGCGCCGTGCGGGTTGATCCTCAAGAGACAGGGTCTCCGGATCGGCTCCTATTACAGCAGTGTGCCGTCGGTGAAAGCCTTGCGGTCAGCTTCGCGCTCTGCATCCGGTGCGGATACGAGGCCATAGGCCGACAGCGGGCTTTCCGGGCCGACCATCTGGTCGTCGAGGAAGAATTCAACGAATTCCTTCAGGCCGGGGATAACGCCGAGATGCGCCTTCTTGACGTAGAAGAACAGCGGGCGCGAGACCGGGTATTCGCCGGAAGCGATCGTTTCCGTGGTCGGGATAACGCCGTTGACGGTGGCGACCTTCAGCTTGTCGGCGTTGTTTTCATAGAAAGCCAGACCGAAGACGCCGATGCCGTTCTTGTTGGCAGCGATGCGGGCGAGCGTTTCCGTGTAGTCGCCGTCGATATCGACAGCCTTGCCATCCTTGCGAACGGCAACGCAGGTGCGAGCCTGTTCCTTGGCGTCGGAAACGGCAGCCTTGATGACCTCTTCAGCGCCGGAAGCCTTGCAGCCTGCATGAAGGATCTTCTCTTCGAAGACTTCGCGCGTGCCGTGCTTTTCGCCCGGGATATAGGCGGCGATTTCGGCGTCCGGCAGGCTCTTGTTGACGTCAGACCACTTCGTGTAGGGGTTCGCGACGAGCTTGCCATCAACAACGACCTGGGCTGCGAGGCCGAGGTAGAGATCCTTCGGCTCGAGCTTCAGGTCGGCATTGCCGCTGTCGGTGGCGAAGACGATGCCGTCATAGCCGATCTTGACTTCCTGCACTTCGGTCACGCCGGCCGACTTGCATTCCGCCAGTTCGCTGTCCTTGATCTTGCGCGAGGCATTGGCGATGTCGATGGTGTCAGGGCCGACGCCCTTGCAGAATTCCTTAAGGCCAGCGCCGGTGCCGCCGGATTCGACAACTGGCGTCTTGAAGTCGGGGAAGGTCTCGCCGAAGGTTTCAGCAACGATCTTGGCATAGGGAAGAACGGTGGACGAGCCAGCGATCTGGATCTGGTCGCGGGCAGCGGCAGCGCCAGCAAAGGCGACGGAAGCCACCAGGGCTGCAGCAGTCAGTTTCAGGGCGTTCATGGAATTCTCCCGGATGGGCTTGTGTGGGTGCGCTAGAGTGTCAGCGCTCGCTTTCGCCGTTTATTCTCATCGGCTGTCATTCATTAACGGCCGATGCCACAAGCTTTTATGTCAAGTTGACGAAAGATTTATGACAGTCCATCCCTTTGATTTTCATCGCGTTTTCTTTGGTAAGTCAAATACCGTCGGAATCCGCTAGAAACGGACCGTGAAAACGGTTCCCTCGCCCAGTACGGAGCGGACGATCAGCCGGGCGCGGTGCCGGGTGAGGATGTGCTTGACGATCGCAAGCCCCAGCCCGGTGCCTTTCTTGGAGCGGCTCGCCTCGACATTCACCCGGTAAAAACGTTCGGTAATGCGCGGGACATGCTCGGCGGGAATGCCCGGTCCGTGATCGCGCACCGAAACCTCGACCGGATCGCCGTTGCCGCCCGACAGCGTCACCTCGACGGTCTTGCCCTCCTGGCCATATTTGCAGGCGTTCTCCACGAGATTTTCGAACACCTCGATCAGCTCGTCGCGATCGCCCTGAACAAGGACAGGCGACGAGGGAAGGTTGAGCGAGATGGTGACGCCCAGATCCTGGGCAAGCGGGCCAAGCGTGTCGCAGACGTGGCCGAGCAAGGGCGCCAGTGCCACCTGCTCCTCCGGCGCGATGTGGGACTTGAGCTCGAGGCGGGAGAGCGACAGCAAATCGTCGACGAGGCGGCTCATCCGCGTCGCCTGCTCCAGCATGATGCCGAGGAACCGCTCGTGCGCCTTCACATCGTTGCGTGCCGGCCCCTGCAGGGTCTCGATGAAGCCGCGGAGCGAGGCAAGCGGAGTGCGCAACTCATGGCTGGCATTGGCAACGAAATCCGAGCGCATGCGATCGATGCGGCGTGCCTGCGAGATATCGCGATAGGAAACGACATAGACGGTATCGATGCTTTCCGGTGCGGAGACGTCTTTGGGCCCACCCGCCATCAGCGCAGCCGGCGCGACGCGGACGATGTAGACAGCCTCGGATGGCAGGCGCTCGGAATGCTCGATCTGGTTGATGCGGCCGGTGGCGATGGTCTCGCGCACCATATCGAGAATGCCCGGCGAGCGGACGCGGCCGGAGAGGTCGGAGTTGGCCGGAATCACACCGAAAGCCTTCTCGGCTGCCTGGTTCTGAAACAGCACGCGTTCATCGGGCGCGATGACGAGCACCGGCGTGTCCAGAGCGTCGAAGCCAGCCTCCAGCGTCGCCAGTTCGGCCTCACCGGTCGAGAGTGGCGAGGCGATGGCAACGGACGGCGTCGGCATCGCCGGCTGCCTCAGAAGCGCCAGAACAAGAACGATCCAAAATACGCCGGCAAGCACGGCGTGACCGCTGGTTGCGACCATTCCGACGCAACCGGCAAAAGTGAGGCCGAGCAGCCACTTTTCCGCCCAGATGCGGGTGGCCATTGTCCTCCAGATTGTCGTTTCCTGCACATGTCCTCCCGACGATCGCTGCCTGCCCGAACAAGCCGGGCGCGGCAGGTCCCTCCGACACACCCGCCAAGCAATGCGGCGACATCCAGCATGTAACCCGGCTTCATGACATGATTTTCACGGTGCGCTTGAAATCGCAATGGAGTTATGGCCTGCTCCCCAGCCACGGTGGCATCCGGCTCTTCCGGCGCGCCCCATCTGTCACACACGGAGACGAGCAGCATGGACGACATCAAGCCGGTCGAGATCGTCATCAACGGGAAAAAGCACCTGTTCGACGTCGACACGCCGGACCTGCCGGACTGGATCACCAAACCGGCCATGGCCTCCGGCGGCTATCCCTATGAAAAGAAACTCAACAAGGATACGTACAAAGCCGATCTCGAGAAGCTGCAGATCGAGCTCGTGAAGGTGCAAAACTGGCAGCAGGCGAGCGGCAAGCGCGTCATCGTACTGTTCGAGGGCCGCGACGCGGCCGGCAAGGGCGGCGCGATTCACGAAACACGCGCCTATATGAACCCCCGCACGGCCCGGATCGTCGCCCTGACCAAGCCGACCGAGACGGAGAGCGGACAGTGGTACTTCCAGCGTTACATCTCGCACTTCCCTACGAAAGGCGAGTTCGTGCTGTTCGACCGGTCCTGGTACAATCGTGCCGGCGTCGAGCCGGTCATGGGTTTCTGCACGCCGGCGGAGTACGAGCATTTTCTCAGGCAAGTCCCTCCCTTCGAGAAGCTGATCGTCGATGAAGGCATCGTGCTCTTCAAGATCTGGCTCGAGATCGGACAGGAAATGCAGCTGATGCAGTTTCATCAGCGCCGTCACGACCCGCTGAAGGTGTGGAAGCTCTCGCCGATGGATATCGAGGCCCTGTCGCGATGGGACGACTATACCGAGAAGCGCGACCGGATGTTGAAGGAAACGCACAAGGGCAAGGCACCCTGGACCGTGATCCTCGGCAATGACCGCCGTCGCGCCCGGCTCAACCTGATCCGCCACATCCTCACGGGACTCGATTATACCGGCAAGGACGAGAAGGCGATCGGCGAGATCGACAGCAAAATCCTGAAATCAGGCCATGACTTTCTGAAGTCTTGATGCCTTAAGTCGGCGAACGGAACGGAGGTACCGGGATCCGGTGCCTCCGTTCCCGTTACTGTCCGGGCAGGAGCCGGATGGCGTAGAGATCGAGGCCGCCACCATTTGCGGTGACGTCGCTGTTCACGAGGATACGGCCGGGGCCGTTCGGCGAGAGCGTCCGGTCGAACGTGACCTTGAACAGCATGTCGCTCTTCTCGTCGTTAACAGTGAACCGATGCCTGCCGCAATCTCCCAGGGACGCGAAATCGCATTCCACCGAAAACTGGGTCGGCTTGCCGTTTGCCGATTGCACGCTGAGAGCAATGGTCGAGGTCTGGCCCGACATGCGCTGCAATGCGGACGCCGGCACATCGATGGCGACGTTTCCGCTGTTATCACCCGCGCCGGACGCAATGCGCAGGCGCACGCCACTTTCGTCGCGCACGACCTCGGTGCGCGCGCGTGCACCCGGCGTGACGCCACTCGTGGCGGTCGGCAGATAGAGATCGATCCAATCCGCCGTGAAACCGGCCTGGGCACCGAGCGTTCGCAGGCCCGCCCCGCCATCGAAATCCTCCGCGGCCACCGTAGGCGGCGGCGCCGGCTGCCCCTGCGGGCGCTCCAGGAGCCCCGTACTCATCACCCACCACGTCGCGCTGCCGACGGCCGCGACAAGCACGGCCGTCACCATGAGAATGGACGCGATACGCCCGCCGCGCCCACGACGCCTGCGGGGCACCAGCGGCTCCGCACCGGGAAGGCCGAGGTCGTTGACGGCATCCCGCGCCTGCGCGCCCGGCCGCTGGGCATCGCGAACCGGCGCCACCATCGGCGTGGGCGCTCCCGCAAAGGCCGCATCGTCGCGATCAGGGTGAAGCGCATGATGCTCCTCCCTCGCATCTCCGCGGGGTTCATCCAGATCGGGGGCATCGAACGAGGGAGCGTTGTTCCGGGAGGACGGATGCTCGGGTTTCACCTCGGCGAAACCAGGCTCCTGCCGCTCTCCGTTACGCCCGCCCGCCCGCTGCTCCGCGCGCGGCGTGTCGGTCACGGCCACCCTCGGCTCGGCTGCCGACACGGGCTCTTGCGGAGAAACCGGGGGAGGAGAGCTCTGAGATGAAGAGACGGGCGAATGAACGACCGACAGATCGCGAAGAGCTGCCCGCTCCTGCTGTTCGATCGCGTGAATGGTGACTTCCAGCCGGTGCCGCTGCTGGGACACGACGGCTTCGTCCTGAACGTTCTGCTTGCGCAGGCCGGCTTCGAGCGCATTTCTTGCCGACTGGTAGATCCGCGCACGGGTTTCCGCACTTGCCCGGTCGGAGCGCTCCAGCGCCTGTTTGATGGCCGTTTCCAGTCCGCTCACGGTAATCCCTTGCCACCTTGGGCCTGGGCTTCGGTCACTCCGGACAATGCGGGCGCCAAAACACAGGAAAGCACGTTTACTTTTCGGTAACGATTGACGTCTCGTTACGCAAGTCTGCGGAACGCACATAGGCTGGTATGAGCATCTTTCCAACTTTTCCGGCGCGGTTTTGACCGGCATCCCCGGCTCAAGCAGCTGAAAAGCAACGGATCTATAAGTCGGTGCAGTCTTCGGAAAGGCCGACTTCGTACGAGGCAGGACACCTGCAACATGCGTGACGGCTGCCCTGAGCTACATCTCTCGATCCCCTCTTGTCAGACCCATCATCCCGCGGCTATCTTCCGTTTACGCAAACGTCAATCAAGAGAGACCGCCATGGCCCTGCCGCCGATCCTTTCGCGTCTTCGCATTCCCGTCGTATCTGCGCCTCTGTTCATCATCTCGCACCCGGCGCTGACGATCGCCCAGTGCAAGGCAGGCGTCGTCGGCTCCTTCCCGGCGCTCAATGCACGACCGGAAGCGCAACTCGACGAGTGGCTGGCGATGATTACGGAGGAACTCGCTGCTTACGACAAGGCGAACCCGGATAATCCCTCCGCGCCCTTTGCCGTCAACCAGATCGTGCACCGCTCCAACACCCGGCTGGAGCACGACTTGATGCTCTGTGCGAAGTACAAGGTGCCGATCGTCATCTCTTCGCTCGGCGCGGTGCCGGAGGTGAACGCAGCCGTGCATGGCTACGGCGGAATCGTGCTGCACGATGTGATCCACGACCGGCACGCGCGCTCCGCCATCAACAAGGGCGCGGACGGACTGATCGCCGTTGCCGCCGGCGCCGGCGGCCACACCGGCGCACTGTCACCCTTTGCGCTCATCCAGGAAATCCGCAGCTGGTTCTCCGGCCCGCTCCTCTTGTCCGGCGCCATCGCCAATGGCGGCGCAGTGCTTGCGGCTCAGGCGATGGGTGCGGATCTCGCCTATATCGGGTCGGCCTTCATCGCCACCGAGGAAGCCAGAGCGAGCGACGGGTACAAGCAGATGATCGTCGACAGCAAGGCGAAAGACATCGTGGAAACGCCGCACTTCACCGGCGTCAACGGCAATTACCTCCGCCCTTCGATTGCCGCCGCCGGTCTGGACGCCGACAACCTGCCCGTCGCCGATGCCGCGACGATGGATCTGGAGGCCGCCGTCGGCACCGGCGCGAAAGCCTGGCGCGACATCTGGGGCTCCGGTCAGGGTATCGGCGCCATCACCGCCGTCACCCCGGTTGCTACGCTCGTCGAGCGCCTGGAAACGGAATACAACGCAGCCCGTGCCCGGCTCTCGCTGTAGCGGCTCTATCCCTACCAGGCGGGCGGCACCAATCTCTCAAGACCGCCCGCATCAGTTTTTCGGATGACAGACGAAGAGACCGCTTGAATTCCCCGAACTTTGCAGGTATCAGCCCCTCACAACACAGGCTGAACCCTCCGGTTCGCCCGGTGAGCCGCTTTAGCTCAGGTGGTAGAGCACATCATTCGTAATGATGGGGTCGCAGGTTCGAGTCCTGCAAGCGGCACCATTTTCCTTCACTATTTCTCAGGATCAGCTTGGCAATTTCCGTAGACGCCTCCTGGCTTCTATGGTCATCTCGTCGCGTTGTGAGATCTACCGAGCGAAAATGTCGAAGGCAGAGCCGCTGTGAGTGCCGCTCCGCCTTCGAGATCGTTTTCAGCGCTGAGGTGTAAGCGTCAGGCCGCGGTGATGGCTTTTTCGATATCCTGGATCGAGTGACCTGTGAGATCCTTATCCAGTTCACCGACAAGCACGTCGGAAAGGGCCTTGTGATAACCCTTTCGGAGCTCACCCAGCGTGCGTGGCGCCGCGATGATCACGAGCTTCTTGATTTTCCCGTCGAGCACGCGCTTGTTCAGAAGATCCACCACGCCCGCGGTGAAGCCGTCTTCATCCTGCTGACCATCGCTCGGATTGGCGGAGCTGCTGGAATGGCGGCCTCCCGAGGAGATTTTCGAATCGTCGATCTCAGCGTCGGGCAAGGCTTTCAGCTGAATATCGGATGCCTGGCCGTCGTTCCTGAAAAGAGCGAGCTTTTTGCCATCGGCGACAGCGACGACGGTATTCTGGGGAAGGTCCATAATTTACTCCGTTGGCATGACGCATCGGCTCGGCGGTTTTGCCGTTCTTTGCGCATATGCGATAGAAGCACGCCAAACGGCTTTTCGTTCCGCCGCCGGTGTTTCGCATGAGACGATAGAATAGATCGCGCAGCACGCGGTCGCACCGAACGACGATCCGGATATTCGCTAAGACTGTCAAAATGTCTTGGTGTTTCTGAGGTTGCCGTATCGTCAGGAAACACAGGCTTCAAGATGCCCTCGTGTAGAACCGGCCCTCTCAGTCGATCCACTCGTTGCTGAAGGTCAGGCGTGCGATGGTTATCGTTCTGCCCGTCTCGTCGCGCACGGTCAGCGCGATGGTGCCGTTGCGGGATTCCGGCATTTCATCCCGGGCGATGTCGCCGAGGATGCGGGCGACTTCCATGGCGACGGACTCGCGCGAGGCCATCTCCTGGCCCTCTTCGTCCAGCACCGGCCCATCTCCATTGTGAAGATCGAAGAAGTAGCGGCTCATCACATGTCTCGATGTTCTTATCACGCAGTTCGTCACGCTAAGCCGGAGATGAAACTTTTGTTCCGGTCCTGTCGAGCATGCGGCCGTAAAACATGAAGAGGGTGATCCCGGCCTGCTTTTTGCGCTTGCCGTATTTCAAGGACCGCTGTTTAGAATGCGGCGCGGCGCCCTGTCTGAAACTTTATCCTGTTTCATATGTTGCTTTTTCCGGGTCGCGCGGCTTGTCTGTACGGGTTCATTCTTGAAGGCCTCCATTGTGATCGACATTCTCATTCAGAACCTCGCCAACCACGACATCGTGTCGGAGGATGAACGGAGCCTTCTGAGATCTCTTGCCGCACGCGAGCGCGCCTACGAGGTGGATGAGGATCTCGTATCGGAGAACACGCGGCCCTCCTACAGCACGCTCCTGACCGACGGCTTTGCGGCACGCTACAAGCTGACGCCGGATGGTACACGGCAGATCACGGCGCTGCACGTTCCCGGCGACTTTGTCGATCTGCATGCCTTCCTTCTGAAAACGATGGATCACGGAATTATCGCGCTATCCCCCTGCCGTGTCATGCAAATCGACCATGACGAGCTGGAAACCGTAACGGAAAAGGCGCCGCACCTGACGCGCCTGCTCTGGCTGAAGACGATTATCGACGGTGCCATTCATCGCGAATGGATCGTCGCCATGGGCCGCCGGTCGAAACGTGCGCATCTCGCCCATCTGCTCTGCGAACTGCACATGCGGCTGCAGGCCATGGGGCTGACACAGGATCTGAGCTTCCACTTCCCTTTGTCGCAAGGAGAGATGGCCGACGTGCTCGGATTGTCGCTCGTTCACATGAACCGCACGATCCAGAACTTGCGGAAGGAAGGCCTGATCAGCTGGATCAATCATACGGTGACGATCCTCGACTGGAACGAACTGCGTGAGATCGCCGATTTCGATCCGACCTATCTCAGCCTGACCGTCGAGCCTCGTTGAGAGGGTAGCGATCCCTCACATCGGCCAGTAGATGTCCGAACAGTAGTCTTCGGGGATGCTTTCCAGGCGGGAGAGCGCCAGCGCGATCGCCATGATCTGCAGATGCTTGATGTGGATCTCGCGCGGCATGTCGATGCCGGTCGCGAGCGCACGCGTACGATGGTGCTCGTAGTCGAGCCCCGACAATCTCCGTCGCGCCTCTGCTTCCACATCGCGGATGCCGACCGGTGCCTTGCCGTATTCGGCATCGCGATTGCTGACCAGTCTCAATCCCATTTTGCGCCCCGGACAATGAACCCGTGACCATGATGACGGAAACGGCGCATTTCTCAATTCGCAGAAATGAGGAGCAAAACCTTGGATGGCAGTGCCGCGTCCGAGAGGAAACCGCGCGGCCTCTCAGCTCTCCTCGGTGTCTGGAACGTTGCGCCTCAGTTCGTCCAGCCAGAGGCGCGCGTTGCCATCCGACGGGGCTCGCCAGTCGCCGCGCGGCGAGAGCGAGCCGCCGGACGTGACTTTCGGGCCGTTCGGCGACGCGGAACGCTTGAACTGGCTGGTCGTGAAAAAGCGGAACAGGAAGGCTTCCAGCCATTTGCGGATCGTGGCGAGATCGTAGGCGCCACGGCTTTCCACCGGGAAGCCCGTGGGCCATGCGCCGGCCTTCTCGTCATGCCAGGCATGCCAGGCGAGAAAGGCGACTTTGGAGGGCTTCAAGCCGAAGCGGGTGATGTAGTAGAGAGCGAAATCGTGCAGCGCATAGGGGCCGATCTTGTCCTCCGTGCTCTGGATTGCACCGCTTTCATCGGCTGGCACCAGTTCCGGCGAGATGACGGTATCGAGAACCTCGCCGAGCGTGGCATTCGTCTCGGGATCGAACAGATCCTTGGCGATGATCCAGCGAATGAGGTGCTGGATGAGGGTCTTCGGCACGGAGGCGTTGACGTTGTAGTGGCTCATGTGGTCGCCGACGCCATAGGTGGACCAGCCGAGCGCGATTTCGGAAAGGTCGCCGGTACCCAGCACCAGCGCGTCATAGCGATTGGCGGCACGGAAGAGGAAATCCGTGCGCAGGCCTGCCTGCACGTTTTCGAATGTGATGTCGTAGACCGGCTTCCCCTCGGCGTAAGGGTGCTTCAGGTCCTTCAGCAGCTGTTCCGCCAGCGGTTTTATGTCGATCTCGTCGGCGGTAATGCCGAGCGACCGCATCAGCTTCCAGGCGTTCGTCTTGGTCACGTCGCCGGTGGCAAAGCCCGGCATGGTGAAGCCGAGAATGCCGGAGCGCGGCAGGCCCAGCTGGTCGAAGGCACGAGCGGCCACGACGAGCGCATGGGTGCTGTCGAGGCCACCGGAGACACCGATGCAGATTTTCTTGATACCGGTCGCCTGAAGCCGCTTCATCAGCCCCTGAACCTGAATGTTGTAGGTCTCGTAGCAATCCTGATCGAGCCGGGCGGGATCGGCGGGCACGAAGGGATAGCGCGAGATGCCGCGCTCGAGCCCGATATCGCTTCGATCCGGCTCGAACAGGAATTCGACCGTGCGGAAGGTCCGGTCTTCGCGATGCTGGTGGTTGGCAGCGTCGTTGAAGGTGCCCGTGCGCAGGCGTTCGAGCAGCAGCCGGTCGACGTCGATGTCGGCCACGCACATCTGGGGGCCGCTTGGAAAGCGTTCCGTTTCGGCCAGGAAATTGCCGAGTTCGTAAATGCAGGCGTGACCGTCCCAGGCGAGGTCGGTCGTCGATTCCCCGGGACCGGCCGCTGCATAGACATAGGCGGCAAAGCAGCGGTTGGACTGGGAGCCGGCGAGCTCCCGGCGCGTTTCGGCCTTGCCGACCGTGATGTTGCTCGCCGACAGATTGGTGAGGATCAGCGCGCCCGCGAGCGCGCCGAAATCGCTTGGCGAGGCAGCAATCCAGACATCCTCACAGATCTCGATATGAAAGACGAAGCCGCGAACGTCGGTTGCGGAGAACAGCAGGTCCACGCCGAACGGCACCACCTGGCCCGCAACCGCGATGGTCTCGCCACGAATGTCGCGGCCGGCAGCGCACCAGCGTTTCTCGTAGAACTCACGATAGTTCGGCAGATAGCTCTTCGGCACGACACCGAGGATGCGGCCACGGTGGATGGCAAGGGCGCAATTGTAGAGGCGGCCGTTCTTCGGGATCGGCGCGCCGACGAGGAGGACGGGCGAAAGCACGCGGCTTTCTTCCACCACACGGGCGAGCGCCATGTCCACCGCCTCGTGCAGCGCCGCCTGACCCAGCAGATCATCGAGCGTGTAGCTGGAAATGCAGAGTTCGGGAAAGACCATCAGACCGACGGAACGGGCATGTCCGTCACGCGCCAGCGCGATCACCTGTTCGGCGTTGAATGCGGGGTCGGCAACCTCGCAACGCGGCGTGCAGGCTGCAACGCGAACAAAACCCTGATCATAGGCTGAGAAGAAATTCACCGGCACGCATCCCGTGTTGATCGCTGTCGCAACCATACTTAAGGCAGGCGGAGGTTCCGGAAAAGGCTTTGCGTTCTGCTTTACAGGCCTATCAGGCCTGCTTGATCAGCTTGGCGGTCTGCTCCGGCGCCGGCGTCGTCACCTCGTGCAGCCATTCGCGCCAGATGGCGACGATCAGCGCCATGAGCACCGGACCGACGAAGAGGCCGAGGAAACCCATCGTCTTCACGCCACCCACGAGGCCGAAGAACGTCGGCAGGAACGGCAGCTTGATGGGGCCGCCGACAAGGCGCGGGCGAAGTGTCTTGTCGACGATGAAGAGCTCGATCGTGCCCCAGGCAAAGAGTGCGAAACCCGCAACCGGTGCGCCGCTGGCCAGCAGATAGACGGAAACGAGCGTGAAGCACAGCGGTGCGCCGCCCGGAATGAGCGCCATGAAGCCCGTAATGATGCCGAGGGTGACCGGTGACGGCACGCCGGCGATCCAGTAGGCCACGCCAAGCACGATGCCCTCGCCGATGGCGATGAGACCCATGCCGGTGACGGTGGAGGAGATGGTGAGCGGCACGATGCGCGACACCCGCTCCCACCGCATGGGGAGAATACGCTCGCCGAGCTTGTCGAGTTGCGCCACGAATTTCTCGCCATCGCGATAAACGAAGAACAGCGTGATGAGCATGAAGAGCAGCGTCAGCAGCGAGCGCGCAGCCCCTGCCCCGACGACGAGAGCGCCGCGATAGATGCTGCCGATGTTCGAGCCGCTGACCAGCTGCACGAGTTCGCCGAGCGCACCGGGGTGACCGACATATTTTGCCCATTGCACGCCGAGCCAGGCGCCGCCGAGCGGCAGTTGCAGCACCCAGGCAGGCACGTCCGCTCCGACGGAATTGGCCTCGACCGCCCAGCCGACCCAGCCACGGAACTCATCGACCGCATAGATCGCGGCGAAGGTGACGGGGGTCACGATGAAGGCGACGACGAGAATAATGGCGATCGTGGCGCCGATCGTGCGGTTGCCGTTCACGGCCACCAGAAGGCGACGGTAGAGCGGCCAGCTGGCAAAACCGATGACGACCGCAGCCAGAACCGGCACAAGGAAGCCGTGAAAGAAATAGGCACCGGCAAGGAGAATGAACACGAGCAGCCAGCGCGCAGCCGATGCGGGGCCAACCAGGGCCGAGCGATCATAGGCCGGACGACCGAATAGCCGCGGCTCTGCAGGCTGGTTTTCCAATTCGCGATGGCGCACCCGGTACCTCCGTCAGGCTTCCGCCTGCAATTTCCTCATCCACTCTCTATAACAGTCGAATGGCAAGGGCGGGATGACAATTCTATAAACCGAGCCAAAATATGGCGATCTTCCCAAAGCACTCCCGGCAAGCTTTATCAGGCGCGGCGGGATGTGCGCTCGACGGAGACGGAAACCGCGAAAATCCCGATGCCGAAAACGGCCATGACAGCGCCGACGAGGCCGGTGGAGGTCCAGCCATAACCCGCCGCGATGGCCACGCCGCCGAGCCAGGCACCGAGCGCGTTGGCAAGGTTGAAGGCGGAGTGCATGAGGGCCGCAGCGAGCGTCTGTGCATCGCCCGCCACATCCATCAGGCGGGTCTGCATGGCCGGCACCATCAGGAAGCCAAATCCGATGGAGAGAATGTTGAACATCGCCATCGCAGGCGAATTCATCGTGACGTAGAACAGCAGCAGCGCCGCGAGATTGAAGACGAGCCCGATGCCGATCGCTTTGAGCAGCGACCAGTCGGCGAGCCTCGCGCCGATAATGTTGCCCAGGATCATGCCCGCACCGAAGACGGACAGCATCAGCGGCACGCTGGAGAGCGACAGGCCCGCCACGTCCGTCAGGGCCGGCGTGATGTAGCTGAACGTCGCAAACATTCCGCCACAGCCGATGGCGCAGATGCCGAGGGTCAGCCAGACCTGAAGCTTCTTCAACGCACCGAGTTCGCGCAACGGCGAAGACGCGGCATTGCCCCGATCCTTCGGCACGAAGAAGACGGTGAGCACGATGGTCAGCAGGCTGATGCCGCCGACGATGGCGAAGGCCGAGCGCCAGCCGAGCGCCTGTCCGAACCACGCCGCAAGCGGGGTACCGAGCAGCGTGGCGATGGTGAGCCCCATCATGACGCGACCGATGGCGCGCCCCCGCTGGTGCGGCGCGACCATGCCGGCGGCCACGAGTGCGGCAACGCCGAAATACGCCCCGTGCGGCAAGCCGGCCAGGAATCGCGCCGTGACCAGCAGACCGAAGGACGGCACCAGCGCGCTGGCGATATTGCCAAGCGCGAACAGGGCCATGAGCGTCAGGAGTACGGTATGTCGAGCGTATCGTGCCGCGATGACGGCGATGAGCGGAGCCCCGACGACGACGCCGAGCGCATAGGCGCTGATGACGATGCCAGCCCGGGGAACGGATACACCGAGATCCCCGGCAACCTGGGGCAGCAGACCCATAATGGCGAATTCACCCGTACCGATGCCGAAGCCGCCGACCGCCAGCGCGACCTCCGCCATGGACACGCCACCGAAGCGGGCAACGGAATGAGAGGGAAGCACGGTATCGGACATGACGTTTGACCTTGCGGCGAGACCGCAGGGGGTCTCAGGGAGAGCGCGACAGCCGGCGCGGAACGTTATCGATCCACGCCGTCAACCACCGGCCTAAACCTTATCAACCTTCGTCGCAAAGGCCTGATGGTTTAGCCATGCGCTCACGGAACAGGACCCATGCCTCTCCGACATGACTTATTGACGCTTACGTGTAGGTCATATAATTCTGAGGGCACTTGAAGACGCTGCTGAAGAGCATAGACTTCGACACCTGCCCACTCGGGAGAAGTGGGCATTTGGAGGATGCCGGCGAACACAAGCGCCGGCGCAGGAAGGACGAACATGCCCGATACGGCCGGCCGGACACAATCAATGTTGCCTGACAGGCCTTGGCTTGCCTCCTATCCCGCCGGAATGCCGGCAGAAATCGCTTCCAGCTCCCATACGTCTCTCGGCAACATGTTCGAGACGTCATGCACGAAATACGCGGATCGTCCGGCCTATACCTGTATGGGCACGACGATCACTTTCGGCGCGCTGGCCCGGACCGTCGATGCCTTCGCCGCCTATCTGCAATCGACGGGGCTGAAACAGGGCGACCGCGTGGCCGTCATGATGCCGAACGTATTGCAGAATCCGGTGACGATCTTTGCGATCCTGCGGGCAGGCCTCGTCGTCGTCAACGTCAACCCGCTCTATACGCCGAGGGAACTCGAGTATCAGTTGAAGGACAGCGGCGCCAAGGCCATCGTCGTCCTCGAAAACTTCGCCCACACCGTCGAACAGGTGGCGTCCAAGACATCGCTCCAGCACATCGTCGTCGCATCGATGGGCGACCTGCTCGGTGCCAAGGGCTTTCTTGTCAATGTCATCGTCCGCCGCGTGAAAAAGCTGGTTCCGGCCTGGACGCTGCGCAATCATGTCAAATTCAACACGGCCATCGCCAAAGGCAAACGCCTGACGCTTGCCAAACCCGACATCAAGGCCGCTGATATCGCGTTCCTTCAGTATACCGGTGGAACGACGGGTGTTTCCAAGGGCGCCGTTCTGACGCATGCCAACCTTCTGGCAAATGCGGCGCAGATGAGCCTCTGGATCGACACGGCCTTCGTCAACAAACCGAAGCCCGACACGCTCGTCTTCCTCTGTGCGCTGCCGCTCTATCATATCTTCGCGCTCACCGTGAACGGGCTGATGGGACTGGTCCTGGGTGGCCACAATATTCTTATTCCAAACCCGCGTGACATCCCGTCGCTGGTCAAGGAATTCGGCAGTCACAAGGTGACGATCTTCCCGGGCCTGAATACGCTTTTCAATGCTCTTCTGAACAATGGTCCGTTCCGCGCTCTCGATTTTTCGTCGCTCGTCCTCACCTTCGGCGGCGGCATGGCCGTGCAGCGGCCGGTGGCCGAGCGGTGGGAAAAGGTAACGGGCTGCCCGATCAAGGAAGGCTATGGACTTTCCGAGACGTCGCCGGTCGCAACCGCCAACCGCCTCGACCTGCCGGACTTTACCGGAACGATCGGTCTGCCCCTCCCCTCGACCGAAATCGAGATCCGCAACGAGGCTGACCAGAACGTGCCGATCGGCGATATCGGCGAGATCTGCATTCGCGGACCGCAGGTCATGCCCGGCTACTGGAACAAGCCGGAGGAAACCGCGCAGGCGATCTCCAAGGACGGCTTCTTTCGCACCGGCGATATCGGCCGCATGAGCCCGGAGGGGTTGATCAAGATCGTGGACCGCAAGAAGGACATGATCCTCGTCTCGGGCTTCAACGTTTTCCCGAACGAGATCGAGGAAGTGGTGATGTCCTATCCCGGTGTTCTGGAATGTGCCGCCATCGGCATTCCCGATGCGCATTCCGGGGAAGCCGTGAAGCTGTTCGTCGTTCGCCGCGACCCCGACGTCACCGAAGCCGAGATCCGGGCGCATTGCAACGACGGCCTGACCAACTACAAGCGCCCGCGCATTATCGAATTCCGCGATGACCTGCCGAAGTCCAATGTCGGCAAAATTCTCCGCAAGGAACTGCGCACATAAGACGTACGGGCGGTCGGATGCCTTCCATGAATATCCGCACGCCCGTGAAATTCGGGCGCCGAGGCTTGATTTGCGGTGACCAAACGCACTAGCTATCGCGGCTGATAAGAACCATTGAAGGCATGTCCGGATGAACGGCCCGAGGCCCTGACCGGAACTGCCGAAGGAGCCGATGATGAAAGCGCTGGTCGAAGAGCTGAAGAGCACCGCCACCGAGACAGACGCCACCGATATTCGTGCAGCCTTCGCTGCCGATCCGCAGCGCTTCCAGCGCTTCTCCGTGACACTCGACGACATCCTGTTCGACTACTCGAAATGCGCCGTGAACGAGCGCGTCCTGGACGGCCTGGAGGCGATCGCCAAGGCGGCCCGCGTCGCTGAAAAGCGCGACGAGATGTTTGCCGGCAAGCCGATCAACTTCACCGAGGGCCGCGCCGTTCTCCACACGGCGCTGCGCAACCGGTCGAACACGCCGGTCATGGTCGATGGCCGCGACGTCATGCCGGACGTCAATGCCGTGCTGGATGCCATGGGTACCTTTTCCGACAAGGTCCGCAACGGCGAATTGACCGGTGCAACGGGCAAGAAGATCACCGACATCGTCAATATCGGCATCGGCGGATCGGATCTCGGCCCTGTCATGGCCACGCTGGCGCTGGCGCCGGAACATGACGGCCCCCGCACCCATTTCGTCTCCAACATCGACGGCGCCCACATTGCCGATACGCTGAAGCTGCTCGATCCGGAAACGTCCCTGTTCATCGTCGCGTCGAAGACATTCACGACGATCGAAACGATGACCAATGCGCAGACGGCACGCGCCTTCATTGCCGCGGCGCTCGGCGAAGAGGCCGTCGGCCACCATTTCTGCGCCGTCTCCACGGCGCTCGACAAGGTCGCGGCCTTCGGCATCGCCAGCGACCGCATCTTCGGTTTCTGGGATTGGGTCGGCGGACGCTACTCCATCTGGTCGGCCATCGGCCTGCCGCTGATGATCGCCATCGGCAAGGAAAAATTCGGCGAGTTCCTGGCCGGGGCGCATGCGATCGACGAGCATTTCAAGACCGCACCGCTGCGTCAGAACCTGCCGATGCTGCTCGGCCTGATCGGCTACTACCATCGCAACGTGCTTGGCTATCCCTCCCGCGCCATTCTTCCCTACGACCAGCGCCTGTCGCGCTTCCCGGCCTATCTCCAGCAGCTCGATATGGAATCGAACGGCAAGGGCGTGACGCTGGATGGAACGCCGGTCGAGGGCAACTCCGGACCTGTGGTCTGGGGCGAGCCGGGCACCAATGGGCAGCATGCGTTCTACCAGCTGATCCACCAGGGTACGACGGTCATTCCGGCCGAGTTCATGATCGCCGCCAACGCGCATGAGCCGACGCTGCGCCATCAGCACGACCTCCTAATCGCCAATTGCCTTGCCCAGTCGGAAGCCCTGATGAAGGGTCGGACGCTGGAAGAGGCGAAGGCGCAGCTGACAGACAAGGGTATGGACGATGCCAAGGCCGATCACATCGCGCCGCATCGCGTGTTTACCGGCAACCGCCCGTCGCTGACCATCGTCTACGACAAGCTGACGCCCTTCGCGCTTGGCCGCCTCATCGCGCTCTACGAACACCGGGTCTTCGTGGAAGGGGCACTGTTCAACATCAACTCCTTCGACCAGTGGGGCGTGGAGCTCGGCAAGGAACTGGCGACGGGCCTCTTGCCTGTGGTGGAAGGCAAGGAAAGTGCCGATGGCCACGACAGCTCGACGGTCGGCCTCGTAAAGGCGCTGCTCGCAGCCAAGAAGTAACGCACCGTCATCATCGACACTCGGCTCCTGCGATAGAGATCTTCCCCCACGGGAGGAGATCTCTCCACTCACCATTGTCCGCAAGCTCTTGCAGGCTCCCTGACCTCATCCAAAACTGTTGCCCCGCGGCGACACCGGCCGGCTTTCCGCCGACTTGCCTTTGTTTCCGGGAAACGTGATCGAATCTCACCTTGTGCCTGTGCTTCCGGGGGGTAGAGATCAGGGCTCACCGGGGCACTGCATATGACACCGACCGACATCGCCGATCCGTTTTCGCGCCGCACCTTCCTGCTCGGCGCACTTTCCTCTGCCGCTATGATAGCCGGCTGTACGACCTCGACCGGCGTGCGCACGCCGCCGGTGCCGCCGGTCATCAGCCGCCCGATCCTGCCGCCAACGGAGGAAGACCTTGCAGTCATGTACGGCGCGGTGGAAGATGACGGCATTCTGATCCCCGCCATCCCCTACCGTGAGATCGATCCCCGCTTCTATCGGCAGCGCGTGGCCAACACGACGGGCGAGCCGGAAAACACCGTCGTCGTGGATACGCCCGGCCGGTTCCTCTACATCACCGAGCCCGGCGGCACGGCCATGCGCTACGGCGTCGGCATCGGTCGCGAGGGTTTTGCCTGGCAGGGCGAAGGTACCATTCACTGGCGTCAGCACTGGCCGCGCTGGAAGCCACCGAACGAGATGGTTGCGCGCCAGCCGGAGCTTGCCCGCTATTCCATCGAGAACGGCGGCATGGAGCCGGGCCTGAAGAACCCGCTCGGCGCGCGTGCGCTGTATATCTTCCAGAACGGACAGGACACGCTGTACCGGCTGCACGGCAGCCCGGAATGGCGCTCGATCGGCAAGGCCGTCTCCTCCGGCTGCGTGCGCCTGATAAATCAGGACATCATCGACCTCTACACGCGCGTGCCGTATCACGCGCGCATCGTCGTGCATCAGTAGGACCATCGTCGGCGCGCCTTCGAACATGGCGCGCCGTCAGAACATCTCGGTTACAAGCCGATCTCGTAGGCCCAGGGCGGATTGGCGCCGGCGCGGGAGACCGTGACGGAAGCGGCCTTCGCGCCGAGAGCCAAGGCAGCCTGGATGGCCTCATCGCTCAGGTTCGCCACGGCGTCCTTCGTCAGCAGATTGTTCATTTTCAGCGAGGCCAGGATGCCAGCGTCGAACGTATCGCCGGCGCCGACCGTATCGACGACCGTTACCTTCTCGCCGGGAACGGAAACCTTGCCGCGTGCCGTATAGGCATCGGCACCATCAGCGCCCTTGGTGATGACGACAAGCTTCGGGCCGCGGGCAAGCCACTGCCCGACAAGCGTTTCGTGATCCCCCTCCTCACCGAACCAGTCGAGATCCTCGTCGGAAAACTTCACGATATCCGACATGGCGGCCATGCGCAGCATGCGCGCCTTATGGGCTTCCGCATCCTTGATGAAGCCCGGGCGAATGTTCGGATCGAACGAGATCACGCGCTTTTCGTGCTCCCGCGTCATCAACGCCTCGTAGGTCGAGCCGCAGGGTTCGGGGATCAGGCTGATGGCGCCGAAGTGGAGCGCTTCACAGACATCGCCAAGCGCCGGCAGATCGGCTTCGGTGATCATGCGGCCGGCGCTGTTCTCATCGAAGAAGGCGTAGGTTGCCGAACCGTTGACCAGCTTCACCACGGCGAGCGTCGTGTGAAGATCCGATGTGGCCGAAGGTGTGAAATCGACATTGCTGCTCTTCAGCGTGTCGCGGAGAATATCGCCGAACATATCGCTGGACAGACCGGTGAAGAAGCCGGTGGGAATGCCGAGGCGGCCGAGCGCGATCGCCGTGTTGAAGATCGCACCGCCTGCATAGGGCGCAAAGGCAGGTTCGCCGAGCGTGGATTCGCGCGGCAGCATATCGATCAGGGCTTCGCCGCAGCAGATGATCATGTTTCTTCCTCTTGGGACGTCAGGTGTTGCGAAAATAGTTCTGTCGGTGGATCAGCCTCCCGGGAGGCTCAGCCCGCCAGGGTGGAGACACCACCGTGTCGGCCCGACCACTCGAGCGGCGCATCGAGGAAGGCCTCGACGCTTGCCAGCGTGTCCGCATCGAAAAGCTTGTCTTCCCGGGCCACGGCCAGCACATTGCGCCATGTCGCGATGTTATGGAGCGTAATGCCCTTCTTGGCCATGTTGGCGCGGCCCTCGGGAAAGATATCGTAGTAGAACAGAGCCATGCCGTGATCGACGACCCCGCCGGCAGCCCGGATGGCATCGATGAAGGTGAACATGGAGACGCCGGCCGTCGTCAGGTCCTCGATGACGAGGACGCGAGCGCCTTCCGGCATGTGGCCCTCGATCTGGTTCGTCCGGCCATGCCCCTTCGGCGCCTTGCGCACGTAGATCATCGGCAGCGCCAGGCGCTCGGCCAGCATCGCGGCAAAGGGGATGCCCGCCGTCTCGCCGCCGGCGATCACGTCGAATTTTTCAAAGCCCGCCTCGCGCATGACGGTGACGGCCGCGAAATCCATAACGGCAGAGCGGATGCGCGGATAGGAAATCAGCTTGCGGCAGTCGATGTAGACCGGGCTCGCCATGCCGGAGGCGAGCTTGTAGGGCTGGTCGGCCCGGAAGTGCACCGCCTTGATCTCCCACAGCATTTTCGCCAGCAGTTCGGCCATGACGGCTTTATCGGGGAAGGATGTGGGGATCATGATGGGGTTCCTTGGTGTCGAAGGCTCAGAGCGTGGCGGCAGGCGGCGAAGGTTCCTGCGTCAGGACCTCTGCTCGCAGAATGTGATGCGGTTGGCGAAGGGATCCGTAACCGTGACCTCCAGTCCCCAGGGGACGGTTTCGAGACCCGGCTTCATGTAGGCATAGTTGCGGCCGGCAAGCTCGGCCTGCAGCGATGTCGCGTCCCCTACAGGCACGAAGATGCGGGTGCCGGGCGTCGTGTCGCCCGCATGTTCGCTCAGGTGAAGCGTCAGCCCATCCCGCGAGACCTGTCCGTAGAGCGGCATGGTCTCGCTGAAGCGATGCTCCCAATCCAGCTTGAAACCGAGAAAGCCCAGATAGAACTCCATGGCCTTCTCCACCGAGAAGATCCGGAAGATCGGGATCGCCGGCTTGATGCCGACCTCGGCGCGCTCGTCAGCCATGCGCGTCCTCCACAGCCCAGTGCAGCGGAAACATCGGATCGAACACCGTCACGGGACCGGCCCCCGTCTCGATCTTTGCGGGATACGCTACCGCCTCGTCGCGGCGGACGAGCGTGATCGTGTCCTCGTTGACCGGCAGGCCGTACCACGCGGGACCATTGCGGGATGCGAAGGCTTCAAGCTTTTCGAGCGCACCTTCCTGCTCGAAAACATGCGCGAGGCAACTCATCGTGTTCACAGAGGTATAGACGCCGGCACAGCCGCAGGCGCATTCCTTCAGCGGGTCGACATGCGGGGCGCTGTCGGTGCCAAGGAAGAATCTCGTATCGCCGGACGTTGCGGCCTTGCGCAGCGCCAGCCGGTGCACCTCGCGCTTGGCGACGGGGAGGCAGTAATAATGTGGGCGGATGCCGCCGACGAGCAGAGCGTTGCGATTGATGATCAGGTGGTGCGTGGTGATCGAGCCGGCGAGGTTCTTGTCGGCGTTTTTGATGTAATCGACGCCATCCTGCGTCGTCACGTGCTCCATCGTCACCTTGAGGTCCGGCAGGCGACGGCGCAAGGGGTCGAGGACCGTTTCGATGAAGACGGCCTCACGGTCGAAGATATCGACCTCCGGCGTCGTGACTTCGCCGTGTACGCAGAGCGGCAAGCCGATCTCGGCCATCTTCTCCAGCACCGGCATGACCTTTTCGAGGTCACGGACGCCACCATGCGAATTGGTCGTGGCACCGGCGGGATACAGCTTGACGGCGTGGATGAGCCCGCTTGCCTTGCCCTCGGCAACGTCGGCTGCCTCCGTGTGCTCCGTGAGATAGAGCGTCATCAGGGGCTCGAAACGGTCGCCCGCAGGAAGGGCAGCGAGGATGCGGGCGCGGTATGCCTCGGCGTCTGCCGTGGTCACAACGGGCGGCACCAGATTGGGCATGATGATGGCACGGGCGAAATGGCGGCTGGTGTCGGGCAGGACGCCTTTCAGCATGTCGCCGTCGCGCAGATGAAGGTGCCAATCGTCAGGTCGGCGGATGGTGAGGGTGGTCGTCTGGTGGTCGCTCATCGTCTGCCTGTCCTCCAGCGGATATACGCGAGCCCCTAAGGGCCCGAGACGTTCCGCATTGCTCGCGGTCGTGTCGCCCTGCTCGGGGCTCGGGCTGCCTGCTCCCGTTTGCCTCATCGAGCCGCTGATGACAATGGCCAGATGGCCTCTCCGATCACGGCTCCTCGAAAACCTCGAGCGTGACATCCGCTGGTCTGGAGCCATTGCAGATGCGCTCTCCGTTCGGCAGGTCGTTTCCATAGAGTTTCCAGCGGATGGCCTCTTCGTCGAGGCCGTAATGGATCCAGCGCTCGCGCAGCCGTTCCTCCAGCACCGCATAGGCCGGACCCACGAAGATCGTGAGGTCGAAAAGCGGCGCGAGCCGTTTCCACGGCGCCTCGTCCAGCAGCAGATAGTTGCCTTCGGCGAGGATGAAGCGGGTCTCCGGCGCAACGGCGCGGGCCGATGCGATGGCGATCTCGCGGGAGCGGTCGAAGACCGGCACCAGCACCTCCTCGTCACCCCGACGCACGGCCGTGACGATATCGAGGAAGCCGCGCACGTCGAAAGTTTCCGGCGCGCCCTTGCGTTTCAGCAGGCCGCGTTCCTCAAGGATGCCGTTGTCCAAATGGAAGCCGTCCATGGGCAGGATGGCCGATGTTTCGCCACGTGCCGCAAATTCGGCATGCAGCGCATCGGCCAGCGTCGATTTGCCGGCACCCGGAGGGCCGGCAATCGCGACGATGAAACGGGCGGCACCTGCCGCCCGGTCGAGAACGAGATCGGCAATCTCGCCAACGGTCCGTGTCATGCCGCCAGCGCCTCGCGCGGGGGTTCCTTGGCGCCGGTCATGAAGGCCACGGCATCCGACATCGTATAATCCTTCGGATTGATGACGCAGAGGCGCTTGCCGAGACGATGGATGTGGATGCGGTCGGCAACCTCGAAGACATGCGGCATGTTGTGCGAAATCAGCACGATCGGCATGCCGCGCGAGCGTACGTCGAGGATCAGCTCCAACACGCGCCGGCTTTCCTTGACGCCGAGGGCTGCCGTGGGCTCATCGAGAATGACGAGCTTGGAGCCGAAGGCTGCGGCACGGGCTACGGCCACGCCCTGACGCTGACCGCCGGAGAGCGTTTCCACGGCCTGGTTGATGTTCTGGATGGTCATCAGGCCGAGTTCGGACAGCTTGTCGCGCGCGAATTTCTCCATCGCACTCTTGTCGAGCATGCGGAAAACGGAGCCGAGAACGCCGGGTTTGCGGATCTCGCGGCCGAGAAACATGTTGTCGGCAATCGACAGCGCCGGCGATACGGCAAGGTTCTGGTAGACGGTCTCGATGCCGGCCTTCTGCGCCTCGATCGGCGACTTGAAGCTGATCAGCTGGCCGTCCAGGCGGATCTCGCCTTCATCCGGCTTGATCGCGCCGGAGATCGCCTTGATCAGCGAGGACTTGCCGGCACCGTTGTCGCCGATGACAGCGAGGATCTCGCCCTTGTGCAGATCGAAATCCGCATGATCGAGGGCGGTGACCCGGCCATATCGCTTGACGAGACCGCGGCCGGTGAGGATGGGAGCTTCGGAATAGGAGGGCGCGTTCATCAGCCGGCTACCTTTCTGATCCACTGGTCGATTGCAACGGCGGCGATGATGAGCACGCCGATCATGAGATAGGTCCACTGCGGATCCGTGCCGACGAGGCGCAGGCCGAGCTGGAAGACGCCGACGATGAGCGCCCCGAACAGCATGCCCATGATGGAGCCGCGCCCGCCGAAGAGCGAGATGCCGCCGATCACGACCGCCGTAATGGATTCGATGTTGGCGAACTGGCCGGCCGTGGGCGAGACGGAACCGATACGACCGATGAGAGCCCAGCCGCCGAGCGCGCAGATGACGCCGGAGATCGTGTAGACGGAGAGCAGCATGCGCTTGACGTTGACGCCGGCAAGTTCGGCGGCCACCGGATCATCGCCCACGGCATAAAGATGGCGGCCCCAGGCGGTCTTGTTCAGCACGTACCAGAGCAGCATGACGAGCAGGAACATGGCAAAGACGCCATAGGTGAACACCGCGCCGCCGAGACGGACGGGTTCAGCGAAGAACTTGAGGAGCGGCGCGGTCGCCTCGATATCCTGGCTGCGGATCGTCTCGTTGGCCGAATAGAGGAAGTTGGAGGCGAGAATGATCTGCCACATGCCGAGCGTGACGATGAAGGGCGGCAGCTTCATGCGGGCAACCAGCCAGCCGTTGATCGCGCCGCAGGCGGCACCGACGGCGAAGCCGCAGAGAATGGCGAGTTCCGCCGGAAGACCGTAGCGGAACACGAACTGCCCCATGACGACGGAGGAGAGCACCATGATGGCACCGACCGAGAGATCGATGCCGGCCGTCATTATGATCAGCGTCTGCGCCGCACCGATAATGCCGGTGATGGCCACCTGCTGAAGGATCAGCGTCAGGGAGAAGGCGGAAAAGAACTTGGATCCGAGGATCGAGCCGAAGACGACCAGCGACAGCACGAGCACGATCAACGGCACGGCCGAGGGGCGCGAATGCAGGAAATGCTGGAAGTGCTGGACAGGTGTCTTGCGGTCTGTGTCGAAAGACGCAACCGTCTTGGAACTTCCGGACAGGACGGACTCGTAGTCCTGCGAGGGCCGCGCAGCGGCTGTTGGCTCGCTCATCAATATATCCTCCGCTTGGCGGCCTGTGCGGATGACCTCAAGGGAGAGGTCGCGCAAGACCGGGCGCTTCGTCGGGATGACGGGTCAAGATTGGCATGTTTGAAAAAAGGGCGGCCGAAGCCGCCCCTCGCATCGTGGATCGGCGTGGGGCTCAGCCCCAGCACTTGTCCGTGCCGGCCTTGACGTCGATGGATTCGACGCCTGCGGCAGGCTTGCCGGTGACGAGCGAGACGCCCGTGTCGTAGAAGGCCTTGCCGGGGGTCGGCTGCGGCTTTTCGCCGGTATCGGCGAACTTCTTGATGGCCTCGACGCCGAGCGCCGCCATCTGCAGCGGGTACTGCTGCGAGGTCGCACCGATGACGCCATCCTCGACGTTCTTGATGCCGGGGCAACCGCCATCGACGGATACGATCAGCACGTCCTTCTCGCGGCCGACGGCCTTGAGCGCTTCGTAGGCGCCGGCAGCGGCCGGCTCGTTGATCGTGTGAACGACGTTGATGGTCGGATCCTTCTGGAGAAGGTTTTCCATGGCGGTACGACCGCCTTCTTCGTTGCCGTTGGTGATATCGTGGCCGACGATGCGTGCATCGTCCTCGTCGCCGATCTTGTTCGGGTCCTTGGGGTCGATGCCAAAGCCCATCATGAAGCCCTGGTCGCGCATGACGTCGACGGAAGGCTGCGAAGGCGTCAGATCGAGGAAGGCGACCTTGGCATCCTTGGCGGCATCGCCCAGGGTGGCAGCGGCCCACTGGCCGATCAGCTTGCCGGCGAGAAGGTTGTCGGTCGCAAACGTCGCGTCGGCGCTATCGGCCGGCTCGAGCGGCGTGTCGAGAGCGATGACGAGGAGGCCGGCGTCGCGGGCCTGCTTGACGGTGGGGACGATGCCCTTGGTGTCGGAAGCGGCGATCAGGATACCCTTGGCGCCATCGGCGATGCAGGTTTCGATGGCCGCAACCTGGCTTTCGCTATCGCCGTCGATCTTGCCGGCATAGGCCTTGAGCGTGACACCCAGTTCCTTGGCCTTGGCTTCGGCGCCTTCCTTCATCTTGACGAAGAAGGGGTTCGTATCCGTCTTGGTGATGAGGCAGACCGTCGTGTCGGCAGCCTGTGCCGAGCCCGCGAAAACGACGCCGAGCGCCAGCGCGCCGATACCGGCGGTAACGAGATTCTTCATGGATATCCTCCCAAGGATCAAAATGTTGAGCCGGGTTCCCGGCCCGTCAGGCTTCGCGATCGTTACGTCCTCCGCAATAAACCGCGCTTCCGTCAGTCAGGAAATACTAAACGATTTTGCCTGTCAATAACTAAATCAAATTGATTTATTAAAAACCTGTGGCATTCTCTGCCTGTCGATTGTGCAATCGCATGCCAAGCATGCAGAGAAAAGCACAGGGACGGTTCCGGTGAGGCGCCGGAATGGGAGGACGTGGAATGACCGATTTTACCGAGCAGGAGACGCTGCCTGTCATGCCCGATGTCGTTGACCCGGCAGGCGGGGCAAATCAGACGCGTGTGCGGGCTCACAACGAGCGCCTCGTCATGTCGCTCGTCAGGCGCCATGACGGGCTGTCGAAGGCGGATATCGCGCGGCGATCGGGCCTATCGGCGCAGACGGTATCGGTGATCATGCGCGCGCTGGAGAAAGACGGGCTTCTCATTCGCGGCGAGCCGACACGCGGGCGCGTCGGGCAGCCATCGGTGCCCATGCATCTCAATCCGTCCGCCGTATTTTCCTTCGGCGTCAAGATCGGCCGGCGCAGCGCGGATCTCATCCTGATGGATTTCGTCGGCACCATCCGCCTCAACCTGCACCAGCCCTATCCCTACCCGATGCCGGACGACATTCTCGCCTTCATCACGGACGGCGTGGCGAAGCTCGAGCGGATGCTGAGTGCCGGCGAACGCTCGCGGATTGCCGGCATCGGCATTGCCACGCCGTTCGAACTGTGGAACTGGGCGCCCGAAGTCGGCGCGCCGAGCGAGGCGATGGAAAGCTGGCGACATTTCGATCTGCAGGCTGCCGTGTCCGATCGCACGTCTTACCCTGTCTACCTGCAGAACGACGCGACAAGCGCCTGCGGGGCCGAACTCGTGTTCGGTGTCGGCGCGAACTATCCGGACTTCATCTATTTCTACATCGGCTCCTTCATCGGCGGCGGTATCGTGCTGAACTCCGCGCTGTTTTCGGGACGCACGGGAACGGCCGGAGCGCTCGGCCCCTTGCAGGTGCCGGGTCGCGATGGGCGCACGCAACAGCTTCTCAAGGTCGCTTCCATCTTCGTGCTGGAGAACATGCTGCGGGAGCGCGGCATTGATGCGCGGCCTCTCTATTACACCGCGGAGGAGTGGGTCGATTTCGGAGCGGCGCTGGAGGACTGGATTGTCCAGACGGCCGAGGCGCTCGCCCGCGCCATCATCTCCGCCGCCTCGATCATCGATTTTGCCGCGGCCGTCATCGACGGCGGCTTTCCCGGCTGGGTGCGCGCGCGCATCGTTGCCGCGACGCGCGCGGCCGTCCAGGACCTCGACCTGCAGGGCGTGATCGTGCCCGATATCATCGAAGGTGCGGTCGGCTCCGAGGCACGCGCCATCGGCGGAGCGAGCCTGCCGCTTTTCTCACGCTATCTTCTCGACACCAATGTTCTCTTCAAGGAACCTGCCTGATGCTGAAAGGTCTTTCTCCTCTCCTGAGCCCCGACCTGCTCGCAACGCTTCGCGCCATGGGTCATGGCGACGAGATCGCCATCGTCGATGGCAACTATCCTGCACTCGAACACGCCCGCCGCCTGATCCGTCTCGATGGCCACGGCGTGGTGCCGGTGGTCGATGCCATCCTCAGCGTCATGCCGATCGACGATTTCGTCGATGAAGCAATCTTTCGCGCGACGGTGAAGCAGGATCGCGACCTTCTCGACCCGGTGCACGAGGAACTGATTGCCTGCTGTGCCCGGCACGAGCCGGAACGGGCCGTCGTGCCGCTGCTCGGGTCGGATTTCTATCCGCGTGTGAAGGCTGCCCATACCGTGGTGCAGACCAGCGAGCCGCGCCTTTATGGCAACATGATCCTGCGCAAGGGCGTCATCTATCCCGCATAATACGCCGTTGATAAACGATAAAACCCGCCGGACTTTCGATCCGGCGGGTTTTTCTTTGACGTGATGACAAGAGATCAGGCGCGGCGGGCGTCGACCGAAAGGGCGCCGGGACCGAAGGCTGCGAGCACCAGGAAACCGCCAGCCATGGCGAAATTCTTCTGGAAATTGATCATCTGGTTCATTTCGGCAAAGTTGAAATGCGCAATGAATGCCGTTGCGATGCAGAAGGCGGCGAGGACATAGGCCGTTGGGCGCGTGAAGAAGCCGACGAGAATGAAGATGCCGCCGACGAGTTCGACGAGCGAGACGATGGTGGCAGTGACCATCGGAACCGGCAGGCCCTGGCCAGCGAAGTAGCCGGCGGTTCCCGACAGGTTGCTGATCTTGCCGAAGCCGGAAACGATGAAGATGATGGAGAGGAGGATGCGTCCGACGAGGACGATGGCGCTGGTGGACATGGGGCGGAGCTCCGTTGAGGAAGAAGATGCCTCAGCTTTAGCAGCAATGTATGACGAACATAGCCCATAGCCCGACGACACATCGTTCACGTGGAGTGAACGACCTCCGCCAACCGTCAACCGCCACTGCCAAGCCACGCAACTGAAGTCGGCACTCCGCGCCGACCCGAGGCGAGCTACCGGATCTCGCCTGCCTGCGGACCCCAGGTATCTGTCAGCGCAAAACCATCCGCCAGCGGATCGAAAGGATCGAGGGCGACCTGATGCAAGCCGAACGTCCAGCCGCGGCCCGAGATGGTGGGGATGATGGCCGGGCGGCCGGCGACCTCGGTAACGCTTTCCAGCCCGACTTCGAACTCGGAGCCGATGATCGAGCGGGACTTGAACACATCGCCGGGTTTTGCAAGTCCGCGCGCGTGAAGGGTAGCGAGGTTGGCGGAGCTGCCGGTGCCGCAGGGAGAGCGGTCGACGCGACCCGGCCACATGGTCGTGCAGGTGCGCACCGTGCCGTCGGCTTCGGTGCTGCGGAACATGACATAGGCGACGCCGGAAATCTCCGGGATCTCGGGATGAACCGTCGGGATGGTGCGGTTGACGATGTCCTTGATGATCATCCCGGCCTCCACGATCGCGCGGGCATTGGCTTTCTCGATCGTCGTGCCGATCTGGTGAACGTCCACGAGGGCATAGAAGATGCCGCCATAGCAGAGATCGACCTTGATCGTGCCCCATTGCGGCGTTTCCACCTCGACATCCAGCGCCTGCACGAAGGACGGGGTCATCGTCAGCTTGACGCGCTCGCAGCGGCCATCGCGGCAGGTCGCCGTCGCCTTGACGAGACCGGCGGCGGTATCGAGCATGACGACCGTCTCCGGCTCCTTCATCTCGACGATGCCGGATTCGAGCAGCGCCGTGGTAACGCAGATGGAGTTGGAGCCGGACATGGCATGCGCCTGATCGGCCTGGAGAATGATGAAGCCGGCATCGGCTTCCGGACGCTTGGCAGGCACGAGCAGGTTGACCGAACCGATGGAGGCCGCGCGCGGCTCCAGGCAGAGGAACCGCCTGAGGCTGTCATCCACCGTATTGATGTGATGAAGCTGCTCGGCGATCGTGTTGCCCGGAATTTTCGGCACGCCGCCAATGGCGACCTTCCCGATTTCGCCTTCGCAATGAACATCCAGCAACTGGATCGTACGCTTCCATCTCATTGGTCGAACTCCTCGCGTGCCGTCATGTCGCGTCACCTGGCGACAAAATGTGTACAGAGCTATTTACGCCTGTTCACGGCTATTGCCTAGAGACCTTCTTCCATCCCGCGTTTGTTTCAGAGCCTATCAGCGGCATGGCGCGGCATGCCGTTGCGTGCTAGATTTCTCCCTATGATGCCTGCCGTTCCTACCGAAGATTTCGACTGCCAGAGCTGCGGCGCCTGCTGCTCCTACTCCGCCGACTGGCCGCGCTTCTCGATGGAGAGCGACAAGGAGCTGGCGCGGATCCCGGAAGAGTTCGTCTCGGCGGATCTCGGCGGCATGCGGTGCGAGAATGACCGGTGCGCGGCTCTGTCCGGCGTGCTGGGGCAGCATGTCGGTTGCGGCATCTACGATATCAGGCCGATCGTCTGCCGCACCTGCATGCCGGGTGACGATGAATGTCTGACGGCCCGGCAGGCTTTGTCGGCGCATGTCCTGCTTTAGGCATTCCGACGGAGTATTTTGAGGATCTCCGCATGAATCGCGCCCGAAAGGGCCTTCAGGCGTGGATGATGAGGCATTCCTCCGTTTTTTCCGGATGGAGATACGGGCTCATCGAGGGTACTCTTCGCACACCGTTCGACACGACCGCATCCTCCTGTTTTCGCACCGAAAAGGCCTCCCGATGATCCAGACGTCGCCGAAGTCCACCCTTGACACGATGCCGCTTCCTTTCGAGGCTTTCGCACCTCCCCTCGCCGCTCCGACGCCGCTTCGTGCCGCCGTCACGCGCGCCTATCGTCAGCCGGAGACGAGCTGTGTCGCTGCTCTGCTGGAACAGGCGACGCTGCCGGACGACATGCGCATGCAGGCTGCCAAGACGGCGCGAGGGCTGATCACCGCATTGCGGGCCAAGCACAAGGGCTCCGGCGTCGAGGGGCTGGTGCATGAATATTCGCTGTCAAGCCAGGAGGGTGTGGCGCTGATGTGCCTTGCCGAAGCCCTGCTGCGCATTCCCGATACGGCGACGCGCGATGCGCTGATCCGCGACAAGATCGCGACAGGCGACTGGCGTTCGCATGTCGGCGGCGGGCGCTCGCTCTTCGTCAACGCGGCCACCTGGGGGCTCGTCGTCACCGGCAAACTGACATCGACCGTCAACGATCGGGGGCTTTCGGCAGCGCTCACGCGCCTCATCGCGCGGGCCGGCGAGCCGGTCATTCGCCGCGGCGTCGACATGGCCATGCGGATGATGGGAGAGCAGTTCGTCACGGGCGAGACGATCGAGGAGGCGCTGAAGCGCGCTCGCCCTCTGGAAGCCCGCGGCTTCCGCTATTCCTACGACATGCTCGGTGAGGCCGCAACGACGGCGGCCGACGCCAAGCGCTACTATGCGGACTACGAAAACGCGATCCATGCCATCGGCAAGGCCGCAGCCGGCCGGGGGATCTATGAGGGTCCCGGCATTTCGATCAAGCTCTCGGCGCTGCATCCCCGCTATGTCAGGGCGCAGGCGGCGCGCGTGATGGACGAACTGCTGCCGCGCGTGAAGGCGCTGGCGCTGATTGCGAAGCGTTATGACATCGGCCTCAACATCGACGCCGAGGAAGCCGACCGGCTGGAATTGTCGCTCGACCTTCTGGAAGCCCTGCGGCTCGACCCGGAACTTTCCGGCTGGCATGGTGTCGGCTTCGTCGTTCAGGCTTATGGCAAGCGGTGCCCGATGGTGCTCGATGTCGTGATCGACCTTGCCCGTCGCTCCGGCCATCGCATGATGGTCCGCCTCGTCAAGGGCGCCTATTGGGATGCCGAGATCAAGCGGGCGCAGGTGGACGGGCTCGAAGACTTCCCGGTCTTCACGCGCAAGATCCATACCGACGTTTCCTACATCGCCTGCGCGCGCAAGCTGCTTGCGGCCAAAGACGTGATCTTTCCGCAGTTCGCCACGCACAACGCGCAGAGCCTTGCGACCATTCATGCCATGGCCGGCCCGGATTTCACCGTCGGCGACTATGAGTTCCAGTGCCTGCATGGCATGGGCGAGCCGCTGTACGACGAGGTCGTGGGTGCCGACAAGCTCAACCGGCCGTGCCGCATCTATGCGCCTGTGGGCACGCACGAAACCCTGCTCGCCTATCTCGTGCGCCGCCTGCTGGAGAATGGTGCCAACTCGTCCTTCGTCAACCGCATCGCCGATCCTGCCGTGTCCGTGGATGAACTGATCGCCGATCCGGTGGAGATCGTGCGCGGCATGCCCTCCCCCGGCGCGTCGCATGACAAGATCCGCCTGCCCGCAGCGCTCTATCCCGGCCGCAGCAATTCGGCAGGCCTCGATCTCTCCTCGGAGACGACGCTGGCGATGCTGTCGGAAACCTTCGTCAAGGGCGCGACGGCCGACTGGACGGCCGTACCCATGCTCGCGGGCGACACGCCAGCCGGTCAGGCGCGGCCCGTCGAGAACCCCGGCGACCGGCGCGACCATGTCGGCACCGTTATCGAGGCTTCGGACGCAGATGCGGTGCAGGCGGTAGCGCTTGCCGCGGATGCCACCGCCCGGTGGGGCGCGACGCCTCCGGCCGAGCGTGCCGCCTGCCTGTCGCGTGCCGCGGATCTGATGCAGGCCCGCATGCCCGACCTCCTCGGTCTCATCATGCGCGAGGCCGGAAAATCGGCACCGAACGCCATCGCCGAAGTGCGCGAGGCGATTGACTTCCTGCGCTATTACGCGGAACAGGCCGGCCGGACGCTCGGTCCGGCGCATGGGGCCCTTGGCCCGATCGTCTGCATCAGCCCATGGAATTTCCCGCTGGCCATCTTCACCGGGCAGATCGCCGCAGCCCTCGTTGCCGGCAATCCGGTGCTTGCCAAGCCCGCCGAGGAAACGCCGCTGATCGCCGCCGAAGGCGTGCGCCTGCTGCATGAGGCCGGCATTCCGAGAGATGTCCTGCAGTTCCTGCCGGGCGACGGGCGCGTGGGTGCGGCCCTCGTCGGGGCGGATGGCGTTGCCGGCGTGATGTTCACCGGATCGACGGAAGTGGCGCGGCTCATCCAGGCCCAGCTTGCAGGACGGCTCTCGCCCGAGGGCAAGCCGATCCCTCTGATCGCCGAGACGGGCGGGCAGAATGCCATGATCGTCGATAGCTCGGCCCTTGCCGAACAGGTGGTCGCCGACGTCATCGCGTCTGCCTTCGACAGCGCCGGACAGCGCTGCTCTGCTTTGCGCGTCCTCTGCCTGCAGACGGATGTTGCCGACCGCGTGCTGACCATGCTGAAGGGTGCGCTGCACGAACTCGACATCGGCCGCACCGACCGGCTGTCCGTCGATGTCGGACCGGTGATTTCATCCGAGGCGAAGGAGACGATCGACAGGCATATCGCCGCGATGCGGAGCATCGGTGCGCGCGTCGAGCAGATCGCCATGCCGGAGGCGACCGCTCAGGGCACCTTCGTCGCGCCGACGATCATCGAAATCACGAAGCTCTCCGACCTCGTCCGCGAGGTGTTCGGACCGGTGCTCCATGTCCTGCGCTATGAGCGGGACGATCTCGACCGGCTGATCGACGACATCAACGCGACCGGCTACGGCCTGACGTTCGGCCTGCACACGCGCCTCGACGAGACCATTGCGCATGTGACGAGCCGGGTGAAGGCGGGCAATCTCTACGTCAATCGCAACATCATCGGCGCGGTCGTGGGCGTGCAGCCCTTTGGCGGGCGCGGTCTTTCAGGTACGGGACCGAAAGCTGGCGGACCGCTCTATCTCGGACGCCTCGTCCGCGTTGCGCCGGTTCCACCGCAGGTCAGCTCCGTCCACATCGATCCGGCGCTGCACGACTTCTCCAAATGGCTCGATGGACGCGGCCTGAAGGCGGAAGCGTCCGACGCCCGCGACACGGGCAGCCTGTCCCCGCTCGGCCTCGTCAGCGAGATGCCGGGCCCGGTCGGCGAGCGCAATCTCTATGCGCTGCATCCGCGCGGGCAGATCCTTCTGGCGCCGCAAACGCTGGAAGGCCTGATCCGTCAGATTTCGGCCGTGCTGGCGACTGGCAATACCGGCGTCATCGACGCGGCTTCAGGCCTCGAAGGCGATCTGGCTGCCTTACCGGCGAGCGTTGCGACGCGGCTGTCCTTTGTCCAGGACTGGGCACAAGCCGGCCCGTTTTCGGGCGCGTTGGTCGAAGGGGATGCGGACCGGGTAAAGGCGGTGAACCGGACCATTGCCGGCTTGCCGGGTCCGCTCGTTCTCGTGCAGGCGGCGACCACGGAAAGCCTGATTGGCAATCCGGATGCCTACTGCCTCAACTGGTTGCTGGAGGAGGTCTCCACCAGCGTCAATACGGCCGCGGCCGGCGGCAATGCCAGCCTGATGTCGATCGGCTGACGAAGGATACTCCGTGAGCCGGGACGATCATGCGTCGTTCCGGCTCTTTGTCCTTCCTCGGACGGATTTCAACGCTGCGGAATTTGCCGTAAGAGACGGCATGCTCACCCTTGCCCGACCGCATAGTTTCCATCAGGAAATCAAGAAGAGCCGGTTTCTCGCGCATTGCGCGCCGATTGCCGACGAGGCGGAGGCACGCGCGTTTCTCGACGCGCAGTCGGATCCAACCGCCACGCACAATTGCTGGGCCTGGCGGGTCGGACAGACCTATCGCTTCAACGACGATGGGGAACCGGGAGGTACTGCCGGCAAACCTATTCTGCAGGCAATTGACGGGCAAGGGCTCGATCATGTCGTCGTCCTTGTCATCCGCTGGTTCGGCGGCATCCTGCTCGGCAGTGGCGGGCTCATGCGCGCCTATGGCGGTACGGCAGCCATGGCGCTTCATGGGGCGGAACGCATCGAGCACATCGCGATGGCGCGCGGCCTCCTGCGTGTTGCATTTGCAGACCTCGCGCTGGTCAAGGCGCGCCTTGTGAGCCTCGGGGGCATCGTCATCGAGGAGGTTTTCACCGCGACGGGCGCCGATCTGGTCATTGATGTGCCGGAGGGCGTGCGCGATCAGGCAAGGCTGCTGGCAAGCGACGTGACAAGCGGGCGTTCGATCCTACGGTTCGACAATGATCTCGCGGTGTAGGATCTCGGAATCGTCCCAAGATCGACAGGCCGAACAAACGGCCTGCAAGATGGTTAGTCATACCTGACATTCAGGAGACCGCCATGAAAGATCCCTTCCACCTCACCCGCTTCATCGAGGCACAGTCGCGCGTCTATCGTCAGGCGCTCAACGAACTCGCGGCAGGAGAGAAGCGGTCGCACTGGATGTGGTTCGTCTTTCCGCAGATCGAGGGTCTGGGGTCTTCCCCAACAGCACGGCACTTTGCCATTTCAGGGCTGGCGGAAGCGCAGGCGTATCTGGAGCATCCGCTGCTCGGCGGACGATTGCTGGAGTGCACGACGACGGTGAACGGGCTCGACGATGCATTGACGGCACGCTCCATCTTTTCCAGCCCGGACGACCTGAAATTCCGCTCGTCCATGACGCTGTTTTCCCGCGCCACAATCGAGGCAGGTGGTGATGCAGCACCGTTCGAGACGGCCTTGAAGCGATACTTCAGCGGCAAGCCGGATCAGCGCACCCTGGACCTGCTCAAGCCTGTAACTGTCCGTCCTGCCCGTCTGCATGCTTCGACGGGCGGACGATGAACCTGTTCTGGCCCCCACATCAAAGGAGATAAGCATGGAAAACTATATCTGGCTATTCGCCACCGCTGGTGGCGCGGCCATTCTCGGCCTTGCGCTCGCCTACGGCCTCGCCAGCCAGCGCAAGCTGTCGCGAGCCGAGAAAGAGCGACAGGACGACAAGGTCGAGGATCTCTACGGCAAGCGCTGAATGCTTTGCGGTGGCCGTATCATCATGATTTGCTTGGGGAGAAGAAGTGGCGCACCCGGAACGATTCGAACGTCCGACCCTCAGATTCGTAGTCTGATGCTCTATCCAGCTGAGCTACGGGTGCGTGCAACAGCGTCTGCTGTGTGCGTGGCGATCCTCTAAAGCCTGGGAGAAACGAATGCAAGCCAATTTCGGAAAATTTCCGGAATTTTGCGTCGGAGATTTCCTATCTACCTGAAATCGTTTTATTTCTTCATAACGACGAGATGACGGTAGATTGTGGACTCAGGTTCGTCCCTGCGAGCGGAAGGCATCAAGGGGCACAGGACGATCGGGAAGCTCGATACGGAACAGGGTGCCGGGTGTCGCCTTTTCCACCAGCGCGATGGTGCCGCCGTGCGCGAGCACCAGTTCGCGGGCAATGGCGAGGCCGAGGCCGGTGCCACCCGAGCGCGCTGAGCCTCTGAAGGGAGCAAACAGGTTCTCCCGCGCCTTCCTCGGCATGCCGGGGCCGGTATCATCCACTGTGATGCTGACCACGCTGCCGGTGCGCATGGCGGAGACGGTGACGTTGCGCACCGGGTTGCCGGGATCATTCTCGTTGACCAGCGCCTGAACGGCGTTGCGGCAGATGTTGTGCACAACGCGGAAAAGCTGCTCCCCATCCGCATCGACCTCCAGATCGTCGGGAACAACGATGACGAAGCCGATACCCGACTTCGGATCGATGGCCAGGACTTCGCCGACGTCCTCCACCAGCGGACGCAGGGCAAGAAAGCGGCGCCGCGGTTCCGGCTCCGTCGTGCGGCCATATTCCAGCACTTCGCTGGTATACCCGACGGCACGGTCGATGGTGCGCAGCAGCGTCGGGGCAAATCGCTTCACCACGGGATCGTCCACATCGGCCAACCGGTCGGAGAGGAGCTGTGCCGAAGAGAGGATGTTGCGCATGTCGTGATTGATCTTGGACACGGCGAGACCGAGATCGGCAAGATTCTTCTGCTGTTTCAGGGTCTTTTGCAGTTGCGTCTGCATGGCGGCGAGATGGCGGCCGGCCATGGCGAGCTCGTCGTGACCGCGCAAGGGTCCCATTACGCGCCGCGGATCGGCGGGGTCGGCCGCGAAATCCCGCATGCTCGCGGTCATTCGGCGGATGGGCGCGATCATCACACGGTTGATGACGAAGAAGATCAGGGTTGCGGTAAAAAGAGAAATGCCAATGGAGACGAGGAAGACGGAACGCGCATAGACGAGCATCGCCTTGCGCAGGCTCCGTTCGTCCATGACCAGCTCGATCAGCGTATCGCTTTCGCCGATGGGCCCGTAGAAGCGGATGGTGCGATCGCCGCCGAAGAGCAGCGTATCGAATGCATCGCGGATAGCACCGACGGCACCGGTATTGGCCACGTCGAACTTCGCATCCACTTCGGGTGGCATCTCGGTGGCCGCAATCAGGCGGGATTCCTCGGCACGGCGCAAGGCGATCGCCTTGGTTCCCGTCGCCATCAGCGTATCCTCCCGCACGGGGCCGGATAGCTGCATGTTCTGAAGGCCATCCACCACGACGGCCGCTGCCGCCGCCGTATTCAGCCTGTCCTGCATCCAGCGCAGCCGCATATTCGCCACGGACGGCACGAAAATCAGGATTTCGGCGATCATGACGAACAGGATCGTCAGCAGCAGGAGCTTGCCGGAAAGGCCGCGCAGAAACCCCGAGCGCAGCTGCGGCTCATCCAGAGCCGTCCCGTTCATGGCGTCCATCGACATTCAGCGTTCCCATGGCGCCGGCCTGCCGGACACAACCGGCCGTTCATCGGCGCATTGCGCGAATTATAGGTCACACCTGCCGAATGTCCAAGCAGGAGAGCTGAGGCTTACCGACACAGGTCTCCTCAAAATTCCTCCCAGTTATCCTGCGAGGCCGCGGGGGCCGGTGTGGCGTGGGTGGCGGGGCCGGCTAAGAAGGCGCGGGCAACGGAGCCCATCATCTTGCGCGCTGGAGACGCGACAGGACGGGACGTGGCCGAGACGGGTTTGGGCACGACTGTGCGCAGCGGCGCGGCCTTCACGGGTGCCGGGCGAACCGCCGGCGCAGACCGCGTGCTGGACGTCGCATAGGCAGCAACAGGGCGGCTCTGATCCAGCCGGAAATGGCCGATCATCTGCGCAAGGTTTTCCGCCTCGGTGGAAAGCCTGTGTGTGGCGGCGTTCGCCTCTTCCACCATCGCGGCATTCTGCTGGGTCACCTTGTCCATCTGGTTCACGGCCGAGGACACCTCGCCGAGGCCGGTGGCCTGCTCACGTGCGGCGGCAGCGATCGAATGGATATGATCCGTGATCGAGAGGACGCGGCTTTCGATTTCTCCGAGAACCTGCCCGGTTTCCTGCACGAGCTGCACCCCGGTGGACACTTCGGCACCGGACTTGGCGATGAGCACCTTGATATCCTTGGCAGCGCGTGCCGCCCGCTGGGCGAGTTCCCGCACTTCCTGGGCGACGACCGCAAAGCCCTTGCCAGCTTCGCCTGCGCGTGCGGCTTCGACGCCCGCATTGAGCGCGAGAAGATTGGTCTGGAAAGCGATTTCGTCGATGACGTTGGTGATCTTACCGATCTCGCTCGAGGCCTGTTCGATCCGGCCCATGGCATCGACCGCGCTGCGCACGACGGTGCCGGACTGGGCTGCGGCCTCCTTGGCCTGGGTCACGATGACGGTGGCTTCCTGGGCACGTTCCGTCGAGGTCTGGACGGCAACCGTGATCTGGCCGAGTGAGGCCGATGTCTGCTCCAGCGAAGCCGCCTGCTGTTCGGTACGCTTGGCAAGGTCATCGGTGGCCGAACGCAGTTCGCTTGAATTTCCGGTGATCTCGAGCGTCGTCGAGCGGACCTCCCCCAGCGTCCTCTGAAGAACGGAGAGCGTCTCGTTCACATTGCGCTGGAGGTCTGCAAACGCGCCCTGGAACTCGCCGGTCATCGGCTGGGTCAGGTCCCCCTGCGCAAGGCTTGCGATCACGCGGCCGGTCTCTCCGATACCGCGATCGACGGCTGTGACGAGTTCGTTCATATCGCCGGCAAAGCGGTCGAGGCTCGGCTCCCCGTAGGTTCGCGTGATGCGGCGGGAGAAATCGCCGGCGGCGGCGGCTTCAACGACATGCGCCATGCTGACTTGCAGGTCAGCTGTCTTTTCGCGAAGAGCGCTGTCTTCGCTGCTCGTGCGCCGGGCTGTCAGGCCGTTGCTCCTGAACACCTCGACGGCGCGCGCCATCTCGCCGATCTCGTCAGACCGCCGGGCCTGGGGAAGATCGACATCGAGATCGCCTCCGGCAAGCGCCGTCATGGACCGGGTCAGGTCGGAGATGGGGCGGCTGAGTTCGCGGCGGGCAATGGAGACGGCAACCAGCAGGCCAGCCGCGAGACCAATAAGAGCGGTCGCCGCGATCATGATGGTCATCTGCCGTCCGATGCCATCGATCCCGGCCTGAATGTCGGCAAGATCGGCCTTGTCCTTGGTGACGACGGCATCGATCTCGGCCTGGAAAGCCTTGCGGTTGGCGCGGTTCTGATCGGTATTCCCTTGGGCGTTGGCAGCCTCGACAGAAACGGCACGCGCAAGGCGCGCAGTCTCGGTGCGGAACGTGCGGAATTCGGCGGCACGGGCGACCACCGCTTCGAACGCCGGCAGATCCGCCTGCGGAACGAGCGGACGCCACTCGGCGGTGAGCACGTCGATCTTGTCGAGCGTCTTCAACAGACCCTCGGCAAAGGGCTCGGCCTTTTCCGTCGTGGGCGCAGCATAGATGCCGCGGGCATCCATGACGACGGCGGTCACGAGGCGGTTGAGTTTCTCGCCGTTATAAGCGCGCTCGGAAGCGCTTTTATAGGCGGCAAGGTGGGTGTCGTAACGGGCAACGACGGCAAGCGCCATCCCGGCGACGACAAGCGTGACCGCGCTCATGACGATGACGATCAGTGAAATCTTACCGCGTATGCGCATGGCCCGCGTCCCCTCCAACGGTATTTCCGCAGGAGAGTCCCCGCCTCCTACGCATGTGGGAGCAAATTATCTGTAACTGGTTAACAAGGTTGTAGCGCAGGCGGGCGATTCATCGGACACGCCAGCCCCCGCCGCAAGGGGCACCCGCAGCGAGACCGCCTGAGCCAAGACCCTTTATCGCGTGAAAAACGCCCTGAAACCGGGCCGGCGATTGACTTTGACACTTTTATTCTTATAAGCCGCCGCACGTCCGGGAACCAAATGGCGGGTGAGCTCCGTGCTTGCCGGCTCTGCCGTGCCTTGACAGAAACGCTGCTTGCTTAAGGAAGCAACCCAAGAAGGGCCGCACACCGCGGTATTAAAATAAATGACAAAGCGTACCTACCAACCCTCCAAGCTTGTTCGCAAGCGTCGTCACGGCTTCCGTGCGCGTATTGCTACCAAGGGCGGCCGCAAGGTCATCGTTGCCCGTCGCGCCCGCGGCCGCAAGCGTCTTTCGGCCTAATGGCACACGGCGTCCGCGCCGTCGCCATAGCCGGCTCTCCTGCCTTGCAGGAGGCTGCCGGTGACAAGAGATCCCAGACGCATGACGTCAGGTAATCCCAAACCAACTGTCGGGCGGCTGAAAAGCCGGCCGCAGTTTCTTGCCGTGCGTGCAGGAGAGAAGCGGAAAGGCTCCGTTTTCCTGCTCGAAGTGCTCGACAGACAGGCGGCGGACGAGCCTCCCCGCGTCGGCTTCACGGTCACGAAAAAGCATGGCAATGCGGTGGAACGGAACCGCATGCGCCGCCGCTTGCGCGAGGCCGTCAGACTCCAAGCCGCGTTTGCAATGAAACCCGGCCACGATTATGTGATTGTCGCGCGCCGCGAGGTGCTTGGCGTCCCCTTCGACAGACTGGCAAAGATGCTCGGCGCCCGAATCGAAGGCGCTCCCGAAGGCAGGCAGAAACAGGTACGGCCGCCGGCCGGCTCCAGGAAAGAATGATGGACAAGAACCGCAACTATTTCATCGCGATCGGCCTGTCGGTGCTGATCCTCATTGCCTGGCAGTTTCTCTACATCAATCCGAAGATGGAGCGTGAACGCGTCGCGCAGGAAGCCGTGCAAGCCCAGCAACAGGCCCAGCAACAGGCTCAGACGCCCGCCGCCACGACCGATGGCTCGATTCCGGGCGCCATTCCCGGCGCGGCCACGACCGCCGTTCCCGGCGCCGTGCCGCAGGGCGCTTCGCGCGACGAGGCCATCGCCCGCTCTGCCCGCATCGTCATCGACACGCAGGCGCTGTCCGGCTCGATCAACCTCACCGGCGCTCGTCTCGACGACCTGAAGCTGCGGGAGTATCACGAGACGGTCGACGACAAGAGCCCGATCATCACGCTCTTCAGCCCGGCCGAAACGCCAGACGGCTATTTCACGGAAATCGGTTACGTCGGTGATGCCTCCACCGGCGCGGTACCCGGCCCATCCACCGTCTGGACGGCGCCCGAGGGCGCGAAGCTGACGACGGCAACGCCGGTCACGCTGACCTTTACCAACGAGAAGGGCGTGGTCTTCACCCGCGTCATCTCGATCGATGATCATTTCATGTTCAAGATCGACGACACGATCCAGAACGCGACGGGCGCACCCATCGCGCTGTCCACCTATGGTCGTGTGACCCGCTTCAACAAGCCGGTCACACCGAGCGTCTACGTCCTGCATGAAGGCTTTATCGGCGTCATCGGCGAGCATGGCCTCGAAGAGGTCAGCTACAGCAAGGTCGAGGACAATGCACCGGCACAGCCGGGCAAGACGACCGGCGGCTGGCTCGGCATCACCGACAAATACTGGGCGGCAACCATCGTCCCGCCGCAGGCAACGCCTTACGAGACGCGTTTTGCGCACTTCACGGACGGTCGGCCGCGCTATCAGGCCGACTACAAGCAGGATGCCATCACCGTTGCGCCCGGCCAGACGACGACGCTGAACAACCTCGTTTTTGCCGGTGCCAAGCAGGTGCCGCTCGTCGATGGCTATGAGGCGAGCTACAACATTCCGAAGTTCGACCTGCTGATCGACTGGGGCTGGTTCTACTTTATCACCAAGCCGATGTTCAAGCTGATGGACTTCTTCTTCCGCTTCTTCGGCAATTTCGGCGTCGCCATCCTTCTCACCACCATCGTCGTCAAGGCGCTCTTCTTCCCGCTCGCCAGCAAGCAATATGCGTCCATGGCGAACATGAAGAAGATCCAGCCAAAAATGGAGGAGATGAAGAAGAAGTTCGGCGACGACCGGATGGGCATGCAGCAGGCCATGATGGCTTTGTACAAGGAAGAGAAGATCAACCCGATCGCGGGTTGCTGGCCGATCCTCCTGCAGATCCCGGTGTTCTTCGCGCTCTACAAGGTCATTTACGTCACGATCGAAATGCGGCACGCGCCGTTCTTCGGCTGGATCCAGGACCTGTCCGCGCCGGACCCGACGTCCCTCTTCAACCTGTTCGGTCTCCTGCCATACGCTGTTCCGCACGCGCTGATGATCGGCGTCTGGCCGCTGATCATGGGTGTGACCATGTTCCTGCAGATGCGCATGAACCCGACGCCGCCCGATCCGACGCAGGCCATGCTCTTCACCTGGATGCCCGTGGTCTTCACCTTCATGCTGTCGAGCTTCCCGGCCGGTCTCGTGATCTACTGGGCCTGGAACAACACGCTTTCCGTGATCCAGCAGGCCTTCATCATGAAGCGTCATGGCGTCAGGGTGGAGCTGTTCGACAATATCAAGGGCCTGTTCTCGCGAAAACCGAAGCCTGCGGAATAGCGACCGACCTTCCCGCCCCGGGCCGCAAGCCCGGGGTTTTCTTTTTCAGCCCCCGAGGGACCTGCCGATGACCGACACTGCCCTGAACGACGAAAAGCCGATGTTCGGCAATCCCTGGATCTTCATTCGCGGCGTTCCCTCCATGGAGTTCCTGCCGCCCGAAGGGCCGACGGAGATCGCCTTTGCCGGGCGCTCGAATGTCGGCAAGTCCTCGCTGATCAACGCGCTTGTGGGGCAGAAGGGTCTCGCGCGCACCTCCAATACGCCCGGACGGACGCAGGAGCTCAACTATTTCGTGCCGGACGGATATTCGGGTGCTGACGGCGATCTGCCGCCGATGGCGCTGATCGACATGCCGGGCTATGGCTATGCACAGGCGCCGAAAGCGCATGTGGATGCCTGGACGAAGCTGGTGTTCGACTATCTGCGCGGCCGCGCCACGCTGAAGCGGGTCTATGTTCTGATCGACAGCCGCCACGGCATCAAGAAGAACGACGATGACGTCCTGTCGCTGCTCGACAAGGCCGCCGTATCCTATCAGGTGGTCCTGACGAAGACGGACAAGATCAAGGCGGGTGCCGTTCCGCATCTGATGGCGGAGACGCTGGAGAAGATTCGCAAGCGCCCTGCGGCCTTCCCGGAAATCGTTGCGACCTCATCCGAAAAGGGCGATGGCCTTGACGAATTGCGCGCGGCAATCCTCACCGCGATCCGGGACTGACATGATCTGACAATCCTGCGGCGCGGCCGGCCTGCCGCGTCTCGCCCGCAATGAAGGTTATCAGGCTGGTGCCGCCCCCGGCACGAAGGTCATCGACAGGCCATTGATGCAATGGCGCTTTCCGGTCGGCTTCGGGCCATCGTCGAAGATGTGCCCGAGATGGCCACCACAACGACTGCAATGACATTCGGTCCGCACCATCAGAAACGAGGTGTCGGTGCGTGTTCCCACAGCATCGGGCAGTGCCTGCCAGAAGCTCGGCCAGCCCGTGCCGCTGTCGAATTTCGTCTCGGAGGAATAGACCGGAAGGGCGCAACCGGCGCACTGGAACGTGCCCTTGCGCTTCTCCTCGTTGAGCGCGCTCGTAAACGGACGCTCCGTGTCTTCGTGCCGCAGGATCCGGTATTGCTCGTCGCCGAGCATCGCCTTCCATTCGGCATCCGTCTTCGTCACAGCAAAGGTTTCTGCCGCGGCGAAGGGAGCGATCTCGTTCTTCAAGGCAAAAGCGGCAAGGCCGGCCGTGCCGGTCAGGAGAAAGAAGCGGCGGCTGAGCATGGGACCTCCTTGCAGGCGATGTGAAGCCTGCGCGGTCGTTCTACGCCTGTCTGAACCGTCCAGATAGCAGCCTGCCGATCAAACCCGCGTGAGCATCGTCAGATGCCTGCACCCTTTTCCTTAGCGACCGACAATACCGCTGCTGAGGATCTTGCCGGTCGGAGCGCCCGTTGGCGAACCGCCTGCCGGCTCCAGGCTGAGCGTGACAGTGGCACCGTCGCGCAGGCGTGTCCGTACCGCCTTGGGCACGACGATCTCGCCATGGCTGTTCGTATTGACCACGCCAAGCGAGACGGGTGCCGCACCCTCCGGCGTGAGCCAGACTTCGAGAGACTTTGCATCCGCCACACCGGGAGCACTGGCGGCGGCTGCGACCGGTGCAAGCCGAAGGCGGCCGCTGTCGGCGTCGTAACGGGCCGTCAGCGCCAGATCGGACCCCGCAAGGCTGAGGCTGGTCGTCGGACCACGGGTCGGTGAAGGAGCGAAGAGGCCGGACTGGGAAACGCCGGTTGCCACGAGGCCGACAATCGCGATGCAGGCGACGCCGCGCCAGAAGGCAGCCGAGTTCCAGATGGCAACGTTGAAGACCGGCACGCGTTCACCCTGAGGGCGGGCCCGTACGGCCATCGGTTCGGCGAAGGGAGACGGGCGGCGCGGCGCGCGGCGGGTCGGCCGCGGCGTCTGGTCGACCGTCAGCATGTTGCTCCGCCAATGGTCCACCATGGCTGCGAAGTTCCGGTCGAGCGTCATGCGCGCCTCGACCTTCTGCCGGTCTTCCGGAGAGAGAACGCCGAGGACGTATTCTCCGGCAATGACCTGATCGAGGCGGGAATCGCCACTCTTCGCGTTTTCTGTCGTCATGATGTCAATGTGCTCGCCTAGAACCGCGGCCATGCCAAGCGGATGATGGATCGGATCATACGCATGGTTCGGCGTATTTTCCATGGGTTTTACGCCGCAGGGTTCATGTTTGCCCGAACATGCCGTGACGTGCAGCCATTTCCAGCTGTCATCATGCCGTTATATTACCTTCCGATCATTCCCCCGAGAAAAAACTTGCGCTAAACAGCATCCGCATCGATTCCGAAGGTTTCCGACATGTCCCCATCCGAAAGCGAAATTCAGGCCCGTCTTCTCGCGCAGGCCCTGCCCTATATGCAGCGTTACGAGAACAAGACGATCGTCGTGAAATATGGCGGACATGCCATGGGGGATCCGGAACTCGGCAAGGCTTTCGCCGCCGATATCGCGCTCCTCAAGCAGTCCGGCGTCAACCCGATCGTCGTGCACGGCGGCGGCCCGCAGATCGGCGCGATGCTGACCAAGATGGGCATCGAATCGAAGTTCGAGGGTGGCCTGCGCGTCACCGACGCGAAGACCGTCGAGATCGTCGAGATGGTTCTGGCCGGCTCGATCAACAAGGAGATCGTGGCGCTCATCAACCAGACCGGCGAATGGGCGATCGGCCTTTGCGGCAAGGACGGCAACATGGTCTTTGCCGAAAAGGCCCGCAAGACAGTTATCGATCCCGACAGCAATATCGAGCGCGTGCTCGATCTCGGCTTCGTCGGTGAGGTGATCGAGGTGGATCGGACACTTCTCGATCTCCTGGCGAAGTCGGAAATGATTCCCGTCATCGCCCCGGTCGCTCCCGGCCGCGACGGCGCGACCTACAACATCAATGCCGATACCTTCGCTGGCGCCATCGCGGGCGCGCTCAATGCGACACGCCTCCTGTTTCTTACGGACGTTCCCGGCGTGCTCGACAAGAACAAGGAGCTGATCAAGGAGCTCTCCGTAGCGGAGGCTCTGGCGCTGATCGCAGACGGCACGATTTCCGGCGGCATGATCCCCAAGGTCGAGACCTGCATCGAGGCCATCAAGGCCGGTGTTCAGGGCGTCGTCATTCTCAACGGCAAGACGGCGCATTCGGTGCTGCTCGAGATCTTCACCGAGCATGGCGCGGGAACCCTGATCGTTCCCTGAGCGGTCAGTCCGCAACCTTGTCGAGGTGGTCGATATCGCCGAGCGACACGACCGCCCGGCTCTGCCACAGATCGTCCTGTTCGAGATGGGTGATGCTGCCCGACGCGACCTTGAAAGCGACCCAGCCGGCCGAGTGGATCGGCATGCCGATCCACTTCGCCACGACGAAGGTCAAGGCAAAGCCGTGGGTCACGACGATCTGGCAATCGCCGGGACGGGCCATGATCGCATCCATCGCGCCATAGATGCGGGTTGCCAGCTCTCGCCGGCTCTCGCCGCCCGTCAGACTGTTGCGATAGTCGAGGCGGTCATCTTCCGGAATGGCTTCATGCCGAAGGTCGAGCCATTCCTGCGGCCGCCCTTCGGCGGCGCCGTAGCTCATTTCCCTGAGGTCGCGGTTGACCGTGATTCCGGTTCGGAACAGATCGGCGATCGTGTCGGCCGTTTCGGAGGCGCGCAGCAAATCGGAACTGAAGATCTCGACAGGCCGGTTGCCGATCCGCGCGAGGAGCGCTTGCGCGATGGCGCCAGCCTGCGCCTGCCCCCGTTTCGTCAAACCGGTATCGAACCATCCTCCGACGCGTTTTTCGACATGGTGCGCGGATTCTGGATGCGTAACGACGAATATGGTTCTCATGGCTGTTCCCTTATCGCAGCACACTTATAGTTTGTCAGCTTACGTAGCATCTTTCTCCGCTGCTCTTCTCTGGCGCCCGACGTCGCATTCCCGGAACAGGCCCTCATGACATCTATCGACAGACTTCCGACCATCGACGATTTCGCCCATGTCACAGAGTGGGTGTTCGACATGGACAACACGCTCTATCCGCACCGCGTCAACCTGTTCTCCCAGATCGACCGTAACATGACGGCCTTCGTGGCCGAGCTGCTGCAGATGGAGCCTGCCGATGCCAAGCTGCTGCAGAAGCAGTATTACCGTGACCACGGCACGACATTGAAAGGCCTGATGGTTCATCACGGCATCGATCCGAACGATTTCCTGCAGAAGGCGCATGCCATCGACTACAATGTCATTCCGCCGGATCCGGAGCTGGGTGACGCGATCAAGGCGCTGCCGGGGCGCAAGTTCATCTTCACGAACGGCACCGTCATCCATGCGCAGATGGCAGCACGGGCGCTTGGCATTCTCGATCACTTCGATGACATTTTCGACATCGTTGCGGCCGACTACGTGCCGAAGCCGGCGGGCGCGACCTATGACAAGTTCATGAGCCTCAACCGCGTCGATACCCGCCATGCCGCCATGTTCGAGGACCTGCCGCGCAATCTGACGGTGCCCAAGGCGCTGGGCATGAAGACCGTTCTGCTGGTGCCGCAGAACCTCGAAGATACGTTTGTAGAGGCCTGGGAGCAGAGCGAGGACGGGAACGCAGATATCGATTTCGTGACGGAAGATCTTGCCGGCTTTCTGCGGCGTCTTGTGCCGTCGGCCTGAGACCGAACCTGCGTTCGAGGCTGAGGCCCGGCCATCATTACCGAAGTTTAACTGGTGCCTGCCGGCGTCTCCTCTATCCTTGATCTCAGGGACGAACACGCTGCGGTCAGCCCTGGTATAAAGCGGCACCGCATCCCCCAAGCACGGCATGCAGCCACATCCTGCCTTTCAGGACGATGGCGCATGCGCCCAGACAAGGACGACCCATGACAAGCAAGACCCTCATCCTCGGCTTTTCCGCCATCGCCATCGCCGCCTCGACCCTGGCAACGCCCTCATTTGCCGCCAAGCATAACGGCCCGACGCGCGAGCAGCGCGCCGAGTGGACGATCAAGCAGCTGGATACGGACAAGGACGGCAAGGTTTCACGCAGCGAAGCCGAAGCCGCGGCATCGCGTGCCTTCGCAGCCTTCGATGCGGACAAGAACGGGCAGGTAACGCAGGACGAAGTCAAGGCCAAGCGCGAGGCTTTCAAGGCGGCGCGTGCCGAGATGCGCAAATCTGACAAGGGTCCTGAGCGTCAGGAAGCGCGCGCCAAGCTTCAGGAACTCCGCCCGACCATGATCCCGGCCATGGGTCCCCGCATGTTCAAGCGTGCCGACACCGACAAGAACGGCTCGCTCTCCTTGGCGGAGGTTACGTCGGCGGCAGGTGAGCGCTTCCAGAAGCGGGACGCGAACGGTGATGGCTTCATCGACGCGGCCGACCTTACCCGGAAGATCTAGGCAAAGGTATAAATCCCCAGCCGTTCACACAGAAATGCCCCGGAAACGGGGCATTTTTCGTTTTGACAGGTCTTGCGTCCCGAGGGTTACAGGGTGACCTCGCCTTCGTCCTCGCCGTCCCAGTAGTGGGCGCGCTCCGCCACGACCTTGATGAGCACGAGGCCTTCGGTGTCGATGCCGTCGGCGAACCACTTGTCGATATCCGCGGACCAGTGTTCCTTGAAGGCGTCCTTGTCACGAACGAGGTCCGCCTTGCCTTCGACGGCTACCAGGAAGGCCTTGGCGCCCTGAAAGGCCAACGCGACCTTGGGGTCTGCCTTGATGTCATCCACCGTACGCGTGTCTTCCAGCGTGAAATAATAGGACGTGCCGTCGTACTCGACGTCGCGGTTGTTGCTCATCGGCCGGCCGGCGATCGCGCCACCATCGGTATGGGTGGAGAGCATGCAGATATCGATGTCGCGCATCTTTTCGGCGAGTTCGGAAAGGTTCTTGTTGGTCATGGCCTGAGGCTCCTCTTCGTGACCGAGGAGAACGCGGGCCGGACCAACTTGTTGCCTCTTCGCTTGGCGCGACGAAGTACCTTATCGCTCGCCGGATGCCAGCGGCAGGGATGCGGGATCGACGCTGCCGTAGAAGCGGGCGATGATGTCCCAGGCCTCGTCGGCGGTATCGACAAACTGGATCAGATCGACATCATCAGGCGCGATGGTGCCGAAGGCGGCGAGTGCATCGAAATCCAGGATCGAACGCCAGAATGCCTCCCCGAACAGGATGAGCGGCACCAGCGCCATGCGCCCGGTCTGCATCAGCGTCATCGTTTCGAACAGTTCGTCCAGCGTGCCGAAACCGCCCGGAAACACCGTAACGGCCTTGGCACGCACGAGGAAGTGCATCTTGCGGATCGCGAAATAGTGAAAGTTGAAGCTGAGGTCCGGCGTGACGTAGGGGTTCGGCGCCTGCTCGTGCGGCAGCACGATGTTGAGCCCGATGGACGGCGCGCCGACATCGGCCGCTCCTCGGTTGCCCGCCTCCATGACACCCGGCCCCCCGCCCGTGACGACGACGAATTCCTTGTAGTCGGACTGTGCCGAATGCTCCGAGCAGAGCCGCGCGAACTTGCGGGCTTCGTCGTAGTAGACCGAGGCCGCGGTCAGGTTTTTGCGCTGCGTCTCGTTTTTCGCAGCCCACGCGTCCTTGCCCGGCTCGGGAATGCGGGCGCCGCCGAACATGACGACGGTGGAGGTGATGCCGCGTTCGGACAATGCCATCTCGGTCTTCAGCAATTCAAGCTGAAGGCGGATCGGCCGCAACTCCTCGCGGCAGAGGAAATCCGCGTCGGCATAAGCGAGACGATAGGACGGCGAGAGCGATTGCGGCGTCTTTTCGACACTGGCGGCACGGGTTCGTGCCTGCGCGCTGTCTGCAAGCGGATCCCACACCCCGTCCTTGCGCCGCAAATTTCGCTTCTTCATCCGTGTCATCGGGTCTCGTCTCCAGCGCCTGCCGCGGCAACGGCCGGCGAATCTCATCACTTACGATCCCGAGACATAGACCGTGCCTCCCGGTGCGCCGCAACCGAAAAACGCTTCAAATCTCGGGCATCATGCTCTACAGCGTTGGAAACAGCCCGGACTTTTAGGATTTGCGATGACCTCCCACGATCTTGCCTTTCTCGCTTCCACGATCGAGACCACCTTCGACAACCGCGACGCGGTGACGACGGGCACGAAAGGCGAGGTGCGCGACGCCGTGGAAACGGCGCTCAATCTTCTGGATAGCGGCAAGGTTCGCGTCGCGGAGCGCGCATCCGACGGCAACTGGACCGTCAACCAGTGGCTGAAGAAGGCGGTTCTTCTCTCCTTCCGGCTCAACCCGATGGAAATCGTCAAGGGTGGCCCGGGTGGCTCGACCTGGTGGGACAAGGTGCCTTCCAAGTTCGACGGCTGGAGCGCGAACGAGTTCGAGAACGCCGGCTTCCGCGCCGTGCCGAACTGCGTCGTGCGCCGCTCGGCCTATATCGCGCCGAACGCCATCCTGATGCCGTCCTTCGTCAACCTCGGCGCCTATGTCGGCGAGGGCACGATGGTCGATACCTGGGCCACCGTCGGCTCCTGCGCCCAGATCGGTGCCCATGTGCACCTGTCCGGCGGCGTCGGCATCGGCGGCGTGCTGGAGCCGATGCAGGCCGGCCCGACGATCATCGAGGACAACTGCTTCATCGGCGCGCGTTCCGAAGTCGTGGAAGGCTGCATCATCCGGGAAGGCTCGGTGCTCGGCATGGGCGTCTTCATCGGCAAGTCCACCCGGATCGTCGATCGCGCCACCGGCGAGATCACTTATGGCGAAGTGCCGCCCTACTCTGTCGTGGTCGCTGGCGCGCTGGCATCCGACAAGGTCATGGGCAACGGCCAGCCGGCGCCGGCACTGTACTGCGCCGTGATCGTGAAGCGCGTGGATGAGAAGACCCGCTCCAAGACGGGGATCAACGAGCTGCTGCGCGACTGAGCGCAAACATCGGAGACGCTGTTCAGCGAAGCGGAATCCGGCAGGTAAAGCAGGTTTCCGCTTCGTTCGACGTGACCTCGATCCTGCCGCCATGCGCCTTGACGATCTCCGAGGCAATGTAGAGCCCGAGGCCCAGGCCTTCGCGTCCATGCTCGACCGTCGCCCGCACGAAGGGCTTGAACAGATCGCGCTGCACGGCCTGCGGAATCGGCTTGCCTGAATTGCTGACGCTGACGACGAACTCCGGCCCGACCTCTGCCGTTTTCACCCGGATCGGGCTATCGGCGTTGCCATGCGTCAGCGCGTTTGCAACGAGGTTGGAAACGAGCTGGCCCATACGGCCCTCGTCGCACCGCACGAGGCAATCGCTGAAATCCGTCTCGATCGCCCGGCCGGGATTGGCGATGGTCAGTTCCGCGACCACATGCTCCAGAACCGGCCGCAGCGGCACGCGCTCGGCCTGCTCCACGGCCAGTCCGCCGCCCAGTCGCCCGCGGGCAAAGTCCAGCACGTTGTCGATGAGGCCCGACATGCGCACCACGCTGGCGCGCATGAGATCCACGACCGTCTTCGACTTGTCGCTGAGATCGGTGCGGGCCAGCATGCGCGTGCCCGCGTCGATCGAAGCCAGTGGATTGCGGAGATCATGGCCGAGAACCGCGATGAACTGTTCGCGCAACTCGTTGGCGTGGCGGTCCTGCTCCATCTGGCGATGAGCATCGACATGGAAGCCGATCAGTTCGGCAAACAGCCGGAACATCTCGATGATAGCCGGCGTATCGATCTTGTTCGGCGCGGGATCGATGGCGCAGAGCGTGCCGAAGAAGGAACCATCGGAGAGAACGATCGGAGCTGAGATATAGCTCTGGAAACCATACTGGGCAGGCGTGTGATGCGTGCAGAAATTCGGGTCTTCGGCCACATTTTCAATGATGACCACCTCGCGATGACCGCGGATCTCGTTGCAGATGGTCGTCTCGACGGCGAGTTCCTTGCCCGGGGAAAGGCCGAAGTCGATCGTGTCGAGAACGCCGCAGGCAATCCACCGGCTTTCCGTGACGCGGGCTACGGCGGCAAAGCCCATGCCGGTCACGCGGCAGACGACATCGAGAACTTTCGGTACGGCATCGATCCTGGAGACGATATCGACGGATTCGGCGGCCAGATCGGGCAACGGTATACTCTCGGGAAACAGAACATTTGACGTGGTTGGGAGGGTAACCCTTCACACACCCACAAGCAATGGCCACAGCGGAGCATCTGTCCAAAGATGCTCCGTTCGGTCGGGTTGCCTAACCTTTGAAAGGCTCCGGGCGCCGGTTGGCGCCCTGCCGCTCCAGCATCCAGCCGGGATACTCCGGAGCGAGTGCGCTGACCGCGTCCAGACGGTCGAGATCGCCGGCGTCCAGCCGGACCTCGGTGGCCTTCAGGTTCTGCTCCAGCTGCTCCAGCCGCTTGGCGCCGATGATGACGGTGCTGACGAAGGGCTTGGCGAGGATATAGGCGAGCGCGACCTCGGCAACGCTCACGCCATGCTTTTCCCCGACCTCGCGCATCGCGGCGACGCAGGCCCATGCACGGTCCTTATCGACAGGCGGGAAGTCGAAGGTCGCGCGGCGGCCCTCGCCATTTCCGGGCGCTCCCGGGCCATATTTGCCGGACAGAAGCCCGCCGGCCAGCGGCGACCAGACCATAAGGCCGAGCTTTTCCTCCAGCAGCAAGGGAGCAAGCTCCCGCTCGAGGTCCCGCCCTGCAATCGAGTAATAGGCCTGAAGACTATCGAAGCGCGCGTAACCCTTGCGCTCGGAGATGCCGAGGGCCTTGGCGATCCGCCAGGCCTGCCAGTTGGAGACGCCGATATACCTGACGAGCCCGCGCGAGACGAGATCGTCGAGCGCACGCAGGGTCTCGTCGATCGGCGTGACGGGATCGGTGGCGTGGATCTGGTAGAGGTCGATATGGTCGGTCTGCAGCCGCTCCAGACTGGCCTCGACCGAGTCCATGATGTGGCCGCGGGAAGCGCCGCGGTCGTTGGGCCTGTCGCTCATCACGCCGTAGACCTTGGTGGCGATGATCACATCCTTGCGGGCGACTGCATTGTTCTTCAGCGCCTGTCCCAGCAGTCGCTCGGACTGGCCGAAGGAATAGACATCGGCTGTATCGATGAAGTTGATGCCGGCGGCGAGCGACCGCTCGACGATGCGGTCGGCAGCGTCCTGATCCACATCGGCGATCGGCCCCCATCGCGGATCGTCCGCCGAGCCGAAGGTCATCGTCCCCAGGCACAGTTCGGAGACGAAGAGGCCGGTATTGCCAAGCTGGTTGTAGCGCATGGTCGTTCCCATCCTGTCGAAGTGGATCGTTATTCGTGTGTCGGCCTACAGCTAGTGCAAGGCAAGCGCAGGTCCAGCGTCATCATGCGTACGTTCAGGCTGCTTTGACTTCGGCCGCTTCGACTTCGATCGTGACATGCGAAAGCTCGGCAATATGCGCCAGTTGTGCGCGGTAGAAGGCAGGGGGCTTCGGGTCTGCCGCTTTCAGCGCGATGATGGCGCCGTGATGGCCGGGGCCGAGTTGCCAGACGTGCAGGTCCGTGATGCTGACATCGTCAGCTTCGATGACGTGCCGGATGTCGTCGGGCAGATCTTCGCCTGCGGGAACGTAATCGAGCAGGACCGAGCCGCTGTCGCGCAGGAGGCCGAGCGACCAGCGGGCGATGACGAGCGCGCCGACGATGCCGATCGCGGGGTCGAGCCACAGCCAGCCGTAAAGGCTGCCGAGAACGAGCGCGGCGATGGCCAGCACCGAGGTCAGGGCATCTGCGAGAACATGCAGGTAGGCACCGCGCAGATTGTTATCCGTGTGCTGCGAGGCTTTGGCATGATGATCGTGGTGCGGATGGTCGTGTTGGGCGTGGTCGTGGCCATGGGTGAGGTCATGGTGATGACCGCCATGTTGATGATGACCATGATCGCCGTGCCCGTGATGATGGTCGCCACCCAGCAACCACGCGCACAGGAGATTGACGGCAAGACCGAGGGCTGCAACGGCGATCGCCTGATGAAAGTCGATCGACACCGGCGACCAGAGCCGGAGCGCGCTTTCCCACGCGATGAACAAAGCGACGAGAGCCAGAACGATGGCGCTGGCAAAGCCTGCGAGGTCGCCGAGCTTGCCTGTGCCGAAGGTGAAGCGCGGATTTCGGGCATTGCGGCGGGCATAGACATAGGCGAGCGCGGTGATGAGCATGGCGGCCGCGTGGGTGGACATGTGCCAGCCATCCGCCACCAGCGCCATGGAACCGAAGGCGGTGCCGGCGACAATTTCCGCGATCATCATGCTCGCGGTCAGCGCGATGACGATCCATGTGCGGCGCTCGTTGCGGGCGTGGTCACGACCGAGAAAGACGTGGTCATGGGGGCTTGAAAGGCGGTTGTCGGTCATTTCAGATAGGTCCTCATCACCTCGATCAGATCTGCAGCGCCCCTCGCCCGCTCGGGATCGGCATCCGTATCGGGGTCGGCTACATGGTTGCGGATGTGGTCCTCGATCAGCTCGGCCGTCAGTCCGGTGACGGCACCGCGGACGGAGGCGACCTGATTGAGGACGGCGCCGCAGGGCTCATCCGCTTCCAGCGCGCGTTCGATCGCCTCCAGCTGCCCCTTGAGGCGACGGACCCGGGCAATCAGCTTGGCTTTGTTCTTCGAAAGATGCGACATAGCATAGGGGGATACCCTATTTGGCGCGTATAGGCAATCCGTTGCTGCATATGCGAACTGCCGTGACAGCCGGGGAACGATCGGCTACATCTTTTCGGAATCAACAGGCTGCCTTCATGTCCCTTGCCGATCCCGCATCCGCCACTCCTTCCTCTTCCGCGCCTTCTTCCAGCGATCCCACGGCCAATCTCGCCGCCCTCATCCGCTGCCCATCCGTGACGCCTGCCGAAGGCGGTGCGCTCGGGGTGCTGGATGCCATGCTGGCGCCGCTCGGCTTTGCAGTGGACCGTGTGCTCGCACAGGAAGAGGGGACGCCGGATATCGAGAACCTCTACGCCCGGCTCGGCAGTTCAAGCGACCATTCTGGCGATCATCCCGGCGGTCCGCACCTGCTGTTTGCCGGACACACCGACGTCGTGCCTGTCGGCGATGAGGCGGCGTGGACGCATCCGCCTTTTTCCGCCGCTATTGAGAATGGCATGATGTACGGCCGCGGCGCCGTCGACATGAAGGGGGGCATCGCCTGCTTCATCGCGGCCGTCGCCCGTTACGTCGATCGACATGGAGCGCCCAAAGGGGCCATCTCCCTGCTGATCACGGGGGACGAGGAAGGCCCCGCCATCAATGGCACCACCAAGCTGCTCGGCTGGGCGAAGGCGCGCGGCGAGCGCTGGGACGCGTGCATCGTCGGCGAGCCGACCAATCCCGACCGGCTCGGCGACATGATCAAGATCGGCCGACGCGGCTCCTTGTCGGGCACCGTCATGGTTCACGGCGTGCAGGGCCATGCCGCCTATCCGCATCTGGCGGACAGTCCGGTGCGCGGTGCGCTGCAGCTTGCGACCGACCTCATGGATCCGCCCTTCGACGCAGGCACGGAGAACTTCCAGCCGTCGAACCTCGAGGTCACCAGCCTCGACGTCGGCAATCCCGCCGTCAACGTCATCCCGGCGCGCGCGACCTTCCGCTTCAACATCCGCTTCAACGACACCTGGGACGCCGACAGCCTGAAGGCGGAGATCATCGCGCGGCTCGACCGGGCAGCCGCCGACGGCCCGCTCCGGCCGGGCCGCGATCCCGTTCGCTACGATCTCGTGTGGAGCGAGCGTCCGAGCCACGTCTTCCTGACGCGCAGCAACCAGCTCATCTCGTCGCTCTCGTCCGCCGTCGAGGCCGTGACCGGGCGCCAGCCGGCGCTTTCCACCACAGGCGGCACCTCGGACGCCCGCTTCATCAAGGATCACTGCCCGGTGGTGGAATTCGGGCTTGTGGGCCAGACAATGCACATGGTGGACGAGCGCGTCTCCGTTGCCGACCTGGAAACGCTGACCGGCATCTACCTCGCCTTTCTCGAACGCTGGTTCGACAATGCCGCAGCTTGACGAGATCGGTATCTACCTCAAGGGCGTCTGGATGCTGGTGCTGGGCAAGCCGGAAGGCATCGACTGGCTGGACCTCAGCGCCTCCGGCGTCTGGCGCTCTTTCGCGGCCATTCTCTGGTGCCTGCCGGCCATGGCCGTCAGTTGGTCGGCGTGGCGCATGTTCTACCTCGCCAACATGCCCGATGGCTCGACGGCGGGTCTCGCCTTCATCGCCAAGCTCTTCATCGTGGATGTCGCGACGTGGATCCTGCCGATCCTGCTGATCGTCATGCTCGCCCGGCCGCTCGGCTATGGGCAGGCGCTGGGCGCGATCATCGTCGTCACCAACTGGCTGTCGATCCCGACCTTTTACGGCATGGCCTTTCCGGCGGCCATCCGGCTGGTCATACCCGGCAGCGAAGGCCTGACGGGCATGCTGTCGCTGATAGCCCTTATCGCCATCATCATCGCAATCTTCCGGGTGCTGAAGGTGATCACGGGTGGCGACCAGACGTTGCTGGCCGCAACGCTCTCCGCGCTGTTCATCCTGCCGTCGCTGATGATCGGCGAGGTGCTGCAGCGCAGCTTCGGGCTTCTGCCGGCATAGCGCCCATCAGTAGTCCACCTGCATGAAATAAAGCCCATCCGGCGGAGCGACCGGGCCACAGGCCTTGCGATCACAGGCCTCGAGTGCGGCACGCACCCGTTCCACCGGCCACTTCCCCTCGCCCACCATCTTCAGCGTGCCCGCCAGCGAGCGGATCTGGTTGTGGAGGAAACTCTGGGCCGTCGCACGGATCTCGATCACATCGCCGTCCCGCGTCACATCCAGCCGGTCGAGCGTGCGAACAGGGCTGTTGGCCTGGCAGTGGACAGAGCGGAACGTGGTAAAGTCATGCCGGCCGACCAGTGTCTGCGCCGCCTCGTGCATCAGCCCCGCATCGAGCTCCTTCACCACCCACCATGCGCGTTTGGCTTCCAGCGCCAAAGGCGAGCGGCGGCAGATAATGCGGTAGAGGTAGTGGCGGCGAAGCGCGGAGAATCGTGCGTCGAATGTTTCCGGCACGGGCTCGGCATCCAGAATCGCGACACGTTCGCCATGCTGGCCGAGATGGGCATTCAGCGCATTGCGCAGCGTTTCCGCCGGCCAGTCACGGGTGAGATCGGTATGCGCCACCTGCCCGCGCGCGTGAACGCCGGAGTCGGTGCGCCCCGCGCCGCGGACCGACACCGTCTCGCCCGTCAGGCGCAGGACTGCGGCCTCGATGGCGCCCTGCACGGAACGCCCGTTATCCTGCCGTTGCCAGCCGACATAGGGCGATCCGTCATACTCCACCAGAAGCCGGAAGCGCGGCATTCAGAACAGCCTCGTGCCGGCGGGAACCGGCGTGCCGCGCCGGAACTCATCGGCAGGCAGAACCTTGCCGCCTGCCTTTTGCAACCGTGTGAGGCGGATGGAGCCATCCCCGCAGGCGATCGTCAGATCGTCGAAGAGCGCCGTGCCCGTCTCGCCGCCGGCCGTCTCGATGGTGGAGGCAAGCACTTTGACACGCTCGCGCCTGCCGGCGATGTCGAGTTCGAACCAGGCACCCGGAAATGGCGAGAGACCTCGAATGTGATCGTGGACCTCCTGCGCCGGCTTGGAAAAATCGATATGGGTTTCGCCTTTGGCGATCTTGGCGGCGTAGAGGACGCCGTCCTCGCGCTGCGGGGTCAGGGGCAGATCGTCAGCCTCCAGCTTCTCCATCGCTTCGCGCATCAGGGCTGCGCCGCGCACCATGAGCTTGTCATGCAGTTCGCCCGCTGTCATGTCGGGGCCGATGGTGACGAGGCTCGTCAGGGCCACGGGGCCGGTATCGAGCCCCTTTTCCATCTTCATGACCATCATCCCGGTTTCCCGGTCGCCCGCCATGATCGCCCGCTGAATGGGGGCCGCACCGCGCCAGCGCGGCAGCAGGGAGGCATGGCCATTGTAACAGCCAAGGCGCGTGCCCGACAGGATGGCCTCCGGCAGGAGCAGGCCATAAGCAACGACCACGGCCACGTCGGCATCCAGCGCGCGAAACGCTTCGCGGTCCTCATCGGCCTTGAAGTTCTGCGGTGTGCGGACCTCGATGCCGAGCAGTTCCGCGGCCTGATGCACGGGAGACTTCTGCAGGTCGAGACCGCGCCGGCCGCCGGGGCGCGGGGGCTGGGTGTAGACGGCAACGATTTTGTGGCCGGCTTGCGCCAGCGCGGCAAGCGTCGGCACCGAGAACTCCGGCGTTCCCATGAAAACGATACGCAGCGGCATGACGGCCTCCCTCGATAGCGCGGTCGGGGCCATCATCGACGGCGGCCCGCCCCGATCAGATCGCCTTCGAACCGCGGGTCTTGGCGGCCTTGGTGAATTTGCGCACGACCATCTCGCGCTTCAGCTTTGAGATATGGTCGATGAACAGCACACCGTTCAAGTGGTCGATCTCGTGCTGCAGACAAGTGGCGAGCAGCCCATCCGCCGTGATTTCCTGCTGATGGCCCTCGCGATCGAGATAGCGCAGGGTAATGCCTGCGGGACGCTCGACCTCGGCGTAATAATCCGGGATCGACAGGCAGCCTTCCTCATAGACCGAACGCTCGTCGGTCGAGGTGAGGATCTCCGGATTGATGAAGACCTGTGGCGCTGCCTCGTCACCCTCCTTGGCAAGGTCGATCACCAGAAGGCGACGGGGAAGGCCGATCTGGATCGCCGCAAGCCCGATGCCCGGTGCGTCGTACATGGTTTCCAGCATGTCGTCGGCCACGCGGCGCACCTCGTCATCGACACGCTCGACGGGCGCGGAAATCTGGCGAAGCAGGGGATCTGGCAGGATGATGAGGGGCTTGATCGTCATGGCGTCGTGATAGCCGATCTTTTCTGGCGATGGAATTCGGCCAGCGGGAATTTGCGCTGATTTTCGCGCGGAAACTTCCGCTGATCAAGATTATGTTCACGATTTGATCTGGATTTGGCGTTAAATTTCGCTACAGTCGCGCCATGAACGCTCTCTCGCCCGCCGATATCATGCTCGCAGCCGCCAACGCGACAGGCCTTTCGGCAACCGTTTTCGCGTGGCTGCTCGCCAGCCTGCTGGTTCTCTCCGCGCTGGTCATGTTCGCTGCTTTTCGACACAGGGCCGCTGCCAAAGTCGACACGGCGCAGGAGCAGATGGCCGCGCTGATCCAGGCGCAGACCGAGATGCAGGGCCGGATTGCCGCCATCGCCGACATTTTCGGGACGCGGCAATACGAACTGAACCAGTCGATCAACCAGCGCATCGACGGAATGACGCAGCGCATCGGTGCTTCGATCACCGAACAGACACGGCAGACGCATGAAAACCTGCGCACGCTGCAGGAGCGGCTGGCCGTCATCGACACGGCCCAGACGAACATTCAGTCGCTGGCCAAGGACATGGCCGGGCTGCAACAGATTCTTGCCAACAAGCAGACCCGCGGCGCCTTCGGGCAGGCGCGCATGGAAACGATCATCGCCGATGGACTGCCGCAGGGCGCCTACACATTCCAGGCAACCCTTTCGAACGCCTCGCGGCCCGACTGCATCATCCGCATGCCGAACGGGCAGCCGGGACTTGCGATCGATGCGAAGTTTCCGCTGGAGGCATGGAATGCCATGCGTGCGACACAGACCCCGGAGCTGAAGCGACAGGCGTCGCTCCTCTTCCGGCGCGACATGGAGGTGCATATCAAGGATATCGCCGGGAAGTACCTGATCCCCGGCGAGACACAGGATACGGCCTTTCTGTTCGTGCCATCCGAGTCGATCTTCGCCGACATCCACGAACATTTCGAGAGCATCGTGCAGAAGGCGCACCGTTCGCGGGTCGTCATCGTCTCGCCGTCTCTGCTGCTGCTCTCCATCCAGGTCATCCAGGCGATCCTGCGCGACCATCGCATGCGCGAGCAAGCCCATCTGATCCAGGGTGAAGTGGTGCGACTGATGGAAGATCTGTCACGGCTCGACGAGCGGGTGCGCAAGCTGCATGGACACTTCACCACCACGCAGAAGGATGTCGACGACATCCTGATTTCGTCCGACAAGCTGAAGCGTCGTGGCGCCAAGATCGAGGCGCTGGAACTGCAGGAGAGCGCAGGTGCCGCCGCTGCGGACCCCGCGCCGGACGGAGCGCAGCCCGGGCAGGCACCGGCACCCGGCAGCCGCATCGGCTCGCTGAAGCTGAGAGTGGTTGACGAGGACTGAGGGCGTCGGGCAGTGTCCCGCTTACACACGCCGCCCGACGCGGCGCATTCGGGAGGCATTGCATGATCACCGTTTTCGGCTCCATCAACATGGACCTTATCGCCACCACGGCGCGCCTGCCGAAACCAGGCGAAACAGTGACGGGCAACAGCTTCACCACGGCGGCCGGCGGCAAGGGCGCGAACCAGGCGCTGGCCGCAACACGCGCAGGAGCCTCCGTTCGCATGGCGGGTGCCGTCGGATGGGACGCCTTTGCCGAATCCGCCCTTGGCCTCATGAAGGAGGCGGGCACCGATCTGTCGCTGGTGAAAACCGCGAGCGAGCCGACGGGTACCGCGCATATTCTGGTCGGCGGAGACGGCGAGAACGTGATCGTTGTCGTCGCCAGCGCGAACGGCACCGTCAACGAGGCGGATGCGCTTGCCGCCATCGAGACGATGACGCCGCAGGATACGCTGGTGCTGCAGCTCGAAGTCCCGCCTGACGCCGTCGAAGGGGCGCTTCTTGCCGCCCGCGAGCGCGGCGTCCGCTCGATCATCAACATCGCACCTTTGACCGAGCATGCAGCGGCGCTCGGACGCATGGCGGATATCGTGGTGGCCAACGAAACCGAGTTCGAGCGCCTTGCCGGGCGTGACCGGTTATCGCCGGAGGAGCGCCAGTCGGCCATCCGCGCACTCAGCGCCGAAACGGGCCAGACGGTCATCGTCACGCTCGGCGCAGACGGCGTCGTCGCCATGCACGAGGGCGAGATGTATGCGGCGAACGGCCTCGTGATCGAGCCGGTCGATACGGTTGGGGCCGGCGACACGTTCTGCGGCTACCTCGCGGCCGGGCTCGATGCGGGACTGCCGTTCGAAACGGCCCTTCGCCGCGCGGCGGTCGCCGGCTCGCTCGCCTGCCTGAAGCCGGGGGCGCAGCCCGCTATACCTCTGGCCAGCGCCGTGGATGCTGCTCTCTGAAAGGCATCGCAAGCCTCCCGGTTCCTGTGGCGCGCGCCGACCGGAACCAATCCTTGTCCGACGGAGTTTAGCGTTCGGTAGACAAGGAGAACCCGAAATGTCTTTCAATTCCGCCAGTGAAGATGTCAGCGCCCTTCGCGAAGAAGTGGCGCGCCTGACAAAGATCGTTTCCTCGCAAAGTGCACGCGCCTATAGCGACACGCGCGAGAAGGCGGCAGAAGCCTATGACGCCGCAGCGCCCTACGCGAAGAAGGCAGTGGCTCAGGTGAAGGCCGAGAGCCGCGCTGTTGCGGATGTGGCAAGAGAACACCCGACAGGCATCGCCGGCGTAGTTGTCCTAGCGACAGCCATCGGAATGGCCGTTGGTTATATCCTCGGCTCTTCGAGCGAGCCCGAGCCACGGTCGTGGTGGCGTTAAGCGCCAGAAACATCAACGGTCTTTAAAGCCGCGCATCCGTCTGGATCGCGCGGCTTTTTCGTTGACCTTATCGTACTCAAAGGCGTGCAAGCCGCTCCGTCAGAAGATCGAAGAAGCCGTCGGCATCAACATCCTTCATGACTTTCGCATTTTGAGGACGGCCCGTGACCTGCCACCAGTCAACGACCGTCATTCCCACCGTCAGGTCGGACGTTGTCTCGATCTCCACGTTGCAGTCCCTGCCCGAGAAGAGCTCGGGCCGGAGCAGATAGGCGATCACGGTCGGGTCGTGCAACGGCCCGCCATCGCTGCCGTATTTCTCGATATCGAAGCGCTCGAAGAAGTCGAGCATTTCCGCCATGGCGATAGCCGCCGGGCGGCCGATGGCGCGAATACGATCGACGCGCGTTTTCAGCGTCAGCACCTTGTGCGTCACGTCGAGCGGCATCATGACGATGGGCATGCCGGATTTGAAGACGATATCGGCGGCATCGGGATCGACGTAGATGTTGAACTCCGCGGCCGGCGTGATGTTGCCGCCCTCAAAGAAGCCGCCGCCCATCATCACCAGCTCCTTTACCCGTCCTGCAATCTCGGGCGCTTTCTGAAGTGCCAGAGCGATGTTGGTCAGGGCGCCCAGCGTGCAGAGGGTCACGGTTCCCTCAGGCTCCGTGCGAAGCGTGTCGATGATGAAGTCCACGGCATGCATCTTCTGCAGCGGCATGGTGGGCTCGGAAAGAACAGTGCCGTCGAGGCCGGTGGAGCCATGGACGTGCTCGGCCGTCACGAGGGCGCGCAAGAGCGGCCTGTCCGCGCCGGCATAGACCTTCACGTCCGGGCGGCCTGAAAGCTCGCAGATGATTCGGGCATTGCGGGCGGTAAGGCTGAGCGGCACATTGCCTGCGACGGTCGTTATCCCGATAACGTCGAGCGCTTCCGGGCTTGCGAGCGCCAGCATGATGGCTGCGGCATCGTCCTGTCCGGGGTCCGTGTCGATGATGATCTTGGCGGGTGCGGCCACGGGGATATCCTTATCCTGCTGTCGATAGTTCCCATCCATAGAACGATTCCCGCGAGGCGGTAAGGGTCGCTTCCGGGCCAGATCGATTCGTGCGGAGAGGGGCGCAAGGCGGCTTGCGCGCGGCGGAGGTGCACCCCATATATCCAGCGCGGATGCCGCATCGCGGGTTCGCGTTATCGGTCGCTTGAGGTTTGCAAGGACGAGATATGAGCCGCCTGACACCTTTCACGAGCCCGCTGATGCTGGGTTTCGATGCCATGGAGAAGACGCTCGAACGCGTCGCCAAGGGCAATGACGGCTATCCTCCCTACAATATCGAGCGTGTGCGCGGAGGGACGGCGGAAGAGCCGGAACGCTTGCGGATCACGCTCGCCGTGGCCGGCTTTGCGGAAGACGATCTCGAGGTCACGATCGACGAGAACCAGCTTGTCATTCGCGGTCGCCAGAGCGATGCTGAAGAGCGCGATTATCTCCATCGCGGCATCGCGGCGCGTCAGTTCCAGCGCATGTTCGTGCTTGCCGAGGGCATGGAAGTCATGAAGGCCGAATTGCGCAACGGACTGCTTTCTGTCGACCTCATTCGTCCAGAACCTGTTCGTATGGTAAAGAAAATTAACATTTTGGTCTCAGAGTGAGCTCACCGGCAAGGTGACCTCGCCGGCTGCAAGGCTGGCGACCCTGGTTGCGAATTTCGCCAATCCTCGCATGAAAACATAATCTTATGTCGCGTGATCTTTCTGACGAAGGGTTCGTGCGGCAACGAGGAGAGAGTTCATGGGATTGAAGCACGTCAGCAGCCATTTGTCGAAAACCGACCTGGCACATCTTGGTGCAGGTGAAGTCGGTTACATCCGGAAAATGCGGTCTGACGAGGTCTCGCGCTGCTTCCCCGAAGCACCCAGCATGGAACCGGGACTGGACCTCTGGGCCCTTTTCGGCGCCGATGGTACGCCCATCCTTCTCACAGACAACCGTTCCAGCACCTTTTTCAAGGCTGCCGAAGACGACCTGAAAACGGTCACGCTTCACTGATCATCGAGACGGCTCCGATCTGCGGGCGATGAACCCCTCTTTTCGAAGCCGCACACGACGCCGCAGCCATTGAACCCGGCTATAGCGGCGTCCCAAACGTCCCCAGCAAAAGTCTTTGCCGTCCTCATTGCCATCGGATAACCGGATGGCATGAAGAAGCATGACGTCGCCGCCTATCTGTTCCTCGCCATTGCCTGGGGGCTTTCGTTCCTCGTGCTCCTGCACGTGGTCGATGCCTTCGGCTGGGTGGGTGCGGTCACGTTACGGAGCCTTGTTGCCGGCGGCACGCTTCTCGTCTTCGCTGCTCTTCGTCGCCGCGCGCTTGATTTCGGCGCGCGTCCGCTGCCCTTCGTCATCGTCGGTTCGACCACGGTTGCCGGGCAACTGATCGGACTTTCCTATGCGACGCCGCGCATCGGAACGGCGATGGCCGCCATTCTCGTCGCCGCGATCCCGCTCTTCTCCATGGTCATCGCGCATCTCTGGAAGCTTGAGCGCATGCGGACACAGGGGCTGCTCGGCCTTCTTGTCGGTACGATCGGCATCGTGCTTCTGGTCGGTTTTCCCGCAGTACCCGTCACGCCGGATTTCCTGCTCGGCTGCGCCGCCTCGCTCTTCAGTGCCTTCTGCGCCGCCTTCGGCAGCAACTTTGCAAGTCACCGCTTGCGGGGCATTGGTTCGCTGGAGGTCACGATCGGCGCGTTTCTCTCCGGCGGCATCATGACGCTACCGCTTCTGCTGGCAATCCCGGTTCCGAGGCTGCCCTCTTTGACGGATGTGGGTGCGCTTCTCGTGCTCGCCTGCGTCATGAGCGCGCTGACCTACGTTACCTATTTCCGGCTTGTTGCCTCGATCGGCGCGACCCGCGCCATCAGCGTCGAATTCGCGGTGACGGTGGTTGCCGTTCTTATCGGTGCCGTCGTGCTCGACGAGCCGATCACTGCGATACAAATCGCTGGCGCCGCCGTGATCATCGCCGGTTGCGCGCTGGTGCTGGGCCTCGTGCCCTTCGGGCGCAAGCCGAAGCTCACGCCCGTCCCCTGACGATCCGAAGCTTCAATCCTCTTTGCGCCGAAATGTGAGATAGGCGGAGCTGCGCCCCTCGCGCCGCGCCTTCGCTTCGTACCGCGTGCTCGGCCAGGTGTCATATGGCGCCAGCCAGTCACTCGCATTGCGAGCGGGCCAGTCGAAGGCTTCGTGATCGCGGCAGTGCAGCAGCGTCCAGTTCACATAGGTATCGATGTCGGAGGCAAAGCAGAACAGGCCGCCCGGTTTCAGGACGCGGGCGAAGCGGTCGAGATTGACGGGGGAGACGAAGCGGCGCTTCCAGTGTTTCCGCTTTGGCCAGGGATCGGGATAGAGAAGGTCGATCTGATCGATGCTCGCCATCGGCAGCCAGTCGAGGACCTGCGTCGCATCGTCGTCATGCAGGCGAATGTTGCGCGCCCCGACCTCTTCGATGCGGCCGACCAGCTTCGCCATGGAATTGACGAAAGGCTCGACGCCGATGAAGCCGGTCGAGGGCTGCTCGACGGCGCGGTGGATCAGATGCTCGCCGCCGCCAAAGCCGATCTCCAGCCGCACGCGCTCCACGTCATCCGGGAAAAGGCTCTTCAGATCCTCCGGTGCGGGCGCATCAAGATCGAGGCGGAATGCCGGCAGGCCATGCTCCAGCTGCAATGCCTGGCTCGCCCGCAGCGGCTTTCCCTTGCGGCGGCCGAAGAAGGCTTCTGTCGCCCGGGTAGGGGACCCGGAGGGGCGCTTGTCTGTCATGCGCTGACGTCTCCAAAAACAAAAACGGATGCCGGCAAGGGCATCCGTTCTCTTGTCACACATTTCTGCAAACCGAAACGGCTCAGGCCGCTTTCAGCGCATCCTTCAACGGCTTGACGAGGTCGAGACGCTCCCAGGAGAACGAGCCGTCGCGACCGGCCTTGCGACCGAAATGGCCGTAGGCCGATGTCTTGGCATAGATCGGCTTGTTCAGGTCGAGATGCCGGCGAATGCCGGAGGGCGAAAGATCGATCGTCTTGCGGATTGCCGCTTCGACCTCATCTTCGCTGATCTTGCCGGTGCCGTGCAGGTCGACATAGATCGAGAGCGGCTGGGCAACGCCGATAGCGTAGGAGAGCTGGATCGTGCAGCGGTCGGCAAGCCCTGCCGCCACGACGTTCTTGGCGAGGTAACGAGCGACATAGGCCGCGGAGCGATCGACCTTGGTCGTGTCCTTGCCCGAGAAGGCGCCGCCGCCATGCGGTGCTGCACCGCCATAGGTATCCACGATGATCTTGCGGCCCGTCAGTCCGGCATCGCCATCCGGTCCACCAATGACAAACTTGCCAGTGGGGTTGATATACCAGTTGCAGTCCGCCGCGATCTCGATGTCGTGCAGAGCTTCGCGAATATAGGGCTCGACAACGGCGCGGACCTTGGCGGAATCCCAGCTTTCGTCCAGATGCTGCGTGGACAGGACGATGGAGGCGACCTCCTTCGGCTGCCCGTCGACATAGCGCACGGTGACCTGGCTCTTTGCGTCGGGTCCCAGCTTGCCGGCATCGCCCTCGCCCTTCTTGCGGGCGGCGGCGAGCAGGTGGAGAATGCGGTGGGAGTAATAGATCGGGGCAGGCATAAGGTCGGCGGTTTCGCGGCAGGCGTAGCCGAACATGATGCCCTGGTCGCCGGCACCTTCATCGCCCTGCTTGTCGGCTGCGTTATCGACCCCCTGCGCGATATCCGCGGACTGCGAGTGCAGCAGCACGTCGATCTTCGCCGTCTTCCAGTGGAAGCCGTCCTGCTCGTAGCCGATTTCGCGGATGGCCTTGCGGGCAGCGGTCTTGAACTTGGCCGGATTGATAACGTCCTTGCCGTTCTTGTCCTTTTTCATCAGGCTCGGCGGCAGGCGCACTTCACCGGCGATCACGACGCGGTTCGTCGTCGCCAGCGTTTCGCACGCGATGCGCACGCCCCAGGGATCGACGCCCGTCTTTGCAGCTTCACGGTAGACCAGATCGACGATCTCGTCCGAAATCCGATCGCAAACCTTATCGGGATGACCTTCAGCCACGGACTCGGAAGTAAACAGGTAGTTAGCACGCATGCGGGACGTCCCCTCAGTGAAAACAGGCTTCGACGGTGTAGTAAGTATGCCCGTAAAAGACAAGCGCACAAGGACATAAATATATCTTTATATCAACAAATGCGGATGTTTGTTGCGAATTTCCTTCTGCTGCGGCACCGTCGCACGTCCTTGCGCCAGCCCTCCCCGCCATAAAAAAAGCGGCCCGTAAGCCGCCTTTTCCGAACCGGGTCTTCCGGAGCTATTCCGACTCGACGTCCGCCGCCAGTGCCTTGACCAGGTCCACGATCTTGCGCCGGACCTTGGGGTCGCCGATCTTGACGAAAGCCCGGTTCAACTGGAGGCCTTCGGAAGACGACAGGAAGTCCACGACATAGTTCGAGCTCGAGGCTTCAGCCATGCCGGACGCACCGCCGCCTGAACCGGAGTCGCCCGGTGCATCCTCGAAGAAGAAGGAGACGGGAACATTGAGAATAGCGGAGATGTTCTGAAGACGGCTCGCACCAACACGGTTGGTGCCCTTTTCATATTTCTGGATCTGCTGAAAGGTGATGCCAAGGGCTTCGCCCAGCTTTTCCTGGCTCATTCCGAGCATTGTCCGGCGAAGCCTGATCCGACTTCCGACATGGATGTCGATCGGATTGGGCTTCTTCTTATTCTCAATCATAGCGGGTTCCTATTATTCGAAGTGACTTCAGCCCGTACTCCGGCCGGTGCAGAGAGCAGACCATATGCCATGCCACATGGTCCGGATCATTCCCCTCCGAGCATAGGTGAGGTTGCCGGCGGCGGGCACTATGCAACTTCATGCGTTTTGGGTCAATTACGCCGAAAAACAAAACCAAAACGAGAAATTAACGCGCACACCATCAGAAACAGCACCAGAACGAAAGCGTGCCTTCGCTGTTGCTCAGGCGCGGCGACCAAAGCCGCACGACCGGGCAGAATTGTGTCGAAAAAGCCACGTTCGCCGAGAGAAAGCCCCGAGACGACATTTCCTTGCGCATCGATGACCGCTGATATGCCGGAATTGGCCGCCCGGATCATGGGGACGCCATTTTCGACCGCACGCAGGCGCGCCTGCTGGAAATGCTGGTAGGGCCCTGGCGTGTCCCCAAACCAGGCGTCATTGGTGATATTGAGGAGCGCACCCGTGGAGAGCGCGTCGCTGCCGATTTCGTTCGGAAAAATCGCCTCGTAGCAGATCAGCGGATACAGCGTGCGCCCCCCCGGCAGCGTTAGAATGGTGCGGGTTGCTGCCGATGAAAAGCCGCCGGGCATCGAGGCGGCGATCGCGCTCAGCCCCATGCGCGACAGAAGGTCCTCGAATGGCAGATATTCACCGAAAGGCACGAGGTGAACCTTGTCCGCCGCACCGACGATCTGGCCGCGGTCATCGATCACATAGACGGAATTGTAGTAGCGCGGCGGCAGACCGGCGCCCGCGTCTTCCGTACGGACCGCGCCGGTGACGAGAAGCTGCCCATCCTGCAAAACGTCGGCAATGCGTGTCAGGGCATCCGGATTGTCCGTGAGGATAAACGGGACCGCCGTCTCCGGCCAGACGATGATATCCGGCCGTTTGCCGCCATTTTCGGGCGGCGCCGCGCTGAGTGCGAGATGCGCTTCGAAGACGGAGGCGCGCTCAGTATCGTCGAGTTTGCGGGCCTGATCGATCACAGGCTGAACGATCCTAACCATTGCCTGCGGCTCGGCGGCAGGCAGCGGCGCCTGGTGCAGCCGATAGGCGCCATAGCCCAGATGGGCAGCGACAAGACCGGCCGAAATGGCAAGACCGACACCCATACCCTTGCGGGTGCCGATAAGAGCGGGCGCCGCATAGACGAAGACGGCCAGCAGGTTCATGCCGATCATGCCGACCAGAGAGAGCGACTGCATAAGGAGCGGTACCGGCATGGCCGCCATTCCCACGGCGTTCCATGGAAAGCCGGTGAACATCACGCCGCGCAGCCATTCGGCGCCTGCGAAAGCGACGGAAAGGGCCGCGATGCGCCCGACCCCGTCCGACCAGAGCAGGCGGGCGACGAAGGCGGCGAGACCGTAATAGATCGCGAGCACGGCGGGCAGGCCGACGACGGCGAACGGCAGAGCCCAGGCAAAGGTATCGGCTTCCACCAGCAGCGCATTGCCGAGCCACCACAGACTGCCGAGAAGGTAGCCGAAGCCGAAGAACCAGCCAAGCGAGAAGGCGGGCAGTGCTCGGCGGAGGGCCCCGTGTTCCGGCTGGCCGGACGTGCCGTCCAGCAGCCAGACGAGAACGGGGAAGGTCAGAAAAGGAACAGCAAAAATATTGAAGGGCGGCAAGGCGAGAACTGTGACCAGCCCGGCCAGAAAACCGAGGAATGCCCGCCGAAGCCCCGACGACAGCATGATCCTGCCGGCCAAACGTTCCATTCGCAATCCTATCAGCTTGCTGCAACCCAGCATTTGGCATCCTGCGCCATGATTATCATGGCGGCGCAGGCGATGCTTTTGTGCCGCATTGTCCGACGCCGAAGCGATTCCGCTCCGGCTGGAAATGCTTTAGCCCTCTTCATGATGCATCAGGCATGTCCAGAGCATGTGTCAGACAGCGCATCAAACCTTGAAAGACAGGTTATTTTGCCGTCTGCTCCTGGCAAGGACGATCATCGCATCAGCGGCCTGCTCGGCCCGACGACTCTTCCGCGGAAGTCGCTTCCGGCAGCGAATGCTCCACACCGATATCCTCCTCGCCCTTCACGACCACGCGGCGGCGGGCCGGCGGGCGCTTGCGGACGATCCGGACCTTCTTCACGCGGCGGGGATCGGCATCCAGCACCTGGAACTCGAATCCGGGCAAGGCCTGCACGACCTCGCCGCGAGCGGGTATCCGGCCGAGGGACGCAAAGACCAGGCCTCCCAGCGTATCCACCTCTTCCAACTGCTCGCGAACATCGAAGTCAGGGCCGATCGCAGCTGCGATCACCTCGAGCTCGACGCGTGCATCGGCGACGAAAATATCGTCCGACGTGCGGGAGAACATGACCTCGCTGTCGTCATGCTCGTCCTCGATATCGCCGACGACCATTTCAACGATATCTTCCAGCGATGCCAGACCATCGGTGCCACCATACTCATCGATGACGAGCGCCATCTGGATGCGTGCGGCCTGCATGCGCTGCATGAGGTCAGAGGCGTGCATGGAGGGCGGCACGAAGAGAACCTGACGGATGATGCCGGCCTCTTCCACGGTCTTGTCCAGATCGATACGGGCAAGGTCGATGCCGGCGCGCGGCTGGCGCTGCACTTTTTGCGGCCGATCCGCGGCAAGGGCGGCAACAGCGGGCGACGCCGCCACGCGCGGCGGACCACGACGACGGGCGCGCGCCTGTTTCGTCACGTAAGACAGAAGGTCGCGGATGTGGACCATCCCCCGGGGATCATCGAGGCTTTCGCTGTAGACCGGCATGCGTGAGCGTCCGGACTCCTCGAAGATGATCATGAGTTCGCCGATGGTGATGCTTTGGTCGACCGCCTCGATATCGGCTCGTGGCACCATGACATCCTCCACGCGCACTTCGCGGAAGCGCAGGATGTTGTTGAGCATGGCGCGCTCGGCGGGCGAAAACACCTCGTCGGTTCCAGGATCCGCCATCAGCGCGTCGGCAAGATCCTCGCGGATCGTGGCGCCGTTCGGGCTGCGGAAGAGGCGGGCCGCCCGAGCCCAGAAAGAGGTATGATGCCGATGACCTTCCGGCTTGTGCGCCTCGGGTTTAAGGGCCTCGGCGGCTTCGGCCTCATAGGCCTGAACCGCGCTACTACTGCCCGGTTCGTCCTGACTGGAGGCTTCCACGTCGTCTTTGCCTGCTACGGCAGGCTGTGATCTGAAGTCGCTCATCGTTCCAAACTGTCAAACGGGATCGCTGTCCCCATAGGGATCAGATACCCCAAGACCCGAGAGAATGCGAGTCTCCAGCTGTTCCATTTGCTCGGCTTCTTCTGTTTCCAAGTGGTCATAGCCAAAAAGATGCAGGAAACCATGTACCAGAAGATGTGTCAGATGATCGTCGAAAGGCTTTCCCAGTTCTTCTGATTCGCGCACCAGCGTCTCGTAGGCCAGCACGATATCGCCCAGCATCGGGCCTGGCATGCCGCCCGGAACGACGGGAAAGGCAGGGAAGGACAGGACGTTCGTCGGCTTGTCCTGGCTGCGCCATTCCGCGTTGATGCTACGAATTTCCGCGTCGCTGGTGAAGACGAGAGACAATTCCGGCGTCATCTTCGGGAAGGGCTGACCTTCCTCACGCACGAGAAAGGCTGCGGCATGTTCGAGAATGCGCGTGCTCGATGCCTCGAGCACGGCCTCGTCCGGCCATCCGCCTTCCTCGACGCTGACCTGAAGGTCCAGTCTCGCCGCCATGCCTAGAGGCTTTCGTCCGGCACGGCCGTCTGCGCCTCGTAGGCCCGCACGATGCGCGCGACCATCGGGTGGCGTACGACGTCGACATCCTTGAAGCGTACAACGGACACGCCCTCGACATCCTTCAGGATCTGCAGCGCCTCCACGAGGCCCGACTTGGTGCCCCGCGGAAGATCGACCTGGCTCGGATCCCCGGTCACGATCATGCGGCCGTTCTCGCCGAGACGCGTCAGGAACATCTTCATCTGCATCGTCGTCGTATTCTGCGCCTCGTCGAGAATGACGACGGCATTGCCGAGCGTGCGGCCGCGCATGAAGGCGAGCGGCGCAATTTCGATGACGCCGGCAGTAATCGCCCGCTCGACCTTGTCACCGGGCATCATGTCGTAGAGCGCATCGTAGAGCGGACGAAGATAGGGATCGACCTTCTCCTTCATGTCGCCGGGCAGGAAGCCCAGACGTTCGCCGGCCTCGACCGCCGGACGCGACAGGATGATGCGATCGACGGCACCACGCTCCAGAAGCTGGGCCGCGTAGGCAACGGCGAGATAGGTCTTGCCGGTACCGGCCGGGCCGACGCCGAAGACAAGCTCGGAACGCTCCAGCGCGCGGATGTAGGAATCCTGCGTCGGGGTGCGGGCGGCGATGGTCTTCTTGCGGGTCGAGATCTGCGCGAGGTTCAACTTGGCCTTCTTCTCCATGGTGGGAAGCTGCAACTGGTCGTCAGCGGCAACAGCCATGCGGATCGCGCCTTCGACGTCGGAGACCTCGACCGTACTGCCCTTCTGCAGGCGACCATAAAGATAATCCAGTGCACGACGCGCCTGATTGGTGGCCGTCACCTCGCCCGAGATCGCCACGGAGTTGCCGCGCGGTCGGGCATCCACATGCAGCCGTTGCTCGATGAGCTTGAGGTTCTGGTCGTATTGTCCGAACAGCTCGCTCGCAAAGCGGTTGTTCTCGAATGTGAGCACGAAGTGATTGGCGTCTGTCGTAGGCGTTGTCTTCGACTGGCGCGGCGGGTTTGAAACCAATTCGTGTCCGTTCAAGCGGCAGGGCTCCCGAGGATGTCGTCAGGCCCTGATTGTATCAGTCGTCGACCACGTCGGCAAACAAACTGTTGGGACCCGCGGCGGTGATTCGTACCTTGATAATGTCACCGATTTCCACGCCCTTTGCATCAACATTCACGGACTGCAGCCAAGGCGAGCGGCCGATGAGTTGACCGGGCATGCGGCCGGGCTTTTCCAGAAGCAGGTCGATCGTGCGGCCGATGCAGCTTTCGTTGAAGGCGCGCTGCTGTTCCAGAAGCAAAGCCTGTAGCGTTTCCAGACGGTTGGCCTTTACATCCTCCGGCACCTGATCCTTGAGGTCGGCGCCGGGCGTGCCGGGGCGCGTGGAATATTTGAACGAAAATGCCTGTGCATAACCGATGGTGCGCACGAGGCTCAGCGTATCCTCGAAATCCGCATCGGTCTCACCAGGGAAGCCGACGATGAAATCGCCCGACAAAGCAAGGTCCGGCTGGGCGCGGCGGATCCGCTCGACAAGCGCGACGTACTCTGCCGCCGTGTGACGGCGGTTCATGGCCTTGAGAATACGGTCCGAGCCTGACTGGACCGGCAGGTGCAGGTAGGGCATCAGGGTCGACAGGGACCGGTGCGCCTCGATCAGGCTGTCGTCCATGTCGCGTGGATGGCTGGTCGTGTAGCGCAGGCGCGCAAGGCCCTCTATTTCCGAAAGGCGCCGCAGCAGAGCGCCGAGGCCCTCGCCACCCGTGGTGACGGTGCCGTGCCAGGCATTGACATTCTGTCCGAGCAGCGTGATCTCGCGAACGCCTGCGGATACGAGCTTCTCGGCCTCTGCCACGATCTGCGCCATGGGGCGGGAGACTTCAGAGCCGCGCGTATAAGGCACCACGCAGAAGGTGCAGAACTTGTCGCAGCCTTCCTGAACGGTGAGGAACGCCGTGACGCCGCGCGCGCGCGTCTTCGCCTTGTCGGGGGCCGGCAGGTGCTCGAACTTGTCCTCGATGGCGTAATCGGTTTCCAGCACGCGCTCGCCACGGCTGACGCGCTTCAGCGCTTCCGGCAGGCGGTGATAGGTCTGCGGACCGATGACGAGATCGACGGCCGGTGCCCGGCGCAGGATCTCGTCGCCTTCCGCCTGCGCCACGCAGCCGGCCACGCCGATCATCATCTCGCGCCCCTCGCCCGCCTTGCGCTTCTTCAGATCGCGCAGCCGGCCAAGCGCCGAGTAGACCTTTTCGGCCGCCTTTTCGCGGATATGGCAGGTATTGAGCAGGACAAGATCCGCATCCTCGGCATTGTCGGTCGCGACATAGCCGTCCTTTGCCAGCGCGTCCGTCATCCGGTCGGAATCATAGACGTTCATCTGGCAGCCATAGGTCTTTACGAAGACCTTCTTGGTCGGCGCCGGCGTGGCAGGCGCCAGAGCGGAGATGGAAACGGGAGCGAGGAGCGTTTGGTCGGTCATGCCGGCTCCATAGCGCAAATCGCCTGGAAAATGAAGCGATGTGCTTCAGGGAAGGAGATAGAGCGAAGAATGGGGGAAGAGACACGTCACTCCCCCGCTCATCGCCCCCGAAGCCGGGACAGCAGCATGCCCTTCAGCTGCATCTCCACGTCCCTGCTGACTTTCTTGCGGTTGCTCTCTGCGCGGTAGTCGATGGTGTCGCCGAAGACGAGATCGACATCGACCGCCCCTTCGCGCAGGACCCCCATGAGATGCGGCACCAGTTCGATGTCCCCCGGCCAGGCTGCGATGGGGCGGTGGTAGCGCCCCATTGGCATGCCGTGGACCCTGGTATAGGCGATGGCGACCGGCTGGACGTGGACGGTGCCCTCCGGCGCAAGCGGAACGGCGGCAGCGGCGGCGCCGAAGAGCGAGGTCTTGATCTCTAGCACCCGGTTGCCGTCAGAGGTCGTGCCTTCGGGAAAGAGAACGACGATTTCGCCTGCTGCCAAGCGCGCGCCGATCTCGTTGACCTGGTTTCCGGTCGTGCGCTTCTGCTCGCGCGCGACGAAGATCGTTGCCTGCAGGCGGGCGAGCGGGCCGAAGACAGGCCATGCCTTCACCTCCGCTTTCGCAATGAAGACGACATCGGCGACCGAGCCGAGAGCGAGGATGTCCTTCCAGCTGACGTGGTTCGCCACGAGGAGCAGCGGGCGCCGCGTATCCGGCATGCCGTGGACATGGACGCGAAGCCCGATCATCCGGCAGGCGATGCGGTGCCAGAGGCGCGGAAGGGTTCGCCTCGCCGGTCCGTCACGCCAGAGCAGAAAGAGTTGCACCGGCGCGAGCAGAAGCGTCGCCACGATCAGGAGAAAGACGCAGACGACGATCCGGAGCCAGACGATCATCGTGCGGCTCAGAGATCGAGACGGAGAACGTCGGCACCGCCGGGGGCGGCATCAGGACCCGAAGGCTTGTAGTAGGCCTTCCGCTCACCGACCTTGCGAAAGCCCAACCGGCGATAGAGTGCCAGTGCCGCGACATTCGCCTGATCGACCTCGAGGAACATGGCCTCCGCACCATCCTGGCGGGCACGACCCAGCGCCGCCTGCATCAGGCGCCATCCAAGGCTCACCCTGACATAGCGGGGATCGACGCCAATGGTGAGGATCTCCGCTTCACCGCCTGCCGAACGTGTCAGCACGAAACCGCCCATCGCCGACCCGACGCTCGCATTGTTCTGGCGGGCGACGAAGCCGAAGACGCTTTCCTGCAAGAGAAGGGCATGGAATTCGCTGGCGCTCCAGGCGGGCTTGAACAAAGCGGCATGAATGCGCGCAACGCCCGGGAGATGATCGACCGTCATGTCGAAGATGTCGAACTCCGGGCGGCGGATGAAATAATCGATCAGTGCCATCTCAGGCGCGCGCCACGGCAAAGCCCGCCTGTGAGCGGACATCGGGGCCCCGGAGGTAAAGCGGTTTGGGCAGAGCGGTGGCGGGATCGGCGCACGCACCGAGCTTGGCCACGACCGCAATGTCCGCGGTATCGCCAGACGTCTGGCTCGCTTCAGTTTGGTTCGCCTCAACGGCCGCGTCTTCGCGTAACAGGCGGGCGCCGGAGCCACTGATCGTGCCCGCGAAGCTATGAAACGCGGATCTGGCGGAGACGACATCCAGCGCTTCGGCATCGGCGACAGGCTCGCCCGCTGCATCGAAGCGCTGGAGATAGACCTCTTCGCGCTTCGCATCGGTCACGATGAGGACGGGATGGCCGGGCGCGGCTGCGAGAGCGGAAATGGCCAATGCCTGCAGAACGGAAACGCCGACGACAGGTCGGCCCAAAGCCAGGCCAAGGCCGCGGGCGGTGGCCACGCCGACGCGGATGCCGGTAAACGAGCCGGGACCGATGGTGACGGCGATGCGATCGACCTCGTCCATCTCGACGCCAGCCACCGACAGCGCTTCGTCGATGAAGCCCATCAACCGCTCGGCATGGCCGCGGCCGATATCGGCTCCGGCAATGCCCAGCGTTGCGTCGCGCGCGGCGTCGTATATCGCGACGTTACACGCCGTGCCGGCAGTGTCGATGGCTAGAACGATCATGCGGAAGGGTGGCCCCGTCTCGGAATGCCCGTGCCCGGGCGGTCATTGATCCCCTCCGAAAAGCGCCGCCCCCGGCGCCTTTCGAAGGACAGTCTCATCCGTTGCGGATCAGACCGCTTCGACGGCACGAACCTCGGGCACGAAGTGGTGCAGGAGGTTCTGCACGCCATGCTTCAGCGTGGCGGTCGAGGACGGGCAGCCAGAACAGGCACCCTTCATGTTGAGAAAGACCGTGCCGTCGCGAAAACCCTTGAAGGTGATGTCGCCGCCGTCTTGCGCAACGGCCGGGCGGACGCGGGTTTCCAGCAGTTCCTTGATGGTCGCGACGATGGTCTCGTCGCCCTTCTCGAAGAATTCGCCTTCCTGGTCTGCCTCTTCCGCACGGCCCTGCCCCGCCATGATCGGCTGGCCGGACATGAAGTGCTCCATGATGGAGCCGAGAATGGCGGGCTTCAGGTGCTGCCACTCGGCATCCGCCTTGGTAACGGTGATGAAGTCATAGCCGAAATAGACCCCGGTGACGCCGGGAATGTCAAAGATGCGTGCGGCAAGCGAGGAACTTGCGCGAGCCTCGGTTTCGTCGCGGAACTCGGCGGTGCCGCTTTCCAGGACGACCTTGCCCGGCAGGAACTTCAGCGTTGCGGGGTTCGGGGTCGATTCGGTCTGAATGAACATGATGGTGCTCCCTGTCGGGTGAAGGCCGACGGTCAAAGAAATGCCCGATAAGCATAAGCGGCTCGCGCCTCGCCATCAAGCCTGCGCTGGTGACGGAAAAATGGTGATCGCAGCGGCTGAATACCAGAGGAGCCTGTCGTCGGACAGAAATATCGACCGCCGACCCGCTCGCGCCGGTCAGCTCAGAGCGTCGATCTCCTCGTCCGTCAGCATGTCCGGGATGACGGTGACGGGAATAGGGAAGACGGCCGTCTTGCCGGCAATGGAGGCAACCAGAGGGCCGGGACCGTCCTTGTAGGAGCCCGCGGCCAGCACGAGAATAGCGATATCCCGGTCTTCCTCGATCAAACCATAGATCTGCTCGGTCGGAAGTCCCTCACGGATGATCATTTCCGGCTCGATGCCGATCTTCTCGCGCACATCATGGGCGACCTTGGCAAGCGTCGCCTCCGCTTCCGCGCGTGCCTCGGCCCGCATGATGCCCTCGACACCAAGCCATTGCTGAAAATCGCCATCGGGAATGACGTAGAGGAGAACGAGGGCACCGGAGGAGTGCTTGGCGCGCATGCCTGCATAATGCACGGCACGGCCGCATTCCGGGGTGTCGTCGATCACCGCCAGAAACTTGCGGCGGTGACCTTCCATGCGTGAAAGACGTGTCGAGACCATAGGGGAACACTGGCATTCGCAGCGGCCCTTCGCAAGGCCGTTTTCATTTCGTCCCCGTCAGGGGACGCCAGCCGCCTACTGGAGGAAGCCGATGATCTCGCGAACTTCGCGCATCGTGGCTTCCGCCCGCGCCCGCGCCCGCTCGCCGCCATCGCGCAGGATGGCATCGATGTGGCTCGTATCCGCCATCAGCCGCGACATCTCGCCCGTGATGGGCGCGAGCACGTTGACCGCAAGATCGACCAGCGCCGGCTTGAAGACGGAGAACTGCTGGCCGCCGAACTCGGTGAGGATGTCCGCCTTGGTGCGATCGGCAAGAGCCGCGTAGATGCCGACGAGATTGTCGGCTTCCGGGCGTCCGGCAAGGCCTTCGATTTCCGACGGCAACCCGTCCGGATCGGTCTTCGCCTTGCGGATCTTCCTGGAAATCGTCTCGGCGTCATCCACGAGATTGATGCGCGAGAGATCCGACGGATCGGATTTCGACATCTTCTTCGTGCCGTCGCGCAGGCTCATGACGCGCGGCGCGGGGCCATCGATCATCGACTCGACCATCGGGAAGTAGGCGTGAACGGGCTCTTCGCCGACCGTGATATCGATGCCCTTGCCACCTTTGCGGATGTGGGCCTGATAATCGAGGTTGAACTTCATGGCGATGTCGCGCGTCAGTTCCAGATGCTGCTTCTGGTCGTCGCCCACCGGCACATGCGTGGCGCGGTAGACGAGGATGTCGGCCGCCATGAGGCTGGGATAGGCGAGCAGGCCGAGCGAGGCATTCTCGCGGTCCTTGCCGGCCTTGTCCTTGAACTGCGTCATGCGGTTCATCCAGCCGATGCGCGCGACGCAATTGAAGATCCAGGCAAGCTCGGCATGCTGCGGCACGGCCGACTGGTTGAAGACGATATGCGCCTTGGGATCGATGCCGGATGCGATGAAGGCCGCCGCAATCGAGCGGATCTGCCCCGGAAGATCCTCGTGCACCAGCTGCGCCGTGATCGAATGCAGATCCACCACGCAGTAGATGCAGTCATTATTTTCCTGCAACGCCACGAACTTGCGGATTGCACCGAGATAGTTGCCGAGGTGGAGATTGCCTGTCGGCTGGACACCGGAGAAGACGAGCGGCGGAAAGTTTGACATGGAGACCTCGATCGGGCGCGGGAAATCATGCGTTCCGCGGCGAAGACGAGCGGCGGAATTTTCCGGGCTTATGCACGGGCAATGCCCGACAATCAAGGTGGTTCTCTATCTGTCGATCTCAGCCGGCCGGCTGCAGGAGATCCCAGAGATTGCCGAACGGATCGGCGAACACCGCGACGATGCCGTAAGGCTCATGCCGGGGCTCTTCAAGGAACGTGACGCCCTTGGTGAGCATGGCGGCATGGTCGCGCGCAAAATCGTCGGTGTGGAGGAAGAATGCGACGCGCCCGCCGGTCTGGTTGCCGATGGCCGCCACCTGCGCCGCGCCCTCTGCCTTGGCGATCAGAAGTGCGGTTTCCCGCGCGCCACGGGGCCGCAGCACCACCCAGCGCTTGCCGCCTCCCATGTCGAGGTCATCCAGCAGCTCGAAGCCGAGACTGTCGCGGTAGAAGGCGATGGCTTGGTCGTAATCGGGCACCACGAGGGTGATGCGGGCAATGGTCTGGTGCATCCGTGTCTCTCGTGGTCGTGATCAGATCTGCGGAGGAGGCAGAACGCTGGTGTCGGCTTCCTCTTTTGCCGTATCGGGGCGCGGTTTGCGCTTGAGGTTCCGGCGAAGCACGGAGGCATCGGCGCCGCCGATGGCGAAGGCAAGCGCGAAATAGACGATCATGGCCATACCGATCAGCAGCATCAGCGCCGTCAGCTGTGTGATGAGCCGTGCCTCAGGCGTCAGCCAGTTCGCGAGATAGCCGGAGGCATAATGGAGGGCGACGGCCATGACGACGGTTGCCGCGACCAGACGCAGGACACGCGAGAACAATGCCGCCTCCCATTCCCAATGACCGCGGCGGACGAGCGTCACGAAGAGCAGCACCGTCGTCAACCAGCCGGAGGCGGCTTCCGCCGTGGCAATCCCGCGTTCGCCGTAGATCGGGAACAGTGACACCGCGAGCAGGCAGTTGAAGGCGACCGAGATGCCGGTGAAGCGCATCGGCGTCTTGGTGTCCTCGCGCGCGAAGAACCCGGGATTGAGCGCCTTGATCATCACGAAGGCAGGCAGACCGAGGCCATAGATCGCCAGCGTGGACGCAACCGTGGCCGTGGTCGTCGGCGAGAAGGCGCCGCGCTCGTAGAGCACGCGCACGATCTCGTCGGAAATGACCCAGATGGCGCCGGCGGCGGGCAGTGTGAGGAACAGCACGAATTCGAGCGAGCGGTTCTGCAGATTTGCCGCTTCCTTCACCGCGCCCCCGCGAAGGGCGCGCGACAGCTCCGGCAGGAGCACGACGCCGACGGCGATGCCGACGACGCCGAGGGGCAACTGGTAGACCCGGTCGGCATATTGCAGGACCGCAATGGCGCCGTCCTTCGTGGAGGCGATCATCTGGCCGATGAGCTGGTTGATCTGAGTGATGCCGCCGGTGATGGCGGCGGGAAAGGCGAGTACCAGCAGGCGCTTGACGTTGGGTGTATAGCGCGGGCGGCGAAGGCCGAACCGCATGCCGGCATGGCGCACGCCTGCATAAAGCACCGCCATCTGAAGGATGCCCGCAGCCAGAACGCCCCAGGAGAGGTACCAGGCCGTCATCAACGGATCGGCGCCGGTCCAAAGACCATAGGCGAGCGCTGCAATGAGGGTGAGGTTGAGAAAGACCGGAGCGATGGCGGCCGCAAAATAATGATGCAGCGAGTTCAGCATGCCCGACAGCATCGCCGTCAGCGACATGCACATGAGATAGGGAAACATCACGATGGCGAGCTTGACCGTGACGTCGAACTTTTCGGGATCGTTGACGAAGCCCGGCGCGATGATCGTCGAGACGATCAGCGGCATCGCGAATTCCATCGCGATGGTGATGACGAGCAACACCGTGAAAAGGACGCCAAGCACCTCTTCGGAGAAGCGCTTCGCTCCATCAATGCCGTTCGCCTCGATCTCCTTGGCAAACAGCGGCACGAAAGCGGCGTTGAACGCACCCTCGGCAAAGAGACGGCGGAAGAGATTGGGAAAGCGGAAGGCGGCGTAGAAGGCATCGGCCATGGGACCGGTGCCCAGCGCCGCAGCCATCAGCGTCTCGCGGCCGAAACCGAGCAACCGGCTGCCGAGCGTGGCTCCGCCGACGGTCGCGAACTTGCGGGCAAGGCTCATCCTTCGGCCTTCATCTTGCGGGCCCCTGCGGACCGCGTGCTGGCGGGCGCCGGGGCGACGGTCTGCGGGGCGCTGACGTCCGGTGCATAACCTTCAGGTGCATGGCCCGGAGGTACATGACCGAGGGGCGCAATCCCTTGCGCGATGATGCCGGTCGGCATGCGGTCCCGCACCTCGTCGGCCTGCTCGGCCATCACGGCCTTGAGGCGAGCGGTGATATGCCCGTGCCGCGTCTCGTTGGTGATCTTGGCGCCCACGAGGTCGGTCACGTAGAAGGTGTCGATGACCTTTTCGCCGAAGGTGGTGATGTGGGCCGAGTGGATATCAAGCGACAGATCCGCCAGCACCGCCGTGATCTCCGACAAAAGGCCCGTCCGGTCGAGGCATTCGACCTCGACGACCGTGAACTTGTTCGACAGCGAATTGCTGATCGTGACGGCCGGGGGCACGGTGAAGGTCTTGTTGCGCTTGCGGCCCTTGGTGCGGCTGGCGATGACGCCCGGCAGGTCCTTCTTGCCTGACAGCACGTCCTCGATCATCCGGCCGATGCTGGCCGCGCGCCGCGTTTCGTCGTCATCGACGTTGAATTCGCGATTGATGAGGATGGTGTCGAGAGCGCGACCGTCCGATGTCGTGAAGATCTGCGCATCCACGATGTTGGCACCAGCGGCGGCGCAGGCACCGGCGATGATGGCGAGCAGCCGCGGATGGTCGGGCGCGAGCACCGTAATCTCGGTGATCGCGTGAAACTGATGTGTCCGCACCATGGTGGCGAGCGTTCGGGCGGCCTTGTCCGTCTCGCGGATGAAGCGGGCATGGCGGACCTGATCGTCAAGCGATACCGACAGCAGGTAGGGCTGGTAGTGCAGCCGGGAATAGGTCTTGCGGTCCTTGCTGCTGAAATCGTCCAGCGCATCGAACAGCAGCGAAGCCGCATGCGCGGCCCGCTCCTTGCGCGGTACATCCGAGAAACCGCCCGACAGCAGCAGTTCTGTTTCATAGTAAAGCGTGCGGAGCAGCTGTCCCTTCCACCCGTTCCAGACACCGGGGCCAACGGCGCGGATGTCGCAGACCGTGAGGATCATCAGCATTTTCAGGCGATCGAGCGACTGGACGCGTTCGGCGAAGTCGAGGATCGTCTTGCGGTCGTTGAGGTCGCGGGTCTGCGCGACCATCGACATGGTCAGGTGCTCCTCGATCAGCCAGGCAACCGTTTCGGTCTGCTTGTGCGTCAGGCGGAAGCGGGGAGCGAGACGACGGGCGAGCCGGGCGCCGGCCTGGGAGTGATCTTCCGGGCGCCCCTTGGCGACATCGTGCAGGAGCACGGCGACATAGAGCGCGGTACGCTCCTCCACCTGCGGCATGAGCTTGGCGGCGAGCGGATGAATGTCCTGATCGAGCCCGCGGTCGATGCGCGACAGCATGTCCACGGCCCGCAAGAGGTGCTCGTCCACCGTGTAATGGTGGTACATGTTGAACTGCATGAGCGAGACGATGCGGCCGAAATCGGGAATGAAACGGCCCAGCACGCCGGCCTCGTTCATGCGGCGCAGGACGAGTTCCGGGTCGCGGCGCGAGGTGAGGATGGATATGAAGAGGCGGTTGGCCTCCTCGTTTTCGCGCAGAGCCGGCGTGATGAGCCCGAGCGACCGCGTCAGCTGCTTGAGAGCGGCCGGGTGGAACTCCAGCCCGTTGACGTCGGCGATGTGGAAGAAGCGGATGAGATTGACCGGATCACGCCGGAAGATGTCGGGGCTTGCCAGCGCGATGCGTCCGCCGTCGTCGACGAATTCGAGCGAGCCCGCGATCTTGCGCACGCGGCGGCGGAAACGGTTGATGACGGCGGAAAAGCCGGGCAGTTCCTTGGCCTGCTGATCCTCCAGTGCCGCGCAGAAGATGCGCGTGAGATCGCCCACATTCTTCGCGACGAGGAAGTAGTGCTTCATGAAGCGCTCGACCGAGGTCATGCCGGGATGATCCTGATAGCCGAGGCTTTCGGCGATCTCGCGCTGGATGTCGAACGACAGGCGCTCTTCGGCCTTGCCGGTCAGGAAGTGCATGTGGCAGCGCACGGCCCACAGGAAATCGTCGGACTTGCGGAACAGATGATATTCCGAGCGCGACAGCACGCCGAGCTTCACCAGATCGGCGGACTCGCGCACGCGGTAGTAATATTTGGCGATCCAGAACAGCGTGTGCAGATCGCGCAGCCCGCCCTTGCCTTCCTTGACGTTCGGCTCCACGAGATAGCGCGTGTCGCCGGCCTTGCGGTGGCGCTCGTTGCGCTCGGCGAGTTTGGCGGCGATGAATTGCGGGCCGGTGTTGCGCACGATCTCGTCATCGAAGCGGGCCTCCAGATCGTCCACCAGTCCGGCGCAGCCACAAATGAGGCGCGCTTCGAGAATGGCGGTGCGGATCGTCATGTCCTCTTCCGACAGGCGGATGCACTCCTCCACCGTGCGGGTGGCGTGACCGACCTTGAAGCCCATATCCCACAGAAGATAGAGCATGTACTCGATCGACGGCTCGCAGAAGGGCAGCTTTCGGGCCGGCAGCAGGAACAGGAGATCGATGTCGGAGCCGGGCGCCAGGGTGCCGCGGCCATAGCCGCCGACCGCGGCGACGGCAATCTGCATGGAGGGCGGCATGCTGGACGCGCTGAAGACGTGATCCAGCACGAAATCGTGCAGGATGGCGATCAGCCGGTCCTGCAGCCAGGAGATGCGGGCGGCGCAGGCAAGCCCGCCGCCGTCCTCCTTCAGAAGTTCGTAGGCTTTGGCGCGGCCTTGGGCATTGGCTTCCTTCAGCGCGACCAGCAGGGCCTGACGCATCGGATCGCGCTGTTCGGCATGCGCCGACGCGATGAAATCCACCTTAGCCTTGAGGGCTGCGATGTCCAGGATGTCGCTGAAATCGATGTCCTGTCTCCTTGGCGCGGGCCGGATGTACTCCGGGCGCGCGATAGTTGCGAGCCGCTGTTTTGGCATCACATTCGAACCTTCCGCCCTTCCGGCGTCAACGGGCAACCGGTCGCAGCGCGATCGTCGTCTTCACCCCCACCCCCATTTCCCACCGGGGCCTGAAGGGTATAGGGCAAAACGATTGCCAAGACGTTTCCGACCCGGCTCATCGTTTCCAAACGGGCAATTGCGCCCTTTCGAGGGCGTCTCTAGGCTGCCCGCCTGACCCAGAGCTGGATATGGTCGTGGCAACAGGGGAAGGTCAAGCCCCACGGCACGCGGGATGAGCGTTCAGGACGTCTGTGAGGAAAGCTGCTTCTTGAGGGCGTAGAGTGCGTCCATTGCCTCGCGCGGGGTCATGTCGTCGGGATTGAGGCGCTTCAGCGCATCTTCCACCGCGGACGGCTTGCCACGGGCGACCTCCTCGCGGCGGATGGCGACCTGGAACAGGGGAAGATCGTCGATCAGCTGGCTCGCCGGGTTCTTCCGGTCGGCGTCCTCGAGCTTTGCCAGCACGTCCTTCGCCCGCGCGACGACGGCTGCGGGCAGGCCCGCGAGACGGGCGACCTGGATACCGTAGGAGCGATCGGCCGAACCCGGGCCGACCTCGTGCAGGAAGATGACGTCGCCGTCCCACTCCTTGACGCGCATGGTGACGTTCGACAGGCGGTTCAGTTTTTCCGAGAGGACCGTCAGCTCGTGGAAGTGCGTGGCGAACAGGCCGCGGCAGCGATTGGCCTCGTGCAGGTGCTCGACAGCCGCCCAGGCAATCGACAGCCCGTCGAACGTCGCGGTTCCCCGCCCGATCTCGTCGAGAATGACGAGCGAGCGATCCGTCGCCTGGTTGAGGATGGCAGCCGTCTCGACCATTTCGACCATGAAGGTGGACCGGCCCCGCGCGAGGTCGTCGGAGGCGCCGACGCGGGAAAACAGGCGATCGACCACGCCGATATGGGCGCTGGCGGCGGGCACGTAGGAGCCCATCTGCGCCATGATGGCGATCAGCGCGTTCTGGCGCAGAAAGGTCGATTTACCGCCCATGTTGGGGCCTGTCAGCAGCCACAGGGCGCCGTCGCCCTCCGGCGAGAGGGGAGAGAGATCGCAGGTATTGGCCACGAAGGCTGCGGAAGCCTGACGGCGGAGCGCCTGCTCGACCACCGGATGCCGGCCGCCGTCGATCGCGAACATCTTGGAGGTATCCACCGTCGGGCGGCGATAATCCTGCTCCTCGGCCAGCACGGCGAGCCCGGCGGAAACGTCGAGGATAGCGAGCGCCAGCGCCGCGGCCTTGATCTCCTCCGCTGCCGCTATCACCGCCTCGACCATGCTGTCGAAGGCGGCAAGCTCTATAGCCAGTGCGCGGTCGGCGGCATTGGCGATCTTGGTTTCGAGATCGGCGAGTTCGGTCGTGGTGAACCGCATCGCGTTGGCCATGGTCTGGCGGTGGATGAAGCGGGCCTTCGCGCCCTCCCCCTCCGTCATCGGACCGGCATTCCCCGCGGTCACCTCGATGAAATAGCCCAGCACATTGTTGTACTTGATCTTCAGGGAGCGAATGCCGGTTTCCTCGGCGTAGCTCAGCTGCAGCGCCGCGATGACCCGACGGGACTGGTCGCGAAGAGCGCGCATCTCGTCGAGTTCGGCATGGCAGCCGTCCCGCAGGAAGCCACCATCGCGCTTGAGAAGCGGCAAATCGTCGGCGAGCATGCCGGCAAGCTTTTCGGACAATTCGGACGGGAGCCGGGCGAGCGAGGTGCGCGCAGCCTCCAGCTCCGGCGGCAGATCGGGCTGCCCGATGAGGCGGGCGATGTCGGCACCGGTACGGATGCCCATGAGCACCGCGCCGAGGTCGCGGGGACCACCACGGCCGAGCGACAGGCGCGACAGGGCTCGCGGCATGTCGGGCACGTGTTTCAGAGCCGCGCGCAGATCGGCACAGAGCGAGGGCTGCGCAAGAATGGTGGCGATCGAATCAAGGCGCGTCCGAATGCGCTCGGGATCGGTCAGCGGCGACATCAGCCGCTCGGCCAGAAGGCGTCCGCCACCACCGGTCACCGTCCGGTCGAGCGCCCGCAGCAGGGACCCGTCCCGGCTGCCGGAGAGCGTCTTGACCAGTTCCAGGTTCGCCCGTGTCGCAGGATCGATGAAGAGCGTCGAAGCGGCACTTTCGCGCTCGGGAATGTCGAGCGGCGGGCGCTCGGCCAGCTGGGTCTTCTCGACATAGCCGACGGCGGCCGAGGCTGCGGCCATTTCGGCGCGCGAAAACTGGCCGAACCCATCGAGCGTCTTCACGCCGTAATACCGCGCAAGCCTGTTTTCGGCCGTTGCGCTGTCGAAAAGGATGGCCGGCTGCGGCACCGCGACGCGGCCGATGACATCGAGTACGGGGCGCATATCAGGATCGTGGAACAACGTGTCGGCGAGAATGAGTTCGCGCGGCTCTATGCGCAGGATATCGGCGAGAAGCCGCGTTTCCGTCGTTTCCGAAAGGCGGAAGATGCCGGTGGAAATATCGATCCAGGCGAGCGCGAAAGCAGGTTCGGCGCTTCCCCGCAGGCGGGACATCGCCATCAGGTAGTTGCTCTCGGAGGCGACGAGGAGCTTCTCTTCCGTGATGGTGCCGGGCGTGACGAGCCGCACCACGTCACGTTTGACGACGGACTTGGAGCCGCGCTTGCGGGCTTCCGCCGGATCTTCGGTCTGCTCGCACACGGCAACGCGGAAACCGAGGCCGATCAGCTTTTGCAGGTAATCGTCCGCCGCGTGGATGGGCACGCCGCACATGGGAATGTCCTGACCGAGGTGTTGTCCACGCTTCGTCAGAACGATCCCGAGAGCGCGGGAAGCTTCCAGCGCATCGTCGAAGAACAGTTCATAGAAATCGCCCATCCGGTAGAACAGCAGCGAGCCGGGATTATTCGCCTTGATCTCGATATACTGTTCCATCATCGGCGTTGCCTGCACGCGCACCTCTGGCGGCGTGGAGGATGGCGTGGCCGTTGCTTCCGCCGGGGATGGAAAATGTGTCGTCAAGATATACCAGTTTTCGCTAAAAAAGCCGCCAGCCGGCCAAAAAGACAGTGTCACCCTAGCGAACGGCGTCTATAGAAGACAACAAGAAAGCGCGGCCGTGAGTGGCCGCCCACAGAAGCTTGACAGTTCCGAGGGAGGATCATCATGGCAAACGAACGCAAGGCCCGCGCAGGCGGAACGGCTGTCACGGATCAGGAAGCGCTGGATTTCCACTCGCAGGGACGCCCCGGCAAGCTGGAGATCACACCGACAAAGCCAATGGCGACGCAGCGCGATCTGTCGCTGGCCTACTCGCCTGGCGTTGCCGTTCCCGTGAAAGCCATCGCCGCCGATCCGGCGACGGCCTATGACTATACAACGCGTGGCAACATGGTCGCCGTCATCTCCAACGGCACCGCCATTCTCGGCCTCGGCAATCTGGGCGCATTGGCCTCCAAGCCCGTCATGGAAGGCAAATCGGTTCTTTTCAAACGGTTTGCGGATGTCGATTCCATCGACCTTGAGGTCGATACGGAAGATGCCGATACCTTCATCAATTGCGTACGCTATCTCGGGCCTTCCTTCGGCGGCATCAACCTTGAGGACATCAAGGCGCCGGAGTGTTTCATCATCGAGCAGAAGCTGCGCGAGATCATGGACATTCCGGTGTTCCATGACGACCAGCACGGCACCGCGATCATCGCGACCGCGGGCCTGATCAACGCTCTGGAACTGACCGGCCGCGACCTCAAGACCACGCGTCTCGTCTGCAACGGCGCTGGCGCTGCGGCCATCGCCTGTGTCGAGCTGATCAAGTCGCTCGGCTTTGCGCCCGAGAACATCATCATGTGCGACACGAAGGGCGTGATCTACCAGGGCCGCACCGAAGGCATGAACCAGTGGAAATCGGCCCACGCGACCAAGACCGACCGGCGGACGCTGGAAGAGGCGATGGACGGCGCCGACGTGGTGCTCGGCCTGTCGCAGAAGGGCGCGTTCTCGGAAGGCATGATCCGCTCGATGGCGCCCCGGCCGATCATCTTCGCCATGGCCAACCCAGACCCGGAAATCACGCCGGAAGAGGTCGCCTCCATCCGCGACGATGCGATCATGGCGACCGGGCGCTCGGACTACCCGAACCAGGTCAACAACGTTCTCTGCTTCCCCTACATGTTCCGCGGCGCGCTCGACGTGCGGGCCACCACGATCAACGAGGACATGAAGATTGCCGCTGCCCGGGCCCTGGCGAGCCTTGCCAAGGAGGACGTGCCGGATGACGTCGCGGCGGCCTATCAGGGCAACCGGCCGCGCTTCGGCGCGCAGTACATCATCCCTGTGCCCTTCGATCCGCGGCTCATCTCGTCCATTCCGGTCGCCGTCGCCAAGGCTGCGATGGAGAGCGGTGTCGCCCAGAAGCCGATTGCCGACCTTGCCGCCTACGGTCACCAGCTCTCGATGCGCCGCGACCCGATCGCCTCGACGATGGCGCAGATCTACGAGCACGTTCGGCGCGCGCCCAAGCGGATCGTCTTCACCGAGGGCGAGGAAGTTCCGATGATGCGCTCGGCGCTGGCCTATGCCAACCAGAAGCTCGGTACCGCGTTGCTGCTCGGCCGCGAGGACCGCATGCGCGAAACGGCGGCGCGCGAGGGCATCGACCTCGACCGTCCCGGCATCAAGCTCGTCAATGCCCGCATTTCCGATCGCACGGGCGCCTACACCGATTATCTCTATGCCCGCCTGCAGCGTGAGGGGTTCCTCTTCCGTGACGCACAGCGGCTGATCAACCACGACCGTAACCATTTTGCCGCCTGCATGGTGGCGCTTGGCGACGCCGACGGCATGGTGACGGGCATCACGCGCAACTATTCGACGGCTCTCGACGATGTCCGCCGCTGCATCGATGCCAAGCCGGGGCACCGGGTCATCGGCGTGTCGATCGCGCTCTGCCGGGGGCGCACGGTTCTGGTGGCGGATACGGCCGTACACGACATGCCATCCTCGGAGGAACTTGCCGACATCGCCGTGGAGGCCGCAGGCCTTGCGCGCCGTCTCGGCTATGTGCCGCGCGTGGCGATGCTTGCCTATTCGACCTTCGGGCATCCGCATGGCGAACGTTCGGAACGGGTCCGCGAGGCCGTGAAGATCCTCGACCGGCGCCGCGTCGATTTCGAATATGACGGTGAAATGGCGGCCGATGTCGCGCTGAACATGAAGGCGATGGAGCAGTACCCGTTCTGCCGTCTTTCCGGCCCGGCAACCGTTCTGGTCATGCCGGCGTTCCACTCCGCCTCCATCTCGACGAAGATGCTGCAGGAACTCGGCGGCGCCACCATCATCGGCCCGTTGCTGGTCGGCCTCGACAAGTCCGTGCAGATCGTCTCGCTGACTGCCAAGGACTCCGAGATCGTCAACATGGCGGCGCTGGCGGCTTACAACGCCGGATAAGGGACGGTGGGATCTACGGACTCGGGAATACCGCCCTTCCAATGTCAGGAAGGGCGGATCCGGGACAAAACACTCCCTGTCCGTCCTGACGCACGATGAAACAGACCCTGCGTCCCCTCAAAGGGCAAAGCGGGTTGCGTCGGCGCCGTAGTAATTGAGATAGCGGCCGGCAATGTTGGTGATCGGCAGGACGACGAGAATGTCCGTCGTGCGGAAAGCCTCGTCCACGACGGCGCCGTCACCGACCATGGCGCCGATGCGCAGGTATCCCTTGATCAAGGGCGGCATGGCCGAGAGGGCAGCGCGCGCCTGGATCGCCTCGACCGGCATCAGATCCATGACGCGGTAGAGTTCCGGCCGCGCCTTCACCTGCCACTCCCCGCTTGCCGGCACCGTATGATGCAGGAAGGACAGAGCCAGCGCGTGATGTTCGGGAACGGTGCCGGGGAAAGAGGCGCAGCCGAACATGGCGTCGATGCCATGCTTCAGCGCATAGGCCCAGTTGCCCTGCCAGAGAAGCTCCACCGTGCGCTTGGTGCGATAGGAGGGCAGGACACAGGAACGGCCGAGCTCCATGAAGCGCTTGCCGGGATGACGGGCGATCATCGGGTCGATCAGGAATTCGGAAGCCGAATAGAAACCATCGGCAGCCGCCGCCACATCCTGACGCAACAGCCGGTAGGTTCCCACGATCTGGGCTTCGGACTGTCCGGGCAGCGATGTATCGAGCACCAGAAGATGGTCGCAAAAGGCATCCCACCCATCGATGTCGCGGCCGATCAGCGCAGCACCGGCTGGCACACGGGCGCCCATCTCCTCGACGAACACCTTGTAGCGAAGCGCCTGTGCGGCATCGACCTCGGAGGCCGTGCGAGCGATGCGGGTTTCGAGCGGCCCGATGCGGCCGAGCACGTCGGTGGCTGGCGCCGCTTCGCGCGGCGGGCGGGCACGAATAATGGCCGGGCTTGCGACGGGCACGGACATGGTGCGGAGAGCCGATACGGATTCCAGAATTTCGATCGTCATCGCAGATTACCCCTAATCGCGAGCATGCGCCTGCACGTGAACCGCGAACGACCGGGGAATATGGGGGGCATTTCCCCGACATTTTCCGAATCGCGCCCGGGCTGCGGTAGCAGTTCGCTTCCTGCAGGCCTTTAAGCATGTCACTGCAACAAGACCGTGACAAGGCGTATGCGGCGATCCTTAGCCGGCGATCAATCGGCCGACCAGCTCAATCAGGATTTTAGGGTTGGCGGGTTTGGCGAGGACGGCATCCGCCCCTGCCTCCAGCAGATCGCGGTGCGTTTCGGGACGGCGGTCGGAGGTCTGCACGATGACGGGAAGCCGCAGGGCGCCGTCGATGGACGTTTCAGAGAGACGCAGGCGGCGCACCAGCGTCACGCCATCGCCGCCGGGCATATTGAGATCGGTGATCAGGATTCGAGGTGCCTGCCCGTCGCCTGCAGCCGCAGCCGAAAGCCCCAGATCCAGCACATCTCCCATGGCAGCGAAATCGACGACATGCCGCACGGCGTATCCGGCGCGCTCCAGCGTGGCGCGCAGGATCGCGGCATTGACGGGGTCATCCTCACCGAGAAGTACGGTGCACACGGCAAGTGGCGCAGGCGCTGGCGAAGCGTCCACCGCATCGCGCAGTATCGGGCGATTGTCGTTGATGGCGTCGCGAACCTCGATGCCCTTCAGCTGCCCCTTCAGCACCGCTACCAGCGAGCGTTCGCGCAGGGGGCGGATCAGCCAGGCATGAAAGCCGTCGGTCTGGTGCAGCGGCTGCTGGATGCGTTCTTCCGGATTGACAAGGTAGGTTCTGCGCAGCGGCAAGTTTTCGAGGTCCGGCCTGTCCTTGCAGATCCGACGAAAGAGCGCGGCGCAGCGATGATCGACGATGATATCGGTCAATCGCTCCTCGCTGCCCCCATCCATCGCCAACTTCAGAATATGACCGGCCTGCTCGATGGTCGAGACGATGCGGCAGCGGCCGCCGAGCGTTTCGACCGTCGCTGCCAGCGCTTCGGAGGCCGGCCCTTTCGGCGCGATGAGAAGGACGCGGGAGGTGGAAAGCGTTCGGGTGCGGGCCGTGGCGAGCGGCGGCACCGATTCCGTCAGCGGAAAGCGGATCTCGAAGAGGCTGCCGACGCCAAGCCGGCTGGAGACGGTGACATCGCCACCGAAGGCCCTGATGATACGGCGCGATATGGCGAGACCAAGCCCTGTTCCGCCAGACTGGGAAACCGTATCGCCGGCCTGCTCGAAAGCGTCGAAAATGCGGGACTGGTCCTCGAAGGTCATGCCCGGCCCCGTGTCGGTGACGCGCAGCACGAGCGCGCCATTCTGCTCGGCACAGCTGACGAGAACACCTCCGGTCGTGGTGAACTTGACGGCGTTGCCCACCACGTTGAACAGGACCTGCTTCAGGCGGGGCCCATCGATCTTCAGAGTATCGGGTACGTCTGCGGCAATCGTCGAGGCGATCTCGATGCCCTTCGCGTGGGCGCGATGCGACAGCATTTCGACGACGCTCTCGACCAGCGGACGCAGGCTCTGGCGCGTCGGGCGCAGGGCAAATCGTCCGGCTTCCATCGAGGCGCAGTCCAGGAGATCATCGACCAGCTGTACGAGATCGTGACCGGACTGGCGCATGCCCGCGAGATAGTTCGCCTGCTGTGCGCTCAGCCGGGTCTGGTCGAGGAGGTCGCTCATACCAAGAATGCCGGATAGCGGCGTGCGGATCTCGTGGCTGACAGTTGCCAGCAGGTGGGATTTTGCCCGGCTTTCGGCTTCGGCTCTTTGGAGCGCCGCTTCGCTGCTGCGCGCCGCGCTGACATTGTCGGTGATATCCCGGCCAACGCTGACGATGCGCAGCGTGCCTGTCTCCGCCTCGCGCGTCAGGACGTCGTGCCAGTCGAAAATGCGCGTGCTGCCTTCCTCCGTCATGATCTCGACCCTGTAGCGACCGGAGGTGCCGGGCGGACGGAGCTCAAGACCCAGAGCGTCACAACGCTGCCCCTCCGGCGAAGGCGCGCCGGTCAGCGTCCGGAAGGTGTCGTTCGCCTCCAGAATGACACCCTTCGCATCGCGCAGAATCGCCATGTCCCCGAGCGCATCGTGGATTGCGAAACGCGACATGCCAGCCTCGCGGGCTTCCCATGCGCGGTCGCCGGATCGTTCGTATGCAGCACCTCGGCCGCGCCGGTTCCGGTTCTGGCGCCAATCGCTAAAAAGAAGCACAGAGCCGGCAATGCCCGCAATGCCAAGCCCGAAGGGCAAGAGAAAGAGATCTGCCTCCAGACCGGCCGCGACGATGGCGGCGGAGGCGAGAAGGCCGGCACAGGCGAGGGCCGGGCGAAAGGCGGAGATGCGGGAGCTCCCGAGCTCCCTTTCGGCATCGGTATGCTCAGGAAACGCCACGCGTAGCGGCGGCACATCAGATGCCCCGACGCCCTGCCCGGCACCCTCCCCGATCGGCGGCTGCGACAGGTGCTGGACGATCTTGCGCTGCAGTCTCGACGGCTCGCTCATGCGCGATGACTATCATGCAGCCGTTGGAAATGATTTCAGCCGATCGCTCGCATTTTAACGATCTCGCTTTTTTGCCTGGAGGATTTCGTCCAGCACGATGGCGCCAGCGCCGACCGTAATGAAGGCATCGGCGAGGTTGAACACGGCGAAGGACCATGTCTCCGTGTAGAACAGGATATAGTCGATCACATACCCATAGAGAAACCGATCGACCAGATTGCCGAGCGCACCGGCGATGATCATCGCATAGCCGAGATGGGCGAAGAACCTGTCCTTCGGCGTCCTGCGCCAGAGCCAGAGCACGAAACCGACCACCACGAGGCGCATGCCGACGATGAACCAGCCCTCCATGCCCGACAGCATGGAGAAGGCGACGCCGTAATTATAGACCCTGTAGAGCGCGAGCATGGGGATGACGTGAACGGCCTCCTCCATCGGCAGGTAGGCCTCGACCGCCTGCTTGATCACCTGATCGAGGATAAGAGCGACGATGATGAAGATCGCAATCGGCCAGGGGCGCGAAAACAGGGTCGGGCGGCTGTCGGGCGTGACTGGCGAGAGAGGCGTCCGGCTTTCGGTCATCCGCGGTCATCCAGTGTCAGCAGGTGGCGGCGCGCCTCGAAGAGCATCACACCGGTAGCGATGGCGAGATTGAGCGAATCCGCGCGGCCCGACTGGGGAATGCGGGCAAGCTTATCCGCTTTCGCTGCAAGTTCGTCCGGCAGACCGGCCTGCTCGTTGCCCATGAGGACGACGACCGGGCGGGGCCGATAATCAATCGTGCGGTAATCGACCGCACCGGCAAGATGCGTGCCGACGACCATGACACCCGTGTGCTTCTGCCAGGCAAGGAACTCGGCCACGCTCGCCCGGAACACCGGTACGGCGAAGACGGAGCCCATGGTGGCACGCACCGTTTCGAGCGAGAAGGGGTCCGTGGTCTCGCCGATCAGGATGACGCCGGAGACGCCGGCCGCATCCGCCGTACGGATGATGGTGCCGAGATTACCGGGATCGCGCACCCGGTCGAGCGCCACATAGGTCTCGTTCGCGCGTGGCTTGATGTCTCTCAAGGATCCATAGCGCTGCTCGAACACGCCGACGACCATCTGCGGATTGTCGCGGCGGGTGACGGTGGCGATGACCTTCTCGCTGACCTCAAGCACGAGACCGCCGCGGGCCACGGTGCGCGCGGCGATGTCGTCCACCGGCTTCTTGCCCTTGGCGGCCTTGGCATAGACCAGCGTGCGAATGGTCCAGCCCAGTTCGACGGCGTCAATAACGAGCTTCAGCCCTTCGGCAATGAAGGTGCCGCTCTCGTCGCGCGCCTTCTTCTGCGTCAGCGCGCGGATATCCTTGATGATCGGATTGGCAAGGCTCGTGACTTCCTTCACCTGGCCGACCCGACCTTCGCCACGCCCGACCTGCCCGCGTGGATTGCCGCCGCTATAATCGTCGCTGCTCATTTCGGCACCCATCGACTGAAGAGAGAGGTGGACAGCGCGCGGCCGGAGCCGGTCTCGCCATCCTGCTTCGACCCTGCGGACTCGCGCAGGATCAGTTCGCCGGATTCAACGACGCCACCCCGGCCGCGCATGACTTCGCGCATCAGTTCGTGGATCGAATAGAAGCTTGCCCGGATGGAATAGGCTGTGAGAACGAGGCCGCGTGCATCGTCGGACAGAAGCTCCCGGCAAATATCGAGCATGCCGGCAAGGTGATCGAAGAGGTGCCAGACCTCGCCGTTCGGACCTCGGCCGAATTTCGGCGGATCCGTCAGGATGATGTCGTAGCGGCTGCCGCGGCGCTCCTCGCGCTGGATGAATTTCATGGCATCGTCGCAGATCCAGCGGATCGGCAGGCTTTCGCCCCGACCCAATGCCTGGTTCTCGCGCCCCCAGCCGATCGCCTTCTTCGAGGCATCGACATGGGTGACCTCAGCTCCGGCCTTCGCCGCGATCAGCGAGGCGACGCCGGTATAGCCGAAGAGGTTCAGCACCTTCAGCGGCCGACCGGCCGCCTCGACCTGCTCTTTCATCCAGCGCCAGTGTGCCAGCTGCTCCGGGAAGACACCGACATGGCGGAAAGAGGTAAAACGGCCGTGGAAGTCGGCATCGAGCAGACGCATCGGCCAGGTTTCGCCGAGCATTTCCCGCGGGAAGCGCCAGCGACCCATGCCGTCTTCATCCGTGTCGCCGGTAAAGATCGCATCGGCACGTTCCCAGAGCGGGGCTTGCGACTTCGGCCACAGGGCCTGTGCCTCGGGTCGGACGATCGTATAGGGGCCGTATTGCTCCAGCTTGAGGGCATCGCCGCTGTCGATCAGGCGATAATCTGCCTCTCCTGCGGTTTCGAGAATAACGGGCACGCGCTCGGCCGGCTTGTCTCCCGTTCTCGGCCGCATCGCCACGGGCGCAGATGCCTCCTGTCGGGCCTCGGAAGATGACGGACGCAGAGAGGCCGGCTGCGGGCGGCTGGACGAACGCTGGCCGTGCGGTTCCTGTGCCGCAGGCTTTCCTGCCGCCTTGAAGGGCGGCGTGACAGGGGCATCCGATCGAGACGCCGCGACTTTAGGGGGGCTCTTGTGCGATGAACCGGATTTCGGTGCCGCCTTGCCGGGTGATCGTCTTTGCTTGTCCTTCAAGGGGCGATGTTTCCCGTTTCTTCAGCGTGTTGCGTGCAAATAGCATCGCAATCGCTCTTGGCAAAGCAGTTTCCGCCCGTAGATTTCAGGCAACGCCGTGGCAGGCTCGAAGTCTGTCGCAGCAGTGCACACGTTCGAGGAGGACATTCATGGACATGACCGGTGAAGAGCGGATCTCCGCGCCGCGCGACGCCGTCTGGGCAGCCCTTAACGATCCCGAGGTGCTCAGAGACTGTATTCCCGGCTGCACGCTCCTCGAATGGACCTCGCCGACGACGCTCGATGCGGTGGTCACGGTAAAGTTCGGCTTCATGTCGATGGCGTTTTCGGGTGTTATCACGCTGTCGAACATGAACCCGCCGGAAAGCTACACGATCTCCGGCGAAGGCAAGGGCGGCCTTGCCGGATACGCCAAGGGCGGGGCGGATGTGCGGCTGATAGAGGATGGCGACGAGACCATTCTGCAGTATGCCATCGCCGCGGATGTCTCGGGCAAGATCGCATCGCTCGGATCGAAGCTCGTGCAATCCGGCGCAAACCGGATCGCAAGCCGCTTCTTTTCCGATTTCACCGCTGCCGCCAATGCAAAAGCCGCAGCGGCCTGAAGCTCATTTCTGCTGAGCGGCGATCATCGTCGGGGTCGAGCCCTGAAAAGCCGGGCGATCGGCAACAGGACGTGCGGCCTGAGCCGACACGATCGCCTCCTGCTGCAGGCGTCGCTTCTCGGCTTCCGTATGCCACTTCAGCGCTTCCTTCGCTTCCGTGCGCGACCGCTTGCGATATTTGCCCTGGCTGAACCAGACAGCAGAGGCGCCGATCACGAGGCCGAGGATGACGGCGAGAAACAGGAAGACGAAGAAGGGGCCTGATATCGCCAGGACCGTGTCGGACGGATCGAACGGATTGAAGCCCAGCGTGACCTGCTGCCGATTGGCGACACAGAGCACGACGAGCACAATCCCGAGCGGAACGAGGACGACGATGTTCAGAATTTTACGAAGCATGCGAGCCGGTCTCCGCGTCTATCAAGGCTTGACGACAACATGGGCGGCAAACGTGCCGGGTCAAGATCAGGTCGCCATCGACAAGGACGGCGATCGCGACATCAGTCTTCGTCTTCCTCGTCCACGTCCGCGTCGGAGCCCGGGTTCAGCCGCTCGCGCAGCTCCTTGCCGGTCTTGAAGAACGGCACCCATTTCTCCTCCACGAAGACGCTGTCGCCCGTGCGGGGGTTTCGGCCCGAGCGGGACGGACGATTCTTGACGGAGAAGGCACCGAAGCCGCGCAGCTCGACGCGGTTTCCCGCCGCCAGCGCGTCCGTAATCTCATCGAGAACCGCGTTGACGATATTTTCGACATCGCGGTGGTAGAGGTGCGGATTCCGAGCCGCCACGATCTGCACCAGTTCCGACTTGATCACCCTCTGCCCCCTTTTGACGATGTTCTTCGCGATACGCCCGTCATCCGCGGGCAGACGATCGAGATCGCTCCGCCAACCGGACACGCGTCAGCGCGGGTTACACCCGCGCCCGGCGTCTCTCAATCGCGGCCAACCTGCCAAACGGAAACGAGACCGTCAAGAAACAACTTGTCCTGCGGCAGATTTCCCGAAAACGGAAAACCTTCAAATCCCAACGATTTGGCGAAGATTGCGGCAAGCGAGCCCAGCCCGAAGGGCAATGTGGTTTCCGGCTTTTCCCAATCGACGATCGGCAGGGTATCCGCCACGTCCCGACCCTTGAAATAGCTCCGGATCTCACGCTCGCCGCCAAGCTCGTCGATCAGATTCAGGCCGATCGCCTGCCGTCCGGTAAAGATACGGCCATCGCCGAGACGAACCGCTTCCTCACGCGGGATCTTGCGGCGTTCCGCGACGAGATCGACGAACCAGGCATAGCTGTCGTCGATCATCGACTGGATCACGGCCTTCGCCGCATCGCTCGGAGGATGGAACGGCGACGGCTCGGCCTTCAGCGGCGCGGACTTGATCTCCTCGAGCGATACGCCGAGCTTGTCGAGCAGCGTCTTGACCTGCGGATACTGGAAGAGGACGCCGATGGAGCCCGTGATCGAGGTGTCGCCGGCGATGATCCGGTCGCCGGCGAGCGCGACCATATAGCCAGCCGATGCGGCAAGCGTGCGGACGTCGGAGACAACAGGCTTCTTCTCGGCAACCTTGCGGATGGCATCGTAGAGCGTCTCGCCGCCGAAGGTGGAGCCGCCCGGCGAGTTGATGCTGACAATCAGGCCCTTGACCTGATCGGCCTTGGCAATGCGGTCGAGCCTTTCGATCAGCTCGCGATCATCGAGGATGACGCCGGAGATCGTGACGCGTGCGATCTGGCTCGCTCCGAGCACACCCGAGCGCGATTGCGTGATGCCGAGATAGGCGCCGATGGCCACGAGGACGATGAGGCCGATCGCCACGAGGCGCCAGAAGCCAAGCTTGCGGCGAAGCTGCCGCCGATCGACGAATGCGAGAGGATCCATTCCACATTTCCCTGTTCGGCGCGCGGCAGGGTAAGCCGGCGCCGTCTGTTTCGACGAAGACTCCTACTGCATATCAGCGCGAACCGGTATCGGCGCGCCAGCAAAATTTCCACCGCAATCAACAGCCGGTCATGCGGCTTTGGACAGCACAGACCGACGAATGCCCGGCTTAGCAACAAAGAATTTCAAGCCTCCATTGTACGGCGACATAAAAATCTCCATATTCGTCTTTCTTGACACCATCGGCCGACGCAGCCCGGACGCCGGCTTCGTCAAGGCCCCTGGATTTACGGAACCGCTCATGGCGAACGATGTGCATTTTCCCGGCGCCCTGCCGCATACAGGGCCGACGGTCAACGACGCCTATGAGCGTGCCGCGCGGCATTCGCGTCGTGTGAAGCGTTTGAAGATCGTCCTGCCGATCGTCGCCGTCGTCATAGCCGTCATCTTTGCTGCCGTCTCCATTGTGCGCACCATGCTGCCGGAAGAGCTGCATATCGAGAATGCGACGATCGAGAACGGCAAGATCGTCATGCAGAACCCCGCGATATCGGGGCGCAACAAGCAGGACATCAGCTATTCGATGAAGGCGGAGCGGGCGCTGCAGGACATCGCCAATCCGGACCTCATCACGCTTGAGAAGATCCACGCGGAAATGCCGGTCAACGACACGACGATCGCGACCGTGGACGCGACGAGCGGACTTTACGATCGTGGCGGCAATACGCTCGATATGAACGCTCCCTTTACCATCTCCATGAACAATGGCGTGATCGCCGATTTCCAGGCCGCCTATCTGGATATCAATGCGGGCGAGATGCAGAGCAAGAAGCCGATCGCCATCCGGATGTCCGGTGGTTCGATTGTTGCGCAAGAGATGAGAATGACGGATAAAGGGCGGGTTATTTCCTTTGAAGGCATGGTGAAGGTCGTCGTCGAGCCGAGCACCATACGCAAGAACGCAAATTAGGACCCGGTGCAGCCCATGTCGACCCTCCATGCCTCCCTCCCCCGCCGCAGCCTTCCCCTCGCCGGCCTCCTCGCATCATCGCTGGCCTGTCTCTGCCTGACCCTCGCTCCGGCGTCTGCCCAGCAGAAAAGCCGGATGAGCGGCATGAAGCTTTCCAACGATCAGCCGATCCAGATCGAGAGCGACAAGCTCGAAATCAAGGATCCCGAGAGCAAGGCGATCTTCACCGGTAACGTGAAGGTCGTGCAGGGCGCGACGACGCTGCAGGCGGGCAGCATGGTTGTCTATTACAAGTCCGGCGGCGGTTCGATTTCAGGCGGCAATGCCGAAATCGACCGGATCGAGGTCGACAACAAGGTGTTCCTGCAGTCGGGTACGCAGCAGGCCACGGCCGATAGTGGCCAGTTCAACATGGCCGCGCAGACGCTCGTGCTCAAGGGCAAGCAGGTCGTGCTGTCGGAAGGCAAGAACGTGTTCAGCGGGTGCCAGCTGAATGTGCAGATGGAAACCGGAGAGGCTCAGCTCGATTCCTGCGGCGGCCGCGTCCAGATCCAGCTCGATCCGAAATCCCAGAAGACCAACTGACGCAGCCCCAGACCGTGAACATTTCCTTCAAGCGCAAGCGCGGCGCCGAGCCGGCCGACATCTCCCATGCCAAGGATCCCGGCACCGCCGTCTTCGATGACAGGTCACCCGAGGACAAGGCACGCTACGACGGCACGCTGATCGCGCGTGGCCTGACCAAGAGCTATCGCGACCGCAGGGTGGTGAACGGCGTGTCCCTGGTGGTGCGGCGCGGCGAGGCCGTCGGCCTTCTCGGGCCGAACGGTGCCGGCAAAACCACCTGTTTCTACATGATCACCGGCCTTGTTCCTGTTGACGAGGGCACCATCGAGATCAACGGCAACAACGTCACCTCCATGCCGATGTATCGCCGGGCGCGGCTCGGCGTCGGCTATCTGCCGCAGGAAGCCTCGATATTCCGTGGGCTCTCGGTGGAGGACAATATCCGCGCCGTGCTGGAGCTGCACGAGCCCAAACGTGCAGCGCAGGACGCCAAGCTGAACGCGCTGCTCGACGAATTCAACATCACGCATCTGCGCAAGGCGGCCGCGATCTCGCTGTCGGGCGGCGAACGGCGGCGGCTGGAAATTGCGCGCGCGCTTGCGACGGACCCGACCTTCATGCTGCTCGACGAACCCTTTGCAGGTGTCGATCCCATCTCGGTCGCAGACATTCAGGCGCTGGTGCGCCATCTCACCTCGCGGGGCATCGGGGTTCTTATCACGGACCACAATGTCCGGGAGACGCTGGGCCTGATCGACCGTGCCTATATCATCCATGCGGGCGAAGTGCTCACCCATGGTCGTGCCAACGATATCGTCAACAATCCGGATGTGCGCCGGCTCTATCTCGGCGATAATTTCAGCCTTTAGGGACCGTGCGTGCCGCACTCTTCCGCATTGCCGAGGCTGGCTTTCCCGTGCCCGCGCGAGGCGCTGCTGCAATTCTTCATTGACGCTGCCTCCCCCTTGACGTTGCATGGCGATTGGGCGACGTTCATCCATCGATGACGCGGGGGGCCGCGCCATCGGATATAAAATGTTCCAACATCTTCCGATGCCTTGGCGTCCTTGACGCTTTGTTGGCAGCGACGGAGACCACGGTGCACATCGGATCACACGATCCAGGCGCTACGCTGTTTTGCTCCGGGAAGATGCTCTTACAGGCGGCAATCTTATCAAATTTACGACAGCCGCTTGACCAAACCTTTTTAATAGGCAATTTTCGGGCCAGTTTAGAGAGCAGGGCAAGATTTTGCGTCAGAGCGAGCAGTGCACCGGATATCGGGACCGCTGATCGACCTCCTTCACGACGGCGAGACGGCTTCATCGCTTTGAGCTGATAGACAGGTCACAAGGCCGTTTCCGGTCTTGAGATGTCTGCGGTAGGGGAGTTTTGCGTTTATGGCACTTTCGGCCAGCCTGTATCTGCGCCAGTCCCAGACACTGGCCATGACGCCGCAGCTGATGCAGTCGATCCAGCTGCTGCAGATGACGCATTTCGAACTGACGCAGTTCATCGAGCAGGAGGTCGAGAAGAACCCCCTCCTCGAATTCATCTCGGAAGCCGACCAGCCGGTCGAAGGACTGCGCGAGGACATGCCGACCGAGAGCCGCGAGACCGACAATTTTTCCGGCCTGACCGACGTCTATGACGGCACGACGCGCGACGATTCCCTGCGTATGAGCGAGACGCTCGACGCCAGTTTCGAAAACGTCTTCCCGGACGACACAGCCCCGCAGCGCGCCGATGCGCCGGAGCTGCTCAGCCAGTGGAAATCCATGTCCGGCGGGGGAGACGGGGAGACCAGCGACGGCTACGACCTTGAGGATTTCGTCGCCAACAGGCTGACCTTGCGCGACGTCCTGAACGAGCAGCTGATCCTCAGCATTCACGGCGCCCGCGACCGGCTGATCGCACAAACGCTGATCGACCAGCTTGATGATGCGGGCTATCTGCATGCGGATATGGCCGAAACGGCCGACCGGCTCGGCTGCACGGCATGCGATGTCGAGGCGGTGCTCGCCACCCTGCAGCGGTTCGATCCGCCCGGTGTCTTCGCCCGCAGCCTCAGCGAGTGTCTGGCGATCCAGCTGCGCCAGAAGAACCGGCTTGATCCGGCGATGTCGGCCCTTATCGGCAATCTCGAACTGCTCGCCCGACGGGATTTCGCGACGCTGAAGAAGCTTTGCGGCGTCGACGAGGAAGACCTGATCGATATGCTGGGCGAAATCCGCAAGCTCGATCCAAAGCCCGGCACCAGCTTCGAGATGACGCCCTGCGAGGCGATCGTGCCGGACATTGTCGTGCGCGCCGCGCCGGACGGAACATGGGCCGTTGAACTGAACCCGGAGACACTGCCGCGGGTGCTCGTCAATCAGGTCTACTACACGACGGTTTCGCGGCATGCACCGAAGAACAGCGGCGACCATGCCTTCCTGTCCGAGTGCCTCCAGACCGCCAACTGGCTGACCCGAAGCCTCGACCAGCGAGCCAAGACCATCATGAAGGTGGCAACCGAAATCGTCCGCCAGCAGGACGCCTTCCTTGTCAACGGCGTCGATCACCTGCGTCCGCTCAACCTCAAGACCATCGCCGACGCGATCAAGATGCACGAGTCGACCGTCAGCCGCGTCACCTCCAATAAATATATGCTGACGCCGCGCGGCCTGTTCGAGCTGAAATATTTCTTCACGGTCTCGATCGGCTCGGCAGAGGGTGGAGACGGGCATTCGGCGGAGTCTGTTCGCCACCGTATCCGCAACATGATCGTCCTTGAGAGCCCGGAAGCCGTGCTGTCGGATGACGACATCGTGGAGATCCTCAAGAAGGGTGGTGTCGATCTCGCACGTCGGACGGTCGCAAAATATCGTGAAGCGATGAATATCCCCTCGTCCGTGCAGCGTCGGCGGGAAAAACGCGCCATGGCAAAGGCTTCCGCCTGACCGAAGAGATCAGCCGCGTGCACTGCAGCACCGACGACACGCAGCGGATGTTAAGCTTTCATTGACATTTAGCGGCAGCCCGCTTATAGGGCGCGCCGACAGTCATGAATGATGGGCTCCATTTTCCCCTCCCCTGACATCGCCGATCACATGCAAAGTGAAAACGGCTGCGTGAAAGGCTTGGAGGTAGAAGGCGCTTGGAATAAACTGGATGCGCAAATCATGAAAGAGAGGAAACTCCATGAGTGTGCGTGTATCCGGTAAACATATGGAAATCGGCGAGAGCTTTCGTCTTCGAATCGAGGACCAGATCGCTCAGGCGGTCACCAAGTATTTTGACGGAGGGTATTCGAGCCAGGTCACGGTGGTGAAGTCGGGACCGCGTTTCAGCGCGGACTGCATGATCCACCTCGACACGGGCGCTACGTTGCATGCGAACGGCGAGGCGACCGAGCCGCAGGCCGCATTCGACGCGGCATCGGAACGGATCGCAAAGCGCATTCGGCGGTACAAGCGCAGGCTGAAGGATCACCACAATGGCAGTGGTCATGCGGGCCTCGAAGTCGCCTATACCGTGATGGACTCCGTGCCGGACGAAGAGGACGAACTGCCGGAGGATTACGCACCGACGATCGTTGCGGAAAGCTCCAAGCAGATCCGGACCATGTCGGTGGCGAATGCCGTCATGGCGCTCGATATGACGGACAATCCGGTGCTGATGTTCCGCAATCCGGGCAATGACGAACTCAACATCGTCTATCGCCGGACGGATGGGAATATCGGCTGGATCGACGCCGCCAGCATGAAGAACTGACGTAGCACAAAGCGCCGCTTCCGGATCGCCACGACACGGCGATCTGGACGGAGCATGAAACAGAGATCGCGCCAGCCCGGGACATTTCGTCTTACGGCAGCCGGTCATGACAAGCGAGGCGGCGCGCGAGAAGCGGCCGCCTCGTTATCGACGGTGAACGGCAGGCACGGGGAGAAGCCTGTCGAGCATCGAGGGAAATGGGCCGCAGGGCCGGCACGTCGTGCCGCCTGATGCGACCCTGTCAACAAGGTAAGACAACATGGCATTGGCAGGTCTGCTGCAGCAAGATGCGATATTTCCGAGCGTTCGGGTCCAGTCCAAGAAGCAATTGCTTCAGGAACTGGCCATCAAGGCTTCCAAGCTGACCGGCCTGCCCGAGCGCGAGATCTTCGACGTCATTCTGCAGCGCGAGCGGCTGGGCTCGACGGGTGTCGGTAATGGCATCGCCATTCCGCATGGCAAGCTTCCCGGCGTTACCGCCATCGTCGGCATTTTCGCGCGGCTTGAAACGCCCGTGGATTTCGAGGCACTGGACGATCAACCGGTCGACCTCGTCTTCCTGCTGCTTGCTCCGGAAGGCGCTGGTGCCGACCACCTGAAGGCGCTGTCGCGTATTGCACGCGTGTTGCGCGATCCCGACATGGTCGCCCGCCTGCGTGGTACCGAGTCCGCCTCGGCCATCTACACATTCCTCAGCGACGACCAGACCTCCAACGCGGCCTGATGTTCGACGCAGGCTTGGTCTGATCTTTTTCGTCCTGCCTCCACGTTGATATCGACAGCGCCCGGCTCCGGGTGAATACTCCCGTTCGACAAACGGGAGACGAGAGCGCATGGCCGGAACGGGTTCGGGACGATTGGCGGGCAAGATTGCCCTCATCAGCGGCGGTGCCGGCGGCTGCGGCCTTGCGGCGTCGGAGCTCTTCGCTCGGGAAGGGGCTAAGGTCGGCATCGTCGATCTGCCGTCGAGCCGCGGCGAAGAGGTTGCTGCGGGCATTCGTGCCGCCGGTGGTGAAGCGATCTTCGCGCCGGCCGACGTGTCCGTCTCACGCGACGTCACCGCGGCGGTCAAAGCCGTCGAGGCCGCTTTCGGAGCGATCACCGTTCTCTTCAATCATGCCGGCATCCTCGCCGTCGGACCGTTTCTCGAAACGGAGGAGGACGAATGGGACCGGCTGATGGCGGTCAACGTCCGCTCCATGTTCCTGATGACCAAGGCCGTGCTACCGGGCATGATCGCGGCTGGCGGCGGCAGCATCGTCTCGACCTCATCGATATCAGCCGTTGCCGCGACGCCGATGGAGGTGCTCTACGACACGACGAAGGGCGCCTGCCATATGTTTGCCCGCGCCATCGCGGTGGAATTCCGCGACCGGAACATCCGCTCCAACGCCGTCTGCCCGGGCTTCATCGCCACCGACCATGGCAAGCGCGAACTGGTCGGACTCGCCAAGTATGGAATCGACGTCTCGGATGCCGCCATCGCCGCGCAGCAAGGGCGCCTCTGCGAGCCGATCGAGGTGGCGCGCGCCGCATTGTTTCTCGCCAGCGACGAGGCAAGCTTCATCAACGGCACGCATCTCTTCGTCGACAATGGCTTCACCGCCGTCTGAAAGGACCCGTCATGGACACGACGATATCGAGACAGACCGGTGGCCTCTGGCGCAACTGGGTCGGAAATCAGGCCTGCGTGGTGCGAGCCCGTGGCGCACCCGGCAGCGAGGCGGAACTCTCGGACATGGTGCGGACGGCAGCAGGAGAGGGAATGGCTGTGCGCTGCGCCGGCTCCGGCCACTCTTTCACGCCCGTAGCCCTCACCAGCGGCCTCCACCTGACGCTGTCGGGCATGCAGGGGGTGACGGGTATCGACCGGGAGCGCAAGCGCGTCTCCGTTTCGGCAGGAACCACCATCAACGCGCTCGGCAAGGTGCTGAAGGAGAACGGCCTCTCGCTGATAAACCAGGGCGACATCGACAGCCAAGCGCTGGCGGGCGCTCTTACGACCGGCACGCATGGCACCGGTGCAACGCTCGGCAACATGGCGTCGCAGATCGTTGGCATGCGGATCGTCCAGCCGGATGGCAGCATCCTGATCGCGGACGAAAGCAATCCAGACCTTCTGAACGCTGCTCGTGTTTCTATCGGAATGCTGGGCGTGATCTCGGAGATCACTCTGCAGGCCATGGACAGCTACCGCCTGCACGAGACGCTCTGGCGCTGCACCTTCGACGAATGCATGGAGCAACATGACGACCTCGCCGCCCGGCATCGGCATTTCGGCTTCTTCTGGTGCCCTGTGCCGGAGAGCCGGCACTGCTACTGCCTGCCGGACACCGCACCGGTCTCGACCACGCAAAGCGTTTCCGACGTCTGCGAGATGAAGGTCATCGACATCACGAACGCGGAACCGATGGAACGGGGATTCGAGAAGATCGCCTATTCCTCGGAAATCTATCCGATCGAATATGTGCCGAATTTCCACGAGCTGGAATATGCCGTGCCCGTGCAACACGGCAAGGAGGCCTGCCGGGCGGTGCGCGAGCTGATGCTCACCAAACACCCGACATGCATCTATCCGATCGAATATCGCTTCACGGCTGGCGATCCCGGCTGGATCAGCCCGTTCTTCGAACAGGATTCGATCACCCTCTCCGTCTCCGGCGAGCCCGGAACCGACTACTGGGCGTATCTTTCGGACGTCGATGCCATCCTGCGGCAGTTCGGCTCGCGGCCGCACTGGGGAAAGCTGCACTTTCTGACAGGCGATGACGTGACGGAACTCTATCCCAAAGCCGGCGACTTCAAGGCCCTACGGGAGAAGCTCGATCCCGGTGGCGTGTTTCTCAACGACCACCTTCGGCAGCTGTTCGGGTAAACGCACCAGGGCAAGGAGCGCGGGCAGATTGGAAGCCGGAGAGGTTGTTCACCCCTCCCCGGCCTCCGTGGATCATCAGCTGGCCGAGGCTTCGCCTTCGGCAGCGGCAACCTTCGGTCCGCCCTTGGCGACGCCGACCATGGCAGGACGCAGAACGCGCTCGCCGATGGTGAAGCCGGCCTGGACGACCTGAACGACCGTGTTGTGAGGCACGTCAGGGTTGGGGATCTCGAACATCGCCTGATGGAAGTTCGGATCGAACTTCTGGCCTTCGGGCTCAAGCTTGCGAACGCCGTGGCGCTCAAGCGCCGACAGCATGGAGCGCTCGGTCAGCTCGACACCTTCGATCAGAGTGCTGAGGCCCGCATCGGCGCCGGCCCGCACGTCTGCGGGAATAGCATCCAGCGCGCGCCGGAGATTGTCTGAGACGGCCAGCATGTCGCGGGCAAAACCGGCGACGGAGTAGGACTTGGCGTCCTTGACCTCGCGCTCCGTGCGACGGCGCAGATTGTCCATATCGGCGGCGAGCCGCATGTATCGGTCGCGGAAATCTGCCGCTTCCGCCTTTGCGGCCTCCAGCTCTTCGGATTCGGCCTGCGCCGCCTCATCGGCGTCTTCAAACATGTCTTGCACATCTGCCTCGGCCGGCGTGACGATATCTTCCGCCGGCTTGCTGGCTTCGGCACCGTGTTTGTTCGTTTCGTCGGTCATGACGTCTCCGCATTCAAGATCGTTTCGGGAATTTGATGCCGATATCGAGGTTCGGGCGCCAAAAATCAAGGGTGTTGCGCCCGACGACCCGCCGTCCCGGGCATCATCGGGTCCGGCTATCGTGAAAGACGTGACATGAGCTGAGCCGTATAGTCCACCATGGGAACGATCCGCGCGTAATTCAGCCGCGTCGGGCCGATAACGCCGACAGCACCGATGATCCTGTCGTCGCCATCCCTGTAGGGCGCAACGATCAGGGACGAGCCGGAAAGCGAGAACAGCTTGTTCTCCGACCCGATGAAGATCCGCACACCCGGCCCCGTCTCCGCGAGACTGAGAAGCTCGATCATGCTGTCCTTCTTCTCAAGGTCATCAAACAGCATGCGCAGGCGATCGATATCCTCAGCGCCAGCCAGACCTTCGAGAAGATTGGCGCGGCCGCGAACGATCAGCTGCGTCGGGTTCTTGTCGTCGGCATCGCCGCCGGACCAGCTAGCAAGACCGCGCTCGACCAGATCCTGCGACAGAACGTCGAGCTCGGTCCGCACGGTTTCCTTGACCTTCTGCAACTGCCCGCGCACCTCGGCGAGCGTCTGGCCGGCCAAATGCGCGTTCAGGAAATTCGCAGCCTCCGTCAGCTGCGAACTCGTGACGCCCGCGGGAAGCTCGATGATCCGGTTTTCCACCTGATCGTGCTCGCCGACCAGCACGGCCAATGCCTTTGTCGGAGCAAGACGCATGAACTCGACATGCTTGAGGACAGGGTCGTTCTTTGCCGTGATGACAAGGCCCGCCCCGCGCGACATGCCGGACAGAACCTGGCTTGCTTCGTTGAACAATTGCTCCACGGGCTGATCCCGGTCGCTCCGCCTCACCTGACGGTCGATCGAGGCGCGATCTTCGGCAGAGAGATTACCGACCTGCATGAAGGCGTCGACAAAGAAGCGAAGCCCGATCTGCGTCGGCAAGCGCCCGGCGCTGACGTGTGGGGAATAGATCAGCCCGAGATCCTCGAGATCGCTCATCACGTTGCGCACGGATGCCGGCGACAGCGACATCGGCAGAAGGCGCGACAGGCTGCGGGAGCCCAGCGGCTCGCCGCTGTCGAGATAGCTTTCGACGATGCGACGGAAGACCTCGCCGGAGCGCTCGTCGAGAGCCGAGAGCCTGTCGCGCATTGCCGATGTCAGCGCCGCCGTTTCGGCGGATCTTTCCTTTTGTGCCATGGCTGAAATATAGGGAGAGGCCGGCGGAACGACAAAGGGAAAATTGGCTTTCGCGCGCCGCCGCACGACTTTGACAGTCCTATTTTACGCCCCGCATTTCCTTTGCGCGGCAACATAGGCTAGAAGGCACGCAACTGAAGACCCAAGGAGTCCCCGATGCGGCCGTCCGGAAGAAAAACAGATCAGATGCGCAAGGTCACCTTCGAGCGCAACGTCTCCAAGCATGCCGAAGGCTCCTGTCTCGTCAAGTTCGGCGATACCCATGTGCTGTGCACCGCGAGCCTTGAGGAAAAAACGCCACCATGGCTGCGCAACAGCGGCAAGGGCTGGGTGACCGCGGAATACGGCATGCTGCCGCGCGCGACCGGCGACCGCATGAAGCGCGAAGCCGCAACCGGCAAGCAGAGCGGCCGCACGCAGGAGATCCAGCGCCTCATCGGCCGCTCGCTCCGCTCGGTCGTCGATCTGCAGGCCCTTGGCGAGCGCCAGATCTCGCTCGACTGCGACGTGATCCAGGCCGATGGCGGCACTCGCACGGCGTCCATCACCGGCGCATGGATCGCGCTGCACGACTGCCTGAAGTGGATGGAAGCGCGCAACATGACGAAGGTCGAGCGCGTATTGAAAGATCATGTCGCGGCCATTTCCTGTGGCATCTTCGCCGACCAGACCGTGATCGATCTCGACTATCTCGAAGACAGCGCCGCCGAGACGGATGCAAACTTCGTCATGACCGGCTCCGGCGGAATCGTGGAAATTCAGGGTACGGCCGAAGGCAAACCCTTCTCGGAAGCGGAATTCGCAAGCCTCATGGGGCTGGCGAAGAACGGCATCTCGGAACTGGTCGCCTTGCAGAAGCAGACGATCGCTTAAAAGACGGAGGCGGACGGTGTCGGATAGGACGCGGGTTCTCGAAGGTGTTCTGGAAACGGCACTGTATGCAGCGGATCTGGATGCGGCCGATCGCTTCTACGGCGATGTGCTCGGACTGGAGCGCATCGCCCGCGTCGATGGCCGCCACCTGTTCTTTCGCTGCGGGCAGGGCGTTCTCCTGATCTTCAATCCGACGGAGACGCTGAAGCCGGCCGAAGGCTCTGCCCTGCCTGTCCCCGTTCACGGGGCGACCGGTCCCGGCCATGCCTGCTTCCGCGTATCGCGCGACAATCTGACATCCCTGCGGGAGAGACTTGCGGCGGATGGCGTGATGATCGAAAGTGACATCACCTGGCCGACGGGCGCGAGATCCTTTTATTTTCGCGACCCGGCCGGCAACAGCCTGGAATGCGCCGAACCGGGCCTCTGGTCCATCGACTGAACTGTTCTTCTCCATGCCGTCCGCCGACCGATCGCGTTTGCGGATCGGACGACCCATATTTACCGAGCCCATGTTTCCGCGGCGTCTCAACGCCCTCCGGTTGACCTTTCGAGACCCATGATGACACGCACGCTTGACGACAAGACCCTGATCGTCGCCAGCCATAATGCCGGCAAGATCCGCGAAATTCGCGACCTGATCGGCCCGCTCGGCTTTTCCGCCAAATCCGCCGCCGACCTGAACTTCATCGAACCGGACGAGACCGGAACGACGTTCGAGGAGAATGCGACCATCAAGGCACTGGCCTCCGCACAGGCCTCTGGCCTGCCGGCCCTGTCGGACGATTCCGGGCTGGTCGTGGACGCACTCGGTGGCGATCCCGGCGTTTACACGGCCAACTGGGCCGAAACCGCCGATGGTACGCGCGACTTTGCAATGGCCATGCACAAGGTGGAAACGGCCCTGCAAGAGGTCGGCGCGGCGACGCCGGCAACACGTTCCGCCCGCTTCGTGTCCGTGCTCTGCCTTGCCTGGCCGGATGGCCATGTGGAACTCTTCCGCGGCGAAGTCGAGGGCACCGTTGTCTGGCCCCCACGCGGCAGCCAAGGTTTCGGCTATGACCCTATCTTCCAGCCTGAGGGCCATGAACGGACGTTCGGCGAAATGAGCGCGGACGAAAAGCACGGCTGGAAGCCGGGCGATGCTGACGCCCTCTCGCATCGCGCCCGCGCCTTCAAGGTGTTTGCCGAGACCTGCCTCGGCGCCTGACGGATATGGCTGATTTCTCCTTTATCGGCGACAAGACGGACCCCGGTTTCGGGGTCTACGTGCATTGGCCGTTCTGCGCGGCGAAGTGCCCTTATTGCGACTTCAACAGCCATGTGCGGCATCAGGGTGTCGATCAGGCACGCTACGTCTCCGCTTTTCTAAAAGAGATGGAGGAAGCGCGGCGGCTGTCGGGACCGCGCACCGTGACCAGCATCTTTCTTGGCGGCGGCACCCCTTCGCTGATGGATCCGGCGACGGTGGACGCCATCATGAACGGCATAGCGCGCTTCTGGCATGTGCCTGACGGCATCGAGATCACGCTGGAAGCCAACCCATCGAGCGTGGAGGCGACCCGGTTTCGCGGCTATCGCGCCGCGGGCGTCAACCGCGTGTCCCTCGGCGTTCAGGCGCTGAACGACCGCGACCTCAAGTTCCTCGGGCGGCTTCACAATGTGGAAGATGCGCTGAAGGCGATAGGTCTTGCGCGCGATATCTTTCCGCGTATGTCCTTCGACCTGATCTATGCCCGGCCGAACCAGACCGTCGAGGAGTGGGAAGCGGAGCTGAAGCAGGCCGTCTCCTATGCCGTCGACCATCTCTCGCTCTACCAGTTGACGATCGAGGAGGGCACGCCCTTCTTCGGCCTACACAAGGCCGGCAAGCTTGTCGTGCCCGACGGTGACCAGTCCGCGCTTCTTTACGAGGCGACACAGGACATCACGGCTTCGATCGGCATGCCTGCCTACGAGGTTTCCAACCATGCGGTGCCCGGTGCAGAAAGTCGCCACAACCTTACCTATTGGCGCTACGGCGATTATGCCGGCATCGGCCCCGGCGCCCATGGGCGCTTGACCATCGGCCGGGAGAAGCTCGCGACGGCAACCGAGCGCAAGCCGGAGACCTGGCTCGATCTGGTCGAGGCCAATGGTCACGGGATGATCGATCAGGAGGTGCTGGGTTATGACGAGCAGTCCGACGAACTGCTGCTGATGGGGCTGCGCCTCAAGGAGGGTATTGACCTTGTGCGCTGGGAAGCGCTGTCCGGCCGGCCGCCTGATCCGGAGAAGGAACGCTTTCTGATCGAGCACGGCTTTATCGAGCGGATCGGCAATTCCCGGCTCCGCTGCACGCCATCGGGGATGCTGATCCTCGACGCCGTGGTCGCCGACCTCGCCTGCTAAGCAAGGCATCCCGCAGTGGTGACCGGCCCTGAGGCCGGTCGCCAGACACTCAGGCCCACTCGCCGCCGCGCATCACCGGCACCTTCGTGCCATCGTCCCGAATCCCGTCGATATCGACCTTGTCGGAACCAATCATCCAGTCGATGTGGATGAGGCTGGAATTACCCCCCTGAGCCGCGATCTGCTCCTGACTGAGGGAGGCACCGTCGATGAAGCATTTCGAGTAGCACTGGCCGAGCGCGATATGGCACGACGCATTCTCGTCAAAAAGCGTGTTGTAGAACAGGATGCCGCTGGCGGAAATCGGCGACGAATGCGGCACGAGGGCAACCTCGCCCAGACGCCGGGCGCCTTCGTCCGTATCCAGCACCTTGTTCAGAACCGATTCGCCCCTGGACGCCTTGGCTTCGACAATCCGGCCAGCCTCGAAACGCACCTGTATGTCATCGATCAGCGTCCCCTGATGCGATAGCGGCTTCGTGCTGGAAACGTGACCTTCGACGCGCAGTGCATGGGGCGTGGTGAAGACCTCTTCCGTCGGGATATTGGGATTGCAGATGATGCCGTTTTTCGCCATCGATGCGCCGCCGTGCCACTCATGCCCGTCAGCCAGACCGACAGTGAGATCCGTTCCCGGTCCCGTGAAGTGGAGTGCCGAAAAATGTTCGCCGTTCAGCCAGGTCGAGCGCTTGCGCAGGTTGGCGTTGTGCTCCGTCCACGCGGCGACCGGATCCTCGACATCGACACGCGATGCCGCGAAGATGGCGTTGGCCAGTTTTTCGACAGCCACGTTCTCTGGATCGTCGGGAAACATCTGCCTGGCCCAGGAGGGATTTGGGTAGGAGACGATGTTCCAGTTGATGTCAAAGTTCGAGATCTTCTCCAGCGCCGGCTTGTAGGCCATCGACATCGCCTTGTTCGCCCGCGCGACCTTCGACGGATCCTGAGCGGCCAGCAGCATGGGATTGTCTCCGGAGATCGCCAGCCGCGCCGCATTGCCGGCATAGGCCTTCGCCATACCTTCATAGAGCCAGTTGCTTGCGCGATCGAAGCTTTCGTCAGGCGCATGCTCGTAGCGTGCCAGCGTGCTTTCCTCATCGGAATAGAATGTCGTGACGAGGCCGGCACCGGCGAGATAAGCGTGCTTCGTGATCAATCGGACCATCGGCAAAGCCGCAATCGGCGCCGTGATGACCAGATCCTGGCCCCGCTCCAGACCGAGGCCGATCCTGACGGCCACTTCGGCGAGCTTTTCGAGTTTCCGGGCGTCGATGGGCTGAGTGTCTGTCGCAGGTGCTGGCATGTCGAACATCTTTCACTGGGAAACGAGGTTCGAAGTTAGGGCATGAGAGCGCCGATTTGAAGAGGCATAGAGGGGGATCAGTGACCCGCGCGGTGGTTTCGAAGGGCCCGCTCCAAAGCGAGGCCAACAATGAGCAGGCCCACCGTCCAGCAAGCGATATAGGTTACGGAAAGGAGATGGGTCGGATAGGTCGGATAGAATCCAGTGCGGAACAGCGAAACGAAGTGCATCATCGGGTTATAGGCGACGATGTTCCGCAATTCGGGTGGCATGTATTCGGGAATGAAAAACACAGCGCTCAAGAAAATCTGAACGCGGGAAAAGAAGCCCCAGAACAACTTCCACGGATGGAAGAGGAACGTGATGAATGAGTTGACGAGGCCGATCCCGAACGAAAAGACGGTCAGCATCAATATGCAGACGATGACAGGCGTGAAATCGTAAGGGATAGCGAACCGGGATAACCCCAGCGCGTAAATCATCACAAAACCCAGCCCGAACATCATCGTGAAAGAAAGAAGCTCCACGAAACCGCGTGCCAAGGCATAATCCATCGCCTCGACATACGGGATGCTGGTGACCGACTTGGCGGCTTCCAGCGCTGAAGCGGTTTTGATGCTAATCGTGCGAAAAAACAGAACAGGCAGAATGCCTGTACTAATAAACAGGAGCAAGCTGTCTCCGATGAGCAGATGCCTGTGCATAAACGTGAAGATTGCCCAGTGGATGACGATGAAGACAATCGCCTCCAGCAGATCGAAGAGCTGACCGAACGCGTGCTTGCTGTTGCGCAGGCGAACCTCTCGTATCGTCAATGCACTGACGATACGGATCTGTCGCGAGACGCCGACAGGAATAACACCCATGCTCATTGGCAGCTCTCCCGTCGCGCCAAACTACGCGTGGTCTCTGATGCTGTAATAGACGAGAGTCATAACAATCCAGAGACCGAGCGCCGAGAGGAACACGAGGAATGTGTCGAAAACCACCTTTGGATAGGCCGCAATCTGCGCCATCCCTGGCTGGACATAGGTTGCAAGGTAGATCTGGTTGTTGCTGGCGAGCATCCGTGCATTTTCGTAGTTGGTCAGCGACGATGTGTAGAGCTTCGTCGCGATGTCGAGATCGCTCTGGATCTTGTCATACTGCGTCATCAACTGAGCATCTGCCAACATGGCGGTGTTCGAGCCATTGTCGCCCGTAGACCGAACCTGGGACTGGAGACGATCGAGTTCCTGCTGCGTCGCATTGATCTGGGATTTCAGCACGGTCAGACGCGGGGACTTGGCGTCCATATAGCTGCCGAGCGCCGTGTACTGAGCCTGAAGGTCCGCGAGGCTGCCGTGCAGCTTGGTGATCAACTGGATCTTGCCGTCGGCCTCCTTGCGAGCGTCGATGCTCTTCTGACCGGTCCGCAATTCAGTTTCCTGGCTGCGTACATTCGTCAGCCGGGCCTCGGAGCGATCGAGCTCAGCCTTGGCGAAAGCAAGTTGAGCCTGACGCGCCTTTTCGGATAAATCGTTGACCAGCTTTTCGCAGAGCTCCTTCAGCGCCGTCGAGATACGGAACGCGTCCTGCGGCGAGAATGCCGCGACTTCGATCGTATTGATGCCTGTGGTCAGGTCGTAGCTGGTCGACAGCCGGTTGTTCCAGTATCTGACCAGACCTTCGAGAGAGACGTCGGAGCTGAGACGTGACAGAAAATCGACGTCTGGACGGGAGTAGATTTCCCGCAACCCGACTTCCTTTTCAAGCGATTCCACAGCGTCGCGGCTCATCGCGTAATCCGACACGATGTAACTGTTTGACATCGTCAGGGCGAGTTCTGCAGCGCTTGAGCCAGTTCCCCCCTCGCCCGGACGGACGGAGAAGCGAAATTCGGAAACATAGCGCGGAGACGCGAAAGCGGCGTAGTAGATACCGCCGATGACGGTTGGTACGATGACGAGGAGAAGAAAAGCGAGCTTGGCGCCCGAAAAGCCACTCTTCGCCTTTGTGACGAAGCCGGTCATCTTTTCGGATTTATACGTAACCGTCGTCTTCCGAACCGGTTTTGTCGGCTTTGCCGGCAGGTCAGGCATGCGCTTCGGCATCGCCACCTGGCGGTTCGGTCGAACCTCATCCAGCCTCAGAACAAGTGCGCCATCTTCCTGCCGTGATTTCAGCTTGTCGGCTCTCGCGGTCTTGGACGCGTCGCTCATTGGCACTCCTGAAGGGGTCTTCGGCCTGGTTCGCAGCATGTATACCATGCCTTACAGCCATTCGGAAGATCGCCGCGACGATGCGTTGCGATCCTGTCCAGAGGCAACTTTTGCCCGAAGATGAAGGCATTATTGCGGCGCAACAATACCTTCTCTTATCTGCTACTTGAAGTTGTTCAGCGTGCTGCCGACAGACGCTGCCTGCGCCACGGGCGCAGCGGTCGAACTGACCAGCGTTGCGAACTTGCGCACTTCTGCGAGCGACGAGTTGGCAATATAGATCAGGTCACGGTTTCGCAGGCTGAAGCCCTTGAGAAGGAAGAAGCCGTTCGGGTCCTTCAGGTCGATCTGGTAGATGACATTGGTCGTCGCCCCGGACGATGCAACCTTACCCGGCACCATCCGCTGCACGAGCGAGGTCGGCTCCGTGCGGTAGATGAAGACGCCGCGCGCATTGGCCCGCTCGTCGTTCAGACCGCCGACCTTGGCAAGTGCCTGGTTGAGGAAGAGCTGCGATTCGTCGAACTGGATGGAGGCATTGGCCGTCGCGGCACCGAACACGGTGAAGCTGCGCGGCTGACGGATGAGTGCGATCACGTCATCCGACTGGACGTAGATGTTTTCGCTCGGGTCCGAGATCAGCCGCTCCATCGGCACGGTTTCTGTCCTGCGTCCACGCGTGATCTGGACGGAGAGCTGGTGGGATTCGATACGCGGTCCGCCAGCCATGGCGATGACGTCGAGCAATTTTTCGCCACGCGGAGACAGAGCGATACGGCCACTGCTGGCGACTTCGCCCGTTACGGTCACCGTGTTGGAAACGTTCTTGACGACGCTGACGAGAACCTGCGGCTGGATGGCGATGCGCGCAAGCGCGTTCTCGATGGCGGCCTTGACCTGCTGCGGAGTGCGGTTGGCAGCCTGCACGGTGCCGGCATAGGGAACGGAGATCGTGCCGGATTCGGAAACCGGCTGTTCCGGTATCTGCGTTCCGCCGCCCCTGGCGGAGCCGCCGGAGAAGAGCCCGTCAGGCGAGGCTTCCCAGATGGAAACGACGACGGTATCGCCGACACCGATGATCGACGAGCTGCGCTTACGCGTGTTTCCCAAGGTTTCGGCGAGCTGCGTGTCGAGGCTGGTGGAGAGAAGCGACACGATGCCCGGCGTGACGGGAATGACCGTATAAGGAGAATAGCTATCCTTGGCTTCCTGAAGAATCTGCCCGGAGCTTGGTCCGGAGCTCGGCATGACCGTGCAGGACGTGGTGGTCAGGCAGATAGCGGCCAGCGACAAACTGGTGAATTTGGTCAAGAACGGCATGGGCACCCTCAAGCGCAGATCCTTCCGATAAGGATGATCTGCTCCCCCGAAATAGCGGCGTCGTTTTGGTTATCTCAACACCAACTGGTAAACAATGACTTCAAAGCCGTACCGAACAAAAACAAACCGGCATCTGCAAAAAGGGCACAGTGCCAGCGTTCAGTATCGGTTGGACTTGAGGATCTCGGGCGGACAGGTCCACACGGAATCCTTGAATTTGACGGCTTTGCGAAGCGGAAACGCCTTGAACAAAGCCTCTCCGGTATAGGTCAGTCCCTTCCAGTTTCGATCAATAAAGCCGATGGCGTCGGCCCAGTCGGTTGGTTCCATCAAAGGCTGAAGATAGCTCAGCACGGTCTCGCGATCGGCACCGCCATAAAAGTCGATCATGCGATGATCGATCGGCTGCGGGCCGTCGAAAGGCAAGGCTGCAGCCTCTCCGCGACCGGTCGAGAACCAGGCGCAAGGAATGTTGTAGGTTTCAGCTATGACCAAACCGTGAAGACTGGTGGAGAGAATCCGGCGGCAGGCGGCAATCTCGCGAACCTTGCGTTCGAAACCTTCCATGCCCGCATCCGTGTACGTATTGATGATCGTAATGTCGTCGGCCAGCTCCGGCGGAATGGCATACCGTGTCAGTTGAGCCTTGACGGTCGCAGCCGCCGTCGCCTCATCAAGCTCCGAGATATGGACGATGACGCCCAACTCATGCCGCTTCGCAAGATCTGGAAAGGGAAAGATACGCGGCAGAAACCAGACGGGGTCGCCAAAGACATTCGGCACATCCAGACCCAGAGCCCGCAGACCGGCAGCCGTTTGGCGCCCGCGAACCGCGTGCACGACGAGTTCCGTTGTCGGCGGCACGGCGTAAGGCGCAAGCGCGCCGGAGGGTCCGCGGTTCAGGTCGAACCCCGTGCCCCAAAGATGCACGCGCGCGCCCTGCTGGGCGTGCCCTATGGTGCCGACGGCTGCCAGTCTTTCCTTCGACTGATCGAAGGCCGCCGGTTCGATACGCAGGCCGGACATGACGGAAACGACCACCGCGCTCAGGGCATCGCCCAGATTGGCATCGGGATGCCGATCCGTCGTCCAGACCCAGGAGAGACGCACGGCTTCGGCCACGCCGCGGTCGCTTGTCACCAAGGCGCCGGAAGCTGGCGATCTGTCGGGTGAGACGGAACGACGGAAAAGTCTTTTTGCTGCTTTCAGGGGCACGTCAAACTCCGCTCAGGCCACGGGCATGGGCCGCCAGTTTCGAAAGCCAGCCGCGCGATGGCGGCACGCCTTCGGTTGGCGGCCGATGACGCTCCATGGGAAGCGAAGCAATCAGAGGATGATCGAAGGCGCTGCCCGTCGGGCCCTTGTCGAGCATATTCCGGGGCAAGGGAAAGGCGTCGATCAGGTCCTCTCCGGTAAACGTCTTGGGGTACCAGATATCGTCGATCGCCCCAATCAGTGCATCCCAGTCCGTTGCCGCGCGGCGCGGCTGGTACCAGACATCGAGACTTTCCTGGCCGATCCCCTGATAAAGATCGACAAAGCGGAGGTCGAGCCCCTCCTCCTCCTTCAGATCGATCTTCCCGAGCCCGGCCTGTGCCGCGCGGGGAGAAAAGTAAAGACAGGGAATGCCGTAGGATTCCGCGAAGACCATGCCGTGGAGGCTGGTGGAAACGATACGCTTGCAGGACAGAATCTCGTCGAGCCGTTCGCGCAGCGCGCCAACGGATATCGGGGTCACCGTATTGATCAGGCGAACGCTCGAGCGGTCGGCGTCCGATACCTGGTGGCGCAGCGATTCGGGCTTGGGGTGCGCCTCGTAGGCGCGGTCCTCCAGCTCGGACAGATGCAGGATAACGCCGAGTTCGCAGGTCTTTTCGACCGGTGCGGTGTGAAAACGCGGCAGCAGCCAGAGCGGATCGCCGAACACGCCAGCCCCTTCCGCATCAGGCGCCAGAAGGCGGCGACTGAAGGGGCCGCGCGTCGCATAGGTCGTGATCCGGGTATCCGCAGGCGTCTGATAGGCAATCTTCGGCTTGTCGCCCTGATGCGGATTGAGGTTGGGAGACGTGCCCGTTCCCCAGAACGAGACGTCACCGCCCGCAAACATGTGACCGATCGTTCCGACCGCCGCCAATCGCGTGGCTTGGGATTTGGCAGCCATGTGATACACCGGTAGACCCGACATCATCGAAACGATAACGGCCGACAGGGCATCACCGAGGTTGAGATAGGATTCCTTACCGGTCGTGGTCACCCAAGAGAGCGGAATACTGCCCTCCGCTTTAACAATATCAATAAGTTCTTGAGACAAATTCCACCATCGCGGCTTTACTGAATTGGGCTTACCGGCCGCCCGGTATCGCCTGGGCCCTTGAGGCGAGCGTATACCATAGGCGATTAGTGTGCGAAAGTGGCGCGAGTAAGCCCATCCTTGCGGGGTGATTCCGTGCTTCCCATGCCGGCTTTGCGCCCCGGCGGGCGCGTATCCGCAACGTCTGACGAGATTTCATGTACCGCCTTTCCATGACGCCGCTGACGATCGAGACGCCGAGTGTGCTCTTCGATCTTTCGCGACTGGTTCGCAGTCGCCACAAGCCGTTCGGCACCGGCGTCGATCGCATCGATCTGGCCATAGGGCTCGATCTTGTCGCGCGCTTCGGTGCAGATTGCCATTTCCTGCACGCAGGCATTCACGGCATCTGCCGGCTCGAGCATTCCCTCGGCCGTGCCGTCCTCAGCCATCTGGATGCCGTATGGAACGGCAGTTCCAGTGAACACATGGGGAAGAGTGACGATTGGCGGCTCTCCGTCATGCCCTTCGTCGATCGCGTGGCGCATCGCTTTCCCCGCTCGATCATCAACCAGCAGACGACCTATGTCGTCGCCTCCCATTCCGGCCTGGGCAAGGTGAAGGGTGGCATGAAGCGGCTTGATCCGAAGGCGGAGATGAAGAGGGTCGTTTATATACACGATCTCATTCCGATCGATTTTCCGGAATATCAGCGTCCGCAGACCTATAAGCAGTTCGTCGCCTATCTCGATGAGCTTTTCGATGCGCCGGTGCAGGTCGTCGCAAATTCCAGGGACACGGCATCGCGGATGCAGGCCCATGCCTCGGCACACGATATGACGCTTTCGGGTACGCAGGTGATCATTCCGACTCTGACATTCGGTTCAGCCGCTTCGGCGCCGGTAGACCCCTCCGTTCGCGCCGTGATCGAGGATGTACGTCCTTATTTCGTGACGCTGGGTACCATCGAACCCAGAAAAAACCATCTTCTCCTGCTCGAGATCTGGCGCATGATGGCGGACCAGAAGCAGATGCCGCGTCTCTGCATCATCGGCAAGCGCGGATGGGAAAACGAGAACGTCATCGACATGCTGGAGCGGTCACCGACGATCCAAGAGCATGTGGTGGAGTTCGGCGATCTCGGCGATCACGAGGTTCAACTGCTGCTCAAGGGTGCGAGAGCTCTGCTCTTTCCCTCCTTTGCGGAAGGGCTCGGCATTCCGCTTCTCGAAGCGGGAGCCCTCGGCGTTCCCGCCATCGTGTCGGACATTCCGGTGTTCCACGAGATAGCGCCTTCGGATACTGTCTTTCTCAACCCGATCGACGGCTTGGGATGGATGCGCGAGATCCTTGCCCGAAGCGGGGAAAGCGCCACAAACGAGACGGAAGACCAGACGTGAGCGTTACCTTCAAGAATGTGCACAAGACGCTTCGTCAGAAAAACGAGAAGACCAAAGTGCTGGAAGATGCCAGTGCGGTGTTCCCCGGCGACAAGATTACCGGAATTTTGTCTCCGCCCGGCGGCGGAAAGACGACCAGCGTGCAGCTGACAACGGGCAAGCTTCGTCCCGATATGGGCAGCGTGCGGCGAGAATCTCTCGTTTCCTTTCCGGTCGCCGGAGGCGGTGTGTTCAACAATGCGCTGACCGGACGCGAAAACCTGGCCTTCCTCTGCCGCGTCTTCGGCTTCGATCCCCTGCCGATCATCCGTTTCGTGATCGACTTTGCCGAGGTGGGCAAGGCGATCGACAAGCCGATGAAGCTGCTGAACCGCGACGAACGCACGCGCCTGCTGTTCACCTCGGCCTATGCGATTCCGTTCGAGACCTATATCGTCGACGAGACGCTGCTGGGCGGCCGCGGTGCGTTCCGCGAGCGGTGTGTAGAGCTGGTCGAGGAGAGGATGCAGACATCGGGTTTCCTGATCTTCACGTCGTCACCGGTCCTGCTGCGCCGCTATTGCAATGAATTCTTCACCATTGACCGCATGAAAATTACGCCAATGGACAGCACCGACGATGCCATTGCCGCCATCGGCGAGGATCGCCTGAAGTTCGGCGCCGGCGATATCGAAGGCATCGACGAGAGCAGCGACGATACGTCCGTGATCAACCCCGGATGAGACCGGCCGCAGACCCACGGAGGACGGGTAAAACCGGCACCATCAGACAGCCGGTTCTCACCTATGCATTTCACATGCAGGCCTGGAAGCGGGAGGTGCTGCGCCGTTATTTTCCAGAGCGCACCTTTGTCTTCGTTCCCTTCTTCCTGAACGAGACGCAGCTTCGGGCGGATTGGCTGGACCGGATCGATCTCTCAACTTCGCCCGAGATTTTCGTCTGGAGCCTGAACCTGCCGGAGACGGTTCAGGCATTCGCACGTCGCAACGCGATCCCCGTCCATGTCGTGGAGGATGGCTTCATCCGCTCGGCCGTACCGCATGCCGGTCGCACGCCACCGCTGTCGCTGATCGTGGACAGGCAGACCGCCTATTTCGACAGCCGGACCGCCTCCGATCTCGAAGACCTGCTGCTCCGTTACGACTTCGACGGTGACCCTGCCCTGATGGAGCGGGCGCATCAGGGGATGGCGCTGCTTCTTTCGACGGGGATCAGCAAGTACAATGCACCCGCGCGTGAGGTCGCCTTGCCATACGGGCCAAAGCGCAAGCGGCGCGTGCTCGCGCTGGGCCAGGTTGATGGCGATGCCTCGATCCGCTTCGGCTGCCCGCGGCCCGTGACCAACGAGGACATGGTGCGGCAGGCGGTTGCCGAAAACCCGGATGCCGAAGTCATCTACAAGCCTCACCCGGACGTGCTGAGCGGCGTTCGAAGCTCTTCGGCGGACCTGTCCGAACTTGCGCGCATATGCACCGTTCTGACGGACCGCATTCCCATGGCGCGCGCTTTCGAAACGATCGACCATGTGTACACCATGACCTCCCTTGCCGGGTTCGAAGCGCTGCTGCGGCGGCTGCCGGTGACCGTCCTGGGGCTACCCTTCTATGCCGGATGGGGACTGACGGACGATCGGCAGACGACGGCGCGCAGGCAGCGCCGCCTGACCGTCGAGCAGGTTTTCGCCGCGACCTATCTGTTATATCCCCGGTATTTCGAACCGCGGACGGGCGAGACGACGACGTTCGAGGCGGTCATCGGCGATCTCCGTCGCCCTGCCGCGCCGGCCTTCTCCTATCGGAAACCACTTTCGTGGCAGGCCTCCGGTCCCTACGGAGTTCTGGGTTGGCGCCACGCGCTGACTCCGATCGTCGCCGCTGCCGTCCGGCGGATAGCGACGTCCGAAGACGCAGATTACTACCGGCATTACCCGATCGACTTCTTCCGCGAGCGGCCCGAACGCGCCTTCCGCACCATTGGACGTCTCCTTTATCCTTTCGATGAAAGGCCGGGCCAACAGAGCGATGCACCCTTCCGGTTGCTTCCGGAAGGTCAATCGCCTAGATAGCCAACGCAGTTTCGCTTCAGGACGCGGTCTTCCCATCCTTAAAGACACATCTCCCCTCAAAGAGACAGGCTTATTGCCGCATCACTTAAGAGGGGACGAAGACAGGACGATAAGCATTCGATGACCAAGCCCCGCGTGATGATCGACGGTTACAATCTTGCCCTGGAAAAGGGGACGGGCATCGCCACCTATGCCCGCAATCTCAGCGGGCACCTATCCGAACTCGGCTATCCCATCGACCTTCTCTACGGCGTTCGCGCGTCGGTCGGGAAAAACCCTCTTCTTTCGGAAGTCGGTTTCTTCGATCCGTCGACGCGTGCGCTGAAGCCGACGGAGGTCATCAAGCGGCTGGCGACATCGCCGCTCGGGACCACGGCGCGTCAGGTCCCGATTACGGGCAAGGTCATTGCGCGGCATGTGCCGGGCGGACTGCCGAAGCATGAGCGCATCTTCAACTTCCGCAACCTCTATACGATTTCGCGCTGGCACTTCCGCACCTACGGCCGGTTCATGCAGACGAGCTACGATCAGGCGGCAGACATCGCCCACTGGACGTATCCCCTGCCGATCAAGCTGAAAGACGCGGCGAACATCTACACGATCCACGATCTCGTGCCGCTGCGCCTGCCCTATGCGACCCTCGACAACAAACGCGAGTTCCTGAAGACCGTCCGCACCATCGCCGACAAGGCCGATCACATCGTTACGGTCTCGGAAGTCTCCAAGCGCGATATCATCGAACTGCTTGGCGTCGATGAACGCCGCGTGACCAACACCTATCAGGCCGTCAACCTGCCGAGCCATATCCTCAACCGCGACGAGGACGAGGTGCGCAACGAGGTTGCTTCGATCTTCGGGCTGGAGCACAAGAAATTCTTCCTGTTTTTCGGCGCCATCGAGCCCAAGAAGAATATCGGGCGGATCATCGAGGCCTATCTGGCAAGCCAGGTCAGCTATCCCCTCGTCATCGTCGGACAACTGGTCTGGAAGAACGCCAATGACCTCAGGCTGCTGGGCGTTCCCGGCGGCGGCAAGAAGACGGACGTGTACGACCCGACGGTGGGTCACATAACGCGCTCCTCCTCGATCATGCGTCTCGAATATCTGCCGCTGAGCCTGCTGACGTCGTTGATCCGTTGTGCGCGTTCTGTCGTCTTTCCTTCGCTGTACGAAGGATTCGGCCTGCCGATCCTCGAAGCCATGCAGCTGGGAACGGCTGTCATCACCGGCAGCGAGGGCGCCAATCCGGAGATTGCCGGCGACAGCGCCATCGTGGTCGATCCTTATGACGTCAATGCGATCGCACAGGCCATTCGCGATGTCGCCCATGACGATGCCCTGATGCGATATTACGAGGCGGAAGGCCTTGAAAGAGCGAAATTGTTTTCGCCGGAGCGCTATGCAGAGCGGCTCGATTCGCTCTACACCAGATTGAAGTAACCCTTGATGCAGTGGATACGAAAGAACAGCGATGAGTGACGAAAAGGCTCGGCTGGACGGTCTCGTGGCACGTGCGCGCGAGACGGCAATTTCCGGCGCCAGCCCGGAGATCTCGGCCGTTCTCCTCGATATGGCAGCGGCTCTCGATGCAGTGCGCGGTGGCGAAGAGAGCGTTCGTCGCGAGGCTTTCCGCGAAGGCATACGCGGAGCAGCCAAGGTCATCCGCAATCGCCAGGCAACCCCCGGCTCACCCCTCGGCGACCTTCTCTCCTCGGCCAACGCCGATCCCGAAGCCTTCGCAAATGAAGTGCTGAAGGTGGCGGGCGGTGAACCTGTAACGGTTGCCGACCTGCGGCGGTTGCGCCAGAAGGTCAATACGGCCACCGAAGGCTCCGACGATATCGATGACGACCTGAAGCGGATCTATTATTCCGTCATGAACGAGCGCAATCCGACAGCCGCCGATATCCTGCCGCCAGGATCTCCGTCCCGGTCGCTCGACGTCATCACATTCATTCTGGAGCGTATCCTGCGCGACGGCTGGTGGACGCTCGGCAATAGCGGCATCAATGCCAGCGATCAGCCGGTGGGCAAGGTCGGGCTTTCGCCGGCGCAGAGCTCGAAACCACAGACGGCGCCGACCCCACCTCTGGCGCTGCTGTCTGCTCTCGTTCTCACGCTGATCGAGACCAGCAAGGGGCGCTGACGCCAGACGTCACCTTGCTGGATGCTCTCCGGCGTTCACGCCTTGTTGCGCAGCCTGTCCGCCAGGTTGAGTTCCTTCACGTCGTGCTGCAGCACCAGTCCCTGAAGCACCGGGTGATCCCAGATGGTTTCGCCCGGGCGGGCTTCCAGAGGCTCCACATCGAGCGGGAAGGCCGCGATCAGGGCCTCTGCGTCGAATGCCTTCGGCGTCCAGGCGCGGTCGATGGCCGAGATGAGATCGTCCCAGTCGGTCGGCTCCGCATGCGGCCAGGCATAGACCGGCAGTTCGGTGAGGCCGAGGCCACGATACAGGTCGACAACGCGGGCGTCGAGATCGCAGGTGCCATCCAGCGTTCGCGTGTGCAGCCCCTTCACCGGGCCATGGGTCGCGAAGTGCAGGCAGGGAATGTTGTAGCTTTCGGCAAACACCATGCCGTGCAGGCTGGTGGAGACGATGCGTTCGCAGGCAAGGATATCATCGATCCGCGCCTTCATCGCATTCATCTCGATCGATGTGACCGTGTTGATCAGGCGGATATGCGGCGCGAACGCTTCCGGTATTCTATAACGCAGCAGAGTTTCCTTGAGATGTGCTTCGGGATCGCGATCGGACAGTTCCGACAAGTGGACGATGACACCGAGTTTCCACGTCTTCTCGGCGGGCGGCGCATAGAACCGCGGCAGCAGCCAGACGGGATCGCCATAAACCCCGACCGACCCCTCGGCCACGCCGGTGATCAGGGCTTCCGACAGGGGACCGCGCGTCGCCGTGACATGGAACGTCGATTCGGCCGAGGGCCGGAACGGGATCAGCTCGTCCTTCGCCGCAGACGGATTGGTCCAGCGCGAGGATCCCGTGCCCCAGAACCAGGCTTCGCCATCGGCGAAACCATGCGCGATCGTGCCGACGCAGGCCATGCGCATGGTCTTCGAGCGGGAGGGGACCCGATGGACCGGCCGGCCGCTCAGGAGCGCCACCATGACGGGGCTCAGAGCATCGCCGATGTTGAGGTAATCCATCGCCATCGTCGAACCCGCCCAGGAGAGCGGCACGGAGCCTGTCTGGCGGACCTGCTCGGCAAGCCTGTTCATCTTCATCTATCGACCTTTCCTGTTCCGAACCTCGATGGTTCGGCGGATTCTATGTAACGAATAGGGTGGAAATCGGAAGGCTTCCTGCGGAGGTTCCGGATGCCGGAACCTTCGGTTGTCGCCCCCTCGTGTCGTTCAGGCGTCCGCTTCCGGCACCGGCATGAGCGTGAAAAGCTCCTGCGCGAGCTTCACGCCCCGCAGCGCGTAGCGGCCGATGGACACCACCTCCCTGTCGCCGGGCGGCGGTGCGGCGGCCACGAAGGGGGAAGACATGACGACCGTGCGATCGACGAAGCGGCAGAGGGACGCAATGCGGCTGACCTCGTTGACAGCGGGCCCGATGACCGTGAAATCGAGGCGATCGGCGCTGCCGATATTGCCATAGAAAACATCCCCGATGTGCAGTCCGAGATAGACTTCCGTGGTCGGACGGCCTTCCATGGCGCGACGTGCGTTGAGGTCGGCGAGCTTGCCCCGCAGACGTCGCTCGGCATCCAGTGCACGGCGACAGGCATCCTCTCGCTCTTCCGCCTTGAAGATCGCGAGCGTGCCGTCGCCGATCAGCTTCAGCACGTTTCCGCCGGCCTCGTGGATCGAGGTGATGACGGCATCGGCATAGTCGTTGAGAAACGGAATGATCTCGTCCGGCGCGAGACTCTCGGTGATACGGGTGTAGTTCTGCAAATCGGAAAACCAGAGCACGGCGGATATGCGCTCGGCCTTCCCCCGGGTGATACGGCCTTCCAGCACATGGCTTGCAGCATCTTCGCCGAGATAGACTTCTGCAATCGTGCGCGTCACGCGATTGAGCGATCCTGCCTTGATGGCAAGCGCGAGGACGGGAACCAGTGAGCGCAGCGCATCGACACCCTGATCCGAGAAGCCGCCCTCGTCCGCGGTCGTCCAGTGCGAATAGAAGCAGTCCATGTCGCCGATATGCGTGTCCGGCGAGAACCGGTGGATCATGGCGATGTAGTCGCGATGACCCGCCGCCAGCAAGGTGTCCAGCGCATAGAAATCGGTGGGATCTCCAAAGCCGATCCGGCGGCGCAGTTCGTTGCCGTTGGTTTCACGCAGGTGATAGAACGGCGATCGCTTCCAGTTCTCCTCCGAAACGCCCTCGTTCGTCGGACCGTATTCGAACATGCCCTTGCCCGGCTCGCGGCTGTCCCACTGGAAAGCGCGCCCTTCATAGACCGGATGGAGGGTGTCGATGAGTGCAAGCCCCCTGTCGAGCGGCAGCCCGGCATCGCGCAGATGCTCGCAGAAGCCGCGCATGATCTCCATCTCGTCGGAGCCCTTGAGGCCCTGTGTCGTCAGCCATGCGGAGATGCGTGCGATTTCGCTTGCGTCCATGTCCGCCACTCCCTGTACCCGTCGTCTTGATGCTGCGGTTCCCGGACCCTGGGCTTCGAAACGGAAGGGCAGGAGATTCTTCGCGAGCGCGGGTTCTACTGCATATTCCTGCAAACCGGAATCGTTTTTAGCCCGAATTCGGCAAGACCTGACGAACATGGAACGAGGGCGGTTACATGTCCTTCGACGTGTAGAGCGCGCGGGAGCGTTCGAGGTGGCGCAGCATGGCCTGTTCCGTGGCATCGGCGTCGTGGGCGACGATGCAGTCGATGATGGACCGGTGCTCGGAGAGCGTCACGGTTTCCTTGCCGGTCCAGATCAGCATATGCGTGTGGTAACCGCGCAACCAGGCCAGCATGGCCTCGCTGACGGCAATATAGATCGGATTGCCGGAGATACGGGCGATGCGGCTGTGAAACTCCATGTCGGCGGCGATAAAGGCCGCCGCATTATCCAGCGCTGCCTGCTGGCGGACGAGGATCGCCCTGAGGTCCGCGATATCGCCTTCCGTTGCCTTGACTGCCGCTTCCCGTGCCATGCCTCGCTCGAAGAAGATGCGGGCGCTCTTCAGATGCTCCAGCGTGTCGGCGGATTTCGCGAGCATCATCTGCGCCGTCGTATCCACCTGACGCAGGATCGACCGGGCGGTAAGTTCCAGCACACGGGCACGCTCGCCATGCGAGATGACGACGAGGCCCATATTGGCCAGCGCCTGCATCGCCTCCCGGATCGCGGGCCGGCCGACGCCGAAACGCTCCATCAGCTCCCGCTCGGAGGGCATCTCGTCGCCGGGGTTCAACTCGCCGGACGTGATCATCGCCTGCAGGCGGGAAAAGACCTCGTCGGACAGTTTTCGGCGCGTGATGGGTTCGGTCGGCTGGTTCATGAGATTCCGGACGGTTGTTCGATCCTGCATCTTCGCATGCCGCAACGCGCTTGGAAAAGGGAAACGCTCATATGCATCGCTTTCGGCGCCGTCGCAACGGTCTCCGGGCCCGCGCATTTTCAGCGGACCGAGGCTTGCTTCATTGTTATACTCATTATACCAGTTCATCAATGGCGATCTAACGGAGCAGATCGTTCGAGACGGGAGGACGAGCCGATGATCACCGTGACCTATCGCATCGAGACGACAGGCAGCGTCGAGGCCATGGCTGCGAAAATCGCCAGTGACCAGTCGACGGGGACATTCGTCCCGGTTCCCGGCGAGACGGAAGCGTTGAAGGCCAGGGTTGCCGCGCGGGTCGGTGCGATCCGACCGCTCGAACCCGCGAAAACACCGAGTTGGCCGGAGGCGCCCGTGGATCACGGAACCATCCACCGGGCCGATGTGGAGATCGCCTTTCCGCTCGATGCCGTGGGCACAGACCTCTCCGCGCTGATGACGATCGCCATCGGCGGCATCTTCTCCATCAAGGGGATGACGGGGCTTCGCGTCGTGGATCTCAAGCTACCGCCGGAATATGGCGCGGCCTATCCCGGCCCCCAGTTCGGCATGCCGGGCAGCCGGCGGCTGACGGGTGTCGAGGGTCGGCCGATCATCGGCACCATCGTCAAGCCCGCGCTCGGGCTTCGACCGATGGAAACGGCAGAACTGGTCGGCGAACTGATCGGCTCCGGCGTCGATTTCATCAAGGATGACGAGAAGCTGATGAGCCCGGCCTATTCTCCGCTCAAGGAGCGCGTCGCGGCCATCATGCCGCTGATCCTCGATCACGAGCAGAAGACCGGCAAGAAGGTCATGTATGCCTTTGGTATTTCGCACACGGACCCCGACGAGATGATGCGCAACCACGACATGGTGCTGGCGGCCGGCGGCAATTGTGCCGTCGTCAACATCAACTCGATCGGCATGGGCGGCATGGCCTTCCTGCGCAAGCGCTCCGGTCTTGTGCTGCATGCGCATCGCAACGGCTGGGACGTCCTCACCCGGCACCCCGGCATCGGCTTCGACTTCAAGGTCTGGCAGCAGTTCTGGCGGCTGCTCGGCGTCGATCAGTTCCAGATCAACGGCATCGGCGTGAAATACTGGGAGCCGGACGAGAGCTTCGTGGAATCCTTCAAGGCCGTTTCCACGCCGCTGTTCTCCCCAGCAGATTGCCCGCTTCCGGTCGCCGGCTCCGGGCAATGGGGTGGGCAGGCCCCCGAAACCTATCGCCGAACGGGGCGCACGACCGATCTGCTCTACCTCTGCGGCGGCGGCATCGTCAGCCACCCCGGCGGCCCGGCGGCCGGCGTGCATGCCGTGCAGCAGGCGTGGGAGGCAGCGGTCGCCGACATCCCGCTCGAGACCTACGCGCTCGACCACCCCGAGCTTGCCGCATCCTTGAAAACCTTCGGCGGAAAGGATGCCTGACATGGCTGCGCCCCTGCTCCTGAGCTATTACGGCGACGATTTCACCGGCTCGACCGATGTCATGGAGGCGCTGACCTCCCATGGCGTGGAGACCGTGCTCTTTCTGCGCATTCCCGACGATGCACTGCTGCAGCGCTTTGCCCATTGCCGCGCCATCGGCATCGCAGGCACCAGCCGCAGCGAAACCCCGGACTGGATGAACCAGGAACTGGCGCCGATCTTTGCATGGCTAAGAGCGCGCGAGGCAGCCGTCTGCCACTACAAGGTCTGCTCCACCTTCGATTCCGCGCCTGCTGTCGGCAATATCGGCCGGGCAATCGAAATCGGGCTTCAGGTCTTCGAGCAGCGTATCGCCCCCCTCGTCGTCGGCGCGCCGCAGCTGAAGCGCTACACCGCCTTCGGCAATTTGTTCGCCGGCTATCAAGGCGACATCTTTCGCATCGATCGGCACCCGGTCATGAGCCGGCATCCGGTGACACCGATGACGGAGGCGGATCTTACGCGGCATCTCGGGCTGCAGACCAGGCTGCCCGTTGCGCTTGCCGATCTCACCATGCTGACGGATGCGCAGGTCGATGCACGCGCCGCGACCCTTGCCAGCAAGGGCATTCTGATGCTGGACGTCGATGGAGCGGAAACGCAAAAGGCGGCAGGCGCACAGCTTCTGCGGCTTGCCGGGGCCGGTTCGCGGTTCATGGCGGGCTCCTCCGGCATCGAATATGCACTCCTTCAGGCGTGGTGCGAAAAAGGCGATGCCGCGGGCGTGCGTGCCTTCCCTTCTCCCGGCAAGGCCGATCGGATCGCTGTGGTCTCCGGCAGCGTTTCCCCGACCACCGAGCGGCAGATCCGGCAGGCGACGTCCGCCGACGGGTTCGACGGCGTGCCGCTCGATCCTCTGGCTCTTCTGGGAGAAGACGGCGAGAGCGTTATCGGCCGGGCCATTCAGGATGGACAGGCGAGCCTTGCTGCCGGCCGCAGCGTCATCCTGCACACGGCCCTCGGCCCGCAGGCCGATCGTGGCGGCGAAATCGACCGTGTGACGGGCAGCCGGCATCGGCTGGGCCAGATGCTTGGCCGGATTCTCCTGAGCCTTATCGAAAAGCAAGGTCTCGGCCGTGCGGTGATCGCGGGCGGCGACACGTCGAGCCACGCTCTTGGGGCTTTGAAGGTCGATGCGCTGACAACGCTGCTGCCTTTGCCGGAGACACCGGGATCGCCGCTCTGCACAGCTCACGGGCTGCATGCGCCGACCAACGGACTACAGATCGCTCTGAAAGGGGGACAGGTGGGACGCGATGGATATTTTGCCCAGATACGCGACGGGCGCCAGACATCAACTGGTTGACTCATTATACCAGTCGGCCTTACATAACGTGACCTGATCGTCCCGGTCGGATCCTGAATGCCACTTTCTCAAGGACATTGACCATGCCAAGCTTTCGAGGAGCGCTGATCGGTTGCGGCTTCTTCGCTGTCAACCAGATGCATGCCTGGCAGGATGTGGAGGGCGCCGAGATCGCCGCCATCTGCGACCGCGATCCGGATCGCCTGCGGGTCGTCGGCGACCAGTTCGGGATCGAGCGCCGCTACAGCGATGCCGCGGAGATGATGAGGGATGGTGGTTTCGACTTCGTCGACATCGCCACCACCGTCAACAGCCACCGTGCGCTGGTGGAGATGGCGGCCTCCCACCGTCTTCCCGTCATCTGCCAGAAGCCCTTCGCACCGACGCTCGGCGACGCCAAAGCCATGGTCGCCGCCTGCAATGCCGCGGGCGTGCCCCTGATGATCCACGAGAATTTTCGCTGGCAGACGCCGATCCAGGCGGTACGAAAGGCGCTCGATGCCACTGGGATCGGTACGCCGTTCTGGGGGCGCTTCTCCTTCCGCTCCGGCTATGACGTGTTCTCGGGCCAGCCCTATCTGGCAGAAGGTGCGCGCTTCATCATCGAGGATCTGGGTATCCACACGCTCGACATCGCCCGCTACATCCTTGGCGATGTCACGACACTCACCGCCCGCACAACGCGCGTCAATCCTGCGATAAAGGGGGAGGACGTCGCGACGATCCTTCTCGATCACGAGAACGGCGCGACCTCGGTCGTGGATGTCAGCTATGCCACCAAGGCGTCCGTGGAACCTTTCCCCGAGACGCTGATCGAGCTGGACGGAACCGAAGGATCACTCCGGCTGATGCAGGGATACCGGCTGGAGATCACCAATGCGTCCGGCACGAAAATCCAAGACGTATCACCGGCCCTCCTCCCCTGGGCATCCCGCCCGTGGCACAATATTCAGGAGAGCGTCCTTGCCATCCAGCAGCACTGGACGGAGACACTGGCGAGCGGCGCGGAAACATCCACCTCCGGTGCCGACAATCTGAAGACGTTTGCACTGGTGGAGGCGGCGTATGAAAGTGCCGCAACGCTAAAGCCGGTCGCTATCGGACCGCTGATCGCATGACGGATGACGCGCTCGCCTTCCGCCTGACCGGCACCGTTCGCTGTGAGCCGGATAGCCTGGTCCTTGCGGCCGGCGGTCTCTCGGCCGAGCTCTCCGGCGGCGCGCTGCGCAACATCCGATATGACGGCGTGGAGGTGCTCCGCGCCGTGTCTTTCCTCGTGCGCGACCGTGACTGGGGCACCTATGATCCCGACATCGAGGATCTCGTGGTGGATCAGCGCTCGGACGGTTTTACGGTCACCTACCGCGCGACATGCCACGGCCCGGATGAGACGCGGCTCGACATCCAGGCGCGTATCGAAAGTGACGATCAGGGTCGACTGCGCTTTTCCGGCACGGCGTCATCCGGGACGGGGTTCGAGACCAATCGCTGCGGCTTCTGCGTCCTCCACCCGATCGTCGGCGTGGCGGGGACGCCGGTCCGCGTCGAGCATGTCGATGGGACTGTGGAAGCGACTGTCCTGCCGGACATCATCGAACCCTGGCAACCCTTCAAGGACATGCGTGCCATCACGCATCAGGCTCTGCCGGGCGTGAGCGTCGAATGCCGGATGGAGGGCGACACGTTCGAGATGGAGGACCAACGCAACTGGTCGGATGCCTCCTACAAGACCTATGTCCGCCCGCTCGCTTTGCCCTGGCCTTACCGGATCGAGGCAGGCGTCGATGTTTCACAACAGGTCACGTTGCAGATCGTCGATGGGCGACCCTCTCGCCGCGATGGCTCGCGTCAGGCACACTCAAACACCTCTGTAAAACTGACGCTTCAGGGGGCTCCCGCACAGCCGCTGCCGCCCATCGGCGTCATCGTCACGCCTGAGGAAGCGGAAGCGACGCAAGCGATGCTCGCTGCCGGTCTCGGTCCACAGGCGCAGGCGCTGCTTTTCCACTTCGATCCGCTCGCAGGCCATGATGAGTCCGCGTTCGCTGCCTTCGCGGCTCTTGCAGCAAGACACGAGGGTTCGACCACGCTGGAGATCGCGCTGCCCTGCCGGAAACCCTTTGGCGATGAACTCCGGGCGATAGCCGCCGCGATGGACAAAGCAGGTTTCGCGCCGGATGCCGTCATGGTGTCCCCTGCGGTCGATCGGCAATCGACACCGCCCGGCAGCGCCTGGCCCGACTGCCCTCCGCTCGAGGACATCTATGCAGCAGCGCGTGCAGCGTTCCCGTCGCAGATGCTCGGCGGCGGCATGCTCAGCTACTTCACCGAGTTGAACCGCAAGCGCGTGCCCGCGTCGTCTCTCGATTTCATCAGCCATTGTACCAACCCGATCGTTCATGCCGCAGACGATCGCAGCGTCATGCAGACGCTGGAGGCTCTGCCCTTCATCGCCCGCTCGGTGCGGGCGATCTATGAAGACCGGCGCTATCGTGTCGGCCCCTCCACCATCCCCATGCGCCAGAATCCCTATGGCAGCCGGACCATGGACAATGTGGACGGAAGCCGGATTCCGATGGCAAACCGCGACCCGCGCCAGAACGGTCTTTTCGCCGCTGCCTATGCCATCGGCTATGCGATCTCGGTCGCTCCGGCCAGGCTCGACCAGTTGACCCTCTCGGCACTGACAGGCCCGTTCGGACTGATCGCCGGTGCTGACGAACCCGTTCCCGAAGGTGGCCGACGACCGCTCTTCCATGCCGTCGCCATGCTCGCGGATCTTGCCGGTGCACAAGCGACAGTCATTGCCTCAGAGAGGCCTGATCAGGTTCTTGCGATGTGCGCCGAGAGGCATACCGGCCGGACGATCCTGGCGGTCAATCTGACACCCCTATCGCAGACGCTCGATCTCTCCGCGCTTGGCATCATGCCGGATGCCTCCGCATATCGGCTCGATGCGGACACGATGATCGATGCTGCGGTCGGCACACTGAGATCCGAACCGCTTGGCGGCGGCGACGTTCGGCTCGGCCCCTACGGCGTGTTGCGGATCGACGGCTGAGCACGCATTTTTCCGAAGCGGCAGCTTGCCGTTTGGGCTATCCTGCGGGCTTGCGACTGTGGTCGCCGACCCGGAGGAGCCCGCTTATGACCCTCATCCGCACCCCTTTCGTGCACCTGACCATCATGATCGGTCTTGCCGTATCCCCTGCGCGAGCGGCATCGCCGCAGCCGGTTGCGGGCGAGAACGGCATGGTCGTCACGGCCCAGCATCTGGCCTCGGATGTCGGGGTCAATATCCTGAAGCAGGGTGGCAATGCGGTGGATGCAGCGGTTGCGGTCGGATATGCGCTGGCGGTGGTCTATCCAACGGCTGGCAATATCGGTGGCGGCGGCTTCATGACGCTGCGCCTTGCAGACGGCCGCACCAGCTTCCTCGATTTCCGCGAGCGGGCGCCGCTTGCCGCGACCAAGACCATGTATCTCGACGACAAGGGCGACATCGCCAAGGGGCGCAGCACCGATGGCTATCTGGCGGTCGGCGTGCCTGGATCGGTGGCCGGATTCGAGACGGCGCGCACCCGCTTCGGCACCATGTCACGCGAGGCGCTTCTGGCGCCTGCGGTCAAACTGGCAGAGCAGGGCTTTACCCTCGATGGAGGCGATGTCGCCACGCTCGGCAACAGCGCGAAGAAACTCGGCCGCGACCCTGCCGCCGCCGCGATCTTCCTGACCGCCGGCGGGCAGGCCCCGAAGCTCGGCGAGACATTGGTACAGCCGGACCTTGCGCGCAGCCTTGCTGCGATCTCGAAGACAGGGCCGGACGCGTTCTACAAAGGCACGATAGCAGACGACATCGTCAAGGCCAGCACCGGGAAAGGCGGCATTCTGACGAAGGCGGATTTCGAGCGCTATGCAGTGCGCGAACTGAAGCCGGTCACCTGCACCTATCGGGGCTACGAAATCATCTCCTCGCCCCCGCCAAGCTCCGGCGGCGTCATCCTCTGCGAGATCCTGAACATTCTCGAGGGCTACCCGCTCGGCGATCTCGGCTCCGGCTCGGCGGCAACGGCGCATGTGATGATCGAGGCCATGCGCTATGCCTATGTCGATCGCAATTCGGCGCTCGGGGATCCGGATTTCGTCAAGAACCCGGTCGAAAAGCTGCTCGACAAGGCCTATGCGCAGGAGATCCGCGGCAAGATCGACCTCCACAAGGCCGGCGTCTCCGCCGAGCTAGCGCCCAAGGGGCTCGGCGAAAGCCATGAGACGACGCATTATTCAATCATGGATGCGGAGGGCAACGCGGTTTCGGTTACCTACACGCTCAACGGCTCCTTCGGCGCCGGCGTCGTGGCGCCGGGCACCGGCATCCTGCTCAACAACGAGATGGACGACTTCACTTCGAAGCCCGGTGCGCCGAACCTCTACGGGCTGGTGCAGGGCGAGGCCAATGCGATTGCACCGGGCAAGACACCGCTTTCCTCCATGAGCCCCACCATCGTCACGAAGGACGGCAGACCCTTCATGGTCATTGGCAGCCCCGGTGGCGCGCGCATCATTACCATCACGCTCGAAGCCATCCTGAACGTCATCGACCACGGCATGACGCTACAAGAGGCGATCGACGCCCCTCGCCTGCATCATCAATGGATGCCGGATTCGGTGGCGATCGAGCCCTTCGCTCTTTCCGCCGACACCCTGAAAGTGCTTCAGGGCATGGGGCATGATGTGGGCCTGGACAAGAACTGGCCCGTCTGGGGCCAGGCCGCCGGCATCCTCGTCGGCGGCAAAACCGCGGCGGAAGCCGCAAAGGGTTCGACAGGCGCACGCTATTACGGCGCCATGGACAGCCGCGCCGCATCGGGCGCGGCGCGGGGATATTGAGCGATCACGCAAACAGCGTGCGCATCGCCTCTATTTCATTCTCGCGGATATCATGGCCGCCATTGTGCCATGCGAGTTGGGTCGTTGCGCCCTGCGCCGTGAAGTAGTCGGCGAGCGCGATGGTCAGCGGCGTCGGGCAGATGGGATCGCGCTCACCGGCCGTGACCAGAATCCGACGGCCGGAGAGACCCGGCGCAGGCTTCGGCTGAAACGGGATCAGCGGATGCAGGAGCGCCACCCGGTCGAAAAGATCGGGAAACTCCACCAGCACATTTGCCAGAATGTTCGCGCCGTTGGAGAAGCCGAGACCGAAGATCTCCGACGCGCCCACCGTCTCGGCCGTCTTTCGCACGAAGTCGCCCAGCTTCTGCGTCCCACGTGCGAGATCCGCCATGTCGTAAACGCCCTCGCCGGTGCGCCGGAAGAAGCGGGCCGCGCCGTGTTCCGAGACATCGCCGCGTGGCGATAGTATGGTTGCGTCGGGACGCAGCTGGCTCGCGAAGGTGAAGAACTGGTTCTCGTCTCCGCCCGTGCCGTGCAGCGTCACGAGCAGCGGCCCGCCTGTCTCGCCGTGTTTGATCAGGTGCTTGTAATCCGTATCGGTCATGACAAAACTCCTCCGGTGCAGCCACCGCATTTCCTGCGGCGGCCCCGGTTCCGTGTGGTTCTTGATTGCTGGATCGGAGCGCTCAGTCGAGCTTTTCCAGCTTCTGCTCCAGGATGGGCCGCAGGTGCTTGTGCTGCTGCGGCAGTTTCAGCGCTTCGCCCAGATGCGCCCTCTCCTCGTCTCGTTCGAAGCCCGGCTCGTTGGTGGCGATTTCGAACAGGACGCCGCCCGGCGTGCGGAAGTAGATCGCCCAGAAGTAGTCACGGTCGATGACCGGGGTTACCTGATAGCCCGTGTCCATCAGAGCCTTGCGGACCTCCAGCTGCGCCGCCCGGTTGTCGACGGCGAAGGCGACATGGTGAACGGACCCTGCTCCTTGACGGCTACCGGGTGCATCCGACAGGGTCTCGATGTCGAGGACGCCTGCTGCCTGCGCGCCGGGTACGAGAAGACGTGTGACGCCATCGCGCGTTTCCAGCGTGTCGTAGCCCATGAAGCCGAGCAGTTCCGACGTGGCGCCGGCATCCCGCAGCCGCAGGGCGACGGAGTGGAAGCCGCGGATGGCATAATCCTCGCTGATGCCACCTTCCGTCCATGGCGTGCGCGGATTGTCGGCCGTCTCGACCAGCGCGAAGCCATCGCCATCCGGCCCGGTAAAGGAAAGCCGCTTTTCGCCGAAGCTCTCGCTCGGCGTCACGCCGGTCACACCCTTTTTGGTCAGGCGATCGGCCCAATAAGGAAGGGAGCCCTGCGGCACAGCAAAGACCGTAGTTCCCACTTCACCGGTTCCGGGACGGCCACGTGCGATGTGGGGGAACGGAAAATAGGTCATGACGGTGCCGGGCGTTCCGATCTCGTCGCCATAATAGAGGTGGTAGACGTCGGGCGCATCGAAGTTCACCGTCTTCTTGATGCGGCGGAGGCCGAGAACATCCGTGAAGAACGCGTTGTTCACGCGCGCGCTCGCTGCCATCGACGTAACGTGATGGAGGCCCCTGATTTGGTCGATCATGATCTCATCCTTTCCTGCCCGAATGGTTTGCCGCTATGTGGGCTGTCGGGCGTCTGATGAGGTCAAGATGGTGCAGAAGGGCGGGTTGCGATAGAGGATCGATGCAGGACGGATTGTTCTCAATTTGCAGAACAATCCCGTTTCGTCGTTCACTTCCACGACTTCGACGGCAGAGCCTCTCCGCCGTCGATTGCCCTCCATTCCTTACGCGCGGTCGAGAGCGAACAGGACGGAGAAAGGCGCCATGCCCTGTGTGCTGTGCGTGCCGTAGAGCGTCTCACCCGTCGCGGGCGGCAGATCCGCAGGTGCCTCACCGAAATTGGCGCGCAGTTGCAGGCGTCGGTCACCCAGTTGCCAATCGATGGCAAGCAGCCGGCCTTCTGCTGTCAGAACCGTGCCGGCCGAAAGCGTATTCGGCGCGGCAACCAGCAGAGGGATGATGGCACGTTTGCGGATGGCGATCAGCTCGCGATAGAGCGCCCGCCAGGCCTGTCCTTCCTCCGTCTCGGCCTTGGCCCAGTCGAGGCGCGTGTTCTCCATCGTCTCGATCGCGTTGGGGTCGGCCACATCCTCGACCGATTTGCCTTCCGGCAGGCCGCCGAAATTATCCATGTCGGTACGGCGTCCTTCGCGAACAGCCTTGCCAAGCTCGCCGTCATAATCCGTGAAGAACAGGAAGGGGCGCGTCTCGCCATATTCCTCGCCCATGAACAGCATGGGGATATGCGGCGCGAGCATGGTGACGACGGTCAACGCCTTGAGCATTTCCTTCGTCGTCAGCGTGATCAGCCGATCCCCGAATGCCCGGTTGCCGATCTGGTCGTGGTTCTGCAGAAAGCCGACAAAGGCTTCCATCGGCATCGGCTCGCTCATCTCAACCGGTTCCTGACCCGGATAGATGTAGCCTTCGGTGAGCGCACGGGCAAGATTCTCGACCGGCTTGTCGATGAACTTGCCGTAGTAGCCGTTCCCTTCGCCGGTGGCGACCACATGGGCCGCGTGGTGATAATCGTCGTTCCAGTCGGCGTCATAAAGCAGCGCTTCATTGTCGTCGCTGCGGCGCAGTTCGATGTGGTTTGCCGGATCTTCCGTGACGAGGTGGATATGGCGGCCTTCGAACTCCGAGCGAGCGCGCCTTGCGATCTCGATCAGGACGTGCGTTTCCGCGTCATCGAAGATCATGTCGATCGCGTCGAAGCGCAAGCCGTCAAGCCGGAACTCGCGCAGCCAGTAGAGCGCGTTCTCGACGAAGAAATCGCGCACCGGCTGCTTGTCGTAGGCGATGGCCGCGCCCCAGGGCGTCTTCTTACCCTCGCGGAAGAAATCCGGTGCATAGGCGCTCAGATAGTTCCCATCGGGCCCGAAGTGATTGTAGACGACATCCATGTAGACCATCAGCCCATGTCCATGTGCCGCATCGATGAAGGCCTTGAGATCGTCGGGCGAGCCATAGGCGTTATGCGGCGCGTAGGGGTAGACGCCGTCGTAGCCCCAACCCCGCGTGCCGCCGAAATGCGAAACGGGCATGATCTCGACCGCCGTGATACCGGTTTCCGCGATATCGGCGAGCTTGTCGATGGCCGCGCGGAAGGTGCCTTCCGGCGTGAACGTGCCGACATGGAATTCGTAAAGGATCGTTTCCGCCCAGGGCATACCCGTCCATCCGGCATGCTTCCACTGATAGGCGTCGGGATCGACCAGTACGGCCGGGCCGTGAACATCTTCCGCAAGCGCACGCGCCGCCGGGTCCGGCACCACCTTTCCATCCGGCAGGACGAAGGCGTAGATGGCACCCGGTTTCGCATCGGAAACAACCGCCTCGAACCATCCCCCGCCCGCCTTCTGCATGGCATGATCATTGCCATCCAGTCGCAAGGTCAGCGTATCTTCGCCGGGCGCCCAGAGGCGAAACCGCGCGCCGCCCGCGGACAAAAGCTCGGGTCCCCAGGCTGTCGTCTGCCTGCTTGCGGAAGATCGTGCGCTCTCGGTGGTCATCAGGGAGTCCATCCTGTCCTCGTCTCGGTTCTGGGTATCGGTTCCGGCGCATCCACGTGTCCGGCGGGTTCTGCGATCCGCCCTTCAACAACCGGATCCGGGCAAAGGTTCCGATCGCGATGACCGTCTGCTGCATTGCGAAGAAGATGCGGCGCAAGCTGCTGAAATCCAGTGCATGACGGGGCGGACACGCAATGTTTATTGCCGATTGAACTTGTTCATTCTCCGCCAGTTAGCAGGGCAGATGTGCTGACCATCGCAATCAAGCTCGTAATGCGTCTCGGATTGGTAGACCCGGACGTGTTTGGACATGCTGAAGACGGAAGAATTCCGGTCCGGTAGGGAACAAAATGATGCGACGCACAATTTCTGGTCTGATCAACACAGGGGACGATTTCATGGACGCCAAAGTCAATCAGTACGCGATCGAACAGGGATCGTGGCATACGCTCGGTGCGACACCCGACAAGGACGGCGTCAATTTCGCGATTTTCTCGGCACATGCCGAACGGGTGGAGCTTTGCCTGTTCGATGACAGTGGAGCGGTCGAAGTTGCCCGCATCGAGCTTCCGGAATATACGAACGAGATCTGGCACGGCTACATACCCGGCCTGAAACCCGGTGCACTCTACGGCTATCGCGTCCATGGCCCGTACGATCCGGAGCATGGCCATCGCTTCAACCCGAACAAACTTCTGGTGGACCCCTATGCCCGCGAACTGGTTGGCGATGTGGAATGGTCGAAGGCGCACTTTGCCTACGACATGGATGCCGAGACCGACAAGGATCTGACGTTCAACACACTCGACAGCGCGCCGGTCACGCCGAAGGGCCGCATCATCGACCCGAAGACCTACGATTGGAAGGGCGACCGCGGCCCGACGATTCCCTGGTCAAAAACCATCTTCTACGAGACGCACGTCAAGGGCTTCACGAAGCTGCATCCGGCCATTCCGGAAAACATGCGCGGCACGTTCGACGGCATGGGCCATAAGGCCGCCGTCGATTATCTGAAGAGCCTCGGTATCACTTCGGTGGAGTTGCTGCCGACCCACTTCTTCCCGGACGACAGCATGCTGGTCGACAAGGGGCTGCATAATTATTGGGGCTACAACACGCTCGGCTTCTTCGCGCCCGCCACGCGCTATTACGGCCCCCGAGCCCTCGACGGCTTCCGCGATATGGTTCGCGCTTTGCATGATGGCGGGCTCGAGGTCATTCTCGACGTGGTGTACAACCACACGGCCGAAGGGAATGAACTTGGGCCGACGCTCTCTTTCAAGGGCATCGACAACTTTTCCTACTATCGCACCCTGCCGGACAATCACCGCTACTACATCAACGATACCGGCACCGGGAATACGGTCAACACCTCGCACCCCCGCGTGCTGCAGATGGTGACGGATTCGCTGCGCTACTGGGTCGAGGAGATGCATGTCGACGGCTTCCGCTTCGACCTCGGCACCATTCTCGGTCGCGAGCCGGAAGGCTTCGACGAGCGGGGCGGCTTCTTCGACGCGGTCTCGCAGGACCCGGTCCTCTCCAAGGTCAAGCTCGTGGGCGAACCCTGGGATATCGGCCCGGGCGGTTATCAGGTGGGCGGTTTCCCGCCTGGCTGGGCCGAATGGAACGACAAGTATCGCGACACGGTCCGCGACTACTGGATGGACACGGACGGCACGGCGCCGGACTTCGCAGCGCGCTTGTTCGGCTCGGGCGATATCTACGACCTGCGTGGCCGCCGCCCCTGGGCCAGCGTCAACTTCGTTGCTGCGCATGATGGTTTCACAATCAACGATCTCGTTTCCTACAACGAGAAGCACAATGAGGCGAATGGCGAGGACAACAAGGACGGTCATGGCGACAACCGTAGTTTCAACTACGGCGCAGAGGGTCCGACGGACGATGAAACCATCAACGCGACCCGCGAACGTCAGAAGCGCAACTTCCTCGCCACGCTTCTGCTGTCGCACGGAACGCCGATGATTCTCGGCGGCGACGAGTTCGGCCGTAGCCAGATGGGTAACAACAATGGCTACTGCCAGGACAGCGATATCAGCTGGATCCACTGGGAGGATCTGCCGCCAAGCGCCGATGTCCTGCGCGATTTCGTTCGCCGTCTGACGACGCTGCGCGCCGCCCAGCCGCTGCTGCACCGTGAAAACTGGCGTGATGGCATGGTCATCACCTGGCTGAACGCTGGCGGCGGCGAACAGACGGAGGAACAGTGGCAGGACGGCGGCGGCACCACCATCGGCGCCCTCATCTCCCGCGAAGACCTTGTCGGCAAGGAAGGCATCTGGTCGCATATCCTGATGATCTTCAATCCGCACGATGGCGTCGTTCCCTTTGCTCTCCCCGAATCGCCAAGCGGCGGCTGGGTGCTGGAACTGACAACGGATGATCCAGAGGTCGAAGCAAAGCCTGTGGATACGGCAGAGGCGTTCGACATGCAGGCGCGGAGCCTGGCGGTCTTTCGTCCGGCGTGAAGCTTTCGGACCGGCTCGCATCTCGCGGGCCGGTCTATTGTTCTGTCAATTGAAATAGAAACACCCGGCCTGACGGAATGTCAGGCCGGGTGTTTTCGTTCATGCGAGAACCTATTGAAACAGGATCAGGCTGTCGCCTTCTGCGCCTTCGCAATGACCCGGCCATACAGTTCCGCATATTGCTCGGCGCTTCGTTCCCAGGAGAAGTTTGCCTTCATGCCCTGGTTCTGCAAGCGAGCCCACTTCTTTGGGTCGCGATAGGCGTGGAACGCCCTGTGGATGGCGAGACGGAGATTGTCGCTCGTCGCAGGGTGGAACTGGAAGCCGGTGGCGACGCGCGCCGACATGGCGGCGTCGTTGGCGTCAATGATCGTTTCCGACAATCCGCCCGTGCGCGACACCACAGGCACGGCACCGTAGCGAAGGGCGTAAAGCTGCGTCAGTCCGCACGGCTCGAAGCGGGAGGGCTGGACGATGATATCCGTGCCGCCATGCACCAGATGCGCCGTCTCCTCGTCGTAACCGATGCGCACGCCGATCTTGCCGGGATGTCGCCCGGCAGCGAGGAGCAGCTGGGTCTCGATGTCCTTGGAGCCCTTTCCGAGCACGATCAGCTTGCCGCCCAGCGCCGCGATCTCCTCGGCGACTTCGGCCAGCATGTCGCCGCCTTTCTGCCAGGTGAGACGGGTAACGGCGGCAAAAACCGGTCCCGGTGCCGCCTCGAGCCGGAAGGTTTCGAGCAGGCGGGCCCTGTTGATGCTGCGGTTGCGAATGTGACGGACATCGTATTTCGCCGGCAGATAGGGGTCGGTTGCAGGATCCCAGATCTCGCTGTCGATGCCATTGACGATACCGGTGAACGTATCGAGACGCGACAGAAGCGCACCCTCCATACCCATTCCAAGTTCAGGCGAGACGATCTCGCGGGCATAGGTCGGGCTGACGGTCGTGATTGCGCTCGCGGTGCGGATGCCGCCCTTGAGGTAGCTCATGTCCCCATAATATTCGAGACAATCGATCGACATCGCCTCGGGCGGAAGACCGATATCTTTTAGATGCGCGGCCGAATACTGGCCCTGGAATGCGAGGTTATGGATGGTCAGAACCGAAGGGATCGTCCGCGCATTGCTGGAATAGCGCATGTAGACGGAGGTCAGCGCCGTCTGCCAGTCGTGGGTATGCACGAGATCGGGCGTCCACTCAGGCAGGAGTCCGCCTGCGACTGCCGAAGCGACATAGGAGAGAACGGCGAACCGCTTCCAGTTGTCGGGATGGTCGATACCGTCTTCGCCGACATAGGGGCCGCCCGGGCGATCATAGAGCGCCGGCGCGTTCAGGACGAGAAGATCGAGACCCTGACACTCCGCTTCGAGCAACCAGGCCGGGTTGCCAAAGAGATCGGGGAAGAAATGCACGGGTCGCGCATCGCTCACTTCGGCGAGTACGGAGGTATAGCCGGGGATCAGGCTGCGGGTGCGGTACCCGCGTGCAGAAAGGACCTTCGGCAGTGCCCCGGTCACGTCGGCAAGGCCGCCGGTCTTGATCAGGGGGAAGATTTCCGACGTCACAGACAGTACGTTCACGCAGGTCACGTTCCTCTTTGCAATCCGGTGGGATTGCCGGCTGAAATGGAGGTCGGGGGAAAAGCGAAACACCTCTTGCTCCAATGATGGAGGAAAGCGAACCCCGTGTCCGCACAAATATTGCGGAGCAGGTGAGAAACTTGTGCAGTGCGATGACGGCGCACCGGGTGCCGGGACCTCGGACAGAAGCTACCGCGCCGGGAGGATCAGGCACCGGGCGTAGCCGGTGCCTGTGCGGTCTCAGACCGTCTTTCGCTTGCGCTTGGCGCCGGGATTTCCGGCGGCGCCACCTTCCAGAACCGACAGGGGAGGCTTCGTCTTGTCGGCTTTTGCTGGCTCGTCAACAGGCGCGGCATTCTCTTCGGGTTCACCCAGCACGGAGGTGTTTTCAGCAGTGGCAAGCTCCTGATAAGCTTTGCTCCAATGCTCGTCATGCCGACCTTCCGGTCGACCTTCGGACTCCCACAAGGCATAGGCCCGCTTCTTGATCAGGTCTTCGTCTTTCTCGGTCATGGCCTTCTCCCTTTGATAATCGGACTACCGCCACTCCCAAATCAGGGAGGATCGATTTGGTTCCAGATCAGGATGGAAATTTTCCGTATTCCGGCGCTCCTGAAGGAATGAGCGACGGGTGTCCTCGGAGACAGGATGTCCGCTCGGCACGGTAAGGTTGCCAAGACGGCTGGATGACGGTCAAAACCGCCCTATCTAGCGCTCACGGATCGTCTCGGCGCAGGCTCTTTGTGCCAACGCGCAGAATCCGCCAAGTCACTGCCGCAACATGCGGCTTTCCGGAGTGTGTCATGAGAAAACGGATTGTTCTAGCCATTGCCGCTGCATCGGCTTTTGCCGGCCTGTCGCCAGCCGCCGCGCAAACGCCCAAGATCGAGGACGTCTGCGTACAGGTCGCAAAGCACCTGCTTCTTGCCGAGACGTTCCAGACCGGCGTCATCCAGTCCTTTCCGGAACTGAAGCCACCGGGCGCCCGCCTCACCTTCTCGACCCGCGAAGGCGTGGAGAAGAAGGACATGGTGGATTCCATCGAGTGTGAATTCCAGAACACGGCCGCGCCCTTCAATTTGCAGCGCTTCTGCGTATCCAGCACATGCTACGGCCCGAACGAGCGCAACGAGGCGAACAAGCGCCGCTTCGACGAGGTTCGCGCCCTCCTCAAGCGCGACGGGCTGTGAACCGGAACCGTTTCTGATCCCAATGCAAAGAGCCATCGCGGCAGTGTCGCGATGGCTCTTTCTTATAGGACGACATACAACTGACGAGGCAGCTCAGGCCGTACTGACGCCGAAGGCGGTCAGCGTGTTGCGGCAGGCGCGCTGGAAACACTGGGCCGGGCCTTCGAGACCCGATGCCTGGCGACTGACGCGGGCGCCTTCGAGCAGAAGCAGCAAGGTATCGGCAAGGGTCTCCGGCTCCTGCGTGCCGGTCCGGCGGCAGAGATCCGTCAGCTTTCCGCGCTGCAGGATCTTGAAGTTCTCGATAACGGCATGGGCCGGATGGTCGGCCTCCTTCAGCTCCACCGCGGCATTCGCGATGTCGCAGCCGGACGGCTCGCGCTGCAGACAGTCAGACAAAGCCGTCACCCAGGCCCCGAGCTGAGCCTTCGCATCGTCGGGAAAGCGCGTCTCGATGTCCGCCCACATCGCGCCACTCTTTTCGGAGTTTACGCGAAGGGTCTCGCAGACGAGATCGTCCTTGGAGCCGAAATGCCGGTAGAGCGTCATCTTGTTGGTCGATGCCGCCTCGGCAATGGCATCGACGCCAATGCCGCGAATGCCATGCTGGCGAAACAATTCGCAGGCGGTGGTGACGATCCTGTCCCGCGGGGCGACCTTTGTGGACGACGAACCAGGGGTGGATGTCGATTCCCGGTCCGGCTTCACAGTAGAGCCACGTTTGGCGTTTTTATTCACGACAGCGATTGACATGGGTGTGACCGTTCGGTAACAAGTGACGTGTTACTTACCGGTAACACGCTAAAGCATTTCGGTCAAGGACAGGCCCAACCCAGCCTGCCCTCGACTGTGGACGATACGAAGGAGAAGGCCATGAACATGGCACATGACGATCTGACCCTGGACGAGGTGCTGACCGATCCGATGATCCGCGCCGTGATGCGGGCTGATGGCGTGACCTCCTCGCAGTTCAGAACGCTGCTCTACTCGGCAGCGAACGCGCTGGAGCATGCCAAGCCGGAACCCGGCGGCGCCCGCACCCATGCGGCCAAGCTTCTGGCCGCGCCGAAACGCCGCCTGCTCGCCATGGTGCATCCGCTTGCGATACGCACCGGCTCCGCCTGCGCTGCCTGCTACTAGGCTGAGCATTTCCAGCCGAAGCGGGATCGCTTCGGCGTCGGACAATGCGGAGAAAACAAGAGAATAGAACATATCCGTCTCGCGGGCTGGTTTCGTTCAAACGAGCCTGTGAGCCACGCCCTGTTCCCGGGCGACATGAAAACCCGACCGGAAGGACCTCCTCCGGCCGGGTTTTGTGTCAGATCGGATGACAGCGTCAGACGCGGACGGCGAGTTCCTCGAAATCCTGCGTTCCGAAGAACTTCAGGTAACGCTCCACTTCGGCCGGGTCACCCGTTGCCTTGCGGGGATTGTCGGACAGCTTGACGGCGGGACGACCATTGGCGTCTGTGACCTTGCAGACGATGGAGATCGGGTTGAGGCCACTGATTTCGGTCGGCGCGCAATCGGCGAAATCGTTGGTCAGGTTGGTGCCCCAGCCGAAGCTCATGCGAACCTGCCCCTCGAAGTGCCGGTAGGTCTTGATGATCATATCCACATCCAGCCCGTCGGAAAAGATCAACAGCTTTTCCTTCGGATCGCGACCATGGGCGCGCCACCAGTCGAGGATGCGCTCTCCACCCTCGATCGGCGGGGCGCTATCGGGGCGGAAGCCTGTCCAGTCGGCGACCCAGTCCGGCGCGTTCTTGAGGAAGGCTGCCGTTCCGAAGGCGTCCGGCAGGACGATCAGCAGATTGCCGCCATAAAGCCGGTTCCAGTCCTGCAGGACTTTGTAGGGCGCTTCCGCAAGTTCGGCATCGGTCTTGGCAAGGGCTGCCGCCACCATCGGCAGTTCATGGGCATTGGTGCCGAGCGCTTCAAGATCGGTATCCATGGCAAGGAGCACGTTGCTGGTTCCCGAGAAGGATTCGCCGATCCCTTCCTTCAAAGCCTCGACGCACCAGCGCTGCCACAGGAACGAGTGCCGGCGGCGCGTGCCGAAGTCGGAGATGCGCAGGTCGGGCACCGCCCTGAGCTGTTCCACCTTCGACCACATCTTCGCCTTGGCGCGGGCATAGAGCACATCGAGCGCGAAGGGCCCCATGCCCTTCATGGCCGTGCGCGAGCGCAACTCGTTGACGATGGCGAGCGCGGGAATTTCCCACATGCTCGTATGCGTCCATTTGCCGGGGAAAGTGAGCTCGTACTGGCCGTGACGGCGCGAAAGCTCGTAATCCGGCAATTGGAAGTCTGCGAGCCACGCAAGGAAATCCGGTGAGAAGATCTGCTTGCGGCCGTAGAAGGTGTTACCGGCGAGCCAGATCATTTCCTTCTTGGTAAAGCGCACCGTGCGGACGTGATCCAGCTGCTCGCGCAATTCCTGCTCGTCGATCTCCTCCGTCAGAAGCACCGTCTTGGTGCGGTTGATCAACGAGAAGGTGGCATCGACATCCGGGTAAAGACGCCAGATCATCTGCAACATCAGGAGCTTGTAAAAGTCCGTATCCAGAAGGCTGCGCACGACGGGATCGAGCTTCCAGGCGTTGTCGTAGACGCGCCGCGCAATATCCGTCTTCGTCATGCCGTATCCTCGCATCCGCGTGAACGGCAAAACCGCAGCGGATATTCCTCCGGCGCTGCACTCTTGATGGCGCAACGAGCTGCATCTTCATGCCATGCCATGCCGCTGCCTGCAACACGGACGAAGCATCAAAATCTATGGAAAGATAACATTCGATCGTCACAAAATCTCATCATGAATGTTGTATCTTTGCGCGATACTGTTTATATCATCGCGAGGATGGAGATTTCGGTGGCTTTGAAACCGGACGATCGGCGGCAGGAGATCATGGATATTCTGATGGAGGCAGGTTCTGCGTCCGTCGAAGATCTTGCCTCACGCTTTGCCGTCAGCAAGATGACCGTTCATCGCGATCTCGACGATCTCGAACAGGCCGGACTTTTGCGCAAGGTGCATGGCGGAGCGTCCATTCAGTCAAGCGCGCAGTTCGAAAGCGACTTTCGCTACCGCGAAAAGATGGCGTCCGAGGAGAAGCGACAGCTCGCAGCCCATGCCGCGACGCTGGTCGAGCCCGGGCAGATCATCATCATCGATGACGGCTCGACAGCCGGTGGGCTCGCCGATCATATCGCGACCATCAGGCCTCTGACGGTGATCACCAATAACCTCTCCGTCATCGTCAAGCTCACGGCCATCCCCGGCATCGAGGTCATCTCGCTCGGGGGCCAGTACAGCCGCAAGTTCAACGGTTTCTTCGGCATCGTCACCGAGGAGACGCTGTCGTCGCTGCGGGCAGACATCGCCTTTCTCTCCTCCTCCGCCATCCAGGGTGCGGCGGCCTATCACCAGGACCAGGAAGTGGTGAAGACCAAGCGGCAGATGATGCGGTCGGCCAGCCGCAGCTACCTCATGGTGGATCACGCAAAATTCGGCAAGCCGGCCCTGCACTTCCTGACGGGACTGGACGGTTTCAGCGCCGTCGTCACCAGCGACCGCATCGATGCCGGTCACGAGACGGCACTGAGCGATGCCGGCATATCGATCATCAAGGTCTGAAGACCGGGACGTCACGACGAGGAGCATGTAGTGAAAACGAACGATATCTGGGTGGGAACGAGCTGGAAGATGAACAAGACGCTCCGCGAAGCGATGAGCTTCGCCGAGGGGCTGTCTGCAAGCGATGCGGCCCGGGATCCGCGCATCCAGCGCTTCGTCATTCCGCCCTTCACCGCCGTGCGGGAGGTCAAGCAGCATCTGTCCGGCACGAGCGTCAAGGTGGGCGCGCAGAATATGCATTGGGACGATGCCGGCGCATGGACCGGCGAGATTTCCGCGCCGATGCTCACCGATTGCGGCCTCGACCTCGTGGAGCTCGGCCATAGCGAGCGGCGCGAGCACTTCGGCGAGACCGACCGGACCGTCGGCCTGAAAACGGCAGCCGCCGTCCGTCACGGCCTGACGCCGCTGATCTGCATCGGTGAGACGCTGTCCGAGCGCGAGGCCGGCGAGGCGGATGCCGTCTTGAAGCGGCAGGTCGAGGGCGCGCTTGCGGGCCTTCAGGGTGCGGACAGGGAAAAGCCGGTGCTTCTCGCCTACGAGCCCGTCTGGGCCATCGGCGTCAACGGCATTCCCGCATCCGCCGATTATGCCGACGACCGCCACGCCCGCATCGCCGAGGTGGCGAAGGCCTGTCTCGGCGTTTCCGTGCCCGTTCTCTATGGCGGCAGCGTCAATCCCGGCAACTGCGCGGAGCTGATCGCCAAGCCCCATATCGACGGCCTCTTCATCGGCCGTTCCGCCTGGGATGTCACAGGTTATCTCGACATCCTGACCCGCGTTTCATCCGCTCTCTGATACCAAAATCAACAAAAGCCTGAAAGGAAACAGCCATGAAAATCGCCATTGGAGCCGACAGCGCCGGCAAACCGTTACTCGACGTCATCGCCAAGCATCTTGCGACCCGCAATGATATCCAGGTGACGGATCTTAGTCAGCAGGGCTTCTATGCGGACCTGTCGCAGAAGCTTGCACAGACCATTGTGGATGGCGACAACGAGCGCGGCATCCTCTTCTGCGGCACCGGCATCGGCGTCAGCATTTCAGCCAACAAGGTCCCCGGCATCCGGGCGGCGCTGACGCATGACACGTACTCGGCAGAGCGCGCCGCAAAGTCGAACAATGCCCAGATCATCACCATGGGTGCACGGGTTATCGGTCCGGAACTCGCCAAGGCGATCGTCGACACCTGGCTTGCCTCGGAATTCGACCCGAACGGCTCCTCCGCCGACAATGTCAAGGCGATCGACCGCCTCGATACAGCGAAGTAGCATCCCCTTCCGCCGGTCGCGCAGATCCTCCCTCGCGACCCCGGAGACAAACGCCCGGCAGCGATGCCGGGCGTTTGTGTGTGGAGATCAGGCGCGGACCCGCAGGAGGCGCAAGGCGTTGATGGTGACAAGCACGGTCGCGCCGGTATCCGCCAGGATCGCCGGCCAGAGGCCGGTGATGCCGACGACCGTCGTGACGAGGAAAACGGCTTTCAGGCCGAGGGCAACGGCGATGTTCTGACGGATATTCGCCATGCAGCGCTTCGACAGATCGATCAATGCCGCTACATCGGCGATGCGCCCGTGGAGAATGGCGGCGTCGGCCGTTTCCAGCGCGACATCCGTACCGCCGCCGATGGCGATGCCGATATCGGCCGCCGCCAGCGCCGGCGCGTCGTTGATGCCGTCGCCGACCTTGGCGACGATCGCACCCTCAGCCTTCAGTTCGCGCACGATGGTCTGCTTGTCCTCGGGCATGAGTTCGGCTCGCACGTCGATGCCGAGATCGCGTCCGACGGCCTCGGCAACGCGGCTGTTGTCGCCGGTCAGCATGACGGTGCGGATGCCGCCTGCCTTCAGTGCGGCGAGAGCCTGCCGAGCATCCTTGCGCGGTTCGTCGCGCATGGCGATGGCGCCTGCCACCTGAGCGTCGATGACGAGCACCGATACGGTCTTGCCGTCATCATTGAGCAACTGAATGGCGCCCGACTGCTCAGCGGAGAGCGCTGCGATCTCGCTTGCGGCACGCGGCGAGCCGAAGAACAGCTTTTGCTGGCCGACCATGCCCGTGACGCCCTTGCCACCCAGCGCCGACGACGCCTCGGCTGCGGGATAGGCGATCCCATCCGCCTCGGCACGAGCCAGAATAGCCAATGCCAGAGGATGGCTCGAGCCGGCGTCGAGGGCCGCCGCGAGCCGAAGGACGTCGCTCTTCTCGACTGTGAAGGCGATGATATCGGTGACGACGGGACGTCCTTCGGTCAACGTGCCTGTCTTGTCGAAAGCGACGGTATCCACGGTGCCGAGCTTTTCGAGGACGGCGCCGCCCTTCACCAACAGCCCCCTGCGCGCACCTGCGGACAAAGAGGCGGCGATGGCGGCAGGGGTCGAGATAACAAGCGCGCAAGGGCAGCCGATGAGCAGGATGGCAAGGCCTTTATAGACCCATTCCGACCAGGACCCGCCGGCAAGAAGTGGCGGGAGGATGGCGACCAGCGCGGCGACCACGACCACGCCCGGCGTGTAGTAACGCGAGAAACGGTCGATGAAGCGCTCGGTCGGCGCTTTTGCCTCCTGCGCTTCCTCCACGAGGCGGACGACGCGGGCGATGGTGTTGTCGGCCGCTGCCGCCGTTACCGTGACCCGCAGCACGCCTTCGCCGTTGACCGTGCCGGCAAAGACGGCATCGTTGACCGTCTTGCGGACAGGCACGCTCTCGCCGGTAACTGGCGCCTCGTCGATCGCGCTTTCGCCGGAGATAATGTCGCCATCGGCCGGAATGCGGTCGCCGGGGCGGATGCGGATGATGTTGCCGGGAACGAGCGTGTCGGCCGGAACCTCGCGTGTCGCGCCGTTGTCATCGAGGAAAGCCGTCTTCGGTACGAGGTCCGACAACGCCTGGATGCTGCGCCGCGCCCGGCTGGCCGCAACGCCCTCCAGCAGTTCACCGACGAGGAACAGGAAGACGACAGCTGCCGCCTCCTCGCCCGCGTCGATGACGACGGCGCCGATCGCCGCGATGGTCATCAACATTTCGATGGAAAATGGCGTTCCCGCCAGTGCCGCCATGATGGCGCGCCGGCCGATCGGCACGAGGCCGACCAGCAGCGCGACGAGGAAGGCCTCCGAGGCGAACTGAGGAAAGAGGTGCCCAACGGCATAGGCAGCCACGAGAGCACCGCCGCACAGAAGCGTCAAACGACCCTTATCGGAAGCCCACCAGGGCCCGGACATGGGTCCATGATCGTGACCATGCAGGCCGGGGGAAGCAGCGGCAGCCGCCTTTGCCGCGGCCGGATTGCGGCCATGATCATGGTCGCCATGTGCATGGTCGTCATGATGACTGTCGTCATGGGCATGACCACCGCAGCAGGTCGATGGCTGCGCAAGCGGTTTTGTCGCCACCCGGTTCGCCACCACAGTCTCGTAGCCGAGACCCGATACCTTGCGTGCCAGAGCAGGCAGGTCCGTCGTCTCGTCATGGTGAACGGTCATGGCCTGCGTCGTGACGGAGACCGCGACGTCGGAGACGCCGGGAAGGCGCCGGACGGCCGTATCGATCTTGGACGCGCAGGAGGCGCAATCCATGCCCGAAACCTGAAACCTCGTCTGCTGCAACGCGCCCATCATCATCTCCATAACCTGATGGAGCCCTTGTAAAGGCTCTAGCGACTAGAGCTGCAAGGCACAAAATGACGGAACATACGTTTCGTGCATCCGGGTCGGGCAAGCGGGCGTAAAACAGGTGGCGACAGGATAGGGGAGACCATGGCCGAAAGCGAAAACGGACAGAGCAACGAGGGTCGCGCAGCGGATACCGATCTTCGGCCCCTGATTGTCACCGCCGGCATGGAGAACGCGGCGCAGAATCATTTTGATTGCCTCCGACAGCAGTATTTTCCATCGGAGCGAAACTGGCTATCGGCGCATATCACGCTGTTTCATGCCCTGCCGGGCAAGGAACGGGAGACCGTCGAGCAGCATCTTGCGCAGGCGTCTTCCGGGCTGAGGCCGCTCACCGTTACGGTCGAGAGCGTGCGCGTCCTCGGTAACGGCGTCGCCTTTTCGCTGTCGAGCCCTGCGTTGGAGAGCCTGCGCGCCTCGCTCGCTCGACGTTTTCAGCCATGGCTGACGCGGCAGGATCAGCAGGGATTTAGGCCGCACGTCACTGTTCAGAACAAGGTTTCGTCCGAAACGGCGCGTGCGCTTGAGACGAAACTATCCGCAGACTTCATGCCTTGGAGCTTCACCGTCACGGGGCTTCGTCTCTGGCGCTATGACGGCGGCCCCTGGGAGAAGGCGGCCGACTTTCCAATCATCTGACATTGTCAGGTGCGGGCGCGGTGACCGGCTTCCGGGTCGGTATCTGCACCGGCTTCAAGACGCTCGGTGTAGCGGCGCATCATTTCAAGCTGAACTTCGGTCTGGAAATCCATGACCTGATGGTGGATATCGTCTTCATCGCAGCCGAGTGCACCGAGATCATCGGCAAGGCTGCGGCAGGCCGTACGCCAGTAGGCCACGGCAGCTTCACCATGGACGGCCTCCAGTTCGGCCGCGCAACGGCGGATCAGGTTTGTCCGTCCGGACAGCGGAAATGCGATGATCGCGCCATGCATTTCCCGGGCGTCTTGTCCTGCTTTCATGTTCACACCGATTCTCCTTCTGCCACACGATGTAAGGAGATTTTGGTTAACGCTTCGTTTCCAACGCCTTGTTGCTGTTCTCTTATGTCACGAGCGGTGCAGCGATCGCGCCGAGAACCGTGAACGCGTCAGTGGGAGAAAGTTGGACCTGCAGGCCCCGCTGCCCGCCATTGATATAGACGAGCGGCTCGGCAAGCGCGGTCTCCTCGACAAATGTCGGCACCGTCTTTTTCTGCCCGAAAGGGCTGATACCGCCGACATGGTAACCGGTCAGTCGCTCGGCGGCGGCCGGCTTCATCATCGCGGCAGACTTGCCCGAAGCGGCAGCGGCGAGCTTCTTCATGCTGACCTCGCGATCGGACGGCACGACCACGCAGACCGGCTTGCCATCGACCTCCGCCATCAACGTCTTCAACACCCGCTGCGGCGCCTCCCCCATGGCTTGCGCCGCAGCCATGCCGATACGGTCCACCGAGGGATCGTAATCATAGCTATGGACGGTGAAGGCCGTTCCCGCCTTGGTCAGCATCTGCGTCGCGCGCGTCGTCTTCGACATGGCCTGTTTCCCTGGCTCAGTTCCCGAAAAGCGTCTCGTAGATCTCCGGTCGGAAGCCCGCCGTCAGGGCACCGTCGCGGTCGAGGATCGGCCGTTTGATCATGGAGGGGTTGGCCAGCATCAGGGCAATCGCCTTTTCCCCGTCGAGGTTCTCTCGTTCCGCGTCCGGTAGTTTGCGGAAGGTGGTCCCTGCCCTGTTCAGCACGGCTTCCCATCCCAGAGCGACACACCAGCCCGATAGATGCGCGCGGTCGATGCCTTCGATCTTGTAGTCGTGAAAACGGTACTCGACCGCATGAGCATCCAGCCAAGTGCGGGCCTTCTTCATCGTGTCGCAGTTGCGGATGCCGTAAAGGGTCGTGGACATGGGTCAGTCCTCCAGCGTTCCGGCCCTGCGGCCCGCTCTCGATATCGCGGCGCAGCCGATCTTCATAAGATCGTCGCGGCGGCGGGCGAAACGTGCCGACGACCGTGTGACGACCAGCCCGGCCTGCGGTGCGCGCACCTCCACGTCATCCTCGGGAAAACCGGGATGCGGAACGATCACGGCCAGGAGATCCCCGGCCTCGACACGATCTCCGATATCGCGATGAAAGAGGATCGTGCCGGGGATCGGCGCCTTGATCATTTCAATCGTATCGAGCGCAAAGGCAGACCCGGCATAGGGAGAAAGTGCCGGCGATCCGCCGTCAACGATGCCGCGTGCTTTAAGAAAGGCCCAAAGTCCATCGGCGTCGCGCTGTGCGACATCCGGACCGACATCGCGGCGCCCGCGCAGTTCCACCGTGACGGAGAGGCGACCGGGCAGCGAGACACCTTTACCGCCCTCGTCCTGCTTCCAGGCGTAGGAGACGGCCTCCTCGAAAGCCGAACTTTCACCGTCGGAAAGAAAGACGGCTTCCATCTGCAGGGCAGACGCCAAGTCGGAGGCTTCGGGCCAGAAGGCGCTGTCGATATAGGCATAGGATAGCGATTCGTCATCGCAGTGCAGGTCGAGCACGAGATCGGCGCCGAGAGCGCGGAAAAGCAGTTCCCGCTTCAGACGGTCCGGCGCGCAATAGTGGTCTAGATCGACCAATAGCGCGTCGCGAGCGGAGGCCGCGATCAACGGAAAATCGCGATTGTAGTTACCGCGGGAGCCCAGATCAAAACGGCCTTGCATCTCGCCGAAATGCGACTGGGACGCTCCTATCGGATTGGCCTGCGGCGCAATGGTGATGTCACCCAGGATCGCTCCTGCAGCTTCCGCTTCGCGGAGACGGGCGCAGAGACGATGCAGCGTCGCGACGCCCGGAAGCTCGTTGGCATGCAAGGCAGCCTGAATATAGGTCTTCGGCTTGGTGGCTGCCTCGGTGCCGGAGAATTCGAGCACCGGAACCCGCCAGCTAACCCCTGGTGTATCTCCGGGAATGACGATTGCGTTCTGCTTCACTCTGGCCTCCAGTCTGTCGCGCGACGATAGCCGAACCATCGCGCCCTTCAGGAACAAAAGGGAACGATAGCTCTATGGTCTGAAAACTGTGAATGGCGCAAAAGACGGGGATCTTCAAGCGATCGAACTGGCTTACCTGTGAAGCCATCACGCAGGCCCGCATCACGCGGAGGCGTTCAGCGGAAACATATCCGACTTCGGATGAGCAATGCCTCGCGCGTTTGAAGCGCTTTGGCCACAAACATGCAGAAAAGCCAGCGCGTCACCCTTCGGTTTCGCGCCGGCCTGTTTGTCCTATTCCCACTCGATCGTGCCGGGCGGCTTCGACGTCACGTCGTAGACGACCCGATTGATGCCGCGGACTTCGTTGATGATGCGGGTTGCCGTGCGGCCGAGGAAGTTCATGTCGTAGGGGTAGAAGTCGGCCGTCATGCCATCGACCGAGGTGACGGCGCGCAGGGCGCAGACGAAGTCATAGGTGCGATAATCGCCCATGACGCCGACGGTCTGCACGGGCAAGAGCACGGCGAAGGCCTGCCAGATGACGTCGTAGAGGCCGGCCTTGCGGATCTCGTCGAGGTAGACGGCATCGGCCTTGCGCAGGATGTCGAGCTTCTCGCGCGTCACGCCGCCGGGGCAGCGGATGGCAAGGCCCGGACCCGGGAAGGGATGGCGACCGACGAAGCGCTCCGGCAGGCCGAGTTCGCGACCGAGCACGCGCACTTCGTCCTTGAAGAGTTCGCGCAGCGGCTCGACCAGCTTCATGTTCATGCGCGCCGGCAGACCGCCGACATTGTGGTGGCTCTTGATCGTGACGGACGGGCCGCCCGAGAAGGACACGCTTTCGATGACGTCGGGATAGAGCGTGCCCTGTGCGAGGAAGGCCGGAGCACCCTTGCCGTCTTCGGCGATGCGCTTGGCTTCAGCCTCGAACACGTCGATGAACAGGCGGCCGATGGTCTTGCGCTTGACCTCCGGATCGACTTCGCCCGCAAGCTCGGTCAGGAACAGGTCCGAAGCATCCACGTGCACGAGCGGGATATTGTAGTGATCGCGGAACATCTTGATCACTTCGTCCGCCTCGTTGAGGCGCATCATGCCGTGATCGACGAAGACGCAGGTCAGCTGGTCGCCGATGGCCTCGTGGATCAGCACGGCGGCGACCGAGCTGTCGACCCCGCCGGAAAGACCGCAGATCACCCGGCCGTCACCAACATCTTCGCGGATCTTGCGGATCATCTCGGCGCGATAGGCGGCCATGGTCCAGTCCGACTTCAGGCCGACGATCTTGTGCACGAAGTTGGAGAGGAGCTTGGCGCCATCCGGTGTGTGCACCACTTCGGGGTGGAACATGGTGGTGTAGTAGCGACGACCCTCGTCGGCCGCGATGGCAAACGGCGCGTTCTCGGAGGTGGCGATGACCTCGAAACCATGCGGCAGCTGCGTCACGCGGTCGCCATGGCTCATCCACACCGGATAACGGCCACCGACCTCCCAAAGGCCTTCGAACAGCGGGCTTGCCGCCTTGATCTCGACATCGGCACGACCGAACTCGGCGGCATGACCGCCCTCGACGGTGCCGCCCAGCTGGGTGCACATCGTCTGCTGACCGTAGCAGATGCCGAGCAGCGGGATACCGCTGTCAAACACGGCCTGCGGCGCGCGCGGGCTGCCTTCCGCCGTAACGGAGGCCGGGCCACCGGAGAAGATGACGCCCTTCGGACCCATGCGGGCAAAGGCTTCCTCGGCATTGTTGAAGGGATGGATCTCGCAATAGACACCGGCTTCGCGAACCCGGCGCGCGATGAGCTGCGTCACCTGGCTGCCGAAATCGATGATGAGGATGCTGTCGGGATGGGCTATCTCGGTCATGCCTGGCCTTTTCACGCGCGGGATCATTCCGAGCCTTTAAATAAACAGGCCGACAAGTGCAACGTCTAACCCGCTTTTGGGCCGTTCAAAGGCCAAGCCTGTCCTCTGCCATCGCCGTTTCCAGCCTGTCGACGACGGCTGCAAGCTTCTCGTCGATGACATGGAGATAAGCCGTCCAGTCGGAGACATGGCGAAGCTCGGCCTTGCCATCGGAAATACCGCGCAGCGCCACAAGCGGCACGCCGAAGGCCTGGCAGGCGCGCAGCACGGCGAAGGTTTCCATATCCACCATCTCGGCGGCGATCCCGGCATAGGCAGTGCTGGACACGATATTGCCGCCGGTGGAGAGGCTCGCTTCGGCGAGACCCCTAATGCGCAGGGACAAGGGAACCGTGACGGGCAGATCGAGGAAGGGTGTCGCGCCCTTCTCGAAGCCGAGCGGCGAGGCATCCATGTCGCGATAGGCAACGGAGGTGGCCTGATAGATCTCCGCCTGCTCCAGCGAGGCGGAACCTGCCGAGCCGAGAGAGACGACGAGTGCCGGAAGCCTGTTTGCGACGGATAACCGCGACAAAGCGCGTGTGACCGCCACAGCGGCCTCCACCGGTCCGACCCCGGTCATCAGCGGCGTCATCCGCGTTTTCAGATGCGGGCCGTACTCGGCCTCAGCCGCCATGACATAGAGGATGGCTTTGTCACCAACCCGCTTGAGCAGCTGCTCGGGTGTCGTGTCTACCGTCTCGCTCACTCTGCAAATCCTTCGCGGCCGCGCACCACCATTTTGGTGGCCGTCATCGAGGCGATCAGTTTGGGCGGGGCATCCTGCGACATGGCATAGGCGCGGCCGTCGGACACGATGATGGTGGTGCCGGGCTTGGTCACTTCGCCGCGAAACAGAAATCGCTCGCCCCGGCCGGGCGAGAGAAGGTTGACCTTGAACTCGATGGTCAGCAATCCCGCATCGGGTTCCAGCACCGAGTAACCGGCATAGGTGCCGGCGGTTTCCAGCGCGGACGAGATGATACCGGCATGAAGAATGCCATGCTGCTGCGTCATCATCTCATCGAAGGGAAGCTCGATTTCCACCATTCCCTGCTCGACCCGCGTCAGTTCCGCGCCGATCGTCCGCATGAAGGCCTGCCGGTCGAAACTCCGGCGGACACGGGCGCGAAAGTCCGGTTCCGTCATCTCAGCCATGTCAACACCACCTCTGCCTAACCCGATCCGGCCCGTGGGCAAACCTGTGCGGCTGGCCGAACCTTCAGAACGGGCGGAGACTGGCACGCGCTTCCCCTCCCCCGCAAGGGCTTCCCGATCCGATCCTCAGTTGAGAAGCAGAATGGAGCCGTTGAGCAGGGTCGCAAAAGAGACCCAGGCGGCATAGGGCACGAAGAGCCATGCCGAGAGGCGATCCTGTCGCCAGGATACGGCGATGAAACCGTAGACTGAGATCAGCAGGGCGAGGATGACGATCAGCGCCAGGGCGATCTCGTGAAATCCGAAGAACAGCGGCGACCAGGCGAAGTTGAAGACCATCTGGGCGCCCCAGAACCGCATGGCACGCGAGCGCGGATACCGCAAGAAAATACGGGCACCGACAAAGCCGATGATGATGTAAAGCGTGGTCCAGACCGGTGCGAAGATCCAGTTCGGCGGATTGAACGGCGGCTTCTGGAGGGACTGGTACCATTCGCCGGGGATATTGTTGATTCCGATCAGCAAACCGCAGGCGACGACGGCGACGATAAAGAAGGCATAGGTCAGGAGAGGGCGCATAAGGGTCCGATCATGGGCATGTCCGGCTGGAGCGTGAAGGCTTGGGAACCGGACAGCTGAGAAACTGGGCTTGAGGTTTCGGCAAGCCGGGCGACGAAAACGTAGAGCGGAGCCCGGTGTTTTACAGTGAGGCGCGGCATAGCGACGGTCAGGTCGGCCGCGTGCGGACGATGTGCTGGTCCCAAGCGATCGGCGTGGTCCTTCCTGCAAAGCTGCCATCATAGGACGAGACGGCGAAAGCCGGGCCTCGTGCCGGCGCGATGCCGGCGGCATCGGCAAGCCGGTCCAGCCGGACCAGGGCGCCGGTGCGGGCATCGACGGTGACGACAGCGCCGCCTTTCGGGGAGGTGAGACCGACCAGCCCTTGCCCGCGATGGACGGCGATGGCGCCGACATAATTGGCGAGCGCCACGGAGGCTTCCTCCGGCAGGTCGAGAAAGCGGATGTCCTCACCGGGGGCGAACACACCGGCAACGGGCGGGCGCTCATTGCGAGGGCCCTCGTACTGGCAGGCAAACCAGATGCGGCCTTTGGCATCGATGTCCACATGGCGCGTCGAGAGCTGCCGGAGATGCGGCGGCATGACATGACGCTCCACCAGCCGGCCGGTCGCCGTTTCGATGAGCGTCAGCGATGGCTCCATGTGATCGAGGTTCAGCTTGGTCCGCCCGAAGTCGGGATGCGTCTCGATGCCGCCATTGGCGACCACCAGAAGGCGCCCGTCCGGTGACAGCGTCATATCGTGCGGGCCGATGCCATGGGTCGGGAATTCGCTTACGCGGCGGAAGCCATCCGTGCCGTCATAGACGCCGATCATGCCGCGATTGGCGGCAAAGTCGTTCTCTGTCGCGTAGAGCAGTCGGCCGTCCGCCGAGAAGCAGCCATGCCCGAAGAAATGCCGTCCCTCGCTGGCCGTGATGACGACGGGCTCCGTGCGCGCGGCCCCGTCGAGGATCATGGCGAAGGTTCCGGGGCGCCGGGCAAAGGCAACGGTGCGGCCCGATACCGGCGAATGCGCCAATCCGTGAGCGCGATCCGGCAGGACGTGACGATCGATGACCTCGCCTTCCTCGGAGACGGTGGCGATGCCGTAGGAACCATCGCCAGCCCTGAAAGCGGAGGCAAAGACGGCGTCCGTTCGCGAGAGGGCTGTCGCGGACGCAGGCGCGAGGGATGCCGCCCAGGCGGCGCCCGCCATGGAGAGGAAGGCCCGCCTGTCGAGAAGCATGGATTGCGCCGGTCTGCCGGAAGGCGTCATCGCTCAGCCCCGTCAGTCGCCATCGGCAAAGGAGAAACCGGCGCCGAGCCCGATCGCAGCGCCGAAATCCATATTCAGCCGTTGCAGGAGATCGTTGGCGTTGCGCAGAACGAGAAGCAGCTTCACGCGTTCGGCGGGGTCCATCAGCGCCTTGTCGATCGGCTGATGGACGGCATCGGCCGAGGCGATGAGGTCGTTGAAGACGATGTCGATCGAGTCGGCGATCGACTGCTTGTCGGGTGGCAGAAGCGCGCGCATGCCGGCGGTGTCGAACAGGGCCTTGAGGCCACGGGCATTGCCGGCAACCGCGTCCATCGTCTCGCCGGAGCGCCAGTAGACGGCGAGCTTCGGGTGGCCTGGCGAGGGCACCGGGGTGATCGCTCCGGCAAAAATCGGGCGCAGGCGCTGGTCGCGGAGACTCTCCACGCCGTGGACGAGGATGCCGAGAAGCTCGGTCGCGGCCTCGCCCTCCGTCCGGTACAAAGGATTGTCCGGCCCCGGCGTCTTCCACGCGACCTGAACGCCGCGCGGGTTTTCCCAGGCCGCGCTCAGTTCCGCGGCAACGCTTGTCAGGTTTTCGGCGATGGCCCGCGCATAGCGGCAACGGAAGCCATCGGGCGCGTCGAGCAATTCGTCGGCATCGGTGCCGAACAGCACATATTCCAGCGCGCCGAGCCCCTGCACCGCGACGCTCTTGCCGCGAAGCGAAGTCGCGATCGTGGCGGTCTCGTCGTTTTCGGCAAGAATGCGCTGAACCTGTTTCAGGCCCGTGCTCTTGCGGTCGGGGAAGAAGAGGACACGCTCGAACCGGTTATCGTCGAGCACCGGTCCGACGCGCACGATCTCGATGCGCGACCAGGAGGCGGTCACCTCTGAAAACGCGCGCTTGGCGCGGCCGAGCGACTGGGGCGATGGGCGATGGCAGAGCGGGCGAAGGTGATCGGCCAGCGCGCCCGTTCGCTCTACAAGGTCGCGATAACCGGGGCGGATGAAGCCATCGACGGCGCGCGCCATGGCCGTGGGCACGGCCTCTGCCACCAGACCGCTCGACGGGGCAGCGCCGACATCGTCGTCCGTCTCCTGCGCGAAGGCGGGCGTGGCTGAGGCAAGCGCAGCGGTGAGCAGAAAGGCTGTCCATAGACGCATCAGAGCGACTCCAGAAAGGCGAGCAACGCCCGGCGATCCGCGGCGTCGAGGGAAACGAAACGATCGCGCGCGGCCTGCGCCTCACCACCGTGCCAGAGAACGGCTTCGGTCAGCGTCCGCGCCCGGCCGTCATGCAGGAAGCCCGTCCGCGCATCGACGGTTTGTGCAAGACCGATACCCCAAAGCGGCGGCGTGCGCCATTCCCCGGGCAGCGGCTTTGCCGCGTCCGCATCTCCGCCGCCGGACCCCGGGACGGTATCGGATAGACCCTCGCCCATGTCGTGCAGCAGGAGGTCGGAATAGGGCCAGATGAGCTGGAAAGCCGTGGATGGCGAGGTTGGATCGCGGCGGGTGACAAATTTCGGAACGTGGCAGGAGGCGCAACCGGCCTCGGAGAAGAGCCGCTTGCCCATGAGCACGGCGGGTGCCGCGACGTTCCGCCGCGCCGGCACCGCGAGGTGACGGGCGTAGAAGGCGACGAGATCGAGCACGGGATCGGGCGCCTCGCTCGTCCCCAATCTTGGCTGCACGCCGTCTTCCATGGCAAGGCATTTCGGCTGCCGGTCGGTGCAATCGCCGTGGCTTCTCATATCGTCCGGCGTGGAGATTCCGATATCGGTCGCGAAGGCGTCCGCTGCCTGAGCGCGAACGGTCGGGGCCTGCGCCTTCCAGCCGAACCGGCCGAGAACGGACACGCCACCTGCCCCTGATGTCAGCCAGGATGGCCGGCCGCTGATCCCGTCGCCATCGCGATCATCGGGGTCTGCATGGGCGAGAATATCGGCAACATCGATCGCCTCCAGCAGGCCGAGGCCGGTCATCGGTGGCGCAAGGCGCGGCGACAGGCGGGTGGCGCTATCGAGCGGGCCATAGGCGAGGTCCTGAATGTCGTAGACCGGACGGCGCAGGCTGACGCGTTCGCCGCCCGCAAGCGTTACCGGTATCTCTTCGTCATGGAGCGCCAGATGCCCCTCGGCCGGCAGACCGGGAACGCCGCTATCCTGCAATTGCCGGCCATAGACGGGATCGCCTCCCGCACCAGCTCGCGCGGCATCGGGGAAGGAGAACTTCATGACCAGCGAGGGACTACCGGCGGCACCGGCCGGCGGGCGTCCTCGCCCGTCCCTCACATGGCAGGTTTCGCAGGAGCGGGCATTGTAGAGCGGACCGAGGCCGTCGGACGCCTGCGTAGAGGAAGGCGAGGACACCCAGAGCTTTTCGAAGAGGGCGCTGCCGAGGCGAAAACTCTGCTCGCCGCCTGCATCCAGATTGCCCGCGGGATAGGTGAGACCGGCCCGGTCCGGCTTTGCGCTCGATGTGCCGGCGCCACCGGCCATGGCTTCGAAGGGTTCGGGGCGGGAAAAATCCTGCGTCGGCCTTGTCACCTCGGCAACGCGGCGCCTGTCCTTATCCGACAGGTCGGTTCTCTCAGGCGCTTCGCCGTTCTGCGGGACGGCCAGCACAGACAGGGGCGTGGTAACCGCGATATCCTCTACGGAAAGACGCCAACCTGCCCATGTCACAGCAAAAGCCGCCGCGAGGCTCGCGGCGGCGATGGGCATGACGAAACGGGAGGTGGTCCGGGCGGTCATTGCGGTTCAGGCTTTGCTGCGTCCGGACGCGGGTCTCATTTGAAGACAGCGTTCGGGTTGTCGAGGCTGTCGGATCCTTCGAGTTCGATCTTGCCAAGATCGAGCGCGGTCAGCACACGCTCGACGGTCTTCGACTGGGCGATGAGCCCGTCGATCGCCTTCTGAACGACGGCGTTGCCTTCGGTGTTGCCTTCCGCGATCATCTGGTCGTAGGCCTCGACCGTCTGGCCGCGCTTCGCCATGGCCTGCATGGCCGAAACCGTTGCAGCAAGCTTTTCCTTCATCTCCGCATCGACAGCCGGATCCTTGGCGGCGACGAGTTCCGAGAGGGAGGGCCCGGTCAGTTTCGTGCCGTCGGTGCGGGTATAGGTGCCGAGATAGGCCTGCTCGATGCCGATCGCGTCATGAAGATGCGAGTTGTAGGTGTTGTCCGAGAAGCAATCATGCTCCTCTTCCGGATCGTGCAGAAGCAGGCCGAGCTTCATGCGCTCGCCGGCAAGCTCGCCGTAGGACAGCGAGCCCATGCCTGTCAGAATGGCGGTGAGCCCGGCCTTCGGATCGGCTTCGACATTTTTGGTGGCCGCGCCGTCCGGCGTCCAGTTGGCAACCATGTCCTTCAGGTCGGAAACGAGCAGATCGGTTGCGGCCTTGAGATAGGCGGCGCGGCGATCGCAATTGCCGTTGGTGCAGGCCTTGGTGTCGTAGTCGGTATAGGGGCGGTTGCCAGCGCCCGGACCGGTGCCGTTCAGATCCTGCCCCCAGAGCAGAAACTCGATGGCGTGGTAGCCGGTCGCTACGTTCGCCTCAATGCCGTCGGCTTCCTGCAGCGTGCCCGACAGAAATTCCGGCGTGATTTTCGACGCATCGATCGTCTTGCCATCGATAGAGATCGTCTTGTTGGCGATGACGTTGGCTGTGAAGAGCGCGTTCTCGTCGCTCTCGCTGCCATAGCTTGCGTCGACATAGTCGATCAGGCCTTCGTCGAGCGGCCAGGCGTTGACCTTGCCTTCCCATTCATCGACGATCGGGTTGCCGAAACGATAGACTTCCGTTTCCTGATAGGGGTTGCGGGCGGCGAGCCAGGCTTCGCGCGCGGCCTTCAGCGTCGCCTCGCTCGGCGTCGCGATCAGCGCGTCCACGGCCTTGTCGAGCGCCTGCGCGGTCGTCAGCGCGTCCTCGAACTTGGCATGCGCTACGTCGGAGTAATGCTTGAGCACGGCGGCGGCATCGGTCGCAGCTGCGGCCGGCTGGATGGCCAGCGCAGAGGTGGCGGTTGCCAGCGCCAGAGCGGCGGTACGAAGGAATGATACGGTCATGACCTCTCCTCGGCGGAGCCCGACCGGGATCCGGGCAGGGGTACCGCACGCGTGAAACGGATCCGGGACCGAACGCACGTCCAGCGCGCCCCCCCGTTCGAACCTCATGAACCAAAACTAAACTTGTGTCAAAGCGTATAGTTTAGAACGCTTTGAAGCTGTCACGCCTGCCTTTGCAGCATGGCGAAGAAGAAGCCATCGGTCGCGGTGGATGCCGGCGACAGCGTCAGCGTGTGGCCATCCCGTGTGACCGGCCGGCGACCGGCCGTGCCGAACAGGGCATTCCAGCTATCGAGCGCTACCATGGGTGCAAAGGCTGGGTTCTCGGCAAGGAAGCGATCGACCTGCTGGTCGTTTTCTTCCGGCAGGACGGAACAGGTGACGTAGACGAGCCGCCCGCCGGGACGGACATAGCGCGCGGCTTCCGCCAGCGCCTCGCGCTGCTGGCCCTGCCGCTCCTCGATGTTGCGCTCGTTCAGGCGCCATTTCGTATCCGGACGACGGCGCCATGTTCCCGTGCCCGTGCAGGGCGCATCCACCAGCACGGCATCACAACGATCCGTGAGATTGGCGAGCGCCTGCGCCCGGTCGTGAACCTGAACGTTGCGGGTACCTGCCCGCTTTAGCCGCTCGATGATCGGCGCAAGCCGCTTGCGATCGGTGTCGAAGGCGTGGACCTGGCCTTTGTTGTCCATGGTCGCGGACAGAGCCAGCGTCTTGCCGCCGCCGCCGGCACAGTAATCGAGGATCTGCTCGCCGCCCGTGGCGCCGACCAGATCGGCGACAATCTGCGAACCTTCGTCCTGCACCTCGAACCAGCCCTTCTGGAAGGACAACTCGGCCGTGACGTTCGGGAGCCTTGATGGACCCTCGCCGGGCGCGACGCGCAGGCCCTGTCGCGCGGTTTCGGTCGGCCGCACACCGGCCTCATCGAGCGCCTTCAGAACCTTCGCGCGATCGGCCTTCAGCGTGTTGACGCGCAGGTCGAGCGCCGGACGCTCGGCCAGCGCTGCGGCCTCCTCGAGCCAGCGGTCGCCGAAGACCGACTGGAAAGAGGGCACCACCCATTCGGGAATATCGCCCTGGACATGCGCCGGGGCTTGTCCGAGGTCGCGGCTGCGGAAGGCGGCCGATGCTTCCTCCGGTAGCGGAGGCGGCGCGAAGCGGTCGCCCTCAAGGCTTGCCGCCAGCGTTTCCGGCGTCTGGCCCCATTGGCGCAGCATGACCGCGTAGCCGAGCGCCGTCGCGCTGTCGTCGTCCATCAGATAGGCGTTAGAGAGTTTCCGGCGGAGTGCGTCGTACACGATATTGCCGATCGCGGCGCGGTCTCCGGAGCCGGCGAACCGATGGGCAAGGCCCCAGTCCTTCAGCGCATCTGCAACCGGGCGCTTTCGCGTCTCGATATCGGAGAGGACATCGATCGCACCGGCAAGTCGTCCACCCAGTCGCATCGGTCACACTCCATCGGCCCGTGGCAGAAAGTCCATCGTTTATCGTGGCGCTGTACCGGCGATGAAGGCGAAGAGCAAGCGGGAAGGCCTTTTGTGGCCTCTGTCTCTGCCTCCACAGTCCCGTGTCGTGGAGGAGGTCTCATCATCGATCCCGAATTTTTCCGGAACCTTTTTCAGCGCCGGGCTTTAACCGACCACGCGATAACAGATGCTGGCGTGACCGGAACTCACCATGCCCACCTGCGATGCGGCGGCCTTGGAAAGGTCCAGAACGCGACCGCGAATGAACGGACCGCGGTCATTGATGCGAACGACGACACTCTTGCCGTTGCGCTTGTTGGTGACTTCGACACGCGTGCCAAACTTCAGGCTGCGATGAGCGGCGGTCAGGTAGGATGCGTTCATTCTCTCGCCGGAAGCCGTCCGGGATGAGAGCGCATACCAGGAAGCGCCGCCACATCCGGCTCCCGCTGCTTGAGATGGTGTGATGGATGTGAAAGTTGCCCCCAAAGCAACGCATGCCGCCAGTGCGACATTGGCAAGTTTCAGTCTCGTCAACAAGGTACCCCTTCGTCGTATCGTCTTGCTTTTCAGCGAACGAGACGGCTTGTCCGGGGCAAAAATGGCGGAAAAGTGCTTCAACCGTTAAGCAACGGTTAGGGTTTACTATCCCTGAGGCTTGTTGAATTTTCTTAAAAATTTGAAAAATCATTGTCGCCACGAAAAAAGCGCGTGGAATCAAAACGATTCATGAAATACGGCTTTTTGTGGAATGATTTTTCCACAGGCCAGATAAAATGAGATTAAAAGTTTGAAATCGCGAAAAGCAGGCCGCTCTGCGGTATCTTAAAAATTAATATTCTCGAAAAAGTTGTATCGCCGGCGAAAGGAAATGTGCCCCTTACGTCAGGATTTCCAGCAATCCTCGTTCCACATCTGACGAAGAGACTGGCGATAATCGGGATGAAGGAAGGTATATCCAGCAGCGCGCAGTTTCGCGTTCGAGACGCGCTTGTTCTCGCCATAGAATGTGCGCGCCATCGGCGAGAGTTCGGCCGTCTCGAAAGGGATTTCCGGCGGAGGCGTCACGCCCATCAGGCGCGCGGCTTCCAGCACGACATCCTGCGGCGGGGCGGGCTCGTCATCGGTGACGTTGAAGATGCCGCCCGTGCCGCTTTCGCTCAGAAACGCGACGGAGCCTGCGATGTCCTCGACGCGGATGCGGTTGAAAACCTGCCCCGGCTTGACCAGTCGCCGCGCCGTGCCATTGGCAAGATTGCAGAAGCCATTGCGGCCCGGCCCGTAAATGCCCGACAGACGCAGAACGGCAATCGGAACGCCTGCGGCCTGCCCAAGCTCCAGCCACGCCTCTTCCGCCTCCACGCGCTCCTTCGATCGGTCCGAAACAGGATCGAGCGGCGCATCCTCGGTCACCCATGCTCCCTTATGGTCGCCGTAAACGCCGACGGTCGATAGATAAGCCGCCCATCGCAGGTTCGGCATGAGGCTGATGACGTCGGGCCTATCCGGGCGCATCAGCGGATCGCTGGCCTTGCCGGGCGCGATGGATTGCACGAGATGCGTGGTTCGCTGCATCGCGGCGCGAAGCTCGGCGGAGATCGTTTCGCCGTCATAGATCAGCGCTTCGAGACCTATATCGGCCAACGCCTTCTGTCGCTCTGCTGACCGGGTGGTGCCGGTCACAGAGGCTGCCGCCGGCAGAAGACGGCGTGCAATGGCGGCTCCGGAAAAACCGGCACCCAGAATGAGAACGTTCATCATGCTGCTCCTGCTCGTGTCCATTCTTCCAAAACCTCGCTGTCATCCTCCAGCGGTCGACGCTCCGCAAGCTCCCTGAAAGCATCGGGCGACATCAACCGGGACAACGCCCAGATGGCCATGCCCCGCACGGCGGGTGCGGCATCCGTCAGCCGCTCGCGGCATGGGGCCACCAGCGCAGGGTCGCCGGAATTCCCGGCGGCGATCAGGCAATTGCGCACGAAGCGGTCGCGCCCGATGCGCTTGACAGGAGAGCCGGAGAAAAGCGCGCGAAAACCCGCATCATCGAGCGCGAGAAGGAGAGCGAGCGAAGGCGCTGAAAGATCGGCGCGGGCCTTCAGCTTCATCTCGCTTGCGGCGGTCGCAAACTTGTTCCACGGGCATGCCGAGAGACAGTCATCGCAGCCATAGATGCGATTGCCGATGGCCGGGCGCAGCGCGGGGTCAATCGGGCCCTTGTGCTCGATCGTGAGGTAGGAGATGCACCGGCGCGCATCGATCTTGTAGGGTGCGGGAAAAGCATCCGTCGGACAGGCATCGAGGCAGGCGCGACACGAGCCGCAATGATCCCGCTCGGGTGCATCGATCTCCAGATCCTCCGTCGTGAACAGACTGCCGAGGAAGAGCCAGGAGCCGAAGCTGCGGCTGACGAGATTGGTATGCTTGCCCTGCCAGCCGAGGCCTGCCTGCTCGGCCAGCGGCTTTTCCATCACCGGCGCGGTGTCCACGAACACCTTGACGTCAGCACCCGCCCGCGCGGCAAAGCGCGTTGCGACCTCCTTCAGCCGGCCCTTGATGACGTCATGATAGTCGCGGTTCTGGGCGTAGACGGAAATGGCGCCACGATCCTTCAGATCGAGCACGGCGCGGGGGTCGTGATCTGGGCCGTAGTTCATGCCGAACATGACGACGGAGCGGACTTCGCTCCAGAGCGTGCGCGGGTCGGCGCGCCGCTCGGCGGTCTCGGCCATCCAGTCCATCGTGCCGTGATAGCCGTGGTCGAGGAAATCCGCGAGGCGAACCGGCGCGTCGGGTATCGTATCCGGCGTCGTGACACGGCAGACGTCGAAGCCCTTGTCGCGTGCTTCGGCCTTCAGGAAGGCCGTGAGGCTCGCACGGCGGCGCAGGGTTGCGCCGTCCGCGCGGCGTTGCGGCTCAGAAGTCGAGGTCCGCATAATGCGATACCGGGGTCAGGCCGCGCACGCGCTCGGCCAGCAGCGGGCGGAAAGAGGGACGCGACTTCAGGCGCTGGTACCAGTCCTTGGCGGCAGGCGCCTTCGTCCAGTCGATCTCTCCCATGTAGTCGAGCACGGAGAGGGCGGCGGCCGCGGCAAGATCCGCATAGGAGAGGCGATCGCCCGCAAGATAGGTGCGCGATCCGGCGAGCCAAGACAGGTATTTCATATGCTGGCGGATGTTGGCGCGCGACAGGCGCAGCATCTTCGAGTCCGGCGCGCCGCCGCCCTGCTCGGCCGTCATCTGCAGCTTGAAGATCCGCTCGCGCACCAGAGGACGCGTCACGTCGGCTTCCATCTTCAGGAGAAACCATTCCGTCAGGCGGCGGATTTCCGCGCGCTGGAACGGGTCCTCCGCCAGAAGCCGGCGCTCACGCTTCAGCACACCATTGGTCTCGTCGAGATATTCGGAGATGACGGCCGCGCCGCAGAGCGCACGCATGCTGTCATCCACATAGACCGGCAGCGTGCCCGCGGGATTGAGCGCCAGAAAATCGCGCCGTTTCTCCCAGGGCTGCTCTTCCGTCAGATCCGTCTGGTAGCCGTATTCCGACAGGATGAGCCGGACGAAACGGGACGCTGTGGACATGGGGTGATGATAGAGTGTGGGCATCGATGCGTCTGTCTCGGAACAGGTTTTCAAGGTTGGATCGCGGGGCGTGGTTTCGTCTGGCAATGGCAGAGAGAAGGCAGCTATAAGACAGCGCTCGTCGCAGCTATAGAAGCAAGCTTTCCCGAACTCAAGCGAATCGGCCCTCCCCCGGTTCGTGAACCCTTAAACTCCTTTGCTTAAAGGAAACTTTACCTCATGCCCGAACATTCGATCTTCAGTGCGCTCATTCTGGGCCTCATCGAAGGCCTGACCGAGTTCATTCCCGTGTCCTCCACGGCGCATATCCTGCTTGCAGGGCATTTTCTGGGCTTTGAGTCGAAGGGAAAAACCTTCGAGATCATCATCCAGCTCGGCGCGATCCTTGCCATCCTCACCGTCTATTTCCAGCGGCTCTGGTCGATCCTGATCGCCCTGCCAAGCGATCCACGGGCACGACGCTTCGTGCTTCTCATCCTGCTCGCCTTCCTGCCGGCGGCGATCATCGGGTTTCTCGCCCATGACTTCATCAAGAACGTGCTGTTCGAGACGCCGAAACTGATCTGCATCATGCTGATCGTCGGCGGCATTATCCTCTACGCCATCGACCGCATGCCGATGAAGCCGCGCTACCACGACATGATGGACTACACGCCGGCGCTGGCTCTGAAGATCGGCCTGTTCCAGTGCCTCGCCATGATCCCCGGCACGTCCCGCTCCGGCGCGACCATTGCCGGCTCGCTCCTGATGGGCACAGACAAGCGGTCGGCGGCCGAATTCTCGTTCTTCCTCGCCATCCCCACCATGCTCGGAGCCACGGTTCTCGATCTCTACAAGAACCGCGACGTGCTGGACTTCAACGACGCATCGCTGATTGCGGTCGGCTTCATTGCCGCCTTCGTCTCGGCGCTGGTCGTGGTGCGTTCGCTGCTCGCCTTCGTGTCCAGCCGAGGCTTTGCCCCGTTCGCCATCTGGCGCATCATCGTCGGCACGGCAGGCCTTATCGGCCTCACCGTTTTCGGCTAACCCCATAGAAAAAACCGCATGCAGCCGGATCACGGTCTGCATGCGGTTTCCTGGCCCCCGCCATACCCTCAGAAATTCATATCGCCAGCCGATGAAACCTCACGGCTGCAAGACGACGTCAGCGACCGGAAACGAGCCCGATCGACGATGTCGTGCAAGGATCGACGCCATAAGCCGGCGCACAGTTATCGTGGCTGCCTGCCACGGTCTTCGGAGCGGCGAACGAGCCTGCAACGATGACCAATGCCGCGCACGCAAAGAAGATTGCGATCGACTTACCCATTTACTCTCTAGCCTTTCGAGATGTCGGAATGGCGTGCCGTGATCCTGACAAAAGCACGCGGCTGCTGTCTATGCTCCAGCACCGGCACAAGCAATAACGCAACATGTTGAATCGCCGGTAAAGGCCGACGGCAAATGTGCAGTGCGGCAGAACTGCAACGCCGCACTTTCCGGACGAACGAAAGCCGCCGGCTCATCACCGGCGGCTCCGTCATTTCACCGCTCGAAAAGTGGCTTGGGACGGCGCTCAGGCAGCCTTGCCGGAGCGCGTGTACTGGCCCTGCGGCCGGTAGCGCACGAGGTAGCTCGGGATGATCGCCTCGACGAGCGTCGGCTCGATGACGAAGGCCTTGAAGGTGCGGCCCTCTGCTTCTGCTGCCGGCGAGACGACATTATCGCTTTTCAACAGCGTCACCTGATCGGTCGTCAGCGGCGGCGCGATCAGCGGCACCATGGAGGCGATGCTGCCGATCAGGGATGCGGCACCGAACGGCAGCGAGACAAGGGCGCGCTTGCGGTCGATCGCCTTCAGCATGATTTCAAGACACTGGCGGAAGGTGAGCACTTCGGGGCCGCCGAGTTCGTAGATCCGGCCCTTCTCGACCTTGCCTTCGACCGCCTTGGCGACGGCTTCCGCGACATCCGCGACATAGACGGGCTGGAACGCCGTCTTCCCGCCACCGATCAGCGGCAGGGCCGGCGAGAAGCGCGACATCTGGGCAAACTTGTTGAAGAAGCCGTCTTCCGGACCGAAGACGATCGAGGGACGCAGGATGACCGCATCCGGCTTGATCTCCATCACGGCCTTTTCCGCCTTCGCCTTCGACTGGGCATAGATGGACGCGCTGCCGGCATCGGCGCCGATGGCCGAGACATGGGTCAGCGACGCGCCGACGCTGCGCGCGGCCTCGGCGACGGCGCGCGCGCCGAAATCCTGCACGGCGTCGAACGTATTACGGCCTGCCTCGAACAGAATACCGACACAGTTGACGACGTGATCGCTGCCTTGAACGGCGGCATCGACCGACTGGCGGTAGCGCAGGTTTGCCTGAACGAAGGAGATCTGGCCGACATTGCCGAGCGGCTGGAGGAAGCCCGCCAGATCCGGGCGGCGCACAGCGACCCGGATGCGGAAACCACGTCGAGCAAGCGCGCGCACCACGTGCCTCCCGACGAATCCCGATCCGCCGAAGACGGTGACGAGCGGGGGAAGATTGGACAGGGTCATGGAACGGCGCTCCGGTGTTTTTCAGGCATGATCAATCATGCGATATAGCTTACCTCGCCTCGTACGGGAAGGTATCATGCGGCGCAACATGTCGCAGATGCAGAGCGCGGCTCAGATGCCTTCGACCACCAGCATGTCGGCATCCGCGACCTCCTGGCGGATGGCTGCCGCGATCTGGTATTCCGGTGAATTGTAACAGGCGACGGCGGCCTCCATCGACGGGAATTCGATGATCACGTTGCGCGCCCGGATGTTGCCTTCGAGCTTTTCCACCGGTCCGCCACGCGCGAGGAAAACTGCTCCATATCTCTCGAATGCGGGCTTTGCAGCCGATACATAGTCCTTGTAACGCTCGGCGTCGCGAACATCGACGCGCGCGATCCAGTATCCCTTGGCCATGGCGATCTCCTTCTTGAAGCGTTCGATCTTGAAAGTGTCAGTCGTTGCTGGGCCAGGCGGCGCGGCGCATGTCGCCCAGAATAGCGCGCGTTGCGGCGCGCGGATCTTCCGCCTTGACGATCGGTCGCCCGACGACGAGGTGGCTCGCACCGGCCGAAATCGCGTCGAACGGGGTCATGACCCGCTTCTGGTCGCCCTTGTCGGCCCCCACGGGGCGAATGCCGGGCGTGACCACGGCGAGGTCGGGACCCACGACCTCGCGGACGATCGCTGCTTCCTCGGCGGAACAGACGACACCGCCCATCCCCGCGTCCCGCGCCTGCGCCGCCCGGCGCAGCACCAGCGCACGGGGATCGTCGGCATAGCCGGCCGCTGCGAGATCGTCCGCATCCATCGAGGTCAGCACGGTCACGCCGAGCAGACAGAGGCTGGAGCCTTTTGCTGCTTCGACAGCAGCAATCATGGCTTTCGGATAGGCGTGCAGCGTCAGCATGGTCATGCCCATGCGCGCGATGTTCTCGACGCCCTTGGCCACCGTGTTGTCGATGTCGAGAAGCTTCATATCGAGGAAGATTTTCTTGCCGGACGCGGCGAGGTCTCGCGCAAATTCCAGACCGCCGGCAAAGACCAGCTGGTAGCCGATCTTGTAGAACTGCCCGTCGTCGCCGATGGCATCGACGATGCTTTGAGCTTCCGCGATCGTGGGAACGTCGAGGCCGATGATCAACCTGTCGTGTGCTGCCTCAGCCATCCGTCCACCCCTGCCAGTCCTCGATGCGGGTCCACTTGCATACCGGGCGCCTGCGGGCAAGGGAAAATGCGAAGAGATTGCCCCCGCCGCCCGGACCCTGGTCGTGCGCCCGCGAAACGGGAATGCCGGAGAGGTGACAGAAGAGCAGCGTGCCGACGCCGCCATGGCCGATGAAGGCGATCGGGATCGACGGATCATGCGCGTCAAGCACGGACGTAACGGCGCGCACGATGCGGGCCCTGGCGTGGTCCGCCGTTTCCCAACCACGAAAGCTCACAGCCGGTTCGGCAAAGAAGCTGTCCGCTGCGGCTTCGAACTCGGCTGGCGGCAGGAAGCCGGTCGCCGAGCGGTCATTCTCGCCGCTGTCCGCCAACACCTCGACAGGCACTCCGGATGCTTCGGCAAGGAGAGCCGCCGTCTCCAGCGCCTTCGTCTCGTCCGAAGAGACGATACGACCAAGGCCCCGCGCCCAGCCTGACGCGGCTGCGACCCGAGCGCGCTGATGCCCCTTTTCGGAAAGGCCCCAGCGCGGAATCGGCACGTCCGGATCGATCGCAACCTCCGGGTGGCTGATGTAGAGGCCGAACATGACAACCTCAGTGGGTTTTGCGATAAATCCAGAGCCGCGCCGGCGGGATATTGCGCATGATGAAGTCGAGCTGTTCGGTGCGGAACCGGTCCGGCATGCTGGCGACGGGCGAACGCGGGCCGTAGGAAATCTGCACCACGGGGCGGCCGACGGGCACCCGCGTCAGCAGATCCTCGATCAGCGCGACACGGCTCTGCATGGGCATATTGAGGAGAGGTACGGCCGAGATGACGCAATCGAACTGCTCGCCGGCGCGTCGGCCGAGCGTCGTATCGAGATTGAACGCATCGCCATTGATGAACTCGACGGTGGGAAACCGCTTCAGGAGCTGATGGTAGAAATCGGTCGAATACTCCACCGAGACCAGCTGCTCGGGCGCCACGCCACGATCAAGGATCGCCTTTGTGATCACGCCCGTACCCGGGCCGAGCTCGAGAACCGGGAGCCCTGAGCCATTGTCGATGACGCTTGCCATCCGCCGCGCAGCAATGGACGAGGTCGGCGTAATCGCGCCCACGGCGCGCATATTGCTGCGCCAGCCCTTGAAGAACCGGATTTCCTCATCGAATTTCTTGCCGAACCGCTCTTTCAAACGCAAATTCATACTCGTCTCCACTCCGACTCGCTGCTTGAGCGCTTGCTGTCATACCGCATCCTAAAACCCAACGCGACAAAAACCGTCCTCTTTGCGTCATTTGATTGCTGGCGCTACACATGCCGGCTTGCCGGATGACACGGCTGGAAGGAGAACCGCGTCATCGTTTAGACTGTCATTCAGATCAATTGAGGCTCCAGAATGAACACTATCTCGTCCTTCCTCGGATTTCCGGATACTCTTCCGCACATCAAGCCTGTCGCCGCTGTTTTCGGTGCCGCATATGGAAGCACTTATCCGGGCAAGGATAGCAGCGGCTATGCGCTTGCCGCCGATTCCGTTCGGGCCGCGAGCCGGGAGGACGCTGGTTTGATCGACCACTGGGATTTCGATCTTGGCGGACCGCTGTTCGATGAAGGTGCGCATTGCTGCATCGACCTCGGCAACGTGTCGACGCAGATGGGAGACAATGCCGGCAACAGGGCGTCCATCGAAGCGACGACGCGGGAGGTTCTTGCAACGGGCGCCGTTCCGATACTTCTCGGTGGCGACGACTCCGTGGTGATCCCGTTCCTTTCGGGATTTTCCAACCGTGAACCGATATGGATCGTTCAGATCGATGCGCATATCGACTGGCGAGACACCCTGCACGGCGAGCGATACGGCTATTCGAGCCCGATGCGGCGAGCAAGCGAGATGGCGCATGTCGCTGGCATGGTTCAGGTGGGCATGCGCGGTATTGGTAGCGCGCGCCGTGTCGAGGTAGAGGATGCACTTCGCTTCGGCAGCCGGCTCGTTACCGCGCGGCAAGTTCATTCCGAAGGGGCCGCGGCAGCCCTCCGGCATATTCCGGAAGGAGCGAGGGTGGTCATGACGGTGGATTGCGACGGGCTCGACCCGGGCATCATGCCGGGCGTGGCCGCGCCATCGCCGGGCGGGCTGACCTACCCGCAGGTGATCGACATCATTGCCGGGGTGGGCACGCGTGGCAGGATCGTCGGGTTCGATCTGGTCGAACTCTTTCCACCGGCCGACGTTGCAGGCCTCTCGGCGCTGACGGCATCGCGCCTTGTGGCCAACGCCATCGGCACGATCATCCGGCAACGGTGATCGCCCCGGCTTCCGATTGCGGACATCGGCTTGCCGCAGGAGCTAGGGACTAAACCCGCATCGGCATCAGCACATACAGCGCATCCTCGCCGGCAAGGTCGCGCACGAGAGTGGGCGAACCCGCATCCGCGAGCATGAAGACGGCTTCGGTGCCGGAGAGCTGGGCCGTGATATCGAGGAGGTACTTGGCGTTGAAGCCAATCTCCAGCGGGTCGTTGTCGTAGCCGACCGGCAGTTCTTCGGTCGCGCTGCCGCTGTCGGGATTGTTCACGGTCAACGTCAGCTGCCCGTCGGCCAGCGCGAGCTTTACGGCGCGGCCACGCTCGGAAGAGATGGTGGAGACGCGATCCACGGCCTGCGCGAAGGACTGGCAGTCGATCCGCAGTTCCTTCTCGTTGTTCGCCGGAATGACGCGCTGGTAATCCGGAAAGGTGCCGTCGATCAGCTTCGATGTCATGACGATGGAGCCGATGCTCATGCGGATCTTGGCGTCGGAGAGTTCCAGCGTCACGGTCGCATCCGGCTGGTCCACCAGCTTTTGCAGTTCGCCGACCGTCTTGCGCGGAATGATGATGCCAGGCATGCCTTCGGAGCCGGACGGCGCCTCCAGATCGGCACGTGCGAGGCGGTGACCGTCGGTGGCCACAGCGCGCAGCTTCAGGTCGCCCTTGCTCTCGATCGTGTGGATGTAGATGCCGTTCAGATAATAGCGCGTTTCCTCGGTCGAAATCGCGAACTGCGTGCGATCGATCAACATCTTGAGGTCGGTCGCCTTCATCGTGAACTTGTGCGTGAAGGTGCCCGCGTTCAAATCCGGGAAATCCGACTGCGGCAGGCACTGGAGCGAGAACTTCGAACGGCCGGAGGCGACGGTCATCGCCGTGCCCTCGGCATTGGTCGAAAGCCGCACTTCCGAACCGTCCGACAGCTTGCGCACGATGTCGTAGAGCAGGTGGGCGGGCACGGTGGTGGCGCCGGGCTGCTCGACCTGGGCGGGCGTCGCCTCGGTGATCTCGAGATCGAGGTCGGTCGCCTTCATGTCGAGGCTTTCGCCATCCGCCCGCAGAAGCACGTTCGACAGGATCGGAATGGTGTTCCGGCGCTCGACGACCCGGTGGACATGGTTCAGCGATTTGAGAAGATTGGACCGCTCGATCGTAATGCGCATGTGATGCTGTCGCTTTCCATCAGGACCGGAAGACGCCTCCCGGCATGAACTCTTGAACGCCTCGGCCACCGGGCCGCGGGCGGCCGAAGGGCGGCGTGGATATGGACGCGCAAAATGGCACTACACTGTGGCGAAGTGCAAGGGCCAAGCCCGACCTGATGCCGAACTACCCACCATTATCGTTCAGTGCACCGGCTTGCGGGCAAGAGCCGGCTCGCCCATAAAGACCGCATGAAGGACAAGACAACAGAACGGGATGCGGCACCGGATGCCGGCACACGGCAGCGCAGCTACCGCGTCCACGACACGATCGTCGAGGCGCGGCCGATCGAGCCGGCGCTCTATCTGGTGGCCACGCCCATTGGCAACCTGGGAGACATCACGTTGCGGGCGCTGGAAACGCTGGCCGGGGCGGATGTGCTGGCCTGCGAGGACACGCGCGTCACCCGCGTGCTGCTCGACCGCTACGGCATCGCCAACCGTCCCTATGCCTATCACGAGCACAATGCCAACGAGGCCGGCCCGCGACTGATTGCTGCGCTCGATGCAGGCCGCTCCGTCGCGCTCGTTTCGGATGCGGGCACGCCGCTGGTCTCCGACCCCGGCTACCGCCTTGCCCAGACGGCCATCGAGGCGGGCCATCGGGTGGTGCCGCTTCCCGGCCCCTCCGCGCCGCTGGCAGCCCTCGTCGGCTCCGGCCTTTCCAACGAGGCCTTCCTGTTTGCAGGTTTCCTGCCATCGAAGGACAAGGCGCGACGCGACAGGCTTGGCGAACTCTCGCGCGTGCCGGCTACGCTCATCTTCTTCGAGTCGCCGCACAGGATCGGCGCGACGCTGGTCGGCGCGGCAGAAACACTGGGTCGCGAGCGCGCCGCCGTTGTCTGCCGGGAGCTGACCAAAACCTTCGAGGAATTCCGGCGGGGAACGCTCGGCGACCTTGCCGACCACTATGGCGGCGATGTCGTCGTGAAGGGCGAGATCGTGCTGGTCATCGGCCCGCCACCGGAAGAGGCGGCGCCGGACGAGCGGGATGTGGACGCATTGCTCACCCGGCTGTCGGCGGAGATGCCCGCCGGCAAGGCGGCAACCGAAGCCGCAAAGGTGACAGGCCTGAACCGGCGGACGCTTTACGACCGGCTTTTGACGCTGAAGGAGCAGCCGTGACGGGAGCGGCCGATCCGCGTCGACTGCAGGCGGTTCGAAAGGGCGCACTTGCGGAGTATCTCGCCGCCTTGGCGCTTCTATTGAATGGCTACCGGATCGTTGCCTTTCGCCATCGCACGAAGCTCGGCGAGATCGACATCATCGCCCGCCGTGGCGATCTTGTCGCCTGCGTCGAGGTGAAGGCGCGAAACTCGGTCGATGCGGCGATCTTCGCTGTCAGCGACCAATCGAAGGCGCGCATTCGCAAGGCGAGCGACCTGTGGCTACAGAGGCAGTCCGATGCGCACCGGCTTTCCGTTCGCTACGACATCATCTCTGTCAGGCCGTGGCGGTGGCCGGTTCACATCAGGGATGCTTTCTAGCAACGACCATGCTGTCGATCACTTTCAATGATGGCGGACACTGACGTTGTTCTCGACGAGATGGACGCCAATGACGGATGCCGCCGCCTGCTCCACGCAGCCCACCTCCGCTTCGTTCGATACGAAACCCGAGAGAATGATGGTTCGTCCGATAGCGATGACATTCAGGTTGGTGGTGTCCACCAGTGCGACATACTGGATGTAGCGGGAAACCTTGCCCGCGAGATCGTCGTCCCGCAGATGCGGTTCGTCGTCGCGTCGGCAGTACATCTGCTTGTCCATCGGCATGCCCGCATCCCCTGTTGCTTCGCTGGCCGCCTCCCGCTCCCGACCCGTACGGGCCTGTTGCCGATCAGCGTTTCAGGTGATGTGCAAACGCAGGGTATCGTCTCAATGTTCCATTTGCCTTCGGCTGGCCAGACGGCCGTCATGTGCTGGAAAACACACGTCAGGAGGCCGAGGGACGGCTCTCATCGACATGGATGAACGCCTCAACCGCCGCAGCAATGAAATCTTCCCGGGCGTAGTCGGCAGGTTGCTCGCCGTTCAGGACATAGCGGCACATTCGGATCGCTGCCTTGTAGGCAGCACCCTCATGGGTCGGCCATCTGTCGAGCAGGACCTCCGCCGCTTCCCGCGTGTTGCGGACGGCGCGATAGTCTCCGATGCCGTCCAGTTCGAGCAGAACAGGTTGCTGCCACCATTTTTCGCTGACCGCCATGTCCAATCCCTTCATTGCGGGTGACCAGCGGGTGTTATGACAGCCGAAACTTACGCTGGCATTGCGTTGGCAACGGGAAGGTTGCGGAGCCTGTCCGAAAAAGTCTATGCGATAGAGGCACGGAGAGCCTCATGTCTGACGTCCTGATCAATGTCCTTCCCCTCTTCGTTCTCATCTTCGCCGGCTGGCTGATCGTGCGCACGGGCTATCTGAAGCCGGCGGTGGGCGATGCGCTCGGCGACTTCGTCTTCAAGGTTTCCGTGCCGATCCTGCTGTTTCGCACCATTGCAACGGCGGATTTCACGGAGGGCTCGCCGTGGCCGCTCTGGGTCGCCTATTTCTCCGGCGTTGCGGTCGTCTGGACACTTGGCCATCTTGTTGCAACACTTGGCTTCGGTCGGGACCCGCGCATCGGTGTCCTTGCCGGCGTATCCTCGGCTTTCGCCAACACGATCTTCATCGGGCTGCCGCTCGTCTCGCGCAATGTCGGAGATGCCGGCGTCGTTGCGCTGTCGCTCCTCATTTCGGTCCATCTTCCGGTCATGATGATCGCCGGCACGATCCTCATGGAGCGTGCGGAGCGCAAAACCAATGGCGGCGTGGCGCAGAGCCCGCTTGCGCTCGCCCGCGGCATCCTTCGCAACCTCGTGCGGAACCCTCTCGTGATCGGGCTGGTCTGCGGCGCGCTGATGCATGCGGCGAACCTGCCGCTGTCGGGACCGCTCAAGATCGCCGTCGATCAGATCGCGGCCATCGCCGGTCCCGCCGCGCTGATCTCGATCGGCATGGCGCTCGACAAGTACGGCCTTTCCGGCAATCTCGGCCTTGCAGCCTTCACCAGCGCGCTGAAGCTTGTCGTGCTGCCCGCCTGCGTCTTCGGTGCCAGCCATCTGCTCGGCCTCGACCGTGACTGGACGGCGGCGCTGGTGCTGACCTCCGCCGTGCCCACCGGCGTCAATGCCTGGCTGATCGCCAACCACTTCAACGTCGGCCACGGCCTTGCATCATCGACCATCACACTGACCACGGCGCTCGGCTTCGTCACCGTCTCCGCCTGGGCATATGTGCTGCTCTAGTCTTTTGTTTTTCCGCATTATCCGACGCCGAAGCGATGACGCTTCGGCTGGAAATGCTCTCGCTAATGGCGGCCATCGCGACAAGAAAAAGCCCGGCGTGAGCCGGGCTTAGCGGGGATTGACGCTTGAGATGCCCAGATCAGTTCGCTGGCGCAGCCGGAGTGGGCGCAGCAGGAGCGGGTGCAACCGGAGCTGCGCCGCCTTCAGCCGGGGCAGCGGGAGCTGCCGGGGCTGCTCCTTCGGCCGGCGCGGCGGCGGCCGAAGCTGCGGGAAGCGCAACCGGTGCATCGGCCTGGCCACGCAGCCATGCAATGAGGTTTGCGCGCTCATCCGGCTTCTTCACGCCGGCAAATCCCATGGCGGTGCCCGGCACGTGCTTCTTCGGTGCTTCGATGAAGTAGCTCAGATGATCGTAGGTCCAGGTCTTGTTGGCTTCGGCGAAGGTTTTCATACCGGCCGAATAGGCGAAGCCCTCATGCGAGGCGATCGGCCGTTCCACAACACCCCAGAGATTGGGGCCGACCTTGTTCGGTCCGCCCTTCTCGATGGTATGACAGGCGCCACACTTCTTGAAAATGGCTTCGCCTGCACTCGCATCGGCGCTGGCCAGCAGCGGCTTGATGTCAACTTCGGCTTCGGCGGCTGCACCCGCTCCCGCTTCGCCCGCCGTCTCCTCGGCGATGATGGCAAAGCCCGGCTTTTCAGGTGCTTCGGAATGGAAGATGCCTTCGGAGGCGATCGATACGGACATCAGCACGAAGACCGTTCCGAGAAAGGCTCCCACGGCCATATTAACATGCGAGTTCATCAACACACCTCCCCTTGCGTCCGGCTTCAAGCATCTGTGCCGCCGATATGAACAATCTGCCGCGACACCTTGAAATCGCGCGGAAGCTATGTCTTTTGACCAAGCGTTGCAACAGCGATATCCAGGCCGGACGAACCACTTCTGGCACTTTTCGCGTGCGTTTTGAAGGGCTCGGCATGAAAAGCGACAATTTGGCCAGAACACTCGTGCTGATCCCTGCGCGGATGGCCTCCACCCGGCTTCCCGGCAAGCCGCTGGCCGACATCTGCGGGCTCCCGATGATCGTGCAGGTAGCGCTGCGCGCGCGCGATGCCGAGGTCGGACGTATCGTCGTTGCCGTCGACCACCAGGATACGTTCGACGCCGTGACGACGGCCGGTTTTGAGGCCGTGATGACGCGCACCGATCACCAGTCCGGCTCCGACCGCATCTACGAGGCGCTGACCCTGTGCGACCCCGACGGCAAGATGGAGACCATCATCAACGTGCAGGGCGACCTGCCGACCATCGAGCCGGAGACCATCCGGGCAGCCTTGCGGCCGCTGGAAGATCCGGCCGTGGATATCGCGACGCTGACCGTCGAGATCGTCCATGAGGCCGAAAAGACCAATCCGAACGTCGTGAAGGTCGTCGGCGCGCCGCTCTCCGAAAACCGTATGCGGGCGCTCTACTTCACACGCGCCACGGCGCCGCATGGGGCCGGGCCGCTCTACCATCACATCGGCCTTTACGCGTACCGCCGGTCCGCTCTCGAACGGTTCGTCGCCCTGCAGCCCTCGACGCTCGAAAAGCGCGAATCGCTCGAACAGTTGCGGGCGCTCGAGGCGGGCATGCGCATCGACGTGGAAATCGTCAGCTCCATCCCGCTCGGCGTCGATACGCCTGCCGATCTCGAGGCCGCACGCCGCCTGCTCTCGACCCGCACCGGAGCCGCATCATGATACCCGTGACGAACCGCATCTCCTTTCAGGGCGAGTACGGCGCCAATTCCGACATGGCCTCGCGGGACATGTTCCCGACGATGGATCCCCTGCCCTGCCAGACGTTTGAGGATGCGTTTCTTGCCGTCGAGAACGGCGAGGCGGACCTTGCGATGATCCCGATCGAGAACACGATCGCCGGCCGCGTCGCCGATATCCATCACCTCCTGCCGGAATCGCGCCTGCACATCATCGGCGAATATTTCATGCCGATCCGGTTCCAGCTCATGGTGCTGCCGGGCGTGGCGCGCAGCGAGATCCGCACGGTGCACAGCCACATCCATGCGCTCGGCCAGTGCCGCAAGATCGTGCGGGCCAACGGCTGGAAGCCGGTCGTGGCCGGGGATACCGCCGGTGCCGCGAAACTCGTGGCCGAAACAGGCGACCGCTCGATGGCCGCCCTCGCGCCGCGGCTCGCGGCAGACCTTTACAAGCTCGACATCGTTGCCGAAAACGTCGAGGACACGGAGAACAACGTGACGCGCTTCGTCGTGCTGTCACGCGATGAAAAGCCCATCCGGCGCGAAGCCGAGGGCGATCTCATCGTCACGACCTTCGTCTTCAATGTCCGCAACATCCCGGCAGCGCTCTACAAGGCGCTCGGCGGTTTTGCCACGAACGGCATCAACATGACGAAGCTGGAGAGCTATCAGATCGGCGGAAAGTTCATCGCAACCCAGTTCTATGCCGATATCGACGGGCATCCTGATGACGCGAACGTCAAGCGGGCGCTGGAGGAACTGCGGTTCTTCTCCGAGAAGGTCCGGATCCTCGGCTCGTACCCGGCGCATCCGATGCGACGCGTGTTATAAAAGTCGCGCCACTTTGAAATCCCGCGCGCACGGACGGGCGGACCTGATTTCCGGGGTAGTGTTCACGACGCAAAAGTGATTGCGTACGGCGAAGAGGCGACTGATTTGCGGCAACGACGCACGCGCCTCTTGTTTCGACAGCCGCCGGAAGAGGCGGCATCCGGAGGACGCCGACCGTGATCATCAGAACTCTTCTCCTTGCCTCGACGGCAACGCTTTCCATGACCGCCGGCGCGCAGGCGGCCGATGCGATCGTTGCCTCCGAACCGGAAGCCATGGACTATGTTCGTGTCTGCGACGCCTTCGGCGAAGGCTTCTTCTACATTCCCGGCACGGAAACCTGCCTGAAAATCGGCGGCTACGTCCGCTTCGACAACAATCTCGGCGATAGCCCCTATGACGGCGAAGATCTCGGCTGGTCGGCGTTTACGCGTGCCACGCTGACGCTCGACGCCCGCAACGATACGGAGTTCGGCCAGCTGCGCTCCTTCATCGAGCTGCGTGGGGAAGTCAGCGACGGCGACAAGACGACCTACATCAATTCCGCCTTCATCACGCTCGGCGGCTTCATGGCCGGCTTCAACGATTCACGCTACGACCTGTTTCTCAACTCGGCCGGCAACATCATCAACGACGACGTCATCGACTATACCGGCAGCCGCACCAACCAGGTCAGCTACCAGTGGGGCGGCGACAAGGGCTTTGCGGCGTTCATCGGTGTGGAAGAAGGCGGCGGCACCTACGACACCGGCTTCGCCGGGCGGCCGAGCGAAGATTACGATGGCGCGCATCCGCTGGCCGGCGCGCGGATCCAGGAAGACTGGGGCGGCCTGTTCGTCATCGGCGGTTACGATACGGAAGCCGACGCCTTCGGCGGCAAGGTCCGCGCCGACGTTGTCTTCAACGACGTGTTCAAAGTCTTCATCATGGCCGGCTACCAGTCCGACTGGGACAATGACAAGGGCCCGGGCGACACACGCAAGCGTAACTATTACGGCCCGTGGAATGGCGACTGGGCAGCGTGGGGCGGCTTTACCGCAACGGTCAACGAGAAGACGTCCATCAATGGTCAGGTCGCCTATGAAGAAGACGGCACCCTCGCGACGGCTCTCAACATGGAGTACATGATCGTCGAGAACTTCAAGGTTCAGCCGGAATTCAACTACACCAAGTTCGACGGCACGCGTGGCGATGGCGATGCGTTCGGCGGCACGATCCGCTTTCAGCGCGACTTCTGATCACGCCTCTCTTCAAGCGATATCGACACGTACCAAGAACCGGCGCCCGCGCCGGTTCTTTCGTTTCCAGCTCTGGCGTTTCTGTCAGGCCGGCCAGTCCAGCCAGTCGCGCATCAGCTGGTGGGCGATCGCGCCCTTGGGCGGGGTGGAATGGTGGTTTGCATCCTGACCCGTGTTGCGGGCGAGCATGGCGCGCGTCTCCTCGCGGGTGAACCAGCGGCAGTCTTCCAGTTCCAGATCGTCCATCCGGATATCGCTCGACTGCGCTTCCGCATAGCAGCCGATCATCAGGCTGTGCGGCATGGGCCAGGGCTGCGAGGCATGGTAGCGCACGCGGCCCGTGCGGATGCCGGATTCTTCCAGCGTCTCGCGGCGCACGGCATTCTCGATCGTTTCTCCCGGCTCCAGAAAGCCGGCAAGGCAGGAATACATGCCCTCCGGAAAATGCGGGCTGCGCCCGAGCAGGCAGAGATCGCGCTGCACGTCGATGGTCAGCATGATGACGACGGGGTCGGTGCGCGGGAATGCAAGGTGGCCGCAGGCCGTGCATACCCGCCTGTACCCGCCGCCCTTGGCCTCCATGGGGCTGCCGCACTTGCCGCAGAAGCGGTTTGCGGCGTTCCAGGCGATCAGGCTCGCGGCCTGCGCGAATTGCCCGAGGAGTTCGTCGGGCAGCATCGCCTGGCGGTAGAGGCTGCGGCCGTCGGCAAGCTTGAAGGGTTCCTCCAGCGTCGCCTCCGTCCGGTTGACCGGTACCGCGATCCGCGGCTCTCCCGAGGGCAGCCGTCCGAGAAGGATGGCGGCATCGAGATCGGGCTGAAGAGCGGCGATCTCATAAGGTGCAAACAGCGGGTCGATGACATTCTCGTCATGCTTCACGACCAGCTTGCCATCCGCGAAGGCGAAGAGATGCGCGCCCTCGGTCTTCAGCGCCTCTTCCAGGCAATCGTCGCTTCGGTGCTCGCTATCGCGTACGAGGTGGTTCTCCGCAAAGGCAACGAGCGAGCTCGGTTCGGGATGGGGCCCCTTGAGGTCGAAAATCGAGTGGGTCATGTCAGGGATTCCGTCAGGCGGTTGAGAAAATCGTCGCGCTTGCCCACGTCCCAGGCTTGCGCCGTGCCGAAACCCCAGATCGGGCCTGGCCAGTTCGCATCTCCCTCGGTGCGGGCGACGATATGGACATGGAGCTGGCGGACGATATTGCCAAGCGCGCCGATGTTGATCTTGGTCGCTCCCGTCACCTGTTTCAGGGCGGCGGCGACGCGGTTGGTCTCATGTGAAAGCGTTGCCTGCGCGTCGGGCGACAGCTCGAACGTCTCGCTGACGACGTTCCGCTCGGGAATGAGGATCAGCCACGGCCACCGGGCGTCGCGGCTCAGCCGAAGCTGGCAGAGATCGAGATGCATAACGAGGTCGCTGTCGCGCGCAAGGCGCGGATCGAGGTCGAACGGGGTCACGGTTCCTCCTTCTTCTGCTTCTCGCCTCTTCCGGCTCGCTTCTTTCAGCTCCCTTGCCGCATCCGCGTTTTGACGATTGGGAAGGGGTGGAAGAGAGCTCCTCTTCTGACAGGGATCCCAGATTCTTCCAAGCGCCGACTTGCATTCCGTTTCGATATTGCCGATATGGAGATCGGGAGGTTGGTGGTGGACGAGCCACTCGCCAACCGGGTCAGGTCCGGAAGGAAGCAGCCCCAACGAGCCCGGCACGGGTCATCGTGCCAGCCTCCCACCCTCAGGGTCTTCGTGAAGGATCCTGAACCATCAGACCAGGGCCGCCCGTTCGCAAGCTCGCCGCCGCGTCGAAAGCTTGCCGACTGTCCGGACAGACGGAACCAGCGGCGGGGCGCATGAACGACATCACCACCACATCTTCTGAGACAGCGTCCGCCCCGGCCGAGAAGCCCGCGGCCTATCGCGTGCTCGCCCGCAAGTACCGCCCGAAGGACTTCTCCGACCTGATGGTGGGCCAGGAGCCGATGGTGCGGACCTTGACCAATGCGTTCGAGACCGGCCGCATCGCCCAGGCCTATATGCTGACCGGCGTGCGCGGCGTCGGAAAGACGACCACCGCCCGCATTCTCGCGCGCGCGCTGAACTACAAGACGGACGAGATCGACACACCGACGATCGACCTTCGAACGCCCGGGGAGCATTGCCAGGCGATCATGGAAGGCCGGCATGTCGACGTGATCGAGATGGACGCCGCGTCTCATACCGGTATCGACGATATCAGAGAGATCATCGAGCAGGTGCGTTACCGGCCCGTATCCGCCCGCTACAAAGTCTATATCATCGACGAAGTGCACATGCTCTCGACGCAGGCCTTCAACGGGCTCTTGAAGACGCTCGAAGAGCCCCCGGAGCATGTGAAGTTCATCTTTGCGACGACCGAAATCCGCAAGGTCCCGATCACCGTCCTGTCTCGGTGCCAGCGGTTCGACCTGCGGCGGATTGCGGCCACCGATCTGGTGGGGCTGTTCTCCACTATTCTCGGCAAGGAAGGCATTACGGCGCAAGCCGAAGCACTGGCGATGATCGCGCGCGCCGCCGAAGGCTCGGCCCGCGATGGCCTGTCACTGCTCGACCAGGCGATCGCCCATGGCGGCGGCATCGTGGAAGCCGACGCCGTGCGCAGCATGCTCGGCCTTGCCGATCGCGCCCGTATCGTCGATCTCTTCGGGCATATCGTGCGCGGAGACGTAAAGGCGGCGCTCGAGGAGTTCGCCTGGCAATACGAGGCCGGCGCCAGCCCGGCGGTGGTTCTGACCGATCTTGCCGATTTCACGCATCTCGTGACCAAACTGAAGTTTTCGGCGGAAGCGGCCAACGATCAGTCGCTGAGCGAGGTCGAGCGGGTTCGCGGCGCGGAATTCTCCGCCGCCGTCGCCGTCTCCACCCTGTCGCGGATCTGGCAGATGCTGTTGAAGGGCATACCGGAGACGGAGAACGCCGCCCGGCCGGCAGGTGCGGCCGAAATGGTGCTGATCCGGCTGACGCATGCGGCCCACCTCCCTTCGCCCGAAGATGCCGCACGCCGGCTGCTGGAGATGTCGGGCGGCGATGCCGCTCGCCCGGCGCCACGCGGGGCTGCACCTGGCAATGGTGGCGGCAATGGATCCACAGCCTCCGCCGTTTCATCGCAGGGAGGACACCTGCAAGGCCAGAGCGGCGGCGTTATGGCCCGTGCCGGCGAACCGGTCATGCCCTCGCGCATGACGGCCAATGGTGCTGCCATGCTGCGCGCCGTGCCCGAAGCCGAGCTTCCCCCCGCTGAGGAGCGCGGACAGGTCGATATCCGGCCGGAAACGGCACCGGCCGAGCCGGTCGTGCCGTTGCGGTCCGTCGCCGATATCGTCGATCTCTGCCAGAAGAACCGCGACATTCTCTTGAAGACGCTTGTGCGCAATTTCGTGCGGCTCGTGCGAATCGAGCCGGGCCGGCTGGAGATGAACACCGCGGACGACGCGCCGAAGACGCTGGTGACGGACTTGCAGCGGAAACTGGAGGAATGGACCGGCATCCGCTGGATGGTGACCGTCAGCCGTGAGCAGGGCCAGCCGACGATGGTCGAGACGGAAGCCGCAGCCAAGGAGCAGCGCTTCAACGATGCGCGTCAGGACCCCGATGTCGCAGCGATCCTCGCCCGCTTTCCCGGCGCAAAAATGGTCGATGTCCGCATCAAGGTGTCGGAAGTCGAACTGGACGAGACGCCCGAGGTCGCTGCCGTGGCCGAGTCCGAAGAGGGCGACATCCTTCCCGGCGACGATATAGAACACTGATCCACTCGGATCGGGAAACACGGATCGAACAGGATCCGGAAAGAGGAGACGACGGACGATGCGCGACATCATGGGTATGATGGGCAAGGTCAAGGAAATGCAGGCCAAGATGGAGAAGCTTCAGGAGGAGATCGCTCTTCTCGAAGTGGATGGCACCTCGGGCGGCGGGCTCGTCACGGTCCGGCTGGATGGCAAGGGCGCTCTGAAGAGCATCAAGATCGACCCCTCGCTCTTCAAGGAAGACGATGTCGAGATTCTCGAAGACCTGATCGTTGCCGCGCACAAGGACGGCAAAGACAAGGCCGAGGCCATCACCGCTGAAAAGACGCGGGAACTGACCGCCGGCCTGCCGATTCCTCCCGGCATGAAGCTGCCGTTTTAAAGCACTTCCGGTCAGAGTTCCGGCAGAAATGCCGGGCCGACCATGCGCACCTTGCGCGGAAACCTTGGAATATCCGTCTTCGTGCCGCGCAGGCTGACATTCTTGAAAAGCCCCGTCGTCGGCTCGTTGTCGAGGACCGCGACAACCGTCGGCGCGATGGCCGGTATCGTCTCAGGGTCCATGACCGTCATGGCCGGCAGCGTGGCCACCGCTTCGGCCGCGATCCTGACCGGCTTCTGGACAACGCGTTTCGGCTTCGACTTGATGTTTCCACGCACGGTGCGGATGACGGGCTTGCACGTGGACGGCAAGGCGGCAAGTTTGGCGCGCGCTTGCGCGATACGACCGGCAATCTCCCGGCAGGCGAAACCGCCGCTCCCGATCGTACAACCATGACTGCGAGCCATTGCCATGTTGGATGCGATCTGGCGCTGGAGACGGGAGGCCTCCGTGCCGGACGGCGCACAGGTCTTGGCGAGACTATGGCTTGCGGGCACTGCAACGAGAAGGAGGATTGCGAGACACCCTGCCTGCTGTCTGATCCTAGCTGCCCAAGCCATCGCGTCTCTCCGTCACCAGCCCCGTCGGCGTGCCGATGACATAGCCGAGAGGGGCCGCCGAACGAAGCAGTTCCTTAAGGAATGGTTAAGGCACAAAGCTATCGAGCTGGGCGCGAACGCGCTCGCTGATCGGGGCCGCACGGTAGCGCGCCCGCTCCCCGTCCGACAGGCTTTTGAGAGACCTCAGCATGTCCGGCATCGTGATGCGGGGGCCTTCGAAAGACCGACAGGCCACCCGGTCGCCAACCCTGAGCATGCCCGGTCGCAGCACGCGGCAATAGAAGCCCGGCCGGGCCATCGTGCGGAACCTCCCGGCAAAACCGGGATCGTTCAACCGCAGCGAAAGCGTCGAGCAGGGGATGCGGGTCGAGGTGACTTCCAGCGTCACCCCGTCCGTCTCGAACCGGTCCCCCACGGCGATTGTCCGGCTATCGACATCGGAAATCACAAGGTTTTCGCCGAAGAGGCCGGGCTCGACGGCATGCCCGAGTTCATCCGCCCATGCATCCAGATCCAGAGAGCCGAGGCCGTAGACGGCCTGATCCGGTCCACCATGATATTTCCGATTGCAAATGGAATCGCCGGCAAGTCCTGCGGTATCGACAATGACTGTGCCGCCCTGCGGATGCTTGACGATGCCGGTCTTTGCGTTCTTGCCGCCGATGACTGTGGCGTGACCGATGCAGACGGCGTTGATCTTCATGGCCTCCCCCTTTCATCCGCCCTGTCGGATCCGACATATGCGGTGCAAAGCATTTTCACTCCGACGGCATATGGGATACAACGCGCCTCATGGCAAAGCGAGTCACCGGCCCCGAAATCGAAAAACTCATCCAGCTTCTGGCGAAGGTGCCGGGCCTCGGGCCGCGCTCGGCCCGCAGGGCCGCGCTGCACCTCGTCAAGAAGAAGGACCAGCTGCTCGGGCCTCTTGCCGATGCGATGGTCGAGGCACACCGGAAGGTCCGGATCTGCTCCTGCTGCGGCAACGTGGATACGAGCGATCCGTGCAGTGTCTGCACCGACGAGCGGCGCGATCATAGCTGCATCATCGTCGTGGAAGACGTGGCCGACCTCTGGGCGCTGGAACGTACCGGCGCCATGAACACGGCCTACCATGTGCTGGGCGGCACGCTGTCGCCACTCGATGGCGTCGGCCCCGACGATCTGAACATTCGCGGATTGGTCGATCGCGTCGTCAAGGGCGAGGTGCGCGAGCTGATCATCGCCGTCAACGCCACCGTCGAGGGCCAGACGACGGCGCATTACATCACCGACCAGCTCGACGGGCTGGACGTGCGCATCACCCGGCTTGCCCACGGCGTTCCCGTTGGGGGCGAGCTCGACTATCTCGACGACGGCACACTGACCGCAGCCTTGCGGGCGAGAACGGCAATCTGACATGACATTCCTGAAACATCTCCGCCGCCTGGGCCTTGCCGCCCTCCTCTGCACGTCCGCCGCTATTCCCGCGTTCGCCGCATCGAAGGCCGACACCGAAGCGCAGTTCCGCCGCTGGCTCCAGACCGATCTCTGGCCGCAGGCGCAGAAGGGCGGCATTTCCAAGGGGGCTTTCGACAAGGCTTTTGCAGACGTGAAGCTCGACTGGGACCTGCCGGATCTGGTGCCGCCCGGCTCCAGGCCACAAGGTGAGCAGAAGCAGAGCCAGGCGGAATTTGCATCCCCCGGCGCCTACTTCTCCGAGAAACGCCTGCAAGGTCTCGCCGCGACCGGCCGGAGCCTTGCATCGGCCCATGCCGGAACGCTGCGCCGGATCGAGAAGACCTACGGCGTGCCCGGCCCGATTGTTCTGGCGATCTGGGGCCGCGAGTCGGGTTTTGGCCGGGCGAAGATCCCGCATCCCGTTCTCGATGTGCTCGCGACGAAGGCTTTCATGTCGACCCGCGGCGAACTCTTCACCCGCGAGCTGATCTCCGCCCTGCATATTCTCGAGAGCGGCGACGTCCGGGAGGCCGACATGCGCGGCTCCTGGGCGGGCGCCATGGGCCAGCCGCAGTTCCTGCCCTCCAGCTTCCTCTCCTATGCGGTGGACTTCGACGGCGACGGACGACGCGACATCTGGAACTCGGTTCCGGACGTGCTCGGCTCGATCGCGCATTATCTGTCGGAAAAGGGCTGGCAGCGCGGACGCGACTGGGGCTTCGAGGTGACGATCCCTCAGAACGTATCCTGCGCGCAGGAAGGGCCGGACCTTGCAAAGCCACTCGGTCAATGGGCCGCGACCGGTATTACCCGCATCTCGGGAAAAGCGTTTCCCCGCAACGAGGCGAAGGCCAGCGGCATGATGCTGGTGCCGGCCGGGCGACACGGCCCGGAATTCCTGGTGACGCCGAATTTCTACGTGATCAAGGAATACAACAACTCCGACCTCTACGCCCTCTTCATCGGCAATCTTGCCGACAGGATCGGCCAGAATGGGGGTGCATTCGAAGGCAGCTGGGGCGATGTCGGCAAGATGCTGCGCTCCGACGTGCTTGCCATGCAGAAGCGGATGGAAGCGCAGGGCTACGACATCGGCAAAGCGGACGGCCTCGCCGGCTACAAGACCCGGCGGTCCCTCGGGCAGTGGCAGGAGAAGAACGGCCTTGCCGCAACGTGCTTTCCCGATGCGGGGCTGAAAGCGAAGCTCCGGTAAATACCGGCGCTCAGTGACCGATATCGACCTGCCGTTTGAACTGTTCGTATTCATGCGGCAGAATCGTCTGGCGCTCGATCATCCGGTGGACATAGGGAGCGTTCTCGCCACGGTGGAGCGCGCGAAGCTGTTCGTGGATTGCCGCATCATCCTTGGTACGGCGCTGGTTGTGCCGGACATATTCGACCCATGTCGGCACATGATAGGTCTCCGTCCAGATCTCCGGCCGCTCCAGATCGCGCATCAGCGTCCACTGACCGGCACCATCGCGGATACGAACGCGGCGGCGCTCGGTCATGATCGACAGGAACGCCTCGACATCCCCCGGGTCGATCTCGTAGTCGATCATCACGACGATCGGCCCGCTTCTCGGCTTCAGGTCGAGCTTCAGCATCGGCTCTGTGAAGCTGCCGAGGGGATCGAGGTTGAGCGCCTTGAACTCCGGCAGGGCGAAGCGCAGGCCGACGGCTGCTCCGAACACCATCACGACCGCCGAGGCGACGAGGGCCGTCGAGGGGCCATATTCCTCCGCGGCTACACCCCAGACCCAGCTGCCGAGCGCCATGCCGCCGAACGTGGTCGTCTGATAGAGCGAGAGAGCGCGGGCAACCACCCAGCGCGGCGTTGACAGCTGCACCGTCGTGTTGAACAGCGACAAGGCGAGCACCCAGCCGGCACCCGACATCAGCATGGCAAGACCGGTCAGGATCTCCGAACGGCTGACGGCAGCCATGACGGCCGACAGGGCAAAACCGATGAAGGCGATCCGCACCACAGCTTCGCCGGCCAGACGCTCGCGCAGGCGCGCGCTCAGAAGCGCGCCGCCGATCGCCCCGATGCCGAAGGCACCGAGCAGGACGCCGTAGGTCAGGGGGCCGCCAGCGACAAGATCGCGGGCAACCAGCGGCAGAAGAGCGAGAATGGCGCTGGCCGAAAGCCCGAAGAGAAAGCCCCGCAGCATGACCTTGAGAATATTCGGCGACATTGCGACGTAGCGCAGGCCAGCGCCGACGGCACGCCCCAGCGGCTCGCGCGGCAGAGCATTCAGCGCCGGCGTCCGCTTCCAGCGCAACAAAGCATAAATCAGTGCGAAATAGGTCAGCGTGTTGACGGCGAAGGCTGCCGCCGCACCCGCCGCCGCCACGATGACACCGCCTATGGCAGGGCCGACGCTGCGCGTCATATTGAAGCCCATGCTGTTCAGTGACACCGCCCCCGGCAGATCCTCGCGCGGGACCATATCGCCGACGGAGGCCTGCCAGGCCGGGTTGTTCAGAGCTGTCCCGCAACCGATGAGAAAGGTGAACATCAGGAGCAGCCAGGGCGTGATGAGCCCGAACCACGCAAACGCCGTCAGCAGGGCGGACACGGCCAGCATGAAAAACTGCGCCACCAGCATGATACGGCGCCTGTCGAAACTGTCGGCAAGCGCGCCCGAGATCAGCGAAAACAACATGATGGGCAACGTCACGGAGGCCTGCACGAGTGCCACCATATTCACCGAGGTCGAGATCGACGTCATCATCCATGCCGCGCCCACGGACTGAATGAGGCCGCCGAAATTGGAGGCAAGGCTTGCGATCCAGATGATGCGGAAGGTGTCGTGACGGAAGGGTGCCAAGGGCGATGTTCGATCTGGCAAGGCAGTCTCCTTCGTCACGCGCAGTCTTTCCGCGGATACATCTGGCGCACCACGACCGCACGTGTGGAGCGGCATCGTCTGGCTATCCGGGGTCCTCGAAACCAATGTAGCCCGATGGCTGCGCGCGGCAACCCGCATCGGCGGTCGAAATTCTCTCGGAAGCACCCATCCGCCGCGGCGCTTGCAATTGCGGCCGATGGGGCGTATATGACGCTCAAATTCTTGATCGGTTGATGAAGAGTGGGCCCGTCAGGACCCGCTCTTTTTTATTACCATCATGACAGAACATGCATGACGGGAGACATCGCTTGTCCGACATCGACACGGCAGAAATGCAGCAGGAACCGCGCCTGATCACCGAAACCGGGATCGATCGCCGCGTTGCCGATATCATCGAGCCCGTGCTGATCCCGATGGGCTACCAGCTGGTGCGCGTGCGGCTTTCGGCCCAGAACGGCGCGACGCTTCAGATCATGGCCGAGCGGACCGACGGCACGATGACGGTGGAGGACTGCGAAGCCGTCTCCACAGCGATCTCGCCTGTGCTCGACGTGGACGATCCGATCGGCAAGGCGTATCATCTCGAGGTGTCTTCGCCGGGTATCGACCGGCCGATGGTGCGCAAGGGCGATTTCGTCCGCTGGACCGGCCATGTCGTCAAGTGCGAGACATCGGTGCTGGTGGAAAGCCGCAAGCGCTTTCGCGGCGTCATCCTTGGTGCGGATGCAGACGGCTTCACCATCGAGCGCGACCAGCCGGGCCCGGACGAGACCCCGATCGTGGTCGTGCCCTTTTCGGCGCTGGCAGAGGCCAAACTGATCCTGACGGACGAGCTGATCCGCGATGCGCTGACGGCCGACAAGAAGGCCAAGGCTGCACGCGAGGCGGCAAACGAGAATTTCGAAGAGCTCGACGGCGACGACGAGACCCCTTCGCAGGAATGACACGCGCCCGGCCGGCGCTTCTCCTTGGAAGCGTGGCCTGAGAGGCACCACCCGGACTATTCGACCTACGGAGACCTACCCCATGGCAGTCAGTGCTAACCGGCTCGAACTTCTGCAGATCGCGGATGCCGTCGCGCGTGAAAAGGTGATCGACCGCGAAATCGTGCTGGCCGCCATGGCCGATGCGATCCAGAAGGCGGCGCGCTCGCGCTACGGCTCGGAAAGCAACATCCGCGCCGACATCAACTCCAAGACCGGCGAAATCCGCCTTCAGCGCCTGCTGGAAGTGGTCGAGGTCGCCGAGGACTACGGCACGCAGATCCCGCTGGAACTGGCGCGCGACCGTAACCCGGACGCAAAGCTCGGCGACTTCATCGCCGATCCCCTGCCCCCGATGGACTTCGGCCGTATCGCCGCCCAGTCCGCCAAGCAGGTCATCGTCCAGAAGGTGCGGGAAGCCGAGCGTGACCGCCAGTTCGACGAATACAAGGACCGCATCGGCGAGATCGTCAACGGCACGGTCAAGCGCGTCGAATACGGCAACGTCATCGTGGACCTCGGCCGCGGCGAAGGCATCATCCGTCGCGACGAGATGATCCCGCGTGAAAACATGCGCTACGGCGACCGCGTCCGCTCCTATGTCTACGACGTGCGCCGCGAACAGCGCGGCCCGCAGATCTTCCTGTCGCGCACGCATCCGCAATTCATGGTCAAGCTCTTCACCATGGAAGTGCCGGAAATCTACGACGGCATCATCCAGATCCGCTCGGTTGCCCGCGATCCCGGTTCGCGCGCGAAGATCGCCGTCATCTCCAATGACAGCTCGATCGATCCGGTCGGCGCCTGCGTCGGCATGCGCGGCAGCCGTGTCCAGGCCGTCGTCGGCGAGCTTCAGGGCGAGAAGATCGACATCATTCCGTGGAGCCAGGATCCGGCCTCCTTCATCGTCAACGCTCTTCAGCCGGCCGAAGTCGCGAAGGTCGTTCTCGACGAGGATGCAGAACGCATCGAAGTCGTGGTGCCCGACGAGCAGCTGTCGCTCGCCATCGGCCGTCGCGGCCAGAACGTGCGTCTCGCATCGCAGCTGACCGGCTGGGACATCGACATCATGACCGAAGCCGAGGAGTCCGAGCGCCGTCAGAAGGAATTCAACGAGCGCACGAACCTCTTCATGGAATCGCTCGACGTGGACGAGATGGTCGGCCAGGTTCTGGCATCCGAAGGCTTCGCGCAGGTCGAGGAGCTCGCCTATGCAGAGCTTGACGAAATCGCTTCCATCGAGGGCTTCGACGAGGAGACCGCAAGCGAGATCCAGACCCGCGCCCGTGAATATCTCGACAAGCTCGAAGCCGAGATGGACGAGAAGCGCAAGGCGCTCGGCGTTGCCGACGAGTTGCGCACGATCAATGGCATGACCGGGCAGATGCTGGTTGCGCTCGGCCAGGACGGCATCAAGACCATCGAAGACTTCGCAGGCTGCGCCGCCGACGACCTCGTCGGTTGGTCGGAGCGCAAGGACGGCGAGACCAAGCGTTTCGAGGGCCTGTTCTCTAAGCTGGAAGTGTCGCGCACGGAAGCGGAAACCATGATCCTTCAAGCACGCCTTGCTGCGGGCTGGATTACGGAAGAAGACCTTGCACGCGAGACCGAGGCACTCCAAATAACGGAAGGTAGTGAGGAAGACGAGGCGGAAGCCGCGTCCTGATCCTCATGAATTCCGTAACCGACCAGCCGGACATGGCACCGGACGATGCGAACGTCCCCGATCTGGACGTCTCCGACAGCGAGGATGACGGCTTGCCGCTCAACGGGCGCATGTGCATCGTCACCCGAAAGAGCGGTCCCGCCGATGACGGCCTGATCCGCTTCGTTGCGGGGCCGGACGGCCGGGTGGTTGCGGACCTGAAACGCCAGTTGCCGGGACGCGGCTGCTGGGTCACCGCCGAACGGGCGGTTCTGGAAACGGCGATCAAGCGCAAGCTTTTTGCGCGGGCGCTGAAGACGGCGGAGGCCAAGCCCGGCCCCGAGCTTCTGGACGAGGTCGACAGGCTTCTCGTCCACCAGCTGATCGGCATGATGAACATGGCGCGCAAGGCCGCGCAGTTCATCACCGGGGCTTCGAAGGTGGAACAGGCGGTTCGCGGAATGGCGGCCATCGCCACGTTCCACGCTTCGACGGCCGCACCCGACGGTGTGCGGAAAATTGATCAGGCGCGCAAGGCCATGAGCTTTGTCGCCGACGACGGCGAGCAGATACCCACCTTCCGCTTCTTCACCGGAGAGGAATTGGATACGTTGCTTGGAAGTAATTCTTTTATCCATGCCGCAGCGCTTGCAGGGCAGGCGGGTGAGGGTGTAGTGAAGCGCGCAAACATGCTGGAAAGATACCGGGGCGAAATGTCCCCCCGTGCCTTCGGCGACGCTTCCCAGCCGACATTATGACGCGGGACACCGGCCACGGCCGTGACGACCGCAATACGGTAAGACGACAATCGAACGACGGGGTCTGGTGATACGCATCCGGCTTCGATCTTAGGAACGGAACGGAATGACCGATAACAACGACGACAAGACCCTGAGCGGAGCCGGCAAGAAGACTCTGACGCTGCGCCCCTCCGGCGTGAGCCAGGGCACAGTCCGCCAGGACATGGGCCGCGGCCGCACGAAGGCTGTCGTGGTCGAAACCCGCAAGCGCCGCCCCACACGGCCAGAAGACGAGAAGCCGGTCGCACCGATCGCCTCGGCTCCCGTCCGTGCGCCGCAGCCGCGCCCGCCGGAAACCCGCCCCATGCAGCAGACCACGGTTCGCCCGCAGCCACAGGCTCCGAGGCCCGATCCGGCACGTCCGCGCACCGGCGTCGTTCTGAATCAGCTGTCTGCCGGTGAAATCGATGCGCGCCGCCGCGCACTCGCCGAAGCGCAGATCCGCGATGCCGAGGAAGCCAAGGCGCGCGCTGCTGCCGAAGAGAAGCGGAAGATCGAGGAAGCCGAGCGCCTGAAGCGCGAAGCCGAGGAAGCCGCACGCCGCGAAGCGGAAGAAGCTGCTCGTCCCGCTGCCGAACGCGAAGCCGAGAAGGTGGCGCTCGCCGCTGCCGCGGAAGCCGAAAAGGCTGCGGCCGCCGCAGCCGCTGCTGCTCCGCCGGCACCCGAGCGTCCTGCTCCGGTGATCGTAACGGATGCCAATGGCGTGCGCACGCGCCGCACCAACGAGGCCGAGGAAACGCGCCCTGCCCGTCCGGGCGCGGTTCCGGTTCGCGGCAAGCCGGTTCGTCCCGAGCCTGCCAAGGCTCCGGCTCGTCCGAAGACAGAAGAAGAGCGCCGCAAGGGCAAGCTGACGCTGACGGCAGCCCTCGACGATGACGGCAATGCCCGTGGCCGCTCGCTCGCCGCGATGCGCCGTCGCCAGGAGAAGTTCCGCCGCAGCCAGATGCAGGAAACGCGTGAAAAGGTCATGCGCGAAGTCATCCTGCCGGAAACCATCACCATTCAGGAACTGTCGCAGCGCATGTCCGAACGTGCCGTCGACGTCATCAAGTACCTGATGAAGGACGGCCAGATGATGAAGCCCGGCGACGTCATCGACGCCGATCTGGCCGAAATCATCGCTGCCGAATTTGGTCACACCGTTAAGCGCGTATCGGAATCCGACGTTGAAGAAGGCATCTTCAACCAGGCGGACGACGCCGGCGAAATGGTGTCGCGTCCCCCGGTTGTGACCATCATGGGCCATGTCGACCACGGCAAGACCTCGCTGCTCGACGCCATCCGCCAGACGAGCGTCGTTTCGGGCGAAGCCGGCGGCATCACGCAGCATATCGGCGCCTATCAGGTCGAGCAGAACGGCCAGAAGATTACCTTCATCGACACCCCCGGCCACGCCGCCTTCACGGCCATGCGTGCCCGTGGTGCGCAGGCGACCGACATCGCGATCCTCGTGGTTGCGGCCGATGACAGCGTCATGCCGCAGACGATCGAATCGATCAGCCATGCAAAGGCTGCCAATGTTCCGATCATCGTGGCGATCAACAAGATCGACAAGCACGAAGCCAACCCGGACAAGGTGCGCCAGCAGCTGCTGCAGCACGAGGTGTTCGTGGAATCGCTCGGCGGTGAAGTTCTCGACGTCGAAGTGTCGGCAAAGAACAAGGTCAACCTCGACAAGCTGCTCGAGGCAATCCTGCTGCAGGCCGAAATCCTCGACCTCAAGGCCGATCCGAGCCGGACGGCCGAAGGTATCGTCATCGAAGCCCAGCTCGACCGCGGTCGCGGTTCGGTTGCGACCGTCCTCGTCCAGAAGGGCACGCTGAAGCCCGGCCAGATCATCGTTGCCGGCGACCAGTGGGGCCGCGTGCGCGCGCTCGTCACCGACAAGGGCGATCATGTCAAGGAAGCCGGTCCGGCCACGCCGGTCGAAGTGCTCGGCCTGTCGGGAACACCGGCTGCCGGCGATCGCTTCGCCGTGGTCGAAAACGAAGGCCGCGCTCGCGAGATTTCCGAATATCGCCAGCGCCTGACGCGCGACAAGGCGGTTGCCCGCCAGTCCGGCCAGCGCGGTTCGCTCGAACAGATGATGAGCAAGCTGCAGAACACCGGGTTCAAGGAGTTTCCGCTGGTCATCAAGGGCGACGTGCAGGGTTCGGTGGAAGCCATCATCGGCGCGCTCGATCGTCTGGGCACCGACGAAGTCCGTGCCCGCATCGTTCACTCGGGCGCCGGTGCCATCACCGAGTCCGACATCGCGCTTGCGGAATCCTCGGATGCGGCGATCATCGGCTTCAACGTGCGTGCCAATACCCAGGCACGTCAGGCGTCCGAGCGTTCGGGCATCGAGATCCGCTACTACAACATCATCTACGATCTGGTAGATGACGTGAAGGCAGCAATGTCGGGCCTGCTCTCGCCGGAACGTCGCGAAACCTTCCTCGGCAATGCCGAAATTCTGGAAGTGTTCAACATTACCAAGACCGGCAAGGTCGCGGGTTGCCGCGTGGTCGAGGGCAAGGTCGAGCGTGGCGCAGGCGTCCGCCTGGTGCGCGACAACGTCGTCATCCACGAGGGCAAGCTCAAGACACTCAAGCGCTTCAAGGACGAAGTGTCCGAAGTGCCGGTCGGTCAGGAATGCGGTATGGCCTTCGAGAACTACGAAGATATCCGCGCTGGCGACACGATCGAGTGCTTCCGCGTGGAACACATTACCCGCACGCTGTAAGGCGAAGCAGGATTGAAAATCTGAAAATGGCGGCTTCGGCCGCCATTTTCATGTCTGGTCGCCTCAAATCTGGCGGCCGAGCTTGGCATCGACCGATTGGCTATTCGAGCCGCGGACGGCGAAGTAAAGGAAGATTGCCGACCACAGGATCGACTTCTCGGCGCCGGCCAGACCCTCGGCCTTCACGATGCCGTGGAAATAGACGGTGACCAGCAGAACGATCATTGAGGCAAAGGCTGCTGGTCGCGTGAACAGGCCGATGGCAACGAGAATGCCGCCGAAGAACTCCGTGGCGGCGAGCAGCGGCGACCAGAAGATGCCGGGATAGAAACCGAGGCTCTCGACCATCCCGACAGCGCCGAAGGGGTTCGTGATCTTGCCGAAGCCGTGGGTGACGAGAAGAGCGCCGGCGGCGACGCGCAGGAGCGTTTCCGCGCTCGTATCGAATGGACGGTAGAGGCGCTGAAGAGCAGGGAAGGCCGCGCGCGGGCGGCCGGTAACGATATCAGTCATGGGAATGGCTCCTGGGTTCGTGGGGGATGAATGCCATCTCCCTCTTCCCGCACTTTCCCATCACGGCAAGACGGCTCCTCGAGAAACCTGAGCTCACGAGTTAACATTTACGTGAAAGATCATACGGGAAATGTAGAGGGCTGCCCGGAAGCCATTTCGGCGCCGTCAGGAATGCAGTAAGCGTCGTCTGCAACCGTCATGTCGAAGGAGCAGGGTCATGAGTCAGGGCAAACCCCGTGTCACCATTCTCTATTGCACGCAGTGCAACTGGCTTCTGCGCTCCGGCTGGATGGCGCAGGAATTGCTGCAGACCTTTTCAGACGCTCTCGGCGAAGTCGCGCTTGTCCCTGCAACAGGCGGCAACTTCGAGATCCGCGTCGATGATACGCTGATCTGGGAGCGCAAGCGCGATGGCGGCTTTCCTGGGCCCAAAGAGCTCAAGCAGCGCGTGCGCGACATCATCGCGCCAGAGCGTGATCTCGGACATACCGATCGGTCTGCCTCTTGAGCCTTGCAGCCCTCGCCGGCGTCTTTGCTGCCGCCTTCCTGTCTGCCACGCTTCTCTTCGGCCTGTCCGAAGCGGCCGTCATCGCAGCCCTTCAGGATCCGAACCTGCCGCGCGGCTTCGTCTTTCTGGTCGCAACAATCGGTAATGTGCTCGGCGCCGTCGTCAACTTCGTCCTCGGGCGCTTTTTCCTCCGGTTTGAAGGGCGCCGCTGGTTCCCCGTCTCGCAGAAAGGTCGCGCGCGGGCAGAGGCGATCTTCCAAAAGTACGGGCAACCCGTCCTGCTTCTCTCCTGGGTGCCCGTCATCGGCGACCCTCTAACACTGGCGGCTGGCCTGTTGCGCATGCCATGGCTGCCGTTTCTGGTCTTCGTAACGATCGGAAAGGCTGCGCGATATACCGTGCTGGTCTGGGTTTTCGGGTGAGGCAGCCCCGGTAACCGCATTTCCGCTTTGCCGACCGCGCGACGCCTCCGCATCTATAACGCGTCACAGGTTTGCGATATTCCTGCCTTGAGAACATTGGAAGACATGAAAAACGCAGGAGAGCCGTGAGATGAGCCTGAAATTTGGAACAAGCGGGCTTCGTGGCCTTGCCGTCGATCTGGAAGGTCCGGCGGCCGCGCTCTATGCCACAGCCTTTGCGCACTATCTGCTCGCCACCGGTCAGGCAAAGCCCGATGATACCGTTCTCATCGCCCGTGATTTTCGGGCGTCCAGCCCGGCTATCTCCGCAATCGCCGCAGGTGCGCTTCTCCGCGCCGGCTTGAAGGTTCTCGATTGCGGCACCGTTCCGACGCCTGCTCTTGCACTGCACGCGCTGGCCACCCGCTCCGCAGCCCTTATGGTCACCGGTTCGCACATTCCGGCCGACCGCAACGGCATCAAATTCTACCGACCGGATGGCGAGATCGGCAAGGCTGACGAACAGGCGATAACCGAGGCGGCGGATGCGCTTCGTGCCGGGCAGGCCGCGATCGACGCGACGCCGGCCGAGGTGCCGACGATCGAGGAGACGGTGCGCGATCTCTTCATTACCCGCAATGTAAGCCTTCTGCCGGACCGCGCGCTCTCCGGCCTGAGGATCGGCGTCTACCAGCATTCGACGGTCGCACGCGATCTCTTTGCTGACGTTCTCATGCATTACGGGGCGGACGTCGTGCCCCTCGGGCGCTCGGAAACCTTCATTCCGGTCGATACCGAAGCCGTCTCCCCTGAAACCATCACCGCTTTGCGCGGCTGGGCCAGCGAATACCACCTCGACGCGATCGTCTCTGCGGATGGCGATGGCGACCGGCCGCTCGTCAGCAATGAAAACGGCGAACCGGTCCGCGGGGATCTTCTCGGCCTGATCGCCGCCGAATTCCTGGGCGCGACCATCGCCGTGACGCCGGTGACATCGAATTCCGGGCTGGAGCGGCGTGGCACGGCGGACATCCTGCGGACCCGCGTCGGCTCTCCCTTCGTCATTGCCGGCATGCTGGAGGCGGCAGCGGCCGGACATGAGCGCGTGGTCGGCTTCGAGGCGAACGGCGGAACGCTCACCGGGAGCGCGGTGACGGTGAACGGCGCGACACTCGCACCGCTTCCGACACGCGACTGCTTTCTGCCAGTGCTGGCCATCCTTCATCAGGCCGCTGAACGTCGCCAGCCACTTTCCGCTGTCGTCAGCAGTTACAATCTTCCGATTGCCCTCAGCGACCGCCTGGAGCGGTTTCCGGTGGAAACGAGCCAAGCCTTGATGGCGCATCTCCGGAGCAGCCCTGCAGCGCTTGCGGCCTTTCTGGAGCCGCTCGGCGTACCGGAATCCGTCAGCGACATCGACGGCCTGAGGGTGACGCTGGAAGACGATAGCATCGTCCACCTCCGCCCCTCCGGCAATGCACCGGAAATGCGCTGCTACGTTGAAGCCGAAACGGAGGCAAAGGCTCTTGCTCTACTGGCAGCCGGCCTTGCCCGAATTCGTTCGTGGGCCGAAGCGAACAGCACCGACCTGTGATAGACACAGGCAAAGTGACAGAATGAAACGCCATTAAAATCAAGGCCTTGCATAAGGTGTCGTGAAATCTTCAAAAACGCTGTTGACACCGGACGCCCGGCCTTTTACATCCCCGCTCGTCGCCCAGATGGCGGAATTGGTAGACGCGCCAGCTTCAGGTGCTGGTACCCGAAAGGGTGTGGAGGTTCGAGTCCTCTTCTGGGCACCAAATTCCCAAAGACTACCCATAAAGCCCTGCTCGCGCAGGGCTTTATGCATTTCAGGGTTTGAATTTTGCGACCTTCTCGGCCTTGAGTTATCGACTGCCGGTCCTCACGCAGCGATGACCGGAGACGTCGGCCTTCAAGACGTCCTCCAAAACCTTCTCCCGGATGCGGCGTTACAGAACCCTCACTTTTCATCCTGCAAAAGTCACGCTTTCCAGCAAGCGAGATTTCGCATCTTCTCGAACATGTTTCCATGATTCGCGGCGCGGCAGTTTTGCACTTCGGAGGAAGCGCGTTGAGCTTCATGATCAAGCGAAGGGGATATCGTGATGGGGAAAAGCGATAGCATTGAAAACTGGGCGGTGCTGCGGGCGCAGCAGATCCTGATGCGGGAAGGCATGGACCTTGCCGTTTCGGTGCGCGATGCAAATACCGGGGCGGTTCGCGCGAAGGGCAAGCTTCTGGCGATGGCGATCGCCGCATCGCTGATGGAGGCGTCCGCCGCCTCCCGTCGCGGCGAGGCAACCTCCCAGATCTAGCGATGTCGAGACCGGCATGAGGCAGGTACAGTTCGCCCTCCTCCTCCATAAGAAGGGAGCCTTCATGTCGTTTTTATCGGATATGGCGCTCGAGCAAACGGAGATCGAGGTCGTCTATCGGGCGATCGAGCTCTGGTGCGAGGAGATCGGCGCCGATATCGACAGTGCGGACGGCCGCGATGTCGCGACCGTTTTGCTGGGCCTCTACAAGACGGGCCATACGAGCGAAGCTGCACTCCTGGCGGCGATGCGCAGGATCAATCCCGAGGGATCGTGATGCGGCGGCATATGATCGGACATCATTCTTCTAGTTGTTGGTGACGGGCTTCGAGCGCATGCGCGACACGGTCTCGCGTTCCGCGCGCTTGCAGCGCATGGGCGGCAATCCGCGATCCATCAGGTCCATATCCTCCAGCACCATGTCGCCCATCTTCTTGAAGGCGCTGTCGAGGGCCCCTGCCCTGTGCGCGGAGCGCAGGAAGCCATGCAGGCTGCGGACCTTGTGGTCGAGCGGCAGCGGCTCTTCCGGGAAGACATCGCTCGCAGCGACGATATGGCCTATCTCCACGGCTGCCATGAGATCGTCGAAATCCACCACATTCGCACGGCTGAGGAGAATGAAGGCTGCCCCCTTCTTCATCTTCGCAAAGGCTTGCGCGTCGAGAAAACCCTGGTTCTCGCTGGTGACGGCGGCCACGACGAAGATGAAATCGCTCTCGATCAGCACGGTATCGAGATCCGCCGGAATGACGCCGCTGTCCTTCAGGATCGAGGCGGGCAGCCAGGGATCGAAGACGCGCGTGACCGTCCGGAAGCCGGTGAGAACGCGGTTCAGCGCCTTGCCCAGGTCACCGAAGCCGATGATGCCGACGTTCGCGCCGCTCAGGAGCCGTGCTGTGCGGTTGCCGTCGCCACCCCAGAGTTCGCGGCCCTGGCGGAAGTCGAGATCGGCATCGACAAGACCCCGCGCGATCCCGAGTGCCATGGCAAGGCCCATCTCTGCAACGGGCTCGGCGAAGACCTGACCGGTCGTAACGACATGGATGCCGCGTTCGAACAGGACGTCATAGGGCATGTTGTTGATCAGATTGCTTTCCACATTCAGGATGGAGCGCAGCTTCGGCATGCGCGCAAGCGTTGCCGCATCGAGTGGCGGCTGGCCGAGCACATAGCGCGCAGCACCCAGAAGATCCCCATCGAGGCTTGCAACGGTGTCCGCCTCCACCTCGACCACCCGATATCGGTCGTTGAGAACGCCGAGTGCTTCCGTCGTGAAAATCAGATCGAGCGTTCGCGGCTCGGGCGCGCTGATCACCAGCGGCTTCTCGTTCTCGGACATGTTCATTCCTCCCGCATCATCCCGGCCACCTCGCCACAGAAGCGATATGGCTCTCGTCTCCAACCTCTCGGAACTGAAGACGATCTTCAGTACCAGAGGGAACGAACATGGGGAATCGGGCGGTTACGTCAATAATTGAAACCGCGAAGCTGTCGATAGTTCGACGGCGGCAGGCGTGGAGAGACGAACTCCGGGCCACCGTCGCGGCTGCACACATTGACCGTGTGATAGCGTGGCCCGCGCTTTGGCAGGATATTACCGCGCGCACGGTCGATGAGGACCTGCTCGCACTGGAGATTGCTGGTCGTGCCAATCGGATCGAGTGGCTCGACGCCCGGGAGGCTCTCGAAGGCCACAAGCGGCCGACGCGGTTCGGCGGCGGCGGACATCGTCATCGAGCCCAGTGCCGCGATGATGCCGAGGAGGACGATCGACCCGGTTCGCATACTCGTTCGCCTCATGTCTCACGCCCTCTATTGCCGGTCACAGATGCTATCGCATAGCAGCCGGTTCCGGGTTATACCGCCTGCGCACTTCACCCGTTCGAGCATACTATCGTATACCCTTGACCGCTGACATGCCGATGATGTGGGGAGTTTCATGCCGAATACAATACGGTTTCACGAAGGTGACATCGCCGCCGAAGACGCCGCCCGTTACAACGGCGCGATTGCCGTCGATACCGAAACGCTCGGTCTCGTGCCGCGCCGGGATCGTCTCTGCCTCGTGCAACTTTCGCCCGGTGATGGAACGGCCGATATCGTGCAGATCGCAGCGGGTCAGACATCGGCGCCCAACCTCGTGGCCATGCTGGCCGATCCCGCGCGGCAGAAGATCTTCCATTATGGCCGCTTCGATATCGCCGTGCTCTTCCATACCTTCGGCGTGACCACGACACCGGTGTTCTGCACCAAGATCGCCTCACGCCTCTCGCGCACCTATACGGACCGTCATGGCCTGAAGGACAATCTGAAGGAAATGCTCGAGATCGACATTTCCAAGCAGCAACAATCGTCCGACTGGGCCGCGCCGATCCTGACGCCGGCGCAGCTCGACTATGCAGCCTCGGACGTCCTGCACCTGCATGCCCTGCGCGACAAGCTGAACCAGCGCCTGATGCGCGATGGGCGGATCGATCATGCGGAAGCGTGTTTCGCGTTTCTTCCCACCCGCGCAAAGCTCGATCTGCTCGGCTGGAACGAGACCGATATTTTCGCGCACAGCTGAGCGGATCGTCACGTCCGTGGCTTGCGTACCACGCCGAGGCGGGCGACGACCTCCTTCGGTATCCTGTAACGCTCGATGGCATCGCGGTTGGAACGCAGGCCGCAGATCTCGCGCTGGATGAAGAAGGACCAGACGACGTCGGCCGCCGCATTCAGCAGCGCTTCACGGCGCTCCGGCGTCGTCTCCGGGTGATCGAGCTCCATCAGCGCCTCGATGGCCTTTTCCACCTTGAGCCCGTGACGACCCAGCGCATCGGCACGTTCGGCCATCAGTTCGTATTCGAGGATATCGAGGCCGCTCTGGCGCGAACCACCCGGATTGCTGAAAGATTGTGGCGGCCTGACCGTCATTCCGGACCTCCTGTTTATCGACAGCTTTAAGGCAAAGCGGCCATCGTGCTCCCGCTTCGTAGATAACCAGGCGGACATTCCGGATTTGGGGATCGCGCCTGCGGCCGGCAAGAGGTCCGTTTGAGTCACCGCGCCAGTGCGCGAACCTCCTCGAACGACCAATCTTTCAGAAGACGGCCATCCTGCCAGACGGGCCGCAGGTGGTTTTCGCGCCCGGCCAGAGCATCGAGCCGTACCGCCTCGAGACCCGCCATGCCGGATATGACCGCCTGGCGCCCGGCTTTGGAAGCCTTGACGTTCATGGTGGCCGGACGCTTCCAGACATCGTGCCAATGCCCGCTCGTATCCTGCCGCGCATTGGCCTTCATGGCAAAGGCATAGGTATCGCGGTTGACCTTCTGGAGAATACCGCCGCCCATGGCGAAGGTCATGTTCTCCGCAGAGTAGCCAAAGGCCTCCAGCCGGTTCAGGATCTGGTTCATGTCGGCGAGCGTGATGCCGTCGCCCTGGATCACCCGGACGCAACGGTCAAGCACCTTGAAACCCTTGCGATTCTGTGTCGCGCCGAAGCGATAGTCGAGCTGCTGCACCACCTGCACCGGCGTTTCGATCGGATCGCCGCTATCGGGGCGGATATAGACGGTGGCGCCGCTAGCCTTGACCGTGTCGCGCAGCTGCTTGCCCCAGATGAAGGACACGGCCGTGTTGATGTCATAGCTGTCGGAGACGACGGCGAAGGCGCCGGAGGACGCGAAGCGGGAGACCATATTGGCGTAGGCATCCGCTTCGCGGTCGCCGCCCCAGGCGGTCATGGTCGAATGCTCGGAGGCTGGCATGGAACGCCCCGCCATCGCGGCACCATAGCAGCGGCGGGCCGTGAGAACACCGGACAGCGTGTCGGTTCCCGTGAAGTGAACGAGGTGCGCCGCGCCGCCGATGCCGGCCTGCTCGAACGCGCCGACACCACGAGCGCCGTAATCCAGCAGGCGCGAAGGCAACAGAAGCTCGGGCTCGTCGGCCGTGCGCTCCAGCGCGTCGCGCAGGGCGAGCTTGACCTTCCGGACATTGCTGGCCACGGAGGAGGGATACCAGACGGCGCGCAGCAGCGCCGTCTCGATATGCGATGTCAGCCACCAGCAGGCAGGGTCCGTATTGACGACCTGCACCAGCGGCACGCCCCGCCGCGTCAGCGTGCCCTCCGGCAGCGCCTCGATCCGGAGCGGCAGGTAGCCGCCATGCGCATTTACGATGTGCATCCAGCCAGCACGATCAAACGGCAGGCCATGAGCCTGCGCGACCTCCTCGGCCTCCGCAACATCGCTCATGGTCACGGGACGGCTCAGCACATCTTTCAGGAAGATCTGGAGACCGAAGAACACGACGTCGATCAGATCGCTCCCGCCGCGCGTCTCGATATAGGAAGAGATCGCGGCTGTTTCCGGCGGATATTGCAGGAAATGGCTCAGCTTGTAGCTGTCGGTGTTGAGGATGAGATTCGCCCAGTTCATGTCGTTCGGCCTTCCGTCCATCGCGCGGCATGTGATCCGCATTGCGGTAACGATATCGTAACCATATTGCGCTAATCTGGAGACATTCATGCCAGACCGGCTCTTCTCCCGGCAATTGCTGCCTCCAGGTGTATCCTGACGGGCATGCGCATGACGCGCCCTTCGACATGACCACGCCGGCATTTCCGCCGCGCCTGAACCCGCCGGCCGGCAGGGCACCCCGTTCCCTGCAGCGCTCTTGAGCAACCGCACCCGGTCGAGGCCGGATCATGGACGGAGACTGCCATGCAGACATCGGCCGCCATCTCCCGGAGTGCCGCCACAGCATTGACGGATGGCGGCACGGCGAAGGACCGGCATGTGCTGCCGGCGGCGGCGACAAAACGGTTCGACGCTATCCTTCATGTCATCGAGATCGTCCTGCGCGACATGCCGAATGCCGATCCGGCAACCCGGGTGGCACTTTCGCGTCTGACCGAAGCTCTGGCCCGGATCGTCGATCTTCCGCCGCAGCCACAAGAGAGCCTGCGCGACTTCACCCGCCGGCTGGCCGCCCATATGGACGTGCTGCCGCCTGCCGCCCGCGCGCTGATCGAAAAGCAGCTCAACCAGCAGCCGCTTCTGGCTGCCCTGAAGATGCTGGTGGACACGCTGCGGCCGGCGCTGGTGCTCGATCTGCGGATTGATCTGCCGCTGACGCGCGACGGCCTCTGGCATCCCGATCCCGTCTCCGCCCTCTTTCCGGACGAGGATGAGCAGCCGGTCTTTCGCCAGCCGACCATTCAGGCACCGCTTCCGACGCGCATGGCCTTCTCGCAGGCTCCCGGCGTCGCGCCCGGTGCGCCGCATCTGCAGCAGGCGCTGGGGCAGGCCTTCTCTCCCGAGAGGACGCTGCCCGACGCCCCTGCCCCTCCTGCAAACCCCATAGCGGATGCGCCAGATCCGGTCGGCAATCTTCTGCAAACAGCTGACGAACCCGTGCCCGCGTTGCGGGAGGCGGCAGCCTTCCTGGCCTCGGACGCACACGCGCTCGCGCAGGCCGTGGCCATCGCCCGGGGACATGACCTCGTCACGGATCATCCTCCGGTCGAAGAGCACGGGACCGCCACAGATGTGCCGACATCGGGGATCGAGACGGGAGAACCCGGATCGCCGGATATCCTCGAGGACCAGGCAACCGACGCGCCTCCGGGAGGCCTCAAAATGCCGGGGGAGACGCCTGAGCTGCCGGCTCATCTTGCGCCACAGCGTCGCGCGCCCATTCCTGTTCTCGCAACCGCAGCAGGCCTGCAGCAAGCGACGAGCGACCAGCCCCATCCGGCAGGACCCAATGCCTCACTGCCCCCCACGTCCCCAACAGGCGACGTGACATCCGAACGTGAGGTGCCCGCTCTTGCGAAGTCGGGCATCACGGCTAAAGGCGCCGGCTCTCGGATGCCGACACCCGCTGACGCTGTCAGTGCTCTCCACCAACGGGATGACGTCATCACTGGCCAGGACACGGCCGCTCAACGCCAGATATCCCGAGCCGATGTCGCGATCAGACAATCGATAGCGGCTTCAACCTTACCAGCAACCTCAATTCAGGTACCTGCGGCAGCACAACACATCGCAGGCGGCGCGACGCCGTTACACACGACCCAGACTGCGCCAGCTGAGCCACCACCGATGCGGAACGGTGAATCTGCCGGAACCAAGGTGCCCGCTTCCGCCACCGCCGCAAGCCTCCTTGCGTCGCAAGAGGCGGACGGCGAGACCCTTTTGCCAGGACGTCGCGGAATCGAGGAGACGATCGCTTTCCGGGCTCGCCAAATCGCGTCCGACCTGTCGGCTGGACGCGTTCAGCAGGAAGGCACGTTACCTGTAACCTCACGACCGGCCGCAGACAGCGACGGCCAACGGCTGCGGCGTCCCACTGAATCCCGCGATGCGGATCGGAGCCCGCAGAGCTCGACCGACTCTATTGTCAGCGGTCTCGATCATCTCGCGCCCAAGGTGGAAATCGCCCTGATAACGACGGGCGTACGCGAGGTTGCAAATACGATCGGCCAACTCGATGAATGGGAGACACTGTTCTACATGCTGTCCGGCAGTCTCGGGGAAACCGCCGAGGCGACCACGCCACAGGACGCCCAGAGCTTTCCGGACAATCAGCAGGATGCCGCCGATCCGCGCCCGCCTGGAACCAGCAGCGTCGAATCGGACCTTCTGACGGTGATCGACGAGGATCGCGCCGCGCAGGCGCCCGTTCCCCACGCGCCGGTGGAGGATGCGATCCCTGCATCGCTTCTGCCACGGGGAATGGAGGCCGTCATCGCCCGCGAAGCGATCGGCTATCCGTTCGTGCCCTATCTCGCCGTCGCGGATTCCGGCAGCGTTGACGTCGAGGAGGAAGAGCCTCGTCGCCAGCGCCGCGAGAACGAGGCCGAACTTTCCGGAGGCGAGGACGAAAGCGGGCGACGGGGTTCCGGCTCGTCCTCGGAACATGACGAGGCGTCTCGTGCCGAACCGGCTATCGACGAGGGTGGCGACGAGGATGGCGACGCGGATGGCGAACGTCATGACGCCTACGATCTCTACCAGCGCCTTTCGGACCTTGCCTGACCTTGAGGGATAAGAGGTCCGCGCCCGTGACAATCACATGCAAAAGGCCCGCGGCGATATCTCGCCGCGGGCCTTTCTGTTTCAAACCATGTTCGACAGACTGTCGAACGGGCAATGATTACTCGTTGCCGCCACGGTTCTTGAGGGCTGCACCCAGGATGTCGCCGAGCGACGCGCCCGAGTCGGACGAACCGAACTGAGCAACGGCTTCCTTCTCTTCGGCGATTTCCAGCGCCTTGATCGAAAGCATGACCTTGCGGTCCTTCTTGGAGAAGTTCGTGACGCGGGCGTCTACGGTCTGGCCGACCGAGAAACGCTCGGGACGCTGCTCGTCACGGTCGCGCGACAGGTCGGCACGACGGATGAACGAGGTGATGTCCTCGTGGTTGACGAGACGAACTTCGAGGCCACCGTCGTTGACGGCAATGACTTCGCACGAAACGACGGCGTTCTTGCGCAGTTCGCCGGACGTGGCGGCTTCGCCGACCGAGTCCTTGCCGAGCTGCTTGATGCCGAGCGAGATGCGCTCCTTGTCGACGTCCACATCGAGAACGACGGCCTTGACCATGTCGCCCTTGTTGTATTCCTCGATGACCTGCTCGCCCGGACGGTTCCAGTCGAGATCCGACAGGTGCACCATGCCGTCGACGTCGCCGTCGAGACCGATGAACAGGCCGAATTCGGTCTTGTTCTTGACTTCGCCCTCAACTTCCGTGCCAGCCGGATGGCTGTGCGCGAATGCCTGCCAAGGGTTCTCGAGCGTCTGCTTGAGGCCGAGCGAGATGCGGCGCTTGGTCGGATCGACTTCGAGAACGACAACGTCGACTTCCTGCGTCGTGGACAGGATCTTGCCGGGATGTACGTTCTTCTTGGTCCAGGACATTTCCGAGATGTGGATCAGGCCTTCGATGCCCGGCTCCAGCTCGACGAATGCGCCGTAGTCGGTGATGTTGGTGACGGTTCCGGAGATCTTCTTGCCGACCGGGTACTTCGCACCGATGCCATCCCAAGGATCGCTCTCGAGCTGCTTCATGCCGAGCGAGATACGGTGGGTTTCCTGGTTGATGCGGATGATCTGAACCTTGACCTGCTGGCCGATGTTCAGGATCTCGGACGGATGGTTGACGCGGCGCCATGCCATGTCCGTCACGTGCAGCAGACCGTCGATGCCGCCGAGGTCAACGAACGCACCGTAATCGGTGATGTTCTTGACGACGCCGTCAACAACTTGGCCTTCTTCGAGGTTCTGAACGATTTCAGAACGCTGCTCGGCACGGGACTCTTCCAGAACCGTACGACGCGAAACCACGATGTTGCCGCGGCGCTTGTCCATCTTGAGGATTTCGAAGGGCTGCGGGTTGTGCATCAGCGGGGTAACGTCGCGGATCGGGCGGATATCGACTTGGCTGCGCGGCAGGAAGGCAACGGCACCGTCCAGATCGACGGTGAAACCGCCCTTGACCTGGTTGAAGATGACGCCTTCGACGCGTTCGCCGGCTTCGAACTTCACTTCCAGACGCATCCAGCTTTCTTCGCGGCGAGCCTTCTCGCGCGACAGAACGGCTTCGCCCAGAGCGTTTTCGATGCGCTCGACATAGACTTCGACTTCATCGCCGACCTTCAGCGTGCCGTCCTTGGCCTTAGCGCCGAATTCCTTCAGTGCGACGCGGCCTTCGACCTTGAGACCGACGTCGACGATGGCGACGTCCTTCTCGATGGCCGTGATCACACCCTTTGTGACGTAGCCTTCGGCCAGATCCTGCTGGGCGAAGGATTCCTGCAGCAACGCTGCGAAATCGTCGCGGGTGGGTTGTGCTTCAGACATGAATACTCCTGGTCGTGCCAGTTGGCACGGGCGCCGGGGGTTTGCGTTGATCATATCCGATGACCCTCCGCTCCCGATTGCCCCATAGGGCATCGTATCGGGAACAATTCCGGCGCGGGGACGGTCGGTTCGGACTGCTAGTGCGCTAACGCGGCGTCGATCACTGACTTCGCCGCTGAAAACGCCGCCTCTATACCCATTTCCGAGGTATCGATCAAGTGCGCGTCTTCTGCGGGGCGCAAGGGGCTGTCGGCGCGGCCCATGTCGCGCTCGTCGCGCTTGATGATGTCGGCGAGAACGGCGAGATAATCGGCCGGCACGCCGTGCCCCGTCATTTCGTCGAAACGGCGGCGTGCGCGCACTTCGGGCGAGGCGGTGACGAACAGCTTGACCTGCGCCTGCGGGCAAACGACCGTGCCGATGTCGCGCCCGTCGAGCACTGTGCCGGGGGTGCGGCCGGCAAACGCCTTCTGCGCCTCCACCAGAGCGCGCCGGACCGCCGGCATGACCGCGATCTTCGACGCGGCTTCGCCGATCTCGTGCGCTGCAAGCACGGAGCGGTCGAGCCCGGCAAGATCGACCTCGAACGCCATGGCCTCGGCGACAGCTTCGTCATCCAGCGGCAGAGCGGCATCGAGCAGCGCCTTGGCGGTCGCACGGTAGGTCAGCCCGGTATCCAGATGGTGAAACCCGTAGGTTTCGGCGATCCGGCGCGAAAGCGTGCCCTTGCCCGCCGCAGCCGGCCCGTCGATGGCAATAATGAATGTCATGTTTCACCTGAAAATGAATATGGTCGTCGTGACGTACCACCCCGCGATCGCATCCGCACGTCTCTCTCTTCGACAGATGCCTTCGAATGAGACGTCTACGGGGTCGTTTCCCGGCCTCACCCTCACAACCCTTACAATCTCTCCCTGCATGATGAAACCGTACCCATGCACGTTTTGGCTTTGACAGTGTCCGCCCTTACGATTAAGGGGACCGGCTAATTCATTTTAGGTTTACCGCCGGCATTCCGGCTGACGCCGGTTCGTCCGGCCGTTCAAGAGGCATCGACAGTGGCAAAAGCGGAACTCGGAACCAAGCGCATCGACCCGGAAACGGGACGCAAGTTCTATGACCTGAACAAGGACCCGATCGTGTCTCCGTACACCGGCAAGTCCTACCCGCTCTCCTTCTTCGAGGAGACATCCGTCGCCAAGGTCATGGAAAAGGCTGCAGCCGAGGAAGAGGATGTCGCAGAAGTCGACACCGAGAACCCGGAAGTCGAACTCGTCTCCCTGGAAGAGGCCGACGAGGGCGCGAACGGCGACGACATCCCGGATCTGGGCGATGACGAAGTCGAGATCGACAATGACGACGACGATACCTTCCTCGAGGAAGACGAAGACGACGACAATGACGGCCTGTCCGACCTGATCGGCGTCAACGACGACGACGACGAAGTTTGATCCTTTCCTTCATCGGACATTTGAAGGCCTGCCCCTCCCTGCGAGAGGCAGGCCTTTTCTTTTCAAGCGTGCCTTGCGCGCAAAAGACCAACACATGAGGCCTCGACAGAACTCTTGTGTCGGGATTTCAACAAAATGTGGATGGCACCGATTTTATGGCTTGCCATCTCCGGGAACCGGACGTAATAAGCCGCACCTGCCCGGCACGAAGCGCCGGCGGTACCCGGAACCGGCCCTGCCGGACCCTTTATGGGGCTATAGCTCAGCTGGGAGAGCGCTTGCATGGCATGCAAGAGGTCAGCGGTTCGATCCCGCTTAGCTCCACCAAATCCTCTCTGATTCAATGACACTTTGAATATAGCGCGTTGAGATCCCTCCGCTCTGTTACAGCGATAGATCGATCCAGACTGGCGCGTGATCGCTGGTCTTCGGCCATCCCCTGACGTGCCGATCGACGCCGCAGGCGGTTAGGTGCGGTGCAAGCTCGGGGCTGAGCAGGCAGTGGTCGATGCGCAGGCCGGCATCACGGGCATATGCGTTGCGGAGATACTTCCAGAAGGTGAAGATCTGCTCGTCCGGATGCAGAGAGCGGACGGCGTCCGTCCAGCCGGTGGCGATGAGGTCGCGATAGGCCTTGCGGATCTCGGGGCGGAAGAGCGCATCATCCTGCCATCGGGCGGGATTGTAGACGTCAAGATCTCTCGGCATGACGTTGAAGTCGCCGATAAGAGCGGCCGGCATGCCAAACTCCAGAAGCGTTTCGCCATAGGCCGTTAACGCTTTGAACCAGTCGAGCTTTCGCAAGAATTTCGGACCGGGATAGGGATTGCCGTTTGGCGCATAGAGACAACCGACGATGACGCCGCCAGCAATGCCTTCGATATAGCGGCTCTCGCCGTCATCGTTTCGTCCGGGAAGGCCGCATCGCGTGAGGATCGGTACACCGTCGCGCTCAAGGATGGCGACGCCGTTCCACGCTTTCTGCCCATGCCATACGGCACCGTATCCGGCTCTTTCCAGCGCTTGCCTGGGAAAGGCCGCCTGCGGCGCTTTCAGTTCCTGGAGACAGACGATATCCGGACGGCTCTCCTTCAGCCAGCGCAGGAGGATGTCGAGCCGACCGTTGATACCGTTGACGTTGTACGTCGCAATCCGCATGTGCTTCCCGGCTCAGGGGCCAGTGCGCCCTGACTTAGTGGCCGCGCCGATCGCCCTTGTCACCTTCTCCCGGCTTTGCCGTCGTCTTCGCGTCATGCCGCGCGTCGGCCGACAGGGAGCGGCTGACATCGACACTTTCCTTGAAGCGACCGTCTTCGTCCCGGCGGACATAGCGCTTGTCCGTTCCCGTATCGATCAGTTCCCGTTTAGACATGGTCTTTTCCTTCCGGCGTTTGATCCGAAGACAACGCAACATACGACAAAAGGATGCGTCTCAGGATTTCGCACCGGTCGGCTCGGCCATCTTCGCGTGCTGTTTCGCCAGAAGCGGCGCCGGCGTGACATTGGCCAGAACCGTCTGCAGCTTGTTCTTCCAGCCGGCGACGACATCGCCCTCGCCTTTCAACATCGCCTCGAAGCCGACTTTCGCGACATCCGCCGCATCGTCCTTTTCAGCTCGCCCGACCTCCGTATCCAGCATGTCCGCCCGCTCGAAGAACCGCGTTTCCGTGGGCCCCGGCATGAGGCAGGTCACGGTGACGCCACTGTCTTTCAGCTCTTCCCGCAAAGCGAAGGAGAAGCTGTTAAGAAAGGACTTGGTGCCGTTGTAGACGGCCTGGTAGCTGCCGGGAATAAAGCCGGCGATGGACCCGGTGATGAGCATGCGCCCCGCCCTGCGCGTTCGCATCTCGTTGCCGATCCGGTGGATCAGCGCCAGCGTGCCGGTGACGTTGGTTTCCACCACATCCAGTGCCCGGTCGAGATCCTGGTCGAGGAATGCCTTGCCGAGGCCGCGCCCGGCATTGGCCATCAGAAGGTCGACCGGACGCCCGCGCTCCGCAATGAAGTCGCAAAATGCATCCGCCCCCTGCCTGCCGGAGAGATCGACCTGCATGGCGTCTACATCGACGCCGATCGAACGAAGGATATCGGCTGCGACATCGATGTCGTCGTCATCGGCAGCAATGATGAGATCGTGGTTTCGGCTGGCTGCAAGCTTGGCAAGCTCCAGACCGATGCCGGATGAGGCGCCCGTGACGATCGCAAGCGGACGTTTCGAGGTTTCCATGATGCTCTCTCCTTCTGCGGGTCCACGGGACCACCAGCGCGTGGCGGCACGAGACCGGAAAAGGCCATCCAACTGCGTGGGAGTGTTTTTGATCCAGCGGCGTGAGAGCGTCGCGGTCAGGATCGCATCTGCCGGGGCTCGTCATTCTTCATGGCGCGATGCCCGACGTGCCTCCATTGGTTGCCAGGCGGACAACGGCGTAAGGGAAACCGGATATCGAAGAGGCGGTTCGGATCAACTCCTCCAGAAACTGAAAAGCCTGCCGCGGGAGGAGGTGCGGCAGGCTTTCCAAAAGAACCGAACAGCGGCTGGGAGGAGGAGTGCCGCTATTCCTACAGGGGTCCGGGGAGGAGGATCGGAGCCCTGAAACTCGAAGGACGCGGGAGGAGGTGCGTGCTTCGATGAGAATGATCATACGCGAAAACGAATGATCCGAAAGTCGGTATATTGCAGTGCAGCTATGCAGCTGGAGCATAACGGTCGAATTGATCCGGAAAAATTGACCAAATCTTCATCTTTGCAGGTGGCGTCCGCTCCTGGCCCATATAGAGCCAGAGTGCAAAGCAACATCATCGGTCTGCGCCGCCATGTTCGCACGGTTTCGTACGTTTACAGCCGAAGTCACTGTCAATCCTTGAACATAACGATCTGCTTGTTCGGCAAAAAGGGTAGCGGAGCGGTGCAGAAAACGTTATCGCTTGCTAAACAGAAGTGCGATGCCAGCGGCTGAAACCCCGCGTGAAATTCATTGCGCTTTTTGAAAAATCATACATTCTCGCGCAAACGAGAAATTTGCCGGTATTCTGCAGGAGCGACTATGAACGCGAAGGCCCCCCATGCGATCGATATTTACGTCGGAGGTCGTGTTCGTGCGCGCCGGCTTATTCTGGGCATGAGCCAGACGGCGCTGGGCGACCGGCTCGGCATCACCTTCCAGCAGATCCAGAAGTACGAAAAGGGTGTGAACCGGATGGGCGCGAGCCGGCTGCAGGCCGCCGCGGACATTCTGAGCGTGCCGATCAGCTACTTCTTCCAGGACAATCCGAGCGACCAGACCCGTCCCGAGGCTGCCGATTTCGACGCGGTCAACGCGTTCCTGTCGACGCGCGAAGGCCTGTCGCTGAACAAGGCGTTTTCCTCCATCAAGAGCCCTGACATCCGCAAAACGGTCGTGGCCCTGGTGACCTCGCTGGCGCAGGGCGAAGAGGCCGCTGCCCGGCAGCCGGTGGATGCGTCCGCCGCGCAGGCGTCCGCCAACGCCTCCTGATGTGCCCGTTGCGGCTGCAGACCTTCGGCAACCTGGCCCTGACAACCCGAAGCGGTGAAGACCTCGCTTTTCCGCAAAAGGCGCTGTTGCTCGTCTGCATGCTGCGTCTGGGAGAACGTCCCGTTCTGCGACGCGACGAAGCCTCCGCCCTTCTCTGGCCGGAGGCCGACCGGGAGGCGCAGCACATCAATCTGCGCAAGATGGTATCGCGAATTCGCAAGGCGCAATTCGCCTGTCACAGCATGATCCTCGACATCGATGAAACATCGATCACGCTGGGCGATGACGGGCAGCGGCTGATCGTAGACGCTGCCTGCTTCCGGCGAGACGACACATCCGTTGAAACGATGCTTTCATTGCTCCGGGAACGCTTTCTCGGCGGCAAGCTGCCAGACGGACCCTTGCGTCGCTGGGTCGATCTGCAGATCGACATGCATTATCATTGCCTGCGCGAGCGGATTCTGACCTTGCCGGACGGGGCCTCGGCCCGCCCGGAGACCGTATCGCTGCGGGAGGCTGCATTCCTGCTCCTCGAACGCAATGTGCATGACGAGCCGGTGCGGGCGCTTCTCGAGGCTAACGCTCCATCGTCACACTATGGAACGGCCTCGAATACCGACCGGCTAGACTCGCTGCCGACCGGAAACCGGGAAGCCGCGCCCGTCAACACAGCACTACCCGGCACGCGCCTGGCTGCCTATGCCCAGGCCGTGCCGCGCGTGCAACGCGTCCTCACCGTGACAGCGGCTCTGCCGAGACTGGCGCTGCTGCCACCGGTCCTTCGGGCCGGCGCATCGAGAACACTCACCGGAACGGTCGAAGCACTGATCGATGATATCGCCATCAGCCTCTGCACCCTGCGCAATATCTCGATCGTCGCGCCGCACACCGCCAAGCGGATCCAGGAGAGCAACGACAAGATCGCCATGCTGGAAACGCATGCCGTCTCCTATCTCGTGGATACGACGCTCTGCGCGGAAGGTCTGATGGTGCAGGTCATCTTCGTCCCGCTCGACAGGGTCATCTGGGCGGAGCGCTTCGCGCTCGACATTCCGTTTTCCTCGCACCGCAAGGTGATTGCCAGGATCATTGCCGATAGCATCGCGGCGGAGTTGCAGCGCAACCAGGATCCGCTGGTCGAGTACGAACATCATCCGGATGCCTATCGCGCCTATCTCTCCGGCGCCCGCCAGACCAAGGACCTCTCGCTGCCGTCGATCCGCGGTGCGCGGCGCGGTTTTCGCGAGGCGCTTCAGTATCGGCGGAATTTCGCGCCAAGCTTCATCGGGCTCGCGCGCACCTATTCGCTGGAATGGGTGCTGACGGCGCGCGGCGACAAGAGCCTTCTCCACAAGGCCGAGGACCATGCCCGGCTCGCCATTCAGCAGGACCCTTCGAGCGCGGCCGGCTACAAGGAACTCGGCGTTGCCAAGCTCTATCTCGGCGATCTCGACGAAAGCCTCGAAGCCCTGGCACGAGCGGAAGCCCTCAGCCCGCATTATGCGGATGCGATCTACAGCTATGCCGATTCGCTCGTTCATGCCTCGCGGCCCGACGAAGGACTGCGCAAAATCCAGCGGGCGATCGAGCTCAATCCGCTGAGCCCGGACGACTATTTCTGGAGCGCGGCGGGGGCAAGCTACTTCGTCGGCCATTATCAGGACGCCATCGATTACATCGGCAGGATGGCCCATCAGTCCTCGGCCGACCGCCTGAGAGCGGCGGCCTTCGCCATGCTCGGAGATACCGCGATGGCGCGACGCTACCGGCGCAAGGACCGCGAGGCAAATCCGCATTTCGACCTTGATCGATGGCTGTCCGTTCTACCCATACGCGAGAACTGGCAGAAAGAGCTTTACCGCGAAGGCCTTTCACGGGCAGGATATTAACGGACGAAATCGTTTTTCGGCCCTACCATGACAGCGTTCTCGGTCTTCAACCTGAAGCCGCAAACGGTTGTCTTTTCATTCTCGCCATGAAGGAAATCGCATGTCCAAAACTGTCGTTTTCGGCTTTCCCGGGGATAGCCAGCTCTATGTCGCCGATGTCGAGGCGGGCACGGTGAAGCCGCTTGAGGATACCGACGGCCGCGCTGGCGAACTGCGCTCGTCCAGTGCGCCATTCATCCGCGGCGTGGACTTCGCCGTAGCACTCGATCCGGCCGACAAAGCCTTCTCCGGCCTCTTCGACTGACGCCATTGTGCCTTACCGGTTTCGACAGACAGTGCACCGCGGCCGAGACCTTCGACCGCGGTGCACCTTTTCTCGCCGAATTCGGCATCACGCGGGTCGCGCGGCACACGTCGCTCGACCGGATCGGCATTCCCGTCTGGTGCGCCTACACGCCCAATGCGCGATCCATCGTCGTGGCGCAGGGCAAAGGTGCGACGGACGCCGATGCGCGGACATCCGCCGTCATGGAAGCATTGGAGCGGGCGGTCGCCTGCGATCCCGATATCCCTGTCCTCAAGGCGAGCATTGCGGACCTGACGCGTCGCGGACTGGCCTTTCATGCGCTCCCGGCGCTGGTCGCATCGGGCCACGATCTCCTTTTGGCAGACGAGCACGCGGCGTGGGTCGAGGGACAGGATATCGCGAGCGGGGAGACCGTCTTCGTGCCCCGGCACGCCGTCGTCCTCGACCGGACGATCCAGGAGAGCCGGTACTGGCAATCTTCCGACGGACTTGCCTCCGGTAATACGCTGGAGGAGGCGATCTTTCACGGGCTGATGGAGCGGGTGGAACGGGACGCGCATGCGCTCTGGCAATTGCGCCCGCAGGCGGCGCGACAGGGCACCTGCGTCGATCCCTCCGGCTTCGACTGCCCGATCCTGCATGATCTGGAACGACAGATCGCGGCGGCGGGACTGACACTGCGTCTGTTCGATGCGACAAGCGATCTTGGCATTCCCTGTTTCTCCGCGTTTCTGGGCCCGGGTGGAACGCATCTCTCGGGGCGATTGCGGCATGTGGATGTGACCTTCGGAGCCGGCGCGCATCCCCTTCCCCGGCAGGCAGCGCTTCGGGCCATCACGGAAAGCGCGCAGTCGCGCCTGACCTATATCAGCGGCGCGCGGGATGACGTGTTTCCGGCCGACTACGACAGGCCGCTGGCGGAAAGCACGCGACAGTTCATGATGGCGAAGCCCGCCGCGCGAAGCCTTGCCGACGGCCCGGCCTGCACGCCCGGGACCCTGATCGACCACCTCCACGCGCGGCGTGCAGGGCCGATGATCGCGGTGCGGCTTTCTCGTCCGGACCTTCCCTTTTCCGTCGTCAAGGTCCTTGCACCCGCGCTCGAAAACCCCGAGGGGAACCGCCGGCAGCGATACGGGACGCGTGCACTTCGACAGGCTCTGACGCTATGAAGGGACATGCATGAAGGTTCTGTTCATCGGCCCGACATTGCCGGACGCAGAACGGATCGCGCCCGGCCTTAACATCCGTCCGCCGGCCATTCAGGGAGATCTCTATCGCGCCGTGCGCGACGGAGCCGGCATCATCGGGCTGGTCGATGGCGGCTTCGAATACACGGCGCCGGTCTGGCACAAGGAAATCCTCTACGCGCTGTCGGAAGGCGTCACGGTTTTCGGTGCGGCCAGCATGGGTGCGTTGCGGGCAGCGGAGTGCCGTACCTTCGGTATGATTGCCATTGGCGCCATTGCGCAAGCCTATGCCGATGGCATGCTTGTGGACGACGCCGATGTAGCGCAGCTCCACGCGCCGGCCGAACTGGGATGGGCGAGCCTGACCGAGCCTCTGGTCAACATCATCGCCACATTGCAGCGAAGCGATCTGCCAGCCAGCCTCACGCCGGACCTGCGAAGCCGGATCGAGGCGGCTGCCAGGCACCTGCATTTCAAGGACCGGACATGGCGCGCCATCCTCGATCATGTTTCCATACCGGACGAGGAACTTCGCATCAGGCTGGAGCGGGAACTGAAATCTCGCGCATGCAACCGCAAGCGCGAGGATGCCCTGCTTCTGGTCGCCGCGATGACCGCGCATCCGGACGATCGGTCAAGGGAGAAGCCCCACTGGATCTTTCAGGAAACAACGCTCTGGCGCGAGCTGCTGGACCGTGAAAATGCAAAAACACTTATGTTTTGAATAGCCTTCAGGGGCTGATGTCAGGTCACGCTTTCCATGTCACGGCTGTGTCACGCGCGATTCCTTGCGTCAGCCTCTACAGTCATTCCGGGACAACGGAACGGCTTGGAACATGACACTCAGCAACCCGCATGCGGAACAGATCGACGTCGCTCACGCAGAGCGAGACCCTGAGGAAGTACGGGCGCTTGCCCGACTGATCGTGTTCGCCCGGCAGAATGCGATCGACCTCAATATGGAAAATGCCGTGCATTGCCTCGATCTTGCCCTGCGCTCGGTTCTGCAGGAAGGCGACAGTACCTATGATGGTCTTTCCTTCCCGGAGCCCGGCCTGCAGAGGCAGCGCGCTCACTGACCAACCGTAGCCCTGCCGCTTCGACCGGAGATGCACACGAACGGGCTATGATTGCCTCGGCCCTTGCCGGGGCTTTCGTGTCAGGACGTCCGAACGTGCTTTGCAGAGCGGAGCCCGTTGTCGATCAGAGGCCGGCGCGGCGGCGAAGGCGGGCTTCAAGGGCCGAGAGACCGTCATAGATCAGAACCGCAAGTGCCCCGACGATGAGGCCGCCCTGAAGGACGAAGGCGAGATTGTTGGACTGGAGGCCGGCGATGATGACCTCGCCCAGCGTTCGCGCCGCAACCGTGGAACCGATGGTCGCGGTGGCAAGGCTGACGGTGATGGACAGCCGGATCCCCGCCAGAATGACGGGCGCCGCAAGCGGAAGCTCCACGCGAAACAGGCGCTGGCGGTTCGTCATGCCGGCGCCCCTCGCCGCTTCCATCACGGCCGGCGGCAGGGTCGTCAGTGCCGTCAGTGTGTTCTCGAAGATCGGTAGCAAGCCGTAGAGAAAGAGCGCCACCAGCGTCGGCTTTTCCCCGAAGCCAAGGGCCGGCACCGACAGTGCGAGGACCGCGACCGGCGGAAAGGTCTGCCCGACATTCACAAGACTGCGCGACAGGGGAAGAAACTCCGCCCCGAACGGCCGCGTCACGAGAATGGCCAGCGTAACCGCCACCAGAATGGCGGCCGTCGTCGCGATGGCAACGATGCGCAGGTGCAGAAGCGTCAGCGTGAAGAGGCTCCCCTGATTGTAGATGGCCGGTGCGTTGTCCTGCACGAGCGGCTTCAGGATCGGCTCGAAAATCGAGGGGGCGATGAGGAAGGTGAGAAGCGCGACGAGCAGCAGCGCCCGCAGGGCGAGCGGAACCCAGGACCTTGCCCGCGAACCTGCTGCAGATCGATCCGCTGCGGCGTGATGAAGCGTCGATCGGGAGATCGTCATCGGCGCCTCGCTGCGCGCCGCACCAGCCCGTCGAGCGTGATCCGGCCGATGGGCTGACCGTCGGCGCCCGCAACCGGTGCCGCGTCGCGGCCGCTCCACAGAAGTTCTGCAAGCGCATCCCGCTGCGTCGTCGCGGCGGCGATGGCTCTGCCCTGCGCCTCGCCAGGTTCCGCAGCGGCGCCCGCTGTTTCGATCGACAGCATCCGGAACGGGCGCTCGGTCGCGCCGATCAGGGTCTCGACGAAATCCGTCGCCGGGCGCTCGACCAGTTCGGCTGGCGGCCCGTACTGCACCAGCTCGCCCTTGTCCATCACGGCGATGCGGTCTGCGAGGTGGAATGCCTCCTCCATGTCGTGCGTCACGAGAATGATGGTCGTGCCGAGCAGCCGCTGTATCGCCAGCAGGTCCTCTTGCGCCTTGGCGCGGATGATGGGATCGAGCGCGCCGAAGGGCTCGTCCATGAGGAGCACGTTCGGCTCTGCGGCAAGCGCCCGCGCAACGCCGACACGCTGTTGCTGTCCGCCGGAGAGTTCATGCGGAAAGCGGTCGGCGAAGGTATCGGGATCGAGCTGGAACAACGCCAGCAACTCCGCCACCTTTGCCTTGATGCGCCCCCTATCCCAGCCAAGCAGCACCGGCACCGTCGCAATGTTTTCGGCGACCGTACGATGCGGAAACAGGCCATGCCCCTGAATAGCGTAGCCGATGCGGCGGCGCAGCTCGAAACCGGGAACCGAACGGTTGTCCTCGCCATCGAGGCGGATGGTGCCCGAGGTCGGCTCGACGAGGCGATTGATCATGCGCAGCAGCGTCGTCTTGCCGGAGCCGGACGTGCCGACGATCACCGTTACGGTTCGCGGATTGATGGTCATCGTGACATTGTTGACGACGGTATTGTCGCCATAGCGCTTGGTGATGCCGTCGATCTCGATCATGTCGTCCTGCCTGCGCGGTTGAGCGGCGCGTTGATGTCGATGAGGGCATCGAGGATGATGGCTGCGGAAAAGGCCAGGAGCACGGTCGGAACGGCGCCGAGCAGCACCAGATCCATGGCGGTCTGGCCGATACCCTGGAAGACGAAGACGCCGAAGCCGCCGCCGCCGATCAGCGCCGCGATGGTCGCAAGACCGATATTCTGGACGAGAACGATGCGGATGCCGGTGAGAATGACCGGCAGGGCCAGCGGAAACTCCACCCGCAGCAGGCGTTGCGCACCCGTCATACCTATGCCCCGTGCCGCCTCGTTCGCCTCGCGGGGCACGCCCGCCAGACCGACCACGGTGTTGGCGACGACGGGAAGCAGCGAGTACAGGAACAGCGCGACGAAGGCGGGTGCAGCACCGATGCCGCGCACGCCGATCGCGTAAGCGCCGGGGACATTGACCGCGATCCAGCCAAGCGGCGCGATGAGAAGGCCGAAGAGGGCGATCGAGGGTATCGTCTGGATGAGATTGAGAACGTTCAGAACACCTGCCCGCAACGGGCGCACCCTGTGACAGAGGATGCCGAGGGGCAAGCCGACGATGACGGATGCGAGAAGCGAGCCGATCGCAAGCGTCACGTGCTTTCCCGCCTCGCTCCAGAAGACATCCGCCCGCCCGGAATATTCCTTGAGAAGCGACAGGGAGTCCCATCGGCCGGAGGCAAGGATGGCGACAAGGCCACTCAGCGTTACGACCAGCAGAAGCACCCTCACCGCGGGCTTCGGCTTCATGCGCGTGATGGCATCGGCGGCAAGCAGCAGGAAGGCGAAGAGAAGCGTCCAGAAGCCGGATGCCGGGGAGACCCGCGCATAGGTATTCCCCTCGGGGGTGAGGAAACGTCCCGCCATGCCGATCAGCAGCATCAACGCGATGAGACAGATGGCGGCTCCGGCCAGCCTTGCGGCCGCTGGCGTCCTCAGGATGGTGAAGATGGCCGCCAGGCCGAGCGCGACCAGCAGGGCTGCGCCCCAGGCGGGCGGCAAAGCTTCGAGAATGGAGCGCGGGCTGCCGGGCACGATGCGATTGGCACGAAAGGTCGCGAACGGCGCCCAGGCCATGCCGATGCCAAGGAGGATGGCGATCATGACGCCGAGCTTGTCGAAGCGATTGCGCATGCCTCTCCTGACGTTTGGAAGATATCCGGCGCCGCGGATGTGATCGGGCGCCGGTAGAAGGCGGAGACGCCGGGAGCCACAGGCGCCCGGCGGTGCGCTTACTTCAGAAAGCCGTTCTTCTTCAGGAAGTCCTCCGCCACGGCCTTGGCCGGCTCGCCGCCCACCTGCACACGACCATTCAGATCCTGCAAGGTCACGAGGTCGAGCTTCTCGAAGACGGGCTTCAGAAGTGTTTCGATCTGCGGATTCTCCTTCAGCACGGCTTCGCGGATGATCGGAGCGGGCTGGTAGACGGGCTGTACGCCCTTGTCGTCTTCCAGCACCACGAGGCCAGACGGTGCGATGCCGCCATCCGTGCCGTAGACCATGGCAGCATTAGCGCCGTTCGTCTGGTTGGCGGCCGCCGCGATGGTCGCCGCGGTGTCGCCGCCCGAAAGCGTGATCAACTGATCCGGCTTCAGGGTGAAGCCATAGGTGGTCTGAAAGGCCGGCAGAGCGGCGGCGGAGTTCACGAATTCCGAGGACGCCGCAAGCTTCACCGTACCGCCGTCGGCGACATATTTTCCGAAGTCGGAGAAGGTCTTGACCTTGGATTCATCGGCGAGATCCTTGCGGATCGCCACGGCCCAGGTGTTGTTGGCCGGCGACGGGGTCAGCCAGACGATCTTGTTGGCGTCGTAGTCGAGCTTCTTGGCTTCTTCATAAGCCTTGGCGGCATCCTTCCAGGCGGGATCTTCGGCCTTCTCGAAGAAGAACGCGGCATTGCCCGTATACTCCGGATAGATGTCGATCTCGCCCGATGTGATTGCCTTGCGTACCACGGGCGTCGCGCCGAGCTGTACGCGATCCGTCGTCTTGATGCCGTTGGCATTCAGAACGGACAGGATGATGTTGCCGAGAACGCCGCCTTCGGTATCGATCTTGGATGAAACCACGACCTGAGCTTGAGCTGTTGCGGCAAACGACATGGCAGCGACTGCAGCCGCAATGAGTGTAGACTTGAACTGCACGCGAATTCTCCCCTTGTGACACACTATCGTCCACGCGATGGCGGTGATCGTCGCGGCATAGGCTGCCATATGTGGCGACTTCGGCGGAAAAGTAGAGCGGCCCCACGGCAAAATGCGACCGGTTCGTTTCGCGCAGCCTAAACGTGTATGCCGGGAGCCTCCTGCCCCGTTCGCTCGACATATTCGGTATATCCGCCGCCATACTGATGGATACCATCCGGTGTCAGCTCCAGCACCCGGTTGGAAAGCGCCGCCAGGAAATGACGATCGTGCGAGACGAAAAGCATCGTGCCCTCGTAGGCCGACAGTGCCTTGATCAGCATTTCCTTGGTATCGAGGTCGAGATGGTTGGTCGGCTCGTCGAGCACGAGGAAATTCGGCGGGTCGAACAGCATGGCGGCCATGACGAGGCGCGCCTTTTCGCCGCCCGAGAGAACCCGGCAGCGCTTGTCCACGTCGTCCCCGGAAAATCCGAAGCAACCCGACAGGGCTCGGAGCGGCGCCTGACCGGCCTTCGGAAACTGCTCCTCCAGCCATTGCAGAACGGTGCTCTCGCCATCGAGCAGATCCATCGCATGCTGTGCGAAATAGCCGAGCTTGACACTGGCGCCGACGGTGACGGTTCCCTTGTCGGGTGTCGTCGTGCCCGTGACGAGCTTTAGAAGCGTGGATTTCCCCGCTCCGTTGATACCCATGATGCACCAGCGTTCGCGCCGGCGGACCATGAAATCGAGCCCGTCATAGATCGTCCTCGACCCGTAGGCCTTGTGGACCTGCTTGATATTGACGACGTCTTCGCCCGAGCGCGGCGCGGGCAGGAAGTCGAAGGCCACCGTCTGCCGGCGCTTCGGCGGCTCCACGCGGTCGATCTTTTCGAGCTTCTTGACGCGGCTCTGCACCTGCGAAGCATGGGACGCACGCGCCTTGAAGCGCTCGATGAACTTGATTTCCTTGGCAAGCATAGCCTGCTGTCGTTCGAACTGCGCCTGCTGGTGCTTTTCGCTCAGCGCCCGCTGCTGTTCGTAGAAACCGTAGTCGCCGGAATAGCTGGTGAGCGAACCGCCGTCGATCTCGATGATCTTGTTGACGATGCGGTTCATGAATTCGCGGTCGTGCGACGTCATCAGCAGCGCGCCGTCATAGGTCTTCAGGAAACTTTCGAGCCAGATCAGGCTTTCGAGATCCAGATGGTTGCTCGGTTCGTCGAGCAGCATGACATCGGGCCGCATCAGGAGAATGCGGGCAAGCGCCACGCGCATCTTCCAGCCGCCCGAGAGCTTGCCGACGTCACCGTCCATCATCTCCTGGCTGAAGGAGAGGCCGTCGAGCACCTCGCGGGCGCGCCCCTCCAGCGCGTAGCCGTCCAGTTCCTCGTAGCGCGCCTGCACCTCGCCGTAGCGCTCGATGATCGCGTCCATTTCGTCCATGCGGTCGGGGTCGGACATGGCCGCTTCGAGGTCGCGCAATTCGGCCGCAACGATGCTGACGGGGCCGGCGCCCTCCATGACTTCGGCCACGGCGCTGCGGCCGGACATCTCGCCGACGTCCTGATTGAAATAGCCGATCGTCACGTTCTTCTCGGTCGCAACCTGCCCTTCGTCGGGCAGTTCCGATCCGGTGATCATGCGGAACAGCGTCGTCTTGCCGGCGCCGTTCGGGCCGACGAGGCCGATCTTCTCGCCCTTGTTCAGCGCGGCCGAAGCCTCGATGAAAAGAAGGCGGTGGCTGTTCTGCTTGGAGATGTTTTCGATGCGGATCATGATCGGTCGGGCCCGGCTGCGTTGCGGGTCGCCTTATGGCACGGGATGGCCCTGTTGTCCCGGCTTTTTGCTGCAGCGCACGCTTCTCCTCCCGTGAAGCCTTACAAGAGCGATACGCCGATAAGCGTGGCGATGGAGAGGAGGAGCGCCGGGATCATCACCACCGTCCCGAGCTTGAGAAAGTCCCAGGTGCCGACCTCGATGCCCTCGCGACGCAAGGCCGTCAGCCAGAGGATGGTGGCGAGCGAGCCGGTGACGGAAAGATTGGGGCCCAGATCGACGCCGATGAGGATGGCCGCGGCAACAAGGCTGGGCGCGCCGGCGGCCTGCACGGCGCTGCCGGCAAAGAGCCCTGCCGGCAGGTTGTTGACGAGGTTGGCCGCAAAGCCGACGCCGACGCCGGCAACACCGGCCGTCCATGCGGGCGATGTCGCCGCGTTACGGGCGAGAAGATCGCCCAGCATGCCGACGAGGCCGGTGCCATCGAGCGCTTCCACGATGACGAAGAGACCGGCGACCAGTGGCAGCACGCTCCACGAGATACCCTTGATGACCTCGATGGGCGGTTCGCGATTGACGACGACGATCAGGAGGGTCGTGGCGATACCGGCAATGAGGGTGGGCAGACCGAGATCGAGATCGAGCGCGGAGACGATAACGAGGCCGATGGCCGTCAGGGCAAGACCGATGCCTGCGACGCGGGCGGCGGGCGACAAGATCGGCGTCGGCACATCGGCCGCGACGGTTTCCGAAGCAATGGCCCGGCGCTGGGTGAAGGCAAGCGCCGCATAGGTCACGACAATCGCCACGATGGAGGGAAGCGTGAAGGTGCGCAGCCACTCCCCGAGCGGCGGCATCTCGCCGCCGCCGAAGATGACGAGGTTGGCCGGATTGGAGATCGGCAGCACGAAGCTCGCGGCGTTCGCAATAAAGGCGCAGATCAGCAGGTAGGGCAGCGGATTGGCAACCTTCGCCGCCCGCGTGGCGGCATAGACGGCCGGTGTCAGCACCACAGCCGTGGCGTCGTTGGAAAGGAACACCGTGACGAGGACGCCGACAGCATAGATCAGGAAGAACAGCCGCTTCGGCGAGCCCTTCGCATGCCGTGTCGCGATAGCGGCCAGCCAGTCGAACAGGCCTTCCTTGCGCGCAAGTTCCGACAACAGCATCATGCCGATGAGGAACAGGTAGACGTCATGGCCACGCGCTATGCCGTTCCAGACCGCCGACAAGGGCATGAGCCCGAGTGCCGCGATGACCGCGGCGCCAGCCACGGCCCAGACGGCCTCCGGCAGGCGGAACGGCCGGGTGATGACACCGGCGACGGCAAGGGCTGAGATGCCCCAGGTGAGCGTAACGGGAGAAAGCATGGATTTCCGGCTGTGTTGACGGGTTGAGACGGACGGCAGGAGGCCTTCTATACCGCCTGGGCTCGCACGCGAAAGGCGCTGATCGGCTGGGCGATGTTCTTCACATGCTGAAAGCCGAGATCGTCAAAGGTCAGCGGACGCTGCTTGCGGACATGATCGCGCACGGTGCGGGAAATGCAGATGGCGCCGGGTTCGGCCAGCGCTTCCAGCCGCGCGGCGACATTGACCGTATCGCCGAAGACATCGCCATCCTGCACCACGACATCGCCGACATTGATGCCGATCCGGAACATCAGCTGCGCATCCTCTTCCAGCCGGGCATTCGCCTCCGCCATCGCCTGCTGGATCTCGATCGCGCAGTCGATGGCCGAGAGCGCGCTTGCGAAGGCGGCGAGAACGCTGTCCCCCGCCGTGGTCACGATCGTCCCGCTGTGACGTTCGATGATCGGATCGATCCGGTCGCGCACGATCTTGAGACTTGCCAGCGTCCGTGTCTCGTCGCCCTCCATCAGGCGGGAGTAACCGACGACATCGGCCGCCATGATCGCAAGGAGACGACGATCGAGACGCGAGAGCAGTTCGTCGCGAGTCAGTTCGGCGGAGCGAGCGCGGCGGGCGGTGGCGCGCACGGCCACAAGCGCGAAGACGGCCGTGAGCAGCGCCAGCGCGAACACCACCATCTCCATGCGGGCGCCGGCCTGACGGGCGTCGGCCACGCGCTGCATGCGCTGATTGCTTTCCTCGGCCCGCATGGTCTTCAGCGCGTTGCGCACGCCGTCCATCAGCATCTTGCCCTGGCCGGTTTTCATGATGGCAAGCGCCCCTGCCGTGTCGCCCTCGCGCTGACGGTCGATGCTCTGACGCAGCTCGGAGAGCTTCTGGACGATCAGCGAGCGCAGGACGGCGACATTGGCATCCTGACGCGTATTGTCGGAAAGCCCGGACGCAAGCTCCTCCATTTTGCGGTCGATCTCCGCGATCGAGGCCTCATAGGGCTCCAGATAAGCCCGGTCCTGCGTGATCAGGTAGCCGCGCTGGCCGATCTCGGCATCCTGCAGCAGCGATTGCAGGGTGGAGATCCGCCGCTCGTTGCCGATCGTGTGGGCGATGGCCTCCTGCGCCTCGCGCTCGCGCTTGGACAGGAGGACGGAGGCACCGATGGAGGCGAAGGCGACGAAGAGCATGGCGATGATGATCATCCCCGCGCTCTGGCGCACTTCGTTGCGCGCCTGCAGCAGGAACTTGTTCACCGTCGGTCTGGCCATGGTCCCTCGCGCAGCAGTGTCACGGGCGTGCCATGTGGCCCCGCGTGATTGCATAGATGTGTTCGTGACGGGGAATGGGAAGCGCCCGCCGCGTATTTATAAAGGATCGCTTTTCCAACATTTCCTCACATGAAGGCAAATAGATGTCACGCGCCGTCGAGCAGGGCCTGCGCGGTGCGCTCGTCGGTGATGAGGCCGGAGAGGCGGCGGCTGGTGAGAACGGCGCGGATAGCCTCCACCTTGCCCGGACCACCGGCGATGGCGACGATGCGGTCGGCCTTTGCGGAATGAAACGAGACCGAGAGCGTGCGGGCCGTCAGCATGGTTTCGAGCAGGCGGCCGCGGGCATCGAAGAAATGTCCGAGCAATTCGCCAACGGCACCGTTGCCGGAGATCTCGCGGATCTCGCGCGGCTCGATCATGCCGGAGGCGACCAGCTGGGCTGCGGGTTCCACCGTGCCGATGCCGACGAATTTGAGGTCGGCGCCTTCGGCGAGCGCGAAGACCTCGCCGACGCCGCGCTGGGCAAGGAGAACCTCGCGATCCTCCGCCGTGTTGGCGAAGAAGGGAACCGGCATGACATAGGCCGTCGCGCCCGTCTTCTCCGCGATCTGGTGCATCACGTCATGCGGATTGATGGCATAGTTGCGGGTCACGCCGCCGAGAAGGGACACGAACGAGACCGTGGTGGCGGAAAGGCGCGGCATGTGGCGCACGGCGGCTGCCAGCGTGCGGCCGTGGCCAAGGCCGATCATCCGGTGCTCGCCCCGCTCGATCTCCCGCCGCAGGTAGGACGCGCCGGCATAGGCGAGCGCCCGCAGCGGCAAGCCCTCCTCGCGCATGTCGGGCGCGACTTCGCAATATTCGAGGCCGTAACGTTCGGCGAGGCGGGCCTCGAGATCGACGCATTCGACGATGTCGCCATCGATGGTGACCTTGACCATGCCGTCGGCCACGGCACGGGCGATCATCCGGTGGGTCTTGACGGAGGGCAGACCGAGCATCTTGGCAACGGCCGCCTGTGTCATGCCGCCGACATAGTGCAGCCAGGCGGCGCGTGTTGCGAGCGATTCCTCTGGATCGATGGGGCGTCGGTTTCCTGCCATGTGTCCTGTCATGTGTCCTGTCAGGCGTTCTATCGAGGCTTCTGGTCGCCAACGTCCTGCCGTAGGCCGATCCGTTTCGCCCGCACATCCGCCATACACCGCGTTCCGCCTGCTCGCACGTCTTTTCAGTTCACGCCGCTACAACCATCAGGCATGCCAGATGTTGAGGGCGGCAGCGCCCGTGTCGATATGCGGCGCCCAGAAGGCGATGCTTTCCGCGATCTGTTCGATCACTTGCCGATCGTTCGGATCGCGCTCCTTGAAGGACAGCTCGAGGCAGATCTCGTTGTTCTCGGCCCCCCCCTCTTCCAGAGCCTTCAGCAGCGGCTCGGGATGCACCCGGCCACGGGCGTTGAACTCTGCGGTGAACGGCCGATGGCCACCCTTGTCCATCAGGCTCTGCTTGATATGGATGATCGGCGAAAGCTTCGGCACCGCGCGCGCCCAGGCATAGGGATCGACATCGTCGGGATTGGGCGAGGTCACGTCGCCATGGTCGATATCGGCCATCATCCACATGGGAATGGCCATATCCGCTGCCGTCAGCCGGTCTTGCAGGCGAATGCATTCCGAAATCGTTTCGCCGAACTCGCGCCCGACGCTCATCGGCTCCCAGAAGATGTAGTCGAGACCTGCCGCCTTACCATGCTCGGCAACCTCGGCCCAGCAGTCGATGGCGATCTTGACGAGCTCTTCGCGCCGGGCGGCGTCGTCAAAATCCTTATAGGTGAAGATCGCGAACTGCGTGCCGACAGAGACGCCGCCGAGATCGGCGGTGATATCCGCGAAGGTCTTGAACCAGTCGATATAATAGCGCCGCACGTCCCTGTCGGGATGGCCGAAATGATTGAGGCGTCCGTAGGGGCCCGTCATGCCGGAGGTGACGCGCACGCCGGTGCGCGTGAGAGCGGCCTGCATCTCCCGCGTCAGGCGGCGGATGACGGGCGCGGGCCAGCTCGGATTGATGAACTCGTGCGTCAGCTGCAGATCCCGGATCTTCAGCTCACACGCCACGGTATCGATCAGATCGTCCGGCTCTGCGAACCGGTTGACCAGCGGATTGGTGTTGAGCGACAGGGTCAGCTTCATGATCGATCCCTCAGGCGGCCAGCGCGACATGCGCGTCGAACCAGTCCGCAAACGCCGCCCGCTCGGCTTCCGTCAGATGCAGGTTCTGCTTGGTGCGGCGCACGAGCACGTCTTCGGCGGTCTCCGCCCATTCGTTGGCGACGAGATAGCGCACCTCGGCCTCGTAGAGTTGTCCGCCGAAGTGGCGGCCGAGCCCCTCGAGCGATGTTACGCCCTTGACGATGCGATTGACGCGGGCGCCATAGAGGCGACCGTAATGGTTGACCAGCGCGCGCGGCATCCAGGGGTAGTCGCTGCGCATCCGCTCGGCAAACTGCACATAGTCGGCATTCGGGATTTCGCCGCCGGGCAACGTCGCTCCACGCGTCCAGTCGCCCTTCATGTTCGGGAAGAAGCCGGCGATCTTCTGGATGGCATGCTCGGAAAGCTTGCGGAACGTCGTGATCTTGCCGCCGTAGATGTTGAGCATCGGCGCGCCGCCGGTCTCGTCGAGCTCGAAGACATAGTCGCGCGTGACGGCGGACGGGTTTCCCTTGCCATCATCGAAGAGCGGGCGGACGCCGGAGAAGCTGTGCAGCACATCGCTGCGGCGCAGCTTCTCCTTGAAGTACCGGTTCACGGCGGCGATCAGGTAATCGATTTCCGTCTCGTCGGGCTTCACCTCTTCCGGACGGCCTTCATAGGGGATGTCGGTGGTGCCGATCAGCGCCTTGTCGCCCTCGTAAGGGTTGATGAAGATGACCCGCTTGTCGTGGTTCTGCACGAGATAAGCCTGTTGGCCGTCCCAGAACTTCGGCACGACGATGTGGCTACCTTTTACGAGGCGCACGTTGCGGCTGCTGTTGGAGCCGGCGACCCGGCCGACGATATCGTTGACCCAGGGACCGCCGGCATTGACGAGAACCTTCGCCCGGAAGGACGAAATTTCGCCAGTGCGCTCGTTGCGCGTCTCCACGCGCCAGCCGCCATCCTCCCGGCGGGCGCTGATGCAGGCGGTGCGCGTCAGCACCGTCGCTCCGCGCTCGGCCGCGTCGAGAGCGTTCAGCACCACCAGGCGGGCGTCATCCACCCAACAGTCGGAATACTCGAAGCCCTTGGTGTATTTGTCGAGGATCGGCGCGCCTTCGGGATCGCGATGCAGATCGAGCGAGCGGGTGCCGGGCAGGCGCTTGCGACCGCCGAGATGGTCGTAGAGGAAGAGGCCGAGCCGGACGAGCCAGGCGGGGCGGTCGTCCGGACTGTGGGGCAGCACGAAGCGCATGGGCCAGATGATGTGGCTTGCCGAGTTGAGGAGAACTTCGCGCTCGATCAGCGCCTCGCGCACCAGCCGAAACTCGTAATATTCGAGATAGCGCAAGCCGCCATGAACGAGCTTGCCGGAGCGCGACGACGTGCCTTCTGCCAGATCCCCTTTTTCGCAGAGTATGACCGAGAGGCCGCGGCCTGCGGCATCCCGCGCGATGCCGGCGCCGTTGATGCCGCCGCCGATCACGAAGAGATCGACCGTCTTTGCTTCTGTCATGTCAGGCTCCTCAAACGTGGGATGCGGAACGACGGGATGCGTCGTCGGGTGTCGTCATGTCGGCGAGATCCAGAGCGGCCATCGTCTTGTCGCGCTCGGGGCTCGCATGCCCATGCTCGTCGCTGAGTGTCTCCCAGACGGGCGCAAGCGACTGACGCGCCGCCACATAGGCCGGGTAAAGCCGGTCGTAATGACGGGCGAGATCAGGATCGGGCGCTTCGGCCTGCCCCAGAAGCGGGCTTACCCATTCATCGATGCAGGCATCCATCGCGGGATAGACGCCGAGCGCCACGGCCGCCATCATCGCGGCACCGGCGGCACCCGCCTCCTCCCGGTCGGAGATGCGAACGGGCGCATCGACCGAGGCGGCAAGCACGCCGCGCAATGCGCGGGAACGGGCGGCACCGCCGGTCAGCCGTAGCTCCTCCGGCATCGCGCCCATAGCCGCGTAGCAATCGCGCGTCGCCATGCCCAGCCCCTCGACCACGGCGCGCAGCATGTCGGGAAAGCCATGGCGGGTGGACAGGCCGATGAAACCGGCGCGGGCATTGGCGTTGACGAAGGGCCCGCGCTCGCCCGCCTCTGAAATATAGGGGTGATACAGCAGCGCGCCGGGCCGCGTGGTTTCCAGCCAGTGCTCGATCCGCCCGACGAGATCCGAGAACGCGACCTGCCGGCCCGCATCCGCCATCAGGTCGGCTGCCAGCCGCAAAATCCAGTCGATGTTCAGCGTCGCGCCCATATTCGTCTGAACCTGGGTGACGATGCCGGGCACTGGGAGCGCAATGACATAGCCCGTACCCTCGGCATTGAGATGCACCTCGTCCACCGGTTTGGCGCGCATATGAACGCCGGTGGAGCCGACGGTCGAACAGGCGGCATTCGTCGAGCGCGTGCGCACGCCGGCCCCCAGCGCGGTCATGACCATATCGACATAGCCGAGCGAGACCGGCGTTCCCGCGAGAAGTCCGGTCGCCCGGGCAGCGTCAGTGGACAGTGGATGCAGCACCTGAGTGCCGTCGATGATCTCCGGCAGGAGGTTGCGGCGGTGCGCAAGACCGAGGCTTTCGATCGCGATATCGTCATAGGCGCGCGTGCGGAAATTGCCGAAGGTGAAGCTCGCCTCCGACGGGTCCGTGGCGCGGATGCCGGTCAGATTCAGGTAGAGCCAGTCCTTGCAGTGCAGGGCGACCTGAGAGCCATCCAGAAGTTCGGGACGGTGCCGGTCCATATGCGCCATCTGCGCGCCTTGCTGGCAGGTATTCAGCCCGGTTCCCGTCGCCTCGAAGCGCGCGCGATCCTCGCTGCGGCCTGCAAGGCGTCGCACGGTCGGCGCGGCGCGGGCATCGAGCCACAGCCATGCATCGCCGACGGGACGGTTATCCGCCCCGACGAGCCAGGTTCCGTCGCCCTGCGCGGTCACGGCCAGCGCCGCCGTTCTCTCGGGCAGTCCATCGAGCTTTTCCGAAAGGCCTTTCAGAGCGGACACGCAGTCTGCCCAGGTCTGCGTCAGGGACTGGGTCGCCGAACCATCGTCTCCGGTTACGTAGACGTTGCGCACGGATGCGCAGGCCAGTTGCCGCCCGGCAAGGTCGAAGGCAACGGCCTTGATGACCGACGTCCCGGCATCGATACCGATGATGATATCTCCACCGTCACGCATGATGCCGGCTCCCGCGCGCCCAGATCCGCGCTCGCGCCCCTGCACATGGCCTCATCGGAAATCCTCCCATCCTCGCTAACCCTCCTCCGAAGAGCGCCGGCGACTCTCAATCCGGAAACCAAGCGGGAAGCAGACCTCGTTGCCCGCCCCAATCAGCCACCGCTGGTTATATCTCACAAACATCACACAAAAATCGAAATAATTTTCGCAGTCGGCATTTTTTTTCATAGATAACGAAGTTTGTCAAGATCGTCGCAGAGGCGGCTCTGGCCATGAAGCACCTTGTAATTCCGGCGCTTGGTCCAGCCGCAGGGAAAGCCCAAAGCTCAATCTCGGCGGCAGAATGCAGTACACAGACAAATGTCGATTCATTAAAAAATCTTCTACTTTCAGTATGTTAATTTCATACTTAAACTTGAAGAGAGGTATAATCGCTGCGCGTGCCCTCTCCTGACGCCAAACATTCATGATGACGTCTGCGTAGACGGCAGAGCGCATACTCCTTCTCATTCCCGAATATAACACGCTTACAAATATGGCGTTTGCGAAAGCGGCAGCCGTTGACACCTCAAAATATTTCTATCATTGTTCGTCTCATTGATAACACAGACCTATCATCTGTTATCACCCAGCATGAAGGCCGGCGGGAGGAAGATCGTCGGCGGATGCGTGAAGGAGGAGACGTCATGACCAGCACCGCGAACCCGTTACGCCGCTCGCACCTGCTTTTCCGGCAGGCGCTGCTTTCCGGCACGCACCTCCACGCCATTCATCTTCCGAGCTGACACCGCGCCCCGTAAATCCGTCGCGGGCCGCCGCAGGCAATTGCGGCATCCACTCGACCCCTGCGCCTCTCTTGAGAGGCTTTTCCAGATGTGAGGCTTTCGTCATGAGCACCGTCGCCGATACGAAATCGCTGAATGCCCCTTTCCTGACCCGCGGTCGTGCGATCACAGCCGCGCTCGCGGTGATCCTCGTCGGCGCCATGGTCTACGACACGAAGGTGGTGCAGATCGGCTCGGAGCATGACGTGCGTGCCGACGTGTTCTCGCCGGAAGCGTTCGGGGCCGAGAATTTCCCCAAGGTCCGCGACAGCGTGGTCAGTCGCGCGGTCGATGCGACCGAACTTGGCAGCGCGATTGCCGCCGACAAGGCTGCGGCCGGCACGAAGTACGGCGTCGCCACCAGCACCGGCCCGGTCATTCCGGTCAAGTTCACCGGCACGGTCGGCGAGCGGAAGTCGAGCACCAACACGATCGCCGTTCCGGGCTTGCCCGAGGGGACGGTGGTGCGTGTCCAGACCGGCCCGGCCATCAACGGCACAGAGCTGCGCGACGCGACCGGAGAGATCGAGTTCGGCCAGTTCACCAACCAGATCGAGTACCAGAATGCCGGCTCGGCACTGAACAATGCCATGAAGAAGGAAGTGCTGGCCAGCATCGACCCGGCAGCGCTCGAAGGCAAGACGGTGGAGATCACCGGCGTCTTCAAGCTGATCAACCCCAAGAACTGGCTGGTGACACCGGTCGCGGTGACCGTGAAATGAACGCCGTCACCGCAAGCACAGCCCGCAAAACATCCGGCGACCATGGCGCCGTCGTCATGGAAGCGCGCGATATCACCAAGTCCTATGGCAGCATCCACGCGCTGAAAGGCGTGAATTTCGAGATCCGTCGCGGCCAGGTGACCACGCTGTTCGGCGAGAACGGCGCCGGCAAATCGACGCTGATGAAGATCCTCTCCGGCGTCGTTCAGCCGACCTCCGGCCAGATCGTGCTCGATGGCATGCCCGTCACGTTCTCCTCCTCGTCGCATGCCCGCGACAGCGGCGTCTCGATCATCCATCAGGAACTGTCGCTCGCGCTGAACATGAACGTTCGCGACAATATCTTCATGGGCCGCGAGATCATGGGCGCGACCGGTGTCGATTACGCCGAGGAAGAGCGGCAGACGCGGCTGCTGATGGAGGAACTGGAAGAGGAGATCGACCCGCTGACGCCGGTCGAGGAGCTTCGCCTCGGGCAGCAGCAGATCGTAGAAATCGCCCGCGCGCTGTCGGTCAATTCCCGCATCCTCATCATGGACGAGCCGACATCGGCGCTGAGCGCCTCCGAAGTCGAGGTGCTCTTCAAGGTCATCCGCGACCTCACCGCGCGCGGCGTCTCCATCGTCTACATCTCGCATCATCTCGAGGAAGCTCTACAGATCACCCATCACGCCGTGGTTTTGCGCGACGGCACGATGACGGCCTATGCCGGACGGAGCGATATCGATCTCGAATGGATCGTGCGCAACATGGTCGGCGAGAACTTCGATCTCGGCGCGCCGCCGACCGGCTATGCCTTCGGGCCGGTCGCGCTGTCGATCGAGAACCTCACGGTGCCGGATGCCTCGGGCGCCGGCTACAGCGTGGTCGACAATCTCTCGCTCGACGTGCGCGCCGGCGAGGTCGTTTGCATCTACGGGCTGATGGGTGCTGGGCGCACCGAGCTTCTCGAATGCGTGGCCGGCCGGCTGCAACCGTCTGCCGGTCGCGTCATGCTGCACGGCCAGGACGTCTCCGGGCTCTCGATTGCAGCGCGTATCGACAACGGGCTCGTGCTCGTGCCGGAAGACCGGCAGCGCGACGGGCTGGTACAGACGATGACAGTCGGCAGCAACCTGTCGCTCGCCAGCATCGGCGCCTTCACAAAGGGCATCTTCACCTCGCGCCGCAGCGAGGCCGGCCTCGTGACGGACGCGATCGCCAAGGTCCACATCAAGACGGATGGTGGGGCCGCACCCATCGGCTCGCTGTCGGGCGGCAACCAGCAGAAGGTGGTCATCGGCAAGATGCTGGCGACGAACCCGGAGGTCATGCTGCTCGACGAGCCCAGCCGCGGCATCGATATCGGCGCGAAGTCGGAAGTGTTCAAACTGCTTGCCGAGCGGGCCCGCCAGGGCCTCGCCGTCATCTACTCCACGTCGGAAGTGGGCGAGTGCCTGAGCATCGCGCACCGCATCGTCGTCATGCGCCGTGGCCGCATCTCGGCCGAGTTCGGCTCCGACGTCACCAAGGAAAGCATCATGGCGGCATCCGGCGAGAAAGCCGGCGGCCATGAATCGGATGGGCAAGCGCCCGAAACGAGGACACACTGATCATGTCGGCAACCCATTCTACCGCGACCGCCCGACCGCCACAAAAGAAAACATCGACCCCGAAGAAGACGATCAATATCGGCCATCTGCTCCTGGAAGGCCGCGCCTTCTTCGCGCTGATCGCGATCATCGTCGTGTTCTCGTTCCTGTCGCCCTATTATTTCTCCGTCGCCAATTTCCTGATCATGTCGTCGCATGTGGCGATCTTCGGCATCCTCGCCATCGGCATGCTGCTCGTCATCCTGAACGGCGGCATCGATCTCTCGGTCGGCTCGACCCTCGGTCTGTCCGGCGTCGTGGCGGGCTACCTCATGCAGGGCGTGACGCTCAACACGTTTGGCGTGGTGCTCTATCCGCCTGTCTGGGTCGTGGTCATTCTCACCTGCGCGCTCGGCGCCTTCGTCGGCGCCGTGAATGGCGTGCTGATCGCCTATCTCCGCGTTCCCGCCTTCGTGGCGACGCTCGGCGTGCTCTATGTCGCGCGCGGCGTCGCGCTGCTGATGACCAACGGCCTGACCTTCAACAATCTCGGCGGCCGCCCCGAGCTTGGCAATACCGGCTTCGACTGGCTGGGCTTCAACCGTCTGTTCGGCGTGCCGATCGGCGTTCTGGTTCTCGCGCTCCTCGCCATCCTCTGCTTCGTCATGCTCAGCCGGTCTGCCTTCGGCCGCTGGCTTTATGCGTCCGGCGGCAACGAGCGCGCGGCCGAGCTTTCCGGCGTGCCGGTCAAGCGGGTCAAGATCATCGTCTACGTGCTTTCGGGCATCTCTGCGGCCATTGCCGGCCTCGTCCTCTCGTCGCAGCTGACCTCGGCGGGCCCGACGGCCGGCACGACCTACGAGCTGACGGCGATTGCGGCCGTCGTCATCGGCGGCGCGGCGCTGACGGGCGGACGCGGCACGATCGGCGGCACCATGCTCGGCGCCTTCGTCATCGGCTTCCTGTCGGATGGCCTCGTCATCATCGGCGTGTCCTCCTACTGGCAGACCGTCTTTACCGGCGCGGTCATCGTGCTCGCCGTCCTGCTCAACAGCATCCAGTACGGCCGCCGCCCGAAGTAAGGCGACCGACACACGACCTTCTCCGCATCCCCGGCTTTCTGCCTTCTCGAGGAGAGGCAGGGGCCCGGCACGGACAAGCACCGCCGGGTGACCGGCATAACCAGACCGCAATTCAACCGGGAGAGAGACCATGATGAAAAAAGCCAGCCGCCTGCTGATGGCAGCCGCCGCTGCCGCAACGATGTTTGCAAGCACCGCCTATGCCGAGGGCCTGATGACGGTGATCGTCAACGACCCGTCGAACCCCTACTGGCTGACCGAAGGCAATGTGGCGAAGGCCGCTGCCGAAAAGCTCGGCTACACCGCGACCGTCGGCGCGCACAAGGGCGACACCAACACCGAGAGCAACCTGATCGACACCGCGATCACCAACAAGTCGGTGGCGATCATCCTCGATCCGGCCAATGCCGACGGCTCCGTCGGCGCGGTCAAGAAGGCCGTCGCTGCCGGCATCCCGGTCATTCTCGTCAATGCCGAGATCAACCAGGAAGGCCTCGCCAAGGCGCAGCTCGTTTCCAACAATGCGCAGGGTGCGGCACTCGGCGCGACCCAATGGGTGGAAGCCGTCGGCGACAAGGGCAAATATGTCGAGCTTTTCGGCGCGCCCTCCGACAACAATGCCGCGACCCGCTCCAACGGCTACGAGACCGTGCTGACGCAGTATCCGGACCTCGAAAAGGTCGCCTCCGAAGTGGCCGACTGGGACCGCACCAAGGGCCACGACAAGATGCAGTCCATGTTGCAGGCCAATCCGGATATCAACGGCGTGATCTCGGGCAATGACGAAATGGCGCTCGGCGCCATCGCGGCGCTCAAGGAAGCCGGCAAGATCGCCAACGTCAAGGTCGGCGGCTTCGACGGTTCGCCGGACGCAGTCGCCGCCATCAAGGCCGGCGAATTGCAGTACACCGTGCTTCAGCCGGTCGCCGTCTTCTCGGAAGAAGCCGTGAAGCAGGCCGACAGCTTCATCAAGACGGGTGCCACGGGTGCCAAGTCCGAAAAGCAGCTGTTCGATTGCCTGCTCATCACCAAAGACAATGTCGACAAGTATTCGGCACCCTTCGTGCTCGACAAGTAAGCCTTCGACAGGAGACAGCGTGCTGCCCGCGAAGGCCGTCATTTGCCAACAAGCGGTCCCTTCGCGATCGTCATCCTCGGCCTTGTGCCGAGGATCTGCCGGCGTCGATGAAATCAGGGCATTGCAGATGCTCGGGACAAGCCCGAGCATGACGAAGGAGATGATGCGGCACTCTCAAATCCGCGGGAGGGTGCCGCTCGCGGCGCCCTCTTTCTCCTTACGCTCTCTTCCCACGCCCGGCGGTCGCATCCTTGCGAACGGGTTTCCCGTTAGAGGTTTTATGCGCTAGGACGCATGCAGAGCGAACAGAGGGGGCTAAGGGATGACGAACAGGACAACCGCCGGTCAGTTCATGTCCGAGCTTCCCAGCGACAGCCGCCAGGCCCGCCAGATCGTGCGCCGCCAGCTGATCGCCGAAGCCGTGATGGCCGAGGGCTCGATGCGGATCGAGGACCTGACCGACCGTTTCGGCATCAGCCTGATGACGGCGCACCGGGATGTCGACGAACTCGTCAGCCGCGGTCTCTTTCGCAAGACGCGCGGCATCGTGACAGCCGCACCGACAAGCCTTATCGAATCGAGCGACGTCTACCGCTCCAGCCGTCAGGCGCGCGAGAAAGCCGCCATCGCGCAGGCGGCCATGACGTTCATCGAGCCGGGACAGGCGATCTTCTTCGACGACAGCACGACCGTGCTGCAAATGGCCCATCACCTGCCCGAAAAGGTGCCGCTGACGGTCATCACCAATTCGCTCAATCTGATGAACGACCTGAAGGCCGTGCCGGACGTGACGCTGCTCGGGCTCGGCGGGCAGTTCTACAACTGGTGCAACGCCTTCATGGGGCGCATGACCATCCGCGAGATCGAGAAGCTCAGGGCCGATACCGTGTTCATGTCGATGTCGGCCATTCTCGACGACGTTGCCTTTCACCAGTCGCCGGAAATGGTGGAAACGAAGCGGGCGATGTTCGACAGCGCCGCCATGCGCATTCTTCTCGCCGACCACACGAAATTCGAGCGCCGGGCGCTCTATTCCTTCGCCGCGCTGACCGAATTCGACCTCGTCATCGTGGACGACAACATCGCCCCGGAGCATCTGGAGCGCATGCGATCCAAGGGCATCAACCTGATGGTCGCACCGGTGGATCGGCCGAAGGCAGCACGGTAGCGACGTCCGCTCACGCAGCGCTTTCCGGATTGACGAAGACGAGTTCCATACGGTCGGCAAGGAAGCGGGTGCGGATCGCCTGCACCGGCCGATCATCGAGATCCACATCCACCGCATTGGTCACCAGAACGATGGCATCGCCGGCGCAGGAGAGCGCATCGGCATCGCTCGGCGAGATGCGGTCTGCCGTCAGCCGCGTCTCGCGCCTGCGATAATCCGCAAGGCCGCAGCGGCGGAGCGCCTGGGTGATCGACCCTTCCTGCGCATAGGCCGCAATGATGCCGGGGAAGCGCTCCGCCGGGAAATGCGATGTGGAGCGGGAGAGCGGCACGCCATCCACCACGGCCATGTGGTCGAGCCGGTGCAGCGGCGCACCGGGCGCAAGGCCCAGCAGCCGTGCCATGGCCATGTCGGCCACGACCTTCTGCGAACCGACGAGCCGGCCCGTGGGCTCGAGCGACTGGCGCATCATGTTTTCGGAGAACCGCGCCCGCGTGCCGATCGGATAGGAGATGCGCGGCTCGACCGGATTGACGAAGGTGCCGCGGCCGCGCTCTGCACGCACGACACCCTCTGCCGCCAGCGCCGCGATGGCGCGGCGGACGGTATGTCGGTTGACGCCGTACTCCGTCGCCAGCTCCGTTTCCGGCGGCAGCCGATCGGTCACGGCGGCCTCCATGATCGAGGCGCGAATGCCGTCGGCGACCCGCCGCCAGCGTGAAATACCGTCATCATGCCCGTCCAATGTCGGCTCCTTCCCATTCTAACGCCGCGCGGTGTCATAGCGGCGTCATGATTTCCGGGTTATAAATCGGATCAAGATTAGTTGTCTACACAAATAGACAAATAGGATCCGAAATGACCAGAGAACACGAAACATCGGGCCGCAAGCGCGCCCTTGACGCCATGGCCTCCATGCCGGCCGACCTGTTAGGTGCGCGCTACGGTGCACTCACGAAGACGGCGCCGAAAGCCATTCCCGTGCGTGGCCCCGAAATCGGCGCCGTCATGGTGCGCGGGCGGATCGGCGGCGGCGGCGCCCCGTTCAATCTCGGCGAGGCCAGCGTGACGCGGGCGACCGTGAAGCTCGAAAGCGGCGAGGTCGGCCACGCGATCATTCTCGGTCGCGATATCGAAAAGGCCCGCATGGTGGCGCATCTCGATGCGCTCGGGCAGCTCGACGCATGGCAGGCCGTGATCGAAACGGATGTGGTGGCGCCAGCGCTCGCTCTCGATGCCGCCGCGCGCCAGCAACGCGCGGAGGAAACGGAAGCGACGCGCGTCGATTTCTTCACGCTGGTTCGGGGAGAAGACCGATGAACCTTGCAATGGTCGATGGCGGCTTTGCCGAACCCGTGTTCGGATCGCAACGCGCCTTTCGCGCCCTGATGGATGCCTTTGCGCGACCGGGCAGCGTCGCGGATCTATCCGGCCTCGTTCTGCCCCCGGCACCGATGTCACCGGCCGCGGGCGCGGTTCTTCTGGCGCTGGCGGACGGCGACACGCCCGTCTTCTTCGAGACGGACATGCCGGACGCCAAGGCCTGGGTCGCCTTCCACACCGGCGCAACGGCAACGACGGAAGCACAGGCAGCGCGTTTCGTGCATCTCGGCGAGACCGGCGACTGCACAGGCTGGAGCCGCTTTGCCGTGGGCACGGCGGAATATCCGGATCGCTCGGCCACGCTGCTCCTGCCGCTCGAAGCCCTTCGCGGCGGGCGGCGGCTCATCCTCAGCGGGCCGGGCATCGAGACGACCACGGAGATTGCGCCGCAGGGCCTGGGCGCCGGCTTTCTCGACGTGATGGCCGCCAACCGTGCCGGTTTCCCGCTCGGCTTCGACCTCGTCCTCGTTTCGGGCGGCGAGGCTCTGGCTTTGCCCCGCACCACACACATTCAGGAGGCCTGAGCCATGTATGTAGCCGTCAAAGGCGGTGAAGCCGCCATCAAGAAGGCGCACAAGCTTCTGGCCGACCGTCGTCGGGGAGATCGCTCCGTTCCCGCTCTCTCGCTCGAACAGATCGCGGGCCAGCTCTCGCTTGCCGTTGACCGGGTCATGGCCGAAGGGTCGCTCTACGATCCCGAGCTTGCCGCCATGGCCGTGCGACAGTCGCGCGGCGACATGATCGAGGCGATCTTCCTCATCCGGGCCTATCGCACGACGCTGCCACGCTTCGGTGCGACGCGGCCGGTAGAGACGGCGGCGATGCGCATCGAGCGGCGCGTATCGGCCACCTACAAGGATATTCCCGGCGGGCAGCTGCTGGGGCCGACCTTCGATTATACCCACCGCCTGATCGACCCCGACATGGCCGGCGACCATCCTGTCGAGCCCGGCGCCCGGCGTGACGTCACTGAGGATGCCGCCTATCCTCGCGTGACCGACATCCTCAATGGCGAAGGCCTGATCGAGCCGGACATCCCCTCCGATGCCGAGCCGGGCGACCTCACCCGCGATCCGACCGGCTTTCCCGCCGGACGCGACCTCCGGCTCCAGGCACTGGCGCGCGGCGACGAAGGCTTTCTTCTGTCGCTTGGCTATTCGACCCAGCGCGGCTACGGGCGCACGCACCCCTTCGTCGGCGAAGTGCGCATCGGCCTTGTCGATCTGGAGATCGACCTGCCGGAGCTCGGTTTTGCCGTCAATATCGGCGCCGTCCGCGTCACCGAGTGCCAGATGGTGTCGCAGTTCAAGGGCGGCGGCGAGGACGGTCCGCGCTTCACGCGCGGCTACGGGCTCGTTTTCGGACAGTCGGAGCGCAAGGCCATGTCGATGAGCCTCGTCGATCGCGCGCTGCGTGCCGACGAGTTCGATGAGAACCGCGCAGCCCCGGCGCAGGACGAGGAGTTCGTCCTTTCCCATTGCGACAACGTCGAAGCCACCGGCTTCGTCGAGCATCTGAAACTGCCGCATTATGTGGACTTCCAGGCCGAACTCGACCTGCTGCGCATGCTGCGGCGGGAACATGCGGCGGAAAAGACCGCCGGGACGGACCGACAGGAGGCCGCGGAATGACCTTGCCCGCCTATAACTTCGCCTATCTGGACGAGCAGACCAAACGCATGATCCGCCGCGCGATCCTGAAGGGCATCGCCATTCCCGGCTATCAGGTGCCCTTCGCCTCCCGCGAGATGCCGATGCCATACGGCTGGGGCACGGGCGGCGTACAGGTGACGGCCGCCATTCTCGGACCCGACGACGTTCTGAAAGTGATCGATCAGGGCGCGGACGATACGACAAATGCCGTTTCGATCCGGGCATTCTTCGCCAAGACCGCGAATGTCGCGACGACGACCAAGACGGCGGATGCGACCATCATCCAGACCCGCCACCGCATTCCGGAAGAGAAGCTTAAAGCGCACCAGACCATCGTCTTCCAGGTGCCGATCCCCGAGCCTCTGCGCTTTCTGGAACCGCGCGAGACCGAAACCCGGGTCATGCACGGGCTGGAGGAGTACGGCCTCGTGCATGTGAAGCTCTACGAGGACATCGCTCAGCACGGCCATATCGCCACCACCTATGCCTATCCGGTGAAGGTCGAGGGTCGCTATGTCATGGACCCCTCGCCCATTCCGAAATTCGACAATCCGAAGCTCGATCGTTCCCCCGCCTTGCAGCTCTTCGGGGCGGGGCGCGAGAAGCGCATCTATGCGCTGCCGCCTTTCACCCAGGTGACGAGCCTCGATTTCGAGGACCATCCCTTCGCCGTCCAGACCTTCAGCCGCCCCTGCGCGCTCTGCAATGCGACCGGCGTCTACATGGACGAGGTGGTGACCGACGACCGGGGCGGACGCATGTTCGTCTGCTCCGACACCGACAATTGCGAGACACGGCAAGCGGACGGCCACAAGGGTCCGGGCCTGCCGCAGCTCGGCGGCTCAGCACCGACAGCCCGGGAGACCGCGCGATGACCGACCCCATCCTCTCCGTCCGTGGCCTCGAAAAGCGCTACGGCTCCTTCATCGGCTGTACCGGCGTCTCCTTCGACGTCTGGCCGGGCGAAGTCGTCGCCATCGTGGGCGAGTCCGGCTCCGGCAAGACGACCTTGCTCAACTGCATCTCCGGCCGGCTGGAACGCTCCGCAGGCGAAATCCGCTACCGGATGCGCGACGGGCGCTTCCCCGATCTTGCCGATCTCTCGGAAGCGGAGCGCCGCTTCCTGATGCGCACCGACTGGGGCTTCGTGCACCAGAACCCGGCGGACGGGTTGCGGATGCGCGTCTCGGCTGGCGCCAATGTCGGCGAGCGGCTGATGGCCGTGGGCGAGCGCCATTATGGCGACATCCGCCGCACGGCCGGCGACTGGCTGTCGCGCGTGGAGATCGCCGCCGAGCGGATCGACGACCAGCCGATCGCCTTTTCCGGCGGCATGCGCCAGCGCCTTCAGATCGCCCGAAACCTCGTTACCCATCCCCGGCTGATCTTCATGGACGAGCCGACCGGCGGGCTCGACGTTTCCGTTCAGGCCCGCGTGCTCGATCTTCTGCGCGGACTGGTCACCGACCTGTCGCTCGCCGTCGTCATCGTCACCCACGACCTCGCCGTGGCGCGGCTCCTGTCGCAGCGCATGATCGTCATGAAGGGCGGGCACATCGTGGAAGCCGGGCTGACGGATCGGGTGCTGGACGATCCCCGCCACGCCTATACCCAGCTTCTCGTCGCCTCCATCCCCGAATCCTGAGCCCGAATGCCGAACCGGAGCCCGCCGATGTCCCTCTCCTCCATCACGCCGACTCATCCTGCCATGCCGGAAGGCGCGCTGCTCAGCGTGCGCGATGTCGCGAAATCCTTCGTGATGCATCTGCGCGATGGCGTCGTGCTGCCTGTGGTCGCCAATGTCCGCTTCGATCTCTTTCCGGGCGAATGCGTCGTTCTCGGCGGTCCCTCGGGGGTCGGCAAGTCGTCGATCCTGCGGATGGTCTATGGCAACTACGCAATCGACGAGGGCTCGGTCCTCGTGCGGGACCCGGAAAACGGCGAGGTTCGCGACCTCGGGGCCGGCGATCCGCGTCTCGTTCTTGCCATCCGGCATGACGGCATCGGCTATGTCAGCCAGTTCCTGCGCGCCGTGCCCCGCGTCTCCGCCGTCGAGATCGTCGCCGAGCCGCTCGTCTCGCGCGGCATCGACCGGGCGACGGCCATCTTGCGGGCTCGCGACATGCTCACGCGCCTGAACCTGCCGGAAACGCTGCACGGGCTTCCGCCCGCCACCTTCTCCGGCGGCGAGAAGCAGCGCGTCAATATTGCCCGCGGCTTCATCACGGATCACCCCGTTCTTCTTCTCGACGAGCCCACGGCCTCTCTGGACGCGGAAAATCGCGATGTCGTGACCGCCATGATCGGCGAGAAGCTCGCGCGCGGCACCGCCATTCTAGGCATCTTCCACGACCAGCCGGTGCGCGAGGCGGTGGCGACCCGCACCATCGACGTCTCCGCATTCTCCGCCCGAAAGGCTGCGTGATGACCAAGCTCTCCGAACATCACCCCACGATCCACGAGACGGCGCGTGTGACCGACTGCCGCCTCGGCCGCTATGTCGAGATCGCCGAGAGATCGCGCCTCGGCGAGGTGGACCTCGGCGACTATTCCTATGTCATGGAGGATTGCGCCCTCTGGTGCGCAACCGTCGGCAAGTTCGTCAACATCGCTTCCATGGTACGGCTGAACGCCACGAACCACCCGATGGAGCGCGCCACGCTGCATCACTTTACCTACAGGGCCGGCGACTACTTCGACGGAGCTGCGGACGAGGCGGATTTCTTTGCGGCACGCCGCGCCCGGCGCGTCACCATCGGGCACGATGTCTGGATCGGTCACGGCGCGACGGTTCTGCCGGGCGTGACGGTGGGCAACGGGGCCGTCGTCGGGGCGGGCGCCGTGGTCTCGCACGATGTCGCGCCCTACACGGTCGTCGGCGGCGTGCCGGCCCGGCTGATCCGCGAACGTTTCACGCGTGCAACGGCTGAGGACATGGAGACGCTCGCCTGGTGGGACTGGCCGCACGACCGGCTGTTTGCCGCGCTCGAGGACTTCCGCTCGCTGACGGGCGAAGCGTTCATCGCGCGTTACGCCGTCTGATAGGATCGGCTGACGCAAAAGTTTCATGCAAACGTCACGCAACCATCATCGCTTGGCACTCACAGTCTTTGGACGTGCAGCCGGCATGACGTCGGCTTTCGAGCTGCTGCCCGGGATCAAACCATGACCGAAATTACCCCTGTCGCGCTTTCCGTGACCAATCTGTCGAAACGCTATGGCGAAACGCGGGCGCTCAACGGTGTGAGCCTGATGCTGGAGCAGGGCGAGATGGTGGCGCTGATCGGCGCTTCCGGTTCCGGCAAGAGCACGCTCATTCGCCATATCGCCGGCCTGGAGATTGGCGATGGCGATGGCGGGCGTGTGGAGATTCTCGGCGCGGTGTCGCAGGCGGGCGGGCGGATGAACCGGGAGGCGGCACGCGGCCGCGTCGCCGTGATCTTCCAGCAGTTCAACCTCGTCGGACGGCTGTCCGTGCTGACCAACGTCCTGATCGGCCATCTCGGCCGCATACCGCGCTGGCGTGGCACGCTCGGCCTGTTCAACGCCGGGGAGAAGGACAAGGCGCGAGCCGCACTCGCCCGCGTCGGCATTCCCCAGGTTGCCGCGCAACGTGCGTCAACGCTTTCCGGTGGCCAGCAGCAGCGCGCGGCCATCGCCCGCACCCTCGTGCAGGAAGCCCGTATCCTGATTGCCGACGAGCCGATCTCGGCGCTCGATCCGTCGGCTGCGCGCCGGGTGATGGACGTGCTCGCCGACATCTCCCGCGAAGACGGCATTACCGTGCTCGTGTCGCTCCATCAGGTCGAATATGCGCGGCGCTATTGCCGCCGCACGATCGCCATGCGCGACGGCGTTATCGTCTATGACGGCCCGTCCACCGCCCTTTCCAACGATTTCCTGGCCGAGCTCTACGGAGCGGCATCGGAAGAACTCGTCCTGCCGGATGCCGCCCCGGGCGGCCCGGACGACCCCATGGCGCCATCCGGCGTCGGACTTCACAAACGTCAGGCGGCGCTCGTCCCCGTCTGATTCAAGATACTGCCCGATCCACGATAACGGCCCAACCGGAGACCACCATGAACGCGATCTTCAAGAGCATTGCGGCGCTTTCGTTCGCCGCCACACTGAGCCAGCAGGCGCTTGCCGCTGAGACCATCAACTTCGGCATCATCTCGACCGAATCCCAGCAGAACCTGAAGACCACCTGGGAGCCGCTTCTGGCCGACCTCAAGACCAAGACCGGTCTCGAGGTGAAGCCCTTCTTCGCTTCCGATTATGCCGGCATCATCGAAGGCATGCGCTTCAACAAGGTGCAGGTCGCCTGGTACGGCAACAAATCGGCCATGGAAGCGGTCGATCGTGCCGATGGCGAAGTGTTCGTGCAGAGCGTCGCCAAGAACGGCGACCCAGGCTACTGGTCGGTCGTCATCGTCCCCAAGGACTCGCCGATCCAGACGATCGATGAACTCTTGACCTGCGACAAGACGAAGAGCTTCGGCCTCGGCGACCCGAACTCCACCTCCGGCTATCTCGTACCCATGACCTTCGTGTTCGGCACGCGCAACATCGACCCGAAGGCCTGCTTCAAGACGGTGACCAACGCCAACCACGAGACCAACGCCATGGCCGTTGCCATGAAACAGGTCGATGCGGCGGCCAACAACACCGAGAACATGGCGCTGATCCAGCAGAACAAGCCGGATGCTTTCGCCAATATTCGCGAAATCTGGCGCTCGCCGCTGATCCCTTCCGACCCGATCGTCTGGCGCAAGGACCTGCCGGAAGAGGCAAAGACCAAGCTGCGCGACTTCTTCCTCAGCTACGGCACTGCCAACTCCACGGGCGACGTCGCCCATGAGAAGGAGGTCCTCGCCGCCCTGAAGTGGGCGCCGTTCAGGGCCTCGACCGACAAGCAGCTCCTGCCGATCCGCGTGATGGAACTGTCGAAGTCGATCGCCAAGATCGAAGGCGACGCCTCGCTGTCGGCGGAAGCCAAGGCCGAGAAGGTCAAGCCGCTGACCGAGCAGAAGGCGAAGTACGAAGCCGAACTCGGAACGGCCTCCAACGGCTGATGCCTTGAACCGGAGCGGGCGGCACCGTCCGCTCCGGTTTCCTTACCGTTTCCGACTGCCCGATCCATCAAGGACGACGCCCATGACCGACGTCATCGCCTCAACCGGCGCAACCCATGCCCGCCCGACGACGAACCAGACCGGAGCAAGGCCCTCTCGGAGCGGCATGCGCGGCTGGCTCGTCACGCTGGTCTTCGTCGGCGCCCTGGCCGCCAGCTGGGGACCGGCCGAAATGGGGCGGTGGACCTACCTCTTCTCGGACGCCGGCAACATGGCGACCTATGCCAAGGATTTCCTGAAACCGGATTTCAAGGAATGGGCGTCTTATCTCCGCGAAATGATCGTCACGATCCAGATCGCACTCTGGGGCACCTTTCTCGCGGTTCTCCTGTCCATTCCCTTTGGTATCCTCTCGGCCCACAACATGGCCCCCTGGTGGGTGCTGCACCCGGTTCGCCGGCTGATGGACCTGTTCCGCGCGATCCATGAGATCGTCTTTGCCGTTCTGTTTGTCGTCGCCGTCGGCCTCGGGCCATTTGCCGGCGTCATGGCGCTGTTCGTTCACACGACGGGCATTCTCGCCAAGCTCTTCTCGGAAGCCGTCGAGGCGATCGATCCGCGTCCGGTCGAGGCCATCCGCACCACCGGCGCCTCCCGTCTGCAGCAGGTTATCTTTGGCGTCATCCCGCAGGTTCTGCCGCTCTGGATCTCGTTTTCGCTCTATCGCCTCGAATCCAATATCCGCTCCGCCACCGTGCTTGGCCTCATCGGCGCCGGCGGCATCGGGCAGATCCTTTTCGAGAGCATTCGCGGTTTCTACTATCCTCAGGCCTCCGCGATCCTCCTCATCATCGTTGCAACCGTGACCCTGATGGATATTCTCTCCCAGCAACTGCGCAAGCTCGTCATCTGACGCGCTGTTGCCACGCACATTCACCTCCTACCCGAAAAGCTGCAGCCTCATGCTGCGGAACGGCAGACCATGACACGCGAACAGATCTTCACCCACTGCGCCATCATCCTCCCCACAGAGATCGTCGAGGGCACCGTTCTCGTCCGCGATGGCGTCATTGCCGACATCTGCACGGGGACGACGGCGCACGGGACCGACATGCAAGGCGATTACCTGATGCCGGGCTGCGTCGAACTGCACACTGACCATCTGGAAACGCATATCCAGCCGCGCCCGAAGGTCCGCTGGAACCTTGCCGCAGCTCTACAGGCGCATGACGGGCAGATCGCCACCGCCGGCATCACCACCGTGTTCGACGCGCTTCGCGTCGGGCTCGACGGCGATACGGATCTGGGAACCGGCGATATGGCCGACATGGCGGCAACCATCTCGGCGGCGACGGATGCCAATCGCCTGCGCGCCGAGCACTTCATCCACCTGCGCTGCGAAGTCTCCATGCCCGATGTGGTGGAACAGTTCGATGAGATGAAGCGCAACGACCGGGTTCGGCTGGCATCCCTGATGGATCACGCCCCCGGACAGCGGCAGTTCGTGAGCCTCGAGGCCTACCGGATCTATTATCAGGGCAAGAAGAAGATTTCCGATGCGGATTTCGAAGCGTTCAGTGCCCGGCGTATCGCCCAGTCGGTGGAGAATGCCGACCGCAATCGCCTCGCCCTTGCGGCGCGCTGCCGCGAAGCCGGTATCCCCATGGCCTCGCATGACGATGCGACGGCTGCCCATGTGCGCGAGAGCGTCGATCTCGGCATCGCCCTTGCGGAGTTCCCCACCACGATCGAGGCGGCCACACTCTCCAAGGCTTGTCATCTACAGGTGCTGATGGGTGCGCCGAACGTCGTGCGGGGCGGGTCGCATTCCGGCAATGTCTCCGCGCTCGACCTTCTGGAGTGCGATGCCCTCGATATTCTCTCGTCGGATTATGTGCCCTTCAGCCTGCTTCAGGCGGCCTTCCTGCTCGCCGAGCGCGGACAGACCGATCTGCCGCATGCGGTGCGCATGATCACGGCAAACCCGGCGCGGGCGGCAGGGCTTGCCGATCGCGGCCGGATCGAGACCGGCCTTCGGGCCGATCTGCTTCGCGTGCGGGCGGAGCCCGGTGCGCCGCCTCTCGTGGCCGGCGTGTGGCGGGCCGGCGAACGCGTCGCCTGAGCCAACCGTCCGCCGTCTGCTCCGACCTCAGGCGGTCGGCTGCTTCGTCTTGCGCAGGTAGGGCAGCACCGTATCGAAGCTGCCGAAGCGGGCGATGGCGTCCTCGTTGGAAACAGCTGCCGTGATGATGACGTCCTCGCCCTGCTTCCAGTTCGCAGGCGTCGCCACCTGATGCTTCGCCGTCAGCTGGATCGAGTCGATCGCGCGCAGGATTTCGTCGAAGTTACGGCCGGTCGTCATGGGATAGGTGAGGATCAACTTGATCTTCTTGTCCGGCCCGACCACGAACACCGAGCGCACGGTCGCGTTGTCGGCAGGCGTGCGGCCCTCCGAGCTTTCACCGGCACCCGCCGGCAGCATGTCGTAGAGCTTTGCGACAGCGAGGTCCTTGTCGCCGATCAGCGGGTAATCGACCTCGAAGCCGGTGGCCGTGCGGATGTCGTTCTTCCAGCGCTCATGGCTTTCGACCGGATCGACCGAGATGCCGATGACCTTGACGCCGCGCTTGGCGAACTCGTCCTGAAGGCCCGCCATGGCGCCGAGTTCCGTCGTGCAGACCGGCGTGAAATTCTTGGGATGCGAGAAAAGAACACCCCAGCCATCGCCGATCCAGTCGTGGAACGAGATCGTTCCCTTGCTGGTTTCGGCGGTAAAATTAGGGGCGATATCGTTGATGCGCAGGCTCATGGAACGGTCCTCTTTTCAAGTTGCCGGAAAGTGGCATCATCGCGGCCCTCGTTCAAGGCTGTCCCCGCCTGCACGCCGCAGGGCCGGCCACCAAATTTTCCTCCTCGAATGATAAAAACGAATGCAGTGCCTTGACGAGCCAGGAGATACCGCACGCAAGCCGTCATGACACGATCTACGGGAACACTGGAGACGATGCGCTGTTCGGGCATCCCGACCTTCCAACGGAGCGAGCCCTCTCGTGAAAATGCGATATTTCGTCATCCTCGCCGCCATCGCCATCGTCGTCGGCATCATCCTGTTCGGCACCATGCCCTCGCATGACGACAACCAGCAGGGCGGACAGCCCTCGCCCAGTGCGCTCGATCAGAATCCCTGACGACGTGCCGCTTTGTCAGGGACCGTTGACCAGCGCCAGAATAAGCGTGTGGACAGCGCCGCCCTCGGTGAACTCCGCCTGATCGAAGGCGCGATCGAGATCGCGCCGCTCATCGGAGATGGCGCCCAGGCGGCGGTTCATCTCTGTCTTGATCTTCGTGCAGCCGGGATCGTCCGGCTGCGTCAGCCCGATCGTCGCCGTCTCGATCTTCGCGACAAGTTCGCGAACATATCGTCCGTGCACCGCTTCATGCTGGCGAACGCCGTCGATGAAGCGGGTCCAGCTTGCGCCGACGGGGCCCGAGAGCTTCGCCGTCGGCTTTGGCAGGGTCGTGATGATGGTGAGGCGCGGGATTGCCGATGCGAGGACGCAATCATTGCCGCGTCTCTGGTAGTCTCTTCGCCATGTCAGCTTGAAACGCGTATGGGCAATGACCCTGTTTGCGCCGAGAAGAGGCCCCCGTGCGCCGATCGATGCGTAGAGTTCAGCACCGGTCTTGCCCGAAATCGCGTAGGTTTCGACGGTCTCCGTCGCCTTCACCTCTGCCCTTGCCGGCAAAGGCGCAGCAAGCGCCGGAACCATGGTCGCGGCTATGAAAGCCCAGATCGTCTTCCGTCGTATCACCCGTCATCCCGCCTTTGGCTGCGGGCGGGAACCTACCGCATAATGCCCGAGACAGGAATCGCTTCGAATATAAAATCATCGATCAGATAGAGAGCCCCAGAAAACCGGGCTTCTTTGATCGATCGCCACTCCGGGGGGAATGGCAAAGCATCGTATTCGTGGCCGTGATCAGACACGCACGATGCTCCCATAGATGATAACGCTCAGATACATCAGGAACGCGGCAATGGCGAAAGCCGCGATGAACATAATGATCCCTTTGCCGGCTTTCGATTTACGCTCCGTCTGCTCTGGCGTATCGGCGGAAGGGGCGATGTATGGCTCGCGGTTTCGATCTCCGGTCACGATATTCTCCCGTGTTCCAGCGTCTTGTCTTGGCGATCCTGACGACCAAGGGACGCCATCGTGGCACTGCGTCGGCGGCTGCGGAGCGCCCAGGCGCCGACCACGCCGCAGACACCCACGAGCACGACCACCATGACGATCAGGGATGTGTAATTCTCAGGCATATCGACCTCACGCTCGGCGCGCCGGGGCGCGCTCTGGATGAGCCTGTCGCGACAGAACCGGCGACAGGGGGGAGCCGGCGCGGCCGCGACAGGCATGCCGGCACGGGGCCGGATGAAGGGATGGCGGAGTGCTCCCGCGCATCGTCTGTCGGGGGTCGAACCAGTCCCGGCGCCAAAGGTTCCGAAATCAAGGAACCGACATCCGTATCCGTCAGATGCCGTACGCCGGCTTGACCGACATCACCTGATCACGGCGGGTGACACATCTTCCTTGTCGTTCTCGTCGATCAGGCGCGCGCCGCGCTGACGGGTGAGATATCGCCAGATCCACTGGACGGTGACCAGCATCCGCTTTTCGAAGTTGACGAGGAGATAGACATGGACGATCGCCCAGAGGATCCAGGCAAGATAGCCTTTCAGCGTCCAGCGACCGAAATCGAAGATCGCGGCGTTGCGCCCGATCACGGCGGTGTTGCCGCGATTGGCGAAATGGAACGGCTTGGCCGTCTCGATCGCGTCGGGCCTGGCCAGAAGCTTGCCGAGATAGCGGCCCTGCTGTTTTGCCACCTGTGCAAGGGCTGGCAGCGGCGCGCCGCTCTCGCTCGCCTGGAACGAGGTGTCGCCGAGCGAAAAGATATTCTTGAACCCTTCGACCCGGAGCTTGCCATCCACCGGGATGCGACCGTTCGCCTTGCCCTCGATGCCGAGCCAACGGAAGGCCGGCGACGCCTTGACGCCCGCACCCCAGACGATGCTGCCCGCGCGGACCATTTGTCCGGCGATGACGGCGCCCTCCGCTGTGATATCGGACACCTGCGCACCCAGCCGCACCTCGACGCCTATCTTTTCGAGATAGCGCAGGGCGTAGGCCTGCAGGTGTTCCGGAAAAGCCGAGAGGATACGTGGCCCTGCCTCGACCAGAATGACACGGAGATCGCTTGCCGGAATGGTGCGGAAGTCGCGTGATGCCATCGAGCGACCGAGCTCGGAGATGGCGCCGGCCATCTCGACGCCGGTCGGCCCGCCTCCAACGACGATGCTGGTAAGCAGAGACTTCCGCTCCTCTGGATCCTCCGTCCGCTCTGCCTTCTCGAAAGACAGAAGCAGGCGGTGACGGATACGACGCGCTTCGTGGAGGGTCTTCAGGCCCGGCGCGAAATGCTGCCAATCGTCATGGCCGAAGTAGTTGTAGTCGGAGCCGGTGGCGATCACCAGCTGATCGTAGAAGACGGTGCCGCCATCCCTCAGCATCACCTGTCTGGTCTCGGTATCGACGCCGTCGGCCTCGGCCAGCATGATGTGGATGTTACGGTATCGCCCCAGCGTACGGCGGATCGGCTCGGCGATATCCGCCGGAGAAAGCGCCGCGGTGGCGACCTGATACAGCAATGGCTGGAACAGATTGTGATTTCGCCGGTCGATGACGATCACATCGACATCCGTATCCCCGAGAGCGCCCGCACAGGCCAGACCGCCAAAGCCTGCCCCGATAATGACGACGCGGCGGCGGGGTGGCGTCATGACAGGGTCTGCGGGTTCCAGAACATTCATCACCGAGAACTCCTCATGGCGCAAATAATGAGAGACGCTTATCCGCGATCCCTCACATGAAGCACGAACGGGGTGGGTGAAACAAGGCGCCCTTGCCGAAGCACCTGTTTTCCGAACATCGTCATGGCCCGATCATCGTTATGACAACGTACGGCAAAACAGCCCGGCGATGCAAACCGCCACGACCGGCCATGGTTCCCGAAGATCCGTGCCGTCAGGACGGCGTTCGGAAGACCGGAGCGAAAATTCTATCAGCTGTTGAAAATCGATCCGTTAGCCGGAACCAAGCAAGGTTCACATACTTGACCACCCAGATCGCAGGCCGTGTCAAGCGGACGCGATGGGGATGAAGAACATAGGGATTTTTCCGCTTTCTTCCTATGGCCAACGAAACGGCAGGCGAGCTTCCCACCCATCCGGCCAGCGATCACCCATCCCGCTCTTGGCGTCGTGATCCTGTCTTTCGCAGGCACGCTGCGATCAGCGTGCCGTCTCGTCCGGCTGCGCCTCTCGCTGGAGGCGAAGGCGCTTCAAACGCTCCGTCTTCTCACGAGCGGCGTTCAGCTGCGTGTCGATGATTGCCTGCGCGACCACTTTCGTTTCATCAATATTGCCGAGCGCCGGCCCCGCTTTCGGACGACGCTTTTTCTTCTCTTCGGTCATAGAGGTTCTCTATCTTTAATAAGATGAGTGTTCTCCTCCTCAATGCCTGCACCGTCATTCAACTATTTTAATGCAGGGAGAACCGTACGCAATTGAACAGTTTTATATGCGTTTCATGAAACGGACCGCGTCACGGACCTCTCCATATTCAAACAGCCTTAGCATCGCGGCGGCCTTCATCAGGAACAAATTTCCCGGATATGCGTTTGAAAGCGAACCCGTTCGTAAAGGAACTACCATGCTCAAGTGGGCGCTGATCTTCTTCGTCGTATCCCTCATCACCGGCTTTCTGGGCTTCTCCGGCGTTTCCGCTGCCACAGCGACCATTGCCCGCGTGCTGTTCTTCATCGCCATCGTCGTCTTCCTGATCTTCGTGGTCCTCGCCTTCATGGCGGGTAGCGCCGTGCTCTGAGTCATGCCGTCGACGAGAGCTGGGAATTCAACCTTCCCGGCATCTCGGCCATTTGACCATCGGAGCTTTTAGAAAGAGATTATCATGGACGTCCTGCGCATTCTTCTCGCCATTCTCGTACCGCCGCTTGGCGTCTTCCTTCAGGTGGGTATCGGCCTGCACTTCTGGCTGAACATCCTGCTGACGATCTTCGGCTACATTCCGGGCATCATCCACGCCATCTGGGTCATCCTGAAAAAATAAGCGCGCGACGAGGCTTTCCTGGGCCGAAGCAGAAAAAGTTCATCCGCCACGGAACCAATTCCGTGGCGGATTGTTTGCTATCCGCCAATTGAAAGGGACAGACCGTGAGCGAGCATATCGACGTTGCAAAAGTGGAAAGCAGCCCCTTGCGCCGGGTGCGCAGCGTGGATGACTTCTGCCGTCGATATCGGCTCGGAGATGATGAAAAGCTTCGCCTGACGCGCCTGTTCGGACAGTTTGCGACCGAGCAGGAACTGCTCATGAACGCCACGAGAGCGCCGGTTTTTCGCTAGGTATAGGACGGGCCGCATTTTAATCCGCCCCGGACATCCAACGTAAGAGGCCCGATGCCGCATGCCGGCCCGTCGCAAAACAGGCCGTCAGCAGGTATCCGCCGGTCGGCGCTTCCCAGTCCACCATTTCGCCCGCAACGAAGACGCCCGGCATGTGCCGCAGCATTCCGCTCGGGTCGATCGCTCCGGACGATATGCCGCCGGCGGACGAGATCGCCTCTTCGATCGGCCTTGGTCGAACCAGCGGTATCGGCAGCATTTTCAGCACGGAAGCGAGATCGTTTGCCGGCAAACGATCTGCATTTCGAATCACCTCCCGCAGCAGCGCCAGCTTGGCGCCATCGATCCTTGCCGCCTTGCGCAGACGATTGCTGAAGCTCGCCTTGCGGGGTGCCATCTCCAGAGCGGATGTCAAAGCCTCAAGCGAGCGGCCCGGCAGAAGATCGAGGACGAAGTCGGCCTGCCCCTCCGCCTCCAGCCTATCCCTCAGTGCCGCCGAGTGTGCATAAACGAGGCTACCCTCGATCCCGTGACGCGTGATGACGAACTCGCCCTGTGTGCGCCCGTCTTGGGTGCGCCCGTCTTGTGTACGCCCGTCTTGTGTACGCCCGTCTTGCGACGTCGCCACGACCGACTTTACCGGCGCCCCTGCAAAACGCGCGGCAAACTCCTCACTCCAGGCGACATCGAAACCGCAATTGGCAGGACGGAACGGCGCAACGGCAATTCCCTGGGCTTCCAGCATCGGAACCCATCGGGCGTCGGAACCGAGCCGTGGCCAGCTTGCCCCGCCTAGCGCCAGCACCGTCGCGTGGCTGGCGATCGTCCGGATGCCTTCCGGCGTTTCGAACACGAGGTCATGATCGTTCGCGCTGTCGCTGAAGCCAACCCACCGCCAGCGGGTCTGGATGGTGACACCGCGCGTCTCCAGCCGCTGGCGCCACGCCCGCAACAGGGGCGATGCTTTCATGGCTTTGGGAAACACGCGTCCCGACGAACCGACGAAGGTTTCGACGCCGAGGCCTTCAGCCCAGCGCCGCACGTCTTTGGGAGAGAACGCATCGAGAGCCGGCCGAAGCCTGTCATTGGCTGCGCCGAAGCGGCTGGCGAAAGTGTCGTAAGGTTCGGCATGCGTCAGGTTGAGGCCCGACTTCCCCGCAAGCAGAAACTTGCGGCCGATCGTCGGCATCGCGTCATAGACGGTGACCGCATGCTGTGTTTTCGACAGGATTTCGGCAGCCGCCAGCCCCGCCGGTCCTCCACCGATGATCGCGATCGTCTTTGTCATATTGTCCGCTGTCGTCATGGTTCGTTTCATGCGGCAAAGGCCGGCTCGGTGCAAGATGGCGAGCGGGGCAGGTGTTCAGACGGGGACAGGACACCGGCGAACGCGATCACCGCGGTCACAACCGCGAATGCCCTCACCGCCACCGGTTGCCTCCGGGTAAGCCTGACGTCTATGGTCCCCCATCGATATCCGAACCTCGCGTGCCCAAATCCATGTTTCTCGTCTCCAAGATCTTCTGGCTGATTGCCCAGCCTCTGTCGCTCGCCTTTGCGCTCGTGCTCTCCGGGTTCGTCTCCGTCGTCGCCGGTTACCAGCGGCTCGGGCTTCTCCTGTCAGGGTGCGCGACGCTCCTCCTCTTCGTGACCCTTTTCACGACCACCGGCAGTGTGCTGCTGCAACGGCTGGAAGACCGGTTTCCACGCCCGCCTGCCCTTCCAGCGGATCTCTCCTGCATGATCATCCTCGGCGGCGCCTTCGAGAACGAGGTGATGTCGACGCGCGGCGGAATCGAGTTCAACCAGGCGGCCGACCGCTTCGTCGAGGCGCTGCGCATCGCCCGCCTCGTGCCTGCCGCCCGCATCCTCATATCGGGCGGCGACGGTTCGCTCAGCGGGACCTATGATGGCGATGCAGAGGTTGCCGAGCGGTTCTTTCCGCTCTTCGGCGTACCCGTCGAGCGCCTGATCCGCGAGGACGCGTCGCGCACGACATTCGAAAATGCGGCGAATACGCAGGCACTCCTGTCGCAAAACGGTCTGTCGAACTGCCTGCTGATCACCTCGGCCTTCCACATGCCACGCGCCGTCGGGCTGTTCCGCAAGCTCGGCATAGCCATTACGCCCTGGCCGACGGATTACCGGACGACAGGCAAGGCGCGTTACGGCTTCGACTTCAGCCAGCCGGCGCTCAATGCGCAGCTGACGACGACGGCGGTGCGCGAGTGGATCGGCCTTGCCGCCTATTCCTTCACAGGCCGCACCTCTGCCCTCTTTCCGGCGGCGGAACGCCCATGAGCGTTCTCGATCTTCTCGATTATGCCGGCGTCGCCGTCTTCGCGGCAACCGGTGCGCTGTCCGCCTCGCGCAAGCAGCTCGATATCATCGGCTACATCTTCCTTGCCTCCATCACCGGCATCGGCGGGGGCACGCTCCGCGACGTCATCCTGGGGGCGACGCCCGTCTTCTGGGTGAAGAACCCGCTCTATCTCGTGATCTGCGCGAGTGTCGGCGTCATTCTGTTTTTGTCCTCGCACCGGCTCGATTCACGGTATCGCGCGCTGGTCTGGCTCGATGCGATCGGACTGTCCGCCTATTGCGTGATGGGTGCCGCCAAAGGGTTATCGGCCACGGGTTCACCCGTCGTCGCTCTGGTCACGGGCATGCTCACCGCGACCTTCGGCGGCATCCTACGCGATCTTCTCGCAGGCGAACCTTCGGTGCTTCTGCGCCCGGAAATCTATGTGACGGCGGCACTGACGGGCTCTGCCGTCTTCACGCTCGCAACGCTTGCGGGTCTTCCGCTGATCGCCGCATCCGCGCTCGGCATCGTCTCCGCCTTCATCGTGCGGGGTGGTGCGCTGAAATTCGGCTGGACGCTGCCGACAGGCAAGGCCGGCCCGGGCCGAGACCCTGACGATGTGCTCTGAGAGAAAACACTGACGGGGAAACGACGTGTCAGCGTTGCCGAGGCTTCAGCCGGATCACCACGTCGACATGGGAAATTTCCATGCCTTCCGGAGGCTCGGGAAGGTTGCCGATGGTGATGTTGTTGACGGGGATGTCGAGCACCTCGTTTGCACCTTCCACGAAGAAGTGGTGGTGATCGGAGACATTGGTGTCGAAATAGGTCCTTGCACCCTCCACCGAGAGAACGCGGATCATGCCGGCCTCGGTAAACTGGTGCAGCGTATTGTAGACGGTGGCCAGCGACACGGGCACGCCGACGGTTACGGCCTCCTCGTGCAACTCCTCGACCGTCAGGTGACGGTCACCCTTTGCAAACAGGAGATCGGCCAGCGCCATGCGCTGACGCGTCGGCCTGAGGCCGAAGCGGCGCAAACGGTCGTCGGGCCTCATCTCAGTTTCCATCGTCATGCAGACTTGTCCGGGCAGCTCTTGTTAAGTTGAGTCATCGTGTCGATATAACTTTGGTGGGCCGGCCTTTCAATACACATAAAGGTGCCTGACCCGCCCCGGAGGACAAAAGGCCGCGAAAAAATGACGATATGGCAATTGCTACTGGTTGTTTTCGGTATCATGCGCTATGCGACTGCGGATATAGGCCAAAACCGGCATGTCCCGGACGGCGAGAGAACCACGGGTCGAGCGGCTCGGCAAAAGCAAGACCCGGTTCGCAACCGGGCTAACCTTAGACATCTTGGCGGAGACACCAGACGTTCATGACGACCAGACAATCCAGCTACGGCTACGACGACATCCTGCGTTGCGCGCGGGGCGAACTGTTCGGCCCCGGCAATGCGCAGTTGCCGCTTCCGCCGATGCTGATGGTCCATCGCATAACGGACATTTCCGAAACCGGTGGCACGTTCGACAAGGGGTACATCCGCGCCGCGTATGACGTGAAGCCGGACGACTGGTATTTCCCCTGTCATTTCCCCGGCAATCCCATCATGCCCGGCTGCCTTGGCCTCGACGGCATGTGGCAGTTGACGGGCTTTTTCCTCGGCTGGCTCGGCGAGCCCGGCCGCGGCATGGCCTTGTCCACCGGCGAAGTGAAATTCAAGGGCATGGTTCTTCCCGACACCAAGCTGCTCGAATACGGCATCGACTTCAAGCGCGTCATGCGCGGCCGGCTTGTGCTCGGCATCGCGGACGGCTGGCTGAAGGCCGACGGCGAAACCATTTACCAGGCAACGGATCTTCGCGTCGGCCTGTCGAAGGAAAAGGCAGCCTGATCCTTAAAGGGTCTTACGCGCTTTCTCCAGTTCACTTCAAGAAAAGGTCATCGAGATGAGACGGGTTGTTGTCACGGGTCTTGGTATCGTTTCCTCCATCGGGAACGACGCCGAAGCAGTTACGGCTTCGCTGCGCGATGCGCGCTCCGGTATCAGCTTTTCCAGCGATTTTGCCGAGCACGGGTTCCGCTGCCAGGTCTGGGGCTCGCCCGATCTCGACACGACGGACCTCGTGGATCGGCGCGCGGCGCGCTTCCTGTCGCAGGGCGGCGCCTGGAACCACGTTGCCATGAAGCAGGCGATCGCCGATTCGGGTCTCGAGGAGAGCGACATCTCCGGCAACGAGCGGACCGGCATCATCATGGGTTCGGGCGGACCGTCCACGCGGACGCTGATCGAAGCCGCCGACATCACCCGCAAGAACAACAGCCCGAAGCGCATCGGCCCGTTCGCGGTGCCCAAGGCCATGTCCTCGACCGCGTCGGCGACCCTTGCGACCTGGTTCAAGATTCACGGCGTCAACTACTCGATCTCCTCGGCCTGTTCGACATCCGCGCACTGCATCGGCAATGCCGCGGAAATGATCCAGTGGGGCAAGCAGGACATCATGTTCGCCGGCGGCCATGAGGATCTCGACTGGACGATGTCGAACCTGTTCGACGCGATGGGCGCGATGTCATCGAAGTTCAACGACACTCCGGCGAGCGCCTCGCGCGCCTACGACGTGTCCCGCGACGGTTTCGTCATCGCCGGAGGCGCCGGCGTGCTGGTGCTCGAAGAGCTGGAACATGCCAAGGCTCGCGGTGCGAAGATCTATGCCGAGCTGACCGGCTACGGCGCGACATCCGACGGCTACGACATGGTTGCCCCGTCCGGCGAAGGCGCCATCCGCTGCATGCGGCAGGCGATGGCCACCGTGAAGACGGAGATCGACTACATCAATACGCACGGCACCTCGACGCCGGTCGGCGACAGCAAGGAAATCGGCGCCATCCGCGAGGTCTTCGGGGCGAAGATCCCGCCGGTCCAGTCGACCAAGTCGCTGACGGGCCATTCGCTGGGTGCGGCCGGCGTTCAGGAATCGATCTATGCGCTGCTCATGATGCAGGAACGCTTCATCGGCGAAAGCGCCCACATCACCGAGATCGACCCGGAGTTCGACGGCGTTCCGATCGTTCGCAAGCGTATCGACGATGCGAAGATCGACACCGTGCTTTCGAACTCCTTCGGCTTCGGCGGTACCAATGCCACGCTCGTTTTCCAGCGCTACAACGGGTAAGTCGCCATGACCGGTCTGATGTCGGGTAAGCGCGGGCTCATCATGGGCGTCGCCAATAGCCATTCGATCGCCTGGGGCATTTCCCAGGCGCTCTCGCGCGAGGGTGCGGAGCTTGCCTTCACCTATCAGGGCGAAGCGCTCGGCAAGCGCGTGAAGCCGCTGGCGGCCCAGCTGAACTCTGATCTCCTGCTGCCCTGCGACGTCGAGGACCTCGGCTCCGTCGACACCGTCATCGAGACTCTGAAAGAGCGCTGGGGCAGCCTGGATTTCATCGTTCACGCCATCGGCTTTTCCGACAAGAACGAGCTGAAGGGCCTGTACGCCGATACGAGCCGCGACAATTTCAGCCGGACCATGGTCATCTCCTGCTTCTCCTTCACCGAGATTGCGCGCCGTGCGGCCGAGATGATGACGGAGGGCGGCTCCATGCTGACCCTGACCTATGGCGGCTCCGTGCGCGTCATGCCGAACTACAACGTCATGGGTGTTGCCAAGGCAGCTCTCGAAGCTTCCGTGCGCTATCTCGCTGCCGATTACGGCCCCCGCGGCATCCGCGTCAACGCGATCTCGGCGGGCCCCATCCGCACCCTTGCCGGCGCAGGCATTTCCGACGCGCGCGCCATGCTCTCCTGGAACCAGAAGAACGCGCCGCTCCGCCGCACCGTCACCATCGACGACGTCGGCAACTCCGCCCTCTACCTCCTCTCCGACCTCGCCTCCGGCGTGACGGGAGAGATCCACTACGTCGATTCCGGCTACAACATCACATCGATGCCCGTGCTGGAGACGCTGCGGAACGCGGACGGGGCGTGAGGTTGCTCAGCAACCGTCACCTCTGATCCAAAAGTATCCCTGAATGAAAAAAGGCGCCGCGATCATCTCGCGGCGCCTTTTGCATGATGGGACGTCTATTGCCCGAAGTCGGTCTACTTCCGGCCCCACAGAATCTTGAAGCGCGCATTCCGGCAGGTTTCGCCCCATTCCTTGAAGGTCGCGTTCATGGTCGGCTCGTAGGGCAGGCCACGATTGGCGACCAGCATGACGCGGCCGCCGGCCTTCAGGGACTTGGCGGCCATGGCGATCATCGCGGCGCCCAGAGCCGGGTCTGCGGCCTGCGTCTCATGGAAAGGCGGGTTCATGACGATGAGGTCGTAGTGGTCGCGCGGTGCTTCCTGCGTGAGGTCCTGCCAGTGAAAGCGCGTCGGCACCTTCGGCGCATTGGTCTTCAGGTTGCCGCGCGCAGCCTCCAGCGCGTGATAGTCGGCCTCGAACAGGTCGATGCCTTTGACATCAGGCGCGCGCTCGGCGAGTATCACGGAGAGGTAGCCCCAGCCTGCGCCGAAATCTGCGGCATGGCCCGCGAAGTCCGTGGGCAGGCGCGAGGCCAGCAGTTCCGAGCCGCCATCGATCCGGTCATGCGAGAACATGCCGGGAGCGGCATCGAACCGGCCCTCGACGCGAACGGGCTTCGAGGCGAAGCGCTCGATCTCGGCTGCCGGATCCTCGGGGCGCGCGAACCAGAAGGCGACACCGTGATATTTGGGCATGCTGTCGCCACCCCACTCCAGCGCGCTGATGCGCTTGCGCAGAGACTGGATGCCGTCTTCCTTGGTGCCGGCGACAACGATGAGGCCACCGATACGGGTACGCTTCAGCGCCTCTGCGATGCGGTTCTCGTTCTCGCCGCGGTGCTTGCCGCAGAGGATCAGCGTGGCGGCGTAATCGTCGCCTTCGACAAAGGGCGTGACATTGGCGCCGGCAGAGACCAGCGCGCGATAGGCCGGGCGGCTCGGCTGAACGCAGACCAGCGCCGCATCGAAGCCTTCCGGCAACCGGTAGCCGGTTTCCGCGGCCAAAAAGAGGACGCGTTCGCCTTCGCCCGGCGGCGACAGCACGCCGCTGTCGAAGGGATGAAACAGGGTCTTGACCTTGTCGCTCGTCATTGCGTCTTGCCTCTTCGGCGGCCTGTTGCGGCTGCCCGTCGTGCCGGATCTCGTCAGGATACCAGCGGTGTTCGTCTTGTCGCGGCCGCGGGGCCGCTTTCGTGATCATGCAAGAAGGGCGCGGAGCGATCAACGCCCCGCGCCCTTCCTGTCAAAATGCGGCGGCTCGCCTTATTCGGCGGCTTCGCCACCCTTTTCGCTGACTTCCTTGCCGGTCGCCTGATCGACGACCTTCATGGACAGGCGGACCTTGCCACGCTCGTCGAAGCCCATCAGCTTGACCCAGACCTTGTCGCCTTCCTTGACGACGTCGGAGGTCTTGGCAACGCGGTCTGTCGCCAGCTGCGAGATGTGCACGAGGCCGTCACGCGGGCCGAAGAAGTTGACGAAGGCGCCGAAGTCGGCGGTCTTCACAACGGTGCCTTCGTAGATCTGGCCGACTTCCGGTTCCGCAACGATCGAGTGGATCCACTTGCGGGCCGCTTCGATTTCCTTGCCGGAAGACGATGCGATCTTGATCGTGCCGTCGTCTTCGATGTTGACCTTGGCGCCGGTCTTCTCGACGATTTCGCGGATGACCTTGCCGCCGGAGCCGATGACTTCCCGGATCTTATCGACCGGGATCTGCATGACTTCGATGCGCGGTGCGAATTCGCCGAGCTGGCTGCGGCCCTCGGTGATGGCGTTGGCCATCTCGTTGAGGATGTGCTTGCGTCCGCCCTGCGCCTGGCTGAGCGCGACCTTCATGATCTCTTCGGTGATACCGGCGATCTTGATGTCCATCTGCAGCGAGGTGATGCCGGCATCCGTGCCTGCAACCTTGAAGTCCATATCGCCGAGGTGGTCTTCGTCACCCAGAATGTCGGAGAGAACCGCGAAGCGGTCGCCTTCGAGGATCAGGCCCATGGCGATGCCGGCAACCGGCTTTGCCAGCGGAACGCCTGCATCCATCAGGGCCAGAGACGTGCCGCAGACGGTCGCCATCGAGGACGAGCCGTTCGACTCGGTGATCTCGGAGACGACGCGCAGCGTGTAGGGGAACTGGTCCGGGCTCGGGAGCATCGGACGGATCGCGCGCCATGCGAGCTTGCCGTGGCCGATTTCGCGGCGGCCCGGGGAGCCCATGCGGCCCGTTTCACCGACCGAGTAGGGAGGGAAGTTGTAATGGAGCAGGAAGCGCTCCTTGTACATGCCCGTCAGGCTGTCGACGTACTGCTCGTCTTCGCCGGTGCCGAGCGTGGCGACGACGATCGCCTGCGTTTCGCCGCGGGTGAAGAGAGCCGAACCGTGGGTGCGCGGCAGGATACCGACTTCCGATACGATCGGACGAACGGTCTCGAGATCACGGCCGTCGATGCGGCTCTTGGTGTCGAGAATGTTCCAGCGGACGATCTTGGCCTGCAGGTGCTTGAAGACCGCGCCGATGACTTCGTTCGTGTAGCGAGCCTCTTCGCCTTCGGGGAAGAAGTGCGCCTTGACCTTGGCCTTGACGGCGTCGACGGCCTTGTAGCGGTCGGCCTTCTGCGTGATTTTGTAGGCGTCGCGCAGTTCGGCTTCGAAATGCTGGAGCATCTCGCCTTCGAGCGCGGAATGATCTTCCGGTTCGAATTCGCGCGGCTCCTTGGCGGCGACTTCGGCAAGCTTGATGATCGCGTCGATCACCGGCTGGAAGCCCTTGTGGCCGAACATGACGGCGCCGAGCATGATCTCTTCGTTGAGTTCCTTGGCTTCGGACTCGACCATCAGGACGGCGTCCTGCGTGCCGGCAACGACGAGGTCGAGAACCGATTCGTCCATCTCGTCGAGATGCGGGTTCAGGACGTATTCGCCGTTGATGTAGCCGACGCGCGCGCCGCCGACCGGGCCCATGAAGGGAACGCCGGAAAGCGTCAGCGCAGCGGAGGCTGCAACCATCGACAGGACGTCCGGATCGTTTTCAAGGTCGTGCTGGACGACGGTGACGACGACCTGGGTGTCGTTCTTGTAGCCTTCCGGGAAGAGCGGGCGGATCGGACGGTCGATCAAGCGGGAAACCAGCGTTTCCTTTTCGCTCGGTCGGCCTTCGCGCTTGAAGTAGCCACCCGGGATCTTGCCGGCGGCATAGGTCTTTTCCTGGTAGTTGACGGTCAGCGGGAAGAAGTCCTGGCCGGGCTTGGGCGACTTTGCCGAAACGACGGTGGCGAGAACGACGGTTTCGCCGTAGGTGGCGAGAACGGCGCCATCGGCCTGGCGGGCGATCTTGCCCGTTTCCAGCTTCAGCGGGCGGCCTGCCCATTCGATTTCGACGCTATGGGTATCGAACATATCTTGTCCTAACATTTGTGCGGCAAGGCCGCGCCGCAGGCCTTTGTAAAGAACGGCGCGTGCGGCCCTGCATGGTCGACACATCACGGGCAAGACAACGGGAGGCTTCCGGGTTCACGAAGCCAGACGAGGCTCCGAAGCATCCTGCAATCCTGCCCCATGACAGGTCATCTGTTGCTCTGCAGTCCGGCACGTCCGGCCTGCTGGTGGACTTTCAGTCGAGATGCGGAGACCGCATCCATAAAAGAGGCCGGCGGGCGAGCGCCTTCAGGCGCCGCCCGCCGGGAACGATCTTAACGGCGGATGCCGAGGGAAGTGATCAGCTTGGTGTAGCGGGCCTCTTCCTTCTTCTTGAGGTAGTCAAGAAGCGAACGACGGCTCGAAACCATGGCGAGAAGGCCACGACGCGAGTGGTTGTCCTTCTTGTGGCCCTTGAAGTGTTCGGTCAGGTTGTTGATCCGCTCGGTCAGGATGGCCACCTGGACTTCCGGAGAACCGGTGTCGCCTTCGGTGGTTGCGTATTCCTTGATCAGCTGGGTCTTGCGTTCTGCAGTGATCGACATCGTGTGATCCTTTCGATTTTAAGGATTGCGGGTCGCCGGCAGCCGGGATGTCGTCTAGCTGCGGCCTTGAGGGCAGAAGGAGACAGGCACGTTAAAGCCCATCCTTATGCTGGCGGTGCCTATAAAGCATTCGTGACAGAAAGGAAAGAGCCGCATTCCCGGCCTTGCCACGTGGGGAGGCCTTCCCCTAACCTGCAGCACCTTTGCCGCCATCGGGCGCGGGCGTGTTCAGCCGGGCGCTGTCGATCTCCACGCGCCACTCGATGCCGTCCTCGTGCATGAGGCGCTGCAGCCGGGCGTCCAGCGACATGCCGAGCATGCGCTCCAGCACGAGCGTGCCGAAACCCTTGCGGCCGGGCGCGCGCATCTCCGGCGTCAGATCGGCGGCACTCTCGCGCCAGACGAGGCGGAACGTCTCATCGTCGAGGGTCCAGGCGAGATCGACACGACCGCTCGCATTGGCGAGCGCGCCGTATTTGGTGGCGTTGGTGGCGAGCTCGTGCAGCGCCATGCCGAGCGTCTGCGACACCTGCGTATCCAGCCGCACGGGAGGTCCGGAGATGTGGAAGCGATCGCAATTATCGGGAATGAAAGGCTGCAGCTGATTGCGCGCCAGTTCGTCCATATCGATGCCCTGGGCGGCGTTCGCGATCATCAGGTCAGTCGAGCGCGCGAGCCCCGCAACCCGTCGTCGGAAGGTTTCTACGAAATCCTGCCGGCTTTCGAGAGAGGCTGCGGACTGCGTCAGCATGGACTGGATGACGCTCAGCTGGTTCTTGGAGCGGTGCGCCACCTCGCGCATCAGGAACCGGATCTCCGCTTCGGCCCGCTCCCGCTCTTCGGCCGCTTCCGAAAGCGCGGCGGATACGATCGTCACCTCTTCCACCATATGAGGGCGCATCGCGACCGGCTCGCCTCGACCGAGCCTGCGCGCGTCATCCGCCAGCAGGCGCACGCCCCGGCTCATCATGCGCGCGATGGCGAGCGAAATGCCAAGGGCGATGGCGGCGAAGACAAGCGCACCGCCCGCCAGCCAGACATAGGAGCGGCGCGCGGCCGCATCGACATCGGCGGCCTTCGCCCAGGCGACGATCTTCCAGCCGCTGAGCACGGAGAACTCGGTGACCGTGCGGTAGCGTATCCCGGCCTCGACGGCTTCGCCCACCCCCACCCGCATCGACGGCACGATGGACATGAAGAACGGCCGGCCCGGCTCGATCTTCGGATCGGAGGCGACCACGACATCGCCCGCGCCGTCGATGATCGCGGCGTTCCAGCCCGGCGACAGCACGTCGCGACCGATCGCGCGCTGGAGCGAGACCGCATCGCGCGTAAGCGTCATCAGGTAGTCGCCCTGCCGGTTGGCGGAAAAGACGGGGAGATAGACGTTAAACACCCAGGTCTTGGCCGTCCGCCCGAAGAAGACCGTGGAGACCAGAGGCGCGCCGCTGCGAAAGGCCTGATCCACGGAGACGGGATCGGAGGCGCGTCCCAGGGGCTGGCCGAAGGGAATGCGCGTATTGATCAGCTGCTGATAATTGCGGTCGATGATCAGGAGGTTCATGCCCGTACCGGCCAGAGCCGAGGAGGCGCGCCTGTAGAAAGCGCCAAGATCCGAGTTCTCCAGCGACCGCGATGACGCCAGCACCCGCAGCGTGGTCAGCATGCCATCCACCTCGCGCTCCACGGCCCGCGTGACGGAGCCGGTGGATGCCTTGAGAAGCGCGGTCACCACGCGCTCCTGATCGTCCATGCTACGTTTCAGCACGATCATCGAGAAGAGGAAGCACGGGATGATGGCGACCAGCAGCAGGGCCGCGAGATAGAAGGCCAGAGGACGGCGCAAACGTCTGCGCAGGCTGGAAAGCCCGCCGATCACCCGTTGGCGCAAGCCTCTGTTCAGCCCACCACCCAAGATCCCCGCCCCCGAAGCGCCGCGCATGTCCCGAAACACGCCGCCCTTGGAACCGGATCCGGATGAAGCATCACGGACCGGCTCGCTCCCTTGCACCATCTGTCATCCGGCAAGGCCGAATGCCCGAATCACGTCACTAGACCACCCCCGGCGCTCTTTGGAAAGACACCGGAATTCGTTTGCGCGGAAGCGGACGGCTTGCCCAGTCGGCGGGACCCGATCAGCGTGACAGATCAGTCGGTGTTGAAGACGCGCTTGGGGCGGAACTCGCCTTCGCCGATTTCGCCGATAGCAACCAGCCGGCCGCGAACGGTGGCATAGGCCTCGTCTTCGGCGAGCGGCGCATCCCGACCGCGAAGGATGATGGGGTTGCCCATGCGGATGCGGTGCGCCTGATCCTCGCTGATGGCGATATGCGGCAGGTTCGACAGGGCTTCGCCTGTATCGATCAGGAAAGCGTCGAGCGCGGCCAGCCGATCCTCGTCGCTCTCGATGGATTCGAGCGCTGTCAGTTGCGACAGAGGCACCATCTTGTCCTCGGCAAAGGGCGCGACGAAGGAGCGGCGCAACGAGGCGATGTGGCCAAAACAGCCGAGATCGCGGCCGAAATCGCGCGCGAGCGAGCGGACATAGGTGCCCTTGCCGCACTCGATCTCGAAATGCGCGAGCTGGGGCGTGCAGCCGAGAAGCGACAGGCGGAAGATCTCCACTTCGCGTGGCGGAATATCAAGCACCTCGCCGCCACGCGCCAGATCGTAGGCGCGTTCGCCGGCGATCTTGATGGCGGAGAATTGCGGGGGGACCTGCTCGATGACGCCGGTATAGTTCGGCAGGAGCGCTCGGACGTCTTCCTCGCTCGGGCGCTTGTCGGAGGACTGAACAACCGAGCCTTCCAGATCGTCCGTCGTGCGCTCTTCGCCCCAGGCGACGGTAAATTCGTAGATCTTGCGGCCGTCCATCACGTAAGGCACGGTCTTGGTGGCGTCGCCCAGCGCGATCGGCAGCATGCCCGAAGCCAGCGGATCGAGCGTGCCGGCATGTCCCGCCTTCTGGGCCTTGAAAATCCACTTGATCTTGGAGACGGCTTCCGTCGATCCGAAATCCAGCGGCTTGTCGAGGATCAGCCAGCCGGAGACCGGCCGCCCTTTTGGTTTGCGCGGTTTACCCATCGTCTTGTCGTTCCAATATTCGTGTCGGTTTCGTGGAAACCCGAAGGTCTCGCATCCTGTTCACGCACATCGCGTCATCTATGACGCATAGCGCTCTAGCGGTCGTCGGCCTCGTCATCGCTTGGGCCGAGATCGCGCGCGACATCGGGCGATCGCAGTAGATCGTCGATCTTCTTGTAGTTGTCGAAGCTCGTATCGTCCTTGAAGCGCACTTCCGGCATGTACTTCATCTGGCGAAGATGCGGCGACAGGCGGCCCCGGAGAAACTTTGCATGTCGGTTCAGCGCCTCGATGATGCCGTCGTGATCGGCGACGCCGAGCGGCGTCACATAAGCCGTCGCCACCTTCAGGTCCGTCGACATGCGGACTTCCGAGATGGAGATGACCGTGCTCTCGATCAGGGCATCGCGCACCTCTCCCCGCTGCAAAACCTGAACCAGGGCTGCGCGGACTTGTTCGCCGACCCGCAGCATGCGCTGGGTGCGGCCCGAAGAGGTGGATTTGGCCATGGTGTATCCAATATCGAGCGCCGATCTCGGCGCGATTGAGGCGGTGCAATGCCTCTTTCGAGGCTGAAGGTCAAGGCTCGGCGCGCAAAAGTCCCGCAAATGCGGGCTTGGACCGCCCTCTTGATCGGATTGCCAGCGCATGATCTCTATCTGACGACACGAAGCCCGCGGAGCCGCCATGCACGTCCTCGTCATCGAAAACATGCCCCATTCGGATCTGGGTCTCGTTGGCATCGCGCTGACGGAGGCCGGCGCCCGTCTGGATGTTCTCAAGGCCTATGCGGGCGATCCCCTGCCGATGGGACCGGAGCCCTATGACGCGATGGTGGTGCTGGGCGGGGAGCAGAGCGCGCTCGACGATGACCTCCATCCCTATCTGCCGGCGCTTGTCCGCCTGATGCGCCGATTTACGGAGACGGACAGGTCCGTGCTCGGCATCTGCCTCGGCAGCCAGCTCCTCGCCCGCGCGCATGGCGGCGACAATCGTCTCGGCGTTGCACCCGAGTTCGGCTGGCAGGAGGTCTCTCTGACGGTGGCCGGGCAGGCGGACCCGGTCCTGTCTGCGGCCGGCGCACATTTTCCGGCCTTCGAGTGGCACTCGGACACGTTTACCCTGCCTCCGATGGCAGAGGTTCTGGCGTGGAACGACGCCGTTCCTCTGCAAGCTTTCCGCATCGGCCGGGCAAGCTATGGCATGCAGTTCCACTTCGAGGCGGGAACGGCCGTTATCGCCCGATGGAAGGAGATCTACAGGGACCAGATCGACCGGATCGACGCCGGCTGGCTCTCCCGCTCCGCCGCACTCGAAGCGCAACACGGTGCCGCCTCGGACGCGGCGGGACTGGCGCTTGCACGCGCCTGGGTCCGCACGATCGCCGTGTCGCAGGCTGTGACCATCGCGACGGTGGATGCGGCCTGACGCCGTGGGTCACACTATTTCCGTATGCCATAGCCGGCTGTCTCGACGCCGGCGTCCTTCATTGATGCGCTCATCAAAGGCGTAACGTAAGGTCCGCCGACCATTGCAGCATGGTGCCCTTACGCCTAGTATGGCCATCATGAATACATGGAGGACGCGCCGGCTTCTGGCGTGCATGGCAATGACGAACACAATCGGCCGGACCCCGACCTCATCCTTTCTTGACCGGATGGATGTGCGCATGAAAGCCCTCCTGGGCTTCAGCCTGCCGGTTGCAGGCCTTTGCGCGCTTATTGCTGCTGCGAGCCTTTCCGGTACGGCCGGCCCGGTCGAAGCGGCGGATTGCGACGCGACGCCCAATTCCGGGATCGACTGGAGCGGCTGCAGCAAGGCCAACCTGATGTTGCCGTCGAGCACGCTGACCAAAGCAGTTCTTGCGGGTGCAAACCTGTCGGCCACCGATCTCGGCGGCTCGGACCTCACCGGCGCGACCCTCGAAAAGGCCACGCTGATCCGGGCCTCGCTCAGCGGCGCGACCGCCGAGAAGGCGAACTTCTCGCGGATCGAAGCCTATCGCTCCAATTTCTCCGGTATCAAGGCGGCCGGAGCATCCTTCTATGGAGCCGAACTTCAGCGCACGAATATAACGGAAGCCGACCTGACCGGAGCGGATTTCAGCAAGGCCGAGCTTTCGAGGGTCAACTTCTCGAAGTCGACCATCACCGGCACGCGCTTCTCGCTCGCCAACCTCGCTCGTGCAAAGCTGACCGGTGCGACCTTCAAGGGTCCGATCGCCTTCGATGAGGCGTTCCTGTTTCTCACCCGCGTCGAGGGGCTGGACCTTTCGGCTGCAACCGGACTGAAACAGGAGCAGATCGCGCTCGCCTGCGGCGATGGAAAGACGAAGCTTCCGCCGGGACTGACATCGCCGCCGAACTGGCCCTGCAAACACGACTGAGAAACGGACAGAAACGAGAACGTTCGAATGGCGCCTTCTCCGCATCTCCCGCTGACGGGCGCCTGTCGTTGCGCAAAGGTTCGTATCTCCATCAGCGCGCCGCCGATCGTAACGATGGCCTGTCATTGCACCGGATGCCAGAAGATGACGGGCGGACCGTACTCCCTGAGCGTCGCCGTTCCCGCATCGGGCTTTTCGGTCACCGAGGGAGAGCCGGTCATCGGCGGACTTCACGGCGAGATGCTGCACCACTTCTGCTGCCCGCACTGCCTGAGCTGGATGTTCACGCGGATCGAGGGCATGCCGGACATGGTGAACGTCCGCGCCACCATGCTGGACGACACGGCATGGTACCGTCCCTTCATCGAGACCTATACCTGCGAAAAGCTCGCCTTTGCCGAGACGGGCGCTGCTCACAGCTACGAGCGTTTTCCGCCGAGGGAGGATTTCGAGGGGTTGATCGCGGAATATCGATCGGAGGGATGACGATCAGAAGCCCTGGAAAAGAAAGTCGAGGGCTGAGGTGATGTCGTCGGAGCGGGAGGACAGATTTGCAACCTCACGCCCGATGTCTCTCTGATCGACGGAAGACATCCTCTGCGTGGCCATGGAATATGTTTGCCCGTCGATGACAAATCGAGGATTCAATCGACTGAATGACCATGTCATCGTCGTTATCGGATATAATGGCGCCATAACCCTTGTCGGCAGGAGTTCCACGAGATCCGCCTGCAGATCCAGCGCGATGACGTCAGAAGACTTCAGCTCATAGACACGGAAGCGTGCCATCAGAACTGACGATATTTCGCCAAGGGCAGACCGTGTTTTTGAATATATTCTCTTTCAGCTCTGAAGGCCTCGGCATTCTCGATCAGCCACAGCCGCTCCCGCTCCGCCTTGACCGCCTTGGCGACGCCGTCGGCAGCCGCGCTTGATATATCGATGTTCAGCTCCAGCGCGTCGGCAACGAGTTTTTCGTCCAGCGAGACGTCGGGCCGTGTGCGGGCAGTTTGCGACATGAGAACATCCTCGATAGAAATCCCGAGCCGTCCTGCATCGCTTTTTTAAAAGTGCAGGCCGCGTCCGGGCGAGAGTGACAGGATAAACCATCCCGCCCGGATTGAAAGAGACGATCCGTCACGCATCTTCGGCGCGGCATGATGGCTCTCTGTCAGATATCGACTTTTCTGGAGCAACCTGCGCCGGCTCTAGGCCGCGACCGTCTCGTCCTCGACAGCTGCATCCGGGGCGTTCTTCCTGACGGATTCGATGCAGTTCCTGGCACCCGCTTTCGAGGCGTAGGCTTCGGACTGGACCATGGGCTCGCCGTTCGCCGCCTTGAAGCGGACGAAATGTTCGCCGCCTTTGTTCTCGACGATCTCGAAACGATATCCGGAGCCGGTTTCGTCCTTGGTCAGATCGACCGTCGACGCGCCCGGCGCATTTTTCTTGATCGAGTCGATGCAGTTCCTGGCGCTGGCCTTGGAAGCGTAGTTCTCCGACCAGACCATGACCTCGGCATTGTAGAGGAACTGAACGCGGAACTGGCCGCTGGCGGCTTTCAGGATCTTGAACCTATGCATGTCATATCCTCCCTTCGGACACGGCCGGATGCCGTCCTCCGTGAGGAAGATCTACAACAAAATTTGCGCCTCAGGAATGCGTATTAAAAAAGACATAGCCGATGTACTGCCGATATTCCGGCAGCACATCGGCTGCATTTCAGGACGTTATTCGTCGCTCATCTTCAGAGCGGCGATGAAGGCTTCCTGCGGGATGTCGACCTTGCCGAACTGGCGCATGCGCTTCTTGCCGGCCTTCTGCTTGTCGAGCAGCTTGCGCTTGCGGCTGGCGTCGCCGCCATAGCACTTCGCCGTCACGTCCTTGCGCATGGCCGAGATCGTCTCGCGGGCAATCACGTTGCCGCCGATGGCCGCCTGAATCGGGATCTTGAACATGTGCCGCGGGATCAGGTCCTTTAGCTTCTCGCACATGTCGCGACCGCGCTTTTCGGCCGCCGAGCGGTGCACGAGCATCGAGAGCGCATCGACAGGTTCGCCATTGACCATGATCGACATCTTCACGAGGTTACCCTCCTTGTAGCCGTCGAGATGATAGTCGAAGGAGGCATAGCCCTTGGAGATCGACTTCAGCCGGTCGTAGAAGTCGAACACGACTTCGTTCAGCGGCAGCTCGTAGGTCAGCATGGCGCGCTTGCCGACATAGGTCAGCTCGGTCTGCACGCCGCGACGGTCCTGGCAAAGCTTGAGAATGCCGCCGAGATAATCGTCAGGTGTCAGGATCGTCGCCTTGATCCACGGCTCGTGGATTTCGGAGATCCGCACCGGATCCGGCATGTCGGCCGGGTTGTGCAGCTCCTTCTCGGAACCATCCGTCATGGTCAGCTTGTAGACCACCGACGGTGCCGTCGCGATCAGGTCGAGGTCGAACTCGCGCTCCAGCCGCTCCTGGATGATTTCGAGGTGCAGAAGCCCGAGGAAGCCGCAGCGGAAACCGAAGCCGAGGGCGGCCGAGCTTTCCATTTCGAACGAGAAGGACGCGTCGTTGAGGCGCAGCTTGCCCATGGCCGAGCGCAGATCCTCGAAATCCGCCGCATCGACCGGAAAAAGGCCGCAGAACACCACCGGTTGGGCCGGCTTGAAGCCCGGCAGCGCTTCCGCCGTCGGCTTCTTGTCTTCGGTGATCGTATCGCCGACGCGGGTGTCGGCCACTTCCTTGATGGAGCCTGTGAAAAAGCCGATTTCGCCCGGTCCAAGGCTGTCCACGGCCAGCATCTTCGGCGTGAGAACGCCGACGCGCTCCACCTGGTATTTGGCATCCGTGCCCATCATGCGGATCGTCTGGCCCTTGGAGAGCACGCCGTCGATAACGCGCACGAGAACCATGACGCCGAGATAGGTGTCGTACCAGCTGTCGACCAGCAGCGCCTTGAGGGGTGCTTTCTCGCCGCCCGGGCTTTTCGGCGCCGGCAGCTGGTGGACGATGGCTTCGAGAACGTCGGGAATGCCGAGACCGGTCTTGGCCGAAATCAGCACGGCCTGGCTGGCGTCGATGCCGATGACCTCCTCGATCTGCTCGCGGATGCGGTCGGGCTCGGCCGCCGGCAGGTCGATCTTGTTGAGGACCGTGACGATCTCGTGATTGTTGTCGATCGCCTGATAGACGTTCGCCAGCGTCTGGGCTTCCACGCCCTGGCTGGCATCCACCACCAGCAGCGAGCCTTCGCAGGCCGACAGCGAGCGCGAGACTTCATAGGCGAAGTCCACGTGCCCGGGGGTGTCGATGAGATTCAGGATGTAGGTCTCGCCATTGTTGGCCTTGTAGTGCAGACGCACCGTCTGGGCCTTGATGGTGATGCCGCGCTCGCGCTCGATGTCCATCGAGTCCAGCACCTGCTCGGACATGTCGCGTTCGGCAAGGCCGCCCGTCGACTGGATCAGCCGGTCGGCAAGCGTCGACTTGCCGTGGTCGATATGGGCGACGATGGAGAAGTTGCGGATATGATCCAGCGGCGTCTTGGAGGATGGTGTGCTCATGCGCCCGCATATAGCAGCGCTCCCGACGCCCGCAAAGCGGGAAATGCAGGGTGTTCAGCTTTCGGATACCATAATTCCGCATGTCGCCTGAGAGGGTTGACTCCACTATAGAAGATTGCAATTCTCCTATGATGGAAAATAGCGCACCTCCATCCGACGCCGACATCGGCGAGCGACTGCGATCTCTGCGTCAACGACACGCAACGACCCTCGATGCACTGGCGCAACGCGCCGGCGTCAGCCGCGCCATGATCTCCCGGATCGAGCGGGGCGAGGCCAATCCGACAGCACAGCTTCTGGCGCGCCTCTGCCACGCGCTCGGCACGACCCTGTCGCGCTTCTTCGCCGAAGATGCGCCGCCGGACAGCCCCTTGCGACGGGTGGAAGACCAGCATGTCTGGCGTGATCCGGAAACCGGCTATGTCAGGCGGGCCGTGTCGCCGGAAGCCACGGGATCGCCGGTCGATATCGTCGATGTCGGCTTCCCCTCCGGCGGGCGGGTCGTCTTCGAGCCGCAGGCTTTCGACAGTTGCACGACGCAGCATCTCTGGCTGATCGAGGGCCGCATGACGATGACGGCCGGGGACGAGACCTATCACCTCCACCCGGGAGACTGCCTGTTCATGCGGCTGAGCGAGATGATCGTGTTCTCGAACCCCCATGCGGACCCGGCCCGCTACGCCATCATCCTCCATCGCGGTCATCCGCAGACGAACAAGGGACGTTCATGACCATGCCGACGAAGGACACATTGCCCGATACATTGCCCGCGATCCGCCGCCTGACCGGCGAGGATGCCCGCGCAGCGATCCCGGCCCTTTCGGCGATCCTGATCGATTGCATCGCGGACGGCGCATCCGTCGGCTTCCTCCAGTCCTTCGGCGATAAGGATGCGGCGACCTACTGGGCCGGCGTTGCGGACGCCGTGACATCATTACACACAGTGCTGCTGGTGGCGAAATGCGATGGCGAGATCCTGGGAACGGTTCAGCTCGGCATCGGCCTGCCTCCGAACCAGCCGCATCGCGCCGACCTGAAGAAGCTTCTCGTCCACCGGCGCGGTCGCAGGCGTGGCCTTGCCCGCCTGCTGATGACGGCAGCGGAGGACGAGGCGCTGGCGCTCGGGCGGCATCTTCTCGTGCTGGACACGGCAACCGGCAGCCCGGCCGAGGCGATCTATGCGCGGCTCGGCTGGACCCGCGCCGGCGTCATCCCCGATTACGCCCTCTTTCCGGATGGCAGCTTCTGCGGTTCCACGTTCTTCTACAAGCCGCTCGCAGCATCCCGCACCCCACTGGCCGCACCCCCACTGGCCGCACGCCCACTGGTTTGACCGGAACGCGATTTCCATCGTCCCCGTTTCCATCATAAGGCCTCAATCAATGTTATGAGGAACAGGGAGCAATTTTGGGGACCCTTGATTCGATGATGAAGAAACTCGCCATCGTGGCCGTCTCGGCCATCTACCTTTCCGGCTGCACGACGACCGACCCGTATACGGGCGAACAGAAGATGTCGAACACGGCAGGCGGCGCGCTGATCGGCGCGGGCCTCGGTGCGGCAACCGGCCTTCTCGTCGGCGGCAGCGCCCGCGGGCGTCGGGATTCTGCGCTCGTTGGCGCCGGCATCGGCGCGCTCGGCGGCGGCCTTATCGGCAACTACATGGACAGCCAGGAAAGCGAGCTGCGCGCGCAGCTTCAGGGCACCGGCGTTTCCGTCACCCGCCAGGGCGACCGCATCATCCTGAACATGCCGTCGAACATCACGTTCGCGACCGATCAGGATCAGGTCATGCCGGGCTTCTACTCGACGCTGAACTCGGTCGCCATCGTGCTGCGCAAGTTCAACAAGACGCTTGTCGATGTCGATGGCCACACGGACTCGACCGGCAGCGCCGGCCACAATCAGGCCCTGTCGGAACGCCGCGCCGCCTCCGTCGCCAACTATCTGGGCTCGCAGGGCGTGGACCAGCGCCGCATGTCCGCCATGGGCTACGGCGCCGAACGTCCGGTCGCTTCCAATTCGAGCGAGGCCGGCCGGGCCCAGAACCGCCGCGTGGAAATCTCCATCGCGCCGATCAAGGAACAGTAAGCGTTATCTCTGCAGGAATGACAAAAGCCGGCCCGGAAGTGCCGGCTTCAGATCGTCGGTAGAGATTTCCTCGCGAGGCGTCATCCTCGGCCTTGTGCCGAGGATCTGCAACGCGGTGCAAAATCAATACGGTGCAGATGCTCGGGACAGGCCCGAGCATGACGGAAGAGCGTATTTCCAACGTCATCTGCTGCCTAAGAAGCCGGTGCCGCAAGGTGCCGGCTTTTCCCGTTCAGCGCGGGGGATAATCGTGGACGGCGCCGCGAAAATCCTCGATCCTGTGGCCCTGATCCGTCCGCTCGATACTCGGTGCGGCAATGACCGACTTGCCGTGGCCGCCGGGAATGTCGAGCACGTAGGTCGGCTGGCAGAGGCCGGAAATCACGCCGCGAAGCCCGGCGACCAGCGCCTGCCCTTCCTCCACCGACAGGCGGAAATGCGCGGTTCCCGGCGCAAGGTCCGGGTGGTGCAGGTAATACGGCTTGATGCGGGTCTCCACGAAGGCCCGCATGAGCGCCGAGAGTGTTTCCACGGTGTCGTTCACGCCCTTCAGCAGCACCGTCTGGCTGATCATGACGATGCCGGCATCCACCAGCAGGGCGCAGGCATCGCGCGCTTGCTGCGTCAGCTCGCGCGGATGGTTGGCATGCAGCGCGACATAGACCGTCTTGCGGCTGGCGCGAAGGGCTGCAATCAGCGCCGCATCGATCCGCGCGGGATCGACGGCGGGAACGCGGCTGTGCAGGCGAACGATCTTGACGTGGTCGATGACGGAGAGACGCGCCATGATGTCCGCCAGACGGCGGGGCGACAGCACCAGCGGATCGCCACCCGTGAGAATGACCTCCCAGATCTCCTTATGATCGGCGATATAGGCGATCGCCGCATCCAGCGCGTCCGCCGCCAGCGTTCCCAGACCGTCCGGACCGACCATCTCGCGGCGGAAACAGAAGCGGCAATAGACCGGGCACACATGCACCGCCTTCAGGAGCACGCGATCCGGATAGCGATGGACGATGCCTTCGACGGGACTATGGGCGGCATCGCCGATCGGGTCGGCACGCTCTTCCGGTTTGTGGTCGAGTTCGGCGACATCGGGAACGAACTGAAGCGCGATCGGATCGCGGGGATCGGCGGGATCGATGAGCGCGGCCATGGCGGGTGTTACAGCCACGGCATAGCGACGCGCGACCGCCTCGACATCGCCGGCCTGTTCGCCGAGCAGCCCGGCGTCCCGCAACTGAGATATGCTTTTCAATGCTGTCCCGCTCAACGCGGCTCTCCCGTGTCCGTGACCGGCGCCCAGAGGACCTGCTCGATGCGCGACGCGTCCGTCGCCAGCATCACGAGCCGGTCGAAACCCAGCGCACTGCCGCTCGCCTCCGGCATGATCGCGAGCGCTGCGAGAAAATCCTCGTCCAGCGGATAACGCTCGCCATAGATGCGGCTCTTTTCCGCCATCTCCAGCTCGAACCGCCGCCGCTGCTCGCCGGCATCCGTCAGTTCGCCGAAGGCATTGGCAAGCTCGACGCCGCAGGCGTAAAGCTCGAACCGCTCCGCCACACGCGGATCTCCAGGCGACGGGCGGGCGAGCGCGGCCTCGGCCACCGGATATTCCATCAGGATCGTCGCGCGGCCCATCCCCAGATGCGGCTCGATTTTCTCGACCAGAACACGGCTGAAAAGGTCGGACCAGCTGTCATCCCCCGCCATACGAATACCGGCACCGCCCAGGGCTGCGGCCAGCGCATCGCGGTCGGTCTCGCCCGTGGATGTCACCGTCGCCAGGAGATCGATACCGGCATAACGGGTAAACGCCTCGGCGAGCGTCAGGCGCTCGGGGTCGAGCGCGGGATCGCAGAGGCGACCGCGATGGCTCAGCATCCGTGTTCCCGCAGCCTCCGTCGCGCATATCAGCATCGCGTGGCAGTCCGTCATCAGCGACCGGTAGGTTTCGCCCGTCCGGTACCATTCGAGCATGGTGAACTCGGGGTGATGCAACGGGCCGCGCTCCCGGTTGCGATAAACCGGGGCGAAACAGGCGATGCGATGCTCTCCCGCTGCCAGCAGCTTCTTGCAGGCGAATTCCGGCGACGTGTGAAGATAAAGCGGCGTGCGCAATCCGTCGTGACCGATCGCCGCCGTCTCGAAAGCATGGAGATGGGCTTCGTTGCCGGGCGAGACCTGAAGGGCTGCGGTCTCCACTTCGATAAAGTCCTCACGCGCAAGGTAGGAACGCAGCGCCGCCTTGATCCGGTTTCGCGCCAGCAGGAACGGGCGTCGGTCGGCGTGAACATGCGGTGTCCACCAGGGGGAAGCTGCGGCTGGCGTCATGGCAGGATCGGTCACTCGTTCGGTGTTGGGGGTTCGGCTTCGGGCATCGCTTGAGCCCGCGAGCAGCCCTTCGTGTTCAGGCATTCTTGGCGTCCGCCGCGCGGCCCGCACTGGCTATTTGCCTTGATATGCGCTAGGTGCGGCCCAAATCCGGTTTTACCCGCATCGCAGTTGGGCAGATTGCCACGCTCTACGATGCATCTTTATCAGTTACAAGGAAGACTTATGGTCAAGGTGATCGCCTCCTCCGTTCGCAAGGGCAACGTGCTCGACGTCGACGGCAAGCTCTATGTCGTTCTCACGGCCGCCAACTTCCACCCCGGCAAGGGCACGCCGGTGACGCAGGTGGACATGCGCCGGATTTCCGACGGCGTGAAGGTTTCCGAGCGCTACCGCACGACGGAACAGGTCGAGCGCGCCTATGTCGAGGACAGCGATCACACCTTCCTGTATGAAGATGGCGAAGGCTTCCACTTCATGAATCCGGCGAACTACGACCAGGTCACGATGACGGCCGAAGACATCGGCGACCAGAAGGTTTTCCTGCAGGACGGCATGACGGTCACGCTGTCGATCCACGAAGGCCTCGCCATCGCGATCCAGCTGCCGCGCCACGTCACGCTCGAAATCGTCGAAACCGAACCGGTCACCAAGGGCCAGACGGCATCCTCGTCCTACAAGCCCGCCATCCTGTCGAACGGCGTTCGCACGCTGGTTCCACCGCATATCGTCGCGAACACCCGCGTCGTCATCGCGACGGAAGACAACTCCTATGTCGAGCGCGCCAAGGACTGACCGTCCAGCAAGCCAGAAACGCAAAAAGGGCGCCGTGGTCAACGGCGCCCTTTTCATTTGCTTCTTGCGACAGCGTCAGTGCTTCAGCTCGGGATAGGCAGCATCCACATCGGACGCGTCGGTGCGCGTATCGTCGTAACCTTCGAGCGTCACCGAAATGGCGTCGTCCACATCCAGCCCGCCTTCACGACGCACCGGGATGCGATCGCCATTGGCGCGCACGAGGGTTGCCTCGCCCTTGAAGCCCTGGTTGAGCAGCCAGTCGCGCGGGGCATTGAGACGAATACGCACCTGACGAGATTCGTCCTCTTCCCGGGCGACGACAAGTTCGTACGTCACGGGTGCCGTCTGCCCGTTGATCTCAAGCTTGCCCTGACCGTTGCCTTCGGCAGCGAATGTCAGCATGTCGATCTCCTCAGAAACGTTCGCGGTCCGATATGCCTGCCGCCTCCGGTACGCCGCTTAGCGGCGCACCATTCGCCCGATGGCGATGAGGATGCAGGCACCGATGAAGCCGGTGATCAGGTAGGCAATCCAGCCGGCACCCAGCGATACGCCGATAGCGGCGAGGATTGCGTTGAGCACGACGGCACCGATGATGCCGAGGATGATGTTCATGAACACGCCCATATTGGACTTCATGAACTGTTCTGCGAGCCAACCGGCAAAGCCGCCGATGATGATTGCTGCGAGCCAGCCTACGCCATTTACGTCCATTGTCATTCTCCGTGGGTTCAATAATTTCAAATTGCCGAGATGAACGTGAAGCGTGTGGTTTTGTTCCCTTGCGAGTCCTGCCGCGTCGGCTTCGACCGGGCGCGGTGCCGGAAGCCTTGCCGTTGCGGATGTGCTGTCCACCCGTTCCGTCGGTTCAACAGGTCGTGGGAAGGCAGCTGCGCATTCGCTCTTGCACTTATCGCCAAAGAGCCTAGTTTAGAATTATTCTAAATTCAGGACCGACCATGCTGACGAGCTTCTTCTCCCGTTCCCGCCGCACCTTCGACAGTCTGAGCGAGCAGGAAATCCTGGCGCTTGCGATATCGTCCGAAGAAGACGATGCGCGGATCTACCTTGCCTATGCCGATCATCTCCGAGCTGCCTTTCCCGCCTCCGCCAAGGTGTTCGAGGACATGGCGACCGTCGAGCATACGCATCGCAACATGCTGATCGACATACATCGCCGGCGCTTCGGGGAGCGAATACCGCTCATCCGCCGGGAGCATGTCAGCGGCTTTATCCGCCAGAAGCCGGACTGGCTCCAGCGCAGCCTGACGCTCGACCAGATGCGGCGCGAAGCCGAGACGATGGAGCGGCAAGCGCAGAACTTCTATATCGAGGCCACCAAGCGCTGCGGAGATGCCGAGACGCGCAAGCTGCTTGGTGATCTCGCTCTCGCCGAAGAAGGCCATGAGGACATCGCCCGCATGCTGGGCGCGCGGCATGCTCCCGACGACGTCAAGGCATCGGAGGACGATACGGCGCGGCGGCAATTCGTTCTGACCTATGTCCAGCCGGGGCTTGCGGGCCTGATGGACGGATCCGTCTCGACGCTCGCTCCTATTTTCGCCGCAGCCTTCGCAACGCAGGATACCTGGCAGACCTTCCTCGTCGGCCTTTCGGCCTCCGTCGGTGCAGGGATATCCATGGGCTTCACCGAGGCGGCGCATGACGACGGCAAGATTTCCGGGCGCGGCTCTCCGCTGAAGCGCGGCCTTGCCTGCGGCATCATGACCGCCGTCGGCGGCCTCGGCCATGCCCTGCCCTATCTGATCCCGGACTTCTGGACCGCGACCACGCTCGCCGTCGCCGTGGTCTTCATCGAACTCTGGGCCATCGCCTTCATCCAGAACCGCTTCATGGAAACGCCCTTTCTACGCGCGGCCTTTCAGGTCGTGCTCGGCGGCGGATTGGTTCTGGGGGCGGGTATTCTGATCGGGAACAGCTGAGGCGCCCTCAGGCGCCCTCACCGTTTCCTCTCGCGAAACGTCATCCTCGGCCTTGTGCCGAGGATCTGCTGACGTCAACAAAAAATCGTTGCAGATACTCGGGACAAGCCCGAGCATGACGAAAGGGAGCGTTCAGTCCTTCTTCACCCTTGAGCCGTCCCCGGACGTCTTAAGGGTGAAGAGAACGGACAAGCATCATCGCCCGACCGAACCCACGACGATTTCGGCGCCGTTCTCGATGGTGACCCAGCGGCCCGTGTTGAAGGAGGCCTGGCGCTTGAGGAAGCGGTAGGGCGTCTTGGTCCAGAGCTTCACGTCGTCATCGAGATTGTCCAGAACGAAATCGCCCTGGGCGGCGCGCACGGTGAGGACGGCATGGCCTTCGCCATCCGGCTTGCGCACGACGGTGATCAGTACGTCTGCCGGAGAAAAGCCTTTTTCCATGAGGCGTTTGCGCTTGAGAAGAACGTAGTCCTCACAGTCGCCGGCCGTTTCCGGATAGGCCCAGACTTCGTCCCGGCCATAGAGCTCGAGATCGGTCATCGGCGTGATTTCATGGTTGGTATCGGCGTTGACGGCGCGGATGACGGACCAGCCATAGGCGGTAACGCGGGGTGCGGGCGTCGAGCGGGTGCGAATGTCGCACTCGGCTGCATGCGTCTTGCAGAACTCGTAGTGGCCGATGGGCTGGGATGTGATCGAGCCCGTCTGCATGGACAGTGCCGTTGCCGAAAGCGCCGGTACGGCGGCACCTGCCGATACGAGAAGGCTCGCGAGTGCGAAGACCATTCCCTTGAGCCCCGTCATCTGTGCCATGCACATCCCCTGTGGCGCAGGGATGCTTTCGCCGCAAAGCATGCGACGTCCGGTCCCCGCTCGAAAAGTGACAACAACGCCGGTTTCGCGTCTTGAAGGCTGCGCGCACCGCTCTAATCGTTAACAGAAAGTTAACAGCCAACTTCCCCCTGCGTCAATCTGAAGATTTGGGGATCGATTCATATGGTTAAAATTGGAGGCAATTCCGCATCACCTCTTATAACCACCTGTTTTTTAACATTTTTCTTGACGTCTTAACGCGTATTCAGACAGGTTAACGCGGTATTTCGGCAATGTCCGATGCACTTGCCGGTATGTCGCGCACCGCGCTGCATCATTTTCGACCGTCATGATTCCTTAACGCAAGCGACGCCTGACTGTCATGCCCGGCTGCTAGCAGCGGCGAGGATTTATCCGAGGCCTTGAGCCCGGATAGGCCTTCCCGTCCCTGCAAGAGGCACACAATGAAAATTTCCGTTCTGACATCCGTCCTGGCGGGCCTTCTGGCCGCCACCACCCTCACCGCCACAACCACCCCGGCCCATGCGGAAAAGACCAAGTTCGAATTCTGGTATGGCCTGACGGGCGATCTCAGCGAGCGCGTGCAGGAAGCCTGCTCGAAGTTCAACCAGTCGCAGGGCGATTTCGAAGTCGTCTGCACCTCGCAGAACGCCTACGACACCACGCTGCAGAATACGATTGCCGCCTATCGCTCCAAGAAGCAGCCCGCGATCGCGCAGATCTACGATGCCGGCACGCTGGACCTGATGCTGTCCAAGGCCTTCATCCCCGCCAAGAAGCTGATGGCCGACAATGGCTACAAGATCGACTGGGACAACTATTTCGGCGGCATCGCCAATTACTACGCGTCGGCCAGCGGCGAGCTGAATTCCTTCCCGTTCAATTCGTCCACCGCCATGTTCTACTATAATGTCGACGCCTTCGAGAAGGCCGGCATCGACTTCAAGCCGGACACCTGGGAACAGGTCGAAGAGGCCGCCCGCAAGCTGAAGGCTGCCGGCTACGAATGCCCGATGGGTATGAGCTTCGACACCTGGGCGACGATGGAGCAGTTCTCGGCCATCCACAATCAGCCGATCGCAACGCAGGCCAACGGCTACAAGGGCCTCGATGCCGAAGTCGTCTTCAACAAGACCAAGTTCGTGGATCAGGTGAAGTTCCTGAAGAAGCTGGCCGACGAGAAGCTGGTCGTGATCAAGACCAAGCAGCTCGGCATGGACGTCGTCCCCGCCTTCACTTCGCAGACCTGCCAGATGATCCAGACGTCGGTCGCCGATCACGGCACGATCGCCAAGACGCTGCCGGAAGGCGTGAAGTGGGAGATCGCCATGCTTCCGGTCTGGAAAGGCACCGAGCGTCGGAATTCGCTCGTCGGCGGCGCTTCGCTCTGGGTCATGGCCGGCCTTCCCGATGCACAGTACAAGGGAGCCGCAGCGTTCCTCAACTATCTCGGCACGCCGGAGATGGCGCAGTGGTGGTCGACCGTCACCGGCTACATCCCCGTCACCAAGTCCGGCTTCGAGGCCATGAAGGCCAACGGCTTCTACGACAAGGCGCCCTACAAGGGTCGTGAACTGGCCATCGCCAGCCTGACCTACACCCCGACCTCCGAAAACACCCGCGGCATCCGCCTCGGCGGCTTCACGCAGATCCGCAAGGAAGTCGGCACCGCGCTCGAAGCGATCTTCATGCAGAACGCCGACGTGCAGACGTCGCTGGATCAGGCTGCCGAGCGCAGCAACGCGATCCTGCGCCGCTTTGAAAAGACCTATGGCGGCCAGACGCTGAACTAAGCGATCCCGTCATCATCGAGCCTGCCGCGCCCCGCGGCAGGCTTCCCGCATTCCGCTTGTTTTCAGGTTCCCGTATCATGGACAAACGCGCCGTTTTTCGAAGCTGGTGGATACCGACCGCCTTCGCCCTGCCGCAGCTCGCGCTGATCGCCCTGTTCTTCTACTGGCCGGCCGTCGCCGTCGTGCGCTGGGCCTTTACGCTGGAGCCGCCCTTCGGCGGTTCTGCCGAGTTCGTCGGCCTTGCCAATTTCCGCGACGTGTTTGCCGATCCGCTCTACTGGAACTCGGTCGTCGTCAGCCTCACCTTCGCGCTCGCCGGCACGCTTTCCACCATCTTCATCGGCCTCGTGCTGGCGCTCGCCGTGGATCGGCAGCTGCCGGGCTCGGGCGCCGTGCGCTTTCTCTATATCCTGCCCTACGCCATTGCCGGCCCTGCCGCGGGCATGGCCTTCCGCTTCATCCTGTCGCCCGAACGCGGGCTGATGGCCTCGGTCAATTCCATCTTTCCCGATTTCTGGAACCCCGCGAAATACGGAAGTCACGCGCTGATCCTCGTCATCGTCGTGTTTGCCTGGAAATGGGCCGGCTACACCTTCATCTTCCTGCTGGCCGGCCTGCAGTCCGTGCCGAAGTCGCTGACCGAAGCGGCCGCGATGGATGGCTCCGGACCGATCCGCCGGGCGATCGACATCCAGATCCCGATGCTGGCGCCCACCTTGTTCTTCCTCAGCGTCACCATGATGACCGAGGGCTTCGTCGGTGCCGACACCTACGGCATCGTCGCCCGCACGACGGATGGCGGCCCCAACCACGGCACCGAGGTCATGGTCTACCGCATCGTCGAGGAGGCCTTCCGCGGCCTCAACTATTCCGGCGCCTCGGCCCAGAGCATCGTGCTCATCGGCCTCATCATGATCTTCACCTTCATCCAGTTCCGCTTCGTCGAGCGGCGCGTGCATTACAAGTGAGGCGACCATGATCCAGCGCACACCTTACGCCGACGCCTTCACCTACGTGCTGATGGCGCTCGGCTTTCTCCTTCTCCTCGGTCCCTTCGCGGTCATCGTCGCCGGCGCCAGCCAGACCGTGCAGCAGGTCAACGCCGTTCCCTTCAACTTCCTGCCGCAGAACCAGCTGATCGCGAACATGGCGGCGGCCTGGCAGCGGGCGAATCTCGGCACGGCCATGCTGAACAGCTTCATCATGGCGAGCATCGTCACCTTCGGCAAAGTCGCGCTGTCGGCGCTCACGGCATTTTCGATCGTTTTCTTCCGCACGCGGCTGAAGCATTTCTTCTTCTGGATCGTGTTCATCACGCTGATGCTTCCTCTCGAAGTGCGCGTGGTCCCGACCTATGCGGTCGCCGCGGACCTGTTCGAGCCGATCCGTCTTCTGATCGCCTGGGTCACCGGCATTACGGTGACGATCGAGTGGAACCTGCTGAACTCCTATGCGGGTCTCTCCCTGCCGCTGGTCGCCACGGCCACCGGCACTTTCCTCTACCGGCAGTTCTTCATGACCCTGCCCGACGAGCTTGCCGAAGCCGCTCGCATGGACGGATCGGGGCCGATCCGGTTCTTCTTCGATGTGCTCCTGCCGCTGTCGCGCACCAACATGCTGGCGCTGACCACCATCATGTTCGTCTACGGCTGGAACCAGTATCTCTGGCCGCTGCTGATGATCACCGATCCCGCCTACAAGACGACGATGATGTCGCTCGTCTCGCTGCTGCCGGACGAAGGCAGTACGCCGGACTGGAACGTGACGCTCGCGGGCTCCCTCATCATCATGCTGCCGCCCGTCGTCGTCGTCGCGGTTCTCCAGCGCTGGTTCGTGCGCGGCCTCGTCTCCAGCGAAAAATGACATTCCGGCGCTGAAAAGCCGCCACTCCACACAGAAAGGCTTCACCCATGGCTGACATCACCATCCGGGCCGTCCGCAAATCCTACGGCAAGACCGCGACGCTGCACGGCATCGACCTTGCCTTCGCCTCCGGCGAGTTCGTCGTCATCCTCGGCCCCTCCGGTTGCGGCAAGTCCACGCTGCTGCGCATGATCGCGGGACTGGAAGACATCACCGGCGGCGAGATCGAGATCAACGGCCGCGTCGTCAACAAGCTCGAACCCCGGGAGCGCGGCTGCGCCATGGTGTTCCAGAACTATGCGCTCTATCCGCATATGACGGTGGCCGACAATATCGGCTATGCGCTAAAGGTGGCGGGCGTGCCCAAGGCGGAGCGCCGCGTGCGCATTCCCGAAACCGCCAAGATCGTCGGGCTCGGCGACTATCTGGAGCGCAAGCCCGCGGCCCTTTCGGGCGGGCAGCGACAGCGCGTCGCCATGGCCCGGGCGATCATCCGCGAGCCCGGCGTGTTTCTCTTCGACGAGCCTTTGTCGAACCTCGACGCAACGCTGCGCGTCACCATGCGCGCCGAGATCCGCAAGCTGCATCAGCGCCTGTCGGCGACCTCCGTCTTCGTCACGCACGATCAGGTGGAGGCGATGACGCTGGCCGACAAGCTGGTCGTCATGAACAAGGGCCATGTGGAGCAGGTGGGCCAGCCGCTCGATATCTATCACCGCCCGGCGAGCGTCTTCGTTGCCTCGTTCATCGGTGCGCCGCCGATGAACCTCATCGATACCAGCATCGACGCGGCCGGCACCGTCGCGCGCCACGAGCATCTGGCGATCCCGATCCCTTCCGCCATGGCGGCAGCCCTTGCCGGACGCGACGTGACGCTCGGCATTCGCCCGGAAGAGTGCCGCGTGCTGCCGGCCGGCGAGGGACTGCCGGCACGGGTCGATTTCGTCGAGGAACTCGGCTCCGGGCGCATCATCCATGTGGCCTTCGGCAGCCGCATCTTCGCAGCCGCCATCCCGCTCGATATCCGCGTGGCGCCGGGCGATCTGATCGGACTGGCCCTGCCGCCCGCCCAGCTGCACGTCTTCGACCGGGAAACCGGACGCCGTCTCGACGTGACGCATTCCGTCGGGCGATACGAGCCCGTTCGCCAGACTGCGGAAGCCGTTTGAACGTTCCCATGCACCGCGGTGGGCTAACCTCGCGATGGCAAACCGATTTCAACAGACGATGAGGACGATTCTTCCATGAGCGACATCATTTCCGCCATTGGCTTCTGCAACCGGACCGGCAACGGCGACCTGTCGGTGCTCGACGCCTCGCTGCGCGAGATCGCCGAGACGGGCGCCAATGCCTGCGAAATCGGCATCTATGCCGAAGAGATCATCGCCGGCGGCCGCATTATCGAGGATCGCACCCGGCGCGTCACCGATATCGTGCGTCCTTACGGCTTCCAGAAACTCTCTTTGCACGGGCAGATCATCTCCAACTTCATGGACCGCCAGCATCTCCACCTCCAGAAAAAGGTGGTGCGGGCGATGCTGGAGCTTTGCGACCGGCTCGGCGCCGGCATCCTCGTGCATCATTCGGGTGCCGCCCTTCTCGGCCCGGAGGAGAACGGGGCAGATCTCGACCGGATGGAGCGCGATGCGCTGGCCGAGATGGGCGAGGTCGCACGCGGTTACGGCGTGCGCATCGTGCTCGAAAACATCTTCACGACCGAAAGCGGGCAATACCGCCAGACGCCGAGCCAGGTGGCCGAGACGGTGCGGGCCGTCGGCTCCGACAATGTCGTGGCGCTGATCGACTTCTCGCACGCCTATATCGAATCGACCTTCAAGGGCCTCGATTTCCGCGACGAACTGCGCGCCATGGCGCCCGTCACAGGCCATCTGCATGTCCATGACAGCTTCGGCCTGCCCTATACGAGGAAGACGTTCTACCACCCGGCCGAGGCAACGGCGCTCGGCATCGGCGACCTGCACCTGCCGATCGGCTGGGGCGACATCGCCTGGGAGGAGATCTTCTCCGAGCTGACCTTCCTGCCCGATACGACGCTGATCATGGAAATCGACTCGGGCCGCTTCCTCGACCAGCAGCCGGCCTGCCTCCAGCAGGCCCGCAAGCTTGCCACGCTCGTCAACGCACGCGCCTGAAGCCGGGCGAGATCAAGCCGCCATCAGGCCGTCGATCGCCGCAAGGATCCGCTCGATATCTTCCGGGCGGGACAGGCGGTGATCGCCGTCGCCGATGAGCGTCATGACGACATCGTCGGCGGGCAGGTGTTCCATCAGCTTCAGGGCATGGGCAAAGGGCACATCCGGGTCCGCCATGCCCTGGAGGATATGGATCGGGCATCCCGTCTCGATCATGCCGGAGAGAACCACGTTGTCACGTCCATCCTCGATGAGCGCGGCCGTGTAGATGTTGGCATCAGGCCCGTAGGGCGTCGGCTCCTCGAAGTAGCCGCGCTCGGCGAGCGACGCCCGCTCCGCCTCCGTCAGGTTCGGCTCGATCAGATCGACCGTGAAATCCGGCGCGGGCGCGATCAGCACGAGGCCAGCGAGGCGCTGCCCTTCACCCCGGGCGCGCAGGGTCTGGACAGCGCGCAGCGCGATCCAGGCTCCCATGGACGAGCCGATGAGGATCATCCGGCCACGGACCGTCCGGTCGATCACGGCGAGGCTTTCCTCCAGCCAGCGCGAGATCGTGCCCTCGCGAAATGCGCCGCCGGACGCGCCATGGCCGGAGTAATCCAGCCGCAGGCAGGCGCAGCGCGTCTCGCGTGCATGACGCTCGATCTCCACCGCCTTCGTGCCGCTCATGTCGGATCGATACCCGCCGAGCCAGACGAGGGTCGGCTTCGTCTCGTCGGTGGCGGGGTGAAGGATGTAGGCGATGCGCCGCTTGGCGTCGTCTTTTCCGACATCGAGGGTCTCCGGCTGGACAAGCTGGGGTGTAAGCGACATATCCGTTCCTTCCGAGGCGACGCAGTCAGCAAAGAGGTGGCCGAAAATCTTCTAAAACAGATTTTGCGGGCGCATGACAGGTGGTGATTTTCTTTCCGACCTGTGGTAAAGACGTCGCCTCAAACGATCCAGACAATCCCGCGGCCAGCGCCGCCTTCGGATCCTGCCTCGTCAGATATCAAAACGTCGTCAACAACTCGAGGAGAGTACGACCATTCGCAGACCTTTCAAAAATGATGCCCCGGTCAAGGACGGCCCCCGTTCCAACAAGGAGATCCGCGTTCCCCGGATCCAGCTGATTGATGCCGAGGGCGGCAACCAGGGCATCGTGCCGACCGACCAGGCACTCCGCATGGCAGAGGAAGCCGGCCTCGATCTCGTCGAGATCTCGCCGAACGCCGAACCGCCGGTGTGCAAGATCCTCGATCTTGGCAAGATGAAGTACGCGACCCAGAAGAAAGCCGCCGAAGCCCGCAAGAAGCAGAAGATCATCGAGATCAAGGAGATCAAGATGCGTCCGAACATCGACACCCACGACTACGAGGTGAAGATGCGCGCGATGAACCGCTTCTTCGAGGAAGGCGACAAGGTCAAGGTGACGCTGAAGTTCCGTGGTCGCGAAATGGCGCACCAGGAACTCGGCATGAAGCTTCTGCTCCAGGTCAAGGAAGACACCACGACCATTGCCAAGGTCGAAGCCGAGCCCAAGCTCGAAGGCCGCCAGATGATGATGGTGCTCGCACCGAGATAAGCGTGCGGCCGGGATAGGCTTTGGCACATCCCGACCGACCTTCAAAAGCCGTACGTGACATCGTCCCGGACGGCTTTTTCGTGTCGTTTTCGCAGGCTTGCCGTCACGGCGCCGGCGGGTACACCCAGGCATAGCGGAAATGATAGAGGTCCCCCGGCCGGCCGTAATGGTAGGGCAGCGCGATGTCATGCGCCTCGATCGGGTTTGGTGTGGCTCCGCCCGTGACGGCGCGGATATACGCGTCGTACCAGTCCTGCAACAGCGGCTCTATCGGCGCATCCGCTTCGCCATCGTCGCGCCAGATCATCAGCAACGGATGCTCGGCATCGAAGGCCACCGGCTGCTGGAAGGCCTCGTAGCCGGGGATCATGACCGGAATGCCTGGCGCGTTGAGGCGAAGATTGCCGGCCATCTGCTGTTCGACGGTCGCGATCAGCGTCGGGCGGTGGCGCCCGGTCGCAAGAATTGCCTCGATCGCCGGCTGGTAGGGAACGTTGATCTTCTTGTACTCACCGGTCAGCCGTGCCGCCGGCACGCGCGCGAAGAGGAGCAGGGGAACGACGACCATGATGAGAATGGCGATCCGGCCGAAGTGTTTCGGCCCTGAGCCGAGAGGCTGGTCCAGAAGATCGATCTTCAGCGCGAGATAGACCGGCAGCAGGAAGAAGAACGGCGTCAGCCACCGATCCTTGATATGGGAGACGCCGCCGACCACGACCAGCAGCACGAGCGCTGCAACGAGAACGAGAAGCATATGGCCGATCAGCCGCGACCAGGTGCTTTGCGCGCGCCACGCGGCGCGCAACTGCCGGCCGAATACGGCGGCGAATATACCGATCGTGACGAACGAAAAGGCGATCAGCGCCTGCGCGAGCGAGAGCAAACCGTCGCCGATCTGCTCCAGACGGCTGATATCGCCATCCTGCATCAGCTTGCCGAGCGTGCGGTCCGTCGCCGTCTGGAGATGCTCGACGAACCACAAGCCATGCGGGGTCACGATGGCCACGGCGATCACGGCCGTCAGAACCAGCCGCACATCGAACAGGCGCCGGCGGAACACGGGATCGAGAAGGACGGCGAGAAGGGCCGCAAAGGGAAGAAGGACGAAATTGTACTTCGCGATGACACCGAGCCCGATCGCAAGCCCCGTCAGCGCATAATGGCCGGCGGTCGGCCGCTGTAAGGTTGCGACCAGCGCATAGACGAAAAGGCAGGCCGCAAAGAGCACGGCCACCGTATGCGTCAGGTCGCGCTGCGCCTCGAAGACGATCTGCGGCACGGTCAAGAGCCCGAGCACGGCGATGACGACGAGAACGGGATTGCGGATGATCCGCGCCGCCGTCAGGCCCACCAGCCCGTAACAGCCAAACAGCATCGCATTCTTGAGAAGCGACAGGGCCAGCACGGTATCGCCCAGCAGCTGGACGACGCCGTATTGCAGCCAGTTGTAGAACGGCGGCTGGCTGTCGTAGCCAACCGCCAGCCACTGCGCGAGGAACAACTGCTGCCCCTCGTCGAGTTCCAGCGAAGACGGCAGAGAGAGCCGGAGTGCGATATTGATGAGGAAGTAAAGAACGAGCAGCCCGTAGAGCAGCCCGCGACGGCGCGACAATGCTTCGATCACCTCAGTCGTCCCGGCCATGAATGCTGCGCACGATATAGTTGGTCTCCCCGACCTGCATGCGCGCCAGCATTTCCGCCACGATGCCGGTGGTGATCATTTGCACAGACGCGATGAAGAGCATGACGGCGGTGATGAACATCGGCCGGGTGCCGATATCCTGCCCCAGCACGAATTTCGCCCAGCCGAGATAAAGGAACATGAGGCCGCAGACCGCGCCGAAGACGAGCCCGATGGAGCCGAAGAACTGGGCCGGACGCTGGCGGAAGCGCATGAAGAACAGCACCGACAGGAGATCGAGGAAGACGCGGAACGTGCGCGATATCCCGTATTTGGATTCGCCGAACTGGCGCGGATAGTGGTTCACCACCATCTCGCCGATGCGCGACGTCGGCACGACGGTCGCGATCCAGGCGGGAATGAACCGGTGCATGCCGCCGAGAATGCGGATCTGCCGGAGGATGGCCGTCCGGTAGAGCTTCAGGCCGCAGCCGTAATCGTGGATGTGCACGCCGGTGATCTTGCGGATGAGCCGGTTTGCAAACCAGGACGGGATCAGCCGCAGGACCAGCCCGTCCTGTCGCGCCTTGCGCCAGCCGCAGAGGAGATCGAGGCCGCGCTCTTCCAGAACGGCGACCATCCGCGGAATATCGTAGGGGTCGTTCTGAAGGTCGCCGTCGAGCGTGACGAGCAGGCGGCCACGCGCCACGTCGATGCCCGCCTGCAGTCCCGCGGCCTTGCCGAAATTGCGCTGGAACTCGACGATCCGCAGATCGAGCCCCGGCCGGGCAAACTCTTTGCGGACGTTGACGAGCGTCGCATCTGTCGAGCCGTCATCGACGATAATCAGCTCCCAGGGTTTGCCGAAATCCTGCATCGCATCGCAGATCTTTTCGAAAAGCGGCGCAATACTCTCTTCTTCGTTGCAGACCGGGATCAGGATCGAAAGCTCGACCTCGCCTGCGGTTCCCGCAATTATCGCTGTTTCTGACGTGGCTTCCAGCACCTGGTACTCCGGACATATCTGGTTTTTCCCGGGCTTCTGTTATAGCAGGCGCCTTCGAGGAGCAATCCGCGGCTCGCGGCTGCGGGCGAGCCAGGAGACGATCGAGCATGCAGGCGTCCAGAAACCACAACCGCGTGCCGCTGATCGCCCTCGGTGTCATCGTACTCTATGCCGTCTTTCTCCAATGGTTTCTCGGCTGGGGCGAGATCCTGTCGCGATGGCAGCATGTGGGTGCCGGTACCGGGCTGGTGGCGCTGTCGCTGCTCGTCGCCACCTATTTCATCCGTACCCACCGCATGCAGGACTATTTCAGAAACGAGACCCGCGGCCGCTTTCTCGCCCTGTTCCGTGTCACGCAGATCCACAATCTCCTGAACATCATGATGCCGCTGCGATCCGGGGAAACGAGCTTCCCTCTGCTGATGCGTTCGGAATTCGGCGTGCCGCTGGCGCGCGGCGCCTCGGCGCTTCTCGTCCTGCGCCTGCTCGACCTGCATGCTCTCCTGGCTGCGGGCGGGCTGGGCCTTGTCGTCATGGCAGCACAACCCGTCGTCGCCGGCACCCTGTGGCTGCTGTTCCTGCTTCTGCCGATCCTGCTCTTTCCCTTGCGCACACGCCTCGTCGCGCTGGCAAGACGGCATGTTCCGGCAAAGCTCGACCGGATCGTCGACGAGATCGACGCCGGCATTCCTTCCGATCTCGCCGCCTTCGTCCGCGCCTGGTTCCTCACCATCTTCAACTGGGGCATCAAGGTCGCGGTTCTCGCCTGGATCCTCGGCCTGATGGGCGTCGGGCCGATATCGGCGAGCGTCGGGGGCGCGCTCGGCGGCGAGATTTCCTCCGTTCTCCCGGTCCATGCGCCCGCGGGCGTGGGAACCTATCCGGCGGGCATTGCCGCCGGTGCGGCCGCGCTCGGCGCCTCGCGGTCGCCCGATATGCTGGAGGTGCTCGCCAGCGCCAGCATCAACACGCATCTCCTGATCGTCGTTTCCGCCCTCGTCGGCACCGGGCTGTCGCTGATCCTGCCCTTTATGGCAGCCCGACGCTCGGCGCATTGAAGATCCATTGGCGAGAATCCCGCAGCCGCCCTGTTGCTCTTTAGCCGTCCTGCGGTTATAAGCCGCCGTCCGAACGGTCCGGCAGGGCATGCCGTGGCCGTTCTTTTACGCTGGAGGAGACCTCGTCAGTCCCCTCACATAATTCAGAATGGAGTAGCAAAATGCCCAAGATGAAGACGAAGTCCTCTGCCAAGAAGCGGTTCAAGATCACCGCGACCGGCAAGGTCGTAGCAGCTGCCGCCGGCAAGCGCCACGGCATGATCAAGCGGTCCAACAAGTTCATTCGCGACGCCCGCGGCACGATGGTGCTGGCCGAGCCCGATGGCAAGAAGGTCATCAAGAACTACCTGCCCAACGGTCTCTGAGACGTCTGGCACTTTTGGATTTTAAGGAGATCATACCATGGCACGTGTAAAGCGCGGCGTAGCCGCACATGCAAAGCATAAAAAGGTTCTGAAGGCAGCCAAGGGCTTCTACGGCCGCCGCAAGAACACCATCCGTGCAGCCAAGGCTGCCGTCGATCGTTCCAAGCAGTTCGCCTACCGCGACCGCAAGGTCAACAAGCGCAATTTCCGCGCGCTCTGGATCCAGCGTATCAACGCTGCCGTCCGCGAGCACGGCCTGACCTATGGCCGCTTCATCGACGGCCTGAACAAGGCCGGCATCGAAGTCGACCGCAAGGTTCTCTCGGACATGGCCATCCATGATGCCGCTGCCTTCGGCGCGCTGATCGAAGCCTCCAAGTCGGCTCTGGCCTACCTGAAGGACGCCGGCACGAAGAACGAGTTTGAAAGCGCGGTCAAGTAAGCCAGCGCTTCCCTGACGACTGAAGACTTTGGGAAACCCGCGCTGGCAGGCTAGCGCGGGTTTTTCCGTTTTTGAACACGCCCCATCGACAAGGCAGAAGACGAATGAGCGACCTCGACACTTTGCAAAGCACTCTTCTCGGCGAGATCGCCTCTGCCGACAGCGAGGCCGCGATCGAGGCGGTGCGCCTCTCAGCGCTCGGCAAGAAGGGCTCGATCTCCGAACTTCTGAAGACGCTGGGCACGATGACGCCGGAGGAGCGCCAGACGCGTGGCGCAGCGATCAACGCTCTGAAGACGGTCGTTGGCGAGGCAATCGCAGCCCGGAAGGCGGATCTGAAGGACGCAGCCATCGCCGAGCGCCTCGCCCGCGAGACCGTCGATGTGACACTGCCGGTGCGCGCCTCGCCAGCCGAGCGTGGCCGCATCCATCCGATCAGCCAGATCACCGACGAGATCACCGCGATCTTCGCCGACATGGGTTTCTCGATTGCGGAAGGTCCCGACATCGAGACGGACTATTACAATTTCACCGCCCTGAATTTCCCGGAAGGCCATCCTGCCCGCGAAATGCACGACACATTCTTTTTCCCGCCGGACGAAAGCGGTGCGCGCAAGGTGCTGCGCACGCATACCTCGCCCGTGCAGGTGCGCACGATGGAGACGCAAAAGCCGCCGATCCGGATCATCATTCCCGGCAAGACCTACCGGCAGGATTCCGACGCGACGCATTCGCCGATGTTCCATCAGGTCGAAGGCCTCGTGGTCGATACCAAGGCGAATGTCGCCAATCTGCGCTGGGTGCTGGAAGAGTTCTGCAAGGCGTTCTTCGAGGTCGACAGCGTCACCATGCGCTTCCGGCCCTCGTTCTTCCCCTTCACCGAGCCGAGTTTCGAGGTGGACATCCAGTGCGACCGTTCGTCGGGACCGATCGTCAAGTTCGGCGAGGGCACCGACTGGATGGAGATCCTCGGCTGCGGCATGGTGCACCCGAACGTCCTGCGCGCCGGCGGTCTCGATCCCGACGTCTACCAGGGCTTTGCCTGGGGCATGGGCCTCGACCGCATCGCCATGCTGAAATACGGCATGCCGGACCTGCGCAACTTCTTCGATGCCGACGTCCGCTGGATGTCCCACTACGGCTTCCGCCCGCTCGACATGCCGACGCTGTTCGGGGGGTTGAGCGGGTGATAGACTAAGAGAACATTGACGAGCGAAAGGAGGACGTGATGAACGTTCATGCAAAATTCCTGCGTACTGATCAATTGCGGCACCTCCTTTCTCCGGTCCTCAGCGAAGGCTTGATGGCTTACGGGTTCCACAGCATTGATGTGCGCGAGGATGAAACCGCCGACGGCCTCCCCATCCTTCGTGTCGTCGCCCATGTCGCAAGGGCGGTTCCGGCAGAAAAGCGCATCTCCGCAATGGACGCCGCTCACGCAGCCTTGAGATCGGAGGGCGAGGAGCGGATCATCTTCCTGACCACGCCATCCGGACCAGAGGCCGCTGATCCGGCCGACGATGGCGATGAGGACTGACATGGCATCACGCGAGATGGTGAATGCCATGCTGGCTGCCGCGTGGTCATTGCTCGATTCTAGCCCAAAAAGCGCAGCGTTCCGACGCCGCGCCGTAAGCACGGCCTATTATGCCGTGTTCCACAAGATGGCAAAACTCTGCGCCGAGTCGCTGCTTCCCGATGCGTCGCGCAAAGATCTCTCCTATCAGCGCGTCTACAGAGCGCTTGATCACGGACCGTTGACGAACGCGCTGGCGCAATCACCCTTGAAAGACCATGCGGTCATGAAAACGCTCGGCCCTTTGATCCTCCGCCTTAAGGAGGAGCGGCACCGGGCAGATTATTCGTCTCCGGACAAAGCACTTTTTCCCCTCGATGAAGCCGAGGCACTCCTTAACGATGCGGAAATCGTGATTCATCTGCTCGACCAGTTACAACCTTCAGACCGTCAGCTTCTGGCAACGTGTCTGCTTTTCAAAGAACGAAAATCATGAAATTCACACTCTCCTGGCTCAAGGACCACCTTGATACCGATGCCTCGCTCGACGAGATCTGCACGCGCCTGACAGCCATCGGGCTTGAGGTCGAGGATGTCGATGACAAGGCGGCGTTCAGACCCTTCGTCATCGCCCGGGTCCTGTCGGCCGAAAAGCATCCGCAGGCCGACAAGCTAAAGGTGTTGATGGTCGATATCGGCACGGAAAAGCCCGTGCAGGTCGTCTGCGGCGCGCCGAATGCGCGCGAGGGGCTGATCGGGGCTTTTGCGGCGCCGGGCGCCTATGTGCCGGGGATCGACGTGACGCTCGCCGTCGGCAACATTCGCGGTGTGGAAAGCCGGGGCATGATGTGCTCGGAGCGCGAGTTGCAGATGTCCGACAGCCATGACGGCATCATCGATCTGCCGGCGGATGCCCCGGTGGGCACGAGCTTTGCCGCCTATGCCGGGCTCGACGATCCGATCATCGAGATCAACCTGACCCCGAACCGGCCGGATTGCACCAGCATTCACGGCATCGCCCGCGATCTCGCAGCGTCGGGCCTCGGCACGCTGAAGACGCGGCAGGCGCCGGCGTTCCCGATCGATGGCGAAACGCCGGTCAAGGTCCGCCTCGACCTCGGCGAGGACGAACATCTCTGCCCCGGCTTCTCGCTGAGGCTCGTGCGCGGTGTGAAGAACGGGCCGAGCCCGGCCTGGATGCAGAAGCGGCTGCTCGCCATCGGCCTGCGCCCCATCAATGCGCTGGTCGATATCACAAACTACATGACCTTCGACATGGGCCGGCCGATGCACGTCTTCGATGCCGCCAAGGTGAAGGGCGATCTCACCGTGCGTCGCGCGGTGGAAGGCGAAACCATTCTCGCGCTCGACCAGCGGACCTATACGCTGACGCCGAACACGGTCGTCATTGCCGACGAGAACGGTCTGGAGTCGATCGGCGGCGTGATGGGGGGCGAGCATTCCGGCTGTGACGAAAACACGACCAACGTGCTGATCGAGTCGGCCCTCTGGGACCCGATGAACATTGCCCGCACCGGCCGCAGCCTCGGGATCATCACGGATGCGCGCTACCGTTTCGAGCGCGGCGTCGATCCGGCCTATATGGTGCCGGGTCTGGACCGCACGACGGAACTGGTGCTGGAACTGTGTGGCGGCACGCCGGCCAAGGCCAATATCGTCGAGGGGCCGAAAACAGCGCCTAAAGCCATCGATTTTCCGGTGTCCGAAGTCAAGCGCCTCACGGGGCTGGATGTCGGCACGGAGGAGAGCGTCGCCATCCTGCGCGGCCTCGGCTTCACCGTCGAGAACGGCGCGGAAGACGGACGGTTCACCGTGACGGTTCCCTCCTGGCGTCCCGATGTGGATGGCAAGGCGGATCTGGTCGAGGAGGTCATGCGCATCCATGGCGTCGATCATATCAAGCCGGTCCCGCTCGAACGTGACGTGTCGGTCAATACGCGTATTCTCACCACGCTGCAGATCCGCACGCGGCTGGCAAAGCGGGCGCTCGCCGCACGCGGCATGCTGGAAGCCGTCACGTGGTCCTTCATTCCGAAGGCACAGGCGACCCTCTTTGGCGGCGGCGCTCCGGCGCTTGCCCTCTCCAACCCGATTGCGGCGGATATGTCGGACATGCGGCCCTCGCTGCTTCCCGGCCTGCTGACGGCCGCGCAGCGCAATGCCGACAAGGGCTATGGCGACGTCGCGATCTTCGAGGTGTCCGGCACCTATGAAAACGACCGGCCCGAGGGGCAGCGTCGCGTGGCCGGCGGGATCCGGCGCGGCACGGCGAGCCTTGCCGGTGCGGGTCGTGCCTGGTCGAATGCTGCCCGCGGCGGCGGCAAGCCGGTGGATGTCTACGACGCCAAGGCCGATGCGCTCGCGGTGCTGGAGGCCTGCGGCGTGCCCATGGCCAATGTGCAGATCGAGGCGGGCGCGCCGGGCTGGTTCCACCCGGGCCGCTCCGGCACCATCAAATATGGCCCGAAGATCACGCTCGGTTTCTTCGGCGAGTTCCACCCGAAGACGCTGGAGGCGCTGGATGTCTCCGGCGCGCTTGCGGGCTTCGAGGTGTTCGTGGACGCCCTGCCCGAGCCGAAGAAGAAGGCGACCCGCACCAAGCCCGCGCTCGAGCTTTCGCCGTTCCAGGCCGTGAAGCGCGACTTCGCTTTCGTGGTGGATCGGACGGTCGAAGCAGCCGCCATCGTGAAGGCAGCGTCGGGTGCCGACCGCAAGCTGATTGCCGGCGTCACCGTCTTCGACGTCTTCGAAGGCGCGTCTCTCGGCGAAGAGAAGAAATCGGTTGCGGTCGAGGTCGTCATCCAGCCGGCAGACCGGACGCTGACCGACGAGGACTTCGATGCCCTCACCGCCAGGATCCTCGCCAATGTCACGAAGACCACCGGCGGCGTTCTGCGCGGATAAGCACGGTGCCACAGCGCTGGCGCCAACTCCCGCCGTCATGCTCGGCCTTGTGCCGGGCATCTGCTACCTTGTCCGCGATCTGAAGGATCATGTTCCTTGAGACGTTCGCCCTCTCCTTCGTCATGCTCGGGACAAGCCCGAGCATGACGAAGGAGAGGGCGAACGATGACCTTGCCATCCATCAACCGAAAGCCGAACTACAAGCTCGTCGTGATCCCGACATGCGCTTCGGCCCGCATGCCCATGAATGCGCTAAAGGAACGCTGGAGATCGCCAAGATCGCCGTCGGTGATGACGACAAGCAGGCTCGCTCTTTCGCAGGGCCAGTCGCCCAGGTGAAAGGGCGGATGAATGAGATGCTGGACGCCGTGCACCACGACGGGGGACGCCGCACCCTCCACATCGAGGATGCCCTTCAGCCGCAGAATGCGCGTGCCATGCCGGTGCACCAGCAGTGACAGCCAGAGCGAGAAGCGGGCCCAGGCGATGGGGCGATCCATCGTCAGCGACACAGCACGGATCTCGCCGTGCCGGTTGCGGTCCGGGCTCGTGTGCCGGTGGTCGCCATGCCGTGCGGAGGTTACCCATCGCCGCGCCTCCGCAGGTCGGGAGCCAAGATCGTGAATATCCTGCGTCAGCAGTCGGGCAGCCGCGCCGCTTTCGTCACCTGAGGTGACAATGGCAGCGGGGTTGATCGCCTCCACGGCCGCGCGCAGCGCCGCGCAGGCATCAGCCGTCGCAAGATCGGTCTTCGTGAGAACGATGCGGTCGGCCAGCGCCACCTGACGGGCGGCCTCCTCGAAGGTCTGGAGATTGTGCAGGCCGTTCGGCACGTCGAGGACCGTGACGACATTGCCGATGGCGAAATGATATTTGAGCATGATATCGGCGGCGAGCGTCGCGATGATCGGCGCGGGATCGGCAAGCCCCGTCGTTTCGATGACCAGCCGCCGGAAGGGCGGGATGTCGCCGCGCGCACGGCGCTCGAACAGCGAAAGCACGGCGTCCTTCAGATCGCCACGAACCGTGCAGCAGACGCAGCCGCTCTTCAGCAGCACGATATCGCCATCGACCTTTTCCACCAGAAGATGGTCGAGGCCTATATCGCCGAACTCGTTGATGATGACGGCGGTGTCGCCGAGGTCCGGCCCTGATAGCAGCCGGTTGAGCAGCGTCGTCTTGCCGGCACCCAGAAAACCGGTCAGCACATTGGCGGTGATCAGGTCGCGCGTCATTGCGCGTCCTCCAGCCGCGCCATCAAGACAGGGTCAAGCGGATCGACGTGGCCGCCGAGACTGTCTGCCGCCGGCCACAGGGCGCCGAGGTGATCGACCACGACGCTCTTGCCCGTCGGCCCCCGCAGCACGAAACGGTCGGCCCAGACCGACAGCTTCAGGCCACGGGCGCTCAGCACCCAGTTGGCGGCAGCCGCCTGCCGCATGCGCTCGGCAGCGGGCATAACGAGCGCCACGTCGCCGCCCTGGCTCCAGTGGTCGGCATTCGCGAAGGCACCGCAGAGGCCGCACATGTCAGGGCTGCGGCCGCTCCGTTCCGGAACGTGGGAAGCGCGTGGCGAAATCCTGCGCGATCTCCTCCATCGTCACGAACCTCACGCCGTCATAGCCTTTCAGCGTCTCGAACAGGCGCTCGTGCATTTTCAGCACATGCGGCCGGCCCGAGACGTCGGGGTGGATGGTGATCGGGAAGACGGCGTAGTCGTAGTTCTCGTAGACCCATTCGAACTGGTCGAGCCATTGCTGTTCCAGATCGCGCGGGCTGACGAAGCCGTGGCTGTTGGGCGCTGCCTTGATGAACATCATCGGCGGGAGATCGTCGAGATTCCACGAAGCCGGGATCTCGATCAGGTCCGTCTCCGGCCCCGCCACATAGGGCTTCATCCAGGTGGAGGGGTGCTGCGAATAGTCGATCTTCGTCCATTCGTCGCCCACGGTGACGTAATAGGGGAAGTGATCGTTGTGCATCAGGGAGTGGTCGTAGAGAATGCCTTTCTCCTTCAGGAGAGCGTTGGTCTTGGAACCGAACTCCCACCACGGCGCGACATAGCCGCGCGGCGGCTTGCCGGAGAGCTGCGTGATCAGATCGACGCATTTGTCGAAGATTGCCTCTTCCTGCTCCGGCGTCATGGCGATCGGGTTTTCATGGCTGTAGCCATGCATGCCGATCTCGTGACCCGCATCGGCCACCGCCTTCATCTCGTCCCAGAAGGTCTCGATGGAATGGCCGGGAATGAACCAGGTGGTCTTGATGCCCCATTTCTCGAACATCTTCAGAAGACGGACGCTCCCCACCTTGCCCGCAAAGACGCCACGCGAGATGTCGCAGGGGCTGTCCTCGCCGCCATAGGACCCGAGCCAGCCAGCCACCGCATCCACATCGATACCGTAGGAAACGAAGATCTCTTTCGCCATTGCGTTTTCCTCATCCGAAGCGCGCCGAAAGCATCAGCTTAGACAGGCATGCCCGCACGTCAACTATTCGCTCGCTTCGTTGAGCCGCTGGCAATCCTCCTCGGAGAGATCGATATCGGCAGATCGCGTCAGGCTCTGCAGCTGTTCGAGGCTCGTGGCGCTCGCAATCGGCGCCGTCACCCCGCGGCGTGCCATGATCCAGGCCAGCGCGATTTCCGCCGGCGTCGCCTGCTTCTCCGCCGCGATCTCGTCCAGCGCGCCGAGAATGCGCATGCCGCGGCCATCGAGATACTTTTCGACACCCTTGCCGCGCGCCTTGCCTTCGAGGTCCTTGTGCGAGCGGTACTTGCCCGAGAGGAAGCCGGAGGCGAGGCTGAAATAGGTGATGACGCCGATCTCCTCCGCGATGCAGAGATTGCGGAGCGCACCGTCGAAGCTCGAGCGGTCGTAGAGATTGTATTCCGGCTGAAGCACGTCGTAGCGCGGCAGGTTGTTTTGCGTGGCGACGTCGAGCGACTGGCGCAGCTGGGCCGCATCGAGGTTGGATGCACCGATGGCGCGGATCTTGCCCTGTTTCACGAGCGCGTCGTATGCGCCCAGCGTTTCCTCGTAAGGCGTCTCGGCATCCGGCCAGTGCGAGAGATAGAGATCGATGTGATCGGTGTTCAGGCGCAGCAGCGAGTCGTCCACGGCTTTGCGGATCCACGTCTCCGAAAGGCCCTTGCGCGCCTCTCCCATGTCGGAACCGACCTTGGTGATGATGACGATTTCGTCGCGCGGGCGCTTCGTCTGGCGCAGCCATTTGCCGATGATCGTCTCGGACTCGCCGCCCTGATTGCCTGGCACCCAAGCGGAATAGACGTCTGCCGTGTCGATGGCGGTGAAGCCTGCATCGAAGAAGGCATCGAGCAGTCGGAAGGACGTCGTCTCGTCCGCCGTCCAGCCGAAGACATTGCCTCCGAACACCAGCGGCGCGATGGCCAGACCTGTGCGGCCAAGCTGTCTCTTTTCCATGAAAACTCTCCGGTTTGCTCTCGGATCACGAGGGTTCGGGCCGCAGCCCTGACCCTCGACATAGGGACACTGACCGCCGCCTGACAGGTGGACGGCGGCAAAAGGTACGGCGGACCATCCAAAAGCGAAACCAAAAACATGGGGAAGCCCGACGATGCGGACGTGGCGAGACAGACAGTGCCCGCCTCTCATGACATAGTCCCGCGCAAAATCAGGGAGAAGCATGTCATGTTGAGGTTCGGAATTCTGTCGACCGCCAAGATCGGTCGCGACGCGGTTGTCCCCGCCATTCAGGACGCAGAAAACTGCGTCGTCACCGCCATTGCCAGCCGCGACGGCGCCCGCGCCCGCGCCATGGCCGACCGGTTTTCCGTGCCGCACGCCTTTGCGAGCTACGAGGATATGCTCGCTTCCGACGTGATCGATGCGGTCTATATTCCCCTGCCCACCGCCCAGCATGTGGAGTGGTCGATCCGGGCTGCCGAAGCCGGCAAGCATGTGCTTTGCGAAAAGCCGATCGCCCTGAAAGCGCAGGAGATCGACCGGCTGATCGAGGCGCGCGACCGCACCGGTGTGCTGATCTCGGAAGCCTATATGATCACCTACAGCCCCGTCTGGCACAAGGTGCGGGCTTTGCTGTCCGAGGGCGCTATCGGCCGTCTCCGGCATGTGCAGGGCGCATTTACCTATTTCAATCGCGACCCGGCCAACATGCGCAATATTCCCGCGCTCGGCGGCGGCGGTCTTCCCGACATCGGCGTCTACCCGACCATGGCCACCCGTTTCTCGACCGGCATCGAGCCGCAGCGGGTGCAGGCGACGACGGAGCGCGATCTGACCTTCGGCACCGATATCTATTCGAGCGTCCGGGCCGACTTCGGCACATTCGAGTTGTCCTTCTACATCTCTACCCAGCTTGCGGCACGCCAGGCCATGGTGTTCCACGGTGACGAGGGCGTGATTGAAGTGACCTCGCCCTTCAATGCCGAGCGCTACGGCCGCCAGGAAGTGGCTCTGACCAACCAGAACCACAGCCAGTCGCAGCTCTTCCGCTTTCAGGATACGCGCCAGTACAAGCTTCAGGCCGAAGCATTTTCGCGCGCGGCCACCGGCGGCGAGGATGCCGTGGTGACGCTCGAAAACTCGCGCGCCAACCAGGCCTTCATCGACGCGATTTACCGCGCCAGCGAGAAGGACGGCTGGGAAGCCGTCTGACCGTGAACCGTCATCCTCGGCCTTGTGCCGAGGATCTGCGGCCGTCAAGGAAATCACTGCGTGCAGATGCTCGGGACAAGCCCGAGCATGACGGAAGACAGCGTTGTGCCCTTCGTCATCAAGCCGTCACTGCCGGAACCCGTCTGAGTCCCGGAGCAATTCCAGCCGAAGCGGGATTGCTTCGGCGCCGGACAGTGCGGCAAAACAAAAGCCTCATACGAGCCCGACGAGACCGGATGCCGTCGTGCCGGTGGCAAGGATGCGGTCGGCGCGCAAGGGCAGCAGCGTGCCCTGCGGCACGCCTGCCATCGTGACAAAGGCGCCCGACTGCATGCGAAGCGCGATCGCGCCGCCCGCACCGACATAGATCGCCCGTGTGGTCTCCGGCAGGTCGTCTCCGTCTGCAGGCGTGATGGCGAAGGCATGCGTGGCCGGGCTTGAGAGTGAGCCTGCCGTGTGAGCGAAGCGGTCGGTCATGATTCTGTCGTCCTTTTCTGGGTTTGTGCTGGTCGTCCTCGAACAGGATGACCTGGAACGAGAAGACGGGGAAAAACGAAGACGACATTGCCGACTGGAACACCGCATCTGGTCATCCATGGCAGCGCGCGTCAGAATGGCGGCATGAGCTTTTCCTTCGATGCCGATTCGCCGTCAAACCTGTGGGAATATTCCGTTTCCGAGCTGTCCGGCTCGATCAAGCGGACCATGGAGCAGGCCTTCGATCAGGTGCGCGTGCGCGGCGAAATCTGCGGCTATCGCGGTCCGCATTCCTCGGGCCATGCCTATTTCGGGCTGAAGGACGAACGCGCCCGCATCGACGCCGTCGTCTGGAAGGGCACGATGGGCAAGCTGCGCTTCAGGCCCGAAGAGGGCATGGAGGTGATCGCGGTCGGCAAGATCACCACCTTCCCCGGCTCGTCCAAATACCAGATCATGATCGAGACGCTGGAGCCGGCGGGTGCCGGCGCCCTGATGGCGCTTCTGGAGGAGCGCCGGCGCAAGCTCGCCGCCGAAGGGCTGTTCGAGGAGAGCCGCAAGCAGCTCCTGCCGTTCATGCCGCGCGTCATCGGCGTGGTGACCTCGCCGACCGGCGCCGTCATCCGCGATATCCTCCACCGCATCGCCGATCGTTTTCCCGTGCATGTCGTCGTCTGGCCGGTCAAGGTTCAGGGCGAAGGTTCGGGCGACGAGGTGGCGGCCGCCATTCGCGGCTTCAATGCGCTGGAGCCGGGCGGACCGATTGCCCGGCCGGATGTGCTGATCGTCGCGCGCGGCGGCGGCAGCCTCGAAGACCTCTGGGGCTTCAACGACGAGGCCGTGGTGCGCGCTGCCGCCGCCTCCGATATCCCGCTGATCTCGGCTGTCGGACACGAAACGGACTGGACGCTGATCGACCACGCGGCCGACCGGCGCGCGCCCACACCGACGGGTGCCGCGGAAATGGCGGTGCCGGTGCGGGCCGATCTCGAAGCCACGCTGTCTGCGCTGAGTGCCCGCCTGCGCGGCGCGGCGGGGCGGCATATGGACAATCGCCGGCAGTCGCTGCGGGCACTCGCGCGCGCGCTGCCCTCGCTCGATCAGGTGCTCGCTCTGCCGCGCCGCCGCTTCGACGAGGCGGCCTCCGGGCTCGTTCGCGGGCTCGTCAGCAACACGGCCGACAAGCGGCGCAGCTTCGAGCGCGTCGGCGCGCATCTGCGCCCGGATGTCCTCACCGCCCGGATCAACGACCGGCGCCAGCGGCTTCTCGAGCGCATGGTGCGGGCGGAACGCAATGTCGAGCGGCTGATCGCGCGCGCCGGTACCCGCGTGACCTCGGCGGATGCGGCACTGCGCGGCCTGCCGGTGCGGCTGCTCTCGCAGATCCATCGCTCCGCCGACCGGCTGACCGGCCTGTCGAGCCGCGCGGACGCCGCCGTTATCGCCGACCTGCGCCGCGCCCGCAGCGCCGTTACGGCGCAGGATCGGGTGCTGCAATCGCTCTCCTACCAGAACGTGCTCGCCCGCGGTTACGCGATCGTGCGGGATGCGGACGGCGCGCCGGTCAAGGCCGCAGCCGCCCTTTCCGCCGGCCAGAGCGTATCCCTGCAATTTGCCGATGCCTCGGTCGGCGCCATCACCACCGAGGGGACGACGCCGAAGGCGCGCAAGCGCGGCGGCACGGAGACGACACAGCAGGGCAGTCTTTTCTAAAGTGCGCGTCGTGGACGTTCGGATTCGCTCCTTGCCGCCGGTGAAAACGCTTCCGTAACGATTTTCCGGGACAACTTGGATCCTGTTATCCGAGACCCGGAGGGATCATGCCGGTCGAACTGTCCGCAACGCAGGCGCTGACGCTCTGGCACACGGTCTCGCTCGATCAGGTGCGCATCGAGACCGGCGACCTGACGCTGCGCCAGATGGCCATTCTGCTGCACATCTACCTCGTGCCGCCGCCGCATACCGTGCGCGGCCTTGCCGCGACGCTGGGCGTGACCAAGCCTGTCATCACGCGGGCGCTGGACACGATGGGCGAGCGGGGGCTGGTGGAGCGGGTGCGCGACGAACGCGACCGGCGCAACGTCGTCATCAAACGCACCGTCACCGGCGCGCTCTATCTTGAAAAGCTTGGCGATCTGATCATTGATCGCGGACGTAGACTGTCGCTCTGATCATTTTTCCTGACCCTCCTTCCCGAACTCCTTATATGTGAGCGTGATGACCCATTCCTTCGACCGCAGGCTTCATGCCTTTCGCCCGGATCTCGCGGAAGAGAGCCTGCGCGGCCATGTGGACGCTCTTTCCTATACCGCAGGCTCTTCCGCCGTCTGCTGCGTGCCGGTGATGCCGCTTCGGGCAGAACCGGACCTCGGCTGCGGCACGGATACCGAGCTGCTGATCGGCGAGACCGTGCGCGTGCTTGACACCTCGCACGGCTGGGCCTGGGTCAAGGCGGATGCGGACAGCTATGTCGGCTATGTCCCGGATTTCGCCGTCGTCAGTATCCAGAAGAGCCTCACGCACATCATCACCACGCCACGCACCTTCGTCTATTCCGGGCCGGACCTTCGCTTTCCGACGGTACAGGCGCTCTCGATGGGCAGCCGCATCACCGCCATCGACGAGCGCAGCACGCGGGGCACGCGCTATTTCCTGCTGGAAAACGGACAGGCCGTCGTCGCCGGTCATTGCGCGCCGGTCGGCGAGGCGTTGCAGGGCGACTATGTGTCCATCGCGGCGCGCTTCATCGAGACGCCGTATCTCTGGGGCGGCCGCTCCGGCTTCGGCATCGATTGCTCGGGCCTCGTGCAACTCTCGCTGATGATGACCGGCGTCGCCGCACCCCGCGACACCGACATGCAGGCCGCATCCCTCGGCTCCGAAATCACCCGCGAGGAACTGCGTCGTGGCGACCTCGTCTTCTGGAAAGGGCATGTCGCCATCATGGAAGATAGCGACACTCTCATCCACGCCAATGGGAACACGATGACGGTGGCGCGCGAAGGGCTAAACGAGGCCATCGAGCGGATCGGCTGGCTCTATGAGCAGCCCACCGCCTTCCGTCGTCCCGTGGAAAGCCGGTAATACGGTCGCCGGTTGGTCGATGCGGTTTTTGTAAAGCAACCGTTCGCTCTCTCCTCCGTCATCCTCGGCCTTGTGCCGAGGATCTACTGTCGTCTCCGCAAATACGATGGTTCGCCAGATCGCGGGCAGGCCAGCAGATGCTCGGCACAAGGCCGAGCATGACGACAGGGGGTAGTGTCGCTCAATACAAGGACAACGCCACAAGCAGGCCATCAGCCGGAAGCCGGATGATGCAAAGCATCATAGCCCGAGATCAATAGCCGGCTGTGCGATCGACCGGATGCTCGAAGGGCAGACCGTCTTCATGCCGTCTGATCTGCGTTTCCACATGGCGGAAGAGCGCGCGGACATCCGACGCCGCTGCCGCATGCGGCGTCACGATGACGTTCGGCAGCGTCCATAGCGGGCTATCGGCCTCCAGCGGCTCGGTGGAAAAGACATCGAGCGAGGCGCCATGCAGCACGCCGGAGCGGACAGCCGCGACGATATCGGCCTCCACCTGGCTGCCCCCGCGCCCGGCATTGATGAGAACGGGCGCACCGAACGGGCCCCTGCGGCTCAGCTTCGCAAAAAGCGCCGTGCTGAAAAGCCCGCGCGTCTCGGCTGTCAGCGGCAGCAGGCCGACCAGGAAGTCGGTGCGTTCGAGAAAGGCGTCGAGGCCGCTCTCGTCATAGGTGTCGATCCCCTCGATCGTCTTGCGCCGGCGCGACCAGCCGATGACGGTGAAGCCCATCATCTTGAGTTTGCGCGCCGCATCCTGTCCGAGAATGCCAAGGCCCATGACGCCGACGGTCAGTTCCCGTGCCTCCGGCTGGGAAAGCTCCGCCCAGACGCCCTGTCGGGCCTGGGCTTCGTAGGCGATATGCTGGCGCAGATGCAGCAGGCATTGCAGCACCACCCACTCGCTCATGCGCGTGGTCAGCGTCGGATCGACGAAGCGTATCAGCGGCACATCCGGCAGTCCCGGCAGCGTCAGCACGTGATCGACGCCGGCACCGCCTGAAAACACGGCCTCAAGGTTCGGCGCGCGCTCGAAAAGGTCGGGCTGCGACTTCCAGACGACGGCGTAGCGGGCCTGCGACAGATCGCGCCCGGCATGGACGGGATCGGCACGGTTGATGACCTCGCGGCCCGGAAAGGCATCGCCAAGGGCTGCCTGCACCTCCCCGGCGTTGAACTTCAGGTCGATGACGATGGGCGCTTTAACAGGGGGCATGCTGATTCTCGGACTATGTCTTGGCGGTTGCGGCTACTGGCGCACGGCCGGAACGGGCACGGCTTGCAGATCGAAGGCCGCGGCCATCAGGGCCTTGGTGTAGTCTTCGCGCGGCGCCGTGAAGATGGCCTCGGCCGGCCCCTTCTCCACGACCTTGCCGAGCCGCATGACGATCATGTCGTTGGCCAGCGCCCGCACGACCTTCAGATCATGGCTGATGAAGAGATAGGCGAGGCCATGGCGGGCCTGCAGATCACGCAGCAGATCGACCACCTGCGCCTGTACGCTCATGTCGAGCGCCGAGGTCGGCTCGTCCAGCATGACGAATTGGGGTTTGAGCACCATGGCGCGGGCGATGGCGATGCGCTGGCGCTGGCCACCCGAGAACTCGTGCGGGTAGCGCCAGCGCGTGGCGGCGTCCAGACCCACCTCTTCCAGCGCCGCCGCCACGCGCTGATCGCGCTCTCGTGCCGACAGGGACGGTTCGTGCACCTGCAGCCCTTCCCCGATGATGTCGGAGACGGCCATGCGCGGGCTGAGCGAGCCGAAGGGGTCCTGAAAGACGATCTGCATGCGCCGGCGCAGCGGCCGCATCTGGCTGAAGGCGTAGCTCTCGATATTGCGTCCCTCGAAGGCGATGCGCCCCTGCGAGCCGATGAGCCGGGTGAGGGCGAGGCCGAGCGTGGTCTTGCCGGAGCCGGACTCGCCGACGACGCCCAGCGTCTGCCCGGCGCGCAGCGTGAGATCGATGCCGTCGACAGCCTTTACGTGATCGACCGTCTTGCGCAGGAAACCGGCCTTGATCGGAAACCAGACCTTCATGTCCTTGGCTTCGATGACGATGGGCTTGGTCTCGTCGGATGCCGGCGGCTCGCCGCGCGGCTCGGAGGCGAGCAGATGGCGGGTATATTCGTGCTGCGGATTGTCGAAGATCTCGGCCGTCGGGCCCGTTTCCACGATCTTCCCCTTCGTCATGACGCAGACGCGGTCGGCGATCTTGCGGACGATGCCGAGGTCATGGGTGATGAACAGCATGGACATGCCATGCTCGTCCTTCAGCTGCTTCAGAAGCTCGAGGATCTGTGCCTGCACGGTCACGTCGAGCGCCGTGGTCGGCTCGTCGGCGATCAGCAGTTCCGGCCTGTTGGCGAGCGCCATGGCGATCATCACGCGCTGGCGCTGCCCGCCGGAGAGTTCGTGCGGATAGGCTTTCAGGCGTTTCTCCGGCTCGCGGATGCCGACCTGCCGCAGAAGTTCCAGCACGCGCGGTCGCGCCTGCGCCGGCTTGATACCCTGGTGCAGATCGAGGATTTCGGCGATCTGCCGCTCGATCGAATGGAGCGGATTGAGCGACGTCATCGGCTCCTGAAAGATCATCGTGATGTCATTGCCGCGCACATCTCTAAGCTCGGCATCGCCGATCTTCAGCAGGTCGCGACCGTTGAAGAGAATTTCCCCGCTCGGGTGGCTCGCGGCGGGATAAGGCAAGAGCTTCAGGATCGAATTCGCCGAAACCGACTTGCCCGAACCGGACTCGCCCACAAGCGCCACGACCTCACCTTTGGCGATATCGAACGACACCCGATCGACCGCCAGAGACGTCTTGCCACCCTGATGGAAGGCCACGGAGAGATCGCGCACGGAAAGGAGCGGTTCGGTCATGAGGCTAGGGATTCCAGAAGGGTGGTGAGTGTGGGGATGTCGCGGGCGGCCATCGTCATTGGAGCCAGTCCAACCATACCCAGGCCGGCATGATCGGCTGTACGACATTTCCGCAGGCCATCGTCCGCAGTGAGGAAGTGGGTGCAACGCGATCCGACGGCCGTCGATAGATGAACGGCATCCGGCAGCTTCATGCGGTTGCGTGTGCGTAAATAGGCGGCATATTTCAACGTTCGCCGTGCGACCGGCTGCAAGACGAGCGTCCGACTGGAGCGGACAAGATCCTCGTAACGGCGAATGAGAACATCGTCGGCATCCCGGTAGGGCTTGACGAGCACCTCGGCAAGGGTCAGTTCGCTTGTCACCAGCATAGGCATAGCGAGTTTAGCGGACGCGGAGAACATCGCATTGATGAGATCCGAGCGAACGGATGTCTCTTCGACGGCAAAGATGAAGGCGCTGGTATCCAGATAGACGCGTGACGCAATCGTCATTCGTCATCCCACTCGTCGCGGAGTTCCCGAATGCGACGCACGACCTCTTCTTCCGTCTCGGTAGAGGGGTGGCTTGCCTTGTAGAGACGGATCCCCTCAAGCACTTCGGTGATAGACGCCACCGGGCGCGATGCCTCTTCGTCATCGGGATAGCCAGCCCACATCGTTTCAGGCGATCCAGACCTGTCCTCCGGCGTTTCCTCGATAACGATACGGACAAGCGCATCTTCGTCCAGCCCGGCTTTGAGATCGTCTGGAAGGCTCGACACGGGATAAAATTCGCGAACGATCTTGTTCATGTCCGTGCTCCAGCAAGAGTCGCATCCATCATATTCCTTGCCGAGGTGTCTGGCGAGATCATCCGAACGTCTTTCTCGGATCGAACGCGTCCCGCGCGGCCTCGCCGATGAAGATCAGCAGCGACAGCATGACCGACATCACCAGAAAGGCGGTGAGGCCGAGCCAGGGGGCCTGGAGGTTGGACTTGCCCTGCGCGATCAGCTCTCCGAGAGACGGCGAGCCAGGGGGCATGCCGAAGCCGAGGAAGTCGAGCGAGGTGAGCGTGGTGATGGAGCCCGAGAGGATGAAAGGCAGAAAGGTGAGCGTGGCCACCATCGCGTTCGGCAGAAGGTGCCGCCACATGATCGTCGCGTTGCCGACGCCGAGTGCCCGGGCAGCGCGGACATATTCGAAGTTGCGCGCCCGCAGGAACTCCGCCCGCACCACACCGACGAAGCCGACCCAGGAGAAGAGCAGCATGATGCCGAGCAGCACGAAGAAGCCGGGCGGCAGGATCGCCGCGATAATCAGAAGGATGTAGAGCACCGGCATGGATGACCAGATTTCGATGAAGCGCTGCATCAACAGGTCGGTCCATCCGCCGAAATAGCCCTGGATCGCGCCGGCGGTGACGCCGACGACGGCCGACGCGATGGTGAGCGCGAGACCGAAAAGCACAGAGATGCGAAAGCCGTAGATCGTGCGGGCGGCGACGTCGCGCGCCTGATCGTCGGTGCCGAGCCAGTTGAAATTGCCGAGCGTGCAGCCGCGATCGGCCTCCCCCTGCGGATAGCCGGAGCAGCGTTCCGCAGCACTCATCGTCCAGAAGGGCGCCGTGGGCGCTGAGTGCGGGATGTTGGAATTGGCGCTGCGGTAGGAATAGCGGATCGGCGGCCAGACCATCCAGCCATTCGCCTCGATCTCTTCTCGGATGAAGTCGGAGGCATAATCGGTCTCGGCCAGAAAGCCGCCGAACTTTTCTTCCGGATAATTCACCAGCACGGGCACCAGCATTTCGCCCTTGTAGGAGACGAGGATCGGCCGGTCGTTGGCGATGAACTCGGCGCAAAGGCTGAAGCCAAAGAGCGCGAGAAAGATCCAGAGCGACCAGTAGCCGCGCCGGTTGGCCTTGAAGTTCTCCCAGCGCCGCCTTGCGACGGGCGACAGCCGGCCGGGTTTCGCGCCGGGCAGGATGGCAGTGTTTGCGGCGATATCCGTCATCAGACGTCCCTCCGCTCGAAATCGATGCGCGGGTCGACCCAGGTGTAGATGAGGTCGGACAGCAGGCTCACGACGAGGCCCATCAGCGAGAAGATGAAGAGCGTGCCGAAGACGATCGGATAGTCGCGCTTGACCACGGCGTCATAGCCCAGACGACCGAGGCCATCGAGCGAGAAGATGTATTCGGTCAAAAGCGAGCCTGTGAAGAAGGCGGAGATGAAGGCGGCGGGGAAGCCAGCGATGATGATCAGCATGGCGTTGCGAAAGACGTGGCGATAGAGCACCTGCCGCTCCGCCAGCCCCTTGGCGCGCGCGGTAACGACATATTGCTTGCGGATCTCGTCGATGAAGGAATTCTTGGTGAGCAGCGTCGTGGTGGCGAAGGCCGACAGCAGCAGCGTGATCAGCGGCAGCGTCATGTGCCAGAGATAGTCGAGGATCTTCTGCCACCAGTTGAGCTGGCTGAAATTGTCCGAGACGAGGCCGCGCAGCGGAAACCAGTCGAGAAAGGAGCCGCCGGCAAACAGCACGATCAGCAGGATGCCGAACAGGAAGCCCGGCACGGCATAGCCGACGATGACGATGCCGGAGGTCCACACGTCGAAGCGCGAGCCGTCCGATACGGCCTTCTTGATGCCGAGCGGAATCGAGATCGCGTAAGAGAGGATCAGGATCCACAGGCCGAGCGAGATCGAGACAGGCATCTTGTCGAGGATGAGGTCGATGACCGATGTGTTGCGGAAGAAGCTCTCGCCGAAATCGAAGCGCGCATAGTTCCACATCATCGTGAGGAAGCGCTCCAGCGGCGGCTTGTCGAAACCGAACTGCTTTTCGAGCTTGGCGATGAAATCGGGATCGAGGCCCTGCGCGCCGCGATAGCTCCCGCCGCTCTGGTCGCCGCCGGAGGCGCCCGCGAGATCGCTACCGCCGCCGGACAGGCGATCGCCGCCCTGGTTCGGCCCGGTGAGGTCGGCGATGACCTGCTCGACCGGACCGCCGGGAGCAAACTGGACGATGGCAAAGGAAATGGCCATGATACCGATGATCGTCGGGATCATCAGGAACAGACGGCGCAGGATATAACCGCCCATCAGACTGTCACCCCGGCCCGCACGCCGGCGACCGACATGATGGCGTTGTCGATGACGCCGCTATGGCCTCTCTTCCCGGTGTCCGACCGGATTTGCGGGCCGATTTTCCAATATTCCATCAATGCGCTAACATTCCCGTTCCTGATTCGCGGCGTGCCTATGAAAAGCAGGCCAGTTTGACGCGCAAGGCTTTCATGGAGCTTTCGCGGAAGCCGACCACCAGATCGCGGGAAAGCCGACAGCATATTCCGGCAGATTTTCGGGATGGGTCAGGTCCTTGGAATAGGCGATCCGCATGTCGCGCGAGGCGTAGGTCGGAATGACGATCTGCTTGGCGAGAAGAACACGGTCGAGCGCCTTGGTCGCCGCAACGAGGTCGTCACGATCCTTCGCGAATATCACCTTGCGGATCAGCGCATCGACACCCGGATCGGCAAGACCGGAATAATTCTGCGATCCTTCGCGCGTGGCGGCCGCCGTGCCCCAATATTCCGTCTGCTCGTTGCCCGGGTTGAGAGACTGCGCCCAGCCCAGATAGATGACGTCGAAGTCCTTGGACCGCCAGCGATTGGTGTATTGCGAGCTATCGACAGTGCGAACCCGCGCCTCGATGCCGATCTTTCGCAGGTTCTGGCTGAAGGGCAAAGCGACACGTTCGATCGTCGTGCCGTCGAGCAGGATCTCGAATGTCAGCGGCTTGCCCGTCTTCGTCTCGATCATCTGGTTGTTTTTCAGCTCGTAGCCAGCCTCCTTCACAAGGCCGATGGCCTTGCGCAGATTGTCCCGAAGCTTTGCCGGGTCTCCGCCGACGGGATTGGCATAAGGTTTGGTAAAGACGGTCGCGGGAACCTTGTCCTTCAGCTCCGTGAGGATCTCCAGTTCACGCCCCTGCGGAAGCCCTGAAGATGCCAACTCGGTCGGGAAGAAGAAGCTGTCGACGCGATCATACTCATTGTAGAAGATCGTCCGTTTCAACTCCTCGAAATCGAATGCGTAGTTGAGAGCCTCTCTTACCCTGACATCCTTGAACGGATCACGCCGCAGGTTAAGGATGAAGCCCACCATGACGCCGCTGTCGCGATCATCGTTCTCCAACCGCTCCAGCTTGATCCGGCCATCCTTGACCGCTGGAAAATCGTAGGATGTCGCCCAGCGTCGCGCTGAATTCTCCCAGCGGTAATTCGCGTTACCGGACCGGAAGGCTTCGAAAGCGACGTCGAGGTCAGCGAAATAGGTGAAGCTGATGGTTCTGAAGTTGTTGTGCCCGACATTGACGTTCAGGTTCTTCCCCCAATAGTCGTCCCGCAATTCGTAACGGACCGCCGAACCGGCTTTCATGGATGCGATCTTGTACGGCCCGGAGCCCATGGGCATTTCGAGCGTGGTGCGCGAGATGTCGCGCGGCCGCCCTTCAGCATCCTTTCCCTCCCACCAGTGTTTGGGTACGATGATGAGGCCGCCTGCCGCCTTTGGCAATTCCCTGTTTCCGACCTCGTCGAAAGAGAAGGTCACTTCCCGCTCGCCGGTCTTCTCCACCTTGGTGATATGGCCGTAATAGGATGCCGCCTTGGGGTCGAGTTCCTTGGCCTTGTCGAAGCTGAAGATCACGTCCTCCGGCGTCACCGGCTTGCCGTCGGCCCACGTCGCTTCCGGCCGGAGACGGAACTTCGCCCATGCAACATCATCGGGATAGGCGACGGCCTCGGCGAGCAGACCATAGTCCGTGAGAACCTCGTCCATGGAGGGCTTCATCAGAGTTTCGAAAACGAGACCGACGGACATGCCGGAAGCGCTGGAAACGGGTCCCGTGACCCCGGCGGCCAACTCGCCTTTGGCCAGAACCGGGTTGAACGTATCGAACGTGCCCATGGTGGCCAGCCGGACCTCGCCCCCCTTCGGCGCCTCCGCATTCACATAGTCGAACTTCTTGAACCCTTCCGGATATTTCAGCTCGCCCACCGTCGACATGCCGTGGCGCCATTGCAGATCCTGCGCCTGCACGGGGCGTGCGACGGAGGTGGCGAGGAAGGCGGCGGCAATGAAGGCCAGGGTGCCAAAGGTCAGTGCCGGTGTCGTCCTGCTCGTCTTCTGCCGCATGCGGTTCGTCTCCTTGGTCGCGTCTGGGGCACACAATAGGCAAAATACGGCCGATTGACAGACGGCGCTTATCGCACTGCACGAAATCTGCCTTCACATCGGCTTGACCGCAAGTCTGACACAAAGACCGTGTGAGACAGATCCTTCCTGACGACCCCGCCCGCCTACGCCCGATCCCGACAACACCGGACAGACCGCATGACATCGTCTTTCGCAAGATACTCGACCGGATGGGCGGCCAGAGCGTTCATCGCCGCCGCCCTGATCCTGCCGCTTGGCCTAGAGCCGGCCTTGTCGGCAGAGCCGCAGACGGCCAAGCAGCTGTTCGGCGGCATGACGCTTCCCAGCAGGACGGCGCCGGCCTCCTTAGGCTCCTACGCCAAGGGGTGCCTTTCGGGTGCGGTCGCGCTGCCGGCCGACGGGCCGACCTGGCAGGCCATGCGCCTCTCGCGCAATCGCCGCTGGGGCAATCCACACATGATCGCGTTTCTGGAGCGGTTCTCGCGCGATGCGGCCGAGATCGGCTGGGGATCGGGCATTCTGCTCGGCGATATCTCGCAGCCGCGCGGCGGGCCGATGCTGACCGGCCATGCCTCCCACCAGATCGGGCTCGATGCGGACATCTGGTTCCAGCCAAAGCCCGCGCGGCCGATGAGCGTGGCGGAACGCGAGAACAAGCCCTTCGTGTCCATGCTGGACAAGACGAAATTCCTCACCGTGAACCCGGAGCGCTGGACGCCCACCCATGCGCGGCTGGTCATGCGGGCGGCAGCCGAGCCGGAGGTCGATCGGGTGTTCGTCAACCCGGCGATCAAGAAGAAGCTGTGCGAGACCTGGACCGGCGACCGGACGTCGATGGGCAAGATCCGGCCGATCTACGGTCACGACGAGCATTTCCATATCCGCATCAAGTGCCCGGCCGATTCGCCCGGCTGCAAGCCGCAGGCGGCCGTGGCGCCCGGCGATGGCTGCGACAAATCGCTCGCCTGGTGGTTCACGCAGGAGCCGTGGGCGAAGCCGAAGCCGAACCCCAACGCAAAGCCGGTCAAGCCGCGCTTCGTCATGCTGTCAGACCTGCCGCAGGCGTGCAGCGGCGTTCTGGCGGCGCCATCCTCGTCGGAAGCAGCGTCCACCTTCGGCGGCGCTGTCCCGGTGTCTGCGTCCGTTCCCGCCGCACCCGACGCAATCATGCCTCCAGCGGCGATCGCCGATCCGTCCGTTCCCGTTCCCACGCGGCGGCCGAGCGCCGGCTCCGCGCCGTGATCCAGCCTCACTTTCCTCTTGAATCGATTTAGGTTCCGGGAAATATGAGCGCAGAGGTTCACGCGGAGGACGCAATGACGGCTCGCAAATGCATGGCGCTGATCGCGCATGACCTGAAGAAACAGGACATGGCGGACTTTGCCAGAGCTCACCAGAGCGTGCTGGCGGAATGGCGCATCGTCGCCACCGGCACCACGGGCGGTCGCGTTCAGGAGGCCTGCCCCGGTCTCGATGTGACCCGGCTGAAAAGCGGACCGCTCGGCGGCGACCAGCAGATCGGCGCACTGATCGCGACCGGCGATGTCGATCTCCTCATCTTCTTCATCGATCCGCTGACGGCGCTGCCGCACGATGTCGATGTGAAGGCCCTGACACGACTGGCGACCGTCTACGACATCCCCATGGCGCTCAACCGCGCGACGGCCGAGCGGCTGGTGGATTTCCGACCGCTCTGAGCGCCGGCCTCGATATCTCGCCTTTTCGACTTTTGCACTGGAGCGGCCTTGCAAAACATGCGAAGCGCTTCCCGCCCGCCCGCTGATCCAATCCAGGAGGTTTCATGTCCGCGTCTGCAGAAACGGTTCCCGGCCTCGCCTTTCCCATCCTGATCGGCGACATCGGCGGCACCAATGCCCGTTTCGCGCTGCTGAACGACGAGACCTCGGAGCCCGTGGTGTTTCCCGTGGTGCCGACCGGGGGCTATCCGAGCATTCAGGCCGCGCTCGAAACCAGCATTCTCCCGCAAGCCACCCTCCGCCCGCGTTCGGCCATCATCGCGGTCGCCGCCCCGGTCAAGGGCGACGAAATTCCCCTGACCAATGCGGGCTGGGTCATCACGCCGGCCGACATGATCGCGACGCTTGGCCTGTCGGACGTCATCGTTCTCAACGATTTCGAGGCGCAGGCGCTGGCCGTGGCCGCCATCGCCAAGAGCGACTGCGCGCAGATCGGTGTCGGCGAGCCTCTGGAAAGCGCCTCCTGCGCGGTTCTCGGGCCCGGCACGGGCCTTGGCGTTGCCGGTCTTCTGCACACGCATTCCACCTATTTTCCGGTGCCCGGCGAAGGCGGCCATGTGGACATCGGCCCGCGCACGCCGCGCGATACGGCGATCTGGCCGCATCTGGAAACGATCGAGGGCCGGATCTCCGCCGAGCAGCTTCTCTGCGGTCGCGGCATCGTCAATATCTATCAGGCGATCTGCCAGACGGACGGGCTCACGCCCGAGCATACGGACCCGGCCGAGGTCACGTCGGCAGCCCTTGCCGGCACCGACAAGGCCTGCGTCGAAACGCTGTCGCTCTTTGCCCGCTATCTCGGCCGCGTGGCGGGCGATATGGCGCTGATCTTCATGGCCCGCGGCGGCGTCTATCTCGCCGGCGGCATTTCCCAGAAGATCCTGCCCGCCTTGCAACAGCCGGAGTTCCGGGCCGCTTTCGAGGATAAGGCGCCGCATTCGGCGCTGATGCGCTCGATCCCGACTTATGTGGTCACCCATCCCTTTGCAGCCCTTGCCGGTCTTGCGGCCTTCGCGCAGACCCCGGCGCGCTTCGGCGTGGCCACGACAGGGCGTCACTGGAAGGCCTGACCGGGGCCGAATGAACCGGGTGATGCCTGCGAAAAGGGCCGAGACTCGCCAAACGGCTCGGGAGGCACTATAGAGCGCGGCGCAAGCATCGGATCGAAGAACCGCCCGGTCAGGGAAAGAGCTTTTGAAAGATCAGAAGAAGAAGCACACGCCAGTGGACGCCGAGACGATCACCAGCGTGCTCAAGCGGGTGGCGCAGGAAAACGGGCGGGCACATATCAAGGGCTATCTGTTCGCCATCGCCTGCCTCGCGCTGGTCGCGGCATCGACGGCGTTTACCGCCTGGATCATGGAAGCCGTCGTCAACGAGGCGTTCGCCAACAAGCGCGCCGACATGGTGCTTATCATCTGCGCCGCCATCTTCATCGCCTTTGTCGTGCGCGGCTTTGCCACCTACGGGCAGGCTGTCGCTCTGTCGAAGATCGGCAACAACATCGTCGCCAGCTATCAGCGCCGGCTCTATTCCCACCTGATGGCGCTCAGCGTCGGCTACTTCACCGATGCCCGCTCCGCCCGCATCTCCGCCAAGATCAGCCAGAACGTTTCAGGCATCCGCGACGTGCTGAACATGACGGTCACCTCGATCGCACGCGATCTCCTGACGCTGATCGCGCTGATTGGCGTCATGCTCGGCAAGGACTGGGTGCTGACGATCATCGTCTTCCTCATCGCTCCGCCGCTGCTGATCGGCCTTCGCTACGTGTCGCGCCGCCTGCGCAACGCGACGCGCGAATCGGTCGAGATCAACAGCCATGTTCTCGGCGCCATGCAGGAGACGATCCAGGGCATCACGATCGTCAAGGCCTTCACCATGGAGGAGCAGCTGAAGGGCAAGGTCGAGGCGATCATCCAGCGTGCGGAGAACCGCGCGAACCGGATCGCCCGCCTGTCCGAGCGCACCGCGCCGATGACGGAGACCTTTGCGGGCTTCGCGATCGCCAGCGTTCTCGGCTATGCCGCCTTCCGCTCGATCTACGACAATGTGCCGCCGGGCGCCTTCTTCTCCTTCGTCACCGCCCTCCTGATGGCCTACGATCCGGCCCGTCGTCTTGCGCGCCTGCAGGTGTCGCTGGAGCGCGCCGCCGTCAATGCGCGGATGATCTACGAAGTCCTCGACACGGTGCCGCACCAGCGCGACCAGCCGGATGCGAAGGCGCTGGAGGTGTCGTCCGCGACGATCACGTTCAACAATGTGCACTTCGCCTATGGAAATGGCGACGAGATCCTCAAGGGCGTCAGCTTCGTTGCGGAAGGCGGCAAGACCACGGCGCTGGTCGGCCCTTCCGGCGCCGGCAAATCGACGGTCATCAGCCTCATTCCGCGCTTCTACGATCCCTCCGTCGGCGAAATCCTGATCGACGGGCAGGACATCGCCCACATCACGAAACTGTCGCTGCGCAACGGGCTGGCTTACGTCTCCCAGCAGCCTTACCTGTTCGAGGGCTCGATCGGCGACAACATCCGCTACGGGCGGCCGGAGGCAACCGACGAAGAGGTCTACGAGGCCGCACGGCTCGCCTATGCGCATGACTTCATTCTCGCCCAGCCGCAGGGCTACGATACGCCGGTCGGCGAAAACGGCGTGACACTGTCGGGCGGACAGCGTCAGCGGCTCTCCATCGCCCGCGCGCTCGTGCGGCGCGCACCCATTCTGCTTCTGGACGAGGCGACGTCCTCGCTCGACACCGAATCGGAATCCGCGGTGCAGAAGGCACTGGACCATGCCATGGACGGCCGTACCGTCGTGGTGATCGCGCACCGTCTCTCCACCATCGTCAACGCCGACAAGATCATCGTCATGCGCGACGGGCTCGTGGTCGAGGAAGGCTCGCATACGGAGCTTGCGGATCGCAAGGACGGGCTTTACGCTCGCCTTCACAATCTCCAGGGCAGCCAGCCGGCCGCCACTCTTGAAGATCTGGTTGACAGCACGGAAACGACGACATGAGCGATACGGACATGAAACTCGTCGTCGTGGGCGCGGCGGGCCGCATGGGCCAGACGCTCATCCGCACGATCCATGCCATGCCGGGTGTTACCCTGTCGGCCGCCGTCGCCCGCCCCGGCTCCGCCTTTATCGGGCGGGACGCGGGCGAGATCGCGGGCCTCGGGCCCACCGGCATCCTCGTCACGGACGATCCGCTGCGCGCCTTCGTCGAAGCCGAAGGCGTGCTCGATTTCACGGCACCGGCGACCAGCGTCGAATTCTCCGGGCTCGCCGCACAGGCCCGCATCGTCCACGTCATCGGCACGACGGGATGCTCGGCCGCCGACGAAGCGCGTTTCGAAGCCGCCGCCCGTCATGCGCGGATCGTCAAGTCCGGCAATATGAGCCTCGGCGTCAATCTACTGGGCGTTCTCGTAGAGCAGGCCGCCCGGGCGCTTCCCGCCGCCGGATGGGATCTCGAAATTCTGGAAATGCATCACAAGCACAAGGTCGACGCGCCGTCCGGCACGGCGCTGCTTCTGGGCGAAGCAGCCGCGCGTGGCCGCGGCATAGACCTTCACAGCCAGTCCGTGCGCGTGCGCGACGGCCATACCGGGCCACGGCCCGAGGGCACGATCGGCTTTGCGACCTTGCGCGGCGGCTCGGTCATCGGCGAACACTCCGTCATCCTCGCCGGCGAAGGCGAGAGCGTGACGCTGTCCCATTCCGCCACCGACCGCTCGATCTTTGCGCGTGGCGCCGTGACGGCTGCTCTCTGGGCGCGGTCGCAGAAGCCCGGTTACTATTCGATGCTGGACGTGCTGGGGCTCGCTGCCTGAGCCTTTCGCCTCCCTTTCCCTGCCTTTTCCCGACGTCAACACATAACGAGGAATGAACCATCATGAGCGGCACTCTTGTCCTGGTGCGTCACGGCCAGAGCGAATGGAACCTGAAGAACCTCTTCACCGGCTGGAAGGACCCCGACCTGACGCCGCTCGGTATCGAGGAAGCCGAAACCGGCGGCAAGGCGCTCGCCGCCACCGGCCTGAAATACGACATCGCCTTCACCTCCGACCTGACGCGCGCGCAGAAGACGCTGAAGATCATTCTCGACGCCGTCGGCCAGCCCGAGCTTGAGACGATCCGCGACCAGGCGCTCAACGAGCGCGACTATGGCGATCTCTCCGGCCTCAACAAGGACGACGCACGCGCCAAGTGGGGCGAGGAACAGGTGCACATCTGGCGCCGCTCCTACGACGTGCCCCCTCCGGGCGGCGAAAGCCTGCGCGATACGGGCGCCCGCGTCTGGCCCTATTACCTCACGGAAATCCTGCCGCGCGTCCTGAAGGGCCAGACGGTTCTCGTCGCCGCGCACGGCAATTCGCTGCGCGCGCTGGTCATGGTGCTCGACCGCCTGACCAAGGAAGAGATCCTGAAGCTCAACCTCGCGACCGGCGTTCCCATGGTCTACACGCTCAATGCCGATTCGACCGTCGCGTCGAAAGAGGTTCTGGGCGATATGTCCGGCGCGCACTGACGGGTCGGAAGAAGCGCACCCCCAGGACCGTCATCCTCGGGCTTGTCCCGAGGATCTGCCGTCGGCCAGACGAGCCGCACCGTCGGCGACTCACGCCTCTTCACCGGATCCTCGGGACAAGCCCGAGGATGACGAAAACACGGGTGGCCGCCCCGGAAGCGTCTCCAAGACCTACCTATACCTTTCCCGCCTCCCAGCCGAGCATGGCGCGCTTGCGCGTCAGGCCCCAGTGGTAACCGGTCAGCGCTCCGCCTTTGCCAAGCGCACGGTGGCAGGGCACCACGAAGGAGATGGGGTTGCGGCCGATGGCGGCGCCGACCGCACGGGATGCCTTGGGCTGGCCAATACGCCCGGCGATCGCCGAATAGGTTTCGGCCCGGCCCATGGGAATGTCGAGCAGGGCCTGCCAGACCCGCACCTGAAAATCCGAACCGATCAGCACGATCCGGAGCGGCTGTTCAGCCTCCCAGCGCTCTGTCTCGAAGATCCGCGCGGCATAGGGCGTTGTGGCGGTGATATCCTCGACATAGGTCGCGTTCGGCCAGCGCCCGGCCATATCCTCGAAACTTTCCCGCTCGCTGCCCGCATCGTTGAAGGCAAGGCCCGCCAGTCCGCGCTCCGTCACCATGATGAGCGCCGTGCCGAAGGGTGACGGGTGGAAGCCGTAGCGAATGGTGAGCCCCCCGCCCCGCAGCTTCCATTCGCCGGGCGACATCGCCTCATGCGTCACGAACAGGTCGTGCAGGCGCCCGGGGCCGGACAGGCCGAGCTCCAGGCTCGCCTCCAGAAGCGGCAGACCTTCCGTGCCGAGCAGGCGCTTGGCGTGATCGAGGGTCACCGCCTGCAGGAAGGCTTTCGGCGAGAGGCCCGCCCAGCGGGTAAACGTCCGCTGGAGGTGCGTCGGAGATTGCCCCAGACGCCCGGCAATGTCGTCGAGGCTCGGCTGGTCGCGGTAATCGTCGGTGAGGAGTTCCACCACGCGGCAGACCGTCTCGTAATCGGTGCCCTCGGGCGTGATCTCGCTCGTCAGGCGCGGCATGATCGTCATGGTCATCTCCTCTTTCGCCTCGGCAGCGGCGGTCCACCCGACAACAGCATGTCCGCGCCGCTGCCGCCACCCGATTTGCGATCTCAGCCGCGCCGCTTCACGGTCGCGAGCGCACCGGAAAAAGCGGTGGCGAAGGTCTCGCGGTCGTCGCGATTGAGGAAGGAGCCGATATCGGTCGTGCGCAGCCGGTCGCGGACATGCATGGAGACGATGCCGATCTCGTCGTGACGGGCGACATCGAAGCGGGTCCAGAACGGATTGAACCGATGCTCCGTCATGCGCCCGCTCGCCGTGAACTTCCGCACGGCGACATCCGTTCTCGAAATGCTGACCTCCTCGCGCATGCGGGACGAGCGGTTGTTCAGCCAGAAGGCACCGAAGAGAGCGATGAAATCCAGTCCGAAGAAGAACACGACAGGCCAAGCGCCGATGACGAGGAACACGAAGACATGAACGAGGCTCATCAGCGCGGCGATGAGGAAGACGACGCGCAGGCCCTTTGCGCCGAGCGAACGATAGGGCGTCAGCTCGGCGGCGAAAACGGGCTTGTCCGTGGGGCGCATGTCGGCGTTGCCATCGTTCATGGCACGCCAGTATAGAGGAGACATGAAAGAGCCGAAACCGAAATCCGTGAAGCTTGCGGCCATCGCGCCAGCGGCAAAGCCGCGCAGAAGCGAGACGATGGCAAAGCCGCGCAGTGTTAAACCGACGGCAAAGGCCCGCAAGCCGAAGAGCGCCTATGCGACCGAAGAGGTCGAGGAAATCTTCCGCCGCTTCTGCGTGCAGCGGCCGGAGCCGAAGGGCGAGCTGAACTACGTCAACCCGTTCACCCTGGTGGTCGCCGTCGCGCTGTCGGCACAGGCGACGGATGTGGGTGTGAACAAGGCGACGAAGGCGCTGTTTGCGGTCGCCGACACGCCGGAGAAGATGCTGGCGCTCGGCGAGGATGCGGTGCGCGAGCATATCCGCACCATCGGGCTTTATCGCAACAAAGCGAAGAACGTCATCGCGCTCAGCCGCATGCTGGTCGAGGATTTCGGCGGCGAGGTGCCGCGCGACCGGGACGAACTGGTCAAGCTTCCCGGCGTCGGGCGGAAGACGGCGAACGTGGTGCTCTCCATGGCTTTCGGCCAGGCGACGATCGCGGTGGACACGCATATCTTCCGCATCGCCAACCGCATCGGCCTTGCGCCGGGCAAGACGCCGGACGAGGTCGAGGATCATCTGGTCCGGGTCATCCCGAACCACTATCTTTACCACGCCCATCACTGGCTGATCCTGCACGGGCGCTATACCTGCAAGGCGCGCCGTCCCGAATGCGAGCACTGTATCATCGCGGATCTCTGCAAGGCGGCGGAGAAGACGAACACCATTCCGGCACCGCTGGTCGCGCTGCCGCCGCAGGTGTTCTGACCCTTATCGCCGCTCGGTGAGGCTGTAGAGCAGTGCCGCGGCCGGCAGGGCGAAGCCGAGGAGCGAGGCGCCCCACCAGCCGTAATGCCCGTAGAGCCAGGCGCCGGCGGCCGAGCCCAGCGCGCCGCACAGGAAGAACGTCGCCATGAACAGGCCGTTCAGCCGGCTGCGATGCTCGTCGCCCAGCACATAGATCGCCCGCTGTCCGAGAACGAGGGTGGTGGAGACCGCGAAGTCGAGGCCGATGGCGGCAAGGGTGAGAACGACGAGCGCGGCCGTCGAGCCCTCCGGGGCCAGATGCGTGACGAGGAAGGCGCAGGCACCGCCCACAAGCGCGATGCGGGTGGCCGCAAAGCTCAGTCCCCTGTCGGCAAGGCGCCCGGCAATGGGGGCCGCGAGCGCGCCCGCCGCACCCGCAAGCGCAAAGAGCGCGATGCCCATCTGAGAGAGGCCGAAAGCCGGGCTCGACAGCAGCAGCGGCGTCACCGTCCAGAAGACGCTGAAGGCCGCGAACATGCAGCCCTGATAGGCCGCGCGCCGGCGCAGCACGGGTTGCGTCGCAAACAGCCGCGGCAGCGAGCCGATCAGCGCGCCATAGCCAAGCCGGGATGACGGCATGCGGCGTGGCAGGACACGGGCGAGGAGGATCGCAAGGCCGGACATGGCGAGCGCCGACAGCACGAAGACCATGTGCCACGGCAGAAAGGCCGCGATGAAGCTGGAGACCGGCCGGGCCAGCATGATGCCGACCATCAGGCCGCTCATGACGTTGCCGACCGCGCGGCCGCGCTGTTGCGCCGGCACCATCTGCGCTGCATAGGGAACGATGATCTGGACGGCCACGCAGCAGAGGCCGATGGCGAAGGCCGCCGAAAGGAAGGCCACCGCCTGCGTCAGCAGGCCCGCCGACAGCACGGCCAGAATGGACAGGCCGAGCATGACGAGGATCAGCTTGCGGTTTTCGAAGAGATCGCCGAGCGGCGCGATCAGCAGCAGCCCGAGGCCGTATCCGAGCTGCGTCAGCATGACGATCAGCCCTGCCGCATCCGGCGAGAGGCCGAGCGAGGCACTGACAGGCCCGACGAGCGGCTGTGCGTAATAGAGATTGGCGACGATGAGCCCGCAGGCCGCCGCGAGAACGAGGTTCAGGCGCGCCGAAAGCCCGCTGGCATTCGGATCCGGGGTCACGTCTGGCTCCGATAGGGTGGCCGTCATGAACGCTCTCCGTTTCCCAGGCTCATTTTGCAAAGGCCCCTCTCCCGGGGGCAGCTTCCACGACCGAAAGAGCGGCTTTCGGAAGGGGACAGTCCATCGATATGCCACGCTTACCCTGCCGTCCGCAACGCGGCATTTGCACGCGGAAAGCGACGCGCTCGCGATATTGCAGGCGATAAGATCTTTCAAAGCGCGAGAATTCGATTAAGACCAAAGCCCGGCCACAGAGTTTTTCCAGGCGGGGTTCATGACCACTTTCGACGTCCTGACGATCGGCAATGCCATCGTCGATATCATCGCACGCTGTGAAGAGCGATTTCTCACCGATAACGGCATCATCAAGAGCGCGATGAACCTGATCGACGCCGAGCGCGCCGAGCTTCTCTATTCGCGGATGGGCCCGGCGCTCGAGGCGTCCGGCGGCAGCGCCGGCAATACGGCGGCCGGCATTGCGAGCCTTGGCGGCAAGGCTGCCTATTTCGGCAAGATCGCCAACGACCAGCTGGGCGAGATCTTCACCCACGACATCCAGGCGCAGGGTGTGCATTTCCGCACGCAGCCGCTCGAGACATTCCCGCCGACGGCGCGCTCCATGATCTTCGTGACCGAGGATGGCGAGCGCTCCATGAACACCTATCTCGGCGCCTGCGTCGAGCTCGGCCCCGAAGACGTGGAGCCTGACGTCGTCGCCAATGCCGCCGTCACCTATTTCGAGGGCTATCTCTGGGATCCGCCGCGCGCCAAGGAAGCCATTCGCGATGCTGCGCGCATCGCGCACGAAAACGGCCGGGAGGTCTCCATGACCCTGTCCGACAGTTTTTGCGTCAACCGCTACCGGGCCGAATTCCTGGAGCTGATGACGAGCGGCACGGTGGATATCGTCTTCGCCAACCGAGCGGAAGCCTTGGCGCTCTATGAGACGGAGGACTTCTCGGACGCGCTCGCGCAGCTGTCGCGCGACTGCCGCATGGCCGCCGTGACACTGAGCGAGGAAGGCTCGATCATCGTTCGGGGCGAAGAGCGGATCAACATCGAGGCGACCAAGGTCTCGCGCGTCGTGGATACGACGGGTGCCGGCGATCTCTATGCCGCAGGCTTCCTGTTCGGCTACACGGCAGGCAAGCCCCTCGATATCTGCGGCAAGCTCGGCAGTCTGGCTGCCGGCATCGTGATCGAGCAGATCGGCCCCCGCCCCATGGTGTCTCTGAAGAATGCCGCCGCAAAAGCAGGCCTTCTTTGATGTTTCACCTCGGCACGGCGGCTACTTGAACGCCTCGCCGGGGTAGGCGCCCCAGATCTCCGTCTGGACGATCCAGCCTTCCGCCCCTTGCGCTTCGGCTTTGCACCACTCGCCGGTGCATTCGCCGATGTGCAGCATCACGCCCGGCTCGATGCGGGCGACGATGTTGGCGTTGGATTGCGGCTCGCGGCGCATGTTCACCAGCACGCCCTGCCCCTTGCCCCGCATCCACGGGGCGGCAAGCGCCGTGCGGGCACCGGAGAGAAGCGCCTGATTGACCCAGCCCTCCGTACCGTCGGCATCGCGCACGCGCCGCCAGTTGTCGTATTCCTGGATGATCTCGACCGGCACGCCGGGCTTAAGGTAGCGCCACGAGACGGCATAATCGACGCTCGGGCCGACACGCAGATTGACGCTCTTCGATTTCAAGCTGACGAAGCGCGGCAGCGGCAGGCCGCTCGCGCCCTTGGCCGCCTGCGCCCATGCGAGGTCGGCAATGCCGGAGGCCGTAAGCGAACCGAGTGTGAAGGCCGCCAGGAGAGCCGCCATGAGGCCGCGCCTGGCGGTCCCCCTCGCTTGCAAACTGGCCCTCGCATTCAAACTGGCCCTCGCTTTCAAAATGGGCTGCGCGATCACACTGAGATGGAACTGGCGCATGGCGAAATCCGTTTTCCGATCCGGTCGAACAAGAATGCGCATTGCCAGCGGAGCGCCGGAGGCCTGCCTGCATGGTTTCAAAACCACGGTCATCCCGTTGGCATCGAAAGGCAGGCTGTGTTGGTCTTCCCGTGCGTGTCTGCTAGATAACGCTCTGCGGATACGATCCATCATCTTGGTTAAGAAGCCGTCAACGCGGTGCACCGCATGGGCCACGGGGTCGGGGGGAGAAATTTGACGATGACGCAGAGACAGAGGCCGACGGTCTACATCACCCGCAAGCTGCCGGACATCGTCGAGACCCGCATGCGCGAACTCTTCGATGCCGAACTCAACATCGAGGATATCCCGCGCAGCCAGGAAGAGCTGGCCGCGGCCCTCGCCCATGCCGACGTGCTGGTTCCCACCGTCACCGATCGGATCGATGCTCGCCTGATCGAGCAGGCCGGGCCGAAACTCAAGCTGATCGCGAGCTTTTCGAACGGTGTCGACCATATCGATGTGGACGCCGCCGCCCGGCGCGGCATCACGGTCACGAACACGCCCGCCGTGCTCACCGAAGACACCGCCGACATGACGCTCGCGCTCATTCTCGCCGTTCCCCGGCGGCTGACGGAGGGTGCTGCTATTCTCGCCGATCGCCGCCATGACTGGGCCGGCTGGTCGCCCAACTGGATGCTCGGGCGCCGGATTTCCGGCAAGCGCATCGGCATCGTCGGCATGGGGCGGATCGGCACCGCGGTTGCCCGCCGCGCCAAGGCTTTCGGCCTCTCCATCCACTATCACAACCGCCACCGCGTCAGCGCGGAGACAGAGGCATCGCTGGAGGCGACCTACTGGGACAGCCTCGACCAGATGCTCGCCCGCGTGGACTTCGTGTCGGTCAACTGCCCCTCGACGCCCGCGACCTATCACCTGCTCTCGGCGCGCCGCCTGCAGCTGATGCAGCCCACAAGCTACCTCGTGAACACCGCGCGCGGCGGCATCGTGGATGAGACAGCGCTGATCGCGTGCCTGCGCGAGGGTCGTATCGCCGGCGCGGGTCTCGACGTCTACGAAAACGAGCCGGCCATCAATCCGAAGCTTGTCAAGCTGGCCTCCGAAGGCAAGGTGGTGCTGCTGCCGCATATGGGTTCGGCAACGCTCGAAAGCCGTGTCGACATGGGCGAAAAAGTCATCATCAACATCCGCACCTTCTTCGACGGTCATCGCCCGCCGGACCGGGTGCTGCCGGGGCGCAACTGAGCTTTGTACGGGTTCTCGCGGACTTTCGAAGGAGAGATCTGCCGCATCGATCAATACGTGTTGACGCCAATGTGAAATGTCTTACAGTGTCTTACATTCTATGAGAATGGGAGACACCTATGTCCAAGTCGCAAGGGTCGGAATCCGTCACGCTTCGCGTTCCTTCGGATGTTCTTGCAAGCGTCGAGGCCATCGCCGAAGCAACGGACCGTTCGCGGAGCTACATCATCGTTCGCGCGCTGAAAACGTATCTCCTCAATGAGGGAGCGGATGTTTTGTCTGCCATTCGCGGGCGGGACCAGATTGCAGCAGGTGACTCCGAGGATATCGACGACCTTATCGCCGATGTTGACAAAGTCATCGCCGGCCAGGCTGCATGACACGTGTGACGGTTTCGAAAGAAGCAGCCACCTTCGTCAGGAATGAAGCTGCCTATCTTCGTCGCCGCAACACACATGCCGCTCGGAATTTCTCGGAGACCGTTCGGCGTGCAAGAGATATTTTGAGGATGTTCGACGAAGCGGGAAACGTGATGCACGGCCTGCGGATCAAGGGCGGGCTGACCCTTGTCGTCGACACGTATCTTTTTGACTATATCCGCGAAGAAGGCGTTGTGAATATCATCGCAGTTCGCCATGGCAGAATGCTTCAGCTAACACCGAGCACCGAGGAAGAAAGCGACGAGGACATCGCCGACGAGCGATGACGCCTTCGGGTCCTGCTACGACCAGCTAGCAAGCCTCTGGCTCAGCGGATCTATCCGGCCCGCACTCAGCGATCCGCATGGCGGCGTTTGTAGCGGATGGTATCGAAACGGGCGGCCAGCGCGTCATAGAGCAGCAGGCGTCCGACAAGGGGGTCTCCGGCACCTGTCACCAGCTTGACCACTTCCATAGCCTGCAATGTGCCGATGACGCCTGTCAGCGCGCCGATGATGCCGGCTTGCGCGCAGGACGGCACCGTGCCGGGTGGTGGGGGCTCGGGGAAGAGATCGCGGTAGCGCGGCGACTGACGACCGGCCGCGTCGAGAGTCCATGGCATAAGGACCGTCAGGGAGCCGTCGAAACGGCCGACCGCGCCTGTGACCAGGGGGATGCGCAACGTCTCGGCCGCGTTTGCGACCAGATAGCGCGTGTCGAAATTGTCGGAACCATCGACCACGATGTCGTAGCCGGCGAGCGTTTCGGAAACGATGTCGGGCGTGAGGCGGAACGGCAACGGGCAAACGGTCACGTGCGGGTTCAGCCGCGCCACCGCGTCTTGCGCGCTGTCCACCTTGCTCGTGCCCACGGTGGACGTCTGATGGATGACCTGGCGCTGGAGGTTGGAGAGCGACACCGCATCGTCATCGACGATCCCGAGCGTTCCGATGCCGGCTGCCGCGAGATAGAGGATAACGGGCGCTCCGAGCCCACCCGCACCGACCACGAGCACACGGGCCGATTTCAGCGCCTGCTGCCCCTGCCCCCCGATTTCCGGCAGCAGGATATGGCGGGAATAGCGATCGATCTCGGTTGGCGTCAGTGGGGATGTCATTTTCTCGGCCATGTCGCGACACTCACTCGAAAACCTGCCCGTTGGCAACCGTCAGGAACTGCGCGCGCTGCCCGAGCGCCGAGAACATGGCGCGATCGGTGCCGGTCATGAAGGCCTGCCCGCCGAGATCGTCGACGATGTCGAACAGCGCCGCGCGACGGCCGGCATCGAGATGCGCGGCGATCTCGTCGAGAAGCAGCACGGGCGCGTGACCCGTGAGATCGGCCACGAGCCTTGCATGCGCTAGCACGAGGCCGACGAGCAGCGCCTTCTGCTCCCCCGTCGAGCAGCGTTCGGCCTCGATGTTCTTGGCCCGATGGCGGATCAGGAGATCGCTGCGGTGCGGACCTTCGAGCGTGCGCCCCGCCGCCCCGTCGCGCCAGCGGCCGGTGCGCAGGCGCTCCAGATAATCCTCCTCCAGATCGAAGGCCGGGCGATGCCATTCGCCATCGAGAAAGCCCGACAGGGCGAGATCCGCCTTTGGAAACGTGCCGTCGTCAGGGCTGCGATCGATCAGCGCTGCCAGAAGCCCGAGCATTTCATTGCGGGCGAGCGCCATGGCGATGCCGAGTTCGGCCAACTGACGCTCCAGCCCGGTCAGCCAGACCGGATCGGCGCCCGGTTCGGACAGCAGTTTGTTGCGGCTGCGCATGGCGCGCTCGAAATCGGTCGCCCGTCGTCCGTGCTCGGCATCGAGCGAGAGGACGAGCCGGTCGAGGAAGCGCCGCCGGTCGCCGGAGGCCCCCGTGAACAGGCCGTCCATGGCCGGCGTCAGCCAGAGCACGCGCAGATGGTCGAGCAGTTCGTCGATCGCCTTGGCATTGGTGCCGTTGAGACGCAGGCGACGGGCCTGCCCCTCCTCGGTTCCGAACGTTCCCGTGCCGATCTCCACATCGCCCTGCATGCCGTCGATGGCGGCGAAGATGGAGAAGCCGGCATCGGCGCCCACACGCGGCACATCGGCATAGGCCGCACGACGCAGGCCCCGCCCCGGCGAGAGGAAGGAGACCGCCTCCATGAGATTGGTCTTGCCCGCGCCGTTCTCGCCCGTGAGCACGACATGGCGCGCGTCGAGATCGAGCGAAAGCGCCGCATAATTACGGAAATCGCTGAGTTTCAGACGGGACAGAGAGACTTTTTGCGGCATGCCGTCCGGCTCTAAGCTTTCCCGCGAGGCCTGACAAGCGCCGTGCGTTCCATCAACGCTCGTCGCCCGTCTCGACGCCGTCGAGCTCGGGATAATGGCGGAAGATGCAGGACTCGTTGAAGGGGATGCGGCGGTCGGAGGCGCGATAGGCGGCAATGTTGGGCAGGTCGGAGACATGGCCGCGCAGCGCATCGAGATGCGGCCAGCGGTCGCCATAGGCCAACATGGCTTTCGGAAAGGCGTATCGCAAGCCTTCGAGCAGATGATGGAGCGAGAGGTCGCCATAGGTCAGCGCTTCGCCGACGATATGCTTCGGCCCCGCGGGATTGGCGGTCAGTATCCGCTCGAAGTAATCGAGGAATTTCGGGATGCGCGCCGTGCGAAAATCGGCGGCACGGCGCTTCGCTTCAGGCTTCTGGTCCTCGTAGTAGAGCCCTGTCGCCACGGGATGATGGGTGTCGTGCGCCTCTGCCACCATGTCGGCCATCGTCATCTGCAAGCCATTCAGGCGATGGCGCTCGTATTCGTCCGCCGGCGCAAGGCCGAGGCGCGGCCCGAGATAGAAAAGAATGTTGGCCGTCTGCGAGACGATCCGATCGCCATCCTTGAGAAACGGCGGCGCAAACGGCGCGTCCGCCCGATCATCCTCCATGATCTCCAGCATCCGGTCGGTACCATCTTGGCCGCGGGCGACGTCGATATAGTCGGCGCCGGCCTGCTCCAGCGCCAGCCGCACGAATTCGCCGCGACCGGGAAGACCGTCCCAGTAGTAAAGCTCATAGGTCATGGCGCATGTCCTCTCATCTGACGGAACGACCGTCGTGTTCAGGCTCAAGAGATGGAGCGGTTCGCAGCCATGGCAATGATATCCGCTTGCACGAAAAAAAGCCGGGCGCCTCTCGGCGTCCGGCCTTCCGTCTGATGAAAAAGGCGCAACGCTCTCTTCGTCATCCTCGGGCTTGTCCCGAGCATCTGCAACGATTTGATGTTGTTCACGTCAGCAGATCCCGGGGACAAGCCCGAGGATGACGTTTCACGTTCGGAACCCTCACCCGAAGGTCAGCCCTCGAAGAATTCCTTCATCCGGGCGAAGAAGCCAGCGGATTCCGGGTTGTTGTCCTTCGAGGAAATCTCGGCGAATTCCTCCAGCAGCTCGCGCTGGCGCTTTGTCAGCTTCTGCGGCGTCTCGATCCCAATCTGGATGTAGAGATCGCCCACCTGCGTCGAGCGCAGCACCGGCATGCCCTTGCCCTTCAGGCGGAACTGCTTGCCGGCCTGCGTGCCCTCGGGAACCGTGACACGCGACTTGGTGCCGTCAAGCGTCTGCACGTCGAACTTGCCGCCAAGCGTCGCCGTCGTCATCGAGATCGGAACGCTGCAGTAAAGGTCGGCGCCGTCACGCTGGTAGAACTCGTGCGGCTTGACCGAGAGGAAGATGTAGAGATCGCCCGAAGGACCGCCGCGAAGACCGGCCTCGCCCTCGCCCGACAGCCGGATGCGGGTGCCGTCCTCGATGCCGGCGGGAATGTTCACCGACAGCGAGCGCTCTTCCGTCACACGGCCCTGTCCGTGGCACTTGGTGCAGGGATCCGGAATGATCGTGCCGCGACCCTGGCAGGTCGGGCAGGTCCGTTCGATCGAGAAGAACCCTTGCGCTGCGCGCACGCGGCCGGAGCCCTGGCAGGTGCCGCAGGTCGTGGGCTTGGTTCCGGGCTTGGCGCCCGATCCGGAACAGACCTCGCAGGTGATCGACGTGGGAACGCGGATCTGCGCGGTCTTGCCGGCATAGGCCTCCTCCAGCGTGATCTCCATGTTGTAGCGGAGATCGGCGCCGCGTTCGCGACCGCCGGACGAGCGCTGGCGCTGACGTCCGCCGCCCATCATCTCGCCGAAGATGTCCTCGAAGATATCGGAGAAGCCAGCCGCACCACCGCCCATGCCGGCGCCACCGCCGCCCATGCCGCCCTGTTCGAAGGCAGCGTGGCCATAACGGTCGTAGGCTGCCCGCTTCTGCGGGTCCTTCAGCGTCTCGTAGGCCTGGTTGATTTCCTTGAAGGTCTTTTCCGATTCCGCATCGCCCGGATTCTTGTCCGGGTGGTATTTCATCGCCAGCTTGCGGAAAGCGCTTTTCAGCTCCTTCTCGTCGGCTGTCTTTGCAACACCGAGTGTTTCGTAAAGATCACGTTTCATGTGGTCGCGCGTATCCCGTTGAACCGCGGCGACAGGACCGGCCGTCGGTCGTCGCCAGATTTCATTGAGCCGAATTTCGTTGATAAGGATTTAGGAAATCCCGCACGCCGATACCATAGCGAATCCGCACGGGTTCCGGCTTTTTCGACGAAAAGAAGGCAAACTGCCAAGCGTGTCGCTTTTTCCCGGCGCTTTACCAAAAAAGGCCCGGAACGGTTGCTCCGGGCCTTTTTGATAGCGTCAGGCCTTCACGCCTTATGCAGACTTCTTGCGATCGTCTTCGTCGCTGACATCTTCGTAGTCGGCATCGACGACATTGTCGCGGGCAGCATCTGCCGCAGCATCGGCATTGGCCGCATCGGTCTGCTGCGATTCATACATCGCCTGGCCGAGCTTCATGGATGCTTCCAGAAGCGTCTGCGTCTTCGCCTTGATGTCTTCGGCGTCCGGCTCGGAAGCCTCGACCGATGTCTTCAGCGCGGCAATCGCGTCGGAGATGGCGGTGCGGTCGGCTTCGGTGACCTTGTCGCCATATTCCTTCAGCGACTTCTCGGACGAGTGGATCAGGCTTTCGGCCTGGTTCTTCGCCTCGACGCCGTCACGACGCTTCTTGTCGTTCTCGGCATTGGCCTCTGCGTCCTTGACCATCTTCTCGATGTCGGCGTCCGACAGACCGCCCGATGCCTGGATGCGGATCTGGTGCTCCTTGCCGGTGCCCTTGTCCTTGGCCGAAACGTTGACGATACCGTTGGCGTCGATGTCGAAGGTGACTTCGATCTGCGGTACGCCGCGGGGTGCCGGGGGAATGCCAACGAGGTCGAACTGGCCGAGCAGCTTGTTGTCCTGCGCCATTTCGCGCTCGCCCTGGCTGACCCGGATGGTGACGGCCGACTGGCTGTCTTCCGCGGTAGAGAAGGTCTGGCTCTTCTTCGTCGGGATCGTCGTGTTACGTTCGATCAGACGGGTGAAGACGCCACCGAGGGTTTCGATGCCGAGCGACAGCGGGGTCACGTCGAGGAGCAGAACGTCCTTGACATCGCCCTGGAGAACGCCGGCCTGAATGGCGGCGCCGAGTGCGACGACTTCATCCGGGTTGACGCCCTTGTGCGGCTCCTTGCCGAACAGCTGCTTGACGACTTCCTGCACCTTCGGCATGCGGCTCATGCCGCCGACGAGCACGACTTCGTCGATCTCGGAAGCCGAAACGCCGGCATCCTTGAGCGCTGCCTTGCAGGGCGCGATCGTGCGCTGGACGAGATCGTCCACGAGCGCCTCGAACTTAGCACGGGTCAGCTTCAGCGTCAGGTGCTTCGGGCCGGAGGCATCCGCCGTGATGAACGGCAGGTTGATTTCCGTCTGCTGCGAGGAGGACAGTTCGATCTTGGCCTTTTCAGCCGCTTCCTTGAGGCGCTGCAGAGCGAGCTTGTCGTTCTTCAGGTCGATGCCCTGGTCCTTCTTGAATTCGCCTGCGAGATATTCGACGAGACGCATGTCGAAGTCTTCACCGCCGAGGAAGGTGTCGCCATTGGTCGACTTCACTTCGAAGACGCCATCGCCGATTTCCAGAACCGAGACGTCGAACGTGCCGCCGCCAAGGTCGTAGACGGCGATCGTCTTGCCTTCGGTCTTGTCGAGGCCATAGGCGAGCGCTGCTGCCGTCGGCTCGTTGATGATGCGCAGCACGTCGAGACCGGCGATGCGGCCTGCATCCTTGGTGGCCTGACGCTGGGCGTCGTTGAAGTAGGCGGGAACGGTGATGACGGCCTGGGTGACCTTTTCGCCGAGGTAGGATTCGGCGGTTTCCTTCATTTTTTGAAGGATCATCGCGGAGACCTGCGACGGAGACTGGTTCTTGCCACCGGCTTCGACCCATGCGTCGCCATTGTCGCCCTTGACGATCTTGAACGGCACGAGGGCCTTGTCCTTCGTCACGGTCGGGTCTTCGTAGCGGCGGCCGATGAGGCGCTTCACGGCGAAGAGGGTGTTCTCGGGGTTGGTGACGGCCTGGCGCTTGGCCGGCTGGCCAACGAGGCGTTCGCCATCATCCGAGAAGGCGACCATGGATGGCGTCGTGCGCGCGCCTTCCGCATTTTCGATGACCTTCGCGTCCTTGCCGTCCATGACGGCGACGCAGGAGTTGGTCGTTCCCAGATCGATACCGATTACTTTTGCCATGTCGTTCTCTCCTTGCAGCGGACTGTCGGAACCCGGTCAGGCATTCGTGCGACAGCCCCTAGGGATGCTCTTGTCGTTTTGTGCCGCGGCCCGGAAGCCTTGGACGTGCGGCGTATATAAGGACGGGTTTTTTGCTGTGCAAGGCGTCGCAAGCCCTGAAGACCGTGAAAAGAAATGCGGAGGCGAAAGAGTTTAGATCCCTTTCCGCACCCGCATGCTTAAGCGCTGCCGTCAACCCCCGGTCAGGATATCGAACAGCGTGGTGCGGCGCGTGCGCGGCGTGCCGCTCGTCGTCTGCCCGACATCGGCCGGCGGCACCAGGCCACCTTCCGCGGCATCCGCAGAGCCGCCTTGCGACAGGGGCACGTCGGATGGCGGCATTTCCGCGTCCGCCACCGGAGCGTCCGGGTAGACATCCGCAGGCTTTTCGCCGAAAGCGCCCGAGATAACGTCGCCGATCGTGCGCTGGATGCCGGGATCGTCGAAGGACGGCTGTATGCCCTTCGTGCCGAAGATCGGCGAGGGCGTCAGCCCTTCATGCGCTTCCGTCATATAGGTATGCCAGGCCTTCGCCGGCAGTCCCCCGCCCGTCACCTTCTTCATCGAGGTTCCGTCGTCATTGCCGAACCAGACGCCCGTCGTCAGGTTGCTGGTAAAGCCGACGAACAGCGCGTCGCGGAAGGACTGTGTGGTGCCGGATTTGCCGGCGGCCTGCCAGCCCTTGAGCCTGGCATTCTTGCCCGTGCCGCGCTCCACCACCCCCACCATCATCTGGTTCATCTCCGAGACGATCTCGGGATCGAGCACGCGCGGCGGGTTGTCGTAGGTGTTCTCGTAGAGAACCTTGCCATCGGCCGTCGTCACGCGCTTGACGATGTGCGGCGTCGCCTTGAAGCCGCCGTTCATGAAGGGGGCATAGGCCGATGTCAGCTCCAGAAGGCTGACTTCCGATGTCCCGAGAGCGATGGAGGCGTTCGCCTGCAGCTCCGATTCGATGCCGAGGCGATGGGCGAGCTTTGCCACCTGCGGCGGACCGACCTCCATGACGAGCTGGGCGGCGATGGTGTTCAGCGAGTTGGCGAGCGCGTCGGCCAGCGACACCTCGCCGCGATATTTCTGGTCGTAGTTTTCGGGCGTCCATTTGCCGATGCGCACCGGCGCATCGTTCCGGATGGACATGGGCGTGCGGCCGATCTCCATGGCTGCGGCATAGACGAAGGGCTTGAAGGCGGAGCCCGGCTGGCGCTTGGCCTTGACCGCGCGGTCGAACTGGCTTTCGGCATAGTCCCGCCCGCCGACAAGCGCCCGGATGGCGCCCGTCGCATCCACGGAAACCAGCGCCGCCTGCGAGGCGCGCGACTTCGCGCCGCTCTCCTTCAGCATGTCGGAAAGGGTCTTTTCGGCCTTGGCTTCGAGATCGAGATCGAGGGTGGTTTCCACCACGAGGTCCTGCTTGACGGCGCCCACGAGGCTCGGGAGCTGGTCCATGACCAGATCGGCTGCATAATATTGCGCGCCGGACCAGAAGCTCTTTGCCTTGGTCGGCGGCTGCGACATCGCCGTCTTCACCTCGTCGTCGGTGATCAGCCCTTCCTCGCGCATGGCGCCCAGCACCACCTGCGCCCGCTCCTCGGCCGCCTTCGGATCGCGGGCCGGCGACAGGCGCGACGGCGCTTTCAGAAGACCGGCGAGCAGCGCGGCCTCGCCGAGATTGACGTCCCGGGCGGACTTGTTGAAATAGCGCTGCGAAGCGGCTTCGACGCCATAGGCATTGGACCCGAAGAAGACGCGGTTGAGATACATCGCAAGGATCTGGTCCTTGGAATATTTCTGCTCCAGCCAGAAGGCGAGCAGCACTTCCTGCACCTTGCGCTCCAGCGTGCGCTCCGGCGAGAGAAACAGGTTCTTCGCCAGCTGCTGCGTCAGCGTGGAGCCGCCCTGCACCATGCGCCCGGTCGTCACATTGGTGATCACAGCGCGGGCAAGACCCAGCGGATCGACGCCGAAATGCGAATAGAAGCGCCGGTCCTCGATGGCCATGACGGCTTGTGGAATGAACGGCGACATGTCCTCGAGCGCGATGGCCTCGCCGCCGGTCGCGCCGCGATTGGCCAGCGTGTCGCCGTTGACCGCCAGGATCTTCACGTTGGGCGGACGTTCCGGAATGGTCCAGCTGGTCGCGTTCGGCATGCGCGAGCCGTAGTAAAGCACGAGCCCGCCGATGCCCATGGCGCCCCAGATGCCGGCGACGATGCACCAGTACACGAAGGCCCTGACGAAGCCGAACAGACCACCGCCGCCGCTGCTGCTCCGCCGGCCGCCTCGCCCCTTCAGGGACCGGCGCGCGGTCTTGCCGCCGCTCTTGGATTTTGCAGATTTCGCCCCGGAAGATTTGGAGCCGGAGGCTTTGGACGCCGTAGCCCGTCCGCTCACGCGGTCACTCGCATCGACGCGGAATCCATCGTCGTCGCCGCTCGAAAAGGACGGATCGATGCGGGGACGTGAACGAGATGTGCCTGCCATACCGGGATGTGACCGCTCCGTGTGCGTGCTGAAGGACGTGACGACCGGCAAGCCGTGCCCAGGCCGCGCCGAGGCGGCACCTAGGCCACCCGGGCCGTCGCAGGGTGCGGTGAACTGTAAATGCGGCGATTTAAGGGGGCGTTAACGACATGCTAATGAGACCGGTGAGCCCGGATCTCGATCTTCGGCGTGAACAAAACCGGAGCGAGTTGGTTGGGCAATTCCAATCCAACAGGGGCAGTCGGCAGGCGGCTGGTCTTCTCTGTGACGATACGATCGGCCAGACGGTTCCAGGTCATGCTTGTCGGCGACCCCCTGGAAACAGACATCACACGGATCCGGCACGCCTGGCGCTCCGCCGGGGCCGATCTTCTCGGGCCGGTGGATGTCTCGGAAACCGGCATGGACGAATGCCTGCGGCTCGACGGCGTGCTGATCTTTCTCGATGCGGACGCCGGCCTGACGCAGCGCCTTGCCGATCTTCTGGAATCGCTCGACGTGCCCTTCCTGTTCCTCATGCCGGATGCCGTTTTCGATGAAGGCCATGCGGTCTATCGCCTGTCCGGGGATGCCGGCGAGATCGAGGAGATGATCCGCAAACTCTCCTGTCAAGGCAAAGGAACCGTTCGTCACTGACGCCGCGTGATGCCAGCGAAAATATCGGAAAGATGTCGCGTCGCTATCGGTGGTCGTGATCGAGGAAATATCGATCGAGAACGATGCGGCGCATGATTCCAAGCGCGCAAATCCGGTAGTCGGCGTCGCATTCATGCGCAGCCATCTCGGGATCGATCCGGCCGATCGTCAGCGAAACCAGATCCCGCACATCGTCCGGAGAGCGATAGAAGCGACGCGCCATCCGCTCGACCCAGATGGCCGCAACATCCGGTTCGGGAACGGCAGCATCCGGGTGCTGCGGTGATGGGCGTATGCTCGTCATGTGCGGCTCCTTCCGAAGAAGTTACGTCAGGAATGACACTTGCAGGGGGAAGTTCCGCTTTTGCAACAACTGTACGAAAGCGCACAGCTGCGTTTTTCAGCTCCATCCCGCATCACAATGCCCACTCCGATGCCCACTTACGATACGAGCGGTAACCACGTTACGGTGTCCTCGTAAGTCGCCATCTTCCTAAAGAGCCTCGGTTTCGGTAATTGAGAGGTTCCAACCGACGTCTCGCGAACGCGCCGTCCTCAGCAACCAGACTGCCTGAAGCGGATGCCGATGCCGAGATTTTACTTTCACATCGTGACGTCGTCGATGACGATACCGGACCTGGAGGGAACCGAAGTGGCCTCTCTGGAGGCGGCGCTTGCCGAAGCCATTCAGGATGCACGCAGTCTCATGAGCGCCGCGATCCTCAACGGTCTCGATATCTCGTCGCGCCGGATCGAGATCCACGATGGAAACGGCCTCGTTCTCGTCGTGCCGTTTTCAGACGCGATCACGCCCGAACCATGATGCTATCACGCTTGGCCTCGCGCCACGCGGCGCCGTCAGGCCGACACCGTCCGGCACGATCGCCTCACCGCCGTGGCGGCGCCGCGCGGCCGATCAGCCTGTCATATTCCTTCTCCGGCTCCCCATAGGAAGCGCCCGCGATCTCCTCGAGACGCTTGCGGTCGAGAATCCGGATATTTCCCCGGGTCGCCTTGATGGCTTTCAGCCCCTCGATGATGTGCAGCTCGTTGGTCACGCCAGAGCGTCGCACGCCCAGCATGACGGACAGAAATTCATGGGTCAGTGGCAGGTCGTCGCCATCGATGCGGTCGTGGCACATCAGCAGCCAGCGCGCGAGGCGCTCATGCATGTTGTAGCGCGCATTGGCGAGCGCGGAATGGGCGACCTGAATTTCGCAGCAGTGAATGTAGTTCATCAGCAGCGTGCTGGTTTCGTCGTCCTGGAGAATGTCGAGCACGGCTTGGGTGGGAACGCGGATGCCGGAACCGGCCGCCTGCATGAAGGTGCGATTCGGCGTGCTGTCCACCTTGAGAAGGACATGGGCGCCGGCCAGCCCCTCCGAGCCGATATGGCCGACTTCGATATCCTCGCCATCGCTGCTCGTGGCAACCAGAGAGCACAGACCGCCCTCGATGAACGTCACATGCGTGGTGGGAACATGGGCTTCCACGAGGACATGCCGTGCGGGAAGATCGACGCGCTCCATCAGCGGCTGCAGCTTGGAGAAGATGTCCAGCGTCATCATACGAAGCAGATTGTTGCGGACGCTTTCCCGTTCCAGCGGCGCCATGGTCGTTCCTCGCCGGGGAAGAGCCCGGACCTCATACCATTGCTTCAAACGCCGGTACTTTAAAGCTTATGCGGCAGTCTGAACGACTTCGCCACCACTTGCCGGACATATGTACGATTCTGACATTAGGTGAATTCTGCAGAGCGCAGATTCCCTCGAAAATCCTCAAACCGCACCTTCCGGTATTTCTCCCCGATTTCATATAATTTCCGATGGTACAAAATCGCAGAACAAGCCTTCATGAGCTTTTTCATCAAGACGATATCATCATTTTACACGCGTTCATCCGGACATATCTTACCGCATGCCGATCATACGATATAAGATTTCGCGAATATACATTCATTGATGAAAATTCACCCGATGATCAACCTTATGATACGTCAATGGACGGTTACCTTTCGCTCATTCGCACTGCTGACCCGGATCGAATACTCCGTGGACATGCGGCGCCTGTAAAGCATTCGGGCATATGCCTTCTACCGAGCCGGCGCCCTCCCCCGAGATCATTTGTCCCTGCCTGTAACCCGGCGAACGCGATACTGCATTCGATCGCAAAGCGCGAAGCGGTCCAGCCGTGCCGGTCTGCCGCACTGAGCGACACTGCAACGCACCACCTGCTGCCGGAGCGTGCAAAATGGAACGAAACGCGGAATCACGCGTTCGTTACATGTCAAACAAGGGAACCCGTCATGAACAATATCATCTATATCGTCGGACTGGTCGTCGTCGTCCTCGCTGTCCTGTCTTTCTTCGGACTGCGCTGAGCCGACATCGATGAGCCTGAAAGCCTCAAAGCCCCGCTTGCCGGGGCTTTTTGACGTTTAAAGGGCGCATGGTTGAGGACCAGCCGTACATCGGTAATCGTCGCGGCGACAGATTTTCACCCCGGCCCGGTTTCGGCGCGCCGGATTTTGCCATAGGGTTTCGCATCAGAGCCGCCTGACGCGGCCGGGACGGCGGTAGACCATGGCGACAGCGACGATATTTCTCACCATTGGCCTCCCCGTCGACCTTTCGTCCGGCGCGCAACCATGAAAGCGCCGGAAGATCTGGCGATCGCCGTTCGACGCATGCTGCAACAGTACGAAAAAGGCCGCATGGACCGCGATATCCTGAAAGGCTGGGTGCAGGGCCTTTCCTCCTACCCGCCACCGCATGGCGCTCCGGTCGAGGCCTTGAAAGCATGGTTCGCGATCCGGCAGGGCGACATCACGCCGGAGATCCGCGCACGCGATCTGCAGATGCTGGCAGCCGTTGCGGATGCGTCCCTTGCCTCAGTATCGGGGACCGGCGGGATGTCAGCGGAAATTTGACGCTGCATGTCTTGAAGGACATGCACAGCAGGGTATCCTGTCCGCCACATTGCGGTTGGATTGGAATGGATTGAGAATGGCGAGGCCACATGTCGAACGATAATGAACCGGAAATGGAGTATTCGGAGCTTTCCGGCGAGTTCACCGAAGACGGCGTGACCGTTCTGGTCGATATCTCGCGACCGGCGGGTACGAATCTCGATTGGCGCATGCTGGTGCTGACGCAGGAAGAAGACGTGACAGAGTGGGAGGATCCCTTCCCCACGGACCGGGAAGCCTTCGACGAATTCCTGGCGACCGTTGCCCGCGAAGGCATCCGCTCGTTCTTCGGCGACGAAGATCCGCCGACGCTCCAATAGGAGATATCCGGCAAAGGCGCGAAACGGTTTCGAGCGACCGGCTTATCCACGCACCTCTTCCGCCACGAAACGCCCCACCCCGCAGGCTTCCCGCCAGAAATCGTCATCCTCATAGAGCGTGGGATCTGGGATACCGGCGAGATGAAAGGCTTCGCGTCGTTCCACGCAGGTGCCGCACCGCCCGCAATGCGCCTCCCCGCCCTTGTAGCAGGACCATGTCCGCGCAAAGGGCGTGCCGTTGCCGGCACCGTCGGTGACGATGTCGGCTTTCGAGCGCTCCACATAGGGCGCGTAGAGCGTCACCGCGGCATAGCCGTCCAGCGCGTGGTTCTGCATGGTCTGAAACGAACGGATGAAGTCCGGTCGGCAATCGGGGTAGATGAAATGATCGCCGCCGTGAACGGCGACGGCGACCGCATCCAGCCCCTGCGCTGCCGCAAGACCGAAGGCGATCGTGAGCATGATGGCATTGCGGTTCGGCACCACCGTCGCCTTCATCGTCTCCTCGGCATAATGCCCGTCGGGAACCGCGATATCGTCCGTCAGTGCGGAGCCTGTGAGATGCGCGCCGATCGGTCCGATGTCGATGAGATAATGGGGAACGCGAAGCCTTTGCGCCGCCTCGGCCGCAAACGCCAGTTCGCGGCGATGGCGCTGGCCATAGTCGAAGGACAGAAGACCCGCGAGATGATGATCCCGCGCGACGTGATGGGCAAGCGTCACGGAGTCCAGTCCGCCGGAGCAGACGACGAGCGTTTTCATGATGTCATTCCCTTGTTTTGACCGGGTGGGGCTGCGACCGGAGCCTTGGACGTGGCGCAACGGCGCTGTCCTTGAGAGAGGCTGTATCCTATCAAGCCGGGACAGGCTTTGCACGGTCCGGGCCAGAACATTTTTGCCAGCTCGTATTTTCAGGCCCGTGTTTTCAGGCGCGTGTTTTCAGGCGCGTGTTTTCGCGCCTGTCCTGAAGGCCCCTGTCCTTCCAATGCCGCGACGCCAGCGCCGAAACAGATCGGCCCCGAGCGCAGACCCCTCACGCGGCATTCGTCATCCGGTCCCCGGCGATGCGGTAGGAAATGGCTTCGGCGATATGGATGCGTCCGACTGTCGGGCGTCCGTCGAGATCGGCCAGCGTGCGCGCGACCTTGAGGACGCGGTGATAGGCGCGTGCCGAAAACGTCATGCGTTCGGCAGCCTCGCGCAGAAGCTGGAGCCCGCCCGCATCGGGCTCGGCAAGCGTCTCGATCATGGCCGTGGTGCAGCGCGCGTTGGAGGTGACCGTCGGCATGCCGAAGGCGATGAAGCGGTCGATCTGGAGCGCCCGCGCATGGGCCACGCGCGCCGCCACCACCGCGCTCGTCTCGGCGGTCGCCGGGCGGATCAGGTCGGCGGCGGACACCGCGGGAACAGGAATGCGGATGTCGATCCGGTCCATCAGCGGGCCGGAGATGCGCGCCTGATAATCGCTCGCGCAACGCGGGCCGCGCGCGCAGCTGTGGCCCGGCTCGCCCGCCATGCCGCAGCGGCACGGGTTCATGGCGGCGACCAGCTGGATGGCGGCGGGATAGCTGACGCGGTGGTTGGCGCGCGCGATGATGCATTCGCCGGTTTCGAGCGGCTGGCGCAGCGCGTCCAGTGCCTGCGGCGTGAATTCCGGGAACTCGTCGAGAAACAGCACGCCGTTATGCGCAAGCGACGCCTCACCCGGCCGGGCGCGAAGACCGCCGCCGACGAGGGCCGCCATGGTGGCGGAGTGATGCGGCGTGCGGAAAGGGCGACGATCCGATAGCTTGCCGCCCGGCAACTGCCCGGCGATGGAGTGGATCATGGAGACTTCCAGCAGCTCGCCCGGCGATAGCGGCGGCAGAATGGAGGGAAGGCGCGCGGCGAGCATCGACTTGCCCGAACCGGGCGGACCGACCATCAGCAGATTGTGGTTTCCGGCCGCAGCCACCTCCAGCGCGCGCTTGGCGCTTTCCTGCCCCTTGATATCGGCGAGATCCGGCAGATTGGCAGCCGTCGCCCGAATGGCCGGCTCCGGCCGGGTCAGCACCTGCGTGCCGCGAAAATGGTTGGCGAGCGCAATCAGGCTGCGGGGGGCGAGAATGTCGATCTCAGCGCCGGCCCATGCCGCCTCCGGCCCGCTATCGGCCGGGCAGATGAGCCCCTTGCCGATGGCGTTCGCGCCGATCGCCGCGGGCAGCGCGCCGGCAACGGCTGCAATCGTGCCGTCGAGGTTCAATTCGCCGATGACCACATAGTCCGCCAGCGCATCCGGCGGAATGGCGCCGAGCGCCGCCATCAGCCCGAGCGCGATCGGAAGGTCGAAATGGCTGCCTTCCTTCGGGAGGTCGGCAGGCGCCAGATTGATGGTCACGCGCTTGGGCGGCAGCGACAGGCCGGAGGCATGGAGGGCGGCATGCACCCGCTCCCGGCTTTCGGCGACCGCCTTGTCCGGCAGGCCGACGATCTGCACACCGACCTTGCCGGGCGCGACCATGACCTGCACATCGACCGGAACGCCTTCGATGCCCTGAAACGCCACCGTGCTGACCCGTGCCACCATGTTCCGCCACTCCAGCCTTGCTCTATGAGACTTTCCTCACATGACACAGGACGTGGAATAAAACAAGAACATTGGCGGAACAATTGCAATCGACCATTCCTTCCAGGTTGCAAACATCACAACCTGCCGGAGTGTCAGGCGCGCTTGCGCTCGATGGCGTCCCAGAGCAGGCTGGCGATATCGGCGCCGCCGAAGTTCTTCACCTCGCGGATGCCGGTGGGAGAGGTTACGTTGATCTCCGTCATGACGTCGCCGATGACGTCGATGCCGACCAGCAGGAAGCCGCGTTCGCGCAAAGCCGGGCCGATGCGGGCGCAGATCTCCTTTTCACGCGACGTCAGTTCGGTCGGTTCGGGCTTGCCGCCCGCATGCATATTGGAGCGGGCATCGTGTTCGGCCGGCACGCGGTTGATGGCGCCGACGGGTTCGCCATCGACGAGAATGATGCGCTTGTCGCCCTTGCGCACCGCCGGCAGGTATTCCTGCGCGATGAAGGGCTCGCGGAACATCTGCCCGAACATCTCGAGAAGCGAGGACATGTTGCGGTCGTCACGCGTGGAGTGGAACACGCCGGCGCCGCCATTGCCGTAAAGCGGCTTCAGGATGATGTCGCCCATCTCCTCGCGGAATTTCGCGATCTCGGCCGGGTCGCGGGTGATCAGCGTCTTCGGCATCAGGTCCGGAAATTCGGTGACGAAGATCTTTTCCGGCGAATTGCGCACCCAGGCCGGGTCGTTCACCACCAGCGTCTTCGGGTGAATGCGCTCCAGAAGATGTGTCGAGGTGATGTAGGCCATGTCGAAGGGCGGATCCTGACGCAGGAGCACCACATCCATGGTGGAAAGATCCAGCCGCTCGGGCTCGCCGAGCGTGAAATGATCGCCCTTCACATCGCGCAGGGTCATCTGTTGAGCGGTGGCGTAAACCTGCCCGTCACGCAGAGACAGCCGGTCCGGCGTGTAGTGAAACAGCCTGTAGCCACGGTTCTGCGCCTCAAGGCTCATCGCAAAGGTCGAATCGCCCGCGATATTGATGGTGGAGACGTGGTCCATCTGAACCGCGACGTTCCGGAGTGCCGTCCTGGTGGCTGCCATTGTCTTCCCTCGATCATCGACCCGCCTCATCTCCGGCGGGCCTCATGACGTAAGACGCCGGCGGGCCAAACGCAACGGCAGAGCGCCGCGCATTTCTGCGAAAGTCGCAGTGTTCGAAACACCTGCCTCAGGCGGCAAGCGCCGCCTTGGGGGCTTCGCCACGCAGCATGTCGCGCAGGCGATAGGCCATGACGACGGGCTCGGGGAACTTCTTGCGGCAGAAGGCGATCTTGCGGACATAGGTCTCGATGCGCCAGTTGGCCCATGTGCCGCCGTTGAAAAAGCCGATGTCGCCGGCGCGCAGCACCGTCTCGGTGCCGTCCTCGGCCGTTACATGCACCTCGCCTTCGAGGATGACGACCGTCTCGTCCCAGCCGAAGTACCAGTTGAACTCGCCGGCCGTGCAGTCCCACATGGCGGTCACGGCGGCATCGTCATGGCTGCGCGAATGTTCGGCAAGCCGGGCGACGGGCGCGCCGGCGACGATCCAGTCCGGATTGATCGGAGCCGGCAGCATGGGCAGGTCCATTGCCGGCGATGCGACCATCGCTTGCTTGCGGGCCACCTGTTTCACCGGCAAGAGCCTCGGCGCAGCGGGCGTGATCCGCACGGCAACCGCCATTAATTCCGCAAAAAGCATCTTCAGCGCCATGTCATCCCTCGGGTATCTATTCTGTCCTGAAAGGGACATTAGCGAAAAGACACGAAGACAGAATTGAAGGGATTGCTTGCATTTGAGCGATTGCAGACGGGTCGTCGTCAATTTGCCGCATGTCGATGGCCTAAAGATGCGACATCATCCATTGATGATGCGACATCATCACGGGGACATTCCATGCATCGTCGCGCCTCTCTCTCCTTCGCCCTCTCCTTTGCTCTGCTCGCCGCAAGCTTCGCCATTGCGCAAAGCGCGCTGGCGCAGGATGCGCCCTATGTGGACGATCGCTCGGACGGCGCAAAACTCGTCCGGTCGCTCTACAACGCGATCGAGCGGAAGGAATTTGCGCGGGCCTATGCCTATTTCGGCGACAAGCCGCCAGCCGGCGACTATGCGAGCTTCGTGCAGGGCTACAAGAACACAGTCGAGGTCGAGGTGAAGACGGGCGTCGTCACGCAGGAAGGTGCGGCGGGCAGCCTCTACGCGCCGGTTCCCGTCGCCGTCCGCTCGGTGGACAAGGACGGCAAGGAGCGCGTCTTTGCCGGATGCTACGTGACGCGCATCGTCAATGCGGCCATCCAGGAACCGCCGTTCACGCCGCTGCACATCGAGAGTGCGGAACTCGGCGAGGTGAAGACGCCGTTTGCCGACGCCGTGCCGAAGGTCTGCCATTCACCGTCGTAAGGCGGCTCAGACCGGTCGCCGGTTTCTCCTCCGTCATGCTCGGGCTTGTCCCGAGCATCTGCTGTCGCCCCGCAAACACCATAGCCCTTCAGATCCCCGGCAGTGCAGCAGATGCTCGGCACGAGACCGAGCATGACGTCGGGGGGTGGTTTCGCTCGACACCAGAACAATGCCATCGGGAGGCAATCAGCCGGAAGCCGTATCAAAGCCCCGCGCGGCGGCGCTCCAGGAACTGACGGCGCTCGAACACAACGACCACCACGAGCGCCATCAGGAACGGGATGACAAGGTAGAACAGACGGAAGATGACGAGCGCGGCCAGCACCGATGCCGGATCGATTTCCGGCAGGGCGGCGATGAAGATCAGCTCGAGCACACCGATGCCGCCCGGCGCATGGCTGAGAAGCGCTGCCGAGAATGAGGCAAGAAAGACCCCGAGCACGACCATATAGCCGGGGTTGCCCGCCTCCGGCAGCGCGAAATAGATGATCGCGGCCGCGCCGATCAGCTCCACCGGGGCGATCATCAACTGCCGGACAGCAAGCGTCGGCCGCGGATATTCCAGTTGGAACCACCGCGTGCGGATGGGCTTGAAGCCGATAAGGCTGCCGAGCAGGTAAAGGCCGATCAGCACGAGGATAAGAATCGCCGTGGAGATCGAGGCTTCCAGCGGAATGACATCGGAGAAGCGGTCGACGATGTCAGGCTCGATCAGCAGCACGATGGCCGACAGCGTCAGCGTTCCCAGCGCGAAGGTCAGCGAACAGAAGGCGACGAGAATGCCCGTTTCGCTGACACTCAACCCCTTGGAGCCATAGGCGCGGTAGCGCACGACAGCGCCCGAGAACACGGAAGCGCCGATGGTGTGCGACAGGGCATAGGCGGTGAAGGAGCAGACGGTGATGAAGGTCAGCGACAGCCGCCGCCCGAGATGTTCGAGCGCCAGATGATCGTAGGCGGCGAGAGCCGCATAGGCCACCAGCGTGGCGCCGGCGGCGAGCAGCCAGCTTTTCAGCGGGACGGCCTGAAAGCTCGTCAGGAACTGGTCGAGCGAAAGCCCCCGCAGCTCATGATAAAGGCCGTAGAGCGAAAACAGGATAGCCGCCAGCCCGACGGCCGGCCAGATCAGGGCGCGGATCGTCTTCATGCAGGTCTTTTTCGGTCCGGCGGAGGCAGTCTCGACGTCATATGGGTCATGAGACCATTGCCATTCGGTCGGGTCAAGGGCGACCCGGCCGGCGGCGTCTTCACAATATCTTGAAATTTCAACGCGTCAGCGCGAAGGTTCGACGCATCAGCGAGCCGTTGCCAGCGCGTCGAGGATGCGAACCCAGGAACGGATGCCCTTGTGGAAGGACTGGAGATCATACTTTTCATTGGGCGAATGGATGCGGTCGTCTGACAGGCCGAACCCAACCAGCAGCGATTCCATGCCCAGCATCTTCTGGAAATCGCCGACGATCGGAATGGAGCCGCCCATGCCGATGATAACGGCAGCCTTCGGCCATTCCTCCGACAAAGCCGACTTTGCCGTGTTGAGCAGCGGCGAATCATAAGGGAGCTGGATGGCCGGCGAGCCGCCATGCTCGTGAAATTCGACCGAGCAATCGGCTGGAATATGCGCCCGGACATAGTCGCGGAAGGCCGTACGGATCGCGGCCGGGTCCTGCTGGCCGACGAGGCGGAAGGAGATCTTCGCGGACGCCTTGGAGGCGATCACCGTCTTGAAGCCTTCGCCCGTATAGCCGCCGGTGATGCCGTTGACCTCGGCCGTCGGCCGCGCCCAGGTGAGTTCGAGGACCGAGCGGCCCTGTTCGCCCGCGGGGATGGAGAGGCCGATCTCGCCGAGCATCTTTTCGGCCGTCTGGCCGAGCGTTTCCCATGCCGCCTTGATCTGCGTCGGCGTCTCCTCGACGCCGTCGTAGAAGCCCTCCAGCGTCACGCGGCCGGTTTCGTCGTGAAGGCCGGCGAGAATGCGCGAGAGGATGTGGATCGGATTGGCGGCAGCGCCGCCGAACATGCCGGAATGCAGATCGCGGTCGGCGGCGGTCACCACGACCTCCTCGCCCACGAGACCGCGCAGGCCGGCGGAGATGGCGGGCGTCTCGCTGTCCCACATGCCGGTGTCGCAGACCAGCGCGTAGTCGGCCTTGAGCTCCTGCGCATTGGCGGTCAGGAAGGGCTTGAGCGATGGCGAGCCGGACTCTTCCTCGCCCTCGAACAGCACTGTCACGCGGCACGGCAGGCTGCCATGGGTTTCCTTATAGGCGCGGCAGGCTTCCACGAAGGTCATCAGCTGACCCTTGTCGTCGGAGGTACCGCGACCGGTGATGACTTTGCGGCCAGGGGTGCGGCCAGGGGTGCGGTCAGGCGACAGCTCGCGCACGGACGGCGTGAAGGGATCCGCCTCCCAGAGCGACAGCGGATCGACCGGCTGAACGTCGTAATGGCCGTAGAACAGCACATGCGGCGCGTCAGTGGTGGCACCGTCATGATGCGCGACGACCATGGGATGACCGGGCGTATCGCGCACCGAAGCCGTGAAGCCGATGCTTTCCAGATCCGCCACCAGCCATTCCGCCGCCTTGCGGCAGGCGTCCCTGTAGGCCGGATCCGTCGAGATGGAGGGGATGCGCACGAGGTCGAAGAGCCGTTCCAGGCTGGCGTCGAGATTGGTGTCCGCCTTGGCGAGAACGCCGGTGATATCGGTCATTGCACTGCTCCTTGATGTCGGCGCGACCCTACTCAAAAATTCCGGCTTGGGAAGGCCCGGACATCAACGCGGGCTGTCGGGGCCCTGTTCCCCGCCGGGATCGGCCTCCGCGTCGCGGTGCGCGGAGATATCTGCGGGCGCGCACGCGGCATTGGCGATGGCCATGCGCATATATTCCAGCATCAGCGCGCGCTCGAAGCGGCAGAACCCGACAAAGAGCGCGTCATCGGCCGCCCGCGCCGCCGTCATCGCCTCGTCCTTCAGGGCGTGTCCGCGATCGGTCAGGAAGACGTGCCGGGTCCGCCGGTCAGTCGGGTGGGGACGTCGCGTGATCAGTCCGTCGCGCTCCATGCGCGCCAATGTATTGGCAATGGTTGCCTGCTCGGCATCCAGCCGGTCGATGAGCTGGCGCTGCGTCAGCCCGTCCTCGTTCCACAATTCGGCGAGCACCGGAAACTGCCCCGGCGCAAAGCCGAGCTTGCGGCCCCTCTCCTGCAGCTGGCGGGAGAAGCCTCGAGCCAGAAGGCTCGCGAGATAGGTGGCGGACTCCATGCGGTCATAGGCCATGAGAATGGGTACGCCCGGGACAGAATCCTGACAAGATCGCAGCGACCACCAGAAGCGGAAAAACCGCCATGCCCCCCAAAGAAAAACCGCCATGGCGGAGGCGGGCCATGACGGTTTTTGATGATGGACAAAGGCCCGGAGAGGGGGGTTAGGCCTTTGTCCTTGCATCTGGGTTCGGCGGGGGACAGGCCTTCACCAGATGACGGCGCTAGTCGCTGCCGTTGGTTGAGATTTGTGGGTCCGAATGTGGCTTTTCAAGGGAAGCGACGGGAATGCCTGATTACAAATCGGTAAGGTTTGGGGTGGGCCCTCATTTTCCCGGCTTCTCCTTCATCAAACGGTGGGAGACCGCACGGACGGCATCGGCGGGACGGGTTGCCCGATGGACCTTTCGCGCCTGTCGCGCTATCCGTGTCTCCATGAAAAAAGGCGATCATCTTTTCCTCGTGGACGGCTCCGGCTTCATCTTCCGGGCCTTCCACGCCATTCCCCCGCTGAACCGCAAATCGGACGGCCTGCCCGTCAACGCGGTCTCGGGCTTCTGCAACATGCTGTGGAAGCTTCTGACGGACGCGCGCGATACCTCCGTCGGCGTCACGCCGACCCATTTCGCCGTGATCTTCGACTTTTCCTCGAAGACCTTCCGCAACGATCTCTATGACAAGTACAAGGCCAACCGCACGGCCCCGCCGGAAGACCTGATCCCCCAGTTCGGCCTGATCCGTCACGCGACGCGCGCCTTCAACCTGCCCTGCATCGAGATGGAGGGTTTCGAGGCCGACGACCTGATCGCCACCTATGCCCGGATGGCGGAAGAAGCCGGCGGCGACGTGACCATCGTCTCCTCCGACAAGGACCTGATGCAGCTGCTCACCCCTTGCGTCTCCATGTATGACAGCATGAAGGACAAGCAGATCGGCATTCCCGAGGTCATCGAGAAATGGGGCGTGCCGCCCGCCAAGATGATCGACCTTCAGGCCCTGACCGGCGATTCCACCGACAATGTGCCGGGCATTCCGGGCATCGGCCCGAAAACCGCCGCACAGCTTCTGGAAGAGTTCGGCGATCTCGACACGCTGCTGGCCCGCGCCGGCGAGATCAAGCAGGTGAAGCGCCGCGAGAACATCATCGCCAATGCCGATCTCGCCCGCCTGTCGCGCGAACTCGTGACGCTGAAGACTGATGTGCCGGTCGACATGCCGCTCGACGCGCTCGACTTGCATCCGCAGGACGGGCCGAAGCTCGTGGCCTTCCTCAAGGCGATGGAATTCACGTCGCTGACCCGCCGCGTGGCGGCCGCGACCGACACGGATGCCGATGTCGTGGCGCCAGCCCATATTCCGGTCGAAGGCGGCGCGCAGGCCCACGGGCCGGATCTCGATGCAGGGGGCGCTGCGGGCACGGCTTCGGCCGGCGCGCCGTCGACGCAAGGTTTCCCCGAGACTGCGGAAGAAGCGGCCAGCGTGCTGCGCCAGGCGCCGGTGCTGCCCGTGGAGACCGGCGCGACGCCGCAGGGTCTCGCCCAGTCGCGCGCCGAGGCGTTTGCCACCGCGCCCATCGACCGCTCGACCTATGTCACGATCCGCGATGTCGCGACGCTTCAAAGCTGGATCGCGGCGGCCCGCGAAGCAGGTCTCGTCGCCTTCGACACGGAAACCAATTCGCTCGATGCGATGCGGGCCGATCTCGTCGGCTTCTCGCTCGCCATCGCCGACAACAGCCGCGATGCGTCCGGCACCTCCATCCGCGCCGCCTACGTGCCGCTGCTCCACAAGAGCGGCGTCGGCGACCTGCTCGGCGGCGGGCTGGTGGAAAACCAGATCCCGAGCGGACAGGCGATCGATCTCCTGAAAAGCCTGCTCGAAGACCCGGCCGTTCTCGTCGTCGCGCAGAACATGAAATACGACTATCTCGTCATGAAGCGTCATGGCGTGGAGATCGCCCGCTTCGACGACACGATGCTGATGTCCTACGTATCGGATGCCGGCGCGAACACGCACGGCATGGACACCTTGTCCGAGCGCTGGCTCGGCCACCAGCCGATCCCCTTCAAGGATGTGGCCGGCAGCGGCAAATCGATGGTCACGTTCGATTACGTCGATATCGACCGCGCCACCGCCTATGCCGCCGAAGATGCCGACGTGACGCTGCGGCTCTGGCATGTGCTGAAGCCCCGGCTGGCCGCCAAGAAGCTCATGCGCGTCTATGAGCGGCTGGAGCGGCCGCTCGTGCCCGTGCTCGCGCGCATGGAGGAACGCGGCATCTCCATCGACCGGCAGATCCTGTCGCGGTTGTCGGGCGAACTCGCGCAGGGCGCGGCGCGGCTTGAGGCCGAGATCCACGAGCTGGCCGGCGAAAGCTTCAACATCGGCTCGCCCAAGCAGCTGGGCGATATCCTCTTCGGCAAGATGGGCCTGCCCGGCGCGTCGAAGACCAAGACCGGGCAATGGTCCACCTCGGCGCAGGTGCTCGAAGACCTGGCACTTTCCGGCCACGACCTGCCGCGGCGCATCGTGGACTGGCGCCAGCTGACCAAGCTGAAGTCCACCTATACGGACGCCCTGCCCGGCTTCGTGCATCCCGATACAAGGCGCGTCCACACGTCCTATGCGCTCGCCGCCACCACCACGGGGCGCCTGTCCTCGTCGGAACCCAACCTCCAGAACATCCCGATCCGCACCACCGAAGGCCGCAAGATCCGCACGGCCTTCATCTCGACGCCAGGCCACAAGCTGATTTCGGCCGACTACAGCCAGATCGAGCTGCGGGTGCTCGCCCATGTCGCCGATATCCCCCAGCTCCGGCAGGCTTTCGCCGACGGCATCGACATCCATGCGATGACCGCGTCCGAAATGTTCGGCGTGCCGGTCGAAGGCATGCCGAGCGAGATCCGCCGGCGGGCGAAAGCCATCAATTTCGGCATCATCTACGGCATCTCCGCCTTCGGCCTCGCCAACCAGCTCTCCATCGAGCGCTCCGAGGCCGGCGACTACATCAAGCGCTATTTCGAGCGCTTCCCCGGCATCCGCGACTACATGGACGCGACCAAAGCGTTTGCGCGCGAGAACGGTTACGTCGAGACCATCTTCGGCCGGCGGGCGCATTACCCCGACATCCGCTCGTCCAACCCGTCCGTGCGCGCCTTCAACGAGCGTGCCGCCATCAACGCACCGATCCAGGGCTCGGCCGCCGACGTCATCCGCCGCGCCATGGTTCAGATGGAACCGGCGCTCGAAGCGGCAAAACTTAGCGACCGCTGCCGCATGCTGTTGCAGGTCCATGACGAACTGATCTTCGAAGTGGAGGACGCCGACATCGACAAGGCCATTCCCCTGATCGTGTCCGTCATGGAAAACGCCGCCCTGCCGGCGCTCGACATGCGCGTGCCCCTGAAAGTCGACGCTCGCGCCGCGCATAACTGGGACGAGGCGCATTGACCGAGGTCACGGCGGTCGGCACCGACGCCGCAGATCGGCGATCCCTTGACGACGCATAATGGTTCACGACAGATTAGGGTGAACCTAGGAAAGGATGCATCATGACCGCATTCACCGTGCAGGTGCCGGACGAAACGGCTGCGAGGCTCGACCAGTTGGCCGAAAAGCTTGATCGTTCTCGCTCTTACATAGCCGCACAGGCAATCGAGGACTTTATCGCCCGAGAGGAATGGCAGCTTGCCGAGATCGAAAACGGCCTGGCGGAAGCCGACCGTGGTGAGTTCGCCAGCGCCGACGACGTGGCGAAGCTTGTCGCCAAATACGTGACATCAGTCCGCCCGTCATGAGGAGAAAATCTCTTCGCTGGACACGAAGAGCGCTGCGGCGACTTGATGAAATCGCTGCTTATATCGAAAAGGACGAGCCGCTCGCCGCTGCCCGTGTCGTGTCCCGTATCGTCTCTGCGGCTGAAACATTGACGGAGCAGCCTGCCATGGGTCGGGTTGGACGCATCGAGAATACGCGGGAGCTGGTCCTTCCAGATGTATCCTACATTCTCCCGTATCGTGTCACGAGTGATGACATTCAAATACTAACCGTGCTTCACACGTCTCAGAACTGGCCGCGAACTCTTTAAACAAGCTATCGGTGATCGCGTTTTAGATACGGGCGGCAACATACGAAATTCTCAGCTTTCGTCTTTCGGCAGCTGGTTTTAACGGCGTTCGCGCTTCAACGGCTTTATGCTGGACCGTCAAGCTGCGTGCACCACACTCGGGACGCCCGTATTTTATACCGCTGCCCGCCATCGCCAGGAATGCTCAGCTCGCCCGCGCATTCCGAAAGCAGCCGAAAAGGCGGGAGAGGCCCTGCCGGCCTTCATGGGCAAGGTCGAAGCGGCGGCCGAAGAGGAGCCATTCGCTGCACAGGCCCTTGATCATCCAGCGCAGCGCACGGGCAGCGCTCGCCGGCGTCCAGGAACCGCTAAGCGCCCCCCGCGACGCGGCCTTGCCGAACGCATCTTCGAGATACCGCGTGTGCTCGTCGTCGATTTCCTGCTGCCGTCCGAGAACGGGTGCGAGGTCGCTCGTATAATCGCATCGCAGGAGGATGGTGAGGATGCGCTGGCGCTGTTCGTCGCTCGCCATGACATCAAGCCATTCGCCGGCGACCGCCTCGATATGGGCGAGGATGTCGATACCGGCATTTTCGATTTCGCCGCGCAACAGTTCCTCGTCGGGCAGAGGCACCGCCTTGTAGAGCTCCAGAAAGATATCGGCCTTGTTCTGGAAGTGCCAGTAGATGGCGCCACGGGTGACGCCGGCTGCCGAGGCGACATCCTCGAGCGTCGCATTGGAGACGCCCTTCTCGAAGAAGACGTGCTCCGCCGCATTCAGGATGCGGTTGCGCGTTTCCTCAGCTTTTGCCTTCGTCCGCCGCATGGTCTGTCTCAAGCCTCCCACAAGCCTTCCCCCAAGCCTCTTCGAGAGGGGGGCCGGCCTGCCCTCAGGCAGGCCGGAACCGCGATCACTCGGCCGGTGTCGTGCCAGCTGTGTGGCCAGCCGTTGCGCCGGAAGCCGGTTTGGTGTGCTCGTTCTTCTTGCCGCGCTGGAAGATCTTCATGACGAACACGAAGAAGACGGGCACGAAGAAGATCGCGAGGATCGTCGCCGAGATCATGCCGCCGAGAACGCCGGTGCCGATGGCGTTCTGGCTGGCCGCCGAAGCACCGCTGGCAATCGCGAGCGGCACGACGCCGAGCGTGAAGGCGAGCGAGGTCATGAGGATCGGGCGGAAGCGAAGATGCGCCGCCTCGATCGTCGCGTCCATCAGCGACTTGCCCGCCTCCATCTGCTCCTTGGCGAACTCGATGATCAGGATCGCGTTCTTGGCGGACAGACCCATGATCGTGATCAGGCCCACCTTGAAGTAGACGTCGTTGGACATGTCGCGGAGCAGGATCGCGAGGACCGCGCCGATGATGCCGAGGGGAACGACGAGCATGACCGAGATCGGAATCGACCAGCTTTCGTAGAGCGCGGCAAGGCACAGGAAGATCAGAAGGCAGGACAGGCCGATGAGAAGCGGGGCCTGCGAACCGGACTGGATTTCCTCGCGCGACTGGCCCGACCACTCATAGGCAAAGCCCGAGGGCAGCTGGGTCATGAGCCGTTCCATTTCCGCAATCGCCTCGCCCGAGGAGTGGCCGGGTGTCGCCTGGCCCGAGATACGGATCGAGGGATAGCCGTTATAGCCGACGGTCTGCGCCGGACCCATCTGCCACTCGATGGACGAGAAGGCCGAGAGGGGGACCATGCCGCCGTTCGTATTGCGCACGTTGAGCGTGAGCAGGTCCGACGGCTTGGTGCGCTTGCTCTCGTCGGCCTGCACGGTCACGCGCTGCAGACGTCCGGAATTCGGAAAGTCGTTGACGTAGGTGGAGCCGAGATTGGTCGAGATCGTGGCATTGATGTCGGCAAAGGCGACGCCGAAGGTGTTGGCCTTCTCGCGGTCCACGATCAGGTTGAGCTGGGCGACGTCCGGCAGGCCGTCCACGCGAACGCCGGCAAGGATCGAGCTTTTCGCGGCAAGGCCGAGAAGCTGGTCGCGGGCAGCCGCCAGCGCCGTATCGCCCTGGCCGGCGCGATCCTGAAGGCGGAACTCGAAGCCGTTGCTGGTGCCAAGCCCCTGAATCGGCGGCGGCGACAGCGCAAAGGCGATCGCATCGCGGATCTGGCTGAACGCGATGGAGGCGCGCATGGCGATCGATGCCGCGGAATCGTCCGCGCCCCGGTCCGCCCAGTCCTTCAGCGTGATGAAGGCGAGAGCGGCGTTCTGGCCCGAGCCGGAGAAGGAGAAGCCGTTGATGGCGATGATGCGCTCCACGGCGCTTTCCTTGCCGAAGAAACCTTCCACCTGCTGGATGACCTCGGTCGTCCGGTTGGCGGTGGCTTCGGAGGGAAGCTGCATGGAAACGATGATGTAGCCCTGGTCCTCGTTCGGCAGGAAGGCCGAGGGAAGGCGCATGAACAGGTAGCCCATGGCCGCGACGATGACGAGGTAGACGAGGATGAAGCGGCCGGACCGCTTGATCATCCACGAGACCCAGCCGCTGTAGCCGTGCGAGGTCTTGTCGAAGCCGCGGTTGAACATGCCGAAGAAGCCGCGCTTCTGCTGGTGCTGGCCCTTCGGGATCTGCTTCAGGAAGCTGCCGGCAAGCGCCGGCGTCAGCGACAGCGCCAGGAAGGCGGAGAACAGGATCGAGGTCACCATGGTCAGCGAGAACTGCTGGTAGATGACGCCGACCGAACCCGGGAAGAAGGCCATGGGAATGAACACGGCGGAGAGAACCAGCGTGATGCCGATGACGGCGCCGGTGATCTGGCCCATCGCCTTGCGCGTCGCCTCCTTCGGCGTCAGCCCCTCTTCCGTCATGATGCGCTCGACGTTCTCGACCACGATGATCGCGTCGTCGACGAGAATGCCGATGGCGAGAACCATGGCGAACATGGTCAGCACGTTGATGGAGAAGCCCGCGGCATACATGATGGCGCAGGTGCCGAGCAGCGCGACCGGCACGACGATCGTCGGGATGAGGGTGTAGCGGATGTTCTGGAGGAACAGGAACATCACGAGGAATACGAGCGCCATGGCCTCCAGAAGCGTGTGGAGAACCTTTTCGATCGAGACCTCGACGAAGGGCGCGGTGTTGTAGGGAATCGAATATTCGACGCCCGCGGGAAAATAGCCTTTCAGCTCTTCCATCCGCTCCTCGATCAGGGTGGCCGTGTTGAGCGCGTTGCCGGTCGGGGTCAGCTGGACGGCGATGGCGGCCGAAGGCTGGCCGTTCAGCCGGGTCGAGGTATCGTAGCTCTGCCCGCCGACCTCGACGCGCGCGACATCGCGCAGGCGCACGGCCGAACCGTCGGGATTGGCCCGCAGCACGATCGCTCCGAATTCTTCCGGCGAGGACAGCTGGCCCTTGACGAGAACGGGAGCGGAGACCTGCTGGGTGATCGGGTTCGGCTGCGCCCCGATCGAGCCGGCGGCGATCTGCGCGTTCTGCGCCTGGATGGCGCTGGTCACGTCGCCGGCCGTCAGATTGAGGCCGACCATCTTGTCGGGGTCGATCCAGATGCGCATGGAGCGTTCGGAGGAGAACAGCTGCGCCTGGCCGACGCCTTCGATACGCTGGACTTCGTTCAGCACGTTGCGGCTGAGATAGTCTCCGAGCCCGATGGCATCCATGGAGCCGTCGGTGGAGGTCAGCGAGATCACCAGGAGGAAGCCGGAGCCGGCTTCATCGACCTGAATGCCCTGCTGCGTGACCGCGTCGGGAAGGCGCGGCTCGACGCGGCGAACGCGGTTCTGCACGTCCACGGCCGCGTCACCCGGGTCCGTGCCCGGCGCGAAGGTGACGTTGATGGAGACGGAGCCGGCGGCGTTCGACGTGGACTCGAAATACTGGAGCCCCTCGATACCGTTCAGCTCGTTCTCGATCAGCTGCGTCACACCCTGATACGTCTCGGTGGAGGACGCGCCGGGATAGGTGGCGGAAATGCTGATCTGCGGCGGCGCGACGCTCGGATACTGCGCGATCGGCAGGAACGGGATCGCGATGATGCCGACGATCATGATGAAGAGGGCGACGACCCAGGCGAAAATGGGCCGGTCGATAAAGAAACTGGGCATGGACCGTCCTTAATTCGCTTGTGCAGGTGCCGCTTCAGCAGGCTTGGCGCCGCCTTCGGGAGCGGCGGGCTTGGCGTCGGCAGCGGGCTGGCCGGCCGGATCGTTGCCCCCCTGACCGGAGCCGGCAGGCTCGCCTTCCGGCTTCGCGGCGGCGGCGGGGGCCGCTTCGCCTGCCGGCTTCGGCGGCTCGGGGTTCCAGTCGACGGCCTTCACCGGCGCGCCGGGACCGATCTTCTGGAAGCCTTCCACGATGATTTTTTCGTCGGGCTTCAGGCCGTTCGACACGACCCAGCGATCGCCGACGACGCGGCTCGTGGTCACGGGGCGGATTTCGACCTTGCTCTCGCCGTTGACGACATAGACGAGCGCCTTGCCGGCGGTGTCGCGCTGGATGGCCTGCTGCGGCACGGCGATCGCATTGCGCTCGATGCCCTGCTGGATCAGGCCGCGGACATACATGCCGGGCAGGAGATCGCCGTTCGGATTGGCGAATTCGCCGCGCAGTGTGATCTGGCCGGTGGTTTCATCCACGGCCGCTTCCGAGAAGAGCAGACGACCCTTCTCCGGGTAGGGCGTGCCGTCGTCCAGCAACAGCTGGGCGGCCGCCTCGTTGGCATCCGTCATCAGCTGGCCGTCCTGCAGCGCCTTGCGCAGGCGGATGACATCTGTCGCCGTCTGGGTGAAGTCGGCATAGACAGGGTCGAGCTGCTGGATCGTGGCGAGATTCTCGGTGCCGCTCTGGCTGACCAGCGCGCCTTCGGTGATGAGCGCGCGACCGATGCGGCCGGTGATCGGCGCGGTAACGTTGGTATATTGCAGGCTCAGGCGCGCGGAGGCGACGCCGGCCTCGGCAATCGCCACATCGGCATCGGCCGCTGCCAGCTGGGCGACGGCATCGTCGAAATTCTGCTGGGTCGCAACATTCGACCGGCGCAGCTGCTCCTGCCGCTCGGCGGTGATCCGTGCCTGGTTCTGGACGGCCTTTGCACGGGCGAGCGTCGCCTCGGCGCTATCGACCTGCACCTGAAACGGCGCGGGATCGATGCGGTAGAGCACGTCGCCCTGCTGCACCGTTGTGCCCTGCTCGAACACGCGCGCGACCACGATGCCGGAGACACGCGGGCGAACTTCCGCCGTGCGGGTCGCGGCGATCCGGCCGGGAAGCTCGTTGGTGATCGGCAGCTCCTCGGTCTTCGTCGTGACGACGGCGACTTCGGACGGGGGCGGCGCAGGCTGGCTCTGCGCCTTCTCCTCCTCCTGCTGGCAGGCACTCAGGAAAGCCGCGCTGATGAGAAGAGCGGCGAGCGTCAGACGATTGGTCCGCATAAATAGGTCCCACGAAAAAGACCGGAGCGCGCATGAGACATCATGGCGTCGGCCGGAGGAAACGAGAATCAGACAGCGTCCCGAAAATGGGTTCAGGGCAGGTCGAGCACTATACAAACACGAGTGTATGTTAACGAGTCAAGCAGATCCTTACGATGATGCAGCGCACAATTTCGTGAAGCCTTGACAAGCAGCGCTTGCGCGCAGGCCTCAGACGCCGGTCGAACCGAAGCCGCCGGCACCGCGCTCCGTCTGCGAAACGTCCGTGGCCTCCACCACGCGCGCCTGCGTCACCGGAGCGATAACCATCTGGGCGATGCGCATGTCGCGGGTGATGATGAAGGCCTGCGAACCATGATTTATCAGCAGCACCTTCACCTCGCCGCGATAATCGCTGTCGATCGTGCCCGGCGTATTCAGGCAGGTGATGCCGTTCTTGAAGGCAAGGCCCGAGCGCGGCCGCACCTGCCCCTCGAACCCCTGCGGGATTTCGAAGATGAAACCGGTCGGCACCAGCGCACGGGTCCCTGGCGACAGCACCAGCGGCTCGTCCGCGGGCACGGCCGCCCGCAGGTCCATGCCTGCGGCACCGCGGCTCTCATAGGCCGGCAGCGCCAGCCCCTCTCCATGCGGAAGACGGATGAGGGCGAGAACGGGACCGAGAACGTCCGGCATGATCGGCTCCTTCGAAAGGCGGGTGCAAACGCCGGGATGACGGCGTCAACGGCGTCAATTGCATATCGGCCTTCATATCGCTAGATAAGCCCTGCAAAACAGGACAATCCCGATGGCTGAAACGCTTGCCGATGCGGTCTCCCGCCGCCGAACCTTCGCGATCATCGCACACCCCGACGCGGGCAAGACGACGCTGACCGAAAAGCTGCTGCTGTTCGGCGGCGCGATCCAGCTGGCCGGCGAGGTCAAGGCGAAGAAGGACCGTATCCAGACGCGGTCGGACTGGATGAAGATCGAGCGCGAGCGCGGCATCTCGGTCGTCACCTCCGTCATGACGTTCGAATATGACGGCAATGTCTTCAACATTCTCGACACGCCCGGCCACGAGGACTTCGCCGACGACACCTATCGCACGCTGACGGCGGTGGATGCCGCCGTCATGGTGATCGACGCCGCCAAGGGCATCGAGCCGCGGACCCTGAAGCTGTTCGAAGTCTGTCGCATGCGCGACATCCCGATCATCACCTTCATCAACAAGATGGACCGTGAAAGCCGCGATCCCTTCGAGATCCTCGACGAGGTCGAGGAGAAGCTCGCCCTCGACACGGCGCCGATCACCTGGCCCATCGGCCGCTCGAAGAGCTTCTGCGGCTCCTACTATCTCGCCGAAAACACGGTGCGCGGCTCGGATACGCAGGTGGAGGCCCTGAAGGTCAACGGCCCGCAGGCCGTCGCCGACCGGCTGCCGGAAAACGAGCGCGCCACCTTCATCGAGGAGACCGAACTCGCGATCGAAGCCTGCCGGCCGTTCGACAGGCAAGCCTTTCTCGAGGGCCACATGACGCCGGTGTTCTTCGGCTCGGCGCTGCGCAATTACGGTGTGCGCGACCTCATCAACGCGCTCGGCGCCATGGCCCCGCCGCCGCGCGATCAGGTGGCCGATATCCGCACCGTGCATGCGAGCGAAGACAAGATGACAGCCTTCGTCTTCAAGATTCAGGCCAATATGGACCCGAACCATCGCGACCGCATCGCCTTTGCCCGCATCTGCTCGGGCAAGCTGGAGCGCGGCATGAAGGCGCGGCTCGCCCGCACGGGCAAGCAGCTCGGCCTTACCGCCCCGCAGTTCTTCTTTGCCTCGCAGCGCCAGCTGGCCGATACGGCTTATGCAGGCGACGTGGTCGGCATTCCCAACCACGGCACGCTGCGCATCGGCGATACGCTGACCGAGGGCGAGAACCTCGTCTTCCAGGGCGTGCCGAACTTCTCGCCGGAAATCCTGCGCCGCGTGCGGCTGGAGGATGCCATGAAGGCGAAGAAGCTCAAGGAAGCCTTGCAGCAGATGGCCGAAGAGGGTGTCGTGCAGCTGTTTTCGCCCGAAGACGGCTCCCCGGCCATCGTCGGCGTCGTCGGCGCCCTCCAGCTCGACGTTCTCAAGGAGCGGCTGCAAGGCGAATACGGCCTGCCCGTCTCGTTCGAAATGGCACGCTTCTCGATCTGCCGCTGGGTCTCCTCCAGCGAGCCCGGCGAACTCGACCGCTTCATCACCGCGCGGCGCGGCGACATCGCCCGCGACCTCGACGGCGATCCAGTTTTCCTGGCGCAGGACAGCTTCTCGCTGAACTACGAAGCGGAACGCTGGAAGGCGATCAAGATGGTCGCCATCAAGGAATATCACGTCGCCAAGGCGGCGTGATATTCCTCCCCGCAACGTCATCCTCCCTCGCGATACGTCATCCCAACGCGCAAACGTCATCCTCGGCCTTGTGCCGAGGATCTGCGGCACGGTCTGCGATCTGACGGATCATCGTGTTTGCGAGGGCGACGGCAGATCCTCGGCACAAGGCCGAGGATGACGAAAAAAGGTGATCAGGCAACGAGGTCCTTGAGGAAATCGTCGCACCAGCGCACCACGTCGTGCTCGTTGAGATAATCCATCATCTTGCCCCACCGCTCCTGCCGCTCCGGCAGCGGCATCGACAACGCCCGCGCAATGGCGTTCGCGGTACCCTCGATGTCGTAGGGGTTGACCAGGAGGGCGCCTTCGAGCTCGCGGGCCGCCCCGGCAAAGCGGGACAGCACCAGCACGCCCGGATTGTCCGGATCCTGCGCTGCGACATATTCCTTGGCGACGAGGTTCATGCCGTCGCGCAGCGGCGTCACCAGACCCACTTTCGCCATCCGGTAGAGGCCGGCGAGAATCGGCCGCGAGATCGAGCGGTTGATATAGCGGATCGGCACCCAGTCCACCGTGCCGAGTGCGCCGTTGACACGCCCCGCCTGTTCGGCGACCGTGCGCTGCATCGCCTCGTACTCCGGCACTTCGGAGCGCGATTTGGGCGTCACCTGCAAATAGGTCACCTTGCCCTGTTGTCCGGGGCTCGCCTCGATGAAGCGTTCGAAAGCGTCGATCCGCTGGGTGATACCCTTGGAATAGTCCAGCCGGTCAACGCCGATGATCAGGTCGCGCCCCTCGATGCTGGCGGCCGCCTTCCTCACCATGACATGCGACGCGCTCTTTCGGGCAAAATTGGCAAAGGCCTTCGTCTCGATGCCGATGCCATAGGTGCCGCCCTTGAAGATGCGGCCGTGCGCACTGTAGCGACCGGGATTGATCTCGTTGCCGATGCCCTCGCGGCGAAGCCCGCCTGCGAAGTTCTCCAGATCGTGGTCCGTCTGGAAGCCGATGAGGTCGTAATGCGAGAGACCGCGCATGATCTCCTCATGCACCGGCATGGCAAAGAGCACATCGGCCGGCGGCCAGGGAATGTGGAGGAAGAAGCCGATACGGTTCTGGATGCCCATCTGGCGCAGTTCGGCCGCGAGCGGAATCAGATGATAGTCGTGGATCCAGATGACGTCGTCCGGCTGCAACAGCGGCGCCAGCCGATGGGCGAAGAAGCGGTTCACGCGGAAATAGCCGGCCATTTCCTTGCGGCCGTATTCGGCGAGATCCAGCCGGTAATGGCAGATCGGCCAGAGCACGCGGTTGGCGAAACCGAAATAATATTCATCGACATCCTTGTCGGTGAGGTCCGTCAGCGCATAGGTGATCTTGCCCCGGTCCTTGAGGTCGAGCGCTGCCGGCTCCTTCGTGCCGCTGGATTTGCCGGACCAGCCCATCCAGATGCCGCCATGCTCCTCGAGCGCGGCCTGCAAGGCGACGGCAAGGCCGCCCGCCGGGGCATCGCCCGATTTTTCCGGCACCGGTACCCGGTTGGACACGACGATCAGACGGCTCAAAATGGTTTCCTTTCAGATATCGGTCGGAATACGCTCAAGAACGCGTTCCGACAGTCGGCGCACGGGCCGCTCACGGCTTGCCTGCATGGGCAAGCGCCGCCAGTGCGTTGCGCACCTCCTGCGCCGAACCGATCGTGGCCTGCGCCTGCGTTTCGAAACCGGGGGCACCGACCCGGAGAGACATGCCGCCGGCGGCATTCGCCACCTTGAACATGGCCTCGTCCGTCACGTCGTCGCCGATCGCCAGCGGCTTTCGGCCTTCGAAGGGCGACTGCGACAGAAAGGTCATGAGGGCGCCCCCCTTGCTCGCCGTTGCCGGGCGAAGCTCCACGACCATCTTGCCGAATTGCAGGCCCCAATCGCCGCCGATGGCGACCGAGGCGCGCCGCATGATGTGCTCCACATCGGCGCAGCGTTCCGGCGCCAGCCGGTAATGCAGCGCCACGGCGGCGCCCTTGTCCTCGAACAGCACGCCGTCCCAATCCTTGACCGTCTTGGCGATCTCGTTCTTGAGCGTCACGAAGGCAGGCGTGATGTCGGGCCGCGTAATCGCGCCGGTCTGGTCGCGGAGTTCGGCGCCATGAAGGCCGGCGATCGGGAAGGTCGCGGGATCGAACAGCACGTCGGCATAATGCAGCGCCCGTCCGGTCACGAGCGCAAGCGCGCCACCGAGACGGTTGGACAGCGACATGAGCGTTGCGGGCAGATCAGGGGGAACGACGATCGCGTCCGGCGTTTCCGCAAGATCGACCAGCGTGCCGTCGATATCGAGGAACAGGGCCCAGTCGTCCGGCTCTGCGGCGATGCGCCTGAACACGTCGGCTGACAGGTCGGCGGGCACGTCCGGGAACGGCTCCTGCCCGCCGGTCGTGACGCCCGGATCCGGTGTGAGAAGGGTGTGGCTGTCGTTTGGCATGAGGGTCTAGTTAGGTCGCCGCGTTCCCGCGGCAACCCTTAACGACGGTGACGTGTCCTTAAGCGCGCGACTTTTCAACCAGCATGAGACGTCCGTCGGAAGCGATCTCAACCGCAAGTCCTTCATAGCCGGGGATCTTCAGATGTGTCGTTTCCATCGCGTGCTCATGCGTCGTGGTGACGACAGCAACATCAGCGCCCGCCGCCTCGCCGGCCATGACACCGGCCGGAACGTCTTCGAACACGAGGCAATCCTCGGGATTGAAGCCGACGCGCTCGGCGCCGAGCCGGTAGCAATCCGGAGCCGGCTTGCCCTGTGTCACGTCTTCCGCCGTCACCAGAAATTTCGGCGCCGTGATGCCGGCCTTGGCAAGACGGGCCTTTGCCAGCGGCAGCGGCGAGGAGGTGACGATTGCCCAGCGGTCGGAAGGCAGCGTCTTCAGGAATTCCAGCGCGCCGGGGATCGGCTTGACGCCTTCGACATCGTCGATCTCGGCCTGGGTGATGTAGGCCGCTTCCTTCGCCGGATCGACGCCCGGCAGGTTCAGCTGCGTGATCGTGTCGATGCCGCGCTTTCCATGCATGAAGGGCAGGAAGGTCTTGAGGTCGAGCCCGTGCGCCACGGCCCACTTGCCCCAGACGCGCTCGGCCGCCGCAATGGAGTTCAGGAGCGTGCCGTCCATGTCGAACAGGAAGGCGGAAAACGGCTTGCCGAGCGTGGGATGCGAGGACAGGGTTTCGGTGGAAGACGAAGCGGATACGGGAGAAGACAAGACTGGCATTCCTTTCGGTCTCGAAGAGATCGCGGCCCCATGTTGCCGAGCGTAGCGGGCCGCGTTGCAAGGTCTCCTCGGCTTAAGGACATCGGCGCCGGAAAGCAAATGGCGAAGGCGGGAAGGATGGGAGAATGCCGCATCGGGTCCCTCTCCATGCTTCTCTCAGTGGCCTTCGATGGCGAGCCGCAGCCCCATCGTCGCAAAGGCTGCGGCAAAACTGCGACGCATCCAGATCATGATCGCGGGGCGCGTCAGGATCGCGGATCTTGCCGCACTGGCAAACAAGCCGTACAGCGCGAAAACAAGGAAGGTCAGCAGCATGAAGATCGCAGCCAGCGCCATGAGATCTCCTGTCGGAGACAGGGTTTCCGGCTGAATGAACTGCGGCAGGAACGAGAGAAAGAAGAGCGTCAGCTTCGGATTGAGCACATTGAGAAGAATGGCGGTGCCGACGATTTTCAGCGGACGCGGGCCGGCGGCGCCGTCCGCGATCTCCAGTCCGCCGCCACCGCGCAACACCATCACGGCCATGTAGAGGAGATAGGCGACGCCCGCGAACCGCACGGTCGTGAACACGAGAGCGCTGGCGTGGAGAAGGGCCGACAGGCCGAGGATTCCCACCGCGATGTGCGGCACGATGCCGAGCGTGCAGCCGAGGGCCGCAAACAGGCTGGCGCGGGCTCCGGCGTTCACGCCGATAGCCAGCGTATAGAGAACGCCGGTTCCTGGCAGAAGGATGACGACGAGCGAGGTCAGAAGATAATCGAGCGACATGATGGGCGTCCTGTTCCGTGAGGGAAACGCCACTCGATCAGACAGGTGGATATGCGGTCTTGAACGAAATTGCAGGCGGCCACGCTGCGGAGGCTAGGCCCCCCGGCGTGAACCCGAAATTGCGGACGAAGAGCCGCGTCATGTGGCTCTGATCGGCAAAGCCGGAGGCGACTGCGGCCTCGCCGAGTGTCATCCCGCGCAGGATCATCCGGCGGGCAAGACCGAGGCGCTTCTGGACGATATAGGCATGAGGCGTGAGCCCCGTCTCCCGTGCGAAGGCACGCAGGAACTGGAAGCGGGAAAGGCCCGTGTCCGCTGCAAGATGCTGGAGGGTGAGAAAAGCGGCGGGATCGTCATCGATCCGCTGGCGGGCGATGGCCGTCGTCCCGAACGGCGCATCGGCGACGGGCGTGCGTCCGAGAAGGCGGGCCACGAGGGAGAGGAGGCCCGCCTCGGCCGCCATCGCGCAGGCCGTCTCACCGGATATGGCCGAAACGAGCAGGGGAAACGCCGCCGCGAGATGCTGGTCGGCGATGACCGGATCGGTGAATTCGAACGTCGCGCCCTCTCGCTCGCGGACATCGCTTGCGATCCTGTGCATCTGTTCGGGGTCGATATAGAGCATACGCCAGCGCCGCATCTCGCCGCGGATCGCGTGACCGTCATGCACCTCGCCGGGATTGACGGTGATGATATGGCCGGGTCCCGCCTCGACACGGCCCCGGCCGCTTGCCGAGACTTGGCCGCCCGTCTCGATCAAACCGAACCCGAAGTCGTCGTGCGTATGCCGGCCGAAGCTTGCATCGGTCTGCGCACCGACCACGACGATCCCTTCGATGACGGCGGCCGCGACGCTGAAGGGCCTCAATCTCCCGGCTTCCCCGGCAGTTGCGAGACCGTCTCCAGCCATGGCGCGGCGGACGAGCACCAGATCTGGCGCTTCGGCGCGAGGTCGCCGCGCTGGCGGATATTGCCCCAGCGGATGCCGATCTCCGCGGCCTCATTGCCCTCTCCCGTCGTGAAAATCGGTGAGCCGCAATCGGGGCAGAACATCTGAAGACGGCGGTGACCGTTATCGGCCGTCTTCACATAGGTCTTCGGCGAACCTTTCGTCAGCGCGAATTGCTCGCGCGGAACGGAGACCGTGACCCGGTAGACTGTCCCCGTCAGTTGCTGGCAATCGGTGCAATGACACACGGAGACCGCATCGGGATCGATCTCCGCCTCGAAAGCGATCTCTCCGCAGTGGCACGCTCCATCGATTCTCATGTCCGGCCTCCCGTTCTCTAAGACTGCTATATAATCCCCGAAACAGGAACCGGTTTCAGCATAAATATGCGTTGCCGCGCGCGGGGATACCGGCACGACGCCACGCTTGTGATTTCAATGCCTTGTAAAAAATCTCGGGGCCATCCATCCCCGCCCCGCCTGCGCCATGCCATCATCGCCCCGTTCCGTCGCGGATACACCGGAAGGCGTTCCGGCGAGGCGGGGCCGGCTCCGGGAGGCAAGGGCGGGACGCAAGCCCGGTCTTCAGGGGTCCGCAGAAAATGGTCTCCCTCCGGGACGGCGGTGCGATGCAGTCCTGCATCGGATCGGATGAGCCCGGACGTGCCTGTGCGGCACACAGCTTCGCTTCCGCCTTTCACGGTTTCGACCGCGCGAGGGCAAACCGGGGTCAGAGAGACCGGAGTTGCGGGCATAAACCGCCGAACGGGGCACCGGAAGGTGTCATACTCATACCTTTTTACGCGGCAACTTTCGGTGCCCCGTCCGAACCTGTTTTTTCAAAGCTCCGGCGTTTCGCGCGCGGTGCCGATGTCACACGCCCGTGAAAAGCCAGGCATGCTCCTTGGCATTGTTGAACTTCCACGCCCGCGAAGGGCCGGCCATGACGTTGAGGTAGTAAAGATCGTAGCCATGGATCGCGGCGACCGGGTGGTAGCCTTTGGGCACCAGCACGACGTCGCCGTTCTCCACCGCCATGGTTTCGTCCAGCGAGCGGTCGTCGGTATAGACGCGCTGCATGGCAAAGCCCTGCGACGGGTTGAGGCGGTGGTAGTAGGTTTCCTCGAGGAAGCTTTCCGCCGGCAGGTTGTCCTCGTCATGCTTGTGCGGCGGATAGGACGAGGTGTGGCCGCCGGGGGTGATGACCTCGACCACGAGCAGCGACTGCGCCGCGCCGTCGTCCTCCGGCATGATATTGGTGACGTAACGGGTATTGGTGCCCTTGCCGCGCGTCATCTGCGGGTGCCGGTCCGGCCGGATGACCTGCGCCTTGAAGCCCTCGCCGCCCGGTGCCGAGCAGACCCCGAGTTCCAGCTCCGTCGTCGCCGTCACCGTATAGGTCGCGCCCTTCGGCACATAGACCGAAAACGGCGCGCCCTCGAACGGGCTCATCCGCTCACCGAGCTCGCCGAAATCCTCGCCCTCCACGGTCACCCGCGCCTTGCCGGCAACGAGCACGAGGCAGACCTCCCGCTCGCCCGTTTCGCCTGACATCGCCTCACCGGCACCGAGCCTGTGCAGCTGAAAGCCGACATAGGTCCAGCCGGCACTGTCCGGCGTGATGTCATGGACGAGACCGCGAGAGCCCTGCGGCTTGACGAGGAGGTTCGGCATGTCAGGTTCCTATCCGTGTTGTTGGGTTGAGACCGGCTCGGCCTTGCATCTGAAGGCAAACGCGTTTGCCCCAAGTCCCTTCGCCCCGCTCAAGCGGGGAGAAGGTGCCGGCAGGCGGATGAGGGGCCATCGCAAATATGAGATCAGGACCGATCCAGCCCCGCCTCTTTCGCAAAGGCCTTCAGCGATTTGAACCCGAGCGACTGGTATTCGAAGGGAATGCGGATGGCGCTGTCCTGTTCCGCCTCGATCACCAGCCAGCCGTCATAGCCGTGCTCGGCAGCGATCTTGAGGACGGCCAGGAAATCCACACCCCCCTCCTCGTCGCCCGGCACGGTGAAGACGCCGCGGCGCACGCCTTCGAGGAAAGACAGGCCGTTGTCCTCGACCTCCCTGCGCACCGCGCGGCGGACGTTCTTGGCATGGATGTGGCGCACGCGGTGCATGTATTTCGCCGCAAGCTCTGCCGGGTCCGAGCCGCCGAACCAGGCATGGCCGGTGTCGAGCAACAGCTTGGTCGCAGGTCCCGTCGTCTCCATCAGCCGGTCGATCTCGGGTCCGGTCTGCACGATCGTGCCCATGTGGTGGTGATAGACGAGTTCGATGCCCTGATCGGCGCAATATTGGGCGATCGCCTCGATATCGGCGCCGAACTTTTCCCACTGGTCGTCGGGCAGCACCGGCTTGTCGGCCACAAGCGAAGTCGCGTCATTGCCGTGAATGGCATTGGACGTCTCGCAGACGATGCAGACCTTGCAGCCGTTCGCCTTCAGGAGATCGAGATGCGGCTGGATCGCCGCCTTCTCGGCCTCGACGTCATGGGTCAGAAGATTGGTCGAGTGCCAGCCGGAAACGAAGACGAGGCCGTATTCGGCAAGCTTCGCCTTCAATGCCTGCGGGTCGGTCGGCATCTTGTGTCCCTTCTCGATGCCGTCGAAGCCGATCTTCTGGCAATCGGACAGGCAGTCTTCGAGGGAGAGATGGGCGCCGATCGTCTGATCGTCGTCATTGGTCCAGGCGATCGGGTTGGTTCCGTAGCGGATCATGATGGTTCTCTGTGACAGGTGAAAACGTTGAAAGGCATTAGCCGACGCGCTGGGCGGCAAGCGCCCGCTCGTAAGCCCGGCGCGCCTCGCCGACTTCGTCGCGCCCGGAGACTTCCGGCACCGCGACATCCCACCAGTGGCCACCGGCATCCGTGGTGATCAGCGGGTCGGTGTCGATGACGATCACGGTCGTGCGCGTTTCCGCCGCCGTCTGCGCCAATGCCGCTTCCAGCTCGGCGAGCGAGGCGACCTTGCGCGTCACGGCGCCCATGGCGGCGGCGTGTGCCGCGAAGTCGATAGCGGGCAGCTCGACGTGGTGGGTGTCGGCCAGCAGATTGTTGAAGTTCGCACCGCCGGTCGCCATCTGCAGCCGGTTGATGCAGCCATAGCCGGCATTGTCGAGGAGCACGATGGTGATCTTCGCACCGAGCATGATGGAGGAGGCGATCTCGGCGTTCAGCATCATGTAGCTGCCGTCGCCGACCATCACGATGACGTCGCTCGAGGGCTTTGCAAGCTTCACGCCGAGACCGCCGGCAATCTCGTAGCCCATGGTCGAGAAGCCATATTCCATGTGGTAGCTGCCGGGCTTTTCGGCCCTCCAGAGCTTGTGCAGCTCGCCCGGAAGACCACCTGCCGCGCAGACGAGCGTGGTATCGCGGTCGCGGGCCCGCATGACCGCGCCGATGACCTGCGCGTCGGAGGGAAGATCCACATTGCTGGCGGCCAGCGCCGTGTCGGCTGCAAGCTGCCATTCGGCTTTCAGGGTGCCGGCCTTGTCTCCCCAGGCGCTGCCGGCATGGTAGGTTCCAAGCTCCGCCGACAATTCGGCAAGCCCGGTCGCGGCATCGCATACGAGAGGCAGGGATTCATGCTTGGCAGCGTCGAAAGCCTGCACGTTGAGCCCGACGATTTTCAGGCCCTCGTTCTTGAACAGCGCCCAGGAGCCGGTGGTGAAATCCTGAAGGCGCGTGCCGACCGCAAGCACGAGGTCGGCTTCTTCGGCAAGCGTGTTCGCCGCCGATGTGCCGGTCACGCCGACGGAGCCCATGTTGAGCGGGTGGCCGTCCGGCAGCGACGATTTGCCGGCCTGCGTTTCCACGACGGGGATGCCGTGCTTTTCGGCAAAGGCGGCCAGCGCCTCGCTCGCCTCGCTGTAGAGCACGCCGCCACCGGCAATGATGACCGGCTTCTTTGCCGCGGCAATCGCGGTGGAGGCGGCAAGGCGCTCCTGCGTATCCGGGCGGAGTTTGCGCGGCAGCCAGACCTTTTCGGCAAAGAAGCTCTCGGGGTAGTCGTAGGCCTCGGCCTGCACGTCCTGGCAGAGCGCCAGCGTCACCGGGCCGCAATCGGCCGGGTCGGTCAGCACCTGCATGGCGCGGCGCAGCGCGGGGATGATCTGCTCGGGGCGCGTGATCCGGTCGAAATAGCGAGAGACCGGGCGGAAGCAGTCGTTGACGGTCATGCTGCCGTCGCCGAAGTCCTCGATCTGCTGCAACACCGGGTCCGGCCGGCGATTGGCGAAGACGTCGCCGGGCAGGAGCAGGACCGGCAGCCGGTTGACATGGGCGAGCGCGGCCGACGTCACCATGTTGAGCGCACCGGGGCCGATCGAGGTGGTGCAGGCCATGAAACGGCGGCGGAAGCTTGCCTTGGCGAAAGCGATGGCGGCGTTCGCCATGCCCTGCTCGTTCTGGGCGCGGTAGGTCGGCAGCGTGTCCTTGATGCCATGGAGCGCCTCCCCCATGCCGGCCACATTGCCATGGCCGAAGATGGCGAAAACGCCGCCGAAGATCGGCACGGTCTCGCCGTCGATCACCGTCATCTGCCGCGTCAGAAAGCGCGCCACGGCCTGCGCCATGGTCAGACGCACCGTTCCCGCCGGGGTACCTGTATCGCCGGATGCGATGGGGGCTTGCTGGTTCATGATCTCAAGGTCTCCTCACGCCGCAGGTTTTGCGCCTGCCTGTCCTTGCCGCCCGTTCGGACGGTGTTTGTCTTTGTCGTCATCGGCCTCGACGGCTCAGGCCGCCCCTCAGGCAGCCCCTCAGGCAGCCTTGTCGTCGGCAAGGCCGACCCAGAGATCGACCAGCTGCTTGAAACGCCGCGCCATATCGTCGATCGCCGTGGCATCGTCGATCTCGCCCGCCAGCCAGCGGCGCGCGGCATCCACGAAGATCGTGCGTCCCACGGCAAAGCCGCGGACCTGACGCGAGGTGCGGGCCGCGGCAAAGCCGTCCTTCAGCGCCTCGTAAGGCGCTTCGAGACCCAGCAGGACCACGCCGCGGCAGAGCGGATCGCGCGTCTCGATGACGTCGTCGATGGCGCTCCAGGCGCTGCGGCTCGCCTGCGGCTCCAGCTTCCACCAGTCGGGCTTCAGCCCGGCGTCGTAGAGTTCGTGGAGCGCGCGCGGAATGGTCGTGTCGTCCAGCGTGCCGTGCTTGCTGGCGATGATCTCGATCAGGATTTCGCGCCCGACCTTGCGGGCCGCCTCGAAGGCCGCGCGCAGCTTGGCGATCTGGGTCGCCTTCATCTCGGCCGGATCGTCCGGATGATAGAAGCTCAGCACCTTGATGCAATGGTCGACGGGCCAGTCGATCAGGCGACTGCCGAGATCCTGGCTGAATTCGAACTGCAACGGGCGCGAACCCGGCAGCTCGATCGGTTTCGCCACCCAGAAATCCTTGAGCGCGCCGGCCGCATACAGGGCGTCGCGGCCGTATTTGTCGTCGATCAGCATGCCGAAGCCCGGCCGGCCGTCGGCGATCTTTGCAGCAGCCTTGACGGCGAGAACCTTGAAGGCGGGAATGCGGGCGAGCTTCCCCGCATCGTCCCCGGCCATATCCTCCAGCTGGCTGCGGTGATCGATGGCCAGCGCCATCAGGCTTGGAATGTCGCGGCGGCGGGTGGTCGCCCAGTGCACATGGTTAATGTCAGCGTCCTTGCGCAGCGCATGTTCCTTGCTGCCGTTTTCAAGGAAGAACTGAAGCTCCGTCCAAGTGGGAATTTCCGGCGCACAGAGCAGCCGCGAGACGGCGAAAGCACCGCAGGCATTGGCCCAGGTCGCCGAGGTCGCATGCGGCTCGCCGGCCAGCCAGCCCCGCAGGAAGCCGGACATGAACGCATCGCCCGCCCCCAGAACGTTGTAGACCTCGATCGGAAAGCCCTTGCCGATGATGCCATCTTCCAGATTGTCGGAAATCGCGCCGTCATAGACGATGCAGCCCATCGGGCCGCGCTTCAGCACGATCGTGGCGGCCGACTGAGCACGGATCGTCTTCAGCGCAGCAAGAAGATCGCTTTCGCCGGACGCGATCAGCACCTCCTCTTCCGTGCCGACGATCAGGTCGCAATCGGCCAGAACCGTCTTCAGATGTGCCGAGACATGCGCCGACGCGATGTAGCGGTTGTCGCCGGCGTCATGGCCGGCAAGGCCCCAGAGGTTCGGCCGATAGTCGATGTCGAAGGCGATCCTGACGCCGGCTTCCTTCGCGATGCGGATCGCCTTGCGCTGGGCGGCATCGGTGTTGTCACGGGAGAAATGCGTGCCGGAGACGAGGATCGCACGGGACGAGCGGATGAAGGCCTCGTCGATATCGTCTTCGCAAAGCGCATTGTCAGCGCAGTTGTCGCGATAGAACAGCAGCGGAAACGAATGGTCGTTCTCGACGGCAAGGATGGCCAGCGCGGTCAGGCGCTCGGGATCGGTGACGATGCCTTTCGTCTCGACGCCTTCGCGGGTCAGCTGTTCCACGATGAAGCGGCCCATCTGCTCCTTGCCGACGCGGGTCAGCAGCGCCGATTTCAGGCCGAGGCGCGCCGTGCCGACCGCGATATTGGTGGGGCAGCCGCCGACGGACTTGGCAAAGCTTGCCACGTCCTCCAGCCGCGTTCCGATCTGCTGCCCATACAGGTCCACGGAGGCGCGGCCGATGGTGATGATGTCGAGCGGCCGTGCCGCATCCCTCTGGCTGATCCCGGTCAACGTTCATGTCCTCCCGACTGCGGCGCGTCGTCTTTTTGGTTCTCGAATTGGACCTATGGAACATGAATTCCGTCTATTCGTCAATATGGAATTTTCATTCCATCTCTGAAATGGACGATCCGCGACGGCGCTTCTCGGCGATTGCGACTGTCAGGGCCATGGCGAAAGCCATGCTGGCCGACAGGGAGCGAAAGCCCGCATGATCGGCTTCCACGATCTCGAACCAGATCTTCGACGATTCCACCAGCGGCGAGAACGCGCTGTCGGTCAGCGACACCACCGGCACCTCGCGATTTGCCAGAAGACGGGCCTGATGAATGCTTTCGGACGTATAGGGCGAGAAGCTGACGGCAAAGGCCGCATCCCGCCTTCCGGCAAGTGCCAGGATGTCGTCGTCGATGCCCGCAGCCGTGCCGACCATCTGGTAGCGGATCTTCAGCTTGCCGAAGGCATAGGCCATGTAGCCGGAGATCGGGTAGGACCGGCGCTTGGCGATCAGGAAGATGGTCTCGGCCTTTGCCAGAATATCCACCGCCTGCTCGAAGGAGGCGGGATCGACGGAGCCCGCGATATTGTCGAGCGACCGGTGGGCCGCCGCGACGAAACCGTTGAAAATCGCGCCGCTTTCCAGCTGGCTGTGGCCGTTGTCGCCGAGCGCCTTCAGCCGTTCCTCATAGCCCGGATTACGCTCGCGCAGGCGTGCCCGGAAGATCTGCTGCAGGCTGGAAAAGCCCTCGAAGCCGAAATGCTGGGCGAAGCGCACGAGCGTCGAGGGCTGCACGTCGGCGTCTGCCGCGATGCTTGCGGCCGTGCCGAAGGCGATCTCGTCGGGCTGGTCGAGCGCATAGGCCGCCACCTGCCGCAGGCGCTTGGGCAGTTGCCCCTTGCGTTCCAGAATGACCGCTTTCAGCGCGTCGAAATCCTGCGGCACGGCGGCAAGCGTCGTCGTGGCGTCCTCCCCGGCTTCGACATTCGGCGCGCGCCCGACATCCGGCATCATCCAGTCATCCCTCTTTCGGCCTTTGTTCCAGATCGCCATCGTAACGTCTGCCCGGCAAGAATGATAGAACATCCGTTCCAGAACCGACTGTCGCCCAAAGGGCACAGCGGAATGTTAACGCATTTTTACCACCTTCCCCCTGAAGATCACACGCGCTTATGGTTAACGACATCAGTCCACGCGATTCGCACCGCAAATCGATTGGGCTTCAAAACATCCGGCAAGGAGTTTCAGCAGCATGTGCCGATGGGCAGCCTATCGCGGAGAGCCGATCTATCTGGAGGACCTCGTGTCCTCGCCAGCGCACTCCCTGATCGAGCAGTCGCACTGCGCCACGCGGGCAAAGACCGCCACGAATGGCGACGGGTTCGGCATTGCCTGGTATGGCGATCATCCGGAGCCTGGCCGCTACCGCGACATTCTGCCGGCGTGGTCGGACTGCAATCTGAAGAGCATTGCCCGCCAGATCCGCTCGCCCCTGTTCCTCGCTCATGTTCGCGCGGCGACCGGCGGCGGCACGCGGCGCGACAATTGTCATCCCTTCGTCCATGGTCGCTGGTCCTTCATGCACAATGGCCAGATCGGCGGCTTCGAGCACCTTCGCCGGCCGATGGAGGCGATGCTCGACGACGCGCTCTACACGGCGCGCACCGGCACGACGGACAGCGAACTCCTGTTCCTGATGGCCTTGCAATTCGGCCTCGACCGCGATCCGCTGGGCGCGATGGCCGAGACGCTGTCCTTCATCGAACGGCTGGCGAGCCACATGAAGCACGAGGTTCTCGTGCGCTTCACCGCTGCCTTCTCCGACGGTGTCGATCTCTACGCCGTGCGCTACGCGTCCGACCAGTTCGCGCCCACGCTCTATGCGGCACCCATGGGGCCGCAGGGCGGATATTGCCTCGTTTCCGAGCCGCTCAACGACGACGACGATGCCTGGGTGGAGATCCCCGACGGGACGGCCGTCGTCATCGGCGAGAACGGCATCGACATGCGGATCTTCCATCTCGACGAGGAAATCGAGGCCAGGCGCGCCTTACGTCAGCCGTGAGGCGATCAGCGCCGCCAGTCTTTCGGCCACATCGTCCTTGTCGAGTTCCGGCCAGCTTTCCTCGCTGTCGCGACCGATGACGGTCACGCGGTTGCGCGTGCCCCCCATGACGCCGCCGCTCACGCCGCTTCCTGTGGAAACATCGTTCGCGACGATGAAATCAGCACCCTTGCGGGCGAGCTTCACGCGACCATTCGCCACCGTATCGTCCGTTTCCGCGGCAAAGCCGACGACGAGCTTCGGGCGCCGGGCGTGATGCCCGATGGTCTTGAGGATATCGGGATTCTCCGTCAGCTGCAGCGGCGGCGGAGCTTCCCCCGGCGCCTTCTTGATCTTGCCCCCCGACACATCGGCCACCCGCCAGTCGGCGACGGCTGCGACCATCACGGCGATATCGGCAGGCAAGGCGGCGAGCGCCGCGTCCCGCATCTCGACAGCCGTCTCCACGCGAACGACCGTAACGCCTTGCGGATCGGCAAGCGTGACGGGGCCGGAGACGAGCGTCACGTCCGCGCCGAGCCGCGCAAGTGCCGCCGCGATGGCATGGCCCTGCCGTCCCGAGGACCGGTTGGCGATGTAGCGAACCGGATCGATCGGCTCATGGGTCGGGCCGGAGGTAACGATGGCGCGGCGTCCCGAAAGGGGCCCGCTCGACGGGGTTTGCAGCCGCGGCGCGCCCAGGCGCTCCTCCACAGCGGTGACAATCTCAAGCGGCTCGGCCATGCGCCCCTCGCCACGCTCGCCGCTCTCGGCCATCTCACCAAGGCCCGGACCAACGAAACCGATACCGTCGCCTGCAAGGGTCGCGCGGTTGCGGCGGGTGGCGGGGTGCGACCACATCTTCGGGTTCATCGCCGGCGCCAGAAGCACCGGCCTGTCGGTGGCGAGCAGAATGGTTGAGGCGAGATCGTCCGTCAGCCCCTGCGCCATCTTCGCCATGATATTGGCCGTCGCCGGCGCGACGAGCACGAGATCGCATTCCCGCGCCAGCCGGATATGGCCGACATCCTGCTCGTCCTCGCGGGAGAAAAGCTCGGTGAAGACCTTGTCCGCCGCCAGCGCGCCGACGGCGAGCGGCGTGATGAAGGCCTGCGCACCCGCCGTCATGACCGGCCGCACGCTTGCGCCCCGCTCGCGCAGCCGGCGGATCAGGTCGAGGCTCTTATAGGCCGCGATGCCGCCGGAGATGATGAGGAGAATGCGCTTGCCCGACAGGCTGCGGGGCGATGTCTCTGGCAATGTCTCGGACGGGGACTTGGATACAGGCATGAAACCACCGCAACGGCATGATCGATGCCGGACCCTAGCGCATGCGGCAACGATCCGGAATGCTGTCTCGGTCAATTCCCCGGAGACGCAATAACGCTGTCTACGACTTCAGCAGCGTGCCCATGGTGCGCACCAGAGCATCGCGCTCGTAGGGCTTTCGCACCACCGGCACATCGGCAAAGCCGCTGGGGATGGGCGACATGTTGCCGTAGCCGGTGGCAAACAGGAAAGGAATATCCCGCCGCGCAAGCTCGACGGCGACCTCGATGGACGTGCCGGTGCCGAGATTGACGTCGAGGATCGCCACATCCGGCTTGAAGGTGGCGAGCTTTGCCAGCGCCTCGTCGGCCGAAGCGGCCGTCAGGACCTTCTGGATGCCGTGATCGGACAGCATGCCTTCGACATCCATGGCGATCAGCATCTGATCCTCCACGAGAAGCACGCGCAGCTCCGGATCGAGATCGGCGCCCGCTGCGGACGCATCCGGCCCGGCCGCGATGTTGCGATCCTCGCCCTGATCCGACAGCGAAACATGCTTGGCAGGCAGCACGAAATCCGCTTCCACCCCGCCCGGCGCATAGGTCACGGCGCTGCGCCCATCGAGGTCGTAGGGAACGCTGCGATCGATCAGCGCGCTGCCGAAGCCGGTGCGGGTCGGCGGGAGAACCGTGGGTCCGCCGCTTTCGCGCCATGCGATCTCGCAATCGCCACCTTCCGTCAGCCGCCAGCTGACCGACAGCGCTCCACCCGGACGCGACAGGGCGCCGTACTTGGCGGCATTGGTCGACAACTCGTGCAGCACCAGCGCCATGACGGAGAAGGCGCGCGAGTTGAGCAGCACGGGCGGGCCCGCAAGGGCGATCACGTTGGCGGTGTTACGATAGGGACCGAGCTCCGCGTCGAGCAGATCCGACAGCATGCCGCCGCCATCGCCGCGCACGACCTGATCATGCGCAAAGGACAGAGCCTGAATACGGCCCTTCAGCGAGGTTACGTATTCGGTCAGGCTGCGGCCGTCGCCGACCGGCTGGCTGACGAGCGACTTGATCAGAGCGAGGATGTTCTTGACCCGGTGATTCAGTTCCTCGTTCAGCATGCGCTGGCGAACGTCGGCGCGACTGCGCTCCTCGGCCATCAGCTCGCTGTGCCGCAGGCCGATTTCCACGAGGGCTGCCCGCGTGACCTCGGCGATCTCCCGATCCGCCTCTGTCCATGGCTGGGCCTGAAGCTGCACCGTTTCCTTCCAGATCGCAAAGCTCTTGCGGGGGGTGAGCCGTTCGCCGAAGGGGCCGCTCTCATAGGACTTGTTGGGATCGCCGCCCCAGTTCAGCGTCTGCACGAATTCCTTGCGGAAGAAGAACAAATAGTCGCGATGCAGCTGGGTCAGCGGCACGGCCAGCACGCCCGCCGCCTGTTCGCGGAAGCTTTCGGCCTCCGGCAGGCGCTGCGCCATGGCATGGGTCGCCCAGACCTGACCTGCCACGACGGACCCCATGAGCCGGAGGATGGCCGGCACCGCGCTGGCGGGCGGTGCGGACCCGAAGGTCGTCCACGTCCCGTTCATCCAGAGCCCGATGCCGTCACAGGCCATGAGCGAGGTGAAATGCGCGAGATGGTCGCGCAGAAGCTCGCCCATGTCGGCATGGTGCGAGGCCATGCGCAGGAAGCGGTCGAGCGAGGCGCGGGCGCGATTGGCGGTAACGAGCCGCTGCTTCTGCTTCAGCGCATGGAGATGGAGAGAGAAGAACTCGCCGAACATTTCGGCCGCCACGCGCTGCGCCATGGGCAGGATGCGCGGCTGGTAGTGATGGCAGGCGATGAGACCCCAGAGCTTACCGTCGACGATGATGGAGATCGACATGGAGGCGGCCACGCCCATATTGCGCAGATACTCGCAATGAATGGGCGAGACACTGCGCAGATGCGCGAGCGACATGTCCAGCGCTTCGCCGGAGACGTCGATTTCCGGAACCAGTGCAATACGGGTGCCGCTGGCATCGCCGATGATGCGGATGGTGTTCTGCAGGTAGAGAGCACGCGCCTGCTGGGGTATATCGCTTGCCGGGAAATACTGCCCGAGAAAGCTTTCGAGGTCGCCGCGCTTGGCTTCGGTCACCACCTTGCCGGCGCCGTCCTGCTCAAAGGCGTAGATCATCACGCGGTCGTAGCCGAGCATGCCGCGGATGAGGCGGGCCGACTGGCGCAGCAGCTGGTCGACATCGTCGATATCGGTGATGCGACCGATCAGCGTGCGCGCCAGTTGCAGCGGTTGCCCGTCCGTCGCCGGCTCGAACTCGATGATGACGGTCGCCTTGTTGAGGTGAATGGAAACGTCGTAAGCGCCGTTCGCAAGCTTCAGCGCCGAGAGCAGTGCCGGCCGGCTGCCGTCGCGCAGGGCCGCCACGGCATTGCGCAAGGTATGCGTCGCCTCGTAGCCGATCAGGGCTTCCAGCGCCTGCCCGTTCACCTCGCCCTCAAGACCGAGCACATCCGGCGCATTGGCGGAATGCCGCAGCACCATGCCGGCACGGGCGTCGCAGGCGAGCAGGCATCCGTGAGACTGGATGCTGCCGGGAATATGGATCGGCTCACGATCGCAATTGGTCAGATCGATCGTATCGCCCGGCTTCATCATGCGGCTCGCCGGAAGCGTGTTCTGGACGTTCGCAAGGTCATTCGGCATGAGAAGCTCTCCGGAAGGCCGTTTCCGCGACCGTGAACGTGGCTCTGGATGCGCTTGCGACGCGATCGATCTCGATGGCGTCGGCCGATTCCAGGAGATGCAGGAAGCGCGACCAACGGTCGCTCTTTTCCGCCTGAGCCGCAAGATGCCGTGCACCGAAGTCCGACCGCAGCCCCAGCGCCTGGGCACGACGGTAAAGGAGCCGGGCACCGAGGGCCGAGCCTTCGAGAACGTAGAGCATGCCGAGCATGTCTTCCCGGGCGGCGCCTATCGGAGGGATGGCCATGGACACTGGCACCGCCTCGTCGTCGGTCATGTTCAGGTCGGCAAGGTCAGCCCGGATGAGCGCGCCGAAAGCCTGTTCCGACCAGAGGGAGAGATCGTCCGGCCAGGTCCGCCCTGCAAGAATCGTTTCCACGGGAATGCGAAAGGCGCTCATTCCACGCAGATAGATCTTGTAGGAAGATAGGCTGTCGAAGGCGCCGATCATGTCATCAAGCGCCGCATGGGCGTCAGCAGTGCTTTCGCGGAGGAAGGCTCGGCGCGACCGGTCGTGCATAGAGGAGTTCCGGAGATTCAACAAAAGAGGTTAGACACGGAGTAAGTATCGGAACGCGGTTCGGTTCCATTTCTGGCGGAATTTTTTGAAATGCCGCCTACGGCGCCGAGAGTGCGACGGCCGGCTGGAGGCGCGACGCGTTATGCGCCGGGAGATAGCCAAACACAAGACCGGTCACGAAGGCGCTGGCAAAGGCCAGCAGGACCGGCCCGGCGGAGAAACTGACGGGCACGCCGAACGCCTGCGCGACGGCCCCGATGGACAGGCCGAGACCGACGCCGATGAGGCCGCCCAGCGCCGAGACGACCAGCGCCTCGACGATGAACTGGGTGAGGATATCGCGGCCACGCGCGCCCGTCGCCATGCGGATGCCGATCTCGCGGGTGCGCTCGGTCACGCTGACCAGCATGATGTTCATGACGCCGATGCCGCCGACCAGCAGCGAGATCGCCGCAATGGAGCCGAGAAAGACCTTCAGGATATTAGAGGTCTCGGTGAAGGTCTCGCGGATCGCGGCGAGGTTGGCGATCTGGGTGTCCTGCCGCTGATGGCGCTCATCGAGCAGCGCCTGGATCTGGTCCTGCGTGATGTTGATGGCACTGTCGTCCTTCACCTGCACCGTGATCGAGCGCACGTTGCGCGCACCGAAGAGACGGAGATTGCCGGTCGAGAGCGGCACCAGCACCGTATCGTCCTGATCGTTGCCGCCGGCCGTTGCCCCCTTGGCGGCCATGACGCCGATGACCTGGAAGGGGATGTTCTTGATGAGAATATACTGTCCGAGCGGGTCCGAGCCATCCGGAAAGAGCGTCTCGGCCACCGTCTTGCCGAGCACGGCGACGGTCGCATAGCTGCGCATGTCCGCCGGCGCGATGAAGGCGCCTTCGGCGAGGCCCCATGTCTTCGCCTCGGGAAATTGCGGCACCGTGCCGTTGACCGTCGTCTGCGTATCCAGATTGCCGGCCCGCACGGTGAGCGTGCTCGACATTTCCGGCACGGCGAAGGAGATGTTGGGAAGCTCCAGGATAGCATCCGCATCGGCCGGCACGAGGGAAACGATGCTGCCCCCCTCCCCGCCGCGGAAGTTCGCCATGTTCGGCCGGATGACGAGCAGATCCGAGCCCATGGCGGCGATGCGACTGAGCACCTGATCCTGCGCGCCGGTGCCGATGGCGAGCATGGCGACGACCGAGCTGACGCCGATGACGATGCCGAGAAGCGTCAGCACGGTGCGGAAGAAATTCGCCCGGAGCGCCCGGAACGACATGCGCACGGCTTCGGCCACATCGGAAAACAAGGCCGCCTTGCCGGCCTGCGTCGCAAAGACACGCGGCGCGGGGCGCACCGGGCGTGTTATTCGGCGCGGCAGGCGGTCGGCCACGATCAGGCCGTCGCGGATCTCGATGACGCGGTCGGCGGATTCGGCCAGATCCGGCGCATGGGTGATGATGATGACGGTATGGCCGTCCTCGTTCATGCGCCGCAGCGTCGCCATCACGTCCTTGCCGCTCTGGCTGTCGAGCGCGCCGGTCGGCTCGTCGGCCAGAATGATCTGGCCGCCGTTCATGAGGGCGCGAGCGATGGACACGCGCTGCTGCTGGCCGCCCGAAAGCTGGCTCGGAAGGTGGTCCATGCGGTCGCCGAGCCGCAGGGCGCTAAGAAGCTCGCGAGAACGCGCCTCGCGCAATTTCGCGGAGACACCGGCATAGATCGCGGGAATCTCGACATTCTCGCGGGCCGTGGAGGTCGCGACGAGGTTGTAGCTCTGGAACACGAAGCCGAACATCTGGCGGCGGCGCTCGGCCAGCTGGTCGGCATCGAACCCCGCAACGTCCTCGCCATCCAGATGATAGGCGCCGCCCGTCGGCTGGTCGAGGCAGCCGAGAATGTTCATCAGCGTCGACTTGCCGGAGCCCGACTGGCCGACGATGGCGACGAATTCGCCGGGCTCGATGTCGAGCGAGACGCCGCGCAAGGCATCCACCGGCACGTCGCCGGTCATGAAGGTCTTGCGGATGTTCCTGAGCGAAATGAGGGGCGCCACGGCACGGGTCATGGGCGCGCCTCAGAACATCGGCGGCGGGCCGCCGCGTGTCCGGGTCGAAGCGCGCTGGGCATTGGAGGCACGACCTTCGGTGCCGGAGCCGACCACGACCTTGTCACCTTCGGAAAGGCCGCTGCGGATTTCCACGCGGACCCGGTTGCGGATGCCCGGCTCGACCGCGCGCACCTCCTGGCCGCCATTGCCCGTGACGACCGCGACCTCGGCCCGCTTGCCGCCGTCGCGCATGCGAAGGGCTGCGACCGGGATGGTCAGCACGTCGCTTGCCTGCGACTGCACGAAGAAAACCTGCGCCGTCATGTTCATCATCAGGCGGCGTTCTGGGTTGGGCACGTCGAACAGCGCGTAGTAGAGAACGACATTGTTCTTGGTCGAAGGTGTCGGCTTGATCTGCCGGAGCGTGCCGGCATAGCGCTCGCCCGGCTGGCCGAGCAGCGTGAAATAGGCCTTCATGCCGATCGTCAGCTTGCCGATGTCGGCTTCCGACACCTCCGCCTCGACCGTCATCGTGTCGAGATCGGCGACCGTGACGATGGTGGGCGCCGACTGGTTGGCGTTCAGCGTCTGGCCTTCCTTGGCGACTACATCGACGATGGTGCCGGCAAGCGGCGCGTAGATCTTGGTATAGCCGAGACTGATGCGGGCATCCTTCAGCGTCGCCTGCTGCTTGCGCACCTGCGCTTCGAGCGCAGCGACATTGGCCTCTGCCGTGGCAAGGGCTGCGACCGCCTCGTCAAGGGCGGACTGGGCGGCGCTGTTACCGGCGACCAGACTGCGCTGGCGGGTGAGGTTGGCGGCGCCGAGCACCACCTGCGCCTTCTTGTCGATCATCTGGGCATCGAGATTGGCAAGTTCCGCCTCGGCGATCTCGATCTGGGTCTCGATGGAGGCGCTGTCGATCTCCGCGATCAGCTGGCCCTGCGTGACCATGTCGCCGACATCGACCTTGAGGCTCTTCAGCTGGCCGGACACCTGCGCACCGACATCCACATCGCGAATGGGGCTGAGAAGCCCGGACGCCGTGACGCTGTTTTCGATATCGCCGCGCGTAACCGCTTCCGTGACCACGGCCTGTGTCACGTCAGCTGCGCGATAGGCTTTCCACCCGTACCAGCCACCGATGCCGACGATCGCGAGAAGGCCTGCAAGCAGGACCATGCGGCCCTTGCGACGACGCGGCCTCGCCTTCGGTGCCGTCTCGGGCTGGCCCTGCGGCAGGTTTTCGGGCGAGCGGGGCTCGACGATCTTGGGGTAGGCATCCGCCATTCAGGCCGGTCCTCTGGAACGTTTCTTCACCCTCCAGTTAAGCCTTGACGACGGTAAATTGAAGTCGTGCCGGATTACATCTCTGTCATGTAGCGGTCTCCCGTGCTCCGATACCCCGTCGGGAACAGCGAATTCACAGGATCTTGATGACGATGATCGCCAGCAGCATCGCGATGACCCAGAGCGCCGCGCGGCCGGAGCGGGTGTGACGCGCTTCGGCGCGCCCGATCGCCTCGGCCGTCGCCACGTCGAACTTCAGACCGTGCTCGGCCATTTCGGTCAGATCGCGCGAGAAGCGCTCGGTCTTCGCGACGATCTCCGGGGCCGCCTCCGCCAGACGCAAAGCGGCGTGCAGGCCGTCCTTGAGGTCGGTAACAACGCGTTTCGGGCCCAGATTGTCGCGAATCCACGCGCCGACCACGGGCTCGGACGCTTTCCACATGTTGAAGCGCGGGTTGAGCGAGCGGGAGACGCCCTCCACGACGACCATCGTCTTCTGCAGCATCACCAGTTCCGGGCGCGTTTCCATGTCGAAGAGTTCGGTGATCTCGAAGAGAAGCGTGAGAAGCTTGGCCATGGAGATCGTCTCCGCCGGCTGCCCATGGATCGGCTCGCCGATGGCGCGGATGGCCTGGGCGAAGCTCGCGACATCGTGATGGGAGGGCACGTAGCCTGCCTCGAAATGCACGTCCGCCACGCGGCGATAGTCGCGGGTGATGAAGCCGAACAGGATTTCGGCAAGGAACCGGCGCTCCTTCTTGCCAAGCCGCCCGACGATGCCGAAATCGACGGCGACGATCATGCCTTGCCGGTCAACCAGCAGATTGCCCTGATGCATGTCGGCATGGAAGAAGCCATCGCGCAGCGTGTGACGCAGAAAGGACTGGATCAGCGTCTCCGCCAGCCTGTTGAGGTCGTGACCGGCGGCGCGCAGGGCCTCGACATCGGCCATGCGGGTGCCGTCGATCCACTCCATCGTAACGACGTCGCGGCCCGTGCGCTCCCAATCGACGCGGGGTACGCGAAAGCCTTCGTCATTGGCGGTATTTTCGGCGATTTCGGACAGGGCCGCGGCTTCGAGCCGCAGGTCCATCTCGACCTTGGTCGTCTGCTCCAGCGTCTTCGTCACCTCCACCGGGCGCAGGCGCCGCGTGTGCGGCAGGAAACGCTCCTGCAGGCGGGCGACGAGATACATCGCCTCGAGATCATGGGCGAAGCGCTGGCGGATGCCGGGCCGGATCACCTTGATGGCCACCTTCTCCTCGCGTCCGTCGCGCATCACCCAGCCCGGATGGACCTGCGCGATGGAGGCGGCGGCAATCGGATCTTCGATGCGGCTGTAGAGATCCGCAACCGGACGTCCGAGAGACCCCTCGACGGCGGCATAGGCCTCGGTGACCGGGAAGGTCGACATGCGATCCTGAAGGAAAGCGAGGTCGGCTGCAAACTCCGCACCCACCACATCCGGGCGGGTGGCCAGGAACTGTCCGATCTTGACGTAGGACGGCCCGAGCCGGCCGATGGCCCGCGACAGGCGGTCGCTGCGCTCCTCGAACTGGGCGCGACGCCGCTCCAGAAGGCCCGCGGCCTTCTGGGCGAACCTTGCGAAGGGCGGCAGGTTCTCGGGCGGGATCGCCGTGACGACGCCCTCGCGGACGAGAACCCAGCCGATCCTGACGATGCGGAGATAGGTGGCGGGCGTGCTCATCGGTGCCGGGCGCTCCCCGGGAGACACGGCGCAAACAGGAGGCTGATCATGTGCTTCAGATCTTCCATCCGGAATGCAGCGCAGCGATGCCGCCGGTATAGTTGGTGTAGGTGACGCGCGAGAAGCCCGCCTTTTCGATCATCGTGGCGAAATCCTTCTGGTTCGGGAACTTCCGGATGGACTCGACCAGATACTGGTAGGGCTCGGCCTCGCCGGTGATCATCTTGCCAAAGCGCGGAATGGCGTTGAACGACCAGGCATCATAGACCTTGTCGAGCAGCGGCGTATCGACATCGGAGAATTCGAGCACCAGCAGCCTGCCGCCGCGCTTCAGCACGCGATAGGCTTCCGACAGAGCGACATCGATGCGCGGCACGTTGCGAATGCCGAAGGCGATCGTATAGGCGTCGAAACGGCCGTCCTCGAACGGCAGGCTCTCCGCATTGGCCTCGATGAATTCGAGATTGCCGGAGAGGCCCTTCTTGCGGGCGCGCTCGGCACCGACACCCAGCATGGAGCCGTTGATATCGAGCACGGTCGCCTGCGCCAGCCGGTCCGACGCCTCCACGATGCGGAAGGCGATGTCGCCCGTGCCGCCGGCGACGTCGAGGACCTTGTAATCGGCGCTGCGACGGGGATGGAGCGCGGCCACCATCGCATCCTTCCAGGCCCGGTGCATGCCCATCGACATCACGTCGTTCATGATATCGTAGCGCTTGGCGACCTTGTGGAACACATCGTTGACGAGGCCCTGCTTCTCGCCCTCGTTCACGCGGCGGAAGCCGTAGGACGTTTCCATGCCGCCCTCGGCGGAAACCCGTTCGTCCGTCATACCGTCCATCCCTTGTCCATTCCAAAGCTTCATCCGGACCGCGACAGCGATGAACCGCCGTCCTGCTATCCGCCAACCGGCACATAGGACGTTTGTCTCCATCCTGCCAGCCACCGATCCTGCGAGACCATAGCGAATCCGATCCCGTGACGCTATCTCTTGGGAAAGACTGCGCGCCGAGGAAGAAGGACTGCCCATGCCCGAACTGCCCGAGGTCGAAACGGTCCGTCGCGGCCTTGCGCCCGTGATGGAGGGAGCGCTGATTACCCGTGCGGAGGTTCGCCGGGCGGACCTGCGCTTTCCGTTTCCGGCCGATTTCGCGCGCCGCATCGAGAACCGGCGCATTCTCGCTCTGTCGCGTCGGGCGAAATATCTTCTGATCGAGCTCGACAATGACGATGTCGTCATCGCGCATCTCGGGATGTCCGGCTCGTTCCGCGTGGTGGAGGCGGCGACAGGGGACGCCGACACGCCGGGTGATTTTCATCATCCGAGGGGCAAGGACGAGCGGCACGACCATGTCGTCCTTCATCTTCTGGCGGATAAGGGGCCGGTGCAGGTGATCTACAACGATCCGCGCCGGTTCGGCTTCATGGATATCGGCCCGCGCGAGACGCTGGCTGCCCACGCCTTCTTCCGGCAGCTTGGCGAAGAGCCGACCGGAAACCGGCTCGATGCCGCCTATCTCGCCAGCCGCTTTGCCGGCAAGGCGCAGCCGTTGAAATCGACGCTGCTCGACCAGAGGGTGATTGCCGGTCTCGGCAATATCTATGTCTGCGAGGCGCTCTGGCGGGCGCGGCTGTCGCCGCTGAAGGCGTCGGGAAAGCTGGTGGATGCCAAGGGGCGGCCGCGTGCGCCGCTCGTCGTGCTGACGGAGGCGATCCGCGCCGTCATTGCCGATGCGATCGCGGCTGGCGGGTCGTCGCTGCGCGACCATATCCAGACGGACGGATCGCTCGGCTACTTCCAGCACACCTTCGCCGTCTACGACCGGGAGGGCAAAGCCTGTGCACGACCGGGCTGCGGCGGCACGATCGCCCGGATCACGCAGGCAGGACGCTCGACATTCCACTGCGCTTCGTGTCAGGTATAGCGGCAACCCGGCATATCCGCTGCCGACGCCGCTTGAAATAGCGCGTTGACGAAATGGGCGTTTGCGTCTATACGGCGCCCACAGTTTGGGAAGCCACGTTGCAGGTTTCTCGCTATTGCCTCCGAAGAGCTTGGATGACAGGTCGCAGTGACCCGACACGGCGAGGCGGAGGTGCTTGTCAGAATCTGAAGAGAGAAACCCATGGCCAATACAACTTCGGCGAAAAAAGCGACCCGCAAGATCGCGCGTCGCACCGAGATCAACAAGTCGCGCCGCTCGCGCGTTCGCAACTTCCTCCGCAAGGTCGAAGAAGCCATCGCGTCCGGCGACCAGGCCGTTGCACAGGAAGCCCTGCGCGTTGCACAGCCCGAGCTGATGCGCGCTGCCAGCAAGGGCGTCGTGCATGCCAACACGGCATCGCGCAAGGTTTCGCGCCTGGCCAGCCGCGTCAACGCACTGTCGGCTTAAGCTTCGTCATTTCATCTGCTGAGAGAGCGGCCCGGTCATCGACCGGGCCCTTTCGATTCGTACGCCGGCTTTTCCGGCCAGTCATGGCTCGTGACGACTTCATGTCATGCATGTGACCAGATATTCCCCATATTAACAACGGCTTGCGAAACTTTGTGACGGGATGGCCTCATATAAGCCGCCGCCTTCACGACGAATCTGAGTCAAGCGATTTTTTATTTTTCTTGCTTTTCGGGCCGGCTTTGAACGCCTCGAAAACAAAGCCTTTGATTCGACTGCGATTCTCAAAAGGCGGCTTCGGGCAGTTGCAAAACGCTGCTTGAGAGTCAACGGGCAAGGCCTCCCAGGCCGTAAAAATGGCGATTGATCTTGGGTCATGATCCTGCCTAAATGCTTTCAGCAAGAGACGTGGGACAGCGAGTTTTCGATGTCGGCAACGGGCCCTGACAAGGACCCCTTCAGCCTCCACACGTCTTGAACTGGGGTGGACATCACAATTTTCCATCAGCTGAAGATCCGTCTCGCCTCGTCCGGTTTCACCGTTCGGGAACGAGAAACTACATCTTAAGGTTGAGGGCGATATTGAACCTCGGACGGCCCAGACAGGTCGTCAGTTGGCGGCGAAAGCCGTGGTGGGAGATCAAGCCCGGCGGATGCGCCGGAGGGAAGAGCTGATGCGAGACGCCTCGAACCTTCATCGGTCGCGAGGAAGAACCGCATAAGTCGAGACGGCGGCGATGTCTTGCATGGCGGAAACGACATGCGGCGCGCTGGAGCGGTCCCACGGCAAGCGGGGACCCGAATGGCGCAAGGTCGAACAGGCCGGCGCCGGACGGGTTTGACGGCGGGACCTGAGCGAGCGGGAAACGAGGATCCCGGCCGTTCGAACAAGACCATGGTGATGCCGCGTTGCAGCGGCACATCCGACACGACACGAGACTGCCGGTGACGGACGCCGGAATCGGGACAGACATTGGAAGGCGGCACATGCTTGGAAATTCGGTGACCTCGGGGCGCACATTCGTCGGTGGCGAACATGCTCGGCCGATCAAGAGCGGGCAGATTGAACAGACGACAGGAGAGCAGGCTATCATGACCCAGAGCGCACTTTTCGATCGGGTCAGCGCTCTTCTCAAGGCACAGGTCGGTCCTGACGTCTTTGCAAGCTGGTTCGGCCGGTTGAAGCTGCACTCGATGTCCAAGAGCGTCGTGCGCCTCTCCGTGCCCACAACCTTCCTGAAATCGTGGATCAACAATCGTTACCTCGACCAGATCACCACGCTTTTCCAGCAGGAAGACGCCGAGATCCTCAAGGTCGAGATCGTGGTGCGCAGCGCCATGCGCGGCACCCGTGCACCGAGCGAAGCCGACGTCACCGTCGGGGAAGCGGCAACATCCACGCCGGCCTCCTCCGCTCGCAAGAGCGCCGTCCAGAGCATCGGACAGCAGGCAACGGCCGCGCTGCCGGCTGCCGCAAAGCTTCCCGTCGCCACGCCACTCTTCGGTTCGCCGCTCGATCCGCGCTACAGCTTTGCAAGCTTCGTCGAGGGCTCTTCCAACCGCGTCGCGCTTGCTGCCGCCAAGACGATCGCGGAGGCCGGCGCTGGCGCCGTGCGGTTCAATCCGCTTTTCATTCATTCCTCCGTGGGCCTCGGCAAGACGCATCTTCTGCAAGCCATCGCCATCGCCGCGATCCAGAGCCCGCGCGCCTCGCGCGTCGTCTATCTCACGGCCGAATATTTCATGTGGCGCTTTGCCACCGCCATCCGCGACAACGACGCCCTGTCGCTGAAGGAAACGCTGCGCAATATCGACCTGCTCGTCATCGACGACATGCAGTTTCTGCAGGGCAAGTCGATCCAGCACGAGTTCTGCCATCTGCTGAACATGCTGCTCGACAGCGCCAAGCAGGTCGTCGTGGCTGCCGACCGCGCGCCGTGGGAGCTGGAATCTCTCGATCCGCGCGTCCGCTCGCGCCTGCAGGGCGGCGTCGCCATCGAGATGGACGGTCCCGACTATGAAATGCGGCTGGAAATCCTCAAGCGGCGTCTCGATGTTGCGCGCGAGGAAGACCCGTCGCTCAACATTCCCGCCGATATCCTTAGCCATGTCGCCCGCAGCATCACGGCCAGCGGCCGCGAGCTGGAAGGCGCGTTCAACCAGCTCCTGTTCCGCATGTCGTTCGAGCCACAGCTGTCCATCGAGCGCGTCGACGAACTGCTCGGCCACCTCGTCAATGCCGGAGAGCCGCGCCGCGTACGGATCGAGGACATCCAGCGCGTCGTCGCCAAGCATTACAACGTTTCCCGACAGGAGCTTGTCTCCAACCGGCGCACCCGCGTCATCGTCAAGCCGCGTCAGATCGCCATGTATCTGGCCAAGACGCTGACCCCCCGCTCCTTCCCGGAGATCGGCCGGCGCTTTGGCGGGCGCGATCACACGACCGTGCTGCACGCGGTTCGCAAGATCGAGGACCTGATCTCGGGCGACACCAAGCTCAGCCACGAGATCGAGCTTCTGAAGCGCCTGATCAACGAATAGGATAGGCTGTTCTTCTGGAAAACGTTCAAGGCGTCGGAGCCATCCGGCGCCTTTTTTCATTGCGTGGCCAACCTTTCAAAGGCCCCGTGAGATGAGCTCGTAGAGCGCACGGATGCCTTGCGCCTCGCCGCCGACCGGTGCGTGCGGGCGCTCGCTCGGGTTCCAGCCATAGACATCCAGATGAACCCAGCCGCTGGTGTCGGCGACGAAACGCTTGAGGAACAGGGCAGCGGTGATCGCGCCCGCCATACCGCCGGACGGAGCGTTTGTGAGGTCGGCGATGCGTGCCGTCACATCCTTCTCGTATCCCTTGAAGAGCGGCAGCCGCCACAAGGGATCATGCGTCGCGACGCTGGCGCGGGAGAGATCGGCGGCCAGCGTCTCGTCATCGGTGAAGAATGGCGGAAGATCGGGTCCGAGGGCCACGCGTGCCGCACCCGTCAGGGTCGCCATGTCGATCAACAGGTCGCTCCCGCTTTCGCCGGCATAAGCGAGCGCATCGGCGAGAATCAGCCGGCCCTCGGCGTCCGTATTGTCGATCTGAACCGTCAGCCCCTTGCGCGAGCGGTAGATGTCGCCCGGGCGGAACGCATTGCCGGCTATGGAATTTTCGACGACCGGCACCAGCACTCTGAGCGAGACGTCGAGACCGGCATCCATGATCATCAGGGCCAGCCCCATGACGTTGGCAGCGCCGCCCATGTCCTTCTTCATCAGCAGCATGGATGCTGCCGGCTTGATATCGAGGCCGCCCGTGTCGAAGCAGACGCCCTTGCCGACGAGGGTGATACGTCTGGCGCCCGAGCCCCAGCGCATTTCCAAGAGGCGCGGTGCCTGCTCGGCAGCGCGTCCGACCGTGTGGATCAGGGGGAAATTCTGCGTCAGAAGGTCATCGCCGAGAATCGTCGTGACCGTCGCGCCGTAATGCAGGCCAAGCGCCCGGAAAGCTGCTTCCAGCGCATCCGGTCCGAGATCGTTGGTCGGCGTGTTGATCAGGTCACGGGCAAGCGTGATACCGGCCATCGTGCGCTCAAGCGCGGCGCGGTCGATGTCATTGCCGAGATCGAGGAGCGGCCGTTCGCCCGTTTTCGGCTTGTAACGGTCGAACCTGTAGGCCCCGAGTGCAAAGCCAAGGGCTGCCTGTTCGGCCGGCAGGTTGCCGGAGACGATTTTCCAGGAGCCGGGCGGCAGCGCGCGGGCGAGCTTGCCAGTGGCAAACGGTGCATCGAGCGGCTGGTTGCCAAGTCCGAAGAGTGCGCCCCCGAGACCGTCCGCCGCGCCGGTGCTCCCCCGTTTCGACGGCGCGAGAAGGAGCGCCCCGCTCTCGGCGGTAAAGCCGGCCTGCCGCGCCCAGTTCCGCATGAAGGGATCGAGCGCCTCGTCCATGAGATCGGCGGGCGTCAGGGCATGAACCGGCAAGACTTCCCCCGTGGAATGCGGCCCCTCCTCCGGCAAGAAGGGTGACGGACGATCGTGAAGGAAAAAGGGGGGCATGGGATCTCCTGACGGCTATAGGCGGCGGCTGGCGGCCCTTCGCGCCGCAGCAGCGGAGCGGTTGGGCTTACGCAATTAACACTCTGTTAGGGTTAACAGAATATTGATGATGGCACGATTTGCGCCGTGAAAGTTGATGCGTGCCGGTGCTTCCCCCTTTTGTCCGGGAGCTTTGCCATGGCGGCACAACGTTACCAGCCTCATCCGCGGCGCGCGTTTCGCGCATCTCTTCGACTGTCCCTGTCCGCACTCGTGGTTTCCGGCCTTCTCGCTGGCTGCGCATCCCCGCGCAAGGAGCTCACCACCGGCTCGATTCCCACAGGGTCATCGGCCGGTTCGGCTTCCCTCAATGCCGCATCCATGAATGCGGGACAGCTGAATGCCGCCGCGCAGAGCCTCGGAAAAGCTTATGAGAAAAACCCCAGGGATCGCGCGGTTGGCCTGAACTATGCCAACGTGCTGCGCATGACCGGCCGCAACGATCAGGCGCTGGCGGTGATGCAGCAGGTGGCGATCCAGTATCCGGCAGACCGGGAGGTGCTTGCCGCCTATGGCAAGTCGCAGGCGGCAGCCGGCCAGCTCGATCAGGCGCTCGTGACGGTCGGCCGCGCGCAGACGCCGGACCGGCCGGACTGGAAGCTGAAATCGGCGGAAGGCGCCATTCTCGACCAGCTCGGTCGTTCGCCGGAGGCCCGCCAGCGTTACCGCGAAGCTCTCGATATCCAGCCGAACGAACCCTCGGTCCTCTCCAATCTCGGCATGTCCTATCTCCTGTCCAAGGATCTGAAGACGGCTGAGGCCTATCTGCGCAAGGCGACCGAACAGCCCGGCGCCGATAGCGGCGTCCGCCAGAACCTCGCGCTCGCCATCGGCCTGCAGGGACGCTTCCCGGAAGCCGAAGCCATCGCCCGTCAGGAGCTTTCCCCCCAACAGGCCGAAGCGAACGTCGCCTATCTCCGCTCGATCCTGTCGCAACAGAACGCGTGGCAGAAGCTCGCCAAGGATGGCAAGCCCGCCAAGGCGACGGATACCGGAACGAACTGAGCTGAGCGTCCCTGACGCAAAAGGCGCTGCGCCTACATGCGGTCGGCGACCTGAATGCCGGCAGGGCCGAGGATGACGGCGATGAGAACAGGCAGGAAGAACAGGATCATCGGAACGGTCAGTTTCGGCGGCAGGGCGGCCGCCTTCTTCTCGGCCTGGTTCATGCGCTGGTCGCGGCTTTCCTGCGCCAGAACGCGCAGCGCCTGGGCAATCGGCGTTCCGTATCGGTCTGCCTGAATGAGCGCCTGCGTTACCGCCTTCACATCCTCGATGCCGGTTCGCAGGCCGAGATTTTCAAGCGCGACACGGCGGTCGGGCAGGAAGGACAGCTCCGCCGTCGTCAGCACCATCTCCTCTGCAAGGGCCGGCGACTGCCCGGTGATCTCGTCGGCGACGCGGCGCATGCCCAGTTCCATGGAGATACCCGATTCCACGCAGATGAGCAGAAGGTCCAGCGCATCCGGCCAAGCGCGGCGGATGGACGACTGGCGTTTGCCGATCGCGTTGCTGATGATGATGTTGGGCAGGTAGAAGCCGATATAGGCCGCGACAATGACACCGAAGAGACGCATCGTAAACGGCCTGTCGGCAAACGCGCCGATGCCGAAAACATAGATGGCGGCAAGTGACAGGAAGACGAATGGCAGGACGAAGCGCGCGAAGAGGAAGATGTTGAGCGCGTTCTGCGACCGGTAGCCGGCCATCTTCAGCCGGTTGACCGTCTTGTCGTCCACCAGCGCCTTGCGCAGGTTCAACCGCTCGACGACCTGCAACACGGAGGTGTTGTTCTTCGCCCGCAGCGAGGCACGCCCTGTCATCTCGTTGTTCAGCCGCGCCCGCTCGCGCGCGCGGATCTGTTCGCGCTCCGAAGCGACGGATTTCATCCGCTTCTGCAGATCGTCGCCTTCCAGAAAGGGGGCTGCCAGCGTGTAGATCGTGGCCATGACGGCGATGGAAACGAGGACCGCCACGATGGTCGCCGGTGTGAGTAAGCCCAACATGACGCGAAACCCCTACATATCGAAGTTGATCATCTGCCGCATGACGAAGATGCCCATGCTCATCCAGATGGCCGAGATACCCATGATCAGGTGACCGCGCGGATCTCTGAAAAGGACCATGATGTATTCGGGCGAACTGAGGTAGACGAGCAGCGCGACGATGAAGGGCAGCGCCCCGATGATGCAGGCCGAGGCCTTGGCTTCCATCGACAGGGCCTGAACCTTCGCCTTCATCTTGCGGCGTTCGCGCAGCACCTTGGCAAGGTTGCTCAAGGCCTCCGACAGGTTGCCACCCGCCTGCCCCTGAATGGTGATGACGACCGAGAAGAAGTTGACCTCCTGCAACGGCACCGTCTGGATCATCCGCGCGCAGGCCTCCGGCACGGTCATGCCGACACCCTGCGCATCGATGACGCGGCGGAACTCGGTCTTGACAGGCTCCTGCCCGTCGGTGGCGATGAGGCGGATCGCGTCGCTGAGCGGCAGGCCCGACTTGATGGAGCGCACCATGACCTCGAGGGAATTCGGAAACTCCTCGATGAACTTCTTGCAGCGCCGGCCGACCAGATAACCGACGATCCAGCGGGGCAGACCGAGCGCGGCAAAGATCATCACGCCCGCCGCGATCAGGAGCGACCCGCCGACGATCAGCGTCACGAGGAACGCGAAGAAACCGAGAATGCCGCTGAAGACGTAGAACTGCGTGATCGAGATCGACAGGCCTGCCTGGGTCAGGCGCACCTTGACGGGCGGCTTGGCGCGCTCCGATTTTTCCTTCTGTTTCTTCTGCAGGTCCTTCAGCGAATCCTGAACCGACTTCCGGCGCTTGGAGAGCTCGTTCATGCGGTCGCGCGCGGCCCTGATGTTGACGCGGTCCGTCTCGGCCGACTTGATCTTGCGAAAACGGACATCCACTTTCTTCTCGTCCTGGATGCGCGAGAACAGCAAGGCATAGCCGAGGCCTGCCGTGGAGATGGCGGCGAGAACGGCGATGGCAATGATCAGGGGATCGAGACCGAACATCGCGCTACTCCTTGTTCAGGGTGTCGAGCGTGGCGGCGAGACGCTTGTCTTCGTTGAAATAGCGGGCGCGGTCCCAGAAATGCGGGCGGCCGATGCCCGAGCCCTTGTGGCGACCGACGATCTTGCCGACGGCGTCCTCGCCCTCGATCTCGTAGCGCATCAGGTCCTGCGTGATGATCACGTCGCCTTCCATGCCCACGACTTCGGTGATGTGGGTGATGCGGCGCGAGCCGTCGCGCAGGCGTGCGGCCTGGATGATGATGTCGACCGAGCCGGAGATGATTTCGCGCACGGTCTTGGCGGGCAGCGTGTAGCCGCCCATGGCGATCATAGATTCCATCCGGGCCAGGCATTCGCGCGGCGTGTTGGCGTGGATCGTGCCCATGGAGCCATCATGGCCGGTGTTCATGGCCTGCAGGAGGTCGAACACTTCCGCGCCACGGACTTCGCCGACGATGATGCGTTCCGGCCGCATGCGCAGGCAGTTCTTGATGAGATCGCGCATGGTGATCTCGCCCTCGCCCTCGATATTGGGCGGGCGGGTTTCGAGGCGCACCACATGCGGCTGCTGCAGCTGAAGCTCGGCGGTATCTTCGCAGGTGATGACGCGCTCGTTGGCATCGATATAGGCGGTGAGGCAATTGAGAAGCGTCGTCTTGCCGGAGCCCGTACCGCCGGAGATGACGACGTTGCAGCGGACGCGACCGATGATCTGGAGCAGGACCGCACCTTCCGGTGTGATCGCCCCGAAGCGCACGAGCTGGTCGAGCTTCAGCTTGTCCTTCTTGAACTTGCGGATGGTCAGCGCGGCGCCGTCGATGGCGAGCGGCGGCGCGATGACGTTGACGCGCGAGCCGTCGGGCAGGCGCGCGTCGCAGATGGGCGAGCTTTCATCGACGCGCCGGCCGACCTGGGAGACGATGCGCTGGCAGATCGACAGGAGCTGGGCATTGTCGCGGAAGCGGACGTCGCTTTCCAACGTCTTGCCATCGACTTCGATGAAGGTTTGCCCCGCGCCGTTGACCATGATGTCGGCGATATCGTCGCGGGCCAGCAAGGGCTCCAGCGGCCCGTAGCCGAGAACGTCGTTGCAGATATCCTCGAGCAGTTCCTCCTGCTCGGAGATCGACATGGCGAAGTTCTTGATCGTGATGATATCGTTGACGATATCCCGGATTTCTTCGCGTGCGCTTTCCGCATCGAGCTTGGCCAGCTGCGACAGGTCGATCGTATCGATCAGGGCGGAAAAGACCTGCGCCTTGGTGTCGTAGTAATCTTCGGTGCGGGGCGCGCGCTTGCGCGGGGCGGGCGGTGGCGGCTGACGAACGAGCGCGGCCGCATCGCGGGCGCTTTCCGCCAGAACGGGTGCGGCCGGCCGCTCCATGACGGCAGCAGCCGGCGAGGCCATGGCCGGCGGCGGGCTCGGCACCCGGCCCGTGCTGTCGTTTCCGCGTTTACCGAACATGGCTTACCACCTGTTTCCGTCTCATCGTCGCGTCCCTTCTCCGGCTCAGTTGCGGCCGAGAAGACCGAGCACCATGCCGAGCCCTGCCTTCTTGGGCTTCTTCGCCGTCACCCGGCCCGTCAGCAGATGCGCCAGCTGGGAGAAGATTTCGGTCGTCGGGGCCTTTTTGTCGGTTTCGCCGATCATGCGCCCGCTGTTTGCCGCCGTGCCGAACAGTGCGGCATCGAAGGGAATGATCGCAGCGGCCTCGACTTCCAGCGATTCGCAGAAGTCGGCGACGGAAATCTCGGGCCGCTTCGGCATGCCGACCTGATTGAGAACGAGATGCGGCGCCTTGTCGTTCGGGCGCAGCTTGCGGATGCTGTCGAAAAGGTTCTTGGCGTTGCGAAGATTGGCAAGGTCGGGAACGGCGGTGATGACGAGCTCGTCCGCCTCGCCGACGATGTTGCGCGTCCACTCGTTCCACGTATGCGGCACATCGAGGACGGAGACGGGCGCGTTGCGCTGAAGAATTTCGGCAAGCGCCTGAAAGGCGTTTCCGTCGAAATCATAGGCGCGGTCGAGCATGGACGGCGCTGCAAGCAGCGAGAGATGTTCGGAGCATTTCGTCAGAAGCCGGTCGAGGAAGACCTCATCGAGACGTTCCGGCGAAAAGACGGCCTCTGCCACGCCCTGCGGCGGGTCCTGGTCGAAATTGATGTTGGCCGTGCCATAGGGCAGATCGAGATCGGCAAGCACCGTCTCGGTCGCAAAAAGATGGGAAATGCCCCAGGCGCAATTGTGCGCCAGCGTGGAAGAGCCGACACCGCCCTTGGCGCCGATGAAGGCGATGTTGCGGCCGAGCGGTTCGGCCTCGGGATCGACGAAGATCGAGGAGATCGCGCCCATCAGGTCCGCCATGGCGACCGGCGCCACCATATATTCGGAGATGCCGTTGCGGATCAGCTCGCGATAGAGGCCGATATCGTTGTAGCGGCCGATGAGGATGACCTTGGTGCTGGGATCGCAGACCTGCGCGAGCGGCGCGAGCTCCTGCATGAGAACGCCCGGCTCGGACGACGTCTCGAGTATGATGAGGTTCGGCGTCGGCATCGTGGAGAACATGTTTGCGGCCGTTGCCACATTGCCGCTGTTGATGCGGAAGCCGACCTTTGCCATGCGCCGGTCCTGCCCGCAGCGCTCCAGGCTGTGCTGCACGGCCTCCGTTTCGCAGAAGGCGTGGATGGAGATACGGGGCAGCGGACGCAGGTGCTCGATATCCTGAGGCAGGACGACTTCGGCCGGTGCAGCCGCTTCGCCGCTCAGGCTCTCGATCTTGTAATCAATGGCGCTCATGTGGTGCCCCGCGACGCGTCAGCTGCGTCAGTTGGTCGTGATGGAGATCGTGGTGTCCGGGCTTGAACTGAGGCCCCTGTAGTCGTCGATGACCTGACCGCGTCTCGCCGCATCGATCGGCGATTGCGCCTGGGGACCCAGCAGATCGGTAGGATTGGCGATCTGGGCGGCAAGGTTCGACTGGCTGGCGCAGCCGAAATTGCTCCAGTTGCGGTTCTGCGTCGTGTTGCTGACGAGATCCTCAGGCCAGGACCCGCAAGGCCCGGTCGACGCGGTGATAGCGGTGAAGCTCAGGCGAACCGGTGCCGCATCGCCGCTGCCGGCTGCATCGTAACGCGTTTCGAGAAGCCGGTTTGCTGGAACGCCGGTCTGCACCAGGATCGCACGGATATCCCGGCGCACGGCTTCGACCGCGGCGCCGTTGCGGGAGCCGCTCGGCAGCATGATCTGGACGACGCCGTTCGCCGAGCCGCGATAGGTCTGGGCAAAGCCCTTGATGACCTCGCGCGTGCCGACGGGAAGCCGGCGATCGCTGGAAGCGATGGGGATGTCGATCGCCCGCTCGCTCTCGCCGACGATAATCGGATGCCGGGTGCGGTAGTCATCAGGAATGGTGCCCGTCGACAGGTCGTCGCGCTTCGCGCAGGCCGCGAGACTTGCCGCAATGCCGAGGCTGAGGAGGGCGATACGGATGATGCGGGATGGGAACGGCATGGCCGAACGCCTTTCGGAATGGGGGAACGCGCGCAGTGATGTCATGTCCGTCCCCGCCTATTTGTAAATGAAGCCGACATTGCCGTGATACTGCCCGACCGGCTGGGCGCTGCGGTTGCCGTAGATGCGATTGACTTCGCCGAGGAAGAAACCGGGAAGATCGGCGGACGGGTTGAAGTTGTCGTCCGGCCGGGAAATCTGGTTGCGGGCGACGGGACGCACGAGATAGGGCGTGGCGATGATGACCAGTTCCGTTTCGTTGCGCTGGAAGTCGCGCGAGCGAAACAGCGTGCCGAAGATCGGGATCTTGGCGAAGCCCGGGACGCCGGAAATGGCCTGGCGGACGTTGTCCTGCACGAGGCCGCCGATGACGATCGAGCCACCGGAGGGAAGCTCGACACTGGTCGAGGCCTCGCGCTTGCGGATAGACATGTAGTTCTGGCCGGGAATTCCCTGATAGCTGCCGCTGACGACACTGCCTTCGAAGGTTGGCTCGGATACATTGGTTTCGATGTCGAGCGCAATCCGCCCGGGACCGAGAACGACCGGCTTGAAGTTCAGCTCGACACCGTACTCGACGGTTTCAACCTTCCGTTCCAGCACGGGTTTCTTCTCTCCTGTCGCCTCATCCTCTTCCTCGGTCACTTCCTGACCTGCCGGAAGGCGATAATTTCCTCCGACGAAGAACTTGGCGCTCTTTCCGGAAATGGCCGTCAGGCTTGGCTCGGCCAGCGTCCGCATGACGCCAGCCTGCTCCATCGCATTGATGTAACTGGCAAGCCCGATGGCGCCGTTAGCAATGCTGCCGGTGATGAGGGACGATGCAGGATTGATCGCATTGCCAAGATTGGCCGGATTCTGGAACGTGATCGCAGCATTCCTGCCGCTCACCGAACCCGAGAAGCCAAGCTGCTTGAGGATCTGGCGCGATACCTCGGCCACCGTCACTTTCAGCATCACCTGATCTTCACCGTCGATTGTCAGGAGATTGACAATCTTGGATTTCTGGCGGTCTTCGGCATAGATGTCGGCATCGCCGTTCGTGCCCTGCGCGGTGATGTTACGGGTCGTCGCCTCGCCGCCCTGGAGGAAGGCCTGCGCGAGTTCCACGACGCGTGTGGAGTCGAGCGGCGTGCGGACAGATCCGGTGAGCACGATGTTGTCCGACACGATCTCGACGTTGATATCGGAATCCGGCAAATAACGGCGGAGATTGGTCTGCAGCGTGGAGACGTCGCGCTCGATTTCGAGATCGAGGCTGACGATCTCCTCGCCGCCGGCGCCGAAGATGAAGATATTTGTCTGACCGACGGACTTGCCGAAGAGATAGATGCGGCGGGATGTGCGCGTGACCGCATCGGCAAGCGAGGGATCGGCGACGAGAATGTCGTGGGCGTCTGTCGGCAGGTCGATGACGACGGCCTTGTTGAGACCCAGCTTGATGGTCTTCTTGACGCCCGGGCCGCTATCGACGATGCGCACGAGGGCGCTGTCGGCGGCCTGTGCGGCACCTATAAAGCCCGGCAGAACCGGGACGGACGTTACAGTCAGCGCCACGGCAAGAACGCCGGCGAGCGGTGCGCCGACCTTTTTGCCGAACGTCATGCGAATCTTTCCTCGGCTGGCCATCATTGCATCGTTCCCGTCTTGGTCTCGCCGTCTGAAGAGACGATGGAGCCGGATTTGATCAGCTGCACGGCTGGACGGCTGCCACCGGAGAGCAGATAGTCGGCAGCGATCGTGTCGGACTCCTGCGCGTCGGCAACCGAGCGCAAAGCGAGGGACAGCCGATCGGCCATCTGCTGGGCGACGGCGAGGACCTTGGCCTGATCGGGCGTCAATTCGAGCGTCGCTGTGGTCCCTAGAACGGTCTTGGAGCCATCGTCCTTCTCCTCGATCTGCTGATCGACCGCGAGGATACGAACGTTGCTGAGCACGGTTTCCGTATTGAACGTCTTGCCCTCGCCCTTGCGGACCATGATCACATCGACGCGGTCGTTTGGCAGGATGAAGCCGCCGGCGCCGGTGGCGACGGTGATTTCGGTCGAGACCGCGCGTTTGCCGGCCGGCAGAATGGAGGACAGGATCTGGCCGGAGGCGTCGGCGATCTTTTCGGCACGGACCGGCTCGCCATTGAGAAGCGGCAGGCGGACGACGGAGCCCTGTAGCTGCGTGGCTGCATCAGGGCGAGCCTCGTCGGTGATGAAGCCATCGACGATACCGGCCTTCGGCCAGGCCATCCATCGGATGGCGTCGGCACTCAGGCGCGCGCCGACCGGCAGGCTTTTCGCCATGACGAGGACGTTGACGGTCGGTTCGTGCTCGATGACCGGCTCTGCCGTCTCGACGACGGTCGGTCCGGTAATGCTCATCGCCAGCAGGCCGGCAAGGCCGGCCGAAACGACCGCAACGGCCAAAATGAAAATGCGCGCCGGCTTCATCTATTGACCGAACCCTTCCTTGATCACGCTGGGATCACATGGGGGAAGGCTACGGCGTAAAGGTATAATTAAGGTTAACGAAAGCGAACCGGCTATGCTTAACAAAGCTTTAAGCTATGTTTTCGGGGAGCTCCGGCGCTTCAGCGAAGATGCGCGAGTGCAAGCTGCATCAGGGGGGATTCCGGAAAGGTAAGGAAGGCCCCGCAGCCGATGGCAACGCCATAGGGCACCTTCGAGCCGTGAAAGAGCTGAGCGGGAAGCGGGATGCGGTAGGCGAGGATGAAGTTCTCTTGAGCCCGCAAGACGAGAATTACGAGAACAAGCACGCCACCGAGGAAGGAAACGGCCACGAGGAAGGTGAGAAGGCTCATATTCCACCCGAACCAGACAGCGCTGGCCGTCAGGAGCTTGGCATCGCCGCCACCCATGATGTTCAAGGCAAACAATGCAAAGCAGATGGCGAAGACCGCAAGTCCAGCCGAGAGATGGAGGCCGATCTCGGTCATATCGAGGCCGGCCAGCGGCGCGACCACAATGAACGCGCCAAGGAGGATAGCGGAGACCCGATTAGGAATCGTCATAGAAAGAAAATCGGAGCAAGCGGCAATGGCTAGGCACAGAGGAAAAATAACAAAAATTGCAGCCTGAACCATAATGCCTCCCCGGAAACACGGCAATCCTAAACAAGTTACTTTAAAAAAGTACGAAGCCAAGGGCTTTAGCCGTTTAACGTAAAAGCGGCCGCCCCCTTCGGAGGCAGCCACTTGAGTTTCCATTGCAGAAGAGCGTATTCGAGATGCTCTGAACTTTCTCAGACCGGCTTTACGAGCTTGTCCCTGATGTTTGTAAAAGTTGTGTTGAGCTGAGTGCCGACAGCACTTGCTCCCAAAATGATGCCAAGCGCGATCAGCGATGCGATCAGGCCGTATTCGATGGCGGTAGCGCCGGACTCGTCTTTGAGAAAACGCGCGAAAACTGCGGTCATGTCATTTCTCCTGCTTCATTGTTTTGTGTTCAGCACTCCCTCCGACATGTCTCTGCCGGCCGGTTGCAATGAACCTACACAGCGCACGTTTCGATCGACTTAAGGAAGAGCATTACCAGAAGATGAAAGAAATTGAGCAAATGACGAGGATATAGCCCATGCCGGGGCTTTCCACCTTGCGGGCTTAACCCGCCATTTACCAAAACCACGGATGCTGCCTCATCGGCTTCACCGGATCCTGCACGTCATGGCCACTATCTCGTCTCCCCGCTTCCCCTTCGCTCACCTGCGCCTCGGAACGATGCTCGCGGCAGCGCTGTGCCTTGCAGGCACCATCGCCGGCCCGGCGATCGCGCAGGATGCCGCGCTGATGAACGTCTATCTCAACCATGCCCGGGTTCTCAAACTCGACCGCAGCGTCAGCCGGGTCATCATCGGCAGCGCCGAGATCGCCGATGCCACCGTCGCAGACGAACGAACCATCGTTCTCACCGGCAAGTCCGTGGGCACGACCAACATCGTCATTCTCGACGCGAACGACAATCCGATTGTCGACCAGCGCATCCTCGTCTCCACGGACGAAGGCAACACACTGCGCGTCTATCGCTCGACGGCACGTGCGATCCTCACCTGCACGCCAAGTTGCGAGGAGCATTCCAGGAAGTAGCCGTCGTCAGGCACATCCTTTCCATCCCACGTTACGAAGTCGAAACGCTTTCTCGGTACGTTGCCTTTCACGCGGAACATGGCGGGTATGATGGCGCTGACGAAACGGGACGACGGAGAGGATTGCGGGAAAGAACCGGCATGCAGGACGGTTGCCGGCAGATTTGCGCGCGATCGCAAAGGGGCTGCCGCCATCGAGTTCGCCATTCTGGTCATTCCCTTCCTGATGGTCATTTTCGCCTCGATCGAGACGTTCATCGCCTTTACCGGCGAACAGATCCTTGCCAATGCCACCCAGACGATGGCGCGCAAGATCCGCACCGGCCTCCTGCCGGTGAACATGACCCAGACAGAGTTTCGGGCCGCCTTCTGCAACGAACTCACCGCTATGGTGAGCTGCTCGGCGACCGAGGCAGACAAACCTTCCAAGCTCCTGATCGACGTGCGCAGCTATGCGCGCTTCAGCGATATTCCGATTGCCATTCCGCGCAAGGGCACAGACCTCGACGTCACCGGCTTCAGCTATACGCCCGGCGGACCGGGCTCCATCAATCTGATCCGGGCTTATTACCGCTGGACCGTCGTGACCGATCTCGTGCGCCCCTTCATCACCGGCCTGCGCCCGGCCGGCAGTTCCATGCCGAACGATTATCTGATGGCGACGACCGCAGCCTTCATGAACGAGAAATTCTGAGATGGGTATTCCGAGATGACCGGCACAGACCGCAGCACCTATCCGCGTTCAAGCCTCGTCCTGCGCATTCACCGCCTGTACCGCGATCGACGGGGAACGAGCGGTATCGAGTTCGCGCTCATCGCTCCGATCCTCCTGATGATCTATCTTGGCGCGTTCGAGCTGTCGGTCGGCTTCAACATGGCGCAAAAAGTATCGCAGGCAACGAGCACCGTCGCCGACATCCTCAGTCAGAAGGGGGAGGTCACTCCGACGGAACTCGACGGAATGAAGAATGTGGCGCTGAGCATCATGGCGCCTTTCTCCATCAGCAAGTACACGCTGAAGGTCTCGGGTATTCGCGTCACTGCGCCAGGGGTGGGGGTCGTCGAATGGTCGCGGGACGAAAAGGGCGGCACACCCTATGCCGTCAACGCGACCGTATCCGTTCCCGCCGACCTCACCGTTCTCAACACCTTCGTCGTCCGCTCGGAATTTACCGTTCCCTATGAACTCATGCTGTTCACACCGCCGGGCATGAAGGAGAATTCTCTGGAGGTCATAAACCTGTCGGAAAACTACTATTATCGCCAGCGCGTCGGCCTCGGAATCACCTGCGCCCTCTGCAGGTAAGCGCAGCCAGCCAAGGCGCTTCGGGCCCGGTTTGCAAAAACAGGCGTCGGGGCGTATTTCTTGCCCCAAACGGCCGGCCCCGGCTTGGGCATCAAACCCCGCTCGGGCATCAAATGCGGCTGATCTGTCAGGAGATTGCGGAACGTGCGGGCTTTTCTCTTCGTTCTGGATTCCCTCGGCATAGGCGGCGCGCCGGATGCCGCCGCCTTTGGCGATGAAGGCGCAGACACGCTCGGCCATATCGCCGAGTTCTGCGCAGCCGGTGCGGCCGACCGGGCGGGACTTCGCGCAGGACCGCTTACCCTTCCCAACATGGGCGCACGCGGGCTCTTTCACGCCGCCCGGTTGTCGAGCGGCGGCCTGCCCGTCGGCGTCGTCCTCCCCGAGACCATAAACGGTGTCTATGGCGCTGCCGAAGAGGTTTCTCGCGGCAAGGATACGCCGTCTGGCCACTGGGAAATCGCGGGAACGCCGGTTCGCTTCGACTGGGGGTACTTTCCCGATACCGGCGATGCCTTTCCGGAGGCGCTGGTCGACAGGATCTGCGCAGACGGCGGTGTTCCCGGCATTCTCGGCAATTGCCACGCCTCCGGCACCGACATCATCGCGCGGCTTGGCGAAGAGCATCTGCGGACAGGAAAGCCCATCTGCTACACGTCTTCGGACTCGGTCTTCCAGATCGCCGCGCATGAGGAGAGCTTCGGCCTCGAGCGCCTGCTTGAGCTTTGCCAGACCGTTCGTCGCCTTCTCGACCCGTACAATATCGGGCGGGTGATCGCGCGGCCCTTCACCGGGCGGACGGCGCGGGACTTCGTGCGCACCGGCAATCGACGCGACTACGCGGTGCTGCCGCCCGAGCCGACACTGCTCGACAGGCTGAGCGAGGCGGGCCGAACCGTGCACGCCATCGGCAAGATCGCCGATATCTTCGCGCATCAGGGCATCGGCCGCACCATCAAGGCAGACGGCAATGAAGCGCTGTTCGATGCCAGCCTGAGGGCCATCGCCGAGGCTGCGGATGGCGACCTCGTGTTCACGAATTTCGTCGATTTCGACATGCTCTACGGGCATCGCCGGGATGTGGCCGGCTATGCGGCTGCGCTGGAAGCCTTCGACCGCAGACTGCCGGAACTCGACGCCGTGCTTGTCCCGGGCGATATCGTTATTCTCACAGGCGACCATGGGTGCGACCCGACATGGCGGGGCACAGACCATACGCGCGAGCGCGTGCCCGTGCTGCTCTTCGGTCCTGATGTCGCAACCCGGCCGATCGGGATCATCAAGGGGTTTGCCGGGATCGGCGAGACGGTCGCGCGGCATCTCGGCATCGCGCCCGGCCCCCATGGAAGGAGCTTCCTGTGACCCTGCATCTCCAGAAAGCGGAACTGCACTGCCATATCGAGGGTGCGGCACCGCCTTCGCTTGCCCTTGCGCAGGCTGAAAAATATGGCGTCGATGTCTCCGGCCTCATTGCGGACGGGTCCTATGTCTGGACCGACTTCAGCGAATTCATCGTCTGCTACGACCGTGTCGCATCCCTGTTTCGCACGGAGGAGGATTATGCGGCACTTGCCGAGACCTACCTGACCGAACTGAGCGCAGCCGGCACCATATATAGCGAAATCATCGTATCGCCCGACCACGGCAACACGATCGGCTTGGGTGCCGATGCCTATCTCCGCGGGCTTGCCGCCGGCATCGAGGCGGCTCGTGCGAAAACCGGCATCGTCGGGCGGATGATCATCACCATCATCCGGCATCTCGGACCTGAAGCGGCCGAACGCACGGCTCTCTATGCCGTCCGGCGCGACCATCCGCTCGTGACCGGCTTCAACCTTGCGGGCGAGGAGCGGATGTTTAGGGTCGCAGATTTCGCGCGCGCCTACGACATCGCCCGCGACGCAGGGCTCGGCCTCACCATCCATGCAGGCGAGATGGCGGGAGCCGACAGCGTGCGCGATGCGCTCGATATCGTAAGACCCTCGCGCATCAGCCATGGCGTGCGCGCCATCGAGGACGCCGATCTCGTGCGCCGGATCGCCGCGGAAGGCGTCGTGCTGGAGACCTGCCCCGGCTCCAACATCGCGCTCGGCGTCTTCCCCGGCTTCCATGCCCATCCGCTGCGGGCGCTGCGCGATGCCGGATGCCGCGTCACGCTCAATGCGGACGATCCACCGTTCTTCCACACATCGCTTGCACAGGAATACGATATCGCCTCGCAAGTCATGGGGTTCGAGGATGCGGAGATCGACGCTATGACCCGCACGGCCATCGAGGCCGCCTTCGTGGACGAAGATACGCGCGCGAGGCTGCTTTCCCGGCTCTGACGATCCGCGAGACATCGTGCGATGGGTTGGGGACGGCGTGGCGTCGCACTTGCGGCGGCCGGGCTTTCCGTGGAAAAAGGAGGGGTCCCATCCGTCGCGGCAAGAGGCTTACAGCATGACCAGCGTTACCGTCATCGACCATCCGCTCGTCCAGCACAAGCTGACGATCATGCGCAAGAAGGAAACCTCGACCGCAGGATTCCGCAGGCTCCTGCGCGAGATTTCCACGCTGCTCTGCTACGAGGTGACGCGCGATCTTGAATTGACGATGGAAACCATCGACACGCCGATGCAGCAGATCCAGGCACCGGTGCTCGAAGGCAAGAAGCTGGTGTTCGCCTCGATCCTGCGGGCCGGCAACGGACTTCTCGAAGGCATGCTGGAGCTGGTGCCGTCCGCGCGCGTCTCGCATGTCGGCGTCTACCGCGACCATGAGACGCTGGAAGCTGTCGAATATTACTTCAAGGCGCCGGAAAACATGGCGGAGCGTCTCGTGATCGTCGTCGATCCGATGCTCGCGACCGGCAATTCCTCGATTGCCGCGATCGACAAACTGAAGGAGCGCGGCGCCGTGAACCTGCGTTTCCTCTGCCTGCTGGCCGCCCCCGAGGGCATCGCCAATTTCCACGCCGTTCATCCCGACGTGCCGATCTTTACCGCCGCGATCGACAGCCACCTCAACGAGAAGGGCTATATCATGCCCGGTCTTGGGGACGCCGGCGACCGGATGTACGGGACGAAATAAGATTCGTTAACCCTTAAGCGCAAGGGACGGGGCAGGCCGCGCCGTGTTTGCGTCTTCTTAAAGACGCTGCACGATAGAAGGGGACGAACGTCCTTTCGCTGCGGAGTTGCGGGCATGATAAGCCGCGTGCTGATGATCGCGGGCCTTGCCGGTGTCTGCGCCTATACCCTTCCCAACCTGACCGGCCGGTATCTCGACCGGGCAACCACACCGCAAGCGGCTCTGTCGGAAAAGACGGTTGCCGCCCAACCCGCGGTGCCGGTTGCCGCCGGTGCCCGCGAGGTGGTGCTGCCCGCCGGACCGAGCGGGCATTTCGTTACGGATCTCGACGTGAACGGCCGCAGCGTTCGCGGTTTGATCGATACGGGCGCGAGTGTCGTCGCGATCAACGAGAGCACCGCGCGACGGATCGGCCTATCGCTCGCGACGCTCGACTACGCCATCTCCGTTTCCACCGCGAACGGCCTGGCGAAGGCGGCTCCGGTGACCTTGAAGCGGATCAAGGTCGGCAGCATCGCCATCGACAATGTACAGGCGATGGTGCTGCCGGATACGGCCCTTTCCGAGACGCTGGTGGGCATGAGCTTTCTTAACCGGCTATCGTCCTTTGCAGTGGAAGACGGCGCCTTGAGGCTCAGACGGTAACGTCAGGCGGTCAGGCGCGACAGGATGATGGGACGCGTTGCGGGAGCAGCATTCTCGATCGTATAGGCTGCCAGAAAGGCCGATATGGCTTCGTCGGCAGCAGTCTCGTCTGCGGCATGGACGCGGGCAAGCATTTGTCCCGCTGTCACAGCCGTGCCAAGCGGCAGGATGTCGGAGAAGCCGACGCTGTGATCGATCGCCTGATCGGCGCGGGTCCGTCCACCGCCAAGCCCGATGACCGCCATCCCCAAGGCGCGGGCATCGCAGGTGGCGAGACTGCCGGCGCGCTCCGCGGTGACCGGCCGGATAACCGGCGCGGCTGGCAAATAGTCTTCCGGGCGCTCTACGAAATCGACCGGTCCACCCAGCGCCGAGACCATCCGGCCGAAAATATCGAGTGCGATCCCGCTTTCCAGCGCCCGCCGCGCGGCATCCTGGCTTTCGACAGGCCCCGAGGTGACGCCGGCAACCAGCAGCATTTCGGAGGCAAGCGCCATGACGACCTGCTCGAGCCGCGTACCCTGCTTTTCGCCACGCAGGAAGGCGAGGCAATTGAGGATTTCCAGCGCATTCCCGACAGCATCGGCGAGCGGTTCGTTCATGTCCGTGATGAGAGCCGTCGTGCGCAGCCCTGCCCCATTGGCAACGTCTACCAGCGAACGCGCCAGAATCTCCGCTTCCGTCACGGAGGCCATGAACGCACCACTGCCGACCTTGACGTCGAGCACGAGAGAGCCGAGGCCCGCCGCGAGCTTCTTCGACAGGATGGAGGCCGTGATCAGGGGCACGGAGTCCACGGTCGCGGTGATGTCGCGGATCGCGTAGAGCCGTCGGTCGGCAGGTGCCAAATCCGCCGTTTGCCCGATGATGGCGCAGCCGACGCTTTCCACGACACGACCCAAGGTCTCCGCGGACGGCGCGATATGGTAGCCGGGAATGGATTCGAGCTTGTCGAGGGTGCCGCCGGTATGCCCGAGGCCACGACCCGAGATCATGGGGACGACGAGGCCGCAGGCCGCAAGGATCGGCGCGAGCATGAGGGAGACGTTGTCGCCGACGCCACCGGTCGAGTGCTTGTCGGCCACCGGACGTCCGAGCGCGTGATAATCGAGCACCCTGCCGCTGTCGCGCATGGCGACCGTCAGCGCCACCGTCTCGGCGCTGGTCATCCCGGAAAACCATGTCGCCATGGCAAAGGCCGCAACCTGCGCATCTGCAACAGAGCCATCGGCCATACCGGCGACGAAGTCGGCGATCTCGGATGGTTCGAGGGCGACACGGTCGCGCTTGCGGCGGATGATCTCCTGCGGGATCATCGCCTCAATACGCCGCTGGCGTGGCGAGGGACTCACGTCCCTCGATGACGGAGAGGATATCGCCGAGCAGGCCTGACGCCCCGAAGCGGAAGGTGGAGGGCATCAGCCAGTCGGGACCGTGAATGGTTGCCGCCAGCGTCAGGTAGAGCCGGGCGTCCGCCACGGTCCTGACGCCGCCGGCCGGCTTGAAGCCCACCCGGCGGCCGCTTTCGCGAATGGCCGTCAGCATGATATCGGCCGCTTCCAGCGTCGCGTTGACGGTGACCTTGCCGGTGGACGTCTTGATGAAGTCTGCGCCGTGCTGGATGGCGAGATGGGACGCGTTGCGGATCAAGCCGCGCTCCTTCAGCTCTCCCGTTTCCAGAATGGTCTTGAGAACCACGGCTTCCCCACAGGTCGTGCGAACGGCGTGGATCATGTCCCGCACCGCCTGCTCGTCACCGGTCATCAGGGCGCGATAGGGAATGACGAGGTCGATTTCGTCGGCGCCATCGGCGATCGCGCTCGTGGTTTCGGCAACGACCTCATCGATGCTTTGTTCGCCAGAAGGAAAATTGACGACGGTTGCGATGCGCACCGGGCTTGAAGCGCCGAGAATGCCGCGGGCCCGCCCCACGAAGCGCGGCCAGATGCAGATGGCGGCAACAGGGCCATGCGGCGTGCGCGCCCGTGCACACAGCGCCTCGATGGCTTCGGGTGTGCAGTCTTCGCTCAGATCGGTCAGGTCGAGCAGGGACAGCGCGAGAGAGGCGAGCTGCCGGTTGCTGGCTTCCAGTGTCATAGGTGCCTCCCTTGGGCGGGTTCGGTCCTGATGCGGTAGAGGTTTTGGCGCCGTTTGGCAAAGCCAATCGCGGGGTTACCGCGATCAGCCGATCGTGTCGGTGGCGAAGGAATGCGGCAGGAGGTCCGACAGCATTACCGTCTTCTTCACCCCGGTCTCGTCGCAGAGATAGATCGGCGTGCCGGCTTCCGCGAACTCCGAGAGGCGCTGCCGGCAGCCGCCGCAGGGCGGGCAAAGCGGCAGCTTCTCGGCGATGACGGCGACTTCGAGGATCTTCCGGGCACCGCCCATGATCATGTGGCTGATCGCCGTGGTCTCGGCACACCAGCCTTCGGGAAAGGACAGGTTCTCGATATTGGCGCCGGCATAGATCGTGCCGTCTTCCGCGCGGATGGCCGCACCCACGGGAAACTTGGAATAGGGCGCATGCGCGAGCGCCATGGCTTTGCGTGCGGCTTCGAAGAGATCGGTCGCCATAGAATCAGCGCTCCTTGACGTAGGGCACCCCGCCGGCCTTGGGCGGCACGGCCTTGCCGATGAAGCCGGCAAGAAGGATGACAGTGAGAATATAGGGCAGCGCCTGCATGAGCTGGACCGGGACCTGCCCGATCAGCGGCAGCGGATTGCCCTGCAGGCGAATGGCGAAGGCATCGAGGAACCCGAAGAGCAGGCAGGCGAGCATGACATTGAGCGGCTTCCACTTGGCAAAGATGAGAGCGGCAAGCGCGATATAGCCCTTGCCCGCCGTCATGCCCTTCACAAAGCCCGCCGTCATGGCGAGCGACAGATAGGCGCCGCCGAGACCGGCGAGAATGCCGCAGCAGATGACGGCCCGGTACCGCATCCAGACAACCGATATACCGGCCGTGTCCACAGCGCCGGGGTTTTCGCCGACTGCCCGCAGGCGCAGGCCGAAGCGGGTGCGATAGAGGATCCACCAGGTGATCGGCACCATGGCGAAGGCGAGGTAGGTGAGGAAGAAGTGGCCGGAGATCAGGTCCGCATAGATCGGCCCGATGACCGGCACCGGCCGGATCTCTTCGGCGAAGGGGAAGGTGATGGTGCCAAAGCGCGCATCGCCGCTCAATGCCGGGGTACGCCCGCCCTGGCGGAACCAGGCTTCGCCGAGAATGACGGTGGAGCCGAAGACGACGAAGTTGATCGCCACGCCCGAGACGATCTGGCTGCCGCGCTGGGTGATCGAGGCATAGCCGTGCACCAGCGAGAGCAGGACCGAGATGAGGATGGCGGCAAACAGCCCCGCCCAGACCGACCCGCTGACGGCCGCGACCGCGCCGGCCGCAAAGGCGGCGCCCAGCATCTTGCCCTCGAGCCCAATGTCGAAGACGCCGGCCCGCTCGGTGAAGAGGCCACCGAGCGCTGCGAAGATCAGCGGCACGGAAACGCGGATGGTCGATTCCAGAACCGTCACCAGCATGTGAAAGACATCCATGGATCAGGCTCCCTTGGTGGCAGCGGCTGCCGACCCGCGGCTTGCGGCAGATGCGAAGATGCGGCTAATCGCCGGGCGGAACATGTTTTCGAGCGCACCGGCGAACAGGATGACGAGGCCCTGGATGATGACGATCATGTCTCGCGAGATGGTCGGCATTTCGAAGGAAATCTCGGCGCCGCCCTGGTAGAGCATGCCGAAAAGGATGGCAGCCGGGATGATGCCCACCGGATGCGAGCGACCCATGAGGGCGACCGCGATGCCGACGAAACCGGCTCCCTGCACGAAATCCAGCTGCATGCGGAATTGCTCGCCCATGATCGGGTTCAGCGCCATCATGCCGCAGAGCGCGCCCGAGATCATCATCGCGATGATGGTGATGCGGGCGTCCTTGATGCCGGCATAGCGGGCGGCCGACGGGCTGTGACCCATGACGCGCATCTCGTAGCCGAGGCGCGTGCGCCAGATGAGCAGCCAGCAGCCGAAGGCGGCCAGCAGCGCCAGGAGGAACGAGACGTTGAACGGGGCATTGCCGATGTCGAGCCCGAAGATGCCGAGCAGCCAGTCGAGCTTCGGCAACTGCCCGCCGGCCTCGAAGGTCCGCGTCTGCGGCGCCATGGAGCCGAGGGGCTTCAGGACGCGGGTTAGCAGATAGACCATCAGGCTCGAGGCGATGAAGTTGAACATGATGGTGGTGATGACGATGTGGCTGCCGCGCTTGGCCTGCAGCCAGCCCGGCAGGAACGCCCACATCGCGCCAAAGGCCGCCGAGCCGAGAATGGCCAGCGGGAAGACCACGTACCAGGGCATGAGGCGGTCGAGCCAGAGGCAGACGAGCGCGACGCCGATGCCGCCGACATAGGCCTGCCCCTCGCCGCCGATGTTGAAGAGGCCGGCATGCGAGGCGACCGCGACCGCAAGGCCGGTGAAGATGAAGGTCGTGGCGTAGTAGAGCGTGAAGCCGATATATTCACCGCGACCGAAGGCGCCATTGATCAGGTGATAGGCAGCCTCCAGCGGGCTCTCGCCGACGAGCAACACGACGAGACCGGCCATGAGGAAGGCGACGACGAGATTGATGAGCGGGATGAGACCGTATTCGGCCCAGCCGGGCAACTTGGCGTAAGGGTTGCTCACTGAGCGGCCTCCATGCGGTTTTCGACGCCGGCCATCAACAGGCCGAGATCGCCCTCGTCGGCATCGGCGTCACGCTCGCCGACGACGCGCCCGGCAAACATCACGAGAATCCGGTCCGACAAGGCGCGGATCTCATCGAGCTCGACCGAAACCAGGAGAACGGCCTTGCCCTGATCGCGCATCTCGATGATCCGCTTGTGAATGAATTCGATAGCGCCGACATCGACGCCGCGGGTGGGCTGCCCGATGATCAGGACGTCGGGATTGCGCTCCATCTCGCGCGCCAGCACGATCTTCTGCTGGTTGCCGCCGGAAAAATTCGCCGTCTTCAGGCGCGGGTTCGGCGGGCGAATGTCGTATCGGGCGATATTCGCCTCGGCATCGGCCCGCATGGCGGCGATATCGAGGAGGGGGCCCTTCTTGTAGGCGGGATCGCGGTGGTAGCCGAGGATGGCGTTTTCGCTTTCCTCGAATTTGAGCACGAGGCCGACGTGATGGCGATCTTCCGGCACGTGGGCGAGGCCGCGCGTGCGCAGGTCCGCCGGATCGGCAAGGCCGGTGACATCGACTTTGGAACCGTTGAGATCGACCGTACCGCCGGCCGCACGGCGGATGCCGGCGATGGCTTCGAGAAGCTCGGATTGTCCGTTGCCCGCGACGCCGGCGATACCGACGATCTCGCCAGCCCGGATATCGAACGAAACGTCGTCGACCATGGTGACGCCCCTGGTATCGCGAACCGTGAGGTTGCGCACCGAAAGCTTGACGTCACCGGGGCGGGCCTCGCCCTTTTCGACGCGGAGAAGCACGCGGCGCCCCACCATCAGCTCGGCAAGTTCCTCGACCGAGGTCTTGTCCGTCTCGCGCGTCGCGACCATCTCGCCACGGCGCATGACGGAGACCTCGTCGGTGACCGCCATGATCTCGCGCAGCTTGTGGGTGATGAGGATGATCGTCTTGCCCTGGTTCTTCAGCTGCTCAAGAATACGGAACAGGTGATCGGCTTCCGGCGGGGTCAGAACGCCGGTCGGCTCATCGAGAATGAGAATATCGGCCTTGCGGTACAAGGCCTTGAGAATTTCGACGCGCTGCTGCAACCCGACCGGAAGTTCCTGGATGAGGGCATCGGGATTGACCTCCAGCGCGTATTCCCTCTCCAGCCGCTTCAGCTCGACGCGGGCCCTGGAGATCGAGGCGTTCAGCACAGGACTGTCTTCGGCACCGAGCATGACGTTTTCGAGTACGGTGAAGTTGTCGACCAGCATGAAGTGCTGGTGCACCATGCCGATGCCGCTTGCGATCGCGGCATTCGGGTCCTTGATCGTCAGCACCTTGCCGTCGATGAGTATCTCGCCGTGATCGGCCTGGTAAAAGCCGTAGAGGATCGACATCAGGGTCGATTTACCGGCGCCGTTCTCGCCGATGATCCCGTGGATCGTTCCCTTCTTGACGACGAGGTCGATGTGTTTGTTGGCGTGGACAGGGCCGAAGCTCTTGTCGATGCCCCGAAGCTCAATCGCGATATCGCTCATGGCAGCCGCATCCCGTTCCCGGCACCCGTTGTCGGCAGACCTTGCCGCCGGGTGCTTGCTTGATTGTCCGACCGCCCGCTTCGAGAAAAGCGGAAAGCCTGAGGCTAACATCGATCACGGCGATCGACAGCGCTAAATCAGCGGATCGGCTGTTTCGCGTTTGACCTTCCGCCGGGCGAACCCTCTATAACGACGGCACACGATCCGCCAGTGACAAAGAGAGGATGACGATCATGACAAGCGACGAGACACGGATGACGGCCATCGAGGAAACGATCGCCCATCAGGCCCGCGTGATCGAGGACCTGTCGCAGCAGCTTGCCGACCAATGGAAGATCATGGACCAGGTTCGCACGAAGCTCGACCGCCTGACCGAGCGGTTTCTGACGCTGGAGGAGACCTCGCTGGAGGCCCCCTCCATCACCCGACCGCCGCATTATTGAGACGCGGCAAGGCGACGAGGTGCCGCCGGCCGGACAGGCCGACAGCCCTTGCCGCCTCACGGACCGTCTCAGTAAGCGCAGGTTTCGTCGCTCATATAGTCGTGGACCTTCAGCGTGCCGGCAATGATGTCGGCCTTGGCCTTGTCGACTGCGGCCTTCATCTCGGGCGTGATCAGCGCCTTGTTGTTGTCGTCGAGAGCATAGCCGACGCCGTCTTCCTTGAGGCCGAGATCGGAGACGCCAAATTTGAACGTGTCGTTCTTGGCGCTCATGAAGCTGTCGTAGACGGCGACATCGACGCGCTTGAGCATCGAGGTCAGAACCTTGCCGGGATGCATGCCGTTCTGGTTGGAATCCACGCCGATCCCGAGCTTGCCGGCATCTGCCGCCGTCTGGAGGATGCCGACACCCGTGCCGCCGGCTGCGTGATAGACGACATCCGATCCCTGGTCGAACTGCGACTTGGCGATCTCGCCACCCTTGACCGGATCGTTCCAGGCATCCGGCGTCGTGCCGGTATAGGCTTCCAGCACCTTGACGTCGGCACCGGTGGACTTCGCCCCGCCGATATAGCCGCAGGCGAACTTGTGGATCAGCGGAACGTCCATGCCGCCGATGAAGGACACGGTCTTCGACTTGGAGGCGAGGCCCGCGAGAATGCCGACGAGATAGGAGCCTTCCTGTTCCTTGAAGACGATCGATTTCACGTTCGGCTTGTCCACGACCAGGTCGATGATGGCGAACTTGGTATCGGGGTATTCGGCCGCAACCTTTTCGAGAGCTCCGGCCCAGTTGAACCCGGCCATGACGATCGGATTGTTGCCGTCACCCGCAAAGCGGCGGAGCGCCTGCTCGCGCTGGCTGTCATTGGCGATTTCGAACTCGCGATAGGCGATGCCGGTTTCGGCCTTGAATTTCTCCGCGCCGTTGAAGGAGGATTCGTTGAAGGACTTATCGAATTTACCACCGAGGTCGTAGATGACCGCGGGCTTGATGTCGGCAGCCAGCGCCGTGGCCGACATCATCGAGAAAGCAAAAAGACCGAGGAGGGTTTTCTTCATTGTGCAGCCCTGTTTGTTACCATGTGTTTTCTGGGTCCTCCCGCACGCTTCTCTTGTTTCGGAAGCATGTCTGCGGAACCGGCCGCGCTGGATGGCGGGCTTGGTCGAGATATATCCTTGCACGGGCTTTGGAAAAATACACCAAAAATTTTACAACTGGTAAAACTTTCATCCCCCTTCCACAGACGGCAGAACCGCGGCGATCCAGGTCAGGATGCGCCGCGGTTCGCGTCGTTGACGGCTGATACCAAGGGAGGAGATCAGAAAGCCTTGCTGAGCTTCAGCGTGATCGTGCGTCCGGCGCCATAGCCGCAGGTGGAAACGCCCTGGCAGCTCTTCACATAGTCCTTGTCGAAGAGGTTGGCGACGTTGAGGGCTGCTCCCCAGCCTTGCTTCTCGTAGCGAATGGCAGCATCGGCGAGCAGCGCATCCGGGACCTCGCGGGTGTTCTCGTTGTCCGCGAACGACGTGCCCTGATAGCGCAAGCCTCCGCCGATGCTCATCCCTTCCAGCGCGCCTTCGGTCAGCGCATAATCGACCCAGACGGCCGCTTGGCTCTTTGGCACGAGGTATGGGCGGTTGCCGACGAGAGCCGGATTGAGATCCTCGGTGATTTCGAGATCCGTATAGGAATAGGAACCGAGCAGCGACCAGTGCGCGTCGAGATTGACCTTGGCTTCCAGCTCGATGCCGGTGGAGGTTACCTCGCCCAGCTGCTCCTGCAGGAAGTCGGGCCGCGTCAGCGCCACGTTCTCCTTGACGATCTGGAAGACCGACACGGTGAAGAGACCGTCGATGGCGGTCGGCACGTATTTCAGCCCGGCCTCGAACTGGTGACCTTCCTCCGGCTTGAGGGCACCACCGAGATAGGACGTGCCGACCAGCGGGTTGAAGAACGTGGCGGCGCTGACATAGGGCGTCATGCCGTTGTCGAACTCGTAGGCGAGGCCCGCCCGACCGCTGAGCGCGCTGTCATTGTCGCGATAGCTCGTGCCGATGCGCGCCTCGGACTGCGTATCCACATAGTCGTAGCGGCCGTTGAGCGTGACGAGGAAGCCATCGCCGAAGCGCATCTGGTCCTGCGCGTAGAGGCCGACCTGCTGCAGGGTCAGAACCTGATCGAGATAGACACCGCTGAGGCCCGGCTGCGGCAGGCCGTAGACGGGATCGACCGGATCGATCGGCGTGGCCGCCGCCGGGAAGGCTGGCACGGCCTGAACCTGATCGAGCCGGTAGTGCTTGTAGTCGAGGCCGGCGAGCAGGTTGTGCTCGACCGGTCCGGTATCGAGCTTGATCTCGGCGCGGTTGTCGACGGCGAAGCTGTCCACGCGGGTCGTGTGTTCGAAGCCGACGCGATAGAGATCGTAGTAGTTCGGCGCCGCCGGGTCGGTCGTGTTGACGTAGCCGAAGGGGTAGAACAGCACTTCGTGCTTGTCGAGATGGCTGTAGCGCAGGTTCTGCGAGAGCTTCAACCCGTTGTCGAACGTATGCTCGACCTCATAGCCGATCATCTGCTGGTCGTAGCGGCCGGTGTCGAGATCGGGCTCCGAGAAGAAGCCGTCACGGTCGATCTTGCCGAAAGGCGCGTCCACCACGGTGCCCTCATAGGGCAGGAAGCCGTTGCCGGTGTGGCGCTGGTCGAGGCCAGAGAGCGTGGCGTAGACCGTCAGGCTGGTCGCATCGTCCGGCTGGTAGCGGATCTGCGGCATGAGGAACCCCCTGATGTCGTTGGCGTAGTCGCTCTCCTGCTCGCCACCGCCTACCTTGCCGGTGACGCGATAGGTCACGGCATCGCTGACCTTCTGGTTGACGTCGAAACCGAGGAACGCATTGCCAAAATTGTTGATGCCGACCTCGACCTCGCGAACGGCCTCGTCCTGCGGGCGCTTGCGGATGAGATCGACGATGCCGCCGGGTGTGGCGCCGCCATAGAGCACGGAGGCCGGGCCTTTCAGCACATCGACGCGCTCCAGCATATAGGCATCCGTCTGGAAGCCGCCGAAGCCATAGGCATAGAGATTGAGGCCGTCGAGAAAGACGCCGGACTGCGTTGCGTCGAAACCGCGAATGTAGAACCAGTCCGTATCCGGATCGGAGCCGAAGGGCTCCGTGGTGACGCCGGCGGTATAGCGCAGCGCTTCGTCGATCTTGGTAACGACGCCACGGTCATCCAGCTCCTTGCGGCCGATGACGGAGACGGACTGGGGAACGGCCGTCACCGGCAGCGCCGACTTGGAGCCCGCCGTCGTATCGCGGGCGACATAGCCCTCGACCGGGCCGGTCGCCGTTTCCGCCGTCGCCTGCCCGCCACGCACGACGATGGCGTCGAGCTGCGTCGGCTGCTGGGTCTGCGCCTGCTGGGCAAGCGCCGCGGATGCGCCGGCTGAAACGGCGATGGCCGCGGCTCCGGCGAGCCAAACCGCCTTGCGGCTCATCTTGATTGTCCCCGTCATGTCGTCACCCCGTCTCGCCATCCGGCAGAACGGCCCTGACACCTGTTCCATCCGGCACTGCCGCCCCATGAAGATGAGGCGATTTATCATGTTTCGCATAGCTCAAATGCAGGAGATCGGATTGATCCGTTTTGCGGATTTTGAACGATTCAGAGGCGATGTTCTCGATGGCGTCATCGACAGTGAGACTGCGGCAAATCCGCCACGCGACCGTAAGGCATTCCGCAGTCAGCGGCTGCGCAGCCACCGGCCCGGCGTGGTGCCCGACATCTTGCGGAAAGCCCGGGTAAAATGGGCCTGATCGGCAAAACCGGTCACGGCCGCGACCTCGCTGAGGCTTGCCTTGCGGGCAGACAGCAGGGACTTCGCGTGCTCGATGCGCGCCTGCATCTGCCACTGGTGCGGCGGCATGCCGGTCGAGGCCTTGAAGGCCTGGCTGAAATGCGACTGGGAGAGGCCGGTAAGCCCGGCAAGCTCCTCCAGCCGGATACCGCGCAAGCAATGCGCCTCGATGAACTCGGTCACCCGGCGCAGCTGCCAGGGCGCCAGAGCCCCGCGCAAGCGCCGGCTGGACGGGGGAACACGCATCAGGGCGATGAACAGGCCGAGCGCGAGGCCATCGCCATAGAGGTCATGCAAGGGATCGGGATCGGCGCATTCCGCTGCCAGAAGGTCGGCCACCGCGATCAGGCGCGGATCGTCAAACATCAGCCGCGGCTGTTCGAGAACGAGGGGATCGAGCTCGCTGCCCAAGCGCTGGCCGAGTGCGGATATATCGAAATGCAGATCGAGATGGCGGATCGCGCTGATGCCCTGAAGCTCGGCGCGAAGCTCCATGCCGGCGGGAATGTAGGACAGGCGACGGCAGGGAGACCCCGGCACCCCGCGCTCGCTTTTTGACGACGCGCCTGCCGATATCGAGGCCATGGAAAGGTGCCGCGCGGGATCTCCGAGCGTCTCGAGCACCACGAAGAGCCGCGGCGCATCGGCGACATAAAGACCGCCGGCCAGCCGCGCGCACTGCACATCCCAGACGTCGGCAACCACGCCATTATAGGCACGCCTGTTCCACGTTCCGATCAGGTCGAAACCGGAAATCCTGTTGTTCATCCTCGGCTGGAAGGTCATCGGCGCTGTTGCGGCGTCCCGGCGGTTAAAACATGAAAGAGAGGGTCATGTATTACCCGGAAACGACCGTGGAAGCAATGGCAAGGGATGGCAGGCATGTTCTGCCATCCCTTTGAGATACGGTCTTAAGACGCGAGTGTCAGAGAGCAGGCACCGGGCAACTCACGCCGGTTCCCCGCAGGCCGCAATAGCCGTTAGGATTTTTGGCCAGATATTGCTGGTGCTCGGGCTCGGCGAAGTAGAACGTACCGGCCAGCGCGATCTCCGTGGTAATCGGCTCGCGGTGACCCGCCTTTTTCAACTGCGCCTGATAGGCATCCCGTGCGGTCTTGGCCTCCGCAAGCTGCGCCTCGTCGTTGACATAGATGGCGGACCTGTAGGTCGTGCCGACATCGTTGCCCTGGCGCATGCCCTGCGTCGGGTCATGCTCCTCGAAGAAGACCTTGAGGATCTCGCCGAAGGAGACGACCTTCGGATCGTAGACGACCAGAACGACCTCCGTATGGCCGGTCAGCCCCGTTGTCGTTTCCTGATAGGTCGGGTTCTTCGTGTAGCCGCCGGCATAGCCGACCGCCGTGACATGGACGCCCGGCAACTGCCACATCAGGCGCTCGGCGCCCCAGAAGCAGCCCATGCCGAGAAGCACGGTCTTCATGCCCTCAGGATACGGCCCCTTGAGCGGCTGCCGGTTAACGGCATGGTGGGTGGATGTGGGCAAGGGCGCCTCGCGCCCGGGAAGCGCATTCTGCGGCTCGGGCATGGTGGTTTTCTTGCTGAAAAGCTCGGTCAGAAACATGGCATTCGTCTCCATTCCAGAATGGGTTGTTCATACGATCGAAAATTTGCGGCGCCTGAGCCCGAAGACGCAATTTTCCCCGAGGCTTGCCGGCCTGCGGACTTCAAGAACCCTGCGACCTCAAGAATGAGGTCAGGTCAGCCGACGCCTGTGCGCCGGGCGATATCCGGCCATCCAGAACAACAGCGCCGCGATCAAAAAGACCGCAAAGGCCGGCTGCTGCAGAAACCAGCGAACGACCGGCTGCAGCATTGCCACATTGCCGTCCGGCCGCTCCAGCGCCTCGATCAGTTCCAGGCCGGACGGACTGATCGACGCGACCGCGATCCCGAGCGGCGTCATGACCACGGCTGTCTCCGACACCGAACGCACCGCATCCACCGTTCCTGCAAGAATCGCGACGATCAGGGCGAGAACGCTCGCGAGCCTGAAGAGAATTGCCATTATCGCCTCCGCTCCGCTCGCCTGTGCTCTTGCCCGCTGTCCGTCTCGCAATGCCCGTGACGACACCGCTTCGACCGGCTATCCCGTATCGCGTGGTCGCAAGCGGAAGACGACCGTCCTTCGCGATCACCCGGCGTCTCTCGTCGCACTTTGCCGCGTGTTCCGATGATAAGATAGGTTCTTGCCGCCCAAGCGCAATGGCACCCTGACGCAAGCACCTGCGACCCGTTGTGGAAACGCTTCCCGCCTGTTCGAAAAATCTGTCAGATTTCGGTTGATCGCTTTGAGATCATCGGTATATATCGCGCCGTTCGCAGGATTCTCCGCACACCGGATTTTCTGGCGAACCGTTGCACCCGGTCGCGTTCCATCGCCGTCCGCGCAACAATCTCACCGCCTAAACCAGCGGTGACGATCTCAAGGACAGGTGGCCGAGTGGTTTAAGGCGCACGCCTGGAACGCGTGTGTACGTGAAAGCGTACCGAGGGTTCGAATCCCTCCCTGTCCGCCATCCCCTGATCTTATTTCAGACCAAAGACGCGATGCGTCTGTCCTTCCTGGTCAGAGACAGGCTGCGATCCCCAAGGAAACCGCAGCCCGAATTCTCATGAACGAGACGACACAAGTCTATCGCGACTTCTTGTAGAGCTTCTGGGCGATCTCAAACATTTCTTCCGGGGCATAGTCCGGGGTGAAGGCCGAGGGGACGCCGACGAGTTGGTGGATCTTGCCGCCTTCCGGCATGCCGTCGACGACTTCGAGTTCGCCCGGCGGATCTGCCGGAAGTGCCGTTTCGCCATTGCCCCAGATGCCTGCCATTTCCTTGTAGTCGTTCGGGCTGAACGTGTAGAGGCGGCGGTGGGAGCCTTCGTCCAGATATTTCTGGCATTCCGGGATCTTGCTCAAGGGAATGTTCGGGGTCGGCAGGAAGTCCTTGATTTTTACGCCGGTGATCTTTTCCAGCGCCAGGGCGTAGGCATGCGCGTGAACCGAGCCGCGCACCAGCAGATAGCCGCAGACCTCCCGGCCCGTCGGGTCCGACAGCGTTTCATAGACGCGCAGCTTGTGGAGGCGGGCACCGCATTCCAGATGGAAATTGTGAAGGAGATCGACCACCACGTTTCCGGTGGTGGTAATGAAGTCGTTGTTCCACGAGGCGCCGTTGCTGTTGACCGGCATGGCACCGCCACCGCCGGACAGGAAGGCGGCCGCGAGCCGCATATCCTTCATGTCCTCCCACGGCGCGCCGGAAATGTCGCCGCCATCGCCCTTGTCTCCGTTCTTCTTGTCGGGCCCGTTGGCAAGCATGGCGACGCCGTTGCTGACGAGTTCGACATGGCCGAGTTCCTCGGCCGTAATGCTGGCAACGAGACTGTAGAAGGGGCGCAGCTTTTCCTTCGAGCGGAAGTTGAAGCTCTGGAACATATAGTTCCCGAGCGTCGACATCTCGCCGTATTTCCCACCCAGCAGCTCCTGCAGGGCGGCCGCGGCATTCGGATCCGCCCGCTTTGGCGCAGGCAGTTCCGCCTGCAGTTGATCGACGCGCATGAACATTTCGGTCACCTTTCATTGGGAATGACACATCCGCAACTGAGCGAATGCTTCTGCGTTCCGTCCCTGAAGGATCTTCTTGCGATTGTGGGGCCTCGATAGGCTTCAGGGCCGGCGGTTTTCATCCGCAGTCTGCAGTTTGGCGATTCCTGAAATCGTGATATCCGACCGACTTCGTGAAAGAAGGGACAGATACCGTGAGCGAACAGACCGTGGCCGAGGTAACCGAAAAGATCTACGCATCGCTCCAGTCGGACAATGCCGACATCGACGACCATATTGCGAGCCTCAAGGCAGCGCTCGCCCGCGAGGGTGCGGCGGAAGCCGTGTTCGATCCGGCCAAGCTTGCGCAGAACAACCGCTCGGGCCGCAAGATGATGCAGGCCTACTTCCGGCAGCGCGGCGTGCGGGTCAGCTTCTCCGCCTGAGGGAGCCCGAACGTCGGTGGATTTGTGAAGGCAGCCGGCCGGCTGCCTTTCGGCGACGGGCAGGCATCAATCTGCTAGATGCTGCTGCCTTCTCCTTCGCAAGGGAGCCGAAAGTAGGCCCCTCACCTGTCAGAGAGCACCATCGACGATAACCATGGGGCGTCCGCGGGAGCAGGACTCTATCCGGGCGTCGATGCGGTAGATATCGCGCAGCATCGCGGTGGTGATGACGCTCGCTGTGGTGCCGCTTGCGACCATTTCGCCATTGGCAATGACAATGGTGTTGGTGCAGTAGCGCAGGGCATGGTTGAGATCGTGAAGCGCGATGAGGACGATCATGCCGGTGCGGGCTGCAAGGTCCCGAACGAAGTCGAGAACGTCGATCTGTCGATGAAGGTCGAGAGCCGACGTCGGTTCGTCCATCAGAAGCACGTCGGGCTTTCGTACCAATGCCTGACCGAGCGAGACAAGCTGCCGCTGCCCGCCGGAGAGAGCATCGAGACCCCGAAAGGCAAGGCTCTCGATGCGCAGGGCGGCAAGGATCGCGTCGATTTCGAACAATTCCTCGTCATGCACCCGCCAGCCGCCGCCCTGCTTGGCAGAGAGCAGGAGAGACTCGTAGACCGTGAGAACGGCATTCGAGCCTGTATCCTGCGGCATGTAACAGATCGCGCGTTCGCTACGGGTCTCGCCTGACAGGTCGACGGTCCCGGGGCCGGCAATGAGGCCCGCGATCCGCTTGAACAGCGTCGATTTTCCTGCCGCATTCGGGCCGATGATGGCCGTGACGGAGCCGGGGCTGAGTGGATCGATGCCCACCTTCGACAGGACCCTGGTACGACCATAGCTGGCGCCGACATCTCTCAGGGAAAGACTTACCATGCCCGCCTCCTGTTGGAGAAAATCAGGACGAAGAAGAACGGCACGCCGACGAGCGCGGTGATCACACCGATGGGCAGGATCGCACCGGGAATGAGCACCTTGCTGACCACCGAGGTGGCCGAGAGAAGCAGCGCGCCGCAGATGACCGCGCCCGGCAGGAAGAAGCGCTGATCCTCGCCCACTACCATACGGGCTATGTGCGGACCGACGAGACCGACAAAGCCGATGGTGCCGACGAAGGACACGGGGACGGCTGCCAGCAGGCTGACGATCAGCATCGTATGAAGACGCAGTCGGCGCACATTGATCCCCATGCTCGCCGCCTTGTCGTCGCCGAGCCGCAGGGCCGTCAGCGCCCAGGCCTGGCGCGTGAAGAGCGGCAGGGTCACCACGAGAATGGCGGCGGTCACCGCCACCTTGTCCCAAGTCGCCTTGGTGAGACTGCCCATCGTCCAGAACACCACGGCTGCGAGCGCCTGTTCGGAGGCGAGATATTCGAGCAGCGACAGGGCGGCGTTGAACGTGAAGACCAGCGCGATGCCAAGCAGCACGATGGTCTCGACCGTGACGCCGCGCATCGTCGAGGCGAAGTGAATGAACAGGGCAGCGACGACCGCCATGACGAAGGCATTGATCGGCACCATGTACTGCGTCGCGCCCGGGAAGAGGGCGACGCCGCCGACGAGGCCAAGGGCTGCGCCAAAGCTGGCAGCGGCGGAAATGCCCAGCGTGAAGGGGCTTGCGAGCGGGTTGGAGAGGATCGTCTGCATCTGCGCACCGGCAACGGAAAGCGAAGCCCCGACCGTGACCGCCATCAGCGCGATCGGCATGCGGATATCCCAGATGACGACACGCAGCTGGTCGCTGGCCGTCTGCGGAGAAAGCAGGGCCGAGAGAACCTCCGACAACGTATAGTTCGCCGGCCCCAGAGCCATATCGACAGCCATGCTGACCGCAAGGGCAACCGTCAGGGCCGCCAGGATGAGGATGCGCCGGAAGGCAAGGGCGCGATACTGGTCCCGCCCGGTGCGCCCGGCAGCTGGTCCCGAGCGATCCTGCTCAACGCTGACCCGATCGCAATCGGGCTGAGCCGACCTATTCCCGGTTGCCGCTACGGTCATTGCCTATTCGCCCTTCAGCGAGACGAAGTATCCCGGCTTGTAGGGAAGCGGCAGGAAGCGCTCGTGCAGCTCCTTGAAGGTTGCTTCCGGATCAAGGTCCTTGAAGAGATCCGGATGCAGCCATTTGGCGATCTGCTGGATGGCGACGAACTGGTAGGGATTGTTGTAGAACTGATGCCAGATGCCGTGGACATCGCCGTTCTTCACAGCCTTGATGCCCGTGAAGGCCGGGCGCTTCGTCAGATTCTCCAGCTTGCGATGGGCTTCTTTCAGGTCGGCACCGTACCCTACGCCCACCCAGTTGCCGCCGGGCACATAGGCTTCCCACATGCCGCCGGTGATGATCACCTGATCGGGATTGGACGCGATGATCTGCTCCGGGTTCACCGTGCCGAACGTTCCGGGGATGATGTCGCGGGCCATGTTCGTACCGCCGGCAAGCTCGACCATCCCGCCGAAATTCTCGTTGCCGAAGGACATGCAGCAATCATCCGAATATCCACCGGCACGCTCCACGAAGACGAGCGGCTTTTTCGGAGCGTTCTTTTCAAGCGTGTCGGTCACCTTCCGGATCGCCTCGGCGCGAAATGCGATGAAGTCTTCCGCAACCTTTTCCTTGCCCATCAGCTTGCCCATGATGCGCATGCTCGGCTCGGTGTTCTCCATCGGCTTTTCGCGGAAATCGACATAGACGAGGGGAATGCCCACCTTGGCGAGCTTCTCGATATAGCCCGCTTCTTCCGTCGCGGTCTTTGCATCGAGATTCATGACGATGACGTCGGGCTTGAGGGCCACGGCCTGCTCGATATCGAAAGTGCCGTCCTTCATGCCGCCGAAGGTGGCGAGCTTGGCGATCTCGGGATGTTTTTCGAGATAGGCGGCATAGGATTCCGGATCGGCCTTCGGCAGGTCGTCGCGCCAGCCGACAACGTGCTGGAACGGATTTTCCTTGTCGAGCGCCGCGAGGAAATAGATCTGGCGGCCTTCGCCGAGAATAACGTGCCGCGCAGGCACGTTGACATCGACCTTGCGGCCCGTCACGTCCGTTACCTCGATAGCAAAAGCGGGAAGAACGGATGACATAAGGAGGCCAAGGGCTGCGATAGCCGACCTGCCGGAAAGACGCATGAGGAAAACTCCAGTGGAACCTGCTGGGCACTTATGATTTGTCGACTTTCCTAGTCAAGTTTTATCTTTTAGAAACATTTTACGTTTGAAGCGAGATATGAGTATGCGGAACGACCCGGGGTTACAGGCCGCGAACTACACGCTGAGAGATGAAATCCGGGATTACTGGTCCGCACGTGCGGCGACCTTCGACCAGTCACCGGGGCACGAGATTTTCTCCGAGGAGGAGCGGAAGGCCTGGCACGGTCTGATCGAGAAGCATCTCGGGCCTGGTGAAGAGCGGGCTGCGCTCGACCTTGCCAGTGGAACCGGCGTGATCTCGCACCTGATGGATGATCTCGGCTACCGTGTTACCGGTATCGACTGGTCGGAGAACATGCTCGATCTCGCCCGTAGCAAGGCAAAGACGCGCGGGCGCAGCATTCGCTTTCAGCTTGGCGATGCCGAGCGGACGCTCGCGCCCGACGATAGCTTTGATGTCATCGTGACGCGGCATCTCGTCTGGACGCTGGTCGATCCGCAAGCCTGCTTCAAGGAGTGGTACAGGATCCTGAAACCCGGCGGCCGGCTGCTCGTTATCGATGGCGATTTCGTCAATACGGGCTTTCTGGAGCGGGTGGTCAAGCGCGTCGATGCGCTCTTGCAGAAGGCCGGGTGGCTCTCGCCGCAGCCTGTCCATGCACCGGCCGGGTTGGCGGACACCCACCGGAGCATCCTCTCTCGGGTGCATTTTTCGAACGGTGCCCGGGCGGAGGCTGTCGGGCGCCTTCTGGCGGATTCAGGATTTTCGGTCCTTTCGACCGACCACGACCTTCGCCGGATCCACAGAGCGCAGGCCGCGTATCTCGGACGCTTCAAAGCGCTCGCGCGTGGCCTCCAGCATCGCTATGCCATTGTGGCGGAGAAGCCCGTGACGGCAAGCCGGCCTCTGTGAAACTCGCCTGTTTGAACTTTGCCTGTTTGAGCCCTGTTTGAGGCAGTGCGCTCGCACCGCTGCAAATGTCCGGCAGCGGTCAGTCCTCCGGTTTGCGCGATGTCTTCAAACCTCCCTCGCGAGCGCCCTGTGGCTTGAACTCCACGAGGATCGACTTCAGTTCGATCTCGCGTACGCGGCGGGCGGCCTCGTCGGGAGACACCCAGGCAAGCACGCGCTCACGGCGTTCTTTGAAATCGGTGCTGACGCTCTGCACCTCGATCTGGAAGAGATCGACGATGCAGGGGGCGACATCGCCGTCGTCGAGCCATTTCAGATAGGTGTAGCGGCCGATGGGCTTCTTGCGCGTGCGGCCGCGGACGCCGGCTTCCTGCCAGGCCTCGATCGCGGCGGCGCGATAAGGCTTCTTCTTCTTCATTGGCCAGCCCTTGGGAATGACCCAGCGCCGGCTTTCTCGCGTCGTGATCACCAGGATCTCGATCTCGTCGCCGCTTCCCACATAGCGAAAGCACACCGCGCCATATTGCTGGCGAAACGCGCCCTGAAACAGTTTGGCCGGCATGGTGGCCAGCTGCTGCAGCAGATGACCCGCCTGGTTCGTCCGCTTCTTCGTAACCTTTTTTGGAAGTTTCATGCCGTCAAATCGACGCTCTGCGTTGCTAGAGAGTGCCGATACCATTTATGACAGTTTTGTGACACTGACATGATGGTGCAGGCCGACCGACATGATGAGCTTATTCCGAAAGCTGATGCCCCGTGAAGACAGGTTCTTCGATATGTTCGCCGCGCATTCGCGGCTCGTCGTGGAGGCGGCCGGCGCGCTGAGCGACCTGCTCAACGGCATCGAGCTGGAAAAGAACTGCGCGCGCATCGTCTCGCTGGAGGATCAGGCGGATGCAATCACGCGTGACGTGCTTCTTGCCGTGCGCCGCAGCTTCATCACGCCGTTCGACCGCAGCGATATCCAGGATCTGATCCAGTCGATGGATGACGCCATCGACATGATGCACAAGACGGTCAAGACCATCCGGCTGTTCGAGCAGACGGCCTTCGACCCTGTGATGCGGGAGATGGGCGGCGAGATCGTCAAGGCGGCAAACCTGATTGCGGAGGCCATCCCGCTGCTGGACAAGGTTGGTGCCAATGCCCAGCGGCTGAGTGCGATTGCCGAAGACGTGACCCGCGTCGAGGGTCGCTCGGACGAGCTGCACGAACAGGGCCTCAAGGACCTCTTCCGGCGTCATGGCTCTTCCGGCAACGGGGCTTCCGGCAATGCGATGGCCTATCTGATCGGCAGTGAGATCTATGGCGAGCTGGAAAAAGTGGTCGACCGCTTCGAGGACGTTGCCGATGAAATCAGCGGCATCGTGATCGAGAACGTCTGATGGACGCTTCGCTGGCTTTTCCGCTGCTGGTCGGCCTCATCGCCATCGCGCTGTTCTTCGACTTCCTGAACGGGCTGCACGATGCTGCAAATTCGATCGCGACGATCGTCTCGACACGCGTGCTGCGGCCGCAATATGCCGTCCTCTGGGCGGCGTTCTTCAATTTCATCGCCTTCCTGTTCTTCGGCCTTCATGTCGCGGAAACGCTCGGCACCGGCATCATCGATCCCGGCATCGTCTCGCCGCTGGTGATCTTCGCCGCGCTGATGGGAGCCATCGTCTGGAACATCGTCACCTGGATCTTCGGCATACCCTCAAGCTCGTCCCATGCGCTGGTGGGCGGGCTGGTCGGCGCGGGCCTCAGCAAGGTCGGTTTCTCATCGATCGTCTGGAGCGGGCTCGGAAAGACGGTTGGTGCCATCTTCCTGTCGCCGGCCATCGGCTTCTTCCTTGCGCTGGTGCTCGTTCTCGCGGTGTCCTGGGTCTTCGTGCGCCAGACCCCTTTTGCCGTGGATCGCACCTTTCGCGTCATGCAGTTCATCTCGGCCTCGCTCTACTCGCTCGGCCACGGCGGCAACGATGCGCAAAAGACGATGGGGATCATTGCCGTGCTGCTGTTCAGCCAGGGCTATCTGGGCTCGACCTTCTACGTGCCGTTCTGGGTGGTCATCACCTGCCAGTCGGCCATGGCGCTCGGCACCCTGTTCGGGGGCTGGCGCATCGTCCATACCATGGGCTCGAAGATCACGCGGCTGAACCCGATGCAGGGGTTCTGCGCGGAAACGGGCGGAGCGCTGACGCTGTTCGGGGCAACATGGCTCGGCATCCCGGTGTCCACGACCCATACCATCACCGGCGCGATCATCGGCGTCGGGGCCGCGCGCCGCGTCTCGGCCGTCCGCTGGGGCCTTGCCGGCAATATCGTCATCGCCTGGATCGTCACCATGCCGGCAGCCGCCCTCATCTCTGCGGCGTTCTACGCGCTGGGCCTGCTGTTTGCATAAGAGGAATGAGGGCAGGACGTTTCAGCCGCCGCCGGAACCGCTCGTCCGTTGGCTGTCGATATCGATGCCGATCTGGTCGCGGCCGCGCATCTTGGCGGCGTAGAGAGCGAGGTCGGCGCGCCTATAAAGATCGGCCGGATCGTCGCCTGCCCGCGCGCCGGCAAGGCCGGCCGAAAACGTATAGCGAAAGCTTAGCTGCTCGCGCACCGGGCGGGACTGCCGCACCTCCGCCAGCATGCGGCCGATGATCGCTTCCGCCTCCCATGTCGTCGTGTTCGGCAGAACGAGAACGAACTCCTCGCCGCCGACACGGCCGAGGACATCCGTCTTGCGCACAAGGCGCTGGATGGTCGCGGCGAAATCCATCAGCACGGCATCGCCGACACTATGGCCGAACCGGTCGTTGATATATTTGAAGTTGTCGATATCGAGAACGGCCACGCATCCGACGGCCCTGTATTCAACGGGTGTTTTGCCGGCTAACATCGCAGGCTCTGCCGGAGCTGCCTTTACGAGCGCCTCAAGCTTCGACATCACGAAGCGCCTGCTGGCGATACCGGTCAGGTCGTCGGTCTGCGAGGCCTTGATCGCCATGTCGCGGGCCTGCCGCAGCTCACGTTCGTCGGGCCGCAGCGATGTGATGTCGGAGGCCACGCACAGCATCCAGCCATTGGCATGCATGGTCTCCGTCATCCAGAGCCACCGGCCATCATGGAGATCCGTTTCGAACGCGCGAAAGCCGGTCTTTCCCCGCCGCCCGAGAACCGAGCGCAACCAGATATCGATATCATCGGCCGAGATGACCGTGCCGCGTCGTGCCATGAAGTTCCGGCGCATGAGATCGGACCAGACCGGACGCTCGTCGTCTTCGATGTGCCAGGCCTTGCGGAACGCAGCATTGGCAAAGCGAAGCCGGTCGTCCTGATCATAGACCGCCACCATGACATCGGTGCCCTCCATGAGCTGCGCCAGGTGCATAACCGCTTCATTATCGACCAAGATTTCAGATCCTCTCCAAAGGGAGACCGACGTGATGGCACGGCGCGCATGAACAAAGGATCAAGCGCACGATGCGATCCGAGAGAGTTCAGGCCTATATTGACATAATCCGGCGACAACCGACAGGACGCAACCGTGTCGATGCGGCGTTCGTTTCAGTGGACCAAAGCGATGTCGCCTGGAACTTTCCGCAGCATCCCCGGTTGCGGGCATATCGGCGACAATCTGCCGGGAGCCCGTGTCGCATGCCAAGATATTACTTTCAGCTCGTCGAGCGGAATGGGGTGCTGGACGATCTGGACGGTGCCGAGGTCGCATCATTGGAAGACGCGCGCAAAGAAGCCCAGCGGGCGATCCGGGAGATTGCCGCCGAACATCTGAAGATCGAACGAAAGCTCGAACTCACATCGATCGAGATATGCGACGAAGCAGGACACAGCGTCGCTTCTGTTACCTATGACGAAGCCATGGACGATATTTTGCCGTAACCGGCGGGAACCTCCGCCGGGCAAGACGATTAAACCCGCCGAAAACGCGCTCTTATACACCATCGGTACGGTACTTGACCAAACGCCGCATACCTTTGCAAACCATCGCTCCGTCTTGGATAATGCGCTGACTTACAATGTCTTTCCAGAGAACTTAACATCTACATGAAGAACGGCCTTCTCGCCTCCCTTTCTCCCCCTGATCTCGACATCATGCTTGCGCAACTTGAGCGGATCGACCTGGTGCACGGGCAGGTCCTGTACCAGCCTTTCGAGAAAATCACCTACGCCTACTTCTTTCTCGGCGGCCTCTCCTCTGAGGTCATCCGGGATTCCAGCGGGCAAAGGGTCGAGATCGGCTGCGTCGGCCGTGAAGGACTGTCGGGTCTTCCGCTGCTGCTGGGCATCGGCGAGGCGCCGCATCAGGCCTTCATGCAGATCGGCGGTCCGGCGCTCCGCATCAGCGCGGAAAGGCTCGCTGCGGTCCTCAAGGATCATCCGTCGATCCGCAACGCCCTGATGAAGTTCGTTCATACCTTCATGATGCAGGTGGCCTCGACCGCCCTTGCGGATGCGCGCTACACGATCAACGAGCGGCTGGCGCGCTGGATTCTGATGGCGCATGACCGCGCGGGCGAGGACGACCTGCCGCTCACGCACGACTTCCTCGCCTTGATGCTCGGCGTTCGCCGGCCAAGCGTCACCACGGCGCTGCATATTCTGGAAGGCGAGAACCTGATCCGCTCCAGCCGCGGCACGGTGACGGTACGCGACCGCACGGGTCTCGAGCGGCTCGCGGGTGGCTCCTACGGGTTTGCCGAGGCCGAATACAAGCGCGTCATCGGCTGACGACGCGCTGGCGCCTGGGGATGACGACGCGCTCGTCGAGACGTCAGTGCGTCGCGGCCGTCCGGCTCATGGACGGTTGCGCCAGCGCCTCGAAGCTCGGGCGCGCAAAGAAATAGCCCTGCATCAGACGCACACCCAGATCTTCCAGAGCCTGCGCCTCGCCCTCCGTCTCGATGCCTTCGCAAAGCGGGGTAACGCCGAGATCGTGCAGCATGGCGACGGTGTGGCGCACGATCGTCTGGCGCACCGTGTCGGTGTCGATATTGCGGATAAGGTCCATATCGAGCTTGGCGATATCCGGCTGGAATTTCGCCAGCAGCGCCAGACCCGCATGGCCGGCGCCGAAGTCGTCGATCGCCGTGCGGAAGCCCATCTCGCGATAGGTGTTCAGGATGTTGAGAATATGCGCCGTGTCGAGGATCTCGCTTTCGGTGAATTCGAAGATGATGTTCTTCGGCGAGAACTTGGTGCGCGCCGCCGCAGCCAGCGTCAGCCGGATGCAGGCGCGCGGCTCGTAGACGGCATTCGGCAGAAAGTTGATCGACAGGCCGACATCACTCTGTGTGCCATACAGCTGCGACGCGAGTTCGATGGCCTTGACCCGGCATTGCTGGTCGAAGGCATAGCGGTTCTGGGCATCGACGGCCGACAGGACAGAGCCGGCGCCTTCGCCCGCAATGCCGCGCACCAGCGCCTCATGCGCGAATGTGGTCTTCGAGACGACATCGACGATGGGCTGGAACGCCATGGAAAACGGAATGTGGAAGTCGGCACCGTCGCGACATCCCTGGCAGGTTGCTGGCATTGATCTTCTCCAACTTTATGTAAGCTGGATAAGACGCTACCCGTGTAAACGCGACCTTAAGATGTGCTGCGGAAAGGGCATATCTATTCATCGGTACGTTTGCAGACCGAGCATTGCAGAGGAAACAAGCCGGATAGAGGGAACCTCACCTGCGCTTTACGGGTTTGATCTTCAGGATACAGGAGAAGACGACACCATGGCAGATCGGCAGGCACCGGCATTCAAGCGGATGATCACCTTCGTCATCACCATTCTGCTCGCCGGCGCGGTGCTCGCCGGCGTTTATCTGTTCGTGTCGAGTCCCGGGGAAGTGCGTGACGAGCCGCCGGCCGGAGCCGGGCAGCAGACGCCGTAACGGGCAGGACGATGCCGAATCTTAACGCCTAGATAATGCCGCCACCGCCGGCGCGAGATGCAGGACGCTCGTTGCCGACCATGTTGCGATAGCCGCTCTTCCGGTAGGCGGCAATCGGATCGATGGCACCTCCTTCACGACGACGAGCTTCGGCAAGAATGGCCTCGACATCGGTGCGGAACGCACGCTTCAGCGTATCGGAAGCCATGAGCGCATCGTTTTCGTCCTGATAGCCGTCCAGAGCCTCGCGATCCACAAGGAGAGCCTGCGCGTATGCGCGGCGGATCTCGTTGGCACTGGAGATGAGGCTTTCGATTGGATCGGTCACATTGTGCGACTGATCGATCATGTGAGCCGGATCGAAATCCTTGATGCCGTGGTGCTCGGCATCCACCAGTTCGTTGAAGACGAGGAAGAGACGATAGGGATCGACCGAACCGGCATCGAGATCGTCATCGCCGTATTTCGAATCGTTGAAGTGGAAGCCGCCCAGCTTTCCGAACTGGGTCAGCCGCGCCACGATCATCTCGATATTGACGTTGGGCGCATGGTGGCCGAGATCGACGAGGCACTGCGCCTTCGGACCCAGCGTCGAAGCAATGAGATAGCTCGTGCCCCAGTCCTGCACCACCGTGGAATAGAAGGCCGGCTCGTACATCTTGTGTTCGGAAAACAGCCGCCAGTCATCCGGCAGTGCTGCATAGATGTCGCCCATGGAGGCGAGGTAGCGCTCGAAGCTGCGGGTGAAGTGGCTCTGACCGGGAAAATTGGAACCGTCCCCGACCCAGACCGTCAGCGCTTTCGAGCCGATGGCGCGGCCGATCTCGATGCATTCGAGATTGTGCTCCACCGCCTGCGCCCGCGTTCCTGCATCCGCATGACTGAGCGAGCCGAACTTGTAGGAAAGAGCCTGCCCTTCCGCATCCGAGAAGGTGTTGGAGTTCATGGCGTCGAAATGCAGCCCGTAGGCTTCCGCTGCCGCCAGCAACGCGGCCGGTTCCGCCTTGTCCCAGGGAATGTGAAGGGAAACGCCGGGCGTGGCGCGCGTCAGCTGGTTGATGACGGCGCAGTCCGCCAGCTTGTCGAAAATGCCACGCGGCTCGCCGATGCCGGGAAAGCGGGCAAACCGCGTGCCGCCCGTGCCGACGCCCCAGGAGGGAACGGCGACGTGAAAGGCCGAGACCTTCCGTGTCACCGTTTCGATGTCGATGCCCCGGCGCGACAGATGCTCGCCGAGCGCATTGTAATCCGCGGCCTGTGACGCGGCACGGCTTTCGTTGTGCCCGGCAACGAGGTCGGGCGCGATGCGATGATCGGTCATGATGGTCTCCTCCCTCTTCCAGCCTAGCGCGGAAAGCTCTGCGCGTTGCCGCCATCGACATTGATGATGTTGCCGGTGGATTTCGCCGACAGGTCGGAGGCGAGGAAGTAGATGGCTTCGGCAACATCCTCGGGGAGAATGTTGACCTTCAGCATCGAGCGCTTGCGATAATGCTCTTCGAGGTCGCTGACCTCGATCTTGGAGGAGGCCGCGCGCTGCTCGCGCCACTCGCCGTCCCAGATCTTGGAGCCACGCAGCACGGCATCGGGATTGACCGTGTTGACGCGAATGCCGCCTTCCGCGCCTTCGAGCGCCAGGCACCGGGCAAGATGGATTTCGGCAGCTTTCGCCGTGCAGTAGGCCGATGCATTGGGCGAGGATGCGAGCCCGTTCTTGGACGCAACGAAGACGACGTTGCCGCCGAGCTTCTGGCGACGGAACAGGCGGAAGGCTTCGCGCGAGACGAGGAAGTAGCCGGTTGCAAGGATGTCGATGTTGCGGTTCCACATGGCAAGATCGGTTTCCTCGACCGGTGCGGAGGACGCGATGCCGGCATTGGAGACGAGAATGTCAATGCCGCCGAACTCAACGAGGCCTTGCGTGAAAGCTGCGGCAACCTGATGTTCGTCCGTCACATCAAGCTTGACGCTGCGAACGGCATCCGCGCCGTAGCGCTTGGCGAAATCGGCCTGCGCGCCATCGAGCGCCGTCTGGTCGATATCGGCCAGCACGACGCAGGCGCCTTCCGCGATCAGGCGGGTTGCCGTGGCACGACCGATGCCGCCGGCGCCGCCGGTGACGAAGGCGACGCGGCCGGCAAGGCTCTTCGGCTTCGGCATGCGCTGGAGCTTGGCCTCCTCGAGCAGCCAGTATTCGATGTCGAACGCCTCCTGCTCGGGCAGACCCTGATATTCCGACACGGTGGAGGCGCCGCGCATGACGTTGATGGCGTTGACGTAGAACTCACCGGCGATGCGGGCCGTCGCCTTGTCGCGGGCAAAGGACAGCATGCCGACGCCGGGAATGAGGAAGATCACCGGATTGGGATCGCGCATGGCAGGCGAATTGTCGTGGCGGCAGGTGTCGTAATAGCGGGCGTAATCAGCGCGGTAGGCGTCAAGCGCCGCATCGAGACCAGCCACGACCGCATCGATGCTGCCTTCGGCCTTCGGATCGAAATCGAGGATCAGCGGGCGGATCTTGGTGCGCAGGAAATGATCCGGGCAGGACGTGCCGAGCGCGCCGAGGCGCTGGAGATCCGCGGAGTTGACGAATTCCAGTACGGCGGCCTGATCGTCGAAATGACCGAGCTTCCTTTCCTCCCGACCGATGCGGCCGCGGATTTCCGGCATGAGGCGCGCGGCGATCGCGCGGCGCTGCGCTTCTTCCAGTCTGGTCGAAACAGCGCCGCCGAAGACGGTCTTGCCTTCGGTTTTCGTGGCAAACCAGTCGATGGCGCGGTTGATGATATCGAGCGTCAGCTCGTAGCAGGCCTTTGCGTCATCGGCCCAGGTGAAGAGGCCGTGGCTTTCGAGCACGACGCCCTTGGCATGGGGGTTGGCCGCGACGAAGGCACCGAGATCGAGCCCCAGCTGGAAGCCCGGGCGGCGCCAGGGGAGCCAGCCGATCTCGTCGCCGAAGACCTCTTTCGTCAGCTCGCGCGAGTTCTTCGACGCGGCGATGGCGATGATCGCGTCGGGATGCATGTGATCGACATGGGTGAACGGCACGAAGCCGTGCAGCGGCGTATCGATGGACGCGGCGCGCGGGTTGAGTGCGAAGGTGCAATGCGGCAGGAAGCCGACCATGCGATCCTCATCCTCGACGCCCTTGTAGAGGCCCTTCAGCGCTTCCAGCTTGTCGAGATAGAGCGTTGCGAAGCCATCGAGCTTGATGGTGCCGACATCGCCGCCCGAGCCCTTGACCCAGAGAACGCGAACCGGCTCACCGGTCAGCGGATCGGTTTCGGTCACCTTGGCCGACGTATTGCCGCCGCCGTAATTGGTGATGCGCTTGTCCGCGCCGAGGAGATTCGAGCGATAGAGAAGCTTGCCCGGCTCATCGAGATTGTTCGCAATAGCATCGTCCCAACGGCTTTCGAGACGGCGGCTCTGTTCCGACATGTCATCCTCCCATGTTATCGGAACCCTTGCGTCAAACGCAGGTCGGCCCCGTGTTGCCGACGATATCGCTCAGTCCAACCGATCATGTCAATCATATTCGATCATAAATGTTCATTGTGCAGCGCAATATAGAAATTTATGATCGTTATTGATTGACAGTCTCTGCTTATTTCGCATAACTCGCTGTCGAGGAGACCCCCATGCACGAACGCGAACGCCACCGCATCATCTTGAGCGCCGTCCAGGAAAAGCCTGTGGTGACGGTACAGGATATTGCGGAATTGACGGATGCGTCGGAAGCGACGATCCGGCGCGATATCGCGTCTTTGCATGTCCAGGGAAAGCTGCGGCGGGTTCGTGGCGGTGCCGAAGCCGTGCATCCGCCGCAAATCGGCAATCTCGCAGCACGCCCGTTCAAGGTGTCGGAGTCGATCAACTCCGATAAGAAGCGCGCAATTGCCCGCATGGCGGTCGATCTCTGTGAGGAAGGCGACGCCGTCATCATCAACGGGGGAACGACGACTTTCCAGATGGTGCATTTCATGGCGGCGCGTCGGCTGCAGGTCATGACCAACTCGTTCGCCATCGCCGAGCACCTCGTCAAACATTCCAAATGCACGGTGACGGTGCCGGGGGGCACGATCTATCGCGACCAGAGCCTGATCCTGTCGCCATTCGAAAACGACGCCATCCGCAATTTCTCGGCGCGCCGCATGTTCGTCGGCGCGCAGGGCGCCAGCGCGCTCGGCATCATGGAGTCCGACGCTCTGGTGATCCAGAGCGAGCAGCGCCTGATGCGGCAGGCCGACGAGCTCGTCGTCATGATCGATTCCGGCAAGTTCGCCCGCCGGTCGAGCCTTATTCTCTGCCCGCTCGAAAACGTTTCCACCATCATTACCGACAGCGCCGTGTCTGAGGAGGCCGTGCGCATGGTGGAGGCCGCGGGGGTCAAGCTGATCACGGTTCCCGTGGCGGCGTCGGATACGAAGGATACCGCATCGGTCGCATGAGCGACCGGGCACTTATCGTCAACTGGGAGGAAGACAGCATGAAACTCGCACAAAAGCTTGCCATCGGGGTCGTGTTCGCGATGGCCGCATTCGGCTCGGCCGCACATGCCGCAGAGGTCAAGATCGGCCTCGTCGTGAAATCGCTCGGCAACGGCTTCTTCGAGGCCGCCAACAAGGGGGCGCAGGAGGCGGCCAAGGAACTCGGCGACGTCGAGATCATCTATACCGGCCCGACCTCGACGACGGCCGAAGGCCAGATCGAGGTGATCAACGCGCTGATCGCTCAGGGCGTCAATGCCATCGCGATCTCGGCGAACGACCCCGATGCCGTCGTTCCCGCATTGAAGAAGGCCGCCCAGCGCGGCATCAAGGTCATCTCGTGGGATTCGGGCGTTGCGCCGGAAGGCCGCATCCTGCAGCTCAACCCATCTTCCAACGACCTGATCGGCAAGATGTGCCTGACGCTGGTCAAGGATCATCTCGAAGGCGGCAAGGGTGATTTCGCCATTCTCTCGGCCACGACGACCTCCACGAACCAGAACATCTGGATCGAGGAAATGAAGAAGCAGCTGAAGGACTTCCCCGGCCTCAATCTCGTCACCACCGTTTACGGCGACGACCTTTCCGACAAGAGCTACCGCGAAGCGCAGGGCCTCATGACGTCCAACCCGAACGTCAAGGTCATCGTCGCCCCCACAACGGTCGGCGTGCTCGCGGCCTCGCAGGCCGTGAAGGATGCCGGCAAGATCGGTCAGGTCTATGTGACTGGCCTCGGTCTCCCGTCAGAAATGGCCGGCGCGATCAAGTCGGGCGCGACGAAGGAGTTCGCGATCTGGAACCCGATCGATCTTGGCTACTCCGCTGCCCAGATCGCCTATCACCTCGTCAAGGGCGATGCCGACGGTGCGCCGGGATCGGAAATCGAAGCCGGCCGCATGGGCAAGATCAAGGTCGGCGAGAACGGCGAAGCCGCCATGGCCGATCCCTTCGTCTACAATGCCGAAAACATCGACCAGTTCTCCAAGGTGTTCTGATTTTCCAGACGATCCGGCGGCGCGTTCCCGCGCCGCCGGTCCTCTCCTTCCGACCGGACATGGACATGATGGCCCTTCAACACCCCGTCGCCGAGGATCGCTTGGCTGTGCCTGCCATTCTGGAAATGCGCGGCATTTCGCAGATCTTTCCCGGCGTCAAGGCGCTCGACGGCGTCGATATCGCGCTCTATCCGGGAACGGTGACGGCGCTGATCGGCGAGAACGGTGCCGGCAAATCGACGCTCGTGAAAATCCTCACCGGCATCTACCGCCCAAGCGAGGGGGAGATCCGGATCGACGGATCGCCGGTCGTCTTCTCCGATGCGCAGGCCGCCATCGATGCCGGCGTCACCGCCATTCACCAGGAAACCGTGCTCTTCGACGAGCTGACGGTGGCTGAAAACATCTTTCTCGGCCATGCGCCGCGGACCCGCTTTCGCACCATCGACTGGGCGACCATGAACCGGCGGGCCGGAGACCTGCTGCGGTCGCTCGAAAGCACGATCGACCCGACCATTCGCCTGAAGGACCTGTCGATCGCGCAACGGCATCTCGTCGCGATCTCGCGGGCGCTCTCCATCGAGGCGCGCATCGTCATCATGGACGAGCCGACGGCAGCGCTTTCCCGGAAAGAGATCGACGATCTCTTTCGCATCGTGCGCGACCTCAAGCGCCAGGGCAAAGCCATCCTCTTCATCAGTCACAAGTTCGACGAGGTCTACGAGATTGCCGAGAACTACGTGGTCTTCCGCGACGGCAAGGCCGTCGGACACGGCGCGCTGGCGACGACCCCGCAGGACGATATCGTGCGCCTGATGGTCGGCCGCACGGTCGCCGACGCGTTTCCGAAGATCGCGGTCACACGAGGCGCACCCGTGCTGGAGGTCTCCGGCTACAGCCATCCGACCGAGTTTCGCGATATCTCCTTCACCCTCCACCGCGGCGAAATCCTCGGTATTTACGGGCTCATCGGCGCCGGACGCTCCGAGCTGTGCCAGTCCCTGTTCGGCATCACCACACCGACGAGCGGCACCGTGCAGATCGATGGCCGGCCGGTGACGATCCGCTCGCCGCGCGACGCGATCCGCGCCGGCATCGTCTATGTGCCGGAGGAACGCGGCCGCCATGGTCTGGCGCTGCCTATGCCGATCTTCCAGAACATGACGCTGCCCTCGCTTGGCCGCACGTCCCGCGGCGGCTTCCTGCGGCTTGCCGACGAGTTCGCGCTGGCGCGCACATATGCCGAGCGGCTGGACCTGCGTGCCGCCGCCCTCTCCGTTCCCGTCGGCACGCTGTCCGGCGGCAACCAGCAGAAGGTGGTGATCGGCAAATGGCTCGCGACGCAGCCGAAAGTGATCATTCTCGACGAGCCGACCAAGGGGATCGACATCGGCTCGAAGGCCGCCGTTCACGCCTTCATCAGCGAACTGGCAGCCGAAGGCCTGTCGATCGTGATGATCTCGTCGGAACTGCCGGAGATTCTCGGCATGTCGGACCGGGTGATGGTGATGAAGGAAGGCCTGTCGGCAGGCATTCACCCGCGCGCCGGGCTGACGCCGGAAATGCTGGTGCGCGCTGCCACCGGCAATGCGTGAGGACCAGACGATGACAATGACCGCGACATTCCTGAAAAGACGCGAAACCCTGCTCTTCCTCATCATTGCCCTGATGGTCGTCGCGTTCTCGACGCGTGCGCCCGGCTTCGGGAACCCTCGCAACCTCGCCGTCATCTTCAACGATACGGCCATCCTGATCATCCTCGCGCTCGCGCAGATGACCGTCGTCCTGACGAAGGCGATCGACCTTTCGGTCGCCGCCAACCTCGCCTTCAGCGGCATGGCCGTGGCGATGCTGAACGCGGCCGTGCCGGGCCTGCCGCTCGTGCTCCTGATCCTGCTGGCCATTGGCATCGGGGCGGCGCTCGGTGCCATCAACGGCTTTCTCGTCTGGCGGCTCGAAATGCCCCCGATCGTGGTGACGCTGGGCACGCTCACCATCTATCGCGGCATGGCCTTCGTTCTCTCGGGCGGCGCCTGGGTCAACGCGCATCAGATGACACCGGAATTCCTCAACGTGCCGAGGCTTGGCATTGCCGGTCTGCCGGTGCTGTCCTGGGTCGCGGTCATCGTCGTCGTGCTCGTCTTCCTCATGGCGCGTTACACGCCCTTCGGCCGCTCGGCCTATGCGGCGGGCGGCAATCCGGTGGCGGCCGTCTATGCAGGGATCGACGTCGGCTATACGCGCTTTCTCGCCTTCACGCTTTCCGGGGCGCTCGCCGGTCTCAGCGGCTATCTCTGGGTCTCGCGCTATGCCGTCGCCTATGTCGATATCGCCATCGGCTTCGAGCTCGACAGCGTCGCGGCCTGCGTCATCGGCGGCATCTCGATTGCGGGCGGCGTCGGCACCGTTATCGGCACCGTGCTCGGCGCGCTCTTTCTCGGCGTCATCAAGAATGCGCTTCCGGTCATCGGCATCTCTCCCTTTACGCAGATGGCAATCTCCGGCTCGGTCATCATTCTCGCCGTCGTGTTCAATGCCCGCCGCGAGCGCCATCGCGGGCGGATCATCCTGCGCAACAGGGAGGCGGAGGATAACAGTTCCGGCAAGGCCGGCAAGGAGGCCCTGGCATGAGCGCGATCCCCTCGACATCAGCAACATCGGAGACCGCACAGCCGGCCCGACGCGTCATTCCGGATCGCTTGGGCACGCCGCTTCGCCGGCTGCTCGCCAGCTGGGAGGTGCTGCTTCTCGGCGTGGCCGTTGCGATCTTCGTCTTCAATTCGCTGGCCTCGCCCTACTTTCTGGATGCCTGGAACCTTTCCGACGCCACGTTCAACTTCACTGAAAAGGCGATGATCGCTTTCGCCATGGCGCTGCTCGTCATCGCCGGCGAAATCGACCTGTCGGTCGCCGCGATCATCGCGCTTGCCTCGACAGCCATGGGGGCGGCGGCACAGGCGGGTGTGGGTGCGGCAGGCCTCGTGGGCATCGGCATCGGCGTCGGTCTGGCCTGCGGCGTCGTCAACGGGGTGCTCGTATCGGGCATGAAGCTGCCCTCCATCGTCGTCACCATCGGCACGATGAGCCTGTTTCGCGGGCTGTCCTACATTGTCCTCGGCGACAAGGCCTATGGCGGCTATCCCGCCGATTTCGCCTTCTTCGGGCAGGGCTATGTGGTCTGGGTGTTCTCCTTCGAGTTCGTGCTCTTTCTCGTGCTCGCCGGCCTGTTCGCCCTGCTTCTGCATGCGACGAATTTCGGACGGCAGGTTCAGGTGATCGGCAATAACGAGTTCGCCGCGCGGTTCTCCGGCATCCCTGTCGAGCGGATCAAATTCATCCTGTTTCTGCTGACGGGCCTGATGAGCGGCATCGCCGCCGTTTGCCTCACCTCGCGCCTCGGCTCCACACGGCCCTCGATCGCGCAAGGCTGGGAGCTGGAGGTCGTGACCATGGTGGTGCTCGGCGGGGTCTCCATTCTCGGCGGCTCCGGCACGATCGGCGGCGTCGTCATCGCGGCCTTCGTCATGGGCCTCGTCACCTTCGGGCTCGGGCTTTTGAACGTTCCCGGCATCGTCATGTCAATCTTCATCGGCCTGCTCCTCATCATCACCATCGCGCTGCCGATCCTGGCGCGCCGCATCAAGGCGAGATCCTGATGATCCCCGAGGCACCGCTCGAACGCCACGCCTTCGTCATGAAGCTTCATGCGGGACAGGAAGAGGAGTATCGCCGTCGTCACGACGAGATCTGGCCCGAACTGAGCTTGCTTCTCGCGCAGGCCGGCGTCCGCGATTATTCGATCTTCCTCGATCCCGAGACGCTGACCCTCTTCGGCGTTCTCTCGCGCCCGCGCGACCACGGCATGGCCGCCCTGCCCGAGCATCCCGTGATGAAACGCTGGTGGGCGCATATGGCCGATATCATGGAGACCCATCCCGACAACGCGCCGGTGTCGCGCGATCTGATCCCCGTCTTTCATCTGCCGACACAGCCATGACCCGCGCACCCGGAAGAGTCGCCGTCTTCGACGTCGGAAAGACCAATGCCAAGCTCGTGGTCTTCGACACGACGAGCGGCCGGGAACTCGTATCTCACCGGATGACCAACCGCGTCGTAAGCGACGGCCCCTATCCGCATTATGATACGGACGCGCTCTGGGCCTTTCTCATCGCGTCCCTGAAAGCCGTGGCAGGCACGCCGGGGTTCGATGCGATCTCGGTCACCACCCATGGGGCGGCGGCGGCCCTCCTCGATGCCAACGGGGAGCTGGCGCTGCCGGTGCTCGACTACGAGCATGACTATTCGCAAGACATAAGGTCGGATTACGACCGGATACGACCAGCTTTCACCGAAACCTTTTCGCCCCGATTGGCGATGGGGCTCAATCTCGGCGCCCAGCTTCATTATCAGAAGACGGCATTTCCCGACGCGTTCGCCCGGGTTCGCACCATCGTCACCTATGCCCAATACTGGTCAGGCCGGCTCAGCGGACAGTTCACCACCGAGGTCACATCGCTTGGATGCCATACGGATCTCTGGGATCCTGCGCTCGGCAGATTTTCGGCGCTGGTCGATACGCTCGATCTGTCCGGGCTGCTCGCGCCGGTACATTCCGCTTTCGTTGCTCTCGGGCCGCTGCTTGTGCCGCTGGCGCGCGAGATCGGGCTGGATGCGAACCGGAACATCCCGGTCCATTGCGGTATCCACGACAGCAATGCGTCGCTGCTGCCGCATCTGATCGGTGGAGAGGTCCCCTTTTCCGTCGTCTCCACCGGCACCTGGGTGGTGTCGTTCGGCGTCGGCGGCGATCTCGCACGTCTCGATCCCGCGCGGGACACGCTTGCCAATATCGACGCCTATGGCCGTGCCGTTCCCTCCGCCCGCTTCATGGGCGGGCGGGAATACGAGGTGCTGACATCGGGTCTGGAAGCCGTGCAAGCCGAGTCCATCGGCGAAGCGCTTATCCAGACCGTCATCGCGCGCGGCGTGATGCTCCTGCCATCCGTCGTGCCCGGATGCGGCCCCTTCCCGGCGATGACGGCGGCATGGGTTTCCGCCGGCGGCGCATCGGATGCCGAGCGTCATGTGGCCATCTGTCTCTATCTCGCGCTGATGACGCAGGAGAGCCTGGCGCTTCTGAATGCCGGTGGGCCGATCCTGGTCGAAGGGCCGTTTGCGAAAAACGGGCTCTATCTCTCCGCGCTCTCCGCCTTCTCCGACCGGGATGTGCTTGCGCTGGAGGGCTCGACGGGAACGAGCCTTGGCGCCGCATTGCTGGCGGGCGGCACCGTTCCTTCGACCCGTGGAGACGCTGCGCCCGTAAAGCAGCTTGGCACGCGGCAAGCGATCGAAGCCTATCGGAGGCTCTGGCTGGAGCGTATTGCGGCCTATTGACCGCGCCGGAAACATGCGTTGCCGCGTCTCGGTGACGTCAGCTCTCCACCTCCATCGCATCGACGCCATGAGCGCTGCGCGCCTGCGCGAAAGGGGCACTTCGGAGAAGCATCATGCGGTGCGCAGCGCGATATAGGCGGCCGTCGCCCCCAGCATGCTTGCCGCTGCCCGGTTAAGAAGCTTCAGAGCCGTCGGCCGGCGCAGGAACTGGCGCGCCCGCGAGGCGAGCACGATGTAGGGAATAAGCACCGAGAGCAGGACGATGAAGGTGGTCAGCACGAGAAGCACGTAGTCGCGAGGGCCGATCGTGCCGAGATCGATGAGCGTCGGCACGAGCGCGACGTAGAACAGCATCGTCTTCGGATTCCCGAGCGTCACCAGAAGCCCCGAAAGAAATGCGAGCCCCGGGGAGGTGCGTACCCGGTTCTCCTCCACATTCTGCGCCATCAGGCCCGACGTCCAGAGCTTCCAGGCGATGAAGCCGAGATAGAGCGCGCCGAGGATCTTGATGACGAGAAAGGCAGTGGTGAAGGTCTGCGCGACATAAGCCAGGCCGAGAACCACGCCCGTGAGGTAGACGAGATCGCCGAGGACGAGTCCAAGACCCATCAGAAACGTATCGCGAAAGCCGGAGCCGAGAGCGCGCGCGACGATGGCGGTCATGCCCGGACCGGGAATGGCGGCCGCAATGAAAAGGGCGGCGGCATAGGCAAGAAGACTTGCAAGGGTCACGGGCGAAAGCCTTTGCGCTGGAAGATCGATGGGCTCCCGACACTTTTCGGGTTATCCCGGAGGCTAGCTCTTTTCCCGTGTCCCGCCAAGGGCAAGAGCCCGCCGCAGGCTTTGTCCCGCGGTGTCCAGTCGCTGGTGCGCGATATCACGGCTTGCGACGCCCGAGGCGAGGAGGACCGCGATCTTGACGGAGCCATCGGCCGCGTCGAGATGGCGCTCGGCGGCCGACCGTTCGATCCGGGCGATATCGGCGACCATGCCGGCAGCGCGCTGGCGCAGCTTCCTGTTGTCAGGCCTCAGATTGACCATGTGCCCGTCATGGACATGACCCAGCCCGATGCCGACCAGGGTGGAGAGCATGTTGAGCGCGATCTTTTGCGCCGTTCCCGCGCCCATGCGCGTCGATCCGGAGATCACCTCGGGCGGGGTTTCCAAGAGGATGGCGACATCCGCCACGTCGAGCAGCGGCGCGCCGGGATTGTTGGCGAGCGCCACGACGCTGGCACCTGCGGCTTTCGCCGCCTCCGCGCAGCCGAGCGCATACGGTGTCGAACCGCTGGCGGAGACGACGATCAGGCAATCCCCGGCTGCGACGCCCGCCTTCTCCACATCGCCGATACCAAGATCGCGATCGTCCTCGTAGCCGCCCGCAAGGTCGGCAAGGCTTGCCGCGCCGCCGGCGAGAAGAACGACGACCGAATGGGGTGCCAGACCATAGGTGCCGGGAAGTTCGAGCGCATCGACCATCGCCATCAGCCCCGAGCTGCCGGCGCCCGCATAGATCAGCCGGCCACCGGTTTGCAGTGCCTGCGTGGCAAGGCCTGCCGCAGCCGCCAGAGGCTCCAGCGCAGCATCCACTGCCCGCGCCGCCGCCTGCTGGCTTTGCGCCAGCAGCTTCAGGATCGCGACAGGCTCCCTGACATCAAGGTCCCGTGCCTGCGCATGGCGCTCTTCCGTCCTGTCCGCCACGCGACCCTCCCTCAGATAAGTCCAAATGAATACCAATAGATCCCGAAAAATCAATGCATAGCGGAAAGCATAGCTCGACTGTAAGGATATCTTTTTCTTACCTACCTGTAAAACAACGAGAAGTTCCCTTTTCGGAATTTTATTGATTTTCGTCTTGGTAAATGGTCCTTTTTTGGTATTATCGAGCCGGAGGTTATCCATGGGTCTTTATCGCGTTGGAATCGATGGCGGGGGTACGCGGTGCCGGGCGGCGGTGGCCGATGCGGACGGCCGCATTCTCGGCCGCGGCATCAGTGGCGCCGCCAATATACTGACCGACCCGGAAACCGCGCTATCCCATATCCGACTGGCGACGGAGGCTGCCTTTCAGGAGGCCGGCCTTCCTGTCGCCGGACTTTCCACCGCCGCCGCTGTTCTCGGTCTCGCCGGCAACAATGTGGCGGATGCGGTCTCCTTCATTGCCGCGCGCCTGCCCTTCGCCAGAGCGGAGATCGTGTCCGACGTTCTGATCGCGCTTCAGGGCGCGCTGGGCGACCGCGACGGCGCGGTAGCAAGCCTCGGGACGGGCACCGTCTACAGCATTCGGCAAAATGGCGAGGTCTCAATGCTCGGCGGTCACGGCTTCAAGGTCGGCGATCTTGGCAGCGGTGCCCGGCTGGGGCAAGGGCTTCTTCAGGAGGCGCTGCTTGCCCATGACGGCGTTCGACCCGCCTCTCCCCTGACCGAGACGGTGCTTGCCGCATTCGGCCACTCGACCGCCGCCATCATCGCCTTTGCCCATGCCGCACATCCTGCCGATTACGGCCGTTACGCACCAAGCATCTTTTCGGCAGCGGCTGCCGGTGATCCGGTTGCAGTCGAACTCGTTCGCAAGGCCGCTCGGGATATCGACCAGACGCTCGACGCCATCACCGCCCGCAGTGTCCGCACCCTCTGCCTCGTCGGTGGCCTGGCGCCGCTTTACGGTCCCTGGCTTGCGCAGCGGCCCGGCATCGAGATGACGGAGCCGGCAGCCGATGCACTCACCGGAGCCGTTGCGCTTGCGGTCCAGCGCTTCGCATCCGATCCGTCCGACGGGCGCATGGAGGCGGCGCAATGAGCGATCATCTGGCCCACCTGCTACCGCTCGAAGGCCTTCAGGGCGCAGGGTCCGGGCCCTTGTATCTGAAGCTGCGCCAGTCGCTGGAAGAGGCGATCCAGTCGGGCCGGCTCAACCATGGCGACGCGCTGCCGCCGGAGCGCGACCTTGCAGAATATGCAAATATCAGCCGGGTGACCGTGCGCAAGGCGGTGGACGATCTTGTGCGCGACGGGCTTCTCGTGCGCCGTCACGGATCGGGCACCTTCGTCGTCAAACCGCTGGCGCGCGTGCAGCAATCCCTTTCCCGTCTCACTTCCTTTACCGAGGACATGGCGCGCCGCGGGCTGACGACGCGGGCACAATGGATCGAGCGTGGTCTCTTTGCCGCCTCGCCGGACGAAATGATGACGCTCGGCCTGCCGGCAGACGCACTCGTCGCCCGGCTCGGTCGCCTGCGGATCGCCGACGATATGCCGCTCGCCATCGAACGGGCGAGCATCTCGGCGGAATTCCTGCCGGATCCGATGCGGATCACGACGTCGCTTTATGCGGAACTCGACAAGACGCGTGCTCGGCCGGTGCGGGCGGTACAGCGGATCTCGGCCTGCGAACTGAAGGATCCCGATGCAACCATGCTCGGCGTCCGGAGCGGGTCGGCGAGCCTGTCGATCGAGCGTATCTCCTATCTCGCATCCGGCCGCGTGGTGGAGTTCACCCGCTCCCTCTATCGCGGCGACGCCTATGATTTCGTGGCTGAACTCAGCCTTTCCGACACCTGAAGACGGCCGACACGCTGAGATGGCCTTGAGGACACGCACGATATGACGACGGAACAGACCCATATGCGCCGCGAGATCAACGAGATCCCGGAAGCGGCCGCCCGGCTTCTCGAGGGATCGCGGACCGCGCTCGATGCGGCGGGGTCCGCTCTTGCCGCCCACGACCCGGCCTTTCTCGTGACCATTGCCCGTGGCTCCTCGGATCACGCCGCGCTGTTTCTCAAATATGCGATCGAGCTGACCACCGGCCGCCCCGTCGCGTCGCTCGGTCCATCGCTTGCCTCGATCTACGGCGCGAAGATGGCGCTGGCCGGTGCCGGCTCCATCGCCATTTCGCAATCCGGCAAGAGCCCCGATATCGTGGCCATGGCGGAGGCCGCGACCAAGGCCGGCGCCGTCACCATCGCACTGACGAACACGCTGCCGTCGCCGATCGCCGAGGCAAGCACGCATCCGGTGCACATCATGGCCGGCCCGGAAATCGCCGTTGCCGCGACGAAATCCTACGTCAATTCGATCATCGCCGGCCTTGCCGTGCTGGCGGCATGGACAAAGGACGCGGCGCTCGAACGCGCCGTGCGGGATCTGCCCATGCATCTTGCCCGCGCCGTAACGCTCGACTGGAGCGCCCTTTTCGACGGCATCGGAACATCCGACTCGCTCTACGTGCTCGGTCGCGGCCCGGCGCTCGCCATTGCCAGCGAAGCGGCGCTGAAGTTCAAGGAAACGTCCGGTCTGCATGCCGAGGCCTATTCCGCAGCGGAGGTGCTGCATGGGCCCGTGGCGCTGGTGGAAAAGCGCTTTCCGGTGCTCGGCCTTGCGGCGCGCGATGCGGCCGAGGCGTCCGTTACCGGCATTCTCGACGATCTCGCGGGCAAGGGCGCCCGTGCGTTCCTGACGGCCGATGCGCATGGGCGTGCAGCACCGCTGCCCTTCGTTGCCACCGGCCATCCACTGACCGACGCGCTCTGCCTCATCCTTCCCTTCTACGGTTTCGTCGAGGCATGGTCGCGCGCCAAGGGCTTCAACCCGGATCAGCCGGCAGCGCTGAAGAAAGTGACGGAAACGCGATGAACGCACAGCGCGACGAAACGGCCTTCGCCGTCATCGGGGCCCGGATCTTCGACGGGCAGGACTGGCACGCCGGACAGGCGCTTCTCGTCGGCGGCGGCGTCATCACCGGCATCGTCGCGCCTGAGGCGCTTCCCGAGGGGATCGAGACGGTATCGGCCGAGGGACACCTGCTCGTGCCCGGCTTCATCGACCTGCAGGTCAATGGCGGCGGCGGGACACTGCTGAACGACGCGCCGAACGCAGGGACGATCCGCACGATCTGCGAAGCCCATGCGCGCTTCGGCACGACCGCCCTCCTTCCGACGCTGATCACCGATACGCCCGATATCCGCACTCTCGCGATCTCGGCCGCACGCGAGGCGCGCGCGGAGGGCGTTCCCGGCTTCATCGGCCTGCACCTCGAAGGACCGCATCTGTCCGTCGCACGCAAAGGCGTCCATGATCCGGACCTGATCCGGCCGATGGAGGCGGACGACCTCGACGTGATCCTCGCCTGCGCGTCGCTCTTCGATGCAGTCATGGTCACGGTCGCACCGGAAAATGCGACGCTTGCGCAGGTGGCCGCCATGAGCAAGGCCGGCATCACCGTCAGCCTCGGCCATACCGCTGCGGATTACGAGACGGTGGCGACCTATGCGCTGGCCGGCGCCCGCACCGTTACCCACCTGTTCAACGCCATGAGCCCGCTCGGACACCGCGAACCCGGCTGCGTCGGCGCGGCGCTGGATCTCGGCACGCTGCATGCCGGTATCATCGCCGACGGTTTTCACGTGGATCCGGTCTCGATGAACATCGCGCTTCGCGCAAAGGTCGGACCGGGCCGGATCTTCCTCGTTACCGACGCCATGTCGACCATCGGATCGGACCAGACGGGATTTCTGCTCAACGGGCGCGAGATCTTCCGGCGGGACGGTCGGCTGACGCTCGCCGACGGAACGCTTGCCGGTGCCGATATCGATATGCTGTCATCCGTGCGCTTCGTCCACCGGACGCTCGACCTGCCGCTCGGCGAGGCGATCCGCATGGCGTCGGCCTATCCGGCGGACGCGATCGGACTGTCGGCCACCAAGGGCCGGCTTCTGCCCGGGCTCGATGCGGATTTCGTTCTCCTGACGGAAGACCTTGAGATGGTCGCGACCTATATTCGCGGCCATGCCGTGTATTCAGCCTGAAAACAGGCGATACCGACCTCGATCAGAGCGCTGCCTTGAGCGCTCTGACGATACCCGCGTCCGTCCGCCGCGCGGTCTCCGGCGCAAAACCAAGCTCCACGAGGCGGCTGTCGGCCGTCGGAACCGGGGACGAACAGGACGCGTGAACCTCCGAAACGCCGGTGCCAAGCAAGGGGGCAACGGTCGCGAGCGTTACGCCGGAACCCGGCATGATCGAGAGGCGTCCGCCGGCCCTGCCGACGAGGTCTGCAATCGAAACAATGCCCTCCGCCGCCGTCTTGCCGCCGCCCGAGGTCAGAATGCGCTCGAAGCCGAGATCGACGGCCGTTTCGAGCGCTGCCGCCTGATCCGGCACGAGGTCGAAGGCGCGGTGGAGGGTTCGGCCCATATCACCGGCACGGCGCACGAGACGGGCAAGACAGGCAGCATCGAGGCTGCGATCGGCAAGGCTCGCGCCGAGCACCACGCCGGCAAGCCCGGCCTCACGCGCCGCATCGATCTCCGCTTCCATCATGGCGATCTCGGTCTCATCGAAGATGAAATCGCCGGCGCGCGGGCGGATCATCGCATAGACCGGCACGGCCATGCGGCCGGCAAGCTGCATGAGACCTTCGGTCGGCGTCAGGCCACCGAGCGAAAGGGCCGAGCAAAGCTCGATCCGGTCGGCGCCTCCCTCCACCGCAGCCAGAAGGCCGGCGGCGTCATCGACGCAGACTTCAAGCAGGACAGAGCTCATCGATCCTCTCCGGTGAGAGCGAGAAGCGCGGCGCCGATGAGGCCGGGTTCGATCCGGCATTCCCCCGGCACGACCAGGGGCCGGTCGAATGTGCGCAGGATGCGGGCACGAACGGTCTGATCGATGGCTTCGATCAGCGGCGTAACGCCCGACAGGCCGCCGCCGACGGGTACGATGGTCGCGCCGGTGATGTTGATCGCGAGCGCCAGAGGCGATGACACGAGATCGACCAGAACCTCGATGGTGCGGGCGGCCTTCGCATCGCCCGCCTGCCAGCGCGCTGTGATGTCGTGGCTCGGCAGCTTCTCCGCATGCAGCAACTGGTGGAGGCGCTCCATGCCGCGCGCGGCACCGATCGTATCGACGCAGCCGCTCTGGCCGCAACCGCAGGGAAAGGCCGGTATGGCGACCGGGGGATTGCCGGCCGTGGCGGCGACGGCTGGACCATGGCCCCACTCGCCGGCAAAGCCGCCATCACCATTGATCAGGCGGCCATTGACGACCAGCCCGCCACCGACACCCGTGCCAAGAATGACGCCGAAGACGATCCGATGTCCGCGCCCGGCGCCCAGGCCGGCTTCGGCCAGCGCAAAGCAGTCGGCATCATTGGCAATCAGCACCGGCATCCCCAAGCGTTCGCCGAGATCGCGGGCGAGCGGCCGTTGATGCAGGCAAGGAATGTTGGCGACCGTGATCGCCTGTGTCTCGGGATCGACCACGCCGGCAATCGACAAAGCGATCCGCTCGGGCCGGATGCCGGCTTCCTCGAACGCCTCCTCCAGCGTCGCGACGAAGGCATCGAAGTCGTGAAGCGGCGTCGGGCGGCGCGCCAGCGGACGGATATCGTCAGGCGAGGTGGCGATGGCGCCTTTGATGGCAGAGCCGCCGATATCGAAACAGACGATCATGCCTCACCACGGATGATGTGTTCGGCTGCGAGCGCGGCCGACAGCAGCCGGCGATCTTCACCTTGCGGCGCTGACAGAAGGAAACCGACCGGCATGCCGGCATCGCCCGTGCCACAAGGAATGGTGATGCCGCAGCCATCGAGAAAATTGCCGACCAGCGTGTTGCGCAGGGTACGGAAATTCGTGTCCACGAACAGCGCGTCGTCTGTCAGAAGCGGCGCGATCGGCGGCGCGACATGCGGCAGCGTCGGATGCGCCAGCAGTTCGCCGGGAGCGAGCATCGCCGAGAAAGCGGCGATCATGCCCGCGCGGGCGGAGGCCAATGCGATATAATCTGCCATGGCGATCTTCTCGCCCATGCGCGTGCGGACGACGACGCGCGGGTCCATCCTTTCCGCATCGGGACCCGCCAGCCGCTCGCGATGGAGCGCGAAAGCTTCCGCCGTGACGAGCGCGCCATGGCGCGCAAACAGCTCGAAGACCTCGGCAAACAGCGGCACTGCCCGGCGTTCGACGCGGGCACCGGCTTTGGCGAGACGCTCAAGCGCTGCCTCGAAGGCTGCGATGACGGCGGGTTCCGCACCGTCGAACATGACGGTCTGCGGCACGACGAGCGTCAGCCCTTCGATCTCTCCGCGACCGGCCTCGGGCACGCCGACGCCGCGCATCGCGGCATCCACCCAGACGGCGTCCTGCACCGTCCGGCAGAGGGGGCCCAGCGAATCGAGGCTTGCCGCCAGCGGAAAGACGCCCTTCATGGAATAACGGCCGCGGGTGGCCTTATAGCCGACGATGCCGTTGAGGGCGGCGGGAATGCGGATGGAGCCGCCGGTGTCCGTGCCGATCGCAACGGGGACAAGACCTGCCGCCACGGCGACGGCCGAACCGGACGAGGAGCCGCCGGGAATGCGCGGAACATCGGTCGAGGCCGCATTGGCTGGCGTGCCGTAATGGGGATTGATGCCGAGGCCGGAGAAGGCGAACTCGCTCATATTCGTTCGGCCGACCGCCACCATGCCGGCTGCTGCAAGCGCCGCGACGACGGCGGCGTCCTTGTCGGCCGGGCCTTCATCGAGAACGACCGAGCCCGCTCGCGTTACGGCACCTTTCGTGTCGAACAGGTCTTTCCACGCAACGGGAATGCCATCGAGAAGGCCGAGCGAACGGCCAGATTTCAGGCGCGCACGCGCGGCACCGGCTTCCTCGATGGCACGCGTTCCCAGAACCTCCGTGAAGATCGCCGGGTCTGCCGCAGCGATTCTGGCAAGCACCGTTTCCGCTAGATCGACCGGGTCGAGAGCCCCGTTCTGAAGGAGAACGGCAAGGCTGGCGACGGAGAGGTCCGTCCTGATATCGTTCATGATGCGCTCCGGCGAGATGACCATTCTCTCCTACTGCATTCCTGCGAAAACCAAAATCGGCTCCCGGCGATTTCTGCTCTGCGGAAGCGCAACCACCATTGCATAAGCTGATGCTTCTTGCGGGGATCGCGCGGGCACTCTACATGGTCCTTCGCAGTGCAACACGCATGTGCCCTGGAGCCGCCGGATGATCTTTCACGCCGCCCGCCTGTCGCTTGCCAATCTCTTTGCACCGGAGACGCGCGCTGCGTTCTGGAAGACGCTCGGCCTGACGATCCTTGCGCTCGTGCTGCTCTGGCTGGCCTTGCGCGAAAGCTTCGTCTATTTCGTTGCTCCTTTCGTGACCGAGATGCTGCCGGGCACGCCGGAATGGGCGGGCTGGTTCACCTTCATCCTCATCATCCTCGCTAGTATCGGGCTCGCGCTCGGCCTCGCTTTGCTGCTCGCACCCGTCACGGCACTGATCGCCGGGCTTTTTCTCGACGATGTCGCGGAGGTGATCGAGAAACGGGATTACCCGGACGAGCCGGCGGGCCGCGCGCTGCCCATGGGCGAGGCGATCCGCGGCACGCTGAAATTTCTCGGCATCGTGCTTGTCGGCAACCTGATCGCGCTGTTCCTCCTGCTGGTGCCCGGCATCAATCTCGTCGCCTTCTTCCTCGTCAACGGTTACCTGCTCGGGCGGGAATTCTTCGAATTCGCCGCCATGCGGTTCCGGCCACCGGAAGAGGCGCGGGCTTTTCGCTCGAAGCATCGCACGACGATCTTCATGGCCGGTCTGCTTCTCGCCGCCTTCCTGGCCGTTCCGATCGTCAACCTTCTGACGCCGCTCTTTGCCGCCGGGTTGATGGTGCACCTGCACAAAGCCTTGTCCGCACGCGATCCCGAGTTCGGCTATCCCCGCATTCGTCCTTCGGTGCGGGCGCCCTTGCAGAACATCTCCCGCTGAGCAGAACGATCATTCTCATCGTCCGGGGCATGAGCATGCTGTCGCACCGATCACCGTCGGTGAAGCACAAGCACGTCTCAACGTGAAGATCTCATCGAAAACAAAAATATTGCAACGCAGCGAACAGCCGGGCGAAAATTCTCTCAGCTGAAGCGACGCGAAAGCCGCTTCTTACCGAAAATCCGATTATATCATTTGTTATACCATCTTCGACGGCAATTTAAACGTTCCAGAGACATACTAAACAACCTTGAATGGCATATCTAGACTATTGAATTGCCTGCATCTTCTTCCCATCTCCAGTATGTAGACAGTAACCCCGAAGATTTGTTCATCCGCCTTAGGAATGCCTTAAAAACCTACGGCTATAAAGCAAATCGGGACCAGGGTGCAGGCGGGAGTCTGACATGCGTTCGCCAGGATGCGGGCGTGGAAAATACAAGACAGGGGAGGCGCGGGGAACGATATCATGGTGAAGCGTATCGAGAGACATGAAGCCCGGGTTGGCATGTTCATCGAGTCGCTCGAGGGTGCATGGCAAGACAATCCCTTCGGCAAGCGCCGTTTCCTCTTGCGTTCGGAAACCGAGGTCGACCTGATCAAGAACAGCCGGATCACCGGTATCTATATCAACCTTGCAAAGGGTATCGATGCCGATGGCTCCAGCCGAAGTTTCGCCAAAGATCCGCCATCGCGCGTTGCCCCTCCCGGAAAGCCTGTCGCGGATAACCGCCGCGCGACGGTCAGGGTCGTTCAGGCTTCTGTCAAGCGGCTCGAAACCGCGTTCGGGCAGAGCCAAAACGGCGAACCGATCGACATCGCGGGCGTATCCGGGATCGTCGGCGATATCTCGACCCAGATCGGCGACAGCCCGGCCATTCTTCTCGACATTACCCGGCTGAAATCGAAGGACAAGGTCACCTTCGTCCATTCCGTCGCCGTGTCGGCTCTGCTCGTGCATTTCGCCCGCCATCTGCAGTTCGAGGAGCCGCTGGTGCATCTGCTCGGCTTTGCGGGGCTGGTGCACGATATCGGGAAGCTGACGATCCCCACCGCGATCCTCAACAAGACCGGCGCACTGACCGCAGAGGAACGGGAGATCATCATGCAGCATCCCGCCAGCGGCCATGAGATTCTCAAGCGGCAAGGTAACCTTCCCGGCGTCGTGCTCGACATCTGCCGCCATCACCATGAGCGCATGAACGGCAAAGGATATCCGGATGGTGTCTTCGCTGGCGAACTTTCGCTCTATGTCCGCATGAGCGCGATCTGCGACGTGTACGAAGCCGTGACCTCGGTGCGCCCCTACAAGAAGCCATGGTCGTCTGCGATGGCCCTGTCCTGGATGCTGCAGCGCGATGACCATTTCGATATCCCGCTGCTCTGGAAATTCATTCTCAGCCTGGATTCGGAGCTGACCAGAGGCGTCGCCTGAAGATCGAAGCCCGGTTCTGAGGCGTTTCTCAGAAGAAAAGCCTCTCTTTCCCTGCCGGATCGCTTTATGGTGTCGTGTCACAATCAGGACGGATACCAGCGAGCCGATGAAGAATACGCGTCTCTTTTCCAACATGGGCGGCCTGCCGGGCCAGAGCGAACTGCTTTCGAGCAAGGCGGTGTTCACCACGGCCTATGCAGTCATTCCCGGCAGCGTCATGCGCGACATCGTCACCAGCGTACTGCCCCACTGGGTGGCCACGCGCGCATGGATCATTTCGCGCCCGCTGACCGGCTTTTCCGAAACCTTCTCGCAATACATCATGGAAGTGGCACCGGGCGGCGGCAGCGACAAGCCAGAACCCGACGCCCGCGCTTCCGCCGCGATCTTCGTGGTCGATGGCGAGATGGTCGTCACCTTCGAGGGGGAGGAAAAATCGCTGCGGACCGGTTCCTTCGCCTATCTGCCCGCCGGACGCCGGTGGACGCTGAAGAATACGGGCGACGTTCCGGTGAAATTTCACTGGGTGCGAAAGGCTTTCGAGGTGGTCGAAGGGCTCGAGGCGCCGCCCGCCGTCTTTACCCATGAGGACGACTGCGAGATGAGCGCCATGCCCGACACGGATGGGCGCTGGGCGACGACGCGGTTTCTCGATCCGAACGACGTGCGCTACGACATGCACCTCAACATCGTTACCTTCGAGCCCGGCGCCGTCATTCCGTTCCTCGAAACGCATGTCATGGAACATGGGCTCTATGTGCTCGAAGGCCGCGCGGTCTACCGGCTGAACGAGGACTGGGTCGAGGTGGAGGCGGGCGACTATATGTGGCTGCGCGCCTTCTGCCCGCAGGCCTGTTACGCCGGTGGCCCCGGCCGCTTCCGCTATCTGCTCTACAAGGACGTCAACCGTCACACTAAGCTCTGGTAGAAGCAGACGTCATCGAGCAACCGCGACCAGGGGCCGTGTTGGCGAACGAAGATCGGGCCGGGAGCGCTTCCGGCCTGTCTATCGTGCGCGTTTACTGACGAAGAGGCGTGCTGCGACCCGAAAATGCTGGTCCTGAGGACCTTCGCCCGATATAAGATAGTGGGCGTGTGCTGCGTGCGCCCTCGGCTTCCCGAAAACCTACGGAGACTGTGTCCAACCTTTTTCGAGGTGCCAAGCGCATGACCGAACGCCACGTATCGCCCCCCGTTTCCCATGGCCGCATCCAGTCGACCATCCGTAAATTTCTGGACAATGAGACATCGAGCGGCCTGCTGCTGATGGGCGTGGCCCTGCTCGCCATCCTCACCGCGAACTCTCCTCTTGCGGACGCGTATTTCGGCGCGCTGCACGTCTATGTCGGACCTCTGAGCCTCCAGCACTGGATCAACGACCTGCTGATGGCCGCCTTCTTTCTGCTGGTTGGTCTCGAAATCAAGCGTGAACTGCTTGACGGGCAACTCTCCACCTGGAGCCGGCGCATTCTTCCGGGTGCGGCGGCTGCCGGCGGCATGGCCGTGCCGGCGCTGATCTACATCGCCTTCAACTATCGGGACCCTGTTGCGGTGCATGGCTGGGCCGTGCCGTCGGCGACAGATATCGCCTTTGCACTCGGCGTTCTCTCGTTGCTCGGACCGCGCGTGCCGGCCTCGCTGAAGATCTTTCTTGCGGCGCTTGCCATCATCGACGATCTCGGCGCCGTCGTGATCATCGCGCTGTTCTACACCTCGGACATGAACCTGATGGCGCTTGGCGGCGCGGCGATCGTCATCGGTGCGCTGGTGGCGCTCAACCGCTCCGGCGTGCAGCGCCTGCTGCCCTATCTGGCGCTCGGCGCGGTGCTCTGGGTGCTGGTCTTCGCCTCGGGCGTGCATGCCACGCTTGCCGGCGTCATTCTGGCACTGACCATCCCGATCCGCCGCACTCCTGGTACGCCCGAGGCCACGCCAGACACATCGCCGCTGCATCGTCTGGAGCATGCGCTCCACAAGCCGGTCGCCTTCGTGATCGTGCCGATCTTCGGCTTTGCCAATGCCGGTGTCTCCTTCGCGCATGTCAGCCTGTCGGCGCTCCTGGAGCCTGTGACGCTCGGCGTGGCCGCAGGGCTGGTGCTCGGCAAGTGCATCGGAGTGTTCGGTACGGTGCTGATCCTCGTCAAGGCGGGCCTTGCGGACCTGCCGGCGAGAGCGAGCTGGGGCCAGACCTTCGGCGTCTCCCTCGTCTGCGGCATCGGCTTTACCATGAGCCTCTTCATCGGGCTTCTCGCCTTTTCCGATCCCGACATGCAGGATCGCGTCAAGGTGGGCATCCTGATCGGATCGCTGATTGCCGGTCTGCTCGGCTACATCATCCTGCGGTTCACGAATCGTCGGGAACAGACGCCGGTCGATCATCAGGCCGCCTGACAGATCGTGATCGGCTCAGGCGCATCCCGCTCAAGGGGTGGTGCCTGAACCTTCGAGATCCGGCATCAACTGGGTCTCGTTGTCCGGCGTTGCCTCGCTCGTTGGCTCGTCGGACGGCTTGAAGGTTGGAAAACGCATCGTCTCCCCGTCCCGGTCGAGCACCATTTCCTGGCCGTCGATCGAGACGACGGACCAGCCCCGAAAGACATCTCCCTTTCGCAGCACCTGACGCGTGTCGTCGCTCTCGTCGCGCACGAGCGCGCTGGTGCCGTCCGGCGTGCCGATGACGCCGAGGAGTTGCAGGGTCATCGGCTCCGCTGGCTGTTCCGTTGGCGGCTCCGCCACCTCGGGAGCAGGTTCGGCAACGGGATCGGGCGGACGCGTCCGGCTGGGGGAGAAGAGAGGACGGTCGCGGAACCCGGTCAGCGATGCGGGATCGATGGCCGACAAGGGATTCGGATTCGGGATCGGCTCCGGACCTGCGCCGGAAATCGGCACGTCCTGCGCCGTAGCGGAGCCTGCAGCACACATGCAGAGACCTGCCGCAAGAAAGGGGATGCCGAGCAGACGGCTGCGGCCTTGCCGCCATGGTGCCGATCGAAGCATCCGCATCACGATCCGGTCTCCGGGCTCGCATCCGGCTCCGTTTTCCGTGTCCACCGCGCGCCGATCGACATATCGACCCGCAGCAGGATCTGCCCGTCTTCACCCGCCCCTGCTCCCTCCGCACCGGCCCCGTCAGTGCTTGTTCCGTCAGTGCTTGCCCCCTCCGGACGGGCAAGCCGGCGGATCGAGAGGCTTTCCACGGTCATCAAAGGCAGGCCGCTTTCCACCTGGTAGAGCAGGCGGAGAAGGCCGTCATTGTCGATATCGAAGGTCGTCGCGACCGCAATATGGTCGCTCTCCTCGCCCTCCGCCACGTCGCCTTCGGTCGCCGTCGTCTCGATGATCCGGCCGGGAGCGGCCATGACGGCATCGAGGATCGTCTGTTGCAGCCGTGCGATGGCCGCGGTTCGCGAGGAGCCTTCGATGGTGAGGCTTGGCGTCGTGTCTCCGGTCAGGGCCGGGACGGTCGCCAGCCGCCGCTCGAGCAGGCCGGCCTGCCGGGTGGTCTCCACCACCATCATGCGATTCTCGGCGATCTGGAGAGAGTTGAGCACGCCCAGCGTCAGGAACAGCGCCGGGAACCCGATGAAGACGAGGATGGCCGAGAGGCGAAGCGCCTGCATGCGTGGCGGCGATACGGTCATGGTGCGGGCGCTCCGGCCGTGGCACCACGAATAACGGAGATATCGAAGCGATCCCGACCATCCTCCTGCCGCGTTACCGGAGTTGCAAAGCTTGCCTGCGAGAGAGCCGGTTCCGCCTCGATGATCGCGATGAGGGACGATGCCTCGGTGGATGTTCCGGCAAGCCGCAGGCTCTGTGGCAGAATGTCGAGTTCATCCAGACTGGTCGTCACGGGAAGAATGGTCGCGAGCCGGTCGATCAGCACGAAGCTTGCCCGGTCCGGCGTCTTCGCCTCCAGCATGGCCGCCTCGCGTTCGCGAATGCCGCCGCTTCCCGAAGCACCCACGGTCTTGCGTCGGGTCGCATCCAGCGCGGCCTGCGCATCTGCGACCTCGCTCGTGCTCATCGAAAGGGCCACGGTCGATGCGAGAAAGCCGGCGAAGGTCAGGGCGAGCACAGTGAGCGTGCCTGCCGCGATCCATCTGCGGCGGGATTTGCGCAGGGTGTCGTTCTCGCCTTTGAGAAGATCGATGCGGAGGCGCTCCTCGATCGGCTGGCCGGCCGATCCGACGCGTGACGGCACCAGACCGAAGGCTGCGAGCCGGGCGATGCCGGCAGCGACGATCTCGCGCGAGGTCGCGACGACCTCGACGGTCAGTTGCCCGTCGCCGCCCGGCTTCGAGGCGAGATGGAAGCCGTGCAGCAGTCTGTCCGCTCGCCAAGGCGTCAACCTGTCGAGGCGACTGGCGACGATCTCGGCGGCAAAGCCCGACGCTTCCGCCGGCACCTTCAACTGCGTCGTCACGACGCGCTCCGCTTTGAGGCGCAGCTCCGTCTCCGCGATCTTCCGGCTGCGCACATCGCGGCGCACCGGGTCCGAAAGGCTGCTGCCATGGCCGAGGAACACGGCGCCCCGGCGCGAGACGCGGTAGAACGCCAGATCGTCAACCGATGGCGTCACATGCCCGGCCTCCGTCGTTACCGATGGATCGCCGGAGACCTCGACGACAACCCACCGCTTTCCCGGCGCAAACGCCATGACGACAGGCTCGACCGCATTCACGAAAGCGGAGAGCAGCGGCCTTGCCGGCTGACCGAGGCGGGAGACGATGCCGCTCATCCGGTCGCCCTGATGACTTCATCGACGGTGGTCATGCCCGCGGCGCATTTCGCCAGCCCATCTTCCAGCATCGAGGTCATGCCCCGCTCCTCCGCCTGACGGGCGATGACGGCGGGGTCCGGATCTCTGCGGATCGCCGTCCGGATGTCGTCATCGACCGGCAGCACCTCGAAGATGCCGATCCGCCCGCGATAGCCGCTCTGGCCGCAGGCTTCGCATCCGACGGCACGGTGAAAGTCGAGCGTGGCGGGCAGGCGGATTCCGCGCCTTGCCGCACGTGTCGACGCACCTTCCGCCGCGCTGTCATCCGGCACTTTGCAGCGCTCGCAGAGCCGGCGCACGAGACGCTGCCCGAGGACGCCGCGCAGGCTCGCGCCGAGCAGATAGGGTTCGACACCCATGTCGATCAGGCGCACCACGGCGTCGGAGGCAGAATTCGTGTGCAGCGTGGTCAGCACGAGATGCCCGGTCAGCGCCGCCTGAATGCCGATGCCGGCTGTCTCGCGGTCCCGCATTTCGCCGACCATGATGACATCGGGATCATGACGGAGAAACGAGCGCAGGGCGGAGGCGAAGGTGAGCCCGATAGACGGCTTGATCTGCGTCTGGTGGATGCCGGGTATCTGGTACTCGACAGGATCCTCCACGGTGACGATCTTGCGTCCGGGGTCGTTCAGCATCGAGATGGCGGTCGCCAGCGTCGTGGTCTTGCCGCTGCCGGTCGGTCCGGTGACGACGACCACGCCATGCGGCTCGGCCAGCAGCGCCTCGAACCTCTGCTGGTCGGCCATGTTCATGCCGATGCGGCCGAGATCGAGCAGTCTGCTATCGCGCAAGAGAATACGCAGTACGGCTGTTTCACCGTGCAATGTCGGCATGACGGCGACACGCAGGTCGGCTTCTGCATTGCCGATGCGGATATTGGCGCGACCGTCCTGCGGCAGGCGGCGGTCGGCGATATCGAGACCGGCGAGGATCTTGATGCGCGAGATGACGGCGGGCGCCAGTCCGAGTGGCAACCGCTGGTCACGGCGCAGGAAGCCATCGACGCGAAGCCGCACCCGCAGGTGATCGCGCTCGGTTTCCAGATGAATATCGGTCGCGCCGGCCCCGACCGCCCGCTCCAGAATCTCGTCGATCAACCGGACGACGGGCGCGCCGCGTGCCAGATCCTGAATGGCCTGAATGCTATCGCCTGTCTCCGCCGGCATTTCGATGGCGGCGACACCGGTCTCCGGTGTCGGCTCCTCCGACGCTCGCTCGAACAGGAGCGCTATCTCTTCGAACGAGACGACACGGAGGGCCGGTTGTGCGCCGAGCGCCAGTTGCACGGCGCGCACGGCATCGCTGTAGGCAGGATCGGCCAGCGCGAGCATGGGCGCACCATCCTCGTCATAGGGGAAGAGATGCGCCTCACGCAGATATCGCCGCGACAGATCGTTCATGAGATGCGGCCGGCCGGCGATCGCTTCGAACCGTCCGCGCGGCAGGGCATGGTATGCGGCAAGCGCGTCGGCAATTTCGGTTGCCGTGGCAAGACCACCGCGCCACATTTCCTCAGGCGAAAGTGATTTTGTGCCTTGCGCCAGGACAGGCCGGAGCCCGCTTGCGCGCGCTGACAGGAAGCTCTGGAAATCCTGCGGGGGAAGCGCGACCGAAGAAGATGCGTCAGTCTGCGGTTGCATGGTACTCCCTCCTCTTCCCGCTCGCACGACCCCATCCGGCTGTGACGGGCCGGGTGCCGCAACGCATTCACGCGATCATCTGCTCTTTTGAGCACCGCACGAGGCTTGGTTCAAGAACCGATTGCAGGCTGGATGACGCCACATTGAAAACAGTGCCGTCGCATCAAAGAAACAGCCCGTCCGGGAACGGGCTGCCATACTCGCGGAGGGATCGTGTCAGCTCAGGCGATCGTGCCATTGAGCTTGCGCGGGAAGAAGCTTGCTTCGCTTGCGCCCGAGCCGAGATAGACGATGTTCAGGACCTGCTGCGGCGTGCGGCTGAAGGCGAGGCCGTTGTCATCCGTCGGCACGATATTCACGCTCTTCGCGCTGCCGATGCCCATGTCGAGATCGGTGGTGCCGTCGAGTGAATCACGGGCATCGGAGATCGCGTTTGCCTGCGCAAAGAGACCGCGCGAGGCGAGCAGCGTACGGATTTCGCCAGCGTGATAGGCCTCGACAGCCAGAAGCCCCGCCGCCGCTTCGAGGAAGTCCTTGTTCTCGATGAAGCGGGCGGCGCCCTTGTAAGCCGTCACGCCGACATCCTCGAAAATGAAAGCCGCGAGCAGAAAGTTATTCTCGTTGGCAAAGGCGTCGAACGTCTCCTTTGCGCCGACAAGGCCCGCGGCGCGGGCCGCGGCCGTGAAGCTGGTGGCAAGATTGATGCCCGGCCGTGCAACCTTGGCATCGCCAAGCGCCTTGCGGAGAAAGCGCACATGGGCCTGCTCGTCACGGGCGATCTCCTCGGCATAGCTGCGAACCAATGCCGTCTTGAAGGGCACCTTACGCCCGCCGAGAACGCCGCCGAGACGGCCGTTGCCCGTCGTGTCACCATCCAGCAGCCGGCGGCCGAAGGCAGCGATGAGGTAGAACTCCGCTTCGAGATATTCGAGGTTGAGGGCGAAGTTCAGGATCGTCGCGTCGTCCAGTTGCTGGGCTTGCGCCTGTTCCGGCAGGCCGGTGAGGCCGATGGTTGCAGCCCCGGCAGCCATGAGGCCGGCGGAACGCAGGAAGGCGCGACGGCCCGCCTGGAGATCGATGGCTCTTGCGGGCACGAGGCCCTCGTCTTGCATCTGCGTCATATGCTTTTCCCTTCCCCTTCGCCCGAAAGCGCACACCGGCACATCATCACCGGCGCAGAGGTGACGATGTCCGCGCGCAAAAAGTTTCAAGGTCCCGGTTCTCGTCGTTCGGGGGTTCAAAATGTTCGGCGCCGCCCTGAAACTTAAAGTCTCGCTTCGTCGTCCCTTGATGCAGGGCAGACGCAGAGCCTGCGTAAGACAGGCGGCTCTAACGAAAGATCTGTGGTGTACGTGCGCCGGGCCGGTTTGGAGCTTGCACAGGCGGATGTTTTCGTTTGAGGTGATATGATGGCGAGCGGGGCTCGTCTTTCTCTGGGGAGTGTTGAGAGCGTGCCGGCATTCATGCAATTTGGCCGCACTGTTCTGTGTTGCGTCCTTGTTGGTCTCGCCGGTGGGTCTCTTGCCGGGTGCCAGACCATAGACGGCGACAGCGAATCCGCATTCGCCGGTGGCGTCTTCAGTGATCTCCAGGCGCGCAATCCACGCGAGCATCCCGACCAGACCTCGACATCTCCCGCACGACGCACCGGCAGCACGCAGACTTTCGGTCCGGACCGCGGGCTGACGCCGGTCAACGCATCGGACACGGGCTCCGCCGGGCAGTATACGCTGAACTTCGACCGCACCGACATCAAGGATGTGGCCCGCGCAATTCTCAACGACGCGCTGCATCTGAATTATTCCATCAGCGGCGAGTTGTCCGGCCCCGTCACGCTGTCGTCTGCCCGCCCCGTTACGCGGGAGCAACTTCTGGCAACGCTCGAGACGTCGCTCTCCTCCTTCGGCTTCGCCCTCATCCGCTCGGGCAGCGAGTATCGCATCGCCGCCAGCGGGCTTTCCGGCGGCACGGTGGATTTCGGCGGCCGCACACGGGCGGGTTTCGGCGTTTCCGTCATACCGCTCAGCTTCGTGTCGGCATCGACCATGATGGAGCTCCTCTCCGGCTTCGTCGCCGAGGCCGACGGGTTGCGCGTCAACGCCGCCGGCAACAGCATCATCGTGCGCGGCTCCGGTCCGCAGCGCGCCGAAGTCGCAGAAGCCGTCATCTCGTTCGACTCCGATTTCATGCAGAACCAGTCCGTCTCGATCTTTCGCCTTGCCGAAGCCCGGCCGGAGCAGATCGTTCCGGAACTGGAGCGCATCTTCAACAGCCAGGGACAGAGCGGCGCCATCCAGTTTCGCGCGGTCAACCGTCTCAAAGGCATCATGGCGATCTCGCGCAACGCCGGACTTCTGAAGCGGGCGGAAAGCTGGGTCCGGCGGCTCGACCAGCAGGACGGGCAGTCCGGCCAGAACGTCGTCGTCTATAAGGCCCGCTACCGCAAGGCAGCCGAGCTTGCCGCCGTCATGAACAATCTCTTCGGCGGATCAGGCGGTGCGGTTTCGTCCCCGACCCAGCAGCCCATGCCGACGCAGCCGGAAGAAGATCCCTCCGCGTCGGGCAATCCGGCGATGTCGGAAACCGAAGGATCGGGCTCTGCTGCCTCTGCCAATGCGCGTATCGCCTCCGCGTTCGCCACGACGTCGGACCAGAACACCGGCACGGCGATGAGCGGCGTTCCCAATGTCGTCGATCTCACCTCCAGTGGGCAGGAGACACAGGCGCCGATCCGCATCAGCGCCGATCCGTCCAATAATTCGGTCGTCATCTATGGGGATTCAGAGCGGGCCGACCAGATCATCCAGACATTGAAGCGCCTCGACGCGACACCGGTGCAGGTCGCCATCAACGTGACGATTGCCGAGGTGCGGCTGACGAAAGAGTTGAAATACGGTGTCCAGTATTTCATCAACAGCAAGAACCTCGGGCTTGGCAACAATAACGGCTCCGTCAGCCTCGTCGATCAGGCGAGCGGTGTCCTGAAGAGGCAGATCCCCGGGCTCAATTTCGTTATCGGCGCCAATGCCGATCCCGACGTCATCATCTCCGCGCTCGATGTCATCGGCGATGTCGAGGTGCTGTCGTCGCCCTCGCTCGTGGTGCTGGAGAACCAGACGGCGACGCTCCAGGTGGGCGACGAAGTGCCCATTACGACGCGCCAGTCGCAGAGCCTCGAAAACGCGGTCGCACCCGTTATCAATCAGGTCGAGTTCAAGAATACCGGCATCATTCTCAACGTTACGCCGCGCATCAGCCAGAACGATGCAGTGACGATGCAGATCGAGCAGGAAATCTCGAACGTTTCGAGCGGCGCCAACACCCTGACGCCGACGATTTCCAAGCGACGCATCGAGAGCCAGATTTCCGTCAACGACCAGCAGACGGTGTTGCTCGGGGGGCTGATCAGCACCGGCACCAACAATGGCAAGAGCGGTATTCCCGGCGCAAACCGCATGCCCGGTATCGGCGGACTTTTCGGCCAGACCCAGAAAAGCGCAAACCGCACCGAATTGATCGTTCTCATCCGCCCCGTCATCATCCGCGATGCGCAGGACGCCGCCAATGTCGCAGAAAGCCTGCGCGCGCAGATGTCCGTCATCGGCGGACGCGGCGGCGGGCGCCTGAAATGAGCCGCATCGTGATGGGCCGGGCGGATCTCCTTGCGCTGGTCGCCGGTTTCGTCTTTGCCGTGGTGATCGCCTTGCCGATGCCAGCCGGTTCGGCACAGGCGGCAGCCGCGCTCATGCTCATCATCATGATCGGCTGGATCGCCTGGCAGGACCTTCGCACCTTCACAATTCCCGACGGTGCCCTCGTCTCCCTCGCGCTGACAGGCGCCTCCCTTCGTCTTTCCCAGGCACTCGATCTGCCTCACGAGGTTCTGGCCATCGCGATCGATGCGCTCCTCTGTGGCGGTGCTCTTCTTGCCATTCGCGAAGGCTACCATCGCTGGAAAGGCGTTGATGGCCTTGGTTTCGGCGATGTGAAGCTCGCGGCAGCCTGCGGCGTTCTGGTTGGTGTCACCGGCTTTGCGCATGCGCTTCTCGCCGCAAGCGCGCTTGGCATCGCGCTCGTGCTGGCGCTATCCTTGCGGCGGGGTGCGGTGGCTATCGAGCGCCTGCCGTTCGGCGCTCTGCTTGCACCAGCCTGTGGCATCGTCTGGATTCTCTCGTCGCTGGCATGAGCAAATGCTACAGCATATCTTTGTGTGAAGGGCGGTCGTCCATTGGCAGTGTTTTCCTACCGGGCGCTGGGCGCCAGCGGAAAGATGATCGCCGGCACGATGGAAGCGTCCACGCATGCGGATGTCATCGAGCAACTCGACCGCGCGAACGCCACGCCGATTACGATCGAGGAGACGACGGGAGAAGAAACCCGCAGCTGGCGCGACCGCCTGACGATCGAGCCTGCGAGGGAGGACATCACCGGCTTCACGGTGGATCTTGCGATGCTCCTCAAGGGTGGCGTGACGCTCAACGAAGCTCTTCTCATCCTGACGCAGATGGAAACGCGCCGCTGGCTCGTGAAGCTGATCGAGCGCCTGCATGTGGAGCTGTCCGCCGGCAAGAGCTTCTCCAAGGTTCTGGCGCAGCATCCCCGGCTTTTTCCGCCGCTCTACGTGAAGATGATCGAGGTTGCCGAAGTCTCCGGCCGGCTGGAGCAGGCCCTGACGAGCATTGCCACCGAGCGGCAACGATCCGAGCGCCTGCGCAAGCGGCTGGTCTCGGCGCTTGCCTATCCCGCCTTTCTGACGGTCGCGGCGCTCGGCGTGCTGGCCTTCGTGCTTCTCTACATCATTCCCCAGTTCGAAGGCGCAATTGCCGGCTTCCGTGACCGGATCTCGCCATCGGCCCTCTTCGTGTTTCGCCTTTCGGAGTGGTTTCGCGGGAATGTCGATCTCGTGCTAGTCGCGATAGGAGCGCTTCTCATCGGCCTCATGCTGGTCAAGCGGCTGGGGCAGCGGCGGTCGGTGTTCATCGAGATCCTTGCCGTGCTGCCTCTGACATCGCGCATCGTCACCTATCACCTGACACTGACCTTCTGCCGGACGCTTGAAATTCTGCTGGAAAACGGCGTCGATATCTCGACCGCCCTGCGGCTGATCCGCGGCATTCACCCATTACCGAGCACGACGACCAAAGTGGACGGCGTGATCTCCGACGTACGTGGCGGCAAGCGGCTGACGCAGGCACTTGCCGCGCAGAACCTTCTGCCCGCACATGTCGTGCAGATGCTGCGCGTCGGCGAGGAGTCCGGTCACCTCGCCGACAGCGCCGGGCGGATCGCCGTCTTCTACGAGACGAAACTCGATGCCTCGCTTGCACGTCTGACAGCTGTAGCCGGCCCCTTGCTGATGATGTGCGTCAGCATGCTGATCGGCTGGCTTATTCTCTCCATCATGAGCGCGCTCATGAGCATCAACGACCTTCTCGTGTAAAAGACCCTTTCGTTTAAAGACCTGGCCAACCTGATATCGGACCTAGACATGATACTGACACGCTCTCAAAACAGGCGCCCGGCACGGCGGGACAGGACCGGCGGTTTCACGCTGGTGGAACTCCTCGTCGTGCTCGTCATCCTCGGCCTCGTCATGGGTCTCGTCGGGCCACGCGTCCTGAATTATCTCACGAGCTCGAGGACAAGGGCTGCCGCGCTGCAGCTCAGTTCTTTCAAGTCGTCACTCGATCTTTTCTATCTCGACATGGGCCGGTATCCTTCAAGGAGCGAAGGCCTCACCGCGCTCGTCGTGCGCCCGGGCTCCGCGCAAGGATGGAATGGCCCTTACCTGCAGCAGCAGGCGGTGCCGGCCGACCCTTGGGGCAACGCCTATCAATACACGGTTCCGGGCGACAAGGCGCCCTACCGGATCCTCTCCTATGGCGCCGATGGGGTGGCGGGAGGGAGCGGCGCCGATGCTGACATCGTCAGCCAATAGGCGCAGATTGCCGGATGCGCACCGCCCGCTCAAACGCGATAGACGGGGCGGCTTCGCGATGCTCGACGTTGTCCTGGCCCTCGTTGTGCTCGGCCTCCTCGCAGCGCTGGGTTTGCCGCTCGTTCGGACGCAAACCGGCGCAACCGCGCTACGCGCCAAGGCGTTCGAAATCGTCGCGCTGATGCGGCTGGACCGCAATGCGGCGCTGGCCTCGGGGCGTCCGACCGCCGTCGTTGTGGATGCGAAGGCGGGACGTATTCAGTCCGTGCGCTCGAAGGGCGAGATCGTTCTGCCGGCGACGATGTCGCTCAGGCTCCTGCCAGCTTCATCGGGTGGCTTTCGTTTCTTTCCGGACGGACATGCGACCGGTGGCGAGCTGATTCTGAACGCCGGACGCGACAGCGTTCGCGTCGCCATTTCCGGACCGACCGCCATGATCAGCATGCTGGAGCCATCCGTTGCAGCGCGTTAGGATAACCTCTCCGATGAGGAGAGGCAGGGCGCAAGATGGCTTTACCCTGATCGAGGTGCTGGTTGCGTTTCTTGTGCTGGCCTTAGGCACGCTGGCGATCCAGCAGGCCCTGATGACCGCCGTCAATGGTACGCGGCGCGCCGAGGATCGTCTGCGCGCGGAACTGGTCGTGCGATCGTTGATGACAGCGCCCATTACGGATGATCCGGGCGAAACCATCCAGAACGGCATGATGGACGGCTTCCCATGGCAGGTTCGATATGAAGCGCTCCGCCTTCCATTCGAGACCGCCGCAAATATAGAGGGGAAGCCCGTGGACTGGATACCACGTCGCATGATCGTGACCGTGCCGCTGCCGCTGCGCAGCAGCTGGTCGCTCGGAAGCCGTCGGGATGCTGTGGTGCGTATCGAGACCATCCGGCTCGTGCGGACATCCCGCAGCGCAGGTCCTACCCCGGAAGAGCCCTCGCCGTGATGCGCTCCTCGCCCTCCCGACAGCCGCGAGCGGTTTCGACCTCCGGCTTCCTTCTCGTGGAAGCCTTGACGGCGATGGCCATCGGCGCATTCCTGCTGGTTGCCTTGGGATCGCTGGTCTCGCTGGTCCTGCGTGCCTCCGACAGAACCGCCGCAACATCGCAGGAGATCGAGGAAAAGAGCCGTATCTTTTCGACACTGATCGACAGGATCGAAACCATCACGCCCCAGCGCTGGGCGGGCGCTGCGGGCGGCTTCGTATTCGAGGGTACGGAAACGACCCTGCTCTTTGCCCGTTTTGCAAAGTCGTCCGACACAGGCACGGGCAGCCGCCTTGTGATCCTTGCCAGCGACGGCGCGAGTTTGCAGGAAGAGGAACGTCTGCTTCCGCCCGATGCGTCCAATATTGCAGCCGTAACCGACCGAGCGACGGACGTGGTGAGCGCGCGTCTTCAACAGGGTTACACGGTCCGCTTTGCCTATTTCTCGCGCCTTCCCGACGGCCGAGAAGCCTTGACCGACCGCTGGTCCGGTCGCCGCGCGATGCCCGTCGCGATCCGGGTCGCGCTGAGTGACCGAGGCGGGAAATATCAGGGCAGCGTCCGCGTACCGATCCGCGTCGACGCGGAGCCCGGATGCGCCGCACCCAAACAACGCATCTGCAGCCTGGTGCCGGACGCTGCATCCGGAGCCGGAAACATGCCGCCAGCCGGCGGAGAGCCTATCGATCCCGATGAAAGCAGAGGCTGGGAGCGGTACGTACGGCCATGACACATCCTTCGCATCCTCCAGAAAATGCAGGCTACATCCTCATCTCGGTTCTCGCCATTGTGGCTCTGCTCTCCGGTCTCGTTGCTGCGCTTCTCGGTCTCGGGCGGGCGTCGGTCGATACGGCATATCTCGCGGGCCGCGATCTCCGCCGGGAAGCTCTCATCCAGTCCGCCGTGGCGCTTGCCGGTTACCAGCTCTTCGTGCTCAGACGCCCGATCGAGGCGGTTGATGGCCAACAATTGCGACTTGATGCCGGTGTGATCACATTGCGGGTCACGTCGGATGCCGGAAAGGCGGACGTGAATGGTTCCAGAGCAACGCTCCTCGCTGCTGCCTACCGGGCCGCAGGATTAACCGGCTTGCGCCCCGACGTCTTCGCGTCAAGGCTCATGGACTGGCGAGCGCCACATGATCCCGCGTCATCGGCTTCACCGCCGTCTTCCCGAAGCCGTCACGCCCCATTTCGAAGCCTCGACGATCTCAGCGCCATTCCAGGCATTTCTCCAGAAGACATCCTCCGGCTTCGCCCCTTCCTTACGACGTTCAATGCGTCGGGCCGCATCTCGGCCTCCCTAGCGCCGGAATCTCTTCTGGCCACCGTCGTCGGGATCAGCGGCGCCACAGCTCGAGAGATCGTCAAGCTCCGGCGGAACGTGACACCAGAGAGCGAGCGTGCCATCGCCAACCTCATCCGCGGCGCGGCAGGAGACGTCGACATGGAACCACCTGTGAGCTATCAAGTCGCGATCCGTATCACCACGAACGAAGTCTCTCCTGTCCCATCCGTGACGGCCGTTCTATCCGCAGGCGCAAATCCGGCGGCGCCTTACCACGTCCTTGCCTGGAGTGAACCGACAGTTCCGAACTGAGACGCCTTCTTCGCTAGGCTCAGGACCTATTATATGCGTCCTCATTGATCAGAACCCATTGGCCCATTCTCTGCGTCCGATAGACATGATCCGCCATGGCTGGCTTTCGGGTTTGCGCCGGGCGTCGCGGCAATGGGCGATGATATCGTCGTAAGATTTGAAGACGCGGCTCGACAGCCAGTTCTTTCGCGTGAATCGCCAAGGATTTTCGACCGGATTGAGGTTCGGCGATTTCGGCGGCAGCGGCAGGATCGTTACGTTGACGGGCACAAAGAGTGCGTTGGACATATGCCAGCCTGCCTGATCCAGGATGAGGATGGCATGCGCATCATCGGCAACATGGTGGGTATCTGCGCCAGATGCTGCGTCTTGGCATAGGTGTCGCTACGCCGAGGCATGACGAGAGCCGCCGCCTTGCCGAGCTTGGCGCAGATTGCACCGAAGATGTCGGCGGATCGCGTTCGCTGGTCGTATGGCGCGCACGGTCTTGAGCGGCGCTTTGCCCAGCGGCGGGTGATCTTGTTCTTTTGGCCGATCCAAGCCTCGTCCTGCTATTAGTTTTCTCTTCGTTTTCCTCGTGCCGCTCCGCTTGCGATCTCAGCCACGGCGGCGGCGAAGTTTTTTAAGAACCCTCGATGGCTCGTGGGTCTTGCTCATGATGTTTCGGTCTGGCCGCCAGTTTGCGGTAACCCAGGGGCACGGACCTCGCGGTTCAGCGTCTGTTCGCTCACCGAGACACGAAGTTTTTCCCAGAGCCATCGAGCCAGATCACAGAGACGCCACCGCACGACCCCGTCGAGATAGGACGTCGGACCCCGTTTGATGGCTCTTGCCAGAGCAGCCCGCTGAGCTTCGTTCAACCGTGACCGAGGTCCGGGAGCTTTTCCATCAGCCCGTCGGGGACATTAGCATTGAACCGCAAGAGCCCGTCCCACACGATCTGGAGCGTCCCACTGCCCAGCCGCTCCGCATCCATGCGCGAGCCTCCGTCTCAGATCAAGGCAAGCGCCAAAAGACGACGCGCCTGCGCCGCATGCCTGCTCTGGCAGGCCAGACGCAGGAGACTTTCCGCGTCGAAGTCCGCCCGCAATGAAATCGCTGCCCCATGGCAAGTCTCCGCTTTGCAGATTGCACAGGAGCTTCTGGTTTATTGCCGTTTGCGGCGCGCTCTGCGTTTTGATTCACTGGAATCAAAAGAGACGCTGGCATGAGTGACCTGATGCTTTTGTCGGAGGCGCAGATACGCCGTATCGAACCTTTCTTCCCGCTGTCACATAGCGTGCCGCGTGTGGATGACCGCTCGGTGTTGAGCGGCATCATCTTCGTCCTGCGCAATGGCCTGCGGTGGCGCGACGTGCCGCGTGAATATGGGCTTCACAAGACGATCTACGTCAGCTTCATCCGCTGGAGCCAGCTGGGCGTCTTCAACCGGATCCTTGCCGAACTGACGGCGAAACGGAGCAAATCCGACACCCTGATGATCGAGGCCACCCACGTCAAAGCCCACCGCACGGCAGCCAGCCTGCTAAAAAAGGGGATGTTCTCCGAGATATCGGACACGCCAAAGGCGGCCTGAACTGCAAGCTGCATGCCGCCTGTGATGAAGACGATCGGCCTCTCGTCCTGCTTTTGTGCAAAGGCCAGAAAGGGAGCGGCACATATGCTGCGTGTCCTGCCGCGGGCCACGACGCTACTGGCAGAGAAGAGGTATGATGCCGCCTGGTATCGCACGGCCCTGGCCGAGCGCAAGATCGATGCCTGCACTCCGTCACGGACCAACCGGAAAGTCCCTATCCCGCACGATCCTGTTCTCTACAGGAAGCGCCACAAAATCGAGAACATGTTCGGCAGGCTCAAGGACTGGAGGCTCAGCCTCCCTTGCTTTCCAAGTCGCAAGGCGTCGTCTTGTATACAGTGAGGACTGTATATCATAGCCGTCGTTCTGTCACTCTGCCGGTCTATTTCCGCCTCAGCGTCATGCCGGCACGACAAAACCCCCGGGGCGGGCGCCTACGGGGGTTTGTTTTGTGTGCAGTATGACGGATTTGATTTGGTTGCGGGGGCAGGATTTGAACCTGCGGCCTTCAGGTTATGAGCCTGACGAGCTACCGGGCTGCTCCACCCCGCGGAAGGGAAAGGGACTGAGATTGTTTGAGAAGATGGTATATGTTTGCCTTTAGCAGACCTGGCAGCGACCGACTCTCCCGCGTCTTAAG
>NZ_FOGR01000030.1 GCF_900111275.1 Rhizobium sp. NFR03 | reverse complement strand
TCATGCCACTCATATGCAAACCTGACGGCAATCCTGTCGCCGTCGAACGCCCACAATTCTTTGATGAGACGGTAGTCGAGCTCCCGCCGCCACTTGCCAGCAAGAAAAGCGACAATAGCCTCCCGGCCGTTGACGAACTCGGCGCGGTTACGCCACTGACTATCGATCGTGTACGCCAGCGCGACCTTGCCTGGGTCCCGGCTATTCCAGCCATCTTCGGCAAGCCGCACTTTCTCGGCAGCAGTCTCTGATGTAAACGGGGGCAGAGGCGGTCTCTGAGTGTCAGTCATTTGAACCTTCCCTCTAATTTTGCCTGTAGCGCAGCATTTTCAGCTTCTAGCTGTTGCAGCTTTTGACGAAGTGGTGTGACTGCTTGCTCAACCTGCTGTTCGGTGTAGCGGGGAGTAATGTGCTGGGGACAGTTCCAGTCGTATGCTTCGAGCCTAAGCTTGAATATCCGCTCGGCACGGCCTCTATACGTCGGATCGACTACGAGGGCCGTAAGCGATGGGTCAGCGTCAAGCGTCAGCCGCTCGACGTGGGCATAGATCTTGAGGCGAGCCCTTCGGACGTAGTCCATCAGGAACAGGCAGGCACGGTCGTTGACTGCGAAATTTCCTGCGCTGATGTACTGGCGGTTTCCGTGATAGTCAGCAAACGCCATCGTTTGCGGATCAACGACCTTGAGGAAACCTGTTTTCCCACCACGATGTTGAACGTAGGGCCAACCTGTTTCCGACACAGATGCGATATAGAAGCTGTCGCGCGTAGCGATGAAATCGATCTCGTTCTCCGTCAAAGTATCCGAAGGACGGTCGTGCTCGCCTAGCCATATCTGGTCCACCCCCATATCCGCCTGCGCGGCTCGGACGCTCGGCGTCGCAGCGACTTCCAGAAAGTGGTACGGCATACCTCGCCTCCAAACTTGCGCAGGCCCGCATCTGTGGACAATGCGGGCCCTGATCTACCTTCAGACGAATAATCCTTCGGCTAAGGGATCAGTCTTGCAAGGCCCAGTCGGCGACTTCCCAGCGCATGTGACCACGATCGGATACCACGCGACCAAGACCGGGGAACGGCATATGGGTCGCAGCGATCAGCGCGCCTTCCGAAGCAGCTTGTGGGAGGAAGCGATCGCGCATGGCTTTCGCAGCAGCCTGATCCTGCTCAAACAGGAAGAAAACGTCTGTTGCAGCCGGATGGACAACCGGGAAAATCATGTCGGACACCATGATTAGGCTCTTGCCGCCATCCTCGATGCGGACGCCAATGTGGCCAGGCGTGTGGCCGGTCAGGTCGACAATCGAGACGCCGGGGATGATCTCACGTTCTCCGTCGATCGCTTGCAGCTTCGGATAGAGGCGCACCACCTCTTCAGCCATCTTGAAGCTGGGCTGCAGGAAGTCAGGCGCGCCACTGCGCTTAGCCCGGTCGGTCCAGTGCTTGACGTCGCGACGGTCTACATAGACCTCGGCATCCGGGTAATTGTTCTTACCGCCGAGAACCAACCCACCCATGTGGTCCTGGTGCATGTGGGTCACGATGACAGCATCGATCTGGCTCGGCTTCAAACCGAGGGTGGCCAGCGCCTGCGGCAGATGCCCGGTCTCCCCGATAGAGCCTGCAGCGCCGGCATCGATCAGAATGCGTTGCTTGCCGTCTTCTACGAGGTATTGATTGAACAGGAAACGTACCCCGCTGGGTCTGCCCGTAAACTGAGCGTTTGCCACCTTTTCCACTTCGGGGGCTGATCGTCCCGGAAAGTAGTTGTAGGGCATATCAGCATACCCATCCGTTAGTGCCGTTATCGTAAAACGTCCGACATGAACCTGAGCCAACGGCGTTGTTGCGACCGGCGCTCGGGAAGCCTTGGATGTTGCAGCCTGGGCACTCAGGTCGGAAAGCAGACCTGCGCCGAAAACGGTTCCTCCGACGAGACCAAGAGGCAGAGCGCTTGCGAAAGCGCGGCGTGAAAGCTGCGGCATGCCATTCTCCTCGGATTGTGTCACAGATACTTGTAGTGTCTTTGAACGTGACGGCATAAGAAAGTTGCGCATTGTATTCCCCCGGTCGGTGATTGATTTGGACAGCAACTGACGCCCAGCATCAGCTTTGCCGGTTCGGCTCAGCTGCTGTTTTAATAAGCGCTACGACTTCTTCAGGGTGGGACAGCATTACCGCGTGGCTGCTGCTGAC
>NZ_FOGR01000032.1 GCF_900111275.1 Rhizobium sp. NFR03 | reverse complement strand
TGTCAAAGCTGATTAGGGGTGCGACGTCGGTAGCCATTTAGAAACGCGACACTGGCTCTGGTGGTCAGCCCCCGATCCGACCGGCTGGTCCGGGTTGCAAGGGAGGAGCGGGGGCGGATTGTTGGCGCCTGTTCGGCTTCAGCTTTGAGGCTGGCCCAGTCATTCTGCCGCCTCCATCCGCGCTAAGGCCTTCTGCCTTTTGGCGATGACGTCCGGATCGTTCATGAAATCCGTCCTTCGCCCCGGCTTGCGGCCACGCTTCTGGTAGCCGTTGGCTGTGCTGCCGTCTCGAATGCCAAACATATGATCCTTCTGTCCGGTGCGTCGGGGGCCACTCTTGCTGCGTTGCTGTTCTCTGCCAGCCTGCAACTCGGCGACAACAGACAGCATATCGTCCAGCCGCTTGTTGTCGACGACCTCCGAACGATGCACCGAGCGTAACGTATCGAAGGTCCTGTAGGGCAGGGCAAAGCTCTCGTGCATGATCTCGAGCCGACCGTCCGGATAATCGCAGACAATCACCTTCTGCCCTGCCAATGGCTTGGCAATCTCGGTCGGATCGAGAATGAACAGCACCTTGTCGTAGCGCAGCGTCAGGGATTGCGACAGGGTGCGGACTTCCTTGCGGCACATGGCGCCATCGAGGTTCTCATGCGTGGCCAAAGGTCGGTGCATGTCCTTCGGATTGCGTGGTTGCTTGCCGAAACGCGTGTTGAAATCCGCAATGAACTCAGGCGCATAGGCATTGGCAGCTTCAATTGTATCGATGCCGCGAAGCCGCATCTCCTTGACCAGCCGATCCTGTAATGTCTGATTGGCACGTTCCACACGGCCCTTGGCCTGCGGGGTGTTGGCACAGATGATGTCGATGTTCAGCTCATAAAGCGCACGGCCGAACTGCGTCAGTCCGCTGGTACGGTCCTTCTTCGATGCATGCAGCGAGCGGAAAACGCCGTGCTTGTCGCTGTAGAAAGCCAGCGGCTTGCCCCATTGCTGCAGATAGGCCTTTGTTGCATGCAGATAGTCGAAGGTGTTCTCCGATCCGGCAAAGCGGAGATGGAGCAGCTTGCCGGTAGCATCGTCGATATAGACGAGCAGGGCGCATTTGGGGCCTCTGTTCTCGAACCACCAGTGATGCGAACCATCGATCTGCACCAGTTCGCCAAAACAGTCGCGTCGGCCGCGTGGCTGGAAAACTCGCTTCTTGCGTTCCCGGCGCGAGACCCAGATCCCAGCCTCGGTCATCCATTGCCGCAGCGTCTCCTTGGCGACCGAGATCCGGTGCAACTCGATCAACTTCTCGCGCGCCAGTGTGGGACCGAAATCCATATAGCGCTCGCGGATCAGATCCAGCGCCGCATTGCGGAACTCCTCGCTATGTCGCCGATTACTCGGCCGAGATCGCTTCTTTGAAACAAGACCAGCTGCACCATAAAGGTCATAGGCCTGCAAAAGCCGATGGACCTGACTTCGACTGAGATCAAGCTGCTCGGCAGCCTGGACGACGCTCAGGCGGTCGTCACGGATCTTCTGAATGACTTCGAGGCGATGCAATTCTTTCTGCGACATGGTGATCAAACAGGACATGACGACTCCAACCGCTCATGGTCTCGACCAAGCTCGAAGTCGTCATCCTTGCTCCCGACGTTGGCTTTGACCAGTGCATCAAGAGGCGAGGCTGTCGCATCTCTAACTGGCCCGACTGTCGCATTACTAAATAGCCGCTACA
>NZ_FOGR01000003.1 GCF_900111275.1 Rhizobium sp. NFR03 | reverse complement strand
CAAGATAGCGCACCCGCACGGAAGTTTGGCTTGCGGCGTTCGTCGCATGCACATGCCCGATGCGCCCTGCACCGAAGACGGCGAGATGTAGCATGAAGATCCTCCCGATCCATCCGAGCCACTTCGGCTTCGTTCGTTGTCGGCAGTCTAGCGCGGTGCTAATGAGGGGATACGTCGATCTTGATGAGATCTCCTCAAATGGAGTGTGCCGTGGGCAAGCCGACATCGCGAGACCTCGCCATCGCAGCCGGCGTGTCGCTGGCCACGGTCGATCGTGTCCTCAACGGGCGCGGCGGCGTGAGCCCGGACAAGGAGCGGCGCGTCCTCGAACAGGCGAGACGGCTGAAGATCAACCGCGTGATCGACCCGCGCGCTGCGCGGACGCTGCGTGTCGCCGTTCTCCTTCAGTCGCGCGCAAATCCGTTCCACGCGGTCGTGCAGGATGGTTTCGAGACGGCGACGCGACTTTACCCGCAATATAACCTGCAGTTTCAGGTTCATCACATCGACCCGGTTCGACCCGCCGCCACCGTTGCGCTCATTCAGTCTTTGGGCGGGCACTGCGACGCATTGATCATCGTCAGTTCCCAGAACGAGGATGTCGCGACGGCTCTTCGAGACTGGGGCAGGCAGGGCAAGCCCGTCATGACGCTTGCCACCGATATTCGCGACGCGGGTCGCATTGCCTATATCGGACCCGACAACCGGAAAGCAGGACGCGTCGCCGGAGATTTGATGGCACGCCTGATGGGCAGGGAAGGCGGCGAAATCGTCATCATATCCGGCATGCTGAGCATGATCGGCCATGAGGAGCGCGAGATGGGCTTCCGCGCCGTGTTGCGCGAACGCTATCCGCACTGCCGGGTGACGGACGTCCTGGAGAGTCTGGAACGTGCCGAAACGGCAGGGGATCTCGTCTTCAACGCCTTGCGCAGAAACCCTGAGATCCGCGGTATCTATAACGCTTCCGCCGGCGCGCAGACGGTCGTTACGGCGCTGAAGACACTCGGACGCGCTGACGAGGTCGTTTTCATCACGCACGAGCTGACCGACGACCGCCGCCAACTCATTCGCCAAGGCCTGATCGATGTCATCATCGATCAACGACCTGACCTCGAAGTGCTCACCGCCGTTCAGGCACTGGCGTCCTATTTCGGCAGGAACGACCATCCGCCGGCATCCCTCGTGACGCCGATCGATATCTACATGATCGAAAATGCTTGAGGCATCGCTTGTTGCCGGCAACCTGAGCGGAAATCCGCGTCGCATTTTGCCTCAATACCGAGCGGAGATGTTTTGATCCGGGACCGAAGTGGCGGTATCGTGCAAGTGGCTACTGACTGTGTCACATCCCGCTGTCGCTTCCGTGCTTCCAGTCTGACGTCAGGTTGCAAGGATACGCAGGATGTCCACACTGCGCGGCCTCCGTTCAGATGTAGCCGATATGACGATGATCGATGGAACAGCGCGATATGACCAGGCTTCTTTTCTCCATTCCGGTGCACGAGCGGCCTGACATCGTTCTCGAGCAGATCCGGAATATTGGCTATTTCTGCCCGGGTTCGGTCATCTGCCTGCATGTCTCCGCGACCGCCCTGGCGGAAAAGGAGGCCTTTCGCGCGCTCTGCGAGGCGGAGAATGTCCTGATCAATCCGAACTCGTACGAAACGAAGTGGTCGGCCGGGATCATGCATACCCATATCAGCAACTTTCTGCATGCGAACGGGACGAATGTCGCGTTCGACAAGATCGTCCTGATATCCTCGAACGAGATGCTCGTGAAGCCGGGGCTTGCGGACTATGTCGGGAAATACGACATCGGCTCCCAGATGGAAGTCTATGACAAGGCGAGCGACTGGGGCGTCTTTCGCGAGGCCTATCTCCAGCATCCGGGCATGCAGAGCTTTCTCTCCCTGTTGAGCTTGCCGCTGTTTTTCGGAGGGCAGGCCGAAGGCCAGTTTGCCAGCCGGCATATCTTTTCCCAGCTTTCGCGGGCATTCATCGATCACTTCCCCATGGAGTCGATCGGTTTCCCGATCGAGGAAGTGGTTCTCCCGACCTTCGCCGCACGCCTCGCGATGACCGGTGTGACCGTCGGCCAGCCGATCACGCTGTGCAACTATTGCAACAATCTCGACATCGACGCGGACGTTGTGGAAACCGTACGGAGCGGTAAAGGCGCCGTTTTCGCCCTTCGCATCCCCAAGGCGCTGCGGTCGCCGCATGTCGGGGCATCGGTTCTCGACAGTGTCTTCAGCGTCAAGCGCGTTCCCCGCGAAGCGTGTGAACTCCGCGACTACATCAACAGTCTCATGGTCTAACGGCTGAGCGACCGTCTAAACCTGTCGCGCCAATCTGTGCAAGGGTGCACCCGAGCGTCGCTATGCATCCTCACCGGGCGCATTCATCAGTGCATTGCGCACGAGGCCGCAATGGTCGTTCTGCGTCGAGAGCAGGGTGACCGGATCGACCAGACCGGCGCTGACGCCGAGGGCGTTGGCGGCGGCCCAGCCCCAGTTCTCTTGCGCCATTTGCAGAAGCCGCGGACCTTCGGCCGAAATGCAGGCCCGGCCGGCCTGGATCAGTTCGGCCGAGGGCATGCCCTGTAGGCGATCGGTCAGCTCGGCCTGAAGCGGCGTGACGACGAAGATGGCGAAGAGGTAGCTGATGAAGTCGGACACTCTGGTCTCCTGTTATGGAGTCCATAGATGGTTACGCATATTGCAGATACAAGGCGCGTGCTCGCCCCCGCTACTGCGGCAGACCGCGTCGCTTCAGTCCTTCTTGCGGGACTTGGCAACCTTCTTCACGGGCGCATCGGGCACGGGCTGGCTGGCTTCCTGGGCGATACGGGCTTGCTTCAGACGCTCGGTCTTGGCGCGTCTCTGGGCGGCCTCGACTTCGATGATGGATCTGGAGGCAGAATCGGTCTGCATGGCCTTGGCATTCGCGGGGCGGGCTTCGGTCTTGAACAGGCGGTCGGCGGGAACCAAGGCGTTCTCCTTCGGGAGCATCTGTGGGGCGTCGACGGCCGGTCGGCCACGATCGCGCATCTGGTATCTGTTACTCTCGCCCTTGTTTCGGCTGCAGTCACGAAACTGAAACCGGATCCGATCTCGGTCTGACGCAGCATCCGGTTGGCGGCCCCGATCCCTCCGGGGAAAACCGCGGGGACGGATCGCTTCGTTGTGGAGGGCAGAGTTCGTCTCGTTCAGCTCGGCCTGCCCCGGTGCGGGGCCGGCATTTGCAGTGTTATGAAGAGCTTACTGCATTGTGCTGAAAATCGAAAGCGCCTGGGACAGGAAATACAGGGCGAAGCCATCCGGCCAGCGAGATGCGGCGGTAAGGCCTGTTGGGGAAACACGGGCGCCGGTTTCGCGGAAACGACAGGCTCCAAACGGGCTTCCCGCGGCCGGCACACTCCGCATCCGAAAACCCGGGCGCGGCACGCAGGCACAAAAAAAGGCCGGGAAATTCCCGACCTTCTCGATATCGTCTCGACGGTTTCTGCCAGTACATCCATGGTCAGGCGCCGGAAACGAAATTCTGTATATTAGGCTGCAGACAGGTTGTCGGCAGCGCTCTTGCCGCTACGACGGTCCTGAACGATTTCGAAGTTGACCTTCTGGCCTTCGTTCAGCGAACGCATGCCGGCGCGCTCAACGGCCGAGATGTGTACGAAAACGTCAGCTGCGCCGTTGTCCGGAGCGATAAAGCCGAAGCCCTTGGTTGCGTTGAAGAACTTTACGGTACCTGTTGCCACGACGTGATTCCTTTTCAATCGTGATGATGTTTCGCTCGCAGTGTGCGCGCGGTGATAGATCGACGTTGAAAGAGAAGATTGAACGGCGCGTTGCGCGGGAGCAAAGCTCAAAATGCAAGATCGATAAGCGCTAGATAGACGATCCCCCCGCGAATTGCAAGTCGTCTCCGTCAGTTTGCACGATCTTCTGGCAGTATTCGGCCGGCAAGGCCTTGGAAAGGCTGGAAAATGCCGGCCATTGACGTTTTGGTGACGAATCGGGAATCTCTGCCTAGCGCTTGAGGCTGCCGAGAATACCGCGCACCAGAGCCCGGCCGAGCGAGGAGGCGACGGTTCGCGCCACGGTCTTCATGGCGGCTTCCACCACCGTTTCCCGCTGATACCCTGCGCTGCGGGGTTTGGCTGCCGTGCCGGCGCGCGTGGGCTTTTGCACCGGCTCCGTATCGTCGCCGAAGCCCGGCAGCGTCCATCGGCTGCCGCCGGAAGGCTTTGCGTCCGCCCCCGTTTCCGCTTCGCGTGCGGCCTCTGCCTGCTGGCTTGCTCTTGCGGCGCGCGCGGCGAGGATCTCGTAGGCTGATTCGCGATCCACATCGGTGTCGTAAAGGCCGGCAACGGGGCTCAGCGCCATCACCTGCGCGCGCTCAGGCTCCGTCAGCGCACCGACGCGGGCCGATGGCGGGCGGATCAGCGTGCGCTCCACCATGGAAGGCGCGCCCTTGCCTTCAAGCGTCGAGACCAGCGCTTCGCCGGTCGAAAGTGTGGTGATGACCTCCGCGCAGTCGAAATCCGGGTTCGGACGGAAGGTTTCGGCGGTGGTTTTCACCGCCTTCTGTTCGCGCGGCGTATAGGCGCGCAACGCGTGCTGCACCCGGTTGCCCAGCTGCGCCAGCACGGTTTCCGGCACGTCCAGCGGGTTCTGCGTGACGAAATAGACGCCGACGCCCTTGGAGCGGATCAGCCGCACCACCTGCTCGATGCGTTCCAGCAACACCTTCGGCGCGTCCTTGAAGAGAAGATGCGCCTCGTCGAAGAAGAACACGAGCCTGGGCTTTTCCGGGTCGCCCACCTCCGGCAGTTCCTCGAACAGCTCCGATAGCAGCCAGAGCAGAAAGGTGCCGTAGAGCCTCGGATTCATCATCAGCTTGTCGGCGGCGAGCACCGAGATCGTGCCACGGCCATCTGGCGTCACGCGCATGATGTCCGTTACCTTCAGCGCCGGCTCGCCGAAGAAATGCTCGGCGCCCTGCTGCTCGAGGATCAGCAGCTCCCGCTGGATCGAGCCGACGGAGGCCTTCGAGATCAGGCCGACGGTGGCGGAGAGCGCGCTCGCATTCTCGCTCATATAGGTGAGGAGTGCACGCAGATCCTTGAGGTCGAGAAGGGGCAGGCCACCTTCGTCGGCAATCTTGAAGGCGATGTTCAGCACGCCTTCCTGCGCATCCGTCGCATTCATCAGCCGCGAGAGGAGGAGGGGCCCCATCTCCGACATGGTGGTGCGAACACGGTGGCCCTTCTCGCCATAGAGGTCCCAGAAGATCACCGGAAACTGGTTGAATTCGTAAGGGTCGAGCCCGATCTCGGCGGCACGCTTGATGAGGAAATCCTTGGGCTCGCCGCGGGCGGCGATGCCGGAGAGATCGCCTTTGATGTCGGCGCAGAACACCGGCACGCCGGCACTCGCAAACCCCTCGGCCAGCACCTGCAGCGTTACGGTCTTGCCCGTGCCCGTGGCACCCGTCACCAGCCCGTGACGGTTGCCGTATTTCAGGGTCAGGTACTCGCCCTTGTCGAGCGTGTCGTCGGGCTTGCGGCTCGTGCCGAGGTAGAGCATTCCGGGCTGCAGCATTGCCATGTGGGTATCCATTCGCTTGTTTGCCGGCGATACTATACGTTGCCCGCAGGCAGACAAGCACATGCGCAGCCCGATCGTCCTCCAGACGTTGAACGTGCTTCGGATTTCCCGTCGTTCGGCACCTGTCGTGCGCTTTGCGATCAGCGCCGGCATTGCAGTTGGCGGGCGACCGATTTACCATTCAGCGCAGTTTCGCGGGGCGCCGTTGAAAACCCTCCGGGACGGCTTGATTTCTTCTCCCATCCCTTTACGTTGACGTGAACGTTAGAGCGCTTGCCGAGGAGAAAAGCATGAGCGAACTGGTCACCCGCGTATCCGATAATGTCGGCATCGAGCCGGACAAGGCGGAAAAGGCGATCGGCATGATGTTGGGCTTCCTCCAGCGCGAAGCCGATGCCGGCCCTGTTGCGCGCATGATCGAAGCCGTGCCCGGCGCGCCCGATCTGGTCGCCCGCTTCAACGGCGAAAGCTCCAAGCCCGGCCTTCTCGGCAAGGTGATGGGCGCCGTCGGCGGCGGCGTCATGGCACTTGGCCAGCAGCTGATGGGCCAGGGCCTGTCCATGGGCGAAATCACCGGTCTCGCCAAGGAAACGCTCGCCTACGCCCGCGAGCACGCCGGCGACGAAACGGTTGATGCGGTGATCAACTCGGTTCCGGGCCTGCGCCAGTTCGTTTGATGACCTCGTGGGTCATCCCGCAGCCGCCGATGCGAGTTTCCGTCATCCTCGGGCTTGTCCCGAGGATCTGCTGACCTCACAAAAATCGAAACCCTGCAGATGCTCGGGACAGGCCCGAGCATGACGAATGGGAGCGTTGCGGCTCCCTCCATCGATGCGAACCCTTACCTCACGCCGCAGCGTCCCATTCCGGCGCCAGATGGCCCGGATTGACGATGCGTCCGTCGGGGCGGGCGAGCGCGTGGATGGCCTGCATTTCCCCAAGCGACAGTTCGAAGTCGAAAATGCCGAAGTTCTCGGCCAGCCGCGCCTCCGTCGAGGTCTTCGACAGCGTGATGACGCCGTCCTGCTGGATCAGCCAGCGCAGCACCACCTGTGCGGCGGTCTTGCGGTGGTGGCTGCCGATGTCGTTCAGTACGGGCTCTTTCGGCACCCGGCCATCGGCCATGGCATAATAGGCGGTGATCGACTGGCCTAGGTCGCGCGCCGTCTGCAGCACTTTCGACTGGTCGATATAGGGATGATACTCGATCTGGTTGGTCACCAGTGGCGCGTCGGACAGGCGGCTTGCCTCGCGCATCTCCTGTGTGTTGAAGTTGCTGATGCCGATATGCCGCGTCTTGCCGGCCTTCACGGCGGCGTTCAATCCCTCTATCTGCTCTTCGAGCGGCACCGAGCTTCCGCGTGGCCAGTGCAGCAGCAGGAGGTCGACATGGTCGGTCTTGAGCTTCTGCAAGCTCTCGTCTACCGACTGTGCAAAGCTCGACCGGGCATATTTTTCCGGCCAGACCTTCGTCGTCAGGAAGATCTCGTTGCGGGAGACGCCCGACTGCTGGATGGCCGTGCCGACCTCAGCCTCGTTGCCGTAGATCTGTGCGGTATCCACATGGCGAAAGCCGAGCTGGATGGCTTTCGGCACGATCTCCAGAACCTCCGGTCCCGGCATGCGGAAGGTTCCGAAACCGAGTGCGGGGATCTCGGCGCCATTGGCTTTGACGATGTTCATAAGCATATCTCCTGTGTCGAAATCGCTCGGCCGATCTGCGGCCGGGCGGGGAAGGGGGCTGCGCTGATCCTCTACAAGAGGATGCTGAAATCCGGCCAAGGGATTCTCCGCGCTGGGTTTCCCGGGCGGCTGGAATGTACGGCGTCCGGAGAGAAAGGTAATGGGACCGAGTGCGGAAGGTTCCCGTAAAGCTCACCCATGCGGGCGCCGTGACGCCAGCCCCTGCCCGGGACAAGCCCGAGCATGACGGCGGAGAGGGCGAACGGTTGCAGACACCAGAACCTGGCAGTGATGAACCGGAAACCGTATCAGCCGGTCAGGGGCGGATCCAGCCGCGCAAAGCCTTCCTGTCGGCGATAGGGGAAATGCGGATAGGGTGCCGTCACCGTGCTTGCCGCATCCAGCGAGCGGATCTGGTCCGTGCTCAACTGCCAGCCGATGGCGCCGAGATTGTCGCGGAGTTGTGCTTCGTTGCGGGCGCCGATGATGACGGATGCGACCGTCGGGCGTTGCAGCAGCCAGTTGATCGCGACCTGCGGCACGGTCTTCTCCGTCTCCTTCGCCACAGCCTCCAGCGCATCGATGACGCGATAGAGATGCGCGTCCTCGACCGGCGGACCGAAGCCGGCCGTGGCATGCAGGCGGCTCGTCTCCGGTATCGGCCTGTCGCGACCGATCCTGCCCGTCAGACGACCCCAGCCGAGCGGGCTCCAGACGAGCGCGCCCAGCCCCTGATCCTTGCCGAGCGGCATCAGATCCCACTCATAGTCGCGACCGATGAGGGAGTAGTAGACCTGGTTTGCGACGTAGCGCGGCCAGCCGTGCTTCTCGGCCACAGCGAGCGATTTCATGATCTGCCAGCCGGCAAAGTTCGAGATGCCGACATAGCGCACCTTGCCCGCCCGCACGAGCATGTCGAGCGTGGCCAGAACCTCCTCGACCGGCGTCGCGGCGTCGAAGGCATGCAATTGGAAAATGTCGATCACGTCGGTTCCGAGCCGCTGCAAGGCCGACTCGACGCTCTGGACCAGCCGGCTGCGGGATGTCCCCGCATCGTTGGCACCGTCCCCCATCGGCAGCCCGGCCTTGGTCGAGATCAGCACCTTGTCGCGGCGCCCCTTGATGGCGGCGCCGAGGACCGTTTCGGATGCTCCGTTCGAGTAGACGTCTGCCGTGTCGAACAGCGTGACCCCGGCGTCGATGGAAATATCCACCATTCGCCGTGCTTCGGTTTCGTCCGCCGTGCCCCAGGCGCCGAACAGAGGGCCGGAGCCGCCGAAGGTGCCGGCGCCGAAGCTTAAGGCAGGAACTTTCAGGCCGGATCGGCCGAGTGTGCGATGGTCCATGGAGGGTGTCCTTTCAGATGGGGATGTCATGCGCGCACGGCCTCGACCTTCTTCTCCCGAGCATCGAGAGATCCGCTCAGCACCGTCAGTCCCAGCGCGCCGAGCACCATCAGCGCGCCGACCCAGGGCGTGGCGCCGAGGCCGAGCGAGGAGGCGACCGTGAGACCGCCGATCCAGGCGCCGGCGGCGATGCCGAGGTTGAAGGCGGCGATGTTGAGCGCCGAGGCGACATCGACGGCGGCCGGGCGATGCTGACGGGCCAGTTCCACCACGTAGAGCTGAAGGCCGGGCACCGTGGCGAAGGAGAGAAAGCCGAGTGCGGTCAGCGTCACGAGTGCGGGAATGGTGGCGCTGGCCGTGAAGGTGAGCAGAAGCAGAACCAGCGACTGGGCCGCGAAGAGAAAGGCGAGGGCCTTCACTGGATTGCTGTTGGCCAGGCGTCCGCCGGCAAGGTTTCCTGCGGCAATCGCGAGGCCATAAAGCACAAGGACGAGGCTGACGGCGGAAGCGGAAAGGCCGGTCACCTCTTCCAAGAGCGGTGCGAGATAGGTGAAGGTCACGAAGGTGCCGCCATAGCCGAGCGCCGTCATGCCGAAGACGAGAAGCAGGCGGCCGCTGCCGAGAACCTTGACCTGATCCATGATCCGGGCCGGCGGGCTGGCGGGCAGGTTGGCCGGCAGCAGGAGCGCGATGGCGCCCAGCGCAACGGCACCGAGACCGGCGACAGCCGCAAACGTGGCGCGCCAGCCAAATGTCTGTCCGATCAGCGTGCCGAGCGGAACGCCGGTGACGATGGCGACGGTGAGGCCCATGAACATCATGGCGATAGCCGAGGCCCGCCGGTTTTCCGGCACCAGCCCGGCCGCAATGGTCGCGCCGACGGAGAAGAACACACCATGCGCAAAGGCCGAGAGGACCCGCGCGACGAGGAGAAGGCCGTAGCCGGGCGACAGGGCCGCCAGCGTGTTGCCGATGATGAACAGCGCCATCAGCCCGAGCAGCAGGGGTTTGCGGGCGATGCGCCCGGTCAGGGCGGTGAGGATGGGGGCGCCGAAGGTGACGCCGAGCGCATAGATCGAGACGATGATGCCGGCCATCGGCAGCGTGATGTCGAGATCGCGAGCGACCGTCGGCAGCAGGCCGACAACGACGAATTCCGTGGTTCCGATGGCATAAGCGGCAATTGTCAAGGCGAGAAGGGCAAGGGGCATAGCGAGCCTCCATGAGGTTCCGAGGGGACGCGGCGGGGGTCCGAAGTCCAGCCGCAAGGGATGACCGAGATATATGCGGAGCCCGCTTGTGCGATAATCCGCTGTATTGGATAATCACCTGTGACTTGAATTCATGAAGGACCAGACATGGACAACCGCGCGGGAGAGATGGACGTCTTCGTGGCGGCGGTGGATGGAGGCGGCTTTTCCGCGGCAGGTCGTCGGCTCGGCCTGTCGCCGTCCGCCGTCAGCAAGCTCGTCGCCCGGCTGGAGGACCGGCTGGGAACGCGGCTCCTGGTGCGCACCACGCGAACATTGCAGCCGACGCCCGAGGGAGAGCTTTATCTGGCACGGGCCCGCACAATCCTTGCCGATATCAACGAAACCGAACGCCTCATCGCCAGCGGCACGCAGGCCGTGCCGCGCGGTGTCTTGCGGGTCAGCGCGCTCATGGCCTTTGCCGAGCGTTTCATCCTGCCGCTCATCGGCGAGTTCCGCAGCCTCTATCCCCATGTCCTGATCGATCTGTCGCTGAGCGACGACGTGGTCGATCTGGTCGGGGACCGCACGGATATCGCCATCCGGTCCTCCGGGGCGCTGCGGGATTCCTCGCTGAAGGCGCGAAAACTGCTCGACAGCCACCGCCTTCTCGTCGCCTCGCCCGCCTATCTCGCCCGCCATGGCACGCCGCAGGTGCCGGCCGATCTGGCGCGGCACGCCTGCCTCGGCTTCAATATTCCCGGTATTCGCACCGAATGGCCGTTTCTCGATCCCGCAACAGGTGCGACCATCCAGCGACCGTTCGAGCCAGCGGTTCTCGTCAATGCCGGCTTCATCATGCGGCGGCTCTGCCTCGATGGCGTCGGCATCGGCCGCATCGGCGCTTTCCACATCCAGCCGGATGTCGATGCCGGCCGCCTCGTGCCGCTGTTGCAGGCGCACCGCCCGGCCGACAGCGAGACCATCCACGCCGTCTTCGCCAGCCACGAGCACCTTGCCGCCCGCATCCGCGCCTTCATCGATTTTCTGGTGGCCCGCATCGACCCTCTCGAAGGCGCATTGCCGGAGCGAGCGGCAACGTCTTGAGAGCCGCCACACGAGACATTAGGTAAAGACATCGCCCGCCGTGATCCTGCGCGGTGGCAAAAACGGCGCATCATCGATGCTGCTTCTCCCCGCCGTCTTGACAGACGACCCGCTTCGCCCTCCGATACCATCAGGAGGAGGTTTCGATGTCCGCAAGGAAACGTGCTTCCATGTCCGAAATTCCGTCCGCATCATCTCCCGCATCGCCGCGCGCAAAACAGCGGCGGATGTCGCTCACGCCGGAGCTGGTGGCGCTCTGCTACCGGGAGGAGGCCGATCCGGGGCTTAATCCGCGGTTCACGCCGATGGAGGACGAGGATTATCGGGCGCTGGCGCTGAAGCTCGATGCGCAGTCAGGCGGCGCGCCGCTCTGGGTCTTCGCTTATGGCTCGCTGATCTGGAAACCGGAATTCTGTTCTGTCGAAAGTCGCCGGGCCACAGCCTATGGCTGGCATCGTGCCTTCTCGCTGAAGATCGACCGCTGGCGCGGCTCGCGGGAGGCGCCCGGGCTGATGATGGCGCTGGAGCCGGGCGGGCGCTGCGACGGCGTCATCTACCGGCTTGAGGAGGGCGATCGCATCGCCCAGATCGAGCGCCTGTTGCGCCGTGAACTCTCCTCCCGCGAAACCATTTCCACCGTCCGCTGGATGCCGGTCCGCACGCCGGAAGGCCCGGTCAACGTGCTGGGTTTCTGGCTGGGATCGACCGGCCATGACGCTGTATCCCGCCTGCCGCTGGAAGAGGTCGCCCGGATCCTCGCCCGCGCCTGCGGTCATGTCGGCTCCTGCGCCGAATATCTCTACAACACCGTCCTTCACCTCGAAGCCGTCGGTATCCACGACCGCAACCTCTGGCGTCTTCAGGCCCTCGTCGCCGACGAAATCCGCCGTCTCCACGGCGATCATCCCGCCCCGCAAGCTCTTGGCGGAGAAACGAAGGCCAAGCTGGATGCAGTACCTGTCGTAAAGGTTACCGACCCGGTTTAGGACGGGTTCGGAAAACCTGTGTCCGGCGCTGCAACATAGCGCCAGGGCATGAAAAGGACGAAAAAAAAGCGGGACCCGAGAGCCCCGCTTTTCATGAAACCCAAGCCTGATCAGGCTGCCTTTTCGTAAAGCTCCAGGACGTAGTCCCAGTTGATCAGGTTGTCGATGAAGGCTTCGAGGTACTTCGGACGCGCATTGCGGTAGTCGATGTAGTAGGAGTGTTCCCACACGTCGACGCCAAGAACCGGGGTCGCGCCATGAACCAGCGGGTTTTCGCCGTTCGGGGTCTTGGCGATCTGCAGCTTGCCGTCCTTGACGGCGAGCCAGGCCCAGCCCGAGCCGAACTGGCCGACGCCGGCCGCGATGAAGTCGGCCCTGAACTTGTCATAGCCGCCGAGGTCGGACTTGATGGCCGCGTCGAGCTTGCCCGGCAGCGAGGTGCCGCCGCCGCCCTTCTTCATCCACTTCCAGAAGTGAAGGTGGTTGTAGTGCTGGCCGGCATTGTTGAAGAGCGGCTGGTTGGTGCCGTAGGACTTCTTGACGATCTCTTCGAGCGAGAGGTCGGCAAGGCCGGCTTCTTCCGCGAGCTTGTTGCCGGCCGTCACATAGGCCTGATGGTGCTTGTCGTGATGATATTCCAGCGTCTCGCGCGACATGAAGGGTGCAAGCGCATCGTAGTCATAGGGAAGCGGGGGAAGTTCGAAAGCCATGGCGGTTCTCCTCTTGGCATCGGAATTCATTCACGAAATCGTCAGGGGAACATAGGCACCCCGACCACGCGAGGCAACCGGCGTCACCGCTAAATTCACGGTCCCTTGCGAAATGGTTTTCTCCCGGGTGTCCTTCACGACTGCGTCATCGGACGGCGGATGCCACTGCGAACCCCCGGAACGCCGCTCTTCTGGCCTTCATTTCGCCCGTTTCTTAAGTCCCTGTTAAGACTTTCCAAACCCAAGGGAATCCTCCATGGCGCTTGGCGCTTCGCATCGATTGCAGGACGGCATCGAGGCCGTCGAAACCATGACGCGTTTCGCGTTGGCCGTGCTGGCGCTGGCCTCCGGCGTCTATACCTATCTCGGCGTCCGCTCGATCCTCGATGGCTCGGCGACCGCCGTGTTCTTCGCTGCGCTGATCTACTCCAGCGCCGTCTCCGTCGCGATCTATGCGTTCTGGAGCTACATGGCGCGGTTCTATCCGCATGTCACCGGCCGGGCCGGGCGCGGCGCGATGATCGGCGTCATGGCGCTCGGCTGTGCGATGATCATCGCCATGTCGAGCTGGCTGAATGCGGCAGCCCTTGCCGGCTCGGCGGCGCTGGAGCAGCATCTGGCGGAGACGCTGGAGGACTATACGGCCGATCTCGACAAGGCGCACCAGAATGCGCTGGCCGCACAGAGCCTGCTGCCGGACATCCAGCGGACGCAGGAGCGCTTCCAGCGGCTGGCCGATCAGGAGCGTGAAACCGGCGCGCTGACGGGCACCACGGGTGCCGGGAGCGTCGTGCAGCTGCTGTCGCAGATGGCAGCCCAGCTGACGGAACTTGAAAACGGCATCACCGCCTCGCGCGAGCGCGTCACCACCCTTTTCGACGATGGCCGCAAGCATCTGGAAACGATGCGAACGCTGGTCTCGGCCCCCGGCGCCATCGACCCGCGCGCCGACCAGTTCTCGGCCGAAGTCGTGGCGCTTTCGGGCGTCATCACCTCGCTGCAGCAGACCTCCATCGCACCCTCCGTCAAGCGCGCGGCGGAGGACCTGTCGCTCGGCTTCATCGCACCCATAGCGGATGGCGATGCGCCTGATCTTGCCGACCGGCAGGGCCGGGTGATGGAAACGATCCGCTCCTCCGTCGCGGCCCAATCCAAGGTGCTGTCGACCGCGGCAGACGAGATCCTTGCGCGTGAGCCGGTCGCGGATCGGCGCTTCGTGCCGCTTTCGTCGGCCGAGGCGGTTCTGCGCTATGCGTCGGATTTCATTCCGAGCTGGGCCGGCGCCATCTCGATCGACCTGCTGCCCGCCGTGCTCGTCTTCATGCTGTCCATCGTGCATGCGGCGCTGCGGCGGCAGGAGGAGACCATGCCGTTCGCGCAGCGCATCACCGCAGCCGAGCTTCTGGACGCGATCGAGGTGCAGCGGGCGCTTGCCCGGAGCGGCGTCGATATCGAGGCGATCGTGCGCGGTCAGTCTGTCGCGCCACCTTCCGAGACGTCGGAGCCCGCCTCCGTCGAACCGACCAACATCACCAGTCTCGATCTCGCCCCCAAGGGCCCGCCAAAGGCGCCGCGCTCGGGAGCGCCTGCATGAGCCTGACCGGGAACGCGGATGGATTGACGGGAGCGAAGGAGACGGCAGAGCCGGACAAGGCCCGCTCCGTTCTCGGTCGCCGCCCGGTGGAGGGCTTAGGTTTGCAGGGCCCCGGTTTGCAGGCCCAAGGTTTTGCAAGCCGCTACACATCAGTCGTTGAGCGTCTTTCCCGGCTGGATGACGGACAGATGATGCGGGCGTTTTTCTATGGCCTGCTGGCGACCGCTCTCGTCTTCGTGGTGATGGACTGGCGCACGATCAGTCAGGAGGCGGCCCTTGTCCCCGCCTATGACCCGGCAAGCCCGGCGAGCGAACCGGTGCTGCCGCCGGCGCTGACCACCGGCGAGCCGGAGGATGCGCCGGGCGATGTGAAGACCGACCCGGAAACCCTGAGGCAGGCCATCCGCTTCGAGCTGCAGCCCGGCGGCGTCATGCTGGCCAAGGGCGCCATCGATCCCGGTTCGGCCACGCGCTTTGCCGCCGAGATCGAGGCGCGCGGAGAATATGTGAAGGTGGTGCAGCTCGATTCGCCCGGCGGCTCCGTCAGCGACGCGCTTGCCATGTCGAAGCTGATCCGCGAGCGGCAGCTGAATACCGTCGTGGAAAAAGGCGCGCTGTGCGCGTCCTCCTGCCCCCTGCTGCTGGCGGGCGGGGTGGAGAGGACCGTGGCCGAGGGCGCCGTGGTCGGCGTTCACCAGATCTTCAATGGCACGCGTGAAAAGCTCTCGCCGGAAATGGCGATGTCGGAGGCCCAGCGCACCACCGCCACCATCACCCGCCACCTCGACGCCATGGGTATCAAGCCCGGCCTCTGGCAGCGCGCCATGGACACGCCCCCGGACCGGCTGGCCTATCTCAGCGTCAAGGATATGCGGGAGTTCGGGCTGACGACGGGGGCCGGGAAGGGTGCGCCCTGACGGCTGCGTCAGCGAGTTTGGCAGCCCCTCATCCGGCTGCCGCCACCTTCTCCCCGCAGGCGGGGCGAAGGAACCTGTGGCGCGGCTTCTGCCCCTATCGTCAACCTTCAAGAGACAAGCGAGCGCTCGCCCCATCTCCCTTCTCCCCGTGAGAACGGGGAAAAGGTGGCGGCAGCCGGATGAGGGGCTGCTCTACATGCGAGCCCCTCAGAAATCCGACCCGTTCCCGTGCGCCCAGTCCATGTAGACTTCCAGCGCCTTCTTGGCCACGGGGCCTTCCTGAAGGTGGCGGTCGTCGAGCCTGACGACGGGGACGATCTTTGAGTAGTTGCCGGAGGTGAAAATCTCGTCGGCGGACAGGAAGTCTTCCACGGTCAGCGTCATCTCCCGCACGTCGAGCCCGGCACGGCGCAGGAGGTTGAGCACGCGGGAGCGGGTGATGCCGGCGAGGAACGTGCCGTTGGCGAGCGGGGTGAAGACGACGCCGTCCTTGACCATGAAGATGTTGGAGGATGCGGTTTCCGCGACGTTGCCGTTCATGTCCCGCGCCAGTGCATTATCGAAGCCGCGAGCGCGGGCCTCGATGATCATTCGGCCGGAATTGGGATAAAGACCACCGGTCTTCGCCGTGGTGACCGCGACTTCCGCGCTCGGGCGGCGATAGGGCGAGACGGTCAGCGAGGACGGCTGGGCGGTGTTCATCGGCGCCTCGAACAGGCAGAGCGCGAAGCGCGTGGAGGCGGGGTCGGCGGCGACGACCGAGCCCGGCATGCCGTGTTCGGCCCAGTACATCGGCTTGATGTAGATGGCGGTCTGACCGTCGAACTTCTTGACGCCCTCCCAGGCAAGGCCTTCGATATCGTCCGACGCGACGACCGGCTCCAGCCCGAGCGCCAGCGCCGAGCGGTTGACGCGCTGGCAGTGCAGGTCGAGATCCGGCGCGATCCCATCGAACCAGCGGGCGCCGTCGAACACGGTGGTGCCGAGCCACATGGCGTGCGAGGTCGGCCCGATCAGCGGCGGGTTGCCCGTCACCCATTCGCCATCGACGAAGGTCCAGGTGGTGCTGCGCGGTGACGTATCGACGGCCATGATGTTCTCCTTGCTTGTCGTCCCGGGGTCTCGCCCTGACATTGAATGCCGTCCCGGGTCTGTTCGCGGGCGCCGACATTCTCGTCCTGTCTTGTCGCATAGCCGGAAAACGGAGAACAGGGGTGAATGGATCGTTCAAAAATTCTGATCGGCCGGTTTTGGGGGCTATGCCGGCCGGTCATGTTTGCGCTAGGCACATGGAAACACGAGCCCCAAACCTATCGGAGACCGCCATGCGCGCCATGTATTTCGACACGTTCGGGAAGACGCCAGAGATCCGCGATGTGGCGGACCCGACGCCCGGGGATGGCGGCGTGGTGATCAAGGTCGAGGCAACGGGGCTTTGCCGGAGCGACTGGCACGGCTGGATGGGCCATGACCCCGACATCCGCCTGCCGCACGTGCCGGGCCATGAGCTGGCGGGAACGGTGGTGGCCACGGGCCGCGGCGTCATGCGTTATAAGACGGGCGACCGCGTGACGGTGCCGTTCGTCTCCGGCTGCGGGCGCTGCTCCGAGTGCCACTCCGGCAATCAGCAGGTCTGCCCCAACCAGTTCCAGCCGGGCTTCACCCATTGGGGCTCGTTTGCCGAATATGTGGCCATCGACTTTGCCGACGAGAACCTCGTGCTCCTGCCCGACAGCATCGATGCGGCAACGGCGGCAAGCCTCGGCTGCCGGTTTGCGACCGCCTTCCGGGCGATCGTGGATCAGGGCCGCGTGCGCGGCGGCGAATGGGTGGCGGTGCATGGCGCCGGCGGTGTCGGGCTGTCCGCCGTCATGATCGCGTCCGCCATGGGCGCGAATGTGATCGCGATCGATATCGCCGATACCAAGCTGTCGTTTGCCCGGGAGATCGGCGCGGTTCAGACCATCGACGCCACGCAGACCGGCGATGTCGCCGAGGCCGTGCGCGAGATCACCGGCGGCGGGGCGCATCTCTCCATCGACGCGCTCGGCTCTCCCGTCACCTGCTTCAACTCGATCCGCAACCTGCGCCGGCGCGGTCGCCATGTGCAGGTGGGGCTGATGCTGGGCGACCATGCGGCACCGCAGATTCCCATGGCGCAGGTCATCGGGCAGGAGCTGGAGATCTATGGCAGCCACGGCATGCAGGCCTGGCGCTACGAGGCGATGCTGGCGCTGGTGGCATCGGGCAAGCTGAGCCCCCAGAAGCTGATCGGGCGGCATTTGTCGCTGGACGAGGCCGTGCCGGCGCTGACCACGATGGACACCGCCACCGACCTCGGCATCAGCGTCATCACGAGGTTCTGAACCGGCCCGCAGTTCCCGCTCCGGCGGGAACACTTTGCTCGATCCAGCTTCGGCTGATAAATTCGCGCACGGGGCACACAGAGAATCACGAGGTGGATCATGGCACGCGCAGCGCAGAAGCCGGACGAGGACGTCCTTTTTTCGCCGGTGCTGCTTCCCAATCCCGGCCATGCGAACGGCTGGCCGCTGGCGGTGATGGTCAGCTCGCAGACAGAGGCGCGGCACAACCGCGCCACCTGGGCGCCGACCCATCTCATTTCCATCCGCGCGCCGGAAACCAAGCTCCTGTCAATGATCGACCTGCCGGACGACCGGCACCTGCAGCTGATCTTCGGCGATACGATGGACCCCGAAGAGCGTGACGCTGCCCGGCCCCAGGCCATCACCGAGGCCTTCGCCTTCATCGACGGCCTGCCGGCCGACGCGCGTCTGCTCGTTCACTGCCTGCGCGGCATCGGCCGCTCCACGGCGCTGACGCTCGGCATTCTCGCGCGCTACATGGATCCGGACGACGCCGCCGCCGCCCTGCATGCCCTGCGGCCGGACGCCAAGCCGAACCGGCATGTCGTCGGCCTCTGCGATGCGGCGCTCGGGCTGAAGGGCAAGCTTGCCAAACAGGCGCTGCGCTTTCCCGCAAAGGTCTGGAAACCGGCAAAGGGGTAGATATGGCCTGGTCGGCGGCGCAATATGTGAAGTTCGAGGACGAGCGCACGCGACCCGCGCGCGATCTTCTGGCGCAGGTGCCGGACCTGCCGGAGGGTCCGCTGTTCGACATCGGCTGTGGTCCTGCCAATTCGACCGAACTGGTCGCCGGCCGGTTTGCGGGCGCCGAGCTGACCGGCGTCGATAGCGATGCCGACATGCTGACTGCGGCCCGGCAGCGCCTGCCGGAGGTGCCTTTCGTTCAGGGCGACCTGACGGACTGGCGCCCGGACAGACCGCCGGCGCTGCTCTTTGCCAATGCCGTGCTGCAATGGATGCCGGACCCGGCCGCCAGCATCACCCAGTTGGCCGGCATGCTGGTGCCCGGCGGCGTGCTGGCCGTGCAGATGCCTGATAATCTGGACGAGCCGACGCACCGTGCCATGCGCGAGATCGCCGCCGAACCGGAGTTTGCGCAGGCCTACGGTGCCGGCCTTCCGAACCGCGAGAGCCTTCCCGCACCGAGCCGGCTGATCGACCTTTTGTCGCCGCTCTGCGCCCGCGTCGATGTGTGGCATACGATCTATTATCACCGGCTCGAAGGAGCCGAGGCTATCGTAGAGTGGGTGAAGGGCACGGGCCTGCGGCCCTACCTCGCTCCGCTGTCCGGCGAGCTTCGTCAGAGGTTTCTCACGCGCTATCTGGAGCGCATCCGCGCCGCCTATCCACCCCTTGCCGACGGGCGCGTGCTTTTGCGCTTCCCCAGGCTGTTTCTGGTTGCGGTGCGCAATGAAAACGTGCCGGCGTAGGACGAAGGCCGACCGATTGAAATGCACGATGACGGGTCTCATACAGAATGTCAGCATGAAAAAGGCTGCTGAAACGCGAAAGGGCTTGCTTGCTTTGCCGCCCCGCTTCAAAACAGAAAAGCGCAATTCCCGGAATGCATCCTTATCCATGAACGCACGTCTCGCTCACTCCCTTTCTCCGCACGGCGCCTTGGCACCGGACGCGGCCATGTGCCGGGGAGTGTGAGGTCATGGGACAGTCCAAAGCGCCGCCGCCATCCGTCGTGCTGGTTGTCGAAGATGAGCCGCTGCTGCGGATGATGGCGGTCGATCTGATCGAGGACGCCGGCTTTACGGTCGTGGAGGCCAGCAGCGCCGACGAGGCCGTGCACCTTCTGGAAACGCGGCTCGACATCCGCATCGTCTTTACCGATATCGACATGCCCGGCAGCATGGACGGGCTGAAGCTCGCCGCCGCCATCCGCGACCGCTGGCCGCCGATCGAGATCATCATCACGTCAGGCGCCGTCACCAATGCCGCAGCCCAGCTGCCGGACCGCGCCGTGTTCTTCCCCAAGCCCTACGACCACTCCCGGCTGATCACGACACTGCAGGGCTTTGCGGACCTGCCGCCCTTGCCGGGGCTCTAGCCGACTGTCCCGCAGACGTGCGCAGCGCCGATATCGGCGCGATTATTCGATCGATTCCGACCTGTCATCGTCCCGTCATTTCCCATTGCTACGGCGCCCGTCATGACACAGAGCCCCGTTCTCCGCCTCGGCATCATCGCCGACCCGCAATATGCCGATGTCGATCCGAACCTCGTGCTCGACCGTCACTTCCGCCAGTCTCTCGGCAAGCTGGAGGAGGCGATCGACGTGTTCAACGGGCGGGAGCTCGATGCCGTCGTCACGCTCGGCGATCTGATCGACCGGGACTGGGAAAGCTTCGATCCGGCGCTGGCGGTCTATCGGCGTCTGCGGCACAAGGCTCTGTTCCTGCCCGGCAATCACGATTTCTCGGTAGCGGCGGAGCATCTGGGCGACGTGCATCGACGCCTCGGCATGCCCGCGCCGTACTACGATCTGCTGCTGGCCGGCCACCGGGTCGTCATCCTCGACGGCAGCGAGGTCAGCCTGTTCGCGGTGCCCGAAGGACATGCGCGGCGCGAGCAGGCGAAGGCCCGGCTGAAGGCGTTGACGGAGGAGGGCGCCGCCAACGCCCAGCGCTGGAACGGGGGCTTAAGCGAGGCGCAATTCGCCTGGCTCGGCGAGGTTCTGGACCATGCGCGCGACGACGGCGAGCCGGTCGTGATCCTCTGCCATTACCCCATCGCCCCGCAAAACGCGCACGACCTCTGGGACGCGCAGCGCCTGCTCGACATGCTGGCGACCTATCCGAACGTGCGCGCGTGGCTCTGCGGCCATAATCATGCCGGCAACGCCGTAACGTGCGATGGCACGCACTACGTCACCTTCAAGGGCATGGTGGATACGCCCGACCGCAACGCCTTCGCCGTGCTCAGTCTCTATGAAGACCGGCTGGACATCGAGGGCTTCGGGCGGGAGGAAAGCCGCGTTCTGAAGACGGAAAAGTAAGCGGGGACATCCGTCAACAGGTGGAATGGGCGGCTCTTCCCGCCGCAATCATGCCGTCTTTTACCGGCCTGTCTGGCGGAAGTGGCGCGGTTGCCACCCTGTCTGATACCCCGTCTGACAACCTGTCTGAAAGGAACACCGGTTTGCGTCGTCTCGCTCTCGCCTTCGCCCTGTTGATGGCATCCGCCTCTGCGTCTCTCGCAGCAAGCGATGTCGATGTCACCTGCACGATCATGCTCGACGCTGCCACGGGCAAGACGCTGATCGAGGAGGGCGATTGCGCCGCCCGCACGACGCCGGCCTCCACCTTCAAGATCCCGCTCGCGGTGATCGGCTACGATACCGGCTTCCTCAAGGATGCGGCGACGCCGGTGCTCTCTTATAACAAGGGCGACCCGGACTGGGGCGGCGCCAACTGGCTGCGCGATACCAGCCCGGCCGACTGGATGCGCTACTCCGTCGTCTGGTACTCCCAGCGCATCACGCGTGATCTTGGCCGGGAGACGCTGGAGCGGTATCTTCGCGGCTTCAAATATGGCAACGCCGATCTCTCCGGCGAGGCGGGCTTCGACAACGGCCTGGAGCGCGCCTGGATCGCCTCGTCGCTCGAGGTCTCCCCGCGTGAACAGGTCGCCTTCCTGCGCGGCCTCGTCAGCGGCACGCTGGCGGTCGGGCCCGAAGCACTTGAAAAGGCGAAGCGCATCGTGGAAAGCCGCGCCGTCGGTGACTGGACGATCCACGGCAAGACCGGCACCGCCTTTCCGCGCCGCGCCGACCGCAGCTTCGACTATGCGCATGGCTGGGGCTGGTATGTCGGCTGGGCGGAGCCAAATGCGGAAAAGGACAGGACCGTGGTCTTCGCCCGGCTGATCCGCACACGCGCGCGGACGAAGACCTCGCCCGGTGTTCTCACCCGTGATGCGCTGTTTGCGCAGTGGCCCGAACTGGCGAAAACCCTGCGCCCCTGACGCCTGTCGATTGCCTGTTCGCCGTTGGAATGTCGCGAAAATTTTACTTTCAACGCGACAGGAAGATGCCAAGATGCATGCGACAAAATGACCGGCTTCCCGATGGGAATCGGACGTTTCCGTCGCACACGCATTCGGGAACGGCGCACGCAACGGGCGTCGACACCAGAGGGGACGTTCATGAAACTGAGAACCATGTTTCTTGCCGCGGCGCTGGCCGGTCTTGCCGCAGGCGCGGTGACGGCGGCCGAGCCGCAAGAGGTGCGCGAAGGCCTGATGAAGAAGATCGGCGGCTCCATGGGCGCGCTCTCGGCTATCGCCAAGGGGCAGAAGCCTTACGATGCCGAGGTGGTCAAGACATCGCTGACCGCCATCAGCACCAGCATCAAGGCATTTCCGGATCAGTTTCCGGCGGGGTCGGACGCCAATTCCGAGGCCAGCCCGAAGATCTGGGAAAACAAGGGCGACTTCGACGCCAAGGCTGCAAGTCTCGGTGCCGATGCCGACATGCTGCTCGCGCAGCTTCCGGCGGACCCGGCAGCCGTCGGCGTGGCGCTCGGCAAGCTCGGCCCCCATTGCGGCGACTGTCATCAGGTCTACCGCATCAAGAAGTAAGCGGTAGACCCGGACAAGCTTCACTACGCTCCGGTAGAGACAGGCAATCCGCAAGCGCGGGAGGCCGGTCTTTACCAAGGCCACTCTTCACCGAGAGCGGCCTGTCTCTACGGATGTCGCCGACGGGCGGCCTCCGCTGAAGACCATGCCCTCCCATCACACCGGAACAGGTTCAGGGCAGGTCCTCGCCGCCTTGCGCCCTGACAACAAGGACCTGCCGCATGGCCCGTCGCGCGCGGAAATTCGTCTCGACCGTCCTCTTCCTCGGCGTCGTGGTTGCAGGCGGTGCCTGGTTCGTCACCAAGCCCGAACCGTGGCCGGCTGCGCATTGGGAAGGTCTCGGCGCGCCGGATGTCGCCAATGGCGAACAGGTGTTCTGGGCCGGCGGCTGCACCAGCTGTCATGCGGCGCCCGGCGCGGAGGGTGATGCCAAGCTGGTGCTGACAGGCGGCCTGCCGCTGAAAAGTCCGTTCGGCACCTTCCACGTGCCCAACATCTCGCCCGACGACACCGCCGGCATCGGCCGTTGGACGCTTGCCCAGTTCGGTGACGCCATGACGCGCGGCGTCGGCCCCGATGGCGAGCATCTGTACCCGTCTTTTCCCTATGGTTCCTACGCCCGGCTGACGCCGAAGGACGTCAACGACCTCTTCGGCTATATCAGGACGCTGCCGAAGAGCCCCAATGTCGCGCCGCCGCACGAGCTCCCGTTTCCTTACGATATCCGGGCGTCGCTCGGTGGCTGGAAGCTGCTTTTCTACAGCGACAAGCCGCGTGTGCCTGTCGATCAGGCCAATGCGAAGCTGGTGCGCGGACAGTATCTCGTGGAAGGCCCCGGCCATTGCGGCGAGTGCCACACGCCACGCAACGCGCTCGGTGGGTTCGACCCCGATCTCTGGCTCGCCGGCGCGCCGAACCCGGAGGGTGAAGGCCAGATTCCCAACATCACCCCCGGCTCGAAAGCGATCGGCAACTGGACGGAAGCCGACATCGCCAACTACCTCGAATCCGGCTTCACCCCGGACTTCGACAGCGCCGGCGGCTCCATGGCCGAGGTCGTGCAGAACATCGCCAAACTCCCCGCCGCCGACCGGGAGGCGATCGCAGCCTATCTCAAGGCGGTGCCGGCGCGGTAGAGCTTGCAGATTATGCAAGCATTGGATAGGATGCGCTATGAACAACCGGCATCGCAAGATCCTGCTGTCTGTCTTTGCAGAGCCGGTGTCTGGCACGATTGCGTGGGCGGATATCGAGGCGCTTCGCATTGCTCTCGGCTGCGAGATTCTGGAAGGGTCGGGCTCCCGTGTGAGGTTCATCAGCGGGTCCGAGATCGAAAGCTTTCACCGACCGCATCCCGCCAAGGAAGCCAAGCGCTATCAGGTTCGGGCGGCGCGTGATTTTATAAAGCGCATTGGAGGTCAACCGTGAACGTCATGTCGTACAAAGGCTATTTCGCTCGCGTGGAATACGATGCGCAGGACGAGATCTTCTTCGGCCGTCTCGCCGGCATCACGGATGGCGTCGGTTTTCATGCGGATACGGTATCCGACCTGAAAGCGGCGTTTCATGAGGCCGTGGACGATTACGTCGAGACCTGCGCGAAGGCCGGCAGGGACCCGCAGAAGCCCTATTCCGGCCGCATGATGTTTCGCGTCGATCCCGAGATCCATGCCAAGGCTGCCCGTGCCGCAGCACTTTCCGGCAAGAGCCTCAACCAGTGGGCGGCCGACGTGCTGGCGGAGGCTGCGACGGACGATGCATGAGGGAAGGGTGACAATGGGGCTGGATATGAACGGGCGGACAACCGATACCGACAAGCATGGTGAACCGGTCATGACCCAGATTGAGGCTCTTCAGGCGTTGCAGGACGCGGTCAAGGGACTGAATACGGGGGACGTGCTGGTGTCCGAAGAGTTGATCGCCGAACGCCGTGCCGAAGCCGCAGCCGAGGAGCGGGACGACCTTTGACGCAGCGCCGTTGCGCGCCACGCCTATGGTCGAAGCGGGTTCGGCATGGATGCCTGTCTCGCGCGGGTCATGATGGGCGAAACATACGCCATCATGACCGACCGGCGCTGGAGAAGCCCACCCTCACCGCAAAGCCTGCACATACCGCATCCCCGTCACCGGGCCGGGCGTGAAGTCCTGCTGCTCGTAGAACCGGTGCGCCTTGATATTGCCGGTGGCGGCGCTGACGGAGAGGTAGGCGCAGCCGGCGCGGCGGGCTTCTTCGCGGGCCTTTGCCACGAGATGCCGGCCGATGCCGGTGCCGCGATGGGCATCGCTTACGAAGAGATGGTGCAGGTCCATGCCGCGCACGCCGAGTTGCGCCCTGTAGAGGGGGACGAGAATGGCGTAGCCGATCAACACGCCGCCGGCTTCGGCCACGAGCGCGGTGATCCACGGCACGGGGCCGAACAGGTCACGCTCCAGCGTGTCCGCGTCGAGCGGTGCGGCGTCGCCATGATGGGCGGCAAGGTCGGTGATCATGCCGCAGAGTGCGGGGATGTCGCCGGCCCGCGCGGAGCGGATGGTCACCAGCGGCGCACGGCTGGGGGTGGTGTCAGGCTGCGCGTCCAGCCCTTCGGGATGGCGCAATACGGCGTGAGCCGGAGGTACGGCCGACGTCGTGGCAGGCGGAGAAGACAAGGTGGGCATCGAATATTCCTGAAGCTGATCCGCCCCAGGCACCATTCAAAACAAAAGCCGCCTGGCGGCGGCTTGTTGAACGTGATCAGACAGCCGCATCTATGAATGCAGCGTAAAATACCAGCGGGCACGGGTTGCGGTCGTGATCATGTGCAATTCATGATCCCTTTTGCGAGCCCTGTCAACCGGTCGGCTTTCTCACCTGGTAGCATATCTCACCGTGCCGGAACCAGCCGCTCTTCCAGCGGCTGCGCATGGTCGCCGTCGCACAGCCCGTGGTCGGACAGGGCGCGGATGACGTAGCAATCCTCCACCGTATGGCCGGCGCAATGGGAAACGATCCGCTCCAGTTCGTGCTCCAGCCGTTGCAGTTGCGCGATTTTCGCCCGCACGGCGGCAAGGTGCCCGGCGGCGATGGCATCGGCGCGGGCGCACGGCGTTTCCGGGTGGTCGCTGAGATCGATCAGGTCACGGATCGCCTCGATCGACAGGCCGAGATCGCGCCCGTGGCGGATGAAGGCGAGACGATCCAGCGCCTTCTTTTCATAGCGCCGCTGGTTGCCTTCGGTCCGCTCCGCCGGCGCGATCAGTCCGGCCTGCTCGTAGTAGCGGATGGTGGGCACCTTCACGCCGGTGCGCCGCGACAGATCGCCGATGGAATACATGGGTTGTTCTCCGTGCGGCACAGTGCGGCCGCCTGACCGAGAGATAAGGGCCGGCAGGCAGGCTTTCCACCGTTACAGCCTGCGCAATCGCCCCGATCTTCAATCCTCCTGGATCTGGCTGTTGTGCCGCGTGTCGCGCATCCTGACATAGACGATCAGCGACAGCGCGATCATGATCGTGACATACCAGAAGAACCAGTTCTCGTGGCCCATCTGCTTGAACTTCAGCGCCACGAACTCGGCCGTGCCGCCGAAGATCGTGTTGGCCAGCGCATAGGGCAGGGCGACGCCGAGCGCGCGGATATGCGCGGGAAACAGCTCCGCCTTCACCACGGCATTGATGGAGGTATAGCCGGTGACGATCAGCAGGCCCGCCATGACGAGGAAGAAGGCGGTCATGGCATCCGTTGTGCCGGAAAGGGCCGAGAAGATCGGATAGGTGAAGAGCGTGCCGAGAATGCCGAAGACCACCATCAGCGGCTTTCGCCCCACTTTGTCGGAGAGCATTCCCGCCAGCGGCTGGCACAGCATGAAGACGAACAGCGCTGCCGTGGTGATCTCGGTCGCGGCCTCCTTGGAGAAGCCGGATGTGTTGACGAGGAACTTCTGGAGATAGGTCGTATAGGCATAGAAGGCGAGCGTGCCGCCGGCCGTCAGCGCCAGCACCATCAGCGCCTCGCGCGGGTAATGCTTGAAGAGCGCGAAGCCGCTGGATTTCGGCGGTGCCGCATCTGTGGTTCCCGAAGCATTGCCGGCATTGCTTGCATGGGCCGCGTTGTGGAAGGATTGCGTTTCGGCAAGCCCGCGGCGGATGTAGAACACGGCAATGGCCAGTACGCCGCCGATGAAGAACGGAATGCGCCAGCCCCAGGCGGAAAGTTCCTCCGGCGTCAGCAGCCGCTGCAGGACCAGCAGCACCATCAGGGCAACCAGCTGTCCGGAAATCAGCGTGACATACTGAAAGCTGGAGAAGAATCCGCGCCGGTTGCGCCCCGCCATTTCCGAGAGATAGGTCGCGCTCGCGCCATACTCGCCACCGACGCTGATGCCCTGCAACAGCCGGGCGAGCACGAGCAGCGCGGGCGCTGCTATGCCGATCGTCGCATAGCCGGGTGTCACCGCGATCATCAGCGAACCCAGGCACATCAGCGTCACCGACAAGGTCAGCCCGGCCTTGCGCCCCTTGCGGTCGGCATAGATGCCCATGAACCAGGCGCCGATGGGCCGCATCAGGAACCCGACCGCAAATACCGCAGCCGCACTGAGAAGCTCGGCCGTCTGGTTGCCCGAGGGAAAGAACACCGGCGCGAAATAGAGGGTGAAAGCGGAATAGACATACCAGTCATACCACTCGACAAGATTGCCCGCCGAACCGCCGATGATGGACTTGAGGCGCGTGCGCTGGTCGGGTGCTGCCGGCGATGGTGTGGAAAGCGATGGCGTAGAAAGGGAAGAGGTCATGAATGCGTCCGTTCATTGCGTCTGAAACTTTCTCCGCAAACTGAGCGGTACGGCGAAAGCTCCGGCTCTTTGTTCTTGTTCGCAGCGTGCGACGGCAAGCGTGCGCGCCGTTGCGAAAGGCATGAGGCCTACAGCGCCATGCGTCATGTCGGACGCATTCGGCCTCGCTGTAACCCTTTATAGCGGCTGCGTCATTTATCCTGAGGTCGATCCCGATTGAAGGCGTGGTGCAGTAGAATTGCGATCTGCCGGGTAAGGCCCGAGCGACTGTCAGGGGTCCGATCGGCAAGCGATCCGACGGCAGACGGCGGCTGGAGAGCGACAGGTCGCTGGGCCTGACATATCCTCCGTGGCGCGTCGCTGCAACCTCTCGGCTACTCCTCAATCTGGCCCTCCCTCGGTCTGTTCCCCCGCTGCTCTTGCGCCTCTGCCCCGATGCGCACCACCGTGTCTCCGGGCTCAATCATGCCCGTGCGGTGGGTAATCGCGATGACGTGGGATCTCTGGAGGTGGGTGGAGGGGGCAAGGAGGACCGTTTTCCCACAGACCAGACACGAGCAAAGGCACGGCAGAATAAAAAAATACTGTAATTTAGAATAACCGTAGATTGCCGTTGCGGGTTTTAATACAATGTCTTTCACCTGATGTCTGCATGACGGTTGACGTCAGAAGCCGCAGGGCACTGCGGCGACATGAGGCGTTCGTCATTCTTGGATCTGGCTCATCATGATCATTAAGGAGGGAAAAATGCTCCGTTTAACACCATTCATTGCAGCATTCGTGGTGACGCTGGCCCCAGTCGTCACGAAGGCGGCGGTCGAGTCTGATCTGCCCGCAAATGGATCTCTAGACCGCGCAGCTGTCGCCCACCTCATTCAAGGGATTACGACAGAGTTGCGCGCAGGCTATGTTCTGCAGACGGAAGGTGAGAAAGCAGCAGAGGTCCTGGAGGGAGCGCTCGCCGCAAAGGCTTATGACAAGATAGCCGATACCGATGCGTTCGCTTCGAAATTGACAACCCAACTGCAAGACCTGACAGGCGACAGTCATGTTCGCGTGATTGCCGGGTCCCCGTTCGCCCAGCCAACGCCGTCCTCGGTGCCGCCGTCGCCAGATCTCCTCGCGAGCCGGCTCGACACGAAGACCGGATATATCAAACTGAAACGATTTCCTCCACCTGAGGATTTCAAGCCGGCCATCGACAAAGCGATGCATGACCTCGTGGATACATCGGCAATGATCATCGACATAAGGGGCAACGGCGGTGGTCACCCTGCTTCTGTCGCCTACCTCGCAAGTTTCTTTCTTCCAGCGGGTATGCCTGTTCACCTGAACGACCTGATCTGGCGCAATCGTGGAACATCGACGTTCAGAACGGAGCAATTCTGGAGTTCCGCGACCCCGGTGACCTACATCGACAAGCCAGTCTACGTGCTCGTCAGCTCAAAGACATATTCCGCTGCGGAAGAGTTTGCCTACGACATGCAGGTTCTGCGGCGCGCAACGATCGTCGGGGAAGGGACCCGTGGGGGAGCGAACCCGGGTGGCCTGAACGACTTGGGTTTCGGTGTCTTCGTCGTGATCCCGACCGGTAAGGCAAGAAACCCCATGACGAAGACAAATTGGGGTGGAACCGGTGTGCAGCCGGACATCCGCGTCGCTGCGGATCTCGCGCAAGAAACTGCCGTAGCTCTCGCCGATGAGCATTTACCCCGTCAGCGATAACAACCGTCAAAGCACCAAGGAGCATGCAGTGAATGTGTGAGTAGGAATTTGTGATCCTGTTGGACTACGAAAAAGCCCGGCACGCTTTCGCGGCCGGGCCTGATCGTCTCGCAATATCCAGCCGCTACTTCGGCAGGGTATAGGCGATGATGTAGTCGCCGGGCTTGGTTCCCACCGAGCCGTGGCCGCCGGCGACGATGACGACATATTGGGTGCCGTCGTCGGTGCTGTAGGTCATGGGGGTGGACTGGCCGCCGGCGGGCAGGCGGCCGCGCCAGAGTTCCTTGCCGGTCGTCAGGTCATAGGCGCGCAGGTAGTTGTCGACGGCTGCACCGAGGAAGGCGACGCCGCCCTTGGTGATCATCGGGCCGCCGATGCCGGGCACGCCGACCTTGAAGGGCAGGGGCAGCGGCGTCATGTCGTAGACGGTGCCGTTGCGGTGCTTGTAGGCGATCTCGCCGGTCTTCAGATCCACGCCCGCGACATAGCCCCATGGCGGTGCCTGGCAGGGAATGCCGAGCGGTCCGAGGAACGGTCCCATCAGCACGCCGTAGGGTGCGCCGTCATTGCGGTTCAGGCCCTGCTCGCTGCCCTTCTGGTCCTGTCCCTTTGGCGGGATCTGGTCACGCGGCACGAGCTGCGAGGTGAAGGCGAGGTAGGTCGGCATGCCGAACATCAGCTGCTTTTCCGGATCGACCGCGACGGAACCCCAGTTGAAGGTGCCGAAGTTGCCGGGATAGATCAGCGAGCCTTCGAGCGATGGCGGCGTGTACCGGCCCTCATATTTCAGCCGTTCGAATTCGATGCGGCAGGCCAGCTGGTCGAACATGCTGATGCCCCACATGTTCTTGTCCGTCAGGGGCGGCGGCGAGAACGTCAGGTCGGAGATCGGCTGCGTGGGCGACGTGAAGTCTTCCGGGATCGCGCCCGAGGGTGCTGGGATCTCCTTCACAGGAATGATCGGCTCGCCTGTGCGGCGGTCGAGCACGTAAAGATCGCCCTGTTTGGTCGGGCCGACGAGCGCCGGGCGACCGTCGATGTCGAGCAGCACGGGCTGGGCGGGAACGTCCATGTCCCAGAGGTCGTGATGCACGGTCTGGCGAACCCAGCGCAGCTGCCCGCTATTGATGTCGAGCGCGACGATGGAGGAGGAGAACCGCTCGACATTCTCGCTGCGGCCCATGCCCAGCTGGTCGGGAACCTGGTTGCCGAGCGGGATGTAGACGAGGCCGAGGGCTTCGTCATAGGAGAACACCGACCAGCTGTTCGGCGAGTTCGTCGTATAGTGCTGGCCCTCCGGCAGGGGCGTGGTGACGTCGGGGTTGCCTGAGTCCCAGTTCCAGACGAGCGCGCCCGTGTTGACGTCGAAGGCGCGGATAACGCCCGACTGTTCCTGCGTCGAATAGTTGTCGTTGACGGCGCCGCCGATGATGATCTTGTTTCCGGTGATCACGGGCGGCGAGGTGGAGTAGTAATAGCCGGCCGGCTGATAGCGCATGCCGGTCTCCAGATGCAGCGTGCCCTGATCGGCAAAGCCGGTGCAGACCTGACCCGTCTGGGCATCGAGTGCGATCAGGCGGGCATCCGAGGTCGGCAGGTAGACGCGGGTTGCGCAGGCGCTTCCCGGTGCGGCGGCGGCATCCTGATAATAGCTGACGCCGCGGCATGTCTGGTGCTGACGGTCCGGATTCATGCCGGAATTGCTGTCGAACTTCCACTTTTCCTTGCCGGTGGCGGCATCGATGGCGATCGCCCAGTTGTGCGGCGTGCAGACATAGAGCGTGTTGCCGATCTTCAGCGGGGTCACCTGATAGGTCGTCTCGCCCACGTCTTGCGGCAGCTTCACGTCGCCGGTCTGGTAGCGCCAGGCTTCCTTGAGGTCCGAGACGTTGGCCGAGGTGATCTGCGTCAGCGGCGAATAGCGCTGGCCATATTGCGTGCGTCCATACTGATGCCACTCGCCATCCGGCACATTGCCGCCAAGCGCAGGCGTCGCATTGGCAACCGTGGTCGGCAGCGCGCCTGCCTTGTCGAGCGGGTCCTGCGTCATCGAATAGACCGCGACCGCGACGGAGAGCACGACGGCAAGCCCGAGGGGCCAGCCGCTGGCGCGGTAGACATGGCCCGTGGGGCTGGTGAAGCCGAGGGGCTTGCGGATGGAAGGGAGCAGCAGCCAGAGGCCGAGCACGATGACGACACCGCCGCGCGGGCCAAGCTGCCACCAGTCGAAACCGACTTCCCAAAGCGCCCAGGCGAGCGTGGCGACGATGAACACCGCATAAACGGTGAGCGCCGATGACCTGTGGCGCGAGAGCAGAACGGCGGTTGCCAGAAAGGCCAGACCGGCCAGCACATAGTACCAGCTGCCGCCGAGAACGGCGAGCCAGGCGCCGAAGCCGGTCAGCCCCAGTCCTATCAGCGCAAAAAGGACAGACGTAAAGATGATCATGGAAGAGACTCCTGGCGCCACGACATGCGCCCCGTCAGTATCGATATCAGAACGCCGCACGCGTTAGGTAGTGCACTGCGGTCGCCCTAAAACGTTGAAAATACCGCATCATGTCATCTCCGCTGCGATCGCGGCTCAAGACATCACGCAGTCGAAGCCCGATCGAGATCCGGACTCCGTTATGGCGAAATTAGGGCAAGTTTCGCATGGGTCAATGTCGCAGTGCACAATCCGCGGCCTCGGGTCGGCCAGCGTACGGTTATGACGGAGATGGGTGCCTCTCGAAAAGCAGGCGAGGATGATCGCACCTACGACGTTCGCGGCTTGATCCCGGCTTTCACAGCCTTCACCCGCGCAGCCCGCTTTTCCGCTGCCTCGTGTCTCAAGCGGTCCGCAATTTCCTCTTGCTGCTCCGCCAGCTCTGCATGAAAAGCGGCGACCTTTGCCTGGTGGAGCCTGACAAGCAAGGTTCCCGGTGGATCGGTTTGAAAATGCCGGTGGTCGTTGATTTCCAGAAACGTCACGTGATCATCAAACTGCAGCAGAAAGAGAAGCTCGTTCGAACTTTGTGAGCCCAGATGAAGATGCATGATGCCCTCGCGCTCGAGAAGGGCGTCGTCTGTCGTATCCAGATCACGGCGGTAAGCCCATTTAGGAAGAGATGTACCGTTCTGGATCGCGAGAAGAATATCGAGGAAATTTTCCTAAAGATGGGGTTTTCCCCGGAAGTACAGATCAGGCCGAAAATGTGGAGACAGAACAATTTTGAGAGGTTTGGGCGCAATTCGGGAGTCCGTCTTTGCGCTCAGCATTCCCGGCTCATCTCACAGATCTAATTCGGTAGGAACGTCGACTTATCTTTTGAAGAAGAAAGCATGGGCCTCTTTACGCGTCATCTTGGGCAGAGCTTCACCTTCTTCTCTCTTCGCTTCCGCAACGATACGCGTAAGATGATCGATATGTGTTTCCTGCGCCTCGACGGGCCGCGGGCGGACTTTTACAGCCATTTCAGCACCTCATATGAGAAAAAACTTATAACATGCCGCAGCTTTCAGAGCAACAGCAGCAGCAGCCTGCCCCGCCTGTCACGTCCCGCAGAACGTCCGGAGCACTTCCTCGCCGGGGGCCGGAGGCTCGGCGAAAGTGGCCATGTCGGGCTGGTCGTCATAGGGGCGGGCGAGGACGCGCATCAGGGCGTCGAACAGCGAGAAATCCGCCTCCGTCTGCGCGAGCGCGATGGCCTGCTCGATCCGGTGGTTGCGGGGAATGAAGGCCGGGTTGACGGCGCGCATGGCCGCTGCGGTATCTGCAGAACTCCGCCCTTCGGTCTCCACGCGGCGACGCCAGCGATCGAGCCAGAGGCTGGTGCTGGAGGGGTTGCGGAACAGCGCGCTGAACGCGGTTTCCGCCGACGGGTCGGCCGCGAGATCCGCCAGCCGCCGGAAGGTCAGCGTGAAATCCGCTTCTTCCTGATGCATATGCGTCAACAGGTCCTGCACCAGATCGAGGTCGCCGTCCTGTTCTTCGGCGAGGCCGAGCTTTGCGCGCATGGCGGCAAGCCAGTGGTGCTGGAAGCGCTCGCCATAGAGCTTCAGCACGCCGTTCGCGGCGGTCACGGCAGCCTCTTCGTCCGTGTCGAGCAGCGGCAGCAGCGTTTCGGCAAGGCGCACAAGGTTCCACTGTCCGATGCCCGGCTGGGCGGCATAGGCATAGCGGCCGTTGCGGTCGATGGAGGAAAAGACCTTGGCAGGATCATAGGCGTCGAGGAAGGCGCAGGGGCCGAAATCGATGGTTTCGCCCGAGATCGCGACGTTGTCGGTGTTCATCACGCCATGAATGAAGCCGATCGAAAGCCAGCGGGCGATCAGCGATGCCTGCCGGTCGGCAAAGGCGGAGAGAAAGGCCAGATAAGGCCGGGGATCGTGCGCGATGTCAGGATAGTGCCGCTCGATGGCGTGGTCGGCAAGCCTCTTGACGGCAGCCTGATCGTCGCGCGCGGCGTGGAACTGGAACGTGCCGACCCGGATATGGCTGGCCGCCACCCGTGTCAGCACCGCGCCGGGCTGCACCGTTTCGCGGTAGACGGGCTCGCCGGTGACGACGGCTGCCAGCGCTCGCGTGGTCGGCAGACCCAGCGCGTGCATCGCCTCGCTGACGATATATTCCCGAAGCACGGGGCCGAGCGCCGCGCGGCCGTCGCCCCGGCGGGAATAGGGCGTGGGTCCGGCACCCTTCAGCTGGATGTCGCGGCGGCCTCCATGCCGGTCCACCACTTCACCAAGGAGAATGGCCCTGCCGTCGCCGAGCTGCGGGTTGAAGCCGCCGAACTGGTGACCGGAATAGGCCATGGCCAGCGGCTCGGCACCGGGAAGAATGGTGTTGCCGGAAAAGATGGCCGCGCCGTCGGCCTCCAGTGTCGCGACATCGAGACCGAGCTCTTCCGCAAGCGCACGATTGAAGCGGATCAGCACCGGGGCCTCGACCGGGGTGGGCGCGACGCGGGAAAAGAAGCTGTCCGGCAGCCGGGCATAGCTGTTGTCGAAGGGGATGGGCGGTGTCTGCGCCTGCGTCCTGTTCGTCGCCTCCATGATCGTCTCCGCTTCTTATCCGTTCGTCGTCGGCAGGTCCGAAGACCGGTCTTTCAACGATAGATAGGGTGAGCGGCACTGGCATGAAAGGTCCGGCATGAAAGGTCCGGCATGCGATGCCCGGCATGACGGGTATCAGGCCTCCTGCTCTCGCGGCGTCGTGCTTTCGGACGAAGCGCCGGATTCCTTGACGACGTCGTCTTCAAGGCCGAGCTGCCGTTTGATGGCCTCGGCGATCTCCGCCTCCAGCGCCTTGCGGTCCGCGGGATCCATCTGGGCCAGGTCTTCCTCCGAAAGGTTCCGGCCTTTGAGAATCTGCTCCCGAACCTTTTCTGCGGTCGATTTTCCTGCCCAGTCCATGAACGCGTCTCGGGTCGCTGCCTTGTCCGCCGCTTTGGCAGTCGCCGCCTGCGCGGCCTTCTCCGCGTCTGCGTCACGTTTTTCCAGCTTGTCGGCGCTGAGGGTCCAGAAGGCAGCGGAGAGATTGGTTATGGGATAACCCGTGAAAACGATTGCTTCGGCTTCGTCACTGGGGGCGGAGCGGTCCGTGCCGCCACCCGTATCCGGATTGCGCGCGTCCGGCCGCCCGACAGGCATCGACAGGGCGATCTGAGCCTGGTCGAAGCCTGCAGACTGCCGGCCCGAGGCTGGCCTGTAAGGCGTGTAGTGGCTATCGGCGATCTTCATGGCGGCGTCCCTTGAGAGAATAAGGATTCTCTAAAGAACGGATCCTGCGCGGAGCTTGCAACCGCCGGTGAGGTAGAACGCCGAAGTCCACGAAGAACAAGCTTACAGTTCTACGAAAGCCTCTCGCTTCAGCCGCTCCCGATCCGCCTCGAAGGTCAGGCTTTCCAGTCCGCGCGTCAGGCTGGCGACGGCAATCTCGCGGGCGATGGTGTGCAGGCGTCCGCCGGGCAGGCTGGCCAGCGCCCGCAGGCTCTTTTGCAGGCGGATGCCGATCTCGACGTTCCCGGCGCCGTCGCGCGCAATCGGCAGGAAGGCATCCTCGAACATATCGCGAAGTGCCAGAGGCGGGACGTGGACGCGTGGAAACTCCGGCACATCCCGCAGGCGATTTGCCGTTGGCTCCAGGGCGAGCACCTCCACCATCGTCGTCAGGACGTCGATTGCCGTGCCGGGATCGTTGACGGCCGGAGAAAGGGCGCGAGAGGCGATCTCCGCCAGCACGATCAGACCGAAACGGGGATCCTGTTCGAAGGTGCGGCGCGGGCCGATGGTCAGGGCGTCGAGAATGGCTTGCCGCACCTTGGGTTCGAGCTCGCCTGTCGCGCGCGTCCGAACGTAGATCATCGGCGTGCCGGGCGAGCAGAATGTGCCGGCACGCGCGACCAGATGCAGATCCAGATCGCCCGCTTCACCGAGCGCCTGCAATCGCGGCATATCGACATGCTGTAGATACCCGACCCCGGTGGGCGAAACCGGCGCGGCACCGGCCGGAAGAAGGCCCGCCGGTGCGCCGCCGAGCAGCGGATCCTCGAGATGGTCGCGCATGCCCGATATGGCCACTGTCTTCACCCGGTCGATGGTCTCGCTGATCCGGCCGAGGGTCGAGAGATGATCGATCCAGCGGAGCAGCGTCAGCACGATCACGGCGATCACACCGAGCGTGACGAGAAAGAGGACGAGCCGCCCGCCACCGCCATAAAGCCCGGCATGCAGCGCAATCAGGCCGACCAGCGAAAAAAGGAACGTGCCGAGAAATGTCGAGAGCGCCCGCTGGGCCGTGGTGTCCTCGAGCAGCAGGCTCGTTGCCCTCGGCGTCGCGCCGCTCGCAGCCGCCGCGCTGGCGGCAACCAGCGTCGACAGCGAGAAGGTGGTGACGGCGAGCATGCTGGAGGCGATGATGGTCAGAATCGGATCGACCGCATCCGCCCCGAAGGCCCGCGTCATGTCTTCGGGAATGAAGGGGCCGAGAACCACCGCGACCAGTGCCGTCGCCACGCCGGCCAGACAATAGAGCGTTGCCCGCACCCACAACCGCCGCGACAGCCGCACCACCTGCCAGAGACGCTTCGACCTGAGCATGACACCCCCGAACCGGACCGACCGGAATGGTGGCCATGGGAGGGGTTATAGGGCGCCGCGCTGTACTTTCGAGCCGGTGCATGTGCGTGTGCAGGGTGGCGGAAGGTCTTTCTTTCCCGCCCTTTACCCCCTCACATCTTCCGCGCCACCTTGATCGCAAAGGCATATTCGAACGCGATCTCTTCCAGTCGCTGGAAGCGTCCGGACGCGCCGCCGTGGCCGGCGCCCATGTTGGTTTTGAGCAGGATCGGCTGGTTGCCCGCGGTCTTGTCGCGCAGCTTGGCCACCCATTTGGTCGGTTCCCAGTAGGTCACACGGGGATCGGTGAGGCCGGAGAGCGCGAGGAGCGCGGGATAGGGTTTTTCAGCAACATTGTCATAAGGCGAATAGCTGGCGATGTGGTGATAGGCCGCTTCGTCGTCGATGGGATTTCCCCATTCCGGCCATTCCGGCGGGGTCAGCGGCAACGTATCGTCGAGCATGGTGTTCAGCACATCCACGAAAGGGACGGCCGCGATGATGCCGCCGAATTTCTCCGGCGCCATGTTGGCGACGGCCCCCATCAGCATGCCGCCGGCCGATCCGCCCTCGGCGACGATGTTTTCGTAGGAGGTGAAGCGCTGTTCGTTCAGGTAGTCGGCAGCCGCGATGAAGTCCTTGAACGTATTGGTCTTCTTCTCCATCTTGCCGTCTTCGTACCAGGCAAAGCCCTTGTCCTTGCCGCCGCGGATATGGGCGATAGCATAGACGAATCCACGGTCTACCAGCGACAGGCAATTGGTGTTGAACGAGGCGGGAATGGACATGCCGTAGGCGCCGTAGCCATAGAGCAGGCAGGGCGCCGAGCCATCGAGGACCACATCGCGGCGGTAGAGCAGCGTGACCGGCACGGAGGCCCCGTCATGCGAGGGCGCGAACACGCGGCGCGTCACATAGTCGTCCGGATTGTGACCGGAGGGCACCTCCTGCGTCTTCAGGAGCGTGCGCTCGCGCGTGGTCATGTCGTAGTCGTAAAGCTGGCTTGGCGTCGTCATCGAGGAGTAGGAAAAGCGGATGACGTCGGTGTCGTATTCGGCGGCACCGGACAGGCCGAGCGAGAAGGCTTCCTCGGCAAAGGCGATCGCATGTTCCTCGCCGGTGCGCCGGTCGCGGATCTTGATCTGCGGCAAGCCGTTTTCGCGCTCCAGCCAGACGAGGTGGCGGGCGAACGCCATGTGGTTGAGGATCAGCCGGCCCGGCGTGTGCGGCACGACCTCGCGCCAGTTTTCCCGCTCCGGCCGGTCGAACGGCGTTTCCATGATCTTGAAATCCTTGGCGCCATCGGCGTTCGTCAGGATATAGAAGACGTCGCCGCCTTCCGTCATGGAATATTCGAGCCCGGTTTCGCGGGCCGCAACCAGCCTGGGCGTCGCATGCAGGTCGGAGGTCGGGATCAGCATGTATTCGCTGGTCTCGTGATCGTGGATATCGATGTAGATGACGTCGTCGAGCATGGAGGCTCCGACGCCCATGAAGAAGCCCGGATCCTCTTCTTCATAGACCAGACGGTCGTCCGCCTGCGGCGTGCCGATGACGTGATGGAAGATCTTCGACGGGCGGTGATTCTCGTCGAGCACGGTATAGAAGAAGCTGCGGCCGTCGGGCGCCCAGGCGCCATCGCCGCCGGTGTTTGCGATCACGTCCTCAAGATCGTCTCCGGTCGACAGATCGCGGATGCGGAGCGTGAAATATTCCGACCCCTTGTCGTCATAGCCCCAGATGCCGAGCGAATGGTCGGTGCAATGGTCGATGCCGGAGAGGCGGAAATAGTCCTTGCCCGCAGCCTCCTTGTCGCCATCGAGCAGCACCACGCGCTCGCCGCCTTCGCGCGGCTGGCGGAAATAGCGGGGCTGCTCGCCGCCGGTGACGAAGGCGGTGCCGTAAGCGAACGGACCGTCCTTCACCGGCACGGAACTGTCGTCTTCCTTGATGCGCCCCTTCATCTCGGCAAAAAGCTGCTTCTGCAGCGCTTCCGTATCCGCCATTGCCGCCTTCATATAGGCGTTCTCGGCCTCCAGATGCGCGCGGATCTCGGGATCGAGGATGGAGGTGTCCTTGAACATCTGCTGCCAGTTGTCCGCCCGGAACCAGGCATAATCGTCGGTGCGCGTGATGCCGTGGCGCGTGTCGCTCAGCGGCTTCTTGCGCGCGACAGGCGCGACGGGCAGGCTGGAAAAGACGGGGGCTTGGTCGGACAAGGCGATCTCCGGGGGTTCGATGGCGTTGTTCCCAAAGGGAAAACCTCCATCGTGGCGTTAAAGGTGCGTGGCCGGCACGAAGCGGTCGCTTCGCCGAAACATGCATCTTCGATGCTCCGCACATAGATGCCGCAGCCGATGCATTCAAGCAACAAAGCGCTTCAGCGCGATGACAGGGCGGCAACGGCGTAATCGATAAAGGCGCGGATCTTCGGCGTGGCGCTGTGGCGGTCGAGCGTGCAGGCGTAGAAAGTGAAGGGCGTATGTGCGGCGATCGTCTCGCTGCCAGCAGCGTTATCGCCGAAGAGGGGCACGACCAGGCCCTTTGCAATCAGGTCGTCGGAGATGAACGCGCCGAGACGGGCGATGCCGGCGCCGGCAAGGACCATGGAGGTCAGGGTGTCGATATCGTTGCTGATGATCTTCGGCTTGATGTCGGGTTCGTACAGGGTGCCGTCCCGCAGAAACGTCCAGCGGAAGAGGCGGCCGTGCATCGCCAGCCGGTAGAGCAGGCAATAATGATGCACGAGGTCTTCCGGCGTCGTCGGACGGCCGCGACGGGCGAGATAATCGGGCGAGGCGCAGATCATCATCGGTACGGTGACGAGCCGGCGGGCGATCAGCGAGGGCTCCAGCTGCTCGGCGAACCGCACGCTGATATCGATGCCTTCGGCGATATGGTCGATGGCCCTGTCGGTGATGACGAGTTCGACGGAGAGTTGCGGGTAGAGGCTTGCAAAGCCCGGAATGAGAGGCGCGATGACATGACGGCCGAACGCAACGGATGCGGAAATGGTGAGCCGGCCGCGCGGCGTGTCGTTGAGCGCGGAAACAGCGGTGGCGGCGACCTCCAGGTCGTGCACCACATGGCGGACGCGCTCGAAATAGACCTGCCCGCTATCCGTCAGCCCCAGCCGGCGCGTGGTCCGTTGAAGGAGGCGCACGCCGAGGTCCCGCTCCAGCCGGGCGATATTCTGGCTGGCGGCCGCAGGGCTGATGCCCAGCTGCCGGGCTGCGGCTGCAATGCTGCCCATCTCGACGCTGCGCACGAAACTCTCGATTCCGCGAAGGCTATCCATAGCTGCGCGCTCTCCCGACGGCGATCATTCGAAAGCTTTGCTTCAGATTGATGGTGCCTGCAAGCCTCTAATCCGGCACGGCGTTTCGGGTTAGGACTGCGTCATCGACACGAACCACCCGGAGAGACCATGCCGACGAACGCAACACCCGCATCACCTGCCGCCCGCACTGCAAAGGCCGGGCTGCCTCCGGCGGCAACACCTTACGTCTTCGCCTTCTTCATGGCCGGCATCATGGCCTTCGTGATGTGCTGGATCATCGTCTCGGTGAACAGCGGCATCGACAGCGGCCTGCCGGCGCGTGTCGCCGCCGCCTACATCATCGCCATGCCCGCCGCCTTCGTCAGCGTGCTGATCGTCCGCCCGATCGCGCTGAAGCTCACATCCCTCGTCGTGCGGCGTGCAGGCTGATGGCGCCGGGGCTGCCAGACAGGATCGAGACTGCCAATGGAACACTTGAAGCCTCGATGGTGGCTGGCAGCGGCCACTCCATCCTCCGTCATCCCCGGGCCTGTCCCGAGGATCCGCTGATGTCAATGAAATCGATCCCTTGCAGATGCTCGGGACAAGCCCGAGCATGACGACGTCGCGTGTCCGGTTGGCTCTCGGCCCCTCTCAGGCCGACAGCGTCAGCCCGATGCCGAAGGGATCGGTGAGGGACACGGTGTCGCCGTTGCGGGTCGTGGGGATTTCCAGCCGGTCCAGTGCGGAAAGCGCCGACTGAAGCGCTGCCGCGTCGTTGAAACGGAGAGCGTAGGTGCCGAGCCCGGTCATCTCGGAGCTACGCCGGGGCGCGTTACGGGCATTCCAGATATTGGCGGCGATGTGGTGGTGGTAGCGGCCGGTCGAGAAGAAGCTGGCTCCGGGATAGGTGGAGACCAGATCGAGGCCAAGCACATCCTGGAAGAAGCCGTTGGCCTGTGGCAGGTCCGATACCTGCAGGTGGAGATGGCCGAGCGACGTGCCCGCTTCCATGCCGCCCCACGTCGCCTGCGACCGCGACAGTGCCACGCCCTCGTCATAGAGCGTCTGGAGATCGAGCGGCAGGGTGGCCATCTTCAGCATGCCGTCGGGCAGGGTGGTCCAGTCGGCGCGCGGCCGGTCGCGATAGACCTCGATGCCGTTGCCCTCGGGATCGGCGAGATAGATCGCCTCGCTGACCAGATGATCGGACGCGCCCTGCAATGGAACCTGATGGTTGGCGGCATGAGTAAGCCAGCGGGCAAGGGCCGGCCGGTCCGGCACGAGATAGGCGGTGTGGAACAGGCCCGGCGCGTTGCGCGGCGCGGTGACCGCCGTGCCGGAGGTCGTCAGCGTCAAGAGGGGCCGTCCGGCAACGCCGAGCGTCTCGCCGCTTGCATGTTTTTCGATCAGGCTCAGCCCCATCACCGACTGGTACCAGGACGAAACGAGCGGCAGGTCGCGCACCACGAGCCGGGCATGATCGACGAAGGCGGGCATGGCAAGGGGGTGTTCGGGGGCAAGCGGATGTTCAAGCACAGGCGAACGATCCGTCGAAGAGGTGCTGGCGGGTACGGAAAGGCTCATCTCGGTCGCTCCTGCGAAAGGCTTCGCTTGTAGAAAAGACAGGGGGACCGTGACAGGCCCAATCAGCGCCAGACCTGTCAGCGCCAGACCTGTCATGGACAGCAGGCGGCGGCGCGACGCGTTCATGGATGATCCCCCGTTTCCAAGTGGATAATGCGCGCTCTGCGTGCAGAAACATATCCCCGCATTCGGCGATGGATCGTCTCGTGCCTGTTGACAATCCCCCAGCGAACCTCGCGCTGCCGCGAGGTTCGTCGGCCCCCAGCGAACCTCGCGCTGGCGCGGTTGTTGTCACGCTTGTCATAAGCCCGCCACGCTCCCGCCCGCATCCTCGCCGATGATCGATTCGTCACCGAAAGTGACCGGCGCATGTCCCCGAGGGGCTCGCCAAACGGGCGGCGAATGCGTAGCCTGACCTTGAACGGATCTGGAGACGAAGCGCGCGTGGACATCAAGGGCATCAAGTGGAACTACGACCGGACCGAGATGATCGCGGACGGTATCGTCCATGGCATCGGTCTTGCCTGCGCGCTCGTCGGCGTCACGATCCTGCTGGTCCATGCCAGCGCAGCCAGCACGGCGGGACAGATCACGGCTGCGGCGATCTATGGCGCGGGCCTCGTCGCCACGCTGTCGATCTCCTTCGTCTACAATATGTGGCCGGTGTCGCGGACCAAATGGCTGCTGCGCCGGTTCGATCACTCCTCGATCTTCATCCTGATCGCGGCCACCTACACGCCCTTCCTGCAAAGCGGTTGGGACGATCCGTTCCTGGCCGTCATGCTCGTCGGCATCTGGCTCATTGCCGCTCTCGGCATCGCGCTGAAATGCGTCTTCCCCGGCCGTTACGACAAGCTGGCCATCGTGCTCTACCTCGCCATGGGCTGGAGCGGCGTTCTCGCCGTCGGCCCGCTTCTGGCCACGCTGACCGGCGCCACCATGCTCCTCATTCTGGTGGGCGGGATCATCTACTCCGCCGGCGTGATCTTTCACGTCTGGGAGCGTCTGCGCTTCCAGAACGCCATCTGGCATGGCTTCGTCGTGACCGCCGCCGCGGTTCATTTCTCCGCCGTCTTTTCGGTCATCGGCAACGGCGCCGTATAAGGCGCCGCGCCATTCACGGATGTCAGTTGACGGGCGTCAGGCAGGCTCGAAGGTGAGCGCCACCCCGTTCATGCAATAGCGCAGGCCGGTCGGGGCGGGGCCATCCGGGAACACATGACCCAGATGCGCGTCGCAATCGGCGCATTTCACTTCCGTGCGCGTCATGCCGTAAGAGCGGTCCGTGACCTCCGTGACAGCGTCCGGGTCGAGAGGTTGGAAGAAGCTCGGCCACCCCGTTCCCGAATCGAACTTCGTGCTCGCGTCGTAGAGCGCATTGCCGCAGCAGATGCAGCGATAGGTGCCGGCTTTTCCCAGCGCGAAATCGGGGCTGGAAAATGCCCGTTCCGTGCCGTGTTGCCGGGTCACGCGATACTGGTCCGGCGTCAACTGTTCCCGCCATTCGGCGTCGCTCTTCACAACCTTCAGCCTGAGGTTTGCGCCGTCTCCGTCGGTATGCGTGCGAAGTTCGGTCATGTCTTTCTCCTCATCTTGGGACTGGCTTTCATATAGGAAGGCGGAGCGCGCAAATAAAGCGCCCGGCAGACTGCGTTGCGTGCGCCATGCAGTAAAATCTGCTCATATAGCCCACGCACAGGGGGCTGGAAGCCGAGGTTGTAGAGAATCGGCGATATCTCCGAGCGTGCTCGGACGGATGTCGCCCCGCATCGGTTTCCGCGATAGATAAAAACGCACATTTATACCGGGATTGCTTGTGACAACTGTTATGGAGCGGCTAATTTTAGTCGCCAAGTCTTGCATATATTGAAAAACAGGTTTGACATTTTTGGGGTGAGTGTTATTCGAGTAACGGTAAAGTGTCTGAGGCTGAAAATACTGCAAGTTGTCGCCACCGAAATATCTCCATAGGATTCGGTTGTCTTTTCGGGGTAGGGAAAAGATATGCGGCGCTCGATGCAGGTGCATTTGGCAAGTAACTCGGTCGTCCCATTCTGATGCATCGTGCCGGTCTTCATCGGAATCGATTGCATTTTCATGGGGCAAATCGGCGCTTTCAGAGCAAGCCTGCGAATCTGCGGGCGAAAACCAGACAGTCGCCCGAAAGGAGAACAAAATGAGTGAACAGATGGCCGGACATGGCATGGCCGGACACGGCAACGAGTTGCTTGTGGAACTGACCGCAGAGATTGTCGCCGCCTATGTCAGCAATCATGTCGTGCCCGTCTCGGAGTTGTCGACTCTCATCGGCGATGTACACAACGCCCTGAATAACACCGGTGCACCGGCCCCCGTCGCCGTCGCCGTGGAAAAGCCGAAGCCTGCCGTATCGGTGCGCAAGTCGGTTCAGGACGGGCAGATCACCTGCCTGGAATGCGGTGGAAACTTCAAGTCGCTGAAGCGCCACCTGATGACCCATCACGCATTGTCGCCGGAAGACTATCGCGAGAAGTGGGAACTGCCTTCGGACTACCCGATGGTCGCCCCGGCCTATGCCGAAGCGCGCTCGCGTCTCGCCCGCGAAATGGGCCTCGGCCAGCGCCGCAAGCGCGCCGCCAAGTAAGCGCAGCAGCAAGCTCGACAAGATTTTCGTCAACGCCTCCCAAGCGAAACGTATCGATCGCGCCGGACCGGATCCTCATCCGGTCCGGCTTTTTCATGCGCTGAAAGGCCGCATATATGCGGGCTATCGAATGAGAAGGAAAAAATACCTATATGATTCAGATGGCTATCTGAAACTGAAGAGATTTCAACAGAGGGTTGCCGTCGGGTTGTAGCGCTCGTGCCGTCTTCCGCGTAGGATATGTGAAACTATTCCTATAGCGGAGATCTGAGATGGCCTTGCCTCATGCACATTCCGGAAGCGACCTGACGACGCCGGGTTCTCTTGTCTCCTTAAGCCTCGTCGGCTCATCCGCGCCACCGGCTTCTTCTCCGTCATATTCCGATCGACAAGCCTCCGGCAGCAGGGGTGCGCCCGACCGCGCGCCCGAATGCAAATCCGCGTCGCCGTGGCCGCCCTCCGTTGCTTCGGCAACATCCCGTGTTTCCGAATTGCCCGATACGGCTGCGCCTGACCCGCTGGCGCAGGCGCGCTGCCGCATGGTCGCAGAGGTGGTCGAGGAACTGACCATGATGGTCGGCGACCGCCAGCAGCTGCGGCGCGACCGCCGGCGGATGATGACGCATGTCCGCCAGATCGCCATGTATGTCAGCCATGTCGTGCTGCAGGTGTCTCTGACCGATATCGGCGTCGCCTTCGGTCGGGACCGTTCCACCGTCAGCTATTCCTGCCATGTGGTGGAGGATCGCCGCGACGATGCGGATTTCGAGGCCTTCGTCTCGGCCATCGAGCGCGTGATCGCGGCCGTTTTTCCCAAAGCGGGAGACGCCGGCCATGCATGACATGAAGCCTGTGAATGCCTCCGCCCGCGCCGATCTTGTGCGGCTGATGCGCCACCTCCTCGGCGGACGGGCCGCACGAGATCGGCCGGAAGCCGCAGGAGACGGTATCGTCGCCACCTTTCTGGTCACGGAGCAGGGGGCCGACGGGATCGTCGAGCGCGCCGACGGCATGAAGCGCGCGCTGCCGCAGGCGTGCATGTGCCATGCCGTCTCTCTCGGCCTTGTCTCCGGCCCCGATGCCTTCGGGCACTGGCGCGTCCTGTCCCCGGCTGTGCCTTTTCTCAAGCGCGCGCTCTCCGACCCGCAGGATGCCTTCACCGATCAGCATCGGCATGTCGCCTCCGGCACGGTGGAGACGCCCGCCGGGCGGCGGACGGTGAAGGTCAATCTCGCGGAGTCGCCGCTCGCCCCGATCGGCCGGTTGAAGGAGAAATCCGGCAGGCCGTTCCTGCCGCCGGAAGCGCTGGATGCAGGGCAGCGGCTGCACCGGGATTTCACGCGCGCGCAACTGCAGCCGCGCATGACCATGTCCTACGAGCCGCGGCTGGCAACACGCACGAAAGGCAGCGGCGGCGGTGGTGACATCGCCGACAGCGCCCTGGCTGCAAGAACCCGCGTGGCGCGGGCCATGGAGGCGATCGGCCCGGAGCTTTGCGGCGTCGCGATCGACGTTTGCGGCTTCGAGAAGGGTCTGGAGACGGTGGAGCGGGAGCGCCAGTGGCCCGCGCGGTCTGCCAAGCTGCTGTTGCGCGCGGCTCTCATGGCGCTCGCACGCCATTACGCACCGCCGCCTCCGGCATCACCGGCGCGCCGCACCCACGCCTGGGGCGCGGAGGGCTATCGCCCGGACATGGATGGCGGCCGCGAGCGCGGCGGGTAATGGACGGAGGGTGGGTGTCAGGTCTTTGAAACCTCAGCCCTTCAGGCGAAATGCTGCCTGATCCTGGATGCGCTTGACCATGGAGCGCAGCCCATTGGCACGCTGGGCCGTCAGGAACTCGATCAGGCCCATCTGCCCGAAAAGGTCCAGCGCGTCCGTCGTCACGATCTCGGAGGCTCGTCTGCCAGAGAAGATCGAGAGCACGATGGCGACGAGGCCGCGCACGATATGCGCATCGGACTCGCCCTCGAATGTCAGAACGGGATCAGTGCCCTCTTCGGCATGGGTCACCAGCCAGACCTGGCTGGCGCAGCCCTGCACCTTGTTGTCCGCCGTGCGCTTCTCTTCCGGCAGTTCCGGCAGCGTGCGCCCGAGCTCGATGACATAGCTCATCCTGTCCTGCCAATCATCGAGATAGGCGCAATTCTCGAGGATTTCGGAAAGGGGTGTCGGTGTGAAGGCGGTAGCATCGGTCATGCCGTCTCTATAAGGGATCGGGCACGGGTTGAGAAGCCGGATCGGCTTGGCGCAAGCGGCTTTCGCAGGAACCCGGCGCCTGGTGGTGGCCGATCAGGAAGCGCGATGCGGCTTCGGCGGGATCCGCTTTTCGGGTACGGGAATACGCGTGAAGCCGAGATCCTCGTTCGTCTGCGGTTCTGCGGCAGCAGCGACCGGCTTTGCGGCATCCTCAGGGGCGGCCTCCGCTCCGGGGATCGCGGGCAGGGCCTGATCCGGCACGGTCCCTGTCGTCACGGCGTCACCCGCCGTCACGGCGTCACCGGTCGAGGTGGCTGCTGCGGTCTTCTCGTCGCCGAACTGGGTTTCGAGCAGCTGGTAGGCAATGCGGGCACCGTCCTTGGCGCGGTGGCCGAGCGCATTGAAGGTCTCGGCGCCCTTCGTGCAGACGTCCGGCTTTTCGAGGCAGATGGCACTGATATAGCCGATCGCCTCGCTGGCGGCGGAAACCGTCTGGCCGATATCGACCTTGGCACCGGCGGTCGCCTGCGTCTGCGCCGTGTCCTCCGTGCCGAAGATCGGCAGCAGGACGAGCACCAGCGAAAACCAGAATGCTGCCTTGATCAGAAACCACATGGTCGACCCCGTTCTTGACGTTCACGCAACTGTCCCGACCGCCTGCCGTCAATTCCCGTCGTTGTCTCCGGTCTTTGCCGGGTACCGATGAGTGAAGCAGGTCGGTTGAACATCAAACTAGAGCGCCTCTTCCAATACAGCCTTGAAAACGAGACCCGTATTTGACGCGTCTTTTCATAAAATTCGATCGAACGGCTTTTGATCCGTATTTGAAGGGCATTTGAGCAAACGTCGTTAAGGCTCAAGGCGGCGCCTTGCCCGGCGTGCCCTGCAAACGCGGCATCCGGCAGTCGAGCCGCCTGCCACAGTGGTTAAATTAACTCGAAAAACACCAATATTTCAACGGTTACGCTGTATTAACCACAACAAACAAAGCCTGCCCGATTACGGGTCAGAAAGGCCGGTGAAGCTGTTTTGCAACACATCGGGCGCGTTCACTTAGAGTTTCATTAAGCCACCGGTGAGACAGTCGCCCTTATCCGATGACGATCGTCTCCGCCATTTCATGAGGCCGGAAACGAGAGTCGCAGGACTTCATAAACAACCGGGGCAGGATGTTCCGGGCAACGAAAAATGCAGGGTCGGGCGTGACAATTGTGCGGAACATCGCTGGAAGGTTTGCGTCCCGCGTGGACGATGCCGCCAGGCTCTGGTTGCCCCGCCCGGCGCCGACCGAGCGCGAGCTTTCCGCTATCCGCACCGTTGCCGCCTCAGCCCTCATCGCTTTCCCCGTCGCTCCGCTGGCGCTTGCCGCCGTGCTGCCGCTGTCGCTGGCCCTGCCGGTCGGTGCCGGCCTCGTCGGCGCGCTGACGCTGGTGGGGGGCCTCGCCGCAGTCGGTCTCGCCGGACGCAATGCGCGCCCGGTCCTGCCCGTCGCGGAGCCCGTGGCTTCCCCGGCGCTTGCCTATGATCTCTTCGCCGGCCTCGTCACCTTGCACGACCTGCGCGGCTCGGTCACATCCGTGCACGGCCGCGATGCCGTGAGCTTCCTTGCCTGGATGCGCGACCCGGCCGGGCGCGGTTTCATCGAGCAGATCCACGTCTCCGACCGCATCGCCTTCATGCGCGCCATCGACGCCATCAGGCTCGGCGCGAACGGTGAAACCGTGGAGCTTCGGCTGGAGCGCGGCTCCATGACGGAGGGCGGCGCGCAGCTGCTGCATATCCGGTGCGAACTTGCGGCCATCGTGGAAGGCGGCGAGCTTTCCGGCATTCTCGTCCAGTCGCGCGATATCTCGGGCGAAGTCGCGCTCAAGGTCGATGCTGCCGCCAAGGCGCAAGCCGCGGAAAGCGCCAACGAGGCGAAGACAAGATTTCTCGCAGCCGTCAGCCATGAGCTGCGCACACCGCTGAATGCTATCCTCGGCTTCTCCGATATCCTCACCGGCGAATATTTCGGCCGGCTGGAAAACGATCGCCAGCGCGAATATGTCGCTCTGATCAACCAGTCTGGCGCCCACCTGCTCTCCGTCGTCAATACGATGCTGGACATGAGCAAGATCGAGGCCGGCCGTTACGAGCTGATCGCCGAGCCCTTCGTCGTGGCCGATGCCGTCTCCGCCTGCGAGGCGATGCTGGGTCTTCAGGCGGAAGCCAAGGGCGTAAAGCTGGCCAGCCGGGTCATGCGCGGCGTCGGCGAGGTCCATGCGGACCGTCGTGCGGTCCAGCAGATCCTCATCAACCTCGTCGGCAATGCCATCAAGTTTACCGACGCCGGCGGCATCGTCACCATCGACGCGGAGATCGCGGGTGCGGACCTGCGGCTGACCGTCAGCGATACAGGTATCGGCATTCCCGCGGAAAAGCTCGCCTGCCTCGGCCAGGCCTTCATGCAGGTCGAAAACGAATATACCCGGAAATACGAGGGCACCGGCCTTGGCCTCGCGCTCGTCAAGGGGCTGGTGGCGCTGCATGGCGGCCGCTTCGAGATTTCCAGCCGCCCGCGCGAAGGCACGGTGATCCGCATCAGCCTGCCGCTCGACGGTTCCGGCATCCGCGATGCCGATCAGCTTGCCGATGCCGGCAGCATCGCAGAATTTCCGCCGCGCCTGAAGATACAGGCCGGCTCCACGTCCCTGAACCCCGGCGTATCCGCGTCAGGGGTTGAGAAAGGAGGTGCGGCAGATGGCGAAGCCTACGCGAAAACAGCCTGAACGACGCAAAACCCTCGCCAGCATGGCGCCCGGGACCAAGGGAAAGACCAGCGCCAAGGGCGCAACCGCGCTGAAGCGCAGGGGCGCGTCCCGACCGAACATCGTGCTTCGTGCCGCATCCGGCATGGTGCGCCTTGCGCTGCGCAATCCCGCCATCTTCGGCGGGACCGCGGCGTTTGTCGTCGTGTTCGGTTTCGTGGCGGCCAATGCGCTCTGGTATCAGCCCGGCCATCACCCGTCGCCGCTGATGCGCACCCGACTGCCCTTTACGCATCCCGACCCGGCGCGCGTGTCGCTGAGCGAGCCGCAAGACGTGCCGGATCCAAACAGAGTCACGACCTTTGTGATTCGGCGAGAAGACGAGGCGGGGGAGGCGGAACCGGGGCAGGTGCCGGCCGAGGCACTGCCGACCGGCGAGCGGACCGCCAGCGTTCCCGCACCCGATGCCCTTGCGACCTTGCCGAGCGAGCCGACACCACGGCAAGGCGCGACGCCGGATCTCGACCCGACGAGCCTCGTGCGCGCCGTACAGGCCGAACTGGCACGGCACGGCTTTTATGACGGTGAGGCCGACGGTCGTCTAGGGCCAAAGACCACGGCGGCCATCCGCCGTTTCGAGCAGGCAAGCGGCCTTCCGCAAACCGGCATCGTGAGCCACGATCTTCTCTCGGCTCTGCAGGGCGGGGCCTCCGCCTCCTTCGGCATCGCGAACATCATGCCCGCGCCGCGCCCGACGGCGATCCCGCCAGCGGCGAAGCCGGCAGCCGAGATCGACCCCATCGCCGCCGCCATCCGCGCTGCCGAGGGTGGCGCGGAGGTGAAGCCGAAACCTGCGAGCGGGAGCGTCAGGGCAATCGAAACCGCATCCGCCGATGCAGCCTCCGCGAGAACGGGCACGTCAGCGGAGAGCAGCGCCGGCATGGTCATGTCGATCCAGCGCGGGCTTGCGAACCTTGCTTATGCCGACGTGTCGGTCGATGGCGTGGTGGGTGAACAGACCCGCATGGCCATCCGCCATTTCGAAAAACACTACCGCCTGCCGGAGACCGGCGAGCCGAGTGCCGCGGTGCTGAAGAAGATGAAGGAGATCGGCGCGATCTGAGGGTTTTTCGCGTCGAATGATCAATGCGTCCAGCGGATTCGCCGCGTTCTCGGAATCACCGCGCGAAGGCCTTCGCGGACAGGTGGAGGATGTCACACGTAAGCGCCTGAACCGGCACCGATAGACGCCGACCTGCCTGCGATGTATGCAGGGCCATGCGCCTCCGCTCGGACATCTTCGTTTCCGCCATCACCCGCCGCGTCTTCGCGCGGGGAGACTATGCGGCCGTCCTGCGCAAGGGGGCCGAAGCGGCCGGTGCCATCTTCATTCGCCAGCGGACGCGGGACGGACAGGAGGCGCTGTTCGGACCGGCGCCGCAAAGCCTCGTCACCTCCGAAGAGGAGGGCGGGCGGCTGTTCGAACGCCGCCTCTCATCGTCCGATCCCGCTGCAATCGACGCGGCGCTGGACCGCGAAATCCGCTTCGACCCGGACTGCTGGGTCGTGGAGCTGGAAACGCAGGACGTTTCGGATCTCTTCGAAATCATCGAACCGGACGGCTGAAGCCGGTCAGCGCGATCCGCGCGTCAGGTTGCGGCGGTAGAAGGTGGATGCGACCTGCTGCGTCTGGTTGGCGGGCGCGGGGTAGGCGGCAGGCTGGCGCGGGTCTTCCGCGCGTTCCGGGCCGAGCAGCGGAGCATGGCGTTGCCCCCCTTCGCGGCGCGCATCGTCCGCGGCGATCCAGCCTTCCACGCGGCTCTTCGCATCGACCGGATCGATACCGTCGAGCAGCGCATCGCAACGCGTTCCCGCGCCGCTTCTTTCACCGAGATAGGGATAGAGCGTTGTGAGCATCCGGACCATTTCGGCCCGCGGCGTGCCGAGCGCCGAGAGAGTGACGGCGAGCTGCCAGCCCGAGACGTCGAGAACGACGCGTTCACCGAACACGGCCGAGCAATCCAGCGCATGCGACAGGGTGGCGGCGAAAAGATTGACCTCGCCCGAGCGGGAAAAGCGGACGAGCAGCGCTTCATGCGTGGCATCGAGCGCCAGAAGCGGACGGCGGGGCGGGGCGACAGGCGCGCCGACCGGCTGACCAGCGGTGCGGGCAAGCGCCTTCAGCTCCGCGCGAAGGCGCTCCTCGCGCTCCGGCGAAGGGGTGGCGGGACCTTGAGATGCCGGCTTTGGGGAATCGGCCACGGGGGCCGCCGGGCGGGACGTGCTGTCGCGCCGCTCGACGAGGGCATCGACAACGCGGACGGTCAGATTGTCGCGGCGGGCAATGGCGTTGGCGTGGGATGGGCTCTGGTTACGGATGATATCGAGGAGAACGCGCTCATCGATCGACATGGCGCGGGTCAGAAAGAGGGCGGCGATGGCGATGGGCGAGCTGCCGATCTGGAGAGCGACGGACGGGGGAACATGAGGGCTTCTGGCCAGAGCTGCGGCCGCCTGCCGGCGAGCCTCGTCGCTGGAGGCCGCAAACAGTGGCTCGAACAGCTCGCAGAACTGCTTGAGATCCGAAGATCGCGGCTGGCGAAGCCCCTCGAAGCTCGACACCGTTGCCATCAGCACCGCGTCTTTCACGCGGCCGTTCTGTGGTCTTTCCAAATCACGAAACCGGTTCGCCACACGTCCACCTCATACGCAAAACACCGACGCATCCCTCGGCAGGGCAACCCTTGCCAAATTCCGGGCGCAGGTCTCGTGCCGCCGGCTCCAGCTCACACGTCTTCCGAACGTCTCCGCCCAAGGCGTTGAAGTGTCAGGAATTCACAATGCAGGTGTCCCGGCGATGGCAACGAGCGCGCCATGAGACGGAGATTATGCCGACGTGGTTAACATCGGCTTAAAGAAGGCTCGGCAACGGTGCATCGTTTTGTGCCGCGAAGGAGCGAATGCAGCGGATGGTTGCGCGGATGAAAGCAGCTTAGCGGATGGCGATGCCGTGAGACCGTTTCCGGTTAATCGATGCCCGTTCCGGTGCCGGGCGAGGCCACTTCCTGTCGTCATGCTCGAGACAAGCCCGAGCATGACGACAGGGGATGCACTATTGAACGCAAAAGGCGGCGCCGTCGCCGGCGCCGCCTGTTCTCTTGACGTCATGACGATGTGCCGCTTACAGCGTGCAGCCCGGCTCGCCGGCTTCGCAGCCACGGCGCTGGTCACGGTTGCCGTTGTCACGGTTCTCGTTGCGCCGCTCGAGGTTGGGACGCTCGCCGTCGCGACGATCATTGTCCCGACGTTCGAAATCGCGACGGTTTCCGTCATCGCGGCGATCGCCATCATTGCGGCGGTCGCCGTTGGGGCGATCGCCATCGCGCCGGTCCCGCTCGTTGCGGTCACGGTCGAACTGCGGGCGGTCGCGGTTGCCATCATTGTCGCGGTCGAAACGGGGACGGTCGCGATTGCCGTCGCGATCCCGGTCCCTGTCCCTGTTGCGATCACGGTCGAAACGGGGGTCGTCATTATCGAAGCGGGGACGATCACGGTCGCGGTCGAAGCGGTCCCGATCCCGATCCCGATCCCGGTCTCTCTCGACGCGGATGCGGTCCCCGTCTCTATCGCGGTCGCGGTCGAAACGCGGACGATCGCGCTCGAAGCGGTCCGGTCCGCCGCGCCAGTATTCGCGGTCACGATAGAAGTCGCGGTTCCGGTAGTTCCGATCCCAGTAATTGCCGAGTTCGAAGGTAACCGTGGGGATGCCGAGCGGGCGGTAGTAGCGCGGCGCGACATAGACGCGGCCGCGCTGGTACTCGGCCTGAACATAGGAGCCGGAGACCCAGCCGCGGCCGCGCGAGAACGAGACGTCGCACCAGTTGGCGTCCGCAAGGCAACCATGAATTTCGACCGGTGCGCCAACGGGAATGACGACGACAGCGGGATAGCGGGTGCTGGGGCCTGAGCGCATGTTGACATTGGCGGTGGCGAAGCCTTCCGCAGCGCTGGCCACGGCGGGCGCCAGCAGCGTGGCAGCCAGCGCGATGCCTGACAGGATGGATTTGACGGAATACACTCTAGGGTCCTCCAGTGAGCTTCCGGCTTCGGGTCGTTGGCGAAGACCGCCGTGAGACCGTGCCGAACTCTATGAATCAGATAAAACAGGGCAGTGTGATGGCAGTTTCAGGCTTGTTCCCCGCAATCAGTGGCGAACGCCCGGAATGCCGACACAGTGCACGCTGCGGGCAAAAACATTTTCTGCCTGCGTTTGTTCCTAATTCCGGGGGCCTGAACGGATCCTGAACGGCAGGAAGGGTCTTCGGGAGGGATGGCTCTCACGAACGAACGACTGCCAAAACGCGGGTTTTCCGGGACCGCGGGAACAAAACGGTCCATCACCCGTTACTGCGGCAGTTCGAACAGGAGCCCCGGACAATGATCGATAAGAAATTCGCCACCGTTTCCAGCACTGAAGCCGAAGTTGAAGCCAGCGTTGCAAAGAGCGATCTCGACAGCCAGATCTCCGATCTGCGCGCCGAAATTGCCCGCCTGACCGACTCGGTCTCGGCGATCGGCAGCGGCGCGAAGGCCGTCGTCCAGTCCGAAGCCGAGGTGCTGACGGAGCGCCTGCGCGACCGCGTTCGCGAGGAGCCTGTCACGACGCTTCTGACGATTGCAGGCGTATCCTTCGTGCTGGGCCTTCTCGCCCGCCGTTAAGGCATACGAACCGTCGTCAAGACGTTGAGTCAGTCAGCCGCAATGTCCTTCTTGGATGTTGCGGCTGTCGGCGAATGGAGCGCAGATCGCTCCGGTAGGCAACGCCGGTATTTGCATGCGATTCGTGGGTATCAACGGGCTGACGGCAGGTTTTCGTGATGTTTTCCATCGCTAGGTTTGGGGTTTCCAAAGTTAAGAGCTTGTTTACTAAGCTGTGGCCCAATCATCATGCGGGCCGGCACGCTCAGAACGAACCACCGGCATCGCAGTATGAGCCTAAATACATCCGGGATCATCCGGAAGAAGGAGCAACGAGAACGGCGCTCATGGCTGGCCTTGCGGGGTCGGTGAAGCGTCAGCCCGACGAGGGCAGGATGAAATCTGTTTCAAGTTCATCCGTCTCATCCAGTTCATTGGAGACGAGAATGGCAGATGTAATCAAACTTCAGGACCGCCAGCACCGCGGCGGCCGCAAAATGAACCCCGACGGGGCGCGGCAGGACGCAACGATCCTGCTTTTCACCGGCATTCGCTACGAGCGGATGGACGGCGTGACCCTCCCTAAGGTTTCCCCCGGGGTTTCCACAATCAAGCCGCTGAACGGCTCGACAAACAAGCACTGACATTTCCGAAGTTTAAAGCTGCATGGCAGGTGTGAAATGCATCTGCGCGCAATACTTTATCGAGATACGGGGCTTTATCGGGACATGGGCTCACAACCAGCATCGCTGAGGAACTTGGCTGCGGCCGCCTCGTAGCTGCCGAGGGGAGCAAGCGCTCTCAGAACGGCATAGCCTTCGTCCTCCGGCATCTCGACCGTGATGGTCTGTCCGATGGTTTCCGCCGGCTGCTTGCGAAGCTCCACCAGTTGCAGCGGCGTCGCCGCGACGACATCGACCCGCTCGTTGACCGCGGTCGCATCGCTCATGCTGAAGATTTCGTTCGAGCCGGAATCATAGATCGCAAGCGACCAGAAGGGTACATCGCCCGACGCCGTGAACCGGACAGGGCCCCCGAGCACCGAGAAGCCGCAGACCGCGACACGCAGATAGGGGTCGTCATTGGAAAGCCCCGTCGGCCCCGGCACTGTCGTCAGCGGGAAGAAGCTGTCCATCTCGTAAAGCCCGAGCACCCGGCTGTAGGCATCCTCCGCCGTGAAGCGCGGCAGAGCGAGGATGATGACGATGTGCAGCAGGGCCGCGCCGATGAGCCCGACAAGAACGGCATAGAGAAGGCTACGCATCGCCGCATCCCCGCGCCGTGATCTTCGGCATGACCAGCTCGATGGCGCCGGAGGAATTTGCCGTTGGCGCATCGAGAAGTGTCAGGACCAGACGAAATCTCTCAGGCTGCGTGATCGCCAGCCAGTTGTCCGGCTGGGCGTCCGGCGCCACGTGGATGACGAAGGACGTATCCGCCTCGCGCAGGACGCTCCAGGCATTGAGCGCGACCGGCAGCGTCTCGGATGCGGTCAGAGGCCGGTCCGCCGCGTCCGTGGCAAAAAGGGTCCAGAAGCGGGCAGGCGGGGTGTTGCCGACGATATCGTAGCGGCAGGCGCCCGAAAGGGGGCGACCTGTGTCGTCGGTTTCCGCCGTAAAGCGCATGCCCTCGGCGCGACCGTAGAGCAGCCGCCCGGCGCGCGCCCGGTGCGCCTTGGCGTAGGGGTCGGTATCGGCAGTCTGGGCGTTGGGATAGGCGACCCAGGGCCCAAGGCGAATGGAGCCGAAGCCGGTGGAGGCCTTGAGCGCGGAAATACTGACGGCAATGCCGCCGCCGAAGGCGACGCACAACGCGATTGCGACGAGGAAGGGCACGCGGAACATCAGGGCTGGCTGCTTTCCACCGTCATCGGACGTGCTCATTTCCGGGATTCCGAATGGCGTTCCATAGGGTCTCCGGCGTAAAATCATAGCCAAGGCGCATCCATTGCATCACATCGAACGGATGCGCGACGATGAGATCCGCACCGCCGATCTCGTACCGGAGAGCCTGCAGGGTTCGCTGGCCCGACGCCGTGGTGTTCACCACTTGCGTGTCGATCACAGAAGCATCCTTGGTTGCAAAATCCCGCAAATTGTCCGTCACGAGAATGTCGGCTCCGGTGCCGATGGCCGTCGCCAACACGCCGGCATCCTCGACATCCGGCGTGGCAAAGCGCTCTTCTCCGCCCAAAATGAAATAAGGATCAAGCGCTTCGGGACCATACTTCATGATGTCGACGATGGAGCCGGAATATGCCTTAATTCTGTCTTCCGCGAAATGCATCCGGCGGAGCACCGTTTCAAGAGTGTCGATCATATCGAACGAGATGATCAGCTGCGCTCTGTTATCCATGCCCCATGCCTGGCTGCTGACCATCGACAACAGGGTCTGCGTTGCCGTGCCTTTGCGACCACGGTCGTGCGCCATGATGTTGCCCACGAAAATGTTGACATCCAGCAGCACGCGGACGGGACGGTTCATGACTACGTCCGGCGCGCCACAGCGCGGCTGAAAGCCGTCGCTTCTTCCATCATGTCGATCTCGCTGGACGCGTTGTCCGATCCTCCGAAGCGGTGCTCGGATGCCAGGTCCATGGTCGCCTTCTCAAGCCGAACCCGCGCCGCAGCGGCCATCATCTCGCGGCCAAGCCTGACGATCGTGTCCTGATCGTTCTGAGCGTTCAGCTCGAGCAGGAAGTCTCGAACCCCCTTGGGAAGTCCGACGAAGACCGTAATCGCGCTGGAAACCGCGTTCGAGACAGATCTGTTCTCCATCGACGCCACCGTCTTTAATTTCGCGGCCGTTCTGCCATCGACATTTGCCGAAATCGTGGAGGACATCGCACGCTCCTATAGAAACACATCATTTCTATATACCCTGTTGGCCCGAAACAGCAATGTCCTGATGGCGGAACACGTCACCATCGCGTCAGTTGCTGGCGGCATCGCGCGCCGGGTCCGGGGTGGCGCTGGCGACTTTGCCGGGAACGGACGGAGTGCTTTCGAGGGACGGGGTGGTCTCGAAGCGGGTGCCGAGGGCTTTGAGGAGACGGGTGACGTCGCCGGACAGCATACGCGGGCGCACGAGAGGGGGGAGCGTATTTTCATCGGTCTTTGCGACGGAGGGTGGCTTGTCCTTCTTCGACGGGGCAGGCGGGGGAGCGATGCCGGGGATGGGGCGGTGGTCGATGCCGGTCTCGGCGTAATCCATCAGGCGCTTGAACGCGATGGCGGGCAGGGAGCCGCCGGTCATGTTGTTGGTCGAGGTATAGTCGTCATTTCCGAACCAGACGGCGGCCGTGTAATCTCCGGTAAAGCCAACGAACCAGGCATCGCGATAGGATTGCGTCGTGCCGGTCTTGCCGCCGGCGACGACCCCGTTATCGAGCGCGGCCTTGCGGGCCGTGCCGATGATCGGGATCTGCGTCAGCATGTAGTTCATCGAGGCCGTGGCCTTCTCGCTGAGCACGCGCTGGGCCGGTGGGGCATCGCGGTTGAAATCGTAAAGGACATCGCCGTCGTAATTGAGGATCTGGCTGAGACCGTGGCGGCGCGCCTGCATGCCGCCCGCCGGGAAGACGGCGTAACCCGTCGCCTGATCCATGACGGTCAGTTCTGACGTGCCGAGCGGAATGGTCTTGTCCGGACGAATCGGCGTTTCCACGCCGAAGGCCTTGGCAAGCTCCACGATGCGGGGAATGCCGAGCGTATCCTTGGCAAGCCGCACCGGAACCGTGTTGATGGAGCGGGCGATGGCGCTGAGAAGCGTGACCTTGCCGGAGTAGCTGCGACCGTAGTTCTGCGGCGACCAGCGGCCCCAGGTGATCGGCGCGTCACTGATCGTCGTCTCCGGCGTCATGCCCTTTTCCATGGCGGCGGCGTAGGTATAGGCCTTGAAGGAAGAGCCCGGCTGGCGGAGCGCCTTGGTGGCGCGGTTGAACTGGCTCTCGCCGTAATCGCGCCCGCCGACCATGGCGCGCACGGCGCCGCCGTTCTCGATCATGACCAGCGCGCCCTGCTTGACGCGGTAACTCTCGCCATACTGGCGCAGGCTGGATTCGATGGCGTCTTCGGCTGCCTGCTGCAGGCCCATGTCGATGGTGGTGCGCACGACGAGGGAGTGCTGGGCGAAGGGGGCGGCGATGCGCTGGACCTCGTCAAAGGCCCAGTCGAGGAAGAAGTCGGGCGCGGTCACCTCGGCGCGATCGACCACGGATGCCGGATGGAGCCGGGCGGCAACCACCTGTCCCTCGGTCATCAATCCGCCCTGAACGAGGTTGGTCAGCACCTCGTTGGCGCGGGCGCGGGCGGCGGGCAGGTTGACGTGCGGGGCGTAGCGGGCCGGCGCCTTGAACAGGCCGGCGAGCATGGCGCTTTCCGCCAGGTTGATATCGGTGATGGCCTTGCCGAAGTAGAACTGCGACGCCGCCGCCGCGCCGAAGGTGCCGCCGCCCATATAGGCGCGGTCGAGGTAGAGACGCAGGATCTCCTTCTTGGAGAGGTTGCATTCCAGCCAGACGGACAGGAAGGCTTCCTTGATCTTGCGCTCGAAGGTGCGCTCGTTGGAGAGGAACAGGTTCTTGGCGAGCTGCTGCGTCAGGGTGGAGCCGCCCTGCACGACACCGCCGGCGCGCGCATTGACGGTCATGGCGCGGGTGAGGCCGAGGAAGTCGATGCCCCAATGGTCGAAGAAGCGGCGATCTTCGGTGGCAAGCACCGCCTTGACCAGCGTATCCGGCAGCTCGTCCACGGGAACGCTGTCCTCGTGGATGATGCCGCGATGTCCAATCTCGTTGCCGTAGCGATCAAGGAACGTCACGGCGAAATCGCTCTGCGCCAGCCAGTTGCCCTTCGTTTCCTGGAAAGCGGGCAGCGCCAGCGCGAGCAGGAGCACGGCCCCGACGGTGCCCCAGGTCATGCCCTCGCCGAGCAATTCGAACACGACGCGCTTCCAGCCGCGAACGCGAAAACGGCGGAAGAAGATGGTGATGTCTTCCCACCATTCGGCAAGGCGGAAACCTGTATGCCAGACGGTCGAATCGATGAAGGCATCGATGCGCAGGAGGATGTGGCGCTTCTTCGGAAGCTCTGCCTGCCGGCTCACGGAGACCATGCCGTCCGGTGTCGCCGGGCGCGGTGCGGTATCGGGAATATCGTCGCTCGGGCTTGTCAACGTTTCGGACCGTCCTCAATCTCGCGCGGTGTTTCGATGTCGCACAGGCTGCTGGCGAAAGCAGGCTTTTTTCGCGCGTGATCATGCTATTGTGCCATGCGTCGGCATTCCCTTCCACGAGGATATGTCGAAACAGCCTTAAAATTCTGGAAACGCAGACTTACCTAGCGCGAGAACGCGGCCCGGTATAGACGGGGGCTGACGATGACGGCGGGGATCCATGGGCGACCTACCTTTCTGGAAGACCAAGACACTGGAGACGATGGACGGCGCGGAGTGGGAAAGCCTCTGCGACGGCTGCGGCCTGTGCTGCCTCAACAAGCTGGAAGACTGGGACTCGGGCGAGATCGCCTGGACGTCGATCCGCTGCACGCTGCTCGACGGCGAGAGCTGTCGCTGTCGCGACTATCCGAACCGGCAGGCGACGGTGCCCGACTGCATCCAGCTGACGCCTCAGGAAGTACGCGAACTGCCCTGGCTGCCGCCGACCTGCGGCTATCGCCTCGTGCGTGACGGCGAGGACCTCTACTGGTGGCATCCGCTGGTGTCCGGCGACCCGGAGACGGTGCATGCGGCCGGGATTTCCGCGCGCGGACGCACGGTCAGCGAGGACGATGTCGATATAGACGACTTCGAATACTACATCGTCGACTGGCCGACGGAAAAACCGCCGGAGTCGGAATACTGATTATTTTCCCGAGTTAGGAAAATAGTCCTTGACAGCGTGACGGTCCTCAGGTAGGTTTATTGCATGGTCGGAGATGTGCGGATGCGACGGGGTCGCGGGCGCACAGCCGGCCTTTTTCATTTCCAACCTTCCTTTTCCACGACAGGACGATGCGATGACCGACGGGCACAGCGATCCGGCGCTGTTCGGCACGTGGCCGAACCGGCGCGACTATGGCGTGGCGCCGCCCCGGGATGAGGCACTCTGCCCGGCCGAACTTTCGGCCGAACTGTCCGATGACGAGATCCGGCTGATCCTCGACCGCAAGTCGGCAGGCATGCCCGCCGGCGAAGAGCTTCTGGACATGCTGAACGGCATGACGCGGGAACTGCGCGAGCAGATGCAGATGTTTCAGCTACTGCGCCAGCAGACCGACCGCAGGCAGACGGATGCCGGCGAGGAGATCGACCGCAAGGCCGCCCAGGCCGATGCGAAGGCCTCGCTCGAGGCGATGTCGCTGATCGTGCGGACGCTGGAAAAGATCGACAGCCTGCAGCGGACGCTGGCGCAGGACCGGGAACGGCGGGACGCGGAGGCGCTGGACGATGCGGGATACCAAAATCTTCTCGACAAGCTGGAGGCTCTGGTCGAGCAGCGCGCTGTCGAACGGTGCCTGGAGCGGGAACTGGCGCCGGCCGGCGCGGGAAGGGCCACGGGAGGGAATGCGGAGGGACGAGACGGTGGCGGCGGATGTGCCGCGGGCGCTCTGCCTCTTGCTGCCGACGCTCCCGTGCCCGCCGTCTGCCGAACCGGAAATCCTCTTGCCCCCTACGGATGAGCCCCGAGCAGCGGAGGTTGCGCGGCATCGGCTGATCGATGCGGCGCTTTGGGCGCGGTTTGCGGTGATCGTTTCGGATTTCGAGGATGGCGTGGCGCGAATCGATGAACATATCTCACGCTCGGTGGCGCGATTGGATATTATGCGGCGGGAGATCGCGGCGGCTGGCGCTGCCGGAGGTCATGCCAGCGTTTCCGCCAAAGCCGCAGTGGCTGCAATGATTGCCGGCGGTGCCGTTGCCAGTCCTTCAGCGTCAGCGGCGATTTCCAAGGCTGGTGCTTCCGGACATCCGCTGAATGACAGGCCCGCAGGCTTTGCGGACTGGTTGGCGCAGGCGGCGGGAGATCTTTCTCCGGTGCTTCTCTCCCGGCTTGCCACGGACTGGCGGCTGACGGGGCGGCCCGAGCAGCGGCCGCCGCCCGGCGACTGGCGGGTGTGGCTGCTGATGGGCGGTCGCGGCTCCGGCAAGACGCGGGCGGGATCGCACTGGGTGCACGATCTGGCGACTGCCCCCGGTGCCCGGCCGGGCCTGCGCATCGCGCTGGTGGCGGAAACGCTGGGCGATGCGCGTGAGGTGATGATCGACGGCGTCTCCGGCATCTGCCGGGTGGCGACGCGGCATCGGCCGGAATTCGAGGTCTCGCGCCGCCGGCTGGTCTGGCCGAACGGAACGATCGCCCAGATCTTTTCCTCGGAGGATCCCGAAAGTCTGCGCGGGCCGCAATTCGACTATGCCTGGTGCGACGAGCTGGGGAAGTGGAAACATGCGCAGGCGACGTTCGACATGCTCCAGTTCGCGCTGCGGCTGGGCGCCGACCCGCGCATTCTGGTGACGACGACGCCCCGGCCGATCCCGATCCTGAAGGCGCTGGCAGCGGACCCGGCGACGGTGCTGCGCCGGATCCGCACCATGGACAATGCGGGCAATCTTGCGCCGGGTTTCCTGACGGCGATGGACGGCCGATACGGCGGCACCCGGCTCGGACGGCAGGAACTCGATGGCGAGATGATCGCCGATAGGGAGGACGCGCTCTGGAACCGGGACGCCATCGAGGCGCTGAAGCTTCGCGATACCGGTCCGCTCGGCCGCATCGTCGTGGCGGTCGATCCGCCGTCGGGCTCGGGCGCCGAAAGTTGCTGCGGCATCGTGGTGGCGGGCATCGACGGGCGGGGCCGCGCCGTGGTGCTGGCGGATTGCTCGGTGGAAGGCGCAAGCCCCGCCGGATGGGCCGCCGCCGTGGTGCGGGCGTTCAAGCGTTTCGACGCCGACCGGGTCGTCGTGGAGATCAACCAGGGTGGCGACATGGTGGCGGCGGTCCTGCGCGGTATCGACGAGCGCCTGCCGATCACCAATGTGCGGGCCAGCCGGGGCAAGTGGCTCCGCGCCGAACCGGTCGCCGCTTTGTACGAGCAGGGCCGGGTGGTGCACGCGGGAGCATTTCCGGCGCTGGAGGACCAGATGTGCGATTTCGGCGCGGACGGACTTTCGTCGGGACGCTCGCCGGACCGGCTGGATGCGCTGGTCTGGGCGCTGACGGCGCTGATGCTGGAGGGTGGGGCCGAGCCTCGCTTGCGGATGGTGTGAGGGGATGGGCGTTTATGGGTGCGGGTGCCCCTCATCCGGCTGCCGCCACCTTCTCCCCGCGTGCGGGGAGAAGGAAGTTGGGGCAAGCGCTCGCTTCTTTTTCCCAGGTGAGTGGCGAAGGTGAAACATCAACCACATGTCCCTTCGCCCCGCTGGCGGGGAGAAGGCGCCGGCAGGCGGATGAGGGGCTTATGTGCCACCGCCCACAAACGAAAAGAGGCGCAACCAGGTGCGCCTCTCGTCATTCTCGGATCGACCTCTGTCGCCTACTTCGCGCTGGCCTGAGCAGGCTTGGCGGGGGCTGTGGTGGAGGTGCGGATCTGGCGCCATTCGTTTTCGAAGCGTTCGAAAAGGCTCTGGGAAATCGTCTTGACGGTCATGGTCTCTCCTTAACGCGACGGTTGAGTGCGACAAAAACGCACATTGGGCAGAAAGGTTCCGCGGAAAGTTCCACGGAACGAATGATCAGTCACGCCCGGTTTTGGCGGGACGGACGTCCTCGCGTGCTTCAAGGCGCGGGGTGGCGACGGCAACGGTGCGCATCTGCTGCCACTCGTTTTCGATACGGCTGAAGAGATGCGGCGGAATGGTTTCGCGGGCAGTGGTCTGCGTCTTCTCCGTCGAGGTCATGCTGGCTCTCCCTGATGTTTTTTTAAATTCGACCTGAAGTGGCCGGTCCCGCCTGATGGATTCACGCTGGCAGAGCCTAAACAAAAAGTAAATCAGTGCCTTAAGAGGTTTAAACGATTTAGTTTTCTTAAATCGATTGTATTGCGCGTTTTTTGTGACAACCGGGCGTCTGCGGACGCCGGCGGACAGGAGATCATCGGATGGACAGGGCTGTATTCTTCGGCAACGTCCGCCGGACGCTTTTCGGCGGACGGCTGACGAGCGGGCAGGTGGCGGGGATGAGCGCCATACTCGACCGGGCAAGGGCGGAGCCGGGCGGCGCGAACAACGGTTATGAGGGGCGATGGCTCGCCTATATCCTTGCGACGGCCCATCACGAGACGGCACGAAAAATGCAGCCTGTGCGGGAGACGATGGCTTCGAGCGACGCGCTGGCGATCACGCGGCTGGACAAGGCCTTTGCGGCCGGACAGCTGCCGACGGTGCGCACGCCGTACTGGCGGCGCGACGCCGAGGGCAAGTCCTGGCTCGGCCGCGGCCTGGTGCAGCTGACGCACCGCCGCAATTACGAGGTTCTCTCAGGCCTTGTCGGCACCGACCTCGTCGCCGACCCCGCCCGAGCGATGGATACCGCCACGGCGGTCGAGATCCTTTTCATCGGCATGGAGACGGGCGCCTTTACCGGCGTGTCGCTGGCCGATGTCTTCAACGCCGACCGGACCGACTGGGTCGGCGCGCGGCGCATCATCAACGGGCGGGACCGCGCCGTCGATATCGCGGGATATGCCCGGGCCTATCATGCGGCGCTGAGCGCTGCGGGGCTGCCCTCCATCAGAAGGATCGTCCTGTCATGAAGATGCCGTTTCGTTTGAAGATGCCGGGATCCGGCGGGGAGCGCAAGATTGCCGGGAAGACGCCCGACGCCGCAGCCGCGCCGGGGCGCGAAAGCAAATCGGCGGGCTTCGTGGCCATCGCGCAGGAGGGGCGCGCCCGCTGGACGGGGCGATCCTATGCGGCGCTGGCGCGGGAGGGATTTTTGCGAAACCCTGTCGCCTATCGCACGGTGCGGATGATCGCGGAGGCCTCCGCGGCGGTGCCGCTGCTGGTCTATCGCGGCGAGACCGAGGTGACCGACCATCTTGTATTACGGCTGATGGCGCGCCCGAACGGACAGATGGCGGCGGCGGATTTTCTGGAAACGCTCTACGGCCATCTGCTGCTTTCGGGCAATGCCTTCGTGGAGGCGGTGACGATCGGCACGGAGACGCGGGAGATGCATCTGTTGCGGCCGGACCGGGTGCGGGTTCTGGAAGGGCGGGACGGATGGCCGGAGGGCTACGAATATCGTGCCGGCAGCGCCGTGCGGCGCTATGCGGCGGGAACGGCGCTGCTGCACCTGAAGCTGTTCCATCCGCTCGACGATCATCTGGGCTTTCCGCCGCTGGCGGCGGCCCAGACGGCGCTCGACCTCTCCAACGCCGCGGCGACCTGGAACAAGGCGCTGCTGGACAATTCCGCCCGGCCCTCGGGCGCGCTGGTCTACCAGCCGAAGGAGGGCGGTAATCTTTCGCCCGACCAGTACGACCGGCTGAAGAGCGAGCTGGACGAGGGCTATAGCGGGCCGATGCGCGCCGGACGTCCGCTGCTGCTGGAAGGCGGGCTCGACTGGAAGGCGATGGGCCTCTCGCCGAAGGACATGGATTTCGTGGAGGCGAAGAACGGCGCGGCGCGCGACATCGCGCTCGCCTTCGGCGTGCCGCCGATGCTGCTCGGCATTCCCGGCGACAACACCTTCGCGAACTATCAGGAGGCCCACCGGGCCTTCTACCGGCTGACCGTGCTGCCGCTGATCAACCGGACGGCAACGGCGCTTTCCGCCTGGCTCTCCGACCGGTTCGACGAGCCGCTGCAGCTCAAGGCGGACCTCGATCAGGTGAGCGGGCTTGCGGGCGAGCGGAGCGAACTCTGGGCACGCGTCGGTGCGGCGGGCTTCCTGACCGACGCGGAGAAGCGGGCGGCGGTGGGGTATTGAGGCTGGATCAGCGTCACTTCTCGGACCGCTCCTCCGGCATTTCGTCGCCCGCCTCGGGTCCGTGATCCGGCAGGGATTCAAGGAGAGCAAGTGCGCGCGCGGGATCGCCCTTTGCAGCCCGCGCCTGCAACGAGCGCAGGGCGCGGCGCTGGCCCATGCCGTCCGAGATGAAGGCGAGAAAGAGCTGATTGATCGACACATTCTCTTCCCTGGCCGCTTCGCGGGCCTGGTCGAGCAGATAGTCGGGAACGCGCAGAGGGTACTGGCTCATGAGGGTGACCTTTCCGATCCGTGGCGAATGATATCACAGGCAATGTCGGATGTTGCGTCTTGACGGCCGCATCCTCTCTTCCATCCATAAAGGACGAAACAAATGGCCGAACTTCAGCCGGACCCGGTGCTATGGGCAGCGCGCGGAATTGGTGCGGTGGCGGGGGCTGCCGTGTCGCTCATCTATCTCCTGCCGAAAAGCCGGCATGAGGCGGCGTCGCGGTTTTTGACGGGGACGGTCTGCGGGCTGGTGTTCGGTGGGCCGACCGGCGTGTGGGCCGTCGAGCGGCTGGGCATTGCCGGTCGCGTGTCCAGCGCGGAGGTGCTGCTGACCGGATCGGCGGCGGCGAGCCTCATGGCGTGGTGGGCGCTGGGCGCCGCGCTGCGGATTTCACGGCGGTACGGGCAGAAATAGGCAGCCGCCCCAGCCGCACTATAGCATTTCCAGCCGAAGCGGGATCGCTTCGGCGTCGGACAATGCGGAGAAAACAAGAGGATAGAGCCGGGCAGAGCGGCTTTCTCAACAGATCACATCACTGGAGATTTCCATGGCGACAGACCGATATGCGGTCCGGCGGACGACGGCGGTTGCCGGGCTGACGCTGGCGGGGGTGACGGGCGAGGGGCGTTTTTCGGGCTATGCCAGCGTGTTCGGCGAGATCGATCTCGGCAAGGACACGATCGAGCGCGGCGCCTTCCTGCACTCGCTGGCCAAGCGCGGCGCGGGCGGCGTGCGGATGCTGTTCCAGCACGATCCGAACGAGCCGATCGGGACCTGGACGACGATCCGGGAGGACGGACGGGGGCTGTTCGTCGAGGGGCGGCTTTCCCAAGGCGTGGCGCGGGCCCGCGAGGTGCATCAGCTCATGAAGGGCGGCGCGCTCGACGGGCTCTCCATCGGCTTTCAGACCGTGAAGGCGCGCACCGACGCCAAGAGCGGCATCCGCCGCGTGCTGGAAGCGGACCTTTGGGAAATTTCGGTCGTGACCTTTCCGATGCTGCCATCGGCGCGGGTCTCGAACGTCAAGCATGCGCGGTTCTTCCGCGACAGGGAAACGGAACTCGTTCGCACGATGCGGCGGGCGGCCCGGATGATGGTGGAACGAAAGGATTTCTGCAGATGACGAATGCACAGACAGCCGGAACATCGAAGACGGCTCCGGAGATCAAGACGATACCGGACACGATGGCCTCGGCCTTCGAGGACTTCATGGGCGCCTTCGAGGTGTTCAAGGAGGCGAACGATCAGCGGCTGGGCGAGATCGAGAGCAAGCTCTCCGCCGACGTGGTGACGCGCGACAAGGTGGACCGGATCTCGCGCGGGATGGACGAGCAGAAGCGGGCGCTGGACCAGATGCTCCTGAAGAAGGCGCGTCCGGCGCTGGGCGGCAAGGCCGACGCGATGAGCTTCGAGGCGGCCGAGCACAAGGCGGCCTTCGACAGTTACATCCGCCGTGGCGACGAAGGAGCGTTGCGGGCGCTGGAGGAAAAGGCGTTCTCCATCGGCTCGGCGAGCGACGGCGGCTATCTGGTGCCGGCGCAGACCGACACGGAGATCGGTCGCCGTTTGCAGGTGATCTCGCCGATCCGCGCGCTTTCGACCGTGCGGCAGGTTTCCGGCAGCGTGCTGAAGAAGCCGTTCGCGGTGTCGGGTCTCGCCTCCGGCTGGGTCTCGGAAACCGCGGCGCGACCGCAGACGGCGACGCCGCAGCTTTCCGAGCTGACCTTCCCGACGATGGAGCTCTATGCCATGCCGGCGGCGACGGCGGCGCTGCTGGACGATGCCGCCGTCGATGTGGAGAGCTGGATCGCCGACGAGGTGGACATCGCCTTCAGCGAGCAGGAGGGCACGGCGTTCGTCACCGGCGACGGCATCAACAAGCCGAAGGGGTTTCTGAGCTACGGTGCTGTCGCCGACGCCAGCTGGGCCTGGGGCAGTCTCGGCTACATCGCCACGGGTGCTGCCAACGGCTTTCGCCCGAGCGGGCCGTCCGACGTGCTGATCGACACGATCTATGCGCTGAAGGCGGGCCACCGGCAGAAGGCGAGCTTCGTGATGAACCGCAAGACGCAGGCCGACATCCGCAAGTTCAAGGATGCCGACGGCAACTACCTGTGGCAGCCGCCATCCACTGTCGGCCAGGCGGCTTCGCTGCTGGGCTTTCCGGTCGTGGAAGCCGAGGACATGCCGGATGTTGCCACCGGCGGCATGGCGATCGCCTTCGGCGACTTCCAGTCGGGCTATCTCGTGGTGGACCGGACGGGCGTGCGCATCCTGCGCGATCCCTACTCCGCCAAGCCCTACGTGCTGTTTTACACGACCAAGCGCGTTGGCGGCGGGGTGCAGAACTTCGAGGCGATCAAGACGGTGAAGTTCGCGCTCAACTGACCTTCCCGGCGTTTCGGGCCGGCGGGCGTTGCCTGCCGGTCATGCTTCCTCTGACCTTCCAGACCGGAGACATCCATGACCATTGCCGAACTGGCGCCGCCGGTGGGCGAGCCGTTGACGCTTGCCGAAGCGCGGGCGCATCTGCGCGTCGACGACACGGCCGACGATGCCGTGATCGCCGACCTCATCACCACGGTGCGCGAACATCTGGAACGGACGACCGGCCTCGTGCTGATCACCCGCGCCTTCCGCCTCTACCTCGACGCCTGGCCGGAGGGGCGCGTGCTGGAGATCGGGCGGGGGCCCATCGTCAGCATCGAGACGATCACCGGATACGATGCGCTGGGCGCGCCGTTCGAGGCCGATATGACGGGGTTCGTGCTGGATGGCGCGGCGCTTCCGGCCCGGCTCAGCTTGCCGGCGGGGCTGGAGACGGCGCGGGCGGTGAACGGCGTCGAGATCGACTTTACGGCCGGCTTCGGAACGACCGGGGCCGAGGTTCCGGCGTCGCTGAAGCGGGCGCTGCTCACGCATCTGACGCTGCTCTACGCCTATCGCGGTGCCGTCGCCCCCGGCGACCAGCCGGCGGACGTGCCGGCCGGTTACGACCGGCTGGTCGCACCCTTTCGGCGGATGAGGCTCTGACCATGCGCACCGACACGATAGACCCCGGCCGCATGACGGCGCGGATGGAGCTGGAAATGCCGGTGGACACGCCGGACGGGCAGGGCGGCATTTCGCGGATATTCGACAGCGCCGGCGCGCTCTGGACGCTGATCGAGCCGCGTGTGGCACTGACGGGCGAGCGGGGCAACGAGGCGTTTGGCGATGTCGAGCATGACGTCTGGATACGGCATCGCGCCGACGTGTCCGCCGGCATGCGGTTTCGCAAGGGAGCGCGGCTGTTTGTGATCCTGTCGGCGTTCGATCCGGACGAAACGCGGCGCTACCTCGTGTGCCGCTGCCGGGAGACGCTGACATGAGTGCGGGAAACGCGCTTCAGGCCGCGGTCTTTGCGAGGCTTTCGGGCGATGCGGCCCTTGTGGCGGCCCTCGGGGATGGCGGCATCCACGACCGGCTGCTGGAGGGCGCAAAGCACCCGTATCTGCGCCTTGCCGGCATCGAGAGCCGCGACTGGTCGACGGCGAGCGAGCCGGGCGAAGAGCATGCGATGACGATCGAGGCGCGTGGGCCCGAGGGCGGCAACCTTGCGGTGCAGGAGATTGCGGGCCGCGTGCGGGCGCTGCTGCACGATGCGGGCCTCCCGCTTGCCGGCCATCATCTGGTGAACCTGCGGCATGAGGCCACGCGAACGGCGCGTGACGGGGACGTGCGGGGGCATGTGGCGGTGATGCGGTTTCGGGCGGTGACGGAGCCGATGGGCTGAACCGGCGAACCGTGCCGGACCGGATGCAACCAACAGAACGAAGACAGGAAGGAAAAGCCGATGGTGGCGCAGAAGGGCAAGGACATTCTGCTGAAGATCGAGAACGGCAGCGGGTTTACGACCGTGGCCGGGCTTCGGTCCAAGCGACTGGCATTCAATGCGGAAACGGTCGATGTGACCGACGCGGAATCCGGTGGACGCTGGCGCGAGCTTCTGGGCGGGGCAGGCGTGCAGCGCGCATCGATTGCCGGCGCGGGACTGTTCAAGGATCAGGCCTCCGATGCGCTGGTGCGCTCGACCTTCTTCTCGGGCGCGATCCTCACCTGGCAGGTGATCATTCCGGATTTCGGCACGGTGAGCGGCCTCTTCCAGCTGACGACGCTGGACTATACCGGGCAGTACAACGGCGAAGTGCAGTTCGAGGCGGCGCTGGAATCGGCCGGCCCTCTCAGCTTCGTGGTGGCCTGATGCGACCGCGCGACAAAAGCGTGACCGGGCGCGCGAACCGGCACCGTGGCGAGGTGGAGGCCGTGATCGACGGCGAGCGACGCATCCTCTGCCTGACGCTCGGCAGTCTTGCCGAACTGGAAACCGCCTTTGCGGCAGATAGTCTTGCTGCCCTCGCACGACGGTTTCTGGCGGGCGGGCTGAAGGCGGAGGATCTGATCGCGATCCTCGCCGCGGGGCTGCGCGGCGGCGGCAACATCGTGTCCGACGAGGATGTCGCCGGCATGTGCGTCGAGGACGGACTGGCGGGCCTGGCGCGGCTGGTGGGCGAACTGCTGACGGCAGCCTTCGGCGGTGAACCGGGCGACGGGCAGACCGCGCCGGACCCCTGACGGCCGCAGACGGCGAGGATTGGGCGGCTCCGGCGCCCTTTCCCTGGGAGGCGGCCATGGAAGCCGGCCTCTCCCGTCTGCGGCTGCCGGCACGCGATTTCTGGCGGATGACCCCGCGCGAGTTGGCGGCGGCGCTGGGGCTCGTGACGAAACACGGTGCTGCGCCTGACAGGGCAGGGCTCTCCCGAATGATGATGCAATTTCCGGACGATGAGGGCGATGGAGGCTGATATGGCGGATGAGGCGGACACGGGCGGCACCTTCCCGGCGATGATCGCGGAGGGGAAGGCGCTGGATGCGGTGCTTTCCGATCTGGAGCGCAGCGCCGGGCGGTTCGGTTCGGCACTCACGGGCGCGCTTTCGAGCGCGGTGCGCGGAGGCCGGGGGCTTGACGATATTCTGAAGAGCACGGGGCTCCGGCTGGTCGATATCGCGCTGTCTGCCGGGCTGAAGCCGTTGCAGGATGTGGTTTCCACGGGGATCGGCACGGTGTTCGACGGACTGGCGCAAGGGCTGCCCAAGGACATGGGCGGCGCGTCCGGCGGACGTGCCGTGGCGCCGTTTTCAGAGGGGGGAAGCCTTGGCACCCCGCGCTTTCTTCAGGGGCTTTCCGGTGGAGGTGCAGCGGCCGGCGGGGGCTCGTCGGTCGCGGGGCAGGCGAGCGGCGGGACGGGGGTAAGTGCGGGCGGCTTGATGGGCGGCGCGCCGAACGTCGTGTTCAACGTGACCGCGAGCGATGCCGACAGCTTTCGACGCTCGGAAGGGCAGATTGCCGCCATGCTGACCCGCACCGTCGGGCGCGGGCGGCGCGGCGTTTGAAAGGGAAAGTCCATGGATCAGGGATTTCACGAGGTGCGGTTTCCGATGCGGCTGGCGCTGGGCACCAGCGGCGGGCCGGTGCGCCGCACCGATATCGTCAGCCTGTCGAACGGGCGGGAGAACCGCAACAACCGCTGGCGGGACGCGCGGCGGCACTATGATGCCGGGTCCGGCATCCGCGAGATCGACGACCTCTACGCGGTTCTCGCTTTCTTCGAGGCGCGATCCGGGCAGCTGCACGGGTTTCGCTTCCGCGATCCGGTGGATTTTCGTTCGGGCACGCCCGGTCGGGCGGTCACGGCGAGCGATCAGGTGATCGGCGCCGGCGATGGGGCGACGGCGCGCTTCCAGCTGACCAAGACCTATGCGGATGCCGGTGGCGGCACGGTGCGCGATATCGTGAAGCCGGCGGCGGGAACACTGCTGATCTCGGTGAATGGCGCTGAGGTGGCGGGAGAGCATGTGACGCTGGACGTGACCACGGGCATCGTGACGTTTGCGCCCGGCCATGTGCCGCCTGCGGGGGCTTTGGTGCGGGCGGGTTTCGAGTTCGATGTGCCCGTGCGGTTCGACACCGACCGGATCGACGTGGACCTCGCGCAGTTTCAGGCGGGTCGCATCCCGACCATTCCGCTGGTGGAGATCCGGCCATGAGGGAAATTCCGGACGCGCTGGCGGCACATCTGGCCGGCGATGCGACGACGGTATGCCATGGCTGGCGGGTGACGCGGCAAGATGGCGTTGTTATCGGCTTTACCGAGCATGACCGCGATCTCCGTTTTGCGGGGACCGATTTTCTGGCGGCGAGCGGATTTCGGGCAAGCGAGACGGAAGCGGCGGCAGGGCTGGCGGCGGATGCCGGCGAGGTGGCCGGCGGATTTTCGAACGCCGCCATCAGCGAGGTCGATGTAGCGGCGGGGCGTTACGACGGCGCGCGGGTGGAGCAGTTTCTGGTCAACTGGCAGGCGCCCGAGCAGCATGTGCTGTTGACCGTGCAGGATATCGGCGAGGTCACGCGGGCTGGCGGCGCCTTTCGCGCCGAGCTTCGCAGCCTGACGCACCGGCTGGGCGCGGTGCAGGGCCGCAGCTACGGGCGGCGGTGCGATGCGGCCTTCGGAGATGCACGATGCGGCGCGAGCCTTGCCGGGCGGACCGGGACGGGCGTGATCATGGAGGTTGCCGGGGATGTCGGGCTGCTCGTGTCCGGTCTTTCGGCGGCGGCTGGTGCCTATCGCTACGGGCTCGTCCGCATGACAAGCGGGGCGAACGCGGGATGGACCTGCGATGTCGAGGATCACACGGTTGAGAATGGCGTGAGCACCGCGCGGCTGGTGTTGTGGCTGCCGCCGCCGGTGCCGCTGTCTGCGGGGGACACGTTCATCGTGACCATGGGGTGCGACAAGAGCTTTGCCACCTGCCGCGACCGTTTCGACAACGCGCTCAACTTTCGCGGCTTCCCGCACATGCCGGGCAGCGACTTTTCCTATGGCTATGCGGATGGGGAGACAGTGCATGACGGACGGCCGTTGTTTCCATGAACGTTCCATGCGCGATCAGGTGTTGACTGCTGCGCGGGACTGGCTCGGCACGCCCTACCGGCATCAGGCGAGCCTGAAGGGTGTGGGCTGCGACTGCCTGGGGCTGGTGCGCGGCATCTGGCGCGACATTCACGGCGCGGAACCGGAGACGCCGCCGCCCTACCGGCCGGACTGGGCGGAACGGAGCGGGGAGGACCGGCTGTGGGACGCGGCAACGCGTGCGATGGGGCCGCCCGTCGACCTCTGTGCGATGCTGCCGGGCGACCTCATCCTTTTTCGCTGGCGGCTGGGAATGCCGGCCAAGCATGCGGGCATTCTAAGCGCGCTCGATGCTCCCGGCACGGCGCGCTTCATCCATGCTTACGAACAGGCAAGCGTCGTGGAGTCGGCGCTGGTGCCTTCGTGGCGGCGGCGCATTGCCGGCGTCTTCCGCTTTCCCGAGAAGGTTTAAGTTTCATGGCGACCATTCTTCTGCAGGCGGCGGGTGCAGCGCTGGGCAGCGTGTTCGGGCCGCTGGGCGCGATCGTCGGCCGTGCGGCCGGTGCGCTGGCAGGCTCGGTCATCGACCGCTCGATCATAAACGGCATGACGACCGTAACCGGGGCGCGGCTCGGCGACGCCCGCGTGCCCGGGGCGGAAGAGGGCACGGCGATCCCGCGCGTCTACGGCACGATGCGGATCGGGGGGACGCTGATCTGGGCGACGCGTTTCGAGGAGCAGGTGCATCGCGAGCGGCAGGGCGGCAAGGCGAGCGGGCCGAGGGTGGAGACCTTCCGCTATTTCGCGAACATCGCGCTCGGGCTCTGCGAAGGGCCGATCGCCGGGATCAGGCGCGTCTGGGCCGATGGGCGCGAACTCGATCTGTCCACCGTCGAGATGCGCCTTCACACCGGAGCCGAGAGCCAGGCGCCCGACCCGCTGATCGCGGCGAAGCAGGCGGCGGGCGAGACGCCGGCCTATCGCGGCCTTGCCTATGTCGTCTTCGAGCGGCTGCCGCTCGGACCTTACGGCAACCGGATTCCGCTGCTGCATGTCGAGGTCATCCGCCCCGTCGGCCGGCTGGAGCGACAGATCCGCGCCGTGACCATTATTCCCGGCGCGACGGAGCATGGCTACGACCCGGCGCCGGTGGAGGAAAAAACCGGGCCGGGGGAGGCCCGCATCGTCAACCGCAACGTCTTTCACGGCGAAACGGACTGGCAGGCCTCGCTGGACGAGCTGCAGGCGCTGTGCCCGAACCTCAAGCGCGTGGCGCTGGTCGTCTCCTGGTTCGGCACGGATCTGCGCGCCGGGGAGTGCCGGATACGTCCCGGCGTGGAGACGCGCGAGCGCGGGCGGGAGAGCAGTGCGTGGTCTGTCGCAGGTATCGAGCGCGGTGAGGCGCATCTCGTCAGCAGCGATGGCGGAGGCCCTGCCTATGGGGGCACGCCCTCCGACCGCAGCGTCGTGGCGGCGATCGCCGATCTCAAGGCGAGGGGGCTGGAGGTCTTCCTCTATCCCTTCGTGATGATGGACATTTCCGCCGCCAACACCCTGCCGGATCCCTATGGCGATGTGCGTCAGGCGGCGTATCCCTGGCGCGGGCGGATCACCACCGCCGTGGCGCCGGGTGGGCCGGGGAGCACCGAGGGGACGCCGGCTGTGCGCGGGGAAATATCTGCGTTTTGCGGTGCGGGCATCGTATCGGGCGATGGGGGCTCCGGTAGCGCGGACGGGCGGTATCGCGCCTTCGTGCTGCATTATGCGCGGCTGGCGCGGGATGCGGGCGGCGTGGATGGCTTCATCATCGGCTCGGAACTTCGCGGCCTGACGACGCTGCGCGACGGGGCGCGGCGGTTTCCCTTCGTGGAAGCGCTGACGGTGCTGGCGCAGGATGTGCGCGCGACCGTGGGGCCGGCAACGCGGCTGACCTATGCGGCCGACTGGAGCGAGTATTTTGGGTATCACCCGGACGACGGCTCGGGCGATGTCCACTTCCATCTCGATCCGCTCTGGGCATCGCCCGCGATCGACGCGGTCGGGATCGACAATTACATGCCGCTGTCGGACTGGCGGGACGGGGATGTCGCGGAGGGCAACCCGGACGGACAGCGGACGCCGGAGGACGGGGCCGTGTTGCGGGCAATGAACGCCGCGGGAGAAGGGTTCGACTGGTATTATGCCAGCCCGGCGGACCGGAGCGCCCGCCGGCGCAGCGCTATCTCCGACGGGCTTGCGGGCAAACCGTGGGTGTTTCGCGTCAAGGACATCGGCGCGTGGTGGGCGCATGCACATCACGAGCGTATCGGCGGCGTCGAGCAGGCGGTGCCGACGGCCTGGGTGCCGCGCATGAAGCCGGTCTGGTTTACCGAAACGGGCTGTCCGGCGATCGACAAGGGAGGCAACCAGCCCAACGTCTTTTCCGATCCGAAATCCTCCGAGAGTGCGGTTCCGTATTTCTCGGGCGGCGGGCGCAGCGATGCGGTGCAGCGCCGGTTTCTGGAGGCGCAACACGATTTCTGGCAGGGCGCGGACGCGCAAGATGGCGTCGATCCCGACCATATGTTCGTCTGGACCTGGGACGCGCGGCCGCAGCCGGCCTTTCCCGCTGCCCTCGATGTCTGGGCGGACGGGCGCAACTGGCAGGTGGGGCACTGGCTGAACGGCCGGCTGGGCACCGCGACGATGGCCGACACGATCGCCGCCATTCTTGCGGATCACCGGTTCGTGGATGGCGATACGGACCTCGTCTGCGGCGATATCGGTGGCTATGTGCAGGCCGAGCAGATGTCGGCGCGCGACCTGCTGGAGCCGCTGATGGCGGCAGCAGGCATCGATGCGGTCGAGCGGAACGGGCGGCTCGTCTTCCGCTCGCGGCTGTTGCAGGCGGGACCGCCGACCTCGCTTGAAACGCTTGCGGAGGTGAAGGACGCCGCCCTGACGCAGGATCTGCGTGGCGACGCCGGCGACTATGCCCGCGAGGCCATCCTCGACCATCTCGATCCCGGCAGCGACTATGGGCGGACGACCGCCCGCTCGCGCAGGGCCACGCCCGGTAACGAGCGCATCCTGCGCCTGTCGCTGGCGGCCGCGCTGCACGAGGCTGCGGCGACCGATGCCGTGGAAGCGGCGCTGCGCGACCATCAGGCCGCTCGCCGCCAGTTGAGCTTCGCGCTGCCGCCGAACGTGCTCGGCCCCATGCCGGGGGACGTGGTGACGGTGCCTGAAGGACCGTCCGGGACCTTCGTCATCGAGCGGATCGACGATGGCGACGTGCGCCGGGTGGAGGCGCGTGGCATCGTCATGGGCGGCGCCAGCCGCTTCGTGCCGCAGGCGCGGGTGGCGGCGAACGGCCACAGCGCATCCGCTGTCTTCGCGCCGCAGGTGCAGCTGATGGACCTGCCGCGCTACACGGATGGGGACGCGACGAGCTTTGCGCGGGCGGCGGTCTTCGCACGGCCGTGGACATCGGTGACGTTGTCGGCCTCGCCGACGCGCGAGGGCTATGCGGCGCGGCTGTCGCTGGAGCGGCCTGCCCGGATGGGAACGCTCGTCGCGGATCTGTCGCCCGGCGTTTCCGGTCGGTTCGACCGCGTGAATGCCGTCACGCTCGATCTTTATGCAGGCGAACTCTCCTCGATCGGCGACCTCGCGCTGTTTGGCGGCGAAAACCGCATCGCCGTGCTGTCGCGCAACGGCGTGTGGGAAATTCTCGGCTTCGGCCTGGCCGAAGAGATCGCGCCCGGACGCTGGCGGTTGTCGCGGCTGCTGCGCGGGCTCGGGGGGTCCACGGATGCACAGGCGGCGGGTGCGCAGACCGGTGCCGCCATCGTCATCCTCGACGCGGCCGTGCAGCCGCTGGGCCTGAGTGGCGGGGAGGCGGGGCAGGCTCTCAACTGGATCGTCGAGGCGCGGGGCATGCCTGCGGGGGCGACGGAGACACACAGTTTTGCCGGCGGTATGCGCGCGGAAACACCGCTTGCGCCGGTGCATCTGGGCGCGCGGCGGGATGCGGGGGGCAACCTCACGCTCCGGTGGATCCGCTGCGCACGCGTTTCGGCCGATGCCTGGCTGGACGGGGAAACGCCGCTTGACGAGCCGGTGGAAGCCTATCGCGTCGAGATCCTCTCGGGCAGCCAGGTATTGCGCGTGGGGGAGGCGACCACCAACGCGTTTGCCTATCCGCTGGCTGACGAAATCGCGGATTTCGGCGCGCGGCAGATCCAGTTGGCCGTGCGGGTGCGGCAGAGAGGGCAGGTGGTGGCGCTCGGGCTTCCGGGCGAGGCTCTGCTTGCGGTGTAGGATCGGAGAGTGTGACCGCAGCTGGAAATTGCATGAAGAGACGCGGTAACCTTCGGTCAAACAGCGGATCGGGGCTTGATCCCGAGCTGAGAAAGTGTCGTAAGTCGCGCATTCATTCGCCATTCAGGCAGGGACATCTAATAGACACGCAACACCTCGGAAATGCGAAAGTGCGTTCATGCCGTCACCGCTGATCATTGCGATGCTTGCCGGAAGCTTTATGGTGCTTCCGCTGCCGACGGCTGCGGCGCCCTTCTCGGCCAGCCCCGCCATCGCGGACGTTGAAGCCCTGGAGGCCGCGCCCGTTTCCGGCGATTGCAGTTCGGCGGCCTCGCAGGTGGTCGAGGAGACCGGCGGCGACCTCTTGTCGGTTCAGCTGACATCCGACGGGCAATGCGTGGTAACGGTGCTTATACCCGGCAATGGCGGACGACCGAAGAAGGTGACGATGCGGGTGCCGATGTAGATCGGCCCCCTATATCCACCATGACGGACGTGCCTCTTCCATCGGATGGCGGGCGCGGGCACTGAACGCAATACTGCCGGGCTTGCCCGGTAAGGTCCGTGACGACGGACAGACGGAGAGTGGTATCTGATGCGCATTCTGGTGGTCGAAGACGACGTGAACCTCAACCGGCAGCTGACCGACACGCTGAAGGAAGCCGGCTATGTCGTCGATCAGGCGTTCGACGGCGAGGAGGGGCACTATCTCGGCGAGGGCGAGCCCTATGACGCGATCATCCTCGACATCGGCCTGCCGGAAATGGACGGCATCACCGTGCTCGAGAAATGGCGCGCGGCGGGCCGTCGCATGCCCGTGCTGATTCTGACCGCCCGCGACCGCTGGAGCGACAAGGTTGCCGGGATCGATGCGGGCGCCGACGACTATGTGACGAAGCCGTTCCATGTCGAGGAGGTGCTCGCCCGTATCCGCGCGCTGATCCGCCGGGCAGCGGGCCACGCGACGTCCGAGATCGTCTGCGGCCCGGTGCGCTTGGACACCAAGGGCTCCAAGGCGACGGTGAACGGCGTCGCGCTGAAGCTCACCTCGCACGAGTTCCGGCTGCTCTCCTATCTGATGCACCATATGGGGCAGGTGGTGTCGCGCACCGAACTGGTCGAGCATATGTACGACCAGGATTTCGACCGGGACAGTAACACGATCGAGGTCTTCGTCGGCCGTCTGCGCAAGAAGATCGGCAACGACCTGATCGAGACCGTTCGCGGGCTCGGCTACCGCATGCAGGCGCCGGGTGTCGCGGAAAAAGGCATGGCGGAAAAATCTTGAAACGGCGGCTGCCCAAGACAAGCCGGCGCGACTGATGCTGCGGCTGCAATCCCTCACCGCACGCGTTCTTCTCGTGTCCACCATCTGGGCGGCGGCGGCCCTCGTGGTGATCGGCGTCGTCATCTCGACGCTCTACCGGCAGGGGTCCGAGCGCGGCTTTCAGGACCTGCTGCGGGCGCAGCTCTACAACGTCATCAACTCCATCGTCGTCAACGACAAGGGCGTGCTGGCCGGCAGCCCGCAGCTGGGCGACCTCCGGTTTTCGCAGCCCCAGACCGGCTGGTACTGGATCGTCGAGCCGATCGGCGAATTCAACACGCCGCCTCTGGTCTCGACCTCGCTCGGCTCGGGCAAGCTGCCGATCGTCAGCGTCGACGACGTGCCGTTCGATATTCGCTACGAGCGATTCTATACGACGCTCGACAGCTTCGGCAACGAGGTGGAGGTGGCGGAGACCGAAGTGGTTCTCGACATTCAGGGCCGCACCGCCCGATTCCGCATTGCCGGAAACCGCGATGTGCTCGAGGCCGATATCAACGATTTCAACCGCAATCTCTACCTCGCGCTCGCCATCTTCGGCTTCGGCGGGCTGGGCATGAATGCGCTGGCCATCCTCTTCGGCCTGCGCCCGCTCGATCAGGCGCGCCGCTCGCTGGAAAAGGTGAGGGCCGGCGAGAGCGAGCGGCTCGACGGGGTGTTTCCACGCGAGATCCAGCCGCTGGCCAGCGAGGTCAACGCGCTGATCGACAGCAACCGGCGCATCATCGAACGGGCGCGCATGCAGGTGGGTAACCTCGCGCATTCGCTGAAGACGCCGCTGGCTGTCCTGATCAACGAGGCACGCGTGCTGGAGGCGCCGCATGGCGAGCTCGTGCGCAGCCAGGCGGACGCCATGCAGGTGCAGGTGCAGTCCTACCTCAACCGGGCGCGGATCGCGGCCCAGCGCGAATCTGTGCTGGCGCGGACGGAAGTCGAGCAGGCGCTGGAGCGGCTGGTGCGCGTCATGCGCCGCCTGCATTCGGAAAAGACGTTTCTGCTGACGATCTCGCCGCCCAACCTCGTGCTGGCGATGGAGCAGCAGGATGTCGAGGAGACCGTCGGCAACCTGCTCGACAACGCCGCGCGATATGCGGTCGGCGAAGTCCGGATCACCGCGCATCTCTCGGGCGAAGGCGTGCAGGGGCTCGACCCCGGGCGGCGGGCCTGGATCACGGTCGATGTCGAGGATGACGGGCCGGGCATCGAGCCGGAGCAGATCGCGATGGCGATGAAGCGGGGGCGGCGACTGGACGAGAGCAAGCCGGGGACGGGCCTCGGCCTGTCGATCGTGCGGGAGATTGCGGGCGAATATCACGGAACGCTGGCCATGGACCGTGCCGAGATCGGCGGCCTGAAGGCGACGCTGGTGCTGCCGGCAGCTTCATAAGGCACGGCACGCGCTGCGGCGTGCTTTTTCAACACGGATCATCGGGAAATGCGCGGATGTTGTTGCTTATTTCGCGATGAGCTGTTGCCCGCTTTTTGCGGCAGTGCAAAATACGCGCTTGAACGCTTGCCTATGAAACCCGGATCCGCTTTGCGCATGACAGACACACATCGTTTTCCCCGCATGATCCGGACGCTGGCAGTGACAGGGCTTGTCGTCGCCCTGGGTGTTGCAAGCGGTTGCGCCTCCAAATCCGCCGGGCCGACGACGGCGGCACTCGGCGGTGTGGCGACGCGGGGCAGCGCATCCTCTTCCTTTATCGCGGCGCTCGGCAACGGTATCATCGGTCAGAATGCGAATGTGAAACTGTCGGGCGCGGATCGCCAGCGGGCTCTCGAGGCAGAGTATCGCGCGCTCGAAGCCGCACCGGGCGGGCAGCCGGTCGTCTGGCAGGGCAGCGGAATGCGGGGCTCGGTGGTTGCGGCTGCACCCTATCAGGTGGGCTCGCAGAACTGCCGGCAGTACAGCCATACGGTGACGGCGGGCACCGCCGACAATGTCGCGCGCGGCGTCGCCTGCCGCAACGCCAACGGCACATGGACGCCGCTGACCTGACAACGGCTGTCACGGCCGGCGTGACAGCGGCCGGCATTGCCGTCCAGCGAAGGCCTCAATTTTCCGTCATGCCAGCTTTGCCGATTGGAACCCGGCCGTCCGCATAGTATGGCTGCGAACTGAGCCTGACCCCTCGGCTGCCGCGGCGGCTCGGGTGGGCTCGATGCGCCATGCGGTGCTCGCTGGCAAAGGGGCTTGAAAGACTGGACATGGTGTTCTGGATCATCGTCGCCGTGATGACCGCAACTGTCGCGGCGCTGCTGCTTCTGCCGCTGTTGCGCGCAGCCGGGCCTGGCGCCGTTGCCGGACAGCACGATGCGGAGGTCTATCGCGACCAGCTGGAAGAGCTGAAACGGGATGCGCGGAACGGGCTGATCGCCCCTGATGAGGCCGAGCTTGCCCGCGCCGAAATTGCCCGGCGGCTGCTGGCCGCCAGCGCCAAGGCCGAACGAAAGACGGCCCCGGTCGGGATGTCGTCAGCAGGCAGGGCAAACCGGCTGGCGCAGGCGGCTGTCATCGTCGTTCTGCCTGTGGTGGGGCTCTGTCTTTACTTGACGACGGGCAGCCCGGAGTTACCCGATGCGCCGCTTTCCGTGCGTCTCGCCGACCCCGGCGACGATATCGAGATCCTCATCGCGCAAGCCGAACGGCAGCTGGCTGCCAACCCGGAAGACGGCGCCGGATACGATGTACTGGCGCCGATCTACTATCGCAGCGGCCGCTTCGACGATGCCATCTCCGCTTTCTCCAACGCGATCCGCATCAACGGCCCATCGCCGCAGCGGCTGGGCGGTTATGCCGAAAGCCTGATTGCGCGTTCTGGCGGGCTGGTGGCGACCGAGGCGCGCAAGGCGCTGGAACAATCGCTGGCGCTCCAGTCACAGGACCCGCGCGCACGCTTCTACCTCGCGCTGGGGCTGGAGCAGGACGGCAAGGCGGACGAGGCGCTGACGGCGTTTCGCGAGATCGTGAAGACATCGCCTGCCGGCGCGCCGTGGCTGCCGCTCGTCAACGAGCATATCGCTGCGCTGGCACCTGCGGGCAGCGCGCCCGCAGCCGGCGAGGCCAGGCTCGGCGGGCCGGATGCGGCTGCGATCGCCAATGCCGAAGCCATGAGCACGGATGACCGGCGACAGATGATCGAGGGCATGGTGTCGAGCCTTGCCGCGAAGCTGAAGAAGGACCCCGCGAACCTCGAGGGCTGGCAGCGGATCATTCGCTCCTATGCGGTGCTGGGCGAGACCGCCAAAGCGGAAGGCGCGTTGCGCGAGGGGCTTGCAGCCTTTCCGCGCGAGGGCGATGGTGGCCGGCAGCTTCTGGCGCTCGCCGCCGAACTCGGCATCGACACGGGGAGGGCGCCATGATGGTCAGGGGTGCCGCCAGGATGACGCGCAAGCAGAAGCGCCTGGCGCTGATTGCCGGCGGCGTCGGCTTTCTGAGCATGGCCGTGCTGCTCGTGCTCTTCGCTTTCAGCCAGGCGGTGGCCTATTTCTACGTCCCGGCGGATCTCGAAAAGGCGCAGGTCGCGCCGGGCACGCGCATCCGGCTGGGCGGGCTGGTCGCTGCCGGATCCGTGGAGCGAAGCGCGGGAACGACGGTGACCTTCACCGTGACGGATACGCTGGCCAAGGTGCCGGTGACCTATACCGGCATGCTGCCCGATCTGTTTCGCGAGGGGCAGGGCGTGGTGGCGGAAGGGGCGATGAACGACAAGGGCGTGTTCGTGGCCGATACGGTGCTGGCCAAGCACGACGAAACCTATATGCCGAAGGATGTGGCCGACCGGCTGAAGGCGCAGGGCGTCTCGCTCGGCGGGCAGGAGAAGATCCGATGATTGCGGAGCTCGGACATTACGCGCTGGTGCTGGCACTGGCGACCAGCCTGTTGCAGGCCGCGCTGCCGTCGATCGGCGCGTTTCGCCGCGACGCAGGCCTGATGGCCAGCGGCACCTCGGCGACTTACGCGACCTTCATTCTCGTCGCGCTGTCGTTTGCAGCGCTGACGCATGCGCACGTGACGTCCGATTTCTCGGTCGAGAACGTCTGGGCCAATTCGCATTCGGCGATCCCCCTGATCTATAAATTCTCGGGCGTCTGGGGCAATCACGAGGGCTCGATGCTCCTGTGGATGCTGATCCTCACCTTCTTCTCCGCGCTCGTCGCCTTCTTCGGCGGCAATCTTCCCGACACCCTCAAGGCGCATGTCCTCTCCATTCAGGCGCTGATCGCCACCGCCTTCGCGCTCTTCGTGCTTCTGACCTCCAACCCGTTCGCACGCCTCGTGCCGGCGCCGGGCGAGGGGCAGGACCTGAACCCCGTGCTGCAGGATATCGGGCTCGCGATCCATCCGCCTCTGCTCTATCTCGGCTATGTCGGTTTCTCGGTCTGCTTTTCCTTTGCCGTCGCCGCGCTGATCGAGGGGCGGCTCGATGCCGCCTGGGCGCGATGGGTACGGCCGTGGACGCTCGCCGCCTGGAGTTTTCTCACCGCCGGCATCTCCATGGGGTCCTACTGGGCCTATTATGAGCTCGGCTGGGGCGGCTGGTGGTTCTGGGATCCGGTCGAAAACGCCTCCTTCATGCCCTGGCTGGCGGGGACCGCGCTGCTGCACTCCGCGCTGGTCATGGAAAAGCGGGAGGCGCTGAAGATCTGGACGGTGCTGCTGGCTCTGCTGACCTTCTCGCTGTCGCTGCTCGGCACCTTCCTCGTCCGCTCCGGCGTTCTCACCTCCGTGCATGCCTTCGCGACCGATCCGCGGCGCGGCATCTTCATCCTCGTGATCCTCATCCTCTTCATCGGCGGGGCGCTGACCTTGTTTGCGGTGCGGGCGGCGCGGCTGAAGGCGGGCGGGCTGTTTGCGCCGATCTCTCGCGAGGGCGCGCTGGTCTTCAACAACCTCATCCTGACGACGGCTGCGGCGACCGTGCTGACCGGCACGCTTTATCCGCTGGCACTGGAGGCGCTGACCGGGGACAAGATTTCGGTCGGTCCGCCCTTCTTCAATATGACCTTTGGTCTTCTGATGCTGCCGCTGCTGTTTGCCGTGCCCTTCGGCCCGCTGCTCGCCTGGAAGCGGGGCGATGTGCTGGCGGCTGGCCAGCGGCTGTTCGCGGCCGTGGCATTCGGGCTGCTGGTCGGCGCGGGCGTGGCCTATGCGCAGGGCGGCGGTCCGGTTCTGGCCCTGCTCGGAATTGCGCTCGGCGCCTATATGATCGGCGGCGCCGTGACGGATCTCGTGCTCCGGTCCGGCTTGGGGAAAGTGCCCCTCGCCACCGCCTGGCGGCGGCTGTCCGGGCTCCCGCGCTCGAGCTTCGGCACAGCGCTTGCCCATGCCGGCGTCGGCGTGACCGTCATCGGCATCGTGGCCGTGACGGCGTTCCAGAGCGAGCATATCCTGGCGATGACGCCGGGTCAGTCGACGGAGGCGGGCGGTTATGCGCTGCGCTTCGACGGCGTGAAGGCAGGCAATGGACCGAATTACAGCGAGGAACGCGGGCACTTCACCGTGAGCCGCGCAGGGATTGTGGTCGCCGACGTCTGGTCGGCGCGCCGGCTCTACACGGCGCGGCGCATGCCGACCACGGAAGCGGGCATCCTGACCTTCGGGGCGAGCCAGCTCTACGTCTCGCTCGGCGACGACCAGACGAATGGCGGCGTCGTGGTGCGCATCTGGTGGAAGCCGCTGATCCTCTGCATCTGGGGCGGCACCGTGCTGATGATGCTCGGCGGTGCGATCTCCCTCAGCGACCGGCGCCTGCGCATCGGCGCGCCGGCGCGGGCGCGCAAAGCGGTTCGCGGCCTGCCCGAGGCTGCGGAATGACGGTGTTGGCGCTGGTTCGCAGGGGCGTGCAGGCGGTGGCAACGATGCTCGTCGTCCTCATGCTCGGGCTCGCGACGCTCGGCCCGGCGCTCGCGGTCAATCCGGACGAGGTGCTCTCCGACCCGGCGCTCGAGGCACGGGCGCGCACGCTTTCCGCCAAGCTGCGCTGCATGGTCTGCCAGAACCAGTCGATCGACGACAGTAATGCGGAGCTTGCCAAGGACCTGCGGCTGATCGTGCGCGAACGGCTGGCGCGCGGAGACACCGACACCGCCGTGATCGACTACGTCGTCTCTCGCTATGGCGAGTTCGTGCTGTTGAAGCCGCGTTTCGAGGGCAAGACCCTGATCCTCTGGGGAACGCCGGTCCTGCTGCTGGTGGCCGGCGGCGCGGCGATGCTGCTTGCGGGGCGCAACCGTCGGCAGACGCGGGTGACGCCCGCTCCGCTGTCTGCGGAGGAGGAAGCGCGGCTGCGCTCCGTGCTCGACGACTGAGGCGTTTCTCTCAACATTACCAAATGTTCATGCCCAAGACATTCCCTCGTAAGGTGGGGGGGCCTATCTCTCTTGTCATCAGCTGTTTCCCTCCAGTCACAGCCAGAGCAGAGAAGAAAAGGCACATCAGGATGACAACGACACGTTCTTTCCGTCCCTCCCTCAAGACCGTCCTGAAGACGTCCGGCGTCGCGGGTCTTGCAGCCGTCATGCTCTCGACGGGTATCCCGGCGGCTGTCACCAATTCCTTTGCAGAACCCGTCCGCATCACGGCGCCGCAGCAGGTGCCAAGCTTTGCCAACGTGGTCGATGCCGTTTCCCCGGCCGTCGTCTCCGTTCGCGTGCAGAGCCGCGCGAACCCCGTTTCCGAGGATGCCTCCAACGGCTTCTCCTTCGATTTCGGCGGCCGCGGTTTTGACGATCTTCCGGACGATCACCCGCTGAAGCGCCTCTTCCGCGAGTTCGGCGGCCCGAACGGCGGTCCGCAGCACGGTCCGAACGGCCCGCGTGCCGAGCGTGGCCCCCATGGCAAGGGTGGCGAAGGTCGCCTGCGTCCGACGTCGCAGGGCTCCGGCTTCTTCATCACGGAAGACGGCTATCTCGTCACGAACAACCACGTCGTCAGCGACGGCTCGGCCTTTACGGTCGTGCTCAATGACGGCACCGAACTCGATGCGAAGCTGGTTGGCAAGGACAGCCGCACGGATCTCGCGGTCCTCAAGGTCGATGACAAGCGCAAGTTCACCTATGTGAGCTTCGCCGACGACAGCAAGGTGCGCGTCGGCGACTGGGTCGTCGCGGTCGGCAACCCCTTCGGACTTGGCGGCACGGTGACCTCCGGTATTGTCTCCGCCCGTGGACGTGACATTGGCTCCGGCCCCTATGACGACTATCTGCAGGTGGATGCGGCGGTGAACCGCGGCAACTCCGGTGGCCCGACCTTCAACCTCGAAGGCCAGGTGGTCGGCATCAACACCGCGATCTTCTCGCCTTCCGGCGGCAATGTGGGCATCGCCTTCGCCATTCCCGCCTCCGTGGCCAAGGATGTGGTCGAGGACCTGATGAAGGATGGCAGCGTTTCGCGTGGCTGGCTCGGCGTGCAGATCCAGCCCGTCAACAAGGATATCGCCGACAGTCTCGGCCTTGCGGAGGCCAGCGGTGCGCTGGTGATCGAACCGCAGGCCGGTTCGCCGGGCGAAAAGGCCGGTATCAAGAAGGGCGATGTCGTGACCGCGGTCGATGGCGATCCGATCAAGGGGCCCCGCGAACTCGCCCGCAAGATCGGCGCGATGAAGCCGGGCAGCTCGGTCGATGTCTCGCTGTGGCGTGACGGCAAGTCGCAGAGCGTGAAGCTGGTCATCGGCACACTGCCGGACGACAAGCAGGAGGCCGCTGCCGAAACGACGCAGCCGGACGAGCCTTCGCAGCCTGCGAGCGAAAAGGCACTTGCGGACCTCGGCGTGACGGTTGCCCCGTCCGAGGACGGTCAGGGCGTGACGATCTCGCAGGTCGATCCGGATAGCGACGCGAGCGATCGCGGGCTGAAGGAAGGCGAGAAGATCGTCTCGGTCAACAATCAGGAAGTGAAGTCTGCGGACGACATCCTGAAGGTGATCAGCCAGGCCAAGAAGGACGGGCGCTCCAAGGCGCTGTTCCAGATCCAGGCCGATAATGCCAGCCGCTTCATCGCGCTGCCTATCGACCAGGGCTGATCTCGCCTCGGTAAGGTCATGGCGCGCCGCGAAATCGATGAGGTTTCGCGGCGTTGCTGTTTCCGCAGGTTGAATGTTCTCAAGGAAACACTGTGAAAGTGACGGGACCGGCTTTATGGTCAGCCACATGAAGATATTGATTGTCGAAGACGACCTCGAGGCCGCAGCCTATCTCTCCAAGGCGTTCCGCGAGGCGGGCATCGTCAGCGACCACGCCAGCGATGGCGAGAGCGGCTTGTTCATGGCGAGCGAGAACAGCTACGACGTGCTGGTGATCGACCGCATGCTGCCGCGCCGTGACGGTCTGTCCGTGATCACCGAGCTGCGGGCCCGCGGCATTCACACCCCGGTGCTCATCCTCTCCGCACTCGGGCAGGTGGACGACCGGGTGACGGGTCTGCGGGCTGGTGGCGACGACTACCTGCCGAAGCCCTATGCCTTCAACGAGCTTCTCGCCCGCATTGAAGTGCTCGGCCGCCGCAAGGGCGCGCCGGAACAGGACATGATCTACCGGGTCGGTGACCTCGAACTCGACCGGCTGTCGCACACTGTCAAGCGGCAGGGGCGCGAACTGCTGCTGCAGCCGCGCGAATTCCGTTTGCTCGAATATCTGATGAAGAATGCGGGGCAGGTGGTGACGCGCACCATGCTGCTCGAAAATGTCTGGGACTATCATTTCGATCCGCAGACCAACGTCATCGACGTGCATGTGTCGCGGTTGCGCGCCAAGATCGAGAAGGATTTCGACCAGCCACTGCTGCGGACGGTTCGAGGTGCAGGATACATGATCAAGGATGAGCCGAAAGGCGAGGGGCGTGCCGAGGCATGAGCCGGGTCAGCACGCTCATGCGCACGACGGCCGTGCGGCTGTCGGCGCTCTACCTCGTGCTTTTCTCGCTCTGCGCGGCGTTTCTCGTCTTCTACGTCACCGGCATGTCGCAACGGCTGCTCGACCAGCAGACGAAAGATGCGGTGAGTGCCGAGGTCTCGCAGATCGAGGCGATCTACGGACGGGCCGGCGTCAACGGGCTTTTGCGCACGCTGGAGCGGCGCGCGCGCCAGCCGGGTGCTGCCCTCTACGTGATTGCTGGCCCGACCGGTGAGATCCTCGCCGGCAACGTCGCCTCGTTGCAGCCGGGCCTTCTCGACAAGGAGGGCTGGACGGACGAGGCCTTCGCCTACCAGCGCTACACCGACGAAACCCGCAAGGACCGGCATGTCGCGCTTGCGCATGTGCTCTTCCTCGATAACGGCCTGCGCGTGCTCGTGGGCCGCGACCTTCAGGAGCCTGAGAAATTCCGCGTTCTCGTCCGTCAGGCGCTGATGGTCGCGCTCGGCGTCATGGGCATCGGCGCGCTGATCATCTGGTTTGCCATCGGCCGCAACGCGCTGAAGCGCATCGACCGGATGTCAGACGCCAGTACACGCATTATGGCCGGTGACCTCTCGCAGCGTCTGCCGATGAGCGGTTCGGGGGACGAGTTCGACCGGCTGTCGGAATCGCTGAACGCCATGCTCGTGCGCATCGAAAAACTGAACGAGGGCTTGCGTCAGGTCTCCGACAACATCGCCCACGACCTGAAGACCCCGCTGACGCGCCTGCGCAACAAGGCGGAGGCGGCATTGTCCCATAATACCTCCATCGATGGTTATCGCGGATCGATGGACGAGATCATCAACGAATCCGACCAGTTGATCCGCACCTTCAATGCTTTGCTGATGATCTCCCGCGTGGAGGCGGGTTCTTCCGCAGCAGAGATGAGCGATGTCGACCTGTCGCAAAGCGTGGCCGATTGCGTCGAACTCTACGAGCCGCTGGCCGACGAACATGCGCTGGCGCTGGAAGCCGAGATCGAGCCGGGCATCTCCGTCAGCGGCAACCGGGAACTGATCGGGCAGGCCCTCGGCAATCTGATCGACAATGCCATCAAATACTCCGAGGGTGCCGCGGACGCGCGGATTATGGTGCGGCTTGCGCGGCGTGATGGAGGGGCGGTCGTCTCGGTCGCGGATTTCGGACCTGGCGTCCCCGACGACAAGCGCGAGGTGGTGGTGCAGCGCTTCGTGCGGCTGGACCAGAGCCGGTCGAAGCCTGGCACGGGGCTGGGACTGTCGCTGGTGGAAGCCGTCATGGAACTGCACCATGGACGCTTGGCGCTCGGCAGCACCGTTCCCGATCCAGAGGGGGCGAAGGGTTTGACCGCCGAAATGGTTTTCCCGCCAGGCTGAAGCTTCCTTCGCAAGCCGTTCTTCCGAAACCGCTACACACTTACGGACGACATGCGGTAATAGACTTGGGAAAACGTCGTGATCGGGAGGTTTCATGACCGGGCAGGAGCAGCCGACGCGGCTGGCGGCGCTGGCGACATGCGCGCTGAAGCCGTTCAGCCAGACGGAGGCAAAGAGCGTCAAAGCCGATCTGAAGGCCATGGCAAGGGCTGAGCCTGCGCTTCAGCCGGTTCTGGAACAGGCACCCGTGCTGCACGATTTCCTTGTCGCAGCTTTTTCCCTGTCCCCCTACCTTCGCGATATCGCGGTTGCTCACCCCGCGTTGCTCCTGAGGGTTGTCACCGAGCCGATCGGACCCGTCATCGAGAAAACCATCGTCGAGGCCCGCGAAAGCTGGCGCGGGCCCGACGTGACCGACAATATGCTCATGGAGCGCCTGCGCCGGGCCAAGCGAACGGCGGCATTCGCGCTTGCGCTGTACGATCTTGCGCGGCTGACGAGGGCTCGCGACAGCGCGCGGCTGCTCAGCCAGTTCGCGGCGGCCGCCACCTCCGCCACCATCGACCATCTGCTCCTCGGCGCGCATCGTCAGGCCAAGATCCGGCTCGGCGATGAAGACCGGCCGAGCGCTGGCTCGGGCGTCATCGTTCTCGGCATGGGCAAGCTCGGTGCCGACGAACTGAACTATTCCTCCGATATCGATCTCGTGGTGTTCTATGAGCCGGAAGCCCTCGGCTTTGCCGACATCCTGGATGCCTCCGACATCTTCGCACGGCTGCTGCGCCGCCTGGTGCGGATTCTGCAGGAGCGCACGGGAGACGGCTATGTCTTTCGCACGGACCTGCGGCTTCGGCCCGATCCCGGCGCGACGCCGCTCGCCATTCCGGTCGAGGCGGCGCTGATCTATTACGAGGGACGGGGACAGAACTGGGAGCGGGCGGCCTATATCAAGGCGCGCCCTGTCGCCGGTGATCTGGAGGCCGGCGAGCGGTTCCTGAAGGCGCTTCGCCCTTTCGTTTTCAGAAAATATCTCGATTACGCCGCCATCGCCGATATCCACTCGATCAAGCGGCAGATTCATGCGCACAAGGGGCATGGCGAAATCGCGGTCAAGGGGCACAACGTCAAGCTCGGCCGGGGCGGCATTCGCGAGATCGAGTTCTTCGTGCAGACCCAGCAGTTGATCGCGGGAGGTCGTGCCGCAGCGCTGCGCGGACGCGAGACGGAGGGAATGCTGGCCGCGCTGGCAGAGGCCAGCTGGATCGACGGACGGACGCGGGACGAGCTGACGGAGGCCTACTGGTTTCTGCGCGATGTCGAGCACCGGATCCAGATGGTCCGCGACGAGCAGAGCCATACGCTTCCGTCCACGGAAGCCGAGCTGAAACGCATCGCGTTGATGGCTGGATTTGCCGATACCGGAACCTTCGCGGATGCGCTTTCGCGCGTCATGCATACGGTCGAGCGGCGCTATGTGCAGCTGTTCGAGCGGGAGGCCGAGCTTTCCTCGGAACTGGGCAACCTCGTCTTCACCGGCCAGAAGGACGATCCCGACACGCTGGAGACCATCCATGGTCTCGGCTTCGAGCGGCCGCAGGACATCGCCCGCGTGATGCGCACATGGCACAATGGCCGCTACCGGGCGACCCAATCCGTCGAGGCGCGCGAGCGGCTGACGGAACTGACGCCACGGCTCTTGAAAGTGTTCGGCGAAAGCCGGCGGGCCGACGAGGCGCTGCTTCGCTTCGATGCCTTCCTCGCCAAACTGCCGGCCGGCATCCAGCTTTTCTCGCTGCTCGGCAACAATCCGGCCCTTCTCTCCCTGATCGTCACCATCATGTCGGCGGCACCCCGGCTCGCCGATATCGTCGCGGGCAAGCCCCATGTCTTCGACGGCATGCTCGACCGGCGCGTTCTGAACGAGATGCCGGAGCGGGAAGACCTCGCGCGTCGCCTGGAGGACTTCCTCTCCACGGCCCGCCACTACGAGGACCGGCTCGACCGCTTGCGGATCTTCGCCTCCGAGCAACGTTTCCTCATCGGCATCCGGCTCCTGACCGGCGTGATCGACGGGCCGGCCACCGGCTGCGCCTTGACCGATCTTGCCGAAATTCTGGTTGCCGCGACCTTCAAGGCCGTCCGCGAGGAGATTGTCATGGCGCACGGCGAGATCGAAGGCGGGCGTGTGGCGCTGGTTGCGATGGGCAAGGCCGGCAGCCGCGAACTGACGGCTGGCTCCGACATCGACCTGATCCTCATCTACGACCATGAGGGAGATGCGGCGGATTCCGAGGGTCCGCGCCCGCTCGACGTCGCCCGCTACTACGCCCGCTTGACGCAGAGGCTGATCGCAGCCCTGTCCGCGCCGACGGCCGAAGGTGTGCTTTACGAGGTCGACATGCGGCTGCGCCCTTCGGGCAACAAAGGCCCGGTTGCCACCCGTCTGCCGGCCTTCGTCAAGTACCAGCATGAAGAGGCCTGGACCTGGGAGCATATGGCGCTGACGCGCGCGCGGCCGATCGCGGGCGACAGGGATATGATGCAGAGAACGGCGGATGCGATCCACGCTGTTATCGGCGAGCCCGGTGACGCCAAGGTGCTGCGGAAGGACGTGCGCGAGATGCGTGCGCTCGTGGAGGCGGAGAAGCCGCCGGAAAACAGCTGGGACTTCAAGTTGATCCCCGGCGGTCTCGTGGATATCGAATTCTCGGCGCAACTGATGTTTCTGCTGGCGTCCGCAGAAGGGAGAGCCCTGCCGGCTTGCGGCCTGCCGACCGGTGATGTGCTGAGGCAACTGGGTCCGGGCTTCCTGCCGGATGCGGATCTTCAGCTGATGATGCGGTCGCTGGCCGTGATGACGGATCTATCGCAGATCATCCGCCTGTGCATCGACGGCCCGTTCGATCCGAAGCAGGCTCCGGCCGGTCTCATCGAGCGGCTTTGCCGGGCAGGCGACGCGCCCGACATCAAGGTTCTGGAAGCCGAACTGCGGCGGCTGACGAAGGCGGTGCGCCGCATGTTCCTCGCGCTTGCGTCTGAACCGGCCTAAACCGAGTCGGGTATGCGCACCGAGATGATCGTGCCGACGTTTTCGGCCGAGTGGATCTTCATTCGCCCGCCATGCAGAGTGGTCAGAGAGCGGGAGATGGCAAGCCCGAGGCCGGAGCCGCCCTTGCTCTTGGCGTACTGGCTCTGAACCTGTTCGAAGGGAAGACCGATCTTGCGCATGGCGGAGCGTGGAATGCCGATGCCGGTATCGGCAATCGTGAGCATGACCGCGCCGGAGACCTTGCGCGCCCGCAGCGAGATACGCCCGCCTTCATTGGTGAACTTCACGGCATTCGACAACAGGTTGAGCAGCACCTGTTTCATCGCCCTGCGATCCGCGACCATCGTCAGGCCGGAGGATACCTGGTGCACGACGCTGATGTTCTTCTGCGTGGCGGGCACGGTGGTGAGGCGCAGCGTCTCTTCGATCAGGGGTGCGAGATCGATCCGTTCCGGGTCGATCCGCATCTGCCCCGCCTCGATCTTCGACATGTCGAGGATATCGTTGATGACGTTGAGGAGGTGCTTGCCGCTGTCGTGGATGTCCAGCGCGTACTCGCCGTATTTGTCGGAGCCGAGCGGGCCGAACATGCGGTTCTTGAGGATCTCCGAGAAGCCGAGAATCGCGTTCAGAGGTGTGCGCAGCTCGTGTGACATGTTGGCAAGAAATTCGGATTTTGCCCGGTTGGCAGCTTCGGCGCGCTGCTTTTCGGCCAGATAGTTCGCATTGGCGATCGACAGCTCCGACTTCTGATGCTCCAGCGTCATGCGCGACGTCGAAAGGTCGCCGATGGTCGCCATCAGCCGGCGTTCGGATTCGCGCAGGCGCACCTGATGGCGCTTCAGAAGGGTGATGTCGGTGCCGACGGAAACGAGGCCGCCATCACGTGTGCGGCGATCGTTGATCTGCAGCCAGCGCTGGTCGGCAAGCTGGACTTCCGATGTCGAGGAATGATTGGCGCGATCCGGATCGGCGATGCGCCGCTCGATGATCGGACGGGCGGAGGCGGCATTGACGGCCGAGCGCTCGGTGCCGGGCACGAGCACGCTGTCAGGCAGCTGGTAGGCCTGCTGATAATGGGTGTTGCACATGACAAGCCGGTCGTTCTTGTCCCAGAGAACGAAGGCCTCCGACGTACATTCGATAGCATCGGCCAGCCGCTGGTCGGCCTCTGCATAGCGCTGGGCGAGACGGTGCTGCTCGGTCACGTCCATCGCGATGCCGATGAGGTGCACGCGGTCGCCGCTGGTGCGGATGACCTGGGCACGGGCACGCAGCCACACGTAATGGCCGTCGGCATGGCGCATGCGGAACACGTGATCGATGTGGCGGATGTCGCCACGGGCAATCGAGCGAGCGACCTTGTAGAGACCGGTATCGTCGGGATGCATCAGCCGTGCCGCGTCGCCAAAGGAGAGCACGCTGCCTTGCGGCGTCATGCCCAGCATCTCGTACATGGAGCGCGACCAGAACAGCCGCCGGTTCGGCAGGTCGAAATCCCAGAGCCCGCATCGCCCGCGCGACAGCGCTGTTTCGACGCGCAGATTGGACTCGGCGAAAATCTGATCAGCGTCGCGGGCACGCTTGGCCTGGATGTAGTAGGCGTAAAGCACGACGAGCAGGATGGCGGAAATTCCGGCAAACAGCGTAACGTTCAGCGACACCTCGTCGCGCCACAGCCTGTCCATGTGCGCGAGCGGCGTTGCGACCATCAGCGTGCCCGCCTTCTCCCCCACCTGCACCAGCGCGACGATGTACTCGTCGCCCCCGATGAAGGCGCTCATGACGGTGGAGCGCTCGCCGAAATACTGGAAGGCGGCAATTTCCGGTGAGATCGCCGACAGCGCCCGTCCTGTAAAGGGCTTGCCCTCCGCCGAGGCGGCGAAGATGCGCCCGTCATTGCGGACGGCGAGCGCGAAGGCGCCGGGCTCCAGCATGTCAGGGGAGAGGAGGTCGTTCAGCGTCTGCTCGACAGGTGCGCGTTCGGCCTGATCGAAGAGGAGATGCGCCTGCGGGGCAAGCGTGGCCTCCGCCGCGGTTGCCGCCATCACCGTCGTCTGGCGAGCGCTGTTCTCCATGCGGGCATATTCGTTGACGATGCCGCTGATGCGGGAAATGGCAACGACGATGAGGAAAGCCGTGATGAGAACGGGAATGGAGCGCTTCAGGAGCGGCTCCGCCCTGTTCAGCCGGATCGAGGCCGGCGCGGCAAGGCTGCGCACATGCCGCAGGAAAACCTGCTCAAGGCCCGCAAGGCCCGGGAATCGTGGACGCAGCCGATCCCCGGCCGCGCGCATCTGCTGCGCTTCCGCCATCTTCGTCAAATCTTTGAACCTCGTTTGATTCGACGCGCCGCTCGCCCGAATCTGGCTCAATGAATCAATTCGGATTCTTCTTGTCCAGCGAAAAGGGTAACGAGGCGTTAACCATTTCTCACCGGTGCGAATTCGCAGCTTGTCGTGCCGCGAACGCTGTTTTTCCCGTAACGGTCTGAAAAGAATCGGATCTTTTCAGACCGTTACGAGTTGTATCAGCCCTTCAGCGTGCGCTCCACGATGTCACTGACGTCAGGCGAAAGTTTCGCGCCAGCTGCAATTTCGCTCAGCGCGGCACGGGCATGCTCTGCCCGGCCGGCTTCCAGCGAGCGCCAGGACCGCATCGAGGTCAGGATGCGGGCGGCGAGCTGCGGGTTGCGCGGGTCGATGTCGAGAATCTGACGGGCGAGGAACTGGTAGCCTTTTCCGTCCGCCCTGTTGAAGCCTGTCGGGTTGGAGAAGGCGAAGGTGCCGACAAGGGCGCGGACGCGGTTCGGGTTGAGCCCGTTAAAGAGCGGGTGCGTCATCAATGCCTCGACGCGCTCCAGCGTTGCTGCGCCCGGAATGGTCGCCTGCACGGTGAACCACTTGTCGAGAACGAGGGCATTGTCGGCAAACCGCGTCTGGAAGCTGTCGAGCGCCGTTCTCGCCTCCGCCGTCTCCGGAAAGCGGTGAACGAGAATGGTGAGCGCCTGGCTGAGATCCGTCATGTTGTCGGCGGCAGAGAACGCCTCGACAGCGCGGGCGGGGGTGTTTTCGGCCAGCACCAGATAGGCCAGCGCATTGTTGCGCAGGGCGCGGCGGCCAGCGCTGGCGGCATCCGGCGAAAACGCCTCTGTCGAGCGCATTGTCTCGAACAGTCCCGCAAAGGTCTCCCGACCGGCCGTCGCGATCGCCGTCATAATCTCGCGACGGGCTGCGAAGATGGCGTCCGGGTCGTTGTCCCGGCCGATTTCCCGAGCGATATCCGACTCGCTCGGCAAGGCCAACGCCTGCGCACGGAAAGCTGGCTCCAGTGCGTCGTCCGCTATGGTTGCCATCAGCGCGTCGATCAGAGCCGCATCGCAGGTGACCGTCGTGCCGGCACGGACACTCGCCGTTGCCGAGACCAGCGCATCGAGGGCCATGTCGTTCAGTGCCTGCCAGCGCGCAAAGAGATCCGTCTCGAAACGGGCAATCTGGGAACTGTCGGCGGACGATTTCTCGAAATGCAGGTTGATCGGAGCGGAAAAACCCCGGTTGAGCGAGACGACAGGCCGCGAGGCGATGCCTTCGAATATCGCGCTCTGGCTGCGCTCGACGAGATGCAGAACGTCGCCGGTCACTTCCGCGCCGGATACGCCAGATGCTTCGGCAATCGCGCCATCTTCGGAGATGAGCGCAAAACGAAGCGGAATGTGCATCGGCTGCTTGGTGCTCTGGCCCGGGGTGGGCGGCACGGTCTGCTCAAGCGCCAGCGTGAAGGTCTGGCGGCTTGCATCATAGGTGCCCGACGCGCTGACGAGCGGTGTGCCGGCCTGATGATACCAAAGCGAAAACTGCGTCAGGTCCCGGCCGCTCGCTTCCTCGAAGCAGCGGATGAAATCCTCGATGGTTACGGCCTGTCCGTCGTGGCGGTCGAAATAGAGATCCATGCCGGCCTTGAAGAGATCGGGCCCGAGCAGGGTCGCGATCATGCCGGTCACTTCCGATCCCTTCTCGTAGACGGTGGTCGTGTAGAAATTGTTGATCTCGCGGTAACGCGTCGGGCGGACGGGATGGGCCAGCGGACCGCCGTCTTCGGGAAACTGCTCTGCCTTGAGATGGCGAACTTCCGCAATCCGCTTGACGGCGCGCGAGCGCTGGTCGGCGGAAAACTGGTGGTCGCGATAGACCGTCAGCCCTTCCTTGAGGCAGAGCTGGAACCAGTCGCGGCAGGTGATGCGGTTGCCGGTCCAGTTGTGAAAATATTCGTGCGCGATGATCGCCTCGATATTCGCGTAGTCCTGATCCGTCGCAGTCTCGGGGTCCGCCAGCACATATTTGTCGTTGAAGACGTTGAGCCCCTTGTTCTCCATGGCGCCCATGTTGAAATCGGAAACGGCGACGATCATGAAGATGTCGAGATCGTATTCGCGCCCAAAGACCTCTTCGTCCCACCGCATGGAGCGCTTCAGCGCGTCCATGGCGTAGGCCGCGCGCGGCTCCTTGCCGTGCTCGACATAGATCTTCAGAACGACCTCGCGGCCGGACATGGTGGTGAAGCTGTCCTCGATCACGCCGAGATCGCCGGCCACCAGCGCAAAGAGATAGCTGGGCTTGGGATGCGGATCGAACCAGGCGGCGAAGTGGCGTCCGTCGCCCATGCCGGCGCCGCCGAGGAAGTTGCCGTTGGACAGCAGGAGCGGAACGGTCGCCTTGTCCGCGATGATGTTGACCGTGTAGACGGCGAGCACATCCGGCCTGTCCGGAAAGAAGGTGATGCGGCGGAAACCTTCGGCCTCGCACTGGGTACAGTAGACGTCGTTCGTCCGGTAGAGGCCCATCAGCTTGGTGTTGGTCTGCGGCGAAAGCTCCGTCGTGACCGTGATTTCGAAGGGCGTGCTTTCCGGCAGGCCGCGAATGGTCAGCGTCTCCCCGGTCTCGGTGTAGTCGTCGGCAGAAATCGGCTCCTGATCGAGCAGCAGACCCGTCATCTTCAGCTCGTCGCCATCCAGCACGAGCGGGCGATCTGCGGCCACGCCTTCACGGCGATGGAAGATCAGCCGGGCTTCGACCTTGGTTTCCAGCGGATCCAGTTCAAAGGTCAGATCGACGCGTTCCAGCACGAAATCCGTCGGCTGATAGTCTTCTAGGTGGATGATCTCGCCCGTGTCCGTCCGCATGTGTCGTTTCGCTCCCCGGGGCACTCTGGAAAGCCGCTCGCGACGATGCGGCGGTCAGTGCCGATAAAAGACCTGAACAATTACGCGCTTCGGCCTAACAAGATTTTAAGCAATAAGCCATTTTGGAGCGGACTTCATCCTTTTAGAATCACTATTACCAAACCCTGCGACGCAATCCGTCACCGGCCGCCGGGAATGCGGAGGCCGGGGATAGCAACGTAGCCGCTGAAATCATGGGCGCGGCGGATATTCGCAAATTTCAGTCCAGATCGATTCCGGTTTGCGGATTTATGCAGTAGGCTCGCGATTCTCCACGCCGCCTCAGGCTTCCTTCCCTCCTCGTGCATGCAGGACCGATCTTATGGATCGCGACGAGCCCAACCCGCTTCTGGGCATTGCTCTCAAAGTATCTTCCGTTCTCGTTTTCGTGGCCATGTCGACATTCATCAAGTCGGCCGGCGATGGTATCGCGACGGGCCAGATCACCTTCTATCGCTCGGCCTTCGCCATGGTGCCGATCCTTGGCTACCTCGCGATCAGGGGCGATCTCGCCACCGCTTTCAAGACACGGGATCCTTTCGGCCACCTCGTTCGCGGCTTTATCGGCATTCTCGCCATGAGCTGTGGCTTTTACGGCCTGACGCATCTTCCGCTGCCGGAAGCCATCGCCATCGGCTATGCCATGCCGCTTCTGGCCGTCGTCTTCGCCGCCGTGTTTCTGAAAGAGGTGGTGCGTATCTATCGCTGGTCGGCCGTCATCGTTGGCCTGGTCGGCGTGATGATCATCACCTATCCGCGCCTGACGCTGTTTGCCGGCGGCGGCGGGGAGGCGGGGGCGGCCTATGGCGCCCTGGCGGTGCTGCTCTCGGCGGCGCTGGGTGCAACGGCTATGGTGCTCGTCCGCAAGCTTGTGATGAACGAGCGGACGCACACCATCGTCCTCTACTTCTCCCTGTCCGCCTCGCTGTTCTCGCTGCTGACGCTGCCTTTCGGGTGGGAGCCGCTGACGTGGCGCGCCTTCCTCCTGCTCATGGCGGCGGGGTTTTGTGGCGGTGTTGCCCAACTGCTTCTCACGCAAAGCTATCGCTATGCCGATATGTCGACCATCGCGCCGTTCGAATACACCTCGATCGTTCTGGGACTGGTGATCGGTTACTGGCTCTTCGATGACGTTCCCACCGTCACGATGCTGGTCGGGACAGCCATCGTCATCGGCGCCGGGATCTTCATCATCCTGCGGGAGCACAGGCTGGGCCTGGAGCGGAAGGCCGCGCGCAAGCATGTGACGCCGCAGGGGTAACGCTGAAGAAAGGGAATGTGGAAGAGGGAAAGGGCTGTCGGAGCGTGTGACCGACCATCCGTGACAGCAAATTGCGTGAACCGGAAGCGGTTTCAGCGAAGAAGTGGCTTAACGCGTCATGTGCGACGCAGGGTGCTCTTATATGGCGGTTGAAGCCGCTATCGGGGATCTGCTCGGTACAGCGTGGAGGATGACGCCAACCCTAAACCACTGAAAACCTGTTTCGATCTTTCAGGCTTGTTGGAGACACGTCCGGTGCTTGCTTTCACGCAAGTCGTTGCTGCAAAACTCCTGTGCCCTTTCGGGCGATGCGCGTTAGCGCGGCAGCAGGCCGTAAGGGCCACGGTTCATGTCGGAGGAGGCGCGGGCGTCGCGGCTCAAGTCCGAAAAGGTTTGGGAAGCACGCACGGCGATCCGGATGTCGGAAACAAGAGCGTTCAAAGCGCGAATTGCCATGGGTTAATCCTTTCAGTCTCTTCCGCGCGCGTGCCCGAACAGAGGTTCATGACGTCTTTTCTGCCGAAAATCATACGGGCTTCAGCGGCCAAGACTCACAATCGAGAATTCGATCAGCGCTGGATGAATTCGGCGTAGATGCTGGCAGGGCGTGCGGCACGGGCGTAGCCGGCAGCCGTCATCTGTTCGTTTGCTGCAGAACCGAAGCCGCTGAAAGGCGTACGGAGGGCAGAGCCACTGCGACGGAGCGTTTCAAAGCCGCAATGCAGAGGGCGCGGACGGGTGCTCATTGTCAGTTCCTTAAATCCGTTCCTCCCGTGATCATATATTGCGCTGCACCATCGATTTCACAAGCCGCGATGTCGGGTTGCTGCCATGCGCGACTTGCATGGCTTTTTCCGTTCGTCATTCATAGTTTCTTCGCAAATGGAAAAAGGCCGGTGACGCACGGGCGTCAGGAATCATCGCCAGCGGCAAACATCTGCAAATCCTGCCAGGCGAGGCGTTTACAGATCGGCGCGGACATCAGGTCCTGCGGATGCAATGTCGCCAGCGCCCGGAAAGTCTCGCCGCCTGTGCTGATCGTCCGCCAGTCCCCGCGCATTTCGTGGATCGTGTCGGTGCCGCCGAAGAAGAACCGCGCTGCGAAGTTCCCGAGGACCAGAACGCGCCGGGGCTTGGCGAGAGCGAATTGCCGGTCGAGGAACGGCCGGCAGATCTCAAGCTCGCGTGCGGACGGCATGCGATTGCCGGGCGGGCGCCAGGGAATGACGTTGGTGATCAAGACACCGGCCCGATCGAGCCCGATGGCTGTCAGCATCCTGTCCAGAAGATCGCCCTGCCGCCCGGCAAAGGGCCGACCCTCGCGGTCGTCGTCACCGTTCGGTCCCGGACCGACGATCATCAGGCCAGAGGACGGATCGCCCTCGGCAAAGACGAGGTTGCGGGCGCTGTTGCGCAGATTGCAGCCTGTAAAGCCTTCAAGCGCAAGCTTGAGGTCGGTCAGCGTCTGGGCCGATCCCGCAGCGATGCGCGCCTCGGCCACGGCCTGCTCATCGGGTATGGCAACGCGTGTGGAAACCGGGCGTGGAGGGGGTTCGGATTTCCCTCTTGTCTGCGTCTTTTCCGCAGCCGGAGGGCGAGGACCCGTGTTCGCTTCATTTTTAGGCGTTGCAGCCCTTGAGCTTTGCGCGGTCTGCAGGGCTCCCGCGTTGCTCCCGCTGACAGCGCCCGAACCGGCGCCGCCGCGCGTCGTCTGGCTGGCGGCAAAGGCGGCGATCCGGTCGATCGGATCGTCCTCCAGCAGCCACTCCACGCCCGAATCCGCATGGAAATGCAGCAGCGCCGCCAGTTCGTGCGGCGTCATCGCATCCAGGGTCGGTCCATCGGAAAACCGTGTCTCGTCGGGGGAGGTCATGGCACAAGGTTTACAGAAGCGCCGTCGCGCATGAAAGCGGCAATTGGCGCAAGGGCGCTCGCATCACGCATGGAGCGTCAGTTCGCCTCCGCCGTCCACAGGTCGATATCGTCCCGCGCGCCAATCAGCGCCAGTCCGTGGGCAATGGAGAGGAGTTCGCCGCCGCTCTCGATGCGTGCCGTATCGAACCGCCGCTCGAACATCTGCCGCACGGCCGGAACAAAGGACGTGCCGCCGGTGAGGAACACCTTGTCCACAGCGCCGGCAGCCGTGTTCGTCTGTTCCAGCACGTCATCCAGCGCACCCTCGATCCTGCCGAGTTCCGGCGCGATCCACTGTTCGAAGTCTGCGCGGCGCACGATCTTGCGGCTACGCTCGCCGAGCGGCGCGAAGTAGAACTCGGTTTCTTCCTCGGCCGAGAGGCGCATCTTGGTGGCCGAAACAGCCTGATACAGCGGGTAGCCCTCGTCATGCTCGATGAGGTCGATGAAAGCCTCCAGCTTTTCCGGCTCCAGCGACGAGCGGACGAGCTGTTTCAGGTCGGCAAAATCCTTCAGCGTCTTGAAGATCGACAGCTGGTTCCAGCGGCCGAAATTTGCGTAGTAGCCGGAGGGGACATCCAGCACCTTGTCGAACGAGCGGAACTGGGTGCCCTTGCCGATCAGCGGCGACACGAGGTTGTCGATGATCCGGAAGTCGAAATGATCGCCCGCCACGCCGACGCCGGAATGGCCGATCGGCGTTGCCGACAGCACGCCGGCATGAGTCTCGAAGCGGATCAGCGAATAGTCGGTGGTGCCGCCACCGAAGTCCGCGACGAGCACGGTCGCGTCCTGTTTCAGTGTCTGAGCGAAGTAGAAGGCAGCCGCCACAGGCTCGTAGACATAGCGGATATCCGAGAAGCCGAATGTGCCGAGCGCCGTCTGGTAGCGCTCCAGCGCCAGATTGTCGTCCGGATTTGCGCCGGCATAGCGCACCGGCCGGCCGACGACGATGCGGGTGCCCTCGACCGGCCACGCATCGCCTGCATAGTCCCTGAGACGTGCGACGAAAGCGCGCATCAGGTCTTCGAAGCCGTTGCGCCGTGCAAAGATCAGCGTTCCCTGGAAAAGCGGGCTGGCGGCAAAGGTCTTGATCGATTGCAGGAAGCGCGCGTCGCCCGGATTGTCGATGAAGGTGCGGATCGCGGCCTGTCCCGCCTCGATCTGCAGAGCCTGCGCGCCAAGGTTGGGGTGCTTCATGAACGACAGCGCCGTGCGCATCGTGTCATAGCGCCCGGCGGGGCTGTCGAAGTCGATGGCACGTGTTTTTCCGTGTTCGACGGCGGCGAGAACGGAGTTGGTGGTGCCGAAGTCAAAGCCGAGCGACTGGGTCATGGTGTCTCTCCTCGTGCGGATGGCTGCGCGACGGCAGATCGAGCGCCGGGGTGTCCGGTCGCCGCAATAGCTGTCGATCGCGAGCATGGGTCGGCCCTTCGCGGCGGGCCTGCGGGTCTGGAAATGGTCGCCGTTATCGGCTGTGGGGATGCCGCTCCCTCGCATGGCCCGCTGTCAAAAACAAGAGCGTCCGGTGCCATAAACAGGACGGATAGTCTGATCGCCCCGCTTCGTGACGCACATCGGCTCGACAACCTTGCTCTTATTTGACATGACGGCCCATCGAGACGGGCGCGGCGTATGCCGTTGAAGCGGAGGCTGGTCATGAGCGAAATACAGGAAATGCCTGAGCGCGAGAGCATGGATTTCGATGTGGTCGTGGTGGGAGCCGGACCGGCTGGCCTGTCGGCCGCGATCCGTCTGAAGCAGATCAACCCGGATCTCACGGTTGTGGTTCTCGAGAAGGGCGGCGAGGTCGGCGCGCATATCCTGTCGGGCGCCGTGGTCGATCCCTGCGGCATGGATGCCCTTCTGCCCGGCTGGCGCGAGGAGGCGGACCATCCCTTCAATACGGAGGTGACGGAGGACCAGTTCCTGCTTCTCGGGCCTGCCGGCTCGCTGCGCCTGCCGAACTTCGCCATGCCGCCCCTCATGAACAATCACGGCAACTACATCGTCTCGCTCGGCAACGTCTGTCGGTGGCTGGCCGGCAAGGCGGAGGAGCTCGGGGTGGAGATCTATCCCGGCTTTGCCGCCACCGAAGTGCTTTACAACGAGGACGGCGCGGTCGTGGGCGTCGCCACAGGCGACATGGGCATCGAGAAGAACGGCGAGCCGGGCCCGAGCTTTGCACGGGGCATGGAGCTTCGCGGCAAGTATGTGCTCATCGGCGAAGGCGTGCGCGGCTCGCTCGCCAAGCAGCTGATTGCCAGATACGATCTCCAGAAGGATCGCGAGCCGCAGAAATACGGCATCGGCATCAAGGAACTCTGGCAGGTCAAGCCCGAGAACCACAAACAGGGCCTCGTTCAGCACTCCTTCGGCTGGCCGCTGGGCCTCAGCACCGGCGGCGGCTCGTTCCTCTATCACCTCGAGGACAACACGGTCGCCGTCGGCTTCGTGGTGCATCTCAACTACAAGAACCCCTATCTCTACCCGTTCGAGGAGTTCCAGCGCTTCAAGACACACCCGGCCATCCGCGGCACCTTCGAGGGGGGCAAGCGCCTTTCCTACGGGGCGCGCGCCATCACCGAAGGCGGCTACCAGTCGGTGCCGAAGCTGACGTTCCCGGGTGGCGCACTGATCGGCTGTTCCGCCGGTCTCGTCAACGTTCCCCGCATCAAGGGCAGCCACAACGCCGTTCTCTCGGGCAAGATGGCGGCCGAGAAGATCGCAGCCGCCATCGCCGCCGGTCGGGCGAATGACGAAGTGGTCGAGATCGAGACCGAATGGCGCGCCGGCCCGATCGGGCGGGATCTCAAGCGCGTGCGCAACGTCAAGCCGCTCTGGTCGAAGCTCGGCACGGTGGCCGGCGTGGCGCTGGGTGGTCTCGACATGTGGACCAACCAGCTCCTCGGCTTCTCGTTCTTCGGCACGCTGAAGCACGGCAAGACGGATGCCCAAAGCCTGGAGCCGGCGGCAAAGCACAAGAAGATCACCTATCCCAAGCCCGATGGCGTCCTGACCTTCGATCGCCTGTCCTCGGTATTCCTGTCGAACACCAACCACGAGGAAGACCAGCCGGTCCACCTGAAGGTAAAGGACATGGAGCTGCAGAAGCGCTCCGAGCACGACATCTATGCTGGCCCGTCCACGCGCTATTGCCCGGCCGGTGTTTATGAATGGGTGGAGAAGGATGGGGATGAGGTCTTCGTGATCAACGCGCAGAACTGCGTGCACTGCAAGACCTGCGACATCAAGGACCCGAACGGCAACATCACCTGGGTTCCGCCGCAGGGCGGCGAGGGGCCGGTATACCCGAACATGTAAAGTCTACCCGAACAGGTAAGTCTACCCGGGTATGGTAGCCCTTGCGGTGCCGGAAACGCACTGTCTCGGCGTTTAAAAACGAAAACCCTCCACGACCCGGCCAGCGGGAAGGGAGGGTTTTTCTTTATGCGGATCGATCAATGCACGGTCATCCATTCGCGGGCCGAGCGCAGGGCGATGGCAAGATCGCCCTTCGACATGGTGGCGGCAAGTTCGGCGCGCAGTTCCGCTGCCCGTTCGGAGCCCTTGATGGCGGCGATGTTTAGCCATTTGTGGGCGGCGACGACATCGATGTCGCAGCCGCGGCCCGTGGCGTACATCAGGCCCATGTTGCAGAAGGCTTCCGCGCGGTTTTCGCCGGCGATCGTTGCGTAGGTGAAATTCTGGAGGTCGAAGCGTGCCATTGTCGTTGTCCCTGTTTCGTTCAATCGTTTCTTCGTGCAGTCCCTGTTTCGACCCTCTGAAGCCCGGCCATCTGCGTGGCTCTTGATCTTCCGGGGGCTGTCGGCGGAGTGTTTGTCTCCGCTCGTCTTATGGACTGGAGTATGCGGCACGGCCTTCAATTCCCGCTTAAAATGCATGATTAATTCGCGGCAAACGAAGTTCAAACGATTGGTAAACTTGGGTTTTTGTTAAACATCAGAGACCCTGCATTGCCGGGCTTTCGACTCGAATTTTACGCATCTTTTACATCTCGATTTCAACCCTTCGTTCACCATGAAACAGACGGGAAATTCTGCGAGCCGGAAAAATCGAGCGATAGGAACTTTCCAGATCTGCCTTTTGACATTCCTTTTACGTTCACGTAATTTGGGAGCGAGACGCTCGGGAGGCGTCTTTTTGGAGGGAGATTTCATGAAGATCACAGGCAACGTTCTGGCGGCTGTTCTAGGCTCGGCACTTTTTGCACTGCCTGCATTGGCAGCGGAGCCCATCCTCGGCAACTGGAAGACGGCGAGCGGCGAAACAGCCGCGATCGCCAACTGCGGCGGCAACTTCTGCATCATGGTGAAAACCGGCAAGCATGCGGGAAAGAAGATCGGGACCCTGTCGGGCTCAGGCGAGAGCTACTCGGGCGAAGTAACCGATCCCGACAATGACAAGACCTACAGTGGCTCCGCCGCCGTTGCCGGCAATCAGCTGAAGCTGAAGGGCTGCGTGATGAAGGTTTTTTGCAAGAGCCAGACCTGGAGCCGGCTCTGATCTGTTGAAGGTCTCGGTTTGATCTTCCTGACAGGCCGTGATCGGCCCGAGGAGTAAGAAAGGCTGAGAACGATTTTTCGAAGAGGCCGGAGCCCGACAGGGGCTCCGGTTCGCTTTCTTTACTGCGCGCGCTGGCCGAACAGGATCTTCTGCGCATCTTTGTCTTCCGACAGATGCTTTTGCCGTTCGCGCTCTTCCCGCCCGACATCGAAGCCGGCGATCACCGCGGGGCGGGCCGAAAGGGTTTCGAACCAGCGCTTCAGGTGCGGGAAGTCGTTGAGATCCTGCCCGCCGCTTTCATACTGGCGCACCCAGCCGAGGCAGGCCATATCGGCAATGGAATACTCGCCGGCCAGAAAGTCGCGGTCCGCGAGGCGCCGGTTCATGACGCCGTAGAGGCGATTGACCTCGTTCGTATAGCGATCGATGCCGTAGGCGATCTTTTCCGGGGCGTAATGGCGGAAATGATTGGCCTGTCCCGCCATCGGGCCAAGCCCGCCCATCTGCCAGAACAGCCACTGATCCACATCGACGCGCGCCCGCTCGTCGCTCGGGTAGAAGCGACCGGTCTTGCGACCGAGATACTGAAGGATGGCCCCGGACTCGAACACGGAGATGGGAGCGCCACCCGGACCATCGGGATCGACGATGGCCGGCATGCGGTTGTTGGGTGCGATCTTCAGGAAGTCCGGAGCGAACTGTTCGCCCTTGGAAATGTTGATATATTTGACCGCGTAGGGAAGGCCGATTTCTTCCAGCATGATGGTGATCTTCCAGCCGTTGGGGGTCGGCCAGTAGTAAAGGTCTATCGGTGCGGACATGGCGGTCTCCGGTCTCTCGAATGCATCGGGTTCTCTGCCAACCTAGCGCAGAAACTCGAGAACCGAAACCGCCTACGCAGCAACAGCGGTCCTGCCCGCGCCGGTGAAGCAGGTCGGATGGAAGGCATCGAAAGATTCGCGGAGGTGAATCGCTGCATTGCAGCATTCAACCTGAACGGCACATGAACCGCCCTCTCAGCTATAATTCAGTTTGCCTGTGCGAAAAGACGGTCATCGAACCAACACCAACTCAAATTGCTTCGAACGGATCGACTGTCATGGATATTCTTGCACGCCGCCTCACGATCATCAGCGCTCTCATGGTCGTCTTCGCCATGAGCCTGGCCGCCGCCGTCAGCGCCGACACCGAGCGCCGCCGCCAGCACGATTACACCACGACTCTGGCCGACTGCACCGCCCACACCGCCCAGTTCTGCCAGGCAAAGCTCTGACCACGGGGTACGCGCCGGCGGGGCGGGCTCTCAAGAACGCCTGATCCGGTACAACGCAAGAAAGAGATCCGTCATCGATGAGGCGGGTCCTATGGCGGAACGGCTCGATTGCCAGATCGCTGCACCTCGCTGATAAAGCAGCTTGTGTCCGCTCCCGTCTTTCGGTCATCTGGCGATATGTTCGCGCTCCCTCTCTCGACCATTCTTATCTATGCCCTTGCGGCCCTGTTCGAGATCGCCGGCTGCTTCAGCGTCTGGGCGTGGATGCGTCTCGGGCGGTCCGCTTTCTGGCTCATTCCGGGCATCGCAAGTCTCGTCGCCTTCGCCTTGCTTCTGACGTTCAGCCCGCAACCGGCGGCGGGACGCAGCTTTGCGGCCTATGGCGGCATCTATATCGCGGCATCGGTCCTGTGGATGTGGCTGACGGAAGGGGTTCGTCCGGATCGCTTCGATCTCGCGGGCGTGGTGCTGGCGCTTGCGGGAACGCTCGTCATCCTCATGCCGGGCAGGGATGGGACGTGAGAGGTCGGCTCCTTCAGAAATTGGTGCCAGGAATTGCTGCCTGGCACGTCCACTTGTCGTTTGCTTGTCAATTGCGCCGTCCTATAATGCCGCATGAGCGCACGAATCTCTTCCATCCAAGCCCTTCCCACCGCAATGCCGGAGGCCTTCGAGCCGCAGACATTCGATGATCCGGTCCAGGCCGTCGATGCGCTGACGGCGCTTTACGAGCGCAACACGAATTTCCTCGTGGATGGCTTCACGGCACTTGGCAAGGGTGTGGCCGCCAGCCGGTTTCGCGCCTGCTATCCGCAGGTCAGCATGGAGACCTCCAGCTTCGGCCATGTCGATTCGCGCCTGTCCTACGGCCATGTCACGGCGCCCGGCGTCTACACGACGACGGTCACGCGTCCGAAGCTCTTCCGGCATTATCTCAAGGAGCAGCTGGGCCTGTTGATCCGCAATCACGGCACCGGCATCACCGTATCGGAATCCTCGACGCCCATCCCGCTGCACTTCGCCTTCGGCGAAGGCGCGCATGTCGAGGCATCGCTGGCCGAAAACATCGACGTGCCCCTGCGCGATCTTTTCGATACGCCCGATCTTTCGACCACGGACGACGAGATCGCCAATGGTGCCTATGAGCCCGGCCCCGGCGAGCCTTTTCCGCTGGCCCCGTTCACCGCGCAGCGCATCGATTATTCGCTGGCGCGCCTCAGCCACTATACCGCGACCAGTGCGGCGCATTTCCAGAATTTCGTGCTCTTCACCAACTACCAGTTCTATATCGACGAGTTCTGTGTCTGGGCCCGCAAGCAGATGGCCGAGGGCGGTAATGGCTATACGGCCTTCGTGGAGCCGGGAAACATCGTCACACAGGCCGGATCGGATGAGCCGGACAGCGATCTGACGCTCGCCCGCCTGCCGCAGATGCCCGCCTACCACATGAAGAAGAAGGGCCATGGCGGCATCACCGTCGTCAATATCGGCGTCGGCCCTTCCAATGCCAAGACGATCACCGACCATATCGCCGTGCTGCGCCCGCACGCCTGGCTGATGCTCGGACACTGCGCCGGCCTTCGCAACAGTCAGGCACTGGGTGATTATGTTCTGGCGCATGCCTATGTGCGCGAGGACCATGTGCTGGATGACGATCTGCCTGTCTGGGTGCCGATTCCCGCCCTGGCGGAGGTGCAGATGGCGCTGCAGGAAGCCGTTGCGGAAACCACGGGCTATGAGGGCTACGACCTCAAGCGAATCATGCGCACGGGCACCGTCGCGACCATCGACAACCGCAACTGGGAGCTTCGCGACCAGCGCGGCCCGGTGAAACGACTGTCGCAGTCGCGAGCCATCGCGCTCGACATGGAATCCGCCACCATCGCGGCCAACGGGTTCCGTTTCCGCGTACCCTACGGAACGCTGCTCTGCGTCTCCGACAAGCCGCTTCATGGCGAACTGAAACTGCCGGGCATGGCCACGGCATTCTACAAGAATCAGGTCAGCCAGCACCTTCAGATCGGCATTCGCGCGCTGGAGAAACTGGCTGCCATGCCACCGGAAAAGCTGCATTCGCGCAAGCTTCGCAGTTTCTTCGAAACGGCATTCCAGTAACGCGTAACGACGATAGCGAGGTGCTGAAAGCGTGTCTGAGGCGGATCACGCCGATGCTCAGGCCGTCACGCCCGGTGCAGGCTCTACAGCTGCGGCCTGAGGCTCCACCGGTCTGCCGACGAGCAGTTTCAGCTCGCCCGCATGGATCTTGATTTCCACGTCGCCGCGAAGCGGCAGCAACTCGCCGTCGATCACGCAATTGATCTTGTGCTTGCGCGCATCGGGAAAATAAAGCTCGACCTGCTTGACGCTCATTTCGGTAATCAGCGTGCTCTCGCGGAATTTCCCGCGCAGAATGTCGAAAACGAGACGCCCAACGCCGGGCGGGGTGAGGGGCGGCGCTGTGTAGAAGCCGAGATGGCCGCCCGTCAGATCATCGGCATACATCAGCGAATTGGCGCCAAAATGATTGTTGGAGACGGACAGCGCCGAAACCTTGCGCCTCTCCGTCACGCCATCCGCTCGAAATTCAATCTTGAACTGAGGCGGGTTGAACACGACGCCGATTGCTGCGCGGGTGCTGGCGGATATCTTGCCGAGGCGCGAGGCGAAACTGTAGGATTCTCGGTAACGCACCATGCGCGCATGCAGGCCCATCGAGAACTGGTGGACGAAGGCGCGACCATTGGCACTGCCAATATCGCCGTCGATGATCTCGCTATGCGCCAGCACATCGAGAACCTTCCAGATATCCAGCGGCAGCTTCAGCGAGCGGGCAAAGAGGTTCATGGTGCCTGCGGGCACGACGCCAAGCGGAAGGCCGCTTTTCCACGCGACGCCGGCTGCTGCCGAAATGGTACCGTCACCGCCGCCGGCGATCATCCCGTCGAGATCGTCCCGGTTCGCAGCCTTCTTCAGCTCGGCTTCCATGTCGCTGCCGGACACGACGGCGATCTCTATCTCATGACCGGCAGAGCGGAACGTCTCGTCCATCGCCTTCGTGTAAAGGTCCATGTCCGTGGTGCGAAAGGTGCCGCCGTCGCTATTCAATATGGCTTTGAGCTTCATGCGGATCCCGGCTTTGTCTGAACACAAGGCTGGGCAAAACCGGGCAACCCCCGGCCTGTCCCTCTTGCCGGATCGTATATGCGGCGTCCTTGAGCGGGTTCAAGATGAACGCGTGCCGGGAGCCATGCTTATTTCGCGTACGCGAAATATGCCGGGATCTCAGGCCGAGGCCTGCAGCACGACGACCTGGTCTCCAGCCTTCACGCGGTCATAGAGATCGACCACGTCATGATTGAGCATGCGCACGCAACCGCTCGACATCGCATGTCCGATGGATCGTGGCTGGTTGGTGCCGTGGATGCGGAACATCGTGTCGTTGCCGTTGCGATAGAGGTAGATCGCGCGGGCGCCCAGCGGGTTGTTGGGGCCACCCGGCAAGCCACCGGCATATTTCAGGTTCCGGGCAGGATCGCGCCTGATCATGTTGGGCGTCGGCGTCCAGCTCGGCCACTCCGCCTTTCGCCCGATATAGGCATTGCCGGCCAGCGCATAGCCTTCGCGTCCGACACCGATGCCGTAGCGCATGGCGCGGCCGTTCTCAAGAATGTAATACAGCCGGCGCGCGGGCGTATCGACAACGATGGTGCCCGGCGCGTAGGCCGCGGGATAGGCGACTTCCTGCCGGCGCAACTCCGGCTCGATCTGGTCCAACGGAACTGCGGGAAGGGGAAAACGCTCGTCCGGAAGAGCCGCATAGTTCAGCCGTGCGATCGAACCTGTGTCTGCACAGCCAGCGAGAAGAGCGGAAAAGCCGAGCAGCAGGCCGCGGCGGGAAATGGACATGAACTGGCCCCGATTGTGGTGATTCTGTGGAGGCCAAAATGCCGAGTTTATGGTTAACAGCTGGTAAAGACGCGCCACCGCACGTTGTCTGCACGGCCTTCCGGTGAAACGTGACGGTCTGTCATGCTTTGTGACATACCGGTCACAGGGCTCGGCGGATCGTTTCGGCCTCTCGCGCGTTATGAAGGGCCAAACGCATTTCCGCCCTAACTCGGGTCGATGTCCGTATCTCGTTCTGACAGGAGAGAATCATGAACAAACCCCTCGCCAGCATCGTCTGCGCTGCAGCCATCGCTTCCGGCACCCTGCCGGTCATGGCAGCCGACCTCGCCCCCGCACAGTCCTATTCCGATTCCGGCGCCCGCAATGGCGTGAAGATCGGCTATCTCGATTGCACCATTGCCGGCGGCGCCGGTTACGTTCTCGGCTCGTCCAAGGAGGTCACTTGCGCCTTCAAGTCGACGATCGACGGCGAGCCTGTGGATGATTACTCGGGCGCCATGCGCAAGCTGGGCGTCGATCTCGGCTTCACCACGGAAGGCCGCCTGATCTGGGCCGTTCTCGCCCCGACGGCCGGCTATCACCACGGTTCGCTCGCTGGCCTCTACCAGGGCGCGTCGGCTGAAGCCACGGTTGGTCTCGGTGTCGGCGCCAACGTGCTTACCGGCGGCACCTCGGGCTCGATCCACCTGCAGCTCCTGAGCCTTCAGGGGCAGGTTGGCCTCAATGTCTCGGCTGCGGGAACCTCGATGACGCTGACCTCGGTCAACTGACCATCCTGAAAGACCGATAGAAAGAAGCGCGTGGCTCAGCTGCGCGCTTCTTTGTTTGCGGCGACGGGCACTTCAGCGTGTTCAGGCCCTGGAAAGCCTGTCGAGAACACGCGGCAGGGCATCCGCAAAAGCCTGCATCTCCACCTCGGGCCCCGCGCTGACCCGGATGCACCTGTTGAGCGGGGCAGCACCCGGCATGCGGATGAACACGCCGGCCTCGTCCATCAATCCATCCACGATAGCGCGCGCAAACGCCGCATCCCGGCCACAGTCGATGGCCACGAAATTCGTTGCCGATGGCAAAGCCCTGAGCCCCGCCCGTCCTGCGATGTCCGCAATCGTTGCCCGGGAGGCTGCAATGCGCGCAACCACGCTTTGCAGGTATGCCTGATCTTTCAATGCGGCTTCAGCCGCCGCCGTTCCCACGCGGTTCATGCCAAAGTGGTTGCGGATCTTGTCGAAGGCGGCTGCCGTTCCCGGCGTGGAGATCGCATAGCCGACCCGCGCCCCTGCAAGGCCGTAGGCCTTGGAGAACGTCCGCGTTCGGATCACGTTCGGCCGGTCGATGAGGGACGTCAGATCGGGAAGCGTGCTCGCTGGCGCCGTTTCGCCATAGGCCTCGTCCAGCACCAGCAATGTCGTTTCCGGCAACGCCTTCGCGAACTGAACGATGCTCCCGGCATCCCACCAGCTACCCATGGGATTGTCGGGATTGGCAAGGTAGACGAGCGGCGCATCCTCGCGCCGCACGGCCTCCAGCAGACCTTCGAGATTTTCCCGGTCGCTACCGTCGTAAGGCACGGTCACCAGCCGGCCGCCATGACCCGCAACGTGGAAATTGAATGTGGGATAGCCGCCGAGCGATGTCACCACCGGCATGCCGGGCTCGACGACCAGCCGCACGATCTGCCCCAGCAGCCCGTCAATGCCTTCGCCGATTGCCAGATTGTCCGGCCGCACACCGAGGTGACCGGCCAACGCCTGCTTCAGATCGAAGTTTTCCGGATCATTATATTTCCAGATGCCGGAGAGCGCTGCCGTCATCGCCTCGATAACGCTCGGTGCCGGCCCGAAGCCGCTCTCGTTCGCCCCGATTCGCGCCGTCAGTATCGCGTTTCGTTGCCGCTCGATGGCTTCCGGTCCGACGAAAGGCACTGTAGCCGGCAAGGAGCGGGCAAGCGGTGTAAAGCGGGAGAAAGCTGACATGGCGGGGTCCGGTGATCATGAAGGTCAGCCACCCTAGCAGAAACCGCGCCGCCGGAAACGATGCGCCGCCGCGATCACCAGCTATTAGAAGGCCGTCGTCCTTGTCGCACAGGCGCGAAGCGGAACGATCCGACCACGATCAGACGGAAGCATCACCCAGCCAGCGCACGGCCATCAGACCGCAAGCTGCGCCAAGCGCTGTGAGGAAGGTGCCCCAGATCATGTCCACGACGCTCAGCATTGCGGGCCAGTTCCGCAAGGTCGACAGGTTGGTGATGTCGTAGGTGCCATAGGCAGCCAGACCCAGCACCGCGCCGTAGCCAATCGCCGTCATCAACGATCCCGCCCGCAGGCCCGGGAGAACGGCGAGGATGACGATGGCAGCGGCGAAGAACAGGTAGAACACGGCGGCGACAGCCAGATTCGGCTGTGGCGACATCAGGTCGCCGAGCTGGTCGCGATAGAACGTCCGAGCGACCAGACCCAGCCACACGGCATCGACGACGAGGAAAGAGAGAAGGGTGCCGGCATAGGCAATCAAATAGGTCTTCATCGTCGCGCTCCTGTTTGGCACGTCTACGAAGGGCGCGCGAAACCGGATTACCGCCATTTTGTGTAATCAGTGGCTCACAATGACGAAGCAGGCCTGGAAACCGTGATTTAACGTGTGGCAATACTGTTATGTGCGAAATCCATGCGGATCAACTGGCGGATGAACTCCTGCGTGAGCTGCATGTTGAAGCGGACACCGAGTTCCGAGCCCACGCGGTGAACGACCGTGCTGCCGATCTCTTCGGAAAAGCCGACGATCTCCACGAAAAAATGCTGGGGCAGGGAGACCGCCGGATTGAAATCGATCATCGCGCCGCCGATCGAAATATGGCGCAGCAAGCCATTATATTTCGTCTTCGGCTTCAGATGTTGTCCGACAACGAGAATTCGGCACGGCCGCTCTACGAAAAAGTGCTTGTAGGTTGCAGTTGTCTGCCCCGGACGGGCCTCTGCCCTATGCATGATCATGGACATCAGATTGCTCCGGTAAAGGGTCACTCGATTGGTGTTCGACCAAGCTATAGGTCGTCAAGCTTGTTTCGGCCTTGCGGTCGCCACCGCCGCGCCCGCGCCCGGAACGAAATTTTCTCCTTCAATTTCAATGGGTCCACTTACGTTCGTTTGTACTGACACGTTGAATGGTAAGCTACGGGTTCCATTTTTCGGGTAGCTCCGTTAGAAAGGATGCAAGAGGAGATTTTCCAGCAGGGGTGCGGTGCTTGTCAGTGCTGCGTCTCAAGGTAGGGCCCATGAAAAAATTTCTCTTCCGGAACGAACTGACGTCGGGCGACAAGCTCTCGACAGCCGATCTGCAGAATTTGTTGAACGGCTTCCTCCTCTTCGACGAAGCAGATTATGTCCGCGCCAATCCTGACGTTCGCCAAGCCGTTCAGCGAGGCGAATTCCCTTCAGGTTTTGCGCACTTCCAGGAACGCGGCAACATGGAGCGCCGCTTTCCCGGCTTCAACGGCTTCAAATGGGACGATTACATCAAGGCCAATGCCGACCTTGCGCATTTTCGCAACGACCCCAATCCGGAAGCCTGTGCAAAAACGCACTTCAAGGAAAGTGGATATACGGAAGGCCGCCGGCTCGAGCCCTGACGGACAGGCGTCGCGCACCTGACGAAATGCGCTGCGACCCACGTCTCAAAGAAGAGAGCTGCGCACTCGCGTGTCTCTCTCCACGTCCAACACATCACCTGTTTACGACAGATCCACGAGATCATTGCAAGAAAGACCAAATAGCCCTTGATCCCCAAGTGGATTGATCCTATCAGGGGCCTCGACGGAGAGGTGGCCGAGTGGTCGAAGGCGCTCCCCTGCTAAGGGAGTATACCCGGAAGGGTATCGTGGGTTCGAATCCCATCTTCTCCGCCACTAAATTCTCCGACATAGTCAGCGCACAAATGCCATCGCGATATTCGCGGCCGCTTCCAGTGGTATACCTGAATTATACCGACTGCTGAGCAGCATGGCTCTATGCATCCTGTACGGCTTGAACGAAATAGGCTTTGTCCGTGTCCCGCTGCTGATTCTGACCTTGGCGCTGACGATCATGAAGCTGCCGGTGCAGAGCGGGGAGGGATAGTGCGCAGTGCTTGCCTCTGTGATTTTCAGCGGACCTCACCTCGTAGGGTCAGGATCTTGCCTGCTTGCGCTGCTGACGCTCGGCTAACGGCTCTCTCGGGCCGCTCACGACACCACTTGATCGTTTAGCCGGTTGGCGCCACATAAAGCGTGTCGCGCGAATCTGTGCAGCCGTATGCGGCCACGACATGCGTCAAGAGATAAGGACCTGAGCGTCTTCAGCGAATTCGAAAGATCGCGCACGCTTTTCGGGAGAGGCGAATAGGATCAGCGTGATGAGAGAGCCCAGACTTCTTCCGGATGCCATCGAGGCCGGTGCGATCGAGCTTGTCGATCGGGTTGCAACGCGCCATCGCAAGACCCGTAAATATGGCAGCGTCACGATCATCGTGCCCGATGTCGTTCATGACGGGATGCCTGCGGGAGATTATGAAGTGGTCATCCGCCGAAAGGTATCGGCACTTGGCGACCGGCTGAAGACGCTCGACAATCCCTGGATGCGGTTCTTCGATCAATAGAGTGGATGGGGACGTTGTTTCGCGCGGGCACTGGCGGAAGACGGTGGTCCGCTTATCGGCTCGGGAAACCATCAGAATTTCCTGATTCTCGGGAGCTTTCCCAGCGACGAATGCGGGGCGAGGTGCTAACGTCGGCTAATGGTTCTCTTCTCGGTTCACCACAAGACGTCCTATCGTTACAAACGGCCGGTTGGCTTCGGCGAGCACCGGCTGATGTTTCGACCGCGCGACAGTTTCGACCAGACGCTTCTGGAAGCATCGCTCCATGTGTCACCGGAGCCGAGCAACGTCCGCTGGATCCATGATGTATTCGGCAATTGCGTGGCACTGGTCGCCTTCGAAAAGCCGGCGCGGGAACTGACGTTCGAGACTCTGATCCGGCTGGAACATACGCCGCATGTGCCGATCGACTTCGAGATCGACGAGGAGGCGCGAACCTTCCCGTTCTCCTACGATCCGGAAGAGGCCTTCGACCTTGAACAGACGATGAAGCGGCATTGCCCCGACCCGGACGATCAGGTCGGCAAATGGGCGCGTCAGTTCGTGCGGGTCGGCCGGCCGACGGAAACCGGACATCTGCTGATGACGCTCTGTTACGCGATCCGCGAGGGCTTCGTCTATGCCCGGCGGCAGGAGCACGGCACTCAGCAACCTCTGGAGACCCTGCGCCTGCGCAAAGGCACATGTCGCGATTTCGCGCTGCTCATGATGGAGGCCGCTCGTTCGCTCGGTCTCGCAGCCCGCTTCGTGACCGGTTACATCTACGTCCCGAGCCGGGACGGGCAGCGCACGCTGGGCGGGGGGTCGACCCATGCCTGGTGCCAGGTCTACCTGCCCGGGGCAGGGTGGGTGGAATTCGACCCGACGAATGGCATTGTCGGCAACCGCGATCTGATTCGCGTCGGTGTGGCGCGTACGCCCCGGCAGGCGGTTCCCCTTTCGGGTAGCTACGATGGCAAGAAGGGCGACTTCGACAGCATGACCGTGCAGGTCAATGTCGTCAGCGAGGCATCGATGACGTCTGGCGACACGTCCTCCGCCGATCCTCACGCAGAAGCCAACCTGCCAATGTCCGAAGAGATGGAGACCCCGGAACGCGAGCGCTCGAAGCACACCGCGTCAGAGGCCATTTCCCGTTCAGCATGACCCTCCCGGCATCTCACACTGAAGGATAGAGCATTTGAAGATTAAAGCGGGTTTCCACATCAGCTATGAATGCCAACAGGACACCGCAATGTTGCTGGTGCTCAACATTCATCCCTCCCGGCGCGTGGACCTGCTGACGGATCAGGTTTTACAGTTCGACCGGCCGATCGAGGCCTGGGAATATATCGACGGTTTCGGGAACGCTTGCAGCCGGATCGTCGCACCGGCTGGAATAACCACGCTCTCGACTGCATTCGAGATCTACGACACCGGTCAACCCGATATCATTCCGTATGATGCCGTGCAGCATTCGATCAAGGATCTGCCCGATGACGTGCTCGTGTACCTGCTCGGCAGCCGCTACTGCGACACCGACCGCCTTTCGAACTTTGCCTGGCAGACGTTCTCTCATGTGCCGCTCGGCTGGCCGCGTGTGGCGGCAATCATGGAATTCACGCACAACCGCATCCGGTTCGATTATCAGCGGGCCGATTCGACGCGGTCGGCCTTTGGCGGCTTCACCGATCAGACCGGCGTTTGCCGCGACTTCGCCCATCTCGCCATCACCCTCTGCCGCGCCATGAATATCCCGGCGCGCTACTGCACCGGCTATCTCGGCGATATCGGCGTCCCGGTGGACGTCAATCCCATGGACTTCAGCGCCTGGTTCGAGGTCTATCTCGGCGGACACTGGCATACTGCGGATGCCCGGCACAACAAACCGCGCATCGGCCGCATTCTCATGGCAACCGGACGCGATGCGACGGACGTCGCGCTCTCCACTGCCTTCGGACCGGCGACGCTCGTGCGCTTCGACGTGGTAACGGACGAGATTCCACACGATTCTGCCCAATAGGCTGCGGGGCGGCGGAAGCGTTCTGACATATATCGCAAGGGTTGGGCCGTGCGAGGGCCGGCATGTCCATGCCTCGGTCGGACACCATCGAAACAGGACGACGGATTAACAGACGCATCTTGTCTGTTCGCTGCGGACAGGCGTGATGCCGTGTTCTCAGGACATTGGATTGAGGCTGAAGGTCGATCTGGTGATCAGCCTCCTTTTCCGTCGGCAAAACCCTCAATGCCGGCGTCTGGATGCGTGGCGGCTGCAATGATTGTGGCGGAGCAAGGCGGTTCGCGGCATGTCCTGTTGTGGAGATCGGGCCTCTTCAGCATGTCTGCTCCGAGGCCACCTGTTGCGGCATCCGCTTCGTCCTTGTGGCGGCAGAGGCCTTTTTATTCGCCCGCTCCAGGACCGGTACGCAAAGATCGAGGTCGTGGGAGGCGAGATGGGCATAGCGCATCGTCATCTGCAGCGTCTGGTGGCCGAGCCACATCTGGACACGACGGATATCGATGCCGCCACGCACCAGCCGCGAGGCGCAGGTGTGGCGAAGCACATGCGGCACGAGATCCGGATCATCGAGGAAGCCGGCATCCTGCTTGGCCAGCTTCCAGACCGTGCGGAACTGCTGCTGGTCGATCCCCGAGAACGGCCCCAGACCACGCGTCGTGGCATGGCCAATGGCTTTGCGCGCCCGTGTCGTCAACGGTACGGAGCGACTGCGCCCGGATTTGGTGATCCAGAACGTTGCCATGGAGCCTTGGAGGTCGTTCCATCGAAGGCCGAGAGCCTCGCCAAGGCGCGCGCCGCTATCGACCAGAAAGATGCAGAGCCGTTGATAGAGCTCATTGCGTGCACCAATTGCTGCGAAAAGCCTCACCTCCTCGTCATGCTCTAGAAATCGCACGCGCCCGGCGCGTTCTTTCTGGCGTGTGAAGTCGGGCAGAACGCTGACGTCGCCCATCTTGTGTGCCTTGCGCAAAAGCTTGCTCAGCGCCGACATTTTGCGGTTGATGGTCGCATTGCTGTTGCCACGTTTGCGCAACGCGTTCACCAGACGGTCGAGCATGTCCTGAGAGAAGCCGGTAAACTCCTTCTCCGGCATCATGTCGTAGAGATCGTGGATGAAGGCGACGACATTGGCCTTGTGCTTTCCACTTTCCCAGAGCGTATCGCCATAATGGCCGAGCAGGGTGACGAGCGTATGCGTGGCCGGCGGTTCGACGTCGCTCCCGGCGCGCAGCGTGTAGGAGAGTCCGGAAAACGAGCCGGCGCCATAAGGCTCCGCAAGGAAAGGTTTGCCGTTCATATCCATAAATGCCGTCTCCAATGACGCGCCGTGCGAGGGCGCCTATGCAGGTTCTTTCTGCTCGCCCGTTGAGAGCGGGGCAGGACGATGGACGCAGCCCGGCAGCGACGGCATCGCGACGCGATGCAGACCTTTCGGGCGGAGAAGCGGTGCCGCTTCAAATATTCGGGAGTTCACGCGACAGAACTTCGTCCGCGTGAATGGATAGAATATGCCTAATACAGCGCATACTTATTTTCAAAATTCCAAAACCACAAGGCCCGCAGTTCGTGAGAACTGCAGGCTTTATGATTTTGATGTCAGACCTTCGAGTGGGAAGGTCTGACGACGTCGCGGGTGCGTGACTTAGAAGTCGCGCTGCAGGCGGAGGAAGCCAGTCCAGTTGTCGTCGTCACTCAGAGCATCAGCCGCACTTCCATCAGCCTTTGTGTAGTTGACGGTAGCAAGCGTCTTCAGGCCTTCAGTGATCTTGTAACCAGCCGTTACACCGACCTTCCAAGCTTCCAGGTCGCTGTTGAAGCCGACATCACCGAAGTACTGAGCAGCCGGGGTGATCGTCAGCTTGTCAGTTGCCTTGATGGCGTATTCAGCAGCAACGGTCCACTCGGACGTGTACCAGTAGTAGGTGGGATCGGTCGCATAGATACCTGCAACACCAAGCGTACCCGGGCCGATGTCAGCCGTGACGATAGCGCGGAAGGCAGCTTCGTCGACGTTTGCATCGTAGCTGCCGATAAGCTGTGCGTTGAGGCCACCGATCGTGCCGCCAACGAGAGCACTGATACCAATGTTGTCGTTGCCCTTGCCGTCCGGGTTGAGGCTGCCTGGAAGCTCGCTGGTGTCAGCACCTTCGAGGTCTTCTACAGCAACGCCAACGCGATAGGCGCCGCCGTCATAGGTGTAGCGAATACCGTTGAGCGTTGTATCGTTGTCGCTCAGGACGTCCGTTTCGCCAGAAAGATCGTCATCCCACCAAGTGTAGTAGTTACCGACGTCGAAGCCAGCAAAGTTGATCCAGGCCGCGCTGAGGTAGGCGCCTGAATGGTCGCTCACGTTGACCGCGTTGGTTTGAGCGCGCAGAACGATGTAGGACGACAGCGTGCCGAATTCCGTATCGTTCTTGGCGTCGAATTCGAGCTGGGCGCGCGTAGCAGTGCTCAGTTCGTTGTCGTCGATCGCATCGTCGAAATTGAGCTGCGTACGGACGTAGCCGCCGATCTTCAGGCAGGTTTCCGTGCCCGGGATGTAGAAGTAGCCGGTGCCGAAAGCGTCGCAAACGCGAACGTATTCCATTGCTTCCGGTTCAGCAGCGACGATGGCGTCGGCAGCGTGTGCGCCGGATACTGCTGCGAGAGCGGCAGCGGAGCCGAGAAGAAGGCTCTTAATGTTCATTTCTGACCTCCAGTCAAAAATGAGTCTCGGCTTACCAAACGTCGCTCCCGCAGGCCTTTGAGGATTTTGCTGCTCCCGTCGAGCACATCGCACCTGGGCGGCGATCCGGGGCATGCCGATGTTTCTTCGACGTCTGCCGGCTGGAGGGGCGGCTTCCGGAAAACGATTCTCAGGGAATCATCTGCCGGAAACGATTCTCGAAGCCGGTCAGGTGACGCGCTGCATCCGCTCGAAGCACGCCATGTCATCAGCTGGATGCGCTGCAGCCTATGCGGAATGCCCTCCAGCCCCTGTTTTGCACCGCTTTTGACATGTTTCGCGCAAGCTGCGGCCGGGCTAAGCTCTTCGCAACAAAGGATTTTCTTAAGGTCTTCTTAAGACTTTAGCGCCCGGATGGCCATTTTGTGTCGTTTCAGCAACAGGACATGCGGAAGGGCTGACGAAAGGAGGCGGGATAGCAAGTTGGTGATTGCGCCATCGGCCGGGTCAGGTATTTTCAAATCCAGAAGCACGGGCGGTTGATCGCCAACTTCTGAAGTGTTGGGGATGGGGCAGGGAACGCTGTCCTTCAGCAAAATACCCAGACCCGTTTTAAACTTTTGACTGGAGGTCAGAAATGAACATTAAGAGCCTTCTTCTCGGCTCCGCTGCCGCTCTCGCAGCAGTATCCGGCGCACACGCTGCCGACGCTATCGTCGCTGCTGAACCGGAAGCAATGGAATACGTTCGCGTTTGCGACGCTTTCGGCACCGGCTACTTCTACATCCCGGGCACGGAAACCTGCCTGAAGATCAGCGGTTACGTCCGTACACAGCTCGAGTATGACGATGCTCGCGGCAACGACAACGAACTGAACGCCTTCACGCGTGGCCAGCTCGAAATCACTGCCAAGAACGACACGGAATACGGCACGCTGTCGTCCTACATCGTTCTCCGCGCTCAGACGGACAACGGCAACAACGTCAACAGCGACTCCGGCGCATACCTCGATGCAGCCTGGATCAACATCGCTGGCTTCGACGTTGGTAACTACTACACCTGGTGGGACGACGATCTCTCCGGCGAAACGGACTTCCTGAACACCAACGACACGACACTGAACGGCGTTCGTTACACCTACGACGGTGGCACGTTCCGCGCTGGTATCGCTGCTGAAGAACTCGAAAGCGCAACCAACACGTTCGGCGTTCCTCAGGACGGCGAAGGCAACAACGACATCGGTCTGAGCGGTCTGCTCGGCGGCACGCTCGGTGGCTTCAACGTTCAGGCTATCGGCAGCTACGACTTCAACGCTGAAGAAGCTGCTTTCCGCGCTCTCGTCACGGCTGAAATCGGCCCGGGCACGCTTGGCCTCGGCGGTATCTACGCAACCGACGCAAACTACTACTGGGATGTATCCGAGTGGACCGTTGCTGCTGAATACGCCATCAAGGCAACTGACAAGCTGACGATCACCCCGGCTGCTCAGTACTTCGGCAACATCTACCGCACCGGCAGCTCCGCTGCATTCAACGACGTCGATGCATGGCGCGTTGGTGTAACGGCCGGCTACAAGATCACCGAAGGCCTGCGTACCCTCGCTACCGTCAACTACACGGATGCCGAAGGTTCGAACAACCAGGTTACCGGCAGCGACGACAACCAGTGGACTGGTTTCCTGCGTCTGCAGCGCGACTTCTAATATCACTTGACCTCACGGTCATTGATGGAAAACCCGGCAGTGATGCCGGGTTTTTTCGTTTGAAGACGAGACAAGGCGCATGACGACAGTGCCAGTACGGCATTCGTCGCCTCGATCGCAGATTATCCGACCGCCGCCATGAACCTAGAGATCGGCTCGATGACGCCGGGGAGGTGGAGGAGGGGGGCATGCCCCTGGCCGGGCACCGTCAGCGCCTGCATTCCGGAATGGCGACGGGCCATATCCGAAACGGTGTTCTGCGAGAGAAGTGACGATGTCTCGCCGCGGATCACCATAAGTGGCTTCTCCCGCAGGCGATCGAAGAGGGGCCAGAGATCGGCAGGAGGCGTTTCCGCCGAGAGTTCGAGGAGCGGTGCAACGAGCGCGGGGTCGAAGTCGGGCACGATAGCGCCGTCCGTCTCGCGATAGAGGCTTTCGGCCATGTCGTCCCAGTCGGCTGCCTCCAGCGCCGGAAAGGCAGGTCCGTGCAGCATCTTCAACGCCATGGCGGCCGCGCGCCAGGATGTGTAGCGTCCTTCGTCGTTGAGATAGCGCGCGATGGCGAGTAGCCCGCCGATTTCGATCACGGGTCCGATATCGTTGAGAATGTTGGCCTGTGAAAGCCCGGGCGCCATGCCGGCCAGAAGGTGGAGGATCAAGCCGCCGCGCGACGTTCCGACGAAAATGGCCGCATTGATGTCGAGCGCGCTGCAGATCTCCAGAACGTCGCCCGCCTCGACGGAGAGCTGGTAGCGGCTCGGGTCCGCGTCCCAATCAGACCTCCCACGCCCGCGATAATCGATCGCGATGACGCGTCGCGGCATTTCCGGATCGCTTGAGACGGTTCGGGCAAAGCCATGAAAGTCGCGGGAATTACGGCTGAGCCCGGGAAGGCAGACAACGGGCAGGGGAATGTTGCCATCTGAGCGACGGCGAATGGCGGGATACTCCGCTGCAAACAGCGTCAGCCCATCCCGGACCCGAATGAAATGCTCGCCGATTCCGTTCCTGTCCATATCGCCTCCCTTCGCGGAGGTCCGTTTCGCTCCGCCGTTTCACACGTCTCTTCTTATAGGGGGGACCCATGCGAAGGCAAAATGAAGGCAGGAGAGCCGAAAGACCGGCCGATCAGGACGACTGGCGTCCCATGCGGAGATCCTCGACGATATCGGCGCTTTGCCCGAGGCGGGATTTATAGACCTGATAATTCTCCATGACCCGCTGCACGTAATTGCGCGTTTCGGCAAACGGGATGCGTTCGATCCAGTCGACCACCTCGTCGATCGATTTGCCACGCGGATCGCCATAGCGGCCGATCCATTCGGGCACGCGGCGAGGACCCGCATTGTAGGCGATGAAGGTCAGAATGTAGGAGCCGCCGAAATCATTGATCTGCTCGCCGAGATAATGGGCGCCAAGCGTCGCATTATATCCTGCGTCCGTCGTCAGCCGCTCCTTGGAGTAGGGGATGCCGTGGCGACTGGCGACGAGCTTTGCCGTCGTCGGCAGGATCTGCAGCAGGCCGCGGGCATTGGCCGGCGATACCGCAGCGGGGTTGAACGCGCTTTCCTGCCGCGCAATGGCATAGGCGAGCGCCTTGCCGGAGCCTGAAATGTTGGCCGTGCCCGGTATGACGCCGAGGGGAAAGGCGAGGGCTGCCACATCGATGCCGCGGCCGAAGGCGAGCTTGCCGACCTGAAGCGCAAGGCTGTGCGTCCGCGTCTTCTCTGCGCGGGACGAGAGAATCGCCAGCTCGCCCGGATTGGTGAGGTTGTCGGCAAGAGCGAGATAGAGCCCGTCCGCGCGCCATCCATGACCGGCTGCTTCCAGCCGCGCGATTGCGCGAACGGCTTCCCGGCTCTCGAACCGCGTTCGGTCATCGGCCGTCGGGCTGGGATAGGTGACGTTCAGCGTCTTCCGGCCGAGCTTCGCGCTGGCCAGCTGCCCGTAGAACGTGCCGGACAGCGCGGCTGCTTTGGCATAGTAGGCCTTGGCCTGGCCGGGACCGCCCTTCTCGGCGGCGCGACCGAGCCAGTAATAGGCGCGCGAAACCGAGATCGGGCGGTTCGATGCCTTGAGGATGCGCTCGAAATGGACCGCTGCGGTCTTCCCGTCCTGAAGACCGCGCAGCGCGTACCACCCGGCATGGAACTCCGCATCGACCACATCGGCGGCATCCGTGGCCGCATGCGCGGCGGCAACGCGGTAGGCGCCACGGAAATCTCCGGCATCGGCGAGTCCCCGGCTGATGATCCGCTGCTCTACCCACCATTCCCCCGTATCGATCAGCCGTTCGGGGTCCTTAGGCAATTGCGACAGTAGCTTTGCTGCTGCGTCGTACTTCTCCTGCTTGCGCAGTTGCTCGATCCGCACGAACAGAAAGGCCGGGTCGTTGCGCCAGGACGGATCGACGGCGGCAATCAGCGCGTCTGCATTCGCAGCCTTCTTCGACATGGCGATCCAGGCGCGATAGAGCGATTGCGCCTTGCCGAGATCGCTGAAGCGCGTCGCCTGCTCGAAGCGACCGCGATAGAGCAGCATTTCCATGCGGCGCTTGTGGTCCGCCGTCGTCAGCAAGCTCGGAAATTCCGCAAGAACTTTGGTTTCCATCGCGGCGTCCAGCGTCTTCGTCGCCCAGAGCCCGCGAAGTCGGGTCGCGGCCTGCTGCGTGTCGCCTTTGGCAACCAGCGCCCGCGCGAGGATCAACGTGCCTTCCGATGTCTCCGGCGCTGTGCTTCCGAAGGCCGCCAATATGTCCTTCGGCGAGGGGTTCTCCCGGTAGAGCGCCCGTTCGGAGCTGGCACGCAGTCCGCTCAGGCCGGGCCAGCCCTTGAGTTCCTGCTGAGCACGCGCGATTTCGTAAGAAGGAATACCCTTCTGTGTCGATTGCGCGATGGCCCAGGTCAGAATGTGCCGGTCGAGCGTATCCTCGCCCATGGCATCGCGCACGGCGATCGCACGTACGGGATCGCGATTGGCAAGAGCATCCAGACCGTCCTTGAGAGCTGCAACGGAAACAGGAATGCTGCTGCGCGGGATCGCGCCGGTAATGCCGCCGTCCGTCATGCCGCTGAAGGCAGCCGGCGCCTTGGGAACGGGAACAAACGCCTCTGCGGCGGACGAAACGGCCGTTGCGCGCGCGCGGGGAAGGGGGACGCTGGCTGGTTCCGCCTGCGCGGCGAGACCCGGAACAAGGAGTGCGCCGAGGCCAAGCGTGGAGACACCCAACGCGACGAGCAGCGTTCTGTGGATGGCACCACGCATGAAAACTTTCCCGCCCATGATCAACCCGCCGTTTTGCAATCCTACCTCATTTGGCAAGCGAGATCCTAACGAAAGATTAAGTCGGTCCAGGAACTGGAAATTGTCCGGAACCATCATTGTGTCGTCATCAAAAAATCAGCGTGAACTGCCTGAACCGCCTCAACCCCCGAGGCCACTTCATACGTTCCGCTCTGCATCGTCGCGACCAGTCAATGCTTGCCGCCGGAGATCGGTGCGATTAAGGTGCCGGCAATTTTCTAACCGTGAAATGCGGCCGAAGCATGGGTCTCCAGTGCCCGCGCGCCGTCAGGAGTCGTGCATGTTCAAGGGATCCATTCCCGCTCTCGTTACCCCGTTCACGCCAGCCGGCGCCGTGGACGAAGCTGCATTCGTCGATCACGTCCAGTGGGTCATCTCGGAGGGTAGCCATGGTGTCGTTCCCGTGGGAACGACAGGCGAATCCCCCACTCTTTCGCATGCCGAGCACAAGCGCGTTGTCGAACTCTGCATCGAGGCCGTCGGCGGGCGCGTTCCCGTCATCGCCGGTGCCGGGTCCAACAACACCCGCGAGGCCATCGAGCTTGCCCAGCATGCCGAAAAGGCTGGAGCCGATGGTATCCTCGTCGTGACACCATATTATAACAAGCCGACGCAGAAGGGGCTTTTCGCCCATTTTTCCGCGATCGCCGAGGCGGTCAAGCTTCCGCTCGTCATCTACAACATTCCAGGTCGCTCGGTCATCGACATGACGCCGGAAACCATGGGTGCCCTGCGCAAGGCCTATCCATCGATTGTCGGCGTGAAGGATGCGACCGGCAAGATCGAGCGCGTATCCGAGCAGCGCATCACCTGCGGTGCGGATTTCGTCCAGCTTTCCGGGGAAGACGCGACGGCACTCGGCTTCAACGCGCATGGCGGCGTCGGCTGCATTTCGGTTACGGCCAATGTCGCGCCGCGCCTTTGCGCCGCGTTCCAGGAGGCGACGCTGGCTGGCGATTTTGCCAAGGCGCTCGCCTATCAGGACCAGCTTATGCCGCTGCATAAGGCCATCTTCATGGAGCCGGGCGTTTGCGGCTCGAAGTTTGCACTGGACCGGCTGCGGGGCATGAGCCGTCATGTCCGCTCGCCGTTGATGTCATCGCTCGAGCCCGCTACCGAAAGCGCGATCGAGGCAGCGCTCGTGCATGCAGGGCTGTTGAACTGATGGCTCCGAAGGGCAGCGAGCGAACCGTTCGCAAGATCGTCGCCGAAAATCGCAAGGCGCGATATAATTACGAGATCCTCGACACGTACGAGGCCGGTCTGGTGCTGACCGGCACCGAGGTGAAGTCGCTGCGGGAGGGCAAGGCCAATATTGCCGAGTCCTACGCGACGGACGAGGGCGGCGAGATCTGGCTGATCAATTCCTATCTTCCGGAATATCTGCAGGCCAACCGTTTCAATCACGAGCCGCGCCGCCGCCGCAAGCTTCTCCTGTCGAAGCGCGAGGTGAACCGTCTTCAGGGCGCCGTGAACCGTGAAGGCATGTCGCTGATCCCGCTGAAGATCTATTTCAACGATCAGGGGCGCGCCAAGCTCGAGCTGGCGCTCGGTAAGGGCAAGAAGCTGCACGACAAGCGGGAAAGTGAAAAAGAGCGTGACTGGAACCGCCAGAAAAGCCGTCTTCTGAAGGACGGCTGACGCTCGCAGTCATGGAGATCGGCGCCCGGTGTGCCGATCTTTTGCAGTGTTTTGCGACGCGAAAGCGATTCCGCTATCATTGGAACGCCAGAGCATTTCCAGCCGAAGCGTCATCGCTTCGGCGTCGGATGATGCTTCGAAAACAAATGACCAGGGTCTTTATGGTGAGCCCGTGTTCACCGGACATACCCTACTGTCCTTCAATGCTCGTATCAGTTCAGGTCGTCCTGATGCGCCGGCTCGACGGCGCGCGATGGCCGTTCGGACGGGTCGCGTCCGATTTCAGCCTTGAGACTGAGAAGGTCGATGAAATGGTCCGACTGGCGACGCAGGTCGTCGGCGATCATCGGCGGCTGGGTCGACATGGTGGACACCACGGACACCTTCCGCCCCTTGCGCTGCAAAGCCTCCACAAGCGTCGTGAAGTCGCCGTCTCCCGAAAAGATCACGAGGTGATCCACGGTTTCCGATTGCTCCATGGCATCGATGGCAAGTTCGATGTCCATGTTACCCTTGATCTTCCGGCGCCCGAGCGAATCGGTAAATTCCTTGGCGGGCTTCGTCACGACCTTGTAGCCGTTGTAGTCCAGCCAGTCGATCAGAGGGCGGATCGACGAGTATTCCTGATCCTCGATCAGCGCCGTGTAATAATAGGCCCGCAGAAGATAGCCCCGCTTCTGGAAAGCTTTCAAAAGCTTACGATAATCGATGTCGAAACCAAGGCTTTTCGAGGCGGCGTACAGGTTCGCGCCGTCGATAAAGAGGGCTATTTTTTCGCGAGGATCGAACATCGGCATTCCTTCAGTCCGGCGAGGGCGCAAATCTTTTCCATCTATCATCAGACGGAAAAACAAGTGCATGCCGGGGGCATCATGATTATTGTCCTTATCGTACCGGGGATCGAGAGAAAAGTTCGATAGAGGACAAACCTCGTTCGAGCACAAATTTTCCCGGCTCACTAGTCACGATCGCTGATGGCCGCATCAACATGGAAAACGAAGCCCTAAATTTGCGGTAAACTGTTTTCTTTTCATGCAAGCCTAATGTTGCAATTGGACATTTGCAATTTCCGCGATATGGCGGCGTAGTAATACTACTGGTGTCGTCACCCCTTTATCGCGCGTGCCGTCATGAAAAACTTGAATTTTCAGGCCAATGGCTGTATCCGGCAACCAATCCGTTCTCGAGAGCCGGAATGCCGCTTCGGCGTCGATCGCTCTCGTCATCAATATCTGCGCGGGCGGGGCGGCTTTTGCCGCCTCCGGCGCTTGAAACCATCGAAGGATACGCAATGGCCCGCGTTACGGTCGAAGATTGCATCGACAAGGTCGACAACCGCTTTGAGCTCGTGCTCCTTGCCAGCCACCGTGCGCGCCTGATCTCCCAGGGCGCGGCGATCACCATCGATCGCGACAACGACAAGAACCCGGTCGTGGCGCTGCGCGAGATCGCCGACGAGACGCTGTCTCCGGGCGACCTCAAGGAGGACCTGATCCATTCGTTGCAGAAGCACGTCGAGGTCGACGAGCCCGAAGCAGATCCGGCGTCGATCACCGGCGGCAGCTCGGCCACCTTCGCCGACGCTTCCGAAGACGATGACCAGCCAGAGGCCGTGACCTTCGACCGTATGACGGAAGAAGAACTGCTTGCCGGCATCGAGGGTCTCGTTCCCCCGGAGAAGAGCGACGACTACTGATCGTTCGACCGGGATCGCAGAGCCTTGGAAGCGCCGGCATCGTCCGGCGCTTTGTCGTTTTCATCGTCATGAACGATCCTGCGGTCGCCTCGCTGAGGTGCCGCTGCGGCAATAGGGTGCGAAAATCTGTAACGCGGGCGATTTCGATCGTGGAAAATCTACGGTAGCAACACGACATACTGGAAGAATCGCTTTGGAAAGCATCCAGCATGCTTTCCGTTGCCGTCGCGTCATGATTTAAATGGATTTCCATTGAAGGAGTGAAGCCTCGGAAACACAGCCCCCGCGGAGCCGCACACGCATGATGCGCCAATATGAACTCGTTGAACGGGTTCAGAAATACAAGCCCGACGTCAACGAGGCACTGCTCAACAAGGCCTATGTCTACGCCATGCAGAAGCATGGCCAGCAGAAGCGCGCCAGCGGCGATCCTTATATTTCGCATCCGCTGGAAGTTGCGGCCATCCTGACCGAGATGCACCTCGACGAAGCGACGATCGCGGTGGCGCTGCTGCATGATACCATCGAGGATACGACGGCGACGCGGGCGGAGATCGACGATCTCTTCGGCGAGGATATCGGCGCTCTGGTCGAGGGCCTGACCAAGATCAAGAAGCTCGATCTCGTGAGCCGCAAGGCCAAGCAGGCGGAAAATCTGCGCAAGCTGCTGTTGGCCATCTCGGACGATGTTCGCGTTCTCCTCGTCAAGCTTGCCGACCGGTTGCACAACATGCGCACGCTCGACCATATGTCGGCGGAAAAGCGTGCGCGGATCTCCGAGGAGACGATGGAGATCTATGCGCCGCTGGCCGGTCGCATGGGCATGCACGATATGCGCGAGGAGCTGGAAAACCTCTCCTTCCGGCACATCAATCCCGATGCCTTCGAAACCGTGACGCAGCGGCTGGACGAGCTGTCGGCGCGCAACGAGGGGCTGATCAAGAAGATCGAGGACGAACTGGGCGATCTGCTTGCCGCCAAGGGTCTGACCGGCATCAACGTCAAGGGCCGGCAGAAAAAGCCCTATTCCGTCTTCCGCAAGATGCAGTCGAAGTCCCTGTCCTTCGAGCAACTCTCCGATGTCTGGGGCTTCCGGGTGATCGTCGAGGATATTCCCGCCTGCTACCGCGCACTCGGCATCGTGCACACCCGCTGGCGCGTCGTCCCGGGCCGGTTCAAGGATTACATCTCGACGCCGAAGCAGAACGACTACCAGTCGATTCACACCACCATCGTCGGCCCGTCGCGCCAGCGCATCGAGCTGCAGATCCGCACGCGGCGCATGCATGAGATCGCGGAATACGGCATCGCGGCGCATACGCTCTACAAGGATGGCGCAGAGACGCAGCAGGGCGACGTCAAGCTGTCGCCGACCTCTAACGCCTATTCCTGGCTGCGCCGCACCATCGAGGCGCTGGCGGAAGGCGACAACCCGGAAGAGTTTCTGGAGCATACCAAGCTCGAGCTTTTTCAGGATCAGGTCTTCTGCTTCACGCCCAAGGGCCAGCTGATCGCCTTGCCGCGCGGCGCCACGCCGATCGATTTCGCCTATGCGGTCCATACCAATATCGGCGACACCTGCGTCGGCGCCAAGATCAACGGGCGGATCATGCCGCTGGTCACGCGGCTCGCCAATGGCGACGAGGTCGAGATCGTCCGGTCGGGGATACAGGTGCCTCCGGCCGCCTGGGAGGAAATCGTCGTCACGGGCAAGGCCCGCGCCGCTATCCGCCGCGCGACCAAGGCCGCCATCCGCAAACAATATTCCGGGCTCGGCTATCGCATTCTGGAGCGTACATTCGAGCGCGCCGGCAAGCCGTTCTCCCGCGAGGCGATGAAGCCGATCCTGCACCGGCTCGGCCAGAAGGAGGTCGAGGACGCTATTGCCGCCGTCGGCCGCGGAGAGCTTTCCTCTCTCGACGTGCTGCGCGCCATGCATCCCGACCATCAGGACGAGCGGGTCACGCCGAAGCCCTCGACGGACGACGGCTGGTTCGCCATGCGCTCTGCCGCCGGCATGGCGTTCAAGATTCCGGGCCATTCCAAGGAGAGTGCCACCGCCATCGATGCCGGCGGGCCGGAAGATCTGCCGATCCGCGGCCTTTCGGGCAACGCTTTCGTCCACTTCAGCGCCTCCGGCGCCGTGCCCGGCGACCGCATCGTCGGCATCATGGAGAAGGACAAGGGGATCACCATCTACCCGATCCAGTCGCCGAGCCTGCAGCAGTTCGACGACGAATCGGAGCGCTGGATCGATGTGCGCTGGGATCTCGACCAGGCGAACAACACCCGCTTCATGGTGCGCGTGCAGGTGAACGCGCTGAACGAGCCGGGAACGCTGGCCGATATCGCCCAGTCGCTGGCCACCGGCGACATCAACATCCGCGCCATCACCATGGGGCCGATCGCCGCCGATTTCAGCGAGTTGCTGCTCGATCTCGAGGTTTGGGATCTTCGCCAGCTGAACCATATGCTGACCCAGCTGAAGGACCTGCCGGTCGTCTCCACGGTGAAGCGCGTCTTTCTCTGAGCAATGTGCCTGCGATATGGGCGGACGGCAATAACGGTATGCGCCGTCCGCATGGCTGCCCGCCGAACCCCGCGCTGGTGGAAAGGCAACGATACGCTTATGTTCTGGCTCGGGAGGTAAACGAAGAAAGGTTTACCAATGTTCAAGCAGATCAAGAAGCTTACCGGCGCCCTGCGCCCCCTGTCGGCCGCAGAACGCGAACTGAGCTACCTCAATGGCTCGTCCGACCGCATCGACCTGGAATATCGCCAGCGTCAGATCGACCGCGGCCTCTTCCGCAACGGCTTCTGAGCCCGTTCATTCGAACCAGGCAGACATCCGAGCCTTGCGCCTCGTGCAGGGCTGACCTGCGCAAGCTGCGTTCGAGCGGCGTAGGAAAGTAAAGCCTCAACCTTTTCCGGCAGGACGCGGCCATGATGGCGGCTCACCCGGAAATGCTCGAACGATGACGGTTCATGATGATCCGACATCGACGAGCGGTCGGGGATCGTCGTGCGGTGCGCCCTTTGCGGGGCCTGCGTCCGCCGCGATCTCCGTTTCACAGATGCATCGCCGGGACTTCGCGGATCGATCGCTATCGGCATTGCCGTCGCCGCCGTCCTCGCAGTTTTTAGTCCAGACCATAGGCAAGACAGGATGCTGGTGCCGGGCTCGGGATCGTCCGCAAGCAACGTGACCTTGCGGAAATGCTGCACCTGCGTCGAGATTGCTCCGAATTGCCATTGTACGGCCACACGGGCATCGTCTATCACGGCATCATGGTATTCAAACGTCGTCAGCCCGCATCGTTCTCAGCCCGGCTCCGCGAGCTGGTCTGGCCGCGCAAGGGGTTCACCCGCGGCCTGCGCTATCTGGCGCTGCGCATCCTGCGCCTGTCCTCGTCGCCCCATTCCATCGCCATGGGCGTTGCGGCCGGGGCCGCATCGTCGGCCACGCCCTTCGTGGGCTTTCACATTCTGCTCGCGCTTGCCGCAGCCTACCTCTTGTCCGGCAACCTAATTGCGGCCGGTATCGCAACGACGCTCGCCAATCCGTTGACGATCCCCGTCATTCTCGCGACGAGCTACGAGATCGGCACGGCGATCCTTGGCTCGGGCGCCCACGCGCCGCTCGATGGCGAGGATATGTTGCACATGCTGACGCATCTGCAACTTGCCGAGCTTTGGGGTCCTGTGCTGAAGCCCCTGTTGCTTGGCAGCCTGCCGCTGGCGGCCGGCAGCGCGGTCGTCTTCTACATCGGCTCCTTCTATGCGGCCCGGCTGTTCCAGTCCCGGCGCGTGTCGCGTCTCGCCGAAAAGCTCAAGGCGTCGCAAGCGGCGTAGTCCATCAACTCTTTGCATCCATCAGGTTTTCATGATCATCGGCCTTGGCAGCGACCTCATCGACATTCGCCGCATCGACAATTCGCTCAACCGTTTCGGCGAGCGCTTTATCCAGCGCTGCTTCACCGAGGTGGAAATCGCGAAATCCGAAGGCCGAAAAAACCGGTCGGCGTCCTATGCCAAGCGTTTCGCGGCGAAGGAGGCCTGTTCCAAGGCTTTGGGAACCGGGATCGGGCAGGGTGTTTTGTGGAAGGACATGGGCGTCGTCAATCTGCCCGGCGGCAAGCCGACGATGGTGCTGACCGGCGGCGCCGCCCTTCGCCTGGCGAGCATGCTTCCGCACGGCCATCGCGCCGTCGTGCACCTGACGATCACGGACGACGATCCGCTGGCGCAGGCCTTCGTCATAATAGAGGCGCTGCCCGTTGCTCCGGAAGACGTTAGCGGCTAGAGGATGGCCACGTCGAGGTTGGCGGCGCCTGACGGAGCGCGCGTTCGCAAGAGCGCTTGAGCCCGATCGGGCCCAGGCTCGACGCGGGCGCCACGGACCCTGCAGACCAACGGCATTCAAACGACAACAAGCGCCGGTCAGCGGCAAACAAGGATAGACGGGCGTGGCAGAAAAAATCGCAAAGAAGGAAAGTGGCCTCTGGGAGAACGTGAAGGTCATTATCCAGGCCTTGCTTCTGGCCCTCGTGATCCGGACCGTGCTCTTCCAGCCCTTCACGATTCCTTCCGGCTCGATGATGCCGACGCTGCTCGTGGGCGATTACATCTTCGTCAACAAGTTCGCCTACGGCTATTCGAAATACTCGCTGCCGCGCTCGCCCGATCTCTTCAGCGGCCGCATTTTCGGCAGTGACCCGAAGCGCGGCGATATCGCCGTATTCCGTTTCCCGCCCAATCCCGAGATCGACTACATCAAGCGCGTCATCGGCCTGCCCGGCGACCGGGTGCAGGTGCGCAACTCCATCCTTTACGTCAACGATAAGGAAGTCGCCCGCGCGCCCGACGGCGTCTTCCGTGCCGACGACCAGTACGACACCGGCGCCGACGTTCCTGTCTTCCGCGAGACGCTCGATAATGGCGTCAGCTTCGACACGCTGGACCAGTTTCCGGATTCGCGTGGCGATAACACCCGCGAATTCGTGGTGCCGGAAGGTCATTACTTCATGATGGGCGACAACCGCGACAATTCCGCCGACAGCCGTTTTGACGTCGGTTACGTGCCGGCGGAAAACCTCGTCGGTCGCGCCAGCCTGATCTTCTTCTCGCTCGGGCATGACACCTCCTTCCTGGAAATCTGGAAGTGGCCGGCAAACCTGCGCTACGACCGACTGTTCAAGGTCCTGAAGTAATGAAGCCGCGCGATCTGGGGTTGCAGGAGCGCGAGCGCCTGGAAGAAACCCTCGGCTATGTCTTCACCGACAAGGTCCGGCTCGACCGCGCACTGACGCATTCGAGCGCCCGCAATTCCGGCGGTTCGGACTATGAGCGGCTGGAGTTTCTCGGCGATCGCGTGCTTGGTCTCTGCGTCGCGGAGCTGCTGTTCCAGACGTTTAAAACGGCGAACGAAGGCGAGTTGTCGGTGCGGCTGAACCAGCTGGTCAGCGCGGAAAGCTGCGCCGCCATCTCCGACGACATCGAGCTCCACCGCTTCATTCGCGCCGGGGCCGACGTCAAGAAGCTCTCCGGCAAGCATGTACTCAACATCCGCGCCGACGTCGTGGAAGCCCTTATCGCCGCCATCTATCTCGATGGCGGGCTGGACGCTGCTCGCGGCTTCGTGCTCAAGCACTGGAAGGCCCGCGCGACGCGCGCCGACGGTGCCCGCAGGGATGCCAAGACGGAGTTGCAGGAGTGGTCGCATGCGAAGTTCGGCGTCGCGCCGCAATATCGTGTGGACGACCGATCCGGCCCGGATCATGATCCTCGCTTCACGGTGACGGTGATCATTCCCGGCGTTGCACCCGAGACGGGGATCGACCGCTCGAAACGGGCCGCCGAACAGACCGCCGCGACCCGCATTCTGGAGCGGGAAGGGGTCTGGGCAACGACCGGCCCTTGACCACGGACGCCTGATCCCTCCCGACACGAACCTTTTTCAAGCCTCTGGTCGCGGAAGCGATTGCGGTTCATACTCACGCCGGCAGACACGCCGGCCCTCAACGAATTGACGGATATGATGACCGAAGATCACAAGGATTCTGCCGCGAGCGGGCAGGACGCAGCAGTCGAAGCCGAAACGGCAACGGATGTTTCGCAGGATAAGGGGCCGACGCATTCCGGCTTCGTCGCCATGATCGGTGCCACGAACGCCGGCAAGTCGACGCTCGTCAACCGGCTGGTCGGCGCCAAGGTGTCGATCGTCAGCCACAAGGTGCAGACGACGCGCGCCATCGTGCGCGGCATCGCCATCCACGACCGCGCGCAGATCGTGTTCATGGATACGCCCGGCATCTTCAAGCCGCGCCGCAGGCTCGACCGTGCCATGGTGACCACCGCCTGGGGCGGTGCCAAGGACGCGGATTTCATCATGCTGCTGGTCGACAGCGAGCGCGGGCTGAAGGGCGATGCGCAGATGATTCTGGAGGGGCTGAAGGAGGTCCACCAGCCGAAGATCCTCGTGCTCAACAAGATCGATCAGGTCTCCCGCGACGTGCTGCTTCAGCTGGCGTCCGCCGCCAACGAGGTGGTTCCCTTCGAGCGGACCTTCATGATCTCCGCGCTGACCGGCTCCGGCTGCGAGGATGTCATGGACTATCTGGCGGCAGCACTGCCGGAGGGACCCTGGTACTACCCGGAAGACCAGATCTCCGATCTGCCCATGCGCCAGCTGGCCGCCGAGATCACCCGCGAAAAACTGTTCCTGCGCCTCCATCAGGAGCTTCCCTATTCCTCGCATGTGGAAACCGAGGGCTGGGAGGAAAAGAAGGATGGCTCGGTTCGGATCGAGCAGGTGATCTATGTGGAGCGCGACAGCCAGAAGAAGATCGCGCTCGGCAAGAATGGCGATGCGATCAAGGCGATCTCCATGGCGGCGCGCAAGGAAATCTCAGAAATCCTGGAGCAGCCGGTCCACCTCTTCCTCTTCGTCAAGGTGCGCGAAAACTGGGGCGACGACCCCGAGCGCTTCCGCGAGATGGGGCTGGAATTCCCCCGCTGATGTAAAACGACGGAGAGACCATGCGATTCGGTGAACGCTCCGTCCCGTCCTGCGCGGCTTTTCCGGTCTCGTGCTCCATGGCATCTCAAGATGCAGATCAGGTGCAAGGAGACGGACGATGCCGCAACTCGTAAACGGGGTTTGGGAAAAAGGCGACGTTGCCGCCGGCGAGATGAAAGGCGGCGCCTTTCACCGCGAGCCGACCAGCTTTCGCAGCTGGATCACCCCGGACGGCAGCCCGGGACCTGAGGGCCAGCCGGCGCTCAAGGCCGAGCCCGGACGTTTTCAGCTGTTCGTCGCCTATATCTGCCCCTGGGCCTCCCGAACATTGATGATGCGCAGCATCAAGGGCCTGACGGACGTCATTCCCGTTGCCATATCGGAGCCGGAACTCGGAGAGAACGGCTGGACCTACGACCCGCCCGCCGATGCCGGGCCTCGCGTCGGCCGTGTCCGCTACCAGCACGAACTCTATACGGCGTCCGATCCCCATTACACCGGCAAGGTTTCCGTGCCCGTCCTCTGGGACCGCGTTGAAGGCCGTATCGTCAACAACGAGTCCGCCGACATCCTGCGCATTCTAAACGCTGGCTTTGACGATCTGACGGGAGACCGTGGCGATCTCTACCCGGAACGCCTCCGCCCCGAGATCGACCGCTGGAACACGCTGATCTACGACACGCTCAACAACGGCGTCTATCGCGCCGGCTTCGCCCGCACGCAGGCAGCCTATGAAGAGGCCGCCAGAGGCGTCTTCGCCACCCTCGATACGCTTGAGGCGCATCTGTCGAGGAACCGCTATGTCGCCGGCCGCCATCTGACGGAAGCCGATATCCGCCTGTTCGTGACGCTGGTGCGCTTCGACGCGGCCTATCACGGCGCCTTCAAGTGCAACCTGCGCCGCATCGCCGATTACCCGCATCTTCAGGCCTATCTCCGCGACATCTATCAGTGGCCCGGCATCGCGGAGACCGTGCGGATCGACCATATCAAGCGCGGTTATTATTCGATCGCTCACATCAACCCGACAGGCATCGTGCCGCTCGGGCCGGATCTCGATCTCATCGGCCCGCCAAGCCGGGACGGGCTTACGGGCGAGGGGATCGTGCAGCGCGCCTGACCACGCTCTCGCGCTTGGCGTTCCCGCTCGATCTCTCTATGGTCCGCCCGATTCGGAAACAGGAGATCGCGCCTCATGTCGCAGCCAGCTCAGACGTCCAGGCGGACGGTTCCGCCGATTGCCCTTCTGATCGCGCAGGAGATCAAGGCGACACAGGCGCAGGTCGTCTCGGCCGTCGACCTTCTGGATGGCGGGGCGACGGTGCCCTTCATCGCCCGCTACCGCAAGGAAGTCACCGGCGGTCTTGACGACACGCAGTTGCGCACGCTCGCCGAGCGGCTGGTTTACCTGCGAGAACTGGAGGCGCGGCGAAACTCCATCGTCGAGTCGATCCGTGGTCAGGGCAAGCTGACCGACGACCTCGAGCGCAAGATCGCCGCCGTTACGACGAAGGCCGAGCTTGAGGACATCTATCTCCCCTACAAGCCGAAGCGCCGCACGAAAGCCGAGATCGCCCGCGAAAAAGGGCTCGGACCGCTCGCCGAATCGATCCTTCTCGATCGCCGCATTGCGCCCGCCGAGCGCGCCGCCTCCTTCCTCACGGTCGACGTTCCGGATGTGAAGGCAGCGCTCGAAGGCGCGCGCGACATCGTTGCCGAAGGCATCGTGGAGAATGCCGACCTGCTCGGCCGTCTGCGCGGCCATATGCGCAATGGTGCCTATCTCCGCGCAAAGGTCGTCGCCGGCAAGGAAGCGGCCGGCGCCAAGTTCTCCGATTATTTCGACCATTCCGAACGCTGGGCGACGGCGCCCGGCCATCGGGCGCTGGCCATGCTGCGCGGCTGGAACGAGGAAATCCTCTCGGTCGATATCGTCGTGGACGAGGCCGATCCGTCTCCCGTGAAGCCCGTGGAGAGCATCATTGCGGCTGCCTATCAGCTCGGCAGCCTGCCCGGCGACCAGTGGCTGATGGAGGTGATCCGCTGGACATGGCGCGTCAAGCTCTCCATGTCCCTGTCGCTCGATCTGATGCGTGAACTGCGCGAACGGGCCGAGGAGGAGGCGATCCACGTCTTCGCCCGAAACCTCAAGGACCTGCTGCTGGCGGCCCCGGCCGGCTCCCGCGCCACGATGGGCCTCGATCCTGGCATTCGCACCGGTGTGAAGGTGGCCGTCGTGGATGGAACCGGCAAGCTGCTGGAAACGACCACCGTCTATCCCTTTCCGCCGAAGAACGATGTGCGCGGCGCGCAGGCCGAAATCGCCAAGCTCGTCGCCCGGCACAAGGTTGAGCTGATCTCCATCGGCAACGGTACGGGCAGCCGCGAGACCGAGCGGCTGGTCGCCGATATGCTCGCGACCTTGCCGGGCCAGAAGCCCACCAAGGTCATCGTGTCCGAAGCCGGCGCCTCGATCTACTCGGCCTCGCAGGCTGCAGCCGACGAGTTTCCGACGCTCGATGTCTCGCTGCGCGGTGCCGTCTCCATCGCCCGCAGGCTGCAGGACCCGCTCGCCGAACTCGTGAAGATCGAACCGAAATCCATCGGTGTCGGGCAATACCAGCATGATGTCGATCAGGGACGCCTGAGCCGCTCGCTGGATGCCGTGGTGGAAGATGCGGTGAATGCCGTCGGCGTCGATCTGAACACGGCATCCGCGCCGCTTCTGTCGCGCGTGTCCGGCCTCAGCCGCTCGACGGCGGAAGCGATCGTCGCACATCGCGACGCGATCGGACCGTTCAAGACCCGCACGGAGCTGAAGACGGTCCCGCGCCTCGGTGCACGCACCTTCGAACAATGCGCCGGCTTCCTGCGTATTCCCGGCGGCAAGGAGCCGCTGGATGCCTCCTCGGTCCACCCGGAAGCCTATGGCGTCGCCAAGAAGATCATTTCCGCCTGCGGCCGCGATGTCCGCGCCGTCATGGGCGATTCCCAGCTTCTGAAATCGCTCGACCCTAAGGCCTTCGTGGACGACCGTTTCGGTCTGCCGACCATTCGCGACATCCTGTCGGAACTCGAAAAGCCCGGCCGCGACCCGCGTCCGAGTTTCAAGACCGCCACGTTTGCCGACGGTATCGACGACATCAAGGACCTGAAACCCGGCATGCTGCTGGAGGGCACGGTGACCAATGTCGCAGCCTTCGGCGCCTTCGTGGATATCGGCGTCCATCAGGATGGGCTCGTGCACGTGTCGCAACTCGCCGACCGGTTCGTGAAGGATCCGCATGAGGTGGTGAAGGCCGGCGACGTCGTGAAGGTGCGCGTGACGGAAGTGGACGTTCCGCGCAAGCGCATCGGTCTCACCATGCGCAAGGATGGCGGCGAGGCGGGCGGGCGGCCTGCATCTCCGGCGGAGCCCCGGCGCGATCATCGCCCGAGCAAGCAGGAGAAGCCAACGCCGGCAGCCACCGGCGCGCTGGGCGAGGCGCTGTTGCGGGCGGCAAAGCGGACGTAGCGCGCGACGCTTGTCATTTTTCGGCAGGCGTTTCATACCTGATGCAGGAACCGACGTGAGGAAAGCATGGCAGTATTGGTAACGGGCGGTGGCGGCTATATCGGCAGCCATATGGTATGGGCGCTTCTGGAGGCGGGGGAAGAGGTCGTCGTCATCGACCGGCTTTCCACTGGTTTCCGCTGGGCGATTGCGCCGGAAGCGCAGATGTACGAGGGCGACATCGCGGATGCGGCGCTGCTGTCGCGGATCTTCTCGGAAAACACCATCGATGCCGTCATCCACTTCGCTGGATCGATCGTCGTGCCCGACAGTGTCAGCGATCCGCTCGGCTATTACGAGAACAACACCGTCAAGTCGCGCGCGCTCATCGCCAGCGTCGTCGAGGCCGGCATCCCGCATTTTGTCTTCTCCTCCACGGCTGCCGTCTATGGCACGCCGGAGGTGCTGGAGCCCGTGACGGAAACGGTGCAGCTGCGCCCGGAATCGCCCTATGGTTCCTCGAAGCTGATGACGGAAATCATGCTGCGCGACGCTGCCGTGGCGCACGACCTGACCTATACGGTGCTGCGCTACTTCAACGTGGCGGGTGCCGACCCCAAGGGGCGGTCCGGCCAGTCCTCCAAGACATCGACGCATCTGATCAAGATCGCCTGCGCCGTGGCGCTCGGCAAGCGTCCGTCCATGAGCGTTTTCGGCACGGACTACCCGACGCCGGATGGCACCTGCGTGCGCGACTACATTCATGTCTGGGATCTGGTGCAGGCGCATCTGAAGGCTTTGCAGCGCATGCGCGCCGGGGGAGGCTCCCTGGTGGCCAATTGCGGTTACGGCCACGGTTTCTCGGTGCTCGAGGTTCTCGATACCGTCAAGCGGGTCAACGGGTCGGATCTTGCCGTCGAGTTTGCTGCCCGCCGCGCAGGCGACCCGGCGATGATCGTCGCGAACCCGGCTCTCGCCATGAAGGAACTCGGGTGGGTGCCGGAATACGACGATCTCGACGTGATCGTCCGTCACGCCCTGGAATGGGAAGACCGTCTCTCGCGGCGGAACGCCGCCGACTGATGTCATCGGTCGAATCGTAGCAGTCCCCTGGCCGCCGAATGGATCTCCTCAGCATGTCTGCATGCCGAGAGATGTCCGATCGTGCCTGCAACATGCGGGACGTCATGAAGTTGGTTGTCGCGGACCATATTTTAGGTGTCCATTCCCCGGCATATTAGGATATGTCGTTAAAGGGTCGTCTTTTTTTGGAAAGTGAGTGATGATGAAAGTTGCAGTTGCAGGTCTCGGCTATGTCGGCATTTCGAATGCGATGCTGTTGGCGCAGCATAACGAGGTGGTCGCCTACGATACCAACATCGACAAGGTGAACATGCTGAATGCGGGAACGTCTCCGATCGTCGATCCCGAAGTTTCGGATTATCTCGGCCGCTCCCTGAACTTCCGCGCGACCGGCGACAAGGCCGACGCTTACGCCGGGGCCGACTACGTCATCGTGGCGACGCCGACCAACTATGACCCGGTGACCAATCACTTCGATACGCGCTCCGTAGAAGCGGCGATTGCCGACGTGTTCGCCGTCAACCCGACAGCCGTCATCGTCATTAAGTCCACGATCCCGGTCGGTTATACGCAGCGCCTGCGCGCGAGCCTCGGGCGTGACAACATCATCTTCTCGCCGGAGTTTCTGCGCGAGGGCAAGGCCCTGCACGACAACCTTCACCCGTCGCGCATCGTGGTCGGCGAGCAGTCCGATCGGGCGAAGACCTTCGCCGACATGCTGCTCGGCGGCGCCATCAAGAAGGATGTGCAGATCCTCCTGACGGATTCGAGCGAGGCCGAGGCGATCAAGCTCTTCTCCAATACCTATCTTGCCATGCGCGTTGCCTATTTCAACGAACTCGACACCTATGCGGAGCTTCACGGCCTGAACGCGCGCCAGATCATCAACGGCGTCGGCCTCGACCCGCGGATCGGCACGCACTACAACAATCCGTCCTTCGGCTATGGCGGCTATTGCCTGCCCAAGGACACCAAGCAGTTGCTGGCGAACTACAGCGAGGTGCCCCAGGCGCTGATCAGCGCCATCGTCACCGCCAATACGACACGCAAGGACTTCGTTGCGGAGAGCATCTTGCGCCGCAACCCGAAGAGGGTCGGCATTTATCGGCTGGTTATGAAGGCCGGCTCGGACAACTTCAGGGATTCGTCCATTCAGGGCATCATGAAGCGGCTGAAGGCGAAGGGCATCGACGTCGTTGTCTTCGAACCTGCCCTCCCAGGCGAGGACTTCTTCAAATCGCCCCTGATCCGCGATCTCGAGACCTTCAAGCAGACGTGCGACGTCATTGTCGCCAATCGCTACACGCCGGAACTGAAGGATGTCGAGGCGAAGGTCTATACACGCGACCTGTTCGGCTCCGACTAAAGGCGATGTAGTCCGTCTGAAGGTCTCGGTGAGACGGGAAAGCGCATGTCGATTACGGCATGCGCTTTCGCGCTTCCGCTGATATATCCATCATGACGGCAAGGTGATGCTGTGCAGGATGACGCTCCAGGCTGCGATCGAAAAGCTGAAAGCGGCGGACAGGCTCTTGAGGCGAAGGGACATCGGGCTCTCCAGATTATTTCCGGAACCTAGGCGCACGTACCTTATGACGCCGTTAAATCCGGCACACATGCCCTCCAAACCTCACAATTCCAGAAGACACAGCTAAAAAACGGTTCATTTTCGAGCGCTCTGGCTCAAGGCCTGCGGCAGTCGCATGCTTCGGCGATCAAAGCCGTGAAATGCGACCTATCAGCTATGCGTCCAGTGCATGGCAGCCGTCCATAGTTAATCAAGAGTATATTTCTTAGTGACTCCTGATTTAGAGTGGGGCATATTGCAATGCAGCATAGGGATGCATTCGCGCGGAGGTTGGCATGAAGGAATTTGGTGCGATGACATATGTGGCCGCAGTTCCGACGTCGCCCGCCGCATATCGCGGCCCTCTGACGAGCGTTGGATATTCCGGAAGCCGCACGGCCCATCTGGTGGCCAAGCGTGCACTGGATATCGTCGTGTCGTTCACGGCCCTGGCGATCCTGCTGCCGTTCTTCGTTCTGGTTTGCATTGCAATCCGGCTCGAAAGCAAGGGTTCGCCGATCTTCAGTCAGGTCCGTTGGGGCGTGAATTGCACGCGCATCCGCATCTACAAGTTCCGCAGCATGCGAACCGATCTCTGTGACGCCACAGGCGTCGCGCAGACGACGAAGAACGATCCGCGGATCACGCGTCTCGGAGCCATCCTTCGCAAGACCAGCATCGATGAACTTCCCCAGCTTGTGAACGTGCTTCTCGGGCATATGTCGCTGGTTGGCCCGCGTTGCCACGCTGTTGGAATGCTGGCGGCAGATCGTCCCTACGAAGACCTCGTGCCCCATTATCATGACCGTCACCGGATCAAGCCGGGCCTCACGGGTCTTGCCCAGGTCCGCGGTCTGCGTGGCCCGACAACGGACGCCGCCAAGGCCCGCGCCCGCATCGCCTGCGACATCTACTACATGCACAACTATTCATTCTGGATGGATATGAGCATCATCGGCCGGACGGTCATGTCCGAGCTGCGCGGCGGTAGCGGTTTCTAGGGCTCAGGAGCCCGGCAGGATACCTTCCATCTAAGCGAGACGAGGCGGACCCGTGGTGTTGTCACGTGTCCGAAGAAAATCACCTGTTTCAGTGGAATGATGTGTGTAATGGGCGCCTTTCAGGCGCCCTTTCTCGTTTTGCCGTCACACCCTACAGCTCGTTCCACGAACCGCTCAATGATGACAATCACATTGTCGGCGCGTCGCAAAAGAGTGGCGGCAAAACAGTCAGATGAGGCTGACGCTACCCTTGGCGATCTTGAGGACGGTCAGGTGTCCGCTTCGGTAGGCGCCTGTATCGAGAGCGATGCGATCCTCACGAAACTCGGGCTCCCGAACGATCGTGTGCCCGTGGACGACGACAACCGGCATTTGTGGACCGTTGGTCAGGAAGGGCTCCCGGATCCACATGAGGTGTTCGTCCGTCTGCAGTTCGAGCGGGCGTCCGGGATAGAGCCCGGCATGAACGAAGATATGTCGCGGACCGATGCAGGCTGCGACCGGAAGCAGTTTCAGGAACAGCTTGTGCGAGTCCGGGACGTGCAACCGCACGGCTTCGGCCAGTTTGCGAGGCGAGGCGGAGAGCCGATCGATATCGGCGTCATACATGCCGTAGGAGCGCAAGGTTTCGCGTCCCCCCAGAGACATCCAGCCGCGCGGGTCCGCCTGCGCACTGAGAACGGCATGAAAGATCTGGTCGTGATTGCCGCACAGCATGATCCGGTGCGTTCTCTTGATGGGGTCTTCGATCAGGTGCTCAATCACGCCGGCCGAGTCGGGTCCGCGGTCCACATAGTCTCCGAGGTAGATGATGATCGCGATGTCCTCGCCATCCTCGCGATCGGCCGCGATTCGTCGTTCAGCCTCGTGGAGGGCATGCAGACAGCCGTGAATGTCCGGAATGACATAGATGTTGCCAGTCATATCCCATTGTCGGAGATCCAGTCGCTGCCGGGAGGCGGCGGCTTTCTCACTACGCTGTGAATTCTGTTTCCAAGGGGTCCACATTATTTAAGGCATCCCTGTACATCGCACGCCTGTCAAGATAGTCGTGTACCCAGAACGTTAAATGCCTAAAATCTCACGATCTAAAGTCATTGACCTTAATTTAATGAATGCTTAATCAGGTTTCTTCATCTTTGCGTTAGAGAACGCTTGTGGAGTGCGTGATTCTGGAAGTGCCTGGGCATGCTGGATGGTGCCGAAACGCCTCCTCAACAGCCTGCTCATCGTAATCTACTAAAGGTCGCTGGTCTGCACGACCTCTTGCAGGAGAGTTTCTTGTCATACCGTCTGTGCATCAGCGCTATTGCCTTATCGGCCACGACGTTCCTTGCCGGCTGCACTGCGCTGCCGAGTTCGGGACCGTCCTCGGAACAGGTCGAACAACAGGCCGCCCTCAAAGTCGTCAACACGCGGTCGAAGTCGGGGAAGCTTCCCGGTGTCGATTACGCGCTTGTGGATATCAGTGCGGCTGTTCTGGCCAACGTTGCGCAGGCGACGACACCCACCCTGCGGGGTAGTTTCGGCACGCGTCGTGGCGGCGCGCCGAACCTTCCCTTGGGGGTTGGCGATATCATCAGTGTCACCGTCTTTGAATCCCAGTCCGGCGGTCTTTTCATTCCGGCCGATGCCGGTTCGCGCTCCGGCAATTTCGTCACCATGCCCAGTCAGACGATCGACCAGAGCGGTCGCATCTCCATCCCCTATGCCGGTCGGATCCGCGTTGCCGGCCGGACGACCACGGCGGTGCAGGAGGAGCTACAGCAGCTTCTGGCAAATCGCGCCATCGAGCCACAGGTGGTCATCTCCAAGGTGTCCAGCCGCTCGGCTCAGGTTGCCGTCCTCGGTGACGTCAACAGCCCGGCAAAGGTCGAGCTGACGGAAGCCGGCGACCGCATTCTCGACGTTATTTCTCAGGCAGGCGGTCTGAGCACACCGCGTCTGGAGACCTATGTGACGCTGCAGCGGGGTTCGCGGACGGCCACCGTTCTCTACGATTATTTGGTCAACACGCCGGCTGAGAATATCTACGTCATTCCTGGGGATACCGTGATCGTCAATCGCGAGCGGCGTACCTTCCTTGCCTTCGGTGCTGCCGGCCAGAACGGACGCATCGATTTCGAGGATGCGGACCTGACGCTTGGCGAAGCTCTCGGCAAGGCCGGCGGTCTTCTCGACAATCGTGCCGATCCCGAGCAGGTGCTTCTTTATCGCATCGTCGATCGCAACTTCCTGAAGCAGTTGCATGTCGATGTCAGCCGCTACCCGAGCGATCAGATCCCCGTGGTGTTCCGCGCCAATCTGCGCGACCCCTCTGCCATGTTCATGATCCAGAAGTTCCCGATGCAGGACAAGGACATCGTCTACGTCACCAATTCAAAGGCAACGGAGCTGATCAAGTTCCTCGACGTGGTGAACTCGGTCTCCTCGACAGCATCCGGCGTTTCGACCGATGTCGTCAAAACGCGCGATGCCGTGAAGGACCTGTAGGAAGCAACATGCGCAACGGCGTCCGGCAGGGTCGGGCGCTGCTTTCCCGAGATGAGAACAGCCCTGTTCGTGTGAGATGAGCGGGAAGGTTAGATGTCGGTCAGAAGACAATGATGCAAATACAGATGCACGATGGTCGATGGATCTCTCTGAAAAGTGAACTGTAAGTCAAAGACTACATATTATTAAAATTGCTGCGCCGCACAAAACATCTGGTTTTGCATCGTGCATCTGCCATGATGATTGGGAAACAGTTGTTCCGGCGTTGCATCATCAAGGCGTACAGACATTGGATAAGGCCCAAACAAGCGAGTTCCTTCCCTCTCAGAACGAGACGGGAATCGACCTCAACGAGATCGTCTCCATCATCAAGCGGCAGTGGAGGATCGTGGCGCTGTGCGGCGTCCTGATGCTGTTTCTCGGCGCGGCATTCGCCTTTACGGCCACGCCGAAATACACGGCATCCTCGACGCTCTTCATCGACGGCGACAACAAGCAGATCGCCGATCAGCTTCTCTCCGACGGCAATCGCAATTCCGGCTACCCGACCCGGGACGATGATGCGGCGGTGCTGAGCGAGGTGGAGATTCTGCGCTCGGAGCGTGTTGCGACACTTGTGGTCGAACGGCTCGATCTTGCGAACGATCCGGAATTCCAGAAGCAGGCGCCGTCGCTGGTGTCCACCGTCGCAGCAACGCTCAAGTCCATGGTCGGATCGGGCGAGCCGCCAAAAACGCAGGATATCGAGGACCTGAAGCAGAGCATCAAGGATGCCCTGATGCGGAATACCTCCGCATCCCGCGTCGGCCGAACCTACATCCTTGAGGTCGACTATATCTCGCAGTCGCCGGAAACTGCGGCGAAGATCGCCAATGCCATTGTCGATGCCTATCTCGAAGACCAGTACAATTCGAAGTTCGATGCAACGCGGCGCGCCAGCGACTGGCTGCAGACGCGGATCGAGGCGCTTCGTCAGAAATCGCTCGAGAGTGACCTCATCGTTCAGAAATTCCGTGCGGACAAGGGGCTGATAGCCACCGGCGGGGAACTCGTCACCGAGCAGCAGCTGACGCAGATCAACACCAACCTCGTCAAGGCGCAGAATGCGGCAGCCGATGCCAAGTCCAAGTACGACAGCGTTCAGGCAGTCGTGGCGAGCGGCGACATCCGTTCGGCGGTCGTAGGCTCGCTCGATAGCCCCGTGATCAACAAGCTTCAGCAGGAGGCGCTCGACGTCTCCCGGCGCGAGGCTGAAATCTCGAAGCGCTTCGGCCGCGATCACTATCAGGCCGTTCTCCTGCGCTCCAAGCTTCAGGAATATGACGAGGTCATGTTCAAGGAGCTTCGCCGTATTGCCGACACCTACCGGCAGGAATACGAGGTCGCGTCCGCCAGCCAGAAAGCCCTGGAGGGACAGGTCGCGGCCGCAACGACCACCTCGGCCGTCGCCAACGACGATCTCGTTCAACTGCGGGAGTACGAGCGCGCGGCGGAGACCTACAAGACGCTCTACGAGACCTATCTCCAGCGCTTCCAGGAGGCCAGCCAGCGGGAGAGCTTCCCTGTGACGGCAGCGCGCGTGGTGACACGGGCAGAGCCTCCGCAGGATGCGAGCTATCCGAAGAAGCCGCTGATCCTTGTGCTCGCTCTCGTCATGGGTTGCGGCGTCGGCGCGGCAATCGGTGCCTATCGCGAGTTCGGGGAACGGTTTTTCCGCACGGGCGAGCAGGTCCAGAAGGAACTCTCCATGGAGTTCATCGGCCAGATCCCGTTGGAGAAACACGAGTCAGGCGGATCAAAGCTGGATGTGTCCCGCGTCGGGCACCGCGGGGTCTTGAGCAAGTCGAATCTCGATCGCTACATCATCGATCATCCGCTTTCGTCCTTTGCCGAGACGATCCGTGGCGCCAAGATTGCGGCGGACTTCAAGGCAGGCAACAAACCCGGTCGCGTGATCGGGATCGTCTCGGTCCTGCCGCGGGAAGGCAAGTCCACCGTGGCCGTGAATTTCGCCCAGCATCTGGCCAAGCAGGGTTCCCGGACCCTGCTGATCGACGCCGACTTGCGCAATCCGGGCGCAACCCGCGCCATCGGTGCCAACGCCCGCAGCGGCCTCTACGAGGTTCTCAGCGAAAGCCAGTCGGTGGAAGACGTTCTGTTGACCGATGTCGAAACCGGCTTGGTCTTCCTGCCGACCATCATCAAACAGCGTATCCTGTTTTCTGCAGAGCTGTTGTCGTCGGGTGCGATGAACGATCTCCTGGCCTCGTTTGCCAAGACCTTCGATTACATCGTGCTCGATCTTCCGCCTCTCGGCCCGGTGGTCGATGCGCGAGCCATCTCCAGCAAGATCGACAGCTTCCTGATGATCATCGAATGGGGCGAGACCGCACGCCGGATCGTTCGGACCGCGGTCCAGACGCACCCTGCCATCATGAAAAAATGCGCAGGTGTCATTCTCAACAAGGTCGATCTGAGCAAGGTCAAGCTTTACCTTCACCAGGATGAGAACTTTTACCACAACAGTCGCTACGGCGATTACTATCTGGAAAACAAGTAGCGAAAACCCGGCCGGCGCTTCAGAAGGAAGCGCCGGCTAATCGACCGTTATCCAACCGCTCCGGCGGCTACCCGTTCGCGATATCTTCGATCAAACCATCCGCGGTCGCAGCGCGGTCGACAGATCGGGTTCGGAGACGTGCGAGGAGTGCCTCAGGCCTGCGGATAATGTTCGTCGTACCAGTCGACGAACCGGCCGATGCCTTCGGCAAGCGTTACCTTCGGCTGAAAGCGGGTGAGCGCCTTGAGCAGATCGGGCGACGCGTAGGTGCGCTGCATGTCGCCGGGCTGCATCGGCAGGATGTTCTTGACGGCGGTAAGGCCGAGCCGCTGCTCGATCGTTTCGATGAAGGTCAGAAGTTCGATCGGTTGTCCGCCGCCGATATTGACGGTGCGGAAAGGTGCGTGATGGGACAGACTATCGACAACCGCGCCTCCGCGAAGGCGTGATGCTTCAGAGGGAATGGCCTGCGACAGCTGAAGAATGCCATCCACAAGATCGTCGATATAGGTGAAGTCGCGGCTCATGCGCCCTTCGCCATAGACGTCGATCGGCCGTCCCTGGCGAATGGCTTCGACGAACTTGAACAGGGCCATGTCGGGGCGTCCCCACGGGCCATAGACCGTGAAGAAGCGGAAGGCTGTCGTCGGCACCGCAAAGAGATGGGCGTAGCTGTGCGCCATCAGTTCCATGGACTTCTTGGTGGCTGCGTAGAGGGACATGGGCTCGTCCGCGCGATCCTGCTCCTCGAACGGCACCTTTTCATTGGAACCGTAGACCGAAGACGTCGACGCGATGAGCAGGTGCTGGGGCTGGATGTCGCGTGCGATGTCGATGACGTTAAACGAGCCAACAAGATTGGAATCGATGTAGGAGCGGGGCTCCTTCAGACTGTAGCGAACGCCGGCCTGAGCCGCCAGATGGATGATGACATCGGGCCGCGCCGTCTCTGCGGCCGCAGCCAGCGCGGCGCGGTCCTCCAGCCTGCCGACAACCGGGACGAAGCCTTCGAACCGTTCGAGCAGGGCATGCCGCTTTCGCTTCAGTTCCACGTCGTAATAGGGCGTCATCGCGTCGAACCCGACGACCGAATGCCCTTCGCTGACAAGGCGGTGAGCGAGGTGAAAGCCGATGAAGCCAGCGGTTCCGGTAATAAAATAACGCATGTGCATCCCATCAAGGCTTACAAAGACACCGTTGCCGGATCGGAAGGTCCGATCCTGTGCCACGCCATGGGCCTTTAACCCGCATGAGGCGACCTGTCGACATGGTGCAAGGCCGGACGCCGCTTGAAGATAAAAAATATCTAATGTAGACGACGTTAAGGTGATGTCCGGCCGGTTCAGGGAGCCTGCCTGGCAAAGGGACGCGGATGCGTCGCGACAAGGTGTCCGAGAGGTTCCGATGGAGTGCAGTTTGGACCATCCAGCTACCCCGAGGTGTCACCGGGCCTTTCTGCCGAGCGGATGGGGCCCTTTTCCGGTGCAGCTTCCATGACGGGCGAAGCGCAACTTCCCGCGATCGGCACTCCACGAAATGATGCGTGGCGCCGTATGCTGGCTGTCATCCTCGCCCTGTTCGTTGCTCTCTCCCCGCTCGTGGCGCCCGTTGCGACAGCGAGTGACACGCGGCCCGCTTTCCGCGTGGAGAAGGGGGTGAACGTCTTCCCGTTCCTCTGGACGCCGACAGCCCGGAAAAATGGACGGTTTCTCGGTGCAGGCTACGTTCCGGTCGAGTCCTATTTCCCGCTTTCGAACTTTTCAAGCATCAAGGCGATGGGCTTCGACCATGTCCGCCTTCCGGTGAATGTCGGCCCTCTCGTGCTCGCAAATGCGGATGAGCTTCAGGCGCGCGCCGACTACGTCTTTGCCCAGGTCGATGCCATCTCGGCCCTCGGCCTCAAGGTTCTTGTGGATATCCACACGCCGGACAAGGGTCGCAACTCTCCTTACGATGCCCGCTCACTGGTCGAGGAGCCGGGAATGTTCGACGCGCTGAAACGTGTCGTCGCTGCGTTCGCCGAGAGGACGGCCAGCCGTCCCGCGGATCGGGTGGCACTCGAACTCTTCAATGAACCGCAGGTCGAATGCCGGACACCGGGGCTCTGGGAAGGCTATCTGAAGACGCTGGTCTCTGTGGCCCGCCATTCGGCCCCGAATCATACCCTCATCGTCACCGGCTCATGTGGCGGCGGGCTCTTCGGGCTTCTTCGGCTCGATCCCTCGGGTTTCGACGATCCAAACATTCTCTACTCGCTCCATTACTATTCTCCGCCCGAATTCATCTTTCAGGGTTATGCACCGGTGACCCAGGATCTCGCCTCCCGGTATCCACCCGTGTTTCGATGGCCGGCCAATGCCGAGGGAGCGAGCGAATCGATCGCTGCCTTCGGCCAGCACGTTGCCGAACTCTGGAGTGAGCCTTCGTCCTGGGGCCACCTCCTCTCGCAGCTCTGGAAAATCAGCGTCTACTACTACCGTGGCTATGATGCCGGCGACGTGGTTCAAGACTTTGACAAGGCGATCGCTTGGGCCGAACGCTACGATATACCCCCGACGCGCCTGTATCTCGGCGAGTTCGGCGCGCCGAGACCCAAGCCCGGTCTCCTGCCCGAATACAACGCAGATCGGCTCGCCTGGCTGTCTGTGGTGCGCAAGCAGGCCGAGGCGCGTGGAATCCCCTGGGCCTACTGGTGTTACGGCAGCTATTTCGGCCTGTTCGACGAGGTTAGCGGTCAACAGGATGCCGATATGCTCGTCTCGCTGGGTTTGAACCATCCCTAGCGCGCAAAAAGGCGGCCCCGCCGCTTCAAACCATTCCGGATCTTGAGGATTTCATGACGAAGCCCGTCTTACTGCTCCGGTCGGTCGTGGCCAAAGCCAGCCGTGTCAGCCTGTCGATGGCAGGAACGCTGGCGATCGCCGGGTCGAACTTTCTGCTCTCCCTCGTGCTGATCCCGCTGCTTGCGCCAGCGGACTACGGCTTCTTCATCTTCGGACAGGTGTTGACGGCCTTCAGCTACAGCATCGTCAATGCCATGGGCGGAACGCCGCTGTCGATCTCCCTGAACAGGGGGACGCCGGACTGGCAACCGGAATATCTGGCCATCATGAAGGTGGATGCAATTCTGTCCGTGCTCGCCGGCCTTGTTGCTGTCGGGTCCGGCTTTCTCTTCGGAATGCCGCTGCCTGTCACCCTCTTCATGGGTCTGTTCACCTTCGCGGCGGCGCTCCGCTGGGGGTTTCGTTGCGCGGAGTTCGCGCGTCACAGGGTCAAATCGACCGGTATCTCCGACCTGATCTATGCCTGCGTCGTCGTCACCGGCTGCGCCATCATGCATGTCCAGTATCTGGGCGATACGCTCCTCGTGGCAAGCATCACGGTGGCGACGGCTGCCAGTCTGTCGGCGGTGTATCTCTGGCTGACCCTGGAGAAAGTTGGTGGCAGAAGCCGGCTATCGCACTATGGCAGGGTCTGGAGGGGGCAGTCACGATGGGCGCTTCTAGGAGTCATCACCACGGAAATGACCTCCAACGGCCATGCCTATCTGGTGACCTTCATGGCCGGACCGCAAGCCTTCGCACCCATTGCCGTGGCGGCGCTCTTCTGGCGTCCGTTGACGGTCGTCCTGCCATCGCTGATGCTCATCGAGCGGCCGATCATGGCGCGGCAGCTCGCCAAAGGCGACGTGGAAGGCGCGCGGGGAACGGCGAGATCGTTCCTGCGCATCGTCCTGACGATTCTTGCCGGCAATGTCGTTCTGGCGGTCGCCGTCGCCCTCATCTTCCACGACAAGGTCGTGAACCTGCCCTATGAGCCGAGCACCCTCTATGTCGCCTGCGGCCTCTGGTTCATCGTGGTCCTCATCCAGTCGATGCGTATTCCCGCAAGCAGCCTCATCCAGGCGGCGGGGCAGTTCAAGCCGCTTGCAAAAACCAGCCTCATTGCCGCACCCGTGACGATGATGGTCGCGGCAGGCATCATCTACACGATCAGCCCTATCGCCTCGATCGTCGGCATCATCGCAGGCGAGGTGGTTATGACGACGCTCGTCTTTCGTCTGACGCGACGCACGTCATTGCTCGCGCAGGCCGTTTGATGTTTTGGTTGTGGAGAAGCATGGTATCCTCAACCTAAGAGAGCGCATTGATACGGCCTCAAGCATGCGACAGCAGCCCTTTAACGAACTTGGCGGATACCCCACCTTACATTCAAGAAATCTCTTTTAGGTATGTTTAACCTGGGTTAGGTATCGTGATGCGCGAGAAAGAAGGGTCCCGGCAATGCACTGTCAGAACGCCTCGTTGTCAGGGCCAACCCGTCAGAGGGGCGAGTTCTCCCGAATTTCCGCACGCTTTGTCGCCTCTCACCATTCATTCATCGACGGGAAGAATGTTGCAGGATGCCAGAAAGCGTGAGTGTCCTTCCAGCTCCCTCCAAAGAACGCATCGTGCCAGAACAAGCAGAATATGACGACTCGGTAATCGTTGCCGGGGTCAAGGTCACGCGGAAGAGTCGTGCCGAACTGACCGACCATGTCGTGCAGACGACGCTGGACGCAACGCCCCACCCGCCGCGCCTCCTGTTCGATATCAACGGACATGCGGTCGGCCTCTGCCGGTCCGATCGCCGCTATGCGGAAAGCCTGAAACGCGCTGATGTCGTTCATGTCGATAGTGAACCACTGGTCATAGCATCACGCCTGCTCACGACGACCCCCGTCCGAGGCCGCAGCGCAACCACCGACCTTTTCTACGATTTCGCCGAAGGCTTCCAGGCGAACGGCATCTCCTGCTACTTCCTCGGCGCGACCGACGCCGTCATCGAGGAATGTGTCGCCCGCATGAAGTTCCTCTACCCGGACCTGGTGATCGCCGGTTATCGCAACGGCTATTTCGACGAGGCCGCACTGCCGGCCATCGTCGCCGACATCAACACGACGAAGGCGGATATCCTGTGGGTCGGCCTTGGCAAACCGAAAGAGCAGTTCGTTTCGCTCGCAATGCGGGAGTCCTTCGAAGGCCGCTGGATCGTCACATGCGGTGGTTGCTTTGATTTCGCTGCAGGCCATTACCAGCGTGCACCGATATTCCTGCAGAAGATCGGGCTGGAATGGCTGCACCGTATGGTGCTGCGCCCGAGGCAGCTATTCTGGCGTTATCTCACGACGAATCCCGTCGCGCTTTATGCCGCACTGCGGTACACCCGTCGCACCGAAGCGTCCGCTCCTAAAGCGTAAGTCTACTATTACCTATTGAAAACGTTGGAAAATAAACCTTTCGGACAAATTTTTTTTGCATTGCAACGAAACTATGCGATAGCTTCCTACTAAATGAGATTAGAATATTCGGATGCAGGCATGCTGATCAAGCCTGTTCATTCGAGAACGGTCTTTAATGACCCTCCCTGAGGTCGTGGCACGTGCGCACCGCGCTGCTCCCGACGTCTTGACGAGCATGTTCTGTCTTGGTTCGAAGTGTTACAGGGAGCAATCGTATGGTCGAACAGTCGAAGACTGTCGATACGAGCCGCAAGGTCGTGAACATTCTTGGTATTCGTGGCATTCCTGCAGCTCATGGCGGCTTTGAGACCTTCGCGGGGCGCCTTGCTCCCTATCTCCTCGAGCAAGGTTGGACGGTAAACGTCTATTGCCAGGAAAATGGAACGGCCGACTACGAAGATGATTGGAACGGCATACATCGCATCCATATTTCCAGCGACGCGACAGGCTCGAAGGGGAGCGTTATCTTCGACCGGAAGTGCGTTGCCGACGTCTGCCGACGGCCGGGGATCGATCTCGTCCTTGGCTACAACACCGCCATCTTCAACACGCTGCAGAGGCTCAGGGGCCGCAAGGTCCTGATGAACATGGACGGCGTGGAGTGGCGCCGGGACAAGTGGTCGTTTCCGGTGAAAATCTGGCTGTACGCCAATGAATTCATCGGGGCCAACATCAGCAATGTCGCCATCGCCGATCACCCGGAGATCGCACGCCACTTGCGCCGCCACGGCTGCAGCAAGGCGGTCATGATTCCCTATGGAGCCGACAAGATCGAGGCCGCGCCCGAGGACCTGATCGAGCGGTACGGCCTGAAGAGCGGCCAGTATCTCATTTCCATTGCGCGCGCCGAGCCGGAGAACTCGATCCTGGAGATCGTGAGCGCCTTTTCGAGCAAGAGGCGCGGCCTCAAGCTCATGGTTCTCGGCAATTTCTCGCCGGACAATGCCTATCACCGCAAGGTCCAGGCTGCGGCGTCGGACGAGGTCATCTTTCCCGGCGGCATCTACGAGCCCGAGATCGTATCGGCTTTGCGCTATCATGCACTGGCCTATCTTCACGGCCATCAGGTCGGCGGCACCAACCCCTCGCTCGTCGAGGCGCTTGGCGCCGGCAACCCGATCATCGCCCATGACAACCGCTTCAATCGCTGGGTCGCCGGCGATCGGCAGTTCTATTTCGACAGCCAGCCAGCGCTCGAAGCGCTTATCGATCGCATCGGCTCCGGCCTCGACCTCAAACAGGCAGGGGCTGCCGCCTCGGCGCGGCATCAGGCGGAATTCACCTGGCTGAAGGTGAACGCTGCCTACGAGGCGCTGCTTTCGAAGTGCCTGTGACCATGAAGACATCGATCATGACCCAAGACAGGCCGGGGAGCCGCGTTTGAAAATTCTCTGCGTACATCCGAACGTCGAACTTTACGGTTCGGACAGGAGCTTTCTCCAGGTCCTCGAGGCCGTGAGGGCCGCCGACCCAGACGGCTCGCTCGATGTGCGCCTTTTGGGTGAGGGGCCGATCACGCCGCATGTCGAGCGCGCCTCGACCCGCATTCTCAACGGACCCATGTGGGTCCTGCGGAAAGCTGACCTGAAGCGGATCGTGCTGACGGCGCCCGTCAGTTTTCCTCTTGCCGTGCTGCGGGCCCGCAAGGTGATCCGCGAGTCGGGATGCGATCTGCTCTATATCAGCACGCTGGTGCCGTTCGACTATCTGGTCGCCGCCCGTTTCTTCAAAGGCCCGACGATCTGCCATGTCCACGAGATCCCGACGGGCAAGGCGATGGCGATCTTCTCGCGTGTTCTCGCCTTCAGTCGCAGCCGGGTCATCTTCAATTCGAAGGCCACGAGCGATGCCTTTGCCGTCCCGGCAAAGGCATCGCAGTCGGTTATCTATAATGGAGTGGCGGCGCCCGCAGTGCAGTCCGAAATCCCGGCTTCCGGACCGCTCAAGGTCCTCCTGATCGGCCGCTTCAACGCCTGGAAGGGCCAGCAGGTCTTGGTCAAGGCAATCGCGGCCTTGGCTCCTGAAATTCGCGATCGCGTTGAGGTTCGTCTGGTCGGTGGCGTTTACGGCGGGCAGGATCACTTCGTCGATGATATCAGGACGCTGATTGTGGCGTCCGGCCTGGAGCGCTCCGTTACCATCCATCCGTTTGTCGATGACCCGTCCGAGCATTTCCTCTGGAGCGACGTCGTGGCGGTTCCCTCGACGCTTCCCGAACCCTTCGGTCGCGTCGCCATTGAGGGGATGAGCTATCATCGGCCCGTCATCGCCGCCGACCACGGAGGCCTCTCGGAAATCGTCGCGCCTGGCGAGACCGGGTTCCTGGTGACGCCGGGGAGCGACACTGCGCTGGCAACGGCCCTGACCGCGCTCGTTATCGACAGGCCCCTCTGCAAGGCGATGGGGGATCGTGGTTTCGAGCGATTCGAGGCGCTTTTCTCCGAGGAAGCCTATGGCCGGAGCATGGTGGCGGCCTTCGGACTGGACACACCAAGAAGCGGATCGCGGACATGACCATCGACAACCTCTTCATCGGCTTGATCACCTTTCGGCGACCTAAGGGGCTTCGTCGGGCGCTGGAAGGCATCGCTGCCCTGACCTTCGAAACCACGCCGCCGCCGATAACCGTGATTGTCGTCGACAACGATCGGGATGGTCCGATGGCCGGACTGATCGAGGAGATGCGCCCGTCGTTTCCCTTTCCCATCACCTATGCCGTTCATCCGGAATCGGGCATTCCCTTCGCACGCAACCGTGTGGTTGCAGAGACGAAAGGCGCGGATGGGGTTATTCTCTTCATTGATGATGACGAATATCCGGAACCTGAGTGGGCGGACCAGTTGCTGACGAAATACCGCGCCACCGGTGCCGAGGCGATCCTTGGGCCGGTCATCTCGGAATTCGAGACGACTCCACCGCAATGGGTGTCGCAGGGCGGCTTCTTCGTCGCTCAGGATTTTGCCGATGGCGGTGTGGTTCCCTTCGGAAACACAGCCAATATCCTGATCGACCTGAAGGTCTTCAAAGCCTTCGGCCTGCAGTTCGACCCCCGCATGCGGTACACGGGCGGAACGGATACCCTGCTCGGCATGATGATCCACAAGAAGGGCGGGCGGATGCTTTGGGCAAGCAATGCCCGGGTTCGCGAGATCGTCCCTGGATCGCGCGTGTCATCGAAGTGGCTGATCTCGCGCAAGTTCCGCGAGGGCAACACCTATGTGCTCTCCGAAAAGCTGTCGGGATGCTCGACCAAGCGGCAGGTCTCCCTGTTCCTATCGGGTATGGCACGTATTGGCGCAGGCGCGATCCTGTCCGTGGCGGCGCTGCCATTCGGCACGGCGACGAGGGTCAAGGCCGTCTCGCGCGCCGCACGCGGTCTCGGCATGCTGAACGCATTCGCCGGACGCAGGTACAACGAATACAAGACGATCCACGGATCGTAAGGGCCACGCGCCAAAAGGAAACGGACAGTGGATGCTTTCCTGCACCGCATTTTCGCGGCTCTTCTGCGGCTGGTCGGCAAGACCTATGCGATGTCACCCGAGCTTCCCGCCGGCTTCCTGGTTCACACGCTCGTGCGCCGGCTCACCTGGCTTTTGCGGGCGCTACTCCGGGGACGGTACAAGGTCTTCATCGGCCCGGGCGTGAAAATGCGCGGCGGCAGCCGCATCAGGATAGGCCGGTTTTCCACCATCGGCGCCCACTGCCAGCTCGATGGCTACGGGCGCGAGGGGCTCGTGCTCGGTGAGCGCGTGAACATCGGCGACTATACGATCATCGGCATCACCAACCACCCGAGCCAGCTGGGCAAGGGCCTGAAGATTGGCTCCGACAGTGGCGTCGGGCAGTATTCCTATTTCGGCGCGCTCGGCGGCATCGAGATCGGGAGCAACGTGATCATGGGGCAGTATGTCTCGTTCCATGCCGCGAGCCATGTTTTCGACCGTACGGATATCCCGATCCGCATGCAGGCTTCGACCGATCTCGGCATCCGAATCGATGACGATGTCTGGGTCGGCTCCAAAGTGACGTTTCTCGATGGTGCCCATGTCGGTGCGCACAGCGTGGTCGCCGCCGGCGCCGTGGTGCGCGGCACCTTTCCGCCCTATTCGGTCATCGGCGGCGTGCCGGCAAAGCTGCTGAAGAGCCGCTTGAGCGATACGTCGCTGAACGAGACACCCACGACCTAAATCGATCACTCCGCGTCTTGTCTCCGTCAGGACTCTCGGAGAGCACCGGCGATCGCGTCCCAGAGTGGTTTCTTCGCAAGGTTGTCATCGAGAGGCAGCGGGCGAAGCGTCTGGCCCTTCGGCGGTTGTTGCTTAGGATCTTCCGGAACCCAGAAATAGCGGTCGCTGAGACCCCAGCTGAGAATGCCGGCAAGCGCCTTGCAGTCCAGGGCGACATCCAGAAACCGGCGGCCGAGAGCTGCGACGTCCGCATCGCGCAAAGCGGGATCGGAGGGTCCCTTCCGGTCGGTGATGTCGAATTCGGTGATCGTAACCTTCAGCCCCATCCCGGCGATCTCTGCGAGAAATCCGGCAAAGACATCTTCATCGAACGCTGTGTCGAACGCGATGAGATGTCCCTGGATCCCCACCATGTCGATGGGAACATTGCGGGCGAGGAGCCCTTCGAGCAGAAGCAGCATGGCCCTGCGGCGAGCGCCGTACCAGCTTCCCGACATCTCGACGCCATAGTCGTTGTAGGCGAGAACGGCATTGGGCGCGACGGCGCGCGCATGGTGAAAAGCGTCGTCAATATAGGTGTCGCCGAAGGCCTTGAACCAGGGCGAGCTGATCCTGCGGCCGAGAAAGTCGCCCTCTTCAGGCGCGACCGCCTCGTTCACAACGTCCCAGACGGGAATGCGGCTGCCGTATCGTCGCATTGCCGTCTCGATATAGTCGAACATATGCGTCTTCATGGAGGGCTCTTCCGTGAGAGCCGCCTCCAGCCATGCAGGGTTCGCAAGATGCCAGACCAGCGTATGCCCGCGCATCAGCATGCCGTGCGCCTGCGCGAAGTGCGAAAGCCGGTCGGCACCGCTGAAGTCGAAGCGACCGGGTGAGGGTTCGGTGATGATGCGCTTCAACTCGTATTCGGGAACGATAGCGTTGCAATCTGCGACGACCGCCGCCGTGAAATCGGGATCCTCGGTGATCTGCCCGCTTTTCATCGCGCAGCCGTAGAAAAGCCCGCGCCGGGCGGCGAGGTCGCGCAGGCTTTCCGTGCTCTTCTCAGCGGAGCGTGTGGTTCTTTCGGGCGAGGGGAGGATGGGATCATTCGCGAGCGCGTACCCGGCGGGGGAGACGCCGGTGCCTGTGCCTGCATTGCCTCCGGCTATGCTCCCGGCGATACTGAGCCCCGCGCCTGCGAGGAGCTGCCGTCTGAGAAATCCTGTCATGCGGTTGTCTTTCGTCTGCGCCCGACTGCCCGGTCCGCAAGACGGCGATAACCGTCGCCGTTCAAGAGCAGCTGGAGCGCGACCCGAAGGGCGAGCTTCGGGGCGTAGGCGCCGCTGATGACGGCTTTTCCGTAGAGGCGCCAGGCTTTAAGCGGTTCCGTCCGCACGAGCGTCTTGGCGACATGCCAGCCGCAATAGCCTGCATAGGCGCGATGCGAAATCTGACCGCGCAGGTCGTCAAGCCATGCAAACCGCGCCCGGCTCGCCGCATCTGAGGACGATAGACGATCGGTGCTCCTTTCGTCCGACCAGACGGCGCCCGGCGTCGGGGCCATGACGAAGCGGCATCCAGCCAGCGAGAGCCGAATTGCAATATCGGTGTCGTCTCCGAAGCCGACATCCGTTCGATAGGGCACGGCGAGTGCCCAGGAGCGGGGAACCACAAGGGTGCTCGTCTGCACGAACCCGCCGCGGCAGACGAGATAATCGGCCATGGCCTCGCCGTCCCGAATGCCACGGTGCGGCTTCACGAAGGTCCGGTTATCTCCGCGGTCGGCGATGACCTGCGTGTAAGCGGCTGTGTCCGGCTGAGCTGCGAGAAGCCCGACCATGGTCGCGAGATGGTGGGGCAGGAAGCGATCATCCGAATCGAGAAAGGCGACGAGCGCGCCCCGGGCCTCCTGAACGCCGCGATTGCGCGCCGATGACGCACCCTCGTTCTCCTGCCGGACGAGCCGGATGCGGGGGTCGCCGACGGCTTCGATGGCAGCGTGGCAATCGTCCGAGGACCCGTCGTCGACGATGACGACTTCGAAGTTCTGGAACGATTGCGCCAGCACCGATTCCAGTGTCGCGGCGATACGGTGCGCCCTGTTGAAGAGCGGAATGACGACGCTGACCTGCGGGTTCATGCGCGTGCGCATTGTCTAATTGTCCAGAACGATGCGCGGACCCGTGCCCGGTATTCGCTTCCGGTGGAGGAATGCCACCTGAATGGCGATCAGCATGATGACCCAAACCTGTCGGTCGCGGTTCATGATGTGCGTTTCCAGAAGATTGTAGATAACGGCGAAGAGCCAGATCCCGAAGTAGAGCCCGTTGATCTTCCTCCAGACCGGGTCGGCCATGACGAAAGAATAGAACGGCACGACGACGAACATGATGACCGTCAACACCAGACCCGGCACGCCGGTGGTCACCAGCATTTCGAGGTAGCCGTTGTGCGAATGGGCGATGCCGAAGAGCCAGGGCATGTCGCCGCCGATGCGCAGGATCGGCGAATCCTGTCCGATCAGCCAGAAGGATCCGAAGCCGGCACCGGTCATCGGATACTCCTCGACATAGCGCAGCACGATGTCCCAGATGGCCACGCGGCCGGTGAACGAGGTCGGATCGTCGAAAATCTGCGCGAGCAGAGGCGTGAAGATCATGGCGAAGACGGCAAGCCCCGCAATGAACAGGAAGATGCTTGCGAAGAGAAGGAACTTCTGCCGTTCCGTGCGAAAGGCGTGGTTGTACATGATGCCGGCCAGCAGGCAGGGCATGACGATGCCGAGTGAGGTCTTGCCGCGGGTACCCAGCAGAAAGATGATGGAGAGCACCAGAAGAACCGCCGACTTCCAGCTGCGTGTGAGAAAGGCGTGATACCCAAAGACGATGGCCGAAAGCGCGGTCACCGCCGAAGCGATGTTCTTGTGCGGCATAAGCCCGTGCCATGCGCCGATAAGGGCTGTATCCAGCTCCCCTTCGGAATGAATGGCATAGCCCGGCAGGAGAACGACCGAGAGCATGTTGGCGACGACGAAGAAGGCGAGGATCCGGTAGAGCAGTTGGGTAACCCGAAGCGGCCCGAGGGCGGCGACGATGGTGATGGTCGCGAAGATGATGATGGTCGCGAGAATGGCGCGGCGCAGTGAAATATCCGGAACGATGGCCCAGGAGGTGCTGCAGAAGCACCAGACGATGACGATGAAGACGGACAGAGGAAAAGGCGCGACGACGTTGCTCAGCCCGTGGCGCGCGGCGATCAGGAAGAGCAGGACGGCAATGCCGATATAGAAGATCTGCCGGCTGGAATCGCCTTCGCCGCTTTCAAGTACAAGGCTCGTCATGTCGCTGACGCCGGTATTGACCGCAATCAGTGTTCCGTCGGTGAAAACATAGGCCAGGAAGGCACACAGCATCAATTCGAGAACGCGCCGGAGCCACAGCGGCTCTCTGGAATGTGCCGCGCTACCAAACACCGGCGTCGAATAGGCCGGGACGTTACTTGTACTCATGGACCCTGCCTCCATAGAAACCGTAAAACTTCCCGGCCGCGCGCGCTGCCGAGAACAATCCGTCGGCACGGTGCTTCCCGCTCACCGCCCGCAGTGGCAGAAGCGCGAGGCTGACCGCGAGGCCGAGAACGGCCTTGCCCATCGTGCGCATGCGACCAAGGCGCCCTGCGCCGTGGCGCAGCTGAATGCGGGCATCGGTCGAGCCGATGCGCAGGCCTCGCTGCAGAAGCCATCGCGCCCGCGTGCGCTCGCGTGGCACGCTCTCGAAAATCAGGGCGCCGGGCGCCCAGGCAAATTGCCGCCCGCCCGCCTTCAGCCGCGTAAAAAGCTCGACATCCTCGCCGCCGGTGAGGTTGAAGGCGAGATCGAACCAAGGGGGGCCGGCAGTCTCGATGCATGTGCGCGTCAGGAGCACGTTATTGCTGGCCCAGATGATCGGGCAGAGGCCTTCGGGCCGCGGTTCCGGCTGAAACAAGCGGGCGCGACGCACCCAGCTTCTGTGATTGTCTTCAAAGATCGACGCGACGGGAGCGCCGACGATATCCGCGCCGGTGGCTATCTGCACGCGCAACAGTTCGCCAAGCCAGTTTGCATCCGGCCATTCGTCGTCATCGATCATTGCCAGATGGGTGAAGTCTTCATGGGCAAGGGCGTGGGCAAAAAGCGCGTTGCGGACATGGGCGAGCCCCTTGGCGGAAACGGTTATGGCTTGCAGGGGAAAGGGATAGGAACCGGCCGAAAGTGCCGCAACGACCTCGCCGCCCTGCCGCCCCTCGGCATCGTTGTCGGCGACAAGCACCGCGACCGGCACCGCGATATCCAGCTGAGCGATCCGTAACAACAGACGTTCAAGCTCGGCGGGGCGCCGGTAGGTCGGAATGGCGATGAGCACGGCGGTCCTCATGCGTCTCTACCAAATGTCAGGCAAACGTCTTCCATGTCCGAGCGCAAATTCCGTCGATAAAACAAATTTCATATGTATCTAATTGAGTTACACGATAAACTCGATGAGGCAAGTGTCAAACAAATGCTGCCACGCCTTCCTTTGCGCTGGAGACTGCTTATGCTCTTGGAACACGATGTTTCGACGCGAACCTTATCGCGCCCGGAGCAAGGAAGAGCCCTGCATGATTCGGGAATTTATCGCGGTGATATCGACGGATTGCGCGCAGTGGCGGTCCTCATCGTGCTTCTGTTCCATACGGGGATCAGTCCGTTGCGTGGCGGCTTCGTCGGGGTCGATGTCTTCTTCGTCATTTCGGGTTACCTGATCACCAAGGCCGTCTGGCACGAGCTGCAGCACGGGACGTTCTCTCTTGTGAGCTTTTACGAGCGGCGAACACGGCGCATTTTCCCGGCGCTTGTCGTTACCATTGCGGTCACGCTCCTCTGCGCGCCGCTGATCCTGTTTCCCAGCGAGCGCATGACGACGATCTGGACAGGGCTTGCTGCCCTGACATCGTTCTCCAATATCTATCTTGCCTTCGAAACGCTTGGAAAGTCCGGCTATTTCGCAGCTGATGCCTATAGCCAGCCGCTGGTCCATACCTGGTCGCTCGGCGTTGAGGAACAGTTCTACCTCGTCTTCCCGCTGATTCTCCTTGCCGTGTCCGGTCTGGGTCGCTGGCGCGCCGGGGCCGTGGTTGCCGCCACCGCGCTGGCAAGCTTCCTGTTCGGCGTCTGGTTGACGGGTGCCAACCGCGATCTCGCATATTATGTGCCACTCTCACGTGCCTGGGAGCTCATCGCCGGCGCCCTTCTTGTTTTCGCGCCATTACCCCGTCTGCCGGCGCGTATGCGTGACGGCGTGGCGATCGTCGCCCTCGCATTGATTCTCGCCAGCGCCTACCGGTTCCATGGCGGCTTGCCGTTCCCCGGCGTCATCGCGGTTGCGCCCGTGGCCGGTGCTGTGCTTCTGATCGCGATCGGCAGCATGGGCGGATCCTGTGTCACGCGGCTCCTCGCGCTGCCGCCCTTCGTCGGAATCGGCAAAATCTCCTATTCTCTCTATCTCTGGCACTGGCCGATCTTCGTGGGCGTTGCGCTGGTGACCGGACGGGCGCCCACGGTGCCGGAAGCCGCCGGCCTTGTTCTGGCGAGCCTTGTCGCCGCCTATCTCTCATGGCGCTTCGTGGAACAGCCTTTCCGAAAACGCCAGATCGGCCGCACGGCGCGGTCATTGTGGATGCAGGCCGGGGCGGCCTGCTGCCTCTGCTGCCTTGTCGGCCTCGGTATCCTGTATGCCACGGCCAAGGCACCTCAGACGGAGAGCGATCGCCTTGCCGCCTACATCACCTACGACGACCGGGCGGTTTACCGGCGCGGAACCTGTTTCCTGATAGGCTACCAGCAGACAGTGGCGGATTTCGCCTCGCCGGATTGCCTCGCGCCCTCCACGGTCAAGCCGAACATTCTCGTGATGGGCGACAGCCATGCCGCCCATCTCTCAAGCGGGTTCGATGCCGCCTTGCCGAAGGCGCATGTGATGCAGGCCACATCGAGCGGATGCGAGCCTCTGGTCGGCGCGAGGGGCGATCCGAGTTGCATCGAGCTGATGCAGACAATGTTCGAGCAGTTTCTGCCGCAGAACAAGCCGGATGTGCTCATCCTCTCCGCGCGCTGGGCAGACTACGATCTGCCACTGATCGCCGAAACCCTTCGGCAGGTGAAGGACAAGGCGGGCACGGTGGTCGTCTCCGGCCCCATCGTCGAATATCAGCGGCCGCTGGCGCGCCTCCTCGCTCAGGTGGCGAGCGGCCGTAGCGAAGCGCTTCTCGTCGATAGCCGGATGACGGATCAGGCGCAGCGGGACCGTGACCTTCAGGCATTGGTCGAGGCTGCCGGAGCCGTCTACGTCTCGCCCTATCGTCTCCTCTGCCCGAACCCGGATGCCGCCTGCACGACGATGGCCGGCGATGTCCCCCTGCAATGGGACTACGGGCATCTGACGGCGGAAGGCTCGAAGGCCTTGGCACAAGCCATCATCGCCACAGGCGCCATCCCCGGGGCACAAACATGGCAGGTGAAGGCGCCATGACGTACCGATAGCGGGGAAGACCGAAGGGATATGGCCATCTGTTTTCGCGGATCGGGCAGAAATTGATGAGCCATATCAAAGAGACTGCCGTTTTTACCGGAGCCTGTTTTTCCCCGCGCGGTGCCAGAGCCCGATAGTGCCCATTGACCGGAGCGAGACCAGCGGCGGGACGACCGCAGTGCAGGCAGGCGCGGCGGAGACACGACAATGGAAAGGGATAGCGGCACCATGTTGACCATCGGCAGACGACAGTTTCTTGCGGCGGCAGGTCTTGCCGCCGCGGCAGGCGCGGTTGGCCCGCGGGTAGCCCTAGGTGCGTCCGTCGCATCTCTTTCCAATATTGCGAGCCGGGGACAGATACCGAATGCGACAGGTGGCGCCAGCGGCGCCAAGACCCGCATGAAGGTTGCGACCCGCTTCGTGGTCGGCGCCGGCGGCGCTCTGTCGGTCGCACCGGTCTTTTCCAACTTCAGCATCGCCAATGCGTCGAAACGGGAAATCGACGGCGAGGTCTCCTACACGATCGTCAAGGTGTCGGCATCCTCGGCAGGCAGAACGGTGCCGTTCTTCTTCGACGGTCAACGATCCCAAACCGTCGCAGCCGGAGCCGTCGAGGTGCTGCCGGAGGCCGTATCGGCCGAGGCATTCGGTTTGACGTCGTTTGCGCCGGGAACCGTCGTGTACATCCGCGTCCTGGTCGATCTCGAGCCCAAGGGCATCATCGCTGTGCAGGGCAATGCGACCTATCTCCCCGGCGAAAGTCAGGTTCTGTTCGATCCGCGCCACGGGGGTGACGATATCGACGAAGCCGGCTGGCAGATCCCGCAGGACGCCGATCTCTGGGTGGCCGCGCCGTGCCCGGTCATGCTGGTCGGCACGCCCGCGCAGCCCGTCACCTCCGTTGCCGGCATCGGCGACAGTATTCTGGACGGTGCGGTGGACATGGCGGGAGATGGCGAAACCGGAGGAGGCTGGGGGCGGCGGGCCGCCTTTGCCGCGGGGCTCCCTTATCTCTCCGTGACGCGGGCCGGCGACAAGGCGCAGTTCGTGCGCGGCATGTCGCAGAAGTCGCTCGCCCTCGTCCGGCGGGCGGGCGCTACGGCTGCCATCGTGGCACTTGGCAATAACGACATTCGCGATGGCCGCGCGGCCGATCAGGTGACGGACGACCTGCGGGCGATCTGGAACAGCCTGCGGAAGGTCGGTGTTCGCCATATCACCCAGGCGACCGTCCTTTCCGAAACCATCTCTTCGGATGCCAATACAAGCATCGAGGGCCAGAAAAGCAAGCAGGGCTTCGGGCCGGCAAGCGTCGTCGCCGAGGTGAACGAAGCCATCGCAACGGCCCGGCGGGATGAGGCAAGCAAGGGAAAGACGGCTGACAAGGGAAAGACGGCTGGCAAGGCGCGTGTCGCCGGAGAAGCTCCCGATGATATCATCGACATTACCGTCGCCGTGCAGACGAACCACGCATGGCATGTACCCCTCTTTGAAACCGTGCTCGCCGCACCCGTTTCAGCCTGGGCCGGTACGCTCGTGCTGCGCGATGCGCCCCGTCAGGGCGATCATCTTGTGTTTCTGCCTGTCGTGCCTGCCGGGGCAAGTGAGGGTGCGGAACTGAACTGGCCGCATGTGACGACGGTCTCCGCGACGTCTCCCGCCACCGCGATCCTCAACGGCGGACCCGGCGCTGCCCACGACGCCGGCACACCGGTTCGCGCAACCCTTTCGGCGGACGGCATTCATCCGCAGTCGGCAGGCCATGTCGCCATTGCCGCCACGGCATCGCCAGCCTTCCGCCGAATGGCTGCGAACGCCGTGAGCTCGACCGGCAAACGCGGCATCGAGATCGATTTCGTCAACGATATCGCGCGTATCGATGGCGTGCGCGTTGCTCCAGAAACCCTTCTCTCCTGCCGGCGGAAGACGCCGGGTCTGGCGCACACCGACGCCGGCTGGCAGAGCGTGCCGGCCGATCTGCCGAGACGCGCCGATGGCGGGGGACTGCTGGTCGAGCCAGCCGCACGCAACCTGATCCGCAACAGCGGCATAACCGATATCCCGGCGGCCGGCGGAGCTTTGCCCCGGCACTGGAGCGTCCTTGGTGGCGACGGGCTCACGCTGTCCGTTCTGCGCACCGGCACGGAAGCCGGCATTTCCTTCATCGACCTTGCATGGGACGGCGTGCCCGAGACGGATGGCGTGATGCTGTTTTTCGAGGAGGAAGGCGAGATCCCGGTGACGCAGGATACCGCAGAGGATGGCTGGACACTTTCCTGTTTCCTTGCGCGAATCGGCAGTGGAGATGCACCGCGGCCGATGCTGGGATTGACCGAGCTGGCGTCATCCGGCGAACCGCTTGCGCGGCATTCGACAGAGGCTGCTGCCGGGCGGGTTCTCCTCAGGCAGGCCTGCACGGCTGTCGTCTCCACATCGGGCACCACGAACCTGCGCCCATATCTCTTCATTCCCTGCCTGGTCGGCCAAGCGAGCCGTTTCGCTTTCCGGATCGGCTTGCCGCAGCTTGAAAAAGGGTCGGTGCCATCTTCCATCATACCCACGACCGGACAGGCGATCGTTCGGGAGGCGGATGAGGTCGTCATCACACTTCCCCCAGGCCTCCACGACATTGCGCTGACCTACGAGGATGCAAGTACGCAGGAGGTTTTCGGCGTTCAGGGGCCGTACACGCTGCCGCCCGATGCCGGGAACCGGCGGATCACCCGCCTCGCGGCGCGACCGGGCTAGACATCGTTCCGGCAAGCGGGGTGCCCGCTGCCGCACGCCTCTTCATACGCCGTCTACCGGGGTCGCATTGTTCGAACACAAAAGGAGACAGTGCATGCACCAGATTTCTCTCGGCCTATCCATCGAGCGGGCCAGCGTGTCCGGCTTCGCCAGCATGATGCCGCTGACCGCGCGGGACGGCTCCGTTCTCACGGACCGGGCCGGCTCGGCGCTGACGGGGCGGATCACACTGACCTCCGCCACGGGTATCGCCCTCACCACGGCCACGCAGATCGAACTCACCAGCAAGGACGCCTGATGACCTATTTCGCAACCTACCTCGGCAGCGTGACGTCGACGGAAAAGACGGAGGTCGAGACGGCGCTTCGTCTCAGCGTCTTTGGCGACGCGCCCTTCACGGTCAAGCCGCTCGGCAATGGCCGTAACGGCGTGATGGATGCCAAGTATGACGACACGACCGGCTATATCTTCCATCTGCGCGCCGGCCCGAACTCGGGTGCGCAGACCGGCGCGATCGGCATCGGCACGGACGAAGGCCTCGGCGGCGGTCTGCTGATCAGCCACAAGAATGCGAACTGGGGCCTGAACATCGTCAACAATCCCGGGGCAGGCCTCGGCGCCTACCTCATCGGCTATGCTTCCAACCCCGCTCTGCAGATGGACCTCTACGCCGGCGCCGGCGGCATCAAGCTGCAGGCAAAGACCGGCGCCGGCTTCAAGGACGGCGTCTCGAATACCGGCTCTACCACCTTCACATCCGCCACGGCCGCTTTCACGGCGGCGGACGTTGGCCAGACGATCGCGCAGTTGACCTCGGTCGGCGCATCGAGCCCGTTCGGCAGCATCCCGGCGGGCACGACGATCAGCGCCGTCGTGGACAGCCAGACGGTGACGCTCTCGCAGTCAGCCGGAGCTTCAGGCACCGGCATCCGCTTCCGCGTCGGCGGGCGCGCAGTGGCTGCAAGCCAGCCGGTGCTGAGCCTGTTCGATGCCGACGGCACGACGCTACGCGGGGCGATCCAGTACGGGCTCTTCGACTGGCGCACGCCGGTGAAGGTCACGAACAACGCGCCGGCCACCGTGGCGCTGACGGCGAAGGGCGCATCCGGCCAGACGGCCGATGTGCTCAACATCCTCAACAGCGCTGATGCGCAGCTCTTCCGTATTCAGTCGAGCGGGCGGATTACGGCAGCCTATTCCAGCTTCTTCTCCAATGCCGGCAAGACCGACCAGCCGGCCATGCAGCTTTCCGGCTATGCCCCGACCCTGCCTGTGGCGCAATTCAGCCAGGAAACCGCGTCCGGCACCGGTGACTTTTTCCAGATGCTGAATTTTTCCGATCAGGTCCTCAGCCGCGTCAATTACGGCGGTTATGTCATGACACGGAAAACCGCCGCACCGGCCGCGACCGACTTCGTCAATACGGAACTGACCTTCTGGTACGACGAGGCCAATGCGAAGTTCAAGATTACCGCCAAAAACGCAGCCGGCGCTCTGGTGTCCGGTGAAGTGGCGCTGGCCTGAGGGAGATGACGATGATGCAGGGACAGGGTTTGATGATCGTGATCGATGCGTTGGGTATGGAGCTGGATGCGCTGAAGCGCGAAGTTCTGCGGCTGCGTGCCGAAGTCGAGCGGCTGAGGGGCGATCAGGGGATCGCTCGCGAAGGGGATGACGACACGGCCATAACCGGTCGCTGACGGAAGGACGTCAGGAAAGAAGACGACAAAGGCCGCGCCTATCGCATGCGCGGCCTTTGTCTGTCGTCATGACACCTGGTGTTACATGATCGAGCCATCGGCTGGCAGCGAGTACACCTTGATGTAATCGATGTTGAACTGCGATCCGTCCGCGAAATCCTTGTCGGATGGCGTGCCGGCCCATCCGCCGACGGACTGGTTGACGAGAAGATACATGTCGGAATGCATGTCGTCCGGGGTCTTCGTCGAGGCAACCTTGGTGCCGTCGAAGGTCCAGGTCAGCTCGTCCTTCGTCCACAGCAGGCCATAGGTGTGGAAGCCTTCGGTGCTCTGGGTATGAACCTGGGTGGAGACCTTCGTATGTTCGCCGGTTTCCTGGGTATGCGCGGTGGCGAAGTAGCTGTTGGTGCCGCCGATCGCCTCGAAGACGTCGAGTTCGGGCGGCCAGCTGCCATCCGTCGGCAGCAGCCAGAAGGCAGGCCATGCACCGACATCGTCCGGCAGATCGGCGCGGATCTCGAAGTAGCCATAGGTCTGGGCAAAGCTCGAATGCGTCGTCAGCACGCCGGACGTATAGTCGTAGCCGATGGTCTTCAGGAGATCCGCGGGCGTTTCCGCGGCGTTGATCGTCAGCACGCCGTCCTTGATCGAGAACGGATTGACGCTGGAGGTCGGGGCGTAGGAGGGGTTGACGTACCACTGCTGCTCGCCGGTGCCGAGGGATGAGCCCTTGTCGCTGGCATACCAGAACTTCGTGTCCCAGGTGCCGCCGTTCTTGCCGGTGTTCAGGCTGAGCTTGTCGAAGTTGTCGCTGAAGGTGAGCTTCATGCCGGCCTTGGAGACGTTCAGGTCGAACTGATCGGCCGTCAGGCTGCCCACCTTCGTGTTGGAAAGCGTCAGCGAGGCACTGTCGGTGATCTTGATCACGGTATCGGTGCCGGACTGCCGGGCGTTCTTCAGGACGTCCGCAAAATTGGTGAAGGTGTAGTAGGCGATGCGGACGGTATCGGTCGCGCCGAGATCCGTGATCGTGTCGTGACCGCCGCCGCCGGTGATGATGAACGTGTCGTCCCCCGCGCCGCCGGTCAGGACGTCGTTGCCGAGGGCGCCCCAGAGCGTCTGGCTGCCTTTACCGCCCGTGATGATGTTGTCGAGACTGTTGCCGAAGGCGAAGGTGTCGTCTGCGTTGACGATCAGGTTTTCGAGGTTCGGGTTGGTCAGCTGGTAGCTGAAATACGTGCTGACGGTGTCCGTTCCCTTTCCGGCCGCCTCGTAGACCAGATTGTCGGCCGACGCGAGATAGTAGATGTCATCGCCGGCGCCGCCCATCAGGGTCGCGTTGAGACCGACTTTCCCCCAGATCGAGTCGTCCTTCGCCGTGCCGGAGAACCATCCTCCGGTCTTGTTGAAGAGCGTGTTGGCCTCCGTCGCGGCAGCCCATGCATTGGAGTCGTTGCTGTAATACAAAGTCTTGCCAGCAGCATTCTTGATCGATTTTGCCATTGTCATCTCCAAAATCCGAGGAAGAAGGCCTGTGGCAGTACATTGCCAGCAGGTGATGCAGCAAAATCTAATAGTCTCCAGTGAAGATAAGCCGTTTGCGATTGTTCAACTTTTACGCATCCGCGGATTTATCGGCTTCGGTGCGGATAGCGGACCATCATGGTGACGGAAGTCTGAATCTATCGGTCAGGAAGCAGATGTACTGCATCCCGCGAACGGATTCGGATCGCGGACCTCAGGTCCTGATGGCTGGTTCGCGGGATAGCACACGGCGCACGATACGGGCAGCCGGGCGCTCGAAGAGATGGAGTGACAGGAAGGATACGATTGTTGACACGACGAGGACGACGATGCCGGCCACAAGACCGTGACCGAGCAACTTGGCAACGAGCGCAATGACCAGCCCGTGCAGGAGATAGAAGGAATAGGACGCGTCTCCGAGGAGGGCGAGAGGACGCAGGATACGGGGCCAGCCGCCGGCCTCTTCGAGGCTGAGGCAGCCGAGCACGAGAAGGGCTGCGCCGCCGCCCCACACAACGAACCGCCAGCCTTCGTTATCAGGCGTTACCTGCGATAGTGCGGCGATGGCGAACCAGATCACCCCGCCTGCCGTGATGGCAAGACCCGGAACCAAACGCTTCACCCGCGGCAGGATGGCGATCAGCATGCCGAAGAGAAATTCCACCAGCAGCGGAGAGGTCCAGGTGATCGGCGCGGCCTGCTGCGGGTCGAGCAGCAGGCCGACGACGACCAGAACGAGAATGGCGCCGATGGCCGCAAGCACCGGCCTTGCCGTCAACAGGCAGAGCATGAAGACGGCGTAGAAGAAGATTTCGAGGTTGAGTGTCCACCCCACCTTCACCAACGGCCAGATGATGCCGTCGATATCCCGATAGGGAATGAAAAAGAGCGACATGGCGAGGCGAGGGATGTCGAAGGTGAAGTTGGAGAACAAGCCCGGCTTCAGTGCCAGCGCGCACATGAAGAGCGTGACGGCCCAGTAGAGCGGCACGATCCGCGCCACGCGCCGCACGGCGAATGTCGAGGGCGTCTCCCGTGCGCCGATGGTCGCCATGATGAAGCCGGATATGACGAAGAAGATATCGACACCCGCAGCGCCGATCGCCACCTGCTGCGGATAGAGGTGCACGAGCGCCACCATCAGCACCGCTATGGCGCGCAGGCATTGAATGGATTGGTAGGAACCCATCTTGGACATGGCGATATCTCCTTGGGAGAGTCCCGGGGATGCACCGTCGAACCCGGTCAGGGCAGGGCGGTGAAACGGCTGGACGCTGCAGGCCGACCCGAACTCAGGCGCCCTTGATGACCTGGGCTGCGATCAGCCCTTCCTTGCCGTCCGGCATGCGCTCGATCGGCGATCCTTCGCGAAGGCTGCGATAGATGTCGTGGTCGTAGCGAATGGGGAAGGCGCGCCATGACGCGATGCTGCCGTAGCGCGAGAGCGTCTGGCGGAGAGCGTCCTCCCAGATCTCGATCGGCTCTGTCGGCCGCGCCTTGTGGTTTACCTCGACGATGATGAGGAACGAGCCGCCGATCTTGAGGACCCGGAAGATTTCGCCGATCGCGGTGTCGAGGTGATCGACATGGTCGAGAGAATTGAAGGAACAGACGACATCCCGCGATCCGGTGGCGAAGGGAATCTTTTCGACGGGCGCGCAAACATAGTCCATCTTGTGCTTGTCGATGCCGAGCGTGCGGTACTGCTCGACGAGCGGATCGAGGCCGGTCCGCGTGCCTGCCATGTCGGCCCATTCGAGGCTGCCGGCCGGGCCGCAACCAACGTCGAGCAGCGTCTTGCCTTTGTACCAGTCTCTCTCGAGCGCGAAGAAGTCAGTATAGAAATACTCGTAGTGATCGTTGTCGAGCTTGCGCTCCTCACCATAGAGTCCTTTCCAGAAACGCATCTCCGAATAGCCCTTGAACCATAGAAGGAAAGGCGTGGGGATGATCGGCCGGACGGCGCGAAAGATCGGCTTGGCGACGCGTTTGATGGTCGGATGCATGGGGACTCCGGGTTGCAGGTTCAATTGCCCATCAGGCTATCCTTATTTTGAACCCATTACATTAGTTTCCTCGGTCATATCTTCAGACATCGTTAACCCCAAGCGCCAGACGATCTCCAACGGAGGCGACCTTTTCGAATTCCTTTGGCAAGCGCAGGCAATGTTCTGCGGCTCTTCCCAAAGCGGCGCTCGCGTCTTACATCACCTCCGGTACCCGCGACGCGCAACGATGCGTCGGCTCGAAAAAAGCCAGCCCTCCTGCTTTCCGGAACGTTTCCAATGCAATGGACCGATGAGGCGATCATTCTCGGCGTTCGCCGACACGGAGAGACCTCCGTCGTCGCCGAAGTCATGACGCGTGCGCGGGGACGCCATCTTGGTCTTGTGCGCGGCGGGCGGTCGCGGGCGCTGCAGCCTGTGTTGCAGCCGGGAAATTCGGTCGAAGTCACCTGGCGGGCGCGGCTCGACGAGCATCTCGGCGAATTTCGCATGGAGCCGGTCGAACTGCGCGCCGCGCGCCTGATGGAGACGGCAACCGCCGTCTACGGGGTCCAGGCCATGGCGGCGCTCTTGCGGCTCCTGCCGGAGCGCGACCCGCATCCTCATCTCTATACATCGCTGTCCGTCATCCTCGATCATCTGCACGACCCCAAGGATGCAGGCGAACTGTTCGTGCGGTTCGAGATCGCGGTGCTCGAGGACCTCGGTTTCGGTCTCGATCTCGCACGATGCGCCGCCACCGGCGACCGGGAGGATCTGGCTTTCATCTCCCCGAAGTCCGGCCGCGCCGTCAGCCGCACGGCGGGCCTTCCTTATGCCGACCGAATGTTCGCCTTGCCGCCTTTTCTGGCGCTCGAAGGCAAGGCGGCCGACAGGCAAAGTCTGGAAGACGCGCTGCGGATGACGGGTTATTTCCTGCATCGCCATGTCTACGAGCCCCGTGGGATCGAGATCTCGGCTGCGAGAAACGGCTTCGTTCAGGCGGCTATGAAAGCGCTTGGCACGGCCCGGACAATGCCCGATGCATCCGCGACCGGGGAAAAGCCACTCGACATCCTCCTCCCGTGAGGAGAATCACGCTGTCCCGTCTTGGTTTCCGTCGCAATGACGGTAAGTTGCCGTCTTCCTTATCGCTCCGCCGGCTCCGGCCGCAGGCGACTGCATGACGGGTACCCATGACCGACCTTCTTGTCCTCGCCGCCTTCATCCTCTCGTTCATAGCCTTTGCCCGCACCCGGCAGGCAAATGAGCGGTTCACGCGCGACATCGCTTTCCTCCAGTCGGAGATCGCCCGCCTTTCCGCGGAGCGCCCGTCCATCGAAAGCGTTCCCGGCGCGGCCGTGACGGATGTTCCTGTGCTGGAGACGCAGGCGACGGAGGCGGGCGACGGCGAACGACGGGAAGCGATGGTCGAGGCGGAAGCGGCGGGAGAAGAAGCCGTCCCCGACCTGGAGGAGACAGAGCCGCAGAAGCCGCGTGAATCCTTCGAAAGCTGGCTCGGTGCCCGTTGGGCCGTCTGGGTCGGCGGCATCGCGCTGGCGCTGGGCGGTATTTTCCTCGTCAAGGTGTCGATCGACGCCGGGCTGCTGAGCCCCGCCGTGCGGCTGGTGCTCGCCGCCCTGTTCGGTGCGGCGCTCATGGCTGGCGGCGAGATGATCCGCCGGCGTGGTCCCGCAGATGGCGAACAGCGCTTCGCCAATGCCATGATCCCCGGCATCCTCACTGCGGCCGGCGCCGTAACGCTGCTCGGTGCGATCTTTGCGGCACACGCGGTCTACGATTTCATCGGTCCGACGACGGCCTTCGTCCTCATGGGGCTGGTGTCCTTCCTCGTTCTCGGCCTGTCGTTGCGCCACGGACAGGCGCTGGCCGGCCTCGGCCTTGCCGCCTCGCTCGTCACGCCGCTGCTGATCGATGCCGACGATCCCTCGCCATGGAGCCTGTTCACCTTCCTGTCGCTCGTCTGGCTCGCGTCGACGGCGACGGCGCGGATCGGCCGCTGGCGGATCGTCCCGGCCTTCGCCAATATCGGCCTTGCCCTCTGGGGCACCGTCTATCTGATCGCGGAAGACCCGGCCGTGACACTGCCGGTTTCGCTGTCGCTGCTCGTCCTCATCGCCGGTCACGCCTATGTCTGGCCGGCGGGGGCCGACGATGCGGAACCTGAGGAACGGGAACCTACGGAGGAAGCGCTTCCTGTTGCCGAGGACACGGCAACGGGTGCCGGGGAGACGTCGGAAACACCGGTCACCGCGCCGCGTCGCACACCGTGCTGGCGCCGCCTGCTGCTGCCGCGTCATGCCCCCATCATTCTCACCGGCGCCTTTGCGGTGCTGATGACGGGGCTTTCGCTCATCGGCCCGCTGACGGAGACCGACGGCAATCCCACCTTCGAATTCCTGGCGGTCACTGCCGCTCTCGGCCTTCTCGGCGCACTGCGCGCCCGGGCTGTCACCGCTTCGCTGACGGCCGGTCTCATGGCGATCCTCGGCGTCTCGACGCTGGCGTCGCTCCCGCTTCTGCTGGAGCTTTCCAGCATCGGCGTCGTCGCCGAAAGGTCGTTCGCGACATCGCCGGTCGCAGCCCTGAGCCTTGCTGCTATCTTCATCGGCCTCTGCGCCTTCGCGCTGCATCGCCATCCGGGCAGGCACCGGTTCGCCATCCTCTGGTCCGGCCTTGCCGCCATCACGTCGGTTGCCTGCATCGGGCTCTCCTTCCTGATCATCGGCACCTATTCGTTCGATCCTGTGCACGGGCTCGCCGCGACGGTGGCTGCCATCGCCTTCCTCGCGCTTGCGGACATCTTCACACGCCGCAACCCGTCCTTCCCGATCCTCGCTCAGGGACTGCTGCTTGCCGGCGCGCTCGGTCAACTGGTTATCGCTGCACATGCGCTTTCCGACGGACTGTGGACGGTGCTCGCCATGGCCGTTTTCGCCGTCGCCTTCATTGCCGCCACGCGGGTGCGAAGCTGGGCTGCGCTGCCGTGGGTCGGAGCGCTCGGCTTCGTGTTCGTCCTCGCCCGCATCGGCTGGGAGCCGACCATCGTCGGTCCGCTTGCGCTCGGCCGGACGCCCGTGCTGAACGCGCTTCTGCCGGGCTACGGCATACCCGCGCTCTTTGCTCTCTGGTCTGCCTATACCCTTCGGGACTGGCCGTCCGATCGCCTGCGCAACATGCTGCAGGCCATCGCCAGCCTGTTCGGCCTGCTCACGCTTGCCATTCTCGTGCGGCACGCGATGAATGGGGGTCAGCTGCAGGGCGGTGCGCCCTCCCTGTCTGAACAGTCGATCTATACGCTGCTGGTCATCGGCGCCTCCGCCATCCTCATGCGGCTCGACCTCAGCCGTCCCGGCTCGTTCTTCCGCTACGGCAGCATCGGCCTCGGCGCCGTCTCGCTGCTGATGACGCTCTTCGCCCATCTCGTCGGGCTCAATCCCTACCTCACCGGCGAGTTGCTCGGACCCTATCCCGTGTTCGACCTGCTGTTGATCGGTTATCTGCTGCCGGGCATCGCCTATGCCGCACTGGCCCGCATGGCCGTCGGCCGGCGTCCGCCCGCTTTCGTTGCGGCGCTTGCAACGGCCGCGGCCGTGCTCGTCTTTGCCTGGGCGACCTTGTCCGTTCGCCGCGCATGGCAGGGTCCAAGCATCGCCGACTGGAAGGGCTTTCTGGCAGGGGAGACCTACACCTATTCGGTCGTCTGGCTCGCACTCGGCGTCCTGCTGCTCGTCGCCAGTCTTCGCTTCCATAGCCGCAGCATGCGCATCGTCTCCGGTGTGCTCGTCTTCGTGACGGTGCTCAAGGTCTTCCTGTTCGACATGGCCAATCTGGAAGGCCTGCTGCGCGCACTGTCCTTCATGGGCCTCGGCATCGTGCTGATCGGTATCGGCCTGTTCTACCAGAAAGTCCTGACGTCGCGGCCGAAACCCTCAGCCGACGTCCTGCCCGGAACGGGCGCATGACGCAGACCTCATCGGCGCTCGCGGCGGCCTTCGCGCCGTTTGCGGACCTTGCGGAAAGCCTCCTTGCCGAAGGCGCAACGGGGGAGGACGGCTCGCATGATGCCGCGCACCGTTCCGGACATGCTGATGCAGGACATCGGCTGATCCGCTTGGTGGACGTGCAGGCTGCAATCCTCCGTTCAAACGTTAACCGCGTCATATGAAAGAAGAATGGAATATTTGACTTGATCGCCTTCCGGTGGTGTTCTGCTGGTGTCTTTCACCCTTTCAGAACGTAACCGGAAACGGCTGCCGGCGGGATGTTCATGAGCACCACGAGACATATAGCCAGCCTTGACGGCCTGAGAGGGATCGCCGCCTTCCTGGTGGTGACATCGCATGTCGCCCTGCTTTATCCCGAAATGCCAGGCTGGTTCTCGCTGAATATCGGTGCGGAGGCGGTCCAGATCTTCTTTGCGCTCAGCGGGTTCCTCATGGCGAGCCTTTATGCGGCGCGACCGCTGGATCGGTTGACGGCAACCGATTATCTGGTTCACCGCTTCGCCCGCATCTATCCGGTCTATCTTGTCGCCGTGCTGTTCGTCGTGCTCCTGTCGCTCGTTCCCGGCCTCGATTACATCCATCCGATCCATGGCCCGGTCGAGATTCTCAGGCACGTCGTCCTCCTTGGATCGACCGGCGTGTTCTGGTCCGTTCCGCCGGAAATCCAGTTCTACCTCGTCTTCCTGCTGGTCTGGCTGTGCCTTTCCAATCCGCGCAGATACCGGTTTCTCGCGCTGTTGCTGGCCGTCTGCCTGGCTGTCGATGCCACCTTCGACTTCCCCGGACCGGGCATCCTGCTGCCGTCGAAGATCCATTTCTTCATGGCAGGCGTTGCCGCCGGTCTTCTCTTTGCTTCCGGCCGCTTGCGCCCCAAAGGCCCGATCGTCGGCATCGCCACGCTGGGGCTGCTCGGGTTCGTGTTTCTGTCGAAGATACTCATGTGGCGCGATGAACAGGAAGGCTGGGGTCTCGGAATGGCGGTGACCGCGGGCCTGATCGTCTTCCTGACGGCGCAGGAGAACGTCCTGTCGAGAGCGCTGCTCGCAAGTCCGCCGCTGCGGTTTCTCGGCAAGATCAGCTTTTCGCTCTATCTCTTCCATGTGCCGGTCATGTTTCTGTCGATGAAGACGCTTGGCATCTTCGTTCCCGGACCCGTTGCGGTCGTCCTCTCTCTTGTCTTCGCGATTGTCTTTGCGACCTATTCCTACCATCTGATCGAGGACCCGGTTCGCCGCAGACTGGTGGAAAGCTGGAAGCGGAGTCGGGCGCGGCGAGCCGTTGTCCTGCAGGGCGAGCCGAGCGCAAGAATCGCATCGACGGCGTGACCTTCCGACGTCTACAACAGAGCTTTTCCGACTCTGCTGAAGGACCGTGCGAATGCCCGTGAATGTTAAGCCCGTGAACACCAAGGTCGTCGCACTCAACATCCACCCGCTGAAAAGCGGTCGGGCCATTCCCGTCGATCATGCCGAGGTTCGGCTGGATGGCTTTGCAGGCGACCGCCGCTTCATGCTCGTCGATCCCGAAGGCACCTTCATCACCCAGCGCGAATGTCAGACGCTTGCCCGGATCAAGGCGACGCCGCAAGAGGCTGGCGTGGATCTCGAGATGGGCGACGCTCGCCTCTCGGTTCGGTTTGCGGGCGACCGGCGCATGGGCGTCCGCGTCTGGGCGAGCAGCGTCGATGCGGCCTGCGCGGACGATGCGGCCAACGAGACCCTGTCCGGCTGGCTCGGTCGCCCGGTCCGGCTCGTGCATATGGATGAAAAGGCCGAACGCACCGTGGGCGCCGAGTGGGCCGGGGAACCTGCGCCGGTCGGATTTGCGGACGGTTTCCCGATCCTCATCACGACCATCGGTTCGCTGGAAGCGCTCAACCGGACGCTCGCATCGAAGGGCGAGCCCATCGTCGGCATGGATCGCTTCCGCACGAACATACTCCTCGATCACGATACGCCTTGGGAGGAGGATCTGTGGGAAACGGTCGAGATCGGCGGCATCCGGTTCGACCTCGTCAAGCCCTGCGCGCGTTGCATCATGACCACGCAGGACCAGATGACCGGCGAACGCATCGGCGGCAATCCGATCGAGGCGCTGCGGGTGGAGCGCATGTCGGCCGACCGCAGGGTTCCTGGCGTGCTATTCGGCTGGAACGCGGTACCGCGCGGCACCGGGCGCATCACGCTCGGCGATGCCGTCAGCATCGTCTCGACCCGAACCGAACGCTGGCCCATGAAGCATCGCGCCTGACCCGATTTCGAGGCCATGCCTGCCGGCCAGCCAGTGCCGGCGGGCGACCAGCGCCAGCTTGCCGGCCGCAAGGCCAATGATGCTGCCGAGCGACTTCACCAGCGCATCGGAAAACCGCGCGTGCCGCGTCGGCGAGATCCATTGCAGCATCTCGATGAAGAAGGCGGCGGCGATGAGAAACAACGCAAGCGAGATCCACCGCCGTGGATAGGCAATGGCGAAGATGCCGCCCGCAAGTGCGAAAGCCGCCGCCCGGTCGAGGCCGACCATCGTCACGGTATGCGGCCGCCAGCCAAGAGGCGAGATCGTTACCGCGACGAGGACGAGAAGGGCGGCCCATGCGGCAGCGCGGAACAGGGAGCGAAGTGTCATCAAATTGTCATAGAACCAGTCGGTCCTTGTTGCAACGCACACACCCGTGAGGCCGCCGCGCCGGGACCTGCGCATCAATTGCATTGATCCAGGGGTCACGCGAATTCACTTTCGGTGCGTCGTCCGCTCACCTAAGCTGAAAAACCCGCATCGCCTTATCGGCACATCTTCCGGAGCCCGATCATGTCCGCCGCAATCCCGTCCGCTGTCGCCAGCACCCCGCGTCGCGGCCTGCCGTGGCTCATCATTCTCTCAGGGTCTCTGGTGGCGATGCTGACCTTCGGACCGCGCTCGGCGATGGGCTTCTTCCAGCTGCCGATGCTTGCAGATCTTGGCTGGGACCGGACGACGTTCGGCCTCGCCATGGCCTTGCAGAACCTTTGCTGGGGCCTCAGCCAGCCCTTCTTCGGCGCCATGGCCGACAAGTACGGCACCTGGCGGGTGCTCGCGATATCGGGCCTGCTCTATGCGGCGGGACTGGTCATCATGGCCTTTGCAACGGCCCCTGTCTGGCTGCATGTCGGCGGCGGGGTGCTGGTCGGCCTTGCCGTCGGTGCCGGGTCCTTTGGTACCATTCTTTCCGCCTTCGCCCGCAACGTCACGCCGGAGCAGCGCTCCATGGCTTTCGGCATCGGCACGGCCGCGGGGTCGGCCGGCATGTTCCTGTTCGCGCCGTTGAGCCAGGGCCTCGTTTCCACCTTCGGCTGGTCCGACAGTCTCGTCTATCTCGGCCTGATGATGCTGGTCGTACCGCTCGTCGCCATCCCCTTGCGCGGTAACGCCACCTCCGGGTCGCAGGCCCAGTCCGTCTACAAGCAGTCGATCGGGGAGGCGCTGAAGGAGGCGCTCGGACACAAGAGCTACCTCCTCCTCGTGTCGGGCTTCTTCGTCTGCGGCTATCAGGTGGCCTTCATCACCGCGCATTTTCCGGCCTATATCGGCGATATCGGCATCGATGCCCGATACGCCGTCATCGCGCTCGCCCTCATCGGCTTCTTCAACATCATCGGCTCGCTTTGCGCCGGCGTCATCGGGCAGCGCTATTCCAAGCCCTATTTCCTCTCGCTGATCTATATCGGCCGCTCGATCGTGGTTTCCGCGTTCCTGCTGGTGCCGCAGTCACCGCTCACCGTCGTCGTCTTCGCCATCGCCATGGGCCTGCTCTGGCTCTCGACGGTGCCGCCGACCAATGCACTGGTGGCGATTATGTTCGGCACGCGCCATCTCGGCCTCCTCGGCGGCATCGTCTTCCTCTCGCACCAGATCGGCTCCTTCCTCGGCGTCTGGATGGGCGGCTACCTCTACGATCATTTCGGCTCCTACGATCCGGTCTGGTGGATCGGCGTCGTGCTCGGCCTGTTCGCCGCCCTTGTGCACTGGCCCATCGAGGAAAAGCCTGTGGTCCGCCCCGCTGTCGCATGATGACAGGGGCTTATGCTCGGAATGATAAAAAGGGTTGTTGATGGCTTGATATTTGTCACAAAACTTTCTAATTCAGCAAGACCGGCAAAGCCGGTTTTGTTTTGACCCCTTTATGCTCAATATGAGTATATGACTGTCGTGGTGGAGCGGCGGAAAGCGAGGATGGCATGACCCAGGTATTTCAGGGGATGAACGGTCTATCGCCGGACGGCGCATCGCCGCCGCGTCCGCCCACAGCTGCCGAGCGCTACGGGGTCGTGCCCATGCCGGACCTCACTTTTACGCCCGAGATCGCGCGGGAGACCGAGCACCTCTACCAGAAGGTCCGCGACTTCATTCCGGCCTTCGAATGGCCGGTCTACGCACCCTATGTCGCAGCCATCAACCGGCTGAAACGGGAGCGCAACGCGATCATTCTCGCGCATAATTACCAGACGCCGGAGATCTTCCACTGTGTGGCCGATATCGTCGGCGATTCCCTGCAGCTGGCCCGCGATGCGACGCGGGTGGATGCCGAGATCATCGTGCAGTGCGGCGTGCACTTCATGGCCGAAACATCGAAGCTTCTGAACCCGCAGAAGACGGTGCTCATTCCCGATTCCCGTGCCGGCTGCTCGCTGTCGGAATCGATCACCGGTGCCGACGTGCGCCTGCTGAAACAGCGATACCCCGGCGTGCCGGTCGTGACCTACGTCAACACCTCCGCCGATGTGAAGGCCGAGACCGATATCTGCTGCACCTCGTCCAACGTGCTCGCCATCGTCGAGAGCCTGGAGAGCGACACGGTACTCTGCATTCCCGACGAATACCTGGCGATGAACGTCGCCAAGCAGACCAACAAGAAGATCCTGACGTGGAAGGGGCATTGCGAGGTGCATGAGCGCTTCACGGCCGGCGAACTCCTCGCCTACAAGGCCGCCCATCCCGGCATCGAGATCATCGGCCATCCCGAATGCCATCCGGACGTGATCGCGGTCTGCGACTTTGCGGGCTCCACCGCCGGCATGATCAACTACGTCAAGGACAAGCGCCCGCCAAAAGTGCTGCTGGTCACCGAATGCTCCATGGCTTCCAACATCCAGGCGGAGGTCGAGGGCGTAGAGTTCGTCAAGCCGTGCAATCTCTGTCCGCACATGAAGCGCATCACGCTGCCGAAAATTCTGGACAGCTTGCTGACCATGACGGACGAGGTTCTGATCGACCCCGAGATTGCCGACCGCGCGCGGATGGCCGTCGAGCGGATGATCAACCTCAAGCAGTAGTACGTTCAAAAGCCGGCGGAGGAGACTGCCATGCTGACCGATCATTTTCGTCCTCAATCCTTCAACGGCATCGATGACATCGTCATCGTCGGCGGCGGGCTCGCCGGCCTGTTCTGCGCGCTGAAACTCAGCCCGCGCCCGGTCACGGTGCTGGCCGCAGCGCCCATCGGCCACGGCGCGTCTTCGGCCTGGGCGCAGGGCGGCATCGCCGCCGCCATGAGTCCGGGCGACTCGATCGATAGCCACGTGGCCGACACGCTGACGGCCGGCGCCGGCATCGTGGACGAGAAGATGGCCCGCCGAATGGTGTCGGAAGGTCCGGCGCGCATCCACGATCTCCTGGCCTATGGCGTGCCCTTCGATCGCGATCTGGAAGGCCACCTGTTGCTCTCGCGGGAGGCTGCCCATTCGGAGCGCCGCATCGTGCGCGTGAAGGGCGATATGGCCGGGCGCGCCATCATGGAGGCCCTGATCGCCACCGTCCGGGCGACGCCGTCCATCCGCGTCGTGGAAGGCTATGTCGTCGAGGAGTTGATCCGCGAAGGCCGCTTCATTGCCGGCGTCGTCGCCCGGCCGGATGCAGGCCAATCGCGCAAGCGCATCTCCTTCCCGGCGCGCGCCGTCGTGCTCTGCTCGGGCGGCGTCGGCCACCTGTTTTCCGTCACCACCAATCCGCGCGAGGCGAGCGGGCAGGGCGTTGGCATGGCCGCGCGCGCCGGCGCCATCATCGCCGATCCCGAATTCGTCCAGTTCCACCCGACGGCGATCGATATCGGCCGCGACCCGGCGCCGCTCGCAACGGAAGCCCTGCGCGGCGACGGTGCGCACCTGATCGACCGCAACGGCCGCCGCTTCATGCTGGACATCCACCCGGACGGTGAACTCGCACCACGGGACATCGTCTCGCGCGGCGTCTTCGCCGAGGTTGCCGCCGGCCGCGGCGCATTCCTTGATTGCCGCAAGGCCGTGGGCGCGCATTTCCCGCAGGCCTTCCCGACTGTCTATGCCTCCTGCACGGCGGCAGGTATCGATCCGGTGACGCAGCCGATCCCCGTTGTGCCTGCCGTCCACTACCACATGGGCGGTATCCTCACCGATGCAGAGGGCCGCACCTCGATCGACGGTCTCTGGGCTGCAGGCGAGGTGACGTCCACCGGCGTGCATGGCGCGAACCGTCTCGCATCCAATTCGCTTCTCGAGGCTGTCGTCTTCGCCGCCCGGATCGCCGAGAACATCCAGGGCATGCTGCCGGCACCGCGCCAGGGCAACTGGGCCGGAAATGCCGGCGAGAGCGACGACCTCGTGACGGTCGAGGACAGCCCTCAGCTGGGTGAACTCCGCCGCACCATGTCCGCTTATGCCGGCGTTATCCGCGACAAAGCGGGCCTCCTCACCGCCGCCCGCACCATCGCTGCGCTGGAGCGCGACACGCCGCGTCTACGGTTCGCCAATATCGTCACGACCGCCAAGCTGATCGTTGCGGGCGCTCTCATGCGCGAGGAGAGCCGCGGCGGACACTTTCGCTCCGACTTCCCAGAACCGAGCGTGCAATGGCAACACCGGACCTTCATGACGCTGGACGAGGCCAACCGCATCTTTGCCGATGCAACGGAAACCGCCACAGCCTGACGATACCAGCTTGCCGAAGCACCCTTTTCGAGAGACCGACGATGACCGCTCTGCCGCCCTACCTTCCCACGCTCATGGTCGAGGATATCGTCCGAGCAGCTCTCCTTGAAGATCTCGGCCGTGCCGGAGATATCACCACGGCCGCCACCATCGCCCCGCATCTGACAGCGACCGCGAGCTTGAACGTCCGCGAAACCGGCGTCGTGGCCGGCCTCGACCTTGCCCGCGCCGCCTTCCGTCTCGTGGACCCGTCGCTGATCTTCGAAGCGCTGGCCGGTGACGGTGACCGGGTTGCCGGCGGCACGACGATTGCGCGCATCTCCGGCCCGGCGCGCGGGCTCCTGTCGGCGGAGCGGGTGGCGCTGAATTTCCTCATGCATCTGAGCGGCGTCGCGACCACCACGGCCCGTTACGCAGATGCCATCGCCCATACGGCAGCCAAGGTCTGCTGCACGCGCAAGACCCTGCCGGGCCTACGTGCCGTGGAAAAATACGCCGTGCGGCTCGGTGGCGGGTCGAATCACCGCTACGGTCTCGATGATGCGATCCTGATCAAGGACAACCATATCGCGGTATCGGGCGGCGTAGCGTCCGCCATCCGCGCAGCCCAGGCCTATGCCGGTCATCTGGTCCGCGTAGAGGTCGAGGTGGATGGGCTGGAACAGATGGGGCAAGCGCTGACGGCCATGCCCGATGCCATCCTCCTCGACAATATGGGTCCGGACCGTCTGCGCGAGGCGGTCGCGCTGAATGCCGCGCATTGGGGGCTCTCTTCGGAAGACTACGCGAGCGACCGGAGACGCACGCGCCTCGAGGCTTCGGGAAACGTCGATCTCAAAACCATCGCCGCCATTGCCGAGACGGGTGTGGACTATATCTCCACGTCCAAGATCACCATGGCGGCGCCGACGCTCGATATCGGTCTGGATATCGGGATCGACACGCCTTAACAGAACTGCGCGGACATCTCACGGCCCGGTATCCGACCAGGAAACCTGTCGGTCGCGAGATGGTTTGCGCTGCATGAACGACAACGGAGACGACATTTGAGCGATATCTGGATGTTCATCCTCATCGGCTTTTTCGCGCAACTGGTCGATGGCGCGCTCGGCATGGCCTTCGGGGTCCTGTGTACCACCGCACTTCTCGCCTTCGGCATGCCGCCGGCGGTGGCAAGCGCCATGACGCATATCACCGAAGTCTTCACCACGGCAGCCTCCGGCGCCTCCCATGTCTGGCAGCGCAATGTCGACTGGAAGCTCGTGATGCGCCTTGCACCGGCCGGCATGATCGGCGGTATTCTCGGCGCCTACGTTCTCTCCAATATCGACGGCAAGGTCATCGAGCCCTTCATCTCCGTCTACCTTATCCTCATCGGCATCTACATTCTCATCAAGGCGTTCCGGCCGATGTTCCAGCGCGACGTCCACGACTGGACGGTTCCGCTGGTCGGCTTTGCGGGCGGGGGTCTCGATGCTGCGGGCGGCGGCGGCTGGGGACCGATCGTCACGACATCGCTCATCGGACGCGGCCACGACCCCAAGAAGGTCATCGGCTCCACCAGCCTTACCGAGTTTGCCGTCACGCTGACGATCTCCGCGACCTTTATCGTCACGCTGGGCTGGTCGCAGCTCGACGCGGCGGTAGGCCTCATCATCGGCGGCGTTCTCGCGGCCCCCATCGGCGCCTATATCGTCAAGCACCTGCCGGTCCGACCGCTGATGGTCGCGGTGTCGCTGATCATCATCGCCACGTCGGTCGTCCGCTTCTTCTAGCAAGGGCGGAACGGTCGGCGTCACGCGCTCGTGTAGGAACCTCGGTCATCGCGGGACGTTGCGTCCATGCGGTTCTTCGAATGCGCGAAAAAGGAACCCGGAGATCGGGACCACAGGGAAGGAACATCATGACATCGGCGCTGATCACTTTTGCTGCAGCTACACTCTCAGCCACGCTGGCAGCCACCGTCGTCGCAGCGGTCCCCGCTGCCGCGCAAATGCAGTCCCAGACCGCCACCGCGAGTTTCGTCGGCAAGGACGACAAGGAAACCGGCCGCGCGCTTCTGACCGCCGGAAAGAACGGCGTGCTGATGGAGGTCGAAGTCACGGGCCTGCCGGCCGGCACGTGGGTCGCGTTTCATGTGCATGAAACCGGGAAGTGCGACCCGGCGCACGCGCACCAGTCGGCAGGCGGGCATTTCAATCCGGACAAGACGGAACACGGTTTCCTCGCCGCAAACGGCCCGCATGCCGGTGATATGCCGAACCAGTATGTGGGTTCGGACGGCACGCTTCGCGCTCAGGTCTTCAACAGCATGGTGACGCTGGACGACAAGGCCAACGGCATTCGGGGACGTGCCCTGATGATCCACGCCAAGGCCGACGACAATCGCAGCCAGCCATCGGGCGACGCAGGCGATAGGCTCGCCTGCGCCGTGATCAAGTAAATCCGGCCTGTTTCGGATTATGGATCGAGAGGGCCGGGGTCATCGCCCCGGTTTTCTTCCGTCTGGTCGTCGGGCTGGGCATCGGCTTGCGGCTTCACCGCAAACTCGTCCTTCACCCGCTTCAACATGCTGCGCGTCGTCGCCCACCAGTTCGGCGTGGAAACCCAGTAACGCAGCGTCACGGTCGCCCCGTCGCCCGCAAGTTCGGAGATGAATACGGCCGGTGCAGGGTTCGTCAGCACGTTGTCGTTGCCACGGGCGATATCGAGAAGCCGCTGCATCGAATCGTCGATGTCCTGATCTGCCCCGACCGAAATCGCCAGATCGTGTTTCCGCGTCGGCAGGCGGCTGAAATTGCGGACCGGCGTGTTCCAGAGCGTCGAATTGGGCGCAAGACGATAGACACCGTCGGAGTCCACCAGTTCGGTTGCGAAGAGCCCGATTTCCCGGATCGTGCCGGTGACGCTGGACGTCTCGATGGATTCTCCCACCCGGAAAGGACGTAGAACCAGCAGCATGATGCCGGCGGCGATATTCTGCAGCGTGCCCTGCAGCGCAAGGCCGACGGCCAGACCGGCAGCACCCAGCGCCGCGATGATCGAGGCTGTCTGCACGCCGAACTGCCCGAGCACGGTGACGAAGACCAGTACCAGCAGGGCATAGCGGATGATGTTGGAGAAGAACCGGGCCAGCGTCTCGTCGATGCCATGCACGCGCTTCAGGCCGGCATAGGCCCAGTTGTGCAGCAGCCGGGCAATGAGCCAGCCGGCGCAGAGCAGCACAAGCGCCCCGACGATCGAGAACGAATACTGCACGGCCAGAGCGGACGCCTGACTGAGTGCCGTGCGGGTGGCAAGGATGACATCTGGCTGTTGTGGTTCCATGAAAGGCCCTCTTCGTTGGAAGGAGGGGACATGGAGCGGGAGGCCCGCGGGTCAACCGTTTGGGCTGTCCTTGGTACGCTTCACCGGCTACCGAGCTTTAGCCCCGGCGCCGGTCTCTCGTCGAGGATCTGCCGGCGAAACCGGAAGAGCGCGGCCGGCCGGCCACCGGTCGCAGAGGTGGTCATGCCGGTCGGCTCCACGAGCGCGGCACCTTCGACAAGCCGGCGGAAGTTCTGCTTGTGCAGGTGCCGCCCAGAAATGGCTTCCACCGCGCCTTGAAGATCGGTCAGCGTGAATTCCGGGGCCATGAGTTCGAAGATTACAGGGCGGTATTTGATCTTTCCCCGCAGCCGCGCCACGGCGGTCGCGACGATCCGTCGGTGATCGTGCCGCATGGCCTGACCCACGGGCTCGAAACGCCGGCCGGCGTCGATGGTGTCGCGCCCTTGCGCATCGCTCGCCGCCTCCCCAACCAGCCCCGCCTCGTAAAGCAGCTCGTAGCGCTCCAGCACGCGCTCCTCGTCGAAGGGAAAATCGTCCAGCCCGAAGGCGAGCCGTATGCGGCTGCGACGGCTGGCGGGGTCCGCGCGTTCCCACGTTGCGAGCGCCGGCAGGATGACGCGATCGAGAACCGCCGGGCGCCCGTGCCGCCAGTCCTCCCAGGGCAGGTAGACATACCACTCCCGCCAGTCGGCTCCGGCCTGCGACAGGCGCACGGTCGTCTCGGCGTCGCTGCGCGTCAGGGCGAGGTAGCCGACGGAGACCATGTGCAGTCTGTCTTCATTCGCCAGCCGCTGCCGGCCGCGATCGCCGAAGGTGTAGAGCTGCTCGATATAGCCGAGATCCAGCGCCGTCTGCTGCTCGACGCGCGCCCGCAGGCTGGTTTCGAAGGTGCGATGCGTTGCGGGGTTGAACGGGCCGAAGGGCAGGGCATCGCGCCCGCCATCGCCGCCCTCGCTGACGACGAGAATGCGCGGTGTCCGCTCGATCATCGCGACGATGGCCGCGTTGAGGCCGATCTCGACGGTCATGCCACCCAGCATGGCTTCACCCGGCATCGGCAGGCACCATGGCGGCCTCGGGAAAAGGATCGAACACGAAGGGCGTATTGCCATCCGCATCCTTGCCGCGGCCGATGCGCTTCATGGCGGTGACCAACCGGCCGTTGCGGCCGAGCATGGCGTCGCCGATGGCAATCAGGCGCGAATTCGGCGTCGCGAACGGCGATGCCATGCGCAGCCGGTCTGCCAGCGCATCGTCGTCCTGATCGGGCGCGATGGCGAGTGCGGCAATGGCGGCGGCGGCCGGCGAGCGGGAAACCCCCATCCAGCAATGCACGAGCAGCGGCGTCTCCCGCTTCCACCCGCGCGCAAAGGTGACGATGCCATCGACATGCTCCTCGGCGGGGGCGATCAGCTTCTCATTGCCGGCGAAGGTGATGTCGTTCAGCCCGAGCGTGAGGTGTCGCGTCGCGGCGATGACGCCCGGCCGGTGAAACGTGTGTCCCACGGCCATCAGGCTCAGCATGTCGAGACAGCCGTGCCGAACGGCCATTTCGCCGATCCGCGCCAGCGGCGAGACGACGATGACGCTCATGTTCCCGCCCTTTCCGACACGCGAGCGCCGGCCCGCTCCGCCTCGATCGCCTCGAACCGCGCGATGAACAGCCCCTGCGCCTCCAATGCGGGCAGGGGTTCGATCGCCAGCATATCGCGGGTGATGCCGCGCGGCTGCCCGAAGATGCGGCGTGCCTCTTCCAGCGTGAAGCCTGCCAGGACCGTCGCCTCGAAGAAGGCTGCGATCTGGTCGGCCTTCTTGATGCGCTCCTTTACCGCCTCCGGCGTGATCGGCGGCAGGCCGAACCGCAGATGGATCGCGCCTTCGAGCCGCTTCTCGACCGCCTTGTAACCGCCGCCGACCACGGCCTTGAACGGGGATATCATGTCGCCGATCACATATTCCGGCGCATCGTGCAGCAGCGCCATCTGGCATTCCGCAGCGCTCGCCTTGCCGCTTCGGCGAAAGATGTCCTCCACGATGAGCGAATGCTGGGCGACGGAAAAAGCATGCGGCCCATCCGTCTGCCCGTTCCATCGCGCCACGCGCGCCAGTCCGTGCGCGATGTCGGAAAGCTCGACATCGAGCGGCGACGGATCGAGCAGATCCAGCCGCCGGCCGGAAAGCATGCGCTGCCAGGCCCGTGGCGACATCAGGCGCCGGCCTCGGACGGTTCGGCAGCGGCATCGGGGGAAGGCACAGGGAAGGCAAGGCCGGTCCAGGCGGGAAGTGCGAGCGCCACCTTGACCTCGCCTGCCAGCATATCGGTCTGGCTTGCCAGGGCGTCACCGGCCTTGTCGATCCGCACGATGGCGAGGCCACGGTGTCCGGCCACGCTGCCGAGCGTACCGATCGACTTGCCGCCAGCGGTGATCGCCGTTCCCGGCGCCGGCAGGTCGGACACACCCTCCACCGTCACGACGCGCCGCCGTGCCGTGCCGCGATGCTGCATACGGGAGACGACTTCCTGTCCGACATAGCAGCCCTTGCGGAACGAAAGACCGCCATTCTTGTCGAGAAGGATGTCGTGCGGAAAGGCATCCTGCAACGCATAGTCCGCGCCGGAGACGGCGATGCCGGCCGCAATCCGCGCCGCATCGACGCGACCCTCGGTGTCGGGCATGCCTTGGGTGCCATACATCCGGTAAGCGGGAGTGCCCGTGTTCGCAAAACGCACATCGACAAGCGCACCCTCGGCCGCATCGAAAGATACGGCGACATCTGTTTCGGTCTCCAGTGCAAGCGCGATGGGCGCGCGAAGCTTGTAAAGGGTCAGCCGCTTCAGGAGGGCAGGCGCCTGCTCCGCGCTGGTCTCCAGCCGCAATCCCGTCTCCGTCCGGCTCACCAGAAAGTCGAAGAGGATCTTTCCCTGCGGCGTCAGCAAAGCGCCGGGGCGCACTTCGTCCGCTGTCAGTTGCATCAGATCGGTGGTGATCAGCGCCTGGAGAAATTCTGTCGCTGCCTCTCCGGATACGGTGACGAGAGCGCGATCGGGAACGGCGAAGAGAGACATGGTCGATCCTCAGAGGGCTGGGATGCCCTGCGAATGAAAACGGTTGAGCGCCTGCGCAGGCTGCACACGTGCGATCACGTGGACCGCCGCGGATCGTCCAGAGGTAGGCGTTCGCCCGGCGCACTGCAAGCGTTTCGGCACGAGCGGAACGGCCGCTCGGGTCAGTCGCCGCCGATGAAAAACTTCCACTGCCCGTCGGGCGTAATTCCGATGCGGTAGAAGTTGTAGCTGCCGAATTCCTGCATGGATGCGACGTCGCCGGCCGTGACGAGACGCATCAGGTCCACCTTTTCCGGCGGCGTCAGGCTGTCGAGAGACTTGGCCGCGAAATAGGGCCAGACATACATTTCGTCCGGCGTGCCCTTGTCGATCACGGTAAAGCCCGTGGACAACACGTCCAGCATGATGGCGAGAATTTCGAGCCCGTCCGCATCGCCGGAAAGCCCCTTTACCGCAGCGACGGGGTCGGTTTCCTCCTCGCTGTCGCCAATGGCCGTTGCCGTCTCGCCCTTGCCGAGCAGCGGACGCAGGCGTTCGATATCACCGGAGGCAGCAGCCTCGACAATGAGTTCGCGCATCCGGGCGACGGGTTTCGGGATCTTGGAGATATCTGTCAGCACCTCCACAGGCCCATCACCGGCCTCGGCAGGCGTCGCGCCCGGCCGCTGCCCCTGATTTTGGCCGGGAGTCTCGCCCTCGGCCTTGCCTTGTCGCGGCGACGTCGTCGGCTTGTTCACCAGCGGGTCAGGCATCGGAATGCCGCCGGGAGAAATCGAGTCGTCCTTGCTGGGCTCTGCGGGCGCTTTCGGTTCTTCCGCCGCCGCATCGCCAGGAATCGTGCGCAACTGGCTCAGCGCGAAGGCCGGTGCCAAGGGCATGAGGCAGGTCGAGGCGAGAAGGGCGGTGAACGCTAGTGCACCAAGAAGAGCGGATGGGGTTCGGCTGTTCGACGAACGTGTCATGGCACTCTCGTTACGGCTGGGGCGTCGGCTCATGCATCTCGCCCAAAACTGTGCAGCGGTCTCAGGACGACGACTTGCATAACTAGAATCTAAAGCGGATTGCGTGAAACCCTGATGATGCAGAACGATTCAAGCGGCGCTCCGCATCGGGCGGTTGCTACTGAAGCGAACGCTGCGGAGAAAACTCGCCGGCCAGCATCCGCTCGCGCAGCGAATTCAGCATGGCTTCGGCCCCGTCTTCGCCATGCAGGCGGATCGTCTCGCGCATGGCGAGCGCGATGGCGGCGTCGGCGATGATCTCCGGCTCGATGCCATCGGCCATGCCGTCTGCCCAGGCCTCGTTCTGATGTTCCAGGGCCGCCTGCATCTTCTCGTGGACGATCATGTCGTCTATCTCGTTGAGGCTCTGTTCCATCGATCGTTCCATGCAATTTACGCTCTCACATCGCGCCGCATCGGAATCGCGGCGCCACTTGTTACCATGGTCTTAACAAGACTAGCAGTCTTTTACCGAAACGACACGGCCCGTTCGAAAAAAGGTTAACGGAGCCCTAATTTCCAAAGCGTGAGACGATTTCGGCAGCCAGTGTTGCCCCTTCGTCACGGTAGCGCTTGTCGGCCAGGACGGCGCTCGGGGTACAGCTTGTATAGACCGAGGCGAAACTGCGATAGCCCCTGTTGAAGGCGGCAGTGAGCCGCGCCTTGCGATCCGGCTCCCCGCCGGCCTCCCGGTCGATCAACGCCTGCATGTCGGATCGCCATTCCCCGGCTTTTGCATCCGCGCAAAGCGTCCGCAGATAGGTGACGGACCCCACGATCTCCGCCATGCGCATCAGCCTTGCGTCGTATGGTGCGGGCTTTACCGCATGCGCATCGCCGCCGGGCGTAGGCGCGGTGGCAGGCGGCGGCGTCTGGGCCTGTGCGAGAGACGGTGGCAGGCTGCACAGCAGGAGAGGGCCGGCGATTGCGAGGCACAAGGGAAACTTCGGTGTCATGGCGGCGAAAATGCCCGGTTCCGTCATTTTCGCAAGTCCCACCGTGTCCCTCATGCCCCTGTTTCTCTCGCCTCTGTTCCACTCGTTCTTACCGCTTCGAGCCGTTCGATGCACTCGCGCACGCTTGGCGGGGCCGGCAGGTCGGCGATCTCCTCGGCCGTGTACCAGCCGAGACTTGCGGCATCATCTCCCGCCACGGCTTCGGCGTCGATATCGGCCTCGACGCGAAACACCGACAGGAAAAAGTGCCGGCCGGCTGCGCCATCCGCCCTGTCTGCCGGCAGGTCATAGGTCGCGAACAGCGCAGGCGCCGAGCCTGTGATGCCGGTTTCCTCGAAGAGTTCCCGGACCGCCGTTTCCGCCGGCGTCTCCCCCGGCTCCGCCCGTCCGCCGGGAAAGGCGAACATCTCCGCAGACGGTGGCTTGGAGCGTCGTACGAGCAGATAGCGATCGTTGCGCGTAACAACGGCGGACGAGGCGAGGGCAGGCCGGGGAGAGGCGGTCATGGCGGTTCCGTTATGGTTTTGCGGACGAATCGATCCTACATCAGGCAGGGGCATGAGCGCGACCAAATGAAAGGCGCGGCGGCCCGGAGTGTTTAAGGATCGGCCGGGTGCGCGGCAGCGGCGGTAAGAAACAGGGGTCGACATCATGTGCGGACGCTATGCGCTGACGGTAACGCCCGAAGAGCTGGAGGAGGCGCTGGCCGTCATCGACGCCGGCGACTTTCCGCCGCGCTACAACATCGCGCCGACCCAGCCGATCATCGTCATCACCGCAGCAGACCGCACCGACCCGCGCAGCAACACGCCGCCACGCCGGACAGCGCTCGTGCGCTGGGGCTTTCTGCCGGGCTGGGTCAAGGACCCGAACGAATTTCCGCTGCTCCTGAACGCACGCGCCGAAACGGCCATCGAGAAGGCCTCTTTCCGTGCGGCCATGCGTCACCGCCGCGTGCTCGTGCCGGCGTCAGGCTTCTACGAGTGGAGACGCCATCCCAAGGAAAGCGGTCTGCCGTCACAGGCCTACTGGATCCGGCCGAAATCCGGCGGCCTCGTCGCTTTCGGCGGCCTGATGGAAACTTGGGCCTCTGCCGACGGCTCGGAGATGGATACGGGTGCGATTCTCACGACCCGTTCCAACACGGCGATGTCGTTCATTCACGAACGCATGCCCGTGGTCATCCGGCCTGAAGACTTCGCCCGATGGCTCGATTGCAAGACGCAGGAGCCGCGCGACGTTGCCGACCTGATGGTGCCGGCCGACGACGACCTGTTCGACTTCGTGCCGGTTTCCGACGCCGTCAACAAGGTCGCCCATACGACGCCCGATATCCAGACCCCTATCGACCTCACGGCACTGGCGCATGCGCCTTCGAAGCCGGACAGAAAGAAGCCCGCACCGGCAGGGCCGCCGGACGATGGAGACGGCCCTCAGCTCACGCTTTTCTAATAACGCCAGTAACGGCAGGCCTTGTGAGGCGCTTCCTGGCGAGCGATCAGTGCTCGCGCCAGTCGCGAACGCGATCGGCAGACTTTGCCGGCTGCGCCGATGCCTTGGGCTTCTGATGCAGCGCCGCGGCAGCGACGGCCTTCAGGCCCAGCGGGCGATAGCGGTCGATCAGCTTTTCGTTCTTGGCTTCGGCCTCGGCCGTGTCGGTCTTGCGTTCCGTCATGTCACTCTCTCCTGATTAAGATTCCGTCCCGGGTCGGGCGTCGCTTGGAAGAAACCGTCTTTCGACGATTACAACCTGCAGCACCTCGTTTGTTCCCGGAGATCCGAACGTCTCGCATTGTCCCCGCAAGCTCGAATCTCCTGAAATTCTGCGGCTTTCAAACGTTTCAATCATGACAAATTCATGTCCATCCTGCGAGCATTTTGCGCGCTAAAACATGCTGCAATGCAACCGGTTTCATGCTGCGGCGCAACCGAGCTGTCCACGTGATCCGATCCCTCGATCCAGTGGCCAAGTCTCGAGACGTAAGGGTGAACCCCCTTGACCAAGGGGGCGGTAATAGCGATAAAGCCGCCATGAAAACGGATACCTGCATTTTCTGCGGCTCGATGATTTGCTAGCGCTTGTCGCTGGCCCTTTCCGTTTCGTCTCCTTACCCAAGACCAAGATGACAACGCGAAGGCCGGCAGGCCGGCGCGCGTGATCTGCGGCGGCTTGCCGACAGATGCATCATTCGGGACGCTGACGACGAAAAAGCACTGAAGAGGGAGACGATACGCATGACGGACGTGCCGGCACTGAGGCTCTATAATACGCTGACGCGCGAAAAGACCGATTTCGCGCCCATCGATGCCGGCAATGTCCGTCTCTATGTCTGCGGCCCGACCGTTTACGACTTCGCACATATCGGCAATGCGCGCCCGGTCATCGTGTTCGACGTGCTGTTCCGCCTGCTGCGCCATCTCTATGGCGAAACGAACGTCACCTATGTCCGCAACATCACCGACGTCGATGACAAGATCAACGCGCGCGCGCTGCGCGACTTTCCGGATCTGCCGCTGAACGAGGCGATCCGCGCCGTCACGGAGAAGACCGAGACGCAGTTCGTGGACGATGCACGTGCGCTGGGTTCGCTGGAGCCGACCGTCCAGCCGCGAGCGACCGAGAACATCGCCGAGATGATCACGATCATAGAGGCGCTGATCACGCGCGGGCATGCTTACGTTGCCGCTGGCGAGGTCCTGTTCGACACGACGTCGATGGCGGATTACGGCGCGCTCTCGCATCGCAATCTCGATGAGCAGCAGGCCGGCGCCCGCATCGCCGTCGATGCGCACAAGAAAAGTCCCGGCGATTTCGTGTTGTGGAAGCTGTCCTCCAACAACGAGCCCGGCTGGGAAAGCCCATGGGGCCGGGGCCGTCCGGGCTGGCACATCGAGTGCTCCGCCATGAGCCACCGCTATCTCGGCGAAACCTTCGACATTCACGGCGGCGGGCTCGATCTCATCTTTCCCCACCACGAGAACGAGATCGCCCAATCGCGTTGCGCTCACGGCACGACAAATATGGCAAACGTCTGGATGCATAACGGTTTCGTGCAGATCGAAGGCCGCAAGATGTCGAAGTCGGACGGCAACTTCGTCACGATCCACGACCTGCTGCACACGGAGAACTTCGGCGGCCGGACATGGCCGGGCGAGGTCCTGCGCCTCGCCATGCTGATGACGCATTATCGCCAGCCGATCGATTTCAGCCTCAAGCGGCTGGAAGAGGCGCAAGGCATTGTGCGCCGTTGGGCCGATGCGAAGGTTCGCGTTACAGCGCTTCTGGCAGAAAGTCCGGAAACGACCGCCTGGACCCTTCCACCTGAAAGCCCTGTTCTTGACGATCTCAACCTCTACCCCGTCATCACCGGCATGAACCAGCTTGCCGCCGGGGCAGTGAAGGGCGATCTGGATGCGGCAGCCGCGTTTCTCGGGCTTCTGGATCTGATGGGCTTCGAGGACATCGAGCACCTGAGCCAGCAGGCGACGGATCTCGACCTCAGCCTTGCCGACGAGGACAAATGGGCCGGTGTAGCCCAGCGGATCGAGGAACGGCTGGCGCTCCTGAAGGCCCGGAACTTCGCGGACGCCGACCGGATACGGGATGAGCTTCTCGCGCAAGGCATTCAGCTGAAGGATGGCAAGGACGCGGCCACCGGTGAGCGGGTAACGACCTGGGAGGTCAAGCGCTAGAGTCTCAGCTCTCGTCACCCTTGCTTTTGGCGTTTGATCGGCATGGAATGCTGACGGGACACAGACAGCCGGCGAGACACGGCCGTTGAACTCTGGCGCGGGAGGAGAATGCGATGATCCGTTCGTTCATGCGATGCTTGCACACAGCGATTCAGACGATGAACAACCGGCGCCTCACCGTTGACATAGCAGCGTTTTCTCATATTCCTGACCTGAGAGGAATCGTATCATGACCGATGATCGTCACGCCGGCGGCTGCCAGTGCGGTGCCGTCCGCTTCCGGGTGGAAGGCGCTCTCGGCGACGCCTCGGTCTGCCACTGCCGCATGTGTCAGAAGGCATCCGGCAGTTTCTACATGCCGCTGGTCTCCGTGCGACAGGCAAAGCTCGTCTGGATACGGGGGCAGCCAAAGCACTTCCAGTCCTCCAACCATGTCCGCCGCGGCTTTTGCGCCGATTGCGGCACGCCGCTGACCTATGAGGCGCCGGATGGTGCGGCGCTGGCCATTGCCACCTTCGATGCCCCCGAGGGGATCGCGCCCGTTATCCAATGGGGCACGGAGGCCAAACTCCCCTGCGTCGACGGCATCCGCGACCTTCCCGAGCAGGACACGATGGCCGACATCACGGCCGCGCCCTTTCTGAGTACGCTGGTGTCCTATCAGCACCCCGACCACGAGACCGACGATTGGCCACTGCTGGAGAGACCGCAATGAGCGACGACGTGAGAACAGATGGCCAGAGAACCGGCGGCTGCCAGTGCGGCGCCGTGCGCTTCCGCATCGAGGGCAAGCTCGGTCGCCCGTCGATCTGCCATTGCCGCATGTGCCAGAAGGCCTTTGGCGGCTTTTTCGGCCCTTTGGTCACCACCCCTGAAAACGGGCTGACTTGGAGCCGGGGCGAACCCGCATGGTTTCAGTCGTCCATCAATATTTCCCGTGGCTTCTGTGCCTCCTGCGGCACGCCGCTGGCCTATCGCCATCCCGGCGGGCTCGAAATCGCTATCGGCGCCTTCGATGATCGCACCGATCTCGCGCCGCAGATACAGGTCAATGTCGAGGCCCGCATCCCCTGGGTCACCACGATCTTCGACCAGCCGGTGCATAGCGATCCCGACTACTACGCCCAGCAGGAATCCGTCATTTCCTTTCAGCATCCCGATCACGATACGGCCGACTGGCCAAGCCATGGACTGAGCCTATGACCTTCCAGCACGAAGCCGACAGCCTGCGCGGCCTCTATCCGCCGATCGAAGCCTATGCCTCCGGCCATCTCGATGTCGGCGACGGGCATTCGATTTACTGGGAGCGATGCGGCACACCCGGCGCCAAGCCCGCCGTGTTCCTGCATGGCGGACCCGGCGGCACCAGCGGCCCGAACCACCGTCGCCTGTTCGACCCCGCGCTTTACGACGTGCTCCTCTTCGACCAGCGCGGCTGCGGCAAGTCCACGCCGCATGCGGGGCTTGAGGCGAACACGACCTGGCATCTGGTGGCCGATATCGAGCGCCTGCGCGAGATGGTCGGTGTGGACACATGGCTCGTCAACGGCGGTTCCTGGGGCTCGACGCTGGCGCTCGCCTATGCCGAAACCCACCCGGAGCATGTTTCCGAACTCGTGCTGCGTGGCATCTACACGCTGACCAAGGCCGAACTCGACTGGTACTACCAGTTCGGCGTCTCCGAGATGTTCCCGGACAAGTACGAGCGTTTCGTCGCGCCCATTCCCCAGGAAGAGCGCCACGAGATGATGCAGGCCTATTACCGCCGGCTGACGGGCGACGACATGGAACTGCGCCGTAGCGTGGCCAAGGTCTGGAGCACCTGGGAGGGCGAGACGATCACGCTTCTGCCGCAGCCGGATACGAGCAGCAAGTTCGCCGAAGACGACTTCGCCGATGCCTTCGCCCGGCTGGAAACGCACTATTTCGTGCATGCCGGCTGGATGGACGAGGGCCAGCTCGTGCGCGATGCCCACCGCCTCCACGGCATTCCCGGCGTCATCATTCAGGGCCGTTACGACATGCCATGCCCTGCAAAATACGCCTATGCCCTGCACAAGGCGTGGCCGCAGGCGGAATTCCATCTGGTCGAAGGCGCCGGCCATGCAATGAGCGAGCCCGGCATCCTCGACCGCATGATCCGCGCCACGGACACCTTCGCCGGCAAGGAAGCCTGATCCATGAAACGCGAGCGCATCTTTCTCTTCGACACGACCCTTCGCGACGGCCAGCAGACGCCCGGCGTCGACTTTTCCGTCGAGGACAAGATCGCGATCGCCTCCATGCTCGACGATTTCGGCATCGACTATGTCGAGGGCGGATATCCCGGTGCGAACCCGACCGATACCGCCTTCTTCGCCAAGCGCCGCACCCGCAGCGCCCGCTTCGTCGCCTTTGGCATGACCAAGCGCACCGGGGTGTCCGCCGCCAACGATCCGGGGCTTGCGGCTCTTCTGCAGTCGGCAAGCGACACGATCTGTCTTGTGGCGAAGAGCTGGGATTATCACGTCGCCGTCGCGCTCGGCTGCACCGATCAGGAAAATCTCGACAACATCGCGGCCTCCGTGGAGGCCGTCGTGAAAAGCGGCCGCGAGGCCATGGTCGATTGCGAGCATTTCTTCGACGGCTACAAGGCGAACCCCGGTTACGCGCTCGCCTGCGCCCGCGCCGCGTACGATGCCGGCGCGCGCTGGGTCGTGCTCTGCGACACCAATGGCGGAACGCAGCCGGAGGAGATCCGCACCATCGTCGCGGCCGTCATCGCCGCCGGCATTCCCGGCGATCGCCTCGGCATCCATGCGCATAACGATACGGGGCAGGCGGTTGCCAATTCGCTGGCCGCAGTCGGGGCCGGCGTTCGCCAGATCCAGGGCACGCTGAACGGTATCGGCGAGCGCTGCGGCAATGCCAACCTCGTCACGCTCATCCCGACGCTCGCGCTGAAGGACATCTATGCCAGCCGCTTCGAGACGGCTATCGATACCGACAGGCTGCAGGAGCTGACAAAGCTGTCCCACGCCTTCGACGAGTTGCTGAACCGCTCGCCCGACCACCAGATGCCCTATGTCGGCGCGTCGGCCTTCGCCACCAAGGCGGGCATTCACGCCTCCGCTCTGCTGAAGGACCCGCGCACCTACGAGCATGTGACGCCGGAGAGCGTCGGCAATCTGCGCAAGGTCATGGTATCGGATCAGGGCGGCAAGGCCAATTTCATCAATGCCTTGAAGCGTCGCGGTATCGCGGTCGGCAAGGACGACCCGCGCCTCGACAGACTGATTTCCATCGTCAAGGAGCGCGAGGCGACGGGCTATGCCTATGAGGGCGCCGATGCGAGCTTTGCCATCCTCGCCCGCCGTATCCTTGCCCACGTGCCGGATTTCTTCCACGTCGAAAGCTTCCGGGTCATGGTCGAGCGCCGCTTCGACGCGAACGGTCAGCTGAAGACGGTTTCCGAAGCCGTCGTGCGCGTCCTCATCGACGGCGAGGAGACGCTCTCTGTTGCCGAAGGTCACGGTCCCGTCAACGCGCTCGATCTCGCATTGCGCAAGGATCTTGGCAAATACCAGCACGAGATCGCCGACCTCGAACTCGCGGACTACAAGGTCCGTATCCTCAATGGCGGCACGGAGGCCATCACCCGCGTCCTCATCGAATCCACCGATGGCACCGGCGCCCGCTGGTGGACCGTCGGCGTCTCCGACAACATCATAGACGCCTCGTTCCAGGCGCTGATGGACAGTATCGTCTTCAAGCTGCTGAAGAATCGCGACGGCGCGGTGGCGGCTGCGGCGGAGTAGATCAGTCCTCGGAAACGCGAAGATCGCGGCCTCGATGGAAGATGCGAATGATCGTGACTTGCTCGTTCTTAACCTGAAAGACGATGCTTGCCCGGCGACGAAAGCCAACGACGCGGAGCCCAGGTCTCAGGTCTTCCCTCGCGAAACCTCGCTCCGGAAACAGGGCGAAGCCGAGGCAATAGCGATGAATGTCGCTCACATATTTAAGCGTAATGGCGGTCCCGGCGCGCGGTGCAAGGTAGTCGAAGAGTTCTGTAAGATCGGTGTTGGCCTCAGGCGTGAACTGGACAGGCAGATCGCTCACGTCTTGTCATCGAAACTGGATCTGTCGATGTGGTCCTTGATCGCCGCCCAGGATGCGGCCGCACTCATCGCGCGGCCGGGCTCCCTTGCCAACGCATCGACAGTCGGCAGAACTTCGTCGTGGAGCCAGCTTTCGAATGCGGCGTCCTGCACAGCGATGGTCATGAGACCTTCGCGGATCACATCGCTCTCCGTCGCATATTCGCCGGAGGCGACCTTCTCCTTCACCAGCGTTGCCATGTCGTCCGGAAGAGTGATGCGAAATGCCTGCATGCCCTCGGCTCCTTGATGTTCTCCAGATACTTTATCGCATCACGTCTGAAACGGGAATGGGTCTTGCAGACGGTCGCGTGGCACCGGACATCATGGGCGCTGCGGAATAGGTCTTGTGGATATAGCCTCACAAAACCAGCCGGAACCGCGCAAACCCATCCGCGCCATCCCCCGCATCCTCGATCGTCGCTGCCTTGACTTGGCCCAGCAGCGGTCTCGCCTTCGGGCCGGTCTCGAAGAGGGCCGTCGTGCCGGGCAGGGGCTTGAAGCGCCAGTTGGCGTCCGCCGTCGGGTTGATCGTGCCCTGATCGTGAATGTAGCGGACGATGACGTCGCGGTTGGTGTCTGGGGCGGCGAAGACGACCTTGTCGCTGGCGATGTCGGGGAACTTGCCGCCGCCGCCCGCCCGGTAGTTATTGGTGGCGACCACGAATTTCTGTGCGGGATCGATGGGTTGACCATTGAACTTCAGGTCCGTGATGCGGTGCGCGGTCTCGTCGGCGAGCTTGCCGTCGGTATCGAAGCGCGTCGGCTGCGACAGGTCGATCTCGTAGGTCACGCCGTCGATCACGTCGAAATTATAGGACGGGAAGCCGGAGCTCAGGAGCGGCTGGTCTTTCTCGCCCGGCTTCAGCCGGTTGAACATGCCGGCCGACATTTCCAGCCAGTTCTTCACCTGCGCGCCGGTAACGACAACCGCCTGCACGGTGTTGGGATAGAGATAGAGATCGGCGACATTCTTGATGGCAATATCACCGGCGGGAACGTCGGTGTAATAGTCCGCGCCGCTGCGACCGCCCGCCTTGAAGGGGGCTGCGGCCGAGAGAACGGGCAGGTCCTTCCACGCCGTCTCCTTCAGCATGTCCTTGATGTACCAGGTCTGCGCCTGTGAAACGATCTGCACCGAGGGGTCGTCGGCCACCAGTGCGAAATAGGAATAGAGCGGTGCCGAAGTCTTGCCGACGGGCGTTCGGACATAGGCAAGGGTCGCTTCGTGTTCGGCCTTGGCGGCGCTCAGAACATCGGCGCGGTCGTTGACGTCGGCCACGACCTTCTTGTCCTCGCGGTGGTAGATCGGCCGGGCCTCCGTGGTGAAATCCACGACCTTCCAGCTCTTGCCGTCCTTCTCCAGCAGCAGGTCGATCAGCCCGAGATGCGAGCCCCAGAAGCCCGCCATCACGGCCGGTTTGCCCTGAAGCGTGCCTTTGACCGGGTCCACGCCTGCGATGCCGTCAAAGCTCTTCGGGCCGGGGAAGACCAGATGCTGGTGCCCGGTCAGCACCGCGTCGATGCCCTCGACGCCGGCGAGATAGAGGGAGGCGTTTTCCATGCGCTCCGTCTGCCCGGTGCCGTCGATGCCGGAATGCGACAGCGCGACGATGATGTCGGCGCCCTCTTCCTTCATCACCGGAACCCAGGCGCGGGCGGCCTCCACGATGTCGCGCGTCTGCGCCTTGCCTTCCAGGTTCTTGACGTCCCAGAGCATGATCTGCGGCGGCACGAAGCCTATCAGCCCGACCCTCAGCACGCTCGCCGCACCGCTGCCGTCCGTCACGGTCTTTTCGATGATCGTATAGGGCTTGAAGAACAGCGCGTCCCTGGTCGGGTTTTCGGCCAGCGTCCCCTTCGTCAGGTTGGCGCAGACATAGGGAAAGTTCGCGCCGGAAAGCGCCTTCTCCATGAAGTCGAGCCCGTAGTTGAACTCGTGATTGCCGAGCGTGCCTGCCTCGTAGCCGAGCAGGTTCATGGCCTTGATGACCGGATGGACGTCACCCTCCTTGAGGCCTTTCTGGTAGGCCATGAAGTCGCCCATCGGGTTGCCTTGCAGGAAGTCGCCATTATCGACAAGCAGGGTGTTGCCGGCTTCGGCGCGAATGGCGTCGATGATCGACGCGGTGCGCGAAAGACCCAATGTCTCGTTCGGCTTGTCGCCGTAGTAATCGTACGGGTAGACGTGAACGTGGATGTCGGTCGTCTCCATGAGGCGCAAATGCGTCTGGTTGGCGCTCGCGCGCGCAGCGAAAGGATGCAGGACCACAAGCCCGGAAGCGGATGCAAGCCCGCCCAGAAAGGTGCGGCGGGTCACGTTTGGGGAGGGGAGGAATGGCGCTGAGGGGGAGGACATGACGTTCCTTTCGTGCCGGATCACTTCGGAGGGACCATATACCAAAAGGCGGGCTTGGCGACCTTCGGACGGGGGCGGACGGCTCATTGTGACGAGAGAACCCGCCGCCCGAAATCTCGCAGGCAAAAGCGACGGTCGTGTGTCACCAGAATTCGTTGATGGTTCAGGGAAATGAATTGGAGCGTCCGCGCCTTTTCGCGTAAGCCGCGCCCTGATGCGACATGCGTCACGCGGGCTTCGCCTTTCATGCGGGGCAGAGCGCAAGCAGGGCGCAAAGGCCGGAGGAGGGCCGCGACATGGTTGAGATGACAAGCAAGGCGGAGGCGTCAACCGGTGCTGTTCCCGCGGTCGCCGTTCCCGGAAGCGGCGACAGCCCGCGCGGGTTTCTGCTCGCCGCCATCGCCTATGCCTGCTGGGGTTTCCTGCCGCTGTTCATGAAGGGCATCGGCCATATTCCGGCCGCCGAAGTCGTCGCCCACCGCATCGTCTGGTCCGTGCCCCTCGTCGGCGCGTTCATTCTGTGGCTTGGCCGCACCGCGGATCTGAAGCTTGCCCTGCGCTCGCCGCGTATGCTGGCCATGGCGTCGCTGACGGCGACGCTCGTCACGTTCAACTGGGGCATCTACGTCTGGGCCATCAGCGTCGGGCGCACGCTGGAGGCGGCGCTCGGCTACTACATCAATCCGCTCTTCTCGATCTTTCTCGGTGCGGTGCTGCTGAAGGAAAAGTTGAACAGGGCGCAACTGGTCGCGATCGGCTTTGCGGTGGTCGCCGTGGCGATCATTGCCGTGGATGCCGGCGGGCTGCCCTGGGTGTCGCTCGGGCTCTGCGTCTCCTGGGGCTTCTACGCCTTCTTCCGCAAGACCCTGCCGGTCGGGCCGAACCAGGGCTTCTTTCTGGAGGTCATGTTGCTCTCCGTGCCCTCGCTCGCCTATATTTTCTATCTCGAAGGGTCAGGGCAGGGGCATTTCACCGATACGGGCATCGCGGATGTGCTGTGGCTCGTCTCCTCCGGCGTCGTCACCGCCGTGCCGCTGCTGTTCTACGCCAACGGCGCCAAGCTGCTGCGCCTCTCCACCATCGGCATCATGCAGTATATCGCGCCCAGCATGGTGTTCCTCATCGCCGTTTTCGTCTTCCACGAGCCCTTCGGCCTGGTGAAGCTCATGGCGTTCGGGCTGATCTGGATGGCGCTGGTGATCTATACCGGGTCGATGCTCGTGCAGAGCCGGAACGCCCGGCACGCCGCCCGGAAGGCTTGACGGGCCGCGGTTCCAGGCCCAAGGTTCCGGGCAAGGTGAGCCACCTCTTCGAGGCGGCTGTTACGTCACATCTTTTCGATAATCTCGCTTTCGCCGTCGCGGTTCACCGTGCCTGCCCAATGCGCCAGAAGCGCGGGCACCACCTCGTCAGGATCGTCGATGACCAGCGGCTGCACGAGATGGGCCGTGTGGATGAAGCCACTATCCGCCATGTGGTGAATGAGCTTCATCAACGGGTTCCAGAAACCGTTGATGTTGACGAGCACGATCGGCTTGCGGTGCCGCCCGAGCTGCGCCCAGGTCATGATCTCGACGATCTCCTCCAGCGTGCCGATGCCACCCGGCAGCGTCACGAAAGCATCTGCGCGCTCGAACATCTTGTGCTTGCGCTCGTGCATGTCGGCGGTCACGACCAGTTCGCTCAGCTGACCCAGCGAGTGCCGTGTGGCCTCCATATCGATCAGGAACTGTGGTATGATGCCCGTCACACGGCCGCCGCCGGACAGGACGCCGCTGGCAACGGCCCCCATGATGCCCTTGGTGCCGCCGCCATAGACGAGATGCAGATGATGCTCTGCAATGGATTTTCCGAGCCTGCGGCCCGCATCCATGAATTCAGGCTCACGTCCGGGCTGGGACGCGCAATAGACGCAGATGGATCGAATCGGAACAGTTTGATCGCTCATGAGGGAAGCAGACATCCGGTCCCGCACCGCGTCAAGGTACGGAACAGGCAAAACGTGCAAAAAGGTCCGGGCGAAGCCGCAGAACATGCATCGCTGCTTGTGGAAAAGGCTGGATATCGCTAGCAATTTCAAGAGATGCGCGGGGTGCGGAGCCGCATGCGCGCGAGACGATATGGCCCATGGTCGGGCTGCAGAACACGGCAGGCGTTTTCGGCGATCATGATCGGCCGAAACCTCCGTGGTGGAGAGGGTGCATGAGGAAGAATACGGCAGGACTGGTCGCGCTCGTCGTGCTGGCAGTCGCCACGCTTTTGATGATCTTCGTCGTGTTGCCCAATGTCGGTGACGAGGCGGCACCGACACGTGCCGAAGGCACGCCTCCGGCCAGCCCCCCTGCGACCGCCGAGGCTGCGCCCGGCGCGCTTCCGGGCAATGGCGACACCACGACGGCCGATGCCAAGGGCAACCGCCCCGGTGCCGGCGATGCCGCAAGCGCTACGAGTGCGCCGGCCTCCGTTCCCTCCACGCAGCCGGGCACCGTCGCGCCAAATGCGGCGCAGCCGGCGCCCTCCGGCGACCCTGCACCGACCGAGACGGCCGATGGGACGGACGCGCCGCGCTTCGACGTGCTGCGCGTTGAGCCCGATGGCTCCACCGTCATCGCCGGACGTGCCGAACCCAACAGCAAGCTTGAGATCGTCAACGGCAATGCGGTCGTCGGTACGGCCGATGTCGGCAATACCGGTGATTTCGCGGCCGTCTTCGACAAACCGCTTCCGCCGGGCGACTATCAGCTGACGCTGCGCAGCACGACACCTTCCGGCGCCGTCACCGCGTCCGACGAAGTCGCCACCGTCTCCATTCCCAAGGTCGATAACGGCCAGCTTCTTGCCATGGTGACGAAACCCGGGCAGGCAAGCCGTATCCTGACCGCGCCGGGCGAGCTGTCGGCACCTGCAACGACGCCTGCAACAACACCGGCAACGCCACCTCCGGCGGCATCGCCGGGTGCGGCGCCAGCTGCGGGCGACCAAGCGGCTCTTCAGACGCCTGCGCCATCGACATCCGTTCCCGCTCCCGTGAACGGCACCTCTTCGCAGGGCACCCCGTCCTCGCCGGTTGCCGTATCCGCCGTGGAAATCGAAGGCCGCAAGCTGTTCGTCGCCGGCACGGCCCGTCCGGGCTCGACCGTGCGCGTCTATGCGGACGATCAGGTGGTTGGCGAGGGCAAGGCGGATGCGCAGGGGCGCTTCGTCATCGATGGTGAAATCGCGCTTTCCGTAGGCCAGCACGTCATACGGGTCGATATGGTCGGCACCGATGGAAAGGTGCAGATGCGTGCGGCCGTTCCCTTCGAACGTCCGGAAGGCGACCAGATCTCTGCCGTCGCCCAAACGCCCGCAAGTGGCTCCGATCCCGCCTTCGACGGCGCCATCTTCGATGCCTCGCGCATGGAGGCCGCCAAGGCGTTCGCGCTTCTGAAGGGGCTTTATGCCGACGGCAAGCGACCCGGTCTCGACCAGCTTGCAGCCGCGCGCTCCGCCACCGAAATCGCGCTGACATCGCTTGCAGGCGTCAAGCCGGTCGCTGGCATGCAGGCCGATGTGACCGACCGTGTCAATGCGACCACGAAGGCAGCCGGGGAGGCGCTTGCGATCCTCAAGCCGCTGCCGCGTGATGCTGCATCCGTCGGTGCGGCGCTCGGCCGTCTGGACACCGCCATGGCCCGTGTGCTGGAAACCGCGCCTCGCGTTGCGGCGAACAACCCCGCCGGCATGACAGAGCAGAGCACGACAGTTCAGCCCGCGCCGGTTCAGCCCATGACGGGAGAGCCTGCGGCAGGCCAGCCCGTTGCGAACACCGCTTCCCCGTCCTCGCAGACGGCGAGCGGTGAGCCGCAGACGGTGCAGCAGGCGCCGCTCCAGCAGAGCAAAAGCTCGGTGATCATCCGCCGTGGCGATACGCTGTGGCAGATCTCCCGTCGCGTCTATGGCGCCGGCGTGCGCTACACCACGATCTACGTCGCCAACGAAGAGCAGATTCTCGATCCCGACCGCATTCTGCCGGGTCAGGTCTTCGGCGTGCCGGACACGGCGATGCCGGATGCGGAGTCGGAGAAAATCCACCGCCGGCATATGCAGCACGCGCCCTGACGATTTCGCGCTTCGCCGTGAGACGCCTTGCGGCAGCAAGCAGAGCCATGTCGGCAAGGCCATTGCCGCGGCCGCCGGGGAAGCCTATGTGATGATCGACGCGAACGGCGCCTTCCGCGGGAGGGCGCCGTTCGCACGTTTGACCGGCGCTCCCGCCGTCGGCCGCACGGCCCTGCCGGCTGGAAATCGAAGAGACATGACGGACCAGAAGAAGACCGTGTCGGCCGATGCCGGCAATCCGCTCCAGACCATCCTCAACCTGTGGCCCTATATGTGGCCGAGCGACCGCGCCGACCTGAAGATGCGCGTGGTCTGGGCAACGGTGATCCTGCTGATCGCCAAGGTCGTGCTGCTGCTCGTCCCCTATTTCTTCAAATGGGCGACCGACGCGCTGAACGGTCGCGCCGACATGACCGGAGTGCTTCCGGCTGTCATGACCGGCGCCCTGATGCTGGTCGTGGCCTACAATCTGGCGCGTCTCCTGCAAGCCGGGCTTAATCAGTTGCGCGATGCGCTCTTTGCCAGTGTCGGCCAGCATGCCGTGCGCCAGCTGGCCTATCGCACCTTCGTCCACATGCATCAGCTCTCGCTGCGCTTCCATCTGGAGCGCCGCACCGGCGGACTGTCGCGCATCATCGAACGCGGCACGAAGGGCATCGAGACGATCGTCCGGTTCACCATTCTCAATACCGTGCCGACGCTGATCGAATTTCTGCTGACGGCGGCGATCTTCTGGTGGGGCTATGGTTTCTCCTACCTGCTGGTCACCGCCATCACGGTTGCGGTCTACATCTGGTTCACCATCAAGGCGAGCGACTGGCGCATTTCCATCCGCCGCTCGATGAACGACAGCGACACGGACGCCAACACCAAGGCGATCGACTCGCTGCTCAACTTCGAGACCGTCAAATATTTCGGCAACGAGCAGATGGAGGCGACGCGCTTCGACCAGTCGATGGCGCGCTACGAGAAGGCGGCAACGCAGGTCTGGACCTCGCTCGGCTGGCTGAACTTCGGTCAGGCTCTGATCTTCGGCCTTGGCACGGCCGTCATGATGATCATGTCCGCGCTCGCGGTGCAGCGCGGCGAGCAGACCATCGGCGATTTCGTCTTCATCAATGCCATGCTGATGCAGCTCTCGATCCCGCTCAACTTCATCGGTTTCGTCTATCGCGAAATCCGGCAGGGCCTGACGGATATCGAGCAGATGTTCGATCTTCTCGAAGTGCAGGCCGAGGTGGTCGACTGTCCCGGGGCGCGCGAACTCGCCATCGACAAGGGCGCTATCGTGTTCAAGGACGTGCATTTCGCCTACGATCCGGCACGCCCGATCCTGAAGGGCATCAGCTTCGAGGTGCCGGCCGGCAAGACCGTCGCAGTCGTCGGCCCTTCCGGGGCGGGGAAATCCACCTTGTCACGCCTTCTTTACCGGTTCTACGACGTGCAGCAGGGGTCGATCACCATCGACGGGCAGGACGTGCGCAGTCTGACGCAGAAGAGCCTGCGCGCGGCGATCGGCATGGTGCCGCAGGATACGGTTCTGTTTAACGATACCATCGCCTACAATATCCGCTACGGCCGCATTTCCGCCTCGCAGGCAGAGGTGGAGGCCGCCGCCGAGATCGCGCAGATCGGCACTTTCATCGAGACGCTGCCGGAGGGCTACGACGCCATGGTCGGCGAACGCGGACTGAAGCTGTCGGGCGGCGAGAAACAGCGCGTGGCCATCGCCCGCACGGTGCTGAAAAGCCCGCCAATTCTCATCCTCGACGAGGCGACCTCGGCGCTCGATACCCGCACGGAGCAGGAGATCCAGGCCGCGCTCGATATCGTCTCGCGCAACCGGACGACGCTGGTCATCGCCCACCGCCTCTCCACCGTCATCCAGGCAGACGAAATCATCGTTCTCAAGGACGGCGTCATCGCTGAACGCGGCACGCACGGCGAGTTGATCGACCGCGACGGGCTATACGCCTCCATGTGGAGCCGTCAGCGCGAAGCGACCCAGGCCGCCGAACAGCTGAAGAAGGTGCAGGACGAAGACGACCTCGGCATCGTCACCCGTCGCCCTCCGGCGGTATAACAGGGTTTCCGCAGTCTTGGGCGTAAACGTCGGGAGATCCTGTTCCTCGCCGCGGGTTTCGTGCGTTGCGACGCTACCGTTTCGGCAACGATGCTCCATATCTTCCTGATAACAGCGATTGTTGCCGCAGGGGACATTTCCCTATAGGTGCAGGAGCGGAGTTTAATGGAGACGCTGCCCTCATGAGCCTGATCACGTCCGTTCGCAACACGCTGGTGCCGATCAACAAGGCCGGTTATCCGTTCATTGCCGGGTTCTTCGTCGTCTCCCTTCTTCTCGGCTTCCTGTGGGAGCCGCTGCTCTGGATCGGCTTCATCCTCACAGCATGGTGCGCCTATTTCTTCCGAGACCCCGAGCGCGTAACGCCTGTTGATGACGATCTCGTCATCAGCCCGGCCGATGGGCGCGTCTCGTCCATTGCTCACATCGTTCCCCCGGAAGAGCTCGGCCTCGGCTTCGAGCCGATGCTGCGCATCTCCGTCTTCATGAACGTCTTCAATTGTCACGTGAACCGTGCCCCGATGCGCGGCACCATCACGCGCATCGCCTATCGCGCAGGCCAGTTCGTTAATGCCGAACTCGACAAGGCCAGCAGCGAGAACGAGCGCAACGGCCTCGTCATAGAGACGGCGCATGGCGCCATCGGCACCGTGCAGATTGCCGGTCTCGTCGCCCGGCGCATCATCTGCTGGTCGTCGCAGGGCGAGCAGCTGCAGGCCGGTCAGCGGTTCGGTCTCATCCGTTTCGGCTCGCGCCTCGATGTCTTCCTGCCTGCCGGCGCCGAGCCGCGTGTGAGCCTTGGACAGCTCGCCATTGCCGGCGAGACCGTGCTGGCCGAATTCGGTTCCGAAAAGGGTCCGACCCTCGGCCGCCGCGATTGATCCCTGAGACGAGGTCACCCGATCAGGTCGCTTTGATCAGGTGACATGCGATGGTGCTGGAAGCCTTCTGCCGCAGCGCTATGTTGAACTGCAATTCTTCTGCTGGGACGATGTGTCCCGCCTGTGCTCCCGAGGACCCAAGCGCCATGGATACGACGCCGTTTCCCCCCTACGAACCGAACGGGCCGAACGACGACGAGGCGCGCGGGCCGCGCCTGCGGGAGATCCCGTTGCGTCTGCTCATACCCAACCTGATCACGGTCCTTGCCATCTGCGCCGGCCTCACCGGCGTGCGGCTGGCCTTCGAAGGCCGCTTTGAACTGGCAGTCGCCATGGTGCTGGTGGCGGCATTCCTCGATGGTGTGGATGGACGTATCGCGCGGCTCCTGAAAGCGACGTCGAAATTCGGCGTGCAGATGGATTCGCTCGCCGACATCGTCAATTTCGGCGTAGCGCCGGCCTTGGTCCTCTTTGCCTATGTGCTGGACGAAGCCAAGTCGATCGGCTGGATCGCGGCGCTGATCTACGTCATCGCCGCCGGCCTGCGGCTGGCGCGCTTCAACGTGATGGCGGAGCGCGACATCAAGGCGAAATGGCAGTCGGAATATTTCGTCGGCGTTCCCGCGCCCGCCGGCGCCATGCTGGTGCTCCTGCCGGTCTATCTCGGCCTCATCGGCATCGAGCCCAACCGCACCATGGGCATCATCTTCTCGGCCTATACGCTGCTCATCGCCTTCCTGCTCGTCAGCCGCCTGCCGGTCTGGTCCGGCAAGTCGGAAAACCGCGTCCGGCGCGATCTCGTGCTGCCGGTGATCCTCGCCGTGGTCATCTATGTCGCGACCCTGATGAGCTTCACCTGGGAAACCATGGTCATCACCGCTATCGCCTATCTCGCCACACTTCCCTTCGGCGCCCGCGCGTGGAAGAAGAAGTACGGCAGCAAATGGCCGGAGCACCCGGAGGGTGTGCGGGACGACGGCCTGCCGGGGCAATAAGCCTGCGGCCGATGGCCGTGAGCGTTACGAGGGGTGAAGCACGGCCCGCGCCGTATCGACCACCGCCCGCGTCAACGCGGTCAACTGGTCGCCCGCAAGCCGGTTGATCTGCCAGTACAGCGGGACATCCAGCGGCGTATCGGGAACAAGCGCGACCAGCCGGCCGCTGGCCAGGTGGTCGCCGACGAGGATCTCCGGGTTCATGCCCCACCCCATTCCCGAGAGGCTCGCTTCGACGAAGCTCTGCGTCGAGGGTAGCCAGTGCGTGGGGCATACCGGCTCCTCGCCGAGCGCCTGCCGGAGCCAGCGGCTCTGAAGCCTGTCCTTCTGGTTGAAGGTCAGCGCCGGTGCCTGAGCCAGGGCGGTCGAGGTCAGACCCTGCGCGAAATATCGTTCCACGAAAGCCGGGCTTGCTGTCGCGTGATAACGCAAGGCGCCGAGAGGCGTCCGGCGACAGCCTGAAACCGGCGCTTCCAGTGACGTCACGGCCGCCAGCACGCGCCCCTGTTGCAGCCACTCCGCCGTATGGTCCTGATCGTCAACCGCGATGTTCAGAAGATGCAGTGATGCGCGGGAGAACGTCGATGCCGCTGACAGGAACCACGTGGCGAGGCTGTCGGCATTGGTGGCGATGTGCAGGGTGATCCGGGCGCCCGGCGAAAGCGGATCGGCAAGGGCCGGCAGGTGGGTCAAGAGCTCGCTCTCCAGCATACCCACCGTCTCCATATGCCGGCAGAGCCATGCGCCCTTCTCTGTCGCCGCGCAGGGTGACCCGCGGATGATGAGCGCCGTCCCCAATCGCTCCTCCAGCGTCTTCACCCGTTGGGAGATGGCAGACGGCGTGACGTTCAGCAGGCGAGCCGCCTTTTCGAAACTCCCCGTCTGCACGACGGCAGACACCGCCCGAAGCGAGGTATAGTCGAGCAACGTTAGCTCTCCTTCATTATGGTTAGAATCTTTAACTATCCTAATCCGGTGGCGGAAGCTATCGAGGTTCACGCAACCTCGGGAGATATCGATGCCGCCTGCCTCACTGCTCGACGATATGACCGTAGGCGCCTTTACGACCGGTCTCGCAATGGGCCTCACTCTCATCGTGGCCATCGGCGCGCAGAACGCCTTCGTGCTGCGGCAGGGTCTGCGCAACGAGCATATCTTCGCCGTCTGCCTCGCCTGCGCGGTGTCCGATGCTGCCCTGATCGCCCTTGGTGTCACAAGCTTCCGGCAGATCGCGCAGATCCTCCCCGGAATCGACCCGTTCATGCGCTACGGCGGTGCCGCCTTCCTGTTCGTCTACGGTGCGCGCAGCCTGCTGTCGGCCGTTCGTGCGTCCGGTGCTCTCGATATCGCCGGCCAGACGGGACGTGGCCTCGGTGTTACGCTTGCGACCTGCCTGGCGCTGACCTGGCTCAACCCGCACGTCTATCTCGATACCGTCGTTCTGCTCGGCACCATCTCGACGCGGTTTCCCGGCGCGCAGACCGCCTTTGCCGTCGGCGCGATGTCCGCCTCTTTCCTGTTTTTCTTCTCGCTCGGCTACGGTGCCCGCCGCCTGCGGCCGCTCTTCGAGAAGCCGGCGGCGTGGCGCATTCTGGAGGCGATCATCGGCATCGTGATGTTTGCGATCGCGCTCAGACTCGTGATGGGACTGTAGAGACTAATCCGGCAGGCGATAATCCACGATCCGCTTCTCGCGGACGATGAACAGCTTGCCGGTCTCCGTCTGATCCGGGCCGACGAGCGGCAGGAGCGCGCGGGCGACTTCGGAGGGATGCGGAACCGTTTCCGGATCCTCGCCGGGCATGGCCTGCGCCCGCATCGCTGTGCGCGTGCCGCCCGGGTCGACCGAGAGAATGCGCAGTGGCAGGCGTTGGGTTTCCCCGGCCCATGTTCGCGCCAGCGCCTCGACGGCCGCCTTGGAGACGGAGTAGGGGCCCCAGAACGGTTTGCACTTGTGCGCGGCCGACGAGGAGAGGATGAGCGCCCGCCCGGCATCCGACTGGACCATCAATGGCTCAACCGTCCGGATCAGCCGCCACGTCGCCGTGACGTTGATGGCCATGACCTTCTCGAACACTTTCGCTTCGACATGGCCGATCGGCGAAATCGTACCGAGCACGCCGGCATTGGCGACGAGGATGTCGAGCCGGCCCCAGCGCTCGTGGATGGCCGCGCCCAGCCGGTCGATTGCGTCCATGTCGCCCAGGTCGAACGGCACAAGCGTGACCGGCAGCCCGCCATCGGCCTTGACCGCATCATCCAGTTCCTCAAGCCCGCCGACCGTTCGCGCACAGGCAATCACCTGCGCGCCGGCACGGGCGAGCTCGAGAGCCGTGAAATAGCCGATGCCGCGCGAGGCTCCGGTGACGAGGGCAATGCGCCCCTTCAGGTCGATCGGACTCATGCTTCAGCCGTTGCTCGCCATGACGGACAGCTTGCGCACATTGCTGGTCGCTTCGCGGTCGAGAAGGCGCGTCGGATAGTCGCCTGTGAAGTAATGATCGGTGAACTGCGGCGCCTTGGGGTTGCGCGGCTCGCCGCCGACAGCCCGGTAGAGGCCATCGATGGACAGGAACTCCAGCGAGTCCGCGCCGATGAAGGCGCACATGGAGGCAAGGTCCGCATGCTGGTTGGCCAGCAGCTTCTCGGCGTCGGGCGTGTCGATCCCGTAGAAGTCCGGATGGTAGATCATCGGGCTCGCCACGCGGATGTGTACTTCCAGCGCGCCGGCCTCGCGGATCATCTGGACGATCTTCAGCGATGTCGTGCCGCGCACGATCGAATCATCGATCAGCACCACGCGCTTGCCCTCGATCATGGCGCGGTTGGCGGAATGTTTCAGCTTCACGCCGAAGGCGCGGATCTGCTGGGTCGGCTCGATGAAGGTGCGCCCGACATAATGGTTGCGGATGATGCCGAGTTCGAACGGGATGCCGCTCGCCTGCGCAAAGCCGATCGCAGCCGGGGTGCCGCCATCGGGAACCGGAACGACCACATCGGCCTCGACGGGCGCTTCCTTGGCAAGGTTGATACCCATGTTCTTGCGGGCGACATAGACGTTGCGGCCGCCGACGACCGAATCGGGCCGGGCGAAATAGACATATTCGAACAGGCAGAGCCGCTCCGGCATCGGCGCTTCCGCCTTGCGCGATTCGATCGAGATCGAGCCGTCCGGCTGGATCTCGCAGATCACGACTTCGCCGTTCTCGACATCGCGGACGAACTTGGCGCCGATGATGTCGAGCGCGCAGGTTTCGGAGGCGAAGATCGGCTTGCCGTCGAGCTCGCCCATGACAAGCGGGCGGATGCCGTAGGGGTCGCGCGCCGCCATGAGCTTGGTGCGGGTGATGGCGAGCATCGAATAGCCGCCCTCGACCTGGCGGATCGCATCGACGAACCGTTCGCCGGAGCCGGCATGCTTGGAGCGGGCGATGAGGTGCAGGACGACTTCGGTGTCCGACGTCGACTGACAGATGGCGCCATCGGCGATCAGCTGGCGGCGCAGCGTCAGGCCGTTCGTCAGGTTGCCGTTATGCGCGATTGCGATGCCGCCCACCTCGAGTTCGGCAAAGAGCGGCTGCACGTTGCGCAGTGCCACTTCGCCTGTTGTCGAGTAGCGGGTATGGCCGATGCTGATGAAGCCGGGCAGCTTGGCAAGCGTTGCGGGATCCGTGTAGTGGTCGCCGACGAGACCCATCCGCTTCTCGGTGTAGAACTGCCGCCCGTCGAAGGTGACGATGCCCGCTGCTTCCTGTCCGCGATGCTGGAGCGCATGCAGGCCGAGCGCCGTCAGCGTGGCTGCGTCCTCATGCCCGAGAATACCGAAAACGCCGCACTCTTCGTGCAGCGTATCGCCGTCGATCTCGTCATGGATCTCGCGCGCACGCAGGCTGGCGGCGGCAGAAGCGGTGGAATGGGGCAGGGTCATCGCGGTATCACCTTTTTCTCGGCGGGTGCGGTTGGCATATCGTAGCGCGTCATCGTGTCTTCAACCAGCTTTACTGGCGGAACGGGCAATGAAACGACAACAGCCCGCAAAGCGGGCTGGGATGTCTGGCGCAGCAGCGTCAGTTGTTGGTCGTCGGCGAAGCAGGCGCAAGGGCCGGAGCATCGTCCGACGGCACCGGCTCGTTCGGCGGCGTCGTGCCGTCCAGCTCTCCCTCGGGCGTTGGCTTGCCGGTCAGGCGGTTGACGACGGTGGTGCCGACATCTTCCGGAAGTAGGGCCACCAGCTTGGCGCCGAGATTGTCCAGCAACGGCTTCGACTTTGCCTGGATGACCCATGTCGGCTGCTGCTCGGGCTTCACGATCCAGTTGAAGAACAGCATGGCGACGACGATCAGGAGCACGCCGCGCGCTGCACCGAACAGAAAGCCAAGCGTACGGTCGAGTGCGCCGATGCGGCTGTCGATGATGAAATCCGCAATCCGCATCGTGATGAAGGAGATGATGATCAGGGCAACGAGAAAGATGACGCCGGCCGAACCGGCCGTGGCGATGGCATCGCTCGTCGTGTACTGGGCCGCGTAGGGCTTCAGGTAGGGATAGAGGAAATAGGCGGCTGCTGCGGCGCCGAGCCAGCTCGCGACCGAAAGCACCTCGCGCGAGAATCCGCGGACCATCGCAAGGACGGCCGAGAACAGCGCGACACCGATCACGATCCCGTCGAGAATGGTTATGGGCATGGTCGTCCTACTCCGAACAAGCGCCAGGCGGGGTCCGCACCGGGGCATCTGCAGTCACCGCGCTTGAACCCGGCTCCGATCTATGGCGGAACCGGACGGAGCATGTATACCGAAACGGCGGCCGTGTCCCGATATGCTTTGGCCCGATATTCTCGGGAATGGCCGAAAGGCCGGCTTGACGGGGTTCCGCCGTCCGGTCAATCGTCCTCATCCGTCTGCCGTAGGGCACCCTTGGAGCCGGCGATGCGCGCGACCAGATCCGGCAAGCTTTCCATCTCGCCCAACGCCATGCCCGAGCCCTTGGGCAGGTCGGGGGAGGCGGAAGGCAGGACAGCTTGCGAGAAGCCGAGTTTCTCGGATTCCTTCAGACGCTGGGCCGTATGCGCAACCGGCCGGATGGCCCCGGACAGGCTGATTTCGCCGAAATAAACGCAATCGGTGGGAAGGGCAAGACCGGCAAGCGAGGAAACCAGTGCGGAAGCGACGGCAAGGTCGGCTGCAGGCTCCGCGATACGGTATCCTCCGGCCACGTTGAGATAGACGTCGTGTTGTCCAAGCCGCACGCCGCAATGCGCCTCCAGAACCGCGAGGATCATCGACAGCCGCGCCGAATCCCATCCGACCACGGCCCGGCGCGGCGTTCCGAGCGAGGTCGGCGCCACCAGCGCCTGCACTTCCACCAGCACCGGCCGCGTGCCCTCGATGCCGGCAAACACGGCAGCACCCGGGGATTTCGCGTTGCGCTCCCCGAGGAAAAGCTCCGACGGATTGGTAACCTCGCGCAGCCCCTTGTCGGACATCTCGAACACGCCGATCTCGTCGGTCGGCCCGAAACGATTCTTCACCGTGCGCAGGATGCGGTAGTGATGCCCGCGGTCGCCCTCGAAGTAGAGAACGGCATCGACCATGTGCTCCACGACGCGCGGGCCTGCGATCTGCCCTTCCTTGGTCACATGGCCGACGAGCACGACGGTGGCGCCGGTCTGCTTGGCAAACCGGATCATCGCCTGCACACCGGTTCGAACCTGTGTGACGGTGCCGGGCGCCGAATCGACGACATCGCTCCAGAGCGTCTGGATGGAATCGACGATGAAGAGATCCGGTCGCTTGCCCTCCGCGACCGTTGCCAGAATATCCTCGACATTGGTTTCGGCGGCCAGCAGGACGTCCGTATCCGCAGCGCCAAGCCTTTGAGCTCGCAGCCGAACCTGCGCCACCGCCTCTTCGCCCGAGACATAGATGATGCGATGGCCGTTTCGCGAAAGAGCTGCGGCCGCCTGCATGAGAACCGTGGATTTGCCGATGCCGGGATCGCCGCCGATCAGCACGGCCGACCCGCGCACGAAGCCGCCTCCAAGCGCCCGGTCGAACTCCGAGATACCGGTCGTGATGCGCGGAGCATCCTCGGTTTCGCCGGAAAGGGTGGTCAGGGCCACCGGACGGCCCTTCTTCGGCGTCTTGCCCGGACCACCGCCGATGCCGCCAAGCGGATCTTCCTCGACAATGGTGTTCCACTGTCCGCAGCCCTCGCACTTTCCCACCCAGCGGGATGTGACGGTGCCGCAGTTCTGGCAGATGAAATTCGTTCTGGCCTTGGCCATTCAGTCGGTATCGCTTTCGGTAAAGGTGGATGCGGAGATGGTTCGGCGGCCGTGGAGGACGCGCGCGACGTTCAGTTCCGTTTCTGTGACGAAAAAATAGATGCAGCGCTCGCGATAGACAAAACATCGGAGACCGGGAACGGCACCGCGGCTCGTGCCGATAAGGCCGAGGCCTGCCATTCTTTCGACGTGATCCGTTAGATCGGTTATGAAGGCGTCGGCTGCAACCGGGTTCTCCTCTGCAATGTACTCAAAAGCGTCCGCCAGGTCTTTCAGTGCGCGACGGCTCATGTTCAGGCGTCGAGCGAACATCTTGTCGTTCCCGTGCGAGTGCGAGGATATGTTTCTTCAAGTCGCCGGCCTTCTCGAACGTGACGTATCGCCCTGCCTTGAAATCGTCCTCGCCGACCTCGATCAGGCGCCGCAGTTCCTCGTCTTCCTCGCGCAGAACCTGAAGTCCGGCCCGGATCACGTCATCGGCGGTGCGGTAGGCGCCCGTCTGTAGCTGCCCTTCGATGAAGGCGCGGTCTTCGTCACTCAAACGGATGTCAGTCATGCTGATCTCCTTTTGTTCTCTTCTAGCGCATCTCGAACGGCTTTCCAAGATACCGCGTCAAACTTCCTCGTCGGCTTCGCGATAGGCGCGATCGTAGCGGTGGCCGAGGCTGGTGAGCAGTTCGTAGCCGATCGTTCCGCCAGCGCGCGCCACATCGTCAAGCGCGATGTTACGCCCGAAGAGTTCGATGTAATCGCCTGCACGGACGGCATTTTCCGGCAGATCCGTCACGTCGAACAGGCTGAGGTCCATGGTGACGCGGCCGACATGGGGCACTTTGTGGCCGTGCAGGAATCCATGGGCGCCGGAGGGCGCGGCCTGTCTCAGGGTCACCCCGCTGCCGGAAACCGACCGGTGATAGCCATCGGCATACCCGACCGAGGCGATGGCGATGCGGCTGTCGCGGACGAAGGTGGTCGTCGCGCCATAGCTGGCCGAGCCGCCTTTCGCCACGGAGCGTACCTGGATGATACGCGCCTCCGCCGTCACCACCGGCGTCATCGGGTTGGCCATGCCGCTCACAGCCTCGCCGCCATAGGTGGCGATGCCGGGGCGGGTCAGGTCGAAATGATAGTCGGGTCCGAGATGCACGCCTGCGGAATTCGCGAGGCTCGCTTCGACACCATCGAAGGCGGCGCTCACCTCGCGGAACGCGGCAAGCTGCCGGGCATTCAGCGGATGAGCGGGATCGTCGGCGCAGGCGAGGTGGCTCATGACCAGCATGGGTGAAAAGCTCGCCGGGCGTGCCGGGTCGGAGGCAAGCGCCATGGCTTCCTCCATGGAGAGGCCGAGCCGGTTCATGCCCGTATCCACATGCAGCACGCAGGGGTGATCGCCATGTTCGGAAAGCGCTGCCATGAAGAAGGCAAGCTGCTCCTCGGAATTGATCACCGGCACCAGTCCGTTTTCGAAGAACAACGGTTCGATGCCCGGCCACAGGCCGGCAAGAACATAGATGCGGCCATCCGGCACGAGCGGCCGCAGGTTCACGCCCTCTTCGGCGTTTGCCACGAAGAAATCACGCGCCCCTGCGCGGTAAAGCGTCTCAGCTGCCGCCTCGACACCGATCCCATAGGCATCCGCCTTGAGCACGGCCGCCGCCCGCGCAGCTCCCGACCGCGCCTGCATCTGTCGCCAGTTGTCGGCCAGCGCCTGCAGGTCGATGGTCAGGCGGTTCGCCGCAGCGGAAAAGACGTCGTCCATGGGTACCTCCGAGGTCGCGCATTCAAGCCTGAAACCAGATAGCCCCGCAGGACTGGCGGAGCAAGCGGAAGCCGCTATTGGCGCTTCGCGTGGCGTCGCGTCACTTTTGTTCAAGATCGCATTCACGTCCTACGCTATCGTTGCCTGATGCAGAACGTATCCCAGGAACAGGCGGCGGAGGTGATGCCGCTTTCGCAGGCCGAGCAGACTGTGTTCTGGCGTGAGCCGAGCCTCATGGGCATGGAGTGCCTCAGCGCGACCTTCGTGACCCACGCCTTTGCGCCCCATGCGCATGATACGTTCAGCATCGGAGCCATCGAGCGCGGCAGCCAGATCGCGACGATTCGCGGCAGCCGCGAAGCGTCCGGGCCGGGCGATCTCTATCTGATCAACCCCGGGGAGTTTCACGATGGCGTGCCGGGAAGCGATGGCTACCGCTACAGGATGATCTACCCGGATGCCGCCCTTCTGCGCGAGATCCTGGAGGATGTTACCGGCCGCACGCTTCACCCGTCCCCGGCATTTTCCCGCCAGATCCTGCACGATGCCCCGCTCGCCGCAGCCTTTCAGCGCGCGCACCGGACGCTTGAGATGCGGGTCGGGGCGCTGGAAGCCGACGAAAGCATCTATACGGTTCTGGCCGCAATGTTTCAGCGTCACGGTAGCCTCATCCTCCAGCCGATCGACACCCGGGAAGCCACGGCCGTTGCGCGTGCACGCGATTATCTGAAAGAGCATTTTCGTCAGGATGTTGGATTGGTGGAGCTGGCGCGCATCGCCGGCCTCAGCCGTGCGCATCTCATCCGGGCCTTCCGACGGGCCTATTACGTCACGCCGCATGCCTTTCTCACGGATTGCCGTATTCGTGAGGCGCGTCGGCTGCTGCGCTTCGGAGCCACGCCTTCTACGGTTGCGTTCGATTGCGGCTTTGCCGATCAGGCTCATTTCACACGCCACTTCAAGGCGCGAACGGGGCTGACGCCGGGGCAGTTTCGCGCCCGGTAGCCGTTCGTCTGTGCAGCCTGTGCGCATCACTTTCGTTCAAGACGATGCTTGAGCTGACACCGTAAGACGCTTTCCGAACAGCGGAGACAGTGTCATGGCGAAAATACGGACAGATGAGGATGACGGCTTCCTGAACGGCATGCGGGCGATCACACCGCTGATCGTTGCCCTGATCCCCATCGGTCTGGTGTTCGGGTCGGTGGCTGCGACCAAGGGGCTCTCGCCGCTTGAAGCAACGCTGATGAGTGTGTTGGTCTTTGCCGGTGGATCGCAGTTCGTCGCCATGGATATCTGGAGCCATCCCGCATCCTGGAGCGCCGTTGGCGCCGCCGCCTTGCTCGTCAATATCCGGCATGTGCTGATGAGTGCGTCGCTCGGGCGCGGGATGCAGGGCTTCTCCCCGACCGGCCGAGGTGTTGCCATGCTGTTTCTGGCGGATGAGATCTGGGCAATGGCCGAGGTTCGCAGCCGGCTTGCGCCGCTGACACCCTCGTTTTTTGCCGGTCTTGTCGTCCCTTTTTATGGAGCATGGGTGCTTTCCACGCTTCTTGGCGCAACGGTGGGCGCATTCCTTGGCGATCCAAGGACGGTCGGGCTCGACTTTGCCTTTCCGGCCGTCTTCGTCGTGCTGGTCATCGGGTTCTGGAAAGACCGGCAGGCGGGTTTCACGCTTGCAGCGAGCGCGGCGGCGGCCTTGCTGGTGCACAGGTTCGTTCCCGGCGTCTGGTACATCGCTGTCGGCGCGGCTGCTGGCCTGGCTGTAGCCACCTTCATCGACGCGGGCGATGAGGCGGCTTCCTCATGACTTCGACTTTGGAAGCCGTTCCGTTCCTCGCTCTGAATGGCGCCACGCTATTGGCCATCACGGCAATGGCCGGAGCTACCGCGATGACGCGGCTCGCGGGGCTCGTGCTGATCGGTCATGTCGCGCTCCGCCCGCGTGTGCGCCGCGCCATGAGTGCCATTCCACCCGCCGTTCTCATGGCGGTGATCACGCCGACGGCATTCGCAACCGGGCCTTCGGAAACGGCTGCGACCATCGTCACCGCTGCCGCCGCAACACGGCTGCCACTGCTGGCCGCGGTCGCAACGGGGGTTTTCACCGTCGCGATGTTGCGGGCAGCCGGCATGTAGAACGCGGTGGGGGAACGCGCTGGTTCGCCCTTCAAAGCCCGATCAATGCTCCTCGTACTGCGTGAACGAGGGGTCGGCGAGGTCGGTGAAGCGGGTGTACTCGGACTGGAAGGCGAGCTTCACCGTGCCGGTCGGGCCGTGGCGCTGCTTGGCGATGATGACGTCGGCGGTGCCTTTCACCTTCTCGAAGGTCTGCTTCCATTCCTCGTATTTCGGGTCGAACTCGTCGCGGGGCTCCATGTTCTTCACGTAGTATTCCTCGCGGAACACGAAGAGCACAACGTCGGCGTCCTGCTCGATCGAGCCCGATTCGCGAAGGTCGGAAAGCTGCGGACGCTTGTCTTCACGGCTTTCCACCGCACGCGAAAGCTGGGACAGCGCGATGATCGGAACGTTCAGCTCCTTGCCGAGCGCCTTCAGGCCCGTCGTGATCTGGGTGATTTCCTGCACGCGGTTCTCGCCGGATTTTCCGGCGCCGGTCATCAGCTGGATATAGTCCACCACGAGGCAGTCGAGGCCCCGCTGGCGCTTCAGGCGGCGTGCCCGGGCGGACAGCTGGGCAATCGAAATACCACCGGTCTGGTCGATATAGAGCGGCACCTTCTGCATCATCTGGGCGCAGGCGACCAGCTTCTCGAAGTCGTGCTCGGTGATCTCGCCGCGGCGGATCTTGGAGGAGGAGACTTCGGTCTGTTCGGAAATGATACGGGTCGCCAGCTGTTCGGACGACATTTCGAGCGAATAGAACCCGACGACGCCGCCATTCTTGGCCTTGTAGGAGCCATCGGCCTGGATCTCCGGCTCGTAGGAGGCGGCGATGTTATAGGCGATGTTGGTGGCGAGCGACGTCTTGCCCATGCCGGGGCGTCCGGCAAGCACGATCAAGTCCGAGCGCTGCAGGCCGCCCATCTTGCCGTCGAGCGAGTGAATGCCGGTGGAAATGCCCGACAGGTGCCCGTCGCGCTCGAAGGCCTGCCCCGCCATGTCGATGGCCAGCGCCACGGCGTCGTTGAACGCCTGGAAACCGCCATCGTAGCGGCCGGTCTCCGCCAGTTCGAACAGGCGCCGCTCGGCATCCTCGATCTGTCCCTGCGGCGGCATGTCCAGTGGTGCGTCGAAGGCGATGTTGACCATGTCCTCGCCGATGGTGATCAGCGAGCGGCGTAGCGCGAGATCGTAGATCGCCCGGCCGTAATCCTCTGCATTGATGATCGTCACGGCATTGGCGGCAAGCTGCGCGAGATATTGCGAGATCGTCATGTCGCCGACCTTCTGGTCGGGCGCGAGGAATGTCTTCACGGTCACGGGATGGGCGGTCTTGCCCATGCGGATGATGTCGCCGGCGACTTCGTAGATCTTGCGGTGCAGCGGTTCGTGCAGGTGCACCGGCTTCAGGAAGTCCGAGACGCGGTAGAAGGCGTCGTTGTTCACGAGAATAGCGCCGAGCAGGGCCTGTTCCGCCTCGATATTGCTCGGAGCTTCCCGGTACTGGGGTTCCATGGGCTGCTGGTTCATCGCCGCCACTCTGCGCGCTGCTTCATTCATCGTCATCTCTCGTCTTGGCCGCTTGAGGTCCTGTGATTGGCTGACCGTGGCACCGAGTCAAGCGGTGGGACGGCCTGTTACCGCTCTCCACAGCCAAAGGGAAGGTACGGTGGAAATCGGTCCCGCCTGCGCCATCTCTGCTTGACCGACCGCCATACACGCCGCGGCAGCGAATCGTTTCGGAAGGATACGCCAAACGCCAGCCGCATGAAACGCAGTGGACGGACATGACCATGGCTTGAAACCGGCGGCATTCTGTATTACTTCGACCGCACATAGTTAGCACACTACTAGTATGGAAAGAGTAGCAGTTGAACGATCTCGCAAATCGCGCCTTGTTCGACGCCTTGCAATCCGTGAACCGGAAGCTCCGCGCCGTCTTCGATGCAAAGGTCAGGGAACGCGGGCTCACGCTGTCGCGGGCGCGGGCGCTCTTCGTGCTGTCGCGCCGCGACGGGCTGAACCAGCGCGAGCTTGCCGAGGAGCTGGCGATCGAGACGCCGACGATCGTGCGCCTTCTGGACGGCATGGAGACGCAGGGCTTCATCGAGCGCCGGGTGGAAAAATCCGACCGGCGGGCCAAGCAGATCCACATGACGCCGATGGGGCGCGCGCTGGCAGAGGAGATAGAGGTCATCGCCTGCGGCATCCGCGCGGACCTTCTCTCAGGCGTCAGCCTCAAGGACAAGGAAACCGCGCTGGCTGTGATGACGGCCATGGCGGGCAACATGACACTGATCGGGCGGGAGAGCGTCTCGTGACCAGCACCAACACGCCCTTGCCGGAGAACCGGACGGCTCCCGAGCCCGATGCCATGGAGAGCACTCCGGTATCTACGCAACAGGCACCCACCCAACAGGCAACCGTGCCGCAGCCGGCCGTGCATATTTCGCGCCGCCGTGCCTCGCTGTACATGTTCACATCCGTGCTGATGTTCCTGACGCAGGGTCTCGGCATGAACCTGCTCAACGCCAATCTCTACCAGTTGCAGGGTGCCTTCTCCGCGACCGTCAACGAACTCGCCTGGCTGTCGGCGGCCTATATGGCGCCTTATGCCAGCCTGTCGGTGGCGCTCTTCAAAATCCGGACGCAATATGGCCTGCGCCGCTTCGCCGAGCTTGGCATTCTATGCTTCGTCTTTGCCGCCTTCGCCAATCTCTTCGTGTCGGATCTGCATTCGGCGCTGATCATCCGCTTCGTCAACGGCGTCGCCGCCGCGCCTTTGTCCACCATCGGCATTCTCTACATGCTGGAGGCCTTCCCACCGGCGAAGAAGCTGTCCATGGGCCTCAGCCTCGCGGTCATGAACACGCTGCTGTCCGCGCCGCTCGCCCGCATCATATCGCCCGCTTTGATGGAGTATGGCGGCTGGCGCGCGCTTTATACGTTCGAGGTGGCGCTGGCGCTGATCGCTCTTCCCTTCATCTACCTGCTGCCCGTCACCGCGCCGCCACGCGCCAAGGTCATCCAGACGCTCGATATCTTAAGCTATCTGATCCTTGCCGGTGGCTTCGGCTGTCTCGCCATCATTCTGTCGCTCGGGCGCTTCTACTGGTGGTTCGAGGCGCCCTGGCTCGGCGTCCTGCTGGCCTCTGCCATCGGCCTCCTCTCGCTCTTCGTCGCTATCGAGATCAACCGGTCACAGCCCATGCTCGACCTGCGCTGGATCTTTTCCTGGCCGAATATCCACATGGCCGGCGTCCTCATCCTGTTTCGCACCGTCTCGTCGGAGCAGACGGCGACCGTGTCGGGCTTCTACCAGCAGATCGGCCTCCTGAACGACCAGACGATGTTTCTATACCTGATCGTGCTTGCAGCTTCGGTCGCGGCCGGGCTGTTCTGCACCTTCCTCATGGTGAAGAAACAGCTCGATCTCGCCCATGTCATCGCGCTGGTCCTCATCGGTGCGGGAGCGTGGCTCGACAGCCAGTCGACCAATCTCACGCGGCCCGAGCAGATGTATGTCAGCCAGGCGCTGGTCGCGGCGGGGGCGGCAATGTTCCTGCCGCCGGTGATGACGACGGGCTTCGGGGCGGCGCTCGCCAAGGGGCCGATCTACGTGGTCAACTTCATCGTGATCTTCCTTTTCACCCAGAGCCTCGGCAGCCTGATGGCCTCTGCCGCCCTCGGCACCTTCGTCACCATCCGCGAGAAATTCCACTCCAACCTGCTGGCCGAGCAGATCATGCTGTCCGACCCGCTGGTCGCCAATCGCGTGACGCAACTCGCCGGCTCCTATGGCAAGGTCATCACCGACAAGACGCTGCTGAATGCCGAAGGTTTGCAGCTCCTGACGCAGCAGGTCAGCCGCGAGGCCTATGTGCTTGCCTATAACGATGCATTCTTCATCATCTTCATCGGCTGCGCGATCTCGCTGGCCATTCTCTTCGGTCACCTGATCTGGCGTCGCCTCGTCGCATCTCCCGACCCGTCAGCCGTTCCCGCCTGATGCCACCATTCTTTCATTGAAGCCGTCTTCAAGCAGAGTCCGCCATGTCCAAGCTCACCCGCTCTCCCGTTACCATCCTCGTCCTTCTCGCTGGCGTCATCGGCGTCTTGCTCGTGCTCTATGCGTGGCGACTTCCGCCTTTCGTTACCTCGGTGGAAACCACCGACAACGCCTATGTGAAGGGCTACGTCACCATCATGAGCCCGCAGGTCGCGGGCTATGTGGTGGAGGTTCCCGTTCGCGACTATCAGGCGGTGAAGGAGGGCGACGTGCTTGCCCGCATCGACGAGCGGATTTACCAGCAGAAGGTGGCGCAGGCCCGCGCGACGCTCGCCGGGCAGAAGGCGGCTCTCGACAATTCGCGCCAGCAGGAAGCCTCAGCCAAAGCCAGCATCGCCTCCAGCGAGGCGCAGGTTCTCGGTGCGAAGGCAGCGTTGCGCCGGGCGGAACTCGCCTCCGAGCGCGTGAGCCAGCTTGCGGCCCGCAGCGTCGCGTCCACCAGCGAGGTCGAATCGGCGCAGGCGACGTTCGAGCAGGCCAAGGCGGCGGAGGCTCAGGCCGAGGCTGCGGTCGAGGTCAACCGCCAGTCGCTCGCCACCATCATCGTCAATCGCGGTTCCCTGCAGGCAGCCGTGGCCGGCGCAGAGGCGTCCGTCGAGCTCGCGGAGATCGATCTCGCCAATACCGCCATCCGTGCGCCGCGCGACGGGCATCTGGGCGAAGTCGGCGTGCGCCTGGGGCAGTATGTGACGGCCGGCACGCAGTTGATGTCGGTGGTGCCGGGTGAATTGTGGGTGGTCGCCAACTACAAGGAAACGCAGCTCGACGGCATGAAGGTCGGCCAGCCCGTCACCTTCACGGTGGATGCACTGGAGCACCAGAAGCTGACCGGCCACGTGCAGCGCTTCTCGCCGGCAACGGGCTCCGAGTTCAGCGTCATCCGCCCCGACAACGCCACCGGCAATTTTACCAAGATCGCCCAGCGCGTCGGTGTCCGCATCTCCATCGATCCGGACCAGCCCGCCGCCGAACGGCTCGCACCGGGCCTTTCGGTCGTCGTGCGCATCGACAAGTCGCTCGATCCCGACGCAAAGATCGCCGACGCCGAGTAACGGCACAGAATGTTGGGTTTCAAACGACAAAGGCCCCGGAGCGGCGAACGCTCCGGGGCCTTTGTCGTCAATCGATCGCGACGGCTTATTCTTCGTCGTTGTCGAATTCGGCTTCCGGGTTGAAGAAGTCTTCCGGACGCAGGGCATCTTCGTCGACGCCGTAGATAGCATCGGCGGAGTTGAGGTTTTCGCCCTTGGCCTGGCGCTCGGCTTCATCGGCCGAACGGGCAACGTTCATCGTAACCGTGATTTCGACTTCGGCATGCAGGTGGATCTTCACCGCGTGCAGGCCGATCGACTTGATCGGGTTGTTCAGATCGACCTGGTTACGGCCGACGTTGAAGCCTTCGGCAGCAAGCACTTCGGCAACGTCGCGAGCCGCGACAGAACCGTAGAGCTGGCCGGTTTCGCCGGCGGAGCGAACGACGTTGAAGCTCTTGCCGTCGAGCTGTTCGGCAACCGTCTGGGCTTCCGATTTGCGCTCGAGGTTGCGGGCTTCGAGCGTTGCGCGCTCGCTTTCGAAACGGGCCTTGTTGGCAGCGTTGGCGCGCAGCGCCTTGCCGAGCGGCAGCAGGTAGTTACGGGCAAAGCCGTCCTTGACCTTGACCGTTTCGCCCATCTGGCCGAGCTTGGCGACGCGTTCGAGAAGAATGACATCCATTGTATTGTCCTTTCAGGTATCGGTTGTCTGGAATGGTTATTCAGGCGTCTTTCCCGTCGGCTTCTGCCCAGGTGTTTTCTGGGCGGGAGACAGCGCGATCGCTCGGCGTGTATCCATGAGGCCGGACAGGAGGAAGAAGAAAGCGGGAATGGTGAACAGCAGCACCGAGAGGTAGCCGAGCCAAAGGACCGGCAGCCGCCAGGACTTGCCCCGGGTGCGGAAGTGGAAGACGGCGAAGCCCGAGAGCAGGAAGCCGGCGCCGAACGTGCCGCAGACGAGAGCGCCCACAGCACCCGCCGCACCGCCGGCAAATGTCAGCACCAGCCCGCCGAGAAAGGCGAAGATGGCGAAGCGATGCATCCGCAACGTCGACGGGATATCCTCGCGGGGACGCAGGCTACGACCGGAGATCTGCACGATCCGTGTTGCGGTGTAATAGGCTGCAAACAGCATCAGCACCCAGAGCGCGCCCTGAACCATCGGAAGCGCGACGCTGAACACCGCCTTGATCTGCGCGAGAGCGGCGGGATCCGGATTGTAGGTCGGCTCCTGGCTCTTCAGCGCTTCAATGACGATATCGACCATGCCGGCCGCCGTTTCCGTGCTGTAGCCGAGCACGACGCCGATGATCAGCATGCCTCCGGCAACGAGCCCCGCCAGATGGGTCAGAATATCCGAGAGCGGATACCATGCCATGGCATCGTCAGGTCCGCCGATCTCGCTGGCCGGCCGCGCAAGGTTTGCCAGATGCGACAGCCATGCGGCGGGGATGAGCGTGACGACGAGGATGAGCAGGGCGAAATAGGGAGAGACGGCGACAGCCGCAAGGAAACCTGCAACGACGACCGCGACGATGGCCGCGACATTGCCCCAGCCAAGCCCTGCGATCAGGATCGGCAGCGCGGAGGCGGCATAGAGAACAATGGCGAGTGAGGAAGGCGTGGTTGCGCCGAACGACAGGAACGCGGCGGTAACGCCGGCCAGAATGCCGGTGAGCAACGATGTCCTGTCGATGGCTGTCACGTTTCGCTGTCCTGCTCTTCGGCAGTTAGAGGAGGGTCGATACCCGTCCCCAACATGGGTTTGATCGCTCGAAAACGATCGTTCCGATCCGCGCCCATCGCGGAAGGGAGAAGGCGGCCGATAGAGACCGGCCGCCTTCGTCAATCAGAGCCTGACTTACGAGAGAACGTAGGGCAGGAGGCCGAGGAAGCGGGCGCGCTTGATGGCCTGGGCCAGTTCGCGCTGCTTCTTCTGGGAAACGGCGGTGATGCGCGAGGGTACGATCTTGCCACGCTCGGAAATGTAGCGCTGCAGGAGGCGTACGTCCTTGTAGTCGATCCGCGGAGCGTTTGCGCCCGAGAAGGGGCACGTCTTGCGGCGGCGATGGAAGGGGCGGCGTGCCGGAGCGGAGGAGATATCAGCCATTGTCTATAATCCCTTCGAACTTAAACGCGGTCTTCGCGCGGACGGCGCGGACGATCTTCGCGGTCGCCATCACGGCGCGGACGGTCGCCGAAGCCCCGGTCCGGACGGTCGCCGTCACGGCGGGGACGGTCGTCGCGGTCACGCTTCTGCATCATGGCGGACGGGCCGTCTTCATGCTTTTCGACAGCGATGGTCATGTAACGAAGAACGTCTTCGTTGATGCGCATCTGGCGCTCGACTTCGTGGACGGCCGGTGCCGGAGCATCGATGTCCATGAGGACGTAGTGAGCCTTGCGGTTCTTGGCGATACGGTAGGTGAGGGACTTGAGGCCCCAGTTTTCCACCCGGCCGACCTTGCCGCCATTGGCTTCGATCACACCCTTGTACTGTTCGACGAGGGCTTCGACCTGCTGTGCGGACACGTCCTGGCGGGCCAGGAACACATGTTCATAGAGAGCCATGATTGGCTTACCTTTCTTGCGTTTAACGTCACCCGGCAACGGCGCTAAGCCTCAACGACTGTTCTTAAGGACGCGCGAGGCATCGGCAAGAAAGTGTTGTTTCGAGACGGTCGAGAGCGGAGACACGGGAGGCTGGATCCCTTCAGGATCCCGACAGGCACTACAAGAGCGCCGGCCCTCCGTTCAGCCACCAGCCAGATGGACCGGGTGTTTCGAACAGGGCGGCTTATACGCGGATTCTCCGGGATTGCAAGACCCGGAGCGCGAAACACCCGTATCGAGAGCGCGATATGCCGATCAGATCGGCATCGGATAGAGGCGGTGGATCCGGCGAATGCCGTTGACCAGTTCCGGTGTCAGCGCCAGATCGGCGGCGCCGAGATTGATGTCGAGCTGCTCCATCGTCGTCGCGCCGATGATGGCGGATGTCGTGAAGGGGCGCGAGAGCACGAAGGCGAGCGCCAGCTGAGACGGGTCGAGCCCGTGGTCGCGGGCAAGCGCCACATAGGCCTCGACCGCCGGCTCCTGATGTGGTGTGAAACGACCGCCAAGGTCGCCGTTGATCGACAGGCGGCTGCCATCCGGCCGCGATCCACCGATATATTTGCCGGACAGCAGCCCGGCGGCAAGCGGCGAATAGGCGAGAAGTCCGACCGATTCGTGATGCGACAGCTCGGCAAAATCGAGATCGTGCGGACGATAGAGAAGGTTGTACTCGTTCTGTACGGAGGCGACCCGTGGCAGGCCGTGGCGCTCGGCGAGATCGAGCAGCTTCTGGGTGCCCCACACCGTATCGTTGGACACGCCGACCGCCCGGATCTTCCCCGCTTTTACCTGCGTGTCGAGCGCATGCAGCAGCGCGCCGAGATCCTCGACCACCTTGTCGGTGTCCTGCTTGCTCGGATCGTAGCTCCAGGCATTGCGGAAGTGATAATGTCCACGGTTCGGCCAGTGCAGCTGGTAGAGGTCGACATGGTCGGTCTGCAATCGCTCAAGGCTGGCGTCGAGCGCCGTCACGATGCCGTCGGCCGTCATAGGGCCGCCGCCGCGAATGTAATTGCGGCCCGATCCGGCGATCTTGGTTGCGAGCACGATCCGGTCGCGGTTGCCGCGCTCCGCCAACCAGTTCCCGATGATCCGTTCGGTGCCGCCATAGGTCGCTTCCGAAAGGGGCGTCGTCGGGTAGAGTTCCGCCGTATCGATGAAGTTCACCCCGGCTTCGACAGAGGCGTCGAGCTGGGCGAAGGCCTCGTCCTGCGTGTTCTGCGATCCCCACGTCATGGTCCCCAGGCAAATGGTGGAGACCTCGATGCCGGTGCGGCCGAGTTGTTTATACTGCATGAAGGAATGACCTTGTCGAACGAGACCGGAGACCCGGTCCCTTGTGATCTATGAAGAGGGGTGATCCATGAAGAAGGGTGATCCACGAAAGAGGGTGATCCGCGAAAAATGCTCGCGCCCTGCTGCGACGCAACATAATCGGCATCGGCACAAGGTCAAGCGCTTCAGGGGACGCATCGGGGTCTCGCGAAGCCTTCACGAGGTCGTGCTTCCCCGCCGGCATTTCCCCTCGCTCCTTGACTCGCCCGCCCTTAATGTGAATGGAGAAGCCAAAAATTCAGGAGGTTCGTCATGGCGATCGCATTTACGTTTCCGGGACAGGGCAGCCAGGCGGTTGGCATGGGGCGCGATCTCGCGGAGGCTTTTCCAGAAGCGTCTGCCGTTTTCGCCGAGGTCGATGATGCTCTGGGCGAGAAGCTTTCGGATGTCATGTGGAACGGCCCGGAAGATCGGCTGACGCTGACGGCCAATGCCCAGCCGGCGCTGATGGCCGTCTCGGTCGCTGCCGTCAGGGTTCTGGAAGCTCGCGGGCTCGATCTTGCCAAGCATGTCCAGTTCGTTGCCGGTCACTCTCTCGGCGAATATTCGGCTCTCTGTGCTGCCGGCACCTTTTCTCTGGCCGATACCGCCCGCCTTCTGCGGATTCGCGGCAACGCTATGCAGGCGGCCGTGCCTGTGGGCGAGGGCGCAATGGCTGCGATCATCGGGCTCGATCATGACGCCGTCCAGGCGCTCTGCGCCGACATGTCGGAGATCGGCCCGTGCCAGATCGCCAACGACAATGGCGGCGGGCAGATCGTGATTTCCGGCGACAGGCAGGCCGTGGAAAAGGCCGCAAAGCAGGCCAGCGAGAACGGTGCGAAGCGTGCCATCATTCTGCCTGTATCCGCGCCGTTTCATTCTGCTTTGATGGCGCCTGCGGCGGATGCCATGCGGCAGGCGCTGGCAACCGTGGAACGCCACGATCCTGTCGTGCCTTTGATAGCCAACGTCCGTGCCGCTCCCGTCACCTCGGCCGACGAGATCGTCGATCTCTTGGTCGAGCAGGTCACGGGGCAGGTGCGCTGGCGCGAAACCGTGGAGTGGTTCGGTGCAAACGGGGTCACGACGCTTTACGAGGTCGGCTCCGGCAAGGTCCTGACCGGGCTTGCGCGCCGCATCGACAAATCCGTCACGGGGCTCGCGGTCAATTCGCCGGCCGATATCGAAGCCGTTCTCGCAGCCGTACTGTAAACGCTCGCGGTTGCGGGCAATTGATCTCGAACTGCGGCTGGATGGTCGCCTCGGGAACCGAAGATAAAGGAAGATGATCATGCTCGACCTGACAGGCCGCAAAGCCCTGGTGACCGGTGCCTCCGGCGGCATCGGCGAAGAGATCGCCCGTATCCTGCACGCGCAGGGCGCGACCGTCGGTCTGCACGGCACGCGCGTCGAAAAGCTCGAAGAACTCGGCAATGCGCTCGGCGAGCGCGTGCACCTGTTCCCGGCCAACCTGTCGGACCGCGACGCCGTGAAGGCGCTGGGGGAGAAGGCCGAAAGCGAACTCGGCGGCGTCGATATTCTCGTCAACAATGCCGGTATCACCAAGGACGGTCTTTTCGTCCGTATGAGCGATGCCGACTGGGACGCCGTGCTGGAAGTCAATCTGACCGCCGTGTTCCGGCTGACCCGAGAGTTGACCCATCCGATGATGCGCCGCCGCCATGGCCGCATCATCAACATCACCTCCATCGTCGGCGTCACGGGTAATCCCGGGCAGGCCAATTACTGCGCCGCCAAGGCCGGCATGATCGGCTTTTCAAAATCGCTCGCACAGGAAATCGCGACCCGCAACGTAACGGTCAACTGCGTCGCGCCGGGTTTCATCGAAAGCGCGATGACGGGTAAGCTGAACGACAAGCAGAAAGACGCGATCATGGGCGCCATCCCCATGAAGCGCATGGGTACCGGTGCGGAAGTGGCAAGCGCCGTTGCCTATCTCGCATCCAACGAGGCGGCCTACGTCACGGGCCAGACGATCCACGTCAATGGCGGCATGGCGATGATCTGAGTCGGGTGCAGGGAGGCCGTTCGCAAGCGGCAGGATTGGTCCTAAATGCTTGTTGAGCAAGGGTTGCCGCCCCAAATTCGGACTTTGCGCGGCCGTTAAACCGTGTTAATCGGGCCGTAGTGGTCTGGACGGCATGGAGCTTTCGCCCTTCGCCGGACGGTCCGAACGGATCATGGAGAAGACGCGGATGCCGGCTTGCCGGCGCCCGTCCGGGCTCTCCCGGTTTGAAAGATTGCCGGTTGAACCGCAGTGGTTTAACAGGCTTTGGCAAGGGAGCGCTTTCGGGCGTCCCTGATAAAGAGAAAACGAAGGTCGAGGAATCCGACATGAGCGACATCGCAGAACGCGTAAAGAAAATTGTCATTGATCATCTTGGCGTCGATGCCGAAAAGGTAACTGAAGGCGCAAGCTTCATCGACGATCTCGGCGCGGACTCGCTCGACACGGTCGAACTGGTCATGGCCTTCGAAGAAGAATTCGGCGTTGAAATTCCTGACGACGCTGCCGATTCGATCCTGACCGTCGGCGACGCCGTCAAGTTCATCGAAAAGGCCCAGGCTTAATCGCCACGGGATGTTTGCCCCGGCCTGATGTGCCGGGTGCGATCAAGCGGGTTGCGGCGGGCGCGAAAGCAGCCCGCCCACCAACGTCCGGTGAAACCGGTTCGGGCATTGCTTGAACGACCGGCCTGTTCTCCGGGCTCGGAGACGCCCTTCAGCGGCAAGCCGCTGCACACAGGGCAGACGCGACGAGGTCCCGCCGCGGGATCGGCTCCGTCGACCGGCAGCGCTCGTCCGCGCCGGAGCATATCGAGACTTACGAGGATGGATCGCGGTTCATGAGACGTGTCGTTATCACCGGTACCGGCATGGTATCGCCGTTGGGTTGCGGAACGGAAGCAAGCTGGGCGAGACTGATTGCCGGCGAGAATGCTGCCCGCACCGTCACCGAATTCGACGTTTCGGACCTCCCGGCCAAGATCGCCTGCCGCATTCCCTTTGGCGATGGTTCCAACGGCACGTTCAATGCCGATGACTGGATGGAGCCGAAAGAGCAGCGCAAGGTCGATCCCTTCATCATCTACGCCATGGCTGCGGCCGATATGGCGCTGAACGACGCGGACTGGCACCCCAAGACCGACGACGACCAGATCGCCACCGGCGTGATGATCGGCTCCGGCATCGGTGGTCTCGAAGGCATTGTCGAGGGCGGCTATACGCTGCGCGACAAAGGCCCCCGCCGCGTGTCCCCCTTCTTCATTCCCGGCCGCCTGATCAATCTGGCTTCCGGCCAGGTTTCTATCCGCCACAAGCTGCGCGGTCCCAATCACTCGGTCGTGACCGCCTGTTCGACCGGAGCGCACGCCATCGGCGATGCCTCCCGGCTGATCGCGCTCGGCGATGCCGACGTCATGGTGGCCGGCGGTACGGAATCGCCGATCTCCCGCATCGCGCTGGCCGGCTTTGCCGCCTGCAAGGCGCTCTCGACACAGCACAACGACGATCCGACCAAGGCCTCCCGCCCCTATGACAAGGACCGCGACGGCTTCGTCATGGGCGAGGGTGCCGGCATCGTCGTTCTGGAAGAGCTTGAACATGCCAAGGCACGCGGCGCGAAGATTTATGCCGAAATCGTCGGCTACGGCCTTTCGGGCGATGCGTTCCACATCACCGCGCCATCCGAAGACGGCGACGGGGCCTATCGCTGCATGAAGATGGCGCTGAAGCGCGCTGGTCTGCAGCCCTCCGACATCGACTACATCAACGCCCATGGCACATCGACCATGGCGGATACGATCGAGCTCGGCGCCGTCGAGCGGGTCGTCGGCGAGAGCGCGTCCGGCATATCGATGTCCTCCACGAAATCGGCAATCGGGCATCTGCTGGGTGCGGCGGGCTCCGTCGAGGCAATCTTCTGCGCGCTCGCCATTCGCGACAATATCGCGCCGCCGACGCTCAATCTCGATAACCCTTCCGTCGAGACGGCCATCGATCTCGTGCCTCACAAGGCGCGCAAGAAGACGATCGACGTCGCGCTTTCGAATTCCTTCGGTTTCGGCGGCACCAATGCCACGCTGGTCATCCAGCGTTACGCCTGAGGCCCTCGCGCAGACGTGATCGCAGACCCATGGCGCAGACCGGACGATATTGTTCGGTCGGCATGGGGCGGTCCTGTTTTTCGCCGCATTGCTCATCTCAAAGCACCTTGCTGATCCACCCACGGCAGAGCATCTTCGGCGGCCTGGTTTTCTCTGGAGGATCGCCGGGGTGAAGCGACTGCATGTCGGTGTCGTCTTTTGGCAAGAGACATGCTAGGGGTGGCCACGCTCGCGCAAGGCGGCTCCGTCAGGCTGGCGGCCTGTCCCGATCGTTTTTTCGCTGTCCCGAACCTCTTCCGGAGTTCGCATCGGGAAGCGGGGCGTGCAAGATGCGAACTCCGGATGCAGGACAGGCGTGAGCGACGGACAAGAAAACAGCACGGCTCCGAGCGGCCGGAACGACGGCGGCACCAAGGGGCCGATCATTCCGAAATCGCCGATCGAGGCTCTGCGACCGGAAAAGGTTCCGCAGCCGCCCAAGCGCTCGCGCAAGGCGCGCAGCCAGGTGGTGATCTTTCTCAATTTCCTCATGACGGTCATCGTCGTGCTGACGCTGGCGGCAGCCGGCACGGCCTATTACGCCATGACCTCTTACGAGGCACGGGGACCGCTCGTCGCCAACACCAATTTCATCGTGCGCAACGGCGCCGGCATTGCCGAGATCGCCTCGAGCCTCGAACGCAACCAGATCGTTTCCGACGGCCGCGTCTTCCGCTTCATGTCGGAAGCCTATCTGGATGACGAGACGCTGAAGGCCGGTGAGTACGAGATCAAGGCCGGCGCCTCGATGCAGGAGATCATGGAACTCCTGAAATCCGGCAAGTCGATCCTCTATTCGGCCTCGCTGCCTGAAGGGCTCACCGTCAAGCAGATGTTCCGCAAGCTGCAGGACGATCCCATTCTCGAAGGCGACCTGCCGGCGAGCCTTCCGGAGGAGGGCACATTGCGGCCGGATACCTACAAGTTCTCACGCGGAACCAAGCGCGCGGAGATCGTCGCGCAGGCCACGGCCGCGCAGAAGACCATCGTCGATCAGATCTGGGCGAAGCGCGACCCGAAGTTGCCGATCAAGACGCGGGAAGAGTTCGTGACGCTCGCCTCGATCGTGGAGAAGGAAACCGGCATCGCCGACGAGCGCTCGCGCGTCGCGTCGGTCTTCCTCAACCGTCTCGACAAGGGCATGCGCCTGCAGTCCGATCCGACGATCATCTACGGTATCTTCGGCGGCGAGGGGAAGCCGGCGGATCGCCCGATCCTGCGGTCCGACCTTGAGAAGAAGACGCCTTACAACACCTATGTCATCAAGGGTCTGCCGCCGACGCCGATTGCCAATCCGGGCCGGGCCGCGCTCGAAGCCGTCGCCAATCCCTCGCGCACCGCCGATCTCTACTTCGTGGCGGACGGTACGGGCGGGCATGTGTTTGCGACCACGCTCGACGATCACAACGCCAATGTCCGGCGCTGGCGCAAGCTGGAGGCGGAGAAGGCCAGCGCCGCGAAGGCGGCAGGTGGGGCAGCCCCGCCGGCAGACGCTGTCGAGGCGCCCGTCCAGAACTGACGACAGGCGCGTCTCGTGAGACGCATATGGCAGCCGGGCCCGGTACGTCACCTTGTGGATGACGCGCCGGGCCCGGTCCTGCTTTCGCAATAGACCTTGCAGGTGCGGTCGCTGCGGTCTTAAACAGGACGCTCGCTCATCCCCGAGGCGTTTCCCCAGGAGTTGCCCATGCCCTTGCAGTCCATGACCGGATTTGCCCGCCGGGAGGGTACGTCCGGTCGCAGTCGCTGGGCCTGGGAACTGCGCTCGGTCAACGGCAAGGGGCTCGACGTCAAGCTGCGCCTGCCGGGTGGGCTCGAAGCGCTGGATGCCGATATCCGAAGACGCATTGCCACGCGCTTTTCGCGTGGCAATATGCAGGTCGGCCTCAGCCTCAATGCCGGGGAAACGCAGATCCAGACGACCATCAACCAGACGGCGCTCGCCTCCGTCCTGTCGCTGCGCGAGCAGCTGCGCGACGTGATCGATCCCGCGCCGCTGAAGCTCGATACGCTGCTCGCCATCCGGGGCGTCATCGATTTCAAGGAGCCGGAAGAGACCGACGCGGACAAAGCGGCACGGGAAACGGCCGTCCTTGAAGGCCTCGACAAGGCGCTTGCGGATCTCGCCGCCATGCGTGAAAGCGAAGGTGCTGCGCTCGAACAGGTGCTCTTACGAGAAATCGGCGAGATGGAAATGCTGCTGACCACGATCGAAGCCGATCCGTCACGCGCGCCCTCCGCTATCGCCGCGAAGCTCGTCCAGCAGATCGACTGGTTGACGAACCACGCCACAACGCTCGACCGCGACCGCCTGCATGCGGAAACGGCGCTGCTCGCCGCCAAGGCGGATGTGCGCGAAGAGATCGATCGGCTGCGGGCGCACATCGCCGCTGCCCGCGTCCTACTGTCGAAAGGCGGCCCGATTGGCCGCAAGCTCGACTTTCTCTGCCAGGAATTTAACCGGGAAACCAATACGATCTGTTCGAAGTCGACCTCCGCCGCCGTCACGGCCGCAGGCGTCGATCTCAAGGTCGTCATCGACCAGTTCCGTGAACAGGTCCAGAATCTGGAGTAATGATGAGACCCGCCGAAACACCGAAGAAGGCTTCCGCGATTGCGCGCAGGGGCCTGATGCTCGTCATCTCCTCGCCTTCTGGCGCAGGAAAATCGACGATCGCCCGCAACCTGCTGGAGGCCGATCCGGAGATGAGCATCTCCGTCAGCGTCACCACGCGCAAGCGCCGTCCAAGCGAGATCGACGGCCGTCACTATCACTTCAAGTCGATCCGTGAGTTCGAGGGCCTGCGCCAGACGGATGCGCTTCTGGAATGGGCGGAGGTTCACGGCAACTTCTACGGAACGCCGCGCGATGCGGTGGAAGAGGCGATGTCGCAAGGGCAGGACATGCTGTTCGACATCGACTGGCAGGGCGCCCAGCAGCTTCAGGACAAGATGGCCGGTGACGTCGTCTCGATCTTTATCCTGCCGCCGACGATGGCGGAACTCCAGTCCCGTCTGCACCGCCGTGCCGAAGATACGGACGAAGTCATCGCCACACGCCTCGCGAATTCCCGGGCAGAGATCGAGCACTGGCTGGAATACGACTACATCGTCGTCAACGAGGATCTGGACACGGCCTTCGCCGCCGTGCGCGCCATCGTCGAAGCCGAGCGCCTGCGCCGCGACCGGCGCCCGGGCCTGTTCGAATACGTGCAGGGTCTCCTGACGGAAACGCCGAAGCTCTGATGGACCTGAGGGAGAAGCATTTCGCGCTTCTCCCTCATCCTGCTACAGGCAGTTCGCCAACCGGCAGAATTCTTCCACCGATAGCGTTTCCGCCCGACGCTGCGGGTCGATCTCGGCCTTCGCGAGCAAAGTCTCGCCGCCGAGCGATTTGACGCTCTGGCGCAGCATCTTGCGTCTCTGACCGAAGGCTGCCTGCGTCACGCGTTCGAGTGCCGAGATCGAGCAGGGAATCGGGTTCTCGCGCGGCTCCAGATGCACGACGGTCGAGGTGACCTTCGGCGGCGGCGTGAAGGCCTGGGGAGGCACGTCGAAGGCCATGCGGGCCTCGGTGCGCCAGCCGGCGAGCACGCCCAGCCGGCCATAGTGGTCGTTCGTCTCGTCCGCCACGATCCGCAAGCCCACCTCGCGCTGGAACATCAGCGTCATCGAGGCGTAGAAGGGCGGCCAGACGTCCGATGTCAGCCAGTTGACCAGAAGCTGCGTGCCGACATTGTAGGGCAGATTGGCAATGATGCGGATAGGCCCTTCTGCGCCGGACTGGCGCGCCAGCTCCGCGAAATCGACTTTCAGCGCGTCCCCCTCGATGACGTCGAGCCGGCCGGGATAATGAGCGGAAATCTCGGCAAGGGCCGGCAGACAGCGGCTGTCGCGCTCGATGGCGATCAGCTTGCGGACGCCGAGGGAGAGAATGGCGCGTGTCAGTCCGCCCGGGCCGGGGCCGACCTCGATAACGGTAGCATCCTCCAGCGGTCCTGCCGTGCGCGCGATCTTCTGCGTAAGATTGAGGTCGAGAAGGAAGTTCTGACCAAGTGCCTTCTTTGCGTCCAGCCCGTGACGCTGGATCACGTCGCGCAGCGGCGGCAGTCCGTCGATGGCCGCCATCAGGACGCGCTCTCGACTTTGTCGCGCTCGGTGTCGGCAAGCTCGCGCGCCATGCGCAGCGCCGCCACAAGGCTGTCCGCCCTTGCGACATTTCGGCCGTTCACCCGCTGTCCGGCAATGCCGAAGGCGGTGCCATGGTCGGGTGAGGTGCGAATGAAGGGCAGACCGAGCGTGACGTTGACGCTGTCGTCGAAGCCCAGGGCCTTTGCCGGGATGAGCGCCTGATCGTGATACATGCAGAGCGCGACGTCGTACGTGGCGCGGGCCCGGTCATGAAACATCGTGTCGGCGGGCAGGGGACCCACGGCGTCGATGCCTTCCGCCAGAAGGCGCTCGACCACGGGCCGGATGATGGCATCGTCCTCGCTTCCAAGCGCGCCGCTCTCCCCGGCATGCGGGTTGAGCCCAGCAATCGCGAGGCGTGGAGCGGCAATGCCAAAGCGGGCCTTGAGATCGGCCGCGGTGATCACAGCCGTCCGGTAGATGAGGTCGGCCGTCAGCAGAGCAGGCACGTCCTTCAGGGGAATATGGATCGTCACGGGCACCGCCCGCAGCTTCGGGCCTGCCAGCATCATGATCGGCAGCAGCGGCGTGTTGCGCGCAACGCTGCCGAGTTCCGCAAGGAACTCGGTGTGGCCGGGAAAGCGGAAGCCTGCCGCGTAGAGCACCGATTTGGCGATCGGGTTCGTGACGACGGCAGCGGTCTGCGAGGCCAGCGTCATTTGCACGGCGGTCTGGATGGCACCGATGATTGCCGGTGCATTCGCGCTGTCAGGCCGGCCCGCGATCACGGGTGCCGGACAGGCGACGGGAAGAACGGGAAGGCTGTGCGCAAAGAGACTGGGGGCCAAGCGATGGTCGGCCTCCGCAATCGGAACGTCGAGGCCGAGCAGGCGGCTCCGTTCGGCCAGAACTCCGGGATCGCCGATGTACAGGAAGGGTGCAAGCCCGAACTCTTCACGGCGCGTCCAGGCTTCCAGCGTGACGTCGAGCCCGATGCCGGCCGGGTCGCCCATGGTCAGGGCAAGCGGCGCCCGGGTCTCGTCTGTCATGATGGTCCGGTTACTTCCCCACGATCTGCGCGCGCTTGCGCAGTTCTTCCATGTATTTCGCGCTGTTCGGGTCTTCGCCACCCTTCTGCTTGCCGAGATCCTCGGCGCGGAAGACAACTTCGGCCGCGAGATCGTCAGAAACCTGACGCTTCTTGCAGATGCCGAGATATTCGACGCCCTTTTCGGTCACGCGCGTCGCGGTCGTCTTGCCTTCGCCAGCCTTTTCGACGAGCGGGCGCCAGTCTTCGGGAATCTCCTGCACCATCATGCGGCCGAGATTGCGAATGGACACGTCGCGCATGGTTGCTGCGAAAACCTTGGCATCGTCGCAGCCCGGATAGGAAGAGCGCGAGGCATTGGCTTCGGCCTGACGTTTGCCGATGATGGCGTTCCGCTTGGCTGCGGGAACGACGAAGATCACCTGCTGGAGGAAGTATTCGGTCGTCACCGGCTTGTTGCCGCCATTCTCCTGCATGCGGCGCACCAGCTCCTCGTTGGAGAGCCGCCCGCCACCGCTGCCGAAACGCACGCGCACGGCACGCGGCCAGCTCATGGAGATTGCAACGTAGGATTTGAAATGGTCGATCCCGACGCCGGCCTGACCCAGAACCTGTGTGAGCTGCGCAACCGTCAGCTTGTTGCCGGAGGCAAATCGCTGCACGGCAGCGTCCACTTCGTCGGTGCTGACGGACTGCTGGAGACGCAGCACTTCGGCGCGCTTCAACGCCTCGTCGATCAGCTGCTCGCGCGCGCCGGAGGGGTTTTGCCGCTGCAGCTTCAGGAAGGCCGCACGCTTGGCGATGTCACCGGTCGTGATCGGCGTTCCGTTCACGACAACGGAAACCGCTGTTCCACCGCCCGCTGCGGCCGCGGCAGGCAGAGTGGTCGGCAGGCAGAGCGCGCCGGCAAGCAGGCCCGCACGCAGAATATCCGCCGCCATTCGCAATGACGTTCGCTTTTGCAAGGTTGTGTTGCCCATCAGACATCCCCTTCAGAGCAAGCCGCACGGTTTAAGGGGCTCGCACGCTCCATGAAGCGCCAAGCCTGCGGCCGCGCTTGTTTCCCGCTGGATGCATAAACCATGCGGCCGAATGATGACAAGCCCTCGATATCGCGGAACGGGGGCGCAGAAGCGCGCCCACAGGCCTGTTTTACCGCATAACAGCCGTTATCAGTCGAGCGCGTTGAACGAGCTGTCGCCGACATTGATATCACCCAGCGTACGGAACGAGATCCGCGCGCCGATCGACCAGTCATTGGCAAGCGACTGGTCCGGGTCGCGCTCGTTCTTGTAGACGAGCGAGAACAGCGTGTCCTGATCGTCATAGGTGATGCCGAGGCCGTTGCGGGTGACGAGGCTGTTGTTGAGGTCGTAGGTGACCGAGCCGAACACCGACCAGTATTCCCGGAACCGCCAGGCTGCCGCCGTCTGGATTTCGTCCTGATCATAGGGCGAGCCGTAGGTCGGCTGCGCCTTGATGCTGGTATAGGTGATGGCCGTCTGCCAGGCGATGCCTTCGTAGCCGACCGAGAAGTCCGTCCGGCGAAGGTCGAAATCCTCCTCATCCAGCCGGCCGCTGAGGCTGGCCGTCAGGCCGGAGGGCGCATCGATGCCGAACATGCCGACATAGTCGGACCGGTCGGTCTCAAGGCCGGAATCGGCGCCCACCTTCACCAGATCGTCTGTCGCGAAGGAATTCACGCCGCCGAGGTGGAAGGACTGGCCGACGATGCTGCGAACGCCATAGCCATTGGCAAGCGTGCCCGTGTAGCGCAGACCCAGATTGGCGCGCGAGCCGCCCTCGATGCGGTCGAAGCCCGAAAACTTGTCGCGATCGAACAGGTTGGTCGCGTCGAACACGAAGCTCTGCGCGTCCTCGTTCGGCAGGCTGCCGGGATTGCTCTCGTCCGGGCGAACATAGACCTGCGCGATCGGCTCAAAGATGTGGCTGCTGTTGGCGGTCGCCATCAGGATCGGATAGCGCGCCTCGAGCCCCGCCGTCACCATGCCGCGCGTCGAGGTATCGTCGCCGTTGTAGTCTCCGGTATAGGCCGGGCCAGGATTGTCCATCGTCAGGCCGAGAATATCGCCGCGCGCCGCCACAAGCGGCGTCAGCGAAAGACCGCCGGGAACGATGAACGTCTTCTTCCACTCGGCCTCCGCCGTCAGCCGATGTGCCGAACCTTCGAGGCCGCGGAACCGGTCGACGCCGAACACATCGACGGAGTCCTCACGATTGCGGTTGACGTTGGTCAGGTTGACGGTTGCGGAAAGCTCGCCGCCGGCAACCGCCTGCGGTGCCGTATAGTCGTAGTCGAGAACCTGCGCATAGGCCTGCTGATTCTCGGCAACGCTGCCCGGGTCTGCATCCTGGATATCGAAGTAGAAGGCGCGCAGATCGAAATAATTGCGCTTGCCGAGACCCGTCAGGTAGGCCTGGTTCGTGTGCGTCGTACCGTCGAACGTCGAGAGTTCGTAGGTCTTGGCGAAGTTGTTGTCGCTCTGCACGAGGACGTCCCAGCCGAACGACCAGCGCGGATTGATCTTGAAATCGGCGCGCGAGCCGATGAGGCCGCGTTCCGTTTCCTCGGCGTCAACGGTTCCATCCGTGAACAGCCCGCGATCCAGCTGGCTGATGCCCGCCATGCGCAGAACATGCTGCCCGGTCTCGAACTGCTGGCGGAACTCGCCTTCCAGCAGGAAACCCTGCCGCGTCAGGCCCGTCGCCGTCACGGTCGCGTCCATGGTGGGCGAGATCGCCCAGTAGTAGGGTACGCTGACGCCGGCACCCAGCTTCTGCGTGTAGCGGAAACGCGGAAACAGGAAGCCGCTCTTGCGCTTCACGGTGCCATCGGGAACTTCCAGCACCGGCAGATAGAGAATGGGCTTGCCGAACAGTTCGAAGCGCGCGTTCTCCAGACGAACGGTGTGCGTCTTGCCGTTCTGGATGATGCGCTGTGCCTTGATATGCCAGAGCGAGCGGTAATCCGGATTGGTCGCGCAGGGTGTACAGGCCGTGTAGACTGCCTGGTTCAGGATGATCTCGTCGCCATTGCGCCGCTCGCCATTGACGGCGGCGAGCTTGGTGAGGTCGGTCGTCTCGACGCGCATCGTCTCGATGAAGCCATCGGCGAAATTGTCCGTGACGTCCATCTTCTCGGCATAGATCTTGTTGCCGGTCGGCTCGATCAGCTCGATCTGGCCGGTTGCGACGATTCGGCCGGTCTTCTGGCTGTACTCGACCTGCTGGGCGACCATCTGGTAGCCGCCATAATTGATCTGCACGGCGCCACGCACGATGACGCGTTCGGCATCGCGGTTGTACACGAGCTCGTTGGCCGACAGCACCATCTTGGCGTCGTCGGGCAGCTTCGGCGCAAGCGTCGTCGGCGCGGACTGGGCCCAGGCCGAACCGGACGCGTCCGGGGATACGGAAAGGCATGCAACGCTGGAGAGCAGTATGGCCGCCAGTAGCCTTGTATGATTGCGGTCACAGCCCGCCACTAGCCATCCTCCTGATGCAACAAAATCGTGGACCCCAGCGCCATCGCGACAACAACCGGCAACCAGGCTGCAACGAACGGAGGCAAGATGCCGCTGCTCCCGAATGCTCTGACCAGCACGGTCACGACATAAAGCACGAAGCCTGCCAGGATTCCACCGAGAATTACCGAGCGTGATTGGTGGAAGCGGCTGAATTTCAGCGACACGCTTGCGGCAATCAGCGTCATGGCGACGAGAAGAAGCGGCAGAGATAGCAGCGAATGGAGCTGGGTCTGCATGCCATAGGTCGGAAACCCGAAGGATTTCGCGATCGAAATTTTATGAGGCAACTCGAAAAACGGAATGGATTCAGCTTTGTCGAGGGATTCCTGAACGAATTCCGCTCTCAGGTTGGTGGGTAGCCGTGCCGTTTCGAAACGCTTCGGCAGCACGCCGTTGCGCGTCTCGGTGACGCCGTTAAGCAACCAATAACCATCTTCGAGTTTTGCGCTCTGCGCATCCTGCCGGAAGACGATGCGGCCCTGCTTGTCGAGATGGATCACCGTGACGGTCACGAGCGTCCGGCCGTCGTCCTGCACGGCGCGCGCGCCGATGATGCTGTCGTCGTCACCGTAGATCTGGCGCAGCCACGGAATGGTCTTGGAGCTGCGCGACGACGAGCTTCCCCAGGTGGTCTCCAGAAGCTCGGCACTGCGCGAACCCCACGCGGCGATCGGGTTGAGAATGGCGACAGCAAGCGCGCCGAAGAGAAGGGCGCCAAGCACGAAGGGCTGCAGAAACTGCCACGCCGAGATGCCCGCCGCCCGCGTCACCACCAGTTCGTAGCGCCGGTTGAGTGCTATCAGCGTCACCATGCCGGCAAACAGCGCGATGAAGGGCACGGTCTGCTGCATGATCATGGGAATGCGCATGGTGGTCATCAGCAGCGCGCCGCCGAGCGAGTAGCCCGGCAGGTTGGACATGCGGTTGGAGAGCTCGCTGAAATCGATGATGAAGACGAGCGAGAACACACCGATGAGGAACCAGCCGATCGTCACCATGAACCGGCGAAAGAAGTAGATCTTGAGCGTGCTCATCGGATCAGCGCGCCTCCCGGTCGGAATTGCCGAAACGCAGCAGGCGGAGCCGTCCGGTCAGGTCGGCAAACTTCTCCTGGAAGGTCTTGGGAATGACAAGCCGCTTGTTGCTCGCGAGCTGGCGAACGCACAGGAACGTCGTGATGGCGGGAATGACATACATCAATGGCACGAACAGCTGCTCCTCTTCCGCGCCGTTTGCAGCGTAGAAGGTCATCCAGCGGAAGAGCAGCATCAGCAGCAGGGCAGTCGCCGTCGGGTGCAGGCGGGCTTCGCGGTGCGAGCGCGCATCGCTGCTGACGACGAGGCCGATGAGGGCGAAGATGATCGGGAACGTCCACTCCGTCAGCCGGCGGTGCAGCTCGGCCACATAGGTCTGCGGACGGCGCTGGTAGTTGCTGTCCGCGGGGTCCGGGTGAAGGAGCGTCAAGAGATCCTGATCCTGCGCGCGCAGCGTCGCCGCACCCACCTTGCGGGTCATCTCGGTGAGGTCGAAGGCGTAGCTGTCGAACTTGATGATGGAGACGCCGCCGTCCGGCAGCTTCCGGTGCACTTCGCCGTCCTTCATCACCAGCGCGGAGCTTGCCTCGTCGACGGCGCCTTCGCGGGCGTAATAGACGAACTCGACGTTCGGATCGCGCGAATCGCCAACGAAGATGCCGGTGAGAACGCCGCCGCCACGCCGTCCGCCGATCTGGATATAGAGGCCGTCCGCAATTTTGCGGAACGTATTCTCCTGCACCACCGAGGAGAGAAGGTCGGCATTGGCGCTCGCGATCATCTGGCGCACTTGCTGGCGCACCAACGGCTCTACGAAGTTGTCCACGGTGAAGGATACCGCGCTGACGGCGAGAGCGAGGCCGAGAATCGGGCGCAGGATGATGCCGCGGCTTCCGCCGGCTGATTCGATCACCGTCAGTTCCGAATCATTGTTCATCGTCGCCAGCGCCTGCGTGATGCCGATGGCGAGTGCGAACGGCAGGACGAGCGGAATGACGGTCGGCAGAATGAGCGTCGCAAGCTGCAAGAATGCGCCGATCGACTGACCGGTATCGGTCACCAGATTGATGCGCTGCAGCGCCTGCGTGGTCCAGATGATGCCGAGAACCGGTAGGAGTGCCGACAGGAACATCTGGACGACACGCCGAAGAATATAGCTTTGAAGAATGGTCATCTCGGCCTGTTCCGAGCGCAAGCGGGCGCGGACGGGGCCGTCCGGCGGGCTGCTCTGGCGCATGAGCGCTGTGGGGCTTCGATCATCATCGGTATCGCAGTAGCCAAGTTACTGAGGGCCCGCAACGCTCAGGCTGTCATCGGCGCCTAGATTTTCCCATTTGGTGTCTTTTTGGTGACGCATCGACCGAAGGGCGCGCAAAGCCTGAAGCGTGTTTTTTCGGCCCCGAGCGATGGGCGGGCCGGAAGCATGGCGGGTTTTGCTTGGCCTTTGCGTCCCGTCACGCTACGTCGGTAGCGGAGACGCGATGAACGGTTGACGATGTCGTGCCTGTGGAAAAACATGCTTTAAAGACGTTGTCCGGCGCGATGTCCGGGCAGCGGAAGGATCGGAGCGAAAATGGCCGGAATGTTCGAGATTGTCTTCAAGGAGCAGCGCAAGAAGACGGAGGGCACGGTCCTGTGCCTGGTGGCTGCCGGGCAGGAGGCGGCCGGTGCCGCGACGGTCGATCCCGCCGGGGTCATCGTCCGCGCAACCAAGGCCGGAAAGTTCAAGGCGCGCGCGCTTTCGACGCTCGACATACTCGCACCCGAGGGATCGCCGGCCGACCGGATCCTTCTTCTCGGTCTCGGTGACCCCAAGGCGCAGACGGCCCATGACTGGCTGAAGGCCGGCGGAACAGCAGCCGCAAAACTGCGCGGTGCAGGCGAGGCCACGGTCTTTCTGGATGCGCCCGGCGTGGAGATCACACCGCGCGCCGCAGCCGATTTCGCGCTCGGCATGGAGCTGAACGCCTACCGCTTCGACAGCTACAAGACGACGAAGAAGCCGGATGAGGAGCCGACGCCGCAGCGCACGAAGGTGACGATCGTCACTGCGATCGCGGCCGAGACGAAGAAGGGTCTGGCGCTGTCCGAGGCCGTTTCCGAAGGCGTGTTCATCGCCCGCGATCTCGTCAACGAGCCGCCGAATGTGCTCGGACCCATCGAATTCGCCGCCAAGGCCAAGGCGCTCGAAGATCTCGGCGTCGAGGTCGAGGTCTTGGGCGAGAGCGAGATGAAGGACCTTGGCATGGGCGCGCTTCTGAGCGTCGCTCAAGGCTCCGCCCGTCCGCCGCGGCTGGTGGTGATGCGCTGGAACGGCGGCGCGAAGAAGGAAAAGCCGATCGCCTTCATCGGCAAGGGCGTGGTGTTCGATTCGGGCGGCATCTCGATCAAGCCCGGTGCCGGCATGGAAGACATGAAAGGCGACATGGGCGGTGCCGCCGCCGTCACCGGTCTCATGCATGTCCTCGCCGCGCGCAAGGCAAAGGCCAACGTCGTCGGCATCATCGGCCTTGTCGAGAACATGCCGGACGGTAACGCCTATCGTCCAGGCGATATCGTCACATCCATGTCGGGCCAGACCATCGAGATCATCAATACGGATGCCGAAGGTCGCCTCGTGCTCTGCGACGCGCTCTGGTACTGCAACGAGCGCTTCCAGCCGCGCTTCATGATCAACCTCGCCACGCTGACGGGGGCGATCCTCGTGGCGCTCGGCGGCCATCAGGCCGGCCTCTTCTGCAACGACGACACGCTCGCCACCGAGATCACACAGGCTGGTCTCGTAACGCAGGAGCGCGTCTGGCGCATGCCGCTCGGTCCAGAATACGACAAGATGATCGACAGCAAGTTCGCCGACATGAAGAATACCGGTGGCCGGCACGCCGGCTCGATCACCGCGGCGCAGTTCCTCAAGCGCTTCGTCAAGGATACGCCCTGGGCGCATCTCGACATCGCCGGCACGGCGATGGGTTCGCCGAACGACGAGATCAACCAGTCCTGGGCATCCGGCTATGGCGTTCGCCTGCTGAACGAACTGGTGCGCGCCCACTACGAAGGCTGATCGCAAGCATTGAAAGGCATGAACCCGACGTGACGGACATCCTGTTCTATCACCTGACCGAATCGAAGCTGGAGGATGCCCTGCCGCCGCTGGTCGACAAGAGTGTCGAGCGCGGCTGGCGGGTCGTCGTGCAGACGGCGGACGAGGAACGGCGCGACAGGCTGGACGATCACCTCTGGACCTGGCGGGAGGACAGCTTCCTCCCGCATGCGACAGACGATGGCCCCCATGCAGCGGTTTCGCCGGAAAACCAGCCGGTCTTGCTGACCACCGGCGCCGGCAACCCCAACAACGCGACCGTCCGCTTTCTGGTGGACGGCGCCGTTCCACCCGATCTCGCATCTTACGACCGCGTCGTCTTCATGTTCGATGGCTACGATCAGCCGCAACTCGAAGGCGCGCGCGCGCAGTGGAAGCGGCTGAAGGGCGAGGGCCACGCGCTCACCTACTGGCAGCAGAGCAGCGAGGGACGCTGGGAGAAGAAGGCATGACGGACGGCGCGGGAGAGGCCGGGCCGCCGCGATCGAAGGCCCGCATTCGCCCGACAGGCGTTACGGCGACCGTCGGCCGCACCGGCTTTCCGCAACTGACCAGCGTCACGGGCGGCACGCTCGACATCGTCACCGGTGCCTCGCAGCCCGGCTTCAACCCCATCGATCTCCTCTATGCCTCGCTCTCCGCCTGCCTCGTGCTCAGCGCCCGGATCGCCGCCAGTCGCATGGGCATCCTTGGCGGGATCACCGGCATTCGGGCCGATGTCACGGGCGAAAAATCGAAAGAGGAGCCGAGCCGTATCGTCCGTTTCGACGTGACGTTCACGTTCAAGGGCAATCTGGATGCCGTTACCCGGCAGGAACTGGCGGAAGCGGCGGAAGAGATCTGCACCGTGAGCAATACCCTGCGAGGCGATGCTCTGATGGATGTGCGGATCGCCGACTGAGAGGGAGCGCCTTCCACTCCGGCATCTTCACATCATGGTCTAAATATGGAAACGGGCCACTCTCGCGGCCCGTTCCAACGTCATCTTCGTGCGAACGATTATCGACGGATATACAGGTTGTCGTCGTCGCGCTGGCGGCCGCCGAGCGCCGCCCCGATACCGGCGCAGATAGCACCGATGAGAAGCGACACGGCGCCGATGAGGGCTGTCGTGGCGCTCGCCTTGCGAGCGGTCTCCGCAGCGTCGGCAGCAGCGGTCTTCGCATCCTCGATGCTCTTCAGCACGCTATCGACGCGGCTGTTGGCATCGGCTTCGGACAGGCCGGTGCGGGCGGCGATCAGCTGCGACAGGTATGTCCGGTCGCCTTCCGGGATCGTGCCCGTTGTCGCGCCGTTCATCAGGATACGCGAAACCTCTGAGGTCGCGTCCGTCCCGTTCGGGCCTGTCTGCGCGGTGCGCGGATCGGCCGGACGCAGCAACGTATCGACGAAGTAGGACGTCGCATTGCCGGCGTTATCGGAGGTCGCCGCGGCGCCAGCCGTCGTGGCGGCTGCGGTGCCGGTCATGGAAGCCGCGGCCTGCAAGCCTGTGCCGATGGTCGAGGAGACCACGGAGCCGAGAAGTCCGGCAGCAACGAGCGTGGCGATGGCCCAGGCAAGAATGCCATGCGCCGTATCGCGAAAGAACGCTTCGTCATTGTGGATTCCGCTCCATTTGGTGCGCAATCGACCGGTCATGTAGCCGCCGAAGGCGGACGACAGCCACTGCACGATGACCAGCCACACCGCCGCCGAGACCGCGAAGGTCGTGACCGACGGACCATCGCCACCGAAGGGCGTTGCAAGGCTGAGGCCAAGGCCGGAGCCGAGAAGGGTGAGAAGCAGCGTGAGAGCCGATGCAGCGACGGCGCCCGCGAAGATGGCGCCCCAGCTGACGGCGGATTTCGCGGATTCGGCCGAGGAAACGGAGGCCGCCGCCGCGGGGATGGCGGCGGTGAGTGGCTTTGCCATCTCTGTCTCCCTAGCGCACGAACAGCATGATCAGGATGATGATCGGGATCGGAATCCCAAGCAGCCAGAGAAGAATTCCGCGTCCCATGATGTCTCTCCTTCGATAGCCGGACGCAGTGTCCGGTTTTGACCACCGTCAACGAGGCGAAGAGAAAAATGTTCCGCGAGATCAGGCGAAGGGAGCTGGCCTTCCGCCTGAAATGAAACGCTTTTTTAGCTGGATGAAGAAAGTGGCTAGAGAATGTGGTGGCGAATCAGGCCTGTGTACCGCCAACGGTCATGTCATTCATCCGCAGGTGCGGCTGGCCGACGCCCACGGGCACCCACTGTCCGCCCTTGCCGCAATTGCCCATGCCTGTATCGAGCTGCATATCGTTGCCGATCATGGTGATGCGCTTCATCGCGTCCGGCCCGTTGCCGATCAGCATGGCACCTTTCACCGGCGCGCCGACCTTGCCGTTCTCGATGAGATAGGCCTCCGTGCAGCCGAACACGAACTTGCCCGACGTGATATCCACCTGACCGCCGCCGAACGACACGGCATAGATGCCGCGTTTGACCGAAGCGATGATCTCTTCCGGCGTCTTGTCGCCCGCCAGCATGTAGGTGTTGGTCATGCGCGGCATCGGCACATGGGAGTAGGATTCGCGCCGTCCGTTTCCGGTCGCCTTCATGCCCATCAGGCGCGCGTTCTGCCGGTCCTGCATGTACCCGACCAGCTTTCCATCGTCGATCAGCACGTTGTAAGCCGAAGGCGTGCCTTCGTCGTCTACGGTCAGAGATCCCCGGCGCTGCTCCATCGTCCCGTCGTCCACCACGGTCACACCCTTTGCCGCAACCTGCTCGCCGATCAGGCCGGCGAAGGCGGAGGTCTTCTTGCGGTTGAAGTCGCCCTCTAGCCCGTGGCCGACGGCCTCGTGCAGCATGACGCCCGGCCATCCCGAAGACAGAACCACGTCCATGGTCCCGGCCGGCGTGTCGATCGCATCGAGGTTGACGAGCGCCTGCCGCAGGGCCTCGTCCGCGCCGTAGCGCCAGGTCTCGCTCGTGATGAGGTCGCCGAAGCCGCGCCGTCCGCCAAAGCCGTAGGAGCCGCTTTCCTGTTTGTCGCCATCGCCAACGACGACGGAAACATTCACGCGCGTCATCGGCCGGATGTCCTGAACATGCTCGCCATCGGCGCGCAGGATATCGACAACCTGCCAGCTCGCCGCGATGGAAGCCGTGACCTGCCGCACCTTCGGGTCTTTCGCCCGGATATAGGCGTCGATCTCCGACAGCAACGCGACCTTTGCCTCGAAGCTCGGTTCGCCGATGGGGTTTTCGTCGCCATAAAGCTTGCGATTGGTCTTCTGTGGAGCGGCGGCATAGGTGCCGGCATAGCCGCGCGTGACAGCGGAAACAGCATCCGACGCGCGCTTGAGCGCGGCCAGCGAGAGATCGCCCGAATGGGCATAGCCGACCGCTTCACCGGCCACCGCCCGCAGTCCGAAACCCTGGTCGGTGTTGAAGCTGCCGCCCTTCAGGCGGCCATTGTCGAAGGACAGCGATTCCGACTGGATGTGCTCCATGAACAGCTCGCCATCGTCGGCGCCCTGCAGCGTCTGCGCAAGGATGCGCCGCACCGCCGCCTCGTCGCCGTCGAACAGGGTGATGAGGTCGGTGTTCATGTCTGGCACTCCGTCAGAAAGGTGAAGCCGCTATGTAGGCATGCGCTGGGGCAGGGGCAAGGTCGATGCGGGAGAGCGTCTCAACCCTGCCGGCACCCTCTGCTCGCTTTCCCGGAAGACGTCAGGGCGAGGCGCTCATGTCCCGGTCACACGCTCGCAAACCTCTTAAGGCAGCGCGTCATAACCTTCGCCGAAGCCCTTGAGATCGACCGGAATGCCGATGCCTTCCTCGGGCGACTGGAAGACGATGAAGGTTGCGGTAGCACCCGAGCGGAAGGTCTTCAGCAACTCTTCCTCCAGCACCACCTCGGCATAGCAGCCGTCCGAGAAACAGCGGACGAAATACGCACGGCCGATATCCTTGCCGTCGACATTCAGCCCGAGACCGTTCGGCAGAAGCACGCCGAGCGGCGCGAGAACGCGCAGGATCTTCGCCTTGCGGTCGGCGGTCTTCAGAACCACCACCGAAAGGCCGACCTCCGGCCGGTCCTCGGCGATCACGTTCTGCATGAGCGCGCACTGTTCGGCCGAAGCACCGGCCGGCTGATCGCAGACGATCGACCAGGCGCCATGGTTCGACTTGACGGTGCCGGGGGCCGCAGGCGTCTGCTGTTGCGCGACGGCGGAGACGGGCAGAAGCCCCAAAGGCAGAGCCAAGGCGAGGGCGGCTCCGATGATCGACGGGCGAAAAAGCAGGGACAGGCCCATGAAAACCTCAAAATACCGAATCAGTCCGGCTATTCTTGAAGGGCCGGCCCGGAAATGAAAACCCCCGGAGGGGCGCGTGACGTCTCGTGCCGCTCGTCTTTCAAAGGACACTTGAAAAGCCGAGCCCGTTCCATCGAAGGCCAGAGACAGGTGTCAAAGGCAGGCGACGTTCTATCAGAGGGCGGTGTGGCGGAAATACGACCCGGAATCCGGCATTTCTCCGCTCACATCACGTCTGCGGCATCATCTATCCCGCGGAGGTGCGCCCTGTCCACCTCCGCGCGAAAGGCCGCCCGGCGCTTGCGCGAAATGCCGCATGGAGAAGGTCTGCGCCACGGTGGCGGCAACAGCCGTTCTGTGGCATTCTGTAAGCGAGGAGCAGGCCGTTTGCCGGGACGCATGGACAGATGTTGCGGCACTGGCCAAACTGTGGTTTGAAGCGCTGTAGAGGGCGGAGATTGTTCGATCCGGCGAAAGCGGGATGGAGAGGGGAATTGCGAATGGTGAGAAACAAGGCTTTTGCGGGTCTCGCGGCATGTGTGGCGGCAGCGAGCTGTCTGCTTTCCGCGGGCACAGCGCTCGCGGACAAGCCCGTAAACTGGCAGACCAATTTTCAGGCCGCCGCGACCGGCATCATGGAAGAGGTCACCTGGTTCGAGCATTACACGCTGTGGTTCATCATTCCGATCACGCTGTTCGTGCTGGCGCTGCTGGTCGTCGTGGTCGTCAAGTTCCGCGAGAAGGTGAACCCGGTTCCCTCGCGCACCAGCCACAACACCGCCATCGAGATTGCCTGGACCGTCGGACCTGTCGTCATCCTGCTGTTTCTGGCCATTCCTTCGTTCCAGCTTCTGACCGCGCAGCTGACGCCGCCCGCCAATCCCGACCTGACCGTCAAAGCGACGGGCAATCAGTGGTACTGGTCCTACGAGTATGAAGTCGGCGAAACCCCGCTCTCCTTCGACAGCCTGTTGATGAAGGAAGAGGACCGCGCGGCGCTCGGCAAGGAAGACAAGAACGCCTATCCGCGCCTGCTTGCGGTCGACAACGAGGTCGTCGTGCCCGTCGGCAAGACGGTGCGCGTGCTCGTCACCGCGGCCGACGTCATCCACGCCTTCGCCATGCCCTCCTTCGGCGTCAAGATCGATGCCGTTCCCGGTCGTCTGAACGAGACCTGGTTCAAGGCCGATCGTGAAGGTCTCTATTACGGTCAGTGTTCCGAGCTCTGCGGCAAGGATCACGCCTATATGCCGATCGCCATCCGCGTCGTCAGCCAGCAGCAGTACGATACGTGGCTGACCGCCGCCGCTGCGAATATCGGCGATGCCAACAAGGCCCTCATGGCCTCCGTCGATGCGGTGAAGACGACCGACGTCGCCACCGCCGCCGCACAGTAATTCGGGGAGCTTGAGAAAAATGGCCGGAACAACCGCGCACACCGATCACCTTCAGGATCATTCGCTCGACCACGCGCATGACGATCACGTCCACAAGCCGCTGACCTTCTTCCAGCGCTGGTTCCTGTCCACCAACCACAAGGACATCGGCACGCTGTACCTGATCTTCGCGATCTTCGCGGGCATCATCGGCGGCACGCTGTCGGTGTTCATGCGCGCCGAGCTGCAGGAGCCGGGCATCCAGATCTTCCACGGTCTGGCCTCGATGGTCTACGGCTTCGAGGGCGACGCCGCCATCGACGGCGGCAAGCACATGTACAACGTGTTCACGACCGCGCACGCGCTCATCATGATCTTCTTCATGGTCATGCCGGCGATGATCGGCGGTTTTGCCAACTGGATGGTTCCGATCATGATCGGCGCGCCGGACATGGCTTTCCCGCGCATGAACAACATCTCCTTCTGGCTGATCATCCCGGCCTTCCTGCTCGTCCTCCTGTCCATGTTCGTGGAAGGTCCGGCCGGCGGCTTCGGCGCGGGCGGGGGCTGGACGATCTACCCGCCGTTCTCGACGTCAGGACAACCCGGGCCGGCCATGGATCTCGTGATCCTCGGCCTGCACATCGCCGGCGCATCCTCGATCCTCGGCGCGATCAACTTCATCACCACCATTCTCAACATGCGCGCACCGGGCATGACGCTGCACAAGATGCCGCTCTTTGCCTGGTCGGTGCTGATCACCGCGTTCCTGCTGCTCCTGTCGCTGCCGGTTCTCGCCGGTGGCATCACCATGCTGCTGACAGACCGCAACTTCGGCACCTCCTTCTTCGCGCCGGAGGGCGGCGGCGACCCGATCCTGTTCCAGCACCTGTTCTGGTTCTTCGGTCACCCCGAGGTGTACATCCTGATCCTGCCCGGCTTCGGCATCATCAGCCATATCGTCTCGACCTTCTCGCGCAAGCCGATCTTCGGCTATCTCGGCATGGCCTATGCGATGGTCGCCATCGGCGCCGTCGGCTTCATCGTCTGGGCGCACCACATGTACACGGTCGGCATGTCGCTCGATACGCAGCGCTATTTCGTGTTCGCCACCATGGTCATCGCCATTCCCACAGGCGTGAAGATCTTTTCCTGGATTGCGACGATGTGGGGCGGCTCGATCCGCTTCGCGACGCCGATGGTCTGGGCGATCGGCTTCATCTTCCTGTTCACGGTCGGCGGCGTTACGGGCGTTCAGCTCGCCAATGCCGGTCTCGACCGCGCTCTGCACGACACCTATTACGTCGTCGCGCACTTCCACTACGTCCTGTCGCTGGGCGCCGTCTTCGCCATCTTCGCCGGCTGGTACTATTGGTTCCCGAAGATGAGCGGCTACATGTACAACGAGTTCATCGGCAAGCTGCACTTCTGGGTCATGTTCATCGGCGTCAACCTGGTGTTCTTCCCGCAGCACTTCCTCGGCCTTGCCGGCATGCCGCGCCGTTACATCGACTACCCCGACGCTTTCGCAGGCTGGAATTTCGTCTCCTCCATCGGCTCGTATATTTCGGCCGTCGGCGTGCTGATCTTCCTCTTCGGCGTCTGGGAAGCTTTTGCCAAGAAGCGCATTGCTGGCGACAATCCATGGGGCGAGGGCGCGAATACGCTGGAATGGCAGCTGTCATCGCCGCCGCCGTTCCACCAGTGGGAGCAGCTGCCGCGCATCCGGTAAGGATTGGGGAGGGGCGTGTTTGCGGCTTGCCCCTCATCCGCCTGCTGGCACCTTCTCCCCGCATGGCGGGGCGAAGGGACTTGCGGCAACCGCTCGTGTTATATTGACCGATTGGGACGTATCCCAACGCTTGGGGCACGTCCCCTCTCCCCGCAAGCGGGGAGAGGGTTAGGGTGAGGGGCAGGCAGCCCCACCCGGAAACGTAAGGAACACAACCGGAATGACCGTTATCGACACCACCGGAAACCTCAACGACGGCGATATCCGCCTGTCGGAGGCCTCGGCGCGCGATTACTGGGCGCTCCTGAAACCCCGCGTCATGTCGCTCGTGGTGTTTACGGCCTTTGCCGGCATGGTGCTGGCGCCCGGAGAGATCAACCCGTTCATCGGCTTCGTCGCCATCCTCTGCATCGCGGTAGGTGCCGGCGCGTCCGGCGCGCTGAACATGTGGTACGATGCCGATATCGATGCGGTGATGAAGCGCACGGCGACGCGGCCCATCCCCGCCGGCCGCATCACTGGCCAGGAGGCGCTCGGCTTCGGCCTCACGCTGTCGGCCTTTTCGGTCTGCATTCTCGGCTTGGTGGTCGGCTGGTTCGCCGCCGGCTTCCTCGCCTTCACCATCTTCTTCTATGCCGTCGTCTACACGATGTGGCTGAAGCGGGCGACGCCGCAGAACATCGTCATCGGCGGCGCGGCCGGCGCCTTTCCACCCATGATCGGCTGGGCCTGCGTCACCGGCGGCGTGTCCATCGAGAGCACGGTTCTCTTCCTCATCATCTTCCTCTGGACACCCGCCCATTTCTGGGCGTTGGCGCTGTTCAAGATGGGCGAATACGGCGCCGTCGGCGTGCCGATGCTGCCCAATGTCAAGGGCATTCCCGCGACCAAGGTTCAGATCCTCGTCTATGCCGTCCTGACGGCGGTGGCAAGTATCTGTCCGACGCTGCTCGGCTTTGCCAGCATCGGATACGGCATCGTCGCGCTGGCGCTCGGCCTTGGCTTCGTCTGGTATTCCATCAAGGTGCAGTCCATGTCCGAAACGGACGAGAAGATGCTGCCGGCCAAGAAGCTTTTCGCCTTCTCGCTGGTCTACCTCTTCGCGATCTTCTCGGCGCTGCTGGCCGACCGTGCGGTGCTGGCGCTGCTCGCAGCCTTCGGAAAGGGCTTCTGATGGATCTCATCACACTGACCCCGGCCCAGAGGCGCGCCCGTCGTGGCCGCAACATTGCCCTCGGCCTGGTCCTCTTCGGGCTGGTAGCGCTGTTCTATGTCGTTACGCTCGTGAAATTTTCGAACGGTCTGGCGCAGTAGGAGACGGATGGCGATGGAACGGCATCCGGCAAGACCGACGGGGCAGAGCGAGCGCCGCAATGGCGTGATTGTCGGCGCCTGCGTCGCCTTCGTCGTGGGCATGGTCGGCATGGCCTATGCTGCCGTGCCGCTCTACGACATGTTCTGCAAGGTAACCGGTTACAACGGCACGACGAAGCGCGTCGAGCAGGCCTCCGACACGATCCTCGACAAGACCATTCGTGTCACGTTCGATGCCAACACGTCGGGTGACCTGCCGTGGCGCTTCACGCCCGTCGTGCGCGAAATCTCCCCGAAGATCGGCGAGACGGTGCAGGTCGAATTCAAGGCGAAGAACATGGCGGACGTTCCGACGACGGGGCAGGCCGTGTTCAACGTCACGCCCATGCAGGGCGGTGCCTACTTCAACAAGGTCCAGTGCTTCTGCTTCACAGAGACGACGTTGCAGCCGGGCGAGGAACTGGAGATGCCGGTCGTCTTCTTCGTCGATCCGGAGATCGTCAAGGCGGCGGAAACGAAAGACATCGGCACGCTCACCCTGTCCTACACCTTCTATGCGCGCCAGCCGTCGAAGCCGGTCGCTGCTTTGAAGCCGCAGGACGGCGCGGTGCCGGACAGACAACTTTAACGCGCTGCACCGGCAGAACCGGCGGGCGTCAGCAACATCAGGAGACCGATCGCCACGCTTGTAATCTGGCGGGCGTTCGGGAAGAGTGGGACGGCAAGACCGGACCGCTTCAGGCGAGGGGACGACGGGGAGAACGACATGGCCGACACGCATCAGAAGAACCACGATTATCACATCATCGATCCCAGCCCATGGCCGCTGCTCGCCTCCATCGGCGCCTTCGTCATGGCCTTCGGTGGTGTCGCCTACATGCGCTATCTCTCGGGCGGCTCGTTCAAGATGTTCGGCCTGGAATGGGCCAATCCGTGGATCCTCTTCATCGGCCTCGCGATCGTGCTCTACACCATGTACGCCTGGTGGGCGGATACGGTGAAGGAGGCGCACGAAGGCCATCACACCCGCGTCGTCTCGCTGCATCTGCGCTACGGTATGATCATGTTCATCGCCTCGGAAGTGATGTTCTTCGTCGCCTGGTTCTGGGCCTATTTCGATGCGAGCCTGTTCCCCGGCGAAGCCATCCAGGCAACCCGCACCGCCTTTACCGGTGGCCAGTGGCCGCCGAAGGGCATCGAGGTTCTCGATCCCTGGCATCTGCCGCTCTACAACACCGTCATCCTGCTGCTTTCCGGCACCACCGTCACTTGGGCGCACCACGCGCTGCTGCACGGCGACCGCAAGGGCCTCATCAACGGCCTCACGCTGACGGTCGTTCTCGGCGTGCTGTTCTCCTTCGTCCAGGCCTACGAGTATGTGCACGCGCCCTTCGCCTTCAAGGACTCGATCTACGGCGCCACCTTCTTCATGGCGACCGGCTTCCATGGCTTCCACGTTCTCGTCGGCACCATCTTCCTCGCCGTCTGCCTCATTCGCGCGCTGAGGGGCGACTTCACCCCCCAACAGCACTTCGGCTTCGAAGCGGCCGCCTGGTACTGGCACTTCGTCGACGTCGTCTGGCTCTTCCTCTTCTTCTCCATCTACATCTGGGGCGGCTGGGGCGCACCACTCGCCGGCTGATAGAGAGCGGACCATGGGACGGACGCTTCGGTGTCCGTCATTCGCAGAGCGGACGGCATGTGAATTTGGGCGGCATTGCGGTGCCGTCCTTATTGGCTTTGCTCACCGTCATAGCAATTTTGAAGGCTGCATGACTGACAGAGAAGCTGCATCATGCTGTTTCATTCTGTCAACGCAGGGACGGTGGGATGCTCGGAGCGGCATTCCCATGCTTTTTTATAGAGCCTCGGATCGTCGCGAAGGTTCGCAGAGCGCCGACTATCGCGTCGTCCCGTCTGCGGGGATGCTGCTGTGAACAGCCCTTCGAGCGTGGAGATGTGCTGTGCTCGACCCCGCGGCGGCCCTGTTCAGTTCGTTCACACGCAAATGGACAATTGGCGGAGTAATGAGGCCACCAGTGTTCCCGTCAGGTCTGATGTCAGCCCCGACGGATGTCTCACCCCGCAGCCCCCAGTCTCAATCATAGAAAGCCTCGACCGTCTTCCGGCTGCCAAGCATGAAGATGTCGGCGATGTGGCGGAGCGGGGCAACATCGACCTCGGAGCGCCCGGCGCGCACGAGGTCGTGGAAACGGGCGTAGAGTGTCGGATATTCCGTTTCCTGCTCATCTGCACGCATCACGCCATCGACCGAAAGGCGGGCGCCGCCATTGCCGAGAATCATCCTTCCGGCATCCGTCTCCACGATGATGTCCCAGCGGTCGTCGCTCGACTGGCGGCGCCAGTCCATGTCGGCTGTCACGGGAATGCCCGACGCGCTCTGGAAGTCGATCTGGGCTGCAATCGGCGCGTCGCGGTTCTCGGGGATTTCGAGCGTCGAGCGTGTGACGAAGACCGGCATGGGCAGGATATGCGTCATGATGGAGAGGGCGTTGATGCCGGGATCGAACACGCCGAGCCCGCCCGCTTCCCAGATCCAGTCCTGGTTCGGGTGCCAGCGGCGCACATCCTCGTTCCAGATGATATCGACGCGCGAGATGGTCTTGTCGGCGAGAAAGGCTCGTGCCGGTTCTACGGCAGGCCCGAAGCGCGAATGCCAGCTGGTGAACAGCGTGACGTTCTGTCGCTTGGCCAGCGCCTCGAGGATGGCGACTTCGCTCAGCGTCGCACCCGGCGGCTTTTCGAGGAAGACGTGCTTGCCGGCTTCCAGCGCTTTATAGGCGGCATCGAACCGTACGCGGGGCGGCATGCAGAGTGAAACCGCCTCGATCTCCGGCATAGCGGTCAGCATGTCCTCGATGGCGGTGAAATTCTCAACGCCATCCACGCTGCCGTGTCGGCTTGCGGCGGCAACCAGCCGGTATCCGGGATTGTTGTGAATGGACGGCAGATGCTGATCGCGTGCGATCTTGCCAACGCCGACGACAGCAATAGAGATGGGGTTCATGGTGTTCCGCCAGATTGTATGACTTATGTCCGGCTTTGTACCAGAAAGGCCGGGGCGGGCAAGGCGCTCCAGCCTGCAATGATCAAGGCCTTATAGAACGGACAAAGGAGACCTGATGTCCCCGACGATACGCAACGCGACACGCGCGGAAATCGACGAAATCGTTGAATGGGCCGCACGCGAAGGCTGGAATCCCGGTCTCGACGATGCCGCCGCGTTTTACGCGGCGGACCCTGAGGGTTTCTGGGTAGCGGAGGCGGACGGCACGCTGGCGGCGGCCATCTCGGTCGTCCGCTTCGGCCCGGATTACGCCTTCCTCGGCTTCTATATGGCGCATCCCGATTTTCGGGGGCAGGGGCTTGGCTACGCCCTATGGCAGGCCGCGCTTTCCGCGCAAGGCACCCGTATCGTTGGCCTCGACGGCGTCGTCGCGCAGCAGGCGAGCTACCAGCGCTCGGGCTTCGCCTATGCGCATGCGAATATGCGCTATGGCGGAACGCCGCAGGTGACGGCGCCGCCCGGCACGGATCTGGTCGAGGTCGCTCCCGTTCATCTGCCGCTGCTCATCGACTACGATGCGCGGTTCTCTCCGGCGCGGCGGGATTCCTTTCTGACGCAGTGGCTGAAAGCCCAGCCGACCCGCCAGAGCGTGGCGCTTCTGCGCGGCACCGAGGTGCAGGGATACGGCACGATTCGCACCTGCCGCGACGGCCAGAAGATAGGGCCGCTCTTTGCCAATACGGAAACCGGCGCCGATCTCCTGTTCCGCAAGCTGGTGGCCACGGGGCTGGAGATGGGCGGCGACGGGCGGATCTTCCTGGATATCCCCGAGCCGAACGGCGCTGCAAAGGCACTCTGCGACCGCTACAATCTGAAGCCGGTCTTCGAGACGGCCCGCATGTATCGCGGCGAGGTTCCCGATCTGCCGCTCTCCCGGATCTTCGGCATCACGACCTTTGAGCTGGGATAGAGCATTTCCAGCCGAAGCGGGATCGCTTCGGCGTCGGACAATGCGGAGAAAACAAGAGGTTAGAGTATTTCCGGTGAATCCGTGTTCACCGGAAATACTCTAGACGCGCATCACGCGGATACGTCCGACTTCATGATGGTCTGCCGCAGGAAGCTGTAGCCTATCGCAATTCGGGCAGCGGATGCCGCCGTGTCGCCTTCGCCGCCATGGCCACCGGATGTGAATTCGTGAAACAGCGGCTCGTGGCCGAGCTCCCGCAGCCGTGCGGCAAAACGGCGGGCATGCGAGGGATGCACCCGGTCGTCATTGCTGGAGCTTTCGATGTAGATCGGCGGGTAGGTGACCTCCGTCGCCGGTCGCACGGCCTGAAGCGGTGAATAGGCCAGCATCGCTTCTCGGTCCTGTGCATTGTCGGGGTCGCCGTACTCGTCCATCCACGCCCGTCCGGCCGGGAAGGTGTGGAAGCGCAGCATGTCGAGCACGGGCACCTGGCACCACACCGCGCCGAAGAGGTCCGGATACCGCGTCAGCATCACGCCGGTCAGAAGTCCGCCATTGCTGCCGCCATTGCAGGCGATGTGGCGGTGCTTCGTGTAGCCGCGGGCGACGAGGTCACGGGCGATGGCGGCGAAGTCGGCAAACGCCCGGTGCCGTCCATCGCGCTTTGCCGCACGGTGCCACTCTGCGCCAAACTCGCCGCCGCCGCGAATATAGGCCTGCACATAGGCGCCGCCCTGTTCCAGCCACCGGCCGGTGACGCCGGAGTAGTAAGGCTGCAACGGCACTTCAAAACCGCCATAGCCGTAGAGAAGCACGGGCAGGGCGCCCATCTCGAAGGTTGCGGGCAAAACCAGCCTGTAGGGAACCGCCGTCCCGTCCTCCGACGTCGCCTCCAGCAGCTGGCTCGACATGCCGCTCGCATCGAAATAGGTCGGCGAGGCTGCAACAGGATGCAGCGCCAGCGGCTTCGTCCGGTCGGAAAGCTCCAGCCGATACAGCGTCGGCGGTTGCAGGAAGCCTTGGCCCGAAACGATCAGCGTGTCGTCGCCCAGATGCAGGTCCGAATAGAGCGGATGATAGGATAGGGTTTCCACCCCGCCCGGCAGGGGCAACTCGAACGGTTCTGCGCCTTCGGTGCGCAGATCTAGGAGAAAAGGACGGGGTGTCATGTTGTCGGCGATGGTGAAGACGCACCAGTCTCGAAGCAGCATGAAGCCCGTGCAGAACTGACGACCTGATGGCGTGAACAGGACGCGCGCCGGCGCAGGCGGCTGGTCGCTGCCGAGCCGCACTGGAAGCTCCTGCAGCACCAGCGAGCCGCTGGGAACCCGCTCATCCGTTTTTGCCCGCCACAGGCAGAACCGATGGTTGGAGTCCGCGTCGCTCTCGCTGGGGATGTCGATGCGCACCGGTGTCCCGCCGTTTTTCGAGACGACATGGCTGGCCGTGCCGATCGTGTGCACCGCCGTGAAGATCGCCAACCTGTCCCTGCCGGAAACACTGTCATTGCTGGAGAGGCCCATCATCTCAGAGCCGTAAACCGCCGCATATCCGGTTACGTCGCTGTGCTCTGCGGCAAAGACAGTCGCTGCCGCTGAAACATCCTCACCGCGCGCCACGCGCCGACCGACCCGTGGCCAGCTCGATTGGGTGGCCGATGTCACGTCGATCGAACCGAAATAGAGGATGTGGTCGAGGCTTTCCCACGTGGCATGCGAACGGACGAGCGGCGTCGAGAACCCGCCTTCCACGAAACGGAGGCTCTTGCAGTCGAACTCGCGGAAGACGCGCAGATCCGATCCACCGTCCGACAAGGACAGGAGCACAAGAGAGGGATCCCAGGGACAGGTCACGGCACCGCGCCAGATCCACGTGCGGCCTTCAGACGCGTTATAGGCGTCGAGATCGAACATTGTCTCCCATGCCGCCTCCGGCACGGGTACCTCGGTTGCCGGCAGCCGTTGCCAGACACCCATCGGATTGGCAGCGGTCTTGCGGAACGTCGTCAGCCAGTCGCCGCGCCGGGTAAAGTGGATCAGGCGGTCTTCCCGCTCCATCATCGCCTTGAGGGCCGCAGCGTCCGCCTCGAAGGCTTCCGTCTTCAGCGCGGCGTCCGAGTGCGCGTTCTCACGCGCGACGAAGTCGAGCGTGCGGGCGTCGTCGTCGGTCTCGAGGTAAAGGTACATGGGGTTGTCTGCCTTTCCGTTGAAGCCGGTCGATAGATACGAAGAGGAGGCGGACCGTCAGCCGGCCATCGCCTCCTCATATTGGGCGGACAGGTCCAGCCACTGCTCTTCGGCCGTGCTGAGCTTTGCCGCCGTCTCGCCGCGCTGCTTCACCTTTTCGGCGGCCTTGGCGGGAAATTTCTCGTAGAGCACGGGATCTGCAAGTTCTACGTCAAGCGCCTGAATCTGCTTCTCAAGCTTTGCCGTCAAGGACTCCAAATCGTTGATCTTCTTGCGCAGCGGCGCAAGGGCGGCGCGCTTTTCCGCATTCGCCTTGCGCTGGTCCGCTTTTGACGTCGGGTCCTCGATTACCTCAGGTTTTTCGTCTTTTTTTTTGCCCGAGGAGACGATGATGCTCCGATATTCCTCCATATCGCCGTCGAAATTCGACACCGTGCCATTGTTGACCAGCCACAGGCGGTCCACGGTGGCTTCGATCAGGTGGCGGTCGTGCGAGATCAGGATCACGGCGCCATCGTAATCGTTCAGCGCCTCGATGAGCGCGCGCCGGCTGTCGATGTCGAGATGGTTCGTCGGTTCGTCGAGGATCAGCAGGTTGGGGTGGTGGAAGGCTGCAAGACCCATCAGAAGGCGTGCTTTTTCGCCACCGGAGAGATCCTTGGCCGCTGTCGACATCTTCTCCGTCGCAAGGCCCATCTGCGCCACGCGGGCGCGGACCTTGGCTTCGGGAATGCCCGGCATCAGGCGGCGCACGTGTTCCACCGGCGAGTCGGCCGGAACGAGGTCGTCCATCTGGTGCTGCGCGAAGAAGCCGATCTTCAGGTTCGGCGCCAGCTTGATCTCGCCGCCATCCGCATCCAGCCGCCCCGAGACGAACTTCGCAAAAGTCGATTTGCCGTTGCCGTTCGAACCCAGCAGCGCGATACGATCGTCATTGTCGATCCGCAACGTGATGTTCTTGAGGATAGGCTTGCCCGGCGTGTAGCCGACGGAGGCGTTCTGCAACTGGATGATCGGCGAGGCCGGCTGCTTCTCGGGAACCGGGAAGGTGATCGGCTGGACGTGATCCTCGATGACGGAGGCAACCGTGCCCATGCGCTCCAGCGCCTTGACGCGGCTCTGCGCCTGCCGGGCCTTTGAGGCCTTGGCTTTGAAGCGGTCGATGAAGGATTGCAGGTGCTTGCGCGCCGCATCGTTCTTCACCTTCGCCTTTGCCTGAAGCTCCATCGCCTCGGACCGCTGACGCTCGAACTGGTCGTAGGAGCCGCGATAGAAGGTCAGCTTTTGCTGGTCGAGATGGATGATGGCGTTGACGGCGGTGTTCAGCAGGTCGCGGTCGTGGCTGATGATGATGACCGTGTGCGGATAGCGGCGGATGTAATCCTCCAGCCAAAGCGTGCCCTCGAGGTCGAGATAGTTGGTCGGCTCGTCGAGCAGCAGCAGGTCCGGCTCGGAAAAGAGCACGGCGGCCAGCGCCACGCGCATCCGCCAGCCGCCCGAGAAGGACGAGGCCGGGCGCAGCTGCGCCTCATGGTCGAAGCCGAGGCCGGCAAGGATCGAGGCCGCGCGCGCCTCGGCCGAATGCGCCTGAATATCGGCAAGCCGCATCTGGATGTCGGCGATCCGGTTCGGGTCGGTCGCGGTTTCAGCTTCGGCCAGCAGAGCCTCGCGCTCCTTGTCGGCCTTCAGCACGATCTCGATCAGTGGCTCTTCCGTGCCCGGCGCTTCCTGCGCCACCTGTCCCATGCGGGCGTTCTTGGGGATGGAGATGAAGCCGCTCTCGCTTTCCATCTGCCCGGTCAGGATGCGAAACAGCGTGGATTTGCCCGCGCCGTTGCGCCCGACGAGGCCGGCCTTCGTCCCCTCGGGGAGCGAAATATTGGCGTGGTCGATCAGGAGGCGTCCGGCGATGCGGGCCGAGAGATTGGATATCGTAATCATGCCGGCGTTTTGGCGGATATAGGGCAGGAAGGCAAGAGAAGCCGCAAGGACTCCAGCTATGCCTTCACGCCCGTTGCAGTCCGGCGATCTGCGCGCACATCATCGGCGTGCACCGCAGAATGCCCTGTCGCCCGTCTGCCCTGACGACGGTCAGCGCCATTTCCGCGTGATGCATCAGGTCCTGTGGCCCGTTGACCGTCGCCGTCGTCGCGATGCCGGCCGAGAGCGACAGCGCCTCGGTGGTAAACTCGCGGTTGGCGAGGCGGATCTGGAGAGACTGCACGGCATCGCGGATACGGGTCGCGATGGCCTGCGCGTTTTGCTCGCTGACATCGTTCAGCAGAAACGCGAAGGCGTCGTATCCGACGCGCGCCACCACGTCGCTCTTCTTGACCGACTTGCGAAAGATCGCGGCGCATTTCTTCACGGCCTTCTCGCCGGTTTCCGGACCGTGGCGCTCCGCCAGTATCTTCAGCCGCTCCACAATCACCAGAACCAGCGCAGCCGGCTCCGACCTCACTGCGGCCTCGTCAAACAGCGCTGCGATCTTCATCGAGAGGGCCGCGCCGTTCGGCAGCCCGGTCAAGCCATCGCGAAGCGTTGCCCGCTGGTCCGCAACGATGCGGCCTTGCGCATCGCCGAGTGCTGCGACCGTGGTTTCCAGGGTTTCTGTCAACCGCTTTTCGCGCTTGCGGAGCTGGGTCAGCGTCTGGCGAAGCGCGCGCGCATCCTGCGCAAAGTCCGACATCGACATGACCGGGTCAGCGTCGAGCCTCTCGAGGAAGCTGTCGAGCGCGTCGAAAGCCTCACCCTTCGGCCGGCTTTCCCCCGAGATCGCGGTCGTCATGGTCTGGATCGCCTCTATGGCGGCCTGCTGTGCTTGCCCCAGCGCCTGACCCATATGCCCCGGCAGTTTGCGCCGGAGGCCGATCGCATCGAGGGCCTTTTGCGAAGGCGCGGCTCCAAGAGCAGCAAGATCGCGGCTGAGGCCGGAAGGTCCCCCGGAGAAAGCTTCGTAGAAGAGCTCGTAATTACGCGGCAATGGCTGCACGCCGAGTTGCGCCATGGCCTGCGCCACGCGCTGCACCACGCCGTTGGTCTGCTCCGCCATATGCCTGTCGGCTCGCAATGCAGTTCCGCTGCGGCTTACCTGCTCTTTCATGTCCTGTTGTTACCTATCCCGAGCGTACCGAATCCGTTGGTCGTTTCCAGCTTTATATCCTGAGAAGCTTACGTAAACATCTCTGTCCGCTCTGTCAGCACCCTTCTGGCGACGCGCCGCCGCTGACGCTTGTGTGAGCGCCCATCACAGGAGCGACCGTTAGCTTCTGCTGGCTCGTCCGCACAATTTTCCTTTTGTCGCTCGTGCATCAGGGAATCCTGCCATAGCTTCGCCGAACGAGGCCCGACGCGAATCGGGCAAGGCAATTCTGTGCGTTCGGATGGGACGAGCGCCGCTTCAGATGAACGGAACGTCGGCCATGAACGTCCTGCGCACCCAGCTTCTACCCTGGATCAAGGTTCTCGCCTGTCAGGCCGTCGTTCTCGTTGCCGTCCTCTCGCTGTCGCGCTGGGTGACGCCGGGCACGCTTCCCGTTCTTCTGGGGCAGGGTGCGGCGGCTGCCGGTCTCGGCTTCCTGCTGCGCATGCCGCGCATCTGGCTCGTCGTGCAGTTTCTGCTGCCGGTCGCGGTCGTCTATGGCGATGCGGTGCCCGCCTGGGCCTATCTCGCGGCCTTCGTTCTCTGCGCGCTGATCTACTGGAACAGCGCCTCCGAGCAAGTGCCGCTCTACCTCACCAATCGTCGCACATGGCAGGCGCTCGCCGATCTCGTTTCGGCGTCCGGGGCGAGGAGTGTGGTCGATCTCGGCAGTGGCATGGGCGGCGTCGTCACCTTCCTCGCCCGAGCATATCCCGGCGTTGCCGTGAGCGGTCTGGAGACCGCGCCGCTGGTGGTTGCCGCATCCAAGCTCCGCATCGCCTTCAGTCGCCTTCCCAATGCCCGCATCGTCTATCGCAGCCTGTGGGATGCGGACCTTGGCGCCTATGACGTGGTCTATTGCTTCCTCTCGCCGGTGCCGATGGCGCGGCTGTTCGAAAAGGCGCGGCGCGAAATGCGCCCGGGCACGCTCTTCGTCAGCAACAGCTTCACCATCCCGGGCCGCGCCGCCGACCGTATCCTCGACGTCGACGACGGCCGCCGCACCCAGCTCCACATCTACACGCTCTGACGTCTCAGCTTTTCTGCTGGCGTTGAAAAAAGACGAGGTCCAGCACCACGCTCGGCTGCCCGAGGCTAGTCAGGATCATGTGGCACTGTCCGCGATGGTGGGTCTGGTGGTTGAAAAGGTGGGTAAGGCAGGGGCTGAGAGCCTGGCTGATCGGCTGGGGAATGCTGATCGGCGTATAGGTGAAGACGCCGGCGAGATCCTGTTCGGTGAGGCTTTCGATCCACGTCGCCAGCCGCAGATCCTCCGCCACCCGCGCCGAGCGCAGATCCTCGAAATCATCGAACAGAAGGGCGTCGAGCGCGTTTGGCGCCTCGCCCTTGCCGGTAAAGCGTTTCATCCAGATCCGGTCTGTTGCCAGAAGATGGTTGAGCGTTCCGTGCAGGGAGCCGAAGGCGGCGCCGGTTTGCGTGCGGCGTCCTTCGTCGCCCAGCACTTCGGCAGCGGCGTAGATGCGCGCGTTGGCCCAGCTGTTATAGGCGGCGAACATGCGGAAATGATCGATCATGGCGGTTCCTGCGGTTGGAAACTCGATCCTAACCCCTCAAGGCTTCAACAGGTGTGATGCCAATCATGAATTTTGCTGATTTGCTTTCGCCCGCCGTCCGCGCTCACATGGCGAAGAAACAGACTCTTTCGGAGACGTGCCATGACGAGAACGCTTTACGGCCTGTGTGGCGAAGATCGGGAGCGGCCCTTTTCACCGCATGTCTGGAAGGTCGTGATGGCGCTTGCCCACAAGGGCCTCGACTGCCGCTTCGTGCCACTGGGCTTCACCGAGATCCCCAAGGTCGAAGACGGCGCGACCAAGATGGTGCCGTATCTGCTTGATGGCGAAGAGGCCGTGGTGGACAGCTTCGCTATTGCCCAGCATCTGGATGCAACCTATCCGGACCGGCCCACGCTGTTTGCCGGGGAGGGTGGTCGCGCAACGGCACGCTTCGTGGAGGCCTTTTCCCAGACGGTTCTGCATCCGGCGATCGTTCGCATCATCCTCGTCGATATCCACGACCGTCTTGCACCCGAGGATCAGGCCTATTTCCGCAAGAGCCGCGAGGCAGCGTTCGGAAAAACTCTGGAGGAGGTCGTGGCTGCGGCACCCGAGGAGCGTGCGACCTTTGCTGAAAAGCTCGCGCCCCTGCGCTTCATGCTGAAGAAGCAGCCCTTCATCGGCGGCGAGACGCCGCTGTTTGTGGATTACATCGTCTTCGGCGCCCTGCAATGGGCCCGCATCATGTCGCCTCGGCCCTTGCTGGAAACGGGCGATACCGTCTCCGACTGGTTCGAGCGGTGCCTCGATCTACACGACGGTCTCGGCCGCGCCATCTCGCCGGCCAGCGTGGCGGAGGCTGCCTGAAGCAGGCTCCCGTCTACGGAGCGTCTTCGCCGAAATACGGCGGCGGCGCGCCATTCCCCTTGTCTTGCACGCGGCGTCTCGCTAAGGAACCGTTCAAACGAACGCAACTCCTAGGGATTTGACACCATGGCGATTGAACGCACCTTTTCGATGATCAAGCCGGACGCAACGAAGCGCAACCTGACCGGCGCGATCACCAAGATGATCGAAGACGCCGGCCTTCGCGTCGTTGCTTCCAAGCGCGTCTGGATGAGCCAGCGCGAAGCCGAAGGCTTCTACGCCGTTCACAAGGAACGCCCCTTCTTCGGCGAACTGGTCGAAGGCATGACGTCTGGCCCGACGATCGTTCAGGTTCTGGAAGGCGAGAACGCCATTCTGAAGAACCGCGAGATCATGGGCGCGACCAACCCTGCCAACGCCGACGAAGGCACGATCCGCAAGACGCACGCTTTGTCGATTGGCGAAAATTCCGTCCACGGCTCCGACGCTCCGGAAACCGCTGCCGAAGAAATCGCTTACTGGTTCTCGGCCACCGAAATCGTCGGCTGATACGATCGGGCGATCTGGAATGACAAAGGCCGGGGCAGCAATGCTCCGGCCTTTTGCGTCTGTGATAGGCCTGTTTCAAATCATTGTTTTTGCAATAATTCCTCGTGAGCTTCGTCCTTGCCCGGGCAGTCCGAGGTCGGTGCGTAGTCGACGGTGCCGTCGGTGCGCAGGATGTCCGGATTGATGGCATAGCCCGGTCCGGCAACGAGCGGCTTTGCGGTGAGGACGGTCTGGTCGACGGTCGATGTTGCCGTTGTCTCGATCGACTGCAAGAGCGTATCCCGACCGTCGACGATCCGGATCTCGACGGCATAGGGTCTGTCCTTGACGATGCATTGCACCGGCGGACTTTCCAGCACGATCGTCTCCCAGAACGGAAAGATCTTGGAGCGCGTCACGAGCGGCTCTCCACCGCGCGGGTTTTCGAATGTGGCGATAGCCACGGCGGGGTCGGGCAGGGCACCGGTACGGCGCAGGGTGATCATGTAGTGCGCCTGTGCGACGCGGTAGTTGAAGACGAAGAGCCGCCCGGAAACCTCGGTCGGACCTGTCGCCGTCTCACGCTGGCATCCGGCAAGACCTGCGGCCGCAAGCGCCGCCAGGAGACAGGTTGCGGTCTTGCGTGCTGTCATCGCGGTCCCTCGTCCTTCGTACGGCGATAATGCCTGCTGGCCTTGCGCCGATTGCCGCACACGGTCATGTCGCACCACATCCGGCTTTTGTTCTTGCTCCGGTCGAGAAACAGCCATCCGCAGTTCGGACAGATCTTCAGCCGCCCGTCATCGGGCCGCGTCGCGAGACGGAGAGCGGAACGCGCCGTCGATGTCGCGAGCCCGCTCTCGTCGTGCGCAGCGCGCAGCACGCGTGCCGCCGTATCGAGAAGATCGGCGAGCAGAACCGGATCGTCCATGCCCTCGATCCGCCTTCGAAAATACCGGTCGATCGCCTCGCGCAGGGCGAGGAACGATGCCCGGTCCTGCACCGTCGGCGGCACGAGCGCCGGCAAAGGCTCGGCACAGAGCCGCATGGCCGCAGCCGCGAAGGCATCGAGTTGCTCCGGCTCGGCAAACCGGTCGATCGAGCGATCCGCCGCCGTCCGCAGGATGACGCTGTTTGCAACGTCGAGTGCGAGAGTGCCTCCGGAGAAGCGATGAGCCGTCCATTTGAAATCCATACCTAGATATAACTGGTAAAAGCTGCTTTACCAGTTATAATTTTTCAGGGGAGACACGCATGTACCTGTTGCAACAGCTTGCCAATGCCGTGCCGGTCGCAGCACTCTATGCGGTGCTCGCCTTTGGCTACGCGATCGCTTTCGGCGTCACGAAGCGTGTCGATCTGACCTATGGTGCGCTCTTTGCCTTTGCCGGTCAGATTTTCGTCCTGTTTGCCGATATCGGCTGGAACCGCCTCTGGCTGGTTCTGCCCGCCTGCATCGCGCTCGGCGCCGCCTGTTCCCTTGCCTATACCGCAGGTGCAGGGCTGCTCGTCGGACGTTTTGTCATGGCGCGGCTCGTGCGGGCCTCTCCGAACACGGTGATCGTCGCCAGCCTCGGGGTGTCGATCGTGCTGATGGAAGCGGCACGCCTGGCCTCCGGGACGCGCAGCCTCTGGCTGCCGCCATTCCTGAACGCACCGGTTACGTTCTGGACGGAAGGTGCCGCCACTGTCGGACTGACGGTGATCCAGCTCGGCAATACCGCGCTCATGCTGGCAATGATCGGCTTGGGTGCCGCGGTCCTGCGTTTCGGAAGGTTCGGGCGGCTATGGCGGGCGGTCAACGACGATCCGCGCGCTGCGGAACTCTGCGGGGTCGATGCGAGCCGCGTCTTTCTCGGGTCTTACGTCACGGCAACGCTGGTCGCCGCTGTCAGCGGCCTTCTCTCGACATCCTATTACGGAAATATGGATTTTGGCGCGGGCATGATGTTCGGCCTGAAGGTGGTGATGATCGCGGGCATAGGCGGCGCCTTTCATCCGCTCCACGCGGCGGCGGGCGCTGCCTTGCTCGGGCTGGCCGAAACGCTGTGGAGCGCCTTCGCACCCATGGCCTGGCGCGATCCCTTCGTTTTTGCGCTGCTTGTCCTGATCGTTATCACCGGCCGGCACGAGCGACCCGTTCCCTGAAGCGGCTGCATTCTGCGGGGTGTCAGGGGCAGGGGCGTCTCAGGTCCATCGCGCCCGCGCCGTGTCGTCCGCATCCTTCGCCGAGACCCAGTCACGCGCCGTTCCGTCCTTCAGGTGCTCCTTCTTCCAGAAGGGCGCGGCGGTCTTCAGGTAGTCCATGATGAAGGATGCGCCGTCGAAGGCGGCCTGGCGGTGGGTGGCGGCGGCGATGACGAGGACGATGCGGTGGCCGGGGTCGATGCGGCCATAGCGGTGGATGGCGGTTGCGCCGTGAAGCTCGAAGCGCGCGACGGCCTCTTCGCAGATCCGGCGGATCTCGGCCTCCGCCATGCCGGGATAGTGTTCCAGCTCAAGTGCCGAGAGCTGGCCTTTTTCCTCCCGGCAAAGGCCGGAGAAGGTCACGACCGCGCCGATATCGGTCCGGCCGGCCGAAAGCGCCTCGATCTCCGCCGCAGTGTCGAAATCATCGGCCTGCACGCGAACGGTTATCAAAGCCGAATCCATCTCGTCAGCCGCCCGTCATCGGCGGGAAGAGCGCAATCTCGCGAGCGGAGCCAAGCGGTTCGTCATGCTCGACATGCTCCTGGTCGATCGCTACCCGAATGACGTTCTCATGCTCCAGGGCTGCTTCGTAATCCTCGCCGCGGGTCTTGAGAAAAGCGATGAGATCGCCGGCGGTGACGACGGTGTCGGGAAGAGAGACCATCTCCTCACCGACGCCGATGCGTTCGCGGACCCAGGCGAAATAGACGAGCCGGACCTCTCTCATTCATCCACCAGATGCTTCAGGCCGGCGCGGAAATAGTCGTAGCCGGTATAGAGCGTGATGGCGGCTGCGATCCACAGCATGCCGATGCCGATTTCCGTCGTGTAGGGCAGAACCTTGTCGCCGGCGGGGCCTGCCAGCAGCAGGGCGATAGCCACCATCTGGATGGTCGTCTTCCATTTGGCGATCCGCGTTACCGGCACGCTGACCTTCAGCGCCGCCAGATATTCGCGCAGCCCGGACACGAGGATCTCGCGGCAGAGGATGATGATCGCGGCCCAGATCGACCAGCCGGCAATGGTGCCGTCGGCAGCCACCAGCAGCAGCACGGAGGCGACGAGCAGCTTGTCGGCGATCGGGTCGAGCATGCGCCCGATATTGGAGGTCTGCTTCCAGATCCGCGCGAGATAGCCGTCGAAGAAGTCGGTGATCGAGGCGATGGCGAAGAGGCCGAGCGCGGTCCAGCGGGCAAAATCGGAGCTTTGCAGCTTGCCCTCGATGAAGAAGCACAGAACGATCAGCGGAACCGCGAGAATGCGCCCGTAGGTGAGGAGATTGGGGATATTGTAGGCGACGGGCACGGTTCGCATGTCAACTCGGTCTCTGGACTGGGTACGCATTTCGTACAGGCGTGATGAAAGACGTCGTGACCCGGAGGTCAACCGGTTTTTGATGAATGAGCGGCAATTGTGGCGGAATTCATCTGAACAGTCCGTGAACCACCGCGACATGCCCGTCCTGATCTGCGACGTTTCCCCCGGAAATGTGTCGCGCGCATGACACGGACATTATACGCCGATGACGCGTTGCGAAAGCCAGCCGGCGCTGTAGTGTCCTCTCCTTCAGGCACGCCATGAAAGGAAACGGAATGGACGAGACGCACGTGACGCATGAATCGGGGCAGCTGGAGATGGTCGTGCTGATGACGCCCGACATGGCCAATTTTTCCGGCAAGGTCCATGGCGGTGCGCTGCTCAACCTTCTTGACCGCGTCGCCTTTTCCTGCGCCTCGCGGTACTCGCAGCGCTATGCAGTCACACTGTCGGTCGATCAGGTCGTGTTTCGCCAGCCGATCCTCGTCGGCGAACTCGTGACGTTCCGTGCCTCCGTCAACCAGACCGGCCGGACATCCATGGAGGTCGGTATCCGCGTCGAGGCCGAGGACATCCGCTCCGGCGTTCGTCGTCACACCAATTCCTGTTATTTCACCATGGTCGCCGTGGATGACGAGGGTCGCCCGACCGTCATTCCCGCCATCGAGCCCAGAACGGAAATGGCCATCCGTCGGCAAAAGGCGGCTGACATTCGCCGCTCCCTCCGCCGCGAGTTCGAGGCGCGTTTCCACGCTGCCAGCGAAGATGGCAGTCACGCCGCCAGCGAAGATGGCGGCAACGCCGCCGTGGAGAAGAGCGAAGGGTAAGCCTTTAGCTCCGGGACGCGGCAGCGCCATCCTCGTGGAAATGATCGTAAACAAGCTTCGCCACGGCTTCCGATATGCCTTCGACGGCAACAAGGTCGTTCATGCCGGCGCGTGAGACCGCTTTCGCAGTGCCGAAATGGTGGAGCAGCGCCCGCTTGCGCGTCGGGCCGATGCCGGCGATCTCGTCGAGCGGGTTCTTCACCATCTCGCGCTTGCGCCGCGCCCGATGGCTGCCGATTGCAAACCGGTGGGCCTCATCCCGCAGCCGCTGGATGAAGTAGAGCACGGGGTCGCGCGGGGGCAGGGTAAAGCCATCGCGTCCGACCGTCAGTCCGCCTTCCGTGTTGACGGGCGGGAAGAACCGTTCGCGGCCTGCTTCCCGGTCGACACCCTTGGCGACACCGATCGCGACCACGCAGTTCTCGATGTCGAGTTCCTTCAGGATGGCGCGAACAGCCGTCATCTGGCCCTGTCCGCCGTCGATCAGGATCACATCAGGCCAGGCGGGAAAGCCAGCGTCTTCGCCGGGCTCGACACTTCGGTCCGGCTTGCCTTCCTCCTTCAGCAGCCGCGAGAAGCGCCGCATCATGACCTCGCGCATCATGCCGAAGTCGTCTCCGGGCGTGATGTCGGTCGATTTGATGTTGAACTTGCGATACTGCCCTTTCACAAAGCCTTCCGGCCCCGCGACGACCATGCCGCCCACAGCATTGGTGCCCATGATGTGGGAGTTGTCGTAGATCTCGATGCGCCGTGGCACGCGGTCCAGCTTGAAGGTCTGCATGAAGCCTTCCAGCAGGCGCCCCTGCGAGGCGGTTTCCGCCAGCTTCCGGCCGTGAGCCTCGCGCGCATTGGTCATGGCGTGATCGACGAGATCCTTCTTCTCACCGCGCTGCGGCGCGAGAATCGTCACCTTGAACCCGGATTTCTCCGACAGCGCCTGACCCAGAAGATCCTGCTCGGCCACTGTCTCGCACAGCAGGATCTGCTTCGGACACGGCTTGTCGTCGTAGAACTGCGCAAGGAACGCGGCCAGCACTTCGGCCGGAGCGAGCGAAGGATCGGCCTTGGGGAAGTAGGCGCGGTTGCCCCAATTCTGCCCGGTGCGGAAGAAGAACACCTGAATGCAGGACACGCCGCCTTCGTGATGGATGGCAAAGACGTCCGCCTCCTCCACGCCCGAAGGGTTGATGCCCTGATGGCTCTGTACATGGCTCAGCGCCGCCAGCCGGTCGCGGTAGAGCGCAGCGCGTTCGAAGTCGAGATTGTCGGACGCCTCGCTCATCGCGGACGCGATGGTCGCCTTCACGGCTTGGCTCTTGCCCGACAGGAAGTCCTTGGCCTCGGTCACCAGTTCTGCATAATCCTCGTCGCTGATTTCGCGTGTGCAGGGGCCAGCACATCGCTTGATCTGGTGCAGCAGGCAGGGACGCGTCCGGCTTTCGAAGACACTGTCCGTGCAGGTGCGCAGCAGAAAGGCGCGCTGGAGAGAATTGATGGTGCGTCCCACCGCGCCGGCAGAGGCGAAGGGGCCGAAATACTGCCCCTTTCGGCTGCGCGCGCCGCGATGCTTGTAGAGCGCGGGCGCTCGGCTGTCGCCGGTCACGAGAATGTAGGGGAACGACTTGTCGTCGCGCAGAAGCACGTTGTAGCGTGGCCGCAACCGCTTGATCAGGTTCGCTTCGAGCAGCAGCGCCTCGATCTCGGTGCGCGTCGTCACGAACTCCATGTTCGCCGTCTGGCGGATCATCTGGGAGATGCGATTGGAGTGGCCGCGCCCCTGTGCATAGTTGCTGACGCGCTTCTTCAGGCTGCGCGCCTTGCCGACATAGAGCACGTCGCCCGCCTCGTTGAACATGCGGTAGACGCCGGGGCTGTTGGGCAGCAGCTTGACGAAGGCCTGGATCAGCTCGGCACCGCGCAACCCGTCGGGAACGGCGGAGGTTTCCGCCCAGTCGATATCGGCCACCGGCAAGGGGGCTTCGACCGCCTCCGTCGAATCCTCGTCGTCGTCATTGACAGTCTCGTCGTACAAGATGCCGCCATCTTGCGGCGTCCGTCCGTTCATTCCACGATCTCCATTTGATCCGGCGTCTGCCACGCCAGATGCTGGCCGCCGTCCAGCGCAATCATTTGCCCGGTCATCGACGGCGTGTCGAACATATAGCGAATGGTGCGCCCGAAATCCCCAAGTCCCGGGCCGACCTTCAGCATCAGCGCATCGACCTGCGCCTTGAAGTCGGCATCGTTCTGCCGGTCGTTCGGCAGCGTCGGGCCGGGACCGATACCATTCACCCGGATTGCAGGCGCGAGCGACTGCGCCATCGTCACCGTCGCCGTCAGCAGCGCCGACTTCGATAACATATAGGAATAAAATCGCGGGTTTGGAGACCAGACGCGCTGGTCGATCATGTTGACGATCAGTCCCGTCGCGTCCGTCGGCATCTGCGCGGCGAAGTGGCCGGCGAGAACCGAGGGCGCCTTGACGTGCAGCGCGAAGTGCCGATCCCACACGGTCTCATCGAACGCATCGAGGCTGTCCTTGGCAAAGACGGAGGCATTATTGACGAGCAGCCCGAGCGGTCCGATCGCGTCCGCGGCATCGCGCACCAGCCGGCCGAGATCTTCGGCACGGGAGAGGTCCGCCTGAACGACGGCGACTTTTGCACCCTCGGCTTTGAGATCGGCACAAAGCGCATGCGCTTCGTCGAGCGAGCCATTGGCATGGATGGCAACGGCAAAGCCATGCCGCGCGAGATCTTCGACGATCGCGCGGCCGATCCGCTTTGCCCCGCCCGTCACGAGTGCCGTTTTCAGAAGATGTCTCACGCGCGTTCGTCCTTCACGATTCTGATCGGCGCCGAGCCAGATCATAAAAGAACACCTTACGCACGGCAAAACCGTCGGATCATCCGTTAATGGAGCATGAACGAAAAACGGAAAAAGTAGTGAAAATGCAACGGAATGAAGAGGAGCTGCAGTATAGTGCGAGCATGGTTAATCAATACCCTGTTGCATTGAAACAACATCGTTTTTCAGCCATGTCTCTGCCTCAATCATTTCACAATTCGGCTCTTGGAAATCCGCAATTGGACATCAATTTCACCTCAACCGAGCGGGGTTGAACGAAATTGCCGGCGCCGCATCGGACACAGGAAATCGGTCCAGCGCCGGTCTGATAAGGAGATCTAGTATGCGTACTCTCATCACCACTCTCATGGCTTCCGCCATGTCTCTCGTCGCTTTCTCGGCTGTCAACGCAGCTGACGCCATCGACGAAGTTCCCGCTGCACCGGCTGCCGACTACACGGCTCCGGCTGTCAAGAACTGGGCCGGCGCTTACGTCGGTGGTACCGCCAACTGGGGCCATGGCAAGTTCAAGGGCACCGGCGACAAGAGCGCAGCCGGCTTCGGCGGCGGTCTGTACGGCGGCTACAACATGCAGGAAGGCCAGATCGTGTACGGCGCTGAAGCCGACATCAACTATGGCGACAACGATGCGAGCCGTCCGGGCCGCAGCATGGAACAGGGCGTCAACGGCTCGCTCCGCGGTCGCGTCGGTTACGACGTCAACCCCGTTCTGCTGTACGGCACGGCCGGTGTGGCTGCTTCCAGCCTGAAGGCCCGCCAGCTCGGCGGTTCCGACAAGAACACGGCCATCGGCTGGACGGCCGGTGCCGGCGCAGAAGCCTTCGTGACCGACAACGTCACTGCCCGCGTCGAATACCGTTACACCGACTACGGCAAGGAAAGCTTCAACGTTCCCGGCCGCAACTTCTCCTCCGGCTATGACGAACACAGCGTCAAGGTTGGTATGGGCGTGAAGTTCTGATCGACGGATAAGACCGGGAGGTCGAATTCGGACTGACGAAACCGCTTGCAGCGTCCGCTGCAGGCGGTTTTTTCGTGTGGGCTTTGAACGGCTCGTGCGAAGATGCGCTGCCGGACTATCCTGACGGAGACCGCCACCCAATGACAATCCGCTTGCGCCCGCATCACCTCCTCTGCATGCTCACCTATATCGGCAAGGGCTACAGTCCCGGCTTCGTTCGCAACTATGACGCCATTGCCGCGCGGATCAGCGCCGGCGAAGCCCTCGATGTGGTGGATGGGCCGGACGACATCTGTCGGCCGCTGCTGGAAACGCCGAACCCGCATTGCTTCAACGACAGCGTGGTTGCCCGCGACCGCCAGGCCGCAGCGGACGTGGCGGCGTTGCTCGGCTCCGGCATCCATGTGGGCGTCCGCCTTGTTCTGAATACAGCGCAGATCGCGCTCCTGCGCACCCACTTTGCTTCCGGTGGTATCCGGGCTGCCTGCGGGGGCTGCGAATGGTCAACCCTTTGCGACGGCATCGCGGCCGGAGGCTTTCGCGAGGTCCGCGTGGCACCGGACGATCTCCAAGCCCTTGGAAAGCCACCAACCTCTCTGTAGGCTGTTTCCACGCGTTCACGGCTCTTCGGAGAGCGTCGACGGGTGAGGCGAGGGGGACGCTGTGAGGAGGATCGAGAGGAGATGCTGAAGAGCCTGCGTCGCAGTCTGGTCGTGCCTGTTCTTCTGGTCGTCATCGCCGCGACGGGCCTTGCCGTCTGGGGCAACGCCTATGCGAGCCGCCGTTTCATGGCCGAGGCCTCGCTACAGGCGGGGACGGCTCTGCGGCTCGCGGTCGCTGCCTTGTCCGGCCACCTTCGCCGCTACGAGGCATTGCCGGCGCTGATCGCCGATCACGACGATATCCATCGGCTTGTCTCGAACCCCGGAGATCGCAGCCTGCGCGACAGCGCCAACCGGTATCTCAAGGAGATCAACGGCCTCCTGCGCTCGTCCGACATCTACGTCATGACCCGCGACGGCGAGACCATCGCTGCCAGCAATTATGACCGGCCGACAAGTTTCGTCGGCGAAAATTTCAGTTACCGCCCTTATTTCCGGCAGGCGGCGGAGGGAAAGCGTTCGCGCTTCTACGCTCGCGGCACCACGTCGTTCAAGCGCGGCTACTTCTTCGCGGCGCCGATCGACATCGACGGCAGGGTCGCCGGCGTCATCGTCTTCAAGGTCGATATCGACATGATCGAGGCTTCCTGGCGAGGCGGCGAATACGAGATCTTCGTGTCCGATCCGGAAGGCGTGATCTTCATGACAAGCAATCCGGAATGGCTCTTCGCCAGCATTTTGCCGCTGACGCCCGAACGTCTGCGCCGTACCGAAGCCTCGCGGCGTTATGCGGAGGCAGACTTGAAAGACCTCGGCGTCGTCAGGTCGCGCGTCGGCGAACACACGTTGATGGCGATCCCGACACATGACGCCACGCGGGATTATCTCGTTCTCTCCGAATATGTCAGCGATGCCGACTGGACGGTTCGCGTGCTGATGGACATGAGCTGGGTGCGCTCCCAGACCAATGTCGCGGTGGCCGCCGTGTTTCTCTTCCTCTGCCTTGCCGGCCTCAGCCTCGCCATCATCCTCCAGCGGCACGCTCGGCGCAACGAGCGCATGCAGATGCAGATCGAGGCGAAGGCCGAACTGGAACGCCGGGTCGAGGAGCGCACGGCCGACCTTGCCGACCTCAACGCCCAGCTGCGCAGCACCCAGGCCGATCTCGTCCAGGCCGGCAAGCTGGCCGGCCTCGGGCAGATGTCGGCGGCACTCTCGCACGAGTTCAACCAGCCTCTTGCGGCCGCAAAGACCTATGCGGAAAGCGCCTCGCTGCTGATCGAGCGGGACCGCATCGATGAGGCGAAGGACAATCTCAGGCGCATTTCCAACCTGATCGACCGGATGGCCTCCATCAGCCGCCACCTGCGCAATTTCGCTCGCAAGCCCAATGAGAAGCTGGGGCCGGTGGCGCTCGACGAGGTGCTGCGCGACACGCTGGAAATCGTCTCGGCCCGGCTCGCCTCTGCAGATGCCGAACTCGTTGTCGCGCTCGGAGAGCCTGCGCCGTTCGTGCGCGCCGGCTCCGTCCGCCTCCAGCAGGTGCTGGTCAATGTCATCTCCAACGCGGCCGACGCCGTGGAAGGCCTTGAAGACAGGCGCATCACGGTGACCGCGACGACGGCAGGCGACCGCGTGGCGATCATCATACGCGATGGCGGGCCGGGCATACCCAAGGCGATTGCCGAGCGCATTTTCGACCCGTTCTTCACCACCAAGGGTGTCGGCAGGGGGCTCGGCCTCGGGCTCTCGATTTCCTATAATATCGTCAAGGACTTCGGGGGCCGCCTTTCCGCGGAAAATCACCCTGAAGGCGGCGCGATGTTCCGCATCGAACTCGACCGCGTGGACAGCATAAGTGAGGCAGCCGAATGACAGGCGAAGCGGCCACCGTTCTTCTGGTCGATGACGAAGAGGAGCTGCGTCGCTCGACGGCGCAGGCGCTCGAGCTTCAGGACCTGACCGTCGAAACCTTTGCCGGTGCCGAGGACGTGCTGGCCCGCGTCGGCTACGGTTTTGCCGGCGTCGTGGTCAGCGATATCCGCATGCGCGGCATGGATGGCATGACGCTGTTGCAGCGCATCCGCGAGATCGACCACGAAATCCCCGTCATCCTCGTCACCGGTCATGGCGATGTGCAGCTGGCCGTGAAGGCCATGCGGGAAGGGGCCTATGATTTTATGGAGAAGCCCTTCGGCGTGCAGGCGCTTGCCGGCATCATCCGCCGCGCCCGCGACCGTCGCGGCCTCGTGCTGGAGAATCGCCGCCTGCGCGCGGTTGCGGGCAAGCGCGACGACATCGAGGCGCGCATGCCCGGCCGCACTCCCGTGATGGTCGATCTCCGCTACCGTCTGCGCGCCATCGGGGCGACCGATGCCGATACGCTGATCATCGGCGAGACCGGTGCGGGCAAGGAGGTCGCCGCCCGCGCGCTGCACGATATCAGCGCCCGCGCCAACCGCCCCTTCATCGGCATCAACTGCGCCGCCTTGCCGGAAACCCTGATCGAGAGCGAACTCTTCGGCCACGAGGCCGGCGCCTTTCCGGGCGCGATCCGTGCCCGCTATGGCAAGTTCGAGCATGCCCGTGGCGGAACGATTTTGCTGGACGAGATCGGCTCCATGCCGATCGAGCTTCAGGCAAAGTTCCTGCGCGTACTTCAGGAGCGCACGATCACGCGTCTGGGCTCCAACGAGATCGTGCCGCTCGATGTCCGCTTCGTCGCCACCAGTAAGGTCGATCTGGAAGCTGAGGTGACAGCCGGTCGTTTCCGGGCCGATCTGTTCTATCGCCTGAACGTGGTCACGCTGCACGTACCGTCGCTCGCCCAGCGCGCCGCCGATATCCCGCTTCTCTTTCTCCAGCTCGTGCGCGAGGCTTCGGCACGTTACGGACGCGAGGATATCGATGTGCCACCGGCTATCGTCGCCGAGGTCGCGCACCGGCGCTGGCCGGGCAATGTCCGCGAGTTGCGCAACGCCGCGGACCGCCTCGTGCTCGGGCTCGACGCCCGTGGTCTCGATACGTTCACCGAGGATCGCGAGGAGGAGAGCAGGCTTGCGCCGCGCGTTGCCGCCTTCGAGCGCGGGCTGATCGCCCGGACACTCGCCGTGCATGGCGGTGCGCTTCGTCCGGTCTACGAGGAACTCGGAATTTCCCGCAAGACGCTCTACGAAAAGATGCAGAAATACGGTCTCGACAAGCGCGCTACCTTCGACGACGGACCTCCCTTCACGGACTGAGAGACGGGACCGACCCGTTTGTGTCGGTTTCCACCCATCCGATCCCGCTCAGGGGCCATTTCCACCCATGATGCACTGCAAAAACGCGTCCTTGGCCCGCAGGCCCGCTAATAAGCGGTTGCGCACGGGCTTCTGAAAGCCACACTCACACCTATTCCATGACCGGCAGAGGAGGAGCCTTGCCGGCATGTCGATCATGTCTTGGGAGGACATCATGACGTATTTCAAGTCGCTGCTGGCAGCGACCGCGCTTGCCGCAACCGCTTTTGCAGGTGCCGCGCAGGCGGAATATCCGGAGCGGACGATCACGATGGTCGTTCCCTTCTCCGCAGGTGGTCCGACGGATACGGTCGCGCGCCTCGTTGCCGAATCCATGTCGAAGGATCTCGGCCAGCAGGTCATCGTGGAGAATGTCGGCGGTGCCGGCGGAACGCTGGGTGCCGGTCGCGTTGCTAGCTCGGAGCCGGATGGCTACACGGTACTGCTGCACCACATCGGCATGGCCACCAGCGCCACGCTCTACCGCAAGCTTGCCTACGACCCGCTGAACGCCTTCGATTATGTCGGTCTCGTTACCGAAGTGCCGATGACCATCGTCGCCCGCAAGGATCTGGAACCGACGGATCTCAAGGGCCTCGTCGAATATGCCAAGGCCAACAAGGATACCGTGACGGTTGCCAATGCCGGCATCGGCGCGGCCTCCCACCTCTGCGGCATGCTGTTCATGAGCGCCATCGAAACGCCGCTCGTCACCGTCCCCTACAAGGGCACGGGCCCGGCGATGACCGATCTTCTCGGCGGCCAGGTCGACATCATGTGCGACCAGACCACCAACACGACGAAGCAGATCCAGGGCGGCACCATCAAGGCTTTCGCCGTAACGTCGCCAACCCGCCTCGACATCTTCCCGGACATGCCGACAGCCATCGAAGGCGGTCTGCCGGGCTTCGAAGTCGGCATCTGGCACGGCGTCTACACCCCCAAGGGCACACCGCCGGAAGCCATCGCAAAGCTCGAAGGCTCGCTCCAGAAAGCGTTGAAGGACGAGAACGTCGTTGCCCGCTTCGCAGAGCTCGGCACCAAGCCTTCCTCGGAAGCCGATGCGACGCCCGCAGCCTTGAAGGCAAAGCTCGAGAGCGAAATCGCCCGCTGGAAGCCGATCATCGAGAAGGCCGGCCAGTACGCCGACTGATCGTTCGTCCGTTCATGCACGCTCTGCAAGCCCTTCCCGCGACGTCGGCGGGAAGGGCTTCGCCGGATCGCAGGCTGCGTCCGAAGGTCTCAGCCTCGTCCGTGTTCAACGCCGGCCATCCGGGCGCCTTGGGGTGCGCCTTGGGGGGCGTCTTCGGTTCTGCTCCATTGGGGAACAATCATGAAACCACTCAGTCTCGACAGGACGAATGCGCTCTGCGGCATCCTGTTTATCGTCCTCGGTCTCTTCTTCGTGGCCCAGTCGCTGTCGCTCGAACTCGGGACGACGTTCCGCATGGGGCCGGGCTATTTCCCGCTGGTCCTCGCTCTCTTCCTCACCAGCCTCGGGCTCGTCATCTTCGTGCAGGCAACACGCTCGAAGAGTGATCCGATCGAGCCTCTCGCATGGCGCGGCATGTTCTTCATCCTCGTGTCGCCCATCGTCTTCGGCCTCACGGTCCGTGGGCTCGGCTTCGTGCCGTCGCTGTTCATCTCTGCCTTCATCGCAGCCTTCGCATCGCAGCGCATGAAGGTGGGCTGGGCGTTCGTTCTGGCCATCGGCATCACGATTTTCTCCGTCGCCGTGTTCAGCTACGCGCTCGGCCTGCCGTTCGAACGCTTCGGCCCCTGGCTCCGGTTTTAAGGATCGTCACTGATGGATCTCTTCAGCAATCTCGCACTCGGTTTCGCCACGGCCGGCACGCCGGAAAATCTTCTCTTCTGCCTCATCGGCGTTCTCCTCGGCACGCTCATCGGCGTCCTTCCGGGCATCGGCGCGACCGCCACCATCGCCATGCTCCTGCCGATCACCTTCCAGCTGGAGCCGGTCTCCTCGCTGATCATGCTGGCCGGCATCTATTACGGCGCCCAGTATGGCGGTTCCACCACCGCGATCCTGATCAACATGCCCGGTGAATCCTCGTCGGCCGTCACCGCCATCGATGGCTATCAGATGGCGCGCAAGGGCCGGGCAGGGGCAGCCCTCGCCATCGCGGCGCTCGGCTCCTTCTTCGCGGGTACGGTGTCCACCTTCCTCGTCGCCGTCTTCGCCCCGCCGCTGACCGCCGTGGCACTCGAATTCGGCGCCGCCGAATACTTCTCGCTGATGGTCGTCGGTCTGGTGTCCTCGATTGCGCTTGCCCATGGCTCCATCGTCAAGGCGCTCGCCATGGTGTCGCTAGGCCTGCTGCTCGGCCTCGTCGGCACGGATATCTACACCGGCACGCCGCGCTTCACGCTCGGCATCCGGGAATATGCGGACGGGTTGAACTTCGTCGCGGTGGCCGTCGGCGTCTTCGGCGTTGCCGAGATCCTGCGCAATCTCGAAGGCGAGATGACGCGCACCGTGCTGATCAGCAAGGTCACCGGCCTCATGCCGACGCGGGACGATTTCCGCCAGATGGTCGGTCCGGTCCTGCGCGGCACCGGCATCGGCTCGGCGCTCGGCATCCTGCCCGGCGGCGGCGCCATCCTCGCGGCCTTCGCGTCCTATACGGTCGAGAAGCGCATTTCCAAGCATCCCGAAGAGTTCGGCAAGGGCGCCATCGCGGGTGTCGCAGGTCCCGAATCGGCCAACAATGCCGGTGCGCAGACTTCGTTCATTCCGCTGCTCACGCTCGGCATTCCGGCAAACCCGGTCATGGCCCTCATGGTCGGCGCGATGATCATCCAGGGCATCGTCCCCGGCCCGAACGTCGCCGTCGAGCAGCCGGCCCTCTTCTGGGGCATCATCGCCTCCATGTGGATCGGCAACCTGATGCTGGTCGTGCTCAACCTGCCGCTGATCGGCCTCTGGGTAAAGCTGCTGACGGTGCCTTACTACGTGCTGTTCCCCATCATCATGGCCTTCTGTGCCATCGGGGTCTACAGCGTCAACGCCAATGTGTACGACCTCTATGCCGTCGCCTTCTTCGGCCTTGCCGGGTACCTTCTCGTCAAGCTGCGCTGCGAACCGGCACCGCTTCTGCTCGGCTTCGTCCTCGGGCCGCTGCTGGAGGAGAACCTGCGGCGCGCCATGATCCTGTCGCGAGGCGATGCCACCACCTTCGTCACGCGCCCCATCAGCGCCGGCCTCCTGCTTCTGGCCGCCGCCGTCCTCGTCGTGGTCTTCCTGCCGAGCATCAAGGCCAAGCGCGAAGAGGTCTTCCAGGAAGAAAGCTGATCGCATCCGGCGACCCGAACGAAAAAGGCGCCACCGGAAACGGTGGCGCCTTTCTGTTTGGCCATGGGCACATGTCGGGGGGGCACATGTCGGGGCGTGTCGCGATCACGCCTTGAAAAGCTTGTAATCCGGAAACTGCTTTTCGAACTTGTCCGGCCAGTTCTTCAGCTTCGAGCGGCCCTTCTGCCATTCGCCGGCAAAGCGCAGCTCGATGTAGCGCAGCGTGGCCGCCAGCGCGAAGTGGCCCGCGTGGAGCTTCGTTCCGGTCTTCGGCATGTTTGCGTCCAGATAGTCCAGCGCGCGCTCGACCTTCTCCCACTGACGCTCGATCCATGGCTCGTGCACCTTTTCCGGCGGGTGGAAGCGCTTCTCGTAGACGATGGCAAGCAGGCTGTCGCAGATCCCGTCGCAGAGCGCCTCCAGCACCTCGGCCTGCACGCGCTTTTCCGGGTTGCGCGGGTAGAGCGCGCCCTTCGTCTCCCGGTCGATGTAACGCATGATGACGCTGCTGTCGAAGATGGCCTGACCGCTGTCGAGCACCAGCGTCGGGATCTTGCCGAGCGGGTTGCTGGCGATCAGGTCCGGCGGGTTGGAGTTCGTGTCCGTCAGCACGCTTTCGGCCGGCAGCCCGGCATAGTGCGCGGCCATGCGCACCTTGGTCGAGTAGGGCGAGGCGGGGGAGTAGAGGATCTTCATCGGCGGTCCGTTCGTCTGCTGTGTGGGGTTCGGAATGGGATTGCTGTGGGAAACGTCATCGTCGGCCCGCAGCAGGAATGGTCAGGTCCCGCGCCCGGCAGCCGCCGCGATCGACCTCGCCGCAGGCGCGAAAGGCAAGGTCGCGGGTGAAGCAGATGCGGATCTCGTCGAGCTTGTCGTCGCCGCAGGTCACCGCGACACCTTGTGGGGTCAGCCCCGGATTGGCGTCCGCCACCGCTGTCTCGATGGCCGCCGGGCTCATTCGCCGCCGCGCGTCGGCGTTCTCTATGCTTGCGGGTATGTGCACCCGGTCGCGCGCTGCCCGGAGCACGGAGAAATAGGCGCGCTGGTCGAGCCCGGAACACGTCCCGTGCTTGCGCCACTGATGCCCGATCAGGCCCATGGAGGGGATGATGTCGAACAGGCCACGGCCGAGCGCATCGGGCACGCGGTCGCTGTCGCGCGACGGGCAGAAGGCGGGAAAGCCCCGCTCGTTCTGCGGCCACAGACCGTGGACGATGAAGCCGTATGTCCGGTTGCCATTGCACTGCGCCGTCTTGCCCGCGCGGTCGTTCTCCGCGCACCATGTCGGCGACCAGGACAGCGAGAGGACGTAGAAATCGAACCCGCTTCCCATCGGCACGTCTGGAGGCGCGGACGCAGGCGTGATTTTCGGGGCCTGCGATGGTGTCTGTGAGGACGGCTTTGCCGGTGGCTTGGGCACATGCTGGAGAATGGGAGGCGTCGCCGTGGCTTGCCTCTCCGCCGGCTTATCACCGCAGCCCGACAGGAGGAGGCCCGAGACCAGCGCCATCACGATCCGCACGGAAGAGAGAGGCCGGTGCATCATGCCGGAAACCCCCGCGCAGCGTGGCTGACAGGGTTACATACGGGGATGGGGAGATCCTTCGTCATCGTCGTCTCCCGTTTCCGCCCTTGGCGCTTCGTTGCGCCGCGGGAGATTGCGTCGGGCGGGTGCGTCGCGTCAAGCGCTGCACGGCAAAGTCCCCGCTCGATCAGGCCTCGTCGTCATCCTCTGGAAGATCCCGCTCTTCGCCCCGCAGCCAGATGGCGCGCGCGGAGGCGAAGCGGTCCTGCTTCAGGCGATCCTTGAGGAAGGGCAGCAGCACGTCCAGCTCGCTTTTCAGCGTGAAGGGCGGGTTGACGATGATGAGGCCGGTGCCGGTCAGGCCCGTCGTGCCGCGGTCGCTCTTCACCGTCAGCTCGCAGCAGAGCATCTTCGGTATATTCAGCGCCGTGAGGTTTTCGTGAAATTCGGCAATCGGCGCGCCCTGCTTCAGCGGATACCAGAGGCAGAACGTGCCGCCGGGGAAGCGGCGATAGGCCTTGGCGAGGCCCTTCTCCAGTCGCTCGTATTCGCCCGGCTCCTCGAAGGGCGGATCGACCAGCACCAGCCCGCGCTTTTCTTTCGGCGGCAGATGCGCGCCGAGCGCCAGCCAGCCATCGAGTTCGGTGATGCGGCTCTGGTAGTCGCCGTCGAACAATCGGTGCAGCGTCTCGTAGTCGTCGGGGTGCAGCTCCATGGCCGACAGCCGATCCTGCGGCCGCATCAGCAGGCGCGTCAGCTTCGGCGAGCCGGGATAATGCGCCATTCCACCTTCGGGGTTGAGGGCGGCGATGGCCTCCAGATAGGGCGCAAGGATCGGCGCCACAGCAGGCGGCACCGGGTCAGCCAGCAGCCGGCCGATGCCGTCGCGCCACTCGCCGGTTTTCTGCGCTTCCTCGCTCGAAAGATCGTAGAGCCCGATGCCGGCATGGGTGTCCAGCACGCGAAACGCCTTGTCCTTCTGCTTCAGATAGGTGACGAGACGGGCGAGCACCGCATGCTTCAGCACGTCGGCGAAATTGCCCGCATGGTAGATGTGCCGGTAATTCATGATCTCTGGTGATCGCCTTGATGAAATGTTGAGATGCAAAGGGCAAAGCGCTTTGAGCTGCTTTGGCGATGTCCTATAGAAAACCTATGAACCTTGCGACCCCCATCAAAGCGGAAAACCCCATGAAAACGGGAAATGCTGTCGGACATTCCGTCTGTCCGCATGACTGTCCTTCGGCCTGCGCGCTGGACGTGGACCTGACCCCGGACGGCCGGATCGGCCGGCTGCGCGGTGCTGCCGCCAACACCTACACCGCCGGCGTTATCTGCGCCAAGGTAGCGCGCTACTCCGAGCGTATCTACCATCCGGGCCGCCTGCTCGTGCCGCAGCGCCGCGTCGGTGGCAAAGGCGAGGGCGGGTTCCAAGGCATCTCCTGGGAGGCAGCGCTCGACGAGATTGCCGAGGCATTCCTGAAGGCGGAGGCGCAGCATGGCTCGGAAGCCGTCTGGCCGTACTTCTACGCCGGCACGATGGGGCAGGTGCAGCGTGACAGCATCGAGCGGCTGCGCCATGCCAAGCGTTATTCCGGCTTTTTTGGTTCGATCTGCACCAACCCGGCCTGGACCGGCTTCACCATGGGCACCGGCGCGCTGCGCGGTCCCGATCCGCGCGAAATGGCGCTGTCGGATTGCGTCGTCATCTGGGGCACCAACGCGGTCTCCACCCAGGTCAATGTGATGACCCATGCCATTCGCGCCCGCAAGGAGCGCAAGGCGAAGATCGTCGTCATCGACATCTACGACAACCCGACGATGAAGCAGGCCGACATGGCGCTGACCGTGCGTCCCGGCACGGACGCGGCGCTTGCCTGCGCCGTCATGCACATCGCCTTCCGCGACGGCCACGCCGATCGCGCCTACCTCGCCACCCATTCGGATGATCCGGCCGGACTGGAAGCGCATCTCAATAGCCGCGACCCCGCATGGGCGTCGGAAATAACGGGCCTTTCGGTCGAGGAGATCGAGGCTTTCGCGCGTCTGGTCGGCACGACGCCGAAGACCTACTTCCGCCTCGGCTATGGCTTCACCCGCCAGCGCAACGGGGCAGTCGCCATCCATGCGGCCTCCAGCATCGCCACCGTGCTCGGCTCGTGGAAGCACGAGGGCGGCGGCGCGTTCCACTCCAACAACGATATCTTCCGCTTCGACAAGCGCGAACTGATGGGCACCGCCATGGTGGACCCTGATATCCGCATGCTCGACCAGTCGCAGATCGGCCGCGTGCTGACCGGCGACGCGGAGGCGCTGCGACATCGCGGGCCGGTCACGGCGCTCCTCATCCAGAACACCAATCCCGTCAACGTCGCGCCCGAGCAGCGACTGGTAAAACGCGGCTTCCAGCGCGACGACCTCTTCGTCGCGGTGCATGAGCAGTTCATGACCGATACGGCCAAGCTTGCCGATATCGTGCTGCCAGCCACCATGTTCCTTGAGCATGACGATCTCTACCGCGGCGGGGGCCATCAGCATATTCTGCTCGGACCAAAGCTGGTGGAACCGCCGTCGATGGTGCGCACCAACCTCTTCGTCATCGAGGAGCTGGCAAAGCGTCTCGGGGTTGCCGACCGCCCCGGCTTCGGCTTGAGCGAGCGCGACCATATCGACCGCATCCTCGTCAACTACGACAGCGGTTACGATCACCTGAAGGCGGAGAAATGGCTGGATGTCCAGCCGGACTTCGCCACCGCCCATTTCATCGAGGGCTTTGCCCATCCCGATGGCCGCTTTCGCTTCCGCGCCGACTGGACCGGCACGCCCGCGCCCAATCGCCCGCCCGCCGCCATCGGCATGCTCGGCCCGGTCGCGGGCCTTCCGGTCTATCCCGACCATGCCGACCTCATCGAATCTCCCGACGCGGATCATCCGTTCCGTCTGGCGACATCGCCGGCGCGCTCCTTCCTTAATTCGAGCTTTGCCGAAACGCCGGGCTCGGTGCAGAAGGAAGGCCGTCCGGAGGTGATGATCCATGCGACCGATGCCGCGCGTCTCGGCATTGCGGATGGCGACATCGTTCGGCTTGGCAATGTCAGGGGCGAGATCCGCCTCCACGCCCGCCTTGGCGGCGGCACGCGGCCGGGGGTGGTGGTTGCCGAAGGTCTGTGGCCGAACGGCGCCCATCTCGACGGCGAAGGCATCAACGTGCTGACCGGCGCCGATAGCGTCGCGCCCTATGGCGGCGCCGCCTTCCACGACAACCGCATCTGGCTGAAACGCGACGAGACCCTTCGAATGGCAGAACCCGCATGAGCAAGTCCGATAACGTGACCATCGAGATCCTGAAGGACGAGACGCTTTCCAAGAACTGGTATCACCTGCGCAACATCACCTTCCGTTACACGGATGGCGAGGGTCGCGCCAAGGTGCTGAAGCGCGAGACCTATGATCGCGGCAATGGGGCGACGATCCTGCTCTACGATCCGCGCCGCGATGTCGTGGTGCTCGTGCGCCAGTTCCGCGTGCCGACCTATGTCAATGGCGGCACGGGCTGGATGCTCGAAACGCCAGCTGGTCTGCTGGATGGCGATGCGCCGGAGGATGCGATCCGCCGTGAGGCGATGGAGGAAACCGGTTATCGCGTCGGCGCCGTCCGCTCGCTCTTCAAGGCCTATATGTCGCCCGGTGCCGTCACTGAAATCGTCCACTGCTTCGCCGCCGTCATCGATGTCGAGGACCGGGTGGAGGAGGGCGGTGGCCTCGCATCGGAAGACGAGGACATCGAAGTCGTTGAACTCGGCCTCGACGACGCGATGTCGATGATCGCCTCCGGCGAGATCTGCGACGGCAAGACGATCATGCTGCTGCAATGGGCGGTGATGAATCGCGAGAGCCTGAAAGCGACGACATCCACCACGCCCTGAGCGTCATCATGGCTGTCATTTCGGTCCAAGAGGAACGACCCCTGGCGGGCTGACTAGAATGCGCCCTTGATACCGAATGATACCGCGACGCTGCGGAACGCGGCGCCAGCGCTGTCCTTGGAGACGTCGCTATTGCCTGTCGAGCGTTCCAGGATCTGTGTGTCACCCCTCTTGCGAAACACGTTCTCGAAACTCGCGCCGAAATAGAGGCCTGCTTTGTCCGTCAAAGCGTAGCTCACTTCCGCGGAGAGGAGAGCGACGGGGGCAGGTTTCATCCTGTCGTCAAAGCGCAGGTCGCGCATCCAGTGATGGTCGATATCGTTGATCCCCGAGGTCACGCCGATTTTCGCGCCGCCGGAAAAGCCGAAACGGTCGATAGTCGCAGCACCGGTGATGCCTGTGTAGAAGACCGGAATGCGCTGGCGATAGCTGATGCCGCGTTCGCCATCGGCAAAGGTTCCGATATCGTCCCGCGGAGCGTTGACGCTGTAGAGGTAGGAGCCGCCATAGGCATCCCACCGCACGTCAGTGTAGCGAAATCCGCCGGCGATCCCGAGCGTCGCCGCTTCGGTTCGGTAGACGGAACGCACGACGGAGATATCGCCGTCGACATAGTATTTCAGCCGGGTATCCGGATGAATCGAGCGGTCGCTCCAGCCGTCTTTGGATGTGCCGTCGTTGAAAGGCTCGATCCAGTCATAGTCGGTCATCCCGCTGTCGCCGCCATCGCCGTAGCGCAGGGTCGCCTGCACGATCCAGTCCGCGCTGAGATCGGCAATAACCGATGCGGTGTAAAGCGTTACCGCACGGCTCTCCCATTCGAGCTGGCTCAGCTTGCTGCCGCCGTCATAGACCAGTTCCGTGGCCTTGAGATCGAGAAGGCCAATGCCACCCGACAGCCGGATGGAGCCGTCTGCCGATTGTGTGATCGGCTCGGCCGCAAGTGCGGGGGAAAGGGAGACGAGAACGCCGAGAATGGCCGGTGCCGCAAACCGCCTGAATGTCATGAAACCGCCCGCCGATATGAATATAATCAAATATTTTCATAAACGGAATGGTTGCAGCGGTGGCAAGGGTAAAACAGACTTGAGCACAGGCAAGTCGGGGTGCCGCGACGATGCGGCGTCAGAATCTGTAGGGAATGTTGCGTTCCGGCATCATTCTCGATGTGCCAATGAACCTGGGGGCCGGCAGTAGGCGAACCAGCCCCTAAGCGCCCATCCGAACGTCGCCGCTCGCCACCCTCCGCAATGCCTCTGCATAGGTCTTGTGCTCGACCGTCAGCACGCGGGCCGCCAGCGTTTCCGCCGTGTCGTCTGCAAGAACCGGCACGCGGGTCTGCAGGATCACGGGCCCTTCGTCCATGCCCTCCGTGACGAAATGAACGGTACAGCCGGCTTCCGTGCGGCCGGCATCCAGCGCGCGCTGATGCGTGTGCAGGCCGGGGAAATCGGGCAGGAGGGAGGGGTGGATGTTGAGGATGCGGCCTTCGTATCGGCTGATGAAGGCGCCACTCAGCAGGCGCATGTAGCCGGCAAGACACAGGAGATCGGGACGCAGCTTTTCGGCATGATCGAGAATGGCGGCCTCGTGCGCCGCCTTGTCGGCATAATCGCGCCGCTCGAAGGCAGCGGTGGGAATGCCGCGCGCGGCAGCCTTTTCAAGGCCACCTGCTGCCGCGCGGTCGGAGATCACGCCGACGATCTCGGCCGGGTAGTCGGTCGCCGCGCAGGCGTCCGCTAGCGCCAGCATGTTGGAGCCGCCGCCGGAGATGAACACGACGACGCGCTTGCGCGATGTAGCCTCGCTCATGCCTATCTCGCTCTGGCCCATCCCGTTCACAGCGCCAGCGTTCCCTCGTAGACGACGCCCGGCGCGCCCTCGTTGCGGGCGATCATCCGGCCGAGGCGGAACACCGTCTCGCCTTCGGCCGCAAGCGCTGCCGTCACGCTATCGGCAAGCTCCGCCGGGACGACGGCAATCATGCCGACGCCGCAGTTGAAGGTGCGCAGCATCTCGGTTGCCGCGACGCCGCCGGTGCGGGCAAGCCAGGAGAACACGGGCGGCGCCTTGACGACCGCCAGGTCGATTTCGGCCGCAAGATGCTTCGGCAGCACGCGCGGAATATTTTCGGGAAACCCGCCGCCGGTGATGTGGGCCAGCGCCTTGATGCCGCCGGTCTCGCGGATGACGTTCAGGAGCGGCTTTACGTAGATACGCGTCGGCGTCATCAGCACGTCGGCAAGGGTCGCGCCTTCGGTGCCAGTGTCGAAGGGGGCCGGCGCGTCCCAGGCAAGGCCCGAGAGACCGACGATCTTGCGCACAAGCGAATAGCCGTTGGAGTGAACGCCGGAGGAGGCGAGGCCGAGGATGATGTCACCTTCGGCAATGTCGCCCGCCGGCAGCAGACGGCCACGCTCGGCCGCGCCGACGGCAAAGCCGGCAAGATCGTAGTCGCCGCCGGAATACATGCCCGGCATTTCCGCCGTCTCGCCGCCGATCAGCGCACAGCCCGCGTCCCGGCAACCCGCCGCGATACCGGCGACGATGGCCGCGCCCTGATCGGGATCGAGCTTGCCGGTTGCGAAATAGTCGAGGAAGAACAGCGGCTCGGCGCCCTGCACCACGAGGTCGTTGACGCACATGGCCACGAGATCGATTCCGACGGTGTCGTGCTTGTCGGCGTCAATGGCGATCTTCAGCTTGGTGCCGACGCCGTCGTTCGCGGCGACCAGCACCGGATCGGTAAAGCCGGCGGCCTTCAGGTCGAACAGGCCGCCGAAGCCGCCGATCTCGCCATCGGCGCCAGGCCTGCGGGTGGAGCGGACATGCGGCTTGATCTTTTCGACCATCAGATTTCCGGCATCGATATCGACGCCCGCATCGCTGTAGGTCAGACCATTGTGTTCCGACTGGCTCATGTTTGGCTCTCCACGCACCCGTTCAAGCCCTGCGATTGGCATGTGGTGCGGGCAAGTGCAAGCGTGCAAGCGCTCTCGCGGGGCTTTTTCCCGCATGGATCTCGGCGCTTTCTCAAAGTCATCCCTGTGTCATCCCTGGGGGATAGCGAATCACCGGCGCTTGACCGGCCGCCTTGCGCCGTCCTATCTCGGGCCTATCTCATTGGAAGCGAGCCCCGGGCCGCCGCGATGTCAACAGGATCGGAGCATCAGATGGCCACCATGTTCAGCGGAAAGGGATTTCGCCGCCAGGCGTTTTTCTGGCTTGCCTTCTTCATCCTCTTCATCGCCTTTCTGTTCGTCTTTTCTTCCATCCTTCTGCCGTTCCTGGCCGGCATGGCGCTCGCCTATTTTTTGGATCCGATCGCCGACCGTCTGGAAAAATGGGGCCTGAGCCGGATGATGGCAACCGTCGTCATTCTCATCGGCTTCATTGTCGTCTTCGCGCTGTCGCTCGTGCTCGTCATCCCGATCATCTTCACGCAGGCGTCCGAGTTCATCGCGAAGATCCCGGATTACGTGGCGAGCTTCCAGGATTTTCTGGCAAGCCCTCATGCCGATCTCCTTCCGGATTGGCTGCAGAGCCAGCTGCCGGCCATTCGCCAGAACTCGTCGCGCCTGCTGGCGCAGGGCGCTAGCTTCCTCGGCACGCTGGTGCAGCAACTCTGGAACTCCGGCGTCGCCCTGCTCGATATCATTTCCCTCTTCGTGGTGACGCCGGTCGTCGCCTTCTACCTGCTGCTCGACTGGGACCGCATGGTCGCCAAGGTCGATAGCTGGATCCCGCGCGGCCAGCTCTCCACCGTCCGCCAGATCGCGACCGACATGGACAGCTCCATCGCCGGCTTCGTGCGCGGTCAGGGCTCGCTCTGCATCATCCTCGGGCTCTATTACGGCATCCTGCTCACCGTTGCCGGGTTGAACTTCGGCCTGCTGATCGGCTTCTTTGCCGGCATCATCAGCTTCATTCCCTATGTCGGCTCCATGGTGGGTCTGGTGCTGGCGGTGGGTGTGGCGCTGGTGCAGTTCTGGCCGGATTATTTCTGGGTCATCGTCGTCGCCTGCATCTTCTTCTCGGGTCAGTTCCTTGAAGGCAACATCCTGCAGCCGAAGCTGGTCGGCAGCAGCGTCGGCCTGCATCCCGTCTGGCTCATGTTCGCCCTGCTGGCCTTCGGTTCGCTGTTCGGCTTCGTCGGGCTGCTCGTGGCCGTCCCAGCGGCGGCAGCCCTCGGCGTCCTCGTGCGCTTCGCACTGGCGCGCTACCTGGAGAGCGACGTCTATCACAGCCCGCCGACCCACACGACCATCGAAGCCCAGCCGAACGTACCGCACAGCCTGACATGAACCGCCGAGACGACCAGCTGCCGCTGCCCCTGGGCCACGCGCCGCAAATCAGCCGGGACGACCTGCTCGTTTCGTCCTCGCTGGAGGCCGCGGTGGCGATTGTCGATGGCTGGCCGCAATGGCCATCGCACGTCGTGGTGCTCGTCGGGCCGCCGGGCTCCGGCAAGTCGCATCTCGCCGCCATCTGGGCGCAGACCAGCGGCGCAAGCCCTATCGATCTTCAGCCGGGAGGCGAGGCGCCAGAGATCGCGGCCAGCGGTCCGGTCCTGTTCGAGGATGCCGACCGGCGCGGATTTGACGAAACCACGCTGTTTCATGTCATCAACAGCGTGCGCGAAAACGGAACCTACCTCCTCGTCACGGCCCGCACCCGGCCGGCTGCCTGGGGCGTGGCGCTGCCGGATCTCGCCTCGCGCCTGAAGGCGGTAACCGTCGTGGAAATGAGCGAGCCGGACGACGATCTTCTCGGTCAGGTCCTGATGAAGCTCTTTGCCGACCGTCAGCTTTTTCCCGACGAACGCCTGATCGCCTACCTCGTCGCCCGCATGGAGCGGTCGCTGGAAAGCGCTCATCGCGTGGTCGAGGATATCGACCGTCTGGCGCTCGCCCGCCGCACAAGGATCAGCCGCTCGCTCGCCGCCGAAGTGCTTGAAAAAATTGGGAATGCAGGGGATACACAAGAAATCCCTGAACAAGACGATTGACTGTCACAGTTCCGTCGTCAAACTCGTCTAGCAGCTTTTCGCAAAGCGTATGAGGGAACCGGACATGGATACGACGACTGCTGCGGCAAAGACGACCACTCCGCCAGCCAACCCGGTCGACAAGGACGCTGTCGACAAGGGAATCGATCTGCTGAACAGCCCGGAGCGGTTCATCAACCGCGAGTTCTCGTGGCTGCAGTTCAATCGCCGTGTTCTCGAGGAAACCCTCAATACGGCGCATCCGCTCCTGGAGCGCGTCCGCTTCCTGTCGATCTCGGCTGCCAACCTCGACGAGTTCTTCATGGTCCGCGTCGCCGGTCTCGAGGCGCAGGTGCGCCAGAGCGTCGTGGTGCGCAGCCCCGACGGCAAGACGCCGGCCGAGCAGCTGGGCGACATCCTGAAAGAGATCAACACGCTGCAGATGGAGCAGCAGGCGTCGCTGGCCGTGCTTCAGCAGTATCTCGCCAAGGAAGACATCCTCATCGTCCGCCCGGTCTCGCTGTCTGCCGATGACCGGACCTGGCTGGAGACGACGTTCGACCAGTCGATGTTCCCGGTTCTCACCCCGCTGTCGATCGATCCGGCGCACCCGTTCCCCTTCATTCCCAACCTGGGCTTCACCATGGGGCTTCAGCTCGTCAGCCGCTCAGGGCGGGACCCGATGACCGCGCTCCTGCGTCTGCCCGTGGCGCTCGACCGCTTCGTGCGCCTACCGGACGTGCGCTCCACCATCCGCTACATCACGCTCGAAGACGTGGTGGGCATGTTCATCAGCCGCCTTTTCCCGGGCTACGACGTCAAGGGAGCGGGCACGTTCCGCATCATCCGCGACAGCGATATCGAGGTGGAGGAAGAGGCGGAAGATCTCGTTCGCTTCTTCGAGACCGCTCTGAAGCGCCGCCGCCGGGGCTCGGTCATCCGCATCGAGATCGATTCGGAAATGCCGCTGGAGCTGCGCCGTTTCGTCATCTCGGAGCTCGGCGTGCCGGAAAACCGCGTGGCCGTGCTGCCGGGGCTCTTGGCGCTGAACACGCTGTCGGAAATCACCAAGGCTCCGAGGGAGGATCTGCGGTTCGCGCCGTACAATGCGCGATTTCCCGAGCGAGTCCGAGAGCACATGGGAGACTGCTTCGCCGCCATTCGCGAAAAAGACATGGTGGTTCACCACCCCTATGAGAGCTTCGACGTCGTTGTCCAGTTCCTCCATCAGGCTGCGCGCGATCCTGACGTCCTTGCGATAAAGCAGACGCTCTACCGGACCTCCAACGACAGCCCCATCGTGCGTGCACTGATCGATGCCGCCGACGCCGGCAAATCGGTGACGGCGCTGGTCGAACTCAAGGCACGCTTCGACGAGGAAGCGAATATCCGCTGGGCGCGCGATCTGGAGCGTGCCGGCGTGCAGGTCGTCTTCGGCTTCATCGAGCTGAAGACCCACGCCAAGATGTCGATGGTCGTGCGCCGCGAAGAGGGCAAGCTGCGGACCTACTGCCACCTCGGCACCGGCAATTACCACCCTGTCACCGCCAAGATCTACACGGATCTCTCCTTCTTCACCTGCTCGCCCGTGGTCGGCCACGACATGGCGAATATCTTCAACTTCATCACCGGCTATGGCGAGCCCGAGGCCGGCATGAAGCTGGCGATCTCGCCGCACACGCTGCGTCCGCGCATCCTCAAGCACATCGAGGAGGAGATCGTGCATGCCGGCGCCGGTCGTCCGGCCTCCATCTGGATGAAGATGAACTCGCTGGTGGACCCCGAGATCATCGATGCGCTCTACCGCGCCAGCCGTGCGGGCGTCGAGGTCGAGCTGATCGTGCGCGGCATCTGCTGCCTGCGTCCGCAGGTGCCCGGCCTGTCGGAGAATATCCGCGTCAAGTCCATCGTCGGGCGCTTTCTGGAACACAGCCGCATCTTCTGTTTCGGCAACGGCCATGCTCTTCCCTCCGAGCATGCGCTTGTGTATATCGGCTCGGCGGACATGATGCCGCGCAACCTGGACCGGCGCGTGGAGACTCTCGTACCTCTCGTCAACCGGACCGTGCACGAACAGGTCCTGTCGCAGATCATGCTGGCAAATCTTATCGATAACCAGCAGAGCTACGAAATTCTCGAGGACGGCACCTCGCGGCGGATCTCGGTGTCCAAGGACAGCGAGCCGTTCAACGCGCAAGTCTATTTCATGACCAATCCCAGCCTGTCGGGCCGGGGCGAGGCCCTGAAGTCGAGCGCGCCCAAGGTTATCGCCGGCTGGGACAGCGACCGCAGAAAGTAAAGCTGGACCCGCATGGTAGAATCCGAAGCTCAGGGGCGCTTGCCTGGCATCGCCCCTGTTTCCGTCGTCGATATCGGGTCCAACTCGATCCGTCTTGTGATCTATGAAGGGCTGAACCGCTCGCCTGCGGTGCTGTTCAACGAAAAGGTCATGTGCGGCCTCGGTAAAGGCATCGATGCCACAGGCCAGATGGATGCCGAAAGCGTGGAGCGTGCGCTGAAGGCGCTGCACCGCTTCAAGGCACTGGCGACGCAGGCCCGCGCATCCACCGGCTTCGTGCTGGCGACGGCTGCTGCCCGCGACGCCTCCAACGGTCCCGATTTCATTCGCCGCGCCGAGCACATTCTCGGCCAGAAGATCCGCGTCCTCTCCGGCGAGGAGGAGGCCTACTTCTCCGCACTCGGCATCGTCAGCGGCTATCATGATCCCGACGGCGTCGTCGGTGATCTCGGTGGCGGCTCGCTGGAACTGGTCGACGTCGTCGGGCGAAACATCGGCACGGGCATTACACTGCCGCTCGGCGGTATCCGCCTGTCGGAACATGCCGGGGGATCGCTGGAGCGGGCGCGAACCTATGTCCGCAAGACGGTGAAGAACGTCGATGTGCTGAAGCGCGGCGCGGGCCGAAATTTCTACGCCGTCGGCGGCACATGGCGCTCCATCGCCAAGCTGCACATGGAGTTGCGCGACTATCCGCTGCACATGATGCAGGGCTACGAGATGACCTATGAGGAGGCGATGAGCTTCCTGCCCGAGGTGATCGAGCCCAAGGATCTCAAGATCCCCGCCTTTGCCGCTATTTCCCGGAGCCGCCGAAACCTTCTGCCTTATGGCGCCATCGCCTTGCAGGAGACCATCGCGCTTCTCAAGCCCGCCCGCATCTCGTTCTCAGCACTCGGCGTGCGCGAAGGCTATCTGTTCTCGCTCCTGTCGGAGCAGGCCCGCAATGCCGATCCGCTGCTGACGGCAGCTTCCGAACTCGCCATCCTGCGCGCCCGCTCTCCCGAGCACGCCCGCGAACTGGCGGACTGGACGGGCAGGGTGCTGCCGGCGCTCGGTGTCACGGAAACCGAAGAGGAAGCCCGCTACCGGCAGGCCGCGTGCCTGCTCGCCGACATCTCCTGGCGGGCCCATCCCGATTATCGCGGCCTTCAGGCGCTGAACATCATCGCCCACTCCACCTTTTCCGGCATCACCCATGCCGGCCGCGCCTATATCGCGCTCGCCAACTACTACCGGCACGACGGCCTGAACGACAACGGCGCGACCAGCCCGCTTTCCACCATCACGCCGGCGCGCATGCTGGAACAGGCCAAGATCCTCGGCGCCCTGCTCCGCGTTGCTTACCTGTTCTCCGCCTCCATGCCGGGCGTGGTCCGCAACCTCGCCCTCCGCCCATCCTCTGCGGCAAATACCGACCTCGATTTCGTGGTGCCCGCCGACTACAGCGAGTTCGCAGGCGAGAGGCTGGATGGCCGCTTGCAGCAGCTTGCGAAACAGACGGGCAAGCGGATCGCGTTCCGGTTCGAGTAGCCGGCCGTCCTGCGGGCTAGTTTCGCGAGAGCGCAACCCACCGGCCGGGTGTCATTCCATGGGCATTCTTGAAGTGCCGCGTGAAATGCGCCTGGTCGGCGAAGCCTGTCTCCAGCGCAATCTCGGCAAGCGGCAGGCCGCGCCGGATCAGGGCGCGGGACTGCTCCAGCCGACGCATGATCAGGTAGCGATGCGGGCTCGTGCCGAGGCGGGCACGGAACTGCCGGGCGAGGGCGAAACGGTCGAGCCCCGTCACCGCTTCCAGATCCGCCGACGTGACAGGTTGCGAGCGGGACGCCTGCAAGTATTCGCAGGCTCGCCGCACGGCATGCACGTCCACTTTCACCCCCGCGACGTCCTGCCCCCGGCCGTGTCGCGACAGTCCGTCGGCAACCGTGCTCATGAGTTCGGCGCATTGAAGGTCGTCGATCTCGCCATCCAGATCACGCATCGCATCCGCCAGACTGGCCGCCAGCAGAGCGTCGGAAATGACCGGCGATGCCACGAAAGGAAGCTCTCGGGTGCCCAGCGCGTCGATCAGCATGTCCGGTGGCAGGTACATCATCCGGTAGCGCAGCCCGTCTTCCGTTGCCGCACCGCCATCGTGGACCTCGTCGGGATGCAGCACGATGATGTTGCCCGGCGCGCTGTACCGGACTTCGCCGCGATAGCGAAACGTCTGAACGCCGTGGAGCGTCAGGCCGAGCGCATAGGTGTCATGCCGGTGCGGGGCAAAGGCGTTGCCCCGAAAGGCCGCCTCGATCCGCTCGATGCCTGTTCCCCGGGCAATGCGGATGCGGTCCGTCACGGGCGATCCGCACGAACGTTCAAGATCGCGGGTCGTGCGATCGGCTAGGGAAGCCGCGGGCGCATCGGGCGTCCGATATCCGAGAATGGAGTTTTCCGTCATGTTCGAGACCAAATTCGTCATCGTGTTGCGCGAGGATCTCGCCGTCTGGCAAAAGCTGAACGTGACCGCCTTCCTGACGAGCGGCATCGTCGGCGCAAAGCCCGACCTGATCGGAGAAGCCTACCGCGACGCTGACGGTAACGTCTACAACGCGTTGAGCGTCCAGCCGATCATCGTCCTGTCGGCCGGACAGGACCTTCTGCGCACCATCCTCGTCCGCACGCTGGAACGGGACGTCCGAACGTCGCTCTATATCGAGGACATGTTTTTCACCGGGCATGACGCCGCCAACAGGGCCGTTTTTGCTGACTGCGCACCCGATACCGCCAAGGTGGTGGGCATCGCGCTGCATGCCGACAAAAAGATCGCGGACAAGATCGTCAAGGGCGCCAAGCTGCACCCTTAAAGCCGGTCACCGACGATGAAGCGCTTTTCGCTGAGGCCTCAGAGTTCCACGGCCTCGATCTTCCGGTCCACGAAGCGCAGGGCCACGTCGCCATTGATCAGCTTCAGCGCGATCTCGCCGAACAGCTCGCGACGCCAGCCCTTGAGAGCGCCGACATCGGCCTTTTCGCCTTCGGACGCGATCCGCTCGATATCCTCGCTATTGGCGATGATCTTGGCGGCTACGCCCTGCTTTTCCGCGACGAGCTTCAGAAGAACCTTGAGAAGCTCGATAGCAGCGGCAGCGCCCTCGCTCGTCTGGTTCTGGCGGGGCAGGCGGGGCATGTCGGCCTTGGGCAGGGCGAGGGCCTCGTTGACGGCCTCGATGATGGCGGTACCGGCACTGGAGCGTTCCCAGCCCTTCGGCACCGTGCGCAGCCGTGACATGGCCTCGGCGTCTTTCGGCTGCTGCTGGGCGATCTCGTAGAGGGCGTCGTCCTTGAGGACGCGGCCGCGCGGCACGTTGCGGGACCGTGCCTCGCGCTCGCGCCAGGCGGCGATGCGCTGGAGGACGGCAAGCTCGATCGGCTTCTTCAGGCGCATCTTCAGCCGCTGCCAGGCGTCGTCGGGATGCATGTCGTAGGTTTCGCGCGATTCGAGAACCGCCATCTCCTCCGTCAGCCACAACGAGCGGCCTTCGCGCTCCAGCTCGGCTTTCAGGTGGTGGTAGACGTCGCGCAGATGCGTCACATCGGCCAGCGCATAGTCGAGCTGCTTGTCCGTCAGCGGCCGCCGGCTCCAGTCCGTGAAGCGCGAGGACTTGTCGATGTGCTCGCCCTTGATCCGGCTGACGAGCTGGTCATAGGACACGCTGTCGCCGAAGCCGCAGACCATGGCCGCCACCTGCGTGTCGAAGATCGGGTGGGGAATGAGCCCGCCGAGATGGAAGATGATTTCGATGTCCTGCCGCGCGGCATGGAAGACCTTGATGATGTCGGCATTCGCCATCAGCGCGAAGAAGGGGGCGAGGTCGAGACCCTTGGCGAGCGGATCGACGATGACGGCGATGTCGGGACCGGCCATCTGGATCAGGCAGAGCTGCGGCCAGAACGTCGTCTCACGCAGAAACTCGGTGTCGATCGTCAGATAAGGCGCGGTGGCCAGCGTGTCGCAGGCTGCCTGCAGCGCCGCTGTCGTATCGATAATGTCCATCGGATCTCCGGGGATATGGAGGCGGGTTTTCTCTCTCTTCTCTTTTGATGCGGGGATGTCAACCGAGCGACATGAAAAAGCCGCGATTCGGCGACCTCGGGCAGTCTATCAGACGATCCTGAGATAGGAGGACATGCCCGTCTTCTGGTGCTCGATGATGTGGCAGTGGAGCATCCAGTCGCCCGGATTGTCGGCAACGAGGGCAAGCTCCGCCTGCTCGTCCGGCTGCAAAAGGATCGTGTCCGTCGGCGGCGGCAGCACGGTGCGCTTGTTGGAGGCGATGACGTGGAACGTCAGCCCGTGCAGGTGGATCGGGTGGGCATGCGGCGTGCGGTTCGCGATCTGGAAGACGTAGCTCCGGCCGAGCTTCAGTTCGGCGAGCGGGGCGACCGGGTCCGGCGTATCCCCCGGCCACGGCACCTTGTTGATCGCCCAGAACGTATAGCCGAGCGAGCCGCAGATACTCTCCACAGCCTTGTGCTCGGCCGTCGCCGTGAAATCGAGCGGAATGCGCTCGGCGCCGGCAATATCGGGCCGAGCGATCGGGTTTTGAGCCAGTGCCGTTACATCCGCCACATCGCGCTTCAGCGATGAACCGCGTGCGACCAGTGTCGCAATCGTCCAGGGCTGCGAGCCGCGCAGGTTGCCGAGCGTCACGCTCTGTCCTTCGCCATCCGGCATGCGGACCACGATATCGGCGCGTTGGCCCGGTCCGAGATCGAGCGTATCCAGCGTGAGCGGCACGGCAAGGGCGTTCGAATCGAGTGCCAGAATGGAGGCGGGTACGTCGATGCCGAGCGTATAGATGCGCGTGACGTCTGTTGCCGCGATCCGCAGCCGCACAAGGCCCCCGGCCGGCGCTTCGAACTGCGGCGCGCGCTGCCAGTTGGCTGTCCGCACCGTGCCGTATGTGCCGCCACGCGCCGCATCGCGCGGCTTGAACGGCGCGATGAAAGCCCCGTCCGCGCCCAGCCGCCAGTCGCGCAGGTTCAGCACGATCTCGGCGTCGAAGACGGGATCGTCGGGGTTCTCCACGACGATGACGCCGGTCATGCCATGACCCATCTGCGTCAGCGTGTTGCAATGGGGATGATACCAGAACGTGCCGGCATCGGGCGGCGTGAAAGCATAGTCGAAACCATCGCCGGGATACACATAGGGCTGCGTCATTTCCGGCACGCCGTCCATGGCATTGGGCACGCGAAGCCCGTGCCAGTGCACGGTCGTCGGCTCGTCGAGGGTATTGAAGAGCCGTGCTGCGAAAGGCTGGCCCTGCCGCATTCTGAGAACCGGCGGCACGCCCGAGGCGAGGGGATCGTCGCCGAGCCCCCAGGACATCACCCGTGTCTCCGCGCCGCTCTCGGCAATCTTCGCGGTGCCGAACTGCGCCGTCATGGTCAGCGGTGCCGCAGTGCCCGGACGCGCGGCAAGGCCGGCGCCCATCGCGAAGGATGCGGCGGTGGCGGCACTGGCTTTCAGAAGCGTTCGTCGGGTGAGGGCGGGCATGATCCGGTCTCGGAAACATCGATGGGCTTCTCCTTAAACTTGATCGCGCTGTTCAGCAATTGTGCCGGCGATCTTTCCCGCCTGCCGCGTTGTCGCAGGCCTCGCCCCGGCGTATGATGGGGCCTCACGGGTGGGCTCCGGCCTTGACAAATCGGACCCGCCATGCGCTTTTCCGCGCGATTTCGACGCCGCCGGGACAGCGATGGTTTTCCCGTGTGCGGCATTTTGCCAGTTCCAGGATACTCCCATGCACCGTTACCGCAGTCACACTTGCGCCGCCCTTCGCCAGACCGATGTCGGCGCAAACGTTCGTCTCTCCGGCTGGGTGCATCGTGTCCGCGACCATGGCGGCGTCCTGTTCATCGACCTGCGCGACCACTACGGCCTGACCCAGGTCGTGGTCGATCCCGACAGCCCGGCCTTCAAAGCGGCCGAGAGCGTGCGCGGCGAATGGGTCATCTGCATCGATGGCCGCGTTAAGGCCCGCACGGCCGAAACGGTCAACAAGACCATGCCGACCGGCGAGATCGAACTTTACGCCGAGGGTATCGAAGTTCTTTCCGCCGCCAAGGAACTGCCGCTGCCGATCTTCGGCGAGCCGGATTACCCCGAGGACGTGCGCCTCAAGTACCGCTTCCTCGACCTGCGCCGCGAGACGCTTCACCGCAACATCGTCAAGCGCACGCAGATCATCGCCGACATGCGCAACCGCATGAACGCGGAGGGCTTTGCCGAGTACACGACGCCTATCCTGACCGCGTCCTCGCCGGAAGGCGCACGCGACTTCCTCGTGCCGTCGCGCATCCATCCCGGCACGTTCTTCGCGCTGCCGCAGGCGCCGCAGCAGTACAAGCAGCTGTTGATGGTGGCCGGCTTCGACCGCTATTTCCAGATCGCGCCCTGCTTCCGCGACGAAGACCCGCGCGCCGACCGCCTGCCGGGCGAGTTCTACCAGCTCGATGTGGAGATGAGCTTCGTCGAGCAGGAAGACGTCTGGAACACGATGGCGCCCGTCATCACGGGCGTGTTCGAAAAATTCGCGGACGGCAAGCCCGTGACCAAGGACTGGCCGCGCATCCCCTATGACGTCGCGATCCGCAAGTACGGTTCCGACAAGCCGGACCTGCGCAACCCCATCGAGATGCAGGCCGTGACCGAGCATTTTGCCGGCTCCGGCTTCAAGGTGTTCGCCAACATGATCGCCTCCAACCCGAAGGTCGAGGTCTGGGCGATCCCGGCGAAGACCGGCGGCTCCCGCGCCTTCTGCGACCGGATGAACGCCTGGGCGCAGTCCACCGGCCAGCCGGGGCTGGGCTACATCTTCTGGCGTGCCGAGGGCGAGACCGTCGAGGGCTCCGGCCCGCTCGCCAAGAACATCGGTCCCGAGCGCACCGAGGCGCTGCGCGTCCAGCTCGGTCTCGAAGCGGGCGATGCCTGCTTCTTCGTCGCGGGCGATCCCGCCAAGTTCTACAAGTTCGCAGGCGAGGCCCGCACCCGGGCCGGCGAAGAACTGAACCTAGTCGACCGCGACCGGTTCGAGCTGTGCTGGATCGTGGATTTCCCCTTCTACGAATGGAGCGAGGAAGAGAAGAAGGTCGATTTCGCGCACAACCCCTTCTCCATGCCGCAGGGCGGGCTTGAGGCGCTGGAAACGCAGGATCCGCTGACGATCAAGGCCTACCAGTACGATGCCGTCTGCAACGGCTTCGAGATCGCGTCAGGCTCCATCCGGAACCAGTCGCCGGAGCTGATGGTGAAGGCGTTCGAGCTGGTCGGCCTGTCGAAGCAGGACGTCGAGGACCGCTTCGGCGGCATGTACCGCGCCTTCCAGTACGGCGCGCCTCCGCATGGCGGCTGCGCCTTCGGCATCGACCGCGTGGTGATGCTGCTGGTCGGCGCCAAGAACCTGCGCGAGATCTCGCTGTTCCCGATGAACCAGCAGGCGCAGGACCTGCTGATGAACGCACCGAGCGAAGCAAGCCCGACGCAGCTGCGCGAACTCGCACTGCGGGTCGTTCCGCAGCCGAAAAAGGACTGACCGGCAGCGCGCCATCGACGCGCCATCGAATTGGAAGGGCGGCCATGGGCCGCCCTTTTGCGTTTCAGCCGCGCTCTTTCGAGGCGGTCGATTTCGGCAAGGCACTGTCCACGAAGAACCACTGTTCGAGATGCGCCGAAATCACGGGTTCGATCAGGGCATTGAGCCGTTCGGCATCGGCGGCAAGCATACTGTCGGACGCCGGGCCCTCCGGGAGCCTGAGTGCAGGCAGGCACTGGAAGGTAAAGCGGAAGCCGTCGCCGCGCACCGCATACCACGGGCAGATCGTTGCGCCGGTCAGCCGGGCGAGCCGCACGGCAAGCGCCATGTTGCCTTCCAGATGCGCCGGCCGCCCGAAGAACGGTCCCCGGATCTTCCCCGCGAACGCCTCGTCGCAGAAAATCGAGATGACCCCGCCCTGCTGGAGGACCTTCAGGGCGGGGCGCATGCCCTGCACGCCGGGCGGCAACAGGCGGAGCCCTATCTTGCGGCGCACATGGCTGGCGATCCAGGCCTGGGCGCGGGCAGAGGGCGGCACATAGGTCGAATGGACGGGGATGTCGGCCGTCGCCATGACGATGGGCAGGATCTCCCAGTTGCCGAGATGCATGCCGGCCAGGATGACCGGACCGTTTCCGGCGGCCTCCCTGACGATGTCGAGGTCGGAGATCGAGATCCGGTCCGGATGCGCCGCGATGCGGCCGACGGCGGAAAACTCTGTCATGACGCGTCCCTGCGCGGCGCAATAGGCCTGAAAGCGACGGTCCTCCTCGCCTTTGTCCCCGGTTGGGCGAAGGCGCTGCATGGTATCGCGGGCGCGGGCTGCGGCACCCTTGTGATATCTCGGGATGGCGAAGCGACCGAGTGCCGCGCCGAAGCGGGACACCGTATCCATCGGCAGGAGGCGCAGCGAGACATAGGTCGCGAGATGCGCCGCATTCCAGAGGTTGTCGCTGATCCAGTATCGCAGGAACGCCTGTCTCTGCGTCCTGCCGGCCCAGAGATGGCCGAGGGGCGGCGCGGCCTTCGGCGCATAACGCCACGCCTTGCGTCTGCTCGGTGGTTTGCCGCCGGGGGTCATGCCGTTGCCGCCCGGCGGGGATGAAGCGTCACAGGCAGGCCGCCGATGGGGCGCAGGGTCAGGCGGCATTGCGGCGCTACCTTGTGCCCCTCCCGCACGCGAACGCGAAAATGCTGGGCGAGGGTCGCCAGGCACAGGATGGATTCCGACAGACCGAATTGCAGGCCGGGACACACACGCGGCCCGGCAGCAAAGGGAATGTAGCTGTAGGGCGTCGGACGCTCCGGGCCGAGAAAGCGCTCCGGCCTGAAGTGGTGCGCATCGGGAAACAGGGTCTCGGTGCGATGCAGCAGCCACGGCACGATCATGATCAGCGCCGCCGGCTGCACATCGACGGAACCGATCCTGTCGGCTTTCAGCGCCTGCCGCGCAAGGATCGGCACCGGCGGGTAAAGCCGAAGCGTTTCCTCGACGATGGCGCGGCACCAGTTGAGACCGGGCACGTCCGCGACGGTGGGCGCACGCGTTCCGCAGACACTGTCGATTTCCGCATGCAGTGCCTCTTCCGCCCAGCGGGCGGAGGAGAGCAGATACCAGGCCCATGTGAGCGTCGCGGCGGTGGTCTCGTGGCCGGCCATGAAAATGGTCGCCGCCTCGTTGCGCAGGGCGACCACGTCGAGCTTCAGCTCGGGGCTGCGCTGCTGGCGGCGGATCAGCAGGTCCACCATGGAATTGTTCTCGCCGTGCCCGGCCAGATGATCCTCGATCACCTTGTCGATGATGCCGTGGATCCGCTTCACGGATCGTCGCAGCGATGGCGTGCGCCGCACCGGCAGGCCGTTATCCGCGCCGAGGAAGTAGCCGAGATTGACCGAATCGATGAGCGACTGATAGCGCGCGAACCCGTCCGTCACGACGGCGGCCTTTTCCTCGCCGAGGTCGTTGCCGAACACGCTGCGCGAGATGATCTCGGCCGTCAGCCCCGCCATCTCGGTCAGCGCGTTGACCGAGGCGCCATCCCCCAGAGATCTCCAGCGCTGCACGAGTTCGCCGGCCGTGCCGCTCATGATCGGGCCGAAGGCGGGGACGCGGTTCTTGTGGACGATGTCGGAGACCAGCGGCCGGCGATCTTTCCATGTTTCCTTGTCGGAGATGAACAGGCCGTCGCCCAGCAGATGCTCCAGCGCCCGCCGCATCTGCGGCGATTTGCGCTCATAGTTGTCGTGGCGCTTGGCGACGACATAGCGGACCTCCGACGGCGCATTCACGATGACGATCTGCCGGCCGAGGATCCTGACGGAGCTGACTTTCTCGGCGAAATCGCTCTTCCGCCAGACCGACAGGAAGTCGGTGCGGGCCTGGAGCAGTTGCAGCAGGCTGTTGCCGGGGCGGCCCGTGTAGTAATCGGCGCGCGCCGGCTCGAAACGGTTGCCCTCAAGCGTCTCCCGGTAGGTGACCGGGCGCGACAGCCACTGAAACATGATGAAATATCCTGAATATGCCTAATATAGAGAATACAGGGATACAGCAGGAGACGGACCGGTCAAGCATCGTGTTTTGAAGCGGGGCGTGCGGTGCAAGGCGGCCACCGCCGTTCGCGTCCGGGAGTTTGGCGTTGCGCCTTCCGCGTGTCCGGGCTATGGAAGGTTCATCACAACGGACCCGGGTGCGATCCCCGGGTGGCTCTTCCGGCCGCCGATCCGCCGGACAACGCAAAGCATCAGCCTTCATAACCGCTTCGGACCTCGTCCCGGCTGATGCGTTCCTGTTTGCGAAACGTTCAATCCATGTTTTCATTGTCTACCTACCGCCACGAATGGTTTTCCAACATTCGCGGCGACGTGCTTTCCGGCATCGTCGTGGCGCTGGCGCTCATTCCCGAGGCGATCGGCTTTTCCGTCATTGCAGGCGTCGATCCGAAGGTGGGGCTATTCGCCTCCTTTGCCATCGCCTGCGTCGCCGCCTTCACCGGCGGGCGACCCGGCATGATCTCGGCCGCCACGGCGGCAACCGCCGTCGTCATGGTCAGCCTCGTGCGCGACCACGGCCTGCAATACCTCTTTGCCGCCACCATCCTCATGGGCATCCTGCAGATCGCGGGCGGCTTCCTGAAGCTCGGGCGGCTGATGCGCTTCGTGTCGCGCTCCGTCATCACCGGCTTCGTCAACGCGCTGGCGATCCTCATCTTCATGGCGCAGCTGCCGGAACTGATCGGCGTGCCCGGCCTGACCTATGTCATGATCGCGCTCGGCCTCGGGATCATCTATCTCTTCCCCTACGTGACGAAGGCGATCCCGTCGCCGCTGGTTGCCATCGCGGTGCTGACGGCGGTTGCCGTCTTCGGTGGGCTCGACCTGCGCACCGTCGGCGATCTCGGAGAGCTGCCCTCAAGCCTGCCGATCTTTGGCCTGCCGGACGTGCCGCTGACCTGGGAAACGCTCCGGATCATCTTCCCTTACTCCGTGACGCTGGCAGCCGTCGGCTTGCTCGAATCGCTGCTGACGGCGCAGATCGTCGACGACATGACGGACACGCCGAGCAACAAGAGCCAGGAATGCGTGGGGCAGGGGGCCGGCAACATCGCCTCCGCGCTGATCGGCGGCATGGGCGGCTGCGCGATGATCGGCCAGTCGGTGATCAACGTGTCCTCCGGCGGTCGCGGGCGGCTTTCCACGTTCGTCGCCGGTGCCTTCCTGCTGTTCCTCATCCTCGTTCTCGACGATATCGTGCGCATCATTCCGATGGCCGCTCTCGTCGCGGTGATGATCATGGTCTCGATCGGCACCTTCTCCTGGCGGTCGATCCTCGACCTGCGGACCAACCCGCTGTCATCCTCCGTCGTCATGCTGGCAACGGTGGTTACCGTCGTCGCGACGCATGACCTTGCCAAGGGCGTCATCGTCGGCGTGCTTTTGTCGGGCGTGTTCTTCGCCGGAAAAGTCGCAAAGCTTTTCCGCGTCGTGCCGCTTGGTGACGCCAATGCCCGGACCTACCGTGTGGAAGGTCAGGTCTTCTTCGCCTCGGCCGACAGCTTCATTGCGGCCTTCGACTTCGGTGAAAAGACCGGCAGCGTCACCATCGACGTCTCCGCCGCGCATTTCTGGGATATTACGGCCGTCGGCGCGCTCGACAAGGTGGTGCTGAAGTTCCGCCGATCCGGCGTTCCCGTCGAGGTCGTCGGCCTGAACGAGGCGAGTGCCACGATGCTTGATCGCTTCGCCGTGCACGACAAGCCGGATGCTCCGGCACTGCCGCAAGCCTCGCACTGAGGCATGAAAAAGCCCGCCGGGCTCCGTGAGAGGCTGCGGGCTCAGGTTGCCGGTGAGGGGTGTGGTCGTGCAGCGTCATCGTCGGCCTTGTTCCGAGGATCTGCTAACCTGAAGAAGATCAAAGCGTTGCAGATGCCCGGGACAGGCCCGAGCATGACGGCGGAGAGAGTTCTGGACGTCAGGAGGCGTGGAACCCGCCGGCCTACGTGTTGCATGCCGGCGGGTTTTCCGTTTCAGGTAGCGTCAGTCGTTCGCGGTCACCTTGACGCCCAGCACGCTTGGCAGCGTGTTCGGCGCACCCATGCCGGCGCCCATGATCATCGGGAAGGGGACGGGCTTGGCCGGTTCTGCCGTGATCGTCAGGTTCTTCGGCGCGTCGAGATAGGCATTGATGGCGGCCGTCAGCTCGTTCTGGAGATCGGGAACGTTCAGCTGCGCGATCATGATCGGAGCGAGGCCCTTCAGCGACTGCGCCAGCTGCTCGCCCGTGACGCCCTGTTCCGCACCGAAATAGTCGAGCAGGCGCTTGGTGATCGAGGCATCCTCGAAGCGGATCGAAGCGGAGTTGAAGTTCAGCTGTTGGATGAGGCCCATTGCCGACAGCCCGAGCGCCTGATTGGCGGCGTCCTTGTTCGGGTTGGCCTCGGCCGCCTTGAACGCTTCCTGCAACGAATTCAGCAGCTGGAGCGTGTAGCCGGACACATTGAAGCCGACCGAAAGGCGGCCGACATTGTCGACGTTGAGCGAGTTGTCACGCACGGCAAAGACGCCCGAGGCAAGATCCCAGCTGCCTTCCACGGTGAACTCGCCGGTCGGGTTCTGCAGGCCGAGCTTGTCGATCGCCATCTTGGTCTTGGCGTCCTTGACGTCCGAAAGGTCGGCCTTCACGCCGCTGACGATGCCGTCGAAATCGATGCCCTTGTCGTCATCCTGACGGGTCAGGTTGCTTTCCGACTTGTCGATGGCGAACACGGTCTTGCCGGCGATCTCGACCGCGATCGGACCGGTTCCGGCCGATTCGTAATAGAGCAGATCATCGATGCTTCCGGTTCCGGTCTTGGCGGGAACACGAAGACCGGTGATGGAGATGTCCTTGGCGGTCAGGCGAGCGCCGTCGGACGTCCGGTCGATGTCCGGGAAGACGACCGTTTCGACCGTGTAACCCCCGTCCGAGAGTTCCTCGACGCCATCGAAGCTGAGGTCGCCGATCTTCAGTTCGTCCGTCTTCTTGACCGTGCTCTGGACGCTGGCGCCCTTCAGGACCACGCTGTCATCGTTGACATCGACTGCCTCGTAAGCAAGCGTCGCGCCGTTGCTGGCGTAGGCCGCGTTGAGTTTGTCAACGAAATCGACACCATCGAGCGCGAAGGCTGGCGAGGCGAGGCCGGCAAAGGCCACACCCGCCAGCAGGAAGCGAAGTCTTGGAAACTGCATCATCATTTGGTCCTTGAAAAGCCTGTGATATCGGGGTCGATGTCTCCAAGGCGATTGGGGCGGAAATATATGCGGCTGGCGGGAAAATGTCAGGTCGGTATCATGCTTTATTTGGCGACAGGCTTAATCGACCCGTTCCATCGCGCCCGGCGGTTAGCTGGGGATAGCGTCGGCAAGACAACTTGATGTTCACGGTTTGTTGAGGTAGCTACGAAGCCATGGGACAGAGCCTTTTGCCGCCGTCGGGCGGAGACGATCATATTCAGCCCGTCGATCTGAAGGCGGCACTGGAAGAGCGCTATCTTGCCTATGCGCTCTCCACCATCATGCACCGCGCTCTGCCGGACGTTCGCGACGGCCTGAAGCCGGTCCATCGCCGCATTATCCATGCGATGAGCGAGATGGGTATTCGCCCGAATACCGCCTTCAAGAAATGCGCCCGTATCGTCGGTGACGTCATCGGTAAGTTCCACCCGCATGGCGACCAGTCGGTCTACGATGCGCTCGTGCGCCTCGCCCAGGATTTCTCCCAGCGCTATCCGCTGGTCGATGGACAGGGCAATTTCGGCAATATCGACGGCGATAATGCTGCGGCCTACCGATACACCGAAGCGCGTATGACCGAGGTCGCGGCGCTGCTTCTGGAAGGCATCGATCAGGACGCCGTCGACTTCCGCGCCACCTATAACGAGGAAGACGAAGAGCCGGTCGTCATGCCCGGCGCTTTCCCCAACCTGCTGGCCAACGGCGCCTCCGGGATCGCGGTGGGAATGGCGACCTCCATTCCGCCGCACAATGCGCATGAGCTTTGCGATGCCGCGCTGCTGCTGATCCGCAAGCCGGATGCGACGATCGAGGAGCTGGTCGATCTCGTTCCGGGCCCGGACTTCCCGACCGGCGGCATCATCATCGACAACAAGGCCAGCATCACGGAGGCCTATCGGACCGGTCGCGGCGGTTTCCGCGTGCGGGCGAAGTGGGTCGTCGAAGATCTCGGTCGCGGTGTCTGGCAGATCGTCGTCACGGAAATTCCCTACCAGGTGCAGAAATCACGGCTGATCGAAAAGATCGCAGAGCTGCTGATCGCCCGCAAGTTGCCGCTGCTCGAAGACGTGCGCGACGAATCCGCCGAAGACGTGCGTGTCGTGCTGGTGCCGAAGAGCCGCAGCGTCGATCCCACGATCATGATGGAGTCGCTGTTCCGCCTGACGGATCTCGAAAACCGGTTCCCGCTGAACATGAACGTGCTGTCGATGGGGCGTGTCCCCCGCGTCATGTCGATCTTCGACGTCCTGACGGAATGGCTGCAGCACCGTCGCGAGGTCTTGCAGCGCCGGTCGCGTTTCCGTCTGGCCGCTATCGAGCGCCGACTGGAGATCCTCGGCGGCTACCTGATTGCCTATCTCAACCTCGATGAGGTCATCCGCATCATCCGCGAAGAGGACGAGCCGAAGCCGTCCTTGATGAAGCGGTTCACGCTGACCGATCTCCAAGCCGAATCGATCCTCAACATGCGCCTGCGCTCGCTGCGCAAGCTGGAGGAATTCGAGATCCGCACCGAATTCGACGGTCTGACGGCCGAGAAGGCCGAGATCGACGCGCTGCTCGCGTCCAACGAAAAGCAGTGGCAGACGGTTGCCTGGGAAATCGGCGAGGTGAAGAAAAAGTTCGCCAAGGCGACCGAGCTTGGCCGCCGCCGCACGCTGTTTGCCGATGCGCCGGAGACGGACGACGAGGCCATCCAGCAGGCGATGATCGAAAAAGAGCCGATCACGGTCGTGCTCTCGCAAAAAGGGTGGATCCGCGCGCTGAAGGGGCACATCTCCGACACCGCGACGCTGCAGTTCAAGGAAGGCGATGCGCTGAAATTCGCCTTTCCGGCATCGACCACGGACCGCATTTTGATCGTTACCACAGGTGGCAAGGCCTATACGCTCGGCGGCGACAAGCTGCCCGGCGGGCGCGGCCATGGCGAGCCGCTGCGGATCATGGTCGATATGGAAAACGATCAGGACGTGCTGACCGCCTTCGTGCACGACGCGACACGCAAGCTGCTGATCGCATCGGCCGCCGGCAATGGTTTCGTGATTTCCGAAAACGAGATGGTCGCCAATACCCGCAAGGGAAAGCAGATCCTCAACGTCGCCATGCCGGACGAGGCCAAGATGGTCGTGACGGTCAAGGGCGATCAGGTCGCGATTATCGGCGAAAACCGCAAGCTCCTCGTCTTCCCGCTGGCGCAGATCCCGGAAATGACCCGTGGCAAGGGCGTGCGCCTCCAGCGCTACAAGGACGGCGGCGTCTCCGATATCCGCTGCTTCACGCTGGCAGACGGTTTGACCTGGAGCGACAGCGCTGGCCGAAGCTTCACCAAGACCCCGGCCGAACTCACCGAATGGATCGCCGACCGCGGCACCGCCGGGCGTGTCGTGCCGAAGGGCTTTCCGCGGAGCGGGAAGTTTGGGGGGTGAGGCGTGTGCTGCGGCCGAGTGATCAACGCCCGGTCATGAGCCGGTCTGGCGCATAGCGCAGTCTCTAGCTTGTTGTTTTAGCCGCATTATCCGACGCCGATGCGACGACGCTTCGGCTGGAATTGCTCTACGACTGCGCGTCCAGAGGTTTCACGACGTCTCTGAGGAAGCGCACAGCGCCTTCCTCGTTGATATCACCGGAAGCGACGCCCAATACGAAGCTGTAGAGGATCGCGTCGGTCGTTTCGATCTGGAAGCCGTTTTCCATCAGGAAGACCGCGCAGGCCACGATAGCGATGCGCTTGTTTCCGTCGATGAATGCATGATTCTTGGCCAAGCCGAACACGTAGGTCGCAGCGAGTTCAATGACATCGTCACATCCGTAGGTCGCACGGTTGAGGGGCCTGCCAAGAGCGGACTCCAGTGCTCCTTCGTCTCGCAATCCGTATGAGCCTCCGAAACGTTCGATCTGGCGTGAGTGCAAAATCTCTACCAGAGTCCGATCGAGGAAGATGAAATCGGTCATTCCGCAAGCTTTTTCAGCGCGACCTTGTAACGGTCCATGAAAGCTTCAGCATGCGCCAGTTGCCGCGTAAACTGCTCGTCGGGCACTCGGAGTGTCAGAGTGCTGGCCTCCACCTGAACCTCCAGTTCATCACCGGCCTTTACGCCCATACGATCCAGCACGTCCTTGGGCAGGATGACGCCTTCGGAATTTCCGATTTTGCGGATGGTGATGTTCATGATCTCGATCCTTGTTATAACCTGAGTTATAACAAAAAGGAGACGCTCATACAAGCGGGCGGTAAAAACGATCTGCTATTGCGAATGAAAAGCGATTTAACCCGCCGCATCCTCGCCCGCAGGCCCCGAGTATCGTTCCCAACCACGGGCCATCAGATGCTCCTGCGGCAGGAACTTCGTCTTGTAGTTCATCTTGCGGGAGCCTTTGACCCAGTAACCGAGATAGACGTGGGGCAGGCCGCGATCTCTTGCCTTGCGGATGTGATCGAGGATCATGAACGTGCCGAGGGACCGGTCGGAAAAGGCGGGGTCGAAATAGGAATAGACCATCGACAGGCCGTCGCCCATCTTGTCGGTCAGCGCGGCGGCGATCAGCGGGCCGTTAGCCCGGCCGGAAATACCGTCGCCTTCTGCGCGCAGACGGTATTCGATGATCTTCGTGTTCACATGGGTGTCCTCGACCATCATCGCATAGTCGAGCACCGACATGTCCGACATGCCGCCCTTCTGGTGGCGGTGGTCGAGATAGCGTCGGAAGAGGGCGTATTGCTCACTCGACGGCTCTGCCGGGTATTCGGTAGAGACGACGTCGGTATTCTCGGCGAGCACCCGCTTCATGGAGCGCGTGGGCTTGAACTCACCGGCGACGATGCGCACGGAAACGCAGGCGCGGCAGCTTTCGCAGGCGGGGCGGTACGCGATGTTCTGCGAGCGGCGAAAGCCGCCCTGCGTGAGGAGGTCGTTCAGCTCCGGCGCCCGCTCGCCCACCATATGGGTAAACACCTTCCGCTCCATCTCATGCGGCAGGTAGGGGCAAGCCGCCGGTGCCGTAAGATAGAACTGCGGAGACGGGGCGGTGTGGGTGTTCATGTTCATCTGGGGCGGCGATCACACTTCATGACCATACGATCACACGACAGCGTCGTGCGCCATGTCAGGCGCACTCGGGTTCGCTGTAGCACTTACCTGCTGCATCATCTCATCCTGAAATCGACTCCGATTTACCGGATTATGCAGTAGCATGGCTCAAGAATGAAAAAGGTCAACCGGCCGTTAACACGACCGGTCGAAAACACGTCGGATTGATGCGGCAGTGTGGCCGCGCGGGCGCTTCTAGCGTAGCGGGTAACTGTCGCGGCGCACGGTAACCGTTCCGATGAGGAAGTCGTGGAGCAGACGACCACGATCCGTGAAAAGGCCGATCAGCACGATGAACGGCGTCAGGAAGGCGTTCGCGATCCAGAAGATCACGAGATGCACGATCGCCGTCATGAAATCCATGGGCCGCCCGTCGGTGCGCGCAATCGCCAGTCCCATCATGGCCATCCCAGGCGATGCCTGCGAACGACCACCAACCGTGACGCCGAAATAGAGCATGGCGACGATGGCAAAGAGTGCGGGATAGAGCAGGAAGCCGAAGCCGAGCGTCAGGATGCCGAGGAAGAACACGACGACGGCCGCGGGAATCCACAGCAGCGCGACGAAGAGATAATCGACGCAGAACGCGATGGAACGACGGCTGAGAACGCCGCGATAGGCGCGCCAGTCGGTACTGGGAAAGCGAACGTCATCATGGCTTACGGTCATCTGGGTCTCCATTTCGATACATGGAATATGGGAATTCGCGGTCTTCTCTACAATGGCACGGTCTATCTCCGGGCCCAGACCGTGATCAAAGAGACATCGATCCCGTCATAGCCATTCGATGTCCGACGCTGCATGTCGAGACGAGCCCACGGCTGAAGCTCGAACTGTTCTCGCAGCCAGTCGTGCGAAGGAAAATTGAAGTGGCGGCCGAGGCTGTCTTGGCCTTCCCCGTTGCCCTCTTTGAAGGTCGCGAAAAAGATGCCATCGGACCGCAATGCGCTGTGAATGCGATGCAGGATGGCTGCAAGCTCGGCGCGGGGCGCATGCAGCAGGGAGGCATTGGCCCAGACGCCGTCGAATGCCGCCAGCTCCTTAAGTTCAATGAAGCGCATGACGCGGACAGGACGTCCGAGCCGCCGTTCCGCCTCCCGCGCCATCTCCGGCGAGCCGTCCGTTGGCAATACATCGAAACCGCGATCCAGCAGGAGACGACTGTCATGCCCTCCACCGCAACCAAGTTCGAGCACGCGTGCACCCGGCGGGAGAAGTCCACTGAACGTCTCGAGGTCTTCAATGTCGCGATCCTTGCCCGACCACTCGGCATAGGCGCCAGCCTCTTTCGCGTAAAAGGCAAGGGTCGGATCCGGCGGGTTCTGCATGGTACGACTATCCTTTCCGGGCCAGCAGTCGCGCGACATCCAGTGCGAAATAGCTCAGGATGCCGTCGCAGCCGGCGCGTTTGAAGGCGAGCAGGGTTTCCATCATGACGCGCTCCTCGTCGATCCAGCCCTGGGCGCCAGCGGCTTTGATCATCGAATATTCGCCAGAGACCTGGTAGGCGAAGACAGGAAGGCCGAACGCGTCTTTCATGCGCCAGCAGATGTCGAGATAGGGCAGGCCGGGCTTCACCATCATCATATCGGCACCTTCCTCCACGTCGAGGGCGGCGTCGCGGAGGGCCTCGGTGGCATTGGCTGGGTCTATGTAATAGGTCTTCTTGTCACCCTTCAGCAGGCCGCTGGTGCCGATGGCTTCGCGGTAGGGGCCGTAGAAGGCCGAGGCGAACTTGGTGGCATAGGCCATGATGCCGACATTCTGGTGACCGGCGGCATCCAGTGCCTGACGGATCACGCCGATTCGGCCATCCATCATGTCTGAGGGCGCGATGATATCGGCGCCGGCATCGGCCTGCGCGACGGCGGCGCGGGCGATCTGGGATACGGTCTCGTCATTGACGATCTCGCCGGCGCGCAGAATGCCGTCATGACCGTGGCTGGTAAACGGGTCGAGCGCAACGTCGGTGATGACGCCGATGCCGGGCACCGCCTTCTTGATGGCGCGGGTCGCCTGATTGATGAGGTTGTCGGCATCCAGACTGTGCGAGCCTGTGTCGTCCCGCAGTGACATATCCACATTCGGAAAAGTGGCGAGCGCGGGAATGCCGAGGTCGGCAGCCTCGCGCGCGGCCTCGACCGCCTTGTCGACGCTCAGGCGCATGACGCCGGGCATGGCCGCAATCGGCTCGACCACGTTCGTGCCGGGCACGAGGAAGATCGGCCAGATCAGGTCGTCCACCGTCAGCTGGTTCTCGCGCACCATTCGCCGTGTCCAGTCCGCCTTTCGGTTGCGGCGCATGCGGCGATGTCCGGTGATGAGGTCCACGATGTCGGTCTTGTCGGTCATCTCTCGTCTTTCCATGGCTTGAGCCGGAAGCAGGGCAGCGGAAGCCCGTTGGCATTGAGTGCGTGTGCGCAGTGGGCGGGTCGCTCCGCCACGCTCGCAAGGCTCTCGGGAATGGGTCTCTTTTATCATGGCTGGCAGGCGAGGCAAAATCGCGGTGGTGCGGCGTGTCGTCCCACAAGCCTGAAGCCGTATAGACGCACCGATAACCACGCACGCAAAAGCGCCGTGGTGATGAAGGGCAAGGTCGGACGGGCGCTGGAAGCTGCCGCGTGGGGTAGATAGTGGAAGATGACATCTTCCAGCGCCTCGTTCGGTGGTTTTTCCCGCAGGCCGGCTGTCTTGCAGAAGCTTCCATCGGCTCGACCCGATGGCGCGTCCGGCAGTCGCGGCGCGACTTGCCGGGTTTCACAGGACGACCGCGGTTTCAACGGTCGCCGCCTCTTCAATGACATCGCCACGCCGAAGGCCCTTTCGAGGTCTACGACGGACAGCCCTTTCACGAGCCCGTATGGGAGGACATGCGTCGTTTCCTCACATCCGGCACCGGCCCCGCCTCGCCGGAACGCCTTCCGGTGCATCCGATAACGGGACGGGCAAAGTATGCTGCGGCAAAAGCGGGCGGGGAAAAGAGGCGCCATGTTTTTTTGCAAGGCGCGGTTGGAAAGCCTGCCGCCGGGAAGAAGGACATGCCGCGATGACTGTTAGCGCTTCCGCGTTCTCCCCGGTCTGGCGGTTGCCCGCGTCCGCCCTTATGGTCGCCGCCATGTCCGATGATTCTGTCCATGTTCCCAAGGTCTCGCTCACGGAGACGCTGTTCGGCGTCTTCCTGCGGCTGGTGGCGATCTCATGCTTCTGGTTCGGCCTGAACTACTGGGCGCTGCTGATCGGCTATTCCTTCAACGGGTCGGGGCGGTTCGATCTGCTGACCGTGCCATGGCGCGTCGCAGCGGCGACGCTGGCGGTTGCCTACCCCGTGGCGGCGCTCGGCCTGTGGCTTCTGGTGTCCTGGGGGCCGGTCATATGGGTCGTTGCGGCGGCGACCGAAATCGTCATGTTCGGCTTCTATCCCGACCTCTTCGGCAGCAAGCCGCTGATCCTTGTCTTGCATGGCGGAGCGGCCCTGATCTTCGTCGCATTTCGCGGCGTGATCCTCTTTCAGCGCATGCGTTAGCAGCGGGGTGCAAGATTTGATTCACCCTGACACAGATGCCGCCAATGGTAAGCTCATGTTAAGGCTGCGGTTTAAGTAGAATTTTATACGTATTCGATAGTGTCTCCCTCAAGGCGGGAAAACATAACCACCGCCACCAAAACAGAGAGAGACCGTCATCATGAACACCAAGCTCAAGGCACAGGCTTCTTCCAATAGCTCGGGCAACACCGTTGCTCACAAAGACCCGCAGGAAGATGCGATCCGCTCCCTGTACATGGAATCGCTCCACCTCGTCGAGCGCCTGCACCGTCGCCTGCTCGACGTCATCAAGGACGAATTCGACCGGCAGGGCCGCAGCGACGTCAACGCCGTCCAGGCGCTTCTCCTCTTCAACATCGGCAACTCGGAACTGACGGCAGGCGAGCTGCGCTCGCGGGGTTACTACCTCGGCTCCAACGTATCCTACAACGTCAAGAAGCTCGTCGACCTCGGCTTCATCAACCACCAGCGCTCGCGCATCGACCGCCGTTCCGTCCGCATCAGCCTGACGGAAGACGGTCAGGGCATCGCCGAGACGGTGGCCAAGCTTTATGAGCGTCACATCGGCTCGATCCACAAGGTCGGCGGCATCGGCACCGACGAGTTCAGCCAGATGAACAAGCTGCTCCAGCGCCTTGACCGCTTCTGGAACGACTCGATCGCCTATCGCATGTAAAGCACGACGGTATACGATCCTCTTTGAACAGGCCGGGCGCGGGATGGCGTCCGGCCTTTCTCATGTCTGGCGGAAGCGCGGGAAGATCGCAGCCTCAACGTGCACCGTCACGATGTTGTCAACGGTCGTGATGCAGGCTTGAGGTCAGGGTGTTGCGGCGTTTTCCCGATGTCCGGTATGGCCCTGAAATCAAGGCGGCCAAGGTTGTTGCAGGAAGGACGCAGTACCTTGCCTCCCGGTGCTTTGAGGCCCTTTCCCACTGGTTGTGTGACACCGTTTGGCCATATTGGTATGGGACGTGAAATGCTGAAAAACCGGCCCGTATCGTGGGTCGGTCAAACGGTTTCCGGCGCTGGTGCGCACGCAGTCGCGGGGTCTTCAGGACCTCTTCGTCCGCCGAGGCGCCAAGCCCGCTCCGGGTAGGTTCGCCTTTGTTAACCGTAATCGTGATAGCGCTGAAGGCGAAATTCGCCTCGCAGCATCTGATGGTAGGGATCATGTCGAAGAAAAACGGAATCGATGCTCATAGCCGCCGCGCCTTCCTGCGCTCCGCCGCCACGCTTGGCGCGGCAGCCTGGGCCGGTGGTGCGTTCGCGCAGGACGCGCTTGTGGACATCATCAACGCACCGCGCCGCGGCGTGTGGGACGACCAGTTCGACGCACAGGCCTCGCGCACCGCGCTCGCGGTGTCGTCCAACAATCCGATCTTCAGCATGGAGACCATCTACAACACGCAGACGGCGATCGGTCAGTATCAGCGCATCGTGTCGGCCGGCGGTTGGCCCGAGGTCAATCCGTCGCAGCGGCTGGAGCTTGGCGTTTCCGACCCGTCGGTGCAGGCGCTGCGTCAGCATCTGATCGCTGCCGGCGATCTCGATCAATCGGCCGGCATGTCGAACAGCTTCGACAGCTATGTGGATGGCGCCGTGAAGCGCTTCCAGGCCCGCCACGGTCTTCCGCCCGATGGCGTTCTCGGCGAATATTCGCTGAAGGCTTTGAACATTTCGGCGAATGTGCGCCTGCAGCAGCTGAACACCAATCTCGTGCGCCTGCAGTCCATGTCGGGCGACCTTGGCATGCGTCACGTCGTGGTCAACATTCCCGCAGCCTATATCGAGGCGGTAGAGAACGGCCGCGTGGTTCAGCGCCATACGGCAATCGTCGGCCGCCTGTCGCGCCCGACGCACATCATCAATTCGAAGATCTATGAGGTCATCCTCAACCCGTACTGGACCGCGCCGCGCTCGATCGTCGAGAAGGACATCGTGCCTTTGATGCGCAAGGACCCAGAATACCTCAAGAAGAACGCCATCCGCCTTATCGACGGGCAGGGCAACGAGGTCTCGCCGGAAACGATCGACTGGAACGCCGAAAAGGCCCCGAACCTGACGTTCCGTCAGGACCCCGGCAAGATCAACGCCATGGCATCGACGAAGATCAACTTCCACAACCCGAACAACGAATACATGCACGACACGCCGTCGCAGGGCCTGTTCAACAAGCTCGCGCGCTTCGAAAGCTCCGGCTGCGTGCGTGTGCAGAACGTGCGCGACCTCACGACCTGGCTCCTGCGCGACACGCCCGGCTGGTCCCGCAGCCAGATCGAGGCGACCATCCGCTCAGGCCAGAACAACCCCATCAAGCTCGCGGTCGAAGTGCCCGTCTACTTCAAGTACATCACGGCCTGGGCTGCCAAGGACGGCGTCGTGCAGTTCCGCGACGACATCTACCAGATGGACGGCGAACAGGAACTGGCGCTCCAGACGACCACCGGCATCGAGCCTGTCACCGGCGGCCTCGACGGCGGCATCGCGCAGTAAGCATTTTTTATGAAGATTTCGACGGCCGCGCTTCCTGGGAGTGCGGCCGTTTTTGTTTGAACGTATCAAGCTGCTCCTCATCCGGCTGCCACACGCTTCCTACGCGCTCAACGATGTGTGGGCCACGTCCCCTCTCCCCGCAGGCGGGGAGAGGGCTAGGGTGAGGGGCCATCCGCAGCGCTTGTGGTTTGAGCTGACGTCTGCCCCTCATCTGCCTGCCGGCATCTTCTCCCCGTTCTGACGGGGAGAAGAAACGTGTGGTTGCGGTTGCATTCCCCTCATCAACGTCGCAGCATGGGCTTCTTCTGCCACAGAGGTGGGCAGCCCCGAAGCGGAGGGCGCATGCGAGGGCCGAACGAGACGAGAACGGAGCGGGCACGCACACTGCGCCAAGCGGATAACAATGCCGAGCGCCTGTTGTGGAGCGAACTGCGCGGACGTCGGTTGAACGGCCTGAAGTTCGTGCGGCAGCTGGCGATCGATCGGTACTTCGCGGATTTTGCCTGCCGGGACATTCGTCTTGTCGTGGAGGTTGACGGTCATCAGCATGCGGGCAGCGATTACGATCGGGTAAGGAACGCGTATATGGTTGCCAATGGCTGGAATGTTGCGCGGTTCTGGAACAGTCACGTTCTGCATGACATGCGGTCGGTTCTCGAGACCATTGTGGCAATCGCTGAAGGCCGTCTGAATGAACCGGTGGCTTCGACCGATCTGACGCTCGTGTTGGCATCCTAACCCAAGGCATTCTGAAGCAACGATCACAGGATCTCCCCCCCATAGCGCAGACGCCGCGGCAAATGGCGCAAAACGCGGGGCGCGGGTTGCCCTTGGCATGCGAGGGAGATAAACACCGTGCCACCGCCCCACAGGAGCCTGATCATGAGCGATACAGCCGCCAACGACGTCTTCTTCAACCGGTCTCTCGCCGATAGCGACCCGGATATTTTCGGTGCGATCGAGAAGGAGCTGGGTCGCCAGCGCCACGAGATCGAGCTGATCGCCTCTGAAAACATCGTCTCGCGCGCCGTGCTGGAAGCGCAGGGCTCGATCATGACCAACAAATATGCCGAGGGCTATCCGGGCAAGCGCTATTATGGCGGCTGCCAGTTCGTCGATATCGCCGAGGAACTGGCGATCGACCGGGCGAAGCAGCTGTTCGGCGTCAACTTCGCCAATGTGCAGCCCAATTCCGGCTCGCAGATGAACCAGGCCGTGTTCCTGGCGCTGTTGCAGCCGGGCGATACCTTCATGGGCCTCGACCTGAACTCGGGCGGGCACCTGACGCATGGGTCGCCGGTCAACATGTCCGGCAAGTGGTTTAACGTCGTCTCCTATGGCGTGCGCGAGGAAGATCACCTTCTCGACATGGATGCCGTGGCCGAAAGCGCGCGCAAGCACAAGCCGAAGCTGATCATCGCCGGCGGCACCGCCTATTCGCGCATCTGGGACTGGAAGCGTTTCCGCGAGATCGCCGACGAGGTCGGTGCGTGGCTGATGGTCGACATGGCGCACATCGCCGGTCTGGTTGCCGGTGGTCAGCACCCGTCGCCGTTCCCGCATTGCCACGTCGCCACCACGACGACGCACAAGTCGCTTCGCGGCCCGCGTGGCGGCATGATCCTCACCAATGATGAGGATCTGGCGAAGAAGTTCAACTCGGCCGTCTTCCCCGGCCTTCAGGGCGGCCCTCTGATGCACGTCATCGCGGCGAAGGCGGTTGCCTTCGGCGAGGCGTTGAAGCCAGAGTTCAAGGACTATGCGGCCCAGATCGTCAAGAATGCCAAGACGCTTTCGCAGACGCTGGTCGATGGCGGTCTCGATATCGTCTCCGGCGGCACCGACAACCACCTGATGCTGGTCGATCTTCGCAAGAAGAACGCGACGGGCAAGCGAGCGGAGGCGGCTCTCGGCCGCGCCTACATCACCTGCAACAAGAACGGCATTCCCTTCGATCCGGAAAAGCCTTTCGTGACATCCGGCGTGCGCCTCGGCACCCCGGCCGGCACGACGCGTGGTTTCAAGGAAGCCGAATTCCGCGAAATCGGCAACCTGATCGTCGAGACGCTGGATGGCCTGAAGGCCGCGAATTCCGATGAGGGCAATGCGGCTGTGGAAGCCGGCGTGCGCGAAAAGGTCGTGGCACTGACGGGCCGCTTCCCGATGTACGGCTACCTGTAAGGCCGTTACGCCATGCGCTGCCCTTTTTGCGGATCGGAAGATAGCCAGGTCAAGGATTCCAGACCTGCGGAAGACGGGGCGGCCATTCGCCGCCGCCGTATCTGTCCGGATTGCGGCGGGCGCTTCACCACGTTCGAGCGCGTGCAATTGCGCGAGCTTATGGTGCTGAAGAAGACCGGTCGGAAGGCGCCTTTCGACCGGGAGAAGCTGATGCGTTCGTTCGAGATCGCGCTGCGCAAGCGGCCGGTGGAACGCGAGCGGATCGAGCGGGCCGTTTCCGGCATCGTCCGGCGGCTGGAGAGCTCGGGCGAAAGCGAGATCGCTTCGGAGGAAATCGGCCTGCAGGTGCTGGAAGCGCTGAAGGCACTCGATGACGTCGCCTTCGTGCGCTATGCCTCCGTCTATCGGGATTTCTCCTATGCGGAGGATTTCGAGAAGGTGATGGCGGAGCTCTCCGCCAAGATCGCCCGTGACCCCGGCGCCTGACCGGAAACCCGAGATATGACGCCCACCGACGACCAGAAAGCCGATGATGCCGCCGACGACGCGGGCGGCGTCGGCTTGGCCCCCGGCGTGCCGGCGGACGAGCAGCTGATGGCGGAAGCGATCGCGGTCGGCGCCGGCAATCTGGGCTTTACGGGCAGCAACCCGTCGGTCGGCTGCCTGATCGTGCGAGAAGACGGGGACGGCCCGCGCGTTATCGCCGCTGCCGTTACCGCACCCGGCGGCCGTCCGCATGCGGAAACGCAAGCGCTGGCGCAAGCCGGAGAGGCCGCGCGCGGCGCTACCGCCTATGTCACGCTCGAACCCTGCTCCCACCACGGACATACGCCGCCCTGTGCCGATGCCCTGATCAAGGCGGGTGTCGCCCGCGTCGTCGTGTCCGTCGTGGATCCTGATATCCGCGTTTCCGGTCGCGGCATCGCCATGCTGCGCGAGGCCGGCATCGCCGTGGAAACGGGCGTCCTGGCGGCGCAGGGCGAGCGCGCACTCGAAGCCTATCTCATGCGCAAACGCGTCGGCCGTCCGCATGTCACGCTGAAGCTTGCGCTTTCGCGCGACGGCATGATCGGCTCCCGTGCACTGGGTCCGGGACAGGGACAGGTGGCCATCACTGGCCCGGAAAGCCGGAACTACGTGCAGCATCTGCGCGCCCGCTCGGACGGTATTCTGGTCGGCATCGGAACGGTTGGGGCCGATGATCCTGAACTGACGGTGCGATTGCCCGGTCTTGAGGACCGTTCGCCGATACGCATCGTGCTGGATGCAAACCTGCGGCTTTCGCCCGATAGCAAGCTCGCTCGTACGGCTCGTCAGGTTCCGGTTATCGCCGTTGGCGGGGTGCTGTCATCGGAAGATGGAGATGCGGACGCCGACGGGCGGCAGGCCCGCGCCGATGCCCTGTCGGCGCTCGGCGTCGAGGTGCTCGAGTGGGATCCGCGCCGCCTCGATCTGCTGCTCCCGGCGCTTGCCAGCCGGGGCCTTTCCTCGCTTCTTGTGGAGGGGGGCGCAAGTACCGCAGCCTCTTTCCTCGAAGCGGATATGGTCGATCGTCTCCTTCTTTTCACCGGCTCACCGACCATTGGCGCTGACGGAATCGCATCGCCCATCCGCCCCGGTCTTGTACGGGCGCCATTCGTGCATACGTCTGGCGAAGCCTTCGGGCCTGACCACCTGGATATTTACGAGAGGACACCCTGATGTTCACCGGCATCGTGACTGACATCGGCAGGGTCGCAAGCGTGACGCCGCTCGATGAGGGCGTTCGGCTGCGGGTCGCGACGGCCTACGATCCCGCCACAATCGATATCGGCGCGTCCATCTCGCATTCCGGCGTCTGCCTGACCGTAACGGCACTGCCGGAGGCCGGAGCAAATGAGCGCTGGTTCGAAGTGGAAGCGTGGGAAGAGGCGCTGCGGCTGACGACAATCGCCGGCTGGTCGTCCGGCGCGCGGGTCAATCTGGAGCGGGCGCTGAAGATCGGCGACGAACTGGGCGGTCACATCGTATCCGGCCATATCGACGGCACGGCCGAGATTCTCTCGGTGGAAGCGGAAGGGGAGGCCACCCGCTTTCGGCTGAACGCACCCGAACACCTCGCACGCTTCGTGGCTCCCAAGGGCTCCGTCGCGCTCGACGGGACGTCGCTGACCGTCAACGCCGTCAATGGCACGGAATTCGATGTGCTCCTGATCCGCCACTCGCTGGAGGTCACCACCTGGGGCGAGCGGAAGGCGGGCGACCGAGTCAATTTCGAGGTGGACACGATGGCGCGCTATGCCGCGCGTCTTGCCGACTTCCCTGCAAAGGGTATCTGACGCACTCCGTAGCGGTCTACCGCTCGCAAAGAACGACCTGCGCGCCGTGATAGACCGTGCGGGCCGTCTCCCGGAACCCGAGCTTGGTGGCAACACGCAGAGATGCGATATTGCCGAGATCGATCAGGCAGGTGCGGCGGCCCTTGGGATAGGTCTGTTCGCCCCACCTCAAGGCGGCCGACACCGCCTCGGTGGCATAGCCTCGGCCGTGAGCTGCCGGCGAGAGAGCCCATCCGGTCTCCATCGTGCCTTCGAGCGAGGGCTGGATGACCCGGTGCAGATCGTGAAAGCCAGCCTCGCCGATAAAGGCCCCGCTCTCCCGGTCTTGCAGAGCGAAGAAGCCGAAGCCGAAATAATGCCACATGCCGACCTGCCGCAGAAACCGCGTCCACGCCTGCTCCCGCGAGAACGGAACGCCGCCGATGAAGCGAACGACCTGCGGATCGGCAAAGAGGGCGGCATAGGCCGGGAAGTCGTCGCGGCGATAGGGGCGGAGGATGAGGCGGGGCGTCTCGAGGATGGGGACGGTTTGCATGATATCCCTCTTAAACGCGAATCGCGCCTGTCGCAAAGCTGCCCTGCGTTGCCCGAACTGGAAAAGGCTTGCCATTCCGGCCTTGTCGTGGTTTGACCCGTGCCTCTGCCGGCAAAGCGACCGGCAATTTCCACATTCCATTTTGCCTCTATTTCCAGACAGGTGAACCGATGGCCGAAAGCGGCAAGCCCCATATCCTCATCGTCGAGGCCCGCTTCTACGACGACATGGCAGATGCGCTGCTCGACGGCGCGACCTCCGCGCTGAAGGATGCCGGCGCCACCTATGACGTCGTGACCGTGCCTGGCGCACTCGAAATCCCCGGCGCAATCGCCATGGCGCTCGACGGCATCGACAACGGCGCCACCGAATATGACGGCTTCGTCGCGCTCGGCATGGTCATTCGCGGCGAGACCTATCACTTCGACATCGTCGCCAACGAGAGCTGCCGCGCCATCATGGACCTGACCGTGAGCGAAAGCCTTGCCATCGGCAACGGCATTCTGACCGTCGAGAACGACGAGCAGGCCTGGGTTCGCGCCCGTAAGTCCGAGGGCGACAAGGGCGGCTTTGCCGCGCGCGCGGCCCTGACCATGATTGCGTTGAAAGCCAAACTCGGAGGCGAACAGTGAGCACTCCGACCGAACAGACGCCGCCGCTCAAGCAGGCGAACCAGCGCGGCGCAGCCCGTCTTGCCGCCGTACAGGCGCTTTACCAGATGGATATCGGCGGCACCGGCGTGCTGGAAATCGTCGCGGAATACGAGACGCACCGCCTCGGCCAGGAGATCGACGGCGACACCTACCTGAAGGCGGATGCCTCGTGGTTCCGCTCGATCGTCTCCGGCGTGGTGCGCGACCAGCGCAAGCTCGACCCGTTGATTGGCGCGGCACTGCAGGACGACTGGGCGCTGTCGCGTCTCGACTCGACCGTTCGCGCCATCCTGCGTGCCGGCACGTTCGAATTGACCGAGCGCAAGGACGTGCCTGTAGCCGTCATCGTTACCGAATATGTCGAGATCGCCCGTGCCTTCTTCGAGGAAGACGAGCCGAAGCTCGTCAACGCGGTCCTCGATCGCATCGCACGGCAATTCAGGACGGACGTGCGGAAGTAGGCCTCCTGCTTCAGACAGGTTTCGAGGTTCCCGGTGTTCGGGTCTCAAATTCTGCCTATGGACCAGACCGGGTCGCCTTGCGGACGAAGCGCTGTTCGGTGACGTCCTCGCCCCATTGCCGCCCGGGCTGTTCGTCATCAAGCACAAAGCCGTTGGCCTCGTAGAGGTGGCGTGCCGCGTCCAGTCCGCGGAACGTCCAGAGGTGCGTTTCGCGAAAGCCCAGGCGGTCGCAGAAGGACAGGGCTTCGCTCAAAAGGCGGCGGCCGGTGCCGCTTCCGCGTTGCCTTTCATCGACGATGAACCATCGCAAATGGGCAAGGCTCTCGCCCAGATCCTCTCCGTCGATCGCCACGGTGCCGACGATTCTTCCGCTTTCCACAGCCGACCAGAGCCCGTTGACCGGCTCGTTCAGTCTCTGGACGAACGCAGCCAATCCTGCGGCGACCTGGGCCTCGAAGTAAGCGCCGAAGCCGACCCGACGATAGAAGGCCGCATGTATCTCGGTCGATCTGCCGATGATGCCGGATCGATACCCGCTCTGGATCGTGATGGCGGGGCGCTCGATGGCCCGGGCATCGGTCCTGCCGGCATGAAGGGCATCGGTATAGGTGCGAAGGCCGGTGAGCACCGTCAGGCGGTCTGCTATCTCCATCCGGGAGAGGGCGGCGGAAACCTGCAATGTGGCGAAAGCATGGATGGCGGCAACGGTATCCTGTCCCTTTGTCGTCAAGCTCAGGCATTTCGAGCGTCCGTCTCCATGGCTGCTTTCCTCCTTGACCTCTCCCGCATCGACAAGTTTGCGGACAAGACGGCTGACGCTTGATTTCTCCAGTCCAAGCAACGTGCAGAGCACGCCTGCCGTCATTGCCGGATGTGCCTCGATCTCGATCAGGGCGTGAACGCCGGACGGGGCCAGATCCGTGCCCGCAAGCGTCGGCTCGAGGAAACCGAGTTCCCGCACGAGACCACGGGATGCATCGCGGATGGACCGGATGGTCTCGTCAATGTCTGTCGATAGCATGATGATCCCCAAAGTAGTTGTATGGTGCAACTATTTATCAGGAGGTCGTCATTGTCAAATGTGGACTATGCCTCAAGCCGAAAGACAGAGTCGCGCGTCATCGGGAGATGTACAAGTCTTCCACGGCAGGTTCGAAATTCACTGCCACCATTGTACCCGCGATCCCCGCTTGACCTTGCCGATTCTCCGCCGCACTCTTTACCCAGGCCCGGCGGCGCGAGGAGGCGGTGCAGGGAGGGGACGGGACCGGCGAGCAATGTGCGACGCGGGTCCCCAAAGGAGGAAACATCCGAAATGATTGTTCTACTGGGCGTAATTCTTTGCGGGCTGGTTTCGGTGGCCTATGCCATCTGGGCCACACGCTCCGTGCTGGCGGCCGATCAGGGCAATGCCCGCATGCAGGAAATTGCAGGCTATATCCGTGAGGGGGCACAGGCCTATCTCGCACGCCAATATCTCACCATCGCCATCGTCGGCGCCATCGTCTTCGTCGCCGCCTGGATGCTGCTGTCGGGCACCGCCGCCATCGGCTTTCTGATCGGCGCGGTTCTCTCGGGTGCGGCCGGCTTCATCGGCATGCATGTCTCCGTTCGGGCGAACGTTCGCACGGCACAGGCGGCATCCGTCAGCCTTTCGGCCGGCCTCGACATCGCCTTCAAGTCCGGCGCCATTACCGGCATGCTGGTTGCAGGCCTCGCGCTGCTTGGCGTCTCGCTCTATTACCTCATCCTGACGGCCGGGCTCGGCCATGCACCCGGCGACCGCGAGGTGATCGATGCGCTCGTTTCGCTCGGCTTCGGAGCTTCGCTGATCTCTATCTTTGCGCGCCTCGGCGGCGGCATCTTCACCAAGGGCGCCGATGTCGGCGGCGATCTCGTCGGCAAGGTCGAGGCCGGCATTCCGGAGGACGACCCGCGCAACCCCGCCACCATTGCCGACAATGTCGGCGACAACGTCGGCGATTGCGCCGGCATGGCGGCAGACCTGTTCGAAACCTATGCCGTCTCGATCGTCGCGACCATGGTTCTCGCGGCGATCTTCTTTGCCGGCAGCGCGGAGCTGGCCTCCACCATGGTCTATCCGCTCGCCATCTGCGGCACCTGCATCATTACGTCGATCATCGGCGCGTTCTTCGTGAAGCTCGGCTCCAACGGCTCCATCATGGGCGCGCTCTATCGTGGCCTGATCGTGACGGGCCTCCTGTCCATCGTCGGCCTCGCTCTGGCAACCACGGTTACGGTCGGCTGGGGTGTCATCGGCACCGTGGAGGGCAAGGCGATTACCGGCGCGAGCCTCTTCGTTTGCGGTATTCTCGGTCTCGTCGTCACCGCGCTGATCGTCGTCATCACCGAATACTATACCGGCACCAACAAACGCCCGGTCAATTCCATCGCGCAGGCCTCCGTCAGCGGCCATGGGACGAACGTCATCCAGGGGCTGGCCGTTTCGCTCGAATCGACGGCACTACCCGCCATCGTCATCGTGGGTGGCATCATCACGACCTACCAGCTCGCCGGCCTGTTCGGCACGGGTATCGCCGTTACGGCCATGCTCGGTATTGCCGGCATGATCGTGGCGCTGGACGCCTTCGGTCCCGTGACCGACAATGCGGGTGGCATCGCCGAGATGGCGCATCTGCCGCCGGAAGTGCGCAAGTCCACCGACGCGCTGGATGCCGTCGGCAATACGACCAAGGCGGTCACCAAGGGCTACGCCATCGGATCGGCCGGTCTCGGCGCACTGGTGCTCTTCGCCGCCTATGCCAACGACCTCAAATACTTCGCTGCCAATGGTGACAAATATCCCTATTACGCCGATGTCGGCGTGATCTCCTTCGATCTCTCCAACCCCTATGTCGTCGCCGGGCTGATCTTCGGCGGCATGATCCCCTATCTCTTCGGCGGGATCGCCATGACGGCGGTCGGCCGGGCGGCGGGCTCGGTGGTCGAAGAGGTGCGCCGCCAGTTCCGTGAAAAGCCCGGCATCATGGCGGGAACGGACAAGCCCGATTACGGGCGGGCGGTGGATATGCTCACCAAGGCTGCCATCCGCGAGATGATCGTGCCATCGCTGCTGCCGGTTCTCGCGCCCATCGTCGTCTATTTCGGCGTGCTGGCTCTCTCGGGTTCGAAAGCCTCGGCGTTTGCGGCGCTCGGCGCGTCGCTGCTCGGCGTCATCGTCAACGGCCTTTTCGTGGCCATCTCCATGACCTCAGGCGGCGGCGCATGGGATAACGCCAAGAAAAGCTTCGAGGATGGTTTCGTCGACAAGGACGGGCAACGCCACCTGAAGGGTTCGGAAGCTCACAAAGCCTCCGTTACCGGCGATACGGTGGGCGATCCCTACAAGGACACGGCGGGCCCGGCCGTCAATCCGGCGATCAAGATCACCAACATCGTGGCGCTCCTGCTGCTCGCCGTTCTCGCCTGATTGGCGTAGAGGCGAAAAGAAACCCGCAATGCCTTGGGCATTGCGGGTTTTGGCTGTGATCCAGCGCGTTTAGCGGGCGTCGCTGCCGTCCGAGAGAACGGAGCGCGCCATTGTCTTGCCGATGCCATTGCCGGTGAGAAGCTGGCTGAGGAAGGTGAGTTCCTTGCCGCCCGTCGGCGTCGTGCGGGAGATCATGTCGAACACCTTGCCGTCCTGCTGCGTGTAGTGCGCGAGCTGGGATACGGTGCCGTCCTTGTCGAAGTAGACGGCCAGAATGCTCTGGTCGATCAGCTTCGGCTTCATGAAGGCAACCGGGCGGCGGCGCTTCTGCGAGATGTAGTAGAACACCTCGTTGTCGAAGGTCGCGGTGGTGGACGGCGTGCCGAGTGAGAGCAGCACCTGCTCGCGGCTGGAGCCGACAGGCACGAGTGCCAGCGTCTGCTGGTCCACCACATAGCCCTGATTATAGGTCTGCGACACGGTGAACAGGTCGCCCGAGCTCTGGCAACCGGCCAGAAGGCCTGCGCAGAGGGTGACGGCGAGGCCTGTCCGGTTCAGAATATGCATGTCGGACTTGAAAAAACGTCTCGTCAACGACATCTCCCTTGAAGATACGCCGGCAGATGCGCCATTGCTTTTCGTGCCTGCTTCGGTAAACCAGCTTCCGCGATCATGCAACAACACGATGCGCGTGCCCCCGGTCTTTCAGAGTGTTTGAAGCGGGGAAAGTTGGGCTTAATGATGTTTTTCGGGCTGTTCGGCAAAAAAAACGGCAATGCCGCCATCGTCGCCCGTCAGTATGACCTCCTGACGGCCGCTGCGCGTCAGCCTGTGCTCTATGAAAGCATGGATGTGCCCGATACCGTCATGGGGCGGTTCGAAATGGTCTCCGCCATCCTGATTCTCTACTTCCGCCGCACGCGGTCCTCCGCTCGCGCAGGCCAGGAGATCGCGCAGGAGATCGTGGACGCTTTTTTCGAGGATGTCGATCATTCGATCCGCGAGCTCGGTGTTGGCGATGTCAGCGTACCCAAGCGCATGAAGAAGCTGGCATCCATGTTCTACGGTAGGCTGGAAAGCTATTCCGCCGCGCTCGATCAGGGCGACCGGCCAGCGCTGGAGGCAGCACTCCGGCGCAATTTTCACCCGAAGGCCGTGGAGCAGGCTCCTTCGATGGCAGCACTTGCCGCCTATATGATGTCGGCGGAGGCTGCGCTGGCCGCGACCGACGAGGGGCGGGTCGAGACGGGAGCGCTTGCGATTCCCCGGCCAAAGGCCCAGCCGGTGCCAGAAATGACGATAGCAAGAGACGCGATGCAAAGGAATGACCTGTGAAGCCCGATGAAATTTCTGCCTATTCCCATCCGGTCAAGGTCAGCACGCTTTCCGCAAGCCTGACGAACCTTCATCTGGAAGCTGATGCGCGAGCGCTGGAAGCGCTGGCGCGCCAGTGGAACGTGACGGAGGTCCGCAGCCTCAAGGCGGAACTGCAGATCGCCCGCTGGAAGAAGGATGGCGTTCGGATCAAGGGGCGCGTGATGGCGGATCTGGTGCAGGAATGCGTGGTGACGCTGGAGCCGGTGGAAAATCATATCGACGAACCGGTCGAAGCGACCTTCGTGCCGGATGGCTCGAAGCTTGCCCGCGCGCTGACCATCGAGACCGCCGAGATGGTGGTGGATCCCGACGCTCCGGATGCGCCCGACATTTTCATTGGCGATACGATCGACATCGGTCAGACGGTTGCAGAGCATGCGGCCATGGCGATCGATCCCTATCCGAAAAAGCCCGGTGCTGCCTTTCCCGATCACATCGAGAGCACCGACAAGGACGACAAGCGTCCGAACCCGTTCGCAGTCTTGAAGGACTGGAAGAAAGACTGAAAGATACGTCGAACAGCGCCTGCCGGGAGGTGTTTCAGGCATGACTTATGGGAAAACAGGCATTTTGGCGGAAAACCGCCCGGGGGAACGGCGGGATCGGCTCGCATTCCCCTGCGTGAACGGTTAAGGACCACTTCGTGTCGCCATGAGCGATTGCCAGCGCGGTCAGTTGCGGGCAGGGCAGGCGGGCACGAAACGGACAGCAGGATAGGAAACACGTGGTCAGAATTTCCCTCGATCTGATGGGCGGCGATCATGGTCCGCAGGTCATCATCCCCGGCGCCGCCAAGGCGCTCGAGCGGCATCCCGACATCCGATTCGTGCTCTATGGTCTGGAGGCCGACTGCCTGCCGATTCTGGAGAAGTACCCGAAGGTCAAGGCGGCAAGCACATTCCACGCCTGCGAACTCGCCATCGCCATGGACGAAAAGCCGAGCCAGGCCTTGCGCCGCGGCCGCGGCAAGGCCTCCATGTGGCAGGCGATCGACGCGATCAACCGCGGTGAGGCCGATGTGGTCGTATCCGCGGGGAATACGGGCGCGCTGATGGCAATGTCCGTCTTCTGCCTGCGCACCATGGCCGGCATTCAGCGCCCGGCAATTGCCGCGATCTGGCCGACGGTCAAGGGCGAGAGCATCGTGCTCGATGTCGGCGCCACGATCGGTGCGGACGCCCAGCAGTTGATGGATTTCGCCCTGATGGGTGGCGCGATGGCGCGGGCGCTCTTCGAGATGGACCGTCCGACCATCGGCTTGCTGAATGTCGGCGTCGAGGAGATGAAGGGCCAGGAAGACGTCAAGGAGGCCGGCCGGCTGATCCGCGAGGCGAATCTCGACGGCATCGATTACTTCGGCTTCGTCGAAGGCGACGATATCGGCCGTGGCACGGTGGATGTCGTGGTCACCGAAGGCTTTTCCGGCAACATCGCGCTGAAGGCCGCCGAAGGCACGGCTCGCCAGATCGCGGAATATTTGCGCGCGGCCATGTCCCGTACTCTTTTGGCCAAGATCGGCTATATACTGGCAAAAGGCGCCTTCGACCGCCTGCGCGAGAAGATGGACCCGCGCAAGGTCAATGGAGGCGTGTTCCTCGGCCTCAACGGCGTGGTGATCAAAAGCCATGGCGGTGCGGATGCCGAGGGTTTTGCAGCGGCGATCGATGTCGGATACGACATGGTCCGCAATGGTTTGAAAGCCAAGATCGAGAGCGACTTGGATAAATACCGCGCGACCCGGGCCCCTGAAGGGACGCCGACGGGTGCCGGTGGTGAGGTTTGACAAAGACATGATCCGTTCTGTGGTGCGCGGTTTCGGAGCAGCGCTTCCGAAACAAGTGGTGACCAACCGTGACCTGGAGGCGAGGGTCGACACGACCGACGAGTGGATCGTGCAGCGAACCGGCATCCGGCAGCGCTACATCGCCGGCGAAGGCGAGACGACGGCGTCGCTCGGCGAGGCCGCCGCGCGCGCAGCGCTCGACCGCGCCGGCCTGACGCCGGCCGATATAGACGTGATCATTCTCGCGACCTCGACCCCCGACAACACGTTTCCGGCCAGCGCCGTCAACATCCAGGCGCGTCTCGGCATGCATCACGGCGCTGCTTTCGATATACAGGCCGTGTGCTCCGGCTTCGTCTATGCCATGACGACGGCTGACGCCTATATCCGAGGCGGGCTGGCACGCCGCGTTCTCGTGATCGGCGCGGAGACCTTTTCCCGGATCATCGACTGGAACGACCGCACCACCTGCGTGCTCTTCGGCGACGGTGCCGGCGCGGTGGTGCTGGAAGCCGGCGAGGGCGATGGCACGATCGCGGATCGCGGAATCCTCACCGCTCATCTGCGATCCGACGGCGCTCACCGCGAAAAGCTTTATGTCGATGGCGGTCCGTCAACCACCGGGACGGTCGGCCACCTGCGCATGGAGGGCCGTGAAGTCTTCAAGCACGCCGTGGGCATGATCACCGACGTGATCGAGCAGGCCTTCGACGCGACGGGGACCACGGCCGACGACATCGACTGGCTCGTGCCCCACCAGGCCAATCGCCGCATCATCGACGGCTCTGCAAAGAAGCTCGGCATCCCCCCGGAGAAGGTCGTCATCACCGTCGACCTGCATGGCAACACATCGGCCGCCTCCATTCCGCTCGCGCTGAACGAAGCGGCCTCCGACGGGCGCATCAAGAAGGGCGATCTCGTTCTCCTCGAAGCCATGGGCGGCGGTTTCACCTGGGGCTCCGTCCTTATTCGCTGGTAGGGGAAGGCGGCGGCGCTGCTAGATGAAAAGCCAAGGGGAATGAAGGCCTTGACCCACGTGGTCAACGGCAATAGTCTTCCACCGAGATCGATATTCCAGAACATCGGTGGGGGATCATGAGCGGTAAAACGGTAACGAGAGCAGACCTCGCAGAGGCTGTTTTTCGCAAGGTCGGCCTGTCGCGTACTGAATCCGCCGAGCTGGTAGAGACGGTCATCGACGAGATCTGCAACGCGATCGTTCGCGGGGAAAGCGTCAAGCTGTCGTCTTTCGCGACGTTTCAGGTACGCGACAAGAACGAGCGCATCGGCCGCAACCCGAAGACCGGCGAGGAAGTGCCGATCTCGCCACGCCGCGTGATGACGTTCAAAGCCTCGAACGTGCTGAAACAGCGTGTTCTCAAGGCGCATCTGGCCCGCAAGGCCAAGCAGAAGCCAGCCGCCCCAGCCCCTTGATAGCGTTGCGCGCAGGGCCTGATATCAGGCACCGAATAGACGCAGCTGCTTTTTCCGGTTGAAAACCCTCGCCTAAGCCGTTGAAAGACGGCGCGATTGTGCGATCATGGTCCGCAGAGCGGATCCCTGTGCCGAATCGGGACGCGGCCGCACCCTGCCACGGCTTTCCAAGCCCGTGGCGCACCTGGCGTGATTGAGGACGATATGGACAAGAGCCCGGATGCGTTTCGCACGATCAGCGAAGTCGCCGACGATCTCGATCTGCCGCAGCACGTGCTGCGGTTTTGGGAGACGCGTTTCATCCAGATAAAGCCGATGAAGCGGGGCGGGGGGCGGCGCTACTACCGGCCCGAGGATGTGGACCTTTTGAAAGGCATCCGCCACCTGCTCTACGATCACGGCTACACCATCAAGGGTGTGCAGAAGCTCCTGAAGATGAACGGCAACAAGTTCGTGGCGGCTATCGCCAGCGGCGACCTTGCAACCGTCGAGGCGCTGGCCGCAGCCAGCAGCGATGAATCAGCCTCGCAGCAGCAGCCGAAGGTTGGCATGCCCGACGAGGACCAGATCGTCGGCCGCGCCAAACTCCCCACCAGCCGCCGCTTCTTCTCCTTTGGCAACGGCAGTGACGACATGCCCGAAGTTTCCGTGGGCAAGACATCCGTCAACAAGGAGGATCGCGCTCTGCTGCAGGAAGCGCTCTACGACCTGCTGGAATGCAAACGGCTGCTCGATCAGGTGAGGTAGAGCCGTTCTTGGCTAGCAAGGTCGCTGTTCCGCTGAAGAGGCAGCGAGCCCTCCAAACGGGAGCTTTCCGGTGAACCGGATATCATGGTGAAGGCTTTGGTGCTTGAAAGCTTCTGCATAGCCTCGATCCTGACATCGACCGCGATTTGAGGAATGTTGCCGTCGCGGCGGCATCCCGGTCTCCTCGCCGTGGATCACCCGTTCTCCCTCTTGTCTTCTGTCTGAAACCTCGTCGGTTCCAATAGCGATCTGTCCAACGCGGACATGTACGCTTCCCGACGGTGCGCGCTCCCTGACGCCGATATGGCCAAGACTTGGGAACAGCTTGGCCCAAAAGCGGTTGGTCTTGCGTCAACGCCGGCCAGAGAGCCGGCCGTAAAGGGAGAAGACACGATGATGAAATCATATCTGACAGCAACCTTGCTGGCTTTGAGTCTTGCCGGAACGGCTGTTGCGCAGACCGGCTCCGGTGCGGGTTCCGGCACCGGAACCACCGGAACGGGCGCTGCGGGGACGGGTGCAGGCACCGGAGCAGGTGACGCAGGCGCAACCGGCGCCGGTGGACCGACGACCCTCGATACAGGTACGGCAACGGGGTCGGGCGCAGGAACCGGCACGAGCACCGGGTCAGGCGGAAGCACGACCACCGGGGCCGCAGGCGCAGGCACAACCGGATCGGGCGATGCCGGCGCGGCGAGTGGAAGCGGCCTTGGTAGCGGAGGCCAGCCCAGCACGGGCACATCCAATACCGGAACATCCGGCGCCGGCAGCGCCGGTACGGGTACATCGGGCACCAATCCATGCCCTCCGGGTGCAACATCCACGTCTGGCGCGACATGCACCACGCCTTAACAGGCTGCTGCAAAACTTCTCGTCAGCGGGGTGAGTTTGTGATTCACTTTCTGCATGGATTTGCAGGGGGTGGATTGATGCGCGGGCGATGGGATCACGGGGATGAGCTTTTCAGTTTCGTACGGCTTGAGGAACGTGTTCCGGCAGATCATCCGTTGCGGGCGATCCGGGCGCTGGCGGATGAGGTGCTGGCGTCGCTCAGCGGCCGGCTTGAGATGCTTTACGCGCGCGTCGGCCGACCTTCGATCCCGCCCGAAATGCTGCTTCGGGCCACGCTGTTGCAGGCTTTCTTCTCGATCCGCTCCGAGTGCATGCTGATGGAGCAGATCAACTATAATCTCCTGTTTCGCTGGTTCGTCGGCCTGTCGATGGATTGAGATGTCTGGCATCCAACCGGCTTCACGCACAATCGCGATCGTCTGCTTGAGGCGGACGTGGCACGGGATTTCCTGTCCGCACTGATGTCGCTGCCCAAGGTCAAGCGGTTGATGTCGAGCGAGCATTTCTCGGTGGATGGCACGCTGATCGACGCCTGGGCCAGCATGAAGAGCTTTCGTCCCAAGGACGGTTCGGGCGATCCGCCGCAGCCCGGACGCAATGGCGCGCGAGACTTTCACGACGAGAAACGCTCAAACGACACGCATGCCTCGACAACCGATCCCGATGCGCGGCTCTATCGCAAGGCCAATGGTCGGGACAGCCGGCTGTGCTACATGGGCCACGCGCTGATGGAGAACCGCAACGGGCTTGTCGTCGATGCCGAACTGACACTGGCAACCGGGCTGGCCGAGCGCGAGGCGACGCTCGCCATGCTCGACCGGCGAAGCGCAAAGAGCCGGCGCATCACGCTTGGCGCCGACAAGGCCTATGATGTCGAAGATTTTGTCAGGCGCTTACGTGAGCGCAAGGTCACACCGCATATCGCCATCAACGGCAGTGTTTCCAAGACGGGCAAGGTCCGCAAAACCGCCATCGACAAACGTACGACACATCATCCCGGCTACGGCATCAGCCTGCGCTGCCGCAAGCGCATCGAGGAGGTGTTCGGCTGGATCAAGACGCAGGCCGGCTTCGCAAAGGTCAAAGTCCGGGGCAGACCGAAAGTCGCCGCTGTCTACGGATTCGCAATCGTAGCCTATAACCTCGTCAGACTGCCAAGACTGATCGCCGGAGCCGCCACATACGCTGCAACCTAGCCACCAAAGACCCCGAGCCGCCACTGGCAACCAAAGGCAGAACCGCATCAAAGAGAATAACCTGCCGAACAAGCCACCAAAACAATCAATGCAGCCGTTTTGCAGCAGCCTGTTAAATCGCAGTGCAAACGTCCAGATCCGTTGAGACGCGGCAGACCCCTAATGTATGCGTGGCGTTCTCAGAAAGCCGACGCGCGGCTTCCGGGCATGCATCAAGAGCCTTGAACGTCAAGACTAAGCCCTTGAGACGACATGTCGTCTACTCAAGGGCTTTTTTATTTGAAGCCTTCCATTTCTCTTCATTTGTGAAGGCCGATAACAATCTCCTCCCAAAAAGATCGGATACGCCGCATAACGAAGATCAACCCGTTATGGGGCGCACCCTTGTCTAGGTCACAGCGCAAAACTCGCGTCTTTTGCTACGGGATTTGCAGTCTCTGAGGGACAAGAGCCGCCGTGTAGGCAAGAATGCGAGCAGCCGTGAAGTTGCCAGTATGTCAAGAACCGAAGCTGTGTGCTGTAGCGCCTGCCGGCACCTTAAGGCGCAACGCGGTCTTGCCCACAGAACCACATCCGGCGTCGTCCATGCGCTATTTCTCCAGTATTCATGACTGGCCAATCGTAGACGTGAATGTTCGCGTTGCAGCGATTGTCGCTAACACGAGACAGAATCATTCCGCCCTCTCGGATCTCCCGCTCAATCCGATCTGCTGACGGTCTGGTGCCTACACCGCTGACTGCCTGGTCATATCCTGTTTCCGTTCTTTGAAACTCGAAATCAGGATCGTCGCTGTCACAAACTTCCGTCTCGAGAGCAAGAAAACGAGACATGCTGAGGCAGTCATTCAGAGACGTCTTCCAGTCCTGAAGATGATACAGCACGCCGAAATGGATAATGAGATCATAGCTGTCAGCCAATCCCACTCCTTTGAGGCCGTCCTCCATATTGCCGACGATCGTTCTGTTTGACGGCAGCATTGGCATGCGCTTGCGCAGAACGTCGATGTGTTCAGCTCTTCCCTCAAGGAAGGTCACATCGGCGCCCAATGTCCATAGGCTCGCTCCGATATCCCCGTAGCCACAAGCCAACTCGAGAACGCGTCGCCCCCGAAACCAATCTGCGCCATAGTTCTCAACCAGCGCCCGAACGCGTTTCAGTCGCCATTCAACGTAGTGCCCATCAAACATGTTTTGCCCCTGCGTGGGCAGCCTGGATGAATGCAACGACTACAATCAGCCTTCTTTGCTGCCATTGGATCTGCGGCTAACGCCTGCATTGGTTGGTGTAGTTGGCGAAACTTGCGCGGTGCGTTCGTGATACGCTTAAACGGATCAGCTACAGCCTGGCCTTCAGAAGTGCTTCTGCGTTAAATATACGGGCCAACGAGAACTCCAGCGGCGTAACCACCGATGATCATCTGCACGATTGCGACTGGTAGTTCCGTCAGAGTGCTCAGCATATTCATACGTGACTATTTTGCCCTCGGCTGACGCTGAGCGAACGATTCATGCTTCTGGTTCGAAAGGATGGCTTCGATCAAAACCGGGGCAAGCGAGATTGAACTTTGCTCACGCATCTTCTGGCCGAACGCACAGCGAACATCGCTGCCCTTGGAACGGCAGAGACCACGTTTCTCGGACAAGAAATGAACTTAGACGGCTCAATCAGCCGGAATGTCAGTATATCTTTAACTGCGTTCCGTCGCCGGTGGCGCCGGGGAGCTCTGGGGGAGCTCTGTTCAACCAGCTAAGTGGTTGATTTAAATGGTCGGAATGGCCGGATTCGAACCGACGACCCCTTGACCCCCAGTCAAGTGCGCTACCGGGCTGCGCTACATTCCGTTCCGAGGGAAGGCCTATATTCTCAGGCGTGCAGGTGCAAGGAGAAAATGGAGAGTGGGAAACAAAATAGGGGATAGGACCCGCAGCGAGACCACGCGAAGTCTTTGTGGGATGCGTTCGGAGATACAGTCGCGCGAACGTGATGTTTTCGAGGTGCGTGCGCATATTGCCGGCAGAGGCCTGAGGCCTATCTTCTGACGTACGGAAGGAGATATCCATGAAAAAAATCATCATTGCGCTTGTGTCGCTTGTGACGGCGTTCTCCGGCATCGGTCCCGCGAGCGCCATGCCGCTATCCAAGGTTCAGCCCGTACAGACGAATTCGGACGTGCAGCAGGTTCGCGACCGCGACCGTATCATCATGCGCCGCCATGGCGGGCGTGACTGGCACGGCGGCAGGAACTGGCGTGGCGACCGGAACTGGCGTGGACACAGGAACTGGCGAGCAGATCGCAATTGGCGTTACGATCGTCGTTACCGCGATCGTCGCTACTATCGCGACCGCGGTATCGGCGTGCCTCTCGGTGCTTTCGCTGCCGGTGCGATCATCGGCGGCGCACTGAACGCGCAGCCGCGATATGCACGGCCGGCCTACACCCGGACGTATGGCGGCAACTCGCACGTTGCATGGTGCCAGGCCCGCTATCGTTCGTACCGAGCCTACGACAACACGTTCCAGCCGTATAACGGCCCGCGTCGTCAGTGCAATTCGCCGTATTGAGGCGGTAGCGCGACTGCAGGATGAAGCGGAAAAGCCCACGTGAACCGTGGGCTTTTTGCTTTGCAGACGTGTCAGTATCGCGCCTCGTTGCGTTTGGCTCCCGCTCTCTCGACACGCTGCTGACCCGTCCGGCCGTCAGCGGCGCGTGCCGAGCATCTTGTAGATGGCTTCGGTCTTGTCGATCATGACATCGAGGGCGAAGCGGGCGCGGGCGTGGTCGGCGGCTGCGCGGAAGGACTGGTATTTGGCGGGTTCTGCGAGCGTTATCATGGCGCTGGCGAGCTTGGTGGCGTCACCGTCATTGGGAACGATGATGCCCGTCTCGCCTTCCTCCACGGCCGTCGTCGCACCGCCGACAGCGGTGGAGATGATCGGCCGACCGGCGGCTGCGGCCTCGAGCATGACATAGGACATGGCTTCGTAGCGGCTTGGCATGACGAGGCAGTCGAAGGCGGGGATGGCCTGCGGGCCTGAGAAGGCGGATGTCAGGTGGATGCGGCTTTGCAGGCCGCTTGCGGCGATGGCGGCACGTACGGGCGCATCCTGCTCCCCAAAGCCGATCATGATCAAATGGGCTTCCGGCAGCTTTGCCGCCGCATGTCGGAAGGCTTCGATCAGGCGCTCGGGCGCCTTCTGGTGCGATAGCCGGCCGACGAAGCCGAAGACGAAGGTTTCCGGCGTGATGCCGAAGCTCGCCCGCACCGTCATCGCCATGTCCTTCACAGGCTGCGAAACGCCGTTGACGATCACCGACATCCGATTCTCTGGAATGCCGAGCGTGATGGCGTGGCGATATTCGTCCTCGGAGACGCAGATGAGGTGGTCCGTCAGGAATCGGCCCAGAAACGTCTCGACCGAGCCGAACAGCTTGCGGCCGGTGGAGCCGAGCGTGGGGTCCATCGTGCGAAACGCATGGGGCGTGTAGATCCGCGGCACATGCCGGCCAGGCAGGCGGAGGCGGGCAAGCGCTCCAGCCTTGGAGCTGTGGCCATGGACGATATCGAACCCGCCACGGGAGATAATGCGATGGAGCTTTTTCCACGAAGCAATATCGGCGCGGCCGGGCGAACGCGTCATCTCGACCTTGTGGATTGCGGGGAGGCCGAGCGACTTGAGTTCGCGCACGAAGCTTTCCTCGGCGCGAAGCGGGGAGAAAACGGCTTCGACGCGGTGGCCTCGCCGCGACAGGCCGTGGCAGAGATCGAGGAAGTGGCGACCCGAACCGCCGCCGGAGGGTTCCAGCACCTGGAGGATCGACAGCGAAGCGCGATCCGCATCGGTTTGCAGGCGTCCGGCTGCCGGCGCCGTTGATCCATCTTGCCCGCCGGTTCTGTCGGTCGCCTGCATCTCGGTCGCCTTGGTTTCCGTCGTCGAGGTCGGGGTGGTCATACGTGTCGATCGCGATGGCGTGTCAGGCCGCTGCGCCTTCTGAAGTCGTTTCGCGCAGGCCCTGTGCCTGCGACCGTCTGCTGTAGCGGTATTCGAGCGCGCCGCAACCCCAGATGATGCCGAGAAGCAGATAGAAATGACGCCAATGATCCGTATCGATCACATTTCCAATCCCGACATGCCCCAGGAGCACGATCCAGGCAATCATCATATAGGGTTGCCACGGTCGGTCCAGCAGCATGAAGCGGAAACCGATGGAGAGCGTCCAGACGATGAGCGTCACGTAGGAGACGAAACCGAGCCAGCCGTACGAGGTCAACGTCTTCAGCCAGATATTGTGCTCATCCTCCGGGAAGATCTTGGAGAACATCATGGGGCCGATGCCGAGCGGCTTTTCCATCGACATCAGGAAGCCGATGCGGTGGCGCTCGAATCGGCCGAGGTGGCCACCATCATAATCCTGAACCAGCTGGGTCCGGTTGGAAAACAGGTCTGCGACCTGGGGGATCTGCAGAGCCACGACCAGCGATGTCACCATGAGCATCACACCGCCAAGCGCGATGACGAAAATCTTCAGGCGGAAGGCGCCCGTCCGCTCCTTCAGGAGCATGATGAAAACGAGCATGCAGGCGGAAAAGAGATAGAGCGCCCAGGCAGCGCGGGAGAAGGACAGGAACAGGCCGAACGCCATGACGAGGATGCCGAGCGCGCGGAGCGGCAGGTCGATCAGCCGACCTTTGAGCACCCCGTGGATGAGGTAGAGGGATGGTGCGACCAGGAAGGGGCCGAAGACGTTCGGATCCTGAAAAGCGCCCATGGCGCGGTCGTAGCGGGTGAAAGCTTCGCCGCCCGGAATCGCGCCGAAATAGCCAAGAATGCCGAGGGTGGCCGTGCCGACGCCGGCGGCGACCCAGGCTCTGAACATCAGCTTCAGCCGTTCGTGACGCGCCTCGATGATGGCGGCGTAGAAGATCGAGGTGATCGCGAGGAAGCCCGAGATCGCCATGTACATCGGCGCGACGTCGAGATCGTCCATGACGGTCAGAGACAAGATGCCGCCTGTCATGAAGAGAACCAGAAGCGTGAAGAGCGGTGCCGTCGAGCGCGAAATGCGCAGGCCGCAGAACGCCCAGACGCCGATGAGACCCGCGACGAACAGCTCGTGCGGCGCCGGCTCGACAATGACGAAGCCCTGAAGAAACACGCCGAAGGCAACGGCCATCGAACCGAGAACTGCGAACGCAGCCAGCTGCGGCCGGAACACGCCGGCAGGGGCGACGATCGTGCTCAATATGCGTTTTCCGTGTTGAGAAGGCGGATGGGCGTGAGGAACAGGATCTTCAGATCGAACCAGAGCGACCAGTTCTCGATGTAGTGCAGATCGAAGGCTGTGCGAAACCGGATCTTCTCGTCATTGTCGATCTCGCCGCGCCAGCCGTTGATCTGCGCCCAGCCGGTGACGCCGGGCTTTACGCGGTGGCGGGCGAAATAGCCCTCGACCACATCGCTGTAGTTCCGGTCGGCGGTCTGCGCGGCGACGGCGTGGGGGCGCGGGCCGACGAGCGACAGCTGTCCGCGCAGCACGTTGAAGATCTGCGGAAGCTCGTCGATGGAGGATTTGCGCAGGAAGCGGCCGACGGGCGTTACCCGGGGATCGCCTTTGGTGACGGCGTTGCGGGCGCTGGGATCGCTCATGTCGGTATACATCGAGCGGAACTTGTAGACCTCGATCTGCTCGTTGTTGAAGCCGTGACGCATCTGCTTGAAGATGATCGGGCCGGAGGAGGTCAGCTTGACGGCAAGCGCCGCGCCGATGAAAACTGGCCAGAGCAGCACGAGCGCCACGATGCTGAAAACGACGTCGAAGATGCGCTTCGCAACCCAATCCCAGTCGGCAATCGGCTTGTCGAAGATATCGAGCATCGGCACCTGGCCGACGTGGGAATAGCTGCGCGGGCGAAAACGGAGGTTGGCGGCGTGGGCGGCCAACCGGATGTCCACGGGCAGGATCCAGAGCTTCTTCAGCAGATCGAGAATGCGCCGCTCGGCCGATAGCGGCAGGGCTATGATCAGCATGTCGATACGCGCAAGGCGGGCGAATTCGATGAGTTCGGCAAAGGTGCCGAGCTTGGGATATCCGGCAATGATATTCGGCGAACGACGCTCGTCGCGATCGTCGAAGATGCCGCAGATCCGGATGTCGTTGTCGGTCTGCTGTTCGAGGACGCGGATGAGATCCTTAGCGGGCTGGCCGCCTCCGACAATGACGACGCGGCGCTCCATCATGCCGTTGCGCGCCCAGCGCCGGATGGAAAAGGCGATGACGGCCCGCTCGATGAGGAGAAAGCCCGTCCCGGCGAGGAACCAGATGCCGAAGGAGAGGCGGGAATAGGCGTCGCCGGTCTTCAGGAAGAACATGACGATGGTAATGACGCCGAAGCCGAGCGTCCAGGCGCCCAGCAGGCGCGGCAACGCACGCGGCACCGAGCGCAGGATCGGAATCTGGTAGCCGTCGGAGAACTGCAGAAAGACGACCGTGAGAGCCGAGCTGGCGGCGAGCATAACGCAATATTCGACCCAGCGACCGAACTCCGGGGCCACATAGAGGCTGTTGATGATGTAGCCGATAATGAACAGTGCCGCGAATTCGAACAGGCGAAGGCAGCCGAGCACCATAGCGGGAGAGTAGGTGTCGGTGCGGAACTGCGCCGCGATCCGCCGCGCCAGCGGGTTGAGTTCCCTGCGCGTCTCGGCCGGGCGCACCTCGTCGCGCGAGATCGTCCGGATTTCCGAAATCTGCCGGCGCAAAGCTTCTGGGTCGAAGGTTTCCGGCTTCTCGATCTGGTTCATGATGCTGCCCATCCTGCCGTTGGCTCGAAAAGACTTAGCAGGGATGACCTAAGAAACGTTTACAGCAGTGCCTGCAATCCGACCCGTTCCGAAATGGGTTAAGAGAAATAGCTTCGTAATTTCAACAAGGTGCTGCAAAATCCGATGCGGCGTGGATGGCCGCGGTTGTAGGACGGCCGGTCATACATGCGGATCAGCCGCCGGCTTCGTTTGCCAGTCGCCGGTATAGCTGCATCATCGATCTGGCCATGGTGGCGGAGGAGAAGGTCGCCTTGAAAGCCGCCGGGTCGGGCATGGTGCGTTCGGCCCAGCCATCTTCCGTCAGCGCACGGTGCATGATGCCGGCGAGCGATTGGGCATCGTTCGGTTCGGCCAGGGCTGCGCTGTCTGCGCCGAGGATTTCCGGCGTTCCACCGACACGCGCGGCAATGACGGGGCGTCCGGCCGCGATGGCTTCCAGAACGATATAGGGCATCGATTCGGCTCGCGAGGGCACGACGACGAAGCGCGCGCGGGCGAAGGCCTCCCGGGCCGGCATCGCAGGCGCCATGGCGATCCGCTGTCCCAGCCCGCGGTGGAGTTTCATGCGCAGATAGTCTTCCTGCTGCGGCCCGTCGCCGATCATCATGGCGCTGAGCGGTCGGCCGGCGAGACGCTCCGTGTGTCCCAGCGCATCGATGAAGATGTCGGGACCCTTCATGTCGCGCAGCATGCCGATATAGAGGAAGTCGACGGCGTCAGGTGCCGGCTCTACGGGCGTGAACTCGGCGTCTTCGACACCGTTGTAGATCGTCTCTGCGAGCGGGCGGGGATGGCCGACCTTTGTCTCGTAGGTTCGCCGCTCGAAGTCGCAGACGAAGACGAGCGCGTCCGTCGCATGCTCCTGAAAGCGCTCCAGCGAGAGAATGCCTTTTCCCTGGAGAGACTTACGGTCGTAATGCAGGCTGCCCCCATGGGGCGAGTAGAGACGGGCGACGTGGGAACCGTTGATCCTCAACACCGTACCGATCATGCGGGCGAGGGCGCCGCCTTTGGCCCCGTGGCCGTGAAGGATGTCCGGCTTGAGCTGCCGCAGTTCCTTGTAGCTCGTCCACAGCGCCTTGGCATCCGAGGGGCCTATGGAGCGGCGGATCGGCAGGCGCACGAGCCCGAGAGCCAGATGCGGCTGGATCTCTTCGAAGAGACGTTCCTCGTGAGGCCCACCCGTGGAACTGTCGCAGAGAATGCCGACCTGATGGCCTTGGGCTGCGTGGGCGGCCGCAAGGTCACGCACATGCCGGAAGATGCCGCCCACCGGCGAACGGAAGCAATGGATGATCCGAAGTGGCCTGCCTTGCGACGAGGGCTCGACGGACGCTGGTGAAAACGGCGTGGATTCTGAAAGCATGGTCTCAGAACAGTCGTTCACGAACATAGACGGTGTCGCCCGCCATGATCGGATCGGAAATCGAAACGCGGCCGGTGATGATGCGCCCGTTGATCTTACGGGTCACATCCACCGTCCGCTGATTGGCGCGCGGCGAGAAGCCGCCGGCAACCGCGATCGCGTTCTGTACCGTCATGCCGGGCACGTAGGAATACTGACCGGATTGACCCACTTCGCCCATGATAAAGACGGAGCGATAGCGATCGACCTCGATCGTCACGTCGGGATCGCGCAGGTAACCGGCGCGCAGTTTCTGCGCGATCATGGTTTCCATCTCGCTCAGCGTATGACCGCGTGATGGGACCGAACCAATGAGCGGAAAGGCGACGTAGCCAGCCTGATCGACGGTGTAGGAACCGGTGAGGCCCGCCTGCTCGAAGACGCTGATGCGCAGGCGGTCGCCGCTATCCAGCCGGTAGGGCTGAATGGTGGCCTCGCTGAAGGCGCGAGGTGCGGGCTCGTAGCTGCTGCACCCGGCTATCGTGATCGACAGCAGGGCGATACCCAAGGCCAGACCTGACTTCAATCGTGCGAAGGTCATGCGATTCTCGCGTTTCAAGGATCAACGTGATGCCGTTATCGATCTGTTAGGGTTAACAGGCGGTAAAGGGACCCGGCAATCAGCATGAATATTGAATCGCTAAAATAGTATAAAGAAAGGTCTCTGCCACCCACGCGTTAACGCTCGGGTTACCATCTTTCTTTACCTTGCACCCCAACAATGCTCGTTTGCAGGTGCGTGGATGTCAGGCTTTAGCGGCAGTCAACAGGACGTGGATATCGACCTTGGAGGTCTGTTCCGTGCGATCTGGCGTCGCCGGACGCGGGTTCTCCTGACCACCGTGGCCGTCGCGGCGCTCGCCTTTACCGCAGCGCATATGATTTCCCCGCGCTACGACAGCGAAACACGATTGCTGATCGAGCCACGCGAGCCGGAATTCAGCTCGACGACGCTGCAACCATCTGCGGCGAGCGCGACGTCCTTCGACGAGCCGGGCATTTCGAGTGAAGTGCAGTTGCTGCGCTCTGTGGACCTGATCAAACAGGTGGCGCGCAACATGCGCCTGCACGAGTTGAAGGAGTTCGACCCCACGGCCGACCCGTCCGCCGTCTCCGATATCCTCGTGATGCTCGGTCTCAAGCGCAATCCGCTCGATATGCCACCCGAGGAGAGGGTGCTGAAGGAGTTTCAGGATAAGCTGCAGGTCTATCAGGTCGAGAAGTCGCGCGTCATCGGCATCCAGTTCACGTCCAAGGATCGCGCACTCTCCGCCGCCATTCCCAACGAGATGGCGAAAATCTATCTCGCTCTGAAGGCCGGCGCAAAGCTCGATTCCAACACCGAGGCCAGCCGATGGCTGGAGCCGGAGATCGCGAACCTCAGGGAAAAGGTGCGTGCGGCGGAAGGGAAGATCGCGGAATACCGCTCCAGCGCCGACCTGCTGCCCTCCGGCGACAGCGGCTCGTTTGCCACGCGCCAACTGACGGATATCTCCACGGAGCTTGCCCGCGTGCGCGGCGAGCGGGCGACGGCCGAGGCGCGAGCCGAAAATGTCCGCGCGGCCTTGTCGAGCGGCCGTGGCGCCGAGACGCTGAACGAAGTCGTGGGCTCCGCGATGATCCAGCGACTGAAAGAATCGGAATCCCAGATCCAGAACCAGACGGCCGACCTGTCGACCACGCTGCTCGACGGCCATCCCCGCATCAAGGCGCTGCGGTCGCAGCTGACGGGCATCCGCGAGCAGATCCGCGAGGAGACGCAGAAAATCCTGGCGAGCCTCGAGAACGAGGCAAAGGTCGGCGAACTCCGGGAGCGCCAGCTGACCCAGCAGATGAACACGCTGAAAGCGTCTTCCGCCAAAGCCGGCGAAGACGAAGTCGGTCTGCGCGCGCTGGAACGCGAAGCCGCCGCCCAGCGGCAATTGCTGGAAACCTACCTCTCGCGGTATCGCGAGGCGAGCTCCCGCACCGGCGCCAGCGCCGCGCCCGCCGATGCACGCGTGATCTCCAGCGCTGTCGAGCCGACGGAAGCGAGCTTCCCGAAGATCCTGCCGATCACCGTCGTTGCGGCGATGGCGGCATTTCTGCTGAGCTGCGTCGTCATCATGCTGCAGGAGCTTTTCAGCGGCCGCGCCCTGCGCCCGGTCGGTGCGCCCGTGCCGGCGCCGCTTGCCGTCTCCACGCAACCGGTGCCGCCGGTACCGCCGAATACGCCGGAGCCGAACAAGCGCGGCTGGGGTTTCCGCAGGCAGGCTGCGACCGTTCAGGGCGTGCGCCAGGGGGCAGAGCCCGCAGCCGCCCGAGGCATCGCCGTTGCCTCCGCCTTCGACGCGAGGGAACAGGACGTGGCGACCGATGTGCCGCTCGACGGCTTCTTCGTGGAGAACGTGGCTGCCGCGTTGATCGTCGACCGCATACCGCTCGCCTTTATCGTATCCCCCACGGGCGACGCCGGTTCCACCCAGACGGTGGCACTGGCGCGGATGGTTTCGGAAGAGGGGCGGCGCGTCGTGCTGGTCGATCTCACGGCATCCGGTTGCCCGACGGACCTGATGGCGTTGTCGGCAAACATGCCAGGGATTACCGATCTGCTCGCCGACGACATCGCCTTTGCCGATGCGCTGCATGCGGACCGCGGCTCGGATGCGCATATCGTTCCGCGCGGCAACGCCGATCCGGCGGTGGCCATGCAGGCGATGGACCGCCTCCAGATTGTCATCGAAGCCCTGACGGATGCCTACGATCTCGTGCTGGTCGAATGTGCGGATGCCGATGCCGAGGCGGTGTCGCGTCTTGCGCGGGCCAACGATGTCGAGATCATCTTCTCGGTTCCCGAGGTTTCGGCCGAGGACATCGTCGAGATCATCACGGAATTTGCGGAGGCCGGTTACGACCACATCCACATCATGGATGCGCGGCTCGCCGGCCAGCCGCTGCCGGAACCGGACCGCCGCGCCGCCTGAGGCGCATTCAGTCCGCCTCGACGTCCGTCGATGCCGGAGATATCTTGCCCTGATGCTTCTGCCGGAACCGCTGCACGGCGGCATAAACACTGCGATTGGACTTGATGGCGCGTTTGGTGCGCACGATCAGCCGGTGGACGCCGGCAGCAAGACGGCCACGAACTGTCAGCGGCAGGACGATATCGTGATGGGGCGTTTCGACCGTGCACCACGAGCGCTTGTAGGGCTGGTCGCCGATCCCGAAATCGAACAGACGCACCCCTTCGCTGCAGGCGCGTTCGATGATCCTGTAGAACAGAAGTTCGCCGGGGCTCGCATCTGCGGCGAGCGTCTCATCGATCGAACCGAACTGGCAGATCATGTGGTCGCCCTTGCGCGAGACGCCTGCAATCGCAACGATACGACTGTCGGCGTCGCTGCGAAGGCGTAGAGCGTGCAGGGATAGTGGCCTGTTTTCGAGCGTTCCGTCCTGTGAGATGGCGGCGCGCAGGAAGGCCTGCGTCGAAGCGTCCCGGAAAACGTTCGGCAAGCCCAATGCTTCGAACCGTGCCGCTTTCTGGGCGAGAAAGACGTCGAGTATCGCGCGGCGCTCATCGAGGCTGTCGGCAATGATGTAGTCGTAGCCGCCATAGCTCTCCATGCGCCGTTCGGACACACGGAACTTCTTGCGCCGGCGCTTGGCATTGATCTGCGCCAGCGTGGCTGCGAAATCCGGCAGAAGCGGAAGCTGATAGGAGGAATTCTGGTTGCGGATCGAGGGCAGGGAGGCGAGCGGATGAGGCAAGCCCCGCCATTCCAGCGGCATCTTCTCCAGCGTGATGATGTCGGCGACATGGGCCAGCTTCGCGATAAGTTCGTCAAGGATGAACGCCGCCAGTTTCTCGGGGGGCAAGCCGCCCAGATCCTCGGCGAACAGTCCGGTATTGATGTTGCTGTGCGGGGAACCGATGAAGCGGGCCGTGCGGAACAAGCCGTTTCGCACCAGCTCCAGCGGAAGAATGAAGACCGTACGATCGCCAAGGCGGCCGCGCAGAAAAAGCGGCCTCTCGACATGAGTCATCACCCAGCTGGCGCACCAGTCGAAACTCTGATGCAGGGAAACGGTATTCGAAGCCTCCAGCTCACGCCAGTCCGCTTCAAGCGCGGACATGAGGACGTGAACGGAAACGGTGATTTCCGCCGGTTTTGCCGGCGTCATATCGCTCTCGACGGAGCTGCGCAGGCCAGCCAGCGGCACATCGATCGAAAAACTGCTGATATGGGCATTCATCACAAAAAGGCCCTCCGTCTGAAAAGCGTTGCCGGCATCTAACCCGGAAAGCCTCTGACGTTTACTTAAGCCCACGCGCATTTGCGCGGCTTCCCGGCGATATCCGAAGACGGGGTTATCGGCAGGTTAAGACATCCCGGTTCGTTACATCCAGCCTGTGGAAAGTGCCCGTGCCCAGTCCGGTCGTCCGTTTCGCTCAGCGAGACGGGCGGCCGAAGCATGGTCATAGGCGACGAGCCGGAAGCTGACGTCCGCTTTGCCCTGCCCGGTTTTGTCGATCACGGCGTAGGACGCATGCGGCGTGCCGGTTTCCACCTTGTGCGCCACGGGTTCATCGTCCTCATAGGCAGGGCAGCCGACGCTTCCGGGGTTGAGCACGATGCGGCCGTCGGACAGCGTGACGAGGCGCGGGATATGCGTGTGGGCGCAGAGGAGCACGGACGCCATGACGCCGGCCCCCAGACGCTCGATACGTGACGCATCCGAGCGGTGCACGATGCCCTCCGGCGTCAGGTCCTCCAGCCAGTAGACGAGATCGCTTTCCGGTGTGCCATGGCAGAGGAAGAGACCGTGCTCGTCCATGTGCCGCGTCGGCGCAAGCGTGCGCAACCAGGCGAAATGATGATCAGAGAGGGCGGCATGCGTGAAGCGATCGGTCGCGATCATCTCGTCAGGGGCGAGCGTGATCAGCGCGCGGTCGTGATTGCCGCGAATGGAAACGATGTCGCGTGCCATCAGGAGATCGGCGGTGCTGGCCGGATCGATCGGGCCGCTGAGGTGATCGCCGAGATTGACGATGTCACGGATGCCCTGACGGTCGATATCGGCGAGCACGGCCTCGAGTGCCGGTGCATTGCCGTGGATGTCAGCGATGACGGCGATCTTCATGAGCGGTGGTTTCCTTTACCCGGCGCGTCAGCGCGGTTTGGCGGGCTTCTCCATCCACTTGATGATCAGCATGGCCGGCAGCACCCAGAGAAGACCTGTGAAGAAGAAGTAGAGAAGATGCACCCACCAGGGAGACGCGCCGAGCAGCAGTTCGGCAAAGGTGGTGGCGATAAGAGCATAGGAGATGACGAGGACGATGATGAGGATCGTCCCGATCAGCTTGCGAAGGCGCACCGGCATTGTCTCAATCTCCTCCAGAAGCATTCGGCATGTGACAGACGCGATCACATTGATGACAACAGGGCTGAACGCGGCCACAGCCGCGACCGCATGCCGCAAAGTCCCTCCTTGTCATGCCTGCCTGACTGATGCAAATCAACGCTGTACCGGAAGACACCCTTCTTTCTGTCTCCGGCGACCGCCAGCAAGGCGAACGGAGCAGTGCGATGACCAGTGCCAAGCCAATGATGCCCTCGGCAATGACGGAACAACGGCTGATGCGAGAGATGGATCTCGCCCGGCGCAACCGTCGCCAGATCCGCATCTGGCTGGGCGTCGTCGTCTTCGCATTGTTCGCGCTGGTTCTCGTCGGCGGTGCGACGCGGCTGACCGAATCGGGCCTTTCCATTACCGAATGGAAGCCGATCCACGGTGTCATTCCGCCGCTGTCGGAGGCCGAGTGGGAGGAGGAATTCACGCTTTACAAGCAGATCCCGCAATATTCGCAGATGAACAGCGACATGACGGTCGAGGGCTTCAAGACCATCTTCTGGTGGGAATGGGCGCACCGGGCTCTGGCGCGCTCCATCGGCGTCATCTTCGCTCTGCCGCTCGCCTTCTTCTGGCTGACGGGCCGTATCGAGCGGCGGCTGAAACTGCCGCTTCTCGGCATTCTCGCCCTCGGCGGCTTTCAGGGCTTCATTGGCTGGTGGATGGTTTCATCCGGTCTCGTCAACCGTACGGATGTGAGCCAGTATCGGCTGGCGACCCATCTGATCATCGCCTGTCTGATCTTCTCCGCCTGTCTGTGGATCATGCGGGGCCTCTCGCCGCACCGTGATGACGCGCCACCGACACGCTATTCGATTCTGGTTGCGGCCGGTATCGCCCTGATGGCGCTGTTCCAGATCTATCTCGGTGCTCTTGTTGCCGGTCTGGATGCGGGCCTCAGCTACAATACCTGGCCGCTGATGGATGGGGCACTGGTGCCCGGCGACCTCTTCATCCAGAGCCCCGGCTGGCGCAATCTTTTCGAGAACCCGAAGACCGTGCAGTTCGCTCACCGCTGCGGCGCCTATGTCCTGCTTGCGCTGGTCGTGGTCCACATGATCGCCAATCTGCGTCTGGCGCCGCATTCCACCCACGCCCGCCGCTCCGTCGTTCTCGCCTGTCTGGTCCTGATGCAAGCATCGATCGGCATCATGACGCTGATTCTGCAGGTGCCGATCGTCTGGGGCGTCGCGCATCAAGCAGGCGCGCTCCTCGTACTCGGCTTCGCCATTGCGCACTGGCGCGGCTTCGCCGGCGAATATCCACCGGAAACGCGAATGGTGCGGGGGTAGCCGTCTCCGCAGAAAAAACGCCCCGGTGCCGCTTGGGCTCCGAGGCGATCAGACGTGCGGTGGCCGAAGACGGAGCTCTGCTCCTCAGGCCGACAGCATCAGGTCCATGTTCTGCACGGCAGCGCCCGAAGCGCCTTTGCCGAGATTGTCGAGCAGAGCCACGAGGTTGACGTGTTCGCCGCCGGGTGTGCCGAAGACGAAGAGCTTCATGCGGTCTGTGCCCGCGAGTTCGACGGCATCGACGCGGGGCAGGGCGGCGCTGGTTTCCAGCGGTACGACCTCGACGATCGACTGGCCCGCATAATGCGCAAAGAGCGCGCCGTGGATGCTCTCGAGCGTCGCACCGTTGCCGACGTCTTCGAGAAACAGCGGAACCTGCACGATCATGCCCTGCGGAAACTTGCCGACGGAGGGCGAGAACAGCGGCGTGCGTTCCAGCATGCCATGGGTCTTCATCTCGGCCACATGCTTGTGCTTCAGCGGCAGGCCGTAGAGGAAGCCGGGCGAGGTGATGGGATCGGGGTTCGCAGGGTCTTCGATCTGGGCGATCATCTGCTTGCCGCCGCCGGTATAGCCGGAGATCGCGTTGACACTGACCGGATAGTTTTCCGGCAGGATGCCTGCCTGCCGCAACGGCCGCACGAGGCCGATGGCGCCGGTCGGGTAGCAGCCGGGATTGGCGACGAGGCGCGAGGCGCGAATCTTGTCGGCCTGCGCCGCATCCATTTCCGCAAAACCATAGGCCCAGTCAGGCGCGACACGGTAGGCGGTGGACGTGTCGATGATACGGACGCTGTTGTTGCCGGCCAGCATGGCGACGGCCTGGCGCGACGCATCGTCGGGAAGGCAGAGAATGGCGATGTCGGCGCTGTTCAGAAGGTCTTCGCGCAGCGCCGCATTGCGCCGCTCGGCCTCCGGGATCGACAGAAGCTCGACATCCTTGCGATCGGCCATGCGGGCGCGGATCTGCAGCCCTGTGGTGCCGTGTTCGCCATCGATGAAGATCTTAGCCGTCATGTCTTTGTCCCGTCGGTTCAAGGGGTTGGGCGCAAGCCCGGACTCAGTCTATCACGTCGTTGATTCAGTTTGATAACAGTCCGGCGACGATGACCGCCCGCTTGCAAGCCGCTCTGCGCGCAGGCCGAGCATATACATCGCGACGGCGGAAGCGGCAATGGCGGTGATATCGGCATGGTCGTAGGCGGGCGCCACCTCGACCACGTCGGACCCGCGAATGTCGAGCGGCGCCAGCTGCCGCAGCACCGACAGGAGCTTCGCGCTCGAAAACCCGCCGGAGACCGGTGTGCCCGTGCCCGGCGCGAAGGCCGGATCGAGGCAGTCGATATCGACGGTGAGGTAGGTGGCGGAACCCCCGGTATGCGCAAGGATGTCTGCCGCAATGGCGGAGGCGCTCATCTCCTCGACGGCTTCGCCATAGAGAATGCGAATGCCGAAATCCTCCGGCGCATGTGTGCGGATGCCAACCTGAATCGAGCGTGCGGGATCGATGAGACCCTCGCGCACGGCGCTCCCGACGAATGATCCGTGATCGATCCGCCCTTCCGCATCGGGCCACGTATCCTGATGCGCGTCGAACTGGACGAGGGCCAGAGGCCCGTGCTTGGCGGCATGCGCCCGCAACAGCGGCAAGGTGATGAAATGGTCGCCGCCGAGCGTCAGCAGATAGGGCACGGACCCGATGATGCCCGCGGCCTCCCGCGCAATCGTGGCCGGCGTCTTGTCGTGACGCCCATAGTCGAGCAGGCAGTCGCCTGCATCGATCACGGCCATTTCGGCAAAGAGGTCGCGCTGGAACGGATATTGCGGATCATTGTCGAAAATGGCCGACGCCCGACGAATGGCCTGCGGTCCGAAGCGGGCACCCGGCCGGTTGGACGTCGCCGCGTCGAACGGAATGCCCCAGACGACGGCATCGACACCCGAAAATGTCTTGCTGTATCGGCGGCGCATGAAGGACAGAATGCCCGCATGCGTGGGGTCGGTGGCGGCGCTGAACAGCGAACCGGCTGTGATGGCGTGATCGATCGATTTGGCGGCCATGAGAACTCCGTGGGATTTCCCGAGAAGACTATCGTAGGAGAGCCGTCATCGGGAAGAGAGATCCCGGATATTCAGCGCGGGTGGCCATACAAACGAAAAAGGCGGAGCCGAAGCCCCGCCTTTGACAATTCCAAAATGCCCGAAGCGATTAACGCTTGGAGAACTGGAACGAACGACGGGCCTTCGCCTTGCCGTACTTCTTACGCTCGACGACGCGGCTGTCGCGGGTCAGGAAGCCACCCTTCTTGAGAACCGGACGCAGGCCGGGTTCGTAGTAGGTGAGAGCCTTGGAAATGCCGTGACGGACGGCACCGGCCTGACCGGAGAGACCGCCGCCGGCAACCGTGGCGTCGATGTCGAACTGGCCGTCACGAGCAGCTGCGAAGATCGGCTGACGCAGAATCATCTGCAGAACCGGACGCGCGAAATACTCGAGATAGGCCTTGCCGTTGACGGTGATCTTGCCGGAGCCCGGCTTGACCCAGACGCGGGCAACGGCGTTCTTGCGCTTGCCGGTCGCGTAGGAGCGGCCCTGGGCGTCGATCTTCTTGACATGAACGGGAGCAGCGTTGCTGGCTTCCGCGACCGTGCCAAGTTCTTTTAGAGAGGAGAGGTCGGCCACGATCAGGCGCTCCTTACGTTCTTCGTGTTCAGCTTGGCGACGTCGAGGACGGTCGGCTGCTGGGCTTCATGCGGATGGTTCGTGCCTGCGTAGACGCGAAGGTTCTTCATCTGGCGACGGCCGAGAGGACCGCGGGGAACCATGCGCTCGACAGCCTTCTCGAGAACGCGCTCCGGGAAGCGGCCTTCGATGATCTGGCGCGCAGTGCGCTCCTTGATGCCGCCGGGGTAGCCGGTGTGCCAGTAGTACTTCTTGTCGGTGTACTTCTTGCCGGTGAGCACGGCCTTCTCGGCATTGATGACGATGACGTTGTCGCCGTCGTCGACATGCGGAGTGTAGGTGACCTTATGCTTGCCGCGCAGGATGTTGGCGATGATGGTCGCGACGCGACCCACAACGAGGCCTTCGGCGTCGATGAGGATCCACTTCTTCTCCACCTCTGCAGGCTTCTGAACGAAGGTTGACATGATGAAACTCTTTCGTTTGGGACCCGATACGTTTCCGCCGGGCGTTTTTTGTTGCTTGATTTGCAAGATCCGACCCGAGGGAAGATCTGCAAAAACGAACGCGGACGTGACCGCCCGCGAACAGGGTGGCTTATAAGGGGAGGTCGGTTCGTCCGTCAATAGCCGAGAAGAGGTAGCGTCTCGCGCGTATCCAAGGAAAACAATGGGTTAGTAGTGTGGTTTTATGATACCACAAGAAATACCGCCGATTTTGCGTGGCTGGACCCGCTGTTGCGGCACATTTACCGCCGTTCGGCTTGAAAGCGGAAAGCAGCCGGCGTAGCTGGAGACCACGTTTTCGCCCCTTCAGAAGGAGCCGACATGGCCGAGATTGTTTCCCTGCGCCCTCAGGAACCCCGCGACCTCGTGCTGCGGGAACGCGAGGGCAGCGTGCTGCGCCTGACGCTGAACCACCCGCCGCTCAACGCGCTTTCGACGGCGGTCATCGAGGCGCTGCTGGCTGAACTCGACACGGCGGCAGCGGATGCCGCGCTCCGCGTGATCATCATCGCCGCGACCGGACCCGTGTTCTCGGCGGGTCTCGATCTCGATGAACTGACGCGGCGGCGCGGGGAGGAGGATGGGGGCCGTGATGCGTTCGAGGCGGCTTTTACCCTCTCGGCGCGGTTGATGACGACGATCTCGGCGCTCCCGCAGCCTGTCATTGCCGAGATAGACGGTCTGGCGACGGCGGCGGGGTGCGAACTGGTTGCGGCGTGCGATCTCGCGATCTGCACGGACACCGCGACGTTCTGCGCGCCGGGCGTCAATATCGGCGTTGCCCCGATGGGCGCGGTCGTGGCTTTGGCGCGCGCAGCCAGCCGGAAGCAGGCGATGGAAATGTTGCTGACCGGCGAGACGATCGACGCGTCCACGGCAAAGGATTTCGGCCTCGTGAACCGTATCGTGCCCAAGCCGTATCTGCGGCAGGTGGTGGACAAGTATGCCGCCGTCATCGCCTCGAAGTCGCAGGATGCGCAGCGGGCGGTAAAGGCCGCTTTCGACCGGCAGGCATCGATGTCGCTTGAACAAGCCTATGCCGAGGCCGCGAAGGCGGAGGCTGAAAGCGCGATGACGCCGGATGCTGTCGAAGGCATGGAGGCATTTCTAACGAACCGCGCGCCTCTCTGGCCCAGGTCCTAGCGACCGTCAGGCGAGCTTCAGAAGCAGCGCGCCGAATGCGATCAGGCAGGCCGCCGCGATGCGGAAGGGGCTGATGCGCTCCTTCAATACTGTGACGGAGATGACGATCGCAAAGAGGATCGAAGTCTCGCGGAGGGCTGCGACGGTTGCGACCGGCGCTTTCGTCATCGCCCAGAGCGCGATGCCGTAGGAGCCGATGGAGCCCGCGCCGCCCACGATTCCCCGCCAGCCGTTGTGCCGGATATGGCGCAATACGGGTGCCGCGCCGCGCCGCGAGATCGCCCAGCCGAAGAGCAGAACGGGCGGCAGCAGCGCCATCCACAGCGTGTAGGAGATGGCATTGCCCGACAGCCGCGCGCCGATACCATCGACATAGGTATAGGCGGCGATGAACACGGCATTGGCGAGGGCGAGAACGATGGCCCGTGTTCCGCTTCGCCGCGCCTCGAAGGCCAGCGTGAAGATGCCGGCGGAGATGGCGAGGATGCCCAGGAAAGCGCCCTTTGTGAGCCTTTCCCCGACGATCATGCTGCTGGTCGCAGCAATGAGCAGCGGCGCGCCGCCCCGCATCAACGGATAGACCAATCCGATATCGCCGGCCGTGTAGGCGGCGGCCACGAGATGGAAATAGCCGAACTGCAGAAAGGCCGAAGCAAGTAGAAACGGCACCGCCCGCGCATCCGGCAGCGGCATGAAGGGCAGAATGGGCAGGGCGATGACGGCAGCGCCGAGCGCGATCATCGCCGCATCCAGCGATTTGTCCGTCCCTGCCTTCACCATCGCATTCCACCCGGCATGCAGCAGGGCGCCGAAGAGAACGAAGAGGAGGACGTCGAGCGGCACGGGAAACCGAAGGGCGAGGGTGGCGGAAGCGCACCTTCTTTGTGGCAAGCGAGAGACCGGATCGCAAGCACGGCGATGTGTCCGTGCGACAGTTTTATGACAGGAACAGCGCTTTACAACGATGCCAAAAGTTTTTCCCTTGGGAAAGATGCGTTTTCTCTGGAACCGCGCAGGTCACCCTCATCTTTTCCGTTGGAAAGATGGGAAATGCGCGCCAGAAAGAAGATGCAGGAGGCTATCATGAATCACGATCAATACCCGGACATCTACCTCACCGACATTCTGCGCTCGACGCGGACGATCGCGCTCGTCGGCGCCTCGGCCAACCCGGAGCGCCCGAGTTACCGGGTGATGGGTTTCCTGCTGCGCAAGGGCTACATCGTCCACCCCGTTAACCCGGGCCTTGCAGACCGCCAGCTCCAGGGCCGCACCGTCTACGCTCGTCTGGCCGATATACCGGAGCCCATCGACATGATCGACGTCTTCCGCGCCGCCGACGCCCTGCCGGCGCTTGTGGACGAAATCCTGGCGCTCGATCCGTTGCCGAAGGCCATCTGGGGCCAGCTCTCGGTCCGCGACGATGCAGCGGCGAAGAAGGCGGAAGCGCGTGGTATCAAGGTGGTGATGGATCGGTGCCCGGCGATTGAGTATCCCCGGCTTGTGGGGTGATTGGGCACCGATCCCCGGACTGCAATTCGTCTACCGGGAGGGCATTTCGCCAAACGCGCCTTGCACCGATAAATTGGAGATGCGTTATTTAGAGAATTGAAATGCTGTTGTGGTATCCGAGACGGTAGAAGCCCGAACTGCAGATAGAATAAGCACCGTTTGCATATACGGGTGTTTTATCCGCAGGGCCGTCGTCACGTGATGTGGGAAAGTGGTTCCTTGTTTACGCAGCAGCAACTGATGTCCATCCTTTCCTCGCTTCCGGACCCCGCGTTCATCCTGACGCGAAGCGGCCGGTATGCGGCGATATTCGGAGGGCGCGATCTGAGGCACTATCATGACAGCAGCGGTCTTGTGGGACGCAGCATATCCGAGGTGGTGAAGGAGGAGAAGGCAAAGTGGTTCATTGCTGAAATTGAAAAGGCGCTGGAAAGCAGTGGCCTCCAGATCGTCGAATACGAACTCAGCGGCAGTGACATTAACGGAGCCGGCGACGGACCGAGCCACTCACTCTGGTTCGAAGGCCGCATCCAGGCGCTCGATTTTCAGGTAGAGGGCGAGTCTGCCGTCGTCTGGGTGGCGAGCAACATCACGGACAAGAACGAGATTCAGCAAGAGTTGCGCCAACTCAGCGAGACCGACGCCCTGACGGGGCTCTACAACCGGCGGAAGCTCATCGAGACCCTGGATCGACGCCTTGAGATCTTCAGGCTGGAAGAATCCCAGACATCGGTCCTCGTTTTCGATCTCGACAACTTCAAACAGCTGAATGACGAGATGGGGCATCAGGCCGGCGATGCCGCTTTGGTGGAAATCGCTCGCCTGTGCCGACAGGTTCTGCGCCAGAACGATGTGATCGCCCGTTTTGGAGGCGATGAATTCGTGGTCGTCATGCCCAGTACGCATCGTCGCGATGCGCTGGAAATTGCAGAGCGATTGCGTGCACGCGTTCCCATCGTCCTTCGCGAAACCTTGCACCGCGACGCGACAATCAGCGGCGGCGTCAGCGAGTTCGATCGGCCGGATTGCTTTTCCAGCGATATCCTCAAACGCGCTGACGAGGGATTGTATCTTTCGAAACGCGCCGGCCGCAACCGGGTCTCGGCCCTTTAGGTGCCGATCATCGCCTGACGCGAAAGCCGGACGCCGATGTCGCCATGACTCGTCACCCGACGCCGGTGCTTCGATAAAAGAGCACGCCGTTTGCCTCTTTCGGTCCGACCGTGGGTCTGGAATAGTGTGCTGGACATGAGAACGTCGCGGCTGGCTGGGCTAGGCGCATAACAGACGCAACAACGAGCGCCGGCACCCACGCCCGCGACAGGGAGGACAAGACATGACGAACGCACCGGGGTTCCATACGCTGGCTATTCACGCCGGGGCGCAGCCGGATCCGACGACCGGGGCGCGCGCCACGCCGATCTACCAGACGACGAGCTTCGTCTTCGACGATGCCGATCATGCGGCGTCTCTGTTCGGCCTTCAGTCCTTCGGCAATATCTACACGCGCATCATGAACCCGACGCAGGCCGTGCTGGAAGAGCGCGTGGCGGCGCTGGAGGGCGGGGCGGCGGCCCTTGCGGTGGCGTCGGGCCATGCGGCCCAGCTGATCGCTTTTCACACGCTGATGTCGCCGGGCGACAATTTCATTGCCGCGCGCAGGCTTTACGGCGGTTCCATCAACCAGTTCGGACAGGCGTTCAAATCCTTCGACTGGCAGGTGCGGTGGGCGGATACGGCGGCGCCCGAGAGCTTCGAGGCTGAAATCGACGGGAGGACGAAGGCGATTTTCATCGAAAGTCTCGCCAATCCCGGTGGCACCTTCGTCGATATCGAGGCCATTGCCGAGATCGCGCATCGCAACGGTTTGCCGCTGATCGTTGATAATACGATGGCGACCCCCTACCTCGTTCGGCCCATCGAGCATGGCGCGGATGTCGTCGTGCACTCTCTGACGAAGTTCATGGGCGGGCATGGCAATTCGATGGGGGGCATTCTGGTGGATGGCGGCACGTTCGACTGGTCGGCATCGGGCAAATATCCAGCGCTGTCCGAGCCGCGTCCGGACTATAACGGCATGGTGTTGCACGCGACCTTCGGCAATATCGCCTTCGCGATTGCAGCCCGCGTGCTCGGCCTGCGCGATCTGGGCCCGGCGATCTCCCCGTTCAACGCCTTCATGCTGCTGACCGGCATCGAGACGCTGCCGCTGCGCATGCAGCGCCATTGCGACAACGCGCTGGTCGTCGCGCGCTATCTGAGCGGACACGACAAGGTGGCCTGGGTCAATTATGCGGGCCTTGAAAGCGATCCGAACCATGCGTTGCAGCAGCGCTACGCACCGCGCGGCGCAGGCGCCGTCTTCACCTTCGGCCTGAAGGGCGGCTATGCCGCAGGCAAGGCCTTCGTGGAGGGCGTCTCGATGCTGTCGCATCTTGCCAATATCGGTGACACCCGATCGCTCGTCATCCACCCGGCTTCCACCACGCATAGCCAGTTGAACGAAGAACAGCTGGTATCGGCTGGAGCGGGACCCGAGGTGGTGCGCCTGTCGATCGGCATCGAGGACGCCGCCGACATCATTGCCGATCTCGAACAATCGCTGGCAAAGGTGTGATGCCGATGACGGTTTCGCTCACTTTCGACATCACCGGCATCCAGCCGGATATCGGTGCTCCGGCCGAAGATCGCCTCATTTCCGGCGAGCCGGAGTTCCGCACATGGAACATCGAGGAAGCCCCCGGTGGCCTCTACGCAGGCATCTGGGAGGCAACGCCTGGCAAGTGGCGGATCGTCTACGAGGAGTGGGAGTACTTTCACATCCTCTCGGGGCATTCGGTGGTGACCAGCGACGATGGAGCAACCTTCGACCTGAAGACCGGCGACAGCCTGATCCTGAGACCCGGCTTCAAGGGAACCTGGGAAGTGCTTGAAACGACTCGCAAGGACTACGTGATCCGGATCTAGACGTCACGGCTTCACTCCATGCCAGCCTCACCATGCCAGATCCAGCCGCTCAAGCCCGTGGAAGTGATAGCTGTCCTTGAACACCGGCGTGCCCGCCAGACGCATCGCCGGCAGGCGTTCGAAGAGGATCGGCAGGGACAGTTTGAGTTCCAGCCGGGCGAGCGGCGCGCCGATGCAGAAGTGGATGCCGGCGCCGAAGGAGAGGTGGGGGCCTTCGTTGCGGCCCGGCCGGAAGATAGACGGATCGCTGAAGCGTCGCGGATCGACATTGGCGGCCGCGAGCATGAGGCCGATACGGTCGCCCTTTTTCAGCGAAATTCCGTCTTCGAGCTCGATATCCGATAGAGCATGGCGCTGGAAGATGTGCAGAGGTGCAGCGTACCGCATGCATTCTTCCACCGTTCTTTCGGTAGCGGCGTCGTCGGCGAAAAGGGCGGCTGGATCCGCTCCTGTTTGCAGGATGGCCGCGACCGCGTTGCCGAGCTGGTGCACCGTCGCCTCATGGCCTGCATTCAGCAGGAGAACGGCGGTCGATACAAGCTCGTCTTCCGTCAGCCGTTCGCCGTCCTTCTCGGATGTGATCATGTGGGTCAGCAGGTCGTCGGCAGGATTGTCGCGCTTCCAGGCGATAATGCTGCGGAGATAGGCATCGAACTCGGCGGAGGCCCGGTTCGCATCGTGCTCCGTTTCCAGCGAGGGATTGAACACATACATCTTCACCATGCGGTGCGACCAGTCGAGCAGGCTCGGCGCCATGTCGAGCGGCACGCCCAGCATGCGGGCGATCACGGTAACGGGCACGATCTCTGCATAGGTTTTCAGCAGCTCGACGCTTCCGTCGTTCTTAAACCCGTCGATCAAACGGTGACAGAGCGCGGCGATCTCGGGTCGCAGCGCTTCCACATGGCGTGACACGAAGGCGCGGTTGACGAGCGTGCGCAGGCGCGTGTGCGCCGGCGGCTCCAGTTCCAGGAGCGAATGGTGCTCCAGCCGGTCGAAATCGGCGAGATGCGGCGTCGGATCGGGAAGGCCGAGTTCCTCGCGGGTCGCCACATGCAGGATCTGCCGCCCGAAACGGCGGTCGCGTAACAGCGCGTTCACCTGGTCGTAGCCCGTAAAAAACCATTGTCCCGGCTCTTCCCAGAAGAACGTAGGGCAGGCCGCATGCAGTGCAGCATAGGTCGGCAGCGGATCGCGGTAGAAGGCGGGATCGTGGATGTCGAGCCGCACGTGCCGCGTGACGGCATCGATGATGACGGGAGACGGAGCGGAAGGTGTGGCAGTCGGCATTGCATGTCCAATACAAGCGGCGGCGCAGTGCGCGCTGCTGGAATGTGAGTGAGGGCGTTGACCGGGGCTGGGGCCACGTCGACCGAGCCATCGTGACCTGAAGCTCCGGCGCGCGGGAACGCCGTCTTGGCGCGTGCGACAGAAGACGATCGGCATGGCCGCGTTGTCAAGATCAGCCGTGCTGCCTGCTCGATATTCCCCAGGTTCGGGCGGTCGCCGTTTCACCGAAATCGTCTTGCAGATGCGTGGGTCGGCGGCTGGTAACATACGGCATCCCGCTTGCCGCGCGGCGTCTTTGCCTTGTCTTGCGCCATGTTCTTGCTATCTCCAGAGCGATGGAGACATCCATTCCGACCCGAAGCATCCAAGAGCGAAGGTGAGCCCTGCCATGTCGCAAAAGCCAGCCAAGCCCGTCAAGTTTCTGAAAGCCGGCAAGACGGCCGGCGGGTTGCTTGCGGCCCTGAGAGCGCGTCGCGTGCCGCTGCCCGGGCGGGAGGCGTCCGGGGGTGCGCGTGGGGATACGGTGGTCGCCTCATACAATATTCATAAATGCGTCGGCACCGACAAACGCTTCGACCCGGGCCGCATCATGGATGTGATCTGCGAGATCGATGCCGATATTATTGCGCTTCAGGAGGCCGACCAGCGCTTTGGGGAGCGGGCAGGGCTTCTGGATCTTGAGCGGCTGCACCGGGATTGTCACCTCCTGTCGGTGCCGATCGCAGCCTTCTCGCCAAAAGGTCATGGCTGGCATGGAAATCTGCTGCTGGTGCGCGAGGGGGCCGTCGCCAAGGTCAGCCAGCTGAAGCTGCCGGGTGTCGAGCCGCGCGGTGCGCTGGTGGTGGACCTCGACCTCAAGCACGGGCCGCTGCGCATCATCGCTGCCCATTTCGGCTTGCTCAGGCATTCCCGGAGCCAACAGGCGCGTGCGATCCTTGCTGCGATCGAAGAGGCCGAGGAACGGCCGACGCTGCTGATCGGCGACCTCAACGAATGGCGGATCGGCAAGCGCTCTGCGCTGTCTCTGCTCAGCCCCGTCTTCGACCACTCGATTTCGGCGGTTCCGAGCTTCCCGTCGCGCTACCCGCTGCTGGCGCTTGATCGGGTGATGGGCAGCCCGCATACGCTGGTCACGCATGTCGAGGTGCACAATTCGACCCTCTCGCGTGTCGCATCCGACCATCTGCCACTGAAGGCGCATATCGATCTTCAGGCAGCCCTCTCGACCCGCAAGGACCTTGGCGAAGGTGCGGCCCCCCGGACCGAGGCGATCACGACGGACACGACGGGGACGATATTGCCGGTGTAAGTGGCATCTGCGAAACCCGGCTTGCCCGACTCACACAAAGGCCTGCGTCCTCTCCATGAAATGGCTGATCATCTTCCTTGGCGTGCTAGCCGTTCTGGCGGCGCTCGGCACGATCTACATCTACGGTCGCTTCGGACGGCATCTTTACGGACAGCCGGCAAAGGCGATCGAGCCGGTAGAGGGGCAGACGGACATCGACCGGGAGAGCGTGCCGCTGCTTGCGGACAAGATCGGGCAGAGCGCGGTCACGCTCGTTTCCGACAACATGGACGCCTTCTCCGTCCGGGCCATCTCGGCGCGCAAGGCGGGGCGCAGTCTCGATCTGCAATACTACTACTGGCGTCGCGATCTCACGGGACGGCTTCTGGCAGGCGAAGTGCTGGCCGCTGCAGACAGGGGCGTGAAGGTCCGCCTGCTCCTGGACGACATCAATGCCGGGCTGCACGACCGCTTCTGCCTGGCGCTGGACGCGCATGAGAACATTCAGGTGCGGCTCTTCAACCCCAGCCGCGCGCGAAACGACCGCTTCCGCCGCGGGCTGGAAATGATGCTGCGGCCGCTGCGGGCGACGCGACGCATGCACAACAAGACCTGGATCGCCGACGGTCGCGTTGTCATCGCCGGCGGCCGCAATATCGGCGACGCCTATTTCGATGCGGCGGAGCAGGCGAATTTCCGGGATCTCGACATGTGGATGCTCGGTCCTATCGCCCGGGAGGCGGCAAGCGTCTTCGACGACTACTGGAACAGCTCCATGGTGCTGCCGATCGGATCGCTGCGCACCCCGCATCGCCACTACCTTCCGCGCCTGCGCCGCAAGCTCGCCAAACTCGCGCGCGGCAAGGGCGGTCGGCATTATCTCGGTCATGTGGAGCAGGCGGCAGTCGAACCCGGCCTGTTTCACGGCAATGGTGAACTGCGGTTCACCGGCGACATCACCATCAAGGCCGATCCGCCGGAAAAGGCCCATCTGGAGCGCCGCCAGAACTGGCTGATGCAGGAACTGCTGCCGCATATCACGGCGGCGGGCCAGAGCGTGAAGATCATTTCGCCCTATTTCATTCCCGGTGCCGATGGCGTGAAGGAACTGTGCGGACTGGTGGAGAAAGGCGTCGATGTGGCGATCCTGACCAACTCGCTGGCCGCGACGGACGTTGCCGCCGTCCACGGCGCCTATGCCAACTACCGCCGCAGGCTCGTGGCCGCCGGCGTCACGCTCTACGAGCTGAAGGCGGTGCAGGAGGCGACGGAAACGCAGCGTATCTCGCTTTTCGGGTCGCGCGGAGCAAGCCTCCACACCAAGGCGTTCACCATCGACGGCAAGGGCGCTTTCGTCGGCTCCATGAATTTCGATCCGCGTTCCGCCTCGCTCAACACCGAGATGGGCGTGCTCTTCACCTGCCCGTCGCTGGTGGCGGATGTCGATGCGATCTTCGCGCTCGAAACCCATCCCGGCACGAGTTTCAGGCTCTCGCTGGAAAAGGGCAAGCTCTGCTGGAACGACGAGGCGCAGCACTGCTCGCGGATGCTCGAACGTGAGCCGGATGCCGGTTTCTGGCGCCGGGTGACGGCCGCGATCATCGGCTACCTTCCCATCGAATCCCAGCTCTGACGCCACTTTCGGGCAAGCGGCTCTCGTTAACGTTATAGATGGCAGCCGACTTGAAGTGCCTACCTCTGACACTCTATGTAAAGGGGCAGAGATATTCGAATGATTCCGATACGCGAAGTGTTCGCGCATTCATGAGACGAAGGGCTGACATGACAAATCCCGTTGATACCGCTATGGCGCTCGTGCCGATGGTCGTCGAGCAGACCAACCGTGGCGAACGATCCTACGACATCTTTTCGCGCCTCCTGAAGGAGCGCATCATCTTCCTCACCGGCCCTGTGGAAGATCATATGGCAACGCTGGTCTGCGCCCAGCTTCTCTTCCTCGAGGCTGAAAACCCGAAGAAGGAAATCGCGATCTACATCAATTCGCCGGGCGGCGTCGTCACCGCCGGCATGGCGATCTACGATACGATGCAGTTCATCAAGCCGGCCGTATCGACGCTCTGCATCGGTCAGGCTGCGTCCATGGGCTCGCTGCTGCTGGCCGCCGGCCATAAGGACATGCGCTTCTCCACGCCGAATGCCCGCATCATGGTTCACCAGCCCTCCGGCGGTTTCCAGGGGCAGGCCTCCGACATCGAGCGTCATGCGCGCGACATCCTGAAGATGAAGCGTCGCCTGAACGAGGTTTACGTCAAGCATTGCGGACGGACCTACGAAGAGGTTGAACAGACGCTCGATCGTGACCACTTTATGACGTCGGACGAGGCTCTTGCCTGGGGTGTGATCGACAAGGTCATCACCTCTCGCGAGGCAATGGAATCGGCCGTCGAAAGTTGATCATGGCTTTTGTGTCGCGAATGATGCATTTGTGACACAATTGTAACTTTCAAGGGTCTTTATCCCGAGACCAAAGCCGTTACTATCGACCGTTAATGCTATCTTGAGTTCTCGCGTTTTAGCATTCGGTTTTCGGTGGGAGAGAAGTTGCCGCCGGTCCGCGTGAGAATGCGGCCGGTTCGTACTCCCGGAAGCAATGCACTGACGCTGAACGGCGCGCCAGTCTGCGGAGCGGTTTGAGTGGTTCGTTGCGTCCCGTACGGGACGCGCGGCGTGCTGGAAGGAAAGTGAAATGAGCAAAGTCAGCGGCAGCAACGGCGGTGACTCTAAGAATACCCTGTATTGTTCCTTCTGCGGCAAGAGCCAGCACGAAGTCCGGAAGCTGATTGCCGGACCGACCGTTTTCATCTGCGATGAATGCGTCGAACTGTGCATGGACATCATCCGCGAGGAAAACAAGACCTCGATGGTGAAGTCCCGCGATGGCGTTCCCACGCCGCAGGAAATCATCAAGGTTCTCGACGAATACGTGATCGGCCAGCAGCAGGCCAAGCGCATCCTGTCGGTTGCCGTCCACAACCATTACAAGCGCCTGGCGCATTCCGCCAAGGGCAGCGACATCGAGCTGGCCAAGTCAAACATCATGCTCGTCGGCCCGACCGGCTGCGGCAAGACCTATCTCGCCCAGACGCTCGCCCGCATCATCGACGTGCCTTTCACGATGGCCGATGCGACGACGCTGACCGAAGCCGGCTATGTCGGCGAGGACGTCGAGAACATCATCCTGAAGCTGCTTCAGTCGGCCGACTACAATGTCGAGCGCGCCCAGCGTGGTATCGTCTACATCGACGAAGTCGACAAGATCTCGCGCAAGTCCGACAATCCCTCGATCACAAGGGACGTCTCGGGCGAGGGCGTGCAGCAGGCGCTTCTGAAGATTATGGAAGGCACCGTGGCCTCGGTTCCTCCGCAGGGCGGACGCAAGCATCCCCAGCAGGAATTCCTGCAGGTGGATACGACGAACATTCTGTTCATCTGCGGCGGTGCCTTTGCCGGCCTCGACAAGATCATCTCCGCCCGTGGCGAGAAGACCTCGATCGGCTTCGGCGCTGCTGTCCGCGCGCCGGAAGATCGCCGCGTCGGCGAAGTCCTGCGCGAGCTGGAGCCGGAAGATCTGGTGAAGTTCGGCCTTATTCCGGAGTTCATCGGCCGTCTGCCCGTGCTGGCGACGCTGGAGGATCTCGATGAATACGCGCTGATCCAGATCCTGTCGGAGCCGAAGAACGCGCTGATCAAGCAGTACCAGCGCCTGTTCGAGATGGAAGATGTGGAATTGACGTTCCACGAGGATGCGCTGCGCGAAATCGCAAAGCGCGCCATCATCCGCAAGACGGGCGCGCGCGGCCTTCGCTCGATCATGGAGAAGATCCTGCTCGACACGATGTTCGAACTGCCGACACTCGAAGGCGTTCGCGAAGTCGTCATCTCCGACGAGGTCGTCAAGGGTTCCGCCCGTCCGCTCTACATCTACTCGGAGCGCACGGACGAGAAGGCCAATGTTTCGGCCTGATCCGGATTTATCGAACGAAAAAGGGCTCGCAGCGATGCGGGCCCTTTTTCGTTTCCGGGTCGGTAAGTCGAGCGGGACCTACCTGTTGTAAACAGCCGTCAGGCGCGTGATGGCGAGTGTGGCGCTGCCGATCATGAAGCCTGCAAGGGCGTTGCTGGCATCCTTCGGCAGATCCAGTGTTTCGACATTGAGGGCGTGCACGGAGAAGATATAGCGATGGACAGCACCGGGAGGCGGGCAGGCGCCTCCAAACCCGACGATCCCATAGTCGTTCCTGAGTTCGACAGCGCCCTTGGGAAGAGCCTCCGTGCTACTTGCGCCAGCGGCAACCTCGGTCTCTGCTGCCGGGATATCGACGATGTTCCAGTGCCACCATCCCGATCCTGTCGGCGCGTCCGGATCATAGGCCGTGATGGCGAAGCTCTTGGTACCCGCCGGCGCCCCCGACCAGGCAAGTTGCGGAGACGTGTTGCCGCCGTCGCAGCCAAATCCCTTGAAGACCTGAGCGGAAGAGAGCTGGCTGCCCTCGCTCATGGACGTGCTCGTTACCCGAAACTCCTGCGCCTCGGCCCGCGTGGCGGCACCCCCGAGCACGGAAATGGCCCCGAGCATGGCCAGCCCCATGAGGATCGACCGGCGGTTCATAAATGCGGAAGACATGCTTCTGTCCTTTCTGAAGATGGTTCAAGACACCTCAGACTAACCTTCCGCAGCGGATGCCACTTTCGTCCGACCTTCAAAATTTGTCGAAAAACGCTCAATCGCTGGCGATACGAATCGCGCGGGGCTGGATGCCGAACCGCTTCCGGAAAGCATCGGAAAAGTGGGACTGCGTTTTGAAGCCGCATTCGAGCGCGATCTGCGAGACAGGCAGTCCCGTCGTCTGGACCAGCGCGAGCCCCTTCTCCAGCCGGGTGTTCTGCAGGATCTTTGAAAATCCCTGTTCCGATCGCCCAAGCCAGCGACGAAGGGTCGCCTCGCTCATGGCAAAATGGTCCGCGACTTCGGATGCCCGCCAGGGATGGCTCAGATCCGTCTCCAGCAGATGGCGCAAGCGGATCATGGGCTGATGATCCGCTTGGGCGGGCAGACGCACGCCCTGATGCCGCAGCCAGATGAGAGGTTCGAGCAGGCGATGACGCCGGATTGCGGGCGGCAGGCCCGTTGCCGACAGTGTTTCCCGTATGATGTCGAGAATGGCGCCCGGCCGATGCGGTTCGGCCCGGATGATGTGGATGCCGGAAGGGGCTGACCGCGGATGCTGCTCGGGAAAGACCGAGTCGAGAAGCTCCTGTGAGAAGTAGACGCCCTCGGCGCGGTAGGTGGCGTTCAATACCGGGCGATTCTCCAATGTCACGATGGAGCCGGGCGGAAAGACGAGGAGGTCTCCCTCGCAGCCGATAATCTCTCCGTTGACCGGGCATGTCACGCGCTTGGAGCCAACCTCGATGAAGCACAGGAAGGCGAGCCCGATAAAGAGATCCGGAAAGGTTGCCGCCGTGGCTTGGCTGATTGACAGCAATATGACGCCGCCTGTTTCGGAGGCCTCTTCCATAGGGCGGGAATGAAGGTTCACGCAGGCTCCGGATCGAAGAGTTGATGGAGGCGAAGGAGGTCCCGCCAATCAGGTTCGCTGCATTGCACGGTCGCAGATCGGGCAAGGAGGCACAAGGTGTTCGTTCACTCCCCAAATTGCGGACATCCGTGCGTTCCCATGCCCGGCTGCTGATAACAGCATTGCTAAATCACCCCGGCAGCGCGATGATATGACGGTTTCGTGTCGTGTGCCGGAGGTTCGAATCATGAGGCGTCGAGATGCGCGGCAAGGTCCGCGACAGCAACGTAGCCTCTACTGTGCGATACGCTTCGATTGCAGCTGGGTCAGGCCGTCGAAGGGTTGAAAACGGGTCTCGCAACCTCCACTTCTGACAGTGGAAAAAGTGATGACCGGAAGCACCCTTGAAGTGCTTCGGGTAACGCTCCCGGAAACGGGACGGAAAGGAAATGACATGACGAACAAAACGTCTCCGGCAGCCGAGAGCGGGACCTTCCCAGTCCTTCCCCTGCGTGACATCGTGGTGTTCCCCCATATGATCGTGCCCCTCTTCGTGGGTCGCGAAAAGTCGATCCGTGCCTTGGAAGAGGTCATGGGCACCGACAAGCAGATCATGCTTGCCACCCAGATCAACGCCGGCGATGACGATCCGGAGCCCTCTGCGATCTACCAGATCGGCACCATCGCCAACGTGCTTCAACTCTTGAAGCTGCCTGACGGCACCGTAAAGGTGCTGGTCGAGGGCCGCTCGCGCGCGGAAATCGACGGCTATACGCGCCGTGAGGAATTCTACGAGGCGATGGCGCATCCGCTGGCCGAACCTGCCGAGGACCCGGTCGAGATCGAGGCGCTGTCGCGCTCCGTTGTCTCCGAGTTCGAGAGCTACGTGAAGCTCAACAAGAAGATTTCGCCCGAGGTTGTCGGTGCTGCCAGCCAGATCGAGGACTACTCGAAGCTGGCCGATACGGTCGCCTCGCATCTCTCCATCAAGATCGTCGAGAAGCAGGAAATGCTGGAAACGACGAGCGTGAAGGGACGCCTTGAAAAGGCGCTCGGCTTCATGGAAGGCGAGATCTCCGTTCTTCAGGTCGAGAAGCGCATCCGCTCGCGCGTCAAGCGCCAGATGGAGAAGACCCAGCGCGAATACTACCTCAACGAACAGATGAAGGCGATCCAGAAGGAACTCGGCGACGGCGAGGAAGGCCGCGACGAGATGGCCGAACTGGAAGACAAGATCAACAAGGCCAAGCTCTCCAAGGAAGCGCGGGAAAAAGCCGACGCCGAGATGAAGAAGCTGCGCCAGATGAGCCCGATGTCGGCGGAAGCCACCGTCGTGCGCAATTATCTGGACTGGCTGACGGGCATTCCGTGGAACAAGAAGTCGAAGGTCAAGACCGACCTCAATGCCGCCGAAAAGGTGCTTGAGCTCGATCACTTCGGCCTCGACAAGGTCAAGGAACGGATCGTCGAGTATCTGGCCGTGCAGGCGCGTTCGCAGAAGATCAAGGGGCCGATCCTGTGCCTCGTCGGTCCTCCGGGCGTCGGCAAGACCTCGCTTGCCCGCTCCATCGCCAAGGCTACAGGCCGTGAATACATCCGCATGGCACTCGGTGGCGTTCGGGACGAGGCGGAAATCCGCGGTCACCGCCGCACCTATATCGGCTCGATGCCCGGCAAGGTCATCCAGTCGATGAAGAAGGCCAAGAAGTCCAACCCGCTGTTCCTGCTCGATGAAATCGACAAGATGGGTCAGGACTTCCGTGGCGATCCGTCGTCGGCGCTTCTCGAGGTGCTCGATCCGGAACAGAACGCAACGTTCATGGACCACTATCTGGAGGTCGAATACGACCTTTCGAACGTGATGTTCATCACGACGGCGAACACGCTGAACATCCCTGCGCCCTTGATGGACCGTATGGAAGTCATCCGTATTGCCGGCTACACGGAAGAGGAAAAGCTGGAGATCGCCAAGCGGCACCTCCTGCCGAAGGCCATCGCCGATCACGCCCTGAAGCCTGCCGAATTCTCGGTGACGGACGGCGCGCTGATGGCGGTGATCCAGACCTATACCCGCGAGGCGGGCGTTCGCTCCTTCGAGCGCGAGCTTATGAAGCTCGCCCGCAAGGCAGTGACCGAAATCCTCAAGGGCAAGGCCACGAGCATTCAGGTGACGGCCGAGAATATCAACGACTATCTGGGCGTTCCGCGCTTCCGCCATGGCGAAGCCGAGCGCACTGACCAGGTGGGCGTGGTCACGGGTCTGGCCTGGACCGAGGTCGGCGGCGAACTGCTGACGATCGAAGGCGTGATGATGCCCGGCAAGGGCCGCATGACGGTGACGGGCAACCTGAAGGACGTGATGAAGGAATCGATTTCGGCAGCGGCGTCCTATGTCCGCTCGCGTGCGATCGACTTCGGCATCGAGCCGCCGCGTTTCGACACGAGCGACATCCACGTCCACGTTCCCGAAGGGGCAACCCCGAAGGACGGCCCATCGGCAGGCGTCGCGATGGCAACCGCCATCGTCTCGATCATGACGGGCATTCCGGTCGACAAGAACGTGGCCATGACGGGTGAGATCACCTTGCGCGGCCGGGTTCTGCCGATCGGCGGCCTCAAGGAAAAGCTGCTTGCAGCTCTTCGTGGGGGGATCAAGAAGGTGCTCATTCCGGAAGAGAACGCCAAGGATCTGGCGGAGATTCCGGACAATGTGAAGAACAACATGGAGATCATCCCCGTGTCGCTGATCGGCGAAGTTTTGAAGCACGCTCTGGTCCGCATGCCGGAAGCCATCGAATGGGATCCGGCGAAGAACGTCACCCCGGTCAAGGTTGCGGCCGATACGGACGAAACCACGACGGGCTTTGCTCACTGAGTGACATCACCCGGAGAGGCGGCTTCGCTGTCTCTCCGGGAGGCCTGTCGCTGGCGGCGGGGCCGATTCAAAGGTGTCATGAGAGCGTGCTCGCACCGTCATTCATCGCTTAAACAGTGGAAGACCGGCCCTCGCGCCGGTCTTTTTTCGTAAAATGCACCGCAAAGCCTTGCATTTCCGGGCATTCGGCGCGATTGGGTTGCCAAGGCGACCGCTGCGACACTGGCGCGGCCGCCCGAAAACAAGTGGTTTCGGACCAAGTTGAAAGGGTGGAAACATGAACAAGAATGAGCTCGTATCGGCTGTTGCCGAAAAGGCCGGCATCACGAACAAAGAGGCAGCAGCGTCTGTCGAAGCTCTGTTCGACGTGATCCAGGGTGAACTGAAGAACGGCGGCGACGTTCGCCTCGTCGGCTTCGGCAACTTCACCGTGAGCCGCCGCGAAGCCTCCAAGGGCCGCAACCCCTCCACCGGTGCGGAAGTCGATATCCCTGCTCGCAACGTTCCGAAGTTTGCGGCCGGCAAGGGCCTCAAGGACGCTGTGAACTCCTGAGCATTTTCGGGCGAAGCCGATCGCTTCGCCCTCTTTATCGCCGGGCTACGCAATCACGGGTCTGTCCCTGTATTGTATGGCCTGGCCGGGGAGGCTTCTCATACAGCGCCCCTCTCTTCAGGCCCGGGTTTTCCCGGGCCTTTTTCGTCTCTGTCATTCCCCTGTCATGCGGGCGCTCCAGAAACCTCGGCATGTGCCGCGCGCAAGGATGCAAGCGGCTACGCGGCTTGAACCGCCGCTTGAACGCCGAGGGGATGTCTCATGAAAACCGTATCTGTCACCGCTGCACTTGCGGCCCTGCTTGCGACCTCGGTTGCCGGCAGTGCTTTTGCCGAACCTGTCTTCAACCGCATCTCGTCCTTTGCTGTCGCGGACAATCTGCCGGCCGGGACCGACCGCAAGACCGTGACGTCGGCCGAGATCGTGACCGCCACGGAAGACGGCAACACGCTGATCTATTCCGATAGCCCGCTGAAGGCCATTGGCTTCATCGATATCACGGATGCATCCGCACCGAAGGCCGGCGGCATCGTCTCCTTCGATGGCGAGCCGACATCGGTCACCGTCGCCGGAACGAAGGCGCTCGTCGCCGTCAACACGAGCCCCGACCACGCCAACCCGTCGGGCGTTCTCGCCGCGGTCGATATTGCCGGCCGCAAGGTTACCTCAAGCTGCGAACTTGGCGGCCAGCCCGATTCGGTCGCGGTGAACAAGGACCGCACGATTGCCGCCATCGCCATCGAGAACGAGCGCGACGAGAAGGTGAACGACGGAGCGCTGCCGCAGATGCCGGCGGGCGACCTCGTCATCGTGAAGCTCGCCGATGGCACGCCGGATTGCGCGACGATCCGCCACGTCTCGCTAACCGGTCTTGCCGCGGTCGGCGGTGACGATCCGGAGCCGGAATTCGTGTCCTTCAACGGCAAGGATCAGATCGCGCTGACCTTGCAGGAGAACAACCATATCGTCATTCTCGACGGTCGCTCGGGTGACGTCGTTTCGCATTTCTCGGCCGGCACCGTGGATCTGGACAAGGTCGATACGAAGCGCGACGGCAAGCTCTCCTTCACAGGATCGCTGAAGGGTGTGGCGCGGGAGCCGGACGCGGTGAAGTGGCTCGATGACGACAGGCTGGTCGTTGCCAACGAGGGCGACTGGAAGGGTGGCTCGCGCAGCTTCACCATCTTCGACACGAGCGGCAAGGTGCTTTACGAGGCCGCAGCAAGCCTCGAGCATGCCGCCGCTGCCATCGGGCATTACCCGGAGAAGCGCTCCGCTGCCAAGGGCATCGAGCCGGAGGGCCTGGAAGCCGCGACGTTCGGGCAAGACCGGCTGTTCTTCGTGCTGGCGGAACGGGCATCGCTCGTCGGCGTCTACAAGGATACGGGCGCTGAACCTGAACTGCTGCAGCTGCTCCCCTCGGGCATCTCGCCGGAAGGCGGCGTTGCCATTCCCGCCCGCAACCTGCTGGTGACCGCCAATGAGGCGGATCTTGTCGAGGACGGTGCGGCGCGCTCGCATGTCATGATCTACGAGCGCAAGGAGGGCCAGCCGGCCTATCCGCAGATCCGTTCCGTAGAGAAGGACGGCGTGCCGATCGGCTTCGGCGCACTGTCCGGCCTGTCCGCGGTTCCCGGCCAGCCGGGCAAGCTCTATGCCGTCAGCGACTCCGTCTATGGCGCCGAACCGCGCATCTTCACCATCGACACGACAAAGACCCCGGCCGAGATCACGGATGCGCTGACGATCACCCGCGACGGCGCACCCGCACAGAAGCTCGATATCGAGGGTATCGTCGCAACGGCCGACGGCTTCTGGCTCGCGTCGGAGGGAAATTCCGACAAGCTGGTGCCGCATGCGCTGTATCAGGTAAACGCGAAGGGCCAGATCAAGAAGGAAATCGCGTTGCCGGAAGCCTTGCGTGCATCCGAGACACGCTACGGCTTCGAAGGCATCACCGTGGCGGGCGAGGGCGACGACACCACGCTGTGGATGGCCGTGCAGCGCGAATGGAAGGACGACGAGAAGGGCTTCGTCAAGCTTGTCTCCTACAATCCGAAGTCCGAGGAATGGGGCGCGGTGCGCTATCCGCTGGAGAAGAAGGGTGATGGCTGGGTCGGTCTCTCCGAAATCACCATTCACGGCAACTACGCCTATGTCATCGAGCGCGACAACCTCGTGGGTCAGGCTGCAAAGCTGAAGAAAATCTATCGCGTGGCGCTGAGCGCGTTGAAGCCCGCCAAAATCGGCGGCCCGCTGCCGGTCGTCGCCAAGGAAGAGTTTCGCGATCTGCTTCCTGACCTGAAGAAGCTCAACGGCTATGTTCTCGATAAGGTCGAGGGCTTTACGATCGATGAAGCCGGAACCGGCTTCGTCGTGACCGACAATGACGGTGTGGACGATAGCTCGGGCGAGACGATGTTCTGGAGCATCGGCAAGATCGACGCGATGTAATGACGAGCGCCGCGGTCGTGCCGGGGATGATAATGCCGGGCCTGCACTTGCGGGCCCGGTCGGTGCGAGACCGGGACGATGTCGCGTTGGCCTTGGCGCTTTGGCCTCAGGCCTCTCGAGCCGCCGCAGGCCCTACGGCCTCCTCTTGCTCCCGCCGCTCGCGGATCTCATCCGTGCGGCGCACAAGCTTGCTGACGATCTCGTGCAACTGGTCCAGCTGTTCGTCATCGAGGGCCGAGAAGATCTCTTCGATCAGCTGCTTGCGCGGGTGCTCGGCAGCCTCCAGCGCGATACGTCCGACATCGGTGATGGAAACGATCTTCGCGCGACGATCCTCGGGATCCGGCTGGCGTACCACAAGCTTGTCCCGCTCCAGCCCGTCGATTGCCTCGGTTACGGTGCGTGGAGCAAAGTTGAGCGCGCAGGCAATATCTGTCGAGCGGCATGGGCCAAGCTTGTTCAGGAAGAACAGAAATTTGCTGCGGGCCAGCGACACGCCTTCTTCCGTCATTGACTGGTTGATGAGCCGATGAACGCGGTGATAGAGCTCGAACAGCTTGTCGGAGACGTCGAAGGTCGTTTTCATAGACTGGAAATGGACGTTATGAGGGTCCATGTCAAATGCCTTCACGGCGATGTCAAGGCAGGGCACCCGAAACCCGGCGGCGGTGTCGGCAGTGCCACAGCCGCCGGACGGAGCCCATCTCCGCGGTTCCTGTATCACACTGCCGAACGTCGCGCTGCTGCACGGTCCGGTGGAAAGACGAGACCTCCCGGACCGAAACGATTGACGTTCATATGTCGGCGGGGCCATGGTCGGGCATGGCTTTCCGCTTCGTTCACACCGCAGATCTTCACCTCGATTCTCCCCTCCGCAGTCTGGCGCTCCGCAATGGTGAGCTCGCCGAGCATGTCCGTGGCGCAACCCGCGCGGCGTTGACGGCTATCGTCGATCTCTGCATCGCAGAGGCGGTCGATGCCCTGCTGATTGCCGGCGATCTCTATGATGGCTCGCAGACCTCGATGAACACGGCGCTGTTTCTGATGGGCGAGATGCGCCGGCTGGAAGCGGCCGGGGTGCGCGTCTTCGTCATTCGCGGCAATCACGACAACCAGTCCGCCATCCGCCGCGAGCTGACCTTTCCCGATAATGTGCATGTGTTTTCCAATCGCGCGAAATCGGTCAAGGCGGCAACGCTTGCCGACGGGCGCGGGGTCTATATTCATGGCATCGGCTTCGACCAGCCGCACGCGCCGGACAGTCTGTTGCCATCCTTCCCGGTTCCGCAGGCCGATGCGGTGAATATCGGCATGCTGCACACGAGCCTTGCCGGTGCGCCGGGACACGATCTCTATGCGCCTTGCAGCGTGGCGGACCTGGCGTCTCATGGCTTCGATTATTGGGCGCTCGGCCATGTCCACCATCGGCTCGTCCACAGCGAAACGCCGCTGATCGTCATGCCCGGCATGCCGCAAGGCCGCGATATCAACGAGGCCGGGGCGAAGAGCGTGACGCTCGTGACGATCGAGGCTGGCGGCGCAATCCATCATGACGAGCGCCGCATTGGCGGCGCCGTTTTCGAGCGGGCGATCATAGATCTCACCGGTGTCACGGAATGGCGCGAACTTCTTGTCCGCGTCGGTGACGATCTTGCGCGCCGCGTGACAGCGGCCGGTGCCCAACACCTGATCCTGCGGCTGCATCTGACGGGCGCCACGTCGCTCGCCTTCCGTCTGAAGCGCGACCCCGCCTTTCTGATGGACGAGGTGACAGGTCTTGCCAATGCCTTGCCCGGCTGCTGGGTGGAGAAGGTCGAGATCGACTGCCATGCTCCGGAAACGGCGGCGGCAGGCGGAACGGATACGGGGCTCGATCCCGCCGCCGAACTGTCGGCGCTGATCCATAGCGATGTCCTTGTGTCGCACGGGTTCCGCCAGCAGGCGGCCGACCTGATGACGGAGCTTCTCGGCCAGCTACCGCGGGAACTCCGGGAGACCTTCGGGACGGACGAGGCGACCGTCGAAGCTCTCCTCGCCGAGATTGCGCGAGACGGCAGCGACGAGGTGCTGGCGCATGTGCGGGCGGGTGAGGGAGATCGCTAATGCGCCTTTCAGCACTCGATCTTGTCCGCTACGGCAAGTTTACCGGCAAGCAGCTTGATTTCGGCCCGACCCGGGCGGGCAAGCCCGACCTGCATCTGGTCTACGGGCCGAACGAGGCAGGAAAATCCACGCTGTTTTCGGCCGTGCTCGATCTGTTCTTCGGTATCGAAGGCCGCAGCCCCTACAATTTCCTGCATCCGTACCCCGCCATGCGCATTGGTGCGACGGTGGAGACCGGCGGGCGCAGCCAGTCCCTGTTTCGTGTGAAGCGTCAGCAGAACACGCTGATAGACGGGAGCGAGCAGCCGCTGCCCGAAGGGCTTCTCGCCAACGCCTTCGGCACGGTGGATCGTGCAACCTATCAGCTCATGTTCTCGCTCGACGATGACAGCATCGAAAAGGGCGGCGAAAGCATTCTGCGGAGCGAGGGCGAGCTTGGCTCTCTGCTGTTCTCCGCCAGTTCGGGCCTGCCGGACCTGACGGGCGTCATGGCCGACCTGAAGGGCCGCACGGACGCCTTCTATCGCCCGCAGGCGCGCAAGCACCGGCTGGCCGAGCTGAAGGCGGAACTGGATGCGCTGAAGGACGAGCGGGCGGCCATCGATGTCAGCCAGCGGGAATATTCGGCGTTGCGCAAGACGCGCGATCTTGCAATCGAGCGGCACGAGGCGGCGCTTGCCGCGCGCGCCGGGCTGCGCGTTCAGTGGGATGGCGTGAAGGCGAAGCTCGACGGCCTGCCGCTGCTCTTGCGTCTTCGGGCGCTGCGCAGCGAACTGGCGACGCTCAGCGACCTGCCGGACCCGCCGGCCGTCTGGCACCAGATGCTGCCGGAGCTGATGCGGGCGGAAACCGAGATCGGCACGCGCCTGACGCAGATCGCTGCGGACATCGCTCGCCGCACGCAGGAGCGCGACCTCCTCGCGCGCGACGAGACTGTACTCGCCCTGCGCGCCGACCTGCGCCATCTGGAAAGCTCGGGGCTGGAGGCCCGCTACCGCACGGCGGCGCAGGACATGCCATCGCGCAGGCAGGACAGGGCGGCGGTTTCCGCCGAACTCGCCGCGCGGCTGCTGCAACTCGGCCTTGGCGTGGATGAAAACCCGGCGACGCTCCTCATTCCGGCAGCAACCATCGGCAAGCTGCGTGCGCTCGCCGAGACGCACGCACGCCTGTCGGAGCGGCAGGAGGCGGCACGTCGGGAATTTGGAATGGCTGAGGCCGCCCATCGCGAGGCGGCCGAACGGGTCGAGGCGGCTGGCGACAAGCCGGCCGGACAGGCCTCCGCGTTGACGACGACCAGCGATCCACAGGTTCTGTCCGATCTGCTGCGAGCGTTGCGGCGCGAGGATTTTCCGCTCCGGCAGAAGGCTGCGAGCGAGGAAGCGGCGCGGCTGGAGGACCTTCTGGCCGACCAGCTGGCGGCGCTGCCGGGCCGTCACGATGCCGAAAGCCTTGCGCTCGCACCGGTTCCGGCGGAAGGTGATCTTGCCGACTGGTCTTTCAGGAACGAGACGTCGAGCGACCGCCTGCGCCGGCTCGACGAGCGACGCGCGGACATTGCGCTGCAACGGGCCGCCGCGCAGGCGGAGCGGGAGACGCTTCTCGTTCAGGCGGAATTTGCTGACGATGCGCGTGTTGCCGCACTGCGTCTCGCGCGCAGTGCGGCGTGGCAGGCTCATCGGCACGCGCTGACGCCCGACACGGCCGATCAGTTCGAAGCCGCGCTCGACAAGGACGATCAGGCGAGCGCCCTGCGGCTGACCCAGACCGAGCATATCGCCCGCAGCCGTGCTCTGGCGGTGACCATTGCCGACCTCACTGCACGGCAGACGGCGTACGACCAGCAGCGCGCGGAACTGATCGCAGAGCGGAGCGTGCTGGATGCCGCCATCGCTGCCGCGGCCACCGCCTGCAATCTTCCCGCTGATCTGTCGCTGGCACGGCTGGAGGAGTGGCTACAACGCCGGCTGAAGGCGCTGGAGACACGCACCGCATTGCGCGCGATACGTCAGAAGCTGGCCCAGGCGGATGCCGATGAGGCACGGGCCATGGCGCGGCTTGCCGTGGCTTTCGGCAATGACGTTTCCCTGCCCGACGATTTCGAGACGGCGCTGGCCTTCGGCGAGCGTCTTCTCATGGCGGCGCAGGCCGAGGCAGCCGAGGGGCGGACGCTGTCCGAAAACCTGAATCGGACGGCATCGGCCCTCGCATCGCGCCGTGGCGATGCGGACGCGGCCGATGCCGCGATGGCCGCATGGGCGGATGCATGGAGCGAAGGTCTCTCGGGCCTCTGGCTGGCACGCGATGGCGTGGTGCCGAGCCCGGTCGAAGTGATGCCGACGCTGGCGGTTCTCGCCGAGATCGATCGCCTGGTGCAGCGGCGCAACGATTTCGACCATCGCATCGAGGCGATGGGCCGCGACCAGACAGCCTTCGCGAATGTCATTTCCGGCTGTTGTACGCGGCTGGATCTGCCGGCCGGCGACGATCCCCTGGCGGTCTTCACGGCGTTGCAGCAGAGGGTGGCCGATGCCGAGCATGTGGAAACGCTGTTCGACCGGCTATCGACCGAGCTGGAGGAGCGCGAGCGCGAGGCGCAGGCGCTGGCCGAAAAGCAGGAGCGGCACGAGGCCGGCAAGCGCGATATGCTCGCCTTCTTCGGCTGCACGGAACTCGGTGATGTCGCCGCCCACCTCGAAACCGCGAAAGCCCGGACGCGGCTGCGGGAGCGCATTGTCGAAGCCGAGGCCGACCTTGCCGGACGTTTGCGCGTTGGCTCGGCAGAGGAGGCGGAGATGGTTCTCGTCGCTCTGGACGAGGACGGGCTTCGCCGCGAGGAGGCTGAACTCGCCGCGCGTCACGATGAAGCCGACCGGATGGTGCAGGACCGCCATGCCGAACTGCGCGATGCGGTGCGCGGACTTGAGAAGGCGGCCGGCGACGATGCAGCCGCCCATATCGAGGAGCGCCGCCGCACGGTGCTTGCCGATATCGAGGAGCAGGCGCTGGCCTATCTCCGACTGCGTTCCGGCTTGCTTGCCGCCGATATGGCGCTGCGCCTCTATCGGGAGCGGCACCGCAGCGCCATGATGCAGAGGGCATCCACAGCTTTCGCCACCATCAGCGGCGGGGAATATGAGGGTCTTTCGACCGAGATGGAGAAGGGTGCGGAGTTCCTGCTGGTCCGTTCCGCTTCGGGCGCGACGAAGCTTGCGAAGGATCTCTCGAAAGGAACGCGCTTCCAGCTCTACCTCGCGCTGCGCATGGCCGGCTTCCACGAAATCAGTGCCCAGCGTGAAGCTTTGCCGTTCATCGCTGACGATATCATGGAAACCTTCGACGACGCCCGCGCCTTCCACGCCTTCCGGCTGATGGCCGACATGGCGGGTGTGGGGCAGGTGATCTATCTGACCCACCATGAACACCTGTGCGAGATCGCGCGCAAAGCCTGCCCGGATGTGGTGCTGCACCGGCTATGAGGCGTTGCGGAGCCGATGGCAACCATACGTCCTGCGCCGCTCTTGCAGGCCGATGGCATCAGGCACTATAGGGATGTAGCGTGTCAGCCTTTCTCACCATGGCGGCCACGGGCAATCTTCGAGCTTCGACGCCCATCGCTTTAGATGACGGCGTCGGGACGGAGATCGCGACAGAAAGTCGGTGCACGCTCGCGTGACAGGCTTTGCTTATCCAGGCGTGGCCATTCGGCCGGAGGCAGCGATGAACAATTTCCACGTCGGCCAGAAGGTCGTCTGCATCGACGACAAGTTCAAGAACGTCTCGATCGACCAGCTGATCCGCAAGGGCGAGATCTACACGATCCGCTGGGTGGGGCCGTACAGCCACTACATCGACGGCGAGTTCATCGGCGTGAAGCTCGAGGAAATTCATCGCGGCAATGACGATGGCCCCGAGGGCTATGGCGCTGCCGATATGCCCTATCGCGCGACGCGGTTCCGTCCTCTCCTGAAGGATCGCCTCTCGACGCTGAAGAACCTGCTGGCCCCGACGCCAAAGGGGGAAAAGCCCTATTCGCCGCCGGCGCCCGAAGAGCCAAAGCGCGCCGCCCCGAAGCGGGAAAAGGAAAAGGTGGATACCTGACACCCGCGCTAACGGGTTCCTGCGTCGATACGGCCATATGACGCAGCAGCGCGCGCCCGCTTCGACGGAATGTGTTCAGCGTTCGCCGCCGCGGCGGTTGCTGTCCTGCAGAAGGTCCTGCAGCGCGGCTTCGCTGATCATGCCGCACTGGAAGACGTGGATCCGGCGGGCAGCCGCAACGTCGCCGGTCTCGGCGCCTGCCGTGCAATGGTCCTCGAAGACGCGCTCCAGCGCATGGCCGCCGCGAGGGGCGTGCCGTGCATTCAGGCATCCATCGGCGACACGGCCGAAATCCCTTGTGGGCATGATGATCTCCACGGGTTTGACTGACGTGCGATTGTACAGGACAGAGCGAAACTGGCGATTACCAGATCTGGCCTATCAATCATCGTAGAGCCGGTGAAATTTCCGAAGCGCTCTGAAGAATTCTACATCTGGAAAGATACTACGCGAGCCCGATGACGTTGAAATGACCGTTTCGTGACATCGCCGGAGCGTGAGGTGACGGTCTTCAGACCACACCTGCGAGAAGCCGCCTCACATCGCTCACATCGAACGGCTTCTGCAAGACCGGCGCCGAAATGCCGGAGCCTTCGAGGCCTGCAACACCATAACCGCTGGCAAAAACGAATGGTATGCCGCGCTCTCGCAGCATTTCCGCGACCGGGAAGGATGGTTTTCCCGCAAGGTTGATGTCGAGGATTGCCACATCGATATCGATGGTCCGGGCAAGATCAAGGGCCGGCTCAAGTCGCATGGCCATTCCGGCGATCTCGCAGCCGATCTGAAGAATGAAGTCCTCGATGAGGAGCGCGACCAGCATCTCGTCCTCAACGATCAGCACGCGTTTCCCGGCAAGCTTATTCAAGGCCGACGCCTTCGCGGACGGCGGAAAGCGGAGCGGCGAGTTCGAAGACGAGACCATCCGGCCTGTGGTGGATGCGGACCTGACCAGAAAGCTCCGCAGGCAGGGCGCGCTCGAGAAGATGGGAACCGAAGCCGCGCCGCTGCGGCGTCTGCACCGGGGGGCCGCCGATCTCGCGCCATGTCATTCGGAAGATCTCCCGATCCTCTACGACAGTTGTCTCGCACACGATCTCGACGCGGCCCTCCGCGCGCGAAAGAGCGCCGAACTTCGCGGCGTTGATGGCGAGCTCGTGGAGCGCGAGCGCGATGGACAGAGCTGCGTGCGGCTCAAGGCGCAGGGGCGGGGAGGAGACATCGAGCTGGGGGCGGTCCGGATCGTCATGTGTGGAAAGCGCCGTCTCCAGCACCTCGTTCAGATCGGCACCCGTCCAGTTCTGCGCGGTCAGCATGTTGTGGGCCCGCGACAGCGCGAGAATGCGGCCGTTGATCGAATCGGAGGCCTCCTTCAGCGACATGGCGCCGCGAAGGGTCTGCGACGTGATCGCCTGCACCGAGGCGAGCGTGTTCTTTACCCGGTGATTGAGCTCGTTGACCAGCAAACGTTGCCGATGCTCGGCGATGACCCGCTCCGTGACGTCAGAGCCCTGCACGAAGATATGCGTCACCTCGCCGCTGTCGGCGGTAATCGGCTGGTAGACGAAATCGACGAAGCGTTCCTCTGGTCCCGCCTCCTTCGAGCGGACAAGAATGAGGCGCTCGGACCAGCGGCTGATGGGCTCGCCGGACCGATAGGCCTGATCGAGGAGCGCGCCGAAGCCTTGATCGGCAAGCTCCGGCAATGCCTCTTTGACCGGCTTGCCGATCACGTCGCGCTCGCCGATCAGCGTCTGGTAGTTGGGGTTGACGAGCTCGAACACATGGTTCTCGCCGCGCAACATGGCCATGAAGGTCGGTGCCTGTGCGAAGAGTTGCAGCAGTCGCTCGTGCTCCCGCGCGATCCGCTGACGGGCCAGAACCTCGCTCGTCGTCTCCACGACGATGGCGATGACGCCTGCCGGCGTGCCGGTCTCGTCGAGCACCGGGGAATAATCGAGGTTCATCCAGACCTGTTCCGGCACGCCGCGACGATGCAGCGTCAGTTCCTGATCGCGATAGGCAAGCGTTCCCCCCGAGAGCCCGACCCTCATCACATTGTCGTTGAAGTCGGCAATCTCGGCCCAGCCCTCCCGCACGCGGGATCCCAGAAGCTGCGGATGCCGCTTGCCTGCAAAGCCGGAATAGGCATCGTTATAGATCATGATGCCATGCTCGCCCCAGAGCATGACGATCGGGACGGGTGACTGAAGAAGAAGGGCCGTCGCGGTGCGGAGGCTGCCGGGCCATGTCTCGACCCGCCCGAGCGGCGTGGAGCCCCAATCGAATTCACGGATCAGCCGCCTGATTTCGCCGCCTTTTCCAAGGAAAGCGAATGCGTCTTCGGCTCCGTCCGTCCCGCCTGTGGCAAAAGCCCCTTCGGCCCGGTTGTTCTCGGCCATTCCCACCACCGTTTTTCAGTCCGTCTGTCGGTGAGACGGCGGCAGCAGCGGCGCGCGTCTCATTGGTATGACGAAATAGCAATGTCACTTCATCTGGCAAGATGCGTTCATGACAACTCTTCGCGCATCCGGAACAATCCCCACGATTAGGGTGTTGATAAGACAACGCTGACGCAAGAGGTGCGCCCATGCGTGCGGGAGGACGGATGTCATGAGCAGCAATGTCGAACCGAGGACGTTCGGGCATGGAACAATGGAAGGTAACAAGGATGTCGATGCCTGTAAGGCAGCCCTTGCAGATGCCTTCCGATGCGTCACCGAGAACGGCGAGGTGAGTATGGGTTCGGCTGCCGGTGCCGAGATCCCGAGCGAGCTTCAGGAACTTATCAAACAGGCCGAAGCGTCAGGCTGGCATCGCGACGTGGCGGAAGAGGCCGTCCGTACATTGGCGCGCGAATTGCTCGGTGCCCAAGGCGCATCCTTCGACTGACAAGGGAGAGACAAGGAGATGACCATGCTGAAATCCCTGATGACCGAGATCTTCGGCGTCGGCCCTCATCCGGAGGAAACGTCCGGAAACCTCCACGATCTGCAGTGGGAAAAGCGCGTGATCGTCATCTTTGCGGATCCCGCTGGCAGCAAGTCTGAAAGACAGCTTCAGGCTTTCAAAGCGGATAAGGATGCACTTCGCCAGCGAGACCTGGCCATCTTCACGGTGGATGGCAATGATGTCCGTCCGGAATTCGGCTCGGACGTGGTGCCGCAGGCTCATACGCTACGGAAGGAACTGGGATGTGTTCCCGGCACCTTCGCCCTTGTGCTCGTCGGCAAGGATGGTCACGTGAAAAGTCGCTTCAACGATTTTGTCGATCCCGATGTCCTGTTCGCGGAGATCGACAGCATGCCGATGCGACAGGCCGAAATCCATCGGTAGCCTCTCTCGCATAACACGGAAAATCCCCATTCCTGTCAGGAGCCATCATGTCGACTGTACCCGATCCCATCCCGACCCCGATCCCAGGCAACCCACCGGTTCCCACACCTATGCCCCCGATCACGGAGCCTGAACCGGATAGGCTTCCCGATGAGACGCCCAATCCCAATCCGGACGAGAACGACGCTCCCCCGCTTTCGGTGTAATTTTCCGGGTTAGACATTCCGCACAGTTTTCTTGCGCGACTGTCAGGGGCGAAGCGGAATGAAAAACGCGTGCGACGGCAACCAAGAGCTTTCACATTGTGTGCTGGATCATCGTCATTTGAAGTGCCATGTTGAGAAAGCGGTCCCTATCCAAGTTGCCTTTGACGTAAGATGCCACTGACTGCGTTGTTCCGGGGAGCGCTGGCGAACCTGAGACGGAATACCTTTCCTGCAACCCTTGGGACCGTAATTTTCTCTTTCCTCGTCCTGTGCAGTATTAGAAGTCCGGTTCTCGGACGGGGTTGCGTTTCACGCGCTTTTCGCCTTTGCTGCCGCTTTGGCGCCCTCTGCAATGGCGCGAACGGGCAAGGAGATGACCGATGACCGCACCCCTGACTGCCATGACACGAAGCATGCGACGTGCCGCTCTTGTCGGCTCGCTGCTGCTTGGCGCGAGCCCTGCGCTTGCCGAAGTCGTGCTGAACCGTGGCAATGCCGGCGAGCCGCAGACGCTCGATCAGGCGCATACATCGATCAACATCGAGGCGTTTATTCTCAAGGACCTCTACGAAGGCTTGACGATCCACGACGCGAAGGGCGAGATCGTGCCGGGCGCGGCGGAGAGCTGGACCGTTTCGGACGACGGCACGGTCTACACCTTCAAGCTGCGCGAGAATGGCAAGTGGTCGGATGGGTCGCCGGTCACGGCGGAAGACTTCGTGTTCTCGTTGTCGCGCATCGAGGATCCGAAAACCGCAGCCGGCTACGCCAATATCCTCTACCCGATCAAGAATGCCGAAAAGATCAACAAGAGCGGCCTGGCTCTTGATCAGCTGGGCGTGAAAGCCATCGACGCGAAGACCCTTGAAATCACACTCGAACGCGCGACGCCCTACTTCCTTGAGCTGCTCGCCCACCAGACGGCCCTGCCGGTTTCCAAGGCAAGTTTTGAGAAGAACGGCACGGACTTCGTCAAGCCGGGCATCATGGTGTCGAACGGCGGCTTCAAGCTGGCCGAGCACGTCGCCAACGATCACCTGACACTGGCGAAAAACGACCAGCACTGGGATGCTGCGAATATCAAGCTGGACAAAGTGGTCTTCTATCCGCTTGAGGATCAGGCCGCTGCCGTACGCCGTTATGAAGCGGGCGAACTGCATGTGAACTATAATTTTTCCGCTGACCAGATCGAACGGCTGAAGACGCAATTCAGCGATCAGGTTCACATCTCGCCGGCGCTCGCGACCTATTACTACGTGTTCGACACCCGCACCGCGCCGATGGACGATGTCCGCGTACGTCGCGCGCTTTCCATGGGGATCGATCGCGACTTCCTGGCCAAGGAAATTTACAGCGGCTCGCAGCAGCCGGCCTATGGCTTCGTTCCCCCGGGCCTGCCGGATTACGGCGAGCCATCCCTTGCCGACTACGCAACGAAAAGCCAGCTCGACCGCGAGGACGATGCGCTCGCGCTCCTCAAGGACGCCGGCTACGGCGAGGGGGGCAAGCCGCTCGAGATCGAGATCCGCTACAACACCAACCCGAACCACGAGCGTGTTGCGACCGCCGTCGCGGATATGTGGAAGACGGCGTTCAACGCCAAGGTGACGATGGTCAATCTCGACGTCTCCTCGCACTACGCCTACTTGCAGGAAGGCGGCAAATTCTCCGTCGCCCGCGCTGGCTGGACGGCGGACTATGGCGATCCGGAGAACTTCCTCGCCATGAATACGACGAGCAATGTCACCTTCAACTACGCCAAGTGGAGCAATGCCGACTACGATGCACTGATGGCGAAATCCTACGACGAGAAGGACCCTGCTGCCCGCGCAAAGATTCTGCACGAGGCCGAGGCGATCCTCATGAAGGAGCAGCCCATCGCGCCGCTGCTCTACCAGAACGAATTGTGGCTCGTGTCCAACAAGGTCAAAGGTTGGGTGGACAATGCCAATAACGAGCACCCGAGCCGCTTCCTCAGCATCGCCGAGTGATGTGCGAAGGCAGGGACGTCGGACGATGCAACGCGCCGAACGCCCCGCGCTGGAGCCTGACGATCGCAAGGCCTTGACCGGCCTTGCGGACTGTCTTTCTTTTGGCTCTGAGCCGATTTAGGGCTCTGCCCGTCGTCGCAAGGGCGCTCGTCGCCCGTCTCGCAAAAAGCTATCGTGCCTCCGCCCTCCCATGGAGATGGCCATGTTAACCTTCGTTCTCCGCCGCCTGGCGAGCGCCGTGCCGACGCTGTTCATCGTCGTCACGATCTCGTTCTTTCTCATGCGCTTTGCGCCCGGCGGCCCGTTCAATCTCGAACGACCGCTCTCGCCGCAGACCATGGCCAATATCAACAAGGCGTATGGGCTGGATCTGCCGCTGTGGCAGCAGTATCTGCGCTATCTCGGCAACGTCGTGCGCGGCGATTTCGGCCCGAGCTACATCTACCGCGACAACACGGTCGATCAGCTGATCGGCATGGGGCTGCCCTATTCGATCGAGCTCGGCCTCTGGGCGCTCGGTGTTGCGCTGGTGGGCGGTGTCGCTGCCGGCACCTTTGCGGCCCTGCGGCAGAACAGCTTTCTCGATGTCGCCATCATGACGCTCTCGACGGTGGGCGTGACGGTGCCGAACTTCGTCGTTGGCCCCGTGCTGACGCTGGTCTTCGCTGTCACGCTCTCCTGGTTGCCTGCGGGCGGCTGGGGCGATGGCTCGCTGCGATATCTGATTCTGCCGATGATCGCGCTGGCGCTTCCCCAGCTGGCCGTCTTCGCCCGGCTGACCCGCGGCGCGATGATCGAGGCGCTGCACACGGACCATATCCGCACCGCACGCGCCTACGGCCTTCCGGCGCGAACGGTGGTGGTGACACATGCGATGCGCGCCGCCATGCTGCCGGTCGTCTCCTATCTTGCACCCTGCGCCGCAGCGCTCCTCACCGGTTCGGCTGTCATCGAGACATTGTTCACGATTCCGGGAGTCGGCCGCTTCTTCGTGCTCGGCGCCATCAACCGCGATTACACGCTGGTCATGGGCACGGTCGTGCTGATCGCCGTCTTCGTCATCGTCTTCAACCTTGTGGTCGATATTCTCTACGGCCTTCTCGATCCGAGGGTTCGCCATGAGTGATCTTGCCCAGCTGCCCGCGGTTTTGCCGGAAGCGGCCAGCCGCAGCCTGTTCCAGCTCGCGGCAACGCGCTTCCGGCGCAACCGTGCAGCCATGGCAGGTAGCGTCGTGTTGCTGTTGGTCGCCTTGTTTTCGTTCCTTGGGCCGCTGTTCATCAGCCACAGTTACGATCAGGTCTTTCCGTCCTACGTCTCGGTGCCGCCAAGTCTGGAGCCGCGACCGGGTGCCGACAGCTTGCAAGGCGCCATCTCTTCAGCGGCGGCGCGTGCGCGCGTGACCCTTCAGGCCTTCGAGGTGGACGGCCAGACTTTCACCGCGACCTTCACATCCGAAGCGGCCATCGATCCGCGCACCACCCGCTATATCGACCGTGCCAACGAATTCGACGATACCAAGGTTACGGAAACCCGCGACGACGGTCGTACGATCGTGGTCGAGGGGCGGGTATCGAGGGAATACTTTCTGTTCGGCACAGATTCGAACGGTCGCGACCTCGTGGCACGCGTCATGCTGGGCGGGCAGATCTCGCTTGCGGTGGGCCTCCTCGCCAGCCTCGTCTCGCTCGGCATCGGCGTTCTCTATGGGGCGACGTCGGGCTATCTCGGCGGCCGGGTCGACAACATCATGATGCGGTTCGTGGAGATCCTCTATTCGCTACCATTCGTGTTCCTCGTCGTCGTGCTGGTGGTCTTCTTCGGCCGGTCCTTCATTCTCATCTTCCTCGTCATCGGCGCGGTGGAGTGGCTCGATATGGCGCGAATCGTGCGCGGTCAGACCCTGGCACTGAAGCGTCGGGAGTTCGTGGCGGCCGCACAGGCGCTGGGGTTGACCGACTGGCAGATCATCCGTCGGCACGTGATACCCAATACCATCGGGCCTGTGGTCGTCTTCGTCACCGTCGTCGTTCCCAAGGTGATCCTGCTCGAAAGCTTTCTCTCCTTCCTCGGCCTTGGCGTTCAGGCACCGCTGACGAGCTGGGGCGCCTTGATCTCGGAAGGCGCGAACAACATCCAGTCGGCTCCCTGGCTGCTCATCTTCCCCGCCATCTTCTTCGTCCTCACGCTGTTCTCGCTGAACTTCGTCGGAGACGGGCTGCGCGACGCACTCGATCCGAGGGACCGTTGACATGAGGCAAGAAAACGAGATCATTCTCGACGTTCGCGACCTGAAGGTGACGTTCGATACGCCGGACGGGCCTGTCGAGGCGGTGAAGGGCATCGATCTCGACGTTCGCGCCGGGGAGACGCTTGCTGTCGTCGGCGAAAGCGGTTCCGGCAAAAGCCAGACGATGATGGGTATCATGGGGCTGCTGGCCGCAAACGGCCGCGTGACGGGCAGGGCGGCCTATCGCGGGCAAGACCTGATCGGCCTGCCGGTGAAGGCGCTGAACGCGGTGCGCGGCGCGAAGATCACCATGATTTTCCAGGAGCCGATGAGTTCGCTCGATCCGCTCTACACCATCGGCCGTCAGATCTCCGAGCCGATCGTCCACCATCGCGGCGGCAGCTTCCGACAGGCACGGACGCGCGTTCTCGAACTCCTCGAACTCGTCGGCATTCCCGACCCGCAGCGGCGCATCGACAGCTACCCCCACGAGCTCTCCGGCGGCCAGCGTCAGCGCGTCATGATCGCAATGGCGCTGGCAAACGACCCCGACATCCTCATTGCTGACGAACCGACGACGGCCCTCGATGTAACGATCCAGGCCCAGATCCTCGATCTTCTCCAGTCGCTGCAAACGCGATTCGGCATGGCGGTCGTTCTCATCACGCACGATCTGGGCGTCGTGCGCCATGTTGCCGAACGCGTCGTCGTGATGCGACGGGGTGAAGTGGTGGAGCAAGGGCTGACGGCGGACATCTTCGAGCGCCCGCAGGCGCTTTATACAAAGATGCTGCTCGACGCGGAGCCGCGTGGCGAGAAGCAGCCGGTGCCGGCGTCTGCGCCCATTCTTCTTGAGGGGCAGCGTGTTTCCGTGGACTACGCGACGGGCGGCGGCCTCTTTTCCAAACGCTCCGGAACATTCCGCGCGGTCGACAATGTCAGCATCCGCCTGCGGGAGGGGCAGACGATCGGTATCGTCGGCGAATCGGGTTCGGGAAAATCGACGCTCGGGCGGGCGCTGCTACAGCTGGTTCCCGCCTCCGGCATTATCCGCTTTGACGGTCAGGATATTTCCGGCTTCGACAGGAAGGCGATGCGCCCGCTGCGGCGGGAGATGCAGCTGGTCTTCCAGGACCCGTTCGGCTCGCTCTCGCCTCGTCAGACAGTCGGCGAGATCATCACCGAAGGTCTCTATGTCCACGAACCGGAGCTAAGTCGCGCTGATCGCGACAAGCGCGCGATCGCGGCTCTGAAGGAGGTCGGTCTCGATCCGCAAGCGCGCAACCGCTATCCGCATGAGTTTTCCGGCGGTCAGCGACAGCGCATCGCCATCGCCCGTGCGATGATTCTCAAACCCCGTCTCGTCATCCTCGACGAGCCGACATCTGCGCTCGATCGTTCGGTACAGGGGCAGGTGATCGACCTCCTGCGCAGCCTGCAGGACGCTCATGGCCTTTCCTACGTCTTCATCAGCCACGACCTCGCCGTCATCAGGGCCATGGCAGACTATGTCATCGTCATGAAGGATGGGGAGATCGTGGAGGAGGGGGAGACAGACGCCCTGTTCGCTGCACCACGACAGGCCTACACGCAGACACTCCTCAGCGCTGCCTACACGGCCTGACGACGGACAGAGCCGGCACGCCTCGATGCGTGTCGGCTTAACGAGCCAAATATGGACCAAGCCCAGCGGGCGCGTGTGAAACAGCGAACCGCACATAGGCTATGTTTTATAGACGGTGAAAACAAGGCGGGGAAGAATGGTGGGCGATGACGGACTCGAACCGCCGACATCCTCGGTGTAAACGAGGCGCTCTACCAACTGAGCTAATCGCCCGCCGCGTTGGTGGCCGTGATGTATTCGGATCTGCTGCAAACCGCAAGGCCGCTTGAGCGGTTTTTCCAACTTTTTTGCCGGCTATCGCAAATCTCGTTATTTTTGAAGGTTTCGGGTATTTTCAGAGACGAAACCGGCCGTTTTCACGTCTCTGTGCCGGTGTTTACGAGAGGAGAGCGGCCTTGTGGAAAAAACGCGTCATTTTCTAAGACGCGGAAAATGAGAGGTTTTTTGGCGCCAAGCCCTGAAGAGCAAGGGTTTCCCAAGCACTGCAAGAGCGGGAGCGGGAACGTCGCTCGCAAGAAAATTCAATTTGTCATGATTTTGTATTTCAACGCGCTTGACACTCCCTGAAACCCCCCGTAAACAGCCGCTCATCGAACGGCGCAACGCCGAACGGTCACGGAAGACGGGCTGAAAAGAACGGTTTTCCAAACAATGCGCGGGTGTAGCTCAGTTGGTTAGAGTGCCGGCCTGTCACGCCGGAGGTCGCGGGTTCGAGCCCCGTCACTCGCGCCATTTTACTCTCAGAGTAAAATGAAAATGTCGATCAGCGGTCCTCGAAAGAGGACCGCGACATTTTGCCCCTCCACACTTTCATGTCTTCTGAAGCGTGGTAATTTTCACAGAAACACCTATGTAGTTTACAACCCAGTCCTGCTTCGGGCGTGATCCGTGCGGCTGGGATGGAACCACCGAATATGCAGAATCTTCATTCGCTTGAACGAGCGGATGAAAACGGAATGCGAGGCTTGCGCCACGGCGCGGGCTGGGCTAACGACTTTGGCGTTGCAACATTTTTCGGCCTGCAGGCAGACGCCAATCGCGCCTTACCGGCGCGGCCGCGGGCAGGGACAAAATAATGACAGACCTTCTCGGTTCTTATATCCCGATCGCCATCTTCATCGGCATCTCGCTGGTCATCGGGCTGGCACTTCTTGCCGCGCCGTTCGCAGTCGCCTTCAAGGCGCCGGACGACGAAAAGCTTTCGGCCTACGAGTGCGGCTTCAACGCGTTCGATGACGCGCGCATGAAGTTCGACATCCGGTTCTATCTCGTCTCGATCCTGTTCATCATCTTCGATCTGGAAGTTGCCTTCCTCTTTCCCTGGGCTGTCGCCTTCAAGGGTATGGGCTGGTTCGGTTTCTGGTCCATGATGGCGTTCCTCGGCGTGCTGACCATCGGCTTCATCTATGAATGGAAGAAGGGAGCACTCGAATGGGAGTAGCAACCACGAACCCTATGGTGGCGCAGTCCCCCAAGGGCATCATCGACCCCTCGACCGGCAAGCCTGTCGGCGCGAACGATCCGTTTTTCGGTGAGATCAACAATGAGCTTGCCGACAAAGGTTTCCTCGTCACCTCGACCGACGAACTGATCAACTGGGCCCGCACCGGCTCGCTGATGTGGATGACCTTCGGTCTGGCCTGTTGCGCGGTCGAAATGATGCAGATGTCGATGCCGCGCTACGACGCCGAGCGTTTCGGTTTCGCGCCGCGCGCCTCGCCGCGCCAGTCCGACGTGATGATCGTTGCGGGAACGCTGACCAACAAGATGGCGCCGGCGCTCCGCAAGGTCTATGACCAGATGCCGGAGCCGCGTTACGTGATCTCGATGGGTTCCTGCGCGAATGGTGGCGGCTACTATCATTATTCCTACTCGGTGGTGCGCGGATGCGATCGCGTCGTGCCTGTCGATATCTATGTGCCGGGCTGTCCTCCCACGGCAGAAGCGCTGCTTTACGGCGTGCTCCTGCTGCAGAAGAAGATCCGCCGCACGGGCACGATCGAACGCTAGGCCCTCGGGGTCTTCGATCAGGGGATTTCAGGCCGCATGGGTCTCAGTCCCGATGATCATCCGGATAAGGACATGCAATGAGTGAAGCTCTGAACAGCCTCGCGACCTATCTTCGGGAAACCAGTGGCGCCCTTTTCGCCGAAGCGAACATCGCTTTCGGAGATCTGACGCTGACGACGACCGGCGAGAATATCGTCGCGCTCCTCACGTTCCTGCGCGACGATGCCCGCTGCGGTTTCGTGAACATTATCGACGTGTGCGGCGTGGACTACCCATCCCGTGCAGAGCGCTTCGATGTGGTCTACCACCTCCTGTCGCCGAAGCAGAACCAGCGTATCCGCGTCAAGGTCGCGACGTCGGAAGAAGAGCCCGTCCCGTCGATCTGCAGCGTCTTCCCCGGGGCCGATTGGTTCGAGCGCGAAGCCTACGATATGTACGGCATCCTTTTCACCGGTCACCCGGACCTCCGCCGCATCCTCACCGACTACGGCTTCGAGGGCTACCCGCTGCGCAAGGATTTTCCGCTCACGGGTTATGTCGAGGTTCGATATAACGACGAAGCGAAGCGCGTGGTGTATGAACCGGTCGAGCTGAAACAGGAATTCCGAAACTTCGACTTCTTGTCGCCTTGGGAGGGGACGGACTACGTTCTGCCCGGTGACGAGAAGGCGAAGTGATCAGTGAGTAGCGAATAGCTTTTCGAATAACGACAGACGGGGAGGCGATCGATAGACCCCTACAAAGACCTGAAAGTCTGGCAGCAGGCGGTCGAGTTGGCCGTAAGCTGCTATCAATGCACATCAGGCTTTCCCAAACAGGAGATGTTTGGTCTAACGGGTCAGATAAGACGTTCGGCGACATAGATTGCGGCGAACATCGCGGAAGGTCATGGTCGAGAGAGTGCAGGAAGCTTCATTCAGTTCCTGCGTATTTCCCAAGGCTCTCTCAAGGAACTGGAAACGCATTTGTTGATTGCTCGACGCGTTGGGCTCTTGCCGGTTGGTGAGGCCGAACATCTGGATGGACGATGCAATGACATCGGAAAAATGGTACGGGCTCTGATCAGGAGTCTGCAAGGATCCTCACGATGAAGACGGATAAGCCCGCGCGCCTCGAAAACTATTCGCTATTCGCTATTCGCTTCCGCTTCGGAGCACGCACATGAACGAACATAATATCCGCAACTTCAATATCAATTTCGGGCCGCAGCATCCGGCCGCACACGGCGTTCTTCGCCTCGTGCTGGAGCTTGACGGGGAAATCGTCGAGCGGGTCGATCCGCATATCGGCCTCTTGCATCGCGGCACCGAGAAGCTGATCGAGGCGAAGACCTATCTGCAGGCTCTGCCGTATTTCGACCGTCTCGACTACGTCGCGCCGATGAACCAGGAGCATGGCTTTTCGCTCGCAGTCGAGAAGTTGACCGGCACGGTCGTCCCGATCCGCGGTCAGCTGATCCGCGTGCTTTATTCCGAAATCAGCCGCATCCTGTCGCATCTGCTGAACGTTACCACGCAGGCAATGGACGTCGGCGCGCTGACGCCGCCTCTCTGGGGCTTCGAAGAGCGCGAAAAGCTGATGGTGTTCTACGAGCGTGCCTCCGGCTCGCGCATGCACGCCGCCTACTTCCGTCCGGGCGGCGTTCACCAGGATCTTCCGCACGAGCTGGTCGAGGATATCGGCAAGTGGATCGATCCGTTCCTGAAGACGGTCGACGATATCGACGACCTTCTCACCGGAAACCGCATTTTCAAGCAGCGCAACGTCGACATTGGCGTCGTCAGCCTTGAAGATTGCTGGGCCTGGGGCTTTTCGGGCGTCATGGTTCGCGGTTCGGGTGCTGCGTGGGATCTGCGCAAGTCGCAGCCCTACGAATGCTACGCTGACATGGATTTCGATATTCCGATCGGCAAGAACGGCGACTGCTACGATCGTTACCTGATCCGCATGATCGAAATGCGTGAGTCGGCCAAGATCATGCGCCAGTGCGTGGATCGTCTTCTGGGCGACGCAAAGGTCGGCCCGGTCTCCTCGCTCGACGGCAAGGTCGTGCCCCCGAAGCGGGGCGAGATGAAGCGGTCGATGGAAGCTCTGATTCACCACTTCAAGCTCTACACGGAAGGCTACCACGTGCCGGCCGGCGAAGTTTACGCCGCGGTCGAGGCGCCGAAGGGCGAATTCGGCGTCTATCTCGTGTCGGACGGCACCAACAAGCCGTATCGCTGCAAGATCCGTGCGCCAGGCTACGCCCATCTCCAGGCGATGGATTACATCTGTCGTGGCCACCAGCTTGCCGACGTCTCGGCCATTCTCGGCTCGCTGGATATCGTGTTCGGGGAGGTCGATCGCTGATGCTCGACCGTTCCGTCGCCGCCCGCCGTTTCGTCATCCAGACGCTCGACCGCCTTCTGGCCCAGTCGGCCAAGAACGGGCAGTCTTCCGCCGCGGCCGATCGCCGCGAACAAAATTCATCCGGGTCCGAGCCGCTGTTCACCAGCATGTTCGCCGGATCGAGAAACTGAAATAGGGTGCGGTAAACATGTCCGTTCGTCGACTAGCCGATGAAACCGTCCAGCCGCAGCAGTTCGCGTTCAGCGATGCAAATGCTGCCTGGGCTCAGACCACGATCCGGAAGTATCCGGAAGGCCGCCAGCAGTCCGCTGTCATCCCGCTGTTGATGCGGGCACAGGAGCAGGACGGCTGGGTCACCAAGGCCGCGATCGAGAGCATCGCCGACATGCTCGACATGCCATACATCCGCGTTCTCGAAGTGGCGACCTTCTATACCCAGTTCCAGCTGAAGCCGATCGGTACGCGGGCGCACATCCAGGTCTGCGGTACGACACCCTGCATGCTGCGCGGCTCGGAGGAGCTGATCGCACTCTGCAAGCGCAAGATCCATGGTCAGCCGCTGACCCAGAACGAGAGCGGTACGCTCTCGTGGGAAGAGGTCGAGTGTCAGGGCGCCTGCGTCAACGCGCCGATGGTGATGATCTTCAAGGACAGCTATGAAGACCTCACGGTCGAGCGGCTGGAAGAGATCATCGACGCTTTCGACGCCGGTCGTGGCGCCGAGATCGTTCCGGGCCCGCAGATCGACCGCATTTTCTCCGCGCCGATCGACGGTCTGACGACGCTGACCGAAGAGCCCACGGCGCAGCGCAACCAGGTTACCGAGCCTCCGGCACCGCCCGCGCCGGCAGAGGGAGCTTCGGTTCCTCCGTCGGAAGCCGGCCGTCCGAAGAGCACGGATGCCGAGACCAATCCGACCATGAAGACGCCGGCGACCGCCAAGGGCGAGGCCGCAGCGAACGCGAAGACGGAGGGCGGCGAGACCAAGGACGCCGCAACGGTCGATACGCCGGAGGGCGGCGAAAAGACCGACCTGACGGCTGGTGCCGGGAAGCCGGCGCCTGAGGGAAAATGATATGACGGTCGGGCACCGTTGCGCCTCGTTTCGGCGCACGGTTGCTCTGGCCACGGGCTGCGAAGCCTTGTACACCGGAACGATCGGCAGCCGCCGGCGACCGGTGCCAAGAGGCAAAGACGGCAGCCCGAAGAATGGACGCAAGGACTGACCCGCTTGACGGCGGATCCACATTCTCGAAGAATCGGCGGACTGAGCCATGCTTGACGATAAAGATCGCATCTTCACCAATCTCTACGGCCTTCACGACAAGTCGCTGAAGGGCGCTATGTCGCGCGGCCACTGGGACGGCACCAAGCAGATCCTGGAAAAAGGTCGCGACTGGATCATCAACGAGATGAAGGCGTCCGGTCTGCGCGGTCGCGGTGGCGCTGGCTTCCCGACGGGCCTCAAGTGGTCCTTCATGCCGAAGGAGAGTGACGGTCGCCCGCACTACCTCGTCGTGAATGCCGACGAATCCGAACCCGGCACCTGCAAGGACCGTGACATCATGCGTCACGATCCGCACACGCTGATCGAAGGCTGCGTTATCGCCAGCTTCGCCATGGGCGCGCACGCGGCGTATATCTACGTTCGCGGCGAGTACATGCGCGAGCGCGAGGCTCTGCAGGCTGCCATCGACGAATGCTATGATGCGGGTCTTCTCGGCGCGAACAACAAGCTCGGCTGGGACATGGAGATCTTCGTCCACCATGGTGCCGGAGCCTATATCTGCGGTGAGGAAACTGCGCTGCTCGAAAGCCTGGAAGGCAAAAAGGGCCAGCCGCGCCTCAAGCCGCCGTTCCCGGCCAATATGGGCCTTTATGGCTGCCCGACGACGGTGAACAACGTCGAGTCGATCGCTGTCGCACCGACGATCCTTCGTCGCGGCGCGGGCTGGTTCTCGTCGATCGGCCGCCCGAACAATGTCGGTACGAAGCTGTTCATGGTTTCCGGCCATGTCAACAAGCCCTGCACCTTCGAAGACGCGATGGGAACGCCGTTCCGCGAGATGATCGAACGGCATTGCGGCGGCGTACGCGGCGGCTGGGATAATCTTCTTGCCGTTATTCCCGGCGGCTCGTCCTGTCCCGTGGTCAAGGCCGAACACATCATCGATGCTCCGATGGACTTCGATGGGATGCGCGACGTGAAATCGTCGTTCGGAACGGCCGCCATCATCGTGATGGATCGTTCGACGGATATCATCAAGGCTATCTGGCGCCTTGCAGCATTTTACAAGCACGAGAGCTGCGGCCAGTGCACGCCCTGCCGCGAAGGCACGGGCTGGATGATGCGCGTCATGGAGCGCATGGTTCAGGGTCGCGCCCAGAAGCGGGAAATCGACATGCTGTTCGATGTGACGAAGCAGGTCGAGGGGCACACGATCTGCGCACTCGGCGATGCGGCCGCATGGCCGATCCAGGGCCTGATCCGTAACTTCCGCCCCGAGATGGAAGCCCGTATCGATGAATACACGCGCAACGCCTCCTCGCATGGCGCCGTTCTGCAAGCTGCGGAGTAAATGAATGACAACGTCGCCGTACGACGATGAGCAGGCCGGACCCGCATGTGAGCAGAGCCCTTCGTCGTCTAAGGGCGATCCTGCGGGATTTGCTGGCTGGACAAAGGAGGGCGGTCCGCCCTTGCCTCCGCTGATGCAGCACCCGACGGCTTCGGTTGCAGCGGCAGCAGCGATGGGTTTTGGAATGGCAAGCCATTTTGCAGGCTTCATGCTCGGTGCGATGCAGGGCTTCATGGAAGCAGCGCAGAAGGCAGCGGCCACCGCCGAGGCAGAGCGTCAGGCGGGGCACGGGACGGAATCTGCTGGAAAAGCGGAAGGCGCACCGGGCAGAGCGGTTGAGCCCGGTATTGCCGATGAAGCTGCGCCGGAAACGGACGCTGGGCTTCCTGTCGAGCCGGTAACATCGATCAATGCGGCCGCTGCTGAAGCGACGGCTGCCGTCATGGAACGTGCGTCGGCGGCTGTTGCCGAGACAACTCCGCGAACCGCAAACGAGAAGCGCCCGGCGGCAAAGCCGGTACGCGTCCGGCGGGGCAAGGTGGCTGACGACCTGAAGAAGATCTCGGGCATTGGTCCGAAGCTCGAGCAGGTCCTTAAGAGTTTCGAGGTCACGCGGTTCAGCGAGATCGCGGCTTGGGACGAGAACGACATTGCCCGGTTTGACCGGGAACTGAATGTGAGTGGTCGGATCGTAAGGGACCGCTGGGTTGAACAGGCCAAGGTTCTCGCCAAGAGTTGAGAACGGACGCCGGACGGCGGGTGACCCTGAGATAGAAGCAGGAGCTTCTGCAAGCGGTCGCGCATCAGGGCTCTGACCCGCATGGATGATCGAGGCCGATGGCCTCGGGACAGATTGGGCCGCTAAGGCCCTTTGACGATCGATCCGTCGCTTGAAGACCGGCGGAAGAAGACAGGATTGAGTGCGAAGATGGCAAAGCTGAAAGTCGACGGAAAAGAGATCGAAGTCCCGGATCATTTCACGCTGCTTCAGGCATGCGAGGAAGCCGGCGCCGAGGTTCCGCGCTTCTGTTTCCACGAGCGGCTGTCGGTTGCCGGCAATTGTCGCATGTGTCTGATCGAGGTGAAGGGGGGGCCGCCAAAGCCGGCTGCCTCCTGCGCCATGGGCGTGCGTGACCTGCGCCCCGGCCCGAATGGAGAAACGCCGGAAGTCTTCACGAACACCCCGATGGTCAAGAAGGCCCGCGAAGGCGTCATGGAATTCCTGCTGATCAACCATCCGCTGGACTGCCCGATCTGCGATCAGGGCGGCGAATGCGACCTGCAGGACCAGGCGATGGCCTTCGGCGTCGATTCGACTCGCTACAACGAGAACAAGCGTGCGGTCGAGGACAAGTATATCGGTCCGCTTGTGAAGACGGTCATGAACCGCTGCATTCACTGCACGCGTTGCGTTCGCTTCACGACCGAGGTCGCCGGCATTGCGGAACTGGGCCTCATCGGTCGCGGTGAAGATGCCGAGATCACGACCTATCTCGAGCAGGCGATGACGTCGGAACTTCAGGGCAATGTTGTCGATCTGTGCCCGGTCGGCGCGCTGACGTCCAAGCCCTACGCGTTCAACGCTCGTCCGTGGGAACTCGGCAAGACCGAGTCGATCGACGTCATGGACGCCGTTGGTTCGGCTATCCGTGTGGATACGCGCGGTCGCGAAGTCATGCGCGTGATGCCGCGCATCAACGAAGAGATCAACGAGGAGTGGATCTCCGACAAGACCCGCTTCATCTGGGATGGCCTGAAGACCCAGCGGCTCGATCGCCCCTATGTGAAGAAAGACGGCCGTCTGCAGCCCGCCAGCTGGGGTGAGGCGTTCGCGGCCATCAAGGCTGCGGTGGCGGGAACGAGCGGCGAGCGAATCGGCGCGATTGCGGGCGATCTCGCATCCGTCGAGGAGATGTACGCGCTGAAGAGCCTGATGACGGCGCTCGGTTCCGCAAATATCGACTGCCGCCAGGATGGCGCAGCGCTCGATCCCTCGCTCGGCCGTTCAAGCTATCTCTTCAATCCCACGATCCAGGGCATTGAAAACGCTGACGCGCTGCTGATCATCGGTGCAAATCCCCGGTTCGAAGCGTCTGTGCTGAACGCCCGTATCCGCAAGCGCTTCCGGATGGGAAAATTCCCGATTGGCGTCATCGGCGAAGCGGCCGAACTGCGCTATTCCTATGACTACCTCGGCGCAGGCACGGACTCGCTCGGCGAACTGCTCGCCGGCCGTGGAAGCTTCTATGAGGTGCTGACGAAGGCCGAGCGTCCGATGATCATCATCGGGCAGGGCGCACTTATCGGCGAAGGTGGCGCGTCTGTTCTCGCTTCCGCTGCTAAGCTTGCGGGCGCGATCGGTGCTGTTTCCGAAGGCTGGAACGGCTTTGCCGTGCTTCATACGGCGGCAGCACGTGTCGGCGGCCTCGACCTCGGCTTCGTGCCGGGTGCGAATGGCAAGACGGCGCACGAGATGGTGACGGGCACGGACGTGCTGTTCCTGCTGGGTGCCGACGAGATCGATCTGGCAACCCGCATGAGCGGCTTCACGGTTTATATCGGCTCGCATGGCGACAATGGCGCGCATGGTGCAGATGTCATTCTTCCCGGTGCGACCTACACCGAGAAGTCCGGCATTTGGGTCAACACCGAAGGCCGCGTCCAGATGGGCAATCGTGCCGGCTTCGCGCCGGGCGAAGCCCGCGAGGACTGGGCCATCCTGCGGGCCTTGTCCGACGTCCTCGGCAAGAAGCTGCCCTTCGATTCGCTGACCGATCTCCGGCGCAATCTGGTGGCGGAATTCCCTCATTTCGGCGATGTCGACATGATCGCCGAGGCAGTTGACGGCGAAATTGCCGCACTTGCACAAAAAGCCGGTGAGATGACCAAATCCGTGTTTGCGTCTCCGGTGAAAGACTTCTATTTGACGAACCCGATAGCGCGCGCTTCCGCGGTCATGGCCGAATGTTCGGCGCTGGCACGCAGCAACTTCAAAGCGGCAGCGGAATAAGCGCGGGAGAATAAGGCACCATGGACGGTTTTCTTTCGACCTACGTCTGGCCGGCGGCCATCATGATCGGCCAGTCGCTTCTGCTGCTGGTCGCCCTCCTGATCTTCATCGCCTATATCCTGCTGGCAGACCGCAAGATCTGGGCGGCAGTGCAGATGCGCCGTGGACCCAACGTGGTGGGCCCCTTCGGACTTTTCCAGTCCTTCGCCGACCTTTTGAAGTTCGTCGTCAAGGAGCCGGTCATTCCCGCCGGCGCGAACAAGGTTCTCTTCCTGCTTGCCCCGCTGGTGTCGGTGACGCTGGCGCTCGCGGCCTGGGCCGTCGTTCCGCTGAACGACAACTGGGTCATGGCAAATATCAATGTCGGCATTCTCTACGTGCTCGCCATCTCTTCGCTCGAAGTCTATGGCGTCATCATGGGCGGCTGGGCGTCGAATTCAAAGTACCCGTTCCTGTCTGCCCTGCGCTCCGCCGCGCAGATGGTGTCCTATGAAGTGTCAATCGGTTTCGTCATCGTCACCGTGCTGCTCTGCGTCGGCTCGCTGAACCTGACGGATATCGTCAATTCGCAGCGTGACGGCCTCGGCACGATGATGGGTCTTCCAGGCTCGTTCCTCGACTGGTACTGGCTGCCGCTGTTCCCGATGTTCATCGTCTTCTTCATCTCGGCGCTTGCCGAAACGAACCGGCCGCCCTTCGATCTTGTCGAAGCCGAATCCGAACTCGTGGCCGGCTTCATGGTCGAATATGGTTCGACCCCGTATATGATGTTCATGCTCGGCGAGTACGCTGCCATCTGCCTGATGTGCGCGCTCACCACGATCCTCTTCCTCGGTGGCTGGTTGCCTCCGGTTGACGTCTGGTTCCTCAACTGGGTTCCCGGTATCATCTGGTTCGTGCTGAAGGCTTCGCTGGTGTTCTTCATGTTCGCGATGGTCAAGGCATTCGTGCCGCGTTATCGCTACGACCAGCTGATGCGTCTTGGCTGGAAGGTTTTTCTTCCGCTGTCGCTCGTCATGGTCTTTATCGTTGCAATCACGCTGAAGCTCGGTGGATGGGCCTGATGCCCGTCCGGAGCTTCGTGACAGTCGCTGGCGTCTCCCAGGCCAGCTCATTCGGAGGTAAATGATGGCCGCCATTTCGCAAGCCGTCAGATCGCTGTTCCTCAAGGAGTTCGTCGGCGCGTTCTTCCTGTCGATGCGCTATTTCTTCGCACCGAAGGCGACACTGAACTACCCGTTCGAAAAAGGCCCGATCAGCCCGCGTTTCCGTGGGGAGCATGCGCTGCGTCGCTACCCGAACGGGGAAGAGCGCTGCATCGCCTGCAAGCTGTGCGAGGCGATCTGTCCCGCCCAGGCCATCACCATCGAAGCCGGCCCGCGCCGTAACGACGGCACGCGCCGTACGGTGCGTTACGACATCGACATGGTGAAGTGCATCTATTGCGGCTTCTGCCAGGAGGCCTGCCCAGTCGATGCCATCGTCGAGGGGCCGAATTTCGAATTCGCCACCGAGACGCGCGAAGAGCTTTACTACGATAAGGAACGCCTTCTTTCGAACGGCGATCGCTGGGAGCGCGAAATCGCCCGCAACATCGGTATGGACTCGCCGTACCGCTGAGGTTACGGCGCCTCTCGGCGAAGTGTCGCCCGCCCGGGCGGCGATAAACTGGAAATTTGGGTGCCGACCGGACCTCTCCGGTCGGCCAGGAACGGTCTGCGCAAAGGCACATCGTTCCGGGGAAGACGAAAAAGGCACCGGTCATGGGTCTGCAGACTCTATTCTTCTATCTCTTCGCCTTCATCGCCGTCGCATCGGCGTTCATGGTGATCTCGGCCAGGAACCCGGTTTACTCGGTCCTGTTCCTCATCCTGTGCTTCTTCAACTCGGCGGGTCTGTTCCTGCTGACGGGGGCCGAATTCCTCGCAATGATCCTGCTCGTCGTCTATATCGGCGCCGTTGCGGTTCTCTTCCTCTTCGTCGTGATGATGCTCGACATCGACTTCAAGCAGCTTCGTTCGGGCGTGCTCGACTATGCGCCGGTGGGCGCTCTGGTCGGTTTGATCCTCGCCGCCGAGTTGATCATCGTCGTTGCCGGCAGCACCTTTTCTCCGGAGATTGCAAAGACCGTGTCGATGCCTATCCCGGCCGTGACCGACCGAACCAATACCGCCGCCCTCGGCGACGTCATCTACACCCATTACATCTACTACTTCCAGATTGCCGGCCTCGTGCTGTTCGTCGCCATGATCGGCGCGATCGTGCTCACGCTGCGCCATCGCCCCAACATCAAGCGCCAGAACATCTCCCAGCAGGTCGCCCGCGTTCCCGCCACCGCCGTCGAGGTGGTCAAGGTCAAGCCGGGGCAGGGGCTCTGAGCCGGTACTGAAGGTCAAGGACACACATCATGGAAATCGGTATTTCCCACTATCTGACCGTCAGCGCCATCCTGTTCACGCTGGGCGTCTTCGGCATCTTCCTCAACCGCAAGAACATCATCGTCATCCTGATGTCGGTGGAACTCATCCTGCTCGCGGTCAACATCAACATGGTCGCCTTCTCGTCGTTCCTCAACGACATCACCGGCCAGGTGTTCGCGCTGTTCATTCTGACGGTCGCCGCGGCGGAAGCTGCCATCGGTCTTGCAATTCTCGTCGTCTTCTATCGTAACCGCGGCTCCATCGCGGTCGAAGACGTCAACATGATGAAGGGCTGATCGGCCATGGATACCATCATCAAAGCCGTCGTCTTCCTGCCGCTCATCGGCTTCCTGATCGCGGGCCTCTTCGGTGCGAAGATCGGCGCCAAGGCGTCCGAATATGTCACGACCGGCCTCATGGCCGTCGTCGCCGTCCTGTCCTGGGTGGTGTTCTTCCATGTCGGTCTCGGCGAAACGGAGATGATCAAGGTCTCCGTCATGCGCTGGATCCAGTCCGGTAACTTCGACACCGAATGGGCCTTCCGCGTCGATACGCTGACGGCTGTCATGTTCGTCGTCGTCAACACCGTGTCGTTCCTGGTGCATCTCTATTCGATCGGATACATGCACCACGATCCGCATCGCCCGCGCTTCTTCGCCTATCTCTCGCTCTTCACCTTCGCCATGCTGATGCTGGTGACGTCCGATAACCTGCTGCAGATGTTCTTCGGCTGGGAAGGCGTGGGTCTTGCGTCCTATCTGCTCATCGGCTTCTGGTACAAGAAGCCGTCGGCCAGTGCTGCGGCCATGAAGGCGTTCATCGTCAACCGCGTCGGTGACTTCGGCTTCGCGCTCGGCATCTTCGGTGTCTTCGTTCTCTTCGGTTCGATCTCGTTCGAAACCATCTTTGCAACTGCCGCGACTTACCTTCCGGCAGAAGGTGCGGCGAATGCAGCCGAGCCGGTCATTACCCTGTTCGGCATGCATCTCGATCGCGCGGACGCGGTCACCGGTGTCGCGCTGCTGCTCTTCATGGGGGCCATGGGCAAGTCGGCGCAGTTTCTGCTGCACACGTGGCTGCCCGACGCCATGGAAGGCCCGACCCCTGTTTCGGCGCTCATCCATGCCGCGACGATGGTGACGGCCGGCGTCTTTCTCGTTGCCCGCATGTCGCCGGTGTTCGAACTGTCGCCGACGGCCCTGACGGTCGTAACGCTGATCGGAGCGATCACCGCCTTCTTCGCGGCAACCGTCGGTCTTGTCCAGAACGACATCAAGCGCGTCATCGCCTATTCGACATGTTCGCAGCTTGGCTACATGTTCGTCGCGCTCGGCGTCGGTGCCTATGGCGCAGCCGTGTTCCACCTCTTCACGCACGCCTTCTTCAAGGCGCTTCTGTTCCTGTGCGCCGGGTCGGTCATCCATGCCGTCGATGGCGAGCAGGACATGCGCCACATGGGCGGCCTGCGTCCACACATCAAGATTACCTTCGCGATGATGCTCATCGGAACGCTGGCCATCACCGGCGTTGGCATTCCCTTCACGCCGGTCGGGTTTGCTGGCTTCTTCTCCAAGGACGTGATCATTGAGGCGACCTATGCATCGCATTCGCCTCTCTCGGGCTTCGCCTTCACGCTGCTGGTCATCGCCGCTCTGTTCACGAGTTTCTACTCGTGGCGCCTGATGTTCCTGACCTTCTTCGGCAAGCCGCGCGCGAGCCACGAGGTCATGCATCATGTGCATGAATCGCCGATGGTCATGCTGCTGCCGCTGTTCGTTCTCGGCTTCGGCGCGGTCGTTGCCGGCTTTCTCGGTGAAGGCTACTTCTACGGCCACGAATATGCGGAGTTCTGGCAGGGCGCACTGTTCACATCCGCCGAGAACGAGCTGCTGGAGGAATTCCATCACGTTCCGGCTCTCGTCGCGCTCAGCCCGTTCATCGCCATGGTGCTCGGCTTCGTGACCGCCTGGTATTTCTACATCAAGTCGCCGGAAACGCCGAAGGCGCTGGCGCGCCAGCATCGCGGCCTGTATCAGTTCCTCTTGAACAAGTGGTACTTCGACGAGCTTTACGACTTCCTGTTCGTGCGTACAGCCAAGCGCCTTGGTACCTTCCTCTGGAAGGAAGGTGACGGTCGGGTCATCGACGGCTTCGGTCCGAACGGGGTTGCGGCCCGGGTTATGGACGTCACGCGCGGCGTGGTTCGCCTGCAGACCGGTTACCTTTATCACTATGCGTTCGTGATGCTCATCGGCATCGCTGCGCTCGTTACCTGGATGATGCTCGGGAGCTCCTTCTGATGACCGATTGGCCTATTCTCTCGGCGGTCACCTTCCTGCCGCTGGTCGGCGTTGTGCTTCTGCTTCTGATGCGTGACGACAGCGCCGCCGGTCGTCGCAACGTGCTCAACATCTCGCTGGCGACGACGGTTGTCACCTTCCTGCTGTCTCTGTTCATCTGGGCCGGGTTCGACAATGCGAACCCGGGCTTCCAGATGGTCGAGCGCCACGCTTGGCTGGGCACTGGCATATCCTATCATCTGGGCGTGGACGGCATCTCCATGCTGTTCGTCATCCTGACGACATTCCTGATGCCCTTCTGCGTCCTGGCCAGCTGGCACTCGGTGGAAAAACGCATCAAGTCCTACATGATCGCCTTCCTGCTGCTGCAGGTGGTCATGACCGGCGTGTTCGTCTCGCTCGATATCGTGCTCTTCTACGTGTTCTTCGAAGCGACCCTGATTCCGATGTTCGTTATCATCGGTGTCTGGGGTGGCAAGGAGCGCGTCTATGCGAGCTACAAGTTCTTCCTCTACACGCTGTTCGGTTCGGTCCTCATGATGCTCGCCATCATGGCGATGTATTGGCAGACCGGTACGACCGACATGGTCGAGCTTCTCAAAGCCGGCTTCCCCGCCGGCATGCAGACCTGGCTCTGGCTCGCCTGCTTCGCAGCCTTCGCGGTCAAGATGCCAATGTGGCCCGTCCACACCTGGCTTCCGGATGCGCACGTTCAGGCGCCGACGGCGGGGTCCGTTATCCTCGCCGGCGTCATGCTGAAGCTCGGTGGCTATGGCATGATCCGCATCTCTCTCGGCATGTTCCCGCTGGCCTCCGACCAGTTCGCACCGCTCGTCTTCACCCTGTCCGTTGTCGCCATCATCTACACGTCGCTGGTCGCCATGATGCAGCAGGACATCAAGAAGCTGATCGCCTACTCGTCCGTCGCCCACATGGGTTACGTCACCATGGGTATCTTCGCTGCGAACGTGCAGGGCGTGCAGGGCGCGATCTTCCAGATGCTCTCGCACGGCATCGTCTCCTCGGCGCTCTTCCTCTGCGTCGGCGTGGTTTACGATCGCCTTCACACCCGCGAGATCTCCGCCTATGGTGGTCTCGTCAACAATATGCCGAAATACGCTGTGATCTTCATGATCTTCACGATGGCGAACGTCGGTCTTCCCGGTACGTCCGGCTTCGTCGGGGAAATCACGACACTGCTCGGCGCCTTCCGCGCCAATACATGGGTGGCCTTCTTCGCCACGACCGGCGTCATTCTTTCGGCCTGCTACGCGCTCTGGCTCTATCGCCGCGTCATGTTCGGTGCGCTGGAGAAGGAGAAGCTGAAGGCTCTGCTCGACCTGTCGCCGCGTGAAAAGGTGATCCTCTATCCCCTCGCGGTGCTCACCATCTTCTTCGGCGTCTATCCGGCGCCGGTCTTCGATGCCACGGCGGCTTCCGTCGATGTGCTGGTCAATAACTACACGACCGCCGTTCAGGCAGCGCAGTCCCTTGCGCTCTCGGCAAACTGACGACGGGGCGAGAAAAACATGAACGCTGATATTCTGGTCGCTAGTCTCCATCTGTCGCTTCCCGAAGTAACGCTGGCCATCGGTGCGCTCGCGCTGCTGATGATCGGCGTGTTCACGGGCGAACGATCCTCCGGCCTCGTTACGTGGCTGGCGATCGCGGTGCTGGTGGTTGCGGGCGTTCTGCTGAGCAACACGGGGGACGGGGTCGCCTATAACGGCGCCTTCGTCGCCGATCCCTTCGCCCGCTTCATGAAGATGCTGACGCTGTTTGCATCCATCGTCGCGCTCTTCCTGTCGGCAGGACAGGCGAAGATCTTCGGTCTGGACCGGTTCGAGTATCCGGTGCTCGTGGTTCTCGCGACCTTGGGCATGCTGCTGATGATCTCGGCCAACGACATGATGTCGCTCTATATGGCCCTGGAACTTCAGTCGCTCGCAGCCTACGTCGTCGCCGCGATGAACCGTGACGATTTGCGTTCGACGGAAGCCGGCCTGAAATACTTCGTTCTCGGTGCGCTTTCCTCCGGCATGCTGCTCTACGGCATGTCGCTGGTCTATGGCTTCACCGGCCATACGGGCTTCGTGGAAATCGCCGCGGCTTTGTCGGCCGACGGTCGCTCGCTCGGTCTGGTCTTCGGCCTCGTCTTCGTGCTCGCTGGTGTCGCCTTCAAGATTTCGGCAGTCCCGTTCCACATGTGGACCCCGGACGTCTACGAGGGTGCACCGACGCCGGTTACCGCGTTCTTCGCCGGCGCTCCCAAGATCGCTGCCATCGCCATGCTGGTCCGTGTCGTCGTGACGGCATTCGAACCCATCCAGCTCGATTGGCAGCAGATCATCGTCTTTATCTCCATCGCCTCTATGGTGCTCGGCTCGTTCGCCGCGATCGGACAGAAGAATCTGAAGCGTCTGATGGCCTATTCGTCCATCGGCCATATGGGCTATGCTCTGGTCGGCCTCTCCGCAGGTTCGATGGCTGGTGTGCGGGGCGTCGTGCTCTACATGCTGATCTATATGGTCATGACGCTCGGCACCTTTGCGTGCATCCTCGCAATGCGTCGCAAGGAAGGTCATCACGTCGAGCAGGTGGACGACCTCGCAGGCCTGTCGCAGACCAACCCCTTCATGGCCGTCGTGCTGACGATCCTGATGTTCTCGCTTGCTGGCATCCCGCCGCTGGCCGGTTTCTTCGCCAAATACTTCGTGTTCATGGCGGCGATCGAAGCAAAGCTGTACGCGCTGGCCGTCATCGGCGTTCTCGCGTCGGTCGTCGGTGCCTACTACTACCTGCGCGTCATCAAGCTGATGTGGTTCGATGAGCCGGCTGGCGAGTTCGCCCGTCCATCGGGTTCGTTGAAACTGGTCTACGGTCTCTCCGGTCTCTTCATCGTCGGATACGTCATTGTCGGCGGGCCGATCGGTGCTGCGGCCGAGGCTGCTGCCCGGACGTTCTTTTGAGCGGCCCGAGCCGGCTCACCCGCATGTCCGTTGACGATTTCCGCCACGTCGCGCTGGACGAGGTGGGCTCCACCAACACCGAATGCCTCGCGCGAGCGCGCGCAGGCGATCCGGGAAATCTCTGGATAACAGCCGGCCGGCAGACCGATGGTCGCGGCCGGCGCGGTCGTTCCTGGAGTTCCGAGGGCGGAAACCTCTATTCATCGCTTCTTCTGATCGACCCCGCGCCGCTGGAGATGATCCAGTCGTTGCCTCTCGCTGTAGCCGTTGCGGTTCGCGATGCGATGCAGGCTGTCCTGCCGGCAGGCGCCAGGCAGGCCGAGATCAAGTGGCCGAACGATATCCTGATCGGCGGCCAGAAGACCTGCGGGATCCTGCTCGAAGGAGAGCGGCTTGCCGATGGACGATATGCCCTCGTCATCGGCTGCGGAATCAACGTGGTGAGCGCGCCGGACCACGGGCTTTACCCTCTGACCAATTTGCGGGCCGAAGGCTCTTCGGCGTCGCCGGAGGAACTGTTCGCACATCTTTTCATGACCATGGCCGAAACACTCGGCATCTGGAATGGCGGCCTCGGAATCGGCGACATCATCGCGCGCTGGCGGCAACATGCTGTCGGCATCGGTCGTCCCATTACGGTCAACCTTCCCGATCGGTCCCTTCATGGACGTTTTGACGATATCGACGGCTCAGGCCGATTAATTCTCACGGATGAAAACGGCATGCGCCGGCACATAGCCGCCGGTGATGTCTTTTTCGGATGATACAAGGCATAATTCTCTGATGACTGAGAAAAACGAACTGGTTTTCCTGCCGCTTGGCGGCGTCGGCGAAATCGGCATGAACCTGGCGCTTTATGGTTACGGCCCCGCCGCCAACCGCGAGTGGATCATGGTCGATTGCGGCGTAACTTTTCCCGGGCCGGATCTGCCGGGTGTCGACCTCGTGCTTCCCGATATCCGCTTCCTTGCGGATCAGCGGAAGAACCTCAAGGGCATCGTCATCACGCATGCGCATGAAGATCACTACGGGGCGCTGTCCGACCTCTGGCCGGGCCTGAATGTGCCGGTCTATGCCTCGCCCTTCACGGCCGGCATGCTGGAGGCGAAGCGCCAGTACGAGCGCAGCCGCAACGAAGTGCCGATCACCATCTTCAAGCAGGGCGACCGCGTGCAGATCGGTCCGTTCGAGGTCGAGGCCGTCGGCGTCAACCACTCGATCCCGGAGCCGATGTCGCTCGTTATTCGGACACCGCTCGGTAATCTCGTGCATACGGGCGACTGGAAGATCGACCACGCTCCGTCGCTTGGACCGTTGACGGATGGCGACCGCTTTACCGCCGTTGGTGACGAGGGCGTGCTGGCGCTGATGTGCGATTCCACCAATGCTCTGCGGGATGGCGTTTCGCCGTCCGAGGAGGAAGTGTCCGCCAGCCTCGAAAAGGTCATTCGCGCTGCGGAAGGCCGCGTTGCGATCACCACCTTCTCGTCGAACGTCGGGCGTATCCGTTCGATTGCAAAGGCTGCCGCAGGTGCCGGGCGCGAAGTTCTGCTCATGGGCTCGTCCATGAAGCGGGTCGTGCAGGTTGCCCGCGATGTCGGGCTTATGGAAGGCATCCCTCCCTTCATCAGCGAAGACGAGTTCGGCTTCATCCCGCGTGATCGCGTCGTGGTCATCCTGACCGGCAGTCAAGGCGAGCCGCGTGCTGCGTTGGCCAAGATCGCGCGTGACGAAATGCGCAACGTGGCCTTTTCGGCCGGCGATACGGTCGTCTTCTCGTCGCGGGCCATTCCCGGTAACGAGAAGGCCATCAACGAGATCAAGAACGGTCTGATCGAGCAGGGCATCCTGATCGTCACGGACAGCGATGCGCTCGTGCATGTTTCAGGCCACCCCCGCCGCAACGAACTGAAGCAGATGTATCAGTGGATTCGTCCGAAGCTGCTGGTCCCGGTGCACGGGGAGGCGGCGCATCTCGTCGGACAGATGGAGCTTGGTCTTCAGTCGGGCATCCCGAACGTGCCGCGTGTTCGCAACGGCGATATCCTGCGGCTTGCGCCCGGTATGGCACAGGTGATCGGTGAGGCGCCGCATGGCCGCATCTTCAAGGATGGCGGCCTGATCGGCGACTTCCAGGAAATGGGCATCGGCGACCGCCGCAAGCTATCCTTCGCCGGTCACGTCTCTGTCAACGTCGTGCTCGATGCGCGCTACGACTTCGCATCCGATCCGATCGTCGTTCCAATCGGTCTGCCCGAGTTCGACGACGAGGGCGAGGACATGAACGACACGCTCTATGATGCGGTTCTCGGTGCGGTCGAGAGCATTCCGCGTGCGCGCCGGAAGGACCTCGCCATGGTGCAGGAGGCCGTGCGCCGGGCCATTCGTGGGACGGCAAACGATGTCTGGGGCAAGAAGCCCGTCGTCACCGTCTTCATCAACCGTATGTCCTGACGCCACGCTTCCTTGCGTAAACGCACAAAGGCCTCCGTCGCAGCAGCGCCGGAGGCCTTTTCATCTGCATCCGGCTTTCAGCCGGCCGCGCCACAGCGTATAAGGCGGACAGCTCCTCAACCGGGATGTCGTCATGCCGCTCTTTTCCGTCTTTGCCATCTACTTCATCATCTGGTGGATGACGCTCTTCATCGTTCTGCCGATCGGCTTGCGGACGCAGGCGGAGGAAAGCAACGTGGTGCCGGGAAGTGTAGAAAGCGCACCGGCTCGTTTTCGTGCATTGCGGATTTTCGGCCTGACCACGATCCTCGCAGCCGTGATCCACGTCATCTGGTATGTCCTCTCTGTTCGCTACGGATACGGGATTGATGCCATCCCGCAATTTGCTCCAAAATTTTACTGAAGCAGGCCGCCATTTTCGATCAAAGCTCGAGTCCCTGTTTCACGAGAGATGTGTGAGAGGGAGATTTGGGGGCGGGAGATCCGAAGCAGAAGTCTGCTTATGCGATCAGCACTATACATTAAGCTGGAAGGCAATTGCTCAGTAGACTGGCAAATGCTTAGTCGTGTGCATAAGCGGGCAGCTTGCATCGGCAAGCGCGTGATGCCTGACCATTTCCTCCGCGGAGTTGATCGCGAAAAGCCAAAAAAAAACAAGGCTGGAAGCCTTGTTTTTTAAGCAATCGCGTGACCCGTAACCGTTGCCGGTGGCTGCGTATGACCGCGCCTAAGATCTGATCCTCCCAAGACTTTTTCCGCGACGTCGACAAGAATTTAATCTTCCTGCCTGTTTTGTGGGCTGAAACTAACCCAAATCGACGCAAGTGTCATCAGCTTTTTTTGCATTTATGCTACAGTCGAGCAAAAAATATTCATTGACACGAAGAGGTCATTTGCCGTTACTCACGCTCCCTTTTCCTGCTTCGATCTGTCGCAGAAGCAAGGCTGGTGGTGATGGCGCAGGCTCATGATACACCGCGACCCGCATGGGTTTTCATCCCGTCTCGAAGCGTTTAAGACCTCCAGCGTGGGTGTTGCTGGATTCGAGAGATCGGATCGCCTCGCCCGCCGTTCGTCCATACGGCTCCGCGCAAGGCAGAAGCCGTAAGCAAACCTCATTTCGCCCGAATCCGTGCTTAGACGGAAGGCGCCACTCCGGAACCTGTTCATGCGTCTGTCCCGCTATTTCATGCCGATCCTGAAGGAAAACCCCAAGGAAGCGGAGATCGTTTCGCATCGCCTGATGTTGCGCGCGGGCATGATCCGCCAGCAGAGCCAGGGCATCTATTCCTGGTTGCCGCTCGGCAAGCGCGTGCTCGACAAGGTCAATGGTATCATTCGCCAGGAGCAAAACCGCGCCGGCGCCATCGAACTGTCCATGCCGACGCTGCAGTCGGCGGAGCTGTGGCAGGAAAGCGGGCGCTACGACGACTACGGCAAGGAAATGCTGCGCATCAAGGACCGCCAGGAGCGCCCCATGCTCTATGGCCCGACCAACGAGGAGATGATCACCGACATCTTCCGCTCCTCGGTCAAGTCTTACAAGAACCTGCCGCTGAACCTCTATCATATCCAGCTGAAGTTCCGTGACGAGATCCGTCCGCGCTTCGGCACCATGCGCTCGCGCGAGTTCCTCATGAAGGACGCCTACTCCTTCGACCTGACGAAGGAAGGTGCCGAGCATTCCTATCGCAAGATGTTCACCGCCTATCTGCGCACCTTTTCGCGGCTCGGCCTGCGTGCCATTCCCATGCGTGCCGATACCGGTCCGATCGGTGGCGATCTCAGCCATGAGTTCATCATTCTTGCCGATACAGGCGAGTCCGAAGTGTTCAGTCACCGTGATTTCGTAAACTTCGATATTCCCCCTGAAACGACGGATTTCGATGACGTCGCCGCTCTGCAGGCCGTCTTCGACCAGTGGACGTCTGTTTACGCCGCGACATCGGAAATGCATGACGAGGCGGCGTTTGACGCGATCCCCGAAGGCGAGCGCCTGTCGGCTCGCGGCATCGAGGTCGGTCACATCTTCTATTTCGGTACGAAATACTCCGAGCCGATGGGCGCCAAGGTCCAGGGCCCCGACGGCAAGGAACATCTGGTTCACATGGGTTCCTACGGTATCGGGCCGACGCGCCTCGTGCCTGCGATCATCGAAGCGTCGCATGACGAGAACGGCATTATCTGGCCGGCTTCCGTTGCGCCATTCGATGCTGTCATCATCAATATGAAGGCTGGCGACGCCGCCTGCGATGCTGCCTGCGAGACGATCTACGCCGCGCTTTCAAAGGCGGGTATCGATACGCTCTACGACGATACCGACGACCGCGCAGGCACCAAGTTCGCAACGGCTGATCTCATCGGCGTGCCCACGCAGATCATCGCCGGGCCCCGCGCAGTTGCGGCTGGCGAGGTCGAGCTGAAGGACCGCAAGACCGGTGCGCGCGAGACCATGACCATCGAAGCTGCGATCAACAAGCTGACCGCTGCGAAATAAGGACAAGGCATGAGCGCCCCTTCCACGGACCCGAAACCGGCAAAGGCATCGGCGACGCCGCCCAAGGCCGGACTGAAGACAGCCTCGAAGGGCGCACCGCCGAAGGAAACGCCGTCCGGTGAAAAGCCGTCGAAGGCTGCTTCCAGCCGTCCGTTTTCGACCTTCGAGCGGCTGGTCGCATGGCGCTATCTGCGCTCGCGCCGCAAGGAAGCGTTCATCTCCGTCATTGCCGGTTTCTCCTTCATCGGCATCATGCTCGGTGTCGCCACGCTCATCATCGTCATGGCGGTGATGAACGGGTTCCGGACGGAACTCATCTCCCGTATTCTGGGCATCAACGGCCACATGATCGTGCAGCCGCTGGATGGCCCGCTCGACAACTACGCCGATCTGGCGACGCGCTTCTCCGGCATCAAGGGCGTCACCATGGCGATCCCGATGATCGAGGGGCAGACGCTGGCTTCCGGTCCCGGCGGGGCGGGCACCGGCGCGCTCGTGCGCGGCGTGCGCGCCGATGATCTCGTGAAGATGAAGTCGATCTCCGATCACCTGAAATCAGGCGATCTGACCGGTTATGCGACGGGCGGCGGCGTCGCCATCGGCTCGCGCATGGCCGACCAGCTCGGCCTCCAGGCCGGCAGCACGATCACGCTGGTGGCGCCGGAAGGCGATGTGACGCCCATGGGCGTCAATCCGCGCGTGAAGTCCTATACCGTGTCCGCGATCTTCGAGATCGGCATGTCGGAATATGACGCGTCGATCATCTTCATGCCGCTGGAGGAGGCGCAGCTCTACTTCAATGCCGAGGGCATCGCGCAGTCGATCGAGCTCTTCGTGGAGAAGCCGGATCTCGTCGACAGCCTGCGCCAGCCTGTGGAAGACGCCGCCCAGAGGCAGGTGCTGATCAGCGACTGGCGAGACCGCAACAAGACCTTCTTCTCGGCGCTTCAGGTCGAGCGCAACGTCATGTTCATGATCCTGACCCTGATCGTTCTGGTTGCGGCGCTGAATATCGTGTCGGGCCTGATCATGCTGGTGAAGGACAAGGGCAGCGACATCGCCATTCTACGCACCATGGGCGCGTCCTCCGGCGCGGTCATGCGCATCTTCTTCATGACGGGTGCGGCCATCGGCATCGTCGGCACGCTGGCGGGTGTGGGGCTGGGTGTTGTCGTGTGCCTGAATATCGAATCGATCCGCCAGTTCTTCTCATGGATCTCGGGCACGACGATCTTCAACCCGGAGCTCTATTTCCTCAGCCAGCTGCCCGCCGATATGAATCTCGGCGAGACCGTCGCGGTCGTCGGCATGGCCATCGGACTGTCGTTCCTGGCAACCATCTTCCCCGCATGGCGGGCCTCCCGACTGGATCCCGTCCAGGCGCTGCGTTACGAGTGACAGGAACGATATGATGGCCCCTCGCGTGGCACTAGAGCTTTCCGGCGTCGAGCGCCACTACAGTCAGGGCGAACAGGCGCTCTCGATCCTGAAGGGCGCCGACTTCCGTCTTCTCGGCGGGCAGACGGTCGCACTCGTCGCGCCATCGGGCACCGGCAAATCGACTCTTCTGCATCTGGCCGGCCTGTTGGAGCGCCCGGATGCCGGTGAGGTCTCGATCAACGGTCGGGCATGCGGCTCGCTCAGTGATCCCGAGCGAACAGCCATCCGCCGGAACGAGATCGGCTTCGTCTACCAGTTCCACCATCTGCTGCCGGAATTCACAGCCGTGGAAAACATCATGATGCCGCAGCTCATCGCCGGCCTCTCGAAGAAGGAGGCGCGCGAACGCGCCTCGGCGTTGCTCGATTATATGCGCATCGGTCACCGCGCCGATCATCGTCCGTCGGAGCTGTCGGGTGGTGAGCAGCAGCGCGTGGCGATCGCCCGGGCGGTCGCCAATGCGCCTTTCGTGCTCCTGGCCGACGAGCCGACCGGCAACCTCGATCCCGAGACGGCCGGTTATGTCTTCGAGGCGCTGAAGGCCCTCGTCAAGCAATCCGGCCTGGCCGCGATGATCGCGACGCACAATTACGATCTGGCTTCCAAGATGGACCGTCGCATCACGCTTCAGGACGGCAAGGTCGTCGAACTCGCCTGATGCTTGGCGTCATCGCCTCCTTCTGATCCTCGTCCTGAAAGAAGGGCACGCATGGCACCGGCGCGACGCCGGTGCGTGCGTACCGAGACCCGCACGCCGCATTCCCAGGCAAACATCCCGGGCGGCTCTCGCACAGCGGACGCTGGCCCAAACTCTCCAAAATCCCATCGAAAATTGTTAACCATCCATAAGATTCAGAACTTGAAACGCGAACAGAAATAGAACATAAGATGAACATAACCAAAAGGAGCACGCCATGTCCGACTTCCTTCGTGATCTCGCCGCACTGACCTCCATCGCCATGTTCGTTGCCAGCTTCTCTATCCTTCTCCTCGGCCTCTAGGACAACGCCGGTCTGGAATCCCGGAAGTTCCGGGGGAGAACACCACGCCGTTGTCGCTTCGCATGGCCGAAGAGCGTATGCTTTCATCTCATGCAAGAGTCGGAGTGACCTATGGCGGATGCAGGTGGAAGCTTTGCGGGCGGGACGGGCAGTGGTGACAAGCCTGCGCCGCAGTTCGTCCACTTAAGAACCCATTCGGCTTTCTCGCTTCTCGAAGGCGCTTTGCCGATCAAGAAGATCATTGGCAAGGCCGTTGCCGACGCGCAGCCGGCCATCGGGATCGCCGACACGAACAATCTGTTCGCGGCGCTTGAATTTTCACTGAAATGTATGGATGACGGCATCCAGCCGCTGATCGGCTGCCAGTTATCGATCGATATGGAGGATGAGGTCGAGGGCGAGAAGCGCGGGCATGCGCAGCACCTTGCCAAGCTTCCGGCCATCGTTCTTATTGCGGCGACGGATGCCGGCTACGTCAATCTCGTGGACCTCGTCAGCCGTGCCTACCTCGGCGGGGAGGGCAACCAAAGTGTCCGGATTTGCCTGTCCTGGCTGAAGGAGATCGGCACAGACGGGCTCATTGCTTTGACGGGCGCATCCGGCGGGCCGATCGATATCGCCATCCGTTCCGGCCATGCAGCGCTTGCCGAGGCGAGGGCGCGTTGCCTAATGGAGCTTTTCGATGATCGACTTTATATCGAGTTGCAGCGCCACGGGCGCTACGACAAGCGGCATGAGAACCGGATGATCGATCTTGCCTACCGGCTGGAACTGCCGCTGGTGGCGACCAACGAACCCTTCTTCCCCACGCCTGGCGACTATGATGCTCATGACGCGCTGATGGCGGTTGCACATAACGCGATGGTGTCTGACGATACCCGCTTCCGCCTGACGCCCGACCACTACCTCAAGAGCCGGCAGGAGATGGCGAAGCTGTTCGCCGATCTGCCGGAAGCGCTCGACAACACGATCGAGGTCGCGCGGCGATGCACCTTCGTGCTGAAGACCCGCGCACCGATCCTGCCGCGCTTCACCGGTGTGTCCGACGATCCGGCGGAGGCCGAACGGGCGGAATCGCTCGAACTGCGCCGTCAGGCCATAGAAGGTCTGGAAGAGCGGATGCAGAAGCTCGGCCTGTCGCCCGGCTATAGCGAGACGGACTATCGCGAGCGGCTGGATTTCGAACTCGGCGTCATCGAACGGATGAAGTTTCCGGGCTACTTCCTCATCGTTGCCGACTTCATCAAGTGGGCGAAGCTGCAGGATATTCCGGTCGGTCCGGGCCGCGGCTCGGGCGCGGGATCGCTCGTCGCCTATGCGCTGACGATCACCGACGTCGATCCCTTGCGCTTCTCGCTGCTCTTCGAACGGTTCCTCAATCCGGAACGCGTGTCGATGCCCGACTTCGATATCGATTTTTGCCAGGACCGGCGCGAAGAGGTCATCCGGTACGTTCAGGCCAAGTATGGCCGCGAGCAGGTGGCGCAGATCATCACGTTCGGATCGCTACAGGCACGCGCCGCTCTTCGCGACGTCGGTCGTGTGCTGGAAATGCCCTACGGGCAGGTCGACAAGATCTGTAAGATGGTGCCGAACAACCCGGCCAACCCCGTCACGCTCGCCAAGGCGATCGAGGACGAGCCGCGCTTTCAGGAAGAGGTCGACAAGGAACCGGTCATCGGCCGCCTGCTCGATATCGCCCAGAAGATCGAAGGCCTTTACCGCCACGCATCCACCCACGCTGCAGGCATCGTCATCGGCGACCGTCCGCTGTCGAAGCTGGTACCCATGTATCGCGATCCGCGTTCCGATATGCCGGTGACGCAATTCAACATGAAGTGGGTCGAGCAGGCCGGCCTCGTGAAGTTCGACTTCCTCGGACTGAAGACACTGACGGTGCTGAAGACGGCGGTCGATTTCATCGCGAAGCGCGACATCCATGTCGCTCTTGAAGCGCTGCCGCTGGACGACGCCAAGACCTACGAGATGCTGTCGAAGGGCGATACGGTCGGCGTGTTCCAGGTGGAAAGTGCCGGCATGCGCAAGGCGCTGATCGGCATGCGGCCGGACTGCATCGAGGATATCATCGCGCTTGTCGCTCTCTACCGCCCCGGCCCCATGGAAAACATCCCCGTCTACAATGCTCGAAAGCATGGCGAGGAAGAGATCGAATCGATCCATCCCACCATCGACTATCTGCTGAAGGAGACGCAGGGCGTCATCGTCTATCAGGAACAGGTGATGCAGATCGCCCAGGTCCTGTCCGGCTATTCGCTCGGCGAGGCCGATCTTCTGCGGCGTGCCATGGGCAAGAAGATCAAGGCCGAGATGGACATGCAGCGGGCGCGCTTCGTGGATGGCGCCGTGAAGAACGGCGTGTCGAAGCCTCAGGCCGATTTGATCTTCGATCTGCTCGCGAAATTTGCCAATTACGGCTTCAACAAGAGCCACGCGGCGGCCTACGCCATCGTTTCCTATCAGACGGCTTATCTCAAGGCGCACTATCCGGTCGAGTTCCTCGCAGCGTCCATGACGCTCGACATGGGGAACACGGAAAAGCTGGTCGATTTCCGGCAGGATGCCGGTCGGCTCGGCATCACCGTGGTTCCCCCCTCCGTGCAGACGTCGTTCCGTCGCTTCGAGACAGGTGACAATCGCATCTTCTACTCGCTCTCGGCGATCAAGGGCGTGGGTGAGGCGGCCGTCGATCATATCGTGGCTGTGCGAGGCGAGACCCCGTTCAAGAGCCTTGAGGATTTCTGCCTGCGTATCGACCCGAAGCTCTTGAACCGCCGCGTGTTCGAAAGCCTCATCTTCGCCGGCGCCTTTGACGGCTTCGGCTACGACCGGGCGCAACTCAGCGGCGGTCTCGACCGGATCCTCGGTTTCGCGCAACGCGCGCTCACCGACAAAGTCAGCGGCCAGAGCGACATGTTCGGCGCTGGAGCCGCGACAGGTCCGGAGAAGATCAGCCTCCCGGATTTTACGCCATGGCTCGCGTCGGAAAAGCTGCAACGCGAGTTCCAGGTGCTCGGTTTCTACCTCTCGGCCCATCCGCTGGATACCTATAACGACCTGCTCGCAAAGATCCGGTGCCAGACCTTTGCCGACTTCGCTCTGTCGGTGAAGAAGGGCAATACGGCGGGACGTCTGGCAGGCACCGTCACCTCCAAGCAGGAGCGCAAGACCCGCACCGGCAACAAGATGGGCATCGTCACCTTCTCGGATTCGTCCGGACAGTTCGAGGCCGTGCTGTTTTCGGAAATGCTGCAGCAATATCGCGACCTGCTGGAGCCGGGGAAATCACTCGTGCTGACCGTGCAGGCGGAGGAACGTCCGGAAGGGATCGGCCTGCGAATCCAGACGCTGCAATCGCTGGAGGAGCGCTCGTTCCAGATGCAGAAGGCGCTCCGTGTCTATGTCCGCGACAGTGGACCGCTCCGCTCCGTTGCTACCCATCTGAACACGAGGGGTGACGGGCAGGTGTCGTTCATCATCGTGAAGGACAACGGTCAGCGCGAGATCGAGGTGGAACTGGGCGACAAATATCGGATCTCCGCCGAGATCGCCGCTGCTCTGAAAACAGCCCCCGGGGTGATCGACGTCGAGCTGATCTCTTGAGCCTGGCTGTATGCCCGTGTGAGATCAGCCCTTCGACGGATGCGTGATCGTCACGAAGTCCGTGCCGCGGCCGGTTTCCGGGCCGAGGCCCATATCGGAGATGGTAAGGGATGAGCCGGGAGCAAGGACGTCCTCGACCTGTTCGCGGAGCTCTGCCGTCATCTGGATACGGTCGAGCACGCGGGTGGCCGCGTTATAGGCGAGCGCATCGTCATCAACGGTTATCCCCAGCCGCGATTTCATGGCCTTGGGGATGACGTTGTCGAGGGACAGCGAGAACCAGTTGCCCTTGCCCGTCGTCGCATCGATATCCTGAAACTGGTAGAAATGCGCGCCGAGAGCGATCTCCGGCTCCGTGATCGTCACCGGCGCTTCGAAGAGTGGCGTGAAATCGCGGCGAACCAGAAGCTGCCCGTTGGCGGGCGGCGGCAGGTTGGCCTTCTTGAAGAGCGCGTCCACCAGCTCCGGCGTCACGCGACCTTTCGGCTCACGGCCTTCCGCAAGTTCGAATGCGCGGATGGCGGTGGTGGACCGCGTGCCCAGTGCGCCATCCGGCACGCCGGCGTCATATCCGAGGCTGTTCAACGCCGCCTGGACATCAAGATTGCGTTCGCGCTCGCCCCGGCGGGTAATGAGGATGCGAATCGGTGCGCGATTGTCCTCGGCGTGGGCAGCGGGTGCCGCGACGGCTGGCTCGCTCATCGCCACTTCGACATTACCGCTCGGTATCTGCGACATGGCAGGACGCAGCGTAGCATCCGACAAGAGTTGCGGCTCGGGCTCGGACGGCTGGAAGAGAAAGCTGTGGGAGACCGGCTGTGGCGCGATCTGGCGATCGGAGATCACGACATGCAGCCCGCGTCCGGTCATCTTGTAAAGCGACTTCGCAAAGGCATTCGGCAAGCGCACGCAGCCATGTGAGGCCGGATAGGAGGGGACGCTGTTGGACGCGTGAAGCGCGATGCCCGACCATGTCAGCCGCTGCATGAAGGGCATGGGCGCGTTCGAATAGATATTGGATTCGTGATAGCGGCGTTTTTCAAGTATGGAGAAGATGCCGGTCGGCGTCTCATGTCCGCGCTTGCCGGAGGAGACCTTCGAGGTCGCAACAACCGTGTCGCCATCGTAGACGACCAACGACTGCTTGTCCTTAGAAACGACAACCTGCAGCGGTGCCTGTCCGTCGGCAGCATATGTCGCCGTGCTGGCGAGAGCGAGCAACAGGAGCCCGAGACCGAGAGTAGAACGCAAAACCATCGACACCATCCGGATCATTCGAACCGGCTGAAGGCTACGGTAAGACATTTAAGGAAGCTTTGCCGTCTGGCGCAAAAAGACACACGAAAAGCGCTATCCCCATCACCAAATGGTGAGATCACCGGACAATCAAAGTCCGTCTGTTCCGCTGTTCTCGAACGTGAACAGGCGTCAGCGCAGGAAATGCTGTCGGATGATCCGCGCGGCGTCGTTCCAGTTCGCGGCGCTCTCGATGCCCTGGCTTGGCACGGGCGCCATCGCCAGAAACTCCACATTGGCCATCAGGCGGATCAGCAGACAATCGGGCGCATGCTCGCGCACGGATTCCAGATTGCGCAGAATGTCGTCGATGAAGGCCACGGGAACATCGCGCGCATCGTGAAGCCGCTTCACGACGGGCCCCTTGGGCGCTTCGGTCGCCAGCAAAGGATAGGCCGAGAGCCCGTGGCGGTCGAGCAGCCTGCGGCGCACGTCCGTGTGGCGGGGTGGCATGGCGGTCAGGAAGACGATGTCTGCCTCGCCGGAGAGGTCCGCAAGCGTTTCGGTCACCTGCTCAGCGGGTGTCTGCCAATCGTCCTGCGACAGGAAGAAGTCCTCCAGCAGCGTGGGCACCATGGCGTCCGGCACGGGTTCGCCACTCTCCATGTGCACGATGTTGCCATGTAAGCGAAACGACCGGGGCAACAGGTCTCGCCCACCGGATTTCAGAAAGTTCTGAAAGGGCGTCACGAATTCGAGGACCACCTCATCGATATCGCAGACGATCAACGGGCGGTCGGTCAACGCGATGTGATCGAAGCAGAGTGGCGTGTTTGGATCGATCGTCTCGATGGTCATGCGCTGCCCGTATCGCCGCGGAAGCCCGAGAGCGCAGCATGCGCGCGCGCCACCGTTTCCGGCTTCGTTCCCGTGGCTTCGCAGAATTGCAGCAGCGTCGGTTCGTGATCCATGAGGAAATCGAGGAGCCCCGCCATGAAACCGGGGTCGCCCACGGCGCCGCGCAGGCTGGTCGGGTCGGTGCCCGTCAGTGCCAGAAAGCGGCTTAGAAGCTCGGGCTCGCCTGCAAGCCAGCCGAGCACGGCAATGGCGGTCTCATCGGCTGTCGACACTGTTTTCACCCTATTCCGAAACACGTTGGCTTTTCTGACCCATGATTACCTCTTTTTCAACCAAATAGGCCTAACTCTTCACCAGTCATGCGCGAATGCTCGTCTTGCAGCTGGCGAAATGACCCCCGGCCACGGCCGTAGACGCGGGAAGGTTCTGATATGCCGAAACAGGTAATGATCGTAGAGGACAATGAGCTGAACATGAAGCTCTTCCGCGACCTGATCGAGGCATCGGGCTACACGACCATCCAGACCCGGAATGGACTGGAGGCGCTCGACCTCGCGCGCAAGCACCGGCCTGACCTCATCCTCATGGACATCCAGTTGCCGGAGGTTTCCGGCCTCGAGGTCACCAAGTGGCTGAAGGAAGACGACGAGCTCCACGTCATTCCCGTCATCGCCGTCACGGCCTTCGCCATGAAGGGCGATGAGGAACGGATCAGGCAAGGAGGCTGCGAGGCCTACGTCTCGAAGCCGATTTCGGTGCCGAAATTCATCGAAACCATCAAGACCTATCTGGGCGATGGTTGACCGAGAGCTGAGACTGCCGCAACGACGCCGCCATGATGGTGCGCTTGAGTGATCATGTAACCCCTCGCATCGGCCCGTTCGGGCCGAACGGGACGAGGGGCGATAGGATAGGACCGACCGCATGACCGCACGCATTCTCGTCGTCGACGACATCCCGGCAAACGTCAAGTTGCTGGAGGCGAGGCTTGTCGCGGAGTATTTCGACGTCCTCACGGCCGCCGATGGCTATCAGGCGCTTGCCATATGCGACAGCCGCCCGGTCGACATCATTCTTCTCGACATCATGATGCCTGGCATCGACGGTTTCGAAGTTTGCGAACGGCTGAAGGCGAACCCGAAGACGGCGCATATTCCCGTCGTCATGGTGACTGCGCTCGACCAGCCATCCGACCGGGTGCGAGGCCTGAAGGCCGGCGCGGACGATTTTCTGACCAAGCCTGTCAACGATCTGCAGCTGATGTCGCGGGTAAAGAGCCTCGTTCGCCTGAAGAATGTGAGCGATGAATTGCGCCTTCGCGCCGAGACGGCAAAGAGCGTCGGCTTCGAGGATCTTTCAAACGCAGAGCGCCCCGACGAGCCGGGCAATATCCTCCTCGTGGATGCCCGTGCCAGCTCTCAGGATCGCATTGCCCGAGCCCTGAAGCCGGTTGCCGGCCTCACGATCATGAGCGACCCGCAGGCGGCTCTCTTCGAAGCGGCGGAACAGTCATTCGACCTCGTCATCGTCAATGCGAATTTCGACGACTACGACCCGCTGCGGCTCTGCTCGCAGCTTCGCTCGCTGGAGCGCACACGCTACATCCCGATTCTTCTTGTGGCCGAGCAGGGCGCTGAAGATCTCGTGGTGCGCGCCCTCGACCTCGGCGTTACCGATTACATCATGCGGCCGATCGACCCGAACGAACTGATCGCGCGGTCGCTGACACAGATCCGTCGCAAGCAGTGTAACGACCGCCTCAGGCTCAGCGTCCATCAGACCATCGAACTGGCCATCACGGATGGACTGACGGGGCTTCACAACCGTCGCTATCTCGACAACCATCTCAAGCTTATGATCGAGCGCGCCACGAAGCGCGGCCGCAGCCTGTCGATCTGCGTCACGGATATCGACCGCTTCAAGGTCGTCAACGACACGCATGGGCATGACGCGGGAGACGAGGTTCTGCGCGAATTTGCCCGGCGCCTGCGCAGCACCGTTCGCGGTGCCGATCTCGCCTGCCGATTCGGCGGTGAGGAGTTCGTGCTGATCATGCCGGACACGGATGCGCCTACGGCAAGCGCCATTGCCGAGCGCCTCCGCGCAAGCGTCGAGACGACGCCGTTCCTGGTGCAGGATCATAGCAAGGAACTGACGATCACGGCATCCATGGGGATCGCGGTGCTCGACCCGGCTGGTGAAACGCCGGACAGTTTCCTCAAGCGTGCGGATACCGCGCTGTATCAGGCAAAGCGCAACGGGCGGAACCAAGTTGTCGGAGCAGCGGCCTGAGCGAAAGTTTGCGAATCGGTCGCGAGACAGACGACCGTCGCGTTACTGACATCCGGATATGTAATGCTACGCCAGCGCGTCATCACGCAGTTGTGCGGCGCGTTGGCAATTCCGGCGACCTGTGGTGGAAAAACGCCGCAATTTCTCCCGAATCGGCCTGCACGTCATGGATCTTGTTAACCATGACTGTATCAAAGCGAACCAAGCTTTAAGATTTCATTGATTTTCTTCTGTATCTCGCCGATGTTCTTATGCAGGGGAAGTGTCAAGCTCCCAAGCCGATCAGTTACCCCATGATGTCAGGTCCGCCGCATCTCCTGGGTCGTGGGGTCGTCGGCCGGTACGTATCAGTGGTTCCTCGTGCCGCTCTGCGTGCCGGCCGGCATCCTTTCAACGCCGCTTCTGTTCCAGGAGCGGCGTTTTTCGTTTGTCCCGACCTCCGCTGCTGCACAGCGGGAGGCCGCAACCACGGCAGAATCCCGCAGACGCAAAAAAGGCGCCTGACGAAGTCGTCGGCGCCTTTTTACACGATGAAAGCAAGATCTTACTTGATCTTGGTTTCCTTGAACTCGACGTGCTTGCGCACGACCGGATCGTACTTCGTCATGCTGAACTTGTCTGTCTTCGTGCGGCTGTTCTTCGAGGTCACGTAGAAGAAACCTGTGTCGGCCGTCGACAGCAGCTTGATCTTGATTTTTGCAGCTTTCGCCATGGTCGTCCTGCCTTCTTAAATAACAAAGCCGGACTTCGAAGAAGGTCCCGGCGAGCTTGGCGCGAAACTACAAATCGCGCCCGAAAAGTCAACCCTGTTTCGGGTTATAAACCAGGCGAACCAGGGAAAGCACGATGTAAAGCCCGAAGAATCCGGCGATCGACCACGCGAAGCCGTGATTGCCGAACACATCCATCGAAGCACCGATGACCTGCGGCCCTGCGACGGTGCCGAGCGCGTAGCAGAAGACGAAGGCCGCATTGGCGGCGGCGAGCTCCGGCCCGTGAAGGCGCGAGCCGAGATGGCTGAGGCCGATCGTATAGAGGCCGGAGATGATGCCGCCCCAGAGAAGCAGGATCGTCGCCAGCGCGTACCAGTTGGTCGACAAGGCGGGTAGGCTGAGCGCACCTGCAAAGCCGATGACGGTGAGCGCTACGAGAAGCTTGCGGCGGTCCTTCATGCGGTCCGAAAGGAGACCGAGCGGGATCTGGAAGATGAGATTGCCGACGCCCATGATGGTGAGCAGGAGCGCTGCCTGCGATTCGGAGAACCCGACGCGCGTGCCGTAAACCGGGAAGAGCGACAGACCGCCATATTCGACCGCGCCGAACACGAAGACGGCGGCCGTCGCCATGGGGACCATGTAGACGTAGCGCAGGAAGTGCATCTCCGGCATCTCGTCGATATCGGGGCTTTCCTTGCGGGCTATGATGATCGGGATCGCACCGAGCAGAATGATTCCGGCGCCGACTGCGAAGGGCAGGATGCCTTCGCTGCCAAGCAGGGAGAAGAGCAGGGGCCCGGCGGCAAAGCCGAGCGACAGGACCGTGCCGTAGATACCGAATACCAGCCCACGGCGGTGAGAGGGTGCCGTGGCGTTGATCCAGAACTCGGAGAGCACGAAGAGAATCGTGATGCCGCTTTGAAAGACGATCCGCAGCGGGAACCAGAGCCAGAAATTCTCGACGAAGTAAAAGCCCAGTGCCGGAGCGGCGGCCAGCAGAACGGCAAACACCATGACCTGCGCCACGCCGAATTTGTGGGCGAGCCTTGTGGTGAACGAGGCTGCGACCATGGAGGCGAGGCCGGCCACGGTGGAGTTGAGGCCGATCAGCGTCGAGGAGACGCCGCGGCGCTCCATGATGAAGCTGAGAAGAGGCACGCCGAGGCCGATGGCGATGCCGACCGTGGTGACGGCAGCAAGCGCCGCGATCAGCGACAGCCAATGGATATCCTCAACCGGCCGAGACGAGCCAGGGGTCGTCTGAGACATTCGGTGTCCTCACAGAAGATCGCGGATGGGGCGTCCATTCCGGACGTGGAAATACGGCACGGTGCCGTCAAAGCCGAGCAGAGGGTCGGCGTCAAGCCTCGTGTGCAAGGCTTCGAGAATACGCGCGGTGATATCGGGGATGGAGACCTCGGAAGGATCCTTCACGGGGACCCAGCGCAGGTCCTCAAGCTCCCGGCTGTCCTGCAATCCGGAAAGGTCGAGGTCGACCTCGTCTGTGAATAGCGCGAAAAAATGGGTGTCGAATCGCCTGACATGCCCGGGCGGCGTCAGTGCGCGGGCAACGTAGCGCAGGCGGTCGAGTTGGGGACGGAACGGAAGGCCGGCTGGAAAACGAGGCTTGCAGGGCGGTCCCACAATCAGGCTCGTCTCCTCATGCAATTCCCGCATGGCGGCAAGCGCCAGCGCACGTACGGCGGAAACCGACAGGCGCCCGCGATAGATGCCGACGAGGCGGTCGAGCAGAGCGGCCGGGAGGTCGCTTGCAAAGGCGATCCGGTGATCGCCGGGGTCTCGCCGCCCGCCGGGGAAGACGTGGACGTCCGGCATGAAGACATGCTTCTTGCTGCGTCGGCCGACGAGAACGCGCACGCTACCGCCGCTGCGGTCGAGAAGAAGAATGGAGGCGGCAAGGCGCGGGCGCAGAGCCTTCTCCGGTGCGATGACGGCCTTAGATGCGCCGATGCTCGCAGCATTGTCGATGCGCATCAGGCGCGGTCCTGCGACGGCAATTCGTCTTCCGGTCGGTCCTCGTGCCCGCCGAAGCCATGCATGCGCAAGGCCCATTGCAGCCCGACGACGCCGCCCTTGACCGGCTGCATGAGGGCTATCGAGCCGGCAATCGTGATCGGCACCCAGATGGCGAGGTGCTGCCAGTTCGACAGCGTTACCAGCATTTCCGTCATCATGAAGCCTCCGAGCACCAGATGGCCGACGATCGTGACGACGATATACGGCGGAAAATCGTCAGCACGATGATGATGAAGCTCTTCTCCACAGACCGAGCAGGTATCCTTGACCTTGAGGAACCGACCGAACATACGGCCCTGGCCGCAATTGGGACAGCGGTTGAACAGTCCGCGCCGGATGGAGCGCCCGACCGGACGCTCACCGACCGGTGCGTCGCCAAGATGCAGCGTCTCCATAGCAGGGCCTGCATCGCTCTGTCTCGTACCGTCACTGTCCGCCATCGGGGTCAGCGCCGCCCGCGCGGCGGGCGGGTGCCGGGCGCTTTGCGGGCCCCGGCTTTGTCCCGGCGTCCGGCCTTGTGGAAGGAGCGCGTGGCTGTCGGCATCTTGCGGCCCTCGTCCAGCATTTCAAAGCGCAAGGCGCCAGCCAGCGGCACGGCATCCACCAGCTTCACGCGCACCTCGTCCCCAAGGCGATAGCCGAGGCCGGTCTTGTCGCCGACCAGCGCCATATGCGCCTCATCAAAGATGAAGTAGTCGCGCCCGAGCGTCGAGATCGGCACGAAACCGTCAGCGCCATATTGCGGCAGCGAAATGAACAGGCCTGACTTTGTGACGCCCGACACGCGGCCATCGAACTCCTCGTTCACGCGGCCGCTCAGATGGTGCGCGATGAGCCGGTCGATCGTATCGCGCTCGGCTGCCATCGCGCGTCGCTCGAAGGTGGAGATTTCCGCGGCGATGTCCTCCAGCGCGCCTTCCTCAGCAGGCGTAATGCCGCCTTCGCCGAGCCCGAGCGAGCCAACCAGCGCGCGATGCACGATCAGGTCGGCGTAGCGCCGGATGGGCGAGGTGAAGTGTGCATACTTCATCAGGTTCAGGCCGAAATGGCCGATGTTTTCGGGGCTGTAGACGGCCTGGCTCTGCGAGCGGAGCACCATCTGGTTGACGATGGTCTCGTAGGGCTGGTCCTCGGCCTTCGCAAGAATGCCATTGAAGTGGTTGGCGCGCATGTTGCCGCCCTTGACCAGCGTGAGGTCGAGCGTGGCCAGAAATTCGCGCAGCGTCTCCTGCTTGGCGAGCGAGGGTGCATCGTGGACGCGGTAGACGAGCGGCTGACGCTTGATCTCCAGTGTCTCGGCCGCAGCCACGTTCGCCTGGATCATCATCTCCTCGATCAGCTTGTGCGCATCGAGCCTGTCCGGCACGAAAACGCGATCGACGGTGCCGTCCGGCTTCAGGAGGATCTTACGCTCGGGCATGTTGAGCTCAAGCGGCTGGCGACGGTTCCGTCCAACGGTGAGGGTGCGATAGGCATGCCATAGCGGCTTGAGGATCGGCTCGAGCAACGGTCCCGTCTTGTCATCGGGCGCGCCGTCGATGGCGGCTTGCGCTTGTTGGTAGGAGAGCTTGGCAGCACTCTTCATCATGATTCGATGGAAGGTGTGCCCGATCTTCCGGCCTTCGCTGGTGAAGCGCATGCGAACGGCCAGTGCCGGTCGGTCCACGGTCTCCTTCAGCGAGCACAATTCGTTCGAGATGCGCTCGGGCAGCATGGGGACAACCCGGTCCGGGAAGTAGACGGAATTGCCGCGCTTCAGCGCCTCGTTATCCAGTGCAGATTTCGGGCGCACATACCAGGAGACGTCGGCGATCGCGACGGTGACGATGACGCCGCCCTCGTTCTCCGGCGATGTGTCGGGTTCCGCGTGCACGGCGTCGTCATGGTCCTTGGCGTCTGCCGGGTCGATGGTGATCAGGGGCAAGGCGCGCCAGTCTTCCCGATGCGACATGGTGGCCGGACCGGCGGCTTCCGCTTCGCGAATGACGCTATCGGGGAAGATGTAGGGAATGCCATGCGCGTGGATCGCGATCATGGAGATCGCCTTTTCCGATGCGACGGAGCCGATGACCGACTTCACCTCTGCCTTGGCGAGGCCGAATCGGCCGGAGCGAACGATTTCGACCTCGACCAGATCGCCATCCTTCGCCTCGCCGACGCCGCTCGCCTCGACGTCCATCTCCTCGCCGCGCTTGTCGATCGGCATGATGCGACCGGTGCCGGCCGGCATCTCGCGGAAGACGCCGAGCGCGGCATTGGCGCTGCGGCGGCGGTCGAGCACCTTCACGATGCGCCCGGTATAGGCCGGACCTGTCGGCTCCTTTGAGGGGAAGATCTTGGCGAGCACCCGGTCGCCGATGCCGCCGACAGGCATCTTGCCCTTGGCCTTGGCGACGCTCGACTGGCGGATCAGGACGGCCGGTGCGACACCCGCATCCTCGGGCCACTCGGCCGGGCGAGCCACAAGCTCGCCATCCTTGTCGCGCGTGGTGATATCCAGAACGGTCACCGGGGGCAGGGCGCCCGGACGCACAAGCGACTTGCGTTTCTTTTCCACGAGACCGTCATCTTCGAGATCCCGCAGAGCCGCCTTCAGCTCGATACGCGCTTCGCCCTTCAGACCGAAAGCCCGGGAGATTTCACGTTTGGAAGCCTTGTCAGGGTTCTCAGCAATGAAACGCATGAGCACGTCGCGCGGTGGGACCGCGCCATGGATGATGGGCGTGTCATCGGCAGGCGGCAGGGCCGTGCCCGCACGGGCCAGCCGGACCGAGGGTTTTGCGGTCCGTCTCATGCCGATGCGGGGCGATTTGCTCACGGTCTATCCCTTCTGTGCCTTCGCAGCAGCTGCCGTCTTGGGTTTCGCAGCCGCTTTCGTCTTTGCCGTCGTCTTCGCCGCAGGCTTGACCTTCGCAGCGGCCCGAGGTTTCGCAACCTTCCCGGCGCCATCCGCTGAGGCCGCAGCCTTGGCAGGCTTTGCAGTCTTCGCCTTAACGGCCTTGGCCTTCACAGGTTTCGCCTTGCCCGCACGTTCTGCCAGAAGCGGCAGTGCCTCTTCGAGCGTCACGGATGTCGGATCCTTGCCCTTGGGCAGCGTCGCATTGACCTTGCCCCAGTTGACATAGGGTCCATAGCGCCCATCGCGAACGGTGATGGCGCCCCCATCGGGATGCTCCCCGAGTTCCTTCAGCGCGGCGACAGCCGCCCCGCGACCCGCTGGCCCCTTGGACGCCTTGTCCGCCAGTACCGAGACGGCGCGGTTGAGGCCGATCGAGAACACGTCCTCGATGGTCTCGACATTGGCGTATTTCCCGTCATGCAGGATGAACGGGCCATAGCGTCCGAGGCCGGACGAGATCATCTTGCCGGTTTCCGGGTGCTGGCCGATGTCGCGCGGCAGCGACAGAAGCGCCAGGGCCTTCTCATGGTCTATGCTCGCCGGTGTCCATCCCTTCGGCAGGCTGGAGCGTTTGGCTTCCTTGCCCTCGCCGCGCTGGACGTAAGGGCCGAAACGGCCATTGCGAAGCGTGATCTCTTCGTCCGTATGCGGGTCCTTGCCCAGCGCCTGCGGCTCGTTGGATGCCTGCGCCTCCGCATCGCCGTCGGACGACAGCTGCCGCGTGAAGTTGCACTCCGGATAATTCGAGCAGCCGACGAACGCGCCGTACTTGCCGAGTTTCAGCGACAGCTTGCCGGTGCCGCAGACCTGACAGATCCGGGGATCACTGCCGTCCTCGCGCTTGGGGAAGACGAGCGGCGCGAGTTCCTCGTTCAGGGCGTCGAGCACGTTGGTGACGCGCAGCTCCTTGGTGTCCTCGATCTGCGCGAAGAAGTCCTTCCAGAAGTCGCGAAGCACGTCCTTCCAGTTCAGCTCGCCAGCCGAAATCCGGTCGAGCTTCTCCTCGAGCGAGGCCGTGAAATCATACTCGACATAACGGTGAAAGAAGCTTTCGAGGAACGCGGTGACCAGGCGGCCCTTGGCTTCCGGTATCAGTTTGCGCTTGTCGATCACGACATATTCGCGGTCCCGCAGGGTTGCGAGCGTCGAGGCATAGGTCGAGGGACGGCCGATGCCGAGCTCTTCCATCCGCTTGATCAGGCTTGCTTCGGAATATCGCGGTGGCGGCTCGGTGAAATGCTGGCTTGCGTTGACCTTCTGCTTGGCCACGGCTTCGCGCGCCTTGATCTCGGGCAGGCGGCCTTCGTCCTCGCCGTCATCGCTCTGCTCGCCATCTTCCTTCTGGTCCGTGTAAGCGGCGATGAAACCGTCGAAGCGAATGACGGAACCGACAGCACGCAGGCCGGCCTTGCGGTCTCCGTTTTCAGCGAGGATTTCGACCGTCGTCCGCTCGATTTCGGCAGACGCCATCTGGCTGGCGATGCCGCGCTTCCAGATCAGGTCGTAGAGGCGAAGCTGGTCGGCATCGAGGAAGCGGCGCAGCTGGTCGGGCGTGCGGGTGAAGTCCGTCGGGCGAACGGCTTCGTGCGCTTCCTGCGCGTTCTTCGCCTTGGTCGAATAGAGGCGCGGCTTTTCCGGCACGTAGCGCGCGCCGAACTGGTCGCCGATGGCGCTGCGGGCGGCATCGATCGCTTCCGCGGCCATCTGCACGCCGTCGGTTCGCATATAGGTGATGAGACCGACCGTCTCGCCGCCGAGGTCCAGACCTTCGTAGAGGCGCTGTGCGACCTGCATGGTGCGCGACGCGGAGAAGCCAAGCTTGGAGGATGCCGCCTGCTGCAGCGTGGAGGTGGTGAAGGGCGGCGATGGGTTCCGCTTGACCGGCTTCGCCTCAACCGTATCGACGACGTAGGACGCGCCTTCGAGCAGGGCCTTGAGGTCGCCTGCCTGTTCGCCGTTGCCGACCGAGCGCGCCTGGAGGCGCTTGCCGTCGGCCGAAACAAGGCGTGCTTCGAAGTCGTCGCCACGCGGCGTCTTCAGGATGGCGGAGAGGTTCCAGTATTCTTCGGAGACGAACCGTTCGATCTCCGACTCGCGATCGCAGACGAGGCGCAGCGCGACGGACTGGACGCGGCCGGCCGAACGGGCGCCTGGCAGCTTGCGCCACAGGACGGGCGACAGGTTGAAGCCGACGAGATAGTCGAGGGCGCGGCGTGCCAGATAGGCATCCACCAAGGGCACGTCGATGTCGCGCGGATTGGCCATCGCGTCGAGCACGGCCTTCTTGGTGATGGCGTTGAAGACGACGCGGCTCACCGGCTTGTCGCCGATCAGCTTCTTTTTGCGCAGAAGATCCAGCACATGCCAGGAGATCGCCTCACCTTCGCGATCCGGGTCGGTCGCGAGAATAAGGCCGTCGGCATTCTTCAAGGCGGTGCCGATGTCGTTCATCCGCTTGGCGGATGCGCTGTCCACCTCCCACAGCATGGCGAAGTCTTCATCCGGCTTCACCGAGCCGTCCTTGGCCGGAAGGTCGCGAACGTGACCGAACGAGGCCAGAACCGTGTAGCCGGGGCCGAGATACTTGTTGATGGTCTTTGCTTTGGCCGGCGATTCAACGACGACGACATTCATGGTCATAGGATTCAGCAACCATAGAAGAGGGGTGACGGACTTCCCTCAGCCGTCACGCCGGGAACTTTTGAAGCCCCGACATGGAGGGGGATTTCGTCGCGGTCAAGTGGCGACCGTGAAATTAGCCAGTTTGCATGAACGGGTGAGAGGCTCGCAACCTCTTCATTTGCAGGCGTTTGACGATCTTCCTGCACCACCTCGCATGAGACGGCCCGAAAACACCGAATACAACGCGCTGCAACCTTTGAGGGATAATCTTATTATTGCAATTAGAAATATTTGAGTTATCGTCTGTCGGAGACGAGAGAGTGCAGTGACGGCCAAGCCGTGGTGATAGCCGTACAGGTTGTTGCCGCGTAGGCTGTCGGCTGCGTGCTCGGGATGAAGGCCAAGCCCAACAGGACGTATTCATGGTGCCCGTATATAATGACGCTTCTGTCCCCGCGAAGCCCGCCGACGAAAGTCTTGCCTATATTCGTCAGATGCTCGGAGAGTTGCGCGGCGTCGCCGACGAGAAGGGAGCGGATATGCTCTGCTATCTCCTGGAGATGGCTTATGTGGAGACGGGCGATCTCCTTTCCGGTCGGCGTGCTTTGTCAGCCAAGGGGATCAAGGGAAACGAGGCCACCGGGGTGGCGATGAAGCCGCCCGGCAAGATCAAGCTCTAGCAGCACGAGATAGACCGCAGAGGCGGCAAGGCCCGTATGGCGGATGATGTCGTCGGTCTCGACCGGCGTCGGCCCGAGCGCATCGATGATTGCCTCGCGCTCCCTGTCGCCCGGTAGCGCAGCCATGGACCGTCCCTCCGTTCCGCTTTCCATCTCGCGCTCCGCCTCGCGCGCCTGAGGCTGGTCGAAAAGATCGATGCGGCTGAGGGGCGCCAGCGCCTCCAGAATGTCCCGCGCTTCCGTCGTCACGACGGCGCCGTCTTTCAGCAGGCCATTCGTGCCGTGACACCGCGGATCGAGCGGCGATCCCGGCACCGCAAAGACCAGACGCCCGAAATCTGCGGCGTAGCGTGCCGTGATCAGCGATCCCGATCGACCTGCGGCCTCCACGACGGCGAGCCCGAGTGCGACGCCGGCAATCAGCCGGTTGCGGCGGGGGAAGTCGCGGGCGCGTGGCTCCCATCCGAACGGCATCTCCGTGATGGCAAGGCCCGCGCCTTGGGTGATCTCGTCGAGCAAAGGTACGTTTTCGGGCGGATAGGGCTTGTCGATGCCGCCGGCCAGAACGGCAATGGTGCCGGTGTCGAGACTTGCGCGGTGCGCTGCCGTGTCGATGCCGCGCGCGAGCCCGGAGATGATCGTATAGCCCGCCCGCCCGACATCACGCGCGATCATGGCCGCGAACTTGGCGCCGCTGATGGAGGCATTGCGGGCGCCGACGATGCCAAGCGCCGGCACTGTGCCGGTGGACGCGCGACCCTTGACGGCGAGAAGCGGCGGTGCGCCGTCGATCTGGCGAAGCGCTGCGGGATAGTCGGGTTCGCCGATGCCGACGAATCGCGCGCCGCAGCGGGCGGCCATCGTCAGTTCCCGCTCGGCTTCCGCCACCGTGGCGATGCGGATGGCGCGCGAGGAGCCACCACGGCGCGAGAGTTCCGGCAGCATCTCCAGCGCTGTCTCGGCCGATCCGACATGGTTGATAAGATCGCGGAAGGTGACGGGACCGACATTGTCGGAGCGGATAAGGCGCAGCCACGCCAATCTTTGACGATCCGTCAGCGCGATGCCCTTGCTTGTCTGGCCCTTCGCGCTGTCGCTCATCGAAGATTATCCTTTCTGGCCGATCCGGCTTTCCGTTCCCGCGATCAGCCGCTCGATATTGGCGCGGTGTTTGATCCAGGTGATGACGCTCAGGACCACGAAAAGAAGGCCGATGCGCCCATAGCCGGCGACCAAGAGCACGACGGGCACCACGACCGTGGCGATCAGCGCCGACAGCGAGGAATAGCGCGTTACCTTGGCAACGATCAGCCAGCAGGCGGCGAAGACGAGGACGACGAGCGGTGCAAGGCCGAGGAGCACGCCGATATAGGTCGCGATTCCCTTGCCACCCTTGAAGCCGAGCCAGACCGGAAAGAGATGCCCGAGGAAGGCGCCGAATCCTGCGGCGATGCCCGCCTCCGGGCCAAGAAAGTGATAGCCGACGGCTGCCGCCAGCGTTCCCTTCAGCGCGTCCAGCAGCAGGGTCGCGGCCGCGAGCTTCTTGTTGCCGGTTCGCAGCACGTTGGTGGCGCCGATATTGCCCGAACCGATCTTGCGCACATCCCCGAGCCCCGCCGCTCGCGTCAGGAGAAGGCCGAACGGAATCGAGCCGAGCAGGTAGCCGAAAAGAAGGAAGCCGAGCGTCGGCAGAGCCGGCAGCGGCCACATGAAAACGTCCATGAATGTCCCCTCGCGTCAGCCTCCTACAGGCTGTACACGCACTTTCCCGCAACATAGGTGCGAACCGCGCGGCCCGTAAAGCGGGCATTTTCGAACGGCGTATTTTTCGAGCGCGAGACGATGGCCTCCTTGGAGACGATCCATGGCTCATCGAGATCGATCAGCGTGATATCCGCTTTCGCGCCGGGCTTCAGCGTGCCCGCATCGAGCCCGAAGATCTGCGCCGGGCGCGTGGAGAGCGCGTCGATCAGGCGCATCAACGGGACTTCGCCGCTATGGTGAAGCCGCAGTGCGGCGGCGAGCATCGTCTCGAGGCCGATCGCACCGTCGGCGGCGTCCGCAAAGGGCAGGCGCTTGGTATCGACATCCTGCGGATCATGCGAGGAAACGATGATGTCGATCCGCCCGTCCGCCAGCGCCTGGACCATGGTCTTGCGGTCGTCCTCACCGCGCAGCGGCGGCGTCAGCTTGAAGAAGGTGCGGTACTCCCCGATATCGTTTTCGTTCAGGGACAGATGATTGATCGAGATCCCCGAAGTCACGTTGACACCGCGGGCCTTGGCGAGCGCGATGGCATCGACCGATTCCGGCAGCGAAATCTTCGCGGCGTGGTAGGCGGCGCGGGTCAGGCCTGCGACGCGCAGGTCGCGTTCCAGCGGAATGATTTCCGCCTCTCGCGGCACACCGGACAAGCCCAGCCAGCTGGCAAGCAGACCTTCGTTCATGACGCCACCGGCGCCGAGATATTTGTCGCGCGATTCGAGCGCGATCACCATGCCGAACTCGCGGGCATAGGTCATCGCGCGGCGGAGCACGAGCGTATCGTGCAGGGCTTCGCGGCCATTGGTGAAGCAGACGGCGCCGGCTTCGCTGAGAAGGCCGAACTCGGTCATCTCGGTTCCGTGCAGACCCTTGGTCAGCGCGGCAGCGGGATAGACATTGACGGCCGCCTTGTCGCGTGCCGTTTTCATGACGAACTCGACCAGCGCGATGTCGTCGATGACAGGATCGGTATCCGGCATGGCGATGAAGGACGTGATGCCGCCGACGGCGGCCGCCTGCGCCGCGGACGCGATCGTCTCGCGGTGCTCGGCACCGGGTTCGCCGACGAAAACGCGGGCATCCACGAGGCCGGGGACCGCGATGAGACCCCGGCAATCCTGAACGGTTGCGCCTTCCGGTATCCCTTGGTTGGCCGCATCGCTGCCTGCGGCCAGAATCACGCCGTCGCGAATAAGGATAGCCCCGGTTTCGTCGAGGTTGCGCGACGGATCGAGGATGCGCAGGTTGGTGAGGATAAGATCGGTCATGCGCGGGAACCCTGATTGTTGAGGCCGCCCTGATGTTGCGAAACGAGCAGTGCTTGCATGACGGCCATGCGAACGGCAACGCCCATCTCGACCTGCTGCTCGATAACGCTCTGCGGTCCGTCGGCGATCTCGGAGGCGATCTCGACGCCGCGGTTCATGGGGCCGGGATGCATGACGAGCGCATCCTCCTTGGCGGCTTTCAGCTTTTCAGCGTCGAGACCGTAATAGCGGAAATATTCGCGCACCGAGGGCACGAAGGCGCCGGCCATGCGCTCGCGTTGCAGGCGCAGCATCATCACGACATCCGCGTCCTTCAGGCCCTCCTCCATCGAGTGATAGACCTCTGCGCCCATGTCGGCGATGCCCGACGGCAGGAGGGTCGCCGGCGCGACCACGCGCACGCGTGCGCCCATCTGGTTGAGAAGAAGGATGTTGGAGCGGGCGACACGCGAATGCAGCACATCGCCGCAAATGGCCACGATGATGCGCGACAGCTTGCCTTTGGCCCGCCGGATGGTCAGCGCATCGAGCAGCGCCTGCGTCGGGTGCTCATGCTGGCCGTCGCCGGCATTGATGACAGAGCAGGAAACCTTCTGCGCCAGCAGGGCGGCGGCACCGGCCGAAGAGTGGCGCACGACAAGAACGTCGGGGTGCATGGCGTTCAGCGTCATCGCGGTATCGATGAGCGTCTCGCCCTTTTTCACCGAGGAATTGCCGACGGACATGTTCATGACGTCGGCCCCGAGCCGCTTTCCCGCAAGCTCGAAGGAGGATTGCGTCCGGGTGGAGGCTTCGAAGAAGAGGTTGATCTGGGTGAGACCCCGCAGCGTCGAGGTTTTCTTCTCGCGCTGACGGGAAATTTTGACCGCCTCGTCGGCAAGATCGAGAAGTCCGGTGATATCGCGCTCGTTCAGGCCCTTGATGCCGAGAAGATGGCGATGCGGAAAGAAATCCATGGGAAGCCCGCCTCAGATGGTCGCGTTGCCGCGCTCTATAGAGCCTGTGCGGGTGAGCGGCAAGGCAGCGCGTGAGAACAGGTGAGGACAACAGCTCCGGGCACCCACGCATCGGCGCCGCGAAGGCGAATATCACGGCAACATTCGATTTTGCGGGAGGGCGCATCCGGTGCTGTTCCTAACGTTCCGGACTTCGGCTAGAACCGGATCATGACCGTGACTCGACCTGACCAGACACCTGACGACCTCAACCAGCCGAAACCCTGGTCGGGCATCAACGCCTATCGTTCCGATCCCCTGCTGACAGACGTCGCGAGCGGGCTGCCGAAGGTGTTGCGCGACGATTTCGACGGGCTCGGCCGTTATGTAACCTCGCCGGAAGCGCAGGATCTCGCGCGCATGGCCAACCAGGGCGTGCCGCAGCTGCGCACGCACGGGCCGCGCGGCGAACGGCTCGACGTGGTGGATTTTCATCCCGCCTGGCATGCGCTGATGCGCCGTTCCATGACGGCGGGTCTGCATTCCTCCGTTTGGGAAGATGCGCCCGACGAGCGCGGCCACAACCACAAAAGCCGCGCTATCCGTTTCTACCTGACCTCACAGCTGGAAAGCGGCCACCTCTGCCCGCTGACGATGACCAGCGCCTCTCTGGCCGCAATGGCCGCGACCCCTATGGTGCAGAAGGAATGGGCGCCGAAAATCCTGTCGCGAAAGTACGACGCTTCGAACAGGCCTTTCATGCAGAAGTCTGCCGTCACCATCGGCATGGGCATGACAGAGAAACAGGGCGGCACGGACGTTCGCGCGAATGTCTCCACGGCCGAGCGGGTGGGCGAGGGCATCTACCGGCTTTCCGGCCATAAGTGGTTCATGTCCGCGCCGATGAGCGATGCCTTCGTCATGCTGGCCCAGACGCGGGAGGGGCTGGCCTGCTTCCTCGTACCCCGCCTGCTGGAGGACGGTTCTGCAAACGGATTGCGGTTCCAGAGGCTGAAGGACAAGCTCGGCAACCGCTCGAATGCCTCCTCAGAGGTCGAGTTCTCGGAAACCTTCGGCTTTATTCTCGGCGCGCCGGATGCGGGCATCACCACAATCCTTGACATGGTCACGCTGACGCGGCTCGATTGCGCCCTTTCCTCGGCGGGCATGATGCGCGCCAGCCTCGCCGAAGCCGTACATTACACCCGTGGACGCTCCGTCCTTGGCCGTCCGCTGGTTGCGCAGCCGATGATGACCCGCGTGCTGGCCGATATGGCGCTGGATGTGGCGGCCGCAAGCGCGCTTTCCTTCCGGCTTGCCGATGCCTTCGACCGCGCACGTGACAGCGCGGAAGAGGCGGCCTATGCCCGTATCATGACGCCGGTGGTCAAATACTGGGTCTGCAAAACCGCGCCGACGCTCATCGCCGAAGCGATGGAGTGCCTCGGCGGCAATGGCTATGTCGAAGAACGACCGATTGCCCGGCATTACCGCGAGGCGCCGGTCAATGCCATCTGGGAAGGGTCCGGCAATGTGATGGCGCTCGACGTGCTGCGCGTGCTGAAGCGCGGCCGCGAGCTGTTCGAGGCGTTGTTCGAGATCATCGGCCGAGATCTCGGACCCGCCGCGCGAAAGACCATCGATGTGCTGCGCGCCGCCATTTCGCTCTGCGAGCGCGACGAGGGGGCGGCTCGCCTGCTGGTCGAGCAGCTTGCGCTCGCAGCTGCTGCCGCCGAACTCTACCGCCTCGGTGCCGGTCGTATCGCGGACGCGTTCATGGAGTCGCGGCTCGCAGCCGGTTGGCGCTCCACCTACGGGATGCTCGATTCGCGATTCGACAGCGCGATGATCGTCGATCTTCTCTATCCCGCTTCCAGCTGATCGCCGATCTGAATGAATGGATCGCCGTCCAGCGCACGCAGATCCCGCCCGTTAACCTTAACAAAAGGTTGACGTTGCCTCCTCAAGGTTAACGTTCCATGTGTGGTGGATCGCAACCGCACGGAGCCTGCATCATGCGCGCAGCCCTGACGTTCATTCCCATGTCGATCTTCGCGGTTGTCGCGCTGGACGTGGCCGTGCCGGCATTCGTTCTTCTCGCCTGTGTCCTCGCCACCGGCGCTGTGGCATCGATCGGCGCCTGGGGAGCCCGTGGCGCATCGATCATCAGAGGAGACCGGACATGAAGTGGCTTCTGATCCTCTGGGGCGGGCCGGTCCTGTTCCTGACGAGCTGGTACATGCTGTCCTATAACGACATCAGCTTCGGCATCTTCATGCTCTCGCGGGAGGCGAACGACCTCGTATTCCAGATGTACGGCAACGTGCTCGGCATCGACCCGGAGACGATTCCGCCGCTCGTGGCGCGCGCGATGATCCTGGACAGCTTTATCGTCTTCGGCCTTCTGGCGCTGCGCAAGCGCAAGGCGATCGTCGCCTGGTATCGTCGCAGGCGCGATCAATCGTCCGGGGACGCTGCCGCGCGTGCGAGCGACGCAAGCCTGTCCAGCGCACCCTGAAGAATGAAGGACGCGGCGGCCGAATCGATCCGCTCCGCCCGCTTGGCGCGCGACACGTCCATCTCGATCAGCGTGCGCTCGGCAGCCACCGTCGACAGGCGCTCGTCCCAGTAGACGAAGGGCAGGGCGGTCTTCTGCTCCATGTTGCGCACGAAAGCGCGTGTTGCCTGCGCCCTCGGACCGAGCGAACCGTCCATGTTGACGGGAAGACCGATGATAAAGGCGGCAATCTTTTCCTTATCGGCGAATGCCAGCAGCGCGACCGCATCGAGCGTGAACTTCGTTCGCTTGATCACCGTTCGCGGCGTCGCCAGCCCCCGGCCGAGATCGGACACGGAGAGGCCGATCGTCTTGGTGCCCAGATCGAGCCCGGCAATCGCCTGACGCGGCAGCAGCGCCTCCGCAAGCTCCTCGATGGTCATCACGCTCATGCTGAATCCTCTCCGGCGGCCTTTGTCTTTGCCTGTCGATGTTCCATATGCTCCGCGGGCACGGATTTCACCAGCGAGCTTTTACCGCTGGCGTTCGGGGCTCGCCCGCTACAGATGACAGGAGATATGTCATGAAGATCAAATGGCTCGGCCATTCCGCTTTCCATATCGAGACGACAAAAGCCAAAATCCTGATCGATCCGTTTTTCTCGGGCAATCCGTCCTTCGACGAATCGACCCGCAAGGATGCGGCCGCAGGTCTTGACTATATCCTGCTCACGCACGGGCATGGCGACCATGTTGGCGATACCATCGCGCTTGCCAAGGAAACCGGCGCGACCGTCGTCGCAAATGCCGATCTCGCCGCCTGGCTCGGTTCACGTGGCGTGTCAGCGCTCGAAATGGGCAATACCGGCGGCACGATCCACCTCAATGGCTTTTCCTCGACCTTCGTCAACGCTCTGCATTCCTCCGCGCAGATCACCGAGGATGGCGTTTCGCACTCGCTCGGCAGTGCCAATGGCCTCGTGCTGCATTTCGATGACGCACCGACGCTCTACCACATGGGCGACACCGACATCTTCTCGGATATGGCGTTGATTCAGGAGCTCCACCAGCCCGATATCGGCCTCGTACCGATCGGCGACCGGTTCACGATGGGCGGTGCCGTGGCCGCGCTCGCCTGCCAGCGCTACTTCAGATTCGGCACCGTGCTACCCTGTCACTACGGCTCTTTCCCGATCGTGGACCAGACGCCGGACCTCTTTGTCGCCGCTATGGAACCGGCCAGCACCAAGGTCGAAGTGCCCGCTGTCGGTGGTGTCGTGACGCTCTGATCCGGACGCGAACGGCGTCTTGAAGGTAATCCCCCGTTGCGCGCTCCCGTCGCGGTCAGTATAGCGGGGGATCATTTCCCGTCAGGCCCGGAGTCCGCCATGTCCGTCGATCTCGCCACCGTCAAGCGCGTCGCGCATCTCGCCCGCATCGCCGTCAGCGAAGACGACGCCAACCGCATGACCGGCGAGTTGAACGCGATCCTCGGCTTCGTCGAACAGCTCGGCGAAGTCGATGTCTCCGGCGTCGAGCCGATGACCTCCGTCACGCCGATGGCCATGAAGAAGCGCGAGGACATCGTGACGGATGGCAACAAGGCCGACGATATCGTCGCCAATGCACCGAATTCCGACCGGAACTTCTTCCTCGTGCCGAAGGTCGTCGAATAGACGACCAACCTGCTCGCGCACCGAAGACCGTTTCGCCCGTCTGCCGTTTTTCGAAAGTCCCGTCCGTCATGACCGAACTCACCCACCTCACCATTGCCGAAGCCCGCGACCGGCTGACCGCCCGCGACATCACGGCCGTCGAACTGACCGATGCCTATCTCTCCGCCATCGATGCTGCCAACGGCGCCCTGAACGCCTACGTCACCGTGACGCCGGAAAAGGCGCGTGAGATGGCGAAGGCTTCCGACGAGCGGCTTGCAGCCGGCAAGGCCGGCGCGCTTGAAGGTATTCCTCTGGGGATCAAGGACCTCTTCGGCACCGAGGGCATCCATACGCAGGCCTGCAGCCACATCCTCGATGGGTTCGCCCCGCGCTACGAATCGACCGTGACCCAGAACCTGTGGAACGACGGCGCCGTGATGCTCGGCAAGCTGAACATGGACGAGTTCGCCATGGGCTCTTCCAACGAGAGCTCGTACTATGGCCCGGTGAAGAACCCCTGGCGCGCCACCGGCTCGAATGCAGACCGTGTGCCCGGCGGCTCGTCGGGCGGCTCGGCCGCAGCCGTTGCGGCCTTTCTCTGCGCCGGCGCCACGGCCACCGACACGGGCGGATCCATCCGTCAGCCGGCAGCTTTTACCGGCACGGTCGGCATCAAGCCCACCTATGGTCGTTGCTCGCGCTGGGGCATCGTGGCCTTTGCCTCCTCGCTCGACCAGGCGGGGCCGATCGCGCGCGATGTCCGCGACGCCGCCATCCTTTTGAAGTCGATGGCAAGTGTGGACGCCAAGGATACGACCTCCGTCGATCTGCCGGTGCCGGATTACGAAAAGGCCATCGGACAGTCTCTGAAGGGCATGAAGATCGGTATACCAGCCGAATACCGTGTCGAAGGCATGCCGGAGGAAATCGAGGCGCTCTGGCGGCAGGGCATTGCCTGGCTGAAGGACGCCGGTGCCGAGATCGTCGACATCTCCCTGCCGCATACGAAATATGCTTTGCCGGCCTACTATATCGTGGCGCCGGCGGAAGCGTCCTCCAACCTCGCGCGCTACGACGGCGTCCGCTACGGCCTGCGTGTCGATGGCAAGGACATCGCCGACATGTACGAGCAGACGCGCGCGGCAGGCTTCGGCCAGGAGGTCAAGCGCCGTATCATGATCGGCACCTATGTGCTGTCGGCCGGCTACTACGACGCCTATTACCTGCGCGCCCAGAAGGTCCGCACGTTGATCAAGCGCGACTTCGAGACCGCCTTCCACGCCGGCGTCGATGCCATCCTGACGCCTGCCACGCCCTCGTCTGCCTTCGGCATTGCCGATCAGGAACTCGCGGCCGATCCGGTGAAGATGTACCTCAACGACATCTTCACCGTAACGGTGAACATGGCTGGCCTGCCGGGCATCGCCGTGCCTGCCGGTCTTGATGCCAAGGGTCTGCCGCTCGGCCTCCAACTCATCGGCAAGCCGTTCGAAGAGGAAACGCTGTTCAAGACCGCCCACGTCATCGAGCAGGCGGCGGGTCGCTTCACGCCTGCCAAGTGGTGGTAGGCCGAGCGACCTTAAGCGCCGGTGGACAAAGCCGTTTGACGCCCGCAGAATGACCGCTGTCGGGCAGCTGCTGCCGCTTGGGAGTTTTCACGCGCTATGGTGCTGGTACGCGGTGCGCGCGAGGATGAAGTGCCTCGTCTGGTGAAGATCGGCCTTGCCGCCTGGGAGCAGGCGGTGGTCGGCTTTGCCGATGTGACCAAGATGCGGACGACCGCCGAATACTCCTTCGGCTCCTTCCTGCGCGAAGGCTGGCCTCGTATCCTCGTGGTGGAGGCCGGCGGCGCAAGCGTCGGCTGGGCCGCTCGCGAAAACGGGGATGTCGAGATCAGCGACCTCTGGATCATGCCGGATCACCAGCGGCAGGGACTGGGCAGCGCGCTGATCGATGCTCTGCGCAGCGATATCGAGGGGACGGGACTGACGGAAATGACGGCACGAACACATGCCGGCAACGAACCGGCAATCGCCTTCTTTCGCCATCACGGTTTTCACGTTGCATGGTTTTCGACCGCCTACCTTGCCCGGCTGGATCGCGATGTGGAGCAGATCGGCCTTTCCCTAACGCTCTCGAAGGGCGAGGGCGCGGTGAACCTATGACACGTTCGATTGCCGGACCCCGGCGGAAACAGGTGCTGGATATTCTCGCGCGTCTTGCACCCCTCCAGCATTTGTTCTAACCCGAACCTACCCAAAAGAAGCCTGCAGGAAGAGCTTTTCCATGACCCTTGTCGACGTTCGCACGCCCGATCCGAAACGCTTCATTCCCGGCGCCACCGGCGACTGGGAAGTGATCGTCGGCATGGAGGTGCACGCGCAGGTCACGAGCAATTCGAAGCTCTTCTCCGGGGCGTCCACGACGTTCGGCAACGCAGCCAACGCCAACGTTTCGCTGGTCGATGCGGCCATGCCGGGCATGCTGCCCGTGATCAACGAGGAATGCGTTCGCCAGGCTGTTCGCACGGGCCTTGGCCTGAAGGCGCAGATCAACCATCGCTCGATCTTCGACCGGAAGAACTACTTCTATCCCGACCTGCCGCAGGGCTACCAGATCTCGCAGTTCAAGGACCCGATCGTTGGCGAAGGCCAGATCGTCATCTCGCTCGGCCCCGATCGGCAAGGCAATTTCGAGGATATCGAAATTGGCATCGAGCGCCTGCACCTGGAGCAGGACGCCGGCAAGTCGATGCACGACCAGCACCCGACGATGTCCTATGTTGACCTGAACCGCTCGGGCGTCGCGCTGATGGAGATCGTATCCAAGCCCGACATGCGCTCGTCCGACGAGGCGAAGGCCTATATGACGAAGCTTCGCTCCATCGTGCGCTATCTCGGCACCTGCGACGGCAACATGGATGAAGGCTCGATGCGCGCCGACGTCAACGTCTCCGTGCGCCGCCCCGGCGAAGACTTCGGCACGCGTTGCGAGATCAAGAACGTCAACTCGATCCGCTTCATCGGGCAGGCCATCGAATACGAGGCCCGTCGCCAGATCGCGATCCTTGAGGATGGTGGCAAGATCGATCAGGAAACGCGCCTGTTCGATCCGCACAAGGGCGAGACACGCTCGATGCGCTCCAAGGAAGATGCGCATGATTACCGCTACTTCCCCGATCCGGATCTCCTGCCGCTCGAATTCGACGAAGCTTTCGTCGAAGCTCTGAAGGTCGATCTGCCGGAACTGCCTGATGACAAGAAGGAGCGCTTCGTGCGCGATCTCGGCCTGTCCATCTATGACGCCTCCGTGCTGGTGTCGGAGAAGGCGATTGCCGATTATTTCGAGGCGGTGGCAGCCGGCCGCGACGGCAAGGCGGCCGCGAACTGGGTCATCAACGACCTGCTGGGCGCCTTGAACAAAGCCGGTAAAGGCATTGAAGAGACTCCGGTTTCCCCGTATCAGCTCGGTGGCATTCTCGACCTCATCAAGTCCGAGGTCATTTCCGGCAAACTCGCCAAGGAGTTGTTCGAGATCGTCTTCAACGAGGGTGGTGACCCGGCCGAAATCGTCGAGGCCCGTGGCATGAAGCAGGTGACGGACACCGGCGCCATCGAGAAGGCCGTGGACGAGATCATCGCCGCCAACCCGGATCAGGTTGCCAAGGTTCAGGCCAAGCCTTCGCTAGCCGGCTGGTTCGTCGGGCAGGTCATGAAGTCCACGGGCGGCAAGGCCAACCCGCAGGCCGTGCAGGCGCTGGTGAAGGCAAAGCTCGGGCTCGAGGAGTAATATGTTCTTCGTCCGCACCGCGACCGAACAGGATCTCGCCGCGATCAGCGCCCTTCTGGGCGAGACCGCGCACGCGACGTACGATGTCACCTATGGCGCGGATAAGGTTGCGGAGATGACGGGCAAGTGGCATTCGGTAGCGGCACTGAAAGCGAATTTGCAGCGCAAGAATAGCGAGTTCGTCGTGGCCGACGACGGCAAGCGCATCGGCGGCATGGCCTATGCGTCGATGTCGGAGACCCTTCACGAGACGGCCATCCTCCACCAGCTCTACGTGCTTCCCGCTTTTCAGCGGCAGGGGATCGCCCGCGATCTCTTCGCCGAACTCGAGACCTGCTTTCCCTATGCCGGGCATATGCGCGTCGAGGTCGTCAGCGACAACGCGCCGGCTATTTCCTTCTATGCAGCACATGGGTTCACCGAGATCGGTCCGGGCTCGGAAGCCTGGGGCATGCCGACGGTTGAGATGGAGAAGGTTCTCGACGCCGCGGGTTGAGAGCCTTTCGAAGCCGGTGCAAACACGTTGCGCCACTTGCTGCAGGCTGGACAAGAACGGTCCGGCAGGCCATAAGCAGAAGCAATCATAAGGCATCCGCGCGCAGCTTTCGTGCGCCGGTCCAAGGACGGTTCGATGAAGACTTTTCTACAGATTTTCACCTGGTGGAACGGCTCGACGATCGGGACGCGGTTCCACACCTGGCGCTTCGGCAAGAAGGTCGGGCAGGACGAGCTCGGCAACACCTACTATGAAGGCGGCAAGGACTCCGAGGGCAGAACCCGCCGCTGGGTCATGTATAACGGCTATGCAGAGGCGACGGCGATTCCGCCGGGCTGGCACGGCTGGATGCATCACCGCACGGACGTGTCCCCGGCCGACGAGACCTACGCCGCCCGCGAGTGGCAGAAGCCGCATCGCGTGAACATGACCGGAACTGCCGAGGCTTATCGCCCACCGGGCTCGCTCGCCAAGCCGGGCGAACGTCCGCGCGTTACCGGCGACTACGACGCCTGGACGCCCCGCTCGTAACGCTTGTGCGTTTCTGGCAGATCCAGGGAAAGATCATCTCGCGGCCATGATTGGCATATACGTCAAGCCGTGAGATCGAGTCTCAGCAATCTCTCCGGGCGCTACGATGTTGTCAGACACATCAGCTCCATTCGAACGGATGCGGCTTCCGATCTTTGGTGATGACACGGTTTTCACCGTCGAGTTGTTGTCTGCTGACATAATCGGATGTTTCCGGACGCCGACATAGGCATGGACTGGAAATAGCAGTGAACAGGATGATCCGGAACATGTCGATGAACCGCAAAGTCGCGATCTGCCGCAAGTCCGCCTATCGCGCCGTTCTATCTCTGATCGCGGCAGCCTCCGCTTTTGCTATGACAGCGCCGCCAACACTGGCCGCGCGTCTCGCCAATCCTGTCGCCGTCTTCTCGGGCATCGACAAAATTACCGGCCGCATCACCACCTTCGACGTCTATATCGGCGAAACCGTCCAGTTCGGTGCGCTTCAGGTCACCCCGCGCGTCTGCTACAGCCGCGACGACACGGAAGCTCAGAAGACGACGTCATTCGTGGAAGTCGAGGAAATCACGCTCGACCGCAAGATCCGGCGCATTTTCACCGGCTGGATGTTTGCCGACAGCCCGGGTCTCAATGCCGTCGAGCACCCGGTCTATGATGTGTGGCTTCAGAGCTGCAAGGCCAAGTCCGATCTTCCGCCGCCGGATAGCGCGTCAAACAGCCAGTAACGGCAGCTCAGCTACCGTTCTTCCTCCCGGCGAACAACCAGCACATCACCAGAGATATTCCAGAATGGCTCAGAACCGCGCGTGCGGCCGCGCGATAGCGTCGGCAAGCATACCGGCATATTCCGCCTTGGGTAAGTCGATTGCGCCGAACGTCTTCAGATGGTCCGTGGTGAACTGTGTGTCCAGCAGGATGAAGCCGCGGTCACGAAGGTGTTCGACAAGGTGGACGAGGCACATCTTGGAGGCATCTGTCCGGCGGGAGAACATGCTCTCGCCGAAGAAGGCGGCCCCCAGCGAGACACCGTAGAGCCCACCGACGAGTTCGTCTCCGTCCCATGCCTCAACGGAGTGGGCATGACCCATCATGTGGAGGGCGGTGTAGAGCCCGCGTATCGTGCTGTTGATCCACGTGGTCGGCCGATCGGGTGCGGGAGCCGCACAGCCATCCATGACGGCCTCGAAGGCGGTATTGCGCCGAATGGAGAAGGGCGAACGCCGGATAGTCTTGGCCAGACTGCGGGGGACATGGAAGTCGTCGAGGGGGATGACACCGCGGATCTCGGGCTCGACCCAGAAGATTTCAGGATCGTCAGCCGAATCGGCCATGGGAAAGAGGCCGATGGAATAGGCGCGTAGCAGCAGCTCAGGCGTTATATCCGGTTGCTTGCGGCGGCTGCCTCTCATGCTGTGCCTCTGTTTGCCGGCTCGAAATCCGCAACCTGCCGAGGCTGAGGTATCGGGCAGCGCGTTTGAAAGGCAGGAGCGCCACGACCAAAAGGGTCAGGTAGCGCTCCGCCGTAGCATTACTCCGCAGGCTGGGCGAGGTAGTTTTCCAGCCAGTGGATGTCATAGTCGCCGTTTGCGATGTCCTGATTATTGATCAGGTCCTGAAACAGCGGCAGCGTTGTCTTGATCCCGTCGATGACGAACTCGTCGAGAACACGGCGGAGGCGCATCATGCATTCGACGCGGGTGCGTCCATGCACGATCAGCTTGCCGATCAGGCTGTCGTAGTAAGGCGGGATCCGGTAGCCCTGATAGGCGCCGGAATCGACGCGCACGCCGAGACCGCCAGGTGCGTGGAAGTGTGTGATCGTGCCGGGCGAGGGCACGAAGGTCCGTGGGTCCTCGGCATTGATCCGGCACTCGATGGCGTGGCCCTGGAAGACGATTTCGTCCTGTGTGACGGACAGGCCAGCGCCGGAGGCGACGCGGATCTGCTCGTGGACGAGGTCGATGCCGGTAATGGCTTCGGTGATCGGATGCTCCACCTGAAGGCGCGTGTTCATCTCGATGAAATAGAACTCGCCGTTCTCGTAGAGAAACTCCACCGTGCCGGCACCGCGATATTTCAGCTTGCGCATGGCATCGGCGCAGATCTCGCCGATCTTCATGCGCTGCTCGACATTGAGCGCCGGTGAGTTGGCTTCTTCCCACACCTTCTGGTGACGCCGCTGCAACGAGCAATCGCGTTCGCCGAGATGGATGGCATTGCCCTCGCCATCGCCGACGACCTGAATTTCGATGTGGCGCGGCTTGCCGAGGTATTTTTCCATATAGACGGCATCGTTGCCGAAGGCGGCTGCGGCTTCGGAGCGGGCCGTTGAAACGGCTTCCTCGACTTCGTCCTCGTTGCGCGCGACCTTCATGCCGCGACCACCGCCGCCGGCTGTCGCCTTGATCAGCACAGGGAAGCCGATCTCGCGGGCGATCTCAAGGGCGTTTTCGGGACGAACTTCACCGGTCGAACCGGGTACGACCGGAATACCGAGCGCCTTGGCGGTTTCCTTGGCCGTGATCTTGTCGCCCATGATGCGGATGTGGTCGGCGGTTGGGCCGATGAAGGTGATGCCATGCGCATCGAGGATATCCGCGAACTTCGCATTCTCCGACAGGAAGCCGTAGCCGGGGTGTACGGCATCGGCGCCTGTGATCTCGCAGGCCGCGACGATCTGATGGATGTTCAGGTAGCTGTCGCGCGACGGCGGCGGGCCGATACAGACGCTTTCATCCGCCAGGCGCACATGCATGGCGTCGGCGTCGGCCGTGGAGTGCACGGCAACGGTTGCGATGCCGAGTTCCTTGCAGGCCCGCAGGACCCGAAGCGCGATTTCGCCGCGATTGGCGATGAGAACCTTGGAGATGAGGGGCATGGGCTTACTCGATGACCACGAGCGCTTCGCCGTACTCGACCGGTGCGCCATCTTCCACGAGGATCTCGACGACCTTGCCGGCACGTGGCGCCGGTATCTGGTTCATCGTCTTCATGGCTTCGATGATGAGGATCGTCTGGCCTTCCTTCACCGTGGCGCCAACCTCGACGAACGGACGCGAGCCGGGAGCAGGCGAGAGATACGCCGTGCCGACCATCGGAGCCGTCAGTGCATTCTTCGAATTCCGGGCTGCGGCATCCGATGCGGCAGCAGCGGCCGCGACAGCCACGGGAGCGGCGACCGGAACCGGTGCGGAGACATATTGCGGCGTGCCGGCGCGCGAGACGCGGATGCGCAGGTCTTCCTGCTCGATCTCGATCTCGGTCAGGTCGGTCTCGTTCAGGATATTGGCGAGATCGCGGATCAGTGCCTGATCGATGCCGGTCTTCTTGTCAGCCATGAGAGCCTCTTGTTCTTTTTATTTCGATGTTTGAAGGAGGGTATTTAGTGCATTGAGCGCAAGAATGTAACTCTGCGCTCCAAAGCCGCAAATCACGCCTTTCGCTGCTGGGGCAAGCATGGATTTGTGGCGAAATTCCTCGCGCGCGTGAACATTCGAGAGATGAAGTTCGACGACCGGGATGCCGATGGCGCGTGTGGCGTCGTGCAAGGCAACCGATGTATGGGTGTAGGCGCCGGCGTTCACTGCAATGCCGACAGCACTCTCGCTGGCCTCGTGAAACCAATCGACCAGTACGCCTTCATGATTGGTCTGGCGGAAATCGATGGTCAGGCCGAGCTTTTCGCCCTCGGCGACGCACATCGCCTCGATGTCGGCGAGGGTCTGGCCGCCATAGATGCCCGGCTCGCGCTTGCCCAGCATGTTGAGGTTCGGGCCGTTCAGGACGAAAATCGTTGGCATTTGGTGAGCATCCTCTCGTCGTGCCGACAGCTATAGACGGTTGGACCGTTTAAAAAAAGCCTTTTGCGCCCGTCGCATTGTTGCGAGCCGTTCGCCAAGGCCTTGTCCACAAGGCATGTCGGCTCGGGGGTCAGCAGGCTGTCTTGCCGCAGGTACGCATGTTGGCGATCTTGAAAGCCAGTTCGTCGGCACCCACCGCACCGAAGACGGCCTCGTTGCCGATGATGTAGGACGGCGTGCCGGTGACGCCGAGCGCGTTGGCGAGCGTGTAGGATTCCCGAACCTCGTCGTCATGGCTCGGATCGACCATTTTGGCGCGGATATCCGCTTCCTTCACGCCCAGACGGGTCGCAACGGCCATCGCGGTCTCTTCTGTCGCCCGGTCTTCGCCGCCAAGAAGCGCACGGTGGAAGTCGCCGTATTTTTCAGGCGCGAGCTTCCGGAATGCCGAACTGACGCGATGCGCGTCCAGCGATTCCTGTCCGAGGATCGGGAGCTCTTTCAGCACGAAGCGGACGTTCTTGTCGGCTTCGATGATCGCCTCCATGTCCGGCAGGGCGCGTTTGCAGTAGCCGCAGTTGTAGTCGTAGAACTCGACCACAGTCACGTCGCCCTTGGGATTGCCGAGCGACACATCGTATTTCGAGTTGAAGATCGTTTCCTTGTTGGCGCTGATCGCCGATTCGGCAACCTGCTGCTGCGTCGCAGCCTGCTTTGCCTTCAGCGCTTCCTGAACCTCCAGCATGACCTCCGGATTGGCGATCAGATATTCGCGGATGAAGGCGCCGAATTCGGCTTTCTGACTATCATCCAGCGCCAGAGCCGGGGTGGTGGAGAGGAGCAGGAGCGATGCGGCGAACAGTCTGCGTACGGGGAAGGTCATGCGGTCCTCGCTGAGATGGCGCTGCCGACGCGGAGAAACGCCGGCGTACGATCTCGGTGCGATAGCACATGCAAAGGCATGGGGAAAACAAAACGTCGCGAGCAGTGGTCTTGTCACCGTCGGGTCTTGTGAAGCCCGGCGGCTTGGGGCAATCCATGGCGACCCGCGGGTCATCGATATCATCGATCTTCCGATCCACCTTGCGAAACGAGGATGCCGACATGACCACGCTCTCCCACCGCAGTGCCGTGGAACCCTTCCATGCGATGGACGTGCTGGCGGAAGCGACGCGGCGTCGGGATGCCGGCTTTCCGGTCATCTCCATGGCCGTGGGGCAGCCGAGCCATCCCGCGCCGAAGGCTGCGCTCGATGCCGCCCGCAGCGCACTGGAACACGGACGGCTCGGTTACACGGATGCACTGGGCACGCTTTCGCTCCGCAAGGCGATATCGGATCATTACCAGAGGCATTACGGCATCTCCGTCGATCCCAGGCGCATTGCCGTCACGACGGGGTCATCGGCGGGTTTCAACCTCGCCTTTCTGGCACTGTTCGATCCGGGCGACCGGGTCGCGATCGCGCGGCCGGGCTATCCTGCTTATCGGAACATCCTTGCAGCGCTGGGGCTCAAGGTCGTCGAGGTCGATGCGGACGCATCGAACGGTTTCACGCTGACGCCCGAGGGGCTTGCAGATGCCGAGACGCGCGAGGGCGGACCGATCCGCGGCGTGCTGCTGGCCAGCCCGGCGAACCCGACGGGAACGGTGACGGGGCGGGCCCAACTTCAGGCGCTCGCCGATCACTGTGCCGACAGGGACATCGCCTTCATATCGGACGAGATCTATCATGGACTGACGTTCGTCGGAGAGGAAACCACGGCGCTGGCCGTGACCGACGCCGCTGTGGTCATCAATTCCTTCTCGAAATATTATTGCATGACCGGATGGCGGATCGGCTGGATGGTGCTGCCGGAAGACAAGGTCCGCGGCTTCGAGCGGATCGCGCAGAGCCTCTATATCTCGCCGCCAGAACTCTCGCAGATCGCGGCGGAAGCTGCGCTGGGGGCATCGGCCGAACTTGAGGTCTATAAGAAAAGCTATGCCGTCAACCGCGCGCTTCTTCTCAAGCGCCTGCCGGAACTCGGCTTCACCATCGCCTCGCCGATGGATGGCGCTTTTTACGCCTATGTCGATGCCAGCCGCTTCACCAATGACAGCATGGCCTTTGCCCACCGTATGCTTGCAGAGATCAACGTGGCGGCAACGCCAGGCCGGGATTTCGATCCGGTCGAGGGCCACCGCGCCTTGCGATTCTCCTATGCAGGCGCGCCTGATGACATCGAGACAGCCGTCGAACGAATGGCAGGCTGGCTGAAAACATAGCGGAAGCAGTGGCTTGAAGGATGTGGCCGAATCAGATCGGCAGCTTGTTGAATCGAAATCTGAGGTTCACAGCGGGGCCTTGCCATAATTCTCTGTTGAGGAGGATGCCAGATCTTCCTGTTCACCAACGAAAAAGGCCAGCCGGAGCGATCCGGCTGGCCTTTTTGTTCATTCAGATATCAGCGGCCTAAAGGAAGCCGCGCTTCTGCCACCAGCCGCCCTTCTTGGGCTTCGGTTCTTCGGTCGCCTCATCGCTGGATGCCGCCGAGGAACGAACCAGCGGTTCGCTGGCAATCGTCTCGATATTGCGATTGTTGCGTGCCGGCTTGTCATCCGAAGTTTCGGACGGCGCGTCGGCAGGGCTTTCGTCTGCCGTCTCGACGGCCACATGAGCCTCGTCGCTTTCGCCGAGAGAGGCGGACGCCTCTTCTGTGCGGGCTTCCTCGGAGGAGGGAGCCGTTTCCCTGGCAACAGCGTCCGGAGTGGCTTCGACAGCAGCCTGAGCCGCTTCGTCCGTCGAACCCTCGTCAGCGTCTGCCACCGGCTGGGCAGCGACATCCGTTACCAGATCCTGCGGCGAACGACGGCGACGGCTCCGCTTGCGCGCAACCGGCGCTTCACCACGATCGTCGGTTTCGGCAACAGCGTCGTCGGCCAGCCCGTCTGCTTCCGCAGCAATCGCCTGATCCTCTACGGCATCCTCTTCCGAGTCCCCGGCGTCATCGACGACATCGGCAAGCGAGAGGGCGTCGGTGCTGGCGCCAGCATCACCGGCATCCGCGGTCGATGCCTCATCAGAACCGGCTTCGATCTCGCCATCCTTGTTGCGGCGACCACCGCGCTTGCCGCGACGGCGGCGCTTGCGCTTCTGCCGGTCTTCGCTGCTGACGCCGTCTGTCTGATCCGCGGAGACGGCATCATCTGCTTCGTCCTCGTCATCACCCTCGTCAGCGTCTTCATCCGAAGCGATATCGGAGCCGGCTACGTCGGCGGATGCCTCGGCATCGCCATCACGGCCGCCACGGCGACGACGACGACGCTTGCGCTTGCGACCATTCTGGTCGTCACCATTGTCGCGCTCTGCGCGCTCGGGACGCTCTGCCTTTTCGGGCTTCGCCTCGACCAGCAGTTCCTCGTCGTCCTCGATCTCGTCCTCGATGACGATATCGTCATCCTCGTCCTCGACCGGGGCTTCGAACTGAAGGAGCTGCTCGATCTTGACCGGGTTCTCCACGGCTTCGCCGCGATCGATCGCAAAGTGCAGTGCGCCGACATGCGCGTCCGCTTCCACGACGATGGCGACGCCGAATCGGGCTTCGTAATCGGTGATCGTGGAGCGTTTGTAGTTGAGCAGGTAGAGCGCGATCTCCGGCGTGGCGCGCACGGTGATGTCATGCGTCGTGTTCTTGAGGAGATATTCCTCGACGCCACGCAGGACATGCAGAGCGATCGACGACTGCGACCGCACATGACCCGTGCCGGCGCAATGCGGGCAGACCTGCGTGGTCGACTCGAGCACCGAAGCGCGAATGCGCTGGCGCGACATTTCCAGAAGGCCGAAATGCGAGATGCGGCCGACCTGAATGCGAGCGCGATCGTTCTTCAGATGGTCCTTCAGACGCTTCTCGACGGCGCGATTGTTGCGCTTTTCTTCCATGTCGATGAAGTCGACGACGACGAGACCGGCAAGGTCGCGCAGGCGAAGCTGGCGGGCAACCTCTTCGGCGGCTTCCAGGTTCGTCTGGAGCGCCGTGTCCTCGATCGAATGCTCACGGGTCGACCGGCCCGAGTTGACGTCGATGGCGACCAGCGCTTCCGTCTGGTTGATGATGATGTAGCCACCGGACTTCAACGTCACCTGCGGCTGCAGCATGCGGTCGAGCTGTGCTTCGATACCGGAGCGCGAGAAGATCGGATGCACGTCGCGATAAGGCTGAACCACCTTGGCGTGGCTCGGCATCAGCATCTTCATGAAGGCCTTCGCTTCGCGATAGCCTTCTTCGCCGGAAACGACGATCTCGCTGATATCCTTGTTGTAAAGATCGCGGATCGACCGCTTGATCAGCGAGCCCTCTTCATAGACGAGGCAAGGCGCCGTTGAGGCCAGCGTCAGCGTGCGCACGTTTTCCCAGAGGCGCATCAGATATTCGAAGTCGCGCTTGACCTCGACCTTGGTGCGGTTTGCGCCGGCCGTGCGCAGGATGACGCCCATGCCCTGGGGAACGTCGAGCGCGCGGGCGATTTCCTTCAGGCGCTTGCGGTCCGGCAGGTTGGTGATCTTGCGGGAAATCCCGCCGCCACGCGCCGTGTTCGGCATCAGCACCGAATAGCGGCCGGCCAGCGAGAGATAGGTCGTGAGCGCCGCGCCCTTGTTGCCGCGTTCTTCCTTAGCCACCTGCACGAGCAGGATCTGACGGCGCTTGATGACTTCCTGGATGCGATACTGCTTGCGGGGACGGCGTTCCTTCCGGTCCGGCACTTCTTCCATCGCGTCTTCGGCGCCAACCGATTCGATGACTTCCTTTTCCTCGTGATGACCGTCGTCATCGTCGTCGTCATGGCCACGGCGGCGGCTCGGCGCTTCGGAAATCGTGTCGGCATCGACCATTGCGGCCATCTCGCCGTTCGGGCCGCGGCCTTCGTCGGTTTCGTCCGCGTTTGCGCTGTCGTCATCAACGCCATCAGCGCCCGAAACGTCTCCGGCAGCAGCTTCCGCCTCGGCGGCCTCCGCAGCAATCGCCTTCTTGGAGCGGCGTGCGCGCTTCGGCTTCGCCTTGGGAGCCTCTTCCACGGCAGCCGGTTCGGCAGCGATCGTTTCCACGGGACCTTCGCTCGGCACAACGCCTTCGACGGCATCGGCGGCAGCGCCATCAGCGACGTCGGACACGACGAAGTCGGCAGCAGCCGTCTCTGCAACATCAACGTCTGCAGGCGTCTCTACGTCGGAAGGTGCGGCATCCAGTTCGGCAGAAGGCAACGCCTCTTCTGCGTCATCCGCAACCTCGCCTTCGGATGCGTCGTCGTCGGAGTCGAGGTCCGTGCCAGTCTCGACATGCTCGATATCGTCATCGCGACGGGCTTCTTCGGCCTCTGCGCGCAGCAGCGCCTGACGGTCGGCCAGCGGGATCTGGTAATAATCGGGGTGAATTTCGGCGAAGGCCAGAAAGCCGTGGCGATTGCCGCCGTAATCGACGAACGCGGCCTGAAGCGAGGGTTCGACGCGCGTTACCTTCGCCAGGTAGATGTTTCCGCGGATCTGTTTCTTGTGTTCCGACTCGAAGTCGAATTCTTCTATGCGGTTGCCACGTACGACAACGACCCGCGTCTCCTCAGCGTGAGACGCGTCGATAAGCATTTTCTCTGCCATGTAGGTTGTGCTCCTCGGCGTGAGCGTGACAGGGCAGGAAAAGGACGTCCCGGAGGCGGTTCCCCACGCAGGTCACGGCGGTCGCCGGATAGATAAATTCCCGATGGATACCAGCCATGGGCAAGCAGCCGGACGGCAGAGGCAAGCGTTCCGTTTCCGGTGCTTTCCGCTTCTGACCGAGCCTGCTGCGTCAACATGAGATACCAAACAAGGAATGCCAAAGTCATAGGCCTTTTGGCCCGATGAGTGTGCCCTTTGCGGGGCGTGGTGTCAGACACCGTATCTTCCGGCCACCGCCGGATTGTTCTCGATTCGGAATGCGGTGAAAAGCGAAGCGACGGCGGATGAAACACGCTTGCTGCGAGGACATGACGGCCGGAAGCGCGTAGTCCGCTTTCCGATCATGCTCTGGCGCCAGGATTTTGCCCTTGGCTGCCCGGTCGTGGAATCTATCCCGTCAACACTTTTTACCTCTGCTACGTTTATGGTTTTCATGTCACAATGGCAAGAGAAAAGCCCTTGCGCCTTAATATTGATGGAATTGCTTGTCTCGTTTTGGCGCAGCGATGTCGTGCCGGTCGAGAGACGCCGCGTTGGCCATACCCGCCGGTAAGATTTGATTAACCTCACTGCGGCAAGGATGCGGATCGAACGCATTGTAAGGCGGCGTAGCGAAGTGTTTGTCAGCCGTTGGCACACGTCGGGTTTGTCGCGAGGAGAAAATGTTGCAGCGAAAGACGGGGCAGGGGGCGAGCGGACAGTGCGCGGCAGGGCGAGCCCCGGCTGGCAGACGACCGCATTCTCACATCGCGTCCTCGTTCCTCGCGCTGGTTTCCAGCTTTGTCTTCATATGGGGAACGGCCGGTGCTGTTCAGGCAGAGCCGGTCGGCGGGCAGGGTCCGCTGCTGGCTTACGGCATGCGCATTGCCGGTGACGATGCCCGCACGCGTGTCGTCGTCGATTTCGACCGGAAGCCCGACATCTTCGTCCACTATGTCGATAATCCGCCGCGCGTCATCGTCGATCTCCCTGAAACGTCGTTTGGCGTGAAACCGGAAGACGCACAGGCGAGGGGCCTTTTCAAGGACATCCGCTTCGGTGCCATGGGCGCAAGCAGCGCCCGCATCGTGCTCACCGCGACGAAACCCGTCGAGATCACCGTTGCAGACGTGAAGACCGACGATGGCGGCAAGAGCTTTCGCCTCGTGCTGGATGCCGAGCGCGTCGATAAGAAGCGCTTTGCCGGACTTCTGACCGAGCAGACCTGGACAGGCAGCGTTGCGTTGACCAAGGCGGGGAGAGTCGATGAACCCGCACCGGCCTCCACCGACTTCATCATCGCGGTCGATGCAGGCCATGGCGGTATCGATACCGGCGCGATCGGCGTCGACACCAAGATGGAAGAAAAGGCCGTTACGCTCGCATTCGCGAGGGAACTGGCGGACACACTGAACCGCGAACCGGGAATCAAGGCGGTGCTGACGCGCGACGAGGATGAGTTCCTGTCGCTTTCGGAGCGCGTGCTCATCGCCCGCCAGAAGCAGGCGAAACTGTTCATTTCACTGCATGCGGACACGCTGAAGCAGCACGATATCCGCGGAGCGACCGTTTATACGATATCGGACAAGGCCTCCGACCATCTGGCGGCCAGCCTCGCCGAGCGCGAGAATCTCTCGGACCAGCTTGCGGGTGTGCCGCTGGCCGACGAGCCGGCCGAGGTGGCGGATATTCTCATCGACCTGACGCGACGCGAGACCCAGGCCTTTTCGGTCAATCTCGCACGGTCCATCATCGCGTCCTTCGAGGGGCAGATCAACCTGATCAACAATCCCCACCGTTTTGCCGGCTTTCAGGTGCTGCGTGCTGCGGATGTGCCGTCGATCCTGCTTGAACTCGGCTTCATGTCCAACAAGGAGGATGAGAAGCTGCTGGTCGATCCGGCATGGCGCAAGAAGGTCTCTGAGCGTATCGCCGCAGCTGTCAAGCGCTACCGCGGCGGCGCCGTTGCGGATGGCGGCTAACCGAGCCGGACAGAGGTCGGGCATCTCCAAGGCGGATGCGTCAATCAAGCTCAGGCGGAAGCCACATATCAAAAACCCTTAAAATTAAGGATCACGTGAAGTATTTCGTGTCGCCCGGGCCACAGGCGCGGTGGCTTCCGCACGTTGACGGGGTTAAACTCTACCAGAAGCCCTATTTTCCTCACATTCCCGTCGCTATCCCCTAGACTGAAAATGACCGTTTGGGAATCGCTGGAGGGCTCGTGTTGCCCCGTCAGGAGAGCCGAACGGATGTATCGCGGGCGACACGGATATGGTGTCGTTCCGGTTCGAGCATTTCCGGCAAACCATGCTACGACAGGTGCGGGTAGGCTGGAATTCTACGGTGATGAACATCGCAGCGCGCGACGCCGTGGGTGACGACATGCTGAAAGATGCGGCGGGATCGCAGCCTTTCATTTGATAGCGACGACGAAGGGACCGGTAGCCAACCGATGATCAGACTGATTGGATACTTCTTCGGCGCCGGCGCCTTTCTCGTCCTCATCGCGGCGGCGGCAGCGGCACTGTATCTCGGCAACCTCAACAAGGACCTGCCGGATTACGAGGTGCTGGCCAGCTATGCGCCGCCCGTCACCACACGCGTCCATGCAGGCAACGGCGAACTGATGGCCGAGTATGCCCGCGAGCGTCGTCTTTACCTGCCGATCCAGGCCATTCCGGATCGCGTCAAGGCGGCGTTCATCTCGGCTGAAGACAAGAACTTCTACCAGCATCCCGGCGTCGATCTGATGGGTCTCGGCCGCGCGATCCTCGTCAACGTGCAGAACATGGGCTCCGGGCGCCGCCCCGTAGGGGCTTCGACCATCACACAGCAGGTGGCCAAGAACTTCCTTCTCTCAGCCGACCAGACGATCGATCGCAAGATCAAGGAAGCGATCCTCTCCTTCCGCATCGAGCAGGCCTATTCGAAGGACCGTATTCTCGAACTTTATCTCAACGAGATTTTCTTCGGCCTGAACTCCTACGGTATCGCTGGCGCTGCGCTGACCTATTTCGACAAGTCGGTGACGGAACTGACGATCGCCGAAACGGCGTATCTCGCAGCCCTGCCGAAGGGGCCGTCGAACTATCACCCCTTCCGTCATGAAGCCGCAGCCCTCGAGCGCCGTAACTGGGTCATCGACCGCATGGTCGAGAACGGCTACGTGACACGGGCGGATGGCGATGAGGCGAAGACCCAGCCATTGGGCGTTTCCGTGCGTCGCGGCGGCTCGCATCTCTTTGCGTCCGATTATTTCGCCGAGGAAGTCCGTCGCCAGATCATCCAGCGCTACGGCGACAACGCATTGTATGAAGGCGGTCTCTCGGTCCGCACATCGCTCGATCCGAAAATCCAGGTTGAGGCTCGCAAGGCCCTTCACGATGGTCTCGTGAATTACGACGAGCGCCGTGGTTTCCATGGTCCACTGAAAAGCATCGAAATCGGTGGCGATTGGGGTGTTGCGCTCGGTAAGCTCGACGCGCTCTCCGACGTGCCGGAGTGGAAGCTTGCCGTTGTGCTCGCCGTGGACGAAAAGGGTGCCGAGATCGGCATCCAGCCTTCCAAGGACGGCGCCGGCAAGGTTGGTCCGGACCGCGTCACGGGCCATATCTCGGCGAAGAACATGCAGTGGGCCTACCGCTCATCGGCGGGCAACCGCCGCACGGCGCGCTCGCCGGAAGGGGTCGTCGGTCCGGGCGACGTCGTTTATGTCGAGCCTCTGGAAACCGATGGCGAATATCGTCTGCGCCAACCGCCCAAGGTTCAAGGCGGTCTCGTTGCCATGGACCCCCAGACCGGTCGCGTGCTCGCCATGGTGGGCGGCTTCTCCTACGGGCAGTCCGAATTCAACCGCGCGACGCAGGCCATGCGTCAGCCGGGTTCGTCCTTCAAGCCTTTCGTCTATGCAGCCGCGCTCGATAATGGCTATACTCCGGCCTCCGTTATTCTCGACGCGCCATTCGAACTGGTAACCGGTGGTCAGGTCTGGCGCCCGGAAAACTATGGCGGCGGTTCGGCCGGCCCATCGACGCTGCGTCTGGGCATCGAAAAGTCGCGCAACCTGATGACCGTGCGGTTGGCCAATGACATGGGCATGAACCTCGTTGCGGAATATGCCGAACGCTTCGGCATCTACGACAAGATGCTGCCCGTGCTCGCCATGTCGCTCGGCTCCGGCGAAACGACCGTCATGCGCATGGTTTCGGCCTATTCGGTCATCGCCAATGGCGGCAAGCAGATCAAGCCGTCGCTGATCGACCGGATCCAGGACCGCTACGGCAAGACGATCTTCCGTCACGAAGAGCGGACCTGCGAGACCTGTAACGCCCCCGACTGGCAGGAACAGGACGAGCCGACGCTGACGGACAACCGCGAGCAGGTGCTCGACCCGATGACCGCCTACCAGATCACCTCGATGATGGAAGGCGTCGTGCAGCGGGGAACCGCAGCCGGCAAAGTCACACTCGATCGTCCGGTGGCCGGCAAGACCGGCACGACCAACGACGAGAAGGACGCATGGTTCGTTGGTTATACCCCGGACCTCGTCGCCGGCCTTTATCTCGGCTTCGACAATCCGGCACCGCTTGGGCGCGGCGGCACCGGCGGCAGCCTCGCGGCGCCCGTGTTCAACGAATTCATGCAGGCAGCCCTTGCCGGCACCCGCCCGACCAAGTTCATTCCGCCGGCAGGCATGAGCCTCGTGCCCGTCAACCGCAAGACAGGCATGGCAGCGGCCGAGGGTGATCCGGACACGATCATCGAGGCATTCAAGCCGGGCACGGGGCCTGCGGCCACCTTCTCGGTCATCGGCGGTGCCGACGCCTATGTGCCGCCGGAAGAGATCCTGCGCACATCACCGCAGGCCAATCAGGCCGTCAATTCGGGCTCCAACGGCCTCTTCTAGCCAATGCTCGTTCGCGATACGCCCGCTGCCTTTACATCGGCGGCGGGCGTCGCTATTTCACGGGCACATCATCCGTACGATTAAGAAAAGAGACAATGCGCAACGAAATCGAGAACATCGTCGACGAAATCAAGCAGGCCGTAAGCCTGCTGAGGAGGCATCTTTGACTGGGATCAGGCGGTAAGACGACTGGACTGGTTAAATAACAAGGCCGAAGATCCCACCCTGTGGAACGATGCGGCAGAAGCCCAGAAGCTGATGCGCGAGCGCCAGAGCCTTGATGAGGGCATCAACAGCGTGCGCTCCTTCGAGCAGCAACTGAAGGACTGCATCGAACTGATCGAACTCGGCGAGGAAGAGGGTGATGCCGATATCATCCGCGATGCCGAAGACACGCTGAAGGGCCTGCGCACCGAGGCAGCGCGACGTCAGGTGGAAGCCATGCTTTCGGGGGAAGCCGACAGCAACGACACCTACCTTGAAGTGCATTCTGGTGCCGGCGGCACGGAGAGCCAGGACTGGGCGAACATGCTGCTGCGCATGTACACGCGCTGGGCGGAGCGTCAGGGCTACAAGGTCGAACTCATGGAAATCCATGACGGTGAAGAAGCGGGCATCAAGTCCGCGACGCTTCTCGTCAAGGGCCACAACGCCTATGGATGGATGAAGACGGAGTCGGGCGTTCACCGCCTCGTGCGCATTTCGCCCTACGACAGCAACGCCCGCCGCCACACGTCGTTCTCCTCAGTCTGGGTGTACCCAGTGGTGGATGATTCGATCCAGATCGACATCAACGAGAGCGATTGCCGCATCGACACCTACAGGTCGTCGGGTGCCGGTGGGCAGCACGTCAACACGACCGACTCGGCCGTCCGTATCACCCACATGCCGTCAGGTATTGTCGTTCAGTGCCAGCAGGAGCGCTCGCAGCACAAGAACAAGGCCAAGGCCTGGGACATGCTGCGCGCCCGGCTCTACGAGTCGGAACTGAAGAAGCGCGAGGAAGCTGCCAACGCGGAAGCGGCCTCTAAGACCGAGATCGGCTGGGGTCACCAGATCCGCTCCTATGTCCTCCAGCCATATCAGCTGGTGAAAGACCTTCGGACCGGCGTGGAGAGCACGGCACCGTCTGACGTGCTCGATGGGGAGCTGAACGACTTCATGGAAGCAGCGCTCGCACACCGCGTGAATGGTGGCGCCGACGCTGCTGTCGATGATCTGAACTGATCAGGGTGGCCGCGTATTAGCGCGGCCGCCACCTAGAGTATGTCCGGTGAACACGGGTTCACCGGACATACTCTATCCTCTTGTTTTTTCCGCATTGTCCGACGCCGAAGCGATCCCGCTTCGGCTGGAAATGCTTTATCCGCAGCGTGCTACATGCTGACTATCCTGATTCCCGTTCAGTTCGATTCGCGCTCGATGCGGATGTCGCCAAGCTCGTCGATCAGGACCGTCCAGGTCTCGATATCGGTAGCGGCGGGGTCCGTGCGCAGATAGACGGTCGCGAACAGTCCCGGCTGCTGTGTCACGCCGTCGGATGACTCCGGCCGGATATCGGTCACGAACGCCTTCATCTTGGAAAATTCGTCTAGCTCTGCGGAAGACACGATTTTCGGTCCGGCCGGATCGAGCGCGATCTGTTGCAGCACGATATGCGCCGTACCGTCGGGCTGGCGAAGGGCGATCAGCTTGTAGTAGCCCTTCTGCCCTGTGCCTTCCGGTGTCGCCGCGGTCGCTGGTTTTGCTTGGGGGTCGAGAACCGCGGACGGATCTCCACTGTCCTCCCAGAAGCCGGAGCTTGTCACGAAGGTAATGTTCGCAGGCAGCACGTCCTCCGCCTGAACGGTCATCGGACAGGCCGCCGCAGCTGCCGCGATCAGGGCGATCCCATATATGCGCATCATCAGACGACCTCGTCCCGCCGGCGATTCCATTCGGTTGCGTAAGCCTGCCATAGAATTTATCTCGAATCGAATCAGTTGGAGAACTGCTCCGCGAGAATGCGGTCCGACCAGGAGTAATCCGGGTCCGAGAGGATCCGGGCCGTCATCTCCTCGGATTCTGCAATGCGCACGGAGACGACAGACTTCACTTCGACATGGTCAGCCACCGCATTGACGGGTCGCTTGTCGGTTTCAAGGATTTCGATCTCTACCGTAACCTTATTCGGCAACAGTGCGCCGCGCCAGCGGCGAGGTCGAAACGGACTGACAGGCGTTAGTGCCAGAAGCGGCGCTTCCAGCGGCAGGATAGGGCCGTGGGCGGAGAGATTGTATGCGGTCGATCCGGCAGGGGTGGAAAGAAGAATGCCGTCGCAGATCAGTTCTTCCAGTCGCACGCGACCATCAACCGTGATCTTCAATTTGGCGGCCTGATAGGACTGACGGAAAAGGTAGACCTCGTTGATCGCAAGCGCACTGAACGTTCGACCCTCGCTATCGCGCGTTTGCATTTCCAACGGCCGGAACGCGTTTTCGACAGCATTTTCCAGCCGCTCGCGAAGGTTCTCTGTGCTGTAGCGATTCATCAGGAAGCCGACCGAGCCGCGGTTCATACCGTAGACCAGCTTGCCGGTATTCATCGTCTGGTGAAGTGTCTGCAGCATGAACCCGTCGCCGCCGAGCGCGACGATCACGTCGGCCGCTTCCAGATCGGCATTGCCATAGATGGCTGTCAGTTCCGCTGCCGCTTTCTGCGCTTCCTCCGCTTGCGATGGTGCAAAGGCGATCGTCTCGAAGGTGCGTAGCATGAGGTGCCTTGCCATTGCCTAGACAAGCCGCCCAGAGGCAGCCGGGGCCGATGTCGGCCGAGCGCCATCATGCATAAAATTCTTCAGTATGAAAGGGATAGCAAAAAGAAAGGCATTGGTGGACAAACCAGCTTCGGACCCGAAAGGCTGTTCCAGCCTCGTGCGGTACGAAAAACAACGACACCGCACGCGTCTGCATGCGTGCGATGCCGTCTCGTGAGCCGCCGAGCGTCCGACCGGCCTATTAGGCAAGGCTGCGGTGACGCAAGGCGTTGAAGGGAGCTGCTAGATCATGATCTCCCCGCCTGTCACCGGCACCACGGCGCCAGTCATGTAGCTGCCGAGTTCCGATGCGAGCAGGACATAGGCGCCCGCCAGTTCGGCGGGCTGACCTGCACGCCGGAGCAGCGTCTGCTTGCCGAACTGGGCTGCTTTTTCCGCAGGCATCGTGGAGGGAATGAGGGGGGTCCAGATCGGACCCGGCGCAACCGCGTTCACACGAATGCCCTTTTCCGCCAGCATCTCGGCAAGACCCGCCGTGAAATTGAGAATCGCGCCTTTGGTGGAAGCATAGGCGAGAAGCTGCGGCGAAGGCTGCTTGGACTGGATCGACGTCGTATTGATGATCGCGCTGCCCGGCTTCATGTGGGGAACGGCGGCCTTCGACAGGAAGAAGGACGCATAGATATTTGTGCGGAAGGTGGTGTCCCATTCGTCCGCCGTGATGTCGGCAATATCCGCATATGTCCGCTGGAAGGCGGCGTTGTTTACCAGGATGTCGATACGGCCGAGGTCTTTAACCGTCGTCTCGACCAGCGAAATGCAATGATCTTCCGATTGAATATCCCCTCTGACGAGGACGCACTTGCGCCCGGAGTCACGAACCCACTTCGCGGTCTCCTCCGCATCCTCATCCTCGTTCAGGTACGAAATCACAATATCGGCGCCTTCGCGGGCGTAGGCGATAGCGACGGCTCGCCCGATACCCGAATCGCCGCCGGTGATCAGGGCCACCTTGCCTTCGAGGAGATTGTTGCCTTTGTAGGTCTTTTCGCCATGATCCGGCAAAGGATCCATCAGGCGCGTCAGGCCGGGAGGGGCCTGCTGCTGTTCGGGATGGGGTGGTGTCGGTCTATGGGCCTCGGACATGGGCGTCTCCTTTTAGCGTTCGGTCGCTAACGAGATCATCCCCACAACGTTCCAGACGATATGATCTGCGGAGGGCAAGGCAGAGCAATGCGGCCAGGTTTGGCGCGCTGTCCTTTTCCAGCGCCTATGCCAGCGCCAGGGCGAACTGAAAGACGACGTAGCTAATAGCTGCGGTTGCCACCAGCGCGGTGACGATCAACGGGGCATTCTTCATGGCTTGCTTCCTCGCCACAAATTGAGACGGTATTTTGTCTGGCAGCAAGCCAGCTGTTACGTTCCCGCTGAATACCGTCCGCGACCATTTTCGTCGGGTCCGTATCGCCACGCGTCATATGCTCGGCAACAATGGCCCATGCCGTCCGCCAGATATCGTCTGAAGCCACAGGTCTCTCCTGATTGTCGTTCAGGGCTTACGCGTTGATGCTGAAGCGAGGCTTGCGTTCTCATCGAGATGCTGCATTTAGCGACATATATTTTATCGGAGGAACGTGATCTCGCTTGCCGGCGGTTCGCGCGTTGTCGCTGTGCCAGCCTGCTTACCGCAGGCATACGCAATGCCAGCAGATCTATGATTTTGCTGCAGGTGCGTTACCTTCCATCCATGCCCGCGAAATTCTTTCGACGCGCGGCTCGATGATGGAGAATGTATGTTCCTGCACACAGTGGATTGGCCGAAAGCTGTTGCCGTGGTCGGCGATCTCTCGAAAGGAACTGCATCCGTCACGCTACGCACCTATTCCCGGAAGGAACCGAAACCTGCCGATGCTATCGACACCTATGGCTGGACCTTTCATCAGGTTCAGGCTTACGGAGAGTCCGAGAGGCGATCCACCCGCCTTGTCGAGGCGGATCAACTCAGTCGCGCTTTGCTGAACATCGCAACGCCGGACGACGAGGTATTCGCTTATGAAGTGGATGGAGGGCTGGACTACGAGGCTGACGCCAAGCGCCTCGTCAGGGAGTTCAACGACATCGTCGTCACCGTCGTTTCGGTAACTGTCGGCGCGGTCTCGATCTCCTGGTTTCTCGTGGTCCTTCGGCAGAACAGCGACATCATCCACTGGAAGATGCGATACCATGAACGGGATCAGCGGCCTGACATATCCTGATGCTGACGTTCCTGCCAGCGGGTTGGTAACGCTACCGCACCAAACCTATCCGCCCTGTCGGAAGGCGGATAAGTCATTATAAAAGCGCACACGAACATTCAGCGAGGATGGTTCACGGAAAGCGTTGTCTGCACAGCGGCGCTCTCGGTTGGTTACCGCTGACTAACGCCACTGGCCGAGCTGCCAAAGACTGGCAGTTCGGCGATAAATGGCAAAAATTCGTGAAAGAGGAGAGAATGGTGCCCCCACCAGGACTCGAACCCGGGACCCCCTGATTACAAATCAGGTGCTCTACCAACTGAGCTATAAGGGCAGCTGCGGAGGAATTAGCATATTCCTCCGGCGTGTAAAGCAGGAAATGTTTCCGAGTGTGTCGCTTTTCTACCGTTTCAGATGGGCGCGGGCGGCGTAGAGAGCGATGGCGGCGGCGTTGGAGACGTTGAGGGACTTGATCGCGCCGGGCATGTCGAGCCGTGCGAGAGCCGAGACGGTATCGCGGGTCTTCTGGCGCAGGCCTTTTCCCTCCGCACCGAGGACGAGAGCGACGCGGTCGCCGACGAACGTGCTTTCCAGCGGTGCGGGACCGTCCGAATCAAGGCCGATGGAGTGGAATCCGAGGCCGTGCAGCTCTTCGAGAGCCTCGGCGAGATTGGTGATCTGGATATAGGGAATCAGCTCCATCGCTCCGGAGGCTGACTTTGCCATCACGCCCGATTCGGTCGGGCTGTGACGCATGGTGGTGATGACGGCACCGGCATCGAAGGCCACCGCCGAGCGCAGAACCGCGCCGACATTATGCGGATCGGTGACCTGATCGAGAACGAGGATCAGCGGGCTATCCTTCAGCGCGGAAAGCCGGCGGACGGGCAGGGGTTTCGTTTCCAGCATGACGCCCTGATGGATGGCATCGGGACCAAGAATCTTGTCGAGCATCTGCGGCGAGACGATCTCGACCGGAAAGGGCAGGGACTCGGTATCCTTGATGTCGAGGCGAACCAGCGCGTTCAGCGTGGCGGAGAGGCTGACGATCTTGCGCTCCGGGTTGGAGAGCGCCGCTTTGACGGTATGAATGCCGTAGAGCTGCACCTGATCGGGAGCGAGTGGCGGCGCCTGCCATTCTCCCTTCCCCCCGGCCGCGGCCTTCTGGCGACGGCGATCTTCCGCAGGTGTCGGGATTTCCCCGCGTTCGCGCTTCTGATCGCGGTGCGCCCGGCGCAGCGTTGCGTAATGTGTGTCTTTGGCGCTCTTGTCGCCGGAAGGATCTTTGCTCATGCCGGACTTATATCGGGCGAGGGCCGTCAGGGAAACCATTTTCCCATGTTCCCCATGAGGCGCGGACGGCGTGCGCGCCACCGCGGCTGTGGAAGAATTCCATCTTTTGAAAAAACTGAAGACGTTGTGTTGACAGGAGGAAACGAGGCGGTCATATACCCGGCGCAGATCAAGGGACGGCACAAACAGCCGCTTCCGAGATCGCACTGGTCGCTTGATCCCGACAGAATACTGGAGGGATGCCCGAGTGGTTAAAGGGGACGGACTGTAAATCCGTTGGCTCAGCCTACGTTGGTTCAAATCCAACTCCCTCCACCATTCTGTCGCACGGATCAAGACCCCGCGGGTATAGCTCAATGGTAGAGCAGCAGCCTTCCAAGCTGAATACGCGGGTTCGATTCCCGCTACCCGCTCCAGATTTGCTTCCTGAATTGCCGTCTTCACCCCACTCCACATGCATACGGCCGCCGATGCGTGTGCAAGGACGACCGTCTGCGTTCTTCGGCGTCAGATATAGATATCAGGTGCGGGTATAGTGGCCGGCTTCGGCAGCGGGTTCGCCGATCGAGAAGGCCTTGGAGAGCGGCATGATCTGCCACAGGGCGGAAAGTCCCACCAGAACATAGACGATCCGGGAGAGGGCGGCATCCTGACCGCCAAAGATCGCAGCGACGAGATCGAAGCTGGCGATACCGACCAGCAACCAGTTCACGCCGCCGACGATGACCAGAATGAGGGTGATGAGATTGAGTGCACGCATATTGTTCTCCTTGTGGGTTGCGTGCTCTTCGAACTAAGGCATTCCCGCCTTGTTCCCGCCCAATTCGCGTGATCACGCCAGACGTGATCCAGCGATTTTTCAGGTCGCAAGCGTCGCGTCGGGGGGCGTGCACCTTAAACGGGTCTTCCAACGGTTTCGACGGCATTGCATTCCCGAAGGGATGTTACCATTTACAGCCTTGAAAGCCCGCACCTCGCGAGCGAGACGATGGCCATTCCCTCTCGCGCAAATAGGCCTTGCGCAATTGTTTCGAAACCCTTAAACGCCTCCCCAAACCGGCCGGCGGCATACTGGCCTGCCGGGCCGTATCTCATTGATCACAGGAAAACATACCCATGGCAAAGAGCAAGTTTGAACGCAACAAGCCGCACGTGAACATCGGAACGATCGGTCACGTCGACCATGGCAAGACGTCGCTGACGGCAGCGATCACGAAGTACTTCGGCGAGTTCAAGGCGTACGACCAGATCGACGCTGCACCGGAAGAAAAGGCCCGCGGCATCACCATCTCGACGGCACACGTCGAATACGAGACGCCGGCCCGCCACTACGCGCACGTCGACTGCCCCGGCCACGCCGACTACGTCAAGAACATGATCACCGGTGCTGCCCAGATGGACGGCGCGATCCTCGTCTGCTCGGCAGCCGACGGCCCGATGCCCCAGACCCGCGAGCACATCCTGCTGGCCCGTCAGGTCGGCGTTCCCGCGATCGTCGTGTTCCTCAACAAGGTCGACCAGGTCGACGACGCCGAGCTTCTCGAGCTCGTCGAGCTGGAAGTCCGCGAACTTCTGTCGTCCTACGACTTCCCCGGCGACGACATTCCGATCGTCAAGGGTTCGGCTCTGGCCGCTCTGGAAGACTCCGACAAGAAGATCGGCGAAGACGCGATCCGCGAACTGATGGCAGCGGTTGACGCCTACATCCCGACGCCTGAGCGTCCGATCAACCTGCCGTTCCTGATGCCGATCGAAGACGTGTTCTCGATCTCGGGTCGTGGTACGGTCGTGACCGGTCGCGTCGAGCGCGGCATCGTCAAGGTTGGTGAAGAAGTCGAGATCGTCGGCATCCGCGCGACGTCCAAGACGACGGTGACCGGCGTTGAAATGTTCCGCAAGCTGCTCGACCAGGGCCAGGCCGGCGACAACATCGGTGCTCTCGTTCGCGGCGTCACCCGTGACGGCGTCGAGCGTGGCCAGATCCTGTGCAAGCCGGGCTCTGTCAAGCCGCACAAGAAGTTCATGGCTGAAGCCTACATCCTGACGAAGGAAGAAGGCGGTCGTCATACGCCGTTCTTCACGAACTACCGTCCGCAGTTCTACTTCCGCACGACGGACGTGACGGGCATCGTGACGCTTCCGGAAGGCACGGAAATGGTCATGCCGGGCGACAACGTCACCGTTGCCGTCGAGCTGATCGTTCCGATCGCGATGGAAGAAAAGCTGCGCTTCGCTATCCGCGAAGGCGGCCGTACCGTCGGCGCCGGCATCGTGGCTTCGATCGTCGAGTAATAGCGACGAATAACGCCGCGGCACTTGTGCCGTGACGTCGATCAACGGATCATCTATTGAAAGCGCCGCCCTCCGGGGTGGCGCTTTTCTCGTTTCACTCAACTGAATCGAAGTGCTTGACCGATCTCCTCTGCGTTCAGCAGAACTGTCGTTCTGCTGCTTGCTCTCCGCCGCCAATGCGTTAGATCCGCTCTGCCATCATGGAGGACTTCACGTGAAGAAACGCATTCTGTTTACCGGCGGCGCCGGCAAGGCCGGTCGGCATGTCGTGCCATATCTGGTGAACGCCGGTTACGAGGTGCACAATCTCGACCTCGTGCCGCTCGATCATCCCGGCGTCACCAACCTCACCGTCGACATCACCGATAGCGGGCAGGTTTTCAACGCGATGTCCATGCATGCCGATATGCCCGATCTCGACCGCGCGCCGATCGGCAATGGCAGGACCATGCGACCCTATGATGCGGTGGTGCACTTCGCCGCCATTCCGCGCATCCTGATAAAGCCTGACAACGAAACCTTCCGCATCAACACCATCGGCACGTACAACGTCATCGAGGCAGCGGCCAAATTCGGCGTCCGGAAGATCCTCGTCGCGTCCAGCGAAACGACGTACGGCATCTGCTTTGCCGAGGGACATCGAGACGTAGCAAAATTTCCATTGGAAGAGGACGACGATGTCAGCCCGATGGACAGCTATGGACTGTCGAAGGTCCTGAACGAGAAGACGGCACGCGCCTTTGCCGAGCGCTTCGGGATCGACATCTACGCGATCCGGATCGGCAACGTCATCGAGCCGCATGAATATGCGATGTTCCCAACATGGTTCGCCGACCCGACCATCCGCAAGCGGATTGCATGGAGCTACATCGACGCGCGCGATCTCGGGCAGATCTGCAAGCTCGGCATCGAAAAGGACGGTCTCGGGTTTCAGGTCTTCAACGCCGCCAACGATACGACGTCCGCGAACACGCCGACGGCGGACCTCCTTCGGGACTTCTTCCCGAATGTGCCGGTTTCCCGCGAACTCGGCGCCTATGAGAGCCTGTTGTCCAACCGGAAAATACGGGACATCCTCGGTTTCAGCCAGGATCATGACTGGCGGAACTACGTAACTGTTTCCAGCTGACACCCTCGCGTGGACTGCTGCGTGGCGCGCACGAAGCGCGCCACGTCGTCCGTGATAATGACCTACAGGTTTTTGGGGTTTCGCTGCGGCGCAACAGCATCTATCTTATAGAAGCTCCGACGCGCCAAAGCGTCGTGCCGTTTCCGCCTTCGGACGTGCCGAAAGTGCGGAACTCACGTCTCCTGTGCGGTCCGCGTTCCAGGTTACGAATTCTCAGCAGGGCATGTCCGTCGATTCACGTCGGACGGCGGCCCCGAACGGTGGAACGCAACCATGACCATGATATCCCGAACGGCTCTCGCCGGTGCTTGCCATGCGTTTGCGGTCCTGTGTCTGCCTCTCGCTGCACAAGCAGAAGACCGCCTGATCTGGCAGCCGACGAAATCGGGGGAGAACGGCATGCACCTCCGGATGGGAATCAAGCTGCCGGTGGAAGGCGAGGCCAGCGCAGGTGCCGACGTTTCCGTAGCGGCCACCCGTTCTGGCCGCGTCGAGGATACGCCGGTCGATATCTGGGTACGGGTTGCCGCGCGCCGCGGTACAAGCACGGCCGTCGTCACCAGCAGGACAGTCGATGGTGTCTTCGATCCGCGGACAGGGAGCGGCAACCTGGCTGTCGGTGTCGATCGAAAGCGAATCCTTACCGAAGGACTGGACCTCCAGCGCAGCCGCAATATCGATGTCTCCTGCAACGCGCATCTGCAGCGCTGCGAGAATGTCGTCCTCAGCCAGTCCGCCCGCCTTTCGGCCGTGGCAACAGGCACGGCTCTCGTTGCTGAAGGCAATTATTCCTCCGCATCGCTCGACTTCTCGAACGTTGTTCGTGTCGAGCAGAAGGTTACCCGCAAGATGAACGTCACGGCTGCGCTCGCCGCCCCGTTCAAGCGTGACCGTCAGGCGAGCCTCAGCCTGTCCTACGCCTTCAACTGGTGAGCTCTCGGCGTTCAAACCGTGCACGAGGGAGCGGTGAGGGTCGAAAAGATGAAAAGGGCTCTTGCCAATCCGGCGCGCCCGTCTTAAAGGAGCGCACGGTCGATACGACGACGATACGCTCTCCGGAGATGTTCTGTCTGCGTCGTGAAGGGGTATAGCTCAGTTGGTAGAGCGGCGGTCTCCAAAACCGCAGGTCGTCGGTTCAAGCCCGGCTGCCCCTGCCATTTCCATTAGAAGTCCGCACCGTTCTTTTCCTCATCAGATACTGCCGCGATTGTTGGATAGCAGTGTTTTGTGTGTCGAAAGAAGGCTTGGCATCTCGGGTGCCTGACGGCATAATTCGCTTAAAAGATCGGAAAGTCCTTGTGATTTTCGGAATCGGTCTTTATGTAGGGTCCAACAGACACGCGGCGCGTGGGGCTGAGCATTCAGCTTTACGGGCCGTCAAGGCGTGAGCAATCAATGGCAGCGAAGACTAATCCCGTAACGTTTCTGAAGCAGGTCCGCTCCGAGACGGCAAAAGTGACTTGGCCCTCCCGCCGGGAAACCGTGATCTCCACGCTGATGGTGTTCATCATGGTCATCATTTCTGCGGCATTCTTTTTTGCTGCGGATCAGTTGATGGGCTGGCTTATCGGCCTCGTCCTCAATGTCGGCATCTAATCGGGTGGGAATGAACATGGCTCCGCGTTGGTATATCGTTCACGCCTATTCGAATTTCGAGAAGAAGGTTGCCGAGTCGATCGAAGAGAAGGCCAAGCAGAAGGGCTTGAGCCACCTTTTTGAAAAGATCCTCGTGCCGACCGAGAAGGTCGTTGAGGTTCGCCGCGGCCGCAAGGTCGATGCCGAGCGCAAGTTCTTCCCCGGTTACGTGATGGTTCGCGCCAACCTGACGGACGAAGCGTACCACCTTATCAAGAACACGCCTAAGGTCACGGGCTTCCTTGGGTCCGACAATAAGCCTGTTCCGATTCCCGATTCGGAAGCCGAGCGCATTCTCGGCCAGGTTCAGGACGGTGTTGATCGTCCGAAGCCGTCCATCTCGTTCGAGGTTGGTGAGCAGGTCCGGGTTTCGGATGGTCCCTTCGCCTCGTTCAACGGGATCGTTCAGGACGTCGACGAGGAGCGTGCACGCCTCAAGGTCGAGGTTTCGATCTTCGGTCGCGCGACGCCTGTCGATCTGGAATTCGCTCAGGTCGAGAAGGTCTGAGCCGAAGCAATGACGGTCCGCCAAGTGTGGACCCTCAGGCGGCGATATCGCCGCCACCGCGTGGAAGGGGAAGGGCTCTTAGCCGGACCCGGGAACCGCACCACGCAACCGCAGCCGCCGCATTTCATCGAGATACGGCATCCGTGACCGGGAAACCGGTCGAACGCCCGGTTCATGATGTGCCACTACGGTGCATTCGCGGACCGGACAAAGAAAAGGCAGAGAGTAATGGCTAAGAAAGTTATGGGCCAGCTCAAGCTGCAGGTAAAGGCAGGGTCGGCCAATCCGTCCCCGCCGATCGGTCCTGCACTTGGTCAGCGCGGCATCAACATCATGGAATTCTGCAAGGCGTTCAATGCCGCTACGCAGGAAATGGAAAAGGGCATGCCGATCCCGGTCGTCATCACCTACTTCCAGGACAAGTCCTTCACCTTCGCAATGAAGAAGCCGCCGGTCAGCTACTTCCTCAAGAAGGAAGCGAAGATCACCTCGGGCTCCAAGACCCCGGGCAAGGGCGGCGCTGCCGGCACCCTCACCAAGGCTCAGATCAAGTCGATCGCCGAAGCCAAGATGAAGGACCTCAACGCAGCCGATATCGAAGGCGCAATGACCATGATCGAGGGCTCCGCCCGCGCCATGGGTCTGGAAGTGGTGGCGTAAGATGGCAAAGCTTGCAAAGCGCGTACAGAAGACCCGCGAAGGTGTCGATCCCACGAAGATCTACAGCCTGTCGGACGCTATCGGCATGGTCAAGGAACGGGCGATCGCCAAGTTCGACGAGACCATCGAAGTGGCCATGAACCTCGGCGTTGACCCGCGTCACGCAGACCAGATGGTCCGCGGCGTCGTCAACCTGCCGAACGGCACAGGCCGCGACGTTCGCGTTGCCGTCTTCGCACGTGGCGCCAAGGCTGACGAAGCCCGCGCTGCCGGTGCAGACGTCGTCGGTGCTGAAGATCTGGTCGAAATCGTTCAGGGCGGCAAGATCGATTTCGATCGCTGCATTGCCACCCCGGACATGATGCCGCTCGTCGGTCGTCTCGGTAAGGTTCTCGGCCCTCGCGGCATGATGCCGAACCCGAAGGTCGGCACCGTGACCATGGACGTCACCGGCGCCGTCAAGGCTTCCAAGGGTGGCGCCGTCGAGTTCCGCGTCGAGAAGGCTGGTATCATCCATGCCGGTATCGGCAAGGCCTCGTTCGCTCCGGGTGCTCTGGAAGAAAACATCCGTGCATTTGCGGATGCCGTCGTGAAGGCGAAGCCGGCAGGTGCCAAGGGCAACTACGTCAAGCGCATCGCGATTTCCTCGACCATGGGTCCGGGCGTCAAGATCGATCTGTCGACGCTGAGCGTCGCCTGATATCATCGGCGGGGCGAAACCCCTGCCGTTTAAGAATTCCGGTCCTTCGGGACCGGATATCCAGGCTTCGGCCTGGAACTCCTGTCCGAGATTGCAGGTGGTTATCCCTTAATCACTGATGCCTGCATGAGACGGGTGAGACCCGAATTTGTCCCAAGGCTCCGGCCAACGGAAACATCGGTTCGAACCTCGGCTTGCCTTGTGAGCGCCATGCGCGCTTCGCAGGGGACAGGATCCTCGAGCGTCGCACGGGATCGTTTTTTCCCGCGCGGCAAAGGCAAACCCGGCAGGCCTGCAGGATTGCGGTCTGCCTACTGGAGATAGGCAGTGGAAAGAGCGGAAAAACGCGAATTCGTCACGGAGCTGAACGAAGTCTTCAAGGCTTCCGGTTCGGTTGTCGTGGCCCACTATGCCGGCGTCACCGTTGCGCAAATGAACGATTTTCGTTCGAAGATGCGCGCAGCTGGCGGCACCGTCAAAGTCGCGAAGAACCGCCTGGCCAAGATTGCCCTTCAGGGTACGGAGTCCGAAGGGATCATCGATCTCTTCAAGGGTCAGACGCTCATTGCATATAGCAATGACCCGATCGTGGCTCCAAAGGTCGTCGTGGATTTCGCCAAGACCAACGACAAGGTTGTTGTTCTCGGTGGTTCCATGGGCACCACAACGCTGAATGCGGAAGGCGTCAAGTCGCTTGCGACCCTGCCTTCGCTGGACGAACTGCGTGGAAGGCTGCTGGGCATGATCCAGACTCCGGCCACCCGGATCGCAGGCGTTGTTGCAGCACCGGCAAGCCAGCTTGCCCGCGTGTTCGCGGCCTATGCCAAGAAGGACGAAGAAGCCGCGTAAGGCGGTTTTTCGCTGTTTATATCAACATCGGTTCGAATTGAACAAAAGGAACTATGACAATGGCTGATCTCTCTAAGATCGTTGAAGACCTCTCCTCGCTGACCGTTCTGGAAGCTGCAGAACTGTCGAAGCTTCTCGAAGAAAAGTGGGGCGTTTCCGCTGCTGCACCGGTAGCCGTTGCTGCTGCCGGCGGCGCTGGCGCTGCTGCTCCCGTCGAAGAAGAAAAGACCGAGTTCGACGTTATCCTGGCTGAAGCCGGCGCTAACAAGATCAACGTCATCAAGGAAGTCCGCGCGATCACCGGCCTCGGCCTCAAGGAAGCCAAGGACCTGGTCGAAGCTGCTCCGAAGGCCGTCAAGGAAGGCGTTTCCAAGGCTGAAGCTGCTGACCTCAAGAAGAAGCTCGAAGATGCTGGCGCCAAGGTTGACGTCAAGTAATCTGGCTTTATGACAGAGAGAGGCGGCCCGAAAGGGCTGCCTCTCTTTGACCGTTTTTCGAACGTATTACCCAAAAGCCCCCACATAATCGGCTTTTTGGTAATGGGTTCTTCAAGAGGATGGTCCCGGTACTTGGACGACACGGCATTCCGCGCTTTGTGTCCTGGGCCGCGAGACGAGATTGAGCAATCCATCTTAGACGGGGTCGACTGGCCATCGGTCCCCGTCCGTTGCAGGCCCGGATGCACATATTGAAGGAGCGACGATGGCTCAGACCCTTACGTTTAACGGTCGCAGGCGCGTACGCAAGTTTTTCGGCAAAATCCCTGAAGTCGCAGAAATGCCGAACCTCATCGAGGTTCAGAAGGCGTCTTACGACCAGTTCCTGATGGTCAAGGAGCCGGCCGGCGGCCGTCCTGACGAGGGACTGCAGTCGGTTTTCAAGTCCGTCTTCCCGATCAGCGACTTCTCCGGCGCCTCCATGCTGGAGTTCGTGTCCTATGAATTCGAGCCCCCCAAGTTCGACGTCGACGAATGCCGTCAGCGCGACCTGACCTACGCAGCGCCGCTCAAGGTGACGCTGCGCCTCATCGTATTCGATATCGATGAGGATACGGGCGCGAAGTCCATCAAGGACATCAAGGAACAGAACGTCTACATGGGCGACATGCCGCTCATGACGAACAACGGTACGTTCATCGTCAACGGCACGGAGCGCGTCATCGTTTCGCAGATGCACCGTTCGCCGGGCGTGTTCTTCGATCACGACAAGGGCAAGAGCCACTCGTCGGGCAAGCTGCTGTTTGCTGCGCGCGTCATCCCGTATCGCGGTTCCTGGCTCGATATCGAATTCGACGCGAAGGACATCGTCCATGCGCGTATCGACCGTCGCCGCAAGATCCCTGTCTCCTCCCTGCTGATGGCACTCGGCATGGACGGTGAAGAGATTCTGGAGACGTTCTACACGAAGTCCTTCTACAAGCGTGATGGCAAGGGCTGGCGGATTCCGTTCCAGCCGGAGGTCCTGAAGGGCCAGAAGGCCATCACCGAGATGGTTGACGCCGACACAGGCGAAGTCGTCGTGGAAAGCGGCAAGAAGCTGACCCCGCGTCTGCTCCGTTCGCTCACCGAGAAGGGCCTCAAGGCCATCAAGGCATCTGACGACGATCTCTACGGCAACTACCTTGCCGAAGATCTCGTGAACATGGAAACCGGCGAAATCTTCCTGGAAGCAGGAGACGAGATCGACGAGAAGACGCTTGGCGTGATCCTCGCTGCGGGCTTCGAAGAGATCCCCGTTCTCGACATCGACCATATCAATGTCGGTGCTTACATCCGCAACACGATCGCCGTCGATAAGAACGAGAACCGTCAGGACGCTCTGTTCGATATCTACCGCGTGATGCGCCCGGGCGAGCCGCCGACCATGGATTCGGCCGAAGCCATGTTCAACACGCTGTTCTTCGATGCCGAGCGTTACGACCTCTCGGCTGTCGGTCGCGTCAAGATGAACATGCGCCTCGACCTCGATTGCCCGGACACGGTGCGTGTCCTGCGCAAGGAAGACATCCTGGCTGTCGTCAAGATGCTCGTCGAACTGCGTGACGGCAAGGGCGAGATCGACGACATCGACAACCTCGGCAACCGCCGCGTTCGTTCCGTGGGCGAACTGATGGAGAATCAGTATCGTCTCGGCCTGCTCCGTATGGAGCGCGCCATCAAGGAACGCATGTCGTCGATCGAGATCGATACCGTCATGCCGCAGGACCTGATCAACGCCAAGCCGGCGGCTGCCGCCGTGCGCGAGTTCTTCGGTTCCTCGCAGCTGTCGCAGTTCATGGACCAGGTGAACCCGCTCTCGGAAATCACCCACAAGCGTCGTCTTTCGGCTCTTGGACCGGGCGGTCTGACCCGCGAGCGTGCAGGCTTCGAAGTCCGCGACGTTCACCCGACCCACTACGGCCGTATTTGCCCGATCGAGACGCCGGAAGGCCCGAACATCGGTCTGATCAATTCGCTCGCGACCTTTGCCCGCGTCAACAAGTACGGCTTCATCGAGAGCCCTTACCGCAAAATCGTCGACGGCAAGGTTACCCGCGAAGTGGTCTATCTTTCCGCCATGGAAGAGGCCAAGTACCACGTCGCACAGGCCAACTCCGTGCTGAATGCCGACAATGAATTCGAAGAAGAATTCGTCGTCTGCCGTCACTCGGGCGAAGTCATGCTGACGCCGCGCGACCAGATCAACCTGATGGACGTCTCGCCGAAGCAGCTCGTGTCCGTTGCTGCCGCTCTCATCCCGTTCCTCGAGAACGACGATGCGAACCGCGCGCTGATGGGCTCGAACATGCAGCGTCAGGCTGTGCCTCTGCTCCGTGCGGAAGCGCCGTTTGTCGGCACCGGCATGGAACCGGTCGTTGCGCGTGATAGCGGCGCTGCCATCGCGGCTCGCCGCGGCGGTGTCGTCGACCAGGTGGACGCGACCCGTATCGTTATCCGCGCCACGGAAGAGCTCGAAGCCGGCAAGTCCGGTGTCGATATCTACCGTCTGCAGAAGTTCCAGCGTTCCAACCAGAACACCTGCGTCAACCAGCGCCCGCTGGTCACCGTCGGTGACATCCTGAACAAGGGCGACATCATCGCGGACGGTCCCTCGACCGACCTCGGCGATCTGGCACTTGGCCGGAATGCGCTTGTCGCGTTCATGCCGTGGAACGGCTACAACTACGAGGACTCGATCCTGCTCTCCGAGCGCATCGTGCGCGACGACGTGTTCACCTCCATCCACATCGAAGAGTTCGAAGTGATGGCGCGCGACACGAAGCTGGGTCCGGAAGAAATCACGCGCGACATTCCGAACGTTTCGGAAGAAGCGCTGAAGAACCTCGATGAAGCCGGCATCGTGTATATCGGTGCGGAAGTGCAGCCGGGTGACATTCTCGTCGGCAAGATCACGCCGAAGGGCGAAAGCCCGATGACGCCGGAAGAAAAGCTTCTGCGCGCCATCTTCGGCGAAAAGGCTTCCGACGTTCGTGACACATCCATGCGCATGCCTCCGGGCACGTTCGGGACCATCGTCGAAGTTCGCGTTTTCAACCGCCACGGCGTTGAAAAGGACGAGCGTGCGATGGCGATCGAGCGCGAGGAAATCGAGCGTCTCGCAAAGGACCGCGACGACGAACAGGCGATCCTCGACCGTAACGTCTATGCCCGTTTGGTCGACATGCTGCGCGGTCATGCCGCTGTGGCAGGTCCGAAGGGCTTCAAGAAGGGCACGGAGCTGACCAACGCAATCGTCTCCGAATATCCCCGCTCGCAGTGGTGGATGTTCGCGGTCGAGGACGAGAAGGCTCAGGGCGAAATCGAAGCTCTGCGGGGCCAGTACGACGAGTCGAAGTCGCTCCTCGAGCATCGCTTCATGGACAAGGTCGAGAAGGTCCAGCGCGGCGACGAAATGCCTCCGGGCGTCATGAAGATGGTCAAGGTCTTCGTTGCTGTGAAGCGCAAGATCCAGCCGGGCGACAAGATGGCCGGCCGTCACGGCAACAAGGGTGTCGTGTCGCGCATCGTTCCGATCGAAGACATGCCGTTCCTGGAAGACGGCACGCATGTCGACGTGGTTCTGAACCCGCTCGGCGTGCCGTCGCGCATGAACGTCGGCCAGATCCTCGAGACGCATCTGGGCTGGGCTTGCGCCGGCATGGGTCGCAAGATCGGTGACATGCTCGACGCCTACAAGGCAGGCGCCGACATTCAGCCGCTGCGCGATACCATCGACAGCGTCATCGGATCCGGTGCGAAGGGCGAGCCGATTAAGGACTATGACGACGACAGCATCGTTCGTCTGGCCGAGCAGACACGCCGCGGCGTGTCGATCGCGACGCCGGTCTTCGACGGCGCCGTGGAAGCCGACGTCAACGAGATGCTGGAGCAGGCGGGCCTGAAGATCTCGGGTCAGTCCACGCTGTATGATGGACGTACCGGCGACCAGTTCGACCGTCAGGTCACGGTCGGCTACATCTACATGCTCAAGCTGAACCACCTCGTGGACGACAAGATCCATGCGCGTTCGATCGGTCCTTACTCGCTGGTCACCCAGCAGCCACTCGGCGGCAAGGCCCAGTTCGGCGGTCAGCGCTTCGGGGAAATGGAAGTCTGGGCTCTGGAAGCCTACGGCGCCGCCTACACACTGCAGGAAATGCTGACAGTGAAGTCGGACGACGTGGCGGGACGGACCAAGGTCTACGAAGCGATCGTGCGCGGAGACGACACGTTCGAGGCAGGCATTCCGGAGAGCTTCAACGTTCTCGTCAAGGAAATGCGCTCTCTCGGTCTGTCGGTCGAGCTCGAGAATTCGAAGCTCGAGGATCTCCAGCCGACGCAGCTGCCGGACGCCGCTGAATAAAACGCGATTTGACGCGCGCGCCTGAAAAAGGCGCGCGCATGTCCTGTCTTCGTCGTCATCAAAAGGATGACGGGGCAGGGCGTTGAGCCGCACCCGATGCGGTTATATCCGTTTGACGAGCAGAGGGGCCGGCGCCCCGGGAAATGCCGGCGACCCGCGCTCAAGATAAGGGGCTTTGCCCCAAAGGAGATAGGCATGAACCAAGAGGTCATGAACCTTTTCAATCCGCAGATGCCTGCACAGACCTTCGATTCGATCCGGATCTCGATCGCGTCGCCGGAGAAGATCCTCTCGTGGTCGTTCGGCGAGATCAAGAAGCCGGAAACCATCAACTACCGGACGTTCAAGCCGGAACGCGACGGCCTTTTCTGCGCGCGCATCTTCGGACCCATCAAGGACTATGAGTGCCTGTGCGGCAAGTACAAGCGCATGAAGTACAAGGGCATCATCTGCGAAAAGTGCGGCGTCGAAGTCACGCTGTCGCGTGTTCGTCGCGAGCGCATGGGCCACATCGAGCTTGCTGCCCCGGTCGCCCACATCTGGTTCCTGAAGTCCCTGCCGAGCCGCATCTCGACGCTGCTCGACATGACGCTGAAGGATATCGAGCGCGTTCTCTACTTCGAAAACTACATCGTCACCGAGCCGGGCCTGACCTCTCTGAAGGAGAACCAGCTTCTCTCGGAAGAAGAGTACATGATCGCCGTCGACGAGTTCGGCGAAGATCAGTTCACGGCGATGATCGGCGCGGAAGCGATCTACGAGATGCTCGCCTCGATGAACCTCGAGAAGATCGCCGGCGATCTGCGCCAGGACATGGCTGACACCACGTCCGAGCTGAAGCAGAAGAAGCTGATGAAGCGCCTGAAGATCGTCGAGAACTTCATGGAATCCGGCAACCGCCCGGAATGGATGATCATGAAGGTCGTTCCGGTGATCCCGCCGGACCTGCGTCCGCTCGTGCCGCTGGACGGCGGTCGTTTCGCGACGTCCGACCTGAACGATCTCTACCGCCGCGTCATCAACCGCAACAACCGCCTGAAGCGGCTGATCGAACTGCGCGCACCTGGCATCATCATTCGCAACGAAAAGCGCATGCTGCAGGAATCCGTCGATGCGCTGTTCGATAACGGCCGTCGCGGCCGCGTCATCACGGGTGCCAACAAGCGCCCGTTGAAGTCGCTGTCCGATATGCTGAAGGGCAAGCAGGGCCGGTTCCGCCAGAACCTGCTCGGCAAGCGCGTGGACTATTCCGGCCGTTCGGTCATCGTGACCGGTCCGGAACTGAAGCTGCACCAGTGCGGTCTGCCGAAGAAGATGGCGCTCGAACTGTTCAAGCCGTTCATCTACGCCCGCCTCGACGCCAAGGGCTTCTCGTCCACCGTCAAGCAGGCCAAGAAGCTGGTTGAGAAGGAAAAGCCGGAAGTATGGGATATCCTGGACGAGGTTATCCGCGAGCATCCGGTTCTGCTGAACCGCGCGCCGACGCTGCACCGTCTGGGTATCCAGGCCTTCGAACCCACGCTGGTCGAGGGCAAGGCTATCCAGCTGCATCCGCTCGTCTGCACGGCTTTCAACGCCGACTTCGACGGCGACCAGATGGCCGTTCACGTGCCGCTGTCGCTTGAAGCACAGCTTGAAGCCCGCGTGCTGATGATGTCGACCAACAACATCCTGCACCCGGCCAACGGCGCGCCGATCATCGTTCCCTCGCAGGACATGGTTCTCGGGCTCTATTACCTGTCGATCATGAACCAGAATGAGCCGGGCGAAGGCATGGCCTTCTCCGACATCGGGGAACTGCATCACGCGCTCGACAACAAGTCGGTCACGCTGCATGCCAAGATCCGTGGTCGCTTCAAATCGGTCGACGAGAACGGCAAGCCGGTTTCCAAGATCTTCGAAACGACACCCGGTCGTATGCTGATCGGCGAACTTCTGCCGAAGAACGTCAACGTTCCGTTCGACGTCTGCAATCAGGAGCTGACCAAGAAGAACATCTCCAAGATGATCGACACGGTATACCGCCATTGCGGCCAGAAGGACACGGTCATCTTCTGCGACCGGATCATGCAGCTCGGCTTTGCACACGCATGCCGCGCCGGCATTTCGTTCGGCAAGGACGACATGGTCATTCCGGAAACCAAGGCGAAGATCGTCGGCGACACCGAGTCGCTGGTGAAGGAATACGAACAGCAGTACAATGACGGCCTGATCACCCAGGGCGAAAAGTACAACAAGGTCGTAGACGCCTGGGGCAAGGCCACCGAGAAGGTTGCCGAAGACATGATGGCCCGCATTAAGGCTGTCGAGTTCGACGACAACGGCCGTCAGAAGCCGATGAACGCGATCTACATGATGTCGCACTCCGGCGCCCGTGGTTCTCCGAACCAGATGCGTCAGCTGGGCGGGATGCGTGGTCTGATGGCCAAGCCCTCGGGCGAAATCATCGAGACCCCGATCATCTCGAACTTCAAGGAAGGTCTGACCGTTAACGAGTACTTCAACTCGACCCACGGTGCCCGTAAGGGTCTCGCAGACACCGCCCTGAAGACGGCGAACTCCGGTTATCTGACGCGTCGTCTCGTTGACGTTGCGCAGGATTGCATCGTCAACTCGGTCGATTGCGGTACCGAGAACGGCCTCACCATGACCGCCATCGTCGATGCCGGTCAGGTGGTTGCCTCCATCGGCGCCCGCGTTCTCGGTCGGACGGCGCTCGACAACATCGATCATCCGGTCACGGGTGAGCGTATTGTCGATGCCGGACGCATGATCCTTGAAGCAGACGTTGTCGAGATCGAGAAGGCCGGAATCCAGTCGATCCGGATCCGCTCGGCTCTGACCTGCGAAATCCAGACCGGCGTCTGCGGCGTCTGCTACGGTCGCGACCTGGCCCGCGGTACCCCTGTCAACATGGGCGAAGCGGTCGGCGTCATCGCGGCTCAGTCGATCGGCGAACCGGGCACGCAGCTCACCATGCGTACGTTCCACCTTGGTGGTACGGCAAACGTGGTCGACCAGTCGTTCCTGGAAGCGTCGTACGAAGGCACGATCCAGATCAAGAACCGCAACATGCTGCGCAACTCCGATGGCATCCTCATTGCCATGGGTCGTAACATGGCGATTCAGATCCTTGACGAACGCGGCGTGGAACGGTCCTCGCAGCGTGTCGCCTATGGCTCGAAGATCTTCGTGGATGACGGTGACAAGGTTCGTCGCGGTCAGCGTTTCGCAGAGTGGGATCCCTACACGCGTCCGATGATGACGGAAGTCGAAGGTACGGTTCACTTCGAGGATATCGTTGACGGTATCTCTGTTCTCGAAGCGACGGACGAAGCGACGGGTATCACCAAGCGTCAGGTTATCGACTGGCGCTCAACGCCGCGCGGTATCGATCTGAAGCCGGCGATCGTGATCAAGGACAAGAACGGCGTCGTTGCCAAGCTGTCGCGTGGCGGCGAGGCGCGGTTCCTGCTCTCGGTCGATGCGATCCTGTCGGTCGAGCCTGGTACGAAGGTCTCCCAGGGTGACGTGCTCGCACGTTCGCCGCTGGAAAGCGCCAAGACCAAGGACATCACCGGTGGTCTGCCACGTGTTGCCGAACTCTTCGAAGCGCGTCGTCCGAAGGACCACGCGATCATCGCGGAGATCGACGGTACGATCCGTTTCGGTCGCGACTACAAGAACAAGCGTCGCGTGCTGATCGAGCCGGCGGAAGACGGTGTCGAGCCGGTCGAGTACCTGATCCCGAAGGGCAAGCCCTTCCACCTTCAGGATGGCGACTATATCGAAAAGGGTGACTACATCCTCGACGGTAACCCGGCACCGCACGACATCCTGGCGATCAAGGGCGTGGAGGCTCTGGCTTCCTACCTCGTGAACGAGATCCAGGAAGTCTACCGCCTGCAGGGCGTTGTCATCAACGACAAGCACATCGAGGTGATCGTTCGCCAGATGCTGCAGAAGGTCGAAGTCACCGATGCCGGGGACAGCACCTATATCGTCGGCGACAGCGTGGACCGGATCGAACTGGAAGACGTCAACGACCAGCTGATCGAACAGGGCAAGAAGCCGGCTTACGGCGATCCCGTCCTGCTCGGGATCACCAAGGCGTCCTTGCAGACCCCGTCCTTCATCTCGGCCGCGTCCTTCCAGGAAACGACCAAGGTGCTGACGGAAGCGGCTATCGCCGGCAAGACCGACGGTCTTCAGGGCCTCAAGGAAAACGTCATCGTCGGCCGCCTCATTCCGGCCGGTACCGGCGGGACCATGACGCAGATCCGTCGTATCGCTACGGCGCGCGACGAGATGATCCTCGAGGAACGCCGCAAGTCCACCGGCGCGGACACGGCAACGCCGATGCTCGCCGATATGGCCAGCGAGAACGCACCTGCCGAATAATCGGTAAGGTCGAGGAACAGAAAAGCCGCCCGGAGCGATCCGGGCGGCTTTTGACGTTTAGAGGCGTAGAGTAGCGAGGAGCAACGAGCCTAGCTGCCGGATCAGTTGAACCGGATGATCGCTACTTCGCCTTCCAGCGCGCCCTTGTAGGCAGAAGCATGCGGTTCGTCCTCAGGGACGTCTTCGAGCATGCCGATCTGGTCGAGGTCGGCCTCCAGAAAGCCCTCCTCGGCCAAAGCGTTCAGAGCTTCGCGGACAGCGGAGTCGTCGTCGGCAGCGCGCAGGACGACATGAATGTCCACGCCTTCCTTGCTGCCGTCCTGTTCGAAAGCCTTCCCGATAATGATGAAGACCATGGGATCGTCGGAATTGTTGTCGTTGTCGGGAAGGACCGTCATGGAGACTCCTCTTGTCGGGTCTTTTGAAGATACGGCATTGAGCGCCGGTGAAGTGATCTATATCAAAAGCAGCAGCGCCGACAATTCGTTCCAGCGGCATCTTCGAGCAGACGCGATTCTTTCTGCAAGCTGTTGCCGATTCTCATGGTGAGCTGCGACCTGCCGCTCGGCACTCCGTATCGCAACTGCCCCGGACGCGCCAAAAACCCCGCATTTGCAGGGTTTCGGCCGGGCAGGAGGGGAGAATCTTTAGGATTTGCCCTTGACGGCAGGGGGGTAAAACAGTACACCCCGCCTCATCGGAGCCCATGTGAGGCTGGCTGGTTCGGAACGACACGTTCTGGAGTTCGCCTCAAACAAGGTTCAAACGCACGCTGAAGACCAAGAATGCTGCACGCAAGACGCCTGAAAAAGGCGTCCTCTGCTTTTCATGGGGCATCTGCTGAAACGCGGATCGGCCCTTGTTCGCGCATTTCCACGCGTACGCAAAAGCCGGAGACGGCATTGATCCGCCCGAAAGGGTAACGAAGATTTTGCAAGGGATGGTTATATGCCTACCGTAAACCAGCTGATCCGCAAGCCGCGTCAGGCACAGGTCAAGCGCAACAAGGTACCGGCGCTTCAGGAAAATCCGCAGAAGCGCGGCGTCTGCACACGCGTCTACACGACGACCCCGAAGAAGCCGAACTCGGCACTTCGTAAGGTTGCCAAGATCCGTCTGACCAATGGCTTCGAAGTCATCGGCTACATCCCGGGCGAAGGCCACAACCTGCAGGAACACTCCGTCGTGATGATCCGCGGCGGCCGCGTGAAGGACTTGCCGGGCGTTCGCTACCACATCATCCGTGGTGTTCTCGATACCCAGGGTGTCAAGAACCGTAAGCAGCGCCGCTCGAAGTACGGCGCGAAGCGTCCGAAGTAATCGACCACCAGCGCCATTTCGCTGGGTTAACAAAGATAAAGTTGAGAGACGAAACATATGTCCCGTCGCCATAGTGCAGAAAAGCGTGAGATCAACCCGGACCCCAAGTTCGGCGATCTCGTTGTCACCAAGTTCATGAACGCCATCATGCTTCATGGAAAGAAGTCGGTTGCTGAAAACATCGTTTACGGTGCTTTCGATGCCGTACAGGGCAAGCTGAAGCAGGAGCCGGTCGCCGTGTTCCATTCGGCTCTCGACAACATCGCTCCGCACGTAGAAGTCCGTTCGCGCCGTGTTGGTGGTGCGACGTACCAGGTTCCGGTCGATGTTCGTCCGGAGCGCCGTCAGGCTCTCGCCATCCGTTGGTTGATCGCCGCAGCTCGCAAGCGCAACGAAACGACCATGATCGATCGCCTCTGCGGCGAACTCATGGACGCCGCGAACAATCGCGGTAGCGCAGTGAAGAAGCGCGAAGATACGCACAAGATGGCAGACGCCAACCGCGCCTTCTCGCACTACCGCTGGTAATCGACGTACATTTTCGAAAGGCAGTCCATCATGGCTCGCGAATATAAAATCGAAGACTACCGCAACTTCGGGATCATGGCGCACATCGACGCCGGCAAGACCACGACCACCGAGCGGATTCTTTACTACACCGGCAAGTCGCACAAGATCGGCGAAGTGCACGACGGCGCTGCCACCATGGACTGGATGGAGCAGGAGCAGGAACGCGGCATCACCATCACGTCCGCTGCGACCACGACCTACTGGAAGGGTCGCGACGGCAAGATGCGTCGCTTCAACATCATCGACACCCCCGGCCACGTCGACTTCACGATTGAAGTCGAGCGCTCGCTGCGTGTTCTCGATGGCGCGATTGCTCTCCTCGATGCCAACGCTGGCGTCGAGCCGCAGACGGAAACCGTCTGGCGTCAGGCTGAAAAGTACAACGTTCCGCGCATGATCTTCTGCAACAAGATGGACAAGACGGGCGCTGACTTTTATCGCTCTGTGTCCATGATCAAGTCGCGTCTCGGCGCGATCCCGGTCGTCATGCAGCTCCCGATCGGTGCGGAAACGGAATTCAAGGGCGTTATCGACCTGATCGAGATGAATGCTCTCGTCTGGCGCGACGAGTCGCTCGGCGCTCAGTGGGACGTCGTCGAAATCCCGGATGACATGAAGGACCAGGCTCAGGAATATCGTGAGCTTCTGATCGAGACTGTCGTCGATATCGACGAAGAAGCGATGGAAAACTACCTGAACGGCGTTATGCCGGACAACGACAAGATCCGCGCGCTCGTTCGTCGTGGCACCATCGACGTGAAGTTCCACCCGATGTTCTGCGGCACGGCCTTCAAGAACAAGGGCGTTCAGCCTCTGCTCGACGCCGTCTGCGACTACCTGCCGTCGCCGGCCGATATCCCTGCCATCAAGGGTATCGACGTCAAGACGGAAGCGGAAATCGAACGTCATGCTTCGGATGAAGAGCCGCTTTCCATGCTCGCATTCAAGATCATGAACGACCCCTTCGTCGGTTCGCTGACCTTCGCCCGCATCTATTCCGGCAAGCTCGAAAAGGGCACGTCGGTCATGAACACGGTCAAGGAAAAGCGCGAGCGCGTCGGCCGCATGCTGCAGATGCACTCCAACTCGCGTGAAGACATCGAAGAAGCCTTTGCGGGCGACATCGTTGCTCTCGCGGGTCTCAAGGAAACCACGACAGGCGACACGCTTTGCGATCCCCTGAAGCAGGTTATCCTCGAGCGGATGGAATTCCCTGAGCCGGTCATCCAGATCGCGATCGAGCCGAAGTCCAAGGGCGACCAGGAAAAGATGGGCCTCGCGCTCAACCGTCTGGCTGCCGAAGACCCGTCGTTCCGCGTCAAGACCGACGAAGAGTCTGGGCAGACGATCATCGCCGGCATGGGCGAACTTCACCTCGACATCCTCGTCGACCGCATGCGTCGCGAGTTCAAGGTCGAAGCCAACGTCGGTGCGCCGCAGGTTGCTTATCGTGAGACGATCACGAAGAAGCACGAGGAAGATTACACGCACAAGAAGCAGTCCGGTGGTACCGGTCAGTTCGCGCGCGTCAAGATCATCTTCGAACCGAACCCGGATGGCGACGAGTTCAAGTTCGAGTCCAAGATCGTTGGTGGTTCCATTCCCAAGGAATACATCCCCGGCGTTCAGAAGGGCATCGAAAGCGTGCTGTCTTCCGGTCCGCTGGCTGGCTTCCCGATGCTCGGTGTCAAGGCGACGCTCATCGACGGTGCCTTCCATGACGTCGACTCCTCGGTCCTCGCCTTCGAAATCGCATCGCGTGCCTGCTTCCGTGAAGCATCGCGCAAGGCCGGCGCTCAGCTGCTCGAGCCGATGATGAAGGTCGAAGTCGTCACTCCCGAAGATTACGTCGGCGACGTCATCGGCGACCTGAACTCCCGCCGTGGCCAGATCCAGGGCCAGGAAAGCCGCGGTATCGCCGTGGTGATCAGCGCCAACGTTCCGCTGGCCAACATGTTCAAGTACGTCGACAACCTGCGCTCCATGAGCCAGGGCCGCGCGCAGTACTCGATGGTCTTCGATCACTACGCACCGGTTCCGTCGAACGTCGCAACCGAAATCCAGGCGAAGTACTCCGGTCAGAAGTGACCGGAGCTTGACTGACGCCCGTTAAAACAGAATTGAACCCCGCAAGGGGCCACAGATGGAGAGCCGAAAATGGCAAAGAGCAAGTTTGAACGCAACAAGCCGCACGTGAACATCGGAACGATCGGTCACGTCGACCATGGCAAGACGTCGCTGACGGCAGCGATCACGAAGTACTTCGGTGAGTTCAAGGCGTACGACCAGATCGACGCTGCACCGGAAGAAAAGGCGCGCGGCATCACCATCTCGACGGCACACGTCGAATACGAGACGCCGGCCCGCCACTACGCGCACGTCGACTGCCCCGGCCACGCCGACTACGTCAAGAACATGATCACCGGTGCTGCCCAGATGGACGGCGCGATCCTCGTCTGCTCGGCAGCCGACGGCCCGATGCCCCAGACCCGCGAGCACATCCTGCTGGCCCGTCAGGTCGGCGTTCCCGCGATCGTCGTGTTCCTCAACAAGGTCGACCAGGTTGACGACGCCGAGCTTCTCGAGCTCGTCGAGCTGGAAGTCCGCGAACTTCTGTCGTCCTACGACTTCCCCGGCGACGACATTCCGATCGTCAAGGGTTCGGCTCTGGCCGCTTTGGAAGACTCCGACAAGAAGATCGGCGAAGACGCAATCCGCGAACTGATGGCGGCTGTCGATGCCTATATCCCGACGCCTGAGCGTCCGATCAACCTGCCGTTCCTGATGCCGATCGAAGACGTGTTCTCGATCTCGGGTCGTGGTACGGTCGTGACCGGTCGCGTCGAGCGCGGCATCGTCAAGGTCGGTGAAGAAGTCGAGATCGTCGGCATCCGCGCGACGTCCAAGACGACGGTGACCGGCGTTGAAATGTTCCGCAAGCTGCTCGACCAGGGCCAGGCCGGCGACAACATCGGTGCTCTCGTTCGCGGCGTCACCCGTGACGGCGTCGAGCGTGGCCAGATCCTGTGCAAGCCGGGTTCGGTCAAGCCGCACAAGAAGTTCATGGCTGAAGCCTACATCCTGACGAAGGAAGAAGGCGGCCGTCATACGCCGTTCTTCACGAACTACCGTCCGCAGTTCTACTTCCGCACGACGGACGTGACGGGCATCGTGACGCTTCCGGAAGGCACGGAAATGGTCATGCCGGGCGACAACGTCACCGTTGCCGTCGAGCTGATCGTTCCGATCGCTATGGAAGAAAAGCTGCGCTTCGCTATCCGCGAAGGCGGCCGTACCGTCGGCGCCGGCATCGTGGCTTCGATCGTCGAGTAATCAGCGGCTAGGCCGTTGACCTAGCAGGAACCGGGCGCTAACAACCCGGTTCCTGCGCTTTTTGACAAGACGCGGCCGACCGTAACAATTGAAGATTTGGCGTATGGCCAGTTGCCCATACGGAAAAAAGGACTAGTCGAATGAACGGCCAGAATATCCGCATCCGCCTCAAGGCGTTTGATCACCGGATCCTCGATGCCTCCACGCGCGAAATCGTGTCGACGGCCAAGCGTACGGGCGCCAGCGTCCGTGGCCCCGTGCCGCTGCCCACGCGTATCGAAAAGTTCACGGTCAACCGGTCGCCCCACGTCGACAAGAAGAGCCGCGAACAGTTCGAGATGCGCACGCACAAGCGTCTTCTCGATATCGTCGATCCGACCCCGCAGACGGTCGACGCCCTGATGAAGCTCGATCTGGCCGCCGGCGTCGACGTCGAGATCAAGCTCTAAAGGCCCCTCCCGGAACGCTTCGGACCGGGTGGATATAACAAGGAAGGTACGTGGACATTCCGTCCAACGACTTCCAGAAACGGGTGACCAATGGCGCAAATGCCGGATGGAAGCCTTGAACAAAGAGGCTGAAGGGGTTTTCCCCGACAGGGACTCTGAAGAGGAATGAACCGATGCGTTCAGGTGTGATTGCACAGAAAGTGGGAATGACCCGGGTCTACAACGACGCCGGCGAGCACATTCCAGTGACCGTGTTGCGGATGGAAAACTGCCAGGTGGTGGGCCAGCGCACGGAAGAAAAGAACGGCTACGTCGCCGTGCAGCTCGGCGCAGGCCAGGCGAAGGTGAAGAACACGCCGAAGGCGATGCGCGGGCATTTCGCCGCTGCAAACGTCGAGCCGAAGGCGAAGCTCGTCGAGTTTCGGGTTACCTCGGAAAACCTGATCGACGTCGGCTCCGAGCTGACGGCTAGCCACTTCGTCACCGGTCAGCTGGTTGACGTTACCGGTACTTCGATCGGTAAGGGCTTTGCCGGCGCCATGAAGCGCCACAACTTCGGCGGTCTGCGTGCAACGCACGGCGTTTCGGTCTCGCACCGTTCGCATGGTTCGACCGGTTCCAACCAGGATCCGGGCCGCGTCTGGAAGGGCAAGCGCATGGCTGGTCACATGGGCCAGACGCGCATCACCACCCAGAACCTCGAAGTCGTATCCACCGATGAAGACCGTGGTCTGATCCTCGTCAAGGGTGCCGTACCCGGCTCCAAGGGCTCCTGGATCGTCGTCCGCGACGCCATCAAGGCCGGCATCCCGGAAAACGCTCCGCGTCCGGCCGGCGTTCGCGCAGCAGCACATGAGGGAGCCGAATAATGGATCTCACCGTCACCACACTGGATGGTAAGGACGCAGGCACGGTTTCCCTGTCCGACGCCATCTTTGGCCTGGACGTACGCCAGGACCTGATCGCCCGCGTTATCCGCTGGCAGCTCGCCAAGAAGCAGCAGGGCACGCACAAGACCCTGACGCGCGGCGAAGTTTCCCGCACCGGCGCCAAGATGTACAAGCAGAAGGGTACGGGCCGCGCTCGTCACCACTCCGCACGCGCTCCGCAGTTCCGAGGCGGTGGCAAGGCTCATGGCCCGGTCACGCGCAGCCACGAGCATGACCTTCCCAAGAAGGTTCGCGCACTCGGCCTGCGTCATGCGCTTTCTGCCAAGCTGAAGGCCGACGAGCTGATCATCGTGGACAGCCTCGTTGCGGCTGAGGCCAAGACGAAGACGCTGACCGGTGCATTCGCATCGCTGGGTCTGACCAACGCCCTCTTCATCGGCGGCGCCGAGCTCGACAACAACTTCAAGCTCGCTGCCAAGAACATCCCGAACGTGGACGTTCTTCCGATCCAGGGCATCAACGTTTACGACATTCTGCGTCGTGGCAAGCTCGTGCTTTCCAAGGATGCGATCGAGGCTCTGGAGGAGCGGTTCAAGTGACGGATCTTCGCCATTATGATGTGATCCTCTCTCCGTCGATCACAGAAAAGTCCACGCTGGTTTCTGAACAGAACCAGATCATCTTCAACGTCGCCAAGGACGCATCGAAGCCTGAAATCAAGGCTGCGATCGAAGCTCTGTTCGGCGTCAAGGTTACGGCAGTGAACACGCTTCTCCGCAAGGGCAAGCTCAAGCGCTTCCGTGGCTTCGCTGGCCGGCAGCGGGATGTCAAGAAGGCGATCGTCACACTTGCTGACGGTCAGTCCATCGACGTCTCCACCGGACTCTAAAGGTTAAACCCAGAGCGGTTTCATAACCCCCGGGTAAGGACCCAAAAGGGAACAAGAAAATGGCATTGAAAAGTTTCAATCCGACGACCCCGAGCCAGCGTCAGCTGGTCATCGTCGACCGTTCTTCGCTCTACAAGGGCAAGCCGGTCAAGTCGCTGACACAGGGTCTCACCAAGAGCGGTGGTCGCAACAACCTGGGCCGCATCACCGCCCGCTTCATCGGCGGCGGTCACAAGCGGACCTATCGCCTGATCGACTTCAAGCGTCGCAAGTTCGACGTTGACGGCACGGTCGAGCGTCTGGAATACGACCCGAACCGTACGGCGTTCATCGCGCTGATCAAGTACGAAGACGGCACGCAGGCCTACATCATTGCTCCGCAGCGTCTCGCTGTCGGCGACAAGGTGATCGCCTCCGAAAAGGCCGTCGATGTCAAGCCCGGCAACACCATGCCGCTGCAGTTCATCCCGGTCGGCTCCATTATCCACAATGTGGAAATGAAGCCCGGCAAGGGTGGCCAGATGGCACGCTCGGCTGGCACCTATGTTCAGCTCGTCGGTCGTGACCAGGGCATGGCGATCCTTCGCCTCAACTCCGGCGAACAGCGCCTCGTTCATGCGAGCTGCCTCGCGTCGATCGGCGCCGTGTCCAACCCGGATCATGGCAACATCAACGACGGCAAGGCTGGTCGTACCCGCTGGCGCGGCAAGACCCCGCATAACCGCGGCGTCGTCATGAACCCGGTCGACCACCCGCATGGCGGTGGTGAAGGCCGCACCTCGGGTGGCCGTCATCCGGTCACACCGTGGGGCAAGCCGACCAAGGGCAAGCGTACGCGTTCGAACAAGTCGACCGACAAGTTCATCATGCGTTCGCGCCACCAGCGCAAGAAGTAAGAAGAGGTAGTCACAAATGGCTCGTTCAGTATGGAAAGGTCCGTTCGTCGACGGCTATCTTCTCAAGAAGGCTGAGAAGGTTCGCGAAGGCGGGCGCAATGAGGTCATCAAGATGTGGAGCCGTCGCTCCACGATCTTGCCGCAGTTCGTCGGTCTGACCTTTGGCGTCTACAACGGTTCCAAGCATGTTCCCGTCAATGTCAATGAAGACATGGTCGGTCACAAGTTCGGTGAATTCTCTCCGACCCGGACCTACTACGGTCACGGTGCGGACAAGAAGGCAAAGAGGAAGTAACGATGGGTAAGGCAAAAGCCGAACGTCGGCTGGCGGATAATGAAGCGCAGGCTGTTGCGCGCACGATCCGCGTCAGCCCCCAGAAGCTCAACCTCGTTGCCGCGATGATCCGCGGCAAGAAGGTCGACCGTGCTCTGGCCGAACTTGAATTCTCCCGCAAGCGTATCGCCGGCACGGTCAAGAAGACCCTGGAATCGGCCATCGCAAACGCCGAGAACAACCACGACCTCGACGTCGACTCGCTCGTCGTCGCGGAAGCTTTCGTTGGCAAGTCGATGGTGATGAAGCGCTTCCACGCTCGTGGTCGCGGCCGTGCATCGCGGATCGAAAAGCCGTTTGCACACTTGACGATCGTTGTTCGTGAAGTGGAAGCCAAAGGGGAGGCCGCATAATGGGCCAGAAAATCAATCCAATCGGTTTCCGTCTCGGCATCAACCGGACCTGGGATAGCCGTTGGTTCGCTGACAATGCCGAGTACGGCAAGCTGCTTCACGAAGACCTGAAGATCCGCAAGTATCTGATGGAAGAACTGAAGCAGGCCGGCATCTCGAAGGTCGTCATCGAGCGGCCGCACAAGAAGTGCCGCGTTACGATCCACTCGGCTCGTCCGGGTCTGATCATCGGCAAGAAGGGCGCAGACATCGAAAAGCTGCGTCGCAAGCTGTCCGAAATGACCAACTCGGAAACGCATCTCAACATCGTTGAAGTGCGCAAGCCGGAAGTTGACGCGACGCTCGTCGCGCAGTCGATCGCTCAGCAGCTCGAGCGCCGCGTGGCTTTCCGCCGCGCAATGAAGCGTTCGGTTCAGTCGGCCATGCGTCTGGGTGCCGAAGGCATCAAGATCACCTGCGCCGGCCGTCTGGGTGGCGCTGAAATCGCCCGCACCGAGTGGTACCGCGAAGGTCGCGTTCCGCTTCACACGCTTCGCGCCGACATCGACTACGGTGTTGCCGAAGCTGTGACGGCATTCGGTATCTGCGGCATCAAGGTCTGGATCTTCAAGGGCGAAATCCTTGAGCACGATCCGATGGCCTCCGAGCGCCGTGCGAGCGAGAGTGACAGTCAGGGTAGTGGTGGACGTGATCGCGATCGCGATCGTGATCGCCGTCGTGAAAACGCGTAACAGTCGCGTTTGGCAGCCAATATCGGAGAATTAAAAAAATGTTGCAGCCAAAGCGTACGAAGTATCGCAAGCAATTCAAGGGCCGCATCAAGGGCGTAGCCAAGGGCGGATCTGATCTCGCTTTCGGCGAATTCGGCCTGAAGTCCTTGGAACCGAACCGCGTCAATGCGCGCGAGATCGAAGCGGCCCGCCGCGCGATCACGCGTCACATGAAGCGTGCCGGCCGCGTTTGGATCCGCGTATTCCCGGATGTTCCGGTCACCGCGAAGCCGACCGAAGTCCGCATGGGTAAGGGTAAGGGCTCCGTCGAATACTGGGCGTGCAAGGTCAAGCCTGGTCGTATGATGTTCGAGATCGATGGCGTCAACGAGGAGCTCGCACGCGAAGCCCTTCGTCTTGGTGCTGCGAAGCTCTCCGTCAAGACGCGCTTCGTTCAGCGCATTGCGGAGTAAGGAGAAGCCCCATGAAAGCCAATGACGTTCGGGCGCTCAGCGCCGACCAGCTCAACGACGAGCTTGCCAAGCTGAAGAAGGAGCAGTTCAACCTGCGCTTCCAGAAGGCGACCGGCCAGCTTGAAAAGTCGTCGCGCATCAACGAGGTCCGCAAGGACATCGCGCGCATCAAAACCATTGCCCGCCAGAAGGCGGCAGAAGCCAAGGCCTAAGGACCAAGAAAAATGCCGAAACGCATTCTGCAGGGCACCGTCGTCTCCGACAAGAACGAGAAGACCGTCGTCGTACGGGTCGAGCGGCGCTTTGCGCACCCGATCCTCCAGAAGACCGTCCGTCGCTCCAAGAAGTACAAGGCGCACGACGAGAAGAACCAGTTCAAGGTCGGCGACCTTGTTTCCATTCAGGAATGCGCGCCGATCTCCAAGGACAAGTGCTGGACGGTTATTTCCGCCCAGGCTTAATTCGACCAGACGTCACGCCTTTGGCGCCGCGCAGTGTCGCAAGACATGGAAGCGCGGCGTCTTCGTAAGGTGCGGGTCCTGTTGCATTGGCCAATTTGGCCGGTCGGTGGGACACGCCCCTTGTAATCGGCGAGAATCTCTGTATTAAGCAGCCACGGAACGCTCGGGGTTACGAGCGTTCTTTTGCTTTGAGCGCACGGAAGGTCCTGTCTTCAGGAAACCACCCTGGCAAGACCGATCCCGCGCTGTCGCATCATGTCCCGCCCGTTTCTTCGAAAGAGGCGAGGGACTGGGAATGCCATTGAAAGCATTGTGGCGTGCCGCCCTTCGCAAGAGGGTGCAGCGCGCCGCTTGCAAATTTTCATAAGCCGGAACAGGGGGCTCTCTTTGAAGATAAGGAGATCCCAACCGGTTCGGTCACAACAAGAAGGCGACCTGACATGATTCAGATGCAAACAAACCTCGACGTGGCGGATAATTCCGGCGCACGTCGTGTCATGTGCATCAAGGTGCTGGGCGGCTCCAAGCGCAAGTATGCTTCCGTAGGCGACGTCATCGTCGTTTCGATCAAGGAAGCTATTCCGCGCGGCCGCGTCAAGAAGGGCGATGTGATGAAGGCGGTCGTCGTACGCACCGCCAAGGACATCCGTCGTCCGGACGGCAGCGTCATCCGCTTCGATAACAACGCAGCTGTTCTTATCGATAACAAGAAAGAGCCGATCGGCACCCGTATCTTCGGACCGGTTCCGCGCGAGCTTCGCGCCAAGAACCACATGAAGATCATCTCGCTGGCTCCAGAAGTACTGTAAGGGGCGATTAGAGATGAATAAGATTCGTAAGGGCGACAAGGTCGTCGTACTCGCCGGCAAGGACAAGGGCCGCACCGGCGAAGTTATCCAGGTCATGCCGAAGGACGACAAGGCTGTCGTGCGTGGCGTCAACATGGTGAAGCGTCACCAGCGCCAGACCCAGAGCCAGGAAGCCGGCATCATCAACAAGGAAGCCCCGATCCACCTGTCGAACATCGCGATCGCTGACACGGACGGCAAGGCCACCCGCGTTGGCTTCCGTATCGACGGCGACAAGAAGGTTCGCGTGGCCAAGCGTTCGGGAGATGTTATCTGATGGCTGAGACCAAGACCTATGAGCCGCGGCTCAAGAGCGAGTACAACGCTCGCATTCGTCCGGCGCTGCGGGAGAAGTTCTCCTACGCCAACGAAATGATGATCCCGAAGCTCGACAAGATCGTCATCAACATGGGTGTGGGCGAAGCGACCGGCGACTCGAAGAAGCCTTCGATCGCTGCTGCCGACCTCGCTGCGATCGCCGGCCAGAAGCCGGTTGTCACCAAGGCCCGTACCTCCATCGCCGGCTTCAAGCTGCGCGAAGACATGCCGATCGGCGCAAAGGTTACCCTGCGCGGCGCACGCATGTACGAATTTCTGGACCGCCTGATCAACATCGCGCTTCCGCGCGTTCGCGACTTCCGCGGACTGAACCCGAAGTCCTTCGACGGCCGTGGCAACTTTGCCATGGGCGTGAAGGAACACATTGTGTTCCCTGAGATCAACTACGACAAGGTCGATCAGATGTGGGGCATGGACATCATCGTTTGCACGACGGCCACGACGGACGACGAAGCGCGGGCTCTGCTCACAGAGTTCAACTTCCCGTTCCGCCAGTAAGCCGTAACGACAAGCAGAAGGATTACGTTTCATGGCGAAAACGAGCGCAGTTGAAAAGAACAAGCGCCGCCGCAAGCTGGTTACCCAGCAGGCCTCCAAGCGGGCCGAGCTGAAGGCGACCATCATGAACCAGTCTCTTCCGATCGAAGAGCGGTTCAAGGCAACTCTGAAACTGGCAAGCCTGCCGCGTGATGGGTCGAAGACCCGCGTTCGCAACCGTTGCGAAGTCACCGGCCGTCCGCGCGCCTACTACCGGAAGCTGGGAATGTCCCGTATCGCCCTGCGCGAACTGGGCAATTTCGGCAAGATCCCGGGTATCGTGAAGTCGAGCTGGTAAGGAGACGGGCAAATGACAATGACTGATCCCTTGGGCGATATGCTCACCCGTATCCGTAACGGCGCTGCACGCCGCAAGACGAACGTAACGACGCCGGCCTCCAAGCTTCGCGCTCGCGTTCTCGACGTGCTGCAGTCGGAAGGCTACATCCGCGGCTACTCCGAAGTCGATTTCGACAACGGCAAGTCCGAGCTCAACATCGAGCTGAAGTACTACGAAGGCGCGTCGGTGATCCGTGAGATCGGCCGCGTGTCCAAGCCGGGCCGCCGGGTTTATGTCTCGGTCAAGTCCATTCCGCAGGTCGCGAACGGTCTCGGCATCACCATCCTTTCGACTCCGAAGGGTGTGATGGCCGATCACCAGGCTCGTGAACAGAACGTCGGCGGCGAGGTCCTCTGCTCCGTATTCTAATACGGAACAGGGATCTCCAGAACGAACAGACAGGATTGAAACATGTCTCGTATCGGTAAGAAGCCCGTTCAGGTTCCCGCTGGTGTCACCGCGACTGTCGATGGACAGAAGGTGACGGCAAAGGGCCCGAAGGGCGAACTGTTCTTCGTCGCCAACGACGAAGTCTCTGTAAAGCTGGAAGACAACGCCGTTGTCGTCGAGCCGGTCAGCCAGTCCAAGGACGCTCGTTCCAAGTGGGGCATGTCCCGCACGATGGTCGAGAACATCCTGAAGGGCGTGAAGGATGGCTTCGAGCGCAAGCTCGAAATCAACGGCGTCGGTTATCGTGCGGCGCTGCAGGGCAAGAACCTGCAGCTGGCACTCGGCTTCAGCCATGACGTCGTTTACCAGACGCCGGAAGGCATCACGATCGCTGTTCCCAAGCCGACGGAAATCGTCGTTTCGGGTATCAACAAGCAGCAGGTCGGCCAGGTGGCCGCAGAGATTCGCGAATATCGCGGTCCCGAGCCCTACAAGGGCAAGGGCGTGAAGTACGCGGGCGAGCGGATCATCCGCAAAGAAGGCAAGAAGAAGTAAGGATCACGCGAAATGGCTAGCAGGAAAGATAATCTTGTACGTCGCGCTTCGCGCGTTCGTCGTCAAATCAAGGCGGTCGCCAACGGCCGTCCGCGCCTGTCGGTTCATCGCTCGTCGAAGAACATCTACGCACAGGTCATCGACGATGTCGCCGGCACGACGCTGGCGTCCGCTTCGACGCTCGACACCGGTCTCCGCACGTCGTTGAAGACGGGCGCTGACACGGCGGCAGCTGCTGCCGTCGGCAAGCTCCTCGCGGAGCGTGCTTCCGAAGCTGGCGTCAAGGACGTCGTCTTCGACCGTGGCGCCTTCATCTATCATGGCCGCATCAAGGCCCTGGCTGAAGCTGCCCGCGAAGGTGGCCTTAACTTCTAAGTTCGATAGGGAAAGTCCGAATGCGACTTTCCGAATCTGACGAAGACAAGTAAGGCTCCGATTTCCACGACGGGCCGGCCCGGTATATCCGGGCCGAAGCCTTGTTGGGAATTCGCCGTACTCTCGAACATCGAGGGGCGGCACCGATCAATCTGCCGATTGCACCCGGAAAAGAAAAAGGAAAAGGACAATGGCACAAGAAAGAAGAGGTTCTCGCGACGACCGCCAGAACCGCGAAGAGCGCGACAGCGAATTCGTTGACAAGCTCGTTGCTATCAACCGCGTCGCCAAGGTGGTGAAGGGCGGCCGTCGTTTCGGCTTTGCTGCTCTTGTCGTCGTCGGCGACCAGAAGGGCCGCGTCGGCTTTGGGCATGGCAAGGCGCGCGAAGTGCCGGAAGCCATCCGCAAGGCTACCGAAGCTGCCAAGCGCGAACTGATCTTCGTTCCGCTTCGCTCCGGTCGTACCCTGCATCATGACGTTCACGGCCGCCACGGCGCCGGCAAGGTCCTGCTGCGTGCCGCTAAGGCTGGTACCGGCATCATCGCCGGCGGCCCGATGCGCGCCGTTTTCGAAACGCTCGGCATGCACGACGTCGTTGCCAAGTCGACCGGTTCGTCCAACCCCTACAACATGATCCGCGCCACTTTCGATGCTCTGAAGAACCAGATGCACCCGAAGGATATCGCGGCACAGCGCGGCCTCAAGTTCGCTACGCTGCAGGCCCGTCGCGAAGCGGCTGGCGTCACGTCGGAAGAATAAGGGAGTCCGTACGATGGCCACTGAAACCACCGGTAAGACGGTTACTGTCGAGCAGATCGGCAGCCCCATCCGCCGCCCCGCCAGCCAGCGTGCAACGCTGATTGGCCTGGGTCTCAACAAGATGCACCGGGTGCGCACGCTGGAAGACACACCTTCCGTTCGCGGCATGATCCGGTCCGTCCAGCACCTCGTCCGCGTTATCGACGAGAAGTGAGGGAGATACCATCATGAAGCTGAATGAAATCAGAGACAACGAAGGTGCCACCCATTCGCGCAAGCGTCTTGGCCGTGGTATCGGCTCCGGCTCCGGCAAGACGGCAGGTCGTGGTGTCAAGGGTCAGAAGGCCCGTTCCGGCGTCGCGATCAATGGCTTTGAAGGCGGTCAGATGCCCATCTACCGTCGCCTTCCGAAGCGCGGCTTCAACAACATCTTCCGTTCGGATTTTGTTGTCGTGTCGCTCGGCCGTATCCAGACCGCCATCGACGCCAAGAAGCTCGACGCTTCCGCAACGATCGATGCTGCGGCCCTGAAGGCTGCCGGCATCATCCGTCGCGCACGTGACGGCGTTCGCGTTCTTTCGGACGGCGAGCTGACGGGGAAGGTGACGATCGAAGTCGCCGGCGCCTCGCAGTCCGCTATCGAGAAGATCGAGAAGGCTGGCGGCTCCATCAAGCTGCTGTCCGTCAAGCCGGTCGCTGCCAGCGAATAATCTTGAAGACAGGCCGCCCGGGGTGCTACACACCGGGCGGTTTATTGCGTCTGGAGGACGCGCGGTGCGCGCGGGCGAGACGTGAGGGGCAGGGGGAGGTCGGCCGCGTGGCCAGCGTCTCCATGCCGGATCTTCTGAGGCGAACGGTGGACATTCCCAGCGGATGTGACGATATGCCTGAAGATATCGACAAGCGCATGATTGCTCTTTCAATCGATTTGGTTCTAAGACGTCGTGCAGAAACGTAATTGAAGCTTTTCCGGAGTCGGCCGGGTCTGACGCCGCGGGTTCGGAACTGGCTACGCGGAGAATCGCATGGCTTCTGCAGCGGAACAGCTCGCCTCCAATCTCAATTTCAAGACGTTCGCGAAGGCGGAGGACCTCAAGAAGCGCCTCTGGTTTACGCTCGGCGCGCTGCTGGTCTATCGGCTCGGCACCTATATCCCGCTTCCGGGTCTCAATCCCGATGCGTTCGCCCAGGCTTTTCAGGGGCAGAGCGGCGGCATCCTCGGTCTTTTCAACATGTTTTCCGGCGGCGCGGTCTCGCGCATGGCGATCTTCGCTTTGGGAATCATGCCCTATATTTCGGCTTCGATCATTGTCCAGCTCATGACGTCCGTCGTGCCGTCTCTGGAGCAGCTGAAGAAGGAAGGCGAGCAGGGCCGCAAGATCATCAACCAGTACACGCGTTACGGCACGGTTCTGCTCGGTCTGCTGCAGGCCTACGGTATTGCAGTCGGCCTTGAGAGCGGCAGTGGCCTCGTGAACGATCCGGGCTGGTTCTTCCGCATCTCAACGGTCATCTCGCTGCTCGGCGGCACGATGTTCCTGATGTGGCTCGGCGAGCAGATCACCTCGCGCGGTATCGGCAACGGCATCTCGCTTATCATCTTCGCTGGCATCGTGGCGCATCTTCCCACGGCTCTTGCAGGCACTCTGGAGCTCGGCCGTACCGGTGCACTCTCAACGCCGCTGATTCTCGGCATCATCATCATGGTCGTCGGCGTCATCGCGCTCATCGTCTTCGTGGAGCGCGCGCAGCGCCGCCTGCTGATCCAGTATCCGAAGCGCCAGGTCGGCAACCGCATGTTCCAGGGCGACACGTCGCACCTGCCGCTGAAGTTGAATACCGCCGGCGTTATCCCCGCTATTTTCGCGTCTTCGCTACTCTTGCTGCCTGCAACGCTTGCCGGCTTCGCAGACAGCGCCACGCTTCCGGGCTGGGCAACCACGATCGTCGGTTCGCTTGCGCATGGCCAGCCGCTCTACATGGTGCTCTACGCCGCTATGATCGCGTTCTTTGCCTTCTTCTACACGGCGATCGTCTTCAATCCGAAGGACACGGCCGACAATCTGAAGAAGCACGGCGGGTTCATTCTCGGCATTCGTCCGGGGGAACGTACGGCTGAGTACATCGACTACGTCCTGACCCGCATTACCGTCATCGGGGCGATTTACCTGATCTTTGTCTGCATTCTGCCGGAATTTGTTATCGCGCAGACCGGGGTGCCGTTCTACCTTGGTGGTACGTCGCTTTTGATTGTTGTCAGTGTGACGCTTGATACCGTAGCACAGATCCAGGGTCATCTGATTGCCCAGCAGTACGAGGGCCTGATCAAGAAGTCGAAGTTGCGTGGAGGGAAGAGGGGCCGATGAGACTGATATTTTTAGGACCGCCCGGAGCCGGTAAGGGGACACAGGCCAAGCTTCTGACGGAGCGCTTCGGCATTCCTCAGTTGTCGACCGGTGACATGCTGCGCGCCGCTGTCGCGGAGGAGAGCGCTGTCGGTAAGCGGGCGAAGGCGGTCATGGACGCCGGTCAGCTCGTTTCCGACGAGATTGTCAACGAGATCGTCTCGGATCGCATCGATGCGGATGACTGTGCCAACGGTTTCATTCTGGATGGCTATCCGCGGACGGTTCCGCAGGCCGTAGCGCTGGGGCACATGCTCGAGAGCAAAGGGCTGAAACTGGATGCCGTCATCGAGCTTAAGGTCGATGAGGCTGCTCTTTTGCGGCGTATCGAGAATCGAGTCGCGGAAACTTTGGCCGCAGGTGGCAAAGTTCGCTCGGATGACAATCCAGAATCGGTTAAGAAGCGTCTCGTCGAATATCGCGAGAAGACCGCACCGCTTTCGCAGCATTATGCGAAGACCGGCCAGCTGAAGACGCTGGACGGAATGGCGCCTGTGGAGACTGTTACGCGACAGATCAACGAGATTCTTGCTTCGGCTGCGGCTGAAGCCTGACGATACCGGGCGCAAAGCCTTGTAGGATAAGAAAAGGACTGGCCGGGAGTTGACTTTTCCGGCCGATTCCGTCTAAAGACCGCCCTAACTCGCAACATGCAGGGGAATGGCGCGGATTTCATACGTGAAGTCCGGGCTCGGCATTTGTCCCGTGTTCCGAACGAGAATTGAAACTGACGGCTATTCAAGGCTGCATAGAAGCACCTATTGCCGGATGGCAACTGGAAGCAAGGAGAACAGACGTGGCTCGTATCGCTGGCGTCAACATCCCGACGGCAAAGCGCGTTGTTATCGCGCTGACCTATATTCACGGGATCGGACCGAAATTCGCACAGGAAATCGTCGCAAAGGTCGGTATCCCGGCTGAACGCCGCGTGCATCAGCTGACGGATGCTGAAGTTCTTCAGATCCGCGAGGCCATCGACCGCGAATACCAGGTCGAAGGCGACCTGCGTCGCGAGACGTCGATGAACATCAAGCGTCTGATGGACCTTGGCTGCTACCGCGGCCTGCGTCATCGTCGCTCGCTGCCCGTTCGCGGCCAGCGCACGCACACCAATGCCCGCACCCGCAAGGGCCCGGCAAAGGCGATTGCTGGCAAGAAGAAATAATCTCCCGGTGACGGGGGTGAGGAGGCTGGTGCAAAGCGCCGGCCTCTTTTTGGTATGTCGGAGATGGCTTGGCCATTATTCGGTGGAGCTGCTGGAAATACGGCAGCGTTGATATCGCCGCGATGCCGGGGAGCCTCTGGAAGGTTCCGGCGTCGCTGATGAAAGTGGGGAGCGAGTCTCCCCGGTGTAGCCGCTGGAATTACGGCGGTGCAGAGATCCGTGAAAGGGTAAACATGGCCAAGGAAGCCACACGCGTACGTCGTCGCGAACGCAAGAATATCTCGACGGGCGTCGCCCACGTGAACTCGTCCTTCAACAACACGATGATCACGATTACCGATGCGCAGGGCAATGCCATTGCATGGTCGTCGGCCGGCTCGAAGGGCTTCAAGGGCTCGCGCAAGTCGACGCCGTTCGCAGCTCAGATCGCCGCTGAAGATGCTGCCAAGAAGGCGCAGGAACACGGCATGAAGACGCTCGAAGTCGAAGTCACCGGTCCGGGTTCCGGTCGTGAATCGGCTCTGCGCGCACTGCAGGCAGCCGGCTTCATGATCACGTCCATCCGTGACGTGACGCCGATCCCGCACAATGGTTGCCGTCCTCGCAAGAAGCGCCGCGTCTAATACGCGCTCGTCATCAGGTCCGGCGGGAGATTGCTCTCGCCGGCGCTTCAGGGCTCCGTTGCCACGAATGGATGGTGGCAACGAACGGAAGGCAAAACATATGATTCAGAAAAACTGGCAGGAACTGATCAAGCCGAACAAGGTCGAGTTCACGTCTTCCGGTCGCACCAAGGTTAGCCTTGTCGCGGAACCGCTGGAGCGTGGCTTCGGTCTGACCCTCGGCAACGCGCTGCGCCGCGTTCTTCTCTCGTCGCTCCGCGGGGCTGCCGTAACGGCCGTGCAGATCGACGGCGTTCTACACGAATTCTCCTCGATCCCGGGCGTTCGCGAAGATGTCACCGACATCGTTCTGAACATCAAGGAAATCGCCATCAAGATGGACGGCGACGATGCCAAGCGCATGGTCGTTCGCAAGCAGGGCCCGGGTGTTGTCACGGCTGGCGACATCCAGACGGTCGGCGATATCGAGATCCTGAACCCGAACCATGTTATCTGCACGCTCGACGAGGGCGCGGAGATCCGCATGGAGTTCACGGTCAACAACGGCAAGGGCTATGTTCCTGCGGATCGCAACCGTTCGGAAGATGCACCCATTGGCCTCATCCCGGTCGACAGCCTTTATTCGCCGGTCAAGAAAGTGTCCTACAAGGTGGAAAACACCCGTGAAGGCCAAGTTCTCGACTACGACAAACTGTCGATGACCATTGAGACCGACGGTTCCGTGACTGGTGAAGATGCCGTTGCTTTCGCAGCGCGTATTCTCCAGGATCAGCTCGGCGTCTTCGTTAACTTCGACGAACCGCAGAAGGAAGCCGAAGAGGAAGCCGTTACCGAACTCGCGTTCAACCCGGCTCTTCTCAAGAAGGTGGACGAACTCGAACTGTCCGTTCGCTCGGCAAACTGCCTGAAGAACGACAACATCGTCTACATCGGCGACCTCATTCAGAAGACGGAAGCCGAAATGCTCCGGACTCCGAACTTCGGCCGCAAGTCGCTGAACGAAATCAAGGAAGTTCTCGCTTCCATGGGCCTGCATCTCGGCATGGAAGTGCCCGCATGGCCGCCTGAGAACATCGAAGATCTCGCAAAGCGTTACGAAGACCAATACTAAGAACAGACAAGGCAGGTCCAAACTCTGCCTTTCCCCGTCAAACAGCAGGCCCGGCCGGAAACGGCGCGGTGCCTGTATGTGCCAGGAAACGGCAGGTACTCCAGAGAGAGCGACACCTGCATAAAGGAGAATAGCCATGCGCCACCAGAAAGCCGGCCGCAAGCTGAACCGTACCGCCAGCCACCGTAAGGCGATGTTCGCCAACATGGCGGCTTCGCTGATCCAGCACGAGCAGATCATCACGACGCTGCCGAAGGCCAAGGAAATCCGCCCGATCGTCGAAAAGCTCGTCACGCTCGGCAAGCGCGGCGACCTTCACGCTCGTCGTCAGGCCATCTCGCAGATCCGTGACGTCACCGTCGTCGCCAAGCTCTTCGACGCCATCGCAACCCGTTACGCGACCCGCAACGGCGGCTACCTTCGCATCATGAAGGCTGGCTACCGTCAGGGCGACAATGCTCCGATCGCTGTCATCGAGTTCGTTGATCGTGACGTTGACGCGAAGGGCGCAGCCGACAAGGCCCGCGTTGCAGCTGAAGCGGACGCCGCCGAAGCAGCCTGATTCTTTCAGGCATGTGAGTTTGAAAACAGCCGGGCGAAAGTCCGGCTGTTTTCGTTTGTATAGGTCTACCGGCGGCTCACAGCCGGAAGAACGGTGCGCGCCATGCTTTTGCCGAAGACGATGTCTTTGCTTTCGCAGCGCTTCATCCTATTTCTCACGAAGAGTGCATTTCCAGGCGGTGCCTGTTCGCTTCGCCTTTGGACAATGCCATAGAACTAGAGACGGGAGTTTTGCGATGAGCCGATCATCGTCTAAACTTCTGGCTATCCTCGTTTCATCAAGGGTTCTCCATGCGCCGTTCGCCAGTGTCGCTCGTCCTATCCGGTATTGCCGGCCTCGTCATTATCACGTTCCTTGCGCACTTCGTCGCGCCCACCGATCTCAGTGTGTCCTATCCCACGGTCGACCAGTTGAAGACGAGCGCTGTGACGACACCCGTTGCCAGCAGGAGCACTGCGCCGGATGGGACGACCAAGGCGGTCCCCGAGAGCCGGGCGGACATGCAGATGTCGTTCTCACCGCTCGTCAAGCAGACGGCGAATGCTGTGGTGAACGTCTATGCGGAAAAGCTTGTGGAGAGCCGCTCTCCGCTCGCCGATGATCCTTTCCTCCAGCAGTTCTTCGGCCAGCGGATGCCGAACCGGTCGGAGAAACAGTCGTCGCTCGGGTCTGGCGTGATCGTCGGAGCGGATGGCATCGTCGTCACGAACAACCATGTCATCGAGGGCGCTGATGACATCAAGGTCGCGCTGGCGGATGGGCGCGAGTTCGAATCGAAGGTCGTGCTGAAAGACGATCGGCTGGATCTCGCTGTCCTCAAGATCGAGGGTAACGTCCCGTTTCAGACGATCCCGCTGGGTGATTCGGATAGCGTCGAGGTCGGAGATCTCGTGCTTGCCATCGGTAATCCGTTTGGCGTGGGCCAGACGGTCACAAGCGGCATCGTGTCAGCTCTTGCACGCAATCAGGTCACTCCGGGCAGCGATTTCGGCTTCTTCATTCAGACCGATGCCGCGATCAATCCGGGTAATTCGGGCGGTGGCCTGATAGACATGAAGGGGGAGCTGATCGGCATCAACACTGCGATCTTCTCTCGCGGCGGCGGGTCGAATGGCGTCGGGTTCGCTATTCCTGCCAATCTCGTCAAGGTCTTCATCGAGTCGGCAAAGGGCGGAACGGGCAGCTTCGTACGTCCCTTCATCGGTGCGAGCTTCGAGCCGGTGACGTCGGAAGTCGCCGACGCCCTCGGGCTCGATCGGGCGCGGGGGGCGCTGGTAAGTTCCGTGATCGAGGGTGGCCCGGCCGAGAAGGCCGGCATCCGTCCTGGTGAAGTCGTCACTGCCGTCAATGGTATCCCGGTCGAACATCCCGATGCGCTTGGCTACCGCCTGACCACTGTCGGCATCGGCAAGGATGCTCGGCTGAGCGTTGCTGATAACGGCAAGGTTCGCGATGTGGTGCTGCGGCTCGAACGGGCGCCGGAAACGGCTCCGCGCGATGAGAGGCTGATCGAGGGCCGTACGCCGTTTTCCGGCGCTGTCGTCGGTAATCTGTCGCCGCGGCTTGCCGATGAACTTCGCATGCCGGCAACGTCCGAAGGGGTCGTGATCACAGCGATCAACCGAGGTTCGCCAGCCGCGCGTGTCGGCTTTGCACCGAAGGACGTCATCATCGCGGTGAATGGCGTGCCCATCGACAAGACCGAGACGCTGGTCAAGGTGGCGGCGGGCGATCCCGCATTCTGGCGCGTCGAGATCCTGCGTGATGGGCAGCGGATCCGCCAGTTCTTCCGATGAGCGATCTGTTTGCGCCGCATGAGCCGGAGGGAATGCTGGCGAAGCGACCGCTTGCGGATCGGCTGCGGCCGCAGAGCCTGGCGGATGTGACCGGGCAGGCGCACCTGACGGGAGAAGACGGCGCGTTGCGGCGCATGATCGATTCCGGGTCTCTTGGCTCCATGATCTTCTGGGGCCCGCCGGGCACGGGCAAGACGACCGTGGCGCGGCTCCTTTCGGGCGAGACCGGGCTGGCCTTCGAGCAGATCTCGGCGATCTTTTCCGGCGTGGCCGATCTCAAGAAGGTCTTCGAGACGGCCCGTGCCCGGCGCATGTCCGGCCGGCAGACGTTGCTCTTCGTGGACGAGATCCACCGGTTCAATCGGGCGCAACAAGATAGCTTTCTGCCGGTCATGGAAGACGGTACGATCATCCTCGTCGGCGCAACGACGGAGAATCCATCCTTCGAACTGAATGCGGCTCTCCTGTCGCGCGCGCGTGTGCTGACCTTCCGCTCCCATGACGCGGAGAGCCTGGCAGAGCTTCTAGGGCGGGCAGAAGCGACGGAAGGCAAGCCTCTGCCGCTCGACGAAGATGCGCGGGCAAGCCTCATCCGCATGGCGGACGGCGACGGGCGCGCTGCTCTGACGCTGGCCGAAGAGGTCTGGCGTGCCGCGCGCAAAGGAGAGACCTTCGACGTCGCCGGGCTGCAGGAGGTGGTCCAGCGCCGGGCGCCGGTCTACGACAAGGGACAGGACGGCCACTACAATCTCATCTCCGCGCTCCACAAGGCGGTCCGAGGATCGGACCCCGATGCGGCACTCTATTATCTTTGCCGCATGTTCGATGCGGGGGAGGATCCGCTTTATCTCGGACGCCGGCTTGTTCGCATGGCTGTCGAGGATATCGGACTGGCCGATCCGCAAGCCCTTGTGATCTGCAACGCGGCCAAGGACGCCTACGACTATCTGGGCTCGCCGGAGGGGGAACTCGCGCTGGCGCAGGCCTGCGTCTACCTCGCGACCGCGCCGAAGTCGAATGCTGTCTATACGGCGTACAAGGCAGCCATGCGTGCGGCCAAGCAGAACGGATCGCTGCTGCCACCCAAGCACATTCTGAATGCGCCGACCAAGCTGATGAAGGGCGAGGGCTACGGGGATGGCTACCGCTACGATCATGACGAGCCGGATGCGTTCTCCGGGCAGGATTATTTCCCCGAAAAGATGGGCCGGCAGACCTTCTACGATCCCCCGGAACGCGGCTTCGAGCGTGATATTCGCAAGCGGCTGGACTGGTGGGACAAGCTGCGCAAGGAGCGAGGCGGAGCTGGCTGACGATTGCGCGATGCCAGCCGATGTGGCATAAGCGACGCAGCGGACGACCGCGAATTCATATCACCGCGGGGACGGCCTCGCTCCTAGCAGGAGTGATCTCCATGTCCTGGTTTCTGCTTTTCCTCGCCGGACTTTTCGAAATCGGTTGGGCTATCGGCCTGAAATATACCGAAGGTTTCTCAAAACCACTTCCCACCATGCTGACCATTGCCGCCATGATTGCGAGCATTGTGCTGCTCGGGATGGCCTTGCGCACCCTGCCGCTCGGAACGGCATATGCGATATGGACGGGGATCGGAACGGTCGGCACCGTCATCCTTGGCATCGTTCTGTTTGCGGAGCCGGCAACCGCCCTTCGGCTTGGCTGCATCGGCCTGATCGTCGCAGGCATTGCCGGGCTTAAACTGACGGCCTGAACTCAGGTCGTTCGGAGCGAATCAAGCACCGCGTTTGCCGCCTGCATGTCGCGCCAGCGCAGTTCGCGGCGCTGGAAGGCTTCGTCATCCGTGCCCCAATGTTCGATTTGCCAATCTTCGTCCAGATGGGCAAGCGCCCAGGCCTCAACCACGCTCAGACGACCCTCGGCGATGGCGAGTGGCAGGATGGCGGAGCCGGTCAGCGTCGTCATCGCGTGAAGAGCGGAGAGACCGAGCGGTGTCGCATAGGCCCGCAACGCTTCGGCAAAGGCCGAAATAGCCGCTTGCGGCTGACGCTGGTGAATCACGCCTTCGGCGAGAATAAACCGAGCGCCAAAGGTTTCCGAAACCCAGGAGAGAACAGGATCCCATTGCGCCTGCTGACGGGCGACAAGCCCTTCCGGCTGGTCTGCGCGATAACACAGCATATCCGTGCCGGCAAAGTTCAGAATGTCATCGAACACGCCGCGAATATCCTTCGCCACGCCATCAAGCGCGGTGTTGACCAGACGCGTGACGGGCATGGTGGCGGGATCGATGTTCTCGACCTGCGCTTCCCATTCCGCTGCCAGAAGCTCGGCCAGGCTTTCGGTCGGTACCGCCAGCACCTGCTTGGCGGGTGTCTTGACCGTGCGCCCGTCCAGCAGGACGGCAAAGCCGTCGCCCTCGCTGCGGCCGATCGAGACATCCTTGTAGAACCGCTTTGGCAGAGGCTTGAGCATCTGGATCTGTGCGCGGCGAACCGGGTCGGGATCGCTGAAGGTGTTTTCAAAATCGTCGCGGATATCAGGCATGCGCAGTCTCCAGCAGGGCAAGTATATCGTCCGGCGTCTGGACGATATGGTCGGCGCCGGCGGCAAGCAGGGCGCTTGTGGGCGCATAACCCCAGGAAACGCCGATCGCCGTCGCTCCCGCACTTTTTGCCATCTGCATATCGTAAATCGCATCGCCGATGACAAGCGTGTCGAGCGGATCAAAACCGGTTTCCGCGCAGCATTCGGTGACCATGGCAGGATGCGGCTTGGACGGACAATCGTCCGCAGTGCGCGAAACCTTGAAGTCGAAGCCGTGCGACGTGCGGATCATGTCCAGCCCGCGCCCGGATTTGCCCGTAACGGCACCGATCACCAGATCGTCCCGGTGCGAGAGCGTTTCCATCATGGCGGCGATGCCGGGGAATGGCGCTTCGGAAATGCCCGAGGCACGGACGTTCGTGTAGATGGCTTTGTAATGCGCCGTCATCGCAAGCGCCTGTTCGTTGACATGCGGTTCGCCCGTCAGTCGGGCGATTGCAATGTCCAAGGTCAGGCCAATGATCGACTTTGTGTTCTCAAGCGCCGGTGGCGCGAGGCCGAAGGTTTCGAAGGTCAGCGCCATCGTCGCATGGATCAGGCCGGCGCTGTCCACCAGCGTGCCGTCGCAATCGAACAGGACGAGCCGCATCATTCCTCTCCGGCATTGGCCATATCGAAACCGAAGAGGTTCCATGTCTGGACCATGTGCTGGGGCATCGGCGCCGTTATCGTCAGGCGGCCACCATCCGGATGCGGAATATCGATTTTACGGGCATGAAGGTGAAGGCGGTTCTGGACACCGCTTGGGAAATTCCAGCTGGGGGCATCGTCGAAATATTTGGGATCGCCGAGAATGGGATGGCCGATATGCAGGGCGTGGACACGCAACTGGTGCGTCCGGCCGGTATAGGGCTCCATTTCCAGCCACGCGAAGTTCTGGCCTGCCTGCTCCAGAACGCGGTAGTAGGATATCGCATGGTCCGCGCCATCGTCGCCGTGGCGGGCGATGCGCATCCGGTCGCCGTCCGGGGTCTGCTCCTTGACCAGCCAGCTGGAGATCTTGTCTTCGCGCTTGCGTGGCACGCCCTTGACCAGCGACCAATAGGTTTTTTTCGTATCGCGCTCGCGAAACGCGCCTGTCAGTTTCTGGGCAGCACCGCGGGTACGGGCAACGACCAGAACGCCGGACGTGTCGCGATCGAGCCTGTGCACGAGGCGGGGCTTCTCGCCCTTCGGGCTGGTCCACGCTTCCAGCATCTGGTCGATATGGCGGTTGAGGCCGGAGCCGCCCTGCACGGCGATGCCCGGCGGCTTGTTCAGCACGATCACCTTGGCATCTTCATGCAGCAGCATACGGGAGAGAAGCTCGTGGTCAGACGAGTGCTTCAGGTCGTGGTTCGGGATCGGTCCCGTCTTGCGATTTTCATCGACATCCATCGGGGGAATACGGATGGACTGGCCGGCTTCCACGCGGAAGTCGGATTTGACACGGCCGCCGTTCACGCGGACCTGACCGGAGCGGAGCAGCTTCTGGAGAGGCCCGAACCCGAGACCGGGATAATGCACCTTGAACCAGCGATCGAGGCGCATGCCGTTTTCGTCGGCTTCCACCGTCTTGTGCTCGATACCCGCCATGTCAGTGGTCTTTCGTCCTAGGCGGCCAAGGGCACGCCATCCATCATCGTCTTCAAGCGCCCGCTTTAGACGATTGCGCGCATCAGGGCCAGACCTGCGACGACGCCAAGGCCGGAAAGCACGAGGCTGAGGGCAACATAGAGCGCTGCGGTGGCGAATTGCCCTTGTTCAGCAAGCATCGCGGCATCCAGCGAGAAGGCCGAGAAGGTGGTGTAACCGCCGAGAACGCCGGTGACGAGGAAGAGGCGCAGTTCGGGTGAAGCCCCGAAGCGCCGAGCGATGACTTCGGAGAACACGCCGATAAGGAACGACCCGGTGACATTGACGAACAGCGTACCCCAGGGAAAGCCCGCGCCCGCCAGTCGGACGCTGGCGATGCCCGAGAGGTAACGAAGGACGGAGCCAAACGCTCCGCCCAGCGCGACGAGCAGGACGTTCAGCATCGCCCGGCTCTCAAAGGCGGAGCGATCGAAGCTTGAGAGGGGAGTACCGTGAGCGGCATCAGGCGAGCCGCTCCGCATGCCATCTCAGGTGATCGTCCATAAACGTTGAGATGAAATAATAGGAGTGGTCGTAGCGCTCCTGCATCCTCAGTGTCAGGCCGATGCCGGTGCCCTTGATCGCCTCCTCGAACAACCAGGGACGCAGGCCGCTTTCAAGGAACCCGTCCGCCGTGCCCTGATCGATCAGGAACTCCGGGAAACGGGCACCGTCCTCCACCAGCGCACAGGCATCGTAGACCCGCCATGCAGACGTGTCGGCACCGAGATATTTCTCGAAGGCACCGATGGACCAGTCGGCTGTTGAGGGCTGAACGATGGGAGCGAACGCCGAGCAGCTGCGGAAGCGATCGGGGTTCTTGAGAGCGATCGTCATCGCACCATGCCCGCCCATGGAGTGGCCGAAGATCGCCTGTCGGTTCATGTCGGCACGAAACTGCGAGGCGATCAGCGCCGGCAATTCCCGAGTGATGTAGGTTTCCATCCGATAATGGCGCGCCCACGGCTCCTGCGTCGCATCAAGATAGAAGCCGGCACCCTTGCCCATCTGCCAGTTCGCCGCCTCGTCCGCAACGTCGTCGCCTCGCGGGCTCGTGTCCGGGCAGACGATGATGAGGCCCAGTTCGGCTGCCAGCCGCCGGTACTCGCCTTTCTCCATGACATTGGCATGGCTGCAGGTCAGGCCGGAGAGGTACCAGACGACGGGGCAGGGCTGGCTCACGGCCTGTGGCGGCACGAAGACGGCAAAGGTCATGTCGCAGTCACATGCTTCCGAGCGATGCGAATAGACACCCTGCATGCCACCGAAGGTGACGTTCTGGGACAGGACTTTCATGGAATACTCCCTTAGGGCAAACCGGAGGATGCGTTAAAGCAGGGCAACCGCGGCGTTGACAGCCACGGCGATCAGCACCGTGTTGAAAAAGTAGGAGACGACGGCGTGCAGCAGGTTGATCTTGCGCATCGCCGTCGTGTTGATCGCGACATCGGACGTCTGCGCCGTCATGCCGATGACGAAGGAAAAATACAGGAAATCGAAGATCCCCGGCATGTCGGTCCCGGGAAAATCGAGGCCACGGCAATCGCTGTCTTCTCCCTTGCCGGCATCGGAAAGCTCCGGGCTCCAATAGCGGTGCGCATAGTGGATGGCTGCCATCGTGTGCACGGTCAGCCAGCCGAGCGCGACCGAGGCGAAGGCAAGGATCTGGTCGGCAAGCGGCGCTCCGTCCTTCTCGTTCAACGCCTGAAACAGGGAGACGAGGCAGATCACGACCGCAGCGAGGGTAACGCCGAGGATCACGATTTCCGGCTCGTCCGTGCCGGCAGCATTTTCCTTGAGATAGGCGCCGCTGAGCTTTGGAATGCGGGCTGCTATCATACCGAGATAGACCAGGAAAAAGAGGACGGCAGCAAGCTCGATCGCAAAGCGCTGGCTCTCGATGAAGCCGACCGGCAGCGACAGGGCGGCAATGATCGCACCCAGTGTGAAGGGCAGGTGCCGCCGGGGAATGAGACCGCTGTCCTTGCGCGCCATCGCCTCAGACCTGCTTTGCGCGACGGCAGAGCCGGTCGAGCGTCTCGAGAAACGCCGAGCGGTCGCGTGCCGTGAAGGCGGCATTGAAGCCACGGCTCTCACCCGTCTCACGAAGATGGGCGCCAAGGTCGCGCATGGCCGTCGCCATGCCGATGTTCGCGACATCGAAAACGCGGCCTGTGGGTCCGGTCACCAGCGCGCCTTTGGCGACGCACCGTCCGGCCAGAGGTACATCGGCCGTAATGACGACATCGCCCGGGCCTGCGCGTTCCGCGATCCAGTCGTCCGCCGCGTCGAAGCCGGAGGATACGATGACATTCGTCACCATCGGATCACGCGAAGGCCTCAGCCCGGAATTGGCAACCAGCGTCACCGGCAGATTGTGCCGTTCGGCGACCTTCAGGATCTCCGGCTTGACGGGGCAGGCATCGGCATCGACGTAGATCATGAGATGTCCGTGGATCGGGGCGAGGCGGGCCGCAGCATATCGACATGCGGAATGCCGTCTTCGAGATATTCGTCCGAAGTGGCGAGGAAGCCGAAGCCCGCGTAGAATGCGCGCAGATGGCTCTGCGCCGAAAGCGCGATGGGCGCACCGGGAAACGCCGCCTCGCAGGCAGACAGGGCCTCGCGCATCACGGCGTCGCCCAGCCGCTTTCCACGGTGATCCGGCGAGACGACGACCCGGCCTATACGAGCCGGCTCACCCGTCTGCTTCGGCTTCATCAGCCGGGCGGACGCGACGAGCGCGTCACCCTCGATCAGCCGCAGATGCAGCGCCGCCGCATCCTTGCCGTCCAGTTCCGGGTAAGCGCACTGCTGCTCCACCACGAAGACATCGACGCGCATCTTGAGCAGGGCGTAAAGGTCGGCTGCGGACAAGGCATCCATTGTCCGCAGATCGACCCTGTAGGCGGGCTTTGACATCAATAGATCACGACGCTGCGGATGCTTTCGCCCGCATGCATCAGGTCGAAGCCCTTATTGATATCGTCCAGCGGCATCGTGTGGGTGATCATCGGATCGATCTGGATCTTGCCCTCCATGTACCATTCGACGATCTTCGGGACGTCCGTGCGGCCGCGCGCGCCACCGAAGGCGGTGCCCATCCAGTTGCGGCCGGTAACCAGCTGGAAGGGACGGGTGGAGATTTCCTGGCCGGCGCCGGCAACGCCGATGATGACCGACTTGCCCCAGCCGCGATGGGATGATTCGAGCGCCTGGCGCATCACCTTGGTGTTGCCGGTGCAGTCGAAGGTGTAGTCGGCGCCGCCGATCGTGTCGCCGTTGCGCTTGGTCATGTTGACGAGGAACGGCACGATGTCCTCGCCGACTTCCTTCGGATTGACGAAATGCGTCATGCCGAACTTTTCGCCCCAGGCCTTGCGATCATTGTTGATATCGACGCCGATGATCATGTCCGCGCCGGCGAGGCGCAGGCCCTGCAGCACATTGAGGCCGATGCCGCCGAGGCCGAAGACGATGGCGGTAGAGCCGATCTCGACCTTCGCCGTGTTGATCACGGCGCCGATACCGGTGGTCACGCCGCAGCCAATGTAGCAGATCTTGTCGAAGGGCGCGTCCGGGTTGACCTTGGCAAGCGCGATTTCCGGCAGGACCGTGAAGTTCGCGAAGGTAGAGCAACCCATGTAATGGAAGATCTTGTCCTTGCCGATCGAGAACCGCGAGGTTCCGTCCGGCATCAGGCCCTGGCCCTGCGTCGTGCGGATGGATGTGCACAGGTTCGTCTTGCGCGACAGACACGAATAGCATTCGCGGCACTCCGGCGTGTAGAGCGGAATGACATGGTCGCCCTTCTTCAGCGAGGTGACGCCCGGGCCGACATCGACCACGATGCCGGCGCCTTCGTGGCCGAGGATGGCGGGAAACAGACCTTCCGGATCGGCGCCCGACAGGGTGAACTCGTCCGTATGGCATATGCCGGTGGCCTTGATCTCGACGAGCACTTCGCCGGCCCGCGGACCTTCCAGTTGTACGGTCATGATCTCGAGGGGTTTGCCGGCCTGAACGGCGACAGCAGCGCGAACGTCCATGAAATATCTCCTGGATGTGAAGGTCTTGGTTGATCGTGACGGCATGTGGACCAGCGTCCACGATTCGATGGTGCCTTTTCAGATACTCTTTAGGACGCGGCGAAGCGAGATCTCAAACGCCTCTATTGCTCTGCCGGTCTGCTCATGCAGAGCCTTGGCCTTGGCCAGCTCGTCCAGCAGGGACTGCGCCACGGAGGGTGAGAGCATAACACCGGAAGGCTCCGCGATGCCGGCAGTCAGCCAGCGCGGCGACACCCCCAGGAGATCGGCGAGCAATGCCAGCTTTTCGCCCTCCGGCTCGCTCCGGTCGCGCTCCCAGTCCGAAACGGTGTCGCGTGAGACGTCGAGGCGGTCCGCGAGGTCCCCAAGGCTGAGGTTGAGAGCGCCCCGCGCACGGAAAAGCCGACCGCCGGGCGTGTCCGTGTCGTGCGGTTGCCGCAGAATCGCCATCATGGCCTCCGTCGATACGCGCATGACGATCTCCCTCGTACTCCTGTTGCGCTCGGTCGATACCCGCAGCTTTATATCGTCCAAGCCTACAGCCGCGGATATGAAATAAAAGAGCTCGCAGCGTCAAATATCTGTCGAGACACGCCTTGCGAAAAACCCCGCGAGAGCATTGCCATAGACTGCGTCCGACACCGGACCTGGAGCCTGATTCGCATGACACGCCCATTGCCGTCGGCTTCGTCCGCACCGATCCTCCCAGCAACGGCCATGCAGGGCGTCGTCCTGCTGCTCACTGCCATGATGATCCTGCCATGCATGGATGCCATCGCGAAATATATGGCGGTCGAACTCGGTATGTCGCCGGGACAGGTAACATTCTATCGCTTCTTCTTCCAGCTGGTCGCGACCCTGCCGATGCTGCTGCGTCTCGGCGGCCCGAAGGCCCTTGTGCCGCAGAGGCCCTGGTACAACATGCTGCGCGGCATTCTGCTCGCGGCCGCGTCGTTGTTCTTCTTCGTATCGGTGAAATACATGCCGCTCGCCGACGTCTTCGCGATCTATTTCGTCGAGCCGTTCATCCTGACCTGCCTGTCGGCGCTGATCCTTGGCGAGAAGGTCGGCTGGCGGCGGTGGATGGCAATCGGGATCGGCTTCTTCGGTGCCATGATTGTCATTCAGCCAAGCTTTCAGGTCTTCGGCCTCACGGCTTTATTGCCAGTGGCCTGCGCCTTCCTCTTCGCATGCTATCTCCTGATGAACCGCGCTTCCGGTGCTGCCGACAGCCCGCTCGCCATGCAGACCTTCGCCGGCGTTGGAGGTACACTCTTCATGACAACGACGATTGCCGTCGGCCATGGAATGGGCGCGGAGGATTTCGTTCCGTCGCTGCCCCACACGCCGCTCGGCTGGCTCCTCGTCATCGCGCTCGGCACCATTTCGGGCTATGGGCATCTGATGGTGGTGAAGGCCTTTCAGGCGGCGCCGGCCTCGGTTCTGGCGCCGCTGCATTATTTCGAAATCATCGCAGCAACCCTGCTCGGCTATCTCGTCTTCGGCGAGTTCCCGACGGCGTCGAAATGGCTCGGCGTCGCCATCATCGTCGGGTCAGGCCTCTTCATGATCTGGCGGGAGCGTCGCCAGCCGGTCCGCTGACAGCCGCATCCGCGACCGTCGGTCCGAAGACCGCTTCGAACGCATCCCGAAGCCGCATGTCGGCGTCCTCCATCATCACGGGCAGGCCGAGATCGACAAGACTGGTCACGCCGTGGCCGCGGATGCCACACGGAACGATCCCGTCGAAATGATCGAGTTCGGGATCGACATTCAGCGACAGACCGTGAAAGCTCACCCAGCGGCGCAGGCGGATGCCGATCGCGGCGATCTTGTCTTCCGCCGGCGTCCCATCGGGCAGGGGCGTCTTCTCCGGCCGCCGCACCCAGACGCCGACACGATCCTCGCGCCGCTCACCGGTAACGTTCATGCTGGACAACGTGCGGATGACGAGATCCTCAAGGGCCGCCACGAAGGCGCGAACGTCCTGCCGCCGTCGCTTGAGGTCGAGCATCACATAGACAACGCGCTGCCCCGGTCCATGATAGGTGTACTCGCCGCCGCGTCCGGTCGCGTAGACAGGGAAGCGATCTGGCATGACGAGATCGGCCGCGTCGGCACTCGTACCGGCGGTGTAGAGCGGCGGATGCTCGACCAGCCAGACGAGTTCGTCGGCTTCGCCTGCGGCGATCGCCGCAACTTCCCGCTCCATCGTCTCCACAGCTTCCTCATACGGCACAAGGCCTTCCGCGATCCGCCACCGAACCGGAGGACTGCCGTCCTGGGCAAAAAAACGACTGTCGAGTGCGTCGCGCTGCATGGTCTGTCCTGAATTTTTGACGGTCGGCGCGAAGCGATTTCCCGCCGAGGAAGCTCATTTGAATGAAAAGGGCGACGCTTTTCGCAAAAAGCAGTCCGCCTTGCCGATCGACCCTCTAGATGGGGCGTGTTCGCCGAGGGTTAAAGGCGGATTTTCCGGCTCTGTCCACAGGCCCCTGAAATAGTTTTCACCACCGCCAACTTTTCCGCATTCCACCCTTGTGCCCCCCAAATCCTTTTGCTAAACGCACCCCTGCCGGAGCAATTCGGCATCTACCACGATGCGGTCGTGGCGGAATTGGTAGACGCGCAGCGTTGAGGTCGCTGTGGGGCAACCCGTGGAAGTTCGAGTCTTCTCGACCGCACCAAAAGAAACCGGCTTAGGCCGGTTTTTTTATGTCGTGTCATTGGGTTAACCCCGATAAAGTCTCCGCGCGAACGCCTGTCACCCGACCTTCAATGATTTCTCATAGCGTTTCAACAGACGCTCCCGCTTCAGTCGCGACAGGCGCTGGAGCCAGAATATCCCGTTGATCTGGTCGATCTCGTGCTGCAGGCAGACGGACAGCAGGCCTTGCGCTTCCTCCTCGCACCAGAGGCCGTCGAGCATCTGGTAACGTATGGTCACGGTGCTCGGACGCTCGATCTCGTCCGTGAAGCCCGGCATCGAGACGCTGCCCTCCATGTGACGCATCATTTCCGTAGAGGCGTTGACGATCTGAGGGTTGATGAAGGTCCTTGGGCCGGTCTTCTCGTCTGTCTCGATGACGGTGATAGCCTTCATGATGCCGATATGTGGGCCGGTGATGCCGATCCCGGGAGCTGCGCGCATGGTGTGGAGCAGATCGTTGGCAAGTCCGGCAAGGTCGCTGTCGAAGGTTCCGACAGGTTCCGCCGGCAATCTCAATCGGGCGTCCGGGTAGGCGATAATCGGTCTGATCGGCATGTGTCGGCTCCAGATGAGGTCGGCAGGTTCGCCGGCTCCCGATCATGTTTCTATCACGGGCTGCCAAGGACCTGTCGTCATCCTCGCCATGTGACAGACCGCAGTCGCTTGGGCCGGTGATTTGCTTGATCTTGCAACAGCTTGAACAAATTTTCCAGATATGGTCGGCACAGGCGTCATCTTCGGTAGACCCACGCCTGTCCATGCTCTAGCAGGAAGTGCGGCCGGACCTGGTTTCCGGCCTGTAACCATCGAGACACTGGCAGAGCCTTCCCACAAGCCTCGGGCATCGGTCCGGCGCCCGGAACGGCTGAACGATCGCGAGGCGGGCAGATGAGCAACACCGGCGACGACATGGAAACGCGCGTTCTCGAGGCTGATGACGCCTATGACGGGGCTGACATCTACGCCGAGGATGGATCGGTCCGCTCCGATTATCTGATGCATGTCGGCGCCGCGATCGCTGATCGCGATGTTCTCTATCTCCGTCAGCATGTGGCGCGCCTTCACGCGTCGGAAATGGGCGATCTTCTCGAAGCGATCAATCCTGAACAGCGCCGCGCCATGGTGTCGCTGCTGGGCGACGAATTCGACCTTTCCGCGCTGACCGAAGTGGACGAGGCAATCCGTCTCGATATCGTCGAGCACCTGCCGAACGAGCAGATCGCGGCAGCACTCGGTGAGATGGATTCGGACGATGCCGTCTACATTCTCGAAGACATGGATCAGGAAGATCAGGAAGCGATCCTCGCCAAGCTTCCCTTCACCGAACGCGTGCGCCTGCGCCGCTCGCTCGATTATCCCGAATCGACCGCCGGCCGGCGCATGCAGACGGAATTCGTCGCGGTGCCGCCGTTCTGGACGGTGGGGCAGACGATCGACTATATGCGTGAAGACACCGAACTACCCGAGAGCTTCACGCAGATCTTCGTGATCGATCCCACCTTCCGGCTGCTCGGCACCATCGATCTCGACCGCATCCTGCGCACCAAGCGTTCGGTCAAGATCGAATCGATTATGCGCGAAACCAACCATCCGGTGCCGGCCGAGATGGACCAGGAAGAGGCGGCACAGGTATTCGAGCAGTACAACCTGCTCTCGGCAGCTGTTGTCGATGAAAACCAGCGCCTTGTCGGCGTGCTCACCATCGACGATGTCGTCGACGTTATTCAGGAAGAGGCCGAGGAGGACATCATGCGTCTCGGCGGCGTCGGCGATGAAGAGCTGTCGGACACCGTGCTCGATACGTCGCGCTCGCGCGTCGTCTGGCTGATGGTCAACCTGTTTACTGCCATGCTTGCGGCTTCGGTCATCGGCCTCTTCGACAAGGCGATCGAGCATATCGTCGCACTCGCGGTCCTCATGCCCATCGTCGCCGGCATGGGCGGCAATGCGGGATCGCAGACCATGACGGTGACGGTGCGCGCGCTTGCGACGCGCGATCTCGACATCCACAATGCCTTCCGCGTCATCCGGCGCGAAGCCGGCGTGGGTCTCATAAATGGCGCGCTGTTCGGGCTTCTTATTGGTCTCGCCGCGGGAACGTGGTTCCAGAGTGCTGATATCGGCGGCATCATCGCGACAGCCATGCTGATCAACATGATCGCCGCAGCGCTGGCCGGCATCTTCATTCCTCTGCTGCTCGACAAGTTCGGTGCGGACCCAGCCGTGTCCTCCGCCGTCTTCGTGACGACGGTGACGGATGTCACCGGCTTTTTCGCGTTCCTGGGCCTTGCGACATGGTGGTTCGGGATTCACTAGACTGAGGCACGACGGCGTTAAGGCGCGGCAAACGGTGCTGTCACCGCAGATACGCGTCGATCTGTTCGTGCGCATTGACTTTTACGTAAATGTCGCTCAGGATTTCCGTCTGGCAGATGAGGCACGGTTTGGACAAGTATTATACCATCACGGAACTGACACGGGAATTCGGTGTCTCCACTCGCACACTTCGTTTCTATGAAGACGAAGGGCTGATCCATCCCGAGCGGCGGGGTCGCACCCGCTTCTTTCGCTCGACGGACAGGCATCTGATCAAGGAGATCCTGCGCGGGCGGCGGATCGGCTTCAGTATTGCGGAGATCCGGGAGATCATACAGGTCTACAAGGAGCCGCCGGGCGAGGCCGGGCAGCTCCGCCTGATGATGAAGCGGCTTGAGGACAAACGTGCAGAACTGATTCAGAAGCGCCGCGATATCGAGGAAACGCTGGAGGAAATGAGCAATGTCGAGGAAGCCTGCCTGACACGGTTGGCCGAAATCGGCGTCGGCACCTGAACCCGTAAAACACGGAGACATGCCTTTCGCCGCGATGGAGATCTGTCGCGGCGTTCGTGTTTTTGGAGCTGACTACTCCTGCGCCTTCATTGTGCATTGCCCGGCAATCTCGGAAATACGGCTATCCGTGCGCCCGTCGATCTGACCTCGGTCGAGGGGGTCGAGCAGGTTCTGTTCGACCAGCCTGTCCAGGGTACAGCCGCAGAACCGCGTGCAGAACGTCTGCGTCTGGTCGCCGGTGCAGGTTGCCATGCAGCTCGACTGAAAAGCTGGTCGCGGATCGGGGCGGGGCGCCGGATGAACCATGGCGAAGAGCGCGACCAGCGAGAACAGCAGCGGCTGATGGATGAGGTAGATCGGCAAGCTGTGCCGACCGGCGAATGCGAGGGCGCGCGAGAGCCGGCTGGGCTGACGTTCTGAAGGTGCCGTCCTGTCGAGCCATCCCGAAGCTAGTGCGATACGACCGACCGCTATGCCGGTAAGGTATGGCGCCAGCCACGGCAGGAGCGGGACGTAATCGTTGGACCGTGGCAGCGTTTCCGATAGCCCGACCCACCAGAGCGCCGGCATATCGAAGAAGGCCGAGCGAAAGTAGAGCGGTGCGAGAAACGCGGCGACGGCCGCCACCAGCGTGACCGCGACCGGCAGGCGGAGGAACAGGAGGCCGATGAGGCTGGCTGCTGCGATCGCGTGGAGAATGCCGAAGAAGATGAAGCCCGAGGGAAACGCGAACCAGGTGGCAATGCTGATCACGGCCGCCGCCGCCGCGATCTTTCCGAAGCGGATCAGGAACGGTCGGCGCCGGAAACGGGGAAAGTGGCCGAGCACGAGACTGAAGCCGGCAAGCAGCAGGAAGCTGCTGGCGATGCCCCGCGCATAATATTTGAACAGCCCGGTGCCGACGGTGCCGGGTGCGAGATAGCCGAAATATTCGAGATCCCACGAAAAATGATAGCTCGCCATGGCAAGGATCGCGATGCCGCGAACGACGTCCAGCCAGCCGAACCGGCGGCGCGAGGGACGCGTTTCCGCAGGTGGCAAAACGGACGCTTCGGGAGACGGCGATGCCATCATTTCTGTACGCGACATGGGAAGTTCCTTAAAGCATGCGCTGCGGACGTTAAGCCGATGAACGAACAGAAGCACGCATGAACGTCAGGACGAAGGCCTGCGGATGTCAGCCGTCGAATGTCATGGCTCCAGAAGCGCATCCCGCGCTTCGGAAAAGAATTGCCGGCGGAAGAGGACGACGATCACCACGCAGGTGGCGCCCATCAGGATATAGGGGCTGACGAACCAGCCGAGATAGCCGATCGACAGGAAGATGCTGCGCAGGCCCGCATTGAAGTGCTTGGCGGCAACGACATTCATCCGGATCGCGCGCTCTGCCGCCCGTTCCGCCGATGCCCGGTCTACTTTGGTTTCTGACAGCATGGGTATGCCGCCAATCAGGATCGAGCAATAGTTGAACAGGCGATAGGACCATCCGAACTTGAAGAAGGCGTAGCCGAAGATGCAGGTCAGGCCTCCGACTTTGAGTTCGAAGGCTGTGCGACCGCCCTGGAAGACGTAGGGAAGGTCGTTGAAGATCGCCTGTGCCTCCATCGCCCGGCCGAGCAGGGCAAAGCAGCCACCGAGCGCGAAGATGCAGGTGGATGCGAAGAAGGCAGTGCCTGCCTGAAGGCCGGCGATGATCTGGGTGTCGATCATCTTGAGGTCGCGATTGAGCGAATTTAGAATCCATCGGCGCCGGCGCTCGATCATCAGGCGCGACAGGCTCGTGCGGCCGAAGACAGTGCGTCGGTCGGTCACCCAGACATAGCCGCCCCAGAGCAGCGCAAACACGAGAAGTGCGATATAATCGACCAGAACCATGCGGCTCTTGTGGCATGCTCGCCCGAAAAAGCAATATGCTGCAAAGCAAGGCCGATCTGCATGTCGCGCGCACTCAACCGGATGTCGGTCGATCACCGCCCGGCGGGGCCGGCAATGACCTATGGTCGGCCATGGGGAATGCGCAATCTGGCGCAGATCGGGGTTTCGATGTTTCTTTCGGTTTTCGACGTTTTCAAGATCGGCATCGGCCCGTCGAGTTCCCACACCATGGGGCCGATGTCGGCGGCCAACCGGTTTCTGGAGCTGATCCTGTCGTCGGACTGGCCACGTCCGGCCGGTGCCAGTGTCAATGCCATCACAACAAGCCTGCACGGCTCGCTCGCCCATACGGGCATCGGCCATGGCTCGGGCAGGGCGGTCGTGCTCGGGCTGATGGGGGAACGTCCGGATCGGGTCGATCCCGATCGCATGGACGGCATCATCGAGGCCGTCGAGCGGACCGGCGAGATCACGCCGCCCGGACATCCAACCTACCGGTTCCAGCCGAAGATCGATCTCGTCTTCGACAAGAAAGTGCCGCTTCCCGGCCATGCCAACGGCATGTCCTTCTCCGCCTTCGACAAGGACGGTCGCCTGCTGCTGAAGCGGGTCTATTACTCCATCGGCGGCGGCTTCGTCGTCACGGACACCGAACTGGAGGCGATGCGTGCCTCCAAGACCAAGCCGGGCGGTGTCAAGGTGCCGTATCCCTTCGCCAATGCGAAGCAGATGCTGGAAATGGCGGCGCGATCTGGCCTCTCCATCGCGCAGATGAAACGTGCGAACGAGGAATGTTCGATGTCGCGCGAGGAGCTGGATGCCGGCCTCGACCGGATCTGGGCCGCCATGAAGAGCTGCATCGAGCGAGGGCTCGCGCAGGAAGGTATCTTGCCGGGCGGGCTGAAGGTCCGCCGCCGCGCGGGAATGATCCATGACAAGCTGGAACAGGAATGGCGCTCCAACAAGGTCAACCCGCTCCTCGCAAACGACTGGCTGAGCGTCTACGCCATGGCCGTCAACGAGGAGAATGCCGCCGGTGGGCGGGTGGTGACATCCCCGACCAACGGCGCAGCCGGCGTGGTGCCGGCGACCATCCGCTACTATCTGCATTTTCACGAGGACGCGGATGATAACGGCATTCGCGACTATCTGCTGACCGCGGCCGCAATCGGTGGCATCATCAAGTTCAACGCGTCGATCTCGGGCGCCGAAGTCGGCTGTCAGGGGGAGGTGGGCTCCGCCTCCGCAATGGCTGCCGCCGGCCTTGCTGCCGTCATGGGCGCGACACCGGAGCAAATCGAGAATGCGGCCGAGATCGCGCTGGAGCACCACCTCGGCATGACCTGCGACCCGGTGGCGGGCCTCGTGCAGGTGCCGTGCATCGAGCGCAATGCCCTCGGTGCCGTCAAGGCGGTTACAGCCGCGTCTCTCGCCCTTAAGGGCGACGGTAGCCATTTCGTGCCACTGGATGCCTGTATCGAGACCATGCGCCAGACCGGTGTCGATATGCATGACAAGTACAAGGAAACCTCGACCGGTGGTCTCGCGGTCAACGTGGTCGAGTGCTGAGCAAGCACGCCTCTTGACGGGGCGGCGCCAAGGGTGTTGAACGCGGCATCATGGCCTTGCATCTCCTCAAGCTTTGCGTCGGCGCAACGTCGATAGACGATCTGCGCGAATGGGTTGCCCATCGGGCGCTGAACGCGATGTCCGCGGGCCACGCGCCGCACTCCTTTCATACCACCCGCATGGTGCCGAAGCGGACGGAGGAACTGCTGGATGGCGGTTCGCTCTACTGGGTCATCAAAGGTCAGGTGCAGGCCCGCCAGCGCCTGCTCGACATTACCACCTTCACGGATGGCGAAGGTATCGGGCGCTGTAACCTGATCCTCGGGCCTGAAGTCATCGATACGGACTTCCAGCCGAGACGCCCTTTCCAGGGTTGGCGCTACCTGACGGAAGCCGATGCGCCGCGCGATCTCGCCTCCGAGACGGCCGATATGCCGAGCGATCTGCGCCGCGAACTGACCGAACTCGGCCTTCTCTGATCAATATACCGTTCAACGGAAACGCCCGCCGGTGGAACCACGCGGCGGGCGTTCTTCGTTCTTGGCTGAATGTAATCTACTTGATTCGAAGCCGGACCGGGCGGCGCGAGGATGGCGCCGTGACGTGGAGGTGGATCGACACATCCGGTTGCGTCGAGCGCCAGGCCCGCGCACCGTGCGTGAGGAGCATCCCCACCAGATCCTTGGTTTTGGAGCGGGGCTTGGCCCCGAGTTCCGCAATCCGCATCGCTGCCTCGTGGAGGGGATGGAGCCCCCGGCGCGGGTCGCGGCGGACCTTGTTTTCGGGAGCCAGAGGCGCTCCCGAGCCATTCTCATTCATCGACATGACTGACCCCGTTACGCAAAACAAATCCGAGGATGAGGCCGGCAAAACGTAAAAGACGCCGGCGCTCGAAAGATGGGGAAGGTTCAGCGTTGCCGCCGGCCTGCCCCGCAGTGGGCGCCTTACTGGGCGGCAGCCCAGCAGGCGAAGCCCTTCTTCTTCAGTGCGGAGCAGGCGTTCAGGGCCTTGTCCTGGCTGGAGAAGCCGGCGAAGCGGGCGCGGTACAGCTGGCTGCTGCCGCTGGATACGGCGACGGTGAAGGGCTTTGCGGCAGACAGAGCCTTGCCGCCCTTTTCCTTGGCGTTGCCGAGAAGGGTCATGGCCTGGTCCTTGTCCGGCGTTGCGCCGATCTGGATGATCCAGCCGGAAGACGGTGCAACGACGTCTTCTTCGGTGACCGGCGCGGAGACGTTCTTGGCGACGGAGTTCGTAACCTGGCGGTCGATCGAGGCGTTGCTGCCGAGCGAGGCCAGCTTCTGGCTCTGAGCTTCCAGCGTGTTGGGCTTGGCAGCGAGAACCGGATTGGCACTGACCTTGGGCTCTGCGGCATAGGCGACTTCGACGCTACGGGTCGTTTCTTCGCTATAACGGGCACCCGGCAGAGGGCCGCTGTTGGGCAGGTTGAAGCTGCCGCCGGTGACGGCTGCGGTCGAGACAGCCTGCTCTTCGGTTGCCGACAGGGTCGGCGCATCCTGCGTTTCCGCAACGAGGTTGCCACTGCCGCTGCGCGAGGCAGCCGGCATGTACTTGGCAACGAGCGCCCGCATCTGGGCGTCGCGGGCACCGCCCGACTTGCCGCCGAGCACGACGCCGACGATGCTGCGGCCATCGGCCTGGGCCGAGGTCACGAGGTTGAAGCCTGCAGCGCGGGTGTAACCGGTCTTGATGCCGTCGACGCCGCGGACATTGCCGAGAAGCCGGTTGTGATTGCCGATGACCTGCTTGCCGAAGCGGAAGCTGCGGGTGGAGAAGTAGCTGTAATACTGTGGGAAATGCTGGCGAAGCGCCATGCCGAGCCGCGCCTGGTCGCGCGCCGTCGTCATCTGCGCGTCGTTCGGCAGGCCGTTGGCGTTGCGATAGGTGGTGCGCGTCATGCCGAGCGCACGGGCCTTGTTCGTCATGATGCGGGCGAAGCGGTCTTCCGAGCCGCCGAGAAACTCGCCGAGAGCGGTTGCTGCATCGTTGGCGGAGCGCGTGACCAGAGCCTGGATGGCCTGCTCGACGGTGATCGTCTGGCCGGCGCGAACGCCAAGCTTGGATGGCGGTTCGGCAGAGGCCTTTTTCGTGAAGGGAACAGGCGTATCCTTGCGGACCTTGCCGGCTTCCAGCGCTTCGAAGGTGAGGTAGAGGGTCATCATCTTCGTCAGCGAAGCCGGATAGCGCAGGCTATCGGCATCTTCGCTGTAGAGCACCTTGCCGGTTTTCGCATCGACGACGATGCCGGCGTAATTGGCTGCCAGGGCTGGTGCTGCGAAAACACAGACCGCCATGACGGAGGCAACGATCATACGTGAAGCCGCTTTGAAGAATGGGGTCGGCTGACGCTCGGTGGAACCGTTCAATGTTGGCATGGACACTACGCTTCTCTTCATTCTCAGATCAAAAATTGTCTTCCGGGCATCGCCCCCCTACGGACGACCGTTCCCCAGACTTTATCCTCACAGCGTTACCAATCGGTTTATGATGAAGGATTGGTTTCAAAATCGGCACAGATGCCGAACTGGCCTGACGAATGCGTCAGCGAACAAGCTTCGCCTCGACGAAGTGGAGAACAGCATCGTCGATGGCGCGCCATTGTGGCAGCAATTGGCTGGAGAACCGGTAAAGCACAACAAGGTCTTGGCCCGCGTGGACGTCGCGCTGGCAGTCCGCGCTGGTTGCAAGCTCCGGGCGCTCCGGCAGGATGCAGCGAATGCCGTAATCACCGGATGCCCCTGCGCTTCCGGGAGGGCCGGTAAAGAAAACTTCAGCGGCGTAGCCGGATCCGGCCTTCATTCGGTGCGCCGTCAGGCCTGCGGGCCCCTCCGACGGGTTTCCCTCGAACAGATGGCTGTAGATCGGCGCGATCCGGCCCGACATATCTCGTGACATGGTGCTCTGGGAGATCTGCAGGAAGATCAGGCCATCGGTGCGCGTAACATCGTTGAAACGGTTTCGCGTCTCGTCGCTGTAGCCCTGCAACTCCGGCCATGTGGCGTACAGATCGACCCGCTCGGCAGAGCCTGTCTGGCGCTGTTCGGCAAAACGGATGTGGTTGGATGGCAGTCGCAGGTGATCGGTGCCGATCACGATATTGTTGTCGTCCGTGCTGGTGGTGTTGCCGCCGAGGGCAAGCGTCTTGCCGAGGCGCTCACCGCCGACGCAGATGGCCACCGTCAGGCCGGCGAGAATTCCGAGCATCATGCCTGCACGCAGCAGAAGGCGGGAGCCCGGATTGCCGAAGGTCGGGCCGGATGGTGCGGATGTCGCAGCGAGCTCTGACGAAGTGGTCATCCAGTCGTTCCAGCATCCCTCCCGGCGCGGCGCGCGCCTGTGTCGAGCCGACACGTGTTCGACCTCCACAGGATCGATGGGCACGGATGAACGAACCGCAAATCGATACGGTATCAGGCTGGGGGAAGAAGGTTAATTTTACGTAAACCGAATGTACCGATGGATGCGCATGAAAAAGGCCGGCTCCGGGGACAGCGGAGCCGGCCGAGAGGGTCGCCGATGACGGGGATCACCGTGCAGACCCAAACTTACGTGCTGGAATAAGGGGTGTCGCCTGGCCGGGACTTACTGTGTGCGAACGCTACCGACGGCGACGGCGCGACCATCCTGCAGCTTGACCCACCGGCCTGCGTTTTCCACCGACTGGCGCTTCAGATAGGTGTACTCCGTGTCCGACCAGATCAGCACCTTGCTGCGCATATTGTCGAGAATGAAGTCGCCACGGTCCGTGCGCACGGTCAGCACCGCATGGCCGTCGCCGTTTGGCTGAAGCACCACCGTGATGAGCAGGTTGCCGGGAGCAATGCCGGCCTGCATCAGCTCGCGACGCTTCAGAAGAACGTAATCCTCGCAATCGCCGACGGTATCCGGGTAAGCCCAATGCTCTTCGACACCGTAGATTTCCTTGTCCGTCATCGGCGTGATCTGCTCGTTCACGTCGTAGTTGACCTCCAGAATAGTCTTCCATGTCTCGCGCGTCAGTGTCATCGGCGCGGCTTTGGTCGGGTTGGCGCGGCATTCGTCCGGTGCCGTGCGGCAGAATTCGTAATGTCCGACAGGCGGATTGGTCGGGCCTTCCGTTTCCATGTTCGCTGGGAATGCGACTGCGGAGGTCGTGAGGACCAGAAAGCCGAGTGCGCCGAAGATGCCTGCTTTGAAGCTTGTTGTTCTTGTCATTGTCCGTGTCCCCGTTACAGGCACAGAATGACACGGACACTTTGACCTCAGCCAAAAATGCGAAGTAAAACAAAGTACAAATGCGGATAAACTGAATATAAAAGACGAAGAAAATTGAAATTGTATTTGAAGAGTGTTTTAGGAAAATTCGTCGAAAATTTTATGGAAGTCAGTAAGCTGCGGACGACGCGAATTGGCTAAAGCACAGTTTTACTGAAGAAAAATGGTAAATTCGGACAGGCGGTCGCCTGCGGTCTGCACGTGTTCAAGCTGGGAAGGCGGACGTGTTTGGACGCAGGCCTGCGTCCAGTAATGGGAATTTGGCCGCGTTTTTGTTCATCATCTGGTTAGGATAATCTCGAAAGGCCTGTTGTGGGCTTTGTAAGCGGAGATCATCGGCTCGGAGAAGAGGCGCCGGCCATGTTGCGTCGGGCGCACGCTGTCGAACAGCGGCAGCCGATCGCTGAAAACGCGCAGAAAGCATATCCGCTACAAGGGCGGACTACGCCTGTCGGATGTCGAGGAGGGGAAGTATCAGAGGAATTCGCGCAGCGTATCGCGAGACTGGACGCCCAGAAACTCGATGGCGACACCTTCCTGGAAGTGACGCACGATGCGTCCGCGCATGTTGCCGAGCAGCATGGGCGTGCCGAGTTCGAAACGGTATTCCGTATCGACGGCGGCACCGGAGAGCGAAAGGTCGATGATACGGCAGGCGTAACGCGTGCCGTCTTCCAGCGTGATTTCCGTCTGGGTCTTGCGCGGCGCCAGTCGGTCGTGACGACGGTCTTCCGGCAGGCCGAGTTCGTGCTTGTTGGCAATCCAGGTCAGCTGGGCCGCGAGCTTGTCGCGTTTGCGCTCGGTGGCATTGATGCGAACCGTAAAGGACCCGTCGGCCAGCCGCGATACCAGCCCTTCAATGCGACCGACATGATCGACATAGGCAATCACACGTTCGCCGATCCGCGGGCGCGCGGTTGTGGCAAGGAACACGTCGCCGGGCGACATTTCCGTGGCGATGCAGTCATATTCTTCATGATTGGCAAGCATGAGGCGGCCACCGAGATTCACGGTGACGCGCTGGAACGAGCCTTCATCATGCGGCTTCGACGTCGCTGCGCGGGATTGATTGAAATTAAACATAGCGACGCGCCCGTTGGACTTTGCGTCATCAGGAATACTCGACCCGGGTTAATAGAGTCTTCGAATGCAACCTCATCGTTCCTTGCCGCCATCCATGACCGAGAGGTGCATGACCCGAGCGAGCACCTGACGAAGCGCCGAATCACGTGTTTGAGACGCGAAGCTGCGCGCGACCGCTACCCGTGGCGAAATCTCCGTAACCACTGCGTCCCGGTCCGGAAATTCGGCATGATCGAGGGACAGGAAGGGCAGGGGCTGTGCTCCGATCCAGACCGGTCGCGACACCGGGGTGAGCGAACCGAAGATCCTGTCGTTCCCGCCGTCTCCCGAGCGGAGGGGCAGAAGGACGAGTTCGATGGCCAAATGATCGCCCTGCGCGGTTGTGCCGGATGCGGCGATCAGGGCAGGTTCACCCGCGAGCATCACCCTGCCTGTAACGGCGGATAAAGCCTCCATATCTGCAGAGGACCAGAGACTGTCGAGCCGGGCACCGCGCAGTTCGCGCACGAACAGGGAGCAAAGGCGCGTGCCGGCCAGACGAAACCGGGGAGATGCCACGCGACCACGGGTGGTCTCGACGTCTTCGAGAATGAAGACATCCGGGAGGGCATAACGGATCGCGCCGGGATCGAGCTGATCACGGGACGGAATGCGGCCGTTGCTGCGGAGGCTCTGCCAATACCGGAATATATCGGCCGATGTGCGCGTCTTCATGTCGATCGTCCCGCTTTGGCGCACAACCGTCCTGCATCGGAGCGATGAGGAGCCTGTTGGCGTGCTGCAACCCGTGTCTCGCAAGTCGCGTGCCAAGTCCTCGTTAAGGATAACGAGGCGTCCTTCTCGATAGGCATCCCGGAAGTTGGTGAACGACGACGACGTTTCGGAAGTTCGCCTTCGGGAAGGTCTCTCTATGGAAGAGACGGGTGCTTGCCAGCCGCAGCTGGGCAGGGGATAAACGCCGCTCGCACCCGACGACCGAAAGCATATGACCATGACCGACCGAGACAACGTGCCACTGCCCGACACGCCGCGACATCCCGAATCTCCCGCGATGGACGGACACGCTGACGAGGGAACGGAAGCCGCCAGCCCGGCGGCGAAGGCGATATCACAAGGCGCAAGGCAGGAAGGCGCAGAGGGGAACGCGACGGATCGGCAGGGGCCGCCTGAAACAGACCAGTTCGATGAAGCTGGATACGGGCCGGAGCCAGCTGCTCGCGAGCCCGCCTTCAACCTGCCATCGAGCCTTGTCTGGATCCTGACGGTTCTCGTCGTCATCCATGCCGTGCGCACGTATCTGCTTTCGGTCGAAATCGATGACGAATTGATCTTCAACTTCGCGTTTCTGCCGGCCCGATACGATCACCCGCTGGCAGAACAGGGACTGGCCTGGCTCTGGACGCCCGTCACCTATTCCTTCCTGCACGGCTCGTGGGAACACCTCATCTTCAACGCCTTCTGGATGCTCGCCTTCGGTGCGCCGGTCGTTCGCCGGATCGGCGCGGGCAGGCTGGCGGTCTTCTGGTGTCTTTCCGCCATTGCGGCGGTCGGGCTGCACCTCGCCCTTCACTGGGGCGATATGACCGTCGTCATCGGCGCTTCGGGTGTGGTCGCCGGCCTGATGGGTGCGGCCGCACGCTTCGTCTTCTCGCCGAGCGGCCGCATCAGCCGCCAGTTCGCCCATCGAAATCCGCTCCTCACCATCAAAGAGGCTTTGTCGAATCGATCTGTCCTCTTCTTCGCCGGAGTCTGGTTCGCGACGAACCTCCTGATCGGGCTTGGTATGTTCACGCTCGATGGTGGTGCCGGCATCGCATGGGAAGCCCATATCGGCGGCTTTCTCTTCGGCTTCCTGTTCTTCGGCCTGATCGATCCACAAGATGGATATGGCGGACGCGCGCAGCAGGACTGAAAGCCGGGCCTGAAAATCAGGTTGTCCGCATTTCCGTTTCGCGACGGATGGGCTATTCTTTGCCTGCGTCAAACTGTCTCAGGCGCGTCGGAAACGGGAGGTTTCGAATGACGGTGAAGAGGATACTGGACGAGAAGGGCCGCAAGGTCGTGACCATCGCATTGGACAAGGCCGTGCGGGACGCAGCGGCGCTCCTTGAGGAAAACCGGATCGGGGCGATCGTTGTGCTGGATGACCGGCAGGAGATTATCGGTCTGCTGGCGGAGCGTGACGTGGTGGCCGCTATCGCGCGTTACGGCGCCGAGTGCCTCGACCGGAAAGTGGCAGAGGTCATGTGCCGCGATGTCCATACATGCCATGAGGAAATGGAAATCGAAGCCGTCATGGAAATCATGAACAGCCGCCGCGCTCGCCATCTGCCCGTCGCCCGCAATGGCCGTCTCGTCGGTATCGTCTCGATCGGCGATGCCGTGCGCAGCCATATCCGCGCCATCGAGCATGAGACCCGCGAGATCAAGGCCTATATCGCTGGCTGAGACGTGAACGGGAGACCGTCATGTGCGATCAGCGCAACACGGTCTCCTGCAGACGCCTGAGTTCGGTCAGGCGGTTCTTGGTTTCCACATAGCCACGGTCGATGGCCTCGCCAGCGCGATGGAACTCCGAAAGGCCGATATCGCTGAGTTTCGGATGAAGCGAAAGGTCCGGCGGATCGCCGGCGAGCTTCGCACGTGAAATGCGATCCTGGATGACGTTGAAGGCCTGGACCATGACGCTGGTCATGCCGAGGCGCGCGACGGGTGTGGCTGTCTGCTGGTGTTCGGGATGCGCCACCGGGTCGCCGGCCCGCAGCTTGATAACGGCCGAGCGACCGTAAAGGTCATATTGCAGATTGACGGCCACCACGAGCGGCTGCTCGTAAGCGCGGCACACCGACACCGGAACCGGATTGACCAGCGCGCCATCGACCAGCATTCGCCCGTTGCAACGGATGGGCTCGAAAATGCCGGGCAGGGCGTAGGATGCCCGCAAGGCCGTGATCAGCGACCCTTCCGTAAGCCAGACTTCATGACCCGACTTGATATCCGTGGCGATGGCGACGAATGGCCGGCCGAGGTTTTCGATCAGCACATCGTCGAGATGCTCCTGCATGCGCCTGGTCAGCCGCAGACCGCCAAAAAGCCCGCCGCCGCCGATGGCCAGATCCAGCAACCCGGCAATGCGCCGCATGGTCAGCGATCGCGCGAACGTCTCCAACTCGTCCAGCTTGCCCGCGAGGTAACAGCCGCCGACAAGGGCGCCGATCGAGGTGCCCGCGATCATGCCGACGGGAATGCCCTCCTCGTCCAGCGCGCGTAGCACCCCGATATGGGCCCAGCCGCGGGCAGCGCCGCCGCCTAGCGCGAGCGCGATTCGTGTTTTTTCCGGAGCGACGATCAAGGTCCGGCCGGTCCCTTCCTGCTGGTGCCGGGCAGGTGCGCTGCCCATGCCGTCATGCGGTGCCGGATTTTCCGCACCCGTTCCATGTCGAGAGAAAGTCCAGTTCAGCATGGGGCACCTGTCCACCAACCCGGCCGGGCCTCAACGGAAGCCAATGGCCTTACGTCGGGATATTAGAGCGCCAACTGCATTGAAACTTCGTTTACCGCGGCAGGAACTGTCTCAAATAAAAGCAGATGCTCATTTCTTATCGTAAACCATATGCGGATCGAAGTGCCTGACATCATCGCGCACGGTCAACGTCACTGTGCCATCCGCAATATCCACCGAGCGGTAGAAGCACGAGCGCCGTCCCGTGTGGCACGTCGCATCATGTCCGGCGACCTTGACCCGCAGCCACACGGCATCCTGATCACAGTCGGTTCGCAATTCGACGACCGTCTGGAGATTGCCCGACGTTTCACCCTTCTTCCAGAGCGCCTTGCGCGATCGGCTGTAATAATGTGCGATTCCGGTCTCGACGGTCAGGGCCAGCGCTTCCGCGTTCATGTGCGCCACCATCAGCAACATGCCGTCCTCGGCATCCGTCACGACAGCCGTTACCAGCCCGTGCGAATCGAACCGGGGGGTGAAGGCAAGCCCTTCTTCGACCTGGGCATGATCGGACGATGGCTGGGCAAAGACGAGAGGCATGAATTGAACTCCGGCTGAAATGAGCGATCGCGCTATATCAAAACGCGTGCTTCTCGAATTTTACAGCCATGCAGCCAACGGAACAATGGCGGTTATCTACGACAGGATAGACCAGACGTGAGAAAGGCCGGCACGCATTGCGCTGCCAGCCTTTGCCACTTCCAGCTACCGGATGGCGATTCAGCGAAACCCGCGCACCATCGACATGAAGCGTGCCTGCTCGGCCGCATCCGTCTTGAACGATCCGGTAAATGTCGTCGTCAGTGTGGTCGAGCCCTGCTTCAGCACGCCGCGCATGGCCATGCACATATGCTCGGCTTCGATCATTACGGCCACACCGCGCGGGCGCAGCGTTTCGTTGATCGCACCTGCGATCTGCGCCGTCATGCTTTCCTGCGTTTGCAGTCGGCGGCCGAAGATGTCGACGACGCGGGCGATCTTCGACAGGCCGAGAACGCGGCCCTCTGGCAGGTAGGCGACATGCGCGCGGCCGACGACCGGCAGCATGTGATGCTCGCAATGCGAATGGAAGGTAATGTCCTTTACCAGCACGATATCGTCGAAGCCGGCGACTTCCTCGAAGGTGCGGCCCAGGACGTCCTCTGCAGCGAGATCATAGCCCGAGAACAGTTCCTTGTAGGCTTTCACCACGCGCGCCGGCGTATCGAGCAGGCCCTCGCGCTGCGGATCGTCGCCAGCCCAACGCAGGAGAACACGAACGGCGTCCTCGGCTTCCTTTTGCGACGGCCGACCGTCAACGTCCGTTTGCGACGGAAAATTCTTCACGATGGCATCCATGATGGCCTCTGCTGCGTGGCGCGTAGCTTGACGTTGATCTTTACGGACAACTCGCCACTCACCGGTCGCCTGCGCATGTCGTCAGGCTTCGGCTGCCGTTGGCGGGCTCCGGGGCTTCGCGGAAAGAGAGGTCAAGGCTCTCTCCCGTTCGGCACGGTTCCCCAAACAACAGGCGACAGCAGCGGCTCTGCTCTGTCGCCTTTTCCGTCGATACCATATAATATAAGCCAAGGTGTGTAAAAGAGCCCTACGCGACGCCCTGGTTCTTTTTTCCGCTATGGTGGAGAAAATCCTCCGCCTGCTTCTTATATCCACGCGAAATCATATCGATTGCCCGTTCGACCTGCGGACGGACATGACAGCGGGATGGCCGTATCATGGATGACATTTACAACAGCCGCATTCTTGAGTTTGCCGGAAACATTCCTCGCAGCGGACGCCTTGAGCCTGCGGATGCCGAGGCCTCCGCGCATTCAAAACTTTGCGGCTCCAAGGTCAAGGTGACCATCCGGATGATCGATGGGCACATCACGGATTTCGCTCACGATGTCAAAGCGTGTGCGCTGGGTCAGGCCTCGTCATCGATCATGGCGCGCAACATCGTTGGCGCGAGTGTGGAGGAAGTGCGGGCGGCGCGTGACGCGATGCTCGCCATGCTGAAGGCGGACGGTGAGGGGCCGGACGGACGGTTCTCCGACATGCGCATCCTGCGGCCCGTAAAGGACTACAAGGCACGGCATGCCTCGACCATGCTGACCTTCGACGCGGTCGTGGACGCGATCGGACAGGTGGAAGCCGCTCGGTCTGCAGCGTCCGCAATGGACAAGGCGACCGCCTGACCATGTGCGACGGCAAAGCCGACTGCCGACATGACGCCGGTGAACCGGGCCCCTACCGCGGCCGCAACTGGCGGGGTCCGTTCCCACGAACACCGGGGCGGCTTGGCGGCATGGCGCTGATCCGCCTCTATCAGCTGACGCTGTCGAGCTTCATCGGCAATGGCTGCCGCCATATACCGACCTGTTCGGAATACGGCTACGAGGCCATCGCCCGCCACGGTCTCTGGCCCGGCAGCTGGATGACGCTTTACCGGATCGCCCGTTGCGGCCCCGGTGGCAAAGGAGGGCTCGATCCTGTGCCTTCACAGCTTGTGGGCAGATTGCGCTGGCTGGCCCCCTGGCGCCGCTCCTCCTGAATGTCGGCCTCTTTCCAGAGCGGGTAAATCCCTTTATACCGCGCGCGTCATAGAGAAGAACCGCTTGCGCGCGCATTTCGGCCGCAGCCGGCCCCATTCATTGCATACCCACCCGCATTCGTTGGCGGGACTGGATAGGAGAAACAGCATGTCCGTTGCCCTCACATTCCCCGATGGCTCGATTCGCGAATTTGCAGCCGGCACGACCGGCCGCGAGGTCGCCGAGTCGATTTCCAAGTCGCTTGCCAAGAAGGCCGTCGCCATCGCGCTCGACGGCACGCTGCGCGATTTGTCCGATCCAATCGAGAACGGTCGCCTCGAGATCGTCACCCGCGAAGACCCGCGCGCGCTGGAACTGATCCGTCACGATGCCGCCCACGTCATGGCGGAGGCCGTGCAGGAGCTTTGGCCCGGTACGCAGGTGACGATCGGGCCGGTCATCGAGAACGGCTTCTACTACGATTTCGCCAAGGCCGAGCCCTTCACGCCGGACGATCTGCCAAAGATCGAAAAACGCATGAAGGAGATCATTCAGCGCAACAAGCCCTTCACCAAGGAAGTGTGGCCGCGCGAGAAGGCCCGGCAGATCTTCGCCGACAAGGGGGAAGCCTACAAGGTTGAACTGGTCGATGCGATTGCCGAGGGCCAGGACCTCAAGATCTATTACCAGGGCGACTGGTTCGACCTCTGCCGCGGGCCGCACATGGCATCCACGGGACAGATCGGTACGGCCTTCAAGCTGATGAAGGTCGCTGGCGCCTACTGGCGCGGCGACAGCAACAACCCGATGCTGACCCGCATCTACGGCACGGCCTGGCACAGCCAGGAAGACCTGGACCGCTATCTGAACGTTCTGGCAGAAGCCGAAAAGCGCGATCACCGCAAGCTCGGCCGCGAAATGGACCTGTTCCATTTCCAGGAAGAAGGTCCGGGCGTCGTCTTCTGGCACGGAAAGGGCTGGCGCATCTTCCAGACGCTCGTTGCCTACATGCGCCGTCGCCTCGCTGGCACCTATCAGGAGGTCAACGCACCACAGGTTCTGGACAAGTCTCTTTGGGAAACGTCCGGCCACTGGGGCTGGTATCGCGACAACATGTTCAAGGTGACGGTCGCGGGGGATGACACGGACGACGATCGTGTTTTCGCGCTGAAGCCGATGAACTGCCCGGGCCACGTGCAGATCTTCAAGCACGGCCTGAAGTCGTACCGCGAACTACCTATCCGTCTTGCAGAATTCGGCAATGTTCACCGCTACGAGCCCTCCGGTGCTTTGCACGGGTTGATGCGCGTACGCGGCTTCACGCAGGACGATGCGCATGTCTTCTGCACCGACGAGCAGATGGCCGCCGAGTGCCTGCGCATCAACGACCTGATCCTCTCCGTCTACGAGGATTTCGGTTTCGACGAGGTCGTGGTCAAGCTCTCCACCCGCCCGGAAAAGCGTGTCGGTTCGGATGACCTGTGGGACCGTGCCGAAAGCGTGATGATGGACGTGCTGAAGACCATCGAGGCCCAGTCCGAAGGCCGTATCAAGACCGGTATCCTGCCGGGCGAGGGTGCCTTCTACGGCCCCAAGTTCGAGTATACGCTGAAGGATGCGATCGGCCGGGAATGGCAGTGCGGCACGACGCAGGTCGATTTCAACCTGCCGGAGCGCTTTGGTGCTTTCTACATCGACAGCAACTCGGAGAAGACCAAACCGGTCATGATCCACCGTGCCATCTGTGGCTCGATGGAGCGGTTCCTCGGCATTCTTATCGAGAACTTCGCCGGCCACATGCCGCTGTGGGTCTCGCCGCTGCAGATCGTCGTTGCCACCATCACGTCCGAGGCCGATGCCTATGGCGAGGAAGTGGCCGAACTCCTGCGCGAAGCAGGTCTCACGGTCGAGACCGATTTCCGCAACGAGAAGATCAACTACAAGGTCCGCGAGCACTCGGTCACCAAGGTGCCGGTGATCATCGTCTGCGGCAAGCGGGAAGCGGAAGAGCGCACCGTCAACATCCGCCGCCTGGGCTCACAGGCTCAGACGCCGATGACGCTCGACGAAGCCATTGCAAGCCTCGTGGAGGAAGCGACACCGCCGGATCTTCGCCGGAAGGCCGAAGCGAAGAAAGCACGCGCTGCCGCAGCGGTGTGAATGCTTGAACCGATGAAGGAAAAGCCGGGCCGAAAGGTCCGGCTTTTTGCTGGGTAGGTAGATGATGTGCCCTACTCAGTCCTGAGCGTTGCCAGGCGCGACAGCCGCAGACTGTGCACCGGGTTGCGCCGCCGTATTCGACAGCAATACCTCGACATCCGCATTCACGCCGGCTGTTACCGTGAAATCGCGCTGGTAGATTTTCTCGTTGTTGCGTGCCACGGCGCTGTAATCGCCTTCGGCGAGGACGAGCGTCGGAAAGGCGCCGACGCTTTCGCTGACCACGTCGCCGGATGCCGTCAGGATCGACCACGCTGTATCGGCAATCGCCTCGCCGCCCGGTTCGGCGACCAGCTTCAAGGTGAGTTTTGCCGCCCGGTGCTGGATCGTCGCTTCGGTGAGTTTCCCCGCCTCCACCTGTATATCTGCGCGGATCACGGCGTTCACCGACCCGTAGTTCGACACGACGTGATAGGTGCCGGTGTTCAGACGCACGACGGTATTGGGCTTCACATCCGCCACCACCAGTGCCCGCTCGCCATCTTCTTTTACGTCGGAAGAAAAGATCGAAAAGGAAAGCTCGCCTTCCGGGATGCGTACGTCAGCGCCGGAGACGGCGTTGAGCGTCACGCCACCGGCATCGAGCACCAGCACCTGCCGTTCGAAGGTACCGGTTTCCGCAACGCGGATCTTGCGTGTAGCGCCGGCGCGACCGAAGGCGACGTTGACGAAATATTCGCCCGGTACGAGCTGGAACGCGGCCGAACCACCCTGCGACGTCGCCACCAGAGGCAATTTTCCATCCGAGCCGGGGATGGGGCTGAAGACACGCCACGTCAGTCCCTGCTCGATGGCGCCGCCCTTTTCCTTCAGGAGCGCTTCCATCCGAACATCGCGAGCTGTTGGTCCCTGCGCGGCCTCGCTTGGAATGACCGGGCTGAAGCTGTTCAGCTTGGGCATTTTCGGCGGCGCGGAGATCGACGGAAAGCTCTTGAAGGGATCGTCCTGCACCGTCTGCGCCCATGCGCCGCAAGACAGACCGCCAACCATGCCGAACGCAAGGAGGACAGAGAGAGCCCGACCCGAACCCGGACTGGGACGGGACGCCGGGGGCAGACAGCGAAGAGGAGCCGGGTTACGCATGATACGGTTGACTTCCTGACGAGGTGGCTCCACTTGAGACGCCGGTATGGCGAATTCGTGGCTACCTGTAACGGACCTCACGCGCCGCAGCGCGCTGCATATTGTGCAGGACCGGTACAGGGTTGCGCAAGGATAAAGCATCGCCGCTGTGTATAACGGCATGCGGCGCTATGCTCTTGCAGTTCGTACCGGGGCATCACATGCCAACGCATTCCGGCCGGCGGATGACGTCGGCAACAGACGACACTCCGGCATGCGACCGTATCCGTCGCAGGACCGCTTCCGTGAAAGTGACCGATATGACGACGGCTCCCGGCCTCAAGGACTACCTCGCAACACGCCGTTCCATTCCCGCCTTCCAGATGTGCGAACCCGGACCCGGGCAGCAGGAGATCGAGGAGATGCTGACGCTGGCCTCGCGTGTGCCCGATCATGGAAAGCTCGCACCCTGGCGGTTCATCGTTTATCGTGGTGAAGAGCGCGGTCGCATCAGCGCAGAGCTGGCCCGCCTGGCTCTTGAGGCGAAATCGGATCTTTCCGAAGAGATGATCAAGGTCGAGAACACCCGGTTGACCCGTGCCCCTGTCGTCGTCGCGGTCATCAGTACGGCCGCGCCGCACGCCAAGGTGCCGGAGTGGGAACAGATCATGTCGGCCGGTGCCGTTTGCCTCAATCTGCTGATGGCGGCCAACGCGCTCGGCTATTGCTCGAACTGGCTGAGCGAGTGGTTCGCATTCGATCAGCGCGCCTTTCCGGTTCTCGGCATACAGGAAAACGAGAAGGTCGCCGGCTTCATCCATATCGGATCGCCGCAGGTGCCGCCGACGGAGCGTCCCCGTCCTGCTTTGTCCGAGATCGTTACCTGGGTCGGCGGCGACGCGTGAGGGCTTTCTGATGTTTTATTCGACCGACACGAACGCCCACGGCCTGCCGCACGATCCGTTCAAGGCCATCGTCTCGCCCCGGCCGATCGGCTGGATCGGTACGCGGGCTAAGGACGGCAGTCTCAACCTCGCGCCCTATTCCTTCTTCAACGCCATCTGCGATGCTCCGAAGATGGTGATGTTCTCGTCTTCGGGATGGAAGGATACCGTCCGCAACATCGAGGAGACCGGCGTCTTTACGGCGAGCTTCGTCAGTCGAGACCTCATTGATCCGATGAACCGATCGTCCGCCCCGTTGCCGCACGGTGAAAGCGAGTTCGCCGCGGCCGGCCTGGCGCCCGTCGATGGAGACCTTGTCGAGGCCCCGTTCGTCGGCGAGGCCTATGCCGCGCTCGAATGCCGGATGACGGAGATGTTCCGGCCTAGGACGCTTTCCGGTGAGCCCGCCGAAAATCACGTCGTCATCGGGCAGGTTGTCGGCATCCACATCCGGGAGGACGCGCTGCGAAACGGCCGTTTCGATATGGCGAAGACGCGTCCGGTCGGTCGGCTCGGCTATATGGATTATGCCGATGCCGGCGACGTCTTCGAACTGATACGCCCCAAGCGCTAGCCTGCTGTCCTTGGCGCAAGAGGACAGTCAGTCTGCGCGCGCGTCTTGCCCGAGCGCTATCCACTGCTCCGCAGTCTGCACGAGGACGTTCCGGAACCCGTGATCCAGCGCGGCATCCCGCAAGCGGGCCAGCGCGTAGCCGTCGGTTTCGCCAAAGGGCAGGGACCAGAAGCAGGGCACGCCGGCGCTTGCCGCCTGCAGAATCATGGACCCTCGCGCCATGGTGATGGCTGGCGATGCGGATCGAGCGGACTCGGTCGGCAGTCCGATGGCAGAGGCAAGCGCGTCCTCGTCCAGCACCAGAGCGATCAGGCGTGCCGACGCGCCTGAAAGCCTCTCGGTGCCGAGGAAACTTGCCGGCGAAAAGCCGATGGCGGCGATGATCGAGAGGCTGCCTGCCGCCATTCCCGTTTCCGCCTCGATGACCCCCAGCGCGACGTCCGCCGCCTGCAGATCGGCGCGCCCGCGGCAGTCCGGCAGCAGGATACCGTCGGGGCGATGAGCGTCGAAGACGCCTGCCGCGTCGTGACGTTCGAGCGCGTCGAGACCGATCTTGAGAAGGAGACGCTGCGGGCGCCGAGAGGGAGCCGGGTCTTCCGGACGAACCACGACAGCGAAAGCTGTCTTCGGTGGCGTCTCATCCAGGCCCGGTTGCACGATCTGACCGGTTTCGTTGGCGTTAATCGACATGGTGAACCAATCTTAAACGTTTCGCCGCTAACGTCACGACATCAGCATCAGTTTGATTTGCGTAGTGGGGCGTCGGTGATCATACAAGCATTTCTTCGCTGGGTCGAAACCGCCAAGGCAACGGATCGCGCCGACGCGGCCAGCGCACTGGCGCGCGCCTATTGCGCGAAGAATTGCGACCGGATCGACCGGCATGCAGCCAATATGGCGATGACGTTTCTTCTCGATGATCCCTCGCCGAAAGTGCGTCTCGCCCTTGCCGAAGCGCTGGCTGCAATGCCGGACGCGCCGCGTCCGATCATCCTGTCGCTGGCCGAAGACCAGCCGGAAATCGCCTTCGCTGTTGCCACCCGCTCGCCGGTTCTCTCCGATGATGACCTGATTGATCTCGCAGCGCGCGGAACGCCGGAGCTGCGGGCTTTCATCGCTTCCCGCAAAACCGTGTCTCGCGCGGTCGCGGCGGCGATCAGCGAAATCGGCGGCGTGCCGGAGGTTGTCATCCTCCTCGAAAATCCATTGGCCAACCTGTCGCGGCGAACCCTGAAGCGTCTTGCGGATCGTCATGGCGACGTGTGTGCCGTACGCAACATGCTGCTGGAGCGGGAGGATCTGCCGGCGGATGCGCGGCAGGTTCTGGTCGAGCATGTCGGCGCTGCGCTCAACGGCACCGCTTTCCTTCAGGCTGTGATCGGCACAGAGCGCCTGCAACGCGTCGCCCGACAGGCGTGCGAAACGGCCGCCATCGACATGGCGGGCGAGGTTGCAGACGTGGATATCAAGGCGCTGATCGCCGAACTTCGCGTGACCGGACGCATGACACCCGCCTTGCTGGTCAACGCACTCTGCCATGGCCGCATCGACTTCTTCGCCGCTGCGATCGTCGATCTCACGCATGTCGGTGAGAAGCGGGTTCGCTCCATCCTGTCCGACGGTCGTACGCAGGCCCTTCGGGCTCTGTTCGAATCCGGAGGGCTCGGCCGCGAGATCAGCGCGCTCTTCGCAGAGGCAATCCTCATCTGGCGAAAAGAGAGGCGGCAGGGCAGCCATCTTCCGGCAGCCTCCATCGCTGCCGTCCTCGTGCATCGCCTCCGACAGACGGCGGACAGTTCCGGCCTGTCGGAATGTGTGGAAAAGCTCGCCATTGCCGAGCAGCGCCGTTTTGCCCGTGATTACGCCCAACTGGCTGCACGACAGGCGGCCTGACCCAAAAGAGAAACGTCCCGTCGCCGCACCGACGGCTATTCGCAAGGGCTTTTGTCCGGCAGAGGTTTCCGATCGCCACCGAGATCCTGTAAGCAGATCTCACGCTGGCAACGGCGGACGTCATGGCATGCCAAGGAGAAGCTCATGTCCGAAACGAATCGGCGCGTCGTCGTCACCGGTGCCGGCGGGTTTCTTGGTCGTCACCTGACGCTGTCCCTCTTGAAGCGTGGTTACCCCGTTTGTGGCACCTTCCGCTCCGCTGTTCGTGGCAAGCAGGCAAACATGGCTCTTGCAGAGTTGCTGGGGAAGCCTGCCGACAGCCTCGATATCGCCGTTGCGGATCTCGAATCCGATGATGGCTGGTCGGAGGCGCTGAAGGGCGCACATGCTCTGTTTCACACGGCCTCGCCTTTTCCGGCAAAGGCGCCGGGCGACCCGCAGGACGTCCTTCGCCCTGCGGTCGAGGGCACCCGGCGCGTGTTGCGGGCCGCGGTCGATGCGGGGATCCGCCGCGTCGTGCTGACGTCATCTATCGCGGCTGTCATGTACGGTGACGGCGCGCCGCCTTATGACGAGCGGAACTGGACGGATCCGAGCGGTACGTTCTCCACCATCTATTACGCGTCGAAAACGCTTGCCGAGCGTGCCGCCTGGGAAGAGGCTGAAGCGCTGGGGCTCGAACTGACCGTGCTCTGCCCGGGTATGATACTCGGTCCCATGATCGGGAAGACGACGGCGACCTCGGTGGGTATTGTTCGCAATCTGCTGAACGGGCGATATCCTGCTATGCCAAAGTTCATCGTGCCGCTTGTCGATGTCCGCGACGTCGCCGCGGCGCATGTTCTGGCGCTAGAGACGGCGTCGTCCATCGGCGAGCGATTCATCATCGCCGGGCAGTCCCTGAGCATCGCTGACATCGTCGGCATTCTGCGCGAGGCGGTGCCCGAAAGGGCGGGAAAGTTGCCTGGCATGACCGTTCCGAACTGGACGGCCAAGGCCGCGGCCTCCCTGCATCCCGGCCTTGCCATGATCGTGAAGGAGCTTGGACGCGACAACCGCGTAAGCAGCGAGAAGGCTCGACGCGTGCTCGGCTGGACGACGCGTCCGGAGCGCGAAACCGTCTCGGCAACCGCTTCAAGCCTCATCGAAGCCGGCTTGATCGTTTGACGGCTGGCGCGTTCGAGGCATCCAACGGCAACATCGGGGGTTCAGGTGCCCGATGTCAGCGGCCGATCCGCGTCGCAACCCAGGAATAGCCATCCCCCAGATAGTGGACGGGAACGGACATGGCGTGGCGTATCTTTGCCGTATCCGGCAGTACGCCACGGATCATCGCGTAAGCGCGCTGGGGTAGAGGTTTGCGTTCTTCGGACGCGGCTTCTCCCGCAGTCGGAGCGGATGGTGCGCTGGTGGGTGCGGGCGTCGGGGATGTTGATGCGGAAGCGAGCGGTGGTGCGGGAGAGGTGGGCGTATCGCTCTCGGCCGCGCTGGCGATCGGGGCCTCTGCCGCCTTCTCGCACATGGCGACGATCACGGGATAGCTCGCATTCTTATAGGCAGGGAGCTTTTTTTGAGACTGGTCGTCGCAGGCCTCTACCGTCTCCCACCTGTCTTTTACCGTATCGACATAGTGGCACTGGGTGACGCCGTCGTCGCATCCAAGAATCGTCATCACGACGAGCGCTGCAGTCACCATGATCTGTTCCGTCTCCTGCGTTAAAGAAGATGGTAAACAGAGCTTTGCGCGGAATTAAGGCACGAACGGCAGGCGCCGGATTGATTTTGCTCCGGTTGGCTGCGTCGGAGACAGGTCGTCATCGTCCTTCGTGGATCGAGGTTCGAATCGGTATAAAATCGGCTGAAGACGCACTTCAACCGCTCGATTCTCTTTCTCAGGAACCTCAGCCAAGTGACTCTGGACATTCGAAAAGAACCGCCACGCCAACCTGAGGTCATCGATCTCTTGAACCAGTCGGACGTTTATGCCCAGTCGCTCTATCCGGCCGAGAGCAATCATCTTGTTGATCTTGAGACACTGGAGAAACCCGAGGTGTCGTTCCTCGTTGCGCGGCATAACGGCACGATCATCGGGTGCTGCGCTCTGGTGGCGGCTGGGGATGGCAGCGGCGAGATCAAGCGGATGTTCGTCGATCCCAAGGCACGAGGCATGCGGGCTGGGCGGTCCCTTCTGGATGCCGTCGAACAGACGGCGCGCGACGCCGGGCTAACCACAGTCAGGCTGGAAACCGGCATTTATCAGCCCGAAGCCATCAGTCTCTACCGAAGGGCGGGTTACCGCGATATCGAGCCATTCGGAAGCTACAAGCCCGATCCGCTCAGCCTTTTTATGGAAAAGATCGTCGCCTGAGGGACAGGCCACCAGGCTTCCGACATTGAGACGAAGAGTGCCGTATGATGCGGTCCTTATCGGCAGGCTGACGAACGACTATCGGCTCGTCTCCTGACGAAAGACGATGTCGTCGTGCATTTCCCTCGAATGGCGCCAACACGCGCATTGAGCGAGACGCTCGTGCAAAAGGCCATCCACGCTGCCCAATCGCTCCAGCGCCCGCGCAGCTGAACGCTCTAGCCATGCCGTTATCTGTCGATCCCGATACCGTCACCAATCAGATGTCGAGGTTCTCGGCGAAGACGGCCCGTTCCTGGATGAAGCGGAAACGTGCTTCCGGCTTGGTGCCCATGAGATTGTCCACCGCGTCACGCGTGCCCTCGAAGTCGACGTCATCGATGGAAACCTTGAGCAGCGTGCGCTTTGCAGGATCCATCGTCGTTTCCTTCAACTGCGCCGGCATCATCTCGCCGAGGCCCTTGAAACGTCCGATCTCGACCTTGCCGCGGCCGGTGAATTCCTTCTCCATGAGCTCGACCCGGTGGAGGTCGTCGCGCGCATAGAGCGTCTTTGCGCCCTGTGTCATGCGATAGAGAGGAGGCACCGCGAGATAGAGATGACCGCCGCGAATGAGTTCCGGCATTTCCTGATAGAAGAAGGTGATCAGAAGCGACGCGATATGCGCGCCATCGACGTCGGCATCGGTCATGACGATGACGCGGTCGTAGCGCAGGTCTTCCTGACGGTATTTCGACCGCGTGCCGCAACCGAGTGCCTGCACGAGATCCGAGATCTGCTGGTTTGCCCCCAGCTTTTCCCGGCCGGCGCTTGCGACGTTGAGGATCTTGCCGCGCAGCGGCAGGATCGCCTGATTGGAGCGGTTGCGCGCCTGCTTGGCCGAACCGCCGGCCGAATCGCCTTCAACGATGAAGAGTTCGGCACCCAGCGCCGAGTTCTGCGAGCAGTCGGCAAGCTTGCCCGGCAAGCGCAGCTTGCGCACGGCGCTTTTGCGGGTGACTTCCTTTTCCTTGCGACGGCGCACGCGCTCGTCGGCGCGCTCGATCACCCATTCCAGAAGTTTTGCCGCTTCCTGCGGATTGCCGGCGAGGAAATGGTCGAAGGGATCGCGGATGGCGTTCTCGACGATGCGCTGCGCTTCGACGGTGGCGAGCTTGTCCTTGGTCTGGCCAACGAATTCCGGCTCGCGGATGAATACGGAGAGCATTCCAGCGGCAGAAATCATCACGTCGTCTGTGGTGACGATCGCCGCGCGCTTGTTCTGCGTCAGGTCAGCATAGGCTTTCAGACCTTTGGTCAGAGCGATGCGAAGACCCGCTTCGTGCGTGCCGCCCTCGGGCGTCGGAATGGTGTTGCAATAGGAATGGACGACCGAATCGCCGCCATACCAGGTGACGGCCCATTCGAGCGCGCCGTGGCCGCCGGTCTTTTCGGTTTTACCGGAGAAGATCTCGCGGGTAACCGTGAACTCGGACCCCATGGTCGCCTTGAGGTAATCCTTCAATCCGCCGGGGAAGTGGAACACCGCCTTGTCCGGCGTGTCGGTGCCCTCCACCAGGACCGGATCGCACGACCAGCGGATTTCGACGCCGCCGAAAAGATAGGCCTTGGATCGGGCCATGCGAAAAAGGCGTGCCGGCTCGAACTTGGCGTGAGGCCCGAAGATCTCCGGGTCCGGGTGAAAGCGCACGCGGGTGCCGCGCCGGTTCTGCACGTCGCCCAGTTCCTCCAGGCCACCTTGCGGAATGCCGCGCGAAAAGCGCTGGCGATAGAGCCGCCGGTTACGGGCGACTTCCACTTCCAGCACGTCGGAGAGGGCGTTGACGACGGACACGCCGACGCCGTGCAGACCGCCGGAGGTCTCGTAGACCTTGCTGTCGAATTTTCCGCCGGCATGGAGCACGGTCATGATCACTTCGAGCGTCGATTTGCCCGGAAATTTCGGATGGTTCTCGACCGGAATACCGCGACCGTTGTCGGTCACCGCAAGGCACCCCTCGGCGTCCAGATGGACGTCGATGAAATTGGCATGGCCGGCCACGGCCTCGTCCATCGAGTTGTCGATGACCTCGGCGAACAGATGATGCAGCGCCTTCTCGTCCGTGCCGCCGATATACATGCCAGGGCGGCGGCGGACGGGCTCAAGGCCTTCAAGAACCTCGATCGCCGAAGCGTTGTAATCTCCCGTATCGGCCTTCAACTGGGATGCGGGGGCTCCCGGAGCGCGTGCGGCCGATTTCGGTTCCTCTTTCGGCTCCTGTGCCTTCGCAGGGGCGCCGGGTCTGGTATCCCCGGTCTTGCCGGCAGACGACGTCAGGTCGAGCGTCTTCGGCTCGGAAGGCTTCCGGGCTGCGGGCGGGGTGGTCGCGAAAAGGTCGTTGCTGTCCGTCATCTGGTGCGTCAAACGTCTTTCGATGTGTCGGCTGATCCTGTAGGCCGGGCATCGCCTGTCTGGCGGTTGCCCGCCTCTTCATACAAGGGCCAGCCGTCCGGCGAAAGAGCGAAGCGTACCGAAGAGATCAAAAAGGGAACAAAACATGGCCCGGTCCACACTTTCTTTGAGACGCAACGTTGAGGCAGGTGCTCTCGCCGTCGTTTTCGCAATCGTCACGAGCTTGACCGGCGCCAGCGCCGCGACGTTGAAGCCTTTCAAGGATGACCTCTTCGGATATGGCCGTATCCTGGAATCACGCGACGGTGGTGATTGGCTGACGGTAGATTACGACGAGATGCGCGATATCAACGGCCGCGACGAGGTTCCGGAACGCCGGGTAAAGCGACCTTATGTATCGCTTGGGGTGAAGCGCGCTCAGGCTAACGAGACGGTCGATATCGGCGGAAGAGGCCTCGATGTCTTCCGGGTCGGCGGGCCGCAGAACGCTGCCTTCACCGTGATCTTCATCCACGGCCGCGGCGGCGACCGGCGGCTCGGCGCGAACGACTATTCCTTCGGCGGCAACTTCAATCGCTTGAAGAATCTCGCAGTGGAGAACGGCGGCGCATATTACGCGCCGAGCGCGCGCTCCTTCGATACGGACGGTGCTACAGATATCGCCGGGCTTATCGATGCTCTTGCGCGCCGCTCTCCCGGGCAGCCGATCATCCTGTCCTGTGCATCGATGGGTAGCTTTCTCTGCTGGGGCGTCTCGCGCAATGCCACGGCTGTCAAGCAGCTTTCGGGCATGATGATCATGGGTGGCGCGGCCGATCCGGACTTCGGAAAGAGCGCCGCGTTCGCGCGCAAGCTGCCCATGTTCTTCAGCCATGGCAGCGCGGACGGCACGTACAAAGCGGAAGATCAGGCGGCTCTGTATGCCCGTCTGAAAAAGAGCGGCTACCCCGCCCGCTTCGTCCTGTTTGAGACGGGGACGCACGGAACACCGGTGCGGATGACCGACTGGCGGGATGCCATCAACTGGATCCTTTCGCGATAGATGCAACCTGAGCGATTTTCCGTTCATTAACCAGCGATTGAAGTCCCCACCGCAGCGAAGAGTGCGTTTGTATTTCAGTAAGTAGAACATGACAGTCTACCGGAAGTTACGGAACCGGGAGTGCGATCATGGATGCGCGAACCGACACGCGGCTCGTGCCGCTTTGCGTCGATCTGGATGGTACGCTTGTTTCAGTGGATACGCTGTGGGAGGGCGTAACGGTTGTTCTGTTCCGCAATCCGCTGATGCTGTTTGCCGTTCTCCTCTGGGCACTGCGCAGCAAGGCGCACCTCAAGCATCAGGTTGCCGCACGATCCGGGCGCACCGGCGAAGACTGGCCCTACCGCCCGGAAGTTATCGCGCGTCTCCGGGAGGAGCGGGGAACCGGCCGTGATGTTGTGCTTGTCACTGGCGCTGCCGAGCGGGTGGCGCTTGATGTCGCAGCCCATACCGGCGTTTTTACCGACGTCTTGCACTCATCGCCGACCCACAACCTGACGAGCCATCGCAAGCGTTCCGAGCTGGTCGCCCGATATGGCGAGGCTGGGTTCGACTATATGGGCAACAGCCGTGATGACGTGGCCGTCTTCGATGCTGCGAGGAGAGCCATTGTCGTTGCGCCCGATCGGGCTGCGGAAAGCTGGCGTCGAAGACATGGTGCCGAATGCCTGGCGACCAGCAAGATTGGCATCACGGATACGTTGAAATCCATCCGGGTCCACCAATGGGCCAAGAACATTCTGATCGCGGTGCCCATGGCGCTCAATCACGACGTTCTGCAACGCGACGCGTTGATCAATACGGCAATCGCCTTCTTCGCCTTCAGCTTCCTTGCGTCGGCGGTCTATGTCATCAACGATATCTCGGATCTTACGAACGACCGCCGCCACCCCAAGAAACGGTTCCGGCCGCTTGCAAGTGGCCGTATGTCCGTTTTGACAGGCCTTGCGCTCGCCGCTGTTCTTCTTGTCGCGTCTCTGGCGCTTACCCTCACAATGCCGCCGGGTTTCATCGCGACGCTCGCAATTTATCTCGTTGTCACCACTGCTTACACATTTTTCCTCAAGCGTAAGCTGCTTGTCGATGTCTTCACACTGGCGGGACTTTACACCATTCGAATCGTCGCAGGAGCGACGGCGACGGAAACCGAATTGTCCTTCTGGCTTCTCGCCTTCTCGATCTTCTTCTTCCTCAGCCTCGCACTTGTGAAACGCTACGTCGAGTTGGACGAGCATGGTGGCGAAGCCAGCTCACAGGTTCCCGGTCGCGGCTACATGCAGGTCGACTTCGAGATGGTCGGTCAGGCCGGAGTGTCCTCGGCCTTCGCATCTGCTCTGGTCCTCGCGCTCTACATCCACAGCGCGGAGATGCAGCAGATGTATAGCATGCCGGCCGCTCTCTGGCCGCTGTGTCCCATTGTGCTGTATATGCTGCTGCGCATCTGGATGCTCGCCCGGCGCGGCTCGCTGCATGAGGACCCCGTCGTCTTCATCATGCGAGACTGGCGCAGCATTGCCACCATGGCCGCCGGTGGCGTCCTGGTGATGATCGGCGCGGTCGGCATTCAGTGAAGGTGTGACGACAATCCGATGGATATGAATTTCGACAGTTGGGGCCGTATCGACACGCGCCCACGTCCTGCCCTCACTCCCGATGCCTTCGAGGACGAGATTGGCGCGGCCGCGCCGGGCGGATATCTGCCCTTCGGCAACGGCCGTTCCTATGGCGACAGCTGCCATAACGATCCGGGCCTTCTGATCGACAACCGCCGGCGCGGTCGCATCCACGCGTTCGACCCGGGCACCGGCATTCTCTCGGCCGAAGCCGGCGTCACTCTGTCGGCCATTCTCGCACGCGCCGTGCCGCATCGCTTCTTCCTGCCCGTCACCCCCGGCACGGCACATGTCACGCTTGGCGGCGCGGTCGCCAACGATGTCCATGGCAAGAACCACCACGCCCGGGGAACGTTCGGAAACCACATCCGGCGGCTGACGCTGCTACGCTCGAATGGTGACGTTCTCACATGCTCGGAGACCGAGAACCCGGAGATGTTCAGCGCCACGATCGGCGGCATGGGTCTGACCGGTCTCATCCTCGACGTCGATCTGCAGATGATGAAGGTACCCTCCGCCCACATCCAGCAGCACGCCATCCGCTTCGACACCCTTGACGCGTATTTCGGCATGATCAACCGCGTCGATGCCGAGCATGAATATTCCGTCGCCTGGATCGACCAGCTCGCGACAGGCCGCAACGCGGGCAGGGGCATACTGCTCGCCGGCGACCATGCCGACGCCTCCTGCGAATTTCCCGATTTGCCCAGCGGACGTAAGCTCGCCATTCCGGTCACGCCGCCTTTCAGCCTTCTCAATCGCCTGACGCTGAAGGGCTTCAATGCGGCCTATATCCGCAAGGCGAAAGCTGGCGAGACGGTCGAGACGGTGAAATGGTCCGGCTATTTCTATCCTCTCGATGCCATCAGAAACTGGAACCGTCTCTATGGTCCTAAAGGCCTATACCAGCACCAGAGCGTTTATCCGGCCGACGTCGCACCAGCGGTCACAGCGCGGCTGATGGAGACGGCCCGGAGCGCCGGGCATGGCTCGTTCCTCACGGTTCTCAAGCGCTTCGGCGAGCACCGCTCGCGTGGCCTGTTCTCCTTCCCGCGACCCGGCTTCACGCTCACGCTCGATTTCGCGAACCAGGGCGAGGGTACGTTGAAGCTCCTGGACGCTCTCGACCGGATCGTTGTTTCTGCTGGCGGTGCGGTCAATCCCTACAAGGATGCGCGTATGAGCCCGCAGACATTTGAGGCATCTTTTCCGGAGTGGCGGAAGCTTGAGGCATTGCGAGATCCAGCGATGATGTCGGACTTTTGGCGGCGCACCGCAATGGCTGTTCGAGACAATAGATGAAATCAATTTTAGTAAAAGAAATCAGCAAGTTTCACTGAATAGTGGAATCTTTGGCTTACGATGAATTCCAGCCGAGAACGAGCCCGGACGGGGCGCCCGAAAAGGGGGACGACATGAAATACCTGGCCTTCATATTGTTTACCGTGCTGACCAATGCGGCGGCACAGCTGATGCTGAAGCAGGGAATGCTGAGCCTCGGCCCGCTGACGTTTACGGCGGATACGGCAATTGCCCGCTTCTTTCAGATCCTCTTCAACCCGTGGGTTTTTGCCGGACTTGCCACCTTCGCCATATCGATGGTGTCGCATCTCTACGTGCTGTCGAAGGTGGAACTCTCGTTTGCCTATCCCTTCCTCAGCCTCGCCTACGTCGCCGTGGCCATCTTCGCCTACTTCATCTTCCGCGAAGACCTGAACGCGTGGCGCATCGCCGGCATCGGCTTCATCTGTGTCGGAACCGTCCTCATCGCACAATCCGGTCGCTCGACGCCCGCGGAAGCCGCAGCGCTCGATACCCCGGCCGTAAAATCCATCCATATCGGGAGCCCGACATGAAACACGTCATTTTCGGAGGCGACGGTTTCGTCGGTCGCCACCTCGCCGAGCGCCTCGTCAATGAAGGCGAACAGGTTCTCATTGCCGACATCGTCAAGTCCGACCTGCCGCATTACGCTCATGGCCGCGTCCACTTTGTTCATTGCGATGTGACGGATCTCGAGCAGGTCATGAAGGTCGATATCGGCCCGGAAGACATGGTCTACAACATGGCGGCCAAAATGCTCTCGCCGCTGCAGGTGCGCGCCAAGCGCTGGAAGTTCTTCTGGCCGGTGAACTATTACGGTGCCGAGAACATCATGAAGGCGACGGCTGCTTCAGGTGCCAACCGGCTCGTCCAGTTCACGACCGATATGATTTACGGCCACACGGTACAATCGCCGCAGGCTGAGGATCATCCGGTGAAGCCGCTCGGCGAGTACGGCAAGTCGAAATGGGCGACCGAGCAGCTCTGCCATGTCTATCGCGAGAAGGGCATGCGGATCTCGATCTTCCGTCCGCGTCTCATCATCGGGCCGGGTCGCCTCGGTATTCTCGAAAAGCTGTTCAAGCTGATCGATGCGAACCTGCCGGTGCCGATGATCGGCTCGGGCAAGGCGCCGTACCAGTTCATTTCCGTGTTCGATTGCGCGGAAGCCGCGCGTCTTGCCTGGAAGGGCGGCGTGCCGAACGAAGCCTACAATCTCGGCTCCGACAACCCGCCTTCCGTCCGCCAGCTTCTGGGTGGCCTGATCAAGCATGCAGGCTCCAGATCCATCCTCATTCCGACGCCCGGTTTCGCCGTCAAGGCGACGCTTGCCGCCTTCGACGCGATCAACCTGCCGATCATGGATCCGGAACAATACCTCATCGCCGACGAGATGTGCGTTCGCGAGACCGGAAAGCTGAAACAGGAGCTTGGCTGGAAAGTCCAGTTCAACGACGGGGCGATGCTGATCGCCGCCTATGACGAATATCGCGCAAAGAAATCCACAGGCACCGTCGGCACGCCCGCCGCCCTGCCGGCCGAGTAAGAGGGAATGATCCAGATGCTCGATACGCCAGCCCGTTTCCTCGTTGACTCCACCGCCATCGAAACACCGCAGCCCATCCGCAAACCGGTGGCCAAGCCTGACCTTCTGACGGTCGAGGACGCCAAGGCATTGACCGTTCCGGAAATGACGACCCTCTTCAAGGAGCACGTCAATCCCGGCCAGCTCCACTTCATGAAGCTTCTCGGCTTCCACAAGGTGAAGATCGAGAGTGCCGAGGGCATGTACTATACCGACCAGAACGGCCGGAAGATCCTCGATTTCTTCGGCGGTTTCGGCTCGCTCGCCTTTGGCCACAACCATCCGCGTCTTCTGGACGCGCGCAAGCGGTTTCAGGACGAGAACCGGCACGAAATCGCGATCGCCTTCATGTCGCAATATGCGGCGGCCTTCGCGAAGAATCTCGCGACCATCTCGCCCGGCGATCTCGACATGGTATTTCTCGGCTCGTCCGGCTCCGAGGTCATGGAGGCCGCCGTCAAGCTCGCCGAACGGGCAGCCGGTCCCAAACGGCCGAAGGTCGTCTATGCCGAAAATTCGTTCCACGGCAAGACGAAGGGCGTGCTCAACATCACGGACGGCGCGCTGTACCGCGCGGATTTCTCGGTTTCGGGGAATACCGTTCGCGTACCCTTCGGCAATATCGAGGCGATCGAGAACGCTTTCCGCGCCGATCCGCAAATCGGAGCGATCGTTCTGGAAACCATCCAGGGCGGCGGCGGTATCATTCGCGCGCCCGATGGCTTCTGGAGGGATCTCCGCGCGCTCTGCGACCGCTACGGTGTCGTCTGGGTCGCTGACGAGGTCCAGTGCGGTTACGGCCGTTCGGGCCGCTTCTTCGCCTTCGAGCATGAAAATGTGGTTCCGGACATCACGGCCCTTGCCAAGTCGCTCGGCGGCGGCAAGGCGGCAGTGGGAGCCATGATCGCCCGGCGCGAGATCTACATGAAGGCCTATGGCACGCCGAAGACGGCGATGATCCACGCGATGGCCACTTTCGGCGGCATGGGCGAGGCCTGCGTCACCGCCATCGAAGCGCTGAACATCATGTATGACGATGGCTTGATCGACAATGCGGCGGAGCAAGGCGCCTATCTGCTCGCTCGCCTCGATGCACTGCGCGAGAAGTACCCGAAGATCATCAAGGAGGTCCGGGGGCAGGGTCTTATGGTCGGGCTTGAGTTCCAGGACTTCAGCCAGACGATGCCGCTGGTGCTGCGACCCGTCATCGGCATGCTTGACGACAAGCTCAAGGGCTCGCTCTCCGGCTTTATCGGCGCGCTGCTCCTGCGGGACTACGATGTGCTCGTCGCTTTCACCGAGTACAATCGCAACGTCATCCGCCTGGAGCCGCCGCTGATCTGCGAGCGCGCCCATGTCGATCAGTTCGTGGACGCACTCGACGACCTCCTCGGCCGAGGTATCATTCGGATCGTCAAGGATTTCGTCGGCAGCCAGATGGGCTGAGGCAGTCTTCCCGAGACGAGGCGCGGGCAGGGGAACTGCCCGCGTTTCTGATTCTGGTGCTCTCTTCCGTCCATCGAGCGGAGGTTTTTCAAGCACTGCGTGATGAACGCTTTCCACGACCCGGCGGATTTGCTACGGCCGATCCATCGTGGGAAAACGGGAGAGAAGCCGAATGACACCTGATGTGCGTCCGCTTGTTGCGGGGAACTGGAAGATGAACGGGCTGCGCGCCTCTCTCGACCAGATCAAGGCGATAGCCGAGGGGGTCACCGGCCCGCTTTCGGAAAAGGTCGAGGCGCTCATCTGCCCGCCGGCAACATTGCTCTACGTTGCCACGGCGCTCTGCACCGATAGCCCGCTCGCCATCGGCGCACAGGATTGCCATGCTGCCGTGTCCGGTGCGCATACGGGCGATATCTCCGCCGAAATGATCGCCGACTGCTTCGGCACCTATGTTATCGTTGGCCACTCCGAGCGCCGCACCGACCATGCCGAAACGGATGCGATCGTGCGCGCGAAGACGGAAGCCGTTCTGGCCGCCGACCTCACAGCCATCGTCTGCGTTGGTGAAACCGGTGACGAGCGCAAGGCGGGCCAGACGCTGGATGTTCTCAAGCGCCAACTCGACGGCTCGTTGCCGGACGACATCACGGCCGAAAACACCGTCATCGCCTATGAACCCGTCTGGGCAATCGGTACCGGCCTGACGCCGACGGCGGCTGACGTCGAAGAGGCCCACGCTTTCATGCGGAAGGAGCTGACGGCGCGCTTCGGGGACGAGGGCGCGGCGATGCGCATCCTCTATGGCGGCTCGGTCAAGCCCGGCAATGCCGTCGAGCTGATGGGTATCGCGAACGTCGATGGCGCGCTGATCGGCGGCGCGAGCTTGAAGGCGCAGGACTTCCTCGCCATCTATCGCGCGTACGAGCAGCTGCTTGGCTGATCATCGGGGCTTGGAATAGCGGGCTGCTTGGTATATTGAGCCCGCGAAACCGAAATTCGCTGCGAGGACGCGGCCGGAAACACGCGGCCGTTCCGTGCCCGGCTTTTCGTTAAGATTTGCGGCAAAAGAGACGTCAAGTGCGGGTGACCAGCGGCGATATCGCCGGGGTCCGGCGCGCTTCAAGCCAGGACTGGACGAAATGCAGGAAGTATTGCTTGTCATCTATCTCATGGTCGTGCTGGCGCTGATTGGCGTCGTACTGATCCAGCGCTCGGAGGGCGGCGGTCTCGGCGTCGGCGGCGGTTCGGGCTTCATGTCTGCCCGTGGCACGGCCAATGCGCTGACGCGCACGACGGCAATCCTGGCAACGCTCTTCTTCGTCCTTGCTCTGGCCATGAGCATTTACGCTCGCTATCAGCCGAACGCGACCGACGTCCTCGACCGTATTCCCGGAACGACCAACAACGGCAACGGCGTCCTTGATTCGCTCGGCGATGGCCAGACGACGCCTTCGGCACCGGCAGCCCCTGCACCGGTCGTCCCGAGCAATGGCGTTCCGACCGGCGGCGATGCCCCGGCCAGCACGGCACCCGCCAGCACGACGCCTGCAGCCCCGGCACCGGCGGCTACAGCCCCGGCCACGCCGGCGCCCACGACGACTGCACCTGCTGCAACGACGCCCTCCGCTCCGTCGAGCACGACGGCGCCGGCGGCTCCTGCCGCACCGGCACCGGCTGCACCCGCAGCGACACCTGCCACGCCGCCTGCGGCAACGGGTACGGGCGCACCGACCGCGCAGTAAGCCGAGCGCAGCCAAATCCGACCGGCGGAACCTGTTTCCGCCGGTTTTCTTTTGTGCGTCATCGATGCCAGCGCCTCGAAATCTGGGGAGTGCGGCATTTTTCGATGGCGGAATCGATCTCGAAAAGGTATCCGGTCAAGCCCATGGCGCGATATGTATTCATCACCGGCGGCGTGGTTTCGTCCCTTGGAAAAGGGATTGCCGCAGCCGCTCTCGGCGCGTTGCTGCAGGCCCGTGGTTATCGGGTGCGGCTTCGCAAACTCGACCCCTATCTGAACGTCGATCCGGGCACCATGAGCCCGACCCAGCACGGCGAGGTGTTCGTCACCGACGACGGGGCTGAGACCGACCTCGATCTTGGCCATTACGAGCGCTTCACCGGCCGCTCGGCCACTAAGACCGACAACATTACGACCGGCCGTATCTACAAGAACATCATCGACAAGGAACGCCGCGGCGACTACCTCGGCGCGACCGTGCAGGTGATCCCGCACGTGACGAACGAGATCAAGGCGTTCGTCACCGAAGGCAACGAGGAATACGATTTCGTCATCTGCGAGATCGGTGGCACGGTCGGCGATATCGAGGCCATGCCGTTCATGGAGGCGATCCGCCAGCTGAAGAACGATCTGCCGCGTGGCGCGGCCGTTTTCGTTCATCTGACGCTGATGCCTTATATTCCCGCCGCAGGCGAGTTGAAGACCAAGCCGACACAGCATTCCGTCAAGGAACTGCAGGCGCTCGGTATTCACCCGGACATCCTGCTCGTGCGTGCCGACCGTGAGATTCCCGAAGCCGAGCGGCGCAAGCTCTCTCTCTTCTGCAACGTCCGTCCGTCCGCCGTCATTCAGGCGCTCGATGTGGCCAGCATCTATGATGTACCGATCGCCTATCACAAGGAAGGCCTCGACTCCGAAGTGCTCGCCGCGTTCGGCATAGAGCCGGCACCGAAGCCGCGCCTCGACAGCTGGGAAAACGTCTACGACCGGATCCGGACGCCGGAAGGCGAGGTTACGATTGCCATCGTCGGCAAATATACCGGCCTCAAGGACGCTTATAAATCGCTGATCGAAGCCCTCTACCACGGCGGCATCGCCAACAGGGTCAAAGTCAAGCTCGAGTGGATCGAGTCGGAAGTCTTCGAGAAGGAAGATCCGGCGCCCTACCTCGAAAAGGTCAACGGCATTCTCGTGCCCGGCGGCTTTGGCGAGCGTGGTTCGGAAGGCAAGATCCTTGCGGCGCGTTTCGCGCGCGAACGCAAGGTGCCGTATTTCGGAATCTGCTTCGGCATGCAGATGGCTGTCGTCGAAGCGGCCCGGAACCTTGCCGGCATCGAGACGGCCTCCTCGACGGAGTTCGGCCCCACGGCCGAGCCTGTGGTCGGTTTGATGACGGAGTGGATCAAGGGCAACGAGCTTCAGAAGCGCACGGCCTCCGGTGATCTCGGCGGCACCATGCGCCTCGGTGCCTACAAGGCCTCGCTGAAGAAGGGCACGAAGATTGCGGATATCTACGGCTCCGCCGATATCTCCGAGCGTCATCGTCACCGCTACGAGGTGAACATCGACTACAAGGACCGGCTCGAAAACTGCGGCCTCGTCTTCTCCGGCATGTCGCCGGATGGCGTGCTGCCGGAAACGATCGAGTATGCCGATCATCCTTGGTTCATCGGTGTCCAGTACCATCCGGAACTGAAGTCCCGCCCGCTCGATCCCCATCCGCTCTTCGCAAGCTTCATCGAGGCCGCTGTGGAGCAGACCCGGCTCGTCTGAGGCGGAAGTTGCAGGGCGTTTCCGTGGCTGAAACACGCACATCACCTGTAACAATCCGGCCCGCTCGGGCCGGAGACGAAGCAGGTATCGTCGACCTGATCGTGCCGATCCAGTCCGGTGAGTTTGGCTTTTCCATCACGGCTGCCGACCAACCCGACCTTGCCGATATCGATGGATTCTACCGTCAAGGCGCAGGCGCATTCTGGGTCGCCGAGGATGACGGGCGTATCGTCGGGACGATTGCGCTGAAAGATTTCGGCGACGGGCAGGGCGCGTTGCGCAAGATGTTCGTTGCCGTAAGCCATCGCGGGGCGATATACGGCATCGCCCAGCGCCTCCTCGATACGCTTTTCGCGCACGCCAAAGTCAACGGGTTATCCGTCGTCTTGCTTGGCACCACAGACCGCTTTCTTGCAGCACACCGCTTCTATGAAAAGAACGCGTTCTCCGCGATCAACGCGAGCGACCTGCCGCCGGCATTCCCGCGTATGGCGCTGGACACGCGCTTCTATCGCCGGGTGGTCTGAAACGCGCCGGCCCTGATCGATCAAAACCTTCTTTTAACATTTACCTGTCATTCATTCTTTCGAACCTTGGATCGAGAGCGATGCGTGTACTGATGATCGTCGCCATGATGGCGCTCGCCGGTTGTGCGACTGCGCCGAAGAACACCCGGAACGCCTGCGCGATCTTCGAGCAGCGCGATGGGTGGTTCAACAACTGGCAACGTGCCGCGCGGCACGCCGAGAAGCAGTATGGCGTGCCTGTGCCCATCCTGATGGCAACGATCCAGACCGAATCGAATTTTCGCCCGCACGCCAAGCCACCGCGCACGAAGCTCCTGGGCTTCATCCCGTGGAAGCGCGTCTCCAGCGCTTACGGCTATTCTCAGGCGCTCGACGGGACGTGGGACGAGTACCGCGCCTCGACGGGACGCTGGATGGCCAAGCGATCCAACTTCTCCGATGCCATCCATTTTGTGGGCTGGTACCACGCCCGCAATCACCGCAAGAACGGTATCGGCCTAAACGACGCCTATAACCTCTATCTCGCCTACTACTCGGGCGATGCTGGCTATGCCCGTGGTTCCTGGCGCGGAAATGCCGGTCTGCAGGCAACAGCCCGACGTTCGGCAGCGCTCGCCTCTTCCTATGCCAGCCAGTTGCGGAACTGCAATTAGGCCTGAACCATCGGGCCTATCCTGCCGCACCAACTCCAGCCTTGAATTGTCGGCCCGAAGATGCCAAGCACCGGTGAATGCCGGTGCTCGCGGGCGTGACGAGGAGAAGCGGACGATGAGAGACGACCGACCGGCAATCGCAGGCCATGTCCGCCGCCATCTCGATCATCTCGTTCTTCCGGTCGGTTCGCTGGCGACCGCTCGCGAGCGCCTGTCCCGTCTTGGCTTCACCGTTGCCGGAGACGCGCTGCACCCGTTCGGCACCGAGAATGCCTGCGTCTTCCTCGCCGACAAAACCTATCTGGAGCCGCTCGCCATTGCTCAGCGAGAGGACTGCGAAGCTGCTGCCATTCAGGGCAATACCTTCGTCGCGCGTGATCTGGCCTATCGCTTTCGCCGCGGCCAGGATGGGTTCTCCGCGCTTGTCTTCTCCACCGACGATGCTGTATCCGATCATGCCCGGTTTCAAGAACAAGGTCTTTCCGGCGGCGGCATTCTCGAATTTTCCAGGCCAATGAAACGGCCCGACGGCGAGGAGACAATCGGACAGTTTCGTCTGGCGTTCGCCAGCGACCCGCGCGCACCGGATCTGTTCTGCTTCACCTGCCAGCGCGTCCAGCCACTGCCGTCCGAACGTACGGCGCTCGAAACCCATGCAAACGGTGTGACCGGCATCCGGCAGGTCATCCTGTCCGAGTCCAACCCGACCGATTTCCAGTATTTCCTGCAGCAGGTCGTGGATGAACGCGAAACGGAGGCGCATTCGTTCGGCATGGACATCCGGGCCGCCAATGCCCACATCTCCGTTCTGAACGAGGCGGGAATGCGCGGCTTCCTCGGTGTCGATGAGCCTCTGGAGGAGCGTGGGCTGAAAGCCCGTGCGATCGTCTTTACCGTCGGGGACATTGCCGCTACCGAAGCCTTGCTGGCCGACAATGCTATCGACCATGTCAAACGGGAAGGCCGCCTGATCGTGCTTCCGGCACCTGGACAAGGCGCCATCTTCGTATTTGGAGAATGACTATGAAAACCAATGAATCCGTCATCGTCGGCGAGGGCGCTCGCGCTGTAACCTTTTCGCAAGGGTCGAAGCTATCGCTGATCGCCGGCCCGTGCCAGATGGAGAGCCGCGACCACGCCTTCATGATAGCTGGCCGCATGGTCGAACTCTGCGACAAGCTCGGCCTCGGCCTCGTCTACAAGTCGTCCTTCGACAAGGCCAACCGGACATCTCTGTCCGGCAAGCGCGGCATCGGGCTTGAGAAGGCGATGGAGATCTTCACCGACCTGAAGGCGGAATACGGCTTTCCTGTTCTCACCGACATCCATACGGAAGAGCACTGCGCGCTCGTCGCGCCGACAGTCGATATTCTCCAGATCCCTGCCTTTCTCTGCCGCCAGACGGACCTGCTGATTGCCGCCGCCAAGACCGGTCGGACGATCAACGTGAAGAAGGGCCAGTTTCTCGCGCCCTGGGACATGAAGAACGTTCTCTCTAAATTCACCGAGAGCGGAAACCCGAACGTTCTTCTCTGCGAACGCGGCGCTTCCTTCGGCTACAACACCCTCGTCTCCGACATGCGCTCGCTGCCGATCATGGCAGGTCTGGGCGCGCCTGTGGTGTTCGACGCGACGCATTCCGTACAGCAGCCGGGCGGGCAGGGCACATCCTCTGGCGGTCAGCGCGAATTCGTGGAGACGCTGGCGCGGGCTGCCGTTGCGGTTGGCGTCGCCGGCGTCTTCATCGAGACGCATGAGGATCCCGACAACGCACCGTCGGATGGACCGAACATGGTCAATATCGACGATATGCCGCGTCTTCTCGAAACGCTGCTCGCTTTCGATTCTATCGCAAAGCGCTAAACGTCTGACCGGCGCTGCCATTGTAATTTCACAGCCGTCGACTAAGACAGGCCATCCGCCCAAAACCCAAGGACAGGGAAGAGACCATGACAACCATCATCGACATCATCGGCCGAGAAATTCTGGACAGCCGCGGCAATCCGACGGTCGAAGTCGACGTGCATCTCGAAGACGGAAGCTTCGGCCGTGCTGCCGTTCCCTCCGGCGCGTCCACGGGTGCCCATGAGGCGGTGGAACTGCGCGATGGCGGTTCGCGCTACCTCGGCAAGGGCGTCGAGCGCGCCGTGGAATTCGTCAACGGCGAAATCTACGAAGCCATCGGTGGCCTCGACGCCGAGAACCAGATCCAGATCGATCAGGTCATGATCGAACTCGACGGCACCGAGAACAAGTCGCGCCTCGGCGCGAACGCCATCCTCGGCGTGTCCCTCGCCGTTGCCAAGGCCGCTGCTGAATCGGCCGGCCTGCCGCTCTATCGCTATATCGGCGGCCCGAACGCGCATTACCTGCCGGTACCGATGATGAACATCATCAACGGCGGCGCGCATGCCGACAACCCGATCGACTTTCAGGAGTTCATGATCGTTCCCGTCGGCGCCGACTCGATCCGCGACGCCGTGCGCATGGGCTCGGAAGTCTTCCACACGCTGAAGAAGCAGCTCTCCGCCGACGGCCATAACACGAATGTCGGCGACGAAGGCGGCTTTGCGCCGGGTCTCGCATCCGCCCCGGCTGCGCTCGACTTCATCATGAGCTCGATCGAGAAGGCCGGCTACAAGCCCGGCGAAGACATGTTCATCGCGCTCGATTGCGCCTCGACCGAGTTCTTCAAGGACGGAAAGTACCATCTCGAAGGCGAGGGCCGCGTGCTCGAGCCTGAAGCCATGGCAGACTACCTCGCGGAACTCGCTGCGAAGTACCCGATCTTCTCGATCGAGGACGGCATGGGCGAAGACGACTGGAACGGCTGGAAATACCTGACCGACAAGATCGGCTCCAAGGTCCAGCTCGTCGGCGACGATCTCTTCGTCACCAACTCCAAGCGCCTCCGCGACGGCATCAAGATGGGTGTCGCCAACTCGATCCTCGTCAAGGTCAACCAGATCGGCTCGCTGTCCGAAACGCTCGACGCCGTGGAAACCGCGCACAAGGCGCGCTACTCCGCCGTCATGTCGCATCGCTCCGGCGAAACGGAAGACAGCACGATTTCCGACCTCGCCGTTGCCACCAACTGCGGCCAGATCAAGACCGGCTCGCTTGCCCGTTCCGACCGGACCGCGAAGTACAATCAGCTGATCCGTATCGAAGAGCAGCTTGGTCCGCAGGCGCAGTACATGGGCCGCTCCATCCTGCGCGGCTGATCCTTTACACGTGGCTTTCTGACAAGCCCGGGCTTCCGCAAGGAGGCCCGGGCTTTTCCGTTTCAGCCGGGTGGGCTTCCAATGTTCGTCATGGTCAACGCTCGATTAACACATGCCTGCTAGCTTGAAGGCCAGTAGCGTAGCAGGGCGTCAGCGTATGTGGACCAAGCATCATCGGAAGCGGAAACTCGGGCGGTTTGCCATGCCGCTCATCACAATCGCCTTCCTTTCCTATTTCTCCTATCATTCGATTCACGGCGACTTCGGCCTGCGGGCAACGGAAGTCTTCGATCGTCAGCGCGTGGAGCGCCAGGCGACATTGAAAGAGCTGACCGAAAAGCGTCAAATCCTTGAAAAGGAAGTCGCTTTGCTCAGTGACGGCTCCATGGAGCGCGACATGCTGGATGAAAAGGCACGTTTCGGACTGAATATGTCACGCGCCGACGAGATCGTCATCTTCCACTAAATCCGAAGTTAACTCAAAAGACGTTAACTTGGATTTATACAGGTTTTTCAGTTGCTTGTGCAGAATATAAGCCATGCAATTATAGCATTGCTGTTGTCACGGTCTTTCCCTATGGTAGCCGCAAAACGCTAACCATAGGGAGGATCGCATGGCTCCGCGTCAGAACGCGCCCGTATCCAGCCGCGGCAAGTCAGTCGGCAAGTCTGCAGGCAAGGATTTCGCCAACGGCACGATCGTAGAATTTGACCGCGAACAGGACCTGAAGGCCTATCGCGAAATGCTCCTCATCCGCCGTTTCGAAGAGAAGGCCGGCCAGCTCTACGGCATGGGCTTCATCGGCGGCTTCTGTCACCTCTACATCGGTCAGGAAGCTGTCGTCGTCGGCATGCAGATGGCTCTGAAGGAGGGTGACCAGGTCATCACGGGTTACCGCGACCACGGCCACATGCTCGCAACGGGCATGAGCGCACGCGGCGTCATGGCCGAGCTCACGGGTCGTCAGGGCGGCTACTCCAGGGGCAAGGGCGGCTCCATGCACATGTTCTCCAAGGAAAAGAACTTCTACGGCGGACACGGCATCGTCGGTGCGCAGGTATCGCTCGGCACCGGTCTCGCCTTCGCCAACAGCTATCGCGGCAACGACAACGTCTCGCTCGCTTATTTCGGCGACGGCGCGGCCAACCAGGGCCAGGTTTACGAGAGCTTCAACATGGCGGCTCTCTGGAAGCTGCCCTGCATCTACATCATCGAGAACAACCGTTACGCCATGGGCACCTCGGTCGCCCGCGCATCCGCTGGCGTCGATTTCTCGCAGCGCGGCGCCGCCATCGGCATCCCCGGCTATCAGGTTGACGGCATGGATGTTCGCGCCGTCAAGGCTGCCGGCGAGGAAGCCGTTGCGCATTGCCGCGAGGGCAAGGGTCCCGTCATTCTCGAAATGCAGACCTATCGCTACCGCGGCCACTCCATGTCCGACCCGGCGAAGTATCGCTCCAAGGACGAAGTTCAGAAGATGCGGTCCGAGCACGACCCGATCGAGCAGGTGAAGGCTCGCCTGCTGGAGAAGGGCTGGGCTACCGAAGACGAGCTGAAGGCGATCGACAAGGACGTCCGCGACATCGTGGCCGATAGCGCCGATTTTGCCCAGAACGATCCGGAGCCGGATGTGTCCGAGCTCTACACCGACATTCTTCTGTGATCCGGGACGAGGGATTGATCCATGCCTATTGAAATTCTGATGCCCGCGCTTTCCCCGACCATGGAAGAAGGCACGCTTTCCAAGTGGTTGAAAAAGGAAGGCGACACCGTCGCTTCCGGCGACGTGATCGCTGAAATCGAAACCGACAAGGCGACCATGGAAGTGGAAGCCGTCGATGAAGGCACGATCGGGAAGATCCTGATCGAGGCCGGCACCGAAAACGTCAAGGTCAACACGGCCATCGCCGTCCTGCTGCAGGAAGGCGAAAGCGCTGATTCGGCCGCAGACGCGAAGCCTGCGGCGCCGAAGGCTGACGCCGATACGCCGACCGCGACCTCGAACGACGCTGGCGGCAAGGCTCGCGAATCGAGCGACGAGCCAACGTCGAAGGCCGACAGCAAGGTGCCCGCTGCGCCCAAGGTCGATGTCGCTGCCGATCCGGATATCCCGGCCGGCACGGAAATGGTGTCGACGACGGTGCGCGAAGCGCTGCGCGACGCCATGGCCGAGGAAATGCGCCGCGACGGCGACGTCTTCATCATGGGTGAGGAAGTTGCCGAATATCAGGGCGCCTACAAGATCACGCAGGGCCTTCTTCAGGAATTCGGCGCACGTCGCGTGGTCGATACGCCGATCACCGAGCACGGCTTTGCCGGCGTCGGCGTCGGTGCGGCCATGGCCGGCCTGAAGCCGATCGTGGAGTTCATGACGTTCAACTTCGCCATGCAGGCGATCGACCAGATCATCAACTCGGCTGCAAAGACGCTTTACATGTCGGGCGGCCAGATGGGTGCTCCGATCGTCTTCCGCGGCCCGAACGGTGCTGCGGCGCGTGTCGGCGCTCAGCACAGCCAGGATTACGCTGCGTGGTACAGCCATATTCCGGGCCTCAAGGTCATCGCGCCCTATACGGCCGCTGATGCCAAGGGTCTTCTGAAGGCGGCGATCCGCGATCCGAACCCGATCATCTTCCTTGAGAACGAAATCCTCTATGGCCAGTCTTTCGACGTGCCGAAGATGGATGACTTCGTTCTGCCGATCGGCAAGGCTCGCATCCACAAGACCGGCAAGGACGTCACGATCGTGTCGTTCGGCATTGGCATGACCTACTCGCTGAAGGCGATCGCCGAACTCGAAAAGGACGGCATCGATGTCGAACTGATCGACCTGCGCACGATCCGTCCGATGGACCTGCCGACGATCATCGAATCGGTCAAGAAGACCGGCCGCCTCGTCACCGTCGAGGAAGGCTATCCTCAGTCTTCCGTCGGTACCGAAATCGCGACCCGCGTCATGCAGCAGGCGTTCGATTATCTCGACGCACCGATCCTGACGATTGCCGGCAAGGACGTTCCGATGCCCTACGCGGCAAACCTCGAAAAGCTGGCTCTGCCGAATGTCGGTGAAGTCGTCGAGGCGGTGAAGACCGTCTGCTACAAGTAAGGGAAGCGGGATCATGCCGATCAACATCACCATGCCCGCGCTTTCTCCGACAATGGAGGAAGGCAACCTTGCAAAATGGCTTGTGAAAGAAGGTGACATCGTCAAGTCCGGCGACGTCATTGCTGAAATCGAAACCGACAAGGCGACGATGGAAGTCGAGGCCGTCGATGAAGGCGTCGTTGCCAAGCTCGTCGTTCCCGCCGGCACCGAAGGCGTCAAGGTCAACGCCCTGATCGCCATTCTCGCCGCCGATGGCGAGGATGTCGGCGCTGCAGCTTCGGGTGGCGGTGCCTCTGCGCTAAAGGCCGAAGCTCAGCCTGCAAAGGCCGATGCCGAGCCGGCGAAGGCGGAAGCGCCGGCCTCGGAAAAGACGGCATCCCCACCGCAGGCCCAAGCTCCCGCAGCGGCGAAGACGGACGGCGACAAGCGCGTTTTCTCGTCTCCGCTTGCCCGGCGCCTTGCCAAGGAGGCCGGTCTCGACCTCTCCGCTGTCACGGGAACGGGACCGAAGGGCCGCGTGATCAAGAGCGACGTCGAGAAGGCCGTCGCCGGTGGTACCGGCAAGGCTGCTCCCGCCACGACAGCTGCACCGGCAACGGCTGCTGCTCCGGCCACGGCCTCTGCACCGAAGGGCATGTCCGACGAGCAGGTTCTGAAGAACTTCGCCGAGGGCTCCTACGATCTCGTACCCCATGACGGCATGCGCAAGACCATTGCGAAGCGTTTGCAGGAATCCAAGCAGACCATCCCGCATTTCTACGTTTCCGTGGATTGCGAACTGGATGCCCTGTTGTCGCTGCGCGCACAGTTGAACGCTGCCGCTCCCGAAAAGGACGGTAAGCCAGCCTACAAACTGTCTGTGAACGACATGGTCATCAAGGCGCTGGCGCTCGCTCTTCGCGACGTTCCTGACGCGAACGTCTCCTGGACCGAGACCAGCATGGTCAAGCACAAGCACGCCGATGTCGGTGTTGCCGTGTCGATCCCGGGCGGTCTCATCACGCCGATTGTCCGGTCCGCCGAGCTGAAGAGCCTGTCGGCCATCTCCAACGAGATGAAGGATCTGGGCGCTCGCGCCAAGGGCCGCAAGCTGAAGCCTGACGAATATCAGGGCGGCACGACGGCTGTTTCCAACATGGGCATGATGGGCGTCAAGAACTTCGCCGCCGTCGTGAACCCGCCGCATGCCACGATCCTTGCAATCGGTGCAGGTGAGGAGCGTGTCGTCGTGAAGAAGGGCGAGATGAAGGTAGCCACCGTCATGACGGTGACGCTTTCCACCGACCACCGTGCGGTGGATGGAGCGCTGGGTGCCGAACTGCTGGGCGCCTTCAAGCGCTACATCGAAAACCCGATGGGCATGTTGGTCTGATTGCAGGCGGCGGAGCGCCACGATGCGTTCCGCCGCTTCTTGTGGAATGACGGGGAGGCGGCGACGAGATGAAGACAGTCCTCTGCTACGGCGATAGCCTCACTTGGGCATATGACGCGGCTGCTCCCGGACGGCATGCGCTGGCGGATCGCTGGCCGACGGTGCTCGGAAATGCGCTCGGCGAGGGTGTTCATGTCATCGCCGAAGGTCTGAACGGCCGGACGACGGCTTATGACGACCACCTCGCCGATGCGGATCGCAATGGCGCCCGCATTCTTCCAACCGTACTGCACAGCCATGATCCGATCGATCTCGTGATCATCCTGCTCGGTACCAATGATATGAAGCCGGTCGTCCACGGCACCGCCTTTGGCGCTGTCCAGGGCATCGAACGTCTGATCGAACTCGTCCGGCATCACGCATGGTCGTTCGAGGCGGATGTGCCGGACATTCTGATCGTTGCGCCGCCAGTGGCCTGTGAAACGGCAAACGCGGCCTTCGCTGCGATGTTTGCCGGTGCCCGGGAGCAGTCGGCTATGCTGGCTTCGCTATATGCGGACCTTGCCGACGAAACGGGATGCGGATTTTTCGATGCCGGATCGGTGGCCAAGACGACGCCCATCGACGGCATCCATCTCGATGCAGAAAATACAAGAGCGATCGGACGCGGCCTCGAGCCGATCGTCCGCGTGATGCTCGGCCTCTAGAGCATTTCCCGGCGAGGCTCTTTGCTTCGCTGCGGGACAATGCGGTCGTAGAAGACATAGAACGGCAGCGCCCCAAGCGCGCCTTGAAAACAGGAAACGCAAGGCATGGCTCAGAATTACGACGTCATCATCATCGGCTCCGGTCCGGGCGGCTACATCGCGGCGATCCGCGCGGCGCAGCTGGGCATGAAGGTGGCCGTCGTCGAGCGCGAGCATCTGGCTGGCATCTGCTCCAACTGGGGTTGCATTCCCACCAAGGCGCTGTTGCGTTCGGCCGATGTGCTGCACAGCGCTCAGCATGCCAAGAACTACGGCTTGACGCTCGAAGGCACGATCTCGCCGGACATCAAGGCCATCGTCGCCCGCTCGCGCGGCATCGCCGAGCGCATGAACGGCGGCGTCGGCTTCCTGTTCAAGAAGAACAAGGTCGATATCATCTGGGGCGAGGCCAAGCTGACGAAGCCCGGCGAAATCCTTGTCGGACCGATCACGAAGCCGATCGTTCAGCCGCAGGGCCCGATCCCGAAGAACACGCTGGGCGAAGGCACCTATACGGCCAAGCATATCATCATCGCCACCGGCGCCCGTCCGCGCGCTCTGCCCGGCATCGAGCCGGACGGCAAGCTCATCTGGACCTATTTCGAGGCGATGAAGCCGGAGCAGATGCCGAAGTCGTTGCTGGTTATGGGCTCCGGTGCCATCGGCATCGAATTTGCCTCCTTCTATCGCACCATGGGTGTCGATGTGACGGTCGTCGAAGTTCTGGGTCAGGTCATGCCGGTCGAGGATGCCGAGATCTCGGCCTTCGCCAAGAAGCAGTTCGACAAGCAGGGCATGAAGATCCTTCTTGAGGCCAAGGTTTCCAAGGTCGAGAAGGGCGCCGACAGCATCACGGCGCATGTCGAGAAGAAGGATGGCACGATCGAGAAGATCACGGCCGACCGGATGATTTCGGCCGTCGGCGTTGTCGGCAACATCGAGAACCTCGGCCTTGAAGGACTGGGCGTGAAGACGGATCGCGGGTGCATCGTCATCGATGGCTACGGCAAGACCAATGTTCCCGGCCTTTACGCAATCGGCGACGTTGCTGGGCCGCCGATGCTCGCGCACAAGGCAGAGCACGAAGCCGTTATCTGCATCGAGAAAATCGCGGGCCTGCCGAATGTCCATCCGATGGACAAGCTGAAGATCCCGGGCTGCACCTACTGCAACCCGCAGGTTGCCTCCGTCGGGCTGACGGAAGCCAAAGCCAAGGCGGAAGGGCGCGAGATCCGCGTCGGACGGTTCCCCTTCGTTGCCAACGGCAAGGCGATCGCTCTGGGTGAAGACCAGGGCATGGTGAAGACCATCTTCGACAAGAAGACGGGCGAGCTGATCGGCGCACATCTCGTGGGCGCCGAAGTGACGGAGCTCATCCAGGGCTTCGTCGTCGCCATGAACCTCGAGACGACCGAGGAAGATTTGATGCACACCATCTTCCCGCATCCGACGATCTCGGAAACGATGAAGGAAAGCGTGCTCGACGCCTATGGTCGCGCGCTGAACGCCTGATCGTGACTTGACGTGGGATGCGCGCGGTCGCATCTGAGGGTAGACGCATGAAGGGCCCGCTATCGGCGGGCCGGCAAACAGCAGGAGCGGGCGACATCGCCGGCTCGAACGTCCCAGAGGGCAGGCTTGCAGCCTGCGACGGGCAAGACGAGCACGAAAAGCTGATGGCTTGTCCGGCCACACGGACGGGCGGAAGCGGGAAGAAAGATCGGACCTATGGTCACCATTCTCGACCGGACCCTGAACGCGAATGAAGCACCGCGCGTGCGCCATCCCGAAAAGGCTCATAAGCCGGACACGGAGATGTTGCGCAAGCCGGAATGGATTCGCGTAAAAGCGCCGACGTCCAAGGGCTATCACGAGACGCGCGATCTCGTGCGCTCGCACAAGCTGGTGACGGTCTGTGAAGAGGCGGGGTGCCCGAATATCGGCGAGTGCTGGGAAAAGAAGCACGCGACCTTCATGATTATGGGCGAAATCTGTACGCGCGCCTGTGCGTTCTGCAATGTCGCAACCGGCAAGCCGAATGCTCTCGACATGGCCGAGCCCGAGAATGTGGCGCTGGCCGTGCGGCAGATGGGCCTGTCGCACGTGGTCATCACCTCGGTGGATCGCGATGATCTGCCGGATGGCGGCGCGGAGCATTTCGAGAAGGTCATCTGGGCGATCCGTGCGGCATCGCCGGAAACCACCATCGAGATTCTGACCCCCGACTTCCTCAAGAAGCCCGGTGCGCTGGAGCGCGTCGTTGCGGCAAAGCCGGACGTCTTCAACCACAATATGGAGACTGTGCCCGGTAATTACCTGACTGTCCGGCCCGGCGCCCGTTACTTCCACTCCGTCCGCCTCTTGCAGCGCGTGAAGGAGCTGGACCCCACCATGTTCACCAAGTCCGGCATCATGGTCGGCCTTGGTGAAGAGCGGAACGAAGTGCTGCAATTGATGGACGACCTGCGCACTGCGGATGTCGACTTCCTGACCATCGGTCAGTACCTGCAGCCGACCCGCAAGCACCACAAGGTCGAGGCCTTTGTGACGCCGGAAGAGTTCAAGTCCTACGAGACGGTGGCCTACACCAAGGGCTTCCTCATGGTGGCTTCAAGCCCGTTAACGCGTTCGTCGCATCACGCAGGTGATGATTTTGCGCGCCTGCGCGCGGCTCGCGAGAAGAAGGTTCTGCTGGCAGCGGAATAATATCGGTCGTCTGACCGTACTCGCGGTATACCGGAAGGGCGGGAGATTGACAGTTCGCCCTGTCCGGTGATGTCTGCCATCGTCATCCGTGCTGGAGCCGGCGGACAGCTTGATGGTCTCTTGAAACAGGCTTCCGCCCAGATCGCTCCTTCTTTGCACGATATAAATTGTGGCACGTCGTACAGCCTTCATCTGCATGGAAGGTGTTCGGTGCGATTCCGTACGTTTTCGGGTTGTATTTGTACGTGTAGTCTTACGCTATCGGCGTTAGACACACGGAGATGCCAGGATGGACGTGCCTGTTGAGGTAACCCCTTCGACCCGACAAAGGGTCGGCTTCGGGAAGCGGCTTGGCGGCCTTGCATTGGCGCCCTTTCATACACTTCAGATCCTGACCGGCCGAAAGGATTTCAGAAACGCCGTTCTTGGCAGCGAACGTTTGAACCGCAAGGGGCTGCATGTCTGGCGGGTGAAGGCCGCGGCGCGGGTCACGGAATGGCGGCGCAAGCGGCTGGCGCATCTGGTGACGCCGGCGGAGCGGGATTTCTTCGCAGAAAATGGCTACATCGAGCGCCTCAACCTGCTGGGTGAACGCCAGTTTCATGCGCTTGTGGAGGAGGTCGAGGCTTTGCGGGCTCCCGCGCGCGAGATGCGGGAAGGTGGTGCGGTGACGCGGCGTATTCCCCTGACGCCCGATGTTCTCCGGTCCGCGCCGACCCTTGCCGCCTTTCTCCGGGACGAGCGCTGGACGGGACCGATCCGCTATGTCGGCGGCTTCGACGTCGAACCCGTTCTCAGCATCCAGACGATCTTCGGCGAGCCTTCCGTCGCCAAGGGGGCCAGGGATCCGCAGACCGACCTTCATATGGACACGTTCCACTCGACGGCGAAGGCCTGGTACTTCCTCTACGACGTCCCGGAAGACGAGGGGCCGTTCACCTATGTCGCCGGCTCCCACAAACTTACGCCGCGTCGTCTCGCCTGGCACAAGCGGCAGAGCGTGCTTGCAGCGAAGCAGCGGCGAGGCGGGTCGTTCCGTATTCCGCTGTCTGCGCTGAAGCGGCTCCGCCTGCCGCAGCCGACGCGGTTTGCTGTGCCTGCCAACACGCTGGTGGTGGGCGATACGTTCGGTTTTCATGCGCGCGGCCACTCCGCCCGCCATTCCATCCGCGTGGAACTCTACGCCTCGCAGCGGCCCAACCCCTTCCTGCCTTTCACCCGCTTCGACAGCGCGAAGCTTCCCTATGTGAGCGGCCGCAAGGAGGTCATCTCCTGGTATTTCGAGGACTGGCTTGTTAAACTCAAGCTGCAGCGGTTGATCTGGCGACCCGTCGGCGTTGTCAGCGCGCGGGAAAGCCCGCCCGGCCGGTAAGCTAATTGACCACGCCAGAGACAGGGCGGGCCGGAGACAGGGCGCGCCGGAGACAGGAAATGGCGCACACTCTCCAGACGATTGAGGACGCCGCTGCCGCCGTTTCCCGCGCACACCGAATCTGCGTTATCGGCTGCTCGGGCGGCGGCAAGACGACGCTTGCGCGAGCGCTCGGGGAACGGCTGGATCTGCCGCATATCTCGATGGACAAGGCGTTCTTCTGGCTTCCGGGCTGGAAGAAACGCGACAAGGCCGGGGAGCGCGCTCTCATCTCGGAGGCCGTCGCGGGCGAACGATGGATCATGGATGGCACGGGGTCTTCGAGCTTCCACCTGCGCATGCCGCGCACCGATGTCGTGCTCTGGCTGCGCCTTCCGCGCTGGCTCTGCCTGCTGAGCGTCTTTCGCCGTGTTCTGAAGAGCTTCGGCCGTGTTCGCCCCGATATGGCGCCGGGCTGCCCGGAGCAGTTGCCCGACCGGGAATTTCTTGCCTATATCTGGAACTTCGAGAGCCGCATTGCCCCGCATATCGAGCGCGAGATTGCGCTGCACGGGCAGCATGTCGCGATTTTCACACTGAAAACGCGTGGCGAGGTTGCGCGCCTCCTTGATCTTGCGTCCGCTGCCGACTAACTGCGTCTCATGCCGAAGTTCGAAACCAGACGCTTGGTGAAGCACTCTCCCGACCAGATGTTCGACCTTGTTGCCGACGTCGAGTCCTATCCGCAATTTCTTCCGCTTTGCGAGGCGCTCAGCGTGAGGACGCGCAAGGAGCGTGACGGCAAGGAGTTGCTTCTGGCCGACATGACGGTCGGCTACAAAGCCATCCGCGAGACCTTCACCACGCAGGTGCTGCTGAACCGAGCCGAGCACCGGATCGAGGTGAAGTATATCGATGGACCGTTCCGCTATCTCGACAATCGCTGGACGTTCGAACCTGCCCCGGATGGCGGCTGCTCGGTGCATTTCTATATCGACTACGAGTTCAAGAACCGCATTCTCGGCGCGCTGATGGGCTCGATGTTCGACCGTGCGTTTCGGCTTTTCGCGGAAGCCTTCGAGAAGCGTGCAGACACGGTCTATGCCGGTGCTACGGCCTGATCCACGAGTTCCTGAAGCATCTCAAGCGCGGTTCTGACGGTAGAAAGTCGCACCGCGTCGCGCCCGACAGCCCCGTACTGCATCGCACGATGGAGAATGACCCCGCGGCGCGTGGCGGCGACGATGTGCACGAGACCCAAGGGCTTTTCATCCGATCCGCCGCCGGGCCCGGCCACGCCTGTCACGGCTACGGCCGCCTCCGCCATCGACTGCATCAGAACGCCGCGCACCATCTCCAGCGCCGTCTCCCGCGAGACGGCTCCGAACTGGTCGAGCGTAACCGGGTTGACGCCGAGCATGTCCACCTTAGCCGCGTTCGAATACGTGACGAAGCCGCGATCGACCACGCGGGACGAGCCTGGAATTTCGGTGAGGGCACCTGCAATCATTCCGCCGGTGCAGGACTCGGCGGTCGCGACCAGCCATCCTTTCGCGACGAAGCTTTCAAGCAGGTTTTCGGCTGACTGGTAGATGTCGTGGGGCCAGATGCTCATCGAAATCCTCCAGGGAAGCTGACGGTCGCGGTCGCGATCGCAGCGATGCCTTCTCGCCGGCCGACGAAGCCGATCTTCTCATTGGTGGTCGCCTTGACCGAGCAGCGATCGAGCGAGATCCCGAGCATGTCCGCCAGCGCCTGGCGCATGGCTTCGCGATGCGGGCCGATCTTCGGCGCCTCGGCAATGAGCGAGACGTCCGCATTCATGACGACGCCGCCATGTCGCCGCACGATCTCAGCTGCGTGTTCGAGAAAGATCCGGGACGCGGCTCCCTTCCACCTGTCGTCGGATGGCGGAAAATGATCGCCGATATCGCCAGCACCGCAGGTGGCAAGAAGAGCATCCGTCAGCGCGTGCAGCGCGACGTCGGCATCGGAATGACCAAGCAGAGACTGATCGTGGGGCATGAAGATGCCGCAGAGCGTGACGCCATTGCCCGGCACCAGCTGGTGCACGTCGTAGCCATTCCCGGTCCGCACATCGATCGTGCTGCCGGTCAGTTTCTCGTTTGCCATGGCAAGGTCCTGTCGCGTGGTCAGTTTCACATTGTTCGCAGAACCCTCGACGAGGGCGACCGGCAGGCCTGCCCATTCCGCAATGGATGCGTCGTCCGTAAAATCGGATCGTCCGGACGTGGCCGCGGCTTCATGGGCTTTCAGAATATCGGAAAGCTCGAAGCACTGTGGGGTCTGCGCCGCATACAGCCGATCACGCGACACGGTTTCCAGTACGTCGCCGGAAGCATAGGCACGCTTCAGCGTATCCGTGACCGGCATTGCGGGAAGAACGGCTTTGAAACCGGCAGCGAGTTTGTCGAGACACCTGTCGAGAAGGTCGGGCTCGACGAAGGGCCGCACGCCATCCTGAATGAGGGCATAGGCGGCACCCATATCGGCGAGCGCTTTCAGGCCGGCAAGGACCGAAGCCTGCCGCGTTGCGCCGCCATGAACGATGGTGACGTCGGGACGGCGATGGCAGGCAGCGAGCGCGGAATCAAGGAGGGTCGCGTCGTCAGGATGAATCACGACAACCACGGCACTGGCCTTGCCCCAGTTCGAGAAAGCGTCGACAGTCCAGGCGATGACGGGGCGCCCGCCGATGCGGCGATACTGCTTCGGACCCTCGACCGAGGCGCCAGCGCGTTCGCCGCGTCCTGCCGCGACGATGACGACGCCGCATGAAAGTTCGCGTTCTTTTTGCATCTGCTGTAAGACGCCTCCTGCCTGCACCGAACCGCCGCTCTAAAAGAGTGTCGCTCGGCTCATAGGCGCGTTTAACCCGCGCCGAGGGGCTTTGCCAGCCAGACCGGCAGGCGAAGAAGGAAAATTACGGATGTCGTGCGAAAGCGCTTGGCATTGGCGATATCTATGTCTAAAAATAGTGCAGAAAAACCATGTGCCTGAAAGATAATCACTTGCAGATTCCGACATTGTCATCGCCCTTCGCGATCGAAGGGATGTCGTTTCGCAACCGCGTGGTGCTCGCGCCCATGTCCGGCGTGACCGACCTGCCGTTCAGGCAGCTGGCATGGCGCTACGGCGCAGGCCTCGTCGTGACCGAGATGGTAGCAAGCCGCGAGCTGGCTTGCAATGCAGGCGAGAGTTGGGCGCGGCTGAAAAATGCAGGCATCACGCCGCATATGGTGCAGCTGGCCGGCCGCGAAGCGCACTGGATGGCAGAGGCTGCGAAGATCTCCGCCGCAAACGGCGCCGACGTGATCGATATCAACATGGGGTGTCCAGCGAAGAAGGTCATCGGCGGATATTCCGGCTCGGCGCTGATGCGGGATCCGGATCACGCGCTGTCGCTGATCGAGGCGACGGTTCGCGCTGTCGATGTCCCCGTGACGTTGAAGATGCGGCTCGGCTGGGACGAGACGACGATGAACGCGCCGGAGATCGCGCGCCGCGCAGAGGCGGCCGGCATCCGCATGGTGACGATCCACGGTCGCACGCGCATGCAGTTCTACAAGGGCCACGCGGATTGGGACGCGATCCGCGCCGTGCGCGATGCAATCTCTCTGCCGCTGGTAGCCAATGGCGACGTCTCGACGCTGGAGGACGCGACGGAAATCCTCAAGCGCTCGGGTGCCGACGCTGTCATGACCGGGCGTGCCTGTCAGGGGCGTCCGTGGCATGCGGGCGTGCTGGCCGGTGCCTGTTCCGAGCCGGAAGGGCAGGCGCGTCTTGATGTGATATCAGAGCATTACGAGATGATGCTCGCCTTCTATGGCATGGAGACGGGACTTCGCCACGCGCGAAAACATCTCGGCTGGTACATCGATAGGTTCGCCGCAGGTGCTCCCGGGCATCGCAAGGCATCCGTGTTGACGGCGACGGATCACAAGGCGGCGCTTTCGGGTCTTCTCGAGCTTCTTCGGGACGGCGAGACAGCGGATGAAAGGACGATGGCAGCATGAGCGGCAAAATAACCGACGACACGAAGAGCGTGTTGCCGATGGCGGTGCTGAACGCGATCCAGAACCCGGTCGTCCTTGTCAACGAGACCGGGCTGGTGACCTTCGCCAACTGGGAAGCCGAGGCCTTCTTTGGTGCCAGCGCCAACTATCTGGCCCGTCATGACATCAGCACCTTCATTCCCTTCGGCAGTCCGCTGCTGACGCTGATCGATCAGGTTCGGGAGCGGAAGGCCGCGGTGAACGAGTATAGGGTCGATCTCTCGTCGCCGAGGCTCGGTGCCGACAAGCTTGTCGACCTCTACGTCGCGCCCGTGCTTTCGGAGCCTGGCTGCGTCGTCATCGTCTTCCAGGAACGCTCCATGGCCGACAAGATCGACCGGCAGTTGACGCACCGCGCCGCCGCCCGTTCGGTGACGGGCCTTGCCTCCATGCTGGCGCACGAGATCAAGAACCCGTTGTCCGGTATTCGCGGCGCCGCGCAGCTGCTGGAAAGCTCCGTCAACGACGAGGATCGGGCGCTGACCCGGCTGATCTGCGACGAGACCGACCGTATCGTCTCGCTGGTCGATCGCATGGAGGTGTTCTCCGACGAGCGCCCTGTGGACCGGCACCCGGTCAATATCCATTCGATTCTCGACCACGTGAAGGCTGTGGCGCGGGCGGGTTTCGCGCGCCGCATCCGCATCACGGAGAATTACGACCCCTCGCTGCCGCCGGTCTATGCCAATCGCGACCAGCTTGTGCAGGTATTCCTGAACCTCGTGAAGAACGCGGCAGAGGCCATCGGCGACAAGCCGGACGGCGAGATCATGCTGACCACCGCTTACCGCCCCGGCATCCGGCTTTCGGTTGCCGGCACGCGGGAGAAGATCTCGCTGCCACTGGAATTCTGTGTGCATGACAATGGTCCGGGCGTGCCCGCCGATCTCGTGCCGCACCTGTTCGACCCCTTCATCACCACGAAGACCAACGGCTCGGGCCTTGGTCTCGCGCTGGTCGCAAAGATTATTGGCGGTCATGGCGGCATCGTCGAATGTGACAGCCAGACCAACCGAACGACATTTCGTGTCCTCATGCCTGCGTCGAAAGGACCGACCGCCGAGGACCCCGAACCCATTGCTGTAAAAGGGAAGACCCGATGACTGGCGCCACGATTCTCGTTGCTGACGACGACGCAGCCATCCGCACGGTGCTGAACCAGGCGCTGAGCCGCGCTGGTTATGATGTCCGCATCACCTCCAATGCCGCAACCCTCTGGCGCTGGATTTCGGCCGGCGACGGCGATCTGGTACTGACCGATGTCATCATGCCGGATGAGAACGCATTCGACCTGTTGCCGCGCATCAAGAAGGCCCGACCCGAGCTGCCGGTTCTCGTCATGAGCGCACAGAACACCTTTATGACCGCCATCAAGGCTTCGGAAAAAGGCGCGTACGACTATCTTCCGAAACCCTTCGATCTCACCGAACTGATCGCCATCATCGGCCGGGCGCTGGCGGAACCCAAGCGCAAGCCCGCCAAGATGGACGACGACACGCAGGACGGCATGCCGCTGGTTGGCCGCTCCGCTGCCATGCAGGAAATCTACCGCGTGCTCGCCCGCCTTATGCAGACGGACCTGACCCTGATGATCACGGGCGAGTCGGGCACGGGCAAGGAGCTGGTGGCACGGGCGTTGCATGATTACGGCAAGCGCCGCAACGGCCCCTTCGTCGCGATCAACATGGCCGCCATTCCGCGCGACCTGATCGAGTCGGAGCTCTTCGGCCACGAGAAGGGCGCTTTTACCGGCGCGCAGAACAGGTCTACCGGCCGGTTCGAGCAGGCCGAGGGCGGCACGCTGTTTCTCGATGAAATCGGCGACATGCCGATGGATGCGCAGACGCGGCTTTTGCGGGTGCTGCAGCAGGGCGAATATACGACGGTTGGCGGGCGCACGCCGATCCGCTCCGACGTTCGGATCGTTGCAGCTACCAACAAGGACCTGAAGCAATCGATCAACCAGGGCCTCTTCCGCGAGGATCTGTATTATCGCCTCAATGTCGTTCCGCTGCGCCTGCCGCCGCTGCGCGACCGGGCAGAGGACATTCCCGATCTTGTCCGTCACTTCGTCCAGATGGCCGAGAAGGAGGGTCTCGACGTCAAGCGCTTCGAGCAGGAAGCGCTGGAACTGATGAAGTCTCACCCCTGGCCGGGCAATGTGCGCGAACTGGAGAACGTCGTCCGCCGCCTGACGGCACTCTATCCGCAGGAAGTCATCAGCCGGGAAATCATCGAGAGCGAGTTGCGTTCCGACATCCCCGACAGCCCGATCGAAAAGGCAAGCGGACGGTCCGGGCCGATGTCGATCTCTCAGGCGGTCGAGGAGAACATGCGCCAGTATTTCGCGGGCTTCGGCGATGGCCTGCCGCCATCCGGGCTCTATGACCGCGTGCTCGCGGAGATGGAATATCCGCTGATTCTGGCCGCTCTTACGGCGACACGCGGCAACCAGATCAAGGCCGCGGATCTTCTGGGGCTCAACCGCAATACGCTGCGCAAGAAGATCCGTGAACTCGGTGTCTCCGTGTATCGCAGTTCGCGCAACGCTTGACACCCTTTCCATACCGTTGCATTTACGCCACATTGTGTTGCTTGGATGACACATGGAAGCCGACTCGCCATCACGTTGGTGCAAGGCTTCATTGTCATCGGGCGAGGTCCGGGATCGCTGAGATACCCGGATAAGCGGGACCGTTTTCTTCGGGCACCGTCAGTGGGTGGAATGTGCATGGCCGAAGGGCTGATACTGCCATTGGCAAAGGACGAAGCGGGCAAAGGCACGGATCGCCGCGCTGCTTTCGCACTGCCAGGTCTCGTGCTGGCCTCGGGTGCGCTTGCCTGCGCGATCATCTCCCTGCTTGTGCTGCTGGGCCTGACGCCCATCAAGCCGGAGACGAATATCGTCATCGCTTCCGCAGCGATCAATGCGCTCTTCGTTATCGGCCTCATCTACCTCATCGGCCGCGAGATCATGCGGCTGCTCCGCGCCCGCAACAAGGGCAGGGCGGCGGCACGGTTGCATGTCCGCATCGTCGCGTTGTTTTCGATCGTCGCCATCACCCCTGCCATTCTTGTTGCCATCTTCGCCTCGATCACGCTCGATGTCGGCCTTGATCGATGGTTCTCGTTGCGAACACAGGCCATCGTGCGCTCCTCCATCGATGTCGCCCAGGCCTATGTGCTGGAAAATGCGAGCTACCTTCAGGGGCAGACCGCGTCGATGGCGACCGATCTCGAGCGTAATCGCCAGCTCTACAGTCTCGATCGCACCGGCTTCGTGGATCTGATGACGCGGCAGGCGCGGGCGCGGGGCATGCTCGGTGCGTTCCTCGTGCGGGCGGATGGCTCCGCGATCCTCCAGGCCAACATTCCGACCGACCGGCCGTTGCCGGCTATCCCCGTGGATGCGCTGGCAAGCACGGTCTCCGGTCAGCCGACGCTCATTCCGCCGGGCGTGACCAATCTCGTCGGCGCCATCATTCCGCTCGACAACATCGAGGGCGCTTTCCTCTACACCGTGCGGACGGTCGATCCCAAGGTGATGAACTCCATGCGGCTGATGGAGGAGAACGTTGCGGAGTACCGTAACCTCGCCGCCGGTCGCACTTCGCTACAGGTCGCCTTCGGGGTCCTCTATCTCGGCTTCGCGCTCATCGTTCTGCTGGCTGCGATCTGGGCGGCTATCGCCGTCGCCGACCGGATCGTCCGGCCCATCCGCCTGCTGATCGGTGCCGCCGACAGCGTCGCCTCCGGCAATCTGAATGTCGTCGTGCCGGTCCATACGGTCGATGGCGATGTCGGAAGCCTTTCGCGCACCTTCAACAAGATGATCGTGGAGATCCGCACCCAGCAGCACCAGCTGCTTGAAGCCAAGGACGAGATGGATAACCGCCGTCGCTTCATCGAGGCCGTGCTGTCGGGCGTGACGGCTGCGGTCATCGGTGTCGAGGACGATCGACGCATCACCATTGCCAACCCTTCGACGGAAGTCTTCCTGTCTCGTCCCACCTTTGACATCGTCGGCGAGCGGCTGGCAGATGTCGCGCCCGAGATCGATGACGTTCTCACCGAGGCGATATCCAGGCCGCGAAATGACTTTCGTAAACAGATCAACATCATGCGCAACGGCAAGGAGCGCACGCTGAACGTTCAGGTGACGCGCGAGGAGGCCATCGACACGGTCGAGTCCTATGTCATTACCCTGGATGACATCACCGACCTCGTCATCGCGCAGCGCTCGACTGCCTGGGCCGATGTCGCGCGTCGCATCGCGCACGAGATCAAGAACCCGCTGACGCCGATCCAGCTCTCGGCGGAGCGCCTGAAGCGTCGCTACGGCAAGCAGATCGACCCTGATGACCGCGCCGTCTTCGACCAGTGCACGGATACGATCGTCCGGCAGGTCGAGGATATCGGCCGCATGGTCGATGAGTTCTCGTCTTTCGCGCGCATGCCGAAGCCGACGAAGGAGCGCTCCGACCTCCGCGCGATCCTCAAGGATGCCGTCTTCCTGCGGGAGATGGGAACGAACGATATCCAGTTCATTCGCGACTTCGGCGACGATCCGCTGGATGGTTCGTTCGACGGACGCATGCTGGGGCAGGCGTTCGGAAACATCGTCAAGAATGCGGTGGAATCCATCGAGGCGCTGCCAGCCGATGCCGAGCGCGACGAGCTGAAGATCATGATCCGCTCTCGCCTCAACGAGAAGAGTGGCACCTACGTGGTCGATATCATCGACAACGGCAAGGGCCTGCCGACGGAGAACCGTCACCGGATTCTCGAGCCGTACATGACGATGCGCGAGAAGGGCACAGGCCTCGGCCTCGCCATCGTCAAGAAGATCATCGAGGACCACGGCGGGCATCTCGAATTGCATGATGCACCGCCCGATTTCGATCAGGGCCACGGTGCGATGATCCGCATCATTCTCCCGCCGGCGATCATTGCCGAGGCGGAGCGAGATCGCCCGGGCCCAGGGGGGCCGCCCGCAGGCATGGCGGATGCCGGCTCAAGGCAATCCGCCTCCAGCCATGCGGAACACGAAGACGACGACAGACAAAGCAAGGAAATGACCGATGGCCGCTGATATTCTGGTTGTAGACGACGAACAGGACATTCGCGAGATCGTCTCCGGCATCCTGTCCGATGAAGGATATGAAACGCGCATGGCGTTCGACAGCGACAGCGCGCTGGCGGCGATTTCCGACCGTGTGCCGCGCCTCGTCTTCCTCGATATCTGGATGCAGGGCAGTCGCCTCGATGGCCTTTCCCTGCTGGACGAGATCAAGAGCCGGCACCCGGACTTGCCCGTCGTCATGATTTCCGGCCACGGCAACATCGAGACCGCCGTTTCGGCGATCCGTCGCGGGGCCTATGATTTCATCGAAAAGCCCTTCAAGGCGGACCGCCTGATCCTGATTGCGGAGCGAGCGCTGGAAAACTCCAAGCTCAAGCGCGAGGTGACGGAGCTCAAGAAGCGCTCCGGCGATCCGGTCGAACTGATCGGCACGTCCGTCGCCGTCTCACAGCTGCGCCAGACTATCGAAAAGGTCGCGCCGACCAACAGCCGCATCATGATCCACGGTCCGTCCGGCTCCGGCAAGGAGCTTGTGGCACGGATGATTCACAAGAAGTCGGCCCGTGCTGCCGGACCCTTCGTGGCGCTGAACGCAGCGGCCATCACGCCTGACCGCATGGAAATCGCCCTGTTCGGCACGGAGGGAACGCCCGGCCAGCCGCGCAAGACCGGCGCGCTGGAGGAAGCGCATGGCGGTATGCTCTATCTTGATGAAATCGGGGAGATGCCGCGCGAGACGCAGAACAAGATCCTGCGCGTGCTCGTGGACCAGCAGTTCGAGCGTGTCGGGGGGTCGAAGCGCGTCAAGGTGGATGTCCGCATCATCTCCTCTACCGCCTATAACCTCGAAAGCCTGATTGCCGAGGGCGCGTTTCGCGAGGACCTCTACCACCGGCTGGCTGTCATTCCCGTCCGCGTGCCGGCGCTTGCCGATCGCCGGGAGGACATTCCGTTTCTGGTCGATATGTTCATGCGTCAGATCAGCGAGCAGGCGGGCATCCGCTCGCGCAAGATCGGCGACGACGCGCTGGCGGTCCTGCAGGCTCATAGCTGGCCGGGCAATATCCGCCAGTTGCGCAACAATATCGAGCGCTTGATGATCCTTGCGCGTTCCGATGGCCCCGACACCGTCATCTCGGCCGATATGCTGCCGACAGAAGTGGGCGACAGCCTGCCGAAGATCTCGGCCCAGGGCGACCAGCATATCATGACGCTGCCGTTGCGCGAGGCGCGCGAAATGTTCGAGCGGGATTATCTGATTGCGCAGATCAATCGTTTTGGCGGAAACATCTCGCGGACTGCCGAGTTCGTGGGCATGGAGCGCTCGGCCTTGCACCGCAAACTGAAGTCGCTTGGCGTGTAGCGCCAAGACGCATGTCGCCTCGCAGTGTCACGGAAACGTCGCGCAGGCTTTTTCGACATTGCGAAAGAGACCTTGATGCGATACCAGATTCCGCAGCGTCTGAGGGGCAGACGCCCGGGGCAACTCTCGATTTACAGACGTATCAACCGGTTGTTTTCGAACCGGCAATAAAGAAAGAAGCGGCGCTATGGCGGAACGTTCTCAGAACCTGCAGGACCTTTTTCTCAATACGGTTCGCAAGCAGAAGATTTCACTTACCATCTTCCTCATCAATGGCGTCAAGCTGACGGGCGTCGTTACCTCATTCGATAATTTCTGCGTGCTGCTGCGGCGCGACGGGCACTCCCAGCTCGTTTACAAGCACGCCATCTCGACCATCATGCCGGGCCAGCCCATGCAGATGTTCGAGAGCGAAGAATCCGCCTCCTGAACACCGGACTGAAGCCATCACAAAACACAACGATACCCCAGACAGCATCATTCCCGAGACCGAAAAGCACCGTGACGACATGCGGGCGCTGGTCATCGTCCCGGTCGTCAAGAAAACCGGGCGGCAACACGCCGAGCAGCCGCATTCGGTTCGCTCGGACGAGGCGCGTCTCGAGGAAACGATCGGTCTGGCACGCGCCATCGATCTTTCCGTCGTGCAGGGGCTGGTCGTTCCTGTCGCACAGCCCAAGCCCGGAACGTTGCTCGGCAGCGGCAAGATCGAAGAGATCGGCCATCTGCTGGATACCCAGGATGCCGGCCTCGTCATCATGGATCACCCGCTGACGCCTGTGCAGCAGCGCAATCTCGAGAAGGAATGGAACGCCAAGGTCATCGACCGTACGGGCCTCATTCTCGAGATTTTCGGCCGTCGTGCATCCACCAAGGAAGGCACGCTGCAGGTCGATCTGGCGCATCTGAACTATCAGAAGGGGCGTCTGGTTCGCAGCTGGACCCACCTTGAACGCCAGCGCGGTGGCGCGGGCTTCATGGGCGGCCCGGGTGAGACGCAGATCGAGGCCGACCGCCGCCAGCTTCAGGACAAGATCATCAAGCTGGAGAAGGAGCTGGAGCAGGTGCGTCGCACACGCCAGCTGCATCGCTCCAAGCGCCGCAAGGTGCCGCATCCCATCGTCGCCCTCGTCGGTTACACCAATGCCGGCAAGTCGACGCTTTTCAACCGCATTACCGGCGCCGGCGTGCTGGCCGAGGACATGCTGTTTGCCACCCTCGACCCGACGCTGCGCCGGATGAAGCTGCCGCAGGGCCGCACCGTCATCCTTTCCGACACCGTCGGTTTCATCTCGGACCTGCCGACGCACCTCGTGGCGGCATTCCGCGCCACGCTCGAAGAGGTGCTGGAAGCCGATCTGATCCTGCATGTCCGGGATGTCTCGGACCCGGATCACGCCGCCCAGTCCGAAGATGTCGAGCGCATTCTCGAGGATCTCGGCATCGACGAAAAGGCCCGCACGGAGCGCCTGCTGGAGGTCTGGAACAAGATCGACCGGCTGGAAAAAGAGCCGCATGCGGCGATGCTCGAAAAGGCAGCGCATACGCCGAACACCGTCACCGTCTCGGCGGTGACGGGCGAGGGGGTCGATGCCCTCATGCAGGACATCAATCGTCGTCTTTCCGGCGTGATGATGGAAACGACGGTCACGTTGCCCGTCGATCGCCTTCAACTCCTGCCTTGGCTCTACGAGCATGCGGTTGTCGATCATCGCGAGGATCTCGAAGATGGCGGCATCCGGCTCGATCTGCGCCTGACGGAAACGGAAGCGGCCGAACTTGAGCGTCGTCTCGGGCAAGGTCAGAAGCCCGCCGCGGAAGACTGGGAATAGAAACGGGCGCCATGTACATTGGCGCCCGACCCGCTCGCCCCTCCGGACGAGGGCATCTCCTTCTGACAGTTTCCCGACAGGATTTCGGCTCTACCACTTCGTCAGCTTAGCCTGACGGGTTCCCGCCGGCGTTCTGACGGGAGTAACCCTTTGAAAATCCCCAAGCCTCTTAGGCCTGAGATTGGCAGCATTCCGCTGACCCTTATCGTGTCGGCATATCTGCTCGTCGCCACCAACATCACCTTCTGGAGCCGCACTGCTGCGGCGTTCTCCTCCAATAAGACAAGCCTGCTCGCTTTTTCGGCGGCGATATCCCTTCTGACAATCTGCGCCCTCGTGACACTGTCAGTGCGCTACGTCATCAAGCCGGTTCTTATTCTCTGCGTTCTCGTCGCCGGCATTGCATCCTACTTCACCGACACCTACGGCATCGTTGTGGACAAGGAGATGGTGGAGAGCGCCTTCGTGACGACGGGTGCAGAGGCGGGTCACCTGCTGACGCCGCGCTTTGCATTTCATATTCTCGTCTTCGCCATCCTGCCGGCCGTCATGATCGGCCTCGTCCACATCCGTCACCGGCCGTTCCTGCAAAAAGCTTTGCGAAACCTCGCGCTGATCGTTCCGGCATTTGCCGTCGCGCTGGTTCTCATCGGCTATAATTATGCCGCCATCGCTTTCGTCGCCCGCGAACGCAAGGAGGTACTGAACGTCTTCAATCCTGCCGCGCCGCTATCATCGGCCGTGCGGTTCGCACTGTCCGCCTACAAGGAGGTCGATGCTGTCGTGGCCCCCTTCGGCACGGACGCCCGGGCGGGGGATCGGCTCGTCGCGGAGAAGAAGCCGGTGGTCGTCGTGGTTGTTGCCGGGGAAACCGCACGTGCTGCGAGCTTCTCGCTGGATGGCTACAACAGGGAAACGAATCCTGAGCTCAAGGCGCTCGGCGTGGTGAATTTCACCAACACGACCAGTTGCGGCACGGCAACGGCTGTGTCACTGCCGTGCATGTTCTCCGGCTATCGACGCACGGAATATAGCGAGAGCAAGGCGCATACGCGCCAGAACCTCGTCGATGTCCTGACGCATGCCGGCGTGAACGTTTCGTGGTGGGACAACAACACAGGCAGCAAAGGCATTGCCAAGCTGATTGATTACGCTGCCATCAATGGTCGCCAGAACAGTCCGCTCTGTCACGAAGGTGAATGCCTGGACGGTATCTTCCTCGATGGCCTCGACAGCAAACTCGCCACGACGAAACACGATACGGTGATCGTGCTCCATCAGCTGGGCAGCCACGGTCCCGGCTATTTCGGCCGCTACCCTGAAAATTTCAGGCGTTTCACGCCGGATTGCCGCACGGACGAGCTGATGAACTGCTCACATGACGAGATCGTCAACGCCTACGACAATTCGATCCTCTACACCGATCATATCCTCGCCAGCGTGGCCAAGCTGCTGGCAAAGCACGAAAACACCGTGGCCGGAGCCATGATCTACATGTCGGACCATGGCGAATCGCTCGGGGAAAACGGCATCTACCTTCATGGTGCGCCCTATGCGATCGCGCCGAAGGAGCAGACGCATGTTCCCTTCATATCCTGGTTCTCGCCGTCCTACGCACGAACCATGGGGCTTGATACGAAGTGCCTTCTCGCCTATTCGGATGCGGCCATGTCGCACGACAACCTGTTTCATACGGTGCTCGGCATGATGAACATCCAGACGGATGTCTACAATCGCGAACTGGACGCTTTTGCGCCCTGCGTGGCAAGAAGCTGAGATGAACAGGAATACGCTGCGCATGCAGGAGCGAAAGCCGACCCAGAAGGCGGGCCAGAAGCTGCCGCGCCAAAAGTTGCCGCAAAAGTTGACTGGCTTTCAGCACTTTTTCGCAGCCGCCACTTACTCGCTGGGTGGAGCACGGCGCCTTCTTGGCGAAGCTGCGTTTCGTCAGGAGCTGATCGGCTTCGCCGTGGCGATGCTGGCATTCGCCATCAGCGACGCAACACTGTTCCAGTACGTTGCGATGATGCTGCTGTTCCTGCTGATGATTGCCTTCGAAGCGCTGAACACGGCGATTGAGGAAATCGTCGATCGCGTTTCGCCGGAGATCTCTGAGATGGGCCGCAACGCCAAGGACCTTGGCTCGCTTGCCTGCCTGTGTCTGATCCTCGCCAATGCCGGCTACGCATTCTATGTCGTGTTCCTCTCGCATGTCGTGACCGACATGCCGTTGACCGGACTTTGATGACGCGGATGTGATCGCAGAAGATACCGAGAGGTGCTTCTTCTTTCGAAAAAGCGCAAGAAAGCAAACGCTTCTAAAGTTGACCTTCAGGTTCAAGTTACCTATACCGCCTCTACCGGGCGCATCGTCCGGGCACTCCGAGGAGGTCGTTATGAGAATTTCCGTTTGCGCCGCTGGCTTGGTTGCCGCGACTGCTCTTCTGGCCGCGATGAACCCCGCGCTCGCCCAATCCGAATCCGCAGGCATCGTCATCTACAATGCCCAGCACGAGAGCCTCGGCGTTGCCTGGGCCGAAGCCTTCACCAAGGAAACCGGTATCAAGGTGACGTTGCGCAAGGGCAGCGACATGGAGTTCGCCAACCAGATCGTGCAGGAGGGTGCCGCATCTCCGGCAGACGTCTTCCTCACCGAGAATTCGCCGGCCATGTCGCTGGTCGATCAGGCGGATCTGTTCGAACCTGTCGCCAAGGATACGCTTGCGCAGGTTCCTGAAACCTTTCAGCCATCCAATGGCCACTGGGTCGGCGTCGCCGCACGCTCCACCGTCTTTGCCTACGACAAGACGAAGCTGACCGAGGACAAGCTGCCGAAGTCGCTGCTCGACCTCGCCGATCCCGCGTGGAAGGGCCGCTGGGCTGCATCCCCCGCCGGCGCCGACTTCCAGGCGATCGTCAGCGCGCTTCTGGCGCTGAAGGGCGAAGCCGCCACCAAGGAATGGCTCGCCGCGATGAAGACGAACTTCACGGCCTACAAGGGCAATTCGACCGCCATGAAGGCGGTGAATGCCGGTGAGGTCGAAGGTGCCGTGATCTACCATTACTACTACTTCGGCGATCAGGCGAAGACCGGCGAGAACAGCAAGAACGTCGCTCTGCACTTCTTCAAGAACCAGGATCCGGGCGCCTTCGTCAGCATCTCCGGCGGCGGCGTCCTCGCATCCAGCCAGCACAAGACCGAGGCTCAGGCCTTCCTGAAATGGTTGACGGGCAAGGGCGGGCAGGCGGTTCTGCGCGATGGCGCCTCCTTCGAGTACGCCGTGTCCAAGGACGCCGAATCCAACGCAGCCCTGCCGGCGCTTTCCACGCTGGACTATCCGAAGGTCGATCCGCAGTCGTTGAACAGCAAGTCGGTCACCGACCTGATGACGGCTGCCGGCATCCTTTGATCGCCGTCCCGGCGTCACGTCGACGCAACATGACGTTCGCGTGAAGATTCTGGATTGATTTCATCCACAATCACCGCAATAGGTCATCGCGACCCGTGCGCGCTTCCTTGCAGGAGGCGCGCATCTTCCATTCCGTACAAAGGCGCCAAACGTGCCGCATGCCGATGCCAAGTCCTTCGCTGTCTCACCGGGCGTGACGCCCGGTCGTCTGACGTCGGGTCGGCGAGCGCATGTCGCATATCCCCTGGTGACGCTGCCGGCCTTGCTCGTGGCACTGGTCAGCCTCATTCCGCTCGGTTTCGTCACCATCGTCACGGTTCAGACGGGGTGGGATCAGGTGGTTGCCCTCGTCTTTCGCGGGCGTGTCGGCGATCTCCTCATCAACACCGCGCTTCTCGAAGCCGCCACCGTGCCGCTCACCATCGTGCTGGCCGTCGCGCTTGCCTGGCTGACGGAGCGCACGGACCTGCCGTTCGCGCGGCTTTGGGCCTGGCTTGCCGTCGCCCCGCTTGCGGTTCCGGCCTTCGTTCATTCCTATGCGTGGATCAGCCTTGTTCCCGGACTCAAGGGCCTCAGTGGCGGCGTGCTCGTCTCGGTGCTCGCCTACTTCCCGTTCCTCTATTTGCCGGTAGCCGCGCAGCTGCGGAGGCTGGATCCCGCCATCGAGGATGCAGCGGCATCGCTCGGCCTCAGCCCTCTGCGTGTCTTCCTCCGGGCCGTCCTGCCGCAATTGCGGGTCGCGATCTGCGGCGGCAGCCTGCTCGTGGGCCTGCATCTTCTGGCCGAGTACGGGCTTTTCGTCATGATACGGTTCGACACGTTTTCGACCGCGATCGTCGATCAATTCCAGTCGGCTTTCAACGGGCCTGCCGCCAACATGCTCTCCGGCGTCCTCGTCCTCTGTTGTCTGGCGCTGTTGGGCACCGAAGCGCTGGCACGGGGCGGCGAGCGCTATGCCCGGGTTGGCTCGGGCGCGCCGCGCATGGTCACGCGCCACGCGCTCGGGACTTGGGTATGGCCAGCATTGGCGCTGAACCTTGCAACTGCCGCGCTCGCCATCGGCGTGCCGTTCACGACGCTCACGCGGTGGCTGGTGATCGGCGGGCTGGAGATCTGGCCGTTGCAGACGGTGGGCAATGCCGTGCTTCAGACCGTCCTCCTCGCCGTCATGGGCGGCATGCTGACGACGGTTGCCGCAGCGCCTATGGCGTGGCTCTCTGTTCGCGCACCCGGCCGCCTGCAGCGGGTGCTGGAAGCCTGCCACTACTATGTCGGCTCCCTCCCGGGCGTGGTCGTGGCGCTGGCGCTGGTCACGATTACCGTGCGGCTTGTCCTGCCGCTCTACCAGACATTCGCGACGCTCCTGCTTGCCTATGGTCTTCTGTTCCTTCCGCGCGCTCTGGTGGCGCTGCGGGCGAGCATTGCGCAGGCACCGGTCGAGCTTGAACGCGCTGCGATGGCTCTCGGCCGCGCACCCTTCCAGGCCGTTCGCGTAACGACGATGCGCCTCGCCGCGCCCGGGGCAGCGGCCAGCACAGCCTTGGTGGCGCTCGGCATCACCAACGAACTCACGGCCACGCTCATGCTCTCGCCGACAGGCGTCGAGACGCTTGCTACCAAGTTCTGGTCGCTGACGAGCGAGATCGATTATGTGGCTGCCGCACCCTATGCGCTGATGATGGTCCTTCTCTCCCTGCCGCTGACGCTGATCCTCCACCGTCAATCCAGTCGCGCAAGCGGGAGCGCCGCATGAGCCTTCTGTCCATCGAATCCATCAGCAAGACCTACGGCCGCGATGCCCGCGCGCTGATCGACGTTTCGCTCGTCGTTCCCGCCGGCGCGCGAACCGCGATCGTGGGGCCGTCCGGATCCGGCAAGACCACGCTGCTCAAACTGATCGCCGGTTTTGAGAGGCCCACAGCCGGCCGCATCACGCTGGAAGGAGCGGTGCTCGCAGCCGAGGGCATCCATGTGCCCGCCCATAAGCGCGGCATCGGCATCGTCTCGCAGGACGGCGCCCTGTTTCCGCATCTCACGGTCGGTGAGAATATCGGCTTCGGCCTTCCGAAACGGCAGGAGGGCCGTGATAAGCGCATTGCCGAGCTGATGTCGACCGTAGAACTCGATGCGGAGATGCTCTCGCGGCGCCCGCATCAACTTTCAGGCGGCCAGCAGCAACGTGTGGCGCTCGCGCGTGCCCTGGCGCTAGAACCCCGGCTGATGCTGCTCGACGAGCCGTTTTCAGCCCTCGACACCGGGCTGCGTGACACGATGCGCCGCACCGTCGCGCGTATCCTCGCTGCGTCGGGAACGACGTCCATTCTCGTGACCCACGATCAAGGTGAAGCGTTGTCCTTCGCCGATCATGTCGCCGTGTTCCGGGAAGGCCGGCTCGTTCAGGCCGGTAGCCCGCAATCGCTTTACCGCTGCCCTGTAGACCGGCAAACGGCGCTTTTTCTGGGCGACGCCGTTCTTCTGGACGCGATCGTTACCGCAGGACAGGCGGAAACCGTTCTCGGTACTCTTCCTGTCGGATCGGTCGAAAAGGGCTCGTCCGACACGGCCTCGACGTCGCTCGTGATGCTCCGTCCGGAACAGTTGCGCATCCGCTGGCTCGGTCTTGGCGAAGCCGAGCTGGTGAAGGGTGCACGGGCGCGGGTGCTCGATAGCGAGTTCGGTGGCGGTCTCTGCCGTTTGACGGTGGAGGTGGGCGAGGGCGCTGCGCGCACCGTTCTCGAACTGCGCGTCTCGGGCTTTGATGTTGCGGCACCGGGCGAGACGGTTGCGATCGAGGTGGTGGGGCAGGGACACGCCCTGCCCGTCTGACGTTATTCACAAGGCTTGATCAGGCGAAGCTCTTGCGACGCCGCGCCACGGCGGCGGTTTCCTGCACGGCGGCCACCGTCTGCAACACACGGCGTGCCGGCAGGATGGCGATGACCTCGGTCCCCTCACGCAGTTTGGAGCGCAGGATGAACTCGCCATCATGTTTGGCAAGGATGGCCTGCACGATCGGCAAGCCGAGGCCAGTTCCCTGTTCGGCGCTCTTGATGGCGATCGACCCTTGCCCGAAAGCCGAGAGAACGACCGGAATCTCTTCTTCCGGAATGCCCGGACCATTATCCTTGATGGACAGATACTGCCCGCCACCAGCTGTCCACCCGACCTTGACTGAGATCTGACCGCCCTGCGGGGTGAACTTTACGGCATTTGACAGCAGGTTCAGCGTCACCTGTCGCATCGCCTTTTCGTCTACCCAGACGGCAGGCATGCCGTGCTCGAACTGTTCGGTAATCGTGATGCTTTTCGTGCGGGCGCGCAACTGCACCATGCCGATGCAGTCCTCGGTGATCTCCGCAAGCAGGATGGCTTCTTCGTTCAGGTCGTAACGGCCGGCTTCGATACGGGAGAGGTCGAGGATCTCATTGATGAGATCGAGAAGGTGCTTGCCGGAGCGATGGATATCACCGGTATACTCTTTATAGGTCGGATTGTTCAGCGGGCCCATGACCTCGGTGAACATAACCTCGGAGAAGCCTAGAATGGCGTTCAGCGGCGTTCGCAACTCGTGCGACATGGAGGCGAGGAAGCGCGATTTCGCCAGATTGGCTTCTTCCGCCCGCCGGCGCGCCTCGTCCGACATGGACTTTGCCACCTCCAGTTCCGCGATCAGATCGTCCTTTTCGGCCTGAACGGAGAGGATCTGGATATTGGCGCGACGCATGCGCGTCGTCATGTAGACGAGAAAGGCGAGCGAGGTGGACAGGACCACGGCGAGCGCAACGAGATCACCGCGTCCTGCCATGATGGCGGTGCCCGTCAGAAGGGCGACGCAGGGGACGAAAGTGACGATCAGTGCATAGCGCAACAGCATCGTTGCGATGGCAGTGGCGGCGAGAGCCACGAGAAGGGCAAGGCCCTTGTACAATCCGAAATCCCGCGGCGCGCAGGACTGGCAATCCTGCAGGAGGAACAGCGCCCATACAACGCCCATCAGCCCCTGTATGACCAGAAACCGGCGACGCCAGTAGATGACGGCTTCAGGCGTCAGGTCCTTACGTCGGGCCCGCTGGGCTGCAAGGAGCCCCAGTGCATGGACCAGGAGAGCGACGATCAACCAACCGACGATCTGCATGTTCTCCGTCAGGTACAGCCCGCCGGCGGCGACCATCATCAGGAGAATCGGCATCGCCGCTGCGCCCTGCAGGGCGGACGCGATGTAAAGGGACAGCATTTCCTTGTCGAAGCCGGAACCGTTCGAGGGACCCGATTGCAGGCGTTCGCGATTCGCGCGCACGGTTTTCGACACAGCCTTGTTGCGATGGCTGCGCGATTTGTCGACAATGATCTTGTCGGTCGATGTGCTGACGCCCTGATTCATCTTGTCCGGAAAGTCTGACGGATACCAAAAGGATTCTAGGTAAGAATTGTTAAGAACTTGCTTCCTGCCGTCGGTCGGCGCTCTTTCCAGCAGCCGAATTTCATCGTGTTTTCCATGGTAGGCCGACAGCGGTCGCTCGTCCGGGACGGTCTGTTGACGATCCTGTTCCTTGGGCTCGTCTGGCTGGCTGCCAGCCGCCTCTCCGATGGCGGCGGCGTTCAAGTGACCGGCCAGCCACGCGTGGTAGATGGCGATACGCTGGCCATCGGGCGGGATCGTATTCGCCTCATCGGCATCGATGCGCCCGAGAGGGCGCAGATTTGCGAGCGCGGTGGCGAGAACTGGGAGTGCGGGCAGGAGGCGCGACGGCACCTGGCGCGTCTCATCGGCAAGGCTGCTGTCGCGTGTGAAGGCCATGCGGATGACCGCTATGGCCGGAAGCTCGCGGTCTGCTCGGCCGGGCGGGAGGACCTCAATGCCCGTATGGTCGGTGACGGCTTCGCTGTGGCTTTTGGAGACTACGAGACGGAGGAGGCCGATGCGCGCTCCCGCCAGGCAGGTCTCTGGGGCGGCACCTTCGATCAGCCGCGCGACTGGCGCGCTCGCCATGGCGGAATGGTCGAGACGCCCCATATCGACATGGATTGGATCAAGACGCTGCTGCGCCGTATCGAGACCGCATGGACATCCCGCTGACACCGACCACAGACGACATCGATCAACTCTCGCGAACGATTTCCGCTTGCCGCATCTGTCGCGATGCGCCGGCCTTCGGTGCGCCGCTGCCGCATGAGCCGAGGCCGATATTCGTCCTTTCGACGAAGGCGCGCATTCTCATCGCCAGTCAGGCTCCTGGCATGCGAGCGCATGTCAGCGGCATCCCCTTTGACGACCCCTCCGGAAACCGGCTGCGAGACTGGCTAGGCGTGGATAGGCCGACCTTCTACGATCCGGACAATTTCGCGATCGTTCCCATGGGGTTCTGCTTCCCCGGTTACGACAGGCATGGTGGCGATATTCCTCCACGGCGCGAATGCGCGCCTGTCTGGCGAGAGACGGCGCTCGCTGCCGTGCCGAATGCTTCCCTCATTCTCGTCATCGGCGCCTATGCGCAGGCCTATCATCTTGGCACGACGCGGCAGGCCTCGATGACGGCAACGGTGGCGGACTGGCGACGGACATTCGAGCGGGAGGAGGGCCCGAAGCTGTTGCCCCTTCCGCACCCGAGCTGGCGCAACACACCGTGGCTGAAACGGAATCCGTGGTTCGAATCCGAATTGCTGCCCGTGCTCCGCAGTGAAATTGCATTGCGGTTATCTTGAGAATTCACTCTGGCATTGGCCCTTTTTGACGCTATAGAGGAAATAATATTCGAAGGGGGCTATTGAAATGGATCGTCTCGATCGCAAGATCCTGCGACTTCTGCAGGAAGATTCGACACTCGCCGTTGCCGATCTGGCAAAAAAGGTCGGCCTGTCGACAACGCCGTGCTGGCGGCGCATCCAGAAGATGGAAGAAGAGGGCGTGATCCGTGGCCGTGTCGCCCTGCTCGATCCGGCAAAAATCAACACAAAGGTCACCGTCTTCGTGTCGATTCGCACCAATGCCCACTCCATCGAGTGGTTGAGGCGCTTCTCGGAGGTCGTCGGAGAATTTCCTGAAGTGGTCGAGCTTTACCGGATGAGCGGTGATGTCGATTATCTGCTGCGCGTGGTGGTGCCGGATATCGCGGCTTATGACGCTTTCTACAAGCGATTGATCGCCAAGATCGAGATTCGCGATGTGTCCTCGGCTTTTGCCATGGAGCAGATCAAGTACACGACGCAGATGCCGCTGGACTACATGATCCTGGAACAGGCGAAATCCCAGGAGGACTGACCTTCTGTCGATATCGCCGTGGATATAGGCGCCGGCGCGCGCCTATTTCTTCTCCAGCCGGGCAAGAAGCGATGATGTATCCCAGCGCTTGCCACCCATTGCCTGCACGTCGCCATAGAACTGATCGACAAGCGCGGTGACCGGAAGCTTTGCACCGTTACGACGGGCTTCGGTCAGCACGATGTCGAGGTCCTTGCGCATCCAGTCGACGGCAAAGCCGAAGTCGTATTTGCCGGAGATCATGGTCTTGTGGCGGTTTTCCATCTGCCAGGAACCGGCGGCTCCCTTGGAGATCACATCCACCACGGCTTCCATGTCGAGCCCGGCGCTCTTCCCGAAATGAACGGCTTCGGCCAGTCCCTGAACGAGGCCTGCAATGCAGATCTGGTTGACCATCTTCGTCAGTTGACCGCTGCCGGCGGGGCCCATCAGTCCGACCATGCGGGCATAGGAATCGATGATCGGCCGCGCCCTTTCGAATACCTCAGGGTCGCCGCCGCACATGACGGTGAGAACGCCGTTCTCCGCGCCCGCCTGCCCACCGGACACCGGAGCGTCGATGAAATGCGCGCCACTAGCTCGCGCTGCCGCGTCCAGTTCCCGGGCGACCTCGGCGGAGGCCGTGGTATTGTCGATGAAGATCGCGCCGGTCCTTAGTGTTTCGAAGGCGCCGTCCTTGCCGGTGGTCACGGAGCGCAGATCATCATCGTTGCCGACGCAGCAGAACACGAAGTCTGCTTCGTGAGCCGCTTCGGCCGGGGTTGCAGCGGCTCGGCCACCGTTTTCCGATACCCACGTGTCAGCTTTTGCAGCTGTCCGGTTATAGACGGTCAGCTCATGACCGCCCTTGACGGCGAGATGACGCGCCATGGGAAACCCCATGACACCGAGACCGATGAAGGCGACTTTGGCCATGGGGCTCTCCTCAGGCAATAGGTAGATGATAGCGTCGGATCAGGACGGTTTGCGCAGCCGCGCCACGACCAGATGACCGGCAATCGGTGCGCCGTCTTCCATGCGCACGACGATATCCGTCAGATCGACCAGATCGAAACCTGTCGCTTCAAGCCGTTCGAGCACGTACTCACGACTATGCGCGAATCGCTGGTGCGGACCGACCATGAAACGGCGGCCGGCGAAGACGTCGTCGGGCAACGTCTCGCTCGAGAAGATGAACAACCCACCGGGCTCCATGGTCTCTGCCGCTGCGAAGAACAGCGCTTCCAGGCCGCCAAGGTAAGGCAGGACATCCGTCGCCGTCACCAGGTCGAACGGACCGTCATCATTGTCCTCGAGAAAATCGACGGCTTCACCGACATAGAGCGCGTCGTAGAGATCCTTCTCATGCGCGATCTCGATCATGTTCTCCGAGAGATCCACGCCGGCCAGGTTTTCGGCCATGTCGCGCAGCGCGCCGCCGGTCAATCCGGTGCCGCAGCCGAGATCGAGCAGGCTCTTGAATGGCCCCAGCCCGAGGCTCTGGAGGCGCTGGCGCACCATCATCGGCACGGAATAACCGAGCTGTTCCACGAGCACGTCCTCGAACACATCGGCATGCTGATCGAACAGGGTCGTGACATAGGCGTCAGACGCCTTGTCGGGCGTCTCGCCGCGTCCCATGGAGGCGATGCGTACGGCAGCCCCACCATGATCCTTCGGATCAAGGGCCAGCACATCCTTGTAGGCAGCGACCGCTGCCTCGACATCGCCGGATTTTTCGAGCGCGAGAGCGCGGTTATAGGCCTCAGCCAAGGCTTCTTCGTCGATCTTCTTTTGCATGGTGGCTTTGTAGGATGGGCATTGCCGAATGGCAATCCCGTTCCACCGCCGCGAAGCCTGCGCGAAGCCGCATCAGGGAGACATCAGTTGATGATGAACTCGCCCTTCAACGCGCGCCAGTCTCCGGCCGAAATCAGCTTTCGATGAACATACCGCACCGAGTGAAGCGGCCCATCGAGCGTCTCCTGCCAGAACTTCAGGAAGCGTTTCATTTCCGGGAAGTTGGGCGCCAGATCGTAGTGCTGCCAGATATAGCTCTGCAGGATCACCTGTCGATCGGGCATACGGTAGAGGATCTCGGCCGTCGTGAGGCCGTACCCTTTCAGCTGCAGTTCCATGTCAGATGCCATGCGAAACCTCATCTTTGCTGAATGACGGTCTCTAGAATGAAGCGCCCGAATGGTTAAGCAAGTCTTAATGACAGTCGCGTGACAGAAGATTATCGTTTTACAACAGAGGTTTGGCAGCAAGGCGTCAGGAGTGCTGCCAGTTTCTGGCGTTTATCGCTTGAGATGGCGGGTCAGTCGGTTCTCAAGCCAGACCCAGAGATTGCGCAGCGCTTCGACCATGATGAGGTAGAAGATCGCAGCCCAGAGATAGGTTTGATAGTCGAAGGTCCGGGAGAAGGCGCGGCGGGTTTCGCCCATCAGGTCGAAGACGGTGACGATGGCGACAATGGCGGAGGCCTTGATCATCAGGATGATCTCGTTGCCATAAGGGCGAAGCGCGACGATCATGGCCTGCGGAAGGATGATCTTGAAGAAGGCCACGCGTTGCGACAGGCCGAGCGACGCCGCACCTTCACGCTGGCCGCGAGGTACACTCTCGATCGCCCCGCGCAGGATCTCCGCCTGATACGCTGCCGTGTTCAGAACGAATGTCAGCAGGGCACAGTACCACGCCTCTCGGAAGAACCACCAGAGCCCGATCTCCGTCAATTGCGGGCGGAAGCTTCCGAGGCCGTAATAGATGAGGAAGAGCTGCATGATGACGGGCGTGCCGCGAAAGAAGTAGACGTACACATAGGCGATCCAGTTCGCGATCTTGTTCTTCGACATGCGACCGAGCGCGACCGGCAGGGAAAGAAGCGCGCCGAGCACGATGGATGTCGAGACGAGCCCAAGCGTGACGCCGAGGCCTGAGATGTATCCTGGCCCATAACGCTGGAATTTCTCCGGATCGAACCCGCCGACGATGAGCATGCCGAGACCGACGAAAACCGCCAGCCAGACACCCAGAAGGACACGCCCGAAAAGGCGCGACACCGTATAGGGTCGTGCAGCTTCGCGTGGGGCAGGTTGAGGCGGAAGGAGATCCGTCGACACCAGAGCCTGCACCGGGCGAATACCGGGAGAAGGCATATCTGTGTCGAGAGCCGGCGGTGCGCCGGCCGGTGGAAGAGGCGGTGTCGCACTCATCGGGCCACCTCCGAGCGGCGCGCCCAGCGTTCCAATGCGGAGAAGACGACGGAGGAAGCCGCGGCGAGCAGCAGGAACAGGATGCAGGCGAGCCCGAAGAATTCGAACGCCTGCTTGGTCACCCGCGCAGCAACGCCGGTCTGGCGCAGAATATCCGGCAGACCGATGACGGAAACCAGGGCCGTGTCCTTCAGAAGGGCCATCCAGAGATTGCCGAGTCCGGGCAGCGCGATGCGGAAAAGCTGAGGCAGCACAATCAGCCGCATGGTCTTTCCCCGGCTGAACCCGAGCGCGTCGCCCGCTTCGTACTGCCCCCTCGGAATGGCCTTGAAGGCGGATTGAAGCACTTCGGAACAATAGGCCGAGAAAACGACGCCAAGTGCGACGATGCCGGCAAAGAACGCATTGATCTCGACGGGCCCGGAGTAGCCGACGCCTGCAAGGACCTGCTGCGCCACGATCTGCAGCCCGTAATAGACGATGAACAGCGTCAGCAATTCCGGCAGGCCACGAAAGATGGTGGTGTAGATATCCGAGGACAGGCGGAGCGATTTCTCGCTCGACTGCTTGCCCAGCGCCACCAGAAAGCCGAGGGCAAGGCCGACCGGCAACGTGGCAATGGCGAGAGACGCGGTGATGAGAAAGCCGTAGCCGATCTCGTCGCCCCAGCCGGCATCGCCGCAGGCGAGCAGCGTGTTCCCGGCGAGGAGGCGGAAAATACCGATCGGTCCGCACCACGGATCGAGCGTGGCGCCGAGCCCCGACACGGCGGAATAAAGCGCGGCCATGATTGCGCTCATCGTCTGGTTTGTCCCCTTGAGGCGCTTCTTGATGGGCGCCTCTTTCTTATGCCGACGTTTGTCAAACAAAAACGGCGGGAGGGCAAGCTCCCGCCGCAGGATTTCGAACAAGCCCCGGAATTAGCCGCCGTAGACGTCGAATGAGAAGTACTTGTCGTTGATTTCCTTGTACTTGCCGTTGGCGCGGATGGCCTTGATCGCGGCGTTGAACTTTTCGCGCAGATCGTTGTCGCCCTTGCGCAGCGCGATGCCGGCGCCTTCGCCGTTGATGACAGGGTCGATCGGCAGCGTGCCGAGCAGCTTGCAGCACTCGCCATCGGTGGTCTTCAGCCACTCCGAGAGCACGACGACGTCGTCGATAACGGCGTCGATACGGCCGTTGGCAATGTCGAGCTTGTACTCGTCGGAGGTCGGGTAGAGCTTCAGCTCGGCCTTCTTCATATGCGCTTCGGCATAGTTGGAATGGGTCGTGGAGGACTGTGCGCCGAGCGTCTTGCCGTCAAGGCCGGCTTCGGTCGCTTCCGTGATCGAGCTATCCTTCGGCACGGCGATAGCCGGCGGAGTGTTGTAGTACTTTTCCGAGAAGTCCACCTGCTGCTTGCGCTCGGCCGTGATCGACATGGAAGCAATGAAGGCGTCGTATTTCTTGGCGATCAGGGCGGGAATGGCGCCATCCCAGTCCTGCGTGACGAAGGTGCATTCGGCTTTCATCTCGGCGCAGAGCGCCTTGGCGATGTCGATGTCGAAGCCGGTCAGTGAGCCGTCGGATTCCAGCACGTTGAAGGGCGGGTAGGCGCCTTCGGTGCCGATGGTGATCTTTTCGCCGGCGGCGAGCGCCGTGCTCGCGGTCAGGGCGAAGACGGCCGCGGCGGCAGCCATGGTGAAACGTTTGGCGATAGGCATATCGATCCTCTCTGTTGGCGCAGGCCCGGCTTGTTCTTCGTTTCCCGGGTCCGTTCGCAAGCGACGACAACGGTCGCTTCGATAGCGATATTCCGTGACCCGTTCGCAAATGCAACAGGAAAAGCGCTTGCGGAGAAAAGCGTGAACAGGCTCTGGCGGGAAGAAGAGGAAAGCCTATGTCCGCCGGGTGAACGCGGCATTCATCGCCAATTCATGCGCCCGTTGCTACCGCTCTGGCCATGGATCGCAGCCACCGCTGCGGCCGGCCGTCACGCGGCGTTCGAGCGTATACCGGCCCGGATCATCGGCGCCGGTGACAAGAACAAGAACGGGATCTCTCTCAGGAGGAGACACCATGACCATTCGATCCAAGCTTTTCGCAACGGTAGCAATGCCGCTGCTTACAATGACGATAGGCTTGCAACCGGCCTTGGCCGATGCGCAGATGAAGCCGTTCCAGGTCGCACAGGCCGATCCGGAAGAGGACGTGCCGAAGAAGCGCAGACCTGCCGAAGCGCAGCAGGACGGCGCGCCGCAACAGCAGGCGGAGCCTTCCGAAAGCGGAGAAGGCCGCCCGAGCCGTGAGGAGCGCCGCAAGCAGCGCGACGCCGAGCAGCAGTCGGGTGGAGAGCAACCGCAGCGCGAGGCTCAGCCGCAAGGAGAGGACAGTCCTCGCCCCAGCCGTGAAGAGCGTCGAAAGCAGCGCGAGGCCGAGCAGCAGAACAACGAGCAGGCCGCGCCCGATGCGCAGCCCACCGGCGAGGATACGCCGCGCCCGAGCCGTGATGAGCGCCGCAAGCAGCGCGAGGCGGAACAGCAGAAGGCACGCGAGCAGGCCCAGCCGGACGCCGAGGCGCAGCCAGCGGCTGAACCCGAAGGTGAAACGCCGCGCCCGAGCCGCGAAGAACGCCGCAAGCAACGCGAAGAGCGGCAGAAGAATGCGGAGCAACCCGCGGCGCAGGAGCCTGATGCTGCACGCTCCGAATCGGCCGAGCCCAATGCTGCCACTCCCGATGCTGCCAATCCTGATACCGGTGCGCAGAGTGCCGAAGAGCGTAAGCGCCTGCGGGAAGAGCGCCGCAAGCAACGTGAAGCCGACAAACAGAATGCGCAGCAGCCGGAAGGCACGCAGCCCGATCAGCAGGCCACGCCCGAGCGCCAGCCGGGCGAAAAGCCCTCTTCCGATATGACGGACGAGGAGCGCGCCCGCATTCGCGCCGAGCGCCGCAAACAGCGCGAGGCGGAGGGTCAGCAGGCGGAAGACCCGGCACGTCCCGGTGCAGAGCCGAACGCGGATAATGCCGGCGCTGCAGAGCCTGGCTCTACCGATCCTGCGCAGGCGGGTGACAATGGTGCCAACCGCGATCGCCCGGCTCGTGACGTCGTCGACAAGCGCTCGCGCGAAGAACGCGAGAAGCTGGCCCGCGACCCGTCGAAGAGCGATGAGACGGTCGTTCTGCCGGTCGAGAATGGTGCGGCCGTCCTCGACAGCGACAAGGACGCCGACAATCGCGGGAATGATGACACCCGAGACCGCCGCCGTCGCGAGCGCGAACAGGTTCGCGAGGAACGCAACAACCAGCCCCCGCCGCGCACCGATGCCGACGCACAGTCGGATCACCGCGAACGCCGGCCGGATCGTGAAGAACTGAACGCGGCGATCAACGAACGTGGCCGTCGCATCGAACGGGCGCCGGAATTCGATGCCGGCGATCTCATCGACGCGCTGACGGGTCAGCGTCCGCGGATCGAGGAGCAGCGCAACAACCGGACCGTTCTCGACTTCGGCGACGAGATCGTCGTTCGCAGCGATGATCGCCCGCGTCTGCGTCGCGATGCGCGGGAGACCTACTATGAGGAACTGCCGCGCGGCAGAACCCGCGAGGTGATCGAGCGGCCGAACGGCATGCGCGTCGTGACGATCTACAATCGGTACGGCGACGTTATTCAGCGCACGCGCATCAACCGCGACGGTGAAGAATACCTGATGGTCTATGCGCCTGAAGTCGGCGACGAAAAGCGCCCGCCGCTCTATGACGCCGGCGAGGATCTGCCGCCCATGCGCCTGACGGTGCCGGTACGCGACTACATCATCGACACCTCGACAGAGCCGGATCGCGACTATTACGACTTCCTGGCCGAGCCGCCGGTGGAGCGGGTCGAGCGGACATACTCGCTCGACGAGGTTCGCAACTCCGCCCGTATCCGCGACAAGGTGCGCCGTATCGATCTCGATACGATCACCTTTGCCACGGGCAGCGCTGAAGTGCCGATGTCGCAGGCGAAGACCCTGCGGAAGGTCGCGGACGCGATGCTGGAAGTCATCGACAAGGATCCTGGTGAAACCTTCCTCATCGAAGGTCATACGGATGCGGTCGGCTCCGACCAGTCGAACCTCGTCCTCTCGGACGAGCGCGCCGAGTCGGTCGCAGCGCTTCTGACGGACGTCTACGAGATCCCGCCGGAAAACCTGGTAACGCAGGGCTATGGCGAGCGATTCCTCAAGGTCCGTACGTCGGAAGCCGAGCAGGAAAACCGCCGCGTCACGATCCGCCGCGTGACCCCGCTTGTCCGTCCCGTGGCCCAGAAGTAGCGGTTTGATTCATAAGGGCAGGTGATCCAGAAAGATTACTTGCCCAGAAACCGCCATGTTCAAGGCCCTGAAGATGAAGAACCCGGTGCTCGTCGCGCCGGGTTCTTTTCGTCTGGACGATGCAATGAAAATGATTTTCCTTCTGCCGCTCATTGCGGCCTTCGGCCTGTCAGTCCCGGCGCTGGCACGCGACGGCCTGCTGGAACCGAAGCTTCATATCGCGGCAGGTGGCAAGACGCCGCGCGTGGCCTTGACCTTCGATGCCTGCATGGGGCTCGCCGACCAGCGAATTATTTCGGTCCTCATCGAAAACCGGATACCCGCAACGATCTTCGTCACGGAGCGCTGGCTGAGACGGAACGCGGAGACGTTCGCGATTTTCATGGCGCATGCCGACCTGTTCGAGCTGGAGAATCATGGTGCGATGCATGTGCCGGCCATCGATCGTCCGGTGCCGGTTTACGGCATCGCCTCCGCTGGCTCCGCGCAGGCCGTCGAGGCCGAGGTCATGGGGGGAGCGAATGCGCTCGCCTCAAGCGGTGCGCCGCGGCCGCACTGGTTCCGTGGCGCGACGGCGAAGTACACGGCGTCTTCGATCGCGCAGATCCGGTCACTCGGCTTCGACGTTGCGGGCTACTCGCTGAACGGAGACGATGGATCCTTGCTGGGCGCCAGAATGGCGACACGCCGAATCGCGAACGCGCATGATGGCGACGTCATCATTTCGCACATCAATCAGCCGACGCATGCGGCCGGCGAAGGCGTTGCGGCAGGTATCCTGGCGCTGAAGGCAAAAGGCTTTGAATTCGTGCGGCTCGATGCCGTCCATGAGGAAGGCACCAACGCGACCGTGAACTGATGCGCGGCCTCAGGAACGCCTGAGCCCGCAGGTCGCCTCGACGAAGTCCGCGATACTGGTGGTGTCATCGAGATCGAAGACGGGAAGCGTTGCATCGGAAATGGCGTGATCGGCTGCGATGGCGCGGATGTGCCGGTCGCCGGGCGCGAGCGGCTCGCGATTCTTCGCGTCCAGCCGTCGTGCCTCGATCTTCGGGATGGGCTCGCGCTTGTAACCCTCGATGAGAACGAGATCGCAGGGCGCCAGGCGCGCGAGGATGTCTTCGAACGATGGCTCCGGTTGGCCGCGAAGTTCGTGCATGATGGCAAAGCGGGTGCCCGAAACAATCGTCACCTCATGCGCCCCGGCCTCACGATGCCGCCAGCTGTCGGCGCCGATCTTGTCGATGTCGAAATCGTGGTGGGCATGCTTCACGGTAGAAACCCGGTAGCCCCGCGCCGTGAGTTCCGTCACCAGCCGTACGGCGAGACCCGTCTTTCCGGAGTTCTTCCAGCCGGCAATGCCGAAGATCTTCGGTGGGCTCATAGGTCACCCGTTCCTGTGTGGAAGAGCATTCGCTCCATCATCTCGATATCCGCCGGCCTGTTCATGTTCGTAAAGGGATCGATATCTCCGACGGCGTCTCCCGTTGCCGCGAAATCGACGATGACATGCGGATGCTGCTCGATGAAACCCCGGACCCTTCGCTTGGCGTCGGTCGCGATGAAATGCTCGAGATCATCGGCGAGGACGGACGACCAGAGCGTGAAGACGGGGTGCAGGGTGTCCCTCGATGCAGCCACCGCGATCATGCTGTTCGTCTCGTCCAGAGCATCGTGAAGCCGGCATACGAATTCGCGCGGGAAAAACGGCGCATCCACGGGAACGCTGACGACGAGCGGGATGTCGCGGGATTGCCCTAAACGCAGCCCTGCGAGAACACCTGAAAGCGGCCCGAAAGCGCCGGGCGCCGCATCCGGGATAGCCTCGATATCGCCGGCCAATCCCGGAAGGCTGCGATCGCCGTTGTAGGCGAGGGCCGCTACCTGCGGCCGCAGGCGCTCAAGGGCGCGGATAGCAAGAGGCATGCCGCCGAAGGATATCGCTGCCTTGTCCCGCCCCATACGGCTCGACAGCCCGCCGGCAAGCACGACGCCGAGGGTGGCACGCGGAACATCAACGACGTGGGAAGGCGTCATGGGTAGAACGACTCGCTATTCATCGGGTAGAGACGGGCAGGGCGGTCACTTCAGCCGCCAGTGACGCTCATATGCCGCGCAACAGCCGGTCGGTTTTGCGTGCGATCGATGATGAAGTCGTGGCCCTTCGGCTTGCGGCCGATGGCCTCGTCGATCACCTGCGACAGAAGAGCGTCCTCCGATGAGGCGCGAACGGCGGCACGCAGGTCCGCGGCGTCGTTCTGCCCAAGGCACATGTAGAGCGTGCCCGTACATGTCAGGCGAACCCGATTGCAACTCTCGCAAAAATTATGGGTCATCGGCGTGATAAGGCCGAGACGTCCGCCTGTTTCCGCGACCGTCATGTAACGAGCCGGGCCGCCAGTCGCATAGGCATTGTCGGTCAGGGTGAAGATCTCTGCCAGCCGGTCGCGCATCTCGGACAGAGGCATGTAGCGATCCGTCCGGTCCTCCTCGATCTCGCCCATCGGCATGGTCTCGATCAGCGTCAGATCCATGCCACGGCCATGCGCCCAGCGGATCATGTCGGGAATTTCAAGATCGTTGAAACCCTTGAGAGCAACGGCATTGATCTTCACATGAATGCCGGCTGCCTGGGCTGCGTCGATCCCTTCAAGCACTTTCGACAGATCCCCCCAGCGGGTGATCTCTTTGAACTTTACCGGATCGAGCGTATCCAGCGAAACATTGATGCGCTTCACGCCGGCATCCGCAAGCTCCTGCGCATAGCGCGCGAGCTGCGATCCGTTTGTGGTCAGGGTCAGCTCGTCCAGCGTTCCCTCTTCGATTTTTTTACCCAGCGCCCGTACGAGATGCATGATGTTCTTGCGCACCAACGGCTCGCCACCCGTCAGCCGCAGCTTGCGAACGCCCTTCTCGATGAAGGCGGAACAGATGCGCTCGAGTTCCTCCAGCGTCAGAAGGTCCTTCTTCGGCAGGAAGTTCATATTTTCCGCCATGCAGTAGGTGCAGCGGAAATCGCAGCGGTCCGTGACCGACACACGCAGGTAGGTCACCGCACGGCCGAACGGATCGATCATCGGTGCGGTGGAATTCGCGAGCGCAACAGCTCCACGCTTCTCGATCGGGCGTCTGTCGATGATGATGGTGTTCACAAGCGTCTCCGTCGTCCTGCCCACAAACATCGTGCCTGTGGCAGGATGCGTCAAGGCCGGCTGTGCTCGGCGCCTGCCTCGATGCTCTGCAATGATGAGCGTGTCAGTTTCCTTGAAGGGGAATCTGCGCTAGGTCTCTGAAAAATCAAGCGGTGGCTGGCGCACGGAGTGACGGGCGCGGAAGGACGAACATGACAAGCGACATCTGGCCGAGGGAGTTGCGGGTGTCCAGGGACCGGAGGACGCTCACCGTCACATTCAACGATGGGGTCGCCGGCGTCTTGCCCGCCGAGATGCTGCGCGTGCTTTCGCCGTCGGCCGAGGTCCAGGGGCACGGTCCCGGGCAAAAGGTCACCGTGCCGGGCAAGCGCAATGTCGCCATCGCCGCGATGACGCCGACGGGTAACTATGCCGTGCGGATCGCCTTCGACGATGGTCACGACACAGGCATCTTCACCTGGACCTATCTGCGGGAACTCAGCGTCGAGGGTGCCGCTCTCTTTGCAGCCTACGAAGAGGAACTGAGCGCCAAAGGTCTCGATCGCGGCCCCGTTCGTGCCGGACAGAGTGCGGATGAGGGCGCTGCGCGATGAGCACACTCTTCCAGTCGCTGCGGGATCGGGCCGGCTGGATGCGCGAGCGTCGCGAGCGGGAGGACGACAAGGTCGCCTTTCCCGAATTGTTTTTCGATCTGGTCTTCGTTTTCTCGCTGATCCAGCTGTCGCACACGCTTGCCGGTCATTACTCGCTCATGGGCGCGCTCGAAGCGCTGCTGATGATTCTCGCCGTCTGGTGGGTCTGGATCTTCACCACATGGGTGACGAACTGGCTCGATCCCGACCGGATGCCGGTTCGTGCCATGCTGTTCGCCCTGATGTTCGGCGCGCTCCTGCTATCGACGGCGATCAACGACGCCTTCGGCGACAAGGCGCTGCTGTTCGCCATCTCCTATGTCGGCATGCAGATCGGCCGGTCCCTGTTCACCGTCTACGCGCTGCACGGTCATAGCCCTGATAACGCGCGCGATTTTCTGCGCATCACCTGCTGGCTCGCTCTCTCCGGCGTGTTCTGGATCGCGGGTGCCCTGATCGGCGGTGAGGCACAACTCCTCATCTGGATCGTCGCGCTGACCATAGAATATGTCTCGCCCGCCGTGGGCTTCCGCGTGCCCGGACTGGGTCGTTCAGAGTTTGACGACTGGGACGTACTCGGCGCGCACATGGCGGAACGCTGCGCTCTGTTCGTCCTGATCTGTCTTGGCGAAACGATTCTCGTAACGGGCCGGACGCTTGCCGAAATGGAGGTAACGCCACTCGTCTTCGTTCTCGCCGTCAGCAGCTTCGGATCGACCGTCACCATGTGGTGGATCTATTTCCGGTTCGGACAGGAGCGGGCAGCAGCGCAGATCGAGAGCGACGAATCGCCCGGCGAAATTGCGCGAACCATCTTCACCTATGCCCATATCCCGGTCGTCGCCGGCATCATCCTCTGCGCCGTCGCCGACGAGTTCGTCCTGGCCCATCCCCACGGGGCGATCGACCTGAAGACGGCAAGCGCGATCATCGGCGGTCCCATCGTCTTCCTGGCGGGCAATGTCTGGATCAAGAGTTCGGTCGCTCCGCGCCTTTCGGTCTCGCATCTCGCTGGCATAGGCCTGTTGATCCTTGCTGCGCCGCTTGCCCTCGTGGTCGAGCCGCACGTCCTCCTCATCATCTCCTTCGTCATTCTCGTCGTCGTCGCCGTCTGGGAATATCTGACGCTCAAGGCCGTGCGTTGACCCGCACCGAACCCTGTCTGGAACTGGAAGAACAATGCTCCTCAAAGTCTACCTTGCCGGTCCTGAAGTCTTTCTGCCGAATGCCCGGGAGATCCTCGATCTGAAAGCAGAGCGGGCGAGGGCGGCGGGGTTCGAACCACTGAGCCCGGGAGATCTCGCTATCCCCCCGGCCGAGACAAAGTTCGGCATGGGGCTGGCGATCAGTCAGGTCAACGAGGGCATGATGCGCGCAGCCGATGCGGTCATTGCCAACCTTACGCCGTTCCGCGGCGTCGCCGCCGATGTCGGCACGGCCTTCGAGGTCGGCTTCATGTGCGCGCAGGGCAAGCTGGTCTACGCCTACACGAACATCGCCCAATCGCACTACGACCGCTGCTCCGCCTACTACGGCGGCGACATCCGCGAAACGACGGATGGCCGGCATCGCGGACCGGATGGAATCTCCATCGAGAATTTCGACATGGCGGATAATCTGATGCTGGACGGCGGTATCGCCGCTCGTGGAGGTGCGCTCGTGGTGGGCAACGCGGCTCCGGACGCCCTCTACACGGACCTCACAGCCTTTGAGGCGTGCCTCCGCCTCCTCGCCGAGCAGCAGGGCACTGTGGCTTGACCGTCTTCAGGCAGCGTCAACGACGGTAGAGAAGCCAGTTGCGGCCTGTGTCCTTCTTCATGCCGTCTTCAAACAGCATGGTCCGGTTGCGGCCGGCATTCTTGGCGCAATACAGCGCGACATCTGCCTTGTTGTAGAGATCAACAGGGTCTTCCGCGAGAGAGGCCTGGCACACGCCGATGGACAGCGTGATCGGGCCGTAGTTGACGCCCGTCTTCGAATTCTTGAACGGCGTGTTGGCCAGCGCCGTACGGATCCGGTCTGCGACCTGCACGCATTCCTCGACGGTCTGGTCGTTGAGGATGATGGCGAACTCCTCACCACCCGTGCGCGCGACGAAAGCTTCACGCCGCAGGTTCGAGCGGATGACAGTCCCCACCGTTGCGAGGATCTTGTCGCCGACCGGATGACCGAACGTGTCGTTGACCTTCTTGAAGTGGTCGATATCGGCGATCAGAAGCCCGGTATAGGTTTTGATCTGATCGGAATTATAGACGGATGACAGCTTCTCGTCGAAGGCGCGACGGTTGGCAAGACGCGTGAGGGAATCGGTATTGGCGATCCGCTTGTACTCGTCGAGCTCCTGGCGGATGACGTCCATTTCCACGGATTTCAAGGAGACATTCTCGACCAGTTCCTTGCCCTGGCTCATTGTATCTTCAGTGGCTTGTGACAGCAGAGTCACCGCGCTTCGCAGGATCTCGACGCTGGCGGCACTCTTGTTGTTGATGTTGTTGGCCGCTTCCCCAAGAACCCTGTTGTAGCTCTCGAGTGCGAACTGCTCGTCGCGCATCAGGGCCAGGAGATCGTTCAACTGGGCGGAAAGCCGGCTATGCGCACGCTCTACACCGGCTGCATGATGGACGTGTGCGAAATAGCGCGCGCCGATTTCGTCCAGCTCTTCCTGCGTTGCCTTGCTGCCCAGCGCGGCCAGCTCCTTCGTCAGGCGCGGGTTGGAGCCGATATAGGCTTCGTAATAGAGCTCGTAGTTGCGCGGGATCGGGGCGATGCCCATGATGCGCATCGCGAATGTAACCTGCGCCGCGATATCCGGAGCTTGCCCCTTGGGCGATGTTACAGGCTGCACGAAAGCTCTCCTGTTGTCCTGAGCTTGGCATCGCGGAAGACGGCATTGTCGCCCGGCAGAAATGCACGTGGCTGCAGGCATGGCTCTCGATAGACCGGCGAGACCCCTCTGCAGTAGCGTATTCTAGCGATGAAAAGATTGGAGAAAGTTTAACGATTATTCGAAACATCACATGCCATTGCCGGTAAGGCTCTTATGCCGGACGAAAAAACCCCGCTGGCAAGCCAGCGGGGTTCGGAGATTGGATTTCCGGGGAGGTGACTGAACCGACGACCGTTCAGATCAGGCGGGGCTGATCATCGTTTCCGGCCGAACGACGGCGTCGAATTCCTCATTCGTCACATAGCCACCGCCAACAGCCTCCTCACGCAGCGTCGTTCCGTTCTTGTGGGCAGTCTTGGCAATCTTCGCCGCATTGTCATAGCCGATCTTCGGCGCAAGCGCCGTGACGAGCATGAGCGACCGGTCGAGGGCAGCCTTGATGTTGTCTTCGCGAGCCTCGATACCCGTAACGCAGTTGTCGGTGAAGGACACGGCAGCATCCGCCAGCAGCTGGACCGATTGCAGGAAGTTGTAGGCCATCAGCGGATTATAGACGTTCAGTTCGAAGTGGCCCTGGCTGCCTGCGAAGGTCAGAGACGCGTGGTTGCCGAAGACCTGCACGCAGACCTGGGTCAGTGCTTCGCACTGCGTCGGATTGACCTTGCCCGGCATGATCGATGAGCCGGGTTCGTTTTCCGGCAGCGACAGTTCGCCGAGACCCGAGCGCGGGCCGGAGCCGAGAAAGCGGATGTCGTTGGCGATCTTGAAGAGAGCGGCAGCGGTTGCATTGATGGCGCCATGGCTGAACACCATGGAATCATGGGCGGCCAGCGCCTCGAACTTGTTCGGCGCCGAGGTGAAGGCGATGCCGGTGATCGAGGCGATTTCTCCGGCGACCTTCTCGGCAAAGCCGATCGGTGCGTTGAGCCCCGTGCCGACCGCCGTGCCACCCTGGGCGAGTTCCTGCAGGCCGGGCAGCGTCATTTCGATACGCTTGATGGAGGAGGCTACCTGCGCGGCATAACCGGAGAACTCCTGGCCGAGCGTCAGCGGTGTCGCATCCTGTGTATGTGTGCGCCCGATCTTGATGATGTGGTCGAACGCCTTCACCTTGGTTTCGAGCGCTGCATGGAGGTGCCTCAGCGCGGGGAGCAGGTCGTGCACGACGCGTTCCGCGCAGGCGATATGCATGGCGGTCGGGAAGGTGTCGTTGGACGATTGGCTCATATTGACGTGGTCGTTCGGATGAACGGGCTTCTTGGAACCCATGACGCCTCCGAGCAGCTCGATCGCCCGGTTGGAGATGACCTCGTTCGCATTCATGTTCGATTGTGTGCCGGAGCCCGTCTGCCAGACGACGAGCGGAAAATGATCGTTGAGCTTGCCGTCGATCACTTCCTGTGAAGCGCGGATGATGGGTTCGCCGACGGCCGGGTCCAGTCGCCCCAGCGCCATGTTGGCCTTGGCCGCCGCCTGTTTGACGATGCCGAGGGCCCGTACGATGGACAGCGGCTGCTTTTCCCAGCCGATCTTGAAATTGCCGAGGGAACGCTGGGCCTGTGCGCCCCAGTAGCGGTCGTTCTGGACCTCGATCGGGCCGAATGTATCTGTTTCCGTGCGGGTGGCTGTCATCGTCTCTTCCCTGCTTCGTCTGATGCGGCACTGTCGAGCGCTGCAAGATCCTCGGAGCCGACCGTGAAAAGGCCCGGCCGGGCTGACGTCTTCTGTGGCCTAGGTGCCGCCCGGTTGTAAAGAGGCAGGAGAGGGCGGCGCGCCGGTACAATCGTTTGAATGATCCGGAACGATGGAGGGTCGTTCACGCCCGGCGACGTCGGTACGCAAGCGCTTTCTGTGCCTTTTGTAACACAGGCGGAATGTCTCTTGAAAAGCCAGTATCGCGGGCCAAAAAGAATCTCGACCATCCCTGTGGAGGCATCGAGCCGAAAAGTCAGATCTATCAGTTTCTTGGCGTGTTTTGTGGTTCGATTGAGCCGGCATTTTCCGCCTGCACCCGCCTGATTGCGCCGCGCGCGTTTCCTTTTCATTCACCAACATTTCTTATAAGTCGGATGCTTGGTGACATGAACGGCATCGGGCGCCACCCGCCATGAGGCGGCACTGCGATACGGAAAGTTCGGCTATGACATTGAAGAAGACAGCAGCGATCGTCACCCTCATGTCGGGGTGCGCCCTGACCACGCTCCACGTCGGTCAAGCCGACGCCATGACGCTGATGGACCTGTTCCGTCGCAACCGCGCGCCAGAGACCCTTCAGTCGATGCCGGAGGTCGCTCCGGCTCCTTTGCAGGAGCAGTCGGCACCGGTCAGGCGCAGCGCATCGTCGACGCCGGCCCCGCGTGTCGTCGGTCCGAAATACTACACCTACAAGGCCGAAGCGCCGCGTCGCATCGAGACCGATCGTCTGGTCGATCCGGTCGTCACAGGTTCGCTCCGCCCTGATCTGGTATCGACAGGAACCACGACGACCCTCAGCGACGCGCGACCCTACATGCCGTCCGTTACGGCTTATGCCGCGCCCGGCGTCGCCAAGACGATCGAGGCTTATTACGCAGGGACGGACGCACTGATCTGGATCGATGCCACCGGCGTGAACGATCGCGCCCGTGCCGCCATGGCCGTGCTGGCGGATGCCGCCAGCATCGGTCTCGATCCACAGGATTACGCCGTCGCGCTTCCATCGGAAACGCCGGATGCAACCGATATGGCAGCCCGCGAGAAAGCTCTTGTATCCTTCGAGATCCGCCTGAGCGCGGCTGTGCTTACCTATGTGCAGGACACGGTTCGCGGCCGTATCGATCCGAACGCGATCTCCGGCTATCATGATTTCAAGCGCAAGGACGTCAATCTCGCCGGCAAGCTGCGCGTTATCGCTGCCAGCCACGATGTCGCAGCCTTCCTCGCGACGCAGACGCCGTCCAATCCCGAGTTCAAGGCTCTTCGCGACGAGCTGAAGCGACTGGAAGCTTCCACTGACGGCCAGCCTCGTATCGAGATTCCGGAAGGCACGCTTCTCAAGCCGGGCATTGCCGATCCCGGCCTGCCTGCTGTCGTCGCCGCTATCAAGGCGAAGGGTTCCGATGCGCTGAAAACGGATCATGCCACGACGCTTGCCGCCTATCAGGGCAGTGAGGACTACACGCCTGATCTCGTGGCGCTGGTCGAGGCGTTCCAGAAGGAAAACGGCCTGAAGCCGGATGGCATCGTCGGACGCGCCTCGATCCGTATCTTGAGCGGTGGCGACAGCAACGCCGACAAGATCGCCAAGCTGCGGATCGCCATGGAGCAGGCGCGCTGGCTTCCCGCCGATCTCGGCAGCCGCTACGTCTTCATCAACCAGCCGGCCTTCACGGCGTCCTATCACGATGCCGGCGTCGAACAGTTCAACATGCGCGTCGTCGTTGGCTCGAAGACAAACCAGACCTACTTTTTCGAGGATGAGATTCAGACCGTCGAGTTCAACCCATATTGGGGCGTGCCTCAGTCGATCATCATCAACGAGATGCTGCCGAAGCTGCGCAGCGATCCGGGCTATCTCGACCGTCTGGGCTATCAGGTCGAGGTCGCCGGACGTGCCGTATCGTCCTATGACGTCGATTGGTACGGCTCCACCAAGGGTGTCTCCGTGCGTCAGCCGCCGTCCGATGACAATGCGCTCGGCGAGCTGAAGATCCTGTTTCCCAACGCGCATGCCATCTACATGCACGATACGCCGTCCAAGAGCTTCTTCAAGAAGGACATGCGGGCCCTCAGCCACGGTTGTGTGCGGCTTGCCGATCCCCGCCGCATGGCGGCTGCCGTGCTCGGTACAACGGTGGACGATGTCGCCAAGCAGATCGCCGGCGGACGCAACAAGGGCGTCTCTGTCCCGAGCCGCATCCCGGTCTACGTTGCCTACTTCACAGCATGGCCGGACAAGGATGGCCGCGTCGCCTATTTCGATGATGTCTACGATCGCGACATGTACATGAACCGCGCTTTCGACGCGACCCGCCAGGTCCGCCGTATCGAAGGCTGATTGTCGACTATCTGATAATAAAGTTGCGGAAGCCAGTCTCTCCCGGGAGGCTGGCTTTTTCGTTTCGGCCTAGGGCATGAGGTGGAACGCTTTTGCCGTTCACCCGGCAGAGACATGACCAGCATGGTCATTGCTGCAGCCTCCTGGAGGCGCTTCGCAGACGCGTTCGGTGGAGGTCTGCCGGATCAACCGATCAGGGCCAGAAACGGGCGCAACGCACATGAAAAAGCCGCGAGCTTTCGGCCCGCGGCTTTTCTTGTTTCAATAAAACCGGTCGGCTTAGCGCTTGGAGACCGGGATATAGTCGCGCTTGGGTTCGCCGACATAGAGCTGGCGCGGACGGCCGATGCGCTGTTCCGGATCCTCGATCATTTCGTTCCACTGAGCGATCCAGCCGACGGTGCGGGCCAGCGCGAACAGAACGGTGAACATGGTCGTGGGGAAGCCCAGGGCCTTCAGCGTGATGCCCGAATAGAAGTCGATGTTCGGGTACAGCTTCTTCTCGATGAAGTAGGGGTCCGTCAGAGCGATGCGCTCGAGCTCCATGGCGACCTGCAGAAGCGGGTCGTCCTTGTGGCCGAGTTCCGCCAGCACTTCATGCGTGGTTTTCTGCATGATCTTGGCGCGCGGATCGTAGTTCTTGTAGACGCGGTGACCGAACCCCATCAGGCGGAACGGGTCATTCTTGTCCTTGGCCTTGGCGACATATTCCGGAATGCGATCGACCGTGCCGATTTCCGCCAGCATGTTGAGAGCCGCTTCGTTGGCGCCGCCGTGTGCCGGGCCCCAGAGGCAGGCAATGCCGGCCGCGATACAGGCGAAGGGGTTTGCGCCCGAAGAACCGGCGAGACGAACCGTCGAGGTCGAAGCGTTCTGCTCGTGATCGGCATGGAGGATGAAGATCCGGTCCATGGCGCGGGCCAGCACGGGGTTGACCTTGTACTCTTCACACGGAACCGCGAAGCACATGTGCAGGAAGTTCGACGCGTAATCGAGGTCGTTCTTCGGGTAAACGAAGGGCTGGCCGATATGATACTTGTAAGCCATGGCGGCAAGCGTCGGCATCTTCGCGATCATGCGCAGGCTTGCAACCATGCGCTGGTGTGGATCGGTGATATCCGTCGAGTCGTGGTAGAAGGCCGAAAGCGCACCGACGCAGCCGCACATGACGGCCATCGGGTGGGCATCGCGGCGGAAGCCGGTAAAGAAGCGTGACATCTGCTCGTGCACCATGGTGTGGTGCGTGACGCGGTGATCGAAGTCGATCTTCTGCGTCTTGGTCGGCAGTTCGCCGTAGAGAAGAAGGTAGCAAACCTCAAGGAAATCGCCTTGTTCGGCGAGCTGTTCGATGGGAAAGCCGCGGTGAAGAAGGATGCCTTCGTCGCCGTCGATATAGGTAATCCTGGACTCGCAGGATGCGGTCGACGTGAAGCCCGGATCGTAGGTGAACTGTCCCGTCTGCTTGTAGAGCGTGCCGATATCAACGACCTCTGGGCCGATGGAGCCGGACCGCACCGGCAGCTCGACCGATTTATCGTTGACCGTCACCGTTGCGCTTTTGCCTGCCATATAGCGATCCTCCATTTGCACCGAAACGGCACGAAAGCGTGCCGCAATTCATCGTTGTTGCCTCAGTGCTACCGCATTTGATACCCCCTGCCAAGCGCTCGGGGGCTTACGTTTTGCGATGCAGCATAATCATCTCGCGGCGCGATAGTTGCATGGATTGTTGGCAGTTCCAACTACGGCTGCATAGGAAAGTCGCGGCTTCCCGCGCTTGGTCGACGACATGATGAAGAAATAGGCAATAACTCGAAATTGTAAATTAGAACTTTTTCTGCAACATCTTCCGGTGGCGACGAAAAGGGCTCCCCTGGTATGCGCAAGGTGTCCGAAGCAGTGATCGACATCGGACCAAGGCGCGCTGAGCAAGCGCTTCATGAGCCGGATCTTGAAACGCTCCCGCAGCTTGTTCACGCCCCGACCCGCCAGCGTCTCCCGCAATTTTTTCAACACGAATTACGCGCACGAGCCCGCTGGATCGCCGTCTTGCGTCCGCGTCCCCGCGCGTGGCCGGATCGATTTCGTACGGCTTGGGAGGAAGAGGCGGCCTTCGGGCACCCGTTTCTCTTCCTGCCGCTGCTGATGGCGCTGGGAGCGATCCTTTGGTTTTCCGCACGCGACCCGCCCGCGCTCATCAATGTTGCAGTGCTGGCATGTTGTTTTTGCATAGCAAGTGGAGCGCTAATGGGACGCTCCGGCTGGCTCCGTCTTGTCGTTTTCAGCACAACGGGTCTTCTCCTCGGTGCGACCTCGGCAGCATTCGAAACGTCCCGGACCGTCACTGTCATGCTGGATTCGCCGGTAACGACGACGATAACGGGCCGTATCCTTAGCCGGGAGATCTCCGGCAGAAATGCCTATCGCTATATCGTCGCCCTGCAGCGCACCGAGGCGCCGACGCTGCGGCGTCCGCCGACGACCCTGACGCTTGTCGTGCGCAATGCCGGTGCGGCGAAGGTCGGCGATATCATCAAGGGACGGGCTCGTCTCTCGCCGCCCTCCGGTCCCGCTCTCGCGGGCCTCAACGATTTCGGATTCGACAGCTTCTTCAAGGGCATCGGAGCGGTAGGTTATGCTTATGGCAAGCCGCAGATCCTTGCCGATGAGAAGAAAGAGACGGCCAGAGCGTCCTTAATCGACAGGAGTTGGGCGGGTCTTGCTGTCTGGCGCGAGGCCATCGGCATGCGGATCCGCGCGACCATTCCCGGCGATGCCGGAGCCATCGCTGCGGCTCTCGTAACGGCGGAGGAACGGGCGATCAGCCGGGACAGCATCGCCGCGTTGCGAAATTCCGGCCTTGGCCACGTCCTTGCAATTTCCGGGCTCAATATGGTGTTGGCCGCCGGAACCTTGCTGGTCGGCTTGCGAACCGGCCTCAGTCTGGTGCCCGGCCTTGCGCATCGCGTGCCGATCAAGAAGATCGCAGCGGGCGGGGCTCTGCTGATGGTGTGCTTCTATATCCTGATCTCCGGAGGCGCCGTTTCCGCCGTCCGGTCATGGATCATGATCGTCATCATGCTCCTCGCCGTTTTCTTCGATCGCCCCTCGATCAGCCTGCGCAATGTAGCCATTGCAGCATTGGTGATTCTGGCCGTGGACCCGTCCGCGGTTTCCGGTCCGGGCTTCCAGATGTCCTTCGCCGCGACGCTGGCGCTTGTTGCCGGTTATGCCCGCTGGCGGGAACGCGAGGTGCCTGCCGGCCGACGCGAGGGAAACGAGATGCTCGCAGGCATTCGCGGATTTCTGGCAGGACTGTTTCTCAGTTCGCTCATCGGCGGCGTCTCGACCATGATCTACTCGGCTGCCCACTTCAATCAGCTGCCGGCCTACGGCCTGCTTGGCAATATGCTGGCCATGCCGGTCATCAGCATCGTGGTCATGCCGGCTGGCCTCATCGCAATGCTGCTGATGCCGCTCGGACTGGATACGCTTCCTCTGATCGTGATGGGGTACGGGCTGGAGGTCATGCTGGCCGTCGCTCGTTTCGTCTCGGCGCTCGGTGGCCAGATCATGACCGGGCGCCTGCCGCATGCGGCCTTCGCAATGATTGCCATCGGCGGCGTTGTTTTCTGCCTGCTGCGAACGCGGCTGGCGTTCGCAGGTCTTGGTCTCGTTGTCGTCGGCCTCTGCATCGCCGTCGCTGCTCCGTCCGAGCGGCCGGTTCTCCTTATCGCTGAGGATGGACGATTGGCTGCATTGATCGACGGCATGTCCGGTGCCAGCAATCGAACCCGTCCGCCGGCCTTTATCTACGGTCAATGGACGCGAGCGCTTCGTCTCGACAAGCACCGCGCACCAAGCTTGCGTATCGATCTTGCTTTGCCCGAACCGCTACCGGCGACCGACGACAAGCGGAACCGGCTCCCTTTCAAGGATTCGGAGGCCCGCGGCGCATTGCACCGGTTGATTGGCGAGGGCGAGAAGGGCCGCTTCTCTTGCGTTCCCGAGCAGTGGTGCGCCGCCACATCGCCTCAGGGTTGGGTCATCGTCACGGTCGAGGATCGCAGGCTTGTCGGTTCGGCCTGCGATATCGCCGATATCGTCGTGACCTCCGCGAACCTCGCTTTTTCCGCATGTCACTCCGGGGCAATCCTCGCCAGTGCTCGCATGCTGCGAAAAACAGGTGCTCTCGAAATCTACGCAGACACAGCTACGCCCGGAGGCCGGCTGGTTGTCGCCGCCATGGACGGGCTTCGTCGGCCCTGGCAGCGACACCGCGCCTATGACTGGCGTCTCGATTCCTTTCCGGACGACACGCCGACAGACGCCGATGACTCCGAAACCCTTCCCGGCGAAGAATCATGATGAAAACAGTCTAGAAATCTTGCCTTCACTGCCGTCTGTGACATATGAGAGCGCGAACGACGTCACAATGGTGACGAAACCGGCTGCGGCCGGCGCCCGAGATCATCGTCCGCCCGACGCAGCGGATGGATCGCTTGAGATGGACGAATCATGTCGAACTGCAAGTTTTCCACGCCCTTCTTCGCCACAGCCCTGATCGGGGCGCTGGCGATGTCCCTGCCGGCTTCTGCCCAGACATCAGCCCCTCCGGCCTCTTCTACGGAGCAGGCGCCCTCGGCCCCACCAGCGCCTGCGGCTCCGCAAGGCTCTGCCCAGACGGCACCCGCTCCTGTGACGCCGACGCCGGAGGCCACGCCACCGGCGGCACCGGATACGGCGCCCGAAGCCGCGCAGCCACCGACCGAGCTGCAGGAACTCGCCGCCGAAGATGGGGATGATCCGTCGCTCCCGCACGATCTGTCGCCGGTCGGCATGTTTCTCGCGGCAGACTATGTGGTCAAAGGCGTGATGATCGCCCTCGCGCTTGCTTCCGTCGCGACGTGGTCAATTCTTCTTTTCAAGGTCTTCGAACTGTCGGCAGCCAAGGCTCGTCTGCGCCGGGCGCTTGCCCATCTGACCGACGCGACCGGATTGCGCGATGCGTCCGAAGGCGTCGTCAAAAGCGGACCGGCCGTCGCCATGCTGACGGCTGCCGGTCAGGAACTGACCAAATCGGAGCCGGTCCTCGATCTCGTGCCGGGCGAGGGCGTAAAGGAACGTGTCGCTTCGCGTCTCTCGCGCATCGAGGCCGGTGCGGGCAAGAAGATCGCGGCGGGCACCGGCGTCCTTGCAACGGTCGGCTCCATCTCCCCTTTCGTCGGCCTGTTCGGCACGGTCTGGGGTATCATGAACTCCTTCATCGGCATCAGCCAGGCGCAAACGACAAACCTTGCCATCGTCGCGCCCGGCATTGCCGAAGCGCTTTTGGCGACGGCCATCGGCCTCGTCGCGGCCATTCCGGCGGTGGTCATCTACAATTACTTCGCCCGCTCCATCGCCGGCTATCGGCTGATCCTGGCGGACACCGCTGCGGCCGTCGATCGTCTGGTCAGCCGCGACCTCGATTTCCGCTTGGCTCGCCGCACCGCGCCGCGGCTTGCCGACACGATCAAGCCGGGCGAAACGCCCGTCGCACGGATGAGGTGAACCATGGCAACGCGACTTGGCGACAGCGGTGGCGGCGATCTCGAGGAAAATGCGGAGATCAATGTCACCCCCTTCATCGACGTGATGCTGGTGCTCCTGATCATCTTCATGGTCGCAGCGCCACTGGCGACCGTCGATATGAAAGTGGATCTTCCACAATCGGCGGCAAAGCCCACGCCACGCAGCGACGACAAGCCTGTGTTCATCACGCTGAAATCCGACCTGACGCTCGCGCTCGGCAACGAGACGACAGATACATCCCGTTTCGCTGCGGATCTCGACGGAATGACCGAGGGCAACAAGCAGACACGAATCCTGCTGCGCGCCGACAAGTCCGTCGATTACGGCGCGTTGATGGACCTGATGAACCGGATCCAGCAGGCAGGCTACAGCAAGATCGCGCTGGTTGGCCTCGAAGGCGCGCCAGCGCGGTGAACGCCTGAAGCGCACGAGATACGGGGCGATTTGCCCATCGTTGCATTCGCCGCTTGAAACGCACGATGCGGCGATTTATGAGCTTTGCAAGGCAGTCCGCCGTTGCGGCGGACGCAGGTCGTCCGGACAGTGTCCGCAAGGGCGGCGTTCAAAGCGGATCGAAGAGGCACGCGCGATGGATTTCGAAGCAGCACGTATCAAGATGGTCGACAACCAGGTTCGCACCACGGATGTTACCTCTCATACGGTCCTTTCCGCCTTCCTGGCGGTTCCCCGCGAAGCGTTCGTTCCCGAAAGCCGTAAGCAACTCGCTTACATCGACACGGATATTGCCGTTTCCCAGGCAGACGGCGGCCGGTACGTCATGGAGCCGTCGCCGCTGGCGAAGCTGCTGCAGCTTGGCGAGATCGCCAAGACAGACTCCATTCTCGAGATCGGCTGCACGACCGGATATACGTCCGCTCTGCTGTCTCTGCTGGGCAAGGATGTGATCGCGCTCGACAGCGACGCGGAGCTGGCTGCGCAGGCGAAGGAAAACCTGTCCAGCCTAGGCTACGCGAACGTCAGTGTCGTGACGGGTGTCCTCGAAGCCGGTTACCCGACAAAGGCCCCCTATGACGTCATCTTCGTCAATGGCGCGATCGAGACGGTCCCTGCTGCGCTGACGTCGCAGTTGCGCGATGGTGGTCGGCTCATCGCTGTCGTCGGCTTCGGCAATGCTTCGCGTGCAAAGGTCTTCATGCGCGAAGGCGGTAAAGTGTCAGAGCGCAAGGCCTTCAATACGGCCGTCAAGCCGCTGCCGGGCTTTCGCGTCGCCAAGGAATTCGTGTTCTGATCTTCGGATCACCAAGCATTCGATGAAGGTAGAAAGCCGGGCTATACGGAAACGTGGCCCGGCTTTTTCATGCATAGGCGTCGGCCTTCGATCCGTTATGGTTAGGCGCCGATGCTATGGTCAGCCCGGCGCCATGCTGGTCAATTAGATCGGGCTTGGATACCTGCCTGCCTCGGGACGACCTGATGCGCAACAGCAACGCCGGACGACCGTTCGGTTACGTAGGGCCGGCTCCGTCTTGCGCATGGAGGCGCAGTGCTGGCATCGAATGATCTTGCGGTAGCAGCTGTTCCGACCTTCGGCATGGCTTTTGCGGCAGAACCTTTTAAGTCGATGTGCGGGTGCCGGAGTGCTGGGTCCTGTCATACTGGAGGCATCGCATGAAAATGCTGCGCATCACGACCATACTCGCGGTGGCTCTCGTTTCGCCTGCCTCCGCCGATACGATCGCCGAAGCCATGGCGAAGGCATATGCCAACAACCCGGATCTGAACGCGGCACGCGCCGGCCTTCGTGCCGTGGACGAGTCCGTCACGATCGCCAAGTCCGGGTACCGACCACAGGTTTCCGCAGTCGCGACCGGCACGCAGACGCGCTTTGACAGCGATTTGCAGACGCGCCCGCGGGACTTCCACCAAGGCTCTGCCGGACTGACGATCACGCAGCAGATCTTCGACGGTTTCCAGACCCTGAACGACGTCCGGGCGTCCGAATCGACCGTCTTGTCCAATCGCGAAAGCCTCAAGGCCAACGAAATCTCGATTCTCCTGTCGGCTGCGGAATCCTACGCCAATATTGTGCGTGACCAGCAGGTTGTCGGCATTCGGCGACAAAACCTCGCTTTCCTCAAGGAGCAGTTGAAGGCGGCCAATGCGCGGCTGACGGTGGGCGAGGGGACCCGCACGGACGTCAGTCAGGCCGAGGCGGAACTCGCAAGTGCGAAGGCACTGCTTGCTACAGCCGTATCGCAACTGAAGCAGAGTGAGGCGGTCTATGTACAGATCGTCGGCGGCGCACCTCGAGATATCAAGGCAGCGCCACCGGCAAAGACGGGCATGCCACGCACGCTCGACCAGGCCGTTGCCGCGGGCCTTCGGGACAATCCGCAGATCATCGCTGCATTATATGCGGTCGATGCTGCGGGCTACCGGGTGAAGCAGGCGGAAGGGACTATGTTGCCCGGTGTGACGATCCAGGGTTCTGTCAGCCGCAACACGGGCGACTCGTTCAACAACGGCGGTGTCGACAATACCTCCGGCTCGATCACGGCACGCCTACAGGTGCCCATCTACCAAGGCGGTGCCGAGTATGGTCAGGTGCGGCAGGCCAAGGAGCGCGCTGGTCAGCAAAGCATCGCGGTCGACAGCGTCCGGCTCGATGTCCAAAAAACGGTCGTCAGCGCCTACGCCCAACTGGATGCTGCCCGAGCCTCCATCACGGCCAACAAGGAGCAGATCCGGGCTGCAAATCAGGCGCTGGCCGGCGTCATCGAGGAGCGCAAGGTGGGACAGCGCACGACGCTCGACGTTCTCGACGCCCAGCAATCCGTGCTGATTGCGCGCGAAAGCCTTGCGGCATCGCAGCGCAATGCCGTCGTCGCCAGCTATTCCCTGCTTGCCAGCATGGGCGCGCTCACCGTCCGCGGACAGAACCTCAATGTCGCAGAATACCGACCGGAAAAGCATTATGAGGCGGTAAAGAACAAATGGTTCGGTCTCAAGCCCGTAGAGGGACGCTGAACGCCCGCGTCTTGTTTGCCTGCAAGACCGGATGACGGGAGAAACAAATCTGTGCATCATCGCGAGAGGATGATTCGCGGCATTCCGCCAAATGGACAAGTCGCTTAAGGGTCATCAGGCTCTGCGCGAAACGGCGGCGCGCCTTGAATGAAACGAGGATCTGCAATGGCACAATCGAACCTGGCGCGCGAACCGTCAATGGACGAAATTCTCGCTTCGATCCGCAAGATCATCGAAAGCAACGAGGCGACCGGTCCTGGTCTTCCTGCCAATGACCACGGTCCGATGTCGGACAGCTATTATTCAAGCGACCAGGCCTACCTTGACGAAGAGCAGGCCGAAGACATTCAACTGACGATCGACGACACCGTCTTCCCGGATTTCGTTTCCTCTGACGCCGATGCGGATACAGGGCATAGGCACGCGCCGTCTGCCTCCTATGGCGAGGCAGAGCCGCCCCGCGCAGCGCCGTCTGCGCCGCTTTCGCTGGCAGACGTTGCGGCCCGCGTCCGTGCCGCCTCCGAGCGCCAGACGATGCCGAGAGAAACGGTTGTCGCGCCCCGCGATCTGCCGGCAAGGGCACCGCAGGCGGCCGCGCCCCGAGAGGATATGCAGCAACCTCGGCCGCAGACAAGCGCCGCAGCGCCCTTCCAGCCGGAACCGCCTCGTGCCTACCGCGAGCCGGTTGCCGAGGAGACGCAGAGCGAGCATGACGCTGCGCATCAGGCAGAGGTGGAGGCGTCCATCCGCGCCATGGCGCGCAACGTTGTCGCGCCGCACCTTGTTACAAACGAGGTTTCTTCCTCCGAGACCGCAAATTCGGGAGCGACCGTGGCGACACAACCGGAAACGCCAGCCACACAGCCGCTGGTCCCCAGCGTTTCGACGCAGGTTCGGGAGAAGGACGTCACCGCAATCCTTTCAGATGCCGTGAGCGAGCAGGTGGCCCGCTCGTTCGGCGATCTGGCGCTGGCAATCGACAGCAGTCCGCGCCGCTCCTTCGATGAAATTGCGGAAGAAATGCTGCGTCCCATGCTTCAGGAATGGCTCGACGACAACCTGCCGACCCTTGTCGAGCGCCTCGTGCGCGAGGAAATCGAACGCGTAGCCCGCGGCCCTCGCCGCTGACACCGTCTCGGGAGTGACGTTCGGCAAAGCCGATCATTCTCTCTCCCTGTCGCGCAGGCTGACGCTTTGTCGAAATCCGACGGAGCGAAAGGCCTGCGGGCAGGCGTAACAGTCTCCCGCTAAACCCTGCTGCCTGGCATCCTTCACCGACGCATCCCATATTCACGGGGCGGAACGTTGCGCGCCTCCTCGGTTCCGGTTTACAAGCCTCCCACATCCACAGCACGTTTGGTTCCGAAATGCTTGACAAAACCTATGATTCCGCTGCGATCGAACCGCGTATCGCCAAGCTTTGGGACGATGCCGACGCCTTTCGCGCCGGTGCGGGCGCAAAGCCCGGCGCCGAGCCCTTCTGCGTCGTCATACCCCCGCCGAACGTGACCGGTTCTCTGCATATGGGCCACGCGCTCAATAACACGCTGCAGGACATCATGATTCGCTTCGAGCGAATGCGCGGCAAGGATGTGCTGTGGCAGCCGGGCATGGACCATGCCGGCATCGCCACCCAGATGGTCGTCGAGCGCCAGCTGATGGAACGCCAGCTTCCAGGCCGACGCGCCATGGGCCGAGAGGCCTTTGTCGATCGCATCTGGGAATGGAAGGGCGAGTCCGGCGGGCTGATCTTCAATCAGCTGAAGCGCCTCGGCGCATCGTGCGATTGGTCCCGCGAGCGCTTCACCATGGATGAAGGACTCTCCAAGGCGGTTCTCGAGGTCTTCGTCACGCTCTACAAGCAGGGTCTGATCTATAAGGACAACCGCCTCGTCAACTGGGATCCGAAGCTTCTCACTGCAATCTCCGATCTCGAGGTCGAGCAGATCGAGGTTGCCGGCAATCTCTGGCATCTGCGCTACCCGCTCGAGCCGGGCGTCACCTATCAGCATCCTGTTGCCTTCAACGAAGAGGGCGAGCCGACCGAGTTCGAGACGCGCGACTATCTGGTCGTCGCAACGACGCGGCCGGAAACCATGCTCGGCGACACGGGCATCGCCGTCAATCCGGAAGACGAGCGTTATCGCGCAATCGTCGGCCGGCATGTCGTGCTTCCGCTGGTCGGTCGCCGCATTCCGATCGTTGCCGACGATTATGCCGACCCGACCGCCGGAACCGGCGCCGTCAAGATGACACCAGCCCATGATTTCAACGATTTCGAGGTCGCGCGCCGTCATGATCTGCGCAAGATCAATATCCTGACGATCGATGGCCACGTCACGCTGAAGGACAATGAGGACTTCCTCGAAGGCCTGCCTGCGACCGGGGAGCTGGATGCCCTCATCGAGATCCTTGAGAATGTCGAGCGCTTTGCAGCCCGCAAGATCATCGTGTCCCTGTTCGAGGAACGCGGCCTGCTCGACAAGATCGAGCCGCATAAGCACATGGTTCCCCATGGCGATCGCGGCGGCGTGCCGATCGAGCCACGCCTGACCGAACAGTGGTATGTCGATGCGGCAACGCTCGCAAAGCCCGCCATCGCTTCCGTTCGTGAGGGCCGGACCAACTTCGTTCCGAAGAATTGGGAGAAGACCTATTACGAGTGGATGGAAAACATCCAGCCGTGGTGCGTTTCCCGCCAGCTCTGGTGGGGGCACCAAATTCCGGCCTGGTACGGACCGGACGGCCAGGTCTTCGTCGAGAAGTCCGAGGAAGAGGCGCTGCACGCCGCCATCCAGCATTACCTGTCGCATGAAGGCCCGATGAAGGCCTTCGTTCAGGACCGAATCGAGAACTTTGCCGTTGGCGAAATTCTGACGCGCGATGAAGACGTTCTCGACACCTGGTTCTCTTCGGCGCTTTGGCCATTTTCCACCCTCGGCTGGCCCGACCAGACGAAGGAGCTGGCGAAGTATTACCAGACCGACGTTCTGGTGACCGGCTTCGACATCATCTTCTTCTGGGTTGCCCGGATGATGATGATGGGCCTTCACTTCATGAAGGACGAGAGCGGCAGCCCGGTCGAGCCGTTCCACACCGTCTATGTCCACGCCCTCGTTCGCGACAAGAACGGGCAGAAGATGTCGAAGTCGAAGGGCAACGTCATCGATCCGCTCGACCTGATCGACGAATACGGAGCCGACGCTCTGCGCTTCACGCTGGCCATCATGGCGGCGCAGGGGCGCGACGTGAAGCTGGACCCCGCTCGTATCGCCGGCTATCGCAACTTTGGAACCAAGCTCTGGAACGCCACGCGCTTTGCCGAGATGAACGGCGTGAAAGCCGATCCGTCCTTCCTGCCGGAGGCCTGCGTCCTCCCGGTCAACCAGTGGATTTTGACCGAGTTGTCCCGTACGACCCGCGACGTCACCACGGCCATCGAGACCTACCGTTTCAATGAAGCGGCAAGCGGCCTGTATCGTTTCGTATGGAATCAGGTCTGCGACTGGTATCTCGAACTTCTGAAGCCGGTCTTTTCCGGCGAAGACGAAGCTGCAAAAGCCGAATCCCAGGCCTGCGTCGCCTATGTTCTCGAAGCGGCATACAAGCTGCTTCATCCGTTCATGCCCTTCATGACGGAGGAACTGTGGGCGGCGACAGCCGACGAGGGCGCCGAGCGGGACATCCTGCTGTGCCACGCCGCATGGCCGGTTGCCGGTTTTGCCAATGAGCACGCTGCGGCGGAAATCAACTGGTTGATCGATCTCGTCTCGGGCATCCGTTCGGTTCGCTCCGAGATGAACGTACCTCCCTCGGCAATCGCGCCGCTGGTGGTGGTCGATGCCGGCATTCCCACACGTGAACGGCTGGAGCGGCACTCCGCCGCTATCCGTCGTCTCGCCCGCGTCGATGCCATCGACATTGCAACGACAGCGCCGAAGGGCAGCGCGCAGATCGTGGTCGGCGAGGCAACCTTTTGCCTGCCGCTCGGCGCCCTGATCGATCTCGTTGCCGAAAAGGCTCGCCTCGCCAAGGCGATCGACAAGGTCGAAATCGAGCGCCAGCGCATCCTTGGCAAGCTGTCGAACGAGAAGTTCGTGGCGAACGCAAAGCCGGAGGTGGTTGAGGCCGAGCGTGAGAGATTGGTGGAACTCGACGGCCAGAAGACCGCGCTCGATGTTGCCCTCGGGCGTATCGCGGATGCGGGCTAAGGCTTACTTTTACGCTTTTGCATCCGACGATGAGCAAGAGAATGAAAAGGTCGCGACATCGTTGCGACCTTTTTCAGTTTGGAAACGCGAATGCGGAAGCGGCGTCTTCGCGGTCTGCGACTCAGCGGCGTTACGGAAGAATGGCATCCATCTCCAAGCACGCCGGAAAGTTCCCTTGGGTACGCTGAGAGGGTGAAACATGCCTGAAAAATGGCAGGTTGTGGCATGTTGGTGACAGTGCAGGGCGGAGAGGAAATTCATGCTTCCCCCGTCAAAGATCATCACTTTTCTGGAAAAAAATTTCCAAATTGGTCGATATACGGCTTGCAGACGAAATTCTTACGTCAAATTTTACACGCGGTGAGATGTGACCATCAATTTCTGGGAATTGCATTCGGTCTGTATTCGCATATCCCCGTATTCAATAAGGCGACATCCGAGGGCATGTCGTTTCGTTGAGGGGGAGGTTGCATGAATTTCAACAACACACGGTCCGTCATCGCAGCGGCAGTTCTCGCCGCTACGACAGCAACGTCGGCTCAGGCAGGTGGCCTGGAACGCGGCGGCTATAATATCGATCTTCTCTTCGATCCCTCCGCTTATGCCCTCGAGGCGACGACGACATACGTCAATCCGCAGCGCGACCTGAAGAACGGCCGTGACACGAACCCGACAAACGGTCTGGGCGCCGACGGTCGTGGCGGCGGTTCCACCTCGACGCGCGACACGGAAAGCTACTGGGTGCCGCGCGTCGGCATCAAAGCTGCTCTCGGCGACAGCGGTATCGACTGCATGGCCGACTACTCGCAGCCTTTCGGTGCCTACACCAATCCCGGCCGTAACTGGATCGGCGCCAACGACAACACCAAGACAAAGATCGAAACCGACAATTACGCGGTTACCTGTTCCTACAAGTGGGCGATGGGTCCGGGCAAGATCCGCGTCATCGGTGGTGCCTTCTACCAGGAGGTTGAAGGGTACAAGGAGCGTCTGGTCGCGCCGAACGTCTACGGCACGGGCAACGGTATCGGCCGACTGGATTTGAAAGACAACGGATGGGGCGGTCGCGTCGGTCTGGCATATGAAATCCCGGAATATGCCTTCCTGACAAGCCTTGTCTACAACAGCGAAGTCAAATTCGAGGATATCGAAGGCACGATCGACCTGAGCGAAGTCCGCGTACCCGGTCCTTTGGGTCCGACCAGCCCGATCCAGTTCGGTAAATATTCTGTAACAGGTGACGCATCCGTACCCCAGTCGCTGGAGTACAAGATCCAGAGCGGTATCGCACCCGACTGGCTGGCCTTCGGTTCGATCAAGTGGACGGACTGGAGCGTCTTGCAGTCGGTCGGCTTCTGCCCGGCAACGACGAGCCCGCTGACACCCTGCACCAGCCTTGACCTTCTCTACCGCGATGGCCTGACGGTTACGGCGGGCATCGGGCACAAGTTCAACGATCAGTGGAGCGGCGCTGTCAGCCTCACTTGGGATCGTGGCACGAGCACCGTCATCAACGCGCAGAGCGACACCTGGACGCTTGGAACGGGGGTTGCCTACAAGCCGGTCGAAAACGTCGAGTTCCGTCTGGCTGGCGCCGTCGGCATCCTGACCAGCGGTTCCTCCCGCTCGACGACAGTCAATGGTGTTCCGTTCGGCAACAATGTCAGCTACGACTTTGGCAACGACGTCGTCACCGCTGTCTCGACGTCGCTGAAGGTTCGCTTCTGATCCGCAGCGACCAAAGGTAAATCACGAGAGCGCCCGGTTTAAAAGCCGGGCGTTTTTGTTTGAACACGCAGATGGCGTCGCGCTGCTCAGGGGAGACACATGGCGGCTGTCGGAAACGTCTCGGCCGCCCCGAGGGCGCTCAGACGTCCCTTTGCCCTCCTTCACGTTCATCGAGAGCCTCAGTGCTTGTTCAGTGCATGTCGGCGCTGGGAAGCCGCTGGGCGGCTTTGCGCGGCAGGCCCGATCGTTCGGCTTCCAGGGGAGCTGTCACTCCCCCCGAGAGATCACGAACAGCGTGTTTGTCTGCTTCCTGAGGGGTGGGCGCAGACTGAGATTGTTCGACAGGAGTGTAACGGGAAATTCGCCCCGGACACACGCAATTTGTGATGATTCCGCAACACGCGGTTTGAATGGCTTGGCGGCCCCGGCGGGCCCTTGTTTCAGTCTATTTCCCGCCACAAACAGAGAGCATCGATCTCTTGCCGCAGGAAGATGAACCCGCGATGACGCTATGAAGGGTCAACGGAAGATTTTTCTGCAGGTGAAACGAAGTAGTGATGTTTCATGATGTTACATGACGATCTTCGAGGACGTCTGTGGGTGGATCCAGTCCGGGGAAACCCGGATTTCCAGAGGGTCGGGAATGGGCCGCAGTGTCGCCGAAAATTGGCGTTAGCTTGGCTGGAGCACCCAAGACGACAGCAGGCGGCAGCGGTTGCGAATGCGGAATGCGGGCGAGGGGTCGTTGCGGTATTTCGGCAAGGCATGAATCGAGTGGGGAAGCGCCGGATCGAACATGAGGCGAGCCGGGTTGAACGGAAGATTTTGACGAATATGCTACGCGAATGCAGGTCGTTGACGTTGGTGGTATTGAGTTTGGCGGCAGCGCTTGGTGCGTCTTGCGGCGCGGTTCGCGCCTTCGATCCCAATGCCGGCGTCACGAAGGAATCCGGCCCGTTCGCGCTTTTCAAATTTGGCTTCTCCGCCTACAAGAACGGCCGCAAGGATGAGGCTGTCGAAGCCTACCGCTATGCCGCCGAAAAAGGCCACACAGCCTCTCGCTGGGCCCTTGCCAATATGTATGCCGATGGCGATGGCGTCACCGAAAACGATCTCGAAGCCTTCAAGATCTATAGCGAGATCGCCGAAAACGGCGTCGAGCCGGGCTCGCAGGATACAGGCTATTTCGTCAATGCGCTGATCTCCCTCGCCGGATATTACCGCCGCGGTATCCCGGATACACCGGTTTCAGCCGACCTCAGCCAGGCACGTCAACTCTACTTTCAGGCAGCCTCGACATTTGGTGTTGCTGAAGCGCAGTTTCAGCTCGCAAAGATGCTGCTTTCGGGCGATGGCGGCAGCGTCAATGTCCAGCAGGCCAAGAAGTGGCTCAACCGTGCCCGCAAGAAGGGCCATGCCGGCGCCATGGGCGTCTTTGGCAACGTCATTTTCCAGGAAGGCCAGACCGTTCGCGGCCTTGCCTACATGACCGCAGCGCTCGACCAGTGCTCGCCGAAGGATAGGCAGTGGCTGCAGCCGATGCAGGAGCAGGCCTTCTCGCTGGCCACCGAGTCTGACCGCCGCGTCGCCATCAACATGTCCCACGCGATCCGTCCCGGCGAAGCGGACTGAGAATACCTCACAGCAAATCATACACGAATGTGCTTCTGCCGCTCCGTGGTCGCGGCAACACGGCTGTCATCCGAAAATCACGCCAAGGTAGATGCAGCGTCACGCCGCAACAACCTCGATCGGCTTGAAGTCGAAATGCGCGATGACCGGTACGTGGTCTGATGGCTTTTCCCAACCGCGCACATGCTTCTCGATGTCTGTGGAGATGAGCTTGTCGGTCGCCTCCGGCGACAGCATCAGGTGGTCGATGCGAATGCCGTGGTTCCTGGGCCAGGCGCCGGCCTGATAATCCCAGAAGGAGTAGTGAGAAGCCGCGTCGGTGGTCGCGCGTACGGCGTCGGTAAGGCCGAGCTGTTCCAGTCGACGAAAGGCGGCTCTCGTCCGCGGCAGGAAGAGGGCGTCGTTCTCCCAGACACGCGGGTCCCAGCAGTCGTGCGGCTCCGGGATGACGTTGTAGTCGCCGGCTAGGATCAACGGTTCTTCCAAGCGGAGCCGCGACGCGGCGAAGTCGTGCAGGCGCTCCATCCAGCCGAGCTTGTAGGTGTATTTTTCCGTCTCCGGCGGGTTCCCGTTCGGCAGATAGAGCGAGCACACCCGTATCACGCCGCCTTCGACGGAGAAGACGCCTTCGATGAACCGGGACTGGATATCCTCGTCATCGCCGGCGAGACCGTTGGTGATCTCGTCCGGCTTGATCCGGGTCAGCAAGGCAACGCCGTTGAAGCCTTTCTGGCCATGGGTGAAAACATGGTAGCCGAGTGCCTCGATTTCAGTGCGGGGGAAACCCTCGTCAACCGTCTTGATCTCCTGCAGGCAGGCGATGTCCGGACGCGACTCCTGCAGCCAGGCAAGAAGAGTCTCGATGCGGGCCCTGACGCCATTGATGTTCCAGGTCGCGATCTTCATGGTCTCTGTCTCCTGTGGCTACCGCGTCGTCTTAAAGCGCACCAACCGCTTTGACAAACGCGTCCGAGGCAAAATCGCGTTCCTCCCGGCTTCAGGCATCCGGCAGCGACAGGGTGAGGTATGGACAAGCAGCATTATTCTGCCGTCCGAGATACACGTTTGTGTCCCTTTGCGCTAAGTCAGGACATCACGTATCGGGCACGTCACGCCACTGTCGATGAGAAGGGATAAACCCGGGAGCATGATCCAGACGCTTGCCACCTATTGGCCGCATATCCTCGCCGTTCTCTCGGTGCTGCTTGGCGTTCCCGCCGCCATCCATGCCACCATGACCAAGGAAGAGGTGCGGGCAGCACTCGGGTGGGTCGGGGTCATCGTCCTCTCTCCGGTCCTTGGCGCCATCATTTACGCCATCGCGGGGATCAACCGCATCCGGCGCAGTTCTGTCGGTATGCAGCGCTCGCTGCTGAAAGACCGTACGGCGGACGCGCTTCGGCGGTTCGATGTCAACGATGCTCTCGTCGCCGAACGCTTCGGGCAGCGTTTCTGCTCGATGAAGGTTCTCGGCGACAAGGTCAGCCGTCACCATATGTCAGCGGGCAACAGGGTCGTCATGCTTGAAGGCGGCGATATCGCCTATGCCCGTATGCTGGAGGCAATCGCAGGCGCCAGACGCTCCATCCTGCTGGAGACCTACATCTTCGATAGAGACCCGATCGGCCTGCGCTTTGCCGAGACCCTGATCGCCGCCGCCGCGCGCGGTGTTGAGGTGCGGGTGCTGATAGACGCCGTCGGCGCACGTTACTCCGTGCCCAGCATCGTCGGCCATCTGCGCAAGGGTGGTGTCACCACGCGAACCTTCAACGGCAACATCGTCATGGGGTTGCGTCTGCCCTATGCCAACCTGCGCACGCACAGGAAGATCCTTGTGGTCGATGGCGCCGTCGCTTTCACAGGCGGGATGAACATCCGCGCCGGTTTCACGTCGGAATTCGCGATGGCGGAGGAGGCCCACGACACGCATTTCGCAGTGCAAGGCCCTGTGGTCGCGGATCTGCTGCATATCGCTTGCGAGGACTGGCAGTTTGCCGCTGGCGAGGTTCTCGAAGGCGACCTCTGGGGTGTCGACCCGCCGCCGGACAGCGAGCGCAAGTCGCCGATGATCATGCGCGCCATACCCACCGGGCCCGACCGCGCCAACGAGGCCAATCACAAGATGCTGATGGGAGCGATTTCGGTTGCCCGCAAGAATATCCGGATCATGTCACCCTATTTTCTACCGGACCGGGAACTGGTGAGCGCTCTCGTGACGGCCGCGCTGCGTGGCGTCGATGTCGATATCATCGTGCCGGCCGTCAACAACCTGACGCTCGTGGACAGGGCTATGACCGCGCAGTTCGATCAGGTTCTGAAAGGCGGTTGCCGGGTGTGGCGGGCGCAAGGCACGTTCAACCATTCCAAGCTGCTGACGATCGACGGGCGCTGGTCCTATATCGGATCTTCCAACATCGATCCAAGATCGCTCCGGCTCAATTTCGAGATTGATCTGGAAGTGCTCGATACGACCTTCGCGGCCGATCTTGAGCGCCGCTTCGAAGCTATTCACGGCGCATCCAGTGAGGTGACCTTATCCGCGCTGCGCGCCCGGCCCTTCGTGACGCGACTTCTCGATCGTGTCTTCTGGCTCGGATCGCCATATCTTTGATGTAATTATTACAATAATTTAGGTCGATTTCCGGATCTGGATTATCAGATCCTGATCCGGAGTGTCTCCGGTCTCAGATCGAAAAACTCGTCCCGCAGCCACAGCTCGCGACCGCGTTCGGGTTGCGGATCTGGAACGACTGGCCGAGTAGATTGTCGACGAAGTCGATCTCTGACCCCTCCATGTAGACAAGCGACAGGCTATCGATCAGTACTTTCGCCTCGCCCTTTTCCAGAACGAGATCGTCGTCGGAGCCGTCATCGACCAGATCGAACTTATAGGAGAAGCCGGAGCAACCGCCGCCTTCGACGGAAACGCGCATCGCGTGCTTCTCAGCATCGCTTTTCAGAATCGTGGCGATACGCTTTGCTGCGGCATCGGAAAGGGTAACGGTGGTCTCGGTCATTATCGTGTCTCCTGCCGGGGTCAAGATCCGGAGAGTTTGTCGCCGCTTACGGCGGAATCTGTATGCATGGTCTGCGCCATGGCCGCCAACGTCATGATTCTGAACGGTTCATGCCCTAGAAGAGCAGTCAACGCTTTCGTGCGGCCGTTACTATAGGTATGAAGGCTTTAAAACCGCGTCAATGGGATGCTGCATGCAAATGGCTTTGGACAAGGATGCACTGGGTTTTGGCACCGGACAGCGGGCGATTTTCGCGTCCGATCCCTGGACGAACAGGGGACGGCTCTATCCCGAGGGCACCAGCACCACGCGCTCCGATTTCCAGCGCGACCGCGACCGCATCGTTCATACCACGGCGTTTCGCCGGCTGAAACACAAGACTCAGGTCTTCATCGCGGCCGATGGCGATCATTACCGCACGAGACTGACCCACACGATTGAAGTCGCGCAGATCGCGCGTGCTCTGGCCCGCGCGATGCGCCTCGATGAGGATCTGGCAGAAGGCGTGGCGCTTGTTCACGATTTCGGGCATACCCCCTTTGGTCACACGGGGGAGGATGCGCTTCAGGATGTCCTGTCCGCACATGGTGGCTTCGATCACAACGCGCAGTCGCTTCGCATCGTCACCAAGCTGGAGCGGCGCTATGCGGAATTCGACGGGCTGAACCTGACATGGGAGAGTCTTGAGGGGCTGGTGAAGCACAACGGGCCACTCACGGGGCCGGCCGCCGACCCGCGTCACCCCCTCGTACCTCAGCCAATTCTCGACTATTGCGCCTTGCACGATCTGGAACTCGGCACTTTCGCCAGTCTCGAAGCGCAAGTTGCGGCCATTGCGGACGATATCGCTTACAACACGCATGATATCGATGATGGACTGCGCTCGGGTTACCTCACCTTTGACATGCTGGAGGACATCCCGTTTCTCTCCGGTCTCATGCAGGAGGTCCGGGCGAAATATCCGGGTCTGGAGGCCGCGCGCTTCACGCATGAAATCATGCGTCGCCAGATCACCGCGATGGTCGAGGATGTCATCGGGGTTGCTCAAGGCAACCTGCGCGATATCCGTCCGGAAAGCGCCACCGATATCCGCATGGCCGGCCGTGTCGTGGCGACCTTTTCGCCCGAGATGGCGGAGACCGACCGGCAGATCAAGCGCATGCTGATGACCCGCATCTATCGGCACGCTGATGTCATGCGGGTGCGCGAGAATGCCGCCAGGATCGTTGTCGATCTCTATCATGCGTTCATGGCCGAGCCGCGCGAGATGCAGACACACTACTGGATCGATCAGATTGCAGGTCTTGGCGAGCCGGCAAAGGCTCGTCATGTGGCCGATTACATCGCTGGAATGACCGATACATACGCGATTTCCACACATCGGCGTTTGTTTGACCACACTCCGGATTTGCGCTAGAGCGCCAGCACCCGCCCGGTTGAAGATCTCGGTCTGTCGAGAGCCGGGCCACCTTGATGCGGACCGCAGCCTTATAAGGCGCGCCCTCCCGGATGATGGATATCATGAACATTTACGCCGACCTCGAAGCAAGAGTGAAGAACGTCCTTGAAGCCATTGAAGTGGTGAAGGAAAAGCGCTTGGAGGTTGATTTTTCGCGTGTGGCGGTCGAAACCCCGCGCGATCCGAGCCATGGCGATGTCGCGACGAACGCTGCGATGGTGCTGGCCAAGCCGCTTGGCACGAATCCGCGCGCGCTCGCCGAAACCATTGCCGCGGCGCTTCGGGAAGACGGAGATATTGCCGAGGTCTCGGTCGCCGGCCCCGGCTTTATCAATATCCGCCTGTCTGTCGGCTACTGGCAGAAATTGCTGGCAGCTATCGTCACGGCGGGCGGGGCTTACGGAAAGAGCACCATCGGTGCCGGGCGCAAGGTCAACGTCGAATATGTGTCGGCCAACCCGACAGGTCCGATGCATGTCGGCCACTGCCGGGGTGCCGTCGTGGGGGATACTCTGGCCAATCTGCTCGGCTTTGCCGGCTGGAATGTGACCAAGGAATATTACATCAACGACGCGGGCTCGCAGATCGACGTCCTCGCCAGGTCTGCCATGTTGCGGTACCGCGAAGCGTTGGGCGAAACGATCGGCGAGATTCCGGCGGGCCTCTATCCCGGGGATTATCTCGTTCCGGTTGGCCAGGCGCTGGCGGATGAATTTGGTGGAAGCTTGCTTCAGATGCCTGAGGAGAGCTGGATGCCGCTCGTCAAGGAGCGCACCATCGCGGCGATGATGGCGATGATCCGCGAGGACCTGGCCGCGCTCAACGTTCATCACGACGTCTTTTTCTCGGAACGCACGCTGCATGCCGACGGCGCGCAGCGCATCCGCTCCGCCATCAACGATTTGACGTTCAAGGGCCATGTCTACAAGGGAAGCCTGCCGCCACCGAAGGGGCAGGTGCCGGAAGACTGGGAGGACCGCGAGCAGACGTTGTTCCGCTCGACGGATGTCGGTGACGACATCGATCGCCCGCTGATCAAGTCCGACGGCTCCTACACCTACTTCGCAGCCGACGTGGCCTACTTCAAGGATAAGTTCGACCGCGCCTTCGAAGAGATGATCTACGTGCTGGGCGCGGACCACGGGGGCTACGTCAAGCGGCTGGAAGCGCTGGCGCGCGCTGTTTCCGGCGGCTCGGTCAAGCTGACCGTGCTCCTCTGCCAGCTCGTCAAGCTCTACCGCAACGGCGAGCCGGTCAAGATGTCGAAGCGGTCGGGCGATTTCGTCACGTTGCGCGATGTCGTTGATGAGGTCGGCCGCGATTCGGTGCGCTTCATGATGATCTACCGGAAGAACTCCGAACCGCTCGATTTCGACTTCGCCAAGGTCACCGAGCAATCGAAAGACAATCCGGTCTTCTACGTTCAATATGCTCACGCACGGTGCCGCTCGATCTTCCGGCAGGCCGCAGAGGCGTTTCCGGATCTCGACCTGGACGCCATCGACTATGCCGAGGCGTTGGGAACGCACATCGCGGATCCTAGCGAGTTGCAGCTGATCGCAAAGCTGGCAGAATATCCGCGGATCATTGAAGCGTCGGCACTGGCGCAAGAGCCGCATCGCATCGCATTTTACCTCTACGATCTCGCCAGCGCGTTCCACGGGCACTGGAACAAGGGCAAAGATTTTCCGGGCTTACGCTTTATTAACGATAAAAGTAGAGAATTGAGCCTTGCCAGACTAGGACTGGTGCATGCGGTTGCCTCTGTTTTGAGGTCCGGCCTTGGTATCACAGGGACGGACGCCCCGAACGAGATGCGATAGCATGTCACCATTTCCCCATATTGGACTGGCACGACCGGACCAGTATTTGTGAGTGGAGCGAATGGCAGACAAACAGTTGGCACGAAGCACGGATGTGGACCCGAACTCGTTCCCGGATGAAGATCCGTTGAGCGAGCTGGCCCGCATTGTCGGCTACGACAATCGTCCCGCCCTGCAACAGCTCCAGGAGCTGGAGCGTCATCGGGAAGCGGTTCGTTACGACCCTATTGTCGATCTTGAAGAGGAGCTGATGCGGGAGTTCGAGGCATTCGACGCGCCGACGGCTCCCGAGCCTCGGACTGTCATCGCGCCTGAACCTGTTTTCCGCACCGAGCCGGCTGTAGCTGCTCCCGCGCAGCAGCCCTACCAGCCGGTTCAGGCGCCTCAGCCTGTTCAGCAGGCACCGCGGCCTGTCGAGCCTGCCTTCGATCCGCGTCCGGAGCCCGTGTTCGAGACTCAGCCGGAGCCATCGCTCGACCTCGGCCATGAGCTCGAAATGTCACTCGGTTCCGCGCCGGAGCCGGTTCCTGTGCCACAGGTTCCGGTAGAGCCCGTGCGCCATGCGCCCGTTGCAAGTGTTGCGCCCGTTCAGCAGCCTGTCCGCCCTGTCGCCGATCCGCTGCTGGAAACCGTCGAGCGGTTCGCTGTGCCGGCCATGCCGGTTCGCCCGTCTGTTTCTGCGGAAACCGCGCGCCCGTCTGTTTCTGCGGAAACCGCGCGAAAGAACAACTATCCCTTTACGCCGAATTTCAGCCGCGCGACCCCGGTTGCGCTGAATGGTGGTGCGCCGCGCACCTTCGCAACGCCGCTGCCTCCGGCGCCCCCGGCGCCTGTTGCCCCGGTTATGCCGGCGCCGGTTGCGGAAGCGCCTATCGCTGCCGCCCCGGTCATGGCGTCTGCCGTTCCCCAGGCGTCCGCTATCGCGGCGCCGATGATCGCACCCGTTGCGCAGTCGGCACCTGTGACGGCAGCGGAAGCCGAGCCGGATTTCGACCTCGACGATTTCGAGATCGATCTGTCCGACATCGAGCTCGAGCTGGATATGGCGACCGAAGAGGTTGCCGCGATCGAAGAGCCGGTCGAGCCCTTTACCGAAGTGGAACTTCCTTTCGATCCCTCGCTGATCGCCGAAGCTGATTACGGCGTTGCTGCAACCGGCGAGATCGATGTGCCGCAGCTGCCTGTCGTCGAGGAGCAGAACCATCCGCTCGATGCCGGCGACTACGACCTCGATATCGACGCCGAGATGGCGCAGATTTTCAGCGCCGGTCGCCACGATTCGGAACGTGTAAACGGTGGCGTTCAAGCGGCTACGGCTGCCGGTATCGCCGGTGCCGCCGCCCCCGCACGTGCCTCGCACGAAGAGTTCGCCGATTTCGAGCGGGCGATGGAAGAAGACTTCCGCCGCTCTATCAGCCAGCGCCAGGAGGTCATCGGGCAGGGCGATCGCTATGCCGAGCCGACCTATGGCAACGACAACGAAGCTCGACCGCGCGGCAAGCTGCTGCTTCTTGCAAGTGCTGCAGCCATCGTGCTGATCGCAGGCGGCGTGGGCGCCTACACCCTGATGGGCAGCGTGGGATCGTCCTTTACGAGCGGCGAGCCACAGATCATTCTCGCCGACAAGACGCCGACCAAAATGGTGCCCGTCGAGAAGGGCGGGAAGACCGTTCCGAACCAGGACAAGGCCGTCTACGACCGTGTGGCCGGGGCACAGGAAGATGCACCGCAGCAGGGCACATTGGTGTCTTCGACCGAAGAGCCGATCGACGTCGTTCAGCGCACGCTGACGCCGGAGAGCCTGCCGCTCGAAGGCATGAACGGTCTCGACGGGATGTCGCCGGCCGATGACGAGGGCGCAGACCGCCTGATGCCTGACGATGGCGATGCGCAGGCAAGTGCCGCAAACGATGATGCCGCGCCGGCCGTTGCACCGCGCAAGGTCCGGACCATGATCGTGCGCCCGGATGGCACGCTCGTTGCCCGGGAGGATCTTGCTCCGGAAGAAGCGGCCGTCGTTGCCGCAGCCGAGCCGGACGTCAAGACGGTCAAGACCAGCACGCTCAAGCCGAACACGCCGGCGCTTGCGACGGCCGCGCAGGACGATGTCGGTGCGCTGGCGGCAGCCGCCAATGCAGCGGTGCCCGCAGCCGATGTCGCGATAGCCCAGCCGCTTCCGGAAGCAAAGCCGGTCGAAGCTGCCAAAGCGACACGCAAGCCGGTCGATACCTTTGCGACGCCTGCAACTGCCGCTCCGGCCGAAGCATCGCCCGTCCAGACCGCTTCGATCGCTCCCGGCAGCTATGTGGTGCAGGTCGCATCGCTGCCGTCGGAAGCCGAGGCGCAGAAGTCCTACAAGAGCCTTTCCGGCAAGTATGGCAGCGTCATCGCCGGTCGCGGCGTTGACATCAAGAAGGCCGACATTGCTGGCAAGGGTACCTACTACCGCGTCCGCATTCCTGCCGGCAGCCGTGATGAGGCAAATGCTCTCTGCTCGCGTCTGAAGAGCGCTGGCGGCAGCTGCCTGGTCACCCGCTAAGGGTCGGCCGAAGGTTGAAGAGAGAGGGCGCGGCTTCGGCTGCGCCCTTCCGCGTTTGAGGCGGTGACGGGAGGCAAAACATAAGTCTCTTGCTCTCCGGCATCATCCGTCCTTAAACCGAACGAGCACGACGAAAACAAAGCATGAGGGTAACGCCATGAGCGGATCGAAAGCATTCATCTCCGGCTGCAAGGGTCTCTCGCTGACCGCTGATGAGAGGGCCTTCTTTGCCGATGAGCGTCCATGGGGCTTCATCCTGTTCGCCCGCAATATCGGGGAGGCGTCGCAGATCTCGGATCTTGTTGCCAGCCTTCGCGAAAGCATCGGTCATCCGCAGGCGCTCGTGCTGATCGACCAGGAGGGCGGACGCGTGCAGCGTATTCGCCCGCCGCTCGCCGGCGCCTATCCGAATGCGGCCGCTATCGGCGCCCGGTTCCATGCCGACCCGGAAAAGGGCCTGCGGGCGGCCTGGCTCATGTCGCGCCTTCATGCCTTCGATCTCATGCGATACGGCATCAATGTCGATTGCCTGCCGGTGCTCGATGTTGCCGCGGAAGGCATGAGCGAGGCAATCGGCAACCGGGCTTATTCCTCCGATCCCCAAGCCGTGGCAGCCCTTGGGGCTGCGGCGGCAGAAGGTTTGAAGGCAGGTGGCATGCTGCCCATCATGAAGCACATGCCCGGCCATGGGCGAGCGCTCGTCGATTCACATCATAAACTGCCGGTGGTCGACCGCACCTTCGAAGAGCTTGCCATCAGCGACTTCGTGCCGTTCGTCGCCCTCAAATCCGAGGTGATGGCCATGTCCGCCCATATCGTCTTCACGGCGATCGATCCGGATAGGCCGGCGACGACATCGAGGAAAGTCGTGGACGAGGTCATTCGCGGGCATATCGGTTTCGATGGACTTCTGATGTCGGACGACGTGTCGATGAACGCGCTTGCTGGAGACATGGAGACCCGCGCGAGGGGTATCGTCGAGGCAGGACTGGATCTCGTCCTTCACTGCCACGGTATCATGGAGGAGATGCTGGCCGTATCGCGTGTCGTTCCGGTTCTCTCGGGCGATTCTCTTCGCCGCGCCGACATCGTTATGTCGAGCTTTCGCGAGCCGGACGATGCCGACGAAGCGACATTGCGGGCAGAATTTCTGGAGATGTTTCCGGGTGCATGACGTTTCGCTGGCAGTTGCAATTGTTGTGGACATCGCCGGATGAGCCCGGCCGATGGTCGCGAACGCGCGCCCGGTGATGTGCCAATGGATGCGCACTGGCAGGCCGACGAGCGGGCGCTGCACGAGGCGGAACTGGTGGTGGATATCGCCGGCTTCGAAGGTCCGCTGGATCTGTTGCTGCACCTGGCGCGCAACCAGAAGGTCGATCTGTCGCGGATCTCCGTACTGGCGCTTGCCGAGCAGTATATCGCTTTCATCGAGAGCGCCCGCTCGATCCGGCTGGAGCTGGCAGCCGATTATCTTGTCATGGCAGCTTGGCTCGCCTTCCTGAAGTCCCGTCTCCTCATCCCCCAGCCGCACAAGGACGACGGGCCGTCGGGTGAGGAAATGGCCTCGGCACTGGCCTTCCGGCTGAAGCGGCTGGAGGCCATGCGGGACGCCGCAACGCGGCTCGTCAACCGCAATCGGCTCGGTCGCGACGTCTTCGCGCGTGGTGCGCCGGAGCATATACCCGTTGAACGGACGTCCGCTTTCGAGGCCTCGCTCTACGATCTCCTTCAGGCCTATGCGAGTCTGCGCCAGCGCGAGGCGGTAATGCAGGTGACGATCGAGCGCCGGCAGGTCTGGTCGCTTGCCGATGCCCGCCTTATTCTCGCGCGGCTGATGGGCGGCTTGTCGGACTGGACGGCTCTCGACGATTTTCTGTTGCGGTACGTCGGCGATCCCCGCCAGCGGGTCAGCGCTGTTGCCAGTGCTTTTGCTGCCTCGCTGGAAATGGTGCGGGAGGGTCGGCTGGAAATCCGCCAGGCGGCAGCCTTCGCGCCCATCTATGTCCGGCTCGGCGATAACCCGATGACAGAGGACGAGATCGCAGAACTGGAAGCGCGCAATGGCTGAAGTCCGCGAAGACGGCATCCTCGTTCGCGAGAGAGACGATGCACACCGGGCCGATGAGCTGCAACGAATCGCCGAGGCGCTGGTCTTCGCTTCGGCTCAGCCCGTGTCGGAGACCTATCTCGCACAGCGCCTGCCGGGTGGCACGGATGTTCGCAGCATCATGCTTGGGTTGAAGGCCTTCTACGCGCCACGTGGCGTCAACCTCGTTCAGGTGGAGGACCACTGGGCATTCCGCACGGCAGCCGATCTCTCCTTCGCCCTGTCGTCCGACGCGCCGGAGGTGCGAAAACTGTCGCGCGCGGCGCTCGAAATCCTTTCCGTCATTGCCTATCACCAGCCCGTCACCCGCGCCGAGATCGAGGACATCCGCGGCGTGCAGACATCCAAGGGTACGCTGGACGTCCTGATGGAAGCCGGATGGGTCCGATTTCGCGGTCGCCGACGGACGCCCGGTCGCCCGGTGACATTCGCGACCACGCGTGACTTTCTCGACCATTTCGGCCTCGAGGAGCTGCGCGACCTGCCGGGACTGGAAGAACTGAAGGGGGCGGGCCTCCTTGCCGGCCGTATACCACCCAACTTCCATGTGCCGCTGCCATCCGGCGACGAGGACCTGTCGGCGGACGAAGACCCGATTACCGCCCTCGATCTGGAGGAGCTCGGTCTCCTTCCACCGATCGGCGATGAGCCTGCCTGATATTCACCATGATAAGCAGGTAGACGCTCTCGCTGGATTGAACGGCGTGAGCATTGCGTGACATCACCGTTTCCTTTAGATCTTTGCCGGAAAAGCAGGCTGACGTTTCTTCGCGGAGAATCGCGCCGGCCGACAGAGACCAGGGGTCGGGGCAGGGCGGTGACGCCGGCTTGACGGCTTGAGACAGTGGAACAGCGCAGGCAGGCCATCCGAGGTGTGTTTGTCGGATTTGCAGGGAGTTTTAAGAGAATGGGTTCATTCAGTATCTGGCACTGGCTCATCGTGCTCGTGGTCGTTCTGCTGCTCTTTGGTCGCGGCAAGATCCCCGAATTGATGGGTGATGTCGCCAAAGGCATCAAGAGCTTCAAGAAGGGCATGACCGACGATGAAGCCGACGTCGCGGATAAGCCCGGTTACGACAAGCCCGGTTATGAAAAGGGTCCTTACGACAAGGGTGCGCCCATCGACCCGCGGACTGTCGAACATAAATCCGACGAAGTGCGCTGATCAGGCAGTCTGGGCGCGCAGCGTGCGCCGCGCGCCCTATCATGATGTCCGGAGTTCCTGAGTATGCTTGACGTCGGCTGGACCGAGCTTGTTGTCATCGCCATCGTCCTGATTATCGTCGTTGGCCCTAAGGACCTTCCGCCGATGCTCCGGACCTTCGGCAAGATGATGTCGAAGATGCGTGGCATGGCTGCCGATTTCCGTCATCAATTCGATGAAGCCCTGCGCGAGGCGGATCTCGACGATGTGCGCAAGACACTGAGCGATGCTCAAAAGCTCAATCCTGCAAACAGTCTCCGTGAAGCCATGAACCCGCTTCGCCAGATGGGCAACGATATCAAGGCCGATCTTCAGAAGGCGACCCGCCCGGATGAGAAGCCGGCCTCCGTCGCCTCAGACATCCCGCCATCCCCGGAGATGGCGGCATCTGTTGCGATTCCAGCCGAACAGAGCTCTGTTGCCGCGAGCCGCCCGGCTTCGGCAGGAAGCGCCCCGAATACCGTTGCCGCTGCTCCTGTAACGCCCGTAACGTCCGCACCGCTTGCCGCTGTTAAGCCACTTGCCCCTGCCGCGCCTGTTTCATCCGGTGTTCCGCTTGCCGCCGACGCGACCGTAGGGCCCAAGTCCCGCAAGCGGTCCGTGAAGGCAGAGCCGGGCGCCGTCAATGAGGATGCGGCCGCCTCTACGCGCAAGAAACCCGTAAAGGCCGTGATTGACACCGGTACCGCCAAGTCACGCAAGCGCGCTTCGGCGGCTGTCGGCGAGGCCGATGTTGCGGAGATCGGCGCGAAGATCGCGAGCCGGAAGAAGACGGCGAAAGCCGACGCGCCGATGGATATACCGATGACGCCGAAGAGCGGAGACGACGCATGAGCGCCGATATCGAAGACAAGCCCCAGCCGCTTCTCGACCATCTCATTGAACTGCGGACCCGCCTGATCTGGGCCGTGGGCGCTTTCTTCGTTGCCTTTCTGGTGTGCTTCTTCTTTGCAAAGCAGATTTTCAATGTTCTCGTGCAGCCCTATAAATGGGCCGTGTCCTGGGCAGGTCTCGATCACCGTGCGGCGGGGCTGATCTACACGGCGCCGCAGGAGTTTTTCTTCACCCAGATCAAAGTGGCGATGTTCGGTGCACTGGTCATCGCATTCCCGATGATCGCGACGCAGCTCTACAAGTTCGTCGCGCCCGGCCTCTACAAAAACGAACGCGCCGCGTTCCTTCCCTTTCTCATCGCGTCGCCGCTGCTGTTCCTGCTCGGTGCAGCCCTTGTCTACTTCTTCTTCACGCCGATGGTCATGTGGTTCTTCCTGAACATGCAGCAGGAAGGCGGGCAGGGTGAGGTCTCGATCCAGCTTCTGCCGAAGGTCTCGGAATATCTCAGCCTGATCATGTCGCTGATCTTCGCCTTCGGGCTTGTCTTCCAGCTGCCGGTCATCACCACGCTTCTGGCGCGTGTCGGTTTCGTGACGGCGGATACGCTGGCGGCCAAGCGGAAATACGCAATCGTCATTTCGTTCGTCGCAGCCGCCATTCTGACGCCGCCGGATCCCGTCTCCCAGATCGGCCTTGCGATCCCCGCGATCATTCTCTACGAGATTTCCATCTATACGGCCCGACTCATCGAGCGCCAGCGCGCCAGAGATGCGGCGTCGCGTGAGCTAGCTGAAGCCGACGAGAAGACCGATTGATCCTCCAAACGAGGTCCCGCGGTCTCCTTGCGTGGCCCGGCAGGTCCTTGGCGTCTTCGTCCGCGTCATTTGCGGAATGTCGGGTCTCTCACGTCCGGAGACTGATCGATGCTCGATATCAAATGGGTGCGGGATAATCCCGAAGCTCTCGACGCGGCACTGGCAAAGCGCAGCGCCCCTGCCCAGGCGGCAAGCCTGATCGCCTTGGACGAGAAACGGCGTGGCCTCGTGCAGGCGCTTCAGGACATTCAGTCCCGTCGCAATTCCGCCTCGAAGGAAATCGGCGCCGCGATGGCGCAGAAGAATACCGAGCTTGCCGATCGCCTCAAGGCCGAGGTGGCTGATCTCAAGACCGCTATGCCGGCGCTCGAAGACCAGACGCGGTCGATCGATGCGGAACTTCTCGACGTCCTGTCCCGCCTCCCCAATATTCCGCTGGACGATGTCCCCGTCGGCGCGGACGAGAATGCGAACACCGTTGCCCGCACCATTGGCGCGCGTCCCGGCTGGAACCATAAAGCGCTGGAGCATTTCGAAATAGGCGAAGCGCTTGGCTATATGGATTTCGAGCGCGCCGCCAAGCTTTCCGGCTCCCGCTTTACGGTGTTGACCGGACCGCTGGCGCGTATGGAGCGGGCGCTCGGTCAGTTCATGATCGATCTTCACACAAGCGAGCACGGCTATACGGAAGTATCCTCGCCGTTGATGGTGCGCGATGACGCGATGTTCGGCACAGGCCAGCTTCCGAAGTTTGCCGAAGACCTGTTTCGCACGACGGACGGCCGCTGGCTGATTCCGACAGCCGAGGTAACCCTGACCAACCTCGTCCGCGAGGAGATCGTGGACGGCGACAAGCTGCCGCTGCGCTACACTGCGCTGACGCCGTCCTTCCGGTCGGAGGCAGGCTCTGCGGGGCGCGACACCCGCGGCATGCTGCGCCAGCACCAGTTCTGGAAATGCGAACTCGTTTCGATCACCGATGCCGAGACGTCTATCGACGAGCACGAGCGGATGACCGCCTGCGCCGAGGAGGTTCTGAAGCGTCTAGGCCTGCACTACCGGGTGCTGACGCTCTGCACGGGCGATATGGGCTTTGGTGCCCGCAAGACCTACGATCTCGAAGTCTGGCTACCGGGTCAGAACACGTTCCGCGAGGTCTCATCCTGCTCCGTCTGCGGTGATTTCCAGGGCCGGCGCATGAATGCGCGTTACCGCTCGAAAGACGACAAGGCACTGAAATTCGTCCATACGCTGAATGGTTCGGGAACCGCCGTTGGCCGCGCGCTGATCGCGGTCATGGAGAACTACCTGAACGAGGATGGCTCGGTGACCGTGCCCGACGTCCTCCAGCCCTACATGGGCGGACTGACGCGGATCGAAGCAGCGCGTTGATGCGCGCGTAACGCGGTTCCTGACCGGGAGCCGCGTTGCCGAAGGAGGGGGACGGGTGGATGGCGACGCGATTGCTGGAGCAGGAAGGTTTTGCCGCGCTGGTGCTACGTCTCCGCGCGGAAGGCATCACCAACAAGGGCCTGCTGAACGCCGTCGAGGAGACGCCCCGCACCCTGTTTGCGCCTGCACCCTACCAGAAGGAGGCGCTTTCCTCCCGTATGGTTCCGCTCGATTGCGGGTCTTTCATGGAAGGTTTCGACTTTGCGGTGCGCGCCCTCCATGCGCTTGGCGTCAAGCCTGGGCAGCGTATTCTGGAGATCGGTACCGGCAGCGGCTTCACGGCCGCTGTCATGGGGCGGATTGCCGAGCGTGTCCTGAGCTACGAGCGCTACAAGACGCTCGTGACGAACGCGCAGGCGAGCCTCGACAAAGCCGGCATCCGCAACGTCATCGTCCGGCAGGCAGACGGCAATGCAGGCCTCGCCGGAGAGGGAACCTTCGACCGTATCCTCGTGACGACAGCTTTCGACAGCCTGCCGCGCGTGTTCTCTGATCACCTTGTGTCAGGCGGTGTGCTGCTGGTGCCTATCATGGTGAGCGAAACTGAGTGCCGTATGGTGCGCCTCACGCGGACAGGAAGCCGCTTCGACCGCGAGGATCTGTTCGAGGCGCCATACCTGCCGATCGTCCCGAAAATGGCGGCTTTCCTCTAAGGCCTGTTGCGCCAAGGCATTTCGGGTTCTTGTGACAACGAGACGCGTCATTATCTCGGTGCTCTCCTGGAATCACTCAAATTCCTTCAGCGTGAGCGGTGTGGCAGCTCCGTCTATTCGGGAAACCTTTATCAGACTTCCGCTATTTCAAAGGGTTAACCGGGCGTTAACCTGCTCCAGCCTCGTGCAAGCCTCGGGATCTAACCCAAAGCAGACCTCACAGAGCTTTGCAGAGGTGCAGGCTCCCAAGGCGTTGAGGCGGAAGGAGCATGTCCATGCAGATTGCAGGCAAGACGATCACCGCGACCAATGATACGGGACAGCGTGGCGCGCGTCCCCAGGTTCGGCCGGATGTCGATAGCCGTGAAGCATCGGCGCCCACTGCCGTCATCAGCGGCAATTACGATCCGTCCTCCCGCGTCTCCCTTTCTGCGGAAACGTTGCTTTTCCTCTCGCGAACGAAGCGTGCACAGGAGAAATATCCGCCGCTGACACGCGACGAGTGGAACAACAAACTTTCCCCTCAGCTTGCCGCGCGCGAGTATCAGGCTTTCGGAAAATACGGCGAGACCGGCGACTACAAGGCCTATTACCGCGGCTTCATCGACTATTACGACAACCTGCGCCCGGACGATCAGGATAGCCTGCGCTATTTCGGTACCCGCGACGCCGCCGTCGCCGGGCTGCGTTCCATGGAGTACGAGGATGAGTCCGGGATTGATACGGTTGGCGGGTTCCAAACGCTTGTCGATGTGCTCCTGGATGGCGAGAAGCCGACACCGTCTGATCAGGCCGGCGATGCGCCGGGTGTGATGATCACCGGCGACATGTTCGGTTGGGATAGTGGCTCGGTTTCTTACGAGGACGTTACCCAGAGCCGCGCCGAGCATTCGGAAATCGAGCGTTTTTACCGCGAAAGCTTTTGATCCGCCTGTGGATTCCGCAGATGGCAATCGTCATGGGCGAGGTTAAAACCATAAAGGATGACCGGGTCTTAACCCGCCGGTAACTCTAATACGTTTTAATAAACCTACATCGGGGCTATGTTCCAAGTAGGTAAGCGTCATGCGTTTGAGTGTATCGTCATCTGTTCATAAATCGGTCATCCGTCTGGGAGTGGCCGTTCTCCTGGCGAGCGCGGCGAGTGGCTGCAGTTCGGACTCGTCCCGGTTCGGAGGCTTGTTTTCGCGCTCGTCCGACCTGACGACCAATTCCATTCCCAGCGCTTCGGTGCCGGTTCCGCGCGGAGATCTCGACGGTAGCGGCAACATGCCGCCGATGTCGAACACCCGTCAGGCGGCGGTCAGTCAGTCTTTCCCCGACCCGGTCAATGTGACGCCCGTGTCTCGCACACGTGTTGCCTCGACGCCGATGAACGTTCAGCGCACGACGCTTGCTGAACCGACGGCCGAACCGACCCGTCGCCCGAGCGCTCAGCCCTTTCCGTCGGAAACGTCTTCTGCACGCCCAAGGACGCCCGCACTGGCTGCGCCGGATCCGGTCAACACGGCGACTGTTCGTACATCCAGCGGCTGGTCTACCGTCAATGCGCCGGCCGTGCTGATGCGTCAGGGTGATACGACGGCATCGCTTGCAACCCGCTTCGGTGTGCCGGAAAAGGAAATTCTGAAGGCAAACGGCCTGAAGCGCGGCTCCGACGCCGAGCCGGGTCAGCGCATTCTGATCCCCACCTATGGAGCAGCCGGTAGCGCTGCCAAGGCGTCGGCTTCCCAGGCTGCGACGGCTCTCGATGTCGACAAGCAGAAGAACAAGCCTGTTCTGCCGGAAAACCGCGACGTTGCCATCCTGCCGACGCAGACGCAGAGCCGCGAAAAGGGCTCGACCGCGAACGGTACCACTGCCGGCAAGCAGCCGGTGGCTGGTGAGGGCGACAAGGCCGGTACATACACGGTCAAGGCTGGCGATTCGCTAAATCGTATCGCGAAGGCAAACGGCGTCTCCGTCGATCAGCTTCGCGCGGAAAACGGCCTGACGAGCGGCGCCATTCGTGTCGGTCAGGCTTTGAAGCTCCCGAAGACGGCATCGGTTGCCCGGAATGCCACCCAGCCCGGCACGGATGAGGTGACCACGGCATCCGTCGCTCCGAAGGGTGTTGCCCCGAAGGCCGAGCCGAAGACGGCGAAGGTGGAGCAGGCAAAGGCCGAAGTCACGAAGCCGACGGAATATACGCCGGCCGTGGCAAAGCAGTCGGTCAACGAAGTCGCCGCCAAGGACGATGGTTCGGACGCTCCCAAGGCCACCGGGATCAGCAAGTATCGCTGGCCGGTCCGCGGTGCCGTCGTCGCCGGTTACGGCGCCAATGTCGAAGGCAACCGCAATGACGGCATCAACATCTCGGTACCTGAGGGAACGCCGATCAAGGCAGCCGAAAACGGTGTGGTCATCTATTCCGGCAGCAGCCTCAAGGAACTCGGAAACGCGGTCCTCGTGCGCCACGACGACGGCACTGTCACGGTCTATGGCAACGCTTCGGAGCTGAAGGTCCAGCGCGGCCAGAAGATCCAGCGCGGGCAGACACTCGCAGCGTCCGGCATGAGCGGCACCGCAAGCCAGCCTCAGGTGCACTTCGAAGTCCGCAAGAATGCGACGGCCGTCAATCCGGCAACCTACCTGGAATAGTAGGTATCCGGCCAGCGAATGCGAATGAGCAAAAACCCCGGCATGCCGGGGTTTTTGCTGTTCGGGGCGGCGCGCCTACTGCGTCGAGGCACTGCTTTCGCAGTCCCCGATCCGCGTGCGGGTGCGTCCTGCAAGGTCCTGAATGAATTGCCAGGCAACGCGACCCGAACGCCCTCCACGCGTCGTGCTCCATTCGAGCGCCTGCGCATGGAGGTCTGTCCGGGAAATAGCGATCGCGAAATGCTGCGCATAGGCATCTATCATTGCGAGATAGTCTTCCTGGCTGCACTTGTAGAAGCCCAGCCACAGGCCGAAGCGATCTGACAACGAAACTTTTTCCTCCACCGCCTCCGAAGGGTTGATTGCCGTCGAGCGCTCGTTCTCCATCATGTCGCGAGGCAGCAGGTGGCGGCGGTTCGAGGTCGCGTAGAGAAGCACATTGCCCGGACGTCCTTCGATGCCGCCATCCAGCACGGCTTTGAGCGACTTATACGACGTGTCGTCATGGTCGAACGACAGGTCATCGCAAAAGACGATGAAGGAAGCGGATGAGGCTTTAAGGATATCCATCAGCTGGGGCAGGGTGGCGATATCCTCGCGATGCACTTCCACCAGCTTCAGCGCAACACCCGTCCGCTGGATGACGGCAGCATGAACGGATTTCACGAGCGAAGACTTGCCCATACCCCGCGCGCCCCAGAGAAGGACGTTGTTCGCTGGAAAACCTTCTGCAAACCGCAGCGTATTGTCGAGAAGGATGTCCCTGACATGATCGACGCTCTGGATGAGGGCGAGGTCGATGCGGTTCGGTCGCGCGACAGGCTGCAGGTGGCTTCGCGAAGGCGCCCAGACGAAGCACTCCGCCGCGTCGAGATCGTTCACCGCGGGTGCGGGGCCGGCAATGCGCTCGACCGCCGCAGACAGCCGTCGAACCTCTTCCATCAGCCGTTCGATTGTCGCTTCGCTCATGTCGGTCTCCTCTTCTCCGCTGTACTGTCAGGCGCGCCCGCACCTGTATCGGCTGCGCTAACACGCGTCTTAGTCTGGGGAAAGGTCACTCGACGGCCGAAAAGTCCTTCTGCGGCAGGATAAACTATGCGAGAGGCAGGGTTCGGCGCGTTGCAATCGCAGCGGCCATTCTTATAGTGCGGCCATTCCGCGATAGGGCGTTCCGCCCACCGGCTGCAATTGTTGTTATTTGAGGAGTGATCGATGTTCATTACGGAAGCTTTCGCGCAGACGCCAGGTGCAACCGGCGCCGGCAGCGCGGACATTCTCATGTCCATCCTGCCGTTCCTGCTGATCTTCGTCGTGATGTACTTCCTGATCATCCGTCCGCAGCGCACGGCCTTGAAGCGTCGTGAGGAACTGCTGAAGAACATCCGCCGTGGCGATCAGGTCGTCACCGGCGGCGGCATCGTCGGCAAGGTTACGAAGGTCATCGATGACGGTGAACTCGAAGTGGAAATTGCTGACGGCATCAAGATTCGTGTGGTACGGAGTGGTGTGACCGAAGTCCGCGTCAAGGGCGAGCCCGTCAAGGAATAACGGGCCGCTTGCGGCAAGAGACGACGATCCGATCGATCCACTGCGAAGCGCCGGGAGCGTCATGCCGCAAACCTCACGCTGGGGAACTATCCTCGTATGGCTCGTCGTTCTCGCGAGCCTCGTCGTGGCCCTGCCGAACGTGTTGCCACGTTCGCTTCTCGATAGCCTGCCGGACTGGGTTCCAGCCCGCCAGGTTGCGCTTGGGCTGGATCTTTCCGGTGGCTCGCGGATCGTGCTCAAAGTGGAGCGCGATGATGTAACGCATACGCGCCTGCAAGCCGCAACCGATGCCGTCGCGGCACAGCTGCGCAATGCCAATCTCGCCTACACCGATCTTTCAGGGACGGGTGAGGAAATCACTTTCTCTCTTCAGGATGCTGCAAAGGCGGAAAGCCTGCCGCAAGTCATGGCGCCGCTCACCGGCGCTGTCGATCGCGGCCGCGGCAGCAAGGCCGTCAGCGAGCTGCGCTTCGTCGGCACGTCCGATGGCCAGTCGCGGCTTGCTCTGACGGCAGAAGGCATCGATGCACGCCTTGCGGATGCGGTCACCGACAGCATCGCCGTGCTTGAACGGCGCCTCGTGGAACTTGGCGTGGTTGCACCGCGCCTGGGGCGTCAGGGCGCCGACCGAATCGTCGTGCAGGTTCCGGGGCTTTACGATTCCGAACAGCTGAAGACGGTTTTGGGGCAGGGCGGGGAATTCTCCTTCCGCATCGCCGATATGTCCTCGACCGTCGAGCAAGCCGTGACCGGCGCGCCGCCGGCAGGCTCCGAGGTTCTTTATTCTGCGGAAGATCCGCCGGTTGCCACGCTCGTACGCCGCCAGCCTGTGGTGACAACGGCGGATATCGCGGACGCGACAGCCACGACGGACGCGCAGAATGGCGCGCCGGTGGTCGATCTTGTTTTCACCGAGGATGGTGCGCGCCGCTTTGCAGAGGCCACCAAGGTGGTTGCCGGTACCACCATGGCCGTTGTTCTCGACGGAGCAGTCATTGCGACGCCTCTTATTCGCGACGCCGTTACCGACGGCCGCATGCGGCTTGCCGCCGATATGACGCCCGAGGGCGCTCAGGATCTCGCCCTGGTCCTGCGGGCCGGCGCCCTCCCGGCATCGATCTCTGTTGCCGAGGAGCGCACGATCGGCGCAGGCCGCGGTTCCGACAGTATCGATTCCATGCTGATCGCCGGCGCAGTCGGCACGGTCGTCATCATCGCCTTCATGGTCGGCTTCTATGGACGCTTCGGCGTCGTGGCCAGCATCGCGGTCGTGCTCAATGTGGTCATGATCGTCGCCGTTCTCACCGCGACCGGCTTGCCGCTGACGCTCCCCGGGCTCGCTGGCATCGTGCTGACGATCGGCATGGCGGTGGACTCCAACGTTCTCATTTTCGAGCGCTTCCGCGAGGAGGCAGCCGCCGGCCGCGACTTCCGCCAGGCGATCCAGCTCGGCTTCGCCCGCGCCTTCGGCGCTATTGTGGACGCCAATATCACCACGTTGATCGCCGCGATCATTCTCCTTTATCTTGGCAGCGGCTCTATTCGCGGCTTTGCCGTCACGCTCGCCATCGGTATCGTCACTACGCTCTTCACAGCCTTCACACTGACCCGCGTGATGCTGGAGGCATGGCAGCGCCGCCGTCCGCGCAAGCGCTTGCCCCGCGGCATCAAGACGGCGATATTCGATCACCTCTCGTTCCGCTTCATGGCGGCGCGCCGCTACGTTTTCTCGGTCACGGCAGCCCTTTCGATCCTCACCGTCGTGCTCTTCGGTCTGTTCGGCATCAATCTCGGTATCGACTTCTCGGGCGGTTCGGTCATCGAGGTCCAGGCACGCGAGGGCAATGCCAATATTGGCGATATTCGCGCGCGTCTCGATGAGCTCAATCTCGGGGACATCGCGGTCGAACCCTATGGTTCGCCACGTGATGCCGTCATCCGCGTTCAGTCCCGCGATGGCGGGGAGAACGCCGAGCAGACGGCCGTTATTCTCATTCGCGACGAGCTCGACAGTGCTTACGAACTCCGTCGTGTCGAGGTCGTCGGTCCCACGGTCTCGGAAACCCTCACGCGTTCCGCCTCGATCGGTGTCGCCATCTCGCTGCTTGGCATTCTTCTCTACATCTGGGCTCGCTACGAATGGCAGTTCGCTGCGGGCGCCATTGTCGCAACACTGCACGACGTCATTCTGACGATCGGGCTTTTCGTCGTGACCGGCATGGAGTTCAATCTGACGAGCGTGGCAGCGCTGTTGACCATCGTCGGCTATTCGCTGAACGACACCGTCATCGTCTATGACCGTATCCGTGAGAACCTGAACCGGTTCCCGCGCATGCCTCTGCCAATCCTGATCGACACCGCCATCAACCAGACGCTGTCGCGCACCGTGTTGACGGGTGCGACGACGCTTCTGGCTTTGGCGGCGCTGAGCCTCTTCGGCAGCGATACGATCCGTCCCTTTGCCGTCGTCTTGATGTTCGGGGTAGCCGTAGCGACCTTCTCCTCCATTTATGTCGCTGGGCCGGTGCTCATCCTGTTCCGGCTGAAGCGTGCCCGCGCCCGCGCACGCGACATGCAGGGAGCAGCCTGATGCGTCGACCGATCGAAGTTCGCAATGCCCATTTCCCCGGCCGGGCGCCTATCGATGCCTACGGCAATGGCGGTTTCCGCTTTGCCGGCATGTCGCATCGCGGCTCGCTCCTGCTGCTTCCCTCGGGAATCTACGGCTGGGAAAAGGAAGAAGGCGAGCCTTTGACGGCAGCCGATTTCGATCGCGTTATCGCAGAAGCTGTTGACATCGAGGTCATCCTTGTCGGCACCGGCGTAAACATCCGGCCACTTTCGGGTGACGTGAAAACGGCCTTCCGCAGTCACTCCATTTCATCAGACCCGATGAGCACAGGTGCAGCGGTTCGGACCTATAACATCATGCTGGCCGAGGAGCGTAACGTCGCCGCCGCTCTCATCGCCGTGTGACGCGAACGATTCCCATGTCCGATAGCGCCAATCCTGACACCGTACCCGGCATACCAGATTTTTCCGCGAGCCTTGCCGCGCTGCGCGAGAGCGATCGTGATCGCTATCTCGCCTGCCTGTTGGCGCCGCCCGAAAAGCAGGGGCAGCTGGCTGCACTTTACGCTTTTCACGCCGAGATCGCCCGTGTTCGCGATGTCGTGCGAGAACCACTTCCCGGTGAGATCCGGTTACAATGGTGGCGCGACGCGCTGGAGGATACGACAGGCGCCAAGGCGGATGGAAATCCGCTCGCCGAAGCCTTGCTGCACACGATACGCGCTGCACATCTGCCGATCGGCGTCCTGCTCGACATGATCGATGCGCGTGTCTTCGATCTCTATGACGACCCGATGGAGAGTCGGAGCGCGCTGGAAGGTTATGCAGGGGAAACCGCTTCGGCCCTGATCCAGCTCGCCTGCCTCATCCTCGATCCGGAAACCGCGCGCAGTTCGGCCGATGCTGCGGGCCATGCCGGGGTTGCACAGACGATTGCCGGGCTCCTTATGCTTGCCCCGATTCATCGGCAGCGCGGCCAGGTCTATTTCCCGGCCGACCTTATCGCAGCCACGGGCCTTGACCGGGCATCTTTCCTGAGTGCAGAGGATCGTGCGGCGGTCACCCGCGCGGTGCAGGCTCTGGCCGGCCTCGGGCGGGAGCATCTCGGCAAAGCACGCGCGGTATCGCAAAGCATCTCGCGGCAGAACCGTCCAGCCTTCGCAGGCGTGGCACTTGCCGAAAAGGTATTCAAGCGCGCGGAGACGTCGGGTGCCGATATTTTCGAGCACTCCATCGTTCCACCGCAATGGCGGCGGCAGTGGTGGATGTGGCGGGCAGCCCAGAGCGGTCGCTGGTAGATTTCGGCACATCCACGCAAGCCGCAGCCGCTACGGGATTACCCATCGGCTTGCTCGAGAGACCAGCGGCTTGCACGAGACAAAGTGCATCGATGCTCTTTGGTTCTGACAGGCTTTTGAGATGAAGCCGCTACGTGACATGACCGGCACATCAATGCCGGAGATCGGGAAGATGCGATGATATCGTGGTTTGCCGTCGCCGCATCGCTCTTAGCAGCGGCTTATATCTACCAGCGCATGAAGCGTCAGGAGGCTGAATATCTGTCGGAACCGGACGAAGGGCAGGCCATTCTTGATTTCGGGCGCGCCTTCCCCAACGAGGCGATCCGGGCCATCCACCCGACGGCCGACGGCCAAGCCTTCTTCGTGCGGCTTCACGACGGAAAAGCGGGCATCGTGTTATCGCAGGGACGACACTATCTCTGCCACCTGATCGTCCCCGGCAAGGTACGGATCACTCATGCCCAGAGTGGCCGCGGCTTGACGCTGTCGTTCAACGACACGGCGACCTTTGATGGAACCTACGAGTTTGCAAACGCGGAAACGGCTGCCGAGGTCTCCCTCTGGATTCTCGGCAGCTTCAGCCCCTGAGCCGAATGCACGGTCGTACTTGGAAGGGCAAACTCAGGCTGACCGAAGCAGTCCGGTCTCCTGCCCAAGCCACACGGCGCAATCCGCGAGAGCTCTGTTCGCGACGAGGTTCTTCTTGACGATGGCCTTGTCCTTGCCACGAAACCGCTTCACGCCCTCCGGCTTGACGATCGCGCCGGGATCGAGCGGCGGGAATAGGCCGAAATTCACGTTCATCGGCTGAAAGGAGCGCTTGCCCGGCTCTTCGTCCGAGACGATATGCCCGCCGGTGATGTGTCCGAGAAGTGCGCCGAACGCGGTGGTTGGCGGCGGAAGATGCACGGCATCTCCTTTTCGCTCCGCTGCCGCGAACCGACCAGCCAGGAGCCCGATGCTCGCGCTCTCCACATAGCCCTCGCATCCGGTGATCTGCCCCGCGAAGCGCAGTCCCGGCCGGGACTTCAGGGTCAGAGAACGATCGAGTAGGGTCGGCGAGTTCAGGTAGGTGTTGCGGTGCAGACCGCCAAGGCGCGCGAATTCTGCACGCTCGAGTCCCGGTATCATGCGGATGATGTCGGCCTGCGCGCCGTATTTCAACTTCGTCTGGAATCCGACCATGTTGTAGAGCGTGCCAAGCGCGTTATCCTGCCGAAGCTGCACGACGGCATAGGGCTTGACTGTCGGGTTGTGCGCATTGGTCAGCCCCATTGGCTTCATCGGACCATGTCGAAGCGTTTCGCGTCCCCGCTCGGCCATGACTTCGATCGGCAGGCAGCCGTCGAAATAGGGCGTCCCTTCCCATTCCTTGAAGCCGATCCGGTCTCCGGCGATCAGCGCATCGACGAAGGCGTTGTACTGCTCCTCGTCCATGGGGCAGTTGATATAGTCCTTGCCGGTGCCGCCGGGGCCGACCTTGTCATATCGCGACTGGAACCAGCACACATCCATGTCGATCGTCTCGGTATGGATGATAGGCGCGATGGCGTCGAAAAAGGCAAGTGCGTCCGCGCCGGTTTGCGCCTGGATCGCTTCCGCGAGCGCGGGTGCGGTAAGGGGGCCCGTTGCGATAATGGCGAGATCCCAGGATTCGGGCGGCAGCGCGGAGACTTCCTCACGCGTCAGCTCGATCAGAGGATGGTCGCCGATGGCCTGCGTCACCGCTGCCGAAAAACCTTCGCGATCGACCGCGAGCGCGCCGCCCGCGGGCACCTGATGACGGTCGGCACAGGCCATGATCAACGAGCCCGCAAGACGCATTTCCGCATGTAGCACGCCCACGGCGTTGCTGGTCGCGTCGTCCGAGCGGAAGGAGTTCGAGCAGACCAGTTCCGCGAGGTGATCCGTCTTGTGCGCTTCGGTTTCGCGTACGCCACGCATCTCGTGCAGGATAACCGGGATACCGGATTGAGCGATCTGCCAGGCGGCTTCACTGCCTGCAAGGCCACCACCGATGACATGAATGGGAGAATAGGAATTGTGCTTCGTCATGGCGCGTTCATAGAGCAAAACGGCTCCGCCCGGAAGGGCAGGCACATCACGTGTGCCGCCGTGAATGCTCACACCTGCTGCAAACAAAAACGGCGCCCCGAAGAGCGCCGTTGGCATACCGTCTCGAAAACCGCCGATTAGCGGTAGGAGCGCGAAGCAATGTTGCGAATATCGAAACGCGTGATGCCGATGTCCGACAGTGCGTGGTTCGACAGGTTGCCGAGTTCGGCGACGGTGCGGCGGTAGTTGATCCAGCTCTTGGCGATGCGAATAGGGTTCATGGTCTTATCCTTCGGTATCATGGTGAGAGGCATTCGTTTCAGCCATCTCGTTGACGCTTCTTATACGCCCATGTTTTGAGAAGGGGCAGTGCAAAGACTGTGCAGCTGCCATGCATTTGTGCAGATGCCTGCTCATTTTGCACGCATACGATCTGTCTGACCAATTTTGCAGCTCAAGAAATTCGCGTTGCGAAGCATCCGGTCGTAGCGCGTTATCTGCACGATCCACGAACGAAAAACGCCTCCCGGCTAAGCCGGGAGGCGCTTCACGTCGATTGTCTCGCGGGGTGCAGGCTTAGAGGACAGCCTTGCGCGCAACGCTGCGGATGTCGCCGCGGCCGATGCCGAGATCGTTCAGTTCACGATCGCTCATGCGGCCGAGTTCCGAAACGGTCTGACGATACTTGCGCCATGTGGAGAAAGAGCGGGTGATGTTCATGTCCGGTTTCCTTTTCTGGAAGTGCCGGCATTTCTCACCGGCGCGTTGTCATGACACTGATATAGCCAATCAAATCGATTAGAGGCAGGGTGTCTGCTGCATCGCACCCATGCGGCGGGCGCAAACCTTGCCGATAGGCGGTAACGCAAGCTGACGGGAGCATCCGACGAATGTCTCGCCGTCGCTACGTGCGATCGCCGGAAAAACCGCATTTTCCCTTTGATCCCCAGGGAACGGGTGTTATAGAGACGCCGCGCTCGGGAAGGCTTGGACCCGGTTGCGGCAGGAATTTCGTTATTTCCGCTCATCCGTAGAGACCAGGCAGCCGCTTCTGAACGCGGGTATGGTGAAATTGGTAGACACGCCAGATTTAGGTTCTGGTGCCGTAAGGCGTGGGAGTTCAAGTCTCTCTACCCGCACCAGATGGACGAATGGGTCGTTATAGACCCGGCGGCAGCGCTGTTTTGCTTGCAAAGCGGCGTTCTATTTGCGTAAAGCCACTCCCGGCAATCGGATCGGCTCGCCTGAAGCATTCAATGGCAGAGCCCTGTCAACGTGAAATGAAGGTTGGAACATGCAGGTTATCGAAACGCTCGCGGATGGGCTGAAGCGCGAACTCAAGGTCGTCATCCCGGCAAAGGACATGCAGGCGCGCATGAATGAGCGCCTCGCCGATGCCAAGGACAAGGTCAAGATCAACGGCTTCCGTCCGGGCAAGGTACCGGTTGCACATCTCAAGAAGATGTATGGCAAGTCGATCATGGCCGAGCTCGTCAACGAGCTGGTTCGCGACAAGCCCACCGAGATCCTGTCGGAGCGCGGCGAAAAGTCTGCGACCCAGCCGGAAGTGGCGATGACCGAGGACGAGGCAGAAGCCGAAAAGATCCTGAGCGCCGAAGCCGATTTCGAATTCACGCTCGCCTACGAAGTCATTCCCGCTATCGAGCTGAAGGACGTCAGTGGCATCAAGATCACCCGCGAAGTGGTCGATATTGCCGAGGATGAGGTCACCGAGCAGATCATGCGCATCGCCGAAAGCGCGCGCACCTTCGAAGACAAGACCGGTGCAGCCGAAAACGGCGACCGCGTCACGATCGACTATCTCGGCAAGGTCGATGGCGAAGCCTTCGACGGCGGCAAGGACGAAGACGCGGAGCTGGTTCTCGGTTCCAACCGCTTCATCCCGGGCTTCGAAGAGCAGCTGGTCGGCGCCTCGACAGGCGACGAAAAGACGATCACCGTCACGTTCCCGGCCGAATATCCGGCAGCAAACCTTGCTGGCAAGGAAGCCACCTTCGACATCAAGGTCAAGTCGGTCGCAGCACCCGGCACCGTCGAGATCAATGATGAACTGGCAACAAAGCTCGGCGTCGAATCGGCTGACAAGCTGAAGGAAATCGTGCGCGGTCAGATCGAGAGCCAGTACGGCTCGATGACCCGCCAGAAGGTCAAGCGTCAGATGCTCGACCAGCTGGACGAAATGTACCAGTTCGACACCCCGCAGCGTCTCGTCGATGCCGAGTTCGACAACATCTGGCGCCAGATCAACACCGATCTGGAACAGGCCGGCAAGACCTTTGCCGATGAAGAAACTACGGAAGAAGAAGCTCGCGTCGAATACCGCAAGCTCGCCGAACGCCGCGTTCGCCTTGGTCTCGTCCTGTCGGAAATCGGCGAAAAGGCCGGTGTTACCGTAACCGACGAAGAAATGCAGCGCTCGCTGTTCGATCAGCTGCGCCAGTTCCCCGGTCAGGAAAAGCAGATCATCGACTACTTCCAGAAGACCCCGGGTGCTGCCGCGTCGCTGCGCGCTCCGCTCTTCGAAGAAAAGGTCGTCGATCACCTTCTCTCGGAAGTCAGCGTGACCGATAAGACGGTCAGCAAGGAAGAGCTGATGGCGGAAGACGAGGACGGCGACGACAAGCCGGCCAAGAAGTCCGCCAAGAAGAAGTCGGCTGCCAAGGCTGAAGCCACCGAAGGCGAGGAAACCGCCGAAGCTGCTGCTCCGAAGAAGAAGGCTTCTTCCAAGAAGAAGGCTGCGGACGACAGCGCCGCCGAGTAATCGACGCCTGGATTGGATACTGAAAAACCCCGCCGGTTTCGCCGGCGGGGTTTTTTGTTCTGACAAAAAGGCAGTTGGATAGCTCGAACGCTAGCGGGACGTTCCTTCGCCCCGCTGGCGGGGAGAAGGTCGGAGCAGGCAGATCAGAGCCTCGTGGTCTGCAGCCGGCGCTTCCCGGTTTAGTGCTCGCTGCCCTTCAGGTCGCCCATGCGGTTCCATGCATCGAGGCCGGCGATCTTGTAAGCTTCCGCGAGTGTCGGATAGTTGAAGGTATTCTCGACGAAATATTCAACCGTGCCCTTCAGGTTGAGAACGGCCTGGCCGATATGGACGAGTTCGGTCGCACCTTCGCCGACAATGTGGATGCCAAGAAGGCGGCGGGTCTTGAGCGAGAAGATCAGCTTCAGGAGGCCCGAATCGAGACCCATGATGTGCCCGCGCGACGTCTCGCGGAAACGTGCGATGCCGCACTCGTAAGGGATGCCACGGGTCTTTACCTCTTCCTCGGTCAGTCCGCAGGTCGAGATTTCGGGAACGGCGTAGATGCCGTAGGGGAAGAACTTCGGTGGCTCCTTGGCAATGGCGCCGACGGCCACGCGTGCAGCGATCCGGCCCTGTTCCATGGAGGTTGAGGCGAGACTCGGAAAGCCGATGACGTCGCCTGCGGCGTAGATGTTGGGCACGGAGGTCTGGAATGTTTCCGGATTGACGCTGAGCCGTCCGCGCGTGTCGGCCTGCAGGCCGGCCGCTGCAAGGTTCAGAGACTCGGTTGCCCCCATGCGCCCGGCGGCAAATAGCACCATCTCGCAGATGATGACCCGTCCGCTGTCCAGCGTGATCTGGCACTTGCCGTCGGGCAGTCGCTCGACTTTGTCGGCCTTCTGGCCGAGATGAAGCTTCATGTTGCGGTCACGGAGCTGGTAGGTGAAGTCTTCCACGATCTCCTTGTCGATGAAGTCGAGCATGGTCGATTTCGGATCGATAATCGTCACGGCCGTATCGAGCGCGCTGAAGATGGTTGCATATTCAATGCCGATAACGCCGGCGCCGATAACAGCCATGGAGCGCGGCAGCTCTTCGATGTCGAGAAGCTCGTCGCTATCGAGGACGGTTTTGCCGTCGAAGGGAATGTAGTCGGGCCGGAAGGGCTTGGTTCCTACAGCTAGAAGAATGCTTGTGCCGGTGACCTGCACGACTTCGCCGTCTTCCTTGACGATCTGCATGGTGGTGGCGTCGACAAAGCTGGCGCGTCCACGGATATGCTGCACGCGGTTACGCGCAAACTGGTGTTCGAGAACCTCGACCTCGTGGTCGAGCGTGATGAGCAGGCGCCGGCGCAGGTCTTCCGCGCTGATCTGCTCCTTGACGCGATAGGCGCGGCCATAAAAGCCGCGTTCACGCCAGCCGGAGAGGTTCAGCGCGGTCTCGCGCATCGTCTTCGAAGGGATCGTTCCGGTGTGTACGGAAACACCTCCGACACGTTTTCCCTGCTCAATCACGACCACTTTCTTGCCGAGCTTTGCGGCCTGAATGGCGGCGCGACGGCCGGCGGGGCCGCTGCCGACGACGATGAGGTCATACTGCATCATGGAGTGTTTCCGATATGATGATGAATCGTTGTGCGTTGCGGCAAATGTCGCGCGTCAATGCCCTATAGGTCAATCATGGAGACTGTGTGAACGACGCAAAATGGCCGGAAACCGACAGGGCGGCAAGCCTTGCGCGAGTTTGGGCGGCCGCAGCCGGGAAACCAGCTAGATCAGCCGCAGTCCCCGAAGGCTCGCATGGCCGTCGCGGCCGATGATGATGTGGTCATGGACGGTGACGCCGAGCGGTTTGGCCGTATCGATGATCGTCTTCGTCATATCGATGTCGGCCCGCGATGGCGTCGGATCGCCCGAGGGATGGTTGTGCACGAGAATGACGGCGGTCGCCGAAAGCTCCAGCGCGCGCTTGACGACCTCCCGGGGGTAGACGGGCGTGTGGTCGATGGTGCCGGTCTGCTGCACTTCATCTGCGATGAGGGCGTTGCGCTTGTCGAGGAACAGAATCCGGAACTGCTCGCGAGTCTCGTTGGCCATGGCGGCGTGGCAATACTCGATCACCTGAGACCACGACGACAACACTTTCTTGCCCCGCAACTCACTCTTCAGCATGCGGTGGGCGATGGTTGAGACAAGCTTCAGATCCAGTGCGACAGCCTCGCCAATTCCCTTCACCTCCTGCAGCAGGGAGGGCGGAGCGCCGAGAACGCCGGAGAGCGTGCCGAACCGGTCGAGAAGTGCCTTCGCGATCGGTTTGGTATCGCGACGCGGGATGAGGCGAAACAGCAGGAGTTCGAGGAGTTCGTAATCGGCGAGCGCCGTATCGCCATTGTCCCGGTAACGGCTTCTCAGCCTGTCGCGGTGTCCGTGATAGTGCGCCTCGTCAGCATCTTTGACAGGCGGTTTCGCTGTCGACGATCTCTGCTTGGCCGCAGGCGTGGTGCGCGCTGGCTGGTCGGCAAAGAAGCCGCGTTCGTCCGCAGGCTCCTGCGCTTCGGCATCGGGATCAAAGGGAGGTTTGGCCCCCATCACGCCGCCGGGAGGCCGGGACGGTCGAGACCGGCGGGAGAGAGCGTGAAGATCTCGCAGCCATCCGCAGTCACACCGACGGCGTGCTCGTACTGAGCCGACAGCGAGCGGTCGCGCGTGACCGCCGTCCAGCCATCGGCCAGCACCTTCACATGCGGCCTGCCGAGATTGATCATGGGCTCGATGGTGAAGATCATGCCTTCGCGCATCTCGGGTCCGTCACTGGCGCGCCCATAATGCAGTATGTTCGGTGCGTCATGGAAGAGCCGCCCGACACCATGGCCGCAGAAATCCCGCACCACGGAGCAACGCTCTGCCTCGGCGAAGGTCTGGATAGCCTCTCCGATTGCGCCGATTCGCGCGCCGGGCTTTACCGCCGCGATGCCGCGCATCAGGCACTCATGCGTCACCTCGAGAAGCCGCTGTGCTGCGCGCTTGATCTCGCCGACGGGATACATCCGGCTCGAATCGCCATGCCACCCGCCCACCACATAGGTCACGTCGATATTGACGATATCGCCTTCGCGCAGCGGCTTGTCGTTTGGAATGCCGTGGCAGACGACGTGGTTGATCGACGTGCAGGAAGATCTGGTATAGCCGCGATAGTTTAGCGTCGCGGGGAGAACTCCGTTCTCCATGCCGAAATCGAAAACGAAACGGTCGATGGCATCCGTGGTGACACCCGGCTTGACGACATCGACAAGCGCATCGAGACAGCGGGCCGTGATGAGGCAGGCCCGCCGCATGCCTTCGAAATCCTCTGCCGTGTGAAGCCGGATGACCCCGGTATTCCGTGTGGGCGCGGCCGCCGCTTCGATATAGTTGACCATAGCCCGATTCTTCCTGCTTGCCTGTCTAGCGTCTTTTGCGTTCTGGATCCCACATGGGGATGCCTCCCGGGGATGTCATGCCGAACCGTGAGGCCGACCTGCCGCTTATGCTAGAGGCAAGGGCGGATGTCGGCAATGAACGGGATGGTAAAACCACAGCTCAGAGGGTTGAAGTTCAGCAAATATGTGCACGGCCGCCGCGCAACCGACGGTCGCTCAGGCGCGAACCCTGACATAGGAGCCCGGAGCTTCCTCGAGCGAGTTCATCGCGCCGCCCGTTCGCCGGGCGGGAACCCGCTCGCCATCGAGCGACGCCACCCAGTCGTGCCAGTTGGGCCACCACGAGCCTTGCGTTTCCTCGGCATTCGCAATCCAGTCTTCCAGTTCGCCAACCGGAGCACCACCTGTCCAGAACTGATACTTGCGCTTGTCGGGCGGATTGACCACCCCGGCGATATGCCCCGAGCCGGAGAGCACGAAGGTGACCTCGCCGCCGAAGGCGCTGCTGCCGAGAAAGACCGATTTCGCCGGTGCGATGTGATCTTCGCGCGCTGCGAGATTGTAGATCGGGATCGTCACGTCCTTCAGGGAGAGCGTCTTGCCCGCGAGCATCATCTCTCCGCGGCTGAGTTTGTTCTCGAGATAGCAATTGCGCAGGTAGAACGAGTGGTTCGCAGCCGGCATCCGTGTCGAATCGGCGTTCCAGTAGAGAAGGTCGAAAGCCGAGGGTTCGACGCCCTTCAGGTAATTGTTGACGAAATAGGGCCAGATCAGGTCGGATGCGCGCAGCATGTTGAACGCGAGCGCCATGCTCGATCCTTCGAGGTAGCCCTTCTCGCTCATGCGCTTTTCGATCTGCGAGATCTGGTCTTCGTCGACGAAGACCTTGAGATCGCCCGCGTGGGTAAAATCGACCTGTGTCGTAAAAAGCGTTGCGGATCGGATGCGCTGGTCACCCTCCTGCGCGTGAAGCGCCAGTGTGGCCGAGAGGAGCGTGCCACCCACGCAGTAACCCACGGCGTTGACCTCATCTTCGCCCGTCGCCTGCTTCACCGTATCGAGGGCGAAATCGATGCCTTCGCGCGCGTAGGACTCCCAGTCCTTGGCCGCATGACGCTCGTCCGGGTTCACCCAGGAAATGACGAAGACGGTGTGCCCCTGATCCACCGCCCATTTGATGAAGGATTTCTGAGGGTTCAGGTCCAGAACGTAGAATTTGTTGATCCAGGGCGGGCAGATGAGGAGAGGGCGCTTCAGGACCGTTTCGGTCGTGGCATCGTACTGGATGACCTGACAGACATCACTCTGCGCCAGCACCTTGCCCGGCGTCAGCGCAATGTTCTCGCCAATTGCAAACTTGCTCGTATCGCTCTGACGCAGGCGCAGATCGCCTTTGCCGGAGAGGATGTCTTCGGCGAGCATCCGCATGCCGTTGACGAGATTGGCGCCGTTGGCGGCCACCGTCTCGCGATAGAGTTGCGGATTGGTTGCGATGAAGTTCGAGGGAGAGAGAGCCTCGGTGACCTGCCGAACATAGAATGCGGCCTTGTGGCGCGTATGCTCATCCAGCCCCTCCGTCTGCGTCACCATCTTTTCCGCCCAGTCCGACAGAACGAGATAGGCCTGTCGCAGCATGTCGAAGAAGGGATTGGTGACCCAGTCCGGGTCGGCGAAGCGTTTGTCGCTCGGCCGCTCGACAGGCGTTTCCACGCCGCTGACCTTCTGCAGGCTCCGAGTCCACATGCCCATCATGCTGGTCATCAGATGCGTCTGCGCCTCGAACGACCGGCGCGGATCCGACATCCAGTATTCGGAAACCTTGGAGAGGGTCTTCACGAGATCCGTCATGGGATCGGCGATCGTGTCGATCTTCTCGCCGCTTTCCCGCGGTGCGAGCCATGCGGACGCCGCCTTGCCAACATGCTCCAGCGAACGGGCAAGGTTGACGGTCAGGGTCTCGGGATCCTTGATGAGATAGGCTTCGACCGCTTTGGGATCGAAACCCGGAAAAGCGCGTCCGCCGTTGCCGGTCGTCTTGTCGTCTCCCACCAGATCCTCCCGCCATATCTCTTTGTTTTGGCTTTTTACATTCTGCCGGAATATCACTACAAGTGCCAGCGGATGTTGCCATGCGGGGCCGGGAAGCGCCACGCAAATCGGCAACCGCCGCACGATCCGGGTTATAGAGGGATGCCATGAAATTGCTGTCGGGACATTCGATGCTGCGCATTGCGGCGATCAGCGCGCTTGGCGCCACCGCCGTCGGCTGCACGACTCCCCAGGCCGATCGCACGCCGGTCTACACCTCCACGATGGCCCGCCCGGTGCCGACCGACGTCTATCCGCGCATCGAAGGCAGGCTTTCCGCTGCGGCACCGCAAATGACAAACGAAGAGGCCGCCAGCGTATCGACGCGGCTGAGCGCGCTCTCGGCCCGTCGCGCGTCCGGTGCGATCTCCGAAGCCGAGTACCGCCGTCGCCTTGCCGAATTGAACGCGCTCGCCGAACATCACGGCGCTGACACGCTCAACGAGATTCGCAATTAAGGCTTGCCTTTCGAGCCGTTTGGACGCAAAGCCAGAACGTCGACCGAGGGGTGGATCCGGCCTTTTTTCATAAGGCGTTTCCGGTCGCGCTGCAGCTTTGCAGGCCGTAGAACACGTCCGGCGATGTTCGCAGATCTCTCCCTGTCGTCGTGTTTCCGGTACGCTGGCAAAAACGCCAGCTTCGGAAAGGTTGCGACAGGCATACTGCAAGAGAACGCGTCATCATTTTGCCGATACGCTGTTCACATTACATCAAGAGAACGCCCTCACGCGCGTCCGACCGGATGCAGGCGTTCTGGACAAGGTCAGAGAGATGGAAGAGTTTCATAAAGTCCGGCGTCTGCCGCCCTACGTCTTCGAACAGGTCAATCGCCTGAAGGCTAGCGCGCGAGCGGGCGGCGCCGACATTATCGACCTCGGCATGGGTAACCCCGATCTTCCGACGCCTCAGGCTATCGTTGATAAGCTTTGCGAGGTCGTGCGCGATCCGCGCACCCACCGCTATTCCTCGTCCAAGGGCATTCCCGGTCTTCGCCGGGCGCAGGCCGCTTATTACGCACGTCGGTTCGGCGTGAAGCTCAATCCCGACACGCAGGTCGTGGCCACGCTCGGTTCCAAGGAGGGCTTTGCCAACATGGCGCAGGCCATCACGGCGCCTGGCGATGTCGTGCTCTGCCCGAACCCGACCTATCCCATCCACGCTTTCGGCTTCCTGATGACGGGGGGCGTCATCCGCTCCATTTCGGTCGAGCCGGACGATACGTTCTTCCCTCCGCTGGAACGGGCCATCAAGCACTCGATCCCGAAGCCGATTGCGCTGATCATCAATTATCCGTCCAACCCGACGGCGCATGTGGCAACGCTCGATTTCTACAAGGAAGTCGTCGCCTTCGCCAAACGCAACGACATCGTCATCCTGTCGGACTTGGCCTATTCCGAGATCTACTTCGGTGATACGCCGCCGCCATCGGTTCTGGAAGTTCCCGGCGCGATGGATTGCACTGTCGAATTCACCTCCATGTCGAAGACCTTCTCCATGCCCGGCTGGCGCATCGGTTTTGCCGTCGGCAACGAACGTCTTATCTCGGCGCTGACACGCGTGAAATCCTACCTCGACTACGGCGCCTTCACGCCGATCCAGGTGGCTGCCACGCACGCCCTGAATGGTGATGGGTCCGACATCGCGGAAGTTCGCGCCGTGTACAAGCGCCGCCGCGACGTGCTGGTGGAGAGCTTCGGCAAAGCCGGTTTCGAAGTGCCGCCGCCGGAAGCGACCATGTTCGCCTGGGCCAAGATCCCGGAAAAATTCCGTCATCTCGGCTCGCTCGAATTCTCGAAGCTGCTTGTTGAGAAGGCCGACATCGCGGTCGCGCCCGGCATCGGCTTCGGCGAGCAGGGAGACGATTACGTCCGTATCGCGCTGGTCGAGAACGAGCATCGCATCCGCCAGGCGGCGCGGAACCTGAAGAAGTTCCTCTCGACCGCGGACGACACGTTGCACAACGTGATTTCGCTCAACGCACGCCGCTAGGCGTTTGCTGTGCGACGAACAATCGCAAACACATATTCCCGCCGCAGTGGCGGCGGGACAATTTCAAGACAGTAGGGATGATGAGTATGGCAGACGCGCTGAGAATCGGCATTGCGGGCTTGGGTACCGTGGGCGCCTCTCTTGTCCGCATCCTCACCGAACGCCGTGAATCGCTCGCCACGACCTGCGGTCGGCCCATTGAGGTCGTTGCCGTCACCGCCCGTGATCGGGCCAAGGATCGCGGCATCGCGCTTGCCGACGATATCTGGTTTGCCGATGCGGGAACGCTGGCGGCCGATGCTCAGATGGATGTGTTCGTCGAGCTCATGGGTGGCGCGGGCGATCCTGCCTATTCCGCGGTGAAGACCGCGCTTGCCCGCGGTATCCACGTCGTCACCGCCAACAAGGCGCTTCTGGCTTCACATGGCATCGAGCTTGCCGGTATCGCCGAAAAACACGGCGCTCTTCTGAACTACGAGGCTGCTGTCGCCGGCGGCATCCCTGTCATCAAGGCATTGCGCGAGTCGATGACCGGCAACACGATTGCCCGCGTCTACGGCATCATGAACGGAACCTGCAATTACATCCTGACGAAGATGGAGAAGGAAGGACTGAGCTTCGAGGCATGCCTCAAGGAAGCCCAGCGTCTCGGTTATGCCGAGGCCGATCCGGCCTTCGACATTGAGGGCAACGACACGGCCCATAAGCTCTCGATCCTGACCAGCCTTGCCTTCGGCACCGCCATTGCAGCCGACGACATCTACCTCGAGGGCATTACGAACATTTCCATCGAAGACATTCAGGCGGCCTCCGATCTCGGCTACCGGATCAAGCTTCTTGGCGTCGCCCAGCGCACGGATAGCGGTGGCATCGAGCAGCGCGTCCATCCGACGATGGTCCCGTTCGATTCCGTTATCGCCCAGGTGGATGGTGTGACGAACGCGGTCGCGATCGAATCTGATATCCTCGGCGAACTTCTGATGGTAGGCCCCGGTGCCGGCGGCAACGCGACGGCCTCCGCCGTCCTTGGCGATATCGCCGACATCGCCAAGAGCCGCCCGGGAGCACAGCATGTTCCGGCATTCGGCCGCCCGGTCGATGCGCTTATTCCGTATACGCGCGCCCAGATCCAGAGCCATGAAGGCGGCTATTTCATTCGGTTGAAAGTCATCGACCGAGCCGGCGTCTTCGCCAGCGTCGCCTCCCGCATGGCCGAGAACGGCATCTCGCTCGAATCGATCATGCAGCATTCCAAACACACGCAGGAAACCGGCAAACCGCAGACGATCATTCTCGTCACCCACGCGACGGCCGAACATTCGGTTCGCGATGCCGTGGCGGCGATCAAGGGCGAAGGCTATCTTGTCGGCGAACCGCAGGTCATTCGTATCGAGCGTCCGAAGGATTACTGAGATCGGCGCCGCCTCGTCCGCAATATCGGCCAGCCGGCCCATGTCAGACGGGAACGGACGCCGATGAGCGAACTTCCGGACCCGGTTCCGCGCGCGTTTCTCGGCGTCGAGACGTCTGTCACGGGACAACGTTGGGTGTCGCGGCTCGATCAGGCGGGTCAGAACCGGGCCCTGGCGATCAGCCAGGTGCACGGGCTTCCAGACCTTATTTCCCGCGTGCTGGCTGGACGGGGCGTCCAGCAGGAAGATGCGATCGCGTTCCTCGATCCCACCATCCGCAGCCTGATGCCGGATCCGGACAAGCTCACCGACTGCCGGAAGGCGGCCGTCCGCATTGCCGACGCAATCGCGCGACAAGAGCGCGTGGCTATTTTCGGGGATTACGATGTAGATGGCGCAGCGTCCTCGGCCATTCTCTATCGCCTGCTCACCCATTTCGGCGTTACGGCGGAAATCTACATTCCCGACCGAATCTTCGAAGGCTACGGCCCGAACCCGGCTGCCATCGACAAGCTGATCGATAACGGTGCGGGTTTGATCGTCACAGTCGATTGCGGATCGACAAGCCACGAATCGCTGCAACGTGCGCAGGCGCGCGGCACCGACGTCGTCGTCATCGACCACCATCAGGTCTCAGGAGAACTGCCGCCAGCGGTGGCGCTGGTGAACCCCAACCGGGAAGACGACCTTTCGGGGCAGGGGCACCTCTGCGCGGCCGGTGTCGTCATGCTGGTGCTCGTCAACCTGCTGCGTGTCCTGCGCGAGCGTGGCGACCTCAGAGCCGGGAGTTTCGATCTCCTGTCCCATCTCGACATCGTTGCCCTTGCGACCGTTTGCGACGTGGTGCCCCTGAAGGGTCTGAACCGCGCCTATGTCGTCAAGGGCCTGATCGCCGCCCGCCATATGAAGAACCCAGGCCTTGCCGCCCTCTTCCGAAAGGCCGGCCTCAGCGGTCCCGTCACGCCTTACCATTTCGGGTTTCTCGTCGGGCCGCGCATCAATGCCGGCGGACGCATCGGCGATGCAGCACTCGGCAGCCGCCTTCTGACGCTGGACGATACCAACGAGGCCGATGCCATCGCCGCACGTCTCGATGAACTCAATCGTGAGCGTCAGGCGATCGAGCAGGTGATGTTGATGGAGGCGCAGGCCGAGGCGCTCGCGGAATATGGCACTGGCGAAGGCGCCTCGGTGATCGTCACGGCCCGCGAGAATTGGCACCCTGGCATCGTTGGCCTGCTCGCAGCCCGCCTCAAGGAGAGCTTCCGCCGCCCGGCCTTCGCCATCTCCTTCGACCTCAATGGCCGGGGAACCGGCTCCGGGCGCTCGATTGCCGGTTTCGATATCGGCAAGGTCGTGCGTGCGGCGGTGGACGAGGGACTTCTCGTCAAGGGCGGCGGCCACGCCATGGCCGCGGGCCTGACCGTGGAGCGCGCCAATCTCGGACGCCTGCGCCACTTCCTCGAGGAACGCGCCGCGCGCACGGTTCACGATCTGGTCGCAGCGGAGACCGTAAAGATCGACGGCGCTTTGGCGGCGTCCGGTGCGACCATCGATCTGATAGATCGGCTGGAGCAGGCGGGGCCGTACGGCTCCGGTCATCCCCAGCCAGTATTCGCGATCCCCGCGCACAGGGTGCGTGATGTGCGGCAGATCGGAACGGACCACGTCAAGGTCACTCTTGAGGGGCAGGATGGTGCACGACTGGATGCGATCGCCTTTCGCGCCTTCCAGACGCCTCTGGGCGACTTTCTTCTCGCCGCGCGGGGGATGAGCATCCATACCGCAGGAAGCCTCTCGGCCGACATCTGGCAAGGCACCCGACGCGTTCAGTTGCGCATCCTCGACGCTGCGCGCGCGATGTGAAGGTCAAGCTTTTCGTTGTGGCGCCGCCGTGTGCGAGCGCTGGCGAGGTCGCTCATTCGGAAAACGAGCGGACCTGCGTGCTCTCGTTGAGAACACATCGATAAAATCGCAATTTGAAGGGAAGTAGAGAAGCCAGGTGGTACGCCCTAGGGGAGTCGAACCCCTCTTCCCAGAATGAAAATCTGGTGTCCTAACCGATAGACGAAGGGCGCATTCGCTGGTGGCCGGCTTATAGGCTTAGGATCTTCCGGAGGCAAGAGGAAAAACGCAGGAAGCCGAGAAATTCTCCAAATGCCCTCAGAGTGATTTCAACACAAAACCAACGCGATGTGCGAGAACGCTAAAGCTGTTCAGTAAAAATCGGAGGAGGAGTTTGACCGCAAAGTGGTACGCCCTAGGGGAGTCGAACCCCTCTTCCCAGAATGAAAATCTGGTGTCCTAACCGATAGACGAAGGGCGCAGTCGCTTTGCGGTGGCCGTCTTATAGTCAGCGGTTTTCAGGACCGCAAGCCGCAAATCTCATTTTGTCGTAAAAATATCATGGCTGTGGACGACGGCGGGTTTGAGGCAGAAAAACGACGTTAAATCAGCCGTTTATGCATTTCTGGGACCACAGGCCCAGTTCCAGTCGCGCCGCGGCCCGATGTCGATATGGACGGACTGTGTGTGACAGTAGGTGCCGACGCCGCCGCGCCCCTCGGACGCACGCAGGAACGTCGCGACATCCCACTTGCTGACGCCTGCTACCTGGATATCCGCTGCCTCGCAGGTCAGGTGCCGCGACTGCGGCCGACCGCCGACCTTGATATTATGGCTGAGGCTACGCCGCCCGGAGGTAACGAGCACCTTCTTGCCGAAATGCCGTTCCACCGATTTGAGGATGTTCAACAGTTGTGGTTTGAAGCAGCCGGTCTCAACTGTCTCCGTCTGCAAGAGAAGACCGCTGGGCGCGAGCCGGGCGAGGCCTGAGAGTGAAGCCATCTGAACCTTTGGGCTGTTATCGTCGTGATTCTCGGCAGTGTCGTCGACCGTGGCGAACATCGAACGGGCATGGATGCCGGGGAGGGCTGTATAGCTGAGCGCTGCGACCTGCTGTGGCGCCATGCCGGCCATGCTGGGCAGAGGCTGGTTGTTAGCCGGCTTACCGGACGGACCGGCGCTGCTCTTCGCATCCGGCAGCTGGGGCTTGCCGAACAACCCGATCAGCGACGCGGAAGCCTTCGGCGTGTCAACAGTTTGAGGAACAGATGCAGGCCTCAGGCTCTCCAGTGCCGTCTCGGCCGGTATTTCGTTCGTTGGCGTTGCTGCGCCGCGGCCCCGATAGCCTGCATCCGTGGACTGAGCTGGCAGTGGCCGCTGCAACATGGGCGGTGGCATGACCTGCTCCTGAGGAGTTGCGCGGAAAAGGCTCGCCGGCGATGACCCGCCGCCTGAAATGGGTGAAGTGCCGGACGCGCCACCAACGGAGAAGATGCTGCTCGATGTCGCTTGGAGGCCCGTTCCCTGCATGACGATGGCACCCGGCTGTGCTGGTGCCTGAGGCTGTGCCGCCTGCGCCTCAGCAACCCCTGCGCCGGAAGCTTGGCCGGCGGGCGCTCTCGCGGATGTCGGTCCCGATGCAACAACCGGTACATCCGTCTCGCCGATTTCAGGTGCGACAACACCTTCCACAATCTGATCGGTAACCGGCTTGCCCGTTACGCAGCCCGTGAGCAGCACGGCGGCAAGGACCGCCGATCCGACACTGGCAAGAAAGGGGTTGGACAAAGGACCGTATCGCACGTTGCATCTCCCGAACGACGGCCCCGATCCAAGGTGAGAAGCGGACCGTGCCATCATGGCCGATGCCCAAAAACAAATGTCCGGGCAGATCTCAAGGGAGAGCTATGCGCCAGCCCCGTTGCGTGGAGCTTGCGTTATGCCTTGCGGCGATCACTGGTCCGCCGCAAGGTGTCATGAAATGCGAGTGGTTATATGGAAACTGTCACCAGGCGCCTGTGTTTTCCATCGATGACCACGGCTCCTGCGGTGCAAGCGGCTCGCCCTTCTGGAGGATCTCGATGGAGATGCCATCCGGCGAGCGTACGAAGGCCATGTTGCCGTCACGGGGTGGACGGTTGATGGTGACGCCGGCATCCATCAGTTTCTGGCAGATGGCGTAGATATCATCGACTTCGTAGGCAAGGTGACCGAAGTTGCGGCCGCCGGTGTAGTCCTCGGTGTCCCAGTTGTAGGTCAGCTCGAGGCAGGGCGACAGGCGCGACTGCGCATGATCGGCATCGCCCGGCGCGGCCAGAAAGACGAGCGTGAAGCGCCCCTTTTCATTTTCCGTCCGTCGCACCTCTTGCAGTCCGAACAGTGTGCCGTAAAAATGCAGTGCCTGATCAAGGTCCTTAACCCGAACCATTGTGTGCAGATAACGCATGAAAGCCCTCTTTCCTGTTGTTACCTGTCCTATCTAGCGCTGCGCCAGCCAGACACAAGGCTGGAATCATAGCTTGCCGATAGCGGCAAATTTCGTTCCGGGGGCTTGCCCACAAGCGGCGGGACGATGTTATTCTGATGCTCAAGAATCAGTTAACCGCAGCAATCGTGATGCGTATTCGAGGGGCTGGCAGACAATGGTGGACAGGATTTCGGCGAAAGATGTCGCACCAGATGAAGATTTTGCCGGTGATGCACTCGACCTGATCGAGATCACCGGTGTCATCAAGTGGTTCGACGTTGCCAAGGGTTTCGGCTTCATCATTCCGGACAACGGCATGCAGGACGTTCTTCTGCACGTCACATGCCTGCGCCGTGATGGCTACCAGACGGTTCTGGAGGGTGCGCGCATCGTCGCGCTCATCCAGAAGCGTGACCGCGGATACCAGGCTTTCCGTATTCTCTCCATGGATCAGTCGACCGCTGTGCACCCGTCGCAGCTGCCGCCCGTGAAAACGCATGTTCAGGTGACGCCCACCAGTGGCCTGGAGCGCGTGCTTGTAAAGTGGTTCAACCGCACCAAGGGCTTCGGCTTCCTGACCCGCGGCGATGGCACCGAGGATATTTTCATTCACATGGAAACGCTGCGCCGTTTCGGTCTCACCGAACTGCGGCCCGGCCAGACAGTGCTCGTGCGGTTCGGCGATGGCGACAAAGGGCTGATGGCGGCAGAAATTCACCCTGACGTACCCGCACCCGCGGGCCGTGCGCATTGACGAGTTCGGCATGTTGAGCCTGCGCGACGTAGCTCGCCGCGCCATCATTATGACGGGCATCCTGCTGGCGGCTGCGTCGTCGAACGCTGCGGACGTGACGTTCGAAAGCGCGCCGCTGACGATCGAGACAACGGATGGCAGGACGCACGCATTCACGGTGGAGTTGGCGCTCGATAGCGATCAACGCGCCCAAGGGCTGATGTTCCGCCGCGAAATGCCTTCCGATCACGGCATGCTTTTCGATTTCGGTCAGACGCGTCAGGTGATGATGTGGATGAAGAACACATTCCTTCCGCTGGATATGCTGTTCGTGTCGAAAGACGGAAAGGTGGAAACCGTCCACGAGAACGCCGTGCCGCACTCCGAAGCCATCATCGATTCCCGCGTGCCCGTTGCCTATGTGGTCGAGCTAAACGCCGGCACGGCAAAAACCCTGTCGATCACTCCCGGCGCCCGCATAGACCTGCCGCGACAGCTTCCAATGGCCAAGCCTGACTGACGTCCGGCCGAGATAGACGAGTATCCTGACATCCGCCAAAATATCAGCGGATGTCCTGTGATGTCAGATTTTGTGCACGTCTGACAACACCGTCCGATCCTTCATTCACGAATGCACGGCGCATTGGACCCGACTATTGAACGATGGAAATATGGCGACCCCTGCAGGGCTCGAACCTGCGACAACCTGCTTAGAAGGCAGGTGCTCTATCCAGCTGAGCTAAGGGGCCTTAGGCGCCGCTGAAGGCGGCGCGGGTTTGTCAGTGCGTCCAGGGTTGCATCCGGCTATAGCGGAAGTTGTCGCTATAGGAGACGTTCTTCCGTGTCGGGTCCTTCGGCGCGATGACGCGGTATTCGATGCCGTTGCGCTCGGCATAGGCAACGGCGGCTTCCGCGCTTTCGAAGGTAAGCTTGACCTGCTGGCGCGTATCGGCCGAACTCGTATAACCCATCATCGGATCAATCGTGCGGGGCGTTTCCTGATCGAATTCGAGCACCCAAAGATTGGTCTTTGCCTTGCCGGACTGCATCGCGGTCTTGGCGGGACGATAAATCTTGGCGGACATTCCTCAAACTCCAAGCATGGCATGTGCCGGCTCAGCCGGCTTTCCTGTGGCATAACGCACAAATGCTGAAAACGGAATGACCTTGATGCAAGCTCTATCGAATTTTCCGTTCGAAGCATCACCAAAATCGTCTCGCAGGTTTGCGACAGACGAAGCGGCCATCATCTCTGAAACATTTTGATCATCAGGGAAAATCGGTGGTCGGAGTGGAGAGATTCGAACTCCCGACCCTCTGGTCCCAAACCAGATGCGCTACCAGGCTGCGCTACACTCCGTGCCGATGGGTGGGCAATACACGCTCGATGGCAGGGCCGCAAGGGCGAAAGGAGTGCGACCATCGAATTATCATTGCGAGGCATCGTTCGGCTGCTGAACAGACCGCGCGATGCGAAAGTCACGGCGCCATCGGCAAGCTCACGGCACTTCCGATGTTACCTGGCATCCCCTGCGATGAGCTTCAGCGCTGCCAGCGTCCGCTTCAGCAAGCGCTCTGATATCGGCTTCGACAGGAAAACCGCGCCTTGGGGTAGGGTGCCGTCGGCCGGGTTGTAGCGGCCGGAGATGATGACGAGGGGGCAGGCGGGGTTGCGGCTTGCGACGAGATGCGCCAGCTGGAGACCGTTCATCGAGCCGGGCATGTCGATGTCGGTGAACAGCGCGGAGATTGCGGGCAACGTGTCCATCACCTTCAATGCCTGATCCGCGTTTCCGGCCTCTATCACGGCGAGGCCTAGATCGGAGAGGGCGTCGGCGAGATCCATCCGGATAAGGCCATCGTCTTCCACGACGAGCACGGGCGAGTGGCGCGGGTGATCGTCCATCAATGTTCCCTCTGGAAGCTCTCGAGGTCGGCGGTCACGATGCAGCGCAGACCTTCGGGCGCATACGTTATCTCCGCGCGCCCGTCGGATGTGCCGTTCAAACCGGCCGAAATCAGCCTCGATCCCGAGCCCTTCACGACCGGTTCGACGACGGTCGGGCCGCCACTTTCCGTCCATATCATCTCGAACCGGTTGGCTTCCGGCAGGACCACGCGCCAGCGCAGATCGACGCTGCCGGTCGGCACGGAGAGTGCACCGTGCTTCACGGCGTTCGTCGCGAGTTCATGCAGGATGAGCGACAAGGACAGTGAAGGGCGGGAACCAATCTTCAGATTAGGGCCGGATGTCAGAAAGCGCGGCGCGGAGGGATCGTCATGTAGATCCGTCATCTGCTCGACCAGCTGGCGCACGGTCGAAGAACCACGGCCACCCTCGAGAATCGTGTCGTGCGCGGCGCTCAGAACGGCGAGGCGTTCGGAAAGCCGCTGGCGTGCCGAAGCGATATCGGGAGCATTGCGCAGGGTCTGCGAGGCGATCGCCTGCACCATTGCGAGTTGATTCTTAAGCCTGTGCCCGAGTTCATGCGAAAGGAGTTCGCGGCTGGCTTCCTCTGCTCGAGGCTCCGTCACATCGCGCGCCTGCACGAGAATGCCGCTGATCGTGCCGTCTTCCTGCCGCATTGCCTGATAGGAAAGGTCGATAAGGCGGCGCTGCATTTCGCCGTCCGGCCCGCGATTGAGTTCGATCGGCATGTTGCGCGCGATGAAGCTTTCGCCGGTTCGGTAGACACCATCGAGAATATCGACGAATCCCTGGCGCACGACCTCGGCCACGGCTTCCGCCACGGTCTTGCCGATGATGTCCCGGCCGACGCCGATCATCGAGTAATATTCCTCGTTCGCGTAGTCGAAGACATGGTTCGGGCCGACGAGCATCGCGATTCCGCCGGGGCTGAGTTCGAACACCTGCCGGAACCTCTCCCGCTGCGTCCGTTCTGCGCGGCGGACCATCACCTGCGTGGTAATCTCCGTGCAGGCGCAGAACATGCCGAGCACGGTGCCCCACGGATCGCGCACTGGCGTGTAGGAAAAAGCGAAGTGCGTTTCTTCCGGATAGCCATTCCGGTGCATGGTAAACTCGATATCGTCCATCGACGTTCCCAGCCCTTCATAGGCATCGGTGATGATGGGTTCCACGGCATCCCAGATGTCATGCCATAGCGCACGAAACGAATGGCCGAAGGCTGCGGGATGTCGCTGGCCGCACATCGCCGCGTAGCCGTCATTGTAGAGTGTGGTCTGGTGGGGCCCCCAGACGATGAGCATCGGCTGGAGAGAGCCAAGCATGACGCTCGTCAATGTTTTCAGTTCGACGCTCCAGTCCTCACGGGGGCCGAGCGGTGTGCCTGACCAGTCCATTTCATTGAAGAGTTTCCCGCAGTCGGGATTGGCAGGAAACATCAACGGGTCCTCTGGTCGGCGGCACTTGTCGGAGCCAGTACACGATCGTTCCGGCGATGTAGCGCCATGTGGCTCATTCTTCCAGTCAGGCGCACCGCCAATTCAGGCAAATCAGGGGAATAGCCGGGCTATGCTGCGTAAGTGTAATCCTACGGCTTTCCCGCCCGGTTCCACTGTGCCATGGACGGTGGAACAGCCCATACGGAAAAGGTCTTCGATTTGCCCGAACTCGTGCTCCCCCGTCGTCCGCTAAGGCTGGCACCCGATAGTATCTCCACGCCGAGGGCCTATTACTGGTCGACGCCGGTCATTCTGGCGCTTTGCATTTTCCTGCTCGTATGGGAAGGGCCGGGCGTGCTGAGGGATTTCACCATCAGCCAGAATCCTGTCCTTATCGAGGACGGCGACGTCCAGAACGGGCGCTGCACCACGCGCAAGGCCATCTTCACCGATTGCGAAGCCCGCCTCGTCTACAGCTACGCCGGCAAGGACTACGAAACCGACGTCGAGATCATGTTCGTCGACTTTCATGTCGGGGACTACGAGACGGGCCTCGTCATCTCGGGTGATCATCCGGAACTGGCGACGATGAGCCTCGGCCTCGACAAGCTCTGGAACCGTATTATCACGTTGACGCTGTTCGTTCTTTTCCTCGGGGGGCTTGGTGTCGGGATGATTTTTCTCGGCCTGCGGATCTGGCGCGTCCTTAGAAAACTGCGGCATCCCGCCATGCTTGCTGTGGTGCCGGTGGAGATTGCCGCATTCGATCGCAAGCGCAACATGCTCTCGATCACGTATAACGATTCGATCGCGGACGATAAGACGAAGCGCTCGGCCTATACGAAGATGCAAAAGGGCGAGGAGCCTATGATTGTGGGTGCGAACGGGGGTAAGCCGGTCGCTCTCGCCGTCCGGCATGGCAATACGGCGCTCCCGGTGCTGCTTGATGATCGTCTGACGAGGGTGGAGCTGACGGATGCGGAGCGTGCAGATGCGCTTCTGCCCTTCCAGCAGGTGCCAGACGGCCATGACGGTCGCCCGCTGCTCGTGGAAGCACCGCGCCAGACGATGTCGATCTGGAAGCGACTGCAGATCCTGATCGGTGTGCTGCTTCTTATGGTGGTCGGCGTTGTTGGTTTCTGGCTCTGGTACGTTCTCGCCTCGGATACGCAGTTCCAGTCGCCGGGCATGGATATCAACAACATGATGCCGGCACCGGTCAACGAATGGGGGTGCGACCAGCTGAAGAAGCGCTTCGGAGAGCAGCGCGCGCCTTTCGGCTGCACGGCGGGCGACTATACGAGTTGGAAGTGATCTTGAACGGGAGCCGCCAGGCGTAATCTAGGAGCTTGTGCCCTGGCCGCGTTGTTCCTTCAGAACATCGCGCAAGATGTCGAAAACGTGCGGCTCCTGCATCTGGGACACGTTGAAGCGCATGAAGGTGGTCGCGCTTTGCGAGAGACTGAAGACGTTGCCGGGTGCAAGGACGAGTCCCCGCTGCAAAGCGCTGCGCGCCGCAGCGGTGGCGTCAACGTCCTCGGGAAGTCCGCACCAGAGAAACATGCCGGCCTGTGGATCGAGCCATGGACGGATGCCGAGGTTTCCAAGTCGTACCGAAACGGTCTGCATAGCCACAGACAGCCGCTGGCGGAGCGTCTCCAGATGTTTGCGGTAGCTGCCGTCGCTCAGGACGCTGTAGACCAGTTCCGCGGTCATGCGGCCGCCGCCAAAGGTCGTGGCGATCTTCAGGTCCGTGAGGCTGTCGATCCAGTCCGGCTTTGCGGCGATGAAGCCGCAGCGTCCGGAAGCGGACAGCGTCTTTGAGAAGCTGCCGATATGAATGACGCGGTCGAGCCCGTCGAAAGCCGCCAGCCGCGGGGCAGGGCTATGTTCAAAATCGGCAAAAATGTCATCCTCAATGATGACGACGTCACTTTGCTCGGCGATCTTCAGGACGCGATGGGCCGTGACCGGTGAAAGGATTGCGCCCGTCGGATTGTGGATGGCGGAATTGGTGATGTAGAGTCGCGGTCGGTGATCCGCGACCGCTTTGGTGAAGGCCTCTATATCCGGTCCGGTCGGGGTGTAGGGAATGCCGACGATCCGTGCACGATGAGCACGCAACAAGGCGTGGAAATTGAAGTAGCATGGATCGTCCACCAGCACCGTATCCCCTGGCTCCAGCAGAAGGCGGCAGAGGAGGTCGATGGCCTGCGTGCCGGATTCTGTCAGCAGGATCTGGTCCGGCGAAGCCTCGATGCCACGTTCGCCCAGACGCCGGCCGATGAGATGACGAAGCGGCGCAAGGCCGAGGGGGGACCCGTACTCCGAAAGAACCGGGCTTTTGGCACGCGACAAGTTCCGTAGGGCACGCCGCACCGCATCTTCCGGCAACCAGCTCGGTGGGAGCCATCCGCATCCGGGCTTTGCATCCTCCGCGTCGGCCTCCAGCGACTGCCGGGACACCCATAAGGGATCGATGGCACGGTCGCGTTTCGGCCCGGCATCGGCCAGCGAAAAGGGTATCGTCGTCGCGCCCGCATGATGCGTCACATAGAACCCTGATCCCGGTCGTGACTGGATGACGCCATCCCCGACCAGTCGCTCATAGGCCTCGACCACGGTGGATGTGGACACGCTAAGTGTCGCGGCAAGCTTGCGGATCGATGGCAACTTTGCTCCGGGCAGCAGCGCGCGGCCGGAGATCCGCTGCCGAATCGTTTCCATCACCATCGTCGTGCGATTTGGAGAGTGCGCAATCTGATCCATCTGTACTGTTCCTGAAGCATAACAGTTTTGCTCAACTGTATGGAAGCGTTTCTGGCACTCACGCGTGTGACGGTCAATATGGACGTCCCTGTCGAACAAGGCGGGCATGAAGAAGGAGTGTGTAATGGATCGGGAAACGGCCGGCTGGCTGAACGGGATGATCGGCGTGGTGATCTTCAGCGGATCGCTTCCCGCGACGCGCCTCGCGGTGATGCAGTTCGATCCCGTCTTTCTCACGGTCGCCCGTGCGACGATTGCCGGCCTGCTCGCGCTTGGCCTTCTGTTGCTGTTGCGGCAGAAATGGCCATCTCCGCGAGACGTCGTCTCCCTGCTCATCGTCGCATTGGGTGTGGTCGTCGGCTTTCCGTTGCTGACCGCGCTGGCATTGCAGCACGTCACCTCGGCGCACTCGATCGTCTTTATCGGGCTGCTGCCAGTCGCCACGGCCATCTTCGGCGTCATCCGGGGCGGCGAACGGCCGAAGGCTGCTTTCTGGATCTTCTCTCTGCTCGGAAGCACACTCGTTGCTGCTTACGCGCTGGCGCAGGGGCTTAGCGCATCGCCGGTGGGAGATCTCCTGATGCTTCTGGCGATCGTTATATGTGGTCTTGGCTACGCCGAGGGCGGAAAGCTTTCAAGAACGCTCGGTGGCTGGCAGGTGATCTCCTGGGCTCTCGTTCTCTCGCTCCCGCCCATGCTCTGCCTGGCATTGCTCACCATGCCCGTAAGTTTCGCTGGCATCGAGCCGCCGGCCATTTTCGGCCTTGCCTACGTCTCGTTGTTCAGCATGCTGATCGGGTTCATCTTCTGGTATCGCGGACTTTCGCAAGGTGGGATTGCTGCCGTCGGCCAGCTCCAGTTGCTGCAGCCCTTTTTTGCACTGGCACTCGCCGCCACCGTGCTGCACGAGCCGGTGACGGCAGGCATGCTCGGCATCACCGTCTGCGTCATCCTTTGTGTCTTCGGCGCACGCCGCTTCGCGCGCTGAAGACGGCGGCGCTCATATCCCTCGCGAAAGGCTGCCGCATTTGATCGTGCAGGGGTCGATGATCGGCCGAAGCACGTCACAAGGCGTCACTTCCAGAATCTGTGAGCCATCCTCCGCCATGACCTGTATGGCCTCGATATCGAAAGGTGGTTGTCCGGACAGTAAATGTTCGGCGACGAGATCTCTGAGCGATACGAGAGCCTGTTCCCGCGCAGCCTCCGCGTGTTCGCAACGGTAGCCTTCTGCATCTTCGATGAGGTCGTCCGTCGTGCGAAGGTTGAGATAGAACGTCGGCATCCGGCCCTCCACTTTCTACCGTCGATAATTTGCCTGTCGCACTTTGGTTTCTGTACGGTATTGACGGAGAAAGCGCAGTCGGTCTGGCCCGGGCTACGCGGCTCTATGCCGCGCGACCATCACGGAGGCAGAGCCTTGCTTGCCGGGATTGAGTTGGAACCGGTTGACGATCCCGGAGAGAGCCTTAGCGTCCGAGGCGAGACTGCTGCTGATGGCCGTCGTCTCCTCGACCATGGCCGCATTCTTCTGTGTCATCTGGTCGATGGCGTTGACAGCGGTGCTGATCTCCAGCAATCCCACCGATTGCTCCTTCGAGCCCGTTGTGATGGCTTCGACCTTGGTGTCGATGTCCATGACGTAGTTTGCGATCTCGGCGAGCGCGCGCCCAGCCTGATCGACCAGCCGCACGCCATCGGACACATCGCCCGAGGATGTTCGAATGAGGGCGTTGATGTCCTTGGCGGCAGCAGCGGAACGTTGTGCGAGTTCGCGAACCTCCTGTGCGACGACGGCAAATCCCCGGCCGGCGTCACCCGCGCGTGCTGCTTCCACCCCGGCGTTGAGCGCGAGCAGGTTTGTCTGGAAAGCGATTTCATCGATCACATGAATGATCTGTCCGATCTGGTTCGATGACGCATCGATACGCCGCATCGCTTCTACCGCATCACGCACCACCTGTTCAGAGGATGTCGCGCTGCGATTCGCTGCGCTGACGAGACTGCGCGTTTCCGCAGCGCGGTCTGCCGAGGATTTGACGGTGGCGGTCACTTCGTCGAGTGCCGCGGATGTCTGCTCCAGCGCTGCTGCCTGCTGTTCGGTACGCTTGGAAAGTTCGTCGGCAGCCTGGTACATTTCGCTCGCGTTACCGGTAAGTTCGGACGTCTTGCCGAGAACCTGTTCCAGCGTCAGCTGGAAGGTTGCAAGCGACTGGTTGAAGTCGAGGCGGAGCGGCTCGAAGCGGTCTGCGAAGGGCTGGTCGAGCGGGCTGCGGATATTGCATTCCGCAAGCCGTCCGAGGCCAGCCCCCAGCGTTTCCACGACGGTTCGAAGCTCTTCTGCTTCCCGCTCGCGAAGGTGCTGCTGCTCGAGACGCTGGGCTTCTGATAGTGTCCGATCCTGTTCGGCAGCCGCACGCATCTGCTGGCGCTCGATTGCGCCTTCTCGGAAGACGGTGAGCGCGCGCGCCATGGCGCCGATCTCGTCGGTGCGGCGCGCGAATGGCACTTCCGCCGCGTAGTTGCCGCCGGAGAGCACCGCCATGGCGTTGCCGATCTTGACGAGAGGCTGTATCGCGCGACGCCGGACGAACCAGAGCCCTGCGAGAAACAACAAAACGGAGGCCCCGCTCGTGACGGCGCCGATCACCGTGTATTGGGTACCGACAGTGTCGGCATTTTCCACCGCGGTCGCGAGCGTCGAGGTCGCCGATGCGGCAAACGTCCGTACCTTTGCGTCATGGACATAGAAGGCGTCCATCACCGGCTGCAGGTCCGCAGAGTTGCCTTTGGCCTTCTCTTCTTCGAACACTGTCGCGACCGACCAGAAAGCCTCGCCACTGGTGACGACCTGCTCGGCGAGACCGGAGTGCAGCCGCGGATCGAGATCCGCTTCGGCCCAGAATGTCTTGCGCACATCGAATGCCAGCCGAAGCGCCCGCATCGTCTCGAGATTTGTTACCGCGCGCTCGGGATGCACCATCGTTTCGTTTGCCAGCATATAGCCCTCGAGAGCGTAGAGAGGCGGGGGCAGAATGTCTGCAATCAGATCCTTTCCATTGGCGATGTCTTGATAGACCGGGCCGCCGATCTTCAGTTCCTGCAAGGTTAATGTCTGCAGACCGATGGATGCGACAAGGCCACCTGTCACGACGACGCCAAATACCGCTAGCAGGCGAGAAATAGTCAGGCTCGGCATGTGACCTCCAGGGTCGCGCATGCGCGAGCGCTATCCGCCGCCATTCATGCTCGCCATCATTCATGAAGCGCGTGCGCTAAGGCTTTGTGAATTTTAGCTGAGGGAGACACCATTTTTAGGGCGCGACCTTCGTTTTGTACTGCAGACAACGAGGAATTAGGAAGAGAAGAGCACGGCTGGGGAATACGTTCACCGTCATCCCGGTAAATTGGCATACCAGTCGGCGTAAGGCGTGTTTTTGACAAGATGGCGATTGTAATCCGGTGCTCCATCCGTCCACCAGACAGGTCCGCGTTCACCCAACGCAATCTTTGCGGTATCAACCCGCATCCGGGCCTCCTCTTTTGCGTATGGATCGTCGCCTGCGTCACGGACAGCACGCCGGGCCGACATCAACTCGGAGACTAGCGACGTCCGCAGATCATCTGCAAGCCTCGGATCGCTCATCCTCCACAAACGGCCGCGAACGACAAAGTAGCGGCCATCCGGCGTTCGGGGATATGTGTCTGCCATGATCCGCCCTGTTGTCATTTTTTGACTAACGCTAGTGATGCCCTGCACGTTCCCAAGCGGAAATAAAGGGCAATACGGGGCGAAAACGAAAAACCCGCCGATGTTGCCATCGGCGGGTTTGCCCTTTCGGGGTTCTGATAAGGTCGATCCGTCAGTCAGACCGATCTGCGCATCATCAGCTGCAGCCGCTGGTCGCGCCGCAGGTGTCGCACTTCTCGCAGGTTCCGTTCCGGACCATCGTGAAGTTCTGGCACTCGGAGCACATATTGCCGGTGTAGCCCTGTGCGATAGAGCGCATGCGGCGTTCGGCTTCCAGCTTCTTCGCGTCGGACTTTGCAGCCGCAGCTTCAGCGGCAGCCTTGTCGGAGAAGAGAGCGGTCACGTCGCGTGGCGGCTCGGCCACTTCGGTTGTGATCGCTTCGACGACTTCGGCAATCCGCTCTTCGTAATCGCGCTTGAAGGCGACGACTTCCGATGTCGCGATCGACGTTGTCGGTTCCAGCTTGCGGGCGGCGGAGCCCGCAAACGGGGTCACCGTCCCACTCGTCGACGAGCCCCGGGCAGGCGCTGACGTTGCAGAACCCTTGGGTTCGCCAGAGGCGCGGTCGATGCTGCCGCCGGTCGTTGCGCCGGAAACCAGCGTCGGCTTGTGGCCGCGTGTCCAGCCCGTCGAGAGCAGGTTGGTCTTGCCTTCCTGGATGCCCTTGCCGAGCGCCGTGTTGCCGAAGTCGGACGTATCGACATGGGCAAGGTCGTGGCGGCCGAGATAGGAGACGGCGAGTTCGCGGAATACGTAGTCGAGGATCGACGTCGCATTCTTGATCGCGTCGTTGCCCTGCACCATGCCGGCGGGCTCGAACTTGGTGAAGGTGAAGGCCTCCACATATTCCTCGAGCGGCACGCCATACTGAAGGCCAAGGGAGATCGCGATGGCGAAGTTGTTCATCATCGCACGGAAGGCAGCGCCTTCCTTGTGCATGTCGATGAAGATCTCGCCGATGCGGCCATCGCCGAATTCGCCGGTGCGCAGGTAGACCTTGTGGCCGCCGACGATTGCTTTCTGGGTATAGCCCTGGCGGCGGTTCGGCAGTTTTTCGCGCTCGCGGGTGATCCGCTCGATCACGCGTTCCACGATCTTTTCGGTGACCGTTACGGCCTGGGCTGCAACCGGCTGCTGGATCAGCGTTTCCAGTGCGTCCTCGTCATCCTCGTCCTCGATCAGCGAGGCGTTGAGCGGCTGCGAGAGCTTGGAGCCGTCACGGTAGAGCGCGTTGGCCTTGAGCGCGAGCTTCCAGGAGAGCATGTAGGCGTTCTTGCAGTCCTCGACGGTCGCCTCGTTCGGCATGTTGATCGTCTTGGAGATCGCCCCGGAGATGAACGGCTGGGCAGCCGCCATCATGCGGATATGGCTGTCAACCGAGAGGTAGCGCTTGCCGATCTTGCCGCAGGGGTTGGCGCAATCGAACACCGGCAAATGCTCGTCCTTAAGGAACGGTGCGCCTTCGAGCGTCATCGCGCCGCAGACATGCACGTTGGCCGCTTCAATGTCCTTGCGGGAAAAGCCGATGTGCTCCAGCAGGTTGAAGCTCATGTCGGAAAGCTGCGCGTCCGTGACCTTCAGCGTGTCCTTCAGGAAATCGACGCCGAGCGTCCACTGGTTGAAGACGAACTTGATGTCGAACGCGGCCTTTGTCGCGCCGTTAATCGCCTCGATCTTGTCGTCGGTGAACCCCTTTGCACGCAGTGAGCCGGGATTGACGGCCGGCGCCTGGTTGATGTTGCCATGGCCGACGGCATAGGCCTCGATCTCGGCAATCTGGCTTTCCGAATAGCCGAGCGTGCGCAGCGCCTCGGGTACGGCACGGTTGATGATCTTGAAGTAGCCGCCGCCGGCGAGCTTCTTGAACTTCACCAGCGCGAAATCGGGCTCGATGCCGGTGGTGTCGCAATCCATGACGAGACCGATCGTGCCGGTCGGCGCGATGACCGAGACCTGCGCATTGCGATAGCCGTGCTGCTCACCGAGCGACAAAGCTTTCTCCCACGCAGCCACGGCATGCGTGATCAGCGTCTGGTCCGGGCATTCGCCATGGACGAGCGGAACGGGCGCGACCGACAGGCCTTCATAGCCATTCGCTTCACCACGGGCGGCGCGCGCATGGTTGCGGATGACCCGCAGCATGTTGTCGCGGTTCGGCTTGAAGCCCGGGAACGGACCGAGCTTGGCGGCGATTTCCGCAGACGTCGCATAGGAGACGCCCGTCATGACGGCGGTCAGGGCTCCGGCAATGGCGCGGCCTTCCTTGCTGTCATAGGGGATGCCGGACGACATCAGAAGGCCGCCGATATTGGCGTAGCCGAGCCCGAGCGTACGGTATTCGTAGGAGCGCTCGGCGATTTCCTTGGACGGGAACTGCGCCATCATCACCGAGATTTCGAGCACGAGCGTCCACAGGCGAACGGCGTGTTCGTAATCGGCGATATCGATGTTCTTGGTGGTCTGATCCTTGAACTGCAGCAGGTTCAGCGAGGCAAGGTTGCAGGCCGTATCGTCCAGGAACATGTATTCCGAGCACGGGTTGGACGCGCGGATGGAGCCGGCGGCCGGGCAGGTGTGCCAGTCGTTCATGGTGGTGTTGAAATGCAAGCCCGGGTCGGCCGACGCCCAGGCGGCATAGGAAATGCTCTCCCACAGGTCACGCGCTTTCAGCGTCTTCATGACGCGGCCGTCCTTGCGGGCGGTCAGGTTCCAGTCGCCATCGGCCTCGACGGCCCGCAGGAAGTCGTCGCGCAGCGAAACGGAGTTGTTGGAATTCTGGCCGGAAACGGTGAGGTAGGCTTCGGAATCCCAGTCCGTGTCATAGGTCTTGAAGTCGATATCCTTATAACCCTGACGGGCGAACTGGATGACGCGCTGGATGTAGTTTTCCGGAACCTGATCCTTCTTGGCGGCCTTGATCTCGCGCTTCAGCGCAGGGTTCTCGTTCGGATCGTAGCAGGCGCCGTCAGGACCCTCGCAGTTCACGCAGGCCTTCATGATGGCCTTGAGGTGCATGGCAACGATCTTGGAGCCGGTCACGAGCGCCGCAACCTTCTGCTCTTCCTTGACCTTCCAGTTGATGTAGTCCTCGATATCGGGATGGTCGATGTCGACCACGACCATCTTGGCGGCGCGGCGCGTCGTGCCGCCCGACTTGATGGCGCCGGCCGCGCGGTCGCCGATCTTCAGGAAGCTCATCAGGCCGGAGGACTTGCCGCCGCCCGAGAGCTTCTCGCCTTCGCCACGCAGGTAGGAGAAGTTGGAGCCGGTGCCGGAACCGTACTTGAAGAGGCGCGCTTCACGCACCCACAGGTCCATGATGCCGCCTTCGTTGACGAGATCGTCACCGACCGACTGGATGAAGCAGGCATGTGGTTGCGGATGTTCGTAAGACGACTTCGACTTGACGAGCTTGCCCGTGAAGGGGTCGACATAGAAGTGGCCCTGGCCGGGGCCGTCGATACCATAGGCCCAGTGCAGGCCGGTGTTGAACCACTGCGGCGAGTTCGGCGCCACGCGCTGCGTTGCCAGCATGTAGGCAAGCTCGTCGCGGAAGGCGAGGGCATCTTCCTCGGAGGCGAAGTAGTTGCCCTTCCAGCCCCAATAGGTCCAGGTGCCGGCGAGGCGATCGAAAACCTGCCGTGCATCGGTTTCGGAACCGTATTGTTCGTCCTTGGGCAGATCCTTGAGCGCAACCTCGTCGGCGACGGAGCGCCACAGCCACGAAGGAACCGAATTTTCCTCGACCTTCTTCAGGCGCGCGGGAACGCCTGCCTTGCGGAAATACTTCTGGGCGAGAATGTCCGCGGCGACCTGACTGAACTGGGCAGGCACGTCGATGTCGGCAAGCCGGAAGACGATGGAGCCGTCCGGGTTCTTGATCTCGCTCACTGCCTTGCGGAACGCAATGTCTGCATAGGCCGATTGGCCCGCCTTGGTAAAGCGACGTTCGATCTGCATCTGTCCCAATCCTTATTGTGTCCGTGGCGTGCGCTTCTCAGGCACGCGAAATATCCGTCCGAGCCGCGGCATCGCCGGTCGGTGGTGCGTTTCAGCGGATGCCGATCATGGCTTCCAATATATGGTATTCTCTGAGGTCTTTATCTACCAGATATAGATGGAATTATCGACCCGTTCGTTGGTTCCGTAAGCGTGATATTTTTTCTATAGATCATTTTTGCACACGCGTTCCCGCCGCGAGGGCAGGATCTCCAACAACTTCAGGGTGATGGCGCAGTCCGGGGCAAGCCTCCGTCTGGGCCGTCGTCTGGCGTCATGCCAGTCTTGATTATGATTAACCGCGAGTCCCATGCCATCGTCAAGGGCTTGCGTCTTGTCGTCCACCGCCGACTATATCTTGTGGAAATATGAAGAATGCGAGGGACGCAAGGAAATCAGTCACTTGTGGTCTCTGCTTACCGAAAAGCCCCTTCGTTCCACGAAAACTTGTGGACAAATACTTGTTAAGATCAGCTGTCCCGGCCTGCCGGGTGTCATAAAAGACACGTCGTTCCCGGCGCGACTTCAATGCAAAGAAAGAACGGCGCGGTGAATGCACCGCGCGTTTTTGTTCCGATATGAGAAAGGCTGGACGTTTTGGATAGCAGTGGACCTACCCTCGCGATCCCTTGGCAATCGGCTCCTGATAGGAGAACCCCATGTCCCATGGGAAGTAGATCCACGTGTCCTGGCTGACCTCGGTCACGAAGGTATCGACCTGAGGGCGACCCTTCGGCTTGGCATAGACGGCCGCGAAATGCGCCTTTGGCAACATGGCCCGCACGATGGCTGCGGTCTTCCCGGTATCGGTGAGGTCATCGACGATCAGCACACGCTCGCCGCCATCGGCACGGATTTCCTCGGAGATCGCCTTGATGACCTCCATCTGCCCCTGCGAGGCGTAGTCGTGATAGGAAGCGACGCAGACCGTCTCGATCATCCGAATGCTCAGTTCCCGAGAGATGATGGCAGCCGGCACCAGACCACCGCGCGTGATGCAGACGATCGCCTTCCATTCCACCCCCTGGTCTGCCAGCCGCCACGCGAGCGCACGCGCATCACGGTGGAACTGGTCCCAGGAAACGGGAAAGGCTTTTTCAGGAAGGGACATGGCGGGCTCCAAGCATATATGTGCGTGTCTGATGCAAAGAGCGGTTTTGCGGCAAAGCCCGAGCATTTTCAAGAAGGGCCAACCGTTTTCAAGAGGGGATGACGCTTGCCCACGTCAAAGACTGGTGCGGACGACGGGGGTCGAACCCGTACGAGTCTCCTCGAGAGATTTTAAGTCTCTTGCGTCTACCAATTTCGCCACGTCCGCTGTCGCTACAGTCTTTCCGACACCGGGACGAATTCGTCAAGCCGCAACGGGCGACGATTAACCCTTCCCGTAAAGCTTAACAACAGCTTATCGTTGCGTGCCCGCAACCCGCAGGCGATAGACAGGATGTCGATCCGCACATCGACTATTTCATAACCTAAGCCTTCAGCCTCTCTCCCTGAAAGGAGAGAGGCATCATTCCTTTTAACCTTTGTCCTCAACGACAGCTTCCGGGCGGTCTCCGCCGCTAGCATGCTCGTCATGCCATTGCCCGGAGGCATCCTGGAAGCTGATCTCTTCATCCGAGCCGCCGACCTGTTGCTCGGCAGCGGCGGCCTTGGCGGCGTGCAATGCGTGATCGTGGGTCGGAAAGCTTTCGGAGAAGACGTCACCGACCTTGTAGGCCCAACCGCCATCGTGCTCGACGATCTCGTAAACGACCTTGACCATGCTTGTCTCCCTATCTTGCTGTTGTGGCGGATCTTGCCTGCCGAGTTAACGGACGACGGGCTGGGATCGTTCCAGAGAGGCGGAGCTACCGGCTTTTGCATCTGCCGGGGATCGTGCTAGCACTGGCTCCGGAGTTTGTGCCCACGGGTGGGGGATAACGATGCGATATGCGGGCGGAGGCAGCCTCTATAGACGAACAGGTTTGCCGGGTGTCACCGGCGCAATGCTTTTGCTCGCAACATTTCCGGCGCAGTCGCAGCAGGCGTCCACGGATGTGACGTTCGTCTTCTCCACCGATGTCCATGCATGCCGTATGGCGGAAGGCTTTTCGCCCGATTGCGAGCAGGAAGGCAAGACGGATGCGGCACTGTTGCGGCATATCCGGGCTCTGAACGCTCTTCCCACACGCGTTTGGCCCGCGTCAATTGCAGGAAAGCCGAGCGGGCTTTCCGGTGCTGGCCAATTGGTCGGCGAGCCTGCCGGCCTCGTCATGGGTGGTGACATTACAGACGATGGCGGCGGACAGGTGGCGGTCCCGGGCGAGGGGTGGCAGCTGCGCCAGTTCAGCCAGCGCTATGCACAGGGAATGGACGCGCAGCACGTTCACATGCCGGTCTATGTCGGCCTGGGAAACCACGATCTCGATCAGGATGGTCCGCCAAGCCATCCGGACTGGTATAGGCGGGAGCTTCGTGACTACGTCGAAGTCAACCATCGTCCCAGCGTATTTTTCACACCGTCGATTCCCGCTGACAACTACGACGTCGATTCGGACAACTACTCCTGGAACTGGGGCCGCTTGCATCTCGTGCAACTCCAGCGTTTCGGCGGCGACAACCGGAAGGGTGCCGTTAGCGGACTCGAATGGCTGAAGAAGGATCTCGCAACCGCAGCAGCCGACGGCCGCCCGGTGGTGCTGTTTCAGCATTACGGTTGGGATACGTTCTCGGTAGAGCGCTGGAACGCGGGTCACGAGACATTCGACGATCAGGGAACGGGCGATCCGCACTGGTGGAGCGAGGCTGAGCGTGCGGCTCTTCTAGACACGTTGAAGGGTTACAACGTCATCGGGATCTTCCACGGGCACGAGCACGATACGCCGATGATCTATAAGGCTGGCGGTATCGATGTCTTCAAACCGAAGGCGGCCTTCAAAGGAGGCTTTGCGATCGTTCGCGTAACGGATACGGCCATGGATGTGGTTCTCGGAGAGGCCGGAGACGATAAGGGCGGCGTCACGTTTACAACCGCGTTTTCAAAGGAGCTTACGAGAAACTAGCAGGCAGCGTTACGCCTTCCGTTTGCTCTGCGACAGCGCAATGCCTGAAAGCACGAGGACCACCCCAAGCGCCGTCGGTCCGAGATCCGTCGGCACTGACAAAGCGAGATCCAGTACAACGCCCGAAACCATCTGTCCGCCGATCATCATCAGTGCGGTATTGACTGCACCGATGCGCGCGATGACCCAGCTTCCCGCAGCCACGAAGACGACACCGATCGGTCCGCCGAGATAATCGTACCACGGAACCAGTCCGGCACCTGCAGGCAGCAGGTCGCCGATAACGAGGCCGAGACACGTCAGGAAGACGAAGCCGACGATGTGGTTCCAGAAGGAGGCAATGAGCGGGGAGGTCGACAGGCTCAGCCGACCGTTGATCTGGCGGCTGATGCCGATGAGGACGCCGGCCGAGCAGGCAAGGAGGATCGCGATGATCATGCGGGGCTCCGGCCCTCGAGAATAATGAGCGCGCTTCCGGCAAGGATGAGCGCGAGCGCGCCGAGGTTGCGCATGGTCAGCCGGCGCTTGGCCAAGCCGAACAGGCCCCAGTGATCGGCGGCGAGACTGAAGATCGCCTGCCCGGACAGGCCGAGTGCCAGCGTGCCTGCAAGCGCCAGCGGAGAGTTCACGGCAGTGGAGGTCAGCATCACCGTTGCGGCGCCGGAAATTCCCCCGAGATAGGCCCAGATCGGCGCCGGAGCCCGCACCGCTGGTTTCATACGGCCGCGCCGATAGAGAAGTCCGAGAAAGACGAGCGCCGCGATCGTCCCCGTGCCGTGCGCCGTCCAGGAGGAAAAGAGCGGATTGCCGTAGCGGGCGAGTTCACCGTTGAAATGCACCATGAGGGTCAGCAGCCCACCTGTCGCAAAAGCGGCGAGGAAGACGAACGGACGCGGATTTTCGAGAGGCGAGGTGGAGGTCATGACGATCCCGGGCGGTCAGTTGGACGGCCATCAGTCTTCGATCCCGGGGAGTCGCGCAAGCCCGATCGCGCGTATTCCGCCTTCGACCGATACGGGTTCATCTACGTGGCTCCAGCGCGACCTCCCTTCAATCGCCGAAAATGGCAAAGGCCGCCCGCTCGAAATGGCGGACAGCCTTTGCATTGCCCTGGGAGGCTGTTCGGGTCAGGCGGTCAGCTTGGCGGCGATCTTGGCGACATGGCCACCCTGGAAGCGCGCCCCTTCGAGTTCGACCTCGGAGGGCATGCGCGAGCCGTCCCCGCCGGTGATCGTGGAAGCGCCGTACGGCGTGCCTCCCTTGATCTCCTCAAGACCCATCTGGCCCTGGAAGGAATAGGGCAGGCCGACGACGACCATGCCGTGATGCAGCAGGGCCGGGATGAAGGAGAGCAGCGTCGATTCCTGCCCGCCATGCTGCGTCGCCGAGGATGTGAAGGCCGAGCCGACCTTGCCGACCAGCGCGCCGGAGAACCACAGAGCGCCGGTCTGATCGATGAAGTTGCGCATCTGCGAGGCGAAGCCGCCATAACGCGTGCCGCAACCGAAGATGATGGCGTCATAATCCGCCAGTTCCGCAGCCGTTGCAATCGGTGCTGCCTGATCCATCTTGTAGTGCGATGCCTTGGCGACTTCTTCGGGAACCAGCTCCGGCACGCGCTTTACAACGACGTCGGCGCCTTCTGCCTTCGCGCCCTCCGCGACGGCGTAAGCCATAGCTTCGATGTGACCATAGGCCGAGTAGTAGAGAACCAGTACTTTTGCCATCGTCATCTCCTAAAGGATGGGCCTGAATGTCGTAGCGTCGATCTAGCACGTTCGGCCGTCGCTGTCAGAAGCACTCGGGATGACAGACTGTTCGCTAATATTTGATAATGTATCGTTCGGAATGCACGATGCGCGTTTGACAAGGGAATGCACGATGACCACGGACACGATCGTAACGGCCGCCATGCTCGCCATTGGCGACGAGCTTCTTTCCGGGCGGACCAAAGATAAAAACATCGGCCACCTCGCCGACCTCCTGACAATCTCGGGCATCGACCTGAAGGAAGTGCGAATCGTTGCCGACGACGAGGAGGCGATCGTCGCCGGGCTAAACGGCCTTCGCGGGCAGTATGATTACGTCTTCACATCCGGCGGCATCGGTCCGACGCATGACGACATCACGGCCGACGCGGTATCCCGTGCTTTCGGCGTCGAGTGCATCCATGATCCCGAAGCGATGACGCTGCTCGGCGACATGTATGCCCGCCGCAACATGGAATTCACGGAGGCCCGCCGTCGCATGGCGCGCATGCCGAACGGTTCGACGCACATCCCGAATGCCGTCTCGACGGCCCCCGGCTTCATCATCGGCAATGTCTACGTCATGGCCGGCGTGCCGCAGGTGTTTCAGGCGATGCTCGCCGCCATCCTCCCCAGCCTGAAAACAGGCGCAACGGTCCTTTCACGCTCCGTCCAGTCGCCATTCGGCGAAGGCGATATCGGAGGTCCCCTGGGCGAGGTTCAGAAGGCGCATCCGGAAACGAGCATCGGCTCCTACCCGAAGTTCGACGGCACGTCCTTCTCGACGGAACTCGTCATCCGCGCGCGGGACGAAGCCATCCTTGACGCGGCGGAAGCCGATCTGAAAGCCATGCTGGATGGCATTACGGCGAGCCGGCGGACCTAAAGTCTAGGCGATCGCCTGAAGGATTCCGGGGACGGCGGAGAGATCCGCCACCTCGAAGAAGCGCGGATCGCCTTCAGGCTTTTCAGCATGCTCGTGGATCCACGTCAGGTCGTGCGGAATGAAGATGGCGGATGCACCGGCGCCGAGAACCGGCAGAATATCGGACTTCAGGGAATTTCCGATCATGACGCACCGGTCCGGCTCAATGCCGTGCCGGGCGAAGATGTTCTGGTAGGTAAGCTCTGTCTTGTCGCTGACGATCTCGATGCCGTCGAAGAACGGGCCAAGGCCTGACGCAGCCAGCTTGCGTTCCTGGTCGAACAGATCGCCTTTGGTGATGAGAACCAGCCGGTGCCGGCCGGCAAGCGCCTCCAGCGTTTCGCGTGCCGATGGTAGCAGATCCACCGGATGACGCAGCATTTCCCGCCCGATCTCAAGGATGCGTCCGACAATATGCCCGGGCAGTTCGCTGTTTGTCAGCTCGAGCGCCGTCTCTATCATCGACAGGGTAAAGCCCTTGATGCCGAACCCATAGAGCGCAAGATTGCGGCGCTCTGCTGCCAGCAGGCGCTCGGAAAGATCGGTCGCCTCGCAGTAATCTGCAAGCGAGGCGGCGAAGGCGTCCTCTGTCAGGCGGTAAAATTGCTCGTTCTGCCAGAGGGTGTCGTCTGCATCGAACCCGACGAGCAACCGTCCGGCTTCGCGCGCTGGCGGGTTCACAGCGGTCGTCACGGCGTAACTGCGATGGAGAAGGGCAGATCCACGGAAGCCGTCTTCCCGGAATTCGTATCGTTCAGATTATAGCGAAGCACATAGCTGCCGACAGGTGCCTCGCTGACATCCAGCGTCAACGTCGCAAAGATTTCCGAATTCTTGGTAACGCCGGTGAAGTTGAAGTTGCCGAAGGCCTTCTGGCTGCCGAGAACGGTTCCGCCGGCATCCAGCAGGTCGAAATCCACCGTGAAGCGTGTCTCCATCTTGTCGGGCACCTGAGCCGGCTTCCACAAGAGGCCCATGGGTTCGATATAGGCCACGATCTTCTCGCCCGGCTTGAAGACGTTATCGCGACGAGGCTCGAACATGCCGAAGCCGGTGGGATCGCTTGCCACGAAGGTTGCCGTGCCCACGGCGAAGGGCAGGCCAGCCGAAAAATCGCTGACGGCATCCCGAATGGCCGCGCGCGCACCCGCGGCATCGCCAGAGGCGGCCAACTGCTCGGCCCGTGTCGCGGCATCCGCCAAGGCACCGGCCAAGGCTGCGCCGACCGGCACTGCTCCCGCAACGATAGTGGCCAGACCTAACGTCAGCGCCTTCTTAAAAGTTGACCGCATCTCCCCACTCTCCCAAAACTTCAGCGGCATCATCCAACTGACCCACCCGGCATAACTGCCTGTCCCCACACGAAGTTTCGCAATTTGTACCGCCGAGTCAAGCCTCGCGGAGAGACCTTTCCGCCGCATGGCATCCGTTGCCGGTCTGTGGCATAGCATCCTGCACGGAGACGGGTGTCGTCAGGCGAGTTCCCAGCGCGAACCAGCCGGAAAAACAAGGACAGAACGATGAGCTTCAAGCAGGATGTGGATACGGCAGCGCTCGCGCTGCGCGATCTTTTCCCCGAGACGCCCCTGCAACTCAACGATCACCTGAGCGCCCGATATGGCGCGAAGATTTACCTCAAGCGCGAGGATCTCTCGCCGGTCCGCTCCTACAAGATTCGCGGCGCGTTCAACTTTTTCCGCAAGGCCATCGCGTCCGGCGCCCGGGGCCGGGCCTTCGTCTGCGCATCGGCCGGCAATCACGCCCAGGGTTTCGCCTTCGTTTGCCGCCATTTCGGCGTTGAGGGTACCGTGTTCATGCCCGTGACAACGCCGCAGCAGAAAATCGACAAGACCCGCATGTTCGGCGGGCCGTTCATCACCATCAAGCTCGTCGGCGATATTTTCGACCGATGCTACAAGGCAGCGCGCGATCATGTGGAGGCAACCGGCGGCATGATGGTCCCGCCCTTCGACCATGCCGACATCGTCGAGGGACAGGCGACCGTCGCCGCAGAGGTCGCAGCCCAGTTGCCCGAAGGCGTCGTGCCCGACATGGTGATCATGCCGGTCGGCGGCGGCGGGCTTTCCGCCGGTATGACGGGCTATCTTGATGGCAAGGTCGATCCCGACGGTTTCGTTTTCTGCGAGCCGGAAGGCGCGCCGAGCCTCAAGCGCAGCCTGGAAACGGGCGCGGTGGTTACGCTGGAACAGGTCGACAACTTCGTCGACGGCGCGGCCGTCGGCCGCATCGGTGACCTGAATTTCGAGCGACTGAAGCATTTTTCCGCAAGCCAGACGCTTCTTCTGCCGGAAAACGCGATTTGCGTGACTATTACAGAAATGCTCAATCTCGAAGGTGTCGTGCTGGAACCGGCGGGTGCTCTCGCGATCACTGCACTTGCCGAACTGGATGCAGCTCAGCTTTCCGGCAAGACCATTGTCGCGGTCGTCTCCGGTGGGAATTTCGACTTCGAGCGACTGCCCGACGTCAAGGAGCGAGCGATGCGGCATCTCGGGCTGAAGAAATACTTCATCCTCCGCATGGCGCAGAGGCCGGGCGCATTGAAGGACTTTCTTGGCCTGCTCGGAGAAGAGGACGATATCGCCCGCTTCGAATATCTGAAGAAGTCCGCGCGCAATTTCGGTTCGATCCTGATCGGCATCGAAACCAAGCGTCCGGAAAATTTCCCCCGGCTGATGGTCGCCTTCGACGCGGCCGGCCTGAAATATCAGGATATCACCGACAACGATATCCTGTCGAACCTTGTGATCTGATCGCGCAGGGACTTTGACATCGACGGGAGAGACGGCTAAATCTTTCCCATGGCATCGTTTTTCTCCCGTCTCTTCGGCCGCTCCTCGTCCGACACCGCTCCTGAAGCTGTCTCCGGTTCGACCGAAGCCTATGGCGATTGCCTGATCCGGGCGACGCCCATGAAGGAGGGCAGCCAGTACAGGCTGTCCGGCGTCATCGAGAAGGATGTAAGCGGCCAGAAGCTATCGCGCGGCTTCATCCGTGCAGATATGTTTTCCTCGGCGGACGAAGCCTCTTCGGCGGCCCTGCGCAAGGCACACCAGATCATCGACGAGAACGGCCCCTCGCTCTTCTCTGACGGGGCGGCGTCCCGCCAGGTCTGAGACGTTACGCACGGCGGTCGATGCGGCAGTGATAGCAATTGTTGCGCGCCGAGCGGACATGCAGATAGGCGATCCGGGGCTGCTCCAGAAGATCATTTGCTCGGGCGATGATGTCTCCTGTCGGTGTTACCTTGCCTGATCCGTAGACGATACGATCCGCGTAATCGTAGCCCCTGACGATGTAATCCGGACTGTCGAGATTCGGCGGCAGGTGTTCCTCTGCGGCATAACGGGCACAGGGTTCGGCATGCAGGAAGATCGGGCCAGTCTCGGCAAACGCTTGCGGCGAAGGAAACGGTCGATAGGCGAGGAGCAAGGCGGGCTCGCCCCTTGCAATGTACCCGAGGCAGTGACGGCACGGATTGCCATCGCCATCTGACACGAAGCGTTCCGGTGGGAGGCCGTACGCGTCGGCGCTCCCATTCCAGATGTGCAACGCATCGCTTGTCGGCATGGCGGTAAAATGGATCTTCGTCATCATGGTCTCCTTGTTGGTCGCAAGGATCATGACAAGGCCGCCGGCAAGACGACACCCGTTTCCGGACGGTTCGACGTTACAGTTTCCGAACGAGATCCAGCATCTCGTCTTCTGTAAGCGGCACGAGCTCGTCTTCCCGTGTCGCCACAGGGGAGAAACCGAATCGCTGATAGAGCTGGATCGCGCGGGGATGGTCGAGATTGTTCGTCTGAACCTTCACCACTTTCGGGCCATAGCTCCAACAGCCGTACAGCGCCTGCAGCAGGAACCACTTGCCAAGCCCGAGGCCGAGGGCACGCTCGAAAAGACCGAAATGCGTCAGCTCGACGGTGTCTTCATCCACATGCAGGACTTCGAAAAATCCGGCCGGAGCGCCGTTGACGTATAGCACCGTCACGCAATTGCGTTTGTCATGCAGAACCGCAGTCAGCGCTTCATCATCGAGACGCAGACGATCGACCCAATGCCAGCGACGGCCGACCTGCAGATAGAGGAAGCGATAATAGGCGGGCGGGATATCCACGACGCGCATCAGCGCGGTCTGGATATTGACCGGAAAAGGCAGACTTTGCTTCGGCGCTGCCGTCATCTCCAGTTCGGTGATGTGGATCGTGACCGGCTGTCCCGGCACGAGAGCGACTCCGGCACCGGCATCCGCCTGCGCGTTGGTTTCCGTGCCATTTCCTGCAACTGCGTCTACCAATTCCATGCGTGTTCCACTCTTCCCGTTCAAGGGGTTACTGGCCGTTCAAGGGATTACTGGCGTTCAAGCGTTACCGGTTGTGATCGCAGTATCAGCGCGACTCCCCCATTCCGACCAGGAACCATCGTAGAGCGTATTATCGGTATGTCCAAGAGATTGCAGAGCCAGCGTGATGATCGCCGCCGTGATGCCGGAGCCGCAGCTGGTGACAACAGGCTTGTCGAGATCGATTCCTGCGTCTGCGACGAGTTTTTGCAACTCGGGCAAGGACTTGAAGTGGCCATTCGCCGCAAAGCCGCCAGCCGGCAGGCTTCGGGCGCCCGGCATATGGCCAGAGCGCATGCCGGCGCGTGGTTCCGCTTCCTCACCCGTGAAGCGGCCGAGGCTGCGCGCGTCCGCAATCTGCCGGCTGCCATCGTCGACGATCTGCGTCATCTCCGTGAAGGACGTCACCGCCGCCTCATCGAAGGTCGGGGTGAAAACGGCAGGCGACACGGAGGTCTCATCAGCCGTCACCGATCGACCCTCGCTTTTCCAGCCATCGAGCCCGCCGTCGAGGACATAGACATTCCGCGAGCCCATGACGCGGAACATCCACCAGGCGCGCGGTGCGGAAAAGAAGCCGGGACCGTCATAGACGACGATCGTATCCGTGTCGGCTATCCCCAATGCCCCCACAGACGCGGCAAAGGCGGCAGGCGAGGGCAGGGTGTGAGGCAGTCCGCTTGTTGCATCGGACAGAGCGTCGTGGTCGAAGAATATGGCTCCGGGAATGTGCCCGGCGGCGTATTCTGCCTTTGGATCGCGCTTGTGCGCCGGAAGGTACCAGGAAGCATCGACAATCCGAAGGGTCGTGTTGCCAAGACGTTCTTGCAACCACTCGCTGCTGACGACGAAGGGGCTTTTGTCTTCACGCATGCTGACAGATCCATTTCTTCATTTGACGGGCGGAAGGCTCAGGCGGCATTCTCCGGAGGGCCGAAGCGGATCCGGAAGCGCCGGTTTTCCTTGCCCTTCTTCTCGATCTTCGCGATGTGGATATCGCCCACCTCCTGCGTTTCGGAGACGTGCGTGCCGCCGCAGGGCTGGCTGTCGACGGAGGCATCCTCACCGATACAGACGAGGCTTACGCGTCCAAGGCCCACGGGCGGACGGACGTTCTTGGACTTGACGATGTCGGGATTGGCCAGCAGCTCGGCGTCGGTGATCCATCGCAACGTGATCGGATGATTCTCGCGTACAAGCGCCATCATCTTCGCGGTCACTTCGTCCTTGTCGATCGTGTCGCTCATGTCGAAATCGACCCGGCTTTCGTCTTCGCCCACCGCCGCGCCTGTTATCGGGTAGGGGCAGACGACCGAGAGAAGATGGCAGGCCGTGTGCATCCGCATCAGTTTGTAGCGACGTGGCCAATCGATATGCGCCACCACGTCCTCACCGATGTCTGGCCGGGACTGACCTTCAGCGGGAATATGCACGATGACGTCTTTGGTCGCGCCCGTCCGCGTGGTGGCTATCTCGATCCGGCTGCCGTCAGGACGCTCCAGAAAGCCGAGATCGCCGGGCTGCCCACCGGAAGTCGCGTAGAAGCACGTGCGATCGAGCACGATGCCGCCGTCTTCGAGCACGTCGATCACGCGTCCTTCGGAGGTCGAGAGGTAGAAGTCGTCGCGGAACAGGGCTTCGGTTTTCGCGGAAGAGCTCGTCATGGGTTCAGACGGTTCCCGCTTCATAGGGGACATCGATCTTGCTATGCCGCGTGAGGAACTCCGGAACCGGCAGGCCCTTCGATTTCAGGAAATCCGGATTGAACAGCTTCGACTGGTAGCGATTGCCATAGTCGCAGAGGATCGTCACGATCATGTGTCCCGGCCCGAGATCGCGCGCCATGCGGATCGCACCGGCAATGTTGATTCCCGACGAGCCGCCGAGGCACAGGCCTTCCTTCTCGATAAGGTCGAACACAAGCGGAACGGCTTCGGCGTCGGGAATGCGATAGGAATAGTCCGGCGTGAACCCTTCGAGGTTCGCCGTAATGCGGCCTTGTCCGATGCCCTCGGTGATCGAGTTGCCCGGCGACGAGAACTCGCCTTCAGTGTAGTAGCTGAAAAGGGCGGCGCCCTCGGGATCTGCAAGCCCGATCTTGATGTCTGGATTGAAGCCGCGCAAGCCCTCTGCGACGCCGGCAAGCGTTCCGCCGGAGCCGACCGCGCAGATGAAGCCATCGACCTTTCCATCCGTATCGCGCCAGATTTCCGGCGCTGTCGTCTCGATATGCGCTGCCCTGTTGGCTGTGTTGTCGAACTGGTTCGCCCAGATGGCGCCGTTCGGCTCCGTCCGCGCGAGTTGCTCCGCCAGACGACCGGAGAGCTTCACGTAATTGTTCGGATTGCGGTAGGGGACGGCGGGAACTTCCACAAGCTCAGCGCCCAGCAACTTCAGTGCGTCCTTCTTCTCCTGGCTCTGCGTTTCCGGGATGACGATGACGGTTCGGTAGCCGAGCGCCTGCGCAACGAGCGCGAGGCCGATCCCTGTATTGCCGGCCGTTCCCTCCACGATGACGCCGCCGGGTCGCAATGTCCCCTGACGTTCAGCCGCGCGAATGATAGAGAGCGCCGCTCGGTCTTTCACGGATTGCCCCGGATTAAGAAACTCAGCCTTTCCGAGGATCGTGCATCCGGTCAGCTCCGACGCCGCCTTGAGGCGAATCAGGGGCGTGTTGCCGATGGCGTCGAGAACGGAGTTCAATGCGGGCATAGGTGGGACCTCTTTAAGGAGAATCGCAAAGGGAGCGTCGGCGTGCTTCATCGCAACATAGCCGGACGCAAGGCGGCGGCAAGGCCGGTAAAGAGAGCGGCCGAATTCCGCAGGATGAGGCAGCTCCTTTTGCCGCTGCAGAGCACCGGCCGCAAGGAAAACGGTTTTGCCAGACGGCGCTCCGGCGCAATATTTGTCTTGAAGCGGACAAAGCACAATTTGGTGATCCATGGCGAAGACAGGATCGTAAGAATTCATTATCGTCTGAGGGAGGTCCCCGGAAGGGGACGATGGACAGAGTGTGATGACGACGAGTGAACTCGATACGGTAGATGCGCTGATGGCGCATTATGCGGCAGGTGTTCTGCCAGAGCCGGCCCGTGTTCTCGTTGCGGCGCATCTCGAGCTTGCGTCTGCTCATCGCAAGACAGTTGCGGCGTTCGAGGCAGCGGCGGGAGATCTCGTCGAAGATCTCGAACCGGCTCCGTTGTCGGACCCCGAAAGCGCAATCGCTGCTATCCTTTCAAGTCCTCCATTATCCCGCACAACAGTCCCAGCGCCGCATCATCCTGATAATGAGGGATGGCCACGTGTTTTGAGCGAGTTTGCCGGGTTTGACAGACATGATGTCCCGTGGCGCTGGAAACTCCCCGGTTTGAAGGAATATGTTCTCGGCAAGATCGACGGCTGCGACGTGTCGTTCTATCGCATCCGCCCCGGTCGAGCCATTCCCGAGCATACACACGAAGGTTTCGAGCTTTCCCTGGTGCTGCACGGCGCATTCAGCGATGTGAGGGGCCGATTCGGCCGCGGTGACATATCGGTCGCAGACGATAGCCTGGACCATCGGCCGATTGCCGAGAGTGGCGAGCACTGCATCGTTTTCGCGGTGACCGATGCCCCGGTCAAACTGCGCGGTTCTCTCAGTCGCCGCCTTGGCGATCTGATCGGCTGACAAGCCGAGGAGCAAACGTCTTTCCAGATCCCGACGCCGCTCTACTTCATCATCCGATCAAGGAAACAGGCCCATTGCGCGCCCGGGAGAAACGGAAATGTCGTCTTTCATCGCTCGCCCCGAACATGGTCTTGCCTGGGTCACCGGAGCCAGTTCCGGGATCGGTCGGGCACTGGCGCTGAAGCTGGTGGCGGAAGGTTTCGGCGTGGTCGTTACAGCGCGCAGCCACGACAAGCTGGTGACCTTGCAGCGCGAGGCGACGGGCCCGGGCCGGATCATCGTCCTCGACGGCGACGTGACCGATCCTGAAGACATGGAGCGGGTGATCGCCTCGATCGAATACGATCATGGAACGCTGGCACTTGTCGCGCTGAACGCCGGCGTGTTCAAGCCGGTTCATGGCGAGGATCTGCATCTCGAGGATTTTCAGGAAAGCTTCTCGGTCAATCTGAATGGCGTGGTCAATTGCCTTCTGCCTGCCATCCGCCACATGAAGACGCGCGGGCAGGGGCAGATTGCCATTGTCTCCTCCGTCACCGGCTATGGCGGTTTGCCGACGAGCGGCGCTTATGGTGCGACCAAAGCGGCGCTGATCAACATGGCGGAGAGTCTCAAGTTCGATCTCGATAAGCAGGGCATCCGGATTCAGGTGGTCAACCCCGGCTTCGTGGATACACCGGCGACGAAAGAGAATGCGTTCCCGATGCCGGCGCTGGTCTCGCCACAGGAGGCGGCAGACGCGATCGTTGCGGGACTTCAGGCCTCAGGTTTCGAAATTACCTTTCCGAAGCGCTTCACCTATGTGCTGAAGTTCATCAACATCCTGCCCTACTGGCTGTATTTCCCGCTGATCAATGCCGCAACGGGATGGAAGAAACGCCCTTCCGTGAAGGCGCGACTGCCAGCCGGCAAGCCGGAAGAACCTCAGGCCGTGTGAAGCACGACGACAGCGCAGAACACGAGTGCCAGTCCGACCCAGCCGATCGGCTTCAATTTCTGCTTGAACAAGACGCGTGCGCTGATGGCGGTGCCAAAGATGCCGGTTGCGCCGAGGATGCCATAGGCAATGGCGAGATCCATGCCTCGCACCGACTCTGCCAGGAACGCGAAGGCCACAAGCACCAGCACGATCGACAGCACGCCCCAGCCCTTGCGGGCGAAGCCTTCGGATTTGCTGGAGGCAAGATTAGCCGCAACGTCGAACAGACCTGCGACAACGGCAAGCATAAAGGGCAACTCAGGCAGGCTCATCGGTGCCCCCGGCAGGCGTTGTCCCATGGTCCTCGCCTGCATTGACGAGAACGATCCCGAGGACCGCCATGGCAAGGCCGATGAACTCTCGGAGGCTCAGATCGTGATGGAAGAAAAATACGGAGACCAGCGTGATCAACGCGATGCCCGAGCCTTCCCAGATGGCGTAGGCGACGCCGACCGGCAGGGTTCGCACGGCCTTTGCCAGACAGACATAGGACAGCGCGATCGCCACATACATCACGATGTAGCCAATCATGCCGCCCGAGATGCTCGCAGCCTTCATGACGGTGAGGCCGACCACCTCGATCACAATGGCAAGCGCAAGATAGAGCCAGGCAAGCCGGCGGTCTCGGCGCTTGCCTGCGGGCAGGGACGGGTCGTACGACATGATCTCTCAGGGGTTGGGCGCGATCGCCTCGCGTAGCTGACGCTGCATGCGCTCGTCCAGCGGAAATGTCCACATCAACCCAATGGCGCAGAGCTTCAGGGCGACAGGCACCCATGCATAGAGCGCTGCAAGCGCAAACAGGGCGTCCGGACTATTTCCCGCCCCATGTGCGGGATCGAAGCCCGCTGCGGACAGGATCGGAAAGACGAGGCCAGCGCCGATTGCCAGCGACAGCTTCGTCGCCAGCCCCCAGGCAGCAAAGTAGAAGCCGCCCCGCTGGTCGCCGGACACCGCGGTATCCGCATCGATGACATCGGCTTGGATGGATGGCGGGAGCGCGAGATCGAACCCGAGGAGAATACCGGTGATAACGCAAATGGCGCCAAAGCCATAGAGGCTGCCGGGCGGAAGGAGCGGCGCCAGCAGGAAGACGGCGCAGGCTGCGAGCATCGCCACGGACCATGCGCGGTGCTTGCCGAAGCGGGCGGCACAGACGCTGGCAAGCGGCACGCCGCCGATGGCGCAGAGGAAGTAGAGAAACAGCAGCGGCCCACGCATCTCCGGCAGGCCAAGCCGCGCCGAAACGAAATAGAGAAACAGCGTCGCAGGAATGCCATTGGCAAGCCCGTTCAGGAAATAGGCAAGAACGAGCCGGAGGAACGGCTTGTTCGTCAGGAGGAAACGCAGCGCAGCGGGCAGGGAGAGCCGTACCTGCGTACGGTTCTCAGGCTCTGGCACCATGCGAACGGTCAATGCACCGAGCACAAGCAAGCCACACCCGACGACGATGCCGAGCACGGCGAGACCAGAGAGGCCCTTCTGCTCGAACCCGATGGCGAAGGGCAGGACGATGGCTATGAGCGTGCCGATCAGCGTGAAGGTCTCGCGAAAGGCGGAAAGTCGTGTGCGCCCGTGATAGTCACCGACGAGCTCTGCGCCCCACGCGGAGTAGGGCACCATGGCCATGGTGAAGCCCAGCGATACGACGCATCCCCAGAAGCCGAGCCATCCGGCTCCTGCCGTTTCTGTTGGCCAGTAAAGCATGAAGGCGGCAAGGGCTGCGACCGGAAGCGACATCAGGAACAGCAGCCTGCGGCGTCCGAACGCTGGCTCCATCCGATCGGCAGCATAGCCGACCAGCGGGTCCGAGATCGCGTCGAACAGACGGATCAACAGGATCACCCAGCCAGCCGTCGCAATCGGCAAGCCAAGCGTCTCCGTGTAGTAGGTCGGTACGAGGGAATAGAGGGGCAGGCCGAGGGCTGCGAGCGGGGCAGCAGGCAGCGCGTAGGCGAGAAGGACACGCATCGAAAGCATCGCGTCCTCATGACGGGCGGATGACCCCCGCCCGTCCGGGAGGTCACTCATAAACGACCTGTCGGACGTCGATATTTTTCGCGCGGAACCCGGCCTCGCAGTAGAACAGATAAAACTCCCAGAGCCGCTTGAAGCGAATGTCAAAGCCAAGTGGCTCGATCTTCGGCCAGACCGACCAGAAGCGCTCCCGCCATTCGGCGAGCGTTCGGGCGTAATCAAGGCCGAAGCCGAGATCGCCGACCATGTTCAGCCCTACCTTCGAACCGAGCGAAACGAGATGTTCCCGCGTCGGCAGCATTCCCCCGGGAAAGACGTACTTCTGGATGAAGTCGGGATTGGCGCGATATTCCCGATAGGATTCCGGCTTGATGGTGATGATCTGCAGACCGGCGCGACCACCGGGCTTCAGGCAGCGGCGGACCTGTGAGAAATAGGTCGGCCAATACTTCTCGCCGACCGCCTCGAACATTTCGATCGAGACGACCTTGTCGTATGTTCCCGCCTCATCGCGATAGTCCTGAAACTTGATGTCAACCTTGTCCGCTAAACCTGCCTTTTCCATCCGGGCGCGGGCGAAATCCAGCTGCTCGCGGCTGATGGTCAGGCCTGTTACGCGGCAGCCGATTTCTCCGGCTGCATATTCCGCGAATCCGCCCCATCCGCAGCCGATTTCGAGAACATGATCCTCCGGGCCGATGCCCGCGGCATCCGCCAGCGCCTTGTACTTTGCCCTTTGTGCCGACTGCAGATCATTGGCACCGGTGGCGTAAAGGGCAGAGGAATAGGTCATCGACGGATCGAGCCACTGCGCATAAAACGCATTGCCGAGGTCGTAATGAGCGGAAATGTTGCGTTTGGAGCCCGCTTTCGTGTTGGCGTTCATCCAGTGGCGCATCTTCTCGACAAAGCGCAGAATGCCACGAGCGCCGTTCGGGAAGTGGCGACCCATCTCGGCGTTGACAAGGAAGAGCTCGAGGAACGCCCCGACGTCGGGACTATCCCAGTCGGCATCCATGTAGCTTTCCGCAACGCCGATGGTTCCGTTTGTCAAAGCGCGTTGGGGCAAGCTCCAGTTATGAAGCGTAACGGACGCTTCCGGACCAGGTACGCGGCCCTTGATGATAAAGGTGCGACCATCGGGAAGTGTCAGCTGGAGGCAACCGGCCTCCATGTTGACGAGCCCACGAAGCACCATCTGAGCTTTCGCTGGCAGGCCTTTGATAAAGCGAGAAATATTGTCTTTGGATAACCGCTCTGCGGGCAACTTTTCATCGCGCCATGTATCAGCTGAACGCATCGCACAACCTTTCGGCAAACATCGGACTTACACAAAATAGCCTTATTCGGCCGGGCTGCAAGTCTTCGGGTGGGGGGTCGGTTGTGGCGAAAAACGGCGGTGAGCCGGCTCATCACAGCGGTGATCGTCGGTCCAGACGCTGGTCGGGGCCGGTGGTTCGGGCCTCGAAATGTAACGCGCGCCTTTCCACCAGAGCTTCGCCGCTTCCCAGTGAATGCCGGCCACGATCTTCAGCGTGAGATGTGGAATACGGCCGACGAGACGCAAGATATTGGCAGTCGTCAGCGGTTGCGCGCGGCCTGAGAAGGTCGCCGATAGGACCGGACCCTCGGCGTCCGTCTCCAGGATGCGCCAGCGGATGCTTTCGCCGGGAGGCACCATGCGAAACCGGTATCGCATGGCCATGGGCATGAAGGGAGAGACATGGAAAATCTTGTCGCATTCCTGCCGGACACCGGCATCGCTCACCTGCCCGGGTGAGATGGGGCAGACATAAGTATGGCGATCACCGAATGTGTTGCGCACCTCGTAGATCAGAGCCACCAGCGTATCAGATGCGTCATAGGCATAGTAGACGGCGAGCGGGTTGAAGACCCAGCCGAGGATGCGCGGATAGCAGACAAGGAGTATGCGCGCTGCCGGCACGACAACGCCAGCCTCTGCAAGCAGGCCATTGACATAGACCCGTAGCGAAACATCTTTGCGCCCCGAATGGTCGCTCGGGTGGAAGGAGAGGAGATTGAAGCGATCGACGGAGAAAAGGCGGCTCCGGATCGCCGCCGAATCGAGCCGGTCGAGATCCACCAACAGCGAAAAGACGCTATAGGAAAACCTGTGCCCGAGCGGCTTCATCCGCTGATGCATGACATCACCGGCATAAAGCAGCACCGGGTCCAGGGGCGGCGCATGCAGGGATCCATTACTGGAAGGCTTTTCGCTCATTCCGCAGCTTCGGCGAAGATCGGAGGCGGAGCAAGCCGCCACGGTACGATGCCGCCCAGCGCTTCCGCTGCCGCCAACCCCGATGACAGGCCGTCTTCATGGAAGCCGTAACCCGTCCATGCGCCAGCAAAGAACGTGTTGTTATCGCCCTGAATGGTCTTCAGGTGACGCTGCGCCTCGATGGAGCGGGCGTCGAACTGAGGATGATCATAGGTGAATTCTGCAAAGACCAGACGGGGATCGGGTTCGCGCTCGGGATTCAGGGTGACGAAGAGCGGGCAGGCGGGATCGATCGCCTGAAGGCTGTTCATCCAGTAGGTCACCGCAACCTGGCTGTCGGCACCCGGGCGCGTCGAGCGAAGGTAGTTCCATGAGGCCCAGACCTTCTGCCGCTTCGGCATCAAGGCTGCATCCCGATGGAGCACGACGCGATTCGGCTTGTACGGCACAGCTTCCAGAAGCGTGCGCTCCTCTGACGTCGCATCGGAGAGCAGATCAAGTGCCTGATCCGAGTGAGAGGCGATGATGACCTTGTCATACACCCGCACAGTGCCATCGTCTTCCGTCACCTGGACTTTTCGCCCGTCGCGACGAACGGAGCGAATGCCGCAGTTCAGCTTCAGCCGGTCACCGAGGGGGGCGAGCAGCTTGTCGAGATAGACCCGACTTCCGCCCGACACAGTACGCCACGGATGGGGCGTCGCGTAGACAAGGCGGTGGTTGTCGAAGAACTGGATGAAGTGGTCGGCAGGAAATTCCAGCATCTTTGCGGCCGGCGCAGACCAGATGGCGGCCGCCATCGGCAGCAGATAGTTGTTGGTGAAGCCGGGCGAGAAACCGCGCCAGTCGAGGTAGTCGCCGATCGACATTTCGGAAAGCCGTCCCGCATCGCGATCGACCAGGCAGATCTTGTTGAAGCGCAGGATCTCCCGCAGCATCATGAGGAACGACGGCCGCAGAATGTTCCGCTTCTGCGCGAAGAGCCCCGTGAACGGACCGCCGCGCCATTCCAGCGCACCATGGTCGAGCGACAGCGAAAAGCTCATGCTGCTCGGCAGCGTCTCCACGTCGAGCTCGGCAAACAGCGCTTTCAGGTTCGGGTAGTTCGGCTCGTTGTAGACGATGAAGCCGGTATCGACCGCGATGCGCCGCCCGTCATAATCGACTTCGACCGTGGCCGTATGCCCACCCGGCCGCTCGGCCTTTTCGTAGAGTGTCACGTCATGAACATCACGTAACGCCCAGGCCGCCGAGCTGCCGGAAATGCCAGAGCCGATAATAGCGACGGAGAGACGGCCATTCGCAGAAGGGGTGCCGGAAGAGATGTGGGCGGTCATGCGGCATCCTTGATGTTGCGGTAAGCGGCAAGGGCCCGATCCCGTGCTTTTGCGTGATCGACGATCGGTCGGGGATAGCTTTCACCCAAGGTCACTCCGGCCTTGGCAAGCACGTCTGCAGGCGCGTCGAAGGGATGGTGGATCCATTCGCTCGGCATCTCGGCAAGTTCCGGCACATGCTCACGGACATAAAGACCGTCGCTATCGAATTTTTCGCCTTGCGTGATCGGGTTGAAAACGCGGAAGAAGGGTGAGGCATCGGCTCCGCACCCGGCGACCCATTGCCAGTTCATGGCATTGCTCGCGGGATCGGCATCGACCAGCGTATCACGGAACCAGCGCTCCCCGCGCCGCCAGTCGATCAGGAGATCCTTGACCAGGAAAGACCCGACGATCATACGGACGCGATTATGCATCGTCCCGTAGCGCCAGAGTTCGCGCATGCCGGCATCCACGATCGGAAAGCCCGTCAGGCCTTTCGTCCACAGATCAAAATCCTTGTCACCTGCCGTCCAGCCAAGTCTGTCGTACTTGCGGTTCAGGCTTTCGGTCGGCATGTCGGGGTTGTGGAACAGGAGGTGATAGGCGAATTCCCGCCAAACCAGTTCCTTTCGAAAGGTGATGACATCGGCAAAATCGGCCTTGGAAAGACCGCGCGTCGCGTGCCAGATGCGGGCCGGCGAAATTTCGCCCATAGCCAGATGCGGTGAAAGCCGGGATGTTCCTGCCTCCCATGTCCGCTCCCGCGACTGGCGATATCCGTCGATCGTGCCGTCTGTGAAATCCTCGAGCTTTTCTCTGGCGGCGGCTTCACCCGGCTCCCAGCGCTGCGAGAAATCCGCAGCCCATTCGAGCTTGGGAAGAAGGCCCCAGTCATCGAGACTTTCTGACCGCGGAAACTTTTCAGGACCGTGTAGCTTATCCGGAGCATCTACGGGCTCCAGTGGCTCGCCGCCGGCTTCAACAGCACGCCAGAATGGTGTGTAGACTCGGTAAGGGCCGCCGCTCTTGGTCTTGACGCGCGATGGCTCATGCATCAGCGCACCGGAGAAGCTGGCTATTTCCAGTCCATCGTCCGAAAGCGCCGTTTTCAGTTGAGTGTCGATTCTGATGCCCGCGGGATCGTATCGACGGTTCCAGAAAACAGCGGTTGCTCCGGAATCATTTACGACACCACGGAGGACCTGTTCTGCGTCGCCGCTCATCAATACAATACGAGAACCGCACGCTTCCATCTGAGCGGAAAGCGCCATCAACGAGTGATGCAGCCACCATGCCTGAGCTTCACCGAGAGGACCCGTCTCCGCATCGTCTTCAAGAATATACAGCGGAATGATCGGGCGACCCGTCTCAGCAGCCGAGACGAGCGCACGGTTATCATCCGTCCGGAGGTCCTTGCGAAACCATACGATGATCGGGCTGAGTTCCCGTTGATGCACGTCGTCCATTTTGATCCGTCTGTTTCCTTTGCCGGTCTTACGGCCAAGGACGGGATGTGGATCAAGAAGGTTTCAAAAACATGCATGTGCCGCGATCGAAGGGTCGCGGAGACGGTGCGAGATCAAGACGCTAAACGAAAGCGGTTTCGTTGATCAGGCAAGACAAACGTAGCAACTATTCCGAGTAGCGATTCCATCCACGGCCGCGCCGTCAAAATGCCCCGCCTGTCACCGGATTGACCACTGGACGATCATCGGTGTCTCTCTCATTTGCAGGCTTTACGAATGTCGAGGCTATGGTGCCGCCTTCGTCAACAACCGCGTCCTCAGCCTTTGGATTGACGTCAGCCGGTTGTTTTTGCTCCGACATTTTATTTTGATCGATGATACCCATGATGTACTCTCCGTTGTGCACGGAAACACAGGCCACCGATGAATGTTCCACATCAGTAAAGGACAGCGATACAGTGAGATGGGTGCGGTAGACGTGTGACCAATGCCACGTGCCATTCTCAAAGAAGAAAATGGCTCCCCGGGCCGGATAATTTTTAGCGTCTATAACGCTCCATAACGACAACCAACAATACGAAAAGATGTTTTCTTACAATGGTATGCTTGAACATTCTGAACAAGATGCTCATATCTAGCCCACACCCCAAGAGCGGGGAAAAAGTGGGGAAGGATACCATGGGGAGCCATACTCTGAACGCGCTGACTGTGAAGTCGATCGCAGCAAGCAAGGCGGTGAAACTGCGTGATGGCGGTGGGCTTTGGCTCGTCACCAAGGGGACCGGACGCTATTGGATTTACTCGTTCACTTTTGCCGGCCTGCGGCGAGAAATGGGCCTGGGTCCGCTCCACACGGTCACGCTTGCCGAGGCTCGAGACAAGGCTGAAGCTGCGCGCAAGCTTGTTCGACAAGGAAAGGATCCGTTGGCGTTACGGCAAGAGGAGGCGGAGGTCAGACCCGCCGCGATGACCTTTGGCGCATACGCAGACGCGTTCGTGGACAGTGCTGTTAAAGCCGGCCGGTGGCGCGGGGCGAAGACGGAAGCGCGATGGAGGAACCTCGTCGAGAAGCACGCGAAGCCTATTAGGGCAAAGGCGATTGGCGAGATCTCGACGAGGGATGTCCTTTCGGTGCTGAGGCCGATCTGGGGAGAGAAACAGGAGACAGCCGAGAAATTACGCGAAGCAATTGAGCGCGTTCTAGATTCGGCGAAGGTCGAGGGCCATCGGACTGGCGACAATCCGGCGGCATGGAAAAGCAATCTTACGCATGTCCTTCACAAGCCTGACGAGCTGACGACGAGGAAGCATCATGCGGCCATGCCGTATAAGGACGTGCCCTCTTTCATGAAGCGGTTGGCGGAAGTGAACGGCGTCAGTGCGAGAGCGTTAGAGTTTACAGTGCTGACGGCTGCACGTAGCGGAGAGGTGAGGGGCGCACTATGGGCCGAGATCGATATGGGTGAAAAGGTCTGGACCGTTCCGGCGGTCCGCATGAAATCCGGGAAGGCGCACCGCGTTCCTCTCTCGGTTTCTGCTGTCAGCTTACTGGAGAAGATGAAGGCGCAGTCGGTAAACGATCTCGTGTTTCCAGGCGTCCGCGATCGAAAGCCTCTGTCCGATGCCAGCCTCGCCAAGGCGCTGAGGGCCGCGGATACCGGAGACGCAACCGTACATGGGTTTAGATCCGCGTTCCGGGACTACGCAACCGAAGTCGCTCACGCTCCAAGGGAGATAGCCGAGGCTGCATTATCTCATATCACAGGTGATGCAGTTGAGAGAGCGTACGCTCGATCTGACGCCCTAGAGCGTCGAAGAGAGCTAATGCAAGCTTGGGCGGACCACTGCAAATAAACATCGCAGCCATCTTGACTAATTTGTAAAATGAACTTAGAACCAAGTCCCCGTACAAATAGCCCATTATGGATATCGTGTCAATCTACCAGATTTTACAAACGCGTCAACCCCGGAGGAGCAAATAATGAAATCCGCCAACGATAATGCGCCCGCTCTCATTTCCCTAAATGCCGCGGCGGCGATGACGAGCATGTCCCGAACGATGCTGAATAGATACCGGGCAGAGGGGCGCTTTCCCGTGCACGTCGATCTGGGAGACCGGCGTATTGCCTTCGTGCGGGCCGAAGTCGAGGCGTGGATCCGAAGAAAGATCGACGCTCGATCATCTGCCCAGGCCGCCTGACACACTCGGTAGGCCGGCTCGCCGTCGCAGCCTACCGGCAGGCGCGCGCCCTTGATGATCGCCGCGCATCGTCGGTTAATCATACGAGCCGTGCGGAAAATCCGCCGGAAGAAACTACATAATCCAACACACCCCCATCACGACCAACAGCGTCCGGCCTTCCGCCGGCGGAGGAGAACCTATGCCGATCATCACACTTAAAGACGGAACGCGGATCAACAGTGCCCATGTGCTCAAGTATCAGTCGCTCGCAAATCGCAGCACGCGGTTCCTGCTTTCTGACGGAACAGTCGTCACAGGTGAACCGTACGGCGACCCCGATGAGAAATTTATATCTACTTTTCCCGCGAATGCTGGGTTCAAGGCAGTGTACGCACTGCCCCAAAAAGACGGCACGTTTATCTACATAGAACGGGCGGTAATTGCTTGGATGAAGGCGCCAGCCGGGAACTACCCAGTATTTCAGGGCTACGAAGGCGACGCACTTCCCGACTACGAGGTGATCGTGGAGCCGTCTGGAAAAGTCTTCGACGGAGACGGCGACCAGTTCGATAGTCTCGATGCGTGGCGGTCGTTCTACGAAGAACAGAACCCCGTTTGCGAGTCGGTGGTTGCTGCCTGATGAAGGTCACAGACATCCATCGCACCACCCCTCAGCCCGGCAAAGCCGTGCGCGCCCTCGCAACGTTTGACCTCGAGTTTTCCGAGGACGTCAGAATGTTCGGCCTGAAGCTTATGGAAACGCCCTCCGGGCGTTTCCTGATCTACGCGCCTTCCGCCAACGGTGGCCGACGACTGGCGACGTTCTCCCCATCGTTATCCGACAAGATCGCCGACCTCGCCGCATCCGAACTCGAAAGGGCGAACAACAGCCATGGCTCGAATTCCCGCAATTGATACCCAGTTAGCCACGGCAACCTTTGATCAAGATGCCGTTCGCAATCATGTCGAGATGTTGCATCGCTTGGCTGCCGGCCTGACCGGGTTGCTGGTCGTGTCCAGCTTCTACGCGAATCCAAACGGGGACAAGGATGTGCCTGGCGTGGTCAGCCACCATCGCGTCGGTGACCTAGATGGCATGGTGGAGGCCATAACCTGTCATGCTGAGACCCCGAACATCAATGTGTTTGTCGGTCTGCAGGTCATGCGGCCAGACCTCGAGCGTGGCAAGCGGGGAGCGGAGGGTGATATTGTCGCCCTGCTCGGTCTCGTTGTCGATCTCGACGCAGACACAGGGCGCGAGGGTGCCTTGCCGGTGGAACCGCACCTCATCCTCGAAACGTCGCCCGGCAATCGGCAGCCCTTTATCCTTTTCGATCGACCCGTCTCTCCCGCCGAGGCAAGGCCACTTGCGTCGGCTTTGAAGCGTGCGACAGGTTCCGACCACGGCACAGCCGACGTCGCGCATGTATGGCGAATTCCCGGGACGCTCAATTACCCAAACAGGAAAAAATTGGAACGTGGGCGCTCGGCGGATCCGGCGCGGGTGTCCGTGGTGGAGGAGTGGCAGGGCGACTTGGTATCGGTCGAAGAACTTCGCACTGCGCTGGAGCCGTGGGCCGCCGAAGTCAGGGAGGCGTCTTCATTTGCTATGGGCGAACTTCCGATGTGCGGAACCGTGCACGCGAGCGACCGCGCGGCGGAGCTACTCGCTGCTTGTGACGTAGGCGACAGATCGAACCACGCGGCGCGCGTCGTCGAGCAGTTAGCCTTCGACGGCCACTCGCCAGAGGCGGCGCTGCTCTTGTTCCTCGATGCGCCCGGCAACTGGCTTACCCGATATCCGACGGAAGATCGTGCGACGTCGGACTTTCGACGGCTTTGGGGAAAGTTTGCGGTACCTCTCATTGAGGAGCGCGAGCAACAATCCGTCTCCGTATCCGGTTTCCTCGATCGCGTTGCAAGTAAGCCGCCGCTGGTCGCGGCCAACGACAACAAGCCGCAAGCGGACGACGGTCTCCCTTTCGTGTTCCCCAGCGTCTGGGAGGGGGTGCCAGTACCGCGGCGCGAATGGTTCATAGAGAAATACGTCCCACTTCGCACCGTGACACTTCTCACTGGCGACGGGGGGCTCGGCAAGTCACTTCTAACGCTTCAAATAAGTATCGCCTCAGCATTGGGGTGCGAGTCTGTTGGCCTTAATCCAAGGCAGGGTCGGACGCTATACGTCGGCGCTGAGGACGAAGTCGACGAGTTCCATCGGCGTATCAACGATGTTCTCGCTGCTGCGGGAGCATCGTTTCGCGAGTTGCGGGAAAATTTCCTGCTTCTGCCTCTGGCTGACAGGGACGCAACTCTGGCGCTACCAGACAAGAACGGGAAGATGGTGCCAACACCTCTGTTTGAGCGGCTGTTCGATCGCATTGTGGAGTTTCGCCCCGGGCTCGTCGTGCTTGATACGTCGGCGGACCTGTACGGAGGGGACGAAATCAAGAGATCCCAGGTGCGGCAGTTCGTTGCGATGCTAAGGCAGATCGCGATCATCTGTGACTGCGCCGTAATCCTGCTTAGCCATCCATCTGTTTCAGGAATGCAAAGCGGCGCAGGGACGTCGGGCAGTACTGCGTGGAACAATTCCGTGAGGTCTCGTCTCTATCTGACGGGGGAAACAGGCGAGGGGGCGGACCCCGACGGCCGCGTTTTGACAAACATGAAAAGCAATTACGGCGCCAAAGGTGGAGCGCTGAAGATGAGATGGGAGAAGGGCGTTTTCGTGCTCAATGACGGATCGACCCCGAATCCAACCCGGAGGTTGATGGAGGCAAAAGCCGAAGCTGTCTTTCTTGCTCTGCTGTCGAAATTCAGCAGGCAGGGGGTTGTGGTCGGGACCATTCCCGGGACGAACTACGCGCCCGCAAAGATGGCTGAACGAGCTGACGCCGACGGCATCGAGAAGAGGGCTTTGGCCTCGGCTATGTTGCGTCTTCTTGATGACGGCAGGGTCAAGGTTATCGAGGAGGGCCCTCCGTCAAAGCCGAGGCGTCGGCTCATAGTGTCAGCGGAAGACTACGGCGCAAAAGACGGAAATTAGCTTCCGTTAATTTTCGACCATGCCTTCGACCAGCCTTCGACCACCTTCCACCATGCCTTCCCTACCACCCCCCTATAACCCCCGTGGTGGTGGAACACCCCACCACCGTGGTGGAACACGGTGGAAGAATGCCACCGCCACGAATCATGGATTTTATATTAGGATTTACTCAGGATAGCAGGAGAGAAGCATGACCATCTCGACGTCAGCAAACGGGCCCACCGAATGAGCGGCCGCATCCGAACCGCAGCGCAATCTGCCCAGCGGAACACCGCCAGGCTGAAGGAGGAGTTTCTCACTCTCACCGCCGACAGCTGCGCGCCCCAAGACCCAAGGGCGCGAGGTGATCACTACCGCAGGCACCTAGCTGATGCAAACCGCGTGATCGATACCCTGCAGCTGAGGATCGCAGAGCTTGAGGTGGAGCGAGACAAGGCCAAGCAGGCAGCCGATTACGAACGCTCGCTGTGCGTGACCCGAGGCGAAGCCGAACGCGAACGTCTTGCTGCTTTTCGGCTCGCAAAAGGAAAAGCGGTCCTTCTCGCGGAAGACAAGGGCGGCGTCCCGAATTCACTATCAGACGCAATCGACCAAATTGCCGACCCAAAACCGAAGTGGAGTCAAGCATGACATCATCCCGCGATCTCAGCCAACTTTCAGCGCTCCTCGCTGCGGCTTCTAACCCGACCGAAAAGAAGCGCCCCGCCGCCAAAGCCATCGCCCCAGCCAACGATAACAAGCGCGCGCCTGACGTCTTGGCGTGGCCGACCCTCGAGCGGCTTGCGTACCGCGGCGACGAACGCCGTGTGCGCGCCCTGCGGCACTGGCGGAACATCTGCTTCCCCAAAACGGTTCTGCCATCTCAGCCAGACACCGATGGCGACGATACTGAAGCCCGAGCCGAGATCCGCCCTAGCGAGGGCGAGCTGCTGGCAGCGATCGGATGGACTGTGACCGACCGCGAGAAGTGGCCAGACACCGGGAGGAAAATGAACGTCTACGAAAAGGCCGAGATCATTCCGCATACGTCCCGTAATCGCAATGGCGGGTCTGATACGCAGTTGGGAAATCTGCTGTTCCGTGACGGCAAGCTGATTGTCTGGGGTGAAACAGCCAAGGGGCGCCCGCTAAAGCCGGTAGAGCGCCCAGGCGGGCCGAAAGGCGGCGTGTCAGCTGAGCGCACCGCTGCGGCGATCTGGGCGTATTTGGCGCTAGAGGGCGCCGTGTCTCCGCTAAAGGCCGAGGGCTATCGCAAGCCATTCTCCGGCGAGCCTGCAATCGCTTGCGCCATCGACCCGCTACCTCGTGAGGAGCCAAACGGCAAAGACACGGCCGGCCGGTTCGGTGTCGCCGAGGGGCGGGCGCTGCTGCAGGCGCTGGGTGTTGACGGGTCCGTGGCATTCGATGACCTTCCGACCCCAGCAGCACGTTGCCCGGATGCTCTCGTGCTTGGGCCGCAGTGGGTCGGCGGCGTCAAGAAGCCCAAGCCGCTCGGTGAGATCTCCGCAGCTGCGGGCGGTGAGCCTGCGGCCCTTCGCGAGGTTGAAGGAGAGATGTTCGTCGAGTTCCTGCGTCACCACCTCCAAAAACATGCGCTCGTCCTTGATCTTGCCATAGGTGATGCGACTGCCAAGGAGATCGGCGTAGCCATGGGGCAGGGACCGGCATACGCCGAGAAGCGGGGACCGGCTCTAATTGATGCCGCGATCGACGCCCTTATCGCGCTCGACGAGACGGCGAGAATCGACATCGAGCCCATCCCGCAAAAACTTGCAGCATGATGTCCGGCAAACCGGGGCGCCGCTTCGTATTAATTGAAAGCTTTATTCTCGGGGTCGCTACGGCGGCCCCTTTTCGTTTGGGGCGCCTAAGCCGCGCGGACGCTTTGAACTCGCTTGCGGTTCCGGTCTGCCCCTTACCCCATCGCTGCCCGCTCCGTCTCCTCGGCGCCGCAGCGGTCCTGCGGCCTGCTCCCCTGGATCTGTAACCGGATCGGGTTGAGCGGGCCGCTTCCTGCGACTGGCTAGCGCGCAGATGACTTTGGAAACTGCAGAAGGTTTGAAAGTCGCTTGAGCAGACCTGGTGACGCAGTGCGCGGTTTTTCGACCATTCCTTTGCCATGCACCGACAGGATTATCTCCCGCAGCCGGCCACGTGGTGCATATTTTAAAAGTTGGAAATGCTTAATATAGAGATGAAGATTCTTCGCCACTGGATGACAGCTATTAATGCCAGCGAGTATCAGCTCGTGGCTCGTTAGCTGACCTCGAAGCAGATTTGCGTATTGCTCCTTTTCATCGTCGCTCAAGATTTTGTCGTCTTTTAAGCGCCTCAAAATATTGTAGAGGACCCGGAAGTAAGCTCCGATTTCGGCTTCGTACCTCGTGTGAACATACTTCTCGTATACCGTTTGAAGGTATTTAGAGTCAATTTTCTTCGGTGCTGCATCAATGGTTAGCCAATACCTAAGCTCAAGATTTGCTGCTTTTATCGCAGCGATGCCCTGCTTAGTTGTTTTGTTAATCAGCTTCGAAGTAGGCATCGCAAGCTGATATTGCTGACTATGGTAAAATAGATCTCTGATCGCAGTTCGCGCAGCAAGGCAATGAGCTGGAAAAATGTCGAGTCGAAACGCTGCTTGTGTTGGTCGACCTGCTGAGTACTAAGCGCCCGTGCCTGTGCTATAAGGGTCGCGACGATACCAATTGACCCAATCGAACCGATCAGTGCATTCAGAACGCCGAACGAATCACCCCACTGACCAGCTTTTGTAAGGTCGGAGATGCCAACAAGGGCGTCAGCCCAGGCCGGACCTGACACAGCCCAGAATCCCCAAGCGGTTACAACAAATGTTGCAAGCGCAATCAGGCCTAAAACATCATACCAACGCATACCGTACCTCCCTGTGACGCGGGTAGCATCTACCCACTGGGGGTTGCGCTTACCTTGCGTGACAGTCGGCCGGAGCCAGGCAAGGATCGTGAACCCTGCGGCGTCCGCAACAATGCCGTGGTCATCCACCTATTGAGGTCGCCAGATGACCGACACGCGACCGTGGAGAAAGTTCTACGATACCGCGCGATGGAAGCGCATGCGCACGCATCAGCTGACCCTTGAACCTCTCTGCCGGTTCTGTCTCGAGGCTGAAGACGTGACGGCAGCGAACGTCGTAGACCACATCACGGCACATAAGGGCAGCGAGGATCTGTTCTTCGACCCCGACAATCTTCAGAGCCTATGCGCTCCTTGCCACGACCGTATCAAGCGCGAGATCGAGCGCGGCAAAGACGTGATCCGCTTTGACGCGGCCGGCTGGCCGATCTAACCCGGCCCCACCACCCAAAATACCAGGTACGCCTAATGTAGGGGTGCCTCCGAAGTCGAGGATCGATCGGAGGGCGCTACCTGTGGCCCTGCATTGCGCGTGCGCCTGCGATTGAAAATATGACCCCGAGGTGCCGATATGGCGAAGCCACGAAGCCCTTTGGCCAAAGCCAAGCTTGAAGGGCGCGATCAAGTGAATGCTGGCCGGTTCAAGGGCCGGAAAGAGCCGGCGCAGAGCGACCCGCTGGGCCCGCCACCAAAGTGGCTGATCGATACCGAAGCCACCAAAGCGAAATCCGCGTGGCTCCTTTTCCAAACTGAAATTCCTTGGCTCACGGCTTCGCACCGGATGCTCGTTGGCATGGCCGCGAATATCCAAGGGCGGATCATGGCCGGACAAGATGTGGGTGTGCAAGCGATGAACCTTCTTCGGCAATGCCTTGGCCAGATGGGTGCGACGCCGGCAGATGCCTCTAAGATTGCGGTGCCTGATGCTGACGACGAAAAGGATGATCTCCTCGACTGATCAGCCAGCTCTGGCGCGCGTCAGTGCCTATGCGGCCGCGGTTCTAGATGGGACCATCATCGCTGGCCCTCATGTTCGCAATGCATGCCGCCGCCACTTCAGCGACGTTGAGCACGGCCACGAGCGCGGGCTGCACTGGGATGATGCCGCGGCTACGCGGGTGTTCCGTTTCTTCGAGGAAAGGCTGCGCCTGAGTGAAGGGCAGTTTGATGGGAGGCCATTCCTTCTCCACGCGTCGCAGGCCTTCAAGATCGGATCGATCTTCGGTTGGAAGAAGGCGGATGGGACGCGTCGGTTTCGAACCGTCTACATTGAAGAAGGCAAGGGCAACGGCAAGTCACCATTCGCGGGCGGGATTGGCCTCTACGGCTTGACCGCTGATGGCGAGGCCGGCGCGCAATGCTACGCCGCCGCGGCGAAAAAGGACCAGGCGCAGATCCTGTTTCAGGATGCCTGCAAGATGGTGCGGCAGGCGCCAGCTCTGGCCAAGCGGCTCAAGTTCAGCGGCGGTCTGGGCAAAGAATTCAACATTGCCCATCATAAGTCCGGATCCTTTTTCCGCCCGATCTCCAAGGAGGCCGGCAAGACGGGCTCTGGTCCTCGTCCCCATTTCGCGCTTTGCGATGAAGTGCACGAGCATCCGGATCGCAGCATCATGGAGATGCTGCAGCGGGGGTTCAAGTTCCGTCAGAATCCGCTCTTGCTGATGATCACGAACTCCGGCTCGGATCGTAATTCGGTCTGCTGGGAAGAGCGCGATCGCGCGGTGAAGGTCTTGGCCGGCACACAGACGCCGGACGACGACTTCACCTACGTGGGCGGGACGTGGGAAGGCAGCGATAGCGTATTCGCTTACGTCTGTAGCCTCGACAAGAACGACGACCCGATGACGGACCCTTCTTGCTGGATTAAAGCCAACCCGCTTCTTGGTACGATTTTAACGCCTGAGTATCTTGCAGGCGTTGTTGCTGAAGCCCGCGACGTTCCTGGCAAGCTGAACAACGTTCTACGCCTGCACTTCTGTGTCTGGACCGATGCGGACAAGGCTTGGATGCCGCGAGCGACCATCGACAAGGTCATGGAGCCTCTCGACATCTCGCAGCACGAGGGAAAACCTCTTTTCCTAGGCATTGATCTGTCCGGCACGAAAGACATGACCGTCATCGCGTGCATGGTGCCGACAGGAACGCGCGAAATACAGCGGGCGGACGGCACTGTCGCAACCCTTCCAACGTACGATGGGTGGATCGAGGCGTGGACGCCCGGCGACACGCTTGCGGCTCGTACAACTGCAGACAAGCAGCCATACGACATCTGGGTTCGCGACGGTTACCTGCAGGCACCTGAAGGTCCGCGCATTCGTTTCGATGTCGTCGCGGCTCGTGTCGCCGAGTTGGACCGTCTCTACGACATCCAGTCGATTGCTTACGATAACTATGCGTATGCCGCGTTCAAGGACGAGCTCGACGTGTTTGGCGTGACTGCCGAGCAACTGCCTCATCCGCAGGGAGGGAAGGTGAGGGCCCGTCCTTCGCCTGAAAAGATAGAGGCTGCGAAGGCGACTGGGGAGAGAGCCCCTCTTGGGCTTTGGATGCCTGGCTCTGTGACCGAGCTCGAAAACCTCATCATTGACGGACGTATCAGGCTTCAGACGAACCCAGTCCTCATGACGGCGATGATGGGTGCGACATTCAATCATCCGCCAGACCCTCACGGCAACAGGTGGTTCGTCAAAACTCGTGCATCCGTGCGCATCGATTCTGCAGTCGCTCTCGCTATGAGTGCCGGCGCGGCCGCAGACAAGACCGCTGCTGGGCCTGACATCGGCGACTTCATCAACAACATGGTAATGGTGATCTAATGGGCCTCTTCGAGAGATGGCGCGGAGTGCCCATAAAACTGACCGACGGCGAGTTCTGGCGCGGGTTTTTTGGGCTGGGCACGACGTCAGGTGAGACGGTGACGATCGAAACCGCCCTGCAGCTTGACGCTGTATGGGCGTGCGTCAACCTCATCCGGAACGCATTTATCATGCTTCCGTGCCTGGTCTACAAAGCCGACGGTGTGACGGTCGACAAAGACTCCGAGCTATACAGCCTGCTCCATGATATGCCCAATATGGACGACACCGCGTCGGACTTCTGGGCGATGGTCGCGTTTTGCCTGTGCCTGGACGGGAACTTCTTCGCCGAAAAGAAGATGATCGGGACGCGGCTGGTGGCGCTTAATCCGCTGCCTCCGCTGAAGGTTGATGTCTGCCGCGACAAGCGCAACACGCGCTATTACGAGGTGACGGAAGACGGCAAGAAGCGCCGTATTCCAGAAGACAAGATGTTCCACGTCCGTGGCGCGGTCCTTCCGGGTTGTGATCGCGGCATGTCTCCGATCGGTGTGGTGCGGAATGCGGTAGGCAATGCGCTGGCGGGCGAACGTGTCGCTGGCAAGATGTTCGCGAATGGATTTCAGGTTGCGGGCGTTCTTTCGTCTGACCAGATCCTCAAGCCGGAGCAGCGTAAGCAGCTTGGTGACGTGCTTGGCCAGTTCGCGGGGTCTGACCGCTCAGGCAAGATCGCCGTGCTTGAGGCCGGCCTGAAATATCAGCAGCTGACGATTGATCCAAAAGACGCACAGATGCTGGAGACGCGCCAGTACAGCGTGGAGCAGATTTGCCGTATCTTTGGCGTCCCTCCGGTCATGATCGGTCATGCAGCCAATGGCACGACAACCTGGGGCAGCGGGATCGAACAGTTGATCCTGCAGTTCACCAAGACATGCCTTGGTCCGATGGTGCGCAGCATCGAATCCGCTGTCTATCGCGACCTGTTGACCAGCGAAACGCGCAAGAAAGTTGCGGTCAAGTTTTCGATGGAAGGCATATTGCGCGGCGATAGCCAAGCGCGAGCCGAATTCCTGTCGAAGATGGTTGGGTCTGGTATTTATACCATCGACGAGGCTCGAGCCTACGAAAACAAGGCGCCTGTTAAGGGCGGCGGCATCGCAATCGTCAACGGCACAATGACACCGCTCGATATGCTCGGCAAAGACCCTAACAACCAATCTGGAGGCGGCGGCAATGTCTGATTTTGCAATCTACAAGGTCACCGGCTTCAAGCCGGGCGGCTGGGCTAAGGCGACGCAAGTCGAAATCGCCGCAACAAGCGCATCGGATGCCGAATCCATTATCCGCGGCATGCTTTTGCAGCACGGCGACGATGATCGGGTGCCGCTAACCATCCGCGCGTCGGCCTAACCAGCCTGAACCGCCCGCAGCACGCGCTGCATAAGGACAAATCATGAAATTTGAACACCTGATTTCGGCCTTTATGGCCGAACCCTGGGCGATTCAGCGCGAAAAACTGGGCGTTTTGGCTGATGTTTTAATCGCGCGAGCCGAGGGTGAGAAGCTATTTTCGAGCGAGTTCGCAGCAGCTGTCGACGACGCGCGGGCGAAGGAAATCGCCGAATCCGACGGAAAAATCGCGATTATCCCTGTTTACGGGGTATTGGCGCAGAAAATGGACATGTTTTCCGCCATGAGCGGCGGGTCGTCCTACGCCGGCATCAAAAAGGCGCTGCATTCGGCCCTGTCCAACGAGGATGTGAAGGCTGTGGTGCTCGACGTCGACAGTCCCGGCGGCACAGTACCCGGCACAGATGAGCTCGCGACCGAAATCCGCAAGCTCCGCGGAGGCGAGAAGCCGATTATCGCGCAGGTCAACAGCCTCGCCGCAAGCGCTGCCTACTGGGTGGCGTCCGCAGCCGACGAAATCGTGGTGACGCCGTCTGGGCGCGCTGGTTCGATCGGCGTTTACACCGCGCACGACGATGTTTCGGCTGCTCTTGAGCAGCGCGGCATCAAGCGTACCTACATTTCCGCCGGCAAGCACAAGGTCGAGGGCAACGAGACCGAGCCGCTGAGCAAGGAAACGCTCGCGCACGTGCAGGACGGCGTGAACCGTTCCTACAACAAGTTCGTTGCGGCTGTCGCCGAAGGGCGCGGCACGACGGTGGGCAAGGTTGAGGACGGCTACGGTCAGGGCAGGGTGTTTTACGCCGAAAGCCTCATTGACCGCGGCATGGTCGATCGCGTTGCCACGTTGGAAGAAACACTTGAGCGCTTTGGCGCCGAAACGCAGCCGGCATATGTGCGGCGCGTGAAAGCGAGCAACCAGGCGCGCGCAGAATCGGCTGCCTTGCTTGCCACAAAGATGGCGGCAGGCGAGCCAATCACGAAACGTGAGTTTGAAAACGGCCTCAAGGGTCTTGCAGGCTTTTCGAACTCAGAGGCAGAGCGGGCCGCTCGGCTCTACCTCAAGACTGATCAGGGGGCTCCTGATGACGAGACGGATGCTGCTGCTTTGGCAGCCCTAGACCGGCTTTTGGCCGAAGCAAAAACACCACTCATCACACGATAAGGAGCCTCTTATGGCTGATAACGTACTTGCCGATAAGATCGGCGAGCTTGGTACTTCCCTTGCCTCCATCAAGGAGCAGGTGGGTAACCTCGCAACCGACTTCACGTCGAAGCTTTCCGCAAATGGTGAGGTTTCGGCGGAGTTGAAGACCGCAACCGACAAGGCCCTTTCCGAGCTCGGCGCCGTCACCACGCGCATCAGCGACCTCGAAAAGCGCGCTGCACGGGAACGCGACGGCGGCGACCCGGACGTGAAGTCACTGGGCGACATGGTTGTCGAAGCTGCGACGGCAAAAGGTTTTAATTCGTCTCAGCGTGGACAAGTGTCGATCAAGGCCGATCGCGCTGCAATCACGACCGCCAACACGACACAGGGCGCTGGACGTTCCACCGGCACGTCTCTGGTTCCCGGCGCCCGAGTTCCCGGCATCTTCGGTATTCCGGAACGCCAGATGACCATTCGCGATCTTCTGCTGCCCGGTCAGACAGCATCGAACAACGTCGAATACGTCAAGGAAACCGGCTACACGAACAGCGCGGCTCCGGTTGCCGAAACGACGGCCAAGCCGTACTCGGACCTGACGTTCGACATGGCGTCTGCGCCGGTTCGCACGCTCGCCCACCTGTTCAAGGCCAGCCGTCAGATTCTCGACGACGCCCCGGCTCTCCGCAGCTACATCGACGGTCGGGCTCGCTATGGTCTGCGCTTCGTTGAAGAAAATCAGCTTCTCAACGGTTCCGGCACGGGTCAGAACATCGCAGGTCTTGTGCCGCAGGCCACTGCGTTTGCGCCGGCCTTCACCCCGTCGGCAGTGACGGGCATCGATCGCCTTCGTCTCGCCGTGCTGCAGGTCGTTCTCGCCGAATATCCGGCGACGGCGTTCGTTCTCAACCCGATCGACTGGGCGAAGATCGAACTCACCAAGGATGCCGGCGGCAACTACATCATCGGCAATCCGCAGGGCTCGCTCACCCCGACCCTCTGGAACCTCCCGGTTGTTTCGACGCAGGCAATGGCTTCCGGCCAGTTCCTGACGGGCGCCTTCTCCTACGCCGCACAGATCTTTGATCGCATGGACATCGAAGTCCTGCTGTCGAGCGAGAACGTCGATGACTTCGAGAAGAACATGTTCACGATCCGCGCTGAAGAGCGCCTGGCACTGGCGGTTTACCGTCCCGAAGCCTTCGTGACCGGCGCCGTCGCAGCCGCCTAACGCAAATGGGCGCCTTCGGGCGCCCTCTTTCGCTAAGGAGGCGATATGACCGATTTTATCGAAGTGAAGCCGCTCAAGACGTTTGACAACGGCTCTGGCTTGAAGACGGCTGACAGCGAGCCGTTCAAGGTCGAGCGCGGCGAGGCGAATGCGCTGAAGGCCTTCGGCCTCGTGTCATTCGAGAACGACGCGGCCAGCGTTGAGGCTCCAGAAGAAAAACCAGTACCTGCTCCTATCCAGTCTGACGCTGGCGCGTCTCAGGCTGCCAAGACGACAAAGAAGAAGGACTGACTCGATGGCAACGCCGCAGACAAACAAGCATCGTTTCGCGAGCTATATCGGCGGTGTTGCCAGCCCGGTTGCTCCAGCGAACACCGTCGCACCCGCAATCACTGGCACGGCGCAGGTCGGCCAGACGCTGACCGCAAGCGCAGGCACCTTTACCGGTACGCCGACGCCAGCAGTTGACCGGCAGTGGCTGGTTGGCGGGGCGGAAGTGCCCGGCGCATTCGGCCTGACGTTTGTGCCGCGTGTTCAAGATATCGGCAAGACCGTAACGGTCCGCACGCGCGCTCAGTCGCTTTCGGGTCGAGTTTGGGTCACCAGCGCTGCAACGGCAGCCGTCATCGCGGCCTGACATGGCGCTGGTTGATATCGAGCTCGCGCGCAAGCACTTGCGCATCTTTCACGAAGATGAGGACGCCGAGATCGGCGTCTATCTAGCAGCCGCAGAATCCATCGTTCTGGAATATCTAGATAGGCCCGTTCTGCCCTTGGGCGGGGTGCTGCCTGACCCCGACACGACCGGCTACACGATGATCGTGACACCGCCGATCGTGGCCGCCATCCTGCTCGTGCTGTCCTACCTTTACGAGCGCCGTGAAGCCCCAGAGAAGGACGCTGGCGACGCTATGCTTCAGCCGACAGTGCGGCGGCTTCTGGCCCCTTGGCGCGTCTGGCGCCCATCCTTGGAGGATGCAGCATGCACGTACGTTTTGTAACAACTGGAGGAGAAAAGCATGGCTGATATCGAAGAACTTTCGGTTGGAATTTCCGGCGTTGCATCATGGGCTACGGGACTTCGTCTGATGGATGGCGACATTCTGCTGGTACAAGGCAGCAAGATTTACGGAGAAGACGGCAAAGACGCGCTTCGTAAATCCTTGGAAGACGATCTACGGCGCATCGGCGTGACCGATCCCAAGGTTTTGGTTGCGCATTCCGACCTTGCGTTCTCCATCATCGGTCGCAGCTAATGCATGTACGTTTTGTAGAAGATTTCTCGTGGGCGCAGCCCGGCTTCACCATCGATTATAAGGCCGGCACGTCGAAGAACGTGCGCCGGATCTGCGGCGAAGAGGCTGTAGCCAAGGGCACGGCTGTTGCTGAAGACACCGAGCGGAAAGAGGAGCCGGAAGATGGCTCGGAAACCTAGCTCGGGCGCCATGCGTGAGAAGCTGCACTTTCAGCAGCGCGGTACGGTCGACGACGGGTATGGAAACGAGGTCTCCGGACCCTATGCCACGGTCTTCACGGAGCCCGCGCAGCTTGTAGCCCGCGCAGGCGGTGAGGCTGTGCAGGCGAGCCGGTTGTCGGGCATTCAGCCTTACACGGTCTGGGTTCGCTCGAATGAGCGCACGCGGTCGGTAACGCCGGCATGGCGCATCGTCGATGCTCGGTCGCCGAGAGAGTTAAACATTCGGACAGCCTCAAATCCAGACGGGCGCAATGGCTGGATCGAGTTCTTGGTCGATGACGGGGTGGCGACGTGATCAAGGCAAAAGTGCAAGGGCGCGAGGCGCTGATGAAGCGGCTGAATGCTCTGGCACCCAATGTCGAGAAGTACGCCGCCGACGCCAAGATCTCCATTATGGAGGATTTTGCTGCCGAGATGGAGCAGAAGGCGCCGACAGGCGCGACGCTCGAATATATGCACTCGTTTGATGCTGACTTCATCCGCAATCGGCCGGCGCAAGAGCAGGTTGGCATCCAAGCAAGCAAGGATAAAGACGCGGTCGGCTTGTTCGCATCGTTCATTTGGCGCTTCTTGGAATTCGGCACTGCGCCGCACAGCACCGCTAAGGGCGGAGGAACGGTTGCCGGCAAGAAGGCTGCCGCGGATAATCCGACGGGTATGCATCCCGGCATGGTGGCGCAGCCACACATTTTCCCAAACTGGCGAGCCGCTAAGCCGCAGGCAAAGAAGCGATTGAACGCCGCCATCAACAAAGCAGTGCGGGAGGCGATGAAAAAGTAATGGCCTCACCCGAACTTGAAGTGCAAGGCGAAGTCGTTCGCCTGTTAAAGGCTGATGCGACGGTAACGGGCTTGGTCAGCACGCGCATCTACGACCAGCCGCCCGCATCCCCGCCGTTCCCTTACATCAACATCGGCGAGGCCCAGACGCTCCGCCGCGATGCGACTTGTCTTGAGGGCGGCGACATATACCTGACCATGCACGCATGGTCGCGCGCTGTCGGCTTCCCGGAAGTCCGGCGCATTGCCGACGCAATGGTCGAAGCGCTGCATCTGAAGCCCATGATACTGTCAACGAACCGCTTCACCTCAATCATGCATCGCCAGACGCGGGTCTTTCGAGATCCCGACGGGCTGACGAGCCATGCGGTCGTCGAGTTCTTGGCTCGCTACGACAAGGCCGCCTAGCAGACGGCACCACCACCAAAACCACCACGTTAACGTCCGGCCGTGCCGGCGAAGGAGATCCTATGGCAGACGGCCAGCAGCTTGGACGGCTACTTCTCATTCAACTGGGCGACGGCGCCTCGACGGAGGTCTTTACCAACCTTTGCGGCCTGACAACCCGCAGTTTCAGCATGTCGGCGAATGAAATCGACACCACGATTCCATCGTGCACCAACCCCGGCGGCCCTGTTGAAGGGACCAGCCGGCCAGGCATTTCGAAGAAGACGTTTTCGGGCTCCGGTCGCTACGTCTCGAGCGCCGCGCAGAAGGCATTCAACAGCAAGATCGTCGGTGCTGAAGTGTTCAACGCCAAGATCATCGTCCCGGAGTTCGGCACGTTCACAGGCCCGTACTTCATCACCGATTATGAACTGAGTGGCGACGTCGAGAATTCGATGGAGTTCACCGCTTCATTCGTGCCGGCGGCTTCGCCAACCTTTACTCCGGCGGTGTAACCCATGGCAGACGCTGTAAATCTAGCCCGCGGCGAGGTCGCGCTCAAGATCGACGACGTCGATCTGGTCCTCGCCGGCACCATGAACGGTCTGGCCGCTGTCTCCGCAGCACTTCAGTGCAAGTCCTTGTCGGATCTGTGGCAACGGCTTGCGGGCGTGGAAGTCGGGGCGACCATGGCGGCGATCCAGTTCCTCACCATCAAGGGCGACAAGGCCGCGGCGCTGAACAAGATTCAGCTGCGGCATTTCGCCGACTGCTCGGTCGCTTTCAACGATCTGATTTCCGCCCACCTCGATGAGGCTGGCGAAAAGGGAAACGAAAGCGCCGCGACGGAAGCAAAGACCGAAGCGGCGAAGACCTAAACACCGAGCAGCAGCTGCGCCAGTGGCTGAGAACGGCTCATAAGATCGGCTGGCGGCCGCCTGATTTCTGGGCGGCTACGCTGGTGGAGTTCTTTGAGGCGATCGAAGCGCACAACGACGATGGCAGCGACAACAGCAGTTGCCCGCCGTCAGAACGCGAAATGCGGGCGCTTATGGAGGCGCATGGGGGATGAGATGACACTCGTACCGGTTACCGTACGCGTGGTCGGGCTTGATGAATTTCGCCGAGCAGCTGAGAAATTCGGCAATGTTGAGGCTGAGGAAATCGCTATCGAGCCGCTTTTGCTTTTCGATGGGAGCGAGCAATACCGAGCGCGCGCCGGTCGAAGCTTCGTGCGGGACCACAATGGAGAAATAGCCGTAGTTCTCAATCCTCTCTTGGCATAGGCGAGTTGACGGTGAAGCGACAAGGTTCTCCACCGAAGACCGCCACTTCAACGGCGTGACCGTCCTCCAAGGTCATGCGGAGTTTGGTGCTCTGCGGAAGAGGGATGAGGGCCTGCATCCGGATGCCCGACACTACGCCTTTCGTGGCGTTGCGGTTCCCGTTGCCTTCTCTCCTAATCTGGTATCGGACGTCATAGGTAGCATCCTCAATCTCTAGCTTGCCGTTCCCCGACCACGTCTCAACGATCATCTTCGCCATTCCCACCTCCCAAGGCCCGCAACTCCTGCGGGCTTTTTCGTATGCTAGGACACTTGCCGATGGCTGACAATTCCGATGACCTGATCATCTCGATTAGCACGGACCTAGCCACGGTTCGCCGCAGCCTAAAACGGCTGGAAAGCGACATTGCCGCCTCTTCCAGCAAGGTCGAAAAGCAATTCGACAGCATGGGCAAGGGCATCGACAAGTCGATGACATCTGCCTTGCAGGCCCGGATTGACAAGATGGTCGGGATTGGTACGCAGGGCGCGAAGGAGTGGAGTGGAGCGCTTGCTGATCAGGGCAAGGAGCTTGAGCGCCTGCGGGCGAAATACAATCCTCTTTTTTCGACGATCAACAATTACAAGCAGTCGGTAGCCGATATCCGGCGGGCGCATTCCCTCGGCGCGATCTCCGCGACGGAGATGACCGCAGCCATCACCAAGGAGCGGCAAGCCGCACTGGCGTCTACAGCCGCGATAAAGGGCCGCAATGCGGCTCTGGCGGATACGCCGGTTCAGCGGGCGCAGGCTGGCGCCAATAACGCCAACCCCTACACATCAAACATCGCCGCGCAGTTTCAGGACATTGGCGTTACCGCAATGGGTGGCATGTCGCCGCTGCAGATTGCGCTTCAGCAGGGCACGCAGCTTTCGGCGGTATTTACCGATCTCAAGTCGAGCGGTGCGGGGCTTGGTTCTGCACTCGGCGCAGCCTTCGCCTCCATCGTATCTCCTGTTTCACTGGTAACTATTGGCTTGGTTGCCGCCTCGGCTGCCGCTATCCAGTATTTTTCGAGTTCCGAGACGGAAGCGGATAAGAGCGCAGAGGCGCTGAAGAACCACACCGACCTCATCCGCAGGATCCGCGAGGCGTGGCCGGCGGCTGCAGAAGGCGTTCGCGAGTATTCGGCCGAAAGCAAGAACCTCGTTAAGCAAGATACGAAGGATGCGATTGACCTTTATAAGACGCTGGTTGCCGAAACGGCAAAGACGTCGAAAGGGTCTATTCTCAGCTTGCCGGCCTCTGACTTCCAAGGCGCGACATACACGATCTCACAAATCCAGTCGGCCATTGCCGCGCTGGATAAATCAGTTGCAGACGGCAGCCCTAACATCCGGGCCTTCGTCGACTCCCTGATCGCGATTGAGAACCAGACCGGAACGCCTGAAAACATTAAGGAACTCCTGAAGGAGATCCGCCAGGCTGCCAAAGACGGCCTGGATGCTCAGTCAAAGCTCGAGCCGTTGGTTGGAGTCATCTCGGGAGTAGGGCAGGCCGCCGCTCGCGAGGCATCTCGTGTAGATGCTTTCGCAAAATCTCTGTCGGATTTGCGAGGGATCGCTATCCCCGCTTTGACTGATTTAGAGCAGGTCGATCGGGCCTATGCGCAGGCCATGCAGAAGGCCGGGACACGCGAAGAGCGCGATGACGCGTTTGCTGCCCGCGAAGCAGCTAGAAACCGGATCGACGGCCAGAATCCTACGGTTACGGACGCCAACGGCCGCACACTTAATGTGCCATCGCCAGGTCAAAAGCCATCATCCCTCGACGATGCTCCAGCCAAAGCCGACGCTGCCACCAAGAAGGCGGAAACGGCCGCAGAGCGCGCCCGCAACGCTTACCGCGACCTGATCAAGTCGGCTGACGATCGCATCTCGCAGCTCAGACTTGAGATCGAACTTACCGGCCAGTATGGAACGGCCACTGAGGCCGCGCGCTTCCGCCTTGACCTGCTTCAGCAAGCTGAGGACAAAGGCCGCTCGCTCGACACGAAACAGAGGGCAGCGATCGAAGAGAAGGTCGCAGCGTACAAGAAATACTCCGAGGCTCTGGCTGAGGCGAAGCTTCGACAGGACATGTTTGACGCCAACCGTTTGGCCGGCATGTCGAAGATCGATCAGAACATCGTCCAAACGCAGAAAGAATACGGCCTTCCGCAGGATCCGAACAGCGCGACAGGTCAGGCCCTTCGTGCCCAGATCAATCGCGAGGAGATTGCCAACACCACGTCGGCTTTCCTTTCGGATTTCTCGTCGCAGGTCATTTCAGGCGGCAAGGATATCGGCGAGGCATTCACCGACGCGCTCAAGACTGCCGCTGCCAACCAGATGCAGAAGACGCTGGATAGCCTGTTCTCGCAGATCGGCAACGGGCTCGCCTCGCTGCTTATGCCCGGCTCTGGTGCGACCGGCGGCATAGGCGCGGTGGGTAGTGTTGCGTCCGCAGCGGTTGGCTCGGTTTCCAGCAGCGGAAGTGCCGTCGATCTCGCCAGCAACCTGCTCGGTCAGAGTGAGAAGGCGCCGGGAAACATCAATGCCTTTCTTAAGAAAGGTGGCGTGGACATCAATGCTGCTCAGACCGCGTGGTGCGCCGGCTTCGTCAACTCCTCGCTCGAGCAGATCGGCGTAAAGGGCACTGGCTCTCTGGCGGCTAACTCGTTCCAGAACTGGGGCACGCAAATCGCGCCCGGCCTTGCGCAGAAGGGCGACGTCCTGCTGCAGACGAACGGTCTTGGCGCCGGGCAGGCAGGCGGACACGTCGGTTTTGCGACTGGCGCATCGCGTGTGATGGACGGCAAGCAGCAGCTTCAGATGCTGTCTGGCAACTCGTCCGACTCCGTGACGAACACTTGGGTTGACGCCATGCAGGTGCAGGTCCGTCGTTCGACGGAGGCTGCAGGCGCTCTTGCCAAAGTCGCACAGTCGTCCAGCGCTGCAACGCAGGGTCTTGGCAGCCTCGCCAACGCCTTCCCATCCGCTCCGCAGGCCGGAGGCGGGATGAGTTGGCTGTCGAAGCTGTTTATGCCGAACTTCGTGCCGAACGGCGCGCAGGCTACGTTTGCGGCAGGTGGCGGACTCGGGCTCTACGACTCAGGTGGCTTCACCGGACCGGGCGGAAAGATGACGCCTGCGGGCATCGTCCACAAAGGCGAGTACGTCTTCGATGCAGAATCCGTCAAGCGCCTTGGCGTTCCCAACCTCGAACGCCTTCGCGGCTACGCGGCTGGCGGCCTTGTTGATGCTCCACGCGCACCACGCCTGAACAAGCGACAGCCGATGGGCGCCAACCAGAACACGCCGCGAGATCTGAACGTGAATATCAACGGCGCGTCCGGCGATCCGCATGTTCGCGAGCTTGTCCGCCAAGGCGTGCAAGAAGCCATGGCGGCCGACCGGGAGGCCCAGCGCCGCGGCAGTTTTGGCGCGATGCAGAGTAAGTACGCCAGCCAGAAGGGGTAACAATGGCCCGATATTTGAACGTGCCTACGCTTGAGGCGAACTTTCTGGCTCCGCTCAAGACCACGTTCGATGTTCAGGGCTCATCCCTTGACGGCGGGCGCAACGGCCTCGGCGAAGGCATTACAATGGAGATGACCGGTGGCGGTGTTGTGACCGCCACCTATGAAGATTGCAAGATCGCTACGCGTGAACAGCATGAGTACATCAACTGGCTCGGCGCCAGGCTGAACGGCTCGTTCCGCTTCGTGAATGTTCCGATTATCACGGACTGGTTCGGCCCATTCCCGATCATTGAAGGGATACCGTATCCCTTCGTGAACGCCATACCGAACGCCAACGGCTCGCTGATTAACCCCGGCGAAGCCGTTCCGGAGGCGACCGTCTTTGGGAAGATCATCGGCAACTCGGCGCTGAACGCTGGTGTGGTTCGAATGCGGATTTATCGCCTCTCGCGGCCTCTGCGCCACTCCGACTGGTTCTCGATTTATCACGTCACCAAAGGGTGGCGAGCTTACCGCTACTGGGAAGTCCTCAACCGCTATTCCGACGGAGTGGAAAGCGTTGAGGGCATTCCCTTGCCGTATCAGGAATATTCTCTGGCGCTCGCGCCGCCCCTTCGTGAGGCCGTTGCCGATGGCACGCGCGTCGAGTTCGCGCGGCCGCGCTTTGTCGCCAAGTTCCCGGCCGGATTCACGCTCCCATCTGTCGTCGAGGCGTTTTTCGTCACGCAGCAATCCATTCAGTTTACCGAGGCGTTTTGATGGGCTGGGTTCCAGACAACATCATCGAGGAGCTTCGCGGCAGCCACCAGCTCGGCATCTTCATGCGGGTAGCGACAACGCCTGCTCTGCACCTATGGTTCGGCGTCAACGACATGCCGATCGGCTTCGACAGTATCGATCCGACGGGCACGGTCTATTTGGGGGGCGGCAGGCTTCAGGGCATCCCGACACTTGAGATCCTTGTGAACGGCACGTCTGACAGCGTCGAATTCTCGGTCTCTGGCATCGATCCGGAAACCGGGTCCAAGATGATCGACAGCTTGCCGGCTGTTCGGGGCGCTGAAGTCCACATGGGCATCACGACGCTCGATCAGTACTTCCAGCCGATGAGCAGCATTATCCCGCTTTGGCCTGGCACGGCTTCGCACATCGGCGAGGCCAGTTCACCTGTTCAATCAGGGCAGGGCGCAACGCTCACGCTGTCACTCGCGGTTGCTTCCGGCAACGAAACGCGCTCGCGCCCATCGCGCTCGCTGTGGTCGTCTGCGCACCAAAAGGCGATCTCGCCCACAGACAGGTTTTGCGACCAGACAACGCGTCTGGCGCGTGGCGTTCAGCCGATCTGGCCCGTTTATAACTAACCCTACGGGGAAAACACATGACATCGCTGTCCGAGTACGCGGCTCTCCCGCACCGATGGGTGTGGGGTGGAATGGGCGGAGACGACTGCACGACATTCTGCGCGCGGTGGGTCGAAGAGGTGACGGGCACAAACCCAATCGGCAACTTCATTGGCACCTACTCTACGCGAGAAGAGGCCAACGCCATTATCGCCTTGTTGGGCGGCATTGAACGCATGATCGACGACGGCCTTGCCCGCATGGGTATCAGCCGCACCGACGATCCGCAGCCCGGCGACATTGGCCTCATCTCGGCGCCGGTCGGCTTCGAGGCCTCAGGCATCACCCAAAAACAGATTCCCGCCATCCGTTTTGGCCCGCTGTGGCTCGCGATGTCGGCGCGCGGTCCTGTTGCAAAGCAGGCGACGCACAGCGCTGCCTGGAGAATTTCATGAGTTTGCGAGCCCTCTACGAAGATATGCCGGCCTATGAGGTGGGGCGTCGGGTGAGCGAACTTGACTGGTATTCGTGCACCAGCCTGAAGACGCCCCCGCCTTCATACGACCCGATCTTCACGCCTCTGTTTGTGGCAATGGGCTTCACCGGCACGGTGCTCGGCACATCGATCACGACAGCTGGGCTGCTTTCGAGCATTGCGACTACTGCTTTGACCTTCGGCATCCAGGCATTAATGGCTCCGAAGCCTCCAAAGCCGGAGGATGGCAAGGCACCAAAGACGCAGGCCATTCCCTACAGGATTTGGTGCGTTGGCCGAAACAGGATGGCCGGAGCCTTTATGTTCTGGGAGGCTCGAGACCGGTCGCTGTATGCCGTGCAGGCTATCGCTGGACACCGGGTTCATTCGTTCAACCGCTATTGGCTGCACGACGATGAGGTGACGCTAACCCCCGACGGCTACACGGATCTGCCCGATGACGGACGGTATGGCAACAACGTCAGAATACAGACACGGCTCGGACTGCCCACCGAAACTCCTTACCAAAACCTCGTCGATGAGTTTTCTTCCGAGGGAATCTGGACATCCAGCCATCGAGGCGACGGCACAGCATCGCTGTGCATGCAGGCCAACTCGACGTCGGCTAAAAAGCAGCAAGAGAAGTTCCCCTACGGTGTTCCAAACGTAACCGTTGAGGTGGATGGAGCTCGCTGCTGGGATTTCCGCAATCCGGCGCAGAGCCCGACGAACCCGGCCACATGGACCTTCACACGTAACGCCGCGATCATTCTCGCTTGGCATCTCTGCTTCAGCGAGTTCGGCGAGCGGCTGGATTACACAAAGGCGATCATTCCCGTACTGGCTATGTGGAAGGAAGAGGCCGACATCTGCGACGAGGCAGTGGCCCTTAAGGGTGGCGGCACCGAAAAGCGCTACGAATGCAACGGCTGGGACACGGCGGAAAACAGCCCCAAGGCTGCGCTGAACGCTATCCTCGCCGCCTGTGATGGTCACCTCGTTGTTCGTGGTGATGGCGCTCGCATTCTTACCGTCGGCAAGTTCCGAGAGAGCCGCTGCACAACGCTGACGGACGCCGACATTATCGGCCATTCGATTCAGTACGACGTTCTTTTTGAGGATGAGGTCAACCGCCTCGTTCCGAAATTCACGTATCCCGAAATCGACTACGCCACGACTGACGCTGACTATTTTGAAGACACAGCTGCGCAGCTAAGGGCTGGTCGCGTTCTTTCGGAAGAGGCTGAATACACGTGGGTCCAGCAGTGGCGGCAGGCCCGCCGTCTCGGGAAGCGCGAGTGGCTTCGCATCCAGCAGAAGGTCAACGGGTCAATCGATGTTCGGCTGTCCGGCGTCAACGCCGTCTACAGCCGGTGGGTTCGCTTGTCGACGCCGATGCGGCTTTCTCGCCTGAATGGCAAAATTGTCGAAAACAGGCGGTCTGTTGTCGCGCTCACCAAAGGCGGCTTCACGATGGATATCAAACTCCATCCAGACAATATCGATGCATGGAATCCTACGGTCGACGAAGGCAAGCAGCCGCCTGTTCCGCCAAAGCCGAACCTGAACGACATCATCACGCCTGTCATCAACCTGGTGCAGGCGCGATCGAACGGCACATCTGTTTACATCCGCGTCGACCTTGTAGACCCGGAAGACGACAGCCTGACGCCTTTGGTGCGCTATCGCATCGCTGACGACGGAAGCGGCAATCCGGGCGGATGGGTCGAGCAGGAATTTCCAGAGGTCAATCCGGCCTCCGGCTTCATCAAGCTCAGCACGAACGTCGTCCCGAGCAACAAGCTTCTCGACATTCAGGCTTCGTACAAAGACTCGAACAAAAGCGGCAACTGGACGATCACGGCCAACGTCAACTCGACGCTCGATCCTACGGCGCCCGATAGCCCGGTCGACCTTCAGGTTCCTGTTTCGGCGGGCACGGTCACCTTCAGTGCTCGCGCTGCGGAGAACGACGATCAGTTCGGCGCAACGTATGTCTTGATCTTCAAGCGCGGCACGACATCCCAGAGCTTCGCGGATGCGCTTCTATCCAAGCGGCTACGCTGCGGCCCGAACGAAGTTCGATCCATTACCAGCACACCCGGCCCCGGCACATGGCGTTACTGGTGCGCAGGCGAGAACGTCTCAAAGATCGTAGGCGTGCCAGACTACAGGGACGTGGTGGTAACATGACCGACAGACAAGTCGATTATCGCAAAGACCTTACGGGTGCCGACAAGGTCGCGGCAGATGCCAAGGCTATGGCCGCTGCGGCAAAAACGACAGCGACCGAGGCGGCTGAATTGGCCGCTTCGGTTGACAAGTCGATGAAAGCGGCGGCGCTCGTCTGGGAATATACGTTCACGGTAACTCAGGCGCTGACGATTTCGCTGGCGCCTGCAACCCAGCGGTTTCTTGCTTCTGCCGCCAAAGCTGAGTTGGGAGACTTGGTGTTCATACACCCTGCCGGACGGCCCACGGTAGGCGGCGTTACGCTGGGCAGTCTTGTTCTTCAGGCGACAGGATTTGTCTCTGCGAAGGGCATCGTGGATGTGAACTACATGCTCCCGCCTCTCACTGTAGCCGGGGCGCTCTCTATGCCGATCCGTCTGCGCGGATTCCGTCCGCCCGTCAGCTAATCAGCTTCAACTCCGAACATCATCGCCCCTGCTTTGCGGGAGGCTTTCGCGCGTCCACTGGGCAGCGCGGCTACCGCAACTCGTCCGCAAGGCGTCTTTCTAGAGGGCTGTAATGGCTATTTCCAATATCTCCGTTGGTGACGTCGAAACCATCAGCAAGCTCAATCAAGCGATCGAGCGCATCAACGAGCTCGAAGGCCTGAAAGGTGGCGCGAGTTCACTGACGGCGGCTATTCAGGCCTTGATTAACGCAGCGCTCAGCGGATACGCGACGGATACCGAACTGGCGTCTGCCATACAGAACATGGCGACCGACTCTGAAGTTGCTGTGGCTATCAACGCTGCTTTGGCCTCGTACGCAACGGATGCTGAGGTATCCGCAGCAGTCACGGCGTTGCAGGCCGCTCTGACAGTCGTCATCACAAGTTCTGACACGGCTCTGTCTTCTTCAAACAGCCTTCTTGGCCAAGCCTTCGCTCGTCCTGGTGACGCCCGTGTGCTGTTCTCGTCTGCGCTGACCGGGTCCGCTCTATCTCGCGCACCGATCACCGCCGGCATCGTCGTGCCGTCTGCCGATCTCGGATCGGTCCTGCGCATCCGCGGCGTCGATACCGACGACGTGGCGGGCTATGTTGATGTTGCGCGCCGTATCGATTTCGCGATCGACCCCGGCCGGGCTTACCTCGTCTCGGCGACGATCGACCGCAATGCTGATCCGAGCGACCCGGCAAACAACGCCGTCGAGATCCGCTGGCAGAACCTGAATGCCAACAAGGCGAGCGTCAGCAATGTTCGCCTTGGCGACATCCTTCTGCCCACCGTCGCTGGCGGGCCGCTGCGCGTGTCGTTCCTGATTGGCAAGGCCGGCGCTCCTGGCACACTCGCCTACACCATCCCGCCTTCCGCCATTTACGGTCTGCCACTCGTTCGTGTTTACGGAAACGGTGCCGAGACCGACGTCGCTTCTATCGACGTGCGAGATGTCACCGACGACATCTCTGGCGGCACGGAGCTGGCGGAGATCATCAACCGCATCGCAGAAGAGGAGGAAGCCCGGCAGCAGCTTGCGCAAGTTGTGCAGTCGCTCGCTACGAGCGTCGAAAATCGCCTCCGCGTCGATGCTGACCAGAACTTGAGTTCCGAGCAGAAGCGACAGGCTAAGGAAAACCTTGGCCTCGACCGAGTCGACAACACGCCCGATAACGAAAAGCCTGTTTCGGAACTGACGCAAGCGGCGATCAACGCCTTGGTTGCAGATCTGTCGGAAGAAGGCGAGGGCAGGGCTGCTGCCGACAAGATCCACGACGACAAGATCTACGCCTACGGTTCGCGTGATGTCGTCGATCTGGCCAAGAAGTATGCGCGTTCCGGCTACGATATCGTCACGTTCAACACGTCGGGTCGGATCCTCTCGGCTCTGCGCAAGCGCGATGATACCGCCTTTCTCGGCACTCGCGGACTGGAAGTCAGCGGCGGCTTGCATTTTTTCGATAATCCCAAGTTTCGCCGATCTGGGATAATCGCGGCGACTATCGACAAATTTGGGCGCCTCATTTCTGGGTTTCGCCAGCGCGACCAGACCTATCTCTTGCCAGCGCGAGCACTTGAAGTTGGTGCGGCCACCCGGATCGATAGCGGCGCCAAGTTTGCGCGCTCCGGTGTCGTGGCTGCTGTTGTCGATCAATCTGGCCGGCTGATCCGTGGGCAGAATGCAGTCGCGCGTCGTGAGAGACTTGGCGCTGACGGCATCGAGACCCGATATCAGGGATGGGACGGACTAAACCCCGCCTCTCTGTCCAGATCGGGCTACGTCAAAGCAACGGTGAATGAGGATCGCCGTGTAATTGATGCGGTGAAGACCTCTGGGTCCGCCATCGTTAATGGCCTCGAGGTGGCGGTACCTTCCGAGGCGTGGACGAATTACGTCGTCTACACCAAGATGGTCGGAGGCTTTCAGCACGTCTTCTCCGAGAGGCGTGAGACGGGCGTGCGCCTGCAACTGTCTCGGCCGGACACCGAAAATGCCAACCCTCGCTTCGAGCCCGATGGCTCGGTAGTGTGGGAGCAGCTCACTGACAGCTACGGCCGCGTCCTTTGGACATCGGCAGCTGACAGTGTGACGACACGGCGTGTGTTCCCCATGGTCGAGATGCTTGGCGCGGGAGACAGCCTCGTCGAGGCTAACTATGGCGCACAGCTAGCCGCCCTTGCGGGGATACCTTACCGCAATATCGGGAGATCGGGCGCGACCAGTACCAACGTGGCGACGCGCTTGGGGGGGCGTCGCATGAGGCTCGCCTCTGTCACAGGGTTCATCCCCGCCTCCGGCTCAGTCGAGGTCGACAGCCTGGATGGACTTGGCGTCCTGTCTTTCTATGGTGACGCCAGCGTGAGTAACGTTCCTGGCTCGTGGGCGGGCGTACCGGGCACTCTCTCGTGGGATAAACCGACGCGCAAGATCACTTTCGCACGGACGATGGACGGCGCGGCCGTAGTCGTGCGCGGTGGTATCCCTTTCGAGCCCCTTATAATCGAGAACGGCACGGGTGCCGCGCTGCCTGACCTGATGCAGCGCATCATTGTGTTCGGCTTCGGCCGCAACGACATGGAGAACCATCTCCGGATCTTTGCTAACCTTCAGGCCGTTGTCGCTGCCATTCCCACCATCGCCAAGCACTGGGTCTTCGTGCTCCCGATGCCATCCAAGAGCGAGGTCTTGGGGAACTGGGTTGGGTACCAGTCGTATCTGGCGCTCAAGGCGCTCTGCCTTGCGGCCTATCCAAACAACACCTTCGACATGCTTGGCCACTTCCTGACAAAGGCAAATGGGTCGGCTGAGGACCAAGCGGCAGTTGCGGCGGGATACGCTCCGCCGTCGCTGATGTCGAACGATGAAATTCATCCAAATGCCATGGGCATAGCGGCCGAGGCAGGCGGGCTCTACAACTTCATCAATCCTAAAGGATATTTCTAATGGCTGGACCCTACACCAAGCTCCTCAATGTCAGCGCCTCGGGGCCAATCCTCTACCCTGATGCCATCATGGACCACGGCACCCTCTCCGTGATCGATTTCCTCGACAACTACACATGGCCAAATGAGGTGGCCGTCACGCCTGTCAGCACAACTGCGGACTACAAGCAGTTCGATGCCACTGGCCTTGAGTTTGAGGGGCCACCTGTTCGTTTCGATTATCCACTCACGGTCTACGGTGGCGCGATCAGTTACACCGGGGCGAAGGGCCGCAACCTGATCCTGCCGGATTGCTGGAAGCTCGATACCGGCATGAAGCATTTCGCCATGGGGTTCTGGCTTCAAATGAACGGAGCGATTCCAAACGGTTTCAACAACGCAATCGCCGGGTTTATTAGCGACAGCAACGTGGTTCAGTGGATAATCTCGCCGATTGGGAACTCTTCAAATGCGGTGGTCAATCTCAACCCATATTTCCGGCGAGGGGCCGCTGCTTGGGATATGAGTCTCATCAGCGCGCTCAACATTGCAGGCGACATTTTTAACAGTGGCGTGCACCAGCTGGTTTTCGAATATGAAGAAAGCGAGGATGGAAGCACCTTCGTCATGCGCTTTTACCTCGATGGCCAACTGGTGGCGACATCAGGCGCTTTTCAGACGTCGGGCGGAAACCCATTCCTGCCGAAAGCCACGGCCGGCAAGGCCAAGATCGGGTGCCCGGCAGGCTATGGCGGTGGTACCTTCACCGGTAGTTTCCGGCGCGCTTGGTTTCAGGATCTCGTCGTTTCAAATCGCGATCTTATGAAGATGGTCAAGATCGACTGGGATGAGAACGAAGACCGCATGAGGGCCTTCTGATGGGGCGCTTCTCGCTGACCACCGGTCAAGTACCATCGGCTGCGGATGCTCACGTTGGAGACCTACTGGCCAACCTGACCGACTTCAAGATCTTCGGGCGGCCCCCCGGCGGGGCTGTCGTCCTTCTGGCCAGCCGGTCGGCCTCCGATCTATTGTCAGGGGTCTTGGCAGACGCGCGCATGGCCGCTCGTGTCCGCTCTGACAGCCTGCCGGTAGCCGACGCCGACGCGGCTGTCGAGAACGGATGGTACCGGTGCGACCCAGCGTCACTGAACACACCCTATGCCAACTTCTGGATCCTGAAAGCTCAACGGTACGACACCACGATACATCAGGAGATCACGCACCACCAGCTGGCCATAAAGTATCGTCGAGCCAAGTTGGGCACTTGGACTGCTTGGGAGCAGGTGCTCGGGGGGCTGACGGAGCTTGACGCGCGGTACGCCCGCATCAACGGCAATCAGAACCTATTTGTTACAGCTGCCTATGCAGCGCTAGTCCTAAGCAAGACGGCCTCGGGTCAAGCCTCGCGCGTTGTCGGCTCAACTGCCGGGCTCACCCGCTGGGAGTTAGCATTGGGGGACGGGAGCGCGGAGTCCGGCTCGGATGCGGGCTCCAACTGCTCTCTCAATGCCTATACCGATGCCGGCGCTTACAAGATGACCCCGTGGACGGTCAGCCGCGCCACAGGCGTCATGGCGTTCAACCTGCCCGTCAAACTGCCGTCCTACACTGTCTCCACACTTCCATCGGCATCAATATTTAACGGCTGCACCATTCGCGTCAGCAATGGTGCCGGGGGTGCGAACCTCGCTACATCGAACGGCTCCGTCTGGCAGTTTGCTGCCGGCGCGACCGTCTCCTAATCCCTCGATCAGAAAGGCCACGATCATGGCATTTGAAGATAAGAAGATCCCTTACGAACTGCTCGTGCGGTACGGTCTCGATGGCAAGCCGGCCGGCGCTCACGTCCAGTATCGTCAGGTGCTAGTCGTCGATGATGTCATCCGCTCGGATGCGCTTGGGCCGGCCGAGCCGATCGACCTCGCCGGCTTCCCGACCAGCGCCATCATGTCCGACACCACGCGCGATGCCCTGGCCCAGATCGCGACGCTGAACGCTCGTGTCGATGAGCTGGCCGAGCAGGTGAATGCTGCAGCCGACACGCTGGAAGAGGCAAGCCTGCGTATCGGGCGTAAGCGCGAATTTCTCCGCACCTTCTGTAGTTGAGTGAGCTTTGGCATGAGGTGTCCACTTAAAAAAGGTGGACACCAAGTATGGGTGAAGGTCAAAAACTCGCTGTGCGGCTGGTTGGTCGGAATGGAAGACGGCGCTTCGATCAAGGTTCGAAAGATCGCCTCGTTGCGGCCTGCCTTGAACCCGGCGCATCAGTATCGAAACTGGCGCGAGAACACGGGGTCAACGCGAACCTCGTTTGGAAATGGATCAGGAAACATACCCCGGCACATCCATTATCGCCGTCTTCGACATCTGCGTTTATTCCGGTTCAGATT
>NZ_FOGR01000016.1 GCF_900111275.1 Rhizobium sp. NFR03 | reverse complement strand
GGTAGCATAGCGTTACGGTTGCAATCTTAATGACTCCGGCAAACTGAAAGCATCCTGAATTAAAGGTTACTGCAGCCGCGGAGTATGCCTGGGACCTGAAGCCGAACAGCTCGATGACCAACGCCACCGTTGCCAACGCCGTCAAGGCGGTTGATGGCCAGACAGTGACGGTGACCTACAAGGGCAAGGAAAAGAAGATCTCCGTTCCCGCAGGAACACCCGTCGTGACTTTCGCACCGGCTGTCGAAGCGGACCTGAAGAGCGGCGCTACGGTTTTCGTGCCATCCGAGAAGGCCGCTGACGGTACGATATCCAGCAGCCGTGTCGTCGTAGGCACCAATGGTGTTCAGCCGCCGATGTAAAGCAAGAGGATAGTGGTCTGCGCTTGAGTTTGATCTGCTGATATCGGCATGATTGGCCTCCAGAGAGTTTTCTAGCGACCTCACTCTGCCACGGTGCAGGCCGCTACTCACCCCTGATGGGATCTCAAGGCGTAGAATGATATGCGGCTACAGCTCATGTTCTCGAATCAACAACATCGAGCTTCTTATATTTTAAGTTTCAAATGCTCCGAGACAACAAGTCCCGCCGCCCCACGCAACGCCGTGTGGCCTTCGCCAAGCCCGTTGCTGACGATGGTAATGTCCTGGTTGGGGCGTGCCAGCACGAAGCTGCGCACGTGGCGCTCGATGGCATCGGACAGACGCGCGCCGCCGGTGGCTGCGTCACCATGCAGGATGTAGAAGTTCAGCGAGAGGGTCTGCTGCAGATTGGCGATGCCGACGGCGATGTTGCGGGCGTAGCGATCAAGGATTTCCTCGGCACGCGATGACCCGCTTGCGGCGTCTGCGACGAGACGCGCGCTGGTCACGCTCTCGGGGTGGCCCACGCCCAGTCTTTCCGCTTCGCGCCTCAGCCAAGTGAGGGTGGCGATCGTTTCCCAGCAGCCCTGCTTCCCGCAATTGCACATGTGGCCGTCAAGCTGGACGACGGTGTGGCCGAGTTCGCCGCCGGAGCCGGCAAGGCCCCGATAGACCTGCCCGTTGATATAATAGGCACCACCGAGAACCTCTCCGGTATAGATGGCTGCGAAGTTCTGCTGTCCGCGGCCGGGTCCGAACCACCTGTCGCCCACCAGGAGCGCGCGAGGATGGTGATCGATGACGACGGGTAAGCCGAAGTGCGTGCTGAGGATATCGGTGATCGGCAGGCCGGTTAAGACAGGTGCGAGGCTGACAGTAACGATGACGCCCTTGTCGCTGTCGATCATGCCGCCGGCCGCGATCCCAATACCGAAGGGCGGCTGGGTCGCGTGATCTAGGGACCGTGCCAAGGTCTCCGTGAGGATTCCGCTAAAATCCTCGACATCGCCGTTCACATCGAAGGGCGCCTTCTCGATTGCAGATATTTCTCCCGTCAAGGTGACGAGGCACGTCTGTATCCTGCCGGGAAGCAGGAGGACGGCGGCGAGCATCGGAGCATCCGGGTTGAAGAAGAGAGGCCGCGCCGGTTTTCCTCCTTGCACAGCCGACCGCGTGGCCTCGCCTTCGACCAGAAGTTTCTCCTCGATCATTGGCTGGACGATGCCGGTCACAGTCGTTCTGTTGACGCTGGCCAGACGCGCAAGATCTGCCCGGCTGGTCGGACCGTTGTCGTACAGCGCCTGAAGTATCCTGCCGCGGTTGATCGCACCGATATCGGACGCGGAAACGAGCATCATGGCCGTGGACGTGGCTCCTTCGGCATCCGCCTCTGGCTTTGCGATCTCCGGTCTCGCCGACCGCAAGCCATTCAGATTGTTCCTGCTTTGGAGATCGGAGGTCACGGTGTTTTTCCTGTTTCTTCGGTACGGGCCAAGAGGCGCGTGTCTTCGTCGTCTTATCACGAGAGCCGTTAGCGGACATGGCCTTGGACTGTCGTCGTCCGCCTCATGGAAGCCTGGTCACAAAAATCTCTTCGGCAACAAGGTCCCAATTGACATGTACCATAAGTTTGTGCGACGTACAAACATACTGCCTCAAAGAAGTGCAGGCAGATAAACGGGAACAAGGCGCAGTCGACCGGTGTGCAGGAAAAACGCCGGATCATGTCACGCGCCAGAGCAAACTGTGGAGAGAGACATGCAGAAGGATATGATTGCCTTATCGCGCCGGAACTTGCTCAAGGGCGTTTCGGCGGCAGCGGTTTGCTCCGGCATGCTCGGCGCTCTCGCTGCCCCACTGGCGCAGGCGCAGGATGTCACCAGCGTCCGCGTGCTCTCGGTGGAAGATCCCTTCTTCTTCTCGTTGAAGGCGATGCTGCCCGACTTCGAAAAGGAAACGGGCATCAAGGTCGAGCTGGAAAGCCTGTCCTACGATGCGCTTCAGGCGCGTCTGGTCTCCGCTTTCGTCGCCAACACCTCGGACGCCGATGTCATCGCGGTTGACCAGATGTGGCTCGGCCAGTATCTGGACAATGGCTGGATCGTGTCGCTCAACGATCACATCGCCAAGGATCCGGATATCGATCTCTCCGACTTCATTCCCGAGGTCCTGTATTCCTCCAACATGTGGCGGGGCCAGATTGCGACATTGCCGGTCGCAGCCTATGCGCAGGGCGTCATGTACCGGAAGGACATGTTCGAGGCGCTCGGCATCGACGCGCCGCCTGCGGATACGACGGAAGACTGGACCTGGACTGCCTATATCGACACGCTGAAGAAGCTCGAAGGCAAGACGTTCAAGGACGTGCCGGTGTTCCCAACCGTCGTCTGCGGCTCGCAGCCGTCGCCGATCGTCCATATGTTCACCCAGATCTCGGCAAGCCACGGCGCCTCCTGGTTCAAGTCGTTCCCGGCCCAGCCTTGGAATTTCGAGCCGACACTTTCCGGCCCCGCCTGGGAAAAGTCGGTCGAGGTCTACCGCGAGCTCTACCGGCTATCGCCGCCCGAAGCGATCAACTACGTATGGTTCGATGCGGGAACGCGGTTCGCCAAAGGCGATATCGGCATGTTCTACTGGTGGACGCCGTATTTCTACCTCATCAAGAACGCGGGCTATATGACCGGCAGCAAGTCCTCGGTCATGGATGCCTATGCGACGGCCGCTCTTCCCAAGGCCGAGGGCGTAGCGCAGACCATTAGCGTTGGCGGTTGGAGTCTTGGCGTTCCCGCCAGCTCCGCCAAGCAGGCGGCCGGCTATGCCTTCATCAAATGGGCGACCTCCAAGGCGACCCAGAAGAAGATGGCGCTGTGGCCCGACCTTAACTACCAGTTCTCCGACTTCGGCCGCGCCTCGCTCTACGAAGACAAAGACCTGAAGGCGGTCTATCCCTATCTCGATGTACAATACCGCATGATGAAACAGGGCAACGGCAAGGTCACGCGACCGCCCGTTCCCGGCTACACCGCGCTCGAAAGCGTTTTCGGCCTGACGCTGAACCAGCTTCTCACAGGCTCGGAGGCACCGGCCCCGGCGCTCGAGCGCACCAACAGCCTCTTTGCCAGCATCCTCAAGGGGAACTTCATGATCCCCTATCAGAAGGAGAGCTACGACGACACGCTCGACAGCGCCAAGGCCCTGATCGGCAAGCTCGCCAAGACCTGACGCCTGGGCGTGCCGCCTCTGCCTGCTTCCCTCGAAGCGGGCAGGGGCATCGGGAACCCTGATATAACAGGACGTTGAGATGACGACGATAACGGCCCATGCGCCGGTCGCAGCTGCGACTGGACGGCGAAGCTTCGTTCGCCGAAACCTGCCCTACCTGCTGATCGCACCGTCGGTCATCATGCTTCTGGTGCTGATTGCCTATCCGCTACTGTTTGCGCTTCGTTCAAGCTTCTATTTCTGGAACCTGCAGATCGGCCCTGAACCGCAGGCCTTCGTCGGCTTCGATAACTATGTCCAGGCCCTGAACGCCTTCGACTTTCAGGCGGCCCTCACCAATACTCTGCTGCTCTCCTTCGTGGGGACCGCGCTGGAGTTTACGCTCGGCCTGTCGATCGCGCTGATATTGCTTCGAGCACTGCCCGGCATGAATGTCGTGCGGGCATTGCTCATCCTGCCCACGACGATCGCTCCCATCGTCGTGGGCTTTTTATTCCGCTACCTCTATGATCCCGGCGGCGGCCTCCTGACTTGGGTTCTCACCTCGATCGGCGTTCCGATCCCCGCTGTCGGTCTGCTGGGCTCACCGTCCACGGCGCTTGCTGCCGTCCTCTTCGCCGACATTTGGCAGTGGACGCCCTTCTTCGCGATCGTCCTTTATGCCAGCCTTCTCTCGGTACCGGAGGAGATCATCGAAGCCGCGCGGCTCGATCGCGCCTCCGCCTGGACCATCCTGATGCGGATCAAGCTACCGTTGATCAAGCGTACGGCCATCATCATCGTGATGCTGCGGTTCATGCAGCTCTTCAATACCTTCGACACGGTGCTGGTGCTGACGCGCGGGGGGCCAGGCACCTCGACCCGCACGCTCGGCTACTCCCTCTACGAGCAGGGACTGATCAACTTCAACATCGGCCTTGTCAGCGCCATGACGTGGATCACCGTCCTGATCGTCAACATCATTGTCGCTCTCTACGTCTTCTTCGCCTTCCGCAATGAGGAGTGGTGACATGCCGTCCGCAAAAAACACTATCTACAAGCTGCTGACCTACGCTGCGGGCCTTTTCTTTCTAGCCGTCTTTATCGGGCCGATCCTCTGGTTCATCGCGCTCGCCATTCGTCCGCCGGAGACAGCTTTCGCCATGCCGCCCCAGTTCACGTTCACGCCAACGCTGAACGCATTCCGGCATATCCTCGTCGATCCAGGCACCAATGCGCCGCAGCTCGTCAACAGCCTCATCGTCGCCATAGGCGCTGTGCTCCTCAACCTGCCGTTCTCGATCCCCGCCGCCTATGCACTTTCGCGGTTCAAGCTGCGGGGCAAGAAGAACATCATGCTCTGGTATCTCGGGCTGCTGATGGCGCCGCCGATTGCCTTTCTCATTCCGTACTTCGTGCTCATGAACCGCATCGGCCTTACCGGCTCCTATCTGTCGATGGTGCTCGTGCTGCAAACCATGACCATTCCCTTCTCGGTCTGGCTGATGAAGAGCTTCATTGACGAGGTGCCCGCCGAACTGGAAGAGGCGGCCCGCATGGACGGCGCTCGCTGGTACACGATCATGTGGCGCATCACGTTGCCGATCGTGCGCCCTGGCATCATCGTCACCTCCATGTTCGCCTTCGTTTTCGCCTGGAACAATGCGGCCTTTCCCCTTGTGCTCAGCGCACGATCCACCGCCACGCTTCCTGTTGGCACCATCGGGTACTTCGCCACCAGCGGGGTCACCTGGAACTACATCGCCGCGGCCGCCGTGGTCGCGATGATCCCTCCCATGATCATCTTCCTCGTTTTCGACCGCTACGTGGTTCGAGGCCTCACCTTTGGTTCGGTGAAGGGCTGATCGGCCACCTTTCTGGAGTAGAACTGACATGACCAAACTGAGAATGGGCGTCATCGGCGCCGGCCTCTGGGGCACCAACCATGCCCATACCTTCAACGTGCTGCCCGAGACCGAACTCGTCGCCGTCTGCGATATCGACGAAGGTCGGGCACGGAAGATGAAGCAAAGCTCCGGCGCCGCCTTTGCCTTGACGGACTACGAAGCGCTTGTCGCACGCGACGATATCGATGCCGTCTCTGTCGCCACGCCCGATTTTACGCATACGCCTATCATCCTGGCGGCGCTGAAGGCGAACAAGCATGTGCTGAGCGAAAAGCCGCTCGCGACCACCGTTCGCGAAGCCGAGGAGATCGCGGAAGCAGCCGCAGCCTCCAAAGGCAAGCTGATGATCGATTTCCATAACCGAGTGAACCCAATCCTGACGCAGGTTCGCACCATGGTGCAATCCGGCGAGATTGGCGTGCCGCGTCACGGCATGGCGCGGCTTTCGAACACCACCTTCGTGCCGTTCGAGATGTTGAGCTGGGCCGCGAAATCGTCCGCGCTCTGGTTCCTCGGCAGCCATCTCGTCGATGTTCTCCGCTTCGTTCTCAATGACGAGATCGTCAGGGTCTACGCGGTGACGCGCGACGGCGTGCTGAAGGCCGGCGGCGTCGATACGCGCGACTTCCATCACTGCATCCTCGAATTTGCCGGCGGTGCGGTCGTCACAATGGAGAACAGCTGGATCCTGTCGCGGGATAACCCGTCGCTCGTCGATTTCAAGCTGGAACTCGTAGGCGACAAGGGGCAGATCCAGGCCGATCCCACGCATAACGGGGGCTTGCGCCGGATGGTCGAAGGTGGCCTGCGCTACTCCGATTACATCGGGATGACGCCAACGGGCGAGACCCGCATCGGCGGCTTCGTCCTCGAGTCCATTGGCCGCTTCGTCGATGCCGTCGTGCGCGATGCGCCGCTCCTTGCCGATGCCATGGACGGGCTCGCCAATACCAAAGTCCTCGCAGCCATCGAAGCGTCCGCGGCGAGCGGTAAGGCTGTCGATATCGCCTGATCCTCTTCGGGCCGCTGCCCTGTTTTTCACGCGGGGCGCGGTCCGGCCCTGATATGCAAGGAGTAATCTCAATGGCATCGCTCGCCTTCGACCGGGTCGGTAAGACATATCCGGATGGAACGGTCGCCGTCTCCAATGTGAGCTTCACGATCGAGAACGGCGAGTTCGTCGTCCTTGTCGGCCCATCCGGCTGCGGAAAATCGACGCTGCTGCGGATGGCGGCGGGCCTCGAGATGCTCAACAGTGGCCGTCTGATCATGGACGACCGCGATGTCAGCCATGTCGAGCCGCAGGATCGCGATATCGCGATGGTCTTCCAGAACTATGCCCTCTATCCACACATGACGGTCTACGAGAACATGGCGTTCGGCCTGCAACAGCGAAAGATGCCGAAGGCGGAGATCGACCGGCTGGTGCGGGAAGCCGCCGAGATGCTAGACCTTACCCGCTACCTGCAGCGCAAACCGGGTGCGCTTTCGGGCGGGCAGCGGCAACGCGTTGCGATGGGCCGTGCCATCGTCCGCCATCCCTCGGCTTTCCTCATGGACGAGCCGCTTTCCAACCTCGATGCGAAACTGCGTGTCCAGATGCGTGGCGAGCTGAAACTTCTGAACGAGCGTCTGGGCGTGACCACGCTCTACGTGACGCACGATCAGGTGGAAGCCATGACAATGGGTGACCGCGTCGCCGTGCTCAAGCCCGTGAAGGACGCGACCGAAAGCAACTTGCAGCAGATCGACACGCCGCAGATGCTCTACGACCGTCCGGCAAACCTTTTCGTCGCCGGCTTCATCGGGTCACCCGCCATGAACTTCGTCCGCGTCGATCTGTCGAGCGGTGTGGCCGGGCTGACGGCAACTGTGGTCGGCACGGGTACGCAGATCGCCTTGCCTGCCAACGCCGCCTTGTCCGGCTTCGCAGGGCGTCAGGCGATCATGGGTATCCGGCCGGAAATGTTCCGGGTCTGCACGCCGGAGGAGGCGATCTTCAACGAGGCCGTTCCTGTCGCCGAAGCGCTCGGGGCGGATACGTTCGTGTTCTTCGACATCGCGTCGCCGCCGGTCGATGTCAACGGCGCCGACGAGGGGGAGATACCGAGCAGCAAGGGCAAGAACCGGCTTGTCGCCCGCATCCCGCCAATAAAAACGCCACGTCCGCGTGAGCGCCTTCCGCTAACGGCTGAGCTCGAGAGCCTGCACTGGTTCGATCCTACCACGGGTCTAGCCATCCGCTGAGCGGCGTCTCTCCATGACGGACCTTGAAACCAACATTGACATCTACGCCGAGAGGGCCCTGCCTTGAACGACGAGACCAACCCGTTCTCCACCACCGACCCTGACCGGCACTCCATCTGGGAAATGCTGGTGCGCCAGGACATCGAAGGCTTCGTGGCACAGGACTGGACGACCTTTGGCCGCTTCTTCCGGAAGGATGGCTTCTGCGGCCTCGATGCGGAAGGATCGCTTGATCCGAAAGACTGGTGGCTTCGGTTTCCGACCGTCGATGCCTATCGGACGGCATGGCTTGCCGATGCCAAACGTGCCGCGCAGACGGCCTATGCCGAAGACAGGCGAAGCGCGCTCTATCGCGCGACCAACATGCGCGATGTGACTGTGCAGGGAGACACGGCCATTGCGCGCAAGACGTTTAACGACGGCATCGCGCTTGAAGGCGGCGATATCCAGAAGCTGAACTGGCAGTCCGTGTTCTTCTGCGCAAGAGGTCGACAAGGTTGGTCGATCACCGGGTTCGTGGGCTTCATGGCGTTTTGAGCGCGGCTTGAGATCTGCCATATCCAGCGTTTACCCTGTTTTACCATGGGCCGCGCCCATGTCTCAAGCATCCCACTTGGCACAGGGTTCAGGTCGACGGCCATGCCGTAGAGTCTTACGGTGTCAGAAGTTCGCTTCCTTTCAAGGCGAGGATGCCCATCCGGACAACAACCAGTGCCAATAAGGGTTAACGCTGACGACGGCTTTGCGCCCGCGTTCCTGCTCTTTAAAACAGGGACTGGAGTATGCCGCAAGCCGCCATCCTCGTCGCTGGTAGATGGCTGCAGATTAACCTGAAGTCTGCCAACTCCGCCTTTCGTAGGCATGAGAAAACCCTGTGGCTCATATTGCCCGTCGATGATCAGCCTATTCCTTGCTCGGAAAAGTGCGCGCGACGGTAAGAAGGCTGCAGGGACAAATAGCCGGCGGCTTTTCATCTGGGTAATCCCTGGACCTACAAGCCGGTGAGACGCATATGCTCCTCCGGATAGCGATCGCCGCTGATATGGATGTTCGCGGCTTCGATCTCGTCGAGATCGGTTTGCGTGAGTTGCACGTTCAAGGCGCCAATATTCTCGTCAAATCTTTCGATCTTGCGGGTACCGAACAGGGGAACGATCCAGGGCTTTTGAGCAAGAATCCAGGCGAGTGCCACCTGCGCCGGCGTTGCTGCATGGCGTTCACCGATGGCTCTCATGAGGTTGACCAGCTTCCGGTTAGCATCCATTGCGGCAGGTGAAAAGCGTGGGATCGAACTGCGCATCGGGTCGAGCGCGGTCGTGCTGTCGATCTTCCCGGTCAGGAAGCCCTTGCCGAGTGGCGAGAACGGCACGAGACCGATGCCCAGCTCCTCGAGTGTCGGAATGATCTCTGCTTCCGGCTCGCGCGTCCAAAGCGAGTATTCGCTCTGGAGGGCGGCGACGGACTGGACGGCATGGGCGCGGCGGATCGAACCCGCTCCGGCTTCCGACAGCCCGAACCAGCGAACCTTGCCCTCGGCAATCAGGTCTTTGACGACCCCCGCGACGTCTTCCATGGGGACGCTGGGATCGACGCGGTGCTGATAGAGTAGATCGATGTAATCGGTCCTGAGACGCTTGAGACTGCCCTCGACCGCGCTTCGGATTTGTGTTGGCGTGCTGTTGACGCCGCCACGGTGAACGCCGGTTTCCTGATCAATGTCCCAACCGAATTTGGTCGCGATCTTTACCCTGTCACGGAGAGGCTCCAAGGCTTCCCCGAGCATCAGTTCATTGGTCCAGGGACCATAGACTTCGGCCGTGTCGAAGAAGTCCATGCCCCGATCGACAGCCGTTCGGATCAAGGTGATCATCTCTGCCCTGTCGGGCAGTTCACGTGCTTTTCCGTATCCCATTGCTCCCAGGGAAAGAGCCGAGACTTCCAGTCCCTGTCCGAGTGTCCGCTTTTGCATTGATGAGGTTCCTTTCAGTTCCATCCTGCTCAAACGTGGTCCGGCGCAGCATGGTTTATCGCCAGGGATAGTGTTTTCGAAGTTCGCCGGATGAGGCGTTCGCTGGGCCTGATCGCCCGAGAACAAGCATTTAGTCCAAAGAAGACGTCTTTCGATTCGCGAACACGTCCTTGACGATGGGCATAGCGGAAAAGACGCAGGGCCATCCCGAATAGAACGCGATCTGGGTCAGCATCTCCGAGGCCTGGTCCCGCGTCAGCCCGTTATCCATGGCACGGCCGAGGTGGTAGGTAATCTGGACTACCTGTCCCGTGGCGATCAGCGCTGCGACCGTGATCAGACTGCGGTCGCGTGGCGCCAGATCGGGACGAAGCCACAGGTCCTTGAACAGTACCTCCGCAGTGTAATGAACGACGCCCGGTGATACGGCGCCGAAGTTTGCCTCCACCGCCGCGGCGCGTTGTGCTTCGGCGATCTCGTCGAGTGGCAACAACCAGGGCGATGCTGCCGGCAGTTGGTCCAATCCGATGTTCCGCTCAAGGAAAATATCCTTGAGGATCTGGACTGCGAAGAAGGCGTTCGACCAGCCGGTGTAAAAGGCGAGATGGGTAACGATTTCCGAGAGTTCGGCCGGGCTGACGCCGTAATCGAGCGCTGCGTTGAAATAGTGTGGCATGCCGATTGTCTGGGCACGGGCGATCAAGGCGGCGACAGTGACTGCGCTGCGATCCCTTGGGGACAATTGCGGCCGGCTCCACAAGTCGGCGACGATGGTCGACCTAGTGTATTCGGCAAGCGCCGGGGAGACTGAATGTACGTCTTCAGGGCTCAGCGTGGCATGAGGGGAGGTTTGGTTCGACATTTTCGTTTCCATTCAATCAATCAGTTGTTTGTGGATGGACCCGGATCGTGGCAGACCGCGCGTGATCGCTGATCATGGGTCTGAGCTATTGGCTCTTGGCGTATTTGGCTCGGTACGCATCGTCGATGCGATCGTTCACCGCGCCATCGACGGGCTCAAAGGTGACTTCCATGGTCGTGCCTGCGGCGAGGATCTTGGCGGCCCTCTGCCTGACGGCGGCCTGATACCACCGGGAATTCTGGCCGTGATAGCCACGAACATAGAGCGACCCATCCACTGCCAGGCACCAAATCCAGGTTGGTGTGCCATAGGTGGTCCCGTCGTCACGGAATGGCGCGATATGCAGATCGTCAGCCGCGACAATCCGATCGAGATCGTTTTCCGAGAAAGACATACGTTTCTCCTTTCAACATTAGTGCCGATGCGCGTTCTTCAACTGAAATATAGGCACTGCCATTTCATCGGATTAGACGGTAAAAACTGATTGGACTTATATCGGAGATCAATGAATGCGCCGCGAAGACCTTGGAGACCTGATGGCTTTCCTGACAGTGGCGGAGGAGGGCAGCTTCACCAAGGCTGCGGCCCGGCTCGGAACCTCGCAGTCGTCGCTCAGCCTCATCGTCCGTCGGTTGGAGGAAAGGCTCGGTGTCCGTCTTCTGACGCGGACGACACGCAGCCTTGCGCCGACCATCGCTGGTGAACAGCTCCTTTCGACGCTTGGTCCGGCGTTCGGCACGATCGACGCGCAACTGTCGGCATTGAGTGAATTTCGGGACAAGCCCGCTGGAAGCTTCAGGATCACCGCAGGGCAGCACGCCATCGACACGATCCTCTGGCCTAAACTGTCCAGCTTCCTGCGTGAATATCCTGGTATCAAAGTGGAACTCAACGCCGAGTCGGCGTTGACAGACATCGTGACTGAGCGCTTCGATGCAGGCGTGCGGCTTGGCGATCAGGTCGAGAAGAACATGATCGCCGTCCGGATCGGGCGTAAGGCGCGGATGATCGTCGTCGCGTCACCGTCCTCTTTCGACGAGCGTGAAATGCCGATGACACCACAGGAACTGACCGGGCATCGTTGCATCAATCTGCGCCTGCCGAGTTATGGTGGATTCTATGCCTGGGAGTTCGAAAAGGACGGCCACCAACTGCACGTCCGGGTTGAAGGACAAGTGGCGGTGAACGGAGTGCCCCAACTCGTCAACGCGGCCCTCGACGGCTATGGATTGGCTTATGTCCACGAAGACGTTGTCGCTCACCATCTGCAGAGTGGAAGCCTGGTTCAGGCTCTCGACGACTGGTGTCCGTCATTCCCTGGCTATCACCTCTACTATCCATCCAAGCGGCATCCGTCGCCTGCCTTCACGATGTTAGTTGAAGCGCTGAGGCATCGCTGACCCGACACGCAGGCGAACCGGAACGGCGCAGGCAGCCGGTTCGCTCCAAGCCGTTATCATCAGTCGATAAGCAGCTAGTCGGCTATCCTGCCGCCCTTGATATCGGCGATTGGAGTACCCCATTGCCTCCCTCGCAGTCGTATGGGTCGATGCCCTCATCTGGCAGTATCTAAACAAAGTCCCATACTTGATCGTGCCTTCACTATTCTCTTTTCCACCTGCCTGCTCGCTGCGATGTGGCGCTGGTGACAGACACGTTACCTGTAAAGAATTCCGTGCTGCACGCCAATCACCACTGTCGCATGCCTTTTGGGAAGAATTCAGTCGGAGTGACCTTACGCTCACGGCCTCATACCAGCTCATACGGGAGCACCACTTGTTGTCCCGACAAGAAGACAACAATGCCGGCATGGCGATGAACTACGGGGTGGTTGGATCGCATCCTTTCAAGACCGAAGATTACCGCCCGAGATCTCTGCTGCTCGTAGGGGTGAACGAAATCAGGTAGTCCTAGAATTGAGGCTGTGGTCCTCCTAGTGGCGAAATATCTTGCTGATCAAAACTCTTCCCAGCTTTCCGACTTTACCGCGGCATTTCCTCGGGAGACGTGGGCGACCTTTGCGGTCATCTGCCTCACAGGAGCGACAGATGACCGGGTCGCGGTCATGCTCGATGCCGGCTGCAATGGGCGCGTAGCCGACCCAGAACGAACTTTGAAACGTGAGAGTAGCTGAAACAATTCCTCAGCTTCCCTCGCGAGCCCGTGCGACGCGGCGGACGTTTCCTCGACCATGGCCGCGTTCTGCTGTGTGCCCTGGTCCATCGTATTGACGGCCGTGTTGATCTCTTTCAAACCCGTTGCTTGTTCGCGCGCCGCCTCAACGATGGCGCTGACATTACGATCGACATGGATGACCTGCCCAACAATCTCTTCGAGGGCCTTACCCGTTTCACCAACGAGCGCGACACCCTGCTTCACATGACCGGTAGAGGTGCTGATCAGGTCCTTGATTTCGCCAGCAGCTTTGGCCGAACGCTGCGCGAGCTCCCGAACTTCCTGGGCAACAACGGCAAATCCTTTTCCCGCATCGCCCGCACGCGCGGCTTCAATGCCCGCATTCAACGCGAGCAGGTTGGTCTGGAAGGCGATCTCGTCAATCACGCTGATGATGCTGGAGATTTCGTCAGCGGATGTCTCGATCTGGCCCATGGCATTGACCGCTTGGCGCACCACAGAGCCAGAGCGCTCGGCGTTTTCCTTCGTTTTGCGCACGAGCTGGCCGGCCTCCTGAGCGCGATGGCTGGAGTCGGATACCGTTGTTGTGATTTCCTCAAGAGCCGCCGCCGTTTCCTCGACGGATGCTGCCTGCTGTTCCGTTCTGCGCGATAGATCGTCGGAGGCCGAACGGATCTCCTGAGATGCAGCGGCGATAGCGGCGGCGTTCTGGCCCACTGCTTCCATCGCGCCGCAAAGCCCCGATGCCGCGCTGTTGAAGTCGAGCCGGAGTTTTTCGAGCGTCGGCAGGAAAGGGCTCGTCAGCTGTTGTGTCAGGTCGCCGTCGGCAAGCCCTTGCAGGACGCTCGCGAGGCTGTCGACGTTCTCAACGCGAGTGGTGACATCCGTTGCGAACTTGACAACTTTAAAGACCTTCCCGCTCATGTCGAAGATCGGATTGTAGGAGGCCTGGATGTGAACCTTCTTGCCACCTTTACCGATGCGCAAGAACTCGTCCGCGATGAACTCTCCTCCGGCCAGACGGCGCCAGAAGCGACCGTAGTCCTCGCTGCCGGTATAGCTGCCGTCGCAGAAGATTGAATGATGTTTGCCTTGGATGTCACTGAGCTGATATCCGAGCGTCGTCAGGAAGTTCTCATTGGCTGTCAGGATCTCGCCAGATGGCGTGAACTCGATGACGGCCTGCGCGCGCGACAGCGCATTGAGCTTGCCCGCGTCTTCGAGCGCCTTCAGCTTCTGAACTGTGATATCCGTAGCGAACTTGACGATCTTGTACGGCTTGCTGCCGCGAAACACAGGATTGTAGGACGCTTCGATCCAGATCTCTCTCCCGGACTTATCCCGGCGCCTGTACTGGCGTTGGTCAGATTTCCCACAAGCCAAGGAACTCCAGAACTCTCTATAATCCGCGCCGGCGGCTTCGGTCGGATCGACAAATATCCGGTGATGCTGGCCAACGATCTCGTGAAGCTCATAGCCAAGTACCGTGCAGAAATTCTGATTGGCTGTCAGGATTCTACCCGTGAGATCGAACTCGATCATCGCTTGAGACTTGCTCATTGCGGCGAGGACCGCACGGGCATCCGACGAGAAACCAAACGACGTCATTCTCAAGATAAGCTCCATGTCTACGGGAGGCGCCGCTTCAGGACGTTGCCGTCCGTCGCAGGTCTATCTGTACTGCACTGGATCAAACCGAGGATTGCATTTCAATGTACCTTCACCTCGTTTGACACTCCCAATTCTAGGAGTGAACTGCAAATGAAGTGTTAAACTTACGGAAGATATTTCAGCTTTCACTCAATGAGTGTGCTCACAATTGATGACTCGCGTTTTAGCAGAAAAAAATGAACCGAAGGCGGTGGGAACGTCGGGTCTACTGCAATCTGGATATGTCAGACGCCATGTCAAATTAATGGATGAGACCACGGCGGATAGCCTCTGCAATCGCATGCACGCGATTACTGGCATTAAGTTTACGGATAGCGGTTTTAATGTAACTGTTCACAGTGTCGGCTGTGTAACCGGTCACCTCTGCGATCTCGTCCGTCGTCTTTCCAAAGCTCGCAGACCGCAGGCAAGCAATCTCGCCGTCGATAAGTCTTAGCGTTGGAGCCGAGAATTTGTCCATGATGGGTCGCGTGATCACGCGGTGCATGACGTCAGCCACATCTACCAGGAAGTCCAGTTCGTGGTCTGCAAAAGCAGTCTTGCGTGCGAAAGCGACAGCTCCAAAGACGTTGTCTCCGCGCCTGACGGGAAATAGGGTGCGGTTCAAAACGCCAAACGTTTCCGTAAGGTATTGAAGGCGCCGCGGCGGCGGTGTTTGCGCATAGACATTTTTCTCAATGACAACGCCGGACGCGGATTTTGACGCTTGCACGAACGGATCAATGTCGAGGAGATTGTCTCCATAATAGGCATCCAGGAACGCCGGTGGTATGTCTGTGTCGATCGATTGACCGCTCCCGAAATGATATCCATCAAGATCCAAACCGGATACCGCATAGAAATCGAAATGAACCGCGATGCGAAGCTTTTCGACAAAAGGATGTGCAGTGACATGTCTGCGCTGTGGCAAAGACCGGAGATCGACCGCTCCGTCGAGAACATCGCTGGAAGATGATGCGCGTGAGGACGGCAATCGAAGAGCTCCGAATATGAACCGCCATCAAATTGGTGGATAAACGTCCGCGGCTTGCTCAAGACATATTACGACTTGAGTTTATTAAAAAGGTTAGAAAGCGACAGTCGACTGCCAAATGCGTCGATCATAGCCGTTTCATATTTGAGGAGGTTGCCCTTTCGATGCGAAGCGACTGGCGCGGCTTGCAGCTCAACGTGTCGGAAGTTGCGGCGGGGAATAGGTTTGGTACCTGAATGTCCCGTCCTTTCCCTCCTACTTGTAAGCAATCGTATCGGCTGCTCTTGGACGATTGAAGAACGATCTTTCGAAGCTGTAGCCATTCGTTCCCGTAAAGTACGCGAACAACGAGGAAACCGGTGTGGTCAGCGTATATTCCACATGTGTTACAACAACCTGGACGCCTTTCTGCTGTATTTTGGCCGGAACAACAATCTCGCTTTTCAATCCCGCTGCTAAGGGCGGCGTATTGAACCCAGCCGACCAATTAACGGTAGCCGCTCCCGTACTGTCAATGTCTTCGATAGCGAGCGTAATCCGCAATTCCGAGATGCTGTAAGGCTGCAGAATAAAGCTGACGCCGGATAGCAGTTTAGCCACGTCCTGTTTCGTCCAAGTGCCCTGCTGAGAAATCATGTCGCCTGTTGTCGAGGAAATCTCGTCCACCTTCCGACTGACGGTCAGTGCGTGGCCCAGATCTGCCGTTCCTGCAAGGAGTACCAGAAGGATCGGCAGGACGAGCGCGAACTCGACGCCGGATGTGCCCGCGCGACATTCCCAGAGGCGGCGGAGATGGCACGCGATCATAAGAGGAAAAAGGCGATTGCTGGGTTGAGTCATCAGAACGGCTCGTTGCGAAAGAGAACCGCCGAGCCGAGCAGATAGCGCCCGTCGGACAGTCTGGCATTTGAAAGGGTAAACAGGCTGACGGCACTCCACGGAAGAAACCCCTGCACAAGGACGTAGTCACTGGTCTTTCCGGGATTGAAGACCTCGTTGACAGTTAGTGCCCCGCTGGCAGAAATGGGATTGGTCGAGTTGATCGACGCAAGGTCCGAGATCACAACCACGCGGACGAGGAGATTGCTTTCGCAGTCGAACAGCAGGGACATCTCGCCGCAGATCTTTGACTTGAAAGCAACCAAAGGTGCGCCGGACGCTGCAACCTGCCCGGTCCGGATCGAACGCGAGACTTTCTTTAGGGATGCATCCAGGCTCGCATCGACGAAAAACATCAGCGAAACTTCGATGATGCCGAATATCAGGGCAAACAACGGCAGTGCAACAAGCGCAAATTCAATTGCCGCGACGCCACGTCTGTCGTTGAAGAAGCGCTGGAAGGCAGGATGGTTTGGTCTCGCCATCAGTTTATCAATCGTACGGACGTCAGGTACTGTTTGAACAAAGTGGATAGTCCGGCTGTGATTTCGGTCGAGGACGATGCTCCGATGAAGAGGCTCTTAGAGGAAGCACAATCAGCGAGGGCATAGGGAACATAGTCGCGCCTCGTCGTGCTGGTCGGCACGCCGCTCTTCATCACACCACCCCAGGTGTTTTTCCAGTCTGCGCTTGCCATGGTTGCACCGACGGTGTTGTTGTAGCCCCAGTCCGTGGTGATCGGCAGATATTCTGTGTAGAGCACGGCAATGGTCGCTGCGTGCTTTTTGATCGGGTCGCACCAAGCGGGATTGAGCGGCGCAATCTTGTTCCAGTACCAGCCTGGGGTCTTGATCTTGTTGCCATTCCACTTGACGCCGGCCGTGACCCATTCACGCTGCGACTGGACACCGTCGGTGAGCATCAAGACCAGCTTCAAAGGTTTCTCTGCAGACGTTCCATCGCTACCATTGCCGACTTTCTTATCAAGATCGGAAAGCGAGACATCGAAATAGGTATGGGTCGTAGACGTAGCACTGGTCAGCCCGGAACTGTCGTCATTGAGACGCCTGCGTGCCATCGACATATCCAGAGTCGGCGCCAGAACCTCTGCTGCCGTATCGCCAATGGTATAAAGACCGACCTTAATCCGGTCATGGTTGGTATCGGCCTTGTCGATCAGATCGATGACCTGATGGACAGCATCAATCGATACATCAGCGCGCAGCTTGATTCCGTTTGCCTTGCTGTAGGCGTAGTTATTGGCGTACGAAACGCCGCCCACGGTCGGGCCTTGTTCGGCGTGGCAGGCGAACTGGCATCCAGCAGACCTATACATTGTATCTTGCCCAGCGGCAGTTGCGGCAAGGAGCATGGATGGCGACTTGTCGAGCACGACGTAAACGTTGAGAAACGATGTGGACGGCCCCTGAACCGCACTCTGTACGCTGACGGGAACGGTCTTGATACTCGCTATCTGCATCAAGGTGGTCGGAATGCTTCCGGTCGCGGTCGCCGTTATGCGATGGGTGGACACGTCGATATTGACATCCGCAAGAGTGTAGTCGCTGTCGGCCTGTGCGTGAAACCAGTCAGAGACTTTGGCTGTCAGCGCCGCCTTGTCTTCAGTGTCGATCTCTTTCACAGCGGCAATCAGCGCCGCATCCAGATCGCTCTGCATGCTCTGCCGTGCGTTGTAGGAGCGGATGTAGTCGACGCTCGCGCCGACTGCCAGAATCATAGGCACCATGGCCAAGGCGACGGTAATCGCGACGTTTCCGTCTTTGGCTACTAGCAGAGATCGGAACAACGCAAAGCTACGCCGCCCGTTATGTCTCCTGTCTCTAGCCACACATGTCTCCCGCCTCACACTTCGTTTCAGAAGTGATAAAAACAGGAATTTCTTTCGGAACTGTAATTATCGTACCAAACGAGGATAGATGGCTTATCCGTAAACATCGCGCTCGAAATTAACGATCTATAAAAGTTTTCGAGTTCTTCGTAATCGTTGAGGTGAATTCTCAGGGGCTTCCAAAGTGCAAAAATGTCGTGCGCCGAGATCGCGATAGCATGTCGTCGCCAGTGACCTCTCCAAATTACTATCTTTCAGCCGCTGGACACGCTTTCAAAATCGAACACAGCCTGTGCCGCTAAAGCCGCAGCTCCTCTGGCCCAAGAATTCGGGACCCAGTCTGGAAGAAGTTTAGGGTTGGCAAAGAATGTCCGTGCCTCCATCTCGCGCCGGATGGGATCGAGGAGAGCCTCCCCAAGTGCAACGGCTTCCCCGCCAACGACGATCACCTCGGGATCAAACAGGTTGACCATATCGGCGAGATGGCGGCCGATCCGCGTGCCGGCGTCCTCCAGGATCGCAAGGCTTGTACCATCGCGCGCTTGAACGGCGTCCACGAAGGCCTCCCATACGATCGCCTGCCCGGTCAGGCGGGACCATTCGTCCAGCATGAACGGCTCGGCGGCGTGCGCCATAAGGCAACCATGGCGACCGCATTCGCAAAGGCGCCCGTTCGGCACGGAAATCGTATGCCCGAGCTTACCCGCAGCGCTTCGGCTTCCGTGGTAAATCTTCCCGTCGATGACAAGCGAGCACCCGATCCCGGCGCCAATCGCCAGAGCGGCAAAGTTGCGATGCTGTCGGCCAACGCCGAACAGTCGTTGGGCGACTGCAAAGGCGTTGACGTCGTCGTCGATCCAGACAGGCGCATGAACCCTTTCGGCGAGCATCTCGGCAAAAGGAAGATCGCGCCAACCGAAACGGGGGCTCTGCAGGCAGACGCCCGTCGCGGCATTGATCTCGCCGGGAATCGAGACACCGATTCCCATGAGCCCAACGTTCTTGCGCCCGGCCCGCTGCAGGAGATGCGGGATGGTCGAAGCGATCGTCTCGATGATGGCTGTTGGCGCTGGGTCCGAGATGGCGACGTCGGAGGCAATCAGCGGGGTCGTGGCGAGGTCGGTCAGCACACACTCGATGTGGTGCCGATGCAGCTTGAAGCCGACCGTCAGGTGCGCGTCGTAGTTGATGTCGATGGGTGTCGGTCGGCGTCCCGTTGCGCCGGCAACGGCTTCCCGCTCGACAACCAGCGTGTCCTCGATCAATTCGGAGACCACAAAGGTCACCGCTGCAGCGCTCAGGCCCGTCAGCGATGCGAGTTCCGCGCGTGATACCGCACCTTGCTGGCGTAACAGACTGAGGATCAGTCTTCTGTTGATGGCTCGAGAGGTGGTAGGGCCGCCGCGCATGTCGTTCCTTTAATTAATTTCGTAAATTAACTCTTGTCCACTCTTGGAAGATAAGCTAGCGTTTTGTCATTGGCAATCGAGGGAGGAGGGTTCGACAGTACGTCGTCGGGCTTCTTGCGGTTGTCGATCTCGACCAAACATGACCCGCTCACGATCGCAGCGAGCGGTCTTGCGGATGAACCTTGCCTTGGGAGGAACACCTATGCGTTTCAAAGACAACCCGCTTGATTTTGCACCGTCGCGACGGACATTTCTGATCGGGACCGGCGGCCTCATGGCGACTGCGAGCCTTCTTGGCAGGCCAGCGCTCGCACAGTCCAAAGAACTGACGATCATTTCCAATATTGCCAACGCCCCACAGCGTGAGGTTCTTCAACGGCTTGCGGGCGAGTTCGAAAAGGCGAGCGGGACCAAGGTCGTCATCAACAATATGGATCACGAGGCGCACAAGACCGCCATCCGCAGCTATTTGGTTGTCGGTGCGCCCGACATCTGCTTCTGGTTTTCGGGCAACCGCATGAAGTCCTTTGTCAAGCGGGACCTCTTCGACGATATCTCCGACCTCTTTGAGCGCGAGAAGTACAAGGATGTGCTGGGCGCGTCGGCCGGCGCGGTCACGGTAGACGGCAAGCAGTATGGACTGCCACTCGGCGGTCTCTTGTGGGGCCTGTTCTACCGCAAGGATGTGTTTGCGGAGAAGGGCTGGACGCCGCCAGTGACCTTCGAGGATCTTCTGTCACTCGGTGAAAAGTCGAAGTCCGCAGGCATGATCCCGGTCAGCATTGGGACCAAGGAGATGTGGCCGGCGGCTGGGTGGTTCGATCATATGAATCTGCGCATCAACGGCCTCGAAAAGCACATGGCCCTGATGGATGGCACGATGGCCTATACGGATCCCGCTCTGACACCTGTCTTCGACAAGTGGGAGGCCCTGATCATGGCCGGCCTGTTCACGCCGAACCACACCTCGTCGGGATGGGAGCAGGCTGCGGCCGCACTGGCGCAGAAAAAGGCCGCAATGATGGATCTCGCAGGCTTCGTCAAATACGGTTTTCCCGCCGAGGAGCAGGCACAGATCGCGTTTGCGCCTTTTCCGGAAATCACGCCCGGTCTGCCGCGCTACGAGGACTTCGCGTTGAATTCCATTCACATTCCAAAGAACGGCAAGAACAAGGAGGGTGCGCGAGAGTTCCTGGCCTACCTGTACCAGCCCGAGAACCTAGCAGCCTATCTTGCGCCGGAAGGCGCCGTGCCGCCGCGCAGCGATTGCCCGCCGAGCGCTGATCCTTTGGTAAACGCTGCGATGGAAAGCCTGAAATCGGTCAAGGGCTCTGCCCAGTATTACGACCGCGACACGGATCCGGACATGGCCCAGGAAGGCCTGAAGGGTTTCCAGGAGTTCATGGTGAAGCCGGAGAGGCGCGAACAGATCCTTGTTCGTCTCGAAGCAACGCGCAAGCGCGTCTTCAAGGCCTAGCCGAACCGCGGTCGTCATCCTCCCTGACGCCGCACGTTGGGCGAAGAGGCAAACCTCTTCGCCCGATCCGTCCCCCGTGCTTGAAAATCCTCAAGCCGTGTTGTTCTCGTAGTGAGGCAGATATGATGTCCAGACTCTGGCGACGCCATAGCAACTGGCTGGCACCAACCCTCTTCATTCTTCCAGGTATCGTCCTTTTCGGAGTCGTCATCATATTCGCGTCTCTCCAGACGATCTGGGTCTCTTTCCACGAATGGGATGGTGTTGGGGCCATGGTCTGGGTGGGGCTCGACAACTATCGGCAATTGATCGACGATCCGCAGTTCTTCGTCTCGCTGAAGAACAATGTCATTTGGCTTGTGATGTTCATGGCCGCGCCGCCGCTCGGGCTTGCGCTGGCGTTGATGCTCAATCAGCCGATCGCCGGCATGCGGATCGTGAAGTCTCTATTCTTTATACCCCTGGTACTCGCCTCCGTCACGGTCGGCGTCGTTTTTACCTGGGTCTATGATCCCTCATTTGGCCTTCTGGCTCTGATCTTCACCGCCTTCGGTGCAACGGCGTCGGCCCTGCTGTCGGACGAAAACTTTGTCACCGTCGCGGTCGTCATCGCGGCCCTCTGGCCGCAGATCGCCTTTTGCCTCGTCCTGTTCCTGGCGGGTCTCAACAACCTGAACGAGGAACTGATCGGGGCAGGGCGGGTGGATGGGGCCCGCGGCTTTGCCATGCTCTGGAACGTCATCCTGCCGCAGCTGCGGGAGGTGAGCTTCATCGCACTTGCCGTCACCGTCATCGGAGCGCTGCGCTCGTTCGACATGGTTGCGGTGATGACATCCGGCGGCCCGTTCGGTTCCTCCACCGTGCTTGCCTACCAGATGTACGAACAGTCGATCTTCTCCTACCGCTTCGGCTACGGCGCGGCGATCGCAACCGTTCTTTTCGTGATCATGGCCGGTTTCATCGTTTGGTATCTGCACACTCTGCTCAAGGTGGAAGAAGGAAACGCCTGATGTATCCTCGCCCCATCCCGGCCACAGCGCCTGCGCGCCGCGGCCTCTATATCGGCCTTGTCTCGCTCGTCCTCCTCCTCTGGCTGCTGCCCCTCTTCACCGTCATGGTAACGTCGCTGCGCTCCTTCGAAGAGGTCATGGCCGGCAATTACTGGGGCTGGCCGAAGAGCTTCAACCTCATCGAGAACTACACGGCCGTCTTCACCCAGACCGCCATGGCCCACTATTTCGTCAACAGCCTCGTCATCACGCTGCCGTCGGTAGTGGGGGTACTCGTGCTATCCACGCTCACCGGCTACGTATTGTCGCGCCACCGGTTTCCAGGCGCGAACCTGATCTTTGCGCTCTTCGTCGGCGGTAATTTTCTGCCGGCGCAGATCATGATGATCCCGGTGCGCGATCTCATGGTGGAGCTCGGCCTCTACGATACCTATGCCGCGCTGATCATTTTTCATGTCGCCTTTCAGACGGGGTTCGCGACGCTGTTCATGCGCAACTTCATCGCCGCACTCCCGGACGAGCTTTTCCAGGCGGCGCGATCGGAAGGCGCGTCACCCGGTCAGACCCTTGTTCACGTCGTTCTGCCGCTGGTGCGCCCCGCGCTTGCGGCACTTGCGATCCTCACCTTCACCTTCGTCTGGAACGACTATTTCTGGGCGATCGTGCTGACCCAGAGCGATGCGGTGAAGCCGGTGACGGCGGGCCTGAGCAACCTGCGCGGGGAATATGTGTCGGCCTGGAACCTCGTCTCCGCGGCGACCGTCATTGTCGCGGTACCCCCGGTCCTCATGTTTTTCCTCATGCAACGCCACTTCATCGCCGGACTGACCGTCGGCGCGGTGAAGGGCTAAGCAGACAACCCAAAGGATGGCTCTGCGATGGCGAGCGTTGAACTCCAAAACATCGAAAAGCACTATGCCGGCTATCACGCTTTGCGCGACATCAACCTGACCATTGAGGACGGTGAGTTCGCCGTCATGGTCGGCCCGTCCGGCTGCGGAAAGTCGACACTCCTGAAGACGATCGCGGGTCTAGAGAGCATCTCCTCCGGGCGCCTCCTCATCAAGAACCGCGATGTCACAGCGGAGGAGCCGGGCGACCGCGGCATTGCCATGGTGTTCCAATCCTACGCTCTTTACCCGCATATGACCGTTGCGGAGAACATGGGCTTCGGCCTTCGCATGGCCAAGCGGCCGAAGGCCGAGATCGAGACCGCCGTCACGCGCGCCGCTGCTATCCTGCGCTTGGAGGAACAGCTCGACAAGCGGCCGCGACAGCTTTCCGGCGGCCAGCGCCAGCGCGTGGCGATCGGCCGGGCGATCACGCGCTCGCCTGACGTGTTCCTCTTCGACGAGCCGCTCTCCAATCTCGATGCAGCGCTACGCACACAGATGCGCGTCGAGCTCTCGACGCTGCACGCCCGGTTGGGTGCGACCATGATTTATGTGACGCACGACCAGGTCGAGGCGATGACCATGGCGAGCCGTATCGTGGTGCTAAACAAGGGTCAAATCGAGCAGGTCGGCGCGCCGTTGGTGCTTTACAACAATCCGGTCAATCGGTTTGTCGCCGGTTTCCTCGGTGCGCCGCGGATGAACTTCGTGGAAGGAATTGTTCGGACGGCCGACGGTCGCGGAGCCGTCATCGAATGTGCGGGTGGAATGTCGGTCGCATTCAGCGATCTCGCTAGTCCGGTTCACGCCGGCGATCATGTCACCGTCGGTATCCGTCCGGAGAAGCTCAGGATCGATAACATCAGGTCCGGCACGACCTTCCCGGCCGAGGTTCGGCTCATTGAACATCTGGGTCGCGAGACCATTGTCTATGCCGATGCCGGAAGCCTGAGCACAAGCAATTCGGATAGCGGAACCGGCGCCTTCACCATTCAGATCGGAGATATCGTGCCATTCCGGCCTGGTGCCCCTTTGGTTCTCGGCTTCGACGTGCACGACGCCTACCTGTTTTCTACCGACGGTCGCACGGTATCGGCGCCAAAGACCGTCACCGGTCTCTGACGCCTCCTCACTCCAAGCTTTTACGAAGGATGATCTCCATGAAGCGCACTCCCGCTGCTCAACTTTCCGTCTGGCGACCGCTCAATCTCGATCACTTCCTTTTAGGCGTCCCACATTATCCCGAGCATATCGAGGAAGCGCTTTGGCAAAGCGATGCGGAGAGAATGGCAGCCGCCGGTTTCAACGTCGTCCGTCTGGGTGAGTTCGGCTGGCATCTGTTCGAGCCATCGGAGGGCGTCTTCGATTTCGCCCTCTTCGACCGGGCGATCGAGGTGCTGGGTGCGGCAGGAATTCAGACGATCTTCTGCACTCCGACGGCAACGCCGCCGCGCTGGCTGACGGCCGCATATCCTGACGTGCTGCGCGTCGATGAACACGATCGCGTTGCCACGCACGGGTCGCGCCAGCATGCCGACACAAACAGCGCAGTTTATCGCTCGCACAGTAAGCGCATCACGCAGGCACTAGCCGATCACTACCGGGACAATCCGCATGTCATCGGCTGGCAGACCGACAACGAGCTGAACACCACGGTCTCGACCTCCTACTCGCAAGAGACGCAGGTTGCGTTCCGCGCCTTTCTCGAGCGCCGCTACGGCACCATCGACGCGCTGAACTTTGCCTGGGGCGGGAATTTCTGGGCGACGGCCTATGACGGGTTCGACCAGATTACCGCGCCTCGGGCGGCTAATCCGGGCTTCCCGAGTCCCGGCCATGTCCAAGACTATCACCGGTTCCTGGCCGACGCGACGGCGGCGTTCCAGCATGATCAGGTCGAGATCCTGCGTGCGGTCAATCCCGATTGGTTCGTCTTTCACAATCTGGGCCGTCTGGAGGATATCGACTTTCGCGGCCCGTTCGGCGAGGACCTGGACTTCATCGGCTTTGATATCTATCCCATGCTCTATGACGAGATGCGGCGCACGGGTGGCCACGCCGCCACACAAGCGCTACACCTCGACATCTGCCGGGCCTTCAGCGGCAACTTCATCGTGCCGGAACAGGCTTCCGGTTTCGGCAGTCAGCCCGGTTTTTCCACGATGACCCCGGAGCCGGGCGAGATGCGGCGGATGGCGCTCAGTTCCGTCGCGCGCGGCGCGGATGGTCTTCTTTTCTTCCGCTGGAGGCCGGCGCATTTCGGCGCTGAAATCTACTGGATGGGCATCATCGATCATGATGACGTTCCCCGTCGGCGCTACCATGAGGCAGCGCAGTTTGCCGGTGACATCGCCCGGATCAAGGACGACCTTCTCGGCACCACCGTCCGCATGGACGTTGCTATTGCGGGTGCTGATTTCGATAATCAGGAAGCGTACAAAACCTATCCCATGGGCCTGCCGAGCCCGCTGGAGGATGGCACGCGGCTGCACCGCTACTGTTATGAGAACGGCATCGCATGCGGTTTCATTCACCCGACCGACGATCTCTCGCGCATCAAGCTCCTCTACATTCCGCACTGGGTCATGTGGAAAAGCGAGTGGGATGCGAATGTCGAGGCCTTCGTGCGCAATGGCGGCACGCTGGTGGTCGGCGCGATGACCGGGACACGGGACGAGAATAATCACATTCCGCGCACCCTTGCGCCGGGACCGGGCCTCTCGGCCCTCTGTGGCGTTCGCGTGGAAGAATTCGGACGCGTCGCGGAACCCGGCGCCGACGGTCTCTTCGGCATGCCGGGTCCGGAATTCGGGCTGAACGTACCGGCTCGGCGTCTGCCCGCCAGCTCGTCGCAGCGTGGCTATCGGTTGGCGATCGGCAATGCCGAATATGAGGCCGCGCACCTCTACGAACTTTTCGAGACCGACGGAGATGTCGAAACGCTTGGGCAGTGGAGCAACCGCTTTCTGGGCGGGCGGACCGCTATTTCCCGCCGCAGCGTGGGAAGCGGCCAAGCGATCTATATCGGCACCTATCTGACTGACGTTCTCGTCGGAGCGCTCGCCGAACATCTCTTCGGAAACGCCGGCATCCATCCTCTTGTGCCGAACTTGCCGTCAACCGTTGAGGTCACGCTTCGCGAAGCAGACGACCGCAAGCTCCTGTTTCTCATGAATGCGGACGGAGAAGCCGTGAATGTCACTGATTTTCCAGAGGGCACAGATCTTCTTTCAGGGAACCGCGTCTCGGGACATCTGGCGCTTGGCCCCTACGCTTGCGCAGTGATCCGGCTCGATGACTGACCAACTTGCGCTGTGGGGTTGGTGCGTGCATGGGCTGCACGCTTCCATTTCCCAACTTTTTTATCGGAAGTGGTGGCCGCGCAACCAAACACAGGTTCAGTGAGTTGCAGTCCCTGCCATTTTCAGAATGTAAAGGCGCGGGGGCGCAATTGGTTGGACATACAGCTCGCGCTCGCGTCATCTGAGGTTCGAATCCTATCAAGGCGAGCTTTACGATCATTCTGCACTTCATTGCAGAACCGACAGTTGGAAGGGAATTTCATCTTGGCGCCATGTTCTACAACATCGGACTTTTACTCGGACGCATACCCTGCCCCTGCGGCTTTGAGGAAGTTCCAGCATTCAGTGGGGCTCAAGAGATCGCAGATATCGCCGATGGTACGCCAAAGGCCTTCGAAGGAGGGTATAGCCCTGATCAACAGGCAATTCGTCGAGAGGGACCTCGAAGAGGGACGATCGGTCCGCGTTCTTGACGGCTCGTTGCAGGGGCCTGCCAATTTCTACCTCGTATGGCAGAGATACCGGAAAAGCCCTGCGATCGTCGCTCTGGTCGCTTGGTTGATCGCTGAGGTAGGGACCACTGCGTCGAAGGATTAGGACATCCACTTGCGAAGCGCGTCGTTCGTCAAGGAAGACTCAGGTCCAAGCCTAGCGTCCGGCTAAGGCCGAAAGCTAAGAGCATCACGGCTACGAGCGCCAGCAGAAAGGCCGCGGCTATTATCGCTCCGGTGCGTAGAGCCGCGCGCCTCTCCCCTTTCTTGCTCTGGTCGTAGTGCCACTTGATGGCGAAGAACATGGCCAAGCCTAGTGCGAGGACCTTGAACGTGACGAAGACTATCGGGACCCAATCCCACATTTTCTTTCCAAGCGGTCGTTAGCAGGTGTCTGTTGCGAGGCCCAGGGTATCTGACGATCTCAGGGCACTTCAATCATGCCGAAGCGTTCTTCCAAGGCGGCTGGGAGGGCGTAGCGCGTCGTCCCGTCCACTCATGCCACTACATCTCTACAATGTTCAAAGTCAGGTTGCCTCAATCCCGATCAGCGTCTGGGGGCACGGTCTTCGGCCTGACGTAGTCGCGATCGATCTTTCCTTCCTCGGCCTTGTAGAAGAACTGGCTGTTGACGAGCCATCCCTTCAGGGGGCGGAGCGGCAGGATGCAGGCAAGAAGTGTTAGAGGCAGCGATGTAAAGAGATGCACCCTGGGTGAAGGATTGAAAGCGACCTCGATCCAGCAGGCGACTGCGACGGCTGGCACACAGGTAAAGCAGATGACGAAGAAGGCTGGCCCGTCAGCCGGATCAGCGAAACTGTAGTCGAGACCGCAGACGTCGCATTTCGGCTTCAATGTCAGGAAGCCTTCGAAGAGGTGCCCCCGCCCGCACCGGGGGCAAAGCCCTCGGATACCTGTCTTGACGGGAGGAAGTGGAGGCCATTGGCTCGCCATCGATCAATCCTTTCTGCATCTTGTGATCTACCGGATGGATACGGCAAACCATGTTCGTTCAACCCTTGTCCGCGACCGGAGTTGCCGTCTCTGGCGCTACATCGTCAGATACAATCTTGCCTCTCCTCGTCTTGTAGAAGAACTGGCTGTTGACGAGCCATCCCTTCAACGGACGCAATGGCAGTACGCAAACCATCAGAACGATGGGCAGAGAAACAAACAGGTGCACCCACAGTGAAGGGCTCATGGCGATCTCGATCCAGGCGGAGACGACAACGGCGACCAGAATGAACGTGAAGCAGTTCACGAAGAATGCCGTGCCGTTGGCAGGATCAGCAAACGCGTTGTCCAGACCACAGGCTTCACATTTCGGCTTCAGCTTCATAAACCCGTCAAAGAGGCGTCCCTGACCACATCGGGGGCAAAGTCCCCGGACACCCGTCTTCATCGGGGAAAGCGGCTGCGGTCGCGTTGTCATCGCTCAAGCCTTTCATTGTTGGCGATTATATGCATATCATATACATACAATTATCCGATCAATGCGGAAACGCGCGAATTGTCGCATTCGATCCGCGTGCCCGCTCTTCGGTACTGCGGGGGTATCCACGAGCCGGTACGACCTATATATGCGGTGAAATGATCCCCTATGCCTCTGTGGTGGTCGGCCGCTAGACACTTTCCAACCTTGTCAGGGCGATATCATCATTGATGACGGCTGTTGCGGCGAGCATGTAATATCCATATAGTTTGCTATTGATTGGATGTAGGGGCAGGAGCGTTTATGACTGCGAAAACATGGTCACCAAAGCTGAGCACAAAGGACGGACCGATCTATCTCGCGATTGCTGACGCACTGGCCGCCGATATTGCCAGCGGACGACTTGCCGAAGGTACGCGCCTTCCGACGCAGCGAAGACTGGCGGAAGACCTCGATATTGATTTCACAACGGTGAGCCGCGGCTATGCTGAAGCTCAGAGCCGCGGCTTGATTGAAGGGAAGGTCGGTCAAGGGACGTATGTGAAGGCACGGCGAAGCACGCTCTCGCGCGTCGTACAGCCTTCTGGCTTGGTCGACATGAGCATGAACTTGCCGCCGCGTTTTCAGAACAGCTCTCTTACACGCAGGATGTGGGAAGCTGCGAGAGATCTGGAGGATCAGGGTCTCGATCTGCTGATGCGCTATCAGGAGCCAGGAGGCATCATGAGCGATCGCGTCGTTGCGACGGGTTGGCTGTCTCGGAGGCTTCCGGATGTCACATCGGAACGCGTCCTTGTAGCCGCCGGCGCTCAAGGGGCGCTTCATGCGGTGCTTGGCGTGCTCACCGAGCCTGGGGACACGGTTTGCGTGGAGCAACTGACCTATCCAGGCTTTCGGTCCGTCGCGTCGCATCTGCGCCTGAAGCTCGCGCCGTTGAAGATGGACGATCATGGCCTGCTCCCGACAGCGTTCGAAGAGGCCTGCAAGGCCTCAAGGCCGAAGGCGCTGTACTGCATGCCGACGCTTCATAACCCAACAACGAGGACCATGCCGCTCGACCGCCGCCATGAGCTAGTGAGCTTGGCGCGCGCTTATGATGTTCCGGTAATCGAGGACGATGCCTATGGCGCACTGGTCCCCGATGCGCCGACACCCCTTGCGGCGATAGCACCGGAGACTGTCTTTCATGTCGCCAGTCTGTCGAAATGCCTGTCACCAGCGCTGCGCGTCGCCTACGTCGCTGTGCCGGAAGGTCGGTCCCTCAGGGTCGCCAACGCTATCAGGGCCTCGGCATCCCTCGTCTCTCCACTTACCAGCGCGATCGCTTCGCGGTGGATCGAGACAGGATTGGCTGATGAGGTGCGCGACGAGATAGTGAGAGAGAGTGCAACAAGGCTGCAGGCATTGCGGGCGACACTGCCTCACAATGCCGACGCATCTACTGGAGGTTTCCACGCATGGCTTCGCGTACAGGAACCTTGGACACGAGGGGAACTGGTGTCGAGGCTGCGTTCAGTCGGGGTTGGCGTTGTTGCCAGCGATGCCTTCGCGATATCGAGCGCTCCCGAGGCGGTCAGGATCGGTCTAGGTGCTGCGGGTACCGTTGAGGAACTGAAGCGGAGCTTGGCTATCCTTGGTGACCTGCTGTCTCAAGCGCCAGCCACTTCTACGATGGTGGTTTAAGGGTCGCTCCTACAGTACTCCCGAAGGGACTTCGCAACGGCCGGCGGTGCTGATTTCCACCGAGAGCTCTCAGTGGAAATTAACAGACAGTGACGGGAAGTTTTTTCATGCCGGGAATCCCATAATGGAATAACGTTACAAATTTAGATGAAGCGATGCAGTATAGGCTGTCCGCTAATTATTCAGATCATTCACAACTGGCGCAGAGACCGTGAATTTCGATGGTACTGGATCTAACCTTAAAGCCGCGGCCCCGGGCTTGTCTGGCAAGCGCGTCCTCGATCTCCGTATTGTGGAATTCACTGACCTTGCCGCAGGACTCGCAGATTTCGAAGGCGGTGACCCGCGGATGGATATGCCCATGCTTCGAATGACAGCAGACGACGAAGGCGTTTTTGCTCTCCAGACGGTGGACACGGCCGGCCTGCAGCAGTTTTTCCAGCGCCCGTAAACTTGCAGCGGAGCCCGTAGGCCCTCATCCCGCAGACGATCGAGAACGCTATAGGCGCTCAGGGGTTGCTCGGACGATTGCAGCACCGATAGAACGAGGCTCTGGTTTCGAGTGAGTTTCAGATCGTCGGAATGGACTGCGTGCAACATGATCATCTCCGGAAACGCCTATGGGCGCGACAGCCCGGAACTGCAGTACAGCTCCGGGCCAAGGTCTCAGCCGATCAGTGCGAAGCACCCGAGCCGCCGACAGCGACGATCGAGAAGGGCTGGCCTTCGACGGCGATGGTTCGCGTTTCCTTTAACGTGTCCGCGTCGATGACCCTAACGAGGGAGTGGCGCGGATCGGTAATCGCGATCTGGCTATCGGCCACGGCAAGACGAGGACGCGGATCGCGCCAGTGGCCATCTTTGCTGTAGGGCTCGGTGACCTTCGCCTTTTTGACGATTTCGCCTTTGATGACATCAAGAACATGGAGGTCGCCGTCTTCCGTCAGAATGTAGGCGCTGCGTGGCTCTGCCGGATCAAGCTGGAAATCCACGCGTCGCGTCGGCAGCTCGATAAGCTTGTAGGGTTGTTCGGCATCCGCGTCGATCAACACCAGCTTGTCGTCGCCATAATTGCCGAGGAAGAACTGCATGGCCTTACCACCCAGGAGAGTGCCGGTGTAGGCCTCCGGAAAGTCGGCAGGGTAGGGAAGCATCTCCAGTTTCGGCCCATCGATCCCGCCCGGGCGGGCGATGAGGACGCCTTCCTTGCAGCCAAAGGCGACAAGACGGGCAGACGTCGCTTCGCCGTGAAGGTCGGTGCATTTTGCCACATCGCCGACCTGCTTATTGTTCTCATCGACGACCCGAAGACCGACGCGGGGCGGCAATTCGTCTGGCTTCGTTTCGATCTCCGTGTTCGGGATCGAGACGAGTACGTAGCGGCCCATCGTCACCGCCACGCCGTGATGAGGCTTGATCGTATCGACAATCCGCTTCTCAACTTTTCCGTCGAGGATGTCGGCTTCATCGACGATTTCCGCCTTGTCGGCGCGATCGTAGAACAGGACGACATGGTCATCATGCGGCACGACGTGGCCGGGGCGCTTGCCTTCAAATGTCACGGGCAAAAGGGCCGGTTCGGAAACCTCCAGGTCGCGGTGCTCGCCATGATCGGAAAAATTGATGCCAGTCTTGATGACGTGAATGACATCAGCTTCTGTCTGGCCTGCAAACACCGTATGACCGGATGCACTTGCCGTTAGCGACGCGTATCCCTTGACGTCGTAACGACCAAGTTCCTTCCCGTTTTCGAAGTCGATGACGCGTACCACGGGGTTCGCATGGTCGGCGACGAAAAGGCGCCAGGCCTCCTTCGTCGCATGATCTTCATCGGCAAAAGCTCCAGATGCAGCAAAGACCACGCTTGCGGCCACGGCAGCCAGCAAACGGTTTCGGGTGAGAGACAGTCCCATCGGGTTCCTTCCTTGTGTTGAACTTTTTTCGCGTTCGGCGCGCACGGCTATTCGGCGGCCTGTCGAACCGCACGGCATTTGGCAAAGCCGTTGGTGATGATGTCCCTGGGCAAATCGCGGCCGATGAAGACCAATCGGGTAACCCGGTCCTCATTTTCTTTCCATGGCCGCTGATGTTCACCTTCCAGCAGCATGTGGACGGCCTGGACGACAAAGCGGTCGGCGTCGCCGGCAAAGGAAATGATCCCCTTCATCCGCAGCATGTCCATGCCGAACGCCTGGACCGTCGACTGCAACCAGTTCAAAAACATGCCCGGATCCATCGGCTGGCGCTCGACAAGCGAAAAGCTCGTGACGTGTTCGTCGTGCTCGTGCTCATGGGTCTCGTCCAGGAAGTCTGGCTCGATCTCCAGAATGTGGTCAAGATCGAATGCCTTGCGGTCCAGAAGGCTGGCGATATCCACGTCGCAGCGCTGCGACCTGATGATGCTGGCGGTGGGATTGATCCGCCGGATGCGTTGCTCCACAGCAGAGATTTCGTCATCACTGACGAGGTCGGTCTTGTTGAGGATGATCGTATCGGCAAAGGCGAGCTGTTCTTGCGCCTCATGTGCCCGGTCGATTTCTCCCAGAAGATGCTTGGCGTCGACGACTGTGATGATTGAATCCAGCCGGGTTTTCGACCTCACGTCTTCATCAACGAAGAAGGTCTGAGCAACCGGCGCTGGGTCCGCCAATCCGGTCGTCTCGATAAGAATGCCGTCGAAGCGACCGGGTCGACGCATCAGACCTTCGATGATGCGGATAAGGTCACCTCGCACCGTGCAGCAGATGCAGCCATTGTTCATCTCGAAGACGTCTTCATCGGACTCGACGATGAGATCGTTGTCGATCCCGACCTCGCCGAATTCATTGACGATAACCGCGAACTTCTTGCCGTGCGGCTCGGTCAGGATCCGGTTGAGAAGTGTGGTTTTGCCGGCGCCGAGATATCCGGTCAGCACGGTCACCGGGATCGGCTCAGGCTTCTGCTGCGTCATGGGTTGTCTCCGTAGAAAGGTACACTGTTCAAGAAGTTAACATGTTATACCGTTACATTTTGGTTGACGAACGTAATAACATTACCTAAGCAGTCGCTGTCAATCCCTGAGGACGCGATGAGCGATATTTGTCTTGAGTTCAAAAACTTCACGCTTGGCTATCAAGGCCATGCGGCCGTCCATCACTTAAGCGGTGACGTTCAGCGTGGTTCCTTAACCGCAATCGCGGGAGCAAATGGATCTGGCAAATCGACGCTGCTCAAGGGGATTGCCGGCATCCTGAAGCCGATCAGCGGCACCTGCTCGTCGCGCTTTAACAGACTGGCCTACCTGCCGCAGCAATCCGAACTCGACAGAACCTTTCCCGCACGCGTGATCGATATTGTGTCACTAGGTTTCTGGCAACGGCGAGGCCTGCTCGGACGCTTGACGCCTGAGGATATGGTTGACCTTGGAAATAGCCTGGAATCCGTTGGCCTTGCAGGCTTCGAGAAGCGACCGCTCGATAGTCTTTCCGGTGGACAGATGCAGCGTGCCCTGTTTGCCCGCACCATGCTGCAGGATGCCGATCTCATCCTTTTGGACGAGCCGTTCAATGCCGTCGATGCCCGCACGATTTCTGATCTCGTGACGCTCGTCAAAGGCTGGGTCGCCGAGGGCCGCACCGTGCTTTGTGTGCTGCACGATCACTCGCTTGTGCGCGAACACTTTCCCCAGACGCTGTTGCTGGCTCGTAAGCCCGTGAGCTGGGGATCGACCGTCGACGTCATGACCTCTGACAATCTCACGCGGGCGAGGGGTTTCCAGGAAGCCTGGGACGAACGATCCGGCTGGTGCGAAGAGCGTCTGCCAACCGAGGGTCACGGGCACCAACACGGGCTTTCCGGCCCAATTGAGAAGAAAGTGGCCGCGCGTGTTTGAGTACCTGTTCGGACCCTTCGTGCAATACGGCTTCATGCAGCGCGCGCTGTTTGGCTCGCTGATCCTCTCCATATCCTGCGCGCCGGTCGGTGTGTTTCTCATGCTGCGGCGCATGAGCCTGACGGGAGATGCGATGTCTCACGCGATCCTTCCAGGTGCCGCACTCAGCTTCCTGTTCTTCGGGCTGGAGATCATCCCGATGACGGTCGGCGGTCTCGCGGTCGGTTTGCTGGTGGCGCTCGGTTCCGGACTTGTCTCACGGTTCACGGTTCAAAAGGAGGATGCCTCCATGGCGGCCTTCTATCTCATTTCGCTGGCCATCGGCGTGCTCATCGTATCGTGGAAGGGGTCGAGCGTCGATCTGATGCATGTCCTGTTTGGATCTGTCCTGGCGCTCAATAATGCGGCCCTCGCTCTGATCGCCGGGATTGCGGTGACCACATACATCGTCCTCCTCATTTTCTGGCGAGGACTGGTCGCCGAATGCCTCGACCCGCTTTTCCTTCGTTCGGTGAGCAGGATCGGCGGGCCGGTGCATCTGCTGTTCCTCGTGCTGGTCGTTCTCAATCTGGTCGGTGGCTTCCAGGCCCTTGGCACGCTTCTGTCTGTGGGATTGATGATGCTGCCGGCAGTCGGTGCGCGCTTCTGGTCAAACGACGTGCGCAGCCTGTGCGTAATCGCGGTCGCCATCGCGATGGCATCCTCGGTTTGCGGCCTTCTCCTTTCCTATCACGCATCCATGCCCTCCGGCCCGGCAATCATCTCCATCGCCGGCGCCATCTATCTGTTTTCCGCACTGGTGGGTCGCCGGGGAGTGCTTGCCAGCCTCCTCGTCTCCGGCCGCCACAAGACCGCCTGACAACACAAGGAGCTTTCCATGTTCAGGACATTACGCCTCGCCACTTATACCAGCCTTCTCGCGCTAGTCGGTATTGCGTCCAGCGCATCCGCAGCCGAACTCAAGGTGGTCGTCAGTTTCTCGATCATCGCCGATCTTGCCAGGAATGTGGGCGGCGACCGCGTGGATCTTTCGACGCTGGTCGGCCCGGATGGCGATGCCCATGTATACCAGCCTCGTCCAGCGGATGCGGCGTCGCTCGAAGGCGCCGATGTGGTGCTCGTCAATGGCCTGCAATTCGAAGGTTTCATGTCGCGCCTGATTGAAACGAGTGGCACCAAGGCTGCGGTCGTGGAAGTTAGCAAGGGCATCGAGCCGCTCAAAAATGCCGAAGAAGAGCATCACGACGGTGAGGAGAAAGCGGAGGCGGGCCACAATCACGATCCTGAGGAAAAAGCAGAAGCCGGTCACGATCATGAACACGAGGGTCGTCACCATCACGGCGAGTTCGACCCGCACGCCTGGCAGTCGATCCACAATACTGAGACCTATGTGAAGAATATCGCCGACACTTTCTGCGAAGCGGACAAAGCCGGCTGCGCCACCTATACGGCCAATTCAGAAGCTTATCTCGCAAAGCTCGGCGCGCTGGAAACGGAAGTGAAGGCAGCAATCGGGTCCATTCCCGCTGACAAGCGCACGATCATCACCTCGCATGATGCATTTGGATATTTCGAGCGCGACTATGGCGTGAAGTTCATCGCCCCTGAAGGCATTTCAACCGAAGCCGAGGCATCGGCCGCCGATGTCGCCAAGCTCGTGGATCAGGTGAAGGAAGACAAGGCCTCGGCGATCTTCGTCGAGAATATCAGCAATCCGCGCCTCGTCGAGCAGATCGCCACGGAAACCGGCCTCAAGGTCGGCGGCACGCTCTACTCCGACGCGCTGTCTGGAACAGACGGCCCTGCCTCCACCTATATCGACATGTTCCGGTACAACGTGAACACGATCAAGTCCGCCATCGTCGGCGGCTAAGCTGTTGGCTTGCCCGGCGGAACTGGGCAAGCCACCCCCATCAACGACAACACAATGTAGGTTCCTGGATGTTCAGTGGGCTGTTCAATCGGCGCAAGACGGCGCGGGAAACCTCTGGGGAGCCTGATGTGAGGCGTCTTTACGACCCGGTGCCCGTGACGCTGCTGACCGGCTTTCTCGGTTCCGGCAAGACGACGCTGCTCAATGACATTCTTGCCGATCCGCTGATGGCAGGCACCGCCGTCATCGTCAACGAGTTTGGAGCCGTTCCGATCGATCACGATCTGGTCCGTACCGGGTCGGAAACCTATTTCCGCACCACGACGGGGTGCATCTGCTGCACGGCAACAAGCGATATCAGAAGCTCGCTCTCGGAATTACACGACGCTCGTATTCGCGGCGATATTCCACCTGTCGCACGGGTCGTCATCGAGACCACCGGTCTCGCCGATCCGGCACCCATCATCAACAGCATCATTCCCGGTGGATCACCGGCCATTGGGTTGAGGGATCATGTCGTCGCCCGGCATTTCCGCCTCGCTGGCGTGCTCACGGCCTTTGATGTTCTGAATGGTCGCGCGACCCTCGACAGTTTCCTTGAAGGCTGGAAGCAACTGGCGTTTGCGGATGATGTCGTGCTGACCAAGACCGATCTGGCTGTCGGCACACATGACTGGGCGGCCGAGCTGAGAGCGCTCAATCCTGCCGCTCGTTTTCATGACCGGCACGTCGGCTTCGCCCTGCCGATGCTGTTCGGCCATGGGGAATACACGATCTCCGGCAAGGCAGAAGACGTGCCCGGCTGGCTGGCGATGGAGAGGCTGACACAGCATCCGGACCATGACCACGACCCCAGCCGGCACGGTGATGAGATCGAGGCGATCAGCCTGACCCATGATGTGCCGCTTTCGCCACAGGCGGTGGAGACGTTTCTGCACATCGTGACGAGCAATATCAGCTCAGGGCTGCTGCGCCTGAAGGGCCTGTTTGCACTGACCGACGATCCTGATCGCCCACTCGTCGCTCACGCCGTACAGCACCGGCTTTATCCGTTGAAGCGCCTCGATGCCTGGCCGGACGACGATCGACGCAGCCGTGTTGTCCTGATCGGTCAGGACATGCCGGCCAAACAGATCCGGGACCTCTTCGAGGTGCTGGCTCCGCGCGCGGCGAGAAACAAACGGGGTGCGGCATGAGCGAGGCGTTCGTCAATCCCCTGGCACGGAACGGACCGTCAGTCATCAACAGCGCTCGCGCGATCAAATTCTGGGCGCGCACGCTGCTCTTGTTGCCGGACGAAGCTGTTGTTTCGGTCAACGAGCTTGCCTGCCATGTGCCGGGCTGCCCTCCGAAAGAAACCGTGATCCTGGTGATGCAGGGCACAGAGACGGTCCAGGCCTCGGTTCACAAACCAATGCAGGACGTGACGGAGAACGACATAGCCCATGCGTTTTCCCCTGCCTCCAAGCCCGAGTGATTTTTACTCATTCTCAAATTGAAAACGGAGAAAATTCCATGCGCACTGTGAAAGCGCTTTTCCTCACACTCAAGCTCTTTCCGTCTCTCCGTTAGTCGAATGGGCAATGGATCGTCCACCGCCCAAAGCGCCCACCACAAAGCCGACTGAAGGTGGCTAAGATGGGGTAGCCTGCTCCTCTCAGTTCCAAAAGCGGTACGGTTGAAGAGACTGCGTCGATGCCCATATGGACTTGTTAGAGCCAGTCGATGGACTGGAATTTACCGCGAGCGTTGAAAAGGCATTGGAATGGCGGGTTGCCCTTTGCGCCCCGAGCCACGCTGCCGGTGACGACAAAGCCGCCAGAGGTGCTGCGCATCGGCTGACTAGAGCACGTCCATTGAAAACGGAATCGCGTTGAGGATTCCCTTGGCTGCCGAATTCTGATTCCATCGCCCCGACGGTTGATTTGGTCGGAGGCAATATGACCCGAGCTTTTAGCGATGATCTGCGGTGCCGCGTGCTGGCTGCGTCACGCGATGGCATGTCGGCGCGATCAGCGGCGGCCAGATTTGGAATTGGCATTTCAACGGCCATCGCCTGGATCGCCAGCGCACGGGCGGGTCAGTTGACTGTCAATCGGCGTCATAGCGGGAGAAGTAGTCGGCATAGCCGTCACGAAGCCGTTCGGCGGCCTGCTCGGCGTCGATATAGTCCTTCATGGACGTGTCCGGCAGGGCCAGCATGGTCTTGGCTATCTTGTAGAGCTCATCTTCTCCGCGGCCTCTCGTCGCCTCCTCAAACGCCGGTTTCATTTCCATGACGTGCAGGCGGTTGCGCGCAGGCGCGAGCGCAAGCAACAGTGAATCACAGCCGTATGGGGGGAGGCGTGGGTTCCTTACGAAGTTGCCTGAGATAACGCGTGCCTGTCATCGTAAGCCGGTATCGCGCCTTGGAGCAGGATGGCTTCGAATTCCTGTTCAGCCCTGTTGAGCATCCCGTGGCGGAAGAGAGTTCGCGTGAGCAGCCGCTTCGCCGGAGTAAGGAAAATCGTCCCCTAGCTGACGGTTGCCGTCGTAGACCTTGAAGGCAGGTCCTTCGACTTCAATAACCTTGTATCCGTTCACGTATTCGATCTTTGGGGTTTTCCAACCCATGAGGAGCCCTTCCATAAAGGTCCGGTTTTATTGCTTGAAAACAGATGTTGATCGTCAGAGCGTATTTATCCTGTAGCAGGCGCTGTGGTAGCTCGCACAGTTGTCTATCAGTTCGCCGCGCGAAGGTGAAAATCCATGAGATCACGCCACGCCTTCTTCGCGAAGGGAACTCGAATGGTCTCGAAGACGGCTCAGCGTATCGTTCAGCGCGGAAACCTTGTCCAATCGC
>NZ_FOGR01000001.1 GCF_900111275.1 Rhizobium sp. NFR03 | reverse complement strand
GTTCTGGCGGGGTGGCCGCACCCGTTCCCATTCCGAACACGGCCGTGAAACGCCCCAGCGCCTATGGTACTTCGTCTTAAGACGCGGGAGAGTCGGTCGCTGCCAGGTCTGCTAAAGGCAAACATATACCATCTTCTCAAACAATCTCAGTCCCTTTCCCTTCCGCGGGGTGGAGCAGCCCGGTAGCTCGTCAGGCTCATAACCTGAAGGCCGCAGGTTCAAATCCTGCCCCCGCAACCAAATCAAATCCGTCATACTGCACACAAAACAAACCCCCGTAGGCGCCCGCCCCGGGGGTTTTGTCGTGCCGGCATGACGCTGAGGCGGAAATAGACCGGCAGAGTGACAGAACGACGGCTATGATATACAGTCCTCACTGTATACAAGACGACGCCTTGCGACTTGAAAGCAGGGCAGGGGAGGCTGAGCAAAACTGCGGCACGCTCCCTCTATCTCATTCGGTTCCCAATGAACGCGGGGCGGCTCATGAGGCTGGCGAAGGTGCGGAAAGCAGCAGTTTGTTGCAGCCGGGCAGTGTTAGCAGCGTACAAGACCTACAGCCAACGACCTCTCTTGGCTGGTAGCAAGGTAGCAAGAATGCGGCCTTGGGCGACTTCAGTCTCGCTGCATGTGCCCTGCCTCATGATTGTTTCTATCAGCGGGTATTCCGACCTCTCGCCGGTACTATAAATCCAGGTCGTCGTCTTATCGCGCCAACGTCCTCGACAATTTGCCTCTCTCCCTCAAGGCGCGGTGGGCCGCTCGATTATGAGCCCTCGATCATGATCGAGGTCGCGGTGAAGATCGAAATCCTGCATGGTGCTTCGTCCTCTGCACAATTCTGAAGATTTTACATGCCCTTCGTCCCGCTTCCCTTCGTCGTCGCTCTTCTATTGTTTATCCTTCTCGCCGTCGTCATCAGGCGGGACAGCGGATCGCCACGGAATATGCCTTTGCTCGCGTTGATTACCATCAGCATGTGGCAATCGGTTCTCTCAGGCTTGCGTTGGGGATACGACATCAGGGCTGTGATGTTTCTGGCGCCTGTGGGGGCGGCGCTTGTTCCACCGCTGGTTTATGCCGGTGTCATACAGCTCGTCCGCGGAAGGACGCGCCTTGGTTTGAGGCGCATTATGGTGCACGCCATCCCTGCCTTGGCTGTTGTTCTCCTCCTCCTCACATCTCGTGACGTGATCGATGTCGTTCTTATCAGCGAATTCATCGGGTACGCATTCGCCATTCTGCTTCTCATGCGGCCTGGCGCGGACGCATTAAGGGCGGCGCCGTTCGAGGACGTCGCGCCGGCTTATCGGGCTATTCTATTTGCAGCTTCGTCTCTTCTCCTCTCGGCCGCGGTCGATACGTTCGTTGCCCTGGATCTCCTCTGGACGCACGGCGAGTATGTGCCGCCGGTGATTGCGATCGGTAACCTGTGCCTGCTCGTGATCCTGTCCGTTGCGGCGGCGTCCACCGGCTCTCCGCCGGAGCCGGCAACGGCGGCAAGCCTTCCTCCGGACGTGATCGTATCCGAGGACACGGAGACGCTGGCGGTCATCGAAGTGTTGATGCAAGTAAAGCGTGTTTATCGCGACGTCGATCTCAATCTCGATCGGCTGGCTCGGAAAGCGGGCATCCCGGCGCGGCAGATCTCATTGGCGATCAACCGGGCGACCGGCAAGAACGTTTCGCAATTTGTGAACGAGCAGCGCATCGCCGAGTCGTGCCAGCTCCTGGCAGAAACCGACCGGTCGGTGACGGATATCATGTTCGACGTCGGCTTTCAGACGAAGTCGAATTTCAACCGCGAGTTCAAGCGGGTGACCGAGATGACACCGCTGCAATGGCGACAGCGGGCGACCTCGATCGCGATTTAGCACTGTCTCGATCCTGTTTTTGGTCTCTGAGGGAATATTTCTGGTTCAGCCTGACGGCATGAACAAACATATTCAACACCCCGCAAGACCCCCTCTCTCGCTTGTCGAGACGCTCGGTTCGCTCTCTTTTGAACCTGCTCATGTTCCGCCGCGGAAACTCTCGCGACGGCCGATTTTCATTCTTGGTCTGCTGGTAATCGTGGTCGGTATCGGTAGCGCAGCCCTTGTGTATCGTCCGTGGTCTGTGTCGTTCATAGGCGCCAAGGTACAACAACCTGAGGGCGAAAAGAACCAGTCTGCGGAATCCGTTGCGAAGGCTGGATCCGAGCAGATATCTCCACCGATCTCCACGTCCGCCGCTCGTGAAATCACGGGATCCGGCTTCGTCGTTGCGGAGCAGGGAACGCGCCTTTTCTCGAAATATGAGGGGCGGGTGATCAATGTCGCAGTCGAGGCCGGCGATGTCGTGCGGCGTGGACAGGTGCTCATCGTGCTGGAGGACAGCGACGCCCGGTTCGCCCTTGAGCAGGCGCAGGTTGCAAAGGCGGCGGCGGAACTGCAAGAAGCTGCCCGGCGCATCGACCTTGCCCAGAGCGAGACGGAGCGGAGCCGGATGGAGCGTCTGTTCGTTAGCGATGCCGTTTCGCGAGTTGCGCTCGATGTGGCTCGCGTTCGTCAGCAGCAGGCCGAGAATGCCGCGGCGCAGGCACGACAATCTGTCGAGAGCGCTGATATATCGCTGCGGATGGCGCAGGATCGCCTCGATCAGCAGACGGTTCTGGCGCCTTTCGCCGGAACGGTCACAGGTGTTTCCGCGCATGTCGGCGATACGGTTCTTGCTCGTGCGGACAGTGTCCGCGAAGACCAGAGCCTGCTGATGCTGGCCGACATGAACCGTCTGGCGATCGATGCCGAGGTTGCTGAGGTCAATCTTGCAGCGCTCGCTCCGGGTCTCGTCGGTGAGGCCGTGCTCGATGCCTTTCCGGACCAGCCCTTCCGGGTCGCGATCCGGCGTCTCGCCCCCGTGGCTTCGGCCGAGAAGGGCACGGTGACACTTCGCCTCGATCTCATCGATCCACCGAAAGGCTTGCGGCCCAACATGGCGGTGCGTCTTCGCATTTCCCTCAACACGACAGGAGGCACCGAGCAATGACCGGGGCGCAGGACATCTACATTCAGCTTGAGAGTGTCAGCAAGGCATATCGTGTTGCAGGACAGGCGATCCCCATTTTCTCGAACCTCGATCTTGCCATTCCGCGCGGTGACTTTGTCGCCGTCATGGGCCCGTCGGGTTCGGGCAAATCGACGCTTCTCAACATGCTCGCCGGGATCGACCGTCCGGATGCCGGGCGCGTGCGCATCGGCACGCATCATCTCGACCAGATGGGCGAGGCGGCGCGTGGGTCCTGGCGGGCGCACCACATGGGGATCGTCTTCCAGTTCTATAATCTTTTACCGATGCTGACTGCAGCCGAGAATGTCGAACTGCCGCTCCTGCTCAAGCCGGTGTCGGCCCGCGAGCGACGTCTCCGGGTGGAGCGCGTACTCGATCTCGTGGGGCTTTCCGGTCGCGAGCGACACTATCCGGGCATGATGTCGGGCGGGCAGCAGCAGCGTGTCGGCATTGCCCGTGCCATCGTTGCCGATCCCGGCCTGCTGCTCTGCGACGAGCCGACCGGCGATCTCGATCGCGCCTCCGCCGATGATGTTCTGGACATGTTGCAGACGCTCAATCAGGTGTTGGGCAAGACGATCCTCATGGTGACCCACGACCCTCAGGCGGCACGTCGTGCGAAACGGACCCTGCATCTCGACAAGGGTGTTTTCATCGAAGAATCGAGGGCTGCGGAATGACCTTCCTCGATCTTGCAAGACGAAACGCATTGCGGAAGCCACTGCGTGCAATGCTCCTCATGGTCTGCATTGCCATGGCGTTTCTGATCTACGGTCTGACGACGAGTTTTCTCGACGGGGCGCAGGGCGCCTCGGCGGCGAGCGAAGATATCCTCGGCGTGACGAGCGCCGGCGGGCGGACTCAGGCGTTGCCGATGGCGTCTCTTGCTGCTCTTTCTGCCATTCCCGATGTCGCAGGCGTTGCTTATGTCACCCGCTTGCGTGGCTTCGTGGAGGTCGAGAAGAACGTCGTCGCGGTGAGTGCCGCTGACATGCCGCGGCTGATGGACGTCAACGGCAAAGGCCTGGGGCTGACGCCGGCGCTTCTCCAGGCTATGGAGGTGGCGCGCGATCGGGTGCTCGTCGGTCGGGCGCTGGCAGATGCTCAGGGCTGGGCGGTCGGGCAACGGGTCGCCATCACGGCCTTCAACGTGACCGGGCAGGATGGCGGTCGCGACTGGCGTTTCGAAATTGCGGGTATTTTCGAGGGCGAAACGGCATCCACCGACACCTATTTCATGATTGCGCGCTATGACTACGTGAATGCCATGCGCGCGCGGGGACGGGACACTGTCGATGCTTTCGTTGTCAGGCCCTCCGCGCAGGTGTCGCCAGCCGTGCTTGCCGCCCGTATCGATGCGCAATTTGCCAACTCCGCCAGTCCCACGCGCACGCAGTCGGAAAAGCAGTTCCTCGAAGCCTTCCTGCGGCAATATGCGGATGTCGGCCTGCTCGTGAACCTCGTCGTCGGTGCGGCATTCATCACGCTCCTGATGATCGTCGTCAACACGATGATCTTCGCCATTCGCGAACGGACCTTCGAGATCGGCGTCCTCAAGACGCTCGGTTTCTCGAGATCGCACATCGTCACGCTCATCCTCGTCGAGACGTCGTTCATCTTTCTGCTCGGCGGCGGCATCGGGTTGTTGCTGGCGTGGCTGGCCGCGCAGGTTGCCGGTCCGGAGCTTGGCCTCGTGTTCTCGTCCATGGTGCTCATCAAAGGAGTGGCCATCATGGCCGGCCTCAGCCTTGCCACAGGCGCTCTGCCGGCCATCGCGGCGCTGCGTATTCCCGTCATCAACGCCTTCAGAACACGGTGATTTTCATGTCCACGCTCATCCGACAGGCCGGCTTCATGGTCCGGGTCAATCTTCTCAGCCTGCCGCGCCGGCTCGCCATTTCGCTGTCGATGGCTTTGTCCATTGCCTTGGTGGTGTGCGTGCTTGCAGGGTTTCTCGCGCTGGCGAAGGGGTTCGAGAGGGCACTTGCCGGGGCAGGATCGCCTATGGTCGCGGTCATCCTCGGTGGCGGCGCGCAGCAGGAGAACGGCTCGGATATCCCGACGGAGACCATCCGTGCCTTGCAGGCGACGACGGGCGATATCGGTGTTGTCCGGGATGGGGCGGGGCGCATCGTTTCGTCACGGGAGGTCGTCGTGGCCGTCGATGTCAGCACGGTCGCCGATCAGGCGGTCCGCACGGTGGCGGTGCGCGGCATGGATGGCGCGGGGGCGACCATGCGCGATCAGATTGTGGTGTCGCAAGGTCGGCTCTTCGCGCCGGGTGCGCGGGAAATCGTGGTGGGTGATCAGCTTGCCACGGCGCTCGGCCTCACTGTCGGGCGCAGTGTGCGCCTCGGCACCATCGACTGGATGGTCGTCGGGCGGTTTTCCGCCCATGGCAGCGCATTCGAGTCCGAGATCTGGGCCGATCTCGATGCGGTCCGCGCTGGCTTCGATCGTCAGAACGAGGTGCAGAGCCTGCGGTTGCGGCTGATGGAGCCTTCCGGTCTGATGCTGTTGCAGGCCCGGCTATCGACGCTCGGCACCGTGCCTCTCGTGGCGAGGACCGAGGCTGATCTCTACGCGGCGCAATCCGAGCGGACGACACGGCTCATCCGGCTGTTTGCCTGGCCGCTGGCGCTGCTGATGGCCATCGGCGCGACGGCCGGAGCGCTGAACACGATGATGAGTTCGGTTTCCGACAGGACGGTCGAGATCGCCACCGTCCGGGCGCTCGGGTTCCAGCGGTTTGCAGCCTTCATCGGTACCTGGGTGGAGGCCGTTTTCCTGGCCGCCGTCGGCGTTGCCTCCGGTCTCGTCGTGTCCTGGCTCGGCTTCAATGGCTGGCAGGCGAGCACCATCGGGGCCAACAATACGCGGCTGGCGTTCGAGCTTTCGGTAACCTCGGATGTCGCTGTCATCGCGGGTCTTCTCGGCCTCGCTATCGGCGCGCTTGGCGGCCTCATTCCCGCGTTCGTTGCCACGCGGTTGCCGCTGACGGCCGCCCTTCGTGCGCGGGGGTGAGGCGGAAGTCTCTACGTCTTCCGCCGGAAGGTAATGACGGTAAGTTCGGAAGGGCGGCCGAGGCGCAGCGCGAAGCCGGGCCAGAGGCCGGTGCCGTTGTTGACGTAGAGTTGCAGTCCGCCAACCGTGTAGAGGCCGGAGACGAAGCCGTTGTTCGGCCTCGCGAAGAGGCGGTCGAGGCCAAGGATCAAACCGCCATGGGTGTGGCCGGAGAGTTGCAAGGCAATGCCGGCTTCCGCGGCGCGTGCGGCCTCGCGCGGCTGGTGGTCGAGAAGGATGATGGGCGCTCCGGCTGGCGCGCCCTGAAGAGCCTTTGCAAGATCCGGGCCGGGGAGACCATGTGCCCGCGCCGAGAGATCGGTCACGCCGGCGATGGTGATCGCGCCACCATCGCGCGTCACGATGGCATGCTCGTTTTCCAGTATCCTCATGCCGAGCGAGGCGAAATGAGGCATCCACTCGGTGTAGCCGAAGAAATATTCATGGTTGCCGGGAATGGCGATCACGCCGTCCCGGGCGCTCAGTCTGGCGAGCGGAGCGACATCGGCACGGCGGCTCTCCAGGCTGCCGTCGATCAGGTCTCCGGTGATGACGATCACGTCGGGCGCCAGCGCGTTCGATCTCTCGACAACGGCTTCCGCCCAGCTCTGCGGAAAGAGCCGGCTGATATGCATGTCCGTCAGTTGCAGCATCCGGTATCCGTCGAAGGCCGGCGGCAGGTTGGGGATGGCGATCTCGATCGATTTGAGCTGGGGAATGCGAATAGCCTGGGAGACGCCGACAGCCGCAGCCGCGAGCGCCGTTGCGCCCATGGCATAGCGAATGCCCGGGGGAACGGCGATCAAGTGGCCTTTGAAGAGGCTGAGCAACAGCGACACCAGATCGAGCGCGATCTGAAGCACCGCCAGCAGCACGATGGCGCCGAAGAGGAGGTTAAAGCCGATCACCAGCCAGCGCGGGAACTCCGGCGAAAAGACGGACCCGGAGGAGAGGCGGCTGAAGAAATGATACTGTGAGGCCAGCAGCAGGACGATCGCCAGAAGCGCCTTTGCAGACCAGAGCCAAGGCAGCGGCTGGATGAAGCGAATGAGGACGACCAGCCAGGGGAGGCCGAAGATGAGATGAAACATGCAGCGCCGGATGTCAGGGTGAGGATGGGTTCGGTGTAGCATACGGCTGCGGCAAGGTTTTGGACTTTCCGCAACGGGAATGGCAAGCCTGCGATATTCGGTCTCCATCGGCCGCCACCGAGAGCCGGCAGTTTCTATCCGTTGCTCGACTGTTTCAGCCTCACGGGCTCGCCATCATGAAGCTCGCGAGGCTGGCGTTATCTAACCACTCTATGCTTCGCCGGCATATTGCGCGTCGCTCACCTTTTCGAGCCAGGTCACGACGCTGCCGTCAAGCGCTTCGGCAACGGCGAAGTGGACCATGGCGGTGTCGGCTGCCGCGCCGTGCCAATGCTTGACCAGCGGCGGGATCCAGACGACGTCTCCGGCCCCGAAGGCTTCGCGCGGTCCGCCCTCCTTCTGCACCCAGCCTTTGCCGGAGACAATGTAGAGCGTCTGCCCGAGCGGGTGTGTGTGCCAGGCGGTGCGGGCACCGGCAGGGAAGGAGACGGTGGCGCCGCTGATGCGAGCCGGGGCATCGCCCTTGTACGGGGTGGAGATCTCCACCCGACCGGTAAAGTAGGCTTCTGGACCACCGGTGGTGGCCGCGCCGGCGCGGCTCAGAGTGATCTCAACATTTTCAGACATGGGCTTTTCAGGCATGGCTTCCGCTTTCTTTCGTGACGCGTGGCGAGCACGCGCTCCAGGACGGGAACGACCGATATGGCCCTGTCGGTATGAAATGGCAATTGCTCGGGCCGCCTTTGGCAACCAGCGAGGCGGTGACCTTACCCCTTGTCGCCTTTGCGCCGCAAACACTTGGGATACCGGACGACAGGATTCGCGCGGCATCTTGCGCCAGGGAGGCAATTGGTTCTATCGCGATCCCCCGGGGAACCGAACACCGCACTGCGGGTTCGGGACCTTGACCGAAAGCCGGGTGCCCGCTTGCAACGATGGGCCTACGACACCGGCAGATGGAGGAAACGACAGGATGACGAGGTACAGGTGGTGAGTGAGGAAGCCGATATCTTCGACAAGGTCTTCCTTGTCGTGGAGGATGAATATCTGGTGGCCGCGGATATTATGGATGTGCTGGGCCGGGCCGGGGCAGATGTCATCGGGCCGGTGTCGAGCCTTGAGGGTGCCCTGAAGCTCGTGGACGAGGCGGAGCAGATCGATGCGGCCGTTCTCGATATCCACCTGCGCGGGGCGGAGGTCTATCCCGTGGCGGATGCGCTGTCTCTGCGAAACGTGCCGTTCGCGTTCCTGACGGCCTATGACCGGGGCGACCTGCCGGAACGTTTTCGGCAGGCGCCGTTTCTTCAGAAACCGGCCGATCCCGATGAGCTGCTGCAACTCCTGAGCCGGTTGTAGATCGGCCGACTGACAGAGGACACAGGCAATGACCGCTCCTGATATGCCTCAATCTTCGCTCCTTGCACCGAAAAGCGACGATCTGCTGCGTGTCGTCTTCGAGAGCGCCGTCGATTTCGCGATCTTCTCGCTGGATCCGCAAGGGCGCGTCACGAGCTGGAATACCGGTGCCGAGCGTGTGCTGGGATTTACGGAAGCCGATATTCTCGGGCAGTCGGGTGACATCATTTTTATCGAGGAGGACCGGAAGGCCGGCGTGCCGGCGCTGGAACGCGCGGATGCGCGAGCCCATGGCCGGGCGGAGGACGAGCGCTGGCAGATGCGCAAGGACGGCACCCGCTTCTGGGCGTCAGGCCTCACCATGCCCCTCAGCGACGGGTCGGGGTTCGTCAAGATCCTGCGCGACCGGACGGAATCCCATCGCGCGGGCCAGAAGCTGACGGAAAACGAGGAGCGTTTCCGGCTGCTCGCGACCAATATTCCACAGCTGGTCTTCCGCTGCCTGGCGGATGGGTCACGCACTTGGGGCAGTCCGCAATGGGTGGATTATTCCGGCCTCGACCAGCCGCAGAGCCTCGGGCTCGGCTGGCTGAACGCGGTGCATCCGGAAGACCGTGCCCTGACCCTTGCGGCCTGGCAGGCGGCGGCCAATACCGGCGAGTGCTATGTCGAGCACCGCGTTCGCCGCGCTTCCGATGATGCCTATCGCTGGCATCAGACGCGGGCGCTGCCGGTGCTGACGGCATTCGGCGAGCCGTCGGGCGACTGGATCGGCACCATGACCGATATCCACGAGCTGCGCGCCTTGAAAGATCGGCAGGATGTGCTGGTGGCCGAACTTCAGCATCGCACACGCAATCTCCTTGCCGTCGTCCAGTCGGTTGCCAGTCAGACGCTGCGCAGCAGCGCTTCGATGGAGAGTTTCGGTGCCGAATTCTCAAGCCGCCTGCGGGCCCTGAGCCGGGTCCAGGGGCTCGTAGCGCGCGCGGCGGAAACCATCTCGCTGCGCGACCTCATCGAGGGAGAGCTGCGGGCCCATGGTGCTGCATCCCGCATGGAGGCCGTGCAGGCGGAAGGACCGCCGGTGACGGTGCCGACGCTCGGTGCGCAGGCGCTTGGCCTTGCCCTGCACGAGCTTGCGACCAACGCCATCAAGTATGGTGCACTCAGCCAGGAAAACGGCATGCTGCGCATCTTGTGGACGCTCGAAGAGAACGCGGGCGAGCGGGTCGTGTTGCTGGAATGGCGCGAAGAGGGCGTCAGCATGCCGGCGGATGGCGCGCCGCGCCGCAAGGGCTATGGGCGGGAACTGATCGAGCGGGCGCTGCCCTACCAGCTGAACGCAAAGACGGATCTGCAGTTTCTCGACGATGGCATCCGCTGCCTGATCCGGGTTCCTCTTCCCTGATCCGGCAGCGGCTCATCCTTCCATTCTACTGATCAGCGATAAGCGTCGCTGTCGCTTTTGCCGGGCATTGCGGGCTTCCGGTCGTAATGCCCGCCTTCGGGAACGGCGACAGCGCGGAAGTTTTCGGCAAGCCGGTGCAGGGCTTCCCGCATGCCGGCGCCGCGCGCGGGTCGCCCATGTCCGGATATCACCAGTTCGGGCTCCAGAGCCGCCAGTGCTTGCACGGACTCCTCGGCCTCCATCCAATCCGGCGTCAGATAGCGCGGCGGGCCGTGCATCTCGAGCGTCTGGTTCATCACCTCATAGATCGACTCCTGACCGGTGGTCACGATGGCGTCGCCGGCGATGAGCGTTCGGTCGCTTTCCCGCCAGAGCGATACGTGCCCCGGCGCGTGGCCGGGCGTGGCGATCCAGGTCCAGCCGGGCATTCCCGGGACAGTACGGTCGGCGGGTAGCATTTGCAGATGCGTGCTAACGTCCACCGGCGAGCGTGGAAACAGCGGCGAAAGGACAGCCAGCAAGCCACCGCCCGCCATCGGATCGGCCGGGGGATAGGAGGCTTGTCCGCTCAGATAGGGCATTTCCAACGGATGGGCGTAGACCGGGACGTCCCAGTCGCGGGCCAGCGTCTCGATCGAGCCCGCATGGTCGAAATGGGCATGTGTCATGATAATGGCCGCAGGGCGCGCGCCGCTGCCGAACCGGTGCTGTGCGCTTTCGACGATCCCGCTCGCAGAGGTCGGCAGGCCGCTGTCGATCAGCACCCAGTCCTGACCTTTCTCAGGGTCGCCGTAGAATATCACGTTGACCATGGAAAATTTGCGATAGGCGAGATCCGGCGCGAAGACCTTGAGGTCGCCGGCGGCTTCCGTCAGCGGCGCGGCATCGTTGTCCGTCAGCTTGATCTGGTTGGTCATCAGGCTCTCCGTTTGGGGGGCGTCGTCAGTCTACGGCGGCATCGTCTCGACCGATGCGCCGGGTTTCCTCAGCAAATGTACGGTCGGCCTCGTCCTGCGTTGCGCGGACTGCATCCAAGAGAAAGCGGACGGGGAAGAGGATCGCCTTCAGGTTGGCGTCCGAGAGATTGCGGCTCGTATCGGCCGAGAGCGTCTGCACCGCCTCGTCAAGAGCGTCGCCGATCTCCTCGCGGGTCAGCACGCCGCTTGCGATCAGGCGATGATTGAGAGCTGAAAAAGCCATGAGCAGGCCTTCGATCTGCAGGTTCGCCGTGTTCACCGGTTGTTTCCTTCAAGCATAGAGACAGGGCATGACGACACGTACGATGGCGGGTCATTGCGAGGAGGCCGCGCACGGGCGGCCTCCAGAAGCGTGGGGAGGAAAGGCTTACATCTGTTCGCGCTGGGCGCCACCGCCGGGCTTTGCGGGGCCGAGAACCGGCTTTTGCCCAAGCGGCGTCATGGGTGTGGCGGAGAAGGTGCCCTTGCCATCGACCGAGGGGCCTTCGGACCAGCGACCCGGCACCGGTGGCGAGCCATCGGCCTGGAAACCGAGGAAGGCATAGCTGAAGTCGGTGTTTTCCTTTTCCTGCGGGAAGCTGTTGGGAATGGGGAAGGCGCCTTTGGCACCGCCGAGTTCCTCAAGAGCAGCCATCCACTGGTTCTGGTGCATGCTGTCGCGAGCGATGAGGAAGGACAGCATGTCCTTCATGCCGGGGTCGTTCGTCATGTTGTAGAGGCGCACCGCCAGCACGCGACCGGTGGATTCGGCGGCGATGTTCGCCGTCATGTCGGCTGCGATGTTGCCGCTCGCGTAGATGTGCGACATGTCGAAGGGCACGCCGTCGGAGTCGACTGGCATGGCAGAAAGGCCGGAGGATAGCAGGTTCTTCAGGTTGAGGCCGCCGAGAACCGCTCCGCCGATCGGATCGGCCGCCACGGCTTCCTTCTCGGAAAGCGGTGCGCCTTCGAGATTCATCGCGACGGCGGTTGCCAGCATCTCGATATGCCCGAGTTCTTCGGCAGCCGTGTTCATCAGCAGGTCACGGAATTTCGGATTGCCGCGCGCGCCGCAGGCCTGGAAGAAATACTGCATGGCGACCCGGATCTCGCCTTCGACGCCGCCGATGGCCTGCTGGAGAGCACGGGCGAACTGCGGGTCGGCTTTCTCCACGCGCACCGGATATTGCAAGCGTCCATCTGTGTAGAACATGGAAGTCTCCTTGTTGTCGGGAGGCCCGCTAACAGGAGAGAGTGGTCAGAGTTCCTGATGTCATCCGTGGTTTCGCATCCGTCCGCAAACGAACCAAGGCCGGAACTTCGTTCAGAGTTGTGTGTTCGCGTGCCTTCGGATGTGAAGGCGGAGGTTTCATGCAGAGAGACGAGCGAGAGATGCGCGATGACAAAACCATTAATGTCGATGCCGTACCGGAAGGCACAGACGGCGCGGGTGAAAACGTTTGCCGGCGTTGCGAGGGATCGGGGCAGGTCGGAGCCGAAACGTGCCCTGAATGCAATGGTAGCGGCAAGGTGTGGACGCCTGTCGGCGGTGCCGGTTGAACGCCGGCTGGACAGCAAAAGAGCGCGACAGGCGTCGCGCTCTTGAATACCGGATGATGAGAGGTCGCTACTTTCGCGCACTATCATGCGTGTGATGGCTATCCTTTTCGCCACCACCGCCGGACACGCGACTCTGGCTGCGCTCGTCGCTGTCTGCCGGTGGCTTCTTCAGGTCAAGCGGTTCCTTCGCGTTTTCATGGGAGGAACCCGGTCCGCCCTGGCGAATACTAGCGGGTGTCTTCTGCGATGTGGACATGGCGCCCTCCTAACGATCCTGCTGGTACCCTTGATGGGTCGTGTTCACCTTGGAATTGCCCTGATGCCCGATCTTTTCCGGGTTGTCCTGGGCGTTGAAGTGCGGGTCGGCGGTGGACGTCTTCGGGTCCTCGCCGGTGCCCTTCGGGCTGCGGTTGTCTTCAGGGACAGGTGGCATCTTGCTGGTCATCTTCTCGTCCTCACTATTCTCGATCTGGCTTACTGCTCTCAATCCGGCTGCCGGTTGGCCGCATGATCGTGATATTGCTCGGTCTGGACTGTCTTGCTGTCGAGGCCGCGCTCGTCGGAGTGCTGGGCCTTGTCGCGGTTCGAGAGAACCATGTTTTCGGGCAGGATACCGTCTTCCAGGTCGGTCATGGCACCTGTGCCCGAGTTCTTGCCGTGGGCGCCGGCACCCATGTGTTTTCTGTCTGCATTTGCCATTTTCAGTCTCCTTCCGATGTTTCAAACCCAAGCCCTTAAGAGAAGTTCCCCGATTTTCGCCTCACTGTCCGGGTGCGGACGGAGTGTCGGGCGCGGCCGTGCGCCGGACCTTCGTCATGACGAAGCCGCTCTTCGGGCCGGCGGGAACGCGGTTCAGGGGGACCTCGAGATCCTGCTCGGCGACCTCGTAGGAGATGTCTCGGGTGAGGATGCGGATAGCTTCCATAAGGATCTCCACGGTTGCCCTCTCGCCGGGACAGCGATGGGTTGTCGCGATGTCGCCGGCACCTTGAGGAATGAAAGCGTTGTTTCGGTCGCGCCAGGATAACTGGCGGTGCGGCTTGAAACGGTGTGGCTCGGGAAACAGCGTCTCGTCGTGGGTCGTGCCGTAGAGATCGAGCAGCAGCCACTGGCCTTTCGGGATGCGGTGACCTTCGAAGATCATATCCTCCTTTGCCACCGCGCCGACGAAGGGAAAGAAGGGGGAGATGCGGCGGATCTCTTCGGCAAAATCCGGGAGAAGCTCGTCGGCGCCTGCTGCAAGCAGCCTGCGCCATTCGTCGTGCTCGTGCAGGGCCATGGCTGCAAAGACGATATAGCGGCCGATGGCGACGATCGGGCGGAGGATGTTGATGAGCTCGACCGCTGCCGCACGGGGCGAGAGCGGGGCGCCTTGCCTGTCGCGGTGTTGCGCCACGTGGTCGATGGGGGACCCTTCGGCAACGGCGATCCTGTTGTCGCGGATGTCCTTGAAGATCGAGCGGATGCGCTTTTCCAGACGATTGCGCCGCGCCAGTGCGAGCCATGTTCGCGGTCCGAAGCGTCCGGCTCCCTGCACCATCTCGGCCAGCGTCCGTCCGTCACGCGACAGATCCAGCGTTGCGAGCGGCGTGCCTGTCCACCGCAACGCGGTTTCCGCAAGAATCCTGTCGATTTCAGTAGAAAGCGCGACGCTGTCGCGCTGCTCCCATTCCGGAAGATGGGCGATGAAATGGCGCCGGAACAGGGCCACGAGCCGTGTCATGCCGTCATCGTCCTGCATCAGCAGCCGGATGAACATCGCCTTGCGGTGCCGGTGCTCTTCGCCGTCGAGTTGCTGGACGCTCTCCTTGTCTTGCAGAAGGCGCAGAACGGTCTGAGGCATGGCGCCGATACGGGTCAGCATGCCGCTGCCATAGAAAAGCTCGGCGGCGGCGGGGCCAGACAGGCAGAGCGTATCGCGGAGCATCAGTCGAGTGCGGAAGATGTTCGTATCGAGCCGCTTCATGCGCTGGGGAATGAACGCGTAACCTTCGCGCAGCAGGGAGAGCGTGGCGTCGCCGCGGGTCGTGTCCCTGGGGATCTCATGTGCCTGCGTGGCGGTATTGTTCGGCGCAGGCTGCCCGCTCTTTGCAAAGAGGTCACTCTGGTCTTCACCCTCGCTTTTACCGCGCATCACCGTGCTTGCCCACTGTTTGTCCGGCTGATCCAACAGGGGACAAGGCCGGAAGTTCCGGCTTCCAGCCGGGCAACGGGTGGTCGTCACGCCGATAGGCCACGTCGAGGGAGCCTTTTCGGGAACCTTTCGCGGGAGGGCCGGTTCCAGAGGCTCCGGTCCGGCTGGCGAGCAGGTGCTCTGTCGGTCTGTCTTGTGCCTAGTCGGATCATCCTTTGAACACTTTGGACAACGGAGGCCTCATGCGCGCGCTCGTTTGGCATGGCAAAGAAGATATCCGGTGCGACACCGTCACCGATCCCGAAATCGAGGATCCCCGCGATGCGATCATCAAGGTGACGAGTTGCGCGATCTGCGGATCCGACCTGCACCTGTTCCACAATTTCATTCCGGCGATGATGCCGGGCGACATTATGGGCCATGAAATGATGGGCGAGGTCGTGGAGACCGGGTCCGGCATGAACGGCAAGCTGAAGAAGGGCGACCGGATCGTCGTGCCCTTCACCATCCAGTGCGGCGAGTGCGACCAGTGCCGGCGCGGAAATTTCTCCGTCTGCGAGCGCTCCAACCGCAACAAGGCGCTGGCCGACAAGGCCTTTGGCCATACCACGGCGGGCCTGTTCGGCTATACGCATCTCACCGGCGGATACCCCGGCGGGCAGGCGGAATATCTGCGTGTTCCCTTTGCCGATTCCACCCATATCAAGGTGCCCGACAGCCTGACCGACGAGCAGGTCCTGTTCCTCGGCGATATCCTGCCGACCGGCTGGCAGGCAGCGGTGCATTGCGACATCGAGCCGACGGACACGGTCGTCGTCTGGGGTTGCGGTCCTGTCGGGCAGATGGCCATTCGCAGCGCGGTGCTGCTCGGTGCCAAGCTGGTGGTCGCAATCGATTGCATTCCCGAACGTCTGTCCATGGCGCAGGCGGGCGGTGCGCTGACCATCGATTTCAGTCAGGAGAGCGTTGTCGAGCGCCTGAATGAGCTGACCGACGGCAAGGGTCCCGAGAAGTGCATCGATGCGGTGGGGCTCGAAAGCCATGTTTCAATGAGCCAGCCCGATACGCTGCTCGACCGGGCCAAGCAGATAATGATGCTGGAAAACGACCGGCCGCACGTGCTGCGCGAGATGATCTATGTCTGCCGCCCCGGCGGCATCATCTCCATCCCCGGTGTTTATTCAGGTCTGGTCGACAAGATCCCCATGGGACAGGCCATGAACAAGGGCCTGACGTTCCGTATGGGTCAGACCCACGTCAACCGCTGGACGCCGGACCTTGTTCGCCGGATCGAGGAGGGGCAGATCGATCCGTCCTTCGTCATCACGCACACGGCGACGCTCGAGGAGGGCCCCGAGATGTACAAGGTATTCCGCAACAAGCAGGACAGCTGCATCAAGGTCGTTCTCAAACCCTGACAGGAGGCAATCATGTCCATACTTTCCAGACTGACGCGCAACGAGGGCGACCCGAAGATTCTGTCGTCAGGGCCGCGCTCCCGCGAAGCAACGGATGAACTCGCACGAGGGCTCGGCTGGTTCAGCCTCGGGCTTGGCCTGTTCCAACTCATGGCACCGCAGCGCATAACCAGGGCCTTCGGCGTCACAGGCAGCGAGCATGTGGTTCGCGCCTACGGTGCCCGCGAGATCGCCAGCGGCATGCTGACGCTTTCGACCGACAAGCGGGCTGGGTTGGCAAGCCGGGTGGCTGGCGACGGTCTCGACATCGTCACGTTGCTGGCGCTGCTTTCCTACCGCAATCCGCAGCGACATACGGTGAAGGCAGCGCTTGCCATGGTCGTCGGTATTACAGCAATCGACCTTCTGGCGGCGGGTGCCGTGTCTGCCAGGAAGGCGCGGCCGAAGACGGTGAAGGATTACAGCGATCGCTCAGGTTTCCCCGGCGGTGTTGTCGGTGCCCGCGGCATTGCCCGGCAAAAGCCGCCGACCGAGGCACGGGCGGAAACGACACACTAACGGCGCGTTTTATCGCGTTACGAGACACAGGCGGCGGATCGTGTGGCCCCGAGGGGGTACGATCCGCCGCCTGTCGTTTTTCAAACAGACGCTGCGCGCTGGCCGTGAGGTCATGCCAGCCCGCAGGCGGGGAGACTTCCCGCTCGTTCCCGCCAGTCGTACCGCCTCTCCCAAGGCGTTAAACGCTCCGAATTTTCCACACCGCGCGAGGTTGATGCCTCGGACATCTCCACGCTCGCCTCTTTTCCCTTGTCGTCGATCGACGGCACTGCGTCAGGAGGTTATGTCTGGTTTTTATGTGTGCATTGCAGGCAGCGTTTCCTGGCAATACCAAAAAAAACCAATTCGAGAGCGACCCTCTGGCATTTGTGAAAAATCAGCGTCTTTATAAACTATTCTAGAACAGCAACTTAGCGGAAACGTTAAGAAACGCCTGTGCTTGGGCTGGACGATTGGCCTGTTTTTGGTATTGTCGATCTGAAGCACGATGTCCCCTAGGGATGTGGTTTGATGAATGGCTCTGAAGAAGCCGGTAAAGACGGGTTCGCGAATTCGCACGGTGGTGAGACATGCTCGTTATGAAAATGAATTTCATGATTGTTCGTGTGTAAGGTTTTTATGTTGACGAGATCGCTGATCTGACACAGGCTACGAAAATAAATTACGAAAAACGGGGAGCAGGCCGATATGAAGGTCGCCATTATCGGGCTTGGGTTTCGGCTGGGATATCTGGGCCGCATTTTCAGGGATATGGATCCGACCTTCGAGATCGTTGCTCACGTCGATCCGGCGCCGGCAGGCCTGCCCGGTCTTGAGGAGGCCGGCATCTCCGCCGGAAAAGCCTATGCAACGCCTCAGGAGATGATCGCCTCGGAGACGTTCGATCTCTTGATGGTCGGTTCTCCGAACCACATGCATCTCGAGCATATCCGCATCGGGCTTGAGGCCGGGCTCACCGTCTTCACTGAAAAGCCGATCGTCGTGACCATTGAGGAAAGTCTCGAGCTGGCGCGTCTCCTTCATCGTTACGGCCATGACAGGCTGCTGGTCGGCCTCGTGCTGCGCTACTCGCCGCTCTACCGGGACCTGCGTCAGGCGCAGGCCGAGGGCCGGCTCGGCGAGATCGTGTCGATCGAGGCTTCCGAGCATATCGAGCCTTATCACGGCGCCTTCTTCATGCGCGACTGGCGGCGTTACGGCCGCTATGCCGGCGGCTTCATGCTGGAGAAGTGCTGCCACGACCTCGACCTCTATAACGGCGTGGTCGGCGCGCGTCCGCGTTATGTTTCCTCCTTCGGCGGTCGCAAGAGCTTCATTCCCGCCAACGATCCGCGCAACGAAGGCGCCAACGACATGGAAGTCTACCACCGCAAGCCGAGCGGCTGGGAAGGGTCCGACAAGGTGTTCGACAGCGACGGCGATCTGATCGACTATCAGACTGCGATCGTCGAATACGAGAACGGTACCGCCATGACGTTTCACACCAATCTGAACGTGCCGGACCAGTTCCGTCGCTTCTGCGTCATCGGTTCCAAGGGCATGGCGGAAGGCGATTTCGTGCGCGGCTATCTCGATGTGCACAATGCGCGCAACAACGAGAAGGTGGTCGCCAAGACCTATCAGGCGCCGTCCGAAACATCGCACCATTACGGTGCCGACGAGCAGATGGCCGAAGACGTGTTCAAGTTCATCACGGAGGGGCAGGCGCTGCCCGTGTCGGCGCTGAACGCCATCGAAGCGGGCATTCTCGCGCTGGCGATGGATGAGGCCCGGTTCGCCCGAAAGGTCGTGGATCTCGCGCCGGTCTGGGCCGAATACGATGCCTGCCTGCATGGCACATCCGCCGCGTCGTCCGCACAGCTGACCAAGTCGGCTTGAGAGGGTAGGTCATGGAAGCCAAACGAAGCACCGTCCTCTTCGCCTGGCTCCTCATGGCGCCAGCCATTCTCTATGTCACCGTCATCGTTGCCTATCCCCTCGTGGATACGTTCATCCTGTCTTTTACGGATGCCTCCCTGAAGAAAACGACCAACTGGGTCGGATGGGCGAACTACAGCAAGATATTCAACGCGACGTTCGCGGAAGTCATCATCCGGACCTTCATCTGGACCTTCTTCTCCGTGTCGCTGAAGATGATCATCGGCACGTTCGGCGCCTCCATGCTGAACGCTGCCGTGCCCGGCCGCGCGCTCTTCCGCGTACTGACCATGCCGCCCTGGATCGTGCCCATGGCCATCGGCATCTTCATGTGGGGCTGGATGTATAATGGCCAGTTCGGCATGATTTCCGGGTTGCTCCAGCGCTTCGGCCTGTCCGACAGCCCGATCGCCTTCCTCGCGCAAGGCTCCACCGCCTTCTGGGCAACGGTCATCACCGACGTGTGGATCGGCGTTCCCATGGTCACGCTGTATATGCTGGCCGCCATGCAGTCGATCCCGCAGGATCTCTACGAGGCCGCCTGGACGGATGGTGCCGGCAGGTTCTACCGCTTCCGCCGCATCACTTTGCCGCTGCTGGTGCCGTCGATGATCACGATGTCGATGATCTCTCTCATATCGACCTTCAACTCCTTCGACATCATCTGGATCCTCACGCGCGGCGGGCCGACGGGGGAAACGACGACGATGATCATCGACACCTACCGGACGGCCATCGGCTCCAACAGGTACGGGGAGGGCGCAGCGCGGGCGGTTCTCATCTGCATCTTCCTGTCGATCTTCTGCGTCTTCTACTTCCGCATGACCAGCCGCCTTTCTTCCGGAGACAAGCGATGAAAGAGCCGTCCATCCTCATCAACCGCTATGCCTGGTACGAGATCGTCGGCATCTATGCGGGTATCTTCGTTTTTCTCACCTTCCTTCTCGCGCCCTTCGTGGAAGGCTTTCTGGTGTCGCTGAAGCCGTTGAGCCAGCTGTTTTCCTCGCCCTACCGCTTCATTCCGGAAAACGGCTCGTTCGAGGCCTACCGCACCATGTGGGTCAGCGTTCCCGGCTTCGCACGCTACATCTTCAATTCGCTGTTCATCTCCAGCGTCGTCACCATTGCCGTGCTGATCCTTGTGGTTCCCGCGGCCTACGCCTTTGCCCGCTTCGAGTTCAAGGGTTCCGGCCAGCTTCTCGGCGCCTTCCTCGCGGTCAACATGTTCTCCGGCGCGGTGCTGCTTATCCCTCTTTTCCGGCTGATGCGTTCGCTCGGCGTGCTCAACACCTATTTTGCGATGATCGTGCCGGGCGTCGCCTTCCTCATCCCCACGGCCATCTGGCTTCTGCGGACCTATATGATGCGGATTCCGAAAGAACTGGACGAAGCCGCCTTCGTGGATGGCGCCAGCCATTTCTACACGCTGCGCCGGGTCATCCTGCCAATCGCCATGCCCGGTATCGTCGTGGTCGCCATCACCACCTTCATCGGCTCCTATGCGCAGCAGTTCATCTATGCGCTCACCTTCAATTCCAAGTCTGAATATGCGCCGCTCCCCGTGGGGCTGTTTGCCTATTTCGGACGTCAGGAAGTCGTCTGGAACGAGCTCATGGCGGCGAGCTTCGTCGGCATCGCCCCGGCCATGATCGTGATCTTCTTCCTGCAACGCTATCTCGTCAGCGGCCTGACCGCCGGCGCGGTGAAACAATAAGACCAACCACCAGAGACTGAACGGGAGCATAAGAACATGACATTTCACTTCAAAACGGGCCTGCTAGCCCTGTCGCTGCTCGGCTCGACCGCGCTCGGCATGCTCGGCACGGCTGTCACGGCACAGGCGGCTGACCAGGAAATCAGCTGGATCTATTGCGGCGACAAGATCGACCCGATCCACGAAAAGTATATCAAGGAATGGGAAGGCAAGAACGCCGGCTGGACCGTGAAGCCCGAACTGGTCGGCTGGGAGCAGTGCCAGGACAAGGCAACGACGCTGGCGGCTGCCGGTAACCCGGTCGGCATGGCCTATGTCGGCTCGCGCACGCTGAAGGAATTTGCCGAGAACGACCTGATCGTCCCCGTGCCGATGACGGAAGAGGAAAAGAAGAGCTACTACCCTAACATCGTCGATACCGTGACTTTCGACGACAACCAGTGGGGCGTGCCGGTCGCGTTTTCGACCAAGGCTCTCTACTGGAACAAGGACCTCTTCGCCAAGGCCGGCCTCGACCCGGAAACCCCGCCGAAGACCTGGGCCGAAGAAATCGCCTTCGCCAAGCAGATCAAGGAAAAGACGGGCATCGCCGGTTACGGCCTGCCGGCCAAGACATTCGACAACACCATGCACCAGTTCATGCACTGGGTTTATACCAATAACGGCAAGGTCATCGATGGCGACAAGATCGTCATGGACAGCCCGGAAGTTCTGGCAGCCCTGCAGGCCGTCAAGGACATCACGCCTTATTCCGTCGAAGGCGCGACCGCCTACGAGCAAAACGAAATTCGCGCCATCTTTCTCGATGGCAAGGCCGGCATGATCCAGTCCGCGTCCGGTGCCGCGGCTCTTCTCAAGAAGACAAACATGAAGTGGGGTGTCGCGCCGCTTCCGCTGGGTCCATCGGCCAAGGGCGAAGGCACGCTGCTGATCACGGACAGCCTCGCCGTCTTCAAGGGTACGGGCGTCGAGGAAAAGGCGATCGAATTCGCCAAGTTCATCACCTCGCCGGGCCCGCAGGGCGAATACGAGTTGCAGGGCGGCGCTGGCCTCACCCCGCTGCGTCCTTCGGCCAAGGTTGACGAATTCGTCAAGGCCGATCCGTCGTGGAAGCCCTTCATCGATGGTATCGCCTTTGGTGGTCCCGAGCCCCTGTTCAAGGATTACAAGGGCTTCCAGAATGCCATCATCGAAATGGTGCAGTCCGTCGTGACCGGCAAGGCCGAACCGGCAGATGCTCTGAAGAAGGCTTCGGCCGCGATCGAAGAGTACAAATAAGCCAGTCCCTGCCTGCTGTCGCGGCGGTCTTTGCCGCTGCGACAGTGCCTTTCCGGAGCGGGTCCGGCCTCTGTCGTTGATCCGCTCCCTCCTTTTTCGTCCAGACCAACGCCGCCCGCTTCGGCGACCGGAGACCGATGTGATACAGCTCTTCCTCAACAAGGTGCAGAAGTTCTACGGCGACTTCGAAGTGCTCAAGGGCGTGCAGCTCGAGGTAATGAACGGCGAGTTCGTCGTCTTCGTCGGCCCGTCCGGCTGCGGCAAGTCCACGCTTCTGCGCATGATCGCGGGTCTCGATTCCACCACGAGCGGCGATATCGTCATCGACGGCGTGCGCGTGAACGACCTGCCGCCGGTCAAGCGTGGCATCGCCATGGTGTTCCAGTCCTATGCGCTCTACCCGCACATGACCGTGTTCGAGAACATCGCTTTTCCCCTGCGCGTGGAAAAGATGGAGGAGAGCAAGCTGAAGGCCAAGGTCGAGAACGCCGCGCGCATCCTGCATCTCGAACAGCGTCTCCAGCAGAAGCCCGGTCTGCTTTCCGGCGGACAGCGGCAGCGCGTTGCCATCGGCCGCGCCATTGTGCGCGAACCCAAGATCTTTCTGTTCGACGAGCCTTTGTCGAACCTCGATGCAGCACTGCGTGCCGACATGCGTATCGAGCTTGCCAAGCTCCACCGCGAACTCAAGGCGACGATGATCTACGTGACGCACGATCAGGTGGAAGCCATGACCATGGCTGACCGCATCGTCGTGCTGAATGCCGGCGATATCTCGCAGGTGGGCGCACCGCTGGAACTGTACCACAAGCCCCGCAACCTCTTCGTCGCCGGCTTTATCGGCAACCCGAAGATGAATTTCGTACCTGTCACTTGCACGGCTGTCGGCTCCGCTGGTGTCACGGTGGAGTATCAGGGCCAGACGGTCACGATTCCTGTGGCAAGCCGCGGCGATCTCGTCGGGCAGACTCTGACGCTCGGCATTCGTCCCGAGCATACGATGCTGACGCCCGGCGACCTCAACATTGCGATCATTCCGTCCGTCATCGAGCGGCTGGGCATCAACACTGTCGGCTATTCCAGCCTTTCGGACGGCACGCCCTATTGTGTGCTTCTGCCCGGTTCCGCACCGCTTGCCGTCGAACAGCCCGTCTCCACCGGCATCATGGCCGCCGATTGCCATCTGTTCGAGGCCAATGGCGAGGCGCTGGAGCGCACCGTTGACTGGCGGAATCTGGAGATTCCCGCGGCTATGACGGCGGCCTGAGGGTCTTTTCTTTCTTAACCCCTCACCACACCAGCCCGCGTGCTGCGACATCCTCGACGCGCGTCACCACGCCGTCCCGATGAAACGTCATGATATCGAAGAGGTTCGAGACCACGCAGGTGTGGTTCGGCACGATCAGCACCTTCTCGCCGATCTCCGGCCGGGCGCCCGGCACGCGTGACAGGTCCACCACGCCATGCTCTTCCGACAGACCTGTGATGACGGCATCGGGGTATTCGACGATCATGCCGTAATCGGAAAATCCGAGCAGATCCGATGTCAGCGCCTTCGATCCGGCATCGAGGACGGCGCGGTCGGGTGTCGGGCGGGCGACGACGGTGGCCAGGATCTGCATCGCGCAGTCGGCAAGCGAGCAGTGGCCGGAGCGGGCCATGGCGCGATCGTTGTAAACGTAGGTTCCGGCACGATGTTCGGTGGCGGAAGGCACGAGGTGGGCCGAGAACAGGCTCGGCGTTCCCCCGTGGCTGACAATCGGGCAGGGGATGCCGAGCGCCTTCAGGCTGGCGATGGCACTTGAGAAGAAAGCTTCCACCGCCGCTTCGTCATGGGCTTTCGGATAGGTCAGCAGGCCCCCGAAAACGAGGCCGTCGGCAGCCATGATCGCCTGTGCCAGAGCAACCGCTTCTGCCGGATCCTGCACGCCGCACCGTCCGGCGCCGGTGTCGCATTCGACCAGCACCATCAGCGGCTTTGTGCCTGCAAATCGCGTGGAAAGGCCGGCGACCGTCACCGCGCTGTCCGCGACGACCTTGAGGCTGGCAACCCGTTCGTTCAGCGCCTTCAGCCGGTCAAGTTTTTCGGGCCCAAGAATGTTGAAGGTGATGAGGATATCTTCGAAGCCTGCATCCGCGAAAACCTCGGCCTCCGTGATTTTCTGGCAGTTGATGCCGCGCGCGCCGGCCGCTTCCTGGGCCTTCGCGATGGCCGGGATCTTGTGAGTCTTGATATGCGGCCGGAAGGCGAGGCCGTGGCTGTCGAGATAGGTTTGTACGCGGGCGATATTCGCCGCAAGCCTGCCCTCGTCGATGAGGGGCAGCGGCGTCGACAGCGACAGGATGGGCTGGCCGACCTGCGGCCGGGGCGGTGTGGTCATCGGCGTCTCTCCCAAGGGGTCGTTCTTTTAAAGATGCTTCGTCTTCTGCCGGTTGCCCGAAGTCTGCGCGACGGCTCTGCGAGCCGCGACCACGGACTATCCCGCGTTCGCAACGTTCACGTCGCGTCCATGCGGGTCCGCCACTATCGGCCAGATCTCGCGCGAGACGCGCCGGTAAGGGGTTTTTGCCGGATTGTTCGGGTAGGGCGATCCGGCCGAGCAGTAGAGGATCTCGGAGGCGATCTTCGAGAAGGCGGCATAGAAGTGGTTGGTGGATTTGATCACCAGTATATGCTTTTCGCTCGGGTCGATGCCGAGCGCGGTAAACAGCGACGGGTCGTAGCTCTGTACGCGGACCGAACTCAGGATGATATCGATCCCATCGAGGTGGATGTGTGCGGCGTCGCCGAAGGGCGCAACGCTCTCGCCGAAGCGCATTTCGGCGTTGCGGACGACATGCTTGACGGTGACCCGCCCGTCGATTGGGCTGCCGGTGCCGGGCGCGGATTTTGCGCCGAACCGCAGCGGGATTTCGGCGCCTGCACCAGCCGCAAGGCAAATCTGCACGGCGATCGGATCCCAGATCATGCCGACGGCGACATTCCGGGCACCGCGGGCAAGCAGTGCTGCGAGGATCACCGTTGCATCCCCGGCCGTGCCTCCGCCCGGATTGTCCCACATATCGGCGATAATAACGGGACCGCGCGGGTTGACCAGAGCCCGGTCGATCGCTTCCGCCTCGTCGATCTGCGGCATCATGAAGGTTCCGCGTTTGGAAAACAGATCGAGGCCGAGTTCACGTGCCAGTCGCTGACCCTTTTCGGGATGTCCGTTCGTGATCGCGATGGTCTTCGTGCCCATTTCCGGTACGTCTCCGGCCATGAAGCCGTGGATGACGGAGAGGGAGAGGATTTCGGGATCGTCCGCCTCCATCCGCATCAGCCGGTCCACGAACGAGCGCATCGGTTCCCGGGAGGTCGGGAAGACGTCGATCATCCGGCAGTCGAACACGGACATCACAGGCTTCACGCGACCTTCCAGCGTATCCACGGCGATCCGCCAGAGGTCTCCCGCGCGGTCGACGAAGTCGGTATGTGGGAATTCCTTGAACACGACGAAGAAATCGACAGCTGCGACGCGCTTGGCGGTGAGATGGCTATGAGGATCGATTTCCGCACAAACGAGAATATCAGGACCGACGATCTCGCGGATGCGTGCCAGAAGATCGCCTTCCGGATCGAGATAGCCATCCGCAACCATCGCGCCGTGCAGGCCCATGACCACGCCATCGACAGGCATCGCGGCCTTCAACTGGTCGAGGATTTCGTCGCGCAGGCTCTCATAGGCCTGCCGGTTGACGAGGCCGGCCGGGTCCGCCCAGGCGGCTGTGCCCTCGATCAGCGTCCAGCCTTTTTCCGCGCAGACCTTCCGTCCCACAGTGATAGGGGCGGTGCAGAGCGTCGGCGTCTCCGGATGCTGGCCCGGAGGAGCGTAAAGGGACGCCTCGAAGGCGCGGCGGTCGATGCAGATCGGCGCGAAGGTGTTGGTTTCCGTGGCGAGAGCGGCGGTAAAGAGACGCACGGTGTTCAGCCTTCCGCAGGTTGTCAGGGCAGGGCGCGGATCTGCGCACCGCCCGATCGGTTATCGCTCAATCGTCTACCGCTCAGGCAGCGGGGTTCGGCAGGTAGCCGGTGAAACCGCAGATCTTCCAGCGGCCCTCATGCAGACGGCAGGTATAGAGCGTCTGCCACTGCATCACGTCGAGGCTGCCATCGGTCTTGCGGATGCCGCCCTGAAACTTCTTTCGGGCGAGCGCCGTCTCGCCCTTCACCTCGATCTCTGCCAGCGTCGTCGTTGCGAAAATCGCCTGACGCGGGTCCTCGCCATAGGTCTGGCCCTGAAAGTCGCGGGCCTGCTTCAGCCATTCGTCGCGATAGGCGTCGAGCGACGGAAAGGCGAGGCTCCAGTCGTCGGGGTTTGGCTTGTGATTGCCGCTGATGGCGAGAAAGCCCTCCTCGACGAAATCTGCCGCCACCATCGACCAGTCCGCGGCGAGAAAGGCATCGATGTCTCTGGGAACCAGCATGTCCCATATGGAATGGCGCGCCACGTCGCTTGCCGGAAAGGGGTTGGCATGGGGATCACGCATGGAATGACCTTCGGTCTAAATTATTTTCATAGAAGCTCGAAAACTCTGGTCAAGTTCTGTTTTCTATGGTCCATTGTCAATCATCGACGAAAATAATTTGCACGAGGGCCGCGATGACCATCAAGCGTTATGGTGCTGAGAAAGCCGGTGCCGGCGGCCAGAGGCTGCCTTTCGCCCGTGCCGTGGAAGCTGCCGGGTGGCTGCATGTTTCCGGGCAAGTGGCCATGGAAGACGGCGAAATCATTCCCGGCGGCATCGTCGAACAGACGCACAAGACAATCGCCAATCTGCTCGCCATTCTGGATGAGGCCGGTTACGGCGTCGAGCATGTCGTGCGCTGCGGCGTCTGGCTGGACGATCCGCGCGACTTCTGGACGTTCAACAGGATCTATCAGTCGTATTTCGGCGAGCATCCCCCGGCCCGCGCCTGCGTTCAGGCATCCATGATGGTGGATTGCAAGGTCGAGATTGACTGCATCGCCTACAAGGCGCCGCTGTAAAGGCGCGAGTCACGCGTTGGTTCAGGGGGAGGCGGGATGGATATCTTCACGACGATCCAGGAGGGCCGGGCGCAGTTTTCGCCGTCCGAGCAGCGGATCGCCGATATTCTCCTCGGCGACTTCGAGTTCGCGGTCAACGCCTCCATCATCGAGCTTGCCGAGCGGGCGAATGTATCGCCGCCGACCGTCACCCGCTTCTGTCGCAATGTCGGCTGCCAGAGCTTTTCCGACTTCAAGGTGAACCTCGCAAAAACCGCCTTCATCGGCGTGCGCTACCTCAACCCGGAGGCCAAGAGCACCGAGCCGGCCGATGTGGCAGAGGATGTGATCACCAAGGCGCAGAACGCCCTGTTCATGATGCATCGCGCGCTCGATCCCGTCCTTCTGGACAAGGTGGCCGACCGTATGTCTCGTGCCGAGATGGTCTACAGCTTCGGTTCCGGGGGGAACTCCTCGATGATCGCGAGCGAAATGCAGAACCGTCTGTTTCGCCTCGGCTCCCGCGTAACGGCTAGCAACGATCACAATATGCAGCTGATGCTGACGGCGGCGGCTCGCACCGATGATGTCATTTTCGGCTCGTCCTTTTCTGGCCGCAACCATGACCTCGCCCGTTGTTTCACGCTCGCCCGCGAAAACGGCATCACCACGATCGCGCTCACGCAGTCGGGCAGCCCCGTTGCGCAGGCGGCCGAACTCGTTGTCGGCATCGATCTGCCGGAGGGCGTCAATATCTTCCGCCCCACCTCCACCCGCTTCGCCTTTCTCGCCGTCGTGGATGTGATCGCCAGCCTTGTCGCCTACCGCAACCGCAAGCTTTCCACCGTGACGCTGCGCCACATCAAGCAACAGCTGGTCGAACACCGCGATGGTGACGACCGGCAGATCCTCGGAGACTGACCATGCCGCGCACGATTGCCCGTTTGAGCGAGACCCACCGATGAGCCGCTCGGTCGCCGTCGTAACGGGAGCTGCCGGCGATATCGGCCGTGCGATTGCTGCTCGTCTGTCCGAAAGCCATGATGTGGTCGTTCTGGTCGATATCGATGCGTCGGCGGTTGAAGCGGCGGCCGTCGCTCTTGGCCCCTCCGGGCGCTTTGCCACTGTTGTCTGCGACGTCACCGACGAGGCGAGCATTCGCGCGATGGCGGAGGCCGTGGCCGGCCATGGCCTTGTGCGGACGCTGGTCAACAATGCCGGTGCCGCCCGCGCGGTCAGCCTGCACGATACGGACGGCGCCATCTGGCGGGCCGATGCGGCGCTCAATCTGGAAGCCCCGTTTCTGGTGTTCCGCGCGCTGGAAGCGGCGCTGAAGGAGGCGCAGGGCGCGGTGGTGAATATCGCCTCCGTCAACGGGCTCGCCGTTTTCGGCCACCCGGCCTATAGCGCGGCCAAGGCCGGCCTGATCCACCTGACGCAGTCGATTGCCGTGGAATACGGCAAGTTCGGCATAAGGGCCAATGCCGTTGCGCCGGGTACCGTTCGCACGCAGGCGTGGGAGGCGCGCGCAAGCGCCAATCCTCAGGTGTTCGAGGATGTGAAGCGCTGGTATGCGCTTCGCCGCATTGCGACGGCAGAGGATGTCGCAAATGCCGTCTTCTTTCTCGCCGGCGAACAGGCGCGCGCCATCACCGGCGTCTGCCTGCCGGTGGATTGCGGACTGACGGCCGGGCAGGCCGAGTTGGCGCGGACCTTTTCGCAATCCGACAATTATTGAGATCACGACCGTCCAGAAGGGAAACCACCATGGCAAACGCACATGATTTCCGGCTCGAGAACAGCTGGCACCCGATTGCAGGAGAAGACTGCGGCGGCTTCGTCTCCACGCTGTTCAACCTCTCCGACACGCCTGTCTCAGGCTTCAAGCTGGCCTATACGTCGCTGACCCGTGTGATGGACAATCCGGCCTGTGACAATGCCACCTTCCTCATGCGCAACGCCAATTTCCATCAGTTCGCCCCGCCGAAGGACTTCGTGCTGGCGCCCGGCGGCAGCTGGCGCTTCACCGTCTCCGGCCTCTGGCGTCCGGCAAAGCACCGGACGGACGGCGCGAAATCGGCGTATCTGACGCTGGGCGATGGCAGCCATGTGCCTGTCGATGTGGACGACCTGCTTCTTGGCGGGCGTCCCGCCGAGCCGGCACCGGATCTGCTGCCGAAGGGTGAGGTGACGGAGCCATTTTACCTGCTTCCCTGGCCAAAAGCCGCCAGCCTGTCCGCCGGGGATGCCGTGCCCGTCGCGCTCTACCCCGCCGAGGGAGCAAGTGTCGAGGAACTGAAGGCGGTCAGCACGGTCATCGCGCTCTACCGTCGCCTTTTCAAGGTAGGGCATGTGCCGCTGTCGCTCGCACCGGTTCATGAAGGCCGCGCCTTGCAATTCCGGCAGACCGAAGATCTTGGCGCCGAAGGCTACACGCTGGACTTCGGCGATGTGGTCACGCTTGCCTATGGTGGCGCGGCCGGCCGGCAATACGGGCTGACCGCGCTTTCGCAGATGCTGCACGGTGCACGGGCCGAGAAAGCGCTTTTCCGCTTTCCCTCGACCGGCGAGATCGCGGATGCGCCGCGCTATGTCTGGCGCGGCTGCCATCTCGATGTTTCGCGTCAGTTCTATCCGGTCGCCGACGTTAACAGGCTCATCGATATTCTCGCCTGGCACCGGATGAACGTGTTCCACTGGCACCTCTCGGACGACGAGGCGTGGCGTCTGGAAATCACGGCCTATCCGACGCTGACGACGCTCGGCGTGCTGCGTGGTCCTGACGAGCCGATGCTGCCGCAACTCGGCAACGGTGCAGAGCCGGTCGGCGGGTTCTATTCTCAGGAGGACGTGAAGGCGATCGTTGCGCATGCGTTGGCACTGCATGTCGAGGTCGTGCCCGAGATCGATATTCCCGGCCACAGTACGGCAACGCTGGTGGCCCTGCCGGAGCTTGCCGATGGACAGGAAGCGCCCGACAGCTATCGCTCCGTTCAAGGCTTTCCCAACAATGCGCTGAACCCGGCGGTCGAGGAAACCTACGTGTTTCTCGGCAAGGTTTTCGATGAGATGGTTACACTCTTCCCCTCGAAGCTTCTCCATATCGGCGGGGACGAGGTGGCGTCGAACACGTGGATGGCATCGCCGCTGGCGCGCAAGCTGATGACGGAGGAGGGCATCGAGGACACGTTCGGGCTGCAGAGCTATTTCATGAAGCGTATCCAGCAGATGCTGTCGACACGTGGTCGCAGGCTTGCCGGCTGGGACGAGGTTTCTCATGGCGGCGGCGTCGACCCTGAGGGCACCCTGCTGATGGCGTGGCAGAAGCCGGAAGTGGGCGTTGAACTGGCGCGCCAGGGCTATGATGTCGTGATGACGCCGGGGCAGGCCTATTATCTGGACATGGTTCAGGACGAGGCCTTTCAGGAGCCGGGCGCAAGCTGGGCCGGCACCGTGCCGCCCGAGCACACCTATACCTATGAGGCGGTCGGCGATTTCCCGGAAGAACTGCAAGCCCGCATGCGCGGTGTTCAGGCCTGCATCTGGTCGGAGCACTTCCTCAACCGCGACTACTTCAACCACCTCGTCTTCCCGAGGCTCGCCGCCATCGCCGAGGCCGCGTGGACGCCACGGGAACGCAAGGACTGGCAGCGATTTGCCGCCCTGGCGCCGTTGAGCCCTAGGCTTTGAGCGGTTTTCCTTCCTTTCTTCCCCGCAAACAGAAACCGCACCACTCCAAAGGCCGGATATCATGACCTTCCGTATCGCCGTAGGCGGCATCCATACCGAGTGCAGCACCTCTTCTCCGGTTCTGATGCGCCCTGAGGATTTTCGCGTTCTGCGTGGGTCCGATCTATTGTCGGCCGAGTATTTCTCGTTTCTACCGAACCCTGACGTCGCGCCCCTGCCGCTGCTTCATGCCCGTGCCGTTCCGGGCGGGCCGCTGGCGCGGGAGACCTATGAGGGCTTCAAGACCGAATTCCTCGATCGTCTGAAGGCCTCGCTGCCGCTCGATGGGCTGTACCTCGCCATGCATGGCGCCATGAACGTCGAAGGCATGGATGACGCGGAGGGTGACTGGATCTCGGCGGCACGCAGTGTCGTTGGGCCAGATATTCCCGTGGCTGCGAGCTACGACCTGCACGGCAACGTCACGCAGCGCATCATCGATCAGCTGGATATTTTCGCGGCCTACCGCACCGCGCCGCATATCGATGTACGCGAGACGATGGTCCGGGCATGGTCCATGCTGGTAAAGACGTTGCAGACAGGCGAGAAACCCGGTGTCGCATGGGCGCCGGTGCCGGTGCTGCTGCCGGGCGAACGCACCTCCACCGAAGACGAGCCGGCAAAGAGCCTCTACGACGCGTTGCCGAAGCACGATGCCGTGCCGGGGATCTGGGATGCAAACCTCATGGTCGGCTATGTCTGGGCCGACGAGCCGCGCGGAACGGCCTGCGCCGTGGTAACCGGAACGGACAAGGCGGCGACTGAAGCTGCCGCGCGCGACATCGCTCTATCCTACTGGGCGGCTCGCAAGGACTTTCGCTTTGGCCCTGAGACCGGGCCGCTCGAAGAGATGCTGGACATTGCCGAGCGGACGGAGACCCGGCCGGTCGTCCTTGCGGACTCGGGCGACAACCCGACGGGCGGCGGCGTCGGCGACCGGGCCGATGTGCTCAACGCCCTCATTGCGCGCGATTTTCAAGGCGCCGTCATCGGCGGCATTACCGATCGGCCAGCAGTGGAAGCCTGCTTTACAGCGGGTGAGGGCGCGGTCGTGCAGCTGCGGATCGGCGGCGCTCTCGATCCCGCGAGCCCCTTTGCCAACGTTTCCGCCACTGTCATCCGGCTCGATGATCCCGCTGATGCCGGGGAGCGGCAGGCGGTCGTCACCGTCGGTGGCATCACCGTCATCCTCGCAGCGCGGCGGCGGCCCTACCACAACATCGCCGACTTCACCCGCCATGGCATCGATCCCCTGAGCGTTCGGCTGCTCGTGGTCAAATCCGGCTATCTCTCGCCCGAGCTGGCGCCTATAGCCCGGCCGAACCTCATGGCCCTTACGGATGGCGTCATCAATCAGGATATCGAGCGTCTGCCCAACAACCGGCGCCTGCGCCCGTCCTATCCGTTCGACGCAGATTTCGATTACGTGCCACAGCCGCAAGCCTCTGCCCGCTGGAAGTGAAGGCAACGGCAATGCCGAAAAATACGCGACGGTGCCGCTTGCGCCGTTGCACTGCTGATGCTGGCGTATAGTATAGGTTTCATCCTCATATTCCCGGCGATGTGCCGTCTCTCCAGCTGGGCCGTCTCGCGCCCTGGTGTTCCCCATGAGCCTATCGATCGCGACTGCCCTTCGGGACCCGTCGCTCCGCGTCAGCGCGCTTGCCATCTTCTTCTTCGGGTTCTCCGGGGCGGCGACCCAGCCCTACCAGTCGATCATCGGCATTCGCGAACTCGGGTTGACCGATAGCGGCTATGCCACCCTGATGTTTGCAGCCGCTGCCGTCAGCGTCACGGCGAGCGTGCTCATGGGCATCTTCGCCGACCGGCTCGGCGACTATCGCACCTCCATCCTCTATGTCGCGCTGTTCGGCATATCGGGCTTCGCTCTCGTCTACGTCTCGGCGACGATCACCGCCTTTGTCATTGCCAAGCTCGTTCTGCTGCCCGTGTTCGGAGCGCTGAATTCGCTCATATTCGCCAATGTGCGCGCTGCCTCGGGCGGGCTGGCGCAGTCGCAGCTCGTGGCGGTCAACGCCACGATGCGCGCGACGATCTCGCTCTCCTGGGTGCTGGTTCCCGGCATCGTCGGCATCGCGCTCGCCGGTTCGCAATCCATGCTGCCGGCCTATCTAATTGCGGCGCTTGCTGCGGGCGTCTGCTTCATCCTCGCGGCCTTCTACCTGCCGCGGCCTCTGCCGCTCGGGACCCGCGACGATGCCGCGCGCTACCGGATTCTCGCCTCGCTTGGCGAAGTGGTGTCGCCGCGCGTCGCGCTCCGGCTCCTCGCCATCGCGCTCATCTGCTCCATGCTGTTCGTCAACGATGCCGTGCGGTCGCTGATCATCACCGGCAAGGTGGGCGGAACGGTGCGCGACATCGGCATCGTCGTCGGCGTGGTGGCGCTTCTGGAAATCGTCTTCATCCTGTTCTGGAGCGCGGCCGAGCGGCGGATCACCTCACTGCGTTCGCTGGTCATCGGCGCCACGCTCTATGCCGTCTACATGGCGCTGCAGGGCATGGCCACGCAGACCTGGCATATCTACGCCCAGACGATCATCAGCGGCATCGCCGCTGCTGCCATCATCAGCCTGCCGATCACCTATCTGCAGGACCTGATCGCCGACCGGCCCGGCCTCGGCAGCTCGCTGATCGCGGTGAATATGTTTCTCAGCGCAGGCATCAGTGCGGTCGTCTTTGCAGTGGGCACGCGGCTCGGCGACTACGGGTTTACCTCCATCCTCGGCGGCTTCGTCGGTATCGCCGGCGTTATCCTGCTCGTGGTTCTGGACGGGAGCAAAGGACGGGCGAAGGCCTGACCTGACCGACAAAGATCTTCACAACGAAAAACACCGGAGCGTCGATCGCTCCGGTGCTCTGTCTTTATGCGCTTGAGCTGTCGCGGCTCAGGAAGCCTTGGCGCCGGCCAGCACTTCTTCGCACCAGCTCGGGCCACCCGGCTGACGGCGGTCGCCGACGAGGCGAACCGATTTGATGATATAGTCCGAGGAGACGGTGAGCTGTACCGAGCAGCTGAGATACTCAGTGCGAGCCGGCGACGTCTGCTTGCCGCGTGAGCCATCTGCCTTCTTGGCATAGGTCGCGGGAACCTTGCGGTTGCGATAGCCGCCCTTCCACGAATAGAGGGTATCGCTGCCGCTCTGCGCGTCGGCGATCGGCGGGCCGAACTGGGCGAAGAAGACGCCGGCCGGCTGTCCGGCCCAGCGGGCTTCGACCGCGTTCTGCTGCATTGGCGCAACGGTCGTGCATCCGGCAAGCGCCAGCGCAAGGCCGGCAGCGGCGAAAACCCGCAAGGTCATGTATCGTCCCCTTCGAAAGATCCTGAAACCGGACGCCCTGCCGCCTGCTACCAGCCCCTTGCCGGCATCAAGGCGCACCGCCCGTTCGCTCACGCCTCTAGCGCCAATCGCATCCAAAGAAAATCGCTTGGAACCTGCCGATGCGTAATTAATTCCGAGCGTTGCCGAAAATCTCTACCGCCGCCGCAGCCTATGTGGTCTGCGACATCTTCCTGTCAAAAACTCATCCAAACCGATGATTTGCCGCTTGTGGAATGAAAAACGCTGTTCTATAGAAACGCCGCTGGTCACGGAGTGTAGCGCAGCCTGGTAGCGCACCACGTTCGGGACGTGGGGGTCGCAGGTTCAAATCCTGCCACTCCGACCAGCCGAAAAGCCCGCGATTGCGGGCTTTTTTCATCTCAGTGCCGGATATGTTCGTGGAGCTTCTCGGCCTGCCCGCAGTCTCGCCGGTGCTTTGAATTATCACCAAAGATGGTTCCGAGACGGCGTATGACCGGTGCCGACGTTATGGTAAGCGGTTTGCCCGTCAGACCAGAAGAAGAACCGGGACGGATACAGTGACGAGAAGAGCCGCGCCTGCGGTAACGACGATCTTGAGAAGGCTCGTGTCGAAGGACATCTTCTGCTGTTCTGTCATGCTCTACTCCCAACGCTCGTCTTTCTGTTTTTTATGATGTGGTAACGCGGTGAGTTGGGAGAATGTTTCGAAAACGGCTCGGCGTATCGACAATTGTTTGAAGGACAACCGTGGCGCGACATTTCGCACGTGCCACGGTTGCCAGATTCCTAAAGCTCTACCTTTGCCGGTGGGCCGCGGAAGGCATCGAGCCTGTCGATGAGGTCGAGGCGGACGGGTGCGCCGGTTGCGGCGGACTGGTAGATCGCTTCCATGAGAACATGATCCTGCACGCCTTCCTCGCCCGGCGTACGGGGCTTGCGGTCGTGGAGGATGCAATCGGCGAGATGGTCGATTTCGGCGGCAAACTGGTTGTTTGCCGAAAGGTCGATCTCCTTCTGGACTGTCTGGTCACCCTCCCGCTCGATCACGGTCATGCTCTGGCCCTCGTATTTATAGGCGTTGGGCATGTCGACGGTTGCCCTTTCGAAGTTCAGGCGCTGATGCTTGTCATCGCGAGCGCCGTAGCTGGTCAGGCAGTTGACCATGGCGTTGGAGGGGAAGCGAAGGGTGAAGGACACGGTTTCCTCGACCTCTGCATAACGAGGGTCGTCGGGCGGGCTGTATTGCGTCGCCATGATCTCCACCGGCTCCTCGCCGGTCAGGAAGCGTGCGGTGTTCAGGCAATAGAGCCCGATATCCGGCAGCGCGCCGCCGCCGGCGAGCGCCTTCTTGTGACGCCATTGCTCGGCGCCATTCTCCGCGACGGTCTGGACGTTGATGGCCGACATGCCGACCAGCCGGCCATAGGCCTTCGAGCGGACCTTCTCGGCCAGATGCAGATTGAAGGCCTCGTACTGGATGCGGTAGGCGATCATCAGCTTCACGCCGGCGGCATTGCACGCATCCAGCATGGCCCGGGCTTCGGTGGAGTTTACCGACATGGGCTTTTCGCAAAGGACGTGCTTTCCGGCTTTCGCGGCCCGCTCGACGAACGGGCGGTGCAATCCGTTCGGCGTCACCACATAGACGGCCTTGATCTCGGGATTGTCCTTGATCGCGTCGAAGCCGGCATAGTCGTAGCAGGCTTCCGGCCTGACGCCATATTGCTCGGCGACCGTCTTCATCTTCTCGGGCGAGCCGGACACGAGAGCCACGAGCTTCGCGCTCTTGGTTTCGCCGAAAGCAGGCAGGATTTCCTCAAGGCTGAGGCGGCCGAGCGCCACGACCGCGAAACCGACGCGCTCGCCGGGCGGTAGCGGTGCTTTGGGATTGCCGCTCGGTGTCTCCGAGGGGCCGCGCCATTCGGGGAAGGTGACCTTGCCGTCCTCGACCGCGCCCGTATCGACCGGGGAGGGTGGGGGCAGGCCCTGCGTCTGGGCCTGCACTGCGGGAGCGAGCAGCATGCCGGTAACGCCGACGCCGCCGAGTTTCAGCAGGCCGCGTCGGTTGAAGGCAGGAATGTCATTCATGGGAGGACCTCTCGTTGATCCCCTTGCGAACTACGGAAGCCGTTGTTTGTTCACATACTGCCGCCTAGAGTTTCCGGTGAACACGGGTTCACCGGAAAAGCTCTATCCTCTTGTTTTCTCCGCATTGTCCGACGCCGAAGCGATCCCGCTTCGGCTGGAAATGCTCTAGACCGCCTCCAGAATTCGCCTCTGCAGGTCCACCGCGCGGGGGTCTGCCAGTTCCCGCCGGGGACGTTCAAGATCGATATCGATGTCCAGCGCAACGGCACCTTCACGCAGCACAATGACACGATCGGCCAGCGCGACCGCTTCAGCAACGTCATGGGTGATCAGCACGGTGGTAAAGCCGCGCGCGGTCCACAGGGTTTCGAGAAGGCGGTGCATCTCGATGCGCGTCAGGGCGTCGAGAGCGCCGAAGGGCTCGTCGAGCAGGAGGATGCGCGGCTGGCTGACGAGGGCGCGGGCCAGCGCCACGCGCTGCTTCTGCCCGCCGGAGAGCACGCTCGGCCAGTCGTTTTCCCGGCCGTCGAGACCGACATCCCGTAGCGTGGTGCGGGCCGTCTCCTGCCACTGGGGACCGCGGGCGATGCCGACATTTTCTCCGACCCGCTGCCACGGCACCAGCCTCGCCTCCTGAAAGAGGAGACGCACATCGGGATTCAGTCCATCGACCGTCTTGCCGCCGATGGACACCGTGCCTGACGTCGGCTTGTCGAGACCGGCGATCAGCCGCATCAGCGTGGACTTGCCGCCGCCCGAGCGCCCGACGACGGCGAGGAACCGGCCGGCAGGCACATCCAGCGAGAATTGCTTCAGGACGCTCAGCGCGCCAAAGCACTTCTCAACGTTCGACATCGAAAGAGGCAGGCCGTTGACCGGGCTTGCTGGCTGTCTCGTCTCCTGTGTTTTCAGGGTCTCGGACGGTTTCAGCGCGAGGGTCATGGCGTTCCCTTCTCCGCGCCCTGATAGGCCGGATGCCAGGAGAGGACGCGCCGCTCGATGGCGCGCGTGGCGAGATCGGCGACCTTGCCAAGCAGGGCATAGACGATGATGCCGAGCAGCACGACGTCGGTCTGCAGAAACTCGCGGGCGTTCATGGTCATGTAGCCGATGCCGTTGGTGGCGGAGATGGTCTCTGCAACGATGAGCGTCAGCCACATGAAGCCGAGCGCATAGCGCAGGCCCACGAGGATGGAGGGCAGGGCACCGGGCAGGATGATGCGGGTGATCATGGCGCGGCGGTCGAGCCCGTACACTTCGGCCATTTCCACCACCTGCGGGTCGATGGTGCGCACGCCGTAGAATGTGTTCATGTAGATCGGGAAGAAAACGCCGACGGAGACGAGGAAGATCTTCGCCGTCTCGCCGATGCCGAACCAGAGAATGACGAGCGGGATGAGCGCGAGATGCGGCACGTTGCGCACCATCTGGATCGTGCTGTCGAGGAAGGTCTCAGCGGGCCGCCACAGGCCGTTGACCACGCCAAGTGCAAAGCCGATGCCGCCGCCGATGAGGAGACCGATCACCGCGCGCTGGGTGGAGGCAAGCGTGTGGTAAAGGAGCGAGCCGTCGAGCAGCAGCCGCCAGAAGGCTGCGGCGACGGCGGTGGGCGCTGGAATGAGCCGCGCGGTGACGAGGCCGCTGCGCGAGGCGATCTCCCACAGGATGAGGATCGCGATCGGCAGCGCCCAGGGTGCAAGGCGTTGCCAGACGGCGGCGCCCGTCCCGGGATCGCTATCCGAACGCGTGCTCTTCCGCGACACGACCGAGGCTTCGGTTCCGGAGCCGGCGAGCGAGGCTTCCGCCATCAGGCGCCACCCTTGCGGACGTTGTCGGCAATGACGATCGGCGCGGGAATGAGGCCGAGCGTGTGGAATGTGTCAGCAATCGCCTGCTGCTGTGATACGACCGCGTCGCTCAGTGGCGTGACGCCGAAGGACTGGCGCTCCAGCGCGATGGCAAGGATGTCGCCGGGGATGCCGACGATGGGCGCGAGCTCCTCCGCGGCCGTTGCGGTGTTCGCCTTCGCCCACCGGTCGATTTCTCCGATGGCGGCGATCGTCACGTCGAGCGCTTCGGCATGAGCGTCCACGAAGCTCTTCGTGCTGAGGTAGAACTGGTGGTTCGGCACGAGGTTTTCGCCGTTGCGCAAGGTGCGCGCGCCAGTGGCGGCTTCGGCTGCTGCCTGGAAAGGATCCCAGATCACCCAGGCATCGACGGCGCCCTGTTCAAAGGCGGCGCGGGCATCGGCCGGCGGCAGGAACGATGTCTTGATATCGGTATAGGCGAGGCCCGCATCTTCCAGCGCCTTGACCAGCAGGAAGTGCACATTCGATCCCTTGTTGAGAGCGACGTTCTTGCCCTTCAGATCGGCGACCGTCTTGATGGGGCTGTCGGCGGGCACGAGGATGGCTTCGCCGCGAGGCGCGGGCGGTTCATGGGCGATGTAGACGAGCGGCGCGCCGGCAGCCTGCGCGAAGATCGGCGGCGTCTCGCCGGTCGAACCGAAATCGACGGCGCCGACATTTAGCGCTTCCAGCAATTGCGGCCCCGCCGGGAATTCCGACCATTCCACCGTGTAGCCGATCTTCTCCAGCTTCTCTTCCAGTATGCCCTTGCCCTTCAGCAGAACCAGCGTGCCGTATTTCTGGTAGCCGACACGGATGACCTTGTCGGCAGCGCGGGCGGGCAGAGTGCCGAGAAGCGGAAGAAGGGCGGTGCCGGCCAAAGCGGTGGTCAGGGAACGTCTGGTAATCAGCATGAAAGTGCTCCGTCGCAAGTCCAAAAGTCCCGTGGTCACCCCGGAAACTCAGTTGATCCATAGACTAAGCGTGGTGTCTGCCGATGACAGATATTGCATGCTCTTTTTCACCGCCTCGCGAGCATGTGTTTGTGCCGATGCGCGGGCTTACGCAAATCATCCACTTCAATTGGCTTGGAAACGCTGGGGCACGCACAATGGGCAGCTGTGCTGAAGGCGACGTTTCGCCGGAAGCTCCCGCTTGAGAAAGCGATTTCACATATACAGCGAAAAATAGTCTATTAAAACTGTGTATTTCTCGGTCGGCCTCTAGGCTGTCTCCATCGGAATCCCGATCCCATCCGATTTCCCATGGAGACAGTGTCATGACGATCCATCAGCCACCAGACGTCGCAGAGCAGCAGGGTGTACCACAGACGCAAGGAACGCCGTCCGGCGCGCCGACGTTTAAAAGCCGGCATCCAGAGACGCTGGCGCTACACGGCGGCAGCTTCCGGTTCGATCCGACGACCGGAGCGGTGGCGGTGCCGATCTACCAGACCTCGTCGTTCCAGATCTCCAACACCGAAACGGCGGACAAGCTATTCGCGCTCGAAGCTCCCGGCCACCTCTATTCCCGCATTTCCAACCCTACGCAGGATGCCTTCGAGCAGCGGCTGGCAGAGATCGAAGGTGGCGCCGCGGCGCTGGCCGTCGCCTCGGGGCAGGCAGCGTCCGCCTATTCCATCCTCAATCTCGCCCGGCACGGCGACAACATCGTCAGCGCCGCAGGCCTTTACGGCGGCACATGGGCCTTGTTCGCCGCGACGCTGAAGAGCTTCGGCATCGAAACACGATTTGTGGATGCTACCGATCCGGAGGCTTTCGCACGCGCAACCGACGACCGGACGCGGGCTTATTACGGGGAATCCCTGCCCAATCCGAAGCTCGAGGTCTTCCCGATCGCGGAGGTTGCGGCTGTCGGGCGGCGCTTCGGCATTCCCCTGATCGTGGACAACACGGCGGCACCGTTGATCATTCGCCCGCTGGAGCATGGTGCAGCCATCGTGGTCTACTCGACCACCAAATATATCGGCGGTCACGGGACGTCGATTGGCGGCGCCATCATCGATGGAGGGAATTTCCCGTGGCGGGACCTCGCAGAGCGCCATCCCAACCTCAACGAACCGGACCAGAGCTATCAGGGCAAGACATGGATCGAGAAGGCGGATGCGATCGGTTTCCACCCCTATATCCTGCGGGCGCGCGCCGTTTTGTTGCGCGACCTCGGGGCCGCCATCAGCCCGCAAAACGCGTTCAACCTGATCCAGGGGCTGGAGACGCTGCCGCTGCGCCTGCGCCAGCACAATGACAACGCGATCAAGGTGGCCGATTTTCTCCTGTCCCACCCCAAGGTGGCCAGCGTCATCTTCCCGAAGTTCCAGACGGGTCAGGCCCGCGAAAGGGCCGAGACATATTTTGTTCCGGGAAGCTACGGCGCGCTGGTGGGCTTCGAACTGAAGGGCGGCCGCGAGGCGGGGCGCCGGTTCATCGACGCGCTGACGCTCTTTTATCATCTTGCGAATATCGGCGATGCCCGATCGCTGGCCATCCATCCCTCGACCACGACGCATTCCCAGCTGAGCGTCGAGGACCAGCGCGCGGCCGGCGTAACCCCCGGCTATGTCCGGTTGTCGATCGGTATCGAGCATCCCGACGACATCATCGCCGATCTGCGTCAGGCGATCGACGCCGCCTGAAGAGACTGCAGCCATAAGACAGCATTGGACCAGACCGCAACCAGACAGGGGACATCGATGACCGGGACTGCCACGCACCGCTACACGCCGCCAACCGCCTTGCTTTCGGCAAAGGTGGAATGGCCGACGGTTCTTCTCGCTGTTGGACTTCATGGCGGCTTTCTGGCGGTGACGTGGTGGTGGGCTGTGCTGCCTCTGCCGCTGGTGGTCGTCATCGGCGGGTTGCTGATCGCGTGGCACGCCTCGTTGCAGCATGAGGTCATCCACCATCACCCGACACGGAGCCGGCGCATCAACGATGCGATCGGCTCCGTGCCGCTATCGCTCTGGTTGCCCTATCCGATCTACAAGGACAGTCATCTCGATCACCACCGCGACGAGTTCCTGACCGATCCGGTGGAAGATCCCGAATCCTCCTATGTCACACAGGCCGTGTGGCTCGGCCTCGGGCGAACCGGCAAGCGTCTGGCGCAGTGGAACCTGACGCTGCTCGGGCGGCTGACGATCGGGCCTGCGGTGATGCTGGGGAGTTTCCTGGCTGGCGAGGCGCGCTTCGTCTGGCGCAACGAGGTCGGCCGCCGGAGCATCTGGGCGCTGCACGCGCTCGGGGTGGCGATTGTGCTGACCTGGGTCGTCGCCATCTGCGGCATGCCATTCTGGCTCTACTTCTTCGGCTTCGTCTATCCCGGAGCGGCCATCACACGGCTGCGCTCTTATGCAGAGCACCGCTTTGCCGAGGCGGCGGCGGAGCGCACGGCCATCGTGGAAAACAGCCGCATCTTCGGGCCGGTCTTCCTGTTTAACAACCTGCATGTGCTGCACCACCGCAAGCCGGGTCTTCCTTGGTACCGTCTGCCGGCCATCTACCGGCGTGATCGGGAGGCTCTTGTGGCGGCGAATGGCGGTCTCGTCTATAATGGCTATCTGGATGTCGCGCGGCGTTTCCTGCTCCGCCCGCACGATCGGATCACGCATCCGCATCATTCCGGTTGATGCGGACAGCACGGGACGTCACGAAGGAAGCCCATGTCGCAGACCTCGAATGTCGCGTCGCGTGTTGCCAGTCTTGCAATGTATGCGAACCCCGCGCCCGTGGCGGCGGCAACGGCGAAGCTTTGGGATTATCTGCGCGACAAGCTTCGCGCCGAAGGTCTTGCGGAGGTGCCGCAGGCTCTTTCGACGCTACCTTATGATGAGGCCTGGCTGCGGCCTGAGCTTCTACTCGCCCAGACCTGCGGCTTTCCCTTCGTCAGTCGGCTACGGGGCAAGGTGCGGCTGGTCGCGACGCCGGTCTATCGCTACCCCGGCTGCGATGGCCCCGACATGCGCAGCTTTCTCATCGTTCGCAGCGACAGTGCTGCGACCGCGCTGATCGATCTGAGGGGCGCCCGCGCCGCCGTCAACCAGCCGGACAGCAACTCCGGCGCCAATCTCTTCCGCGCAATGATCGCGCCGCTGGCGATCGATGGTCGCTTCTTTGGCGCGTTCATCGAGACAGGCAGCCACGTCGCCAGCATCGACGCGGTTCGCGAGGGTGCCGCGGATATCGCGTCGATCGACTGCATCACCTATGCCAACATCCTTCGCTTCGACCCCCGCCGCCTGAGCGGCATTCGGGTGCTGGGCGAAACAGTGAAGGGGCCCGGACTGCCGCTGATCACCCGCCTGTCGGCCTCCGACGAGGAGATCGCGCTTCTTCGGCGCGTGCTCGATGCGGCCGCGACCGATGCGGCTCTGGAAGGGGTTCGCGACCATCTCGGTCTTGTCCGTTTTGCCCGACTTCAGGATGCGGATTATGAACCCCTTGCGGCTCTTGCCGATGGCGCACGGGCGCTCGGCTACCCTGTGGCGGGTGCGTGATGCAGCGTGAAAACGTTGCCCCTTCAGCTTGAGCGCCTATGTCAGCCTCTGAAAGTCGGCGAAGGTTTCGCCGATCGCCTGATGGCGAAGACAGTAAGGAAGACGGTATGACAGACCTCACGAACACGCGCATCACGCTTGCCCGTCGGCCGCAAGGCGCACCGGTTGCGGAGGATTTCCACGTCGAGCAGGTACCCGTTCCCCAGCCGTCCGAAGGCGAGATTCTCCTGAAAATCCTGTATCTCTCGCTCGATCCGTACATGCGGGGCCGGATGAGCACGGCGAAATCCTATGCCAAGCCTGTCGAGGTCGGCGCGGTCATGGAGGGGGGAACGGTGGCCGAGGTCGTCGCCTCGAAGCATGCCGATTTCAAGCCCGGCGACATCGTCCTCTCGCATGCCGGCTGGCAGTCCTATTCCGTGTCGGATGGCAAGGGCCTGCGCAAGCTCGACCCGAATGTGGCGCCCGTCTCCACGGCGCTCGGCGTTCTCGGCATGCCCGGCTTTACCGCTTATGCCGGCCTCCTGACCATCGGCCAGCCGAAGCCGGGCGAGACGGTGGTGGTGGCTGCCGCCAGCGGCGCCGTCGGCTCCGTCGTCGGGCAGATCGCCCGGATCAAGGGTGCCCGCGCCGTTGGCATTGCAGGCGGCCCGGACAAATGCGCCTTCCTGCGCGATGAACTCGGCTTCGATGTCGCGGTCGATCACCGGGCGCCGGACTTTGCCGAGCAGTTGAAGGCGGCATGCCCCGATGGCATCGACGTTTACTTCGAGAATGTCGGCGGTCACGTCTTCGATGCCGTCTTTCCGCTTCTCAATACCTATGCACGGGTGCCGGTCTGCGGCCTCATCGCGCATTACAACCAGGGCGGAGAGGTGCCTGACGGTCCGGATCGTCTGCCGGGCTTCATGCGGCAGGTTCTCACCCGCAGCCTCCAGATCCGCGGCTTCATCCAGACCGAGTTCAGCGACCAGCGCGACACCTTCCTCAAGGACGCCGCCGGATGGATCGCCGACGGGCGGCTGCGCTATCGCGAGGACGTCGTCGAGGGGCTGGAGAAGGCGCCACAGGCCTTCATCGGGCTGCTGGAGGGCCGCAACTTCGGCAAGCTGGTCGTCAAGGTCGCCTGAGCCTGAGCAATCGCCAGCAAAGGGGTCACGTTCCGCCCTGTCCGGCTTTTCCGGGCGGGGCGGATGTACTTTGACGGCGTTTCCTCCTGCGACGAAAAAAGAGTGATCAATTCTCCCGAAAGCCGCTCAAACAAAATGCGCTTCCTCGAAAGCTATTCAGTCTACTGAAACGATAGAGATTATCGAAGTCATGGATTTGGAGACGGGGATATGGGTGACAATGGGGCGCGTGGCTGGTTCGGCCGACGGGAAATCCTGAAGTGGTCGGCGGTCGCGGGGGTTGCCGCTGCCGGCACGACATTGCTCAGCGGCACGTCGGCCTTCGCTTCGGCAGAGGAAGGTTCGCTGAAGGGCAAGCGCATCGGCATCAGCACGGCGGGCACCGACCATTTCTTCGATCTGCAGGCCTATAACGCCCAGATCGAGGAAGTGAAGCGGCTCGGCGGCGAGCCGATCGCGGTGGATGCCGGCCGCAACGACGGCAAGCTCGTGTCGCAGTTGCAGACGCTGATCGCGCAGAAGCCGGATGCGATCGTCCAGCTTCTCGGCACGCTCACCGTCATCGATCCCTGGCTGAAGAAGGCGCGTGATGCCGGCATCCCCGTATTGACGATCGATGTCGGCTCGACCAACTCGCTCAACAATTCGACCTCCGACAACTGGGGCATCGGCAAGGATCTGGCGTTGCAGCTCGTGTCGGATATCGGCGGCGAGGGCAATATCGTCGTGTTCAACGGCTTCTACGGCGTCACGCCCTGCGCCATTCGCTACGACCAGCTGGTCAACGTGGTGAAGTATTTCCCCAAGGTGAAGATCCTCGAGCCCGAGCTTCGCGACGTCATTCCGAACACGGTTCAGGACGCTTTCACGCAGATCACGGCCATTCTCAACAAGTACCCGGAGAAGGGCTCGATCAAGGCGATCTGGTCGGCCTGGGATATTCCGCAGTTGGGCGCGACGCAGGCGCTGGCAGCAGCGGGACGCACCGAAATCCGCACCTATGGCGTGGATGGCAGCCCGGAAGTGTTGCAGCTCGTGGCCGACCCGGCATCGCCGGCTGCCGCCGATGTGGCCCAGCAGCCAGCCGAACTCGGGCGCACCGCCATCCGCAACGTCGCCCGGCTGCTCGCCGGGGAGACGCTGCCGCGCGAGACCTATGTTCCAGCGCTTCTCGCCAACAAGGCGAACGTCAACGACATCACCAGGAAACTCGGTATCGGCTGATCCTCCCGGCCGTTCGAAGGGGACTGCGGCAACGCGGGTCGCGATCCCCGATGGTGTGTCGAGGCTATCGCAGGCAGGAGTTTACGAGATGACATCGCCCCAAGAGCCCCCGAGGCCTCAAGAAGATGGGATCGTTCGCCCGGTGATCCGGTTGACCGGGATCGAGAAGAGTTTCGGCGGAACGAAAGCTCTCTCCGGCGTGTCGCTGACGGTCGCACGCGGATCGGTACACGGTCTTGTCGGGCAGAACGGTGCCGGAAAATCGACGTTGATCAAGTTGCTCGCAGGGCTGCAACGGGCGGATGGGGGAGAGATCGAGATCGACGGGGTCGTTCACGATCATCTGACCCCGCACGAGGTCGAGGCGCTTGGCATCCACTTCATCCATCAGGATCGCCTGCTGGTGCCGACGTTCACGGTTGGCGAATCTCTGTTTCTCGGCCGCGAGCCGCGCATTGCGGGGACGCCGTTTCTCGACCGGCGCCAGATGCAGCGTCGTGCTGCCGAGGTTCTCGAACGCTATTTCGGCCTCCGCCTGCCGAATTCGGCGCTGATCGCCGAACTCTCCACGGCAGAAAAGCAGATCGTGCAGATCACGCGCGCATTGCTGCACGCTCCGAAGGTTCTCGTCTTCGATGAGCCGACGGCTGCCCTTGTCCGTCGCGAGGCCGATATGCTCTTCCAGCTCATCCGCCGTCTGCGCGACGATGGCATCACGGTCATCTACATTTCCCACTATCTCGGCGAGATCGAGGATCTCTGCGACACGGTCACCGTTCTGCGCAACGGCCGCGACGTCGCGACGAAGCCGGTGGCGGAGACCTCTGCCACGGAGATCGCGGGTCTGATGGTCAATCGCGACATTGGTGAACTCTACCCGGAACGGACCACGGCGCTCGGTGCAACGCTTCTGCGTGTGGAGGGTTTGAGCGCGCCCGGCCGCTACGAGGATGTGAGCTTTACGCTGCGCCGTGGCGAAGTGCTCGGGCTGACCGGCCTTCTCGGTTCGGGCGCCAAGGATCTGGTCCGCACCCTGTTCGGGCTGGAGCAACCCGTCTCAGGGCATGTCGAGGTGGAAGGCGAGAAAGTCTGGTCGAAGACACCGGCGCAGGCGGCGCGTCGGCGGCTGGCGCTCGTGCCCGAGGATCGCCGCCGCCATGGCGTGGCGCTCGACCTCAGCGTGGCGGAGAACATGACGCTGGCGAGCCTCGACCGTTTCACCCGCTTCGGGCTTCTGGACGCCGGCACTGAAGCGGCGGAAGCGAACCAGCTGATCGAGCGCCTGCAGATCAAGACGGCCGGTCGCGATGCGCTGGTGCGCACCCTGTCCGGTGGCAACCAGCAGAAGGTGGCCATCGCCAAGTGGCTGAGCCGCCATTCGGAAATCTACCTGCTCGACGAGCCGACCGTCGGTGTGGATGTCGGCGCCAAGGTGGAGATCTACCAACTGATCGCCGATCTTGCCGGGCGCGGCGCCGGCGTCATCGTGCTGTCGTCGGACCTGCCGGAGCTACTCGGCATCACTGACCGCATCCTCGTGCTCTTCCGCGGACGCATAGCCGCGGCGCTCGACACAGCCAAGACCAGCGTCGATGCGGTCCTTGCCGATGTCACCGGTTCCTCAGAGGCTTTGCGTCATGTCGGTTGAGGCATTGCCTTTCCGCAGTTCGCAGCCGGACGGCAACGAACCTGCGCAGGCTCGTGGCTTGCGAGCATCCTCGGGCACGGCGGGACGGCGGATTGCGACGCTTCTCTTGCGCGGCGGATCGCTTGCGGTCTTCGTCGCGGTGCTCATCGTCTTCTCCGTGTCCGCGCCATATTTTCTGTCGGTCGGCAATATCGGCAATGTGCTCGGCCAGTCGGCCATCGCGGGCGTGCTCGCCATCGGGCTTACGGTCGTGATGATCGCCGGCGGGGGCAATGTGGTGACGGGTGGTATCGACCTGTCGCTCGCGGCCAACATGGGCCTCAGCGCCGCCGTCTATGCGGCGCTGTCGCAGGCGGGGTTCGGGGATGCCGTTGCCGTTGCCGGCGCGCTGGCGACGGGGCTTGCCATCGGCATCGTCAATGCGCTCGCCATCACGCTTGCCGGCATCGTGCCGCTGCTGGCAACGCTTGCCGTCATGAACGTCGTCGCCGGACTGGAACTTGTCCTGACGCAGAACACCGTCATTCCCGCGACCGGCGATCTGCTCACGCTGCTCTCGGGCAGCGGTCCGTTCGATATCCCCGTTCTCGCTTATGTCCTCCTTGGTTTCACACTGATCGCGGCGCTGGTGGTGCAGGCCACGCCGCTCGGCTTGCGGCTTTACGCTGTCGGTGCGTTTCCCGAAGCCGCGCGGGCGTCCGGTCTCGCCGTCAAGCCGTTTATCGCCGGTTCCTTCCTGTTCAGCGGCTTCTGCGGCGGCATTGCCGGCATTCTCTCTGTCTCCTACCTCAGCGGCAGCACGACGGGCGCCGGCGATCTCCTGCTGCCGGTGGTAGTGACCGCGCTGCTTGGCACCGTGTTCTCGCGCCGGCTGGTGCCGACCGTCACCGGCACGTTGCTCTCGGCGCTGTTCGTCGGATTCCTCGTCAACGGGTTCCAGCTTCTCAACCTCTCCAGCACGCTGGTCAGCGGCATTCAGGGTCTCCTGATCCTCTTCGTCGTTTCCGCCACAACGCTGATACGCAAACAGGAGACGTCGGCATGACGCTCGTGTCCGATCCCTCGACCCGGCTTTCTTCTGGCCTGCTGCGTCGCTCTGCCCGGTATGCGCTGGTCGTGGCCTTGGTCGCGGTGTTTGCCGCCTTCTCGGTGGCCGCGCCAAGCTTCCTCACCTCCGCCAACCTGCAGAGCATCCTTGTCAACAATTTCACGCTGCTTGCCATCGTCTCCATTGCCATGACCTTTGCGGTCGCCGCAGGCGGCATCGATCTTTCCGTCGGAACGGCCATCGATTTTTCGAGCTTGACCTTCGTCTCGCTGGTGCTGGCCGGGCAACCGGTGCCGCTTGCAGCCCTTGCCGGTATCGGCGGTGGAGCGCTGGTCGGTCTCTTCAATGCGGTGCTGATCTCGGGCATCGGCATCTCGCCGTTTCTGGCAACGCTCGGCACACTGTTCATCGGCCGCAGCGCCCAGCAAATCCTCACCAATGGCGGCAATCCGGTCTACCTGCCGCCGGCCGGTATTCCCGAAAGCTTTCGGTTTTTCGGCCGCGGCGTGATCGCCGGTGTGCCGGTGCCGCTGATCGTCGCGGCTGTCGTCATCGCAGCCGCAGCCGTCATCCTCACGAAAAGCCGCTTCGGCCGCGTGGTGCTGGCCACCGGCATCGAGGCGAATGTGGTGCGTTATTCCGGCATCGCGCTGAAGGCGCATGTCGCGGTCACCTATCTCCTCGTTTCCGTCATCGCGGCGATTGCCGGGCTGGTGCTGACCTCGACCGTCACGGTTTATATTCCCTCGTCCGGCAATGCCTTCCTTCTCAACGCCATCGGCGCGACCTTCATCGGCACGACGCTCAGCCCGCATGGGCGGCCGAATATCGCAGGCACGGTGCTCGGCGTGTTGCTGCTCAGCATCGTTGCCAACGGATTGCTGCTGACGGGACTGAATTTCTACTGGCAGCAGGTGGGCACCGGCCTCCTGATCTTTGCCGTCCTCGCCATCAGCTTTGCCAATCGCAAGGCCGTGGCCCGCGCGTGACGCGCCGGGTCTCAGGGAGAAGTGCCATGACCAAACTGATACGCCTCAACACCCACGACAATGATCGGGCGGCCGACAGGATCGCGAGCGAGGAAGATGCGCTTGCGGTCGCCCGCAGCCTGGCCCCCGAATTCGCCGCGACGGCAAGCGATCGCGATCGCGACCGGATCCTGCCGCATGCTGAGATGGACCGGCTCGCCGCATCAGGTCTTCTCGCCATCACCGTGCCGGCCGAATATGGCGGTATCGACGTTTCCAACGCCGTTCTGGCCGAGGTCACCGCCATCCTTTCTGAAGCCGACGGTTCCATCGGGCAGATCCCGCAGAACCATTTCTACATTCTGGAAGCGCTGCGCCATGACGGGACGGAAGATCAGAAGCGGTTCTACTACGGCCGCGCGCTGGCCGGCGACCGGTTCGGCAATGCCCTTTCGGAAACGGGAACGAAGACGGTCGGGCACTACAATACGCGTCTGACGCGGGAGGGCGCGGGTTTCCGCATCGACGGTCGCAAGTTCTATTCCACCGGCGTGCTCTTTGCCGACTGGATCGCCATTTTCGCGCTCGACGAGGACGAGAAGATCACCATGTCCTTCGTGCCGCGCGGCACCGAAGGTGTGGAGATCGTCGATGACTGGGACGGCATCGGCCAGCGCACGACCGGCAGCGGCACGACCATTCTCGACGGTGTCCGCGTGCCCCCGAGCGCCGTGGTTCGCCACCACAAGGGCTTCGAGCGGCCGGGCACGATCGGTTCCGTCGGGCAGATCATCCATGCGGGTATCGACCTCGGCATTGCGCGGGCGGCCTTTGCCGACATGGTGCGCTTCATCCGCACGACCTCGCGTCCCTGGACGAACAGCGGCGTCGAGCGGGCATCGGAAGATCCGTTGACGATCGCCCGGGTCGGGCAGGTCGCGATCCGCATCGAGGCGGCAACCGCCATGGTGGAATATGCCGGCCGCAAGGTCGATCATGCTCAGGTCGATCTGACCGAGGAGACCGCTATTGCGGCCTCGCTCGCCGTCGCCAGCGCCAAGGTGCTGACCACCGAAATCGCCATCGAGGCCACCAACACGCTGTTCGAACTCGCCGGCACCGCATCGGCACGCGAAGGGCTGAACCTCGACCGCCACTGGCGCAACGCCCGGACCCACACGCTGCACGACCCCGTCCGCTGGAAATACCACGTGGCCGGCAACTATCACCTCAATGACGTAGCCCCGCCCAGAAGCGGCGCACTCTGAGGCCAAGGAGACGAGCATGACACGCGAAATCCGGCTGAATGCCTTCGATATGAACTGCGTCGGGCACCAGTCTCCCGGTCTCTGGCGGCATCCGCGCGACCAGTCCGCATCCTACAAGGACCTCGACTACTGGGTGAAGCTCGCACGCACGCTGGAGCGCGGCAAGTTCGACGGGCTGTTCATCGCCGACGTTCTCGGCGTCTACGACGTGCTCAACGGCAATGTGAACGCGGCGCTGAAACACTCGGCCCAGGTGCCGGTGAACGACCCGTTGCAGCTCATTCCGACCATGGCCTATCTGACCGAACATCTCGGCTTCGGCCTGACCGCATCATTGTCGTTCGAGCACCCCTACACGTTCGCCCGCCGCATCTCGACGCTCGATCACCTGACCAAGGGCCGCGTTGGCTGGAACATCGTGACCTCCTATCTCAACAGCGGCGCGCTGAATGTCGGGCAGGCCGGACAGATGCAGCATGACAACCGCTATGACGTGGCGGAGGAGTATCTGGAGGTCTGTTACAAGCTCTGGGAGGGTAGCTGGGAAGACGATGCGGTGGTGCGCGACCGCGAGACGGGGATCTTCACGCACCCGTCGAAGGTCCACGCGATCGGGCATCAGGGCCCGCATTTCAGCGTGCCGGGCATTCACCTGTCGGAGCCTTCTCCCCAGCGAACGCCGGTTCTGTACCAAGCCGGCGCGTCCAGCCGGGGCAAGGATTTCGCCGGACAGCACGCCGAGTGCATCTTCGTTGCCGCGCCGTCGAAGGCGGTGCTGAAGCGGTACGTCGCGAATGTCCGCGAAGCCGCGGCGAAGGCAGGTCGCGATCCGCGCGGCATTCTCGCCTTCAACCTGCAGACCGTGATCGTCGGCGAGACGGATGCGGATGCCAAGCGGAAGTTCGACGAATATCGCCGTTACGTTTCCTATGAGGGGGCGCTGACGCTGATCTCCGGGTGGACGGGCATCGATTTCGGGCAGTTCTCGCCGGACGAAATTCTGCGTCATCGGCACACCAACGCCGTGCAATCGGCTGTGGAAACCTTCACCACCATCGATCCCGGCAAGGAATGGACGGTGCGGGAAATGGCCGACTGGGTCGGCATTGGCGGCTTCGGCCCGGTTTTCGTCGGCTCGCCGCAGACGGTGGCCGACCTGATGCAGGAATGGGTCGAGGAAACCGATGTCGACGGCTTCAACCTGGCGTATGCCGTGACGCCGGAGACGTTCGAGGACGCGGTCGATCTGCTGGTGCCGGAATTGCAGAAACGCGGCGTGTACAAGAGGGAGTACCGGCCGGGGACGCTGCGCGAGAAGTTGTCCGGCGAAGGCCCGCGCCTCGCCGCGCCGCATCCCGGCGCCGCCTATCGCGATCTCGGGCGCATGGAGCAGAAGCTGGCCTCCGGGCAGAACTGAACGGGAGAGGTGGACGGCGCGTCGTCCCAGTGGCCGCCTTATCTTGAAGAAACACCGCCATCCCTTGGAATGGCGGTGCTTTCGTTGAAGCGGTTGACTCAGCTATAGAGGCTTGGCGCGGGAACCCGGTCGTTCAGGGCGAAGTCACCGACTTCGCGGGCCTTGTAGAACACCGGATCGTGGAGCGTGTGCGTGCGAACATTTCGCCAGTAGCGGTCGAAGCGGTAATGGCCCGCCGTTGCGCGCGCGCCCATGAGTTCGAAGATGCGGGCGGTGATATCCAGCGAAACATGGGTCGCGTTGACCTTGGATTCGTAGGCCTCGATGGCGGCCTCTCCGCGTTCTCGCTCGGTGACATCAGGTCCGCGGGCAAGGGCTGTCTGTACCGCATGACCGGCACTGTCGGCCAACGCCGCTGCCGCCTTGAGGGCTGAGCGAAACTCGCCGACGCGCTCCAGAATATACGGGTCGTCTGCGGCGCGCTCGACGCCGGAGGTGAGCCAGGGGCGGGTGGTGTCGCGTACGTAATCGAGCGCTTCGGCCAGCGCACCTTCGGCGGTTCCGATGTAGAAATTGGCGAACACCAGCTGGATCAGCGGCGTGTTGAAGGTCGCCTGTATCTTCGGGGCCGCGTCGGGTGCTGCGAGGGGCAGCAGGAAGTCGCTCTCATAGACCGGGAAGTCCCTGAATTCGACACTGCCGCTATCGGACAGGCGCTGACCGATATTGTCCCAGTCGTCATTGGCGATGTAGCCCGGCCTGTCCGTGGACAGGACGATGTTGGCGATCCGGTCGCCAAAGGCGGCGCTGGCATTGATGCGGTCGGAAATCCGGGCGCCTGTGGAGAACGTCTTGCGGCCGTTGAGCGCGTAGTGGTTGTCTTGCCATGTCAGCACGAGGCCGGGGTCGCGCGGGTTGACGGCAGCGCCCCAATAGAGGCTTTTTTCCACGGTTTCCACTGATAGCCGCCGGGCAAGATCGCTGTCGTCGGCCGCCCAGGAAATGTACTGGCTGTTGACGAAGTGATAGCCCAGCAGCTGGCCGATCGAGCTCTCGCCGCGCGCGAGGATGCGCACCAGACGCAGCCCATCGACCCAGTCGAGCCCGCCGCCGCCGATCTCGGGCGGATGCAGAGCATTCAGCAGGCCGGCGGCCTTCAGTTCGGTGATCTCGCTGAAGGGAGGACGGCCCTCGCGGTCGAGCTCCGCGCCACGGGCTCTCAGATTTGCGGCAATGGAGGTGGCACGGGCAAAGAGATGCTCGCGATCGATTCCGGTAGTATTTTCAGGAGCAGGGGAGCGCAGGGCGTGAAGCGGGCTCATGGCGTCTTCCTCGATGGGAAGGCGGGCCCCGATGTGAAGGCACCGGCAGGCCCGTCCTTTGCATGACAGATGGACCCGGCGACCGGGCAGCTCAGGTTCCGAGCTTCGCTCACGTTATTGCCTAGTCATTTTATAGACAAAGAAGAAGTTCGCGAATATGCAGGTGGAAGGGAAATCCTATTCCATCCTGCCGGCTCATTTAGAGGCTGAGAATGTCCGCGCCTGCGGCCGAAACGCGCTTTCCACTGTCAGACGTCGCTGAATGTCTGATAGATGCTGAAGGATCGTCGGCCATAGGGAGCGGGCTGTTCTCGAAGCTTCCTTCTGCGGTCGTCCCCGGACTTGAAGAGGAATGCCGCCATGTACACACCGCCTGCCTTCCGCCTTGACGATCGCAGTGCCATGCTGGCAACGGTGCGGGCCGCACGATTGGCGAACGTGATCACCGCCACGTCAGAGGGACCGTTCGCGACGCCGCTTCCTCTCTTTCTGGAGGAAGGCGAAGGAGAGCATGGCGTTCTCTACGGGCATTTCGCCAGAGCCAATCCGCAATGGCGGGTTCTTCCGATTGGCGAAGGACTGGCGATCTTCATGGGGTCGGATGCCTATGTCACGCCGGCCTGGTATGCGACCAAGCAGCAGACGGGCAAGGTGGTGCCGACCTGGAACTACGTGACGGTGCAGGCGCGGGGACCCATGGAGTTCTTCGACGATGCCGAGCGCCTGCTGGATGTGGTGACACGGCTGACGAAGCTTCACGAAGAAGAGAGGGCTCTTCCGTGGGCGGTGGACGACGCTCCGGCCGACTTCATCGCCTCCCAGTTGCGTGGCATTGTCGGTCTGCGCATGCCGATCACGCATCTGGAGGGCAAGCGAAAGATGAGCCAGAACCGGAACGAGGCCGATCGTGTCGGCGTCGCCAACGGGCTTTCGGAGAGCGAGCGTCCTTCAGACCGGGAGGTCGCTGCTCAGATTCCCGTCTGATCCATTGCCCCTGAGGTTGCGAATTACAGATCAGGCTTGTGAAAGAAGGCCTCCAGCCGGTAGCCGTCCGGGTCGATGACGAAGGCGGCGTAGTAGAAGGTGGCGTATTCCGGGCGCAGGCCCGGAGCGCCGTTGTCCTCTCCGCCATGTGCGATGGCGGCAGCGTGAAAGGCTTCGACGGCCTCTTCGCTATAGGCCTTGAAGCAGAAGTGAAGGCCTGACCGCAGGTCGGGACGGACGGGATGTTCGGCCTGCGTGACCCAGAGCCCGACCTGTTCCTCTCCGTATCCCAGCATCTTCGCACCGCTCGTCAGCCTGCCATAGCCGAGCGGGGAGAGGGCGGCATCGTAAAAGGTGCGCGACCGGTCGATGTCCCGGACGCCGATGGAAACGTGGTCGAACATGCGCACTCCCTCCTTGCCTGCTGCTGCGGGCGATGTCGTTGCGCAGTTGTCGCGTGCCTCGGCGATTTTCGCAAGCCACTGCAAAGTTTCCGGCGCGGGACGCGCTGTCTTCAGCGTACCGATGCATGAAACGGACGGATTGCGACCCTATATCCCCACGCAGCAGCGGCTGTACCCGAGCCGTGCTCATGCCTTCAGGAGATCGATATGGCTTCACCCAAACTTTTTTCGCCGATAGATGTCGGCGGTCTGACGTTGCGCAATCGGATCGTCATCGCGCCCATGTGCCAGTATTCCGCCGAGAACGGTGAAATGACCGATTGGCACCTGACCCATCTCGGCATGCTTGCCCAGTCGGGTGCCGGCCTTCTCACCATCGAGGCGACGGCGGTGACACCGGAGGGGCGCATCAGTTTCGGCGATGTCGGGCTGTGGAACGACGCCTGCGAAGCGGCGATGGCGCGTGTCCTTGAGGGTATTCGCCGCTGGTCGGACATGCCGATTGCCATCCAGCTCGGACACGCCGGCCGCAAGGCATCCACCGATCTGCCCTGGAAGGGCGGCGCGCAGCTGCCGCCCGATCATTCGCTCGGATGGAAGACGGTGGCGCCTTCGGCATCCGCATTCAAGCCATCCTATGACGCGCCGGAAGCGCTGGATGCCGAAGGCCTCGAGCGGATCAGAAACGGCTTCGCCGATGCTGCGCGCAGGGCAGCGCGTCTCGGCATCGATGCCGTGCAGATCCATGGAGCCCATGGCTATCTCCTGCACCAGTTCCTCTCGCCTTTGTCCAATACCCGCGTCGATGAATATGGCGGTTCGCTGGAGAACCGCATGCGGTTTCCTCTTGAGGTCTTCGATGCCGTTCGGGAGGCTTTCCCCGCGGAGCGCCCGGTTACCATGCGGGTCTCGGGAACGGACTGGGTCGAGGGTGGCTGGGACAGCGCGCAGACCGTCGCCTTCGCAAAGGCGCTCGAGGCCCGGGGTTGCGCCGCGATCCATGTTTCGAGCGGTGGTCTGAGCGATGCGCAGGCTATTCCCGTCGGTCCCAGCTACCAGGTGCCGCTCGCGCGTGATGTGAAGCAGGCCGTGTCCATACCCGTCGTAGCCGTCGGGTTGATCACCGAGTTCGAGCAGGCCGAATCGATCATCGGAACGGGTGATGCCGACATGATCGCGCTGGCCCGGACGATTCTCTACGATCCCCGCTGGCCCTGGCATGCGGCCGCGCATTTCGGCGCGAGCGTTCACGCCGCTCCGCAATATCTCCGCTGCCAGCCCCGTCAGTTCAAGACGTTGTTCGACGAGGCTTCATAACACCCTGTAGCTGGTGCAGGCCGGTCGAGGTGGCCGGTCTGCATCTTGCAGATTGACCCGCTTCAACACAGTCCGTCAGATATGGCCAAAAGCCAGGCAGGCATAGCCAAACGCAGAAAACCCCGGCACGACGCTGTGCGTCGTTCCGAGGTGTTTTCGAAGACCAGCCGCGCACAGTCGGATACCGTCCGACGGCGCCGTTCGGATCTTAGCGCGTTACAACTTTTTTCTTCGGGCCGGGCAGGAGGCCTTCGCGCTGCAACTGCTTGCGGGCGTTCTTGCGCTGGCGGGAAACAGCTTCAGCCTTCTGGCGAGCACGCTTCACGGAAGGCTTTTCATAGGCTTCGCGCATACGCATTTCGCGGAAGACGCCTTCGCGCTGAAGCTTCTTCTTGAGCACGCGCAGCGCCTGCTCAACATTGTTGTCTCGAACCAGAACCTGCATCTCGAACCTTGATCTCTGTCGCCCGCTGGGGCGGTGGTATGGTGACTTCGGCGCTCCTTATCTCACCACACGTCCGTCATGAAAAGGGGTTGGCTCGAAAAAAGAACGAAGAAAAGTGCCAAATCTTATTCTCTCCGGCGACTGACGGTTCCTGAAAGGGCGCCGGCCGGCAATAAGATGTGCACATCGGGAGCGTTACGCTCGCCACCACCATCGCATCCGTCTTGCCGCTTGACAAGATCTTCCCGCAACACCGATTGTCGCAGCGGCCATCGCGGTGGCCGTCACCCCGTTTTCGGATCTCCCCTTGCTCTGTCGTGTCGATCTCCATCCGGCTCCAAACCGGACAAGGTCGTCCCAGTGATGAATGCCCGAGGAAGACATCATGGCGCGCGTCCTGATCCTGTTTGCCCATCCCGGTCAGAGGCATTCGCGCCTTAACGTCCGCATGGCGGAGAGGGCACGGCAGCTCGAAGGGATAACCTTCGTCGATCTCTATGCGGAATATCCTCGTTTCAACATCGATATCGATGCGGAACAGGCGCGATTGGTGGCGCATGACGTCATCATCTTTCAGTTTCCAATCTACTGGTATTCGCTGCCGGCTCTCCTGAAGGAGTGGCAGGATCTCGTGCTGGAATACGGTTTCGCTTATGGCCAAAGCGGCTCGAAGCTGGCGGGCAAGCTGTTTCTTCCGGTCGTCACCACCGGCGGTGCGCGCGATGCCTATCGCGAGGAGGGCTCCAACCATTTCAGGCTTCGGACGCTGCTTTCGCCGCTGGAGCAGACGGCTTTGCTCTGCGGCATGCGCTTCGTGCCGCCGTTCGCGCTTTTCTCCGCCCATGATTCAGCCACCGACGGACGCGGGGATGCCCATATCGCCGCCTATCTTCGTCTGCTCTCGGCCTTGCGTGACGACACGCTCGATCTGGAAGCCGTCCTGAGGCGCGAGCTTCTGGACGATGGCGAGATTCCACTGATCGACGCCATTCGTGGTCCGACGCCTTCCGAAACGAGGCCATCTCCCAGTTCCATCACCGCAAGGATCTCCGAATGAGCGGCTTCATGTTCCAGGCCTTCGTCTATCTCGCGGCCGCCGTCACATCCGTCATCATCGCGGCCCGCCTCGGGCTTGGTTCGGTCCTTGGCTATCTCATCGCCGGCATCGTCATTGGCCCCGTTTTCCACTTCGTCGGCAACGAAACGCAGGATCTGCAGCATTTCGCGGAGTTCGGCGTCGTCATGATGCTGTTTCTGGTCGGGCTCGAGCTTCAGCCGCAGGCCCTGTGGGACATGCGCGCCCGGCTCCTCGGGCTCGGCGGCCTGCAGGTGGCGGGCTCTGCGGCGGTCGTCACGGGGATCGGGCTTGCGGCCGGGTTGCCCTGGCAGACGGCATTGGCGGTCGGGCTCATTTTGTCGCTCTCATCGACCGCGATCGTGCTGCAGACGCTGAGCGAGAAAGGGCTTTTGAAGTCGCAGGGCGGGCGCTCCAGCTTCTCCGTGCTCCTGTTTCAGGATATCGCTGTCATTCCCATGCTGGCGGTTCTGCCGCTTCTGGCACTCGGCACCTTGCAGGGCGGCGACCATGCTGCCCATGGTGCCGGCAATTCGGCAACGCTCGTGTCCGACCTTCCCGGATGGCAGGTGGCGCTGGTCACGCTTCTCGCGATCGCCTTCGTCGTGGTGGCCGGGCACTTCCTGTCTCGCCCGATCTTCCGGCTGATCGCGGCCTCGCGGCTGCGCGAAATGTTCACCGCTGCGGCTCTGCTGCTGGTCGTTTCCACCGCGTTGCTGATGAGCATGGTCGGCCTTTCCCCCGCGCTCGGCACATTTCTCGCCGGTGTGGTGCTCGCCAACAGCGAGTTCCGCCACGAGCTGGAAAGCGATATCGAGCCGTTCAAGGGGCTGCTGCTCGGCCTGTTCTTCATCACGGTCGGTGCCGGCATAGATTTCTCACTGCTCACGGCCAATCTCGGCCTCGTCCTCCTGCTGACGCTCGGCGTCATCGTCATCAAGGCGGCGGTGCTGTGGCTGATCGGATATATTTACAGCTTGCGTGGTTCGGACCGCTGGCTGCTGGCGCTGGGACTGGCGCAGGCCGGCGAGTTCGGCTTCGTTCTTGTCTCCTTCACCGTCCAGAATGCCGTGCTGCCCTCCGAGCTCGCGGCCATTCTCATGCTGGTCATCGCCTTTTCCATGCTGCTGACGCCGGCGCTCTTCATCCTCTTCGACAAGGTCATCCTGCCGCGGCTCGATCGGGGACAGATGCGGGAGGCGGACGAAATCGCGGAAGAGGCCTCGGTCATCATCGCCGGGCTCGGCCGCTTCGGGCAGATCATCAACCGGATGCTGCTGGCGAACGGCCACAAGACCATCGTGCTCGACAGCCGCTCCGATGTCATCGACGGACTGCGCAAGTTCGGCATCCGCTCCTTCTTCGGCGATGCCGGCCGGCCGGATCTCCTGCACTCCGCCGGCCTGCGCAAGGCGCGGCTGCTGGTGGTTGCGATTGACGACATCGAGCGTGCCCTCAGCATCGTTCGTCATGCCAAGCACGAGAACCCGAACATTCACGTCATCGCGCGCGCCTATGATCGCAATCACGTCTACCAGCTCTACGAGGCCGGTGCCGACGACATCGTGCGCGAGGTGTTCGACAGCTCGGTCCGGGCTGCCGGCTATGCGTTGCAGAGTCTTGGAATGCATCCCTTCGACGTGGAAAAGAGCAAGGCCGTCTTCGTCAAGCAGGACAATTGGGGCCTGCGCCAGCTTGCGCCGCTCTGGAAGGACGACGTGCCGGTGTTCGAGAACAAGGAATATATCGCTCGCGCCCGCGAGATCTCGGAGGTGCTCGAACAGGCCATGATGGGCGACCGCAGCGCACGGCACGACCGAACGGAACGCGGCTGGACACCACCCGATATCGCGGCCCGCCAGCATGATCTGGACGGGCAGGGCGAAGGATAAGTTGCTTGAAAGCCGATATGGCGCCGCAGAACGGACGCAGGTTGCGCAGCCATGCTGTACTCTCTCGCAGGGGGCTTCGTTTAATATCAGGAGATCTGCGCTGTCGAGACGACGTGCCGTATTTGCATTCGCCTTGTGTCGGGCATGGACCACGCTCGTCTCTGGGTGAGATCCTGGCGATCATCATGATCTGGGCTTTTGCTGCCAACAGGCCTGCTGTCTGACGTTTATCAGCCCTGCGGAGAAGACTGCATGACATCCACCACATTTTCCCGCTTCACCCGGTTCATGCCGTGGCCGGCTTCACCCGTCAGTCCGAAGGAGCGGTTTCGCTCGGCAGGCGGCGCCCTTTTCGGTCTCCTTCTGACCGGCCTCCTCGGCGCTTTCCTGACCGCGACCTTGCCCCTGTCGCCGGCATTGGTGGCGCCGATGGGTGCGTCGGCGGTTCTGCTTTTCGCCGTGCCCTCCAGTCCGCTCGCTCAGCCCTGGTCGCTGATCGGCGGCAATCTTGTCGCGGCCTTCGTGGGGGTGACGGTGGCAAAGCTCGTGCCCGATCCGATGCTGGGCGCGGCGCTGGCCGGAGCGATCGCCATCGGCACCATGATGAGCCTGCGCTGCCTGCATCCGCCCAGCGGTGCGATCGCGCTGACCGCCGTGCTCGGTGGCCCGGCCATCCACGATCTCGGTTACGGCTTTCTGTTGTGGCCGGTGGCGGGAAATTCGCTGCTGCTTCTCGTCGCCGCACTGCTCTTCAACAATCTTACCGGCCGCCGCTATCCGCATGTGGCCACGCCGGCGCTCGGCGCCCATCAGACGAAAGATCCGCCGCCGACAGCGCGGATCGGCTTTGCCGCCGAAGATCTCGATGCCGTGCTGAAGGATTACGACAGGGTGCTCGACATCCAGCGCGACGAGCTAGTCACGATCCTGAAGCGCACGGAGCTGCGCTCGTTCCAGCGCCGGTCCGGTCAGACGCCGTGCGGACAGATCATGTCGCGCGACGTGATTGCGATTGCGCCGGATGCCTCGCTCTCGGAAGCGCACGCGCTTCTGCGCGCCCACCACATCAAGGCCTTGCCGGTGACCGACGACAACGCCCGCGTCATCGGCATTCTGACGCAGACCGATATTCTCGACCGGGCGGACTGGACCCGGGGCCGCCCGACCATCGGCCTGCGCCGCCGCTACCAGCTGGCCGTTTCCGGCGCCACTGCGCCGAACGGCACCGTGAAGGACATCATGACCAGCCTCGTGCGGACGGTCTCGTCTGAAAGCTCGCTTTCCGAGGCCATCCTTCTGTTTGCCGAAGGCGGCCTTCATCATCTGCCTGTCACCGACGCCACACATCGCCTCGTCGGCATCGTCTCGCAGTCGGACGTGCTGGTTGCGATGCTGGCAGAGGGGTAAGATTCCCTCGTCTTCGGTTACCGCCAGCCCAGCGCCGGCGCGACCTCTGTCAGGATGGATTCGATCACATGGGCGTTGTAATCGACGCCGAGCTGGTTGGGGACGGTGAGGAGGAGGGTGTCGGCCTCGGCGATGGCTTCGTCGCTTCGCAACTGATCGATGAGGATGTCCGGCTCGGCGGCATAGCCGCGGCCGAAGATCGCGCGGGTGTCGGCATCGATAAAGCCGATCTTGTCGCCGGATTCCCCTTGGCGGCCGAAATAGGCGCGATCCATATCGTTGGTGATGGCAAAGATGCTGCGGCTGACGGAGACGCGCGGGGTGCGGGTATGGCCCGCGGCCTTGAAGGCGGCGCGGTAGGCGCGGATCTGGTCTGCCTGCTGCACATGAAAGGGCTCGCCCGTCTCGTCATCCTTGAGGGTCGAGCTTTGCAGGTTCATGCCGAGCTTTGCAGCCCAGATCGCGGTCGCATTGGAACTTGCCCCCCACCAGATCCGGTCGCGCAGGCCGGGTGAGTGGGGTTCCAGCCGCAGGAGGCCCGGCGGGTTGGGGAACATCGGGTTGGGATTGGGCTCGGCGAAGCCTTCGCCGCGCAGCACATCGTAGAAGACCTCGGCATGACGGCGGGCCATGTCGCCGCTGGTCTCGCCGTCAACAGGTGCGTAGCCGAAATGGCGCCAGCCATCGATAACCTGTTCCGGCGAGCCACGGCTGATGCCCAGCTGAAGGCGACCGCCGGAGATGATGTCGGCAGCGCCCGCATCCTCCGCCATGTAGAGCGGGTTTTCATACCGCATGTCGATGACGGCGGTGCCGATCTCGATCCGGCTGGTGCGTGCGCCGACAGCGGCCAGCAGCGGGAAGGGCGATGCCAGCTGGCGGGCGAAATGGTGCACCCGGAAATAAGCGCCATCGGCCCCGAGCTCTTCCGCCGCGACGGCAAGGTCGATCGACTGCAGCAGCGTATCCGCCGCGCTGCGCGTCTGCGACTGGGTCGAGGGCGTCCAGTGGCCGAAGGAGAGAAAGCCGATCTTCTTCATGGTATTCCCGTTATGGTCTTTGTGCGGTGCCTGTCTGCGTGCGACGGGGTGTTTTCGCAGATTCCGTGCCAAAGGCACAGTCTCGCATTCGGATGACAGTGCGTTCGCTGTTCAGGTGTCGCGCAGCCCTTGCGTCTTGATCTTGCCGTTCCGCCGGGTGAAAACGCGTGCCGTAACCGGAGGCGCACGATGACGACCGACAGGAAGCAGATTCTCTTCAACGCGTTCGGCATGAATTGCGTCGGCCACATCAACCACGGGCTCTGGACCCATCCGCGTGACCAGTCGGATCTCTACACGACGCTGCCCTACTGGACGTCGCTAGCCCGTACGCTGGAGCGCGGCCTGTTCGATGGATTGTTTCTCGCCGATATCATCGGGGTCTACGATGTCTATGGCGGCTCGGCGGACCTGAGCCTCAGGGAGGCGATCCAGCTGCCGGTCAACGACCCCGCGATGCTGATCTCGGCCATGGCGGCGGTGACGCAGAACCTCGGTTTCGGCGTGACCGCCAATCAGAGCGCGGAGGCGCCGTACCTGTTTGCCCGCCGCTTTTCGACGCTCGATCATCTGACCGAGGGGCGGATCGGCTGGAACATCGTCACCGGCTATCTCGACAGCGCGGCGCGGGCGCTGGGGGACGCGGGTCTCGCCGAGCATGACAGCCGCTACGACCGCGCCGACGACTATATGGACGTGCTCTACAAGCTGTGGGAAGGCAGTTGGGCAGATGACGCGGTGCGGCGCGACAAGGCGGCGCGGGTCTATGCCGATCCCTCCCGTGTTCGGCCCATCGCCCATGACGGGCCCTACTACCGGTCGCACGGCATCCATCTCGCCGAGCCATCGCGGCAGCGCACGCCGCTTCTCTACCAGGCGGGAACCTCCGGCCGCGGTCGTGCCTTTGCCGCCCGCCACGGGGAGTGCATCTTCATCACCGCCACCACACCGGCTGCCGCCCGGAAGACAGCGCGGCAGTTGCGGCAGGAGGCTGTGGATGCCGGGCGGGGCAAGGATGCGCTGCGCATCTTCGTCGGGATCACCATCGTCACCGGCGAGACGGACGCCGTGGCCCGCGAGAAGCATGCGGACTATCTCGCACATGCCAATCCGGAAGCAGGGCTTGCGCATTTCTCGGCCAGCACCGGCATCGATTTTTCACAATACGATCTCGATGCGCCAATCACCTATGGCGCTTCGAATGCCAGCCAGTCGGCGGTCGAAATTGCCCGGGCTGCCGGGTGGACGCGGCGGCGCATTCTGGAGGAGGCAGCCCTTGGCGGGCGCTATCCGGTGCTGGTGGGCACAGGCGCGGATGTCGCCACGGCTCTCGGCGCGTGGGTCGAGGAGGGGGAGATCGACGGCTTCAACATCACCCGCACAGTGGTGCCGGAAAGCTACGAAGATGTGATCGACCATGTTGTGCCGGTCCTGCAGGAGCGCGGACTTTACAAGACGGCGTATGGCAAGGGCTCCTTGCGAAACCGATTGTTTGGCCGAGGTGACCGCCTGCCCGATACGCATGTCGGTGCCTCGCATCGCTGGCCGAGCCAGAGATAAGCCTCTCGTTCCGGGTTTTGCGCGTCCGGGGGAAAAAGAGTTTCCCAGACGCGCGCGCAACGCCAATTCCTTTCTACCAAAATAGTAGACTAACGGGTTTGATGGCAGGTGCAGCGGACCGTGACCCGTAAGCTGTGTTCGACACCAACCCAGCGAGGTAGAAGTGATGATGGCCATCCTGAAATCGAGCATCGAGGCTTTTCGCAGCGGCGGCGTCCCCGGTATCGAGGGCAATGCCGCCCATGATCGAGCATCGTTTAGCGACCGCGAAACGTTCGGGCGGAACTGGCAGGACGGAGACAGCGACGATCGACGGTCGCCGCGTCGCTCCGAGGAGATGTTCTACTGGGGCATGGCTGGCGGGCCATGGTACTAGGGCCTTGTTCACGGGAGGACGCCTGTTTCGGGCGGTACCCCGGATGAAGAGGGTCGAGAGCGCGGGTCCGATCTCGACCCTGACGCCGGCGTCGACCGCCGGTGCGGTCCAGACATTGATCGTTCCCGGACTTTTCGGGTCCGGCGAGGGCCACTGGCAGAGGATCTGGCACGAGGACAGGCCACAGACGCGCATGCTCCGGCAGGCGGATTGGGAGCATCCGGATCTCGGGACCTGGCTTGCAGCACTGGATGCGGCGGTCGAGGCGGGCGGAGAGACCTACATCATCGCCCATAGCCTCGGCTGTCTTCTGACGGCGCATCTCGGCCAGCGCCCGTCGGCCCGGCATGTCAAGGGCGCCTTTCTCGTCGCGCCCTGCGATCTCCAGCGAACCGAGGCGCTGCATCCGGGACGTCTGTCTTTCGATGCGGTTCCCGCGAAACCCTTGCCCTTTCCGAGCCTCATCATCGGCAGCCTCAACGATCCCTACATGGCGCCGGGCGAGCTGGACCGGTTGCGGGACGATCTCGAGGCGTCGCTTCATACCATCGGCGCCGCCGGTCATATCAACATCGCCAGCGGCTATGGTCGTTGGGCGCAAGGTTATGCGCTGTTCGATGCGTTCAGGGCGGATGTGGAAGCTTGCTCGGCCGCTGCTGGCTCTGCTCCATGCTCGACGGCGGAAGAGCCACCGGTTTTCGTCCGGCGTTCCGCTGCCTATCGATAGCATGGATAGGAGACGCGCCGCGCCGGATAGTCGCAGGCAATCTCTCCTTGCTCGTCTTCCCCGGTGCCGGCTCACGCGCTAGATCTGCGCCTCGTCGATATCGCGTTCCTGTCGATATCGCCCGCGTCGGCATGGCACATTTCTACGATGCGCAGACGCAGAAAGAGGCAGATGATGAGCGATATTTTGCAATTCTCCCGCAGCGCAGCTGCCCGATCCTCTATGGGGCGTGCGAGCGCCATGGGCATTGCAGCCTGCCTGACGTTGATCGCGGTGCCAGCCGCGGCGCATGTCACCATCGCGCCGAAGGGCGTGAAGGCCGGGCAGGTTTCGACCTTCGTCCTGAAGATCCCCCATGGTTGCGCCGGTGCGGCGACGACAGGATTACGGGTCGCGGTGCCTGGCATACTCTCCGACATCGAGCCGCAGGAAAAGGCCGGCTGGACGGCGGCGGTGACGCCTGCCACCGGTGGGGCCGGCGTAGGCGCGAAGCCGGCGCAGATTGCCTGGACAGGCGGCAGCATCGCTTCTGCCAACCATGCGGAGTTCGCTTTCAAGGCAAAGGTTGCCGCGGATGCGAAGGGGCGGATCTATGTGCCGATCGTGCAGCAGTGCGGCGATGCAGTGGAGCGCTGGATCGAAATTCCCGCAAGTCCCGCCGCCGGCGAACCCGATAAGCCGGCCCCGGCCTTCGAGGTGAAGCCCTGATCTGCCGGTGCCGGATGGTGGAACCGGCCGGATGTGCCGACGCAGTCGGCGTTCGCCTTTGTTGCCGTGGGGAAACCGCGTGTTACGGCTGCGCCCGACTACGGGAGACATAAGCGGAATGGTCTCCACCAAGGCTTTGCCGATCCGTTGCAGAGCGCTCGCGTCCAGCCTCGTCTCGCTTCTGGCCTTGCTGCTCATCCTGCTGGCGAGCGCCGGGGCCGCCTTTGCGCATGCACAACTCGTCGCGTCCGACCCGGCGGATGGTGCGGTTCTCGCGGTGGCGCCAGAGGAAATCGTGCTGACGTTTTCCGAGCCTGTCGATCCCCTCGTTTTCCGCTTGAGCGACCCGACAGGGCGGGTGGAGATGCTGCCTACGGCTGGTTCCGCGTCCGGCTCGGACGCGACGCGGCTCGTCATGAAGCTTCCCTCGGGGCTTGTTCCCGGCACGCACAGCCTGTCGTGGCGCGTCACCTCGGCAGACGGACATCCGATTGGTGGCGGACTGTTGTTCTCGGTCGGCAAAGCCAGTGCGCGCGCGCCGAACGGCGTTTCGGTCGCTGATCCGGTCACATCGGCCGGCCTCTGGGCATCCCGGCTGCTCGCCATGACCGGCCTCGTTATCGGTGTGGGTGGTGCAGGATGGGCAGCACTGCTTTTTCGCCAGCGTTATCCGCACGAACAGACTGGCTCGGTTGGTTTCCCGTTCGTTGCACTCTCTCTCTGGATCGGCATTGCCGCGACGCCGGTCTGGATCGCGTTTCAGGGCTTCGATGCGCTCGGAGAGGCGGCTACCGGTTGGGTCTCGGCCGAGGTCTGGTCTGCTGGCCTCACGGGCACCGCCTATGGTCGGGCGGCCCTGGTCGGCGCCGCAGCAATGGTCCTGGCACTGGTGTCGCTCCGGGTCCGCCACCTTCGCCTTCGTTTGTGGCTTGCCGGGTTCGCCTTCGTCCTGGCAGGGTTTGCGACGGGGATGGCGGGGCATGCGGCAACCGCGCCGCCCCGTTTCGCCACGGTCCCCGCGATCACGCTCCATATGCTCGCCGCCATGGCATGGATTGGCGGTCTCCTGCCGCTTTGGGAGGCGCTTCGCGCATCGAAGCAGCCGTCTGCCACCCGTGATCCCGCCAGCGCGGCGCTTCTTCTGTTCTCGCGGCTCATCCCGTTCGTTCTTGCTGTGCTCATCACGTCCGGACTGCTGCTCTGCATCGTGCAGGTCCAGACGCTGTCGAACCTGTTGGCGACCGCTTATGGGCGGGTGCTACTCGCCAAGCTCGCGATCGTCGCGCTTCTGGTCCTTCTGGCTGCTGCCAACCGGTTCCTCTGGACCCGCCCTGCGGCAGGAGGGTCGCCTCGTGCCTTGCGCAGTCTCCGGCGCAGTATCCTCGTGGAAGTCGTGCTCGGCACGCTGGTGCTCGCAGTCCTCGGCCTCTGGCGCTTCACACCGCCACCTCGGGCGCTCGCCTTTTCAGCTCCGTCCGTTCAGGAGCGGCAGGTCGAGCAACAGGGCCTGATGGCGACACTCTCGATCACACCGGCGCACACAGGCCCGGTTCGCGTTTCCCTTCGGGACCTGATGTTCAATGGTCAGCCGGTCGATCCGCTGTCGATCACGGTGGAACTCGACAATCCCGCCAACGGCATCGGCCCTTTCACGCGCGAGGCACGCCGCAGCGAAGGCGGAGCGTTACAGGCCGATGGCTTCGTGCTGCCGGTCGCAGGCGTGTGGACCGTGCGTGCGACCGTGCTGGTCGATGATTTCACCTCCGTTACGATGACGAGCCGCTTCGATATCGCAGCGCCGTGAGTGCGCTATAAAAACATCGGCTTACCGAGCGTCCAGAATGAGATTGCGTGAGGCCCCGAGACTTTGGTCCAAATTTCTCTCGCGGTGCCGATCGGCAGGCCATCCTTCGTTGCTTCATAAGGCAGCATTTGCAATTTTTCAGGGCAATCACTAAAGCGTCCTCCTCCCAAGACCGAAAGCAGACCCGTCATGAAGAAAACCCTGGCTGCCCTTATCGAAAAGACCACCTTCACCCGGCGCGCCGGTCTGGCGCTTGCCGCATCCGCGGCAGTCGCTGCCTTCGTTTCTGCCGGGCCGACACCGGTTCTGGCGCAAGACAAGACCTCCGTGAAGGTCGGCATCATGAGCGGCGAGGACGAGGATGTCTGGCGCGTCGTCGTGGCCGAAGCCGGCAAGAAGGGCCTGTCCGTCGAGACCGTCGTCTTCAACGACTATACCCAGCCGAACGAAGCTCTGGAGCGCGGCGAGATCGACGCCAACGCCTTCCAGCATCTTCCCTATCTCGAAAACCAGATCAAGCAGCACGGCTACAAGATCACGCCCGCGGGCTACACCGGTGTCTGGCCGATCGGCGTCTATTCGCGCAAGGCGTCCAAGATTTCGGATCTTGCAGAGGGTGCCGTCGTCGGCGTGCCGAACGACCCGTCGAACGAAGGTCGCGCGTTGCGGGTGCTCCAGAACGAGGGCCTGATCAAGCTGAAGGAGGGTACGGGCATTCTCGCGACGATCACCGACATCGAGGAGAACCCGAAGAATCTCGAGATCAAGGAGCTGGATGCCGGCATTGTCGGCCGCTCCATCGACGATCTCGACGCTGCCGTCGTCAATACGGACTGGGCGCTCAAGAGCGGCCTGACCCCGGAAAACCGGATCGCGCAGGAGCCGGTGGACGGCAACCCGTACCGCAACTTCATTGCGGTGAAGGAAGACCAGAAGGATGCGCCCTGGGTAAAGACGCTTGTCTCGTCCTACCAGAACGAGACGGTCAAGGCTGAATTCGACCGTGTATACAAGGGCACGGGCATCAGCGCATACTGAGCCCATCGGCATAAAAGACAGGAAACGGCTCGCGGCCCCGGCTGCCGCGAGCCGTTCGCCGTTGCGGCGGGGAAGGACGTGAGAATGACAATGACTGCCAACGCAATCGCCACGAGCGCCGTGGCTGACGCCGAGCGCTCGGAGACGTCAGGTGTGGCGGATGTGCCGGTCGTGCGGCTCGATGGCGTCTTTCGTCATTTTGGCGAGACGGCGGCGCTTGACGGCATTTCGCTTTCGGTCCGCAAGGGCGAGGTCCTCGGCATCATCGGTCGCAGCGGAGCGGGCAAGTCGACGCTGATCCGCTGCCTGAACGGACTGGAGCGTCCCGATCGCGGGACGATCGAGATCGAAAGCCGCGACATTACGGGACTGTCGGAAGCCGAACTCCAGCCCTTGCGCCGCCGCATCGGCATGATCTTCCAGCACTTCAATCTGCTGTCGGCGAAAACCGTCGCCGAAAACGTCATGTTGCCGTTGAAAATCGAGGGCATGCCCCGGGCGGAGCGGCGCAGACGCGCGGCGGATCTGCTCGATCTCGTTGGCCTCTCGGCGAAGGCCGATGCCTATCCTTCGGCTCTTTCCGGCGGCCAGAAGCAGCGCGTCGGCATCGCCCGGGCGCTGGCCGCGCGCCCGGCGTTGTTGCTCTCCGACGAAGCGACCTCCGCGCTCGATCCGGAAACGACGGCGTCGATCCTCGCGCTCCTGAAGGATATCAACAAGCGCCTCGGCCTGACCATCCTTCTCATCACGCATGAGATGGAGGTCGTGCGCGGCGTTGCAGACCGTGTGGCAGTCATCGATGCCGGCAAGATCGTTGAGGATGGGCCTGTCTGGTCCGTGTTCTCCGATCCGAAAGCCGAGACCACGAAGAGCCTGCTCGGCGCCATCCGCCCCAGTCTGCCACCCGCCATCGGCGCAGAGCTTGCGGCGAGAGGCGAGACGGTTCTCAGCGTCGATCTGGTCGGCCCGGAAGCTGCAACGCTGCTCCCCGCTCTGTCCATCGAACTCGGTGCGCCGGTTCGGCTGGTGCATGGCGGCATCGATCATATTCAGGGGCAGTCGGTCGGCCGCTTCTTCATCACACTTGCCTCCGGCGCGTCGCTGTCGCAGGCAATCGCTTTCCTGACGCGCCACGGCGCCCATGTGGAGACCACGGGTCATGTCGCCGATCATGTTTGATCTTCTGATGCGGTCTCTCTGGGAGACCGTATTGATGACGCTCGCCTCCGGCATCATCTCGCTGGTCGCCGGCCTGCCGCTCGGTCTTGCGCTCGTGATGACCGGCAAGGGTGGTATCTCGGAGAACCTCTGGGTGAACCGCGTGCTGGGCGCCGTCGTCAACGGTTTCCGCTCGGTGCCGTTCATCATTCTCCTCGTGGCGCTGATCCCCGTCACGCGCTTCATCGTCGGTAGTTCCATCGGCACATGGGCGGCGATCGTGCCTCTCTCCATCGCGGCCACGCCCTATTACGCGCGCATCGCGGAGGTGTCGCTGCGCGAGGTGGATCGCGGGCTGATCGAGGCGGTGCGCTCCATGGGCGGCAATCGCTGGACGATCGTGCGCGAGGTGCTGCTACCCGAAGCGCTGCCGGGCATCGTCGCGGGCTTTACCGTGACGCTCGTCACGCTGATCGGCGCTTCGGCCATGGCTGGCGCCATCGGTGCCGGGGGGCTCGGCGATCTCGCCATCCGCTACGGCTATCAGCGCTTCGAGACGACGGTTATGGTGGCGGTGGTGGTCGTGCTTATCGTTCTCGTCTGCGCTATCCAGTGGTTCGGCGATCGTCTGGTCGATCGCCTGGATCATCGCTGACCAAAACGCCGTTTCCGCTTCAAGGCCCGTGATCAGGTCAAACCCAGGGGAAGTGCCCATGTCCAAGCAGATGCATCTCGGCGCCTTCATGCGGCCTGTCAGCCTGCACACCGGCGCCTGGCGTTATCCCGGGTCCGCACCAGATGCGAATTTCAGCTTCAGGCATCTGAAGCACTTCGCCCAGACGCTGGAGGCGGCGAAGTTCGACGCCTTCTTCATGGCCGATCATCTGGCCGTGCTCAACATGCCGGTGGAGGCGTTGAAACGCAGCCATACGGTGACGTCGTTCGAGCCCTTCACGCTGCTTTCGGCGCTGGCTGCCGTCACAGAGCGGATCGGCCTCGTTGCCACGGCCTCGACCACATTCGATGCGCCCTATCATATCGCCCGGCGCTTCGCCTCGCTGGATCACATCAGCGATGGCCGGGCCGGCTGGAACATCGTCACCACGTCGAACCCCGATGCCGCGCTCAATTTCGGCCTCGACGAGCATGTGGAGCATGGCGAACGCTATCGCCGGGCGCGCGAATTCTTCGATGTGGTCACCGGTCTCTGGGACAGTTTTGCGGATGACGCCTTCCTTCGCGATCAGGAGAGCGGACTGTTCTTCGATCCCGAACGCATGCATGTGCTCGACCATCACGGGCCGAGCCTTAACGTGCGCGGGCCGCTCAACATCGCCCGTCCGCCACAGGGCTGGCCTGTTATCGTGCAGGCGGGACAATCCGAGCCTGGTCGCCAGCTTGCCGCGGAAACGGCGGAGGTGATCTTCGCCGCGCCGCGCGATCTCGCTGGCGGTCAGGAGCTTTTCGCCGACGTCAAGGGGCGGCTCGAATCGCTCGGCCGTTCGCGGAACCATCTGAAGATACTGCCGGCCGCCTTCATCGTCATCGGCGACACGATCGAGGAAGCGAGGGCCAAGCGGGCCCTGCTCGACAGTCTGGTGCATTTCGAAAGCGGCATCGCCTCCCTCTCCATCGCGCTCGGCCTCGATGCCTCAAGCTTCGATCTCGATGCCCCGCTGCCGCGCGATCTTCCCGACACGAACGCCAGCAAGACGGGCCGCCAGCAGGTGTTGCGGCTTGCCGAGACAGAGACGCTGACCGTGCGTCAGCTGGCGCAGCGCTACGGCGGCTATTCCGGCCTTGCTTTTGTCGGAACACCGGAAAGCGTTGCCGACGAGATGGAAACATGGATCGACACGGAAGGATCGGATGGGTTCAACGTGGTCTTTCCCTACCTGCCGCAAGGGCTCGACGACGTGGCACATCGGCTCGTTCCGGAACTCCAGCGGCGCGGCCGGTTCCGCAAGGAATATGATGGCACGACGCTACGCGACCATCTCGGCCTGCCACGGCCCGATAACAGGTTCTTTCCGACCGGCTGATCGGCGGCAGGACGGTCACGTTTCTTCTATGCGCCGCTGGTCATCGGGGAGAACGGCGAGTTCGCGCCAGTCGATCTCTTCGAGGAGCATGTTGTACTCGTCGACATTCAGCCGGTTTCCGGTTCGCAGCCGCTCCAGCGCCTTGCGCTGGGCGTCGATCGCTTCCAGCGCCAGCGCGCGGTAGGTCTGCAACGGGTCGGCACCCTCGGTATCGGCGAGTGCCGCCTTTTCGATGGCGAATTTGTTGCGCACGAGTTCGGCTTCCGCTCCTGTCCGGTTGCCGATTCTGTCGAGCCCGGCCGATGCGATTTCCAGGCGGAAACCGGTCATGTCGCGGGCGCCCTGTTCGCGCTGGTCGAGGCCGAGCAGCCGGATGAGCGGCGCAAGTGTCAGCCCCTGAAGGACGAGGGTCGCGAGGACGACGGCGAAGGCGGCCAGCAGCACGAGATCCCTTTGCGGGAATTCGGCGGGTAGCGCGAAGGCCGTTGCCAGCGTAACGAGGCCGCGCATGCCGCACCATGCCGCAAGAACCGATTGGCGCACATTCGTCTGTTCCTCGCCGGTCAGGAGAGCATTGCGGACGCGGTTGAAGCCGATGCAGATGACGAAACGAACCACGATGACGGTCATGACGACGGCGGCGATGAAGCCGGACGCGTGGATCAGTCTCTCGGTCGTCATGTTCCCGATGATATCGCGCACCTGCATGCCCATGAGCAGAAAGGCCATGACGTTGAGCACGAAGACGACGGCGCTCCAGACGGCATAGGACTGGACGCGCATGCGGGCAGAGGATCGGCTGGTGTTGCTGGCCGCGATCGTCATGGCGAAGGCGACGATGGCCAGCACCGCCGACAGGCCGAGATGTTCGGCGACGATCCAGAGCAGAAATGTCTGTACGAATTGCAGGAGGTTGCCGCCAAGTGTTCCCGCGACATAACCGGTGACACGCGAGGAAACCCAGGCCGTGGCCATGCCCAACAGGATGCCACCCGGCGCGGCGATGGCGAAATGAAGGGCGACCGTCGGTCCGAGCCCGCCAGATGTCTGCACGGAAAGCGCCGCGCCGAAGATCAGCAGGGCAGCCGCGTCGTTGAACAGGCTCTCGCCGCGCAGGACCGCGTCCGTGCTGCGGGGAATGGACATGCCGGAGAGAACGGCGGTTGCCGCTGCTGCATCCGGCGGCGCGACAATGGCGCCCAGCACCAGCGCGGCAGCGATCGGCAGACCTGCATAGGACCAGCCGATGAAGGCGACCGCCGCAGCGGTTGCCACGACACCGCCGACGGCAAAGACGATCAATGCCACCCAGTACCGCCGCGCGGTGTTCACCGGAAAGTCGAAAGCAGCATCCATGAGGGCCGGCGCGATAAACAGCGCGAGCGCCGTTTCCGGCTCCAGCGCGATATAGGGAACGCCGGGCACAAGCGCCGCTGCAACACCGGCCATGGCCAGCATGGACGGATAGGGCACCGCCAGCCGTCGCGATACCTGCAAGAGGGCGATAGCGACAAGAAGCAGGACGAGAAGGCTTTCGAAGAAGTTCATCGGTCTCGCGTCATCCCCTCATCGACCTTCACCAGGGCACAGAGACCGGCAGTCCCATCGACGGCTCACGGCCGGTGGCGTCTTGTGTAAGCTCGGACTTTGCCTCAGCCGGACACATCGGTCCAGAGGGCGCATACGGCATCGTTCCTTAAATCGAAATCGATCTCAGGATAAAATGATGTAGCACGTGCGAAGCGCTGTCGTGTGTGAGGGGAGATTTACACGGAGCTTCCTGAAGCGGCAGGGGCTTACTTCATGAGGCCGGCGGCACGGAGCGCGTTCTCGATGACATCCTTTACGCTTTCGGGTTTGCCCGAGGAGGAGGCAGGGGTTTGCGAAGAGGTGTCGTGTCCGGCTATTCCTGTTCCAGCCCTTGCGGCGCGCGTCTTTTTCTCGAAAGAGGGGATGATGCCCCAATTGCGGGCGATGTGGACCGTCGAGGAGATGCCGACGTCCAGCATGTAGGGGGCCGCTTCTCCATAACCGCTCTGGCTGTCGAGCGGCGTGCCATGGCCCATGCCGCGAACGAGGACAAGGTCCAGCACCTCGCGTCCCGACCTGTCGACCCAGATATGCCGCTCCTGCCCATCCAGGGTTTCGACCCGTTCCGGACGTGCAACGACGCCCAGCGCGCCGCGCCACTGGTCGATGAGCGCGCCAGCATTCGTGTCGGCAACCGTGCTGTCGGCTGTACCCTGCCAGATCGAGACCGTCGGCCAAGGACCCTTGTGGGGGGATGCTGTGGCAAGCAGGTCCTGCAGCCTGTCCGCGTTCGGCAGGCCATGGCCGCGCATGCGGTCGAAGGCTTCGGGCACGCTGCCGGCAACGCCGTGCGGCAGACCGGCGATGATCGCGCCACCGGCAAAGATTTCGGGATAGGTGGCAAGCAGCGAATTCGCCATGGCACCGCCGGCCGAAAGCCCGGTGATATAGATGCGGCGCGGATCGACGCCGTGATCGGATATCATCGTGGCGATCATCTCGCGGATCGAGAGCACCTCGCCGGATCCGCGCGTCACATCGGGTTTTGCAAACCAGTTGAAGCAGAGATTGCCGTTATTGCCCCGGCTCTGCTCCGGCAGGAGCACGGCAAAGCCGTAATCCTCCGCCAGTGCCGACCAGCCTGAACCACGATCGTAGCCGGCTGCGTTCTGCGTGCAGCCATGCAGGACGACGACCAGCGGCAACGGACCTTTCGTCGTTTCGGGTATCCTGTACCAGCCGGTGAGCGCGCCGGGATTGCTGCCGACGATGTCGAGGGGGCGCAACGCGGACTCGGAGGGGCGCAGACCTTCAGGTCGCGCCTTCAAGCGTGCCAGACGCTCGATCGTATCGGATAGTTTTCGCATGGGCCGTCTCCAGGCTCTGGGCCGGACCCGGAAAAGGCAGGGTGGCGCATGGTGCAGTGCACAACAAATGGGATGCCATCGTGGCCAGACAAGGGCCGTGGCGGTTTCGCCTTCATAAATACGATAATTCTAATATATTGTCGATGAGGCGGAGGAAGATGCGCGCGCCGCGCTCGATCAGCACATCCGGGAAATCATAATCGGGATTGTGCAGCGCCGGATGCGCCTCGCCGCTGCCGAGGAACAGCATGGCCGATGGACCGCAGGCGGCGAACCGGCCGAAATCCTCCGAAGCCCGCATGGGCAGGCCCGTCTCGTCATGGCCGATGCCCTCGTCGCTCAGCGCCCGCCGCAGATGCGCGACTGCTTCGGGTGCGTTTTCACAGTGGTGGAAGATATCCTCGTATCGATAGGAGAGGGCCAGGCGCTCCTGCGCCGCCGTCTGCAAGATCAGGGCTTCGGCACGGGCGCAGAGATCGGCCATGCCGGCATCGGTCAGGGTCCGCAGCGTCGCCCAGACTTCTGCCCGCCCGGGCGCAATGCCGAACGCCGGTTCGCCAAGCACGGCATGGGTCAGCGTCACCATGGCGAAGTCCGCTGACGGGAAGGTCCCCCGGCCGAGGTCCGTCAACTGGGGCATCAGGCGGGAGACGGCCAGCATGGGGGAGAGGCCGGTCTCGGGCATGGAGGCGTGCGCCGTCTTGCCGTCGAGAAGGATGCGCAGGCCGCGCGAGGCACAGTTGACCGGGCCGGAAGCGAGCGCGACATGGCCGAGCGGCAAGCCCGGCAGGTTGTGCAGCGAGAAGGACAGATCCGGTCGAATGTCGGCGAATGCGGGATCGGCGATGACGGCAGCGGCGCCCGCGCCGGTTTCTTCGGCGGGCTGGAACATCAGCACCACCCGGCCGCGCGCCGGGCGACGACGGGCAAGGCCGCGACCGAGCGCTGCAATGATCGCCATATGCCCGTCATGCCCGCAGAGGTGGCCCTTGCCGGGGACTTCGGAGCGGTACGCGGTATCGGAGATCTCGGGGATCGGCAGAGCGTCGAGTTCGCAGCGGAACAGCAGAGTCGGCCCGGGTGCCGCGCCAGCAAACACTGCCGTCACGCCGTGTCCGCCGAGGCCGGTGACGATGCGATCGGGGTCTAGCGCGGCCAGCTGCGCCTCTACCCGCGTGGCCGTTTCCCGTTCCTCGCCCGAGACCTCCGGGTGGCGGTGCAGGTCGTGACGGAAGGCCACGAGATCGACCAGATCCTTCTCCGTCAGAAACATGCATGTCCTCCCGTTCAGATGCCCGCCATCCTATCGTGTGGAGACGGCACGACAATGCTCAAGATCTGAAACGGCTAGCCGATGTTCGCCCGTCCAAAGCGGGCGGAAACCTCCGGCATGTCTGATGCCAGTGGGGCTTCGGCGAAATCGTCGAGGATCGGGCAGTTCGGGCGGTCGTCGCCGTGACAGTTGCTGGCGAGATGGCGCAACGTCGCCGTCATCGCGGCGATGGCGGCGGCCTTGCGGTCGAGTTCGGCGATGTGCTCCAGCGCGATGGCCTTCACGTCGCCGCTCGCCCGGGCGCGATCCTGCCAGAGCGCCAGCAGGGTTTTCATCTGTTCGACGGAAAAGCCGAGGTCGCGGGCGCGGCGGATAAAGCGCAGCGTATGGATGTCGGCATCTTCATACGTCCGGTACTGCGCCTCGCTGCGGTGCGCCGGGGCGATCAGACCGATCTGCTCGTAGTACCGGATCATCTTTGTGGAGACGCCGGAGGCTTTGGAGGCTTCGCCGATATTCATGAAGACGTCCTTTCCGGTTGGATTGCGGGCGAGAAGCGGCGCAGGCGCAGGGCATTTCCCAGAACGAAGACGCTCGAAAGGCTCATGGCGCCGGCGGCGAGGATCGGGGACAGCAGCATGCCGTTCACAGGATAAAGGATGCCTGCGGCGACGGGCACGAGACCGACATTGTAGGCGAAGGCCCAGAACAGGTTCTGGCGGATGTTGCGGATCGTCGCCTTGCTGATCGCGATGGCGCGCGGCACCCCGGCAAGATCGCCCGACATCAGCACCACATCGGCGCTTTCCATGGCGATGTCGGTTCCGGTGCCCAGGGCGATGCCGATATCGGCTTCCGATAAAGCGGGCGCATCGTTGATGCCATCGCCGACGAAGGCGACACGGGCGTTCCGCCGTAACGCCTTTACCGCATCGACCTTGCCGCCGGGCAGCACGTCTGCGACCACCTCGTCGATGCCGAGCGAGCGGGCGACAGCATTTGCGGTGCGGCTGTTGTCGCCGGTGATCATCACGACCTTCAGGCCTTGCGCTTTCAACGCGGCGATGGCGGACGCGCTGCTGTCCTTGACCGGATCGGACACGGCGATCATGGCTGCGAGCCTCCCGCCGATCGCGGCATAGAGCGGAGATTTGCCGGCATCGCCAAGCTCGGCCGCCTGCGTGGCAAGCGCGGAGACGTCGATGCCGCCGTCGCGCATGGCACGGTCGGAACCGACCAGCACGACCTCGCCGTCAATAACGCCTCTCACACCGGAGCCGGGCAGGGCGGCGAAATCGGCGACATCCGCAGGCACGAGGCCTTCACATTCGGCGGCGGAGACGATGGTGGCGGCAATCGGATGTTCGGACCGCGCTTCGAGGCTTGCGATGCGGCGCAGCACATCGGCCCGTTCGAAGTCCTGCATCAGCACGAAATCGGTCAGTTCCGGCTTACCTTGTGTCAGCGTTCCTGTCTTGTCGAACGCGATGACATCGACGTCGCGCAGGCCCTGTAGTGCGTCACCCTTGCGGAAGAGGATGCCGAGTTCGGCTGCGCGCCCGGTGCCGACCATGATGGAAGTCGGGGTCGCCAGCCCCATGGCGCAAGGGCAGGCAATGATGAGAACGGCGACGGCGTTGATCGTCGCATGGGCGAGCGCCGGCGTCGGCCCGAGGATGAGCCATGCCGTGAAGGTCAGAAGGGCGGCGGCGAGGACGGCAGGCACGAAGCGGGCGGTGATGCGGTCCACCATCGCCTGGATGGGCAACTTCGCACCCTGCGCCGTCTCGACCATGCGGATGATCTGGGACAGCAGCGTATCCGCTCCGGTCTTCGTCACGACGAAGGTGAAGGTGCCCGTGCCGTTGATCGTTCCGCCGATGACGGATGCGCCCTCGGAGACCGCCACCGGCAGAGGCTCGCCCGTCATCATCGACTGATCGACCAGCGAGCGGCCCTCTGTGACCTCGCCATCGACGGGGATCTTTTCGCCGGGGCGGATCAGCACGCGATCGCCGGGCTTCACAGCGTTTATGGGAATCTCCACCACGCCTTCCGTCCGGATCACCCGTGCTGTTCTCGCCTGAAGGCCCATCAGGCGTCGGATCGCCTGGCCCGTGCGCCCCTTTGCGCGCGCTTCCAGCATCCGGCCGAGCAGGATGAGCGTCACGATGACGGCGGCTGCTTCGAAATAGACGTTGTCTGTGCCCGGCGGCAGCGCCGATGGCAGGAAGGTGGCAATGAGCGAGTACGACCACGCGGCCGTCGTGCCGAGCACGACGAGAGCGTTCATGTCGGGTGCCAGCCGCAGCAGGTTCGGCACGCCCTTGCGGAAGAAGGTGAGGCCGGGGCCGAAGAGGACCAGCGTCGCCAGCACGAACTGAAGGCGGCGGCTCAGGTCCAGCCCGAGCGTCGTCATCACCCAGTCGTGGATGGCGGGCACGACATGCGAGCCCATTTCGAGCAGGAAGAGCGGCGTTGTCAGCACGGCGGCCGTGATGAAGGCACGGGCAAGCCGGCTCGCCTCGCGTGACGGACGGTCGCCTGTCTCCCCGACATCGGTCGATATCTGATCCGGCGTCTGCGTGCGCACGGCATAGCCGGCTTTCACCACTGCGGCTTCGATCGCGGCGATATCCGTTCCCTCGACCAGCCGGACAGTCGCCATTTCCGTGGCCCGATTGACGCTGGCCTCCCGCACGCCGGGCACCGCTGCCAGCGCTTTCTCCACCCGCCCGACGCAGGACGCGCAGCTCATGCCATCGATGGACATCGCGTGTGTGGTCAGCCTCGGCGTATAGCCGGCGCTCTCGACCGCCGCGAACATCGCCTTCGGATCGAGGCTGGCATCGTGGGTCACGGTTGCCCGCTCGGTTGCGAGATTGACGCTGGCGCCAACCACGCCAGGGATGGCGGCAAGCGCCTTCTCGACACGGGCCACGCAGGATGCGCAGCTCATGCCGTCGATGGCGAGCGTCGTTTTTTTCGAGGCGGTCAGAGGTGGTTGAAGCGGGGTATGGGCCGTCATAGGGACTGTCCCTTCTGTCATCTTCCGATATAGGTAGTCCTTCCCATCATGGGAAGGTCAAGAGGCAGGATGGACATCTTGCGATGATCGATACCGGTTGTTTTTCGCTGCCCGGCACTTACCGATCATGGGCGAAGAATCAGGCGGGTGTGCGGAAAGCAGGCGTGTAGCCAGCCGCCGTGATGGCGCCGGCGATCTCTTCGACGCTCGCGACCGTCTCGACATCCGCTGTTTTCGCGGTGAGATCGATGCTTACTTTCGCTTCGGCATCGACGCTGCGGATGGCCTTCTCCACCGAGCTCTTGCAATGGGCGCAGGTCATATCGGGTATATCAAACGCAATCATGGGGACGTCTCCTTTCAGATACGTCCCCATGATAGGGCTTCCAACGCTTGGAAGGTCAAGGCTTACCTCTTGGCTTTCTTCGCCTCAGCCGTCGAGCGAATCCAGCAGGTCCTGTGCGCGGGCAGCCGTGATGCGGCGGACTTCCAGCTCGTCACGATGGCCGGCAACGAGATCGCTTGCGAGGATTAGGTCTGCGAGGTCGGCGGGCAGGGACAGGAGGACGCGGGTTTCCTCCGTGTGGATGCCACCCAGCGAAGAGCGCTTGCCCGTGATCATGCCGCCGGCAACCGTATTGTTGGTGTCGGGGTCGATCAGGATGAAGGCACCGGTCGTGCGGTTCTGCTCATAGGCGTCGAACATCGCCTGTTCATCGAAGGCCAGATGGACCTTGCCGATCGCATTCATGGAGAGCGCTTCGGAGGGCCCCCATTTACCGCTCTTCAGGTCCAGCTGGCTCACTGGCTCGACGCTCACGCGCTGGCGGCGCGAGCCGCTTTTCAGCCAGTAGCGCTTGTTCGGCTGGATGCCGTCCGGCTGCAGGGCGACGATCTGCGCGTCGAAGGCGACGCCGGTCTGGGGCTGGCTGTCGATGGCGACGATCATGTCGCCGCGCGACACGTCCACCTGACGGTCGAGCACGAGCGTGATCGCGTCGCCAGCAACGGCCGCGTTGCGTACGAGGTCGAAGGTGACGATCTTGGTGACGTTGGCAACCATGCCCGAGGGCAGGATGACGACGCTGTCGCCGGGCTTCACCGAGCCACCGGCAACAGTGCCCTGATAGCCGCGGAAGCTTTCGCCCGGACGCGAGACGCGCTGCACAGGCAGGCGGAAGCCGGTCGTCTGGCCGGAGCGGACCGTGGCCTGTTCCAGAACCTCGACCAGTGTAGGGCCATCATACCAGGGCATGGAGGCGCGGCCATCATAGACCACGTTCTCGCCCTTCAGCGCGGAAACCGGAATGGCCGTGACCTGACGCACGCCGAGCGAAAGCGCCAGTTCGCGGAAATCATGGCTGATGGCGTCGAAGCGGGCGCGATCGTAACCGGTAAGGTCGATCTTGTTGACGGCCAGCACGAACTGGCGGATGCCCATCAGCGTGGCGATGGTCGCATGGCGGCGCGTCTGCTCAAGCAGGCCGACGCGGGCATCGACCAGAAGGATGGCGAGATCGGCCGTGGAGGCGCCGGTCGCCATGTTGCGGGTGTACTGCTCGTGGCCGGGGGTATCGGCCACGATGAAGGAGCGGTTCTCGGTCGCAAAGTAGCGATAGGCAACGTCGATGGTGATGCCCTGTTCGCGCTCGGCCTGAAGACCGTCGAGAAGCAAAGCGAAGTCCGGCAGACCGAGATCGTTCTGCTTGCCGCTGGAGTCCCGGGCGAGCGTTGCCGCCTGGTCTTCCTTGACGGCCTTGGTGTCCCAGAGCAGACGGCCGATCAGCGTCGACTTGCCGTCATCCACGCTGCCGCAGGTGATGAGGCGCAGGGGTCGGGTGTCGCGCGACGCGCGCGCTTCCGACCCGGTGAAGGCCGTGACGTTGCCACCAGAGACCTTGGTTTCGCCCAAGGCGTCACCCGTGCGGGAGGCGTTCTGGAGGGTGGCCTGGGTACCTGTAGAAGCGGAAACGGTCATCAGAAGTATCCTTCGCGTTTTTTCTTCTCCATCGAACCGGACTGATCCCGATCGATGGCGCGGCCCTGACGTTCGGAGACGGTCGCGGTCTCGAGTTCTGTGATGATGTCATCGAGCGTTGTGGCGCTGGACCGGATCGCGCCGGTCAGCGGGAAACAGCCGAGCGTGCGGAAACGGATCAGTTCCTGACGCTTCGCTTCGCCGGGCAGGAGTTCCAGCCGCGGATCTTCGGCAAGAATCATCATGCCGTCGCGCTCGACCACGGGCCGTTCCGCCGCGAAGTAGAGGGGCACGATCGGGATCTCTTCGGCCTGGATGTAGCGCCAGATATCGACTTCCGTCCAGTTGGAGAGCGGGAAGGCGCGCACGCTCTCGCCCTTGCGGATCATGCCGTTATAGACGTTCCAGAGTTCCGGGCGCTGGTTGCGCGGGTCCCAGCGGTGGTCGGGCGTGCGGAACGAGTAGATCCGCTCCTTGGCGCGGCTGGCTTCCTCGTCGCGACGGGCGCCGCCGAATGCTGCATCGAAGCCGCCGGCGTCCAGCGCCTGGCGCAGACCCTCGGTCTTCATGATGTCCGTATAAAGCGCCGAGCCGTGCGTGAACGGCGTCACGTTCTCTGCCGCACCGCGCGGGTTGATGTGCTCGATCAGGTCGAGGTCGTAGCGCTGGACGATCTCGTCGCGAAACGCAATCATCTCCGCGAACTTCCAACCGGTGTTCACATGCAGCAGCGGAAACGGCACGCGGCCGGGATAGAACGCCTTTCGCGCAAGGTGCAGCAGCACGGAGCTGTCCTTGCCGACGGAATAGAGCATCACGGGCTTTTCGAACTCGCCGGCCACTTCGCGGAAGATGTGGATGGCTTCGTTCTCGAGCGCCTTGAGATGCGGATCGAGCGGCGGGCGGGCGCTTTGCGGATTGTGAAGTTCCGTTTCCGGAAGCGTAAGGGACATCGGGTCGTCTCCAGTCTCGTTCGGGCGGGTCAGGCGGTAGCGCGCTTCAGGCGGCGCTGCCTGCCAGGGCCTTCGTGTTCGGTATCGGCTGTGACGCGGCTTCCGCAACGTGCAGGCCGCATTCGCGGGTTTCGTCGTTCTCCCACCACCAGCGGCCGGCGCGCTCCGGCTCGCCGGGCTTGATGGCGCGCGTGCAGGGTTCGCAGCCGATCGACGGGTAGCCCCGCGCGTGCAGCGGATTGACCGGGATCGCTTCGGCGACGACATAGGCGCGGATCGTGTCGATATCCCAATCCGCCAGCGGATTGATCTTGATCAGGCCGCGCTCGAGATCGGCTTCGGCAAAGGGCGTATCGGCGCGATTGCCCGACTGGCCGCGGCGCAGGCCCGTGATCCAGTAGTTTGCGCCGTCGAGCGCGCGCGCGAGCGGCTTTACCTTGCGGACGCCGCAGCAGGCGTGGCGCGCCTCGATGCTTTCGTAGAAACCGTTCAGGCCATAACTTGCGGCGTAGGCATCGATATCGGCCTGCTCGGGATGGAAGCGCTTGATGAGGATGCCATAGGTCTCCTCGGTCGTGTCGATCAGCGCGACCGTCTCATTGAACAGGCGGCCGGTTTCGAGCGTAGACACCTCGATATCGAGCTTCGCCGTGCCGATGGCCGCGGTGATGACCTGATCCTCGATGCCGAGGCTGGTGGTGAACACAGCACGGCCTTCGAGAGACGCGACCAGCGCCAGTCTCTCGCCAAGAGTGAGACATTCCAGCTGCCGGGCCAGCGCCGCAGCAGTTGTTTCAAGGGACATGGATGTCATGGGTTATCCTGTATGGTTGCCGCCTTTATCGCAGTCTTATGTGACAAAAGACAGAAAAACGGATTTCCAATGACAAGGGATCGGAGCAAATATCACTCCGATCCTGCGAGATAGGGAAAAACCACCCGGATACTGGCGATTTTCAGAAGCCGTCGCGGCGGTCTACCGATCGCTCGTCTGCGCCCTTGGGTTGACCCATGTCTCCTGGTTGGAACGCGGCAGGGGCTGCTTTCCGAGAATATGATCGGCCGCCTTTTCTCCGGTCATGATGGAGGGGCCGTTGAGGTTGCCATAGGTGACGTGCGGGAAGATGGAGCTGTCGGCGACGCGCAGGCCCTCGACGCCGATCACGCGCGTTTCCGGATCCACGACCGCCATCGGATCGTTCGCGTCGCCCATGCGGCAGGTGCCGCAGGGGTGGTAGGCGCTTTCCAGGTGCTCGCGCAGGAAGACGTCGATATCCTCGTCGCTGGTGACGGCCTCGCCCGGCTGGATCTCCGGTCCGCGATAGGTGTCGAAAGCCGGCTGCCGGAAGATCTCGCGGGTCAGACGGACGCAGTGGCGAAACTTCTCCCAGTCCTCCGGATGGCTCATATAGTTGAAGCGGATGACGGGGTCGGCCTTCGGATCGGAGGAGCGCAGGGTCACCGCCCCGCGCGACTTCGAGAGGTTGTAGCCGACATGCACCTGAAAGCCGTGGCTCTTGGCCGCCGCCTTGCCATCATAAGAGATGGCGACGGGCAGGAAGTGATACTGGATATCGGGCTGCTTCAGCCCGGGTGCGGATCGCAGGAAGGCGCAGGCCTCGAACTGGTTGGAGCTGCCGAGCCCTGTTCGCGTCATCAGCCACTGCGCCCCGGCAACGCCCTGCCAGAACCAGGGCAGCCATGAATAGAGCGAGACCGGCTTGGTGGAGACCTGCTGGAAATAGAACTCCATATGGTCCTGAAGGTTGGCGCCGACGCCGGGGCGGTCGGCCTTGACCTCGATGCCCAGTGACTGGAGGTGTGCGCCCGGCCCGATACCGGAGAGCATCAGCAGCTTCGGCGAATTGAACGAAGAGGCGGAAACGATCACCTCGCGTTTCGCGCGGACCACCTCGACCGCGCCGCCGCGCTCGATCTCCACGCCGGTCGCCCGACCGTTTTCGATGACGATGCGGCGCGCGAAGCCGCGCAGGATGGAGACGTTGTTCCGCTTCATGGCCGGGCGGAGGTAGGCGTTGGCGGCGGACCACCGGCGTCCGTTGTGGATCGTCTGCTCCATCAGGCCGAAGCCCTCCTGCTTGGAGCCGTTATAGTCTTCCGTCATCTCGAAGCCGGCCTCGCTGCCGGCTTTGATGAAGGCATGGAAGAGCGGGTTTTTGACCGGCCCGCGGCGGACGTGGAGGGGGCCGTCGGTTCCCCGCCATCCCTCTTCGCCGCCATGGGAATGCTCCATGCGCTTGAAGTAGGGCAGCACGTCGGCATACGCCCATCCGCGTGCGCCGAGCGCCTCCCACCGATTGAAGTCCTCGGAATGGCCGCGCACATAGACAAGCCCGTTGATCGAGGACGAGCCGCCGATCACCTTGCCGCGCGGCGCGCTGATGCGGCGATTGTTGAGGTTCGGCTCGGGTTCCGAGTAATACCCCCAATTGTATCGCTTCATGCTCATGGGCCAGGCAAGCGCCGCCGGCATCTGGATGAACGGCCCCATATCCGATCCGCCGGCCTCGATGACGATCACGGTGTTCTTGCCGTCTTCAGAGAGGCGGTAGGCGAGCGCGGAACCGGCGGAGCCGGAGCCGATGATGACGAAATCTGCGCTTTGCATGGGCTTACCTCCAATGACGACGTTGAGTATACGACTTATTGCGAAAGGCGATGAAACTTGTAGCATCCATCGCTCTTTGCTATGTTTATGGTATGAAGCGAATTGTCGTCAGCCGTGAAGCGCAACGGAGCTTGAGCCGGATGCAGCCAAAGCGCCGTGCAGCGATCTATGCCAAGCTCGACGCCTATGCGCTCGATCTGCCGGTTGATATCAGGAAGATGCAGGGCAAGCGCTTCTTCCGCATTCGCGTCGGTCAGGACCGGGTGATCATCGATGATCAAGGAACGGTCGTCATGGTCATCGATGCTGGACCTAGGGGCGGCATCTACAAGGAGTAAGGAAAAATGGGCGATATCCAGAAGCTCGTCATCGAGGGAAAAAGCTATGTTCTTCTCAGCGAGGAGGACTATGAGGATCTTATCGATGTTGCGCGGGCGGAGTCGATCCTCGGGCGAATCGCGGCGGGAGAGGAAACATGGCCGCTGGAATTCGTGAGGGAGTTGACGGAATCCGACAGTCGAATCCGCAGTTTCCGCGCCTATCGCGGCATGACCGCAACCGAACTCGCCGAGCAAGCCGGGATCTCGCAACCCTATCTCTCGGAGATCGAGGCCGGGAAAAAAACCGGATCGGTCGATGTGCTGAGGCGTATCGCCAAGGCATTGCGGGTCGATCTTGACGATCTCGTCATTGACATGGAGGCGGAGCGCGACGCCCATCAATAAGGCGCCTCGACCTTCCCCATCGCGACATAGACCGTCTTCAGCTCGGTGTAATGCTGGAGCGCCGCCACGGAGTTCTCGCGACCGAAGCCGGATTGCTTGGAGCCGCCGAAGGGGATTTCGACCGGGCAGAGATTATAGGTGTTGATCCAGAGCGTGCCGGCCTCCAGCCGATCCACCACCCGGTGGGCACGCGCTATGTCGTTCGTGAAGACGCCGGCGGAGAGGCCGAATTCGGTTGCATTTGCCCGGGCGACGACCTCGTCCTCGTCGTCAAAATCGAGCACGCACATGACCGGGCCGAAGATCTCCTCGCGGGCGATGGTCATCGTATCGGTGACATCGGCAAAGACGGTCGGCTGGATATAGGTGCTCTCGGCCGGTACGTCGTTGGGGATAGCGCCACCGGTGACGAGTGTCGCGCCTTCCGCCTTGCCGGTCTCGATGTAGGCCAGCACCTTGTCGCGCTGCGGCCGCGAGACCATGGGCCCTAGCTGGGTCGCCTCGTCCATGGGATCGCCGATCACGATCTTCTCCGTGCGCGCTTTCAGGCCTGCAAGGAAGCGGTCCTTGATGCTCTTCTGCACGAAGACGCGCGTGCCGTTGGAGCAGACCTGGCCGGTCGAGTAAAAATTGCCGAGCATCGCGCCGCCGATGGCGCTGTCGATATCGGCATCCTCGAACACGATCAGCGGTGACTTGCCGCCGAGTTCCATGGTGACGTGTTTCAGTTGGCCAGCGGCAGCGGCCGCGACCTTGCGTCCGGTCGGCACCGAGCCGGTCAGCGAAACCTTGCCGACATAGGGGTGGCCGACGAGCAGGGGGCCGGTGCCCCTGTCGCCCTGGATGACGTTGAACAGGCCCTTGGGGAGGCCTGCCTCGATGAGGATTTCCGCGATGGCGAGCGCGCCGAGCGGTGTGTTTTCCGACGGCTTGAACACCATCGCATTGCCCGAGACGAGCGCCGGCGCTGCCTTCCAGCAGGCGATCTGCTGGGGATAGTTCCAGGCGCCGATGCCGACGCAGACGCCGATGGGGACGCGCTTGGTAAAGGCGAAGTCGGCCCCGAGCGGAATGTGCTCGCCGTTCAGCGCCGCCGCCGCCACGCCGCCGAAGAACTCGAAGCTGTCGGCACCGGATGTGGGGTCGGCGACGATCGTCTCCTGAATAGGCTTTCCGGTATCGAGCGTTTCCAGTTCGGACAGTTCGAGGTTGCGCGCCCGCATGATGTCCGCAGCCTTTTTCAGGATCCGTCCGCGCGCCGTCGGGCTCATGGCCGCCCATTCCGGCTGCGCTCGCTTCGCCGCGGCCACAGCCCGCTCCACGATTTCGGGCGTCGCGGCATGAAGCTTTGCGATGACCTCACCCGTTGCAGGATAGATGCTGTCGAACGGCGTGCCTGCGGTGTCCTCGACATAGGCGCCATCAATGAAGTGGGAGGCTTTCGGCTGGGCTCTCATGATGTCTTGTCCTTCAGGGCGTTATTATCTTGCAGGGCGTGAATGGCCGGACTGTTCATGTTTTGTCGAGCCTGTCGCTCTCGCCACCTCACTCTCCTCGCGGAAAGCGCTTCGATTCTTCGAGATTATCGAGGTTCATGTGGTTGCGCATGTAGCGTTCGGAGGCTTTCTGCAGCGGCTGGTGGTCCCAGGGATAGTAGGCGCCGTTGCGCAGCGCCTCGTAGACCACCCAGCGCCGGGCTTGGCTCTCGCGCACAGCCGCATCGAAGGCCGCCATGTCCCAGCGCGCGTCGCGCATCTGGCGGAATGCCTCCAGCGTGGCGGCAATGGCGGTGGTCGGTGGTGAGAGAGCGAGATTGTTCAGTTCGAGCGGGTCAGCATCGAGATCGAACAGCTGGTCGGGATCTTCAGCGCAATGGACGTATTTCCACTTGCCTTCACGAATGCCGACGAGGGGTGCGATCGATCCTTCTGCCGCATACTCCATCAGCACGGGCGAGACGCGCTCGGCGCCGTTGATGACCGGCAGCAGGCTTTCTCCGTCCGTCCACGGCATGATCTCGTCCATGGAGATGCCTGCGAGGTCGCAGAGCGTGGGGGTAACGTCGAGGTTCGAAACGGGAGCGTCGTGCAGTCCGGGCGTCACGCCGGGACCCGATATCATCAGCGGCACCCGGGCGGACCCCTCGAAGAAGTTCATCTTGAACCAGAGGCCGCGCTCGCCCAGCATGTCGCCATGGTCGGAGCAGAACAGGATCAGCGTGTCGTCCAGTTGGCGTGTCCGCTTCAGCGTGTCCACGAGCCGGCCGACCTTCTCGTCGATATAGGAAATGTTGGCGAAATAGGCCTGCCGGGAACGGCGGATGTCTGTTTCGGTCACGGTGAAGCTGGCGTAGTCGCAGGCGGCGATCAGGCGCTCTGCGTGCGGGTCCTGCGTTTCCAGCATGCCCACTTCGGGCAGGAGATGCGCGCAGTCCTCGTAGAGATCCCAGAACTGGCGTCGGGCGACATAAGGGTCGTGCGGATGGGTGAAGGAGACCGTCAGGCACCAGGGCCGGCGGTCTGCGGTGCCGATGTCGCGTGCGAGCTGATAGATCTTCTGCTCGGCGAGAAAAGCGACCTCGTCGTCATACTCCATCTGATTGGTGATCTCGGCCACGCCAGCGCCGGTCACCGAGCCGAGATTGTGGTACCACCAGTCGATCCGTTCGCCCGGCTTGCGGTAGTCCGGCGTCCAGCCGAAATCGGCAGGGTAGATATCCGTCGTCAGCCGCTCCTCGAAGCCGTGCAACTGGTCAGGACCCACGAAATGCATCTTGCCGGAGAGCGCCGTGTAGTAGCCGGCGCGGCGCAGATGATGGGCGAAGGTGGGGATGGAAGAGGCGTATTCCGCGGCGTTATCGTAGACGCCTGTGCGGCTCGGCAGTTGCCCGGCCATGAAGGAGGCTCGGGCGGGCGCGCAGAGCGGCGAGGAGGTGTAATTGTTGGCAAAGCGGGCCGAGCGCGCGGCCAGCGCTTTCAGATGCGGCGCGTGCAGCCACTCTGCCGGGCCATCCGGAAAAAGCTTTCCATTGAGCTGATCGACCATGATGATCAGGATGTTGGGCTTGTTGCTCTCGGCGGGGCTCACGCGGCGGCTCCTTCGTCTGGGCGGGTTGCGAGGCGGGCGAGGGCGGCATCGACGGCGTCTTCGGCCAGCGCGATCGACCGCTCGGTCGTCAGAGGTGCAGCGCCCAGTGCCCGGCGGATGTAAAGCCCGTCGATCAGCGCGGCCGTCGCCTCGGCAATGCGGGACGCCTTGGTCTTGGGGCAGAGCTGCGAGAGGCTTGCGGTCAGGTTGGAGTGCAGGCGGCGGGCGTAGAGCACCAGCAGGCGGCGCACGGCTTCGGAACGTTGCGCTTCGGTGTAGAAGGCGAGCCAGGCCGCAACCGTTTCGGGCGCGAACTGCCCGGCATGGAAACTGACGCGGATAACGGCCGACACGCGTGCGCGGGGATCGTCAGCTTCGGCGAGTGCGGAGACGGTATCGCGCCGCAAGTCGCGTAGCAGCGAGCGCATGGTTTCGGTCAACAGCTGGTCCTTGCTGCCGAAGTAATGATGGGCAAGCGCGGGAGAGACGCCGGCACGGCGGGCGATGTCCGACATGGTCACGGCAAGCGTGCCCTGGTCTCCGATGGCGCTGATGGCGGCATCGACCAAAGCCTTTCGGCGCACCGGTTCCATTCCGACCTTCGGCATCCACGTCTCCCGTCGTTGGGATGAGCTTAATTTTGATTGATCCGTCAATCAAGAAAAAAGAGTTGTCGGCAGTTTATCCGCAATCAACGCTGTGAAGCCCGTTCCAACCGGACAGAAGCGCGGTTCTCAGGCGCTGCCGAAGGCCTTGGTCACCCTGACGTCGCCGACATGCATCCCGTTCCAGTTGTGCATCGAGGTCGTCGCTTCGGCCAGAAGCGATGCCTCGATCTCGGGCTCATCGCGGAAGAATCGGGCGAGCGTTGCGGCGATCATGGCTTCGGCGGCTCGGGTGGTGCCATCCTCGCATTTTAGCGCGATGGCGATGCCCTGCTCGGGAATGGTTGCGCAGAAGACGCCTTCCGCGCCGGTCTTTGCGAAGATGCGGCCCGGTGCGATCTGCATGAGACGTGTGCAGGCTCGCTTCGTGCCCGCGACATAGAAAGGCTCGGCCATGCAGGCGTCGATCAGGCGGCGTGCGGCTTTGGCGCGCTCGAGCCCAAGGCCCGTTCCGGTCGCCATCTTTGCAAAGCCGTGGGCGAGGCCTTTCAGCGGCACGGCATAGGTCGGGATGGCACAGCCGTCGATGCCGCAATTGTCGTGGCCGAGGGCTGCGCCCGTCAGGCTCTCCATCGCGTCGCGGATCTCGCGCTGGATGAAGTGGTCGTAGCCGATATAGCCTTCAGGCTCGACACCGGCGTGGCAGGCGGCGCAGATGAAGCCGGAATGCTTGCCGGAGCAGTTGTTGTACAGCGCGTTCGGCTTGTCCATCGCCCGCACCTGATCGATCAGGATCGGCTGTTGAAAGGACCAGTGCGCGCCACATTCGAGCGTGTTGGCGTCACGTCCAGCCAGCGCCAGCATGTCGGCCGCAAGAGCGGCGTGTTCCGGCTCGCCGCTGTGGGAGGAGCAGGCGAGCGCCAGCATCCGCTGGTCCATGCCATAGGCATCGGCAGCGCCCGTTTCGATCAGGGGCAGAGCCTGCATCGCCTTGCAAGCGGAACGTGGGAAGATGGCGGCATCGACGTCACCGAGGGAGAAGACCGTGCGGCCGTCGCCATCGACCGCGATCACCATGCCACGATGCCGGCTTTCCACCAGCGCACCGCGCGTCACCTCGACCAGTACCGGGTTCGTCATCTCGCAAGCCTCTCGTCGTCGCTGTTATCCATCACATTTCGGTGCGGATCTTGTTATCCGTTTCCGGCACGACGATCTCTGTGCAAGAGGCCGCCGCTTGTCCTTCCCTGCCATAACCGATCGCGCTTCCGCGTCAAACCCGGACATTGCATGAATCTGATCCGCATCCTTCTGCTTGCCATCCTCGTCGTCTATCTCCTGCCGGCGCTGGCATCCGCCGGTCTCTGGTACGTCAAGGAGCGTCCGGAAAGCTGGCGCAATGCCGACTGGTCCTCGTCCGGCGTCCTGCCCAAGGCGACAGCGGACGGAGAGGCTGCGATCTATGTCCTCTCGGCGGCCACGGGCGGACTGAAGGGCGCGGTCGCGAGCCATGCCTGGATCGTGACGAAGGAAGCCGGAGACCGCGTCTACAATCGCTATGACAAGGTCGGCTGGGGTACGCCTATCCGGCGCAATATGCGCGAGGCCGATGGCGCCTGGTATTCCAACCGCCCGAACATCGTCGTCGCCATCACCGGCGCTGAGGCGGCACGGCTGATCCCGCAGGTCGAGGCCGCGATCCAGTCCTATCCCTATGCCACGCCCGGTGCCTATCGCATCTGGCCGGGTCCGAACTCCAACACCTTCGTCGCCCATGTTCTGCGCACGGTGCCGGATCTCGGCGCCGTGCTGCCACCGGATGCGGTTGGCCGCGACTACCTGCCGGAGGGCAGGCTCTTCTCGGTCGATGCCGACGGTCGCGACATTCACGCGACGCTCTACGGTCTTCTCGGGATCTCCGTCGGTGTGCGCAGCGGGTTCGAGCTGCACTTCATGGGGCTCGTCGCGGGTGTGGATGTCGCGCGGCCTGCGCTCAAGATTCCGGCTTTTGGACGGGTCGGCGTGTGAGCCTGTCGATGACGCATGCCTGTGCAACATCAGCTGACGGATCAGGCTGGACTGCCGTCCAGTCTTGCAAGAGCGGCGGCTTGTTCTTCCCTGTCGGAAAATGCCGAAGGAAATATATTCAAGCGTCGTCGCGACATGCTGTCTAACCGCAAATCAAAAACGCGTCATTTAGCCATAACGCCAAAACGGAAAAAGGGCCGCGTTAGCGACCCTTTCCACGAAATACGGCCCGTAAACGGCCCGGACTGGCTGCTGGCTCAGTCCGTAGAAGGAAGGCTCAGAGCGAGGGCTGCCTCGTTTCCGCAACCATGCTTCCCGTGTCCGTTACGAGTACCGAAATCTCATTAGACATTGGACCACCTTCCTTTCATTACGTTGAACATGAAGAAAAGATAGGTGATTTTCGCGGAAGCGCAAGTCCTTCTTTCCGATAAGTCGGGTATCCGTGATCACGAAGAATGACGTTTCATTGTCACGTCGTGAAGCGGCAGTTTCGCGTCAGAGGGTCAGTACGATCTTTCCGATGTGACCGCTCTCCTCCATTAGCCTGTGTGCCTCGGCAACATTGGCAAAGGGCAGAACGGCACTCATGACCGGAGCAACGGTGCCTTCGTCGAGCAGCGGCCAGACATTGTCCTCGAGATCATCCCGGATCGCTTCCTTCTCCACCGCCGTTCGCGGGCGGAGCGCCGAGCCCATGACGCGAAGGCGTTTGGAGAGGATCGGCGCGATGTTGGCCTTCTCCACTTTTGCTCCGCCGAGGAAGGCGATGATGGAAAGCCGGCCGTCGGTGGCCAGGCATTCGAGGTTGCGCTCGAAATAGGATGCGCCGATCATGTCCAGAATGACATCGACGCCGCGACCGCCGGTCTCCGAAAGGATGACCTCCTTGAAGTCCTCGTCTCTGTAGTTGATGGCCCTGACGGCGCCCAGCGACAGGCAGGCTTCGCATTTCGGGCCACTGCCGGCGGTGACGTAAACCTGTGCCCCGAAGGCGCCTGCCAGCTGGATCGCCGTCGTGCCGATGCCGCTCGATCCGCCATGGATGAGGATGGATTCTCCCTCGACCAGATCGGCCATCTGGAACACGTTCGCCCAGACGGTGAAGAAGGTTTCCGGCAGGGCGGCAGCGCGAGCGGCGTCGTATCCCGTTGGCCAGCGAAGCGCCTGCGTTGCCGGTACGCTGCAATATTCGGCATAGCCGCCGCCATTGGCGAGCGCGGTCACGCGGTCTCCGACGGCAAAGCCCTCTGCGCCTTCACCGATAGCGACGATTTCACCCGCGACCTCCAGTCCAAGGATCGGGCTTGCACCGGGAGGGGCGGGATAGAGCCCCTTGCGCTGCATGACATCGGGCCGGTTGATGCCGGCAGCTTCCACGCGCACAAGCAGGTGGCCGGCTTCGAGGTCCGGGAGGGGGCCCTTCGCGAGCACCATGGCCTCCGGCCCGCCGGGCGAAGGCAGGTCGATGAACGTCATTTCTGTCGGCAACGGCATGGGAACTCCTGTGCTTGGTTGCGGCAAGAGCTAGCGCATCTCGCGTCAGGATCAAAGGCGAGCGGCTTACAGAACCAGAAGCACGCCGCCGATGGCGATCAGGCCGATGCCGATCGTGTGCAGCGCCGACAGTTTTTCGCCGAGAAACAGGACGGCGAAGAGGGCGACGAGAACGACGCTCATCTTGTCGACCGGCGCCACGCGCGCTGCATCGCCGATCTTCAGCGCGCGGAAATAGCAGAGCCAGGACGCTCCGGTCGCAAGTCCCGACAGGACGAGGAACAGCCAGCTCTTCGGCGAGACGCTGCCGGGTGGCTGCCAGTGTCCGGTTATCGCGAGCAGGAGCCCAAGTGCGGCCAGAATGACCACGGTGCGCACGAAGGTGGCGAAGTCCGAATTGACGTTCTCTATGCCGATCTTGGCGAAGATGGCGGTCAGGGCTGCAAAGACCGCCGAAAGCAGGGCCCAGGCCTGCCATGAGAGGAAGAGGGATCGCATCGGTGGGACCTTTCCGGCGTTGCGGGATTGTGGCTCGTGAGGCTCAGGGGTGAAGGATCTCCAGCCCTGCCTCGCGATAAGGCGAGAGTGTCGTGTCCTCGATATCCATGGGAACCACAAGCCCGGTTAGGTCGGCAATGGGCAGGATGCGGTGCGGCGAGACCGTGCCGAGCTTGTCGCCCGCCGCGAGAATGAAGGTTTCCGCGGACTGGAGAGCGATGGCGCGCTTGATCGCGGCTTCCTCGAAATCGCCCGTGGTGGCGCCGTGGGTGGGGTGAATGGCGGTCGCGCCCAGGAAAAACAGGTCGAAGCGCATCGTTTCGATGGCGGCAAGGGCGGCCGATCCGGTGGCCACCATCGAATGCTTGTAGAGCCGCCCGCCGATCATGATCACGTCGGCATCGTGGCCGGCAAGCGCTGCGGCAATCGTCGGGCTGTGGGTGGCGACGGTGATGCGCAGATCACGCGGCAGGGCCCGCGCCAGCGCCTCGTTCGTCGTGCCGCCATCGAGGAAGACGAACTGGCCTGCGGCGATCCGCTCGACAGCCCGCAGCGCCAGCGCCTGCTTGGTCGCCTTGGCGATCTGCGTTCGGGCGCGGAGATCGGGCAGAGGCGGCGCTACGGGAAGGGCGCCGCCATGAACGCGCTGCAGCTTGCCGTTCCCCGCCAATTCCCGCAGATCGCGCCGGATCGTGTCCTCCGACAGTCCGAGTTCGCCGGCAAGCGCAGTCGCGACGATCTGCCCGTCGCGGCGCAGGCGATCCAGGATGAGGGCGTGGCGATGGCTGGTCAGCATCAGAATCTCCTTCTTGACTCTTCAAGATTATGCAGTTTTATATTGGAATTATCAAGAAAATACCTGCAAAAACGCGAAGGAATATCCCATGTTGATTTTGATTGCCGGTCCTTATCGTTCCGGTACGAACGACGATCCTGCAAAGATGGCGGCCAATCTGAAGGTACTGGAGGCGCCATCGCACGCGCTTTTTCGGGCAGGGCATGTGCCGATGATCGGGGAATGGGTGGCGCTGCCGATCTGGCATGCGGCGGGCGGCAAGGCGGTCGGAGATGAACTCTATGAGGAGATCTTCCATCCGGTCGCCGGACGGCTGCTCGCGCTCTGCGATGCCGTGCTTCGGCTACCCGGCGCCTCGAAAGGGGCAGACAACGATGTGCGGATCGCGCGTGAGCGCGGCATCCCGGTCTATGAGCGACTGGAGGATGTGCCGGGATGCGACGCCTTCGCGACGGTCCCGATCCCGGCGTGAGCCTGTTGCGGCTGCGGCGCGTCAGGCCGGCTCGGCTTCGCGGACCGCCATCATCTCGCGGAAGGCCGGGCGTGACTGGCAGCGCTCGATCCACGCCTTGATGCCGGGGTGTCTATCGAAGAGAGCCGTCTGGCTCTGGGCGTAGCGAAACACTTCCGCGAGGTTCAGGTCCGCCACCGTAAAGCGGTCGCCGACGACGTAGGCGTGCTGAGAGAGGCGCGCTTCGAGCGCGCCGAAGCGTGGCTCCAGTACCTGCACGGCTGCTTCCACGATGGCCCGGCCACGCGCCGGGCCGTTCGGCTCTGCGTCATAGGCGAGTACGATCTTGACCGCGTGCGGTTCGATTTCCGTTGCCGCCCACAGCGTCCAGTCGAGGATCTGCGCGTCCTCGGCGATACTGGCGCCGGCGAGCGGCCCGCCATGCGTACGCGCGAGGTAGAGGTTGTTGGCGAGCGATTCCGACAGCACCAGACCGTTATCCTCGATGGCGGGGATCGTGCCTCGGGGATTGATGGCGAGATAGGCCGGCGACGCCGTGTTGAGCGGTGCGGTCTCGGCCGTTGGATCGACCAGCCGGCGCGCCTGAATGACCGGAACGGCGCGGAAGGGTATGCCCAGTTCGCCAGCCATCCAGTAGTTGCGCGATGCCCGCGAGCGATAGACCCCGTAAATGGTCAGCATGATGATCTCCAGCTCTTGATGCTGTGCGCAAGCCTAGCGTCCCGGCTGGGCGATGGAAGACCGGTACGCTGATGCAAGGCATGAATGTTGCTGATGGGTTGCGCGTCACACGCGGCGGTTTCCCGTCACCGTCAGATGTGGAAACGCGTCCGTCGCACCGTCCACAAGGTCCGCCGTTGCCCTTTCGGTCCAGCGATAGCCGAGAACGGCGTTCTCCACGTTCTCGAAAAGATTGTTCGTGATGAGCGCCGTGCCCGCGCCGTCCGCAACGGACACGGCGCATCCGAGCTGCGCGACGCGGATGATGTTGCCGGTCACGGAGACGTTGCGCAGATACGGTCCCCAGCCAAGCACCAGCGCCCAGCGGGCCACCTGCTCGATCACATTGCCTATCACCACCGTGTCGGCCTCCGCCGAAATGCCGAAGCCGAAGCCGGCGCCGTCGGAGACATAGGGACCGATGCCGGTGATATTGCGAATGACGTTCTGCCCGACAGTCGCCAAACGGCCACCGGCATCGAAATTGACGATGGAAATGCCGTTGGCGGCGGTGTCGATGACGTTGCCGGTAACGACGGCGCCCTGGAAGCCGAATTCGGAATAGATCGCGGTTTCGCCGGACCGCAGGCACTGGTTGGTCGAGATCAGCACGTTGTTTGCGGCGTTGGCGCGAATGGCGGAGAGGGCGCAATCGGACACGTGGTTGCCGGAGACGACAACGTCGCCCGCCCGGAAGATGTTGATGCCATTGCCGTTCTGCCCGGTTCCGCCATCGAGCGAGGCGATACGGGAAATGCGATTTCCCGAGACGAGCGTTCCATCGGCGCCGGCTTGCGACCTGTGGACGAGGATGCCGCCATTGCCGCAGTCGGAGACGGTGTTGCCCGTGATCGAGAGGCCGCGGCTGTCGACAGCGAAGATGCCGACGCCTTGGGCGCCCGAAATATCGTTGTCGCGGATGCGGCCGCCGCAACGTCCGAGGTTCAGGCCGTGACCTCCCGTGCGACCAGTGATGGCACAATTGTCGATCGTCAGCTGCTCGATGCCGTCGAGATCGAGGAGACCGCGCCCCACGTCCCCTGTTCGTCCATCGCCATCGAGCGTCAGACCGGTGAGGGTGAGGCGGGCGAGGTTTTCCGCTGTCAGGAGAGGGCTGGCGTCGGCTGCGATCAGCCGCGTGGCACCCGGCGTGCCGGCAAGCGTCAGGCCGTCGGGCAGGACGATCCCGGAGAGCCTGTAATCGCCGGGCGGCAGAAAGACCGGCAGGCGGCGTTTAGCGGCTTCGGCGAGGAGTGCCCGGAACGAACCGGACTGGTCCGAACGCTTGCCGGGCCGGACGCCGAAGTCGGTAGCATCGAGCGCGCCGCGAAAGCCGTCCGGCAGGGAAGACGCGCTCGTCTGCGTGCTGCCGACGGTTGCCGGCAGGCTCGCAAGGGCAAAAAGAAGAGTGCGGCGGGTCGTCATGTTTCTTCCGGTGAAAGGGTCGGACGATCGGTCATCTTCAGAGAAGAATAACTTCTTTCCGTTAGCAGTTTATACCATACAGCGCGCGCCAATGACTGGCGGGAGACGGCCTTGAGCAAAACGACCCTTCGCGGACGCAGCACGATCTCCGGAAGTCCTTCGGACGACGACGATACGCAACGTTTGATTGAGGCGACCCGCCGTCTCGCCAGCGAAGCTTCCCGTCTCTACGGCCCGCGCACGGACATCGCCGAACGCCACTACTGGCTGGAAACGATGGTCAATCATATTCCGGATTACATCTACGCCAAGGATCTGGAGGGCCGCTTTCTCATCGCCAACGAGGCGACGGTGCGGGACAACGGCTTTGCCGAGATGCACCAGATCGTGGGACTGACCGACTTCGATCTGCACGACGAGGCGATCGCCACCCGGATCACAGAGGGCGAGCGGCAGGTCATTGTGAGCGGCGAGCCGATTATCGGCTTGGAAGAGCGTGCGGCCGTCGATCAGGGCACCGAGCGTTGGCTGATGACGTCCAAAGTACCGCTGCGCGACAAGCTTGGCCGGACGATCGGCACTGTCGGCGTGTCGCGCGACATCACCGATCGCAAGCGCGCCGAGCAGCTCATGATCGGGCAGACGCGCGTTCTGGAGATGATCGCCAAGGACACGCCGCTGCCGGATCTCTTTCGCGAGCTGATCCTGATGATCGAGGCGCATGTGCCCGGCGTGCAAGGCGCCGTCTACATGCTGACGGAGGACGGGCAGCGGCTTTTGAAGGGCGTGGCGCCCGGTCTCGATCCACTCTATGCGGCCGCGCTTGAAGGCTTTCCGATCGGGCCGAAAAACGGCTCCTGCGGCACGGCCGCGTTTCGCGGCGAGTCCGTTTTCGTCGGGGATATCCTGAACGATCCGCTATGGGCGCCCTACGTCGATTTCGTCAAACCCTTCGGGTACCGCGCCTGCTGGGCGTCTCCGCTTCTGTCGTTCCACGGCAAGGCGCTCGGGACCTTCGCGCTTTATTCGAAGACGGTCGGCCTGCCGGCGGATCCTGTCCGCGACCTGATCGCCATGGCGGCGCGTCTTGCCGGTATCGCCATCGAGCGTCGCGAGGCGGCCGAACGCATCCATTTCATGGCCCATCACGATGCCCTGACCGGCTTGCCGAACCGCATCATGCTCGACGGGCATATGGAAAACGCCATGGCGGATGCGCGGGAAAAGGGAGAATGGGTTGCGCTCGCCTTTCTCGATCTCGACAATTTCAAGCTGGTCAATGACAGCCTCGGCCACAATGCCGGCGACGAACTGCTGCGCAATGTCGCGCAGCGCATGAGCCTCTGCGTGCGCAAGGGCGATATGATCATCCGTGTCGGCGGTGACGAGTTCATCATTCTCCTCAGCGGACTCCAGGCCGACCGGGAGGTCGTGCTTGCGCGCTTCGAGGGCATTCGCAGTGCGGTTGCCCGCCCGATGACGCTCGCCGGGCAGACTTTGCAGGTCACCTGCAGCATGGGCGTCGTGTGCTATCCGGAGCAAGGGGAAAGCACGGGCGAGTTGCTGGCCAATGCGGATGCCGCCATGTACCGCGCCAAGGCGCTCGGCCGGAACAACCTCAAGCTCTTCTCGTCCGAAATGGCGGATGCTGCGCATGCCAAGCTGCTGCGGGTCGAAGCCCTGCGACAGGCGCTGGAACAGAAGGAATTTGTGCTGCATTACCAGCCGCAGCTCGATCTTGCCTCGGGCTGCATCTTCGCGGCGGAAGCCCTGTTGCGCTGGGATCATCCCCAGCACGGTCTCATCTCGCCCGCCGATTTCGTGCCGCTCGCGGAAGAGACGGGGTTGATCGTGGAGATCGGCGAATGGGTGCTGGAGGCTGCCTGTCGCCAGAACCGGGCGTGGCAGGATGCCGGCTTGCCGAGCCTGATCGTCAGCGTCAACGTGTCCGCCCGCCAGTTCGCGGACAAGACCTGGGTCTCCCGCGTTGCCCGGACGCTCGACGAGACCGGGCTCGATCCGCAGTTCCTGGAACTCGAACTGACGGAAAGCCTGATCATGCAGGATGTGCCGCAGGCGATCGCCACCATGCACGAGTTGGAAACGCTCGGCGTGCGGCTCGCCATCGATGATTTCGGCACCGGCTATTCCAGCCTGAGCGCGCTCAAGCGCTTTCCCGTCAACCGCCTGAAGATCGATCGGTCCTTCGTCAAGGATATTCCCGATGACGAAGACGATATGGCGATTACGGCAGCGATCATCTCGCTGGCGCAGAAGCTGAAGCTCGACGTGATCGCCGAGGGGGTGGAGACGCAGGAGCAGCTCGATTTTCTGCGGGAGGCCGGCTGCAACGAGATCCAGGGCTATTGGGTCAGCCGTCCGTTGCCGCCAGCCGCGTTCGTCTCGCGGATGGCGAGGGGCAGGGCGCTCGAAGCATTGATCGCCTGATCGCGCGACGAGGTCGGCCTTGCGCCGGAACGTCCGCCGGGTGGCAAGCCTCGCGCCAGCGCCTCTCTGCCATAAAGGGTGACAACCGCCGGCGGCGGATGGATGCAAAGTTGCAACGGTCGTCAAAAACCCGCTGAAACCTGCTTTTCCTCCGTTTGCCGTGCACTAGCTTGGCTGTTGTGCTCGTTGAAGCCGAATGCTCGGGTCGGTCCTGCTATTGGACCCGGCGCGATCGGCACAACGGAACATGATCGTCGCGTCAACCGGAAGTCCGCCCCTTATGAGCCCGCTCAAGCCTCCGACGTCTCCTCTGTCTCGCCGTCAGTTTCTGAACCTGACGGGCGTGGCTGCTGCAACGGCTGCCCTGTCGGCCTGCAACAGCACGTCCAATACAGCCAGCTTCAATGCCGAGACCCGGCCCTATTTCCGCAACCCGGAGTTCGACAACCGCTTTGCGCCGCCAAACGGCAGCTACCCGCCTTTCGGTCAGCCTCAGAACGCCGCCTATATGACCGGCCTTCCGCCGCGCTCGGCCTATGCCGCCAGCATCTACGGCCCGGTCGTCGATGGCGGCTACGCCATTCCCGCCGTGCCGTATCAGGAGATCGATCCGCGCTTCTACCGACAGGAAGTGGCGGATCCCTTCGGCGAAGCGCCGGGCACGATCATCGTGGACACACAGGACCGGTTTCTCTATCTGACCGAGCCGGGTGGCCGGGCCATGCGCTACGGCGTCGGCATCGGCCGCGAAGGCTTTGCCTGGTCAGGCCGGGGCGTCATCCAGTGGAAACAGAAATGGCCGCGCTGGAAGCCGCCGAACGAGATGGTGGCACGCCAGCCCCATCTTGCTGCCTATTCCATCGAGAATGGCGGTATGGAACCCGGACTGTCAAACCCGCTCGGCGCGCGCGCCATGTACATCTTCAAGGACGGACAGGATACGTTGTACCGCCTGCACGGCTCGCCGGAATGGCAGTCGATCGGCAAGGCCGTTTCGTCCGGCTGCGTTCGCCTGATCAATCAGGACGTCATCGACCTCTACGATCGCGTGCGCACGAAGTCTCCGATCCTGGTCGTCTGATACATGACGGAAGATGGATGAGAAGCATGGCCGGCGGTTTCCGCCGGCTTTTTGCTATCGGTCAGTGACGGGCCGTGTCGATGATGTCGGCGAGGGCCTTCAGATTATCCGACGTCAGCGGCTTTTCGAAATAGCTCTTCACGAAGTCGTATTGCAGCGCCTTTTTCCTGTCGCTGCCGAGGTGCGAGCTCGTCAGCATGACGACCAGCGGGACGGGGCGATCGACTGGTCGGGCAAAGTCGCGGGCGTAGGTTTCGAGAAATTCGAAGCCGTTCATCACCGGCATGTTGATGTCGAGAATGATGGCATCCGGCCGTTCCTGTCGCAGCACTTCCAGACCCTCGCGACCGTTCAGCGCCTGCACGACCTTGATGTCGGGGTCGAAGCGCTGGATCGTGTAGCCGCAGATGAAGAGATCCGTCTCATCGTCGTCGATGATCAGGAGTGAGCCGATGGCCATGCGTCGTTCCCCCCGGGCAAGCGTATGACGAACCGGCTGCCCTTGTCGAGCCTGATATAGGCCACCGTGCCTCCGAGATGTTCGACGCTCTTCTTCACGATGTATAGGCCGAGGCCGCTGCCGTCCGACCGATAGGGATGGAAGCGCTTGAACATCTGGAAAAGGCCGGCCTCGTCACCCTCTTCGAGACCGAGACCGTTGTCCGACACGCGAAGTTCCAGCCATCCGTCGTCAGTGATCGCCGCATCCACGGCCACTTTGCTGGTTTCTTCGTGGGGATCTGCATATTTGATGGCGTTCGAGATGAGATTGTCGAGGATCATTCGAAGGCGTTCCTGTTTGGTATGAATGATCAGCGTTTCAGGAATATCGACCACGAAGGATACCTGCCTTGCGGGGTCCATGAAGCGCAGTCGCTCGACGGTTTCCTTCACTGCCGAGGCCAGAGGTATGGAGGTCACGGATTCATCCAAGAGGCGGCTGCGTTTCAGCTGGATGATGTTCTCGATCAATCCGTCCAGCTTCTGCAAACCGCGCTCCAGCCGCTCGATGACCGGGGCGAGTTGTGTGCCGGGGGCTTGCAGGCCGATCATGTCGCGCATGATGGCGGTGAGGCCGATGGACGAGGCTATGGGCGCGCGCAGGTCGTGCGAGGTGCGATAGGCAAATTCCTCCAGCTCGGCGTTGGCTTCCAGAATATCCTGCTCGTGCTGTTTCCGCTCGGAGATGTCGCGGATGATGCCGCTGTAGAGCACGGTGCTGTCGAGTTCGATCCGTGCGACCGAGAGGTCGAGGGGAAAGCGGATGCCCGTGCGACGGATGCCCTCGACCTCGCGAGGGGCGCAGGCGATCTGCGCCTCGGGATCGTCTTTGTCTGCTTGCGGCATAAGCTCCGGGATCAGGGTGCGGATGTCGCGTCCCAGCATATCCTCGCTACGATAACGGAAGATCGTTTCCATCGCATGATTTGCCGAGAGGATCGTGCCGCGAGCGTCGATCGTGATGATCCCGTCCGCTGCGGTGTCGATGAGGGCGCTCATGCGCTCCTGACTTTCGCGCAGTTGCAGAGCCATGCTGCGGTATCGCTGGGCATTGCGAAACGCGTAGACGATGAGGAAGGCATAGACGATGCCGGAGACGACGAGCAGGCCGGCAAGGATCGGCTGCGAGGCCGTCTTGCCATCGGGATCGATGCTGACGGTGGGACCGGTTCCCTCGAAGGCGTCCTGAAGGTCGAGCAGCGTCAGGCCCAGCAGCAGCAGATAGCTCGCCGCACCGAGCATGGCGGCAATGGTCGAGGCGTGGTAATCGCGTTCTTCCACGCGCAGAAAGACGAGTGGAAGGGCAAGGGCCGCGAAGCAGAGCGCCGTATGCGGCGACATATGGCCGTAACGCGGCCAGTTGCTTTCGGTGATCACTTGCAGGCCGTAGCCGAGCAGCGTGGCGGCGGCGGTCATCAAGACCGTTGCCGCGAGAACGATGCGCAGCAGCGTCGGCTTTCCCGTCACGGCGCTCACAAGCATGCAGACACCGATCAGCACGAAGGACAGGGCTGTGCCGCTCGCCAGATGCCCGGGATAGGGCGCGGTCTGGCGGAAAGGGTCGAGCAGCAACCTGTCGAGCGGATGCCCGGCATGGAGGATAGGCTCCAGCAGGAATGCGAGGCCGATAAAGATGACGGTGAGCGAGAGGGCTGTCGCAGACCGGCTCGCGCCCGTGAGGAGGGCGATCATCGCGCAGCCGCTCAGGACGAAGCTGACGGCGGTATTGAACTGCATGCGGAAGAGGATCGGTAGGGCGTCAGCGACGAATCCAACCTTCAGAAGCCAGAGACTGCCCATGCAGGTGCCGACGAGGATGGAGAGCATCGCGGCCGCCAGGCCTGCCTTGTGCCAGGTGATGCCGAGCGTCGGTTTCCGGCTCTCTCTAACGACGTTCCAGGGATATCGACGCTCGCTTTGCGTGGTCGCGCGACGACCCGCCTGATGCTCCTCCATTGCTTGCGCGTGAGCCATTCCCCGGTCACCCCCTCGCTTCGTCCCCGAAACGAGAAAGATCACGGCCTGCAGGTGCCGTCAACGCGCCGTCGTGTCGGAGAGAAGGTGAGATACCGTATCAGCCGGCGTCTGTGATGCCGTCCGGCCGGGACAGTCGCACGGTCAGCGCTTCCAGCACCGTCCGCAGCGCGCGCGCCTCGTCCGTGCTGCAGCCGATTGCGTCGCCGATCGCCGTCTGCACATGGCCGGCCTCCATCTGCAAAGCCTCGCCTCTTTCGGTCAGCGCAATATTGACCTGCCGTTCGTCCTTGCGGTCGCGCGTACGACTGACGAGACCGGCAGCATCCAGACGCTTGAGGAGAGGGGAGAGCGTGCCGGAATCCAGCCCCAGCTGCTCACCGATCTGCTTCACCGTCATCACCCTGTGCTGCCACAATGCAAGAAGAACGAGGTACTGCGGGTATGTCAGACCGAAGCGGTCGAGCAGCGGCTTGTAGGTCCGATTGAACGCGTGGGAGAGCGAATAGACCGCAAAGCAGAGCTGGTCGTTCAAAGGCAAGGGAATGCCGACCGGCGCCGTCTGCGCTGCGTTTCGGTTCTCCGCTGTCTTCGTCTTTTCCATGCCTGCAAACCTACATGTTTCGTCACGAAAAAGCAATTTGCAAAATTAAGTTGCGAGCAATCGAATTGTGCGTTATAAAAATCGTGAAGACAGCAGATCTTCTTCATGAAACGCGTCGAAAGCGACGACAGGAGACCTCAATGGCTATTCTCTACACCACCAAAGCTTCTGCCACCGGCGGCCGTGCAGGTCGCGCCGTGTCCGAGAACGGCGTGCTCGACGTCGTCCTGACCGTTCCCAAGGAACTCGGTGGCGACGGCGCCACCGGCACGAACCCCGAGCAGCTCTTCGCAGCCGGTTATTCCGCCTGCTTCCTCGGTGCATTGAAGAATGTGGCGGGCAAGGAAAAGATCAAGGTTCCGGAAGAGACCAAGGTCACGGCGACGGTCGGCATCGGCCCGCGCGACGACGGCACAGGCTTCGGCATCGACGTCTCGCTGCTCGTAGACATTCCAGGCCTCGACCGCGAGACAGCGGAAAAGCTGGTTGCCGCCGCACACATCGTCTGCCCCTACAGCCACGCCATGCGCACCTCGACGGAAGTGCCGGTCAAGGTCGCCTGATAGGCCCCGGGGCACGATCGCCCGAGATTTCAGAGGGTGGAGACGGCTCGTTCGTCTCCACCCTTTTCGTGTAAATGGCGGGGATTTCCCGCTATGCGCGTGCATTTGATCGTGACGGCGAAGAGTGCCATGATGCATCCCGAGGCATGATGATTGCAGGATGGCACGATGTTGGAAGAGCATGGAACGTTCATCTGGACCGAACTGATGACGACCGACCGGCCGGCTGCCGCGGCGTTCTACAGCGATGTGGTTGGCTGGACGACGGTAGAGATGGCCACCTACGATTACAGCGTCTTTGAGACTGCGCGGCCCGAGGGCGGCGGTCGGGTCGGCATTGCCGGCATGATGTCCATCCCGCCGGAGTTGCTGGCGGAGAACGTGCCGCCGAACTGGACGGCCTATGTTTCCGTTTCCGACTGCGATGCCACGGTGGCGAGGGTCGCGGCTTTGGGCGGTACGATCCGCCGGCCGCCCGAGGATATTCCGGAGATCGGCCGCTTCGCCGTCATCGCCGATCCGCACGGGGCGGTGCTCTGCATCATGACGCCGGAGCCGATGGACGTGCCGCCACGCGCCGTGCCCCCGACGACCCCCGGGCAATTCGGTTGGTACGAACTCTATGCGGATGATTGCGAGGCGGCCTTTGCCTTCTACGCAGATGTGTTCGGCTGGACGGTCGATCACGACATGGATATGGGCGACCTCGGCATCTACCGCATCTTCGCGTGTGAAGGGCAGGCGGTCGGCGGCATGATGACGCGCCTGCCGCAGATGCCGAAAGCGCATTGGGCGGCTTACATCACGGTCGAAAGGCTCGATGACGCCGTCTCCCGGCTTGTGGCCGGAGGCGGCAGCGTCATCAACGGGCCGATGGAGGTTCCCGGCCCGGCCTATATCGTCAATGCGATCGATCCGCAGGGCGCCTTCTTCTCGCTCGTGGCGTCGCAGCGTTAGACGTCTTCATCTTCCGGCATAGATCCGATCGAGGACGTCCGCGACCACGATGAACTGCTCCGCTGCCGGATCGAAACGATCGCCCTGCGACAGGCGGCGCACCCAGTCGGCCGCCGCCCGGCCGCCCCAGTCGTCCGGCGCGCGGGTTAGCGTTTCCACATTCGTGCCGGCGTAGCGTTCACTCGTGAAGTCGTAGAACGAGCCGTCGACATTGCGGAAACCGGCGCCGCCCTCCCGACCGTAGAAGCTCGCGCCGATCACCGCATCGCAGCCGGCCTGCAACTTCCAGGAACAGGCAAGCCTGAGGACCGCGCCCGTTTCCAGCGTCAGCGTCGCCACAGCGAAATCCTCGACATCCTCAGGGGCAAGGGGCTGCCCGTCCTTCATCAGATGGCTCGAGACGGCCGCGACCTTGGGAAAGCCGAGGGACCAGAGGGCGAGATCCACCATATGCACGCCGAGATCGATGACGCAGCCACCGCCTGACAGCGTCCGGTCGTAGAACCACGGCTTGTCCGGGCCATAGGCGTTGTGAAATGTGAGATCGACGGCAAAGACCGAGCCGAGCGCGTTCGTGTCGATAAGCTGCCGGATGGCGCGGACGGCGGCCGTATGCCGGTAGGAGAGATCGACGCCGAGCAGGCGGTCGGCGGTGCGGGCGGCCTCCACCACGGCGCGGACTTCCTCTGCCGAACGACCGAGCGGTTTCTGGCAGAAGACGGCCTTACCTTTCTTCAGGGCCATGATCGACTGTTCGGCATGGGCAGCACTGGGCGTGGCGATGACGATGCCGTCGAGATCCTCTTCGATCAGGCGGTCGACGTCCTCTATATATCGGGCTTCCGGCGCGAGCTGCAGGGCTGCCGCGGCCATTTCGGGCGAGGGGTCGGCGATGGCTGCGGCCGTTGCAAGCCCTGTATCGAGGATCGCTTTCATGCGGTGGCGACCGATCCAGCCGGTGCCGAGGAAGCCAAGGCGCAGCGGCCGGGATGTGTTCTTCATGTCCATCTGCGGTGTCATCACGTTCATGCCATCACCATCAGCGCCTTGAGGAAGCCGTCCGGCCGGTCGCGGGTCGCGTCGAGCGCCTTGGCGAGATCGCTCAAGGGGAAGCGATGGGTGTAGAGCGGCGAGGGGTCGAGGCTGCCGTCGGCCACGGCCTCGACAGCGGCGCGGATGCCCTCGATATAGATCTGCGGATCGCGCTCATGCGCGTTGATCACGTCGAGGCCGCGCCAGTTCCAGAGCTGCATGTTCACCTGCCGCGGCCCGTCCTGATGGTAGCCGGCGATGACGAGACGGCCGCGTTCCGCCGTGAGCTCGCCCGCAAGGTCGAGCGGCCATTGTTTGCCGACGGCTTCGATGACGCGGTCGCAGAAGCGGCCCTCCGTGAGTGCGCGGACCTGTTCGATGATCTCCCAATGGTCCCGCATCTCGATCACCTCGGCAGCACCCATGCGGCGGGCGACATCGAGCGACGTCTGCCGGCGCGAAATGGCGATGACGCGGGCGCCTGCCTTCGAGGCCAACTGCGTGAGGAGCGCGCCCAGAAAGCCGCTTCCGACAATGGCGACCGTCATGCCAGCCTCGATCCCCGCGCGACGGAAGATGTTGATGGCGCAGCCGAGCGGTTCGCCGGGAAAAGGTTGTCCGTCGAGCGCTGCCGGTAGCGGAACGACCATGTCGGCGCTTGCGATATCGTGCGTGGCATAGGCGTGATAGCTCAGCGCCGCCACGCGATCTCCCGGCCTGAGCCCGCTTACGCCAGGTCCGATGGCGTCGATTACGCCCCAGCCCTCATGGCCAAGCCCGCCCGGCTCGGTCGGAAACGTCATCCAGTCCGGCCCGGACCAGGGCACGAGATTGGAGGCGCAGACGCCGCAGCCCTCAAGCCGGATTCGGACCTCTCCGGCACCCGGTTCCGGTACGGGCAGGCTCTCGATCTCGACCACGCCCGGACCTGTGACGATGGCGGCCTGCATCGTCTGCACTGTCGGTTTCGCCATGATGTTCATCGCATGCTCCTGTTCTCTGAAGCGCGCCGAACCGGGTAAGATGGCCAGAGTTCCTGAAGATGCAGAAGAAGATGATGAGCCGGGGAAGAGAGGCGGCGCTTCTGCGGGGACACGCAGCGGAGGAGAAGAAAAAGATGACAAAGAAGTTCTTGAAGAAGGAACTTTCGCGTGATCGCCCTGTTCGGGGCGCCATCGAGAGAGTGGTTTAGCAAGCGGAGTATTCGATGGCAAAGATTCTCGTCACAGGCGGTTGCGGCTTTATCGGCCGCCACGTCACGGAAGAGCTTCTGGAGAATGGCTACGAGGTACGCATTCTCGATGCGATGATCGATCAGGTGCATGCCGACGCCGAAGCGTCCGTGCCCGATGCGGCCGAGGTGATCCGCGCCGACGTGCGCGACAAGGCGGCCGTGAAGGCGGCGCTCGACGGCGTCGACGGTGTGCTGCATCTCGCGGCCGAAGTGGGCGTGGGCCAGTCCATGTACGAAATCGCCCGCTATGTCGGCGGCAACGATCTCGGTACGGCGGTTCTTCTGGAGGCCATGATCGACATGCCGATCCGGCGCATCGTCGTCGCCTCGTCCATGAGCGTCTATGGCGAGGGCCGTTACGAGACGGCCTCTGGCGAGGCGCAGGGGCTGGTGCGCCGTAAGGGAAGCGACATCAAGGCCGGGCGCTGGGATCTGCAGGGACCCGACGGGCAGGCGCTCATGCCTGTTGCCACCGACGAGGAGAAGCCGGTCGATCTCGCCTCCATCTACGCGCTCACCAAATATACGCAGGAAAAACAGGTTCTCATCTTCGGCGAGGCCTATGGCGTCGAAGCGGTGGCACTGCGTCTCTTCAACGTGTTCGGCGCGGGGCAGGCGCTTTCCAACCCCTATACCGGGGTGCTCGCCAATTTCGCCTCCCGCCTTGCCAACGATCAGCCGCCGATGATCTTCGAGGACGGCGCGCAGCGGCGCGATTTCGTGCATGTGCGGGATGTGGCGCGGGCCTTCCGGCTGGCACTGGAGCAACCGCAGGCTCCCGGTCACGTCATCAACATCGGCAGCGGGCAGGCCTATACGATCGCCGAGGTCGCCAGTCTGCTGGCCGAGGCCATGGGCGTGCCTGACATAAAGCCGGATATTCTGCGCAAGGCCCGCTCCGGCGACATCCGCAACTGCTTTGCCGATATCTCCAAGGCGCGCGAACTTCTCGGCTTCGACCCTGCCTATCGCCTCGAAAACTCGCTTGGGCCCTTTGCCGAATGGGTGCGCAGCACGGGCGCGATCGACCGTGGCGCGGAGATGCGCAAGCAGCTGGAAGAGCGAGGCCTCGTATCATGACGGCGCCGCGCGACGACATGAGGAGCGCACAGGGGCGGACTTACGGATTTGCCGAGTGGTTTCGCCCGGGCGAATATGCGCGCACGGAAGAGATCCTGCCTGACATTCTCGCAAGCGGCGCCAGCTATCTGCGCACGCATCTTTCCTGGGCGGAATATCTGGCGCCGGGCGGGCAGGAGTGGTTCGACTGGTTGATTCCGAAAGTCGGCAGCCAGATCGATCTCCTTCCCTGCATCCATTATACGCCGCCATCGATGTCGCGAACCGGCCGCTCGTCCGGCGCGCCTGTCGAGCTGAAGGCCTATGCGGATTTCGTCGATCATGTGCTGACGCGCTACGGCGCGCATTTCCGCCACGTCGAGTTGTGGAACGAGCCCAACAATCTGCTCGACTGGGACTGGCGGGAAGACGGCGATTTCCAGCTCTTCTGCGAAATGGTCGGCGGTGCCGCCTATTGGGCGCAGCAGCGCGGCTTCAAGCCGGTGCTCGGCGGCCCTTGCCCGTTCGATCCGTTCTGGCTGAACCTGATGGGCGAGCGCGGCGTGCTGAATGTCGTGGACGCCGTCGGTTTTCACGGCTTCCCCGGCACCTGGGATAGCGAGGCGGGCACCTGGGGCGGGTGGGACATGCATCTGGGCGAAACCCGGCGCATCCTCGACCGGTACAATCCGAAAGCGGAAGTCTGGATTACGGAGACTGGCTATTCTACCTGGCGCAAGGACGAGGTCGAGCAGGCGCGGCGCTTCGTCAAGGCCCTCTCCGTGCCGGCCGACCGGATGTACTGGTATTCCTGGCGCGATGTGCCGCCGGATGTCGCCGTGCAGGAAGGGCTATGGTTCGATCCGCGGCATTATCATCTGGGGGCCGTGGATCATGAGAACCAGCCGAAACTTCTCGCCCGCCTCCTGATGGAGGGCGGGGTGGAGCGGCTGGAACAGGTGACGGGCATCGCTTCGCCGCAGGTGGCAAAGGGCGCACGCCCCGTTGTCATCACCGGCGGCAGCGGCTTCATCGGTTCGAACCTTGCCGACAGCCTGCTGCGCGATGGCGAAGATGTCGTCATACTCGACAATCTCGCACGGCCCGGCGTGGACCAGAACCTCGCCTGGCTGACGGATCGGCACGGCGCGCGGGTTCATCCCGTCATCGCCGATGTGCGCGATCTCAGGGGTATTCAAGCTGCGTTCGCGGACGCGAAAGCCGTCTTCCACTTCGCCGCCCAGACTGCGGTGACGACGAGCCTTGTGCATCCGCTCGAGGATTTCGAGGCGAATGCACGGGGCACGATCAACGTGCTCGAAGCCGTGCGCAAGGCCGGCCACGATGCTCCGGTGATCTTCGCCTCGACCAACAAGGTCTATGGCGCGCTGGAAGATGTCGAGATGGTGACGCTCGACGATCGCTACGTGCCGGCGGACGACGCGATCCGCAGCCACGGGATCGGCGAGAGCCGGCCGCTCGACTTCTGCACGCCCTATGGCTGCTCGAAGGGCGTCGCCGACCAGTATGTGCTGGATTATGCGAAATCCTATCGTCTGCCGACAGCGGTCCTGCGCATGAGCTGCATCTATGGGCCGCGCCAGTTCGGTACGGAAGACCAGGGCTGGGTGGCGCATTTCCTGATCCGGGCGCTCTCGGGCGAGCCGGTCTCGATCTATGGCGACGGCAAACAGGTGCGCGATATCCTGCATGTGGATGACGCCGTTGCGGCCTACAGGGCCGTGCTCGACGGCATCGATCGTGTGAAGGGCGGCGTCTTCAACCTTGGCGGCGGGCCGCGCAATTCGGTGAGCATCCTCAATGTTCTCCGCGAGATCGAGGGCCTGACCGGGCATCCGTTCGAAACGCAGTTCGGCGACTGGCGCGCCGGGGACCAGTTCTTCTTCGTCGCCGATACGCGCAAGCTCGAGGCGGAGCTTGGCTGGCAGGCAAAGGTGCGCTGGCGCAACGGCCTCCAGCACCTCGCGGAATGGCTGGTCGAGCATCGCTTCGCCGGGCGGTCGCTGGCGAGCGAAAAGCGAAGGGTACCCGCATGACCGGGCGGACACGTCCCGTGTCCCGTGTGCTCATGACCGTGGATGCGGTCGGGGGCGTCTGGCGGTATGCGATGGATCTTGCCGCGGCGCTGGCTGCGGTCGATGTCTCCGTGATCTTCGCCGGATTCGGACCCAGGCCATCCGGCGAGCAGATGCGGGAGGCACAGGCGCTCGGCGCGTTGCACTGGCTCGACGCGCCGCTCGACTGGACGGTGGTCGATCCGCGTGCACTCGATGGCGTTGCAGTCGAGATCGAGGCGCTGGCAGAGGCACAGGCGGTCGATATCGTTCACGTCAACCTGCCGTCGCAGGCTGCGGGTCTTCGCACCGGAATACCTGTTCTCGCGGTCTCGCATTCCTGCGTCGTCACCTGGTTTGCCGGCGTGCGCGGCACGGATGTGCCCGAAGACTGGGCCTGGCAGAAGCGGCTCAACGCAGATGGTCTCCGCCGTGCGGATGCCGTCGTCATGCCGAGCCGCAGCCATGGCGCACTGGTCGAGGCGACCTATGGTGCGATGGCCCACCTGACCGTCGTGCCCAATGCGAGCCGGCTGGCGACCGTTCTGCCGGAGAAGGCGGACATGGTGTTTGCTGCCGGGCGCTGGTGGGACGAGGGCAAGAATGGCGCGGTGCTCGATGCAGCCGCTCCCGCCATGCTCTGGCCGCTGGTGATGGCGGGCCCATTGACGGGGCCGGCCGGACAGGGTGTTGCGCTTTGCCATGCCGAGCTGCCGGGCGCACTGTCGCACCGCGAGACGATGGAGCGCATGGCGCGCGCAGCCATCGTCGTTTCGCCCTCGCTTTATGAACCGTTCGGCCTGGCGGCGCTCGAAGCTGCACGGTCGGGTGCTGCGCTCGTGCTTGCTGATATCCCGACCTATCGGGAGCTCTGGGACGGTGCTGCGCTCTTTGCCGATCCACACGACCCGGACGCTTTTTCAGACGCCGTCAACCGGCTCGTGGACGATCCGCGCCTGCGCCGGGCGCTGGCGCTGCGGGCGCAGGCGAAGGCCCGGCGGTTTACGCCCTCGGCGCAGGCGGATGCCATGCTCGACCTCTACACACGCATTGCATCCGTCAAACGTTCTCACGATCTCGCGGCAGCGGAGTGATCCCATGAAATTCGTCTTCTACACCCACTCTCTCGTCTCCGACTGGAACCACGGCAATGCGCATTTCCTGCGCGGCGTGATGCGCGATCTCGTGCGACGGGGACATGAGGCCATTGCACTGGAGCCGGCCGATGCCTGGAGCCGCGACAACCTGATGCAGGATCAGGGACCGGCCGCCATTGCGGATTTTCATGCCACTTTTCCCGATCTCGTTTCGCGCAGCTATGGCGCGTCGTTCGATCACGAGGCGGCCGTCGATGATGCCGACGTGGTCGTGGTTCACGAGTGGACCGATCCGGCGCTGGTCGCGCGCCTCGGGCAGATGCGGGTGAAGGGCGCAGGCTTCACGTTGCTCTTCCACGATACCCATCACCGGGCGGTCTCCGCCGAGGGCGATATCGCCGGGCTCGATCTCTCGGGCTATGACGGGGTTCTGGCCTTCGGGGAGACCTTGCGGGAGCAATATCTGCGCGCCGGCTGGGGCACATCGGTCTTTACATGGCACGAGGCGGCTGACGACACGCTGTTCCGGCCCCTACGGGAGGTAGAGAAGACCGGCGACCTCATCTGGATCGGGAATTGGGGCGATGACGAGCGCTCGGCGGAGATCGCGGAATTCCTCGTGCAGCCTGCCAAGGAGCTACGCCTGAAGGCGACCGTTCGGGGCGTGCGCTATCCCGACCATGCGCTGGCGGCGCTGGCGGATGCCGGCATCGCCTATGGCGGCTGGATCGCCAATGCGCAGGCGCCCGCCGCCTTTGCCCACCACAAGGTGACGGTCCATATCCCGCGCCGGCCCTACGTCACGCACCTTCCGGGTATCCCGACCATCCGCCCGTTCGAAGCCATGGCCTGCGGCATTCCGCTGATCAGCGCTCCTTGGAACGATGCCGAAGGGCTGTTCCGGGCAGGGCAGGACTATCTGATCGCGCGCGATGGGGCCGAAATGACGCGGTGCCTGAAGACGGTACTCTCGGATCCGGATCTTGCCGCCGATCTCGCCCGCTCCGGGCTTGAGACCATCACCGCCCGCCACACGTGCCGCCATCGGGTCGATGAACTGCTGGCCATCCTCGACCGGCATGGCACGGAGAGAACGACATCGAGCGCAAGGCGCGACCCTTCGAGCATGGAAAAGAGCGTCATGGCCGGCGTGAGGGAGGCTGCGGAATGAAGATCGCTTTTTATGGATCGAGCCTGGTTTCGGCCTACTGGAACGGTGCGGCAACCTATTATCGCGGACTTTTGCGGGCACTCTCGGAGAAGGGCTACGACATAACCTTCTACGAGCCCGATGTTTACGACCGGCAGAAGAACCGCGATATCGACCCTCCGGAATGGTGCCGCGTCGTCGTCTATGAGGGCACGATCGAGGCGTTGAAGGCTGCGACGGCGCAGGCTGCGGATGCCGATATCGTGGTGAAGGCAAGCGGGGTGGGATACGAGGACGATCTCCTTCTCACATGCCTTTTGCAGGCGGCGCGGCCGGATGCGCTGAAGATCTTCTGGGATGTCGATGCCCCCGCAACCCTGTCGGAACTGAGGTCGGCACCGGAACATCCGCTGCGCGCTGCGCTGAAGGAGATCGATCTCGTGCTGACCTATGGCGGGGGCGACCCCGTCGTGCGGGCCTATCGCGAGCTGGGGGCTGCCGATTGCATTCCGGTCTACAATGCGCTCGACCCGCAGACGCATCATCCCGTCGAACCCGATCCGCGTTTCGCCGCCGATCTCGGCTTCCTCGGCAATCGCCTGCCGGATCGCGAGGCCCGCGTCGAGCGGTTCTTTCTGGAGCCGGCAAAGGCCGCGCCCGCCAGCACCTTCCTCTTTGGCGGATCGGGGTGGACGGACAAGCCCATGGCGCCGAACGTTCGCTGGATCGGACATGTTTCGACGCGCGATCACAATGCGTTCAACGTCACGCCGAAGGCCGTGCTGAACATCTCTCGCGACAGCATGGCGCAGAACGGCTTTTCACCGGCGACACGGGTCTTCGAGGCGGCGGGTGCGGGTGCCTGCCTCATCACAGACTACTGGGAGGGCATCGACCAGTTCCTGAGGCCCGGGAGCGAGGTGCTGGTTGCCCGCGACGGACGGGACGTTGCCGAGATCATGGCGACGCTGGATACCGAACGCGCCCGGGAGATCGGCCGGCAGGCGCTTGCCCGGGTGCTCGATGCCCACACCTACACGCATCGGGCCGAAGAGGTGGACGCGCTGTTTCGCCAGCATGCCGCACGGCTGGAGGCTGCGGAATGAGCCAGCCTCTCGACATCGTCATTCTCGGCCTATCACTGTCCTCGTCCTGGGGAAACGGGCACGCCACCACATTCCGCGCGCTTATTCGCGGGCTGCATGCTGACGGGCATAGGGTGCTGTTTCTGGAGCGCGACGTGCCGTGGTATGCGAGCCAGCGCGACCTGCCGGAGCCGGATTTCTGCGAACTGGCCTATTACGACAATCTCGACGGCCTGATGGCCAGCTATGCCGACCGGATAACGACGGCCGATGCGGTGATTATCGGGTCTTACGTTCCGGACGGTGTCGCGGTCATCGACGGGGTCGCCGGGCTCCTGCCGAAACGGCTTTGCTTCTACGATATCGACACGCCGGTGACGCTGGCGAAGCTGGTGCGTGGCGACGAGGAGTATCTCGCACGGCGGCAGATCCCGGCTTTCGACGTCTATTTCTCCTTCTCCGGCGGCGAGGTGCTGACGCGTCTCGAACGGGACTTCGGTGCCCGCAAAGCATGCGCGTTGTTCTGCTCGGTGGATGCCGACCGCTATGGCCCCACTGGCGAGGCACCTTTCTGGGATCTCGGTTACCTCGGCACGTACAGCCCCGATCGTCAGCCGACCCTTGAGCGGCTGCTGATCGAGCCGGCACGTCTTCTGCCGCAGATGCGCTTCGTCGTGGCGGGACCGCAATATCCCGACGATATCGACTGGCCCGTCAACGTCGAGCGCATCGAGCACCTCCCGCCGAGCGAGCATGCCAGCTTCTACAGCCGTCAGAGGTTCACGCTCAATGTGACGCGGGCGGACATGATTGCAGCGGGGTCGTCGCCGAGCGTGCGCCTGTTCGAAGCCGCCGCCTGCGCGACGCCGATTATCTCGGACGCGTGGCGCGGCCTGTCCGAGCTCCTGCCGGATGGCGAGGCGATCGTGATCGCGGAGCGCCCGCAGGATGTGGTGGCGGCTCTGACGCGGATGGACGACGGGCAGCGGACCCGGCTTGCGGATGCGGCGCGCACACGGGTGCTTGGCCACCACACGGGGCTTGCACGGGCAAGGGAACTGATTGCGGCACTCACAGATACGAGCGCCGCGCACATACCGAACAGACGATCAGCGTGATGACAAAGGAGGTGCACCATGGTGCAGGTTCATCGTAATGGCGAAATCTTCGGCGATGGTCGCGGCAGGGCCGCGCGCGGCGGGCGGACCGTTCTGGTTGCTGGAGGTGCCGGGTTCGTCGGCTCCCACCTGTGCGATGCGCTGCTCGCACAGGGCCACCGCGTGCTCTGTGTCGACAGCTTCCTGACCGGCTCGCATGCCAATATTCAGCCGCTTCTCAATCACCCGGCATTCCGGCTGATCGAAGCGGATATCTGCCATCTCAACGACATCGACGAGCCGATCGACCAGATCTACAATCTCGCCTGCGCGGCATCGCCGCCGCAGTATCAGGCGGATCCGATGCACACGATGATGACCTGCGTGCAGGGCACCGGCAACCTGCTGCGGCTTGCGGAAGTGAACGGAGCATCGCTGCTGCAGGCCTCGACCAGCGAGGTCTATGGCGATCCGGAGGAGCATCCGCAGCGCGAGGAATACCGAGGGAATGTCAGCTGCACCGGCCCTCGGGCCTGCTATGACGAGGGCAAACGGGCGGCGGAGGCGCTGTGCTTCGATCTCTACCGCGCCGGTCGCGTCGATGCCCGCGTCGCGCGCATCTTCAACACCTATGGGCCGCGCATGCAGCCGGATGACGGGCGCATCGTTTCCAATCTGGTGGTGCAGGCGCTCTCGGGCGATGCGCTCACCATTTATGGCAGCGGCGAGCAGACGCGGTCGTTCTGTTTCGTGAGCGATCTGGTGCGCGGGCTCATCGCCCTCATGAATGTCGATCCGAACCCGGGCCAGCCGGTCAATCTCGGCAATCCCGGGGAGTTCACGATCAATGAGCTGGCGGAGATGGTGGTGTCGATGGTGCGCTGCGCCGGGGAGATCGTCTACCGTCCGTTGCCACAGGATGACCCGCAGCGCCGCCGGCCCGACATCACGCGTGCCGAGGCACTGCTTGGCTGGAGCCCGACGGTGCCGCTTGCCGAGGGATTGCGCAAGACGATCGACTGGTTCGAGACGTTTCTCACTGAGACGAAGGACCGCCGCCGTCCGAAAACCGGTCCCGCTCGGGAAAGCGAACACCGAACGACGCCCGTGCCCGTCGGCGCCTGAAGGGCCGACTGATCATTCTTTTCAGGAATGAGGTCCTGGCGCGGTGCCGCCGGGGCCCTTCCGGTCGTCGCTCAGCAGAGCCTGCATGAGCGTTCGGATGTCGGCCGGCTCCGGGCCAAGCACATAGGGCTGCGGTCCGTCCGTGGGGACGGAGGTGCCGACGATGACGAAGATATAAGGCAGTTTCAGCCGGTCGAAGCTGTCGAGAAGATCCATCAGGCTTTCGTCGAGAACGGAGATGTCGACGAGGGCACCTGCCCAGTCCCTGACGTTTGCAAGGTCGATGGTATCGGGTGCGACGGGGCCTTCCAGCGTCACGTCGGCAGATTGCCAGGCAAAGCGCGTCGTTTCCGACAGTGTTTCCGGATCACCGATGACGAGAACCTTGAACTGGGGCACGTTCGATCCACTCAATGAGAGGCCCGGGTCTGGCGCATCGTGCGCCTGTCCTCCGGCATGCTGCCGCGACGGAGGATACGATGCGCCGTTGCATCGTCTGTTCGCGGACCCGCAGCCCTTAGACGGAAATACCGTCAGGGTCGAGACGTGTTTCAGGAATTTGCGATAGGTGCGTGCAGGAGCGCTCGAGGGTGCGGCACATTTGCACCGCACGGCCGATTAGGTGTCTGGAGTCGCTCCTTTATCGCAGTTCTTCGCCCAACTCGCGCGCGAGATGCTGGCGGGCCCGACTGACGCGACTTTTCATGGTGCCGAGTGCGCAATCGCAACGGGCTGCGGCAGATTCGTAACTGATCCCGTCGATGAAGATATACTGGATGGCCGTGCGATAATGCACGGGCAAGCGCATGACCGCGCGTTCCAGCTCATGGCCGCGGACGGACCATTCCTGCGTTGCCGCCACCGAAGAGCGATCCGCGACGCAATCGTCGAAGCCCACATGCTCCCGCTTCGAGACGCCGAAGCGCGTGCAGAAGGTGTTGCGCATGATGGTGAACATCCAGGATTTCAGCCGCGTCCCCGGCTCGAACTTGTCGATATTGGCGAGGCTCTTGGCAAGCGTCTCCTGTACCAGATCCTCGATATCGGTTTCCGATCGGTAGAAGCGCGATGCAAAGGCGCGTAGTGCCGGAATGAGCTCTACAACGTCCCGTTCCAAACCGGACGAATGGGAATTTTGAACCATATCTCTGCCTCCTGGATATGATCTAGCAATTACTCCAGAACGGGTTCGTTCCCTTTGTTCCCCTTTGTTTTCGCATTTTTTGAAAAAATTCTGCTTCTTTATGTTCTTCTTGGATTGAATTTAATATTTCATGCAACCTTTGGAGAGTGTTCTGGCACATCGGCAATGCGGCATTTCTTCCGGCCGGTCGGCGGAAGCGGTGAGCCCTGATCGACACGCCAGCGTCTCAACGTCGGGCTTCTGTTGCCATGCGCACCGCGAGCCCGGCGAGCACCGTTCCCATGATCCAGCGCTGGACGGTCGCAAAGCCGGGCTTGGCGGTCAGGAAATTCGAGATCGAGCCGGCGGAGAAGGACATCATTGCGTTGACGGCGACGCTGACCACGATCTGGACCGATCCGAGCACAAGTGCCTGAACAAGCACGCTGCCATTGGCGGGATGGATGAATTGCGGCAGCAGCGAGAGGTACATCACCGCGATCTTCGGGTTGAGCACACTGGTTGCAAACCCCATGAGGAAGAGCTTGCGCGGGCTATCCTTCGGCAGGTTGCGGACCTGAAAGGGCGAACCGCCTCCGGGGCGCACCGCCTGCCATGCCAGCCAGAGCAGGTAGATGGCGCCGGCAAACCGCAACGCGTCATAAGCATAGGGCACGGCAAGCATCAAGGCTGTCAGACCGAAGGCAGCGCAGAGCATGTAGACGACGAAGCCCAATGCCACGCCACCGAGCGAGACGAGGCCGGCGGCTGGCCCCTGGCAGATCGACCGGGAAACGAGGTAGACCATGTTCGGCCCCGGCGTCAGTGCCATGCCCAGAGCGATGAGCGTGAATCCGATCAGGCTGTTCATGTCCGGCATGGTCCACTCCATCGTGAGGAAACGGGCTCTGTCTTGCTGCACCTTATATTAGATGGGAAGCCTGAACGATAGAAGGGCTGCCGTTTGCTTTCTGCCTCGTGTTATCCTTGTTTGCGTCGGGAAAAATGAGAGACGAGACATGCCTGAAATGGGCGCCATGTGGCGGGCGGAGATCGATGCCGTCGAGTTTTACGTCGATTGCGAATACCGCTTCGTCGTGCATCGGAACGTGTTTCGAACGTTGCGAGGAACGCCTGCCGAACCGGAGGTCTGTCTTGCATTCGTGGAAGCGAATGCCGATGCGTTCCTGGTTGCCGCACATGTGCGGATCAACGCTGCGGCATCGCCGTCCATCAAAGCGTTCCATCTCAACAGTCGGCAGCTGCGACGCGCGATGATGGACGCGTCGGAGCGGGGTGCCGTTCTTACAGAACCTGCGCCGCGCTGATCGACGATACGAACTGGCGGGTGCGCTGGTGTTGTGGCGTGTCGAAGACGGCGCGTGCCGGGCCAGCCTCGACGATATCGCCAGCCTGCAGGAAAATGACCTGATCGGCGAGCTTCGAGGCCAGGCGCAGGTCATGCGTGGCCATGACCATGGTGGTGCCTTCGCGCGCGAGTGTGCCCAGCACGTCCACCACTTCGGCTGCAAGCTCCGGGTCGAGCGCAGAGGTGGGTTCGTCGCAGAGGAGAACGCGGGGCGAGGGCGCAAGCGCCCGGGCGATAGCCACGCGCTGCTGCTGCCCGCCGGAGAGCGTGGCCGGCCAGGCCGACGCTTTTTCCGCCATGCCGACTTTCGTCAGCAGTTCCATCGCGCGGGCACGGGCCTTCTCGGCCGGCCATTTCAGCACGGTCGTCAGGCTCTCCATCACGTTTTCGATGGCCGTGCGATGCGGGAAGAGCTGAAAATTCTGGAAGACCATGCCGGTCTGCTGGCGGATCTTCTGTATATCGTTCCAGCCGGGCTTCTTGCCTTTCGTGAACGTCGTCTCCTCGCTGCCGATACGGATGGTGCCGGCGCTCGGGATTTCCAGGAGGTTGATGCAACGCAGCAGCGTGCTCTTGCCGCCGCCGGAGGGGCCGATCAGCGCGGTTACGCTGCCTTCGGGAATTGCGAGGTTGATATCCTTGAGGATCACGGCATCGCCGAAGCGCTTTTCGATATGGCGGAGCTCGATCATCGGTTGGCCTCCATCATGCCGCCGTAGCGCGCGAAACGCCGCTCCAGCCGCACCTGCAACGAGGACAGCACGGAACTGAGCGCGAGATAGAGCAAGGCCGCCTCGATATAGAGGATTAGGGGCTCATAGGTCGTGGCGACGATGCGCTGGGCGGACTGGAAAAGCTCGGGAACGGTGATGGCGGCTGCAAGCGATGTATCCTTCACGAGCGAAATGAAGGTGTTCGACAACGGCGGCACCGCGACGCGCGCCGCCTGCGGCAGGATGGTGCGCCGCATCGCCTGGTTCCACGTCATGCCGATCGAATAAGCTGCCTCCCATTGGCCTTTGGGCACGGAGGAAATGACGGCGCGGATGATTTCGGAGCTGTAGGCGCCGACGTTCAGCGTGAAGCCGATCAAAGCAGCAGGAAATGCGTCGAGCAGGATGCCGACGCTCGGGAGGCCGTAGAAGATAACGAAGAGCTGGACGAGAAGCGGTGTGCCACGGATGACCCAGACGTAAAACCGGGCGATCATGGCCAGCGGCAGGGGGGCGAACAGGCGCGTTACCGCAGTGATCAGACCGAGGATCGCGCCGAGGAAAAAGGACAGAAGGGTAAGGGGGACCGTAAATTTCGCGCCCGCCCACAGGAGGGCGGGAAGCGATTCGATCATGAGTTGCAGCCAGTGCGGCACGGTATTTCCTCAACTTGCGCGATGCCGAAAAAGAGCGCCCGCAGAGAACCTTCGTTCACTGCAGATGCTCTTTTCGTCGTCAACGACCGCACTCCCGAGAGCGGAGCGAAATGCTTCGTCTGGAAATGCTACTGCATTCAGCGCGATACGTCCTGGCCGAAATACTTGTCCGAGATCGTCTTGTATGTCCCGTCGGCCTTGATGTCCGTCAGTGCCTTGTTGATCGCGGCGAGGAGTTCCGGCTCGCCCTTGCGGATGATGATACCGGAATAATCGGCATTGTCCTGCTCGGCGGCGATCTTCACCGGGGCATCGGGCTTCTGCTTCTTGAAGTCGAGGAAGGACAGGCTGTCGTTGACCGTCGCATCCGCCCGGCGGGTGAGCACGAGTTGGATCGACTGATCGAAGCCGTCGGTGCCGACCAGTTCGGCGCCGGCGCTCTGGGCGATCTTGCCGAAATTGCTGCTCAGCGACTGTGCCGAGGTCTTGCCCTTCAGATCTGCAAAGCCCTTGATGTCGTCATTGTCCTGCCGGACGATGAGCACGGCCTTTGAAGCGATGTAAGGCTCGGAGAAGTCGTACTTCTGCTTGCGCGCCTCCGTGATGCCGACCTGATTGATGACGGCGTCGTAGCGACCGGCGTCGATGCCGGCGATCAGCCCGTCCCATTTGCCTTCGATGAACTCCGCCTTGACGCCGAGCTTGGCGGCGACGGCTTCGCCGATCTCGACGTCGAAGCCGACGAGCTTGCCGCTGGCATCATGGAAGGTGAAGGGCGCGTAGGTGCCTTCGGTGCCGATCTTCAGCACGCCGGCCGTGGTGATGGCAGACAGGTTCTCGCCGGCCAGCGCCGGTGCGATGGCGGCGGCGTGAAGGATGGCGGCAGTGGCGATGGTCTTGAGCCAGTTCATGGGTCTCTTCGTCCTTTTGAAGCAGGGGCGGTTCTGTCGGCACATCGGCCGGTCGGGATCTGTCATCGCAGGAAATAGGCGTCGAGGATTGAAAGAAAACTGCAAATGAAACGGGCAAATGCGAAAATCCTGCTCTTGTCCACAGCGTAAACCGTACGCATGCCGCTAAGTTTCGCTATGCCTATATGTAAGTCAAACCTTCCTTTACGTTTATATCCGATTCTGACAAACCTCCGGCCCAGAGGGTCGGGACGGCACTACGGAGAAGCGTATGCGCAGTTTGTCTCAGTCTCTCGGGTTCGATGCGAAGTCCGTTTTTCAGGCTTTCAGCCCGATCATCGGCGAGATCGCCTTCCCGACCAATCTCTTTGCGCTGAATGCCGGCGTCTGGTCGGCAAGACGGGAGCGGTCCTTCAGGAGATCGACGTCTTCGTGCGCCGGATCGATCAGAACGTGGATGCCATCGCAACTGCGGCGAAAGAACAGGCGATCGGCTTGCGCGAGATCAACAAGGCGGTCAATGATCTCGACCGGATGACGCAGGAGAATGCCGCATGAGCGAGCGGACGACGGATATCAGCCGCGCGCTGGCCGAGGGTGCGGATGCTCTGGCGGCGCTGGTCAGCCTGTTCAAGCTCAACAGGCGCACCGCCCCGCGTGGCGCCGAGACATTGGTTCAGCCGCGCCATGCACGCGGTGAGGGCACGCCCGCGCGGCGGAGCTTTGCTGCCTGAAGCATGATGCTTCGGGCCACGACGCCGGCGCATGTCGTTTGTGGAACCTCTGCAGGGTTCCGGGCGACGTGCATTCGGCGCAATGCCGCCGCAGGGCGGGAAAGGATCTATTATGCAGGAAGACCGGCGCAGGAAGCTGCTGTCACAGCGCCTCATTCCGGATAACGAGATCGATCGTCTCGCCGCCGTTCGTTCCATCGGGATCCGTGCCGTTGAAACAATGCCCGAACTTCAGGATCTCGCCTTCCTTGCCCGCGACGTGTTCGAATGCGCCTTTGCAGCGGTCAATATCGTGGATCAGGACTGGCTGCGTTTGACCGCGCAGTCCGGCATCCACGTCGAAAGGTGCTCGCGCGAGGAATCTATCTGCCAGTACGTCGTCCACGAAGGCAATGTCATCGTGGTTCCCGATCTGACACTCGAGCCGGATATGGCGACCTTGCCCTACGTGGCGGGGGAGCCGCATCTGCGCTCCTATGCCGGCGCGCCGATCGAGCTGGAGCCGGGGCTGACGGTCGGTTCCTTTTGCGTCATGCATACGCATCCGCGCGAACTCGCTGACCGCGAGCGTCGTCAGCTCAGCGAGTTCGCACGTATCGCCAGCGCGCTTTTCCGGTTGCAGCGGTCCAATCTCCTGATGGTGAAGGGGGAAAAGGCGCTGCGGCTGGCGGCGATGACGGATCCGATGACCGGCTTCTACAATCGGCATGCTTTGCCGGAACTGGTCGACAGCGAAATGCGCGAGACGCTTGCAGCGGGTCGGCCGTTCGGCGCCGCCTATCTCGACATGGACGGCTTCAAGGGCATCAACGACCGGCACGGGCACCAGACGGGCGACGAGGTGCTGCGGCAGGCGGCCGTGCGCATTCGGTCCGTCATCCGCTCCGGCGATATCCCGCTGCGCATGGGCGGGGACGAATTCGTCATCTTTTTCCCCGATTGCGGCTGCGAGGATGCCCTGACAATTATCGCTGCCCGTCTGGTCGATGCCTTCCGGGCGCCGTTTCCGGTCGACGGTATAGAGGTCATGGCGCATCTGAGTGTGGGGGCTGCCGCCGCGCCACAGGGCGGCACCAGCCGGGAAAAGCTGCTGGAGACCGTCGACAGAGCGCTCTACGAGGCCAAGGCGAACGGCCGCGACCGGTATGTCGTGCGGGCCGACGGCGCCGTTTCCTAAATCGTCGCCGGACGGCGGAAGACGAGGAGGCTTGCGGTCAGCGTCTGCACGACGCCGCCATCCTGGTTCATCGTTCGGCTGCGCATGACCACGATGCCGCGGTCGGGCCTGGATCGGGACGGATTGATCTCGGCGATCTCGCCTTCCGCATGCAGCCGGTCGCCCGGGCGCGTCGGCAGCGGCCAGGCAAGTTCGCAACTCGTGCCGATAAGGCCGCCATCGAAGGGCAGGCTGTCCACGATCAGGCGCATGGTGAGGGCTGCGGTATGCCAGCCGCTTGCCGCTAACCCGCCAAACAGCGTGGACCGCGCGGCATCGTCATCGAGGTGAAACGGTTGCGGATCGAACTGGCTTGCAAAGCTGCGGATTTCCTCAGCCGTGATGTCGATGGTGCCGCTCTTGAACGGCATCCCGACCACAAGGTCCTCCAGAAAAAGACGCTGCTTCTCTTGGTCCATGTCCACCCTCCCAGTCTCCACCCTCCAAGTGTCCGCGTTCGCATATCAGCGAATGCTCAGGGGGAGGCTAACAGCGCCGGGCGGCGAGAGCAATGCGCGACGCCCGGCGTGTCATTTCGTTGGCTCGCACCTTTGCTGCCGACGCTCAGGGGATCAGGCGTTCTCTCCGTAACTCGTCGAACAGTCCCGTGAAAGCATCGTCCGTCGGCTGGTAGACCGTGAAGCCCATGCGGCGGCTCTTCGACATATCGGTGACGACCTCGATCGGCCGGCCAAGATCGGCATCCGTGTGCCACGGCGAGATGAGCCGGTCGATGTCGTGCTCCACGAGGTTTTCCCGTTCGGCGATCCTGCGCCAGATCGCGGCGTCATCCGCCATCTGCTGCTCCAGCGGCCGCACTGTGCCATCGAAGGGCGCGGCCTCGATGCCGAAATACGCAGCGATGCGCTGCCACATCCAGCTCCAGCGGAAGATGTCGCCGTTGACGACGTTGAACGCTTCGTTCGCCGCCTCCGGTGTGGTGGAGGCCCAGAGCATGTGGCGGGCGAGTACGCTGGCGCTCGTCATGTCGGTCAGGCCGTTCCACTGGGTTTCCACGCCGGGGAACCGGAACGGCCGTCCGGTTTCGCGGCAGATCGAGGCGTAGACCGCAAGCGTCGTTCCCATGTTCATCGCGTTGCCGACGGCCTTGCCGATGATGGTGTGGGGGCGATGGACGCTCCAGTTGAAGCCGTCGCGGCTGGCAGCGGAGAAGACCTCGTCTTCCTGCGCATAGTAGAAGTTCTCGATGTCGAGGCGGTCCTGCTCCTCGCGGAACGGCGTCTGCGGCAGTGTGCCCTTTCCGTATGCTTCGAACGGACCGAGATAGTGCTTCAGCCCGGTAACGAGTGCAACGTGGCGCACGCTTGCCGCAGGACGCAGGGCGTCGAGCAGGTTGCGCACCATGGCGGCGTTCACACGGATATTTTCGGCTTCCGTCGGCTGACGCAGCCAGCTCGCAATGAAGACATGGGTCGGCGCGACCTGCGCCAGCGCCGTGCCGAGCGAGGCGGGATCGAGAAGGTCGGCTGCGAGCGGCGTGACGTTTTCCTGCCGGCCGGGCTTGCGCGCGAGCCCTGTTACGTCCCAGCCGGCGTCTGCCAGCACCTTTGCGGTAGCGCTGCCGACCACGCCGCTGGCGCCTACGATCAAAGCCTTGTTTTGCATTTGCATTCTCCTTGCGTTCACCGCGGACATAGGCGTCCCTTTCTTTCTGTCCACCCGCTCTATCTTGTGGGTCAGTGCGCTGGTACGGCGGCGGACGCTTCTTGCGGGAACATTCCCGGCAGGGCTCGGTTACCTGTCGTCCCGGACTTTGGCCGCGACGCCCGTCGAATGCGTTTTCTTCCTCAACCGTCGAGTTCCGGTGTTTTCATGACAGTCAAAATTGCGATCATCGGGTCCGGTCCGACCGGTATCTATACGCTGCACGGGCTCGTCGCCTCGCGGCGCCCGCTCGATATCATCGTATTCGAAAGCGAAGCCGATCCTGGCAAGGGGACGCCCTACCATCCCGATATCAACGATCAGGCGATGCTCGCCAATATCGCCAGTATCGAGCTGCCACCCATCTACGAAACGCTCGTCACATGGCTGCGCCGCCAGCCGGATACCGAGCTCGAGCGGATGAATGTCGTCCGAAGTGCCATCGCCGAACGCGCCTTCTATCCACGCATCGTTCTCGGTGAGTTCTTCCAGGACCAGTTTCGCCAGTGCGTCATCGAAGGACGCAAGGCTGGCCATGTGATCGAGATCAAGGCGCTGCACCGCGTCGACGACATCGACCTCCATGCGACCGACATCGCCGTCAAGGCCAGCGGGCCGGATGGAGAGAAGGACTATGCGTTCGACCACGTCGTCATGGCGACCGGGCATGACTGGCCGGAGACGACGGAGACGCGCCCGGGCTATTTCATGTCACCGTGGCCGGCGCCTGTGCTGAAGACCATTCCGCCGGGCCGCGTCGGTATTCTCGGCACGTCGCTCAGCGCCATCGATGCGCTGATCTCGGTAGCCACGGCGCATGGCGCATTTTATCTCGACGCTGCGGGGTCTCTCGAATATTTCCCCGCGACGGGCAGTGAAGCCTTTACGGCGGCGCTGATGTCGCGCAAGGGCGTGCTGCCGGAGGCCGACTTCTATTGTCCCTATCCGTATCTGCCCTTGTCTATCTGCACGCCGGAGGCGGTGGATGCGCTGGTTGCCAGCGGCCGGGGTGATCTGCTCGATCCGATCTTCGACCTGTTCCGTGCCGAACTCCTCGCCGCCGATCCCGACTATGCCGGGCGGATCGGTCTGGGAATGCTGACGGTAGAGACGCTGGCGCCGGCCTATTTCGCGGACCGCGAGGCGGCGGATGCCTTCGTCTGGGCGGCGGCGAACCTTGCCGAGGCTGAGCAGAACGAACTGGACCAGCGCACGATCGGCTGGCGCTACGCGATCCTGCGTATGCATGAGGTCATCGCGCGGGCGGTGCCGCACTTCAACGAAGACGATCTCAAGCGGTTTCACAAGCACTTCAAAACCGTGTTCATTGACGACTACGCAACGGTGCCGCACCAGTCGATCCGGCGGCTGCTGGCTCTGCGACGCGCGGGCAAGCTGGAGGTCCTGCGTCTGGGTCAGGAGTCCGACATCGACAATGAGAGCGTCGAGCGCGGCGCCGTCGTGATCTTCGACGGGCGGAAGGAGGTCTTCGAGTCCTTCATCGATGCAACCGGACAGCATACGTTGTCAGCGCGCGATATACCGTTTCCAAGCCTCGTCAACCACGGTTTCGTGCGAAAGGCGAAGACGGCCGTCTCGTCGGTACTGATCGATATGCCGGACCAGCCGGCAATGGTGCGCACTGGCGGCGTGGACCTGGACGATGCCTTCCGGCCGACGTTCGAGGCGCCGGTCAGCCGTCGTCTTTACTGCGTATCGATCGCGTTCCTGCTGCACAAGCTACCCTTTATCCAAGGCATCACGAGTGCCCATGAACTGGGCGGTATCGTCTCCGCAGCGATCCTGCGCGATATCGGCGGCGAGAGGTCCGACGGTATCTTGGGGTTCGACATGAACGCCGCGTAAAGCGGTGGAGATCTGGAGCATTTCCAGCCGAAGCGGGATCGCTTCGGCGTCGGACAATGCGGAGAAACAAGATGATAGTGCATTCCCGGTGAACCGTGTTCACCGGGGTGAACACGGTTCACCGGGAATGCACTAGGTCTCGACCCAGACCTCGTCGCCGATGGAAAGGCGCCCTCCGGCGACAATCTCGGCGTAGATTCCAAGATTGCGCCTGTTGCCACGCAGGATGCTGCGCAGCACGTCGGGCTGTTCCGGCAGGCCCGGCTGCGATGCGAGCGTCATTCCACAGCGCTTCGTGCCTTCGGTTGCCGTGATCTCCAGCGTGCCGATCACCATCTTGCGGCCAATCCAGTCGTTTTCAACGAAGCCCGATGCGGCGTTCGTTTCCACGAGAATATCCGGGCGAAATCGGCGCACATCGACGACAAGCGCCGGGTCGCTTGTGCTGATGGCGTTCATCGAGGCGGTTGTAAGGATGTGGAGCGGGCTTGCCGTGTATCGCGGCGCGATCACCGGCCAGCTCTGCCCCGTTCCTCGCGTATCGCCAACTGCGACGGGGAAGCCAAAATGTTCTGCCAGGCGCTCTTCGAGGTCAGGTGCGTCGAGCGTCAGCCATGTGCCGTCGGGAAAGCCGATCTCCGCCATGCCGTCCGCTTTCAGCCTCGAGACGAGATGCAACGCCTTTCGCCAGCGTTCGCTCGATTCCGGTGCGGCGGGTTCTCGCGTCTGCGGGTCGAACAAAAGGAAAGCACGATTGCCGGCGACACCGTGTTCCACGTTACCGGTTTCGCCTGAGTGAGCGATATCGAGGTGATCCACCTGCTCCCCGCCAAGCGAACTGACAGGATAGCGCCAGAGTTCGGCGATGCGTCCAACGGATTTCAAGGGTTTCATCTCCCGGAGCGGGTTATGGATGATGCAGCGCTTAGGAAGGTGCACAGGCGGGAATACACCGTGAGAATGCCGCCGGCTTCTGCAGGTTCCAGCCGGACTCCGAAAAGCGCCGGGAAGGCTGCCACGGTGCTCCGTGTCCGGATTCCGCATTTTTGTGAACGCAAGGCCTGCGGCATAGCTGCTGCTACAGCCTCTGAATTGCACAATTTTTTAGCATTTGCTTATTTTTTGATTTAAACTATCATTTTGTTTTCATTCAGCTTTTGTTGCTAACTTGCCGTCCTTATGATGGTTCAGGGTATTTCGATGTCAAGCGCTTCAACAGCATCCGCACGCCTGCCTTGGCAGACGGATGATTTTCGTCTTCTATTCCAGACCCATCCGTCGCCGATGTGGATCTACGACCCGCTGACCTATCGCTTCCTCATCGTCAACGATGCCGCCGTCGATCTCTACGGCTACAGCCGTCGGGCCTATGAGCAGATGACCGTCCTCGACATCCGCCCCGCCTCGGAGCGCCAGCGCATGGTGGATGCCGTGGCGCGACGCAGCGATGTCGATCGGGCGGAACGATGGACACATCTCAAAGCGGACGGAACGGTGCTCGATGTTTTTACCTACGGGCGCGAACTGCCTTTCGAAGGGCGGCAGGCGATCCTTGCTATCGTTCAGGACCAGACGGAGGTCAATGCCGCCCGCCAGCAGGTCACCGAGACGCAGACTTTTCTGGACAGCATCATCGAGAACCTGCCTCTTGCCGTCTTCGTCAAGGACATCGAGCAGGACGGGCGGTACGTGCTCTACAACGCCGCCTGCGGCAATATCCTAGGCACGACGTCCGAAGAGATTGCGGGGGGCTCCGAGCGCACGGTTTTTTCGGAGCGCCAGATGACGCAGTTTCGCAAGCAGGACGAACGCGCCCTGGCGACATCCGGCACCGTCAGCTTTGAGGAGACGGTCGAGGATTGTTCGGGCGGAAAACGTATCCTGCGCACGGCCAAGCGCGTCATTCCAGCCTGCAATGGCGGTCGTCCGCGTTACATTCTCGGCATTTCCCAGGATGTAACGGCGGAGCGGGAGACCGAGGCGCGTCTTGTGGTCATGGCCATGCACGACGCGCTCACGGGCCTCGCCAATCGTGCCTATTTCAGCGATTATATCCGAAGCGCTGCGCTCGCGGCGACCAAGGACGCACCGGTTGCGCTGCTCTATCTCGACATCGATCACTTCAAGAGCATCAACGACAGCAAGGGGCATGCGGCGGGCGATGCTTTGCTCTGTCAGGTCGGAGACCGGCTTCTGTCCATCGTGCGGCAGGGCGATCTTGTGGCGCGGCTTGGTGGCGACGAGTTCGCTGTCGTGCTGCAACTGACAGACGGGCGTTCGGCGGAAGATGTCGCCGAGCGGCTGCTGGCCGCCTTGCGTGTGCCGTTCGACCTCGACGGCGCTGCCGAGCACGTGACGTGCAGCATCGGCATCGCCCGCGCTCCGGAGCATTCGGCGGATGATGACGGGCTCATGCGGGACGCCGATCTCGCGCTCTATGCCGCCAAGGAGGGCGGGCGTTCGACGTTCCGGATCTATCGTCCCGAGATGCGCAGGGAAGCCGAGCGTCGCCACGATATGAAGCTGGCGCTGCATCATGCGCTGGAGGAGGGGCAATTCGAACTCTACTACCAGCCGATCTACCGGATCGACGGGCCGGACCTTGCGGGTTTCGAGGCGCTGATCCGCTGGAACCATCCCGAGCGCGGACTGGTGGGACCGATCGACTTCATACCTGTCGCCGAGGAAACCGGCCTGATCGTGCCGATCGGCGAATGGGCGCTGAACGAGGCGTGTCGGACGGCTGCCCGCTGGCCTGCGCACCTGCGGGTGGCAGTCAACCTCTCGGTCTCGCAGTTCCGCGATGCCGGCCTTCTGGACGCAATGCGCCGGGCGATCGATGACAGCGGTCTTGCGCCGGAACGGCTGGAGATCGAGATTACCGAGTCCGTCTTTCTCACCGACGTCGCGCACAGCCTGCCGCTGCTGCGGGCCATGAAGGCGCTGGGCCTCAGGATCGCCATCGACGACTTCGGCACCGGCTACTCCTCGCTGTCCTATCTGCGCTCCTTCGCATTCGACAAGATCAAGCTCGATCGGAGCTTCGTTTCGGGCATCGAGACGGATGCAGGCAGCCTTGCCATCATCCGCGCCGTGGTGGGCATCGGCTCGGGCTTCAACGCCACGACGCTGGCCGAGGGCGTGGAGACGGAGGAACAGCTGCGAGCGCTTCGCCGCGAAGGTTTCGCGGAGGTGCAGGGCTACCTTCTCGGCCGCCCCCGTCCGGTCGGCGATACAGAAGCATTGATCGCCGCAACGGATGCGCTTGCCGCATGAGCCAGCCGGCGCCCCGTGATGTTCAGAGGGCGCCGCTCCGGTTGAGCGCTATCGCATAGAGGCTCGTCGTTGCCGTGATGAACAGGCGGTGTCGGGCGCGTCCGCCGAAGCAGAGATTGGAAGCGCGCTCCGGCAACAGAATGCGGCCCATGAGGTGTCCATCCGGCGCGATGCAGTGCACGCCATCGCCGGCGGACGACCAGACATTGCCCTCGCTATCCAGCCGGATCCCGTCCGCGGCGCCAGGAGAAATGACGTGGAAGACGTCGCCGCCCGAAAGCCGGCCATCGTCGGCGACATCGAAGACACGGATATGACGAGGATCGTCGCTGTGCGGCAGGCCGGTATCGGCGACGTATAGCCGGCGTTCGTCCGGGCTGAAGGCAAGGCCGTTCGGAGAGCGGAAGTCGGTGAGCATCGCCTGAATGCCGCCTGAGGGATCGACCCTGTAGACATTGCAGGGCAGCTCCTGTTCGCCGCGGTGCCCCTCGTAATCGCTGAAGATGCCGTAGATCGGGTCGGTGAACCAGATACTGCCGTCGGAGGCGACGATGACGTCGTTCGGAGAGTTCAGGCGTTTGCCTTCAAAGCTGTCGGCGATGACCGTGATGGTCCCGTCATATTCCGTGCGTGTCACCAGGCGTGTGCCGTGTTCGCAGGTGACGAGGCGACCGAGACGGTCTCGGGTCTGGCCGTTGGAGAAATTCGACGGCGCACGAAAGGTGGAGAGCCCGCCATCCGGCGACCATCGCAATATGCGGTCGTTGGGGATGTCGGAAAACAGGAGGCAGTTGAGGTCCCCGAACCAGACCGGACCCTCGACCCAGTCGAAGCCGGTCGCCAGTTGCTTCACCGGCGCATTGCCCAGCACATAGGTCGAAAACACGGGATCGATAGCTTCGAAAAACGACATGGCGCTCTAACTCCTCTCTCTAGGCTTTCCCCACCGCGCTCCCTTATCTGGGGCGACGAGGAGATTTGTCATGACGGGTACGGACCTTTCCCGACTGTATCGCGACTATATCGGTTGTCTCAACCGGCAGGACTGGGATGTGCGCGCCGGTCGGTGATCGACAAGGCGGCCATCGAGGCGCAAATTCCGGATCGCCGTCAAACGGCAATGACGACACGAGTGGAGACAGAAGAATGAGCCTGGACCTTTTCGACCTCACCGGGCGCCGTGCTCTGGTTACCGGATCTTCGCAAGGCATCGGGCTTGCACTGGCGCGCGGGCTTCAGTCGGCAGGCGCGGAGGTGGTGCTCAACGGGCGGGACGCGGCAAAGCTGGCGGCGGCGGTTGCCGGGGTGCCGGGCGCACGCAGCCTCGCTTTCGACGCGACGGATCATCATGCCGTGCGGGCCGCCATCGACGGGTTCGAGGCTGAAGTCGGGCCGATCGACATTCTCGTCAACAATGCGGGCATGCAGCACCGGGCGCCGCTCGAGGATTTTCCGGCGGAGGCCTTCGAGCGGCTGTTGCAGACCAATATCGCCAGCGTCTTTCATGTGGGGCAGGCGGTGGCGCGTCATATGATCGGCCGTGGCACAGGCAAGATCGTCAATATCGCCAGCGTCCAGAGCGCGCTTGCCCGCCCGTCGATCGCGCCCTACACCGCGACGAAGGGAGCGGTTGCGAACCTCACCAAGGGCATGGCGACGGACTGGGCGCGATACGGCCTCCAGTGCAATGCGATTGCGCCCGGCTATTTCGAGACGCCGCTGAACGCCGCGCTGGTTGCGGATCCGGAGTTCTCGACGTGGCTCGGCAAGCGCACGCCGGCAGGGCGGTGGGGGCAGGTGGAGGAACTGGTCGGCGCCTGCGTGTTCCTGTCGTCCGCCGCATCCTCCTTCGTGAACGGCCATGTCCTCTATGTCGATGGCGGTATTACCGTTTCTTTGTGATCGATCGAAGAGCCGGGCGCGGTCCGCATCGGCTTGCCTGCGCGGCGCAACGCATCGAGCGCGATGACGAGGAGCAGGAGGCTTGCCGCAAGAAGCAGCACGCCGCCTACAGACTGGTAGATCAGAACACCCGCAACGCCGCCGCTGAAGAAGGCCCCGATCGTATAGACGTGCAGCCGTAGCTTGGCGCGGTTGCTGGCCGCCTCGCCTGATACGTCGCGACCGCGCAGAATGTCGATGGCAATGGCAATCTCGATGCCGATATCGGTGGCCATGCCCGAAACATGGGTGGTGCGCACGCGGGCATCGGAGATGCGGGTAACCGTTGCATTCTGCAAGCCCATCAGAAAGGCGAGGCCCAGAACCAGGATCTCGACGCGCCACGTGGCCGTGACGAAAACATCCGCAAGGCCGAGCGGTGCGAGCAGCAGCGCCTCGAGCAGGATGCACCACGCATAGATGCCGCCGATGCCGCGTCTGCGGCCGGCATTGATGATCAGCGACGATACCGTCGAGCCCAGAATGAAGACGAGCACGATCGACAGGTAGAACAGGCTGGACCAGCCCTGAAACGTGGCGATGTGATCGGAAAGGGCGGAGACGTTGCCTGTCATGTTGGCCGCAAAGAAGCCGATGGCATAGAAGGCAGCCGCATTCAACGCGCCCGCGATGCCGGCAAGCCAGCAGGCGAGAAAGACGTCTATCCGTTCGTTGCGGGCTGCGCCCTGATGAATCAGCATGCGAAAGCTTATGCCGCGAACGCCTTGCGCGAAAGCGGCGGTGCTTCAGAGCGGGTGCAACCACGACGGTGCACTGCCGCATTTTCCCGTTGTGCCATATCGATCAAGCTGACACACTCCCTTCATGAAGGCCTCGGGAAGGCTGTAACGAGGGAACGAAGATGAAGCGTTTCGACATGAGCACGACCCGGGTGGGCACGATCCGTGGGATCCGCGCGATCCTGACCGGGGCAGCGCTTTGCACGGCGCTGCTCTTCTCTTCCGAAGGTGCATTGGCTGCCCGGACATCGCTGGTGCTCGGCATGTCGGTCGAGCCGCAGGGCCTCGATCCCACCGTCGCAGCACCGGTCGCCATCGGACAGGTGACCTGGCAGAACGTGTTCGAGGGGCTGGTCGCCATCGACCGCGAGGGCAAGATCGTGCCGCAGCTCGCCCGTAGCTGGGAGATCTCGCCGGATGGGCTGACCTATACGTTCAAACTGCGGGAGGGTGTGACCTTCCACGATGGCGAAGCTTTCGACAGCGGGGTCGCGAAGTTCTCGCTCGATCGTGCCCGGGGGCCGGATTCGACCAATGGACAGAAGCGCTTCTTCGCCGCGATCGACACGATCGAGACGCCGGACAAGACGACGCTGGTGCTGAAGCTGAAGAAGCCGCAGGGAAGCCTTATCTACTGGCTCGGCTGGCCGGCCTCCGTCATGGTCGGCACGAAGAGTGCCGCGGATGACAAGATCAAGCCCGTGGGAACCGGCCCCTTCACCTTTGTCAGCTGGACCAAGGGCGACCGGGTGGAGCTGGCGGCCAACCCGAACTACTGGAACAAGGACACGAAAATCCGGCTGGAGACCGTGACCTTCCGTTTCATCCCCGATGCGCAGGCGCAGGCCGCGGCCGTGACGACTGGCGGCGTCGACGCCTTTCCGGAGTTCGCCGCGCCTGAGCTGATGGAAAGCTTCAAGGACAAGTCCGACCTCGTGACCGTCATCGGCAATACCGAGCTGAAGGTCGTCGCCGGCATGAACAATGCCCGCAAACCTTTCGACGACAAGCGCGTGCGGCAGGCGCTGATGATGGCGATCGACCGGCAGACCGTGATCGACGGCGCATGGTCCGGCCTCGGCACGGCTATCGGCAGCCATTATACGCCGAACGATCGTGGCTATGTCGATCTCACCGGCACGCATCCCTACAACGTGGAGAAGGCAAAGGCGCTTCTGGCGGAGGCGGGTTATCCCGACGGCTTCGCCTTTACGATCAAGACGCCGCAGATGGCTTACGCGCCGCGCAGCGCGGAAGTGATGCAGGCGATGCTGGCCGAGATCGGCGTGACCATGACCATCGAGCCGACCGAGTTTCCGGCAAAATGGGTGCAGGACGTGCTGAAAGGCGCGGATTACGACATGACCATCGTCGCCCATGCCGAGCCGATGGACATCGATATCTACGCTCGCGATCCCTACTACTTCAACTACAGGAACCCGGCATTCTCGGCGATCATCGACAAGATCGAGGCGACGACCGATGTGGGCGAGCAGGATGCGCTCTATCAGGATGCGCAAAAGGTCCTCGCCGAGGACGTGCCGGCGCTGTTCCTGTTCGTCCTGCCGAAGCTTGGCGTGTGGAACGCCAAGCTGAAGGGCCTCTGGGGGAATGAGCCGATCCCTTCGAATGTGCTGAGCGAGGTCTATTGGGAGGAATGACAGCGAGTGTGTCATGCGCGATGGCGGCAGTGGAGGCGAGAGCGTGCTCGGCGTTCGCGGGCGTAAATGGCGCGTGCCACTCGTGGCACCGGGATGAGGGGCCGCCCTACCGCAGACGCCGAGCTCCCTGGCAGCCCCTCACCCTAACCCTCTCCCCGCTTGCGGGGAGAGGGGACGTGGCATGCGCCTCGGTCGCGGGTTTGGAAAACGGTCGCTCCATGTCCCTTCTCTCCGTCCTGACGGGGAGAAGATGGCGGCAGCCGGATGAGGGGCCGGCCGCGGGCGCGACGATCGAGGTCGACCCGACGCCGTCATCATACCTCTCTCGCTGTCGGTCGATGCCATGACCGGCCTGCTTCTGCGGCGTTTCGCCAGCCTGTTCCTGACGCTCCTTGCCGTCTCCGCCCTGATCTTCCTCGTCATGGACGTGCTGCCGGGCGATCCTGCGGCTATCATGCTGGGGACGTCGGCAACGCCGGAAACGCTGGAAGCTCTGCGGCGGGAGCTTGGGCTCGATCAGCCATTGCCGCTGCGATATCTCTCATGGCTCGCCGGCGTCGCGACGGGCGATCTGGGCACGTCCTATACCTATGGCGTACCCGTTGCCGGCTTGATCGCCGAGCGACTGGCGGTGACGCTGCCGCTCGCCTTTATCGCCATCCTCCTTTCGGTCGCCATCGCCATTCCACTCGGCGTCGCATCGGCTGCCCGGCGGAATGGCGCGGTGGACTACGCGGCGGGCCTGCTGTCGCAGATGTTCATCGCCGTTCCCGGTTTCTGGGTGGGGCTGCTGCTGGTGCTGGTCTTTTCCGTTTCGCTCGGCTGGGTTCCCTCCGGCGGTTTTCCCGGCTGGCAGGCAGGGTTGATGCCGGCGCTCGGCGCGCTGGTGCTGCCGGCGGTCGCGCTCGCTCTGCCGCAGGCGGGCGTGCTCACGCGGGTCACGCGCTCGGCCGTCATCGAGGTGATGAACGAGGATTTCGTTCGGACGGCGCGCGCCAAGGGGCTGCCACGGCATAAGGCGCTGTGGCGTCATGCGGTGCCGAATGCTCTGGTGCCGGTGGTGACCATTCTCGGGCTGCAGTTCACCTTCCTGATCGCCGGCGCGGTGCTGGTCGAAAATGTCTTCAACCTGCCGGGGCTCGGGCGTCTGGCTCTTCAGGCATTGTCCCAGCGCGACATTATCGTCATGCAGGATGTCGTTCTCTTCTTCGCCGCGCTGGTCATCGTCATGAATTTTCTTGTCGATCTCTCCTATCTCGCGCTCGACCCGCGCCTGAGGAAGCGCGCATGAGCGCGGTGATACCCTCCGGCACAGGCCAAATCGTGCCATCGCGGGGAAAACTGCGGCGGGCGGTATCGCGTGGCAATCTCGTGATCGGAGGCCTGCTGATCGGCCTCATCGGTGCGATCGCACTGCTGTCGCTCGTCTGGACGCCGCTGCCGCCGGGCAAGCTGAACATCGTGCAAAAACTGAAACCGCCGTTGGCGCAGGGACTGCTCGGTACGGACCATCTTGGCCGTGACCTTGCCTCCATGCTGATGGTCGGCGCCTGGAACTCCCTGTCGATCGCTGTTCTGGCCGTTACGATGGGTGCGTTCGCCGGCACGCTCATCGGGGTCACGGTTGCGGCGCGGCGCGGCTGGTTCGAGGCGATCATGATGCGGGCGAATGACGTGATCTTCGCGCTGCCACCCATCCTCTCAGCCATGATGCTTGGCGCGCTGCTCGGCACGGGCCGCCGCACCGCCATCATCGCCATTGCCGTGTTCATGGTGCCGGTCTTTGCGCGCGTGACGGCCAGCGCCGCGTTGCAAGTCTTGTCGCGGAACTATGTGCTTGCGGCGCGCGGCGCTGGCAAGGGCGGCATCCGCATCACGGTCGATCATGTCCTGCCCAACATCGCCAACCAGATCATCGTGCAGGTGACGATCCAGCTCGGTCTTGCGATCCTCACCGAAGCCGGCCTCAGCTTCCTTGGTCTCGGCATGGCGCCCCCTGCGCCGACATGGGGACGGATGCTCGCCGATGCCCAGACCTATCTCGGTCGCGCGCCGTGGCTCGCCATCCTGCCCGGCCTTGCCATCGCGCTGACCGTGCTCGGCTTCAACATGCTCGGCGATGGCCTGCGCGATCTGCTCGACCCGCGCGAGAAGGGCCGCTGATGGTATCGCCGCTGCTCCAGATCGAAGACCTCGCAATCTTCATCGACGTGGCCGATGGCGGGCGACAGCCGATCCTGACCGATATCGATGCCACGCTTTATGCCGGTGAGACGCTCGGCATCGTCGGAGAGAGCGGCTCCGGCAAGTCGCTGTTGTCACTCGCCATCATGGGGCTCCTGCCACCGGCGGCGCATGCGACGGGCCGTATCCTGCTGGAGGGCCGCGACCTCCTGGCGATGGACGAGAATACGCTCTGCACTGTCCGCGGACGCAGCATCGGCATGATCTTTCAGGAGCCGCTAACGGCGCTCAATCCCTCTATGACGGTCGGCGACCAGATCGCCGAGGGGCTGGTGGTTCAGGAGGGTCTTTCCTGGCAAGCGGCGCGGCGCGAGGCGATCACGCTTCTCGACCGCGTGCGGATGCCGGATGCCACACGGCTCTCGCGGACCTATCCGCATGCGCTTTCCGGCGGGCAGCGACAGCGGGTCGGCATCGCCATTGCGCTCGCCATGAAGCCGGCCTTGATGATCGCGGACGAGCCGACGACCGCGCTCGACGTGACGGTGCAGGCCGAGGTGCTGGATATCCTCGACGACCTCACCCGGGATGCCGGCATGGCGCTCATCCTCGTCAGCCACGATCTTGGCGTGATCGCCCGCATGTGCGCCCGCACCCTCGTTCTCTATGCTGGCCGGCGCATGGAGGAGGGGGTGACGCGCGACGTGCTGACATCGCCGCTCAATCCCTACACCCGCGGCCTGCTGCGGGCCGTACCCCGGCGCCACGCGTCGGGCGCGCGGCTTCAGACCATTCCCGGCGCGGTTCCCTCTTTCGCGGCGCTTCCGCCCGGCTGCTGCTTTTCCGACCGCTGTCCCGACGTCGTAACCGCTTGCCATTCCGGCGAGCCGGCGTGGACGCTCGTCCGGCCCGGTCGCGGCGTGCGCTGCATCCGGGCGCTTGAGGAGGCCACGTCATGAGCGCGGTGCCGCTTCTCGATATCCGCAACCTGTCGCGCAATTACGCAAGCGGTGGCCTGTTCGGCGGCAGGCAGACGACCCGCGCGCTGGATGATCTGAGCATGACCGTTGCGCCGGGGACGATCCATGGCATCGTCGGCGAGTCCGGCTGTGGCAAGTCGACGCTTGCCCGTCTCGTCATGGCGCTCGACCGGCCGACCTCCGGTAGCGTGTCGTTCGACGGCGAAGACCTGTTTCGCCTTTCGGATCGGGATCTCAAGCGAAAGCGGCGCGACTTCCAGATGGTGTTCCAGGACCCGTTCGGCTCGCTCGATCCCCGCCATACGGTCGGTCGCATCGTCGCCGAACCGCTGCATGTGCTGAAGGTGAAGCCGGGCCGTGCGGAGCGCCGTGACCGGGTTGCCGCGATGCTGGAGGCCGTGGGTCTTTCGCCCGACCATGCGGCACGCTATCCGCATGCGTTTTCCGGCGGGCAACGCCAGCGCATCGCGATTGCCCGGGCGCTGATCACCGAGCCGAAGCTGGTCGTGGCCGACGAGGCGGTCTCCGCGCTCGATCTTTCGGTGCAGGCGCAGGTGCTGAACCTGTTGATGGACCTGCGCGACCGGCGCGGGGTGACGTTTCTCTTCATCACGCACAATCTCGCCGTCGTCGATGCCGTCGCCGACCGCGTGGGCGTGATGTATTGCGGGCGTCTGGTGGAGAGCGGCCCGGCGCAGGCCGTCTTTGCGCGTCCGCTGCATCCCTATACGAGGCTTCTCGCCGATGCCGAGCCGGATGTGACCCGCTTTGGCCGGCCGGATCGCCCGCCCGTGACGGTGGCGGAGCCGATCGATTTCGGCGTGGGGTGCAGCTTCCGAAACCGCTGTCCGCTCGCCATGAGACGATGTGCGACCGAGCGGCCGGAATTGCGCAGTCTCGAGGGCGGGCCGCAGATGCGCGATCGCCAGACGGCCTGCCACTGTGCGGAAATGCTGCTGGAAATGAACACGCCGGTATGATGGACACGATATGACCGACCTTCTCGATGCCACCATTCCGCAGCTGCGCGCCCGTTTCGCGGACCGCTCGCTATCGCCTTCCGAATACTGGCTGGCCGTCGAGGCGCGGATCGCGGCCTTCGAGCCGTCCGTGGCGGCGCTCTATGCCTATGACCCGGAAGAGGCGCGAGCCCAAGCGGCAGTGTCCACCGCGCGCTGGCTGAGGGCCGAGCCGCTTGGGCCGCTCGACGGCATTCCCGTGACGCTGAAGGAGCTGATCGCCACGAAGGGTACGCCCGTGCCGCTCGGCACGGCCGCGACGGTCCTGACGCCGGCCGAGGCCGACGCGCCCGTTGCCGCCCGGATGCGGGAGGATGGCGCTGTCATCTTCGCCAAGACCACCTGTCCCGACTACGGCATGCTGTCCTCCGGCCTGTCGAGTTTTCACCCCTTGAGCCGGAACCCCTGGAATACGGCCATGAACCCTGGCGGATCGAGCGCCGGTGCCGCTGCGGCCGGTGCGGCCGGATACGGGCCGCTGCATATCGGCACGGATATCGGTGGATCGGTTCGCCTGCCTGCCGGCTGGACGGGGCTCTTCGGCTTCAAGCCTAGCAATGGCCGCATCCCGATCGATCCCTATTACGTCGGCCGTTGCGCCGGGCCGATGACGCGAACGGTCGAGGACGCCGCTTTCGCCATGTCGACGCTGTCCCGACCGGACGAACGCGATGCCACGAGCCTGCCGCCGAACGCCATCGACTGGATGGATCTCGACATCGACGTCAGGGGCATGCGGATCGGCCTGATGCTGGATGCCGGCTGCGGGCTGGACGCAGAGCTGGAGGTAAAGGCAGCCATTATCGCAGGTGCCCGGCACTTCGAGGCCGCGGGAGCCGAGATCATCGAGGTCGGGCCGGTGATGACGCGGGCAATGCTGGACGGGCTCGACCATTTCTGGCGAGCGAAGTTCTGGGGCGACATCCGGGGCCTGACAGCCGAGCGCCGCGCAATGATCCTGCCCTACATCCATGCCTGGGCGGAAAAGGGTGCCGACGTGACCGGGGTTCAGGCCGTTGCAGGCTTCGGGCAGACGATGGAGATGCGCAGGGCGGCGGCAAAGCTCTTTTCAAAGGTGGATGCCGTCATCTCGCCCACCAATCCGGTCGTCTCGTACCCGGCCGACTGGGCCTCGCCGACGAACGATCCGGAACGACCGTTCGAGCACATCGCCTTTACCGTGCCGTGGAATATGTCGGAGCAGCCGGCGGCGTCGATCACTGCGGGCTTTTCCATCTCGGGAATGCCGATCGGGCTGCAGATCGTGGGTCCGCGTTTTGCGGATCTCGCGGTGCTGAAGCTGTCGAAGCTGTTCGAGACCCTGACAGGCGGGATCCGCTGCTGGCCGCGCCCAGGCTGAGCGGCTTTACTCGGCGGCCACGACCTCGGGACGGTCGAGTGTGACGGCGATATGCGGCCAGAGCGGTTCGGTATCGGCGATCAGCGCCGCCGTGCCGGCAGCAATCCACGGGACATCGGTGCCGGGTCGCGTGCCGATGCGCACCTCGAGCCCCGCCTCGCGGGCGATGACGGCGCCGCCGGCAATGTCCCACATCGTCGTGTACATCTGAAGGTGGCCATCATAGGTCCCGCGTGCGGCAAAGAGCAGGCCGATAGAGGTCGAGCGGATCGACTGCACCACCCAGCCGGCATGACGCAGGCCGACGGTGAGGGCTGCGACCTCTTCGGCCTCATCAGGCGAGGCGTCACCTAGCGACATGACCCTGACATCCTCGAACGGCACGGTGCGCGTCACCGGCTTGCCGTTGCGCATCAGGCCCGTGCCGTCGGCTGCGGCGTAGATCTCGCGAAACACCGGCATGGCGACGACGCCGAGATCCGGCCGGCCGTCGGTGACATGGCCAAGCGAGATGCCCCAGAGCGGTGAGCCTCGCAGGAAGTTCGCCGTCCCATCGATCGGGTCGATGATCCAGTAGGCATTGCCGCCGACGCCGCCCATTTCCTCGCCGACCACAGCTTCGCCCGGAAAGGCCTCCGCCAGCCGTTCGCGGACAAGCCGCTCGACGCTCGTGTCGGCCTCGGTCACGAAGTCCTGAAAGCCTTTGGCGCCCGTCGCAATCGTCGCGCGGGTTTCGAAGAAGCCAAGCGCCATCTCCATCGCCTCCTCGATCACGGCAACGGCCTTCTCCAGTCGGGTCTGCGTCATCGTCATGTCGGTATCCCTGATTGTTTCGGGCCGTTCGCCCCGGCGCCTTCCGTCGTCTCTATCGCGGGTTTTGTGCGCTGTGCAAGAGCCTCGTGAACCTCTGTTTCGCTGCTGTGGCATCCCATTCCACATGCTTCGAATGACGTTCCGAACGCACGTGATGCCGCCGAGATTGACAGCATCAAGGCTGTTAACTACAGTTAACAAATGATCGAAGTCCGCCAAACCCCTGTCTTTGCCAAATGGGTCGGCGACCTTCGCGATCACAACGCCGTGGCACGAATCGTCACGCGCATTCGCCGGATAGAAACCGGCAACTTCGGTGATGTGAAGCCAGTCGGTGAGGGTGTCAGCGAGTTACGAATTCCCTACGGTCCCGGTTATCGCATTTATTTTCTACAGCAAGGCCGTCAGGTCGTTATCCTCCTGTGTGGTGGCGATAAATCGAGCCAGGCCAAGGACATCGTTGAAGCCAAGAAACTGGCAAAGGAGATTTGAACATGCCCATCGAAACGACGAAATTTGATATTCAGGATCATCTTAAGAGCGATGAACAGCGCCTTGCCTATCTTGAAGCGGCCCTAGAAGAAGGTGATGCAAAATTCGTCGCGGTGGCGCTTGGCGACATCGCCCGTGCAAAGGGCATGTCAGCGGTCGCAAGGGACAGCGGTCTTACCCGTGAAGCGCTGTACAAGGCGCTGAGTGAAAAGGGCGACCCCAAGCTTTCGACCCTCTTCAGCGTCATGAAGGCTCTCGGTTTGAAGGTTTCCATTACCGCGTAGTCGACGATGATCGCTCTGTCGTTCAAACGTGTTTGCGAGGTGAAGATGTGTTCTCTCGGCCAAAGCTAACGGCGCTGAAATGCACCTGTTTGGACGCAGGAGGTGGTGCAAAGGCAGCGTGCGGAAGGGTGTTGACAAAAACCGTTTTGTTTTCATAGGTAGGCGGCATTCCGACGGGTGTCCTTTCGAGGGCTGAGATGGCGAGAGCCGAACCGTTATGAACCTGATCCGGGTCATACCGGCGTAGGAACGGAAACAGGTGTCCGCACTCGGCCCTTTCTCTCTTCTCCGCTCGCCTGGATCTCCGTCGTCAATGTGGAGATCGCTCATGCCGTTCCCTGTCCATACGCTTTTCCCGTCGCCTTACGTCTGCGCCTAGCCATGCGGGCACTTCATGCGGCGCTCGGGCTCGGCGTGCTGGTTCTGCTGTGGCAGGCTGGAACCGCCATGTTCTCGCCGCCGGCCTATCTGCTGCCATCGCCGCTCGCTGTCGCCAGGGTATTTCGGGATCAGTCGGCGTTTCTGCTGTCTCAAAGCCTTGTTACGCTGTCGGAAATTCTCATCGGGCTTGTGGCCGGTGCGGTGCTCGGCGCGGGAACGGCGTTCGTCCTCGCAGCCAGTCCACGCATCGGACCCTTCGTGTGGCCGACGATCCTCATTCTTCAGGCGCTGCCGGTTTTCGTGCTGGCACCTATTCTCGTCGTCTGGCTCGGTTTCGGCATGGCCTCCAAGGTCGCGATGACCGTGCTCATCATCTTCTTTCCCGTCGCCTCCGCCTTTGCCGACGGGTTGAACCGGACGGAGCGGGACATTGTGGACGCGGTGTCCTTGACGCAGGCCTCGCACTGGCAGGCTCTGGTGTCCGTGCGCGCGCCGCTGGCGTTGCCGAGCCTCGTGTCCGGCCTGCGCGTCGCTGCACCCCTGGCGCCGCTCGGCGCTGTGGTCGGCGAATGGGTCGGCGCATCCGCGGGCCTCGGCTTCGTGATGGTGCAGGCCAATGCCCGCATGCAGACCGCGACCGTTTTCGCCGCCATGGTCGTGCTTGCCGTCATGACGCTTCTGCTGCGCCTTCTGGTCGATCTCTTCACCCGCCGCCTCGCGCCGTGGGCGCGCGAGGGTGGCCGTCTTCATCCCGAACGTCGAACCTCTCAAACCGCCTCATTCTGGAGATCTTCATGATCCGTCTTTTCATCGCGACGATGCTTGCCCTGACGAGCCTCTTCGCCACCACCTCCGCGCAGGCAGCCGACAAGCTGACCGTGTTGCTCGAATGGTTCGTCAACCCAGACCATGCGCCCATGGTTATCGCGCAGGAAAAGGGCCTGTTCGCCAAGGCGGGGCTCGACGTCGAACTCGTGCCGCCGGCCGATCCCTCCGTGGTGCCGCGGCTGGTGGCCGCAAAGCAGGCGGATATCGGCATCCACTACCAGCCCAATCTCTATCGCGATCATGAAGCAGGTCTCCCGCTCGTGCGCTTCGGTACGCTGGTGGAGACGCCGCTGAACACGGTGACGGTGCTGGCCGACGGGCCGATCAAGAGCCTCAAGGACCTGAAGGGCCGGAAGGTCGGCTATTCCGTTTCCGGTTTCGAGGACGTGCTGTTGCAGCGCATGCTGGCATCGGAAGGCCTCGGCAAGGGCGACGTCGAACTTGTGAACGTCAATTTCTCGCTGTCGCCCTCGCTGATCTCAGGCGCCGTCGACGCGACGATCGGCGGATATCGCAATTTCGAGCTGACGCAGATGAAGCTCGAAGGGCATCCCGGCCGCGCCTTCTTTCTGGAGGAGCATGGCATCCCCGTCTATGACGAACTCGTCTTCGTCACCCATCGCGACCTCGTGAAGGACGATCGCCTGCCGCGCTTCCTGTCGGCCGTCGAAGAGGCTTCGATCTTCCTCACCAACCACCCGGACGAGGCCTGGGCGCTGTTCTCCAAGGCCTATCCGAACCTGAACGACGAGCTGAACCGGACGGCTTTCTTCGATACGCTGCCGCGCTTCGCCAAGCGTCCCTTCGCGCTCGATACCGGCCGCTATGCCCGGTTCGGCGCCTTCATGCAGGCAGAGGGGTTGATCGCGAAGGCACCTGATGTCGCCGATATCGCCGTGGAGCTGAAATGAGCGACATCACACCGCAGGCCATCGCAGGCATGCTGGCGCGGGTGCGGGAGGCGCGGCCGCGCGTCCATTGCCTCATGAACAGCGTGGTGCAGAAGTTCACTGCCGACGGTATCACCGTCGTCGGGGGCATCCCCTCGATGACCGGTTCGCTGGAGGAGGTGGAGAGCTTCGTCGGTCGCGCCGATGCGCTGACCGTCAATCTCGGAACGCTGGATGCGGAGCGGCGCGAGGCGATCCGGCTCGGCGTGGCGGTCGCGCGGGAACAGGGCAAGCCGTGGATCGTCGATCCCGTCCACTGCGACTACTCGCCATCCCGGCTGGCCTTCGCGCGGGAGCTGATCGCGCTGCAACCGACTGTCGTGCGCGGCAACCGTGCCGAGACGGCGCTGATCGGGGAAACGCCGGGTATTCTGCGGATCGTCACGGGGCCGGTCGATCTCTTGCAAATCGGTCGTGCTTCCGTCGAAATCGGCAACGGGCATCCCTTCATGGCGCAGGTGACCGGCACCGGCTGCCTCTCGGGCGGCGTCATCGCCGCGTTTCTGGCCACCGAGCCGGATGCGCTTGCGGCGGCGTCGGCAGCGCTGACGGTGACCGGTGTTGCGGCGGAGCTGGCAGCGCCCCATGCACGCGGCCCCGGCACGTTCGCTGCGGCCTTTCTCGATGCGCTGGCAACTGTCGGCGACACCGACATTCTTCATCTCGCAAGGATCCGACATGATCACCATGAACACTAGCAAGGTCGACGACCGCCTCAACGCGATCGTCGATGCATCGCTGGCGGGTATCGCGCCGCTGCATGAACTGGCGCTGCTGGCCGCCCGCAATGGCGCAACGTTGATCCAGTATCGCGACAAGACGGCCTCAACGCGTCTCATGGTCGAGCGTGCGAGCACAATCCGGGCGGCTCTTGCCGGCACGGGTGCTGCCTTTGTGGTCAACGACCGGGTGGACGTGGCACTGGCGGCGGGGGCCGACGGCGTACATCTCGGGGCCGACGACATGGATGCGGAGACGGCGCGGCGGTTGCTCGGCGACGCCGCCATCATCGGCCTCACGGTGAAAACGGCTGGAGATGCGGAGCGGGCCGGGCGGGCACCGGTGGACTATGCCTGTATCGGCGGTGTGTTCGAGACGCTTTCCAAGGTCAATCCGGATCCACCGGTCGGTCTGGAAGGATTGCGCGCTCTGCGCGAGACGATCCGCGCCCTTCGGCCTGATATGCCGGTCAGCGCCATTGCCGGCATCGGCCTGTCGCGCGTGCCGGAAGTGATGGGCGCCGGCGCGGATGGCGTGGCGGTGATCTCGGCGATCTTCCGGGCCGATGATATCGCCGGGGCGAGCCGGGCGTTCCGCGCGGCTGTGGATGCCGCGCTGGAGGGTCTGGCATGACGGCGATCGCGCTGACCATTGCCGGCTCCGACAGCGGCGGCGGTGCCGGCATCCAGGCCGACATCAAGACGTTTTCCGCGCTGGAGACGTATGCCACGAGCGTCATCACCGCCGTGACGGCACAGAATACGACAGGCGTGACGGCGGTCGAGGATATCTCGTGCAGTCTGATCGCCGCGCAGATGGCAGCTGTATTCGCCGATATGGATGTCCGGGCGCTGAAGATCGGCATGGTGTCGCGGGCCGAAACCATCGAGACGATCGCGGCGGGTCTCCTGGGTTTCGCCGGGCCCGTCGTGCTTGACCCGGTCATGGTCGCGACCTCGGGCGACCGGTTGCTGCAGGAAGAGGCCATCGATGCGCTTCGGACCGTGCTCGTGCCACGGGCCAGGATCGTGACGCCGAACCTGCCGGAAGCGGCGCTTCTGACGGGGCTGCCGATCGCGCATGACCGCGCCGGTATGACAAAACAGGCGGAGGCCCTTCTGAAAGCCGGAGCGGCGAGCGTGCTCATCAAGGGCGGGCACGGCGATGGGCCGGAGAGCACCGACCTCCTGTTCGACGGCGAGAGCGTGCGAACCTTCGCCGCACCGCGCATCGCCACGCGCAACGACCACGGCACCGGCTGCACGCTGGCTGCCGCCATCACCGCCCATCTTGCACGCGGTTATGCGCTGGTCGAGGCCGTCAGCCTGTCGAAGACCTACCTGCATCAAGCGCTGGAAGCCGGTCGCGGCACGTCGATCGGCAGGGGGCGGGGTCCGGTGCACCATTTCTACAGGTGGTGGACCGCGTGACGACGGCGCGCATCGCCCGTGCAATTCTGCGCGTGCTCGACCGTGTTCTCGGCACCCTGGCGGGGCTCGTCCTCGCGATCATGCTGGCGGTCGTGCTTGCCGGTGTCGTGCTGCGCTACGGTTTTGGAACCGGCCTGATGGGTGCGGAAGACCTCGGGATCTGGCTTCACATCGCATTGATCGCGCTCGGCGCGCCGCTGGCGCTGAACGGGCCGCTCGCCATGCGGCTCGATATTCTCGTGTCGCGGCTGCCGCCTTTGCCGCAGCGGCTCGTCGGCATCGGGGCGGACGGTGTGTCGGTGCTTGCCGGTCTCGTGCTTGTTTACGGCGGCAGTGCGGTCATGGCGATGGTCGGTGGCACGTCTCCGACGCTGGGCGTGCCCGAGGCGTTGCGCTTTGGCCTGCCTGTGCTGGGGGGCGCGGCTCTGATCGTCATGCTGGTTCTCACCCGGGTCGCCGAAGGCGACATGGCGCGTGCGGTCGCCGGACCGGTGCTGGGCGTCGCGGCTCACCTTTTTGCGGGCCATGTCGCCATCGATACAGCGTGGCCGCCGAGCCTGTGGCTGGCAGTGGTTGCGGGGCTCGGGCTCCTCATGTCGGCGCCGCTGGCGCATGCGTTTCTTGCGGCGGCCGCATTCGCGATCACCTTCGGCAGCAGCCTGCCGGAGCCGGCGATCCTGTCGACAACGGTGGCGGGCCTGTCCAAATTCCTGCTGCTCGCCGTGCCGTTCTTCCTGCTGACGGGGTCCTTGCTGACGGCATCGGGTGCTGCGGACAGGCTGGTGCGGTTCGCGGCAAGCCTCGTCGGGCACCGCCGCGCAGGGCTTGCGCAGACCGTGCTTCTGACCGGTGTCCTCTTTTCGGGCGCTTCCGGCTCCTCGGTTGCGAATGCAGCCTTCGGGGCTGCGACGTTCCAGCCGGAGCTTGTGCGTCACGGCTATCCTCCGGCGCAGGCAGGCGCCATCGTCGCTGCAACCTCCGTGCTCGACAACGTCATCCCGCCGTCGATCGCCTTCCTGCTCCTCGCCGCCGCGACCAACCTGTCGATCGGCGCGCTGCTTACCGGCGGCTTTGTCGCAGGCGGGCTGATGGCATTGTGTCTTGCGGTCGCCATTGCGATCACGGCCGGCGATCACGGACGCATGCCGCGTGTCGGGCGCAGCATCCGGATGCGTGCGGCGCTCTCGGCTCTTCCCGCCTTCGGGCTCGGGCTCATCGTCGTCTTCGGCATCCGCATCGGCATCGTCACGACGACGGAGGCTGCGGCGCTGGCGGCAGCCTATACGCTCGGCCTCGCGCTTTTCGCTCGAGGTGACATGCTCGGCATCGCCGGCGTTTTCCGTCAGGCGGCGGTGGAGGCATCCGCCATCGGCCTTCTCATCGGCACCGCCGCACCCTTCGCTTTCCTCCTCGCGGTTGACGATATCGCTGGCGCGATGCAGTCCGTGGTAACCCTGCTCGGCGGCAGCGCGCTTGCGGTGCTGCTCCTGTCGAACATCGTTCTTCTCGTGCTGGGACTCATCCTCGACATCGGCGCGGCGATCCTTCTGATCGGGCCCGTGCTGCTGCCGGCCGCGGTCGCTGCCGGTATCGATCCGGTGCATTTCGGGGTGATCCTCGTGGTCAACCTGATGATCCACGGCCTGACGCCGCCGCTTGGCCTCCTCGTCTACGTCGTGTCCGGGGTCACCGGGGTGCCGGCGTCTGCCCTGTTCCGGGCCGTGCTTCCCTATCTCGGCGCGCTTCTCGTCGCCCTCTTCATCCTGTCCGCGCTCGCGCTCGTCTTCCGCCCCTGAGGAACCAAAGATCATGCCCACCATCGCCCGACGCTCCTTCCTGACATCCACCGTTGCTGCCGCACTCTTCGCACCGGCGCTCGTGCGCCCGGCTGCGGCGAGAACGACGAGCCTCACCGTTGCCTCGCTGCTCGGGGAGGACAAGCCGGAGACGAAGATCTGGCGGCACATCGCCGAGCGGGTGGAAAGCCGCATGCCCGGTCGCTTCCGGTTCAACATCGTCGCCAACGGAGCTCTCGGCGGAGAGAAGGAGGTGGCCGAGGCGACAAGGCTCGGCGCGGTACAGGCCAGCCTGTCCACGGTTTCCTCGCTGTCCGGCTGGGTGCCGGAGTTGCAGATCCTCGACCTTCCGTTTCTCTACCGCGATGCCGCGCATATGGCGCGCGTCGTGAATGGCGAGACCGGTGCCGAACTCGCTGGCAAGCTCGAAGCAGAGGCCTTCATCGCCACCGGCTTCATCGATTACGGCGCCCGGCATCTGCTCGCCAAGGAACCGATCCTGCGGCCGCAGGATATGGTTGGACGGAAGATCCGTGTGATCCAGAGCCCGCTGCACACCAAGCTCTGGTCCGGCTTCGGCGCCGTACCGGTCGGCATTCCGATCACCGAAACCTACAACGCGCTATCGACCGGCGTCGCCGACGCCATGGACCTGACGAAGTCCGCCTATGCCGGTTTCAAGCTCTATGAAGTGGTGCCGGTGATGATGCTGACGGGTCATATCCGCGCGTCCGGCGTCGTCTATTTCGCCGGCAGCTTCTGGAGCGGGCTCTCGCCGGAGGAGAAACAGGTCTTGGCGGAAGCGTCCCGTGAGGGTGCCGCGTTCTTCAACGCGCTGATCGTTGCCGACGAGGAGAAGAGCGTGGCGACCGCGCTTTCGCATGGCGGGCAGGCGCTGGATGTGCCCGACATCGCGGAATGGCGGCTGGGCGCGCGGGGCGTGTGGGAGGCGTTCGCGCCCGTCGTCGGCGGGCAGGCGCGCATCGACGCTGTCGAGGCGATCTGATGCCCGAGAGGGCGAAGCGAGTGCTTCGCCCGTCAGTTCCGTCACGCGACCGGCTGCGTCGGGCCGGGAGCAGGCACGGTGAACCATTTCGGGCCCGTCTCGGTCATGTAGATGTGATCCTCCAGCCGGATTCCGAACCGGTCGGGGAAGACGACCATAGGCTCGTTGGAGAACACCATGCCCGCGCGGAGGGCCAGGGTGTTGCCACGCACGATGTAGGGATGCTCGTGAATCTCGAGCCCGAGGCCGTGGCCTGCGCGGTGGGGCAGGCCGGGCAGCGTATAGTCGGGGCCGAGGCCGTGGCGGACGAGCACCGCGCGGGCGGCATCGTCGAGGCTGTGGCAGGGCGCGCCGATGCGGGCGGCATCGAACACGGCCTGTTGCGCCTCCCGCTCGATGCCCCAGGCACGGGCGAATTCCGGCGTCGCTTCGCCCAGCATGTAGGTGCGGGTGAGGTCCGAGTGATAGCCGTCGATCTGCGTGCCGGTATCCACCAGGATTGCATCGCCCTCCGAGAGAACCTGATCGCCATCCGCGCCGTGAGGCAGGGAGGTCGCAGTGCCGAAGGAAACGATGCAGAAGGTGGAGCCGGAACCGGCCAGCGCACGATGCTCACGGTCGATGAAGCGCACGATATCGGACGCCCGCACGCCCGGCGCCATCTGCGCATGGGCGCGCTTGTGCACCTCCAGCGTGATGTTCATGGCGTGCTGGATGATGGCGATTTCGGCCGCCGATTTGACGATCCGGATGTCGCGAATGACAGGACCGCCATCCACGAGACGCTCGGCGCCGAATGCCGTTGCCAGCGGATGGTAGATGGCGAGAGGCAGGGCATCGTCGAGCGCCAGCGTGCCTTGCGCGCCGATCATTCGGCGAACGAGATCGGCGGGGCTCTCTTCTTCCTGCCAGACGGCGATCTCGCCCGGCACATGCGGCAACGTCTCGACGCGGCTCTGCTCGAAGCCGGGGACGATGTAGTGAAGTGCTGTCGGCGTGACCAGTGCGCCCAGCAGGCGCTCGCTCGCATGCCAGTGAAGGCCTGTGAAATACTGCAGGCTCTTGGACGAGCCGAGGAGAAGACCGGCAAGGCCCTGAGCGTCAAGGCCCGCGCGCAGGCGGTCCAGACGCTCCCGCCGCTCGGCATCGGAAATGAAGGTTGGGAGACCAAGGTCGGAGGGGGACATCATAAGCTTTCTGTCTGTATGGCGCGGTGAGGGGCGAGCCGGCCTTGGCCGTCGCTCAGAGGTTCTGGATGGCGGTCGCCTTGCCCATGTCGCGGGCGACATATTCCTGGATCTGCCGCACGATCTGCGCGGCATGGGCCATGGCCAGCCGGTCGCATTCTTCCACGTCGCCGGCCTCGATCGCGACGATGAACGCCTCGTGTTCATCGACATATTGCCGGGGAAGACGGTCGTCGAAGGTGGAGTAGTAGAGCCGCAGGATCCGCCGTCCCTCGTCCAGCAGGCGGCTGAAGAAGGTGACGTAATAGGGATTGCCGCCGAGGACGGCGATGGCGACGTGAAACTCGCGGTTTGCCTCGATCATGCCATAGGCATCATGTGCTTCGACCGCTTCGGCAAAGGCGCGTTGATGCCGGCGGATCTCCGTCATCTGCGCGGCGTCGCGGCGCGAGGCGGCCGCCCGGGTCGTGACGCGGTACATGAGGGTCAGCGCATCGAAATAGGTGGGAAGTGCTGCAAAATCGATGGTGGCGACGATGGTGTTGCGGTTGGGAAGCGTCGTCACGAGACCGTCGGCAGACAGGCGCAGCAGCGCCTCGCGGATCGGTGTTCGCGACATGCCGAAACGCTCTGACAGCCGGACCTCATCGAGGGGGCTCCCGGGCGACAGCGCCATGGAGAGAATCTCGGCCCTGAGAGCGGCATAGACGCTCTGGGTTCCCGAGCCGCGAGCGCGAACCGTTTCCGGGGAGATGGCTTCCGTCATGAGACCCCTCTGTGCGTTCCGATACACCCTTCGTGATGAGGGCCTATGCCGGTTCTAACATGGGGTAATACAGGCTGTCGACATAATGACTGCATCCGGCACGACGAAAAACGGCGCGGCAGATATGCCGCGCCGCTGAGGCCTGATCGGTTACGGGAGACCGGTCAGAGGTTGACCTTGGCGTTTTCGCCCATGTCGGGCTTCGTGTTGGAAACAGCGGCGGCTGCCATCTTGATGTAGCTGATCACGGTGCCGGGGCTGTCCCAGTATTCCGCGAAGGATGGCGTCACACGCAGGATGCGGATCTTCGGATCATCCGGGCTGTCCCACCAGGCCTTGGCCGGTGTGCCCCAGAGTTCCTTGATCTTTTCGCGGTCGTTTTCGATGGATGCGGTGCCGGACAGCGAAACGTATTTCTGGCCCTTGGTATCCGCGAAAGCCAGGCAGACGTTCGGATGCGCTTCGACCTCGTCGTCTTTGTGACTGTCGGCATCCGTCAGAAAATATACGGAATTTTCCATGCGTTCGACATAGGCCGCCATCGGCCGGGCGCGAATATCGTTGCCTGTCTCGGTCGCGAGCATGCAGAAGCCGATCTTGTCGATCAGATCCCAGACCTTCGTCGTGTCATCGGTATGCGCCATGTGGGTCTCCTTGGGTTCGTTTCGCCAGGAAGAACAGCGGAGACCGGCTTTCTGTTCCGTCTGTCGTCGGATGGGATGTCCAAACGGCGGCCGGTGACTCAGGCTATCTGGTTACTCAGGCTATCTCCAGCAAGCCCCGCGCAGCCGCCTCGTCCGTGATCAGCGTGTGGCACCCGGTACGCGCCATGGTCGCACGAATGGCCGCGACCCGTTTGCGACCGCCGGATGCGATGACGACATGACGGGCCTTGGCGACGGCGGAGAGGCCCACGGACATCACGCGCCGGTTCAGCGGATGATCGACGCTGTTTCCCGCCGCATCCAGAAAATGACAGAGCGTATCGCAGACCGTGCCTGCCGCCAGCAGCGCCTTCAGATCTTCCGGCAACAGGAAGCCCGGGGAGAGCGACGAGCCGTGAGCGCTGAAATCGCCGCAGCTGACGACAGCGATGTCGAGCATTTCAGCCGTCGCGAACAATCGGTCCAGTCCGCAGCGCTCGATGAGGCGTGCCTTGGTTTCTTCCGAATCCACGATCAGTGGCGCCAGCATCAGCATGCAGTCCGCGCCGAGCGCGCTCGCCAGCCGCCACGAGTAGTCGACCGGATTGAGCGTTGATGTCTCGACCAGCCCGCCCAGCAGCGAGACGATCTTGGCGTTCTCCATGCGTGGGGGGCGGAAGGTCTGGAGCGAGGCACTGAGCGTGCGGCCCCAGCCGACCCCGACGACATTGCCGTCGCGGATCACCTCCGACAGGAAGGTGCCGAGCGCCGCCCCGACATCGCGGGCGGTTTCATCCACATCGCCTTCGCCCGGCACGACGATCGCCTCGTCCAGGCCCAGCTTTTCCTCGAGACGCAGCGCCAGGCCGGTGCAATCCTCCGGTGTTTCGTTGATCCAGATCTGCACCTCCGCGCGCTTCACGGCCTCATCCAGCATGCGAATGACGGTTGCGCGGCTGATGCCGAGGTTTTCGGCGATGTCCTTCTGGGTCAGGCCTCTGTTGTAATAGAGCCAGGCCGCCCGCAGGCGCAGCGAGCGTGTGTCGAGCAGGATATTGGGATTGGTCCGGTCCAGTCTGGCCAAGGCGTCTTCCTTCCGCGGATCGCGGTCTGAGGTGCCTCAAAAACAGGAGATTTCCCACCGGAATTCTCGCAAGAGAGGCACAACTTTTGAATAAACGATTTGACAAAAGTCATCAAGCTACTCATATCGGGACGTGCCGGAAGCGGAACCCGATGCTCGTATTCCCGTTCGGTCTCATGATCCGTCGCGTCGCGGCGGAGGTCCTATCGAGGGCAGTCGTGTGGCTCCGAAGAGGCCGCATGCAGGACCCTCCGACAAAAGATGACGAAAGGCGAAGATGATGTCCAAGCTGGAACAATTACGCGGCATCACGACCGTTGTGGCCGACACCGGTGATGTCGAGGCCGTTGCCCGCCTCAAGCCGGTGGATTGCACGACCAATCCGACCATCGTGCTGAAGGCTTTGGGAACGCCGCTGTTCGACGAGATCAATGCCGAAGCTGTGACCTGGGCCAAGAGCCAGTCGACCTCCGGCGATGCGCTGGTGAGCGCCGTTGCCGACCGTCTGGCCGTGTCCGTCGGCGCCGAGCTTTCCAAGCTCGTTCCCGGCCGTGTCTCGACCGAGGTCGACGCCGACCTGTCCTTCGATACGGAAGGCTCGATCGCCAAGGGCCGCGCCATCATCGCAGCCTACAAGGAGCGCGGCATTGAACGCGACCGCATCCTGATCAAGCTCGCCTCCACGTGGGAAGGTATCCGCGCGGCCGAAGTGCTGCAGAAGGAAGGCATCGACTGCAACCTGACGCTGCTTTTCAGCATGGCCCAGGCCGTCGCCTGCGCCGATGCGAAGGCTTTCCTGATTTCGCCCTTCGTCGGACGTATTCTCGACTGGTATGTCAAGTCCACCGGCGAAAAGTACACCTCGGAAACCGATCCGGGCGTCGTCTCCGTGCGCGAGATCTACAACTACTACAAGGCCAACGACATCAAGACCGTCGTCATGGGCGCCTCGTTCCGCAATATTGGCGAGATCGAAGCGTTGGCCGGTTGCGACCGCCTGACGATCAGCCCCGCGCTGCTTGAAGAACTCTCCAAGGATGACGGCAAGCTCGAGCGCAAGCTTTCGCCCGAGAACGTTACGCCGGTGGATAAGATCCACATGGACGAAAAGACGTTCCGCTGGATGCTGAACGAAGACGCGATGGCGACCGAGAAGCTTTCCGAAGGCATCCGTGCCTTTGCCAAGGACCTGCATGCGCTGCGCGATCAGGTTTCAAAGCGTCTCGCTGTCTAAGCAGGCGGGAGCGTTATTCGACGTCCATGAGGGCCGGTGCATCGATGCATCGGCCTTCTTGCTGTCATGCTGCCGTGGCAATCTGCACCCGCTCGCGCGGGTCACGTGACGTCCATGCGGAAAACCAAAAGTTCTCTGTTTACAAAAGTATTACAATATGATTTTTCTGTCCGCGCCGTTCGAGGAACGGCATTCTTCGGGAGGGGAATCAGGATATTGCTGCATGCGCGTCGGCGGGCTCTATAGCTGCGTCGATCATGTCATGCACGGTGGGCGTTGTCGGTCCGGGAGGTCGGAACCGCATCGCACCTGACCTCCCTGCTGCGATCCCAGCGCGTGTCTGCACAGCGCGTTGTGGTCGCCGCAGTCCGTGACATCTAGGCAGGCTGACGTTTCGCATTTTTCTGGAGCTTTCATGTTCACTCTCGGTATCGACTACGGCACCAACTCGGTTCGCGCCCTTATCGTGCGCGCGTCCGACGGCAAGGAATACGGCACGGGCGTCGTGGATTATCCGAGCGGGACGCAGGGCGTGTTGCTCGATCCTCGCGACCACAATGTCGCCCGCCAGAGCCCGGCCGATTATCTCTACGGCCTGCAGGAAAGCGTGGCGCGCGCGTTGAGCCAAGCCGTTTCGCAGCCGGATTTCGACGTGTCGAAGGTCGCCGGCATCGGTGTAGACAGCACGGGCTCGAGCCCCCTGCCGGTGGATGCGAGCAACCAGGCTCTTGGCATGCTGCCGCAGTTCCAGGCCAACCCGAACGCGCAGTGCTGGCTGTGGAAGGATCACACGAGCTGGCGCGAGGCGGCCCGCATCACGGAACTCGCGGGCGAACACCGCCCGCAATATATCGCGATGGTCGGCTCGACCTATTCGTCGGAATGGTGGTGGTCTAAGATCTGGCGCTGCCTGACGGTTGCCCCGGATGTGTTCGCCGCCGCCCATTCCTGGGTCGAGCTTGCCGACTGGGTGCCGTCGGTCCTCGCCGGGGTCAAGAACCCGAGCGACATCGTTCGCGGCGTCTGCGCGGCCGGTCACAAGGCGCTCTACAACAAGGCGTGGAACGGGCTGCCGGACAAGGAATTCCTGGCGATGCTCGATCCGAAAATTGCGGATCTGCGCGACCGTCTGTACGACAACGCCCATGACGCCGCGACACCGGCCGGCGCTCTCTCTGCGGAATGGGCCGAGAAGCTGGGCTTGCCAGCCGGCATTCCCATCGCTGTCGGCGCGTTCGACGTTCATTACGGCGCTATCGGCTGCGGCGTCGAAGAGGGCACGCTGGTCAAGGTCATCGGCACGTCCACCTGCGACTGCGCAGTTGTTCCCGTGAAGACGCAGCCGGGCGATATTCCCGGTATTTGTGGCATCGTGGAAGGCTCGATCCTGCCCGGCTTCTTTGGCGTCGAGGCAGGTCAGTCGGCTGTCGGCGATATCTTCAAGTGGTGGGTCGAGGGCGTCTGTGGCGGCTCCGGCGCGCTGCACGGCGAGCTGACGGCGGAAGCCGAGCAGCTGAAGCCCGGCCAGACTGGCCTTCTCGCGCTCGACTGGAACAACGGCAACCGCACGATTCTGGTCGATCAGCGCCTGTCCGGCCTGATCCTCGGCCAGACGCTCTACACGACCCGCGCTGAGATCTACCGCGCTCTGGTCGAGGCGACGGCGTTCGGCGCGCGCGCGATCATCGAGCGCATCCGCGAATATGGCGTCGCGGTCGACCGCGTCGTCTGCACCGGCGGCATTGCCGAGAAGAACCCGATGCTGATGCAGATCTATGCCGACGTGACGGGCTGCACCATGCTGGTCGCCGGCTCCAGCCAGACCTGCGCGCTTGGTGGCGCGATCGCGGCTTCGGTTCTTGCCGGCGGGCATGCCGATTTCGAAACCGCGCAGTCTGCCATGACGTCGCTGCGCGAGGAGCGCTACGCGCCGATTGCAGAAAACCAGGCGGTCTATAACGATCTCTACAAGCTTTACCGCGACCTGCATGACAGCTTCGGCGGTCTGAACAAGCAGGCCGATCTCTCGGGCCTGATGAAGAGCCTGATCGACATCAAATACGCCGCCAACAGCTGATAATTCCGCGCCCCTCGGGTGCGACAGGATAGACAACAAGGACTGATACGATGTTTGGTTTGAAGCCCGCTAAAATCTGGTTCGTCTGCGGATCGCAGCATCTCTATGGCCCGGAAGCGCTGCAGCAGGTCACGGCGCATGCCGAGGAAATCGCCAAGGCGCTCGACGCTACGGGCAATTTTCCGCTGGAAATCGTCTGCCGTCCGATCGTAACGACGCCGGAGCAGGCTGCCGATCTCTGCATCGAGGCCAATGCCGATGCGGAGTGCGCCGGCCTTATCCTCTGGATGCACACCTTCTCGCCAGCCAAGATGTGGATCCGCGGTCTGGCGCAGCTTAACAAGCCGTTCCTGCACCTCCACACACAGTACGATCGCGAACTGCCCTGGGCGACGATCGACATGGACTACATGAACCTGAACCAGTCGGCGCATGGCGACCGCGAAGCCGGTTTCATGCACACGCGTCTGCGCCTCGGCCGCAAGGTCGTCGTCGGCCACTGGACGGACCCGGAAGTTCATCAGCGCATCGACGCCTGGATCCGTGCCGTTCGCGCCTGGCATGACTGGCAGGGCGCCCGCTTCTGCCGCTTCGGCGACAACATGCGCTTCGTCTCCGTTACCGACGGCGACAAGGTTTCGGCTGAAATGGCCTTCGGCTTCTCGGTCAACACCTACGGCATCGGCGATCTCGCCGCCCGCATGAACGCCGTCAGCGATGAAGACGTGAAGGCGCTCGCCGCAGAATACGTCAAGCTCTACAACGTCGTGCCGGAACTCGCCGAGGGCGGCGCCCGTCATGACTCGCTGCTCTACAACGCCCGTCAGGAACTCGGCATCCGCGCATTCCTCGAAGAAGGCGGTTTCAAGGGCTTCACCACCACGTTCGAAGATCTGCATGGCCTGACGCAGCTGCCCGGCATGGCGCCGCAGCGCCTGATGGCCGACGGTTACGGCTTTGCCGGCGAAGGCGACTGGAAGACGTCCGCTTTGCTGCGTGCGCTGAAGGTCATGGGCGAAGGCCTGACCGGCGCGACGTCCTTCATGGAAGACTACACCTACCATATGGCGCCCGGCTCCGAGCAGGTTCTCGGCTCGCACATGCTGGAAATCTGCCCGACCATCGCAAGCGGCACGCCGTCGGTCGAGATCCACGCGCTCGGCATCGGCGGCAAGGACGATCCGGTCCGCCTCGTGTTCGACGCCATCAAGGGCCCGGCGCTGAACGCGTCGCTGATCGATCTCGGCAACCGCTTCCGCCTGCTCGTCAACGAGGTCGAGTCGGTCGAGCATCCCGACCTGCCGAAGCTGCCGGTCGCCCGCGCCGTCTGGGAGTGCAAGCCGGACTTCAAGACCGCCTGCACCTCCTGGATTCTCGCCGGCGGCGCGCACCACACGGTCTACAGCTATGACGTGACCACGGAAATGCTGGAAGACTTCGCCACGATCGCCGGCATCGAGCTCGCCGTCATCAACGACGACACGACGCTGCCCGCCTTCAAGCAGGACCTGCGCAACAACGAGGTGTATTATCACTTCGCCCGCGGCATCCGGGGCTGAGGGCGTCATGTCGGTCTATACGGAACTGAAGCGCGAAGCTTACGAGGCGAACGTCTCGCTGCCGCGCCACGGCCTGATCAACCTGACCTTCGGCAATGCGAGCGCGGTCGACCGTGCTCGCGGCGTCTTCGCGATCAAGCCGAGCGGCGTCGATTATTCCGCGATGACGGTCGAGGACATGGTGATCGTCGACTTCGACGGCAAGCGGGTGGAGGGGACGCTCAACCCGTCCTCCGACACGCCGACACATCGCCGCCTGCTGATGGCTTTCGAGGAGATCGGCGGCGTCGTGCACACGCATTCCTCGCACGCGACCGCTTTTGCTCAGGCCGGCATGCCGATCCCGATCTTCGGGACGACGCATGCCGACTATTTCAACGGCGATATTCCGGTAACGCGCAAGATGACCGCTGAGGAAATCGGCACGGCCTATGAATGGGAAACCGGCAACGTCATCGTCGAGTGCCTTGGCAACGCCGATCCGCTCGATTTTCCGGGCGTCCTCGTCAACCGCCACGCCCCATTCACCTGGGGCAAAACGGTGGCGAAGGCGGTGGAAGTTGCCGTCGCCGTCGAGTGCATCGCGCACATGGCGATGATGTCCCTGCAGCTCGCACCGAAACTGCCGCAGATCGAGCCGGAACTCCTTGCAAAGCATTTCAAGCGCAAGCATGGGCCGGGTGCCTATTACGGGCAGAGCGACAGCAAAGCCACATCTTAAGTCGCTGTATTTCAACCACCCGCGCCTCACGGCGCGGGTGGTTTCGCATGGGCTTCAGAGGGCGGAGCGAGACCTCGAAATCTACGCAAAAAATGTCAAATCCCTTTAATTTTGCTCAAGCATCTACTTTACTAAAGTCATATTGTATGACTATATACCGGCATCGCCGAGGGCGATTTTTGGGAGGAAATCATGAAGTTTATCAAGGCACTTAGCTGTGCAACCGTTCTCGCTGGCTGTGTTTTCTCGGGCGCATCTGCTGCTGACATGACGGTCGGCTTCTCGCAGATCGGTTCTGAGTCCGGCTGGCGCGCGGCTGAAACCACGGTGACGAAGCAGGAAGCTGAAAAGCGCGGCATCGACCTCAAGTTCGCCGATGCCCAGCAGAAGCAGGAAAACCAGATCAAGGCGCTGCGTTCGTTCATCGCGCAGGGCGTGGACGCGATTTTCGTCGCGCCCGTCGTTGCGACCGGCTGGGACGAAGTGCTCGGCGAAGCCAAGGATGCCAATATTCCGGTTATCCTGCTCGACCGCACTGTCGATGCCGACAAGAGCCTCTACATGACCGCCGTCACGTCGGATCTCGTCCATGAAGGCAACGTTGCCGGCAAGTGGCTGGTGGACACGACTGCTGGCAAGCCTTGCAACGTCGTCGAGCTTCAGGGCACGACCGGCTCGTCGCCGGCCATCGACCGCAAGAAGGGCTTCGAAGAAGCGCTGAAGGGTCACGACAATCTCAAGATCGTGCGCTCGCAGACCGGCGACTTCACCCGCACGAAGGGCAAGGAAGTCATGGAAAGCTTCCTGAAGGCTGAGAACGGCGGCAAGAATATTTGCGCTCTCTATGCCCACAATGACGACATGGCCGTCGGCGCTATCCAGGCCATCAAGGAAGCCGGCCTGAAGCCGGGCACCGACATTCTCGTCGTCTCCATCGACGCCGTGCCGGATATCTTCCAGGCCATGGCGGCCGGCGAAGCCAATGCGACGGTCGAGCTGACCCCGAACATGGCCGGCCCCGCCTTCGACGCTCTCGCCGCCTTCAAGAAGGACGGAAAGGAGCCGCCGAAGTGGATCCAGACGGAATCCAAGCTCTACACCCAGGCCGACGAGCCGCAGAAGGTGTACGAAGCCAAGAAGGGCCTCGGCTACTAAGACACGAAGCTCGGGTCGGGACCTTGAGGGCCTGACCCTGGTTTCCAGCATGCGACCGGCGGGAGCAAAGGCCTCCGCCGGTTCATGTCTGCCGGTCGGCAATGACGCGTTCTGTTTCAGCGCTTCCGACCGCCGTCGCGCCGTATATCAGGCTGTATCTTCTCCTTGAACCGGAGAGGTGGGTCCTGCCCGGGCGACACCATCCACTGACAGCATTGGAGCGATCCGGGCGCATGAACGCCGACGGGCGCTCCGGGAGGGATCATGCAGCCAGATCCGGATACCATTCTATCCGCCAACCGCATCGACAAGGTGTTTCCGGGCGCCAAGGCGCTCAGTAATGTGGATTTTTCTCTCCGGCGCGGCGAGGTGCATGCGCTTCTCGGCGAGAACGGTGCGGGCAAGTCCACGCTCGTGAAGTGCCTGACAGGCGCCTATCATCGCGACGGTGGCACGATCCTGCTCGAAGGGGCCGAGATCGACCCGCGTGATACGCTGGATGCGCAACGGCTGGGTATCGGAACCGTTTATCAGGAGGTCAACCTTCTGCCCAATCTCAGCGTCGCCGAGAATCTCTTCCTCGGTCGTCAGCCCCGCCGATTCGGCCTGATCGATACGGCCGCCGTCAACCGCCAGGCGCGGGCGCTGCTGGCCGAATACGAACTCGACATCGATGTGACCGACGGTCTCGACAGCTTCTCGGTCGCCATTCAGCAGGTGATCGCCATTGCGCGCGCTGTCGATGTCTCCGGCAAGGTGCTCATCCTCGACGAGCCCACCGCCAGCCTCGATGCCCATGAAGTCGCCATGCTGTTTCGCGTCGTGCGGCGGCTGAAGGCGAGGGGGCTCGGCATCATCTTCATCACGCACTTCCTCGAACAGGTTTACGAGATCACCGACCGCGTCACCATTCTGCGCAACGGCCAGCTGGTCGGCACGCGCGAGACGGCGAGCCTCGAGCGGCGCGAACTGATCGCCATGATGCTCGGTCGCGAGCTGGCCGCGGAGGTTCACGACGAAGCGGGCACGGCGAAGACAGCCGATGGTCCGGTGCGCTTCCAGTTCCGCGACTTCGGCCGCAAGGGTCGTGTCAATCCCTTCAATCTCGATGTCAAGGCGGGCGAAGTTATCGGCATTGCCGGCCTTCTCGGCTCCGGCCGCACGGAAACGGCCGAAGTTATGTTCGGAGCGCGCCGCGCCGACAGCGGCACGGCGACGATCGACGGCAAAGCAGCCGATCTTTCCTCCCCGCGTGCCGCGATCCGCCATAAGTTCGGCTTCTGCCCCGAGGACCGCAAGACCGATGGCATCATCGGCGACCTCTCGGTGCGCGAGAACATCGCACTTGCGCTCCAGGCCCGGCGCGGCTGGGCGCGGCCCATCCCGCGTGCGGAGCAGGACCGGCTGGCAGCCGAGTACATCAAGGCGCTCGACATCCGCACGACGGATGCGGAAAAGCCTATCCGGCTGCTTTCCGGCGGCAACCAGCAAAAGGCGATCCTTGCCCGGTGGCTTGCGACCAATCCTGAGTTTCTCATTCTCGACGAGCCGACGCGCGGCATCGATGTCGGTGCGCACGCCGAAATCATCCGGCTCATCGAAACGCTGTGCGAAAAGGGCATGTCGCTCATCGTGATCTCGTCCGAAATCGAGGAACTGGTGGTCTACAGCCACCGCGTTATCGTGCTGCGCGATCACGAGCATGTGGCCGAACTCACAGGTGCCGAAATCACCACCGAGAGCATCGTCAATACGATTGCCGGACCGGCGAAGACGCCATCCAAATCAGCCGCAGCGGCCGGGGAGATCGCGTAAATGTCCATGATCGGTCTCTATGGAAAACGGCTGCTGCCGCAGTTCATCGCGCTTGCCATCATCCTCGGTCTCGTCTCGATTGCCTTTCCCGGTTTCTTCAACCTTCAGATCCAGAACGGCCGGCTCTACGGTTCGCTGATCGACATTCTCAACCGTGGCGCGCCGGTGGCGCTGCTGGCAATCGGCATGACCGTCGTCATCGCCACAAAGGGCATCGACCTCTCCGTCGGCGCCGTCATGGCAATCTGCGGGGCGGTGGCGGCCTCCGCCATCACTTCGGGCTATTCGTTGCCTGCTACGCTGCTCATCACGGTCGGCGTCGGTGTTCTCTGCGGCCTGTGGAACGGAATCCTCGTCGCCGTGCTCGACATCCAGCCGATCATCGCCACGCTGGTGCTGATGGTGGCCGGGCGCGGTATCGCACAGATGGTGACGAACGGCGCCATCCTGACCTTCAACGACGAAGGCCTGATCTTCATCGGCAGCGGCTCGCTGTTCGGCCTGCCGATGCCGGTGGTCATCTGGATCACGGCTGGCATTCTCGTCGCGCTTCTGGTCCGGCGCACGGCGCTCGGCATGCTGATCGAAGCGGTCGGCGTCAACCGCCGGGCGAGCACGCTTGCGGGTGTTTCAACGCCGGTGCTGCTGATCGCGGCCTATGTCCTTTCCGGCCTCTGCGCCTCCGTCGCCGGCATCATCGCGGCTGCCGACATTCGTGGTGCCGATGCCAACAATGCGGGGCTCTGGCTCGAACTCGACGCCATCCTCGCCGTCGTCATCGGCGGCACGTCGCTGCTTGGCGGACGATTCTCCGTCGCGGCGTCGCTGCTGGGTGCCATGATCATCCAGTCGATCAATACCGGCATTCTCCTGTCCGGCTTCCCGCCGGAGTTCAATCTGATCATCAAGGCGGCGATCATCGTCTTTATTCTGGTGCTGCAATCGCCGAAGCTGCAAGGCACGCTTGCCTTCTTCTCCCGGTCGAATGCCGCACCCAAGCCTGCGGAGAGCAAAGCGAAATGAAAGCCAAACATCTCCCTCTGGCTGCGACGATCCTCATCTTCGTCTTGTCCTATGCGCTCTGCGCCTTCCAGTTCCCCAATATCCTGTCGACGCGCGTCATCGGCAACCTCCTGACGGACAACGCCTTTCTCGGCATCGCAGCGGTCGGCATGACCTTCGTCATCCTGTCAGGCGGCATCGATCTGTCGATCGGTTCGGTCATCGCCTTCACCGGCGTCTTCCTCGCCGTGATGATGGAGAATACGTCCATCCATCCGCTCGCGGCCTTCGTGCTGGTGCTCGCCATCACGACCTGCTTCGGCGCGATCATGGGCGCGATCATCCATCATCTGGAGATGCCTGCCTTCATCGTAACGCTCGCCGGCATGTTCCTCGCGCGGGGCATGGCCTTCGTCCTGTCGATCGACAGCATTCCGATCCGGCATCCGTTCTATGCGACGATGAAGAGCTTCTATCTGAAGCTGCCCGGTGGCGGGCGGCTGACGCTGATCGGCGGCATCATGCTGCTCGTCTTCGCGCTCGGCATCCTCATCGCGCACCGCACACGGTTCGGCACCAATGTCTACGCGCTGGGCGGCGGGGCGCAGACGGCGCGGCTGATGGGGGTTCCCACGGGTAAGACGACGATCATGATCTATGCGCTCTCGGGTCTGCTTGCCGGCCTTTCGGGCATCGTCTTCTCGCTCTATACGTCCGCCGGCTATTCGCTGGCCACCGTCGGCGTCGAGTTGGATGCCATCGCGGCCGTGGTTATCGGTGGAACGCTTTTGTCCGGTGGTTCAGGCTTCGTTGCGGGAACGCTGATCGGCATCCTGATCCAAGGTCTTATCCAGACCTACATCACGTTCGACGGAACCCTGTCGAGCTGGTGGACGAAGATCCTCATCGGCTTCCTGCTCTTCGCCTTCATCCTGCTTCAGAAGGGCATTCTTTACCTCTCGCGCAACAATCGCGCGCTTGCAGCCTGATACGACAAGGCCGCGTCAAAGACGCGGCCTTGTCGTATTCCACGTGGCGGGTATCAGGAAGCCTTGCCAGGCTCTCCGGCGCTGGCGTCGCGCTCGTTGAAGTTCAGGTCGAAGTCCTTGCTTTCGCGCTTGGCGCCGGCCGGGCCGCTGTTGACGGTGCTGTCGTCGGAGCCTGTCAGCACGGTTGGCTTCGCGCTCGTGACGCCGTTGTTGTAGCGCCCGATGGTGGGGCGCTTGAAGGCGCCTTTGGCGTCCGTCTCTGCGGCGGGCTTATGGTTGTCCGTCATCATCAGTCTCCCTTGACCTTGCCTGCATCCGTCGCCTTTGCACGTTCCGGCTCTGCCAGCGTCTCGCCGTTCGCGTCGGGATGATGGTCGGGATCGTCGGTCGCCGGCAGGTAACCGCTCGGGCGGCTGGCTTCGGGGCCTTCCCAGCGGGGCTTCTGGTCGATCGTGCCGGCAGCGCCGGTGCTTTTGAATGCTTCTGTCATTTCGGTCTCCTCTCGCTATCTGCAAGGTGAACCGTCCGAATGGCTGGAGGTTCCATCGCCGGGATCCGCGCGGATGTCCGTGGAACTTCGACGGCGGCCCGCGGTTCGCTCTCCTTGTTCAAAACAGGGAGCAGTGCCTGCGCGGACATTTGCAAAGCCTGTGCCGATGATTGCGAACCCGTCGGTGACATGGACGAATGCGTTTCGGCTTGCCGTGCCTGCGCTGAAAGCTGCCGGCAGATGGCGGCCTGACGATCGGGGCCTGACAATCACGAGCGGGACAGCCAGTTCTCGGTATCCAGTATGTCCAGCTGGACCGAGAACCGGTTGCCAAGCACACGCAGCGTCGCATCATGCGTTTCGTCAGCCGAGCTGCAGATCGCGTCCTTGATCAGGATGACATTGAAGCCAAGATCGATGGCGCCGAGCAGCGTCGTCATGACGCAGACATCGGTTTCCCCGCCGGTGATCACCAGCGTCTCCACGCCTTCGGCGCGCAAGATGCGCTGCAGGTCTCCGCCAAACCACGGGGTGTAAACGGGCTTGTCATAGATATGCGCGGGCGGGGCGAAACGGGCCAGTTCCGGCACAAGGTCGAGCATGCCGGGCTCCAGCGCCTCGCGCGTCATGTTGCGCCACTTCTCGTAATAGGCTTTCCACGCGCCGATAGCCTCATTGGGGGAAGCGGGCGGAATGAAGCGGGTGAAGATCGTGCGTTCCGGCGCCCGCTCCACGCAGGCGACGGTGTTGGGAAGGATGCGGCCCATCCAGTCGACATGCCATGGCGTGTCCTCGGCGAACAGGCGTTGCATATCGACGCAGAGATGGCGCCATGTTCCGGTTGCGGGTGTAATCATGCTTCGGGTCGCTTATACGATGTGGTCCGTGGTCTTCCAGTGTTCTGCGATGTCGATGAAGGCCGCCTTGATCTCCTCGCGGCTCCAGCCGGCATGCATGGCGGCTTCCGTCACCTGCTGAACCTTGGCGCCGATCGCCTCGCGGCAATCGAGCGCGCGGTCCGCATAATCTTCCTTTTCCCTTGGCTCCTTGATGGGCTGCATGGTGGCTCCTCCTTATCCTGCACGGACAAGCACCGCCGTCCCGACGGATGGCTGCCGTGCGTCGGCTCTCTATGGGCCGATCTCATCCAGAAGAACCGCGGGCTGTCGCTAAGGTTCCTGCGGCCACTGCGCAACCAATCCGGCGCTTGCCTGTTCGGGATGCTCCATCACAGGTCTCCATCCTCGAGGAACGATCCATGCCAGATTATCCCACACCACCTTTTTCCGCCGAAAAGCAGCCGATGCCCGGCCTGACGCAAGCCATGAACCCGGTGCCGGACCATGGCGAGACGAGCTATGTCGGTTCCGGGCGCCTCAAAGGGCTGAAGGCGCTCATCACCGGCGGCGACAGCGGCATCGGCCGTGCGGTTGCGCTCGCCTATGCGCGGGAAGGGGCTGACGTCGCCATCGCCTATCTCAGCGAAGACGAGGATGCCGAGGCGACGCGCGCGCTGATCGAGAAGGAGGGGCGCAAGGCGCTGGTCCTCAAGGGCGATATTCAGGATGCCTCCCATTGCCGCGACCTCGTGGAGCGCACCGTCCGCGATCTCGGCGGCATCGACATCCTCGTCAACAATGCCGCGCATCAGGCGACGTTCAGCGATATCGGGGAGATCAGCGACGAGGAGTGGGAGATGACCTTCCGCGTCAATATCCACGCGATGTTCTACCTCACCAAGGCCGCGGTGCCGCACATGAAGCCCGGCAGCGCGATCGTCAACACCGCCTCCATCAACTCCGACAATCCCAATCCGTCGCTGCTCGCTTATGCCACCACCAAGGGTGCCATCCAGAACTTCACCGCCGGCCTTGCCCAGATGCTCGCCGAGAAAGGCATTCGTGCGAATGCGGTGGCGCCGGGGCCGATCTGGACGCCGCTCATTCCCTCCACCATGCCGGAAGAGCAATTGCGGAATTTCGGCAAGCAGGTGCCGATGAAACGGCCGGGCCAGCCAGCGGAACTAGCCACGGCCTATGTCATGCTCGCGGATCCGCTTTCCAGCTACGTCTCCGGCGCAACCATCGCCGTCACAGGCGGCAAACCGATCCTCTGATCTCAACTTTCTCCCTCGACGGGCCCGGTGCACTCTTGCTCCGGGCCTTCGCCTTTTCCGCCTCATCGATGAGGCCATTCCAGGATAAGATCATGTCGTACACCGAACCGCGTCTCAAGGCGCTCGCTCTCAACGCGACGCTCAAGCCGTCCACCTCCGACACGCCGTCTTCGACGGAGCGTCTGCTGTCGCTGATTTCCGCCAGCTTCTCGAAGCTCAATGTTCAGACCGAGATCGTCCGGTTGAGCGAGCACAACATCCTGCCGGGCGTGACGTCCGACGAAGGCGAGGGTGACGACTGGCCGGCGATCCGCCAGAAGCTTCTTGCCGCCGACATCCTCATTCTGGGAACGCCGATCTGGCTCGGGCAGCTGTCCAGCATCGCCAAGCGCGCACTGGAGCGCATGGATGCGTTTCTGGACGAGATGGATGGGGAAGGACGCATGGTTTCCTATGGCCGGGTTGCCACCGTCGCAGTGGTCGGAAACGAGGACGGCGCGCACAATGTCTCGGCGCAGGCGTTCCAGGCGCTCAACGATCTCGGCTTCACCCTTCCGGCCAATGCGGTTGCCTATTGGGTTGGCGAGGCGATGGGATCGACCAATTTCTCCGATCTCGAAGAGATACCCGAGGCGGTTACGAATGCCATCGACATGATGACCCGCAATGCCGCGCATCTCGCAGGCCTTCTGCAGGGGAACAACTACCCCGGGGAGGAAGAGACTTAGCGGCTGGCGAAGTAGGCGGAGAGCGCCTGAATGTCGGCCTCATCAAGATTTTCGGCGGCTGTCTTCATCAGGTCCGCATAGGGCCCGCCGCCGCGTTTTCCCGAGACGAACAGGCGGAGCTGGGTCGCGAGATAGGCCGGGCTCTGACCGGAGAGCCGGGGATAGGACGGGTTCCCATCGCGTTTCTCATGACAGGTGAGGCAGGCAGGGATGCGGCGGGCCGCATCTCCGGTCTCGGCGAGCCTGCGGCCGTGATCGAGAGCTTGAGGGTCGGCACTTTCCGGTGCCAGTCTTTGGCGCGGCCGGGCGGCATAGGCAGCGGCAAGCGCGGGAAAATCATCCTTGTCGAGCGCGCTCATGGCGGTCTGCATGACGCCGCTCGGGCGCTTGTCTTCGGCATAGGCGCGCAGGCTCTCGAGAAGATAGGCTACGGATTGCCCGGCGAGCGAGGGAATGAGGCTGCCCGCATCGAGGCGGCTTTCGGCGTGGCAGCTGTCGCAGGTCATGGAGGGCGGCTCGACCGTGCCGGATGGCGTGGCGGAGAGGCCTGCCAACTCGCGATAGGTATCCGCGTGCATGCCCGGCACCTTGCGCAGGAAGGCAACCATCGACCAGACCTCGTCCTCGCGGTTGGTGGTCGGCCAGGCCGGCATGCCGGTGTAGCGAATACCGTGCTGGACGATCTGGAACAGTTCGGCATCGGTCCAGGTCGGCACCACGCGCCCGAGATCCGGAGGCGGCGGCAGCATGGCCAGTGTTGCGGCCGAGCGGCCCTGCGCGGGTGATCCATGGCAGCGGGCGCAGCCCATCTCGAACTGACCGGCCGCCAGCGGCAGGCGGGCGGGATCGTCGAGCGGCGGTGGCGTTTCCACGCGCAGAGCCGCGGTGCGTGTCGAGTTGCGCATGACCCAATGCAGGAACCAGTCGGTGACCGCCCAGTGCCCGCCGCTTGCGCCGAGCGGGATGATGCCGAGCCAGCCGATGAAGAAGCCGAGGAGCGGAAGGGCCACCAGCGTGGCGACGACGTGGCGCCAGCGGATCAGCATCTGGCCTCTCCCGTCTGTTGGTCACGGTTGAGGATGCCGGCGAGCAGGGCGACGCCGCCGATGAGATAGGAGACGGCGCCGACGGCGAGCATGACGACCCCGCCGGCCTGCTGATCGATGGTAGCGCCAAGTGGTATGCCGAAGCAGGTGACGTCGCCCTCGCCATAAAGCGGTCGGGGGCTGAGCGCGAGGAGCACTCCCAGAAGCGTCATGTGCATGGAGGTGAAGAGCAGCCCCAGCGTGCCGGCAAGTTGCCGTCCCATGCGCCCGTCGGCAGCACCGCCGAGGCAGGCAAGCCAGAGGATAAGGCCGCCCGCGAGAAACATTCCCTGCTCCAGAAGACCGAGGGCCGGGCTCGCCTCGACCAGAGCGCGTACCGCCGGCACGTGCCAGAACCAGACGATGACGAGTTCGAGAAGCGAGGCCAGCAGAGGCGTCATCCAGGGCATGCGGCGCAGCGGATCGAGCCGGGTCCCGGACAGTGCGATGGAGAGAAAAGGGGCAGCGATAGCGACGATGGCCATATGCAGGATCATATGGGCGGCAAAGGAGGATTCGTTCCAGCTGGCGACGACCCCGGCTGTTATGGCGGCGAGGACGGCGAAACCGGAGAGAAGGGCTACCTTACGGGCGAGGATCATGACTGGCAGGCTCCGATGAAGAAAAGCGGAACCGTGACGTAGAGGACGGAGACGAAGCTGAGGCCCGACAGCAACAGAGTGGCAAAGCCCTGGAACTTGCGCCGGTCGTCCTGTGTCGGGGCATCGTGGGGCGGCACCTCTGTGCCGAAACCCCATTGCCGCCACGCAAGCCAGGCCGATAGCACGATGACGGCGAGTGCAGCGACCGTGATGCCGCCGAGCAGCCAGCGCATCGTCTCGAAGGACATGGCGAGCGCGCCCTGCTTGGCGCAGTAAACGGCAACGGCGACATAGCAGACGAGGAAATGAAGCGCCCAGACCGTTGGCGCTGTGAACAGCGTCCAGAAGGTCTCGATTTCCTTGATCCACCGCATGTCTCACCTCACCAGCGGAAACAGGCCGAGGACGCCGAAGGACGTCACGGCGGTGATGACCATGAAGTGCCAGTAGAGCACGACATTGTCGATATCCATGTCATAGCGCGCCGTCATGCGGCCGGTCAGGCTGCGGGCAAGACAGTAGAGCTGCATGATGATGCCGACGGCGCCGTGGACGACCGTCCAGATGGCGACGACCCAGACGATGGCGGGATAGACGTAGAGCGTCGGGTCCATCTCGTAGGCAAAGGGACCGGCGAGCCCGGCCGCGCATCCGCCGAGCGACAGAAGCGCGGCTACGCCGAGTGCTGCTTGTGTCAGGCGCGGCCTGTCGTGGGCGTTCAGGCTGCGGGCCGCAAGCATTGCGCCCCAGGCGATGACGAAGAGCGTCAGCGCCACCATCGGCCAGAACACGCCGGGGCCGGCATGGCCGCCGGTGAAGTCGTCATGGATCGTCCAGTAGAAGAAATAGCCGAAAATCAGGCTGGCATAGGCGGTGCCGTCGCCGACCATGGTGATGAACATCGCCCACCAGCCGACGGAGTCCGGGCCGGAGGCATAGACCGGCAGGCGGACGCCCATGCCGACATCATAGTCGTCGGATTCCGGAATGGTCGCCGTGCCTGTCCACAGCCAGTAGAGGATGGCGCCGAGGGTTATCACGGCGCAGGCGATGGTGACCAGCCACCAGTGGAAGGTGAGGGCGATGAAGACACCGCCGAGCGAGAGCGCGGCCACGATGGTCACGACGGATGTGCCACCGACGCGCAGGCACTGGACGGGACGCGCATCGAGTACGGTCGTCACCAGCGTTTCGCGCTGCCCGCTTTGGCTGTCGGGCAGGAAGTAGCGGCCGGCGCTGATGTTTTCGACCAGATCCTTCTGGTCCCAGACGGGGTAGCGGCTGTGGATGACGGGAACGGAGCGCACACCCCATTTCTCGTCAGGCGAGCCGATAAACTCCAGCGTACCGGCATTCCAGGGGTTCTCGGGGCAGCGCGGCTGCTTCTTCTTCGGCCTGACGACGTCGATCACCACGAGCCCGACACCGGCTGCGAAGATGAAGGCGCCGATGGTCGAGATCATATTGAACCAGTCCCAGCCGACATCCGCCGGGTAGGTGAAGACGCGGCGGGGCATGCCGCGCAGACCCGCGAAATGCATGGGGAAGAAGGCGGTGTTGAAGCCGGTGAACATCAACCAGAAGGCGATTTTGCCGAGCCTGTCGGAAAGCTTTTTTCCGTCCAGCAGGGGATAATAATAGTAGATGCCGGCAACGACCGGGAAGAGCATGCCGCCGATCAGGACGTAGTGGAGGTGGGCGACGATGAAGTAGGTATCGTGCGCCTGCCAATCGAAGGGCACCAGCGCCACCATGACGCCGGTCAGGCCTCCGATGATGAAGATGGCAAGCCCACCCGCGCCGAACAGCATCGGCACGGAGAAGATGACCCGCCCGGCCAGCATGGTGGCGATGAAGACGAAGATCTGCACGCCCGTGGGAATGGCGACCGCCTCGGATGCCGCCGAGAAGAAGGCGAGCGACATCTGCGGCAGGCCGGTCGCGAACATATGGTGGACCCAGAGCCCGAAGCTCAGGAACCCGGTGCCGACGGCCGCCAGCACGATCCAGGAGTAACCAACGATGGGGCGCTGCGAGAAGGTGGGCACGACCATGGCCATGATGGCGATGGCGGGCAGGAAGATGATGTAGACCTCGGGATGGCCGAAGATCCAGAACAGGTGCTGCCAGAGCAGGGGATCTCCGCCACGCGCCGCATCGAAGAAAGGCCAGTCGAACATCCGCTCCATCTCGAACAGGATGTCGCCGGCGATCAGCGGCGGAAATGCGAAGAGGATCATACCGGCGACGATCAACAGGTACCAGGCAAAGAGCGGCATGAGATTGATGCGCATGCCGGGCGCCCGGCATTTCATGATCCCGACGATCAGCTCGACGGCGGCGGCAATGGAGGCGACCTCGATAAAGGAGAGGCCGAGCAGCCAGATATCGGCGCCAATGCCGGAATATTCCTTGTCGGTGGCGAGCGGCGGGTACATGAACCAGCCCGTATTGGGCGCGGCGTTGAAGAAGATCGAGCCGCAGACGAAGACGCCGCCGAGCGCAAAACTCCAGAAGCCGAAGGCCGAGAGGCGCGGGAAGGGCAGTTCCCGCGTGCCGAGCATCGAGGGCAGCAGGTAGATCGCCACGGCCTCGAAGATCGGCACCGCAAACAGGAACATCATGATGGTCCCGTGCAGCGTGAACGCCTGATTGAACAGATCGGCGGAGATGAAGGTGTTCTCGGGCACGGCGAGCTGCACGCGCACCATGAGGCCGAGAAGGCCCGCAAAGAGCATGAAGATGAAAGCCGCCGCGCCGTACCAGAGGCCGATCTCCGTATTGTTGACCGAGGTCCAGTAGCGCCAGCCCGATGGCGTCGTCCACACCTTGCGCAGACGTTCCTCCTGCGCGGCACGGATCTCCGGCGGTGCTTCCGGTGCGGGGGCCAAGGGAACGTTCGCGCTCATTTCAGGCCTCCGAGCCAGGCGGCTATGGCTTCGATGTCACCATCGGGCAGCATGCCGAAAGCCGGCATCTCGACGCCGGGCTTGATGGCATCGGGCTCGCGGATGAAGCGGGCAATGTTGTCTTTGGTGTTTGCCAGCGTGCCCGCCGCAATGGTCTGGCGTTCGCCAATGCGGGTGAGGTCCGGCCCGATGCGGCCGATGGCCGGCGTGCCCGCGATGGTATGGCAGGCAGCGCAACCGTGACGGAAGAAGAGGTCTCGGCCGGGATGGGCCGGTTGGGGCATAGCCGCCGCCTCGATGCGCGACTGGCGCCACGCGTCGAAATCCGGGCGCTCCATGACGATCACGGAGAAGGCCATGAGGGCATGCGACGTGCCACAGAATTCGGCGCAGGGGGCGCGATAAACACCCGTCTTCGTCGGCTCCAGCGAGAGCACGTTGTCGCGACCGGGGATCATGTCCATCTTGCCGCCGAGCGACGGGATCCAGAAGGAGTGTATGACATCAGCCGCCTTCAGCCGGAACGTCGTCCGTTCGCCGACCGGGAGCCGCAATTCGTTCGCGGTCTCGAAAGCCGTATTGCCGCCGTCGTCCAGATAGCGCAGGCGCCACCAGAATTGCTCGCCGGTCGCCTCGATCTGCGGCTTGTTGTCCATCAGCGCGGGCATGAAGGGCCGGATCTGCGGCATCAGCCAGACGGCATAGGCGAGCAGGCAGAACAAGACAATTACAGGGAATGCGACGCCACCGCCAAGGATAAGCCAGCTCGCCTTGCGGGCCGTGATCGGCTCCCGCCGGGCGTGACCCGCATACAGCAACAGCCCGACCACCAGCGCCCAGATGATGGCGCCGCCGACGACCATGACGATGAAGAGATGATGGACAGATGTTGCCTCGACGCCGGCGGGATCGAGTGCCGACTGTTTGCCGGAACAACCGGAAAGGAAAACACACCCGGGAAGGACCGCGCTCCTGAAGAGGATCGCCGGCGTCAGGCGACAGTGAATGTGAGGCGGGGTCTGGAGCCGTCCTGAAATCGCCGCGTCTCTCCTGTGTTCAGTAAGTCCATCGTGTCGAAAGCCTGTTTTGGCGATATGTTGCGCAAGCCCGCAATGGCAAGTGGTAAAAACGACGGAAAAACCTGAAAATGGTCATGTTTCCCGGTGCTTGAAAAGCTTTGTCTGCTTTCCGTTTCGGCTCGGGGGGTAAGTTGATGTTGAAGCGGAACCGGTGTGGCCTGAGGTCGTTCCTGTTGCTACCGTCTCTGGAGCTTCCGATATGTCCAACGTGCCCAAGATCACGACCTACGCCGCGCCTGCCGGCGGATGGGGGTCGGTCAAGTCGCTGATGCGCCAGGCGCGGCAGAGCAAGCGGCCGGTTTCCATCCTGCCGGGGCTTTCCAAACAGAACAAGCCGGATGGGTTTGCCTGTGTCAGCTGTGCCTGGGCAAAGCCTGCAAAGCCTCATCCGGCGGAGTTTTGCGAGAATGGTGCGAAGGCGACATTCTGGGAGCTGACGGCCGACCGTGCGACGCCGGAGCTGTTTGCACGCCATACGTTGACGGAAATGAAGAGCTGGGACGATTTCAAGCTCGAATCCACCGGTCGCCTGACGCATCCGATGCGCTACGATGCCGCGACCGATCGCTATGTCGAAACCAGCTGGGAAGACGCCTATGCCGCCATCGGCGCGGAGATGAAGGCGATCCAGGCGGAGGACCCCAAGCGAACCGTGTTTTACGCATCGGGCCGCGCCTCGCTCGAGACGTCCTATATGTATGCCCTGCTGGCCCGGCTTTACGGCAATAACAACCTGCCGGATAGTTCGAATATGTGCCATGAATCGACGTCCGTCGGTCTGCTGGAAAGCATCGGCCAACCGGTCGGCACCGTGCGGCTGGACGATTTCGAGGCTGCGGATGCGATGTTCTTCTTCGGGCAGAACCCGGGCTCGAACAGCCCGCGCATGCTGCATCAGTTGCAGGAGGCCGTGCAGCGCGGAGCGCGGATCGTCACCTTCAATCCGCTCAAGGAGCGCGGCCTCGAGCGGTTCGTCAATCCTCAGGATCCGGTGCAGATGCTGACGCAGAACGCGACCGAGATATCCTGCCAGTACCATCAGGTGAAAGCCGGCGGCGATATCGCGGTAATCGTGGGCATGGCGAAGGCGCTGCTGGAGGCGGACGATGCGGATCTGCAGCGCGGCGGCAAAGGCGTGCTCGACCGCGAATTCCTCGCCGAGCACACGACCGGCGTCGATGACTTCATCGCCTATGTCAGGGCGCAGGACTGGCTGGCGCTGGAGCGGGAATCCGGTCTCAGCCGCACCGCGATCACGGAAGCAGCCGGCGTTTACATGAGCGCAAAGAGCGTCATGGGTATTTATGGCATGGGGCTGACCCAGCACAAGCTCGGCGTCCAGACAGTGCAGGTGCTTGTCAATCTCCTCCTGTTGCGCGGCAATTTCGGCCGTCCCGGCGCGGGCATCTGTCCCGTGCGGGGTCATTCCAACGTACAGGGCCAGCGGACCGTCGGGATTTCGGAGAAGCCGGAACTGGTGCCGCTCGACAAGCTTCGGGAGCTCTATGGCTTCGAGCCGCCTCTCGAGGAGGGGCTGGCGACCGTGGATGCCTGCAAGGGCATCATCGAGGGAACGGTGGACGCCTTCATCGGCCTCGGCGGCAACTTTCTGCGAGCCGTGCCGGAGCAGGGGCTGATGGAGGAGGCATGGCCGCGTATGCGGCTGACGGTGCAGATCGCGACCAAGCTCAATCGCGGCCACCTTTTCAATGGCCGTGTCGCCTATCTCCTGCCATGCCTTGGCCGCACCGAGATAGACCGGCAGGCGAGCGGACCTCAGACCGTGACGATGGAGGACAGTACGTCCTGTTTTCACGGGTCGAAGGGGTTCCATGCGCCGGCCGCCGATACGCTCCAGTCGGAAATCCGCATCGTCGCCGAACTGGCGAAGGCGTCTCTCGCACCGAACCTGCGGGTTCCCTGGGATCGGTGGGTGGACGATTACGCCACCGTGCGCGATGCGATCGAGGCGACCTATCCCGACCTCTTCAAGGACTTCAACAAGCGGATGCACACGCCGGGCGGCATGGAGAAGCCCCTGCCGGTGCGCGACAGGATCTGGAAGACGGAGAGTGGAAAGGCCGAGTTCAAGCTACCGACGTCGCTGTCGGCAAGCTTTTCCGGAGACGGCCCCGACGTACTGCGACTGATGACGCTACGCTCGAACGACCAGTTCAACACGACGGTCTATGGCTATGACGACCGGTTCCGTGGGGTGGACGGCACGCGCATGGTGCTGTTCCTCAACAAACGGGAGATGGCGCGGATCGGAGCGCGGGCAGGCGAGAAAATCGCGCTCGAAACCGTTGCCGATGACGGCGTCGCGCGCCGGATCGATGGTCTGCAGATCGTACCCTACGACATTCCGGACGGATGCTGTGGCGCCTATTATCCGGAGTGCAACGTGCTGATCCCGCTTTGGCAACATGCCGAGCGGAGCAAGGTGCCGGCTGCGAAATCGGTGCCGGTGCGGATCGTGCGATAGCCGGTCTTGGATGCAAAAAAGCCCGCTTGCTGAAACAGCAGGCGGGCTTTTTTGCATGGTCTGAAAGCCTATTGAGGTGGCTGACCGTTGGAGGCGGAGACGCCACCATCAACCGCGATATTGGCGCCGGTGATGAAGCTGGCATCCGGGCTGGCGAGGAAGGCGATAACGGACGCGACCTCCTCTGGCTCGCAGACGCGACCGAGAGGGATGCGCTCGTAGAACGTCTGGAGCAGGGGCTCGTCGTCCATCATGTCCTGCGTCATTCCGGTGCGGGTGAGGCTGGGGCAGACTGCGTTGACGCGGATGCCGCGCTTGCCGAGGTCCATGGCCAGCGCGCGGGTGAAGTTGACGACGGCGCCCTTGGCGGCGTTGTAGGGGCTCATCCCCCAGTCACCGCCCATGCCCGAAACGGAGGCGGTGTTGACGATGACGCCGCCGGTCTTTTCCAGATGCGGGATTGCGGCGCGGCAGCCGTAGAAAACACCGTCCGCATCCGTCGCCATGACCTTGCGCCAGGCATCGTCGGTTATTTCCTCCGGCTTGCCGCTCTCGGCGGTACCCGCATTGTTGACGAGGACATCGATCTGCCCGAAGCGATGGACCGCGGTTTCCACCAGCGCGTCTACGGACGTGGATTGGGAGACATCGGCGACCTGCACGAGGGTGCGATCTTTCGGAAAGGCCTGCGCGGACGTCGTGAGCGTCTCTCCATCCTTATCGACCATAACGACGCAAGCGCCTTCGTCGGAGAAGCGGCGCGCTGTCGCCGCGCCGATGCCGGAGGCTGCACCGGTGATGATGACAACCTTGTCTTTGAAGCGATTCATGCAAATTTCCTTATTCCAGTCTCTGCTGCAGCACGGAAACGCTGCGGCATTCGTATCCCCGCCTTATTCGGCGGCAATGGGACAGCGGGCGCCGGGTTCGCGCACGGGCACGGGGTTGCGCTCCGAGCGGAAGGCTGCGGATTTGTCATAGGCTTCGCGGCGCATCCGCATGATGGAGCCGAGCGGCTGGTGCTCGACGATGCCGTTCCACGGGCGGAAGGACATGCCGTCGTCGATGCGCTTCTGCTTTTCGTCCGTCCAGGCATCCTGCGATCTCACAGTCAGCCTTGCGACCGGGATGAACGGGCTTTCGTCTTCGTCCCAGAGGGCGGACGCATCTTCGACGGGCATGGTTTCCAGATCCGTACAGAGCTGCACGCGCAGTTCCCATGTTGCCGTCTCGCCGCCGAAGAAGCTGCGGACCGCGTGCCGCAGCGCATCTTCGTCCTTGTTCGCATTGATCGGCTGATCCTTCAGGGCTTTCAGGTTCTCGCTCACCGGGACCAGTGCAAACTTGGCGATATAGTCGCCATAGCGATGCGGCAGCTGCGTGAAGAAGCTCTCGCCGAGAATATGCGTTTCGGGATGGCCGCCGAGCGTCTTCAACGTTGCGCTCTCTGCGCCGAACGTCTCCAGCGCGCTTTCCACGGCGCGGAAGACCTTCGATGCCACTTCCTTCGTCCGCTCCATGCGGTCCGTGGTCAGCGCCAGACCCTTGAGGTTTTTCAGGAAGGCCTTGGCGCTCGGCGAGTTGAACTGCTTGCCATTGACCATCAGGAAATCCTGGCTGGTCGAACCTTCCAGTCCGCCCGGCAGGCGCTCTCCATCGACATCGAGGATCTTCAGAGAGAAGCCGCGCGGTGTCGACACGCTGTCGTGGAGGATATCGCCCGGCGACGTCGAGAGGCGAATGACCGCCTTGTGCCGGCCGGACTTTGCGAAGATGCCTTGGGCCAGAGGTGCGGGCAGATCCGGCAGGATGTCCAACTCGCCATCGAGCAGGCCATGGCTCTTCGCATGCACGCTGCGCACGGCGTGGCCGCCATTGCGCCATGTGGTGTGGGCGATGGACAGCAGCGTATCGGCCAGCGCACGGGACGTTTCCGGCTCGTCCTTCTCGATGATCTCGACGTCTGAACGATAGCGTTCAAGCTTTTGGGGAAGCTGGGTCATCAGTGCTTCAACTCGCTTTCGAGGATCTTGTCGATGGTGATGGGGAAGTGGCGGAAGCGGGTGCCGGTCGCATGATAGATCGCATTTGCGACCGCTGAGGCCACACCGACGATGCCGATTTCGCCAAGGCCCTTGACGCCGATCGGACTTGCCTTGTCATCGTGTTCCTCGACGAAGATCACCTCAAGGTCGGGAATGTCGGCGTGAACAGGCACGTGATATTCGGCGAGATTATGGTTCATGATGCGGCCGGTGCGATGGTCGATCATGCCTTCCTCGTGCAGCGCCATGCCGATACCCATGACGATGCCGCCCAGAATTTGGCTGCGGGCCGTCTTGGGATTGAGGATGCGGCCGGCGCCGATGGCGCTGACCACGCGTGTCACCCTGATAACGCCGAGCTGCTCGTCAATCTTGACCTCCACGAACACTGCGGAGTGGGTGTAGCTCACAAACTTGCGCATCTGCAGCATGTCCGGCCCGGCCTTGCCGGGCTCCTCGACGGAGGACAGTTGTTTCGAGGCGAGAATATCCGACAGGGCCACGCCGACCTGGCTGTTGACATCCAGCACCAGCCGTCCATCCCGGATCACGACCTCCTCCGGCGTCGCGTCGGCGAGCGGGGACGCGTCCATGTCCTGCGCCATGTCGAGCAGCGTGGCCTTGACCGCTTCCGCCGCGATCTGCACCGCGGAGCCGGTGGAGGCCGCCGTCCAGGATCCGCCTTCCACGCCTGTGGTCGGCAAGGTCGAATCCGCTATCGCGACGTGGACGGATTCGATCGGCACATCGAATGCCTCGGCCCCCAGCTGGGCAAGGATCGTGTAGGTGCCGGTGCCGATATCGGTTGCCGCGGCAGACACCGTGACCTTGCCGTCGATCGCATAGCGGACTTTTGCCTCCGCCTGCGCCATGCCGGCTTCCCAGAAGCCGGTCGCCATGCCCCAGCCGACGAGATCGTGCCCGTCGCGCATGGAGCGGGGCGCTGTCGACCGCTGGTTCCAGCCGAACGCTGCCGCGCCCTCGCGGTAGCAGGAATGCAGCGCCTTCGACGTCAGCTGCTTGTCGTCGTTCTGGTCGAAGTGGATGAAGTTCTTCACCCTCAGCTCCAGCGGGTCCATGCCGATTTCCGATGCAAGCTCGTCCATGGCGGATTCGAGCGCCAGAACGCCCGTCGCCGCACCCGGAGCGCGCATGTCGCCGGGCGTCGACATATCGACCTGGGCGAGCTCATAGGTCAATTTGGCATTGTCGCATTTGTAGGCAAGGCCCGACCAGTTGACGACCGTCTCCTGATAGTCCTCGTAACGCGATGTCGCCTCGACAGCGTGGTGCATGACCGATTGCAGCATGCCGTCCGCATCGGCAGCCAGCGACACTGTCTGCACGGAGGAAGGCCGCCATGTCAGCGCGAACATCTCCTGTCGCGACATTTCCACCTTCACGGAACGCTTGAGGTCGAGACTCGCCATGACCGCAAGGAAGAGCTGATGCTTCGGGCGCAGGCCCTGGCCGAAGGCGCCGCCGACATAGGCATTCTTGACCACGACATCATCCGGGTCGAGCCCGAAGATGTTGCAGATATAGTCGCGCGAGGCCTGAGACCCCTGCGTCTTGTCATGCACCGTCAGTTGCTTGTCGTTCTCCCAGAACACGGTGGTGGCAAACAGCTCCATCGGATTGTGGTGCTCGCCCTCCATCACGTATTCCGCCGAGATCCTGTAGGCGGCCCCTGCGAAGGCCTCTTCCGGCTTGCCGCGGGGCTTGGGCGGCGGCTGGATGCCGGAGCGCTTCTTCTTCGGCTCGTAGGAATTCGGGTACACCTTGAGAAGATTGGTCTCCGGCGTTTCCGCCTTGTATTCCACGGTGACGAGCGAGGCGGCATCGCGGGCAGCCTCGTAGGTTTCCGCGATGACCAGTGCGACCGGCTGACCGTCGTACTGGATCTGCGGCTTTTCGAGGGGCCGGAACGGGCTGCCGGGCGGGGCGACACTGTCCTGCCACTTGCTGTCCCACCAGGCAGCGCTCGGGCGGTTCTCATGCGTATAGACCTTGACGACACCGGGGAAAGCCTCTGCCTTCGACGTGTCGATGCTGCGGATCTTGCCGCTGGCAATGGTCGAGACGACAACCGCGCCGTGCAGCATTCCCGGCTCGTAGTGCTCGGCCGCATAGGGTGCCTTGCCGGAGACCTTCAGCGGGCCATCGATACGGGAGACCGGCACTCCCACGATTTTGGACGGGTTGAACATGACGGTCTCCTAGCGGATGGCTTTTTCGGACTGGACCTGCGGCGTGCCGCTGGCGGCCTGCGTCAGGGCGCGGATGATCGTCCGCTCAGCCATCGGGATCTTGAAATCGTTGCCGCCCTGACCCTTGGCGCCGGCAAGAAGCCGCTGTGCCAGCTGGCGGAACGTCGCCTCATTGGCAGGCTTCCCGGCGCACTCGGCTTCGGCGAGCGGATCGCGCCATGGCTTGTGCGCGACGCCCCCCAGCGCCACCCTGATATCCACGATCTCGCCGTCCTTCATGTCGATGGCAGCGGCAACCGAGACGAGGGCAAAGGCGTAGGACAGGCGGTCGCGGATTTTCAGATAGCTGTGGTTTGCAGCAAAATGATCCGGCGACAGGCGTAGGGCGACGACCATCTCGTTTGGTGCGAGCGTGTTGTCATGTTGCGGCTCGTCGCCGGGTAGGCGATGGAAGTCGAGGAAGGAAATGTCGCGGCGACCATCCGGGCCCTCGACCTCCACCACCGCGTCGAGCGCCGCCAAGGCAACGCACATGTCGGAGGGGTGCGTGGCGATGCAGGACGCGCTTGTGCCGAGGATCGCGTGGATGCGGTTCACACCGCCGATCGCGCCGCAGCCGGACCCCGGCTCGCGCTTGTTGCACGGGCTTGCCGGGTCGTAGAAATAGTAGCAGCGTGTGCGCTGGAGGAGGTTACCTCCGGTGGTCGCGGCATTGCGCAGCTGGGGGGACGCGCCCGCAAGGACGGCGCTCGCCAGCAGAGGAAAGCGCTCGATGATAACAGGATCATAAGCGAGGGCCGCGTTGCTGACCAGTGCGCCGATCCTGAGTGAGCCATCTTCAAGGGTCTCGATGTCCTTCAATGGCAGGCGGTTGATGTCGATGACCGTAGCGGGGCTCATGACATCGTATTTCATGAGGTCGACCAGATTGGTGCCGCCTGCCAGAAGCTTTGCTTGCGGATCTGCGGCAAGGGCTGCCACGGCGCCCGCGACATCTTCGGCGCGGATGTAAGAGAACTGTTTCATTCCGCAGCCTCCTTGAAGTCTTTGGAAGTCTGGCCCATCACCTGCTCGATCGCATCCGCGATGTTGGTGTAGGCTCCGCATCGACAGAGATTGCCGCTCATCAGTTCGCGGATCTCCTCGCGCGAATGCGCGTGGCCTTCACTCATGAGGCCGGCGGCGGAACAGATCTGTCCGGGCGTGCAGTAGCCGCACTGGTAGGCGTCGTGATCGACGAAGGCCTGCTGCAGCGGGTGAAGGTTTCCGGGCTGTCCAAGCCCTTCGATCGTGGTGATCTCGGCCCCATCGAGTGTGACGGCGAGTTTGAGGCAGGAATTGACGCGCTGTCCGTCGATCAGGACGGTGCAGGCGCCGCACTGGCCATGGTCGCAGCCTTTCTTGGTGCCCGGCAGCTCCATCGGCCCGCGCAGCAGGTCGAGAAGGGTGACCCATGGAGCGACGTTCAGCTGCTCTTGCCTCCCATTCAGCGTGATCACGATGGGAATGGCCATTCGTTCGGCATCGGCTTGAAGCATAGCAAACCCTTTCCTGTTTCGTCCGGCCTGCCTAAATCCGGTTCGCCCTAAATCTGGAGATGCCACTCAACTGGATGCGGGTTGGAATGTTCCGGCCGGAACCTCTGCCCGGCCATTCCGTTTGGTTTGCACACGGAAGCGAACAGAGTAGCGAGGACGCGACGGATGGCACGACGGGCGAGCTGGAAAGGCCAGCTGAAACTGCGAGATCTCACCTGCGCGATCGGTCTCTACACCGCCATCTCCTCGTCGGATAAGATCTCGTTCAACATCATCAATCGCAAGACCGGGCATAGGGTCGAACGGCAGTTCGTGGACAGCGAAACCGGCAAGCCGGTCGAACGCGACGACCAGATAAAGGGCTATCCGCTCGACAATGGCGATTATATCGCGATCGAGGGGGATGAGCTGGCGGCTCTGATGCCCGATAGCGACAAGGTGCTGAAGGTCACGCGGTTCATCGCCATCGATGCGGTGGATACGCTCTATTTCGACAAGCCCTACCATCTCGCGCCTGTCGAGGATCACGACGAGGAAACGCTCGCGCTGATCGCGCGCACGATGCGCGATGAGAACGTTGCCGCGATTGCGGACGCCATCCTCTTCCGGCGCAATCGCACCGTTCTCATCCGCCCTCAGGACGACACGCTGATCGCGACGACGCTCAACTTCGATTACGAGGTTCGCTCGGCGAAGACCGCGTTCAAGTCCATTCCCGAGATCGAATTCGACGATGAAATGCTGGAGCTTGCCGGGCACATTATCGGCACGAAGTCCGGCAGTTTCGATCCGGAGAGCTATTCCGATCGCTATAACGATGCGCTGGCTGAATTGGTGAAGGCGAAGATCGAGGGGCGGACCATCGAAAAGAAGGCGCCGCCGAAGCACAACAACGTTGTCGACCTCAAGGAGGCCCTGCGTCAGAGCGTTGCGCGTTCGGGCACGAAGGAAAAACCCGGTGCCAAGGGCAAGGCTTCAGGCTCCCGGCAGAAGAAGGCGAGTTAGGCATGAGCCTCGACACCTACAACGCCAAGCGACGTTTCGACGCAACGCCGGAGCCGAAAGGCGAGGCTGCCAGATCCGGTAAGCGGAAGGCTGCAGCAAGCGGCGCGAGCTTCGTCATCCAGAAGCACGATGCGACGCGGCTGCATTATGATTTCCGGCTGGAAATGGATGGCGTGCTGAAAAGCTGGGCCGTGACCAAGGGGCCGAGCCTCAACCCGGAAGACAAGCGGCTGGCGGTCCATGTCGAGGATCATCCGCTCTCCTACGGAGATTTTGAAGGGGTGATCCCCAAGGGTCAATATGGCGGCGGCACGGTGATCGTCTGGGATCGCGGCACATGGGCGCCGATCGGCGATCTCGCGAAGGCGTATCGCAAAGGTCATCTGGAGTTCACGCTTGAGGGGGAGAAGCTTCAGGGGCGGTGGCATCTGGTGCGCATGCATGGCCGACCGGGCGAGACGCGCGAAAACTGGCTGCTGATCAAGGGCGATGACGAGGCGGCCCGGGACGACAGCTTCGACATCCTCAAGGAGCGACCGGAATCCGTGAAATCGGGGCGAGACCTGAAGGACGTGGCAGATAACCCCGACGATACCTGGAACTCGAAGAGCACGGCCAAAGGCAAGGCAAGCACATCGAAGCCTGCTGCGCAAAAACGTGGCAAGCCTGCCAAGGTGACGACGGCTGCGGAGGGGCAGGCGCATGCCTGGCCGAAGGGCGCGAAGAAGGCGGCGCTGCCGGATTTCGTGGAGCCGGCGCTGGCGACCCTCAAACCCAAGGCGCCGTCCGGCGAGCGATGGGTGCACGAGATCAAGTTCGATGGCTACCGCCTGCAGGCGCGCATCGAGAACGGCACGGTCCGGCTGCTCACCCGAAGCGGCCTCGACTGGACGGATCGGTTCGGCGATCAGGTGGCAGCGGCTTTCATCGGCCTGCCGGTGGAAACGGCGCTGATCGACGGCGAGATCGTCGTGCAGAAGGACAATGGCGCATCCGACTTTTCTGCTTTGCAGGAGGATCTGAGCGTCGGGCGTAGCGACCGGTTCATCTATTACGCCTTTGATATTCTGCATCTCGACGGGCACGACCTGAGAAATGCAGCGCTGATCGACCGCAAGAACCTGTTGCAGAAGCTCATCCTCGCCGACAGCCCCACTGTTCGCTTCAGCGAACATTTCGAGGACAATGGCGATCTCGTGTTGACGCATGCCTGCCGTTTGAGCCTCGAAGGCGTGGTGTCCAAGGAAAGATCCGGCAAATATCTTTCGGGCCGCAACGGCAGCTGGATCAAGTCGAAATGCTCCGAGCGTCAGGAATTCGTGATCGGCGGCTATGCTCCGTCCTCGACATCGGATCATTCGATCGGTGCGCTCGCGCTCGGCGTCTACGAGGATGGCGAATTGCGCCATGTCGGCCGTGTCGGCACCGGGTTCAGCCACGCGACGGCAGACATGCTGTTCGAGGCGCTTTCTGCAATCGAGCGCTCGGACAATCCGTTCCGTGACAAGTTGACGGCGGACGCGCGGCGCGGCCTGCACTATGTCGAGCCGAAGCTGGTGGCGGAGGTCGAGTTCCGGGCCTGGTCGGCGGATGGCAATTTGCGCCATGCGTCTTTTCGCGGTCTGCGAGAGGACAAGCCGGCAAGCGAGGTACGTCAGGAAAGCCCGGCCGCGGAAAAGGGCCGCAAACCGCCAGCCCTTCCCAAGGCAGCGATCACCCTGACGCATCCGGACAGGGTCTATTGGCCAAGGGAAGGCGTGACGAAGCAGGGACTGGCCGAATATTACGCGCAGGTCTGGTCGTTCATGGCGCCCTATGTAGTGGACCGTCCGCTTTCGCTGCTGCGCTGCCCGGATGGCATAGACGGCAAGCAGCGCTTCTTTCAGAAGCATGCCTGGCGCGGGATCAACAAGGCAATCGACCAGATCAAGGACCCGAAGGACAAAGCGGGCGAGCCATCGTTGCGCATCACCGATTTTGACGGCCTCATCGCGCTCGTCCAGTCCGCAGCGCTCGAGATTCACCCCTGGGGAGCGACGACGCGGAACTGGGAAAAGCCCGACATGATCACCATGGACCTCGATCCCGGGGAGGACGTGAGCTGGGCAGAGATCATCGAGGCCGCTCTTCTCTTGAAGGAAGAGATAGAGGCGAAGGGGCTCGCTGCTTTCGTCAAGACATCCGGCGGCAAGGGCCTGCATGTGGTGGTTCCCTTGAAACCCTCCGCCGGATGGCCGGCTGTCAAAGCCTTCGCCAAGGCACTTGCAACGGATGCGGCGAAGAAGGATCCGGATCGCTACCTCGCGGTGGCGACCAAGGCCAAGCGTCGCGGGCGGATCTTTATAGACTATCTTCGGAACGGTCGCGGAGCGACGGCGGTTGCACCGTACTCAACGCGCGCGCGGCCGGGTGCAGGCGTCTCGGCACCGCTCGAATGGTCGGAACTGTCGGAGGCCATCGGGCCGGATTACTTCACGGTCGATAACATGCCTCCCCGGCTGTCCGCTTTGAAGAAAGACCCTTGGGACGGGTTCTTCTCCGCCGCAAAGGTGCTTCCGAAAGCCTAAGGGAGAACACGGAGAAGCGTGGCCTTAGCCGCTCTTCTCCTGTTGCAGGCTTTTCTTCAGGGCATCCATGATGTTGATGACGTTGCCAGAGGATTTGACGGGAGCACGCGCCTTCGTGGCCGGCTTGCCGTCCTTCTTCTGGCGGCTCTTGATGAAGGCCTTGATTTTCTTCTGGACGGGGTCCTGAACCAGCGTCGGGCTCCACGCCCCCTTGTCCTTCTCGACGAGCTTTGCGAGCGCCGTCATCTCCGCCTTGTCGCCCTTCGCCTTCACGTCGAGTTCCGCGATGGCCTCGCGAACGTCTTCTCCATAGTGCAGTGTCCACAACACGATGCCCTTGCCGTTGGGAACGAGCAGTACGGCGCGCTCCCGGCGATAGAGGACAAGGCGGGCGATGCCGACGACGTTCTTGCGGGTCATCGCCTCGCGGATCACGCAGAAGGCCTCTGCGCCGACCTTGTCTTCGGGTACGAGAAAATGCGGCTTGTCGTACCAGATCCAGTCGATGGAATCGCGGGGTACGAAGGTGGAGATGTCGATGGTGCGTGTGCTCTCGAGACCGACACCCTCGATCTCGTCGTCTTCGAGCAGGACATAGTCGTCCTCGCCTTTGGGGAAGCCCTTGACCTGGTCCTTGTCCGCAACCTTCTTGTGGGTCACGCTATCGATGTAACGACTTTCCACGCGGTTTTTCGTGGCGCGGTTCAGGACGTGGAAGCGGACCTTTTCGCTCTCGGTGGTCGCGGGCGTTAGCGAAACCGAGGCGGTGACGAGCGAGAGCCGGAGGTAGCCTTTCCAGAAGCTGTTGCGGGCCATGTCGGGTTTCTTGTCCTTGATAAGAGGTGGCGGATCATCAACCCGCCACCTCCGAAAAAGTTGCCGAATGGCTGCGCGCGATCAGCCCTGCCGCGCGAGCCTCAGGATGGCCGACGTACCCTCCTTCGGGTTTTCAGTGACGGCATAGATCGCGCCGTCGGGGCCGATCTTCACGTCGCGGATACGGGCATCGAGGGGTATGCGCTCCTCATGGCTGACCTTGTCGTCATCCATGTGCAGCACGACAAGGCCGGTGGAAACGAGGCCACCGATAAGGGCCGCACCGTCCCATTCCGGAAACTCGGTACCGCTGTAGAACACCATGCCGGAGGGGCCGATGACCGGATCCCAATAGTAGACAGGCTGCTCCATGCCGTCCTTCGCGGTGATGCCGTCGCCAATCGCAGAGCCGCTATAGTCGATGCCGTAGGTGATGACCGGCCAGCCGTAGTTGAGGCCAGCTTTCGGCATGTTCAGCTCGTCGCCGCCCTTCGGCCCGTGTTCGACGGTCCAGAGCCGGCCCTTGGCGTCGAGTGCTGCCGATTGCAGGTTGCGGTGGCCGTAGCTCCATATTTCCGGCTGTGCGTCGCCCTTGCCGGCGAACGGGTTGTCGGCGAGCGCCTTGCCTGAGGTATCGATGCGGAAGACCTTGCCGAAGCCGCTCTTCAGGTCCTGCGCGAAAACCCGCGTCTCGCGGTCGGAGCGTTCGCCCACCGTCACGTAGAGTTCGCCATTGTTGCTGAAGACGAGGCGGGAGCCGTAGTGCTTGGTGTTGTCGTAGCCAGGCATCTGGCGGAAGATGACGGTGACATCTTCCAGCGCCGCGCCGCCCTGCTCGTCGGTGACCAGCCGGGCGGAGGCGACGGAGGTGCCATTGCCCTCTTCGCGGGGCTCGGAAAACGAGAAGAAGATGCGGTTGGAGGTGGCGAAGTCCGGAGCGATGGCGACGTCCAGCAGGCCGGCCTGACCGTCCGAGATGACGGCGGGAACGCCTTTCAGCGCCGTACTGGGCTTGCCGTCGGCACCGACGATATGCATGGAGCCCTTCTTGGCGGCGACCAGCATGCGGCCGTCCGGCAGGAACTCCATGGACCAGAGCTGCGGCAGGCCTTCCGCGACTGCCTGATGGGTAACGGTCGGCATCTTGTCCGGCTGCGGCGCGCGCGTCTGGTTCTCGAAGGCAGGTTTCTGGTCGGGAGCGTTCGCCTCTTCCGTCTCGACCGGCTTGCCCGCGGCCTTCACCTCGCCGGTGGCGGGCGGTTGTCCTTCGACATGGTCGATCGGAGAGGTGTCGCCCGTCGACTGCGCCATGATGGGACCGGCGGCGAAGAGTGCGGTCAGGACGGTTCCGGCAAGGAGGCAAGCACGCGTTTTCATCGAAGTTCCTGTCTTTATGACGGCGTCAGGCGACGCATTGACGATGAGCCAAATGTAGCGCGCGGATGACGGAATACTCATCGCGGCCTGTTCAAGAATATTTTATCGCCGCGTCAGCAGGCACACTGACCCGAGCGATCCGACCGGAATCATGTTCGAGCAGAAGCGTTTGGAGGCGGAGGCGAGGATGGTGTAGATCAAGGCGCATGAAAATCGCATTCTACGCCCCCCTCAAATCGCCCCGTCATCCGGTGCCCTCCGGCGACCGGCTCATGTCGAGGCTGATGATGCAGGCGCTGGAGCTGGCCGGGCATCAGGTGACGCTCGTCTCCGAGTTGCGCAGTTTCCTGCGGGCGCCGGAGGACATTGGCGGTATCGAGGCGATGGCGGCCGTTGAGCGTGAACGCATCTCGCAGGATTGGCAAGCGAATGGCGTACCCGACTGCTGGTTCTGCTATCACCCCTATTACAAGGCGCCCGATCTGCTGGGGCCGTCCCTCTCCGGCGCTTATGGTCTCGGTTACGTTACGGTCGAGGCTTCCTATTCCGCACGTCGCGACAGGGACGGATGGGCCGCGGCGCAGGGGGCTCTTCTCGAAACGCTGACGTCGGCATCCGTCAATATCTGCATGACCGAGCGCGACAGGATCGGCATTCTCGACGGTGCGCCGGTTGCGTGCGTCGAGCGGATGCAGCCGTTCATCGATCCCGCGCTCTTCCTCGCCCGTGAACCAGCGCCACATCCCGGTCGTCTCGTCACCGTGGCGATGATGCGTCCGGGTGACAAAATGGACAGCTACCGGATGCTGGCCGATGCGCTTTCGCGCCTGCTGCATCTCCCCTTCACGCTGTCGATCATCGGCGACGGAAAAGCGCGCGCCGAAGTGGAAGCTCTGTTCGCACCGCTTGGGCCCGGCCGGGTCGTGTGGTGCGGCGAGCGATCTGCGGAAGAGGTCGCGGCTCTCCTGTCGACCTCAGCGCTTTATGTCTGGCCCGGCTGCGGCGAGGCTTACGGGCTTGCCTATCTGGAGGCGCAGGCCGCAGGTCTGCCCGTGGTGGCGCAGGCGATTGCCGGCGTTCCCGAAGTGGTGGAAAACGGGCACACGGGCGTGCTGACGCCGCCAAGCGATACGGAGGCCTACGCGCAGGCCATTGCCGGTTTTCTCCGCGATGAGACGCGGCGGCAAGCCATGGGCGTGGAGGCTCGATTGTTTGCAGGGGGGGAACGCGGGCTTGCGCCCGCCGCCGCCCGGCTCGGCGACATTCTCGACCGGCATGTTCATGTGACGCGGGAGCCACGGCCATGAACGCGAGGGCAGATACCGATATCACCGCCGTGCTCGACCGCTTTCAGGAGGCGGGAAAGATCGCCCGCTTCTGGCTGCGCGACGATGACGCCATCGACCCGACGCCGGCGCTCGACCGACTGCTGGACCTGACGGACGCCCATGGTGTTCCCGTGGCGCTTGCGGTCATTCCGGAGCCGACGGGCGAAGCGCTGGTAGAGCGGCTCGAAAATGCACCGCTTGCGAGCGTGACGGTGCACGGGTGGCGGCATGCCAATCATGCGATCGAGCCATTCAAGAAACGGGAACTTGGAGCGGATCGTCCGATAGATGTCGTTCTGGCGGAGCTTTCGTTGGGCTTTGGCAAGCTTTCGGCCCTGCATGGCAGCCGGTTCCAGCCCGTGCTCGTTCCGCCGTGGAACCGGATCGATACGGCGCTCCTGCCGAGCCTCTCCCGGCTAGGTTTCCGGGCTTTCTCGGTTTATGGACCGGAGAAACCCGCAGCGCTGCCGATGATCAACACGCATGTCGACGTGATGGACTGGCACGGCACCCGCGGTTGCCGCGATAGAGATACCTTGCGGCGTGAGATCGTCTCGCGGCTGAACGTCTGTCTGGAGACCGACGGTTGTCTTGGCCTGCTTACGCATCACCTCGTCCATGACGAGGCCGTGTGGGCGTTTCTTGGCCATCTGTTCGAAGCGACGGGGTCACACCCCGCCTGCCGGTGGGTTGGGCTTCCGGATCTGGTCGGGGACATGCCGCCGCCCGAGGAGTAGTGTTCCACGCTCGTGCGCGCTGTCGTGCTGCAGACACCAGGTGAAAACAAACCTCGAAGACGCTTCCTGCTCAGAGATCGACGATCTGCCCGTCGAATGCTGCAAATGCCCCGCTAAAGAGGCCCTTCGCCTGTTTCTCGATCGCATCGAGCGCATCATCGGTGCGGAAGGGTGCGTGGTGCATGAAGGCGACGCGTTTTGCGCCGGCTGCTTTGGCGAGCCGGATGCCATGCTCCCAGGAGGAATGGCCGTAGCCGACATGCCGTTCCATTTCGGCGTCGTCATACATCGCGTCGTAGATGAAGAGATCGCAGCCCTCAATCAGGCCGAGCACCGTCGGGTCGAGCGTGCCGGGGTGATGTTCCGTATCGGTGATCAGGGCGCAGGCGCGCCCGCCCCATTCGACGCGGTAACCGACGGCGCCGCCCGGATGGTTGAGACTGCCGGTGCGAATTTCGACGCCGCGGACGGGCGTGAGAAGATCGCCGGAGCGAAAGTCGCGGGCATCCAGCGCCGCGCGGCAGATATCGGGCTCGACCGGAAACCATGGCGGCCGCATGAACTCGCCGATCATCTGGCGCGTCGACATCCGCCCTGCAAGATGCCCGGACCAGAGCGTCACGTCGGCGGAGTGGTCGTAGAGCGGCGGAAAAAAGGGCAGGCCGATGATGTGGTCGTAGTGACAGTGGGTGAAGAACAGGTTGAACGCGGACACGCCTTCGGCCTTGAGCGCGACGCCAGCCGGCATCAGGCCCGAGCCTGCATCGAAGATCAGGCGTTCGTTGCCGCATTGCATCTCGATGCATACGGTCCGGCCGCCATAGCGCTGGAACTCGGCCCCCGCTACCGGAAGGCTTCCCCGAACGCCCCAGAAACGTACGCGAAACAGATTGTCGTTCACACTTTGCTTCAGTTTCGACACGCCCCCTTTCGGTGGCTTGCCGACGCTGTCCCTCTGCTATCGGTGGGCCAGGATCGACCCTGCCGGCTTCTTGCGTCCGGCCGTATTTTCGCCATGTTATCCAAACTGTCCACATGAAGCGAGACAGGCATTCGCTTTTTCTCGCTTCTCGTGTCACAGACAAGGGCACGCTATCTGATCCCGCTTTCAAAACCGTTGCCTTTGCCATGCCTCTCCAGGAATTTCCGCCGATCGCCGTGATCGCAGACGCCCATGTTCACGACCCCGCTGCCGATTTCGGCTTTCCCGGCGCGGTCCACACCTGTGGCCTTTCCGTTCGGCCTCTGGCGGAGGCAGCGCGGTCCACGCGGGTGTTCAACGAGAGCCTTCAGGCCTTCCGCACGGCGCTCGACGATGTCGCTTCCCGAGGTATCCGTTACGTGGTTCTCCTCGGCGATTATACAGACGACGGGCAGGTCGCGACCACCGCAGCCGTTGCGGCGATTCTCAAGGATTATGGCGAGCGGCATGGTATGTCGTTCTTTGCGGTGCCTGGTAACCATGACATCTTCGCCGACGCCGGCCGACATCGTACCAAGCGGTTTCTGGCGGCGGACGGATCGAGCGCGGTGGTGACGAGCCATCCGGTCAACACCTCGGGCGCCTGCCTGCCGCCGGGGATTCCACACGATCTTCCAGTGACGGTGTCTCCCGACATGTTCTGTCCCGGCTATCCCGACGGGCTGTTGCCGGTCGCGGAGCACGGCTATTTTCCGCAGCCATCCTATCTTCATTGGGAAACACCCTTCGGCATGCAGGGCGCGAGCGCGGAACGCATGTTCACCGCCGTCTCATCGAGCGGATCGACGCAGCGACCTCTGATGGAGGCCTCCTATCTCGTGGAGCCGGTCGAGGGGCTGTGGCTGTTGATGATCGACGCGAACGTGTTCGTGCCGATCGATGGCTCGGACGAGTGGGTCGACAGCACGTCCGCCGGCTGGAATGCGATGCTGGTGCACAAGCGCCATGTGATCGACTGGATGACCGATGTCGGAGCGCGGGCGCGGCGTCTCGACAAGCGTCTCATTGCGTTCTCCCATTATCCAGCGCTCGATCCGCTGGATGGAACGCGGGCGGCGGAAGTCGCGCTGCTCGGGCCTACGGCGACATCGGGCCGCATTCCGGCGGATGCGGTCGGAGGGGCGTTCATCACGGCAGGCATCCCGCTGCATTTCAGCGGACATCTTCACGTCAACGACACGGCGCGGATGCGGCGAGGGGACGGAGCCTTCGTGAACGTCGCCGTTCCCTCGCTCGTCGGGTTTCCCCCGGCCTACAAGATCCTGACGTTGCACGGAGATACCGCCGAGATCGAGACGGTATCTCTCGGCGATATGCCGATGGATCCAGCGATCGGAGCGCTTTACAGCGCTGAAGTGCGGCGCACGGGCGTCAGGACCGGGGGAATGGCCGAGGCGAACCGCTATGGCGACTTTCTTTCGGCTCATGTCGGGCATCTCGCCTGGCGGCGGCACCTGAAGCGGGAATGGCCAGCGCCGCTCGGCGCATTATTGCGTGCGGCCACGCTCGGCGATCTCGCGCGGCTCGCCGTTCGACCCGTCGTTCCGATGGAGGATGCGGTTGCCATGCTTCCGGTGGCGCGCGATCAGACGAACGCTTGCGGCGAGGGCGCCCCGGAGACATTGTCGGCGATCGCGTTCCTTGGCGACTGGTATCGCCTGAGGATGGGAAGCGATCTCGGGTTGGCTTCGGTCTCTTCGCAGCGCCTGCGGTTTTATGACAGGCTTTCGGCACTCTATCTCGCGCAGCCTTGGCCGGAGGGCTCGGCACAGGGTGGCATTGCGGCGATGCTGTCGCTTTTCGAGGCCTATCGCCGGGGTTTGCCCTCGAAAGATTTCCGGATCGATCTGCGGACGGGCGAAATCACGGCATTGATTCCGACACCTTCCGATTAAAGCCTATTCGAGTTCGCGCACGCGGCTGCGGGCTTCCGTCAATTCGCTCGTCGTGTGGCTTAGGCGGTCTGCAAGCACACGCATGATCTCGATGGTGATTTCCGGAAAGTCGGTGAGGAGCTTGATGAAATGGTCCTTGCGGATGCGCAGGGCCTCGACCGCAGTGGTCGTCTTCACGGTTGCCGTTCTCGAGACGTCACACAGGATGGCGATCTCGCCGACGATCGAATTGCGCTCGACTTCGGCTACGCGGATCGGGCCGGTCGAGGATTCGACCAGGATCTCTGCCTTGCCATCCAGCACGACATAGGCTGCATCGCCGGCATCGCCCTGATGGAAGAGCGTTTCGCCGACGCCGTAGCTCACGCGGTCCGAGGTGAAGGCCAGCAGCTTCAGCTTCCCCGCTTCCACGCCGGAAAAGAGCGGCACCCGCCGCAGCATTTGTACTTCGTCCTTCAGCAACATCAGCTCGTCAACTCCCCATATTCGGCGCTGCCTGCCCGTGCGTTCCGGGCAATACATCGGTGTCTGTGCGTCTTTTGGTGCCTTCGACTATCACGAGGTTACCAACTGTTTAAAGACACCGTCATTGTTTACCAGATTGGCGTGCGTGTCATCCTCCACGAGCGCGCCGCGATCAAAGACGAGCACGCGTTCGAACAGCTTCGTCAGTCCGTTGTTCGACAGGACCCAGATGATGGCCGGATTGGCGCCGTTGCGGGTCAGCAGTTTCATAACGTCGCGGACGATTTCGTCCTGAAGCCGGTGATCGAGGCTCGGGAGCGGCCGGTTGAAGACGTAGTAGTCCGAGCGGCGGATGATGGCGCGCGCAAGGTTCAGCTTCTGACGCTGGACAGCCGTCAGGCGCTTGCCGCCAGCACCCAGATTGAAGTCGAGGCCGATATCCAGCACCTGCTCGATCAGGCCTTGCGAGTTCAAAAGGGAAGATACGATGGCGCGGATACGCTTCGAGCCGTCCGTGTGCTTATGGCTGATGCGGCCGAAGAGCACGTTGTCCATGAGGCTGGCGGAGGCGAGATATTTTTCCGGATCGTAGCGCTCGATGTCGTGCTGGAGGTCTTCCGGCATGTTCTCGTGGAACTGACGGCGGACCTCGACGATCTGCGCCATCAGGTCTTCGGTCAGAAGACCGAAGCGGTGGCGGGGCTCGACATAGTTGAAGCTCAGGCGGATGATCTGGTAGCGATCGTCCTCCGTCGCCGTCTCAAGTCCCTTGCCGGCATATTTCTGCAGCAGCAACTGGTAGGCCGGGATGTCGTCGGCCGTCATGAAGGTCAGCTGCTGGAAGAACGGATGGTCCGGCGGCAGGTCGGCGAAGAGTTCCACCGCGTTTTCGGCGATCTGGTAGCCCATGTCGAAAAGCACGCGATCGATGCCGGTTTCCGAGACGACCTTGCGGAAATAGGGATTCTTGGCGATCGCGCGGCCGGCCACGCTCGGGGCTGTCGCCGTGCCGAACAGCAGGTTCTCACCGACCGTCGCTTCCATATTGTATTCGCCGGGCTCGAAATAGGCGATCAGCCCGTTGAGGCCGGCTTCTTCGAGCTCCTCGCGCAGGGCCTGGCGCATGTCCACGATGCTGGCCGCAAAGTCCGGCCTGTCCGCCGGGTCGATATTGGTGCGGAGTGCAAGGTCGAGAATGTCCTTCGACAGTTGCACCGTGTCGAGCACTGCAAGGATCGAAGGAAAGAGATCTTCGGCGTGCGTCGCGCCGGCAGCGATATAGTCGATCCAGTCGCTATTGACATCATAGTCGGGATTTCCGGCGAGCTTGGCTTCCACCACCTCCCACTTGCGATGGGCGGCGAGGCTGCCCTCGTAGGTGGCTGCTGCCAGCGGTGCGTGCTTCAGGCCGTAGAGAAGATTGTCACGCAGCGAGCCGTAGAAGAAATATGTATCGGACGATGCATAGGTGATGCTGCGGCCGACGACGGATTCCGGCATGTGAAGGAGGTCTTCGCCGCCAAGCGAGACCTTGCCGCCCTCCGGCCAGATGAGGCGGCCGAAGGCTTCGGCCAGAACGTCGCCACCGCTGGCGGCGCCGCCGATGATCGCCACCTTCTCGCCCGACTTGATCTCGACCGAGACATGCTCCAGCAGGCGGGCACCGCTGTCGTCGGCAAGGATGAGGCCGGATGCTGCAAGGGGGCCGGCTGGAGCGCAGTTCTCGTCCTTGCCACCGGCTGCTCCCGCAGCGCCGGCAACGGCCGCGCCGGCTGCAATTGCGCCAACGGCGGAGATGGCCTGGATCTTCGGATCGATCAGCGGATCGACCGTGAACTGCTCGACCACCTGAACATATTTCACCTGCACGTCCTGACGCAGCTGGTCCCAGTCGATCAGCTCCTTCAGGGGGCCCGGAAGGTCCTTGTAGGCGCTGATGACCGCAACGAGCTGACCGATGTCGAGCTGGCCGCGCAGGGCAAGGTAACCGCCGATGCAGTAGAACAGGAAAGGCGTCAGCTGCGCGAGGAAGTTGTTGATGAACTTCACCATGAACTTCCACTGGTATAGATCGTAGCGGATCTTGTAGATCCGCCCCAGCCGCGCTGCCACATCGGCGCGCTCGTAGTTCGAGGTATCGTAGGCGTGGATGGTGCTGATACCGTCCACGATCTCGCTGACGCGGCCCGCAAGCTCGCGCGCGGTAATCTGGCGTTCGCGGCCGAGCACCAGAAGGCGGCGGCGCATGCGCGGAATGATCGTTGCCTGAATGCCGACCATGAAGGCGGCGATGAAGCCGAGCCACATGTTCTGCATGAAGATGAAGGCGAGCGCGGTCAGCGCCTGCCCGCCGAGCAGAGCGGGCGACACGAAGGCATCGCCCGTGAAGCCGCCGAGCGGTTCCACCTCGTCCTTCACCATGGAGGAGACTTCCGCCCCCTTCATGCGCTTGAACTGGGTCGGCGGGAACCGGAGGATGCGATCCACGAGTTCGAAACGGATGCGGCGCAACAGGCGCTCGCCGAGCCGCCCCTTGTAGGTATTGATGTAGAGCTTGAAGAGACCGTTGATGATGACGAGCAGGAGGAAGACGACGCTCAGCGCATAGAGCGTTTCCATACGCGTCAGGTCGATGCCGTTGAACAGCGTGACGTTGCCGATCCAGGGCAGGGAGAAGGAGATGTCGAAGAACCGCTCGGTCGCGCCCGGTTGCTCGAAACCCTTCCCCTGTATCGGCCCGTTGACGATCTGCTTGGGCAGATCGAACGACAGGAAGTACGGGATCATCGAGACGGCGACGACCAGAAGGATCCACATCTGCTGCTTGCGCGTGTGGGTCCAGATGTAACGGGTAAGGCGTATTTCCATGAAGGGCTGCCATCGAGACGAAGCGGAGACGACGCGGCGGACCAGGTGCTCGTCTGTCTCCTCCGTTCAGGTGGAATCTATAGCAGTCACGGCGGGAAAACCACCGCAAAAGCGTCCTCTCAAAGACTGCCGTATCGTGTCGGGCGTCGCGGCGACCTACAGCATCTCGCGGAGGATATCCGCCGTCCGGTCGGCGCCCTCGAGATCGATCGAAAGATCGCCTGCGGGGAAGGCGGGGGCATCGAGACCGGCGCGAATGGCCATGGCCACCCGTTCCGCCGAAAGATCGGCATCGTCGAGTGCTGTTACGAGGCCGAGGCGTTCCAGACGTTCGGCGCGGGCTGCCTGTTCGGTCTCGCCGCCCGTGGTGAACGGCACGACGATGGCCCGGCAGCGCGCGCGCAGAATGTCGCAGACCGTGTTGTAGCCTGCCTGCGACACCGAGAGGCTTGCGCCGGAGAGAAGGCTCGCGAAGTCCGGGCGAAAGCGGAAGACCTCGACGTTACCGACGACGCCGGCAACGATCGTGTCGTGGTCGGCCTGAGCAAGGTTGGGGCCGGTTATCAGCGCCCAGGGTTTTTCCGGCCGGAGGATGGCCGTCGCGCCGACGACCGCATGCAGCACGTGCCGGCCGACAGCGCCGCCGCCGGCGGAGACGACGACCTCGAAACGGTCTGTCGGCGCGTCTGGCTGCGGCGGGGCGACGAGGCCGGTATAGACCACTTTGTCGGCGATCTCGTCGGCATGGGGAAATGTCTCTTCCAGCCGGGCGAAGGTCGGATCGCCATGAATGAGGATGCGGTCGAAATAGCGGTCGATATAATCGACCGTCTCCCGGTCTCGCTCCGGCTTCGGACGCTTCTGAAGGATATCGCGCACGGAGGCGAAGATCTTCGGCGGCTCGGGCATGGCGCGGGCGGCGTCGAGGAAGGGGAGAAGCTCGAAGCGCATCTGACGCCGGCCGAACGGAAAGGCCTCCGTGAGGATGGCGTGCGGCCTGATCTCGTCGAGGATAGCGAGCAGCCTGTCCCGGCGCATGTCGCGGAAGGCGTCATCGACAGGGTTGCCGTCCATGTCCTGCAAAGCGGAGAAGCCCTCATCGCTCGATACGACGGGCGGCAGCGCGATATGGCGGACGGCAGGGCCGGGAAAGCCGGACACGGGCTTGCCGCCGGTCACGACGGTCACGTCGAAACCGCGGACAGCGAGGGCGTTGGCGATGCGGCTCGCGCGGGTGAGATGGCCGATGCCGAGCAGATGCTGAACGTAGAAGAGAACGCGTTTCGTTTCCGGATCGGTCATTCGGCTGTCCGCCATTCGGTTTCAAAGAGATTGCGAAGCTGGGTGATGCTGGTGTGGTAGTCGAAATCCTGGCGGACACGCCGTTCGGCGGCATCCCCGAGTCGCTGGCGAAGATCGGGATCGCGAATGGCGCGCTCCAGAGCCTTTGTGATCGCTTCCGGATCCTCGGGCGGAACCAGCAGGCCGTTCTCCCCGTCGGACAGAAGCTCGGGCACGCCGGAGATCGTGGTGGAAAGGCAGACGAGCCGTTGGCTGGAAGCCTCCACGATCACGTTCGGCAGACCGTCTCTGTCGCCATCCGCGCCGATGCGGCAGGCGAGCGCGAAGATGTCGGAGGTGCGGTAGCGGGCAAGCACGTCCTCTTGCGCCATCGCGCCCAGCCAGTCGATTCGATCCGCGATGCCGAGACCGGTCGCCATGTCTTTCAGAGACTTCGCGAGCGTGCCGCCGCCGATATGGACGAATCGCCAGGCCAGATCAGCAGGCAGGTCCGCCAGCGCCTTTAGCAGAAGATCATAGCCCTTCTTTTCCACGGCGCGACCGACGCTGAGGATGACGACGGGGTCAGTGGCATCGCTTCCGTCGCGCCGGCGGCGCTCCTGCGTAAAGGGTGCGAAGCGCGCGAGGTCGAGCCCGTGATAGCTCAGATGCACGGTCGTCTTGTCTGCGGCAAGCGTTCTCAGATGATGGAACCCGGTTTCGGTGCAGGTCACGGTCCAGCGATTGGTGGCAAGCTTGTCGGCAAGCTCCCAGTCGGGAGAGGTCCAGATGTCCTTGGCATGTGCCGAGCATGTCCACGGGATGCCGGTCAGGAGGCTGGTATAGGCTGCGACGGAAGCGGGCGTGTGGATGAAATGGGCGTGCAGCCAATCGCCGCCCGCTGGCCACTCCGCCGCGAGAACGGCTGCCTGCCCGAAGCGGCGAACCCTGTTGCGCGAAATATCCCGGGCAAGATCGCGCCGGAAGGCGGCGAAGGCCTTGCGGAAACCGGGACGACGGGTGGCCTTCCACAATCCGCGCAGCACGCGGAGCGGCTCCTGATGCAGATATTCGGGGAGGTAGAGAACCGGCGCGCGGATCTCGTCGTGAACGGGGTGGCGCTTCTTGTCGGTCGGGTGGCGCATCGAGATCAGCGACAGCTCCAGCCCCGACTGTTCCAGACCGAGCAGTTCCTGGGCGATGAAGGTTTCCGACAGGCGCGGATAACCCTTCAGAATGACGACGATCTTGCGGCTTTGCATGAGGTTTCAGGCCTTGACGACGCTCAGATGGTCGCGGTCCCGCCCGTCTAGCATGTTCCCGACGATGCGCGAAATATTGCTCAGGCCATCCAGATGCATGTTGCTGGCATGATGGGAAGGCGGTGCGCGCTGGGGCAGGGCATGGAGGGCAGCGGCCAGCCGCCTGGGGTCGGCGGCTTCCTCCGGCAGCAGCATATCGATGAGCCCGAGTTCACTGGCGCGGCGGGCGCGGATCAACTGTTCCTCGCGCGGGACGACGCGCGGGACGATCAAGGCTGGTTTGTCGAAGGAGAGGATTTCGCAATAGGTGTTGTAACCGCCCATGGCGACGACGCCGCTCGCATTGGCGATCAGCTCTTCCATGCGGTTGTCGAACTCGATCACCGTCAGGTGCGGGGTCAGCGCGCATTTCGATAGCAGCTTGTGGCGCTGCTTGGCCGGCATGTAGGGGCCGAGCACGACAAAGGAGGGGTGCGTCAACGTCGGGTCTGCGCGGTAGGCATCCACCACGTCGTGGATGAGGTCGGAGCCGTCGCCGCCGCCGCCGGTGGTGATGAGGATATAGTCGCCTTTCGGCTTGTGCTCCGAGCTGACATCGAGCGAGACGCTGCGCTGAAGGAAACCGACGAAGTCCATACGGGCGCGGACCTGCGCCGGGACGTCGAGACCGACCAGCGGGTCGTAGAAATCCGGCGGGCCGTAGACCCAGACCGTGTCGTAGAACTGGCCGATCTTGCGCATCACGTCGTTGCGCTTCCATTCGGCGTCGAGCAGATGCGGTGCATCCATGACCTCGCGCAGGCCGAGCACCAGCGTCGTCCCCTGATGCTTGAGATAGCCGAGCGTGTCTTCCACCTCGCCGCGAAGCCCCATCGGCTCCTTGTCGACGATAAAGATGTCGGGCTTGAAGGTCTCCGCGGTGTGCCGGATGATCGAGCGGCGCATTTTCAGCGTCTCGTTCAGATCGATATGCCGGTCCATGGAGGTGTATTCGCCGTTGCGCAGCTTGATGACGCTCGGGATCTTCACGAAATCCACGCGGGCCCGGTAATCATAGGCGCCAGCGATGGTGGCGCCCGAGATGATCAGGACCTGCAGGCCGCGATAGTCCTCCACGAGCGCATGTGCGATCGCCCGGCACCGCCTGAGGTGTCCGAGACCGAACGTATCGTGGCTGTACATGAGGATGCGGGCATTCTCGATGCGACGCGTCATCGGCGCGGCTCCATGCACAGGGCAGGCTTCATCACCATGGAATACTCACTTGTACGGGTCTGCCGCATCTCTAAGTCCATCGCCCAGAAAGTTAAAGGCCAGGATGACGAGAATGACCGGGATGGTTGGGTAGAGCAACCATGGATAAAAAGCGATGGTACTGACGCTGCGCGCTTCCGTGAGGAGAATGCCCCAGCTGGTGATCGGTGGACGTAGACCAAGACCGAGGAAACTCAAGGCGGTTTCGCCGAGAATCATTGCCGGGATCGACATGGTCGCGCTGGCAATCAGGTGCGACATGAAGCCGGGAACGAGGTGGCGGCCGATGATCCGGCTGGTCCGTGCGCCCATCAGCTGGGCTGCGAGCACATAGTCCTCCTCGCGCAGCGCGAGGAGCTTGGAGCGCACCGCGCGGGCAAGGCCGGTCCAGTCGAGCAGGCCGAGGATGGCGGTGATGCCGAGATAGATGACGAGGGGGCTCCACGTCACCGGCATGATGGCCGCAAGCGCCATCCACAGCGGAATGCTCGGAATCGACTGAAGCACCTCGATGACGCGCTGGACGATAAGGTCGAAGACACCGCCCTTATAGCCGGCGAGACCACCGATAACGATACCGAGGATGAAGCTCATCGTTACGCCGAGCAGGCCGATGGTGAGCGAAATTCGCGCGCCGTAGAGAATGCGCGACAGCACGTCGCGACCGAGCCGATCGCTGCCGAGCATAAAGAACTCACCGCCCTGGGCGGGGCAGACGAGATGGAGCGAGGCGGGAACGAGACCCCAGAAATTGTAAGCGTCGCCGCTGCAGAAGAAGCGCAGCTTTTCAATGCGCTCGGGATCTTCCGTATAGACGCGGCGCAGCGTGTCCATATCCAGGTTCATCGTGCGGCCATAGACGAACGGTCCAACGAACTGACCGTCATCGAACAGATGCACCTGTTGCGGCGGCGCATGGATGAAATCCACGTTGCGCGTGTGCAGATTGTAGGGAGCCAGGAACTCGACGACCGTGATCATCGCATAGAGCAGCACGAGGAAGACGAGCGAGATCAGGGCGACCCGGTGCCGCTTGAACTTCCACCACATCAATCGAAGCTGGGATGCCTCATAGACGTGCTTCTGCTCCTCGCTCATGGTTTCCACGGCCATGGGATCGAAGGGCGCTGTGGATACGAAGTGCGTCAGGGGCTGGCCGGATGCGGGCAGGCAGGCGGGAGGCGTATTGGAGGACGTCGTGGACGGCGGATGCGTTGATGTCACTTCGTGCTGCCCCCCTGGAGCCGGATGCGCGGATCGAGCAGCGCCAGCGCGATGTCCGAGACGAGCACGCCGATGACGGTGAGGAAGGCGAGGAACATCAGGAACGAACCGGCGAGATACATGTCCTGGCTTTGCAATGCCTTGATGAGCATCGGGCCGGTGGTTTCGAGCGAGAGCACGATGGCCGTGATTTCCGCACCGGAGATGATGGCCGGCAGGATCGAGCCGATGTCGGCGATGAAGAAGTTCAGGGCCATGCGGAGCGGGTACTTTACCAGTGCGCGCAAGGGATGAAGGCCCTTCGCTTTCGCCGTCACCACATATTGTTTCTGGAGTTCATCGAGCAGATTGGCGCGCAGGCGGCGGATCATGCCGGCGGTTCCGGCTGTGCCGATGATGATGACGGGGATCCAGAGATGCTCGAGGATCGACAGAAACTTGTCCCAGCTCATGGGCTGCGACAGATATTTCTGGTCCATCAAATGCCCGATGGACGTTCCGAACCACATATTGGCGAAGTACATCAGGATCAGCGCGAACATGAAATTGGGAATGGCGAGGCCGAGCAGGCCGAGGAAGGTCAACCCGTAATCACCCCAGCTGTACTGATGCGTGGCCGAGTAGATGCCAATCGGGAAGGCGATGAGCCATGTGAAAAGGATGGTGACGAAGGAGACGAGCACGGTCAGCCAGAGGCGATCGCCCACGACGTCGGCGACCGGCAGCTGGTATTCGAACGAATAACCGAAATCGCCCTGTAGCATGCCTGCGACCCAGTAGAAGTAGCGCATCACCGGCGGCTTGTCGAAGCCGTATTCGGCCCGCAGCGCCTCGATTTCCGCCATATCGACGCCTTCGCCCTGGGCGCGCATCTCCGAGATGTAGCTCTCGAAGTAATCGCCCGGGGGAAGCTCGATGATGGTGAAGACGAGCGCGGAAATAATGACGAGCGTCGGGATCATGGCGCTGACACGCCAGAGAATGTATCGCAGCATCGATCAGCTCACCTTGTCGCCGAGCCAGAACGTATCCGGCATGTAGACCCCGAAGAAGCAGGTCGGATCGAAGCCGTAAAGGCCGTGTTCCGGAACGTTCTGCATGCGCGACGTATGAAGGATCGGCTGGAGCGTGGCGTTCACCATGCCGATGGAATAGACCTGATCCGTGTAGATCGACAGCATCTCGTGCCAGATCCGCGTGCGGCCGGCATTATCCGCTGTGCGCCGCCACTCTCTCAGGAGATCGACAAGCTTCTGCGCCTCGGGAAGCTCCGGCGCATGACCGAACTGCCCGAGCGAAAGATAGTGCATGCCCCAGACCGGCCATTGCAGCTGGACGTCGCTGCTCGGTGCCAGCTGACCGGGGTTCATGTCGGCCGTCGGCACGCCGTTGTCGAGCCCGAGCCACATGGACATCATGATCTCGCCGCCCATGGTGCGGTTTCGAAAGACTTCCCGCTGGGAGGTCTTGATGAAGAGGGGGATGCCGATCTTCGCCCAGTGATCGGTGACAAGTTCGAGAACATCTGTTTCCAGCGAACTCTCGCCGGCGGATTCCACCACGATCTGCGCAAGACGGCCATCCGGCAGAAGGCGCATGCCGTCCTCGTTCCGATGGGTCAGTCCCGCCTCGTCCAGCAGACGGTTAGCCTGCTCGGTGTCATGCTGGGACCAGGCGGCGGCATATTCGGGCTTGTAGAGCGGGCTTTCCGGCAGCACGGTATCCGCGCTTTCCTTGCCGAGGCCGTAGAAGGCGACCATGTTGATCTCGCGCCGGTCTATGGCCAGCGACAGGGCGCGGCGAACGCGGACATCGCGCAGCAGGGCCTGCCAGACGGGATCGCCGTAATTGAGGTTCGGCAGCAAGGCCACCCGTGACCCCTGCGTGCGCTTCCACAGCTTGACCTTCACCGGATACCGCTTTTCGGAATCCTTGATGAAGGCATAGTCGGTGAAGTCGATGTTCTGCGCCTGCAGGTCGGCTTCCCCGCCGCCTGTCTTTGCCGCGATGATGCCGGGTGTCGAGACGTTGAGCACGACGCGGTCGATATAGGGAAGCTGCATCCCGTTTTCGTCCACGCGGTGGAAGAACGGATTGCGGTCGAAGATGAACTGCTCGGCGGGCGATGCCGTCGTGTTCTGCCACGGGTCGAGGGTCGGCAGGTCCGGATTGTCGGGCCGGTTCTGGCGCGACATCTTGATGTGCAGATCCACCCACTTCTTGACCCGGTACTTCTTCATGAAGGTCTTCAGCTGTTCCTCGGTCTGGTACGTCTTGTGGAACTGCTTCATGTAAGCGGCCGGTAACAGCAGGATCAGCGGCAGTGCCGCCGCAAGGTTCGGCAGGAAATCGGGGTTGGGCGCGTCCCAGCTGTATCGCACGGTGCGCTCGTCCAGAACCTCGAACCGGGGCGGCTTTCCCTCAGCCAGAAGCTCCTGCTGCACGCCGCCCTTGCGCAGGTCCTCGTTGAGGACCACGTCTTCCCAGGTATAGCGGAAGTCTTCCGAGGTTAGCGGGCTTCCGTCCGACCAGCGGTGGCCCTCGCGAATATGGAAGGTGAAGATCCTATCCCCTTCGACGTCGCAGGCCTCCAGAATATCCGGCTGGAAATTCAGTTTCTCGTCGTAGCCGACCAGACGGGCATAGCCGTTGATGAACATCACGCGGATGTCCTTCTGGCTGCCGATCAGGATGCGGATGGAGCTGCCATAGCTTCCCGGCGCGCGGCCCATGGCAGCGAGATTGACGACGCGGGGCGTCTTCGGAACCCGCTCGGCCATGGGCGGCATGGTGCCTGCCGCTATCTTTTCAAGAAGGATCTCGGGCTCCGTGCCCGCTGCCATGACGTCGCGCGGCAGCATCAGACGGGGCAGGGCGATGGCGGACGCGAGGAGGCCGAGCGTGGTGCGGCGTTTGATCACGGCTGAAGCTCCTTCACGTCGGCATTCCGGCTCGCCAGCACCCAGTGACCATTGCCGAGATCGGCAGGCGCGAGGCCCGCTTCGCTCTCTTCGGGCCGGAAGGCAGCGTTCCACCGCTTCTTGTCTGAGGCCCCACCGGCACTGAGCGCTGCAAAGTCGAGCGGCCGGTCGAGGTCGGGGAAGGGCACGGCGGCGAGCAGCGCCTTGGTGTAAGGGTGTACCGGCGAGCGCATCAGCTGCTCACGCGGCGCAAGCTCGACGATCCGCCCGGCGCACATGACAGCGATGCGGTCGGCCATGTAATCGACGACGGCGAGATTGTGAGAGATGAAGAGGTAGGTGAGGCCCAACTCCGTCTGCAGGTCCTTGAGCAGGTTGAGGATCTGCGCCTGCACGGACACGTCGAGTGCGGAGACCGGCTCGTCGCAGATCAGAAGTTCGGGCCCGAGTGCCAAAGCCCGAGCGATCCCGATGCGCTGGCGCTGCCCGCCCGAAAAGCTGTGAGGATAGCGGTTCATGTGCCGCTCGCTCAGGCCGATGGCCTTCAGCAGGGCCTTGACGGTCTGCTGCCGGCTCTTCGGATCCCCGCGCCGGTGAATTTCGAGCGGTTCGCTCAGAATATTCTGAACCGTCATGCGTGGCGAGAGCGAAGAGACAGGGTCCTGGAAGATCATCTGCATGCGCGTGCGCAGCCTGTCCAGAGACTTGCCATGAGCCTCTCGGATGTCGATCGGGCCATCCGCGGAGTTCAACATGATCGAGCCGGTATCGGGTGAGAGCGCCCGCATCAGGATCTTGCTGAGCGTGGTCTTGCCGCAGCCGCTTTCGCCAACGAGCCCGAGACATTCGCCACGATGGATGTCGAAGCTGACATCGTCTACGGCGCGATGCTGGCTGGCCTCGCCCTTTTTCCACCAACCGGCTTTGCGGCTGGAAAACGTCTTGCCGACATGTCGAACGGAAAGAAGCACGTCTTCCCCCGGCGCCGGAAGCATGTCCTCCACCCGGGGCAGCGGGCGCGCGGGTGCGGCTTCGCCCTTGCGCCGCACGATCAGGCTTTCGACATTCACCGGAACTTCGCGCAGCGCCTTCAAGCGGTCGCCCGGCTTCATGTTGAAATGCGGCACGGCGGCCATCAGCCCCTTGAGGTAGGGATGCGACGGATCGCGGAAGATGTCCTCGACCGAACCGGCCTCCATGATCTCGCCATGATAGATCACCACGACCTCGTCAGCCATATTGGCAACGATGCCGAGATCGTGGGTGATGAGCAGCACGGCCATGTTGAAGGTCGATTGCAGATCCTTCAGCAATTGCAGGATCTGCGCCTGGATCGTGACGTCGAGCGCCGTCGTCGGCTCGTCGGCAATCAGGAGCGACGGCTTGCAGATCAGCGCCATGGCGATCATCGCGCGCTGGCGCATGCCGCCGGAGAGTTCGAAGGGATACATGCCGAAGGCGCGCTTGGGATCCGGAAAGCCGACGAGACGCAGCATCTCCTCGGTCTGTTCACGCTGCCCCGGCTTGTCGACGTTGCGATGGATGCGCAGGCTTTCGCTGATCTGGTCGCCAATCGTGTGAAGCGGCGACAGCGATGTCATGGGTTCCTGGAAGATCATGCCGATCCGGTTTCCGCGGAATGCGCGCATGTCGGCACCTTCGGGCGCAAGGGCCGCAAGATCGACGACGCCGCCGGGTGCGGTTTCATCCTTGAAAAGGATCTTGCCGGCGATCCGTGCCGATTTCGGCAGAATGCCCATGATGGCCTGACTGATCACCGACTTCCCGGAACCGGACTCGCCCACGAGTGCCGTGACCTTGCCTGGCAGGACGCGAAGGCTGGCCTTTCGAACCGCATCGATCTGGCCACCGAACATGGCGAAAGAAACGCTCAGGTCCTCGATCCGCAACAGGTCTCCGCCTGATGTCATGCCTGCCATTCCCCACTTATTCTCTCCATCCGGTGCGGATGGTAGCTGGCTTTGCGCCTGAGCTTTGAGGGAAAGACTATCGTAGGCATTTCGGCCTGTCCATGACCGCAATGCAGAGCCCACAATACGCCTTCCCAGCGTCGGCTGCGGGTCTAGCGTCGTCGTGTATCGTTTTTTTGAAATTATTTCCCCGCTGGAGATATAATTTCTACTGGAGGAGTTTGTTCCAGATGTCGCGCTGGGGCGTATTACGGTTCCGATACAGAAGCATGACCTGCTCGGCCTCCGAGCTGCTCTCCTGTGTGCGATGGCGGATGGCTTCCGCCTGATCGATTTTCAGGAGCTTTTCGCTCGGCACCAGCACCGTGAGTTTCTGGCGCACGCCACGCAGCTTTTCCTCGCCGAGCGTTTCCCACTCGCCACCGGCATAGGCGGTGAAGGCCTGGCTGGCGACGATGTGGGTCGAGTGCTTCTTGGTCAGGCCCTGCAGTCGGGAGACCTCGTTGACGGCGGTGCCGAAGGCCGAGAAGGTCAGGCGGTCGCGCAGGCCGACATTGCCGAACATGACATTGCCGATGTGCAGGCCGATTCCGTAGCCGATATCGCTGAGGCCGTTTTCGCGGCGTTCGCGGTTAAGGTCGGCCATGCGGGCAGTGGCCTGCCGCACGGCTTCCATGGCCGCAAGGGCTGCTGCCTGCGACGGCTCGCGGTGGCGCCCGCAGGGATAGACGGCAAGGAAGCCGTCGCCGAGGAAACTCAGAATCTCGCCGCCGCCGCGATTGAAGGGGCTCGCGATGGCATCGAAGAACTGATTGAGCGTGTCGATATAGGCCTGCCGGCCTTCGCGCTCGGCAAGGACGGTGGACTGGCGCATGTCGGCCATGACGAGCACGGCGCGGATGGTCTCTCCATCGCCCCGCCGGATCTGGCCGGAGAGCACGCGCTTGCCGGCGTTCTCGCCGAGATAGGTGGTGAGCATATTATCGGCGAGCTTGCCGAGCACGGCCATCTTGGCGGCAACGGCCAGACTGCTTTGAAGACGCAGCATCGCCTCGATCAGCTGGTCGGAGAAGCCTTCCGGCGCGTCCGTGGTCCAGGAGCCGACCATTCCCTGCCCATGGCTTTCGCTGAAGGACTGGACGAATGCGAAATAGTCGGTCGCGCCGTCGCGCTTCAGTTCCTCGAAAATCGGGAATTCGATCGGCGTTTCCGGCGTGATGCGGCGTCGCAGGTGGTCGAGATCGTGGGAGTAGAGGTAGTAATAGGGGCTGCGCAGAAAACGCTCCGCATCCGTTTCGCTCTGTCCGGCCCGAAAGCCCTCGACCGTGACGCCTTTGCCGCGCTGCCAGGTAAAGCCGAGCGCGTCATAAAGCGGATGGAGCATGGCAAAGCTGAGGTGGACCCTGGAAAGCGGCACACCAGCGGCGGCAAGCCGCTCGCAGAAGCCCGTTACCAGCGTTTCAAGCGAAGCGCCGTTCAGCGCCGTCTGCTTGAGCCACAGGGACACGCGATCGAGCAGATGGGTGGAAACCTGCTGCGTCTGGGTCATGTCGATCTTCCCGCTGTTTGCTGCGAACGATCGCTACAGGCCGATATCAACCCCCCGGCACGACGCGATGGTCATCTGGATATAAACATCCGGTAAGGCGGAAACCAGAACGGGGACGCAGAAAAGTTTGTAAGGGACGACCGAAGTGCGGCGTTCGACGTGCAGGCGGAGCTTGCCTGCGGCACTGTCCAGCCTTGACAGCGGCAGGCCAAATCCGCATCTGCCATGGCTCCGGCGTGCGCCGCACGCCCAACAGGCAAGGCTACCGATGAGCATGTCCTCCCACGCGGTTCTCCTGTCGCGGATCGCCAATCGCACGGCGCATGCCGGCGTCATCGGTCTTGGCTATGTCGGACTGCCGCTCGCCATCGCCATTGCGCGCAAGGGCTTCACCGTCACCGGCTTCGACATCGACCCCGGCAAGATCGTCGCTATCGAGGCCGGCAAGTCCTACATCGAGGCAGTCGGCGACGATGTGCTTGCGGTCGAGCGGAATGCCGGCCGATTTTCCGCGACGGTCGATTTCGATGGACTTGCGGCCTGCGACGTCATCGTCATCTGCGTGCCGACACCCCTCACGCGGCATCGCGATCCCGACCTGACCTATATCGTGAAAACCTGCCAGGACATTGCGCTTCGACTGCGGCCGGGGCAGCTCGTGGTGCTGGAATCCACGACCTATCCCGGCACCACGACGGATGTCGTGCGCCCGATACTTGCCGGCACCGGGCTCGATATCGGCGCCGAGGTGTTTCTCGGCTTCTCGCCCGAGCGCGAGGACCCCGGCAATCGGGATTTTTCGACCACCAGCATTCCGAAGATCGTTGCCGGGGACGGTGCGGCGGCGGCGGAAGCGATGGAAGCCTTCTATTCGGCGGTGGTGGAGCGTGTCGTGCCTGTCTCCACGACGGCCACGGCCGAAGCGGTGAAGCTGACGGAAAACATCTTCCGCGCGGTCAATATCGCGCTGGTCAACGAGCTGAAAACAGTGTTCGAGGCCATGGGTATCGACATATGGGAGGTGATCGACGCGGCGAAGACGAAGCCTTTCGGCTACATGCCTTTTTATCCGGGTCCCGGTCTCGGCGGGCACTGCATCCCGATCGATCCGTTCTATCTCACCTGGAAATCCCGGGAATACGAAATGCCGACCCGCTTCATCGAGCTTGCGGGCGAGATCAATTCTGCCATGCCGAAGCATATCGTCGGGCGGCTTGCCGAAGCGCTCGATATTCACCTCGGCAAAGCGCTCAGCCGCTCGCGCGTGCTGATCATCGGGCTCGCCTACAAGAAGAACGTGCCGGATATCCGCGAAAGCCCGTCTCTGAAGCTGATCGAACTGATCGAGGAGCGCGGCGGCAGCGCGTCCTTCCACGATCCCCATGTGGACGAGATTCCCCGGACGCGCGAATACCTGTCGTTGAAAGGCCGGCGCTCTGTGCCTCTCAGCGAAATTGCCGGGTTCGATGCCGTGCTCGTCGCCACCGATCATGACGATGTGGATTATGCGCTGATCGCGCAGCAGGCGCCGCTGGTCATCGATACGCGCAACGTCTTTGCGCGCCGTGGCATTCAGGACGGAGTGATCGTCAAAGCCTGAGGCTCACACCGCCGGCATCGGCGCCTTCAGCTGGCTTGCCGCCATGGCATAGCCGCCATTGGCGCCATCGATGAAGTGCATGTGGTCGCGGCTGAGCGCTGTCGGTACGATGCAGGTCATCAGCGCCTCGTCCTGCCGGTGGAGGCCATAGCGGCAGACGCCTTCGGATGCCGCGCGGTCCAGCCGTGCCTCTATACTGGCAAGGCGCGCCGCCTCGATGTCGATGGTCATCTTCAGGCCGTCGTCGAACTTGCGGAAATCCGAATTGCTGGCGACGTCCTGACGATAGATTTTCGGATCGAAGCGGCCGAGCGTCATTCCAAGCTTTGCCAGGCCGTAGGTCAGCGCCGCCTCCACGAGGATACGGCCGCGCTGGCGCAGGCGACCGGACTTGTCCACCGTGCGCACTTCCGTCTCCAGACCCTCGCGGTTGAGGCCGAGCGTCGGGCCCTCTGCCGGCACCGGATGACCTTCACGTTCCTCGCCGGAAGCAAGCGCAACGATATCGGCGACCAGCATTGCAAACGGACCGGCCTCCTGGCCGGGGCAGGGCACGGCGATGATCGAGACGATGGCACCGTGACGGGAGGCAATCGGGTTCCAGCGACACGAGAGCCCGGTAAGGTCGGGGCGGGCTCCTGCCGGCGCGGGTGCAACGAGATAGCGTCCGGCCTTCATCTCCTTCTCCGCCCATGCGCCTCCGCCGCCGGCAAACATCGCGTAGGACACGTCCTGACTGACCTGGAAGCGCGCCACGCGGACGTCGAGACCGGCAACGCGAATGTCGGAGACCGGAACGAGGGCTGCCCGCAGGTGAAGGTCGAGCTCTTCCCGCGCATAGAGCTGCACGGCGGCCAGCGCGGAGGTTGTCGCGACAAGGGCCGAAGGCGGCAATGCCACGAGCGCACCATCGCCGCCGAAGACGAAGGGAAGGTCGAAATGGCCGACCGCGTTGAGAACCGCGGAGATGACGCTGGCGCCGGCCATGTTCACGGCCTTGTACCGACCGGCGTCGATGGCGCCGGTGGAATCGACGATGTCGGCGCTGGCGATCCACCAGTCGATGGGTAGCGGACGATAGTTCTCCGCATCCGCCACGCCCTCGAACGCCGTGAAAACGGGGAGGGTGGAAAAGAACCGGTCGCTCTGCATCTGTGCCATGCGATCCAAGGTAGCACAGGGTTTTGCGTCCGACAGGGCCTCATCGCATGACTTTTGCGTGGGGCTGGCTCGCGATGTTGCCTGTTGGATTGCCGGCACCCTATAGAGAGCGTTCAAAGCAACGGGAAGCGCCTTCATGAGTCGTCTGGACAGCTTCATCGCCCGCCTGCAGGCGCAGCGCACTATACTCAACCACGTCCGGTACGATATGGCGCTTCCGGCCGAAGGGGCGGTGCTGGAGATCGGGCTTGGAAACGGGCGTACCTACGATCATATCCGCGAGATCTTCACCCACCGCCGCATCATCGCCTTCGATCGCGCAGTGGGTTCGCATCCCAGATCGACGCCCGATCAACGCGACCTCGTGCTCGGTGAAATTTCGGAGACGCTGACCAGCATGGCCGGCATGGGGGCTGCGTTTGCCCATGCCGATATCGGCACGGCTTATCCCGAGGTGGATTCGGAGACGAAACGCTGGTTGCCGCCAGCGCTTGCCGATGCGCTCGCATCCGGCGGCGTCGTCGCCAGCGGCCTACCGCTCACGCATGCCGATCTTGCTCCCCTGCCGGTGCCGGAGGGCATCGATCCGGAGCGCTACTATCTCTACCGCCGCCGCTAAACCGCGTCCGGCAGGAGCAGCAGGTCGAACTGATCCTCGTCCAACGGTATATCGGCGAGAGCCATTTCGCTCATGTCGTTCTCGGTGAAGACGATGCAGCGGGAATAGAAGGTGCCGAGCCACGTTGCGAAAGCGCGGGCCTGATCGCGGCCGTAGAAGACCGGCGAGAATTCGAGATAGAACGGCGTCTGTCGTTCAAGCAGGGGGATCATCGAGCGGGCGGCGACCGGCTCATAGCCCTCGATGTCCATGAAGATCAGAGACACGCCCTCGGCCTGGATGCCGGCGTCCGAAAGGATCTCCATTACGGGGCGCACCGGCACGCTGATCTGCCGGTCGCGCGGGCTCTGCCGCGTGGTGCTGCTTTTGCCGTGGTTGTCGGGGTGCTGGAAGAAATCGATCGTGCCAGCAACGTCACCCGCCGCGCAGGCGACCGCCGTGATGCGGTCTTCCAGACCGTTCTGGCGGATGTTCTGGCTGAGGAGACAGAAATTCCGAGGATCGGCCTCCACCGTCACGATGCGCGGAATATCGCTGCCGAGGGCGAAATAGAGTGTCTGCGTGCCGATATTGCCGCCGACCTCCAGCAGGGCGCCAGAAAGGTCGATATTCCGCTCCCTCAGAACCTTGAGCAGGCGGATGACGTGATCCCGCTCGAACTGGCCCTTCCGGTAGATCTTGCGGCCGATATAGTCGTGCGGCGAGAACGTCATGACATGATCGCCACAGTCCGCCGTCATCGTCAGCACGCGCGGGCTGATGCACTGGATGAGCAGTTCCCGACCGTAGCGGGTCGCGAAGGCGCGGCGTGCGAGCCGGTTGCGCAGCTTGCGGATACGACGCTTCCATCGTTTGAGAACCGGCATGTCGTCAATGAGGGGCATGCGCCACCTTTCCCGGTCGATCGCGTTGCGCGGGTTACACCACAGGCGAGGTCCGAAAAAAAGAGCGGGAAGGGTTGTTTCTTGAGGTGCCGACGCAAGCCATCATCTTAAGGGAACTTTTATCGGACTTCTGCATTCATGAGCGTCACGGTTCTGTTCCCGGGGCATCCGGTTCGTTTTTTTCGGCCCGGAAGGTGGAACGACCCTTGCTGTATCCGAGGTGGAAGTGTCGATATGAGTTGCAATATCATGGTGGTCGAGGACGAGATTTTCGTTGCGACCGAGATTGAGTACGTGGTTGAGGAACTTGGGCATCGCCCCGTTGGTATCGCTGCCGACACGGCTTCCGCTATCAAACTTGGCCCGCTCGCCGATATCGCCCTCGTCGATCTGAACCTGCGCGACGGCGCTACCGGCCGCGATATCGGCCGCATCCTTGCCGAGCGCCATGGCATGACCGTTCTCTTCATGACCGCCAATCCTTCGCAGGTCGGCGAGGCTTTTCCGGGCGCCGTCGGCGTGTTGCCGAAGCCGGTGGCAGAAGACGAGCTCAAGGCAGCCGTTCAGTACACGGTCGCGTTGCGCGAAGCGCGGCAGGCGAGCGCGCCGGCGCGTCTTCGCGTCTTCGCCTGAGGCAGGCCCTCCGCTTTTTCATCGATTACGACCTGCGCCCGAGGCGTCCGCTGCGTGTGAGGGCCTTCAGGGGTATCGAGACTTCGAGACGAAGGCCGTCCGCTTCCCAGAAGCGTTCCAGATGTCCCTCCAGCTGACCTTCGGTGCTGATCTTCATCAGCCGTGATCCGAAGCCATCCCGCTGTGGCGCGGATATGACGACGCCCGGAACCTTTTCCTTCCAGGTCAGGTAATAGGTCTCTCCGTCCATGCGTCCGGTGATCTCAACCCGTCCATCAGCCGTGGAGAGGGCGCCATATTTGGCCGAGTTGGTGCCGAGTTCGTGGAGAAGCAGAGCCAGAGGCGTCGCCGCACTGTCGGCAATGTCGGTATCGTCGCCGTGCAGCCCGATTGCGCCCGTTCCGCCTTCGCCCCAATAGGGCTCCAGCAGTCGTTCGAGAAGGTTGAAGAGCGTCGTGTCCGGCATGGTCGGGCGCGAGGCCTCGCTGTGCGGACGGACGAAATCATGCGCGCGGCCCATGGCATCGATGCGCTTGCGCAATTGTTCGGCGAAGCCCCGCGCCTGCGGCTCCGAGCGCGCGGACAGGCTGATAATGCCGCTCAGGACGGAGAAGATGTTCTTGATCCGGTGGCTGAGCTCGTGGGCCACCACCTCGCGCTCGGCCTGCGCCATTCTGGCGTCGTGAATGTCGGTGCAGGTGCCGTACCAGCGGGTGATCCGCCCGTCGGCATCGCGAATAGGCAGAGCGCGGCCTAGCACCCAGCGATAGGACCCGCTGTGATGACGCAGCCGATATTCGATCTGGTAGGGATCTCCGGTCTCCAGGCTGTGGCGCCAGACGGCCCAGGCGCGGTCCTGATCTTCCGGGTGGAAGATGCCGCTCCAGCCGGTTCCGTCGGTCGAGCCGGGGGGCACGCCGGTGAACTCGTACCATCGGGCATTGTAGTAGTCGTGGAAGCCGTCGGGCCGCGTCGACCACACCATCTGCGGCATGGTATCGGCAAGGATGCGGAACCCGGTTTCCGACTGGGCGTAGGCTTCCGCCACCTCCTTCTGTGAGGTGATATCGACGGCGATGCCGGGAAAGCGGATGCAGGTGCCGTTTTCCAGCAGCGGCTGGCCCTCCGCCAGCACCCAGCGCACGGAGCCGTCCGCTTGAACGAGCCGGTATTCGATCGAGAGCTTCTCGCCTGTTTTCATGACTCCTTGCAGTGCATCCGACACACGGTCCGCATCTTCGGGATGAATGGCGGCGGTGAAGCCGGAGATCGGGACGCCATCCGTCGCGGCCGCTTCGGGGTCTACGCCGTAGAGGGATGCAAACCTGTCGTCGGCATAAACGCGATCGGCAACGACATCCCAGTCCCAGATGCCGACGACGCCGGAGGCCTGCAATGCGAGTGAAAGCTTTTCGCGGTTGCGCGAGAGAGCCTGCTCGGCCTCCACGACCTTGGTGGTTTCCACGACGACCGCCAACACGCCGATGATCGCGCCGTCATCGTCGAAGACGGGGCTGTAGTCGAGATCGAACCAGACGCGCTCCGGCTCGCCGCTGCGGTTCAGCGTCATTTCCATGTCGGCATAGGAAAAGCACGCGCCAGCCAGCACGCCATCGATGATGGTTCGGTTGAAATCGGCGACCTCGGGCCAGCACGAAATGGCCGACATGCCGAAGCATTGCGGATGGCGACCACCGGCGATGGTCGCGTAGCCCGCATTGTAGATCATGATGCCGTCCGCACCCAGAAGCAGCGTCATGGCCACGGGCGACGACAGGACGGTGCGGACAAGGCTCGTCAGGGAAGCCGGCCACGTCTCCCGCGCGCCGAGCGGTGTCCGGCTCCAGTCACGACTTTCGAGGAGGTCCGCGATCTCGCTCCTTGATATCGCAACCGTCGTCCAGTGCCTGCCGGAAACAGGCGGTGCATCGACGGCTTCTGGCGGGGGAGAACTCTGCATAGGGCATCTCGAATATGGGGTCGGTCGCTCCTCGCGTCCTCGCTGAGAGATATAGGCAAGCCAGTGCGAAAGTCATCTGTTTTCATGACGCTACGGGCAGCGTGACGATGGAGATGTCTCCGGCCGCAGCAGTCTGCCGAGACGCGCGTAGCGGCGACCGTTCTTCACCGGGATAAATCGGGGCGCGAGCGGGAACCATGAACCCATGTTAACGTTTTGGGTGCGAGGGCCACCGAGAAAAAGTAGGAATTTCCGAAAACGCCCGGTGGCTTGGAATAAATTGTCTATGAAATCGGTGGAAATCCACGAATGTAGACGCAGAGCCGATCACGGTCGACCTTGCGAAATGTGAACGCGGCTCGCTTATTCTGGAGGATATGATGCGAACGTCGAAACAGGTCCTGCACGTACCCCACGCCCGATATTCAAACGCTGTCTCGACGGCAGCCCTACCAGGCTTGCATGCCGTCCTGCGCACGCTGACGCTCGTTGCAGCCTTCGCCTTCATTGGAGCCTGTGTCTTCGGAGCGATCTAATCGCTTTCTCACATCCCGAACCGGATCGCAGCGTCGTGCTGCGATCCGGTTTCGTCGTTTCAGACAGTTGAATACCCCCCGACGTCAAATGCCCGGAAGCTTGAAGTCCTCAAGGCGCTGGCGCAGAAGGCCGATGGTCTCGACATCCGCATTTGCGAAGGCGAAGCGGAGAAAGCCCTCTTGGATCTCACCGAAATAATCGCCGGGTAGGCACACGACGCCTGCGAGCGTGGCAAGCTTGCCCGCAACGAATTCGGCGCTGATGTCGGGGTAGGGGTGGCGGACATAGGCGAAATAGGCGCCGATGGATTCGAGCTTCCAGCCTTCAAGACCTGCCATCACGGCCTGCATCGCAGCGCTCCGCCTGCCGATTTCCAGTCGATTCTCTTCCCGCCAGTCGGCAAGGGCCGGGATCGCCTTGACCAGCGCGATCTGACCGGCGCGGGGCGGGCAGATCTGCAGGTTGTCCATGATCTTGGCGATCTGGTGGACCGTCTGCATGCCGCAGGTGATCGCGCCGATCCGGTGGCCGGGGATGCAGTAGGACTTGGAGAAGCTGTAGAGGCTGACGAAGTGGTTCTGCCAGCCTTCAATCGAGAAGATCCCGTGTGGCGGCTCGGCCGTGTCGGTCAGGAAGTCCCGATAGGTCTCGTCGAGGATCAGCCAGATATCGTTGCGGCGGCAGAGGTCGAAAATATCGGCAAGAAGGGCGGCGGGATAGACGGCACCCGTCGGATTGTTCGGCGAGACCAGAGCGAGCGCCTTTACGCCTGCATGCAGGGACGCTTCGATGGAGGCCACATCCGGAATGAAGCCGCTTGCGGCATCGCAGGGCACGATATCGACGTTGATGCCGAGCATCGACAGCGTCGTCTCGTGATTGAAGTAATAGGGATTGGTCATCAGGATTGTGTCGCCGGCACCCGCAAGCGCGATGACGGTTGCGACGAAGGCCTGATTGCAGCCGGCGGTGATCTGAACGTTACGGCCGGTGAGCGGCGCGCCGTAAAGCGCGGCGACATGCGTGCCATAGGCGGTGCGCAGGGGGATTTCTCCCTCGATCGGCCCGTAGCCCGCCGCCTGCTTGGAGGCTGCGGCCTCGCCGAGCCATGCCAGCATGTCGGGGTGCGGCGGATAACCCGGAACGGCTTGGCTCAGGTCGAGCAGCGGGCCTCGGCTTCCGTCGTAGCTCTTGGCCCAGGCGGCGACCGAGGGAACGGGCGGCGGCGACAGCCGGGCGACCAGCGGATTGAATTTCGGCATGGGTTCGTTCCTGTGAGGTGACGCTGGGCCGGAGGTTGGGAGGCCGCCGCGGATCAGCGTCGAAAGAAATCGGGCGCCTGAGGGTTCAAGGAGAATGGTGGCTGATTTGCGCCGAAAACGGGTTCGGCCGGAGGTTAAGTCGATTTTCCGGATATTTCCAGAAGGTGGCGGCAAAAGGCCGCTGACGCTTTCGTGCACAGGGTTGTTTTTCCATGCGAAGGAAACCGTTTTGCCGGCAGATCCGTATCATCCTCATGACAGAACGGAGATCATCATGAAGATCGCATCGACCGCCCTTTTCGCCGCCAGTCTTGCCGCATCCCTCTTGTCCGTTTCCAGCGGCGCCTTTGCCCAGAGCGCAAGCGGTATGCGAGAGACCGTCATGGAGCGCTTCTTCAGGGGGCAAACGACGGCAGAGGGCACGTTTCGCGCCATCAACGGCACGCGGCGGGAACTCGATATCGCACTGCGCGGCACGGTGACGAAGACCGGGCTCACGCTGCGGGAGGACATCCGCTACAATGACGGGCAGAAGGAGCGCAAGACCTGGCATTTCGTGCGAACCGGCCCCGCGACCTATAGCGGAACACGTGAGGACGTTATCGGCGGGACAACGGTGCGGGTGGACGGCAACGTCGTGCGATTCAACTACCTCGTCGATCTCGATCCCGGCCCGAAGCAGGATGTCTACCGGTTCTTCGATACGCTGACATTCTCGCGCGACGGCAAGACCATGTCGAACACGGCCGTCGTGTGGAAGACGATCCTTCCCGTCGCGCGGGTCAAGATCGACTTCCGTAAATAGCCGAACGCGACGTGCCCGCCCCCCGGCGCTCGTTATCGGGGGAGCGCACCCAGCCAGCCGGTGATCGTCCCTGCATCCTCGGGCGAAAGTTCATGGCCGGCGGCCAGCGTGACGACGGTCGTCTCCGCGCCTGCCTGCGATAAAGCTTCCACTTGCGCCGGCCGGTACGCGTTGAAGCTGTCGTCGGCTCCCGAGACGATCAGCACGTCGGTGCCCGAGAGGTCCGCCGGCGGGATGGTCTCCAGCGGCATCATGCTCCGCAGAAGCACAGCGCGACGGATAAGGCCCGGCTGCAGGAAGAGTGTCGCGGCGATCATGTTCGCACCGTTCGAGTAGCCAAGGAACGTGGCGCGCGCGAGGTCGATGCCGTAACCGGCCGCCGCACCCTCAACGAAGGCGACGAGAGCCTCTGCTTCGCTTGCGATATCGGCCTGATCGAACGTCGCGGCGCCGAGGCGCCTGTAAAAGCGCGGTGCGCCTTCCTCGAGGCTGCGACCGCGAAGGGCGACAAGCAGCGCATGCGGCGCAGCCTTGCGCGCGAGCGGCAGGAGGCTGAGCTCATTCGCGCCGCTGCCATGAAGCAGGAACAGCGTCGTGCCGTCCGGCTCCGCCGGCTGGTGCAGTCGGTGGATAAAGGGCAGATCGCGGGCAGCGAAACGCTCCTCTCCCGGAAGGCCGAATTGCGGGAGAAGAACGGTGATGTCCTCGTCCGGGCCGTCCTCGCCCTGTCCGGGCACGAACAACCGGGTGCCAAGGGTCGGTTCGTCCTCGTCGATCGTCATGCCGGGCCCGTCGGTCGCGACCTCGATGAGGCTGCCGCCGGGTTCGCGCACATAGAGGGAGAAGAAATAGGTGCGGTCATGCGCGGGTGTCGGGCCGGCGTCTTCTGCGCCAAGACGGTCCCGCAAAGCCTTCACGGCTGCGCGGTCGGGCGCACGCACGGCAATGTGGTCGATGGTGCCGGTGCCGGGCGCAGACGTCCAGAAGCCCGTGGCGTCGCGAACGTCGATCACGTCGCCCGCATCCGAGCGCAGGCGTTCGATCGTTTCGGTTCTCTCGGCCGAGCGGAAGCCCGTGTGACGTTCGAGGAAGGCTGCTGTATCCACAGGTCGGCTGGTCAGAATGGTAGCGCCGCGCAGCGCGCGTATCGCATCTTCTGGCGGGATGTCGGCGGCGTAGGCAGGCTCGGAGCCTGCAATATCCGTCGTTCCCACCAGCTTGACGATAACGCCATCCGGATCTTTCAGACGCAGCACAGGCTCGCCGAATTCCGGTGCCGGACCGGAAACGGGGACGAGGTAGCGCAAGGCGCGTTGCAGCCAGAAGCCGATCGAACCCGGGGCGATGGCAAAGGCAATCTCGCTCGGCTGGCCTTCACCGACACGGCCCGGCCCACCGTCCTCCCAGACGAGGAAGGTGACGAGCGAACCGGGCGTGCCGATACGATCGCCATAAAGGAGGTGCAACTGAGCTGCATCCTCGAAGCCCGCCGTGCGCTTGACGAGGCGCAAACCAAGGAAACCGGCGTAGAAATCGACATTCGCCTGCACCTTTCGCGTGATCAGCGTGATGTGATGGAGGCCGCTGGTGGCGTGCGCGCTGTCAAAGGCGGAGCCCGCTGAAATGTCCGTCATGCGATGTCTCCCGACTGCCGCGGCCGGTCTTTCGTCAGGTAGGTCCGGAAGGCTTCGACATAGTCGGGGTGCCAGCGGGAAAGCGGCGGGCGGTTTTCCACGATATCGCCGGCGGCCCAGAGGATGCGCTTTTCGTCCAGCGCCCGGCTGACGTCGTTGTCCGGGCAGAGGATGTAGAAGTCGCCGTGCGCGATGCCGTCCATCATGAAGTCCACCGTCTGCTCCGGTGTCCATGCAGCATCGGGCTTTTCCGTACGGCCGTTGGCAGTGAGGCCGGTATAGACAAATCCGGGGATGAGAAGATGCGACGCGATCCGGCAGCCGGCCGTGTTGCGCAACTCGTGCTCGAGCGCTTCCGAGAAGGCTTTGACGCCGGCTTTCGCGACGTTGTAAGCGGGGTCTCCGGGCGGAGTGGTGATGCCCTGCTTGGAGCCGGTATTGATGATCAGGCCGGGTTCGCCATGCGCGATCATGCCCGGGCCGAATACCCGCGTGCCATTGATGACGCCCCCGAGATTGACGGCCATCACGCGCTCCCAGTTCTCCAGCGGGCCGAAGAGCGCGCTTCCGGGCTGGATCCCGGCATTGTTCATGAGAACATGGACCTTGCCGAACCGCTCGATCACGTCTTCCTGCAAGGCTTCGAGCGCTTCCAGTTCCGAGACATCCGTCGCGCAGGCGAGAATGCCCTCGCTGCCATGCGGCGAAGCTTCGGCCACAGACCGCGCTGCCTCCGTCAGCCGGTCTCCCTTGCGGTCGGCCAGAACGACCTTCATGCCGAGAGACGCGAAGCGACGGGCGGCGGCGAGGCCGATGCCGGAGGCTGCTCCGGTGACGAGGGCAACGGCATTGGCGGCGAGGGCGGCATGTGTCATGGTGGATCCGAACTCTGCAGCCCCGATTATGAGGCGTGCGGTTAGCAAATTTAATAGTGTCGCGCGCGAAACTAGGTAAGGAGAAGGCTCAAGTCCATCCTCCTGGCTCCGCCTGCCTTCCTCTTGTCCTCCAGCGCCAGACTGCCTAGCCGAGCCTTTTCTTTCGCTTCGTCATCCATCGTCTCCTATTCGAGTCCCAATGTATCCCCCGAGAACGCGCAATAGCCGGCAGACGCCGTGCGACCAATGTCCCCTGCGTCATCTGCCGACTTTCCGCGAATTTCAGCCCGAGGAACTGGCCTTCGTTTCGCACTTCAAGACCGGCGAACTCTCGGTCGATGCGGGAACCACGGTTCTGGTCGAGGGCAGCCACAGTGCGCACCTGTTCACCGTGCTGTCCGGGTGGGGTTTTCGCTACAAGATGCTGGGCGACGGCCGGAGGCAGATCCTGAACTACATCATGCCGGGCGATCTCGTCGGCTTGCAGGGCAGCTTGATGGGGGAGATGAAGCATTCGGTGGAGGCGCTGTCAGCACTGACGCTCTGCGTATTCGAGCGCGAGCGCCTTGGGCAGGTTTACCGCAACCATCCCGATCTGGCTTTCGACGTTACCTGGATCGCTTCCCAGGAAGAGCGGATTCTCGATGAGCATCTGTTGAGCATCGGACGCCGCACAGCACTGGAGCGGGCGGCCTACCTGCTGTCGTTCCTGTCGCAGCGCGCAGGCGCGTCAAACCTCTTCAGAGGCGAGCGCGTCTCGATACCGCTCACGCAGCAACACGTCGCGGATACGCTGGGTCTCTCGATCGTTCACACGAACAAGACGCTGAAGAAGCTGGCCGAACGCAACCTCATCCGCTGGGCAGATCGCGGGTGCGACGTGCTGGATGCCGACGGGCTGATGCGGGTTGCCGATTGGGACGGGCTCGAGGTCGTCCGGCGTCCATTCATTTGATGAACGCCGAGCGAGGGCCTAATAGCTTGGCGAAGAAACTGCGCGAACCGCCATACGCTTCTGGAAAAAGGCGCGGAGCCGGTCCGTAAAGCTCTGCTTTTCCTGAGTTATCAGCGTATCGCCATCGTCGTGACCGAATACGCTTCTCGCTGCTTGTTCCAGTCTTTCAATTTCGCTGGCTGTCATGATATCCTCCCATTATTCCCCGACGACAGAATGCGCCTGAAGGGTTAAAAGTTCCAGTCCGGCATAAGGGATTTCGAAAACACTGGAAGGCTTCTGCGGCTCTATACGAGGCAACGGGGGTAACCTCTTAACGGTAAAGCATCGCGCTCCCCGTTACCTGCGGGCAGTCTTCCATATGTCTTATTTTAATGTGAGCTGGCGCTTTAGGCACTAGTGTTGAATTCGGGGACGTCGAATCATATTTGTGGGCTGGGCAACCCGAACAGCCTCTCAACGAATGGATCTTGGTGCTGCGTTTGGAAACACTATCGTCAATCAAACGCGTCCTCGTGTTGGAAGACAATTTCATCATTGCGATGGAAGCAGAAGATATTCTGCGGACGCTTGGCGTCGAGGCCGTCGATATCGCCACCAATGTTGCACAGGCCAAGCAGTTCGTGGAGGAGCACGCGTTCGATTTCGCGCTCCTTGACGTCAATCTCGGTAGCGAGACGAGCTTCGATTTCGCCAACATCCTCGTCTCTCGCGATACGCCGTTCGGTTTCGTCAGCGGTTATGGCGAAAGCGCAATGTTTCCCGGCAGTCATCGTGACCGGCCGCGCATCACCAAGCCGTTCAACGAGACGTCGATGAGCCAGCTGCTGGCCTCCGTATCGGGCTCGGCGGATGCCGGAGAGACACCCGCCGAAGCTGAAGCCCCTTCTACAGCATCGCGATAAGCACGTCCGTCCGGTCTTCGCCAAAGGTGATGGTGGCGCTTCCCGTATGCGCCAATGTCAAAGTATCTCCGGCCGTCAGGGCTGCGAGACCGGTCGCCGATGCGTCATGACGAGGTGAGGGGCCGGAAAACGCACGTAGCGTCACGATCGTCTGCGTTCCCGACCGCACCGCAAGCGCGAAGGCGCCGATCGGCTCGACCTCAGCTTTGAGGGTGACGAGATAGAGTCCGGTTGCCGGCACGACGAGATTCTTGCCTCCGCCGGGAACGTCCGTCCCGAGCGCGAACCCGCCCTGCGACACCGGCATCGTCGCAAACCCGCTTTCACTGCCGTCCGCCGGAGTTGCCGTGCCCGCCGCCGTGCTTGCGCGAACGACGGGTCGGTGCGGCAGGTGAACACGGCCAGCCGAATCGATGCTCAAGGCTTCCTGCCAGACCGCGCCGTCCGGGCTGGTCTTGATCGCAAATCTATCCGTTCCGTTCAGACCCATTTCCGCACGTCCCGACCAGCCACTCTGGAAGAGGAGGCTGGCGGTGTCGCCGGGGGAAGCCTTGTTGATCTTCAGCTGATGGCCGTGCCCGGCATGGCTGAGCAACGTTGCATCCGCCGACACCGCGAGCCGGTTCACCTCGTCGGCAGTCGCGTTGACGCCCAGCCGCTCGATCCCCGCAACAGCGTCGTAGGGGCGAAACGCCGTGCCGTCGTGGATGTAAAGGCGGCCATCGCTTGCGAAGACGGCGCGCCAGCCGGGACGGGGGGTGACGAAGGTCCAGGTGCCATCCTGCCATATTGCAAGCTTTCCGGCCTTACCCGTCCATTCGTCCGTGGGCGACGGCGCAATCTCGAAGCATGCGCCTTCGCCTGGATTTGCAGGTGGATCGGCCAGATGCGCCGCGATCACGAGTTGCGTCACGGCATCCAGCCGCTGCAGAGCCTCGTTGTGCGTCACATGCTTCTGCGCCTGCGACGGCAGGATAAAGGGCATTTCGAGGTTCGGGGTTATCTCGCTCATCGGCATCTCCTGTCGGGGGTGCCGGCAGTGTGCGCGCCGTCTGGAGAGCGGGGAGCCGCAGGGGGGTGCGGCACTGTTTCTACGAGATTTTTTCCGTTTTCATTCCCCGTGCCGTCACGTCATGAGCGGTGAGAGACGTCACGTGGCAGGACGCCCTATGGCTCAGGCCCGGCCGCGGGAAACGAAATGCGGATTGGCGAAGTCAACGTCATAGATCTGGTTGCGCTTGCCGTAGAAGAGAGGATTGCCATCCATCGTCACGGTTTCCCCGCCGGCAGCGCGCAGTACGGCATCGCCGGCTGCCGTATCCCATTCCATCGTGCGGCTGAGGCGCGGATAGATATCGGCGAGACCTTCGGCGAGAAGGCAGAATTTCAAAGAAGAGCCGACCGACTCGTAATCGGTGACGCCATGTTCCGCGAGATAGGCGATCGTCTCCGCGCTGTTGTGCGAGCGGCTGGCGAGCGCGACGATCCGGTCGCCGCGCTGGCGACAGCCGATGACGGTGGGGACACCGATATCCGTCTGGCCGGACACGACGGATTTGCGGGCCCTGTTGCGCTCCGCGGCATAGAGGATGCCGAGCGCCGGCGCATAGACGACGCCGAGCGTTGGAGTACCCCGTTCGATCAGCGCGATGTTGACCGTGAAATCATGGTTTCGGCCGACGAATTCTTTCGTTCCATCCAGCGGATCGACGAGGAAAAAGTTGCGGCCATCGATATCGGGAATGCGGCCTGCCGAAGCGGCTTCCTCCGCAACCACGGGAATGCCGGGAAAAGCACCCTGAAGATGTCGCAGGATGATGCGCTCCGCGCTCTCGTCCGCATCCGTGACCGGAGACGCATCCTCCTTATAGCGGACTTCCGCAACCACATTATAGACGTCGATGATCGCCCGCCCGGCCTCTATCGCCGCCCTCTCCAACACGTCCAACATCGCGCCTGCCGCGCTCCTTTTCGGCCTTGCGGTGGCCTGCGTCCCGGCGCCTACCGCGTTGTCGCCACAACCATACAGGGTTCTGCCTCATTCGTCAGGCAAATCCCTGTGACCGTGCGTTACAATTCGTGGTGTCATGGACGGATGATGTAAGGGCTGTCTTACCGTCGCGTCACGCGCGGGGCACGTTTGCCAAGCAAATACAGGCCGATATCGGCATGGCCCGCTGGCCGAAAGATCTTGGCGATATGCTGATATGCTTAAAATGTAAGCGGCATCTGCTTTCCTCCCGGCGGATTGCCGAGGAAACCGCCAAAAATTTTCCCGACGGAAAAGAATCTGTTGGGTGCCTCCTTTTTGTGCTTTTCTTTTCGAGCGAAAACAGTATGGAATCCCCGCAAACGTCGGGTCCTAAAAGGACTGCAGAACAAGAGGCCGGACCCGACAAGGGATCTGGTCCAGGGGAAAATAGATGGTGTATTTCGTCCAGCAGCTCGTCAACGGGCTGACTCTCGGATCTATCTACGGCATGATCGCCATCGGTTATACGATGGTCTACGGCATTATCGGCATGATCAACTTCGCCCATGGCGACATCTTCATGCTGGGCAGTTTTGCGGCCCTCATCGTCTTCCTGCTTCTCACATCTCTCTTTGCCGGCATTCCTGTCGTCCTCGCCCTTCTGGTGATGATGATCGTGGCCATGCTGCTGGCGGGTCTGTGGAACTGGACGATCGAGCGGATCGCCTACCGGCCGTTGCGCGGGTCCTTCCGGCTTGCGCCGCTGATCACCGCCATCGGCATGTCGATCGCGCTGTCCAACTTCATCCAGGTCGTGCAGGGTCCGCGTAACAAGCCGATCCCGCCGCTGGTAAACTCCAACTTCCAGGTGCTCGGCATCTCGATCTCGCTGAAGCAGATCGTGATCATCGTCGTCACCGCCGTGCTGCTCACGATCTTCTGGTACATCGTCAACAAGACGCCGCTCGGCCGCGCCCAGCGGGCCACCGAGCAGGACCGCAAGATGGCGGCGCTGCTCGGCATCGACGTGGACCGCACGATCTCCATCACCTTCATCATGGGCGCCGCGCTCGCTGCCGTCGCCGGCACGATGTATCTGATGTATTATGGTGTTTCCGTCTTCACAGACGGCTTCATTCCCGGCGTGAAGGCCTTTACGGCAGCCGTTCTCGGGGGCATCGGCTCTCTGCCGGGCGCCGTTCTCGGGGGCATCCTCATCGGCCTCATCGAAAGCCTCTGGTCTGCCTATTTCTCCATCGCCTACAAGGACGTCGCAACCTTCGTCATCCTCGCGGTCGTTCTGATTTTCAAGCCGACCGGCATTCTCGGCCGGCCCGAAGTGGAGAAGGTATAAGTCCATGGCGAACATTTCCTCTCCCTCTGTTGCCGATCCCCACGAAGAGCCAAGCCTCATGGCGCGCGCCTTCAAGGAAGCCTTCTTCGCGGGCCTCGTCTCGCTCGGCCTCTTCTGCCTGTTCGTGGGTGTGGAGACCTACCAGAACATCAACAACGAGCTCGTCTGGCGTATGCGCTGGGGCCTGCTTGCCGTGTTCGTCGGTGTCGCCGCCGTCGGTCGCTTCCTCAACGTCGCCTTCATCCGGCCGGCGCTGGACAAGCGCAAGCTCGCGAAGGCTAAGAGCGGCATTCTCGACGTTTCCGAGGACAAGGGCTTCTTTCACCGCCACTTCCTGAAGATCGCGTTGATCGCGCTGCTGATCTATCCGCCGGTGTCGGTCATGCTGCGCGGCGTCCAGGGTTCCCTGCTGCTGGTCGACAATTTCGGCATCCAGATCCTGATCTACGTCATGCTGGCTTGGGGTCTGAACATCGTGGTCGGCCTCGCAGGCCTGCTCGATCTCGGCTACGTCGCCTTCTATGCTGTCGGCGCCTATTCCTACGCGCTTCTGTCGACGCATTTCGGCCTGTCCTTCTGGGTGCTTCTGCCGCTCGCCGGTATTTTTGCAGCGCTCTGGGGCATTATCCTCGGCTTCCCCGTCTTGCGGCTTCGGGGCGACTATCTCGCCATCGTGACGCTCGCCTTCGGCGAAATCATCCGTCTCGTCCTGATCAACTGGACGGAAGTCACCAAGGGCACCTTCGGGATCTCGGGTATCGCAAAGGCATCGATCTTCGGCATCTGGTCGTTCGATGTCGGTTCGCCGTCGAATTTCGCCAAGGCCTTTGGCCTGCCGATGTCCTCTGCCTACTACAAGATCTTCCTGTTCTACGTGATCCTGCTTCTTTGCATGCTCACGGCCTATGTCACCATCCGGCTGCGCCGCATGCCGATCGGTCGTGCCTGGGAAGCGTTGCGTGAAGACGAGATCGCCTGCCGCTCGCTCGGCATCAACACGGTCACGACCAAGCTCACAGCCTTTGCCACGGGCGCCATGTTCGGCGGTTTCGCCGGCTCGTTCTTCGCAGCCCGTCAGGGCTTCGTTTCGCCGGAGAGCTTCGTGTTCATCGAGTCCGCCGTCATCCTCGCCATCGTCGTTCTCGGCGGCATGGGTTCGCTGACCGGCATCGCGATTGCAGCCGTGGTCATGGTCGGCGGCACCGAGCTGCTGCGCGAAATGAACTTCCTCAAGGTCGTCTTCGGCCCTGAATTCACCCCGGAACTCTACCGCATGCTCATCTTCGGTCTCGCCATGGTGGTCGTGATGCTGTTCAAGCCGCGTGGCTTCGTCGGTTCCCGCGCACCGTCAGCCTTCCTCCACAAAGCCAAGAACGTGTCGGGAAGCTTTACCAAGGAAGGGCACGGCTGATGGTTACGGGAACGGCGACGACAATGTCCAAGGATCCAATCCTCAAGGTCGAACATCTCTCCATGCGCTTCGGCGGCCTGATGGCCATCAACGACTTCTCGTTCGAAGCCACGCGCGGCGAGATCACCGCCCTTATCGGCCCGAACGGGGCCGGCAAGACCACCGTGTTCAACTGCATCACCGGCTTCTACAAGCCGACGATGGGCATGATCACGATGCGGCAGAAGGGCGGCAAGGAGTTCCTGCTGGAGCGCCTGCCGGACTTCGAGATCACCAAGCGGGCAAAGGTCGCCCGTACCTTCCAGAACATTCGCCTGTTCTCGGGTCTGACGGTGCTGGAAAACCTGCTGGTCGCCCAGCACAATGCGCTGATGCGGGCTTCGGGCTACACCATTCTCGGCCTCTTCGGCTTCCCGGCCTACAAGAAGGCGTCGCTGGCCAGTATCGAGCTTGCGAAATACTGGCTCGACAAGGCATCGCTGACCGACCGTGCCGATGATCCGGCCGGCGATCTTCCCTATGGTGCCCAGCGCCGGCTGGAAATCGCGCGCGCCATGTGCACGCAGCCGGAGCTTCTCTGCCTGGACGAGCCCGCCGCCGGTCTCAACCCGCGTGAGTCGCTGGCGCTCAACACGCTGCTGCGCGATATCCGTACCGACACCGGCACATCGATCCTGCTGATTGAACACGACATGTCGGTCGTCATGGAGATTTCCGACCACGTCGTCGTGCTGGAATACGGACAGAAGATCTCGGACGGCAATCCGCAATTCGTACAAAACGACCCGAAGGTCATCGCGGCCTATCTCGGCGTCGAGGATGATGAGGTCGACGAGGTGATCGCGGAAGTGGAAGAGGTTGCGGCCACGGTCGGGCATGGTACCGGCAGCACGGGAGAGCGCCCATGAGCCCGCTGCTTCACGTCAAGAACGTCGAGACCTACTACGGCAACATCCGCGCGCTCGGCGGCGTCGATGTCATGGTGGAGCCCGGCGAGATCGTCTGCATGATCGGGGCGAACGGCGCCGGCAAATCGACGCTGATGATGACGATCTGCGGCAGCCCGCAGGCGCGCACCGGCTCGGTCATCTTCGATGGTCAGGACATCACCCGCATGCCGACCCACGAGATCGCCCGGCTGCGCATCGCCCAGTCGCCCGAGGGCCGTCGCATCTTTCCACGCATGACGGTTTACGAAAACCTGCAGATGGGTGCGAGCCTCGATAACCTCAAATATTTCAACGAGGATATCGAGAAGATCTTCACGCTGTTTCCGCGCCTGAAGGAGCGCCAGTCGCAGCGCGGCGGCACGCTGTCGGGTGGCGAGCAGCAGATGCTGTCCATCGGCCGCGCGCTGATGGCCCGCCCGAAGCTTCTCCTTCTCGACGAACCGTCGCTCGGTCTCGCACCGCTGATCGTCAAGGGCATCTTCGCGGCAATCAAGAAGCTGAACGAGGAGGAAGGCTTGACCGTGTTCCTCGTCGAGCAGAACGCGTTCGCCGCACTCAAGCTGTCGCATCGCGGCTACGTCATGGTGAACGGACAGGTGACGATGAGCGGCGGCGGCCGGGAGTTGCTGGCCAATCCGGAAGTGCGCGCCGCCTATCTCGAAGGCGGGCACCATTGAGCGCCGCTTCCTTCATCCCTTCCATCGGGAGTTTCTGACATGCAGGGCATTCTTCACGAAGAGCCTTCGATCCTTCAGTTCATGCTGATCACCTGCGTGCTCGGCGGCTGGACCGCCTGGCGCACAGGCAAGAGCGTCGCGGACGGTTGGCAGACCTATACGACCGTCGTGGTCTACACCATGTTGCTCGGTCTCGGCATCCGTTTCGTGCATCACGCACTGTTCAACGGCACGATGTTCAGCCTGCACTACTACGTCGTGGACACGATCATTCTTTTGCTGTTTTCTACCGCTGGCTTCCGTTTCTACCGGACACGCCAAATGGTCAGCAGCTACTACTGGCTTTACGAGAAGGCATCGCCCTTCTCGTGGAAGAATAAATAAAAAGGGAACAGCCGCAGGCGCATCGCCTCGGCCACAACGAACACCGGCGCAGTCAGAGTGGGAACTGCGTTGGCTATGGCAACAGACCCGCTTGAAAATTGGGAGTTACAGGATGAAGAAGTCACTTTTGTCGGCTGTTGCGCTGACGGCGATGGTCGCGTTCAGCGGCCAGGCCTGGGCAGACATCACGATCGCTGTTGCCGGTCCGCTGACCGGCCCGAACGCCGCGTTCGGCGCACAGCTCCAGAAGGGTGCCGAGCAGGCAGCTGCTGACATCAATGCTGCCGGCGGCATCAACGGCGAGCAGATCAAGATCGTTCTCGGCGACGACGTGTCCGACCCGAAGCAGGGCATTTCGGTTGCCAACAAGTTCGTCGCTGACGGCGTGAAATACGTCATCGGTCACTTCAACTCGGGCGTTTCGATCCCCGCGTCGGAAGTATACGCAGAAAACGGCATCCTCGAAATCACGCCGGCTGCAACCAACCCGGTCTTCACCGAGCGCGGCCTGTGGAACACGTTCCGCACCTGCGGTCGTGACGACCAGCAGGGCGGCGTTGCCGGCGCCTACCTCGCTGAAAAGTTCAAGGACGCCAAGGTCGCCGTCATTCATGACAAGACGCCTTACGGCCAGGGTCTTGCCGACGAAACCAAGAAGGCGATGAACGCTGCCGGCATGACGGAAGTCATGTACGAAGGCGTCAACACCGGCGACAAGGACTTCTCGGCCCTCATCGCAAAGATGAAGGAAGCCGGCGTTTCCGTCATCTACTGGGGTGGTCTCCACACGGAAGCCGGCCTGATCATCCGCCAGTCGGCAGACCAGGGCCTCAAGGCAACACTCGTTTCGGGCGACGGTATCGTCTCCAACGAATTGGCCTCGATCGCTGGCGATGCCGTTGCCGGCACGCTCAACACCTTCGGCCCCGATCCGACGCTCCGCCCGGAGAACAAGGAACTGGTCGAGAAGTTCAAGACCGCCGGCTTCAACCCGGAAGCCTACACGCTCTACTCCTATGCCGCTCTGCAGACGATCGCAGAAGCTGCGAAGGCCGCCGGCTCGATCGATCCTGAAACCGTTGCCACCGCGATGAAGGAAAAGGGTCCGTTCAAGACCGTTCTCGGCGACATGTCCTTCGACGAAAAGGGCGACCCGAAGCTTCCCGGCTACGTCATGTACGAGTGGAAGAAGGGCCCGGACGGCAAGTACAGCTACTTCCCGCAGATGTAAGACATAACGGCTTCGGCCGTCATGTTCGAGACGAGGAGAGCCCGGCCCTGTGCCGGGCTTTTCCGTTTTAGAGCATTTCCAGCCGAAGCGGGATCGCTTCGGCGTCGGACAATGCGGAGAAAACAAGAGGATAAAGCATTTCCGGTGAACCCGTGTTCACCGGAAATGCTTGTCTTATGATTTCCGTGCTTCTTCGTGAGATAAAGAAGCGCCGGAGAGGACGGCCATTCTCTTCCGGCGATGGGGGACGGATCGTGAAATGCGAGGCCGCCATTCTGACGAATACCGGGCCGAGTTAGAGTTTGATCGTCCCCATCTTTTCCAATCGTCCTGAACGGATACCCGAGTTTCAAGGCTCGGATGACAAGCATGGGAGATGAGAAAAGATGACGGATATTACCATCGGCGCAGACATCTCGAAAGACCATATCGATCTGCACAGCCTGCCGGACGGAAGAACCTTGAAGGTTGCCAATGACCGCAAGGGTTTTGCCGCCATTGTCCGATGGATCGGCGCACAGGATCGAGCGCCAGATGAAGGCTGTGGACGAGGCCATCATGGCGCTGATCCGTGCAGATGTTTCCCTCAAAGTCAGGTTCGATATCCTCGTTTCGATTCCTGGCGTCTCGCAGATCACAGCCTTCACGCTCCTCATCGAGATGCCCGAACTGGGCGAACTGGATGAGAAGGCTGCAGCCGCATTATGCGGACTAGCTCCCATAAGCCGCCAGTCAGGACGATGGACCGGACGCGCTTTCATTGCTGGCGGAAGGCCCATCGTCCGCCATGCGCTCTATATGCCAGCCCTTGTCGCATGCCGCTTCAACCCGGACCTCAAGACGAAGTACGAAGACCTCGTTAAAGCCGGAAAGCCACCGAAAGTCGCCATAACAGCCGTCATGCGAAAGCTCATTGTCCTCGCAAATGCCTTACTGCGGAAAAATCGAAATGGGCACCAAAACTCGCTTGATCAAAACGGATACTCTAGAGGGTATGGCGGCTCGGACTGTGTTTCGTTCAAGACAGTCGGACGATACCGGCAGATGTCGGCGTGAAGCCGCATGCGCTGTAGAAGGACGTCAGGTGCGGTTCGAAATCGACGTGAAGCCACTGTGCGCCTCTCCCGGACGCAAGGTCTCGCGCTGTCGTGACCATGCGTCGTGCTATGCCTCGGCGCTGAAGCCGCGGGTGGACGCAGGTGTCGAGCAGGAAGGCGTGGATACCGCCATCCCATGCTATGTTGACGAAGCCGACAAGTTCCTCACTATCGTAAGCGCAGACGTGCGCGAGGCTGCGCTGGAGCACGTTCGAGAAATCCCGCGTTGGGCTTTCGTTCCATGCTGCGATCCACAATGCCGCGATCTCGTCCTGGGAGGGGAAGGCATCGATCTGAAGCGTCACCATAGCTGTCTCCTTCACGGCGGAGTGAGGGACCTTACGACGTGATCAACGCATTCGTCGCCTTCACCGCAGCCGATGCCCGGTTCTCGACGCCCAGCTTTACATAGATCTGCTCAAGGTGCTTGTTGACGGTGCGGGCGGAGAGGCCGAGGATTTCGGCGATGTCGCGATTGGATTTGCCCTTTGCGATCCAGACGAGGACTTCGGCCTCGCGCATTGTCAGCGAGAAATGCCGGCGGAGGGCTTCCTCATCTGTGGTCTGGCTGACGGCGGTCAGGCGGAACAGGTATTCGTCGCTGCCGATGGTGCCGAGAAAGGCGAGTTGGAGCACTGGCACGCCAGCGCTTTCGATGACGAGGGGTGCGTCCCTGCCACTGGTGCGGTCGCGCAGGAAAATGGCGATCTGGTCGGAGACGGCATCGAGCCCGTTCTCCGAGCCGATCGCGGCCTCGATCAATCGGGTCGCCTGCGGCGTGGACCAGTGCAGCGCGCCATCGCCACGCACCGCAAGCAGATGCCGGCCGGTAGCATCCAGCGCGACCCGGGCGCTTTGGGTGGAGCGGGCGTTGCCAAGGTGGACGCGGATGCGCGCGCGCAGTTCATCGATATTGATCGGTTTTGAGAGGTAGTCCACCCCGCCGGATTCGAGCGCGTGGACGATGTGCTCCGTCTCGGTCAACCCGGTCATGAAGATCACGGGCACGGGGGCGATGTCGGCAAGGGCCTTGAGCCGCCGGCAAGTGTCGAAACCGTCCATATCCGGCATGACGGCGTCCATGAGCACGATGTCCGGCGTGATCTTGTCGACCACCTTCAATGCGGCCGGGCCGGATGTGGCGATCAGGACCGAAAAGCCGGATTGCTCCAGCGCGTCGGTGAGGAAGCCGAGGGTTTCCGGGCTGTCATCGACGATCAGGACGATGTCGCGGGGGCGGGGGGCGTCACTCACCGGTGGTCTCCTTCGGGCGGCGGATCGCTTCGCACGGCGGCGGTTTCGAGGAAGGTGGCGTAGCCTGCCATGTCGAATGCCTGCACGTAGGCGCGGGCCGCGTCGGCAAAGGGCTGGTAGGCGGCGTCGCGCGCAAGCTCGGTAAGTTTTGCCTCGATGCCCCTGATATAGCCGATTTCGCCGAGCCGGATCAGTTCCTCGATATGCGATGCGTCGGGGACAAGGACGGGCCGGGGTGCTGCGGGCTCGGCCGGCTGTGCGGGGTCGTCATGCGTCCACTCAAGGCCGAGATTGACGGCAATCTTGTCCCTAAGCTGCCGGATGACGAAAGGCTTGGCGAGCGTATCGTTGTGGCCGGTGTGCTGGCTGGCCAGACTGCCGTCCCCTATGTTGGCCGACAGCATGATGATGGGCGCGGTCTGCCCGTGCTCGCGCAGGCGCGAGACCAGCTGCCAGCCGCTCATGCCGGGCATGGAGATATCGACCAGAAAGAGATCGGGCTCGATGCCCTCGATGAGCGTCAGGCACTCGGCGCCGCCGATGGCTGTGAGAACGACGAAGTCGAGCGGGATCAGTACCTCGCGCATGAGTTCGCGGTGATCCTCGTTGTCGTCCACGACGACGATGGTGCGGCGCGGACCGGCATAGCCGGTGACGTCTCGCTGTGGTGTGGGAACGGCCGCAGGGCGGGCAACAGCCGACAGCATCAGCCGCACGCGGAAGGTCGAGCCCTTGTCTCGCTCGCTCGTGACCTGAATTTCGCCGCCCAGCGTTTCGGTCAGAAGCCGCGTGATCGTGAGGCCCAAGCCAAGGCCCGGCATGGGGCGGATCGTTTCGGCCTCGCCGCGCTGGAACGGCTCGAAAATGCGGGGGCGGTCGGCCTCGGAGATGCCGCGACCGGTGTCGGTTACGGTAAAGGTCGCAACCTGACTGCGATAAGCCACCTCGAAGCGCACGACGCCGCGATCGGTAAATTTGACGGCGTTGGAAAGAAGATTGACGAGGATCTGGCGCAGGCGCTTCTCGTCTGTGCGGACATGCGTCGGCAGGCCGGGCGCCCTTACATGCTCGAAGGCGAGGCCCTTGGCCTGAGCCTGGGGACGGAACATATCGACGATCTGGTCGAGGAAATCCAGAATATTGATCTCGTTGGAGAAAACCTGCAGCCGACCGGCCTCGATGCGGGAGATATCGAGGAGGCCGTCGATGAGCCCCGAGAGATGGTCGGCGCTGCGCTTGATGACGCGGATGGCCGCCTGCCGGGGGGCGGGGATCGTCTCGTCGCGCTCCAGGATCTGGGCATAGCCCATGACGGCGTTAAGGGGCGTGCGCAGCTCATGGCTGAGGCCGACGACGTAGCGGCTCTTGGCACGGTTGGCGGCTTCGGCCGTCTCCTTGGCATATTGCAGGGCGGCATCCGTCTTCTTGTGGGCGGCTATTTCCTTCAGGAGAAGCGTGTTCTGGCGCGAGGATTCCTCCTCCGCCACGAGACGGCTGTCGTGGGCGAGCACATAGAACCAGCAGACGACGCCGGTGACGACGGTGAACACGAAGAAGACGATGCCGATGGTGCGGTTGATCACCTCGGCGGCGATCGGCGAAGCGGAACCGGTCTGGTAGGCGATCATGGCGAGGATGGCGCCGATGGCGGAAACGGCGATGACGACGGCGGTGGCATAGCGGCCGAGCCGGCTGGCGAGTGCTGCGACGATCCGCTCGGGCAGGAGCTTGCGGGCGACCGCCGCCGTTTGCGCATTGACCCGCGCATGCGGCTTGCAGATGTCGTGGCAGCGGCTGTCCAGCGAGCAGCAGAGCGAACAGATCGGCGCGGCATAGGCCGGGCAATAGGCCATGTCTTCCGGCTCGAACGGGTGCTGGCAGATGGAGCAGGTTATGGTGGCGCGCATCTTCCAGTGGGCGCGTGGCTTGCGGGCGAGGTAGTAGCGGCCGCGTGTGGCGTAGGCGATAGCAGGCGAGACGAGGAAGGCGATGAGCGTGACATAGGTCGACAGCGATGCCAAGACGGTGCCGAAGAGGCCGAAATGCGCGACAAGCGCAATGCCGGCGGACGTGAACATGGCGCCGAGGCCGACCGGATTGATATCGTAGAGATGGGCGCGCTTGAACTCGATGCCATCAGGCGAGAGGCCGAGCGGCTTGTTGATGAAGAGATCGGCCGAGAGCGTGCAGAGCCAGGACATGGCGATGATGGAAAACACGCCGAGGGTGGCTTCGAGCAGCTTGTAGATGCCGAACTCCATGAGGAGCAGGGCGATGGCGACGTTGAACACCAGCCAGACGACCCGGCCGGGATGGCTGTGGGTGAGGCGGGAGAAGAAATTCGACCAGGCGAGCGAGCCCGCATAGGCGTTCATGACGTTGATCTTCAGCTGCGAGACCACGACGAAGGCCGCCATCAGAACGAGCGCCGCCGTTTCGTTGGGGATCATGTAGCCGAAGGCGGCGAGGTACATGCGGGAGGGGTCGGCCGCCTCGCCCGCGGGGACGCCGGTGGAGAGCGTGAGCACCGCAAGGAACGAGCCGGCGAGCAGCTTCGGCACGCCCACCACGACCCAGCCGGGGCCGGCGAGGAAGACGGCGAGACGATGCCGCCACTTCTTCATGCCTTCCGGCGGCAGGAAGCGCAGAAAATCCACCTGCTCGCCGATCTGTGGCATCAGTGCGAGAATGACGGCGGAGGCGGCGCCGAACTCGATCAGATCGAACGGTGCCGCACCGCCGACCTGCGCATTCGAATGGCCGATGCCGGCAAAAGCGCGCCAGAGGTCGAACTTCTCCCAGTCCGAATAGGCGATGAAAAGGAACGGCAGAATGTTGAGCACAATCCAGAAGGGCTGCGTGATCAGCTGGAAGCGGGAGATGAGCTGCACGCCGTAGATGACGAGCGGAATGACGACAACGGCACTGATAATATAGCCGATCCAGAGGGGAATTCCGAAGGCGAGGTTCAGCGCGCCTGTCATGATCGATGCCTCGATGGCAAACAGCATGAAGGTGAAGCTGGCATAGATCAGTGAGGTGATGGTGGAGCCGATATAGCCGAAGCTCGCACCGCGCGTGAGAAGGTCGATATCCACGCCGTGACGGATGGCGTAGCGACTGATCGGCATGCCGATGACGAGCATGGCGATGGCAGCGGCGATGATGGCATAGAACGCATTGGTCGTGCCGTAGGACAGGGTGATCGTGCCGCCGATCGCCTCCAGCGCCAGGAAGGAAATCGCGCCGATGGCGGTTTGCGAGATACGGCTTGCCGAAAAGCGCCGGGCGCTCTTGGCGGTGAACCGCAGGGCATAATCCTCCAGCGTCTGGTCTGCGACCCAGCGATTGTACTCGCGCCGGACCGGAATGATGCGCTGGCGGGCTGTCATCGTCTGATTGTCATGATGCGGAGGACGATCCTTGTCGGCTGGCGACACTGCGGAGGGCTGAGGTTGCGATGATCTTGAAGGCTCTGCCGGCCCCTGTCCAGACAGACCGCATGTTTCCCGCGGCAACGCACGCTCCGTCTGCGCGTCACACCTACGTCAATTGACGTATGTGCATTGCACGAGGCCTGTCGGATAGTCCCGTTGCGACCCGTTAACACTCTTATAGGGAACGGCGCCAAAGAACGAGAGGGGCTTCTCCGATGTCATTCAAATCCCATATTCTCAGCGCCTTCCTGGCCGGCGCTCTGGCAACCACGGCGTTCTCCGCCGTGAACGCGGCTGACGATACCATCAAGGTCGGCGTCCTGCATTCGCTGTCCGGCACGATGGCCATTTCCGAGACGACGCTGAAAGACGCCATGCTGATGCTCATCGAGGAGCAGAACAAGAAGGGCGGCGTTCTCGGCAAGAAGCTCGAAGCCGTCGTGGTCGATCCCGCGTCGGACTGGCCGCTGTTTGCCGAAAAGGCCCGCGAACTGATCTCGGTGGACAAGGTCGCCGCCGTGTTCGGCTGCTGGACATCCTCGTCGCGCAAGTCGGTCCTGCCGGTGTTCGAAGAGCTGAACTCGATCCTCTTCTACCCTGTCCAGTACGAGGGTGAAGAATCCTCGCGCAACATCTTCTATACGGGTGCAGCACCAAACCAGCAGGCCATTCCGGCCGTCGATTACCTGATGGCGAACGAAGGCGTCGAGCGCTTCGTGCTCGAAGGCACGGACTACGTCTATCCGCGCACGACCAACAAGATCCTGGAGGCGTATCTGATCTCCAAGGGTGTCGCCAAGGAAGACATCATCGTCAACTACACGCCGTTCGGCTTCTCGGACTGGCAGACGGAAGTCGCCAAGATCAAGGAATTCGGTTCGGCCGGCAAGAAGACCGCCGTCGTGTCCACCATCAACGGCGATGCCAACGTCCCGTTCTACAAGGAACTCGGCAACCAGGGCATCAAGGCCACCGATATTCCCGTCGTCGCCTTCTCCGTCGGTGAAGAAGAACTCGCCGGTCTCGACACCAAGCCGCTCGTCGGTCATCTCGCCGCGTGGAACTACTTCCAGTCCGTCGATGCGCCTGCCAATGCCGAGTTCATCAAGCAGTGGCACGCTTATACGAAGAACGACAAGCGCGTGACGAACGACCCGATGGAAGCCGCCTATATCGGGTTCTCCGCCTGGGTGAAGGCCGTTGAGGCTGCCGGCACGACCGATACGGACGCCGTCCTCGATACAATCATCGGCACCTCGGTCCCGAACCTGTCGGGCGGCTACTCCACCGTCATGCCGAACCACCACATCACCAAGCCCGTGCTGATCGGCGAAATCCAGGGTGACGGCCAGTTCGAAATCGTCCAGCAGACCCCCCAGGTGGTTGGCGACGAGTGGTCGGACTTCCTGCCGGACTCGAAGGACCTGATCTCCGATTGGCGCAAGCCGATGTCCTGCGGCAACTTCAACGTTGCAACAGGCAAGTGCGGCGGCAAGGGTTCCTGATCGACCCCCGGGGCCTGTATTTTCTCGGACCGTTTTCATGACGCAAGCCTTTACGGTGCGGCCTTCGGGCCGCTCCGCCACTCTTGATTACAGATGATTTGCGACTGCGTCGTCTCCGTCCGGCCCTCCCGGGCGGAGACGATCTTCTCAAGGGCAGGGACCGTTCGCAGTCGCGGCAGACAGTGATGGCATGGATCATGCATGAGGACCGTATGGCGCGGCGCGCGATGCCTTTCCTGCAATGTCGTACCCGCTTTGGCGCACCGAGACGGTGGTTCCTGCGGAATTCTTGGGCAAACGCGCGTAATCGACCGCCGTCTGCCGCGTGAAGGGGCTTTGAAACATATGCAGCTGACATCGCGCACGCTTCGCATCGTTCTTCTTCTGATCGGTCTGGGTCTCGTCCTTGCAACCGGGGCCCGGGCGCAGGACGCGCTGAAGCCTCTCGTCGATGGGTTGGGCGCAACCGCATTTCCGAAGAAGGTCGAGGCGGTGAAGCAGCTCGCCGCGACTGGCGACCCGAAGGTACCGGAGATCCTCGAAAAGCTCAGCGCCGGTGCGCTCTTTGCCCCCAAGGCAGGCGGCGCCGTCTATCTCGTCGAGGGCGACGTCGTTTCCGACCCGGTCACGGGTGCGCCTGTCGAGGGCGTGGCGGCCGGCGGCCTCCAGAAGATCCGACTGAACAACATGCTGCGCGGCGCCATTGGCGACGCCATGAGCCAGCTGACCCTGCTCAGCCCCGACCGTAATGCCCGGCTCTCTGCCGCGCAGGCCCTGCTTGCCAGCGGCGACTCGGCCAATCTTGCTTTGCTCGATGGGGCGCTCGCCAAGGAAGAGGATGCCGAGGTGAAGGCGGCGATGGAGTCCGCCCGGGCCGTGCTGATCCTGAAGACGGATGCGAGTGCCGAAGACAAGAAAGCAGCCATCGAGAACGTGGCCTCGCGTGGCGATCGCGGCGCGCTGAACATCCTCACCGCTGCTCTCTCCACCGCCCCACCCGAGCTGGTGCCGACGATCCAGAGCCGCATCGACGGCATCACCAGCAGCCTTGCCGTGTGGGATGTCGTGCAGAACGTCTGGTACGGGCTTTCGCTTGGTTCGGTCCTGCTGCTCGCTGCCATCGGTCTTGCCATCACCTTCGGCGTCATGGGCGTGATCAACATGGCGCATGGCGAAATGGTGATGCTGGGTGCCTACACGACCTATGTCGTGCAGCAGACGGTGGCGTCGATCGCGCCGGGGCTCTCCACCTTCTCGCTCGCCTTCGCGGTGCCGATCGCCTTCCTCTTCACCGGGCTGGTGGGCGTCGCCATCGAGCGCGGCATCATCCGCTTCCTCTACGGTCGCCCGCTGGAAACGCTGCTTGCCACCTGGGGCCTGTCGCTGATCCTGCAGCAGACCATCCGCACCATCTTCGGCCCGACCAACCGGCAGGTGGACAATCCGAGCTGGATGTCGGGAACGTTCGACTTCGGCGGGCTCGCCATCACCTGGAACCGCATGTGGATCATCGTCTTCTCGCTGGCGGTGTTCCTGGCGCTGCTGACGCTGCTCAAGCGATCGCGCCTCGGCCTGCAGATGCGCGCCGTCACGCAGAACCGTCGCATGGCGTCATCCATGGGTATCCGCACGCCGATGGTGGACGCGATGACCTTCGGTCTCGGTTCCGGCATCGCCGGCATCGCAGGCGTGGCGCTGAGCCAGATCGACAACGTATCTCCCAATCTCGGACAGAACTACATCATCGACAGCTTCATGGTTGTGGTCTTCGGCGGTGTCGGCAATCTCTGGGGCACCTTTGTCGGCGCCATGACGCTCGGGATCGCCAACAAGTTCCTAGAGCCCTATGCGGGCGCGGTTCTCGGCAAGATTCTGATCCTCGTCCTCATCATCCTGTTCATCCAGCGGCGGCCGCGCGGCCTGTTCGCCCTCAAGGGGAGGTCGATCGAATAATGTTCACGACCCGGCTCATCCACGCTCACGAGAAGAAGGTGCTGGTTCTCGCCGCCCTGATCCTCTTCATCGCCATCGCGGTTCCCGCTTCCAATCTGCTTCTCGATCCGGGCAACCCGCTGCATGTGCCCTCCCATGTCGTGCCGCTGTTCGGAAAATATCTCTGCTACGCGCTGCTCGCGCTCGCGCTCGATCTCGTCTGGGGCTATTGCGGCATTCTCTCGCTCGGCCACGGCGCTTTCTTCGCGCTTGGCGGCTATGCCATGGGCATGTACCTGATGCGCCAGATCGGCGCGCGGGGTGTTTATGCGAATCCGATCCTGCCCGACTTCATGGTCTTCCTGAACTGGAAGGAGCTTCCCTGGTACTGGACAGGCTTCGATCACTTCCCCTTCGCCGCACTGATGGTGCTGCTGGTGCCCGGCGCGCTCGCCTTCGTTTTCGGCTGGCTGGCCTTCCGCTCGCGCGTAACCGGCGTCTACCTCTCCATCATCACGCAGGCGATGACCTACGCGCTGCTGCTCGCCTTCTTCCGCAACGAGATGGGCTTTGGCGGCAATAACGGCCTGACGGACTTCAAGGACATCGTCGGCTTCAACATCCAGGCACCGGAAACGCGTGCGACGCTGTTCGCTATCACCGGTATTGTTCTCGCGTTCGTGCTGCTTCTCTCCTCCGCCATCGTGCAGTCGAAGTACGGCAAGGTGTTGATCGGGGTGCGGGATGCGGAAAGTCGAACGCGGTTCCTCGGCTATCGCGTTGAAAATATGAAGCTCTTCATCTTCACCTTCTCCGCCATGATCGCGGGTGTTGCCGGCGCGCTTTACGTGCCGCAGGTCGGGATCATCAATCCGGGCGAGTTTGCGCCCGCCAACTCCATCGAGGTCGTCATCTGGACGGCGGTCGGCGGGCGGGGCACGCTCATCGGGCCGATCATCGGGGCGGTGCTGGTCAACTTCGGAAAGTCTATCTTCACCGCCGCCTTCCCGGAATTCTGGCTTTTTGCGCTGGGCGCGCTCTTCGTCGCCACCACGCTGTTCCTGCCGAAGGGCATCGTCGGCACAATCCAGCAGGGCTTCGCCTCGCGCCGGGACTACAAAGCCGCCGCCGAAGCCGAGAAGGGCCGTGTCGTCCCGGCTCGCGATGCAGCGAACGTCCAACCTCAGGCCGCGGAGTGAGCGCCATGGACCATAAGATCACCAACAGCCTCCTCTATCTCGACGGCGTTTCCGTTTCCTTCGACGGCTTCAAGGCGCTGAATTCGCTGTCCTTCGTGGTTGCACCCGGCGAACTCCGGGCGATCATCGGTCCGAATGGTGCCGGCAAGACGACGATGATGGACATCATCACCGGCAAGACGCGGCCGGATACCGGCACGGTCTATTTCGACGGGCAGGTCGACCTGACCAAGAAGGACGAGGCCGATATCGCCCAGCTCGGGATCGGCCGGAAATTCCAGAAACCCACGGTTTTCGAGAGCCATACCGTCTGGGACAATATCGAGCTGGCGCTGAACCGCAAACGCGGCGTCTTCGCCACGCTGTTCTACACGCTGACGCCCGCCGACAAGGCGCGGATCGAGGAGATCCTCGAAACCGTGCGCATGACGGCACGGAAGGATCATCTCGCCGGCAGCCTGTCGCACGGGCAGAAGCAGTGGCTGGAGATCGGCATGCTGCTGGCGCAGGAGCCGAAGCTTCTGCTGGTGGACGAGCCCGTGGCCGGCATGACGGACGCGGAGACTTCGGAAACCGCAATCCTGCTCAAGGAAATCGCCAAGACCCGATCGGTCGTGGTGGTCGAGCACGACATGGGCTTCATCCGCGACCTCGGCGTGAAAGTTACCTGCCTTGCCGAGGGATCGGTGCTGGCCGAGGGCTCGATCGACTTTGTGTCGAACGACCCGAAGGTTATCGAAAACTATCTGGGACGGTGAGATCATGCATTACAACGTCTCGATGTTTGCGCTCCAATCGTCGGCTTCCGACGGACCCGGGCGTCACCCTCGCTGCGAAACGCAAGCGTGGCCATCCGGCAGGCCGGAGAGCGCTTTCCTTCCAGCAAGCCCTGCAACCTGCAAGACACCGACCACGCCCACCGAACGAGGCGCCTCATGCTGACTGTCGATAACATCAATCTGCACTACGGCGCGGCGCAGGCGCTGCGTGGCGTCTCCATCACGGCACCCATGGGCAAGATCACCTGCGTGCTTGGCCGCAACGGCGTCGGCAAGACAAGTCTTCTGCGTGCTGTCACCGGTCAACATGCCACAAGTGCCGGCAAGGTGGCCTTCAACGATACGGTCATGAACGGCATGGCGCCCTATAACCGCGCACGCCTCGGCGTCGGTTTCGTGCCACAGGGGCGGGAGGTGTTTCCTCTTCTCACCGTCAAGGAGAACCTTGAGTCCGGCTACGCGCCCGTCGCGCGAAAGGACCGCTTCGTGCCGGAGGAGATCTTCGCGCTGTTCCCCATCCTCAAATCCATGCTGGGCCGTCGCGGCGGCGACCTTTCGGGCGGGCAGCAGCAGCAGCTTGCCATCGGCCGCGCGCTTGTGACGCGCCCGAAAATCCTCGTGCTCGACGAGCCGACGGAGGGCATCCAGCCCTCGATCATCAAGGATATCGGACGGGCGATCCAGTATTTGCGGGATTCCACGGGGATGGCGATTTTGCTTGTGGAACAATACCTTGACTTCTGCCGTGAGCTTGCAGACCATGTCTACATCATGGATCGCGGAGAGATTGTGCATGAAGGCCCGGCCGAAACACTTGATACGCCGGAAGCCAGGCGGCACCTTACGGTTTGATCGCGCACCCCATGTCTGAGGCCATGCCGGAGCCAAGGCCAGAGGGTCTGGCGACAGCGCCGCAACGCGCCTTCGGGCGCGGGCGCCTGGTGGCGAAGTCGGCTGTCGGCCGAACGCGGCTACAGGAGTTCTATCAGGAAGGCTGCGCCAAGCTGCGCCTGCCGACCATGTTCGACGGCAGCATGGAAGCCGTGCTGATCAACAGTTCCGGTGGTCTGACCGGTGGCGACGTGATGGATTGGCGATTCGGTGCCGGCGCGGATACCGAGCTGACGCTGACGACGCAGGCCTGTGAGAAGATCTACAAGGCCAGCGCCGGCACGACGTCGGTCACGACGACCATCACGGCGGAGGCGGGGTCGCGCGTCCACTGGCTGCCGCAGGAGACGATCCTTTTCGACCGGGCCTCGATGACGCGGTCGCTGGATGTCGATCTTGCCACGGATGCCGAGTTTCTGGCCGTCGAGGCCGTCTTGCTTGGGCGTGCGGCCATGGGCGAGCGCATGCGGAACGGTCTTTTTCGCGACCGGTGGCGGATCGTGAAGGGCGGTGCGCTGCTGCATGCGGAGAATATGCGGCTGTCCGGAGACATCGATGCGCTGACGCGGCGCGCTTTCTCGCTGAGCGGCCATGTCGCCTTCGCCACGCTGTTCTTCACGGCGGAGGGGTGCGAGCGGCATCTGAAACCGCTGCGCGCGCTGCTCGACAAGGGTGCGGCCAGCGGGTCGGGCGGCGTCAGCCACGTCGTGGTGGGTGATCAGGAAAAGCTCGTCGCGCGGATCGTGGCAAAGGACGGCTTCGCCTTGCGAAAAATCCTCGTGCCGATGATTTCGCACTTGCGCAGGAGCGCGTCTGTGCCGAAAGTCTGGAGCCTGTAGAGAATGTTGAAGATGATGATGGGTCGCGTCGCATGAACCTTACTCCCCGCGAAAAAGACAAGCTGCTGATCTCGATGGCGGCCATGGTGGCGCGCCGCCGGCTGGAGCGCGGCGTCAAGCTGAATCATCCCGAAGCCATCGCGCTCATCACCGACTTCGTCGTCGAGGGCGCGCGCGACGGCCGATCGGTTCCCGACCTCATGGAGGCCGGCGCGCATGTCATCACGCGCGAGCAGGTGATGGAGGGGATCCCCGAAATGATCCACGACATCCAGATCGAGGCGACGTTCCCGGATGGAACGAAGCTCGTCACCGTTCACGAACCCATCCGCTGAGGTTTCCCATGCTGGCTCTTCGTCCTAATTGCGAGTGCTGCGATATCGATCTGGCGGCGGATAGCCGCGAAGCGATGATCTGCAGCTTCGAGTGCACCTTCTGTGCCGCTTGCGCGAGCGACGTGCTCGGCGGTCGCTGCCCGAACTGCACGGGCGAACTCGTTCGCCGACCTGTCCGCCCGGCGGAAAAGCTGGTCAACAATCCCGCCTCCACAGAGCTCGTGTTGAAGGCGGGCGGATGCGCTGCGGCGGCTTGATGGCGCTGCCTGAGCAACCTCAGCCTGCCATGATCGCCGCGCAGAGCACCTACAGAGACGAACAGGAGTGACAAGATGATCCCCGGTGAAATCCTTGCGGCTGAGGGCGAGATCGAACTGAATGTGGGACTGGAGACGGTGACGATCGAGGTGTCCAACACCGGCGACAGGCCCGTTCAGGTCGGCAGCCATTACCATTTCGCTGAAACCAATGCCGGGCTGACCTTCGACCGTGAGGCTGCCCATGGCAAGCGGCTTGATATTCCGGCCGGCACGGCGGTCCGTTTCGAGCCGGGGCAGACGCGTGACGTGACGCTCATTCCGTTCGCTGGCAAGCGTGAGGTCTACGGTTTTCGTCAGAAGGTCATGGGAGCCCTCTGACATGGTGATGCGGCTCGCATATCCCGGCGCGGCGCTGGCCTTGTTGCTGGTTTTCGGGGCAGGAGCTGCCTCGGCGGCGGGGCCGGACGATGTGGATTGCAGCAACGCAATGACGCAAAGCGACATGACAGCCTGTTCGCAGCAGGACTACGAGACTGCGGACGTGGCACTGAATGCGGCCTATCGCAAGACGATGGCGCGTGCGCAGGCGATGGACAAGGATCTCGCCGATCTGGGCGACGCGATGGTCGGTGCCGTCGAAGCGCTGAAGACCGCGCAGCGCGCCTGGATCGCTTATCGCGACGGGCAGTGCGCGCTTGCCGGGTTCGAGGCGCGCGGCGGCTCGATGGAGCCGATGCTGGTCGCGGGTTGCCTTGCAGACCTGACGACCAAACGGACGGACGAGCTGAACACGGCGCTGGCCGATCGCTGATGGTCGCGATGGCGGCTCGAGAACGAGGAAGACTGCGGGCTCGACCGATCGTTTCGGGATCGACGGGCGGCAGAAAGATAGACGGGAGAACGCTGTGAAGACCGGTGCGCGCATCGTGATCGTTGGCAATGGGCCGGTGCCGGACAGCGCCGCCATGGAGATCGCGTCTGCCGACTGCGTCATCCGGTTCAACGATTGCCGTTCGTATCGCCCGGGCCAGCGCACCGATATCGTTGCCGTCTGCAATACGGGCCGGCCGGCGAAGATGATGCTGGGCGCGTCGACTCCTTCGGCGCCGCACGCCAACATCTTGCCGACAGCGTGGGGCGCGCATCCCGCGGTGGTCGAGGCGGCGAGCATCTGGTGCGTCCGCAACCCCGCGCTCTTTGCAGCGCTCCGGGCAACGCTTGCCATCACGCATCCCGAACTCGACGACTTTTGCGATGACGCGACGGAAGCGTTCGAGGCCTTCGGGGTTGCGACGGGCAAAGTTGTGCGGGTGCTCGACGCGGAAACCCAACGCTTCCTGGAGACGGCGCTCGCGGACTTTTCGTCGGCCCCCTACATCGTGCCGAGCAGCGGCCTCGTCGTCATTGGCGAGGTGCTACGCGCGCATCCGGGCGCGGATCTGGCGATTGCCGGGTTCACCCATGTCGGCTGGGATGGGCATCCCTTTGCGGCCGAAGCGCGACTTGTCGATCGCTGGGTAGCCGAAGGCCGGCTCCGGCGGCTGGAGGCGGTCCCGGTATTTTCTCTCGCGGTCGGGAGCTAGGAGCGCACCATGGGCGAGACGGTCAGGATCAGGGCAGGCACGATCACGGTTCCGGAATCGGTGCTCAGGACCCTCGGCCTCAAGGATGGCGATGCGGTCGAGTTCGTCGCCAACGAAGCCGGCGCGGTCGAGCTTCGCAAGCCGGGAAAGAGTTTCGAGGATTTGCGGGGGATCGTGAAGTTCGAGAGGCCCGTCAGTACCGACGAGCTTATCGGGTGGATCCGCGAGATGCGAGGCGGTGGGGACGACGATGAACGGGATTGACACCAACGTTCTGCTTCGCTGGCTCTTCGGAGATATGCTTGGAGAGGATGTCGAGGCCGAGATGAGTGCGATCCGCAATCTCGTTCTCTCGTCGGAAGCGCCTTTGCACGTCAACCATATCGTGATCGCCGAGACCATCTGGGTGCTCGCCCGGAGAACCAAGCGCAGTCGCGCGGCAATCGTCACCATTATTGATCGTATCCTTGATGCGCCGGAAATCCGCGTTCAGGACGAGGAGGCCGTTCGGGCTGCCGCGCGCGCCTTTGCCCATTCCACGGGCGATTTCTCCGACCACCTGATCGGCGAGATCAACAGCCGAAACGGCTGCCGCACTACTTATACTTTCGATCGCGCCGCTGCGCGGTCACCCCTTTTCTCCGAACTCTCGAGGTAGACCATGTCCTACAAGATGTCCCGCGCCGCCTATGCCAATATGTTCGGCCCGACGACGGGTGACCGGGTGCGGCTGGCGGATACGGAATTGTTCATCGAGGTGGAGAGGGATTTCACCACCTATGGCGACGAGGTGAAGTTCGGGGGCGGCAAGGTCATTCGCGACGGCATGGGGCAGAGCCAGGTGACGCGGGCAGACGGTGCGGTGGACACCGTCATCACCAACGCGCTGATCGTGGACCATTGGGGTATCGTGAAGGCGGATATCGGGCTGAAGGACGGACTGATCGTCGCCATCGGCAAGGCCGGAAATCCGGATACGCAGCCGAATGTGGACATCATCGTCGGGCCTGGCACGGAGGCGATCGCCGCAGAAGGCAAGATCGTCACCGCCGGTGGCATGGACAGCCACATCCACTTCATCTGCCCGCAGCAGATCGAGGAGGCGCTGATGTCCGGCCTCACGACCATGCTCGGCGGCGGCACGGGGCCGGCGCACGGCACGCTTGCCACCACCTGCACGCCCGGCCCCTGGCATCTGGCGCGGATGATCGAGGCGGCCGATGCCTTTCCGATGAACCTCGCCTTTGCCGGCAAGGGCAATGCCTCGCTCCCCGGTGCGCTGGTAGAGATGGTGCTCGGTGGAGCGACGTCGCTGAAGCTGCACGAGGATTGGGGCACGACGCCCGCCGCCATCGACTGCTGCCTGTCGGTCGCTGACGAATACGACGTGCAGGTGATGATCCATACGGACACGCTGAACGAAAGCGGGTTCGTGGAAGATTCCATCGCCGCCTTGAAGGGGCGCACCATCCATGCCTTCCACACGGAAGGTGCGGGCGGCGGGCATGCGCCTGACATTATCAAGATCTGCGGCCAGCCGAACGTCATCCCGTCCTCGACCAACCCGACACGGCCCTATACGATCAACACGCTGGCAGAGCATCTGGATATGCTCATGGTCTGCCATCACCTGTCCCCGTCGATCCCGGAAGACATCGCTTTCGCCGAAAGCCGCATCCGAAAGGAAACGATTGCGGCGGAGGATATCCTGCACGATATCGGCGCCTTCTCCATCATCTCGTCCGACAGCCAGGCCATGGGCCGTGTCGGCGAGGTGGCGATCCGCACGTGGCAGACGGCCGACAAGATGAAACGCCAGCGCGGCCGGTTGCCTGGTGAAACCGGCGACAACGACAATATGCGGGTGAAGCGCTACATCGCGAAATACACGATCAACCCCGCCATCGCACACGGCCTCAGCCACGCGATCGGCTCGGTCGAGGTTGGGAAACGGGCGGATCTCGTCCTGTGGAACCCCGCCTTCTTCGGCGTGAAGCCGGACATGGTGCTGCTCGGCGGCATGATCGCAGCGGCCCCCATGGGCGATCCGAACGCCTCCATTCCAACGCCGCAGCCGGTGCATTACCGGCCGATGTTCGGCTCCTTCGGCAAGGCGCGGACCAACTCTTCCGTGACCTTCGTCTCGCAGGCGTCGCTGGATGCAGGCCTTGCCGCAAAACTCGGCGTGGCGAAGACGCTGATGGCGGTGAAGAACACGCGCGGCGGTATCGGCAAGGCCTCAATGATCCACAATAGCCTGACGCCTGTGATCGAGGTGGATCCGGAAACCTACGAAGTGCGCGCGGATGGAGAACTGCTGACCTGCGAGCCGGCGACGGTGCTGCCGATGGCGCAGCGCTATTTCCTGTTCTAGGTGCTCATGACCGCGATATCGACGCCTGTCCGGAAGCGCGCAGCCATCACCGTGTGGGCATGACGAGGTTCCGCAAGGTCATGCGAAGGCTGGCGCTCGGCCTATCGCTCATCGTTCTGTTGCTCGCACTTTCGGCAGGCCTCGGGACCATCGTGCCGCAGCCGCTCTTTGCGGCAAATGCGGAGGAGGGTGGCGAGATGCGGCGCATCCTCGTTCTCTCCAATCCCATCCACACGGACATCGCCATCCCCGTGGATGCGGAAAGCCTGGCGCGGTTTCCCTTTCTCGCCGCGAACGGTGTTCCGGTTGACGATCCCGCGGCACGGTGGATCATTTTCGGCCGGGGCGGGCGCGCCTTCTATCTGGAGACGCCGACCTGGGCGGACCTGAAGCCGTTGCCGTTGCTGCGCGGGCTCACGGTCGATCGGGCGGTGCTGCATGTGGATGTCGTCGGCGCGCTTGCCGAACCTTCACTGAGCGTGCAAGGCTTCGAGATCGGACCGGCCGGCTACGCCCGATTGCTCGACATGATCGAAGCCAGTTTTGCAAAGCGGGAAGGGCAGGTCGTGCCCGTGCCCGATGTGCGTTACGGGCAGAACGACCGGTTCTTCGAGGCGACCGGCTGGTTTACGGCGCTTGCCGGCTGCAACACCTGGACGGCGCGAGGCCTGAGGGCCGCGGGGCTGCGCACAGGACTGTGGAACCCGTTGCCGGTATTGCTCGCCTTTTCTCTCACGCATTTCAACTGATCGAGGTCACCATGCCCTATCGCTCCACATCCATCGTCTCGCCCGCACCCGCCGATATCACGCCTGTAGCCCTGCTGCGCCTGCCGCACGACCAGCGGCATGTCAGGCGCAAGCTGCTGCACCTGCCGGATGACGATCTTGTCATGCTGGACCTGAAGCAGGCCGTGATGCTGGCAGATGGCGATGCCCTGGTGCTGGAGCAGGGCGGCTACATCCTCATCGCCGCGGTGGAGGAGCCCCTTTACGAGATCCTGCCGCGCAACCGGCTTCACCTCATCGAGCTTGCCTGGCATCTCGGCAACCGGCACCTGCAGGCCGAAATCCGTGAGGACCGCATCGTCATCCTGCGCGATCCCGTCATCCGGTCCATGCTGATCGGGCTTGGCGCCGAGGTGAACGAGGTGACGGCCCAGTTCCAGCCAATGCGGGGCGCCTATCACAGTGGGCACGATAATGGGTCTCATGCTCATGAAGCGCACGAGCACGGGAAGCACGACCACGCCGGTCATGACCATGACCATCCTCACGACGGCCACGGACATAGCGGGAAAGGACACAGCCACTCCCATGACTGACATGCTCATGCAGGGGCAGGGACAACGACCGGCTTCGGGCAGCACGCAGGCTCTGCTCCGCCTGATCACGTGGATGTCGCCGGCATTCCCCATCGGCGCATTTTCCTATTCGGTCGGGCTCGAGCAGGCGGTGGCGGATGGCAGCGTCGGGGATGCGGCCTCTCTTCAGGATTGGTTGTCCGGCAGCATTGCCGAAGGCACGGTCTGGAACGATGCGGTATTGCTTGCGGAAAGCTATCGCGCCGCCGAGGACGTCGAGCGGCTTGAGGTTGTCGCTTCGCTGGCGGAAGCCATGGCCGGCAGTCGGGAACGGCAGATGGAAACGATGCTGCAAGGCGAAGCCTTCATCACGGCTGCTTCGGCCTGGCGAGCGGAGGGCGACCATATCATGCCGATGCGCATGGCCTATCCGGTTGCCGTCGGTGCGGTCGCCGGTGCGCATGCGACGGGACTGGAGCCTGCGATTGCGGCCTATCTGCACGCAACGGCGTCCAATCAGGTCTCGGTCGCGATCCGCTGCGGCGTTCTTGGGCAGCGTGCCGGGGTCGCCGTGCTGGCGGCACTGGAAAGCGAGATCGGCTCAGTGGCCGAGAGAGCGGCGGCAAGTTCGCTGGACGATCTCGGCTCTGCCGGTATCCTCGCCGACATCGCCGGTTTCCGGCATGAGACGCTGACCTCGCGGCTGTTCCGCTCGTGAGTGCCAAACATCCAGTCTTGCCGTATGGCATCTGTCGTCCGGCTTGTGAGCCTTCCGATCAACTCCGGTTCTTCGGCAGCTTTCGACATATTCTCTTGAAAGGATAATCCCATGGCATCTTCCAATGGTCCCCTCCGTGTCGGCATCGGCGGTCCGGTCGGCTCCGGCAAGACGGCGCTGACGGACAAGCTCTGCAAGGCCATGCGTGACAGATGGTCGGTCGCGGTGGTCACTAACGACATCTACACGCAGGAAGACGCGGAAGCGCTGGTGCGCATGCAGGCGCTACCCTCCGAAAGGATCGTTGGTGTCGAGACGGGCGGCTGCCCGCACACGGCTATCCGAGAGGATGCGACGATCAATCTACAGGCCATCGCCGATCTCAACCGTCGTATTCCGGATCTGGACGTCGTCTTCATCGAGTCCGGCGGCGACAATCTCGCGGCAACCTTTTCGCCCGATCTCGCGGATATCACGCTCTACGTCATCTCCGTCTGCCAGGGCGAGGAAATCCCGCGCAAGGGCGGGCCCGGCATCACGCGGTCCGATCTCCTCGTCATCAACAAGAAGGACCTCGCCCCTTACGTCGGCGCCGACCTCGACGTCATGCAGCGCGACGCCGACCGCATGCGCCAGTCCCGCCCGTTCGTGTTCTCGGACATGAAGCGCGGTGAGGGCGTGGAGCGGATCGTGGAGTTTTTGCGGGTTGAGGGGGGGTTGTAAGCTGGCTTCCCAGCTTCCGGCAATTCGTTCTGTCGCGGTGCGCATCTGCACCTCATCTGCCTGCCGGCATCTTCTCCCCGTTTTGACGGGGAGAAGAGACCTGAGGCACCGCTTCCGCCTCACATCGAACCGCCGCGCGGGCCACGTCCCCTCGCCCTGCCAAGCGGGGAGAGGGTTAGGATGAGGGGTTGCCGCAGATGCACAGCCTTTTCGTCTACTCCGCCGCCAGCGCCGGATGCGTGACCACGGTGCCACCCACCGCGCGCAGCGTGCCGGGGGAGGTGCGGCTTTCCAGGCGGTCCAGGCGGGCTTGCAGGGTTTCCAAGGTCTCGGACTGTTCGGCGAGTTTCTCCGTCAAAGCGGTGTTCTCGAGCGGGATGGTCTCGATTTCCTTGCGGCCGACGAGGCGGCCGAAGGACCAGCCTAGCAGGCGGGAGAGGTCGTCCATGATCAGGAAGAACGAGGGAACGACGACCAGCGACAGGACGGTGGAAACGATGATGCCGCCGATGACGGCGATGGCCATGGGTGCGCGGAACGAGCCGCCTTCGCCAACACCGAGCGCCGATGGCAGCATGCCGGCCGACATGGCGATGGAGGTCATGATGATCGGCCGGGCGCGCTTGCGGCCCGCCTCGACCATGGCATCGACGCGCTCCATGCCGTGCCGTTTCATCTCGATGGCGAAATCGACCAGCAGGATGGCGTTCTTTGTGACGATGCCCATCAGCATGAGGATGCCGATGAGGACGGGCATGGAGAGCGCATTGTTGGTTACGATGAGGCCGAGCGCGACGCCGCCGATGGCGAGCGGTAGCGAGAACAGGATCGTGAAAGGCTGGATGACATCCTTGAAGAGGAGGATAAGCACCACGAGCACCAGGAGCAGGCCAAGCAACATGGCATGGACGAAGCCGGACTGCATTTCCGCCTGAACCTCTGCATCGCCGCTTTCCAGGAAGCGCACGCCTTCTGGCATGCTGATTTCGTTCGCGGCCTGCTTGAAGCGATCGGATGCGGTATTGAGCGCGACGCCAACAGGCAGGTCGGCGCCCATGGTGACCACACGAAAGCGGTCGTAGCGCTTGATGGAGCTCGGGCCTTCCGAATAGGAGATATCGGCGACGCTGGAGATCGGCACGAGCGCGCCGGATGCCGTCTGGATCTTGAGATTGCGGATCGCGGCAAGATCGGTGCGCACGCCGGTGTCGATCTGGACGCGGATCGGGATCTGACGATCATCCAGCGAGATCTTCGTCAGCGCGGCATCGATATCGCCGATGGTGGCGACACGCACGATGTCGGAGAGCTGGGACGTGGTGATGCCAAGCCGCGACATGCGGTCGGCAAGCGGCCGCAACTGCAGTTCCGGACGGGGCAGGGCGCCATCCGGGCTGACATTGGCGAGCGTCGGTTCATCCCGCAGCCTTGCCTCCAGCAGACCGACAGCCTCGTTCAGGGCCGCGTCGTTGTTGGAGAGAAGATTGAAAGCGAGGTCGCGTTCGCCACGGTCGTTCAGCTTGAGCACGCGGACATCCGGAATCGAGCGGATGGCAGCGAAAACCTGGGACTCGATCTGCGATTGCGGAATGATGCGACCGGCCGGTGGCAGCTTTGGCATATACTGCCCGACCAGAGGCAGGTTGCCGAGCAACGTATTGACCAGTTTGTTGACGAGGGAATGGTCGAGCTTTTCCAGCATGACCGTGATGGTGGCGCGGCGCAGCTCCAGATCGCCCTTCGGCGAGGCGCCGCCGAGAACGAAGATGCCCTCGACGCCCGGGAAGTCCTTGATCCGGTCGTAGATTTCGGCGGTCGTGCGGTCGGTATCCTCCAGCATCGCATCCGGCGGCAGTTCGACGGAGAGCACGATGCGCGAAGCGTCTTCCGGCGGCAGGAAGCTGCCGGGAACGGTGAGGAGCAGCATGACGGAACCGACGAGGAAGGCGAGCGCCACGGACAAGGTCACGTAGCGCATGTACCAGCGCCGCGTGGTGGCTGCGACAAGCCATGTGTAGCCGCGCATGAACAGGCCGTCGCGCTCCTCGCCATGTCCGTCGCCATCGCCCGAACGCATGAGGTAGGCCGCCATGACGGGTGTGATCAGGCGCGCGACCATGAGCGAGAAGAACACGGAAACGGCGACCGTCAGGCCGAACTGGATGAAGTACTGCCCGGGAATGCCCGGCATGAACGACACCGGCACGAAGACGGCGATGATGGTGAAGGTTGTGGCGATGACGGCGAGGCCGATCTCGTCTGCCGCTTCGATCGATGCCCGGTAGGGAGACTTGCCCATCTTGATATGCCGGGCGATGTTCTCGATCTCCACGATCGCATCATCGACGAGGATGCCGGTCGCGAGCGTTAGCGCCAGGAACGAGACAAGGTTCAGCGAGAAGCCGAGCAGGTCCATGATCCAGAAGGTCGGGATGGCCGAGAGCGGTAGGGCCAAGGCCGAGATCAAGGTCGCGCGCCAGTTGCGCAGGAAGAGAAGCACGACGGCCACCGCCAGCAGCGCGCCTTCGATCAGCGTGTGAAGGGCTGCTTCGTAGTTGCCATAGGTAAAGTAGACGCTGTCGTTGATGAGTTTGATCGACACCCCGGGATTGGCGGCGCGGACCGCATCCAGAGACTTCGCGACCGTCTCGGCAACGCTGACCTCGCTGGCACCCTTGGAACGGAAGACGGCGAAGGTAACGACGGGTGTGCCGTCGAAGCGCGAGAAGCTCTTTGGCTCCTCATAGGTGTCGGTGACCGTGCCGAGTTCCGAGAGGCGCACGAAGCGGCCATTCGGCATAGCGATCATGGTGTCGGCCAGGGCGGAAACGGAGCGTGCGTCGCCGAGCGTGCGGATCGCCTGTTCGCTACCGCCGATCTGCCCGCGGCCGGAGCCGAGGTCCGTATTCATCTTTCGCAGTTGCGTATTCACGTCGGTTGCCGTGATGCCGTAGGAGTTCAGGCGGCTTTCGTTCAGTTCGACGCGCACCTCGCGGTCGGCGCCGCCATAGCGGTCGATGCGGCCGATGCCGGTCTGGCCCTGAAGCGCGCGCTTGACCGTATCGTCCACGAACCAGCTGATTTCCTCGATCGTCATATCCGGCGCGGAGACGGCGAAGGTCTGGATCGCCTGTCCCTCGACATCGACCTTGGCGACGATCGGTTCCTCGATGCCGGCCGGCAGGTCGCCGCGGATACGGTCGATCGCGTCCTTGGTGTCCTGCACCGCCTGGTTCGTCGGAATCTCGATCTCGAATTGCACCGCGGTCGTGGAAAGCCCGTCGGTAATGGTGGAGGTGACGTGCTTGACGCCGGCAATGCCGGCCACGGCATCCTCGATCTCCTTGGTCACCTGCGTTTCCAGCTCGGCGGGTGCCGCGCCGCTCTGTGCGACGGCGATGGAGACGATGGGCACGTCGATGTTGGGGAAGCGCGTGATCGGCAGCGTGTTGAACGACTGATAGCCGAGGAACATCAACAGCACGAAGGTGAGGATCGGCGCGATCGGATTTCGAATGGCCCAGGCCGAAAAGTTCATGGCGGGTCGATCCTCAGTTGGTGGTGGCCGTCTTGTCGGCGGGGTTTGCGGCCTTGACCGGCGTGATGCGGTCGCCATCGCGAACGTAGGCGCCGGCCTTTGCAACGACCTCGTCGCCATCGCTGAGGCCGGAGAGGATCTCGATGTAGCGGCCATCCTGAATGCCGGTCTCGACCCGTGCCATCTCCACGACGCCGTCCCGTACCTTGCGTACGACCGTTTCGGTCTTGCTGCTGGTGACAGCGGTCAGCGGCAAGGCGAGCGCCTGTTTCTCCTCGACCGTAATATCCGCGTTCGCATACATGCCGACCCGCGCCTTATCCGCCTCGGCAATGCTGATGAAGACGGTGCCGAGCCGGGTATCGGCGTCCACGGTCGGGGAGATCAGGCGGATCCTGCCGTCAAGGGTGACGCTGCTGTCGGCGAGCTTCAGCTTGGCCTTTTGCCCGACGCCGAGCTTCAGGAGATCGCTTTCCGAGACGTCGGCGCGCATTTCCACCGCGCCATCGCGGATGATGGTGAAGAGTGGCTGACCAGAGCCCGTGGCAATGGCGCCGACTTTCGCCGTCCGGGCCGAGACCGTGCCGGCGACCGGCGCCTTGACGACGGTGCGGGCGAGGCGAAGATCGACATCGGAAATCTGGGCCTCGACCACCTTGATGTCGGACTGCGCGACGGCGATCAGTTGCTCGGCCGAATTGACGCGCGCAAGGGCGGCGGCTGCCGCGGCTTCCGTCTGGTCGGCAAGGGCCGTGGAAACCGAACCGGATTCCCGGAGCTTGGCATTGCGTGCCGAGACGCGCACGGCCTCCTGCGCATTGGCCTGCGCCTCCACCAATTGGGCCTGGTACTGGGCGAGCGAGGCGCGAGCCTTGGCAAGGTTTGCCTCGTTCTGGCTGCGCGTCAGCAGCAGAGCGTCTTCGTTCAGCGTGGCCATGGTGCCGTCCGCCTCGACGGTATCACCGATATCGACGGCAAGACTGCGGATCGACAGGCCTTCGACCAGCGGCTGCACAAAGGTTTCTTCGACGGCCTGTATGGTGCCGGTCGCGATGACGCGGTCAATGACGGTCCGGGTCTCGACTTTCGTCACGACGATGGAAGGGTAGGCGGCATCGGGTGCGGCCTGTGTTTCCGTCTTTGACGGGGCTGCGTCCTGCGCCAAAGCTCTGCTGTTCAAGGCAGGCGCGGTTCCCATTGCAAGAACGGCCAGGAACACGGGAAGCCTCGCGGCCGTGCCCAGGCGGTTTGCAAACATTTTTCCACCAGCCATCGGCCCGTCCTCATTGTCGAAACATGCTGAAAGACGACCATCATCGTCTGGTCCGCCCCCGCCATCTCCCGGCGAGCGCCACGCACCGCAGCACCGCGCATGATCGTCCATATCATTAATCAGTGTCGGAGACGTGAGCAATAAGGACGGGAGCCACGGCTGCAAGTGACCAAACCCCGGCGAATGCGACAGTCTTTACGGTATATGACGCAGGGATCAGGCATTTTTCAGGCGGAACGCAAAACGCGCGACCGAAGCCGCGCGTTGCAGAATGCCGATCCACTGCGGTCCTACTTCAGGGCTGCGTCGGTGATCTCATGCGTCCAGGCGCCCGTCGGCTCCTTGGTGATGACGGGGTCGGAACCGCCCTTCATGAGGGATGCGACAGTGCGGGTGTAGTCGGCCTCATCCAGTGCGCCGTTTGAGCCGGCGGTCAGCTTGGCGATCTCGCCCATCATGCGCTTCTGATGCTCTTCGGTCTGGGCGCCGGTGGCATCGTTTTCGAGCACGATGCCGGCGGCTTCGTCCACATGCTCCTCGGCGTACTTCCAGCCCTTCATCGAGGCGCGGACGAACTTGACCATCTTGTCCTTGAAGGCCGCATCCTTCAGCTTGTCTTCCAGCACGTAGAGGCCGTCCTCCAGCGTCGCGACGCCCTGGTCCTCATATTTGAACGTCACGAGATCCTCGGGCTTGATGCCAGCGTCGAGAACCTGACCGTATTCATTATAGGTCATGGTGGAGATGCAGGCAGCCTGTTTCTGGATCAGCGGATCGACGTTGAAGCCCTGCTTCAGGACGGTTACGCCGTCCGGTCCGCCATCGGTTTTCAGGCCAAGCTGGCTCATCCACGAGAGGAACGGGTATTCGTTGCCGAAGAACCAGACGCCGAGCGTCTTGCCCTTGAAGTCGGCCGGGGTGGCGACGCCGCTTTCCTTCAGGCAGGTCAGCATCATGCCGGATTTCTTGAAGGGCTGCGCGATATTGACGAGGGGGACGCCCTTTTCACGCGTGGCGAGTGCCGAGGGCATCCAGTCGACCACGACGTCGGCGCCGCCACCGGCAATGACCTGCGGCGGTGCGATGTCCGGGCCCCCGGGCTTGATCTCGACGTCGAGACCTTCCTCTTCGTAGAAGCCCTTGTCCTTGGCGACGTAGTAGCCGGCAAACTGGGCCTGAGTGACCCATTTCAGCTGCAACGTCACCTTGTCCGCCGCCATGGCGTCGAAGGCGGCCAGCGTCATCGCGCTGGACAGGAGAAGCGATGCGATTGTGCGTTTCATGTACGTTCCCTTTGTTATCGTTTGTCTTTTTTTACGCCCGTCCACCGCGGACGGACGGATGCCAGAAGGTGACGACGCGCTCCACCAGCGCCACCACACCGTAAAATACCGAACCGGCCAGCGCCGCGACGGCAATTTCTGCCCAGACCATATCGACATTCATGCGCCCGACCTCCGTGGAGATGCGAAAGCCCATGCCGACAATCGGCGTGCCGAAGAATTCCGCGACGATGGCACCGATCAGCGCCAGCGTCGAGTTGATCTTCAGCGCATTGAAGATGAAGGGCCATGCGGCGGGCAACCGGAGCTTCACCAACGTCTGGAACCAGGAGGCCGCATAGGTCTGCATCAGGTCCTTTTCCATGCTGCTGGCGGCGGCAAGCCCGGTCACCGTGTTCACGAGCATGGGGAAGAACGTCATGATGACGACGACCGCGACCTTGGAAGGCCAGTCGAAGCCGAACCACATGACCATGATGGGGGCAACGCCGACGACAGGCAGAGCCGAGACGAAATTGCCGAGCGGCAGCAGGCCCTTTTGAAGGAAGGGCGAGCGATCGATGGCGATGGCGACGAGGAAGCCGAGGCCGCAGCCGGCGACATAGCCGGTGAGAACGGATTTGAGGAAGGTCTGGCGGAAGTCGGCCCAGAGCGTCGGAAGCGACGAGATCAAGCGCGTCCAGATCATGGAGGGTGGCGGCAGCAGGACGGCGGGCACCGCAAACCCGCGCACCAGACCTTCCCAGAGGACGAGCAGGCTGACGCCGAAGAGGACCGGCACGACGAGGCGGATGGCGCGCTCCGCGGCTCTCGAAGCCGGCCTGCGACGCACAAGCCATTCGTTGAGCGCCCAGGCGCCGAGCCAGAACAGGATGGCAGGCAGGATGGCGTTCATGGGCGGGCTCCCATGCGGCGCAATACCGCGCTATGGGCATAGCCGACGATGAGGACGAGGATGGCGGCGAGGCCTGCCGCCATGAACAGAGCCGACCAGATCTGTACCGTTTGCCCGTAATAGGAGCCTGCCAGCAGGCGCGCGCCGAGGCCTGCGACAGCGCCCGTCGGAAGCTCGCCCACGATGGCGCCGACCAGCGAGATCGCGACCGCAACCTTCAGTGAGGTGAACAAATAGGGCATGGAAGCCGGCCAGCGGAGCTTCCAGAAGAGCTGCGAGGGGCTGGCGCTGTAGGTGCGCATCAGGTCAAGCTGGATCTGCTCCGGGCTGCGCAGGCCCTTCACCATACCCACGGCGATGGGGAAGAAGGAGAGATAGGTCGAGATCAGAGCTTTCGGCAGCAGGCCGGAAATGCCGATCGCGTTCAGCACGACGATGATCATCGGGGCGATGGCGAGGATCGGGATGGTCTGGCTGGCGATGATCCAGGGCATCAGCGAGCGATCCATCGCCTTGTTGTGCACGATGCCGACCGCGAGCGCGATACCGAGCAGCGTACCGAGACCGAAGCCGACCAGCGTGGCCGAAAGCGTGATCCACGCATGGTAGACGAGGCTGCGCTTGGAGGTCACCGGCTTGTTGATCGTGGTGTCCCACAGTTCGACCAGCACCTGATGGGGCGCCGGCAGAACAGGCCGCGCCTGAGCCATGGTTCGCGGCACGATGTCGGAGAAGGCGATGGTGGTGCCGGCCCGGGCGGCGGTGTCGCGCTCGAAGGGCGCATTGAGGAAGACGGCGGCGGCGTACCAGATGACGAGCAGGGCCGCGAGGATGGTGAGGACGGGGAGGATTTTATCGCGGGCTGTCATGGGGTTGCCTCGGAGAGCAGGTGTGCGAGGCGGTGTTCGATCAGGAAGGCATCGCGACGGTGGTCGTGAATACGGCCCTTTTCGGTTTCGTGACTGTCACCATCCACCTCTATGCCGATGCGTGCTGTGAGCCAGGCGACGTCGGCGATGTAGGGGCCCATGGGGGTTTCACGCCGGAAGCGGGCGCCGCGTGGTTGGAAGTCCCGCAGGATGTTCCACATGATTTGCTCGGCCCTGGTGCGTTCCCGGCGGAGACGTTTGGCGCGGATTCGTGTGAGGGGCGTGATGTTGGAGTGGGCCATGGTTCGGGCGGCCCCATTGAGGCGGCGGTGGGTTAGGTAGGAAAGGCCCTCTCTGCCCTGCCGGGCATCTCCCCCACAAGGGGGGAGAGGACGTGGGGCAAGCCTTCTACTCCACAAGGAATATGGAGCGGGGAGCAGGCCAAGAGTCTTCTCCCCCCTTGTGGCGGAGATGGCCGGCAGGCCAGAGAGGGCCTTCCTTCTTTCCTCTCGCAACCCCAGGCTACTCGTCATAGCTATGCCCCGCCCTCAACCCGTCGCGCACGCGGCTGGCGATTTCAAGGAACTCCGGCGTTTCCCGGATATCCAGCGGACGCTCCCGGGGCAGGGTGGACTCGATGATGTCGGTAATCCGGCCGGGGCGAGGGCTCATGACGACGATTTTGGTGGAGAGGTAGACGGCTTCGGGTATCGAGTGGGTGACGAAGCAGATAGTTTTTTCGGTGCGCGCCCAGAGGTCGAGCAGCTGCTCGTTCAGGTGGTCGCGGACGATCTCGTCGAGGGCACCGAAGGGCTCGTCCATCAGCAGGAGATCGGCGTCGAAGGCCAGTGCGCGGGCGATGGAGGCGCGCTGCTGCATGCCGCCGGAGAGCTGCCAGGGGAACTTCTTGCCGAAGCCGGAGAGATTGACCAGTGCGAGCGTACGCTCGATCCGTGCCCGCTTCTCGGCCTCGCTATAACCCATGATTTCCAGCGGCAGGGCGACGTTCTGCTCGATCGTGCGCCAGGGATAGAGCGCGGCGGCCTGAAAAACGTAGCCGTAGGAGCGGTTCTTCCGCGCGTCCTCAGGTGTCGTGCCGTTGACGGTGATGGTGCCGGCGGTCGGCTTTTCCAGATCCGCGATGACGCGCAGGAAGGTGGTCTTGCCGCAGCCGGAGGGGCCGATGAAGGAGACGAAGTCGCCCTTGCGAACGTCGAGGTTGACGCCCGTCAATGCGGTTACCGGCCCGTCATCCGTCTTGAAGGTGAGGCCGAGATCCCGGGCGGAGACGACCGATCGGGCATCTGCAGGGCGGGCATCCGGGGAACTGGCATTCTGTATCATCTGCGGCATTGCGAAAGCGGTCCCCATGTGGTGCCGTCGTTGAAGCGGATCGTGTAGCCCATCGCGCTTCTGTCGAGCGCAACGGTTTCCTTCGGGCCAACCTCGCCTTCGGCGTCGCATCGGGTACGGATGGAGAAGCCCGATGCGGTTTTCGCCGCCGTTCCCTCGAACTGGCAGTAGGCCGTGGCGGTGGTGATCCCCTCATCGTTCAGGAGGAAGAAGGCGTCCGCGCCGCTCGATTCACCCGTCTTTGCGTAGATGCAACCCTCCGCATTGCCATAGGCTCCATCGAGAAAGGTGGGTGCTGCGATGCTCACACCGGAGACGCAGCCGCAGGCGGCAAAAAGCGCGAGGGAACGCATCAGACGCCGCTCGCCGGGATTCCGGTCCTGACAACCTTGCGAGGGGCGGTGATGTCCTTCCAGGTGGAAAGCGCCTTGGCGACAGGCGTGACCGGCGGGCGGCGCACGAAGGCGCCGTGGCCCTCCCTCGTCTTGACCGTATCCTCCTCGATCGCAACCATGCCGCGGGTCAGCGTATAACGGGGCAGGCCGGTGACGGTCTTTCCCTCGAAGACGTTGTAGTCGATAGCGGATTGCTGGGTCTTCGCCGAGATGGTCTTCGTCCGGGCAGGGTCCCAGACGACGAGATCGGCATCGGCGCCGACGAGGATCGCGCCTTTCTTCGGATAGATGTTGAGGATCTTGGCGATGTTGGTCGAGGTCACGGCGACGAACTCGTTCATGGTGATGCGGCCGGTGGCGACGCCGTAGGTCCAGAGCATCGGCATGCGATCTTCAAGGCCACCCGTTCCGTTCGGGATCTTGCGGAAGTCGCCAAGGCCGGAGCGCTTCTGTTGCGTGGTGAAGGCGCAATGGTCGGTGGCCACGCATTGCAGCGAGCCGGAGGAGAGGCCGGCCCAGAGGCTGTCCTGATGCTGCTTGCTGCGAAAGGGCGGCGACATGACGCGGCGGGCGGCGTGGTCCCAGTCGGCATTGGCATATTCGCTTTCGTCCAGCGTCAGGTGCTGGATCAACGGTTCGCCATAGACGCGGATGCCCTTCTGCCGGGCGCGGCGGATGGCTTCGTGGCTCTGCTCGCAGGAGGTGTGGACGATATAGACCGGGCAGCCGGCCATATCGGCGATCATGATGGCGCGGTTCGTCGCCTCGCCTTCGACCTCCGGCGGGCGGGAGTAGGCATGTGCCTCCGGCCCGTCATTGCCCTCTGCCATGAGTTTGGCCTGCATCTGCGCCACGACATCGCCGTTTTCGGCATGGACGAGCGGCAGGGCGCCAAGCTCCGCGCAGCGCTGGAACGAGGCGAACATCTCGTCGTCATCCACCATCAATGCGCCTTTGTAGGCCATGAAGTGCTTGAAGGTGTTGATGCCCTTGTCGCGGACGATCGTCTCCATCTCCTCGAAGACCTGCGCGCCCCACCAGGTGATCGCCATGTGAAAGGAATAGTCGCAAGCCGCGCGCGAGGTCTTGTTGTGCCACATATCAAGCGCATCGAGCAGCGACTGGCCCGGGTTCGGCAGCGCGAAATCCACCACCATCGTCGTGCCGCCGGCCAGCGCCGCCCGGGTGCCGCTCTCGAAATCATCGGCCGAATAGGTGCCCATGAACGGCATTTCCAAATGGGTATGCGGATCGATGCCGCCGGGCATGACGTAGCAACCCGTTGCGTCGAGAAGGTCGCCACCTGTCAGCTTCGGGCCGATCTCGGCGATCACGCCGCTCTCGATGCGGATGTCCGCCGTGTAGGTCAGGTCGGCTGTGACGATGGTGCCGTTCTTGATGATGGTGGTCATGGATGCTCCTCCCTCATGCTCCCTAGTGCGGCTGCGGGATGATTGCCTGTCGCAGGCCGGTAATATTGATCAGTGCCGCTTCGACCTGCGATATGTCTGAATCTGAAAGAAAGCCGATCACATTGCGCATTGCCGTCTTCTTGATGTGCGTCATCTTGTCGACCATGATCTGCGATGTCTCTTCAAGGCCATTCTCCTGTGACGGGACAATCGTCGGCCGGTAATTCGGTGAATCCGCGAGATACGTCGTGAAGGCGCAGACAAGCAGGGTGACGTGGTCTTCGATATATTCGTTGGCATGAAGGATGACAGCTGGTCTTGGCTTTCCGAGGTTTCCCTGAAACACCGCGAGAACAACATCTCCACGCTTCAATCTCACGGACGATCCCATTCTTCATAGGCCGTTGGATCGTATAGCTCCTCGATGCCCGCCTTCTCATCTGCTTCGACCGAATTTGCTGCCTGCCGGCGTGCGTCTTCGAGGTAGGAAGGGTTGGTCGGATCGGGCACCCAGACTTCGACCGGGCGGTAACCTCGCCTTATGAGAAGATCACGCTCTTCCGGCGACAATTCTCTCGGATGTCCCATTGTCGTTCTCCTGCTGCCTCTGTCGCCCGATCCTACTTCACAATTCCCGCCGTCTCCACCACGGCGTGGAACAGGACGTCACAGCCGGCGCTGGCCCAGTCCTTCGAAATCTCCTCCGCCTCGTTGTGCGAAAGACCGCCGACGCAGGGGCACATGATCATCGTTGCCGGCGCGATGCGGGCCGCCCAGCAGGCGTCGTGGCCGGCGCCGGAGATGATGTCCATGTGGCTGAGGCCCAGTTTTTCGGCGGCGGTGCGCACCGCCGACACGAGCGTGGGGTCGAAGGTGACGGGGTCGAAATGGCCGACGGCTTCGACCGCGTAGCCGACGCCGAGATCTTCGCAGATCCGGGCGGCCTCCGCCTCGATGCGGGCGCGCATGCGGTCGAGCTTCGCCTGGTCGGGCGTACGGATATCGACGGTGAAGACGACCTTGCCGGGCAGAACGTTACGGGAGTTCGGGGAGAAGAAGACCTGACCGACGCCACCGACAGCGCCCGGCTGCTCGCTGGTGGCAACGGTCTGTACCATCTCCACGATGCGCGACATGGCAAGCCCCGCGTTGACGCGAAGGGCCATGGGGGTCGAGCCGGTATGCGCCTCGCGGCCCGTCAGCGTGAACTCGAGCCACCACAGACCCTGGCAATGGGTCACCACGCCGATTGCCTTGTTCTCCGCTTCGAGAATTGGCCCTTGTTCGATGTGATATTCGAAGTAGGCGTGCATCTTGCGTGCGCCCACCTCTTCCTCGCCAAGCCAGCCGATCCGCTTCAGCTCGTCGCCATAGGTCTTGCCCTCCGGGTCCCGGCGGGAATAGGCGTAGTCGAGCGTGTGGACGCCGGCAAAGACGCCGGAGGCCAGCATGGCGGGGGCAAAGCGCGCGCCTTCTTCGTTCGCCCAGTTCGTGACAACGACGGGATGCTTCGTCTTGAGACCGAGGTCGTTCATGGTCCGCACGACTTCCAGTCCCGCAAGCACACCGAGAACACCGTCATATTTTCCGCCCGTCGGCTGGGTGTCGAGATGCGAGCCGACATAGACGGGCAGGGCATCCGGATCGCTGCCGGGTCGGGTCGCGAACATGGTTCCCATGCGATCGACGCCCAGGGTCATGCCGGCATCACGGCACCAGGTCGCAAACAGGCTCCTGCCTTCGGCATCCGCATCGGTCAGCGTCTGGCGATTGTTGCCGCCGGCAATGCCCGGGCCGATCTCCGCCATCTGCATGAGACTGTCCCACAGACGGTCGGCGTCGACGCGCATATTCTCGCCCGGTGCGGCCATGATATCATCCTCTTCGTTCGAACATGGCGATGCGCAATGGCGCGATCGGGCCTTGTGTTCGATTGCATTGTTCCCACCGGTCGAATGGGGCATTCTTTTTGCTCGCCCTCGTATCAGTCGTTGCGTTTGTCATTGAAGTGACTGATAATTTAACCGGTTGGTAAACATTACAACTTCCGTTGCAGCACTCAAGACGGAAAAGCAAAAAAACGAAAAAGCTTCAGGGCGACGTGACGGACAGGACGGCCGGAAGGCGGGCGAAGGGGGCGTGGGATGGCATTGCCAAGAGCAGCGAAAACGCAGCGGCGTACGCGGATCCAGGAAGAAAAGGAAGAACTCATTCTGGAGGCCGCGCTGGAGGTCTTTGCGACCAACGGTTTTCGTGGCAGCACCATCGACCAGATTGCCGACGTCGCGGGCATGTCGAAGCCAAACCTGCTCTATTATTTCCGCACCAAGGAGGCGATGCACCGCGCGCTGATCGAGCGGGTGCTGGACAGCTGGCTCGATCCGCTGCGCGAGTTCGATGCGGAGGGCAATCCGGTGTCCGAGATCCGCAGCTACATCCGGCGAAAGCTCGAAATGGCACGCGATTTTCCGCGCGAAAGCCGGCTTTTCGCCAATGAGGTCCTGCAAGGCGCGCCCCGGATCGAGGATGCGCTGATGGGACCGCTGAAGGCGCTGGTGGACGAAAAGGCGAAGGTCATCCGCACCTGGGCCAAGGCCGGCAAGATTGCCAAGTGCGACCCCTATCACCTCATCTTCGCCATCTGGGCGACGACCCAGCACTACGCCGATTTCGACGTGCAGGTCAGAGCCGTGCTCGGCAAGGACAGGGCGGGCGAGGGCCGTTTCGAAGACGCAGCCCGTTTTCTGGAGCTTCTTTTCGTCAATGGCCTCGCGGTCAGCGGACCTGCAACGGGTGGCCCGGCGGCGTAACTTCCTTGCGCGGTAAAACCTGATCAGGCGCCGCTGCGTGCAGCTTGCGCCACCGCCGCTTTCCTCTCGCGGGCGGCGGCAAGCAGCGTCGCGATTTCCTCGGCGTTTTCGACGATCAGCGTCTCCAGCGTGCCCTTGCGGCCGCGGATTGCGATGTCGTGGCTCTCGCGGTCGTCCAGCGTCAGCCCGGCATAGCGGATGACGTCGGCGGAGACGGCGAGCTGCGCGTCGTATTCCTTGGCGAAACCTTCGAGCCGGCTTGCAGCGTTGATGGTGTCGCCGACGGCCGTCAGGGAGGAGGCTCGGCCGTAGCCGATATGGCCGATGATTGCAGGCCCCGCGTGCATGCCCATGGCGATGCGCAGCGGTTTATCGAGTTCGCTCGTGAAGTTGCGGTTGAGGGTGTCGATACCGCGGGCGATGCGCGCCGTCGCGTCCAGTGCATTGGCGCAGGCGTCCTCTATCCGGCCGGTAAGGCCGAAAATCGCAAGCACCCCATCGCCGATAAACTTGTCGATCACGCCGCCCGCACCCTCGACCGCTTCGCCGATCGTCTCGAAATAGCGATTGAGCAGGAACACCGTGTCGAAGGGAAGCTGCTGCTGGGTGAGCAGCGTGAAGTCGCGCAGGTCGCAGAACAGAACCGCGATACGGCGTTCCCGACCGGCCGCGATGTCCTCGCCGATCTGCGGACGCACGCCGACATTATCAGCGCCGAGCACGGGAGCGATGGCCACGTCGTGATTCGGCCGAAGCTGACAGCCGAGGCGGACATTTTCACCGGCGCGAATACGGATCAACGTCTGTCGCTCGCCTTCGCTCGGTGGCGCCAACCCTTCCAGCCCATCCGTTACGCGGACGCGACAGGTCGAACAGCGACCGCGCCCGCCGCACACGGAAAGATGCGGGATGCCGGCGGAGCGGCTCGCTTCCAGCACCGAGAAGCCGCGCGCGACCGACAGCACTCTGCCATCGGGATAGCGGATGCGCACCTTGCCGCGGATGGGGAAGGACCGCCAGAGCAGCGTGAAGCCGATGCAGGCCGCGAGCGTCAGGAAGATGCCCTGGCGGATATCTGCCAGAAGGGCGGGATCGGTACGGCCCGACATGAACCAGGCGTTCGATGGCATGGCGGGGCCGACGGCGCGTGCAGCCACCACGAAGCCGAGCAGCGAGAGCACCGGGACCAGAAGCGCCAGCGTGTAGAGCGTCAGCGCCATGCGGGGATACCAGTCCCGGCCGCGCATCCAGAACCAGAAACCGAGACAGCCGTGCGCCCAGGCGATGATCAGCGCGGCGGATTGCCAGATGGTGTTTTCGGTCCTCGACCAGATGCGCGGCAGGATATCGCGATAATCGGCGGAGTAGCCCGACAGCATCCAGTCGATGCGGGTAACGGTGACATGGCTGATCAGCAGGAAGGGAAGAGCGAGCCCAAGCCCGATCTTCAACGCCTCGCGCAGCGGCATGCGCAGCGTCTGCCGCCGCCGCAGGCCATCGAGTGCCAGAACGAAATGGACAGCGAGCGACCCGTAAAGGGCGATGGTTCCCGGCAGGCTGCGCCAGATCTGGTTGAAGAGGTCCCGGCCTCGCTCCATGGCGTCGATCGAGATGAGGCCGAGCGCGTGGTTGAGAAAGTGTGTGAGCAGAAACAGACCCAGGCACACGCCGGTCCAGATGTGCAGGCGCTTGCGCAGCTTCGAACGATCGCGTTTCAAGCGGGCTCCGGTCCCATCGGTTGATCACAGGATGCTTATCGGCCAGTTTGCGGTGCGGAGCAACGCACGATTTGCGACGCGGCGTTGAAGCCGCGCGCGGCCCGGAGACACTGTGCCGTCAGCCCATCGCCAGCGGAAGCTCGGCTGCGAGCCGGTCGATCACCAGGCGCGTCCTCGGCAGCATGACGGGAGATTTGGGCCAGACGACATGGCTCGGGAAGGCGAAGCCCTGCGTGGAAGGGAGAACCTGGCGCAGCCGCCCCTCGGCGATGCGGTCGCGCACGAGCCAGCACGGCATCCAGGCGAGGCCACCGCCCGCGCACGCGGCGTCGGCGATTGCCTCGAGATCATCGAGTTGCAGCCGCGCCCTCGGCACCACGCTGCGTGTCGGCATGTCCGGTGTGGGAAACAGCCAGGAGCGCTTGATTCCGCTTCGGGCGTAAATGATCGTCTCGTGACGATCGATATCCTCCAGCGTCTGCGGTTCTCCGTGCGCATCGAGATAGGCCGGTGAAGCGCAGACGATCATGCGCTGGCGGGCGATCACGCGGGACATGACGTCGCTGTCGTCGCGAAGCGCACCGTTGCGAACCGCGAGGTCGAACCCGTCCTCAAGAAAGTCCACGAGTCGGTCGCTGAAAGCGAGGTCCAGCTCCAGACCGGGATGTTCGGCCAGAAGCGGCGTGAGAATGGGCGCTATACAGGTGCGACCGAGAACGACCGGAAGCGAGATGCGCAGGCGCCCCCGGATCTCCTTGCGCCCGGATTCAAGCATCGCTTCGCCCGCGCGGATTTCCTCCAGCGCCTTCAGGCAGCGCTCATGAAACAGGATGCCTTCCTCGGTCAGGCTCTGCGAGCGCGTCGTGCGGTGAAACAGGCGGACACCCAGCCGTTGCTCCATCCGGGCGATGGTCTTGGCGACGGCGGAGCGGGTAAGGTGCAGACGGGTCGCAGCGGCGGAAAAGCTGCCGGACTCCGCTGTCTGAATGAAAACCGGGATATCGCGCAGATCGAGCATTGTATCCTCCAGAGAAACGATGTGACGAAAATCTATCATAACTGCCGAACGTAATTCGCCGATAAAGTCGAGCTTCCCATCGAAAAGGAGTTGGACATGGCACGGACAATCAAGCAGTGGCAATTGAGCGCTCTCGGCGCTGACAACCTTGCGCAAGGCACTGCCGAGGTCGTAGAGCCGAAAGGGACGGAGGTGCTCGTCCGCACGGAGGCGGTCTCGCTCAACTATCGCGACAAGCTGGTGGTGGAAACGGGCATGGGTCTTCCGCTCGGCTTTCCCTTCGTGCCGGTGTCCGATATGGCGGGCATCGTGGAGGCGGTGGGACCGCAGGCCACGCGCTTCAGGGTCGGCGACCGGGTGATCTCGACCTTCTCGCCGATGTGGATCGACGGGAAGCCGCTCGGCGATGCTCGCACGCCGCCATATCGTGCGCTTGGCGGCGCCTATCCCGGCGTGCTTTCGGAGATGGTGACATTCCCGGATGACTGGTTCGTGAAGGCGCCGGAAACGCTCGATGCGGCCGAGGCCAGCACCTTGCCCTGCGCCGGCCTCACGGCATGGTTCGCTCTGATCGAGAGGGGGCAATTGCAGGCGGGGGAGCGCGTTCTGATCAAGGGTACGGGCGGTGTCGCGATGTTCGGCCTCGCCATATCAAAGGCTTACGGCGCGGACGTGTTCATCACCTCTTCCAGCGCGCAGAAGCTGGAGCGGGCCGGAGCGCTCGGCGCCGACCACCTGCTTATGCGGGATGGCTGGGTCGAAAAGGTCTACGAGATCACAGGGGATGCGGGCATCGACCATGTTCTCGATATGGCCGGCGGGGAAGGGTTTGCGCAATCTCTGGAGGCGGTTGCCGTCGGTGGGCGCATTTCCGTGATCGGCGTTCTCGATGGGTTTGCGGTCTCCGGACCCGCCGGTCCGCTTCTCCTCAAGAGCCCTGTCGTCCAGGGGATCGGCGTCGGTCATCGCCGCGCGCTCGAGGATTTCGTTCGGGCAATCGACGTGCAAGGGCTGAAGCCTGTGATCGACAAGCGGTATGGTTTCGATGCGGTGCCGGAGGCGTTCGCGCATCTGGATCGGGGGCCATTCGGCAAGGTGGTCATTACATTCTGACGTCCACATCCATGTGCTGTGGTTCGTAAGATCGGTTTAAAGCATGAGCCCTGATGCAAAGCGTCAGAAAATACTTACGTTTTGCATCGGCAACCGGCGGAAAAACTCTGAAATACTGCGTCTTGTAGCTGTGCCAGCATCGTGAAATCGCCTTGTCACGAAAACAGGTTTCGCTTATACGCCAGCCTTGGGAGGACGTGAGATATAGTGAGGTTGACATGGCCAGTGAAAAGAATAGCCGCGCTCCGCGTTCGGGAGCCTCGCAGCATCTGGCCTTGAGTCGCCGACAACTTCTCGGATCTGCCGCAACCGGTGCGGCCGCTCTCACTCTGTCCTCGCTCCCGAGTTGGGCCCTTGCTCCCGAGAAGACGGTCGACGTGCTTCTCGTCGGCGGCGGCATCATGAGCGCGACGCTCGGCGTCCTCATCAACGAGCTGGAGCCGTCATGGTCGATCGAGATGATCGAGCGGCTGGACGACGTGGCGCTGGAAAGCTCCAACGGCTGGAACAATGCAGGCACCGGTCACTCTGCGCTCGCCGAACTGAATTACACCCCAAAGGATGTGAACGGAAACGTCGATATCAGCCGCGCCGTCGGCATCAACGAATCCTTCCAGGTCTCCCGCCAGTTCCTCGCGCATCAGGTGGATCGCGGGGTCCTGAAGGATCCCCGGTCCTTCATCAATTCGACACCGCATATGAGCTTCGTCTGGGGTGACGACAACACGGAATTCCTGGAGAAGCGGTATGAGGCGCTGAAGGCCAGCGCGCTCTTTTCCGGCATGAAGTTCTCGCGCGACCATGACGAGATCGCGAAATGGGTTCCGATCATGATGGAAGGCCGTGACCGCACGCAGACGCTGGCCGCGACATGGTCCCCGCTTGGCACAGACGTGAACTTCGGCGAGATTACCCGTCAGTATGTCGCGCATCTGAAGACCCTGCCGACCTTCAGCCTCGCGACCTCCAGCGAGGTGCAGGAGATCACCCGGAACGAGGATGGCACCTGGCGGATCAGCTACGCCGACACGCGGACAGGCACACAGAAGGGCGTCATCAACGCGAAATTCGTCTTCCTCGGGGCTGGCGGTGGCGCTCTGCCTCTCTTGCAGATGTCGGGCATTCCCGAAGCCGCGGACTATGCCGGCTTTCCCGTCGGCGGATCGTTCCTCGTTTGCGAAAAGCCCGAGATCGTCAGCCAGCATCTGGCGAAGGCCTATGGTCAGGCTTCGGTCGGCGCGCCGCCGATGTCCGTTCCGCACCTCGACACGCGCATGCTGGATGGCAAGCAGGTCGTGCTCTTCGGCCCCTTCGCGACCTTCTCGACCAAGTTCCTGAAGGACGGTTCCTATTTCGATCTTCCGGCTTCGGTGACGCTCGACAATATCTGGCCGATGCTGCAGGTGGGCATGAACGAGTTCAGCCTCGTCCAGTATCTCGCCGGGCAGCTGCTGATGTCGGACGAGGATCGCCTTGCAGCCCTGCGCGAGTATTTCCCGGAGGCCAAGGGTGAGGACTGGCGCCTGTGGCAGGCCGGTCAGCGCGTGCAGATCATCAAGCGCGACCCTGAAAAAGGTGGCGTTCTCAAGCTCGGCACGGAAATCGTCGCCTCGGCAGACGGCACAATCACGGCGCTTCTCGGGGCTTCGCCGGGTGCCTCGACGGCGCCGCCGATCATGCTGGATGTTCTCAAGAAGGTCTTTGCCGAGCGTCTTGCGACACCGGAATGGCAGGCAAGAGTGCAGGCGATGGTGCCGAGCTACGGCAAGAAGCTGAACGACGACCCGCAGGCGCTCGCGCTGGCCTGGGCCGCGACGAGCGAGCGTCTTCAGCTCGCCATCGCTCCGCCGGCGATTGGCGCAACGTCACCCGCCGCCGTTCCGGCCGGCGACGTGCACCGCGTTCCGGATATGGCGCTCTGAGCTTATCGACGTCCTATCTGCCAGCGTCGTTCGCAGCAGGTCATCAAGGGAGCATGGCGAACCGTTTGCCATGCTCTGCTTCATCCGTTACTCCGCCGCCTGACGTGACATCGGGTTGTTCGGGTGCGTGGTCCAGTTCGCATAGGCGGGATCGACCACTTTACCGGTGCGCTCGTCAAGGGTGCCCGGGGGCAGGGCGACCATGGTGATGCAGTCCTGCACGGGACAGACGTTGACGCAGAGATTGCAGCCGACGCATTCGTCCTCCATCACCTCGAAATGCCTGACGCCATCGACAGACTGCGTGATCGCCTGATGCGAGGTGTCCTCGCAGGCAATGTGGCAGCGGCCGCATTTGATGCAGGCATCCTGATCGATCCGGGCCTTGGCGACGTAGTTGAGGTTGAGATACTGCCAGTCCGATACGTTGGGGATCGCCCGGCCGGTGATGTCGTCGAGCGACCGGTGGCCCTTGGCGTCCATCCATGTCGAAAGCCCTGTGATCATTTCCTGGACGATCTTGAAGCCGTAGGTCATGGCGGCGGTGCAGACCTGCACGTTGCCGGCACCGAGCACGAGAAATTCCGCCGCATCCCGCCATGTGGTGATGCCGCCGATGCCGGAGATCGGCAGACCTTGCGTTTCCGGATCGCGAGCGATCTCGGCCACCATGTTGAGCGCGATCGGCTTGACCGCCGGGCCGCAATAGCCACCGTGACTACCCTTGCCGTCGATCGACGGTTCGGGCGCGAAAGTGTCGAGGTTAACGGATGTGATCGAGTTGATCGTGTTGATCAGCGATACGGCATCGGTGCCCCCGGCTTTCGCGGCGCGGGCGGGGTGGCGGATATCGGTGATATTAGGCGTCAGCTTGGTGATGACCGGCATGCGGGTGTATTGCTTGCACCAGCGCACCACCATCTCGATATAGGCGGGCACCTGACCGACGGCCGCGCCCATGCCGCGCTCCGACATGCCGTGCGGGCAGCCGAAATTCAGCTCGATGCCATCGGCGCCGGTTTCCTCCACCAGCGGCAGGATCGCCTTCCAGCTCTCCTCCTCGCAGGGCACCATGATCGAGGCGATCAGGGCGCGGTCGGGCCAGTTCATCTTGACCTGCTTCATCTCCCGCAGGTTGGTGTAGAGGTCGCGATCGGTGATCAGTTCGATGTTGTTGAGGCCGAGGAGCCGCCGGTCGGCGCCCCAGATCGCGCCGTAGCGCGGACCGTTGACGTTGACGACCGGAGGGCCGTCCTCGCCAAGCGTTTTCCAGACGACGCCGCCCCAGCCGGACTTGAAGGCCCGCTCGACATTGTAGGCCTTGTCCGTCGGCGGTGCCGAGGCGAGCCAGAAGGGGTTGGGGGACTTGATTCCGACGAAAGTGCTACGCAGATCAGCCATGATTCATCTCCCTCAAGCGACGGCGACGGCGACGGCCGGATGGCGTTCAGCCATCAGCGCGCGGTGGATCGATTGAGCCGCGTCGCGCCCCTGGGCTACGGCTGATACAGTGAGGTCCTCGCCGCCGAGGCGACAGTCCCCGCCAGCCCAGACACGATCGAGCGAGGTCCGCCCCTCCTCATCCACGACAATACGACCGGACTGGAGCGCCACGATGCCGAGCGCGTCGGGCTCGAGGGTCTGGCCGATGGCCTTGAGAATATGGTCGGCTGCGAGAATGCCGGTCTCGCCGGTGGCAACCAGCCGTCCGTCCACATCCGATGTATAGTCCAGCTCGATCCTGGCGACATTGCCGTCGTCCTGCGCAAGGATGCGTCTTGGCTGCAGCCAGTGGCGAATGGTGACGCCGCGGGACGTGGCGAGATCCTGCTCGTAAGTGGAGGCATTCATATGCTCGCGTCCGCGGCGGTAGCAGATGGTCACTTCCTCGGCACCCAGGAGCTTCGCCTGCACCGCCGCATCGATCGCGGTCATGCCGCCGCCGATGACCACGACGCGCCGGCCAACGGGGATGTCGGTCTTGCCGGGGGATTGGCGCAGGGACGCGATGAAATCGATCGCATCCTCAACGCCTTCGGCCGCTTCGCCTTCCGTGCGCAGCGCGTTGACGCCGGTCAGGCCTATGCCGAGAAAGACGGCATCGTGACGGGCGAGGAGATCGACGAGTTTGATGTCTCGGCCGAGCATTTGACGATTGCGAATCTCGATGCCGCCAATGGCGAGCACATAGTCGACTTCCCTCTGCGCGAAGTCGTCCGTCGCCTTGTAGGTGGCGATGCCGTATTCGTTCAGACCGCCGGCCTTCTCGCGGGCGTCGTAGATCACGACATCATGGCCGTTGACGGCGAGCCGGTGAGCGCAGGCTAGGCCCGCCGGTCCCGCGCCGACGACGGCGACGGTCTTGCCTGTGGAAGGCGCGCGTTCATAGAACTGCCGGCCTTCCGCCATGGCGATGTCGGTGGCAAAGCGCTGGAGCCGGCCGATGGCGACCGGGCGGCCCTCCGCCTCCATGCGGACGCAGGCCTCCTCGCACAGCGTTTCGGTGGGACAGACCCGCGCGCACATGCCACCGAGGATGTTTTGATCGAAGATCGTATTGGCCGAGCCGATCGGGTTGCCGGTCGCGATCTGGCGGATGAAAAGGGGGATGTCGATGGAGGTGGGACAGGCCGTCATGCACGGCGCGTCGTAGCAGAAGTAGCAGCGATCGGATGCGACGAGCGCCTCGTGCTCGTCCAGGCGCGGATGCAAATCCGCAAAGTTTACCTCGTATTGACCGGGCGTCAGCCGCCCGCCGATCATTCCGGAGTCCGTCGTTCCCATGTTTTCCTCCCAATGGCAACCGCACGATCAGCAGAGGCTAACATGGAAAATTTCTTGATCAAAAGGTAAAATTTTAGCGCCCTCTTTCGTTTTTTCATGCGGCGGCGGATCGATTGACAGGCCTGGCCAAAAGGTGTCAGCACTTCGGGTTCCCGCTGGACCTTGGAGGGGCATGGAATGGCACGCAGACCGGAAGCGAATGCACGGCTCGACGATGCGGCACGCGCCGGCTGGCTTTACTACGTCGCGGGACGGACGCAGGACGAGATTGCCGGGCAGATGGGCATCTCGCGCCAATCCGCGCAGCGCCTCGTGTCGCTCGCCATGGCCGAACGGCTGATCAAGGTCCGTCTTGACCATCCGATCGCTGCCTGCATGGAGCTCGGGCTTCGGCTGAAAGAGCGTTACGATCTGCGGCAGGCAGAGGTGGTTCCGAGCGATCCGGCGTCGTCTTCCACCACGGTCGGCATTGCCGAGGCAGGCGCGGCCGAGATCGAACGCTGGCTGAAATCGAGCGATCCGGTCATCATGGCGATCGGAACCGGGCGGACGCTGAAGGCGGCGATCGACCAGCTTCCGGCCATGGATTGCCCGCAGCATCGCATCGTCTCGCTCACCGGCAATATCGGCGTCGATGGTTCGGCGGCCTATTACAACGTCATCTTTTCCATGGCCGACGCTGTGAAGGCACGGCATTTCCCCATGCCCCTGCCGGTCATCGTGTCCTCGGCCGAAGAGCGGGAGGTGCTGCACAAGCAGATCCTCGTGCAGTCTGCCCTCAGCCTCGGAACGCAGGCCAATATCGCCTTCGTCGGTGTCGGTGAAGTGGGGACGGATGCGCCGCTCTGCCAGGATGGCTTCCTGTCGCGCGACGAGATGGCGCAACTGGTGGAGCAGGGGGCCGCTGGCGAGATCTGCGGCTGGATGTTCGATGGTGATGGGCAGCTCATCGCGGGCGACATCAACAATCGGGTGGCCAGCGTGCCCTTGCCCTCGCGCGAAACATCGACACTGATCGGCATGGCGAAAGGCCGTCGAAAGCACCTCGCTCTGCGCGCTGCCCTGCGTGGCGGACTCATCAACGGTGTTATCACCGACGAGGAGACGGCTGAATATCTGCTCGCCCCCTGAGCAAATATGTCAAAAAATTGTCAATTTTTCCGATGGCTTACCGATGTGTTCGGCATCGCAGCATGGAATGCGATTGACAAGTCGGCCCAGAAAATGAGTAATTGCCCGTGAGCGAGGCAAATGCTCATTACTCTTCTGGGAGGAAGATCATGAATTTGAAGACATCTCTGCTGGGCGCATGCTCGGCACTCGTCATTGCAGCCGTTTCCGGCGGTCTGGCTCAGGCCGAGACCCTCACCATCGCAACGGTGAACAATGGCGACATGGTCCGGATGCAGACTCTCACCGACGACTTCACCAAGGCCAATCCCGACATCCAGCTCGAATGGGTGACGCTGGAAGAGAACGTCCTGCGTGAACGCGTCACCACAGACATCGCCACGAAGGGTGGCCAGTACGACGTGCTGACCATTGGCACCTACGAGGTTCCGATCTGGGCCAAGCAGAACTGGCTTCTGCCGCTCGACAACCTCGGTGCCGACTACGATGTCGACGACCTGCTGCCGGCCATCCGCTCGGGCCTGACGGCCGACGGCAAGCTCTATGCCGCACCGTTCTACGGTGAAAGCTCCATGGTAATGTACCGCAAGGACCTCATCGAGAAGGCGGGGCTGACCATGCCCGACGCGCCGACCTGGGACTTCATCAACGACGCGGCGCGCAAGATGACCGACCGTGCCAACGGCATCAACGGCATCTGCCTTCGCGGCAAGGCCGGCTGGGGCGAGAACATGGCGTTCCTGACGGCAACGTCGAACGCCTTCGGCGCACGCTGGTTCGACGAGAACTGGAAGCCGCAGTTCGACCAGCCGGAATGGAAGAACACGCTCGACATGTACGTCAAGCTGATGAACGATGCCGGCCCGCAGGGTGCATCGTCCAACGGCTTCAACGAGAACCTGGCGCTCTTCCAGCAGGGCAAGTGCGGCATGTGGATCGACGCCACGGTAGCGGCATCGTTTGTCACCAACCCCAAGGACTCGACGGTCGCCGACAAGGTCGGCTTCGCTCTCGCTCCCGATACGGGTCTCGGCAAGCGCGGCAACTGGCTCTGGGCCTGGAACCTCGCGATCCCCGCAGGCACGCAGAAGGCCGAAGCGGCCGAGAAGTTCGTTTCCTGGGCGACCAGCAAGCACTATCTTGACCTCGTCGCGCAGAAGGAAGGCTGGGCCAACGTTCCCCCGGGCACGCGCACCTCGCTCTACCAGAATGCCGAGTACCAGAAGGCGGCACCCTTCGCCAAGATGACGCTCGAGAGCATCAACGCGGCCGACCCGAAGAACCCTTCGACGAAGCCCGTTCCCTACGTCGGTGTCCAGTTCGTGGCCATTCCCGAGTTCCAGAGCCTCGGCACGACCGTTGGTCAGCTGTTCTCGGCAGCCCTTGCCGGCCAGATGTCTGTTGACGATGCACTGGCGCAGGCCCAGACGGCAGCGACACGCGAAATGACGCGCGGCGGGTATATCAAATAAACTCGTAGCCCGATGGGTGGGGTTGCCTGTCACGCCTTTGCGTGGTTGCCCCTCACCCTAACCCTCTCCCCGCCTGCGGGGAGAGGGGACGTGCCACACGGTAACTCCGAGTGCCCTTCGCCCCGCCCAAGCGGGGAGAAGGTGCCGGCAGGCGGATGAGGGGCTGACCCGCACGCCGCCCGAGACCGACAAACAACCCACACAACAACAAGCCGCCCCTTCCGCATGTGCGGAAGCCGGAGCCGGCGACACCAGAGGGAGGGTCTATCCATGGCAACGCAGAATACCCGAGGCCTTGCCCGGATCATGATGGCGCCGTCCGTCGGGCTGCTCTTGATCTGGATGATCGTGCCGCTGGCGATGACGCTCTGGTTCTCCTTCCAGAACTACAATCTGCTCAATCCGGGCAATGTCAGCTTCGCCGGTCTGTTCAACTACCAGTTCTTCTATTCCGATCCCGCCTTCTTCCAGTCGATCCTCAATACGCTGATCATCGTCGTCGGCGTCCTCGCCATCACCGTCATCGGCGGCATCGCGATCGCGCTGATGCTCGACCAGCCGGTCTGGGGGCAGGGGATCGTGCGCATCCTCGTCATCTCCCCGTTCTTCGTCATGCCGCCGGTGGCCGCACTCGTCTGGAAGAACATGATCATGCACCCGCAATACGGGGTGTTTGCCGATATCAGCCGGTTCTTCGGCGTGCAGCCTGTCGACTGGTTCGGGCAGTATCCGCTGTTCTCGATCATCATCATCGTCGCCTGGCAGTGGCTGCCGTTCGCGACGCTCATCCTGCTCACCGCCCTGCAATCGCTCGACGGCGAGCAGAAGGAGGCAGCCGAGATGGACGGGGCGAACTTCTTCAACCGGTTCATCTACCTGACCGTGCCGCATCTCGCCCGCTCGATCACCGTCGTCATCCTCATCCAGACGATCTTCCTGCTCGGCGTCTATGCGGAAATCCTTGTGACCACCAATGGCGGCCCGGGCTATGCCTCGACCAATCTGCCGTTCCTCATCTATCGCACGGCCCTTCTCGGCTACGACGTCGGCGGTGCATCTGCCGGTGGCATCATCGCCGTCATCCTCGCCAACATCGTCGCCTTCTTCCTGATGCGCGCCGTTGGCAAGAACCTCGACAAGTAGGGAGATCAAGACCATGGCACGTGCCGTTTCCAAACGCAGAACCGTCTTCTTCACCGTGCTGGCCTGGATCGTGGCTCTGGTGATCTTCTTCCCCATTCTCTACACGATCATCACCTCGTTCAAATCCGAGACCGAGGCGATCCAGGGGTTCAACCTGATCCCCTCCGGCACCGTCGAGAGCTATGCCGCCGTGCAGGCGCAGAGCAACTACTTCAAGTTCTTCCTGAACTCGGTGATCATCTCGGTCGGCTCGACGTTTCTGGCGCTGCTGATCTCGGTGCCTGCCGCCTGGGCGATGGCCTTCTCGCCGACGCCGCGCACCAAGGACATCCTCATGTGGATGCTGTCCACGAAGATGATGCCGGCGGCGGCCGTCATGGTGCCGATCTACCTGCTGTTCCGCGACTTCGGCCTGCTCGACAGCCGGTTCGGCCTGACCATCATGCTGACCATGATCAACCTGCCGATCGTCGTCTGGATGCTCTATACCTACTTCCGGGAAATCCCGGGCGAGATTCTGGAAGCCGCCCGCATGGACGGCGCGTCGCTCTGGGGCGAAATCGCCTATGTCCTGACCCCGATGGCGGTGCCGGGCATTGCCTCCACCATGCTGCTCAACATCATCCTCGCCTGGAACGAAGCTTTCTGGACGATTCGCCTGACGACCACGAACGCAGCACCGCTGACAGCCTTCATCGCCTCGTTCTCGTCGCCGCAGGGCCTGTTCTGGGCGAAGCTTTCGGCAGCCTCGACGCTCGCCATCGCACCGATCCTGATCATGGGCTGGTTCAGCCAGAAGCAGCTTGTGCGCGGCCTGACCTTCGGCGCCGTGAAGTAGCAGATCAACAAACGATATAACGACAAGACGAGCGGGAGCGCGCACCATGGGCAATATACGTCTGAAGAACGTCTCGAAGAGTTTCGCCGCCACGACGGTCATTCCGGGCATCGATCTCGAAATCAAGGACGGCGAGTTCGTGGTCTTCGTCGGGCCGTCGGGCTGCGGCAAGTCCACGCTGCTGCGGATCATTGCGGGGCTGGAGGACGCGACGTCAGGCCACATCGAGATCGACGGCCGGGATGTCACCAATGAGGCGCCCGCCAAGCGTGGTCTCGCCATGGTGTTCCAGTCCTACGCGCTTTATCCGCATATGACGGTGCGCAACAACATCGCCTTCCCGCTGAAGATGGCGAAGATGGATCAGGGCGCGATCGACAAGAAGGTGACCGAGGCCGCCCGCGTCCTCAACCTCACCAACTATCTCGACCGCCGTCCGGGCCAGCTTTCGGGCGGCCAGCGCCAGCGCGTCGCCATCGGCCGGGCCATCGTTCGCGAACCCTCGGCGTTCCTGTTCGACGAGCCGCTGTCCAACCTCGATGCAGCGCTGCGCGGCACGATGCGGCTGGAGATCAGCGAGCTGCACAACCAGCTGAAGACCACGATGATCTACGTCACCCACGACCAGGTGGAAGCCATGACCATGGCCGACAAGATCGTGGTGCTGAACGCCGGCAATATCGAGCAGGTCGGCTCTCCGCTCGATCTCTACCACAAGCCGAACAACCTGTTCGTCGCCGGCTTCATCGGCTCGCCGCGCATGAATTTTGCGACCGGCGCTTTTGCCAGCGGCTACGACGCCCACACGATCGGCGTGCGGCCGGAGCATCTGAAGCTGTCGCGCGACAGCGGCACGTGGATGGGCAAGGTCAGCGTCGCTGAACACCTCGGTGCCGACACGTTCCTGCACATCCAGGTCGAGGGCATCGGTCAGGTGACCGCGCGCATCGCAGGCGATGTGCCCGTGCAGCACGGCGATACCGTTTATCTGACGCCCGACGAGGCGCGCATTCACAAGTTCAACGAGAAGGGCATGGCGATCCGATGAAACGTCTTGAGAGAAAAAGTGCGCTGATCACGGGTTCGGCCAGAGGCATCGGCCGCGCATTCGCGGAGGCCTATATTGCGGAGGGCGCAACCGTCGCAATTGCCGACATCAATCTTGCGCGCGCAACGGAAACTGCGGCCGAACTGGGGCCGCAGGCCTATCCGGTGGAAATGGATGTGACGCAGCAGGCTTCCATCGACGCTGCGATTGCGACTGTCGTGGAGACGGCTGGCGGGCTGGATATCCTCGTGAACAATGCCGCCCTGTTCGACCTTGCGCCCATTGTCGAGATTACCCGTGAGAGCTACGACCGGCTGTTTGCGATCAACGTATCGGGCACGCTCTTTACGCTGCAGGCGGCGGCAAGGCAGATGATCGCGCAGGGTCGCGGCGGCAAGATCATCAACATGGCGAGCCAGGCCGGACGACGCGGCGAGGCGCTGGTGGCCGTCTATTGCGCCACCAAAGCCGCGGTTATCAGCCTGACCCAGTCGGCTGGCCTCAACCTCATTTCGCACGGCATCAATGTCAACGCGATCGCCCCCGGCGTCGTGGACGGCGAGCACTGGGATGGTGTGGACGCGATGTTTGCCAAATACGAGAACCGTCCGCTCGGCGAGAAGAAAAAGCTGGTCGGTGCGGAAGTGCCGTTCGGGCGCATGGGGACGGCGCAGGATCTCACGGGCATGGCCGTGTTCCTGGCGTCGGGCGACAGCGACTACATCGTGTCCCAGACCTACAATGTCGACGGCGGAAACTGGATGAGCTGAGGCCGACGCCCGCTTGACGCCTGAAGCCGCTTTCCGAAAAGGGTAATATCATGACCACCAAGCTCTCGCTTGCAAACCTGGACGCCATCAAGGCGACGGCAACCGTTCCGGCCTTCGAGCGATCTGCGCTGACGGCCGGGATCGTTCACTTCGGCGTCGGCAATTTCCACCGCGCCCATCAGGCCGTCTATCTCGACGACCTGTTCAACACGGGCCGCGATCTCGACTGGGCCATCGTCGGTGCCGGCGTCCTGCCGTCGGACGCCGCCATGCGCGAAAAGCTGGCCGGTCAGGATTTCCTCACGACCGTGGTCGAACAGGACAACAACCGTTCCGCCGCGCGGGTCACCGGGCCGATGATCGACTATCTCGCACCGGGCAAGCCGGCCGAGACCATTGCGCGGCTTGCCGATCCGGCGATCCGCATCGTGTCGCTGACGATCACCGAAGGCGGATACTTCATCGATCCGGCGTCAGGACACTTCAATCCGCAGCATCCGGCCATCGTCGCCGATGCCGGGAACCCGGATGATCCGAAAACGGTGTTCGGCCTCGTTATCGCCGGGCTTAAGGCTCGCCGGCAGAAGGGTATCCAGCCGTTCACGGTCATGTCCTGCGACAACATTCCGGGCAATGGCGAAGTCACGCATGCTGCCGTTTCCGGTCTTGCCCGCCTGTCGGATGCGGCACTTGCCGACTGGATCGACGCCAACGTCGCCTTCCCGAACGGCATGGTCGACCGGATCACGCCGGCGACCGGATCGCGCGAGATCGGGATCGCGGCCGATCAATATGGCATCGACGATGCATGGCCGGTCTTCTGCGAAGAGTTCAAGCAGTGGGTTCTGGAGGACCATTTTCCGGCGGGCAGGCCGGCACTCGAGACGGTCGGCGTCCAGTTCGTGCCGGATGTCGCGCCCTATGAGCTCATGAAGATCCGCATCCTCAACGGTGGCCATGCGGCGATTGCCTATCCCGCAGCACTGCTCGACATCCACTTCGTTCATGATGCGATGGAAGAGCCGATCATTCAGGCCTTCCTCGAAAAGCTGGAGCATGACGAGATCATCCCGATCGTCCCGCCCGTGCCGGATACGGATCTGAAGGCCTATTACAAGCAGGTGGAAACGCGTCTCTTCAACCCGAAGATCGGCGACACCATTCCGCGCCTTGCACAGGATGGATCGAACCGGCAGCCGAAGTTCATCCTGCCCTCGACCGGAGATCGTCTGCGTCAGGGCCTCGACGTTGTCGGTCTGGCGCTGGTCTCGGCGCTCTGGTGCCGCTACTTCGCCGGCACGACGGACAGCGGCGCCGCCATCACCTTCAACGACGCCAGCGCGGACCGCCTGCACGAGGCGGCGGTGAAGGCGAAGGACGATCCGATGGCTTTTCTGGCGCTTTCCGACATCTTCGGCGAGGTGGCGCAGTCCGAACTTTTCCGCAAACGTTTTACTCATGCCTTAAAGACGCTATGGGAGCAGGGTACGCGCCAGACGCTGCAGCTGTATCTCGACGGAAAACTGACGGAGTAAGATCATCATGGCCGCACCCGAACTTGTCATTTTCGATTGCGATGGCGTGCTGGTCGACAGCGAGCCCTTGTCTCTCGATGTGCTGGTACGGGTGCTGCGCACCGCCGGTGTCGAGATGGATGCCGAGGAAGCCACCGAGCGGTTTCTCGGCAAGAGCCTGATGACAATGACGAAGATCCTGCATGACGACTTCGGACTGCATGTGGACGAGCCGTTTCTGGAAGACATGCGGCGGGATCTTTACCAACGGTTCGAAACGGAACTGCAGCCGATTGCCGGGATCGCGGGTGTTCTCGACGCGCTGGACGTTCGGCGTTGCGTGGCATCATCGAGCCAGATGGAGCGCATTCGCCTGTCGTTGACCATCACCGGGCTCATCGACCGGCTGGACCCGCACATCTTCAGCGCCACCATGGTCACGAACGGCAAGCCGGCGCCGGACCTCTTTCTGCATGCGGCCGGCGTGATGGGCGTGGCGCCGGAACGGTGCATCGTCATCGAGGATAGCCCGGCGGGCGTTGTGGCGGCAAAGGCCGCCGGCATGCGCGTCTTCGCCTTCACCGGCGCGTCCCACGCACGCACCGAGCGGCATCTCGGGGCCATTCGTGCGCTTCAGCCGGATGCGGTGTTTGACGATATGCGCGAACTCATCCATCTTGTCGCCAAAGAACAAAAGCGGGATGGACACCCAGACTGACGCACCGGATTGCATCACGTACCGACCCTGCGAGACCGGCGCGCCCGTGGCCAGCGACGGGCTGTGTTGCCGTGTCGGAAGCCTGTGCGACCCTGCGTGACAGAACGGGTGCGGCATGGGCGATCTGATCGTCGCGGTTGATATCGGCACGGGCAGTGCCCGCGCCGGGATATTCGATGCCGCCGGCGTGCTTCTGGCGCGGGCGGATTATCCGATCCTCATGAACCGCCCGGAAGAAAACCACGCCGAGCATGACTCCGAAAACATCTGGTCTGCCGTCTGTATCGCCGTGAAGACCGCACGTGCCAAGGCGGGCGTTCCTGCCGAAGCCATCGCCGCCATCGGCTTCGACGCGACATGCTCGCTCGTCGTGCGGGACCATGACGGCGCGCCGCTGTCGGTCAATCGTAAAGGCGACCCGCGCTGGGACACGATCGTCTGGCTGGACCACCGTGCGCTGGTGCAGGCGGATGCCTGCACGGCGACGGAGCATCCGGTGCTTCGCCACTCCGGCAGCGTCATGTCGCCGGAAATGCAGATGCCCAAACTCCTCTGGCTGAAGCAGACCTTACCGGATCAGTGGGAGCGGGTTGGCTATCTCTTCGATCTTGCGGACTTCATGTCATGGCGGGCGACGGGCAGTGCGATGCGATCGCGCTGCACGCTCACGGCCAAATGGAACTATCTCAGCCATGCCGGCGGCTGGCAGCCGGATTTTCTCGATGTCATCGGACTTCATGATCTTCTGGAGCGCGGAAGCCTTCAGGCCGATGCCTGCCCCGTCGGATCTGCGATCGGCGTGCTGACGGCGGAGGCCGCGGCCGATCTCGGGCTTCACGAGGCGTGCCGGGTCGCGACCGGAGTTATCGATGCCTATGCCGGCGCTATCGGTGTGCTTGGTCAGTTCGCCAGCCGGCCCGAGGTGCTGGAGCGACAACTGGCGCTGATCGCGGGTACGTCGAGTTGCGTCGTTGCATTCTCCCGCGAGATGCGGCCCGGCTTCGGCATGTGGGGGCCGTATTATGAAGCAGGTTTTCCCGGGCAATGGCTGATCGAAGGCGGGCAGTCGGCAACCGGCGCTCTGCTCGATCATGTGGTGCGCAGCCACAGCGCAGGCGGCGAGCCGGATGCGGAAATCCATGCGCGGATCGTGCTGCGGATCCAGGAATTGCGCGCCGCCTACGGTACGGACTTCGCCGCGCGGCTGCACGTGCTGCCGGATTTCCACGGCAACCGCTCGCCGCTTGCCGATCCGCACGCCCGCGGCGTCATTTCGGGCCTGACCCTCGATAGCTCTTTCGACGCGCTCTGCCGCATCTACTGGCGGACCTGCGTCGCCATCGCGCTCGGCGTCCGTCATATTCTCGCGATGATGGAAGATGCCGGCTATCACGTCGATACACTGCACGTCACCGGCGGTCATGTGCGCAATCCGCTATTGATGGACCTCTACAGCGATGCGACGGGCTGCCGCGTGGTTGTTCCGGAAACGACGGATGCGGTGCTTCTGGGGACAGCGATGGTTGCCTCCGTTGCCGGCGGCGTGCATGCCGATCTTTCCGCGGCCGGAACGGCGATGAGCCCGGCCGGCGTCACGCGTCAGCCCGATCCTGCGATGAAAGCGGTCTATGATCGCGACTATGAAAAATTCCTCAGCCTCTACCGTCACCGGGCAGAGCTTGAGGCGGACTGAAAGCCGCTGACCAGCGTATATTTTCGCGAACAAAAAAATTCGAAAAAAGACAATCGGCGGCGGAACGAATATCCGGCCCGGGTGTTTAGTGGATGTCCGGACCATGGTTCTCATCGCCCCCAATGAGAACCGCCAAACAATATCCGGCTTCCAACTCACATGCCCCCTCGGTGAGTTGTCGAATACAGCCAGTGCCTCCCCCCGGCACTGGCTGTTTCTTTTCAGCCTTCAGATACATTACGGAGTGATTGCCTCTCGCCGTCGTGAGGCCTTCTGCGATCATCGTCGCGCTCCACCAACGCCTAGGATAAGACCTGATCAAACAATTGTCTTTATTGCATGATTCTTTCTTATTTTGAGTTTCAATGCAAGGATGTTCATGATGAGCGATCTTTTCTGGCTTTCGGATGAGGCATGGGCTGCGATTGAGCGGCATTTGCCGAAAAACCAGCCCGGTGCCCGCCGGGTCGATGACCGGCGTGTTATTTCCGGTATTCTGCATGTGCTGAAAATTGGCTGCCGATGGCGCGATGTTCCGCCGGAATACGGGCCTGCCAAAACCATCTACAACCGATATCACCGTTGGTCTCGACGTCGTATCTGGCAGCGCATTTTCGAGAAGATGGCGGCAACTGGTCCAGTCCCTGAAGAGCTTTCCATCGACAGCACTCATATCAAGGCGCATCGTTCCGCCCAAAGCTCAAAAGGGGGGCGTGGACGCAAGCGATTGGCACCTCACGAGGCGGAAGAACAAGCAAAATCCATTGTCTGGCCGATGATCGCGGCAGACCGGTCGCATTTGCCCTGACACCGGGAAACATCGCCGACATCAGGATGGCTATCCCTTTGCTGGAAGCCATTCGTCCGACCAGACGCCTCCTCGCTGACAAGGCCTATGATGCCGATAGCCTGCGCGGATGGCTCACTGGTCACAAGATAAAAGCGGTTATTCCGTCCTCGGCGGCACGCAGAACACCATACCCTCTGGATCGAAAAGCATATCGCCGCAGAAATGTCATCGAACGTCTGTTTTGCAGGCTCAAAAACTGGCGACGAATCGCAACACGATACGACAGGCTCGCAACGAACTACCTCTCGGCAATCGCTCTCGTTTCAATAGTTATCGCGTGGATTGGAATGAGTCCTCACCGTAGTCTTCGGCGCGGGTGAGGATCTCGTACTCGTGCGCGGGAATCGTGAGATGATACTCGATCCGGTCGGCGCGCGTCATGTAGATCGCCTTGCCGGCGATGGCGATGGGCACGACACGTTCCAGAACGGTGCGCGCAAAGCTCGGCTCATCGTGATCCCGCGTGTGATCCGCTTCCGGAAGATGCTCGATCCAGGCGAGTTCAAGGGCGGGCTTGTCGTTGAAAACCGTTTCGAAACAGTCCAGCGTCAACGAATTGACCCCGGCAGCGATCGCGCCGTGTGAGGCTGAATTGACGATGAGCTCGTGCAACGCCAGGCCAATATGAAGCGCGGCATTGGGCGACAGATGTGCGTCGATGCCCGTGGCGACGATCGGCATGCGCGGTTCCGACCAGTATGCGGCGAACTGCTTTTCGGCCAACGCGAAAAGAAAAGCACCGCGCCAGCTGGAATCGGTCACAAGGTCCTGAGAATAAGCCAGCGACTGGATGCGCCCGCGAAACTTGACCAGAAAGCTGTCGAGCGACAACGCCTGACGTGCCGTCTGGGTCGCGATGCCCTGGATGATGGCGAGAAGGTTTTTCGAGCGGTGGCTGAGTTCCCGAAGAAGGGTCTTCAGGACGCGCTCGCGGTGGCGAGTTTCCGAGATGTCGGTGATGACGGAGAGGATGCCGTCGGTACCATGCGTGGAGATGCGCTCCAGATCGATCCGGAAGGTCATCAGGCCGGCCGAGGAGGGAAGTTCCACCTCCATGCAATCGGCTTCTGCCGTGTCGAAAACGGTTCTCTTCAGCGACAGGAGCCGGTTGCCGTCATCATCTCCGAGAACGCCGGTTTCGCCGTTCTGCGTTAGTAAACCGGTCAGGCGGTCGGGTATATTGCCGGAGAGGAGAACGTCGAGAGTTGCGGACTGGAAGATATAGCCTGCGCCGGTTTTCTTTACGACGCGGTCGAGCAGTCCGATACTCTCTCCAGCTTCGGCGGTTCTGATCTTGCCGGCCGGAGATGTTGAACTGCTTGCGCTGGTCACGCGGGATGCCTCTTCATTCACTACAATACGGGGCGGCTGACGCGTTAACGAGACAAAGCCGGGTCCGTTCCATCATTCCTGTGACGTTGCGAAGATGTTCGGCTGATCGTTATCCGATGAGAGAAGCCGCCCCCGGACAGGCGCGGCTCGAAGAGAGGGTAGAGCGGAATAAGCTTTGCCGATCAGGCGGCGGCCTGCGTCGATTCGTTGAAGAAGAGCGCCTGGCTGATCAACGCCTTGACCATGTCCGGGTTGAACGGCTTCGTCACGAGGAAGGTCGGTTCGGGACGCTCGCCTGTGAGCAGGCGCTCCGGGAAGGCCGTGATGAAGATCACAGGAACCGCAGACGTGCGCAGGATCTCGTTGACGGCGTCGATACCCGAGCTGCCATCAGCCAGCTGAATGTCGGCCAGCACCATGCTTGGCTGTGTTGCGTTGAAGAGCGCGACCGCTTCATCACGCGTACGGGCGATACCGGTGACGCGGTGACCAAGGCTTTCGACCATCTGCTCGATGTCGATGGCGATCAGCGGCTCGTCCTCGATGATCATGATGTCAGTGGCGACCTGACGGGAGATTTCTTCGGAGGCACGCTCGATAAGCTGCGCCATACCACTTTCCGACGTTCCCAGAACTTCGGCCGCTTCGCTCGTCCGGAAGCCTTCGACGGACACCAGCAGGAATGCCTGACGGGCCAGTGGTGAGACCGATGCCAGATTGATAGAAGCGCGTTTTTCCCATGCGAATGGAGAAACGGGTTCCGGAATGAGAACCGACGAGGACCCGAACAGCTTGGTATAAAGCTGGAACAGAGCGACACGGTCGCTGCTCGCTTCCGGGAAAATCGACATATCCGAGATCAGCGCCTCCAGAACAGCGGCGACATAGGCATCGCCCGAGGTCTGGGACCCCGTCAGAGCGCGGGAATACCGGCGCAGATAGGGCAGGAACGGAGCGATCCGGGTAGACAGTGACATACAAAAACTCCCTCAATCCGGCCGAGGCTATGGCCATGACAGATATGGAAACGTTGATCCAAAAAAAAGGTTCCGTTGCGGGAACAAATTTTTGCTCCATGCATTTAGGGAGCGATCACCACGCGAGGTATTTCGTATTCATGACCGACAAAACTGGGGCAAGTTCCGGAGCCGGCGAGCCGGTCCGGGCCGATCATCCACATGCGCAGATCGCCACGAAGCTGCGCGCGCTTTACGTTTCCGTTCAGGAGGAGGCTATCCCGGATCGCTTTCTGGATCTCCTTGAGCAGCTTGATGCCGTCGAGCGTCGTCATGTTCCGGACGTTGCGAAATGAGTACCAAGATGTCGGCTGAAGAACCCAGTTTCAAGCGCGAAATGCTGGCTGCCCTGCCGAGCCTGCGCGCTTTCGCCATGTCGCTGATCGGTCGCCATGATCGCGCAGACGATCTGGTGCAGGACACGATCATGAAGGCGTGGGCCAAGCAGGATCACTTCGAGATGGGCACCAACATGAAGGCGTGGCTTTTCACGATCCTGCGCAACGAACTCTACAGCCAGATGCGCAAACGCGGTCGCGAGGTGCAGGACAGCGACGGCTTCTTCACGGAATCGCTCGCGCAGCATCCGTCGCAATACGGCTCGCTGGACTTGCAGGACTTCAAGCGTGCGCTGAACATGCTGCCGCCGGACCAGCGGGAAGCCATCATTCTCGTCGGCGCCTCGGGCTTCTCCTATGAGGAAGCTGCGGAGATTTGCGGCTGCGCGCTCGGCACCATCAAAAGCCGTGTGAACCGTGCCCGCCAGCGTCTGTCGGATATTCTGCAGGTGACAGGCGAGAACGAGTATGGGCCGGATGCGACATCCGCGCCTCTGACGTCCCGCGCGTTCGTCTCGTAGGCGTTCGGCACCCATGCAACCATCGTCGGCGCATCTTCGGATGCGCCGAATGCTGACTTTGCGCCTTTCTCCATTGCTGTCGCGCGCAGGATCATGCAGATTCCGGTCGAACCGATTCAACCCCGCCGACCATTCCTAGGTCCTGGGGATGCCGCAGGCGAATGTTGATGACTGAGACGAAACCGGATTTGCAGCCAGATGTCCCCGCGGTCATTCTGGATAAACGCAGACTCTCAGCCTTGCGGTCGCTTCAACCGGGGCGTCCGGGTGTTTCGGCCGAGTTCCAGGAGATCGTGGAGGTTGCCGCCGGCATCTTTGATGCTCCCGTGGCGCTGCTGACGCTCATCGACGACCGACGCGAGTGGGTTGTCGCTCGCGTGGGTACGGACATTTCCGACGTCGATGCCTTTACCTGTTTCGGCGCCCATGCGGTCGCAACCCATCCGCTGGCGCCGTTTGTCGTGCACGATGCGGCAAGGGATCCACGGTTCGCCACCCAGCCCTGCGTGACGGATGGCGTGCGTTTCTATGCCGGCGCGCCCCTGCTGGTGGAGGGGCATGCCGTGGGCATGATCTGCGTCATCGACCGGGTCGTGCGCATCGATGTGCCCGAGGCCCTGACCCTTCAGTTGCAGCGGCTTGCACGTATCGCATCACGCCTGATGAGCTTCAAGGAGGATGCGCGCGTTCGCGCGGCACGTGCCGAGGTGCTGTCGCGTGATGAAAAGAGGCATGCGCAAGCGCTCGAAGCGGCGAATGTGGGCAGCTGGCTCTGGGATGCGGAAACGGGTCAGGTGACATGCAATGCGGCGATGTCGCGGATGTTCGGCATGACCGTGACGACCATGAGCGCCCGCGACATCATCGGCCTCATTCATCCTGAGGATCGCGTCGGCATGCTGGCCAGCCTTCGTGCCGCGATGACCGAGGATGCCGAATATGCCAGCACGTTCCGCGTGGAGACCACGGGCCGCTGGGTCCTGGGGCGCGGGCGGGTGCACGAGCGCGATGCCGCGGGCAAGCCGAAGAGTTTTCTCGGTGTCAATATCGACGTGACCGCGGAGCAGTCTACAACACAGCGAACGCGTCTGCTGCTGCGGGAACTCAATCACCGGGTCAAGAACACGCTCGCCATGCTGCAATCGCTGGCCCGGCAGACCTTGCGGCAGACGAGCGATCCACAGGAATTCATGACCGCTTTCGCCGGACGCCTGCAGGCGATCTCCGAAGCGCATGGTCTGCTCTCCGACCATGAATGGGGAGAGATCCGGTTGTCGGCCTTGCTCAAGAAGCAGCTTTCGCCGCATGTGCGCGATTATGAGGCCCAGATCGAAATCCATAAGGACGAGATCCTTCTCGGGCCCGATCAGGCTGTGGGTCTCGGTCTCGTTCTGCACGAACTGGCAACGAACGCCTATAAATACGGGGCTCTCTCGGTGCCCGACGGCCGGATCGTTATCACGGCGCGCGGCCATCAGGAGGAAACGGGACGTATCCTCAACCTGACATGGACGGAAGTGGGCGGTCCCGGGGTAAAAGAGCCGGGTCGCCGTGGTTTTGGCTCCATCCTGATCGAGCGCAGCCTTGATAAGGTCATGGGCAGCTCGGTGAAGGTGGAGTATCTGCCAGCAGGCGTGACGGCTCTCGTCAGGTTGCCGTTGTAGAACGTGTGCCTGTTCCAGATACAAAAAAGGCCCCGGAAGGGCCTTTTTCGTGTGGTTTCTGTTGCCGATGCTCAGTCGTCGTGACGACCGCGGGTAACACCAAGAAGGGCGCCGACGGCCATGGCAACACCTGCGGCCACCAGAGGCTTGCGTCGGAAGACGGTCAGAGCCGTGGTCATGGCGACATTGGTCTTCAGCTGCGACTGGCGGCGGCGCTCGGCGGCGCGACGCTTCTCGGCCGAAGCCATAGCCGACATGATGATGAAGAGGACGACAGCGATGGCGATGAAGACGCCGCCCATGATGAGCGTTGCCGGGATCATGCCATAGGCATCCGATAGCGCGATGGTGCCGGCGACAAGCAGGAAAACATAGGCCGTCAGAAAGAAAACGCCGGCAATCGCCATAAAGATGGCGTTGCGTTTCGTCCGTGCAACAACCGTTGATATATCAGTGAGTACGACGCCTGACAGTAATGCCGCCAAAGACCCCATGCAGATTCTCCCTCAAACCCTGAAAAGCCGCCCCTCGGGGAGGGACGGCATCCTAAATCGAAGCCGGGCCTTAACGGCGCGAAAGCGCGATGACGGCGATGCCAAGTGCAGCAATGGCGCCGACGGTGGCGAGGGGATGTTCGCGTACCGTGTGGCGTACCTGGCGCTCCGTGGACGCGTAACGATGGCGGAGGTCGGAGAGCAGCTGTTCAGCGCCGTCCATCATGTCGGAGAGGCCGGTCTCGGCCTGACCGCGAACGTCGCTCGCGCGCGAGGAAAGCATGTTGCTTGCCTTGTTGCCGCGCTTCGACACGAGATTGGCGAGCGAAGCGATATCGCTGCGCAGATCGCTCAACTGGTCCTCGATGGCACTACCTATCAGATGCTGGCGCTTGCGGCTGGACGAGCTGGAAAAGAGACCGAAAGACATGATTTACTCCTTGTTGCCGCGGGTTCGACGACGTCGGCCGGAACATACCGACCTTGTGCACCGCAAACGCGGAGAGCAGTCTTTTGTTCCCGTCAGGGCTGCTCTCACGCTTCGTTTGGCGAAAGCGAAGAGTGGAGGAGGGTGTCTACAAGGCCGTGGTTTGCGGCAGGACGAAGGGGATGCCGGCTGGTGGCAAGGCGCTGACACGCATCGGGCAGCCAAAAACCGTTTCCATCATCTCGTCCGTCATGATGGCCGCGGGAGCACCCGCTGTAACGACACGCCCGTCCTTCATCATGACGATGTGATCTGCGAACATCGCTGTGAGGTTGAGATCGTGCATGATGGTGACCACGCCACCGCCGCGCCGGCAGTAGTCGGCGGCTAGCCGCATGATGGTCAGCTGGTGGCGGATGTCGAGGCTGGACACAGGCTCGTCGAGCAGCAGGAAGGCCGGACGTCCGTCGCGCACCGGCTCCCAGATCTGGCTGAGCGCGCGGGCAAGCTGCACGCGTTGCTGCTCGCCGCCGGAAAGCTCCTGATAGAAGCGTCCCGCAAAACCGCCGAGATCGACGGCTTCGAGAGCATCCTGCGTGACGCGGTCCACGAGGCCGGGATCGGCTGGCGTGCCGTTTGCGCGCGTCGTGGATGCGCCGACGGTCAGGCCCATCCGCACGATCTCGCGCACGGTGAAGGGAAAGGAAATGACGCTTGCCTGTGGGAGAACGGCACGGCGGGTGGCCAGTTGCCATGGCTTGAGGCTGCGGATGTCGTCGCCGCCGATGAGGACTCGCCCGTCGCAGGCGATCTCGCCGGCCAGCGCTTTCATCGTGGTCGTCTTGCCGGAGCCGTTCGGGCCTACGATCGCCGTCAGTTCTCCCGCCCGGGCGGTCAGGCAGACATCATTAAGCACAGCCTTGGTGCCAAGGCGGACATTCACGTCGAGCGCTTCGATCATCGGTGTCACAAGCCCATCTGCGTGCGGCCGCGCAGCAGGATCCAGAGAAAGAACGGAGCGCCCGCAAAGGCGGTGATGATGCCGATCGGCAATTCGGCCGGCGGTACGATGGTACGAGCGACCATGTCGGCGACGATCAGCAGCGTGCCGCCGAGGAGGGCGGAGGCGGGCAGGAGATAGCGATTGTCCGGGCCGATCAGGAGGCGCAGCACATGCGGAACGACGATGCCGACGAAGCCGATGCCGCCGCTGACCGCAACGGCCGCCCCGGTGGAGGCGGCGACGGTGACGACGGCCACCGTCTTCAGGCGCTGCACGGGAACGCCCATATGAAAGGCAGCGGCTTCGCCGAGCGTCAGGGCGTTCAGGCCACGCGCGAGGAACGGCACGACGGCGAGCGAGAGCACAATAATGGGGGCGGCACCGGCGATTTTCGTCCAGCTGGCGCCGGCAAGCGAGCCGAGGCCCCAGAAGGTCAGGTCGCGCAACTGCTTGTCGTCGGCGACGAAGATGAGGACACCGGTGACGGCATTTGCGAGAGCAGCAAGGGCAACGCCAGCAAGCAGCATGGTGGCGACCGAGGTCTGCCCGCCGCGCGTGGCGATCCGGTACAGAAGAAATGTAGCGATCAGTGCACCGAGGAAAGCTGCAACAGGCAAGGCATAGACTCCCACGAGAGCAAAGACCGGACCGAGCAGGGATGCACCGAGGACGATGGTCAGAACCGCACCAAGACTGGCGCCAGCCGAAATGCCGACGAGGCCTGGATCGGCCAGAGGATTGCGGAACAGGCCCTGCATCACCGCGCCCGAAACGGCAAGGGCCGCGCCCACCAGCAAGCCCATGAAAGCGCGAGGCAGGCGGATGTCGAGGATGATGATGCGATCGCGCAGGCTGAGTGCGGCCTCCGCGGTTTCCGTGCCGGTCAGCCAGCGCAGCAGGTTGCCGATCGACGCATCGGCGGCACCGGTCATGACCGAGGCGCCGAAAGCAAGAATGGTAACACCGACAAGAGCCACGATCAGGAGACGGGCGAGGCGCGAGCGATCGCCCGCAGCCCAATCCGCGCGAATGCCGGCGAGGGGCGAGAGACGCGGCGCGGGGGGCCTTTGCTGACGCTGGGTCTGCCGCGGCTCTGGGGCCGTGAAATCGCCCGTGACGGCCTTACTGGGATGCATTCGCTTTTCCGTAGATCGCGCCGTTCAGTTCGCGCACGGCGCTGGCGGTGCGAGGGCCGAAACCGAGCAGATGGAGACCGTCCATGCGGATAACGCTCTTGCTGGCAGCGGCAGGCGTGAGCGCGAGGGCCGGCTGCTTGAAGACCTCCTCGTCGGAGGCGCTGTGCGAGCCGCCGCGCGTCATCATCAGCACGAGATCCGGTTTTGCCTCGATGATCGCCTCGTCGGTGACGGGCTTGTAGCCCGGGAACGTGTCCGTCGCGTTGATGGCGCCCGAGAGCTCGACGATGGCATCGGCCGCCGTGCCCTTGCCTGCCGCCATGATCTTGCCGCCCTGCATGCTGAGGATGAAGAGCACGCGCTTGCGCTCGGCTCCCGGGCGGGCATCGGCGGCGGCCACGGCGGCATCGAGATCGGTCTTGACCGTAGCTGCCAGCGCGCTTGCCTTGTCCTCGACACCGAGGACGGCGCCGACGCGCTCGATCTTGGCGACGATGCCTGCGCCATCATAGCGTTCCGGCACGGTTTCCATGGGGATGGCGGCGTTTTTCAGAACGGCAAGCGTCTCGGGCGGACCGCTGCCCTCGACGGCCAGGATGGCCGTCGGGTTCGTCGCCATGATGCCTTCCGGCGAGAGCTGGCGCATGTAGCCGACATCCGGGACCTTCGTCGCCGCTTCGGGATAGATGCTGGTGGAGTCGCGCCCGACCAGCCGCTTCTCCTCGCCGAGCGCATAGATGATCTCCGTGACGTCTCCCCCGACCGAAACAAGACGGGACGTGTCGATGGGCTTGGCCTCCTGCGCCACGGCCGGTGCAGAGGCGAGAGGAGCCGCGAGAATGAGGAAAGCGAGACTGAGAGGCGCAAGACTGGCGCGCAGCCGGTGGTCGAGGCGCAGGGTCATAAGACGGTCCTTCAGGCAGCGACGGTGAGATCGAGGCGGGGCAGGGCTTCCATGATGGAGCGCCATTCCTCGCGTTCGGCGACGCCTTCCTTGCGCTTGCCGAAGAACTGGATGACCATTTCGCCACGGGCGTCCAGCGCCTCCAGCGACGTCACGTGGCCATCGGCTGTCGGCTTGCGCACCGCCCAGATCTCGGCGAGCTGATCCGTGCGCAGATGCAGGTGGAAGGTCGGGTCCATGACGTTAAGCCACGGGCCCATGGTCTTGATGTTCTCGACCGGGCCGGAATGGATCTGGATGATGCCCTGATTGCCGACGAAGCACATCAGCGGGAGGGCGACCTCGGCAGAGCCGCGCATCATCGCCTCGACGGCGCTGCCGTCGAGCTGCCAGGCATAATCTTCGCCGATCGCATGCAGGGCCGCACGGCGCTCGATCTTCAGCTTGCGCAGCAAGCCATGAAACTGATGCGTGTCCGTCATCCGGCTCCAGCCATCGCGCAGGCCTTCGAGATCCGGGGCTTCGGTCTCGGCGGCTGCGACAGGTGACGGCGCTTCTGCCGTGAAGGTCTGCGACTGATCTTCTACCGCAAATTCCTTCACAAGGCGGTGATAGGCTTCGAGGTTGGAGGCCGGGCGCAGGTGAACCTTGTGGACGGCGGTGCCTTGGCGGTCGAAATATTGCAGGCTGCGGCGAACGTCCTCGCCATCCGTCTTGGTGACGGCGAAAGCGTGCGCCCATGCACCCGGAAAGACGCGCAGGTCGATGTTCTCGCCAAGAACGATGGAGGAACCCTTGCCGGTCTTCGGTGTTTCGAAGACGCCGATCTTCTCGTGAACGGCGCTCTCGTTGCGGGTCAGCGCCATGACTTCCCCCAGCTGCGGTGCGAACTCCAGAAGGCGGTTGGCGTCCGAGTCGATGCGGATTGCCGTCAGCCCGCATTCGGCCGCGATCAGGGCTGCTTCCGAGATACCGAGCTGTGCGGCAATCTCGCGCTCGCGCATCTTCGGGTGTTCGGCCCGGTAGGCGCGGATATCTGCGGGAGAAGGACGGTTCGGTTCGGTCATGATTCGCTGCCTGGTTCTGGTGGCTGTTTCGGTCCAGAGACGCCGCTTTTCGGGGTGATCCGGGCGCTCCTATCTTGACTTCATAACTCATCTTTTAATATGGACGCAATATGCCAGCAACGTTCCCGAGTGGACGACGTGCCGGCCAGACCATCGTACCGGAGTTCCGCACCATGATCCGCCGTCCCTTGTCGTCCATCGTCGCCTTTTCCTCGCTCGCGCTGATGACGTCGTTCGCGCCCGTCCTTGCCCAGGGCACTGAAACTGCCGCTGCCGGGCTTTCGGTGGAGTTGAACGATGTTGCGACCTCCGAGCGCGGCTGCAAGCTGACCTTCGTTGCCGGCAACGATCTGGCGCAGCCGCTCTCCAAGGTATCGTTCGAATTCGTGCTGTTCGACCAGAAGGGACGCGTCGAGCGCATGGCGGTGCTCGATTTTCGCGATCTGCCGGCTGGCAAGACGAAGGTTCGGCAGTTCGATCTGGCGGGAACGAAATGCGATGCGCTCGGCAGCTTGCTGATAAACGACGCTCCGGTCTGCACCGGCGAGGGCATCGACAAGAGCGCTTGCATGCAAGGTCTGCGGACCGGCTCCAAGTCGCCGGTGGAGTTGAAGGGCTGAGGCAGGAAGCGGGACGCCACGTCAGGAAGGATTGGAACACGCGATGAAGAAAGCGGCGAAATGGGCTCTGGCCCTGTCAGTCTCGGTAGCGGCCCATGCCGGTGCGGCGATCGCCTTCCTGCCGGACGCGCCGCCACCGCCCTTTGCCGCTACGCAGGGGGGCGAAGAGATGGAACTCGCCATTCTCGGAAACGCGTTCGAGGATACGATTGAGTCCGGCACGATCTCCGATACGATTACCCCGGTGGATACACCGCCTGAAGAGGTTGCCGCGCTCGAGCCTGAAACGACCGAAGCCGAAGCCGAGACAGTGATGCCGACGACACCGACCGAGACGGTTTCCGAAGTGGTGCCGGAAACGGTCCCGACCGAGGCCGACGTCATTCTTCCCGCGGATGCGCAGCCACCCGTCATTGCCGATGAGCCCGAGGTGATCGCTTCGCTTCCGCCGGTGGCAACGGTCATTCCGGAGACGCGTCCCGAAACGCCGCCGGAAGTGGCGGAGAAGCCGCCGGCGCGCAAGCCTGCGCCTGTGAAGCCCGCTTTTGTGAAGAAGGCCGAGGCGGAAAAACCGAAAAAGAAGCCGGAGGCCGTGAAGGCCGGCAAGGACGGTACGGCGGAGGCGCGGAACAACAAGGGCCGGTCAGACGGCTCGGAACTGGCAACGGCGACCACCAGCGGCAAGGGTACGAGAGCGAGTTCGGCGGGCAATGCGTCGTTCTCGAACTTCGAAGGCAAGGTGCGTACAGCTCTGCACCGCGCGCTCCGTTATCCTTCGCGCGCCGAGAGCAAGGGCGTGAAGGGTGTGGTCCAGGTCCAGTTTGTGGTCGCTGCAAATGGCAGCGTGAGCGGCCCGAGAGTGACCAAGAGCAGCGGATCGCAGGTGCTCGACTCCGCAGCCCTTGATGCCGCACGGCGTATGAGATCCCCGAAAATTCCCGAGGCTTCGGGCAAATCGACCTGGCTGTTCACAGTTCCCATTTCTTTCACGCGATGATTTTTTTGTGTCGTCGATGCCAAAAACTTCGGGGCATTAAAATATGACAAAAACTATCATGTTTTAACTTTACTCGGTTTATCAAGTTTACTAGGGTCGCTGTAGAAGAAGCGGCGCGAGACGTGCCCGCGGGAACCCGGAGATCCACCATGGGCGACAAGCGTCAGCGGATGAAACAGAAGCGCGGAGCGACCACAACGGCGGCTGCGGCGCCGGCTGCACAGGAAGCTGAAGCGTTGAACGTCCGCAGCTTTCTCTATGTCGGCGGGCGGGATTGTCAGGTCGCGCATCTTCGCCAGATCGCCAGCAATTTCGGTGCGGAGCTGATCCACCACGATGGCGGCCTGCGCGAAGCCGTCTCCCGGATCGACAACGTCCTTCCCTCGGTCGATTGCGTCTTCTGCCCGATCGACTGTATCAGTCACGATGCCTGCCTGCGGGTGAAGACCGGCTGCAAGAAGTTCGGCAAGGCCTTCGTGCCGTTGCGCAACGGCAGCAAGTCCAGCCTCGAACGTGCCCTGCACGACCTGCAGACGGCACGCGCGCGCGCGAACTGACGCAGCGCAGATTTCACATGCAGGACGATATCCTCTTCGCAGCTCTCGGGCTTCACACGGCGGTGGCTCTTTCCGAACTCCGTGCCCTGAGCGAGATGCCGAGGACGGGCGCCAACGTCGTTCCGTTCCTGCCGCGCCGAACACGCTCCTGCCGTTCGGGGGTTGCGTCCAGGCAGAGCGGCGCTATCGTTCTCCTTCCTCAGCGCGGCAAACCAGCTGCGCCGGAGACGATGACGAAGGAAATGTGAAGCGATGTATTTTGCCATGAACCGTTTCCGGATCGCGCTCGGCCATGAAGAGGCCTTCGAGGCAATCTGGAAGAATCGCGACTCGAGTCTTGCCGAGAACCCGGGTTTCAAAGAATTCCGGTTGCTGCGGGGCGAGACGGTGGCGGACGAGGGCTACACACTGTTCGTCTCGTCCTCCATCTGGTCCAGCCACGAGGATTTCGTCGCCTGGACCAAGTCCGAGAATTTTCGCGCGGCTCATCGCAATGCCGGTGACAATCGCGCGCTATATCTCGGTCCGCCGAAGTTCGAGGGCTTTACCGTCGTAGACGGTGCTTGAAGAGCCTGCCTGGCAGATTCCATTTGTCGAGCCAAGTTGCTGACATCTTTGGCCTTTACCCTCGGGGTAAAGGCCGATGTGGGGTCAGGTCCGTTTCGGCAGGACGGCGCTGATGACGATCAAAGCCCATCCCAGCATCATGAGCATGCCGCCGAGCGGCGCCGACATGGGGAAAAGCCCATGCCCGGCGACGTGCCGCAGGACGAGGTCGCCCGCAAAAATGGCTGTTCCCAATGCCATGGCGGAGCCCGCAGCCGCGCCGAAGCGGAGCCGCGGCAGAACACCGGCGAGCGCGAGGAGCGACGGCGCGTGTGCGAGACACATCGCCGAGGCGCCGCCGAGAAGGCGCGGATCCGTGCCATGCGAGGCCGCGGCAGCAAGCGCCACGCCGCAGAGACCGAGAAGGCCGGCCGCAGCGAGGAATACGGCCGGGAAGTTGACGTGCAGGCGCTCGGCCATCTCTCAGCCCTCCCGATTGTGCATGTGATGGGCGAGCCGGGTGACCGGTTCCAGAATGATCTTACGAAGCTCGGAGTGATCGACGCACTCCTCCAGCGCCTTCCGGAAGCAGAAGAGCCAGCCTTCGATTTCTTCCGGGCCGATGGTGGCCGCGAAATGACGACGGCGCAGCATGGGGTGGCCATGCTTGTCCGTGTAAAGCGGCGGTCCGCCCAGCCATCCCGTCAGGTAGTCAAAGAGCTTGGCCTCACTGCCCGCAAGGGATGGCGGGTGAACGGCGCGACAGGTGGCAGCTTCCGGCGCCGTATCCATGATCTCGTAGAACCGGCGTGTCAGGGTCCGCACAGTGGCGTCGCCGCCGATGGCGTCGTAGAGGGTGGTGGTACTGGCTTCTTCCATGGCGGGCATTCCGGTCGGCGCTGTAGCGCTTTATACGTGCTGCATCATTTATCCTGAAATCGATTTCGATTTAAGGAATGATGCCACAAGGGGGTCATCGCTCATCTCTCCCGTGAGCTTCTTAAACCCGATTTGCAGGGAGAAGAAGATTCCGCAGTCGATTCAATTGGTCGCGGTCTCTAGCTCTCAATGTGAATCGGGTATGTCGGCTCTTGACCGGGCCTGCGGCGAGACCCAAGATCGGTCTTTCCCCGGCGGAGGCTGCCTTGAACCCTTTGATGCTCTATGCCGTGCTGGTGATCGCTATCGTCTTCGAAGTGCTTGGCACCTCTGCCATGCAGGCGGCTCAGCACTTCACGCGGCTCGGGCCGACACTGGTGATGGTCGGTTGCTATGCGGTCGCCTTCTTCTGCCTCTCCTACACGCTGCGCGCCATTCCCGTCGGCATCGCCTATGCCATCTGGAGCGGCCTCGGCATCGTGCTCATTTCCGTGGTGGGCGTCGTCGCCTTCGGGCAGCGGCTCGACTTTCCCGCCATACTCGGGCTCGGCCTGATCATTTCCGGTGTGATCGTGATCAACGTGTTCTCCAAGTCGACCTTCCATTGATGGCAAGGCCTCCGGGACGTCTTGTGCATGTAACTCCTGTGCGGTGATGTCATGCAAATGCTGGCGTCCGCAAGCGCTACGGGTGGGCGCTTTGGCGGAACTTTTTCCGCTTTTGAACCTTGCTTTCGCTGGGGCTGATTCATAGTTTTTCAGGAGATGATAATGACCATTCGTGCCATCGTCTGGGGCGAGAACATCCACGAGCATACGAATTCGATCGTCGGAGGCGTCTATCCCAACGGGATGCATACCGCGATCGCTGCCGGTCTGAACGAACATCCGAATATCGATGCGACGACGGCAACGCTGCAGGAGCCGGAGCACGGCCTGTCCGAGGCGCGTCTTGCAAAGACCGACGTACTTCTCTGGTGGGGACACAAGGCGCATGGTGAGGTCGTGGACGAGATCGTGGAGCGCGTGGCGAAACGCGTATGGGAAGGGATGGGCCTGATCGTGCTGCATTCCGGCCATTTCGCAAAGCCGTTCAAGCGCCTCATGGGGACGCCCTGCGCGCTCAAATGGCGCGAGGCAGGCGAGCGGGAACGGGTCTGGGTCGTCAACCCGCGTCATCCCATCGCAGAGGGGCTCGACGACAATTTCGTGCTCGAGAACGAGGAGATGTATGGCGAACAGTTCTCCGTGCCGGAGCCGCTGGAGACGGTTTTCATCTCGTGGTTTGCCGGTGGGGAGGTGTTCCGCTCCGGCCTGACGTGGCGGCGCGGTGCCGGCAACATCTTCTATTTCCGTCCGGGTCATGAGACCTATCCGACCTACTACGATGCCAATGTGAAGATGGTGCTGAAGAATGCCGTCCGCTGGGCCTACAATCCGCAGGGGGCTCTGACGTCCATACACGATGCGCCGAACGTACCGGTCGAGCGAGCGTTGGAGCCCATCGTCGAGCGCGGGCCGCGTCTGCACAAGGCTGGCGAAGAGGGTTACAAGTGATGCCTCCCATCCGGATCCTCATTCTCGGCACCGGCGGCATGGCCAACACGCATGCGATGAACTTCGAGACGATCACGGATGCCGTTCTCGTCGCGGCGGTCGATGTGGATCTTGCCCGGGTGCGGGCTTTCGCTCTGCGGCACGATATTCCCACGACCTTCACCTCGCTGGACGAGGCCATCGCCTGGGGTGGGTTCGATGCCGTTGCCAATGTCACGCCGGATAGCGTGCACCACGCGACGACGCTTCAATTGCTGGCGGCTGGCAAGCACGTGCTCTGCGAGAAACCTTTGGCGGAGAACTTTGCCAAGGCCGACGAGATGGCGACGGCGGCGGAGACGTCCGGCCTCGTGACGATGGTGAACCTGACCTATCGCAACGTTGCCCCGGTGCAGAAGGCGCGGCAGCTTGTCATTTCCGGCGAGATCGGGCAGGTGCGCCACATCGAGGCGTCGTACCTCCAGAGCTGGCTCGTATCCAAGGCTTGGGGGGACTGGGCGACGGAGTCGCAGTGGCTCTGGCGGCTTTCGACCAAGCATGGCTCGAACGGGGTTCTGGGCGATGTCGGCATCCATATCCTGGACTTCGTCGGCTATGGCGCGGCCACCGAGATCGATCACGTCTTTGCCCGGTTGAAGACGTTCGACAAGGCGCCGGGCAACCGGATCGGCGAGTATGATCTCGACGCGAACGACAGCTTCACCATGACGGCCGAGTTTACCAACGGAGCGATGGGCGTCATCCATGCCAGCCGCTGGGCTGTCGGCCACCTGAACGAGCTTCGCCTGCGGATGCACGGGGACAAAGGCGCGCTGGAGGTGGTCCATACCCCCGATGGGGCGACGTTGCGCGCCTGCCTTGGCGAGGATGTGGAGAAAGGCATCTGGAAGGTCATCGACCCCGGTACCGTCTTCACCAACTATCAGCGCTTCATCGACGCCATCAAGATAGGCAAGACCGCCGAACCCGGTTTCCGCCACGCTGCCGACCTGCAAAAGGTGCTGGACCTTGCGCTGGATACGGAGCGGGAGAGGCGGGAGATGGCTGTTTGAGGAAACGAACCTGCGCGATCAGGCTACCGATAGCGGCATTTAAATAAGATTAACCTAATAGAAAGGGCGTTATTCTAGGTTGAGGAGTGCTATCGCATCATGCAGTAGCGACGCGCGCCGTCATCCATGATCGATAATCGGCGTTACGAGGCTTGCTATGACATATGCTTTGAATGTCGGTTCTACCGCCCTTTCCATTCTTCGGCAGCCCAGTTCGGTTCGTGTCGCAGATATCCAAGACAGCCCGGCCGCCAGCAATCTCATTCTCGTTGCGAACGGACAGTCGTCTTCCGACAGCCCGCCGGCGGCATCTCAGGCCAAAATCGCGAAAACTCTGTTCTCCCTGAATGCAACCGACGTGACGAAGATGAAGCTCGATCTTATCGAGCGGACCGGGAAGGCGCTTGGTGTCAATTCGGACTATTACGTCTCCAATGGAGATTTCGTCGCGGCGATGAGGGAGGCGGTCGCAAAAATCAAGGCACAGCCGACTGGCGAGACAGCGCTGCTTGCTATCGAGAAGGACCTGGGTCTCGACAAGCTCGGAATATCCATCACCGATGTCATCGACAGCGCTGCGGGTGGATCGGGAGAGGACAAAGTAACACGAGCATTGGAAAAACAGGCGAGCGGCCACGACTCTGATAAGAGCACTGTCGATGCATCGAGGGTGCTGGCCATCGATGTCGATGATATCGGACGCTACAACATGATCGCCGAAAACAAACTCTGAGCACCACGCTCATTGCCCTGTTGCCGTCTCCAGTGTGCCGCCGACCGATCTGCCGAGCCGGTCTACCTGGCCGCGATAGTTCTCACGGGTCTTCGGATCGAAAATGAGGATCGGCGTGCTGACGGCGATGCTGGCGGCGCTGCCGACAGTCTGGGCAGTGCCGAGCGCCACGGCGCCGACGCGCTCTCCGAGACCGATATCGCTATCGGTGACGGTCTGGCCGGCGATCAGGCGGTTGCCGAGCAGTTTCACCACTTCCGGGCTTTCGGCGAACTTGCCGTGGTTGAGGCGGTCGCCGGTCTGAAGAGCCGTGAGGTCAAGCACCGTGATGCCTGCCTTTTCCAGATTGGTGCGGTAAGGCTCCTGCGTCGGGTCGATCTGGCCGAGGCGTTCCACATTGCCCGAGATTCGGCGGGAGATGGAGAGCGCCCGGTCGTCGCGCGACACGAACAGCGTGAATTTCGGCTTGTTCGGCCCCATCGCTTCCCACTGCTTGCCGAACACATCGACGTCGAGATCGGGTGATGCCAGGATGACGTTGTTGATCTTCGGCGCGACACGGCCGTCGCGGATGGCCATCTGGCGCAACGCCTCCACGGTAACCCAAGAGCCCATCGAGTGCGCCATGATCGTCACGTCGGAGACGCGCGGGTCCTTTGCGGTCCGTCGCAGCAGGTCTTCCAGCGCGTCTCGCGAATAGTTGGTGCTTTCCTTGTCGTAATTATAGTCGAAGATGCTGGCGCGCGACGGCCACGTGAAGATGATCGGTGCCACGTCGGCGCGGCTGTCATGCACGATCTGCGCGAAGCGATAGACCGCGTCCTCGTAGCGATTGTTGAAGCCGTGGACGAAGATGAGAACGCGGCGGCTCTTCGGCAGCGAGTCGCGTGTCCATGTCTCTACTTCGGCGCGTTCGGCCAGCGGCGTTACCGAAACGGTCGAGAACTCCTTCGACGGATCGGCCGGCAGGCGCTTCGGCCACTGGACCTGCCCGATCTTGCGATTGCTGTCCGGCGGGATGGAAACCACGATCTCGGCGGCTGAAAGCTCGGTGCCGCGCTCGCCGCCATAGAGAACACCGGCCTGCTGCGAAGGCGCGCGGGTCGTTGCCACGAGCATATCGACCTCCGTCGCGCCCGGCGCAGTGCCCGAGGGAATGAGCACGCCGACGGGCCGGCCCGCGCAGGCCGATAGACCAAGCACCAGAGCGAGAAGACCCACTATCCGCAGGCTTCTGGAGAGGGACGGTGCCGGACGTCCTGTCCGCTGCTCTGTCATCATGACGGAACCCTTCATCTGTTCGCTTGAGACTTGCCAGATTTAGGGGACTACGGAAAACCGTTTCTCTCTCTATCGCAAATCGCTGGGGTACCGTCACCCGAATGTCACGCCGGCTCCCTCCTGTGCACTGCCCAATTTGTTTGCAGATCGCCGTTGCAAGCCATGCCCGCATTGTCTAGCATTCAATTTGCCGACAGGAGTTCCGTGCTTCATGTGCGGGTAACACCCTGTTTCAGAAGGTTTTCTATAATGCAGGCAGTTTTCGACGGGCATAATGACGTGCTCTTGCGGCTCTGGAGCCATGCAAGAGGTGGGCAGGATCCTGTTGCCGAATTCCGCAATGGCACGCCCTCCGGGCATATCGACGGTCCGCGTGCAGCCAAGGGTGGTCTCGCGGGCGGACTGTGCGCCATTTACATTCCCTCGGGCGACCTGATCCTCAAGCAGCCGGATGCCAACGGGCACTATGTGACGCCGATGTCGGCGCCGCTGGAGCGGGCCCCCTCGCTGGAAATCGCCCTGCAGTTTGCGGCCATCGCGCTACGCCTCGATCAGGCGAAAGCCTGGCGGCTGTGCCGCACGACGTCGGACATCCGCAAGGCGATGGCGGACGGGATCTTCGCAGCGGTGCTTCATATGGAAGGCTGCGAGGCGATCGACGCGGATCTGGCCGCACTCGAAACCTTCTATGCCGCCGGACTGCGGTCGCTCGGCCCGGTCTGGAGCCGGCATAATATTTTTGCCCATGGCGTGCCGTTTGCTTATCCGATGGAACCGGACACCGGGCCCGGCCTGACGGATGCCGGGTTCGCTCTCGTGCGGGCCTGCGACAGGCTGGGTATCGCCATCGACCTCGCGCATATCACCGAAAAGGGCTTCTGGGACGTGGCAAAGACCAGTACGGCGCCGCTGATCGCCAGCCACTCCAACGCCCATGCCCTGACGCCTGTGGCCCGAAACCTGACCGACAGACAGATGGACGCCATCCGCGAGAGCGGCGGAGTTGCCGGCCTCAACTATGCCACCACCATGCTGCGCCCGGATGGGCAGGAGAATGCGGCGACGCCGCTCTCCGACATGGTGCGGCATGTGGACTATATGGTCGAGCGCATGGGCATCGATTGCGTCGCCCTCGGATCGGACTTCGACGGCGCGACCATTCCTGCCGAGATTTCGGATGCCAGCGGCAACCAGAACCTGATTGCCGCCCTGCGGAGCGCCGGTTATGGTGAGGACGATCTTACGAAACTATGCCGGGAAAACTGGCTGCGTGTTCTTTCCAAGGTCTGGCACGAGACCGACCAGGGCTGACGATCAACGGCCGCAAAGGCCAGAATAACAAAGGGAACAGAGCGATGATGCATACTTTCGGCACGACGATGCGACGTTTGACGGCAGGGGCGGCGATCGCTCTCATCATGGCAGCGGCGGCACCCGCCTATGCCGCGACGCCGGCGGATACACTGGTCCAGGCATGGGCCATCGACGACATCATTTCCATGGATCCAGGCGAGGCCTTCGAGCTTTCGACGGCTGAAATCACCGCAAACACTTATAGCCTCCTCGTCCGGCTCGATCTTTCCGACACGTCGAAGGTCAAGGGCGATCTTGCCGAAAGCTGGACCGTGTCCGACGACGGGCTGACCTTCACCTTCAAGCTGAAGCCGGGCATGACCTTCGCCTCTGGCAACCCGATCACAGCCGAAGATGTGGCATGGTCGATCGAGCGCGTCGTCAAGATGGACAAGAGCCCGGCGTTCATTCTGACGCAGTTCGGCCTGAGCGGCGATAACGTGACCGAGAAGGCCAAAGCCGTGGATGCCGCGACCTTCAGCTTTACCGTTGACAAGCCCTATGCCCCAAGCTTCGTATTGAATTGCCTGACGGCGACCGTGGGTGCCGTCGTGGACAAGAAACTGGTGCTGGAGCATGTCGCACCCGTGACGCCGACGGCAGAATACAAATACGACAACGATTTCGGCAATGCCTGGCTGAAGACGAACTTTGCTGGTTCGGGACCCTTCAAGCTGCGCGAATGGCGCGCCAACGAGGTCGTCGTGCTGGAGCGCAACGACAATTATTTTGGCGAGAAAGCCAAGCTGGCCCGTGTCATCTACCGACATCTGAAGGAAAGCTCCGGCCAGCGTCTCGCGCTTGAAAATGGCGATATTGACATTGCCCGCAATCTGGAGCCGAACGATCTGGAATCGGTTTCAGGCAATGCGGACCTATCTTTCGATAGCGCGCCCAAGGGGCTGGTCTACTTCATCACCTTCAACCAGAAAAATCCGAATCTCGCCAAGCCCGAGGTGGTCGAGGCGTTGAAGTATCTGATCGATTACGACGCCATCGGCGCGACGCTGATCAAGGGTGTGGGTGACATTCATCAAACCTTCCTGCCGAAGGGCGTTCTCGGCGAACTCGATGAAAAGCCTTACAAGCTCGATGTTGCCAAGGCCAAGGAACTGCTGGCGAAGGCCGGTCTTCCCGACGGCTTCAGCATCACCATGGATGTCCGTAGCACACAGCCGGCGACGGGGATTGCCGAGTCGTTCCAGCAGACGGCTGCGCAGGCGGGAATCAAGATCGAGCTTATCCCGGGCGACGGCAAGCAGGTGCTGACGAAGTTCCGCTCGCGGACGCACGAGATCTACTTCGGTGAATGGGGTCAGGATTATTTCGATCCGAACTCCAACGCCGAGACGTTCACGATCAACTACGACAATTCCGATACCGGCAAAGTCAAGACTTTGGCATGGCGTAGCGCCTGGGACGTGCCGAAGGCAATGACTGACGAGGCCAAGGCTGCCCTGACGGAAAAGGACGGCGAGAAGCGAGCCGCCATGTATCGGAACCTTCAAAAGAAGTTCCTTGAGGTCGGTCCGTTCGCTATCGTTTACCAGAAAACGGAAGTCGCGGGCCTTCGCAAAGGGGTTGCCGGCTTCAAGCTCGGGCCGAGCTTCGACAATACCTTCCTCGGTGGCGTCACCAAGGAATAGGCCGGCCGCATGACCCTTCCCGAAACGTCGCAGATGGTGGCCGGGCGCTCGAAAGGCGCCCGGGCGAGGGGGCGGGCGGCGATCGTCGCGCGCTTCCTCGTGGTCATCGTCACCACCTATCTCGGCCTTCTCGCCGTGACCTTCTTCATCGGCCGCGTGATCCCTATCGATCCGGTGCTCGCCGTTCTCGGTGACCGGGCTCCGACCCATGTGGTGGAGCGGGTGCGCGAGGAGATGGGGCTGAACCTGCCGCTCTACCAGCAGTTCTTCCGCTATCTCGGCGATGCTTTGCAGGGGAATTTCGGGACCTCGGTTCTTACAACCAATACCGTCATGACCGACATCCGCCGCGTCCTGCCGGCGACTTTCGAGTTGGCAACTTTGGGAACGCTGATCGGTAGCCTCATCGGCGTACCGCTCGGCGTTCTTGCCGCTGTCAAGCGCGGCAGCCTGATCGACCAGGCAGTGCGCGTCATCGGGCTGATCGGTTATTCCGTGCCGATCTTCTGGCTGGCGCTGCTGTCGCTGCTGCTGTTCTACGCGCAGCTTCGCTGGGTTGCCTTTCCCGGCCGTATCGATGTCGTCTACGAATATACCTTTACGCCGAAAACAGGGCTTTTTCTGCTCGACTCACTCTGGCAGGGGCAGTGGGACGTGTTTCGCGACGTCTTCCGTCACATCATCCTGCCGGCAAGCCTGCTCGGCTATGTTTCCCTCGCCTATATCAGCCGGATGACGCGCAATTTCATGCTCAATGAACTGTCGCAGGAATACATCGTCGCAGCCCGGGCAAAGGGTCTGTCGGAGACGCGGATCATCTGGTTCCACGCGCTGCGCAATGCAGCCGTGCCGCTGGTCACCGTGATTGCGCTGTCCTATGCAAGCCTCCTCGAAGGTTCCGTGCTGACCGAGACGGTGTTCGCCTGGCCGGGTATCGGGCTCTACATCACCAATTCGCTGCAGAACGCCGACATGAACGCCGTGCTTGGCGGCACGATCGTCATCGGGTCGATCTTCATCGCGATCAACATCCTGTCCGACATTCTCTACCGGACGCTCGACCCGAGGACGCGCGCGCGATGACGGCTGTACCCTCCGCTCCCATGAGCCGGCGCGACTGGCTTCTTTCCGACAGGCCGCAGTCACGGATGCAGGCGCGGCTCGGCCGGGCCTACATGACGTGGCGCCGGTTTTCGGCCAACCGGCTGGCGCTGGTCGGCCTCGGTATTCTTCTGCTCCTGATCTTCATGGCGATCTTCGCCGGCGTGCTGTCGCCGCATTCGCCCGTGACCGGTAACCTCGCCGGCGCGCGCCTGCTGCCGCCCGGCTCGCCCGGATATCTGCTCGGCACCGATGAGCAAGGGCGCGATATTCTTTCGCGACTTCTGCATGGGTCACGGCTGACGCTGTTCGTCATCGTTCTCGTGGCCGTCATCGCCGCACCGACCGGCCTTATCGTCGGCGCCGTCGCCGGCTATGCCGGAGGGTGGGTCGATGCCGTGCTGATGCGGATCACGGACATCTTTCTCGCCTTTCCGAAGCTCGTTCTGGCGCTCGCGCTTGTTGCGGCCCTCGGGCCGGGAATAGAGAACGCGGTGCTCGCCATCGCCGTAACCTCATGGCCGCCTTATGCGCGTATCGCGCGGGCGGAGACGATGACCGTGCGCAATGCCGACTACATCGCCGCAGTGCGGCTGATGGGGGCGTCGCCGCTCCGCATCGTGTTGCTGCATGTCATGCCCATGTGTCTGTCGTCGCTCATCGTTCGCATCACGCTCGACATGGCAGGCGTCATCCTGACGGCTGCGGGCCTCGGCTTCCTCGGTCTCGGTGCTCAGCCGCCATTGCCGGAATGGGGCGCGATGATTGCATCCGGCCGCCGTTTCATCCTCGACCAGTGGTGGGTTGCGACCATGCCGGGCATTGCGATCCTGCTCGTCAGCCTGGCCTTCAACCTTCTGGGCGACGGCCTTCGCGATGCCCTCGACCCGCGCGAGGCCGGACAATGAGCCCCCTCTTGACCGTCGAGGACCTGCGCGTCAGCTTCCCCACACGGATCGGGCTGGTGGAGGCGGTGCGCGGCGTGACCTTCTCACTGGGACGCGAGCGCCTCGGTATCGTCGGCGAAAGCGGCTCGGGCAAATCCCAGACCGGACGCGCCATCATGGGTCTGACGCCGCCGCATGCGCGGATCACCGCAAAGACGCTCAATTTCGACGGGATCGATCTGCTCAAGGCCTCTGCACGCCAGAGGCGAGACCTGCGGGGCAACCGCGTCGCCATGATTCTGCAGGACCCGAAATACTCGCTGAACCCGGTCATGACCATCGGTCGCCAGATCGTAGAGACCTTGCGGACGCACCGCAAGATCGGCGCCTCCGAGGCGAAGGAGCGGGCGATCGCCATGCTGGAGGCCGTGCAGATTCGAGACGCCGCGCGTGTTTTCAATCTTCATCCACACGAGGTTTCCGGCGGCATGGGGCAGCGCGCGATGATCGCCATGATGCTGATCGCTGAGCCCGAATTGCTGATTGCCGATGAGCCGACCTCGGCGCTCGACGTCACGGTCCAACTCGATGTGCTCGGTATTCTCGACAAACTGGTGTCCGAGCGCGGCATGGGGCTGATCTTCGTCAGCCACGACCTGCGGCTGGTCTCGTCCTTCTGCGACCGGGTGATCGTCATGTATGCCGGGCGCATCGTGGAGGAGATCGCCGCCGCCGATCTGCGCAATGCGCGCCATCCCTATACGCAAGGGCTCCTGTCCTGCATGCCGGATATCGGCAACGACCGGCATCCGCTGCCCGTTCTCGATCGCAAACCGGAGTGGGCCCTATGAACATTGCCGTTTCCGCACGCGACGTGACGGTCATCTACGAGGATTTCAAGGCGCTCGACAGCGTCAGCATTGCCGTCGAAAAGGGGCAGTCCTACGGTCTCGTCGGAGAATCCGGTTCGGGCAAATCGACGCTGCTGCGGGCGATTGCGGGCCTCGCGCCGGTCTTTTCCGGCACGCTGGACGTCAACGGCCGGACGCTCAAGCCGCGCCGCCGGGACAAGGCCTTCTATCGCGACGTCCAGATGGTCTTTCAGGATCCCTACGGATCGCTGCATCCGCGGCAGACCATCGACCGGCTGCTACAGGAGCCGCTCGCGATCCATGGAATCCCCGACGCCGAGGCGCGGATTGCGCGGGCGCTGGACGAGGTGGGCCTGGGAACAGGATTCCGGTTCCGCTACTCACACCAGCTCTCCGGTGGTCAGCGGCAGCGTGTGGCGATCGCCCGGGCTCTGATCGTCGAGCCCTCTATCCTGCTTCTGGACGAACCGACATCCGCGCTCGACGCCTCGGTGCAGGCCGAAGTGCTCAATCTACTCGAGCAGATCCGGCGCGACCGTGGCCTGACTTTCCTGATGGTCAGCCATGACCTTGGCGTCGTGACGCATATGTGCGACCAGCTTGCCGTCATGCGTCGTGGCAGGGTCGTGGAGCAGCTGAGTGCGTCCGATCTCGTCGAAGGCCGGATCACCGCTGACTACACGCGCAACCTGATGGTCGCGAGCAAAGGCTTCGTTCGTACGGAGGCGTGACGGCGCCCGCATTCTCTTACGCTATTTGATGAACCTGTGGTCGCGCCCGAAGGCGGGCGGATCCGCAGGCGTGTGCCCGATTGTGATGTTTATAAAAATGCCCGCGTGTCTTTTACAGACACGCGGGCCATATCTGCAGAATGCCGATGTCAGAGAGACGCACTCTTCCTGACAGGCTCTGCTGACGCCGATATCGTGGTCTTGCCGGGCTGAGAAATCGTCTCAGCCAATGCCACAAGTGCGTCTGAGAGGGCTGTCGGGCTGTTGATCAGCTTCGGATCGAGGATATGGCCCGTGCCAGCCTCGCGGATGCGGTCCGCCTGTGCCCCAAGGTCGAAGACAACCGTTGGCACGCCTGTCTTGAGCGCAATCGACAGCGTGTAGCAGAAGGTCTCCGGCCAGACGCTGGGGATGAAGATCAGGTCGGGCTGGATGCGTTCGAGCTCGATGAAGGCTTCCTCGTTCGTGGTGTAAGCCCCGGTGATTTCGACGCCGGCCTTGGTGAGGGCTTCATCGATATTCGTGTAGCCGACCACGCTGTAGTCGATGCCGAGATAGCGGTCGCGGGAGTCGTTTGCGAGCGCCAGCAGAATATCGCTGCCCTTGTGCGAGCCGATGGCGCCGATGAGGGTGATACGGATCTGTCCGTCCGGACGACGCGGCAGGACATCGGGCAGGACGTCCCATGTCTCCTCGTGCGGGACGACGCGGATATCGGCTTTCGGGAAGAAGGTTCGGAAGATCTCGGCCGATGCCTTGCTTGGCGATTCCACTCTGGCATCCACGAGAAACGCGTTGTAGGCGGCGTGGCGGATGTCCGGATCGCAAGGGTCCGTCGCCTGCGGGTTCTTCATCAGCGCCCATTGACGCAGATCCGCCATTGTCGGCAGACCAGCGTAGATCTGGTCAGGGCGAATGAGCTGGTAGTGGTGGGTGATGGCCGAGTAGTCGTGCAGCACCAGCGTCTTTTCCGCGCTGAGGCTGGAGAGAGAGGCGAGCAGGGCGCTGTGAAACTCCCAGGTCAGACCGGCGAACGAGTTCACCATGATGCGGCTCGGCGAAAGGTCGGCCAGCAATTGCAGCACGAAGGCCATCTCGGTTCGCATGTCGATGTCCACGAGATTCGGGACATAGATGTCGTCCTGCGAGAACGAAACCATGTGCTGATCATGCACCTTCATCATCAGCGACTTGGTGCCGAGGAGAGCAAGCTCGGCGGCCTTGTCCTTCAGGTAGGTATCGATGCCGCCGCCCCAGTTGTGGGTGACCATCAGTGCGGCGCCCTTGGCCATGTCGATCAGCCGCGCACGATCCAGCGTGCGGCGGGCCGTCAATGCCGGATCGGCTTCGAAATGATGACGCACGAGCGACGGGTAGTTCGGATGCTTGCGCAGCAGCGCCTTCTGCCCTGCGTCGAAGTTCTCCGCCTTGGAGGAGGAGAAGGAGACCGAGCCGACGTGGAAGGTGAAAACGTCGCAGGCGAGCAGGTTCTTGTATCCGGCGTTCAGGCTGCGCATGCAGAAGTCGTTCTCTTCACCGTAGCCAACCTTGAAGGCGACGGGATCGAGCGCGCCGATCTCCTCGATGACCGAGCGGCGCATGTAGAAGCAGAAGCCGACGCCGGTCGGTGCCTCCACCGCGACGCCGGCATTGGCGCGTCCGGCAATGTCGTTCATCTCGGCGGGCGTGCACTCGAGCGACAGAAGGTTGTTCTTGTCGCGCAGCGGGTAGCTGCAGAGCGTTGCGTTGTTGGAGAGCGGCGTGATGGTGGCGACGCTTGGATCCTTGTCGGCATGCGCGATCATACGCTCGAACCAGCCGGGGAAAACGAAGGCGTCGGAGTTGAGGAGCACCACGTCGAGCCCGCCCGAGAGATCGGCGATGGCAAGGTTGCAGGTCTGGACGAAGCCGCGGTTCTTCTCGCTCAGGTGATAGTCGAACAGGCCCTTTTCGCCAAGGCGGGCGAGTTCCGCGTTGAGCTTCTGGTCCGGGCCGCAGTCGTTGATGACGAGGAGGCTGTAGGCTGCATCGCCGCGTGCTGCCAGCGCATGGTAGACGGAGGCGAGCGTCTCGTCGTAGCCCTTGTAGACGGGGAGGATGACGACGGCGCGCGTGCTTGCTCCGAGGACGGCCGGCGAGAGAGCGTCCCACGCAGCGCTGTCGGGCGCCTTTGCGGTGAACCAGCGCTTTTCGCTGAGCGCGTTGCCGCGGAAGCCCTTGCTGCGGTTCTTGACGTAGTGCAGGAGCGACATGGCGCCGGGCTTCAGGTGCTTGCGGTACTGGCGCTCGTAGTACCACGGGTCGAAGGTATGGGAGGGAGACCGCTTTTCCTTCCAGCCGAACAGGATGTAGTGAAGCCGCGGATCGACGCCTGCCGACGCGATATCGCCGTTCAGCTCAAGGTAGTCTTCCGTGCTGAAGACCTCGTCGATCATCCTGATCGTTTCCGGGTAGGAATATTCCGAACCGAGCATCAGGCCCAGTTCCTTCTCGGCTTCCGTGTTGCCGTCAGCCTCATAAGCCTTGAGAAAGTTCTCGTATCCGCCCCAGATGTCGCCACTAAAGCGCAGCATATGCGCGAGGTGGAAGAAGGCTTCCGACCGGTCCGGTGCCAGTTCGCCCGCGGTGACATAGGCGCTACGGGCGCCGTCGATGTCGCCCATTTCCTTGCGGCAATGGCCAAGCTGGATCCAGATCGCAACTTTCGTCGGATCGGCCTTGAGGACCTGTTCGTAGAGACGCGCAGCCTGCGGCCAATTGCGAGCCGCATTGGCCGCATCTGCTTTTTGCAGGAGGGACGCAGTCGCGTTTTTGCTTGATGTTCCTTTCAAGAGGTCCAACCAGTTTCCGGCAGCCATGAATATCCTCGAAATGAAAATCTTAAATGCGAGATATGCGCTGTAGACGCCTGCACGATGAGGCGTCTTAAAGCTCACCTGCACCGGTTGTCAAAGAATATCAAGGCTTTCCGATGGCAGGGCGAGCTTGGTTGGGACCGGACCAATGGTCCGCCGCGCCTAACGCATTGAAGAAAAGAGGGGATTTCTCTTGCGGTGCGGCAAGCATTGTGCGCTGCGGCGATTTCTGCCTTGCGGTGCTCTGCAGGGCATGTTTGTATCAGACGGTCCTCAATCGAACGGCCGTATCCGTGTTGCCCGCATCAGTGCTTGGGGATCGTCGGCCGGATGCAAGAAACGGAGACGAAGCGTGACCTATCGCATCATTGCCGGGGGAACTCTTTGGGCCTTTGCCGATCTGAAGCAGTTGATGGCAAAAGCCACGCCGTTGCGCTCTGGCGATGTGCTGGCGGGGGTTGCAGCTTCGAGTGCGGAAGAAAGCGTTGCGGCTCGCATGTGTCTTGCCGACGTTCCTCTGAAGCAGTTCCTCACCGAGGCGCTCATTCCCTACGAAGCCGATGATGTCACCCGCCTGATCATGGACGGCCATGACGCAACCGCGTTCCGTCCCGTTGCTCACATGACCGTCGGGCAGTTCCGGGACTGGTTGCTGACGCCGGCGGCAAGCTCCGCCGTTCTCTCCGCTCTTGCCGGCGGGCTGACGCCCGAAATGGTCGCAGCCGTATCGAAACTGATGCGCAATCAGGATCTCATTCTGGTCGCCCGGAAATGTCGCGTGGTCACACGCTTTCGCAACACCATCGGCTTGCCCGGCACCATGGCAGTGCGATTGCAACCGAACCATCCCTATGACGACAAGCGCGGCATTGCAGCGAGCATCGTCGATGGGCTGCTTTATGGTTGCGGCGATGCGGTGATCGGCATCAATCCGGCTTCCGACAACATTGCGGTTCTGAGCGACCTCAACCACATGCTGGACGAGATCGTTCATCGCTACGACATTCCCACGCAGACCTGCATTCTCACGCATGTGACCTCCTCGATCGCGATGATCGAGCAGGGGGTCCCGGTCGATCTCGTGTTTCAGTCCGTGGCTGGCACGCAGAAGACCAACCAGTCGTTCGGCGTGACGCTCGACGTGCTCAGGGAAGGGCGCGACGCGGCGCTTTCGCTCAAACGCGGGACCGTCGGCGAGAACGTGATGTATTTCGAGACGGGCCAGGGATCAGCGCTCTCCGCCGGTGGCCATCACGGCGTCGATCAGCAGACCTGCGAAGCCCGCGCCTACGCCGTCTGCCGCGCGTTCGACCCTCTGATCGTCAACACGGTCGTCGGCTTCATCGGCCCGGAATATCTGGCGGATGGCAAGCAGATCGTGCGGGCGGGGCTGGAGGATCACTTCTGCGGCAAGCTGCTCGGCGTGCCGATGGGCTGCGACATCTGCTATACCAACCATGCCGAAGCCGACCAGGACGATATGGACGTGCTGCTCACGCTTCTGGGAGCTGCCGGCGTCAGCTTCGTCATCGGCGTTCCCGGTGCGGACGACATCATGCTGAACTATCAGTCGACCTCGTTCCACGACCAGCTCTACATCCGCGAGGTTCTCGGCCTCAAGCGGGCGCCGGAGTTCGAGACGTGGCTTCAGCGTATGGGATTGACGGACACCGCAGGCCAGCTGACCCATCATGGGTTCAACCACCCCTTGCTCACCATTCTGGAGGCCTCCTGACATGGCAAAGGATCTTTCATCGGCCGATGGCGCCCCGCTGACGGACAACAGGAATACGGCGCTGACGGCGCTGACGAATGCCCGCGTCGGTCTCGGTCGCGTCGGCGCGTCCATGCCGACGACGGAGGTTCTGAAGTTTGCCTATGCGCATGCCCGCGCCCGCGATGCGGTGCATGCGGATTTCGACGCGGAGACCCTGGCGAGGGAGCTGCAGGCAATCGGCCTTGGAAGCTTCTCGGCCCGCAGTGCGGCACCGGATCGGATGACCTATCTTCGGAGACCCGATCTCGGACGCCGGCTTGCCGACGACGACCGCGAGCGTCTGGCAGCGATCCGGGGCGAGGGCGTCGATATCGGCATCGTCGTTGCCGACGGTCTTTCGGCGACGGCGGTCCATGTGAATGCCGTGCCTTTTCTGGCCGCGCTCGTGCCGCTCCTGCGCGGTGCCGGGCTTTCGGTCGGGCCCGTCACCTTCGTCCACAACGCACGCGTGGCCGTCGGTGACGAGATCGGCGCGCTCTTGCAGGCGCGGCTGGTGCTGGTGCTGATCGGCGAGCGGCCGGGTTTATCCTCCGCCGACAGCCTTGGCGTCTACCTCACGCATGGACCGGTAACCGGGCGCTCGGATGCGGAGCGAAACTGCATCTCCAACATTCGCGAGGGTGGCCTCATTCCGCCGCTTGCCGCCCGCAAGGCCATGTGGCTCGTTACGGAGTCCCTGCGTCGGGCCCTGAGCGGCGTTGCGTTGAAGGAAGAGGAGGCGACTCTGATCGGTACGGCTGCCGAAGCGTGATATGCCCGGAGGGTCGGGAAGCCTTTCAGGCGTTCACGTCGATGACCACGCGGCCGCGAATTCGACCTGCGACGATGGTCTCGGCAAGTTCAGGCAGGTCGGACATGGGGGCGACCGTCGTCATGCTATCGAGATGTGCCGGGTCGAGGTCTCGGGACAGACGCTCCCAGGCGGCGAGGCGCTGGGTGCGGGTTGCGTAGACTGAATCGACGCCGATCAAGGTGACCGCGCGCAGAATATGAGGCATGACAGTGCCCGGCAGATCCGCACCGCCGGCAAGACCGCAGGCGGCGATCGCTCCGCCGCGCACCGTCTGGGCAAGGGCATTGGCGAGGGTCGTGGAGCCTACAGAGTCGATCCCGCCGGTCCAGTGTTCCTTCTGGAGGGGGCCGCCCTTTTCGGCCAGCGTCGCGCGATCGATGATCCCGATTGCGCCCAGAGACGTCAGGTATTCTTCCGTATCCGGACGGCCGGTCGATGCGATGACACGATATCCCCGTGCAGCGAGGAGCGAAATGGCCACTGAGCCGACACCTCCTGCCGCACCGGTGACCAGTATCTCGCCCTCGCCGGGCGTGATCGTACCCCACGTCTCCAGCGCATCGACGCAGAGAGCGGCGGTGTAGCCGGCTGTTCCGATGGCCATGGCCTGCTGCATCGAGAAAGCGGCGGGGAGGGGGATCAGCCATTCAGGCTTGACGCGCTGGAAGCGGGTGAAGGCGCCCCATTCCGTTTCTGAAAGGCCCCATCCGTTCAGGACAACCCGGTCGCCGGAGTTCCATTCCGGTGACCGGGAGGAGACGACCGTGCCCGCGAGATCGACGCCGGCCACCATCGGCGTTCTGCGCGCAATGCGGCCCTTTCCGGAGATCGCCAGGCCGTCCTTGTAGTTCAGCGTGGAGTAGGCAATCTCGATCAGCACGTCATGATCCGGCAGGTCGGCCATCGAGATCTCGCGGAAGGCTGCTTGCGGGCGACCATCGACGGTGTCGATCATCATGGCTCTGAATGTCTCGGTCATGTCACTCTCCCGGTGCCGCGGCGATCCAAGCCGCGCCTCTACGTCATGCCATGTTGCGAGCACGCATGCCAATGCGGCTTTGGTCGCGGTCACCTGCAGGTCGAACCCGCCTCCGATGCTCAGGGAATGAGCCAGACGATGAAGGCTATGATGAGGGCCCACGCAGCCAGCGACAGGAGGACGGCGAAGGCAAGCGCCATGATGCGCAGGGTAGGAGCGAACCGGGAAACCTCGTCCGGACGACGTGCGGCCCAGCCAAGCAAGGAGAACTCGCAGGAAAAAACCCAAGGTGGCATAAGTGCTCCCGGTATGTGCGTTAACGCTGACTTAAATAATAGGAGGTTGCGCAAGGACGCAAGCATAAACCGTCGAATGCCATTACCAAGCAGAATTATCGACATGCGGGGATGTGCTTTTTGCCGGGCTGCCTAAAGAACAAGCGGCCGAGGAGCAACGGCGGTGTTCGCTATCGTTTCCCTCGTTAAGGTAAATGGTAGCTAACTTAGATGGTCCTTGTTTTGCAGCCAACACCATGCGATTTGATGGTCGCGACTTAAATTCACGTACCGGATTTGTCCGTGCGGCCAGAGGTCTGAAGGCATGAGGCATCGTCAATACAGGTTTCGACCCACGCTGCGGCTGACAGCGCTTCTTGTCGCCGTCATGATATCGCTGGCTCTTTGGGCGCTTCTCTACGTCTCTTTTGTGCTGATGGCATGGATGTGGTTCGGTTGTCTCATCATCTTCACGCTCCTCGGAATACTCTTTTATGAAAGCGGAGACTTTCGTAATGCAAGCTGGCCATTGACCATCATTGCTTACGCATTCTGGCCGCTGACACTTGTCGGCGCGCTGATCTACCTCGCCACTGTCCGCGCCACGGGCGTCGGCAAACAGCCGGAAGCCGCGGCGCGCGTATCGGATCGTAGAACGTAATTGCCGGCAATCATCTTGGGGTGGCACACCCCTCCCTGGAACCACTGCTCTTCTGCGTGGTTCGCAGTGTTCGTCTGCATCGAGAAGTGGTGAGGGCGCAGGAGGAGTGACATGACCCGCATCAAGACCCGGCCGGCACAGCGGCGTTTTCCCCTTGCACTCACACTGGCGGGAGCGGCGCTGGGTCTCGGACTCGGCGGCTTTTTCGATGGCATTCTTCTGCACCAGATCCTCCAGTGGCATCATCTTCTGAGCGGTATCGACGCCATACAGCAGGATTTGCGGCTCCTCGTGCTGGCGGACGGCCTTTTTCATTTGCTGATGTATGTCATCACGGCGGTGGGCCTGTGCCTGCTCTGGAAGATGCGACGCGTTTTCTCCGTGGCAGGTGCGGATCGATATCTGGTGGCGCATGCTCTCATCGGCTTTGGTAGCTGGCATGTCATCGATGCTGTGCTGTCGCACTGGCTGCTCGGTCTTCACCGCATTCGCATGGACGTGGAGAGCCCGCTGGCGTGGGATCTTGCGTGGCTGGCCATTTTCGGGATCGTGCCGCTCATCGCCGGGCTCGTGCTCCTGCGGTCGGGGAGTGCGGGACGTGCAAGGTGGGTGCCTCCCGGTCTCATGGTTCTCTGCCTCATCTCGGGCGGGGTGGCAGCGGTTCCCGCATCGCCGTCATCGATCGTCATGGTCGTGTTCCGGCCGGATACGTCGCCGATGCAGGCCTATGCAGGCCTTGAGGCTGCCGATGGCAGGCTGGTCTGGACCGATGCGTCGCAGCAGCTCTGGGCAGTTGAGCTTCCCGGAGGTAGTAATGGCTCGGCATTCTATAAACACGGTGCCCTGTTGATCACCAATTCCAGCTTCCTCGCCGGTTGTCTCCAATGGTTCAAAGCATCATCCTGACGAAAACGAGTCCTTACTGGCTATATTAGGTAGTTCTGAGTTGCGTAAACTTAAGGGTGGAAAAACATACTGCCGCGAATACCGCGATGTGGGTCGGTACCGTTGCGCTTCTCTGGCCATGACAGGCGGTGGATGCGCGTCCGTCCAGCATAGGTGTTTCGTGACCAGGCCATCTGTCCGCACATCGCTGATTTCCACTGAGAGCTGACCCCCTATCAGGCTGTGCCGGGTCACCTCTTAGTGGAAATCAACAGGCAGGTATCCCAACTCGTTCAGGATGAGCAGATCGAGGCGGACCAAGGTCTCCGCAATCCGGCCCGCCTTGCCTTTGGCCTTCTCCTGTTCGAGCGCATGGACCGGGCGTTCGTCAAATCGTCAGACATTTAAGACAGACAGGCTCATTCCTGCGACTGAGAAACGACAAGACCTAGGCCCTCAGGTGCAAACCTAGGTGGCCTCACCAGCGGAAGCGGAAATATCAATAAAAACAATGAGTAATGGCGCACCCGACAGGATTCGAACCTGTGACCTTTGGAATCGGAATCCAACACTCTATCCAGCTGAGCTACGGGTGCAGCGACCGGCTTTGCCGGGCGGATGATGGGTTCATAGCTTAGGTTTGGGTTGGCATCAATGGGGAAGACGGGGATTGGTGGAAAATCAGAGCGGGGGCCTTGGGGATGTGGTGGGGGAGATCCGCTTGGGGGAGCGGGGCGTAGATGGTGTGAGATCTTTGTGGTGGATGTGCTGACAGGCCCGGCGGGCCGGGTGTGGTCGGGAGGATGGGATGTCGGGGTTTCGGCAAGGATATCAGGCGGTGGTTCTGGGTGCGAGCGGCGGGATCGGGGCTGCGGTTCTTGCAGCGCTTGAGAATGATCCGAGGTGTGGTCATGTCGTGGCGTTATCGCGGCGGAATGACGGGATGGATGTGACGGAGGAGGGGTCTGTGAGAGCTGCAGCTCTTCGCGTTGCGGAGAAGCTGGGATCCGTGGACCTCGTTTTCGATGCGACGGGAGCGCTGGAGATCGACGGGCATGGACCGGAGAAGACGATCCGGGCGATCGATCCCCAGCTTATGGCGCGACAGTTTGCGGTCAACGCGATCGGACCTGCACTGCTGATCAAGCATTTCGCGCCTCTCCTGCCGCGGGACCGGCGCTGCGTGTTCGCGACGCTGTCGGCGCGGGTCGGGTCCATCGGCGACAACCGGCTCGGCGGGTGGATGTCGTATCGCTCGGCAAAGGCGGCGCTGAACCAGATCGTCCGGACGGCATCTATCGAAATCGCGCGCACCTGCCCTCAAAGTGTCGTCGTCGCCTTGCATCCAGGGACGGTGGAAACCGGGCTGACGGCCACGCATGGGCGGCATGCGCATAAGGTCACGCCTGCGGCAGCGGCGGCTGCACTTCTCTCTGTCATCGATAGGATCTCGCCTGCGCAAACCGGGCAGTTTTTCGCCTATGACGGGACGGAGATCGCATGGTGATGTCCGTTTTCAAGGGGAGGCAGGCGGCCGGTAGGGAAGGACGTATGCCATGAGCGGTGCCAACGTTCGCAACCTGATCCTCATTCTCGGCGATCAGCTGTCGCCCGATATGTCCAGCCTCGTTGACGCATCGACAGATGATGTGGTGCTGATGTGCGAGGTTATGGAAGAGGCGCAATATGTGCGGCATCATCCGAAGAAGATTGCATTTCTCTTCTCTGCCATGCGGCACTTTGCCGGGGAACTCCGCGCGAGCGGCCGGACGGTGCGTTATGTCCGTCTGGAAGACGAGGGGAATAGCGGCTCGTTCGGAGCGGAGGTCGGCCGTGCCGTATCGGAGCTGCGGCCGGATCGGGTTATTGTTACGGAACCGGGCGAATTCCGCGTGCGAGAGATGATGGACGGCTGGCAGCGGGCGTTCAACGTTCCCGTCGAAATCCGCGACGATGGGAGATTTCTCTGTTCGCGGTGCGAATTCGAAGCCTTCGCGGGCGGCCGTCGGCAGCTGCGGATGGAGACGTTTTATCGTGATATGCGGCTCAAGACCGGGCTGCTGATGGAGGGCGACAAGCCTGCCGGCGGACGCTGGAACTTCGACGCCGATAATCGGAAGCCCGCGACGCTCGACCTGTTCTCGCAGCCTCGCAAAGGATTCGAGCCGGATGCCATCACGGCGGAGGTGCTGGAACTTGTCGGGCGGCGGTTCGGCGCGCATTTCGGGCGGCTCGAAGGCTTCGACTTCGCAGTCACGCGAGAGCAGGCGGAGACGCTGCGGGACAGGTTCATGGCCGACCACCTGCCACGCTTTGGCGAGCGGCAGGACGCGATGCTGTCCGGGGATCCCGTGCTCAGCCATTCGCTCCTGTCTTTCTACCTCAATGCCGGTCTGCTCGATCCGCTGGATCTCTGTCGGCGGGCGGAGGTTGCCTACCTCGCAGGCGACGCGCCGTTGAACGCGGTGGAAGGCTTCATTCGCCAGATCATCGGGTGGCGTGAGTATATTCGCGGCGTTTACTGGCTGAAGATGCCGGACTATCGCGAGATGAATTTCCTGGAGGCGGACCGTGCGCTTCCCGATTTTTACTGGACCGGCGAGACGCGCATGGCCTGCCTGCGGCAGTTATCACGGAGACGCGAGACAATGCCTATGCGCACCATATCCAGCGGCTGATGATCACGGGAAACTTCGCCATGCTGGCCGGTGTCCGTCCGCTCGAGATTCACCAGTGGTACCTCGAAGTCTATGCCGACGCCTATGAGTGGGTCGAGCTGCCGAACGTCATCGGCATGAGCCAGTTTGCCGATGGCGGCTTTCTCGGCTCGAAGCCTTATGCGGCCGGCGGTAACTACATCAACCGCATGTCGGATTATTGCGAGGGCTGCGCCTACGACGTGCGCAAGAAGACGGGGAAGGATGCCTGTCCCTTCAACGCGCTCTACTGGGATTTCCTCGACCGCAACGCGGACAGGCTGAAGGGAAACCACAGGCTGGGGCCGGTCTATGCCGCATGGGCACGGATGAGCCCGGAGCAGAAGCAGGAAACGCGGCAGAGCGCCCGGACATTCCTTGCGGAACTGGACGCCCTGCCGAAGACCTATTGACGTCGTCCTCCGACGAAGGTCGGCTCCGGCTCAGATCTCGACGGTGACCTGGCGCTTCTCCTTGACCGAACGCAGCGCGGCTTCGGCGAGGGCAAGCGCCGCCAGGCCATCTGCGCCGGACGGTGTGATCGGCGTGCCGGTCTCGATGGCGGAGATGAAGCTCGCGATCTCGTTCGCATAGGCCTGTGTGTAGCGGGTCATGAAGAAATCATGCAGCGGCGGGCGGGTATAGCCTTCGCCATTGGCGATTTCGATCGAGACGGCGCGCTGGTTTTCTGCCGAGACGACGCCCTTGGAGCCGTGCACCTCGATGCGCTGGTCGTAGCCATAGGTCGCGCGCCGGGAGTTCGAGATGATCGCCTGCTTGCCGGTGGCCGTTTCGAGAATCACGGACACGCTGTCGTAATCGCCGGCGGTGCCGATATCGGGATCGACCAGTACCGCGGCATGCGCCGTGACGATGACCGGTTCCTCGCCAAGGAGAAAGCGCGCCATGTCGAAATCGTGAATCGTCATGTCGCGGAAGATGCCGCCGGAGCGCTTGATGTAATCGACCGGCGGAGCGCCGGGATCGCGCGAGATGATCGTGACCATTTCGACATCGCCGATGCGGCCATCGTCGATAGCCTGTCGTACCGCCATGAAATGGGGGTCGAAGCGGCGGTTGAAGCCGACCATCAGTTTCCCGTCCGTCTCGGCGACCGTCTTCAGGCAGTCGCGCACCCGTTTGACGTCGAGGTCGATCGGCTTCTCGCAGAAGATGGCTTTGCCGGCGCGAGCGAAGCGCTCGATCAGGTCCGCATGGGTATCTGTGGGGGTGCAAATAACGACAGCGTCGATATCGTCTGCCGTCTCGATGGCCTCGACGGTGCGGACAGCGCAGCCGTAGCTGTCGGCAATCGCCTGAGCGGCGGCCGGAAACGCATCGGCGACCGCGACGAGGCGCGCGTGAGCATCGCCGCTGATGGCCTTGGCATGGACCTTGCCGATACGGCCGGCGCCGAGGAGACCAAATCTCACAGTCATGTTACCACTTTCGATAGAGAGCCCCGAGGGCCAATTGAACGCGGAATGATGCGCTCACTCCGCACAAGCGCTTGGCGATCCGCTGACGGCGGCAGATCAGGCATCGAGCAGGGAAGAAGGCTGGTAACGCCGTCTTCCCAAGGCGTTGTGTCATCCAGATCATGCAACGCTCTCTCACGGAACGGAATGCTGATCCGTATGATTTTCAGAATTTTTATTCCGTCTTCATTCCGTCCGTCAAGCCGGTGCTCTTGCGCTTGGAATGTTTTTTGCGCATGTCATTTGCGCAAGACTGCGCGTTCATCATCCATATGGCGCGCCTGTCCGACGTTTCGTCATTCAAGAGGATGCATGCAAAAGTTCATCGACCCGGATCATCCTTTTTATCGTCCTCTCTGGAAGCGGCTGCTGATCGTCGGGAGCTGCGCGCTCTGGACGGCCATCGAGTTCTGGAACGGTGCGACGACCTGGGGCATGATTTTCCTTGCGGTCACCGCCTATACATCGGCCACGCTGATCGTCTTCTTCAAGCCGAAGGCGACATCGACCGAGGTCGGTTCGCAGGCTTCCGAGACAGCCGCCGACCCGCAACCCATTGCAGACGCTGAGGCACCGCCTCGCGACGATCCGAAAGTCTGATCACGACGGCGGGTACGAGGGTCTATCGCGGGTGCTGCGATGTCACGCTGATCGGCAGACCGCGCTTCAGCCGGCGCAATGCTTCATCCACCAGCATGTTCGCCATCGTCATCCGCATCGTCGCCGCCTTCCTGTCCTCCGGCGCATGGCGATCCGGATGGTTTTGGCTGGCGAAGGATCGGCGCTTCTCTGCAAGCGTTGCCGGCGTATCGGCATTCGAAAGTCTTAGGTCTTCGGCCACCTGCGCGGGTGTAAGCCGGTCGAGATGGGCCGGCCGCTGCCGGGGCGGGGGCTTTGGCGCTTCAAGAACGGGTGTCGGTTGCGCAATCGGTGGCTCGGGCGCGGCACTACGCGCATCATCCATATCGGCATAGGCCTGGCGCACGGCATCGCCACCGGTCGTGCGTTCCGTATCGAAGGCAAGGCCGGCGTTGAACCCCGGAATCCCGGTATGCGGCGTCACCTCGGCATCCGCACGAGGATCTTCCGCTTCAATGCGTTCAAGCACGGTCTGGAAGAGCGATTTGCCGAACATGGCCGTCCTCCCACATTAGGGCGCCGCATTTTGTGACGCAGCGGATCTAGATTGCCGCCGCAGAAGCGCAGTGCGGCATTTCAGCCAATCACGACAACATTGCGTAAGCCTGTCCATGCCGTGAAAGCGAATCCTCGACCGTGAGCGCGGAGGCCCGTCATCAGCCTTTGCTTTCCTGCAGGATCAGGTCGTAGAGCAGCTTGGCGCTGGGCGGCAGCTCGCGGCCGCGAGGGGTGATGAGGCTGTAAGGGCGGATAGTGATAGCGAAATCGACCGGGAGAATGCGGATTTCGCCGATGGACGCGCCGTTGCCGGCGACCAGTTCGGCCACGTCCTTGGCCACCGGCGCGATCGCATTGGTGTTGCGCACGATGGAGAGAGTGAGGATGATGGACGACGTGTTGATCGTCGTGGTCGGCAGAGGCACGCCGTTCGTGAGAAAGCTATCCTCGACGGAACGTCGCAGCAAGGTGCCTGCCGGCTGGAAAACCCAATCGTAACCCGGCAGGTCCTCGTGCACGATCACCTGCTTTTCGAGCAGCGGATGGCCCTCGCGGACGATCAGACACACGTCTTCGGAACCGATTTCCACAAGATCGAACTGGCGAGGATCGATGTCGTCGGGAATACGGCCGATGACGAAGTCGTGTCGTGCCGCCATGAGTTCCCGGATGAGAACATTGCTGTTTTCGACCTGAATGCTGATCTCGATGCCGGGATATGCCGTCGTCACCTGGTGCATGGCGGGTACGGCGAGATGCAGAGCGGGACCCGTAACGGAGCCGAGCGAGACCGAGCCGCCACGGCCGGTCTTCAGCTCGCCGATCTCCCGAGCCGTCTCACGAAGCTCGAGGAAGATGGTACGCGCGCGTCGGGCCAGCGCCTTGCCGTAGGGTGTGAGTTCGACGCCCCGCGCAACGCGCTCGCAAAGCGGCGCCCGCAGGATCGATTCGATTTCTCCGAGCATGCGTGAAGCTGCCGGTTGTGATATGCCGAGGGCCTCCGCAGCCGCGCTGATCTGTCCCCTGTCCTCGATCGCCAGGATCAGGTGCAGGTGGACAAGCTTCAACCCCGACTTGAAAACATTGCGTGCAGATGTACCAAGGGGCACAAGCCCTTGATTTTCTGTCTCTTCCATGTGACGTCACCCTCCCAGATCCCCAGTCTTCCAAAAATCACATTCTTTTCGTTTATTATACCAAAAAAAATATGCGCCTAGCCGAATATTGTATTTGACAGTTATGGAGATTGATTCCAGTTTGCGGCGATGTGCGCCGGCGCTAGCGGAGGTTAAAGCCGGGGGGATTTCTTCATCCATTTTCCCTCCACCCTGGAACGAGGTTCCGGGTGCGTCCAGCGCTGCACATATCGCGACGGCTTCAGGCCGGTGCGGTCAACACTCAGGGAGAGACCTTATGAAATTGGTTACATCACTTCTGGCCGCTGCCGCCATCGGCGTCGCGTCCTTCGCATTCCCGGCTTTCGCGCAGGACAAGGGCGTCGTTGGCATTTCCATGCCGACCAAGACCTCGACCCGCTGGATCTCGGACGGCGAGACCATGGAAAAGCTGTTCAAGGAAGCCGGTTACACCGCCGACCTGCAGTTTGCTGACGACGACATCCCGAACCAGCTCGCCCAGATCGAGAACATGGTCACCAAGGGTGCCAAGGTTCTCGTCATCGGCGCCATCGACGGCACGACCCTCTCCGACATTCTCGCCAAGGCTCACGAAGCCGGCGTCAAGGTCATCGCTTACGACCGCCTGATCCGCGACAGCGGCAACGTCGACTACTATGCGACGTTCGACAACTTCCAGGTCGGCGTTCTCCAGGCAACGACGCTCGTCAACGGCCTGAAGCTGGACGGCGCGACCGAGCCGAAGAACGTCGAACTCTTCGGCGGTTCGCCGGACGACAACAACGCCTTCTTCTTCTACGATGGCGCCATGTCGGTTCTCCAGCCGCTGATCGACGCGAAGAAGATCGTCGTCAAGTCCGGCCAGATGGGCATGGAACAGGTCGGTACGCTGCGTTGGGACGGTGCCGTTGCACAGGCTCGCATGGAAAACCTGCTGTCCTCGACCTACACGGACGCAAAGGTCGATGGCGTTCTCTCGCCCTATGACGGTCTTTCGATCGGCATCATCTCGGCCTTGAAGGGCGTTGGCTACGGCTCCGGCGACATGCCGATGCCGATCGTCACCGGTCAGGACGCCGAACTGCCGTCCGTCAAGTCGATCATGGCTGGCGAACAGTACTCCACGATCTTCAAGGACACGCGTGAACTGGCCAAGGTTACCGTTGGCATGGTCGATGCCGTGATCAGCGGCAAGGAGCCCCAGATCAACGACACCAAGACCTACGACAACGGCGTCAAGGTCGTCCCGGCCTACCTGCTGAAGCCGGTCGCCGTCGACAAGACCAATGCCAAGGACGTTCTGGTCGGCGCCGGCTACTACACCGCCGAGCAGATCGACAACTAAGCGTTTACGCTATCATGGGGTCCGCGATACCAGTCGCGGACCCTTTTGGCATATGAGGAGCCTGACCCTCGGCCGGTCCCACCTCATCACACGACGGACGGCCACTGGAACGCCTGACATGGACAAATACATTCTCGAAATGCGGGGCATCACCAAGACGTTTCCCGGCGTGAAAGCGCTCGACAACGTCAATCTCAAGGTTCGCGAGGGCGAGATCCACGCGCTCGTGGGTGAGAACGGTGCCGGCAAATCGACCCTGATGAAGGTGCTGAGCGGCGTCTATCCCGCTGGCAGCTATGACGGCGATATCGTTTATGATGGCACGGTTCGCCAGTTCAAGGATATCACCGACAGCGAGCATCTCGGTATCATCATCATCCACCAGGAACTGGCGCTCGTTCCGCTGCTCTCGATCGGGGAAAACATCTTCCTCGGCAACGAGGTGGCGAGCAAGGGCGTCATCGACTGGAAGGAAACATTCGCCCGGACACGCGAGCTTCTCGCCAAGGTCGGCCTGAAGGAATCCCCCGCGACGCTCATCACCGACATCGGCGTCGGCAAGCAGCAGCTGGTGGAAATTGCCAAGGCGCTGTCGAAGAAGGTACGCCTGCTGATCCTCGACGAGCCGACCGCGTCGCTTAACGAGACGGATTCCGCTGCGCTGCTTCACCTGCTGATGGAATTCCGCAAGCAGGGCATGACGTCGATCATCATTTCGCACAAGCTGAACGAGATCAAGACGGTCGCCGACAAGATCACCATCCTGCGGGATGGCGGCACGGTGGAAACGCTCGATTGCCATAACGAGGATATTGGCGAGGACCGTATCATCAAGGGCATGGTCGGGCGCGACATGGACGACCGCTATCCGCCGCGCGAGCCGAAGATCGGCAATACGCTGCTGGAAGTGAAGAACTGGAACGTATACCACCAGCATCACCGCGACCGGCAATTCCTGCATGACGTGAACTTCACGGTTCGCGCCGGCGAAGTCGTTGGCATCGCCGGCCTGATGGGCGCTGGTCGCACCGAGACGGCGATGAGCATCTTCGGCCGTTCCTGGGGGCACAAGATCACCGGCGACGTGATGATGCACGGCAAGCCGGTCGACGTCAGCACCATCCAGAAGGCCATCGAAGCCGGTCTTGCCTATGTCACCGAGGACCGCAAACATCTGGGTCTCGTGCTGAACAACAACATTATGCACAATACAACGCTCGCCAATCTGCCGGCTGTTGCCAATGGCGGCGTGATCGACGGGCATCGCGAGCGCGAGGTCGCCACCGACTATCGCAAGCGCCTGCGTATCCGTTCGCATTCGATCTATCAGGAAACGGTCAATCTTTCAGGCGGCAACCAGCAGAAGGTCGTGCTGTCCAAGTGGCTGTTCACCAATCCCGAAATCCTCATCCTCGACGAGCCGACACGCGGCATCGACGTCGGTGCGAAATACGAAATATATTCCATCATCAACCAGCTGGCCGCCGAGGGCAAAGGCATTCTCATGATTTCATCGGAGATGCCGGAGCTTCTGGGAACCTGCGATCGCATCTACGTCATGAACGAAGGTCGCATCGTCGCGGAGCTTCCCAAGGGTGAAGCCAGCCAGGAATCCATCATGCGAGCCATCATGCGCTCCGGGGAGAAGCACTAATGGTCCTTGAAACCAGCGCACCAACAGCAAAGCCGTCCGTCGGCGCCTATCTGAAAGCCAACATCCGCGAATACGGCCTTCTGGTCGCACTCGTCGTCATCATGTTGTTCTTCCAGTTTGTCACCGGTGGCGTGCTGTTCCGCCCCGTCAACATCACGAACCTGATCCTTCAGAACTCGTTCATCGTCATCATGGCGTTGGGCATGCTGCTGATCATCGTCGCCGGCCATATCGACCTTTCGGTCGGGTCCATCGTCGCCTTTACAGGCGGCCTCTCGGCTGTGATGATGGTGAAATGGGGCATCCACTATTCGCTCGTGGTGCCGCTTTGCCTCGTCCTCGGCGGGCTCGTCGGCGCAGCGCAGGGATACTGGGTCGCCTACCAGAAGATCCCGTCCTTCATCGTGACGCTGGCCGGCATGCTGGTCTTCCGTGGCTTGACATACCTCATCCTCCAGAACCGCCCGATCGGTCCTTTCCCCAAGGAGTTTCAGGTCCTGTCGACCGGTTTCATACCGGACCTTCTCTGGTTCGCCAATCCGAACCCGGCCATCGTTACCAACCTCTTCGCGCTTGTTGCTGTTATCGTGCTCGTCGGTCTCGCCGTCTATTTCGGCCTCAGGGAACGCAAGAGCAACGACAAGCATGGCACAGAGAACGAGCCTTTCGTGTTCTTCGCCATCCAGATGGCCATCATCGGCGTTGTCGCGATCTTCCTCGGATTCCAGCTTTCGACCTATCGCGGTTTCCCCAACGTGCTGATCGTCATGGCGCTTCTGATCGCGCTCTACACCTTCATCACCACGCGTTCGACCATCGGCCGGCGCATCTACGCCATGGGCGGTAACGAGAAGGCCGCCAAGCTTTCGGGTATCAACACCGAGCGCCTGACCTTCCTGACCTTCGTCAACATGGGCGTTCTCGCCGCGCTCGCCGGCATGATCATCGCCGCCCGCCTGAACTCGGCAACGCCGAAGGCCGGCGTCGGCTTCGAGCTGGACGTCATCGCGGCCTGCTTCATCGGCGGCGCATCCGCTTCGGGCGGCGTCGGCAAGATCACCGGTGCGGTCATCGGCGCGTTCATCATGGGCGTCATGAACAACGGCATGTCGATCATGGGTCTCGGCATCGACTACCAGCAACTCGTCAAGGGCCTGGTTCTGCTCGCTGCCGTGTTCTTCGACGTCTACAACAAGAACAAGGGCTGATCGTCTCCCGAAGGGGTCACGCTCACGTCGTTGAAGATCACGCCGCCGTCTGACACGCTCAGATGGCGGCGTTCGCATTTCAAAAGGGAGAGAACACCATGCTGATGTCGCAGATCCGCAATGAGGACGGCTCGATCACGGTCGCTGTTCGGGAGGAGGGCGAGCCGGCTCGTGCCGTTCGCGGCGCTCGCAGCGTTTATGATCTTGCGCTGGAGGCCGCGAATTCCGGTCGCATGCTTGCCGATGTTGTGACGACGCGGGGTGTGGCAGGTGTGGTCGATCTCCAGGCAGCCTATGCCGATGGGCGGCTTCTGCCGCCGATCACTCATCCCGATCCGGCGCATCTCCACCTGACCGGCACCGGGCTGACCCATCTCGGCTCAGCTGCCACCCGCGATGCGATGCATGCCTCCGTGAAGGCCGACGATGCCCCGATGACCGACTCCATGAAGATGTTCCGCATGGGTCTCGAAGGCGGCAAGCCGAAGCCGGGGGAGGCGGGGGTTCAGCCGGAATGGTTCTACAAGGGAAATGGCCTGCAACTCGCATCGCCCGGCAGCGACCTCATCTCGCCCGCCTTTGCCATGGATGGCGGGGAAGAGCCTGAAATGGCAGGGATCTACATCATCGCCGATAATGGCCAGCCCTTCCGGCTCGGTTTTGCCGTCGCCAACGAGTTTTCCGACCACGTCACGGAGCGGGTCAACTACCTCTTCCTCGCGCATTCCAAGCTGCGCCCTGCCAGCTTCGGCCCTGAGATCCGCATCGGCAATGCCCCGCAGGATATCCGCGGCACCTCTCGCATCCTTCGAGGCGGCGCCGTCCTCTGGGAAAAGCCCTTCCTCTCGGGGGAGGCCAACATGTCCCACAGCTTCGCCAACCTCGAATATCACCACTTCAAGTACGGCCTCTTCCGTGCTACCGGCGATGTCCATGTGCATATGTTCGGCACGGCGACGTTGTCGTTCGGCGATGGCGTGCGAGCGGAGGCGGGGGATGTGTTCGAGATGGAGGCCGAGGGGTTCGGCTTGCCGTTGAGGAACCGGTTGGCTGTGGCGGCAGAGGACGTGGTGACGATCGGGGTGCTGTGAGGACCGACGTCATGCCCAGCCGAGAACGAAGCGTGTAGGCCGGATGCCGTCATGTGCTTGTTGCAGGTCATACTGCTCAAGCGCATTGACGGCTCCATTATCGCCTATGTAGATCTCGAACGTTCACCTCGGGGCGGTTCGAACGATCGCGTTCGATCAACTCTGGCTCTGACTTTGACTCTGTCCCTGTTGTTCCACCGTCAACGCCACCGTGAGCGTCTCATTCGCGGCGCCGTGGACCAGACCGGAGATCGGGGCGGCATCCCGATAATCCAGCCCGGTGGCAATGCGGACGTAGCGTTCGTCCGGGCAGACGTCGTTGGCGGCGTCGAAGCCGACCCAGCCAAGGCCGGGCAGGTGGGCTTCGGCCCAGGCATGGGTGGCCGTTTGCTCGATGCGGTCGTCCATCATCAGGTAGCCGGAAACGTAGCGTGCGGGCAAGCCAACCGAGCGGGCGCATGCGATGAAGATGTGGGCGTGGTCCTGACAGACGCCGATCCCGCGCGTCAGTGCTTCGTCCGCGGTGGTCTCCGTGCCGGTCGATCCCGGCTCGAAGACGACGGCCTGGTGGATTGCGCCCATGAGATTGTGCATCTGCGCAAGGGCGCCATCGCCGGATTGGGACTTGGCGAGATCGCGGATCTGCTTCGTTCGCTTGGTCAGCGGCGTGTCGCGCTGGAAGAGCCAGAGCGGCACGTAGGATTGATGGGGTCCGAACACCCCGGCGCGATCCTGCGTCTCGACCTCGCCGCTGGCGACGATGCGCATGCGGATCTGGTCTCCCATGACGCTGACGAGGGTCACGCGGTTGGCGAAATGATCCTCGTAACCGACCTCCACCTTTGCGCCCTCCACCGAGGTTTCCCAGTTCAGAACCGTTTGTCCCGGCTGCGTGAAGGGCGTGAGGCGGAGCCGCTGCAGCGAGTAGCTCACCGGCTCCGCATAGCTGTACTCGGTCGTATGGGTGATTTTCAGTCGCATGCGCCTGATCTGTCCTTGTTCAATAGAACCGGTAACCGTCGGAAATTTCCTGACTCAGACGGTTGTTCTGGATGATGAACGTCTCGATATACTCGTGCAGGCCCTGATCCATCACGTCCTTGATCGAGCAGTTTCGCAGCGATTTCAGCGTGTTCTCAGACGTTTCATGCGCGCCGTGCCGCTCGCCGTATTCCCGTTCGAGATAGCCGAGATTGCTGTTGATCTTGTCATAGCAATAGGCGAGCGAACGCGGCATGCGGCCGTTGAGGATGAGGAAGTCGGCGATGTTCGCCGCCTTGTACTCCGCCTCGTAGACCCAGCCATAGCTGCGATGGGCTGAAACCGATCGCAGGATCGATTCCCACTGCACATTGTCAATGGCGGTGCCAACCTGTGAAACGGCGGGCAGCAGGACGTAATATTTTACGTCAAGAATGCGAGCAGTGTTGTCGGCACGCTCGATGAAGGTTCCGATGCGCGAGAAATTGAACAGATCGTTCCGCAGCATGGTGCCGTGGAACGCGCCACGGATGAGACCGGTCTTGCGCTTGATCGCGTCGATGACCTCCGGCAGGTCAGCGGCCTTTACCCGGCGCGCGAGCATGGACCTGAGATCGAGATAGCACTCGTTGACGGCCTCCCATGTTTCGCGCGTCAGGGCAGTGCGGACCATGCGGGCATTGCTGCGGGCGGTTTCGATGCAGGAGAGGACGCTCGATGGATTGGTCGTCTCACGCAGCAGGAAATCGACGGCGTCGGCGCTGGTCGCGCTTTCGTATCTCTGCTCGTAGATGTCCATCACCCCTGAGCTCTGGAGCACGCCTTCCCAGTTGTCTTCACCGAGATGAGAGCGGGTGAGGGACATGCGCAGTCCGGCATCCACGAGGCGGGCGCTGTTTTCTGCGCGCTCGATATAGCGGAACATCCAGTATAGGCCGTTTGCGGTTCTTCCGAGCATGCCGATCAGTCCTCCAGTACCCAAGTGTCCTTCGTGCCGCCACCCTGGCTGGAATTCACCACCAGAGAGCCGGCCTTCAGGGCCACGCGGGTCAAACCGCCAGGAATGATCTGCACCTTGTCGGACACCAGCACATAAGGCCGGAGGTCGACGTGGCGCGGCGCGATACCCTTGTTGACCATGATCGGTACGGTCGAGAGGGAAAGGGTCGGCTGGGCGATGTAGTTGCTCGGACGCGCCTTCAGCTTGTCGGCAAAAAGCGCACGTTCCTTCTTGGAGGCCGTCGGGCCAACCAGCATGCCGTAGCCGCCGGAGCCGTGGACTTCCTTCACGACGAGGTCGGCGAGATTTTCCAGCACATACTTCAGGCTATCCGGTTCCGAACAGCGCCATGTCGGCACGTTTTCGAGCAGCGCCTTTCGACCGGTGTAAAACTCCACGATCTCCGGCATGTAGGAGTAGATCGCCTTGTCGTCGCAGATGCCGGTGCCCGGTGCGTTGGCGATGGTGATGTTGCCTGCGCGGTAGACATCCATGATGCCGGGAATGCCGAGTGCCGATTCCGGCTTGAACGTCAGAGGATCGAGGTAATCATCGTCAACGCGCCGGTAGAGCACGTCGATCGCCTCATAGCCCCGGGTGGTGCGCATGCGCACCTTGCCGTCGATGACGCGCAGGTCCGAGCCTTCGACCAGTTCGACGCCCATCATGTCCGCCAGGAACGCGTGTTCGTAATAGGCGGAGTTGTATATGCCGGGGGTGAGCACCGCGACGCGGGGCTTGCCTTCGCAACCGGGAGGCGCCACGGCGGCGAGAGAATGGCGCAGCAGATAGGGGTAGTTCTCCACCGGTTGGACGCGGTTCTGGTAGAACAGCTCGGGGAACATCTGCATCATCGTTTCGCGGTTTTCGAGCATGTAGCTGACGCCGGAGGGCGTGCGAGCATTGTCCTCGAGAACATAGAACTGATCTTCGCCGGTGCGCACGATATCGGTGCCGACGATGTGGGTGTAGACCCCGCCCGGCGGTCGCATGCCGACCATCTGCGGCAGGAAGGCATCGTTCTTTTCGATCAGCTCGCGCGGAATGCGGCCGGCCTTGATGATTTCCTGCTTGTGGTAGATGTCGTCGAGGAAGGCGTTGAGCGCAAGCACGCGCTGCTCGATCCCCTGTGCCAAGCGGCGCCATTCGCGCGCGGAGATGATGCGCGGAATGAGGTCAAAGGGGATCAGCTTTTCGGCGCTGTCGGCATGACCGTACACGGCAAAGGTGATGCCGGTCTTGCGGAAGATATTCTCGGCCTCTTTGGACTTGGCGATCAGGCGGGCTCTGTCCTGGTTGGCATACCATTCGTTGTACGTTGTGTAAGGCGGTCGCGGAGTGTTGTCCGCATTCATCATTTCATCGAATGCCAACGGCCTGGTCCCCTTTTTAAGCCATTTGATTACAAGCGCTATGGCAATGCAAGAAGCATGCTCGTTTCAGACAGAAAGAAATTTTCACCCGTTCTGGCTGTCCCCTCTAGGGATGACATGGCTTTCGCGTGCGGAATGGCAAGATGACGTCTGCGTGACGGCGCAGCTTTTTCGCCTATCATCCGCGCAGTTGCTTATTGAATAAGCGTCAGTGGTCCAGCGCGTACCTGTTGCGCAAAAGAAAGCGGCGGAACTTTCGTCCCGCCGCCAACCGATGTCGAAATGTCGAGGTGATTACGCCTCTTCGCGGCGCGAGCCTTCGCGGCGCTGGGCTGCCTGTGCACCCGGGCTGCCGGCTGCCGGGCGAGGGCCGCGGCTGGACGTGCGCGGTGCGCCGCCCGGGCGGCCGTTGCGGTTGCCGTTGCGCTTGGCAAGGGCTGCCTGATGAGCGGCCTGAGCGGCCGGGCCCTGGCCCTTGCGGTGCTCGCGGCGGCCATTGTCATCACCAGCCAGCAGATCGTCGCCTGCAAACGGGCTCGGTGCCTGTGCAACGCGGGCCGGACGGCTGTTCTCGCCGCCACGATTCTCGTTGCGACCGTTGCCACCACGGTTCTCGCCACGGCCTTGGCCGTTGCGACCTTCATTGTTGCTGCCACGGCCGCCATTGCCGCGCGCATTGCGGGCTGCCGGTGCGCGGGAGATGTGCGCCGGCGCTTCGCCGCTGGCCACGGTGATGGTCATGCCCATCAGCTTCTCGATATCACGCAGCAGACGGGCTTCGTCCGGTGCGCAGAAGGCGATGGCGATGCCGTCGCGGCCGGCACGGGCCGTACGGCCGATGCGGTGAACATAGGCTTCGGCGACTTCCGGCAGGTCGTAGTTGTAGACATGGGTGATGCCGGGAATGTCGATGCCGCGGGCGGCGACGTCGGTGGCGACCAGAACCTTGATCTCGCCGTCACGGAAGGCCTTCAGGGCGCGCTCGCGCTGGCCCTGGCTCTTGTTGCCGTGGATGGAGGCTGCGGAATAACCGACCGATTCCAAGTGCTTCATCAGCTTTTCGGCGCCATGCTTGGTGCGCGAGAAGACGATGGCGCGGCCGTCGGGATTTGCCGTCAGGGACTGCTTCAGCAGGGTGACCTTGCCGTCCTTGCCGTTTACGAAATGCACGAACTGCTCGATCTTGTCGGCAGCCTTGCCGGCTGTTGCCACTTCGACGCGCTTCGGGTCGGTGAGGTAGTCGCCGGCCAGATCCGCGATCGCCTTCGGCATGGTTGCCGAGAACAGCAGGGTCTGGCGGTTCTTCGGGACGAGCTTGGAGATCTTGCGCAGGTCGTGAATGAAGCCGAGGTCCAGCATCTGGTCGGCTTCGTCGAGGACGAGATAGCGCGCGGTCGTGAGCGTCACGGCCTTGCGGTTCAGAAGGTCGAGCAGACGGCCGGGGGTGGCGACGAGGATTTCGACGCCGCGTTCCAGCTGCTGGGTCTGCTTGTTGATGGAGGCGCCGCCGACGACGAGGCCGATGCGCAGCGGGCTCTTCTTGACGAAGACCTTCAGGTTGGCGGCGATCTGGTTCACCAGTTCGCGGGTCGGGGCGAGGATCAGGGCGCGCACATTGCGCGGATCGGCGCGCTTGCCGTCGGCAAGCATGCGCTCGATCATCGGCAGGCCGAACGCGGCCGTCTTGCCGGTGCCGGTCTGTGCGAGGCCGATGAGGTCATGGCCTGCCATGACGAGCGGAATGGCTTCGGCCTGGATCGGCGTCGGCACGGTGAAACCTTCAAGAGTAAGGTTCGCAACCATCTGCTCGGAGAGGCCAAGAGAAGAAAAATTGGTCAAAGGTATGCCTTTCGGGGCGCCAAACGACAGGGACCGGAACAACGCTTTCCTGCGGTTCCGGGTCATCTGGGTTCAAGAACCCCGCGTGAAATGGGATCTTGGTGGGTTGAAAAAGCTGTCTGCGCTGCGGGTGCCGAATATGGCACGGTCTCATGGGTGCGCTTGGCCTTCGCGACGGATTGACAAAATCCGCTTGGCTCGCTCACGCGGCGGCCGGAAGGTGACGCTGGCCCTCATGTCGTTGTTTCCCGCCCGAAAGTCAAGCCGTCTTTTTCGCATGTGCGAACAGACGAGCAGCCTCAGGGGGTGCGCGGACGCTCCGCAGGCTTCGTGCCGCACAGCATTTCCCGCTTGCCGGCAAAGCCCTTGCGGCGCTCGATGGCAAAGCCTGCGGCTTGCAGGTTTCGGCGCACGAAGCCGGCTGCGGCATAGGTCGCGAAGGTGCCGCCCGGAGCCGTGACGTCGTGAACTGCGGCCATGAGAGCCTGCGACCACATGTCAGGATTGCGCGAGGGGGCAAAGCCGTCCAGATACCAAGCATCGAACGTACCGGCATAAGTCGTTACGCCTTCGATGGCCGGGCCGCAGACGATGGTGAGCGTAACGTCGCTTGCAAGGTCGAGGCGCACCGTGCCGGCTGGCGCTGCGGACCATGCGGCGACCAGCGCGTCGCGCTCATCCGCGATTTCGGGCCAGGCGGAGAGGGCGCGCGTAATATCCGGCGCCTGCAGGGGGAAGCGCTCGAACGAGGTGAAGGCGAGGTGGCCGCCGACAGGTTTCTCCGCGTTTTGCCAGTGGCGCCATGTCTCGCAAAAGTTGAGGCCGGTGCCAAAGCCGAGTTCACCGATGGAGAAGACCTGCGCTTCACGCCAGCGCTCCGGCAGGCCGTTGCCGCTCAGAAAGACATGGTCGCATTCCAGCCGTCCGTCGGTCCGGCAATAAAAGTGATCGTCAAATTCGACGGAATACGGCATATCGCCGGTATGCCAGTCGAGTGTCTGGTTTTGTGGTATCGCCGCTTCGGCGGCGGTCGTCGGGCGGCTTTCGATCATGGACAAGCGATAATGAGCCCTGTGGGCAAGGTCAATCGATGGCAGTTATGAAGACGGATCTGATCGTCATCGGTGGCGGCATCATGGGTCTTTGGGCGGCTCTCTATGCAGCGCGCGCCGGGCTTGAGGTCTTGCTCGTGGAGCACGCGACCATCGGCGCCGGGGCGAGCGGCGGGCTGCTCGGAGCGCTTATGCCGCATACGCCGGACCGCTGGAACGACAAGAAGCAGTTCCAGTTCGATGCGCTGGTTTCGCTGGAGCACGAGATCCGGAAGATGGAGGCGGAGACCGGGCTTTCCGCAGGCTACCGTCGAACCGGCCGCCTTATTCCCCTTGCAAAACCGCATCTGCGAGAGATCGCTCTCCGGCAGGTTGGGGATGCCGCTATCAATTGGCGCACCGCAGATGGCGGCTTTGCCTGGCGTGTCCTGAACGCTGCGCCGGATGGTCTATTCGCATCGGATGCCGGTTTACAGGGCGCTGTTTTCGACGAACTTGCAGCACGTGTTTCGCCTCGTGGGCTGCTGCAATTGCTGACGGCTGTGCTCGGAAATATGCCCGGCGTTATCATCCGCGAGGGATGCGCTGCACGCGATATCGATCCGCGGCAGGCACGGGTCGTCCTTGCGGACGGAACCATCGTTCATGCCGGTCACATCGCGCTTTCGGCCGGTGTGGACAGCTTTCCGTTTATAGATGGCCTTACGGCGTCGGCCGGTGGAGAGGCAAGACTTCGGAGCGGCACGGGCGTGAAGGGACAGGCGGCGCGGCTTGCTGTCGATCTCGATCCCGCAACGCCCATCCTTTACTCGGACGGTGTCTACGTCATCGCGCATGATACCGGTGGCGTGGCAATCGGCAGCACCAGCGAAGTGGAGTATGACGACGCGTTTTCGACCGATCAGCGGCTCGATGACCTGCTCGTCAAGGCCGAAAGGCTGGTCCCGGCGCTGGCGGGGGCGCCGGTTATCGAATGCTGGGCCGGCCTGCGCCCGAAGGCCATCGGGCGCGATCCGATGGCCGGCCCGCACCCGGACTTTTCCCGACTGCACATCCTGACCGGCGGCTTCAAGATCAGCTTTGGCATTGCGCATCGGTTGGCGGCAGCTGTCGTGGCGGGTATCTCCGCTCACACGAGCGGCCGAGACGAGGCTATCGAACTGCCTCTGTCATTTCGGTGCGAAACCCATCTTGCCCTGCTGCAAAGCTAACCGTCGCCTTGCAGACTCTTAGCCTACATCCAGTAAGGCGGAACGCCGTAGTAATCGTAGACGAGGCGACCGTTCTCGCGATTCCAGTCGTATTCGTCGTCGCTGCGATATTTAGGCGCTTTCTCGACCTGCTCGCGGGTCAAGTCGGTGCGGTAGCCGCCAAGCTCTTCGTCATAGCTGAGCTTTGCCCAGGGAATCGGATAGTGATCCTCGCCAATGCCGAGGAAGCCACCGAAGCCGATTACGGCGTATGCGACCTGGCCACTGCGCTTGCCGATGATCAGACGTTCGATCGAGCCGATACGTTTTCCGTCCGCGCCATAGACGCGCGTGCCTTCGACTTTGTCGCTGGCAATCAGATCATGTGTCTCGACGATGCTCGCGTCCTGAAGCTTGGGGCTTTCACCCGGAATGTTCGGGTTGTCACCATGCAGATTGGGGTTGTGATAGGTCACGGTCCTTCTCCTCTTCTGACTTGATGAAAATAAACGTGCGAACGGCCCGCCTGGTTCCGTTTCTTTCCACGCACAAATGGTCCTGTTCGTCAGGCTGTCATGCAAATCACGTAATGCAGGGGCAAATCGAGGTCTGCCATGCGCTACGCCATCTGCTTCACTCCGCCGATCCATGATCCGCTATCCGTGGCCGCAGCCGAATGGCTGGGGCGAAACGTCTATTCCGGCGAACTTTGCGAACAACTGTCGGTCGCAGGCTGCAGCGCGCAGGACATGGCTTTCTACACGGCCGTCCCGCGCCGATATGGCTTTCACGGGTCCATCAAGGCGCCGTTTCATCTCGCTCCCGAGCGAACCGAATCCGCCCTTCTGAAGGCTATGATGCGGTTTGCGGGGGACATAACCCCGTTCGAGATTCCGGATCTCGAGGTCTCCTGGCTCGGCAGCGCTTTCGGGCTCAGCCCGCGCGTGCCCTGCGAACCGATGACGCATCTGGCGGCACGCGTCGTTCAGGCCTTCGACGAGTTTCGTGCGCCCTTCACGGATCAGGATATCAAGCGGCTCGATTCCGACAGGTTGACGGCACCCCAGTTCTCGAACCTGCATCGCTGGGGCAGTCCCTTCGTCATGGACGAATACCGGTTTCACATGATGCTGACGGGACCCATGACCGCCGCCATGCGACTGAAGATGGAAGAGCCGTTGCGCATGCAGTTTGCGCCCTTGCTTGCAAAGCCGGTCAAGGTCGCGAGCCTCGCGCTGTTCATTGAGCCGGAAGCTGGCGCCCCGCTGCGCGTGCATTCCCAGCATCCTCTCGGCAAGCTTTCGGCGCACAAGCCGACGGCACGCTTTGCCGTGCCTTCCGATCCCAGTGCTTCGGCCGCAACGCCGGCACGCGAGGTGCAGATGGCGAAGGCCATGCGGCGTCTGACGACCAGCGCCTGAAAACCCGCGCTTCATAAACGGCATTCTGTAGATAGCCGTTAAGCTGGCTGCTTGCCGATTTCGCCTGTCGATATCCATCTTTATGCCTCGACTTTCCCGCTTCGGATGGTACCGTTTGGCGACAAAGAGGGCACAACATGGATTTTTCGACACCGCGCGATCTTGTCGGCTACGGCCGTCATCTGCCGGAGGTTCACTGGCCCGGAGAGGCGCGGATTGCGGTTCAATTCGTCGTCAATTACGAGGAGGGCGGCGAGAGCACGATCATGGATGGCGAGAAGGCTTCCGAATCGTTGCTGTCGGAAATCGTCGGTGCTCAACCTTGGCCCGGGCAGCGCAACCTCAACATGGAGTCCATTTACGAATACGGCTCGCGCGCTGGCTTCTGGCGGCTGTGGCGCATGTTCACGAGCCGCAACGTTCCGGTGACGGTCTATGGTGTGACGCTGGCGATGGCGCGCAACCCGGAAGCGGTTGCCGCCATGAAAGAAGCCGACTGGGAGATTGCCAGCCACGGTTATCGCTGGCTGGAATACAAGGACTTCACCGAGGAGGAGGAGCGTCGTCACATTGCAGATGCGGTGCGGCTGCATACGGAACTCACCGGTTCCCATCCGCTCGGCCTTTATCAGGGCAAGCCTTCCGACAACACGCTGAAGCTCGTCATCGAGGAGGGCGGCTTCCTCTATTCCTCCGACAGCTATGCGGACGAGCTGCCCTATTGGGTGCCGGGCAAGACGCCGGAAACGCCGCACCTCATCATTCCCTATACTCTCGACGCTAACGACATGCGGTTTGCCACCCCGCAAGGGTTCAACTCCGGCGACCAGTTCTTCACCTATCTCAAGGATACGTTCGACGTGCTGTACGAGGAAGGGGCAGAGGGCAGCCCGAAGATGATGAATATCGGTCTCCACTGCCGTCTGGTCGGGCGCCCGGGACGGGCGGCGGCGCTGGCACGCTTTGTCGATTACGTGCTCTCCAAGGACAAGGTCTGGATCGCCAAGCGCATCGACATCGCTCGCCATTGGCATGCGCATCACAAGCCGGAGGGCGGCCTATGAGCATCGGCAGAGACAGCGTAGAGGGGCGAGCTTTCATCGACACGTTCGGCGGAATCTTCGAGCATTCGCAATGGGTTGCCGAAGAGGCGCTCGACTGGCTGGCTGACGGGGCACCGACGGCCCAGACCGTACATGCCGCCATGGTGCAGGCTTTTCGGGCGGCTTCTGCGGAAAAGCGGCTGCAGGTTCTTCGCGCGCATCCCGATCTTGCTGGGCGCCTGGCAATTGCGGGTGAATTGACGGCCGACAGCAAGGCGGAACAGGCCTCGGCGGGGCTCGACCGCCTGACGCGCGAGGAGCATGAGCGCTTCACTACCTGCAACGCGATCTACACCGACAAGTTCGGCTTCCCCTTCATCATCGCCGTGCGCGGGAAGACGAAGGACGATATTCTCGCAGCGTTCGAGGCGCGTCTGGACAATACGCCCGACGAGGAATTCGCGACAGCCACCGCCGAAGTCGAGACGATCGCGCGGCTTCGGCTCGACGCTCTTCTTCCCGGATCGGCGGCATGAGCGGTCTGGTCCTGCCCATCGAGCCGCTGACATCAGAGGCCTTCGCGCCTTTCGGCAGCGTCATCGAAGCCGATCCCGCAACGACGCGGCTCATCAATGGTGGCACGACGGAGCGGTTTCATGCGCTCGGGACGGCCGAAGCTGCCGGCGAGGATGCGCACGTCGTCATCAGCATCTTCCGCGGACAGCCGCGACTATTTCCCTATGCGGTCGATATGATGGAGCGGCATCCCTGGGGTTCGCAGAGCTTCGTTCCGCTCGACAACCGGTCCTGGCTGGCGGTGGTCGCGCACGATGAAGGTGGCCTGCCCGGCCGTCCGAGGGTGTTTGCCTGCTCGGGGCGTCAGGGTGTGCATTACGGCCGTAACGTCTGGCACCACCCGCTGATCGCCGTCGGCGCGGTGAGCGATTTTCTGGTGGTCGATCGGGAAGGGAGCGAGCATAATCTGGAAGAGGTCTTCTTCGAGAACCCCTTCACGATCGCAGCATCTTCGATTTCCTGATCTGTCTGTTCACCGCTCCCATCGGCATTCAGCCGGTCGGTTCTGAAAAGAGGTAATGATGACCGCCACCGGCCGCCTGACCACCCATATTCTCGATACGGCGCTGGGCCGCCCTGCGGCCGGCATGCAGGTCGCGCTTTTCCACATCGAGGGCGAGACGCGTACGCTTTTGAAGATCGTGGCGACGAACGGCGATGGAAGGGTGGACGCACCGCTTCTCGAGGGCGATGCCTTTTTGCGCGGCACCTATGAACTCGTCTTTCATGCCGGTGATTATCTCAAGGCAAGCGGAGCGACGCTTTCCGATCCGCCGTTCCTCGATACCATCCCCTTGCGCTTCGGCATTGCCGATCCGGCAGCGCATTATCATGTGCCGCTCCTGCTGTCGCCCTACAGCTACTCGACCTATCGCGGAAGCTGAGGGGTCCACGTTTCCGCAAATCGCTGCTTACCTTGGCGCGGCAGTCTTTAGATGTCGAGGATATCCCTGTTGACGTCGAGGATGTCGCGCTTGCCGCAGAGCGCCATGGTGATGTCGAGTTCCTTGCGCAGGATTTCGAGCGCCAGCAGAACGCCGGTCTTGCCGCCGGCGCCGAGGCCATAGAGGAACGGGCGACCGATATGGGTGCCGCGCGCGCCGAGGGCGACGGCCTTGAGGATATCCTGTCCCGAGCGTATGCCGCCGTCTATATGGATCTCCACGTCGCCGCCGACGGCATCGACGATGCGGGGCAGCATGACGATGGAGGAGGCAGCACCATCGAGCTGCCGTCCGCCATGGTTGGAAACGATGATCGCATCCGCGCCGGTCTTGGCCGCCATCCGGGCATCTTCAGGGTCGAGGATGCCTTTCAGGATCAGCGGACCGCCCCAGAGTTCCTTGATCCAGGCGACGTCGTCCCAGGAAAGTTTCGGGTCGAACTGCTCGGCCGTCCAGGCGGACAGAGAGGAGAGATCCGAGACGTTCTTGGCGTGACCGACGATATTGCCGAAGCCGCGCCGCTGGGTTTTCAGCATCTTCAGGCACCAGCCGGGTCGCGTTGCCATCTGCCAGATATGTTTCGGCGTGAACTTCGGCGGCGCCGAGAGGCCATTTCGCAGATCCTTGTGACGTTGCCCGAGGATTTGCAGGTCGAGTGTCAGCACCAGCGCCGAGCATTTCGCAGCCTTGGCGCGCTCGATGAGATTACGGACGAAATCGCGGTCCTTCATGACGTAGAGCTGGAACCAGAACGGTTTGGTTGTCACCGACGCCACGTCTTCGATCGAGCAGATGCTCATGGTCGATAGCGTGAACGGCACGCCGAACTCTTCCGCAGCCTGTGCCGCCAGCATCTCGCCATCGGCATGCTGCATGCCCGTAAGGCCTGTAGGGGAGAGGGCGACCGGCATCGAGACCTTCTGCCCGATCATGGTGGTGGCGAGCGACCGGTTGGTCATATCGACCAGCACGCGCTGGCGCAGCTTGATCTTGTGATAGTCCGCCTCGTTGGCGCGATAGGTGCCCTCGGTCCAGGCGCCGCTATCGGCATAGTCGAAGAACATCTTCGGCACGCGGCGCTTAGCCAGAGCTTTAAGATCGCTGATTTCGAGGGACGGCATGGGGCGCTCCGCAATGAGGTGTTGTTTTCCTCCTATCACGCCGGATAGCACGCGTTAAGCAGCTGCGGCACAACTGGTCAAAAAAATTGACCAGTTAGCTCAGAGCACTTTTTGCGGCTCGTCCGGCAACGTAGGTTTCCACCACGGCGCGGTCGTCGCCCATGGTCTGAAGCAGGAAGAGCTCGTCGGACAGGGATGTGACGACCTCGGCTTTCAGTGCCATGGCGGGCGTTGCGGCCATGTCGAGCACGATAAGGTCGGCCTCGGTTCCCGGCTCCAGCGTGCCGATGCGATCCGCCAGGGACAGCGCCTCGGCATTGCCGAGCGTCAGGTAGTAATAACTATCGAAGGGGTTCAGCCGCTCGCCCAGCAATTGCTGGATCTTGTAGGCTTCGTCCATGGTGCGCAGCATGGAATAGCTCGATCCGCCCCCGATGTCGGACGCGACCGAGATGCGGACAGGCTTTTCCCGCCGTGCCAGTTCCTTCAGCGGGAACAGGCCAGAGCCGAGAAAGAGGTTGGATGTCGGGCAGTGAACGGCGATGGAGCCCGTCTCGCTCATCGCCTCCCGCTCGCGCTCCGACAGGTGAATGGCGTGGCCGAACAGGGACTTGGGGCCCATCAGGCCGTAATTTGCGTAGACGTCGGTGTAATCGGCAGCATCGGGGTAGAGCGAGAGGGTGTAGTCGATCTCGTCGCGGTTTTCAGAAAGATGCGTCTGGATGTGCAGGTCCGGGAATTCGGTGGCGAGCGCTTGCGCTGCGGACATCTGTTCCGGCGTCGATGTGATGGCGAAGCGGGGCGTGATGGCGACGTGGTTGCGACCTTTCCCGTGCCACTGCGCGATGACGGCGCGCGTCTCGTCATAGCCCATCTCCGGCGTGTCGAGCAGGCCTTGTGGCGCATTGCGGTCCATCATCACCTTGCCGGCGACCATGCGCATATCGCGCTTCATAGCTTCCGCGAAAAACGCGTCAGCGGAGGTCTTGTGGACGGAGCAATAGGCAACCGCCGTGGTCGTGCCGTGGCGGATCATCTCGTCGAAGAAATGCACCGCGATGCGCTCGGCATGCGCCGTTTCCACAAAGCGGCATTCTTCCGGGAAGGTGTAGGTGTTCAGCCATTCCAGCAGGTTGGCAGCGTAGGAGCCGATGACCTGCATTTGTGGAAAATGGACATGGGTATCGATGAAACCGGGGAGGATGAGGTGTGGCCTGTGGTCTATCTCGATGACATCTTCCGGTGCCTGCTCGCGAAGGGTCGAATAGGCTCCGCTCGCAACGATCAGGCCATCTTCCAGCAGCAGGGCGCCGTCGGTTTCGTAGACATAGGCCTGCGCATCGTCCATCGACAAAGGGCGGCGGCGGAATGTCAGCGTGCGGCCGCGAAGAAGCGTTGACGTCATCGTGTGGCGGTTCCTGCGGCGCTTTCGAACCAGGCGGCAATCAGCGCGCGTTCGTCGGCCGTCATGTCGGTGAGGTTGCCGGGTGGCATGGCATGGCTGCGACCGGCCTGGAGGTAGATCTCGCGCGCATGGGCCGCGATCTCGCCGTCGTTCTCCAGCATCACGCCCTTCGGCGCCCGTACCAGACCCTCATAAACCGGCTCGGCTGCATGGCACATGGAGCAGCGGGTCGAGACCGTATCGCGGACGGCGGGAAAATGCGCGTTCTCGGCAAAACGGGCAAAGGCTGGAGGGACTGCTGCTGTTTCGGCCGCAGTGCCGGGCAGCTTCGGTGCGGTCGAGAGCCACATGATGAGGATGAAGAGAAGGACCGTAACGAGCCACGTCCATGTCGGTCGGCCTTTGCGGGCATGGGTAGTGTTGAACCAGTGGCGGATGGTGACGCCCATGAGAAATACAAGCGCCGCAATGATCCAGCTATAGGCAGTGGCGAAAGCCAGCGGGTAGTGGTTCGACAGCATGAAGAAGATGACAGGCAGCGTCAGGTAGTTGTTATGCAGCGAGCGCTGCTTGGCGATTGCGCCGTATTTCGGGTCGGGCGTGCGACCGGCGATCAGGTCCGCCACCACGATGCGCTGGTTGGGCATGATGATGAAGAAGACATTGGCCGACATGATGGTGGCGGTGAACGCGCCGAGATGGAGAAAGGCGGCACGACCGGTAAAGACCTGCGTGTAGCCCCAGGCCATGGCGACCAGCGCCACGTAAAGCAGCCCCATCAGCGTCCAGGTGTTCTTGCCGAGCGGCGACTTGCAGAGCAGGTCGTAAAAGAGCCAACCTATTCCAAGCGATGCGAGCGACAGGAGGATCGCGGTGGTGGAGGAGATGTCGAGCACGTGGCGATCGACGAGAAACAGGTCGGCTCCGCCGTAGTAAACCAGACAGAGGAGGGCGAAGCCCGACAGCCAGGTGGTGTAGGCCTCCCATTTGAACCAGGTCAGGTGCTCCGGCATCATGGCGGGGGCAACGAGATATTTCTGGATGTGGTAGAACCCGCCGCCGTGGACCTGCCATTCCTCGCCATAGGCCCCGACCGGCAGATACGGGCGCTTCACCAGTCCGAGATCGAGCGCGATGAAATAAAAGGAGGACCCGATCCAGGCGATCGCCGTAATCACGTGCAGCCAGCGCACGGCAAAGGCCAGCCATTCCCACATGATGGCGTATTCGTACATTCCTGTCCCCTTTCATGCCCCCGCCTGTCACATTGCGAGAATTTTCAGGGCGATGGAAGAGCGCTTCCCCTAAAGATCCGCGTGCTCGACAAGATATTTTGTAGCGAGTGCGATATGGCGGGGGATCGGCTTGTCCTTGCGGTAGTCTGCAACGAGGCGGCGGGAAATCTCAAGGGCGGCCGCCATGCCCTCAAGGCTCATGCCGAGGTCCGCCATGGCGTTGCGAAAGGTATCGTTATCAATGGTGGCGGGGCCGAGACGACGGATCCAGTGGGCTGTCAGTTCGGCTCCATCGTCCCACTCCAGAGCGTTTCCGTAGCTGCTCACACGCAATGTTGCAAAAAGCGCGTCGTCTGTCCGCAGCCTCAGAAAGACCGGCTTGCTGGCCAGTGCTGGTGCAAGGTCGACAATCTCCGTGTCGCCGCCGACCCAGCCGATCTCGACCTTACGAGCGTCGAGCGGTAACGCCGAGGAAATGCGAGGAAGTGGCTTGTTGAAGCCCACGATCTCGTTATCGTCAGCGCTGATTAAGTCTTGTCCATTCATCCTGAAGTCTCTGCCTGTTATCTGCCGCCCACGCCAGTACGGCCCGTAAATCCCTTGCCCGCATCTGCCCCGCTACGATCCGGAAATCCGAGATGGCGATAAGGATGTCGTGATCGGGCGACGATGCATGGAAATGCGGTGGATGATGATCATCGGCAAACACCTGAATCTTGACGGTCCCAAGCATGACCAATGTTGGCACGGGTACGACTTCCTGTGAGTTAGTGCACTATATGCACTTTAAAATTTTTGAGCAAACGATTGTTTAGTCAAATTCCTCCAAGATCCAGTCGCGGAAGGCGCGAATCTTGGGAACGTTATGGCGGCTCTCGGCGTAGGCGAGCCAGTAGTTCCGGCCGTCGTTGCACAAAAGATCGAATGGCAGGAGGAGGCGACCGGCGGCGATGTCGTCGGCGTAGTGGGCAGGATTGACGATGGCAACGCCTTGTCCGGCCATGGCCGCTGCCGCATCGAAGGTCTGGACGCCGAAATCGTTCGGCGTGAGGGTGTCGAGGTTCGGATCTGGGACACCGGCAGCAGTGAACCACTGTTTCCACCACGGATCGGACGGGCTGATGAGTGGCAGCTTCAGAAGATCGGCAGGCTCTCGGATGCCGCCATCGACTTCCGCGAGGGCGGGGCTGAGAATCGGCGCGAAATCGAGACGCATGAGGTGGTGGCTGATCAGGCCCGGCCAATCACCCGTACCCCAGCGAATGGCGATGTCGGCATTCTCTGTTTTAAAATCGATCATGCGCGCGCCGGTGACGAGCCGGACGGCGATTTGCGGGTGTCGGAACTGAAAGGTGCCGAGGCGTCGGGTCAGCCATTGCTGCGCAAACGTGGGCGTTGAGTGCAGGATAAGGATTTCGCTCGATGCGCGCCGCGCGCCGCCCCCACGGCCTCACCCAGAAGATCGAACCCTTGGGCGACCTTCGGGAGCAGGCGTTCTCCTGTTTCCGTCAGCGTGATCTGGCGCGGGCGGCGCAGGAAGAGGGGTTCGCCGATGTTCTCCTCGAGCAGCTTGATCTGATAGCTGACGGCAGTCTGGGTCAGGCCCAGTTCCTCACCGGCGCGGGTGAAGCTCGACAGGCGCGCGACCGCCTCGAAGACGCGCAAGGCATTCAGCGGGAACTGTCGGGACATCTTCATGGATCAGTTCTCTTGATGGCAGCAGGCGGATGTTCGATTGGATTTCGATCACGCTCGGCGCGATGATGCAAGCCAATCCTCGACCCATTGGTGATGCCATGAGCTTGCAAACGACTCGCCCGTTTCCCCATCAGACCGCGAAAACCAACGCTGTCCGTCTGGCTCTGCGCAAGGTGCGGGCAGCATTTGCCCTGCTGATACGGAGCGGCTACCCGCGTCTCGACCTGGAGAGCATGCCGCCGCATCTGCAGCGCGACCTTGGCTTTCTCGACGGCCGCGACCCGCGTTACGAGCCGGCAGACAGGCGGTAGGCTTCCAGCGCGACCAGCACGTCGGCCGCCGTCATCGCAGCGATCACGGCGGGACGCTTGTCGCTTACGGTCTTGCCACCAATGGGCAGGACGAGGCGTGAGAGGGCGTCGTCGTCGAGACCTTCGTCGCGCGCCCAACTGGCAAAAGTCGCGCGTTTGGTCTTCGAGCCGATCATCCCGGTATAGGCAAGGTCGGTGCGGGACAGGGCCTCGCGAGCGATCAGAAAATCCAATGCGTGATCATGCGTGAGAATGATGACTGCGCTCCCGGGTGCGATCTCTTTCACGAGCGACTCCGGCATCGCAGTCAGGCGCTGGCTGGCGGCTGACGACATCAGGCCGAGTTCGGTGCTGCGCGTTTCAACGGCAATGGTGCGTACGGGCAGGAGCACAAGCGCATCGGCGAGGGCCCGGCCAACATGGCCGCCGCCGAACAGCCAGACTTCGGGGAAGCCGTTGACGCGGGCCTCCAGCATGGCGTCGAGATCGTCGCGCGCCGATGCATCGAGCGTGCGGAAGGAGAGCACGACGCGGCCGCCGCAGCACTGTCCGATCTCCGGGCCGAGAGGGATATCGAGGCGTGTCTCCGTCGTCATGCCCGCCAGCAGGTTGCGGGCGTGGTCGATCGCCATGTGCTCCATCTGCCCGCCGCCGATGGTGCCGTGGCTGTCCGTGGGCGAAACGAGCATGAAGGCGCCGGTCTCACGCGGGGTGGAGCCTCGCGTTTCCGCGACCTCGACCCAGACGATATATGCCTCGCGGGCAAGGAATGCCTGCAGGCTCCCGACGACGTATTTCATAAGGCGACACGCATCCGCTCGACGGCCATCAGTACGCATTCCGGCGTGGCGGGCGCGTCGAGACGCGGGCATCGGCGATAGCCGCCGACGCTGGCGACCGCCATGGAGATGGCTTCGAGCACCGAGATCGGAAGGTTGAACGGCGGCTCGCCAACAGCCTTCGAGCGGCCGATCGTCTCCTCGCCGTTCTCGCTCCATTCCGCCAGTTTGACGTTGAAGATCTTGGGGCGGTCGGAGGCGAGGGGTATCTTGTAGGTGGAAGGCGCATGGGTACGCAGCCGGCCCTTGTCGTCCCACCAGAGTTCTTCCGTCGTCAGCCAGCCCATGCCCTGCACGAAACCGCCTTCGATCTGCCCGATGTCGATCGCCGGGTTGAGCGAGCGGCCGACATCGTGCAGCACGTCTACCCGCTCGACCATGTATTCGCCCGTCAGCGTATCGATCGAGACTTCCGAAACGGCGGCACCATAAGCGAAATAGTAGAACGGTGTGCCGCGCCCGGTGTTGCGGTCCCAGTGGATTTTCGGCGTCTTGTAGAACCCGGCGGCGGACAGCTGAATGCGGGCGAAATAGGCCTGCTTCACGAGGTCGGCAAAGGGCACGCGCTCCTCGCCGATGATGACATGGTTGGGTGCGAAGGAGATCCTGTCCGGCGTCGTCTGCCAGCGCTCGGCGGCAAATGCGACGAGACGTTCCTTGATCTGGCGGGCAGCGTCGGCCGCCGCCATGCCGTTCAGGTCGGTGCCGGAGGAGGCGGCGGTGGCCGAGGTGTTCGGCACCTTGCCCGTCGTGGTCGCCGTGATCTTCACGCGGTCGATATCGACCTGGAAGCTGTCTGCCAGCACCTGCGCGATCTTGGTGTACAGCCCCTGGCCCATCTCCGTGCCACCATGGTTCAGGTGGATCGAGCCGTCCTGATAAACATGGACGAGCGCACCTGCCTGGTTGAAGGCGGTCATGGTGAAGGAGATGCCGAACTTGACCGGCGTCAGCGCGATGCCCTTGCGGATGATGCGGCTTTGCGCGTTGAAAGCGAGGATGTCGGCGCGGCGCTCCTGGTAGTCGGCACTTTCCTCAAGGTCCGCCACCAGCTTGCCGATGATGTTGTCCTCGACCTGCTGGTGATAAGGGGTGAGATCGCGACCGGAGCCCTTTTCACCGTAGAAGTTCAGCTTGCGGATCTCCAGCGTGTCCTTGCCGAGCGCGTATGCGATCTCCTCGATCATGCGCTCGGCGCCGACGATGCCCTGCGGCCCGCCGAAGCCACGATAGGCGGTGTTGGAGACGGTATTGGTCTTCAGCGGCTCCGAGGTCAGGCGCACATGAGGGTAAAAATAAGCGCCGTCCGCGTGGAAAAGCGCGCGGTCGGTGACGGGCCCGGAAAGATCTGAGGAATAGCCGCAGCGGGCGGCAAAGGTCGCGTCCACGGCGTGAATACGGCCTTCATCGTCGAAGCCGACCTCGTATTCGACGAGGAAATCGTGACGCTTGCCGGTGCAGGCCATGTCCTCGTCGCGGTCGGGGCGGAATTTCACCGGGCGGTTCAGCTTCTTGGCCGCGACGGCCGCGATGGCGGCGAACTGGTTGCCCTGCGTTTCCTTGCCGCCGAAGCCGCCGCCCATGCGGCGGACCTGTACGGTGACCGCGTTGGACGGCACCCCGAGCACGTGAGCGACCATGTGTTGGACCTCGCTCGGATGCTGGGTGGACGACCAGACGGTGATGTCGTCGTCTTCGCCGGGAATGGCAAAGGCGATGTGGCTTTCAAGATAGAAATGCTCCTGCCCGCCAATGCGCATTTCGCCCTTCACGCGGCGCGGCGCGTTCTGCATTTCGTGCGCGGCATCGCCGCGTGAAAGCGTCAGCGGCTTGGTCACCAGCTTGCCACCGGCCTCGCGCGCCTGCGTCACGTCGATGGCGTGCGGTAGGTCGTTGTAGACGATGCTGGCGAGACGGGCGGCCCGACGGGCGGCGTCGCGTGTTTCGGCAATGACGGCGAATGCCGCCTGACCGTGGAACTCGACGCGGCCGTCGGCAAGCACCGGCTCGTCATCGAGATGGCTGGGGCTGATGTCGTTGGAATGCGGCATGTCGCGCGCGGTGAGAACGCAGACGACACCGGGATAGGCTTCCACGGCGCTCAGATCCATGGAGACGATCTCGGCATGGGCGCGGTCGGTCAGCCCGAGGGCGGCATGCAGCGTTCCCGCTGGCTCGGGCATGTCGTCGATATAGTCGGCACTGCCTGCCACATGCTTGTGCGCGCTGTCGTGGCGCAGGTTCTTGTGCATACCGCCGCGGATGGTCTTGCGCTCCTGAAAGGTCGAGGTGTCCATGGTGCATCTCCTTGCCCTTGAGGCTCGTTTATCGTTCGCACTTCACATTCGTGACTGCCCCTCATCCGCCTGCCGGCACCTTCTCCCCGTTTGCACGGGGAGAAGGGACGCGGGCGTTGACGTGAGGCACGTTCCCTCGCCCCGCGTGCGGGGAGAGGGTTAGGGTGAGGGGCAGTGCCCACCCGAAGCATTCCATTTCATTCCGCAGCCTCGAACCGAACCAGCTCGGCCGGGGAGCCGGATGTTTCGAGATAGAACCGCAAAAGCAGGTTTTTCGCGGTCACTGCGCGATAGGCGCTGGTCGCGCGCCAGTCGCTCAAGGGCTGGTAATCGAGGTCGAAGGCCGGGCGGGCGGCTGTCACGGTTTCCTCTGTCCACGGCTTGCCGATCAGCGCATCCTCGACGGCCGTGGCACGCTTCGGCGTGCCGGCCATGCCGCCGAAGGCGATGCGGGCTGATGTGACAAGACCTTGCTCCGAAAGGGCAATCCGGAAAGCGGCGCAGAGGGCGGAAATGTCCTCGTCTCGGCGCTTGGAGATCTTGTAGACGGCGAAATGCTCGTCTGCAGGCAAAGCGGGCACGAACAGGCTTTCGACGAACTCGCCCGGATAACGGTCCTGCCGGCCATAGGCGATGAAATAGTCCTGAAGAGGCAGGGTGCGCGTGCCGGAAACGGAGCGGAGCGTGACCGTGGCGTCGAGAGCGATCAACGGTGGCGGCGTGTCGCCGATGGGCGAGCCGTTGGCGATGTTGCCGCCGATGGTGCCCATGTTGCGCACCTGATCGCCGCCGAGCCTGTCGAGCAGCTTCCCCAGCGGCGGCAGGCGGCGCGCAAGGGTGGAGAAGGCGAGCGAATAGGTGACGCCGGCGCCGATGGTGATGCCGTCGGGCGCTTCGGTGATCGATTGCAGATCGGCAAGGCCGTTGATGAAGATGACGGGATTGATGGCCCGCATCTGCTTCGTCACCCAAAGGCCGACATCGGTGGAACCGGCAACGACGGTCGCGCCCGGATATTCGGCCAGCGCTTCGGCCAGCGCCCGCGCCGAGCCGGGCACCACGAGGCGGGCGTCGCTGGGGCCGAGGACAATGGTTTCGCCGGTGGGCAGGCCAGACAGAAATGCACGAACGCGATCGCGCATCTTCAGGATCGGATCGAACACGGCATCGGGCCGGGCTGTAGCGACGGCTTCGGCCGCGCGCACGATCGGCTCGTAGCCGGTGCATCGACAGAGATTGCCCTGAAGCGCCTTCTCGATGTCGGCCCGGCCGGGATTGTCCTTCGACAGCCAGAGGCCGTAGAGCGACATGACGAAGCCCGGCGTGCAGAAGCCGCATTGCGAACCATGATAATCCACCATCGCCTGCTGCACCGGATGCAGAGTGCCGTCTCGTGCCGCCAGATGCTCGACGGTGACGACATGGGTGGCATTGAGCGAGCCGACGAAACGGATGCAGGCATTGACGCCTTCATAGACGAGCTTTCCCGCAACCAGCCGCCCCACAAGAACGGTGCAGGCGCCACAGTCACCTTCCGCGCAGCCTTCCTTGGTGCCGGTGAGCCTACGTTCCAGCCGCAGAAAATCGAGCAGCGTTGCGGTGGGCGCAACGGTCGAGAGGGCGATTTCGCGGTCGTTGAGCAGGAAACGGATGCTGCCGGAAGACGGATGGACGATTTCGGTGGTGCTGGTCATACGGACCCCTTGTCTTGACGGGCAAGACTAAGCGCAAAGACAGCCGCATGACAATTGCTTTTGGCAGCCAGCTCGCGCATCCCCCGAAAGGCACGCTGCCTATGGGTGTAAACAGGGCGGCAACGCAGCGTTCTGTCTTTGGCTGTGGGAAAACATGGGGCTCATGGTTATGTGTAGGGGAGAACTCCATCAGCAGGGCAGGCACATCATGGAACTCGGTCTTTACACCTTCGGCGATGTCGATCCCAAAGCTGCTGACAAGGGCCGCGAGGGCGAGCGCCGGCTGAAGAATCTGCTCGAGGAAATCGAGCTGGCCGACCAGGTCGGCCTCGACGTTTTCGGGCTCGGGGAACATCACCGGGCCGATTATGTCGTCTCGTCCCCGGCCGTGGTGCTGGCGGCAGCGGCGGCGAGGACCAGCCGCATCCGCCTGAGCAGTGCCGTGACCGTGTTGTCGTCGGACGATCCGGTGCGCGTGTTCCAGCAGTTCGCAACGCTCGATCTTCTCTCCGGTGGACGGGCGGAGATCATGGCCGGGCGCGGTTCCTTCATCGAATCGTTTCCGCTGTTCGGCTATCCGCTGGAGGATTACGACGACCTGTTTTCCGAGAAGCTGGACCTGCTGATGGCGTTGCGCAACGACGAGATCGTCACGTGGGAGGGGGAGAAACGGGCCGCTCTCCACGATCGCGGCGTCTATCCGCGACCGTTGCAGGCACCGCTGCCGCTCTGGGTGGCCGTTGGCGGCACGCCTCAGTCGGTCGCGCGCGCAGGCGCGCTCGGACTGCCCGTGGCACTGGCCATCATTGGCGGGGAGCCGGCGCGCTATGCACCGCTGTTTGATCTCTACCGGGAAGCCGCGCGGCGAGCAGGGCAGCCGGCGACGGGGCTGAAGACCAGCATCAACGTGCATGGCTTCATCGCCGATACGACGCAGGCCGCAGCCGACCAGTTCTACGGGCCGCAGGCCGAGGTGATGGACAGGATCGGCCGCGAGCGTGGCTGGGGACCGACAAACCGCGCGCATTTCGATCAGGCGATCGGTCCGCGCGGCAATCTGTTTCTTGGCGATCCGGAGACGGTCGCGGAAAAGATCGTCCGGCATCACCGCATCTTCCGAAACGATCGCTTCCTGTTGCAGATGGCGATCGGCCCTATGCCGCACGAGCAGATCATGCGGGGCATCGAGCTTTACGGCACCAAGGTTGCGCCACTGGTTCGCGAAGGCATTGCCGAAGATGCGGCGCGGGCGGCGAACGCCGTCTGAAAAGGCGTGGTCTTGCCCTCGGCCGGTCCACCTTTCTTGCGCGAAAGAAGCGGAGTACATAGATCTGCCTTTTGCCGGAGCATCGGGTCCGTTCCCGATGCTCCGAGCCAGCCTTCGGATATGCACGACCATGACACTTGAAAATGACGACGATCTCGAACGCCTGAAGGAGATCGGCCGGATCTGCGCCAACACGCTGCAAATCATGGGCGCCGCTCTGGAACCGGGCATGACCACTGCAGAACTCGACCTCATCGGCCGCAAGGCGCTGGAGGCGGAGGGCGCGCAGTCGGCGCCGGAACTTTCCTATCGCTTTCCCGGCGCGACCTGCATTAGCGTCAACGAAGAGGTTGCGCATGGCATTCCCGGCGCGCGGGTGATCGCGGCCGGCGATCTCGTCAATATCGACGTATCGGCCGAAAAAGGCGGGTTGTTTGCCGATACCGGCGCATCCTTTGCCGTGCCGCCGATCTCGCGGGCGACGGAACGGCTCTGCCGCGACGGCAAGCGCGCCATGTGGGTGGGGCTGAACGAGGTGAAGGCGGGCAAGCCGCTCGCCGCTATCGGCAACGCCATCGGCGCATTTGCTCGCAAGAACCGCTATACGCTGATCTCCAATCTCGCGAGCCATGGTGTCGGCCGCTCGCTTCACGAGGAGCCGACCGAGATCTCCACCTGGCCTGACAAGCACGAGAAGCGGCGGATGGAGGACGGAATGGTTTTCACCATCGAGCCCTTTCTGTCGATGGGCGCGCAATACGCCGAAGGGGGCGACGATGCCTGGACGCTCTATAGCGAGCCGCGCGCGCCGACCGTGCAGTATGAGCACACCGTCATCGTGACCCGCAACGGTCCTCTCGTCGTCACGCTGCCAGGTTGATGCCCCACACGCGCGCACATGGCTTTCGGCTTTTCGCGACGGCTCTGGCCGGTGCGATTGCAATGGCGGTCGCCATGGGCTTCGGCCGGTTCTCCTACACGCCCATCCTGCCGGGTATGATGCTGGACATTCCGCTGTCGCCGGGGCAGGCCGGGGTCATCGCGGCGGCAAACTTCGTCGGGTACCTGCTCGGCGCTGTGTTGGCGGGTCTTTCTTTCGCGCAAGGGCGAGAACGGGTGATCGGGCTTGGCATGCTGGTTGCGACCACCGTGCTGCTCTGCGCCATGGGTCTGACGACGTCGGTCGTCCTGTTTGCGCTCATCCGGTTTCTCGCGGGCATGGCCAGCGCCTTCACCATGATCATGATCTCCCAGATCGTGCTGACGCGGGGTGCAGCGGCCGGTCATACCTACGTGCAATCTTTGCATTTCGCGGGCGTCGGCCTTGGCATTGCTGCATCGTCGCTGATGGTCTGGCTGCTGCCGTCCGGGCAGGGAGAGGCCCTGGCGAACTGGCGGGAAGCCTGGTTTGCCGGCGCGTTTCTTGCTCTCCTCGGCACCGCCTGCGTGGCGCTGCTGCTGCCGGATGGGCCGGCGAGCACCGCAGCCGCGCCCGTGGCCGAGCCGCCGCTCGTGTGGACGCGGCCTTTCGTGGCGCTGACGCTGACCTATGGCCTGTTCGGCTTCGGTTACGTAATCACGGCGACCTTTCTGGTTGCCATGGCGCGCGCGGGTGCGGTGGATCACACCATCGAGTTCTTATCCTGGCTTATCACGGGTCTCAGTGCCGCCGCGTCTGTTGCAGCATGGCGAAAGGCAGTGCCGCGCTTCGGCATCGTCGGCGTTTATCTTATCGGGCTCGTGGTAGAGGCGCTCGGCCTTATCCTCACCGTGGTCCTGCCGTTCCCGGCCGCGCCCCTTGCCGGCGGTCTGCTGCTGGGAGCCACCTTCATCATGATCACGGCCTTCGGCCTCCAGATCGGCCGGGCGCTGGCCCCGGCCAGCCAGCGCCGCGCGCTCGCCGTCATGACCGCCGCCTTCGGCGTCGGGCAGATCATCGGGCCGCTTGTCGCCGGCTGGCTCGCCGGCAATACCGGTAGCTTCACGCTGCCGACGCTGATTGCGAGCGGTGTCCTCATTCTCTGCGTGGTCATCATCTTTGCCGAGCGACGGGGGATCCGTGCGGCCTCCGGGCTTTGAGTTGGTTGTCCGGAATTAAAAAGCTGTAACCTTTCAATGGCGTGATTGTGATGAGACGGCATTTGGCCTAGGTTCGCCGCCATGAACGCGGGCGGTTCGCCCGCCAGCCAAAAGGTTGCCGCCTTGTTTCATTCGTTCTTTCCCAAGCCAAAGTTGTTCTTCACGTCGCTGATCGTGTGGACGCTCGTCTGCATCTTTCTCTGGTATGGCTTCGTTGCCGATTGGGGAGCCTCTATCGGCTACGCTCCGATCCCGGAGGACCAGATGCCGATCGATCTGCGTTTCTTTCTGACGCCGGACAATCGCTTCTTCTATGCCTATTTCTTCGTCTGCACGGTGCTTTTCGGCGGTGTCTGGAACTACATCGCCCGGGATCATCCCTGGATTGACTGGTCCATCTGGGGCTCCGCTTTGATCCTCTTCTGCACCTATTTCGGCGTGCAGGTGTATGTTGCCATCAACAACTGGCGCCGTCCTTTCGGCGATCTCTTGCAGAATGCATTGACGGGAAAGCCGGGCGTTACCGTCTGGGATTTCTACTCGCTGCAGCTGATCTTCTGCCAGATCGTCTTCCTCAGCATGTTCGTGTCGATCCTCACGGATTTCTTCGTCAGCCATTACGTGTTCCGCTGGCGCACCGCGATGAACGACTACTACATGTCTCAGTGGGAGCGTGTTCGACACATTGAAGGCGCCTCGCAGCGTGTGCAGGAAGATACGATGCGCTTTGCCAACATTCTCGAAGGACTAGGCGTCAGCCTTATCAATTCGGTGATGACGCTGATCGCCTTTCTCCCCATCCTGTTTGCCCTGTCGAGCTATGTAACGGAACTGCCGGTCATCGGGCCGATTGCGCATTCGCTGTTCTGGCTTGCCATTGGTTGGTCGGCATTTGGAACGCTGTTGCTGGCCTTTGCCGGCATCAAGCTTCCGGGCCTGCATTTCCGCAATCAGCGGGTTGAGGCAGCGTACCGCAAGGAGCTTGTCTACGGTGAGGATCACGCCGATCGCGCTCAGCCGATCACCGTTGTGGAATTGTTTTCCAATGTGCGCCGAAATTACTTTCGTATGTACTGGCACTACCTGTATTTCAACGTCGCGCGCTATTTCTACATTCAGGCCGACGCCCTGTTCGTCACCTTCATGCTGGTGCCGACCATCGTTGCGGGCAAGATCACCTACGGTATCTACCAGCAGATCGCCACAGCCTTCGGGCAGGTATCCAACTCGTTCCAATATCTCGTCAATTCCTGGACGACGATCATCGAGCTCTTGTCCATCCACAAGCGCCTGAAGGCATTCGAAGCTGCCATCGACAATTTGCCGCTGCCGGACATCGATCAGCGATATCTGAAAGGTCAGAACGAGGAAGAGGTCAATCCTGCTCAGCCCTGACCAAGGCGTTCGACGAGACGATCAAAAGGCGGAGGGATCCGCCTTTTTTCGTGCCTCGATCAAAGGCAGGGCCTGCGCATAGCTGACGCAGGCGACGTCCGCCTTCCGGCAGGTTTCGGTCAGAAAGGTTTCGAGCGCGCGCCAGTAGGCGCCTCCGTTCATCTCCACGAAGTGGAAGCCGAGTTGCAGGGGGATGCGGGCGCCGTCGTACTGGGCGGCGAAGGCATCGCGGTAGGCCTTCAGCGTTCGTTGTTCGAACGTGGCGCTGTCCTTGCGGTTTTCGACGCCCATCGAGTGGCGGACGAAGAGGTTGTAATCCATGCCGATGACGCGGCGGCCGGTCGGGCCTTCGGGGATCAGCGGCAGGCCGAAGCGCTGGACGCCATCCTCGATGATGGGCCAGGCCGGTCCCTTGGTCACGAGGCTGGCGTCGTAGGACAGGCCCGCCTTTCGCTCGGCCGGAACGAGCCCTGTGCTGGTCGAGAGGTACGGAGCGCGAAATCCTTTGATGCCGTCGATCATGCCGCGCCAGCCGTCCGGCTCTTCGGCTCCGATGCCACCGGCTTTCCAGCCATTGTCGAGCGCCGCATCGAAGGCGGTGAACTCGGCGCTCCAGTCTTTTTCGCTCCAGTCCTTGCCGTCAAAATGACCGCAGCCATGGCTGCCGATGTCATGGCCATCCTGATGCGCCTGCCAGATGTGACGCACGCGCGTTGCGATCTCGTCGCGGTTCTGGGCGTAGCCGACATTCGACGCCCCGACCTTGTGTCCGCTCGCCCGATAGGAACGGCCACCTTCGGCCTTGGTCATCAGGAAAGTGCAGGAGAGGAAATAGGTGAAATGCGCGCCGACCTTCGGCCCCATGGCAAGGCTTCGCTCCCAGAGGCGATTGTCGTGGGCACCGTCGAACGAGATGATGACGAGTTGCTGGAATGCCGAGGGTGTCTTTGCGGCAGGTGCTGGCTGGGCGGTTTGCGTCGCCGGTCTCGGTGGGTCCGCTTGCACCGCCGACGGCGCCAGCGTCACTGAAGGCAGGAGGAGAATGGCGGCCAAGGGTGCGGCGGATCTGTGCATGCGGAACCTGACGTGATGCGCCTGCTGCGGGCAATGGCGATCTGGGCGAGATCTCGGCCTGAAGCAGAGGGATGTGGAACACGGCGAAACCGTAGGGGATACGGGTCGGCGCTCGCCCATGCGACAGGAATGCGGCGATCCTTTGAAGCGATGACAGCCAAAAGCCCTAGGATGCGGAAAAACCGCATGAATGTGCCTTTGGGGGCATATGGGTGCGGTATATCAGAAAAGCTTTGCAGATGCCCGGATTTGCTTCATAAATCTTTGTTAACCCTTTCGGGTGCGGTCTACGGGCGGCTGGAGCTGTTTGGCGACAGCATGACAAGATGATGGGTACAGGCATGGGACTTCTGGTTTTCGGTGTCGTTGTTCTCCTCGGCGTGCATCTGCTGCGCGTGGTGGCTCCCGCTTTCCGCACGGCGCTGATAACCCGGTTGGGCAAGCCGACCTTCATGGTGCTCTACGGCCTCGTCAGTCTTGTGGGCCTCTGTCTTGTGGTGGTGGGCTTCGGGCAGGCGCGGGCGGTTACCGGGTTGCTCTATGCGCCACCGGTGTTCCTCAAGCACATCGCTTTGCTGCTCATGTTGCCCGCCTTCATCTGTCTCGCCGCGGGGTGTCTCCCGGCCGGCCGGATCGCCGTAAAGACACGGGCTCCCCTGGTGCTGGCCATCAAGATCTGGGCGCTGGCGCATCTGCTTGCGAACGGCGAGACGGCATCCGTTCTGCTGTTCGGCACTTTCCTTGCCTGGGGCGTCATCGTGCGAATTTCTCTGAAGCGCCGCGAACGGGCCGGCGAGGAGGTGCTCCCGGTTTTTCGCTCGCCGCGCTTCGACGTGATGGCGATTGCCCTCGGCCTTCTTGCTTACGCCCTCTTCGTGCTGAAGCTGCACGAGCTCCTGATCGGCGTCTCGCCGATCGCGATGTCGTGAGAGGATTTTTGCGGCTATGTAGGGCGGCGGCATGCTCACATTGCCGCGATTTCGCCTTGCCCCCTTACAATATGCGCGAAATAGGCTAGAAGCGCGGCTTTGACAGAAATGGCAGAGAAGGCCGGTCCGCCGGAACCCGAATGGCGCATCAGAACGACAGTTTCATCCGCGAGGTCAATGACGAGCTTCGCTCCGAGCAGGTCAAGGCGGTCTGGCTCCGCTTCGGCGGCATTCTTGCCATGCTCGCGATTCTCATCGTTATCGGCACGATCGGCAAGGTCGCTTATGACTACTGGCACGAAACGTCCGCTTCGGCATCAGGCGATGAGTTTCTGGCAGCCCTGACGCTGGCCAAGGACAACAAGACCGACGAGGCGCTCGCGGCATTCGACAGACTGGAGGCTGACGGTTACGGCGCCTATCCGGTTCTGGCGCAGATGCGCGCGGCGACGCTGAAGGCCCAGAAGGGCGATACCGCTGCCGCCGTCACAGCTTTCACCGAAATTTCGAAGAACGATGCGATCGTGCAGCCGATGCGGGACGCAGCGCGGATCCGTGCCGCCTATCTGCTCGTCGATACGGGCACCTATGCACAGGTTGCGGCGGAAGCCGAGCAGCTGGCGGTGGATGGCAATGGCCTGCGCAGCTCCGCGCGCGAAGCGCTGGGTCTTGCCGCCTACAAAGCCGGGGACAAGGCCAAGGCAAAAGAATGGTTCCAGCAGATCGTAGACGACAACCAGGCGCCTCGCGGCCTTGCAAACCGGGCGCGCATGCTTCTGGACGTCATGGCGTCCACGCAGTGAGCCGAACCCCGTGCCGCTACCTCTTGTAGGGCGCGCGGGGATGAAACAAGAGGTCGCGCCGCCTATCGCCCGTCATGACGACGAGCGGCGCTGCGACCGGGACAGCGGCGTGAACGCCGCGACAGGATTTGAGATGAACTTCACCGTCGCCATCGTCGGCCGGCCCAATGTCGGCAAGTCCACGCTCTTCAACCGCCTTGTCGGCAAGAAGCTGGCGCTGGTCGATGACACGCCGGGCGTTACGCGTGACCGCCGGCCGGGCGACGCGAAGCTTGTCGATCTCCGCTTCACCATCATCGACACTGCCGGCCTCGAGCAGTCCGGCCCCGAGACCTTGCAGGGTCGCATGTGGGCGCAGACGGAGGCCGCGATCGACGAGGCCGACATAACGTTGTTCGTGGTCGATGCCAAAGCAGGCCTGACGCCGGCCGACCAGACGCTGGCCGACCTCTTGCGCCGGCGCGGCAAGCCGGTCGTGCTCGTCGCCAACAAGTCGGAAGCCAAGGGCTCCGATGGCGGGTTCTACGATGCCTTCACGCTCGGCCTTGGCGATCCCTGCCCGATTTCGGCCGAGCACGGGCAGGGCATGATCGATCTGCGCGATGCTATCGTCGAGGCGATCGGCGAGGAGCGGGCCTTCCCGCCGACCGTGGACGAAGCCGAGACGAATATCGACCTGCGCAAGACGGCGGAAGAGGGCGACGACGACGAGGAGCCGGTCTATGACGAGACCAAGCCGCTACGTGTCGCCATCATCGGACGACCGAATGCCGGCAAGTCGACGCTGATCAATCGCTTTCTCGGAGAGGATCGGCTTCTGACCGGTCCGGAAGCCGGCATCACGCGCGATTCCATCTCGGTGGAGTGGGACTGGCGCGGCCGCACGATCAAGATGTTCGACACGGCCGGCATGCGCAAGAAGGCGCGTGTGCAGGAGAAGCTGGAAAAGCTCTCCGTCGCCGACAGCCTGCGCTCCATCCGCTTCGCCGAATCCGTCGTCATCGTCTTCGATGCGACGATCCCGTTTGAAAAACAGGACCTACAGCTGGTCGATCTCGTGATCCGCGAGGGTCGCGCAGCCGTGCTCGCGTTCAACAAGTGGGACCTTGTCGAGGATCCGCAGGCACTACTGACCGATCTTCGTGAGAAGACCGAGCGGCTGTTGCCGCAGGCGCGCGGCATCCGGGCCGTGCCGATGTCCGGGCAGACCGGATATGGGCTCGACAAGCTGATGCAGTCGATCATCGACACGGACAAGGTCTGGAACCGCCGCATTTCCACGGCGCGCCTCAACAAGTGGCTCGATGCGCAGCAGACGCAGCATCCGCCACCGGCCGTTTCGGGCCGTCGCCTGAAGCTGAAATATATGACGCAGGTCAAGGCCCGCCCGCCGGGCTTCATGATTTCCTGCACGCGGCCGGACTCTGTGCCGGAAAGCTATATCCGCTATCTGACCAACGGCCTGCGCACCGACTTCCAGCTACCCGGCGTGCCGATCCGCATTCACCTGCGGGCGTCCGACAATCCGTTCGAAGGCAAAAAGCGCCGCTGAGCAGCGCTCCACCGCGTTGCAGCAGGAACGTGTTGTGATGCGGGACTTTCCCACGTCACCGTCCAATGTGACTTTTCATGCGAATACGCTTGTCGCGAGGTTCATGCCTGCGGCAGATGCTCGACAGGCACGAGCGCGCCGTGATGGGCGATGACGGCGGCGGCGACGCGGGATGCGAAGGCTGCGGCTTCGGCCGGCGCAGCGCCCGCCAGCACTTTCGCCAGAAACGCACCGTTGAAGCTGTCGCCGGCGCTTGTCGTATCGACCACGGTCTCCACCTTCGGCGGCGATATGCGCGCGACATCGTTCGCTCCATCGGAGAGAAGCGCGTCTCCACCGCCATTCTTGACGAGCACTATCTCGGCGCCCCACTGCCGATACCGCGCGATCGTGGCCTCGGGGTCGGCGTCGCCGAAATGCACCTGCTCGTCATCGAAGCTCGGCAGCAGAACGGAGGATGCACGCGCCCCGGCCTCGACGACGGCGCGTAAGCTTGCCGCATCTTCCCACAGCCGTGGGCGGATATTGGGGTCGAAGACGACGCGCTTGCCCGCAGCCTTTGCGCGCCGCAGTTCGAGGATGAGCGTCTCGCGTGCTTCAGGTGAAAGGATGGCCAGCGTTATGCCGGAGAAGACGATGGTATCCGCCTTCTCGATGGCACGGCGCAGATGCGCGGCGTCGTCGGCAAGCTTTCGCGCGGCAGACGCCGAACGCCAGTAGGAGAAGCTGCGTTCCCCATCCTTGAGGTGGATCATGTAGAGGCCGGGGGCGGCACCCTCGATCTGCCGGATATCCTCGGTGAGGATGGACTTGCCTTCTATGAAGGCGAGCATTTCCTGTGACAGGAGGTCCGTCCCGACGGCGCTGAGATAGGCGACATCGTGATCGGCAGGGAGATAAGTCCGGGCATAGTAAGCGGCGTTCAGGGTGTCGCCGGCGAAGCCCTTTCGGAGCAATCCGCTGCCGGCATCGCCAAGTTCAACCATGCATTCGCCGATCGCCAGAAGCCGTGCCATTGCTTTTCTCCTCTTCGCTTTGCCGGATAAAGCCTGTGCGTGACGATGGCAAGGCAACGCATTTCTTCGGGAAGCGTATATTAGCGGTGCGTTCGTCGGGGCGGCCTCTGAAAGGCGCTCTCGCGTCATTGCCTCCCGGGTGAGTGGTCGTTAAACATCGACTGTCCCCATCGTTCAGAAGGAATCGTCCATGGCCTCTTCCTCGAAGACCAACCCGGACTGGTGGCGTGGCGCGGTGATCTATCAGGTCTATCCGCGCTCGTTTCAGGATACGAACGGAGACGGTATCGGGGACCTCACGGGCATCACCGACCGGCTGCCGCATATTGCGAGCCTCGGCGTCGATGCCATCTGGCTCTCTCCCTTCTTCACCTCTCCCATGGCGGATATGGGCTACGACGTCTCGGATTACTGCGATGTCGATCCGATGTTCGGAACGCTGGCCGATTTCGATGTGATGCTCGCAGAGGCGCATCGCTTGGGCCTCAAGATCATCATCGATCAGGTCATCTCGCACACATCCGACCAGCATCCCTGGTTCAAGGAAAGCCGGACGAGCCGCAACAATGCGCGCGCCGACTGGTATGTCTGGGCGGATGCCAAGCCCGACGGAACGGCGCCGAACAACTGGCTGTCGATCTTCGGCGGGCCGGCCTGGGAATGGGATGGTGTGCGCCGCCAGTACTATCTGCACAATTTCCTCGGCTCGCAGCCAGACCTGAACTTCCACAACCCGCAGGTTCAGGAAGCCGTGCTCGACACGGTCCGTTTCTGGCTGGAGCGCGGCGTGGACGGCTTTCGGCTGGATACGGTCAACTACTACTTTCATGACAAGGAATTGCGCGACAACCCGCCGCTCGGGCATGGAGATGACGGGCCGGGGCTCGATGCACCCGACGTCAATCCCTATGGCATGCAAAGCCATCTCTATGACAAGACGCAGCCGGAGAATATCGGCTTCCTCAAGCGTTTCAGGGCGCTGCTGGAGGAGTACGACGATCGCACCGCCGTTGGCGAGGTCGGCGATGGCGGGCGCTCGCTGAAGACGCTGGCGGCCTATGTCAGCGACGGCGACAAGCTGCACATGTGCTATACGTTCGATCTCCTGGGTCCGGACTTCACGGCGAGCCATATCAAGCACTGCGTCTCGTCGTTTCAGGAATCGGTGACGGATGGCTGGGTCTGCTGGGCGTTTTCCAACCATGACGTCCAGCGGCACGTGTCGCGTTTCATTCAGAACGAGAGCGAACGGGAGCGGATCGGCAAGCTGGCCATCTCCGTGCTTGCAACGCTACGCGGCTCCATCTGCCTCTATCAGGGCGAGGAACTGGCATTGCCGGAAGCCGAACTCGAACTGCACGAGCTTCGCGACCCTTACGGCATTCGCTTCTGGCCGGCCTTCAAAGGCCGCGATGGATGCCGCACGCCGATGCCGTGGGAAAGCGCGGGCCAGAGCGGCGGCTTCTCGACGGGGCAGCCGTGGCTGCCGGTGCCGGACGTGCACAAAGCTATTGCCGTCGATGTGCAGGATGCAGCCCCAGACTCGGTGCTCGCGCACTATCGGGCAACGCTTGCCTTCCGTAAGGCTCACCCTGAGCTCTTCGACGGAGGAATGACCTTCCTCGATACGAACCAGGACATTCTGATTTTCACCCGCGAGAAGGGCGGCGAGAAACTGCTCTTCGTCTTCAACCTCCGCCGGGGCCCGCAGACCGTGACGTTGCCGAAGGGCATGACCATCGCCGCGGCGCTGCCCTTGCCGGGGTTCGACACAGCGCGCGTCGAGAAGGGCGAGATCGTTCTGGAGGCGCTGGATGCGTTTTGCGGGCGGGTTTCAGGCTAGAAGTTTGTCGTACTCGGCATGCGAGCCGATCCAGAACCAGACAAGGTCTTCGCCGTTTCTGACGGCGAGGGCTCGCCAAGACGATCCGACCCGAACGGACCAGAACCGCCCTGCCTGTTTCAGATGAAGGGAAGGATGGAGAGGATCGTCCTTCAGGATATCGAAATTGCGATCGGCTACCTTTCTCACATGCGCAGGAAGCGCATTGTAGCATTTCCAGAACGCGGCGGTCGCGTGATGCTTCAAAGGCGTTGTGCTCGTCCCGCGAAAAGCTCCGACAGGGCTTCATCCGCAAGCGTATCAAGCTTTCCAGATGTCGCATCCGTTTCGAAGCGCTCGTCCCAGCGCTTTGCCTGCAGGTCTTCGAACCAGCGTGTGAACTCTGCCAGTTCTTCGGCTGATAGTTCGATTACGGATTTTTCGATATGTTCGAGGCGGCTCATCACAGTCTCCGATTTTGCACGCAGATTAGGACACGCGTCTGTTGCTGCCAAGGTCGTCCTTCACCCGATCAGCATGAACCGATCCACATCCACCAGTCCCCTGTCTGAAATCTTGAGATGCGGGATGACAGGGAGAGGGAGGAAGGCGAGCTGGAGGAAGGGTTCCTGGAGGGTGGCACCCAAAGCGAACGCGGCCTGTCGGAGGTCGTGGAGGGTGTCACGAACGCTTTCATAGGGTTCGAGGCTCATGAGGCCTGCCACGGGCAGAGAGATCTCGCCGGTCACGACGCCGTCTTCCACCACCACGAAACCGCCTTTGATCTCGCCGAGGCGGTTGGCGGCAAGCGCCATGTCGTCGGGATCGACGCCGACGACGCAGATATTGTGGCTGTCGTGCCCGACCGTCGAGGCGATGGCACCCTTCCGAAGGCCGAAGCCTTGAACGAAGCCGTTGGCGTGGTTGCCGTTCACGCCATGGCGTTCGATGACGGCGGCCTTGATGATATCCCGCCCCAGATCGACGCCCGTCTGGTTGCCGTCGGCCGGTAGCTGGAACCGGCGATGTTCGGTGATGATCTTGCCCGGAAGCACGCCGATAACAGAGCTTTCGCCTTCGGTATAGGGCACCGCGAAGGCGGCCGCGTTGATGTGCCCGGCCTTGACGCTGTCGAGCCCGACAGGTGCAACAGCGCCCCGGCTCGCAAAGAGAGCATCGGTCACGCGGCGACCGCCGGAAAACACCATCTGCGCCTTGCAGTTCTCGAGGCTGTCCACCACCACGAGATCGGCGCGCCAGCCTGGCGCGACCAGTCCGCGGTCGCGCAGGCCAAAGGCGCGGGCGGCAGAGATGGACGCGGCGCGATAGACGACGAGCGGTTCGACGCCGTGGGCGATGGCCTCGCGGATCATGTAGTCGAGATGCCCTTCCTCCGCGATATCGAGCGGATTTCGGTCGTCGGTGCAGAGTGCGAGGAAAGGCGACAGCCGCTCGGTCAGGATAGGCATCAGGGCATGGAGGTCTTTCGACACCGAGCCTTCGCGCACGAGGATGTGCATGCCCTTGCGGATCTTTTCCAGCGCTTCGTCCGCCGTCGTGCACTCGTGATCTGTGCGGATGCCGGCTGCGAGATAGCCGTTGAGGTCGAGACCGCGCAGCAGCGGCGCATGGCCATCGATATGACCGTCCTGGAACGCTTCGAGCTTGGCGAGGCAGATGGGGTCCTTATGAATGACGCCCGGGAAGTTCATGAACTCGGCAAGGCCGATGACCTTTTCATGGTTTCGATAGGGCAGCAGGGCTTCGATCGGCAGATTGGCGCCGGAGGTTTCCAGATGGGTCGCGGGTACGCAGCTCGACAGCTGCACGCGAATATCCATGATCGTTTCACGGGCGCTGTCGAGGAAGAATGCGATGCCCTCCGTGCCGAGCACGTTGGCAATTTCGTGAGGATCGCAGATCGCCGTCGTCACGCCGTAGGGCAGCACGCATCGATCAAACTCGTGCGGTGTCACCAGCGAGGATTCGATGTGCAGATGCGTATCGATGAAGCCGGGAACGACGATGCGGCCGGAAATGTCGATCTCCTCTACGCCTTCATAGCTACCGCAGGTGCCGACGATTCGGTCTCCACAAAGGGCGATGTCGGATTCGATGCATTCGCCGGACACGAGATCGAAGAAACGGCCGTTCTTGAGGACGATGTCGGCGGCGACGCGGCCCGTGCCCTGGTCGATACGGTCGGAGAGGGAGGCGGACATGGGAACTCCGTTTCTGGCATGTGACAAGCGGCACGACGAGCGAGCGAGGTCTGGCGTCGAGCCTCATCATAGAGGGCAGAGCCGGCAGGGGAAGGGCAGTTGGTAAAATGACCTGTCCGGTTGGCGCGAAGGGTTATCGCGGTCGCGGTGGTCAGATGTAGAGCGCGGCCATCTTCCGCCAGGACTGGCCGCGATGGGCTCGACCGTCCCATATGTGGAGCTGGTGGCTTACGTTCTTCTCACGCAGCACCTGGCTCAGATGCCGATTGTTGTCGAGAAAGGGATCGGCATTGCCTACGGTCAGGACGATATCGACGGACCTTAGGCGATCAATCCGCCAGTCCTGCGAGAGGCCGGGGAGAAAATGGGTCGGCGTGTGGAAATAGACCTCATCGTCGTAATATCCGTCAAGAAGGTTCGTGAAGCTCTCGATCTCCAGCGTGAGGTCGTAGCGGCCGGAAAAGGCGACGAGCTTGGAGAAGAGGTGAGGGTGGCGAAAGACGAGGCTCGCCGCCTGGTAGGCGCCGAGGCTGCAACCCTGCACGATGGTGGCTCCGTCCGGGTTCTTGTGCGCCATCAGCGGCAGCACTTCGTTGAGGACATATTCTTCCAATGCCCTGTGGCGGCGGATGCGGTCGGCGGGGTGACGGCTGGGGTCGTAGAAGGTCTCTCGCGCGAGACCCTCGATGCAGAAGAGCTGCAGGTGACCGGCATGAACCTTGTCTGCCAGCGCATCGACCAGCCCGAGCTTCTCGTATTCCCAGAACCGACCTTCGCGTGTCGGGAACATCAGCACCTTGGCGCCGGCATGCCCGAACACCAGCAACTCCATGTCCCGATGGAGCCGTGGACTGTACCAGCGCAGATATTCGCGATTCATGGTGTCCCGAAGAGGTTCCCGACTTTTGCCATGAGCGCAGATACCTGCGCTGCCTGACCAGGATAATCGAAATGCCCGGCATCCAGTATGAAGATTTCGTTACAGTCCTCGATCGGCAAAGCATTTGCGACAGAGAACTGACAGGGCGGCGCCACCGCGGGATCGAAGCGTGCGACGGCGCAGAGGATGGGCACGGTGATGCGGGTGGCAGCGGTCGCAGCATCGAAGAGCCTCAGCGTTTCCTGCACCTCGGGGTGGCTGTGCCCATAGACCTGCACGGCACGGGCGCTGCCGACGGTTGGCAGCGTCAGCCAGAGCGGCCGGTTGCCGAAGGTGGGAACCACGAGATGGCCCCTGTCGATGCGGTCGTCGTACGGGATGGCCAATGCGCCGATACCGCCACCGAGGCTGATGCCGCTGTAGCCGACATGGCCTTTCGTGCCAGGGAAAAGCGTGTTCAGCACGGTCACAGCAACCCACACGTCTTCGACGCAACCGCCGATGATGTAACGGTCCGGCTTGTCGATATCGTGCAGCACGTGCCAGTCGGGATCGGTCGAGATGGGCGCCCGCGAGCTGCGCGAAAGGCCGCGAAAGCACAGAAAAAGGATCGCTGTATCATCGACCGGCAGGTCAAGATCCGGCCTGTCGCGCCCGCCATAGCCATGGCCGACGACGAGCCCGCGACGCACATTGCCGTGGTGCGGGACGAGAAGCCACCCGCCGATGCGGAAGCCATCCGTCGAGGTGTAGGAGAGATCGTGGATGAGCCACTTTGGATGCTGCGTCGGAGAGCGCGTCAGGCTGGGGCTCGGCTCGATGGCAAGCGCCCGATTGTAACGCGCCTGCCAGAAAGCGTCGAAACCTTCCACCTCCCGCGGGGGGCGGATCGCGCGGAGATCGGCCAGCCCCAGACCGTAGGTCGGGTCGAAATCATAAGGGTGGCGCTTGGGTATGCTCATGGTCGGCAGCCTTATGCTCAGGGAACGGACGACCGCACGCTGCGCGCGGTTCGCCCGTCTGCCGATGCGGCATTATCGGAATCGAGCATGGAGGTCCATCTTCCCGCAACTGATCCGTGCAGCGGGATGATGGCCCGGCCGGATCAGATGCCGGTTTCGAGGACCTGTCGGATTCCCGCGACCAGTTCGTCGATCTGGGCTTCGGTGATGATCAGCGGCGGAGAGAGGGCGATCGTGTCGCCGGTGGTGCGGATCAGAAGGCCATTCTCATAGGCCTTGAGGAACGCGGAGAAGGCACGCTTCGTCGGTTCCCCGGCGATCGGCGCGAGCTCGATCGCACCGATGAGACCGATGTTGCGGATGTCGATGACATGCGGGCAGTCCCGGAGCGAGTGCAACGCATTCTCCCAATAGGGCGCGAGCGTGGCCGCGCGGGTCAGAAGACCTTCGTCGCGGTAGGTGTCGAGCGTTGCGATGGCAGCCGCCGAGGCGATCGGGTTGCCGGAGTAGGTGTAGCCGTGGAAGAACTCGATCATGTGTTCGGGACCCTGCATGAACGCGTCGTGGATCTCCGACGTCACGAAGACGGCGCCCATGGGAATGACGCCGTTGGTGAGGCCCTTCGCCGTCACGATCATATCCGGCATCACATCGAAATACTGTGCTGCAAAGGGTGTCCCCAGACGACCGTATCCGGTGATAACCTCATCGAAGATCAACAGGATGCCATGCTTGGTGCAGATCTCGCGCAGTTTCTGCAGATAGCCCTTCGGCGGGATGAGCACGCCCGTCGAGCCTGCCACGGGCTCAACGATGACGGCAGCGATGGTCGAGGCATCGTGCAGCGTAACGATGCGCTCCAGTTCGGAGGCGATGTCGCCGCCATGCTCGGGCTCGCCCTTGGTGAAGGCGTTCTTGTCCGGCATGTGCGTGTGCGGCATGTGATCGACACCGCTCAGCAGCGTGCCGAACATCTTGCGGTTGGAGACGATGCCACCGACGGAGATGCCACCGAAATTGACGCCGTGATAGCCGCGCTCGCGGCCGATGAGCCGCGAACGGGCGCCATCGCCCTTTACGCGGTGGTAGGCCAGCGCGACCTTGAGAGCGGTATCGACAGATTCAGATCCGGAGTTCGTATAGAGCACATGATTGAAGCCTTCTGGCGCGATATCCACAAGGCGGTTGGCCAGTTCGAAGGCCTTGGGGTGGCCGAGCTGGAAAGCAGGGGCGTAATCCAGTTCGCCGGCCTGTTCGCGGATCGCCTCGGTGATCAGCGGGCGGCAATGGCCGGCATTGACACACCACAGGCCGGCTGTGCCATCGAGAACGGTGCGCCCGTCATGCGTCTTGTAGTGCATGTCCTTCGCCGAGACGAACATGCGCGGTTCCTTCTTGAACTGCCGGTTCGAGGTGAAGGGCATCCAGAAGGCACGCAGGTCGTTAGGGGTGGCGTTCAAGCGGTTCGACATGACGGTCTCCATGGCCGGAATGGCCATTTGGCGTTTGAGCTGATCGGCGAATTTTATCCGATGGTCAAACTATCAGCGGACCTGAGGGCGTCAAGGCATGGCGCAGACAGTGACGTGAACGAGGCAAACACTACGTGCCGACATATACACAGAAGCCCGTCCTCTAAAGGGTGAGTCAGCATCTTGTTACGTAAATTTCCTCAACGTGCCGGGGAGGGCGATGAAATCCGGAATTCGGCTTTTAAGGTAAGTAAAGTCTAACTTTTCGGGTGGTTGTGAAAAGAAAAAAGGCCAGGAACCTCCCTGATTCCTGGCCCCTATTTTCAATTTTGACTCATCCCGGCGAGAGCAGGTTTGAGGGTCGTGCGTTGATACCTGCCCGTGTCAGACCATTGCTAATCGCGGCTTTTACCGGCGACAGCAGCTATCATGGCATCTCAGGCAGACCGGCGGCGCGGCTGTGCTTCTTCCTTTGCGTCTGCTGCTCCGTAGATCTCGGACAACATTGAAAGGACCTTCAAAACGGATTCGGACGAAGACGAGTAGTAGATCGTCTGTGCGTCGCGGCGTGTCGTAACGAGGCTCTGTGCCCGAAGCTTCGACAGATGCTGCGAAAGCGCAGACTGACTAAGTCCGACCTGAGCGGCAAGCGCTCCAACGGCCATTTCGCCTTTGACCAGTTCGTTCAGGATCAGCAGCCGCTTCGGATTGGCCATAGCCGAAAGAAAATCCGCAGCGACCTCGGCTTTTTCATGCTGGTGGGGAGGGATCGTTTCCATGCCATACTCCATGCGACGTCTTGGCCCCACCCATTTGGTGCGGCTAGAATGAGACAATTAGGCATGACGCATAAAGGGAACAACAGGGCTATGCGAGATTTAGGGGTACTTTAGCAGAGTTAACGGTAAAGTTTGACGAACATTGCATGGAGTTCTGCGGCGTTTTCAACCTGTCGGGGAAAGACGACCCTGCGAAATGCGTCTCCCAGTGCAAGATCGACTCCCTCTGAGTCGATGCCAGTCACTTGCCAGGCTGGAGTAACAGGCTCGGGATCGTCCGCTATCAGATGTTTGACAGCATCTGCGTTGCTTCTGAGTTCGTCAAGAAGAAGACGTTCTGCTGTTGCAATTTCTTCGAGCGCCGATGACGTGATCAAAAGATCGTTTCCGGCCAGTGCGTAAGCCCGGCCGAAGCCTGCATTGAAGCTTGCGCGCATGGGTGCGAGGTGGAAGAACAGGAAATCGGGAAGGTCGATATAGAGCTGAGCCTTGGGATGCCGTCGAAGGAAGCGCGCCCGCATGAGCGGATATCGCGGGTCCGTCTGCGTCACCGGTTCCCCCTCGCACTGCACCGTGATTCTCGGATGCGCGAGGGGATCGCCCTTGCCCATGCGCCCTGCCAGCAGCGAACACCTGGTATCGGTAAGCAGCGCCTGCGTATGTGTCGCCAACCGCGAGGCGAGAATGACGGGCGCGCCATCGAGATCGAACCCGAGGAGGACGCGGCTGACGAAGGGGAAGCCATCGCTGCCCGGTTCGACGACGGCCATGGCTGCACTGCGCTGTTCACGCAGGACGAGGCGGGCAAGCTTCCGCGCCTCATCGTCCGTCTCCCGCAACACCTTCGGTTTGTCTGTCATCTCAGGCCTTCCTGACGTCTCGAAGCTTCATCGTTGACGAAACGATTCCGCGGTGAGACTACAGGGCAAAGCCGTGTTGTGAAGTCATCATGGGCAGACATATGCGTGGCGTCGTCAGGGGCGGGTTCGGTGCCGCGTCAGCCCCTCGATCACATCCTGTGCATCGATCGTGCCGATGACGGCACCGTTTTCGACGACGCCGATCGCCCCCGGCTGCCGCGTCATGGCGTCGAGAATGTCGATCAGCGGCGTGTCGGGCGCGGCCGTGGCGCTGACGCCACCGGGCGAGGGACGCTGGTTAAGGCCGCGCTGCATGACATCTGTCGCGGTCAGCATGGTGATCGGGTTCATATGCTGAACGAAATCGGCCACATACTGATTGGCTGGGTTCTTCACGATCTCCTGCGGCGTTCCGCACTGGATAATACGTCCGCCCTCCATGATGGCGATGCGATTGCCGATCCGGAAGGCCTCATCCAGATCATGGCTCACGAAGAGAATGGTCTTCTTCAGTCGGCGCTGGAACTCGAGAAGCTCGTCCTGCAGTCGTGTGCGGATGAGCGGATCGAGTGCGGAAAACGGCTCGTCCATCAAAAGAATCGGCGCGCCGGTCGCAAAGGCGCGGGCGAGGCCGACGCGCTGCTGCATGCCTCCCGAGAGCTCCTGTACCTTGCGCCCGGCCCATTGCGTAAGGTTCACCAGCTCCAGTTGCTCGCCGACGCGGCGTCGACGTTCGGCGTCGGGTACCCCGGCCAACTCGAGCCCGAAGCCGACATTGTCCTCGACCGTGCGCCACGGCAGAAGAGCGAACTGCTGGAACACCATGGACACGGTGTGCATGCGAAAGTCGCGCAAGGCCTTTGACGTCGCGCGATAGGGGTCGATCGTGCCGTTGCCCGTCTTCACGCTGACATTGCCGCGCACGACAGGAGCCAGGCCGTTGACGGCTCGCAGGAGCGTTGACTTGCCGGAGCCCGACAGCCCCATCAACACGAGGATTTCGCCTTCGCGCACGGAAAGCGACGCGCCGGCCACGCCGAGGACGAGACCCGTGGCATCGCCGATCTCGTCGCGGGTCTTTCCGGCGTCTACCATCTGCAAGGCCCGCTCGGGGCGATCGCCGAAGACGATGTCGACATTTCCGAAGATCACGGCATCGCTCATGCGCCTTCTCCTTCATCCGAGGAGCGGAAGAGACGATCGAGAATGATCGCGAGGATGACGATACAGAGACCGGCTTCGAAGCCCTTGGCGACGTTGACCGTGTTGAGTGCCCGCAGCACGGGAACGCCGAGGCCGTTGGCCCCGACGAGAGCCGAGATGACCACCATGGACAGCGAGAGCATGATCGTCTGCGTGAGACCCGCCATGATCTGCGGGGTCGCGAAGGGCAGTTCGATCTTGCGCAGGACCTGTGATGGCGTGGCGCCGAAAGACACCGCCGCCTCCGTGAGCGCTGGCGGCGTCGAGATGATGCCGAGGCGGGTGAGGCGGATCGGTGCGGGAATGGCGAAGATCACCGTCGCGATGAGGCCGGGAACCATTCCGAGGCCGAAAAGGATCAGTGCCGGAATGAGATAGACGAAGGTCGGAATGGTCTGCATCAGGTCGAGCACGGGGCGCATGAAAGCGTAGACCCAGGCGCGGCGGGCGGCGGCGATGCCCAGGGGAATACCGATGGCCATGGACACGACGCTTGCGGCCAGAACGAGGGCCAGCGTTTCGGTCGTCTCCTTCCAGTACCCCTGGTTGATGATGAGCAGCAGTCCGAGGCCCGTGAAGAGTGTAATGCCGATCGAGCGGCGCAGCCACCCGGCGAGCACGGTGACGAGGCCGACGACGACGAGGGGGTGGGGATATTGCAGAACGAAGAGAATGGCCGAGACGACGCCCGACAGGAAGCTTGAGAGCTGGTCGAAGAACAGGCTGAAATTGGTCGTCAGCCATTCGACGAAGGCCTTCGCGCCCTGGCCGATAGGAACGCGGTGTCCTGTCAGAAAATCCATGCGGGATCCTCTCCTGAAAGAGTGGCGGATGATACGACATCGATCGTTTTGACATCATGGACCGCGGACGCGCGGATCGCAAAGGCCGGATCGAAAAAAGGCGGATCTGAGAGAAACGGGGCTTGGATAAGCCCGGATGCCAGCGTGGAAAAGGCGGGGTTTCCCCCGCCTTCCGGTGTCTGGATCAGAGGCCGAGCGCCGCCTTGACGGCTGGCAGACCGTCCTTGCCATCCAGCGTCGTCACGCCGGCGAGCCAGGGTTCGATCGCGGTCGGGTTGGCCTTCAGCCATTCCTTCGCCGCCGTATCGGGTTCTTCACCGTCGTTCAGGATCTTGCCCATGATATGGTTTTCCATATCGAGGGTGAATTTGACGTTGGAGATCAGTTTGCCGATGTTCGGGCATTCCGCAACGTAGCCGGCGCGCGTGTTGGTATAGACGGTCGCGCCGCCGAAGTTGGGGCCGAAGCTCGAGTCGCCGCCCGTCAGGTATGTCATCTCGAACGTCGAATTCATCGGGTGGGGAGCCCAGCCGAGCCAGACGACCGGCTTGTCGTCCTTCTGGGCGCGAGCGACCTGCGACAGCATGCCCTGTTCCGAGCTCTCGACGACCTCGAGGCCGCCCATGCCCATCTCGTTCTTCTCGATCAGCGTCATGACGAGACGGTTGCCGTCATTGCCCGGCTCGATGCCGTAGATCTTTCCGCCGAGCTCGTCCTTGTGCTTGGCGATGTCGGAGAAGTCCTTGATGCCGAGGGCTGCGCCCTTGGCGTTGGTGGCGAGCGTGTATTTTGCGCCTTCGAGGTTCGCGCCGAGCGATTCGACGGTCTTATCATCCAGATAGGGCTTCACGTCCTTTTCCTGCGCCGGCATCCAGTTGCCGAGGAAGACGTCGATGTCCTTGTTCTTCAGCGACTGGTAGGTGACGGGAACCGAGAGGACCTTGATGTCGGGCGTGTAGCCGAGACCTTCAACGATGGCGGCAACGGTTGCGGTCGTCGCCGTGATGTCTGTCCAGCCGACATCGGAAAAACGGACGGTGGCACAGCTTGCCGGGTCAGCGGCTAGGGCGGTTCCGGCGCTCAGCGCGCTCAGAGAAACGGCGGCGGAGAGCGTGAGCAGACGGGTGAAACTTCTGGTCATTGGTTTTTTGTTCCCCTGTTATGACGTCAGAAAGAGCAGCGGATCCTCGGCCTGTCGGATCCGGTGGTGCGATGAGTGTATTGCGCTTGCGAACTCACACGGCCCGTAATGCGACAGTGAATGTCGCAATGGCGCATTCCATGACCGCGATCGAATTTTGTGGACCGTCGATCCTGAGCGCAATGTCGGACCGGCATGAGGACGGTCGCGCGTTCACGAGCGTCAACATAAGGCATCGCCTCCGCGAGGCATAGGTGCAAGGGGCAAGAATGATCGAAGCCAAGCGTCCAAACAGTGCTCTGGCCAAATGACGCTTGGTAAGGCATGAAGCCGCCGGCCGGGCGCCGCGTGGCGCCCCTACAGCGATGTGTCTTGAAAACCCGAAAGGATCGTCGGCATGGCGAAGCTCTATTTCCACTACGCCACGATGAACGCCGGGAAATCGACCCTGCTGCTCCAATCCTCCTACAATTACGAAGAGCGCGGCATGCGGACGGTGGTGCTAATCGCTGCCTTCGACGACCGCGCAGGTGAGGGACGCGTCTCCTCCCGCATAGGCCTGTCGTCGAATGCCATCGCGTTCAACGTTGCGGACGACCTCTATGCACTGGTCAAGGACGCGATATCGCAGACGGATGCAGCTTGCGTGTTCGTTGACGAGGCGCAGTTTCTCAGCGAGGTGCAGGTCTGGCAGCTTGCCCGTGTGGCCGACCGGCTCGGCATTCCGGTGATGGCCTACGGTCTGCGCACCGACTTTCGTGGTCAGCTGTTTCCCGGTTCCGCCACGCTTCTTGCGATCGCGGACGAACTGCGCGAAGTGCGGACCATCTGCCATTGCGGCCGCAAGGCGACCATGGTGGTGCGTCTCGACGGGCAGGGCCGCGTGATGCATGAAGGTGCTCAGGTGGAGATCGGCGGCAACGAGAAATACGTCTCCTACTGCCGCCGGCACTGGGACGACCGGATGCATGAAGCATAAGCTGCGTTTTCACCTCGTTCTCGGGAGCACGACATGCGCATCGGTTTTTCCCTCTGTCTTCTGCTCGCCTTCCTTGCGGTAACGGGTGCGGCGCGTGCCGGAGATGCCCCGGTTGGAGATATCGCCGCGGGCGAGCGCGTCTTTCGCAAATGCGGCGCCTGCCACATGGCAACCGGGCCTGAGAATCGCGTCGGCCCCAGCCTGCAAGGCGTCGTCGGCCGGCCGGTCGCGCATGTGGAAAGCTACGGCTATTCGGCTGCGATGAAAGCATTCGGCAGTGACGGCAAGACGTGGGACGAGGCGCGTCTCGGGAGGTATCTGCTGGCGCCGCGCGCCATGGTTCCCGGTACGCGCATGAGCTTTGCCGGCCTGAAGACCGACAAGGACATCGCCGACGTGATCGCTTATCTGAAAAGCACGGCCGCGCAATAAAGCGCCAGGCATGATGAAGCCGGTTGTGGCGGATGGCCACGACGCCTATGTCAGGCTGGGCAATACGCCGCATGTCAGAAGGAACACGCCTCCATGCTCGAACCGGTCGTCGCGTTCTTCCAGCGCTTCTTTTCATCGTTCGGCCGGGGGCTCGGCGTTGCCATCTCCTGGCTTCTTTTCCCTTTCGTCAAATTTGCCGGCTGGTTCCGGGCGAGTGGCGGCTGGATCGTCAAAGGGCCGGTCGCCGCTGTCGTGATCCTCTTCGTCGGTCTCTACGGCTACTTTATCTTCACGACGCAGGCCTGGACGAATTTCGATCCCGACTACGTGAACCGCTATAATTTCGCGGCACGCAAGACCGATGCCGGGCTGCCGGTGAAACTGGCGCCGGGTGCCGCAGCGCCGGCAACGCCGACCTGCGAGCGCTCGGCGATCGTCGATGTCGCTTCGGACCTGATCGATTTCAATGTCGACGAGAATGCGTGGATATCCTCCATGCTGCTCTACAAGGCAGGCTTCTTCGGCATCGACTGGGACCACACGCCGTTCCTCGATAACAAGGCATCCTTCCAGCGCGGCGTGAATCAGGCGGTGCGGCGCACGACGGTTGAGCTGGTCGATTCGCTCGGCAGGGTGCGTGGCACGTCGGGCATCAACGAGAACCTGCAAAAGGCCCGCAGCAACATGCAGTTCGATGAGGGCGCATGGTATTTCGGGCTTGATCCCTTCGGTCCGAAGACGCCGACACCGAGCTTTTATCGCTCCGCCAAGCGTGATCTGCAGACGTTCAACGAGAGCCTCGTGAAATGCGAGGCGACGTTTGACGGGCGTTCGGACAATCTGGTCGAGTTCATCGACCGCATTTCCAACGATATCGGGAACACCTCGGCGATGATCCGCGAGCGTTCGGAGGATCACAATGGCGGCTGGTTCGATACGCGAGCGGACGACCGGTTCTGGTTCGCCTACGGCCAGCTCTACGGTTACTACGGCGTGATGGCAGCGGCTGGCGCCGACTTCGACGGCGTTATCACCCAGCGTGGCCTGGCGCCGATCTGGGCGGAAAGTCTGAAGCAGCTGCGCTCGGCGCTCCGCATCCAGCCGGCCATCATTTCCAATGGCCGCGAGGACGGCTGGATCATGCCGACGCACCTCGCGACGATGGGTTTTTACATCCTGCGCGTTCGCTCCAATCTCGTGGAAATGCGCGAGATTCTGGCCCGCTAGGTGACGCGTTACCGGCAGTAACGGTAGTTGCCGCGCCTTTGCAGCACGTCGAAATGCAGGTGATTTTCGTGGGCCTCGTCGCTGCCGGGGTCCAGCACCGTTTCGAAGTAGAGGCATCCGGTCGCCGTCACCGCGCGCTGGAAGGCGCCGGAGAGGGTGCCATCCTCATCGCGCGGCTGGATGGCGATCGTTTCGCCGTTTTTGAAGGTGAACGAGGCGATGTCGATGGCGTTGCCGCGGGCGTGCTCGGAGATCTTGCCGGTCGAGGCATTGTTGCGCAGGCGGCAGATATAGCTTGAGGCCTGGTTGATGGTCTTCAGCGCTCCATCTTCAGACATCGCGATGCGGGCCGCGGGAAGCACGGCTTCCTTCGTCCAGCGGGCGAGTTCCAGTGCGGCCTCGCAGCGCAGCGTGGCGTCCGGTGCGAGCTTGATGCCCGGCAGGATCTCTGAGACGGAGATCGGCTTGTCGATGCCGCAACCCTTGCCATCGTCGATGCGCGGCTTCTCCGAGAAGGTCGCGCCGAGGGCTTTGAGGTCGGTCAGGCACTGCGCATAGGCTGCGGGCTCCTCCGGCGTGATGACGAGTTCGGCGGCAGGCGTCGTGGTCCTGGGTTCGGCTGGCTTGTCAGCTGGCGCTGAATCGCCCGGCTCAGGCACCTCGGACTTCGTTTCCGGCTGGGCAGCATTCTTATCTGCCGGCGGCTCTGCCGGTTTTTTCGTCTCGCTTTCCGGCTTTCCGGTTTCTGGCTCCGCCGGCGCCGCATCGGTCGTCGGCGGGGCAGGTTTGGCCTCGGGCTTTGGAACATCTTCCTCGGCTGCCGGTTCGACTGGCTGACCGTCAGTGCTCGTCGGCTCGGGCTTCTTTTCCGTCGTCGGCGCAGGTTGTGTTTCGGCGGTCGCCGGCTTCGTGTCCGGAACGGGGCCGGCTTCCGGCAGGCCTGCACCTGCGAGGATAAGGACGGCCGGGATGACCATCAGCGGGAGAAACAGCGGCAGACGTCGACGCATAGGGACCCATCCAGTTTCAGGCGGCGCTTTGGCCGGTCATCCTGAACTAGGTGCGCGACGACTGGCGGCGAGGGGCATGACGAACGGTTTGCCGAGAGGTGTCGCCCTTTCGCCACGGTGTCGTGATGGCGAAGCCTGCTTTTGCAGCGCTTGCCGCTTGCCAGACGGCGATCTCCGCGCTAACAGTTTTTCATGATCAACACACGCATCCTCTCTGTCTGGTGGTGGGCTCGCTAAAGCGGCCTCGATCAGTCCTGCGTGATGGATTTTTACGATAAGCCGCCCGGAGTTTCGAGGCGGCTTTTTTGCATTCTGGCCGTGCTCGTTTCCCGAGCCAGAACGGAGCGAACGAATGTCGACGACCAAGCTTGAAGATGGTGCCGAATCCTACGTGACGCAGGGTGGAATCACCGTCACACGCCGCCGCCGCGAGGCGTCGTATGCCGATGCGATCTCGACTTATGTTGACCAGCTCGATGAGCGGCGCGGCGCGGTGTTCTCCTCCAACTACGAATATCCCGGTCGCTATACCCGCTGGGACACGGCCATCGTCGATCCGCCCCTCGGCATATCCTCCTTCGGCCGCTCGCTGTGGATCGAAGCCTATAACGAACGCGGCGAGGTGCTGCTGTCTCTGATTTCGCAGCACCTGAAGGGCGTGAAGGACATCACGCTCGGCACGTTGACGGATCGGCGGCTGGATCTGACGATCGACATGCCGGATCATGTCTTTACCGAGGAAGAGCGTTCGAAGACGCCGACCGTTTTCACGGTGCTGCGCGCCGTTACAGCGCTGTTCTTCTCGGCGGAAGATGCCAGCCTCGGCCTCTACGGCGCCTTCGGCTACGACCTCGCATTCCAGTTCGACGCCATCGATTTCACCCTGAAGCGCCCGGACGACCAGCGCGACATGGTGCTGTTCTTGCCCGATGAAATCCTGGTGGTCGATCATTACGCCGCCAAAGCCTGGATCGACCGTTACGACTTCGCGCAGGGCGATCTCTCGACTTTCGGAAAGGCTGGCGACATCGAGGCCGAGCCGTTCCGCGTCGTGGACAGCATTCCACCGCATGGCGACCATCGGCCGGGCGAATATGCCGAACTGGTGACGAAGGCCAAGGAGAGCTTTCGTCGCGGCGACCTCTTCGAGGTCGTGCCCGGGCAGAAGTTCTACGAGCGCTGCGAAAGCCGCCCCTCGGAAATTTCCAATCGCCTGAAGGCGATCAATCCTTCGCCCTATTCGTTCTTCATCAATCTCGGCCATCAGGAGTATCTGGTCGGGGCATCGCCCGAAATGTTCGTGCGCGTGTCCGGCCGGCGCATCGAGACCTGCCCGATATCGGGCACGATCAAGCGCGGCGACGATCCGATTGCCGACAGCGAGCAGATTTTGAAGCTGCTGAACTCCAAGAAGGATGAATCCGAGCTGACCATGTGCTCCGACGTCGACCGCAACGACAAGAGCCGCGTCTGCGAGCCCGGCTCGGTCAAGGTCATCGGGCGCCGCCAGATCGAGATGTATTCGCGTCTGATCCACACCGTCGATCACATCGAAGGTCGCCTGCGCGACGACATGGATGCTTTCGACGGCTTCCTCAGCCATGCCTGGGCCGTAACGGTCACCGGCGCGCCGAAACTGTGGGCGATGCGCTTCATCGAAAGCCACGAGAAGAGCCCGCGCGCATGGTATGGCGGCGCGATCGGCATGGTCGGTTTCAATGGTGACATGAACACGGGCCTGACGCTGCGCACGATCCGCATCAAGGACGGCATTGCGGAAGTGCGGGCCGGCGCGACGCTGCTCAACGACAGCGATCCGCATGAGGAAGAAGCCGAAACCGAACTGAAGGCCTCCGCCATGATCTCCGCCATCCGCGATGCCAAATCCGCCGCCAAGGGCAAGCAGGCCCGCGATGTCGCGCCCGTTGGCGCCGGCGTCAGCATTCTGCTGGTCGATCACGAGGACAGCTTCGTTCATACGCTCGCCAATTATTTCCGCCAGACGGGCGCGACCGTGAACACGGTGCGCTCTCCGGTGGCAGAGGAACTGCTGGACCGGTTGAAGCCGGATCTCGTCGTGCTTTCGCCGGGCCCCGGCAAGCCTAGGGATTTCGACTGCAAGGCGACGATCAAGAAGGCAAGGGCGCGCAATCTGCCAATCTTTGGTGTGTGCCTTGGCTTGCAGGCGCTCGCCGAAGCCTATGGCGGGGACCTGCGGCAGCTTGCCGTTCCCATGCATGGCAAACCTTCGCGCATCCGCGTGCTGGAGCCGGGCCTCGTCTTTGCCGGTCTCGGCAAGGAAGTGACCGTCGGGCGCTACCATTCGATCTTCGCCGACCCCTCGACACTGCCGCGCGATTTCATGATCACGGCCGAGAGCGAGGACGGGACGATCATGGGCATCGAGCATACGAAGGAGCCGATCGCAGCCGTTCAGTTCCATCCGGAATCCATCATGACGCTCGGCGGCGACGCCGGCATGCGGATGATCGAGAACGTCGTGGCGAACCTCGCCAAGCGCGCCAAAGTGAAAGCAGCCTGATAAGCGGCTTGCGCCTGTTTTAGGGTCTTGCATGCCCGTGCCTTTTCCGCGAAAGGGTGCGGGCAATATCGTTTCGGCAGATACGTCGATGGCCGTGACCGCTCTCGGCGGCAGAAGACACTGCGACCGCGCAGATCAGGCATTCCAGATAGGTCCGCAGTCGTCGCCCCATCGCCACCAACGCGGCGGCGGGCGTCAGCCGCGTGAGAGGCAGGCACGGGCTGCCGGCCAGAGGTACGTTTCATGACGACGACAAGCACCATCAACCGCGCCCAGCGGCTTGCTTTCTGGACCATTCCGCTGTCGCTTCTCGTGCTGGCCATGAAGATGGCGGCATGGTGGTTCACGGGGTCCGTGGCGCTGCTCTCCGATGGTCTCGAATCGATCGTCAACGTCGTTGCGGCTGTCGTCGCCTTCGTGGTGATCGGTTATGCCGCAAAGCCCGCCGATGACGACCATCCATTCGGCCATCACAAGGCGGAATATTTCTCGGCCGTCATCGAGGGCGTGCTCATCGTCGTCGCAGCCCTCGTCATCGTCTACGAGGCCGTGCCCGCAGTTCTCTCGCCGCAACCGATCGAGGCGCCGGCCATCGGTCTTGCCATCAACCTTGCGGCCGGCGTCGTCAACGCGATCTGGGCGACCATTCTGCTGCGCGCCGGAAAGGCGTTCCGGTCGCCGGCGCTGTCCGCCGACGGGCATCACATCATGTCGGATGTCGTCACCTCGGGCGGCGTCCTTGTCGGTCTCCTGCTGGCCATCGCTACGGGTTACACCATCCTCGATCCGCTCCTTGCGGTTATCGTCGCCGGCAATATCCTGTTTCAGGGCTGGAAGGTCATCGCCGGTTCGATCAGCGGCTTGATGGATCGCGCGGTGGAGACCGCGGAAGATGCGGAGATCCGTGCCGCTATCGCGGACAATGCGGCGGGGTCGCTCGGTGTGCACGACTTGAAGACGCGGCAGGCGGCTTCGGTCATCTTCGTCGATTTTCACATGGTGGTGCCGGCGGACATGACCGTCGGCGCCGCGCACGATATTTGCGACCGCATCGAGGACGCCATCCGCGCCGTCAACGGGGCCGCCAAGATCGCCATTCACATCGAACCGGAGAGTGAGAAGGCCCACGGCATTCGCGTCAAGGTAACGCCGAGCCGGCCCGAGCCGATGTCACCCGACGGACCGAGAAGCCAAGAAGGAGCTGATACATGAGTAAGACCGACGTTTCCGGGCTGTCCATGCTGGGACAGGCCGTTGCCGGCGCAACGAACCCCGACGAAGCCGTGCTGGAGCGCGTTCCGAGCAATCACGCGGGCACCGATTTCGTGGTGCGCTTCACGGCACCGGAGTTCACATCGCTTTGCCCGATGACCGGGCAGCCGGATTTTGCGCATATCGTCATCGACTATGTGCCGGACGGATGGCTGGTCGAATCGAAGTCGCTCAAGCTCTTCCTTCATTCGTTCCGCAATCACGGCGCATTTCATGAGGATTGCACACTCGATATCGCCAAGCGGCTGGTCGATCTGCTCTCGCCGAAATGGTTGCGCATCGGAGCCTACTGGTATCCGCGCGGCGGTATTCCGATCGACGTGTTCTGGCAGACGGGCAACCCGCCCGAAGGCGTCTGGCTGCCCGATCAGGGTGTCCAGCCCTATCGCGGTCGTGGCTGACCGCCGGCAGGGCCGCTCGGGTCACACGTCCATGGTATCGTCGGAGCCGAAGTCGGTATCGACGTCATCGCCCTGCGATGAGTCGAAGTCGGCTTGCTGCCAGCCGTCATTGCCGGCGGGCGCATCGGGCGCATTGTCTGCCGGTGCGGTATCCGACGCCTGGGTGACGGCATCGTCACCGTAATAGTTGTTGATCGTGGTTTCCTCGATCGGCGCTGCGGTTGGCATCGCGCCGCCAAGGCCGAGCGATGACATATGGTTGCCGAAGATGCCGCTGAGCGAGTTGGCGAGCAGCATGCCACCTGCAACCCCGGCTGCCGTACCCATGGCACCGCGCAGAAAGCCTCCGCCGGCTGATGTCTGCTGCGGCTGACGCTCCCAGGGACCGCTCGCTGGCTGCTGCGGCTGATAGGGTTGCTGCTGTGGCATAGGCGACGTTGCGCGGGGTGCGCTGCCCCATGGCCCGCCTGTGTCGGACCGATCCGTTGGTTGCGGCCTTTCCGACGATCCGAAGATGGAGCCGAGGAAGCCACCCGGATGGCTCTCGCGTGGCGCGCTGTCGCGTTCGCGCTCCAGTGCATGGAGGCGGTCCTCGCTCTGGCGAAGTTGAGCTTCGAGGGCCTCGATCCGCTGTGCTGCGGCCTCCAGGCCCTTTTCCTGAACGATGACGGCCTGGGCGAGGTAGTAGGGTGCCGAAGGCTGGCTGCGGACAGCCTGATCGATCAGGTTTTCCGCCGCGCTGTCGCGTGGCGTCGATGATGCGGTGCGGACCCGTTCGAAAAGGCCGCTGAGAAGGGATTGTTCTTCCGGTGACATGCTCGTCTCCCAAGGGCACGATCATTCAAGAATGATGCTGCCGCTTGTCGGTTCCTCATGGATCGGTCTCGCGGTGCTGTGCCGCCCGGTCCATGCTGGCTGGTGTGCCATGTCGTCGATTACACCGAGCAAATCCGGCTTTTCAGGGCCGGATTCGGGCAGTGTGCAAAAGATTTTCAGCGTCGCCTGGAGGCGAACGTTCCGGTCAACCGGCGACGAACAACGCGGCACCCGTTATGGCCGTCGCGGCGCCGAGGAAGCGAGAGACGAGACTTGCATTGCCCGCACGGCCGATCATGAGGCCAAGGCCGATACCCGCTGCATGCAGCGCTGCCGTCGAAAGTGCGAAGCCGAGGCCGAAGGGCAGGGCGGTTGCCGCGCCAAGTTCGCCGCCATGTGCATAGCCGTGGAAGAGGGCGAAGATACCGACGACGCCCGCGCCGGCCGCCGCCGGCATGCGCACGGCCATGGCCACCAGCAGGCCGAGCGCCACGATGGAGGCAAGGATGGCCGGCTCCACGAAGGGCAGGTGCAGGCCGGACAGCGCCAGCGCGAAGCCGAGAGCCATCGTGACGACGAAGGCCGCGGGAACGACGGGAATGCTACGGCCGCCCATCTGCGCCGCCCAGAGCCCGACGGCGACCATGACCAGGATGTGATCGAGCCCCGAAAGCGGATGGGTGATGCCCGCCATCATCGAGCCGTGTTCGGCCGGGTTCAGGTGGGCGAAGGCGGGAGCGGTGGAAAGGGCGAATGCCGCGGCGGTGGCGGCGAGAAAGCGACGTGTCATGATGGTCCCCTCAGTTCATGGCGGCGAATGGGATCTGCTTGGGAGGCGCGCCGCCGTTATCGTTGCAGTCCGCATCCTAATCCGCCATCGCCCAGTGTCCATACGGCAAATGCCCAGGACAGGGCTTCAAAATTGCCCTCTTAACCATCGCGAGCGGTCTGGCCGGTGCAGGGGACCGCGCTTGTTGCCCCGGGTCCTGTGTTTGTTGCATTGTCATCGCGGTCGAGTCGCCTTATCTGAGCAGGCAGACACCTGAAATTTCGCGGGAGACAGCGGATGAACGAAGACGAGGACGACAAGAAGACGGAACTGCCCCTGGGCAAGGAAACGGAAGCGAACCTTTTCAAGTCGCGCTCGATTTTCATCTACGGCCCGATCAACCAGGAACTGGCGCAGAAGGTCTGCTCGCAGCTCGTGGCCCTGTCGTCCGCAAGCGATGAAGATATCCGCATCTTCGTCAATTCGCCGGGCGGCCATGTCGAATCCGGCGACAGCATTCACGACATGATCAAGTTCGTGAAGCCGAAGGTCTGGATCATCGGCACAGGCTGGGTCGCCTCCGCCGGCGCGCTGATCTATGTATCGGTGCCGAAAGAGCAGCGTCTTTGCCTGCCCAATACGCGCTTCCTCCTTCACCAACCCTCTGGCGGCACGCGCGGCATGGCATCCGACATCGAGATCCAGGCACGTGAAATCATCAAGATGAACGAGCGCCTGAACCGGATCTTCTCGGAAGCGACCGGCCAGCCGATCGAAAAGATCGCCAAGGATACGGACCGCGATTACTGGCTGTCCGCCGAAGATGCCAAGACCTACGGTCTTGTATCGCGGATCGTCACGAATGTGGCCGACATCTGAGCCATTCGGCTTGGAACGGTATTTTGAACCCCGCCGCGTATCGGCGGGGTTTTTCGTTGCGCAGATTGAGGACTGCGCCGGACCGGCGGCCGCGGGACGTTCATACAGCCATACATGCATTATCGGTGTGCATATGCCTTTTCCTTCATCCGCACTTGCCCTTTTCTGCAGCGGCGTGTATTGAGCCCATCATGTCGAAGAACAGCGCCAAGATCATCGAGCAGTTTTCCCGTGGACGCACCGTCGTTCGCGATCGCTCGCGCGCGTTCACCTCGCTTCTTCTTCTCGGCCTTACGCGCGGTTGCCGGGTTCTTTAAGGAGCGCCCGGTGGCCGACAAGCCCACCGGCACAGCTCCTTAGCCTCCGCTAAAATCCGACGTCTCCGCAGCACTCCTCAGCATTTGCCATCGCAAACCGGTCTCCGATCGGTTATGGCAGCACGCGCGACGTTTCACCGTGACAGCGAACCAGGCCCCGCCTTTATCCGATGCCGGACGCTGTGAAGTCGAAGAGAACCGAAATGATCCTGAAGTCCCATACCGTCAAACAGGGCATGCCCTCGGCCGCCGTCAAGTATCAGCCTTATCCGCAGGTGCCGATCACCGACCGCACATGGCCGTCGAAGACGATTTCCACCCCGCCCATCTGGTGTTCCGTTGATCTGCGCGACGGCAATCAGTCGCTGGTCGATCCCATGGGGCATGACCGCAAGGCACGGATGTTCCAGTTGCTGGTCGACATGGGCTTCAAGGAAATCGAGATCGGCTTTCCCTCCGCATCCCAGACAGACTTCGATTTCGCGCGCTGGTGCATCGAGGAGGGCAACATTCCGGCCGACCTTTCCTTGCAGGTTCTGGTTCAGTGCCGTCCGGAATTGATCACGCGGACGTTCGAGTCGCTGCAAGGCGCCAACAAGCCGATCGTGCATTTCTACAACTCCACGAGCGAGTTGCAGCGCCGCGTCGTGTTTGCCAAGGACGTGCACGGCATCAAGCAGATTGCGACGGATGCGGCCAAGATGATCGCGGACATGGCGGCAAAGGCCGGCGGAGACTTCCGGTTCGAATATTCGCCCGAAAGCTTCACCGGTACGGAGCTGGAGGTCTCGCTGGAGATTTGCAATGCCGTCGCCGAGATCATCAAGCCGACCGCCGAGAACAAGCTGATCCTGAACCTGCCCTCGACCGTGGAGATGTCTACGCCGAACATCTATGCCGACCAGATCGAGTGGATGTGCCGCAACCTCGACAATCGCGAAAACCTGATCATCTCTCTGCACCCGCACAATGACCGGGGTACCGGCATCGCTGCCGCCGAACTCGGCCTGATGGCAGGCGCGGACCGCGTCGAAGGTACGCTGTTCGGCAATGGCGAGCGGACCGGCAACGTGGATATCGTAACGCTGGCGCTGAACATGTTCACGCAAGGGGTGGATCCGCAGATCGATTGCTCCGACATCGAGCGGATCAAGGACGTCTACGAATACTCCAACCAGATGGCGATTACCGAGCGTCACCCCTATGTCGGCGAATTGGTCTATACGGCCTTCTCCGGCTCGCATCAGGACGCGATCAACAAGGGCATGAAGGCGATCAAGACCGCCAACAAGCCGCAATGGGAAGTGCCCTATCTGCCGATCGATCCGCGTGACGTGGGACGGTCCTACGAGGCGATCATCCGGATCAACTCCCAGTCAGGCAAGGGCGGCATCGCCTATATTCTGCAGGAGGATTACGGGATCAACCTGCCGCGTGCGCTGCAGGTCGAGTTTCGCGAGGACATCCAGCGCATCACCGACGAGCAGGGCAAGGAACTGCCCTCAAAGGCGATCCATGCGCGGTTCCTTGAGCGTTATATCGAGCAGCCGGGTGCACGCATCCGCTATGTCGATCACACGACGCTGCCGCTTGGCGAGCATCGGGGCGCGCGCATTGTGCAGGCGGAGATCATCGATCGCGGCGAGACGAAGACGATCGAGGGGCGTGGCACGGGACCGATCGATGGCTTCATCAACGCGCTGTCACTCTATCTCGGCGTCGATATCTCGGTTGCCGATTATTCCGAGCATTCGTTGCAGCAGGGATCGAACGCGGCGGCCATCGCCTATGTCGAGGTCCAGCACAATGGCGGCAAACTCTTCGGGGCCGGCATCAACACCAATATCGTCACGGCATCCCTCGAAGCCATCGTTTCCGCTGCCAACCGGGTGATCGAGGAACAGGTGGCCTGATCGCCTGCTTTCCAACAGGTAAAACACGATCCCCGGATGGAAATGTCCGGGGATTTTTTTGAAGCTACATCACGTCGGCGATGGCGTCGGCGAGGTCCTTGAAGTTCGCCGTGGCGGAAGGGCCGACGACGACATAGGCAGCACCCGGCTTGTCCCATGAGATGAGCGCGAGGTCGTCGCGCATGCTCTCCGTCATGCGGTCGCTTTCATCCGCCGTGGCTGAGCGCTGGAAACAGACGGCGAAGACCTCGCCGTCCTCATCCTTGAAGAGCAGCTGCGCGGTCGGCTTGCCGGCAGCGACCAGCAGGCGGGCGCCCTGAAAGGTCAGCTTGCTTGCCGAGAGATCCGGGATAGCAAAGGAGACGCCGGTGCTGGCGGTCAGCCAGTTGCGGATTTCTTCGTCATTTTCAGCCGTGACCTCGACCAGATGGCGGGGTTGACGGGCGTAGACCCGATGCGCATCCGTGACATCATCGAGCCAAGTGCGAGGCTTGACCACCGGTGTCGGCGGCGTGTTGTCGTCGACGGTTCGACCGATCAGGTAGCCCGTGGAGCCGCCAATGAGAAGCATGCCGCAGGAGGCGGCAAGCGCGCCGCGCCAGAGCTTGCGACGCTGTTTTCGCGGTGCGCCCACCACGCGTTCCTGTTTGGGGTTGATGTCTGTACCCTGCCGGATGCGGCGGGCGAGCGACAGCGGGACAGGATCGTGCAGGAACGCTTCGAAGCCGGAGGCACCGAGCGCGCTGCCCTGTTTGAGATGTTCGAGTATCCGGCGCGCTTCGGCATCGTTTGCCAGAAGCTGGTCGATCTCCCGGCGCTCGTTTTCGTCCACTTCGCCATCGAGATAGGCCGACAGCCTTGCCTCGATGGAGGGACTTCTGGTGTTCTGCAAGGTCAGGCCCTTCTTTCCGTCATGTCGGAGGCCATCGAGGCCAGCCGCGCCCGTGCGGTCGCAAGCCTGCTCGCGATGACATCCGGCGCCAGACCCAGAATCCGGCCGGCGTCGCGATAGGTTCTATGCTCGACGGCGACCAGAAGGAAGGCGCTGGCCAGCCCCTCGGGCATCGAAATGATCACCTGCTGCACGGCGCCGGTATAGGATGTTTCTCCTGATGGGCTCGGTCCTGCATGCAGATTGGTGGCCACGCGCCGTCGGCCCATGGCCTCGTCGCGCAGGCTGCGTGCCAGCGTATAAAGCGCATCTTCGAGCCGACCATGACCGTTCCAGACCGGCTGGCGTCCCGTGGCGCGCTCGCAGACCGTCTGCACAAGGTCATCCGCCTGCTGCCCGTCGCGCGTCAGGGTGAGCGCAAAGCGTCGCAGCCTGGGCAGCAGACTGACGAGATCGCGGCTGATGTCGATCGTTTCCTGAGCTGGTCGCATCGCTTTCACCTGCGGAGGTTTAGTCCGGAATCCTGGATATCAGCGCTTCCGGTCGGCGCCGAGCCCTCGGCTCCCGTTTGTCGAACCGAACAGATATGAAACCATCGGCTGGTGCTTCGCAAGTCGAGCCACGGTTCTATCACGGTTTTTTGCCGATCACGATGCGGTGGTATGGCGGTGTTTCCCGTTTCGCCACGCTCAGGCGAGGAAACGTGTCGTTTCCGCCAGATGCACGCCTTGCCCGACCTCGTTCAGCTCGAAGCGCTCCCGCAGGAGCTTCCAGTTGCCCGGGCTTCCCGATATCGAGAAGAGATTGAACCCGGCAGGGGGTTTGGACCCGCCGAGACCCTGCGATGCCGACGCGATGCCCACGACCGGCACGGGCATCTGCTGGCCGCGGAGCGAATAGACCGTGTTGAGATGCGTATGCCCATGCAGCACGAGTTCCGCGCCGCCCGCCGAGATGGTGGCGCCGAAACGGCGGATGCCGATCATGCGCTTATGGGTGGGCGTAGCGCCACGAATTGGCGGATGGTGGATCATGACGACGCGGAAGAGACCGGCCTCTCCGGCGGCGCGCAACAGGTTGACCGTCTCGCGCGCCTGACGCCGGCCGAAATAACCGCTGGCGGCGAAGGGCGGCGTGGCAAGGGCCGTCGAACAGCCGATGATCGCGACATTGCCGCGAACCCGCATGTAGGGGTAGCAGTGAAAATCTTCGTCCCACACCGCGGGCGCATCTTCGCCACGCATGAAGGGGTACCAGGCCTTCGTCGCCTTTTCATAGGCGCCCGGCACATAGGCGTCGTGATTGCCGGGGATGACCGAGATGTTACGCGGGTCGCCGGCATCCGTCAGCCAAGCCGTTACCGTCTCGATCTCCCGCGAGGATGCGAGGTTCACCATGTCCCCGGTGATGGCGAGGTGATCCGGGTCGATCCGGTCGATCGCATCCATCAACGTGTTCAGCGTATTGCCCACCATATGGCTGCGCCTGTTGCGATGCCAGTTGATGAAACCGGTGATGCGCTTGGAGGCGAGTTCCCGAAGGGACAGGCTGGGGAGGGGGCCAAGATGAATATCGGAGATATGCGCAAGTTTGAACATGGGTTCTACCTAGCGCATATCGCCCGAAAAGCTAACCGCAGCGGCACGCTTTTGCCACAATCTTGAACGGACGGCGATCAGGCCGCTGTCAGGCGTTCGCGGCCATGCGGACCGTCGAGGTCGAGATGTGGCCCCTCCGGCACGATGCCGGTCGGGTTGATGGTCTTGTGGCTCTCGTAATAGTGATGCTTGATGTGATGCATATCCACCGTGCCGGCGACGCCGGGGGTTTGGTAGAGATCCTTCAGGTACCCCTGCAGGTTGGGGTAATCGACGATGCGGCGGATGTTGCATTTGAAGTGTCCGACATAGACCGGGTCGAACCGGACCAGTGTCGTGAACAGCCGCCAATCGGCCTCGGTCACGCGGTCGCCAAGAAGGTAGCGGCGGGCGGACAGTCGCTCTTCCAGATCGTCGAGGGTCTCGAAGACGGCTTCGACGCTCTCCGCATAGGCCTCCTGTGTGGTGGCGAAGCCGGCTTTGTAGACGCCGTTGTTGACGGTGTCGTAGATGCGGGTGTTGAGTGCGTCGATCTCCTCGCGCAACTCGCTCGGGTAGAAATCGCGGGTCGAGGCTGTCAGCCCATCGAAAGCTGTGTTGAGCATGCGGATAATGTCGGCAGACTCGTTGGAGACGAGCTTGTTCTGCTTTTTATCCCAAAGGACGGGAACGGTGACGCGACCCGAATATTTCGGATCGGCGCGCACGTAGATTTCAGACAGCGCTTTCGCGCCGAAGAGATGGTCCTGCGTATCGCCCGGACCGTCCTTGAACTCCCAGCCCTTCGACAGCATCAGGTAATCGACGACGGAGACCGAAATCAGATCCTCCAGGCCCTTCAACGCCCGGAAGATCAGCGTGCGGTGAGCCCAGGGACAGGCCAGCGAGACATAAAGATGGTAGCGTCCGGCTTCGGCCTTGAACCCCGCTTCGCCGGTCGGCCCCGCGCTGCCGTCCGCTGTCACCCAGTTGCGGAACTGCGATTCGGAGCGCTTGAAATGCCCTTTGGTCGCCGCGGTATCGTACCAGACGTCGTGCCAGATGCCTTCGACCAGCATGCCCATGGATCGGTTTCCTCATTGTCGGTTCAGTGTCCTCGATGACACACAAGATAGGAGACGGGCAACGTCCGGACAGGCATGCCGCGGTGAACGATGCGTTTTCACTTGGTGACGCCATTTTTTTCTGCTATCGGCGCACCAGCTTTTTCTTGAAAGACGTGAACATGCATTTTGCAGGAAACCCTCGACGACGCTGATGACCATGCTTTCGGGCATGCGCGGTCGCGCGCTGCCGTTCCCCATGTTTCGTTTGCCAATCGGGTTTCCCCATGTTCATGCACAAGCACGACCTCGTCTATCTGACGGAAGATGCCTCTCACGCCGCCGCCATTGAACTGATCAACGAGGAAGCCTTTGGCCCCGGCCGGTTTGCGCGCGCCGCCGCCCGCATCCGCGAGCAGGGACCGCATGATCGCTCGCTGTCCTTCATTTGTGCCGACGACGGCGAGACGATCGGTTCCGTGCGGATGACGCCGGTCTTTGCCGGTCCTGTCTCCGCCCATTTGCTGGGGCCGCTGGCCGTGCGGCCTTCCCACAAGAACAGGGGCATCGGTCGGGAACTGGTGCGGATAGCTGTCGAGGCCGCCCGGCGGAAGGGATCGGAAGCCGTGATCCTCGTCGGCGACGCTGCCTATTACCAGCCGCTCGGTTTCGAGCCCGTTTCCCGCGGAGCGCTGGCGTTTCCTGGCCCGGTCGACATGGCTCGGGTTCTGGTGGTGCCGATCGGCGCTGATATTCACGCGCGGCTTGCCGGCGAAATCCGCTGGCGCGGCTGATCGCGCCAATTGTCGGGCTCGACGTAAACGTTCCTCAATATCGTATGCGTAGTGTGGCCTCGTGTCCGGACGCCTTGCCCGGCAAAGCCGAGGTGCGCGTTCATGTCCGGTCTCAAGGGTCTCGTTCTCGCGTTCATCGTCTTTGCGCTCGGCTATCTCGGGGTGGCCGGCGACGAGCGCTGGTATCGCTTCAATCCGCCGCCGCCGCTGCCGCGCGCCGATGAAAGCGGCTTTGCCGCCGTGAACGGGATCCGCATGTATTATGCTGTGTACGGCAAGGGGAAGGGGTCGCCGATCCTGCTCATCCACGGCGGCATGGGAAGCGCCGATGTCTGGGGTTTCCAGGTGCCGATCCTCGCCAGAACACATGAGGTTGTTGTCGCCGACAGCCGGGGTCATGGCCATTCCACCCGCACGGATGCGCCCTTCAGCTATCATCTCATGGCCGAGGACTATGTCGCCCTGCTCGATACGTTGAAGATCGAGCGAACGGCCATTGTCGGCTGGAGCGATGGCGGCATCATCGGCCTCGACATCGCCATGCATCATCCGGATCGGCTGACCAAGCTGTTCGCCCAGGCCGCCAATGTTTCGCCGGACGGACTTCTTCCCGAGCCGCGCTTCTCGCTTCAACAATCCGACGGCAACCGGGATGAGACGGACTATCGCCGTCTCTCCTCCACACCCGACGAATATCCGGCATTCAGGGCAGCCATAGCCAAGCTCTGGGAAACCGAGCCTCATTACACCGAGGCCGACCTGAAGAGCATCCGCGTGCCCACCCTGATCGCTCTCGGAGATCATGACGAAGCCGTCAGCCAAACGCATTCCGAGTATATCGCCCGTACGATACCCGGTGCCCGTTTTCTCCTGCTCAAGGATGTGGGCCACAAGGCGATCTATCAGGATCCTGCCGGCTATGCCGCCGCGGTGCTCGCCTTCATCGATGCGCCGGAAACGAGGCCATAGGGTCTTTCCGTTCCGGCTGGAAAGGCTCTAGCGGCCCTCGCGATACCACGTGCTGGAGAGGACGAGGAGCAGCGCGGCAAGGCCGAGAAAGCCGGCGAAGAGGGGAAGAGAATTGACGCCCTTCAGCACCGTCTCATCCGTCATGCGCAGTGACATTCGATTGGCATCGGCGACGCGGACCTGACCGCGAACGGGCAGGATGGCGGGAATGTCGATGTTCCCCGAAGCATCGGCAACACGGTGGACCAGCCCCTTGGTTTTCTCCGCCCAAGGCGCCAGCATCTCCTCCGTCGAGACGGTTGCCTTGAACTCCGGCGCATCGACGCTGCCGACATGGACAAGCGTGGTCAGGTCGCCGTTGGCTACTTCGAACAGACCGGTTTCGCCGGTGCGCACATCGGCGCGGTAGAGCCCGGGCTCGCGTTCCGTCAGGGCGACGTCTTGTGTCCCGCCCGAGGGCAGAGTGATGCGCGCGGGACCCGGATCGCCGGCGATGGTCTGGCGGGTGACTTCGAGGGTCCTGCCGCTGGCACGCGCCGTCAGCGCTTCCTCTTCCAGTGCCGGTTCCTGCATCAGCCAGTGGGCCATGCGGCGATAGAGCGAAACGCTGGGCCCGCCGCCTTCGAAGCCACGCGCCCAGAGCCAGCCCTGATCGGACAGCAGCATGGCGACGCGGCCCTTGCCGACGCGGTTGAGCACCAGCAGAGGCTTGTTGTCGGCGCCCTGCATGATGGTCTGCCCCTCAGGCGGATCGACATCGACGGTGCGGAACCAGCGTCCCCAATGCGGCGGCTCGCTGTTGGCGCCCTCAAGCCCGCGTGTCACGGGATGCTTCCTGCCTTCGTCCGTCAGTCTCGGAAAAAAGGCCTTGTCGTTCATCTGCCCGGTCGGGCTTGCGGGAAGGACGGCGGAGAGCGGCGTTGTCGCAATCGAGTCCGCGCCCGCATGTTCAGGCCCTGCGGCGATCAGAAGGGCGCCGCCGTTTTCGACATATTGCGCGATGTTGTCGTAATAGATGATCGGCAGCACGCCGCGATGCTGATAGCGGTCGAAGATGATGAGGTCGAACTCGTTGATCTTCTCGATGAACAGTTCGCGGGTCGGGAAGGCGATCAGCGACAGTTCGTTGATCGGCGTGCCGTCCTGCTTTTCCGGCGGGCGCAGAATGGTGAAATGGACCAGATCGACCGACGCATCCGACTTCAGGAGGTTGCGCCAGGCGCGCTCGCCGGAGTGTGGTTCGCCAGAGACGAGGAGCACGCGCAGGTTCTCGCGGATGCCATCGAGCACGTGAACGGCACGGTTGTTCGCCTCGGTGACCTCGCCGGCAAGCGGGGCCACCGCGAACTCCAGAATGTTATTGCCACCACGCGGCACGGTGAAGCGAAAGGGAATGTCGGTGCCCGGCTCGGCCTGCTGCTTGGCAATTTCCTGACCATTGAGGCTGACGGTGACGTCAGCTGTGCCGGAAGGGGTGCGGCCATCGTCGATGACGCGAAAGGTTACGGCCTGTTCCTCGCCGACGATGCCGAAGCGGGGCCCGCTGATGACCTCGATACGGCGGTCGAACTCGTCGGGCTGGCCGGTGATCAGGCCATGGACCGGCGCATCGAAGCCGAGCGGCTGGTTGATGTCGGGCACGTCATGGATCTGCCCGTCGGTGATGAAGATGGCACCGCCGACACGGGCCGGGGGAACGTCGGAGAGCGCATTCGACAGGGCCGAGAACAGGCGTGTCGATGGCGTCTCCGTGTCTGCATCGTCGGCGGCCTCCACGATGCGCGGCTCGATCTGCGGGAAGCGCGCAAGGCGCTCCTTCAGGGTTGCGAGAGCCTGATCGGTCATCGCGCGTCGATTTGCGGTACCCTGTCCCACATCCTGGCTTTGGCTGCGATCCACAACCACGGCGACGATAGTGGACAGCGGCTCGCGTTCTTCCTGAAAGAAGACAGGATTGGCGAGCGCAAGGCAGAGCGCCGCCAACGCCAGAGCGCGCAGGACGGCACCGCGAACGCCGCGCCACAGCGACAGCGCGATCAAAAGAGCCGCGAGGATCGAAAGGGCGATCAGTACCGATTGGGGAACGAGGGGCGAAAAGTCGATGGTCATCTGTGGGCCTTCACTGGCCGAGCCGTTCGAGCAGCGCCGGGATGTGCACCTGATCGGCCTTGTAGTTGCCGGTGAGCATATACATCATGATGTTGACGCCCGAGCGGAAGGCATATTCGCGCTGCATCTCGTCCGGCGGCACGGTCGGCAGGAGGGGTGCGCCGTTGTCGTCGGTCGCCCAAGCGCCCGCCATGTCGTTGCCCGTGATCATGATCGGCGAGACCCCGTCTCCCGAGCGGGCCGGACGCTCCGATTGCTCGCCATCGCTGTGCGGCTGCGCCTCGATCCACAGCGGGCCGCCGGAGTAGCGGCCGGGAAAGGACGAGAGCAGGTAGAAGGACTTGGTAAGCACGCTGTCCGTCGGCACGGGTTCGAGCGGGGGAATGTCGAGATCGGCCAGAATAGCCTGCAGGCGCTCTGTGTTCGGGCTCGTGCCGGAGGCGGCCGACAGGGAGGAGAGCTGGTCGCGCGTGTCGAACAGCACGGTGCCGCCGGCGCGCATATAGGCATCGATCCGGCTGATAGCGGCGGCACTCGGCATCTCGGCGTTGGCCGAAATGGGCCAGTAGATCAGCGAGTAGAACGACAGTTCGTCCTTGGAAATATCGAGGCCCACAGGGGCGCCGGGTTCCAGGGTCGTGCGGTAGGTAAGAAATTCGGTAAGGCCGGCAAGGCCGCGCTCCGAAATGCGATCGACCTCGCTTTCGCCGGTGACGACATAGGCCAGATGGGTGTTGTCGAGGTGGCCGAGGATCTCGTCGTCGCCGGGACGGGTATCGTCGAAAGGCCCTTGCGCGGGCGCGGTCTGAGCCTGCGGTGCAGGTGGCGTCTGTGCCTGAGCAGCCTGCGGCGAGAGAGCCGTCATGCCGATGGCGATCACCCCGATTGCCAGCATGGCGGTTGCCGTCCGCATCCGGTTCGTGCGTGCGAACGTGCCGGCCATGAAGAGAACGATCAGCGTATCCACCAGCAGGAGAACCAGAGCGGCGGTGAAGAAGGCGGGCTTCAGTGACCACGCTTCGCTGCCGATCAGGGCTTCGCTGGTGTACGGCATCGGCAGATCCGTGCTTTCGATCGGGCGCAAAGTGGCATCCCTGGGCAGAAGGTTGAGCGCAACGAAGCCTTCTTCGGAACCGTAAAGGCCCGGAGGATGCTCCCCGTCGGCCACAGGTGTGGTGCCCGCCGATATCTCCAGCGGACGCGCGCTACCGGTTTCGGTGACGAGCGTACCGTCCGCGTTCATCAGGCGATAGGGCGGCAGGGCCTGCGCCTGTGCGCCGCTTTCGCTGGTCACGCCGCCGCTGCGCGACAGCTGCACGACACGGCGCAGCATCTCCACGAAGTCACCCGAAATCGGCAGGTTCGACCATGTCGCCTCCGCGCTGACGTGGAAGAGGACGATGCGGCCGGCGCCGAGCGTGCGGGTGGTGACGAGCGGCGTGCCGTCCGCAAGGCTGGCCCAGGTTCGTTGCGAAAGATCGGCCGTCGGTTCGGCCAGCACCTGCCGGTTTACCGTGATGCCGTCCGGGCGCGGCATGCCGGCAAAGGGGCTCGTGGCCGGGTAGGGTGCGAGCGGTTGAGGTTCCGACCAGGAGAGCGTGCCGCCGAGCGCACGCTCGCCCTGACGCAGGCGTACCGGAACCAGTGGATCGTCCGCCGGCGCGGTGGCGAGACGGGGACCGGCGAAGCGCACCAGCGTGCCGCCATTCTGGATCCAGCGCGTCATGACCGGCATCGTGTCCTCCGGCAGACGACCGATATCCGCCATGATGACCATCGAGGGCTTTTGCTCGAGAAGCTGCGGCAGTGCGACGGCAAGGTCGGTCTCCGTCGGCTGCACGAGGTCGGCATAGGGGGCCAGGGCGCGATTGATGTAGTAGAGCGGCGACAAGAGCGGCTGCGACTGGTCGCGCGCCTCGCCGGACAGAAGCGCCACGCGACGACGGCGAAAACCATCGTCCAACAGATAGGTGCTGCCTGCGGTGGCGAGGCCGTCGATGCCGATGCGGGCAAAATCATTGCGCAGCTCGAAGGGTGCCGTCAGCGTGCCGGACGCGGTGGCCTCGCCTGCGGGGAAGGTGATGCTGCCATTCGAGATCGCCCGGCCGCGTGTGTCGAAGGCGGTGAGCGCCACGGTGCGCGGTGCCGCACTCTCAAGGCGCGTCGCGGTAATGCGCATGGCATCGGCTTCGTTGACCGCGCCGGTGAGCGCGATCGCATCGCCTCCGTTGCCTTCGATCAGACGCAGGCTTTGTGGTGACAGGGATGCGAGATCGCGCATGATCGTGTCTTCGCCGGACGCAATGCCGTCACTGATGAAGGCGAGCGTGCCGGGGCGCGTCCCGTTAAGTCCGGCGCGGAGCGCAGCCAGAGCTTGCGGACGGTTCGGGCGAAGGGGCCTCGGAGCGGCGGCGGCCAGCCGGGTACGGGCGGCCGTGGCGGTCCCGGGCACGCCGTCATTCTCCCGATCTGCGGAAAACACGATGGAGACGGGGACATCCGCGGATTCGGCCTCGGCGATCAAAGCGTCGGCCGTTCGCACACGGCGTTCCCAGTCGTTTGCCGTTGCCCAGCCATTGTCGATAACGAGTGCCAGTGGTCCCGAAGACGACAGTGTGCCGACCCTGGGATTGACGACCGGATCGGCGATGGCAAGAATGATGAGCGCCGCCATGAGCATGCGCAGAGCCGTCAGCCACCACGGGCTTTTTGACGGAGTTTCCTCGCGCTTCAATATCCCGGCCAGAATACGCAGCGGTGGAAAAACCTCCGTCACCGGTTTCGGTGGCGTCAGCCGCAGAAGCCACCAGATCGCGGGCAGAGCGACGAGCGCCGCGAGCATCAGCGGGCTTGAGAAAATGAAGGGCAGGAAGCTCATAGCTGACCCCCGTGCGTGGCGCGTCCCGGCATGCCTGAAAGGTGCATGTGGACGGCGACCAGCGCTTCGGACGCCAGATGATCCGTGCGATGGGGAATGAAGGTCCAGCCCATGTGCCGCAAGCCTTCGCCCAGACTGTCGCGTCGCGCGAGATAGGCACGCCGATAATCTTCGGCGAGGATCTCGGCGCGACCGGCCGTCAGCTTGTCCCCGGTTTCCGGGTCTGTGAATTCGGTCCGGCCGGCATAGGGAAAGGTTTCCTCGGCAGGGTCTGCGACCTCGATGACATGGCCGCGCATGCCGCGCCGGCCGAGAGGGCCCAGGCGTTCCATGATGGCAGGGGTCGGATCGAGAAAATCGCCGATCAGCACGAGATCGCTCCAGCCGCGGATCATGCCGGTCGCCGGCAATCCCGAGGAGAGGTCGCTGTGCATCAGCGCGGTCGCCAGGCGCTCGGCCGCGTTGCGCGCGGACACCGGCTCCATGACGCCGGGGCAACCGATACGCTCGCCCGAGCGGGCGAGGATTTCGGCAAGTGCCAGCATGAGCACCAGCGCGCGGCTTTCCTTTGATACCGTGCCGAAGCGGGACTTGTACATCATCGACGGTGACAGGTCGGCCCAGAGCCAGATCGTGTGAGCGGCCTCCCATTCCCGGTCACGAACATAGGTATGATCGTCTCGGGCGGAGCGGCGCCAGTCGATTCGCGACAGGCTTTCGCCATCGGAATAGGGGCGGAACTGCCAGAAATTCTCGCCGATGCCACGCCGGCGGCGTCCGTGCCATCCGGAGATGACCGTATTGGCGATGCGGCGGGCTTCGACCATGCAGTCCGGCACCAGCGCGGCCCGGCTCTGGGCGCGCGAGAGGACTTCGCCGGAGGGCGTGCGATCGACGATGTGCCCGACGGCGTTCACCATCCGGTCAGGCCTTGAGCGTCTTGACGACGCCGGCAATGACGTCGCGCACCGACATGCCTTCCGCGCGGGCGGCAAATGTGAGCGCCATGCGGTGCTGCAGCACAGGTTCGGCAAGCGCCGCGATGTCATCGATCGACGGCGCGAGCCGACCATCATAGAGAGCGCGGGCGCGGGCCGTCAGCATCAGCGACTGGCCGGCGCGGGGGCCGGGTCCCCAGGCGACATGGCGATCCGTATCGGCATTGCCGTGTCCAGGACGAGCGGAGCGCACAAGCGTCAGGATCGCATCGACCACGGTTTCGCTGACGGGCATCTGTCGGATCAGGTTCTGGATGCTCATCAGCTGCGGCGCATCCAGAACCGCCTTGACGCTGCTCTCATGCGTGCCCGTGGTCTCGAGCAGGATGCGGCGTTCGGCGGCGAGCTCGGGGTAATCGACATCCACCTGCATCAGAAACCGGTCGAGCTGGGCTTCCGGCAGCGGGTAGGTGCCTTCCTGCTCCAGCGGGTTCTGGGTGGCCAGCACATGGAAGGGGCGCGGCAGGTCGTTGCGCTGCCCGGCGACGGTCACGTGATATTCCTGCATGGCCTGCAGAAGGGCGGACTGCGTCCGCGGGCTTGCGCGGTTGATCTCGTCGGCCATCAGCAATTGGGTGAAGATCGGGCCGGGTACGAATCGGAACGATCGACGTCCCGTCTCGTCCTGATCCATGACTTCCGAGCCCAGAATGTCGGACGGCATCAGGTCGGGCGTGAACTGCACACGGTTGCTGTCGAGGCCGAGCACGGTGCCGAGCGTGGTCACCAGCTTGGTCTTCGCAAGCCCGGGCACGCCGACAAGCAGCGCATGACCGCCGGAGAGAACGGCGAGCAATGTCTGCTCGACCACGCTTTCCTGACCGAAGATGACCTTGCCGACCTCCGTGCGGACAACCGCGATATCGGCAAGCGCCTTTTCGGCCGCGGCGACGATGGCTTTGTCGTCAAGCGCGGTGTCTGCCGTGTTCATCAGTCCCATCGCTTAACTCTCCGCTCGCCCGGCGCCCCGATGATCCTGATCCGAACGGGAATTTCGAATCGCGTCCGCGCCTGTTCCGTGTTCCATTTCAAACTAGCTATCACCTTCAGGCTGACAAGCCACGCGAGGCGCACTATCTCGTGAAACGCATTCTGATAGAACGCCGGATCACTTTCACGACGCAAGATCACGGGCAAACGGGACGGAACGATGGCAGCTGCGAAAACGGATGAGAAAAGCGACGCTGCCGGTCTTGCAGCGATGATCGCGCGAGCGGCAGGGCAGGCCGTGACCGTCGAGGGTGCCGCGCCACGCGGCTCGGCCCCCGTGGAACGCTGGAACCCGCCGTTTTGCGGCGATCTCGATATGGAAATCCGCGCTGACGGAACTTGGTTCTACATGGGCACGCCCATCGGTCGACCGGCGCTGGTGCGACTGTTTTCGACCGTTCTGCGCAAGGACGAGGACGGCAAGACATATCTGGTGACGCCGGTCGAGAAAGTGGGCATCCGCGTTGCGGACGCGCCTTTCCTCGCCGTGGAGATGACGGTGACCCATCGCGACGGGGCGGCGGTCCTGTCGTTTCGCACGAATGTCGGCGATGTCGTGGAAGCGGGCCCTGAGCATCCTCTGCGCTTCGAGATTGCCGGCGAGCATTCCGAGATGAAGCCCTATCTGCGCGTGCGGGGCCGGCTGGACGCGCTGGTGTCCCGGGCCGTCATGTATGATCTCGCGGCACTTGGCGAGGAGATCGAGATCGACGGCGTGCCCACCTTCGCCGTTCGCTCAGGGAGCGCCATCTTCCCCGTGATGCCGGCTGAGACGCTGGCAGCTCTTGCCGAGTGATGGCGGCTGGACGATGACGCTGTCATGACCGATGCCATCAACACGACCGGGGCAACGACCGATTTTTCCGCTGCCGCGTTCCGTAGCCGCGCTGCGTCTCAGACGGGCGGGCCGATCGAGCTTGCCTGGCGGGATCACGCCGATATCCTGCTCAATCCCGATGTCGTCCCGTATATCGAGACCCTGACGCTCAGGGACGCCGCCGTGCTGGTGCCCGTGATCGACGACGGTGCCGATGCACGGGTGATTTTCACCCAGCGGACGGCGACGTTGCGCAAGCACTCCGGGCAGATCGCCTTCCCCGGAGGTTCGGTCGATCCCGAAGACCGTTCTGTCGAGGAAGCGGCGCTCCGGGAAACCGAGGAGGAGATCGGCCTCGACCGCGCTTTCGTGGAGCCTGTCGCGCGACTGCCGCATTACATGGCGCTCTCCGGCTTCCGGATCACGCCGGTGCTCGGTATCGTTCGTCCTGGCTACACGCTGTCTTTGAACCCGGCAGAGGTCGCGTCGTCTTTCGAGGTGCCCCTGTCCTTTCTGATGAACCCCGATAACCACACCGTCGACAGCGGCATGTGGAAGGGTTCGACGCGGCATTACTACGCCATGCCCTATGAGGGGCATCGGATCTGGGGCATCACGGCCGGCATCGTCCGGATGCTGTATGAAAGGCTTTACGCATGACGACTTCCGCACGCTCCGTTGCCGATCAGCCCTGGTTTCAGGCGCCCGGCCTTCGCCGCGTCTTCGACCTTCTGAACGCGGATGGCGGAGAGGTTCGCGTGGTCGGTGGTGCCGTGCGTAACGCGCTCATGGGAGCTGCCGTCAACGATGTCGATCTGGCGACGACGTTGACGCCCGATGTGGTAACCGAGCGTGCGAAAGCGGCCGGCATCAAGGTCGTACCGACGGGCATTGCGCATGGCACCGTCACGCTGGTCGTGGACGGCACGCCCTTCGAGGTCACCACGCTGCGCCGTGATGTCTCGACCGATGGCCGGCATGCCGAGGTCGCATTCGGTACGGACTGGGCCGTGGATGCGGCACGGCGCGACCTGACGATGAACGCTCTCTACGCAACGGCGTCCGGCGAGGTGATCGATCTCGTTGATGGTATCGCCGACATAGAACGGGGCATGGTGCGCTTCATCGGGCCGGCGGCCGAGCGGGTGGCGGAAGACTATCTGCGCATCCTGCGCTTCTTCCGGTTCTTCGCGTGGTACGGTTCCTTCCGCCCGGATGCAGATGGTCTGCGCGCCTCCGCTCAGGCAAAATCGAAGCTCTCGACGCTGTCTGCGGAGCGGGTCTGGGCAGAATTGAAGAAGCTACTGTCCGCCAGAGATCCCGGCCGGGCGCTGTTGTGGATGCGGACGTCCGGCGTCCTTACCGAAATCCTGCCGGAAAGCGAGAAATGGGGCATCGATGCGATTCCCGGTCTCGTGGCAACCGAACAGGCTCTGGCGTGGCCGGTCGATCCGTTGCTGCGGCTCGCGGCCATGGTTCCCCCGGATGCCGAAAGGCTGGAGGCGATGGCCACGCGGCTGCGTTTCTCCAAAGCGGAAGCCGCCGTGTTGCAGGCGTTTGCCGAGGCCGGGACAATCAAGGACAGCATGTCGGAGGCAGCCCTCGACCGGAACCTTTATCGGCAGGGTGCCGTCGGTGTGGGGTTCCGCCTGAAACTCGCGCTCGTCTCCGCACGCCAGAAGGCAGAGGGAGACGTGGAGGCAATGGTCGCCGTCGGACGGCTCGGACGGTTGCTCGATCATACATCCAAGTGGAAAACACCTGTGTTTCCCGTTAGCGGCAGCGATCTGATCGCCAACGGCATTTCACCGGGACCCGCCATGGGGGCAACACTTGCCGACCTCGAAGAAGCTTGGATCGCGTCGGGCTTTCGTGAAAAGCGGGAAAGCTTGCTAAAGCGGGTGACGGATGCCCCATCGACATAGTCAGGTCCGAGACCGGCCAAGCCGCAAGCTATATGCCTGCGGCTCCCGTCCTGTTCGTTCAGGCCGCTTTTGTTTCGTCGGATATGCGGCACTTGATGTTGTCGATCATCGTCTCGCGGATAACGTCTTCGCCGTGCGCCTGGCGAAGGTGCTCCACCGTGCGACGTACGATTTCGGCGTCGCTATCGGCTCTCGTGTGCCAGTCGCATCCGGGCACGAGCGCGCCACATTCAAACAACCTCATCGCTTCCTCCTTGGTTTCCTCCTGCCATCCCGTACCTGCGCACGAGACAGCTTTTGCAAACACGCGAGAGGGAGGGATGGTTCCGGAAATCTGCATCTCGTCACATTCTTGCCGGGTGGGTCGGTCAGAAGGGGCGCGGGCTGAGAAACGCAACGGAAGCAGACGGCTTCCCGGAAACACGGAAGGACACTTCATGAACAACCGCCCCACGACGCTCCGTATCAAGGCTGCCTCCACTCCCGTCGCATCGTTGACGGCCGCGCTCCTCGGTATTCTCGTCGTCCAGTCGCCGGCCTTCGCGCAAGGGGCGGCGGAGCCGCAGGCGACCCAGCCGCGCACGCCGCAAGCCGGAGCCACGCAGATTCCAGCGCCTCAGGGACAGGCTCCGCAAGCTGCGATTACCGACGAGAAGCTGAAGGCGTTCGCCGTTGCCTATCTGCAGGTGGACAAGGTACGGCAGGATTATACCCAGAAGATCGGCACGACGACCGATGCCGCTGCCAAGCAGAAGCTGCAGAACGAGGCAAACCAGCAGATGATCAAGGCTGTGGAAACCTCTCCCGGCATGTCGCTGAACGACTACAAGACGATCATCACAGCTGCGCAATCCGACCCGACCGTGGCGCGCAAGGTGCAGGAAAACCTGCAGAAGAGCCCCACTGCCGCGGATTGACGAAGATTTTCGAACGGTCCGGCTGCCGGCCGGACCGTTCCCTTGCGGTGTGCGATTTTCACGAAAATGCTGTAGGGCCCGGCCAGGTCCGGTGCTAAGAGTTGCCGGTAACAGACCTTTGCGAGGCCTTCCGTTTTCATGACGTCTTCCCTTCAGAGCGAGCTTTCCGCCGCCATCCGCACCATCGAGAATTATCCGAAGCCCGGCATTCTCTTTCGCGACATCACAACGCTGCTTGGCAATCCCCGTGCGTTCCGTCGCTCGATCGACGAACTCGTGCACCCCTATGCCGGTACCAAGATCGACAAGGTCGCGGGCATTGAAGCGCGTGGCTTTATCCTCGGCGGTGCCGTTGCGCACCAGCTGTCCTCGGGGTTCGTGCCGATCCGCAAGAAGGGCAAGCTGCCGCACGATACGGTGCGCATCGCCTACAGTCTCGAATATGGCGTGGACGAGATGGAAATGCACCGCGACGCCATTACGCCGGGCGAGAAGGTTATCGTCATCGACGACCTGATCGCCACCGGCGGCACGGCGGAAGGCGCTTGCAAGCTGCTGAAGCAGATGGGCGCCGACATCGTCGCCGCGTGCTTCGTCATCGATCTTCCCGATCTCGGCGGGCGCAAGAAGCTCGAGGCACTGGGCGTCGAGGTGCGCACGCTGGTCGAATTTTCAGGTCACTGAACAAAACGGCCTCAGGCATGTCCGAAGCGGAGATGCCTGAGGCGTTGTCTTGTCGCTGCTTGTCAGCGCTTAGGTGTTGAAGCGGAAGTGAATGACGTCGCCGTCCTGCACGACATATTCCTTGCCTTCGTCCCGCGCCTTGCCGGCTTCTTTTGCACCGCTTTCGCCGCCGAACTGGATGTAGTCGTCAAAAGCGATGGTATTTGCGCGGATGAAGCCGCGCTCGAAGTCCGAGTGGATGACGCCGGCGGCAGCGGGTGCCTTGGTGCCGCGCTCGATGGTCCAGGCGCGTGTCTCTTTTGGCCCCACCGTAAAGTAGGTGATGAGGTCGAGGAGCTTGTAGCCTGCGCGAATGAGACGGTCGAGACCGGCTTCGCTCAGCCCGAGCGCCTCGAGGAATTCCCGCGACTCTTCTTCCGGCAGCTGTGCGACTTCCGATTCAATGGCGGCGGAGATGACCACCGTTTCCGCGCCCTGCGCTTTTGCCATCGCCTCGACGGCGCGCGTATGGGCATTGCCGTCGACCGCATCGGCTTCAGCGACGTTGCAGACGTAAAGGACGGGATGCGAGGTCAGGAGGTTGAGACCCTTCAGGATCAACAGTTCCTCGGCATTCAACGTGGAGAGAAGTGTGCGGACCGGCTTGCCTTCGTTCAGGAGCTTCAGCGATGCATCCATGATCGGCAGGGCGGCGACCGATTCCTTGTCCTTGGAACTTGCCCGCTTGCGGGTCTGCTCCGTGCGGCGCTCCAGGCTTTCGAGGTCGGCGAGCATCAGCTCGGTTTCGATCGTGTCGGCGTCGGCGACCGGATCGATCTTGCCCTCGACATGGGTGATGTCGTCGTCTTCAAAGCAGCGCAGCACGTGGACCACGGCATCGACTTCGCGGATGTTGGCGAGAAACTGGTTGCCGAGGCCTTCGCCTTTCGACGCGCCACGGACGAGGCCGGCGATATCGACGAAGGCGATGCGGGTCGGAATGAGCTCCTTGGACTTGGCGATGTCGGCAAGTTTGCGCATCCGGGGATCCGGCACCGCGACTTCACCCGTGTTCGGCTCGATGGTGCAGAAGGGATAGTTGGCCGCCTGCGCCTGCGCCGTTTTCGTCAGCGCGTTGAACAGCGTGGACTTGCCGACATTCGGCAGACCGACGATACCGCATTTGAAACCCATGGCGTGACGACCCGTCTCTTCTCGTTTTGCAATGCGGTGCCTATGGGCGAAAGCGGCTAAGGGGTCAAGGGGTGGGCTGTCGCAGGTGCGGTCTGACGGCGCAGCTTCTCTTGGCGAGCCGGTGAGGTGCGGCCTGAGCCGCACTTGAAACCGATGGCTTGCGATGTGATATAGCGGCATGCCTGCATCCGGGCCTTTCCGTCAGAAGGCATTTGCCCATGAGCGATGATACAACCACCACGCCGAAGACCGTGACCAAGCCGAAGCTCGACCGGCCTAAACTTTACAAGGTCATTCTGCTCAACGACGACTACACGCCGCGTGACTTCGTCATCATGGTGCTGAAGATCGTTTTCCGAATGAGCGAAGAAACCGGATACCGGATGATGCTGACCGCCCACAAGATGGGCTCCTGCGTCCTTCTGGTCTGCGCGCGAGACATCGCGGAGACCAAGGCGAAAGAGGCGACGGACCTTGCCAAGGAAGCCGGGTTTCCGATGATGCTGACCACCGAGCCGGAAGACTGATCAGGCCATCGCGGCGGTCTTGTTCTCTCGGGCCGCTTACTCGTCCTTGTTGCCAAACATCTTCTTCAGCATGTCCGCCATCGGTCCGGTCGTCGGCAGTATTTTCGGCTGGGCATGGTTGCGTGCCGCGCGGATGTGGGATTGGCCTGCGGGCTTTGCCTTTGGCGCCGGCTCGGCGGGCGGCGGGCTGCCGGTTGCGAGCGCAAGCTTGTTCATGAGTTGCGAATCCTCGCCCTTGGCCAGCATGTCCGCATTATCAGCCAGTGCTTCCAGCAGCGGGTCGAGCCAGATGCGGTCGGCTTTCGCGAAGTCACCGAGAACGTGGCGTTCCACCAGCTCCTTGGCGCCGGGATGTCCGATGCCGAGGCGCAGGCGGCGGTAGTCGCGACCGCAATGGGCGTCCATGGACTTGATGCCGTTGTGTCCTCCATGGCCGCCGCCCGTCTTCAGTCGGGCCTTGCCGGGCACCAGATCGAGCTCGTCATAAATGGCGACGACGCTGCCCACGGGAACCTTGTAGAAGCGCATTGCCTCACCGACAGCTTCGCCCGAGAGGTTCATGAAGGTCTGCGGTTTCAGCAGCAGCACGCGCTCGCCGCCGAGGTCACCCTCGGAGATCTCGGCCTTGAACTTCTTCGTCCATGGTGAAAAGGCGTGGCGACGGTGGATCGCGTCGAGCGCCATGAAGCCGATATTGTGACGGTTTCCCGCGTATTTCGGGCCCGGATTGCCCAGTCCTGCAAAGATCAGCATGTTTCGTCTCGGTTCGGTCGCCGGTTCGGGTGCATGGTCATTGTTGCCAACGCATGCCGTTCAGCCCGTGTCATGCACCGCGCAGGCCCGTTCCTGTCAAGCCGCGCGGGCAGCAGTAGACCCTATTTCGACGATTTTTCGTACCGACGCTCCATCTCGGCCTGGGTGCCGTCTGCAATCAGGCGGTCGAGAACCGCCTGCATGTCAGCGATGGTCAGATCCGGCACGGCTTTGTTGCAGGCAATGCCGGAACGTGTCGTCTCCACATCCAGGATGGCTTCGAGGGGCTGGCCCTGTTCGCGCAACTGATCGTATGCTTTGCGGGTCAGCAGCACGAGATCGACGCGGCCGGCGAGAAGCTTCTTCAGGGAAAGATCGATGCTGGGGGCGGTATCCAGATGCGGAAATCCCTTGTTGATTGCGAACAGCTCACCGCTGTCACCCTTGTAAACGGCGATCGTAAAAGCCTTTGCAGCGTCGAGCGAAAGAGGGCGCGCATTCCCGCCTGTGCGGCCGACCAGCATCAGCGTATCGATATTCAGCGGCGCTACCCATTTGAAGCGTTCTGCGCGCTCTGGCAGCAGCGTCGTCGTGAAGACGCAGGTCGCGGGGTCTGTTTCCGCCGTGGCGATCGCGCGAGCCCATGGGACGATGTCGAGCGTATAGTTGGGATGGACTTCGGCCATGATGCGGCGGACCTGATCGACCGAGGACCCGGTGATTTCACCGTCCCGGGTGAAGGCGAAGGGCGAATATTCCTCCGTCAGCATCGTGATGGTCCGTTGAGCGTCAGGCGCTTCGGACGATTGCGCGAGGGTAGGGGTCGTCGGCAAGAGGACGCACAGAAGGGCAGCGCCCGATACCGTCAAACCACGTACCTGCCATGATCTCGTTCGTTGCATGCCTGCCGTCATTCCTTGCCCGTCATCAGCCCTCTTTGGGCGCTTGTCGTGGTACATTCGGTTCAGGCCGTGGTTGCCTTGGCTTCCGAATTGCTTTCCAGCATTTTCAGCATGTCGCAGATCGGCATCGGCTTGCTGAAGAAGTAGCCCTGGCCATAGTCGATGCCGAGCTTCTTCAACAGCTCCCAGTCCTCCAGCGTCTCGATTCCCTCGGCGACCGTGTCATAGCCCATCTGGTTCGAAATGGTTCGGATGCCCTTGATCAGCATGCGGCTCTTGCGGCGGACGTCCACCTCATCAGCCGTCAGAGACCGGGTAAAGGACTGGTCCACCTTGACGATATCGACGGGGAAGCGGTTCAGATAGCTGAGCGAGGAATAGCCGGTTCCGAAATCGTCGAGCGCGATCCGGCAGCCGAATTCACCGAGCTGCTTCAGCACGGCATGGACCTCCGGGCTGTCGAGCATCAGCACGGCTTCGGTAATTTCGATCACGATGCGGCTGGGCGCGATGTGGTTTTTGAGAAGCAGCGCCGCCAGCTTGTGGGGGAGAGTGGTCTCGAACTGCATCGGGGAGAAGTTGACCGCGATGTACGTGTCTCCCGTGCCCTCCAGTCGCGAGATAGCAGCGAGATGTCCGATGGCCTTTTCCAGAATACGCTCGCCGATGCGGCCGATCGTTCCTGTTTCCTCTGCGATGCCGATGATGCGGGCAGGGGGGAGAATGCCTTTTTCCGGATGGTTCAGGCGCATCAGCGCTTCGAACCCGACGATACGGCCATCGCTCATGCCGACGATTGGCTGGAGGTAAGCTTCGAACCAGTCTTCGCGCAGGCCTGTTTCGATATACTGGGCGATCTCGTGGCGCTCGCGGGCGGCGTCCAGCATTGACGTGTCGAACATCTGCTTGCCGTTCTTGCCGCCATGCTTGCGCGCATACATCGCGATGTCGGATTTCAGCAGGAGATCCGAGGCGTTTTCGGCATGGATCGGATAGAGGGCGATGCCCACGCTGCAGCTGACCGACAGCTCGGTGCCCCGTACATAGATCGGTTCGGCAAGCCCCGCGCAGATGCTGTCGCCGATGTCGCTTGCCAGCGTCTCGACGTTTTCGCCATTGATGAGAATGGCAAATTCATCGCCGCCGATACGCGACATCGTATCTTCCGGGCGCAAGTTGGCGCGGACGCGGGAAACGACCTGCCGCAGAACTTCGTCGCCGACGGCATGGCCGAAATTGTCGTTGATCCACTTGAAACGATCGAGGTCGATGAAGACGCAGGCGAGTTCGCCGAAACGCTCGTCAGCCCTGCGGATGCCGGCGTCCAGCGCTGCCTCGAAGCCCTGACGGTTGAGGAGGCCGGTGAGGTGGTCCGTCATGGCCTGCACGTGATTGCGGCTTTCCGCCTGCTTCAGCGCGGTGATGTCAGTCATGACGGCGAGGGCAGCATCCTCTGTCTGGCCGTGGCCGAGCGTCATGGTTTCCTGTATCAGGACAGTCATCGTCTCGCCGTCCGCCTTCAGGAAGGGGACGGTCACTTCACACGTGTTCTGCAGACCTGCGGCGATACGGCGTTCGCGATAGGCCTCGTGAGCCGACGTTTGGATGAAGTCCGAAAAGAGACGGTCGATGACGGCTTCCCGCGCATAGCCCGTCTTGCTGAGCCAGAAATTGCTGACGGCGACGATCCGGTCTTCCAGATCGATCGAGAACAGCATGGCCGGGGTCAGGTTGTAGATTTCGGTGGAGCGCGCGTGCGCACGGCGAAGGGCGTTCTGCTCGTTTTCCAGACGGCTCTGCATTTCGTTGAACTTCAACACGAGCGCGCCCATTTCGTCGTCGGATTCCCATTCGACTCTTTGACGCGACCCGAACAGGCGGCTCATCTCGATGGCGGCCGTCAGGCGCAGGAGTGGGCGAATGACAGTGATGCGATTGCCGATAATGGCGGCGATGAAGACCACCGCAATGGCAATGAGGAGAATCGAGAATATGACGAGTTCGTCATTGCCGAAGCGGGTAAGAAGACCCTCTTTCCGCACATGTAGCTCGACCGCTCCGACGGACTTCCGGCCTGACGGAGCATCATAGACGATGTCTCGCGAGAAGACCGAATGGGGCGCGGCGCTTTCATCGTCCTTGGCAGGATAGGCTGCCGACGGTCCGCCCGACGTGCCGGTAACCCTGACGAAGGCAATGTTACTGTCGGCGGCCAGCGCGCGCACGATCTGGTTCATGGCTTCCGTGTCGAAGTCCCAGAGCGGCTTTGCCAGCGCCTTTGCCCCGGCATCCAGCATGATTTCGGCATTGGCGATCTGCTCGCGCTCGATGCGATCTGAGGAGAGATAGAGGAAGAGTAAGATCAGCGGTGCGACGAATACCAGCATGGCGCCGCAGACGATCGCGACGAAGCGATGTTCCACGGAGTGCATCATTCTCCTGCCCCTAAAAACGCCCTTGCCATCACTCGTTCCCCGCACGGTGCCGCATGCTGGAACATGCCGCACAACCTGCGGCAACATGACCATAAAAGCATTAAATGTTATTGAAGCGGCGGAGCGTCTTTTGAATGCAGAAAGGCCCGTCTGCTGGGTGCGGACGGGCCTTTCAAAGAAACGATAGCGTTCGTAAAACCTAACTGTAAGTAAGGTTTACTCGGCGTTACCTTCGTTTGCCGTATCACCAGCAGCTTCGCCAGCTGGCGTACCTTCTTCTTCTTCGGCCGTCAGGACGTCCGGAGCAGCGATGGTCGCAACCGTGAAGTCGCGGTCTGTGATCGTCAGCGTGGCGTTCTCGGGCAGCTTGATGTCCGAGATGTGGATGCCGTCGCCAACCTTTGTCAGGCTGCTGAGGTCAACGGTGATGGCTTCCGGGATCGCGTTCGCGGGAACGACCAGTTCGATCGTGTGACGGACGACGTTCAGAACGCCGCCGTTCTTGATGGCAGCGGACTTGTCTTCGTTTTCGAAGTGAACGGGCACTTCAACAGTGACGACGCTGTTCTTCGACACGCGCAGGAAGTCGACATGCATGGTGAAATCGCGCACCGGGTCGAGCTGATAGTCCTTCGGGAGGACCTGGATCTTCTCGCCATTGACGTCGATCGTGGCAACCGTGGTCATGAAACCGCCGGCATGAATGCGCTGCGTGACTTCCTTCGTGGACAGGGCGATGGAAATCGGTGTCTGCTTGTCACCGTAGATGACAGCAGGAATAAGACCGTTGCGGCGAAGTTCACGGGAGGACCCCTTACCAACCCGTTCGCGCGTTTCGGCCTTGAGCTCGTAAGTTGCGTTGCTCATGGCAGTACCTTTCTTGTTGTGAAGCATTCGCAGGGCGCGCTGGCCTTGCGAATTGAGGTTTTGAGGCCTCATCCGCGTTTGCCTCCAAGGGTGTCTGCGCGGACGCGCGTCCATAACGGAGAACGCCCGGAATTGCAATGGTTCCCGCTCTTGAGGCTCTTCAGAGGTCGGTAACCGTCCTGCGAGATCGCATCGGCACGTTAAGGATCTGAAGGCAGCGGACGTGGCATGCACAAGCTGTCTCTTATAGGTGTGCCATGCCGACCATTCTTTCCTGCATGACGATCGATCATAACTTTCCTCTGCTGATGGCGGCGCTTGTCGTCTGCATCCTGGGCTCGGTCCTCACGATGCGGCTTTATGCCCGGGTGCGGCGGACCCAGGGCGTCCAGAAGCTGAACTGGCTGTTTCTGTCCGGCAGTATCGGCGGCTCCACCATCTGGTCCACGCATTTCATCGCGATGCTCAGCTACCGGATGCCGATCGATCACGCCTATGATCCGCTTATGACGATGTGGTCGCTGGCGATCGCCGTTGGTTTCACCCTGTTCGGCTTCGCCGTCACGGCTGGACGGCGCACCGGTGTTACCATCGAGGTCGGGGGTGGCATTGTCGGGCTTGGCATCGTGTCCATGCATTATGCAGGAATGGCCGCGCTGCTCGTGGCGGGATTAAAGACCTGGGATACGGTGCTCACGGTTGTCGCCGTCGTTCTTTCCGTCGGTCTCGGCGCCATTGCCACCAACCGGATCGCTCGACCGGTCACCCGCTTCTGCAAATATGGCGGTGCGACGGGCCTCGTTCTCGCGATTCTTTCGCTGCATTTCACCGCTATGGCAGGTATGACGGTGGTTCCGGATCCCACGATGTCGATCCCTGCAATGGCAGTGGCGGAAAGCGTGCTCGCCGCCATGGTTCTGCTGATCATGGCCGTCATGATGGCGCTCGGCGCCTCCGCCTATGTGATCGACCTCAACTCCAATCAGATGGCAGCCGAGCGGTATCGCCATCTCTCCCTGCACGACCCTTTGACGGGCCTTCCAAACCGCGAAGCGCTGCATGAGCATGTCGGCGAGGCGATGCGGCAGCCGCGGGACGACACGGCACGTCTGGCGCTGGTGGCTATCGGTATCAACAGGTTCAAGGATGTGAACGATGCCCATGGGCAGGCGGTCGGCGACCGTGTCTTGCGGACAATCGCCGAACGGGTATCCGGTATTCTGCAGCATGGCGAGTTCCTCGCGCGTGTCGGGGGCGACGAGTTCGTGGCCGTTCGGGATCAGTTCTTCATAAAGACCGACGCGAAGGAATTCGCCGAACGGATCCTCGGCGCCGTGAACCTGCCGATGGATCTCGAGGGCCGAGCGTTCCGCGTGACGGCAAGTGCCGGTATCTCGCTCTTTCCTGGCTCGGCGCAGACCGCTATCAACCTTGTGGCGCAGGCGGATCTTGCCATGCACCGGGCCAAGGCCAACGGAGCCGGCGCTGTGCGGTTCTACAAACCGAGTATGGATGCGGCCACGCGCGACCGCAGCCTTCTTTCGATCGATCTTCATCATTCCATCGATCGTGGCGAACTCGAACTCTATTACCAGCCCCAGAACGATACGCTGAGCCGTGATATTATCGGATACGAGGTGCTGCTGCGCTGGCGTCACCCGACACGGGGTATGGTGTCGCCCGCCGAGTTCATTCCGCTGGCGGAGCGGACGGGCTTCATCCAGACGCTGGGTGACTGGGTGCTGGAAACGGCTTGCCGGGAGGCCTCGTCCTGGGCACAGCCCGTCCGCATCGCCGTCAACGTCGCGCCTGCCCAGCTGGCCGATATGCTCCTGCCGCACCGTGTGCGCGACATCCTGCTCCAGACGGGCCTTTCGGCGGATCGGCTGGAACTCGAGATCACCGAATCCGGTATCATTGGCGACCAGCAGCACGCCTTGCACATTATCCGACAGCTGAAGGCCATGGGCGTAAAGATCGCCATGGACGACTACGGCACCGGCTATTCCTCGCTGTCGACGCTGCAGAACTTTCCGTTCGACAAGATCAAGATCGACCGCAGCTTTGTCGATGGCATCGGTCGCAGCCGACCTGCGGAAGCGATCGTGCGCTCGACCATCATCCTCGCACGCAGCCTCGATATCCCCGTGCTCGCCGAAGGCGTGGAGACGGAGGAGCATATGACGTTCCTGAGAGGTGAGGGGTGCTTGCAGGTCCAGGGTTATCTTTTCGGGAAACCGCAGCCACTTTCCGACATCAAGACCGCGGTCATGACCGCTATCGAGGCCAGCCCCCCATCGCTCGACGAAGACATCGTCGATCTTCCCACCGCAACGGCAGCCTGAAGATCTCGCAAGGCGCAGCCGTCAGGAGGTGCGTGAAGCTTTGCTGCGTCCGGACCTGACATGGGCGAGGAGCAGCATGAGCCCGCCCGCCACAATACCCCAGAACGCGCCGGAGATGCCGGCGAAGCTGACACCGGATGCCGTAACCAGGAAGGTAATGGCCGCACCGTCCCGGGTCTCTGCGTCTTTGAACGCGGCGGAGGCCGACGTCGCAAAGGCCCCGATCAGCGCAAGGCCCGCCACGGCCTGGATGAGCACGGGCGGCGCGAGACCGACGAGCAGGGTCACGGTGGCCGCGAGAAGGCCGAAGACGATGTAGAAGATGCCGGCGATGATGGCCGACCAGTAGCGTCGTGCCGGGTCGGCATGCGAATCCGGCCCGGCGCACATGGCCGCCGTGATCGCCGCCAGGTTGACGGCATGGCCGCCGAAGGGCACGGCGAAGAGCGAGAAGACACCGGTTGCGGCAAAGAGCGGACCCGGCTCGGGTGAATAGCCGTGGACTTTCAGCACCGCGATACCGGGGATATTCTGCGACGCCATGGTGACGACGAAGAGGGGCAGGGCGATCGACACGAGACCTGCGAGAGTGAACACCGGCATGACAAACACTGGCTGCGGGACAAGCGTTTCGACGACGCGGTCCATCGTGCCCGGCGGAATATCGATGCCGAAGACGATGACGAGGGTGAAGGCGAGGAGGGCGGCGGGCACGGCCAGCAGCCGGTTGATCGCTCCGGCGATTGCCCAGGCCAGCACGATCGGCAGGCCGAGGGCGGGATCGATCCCCACGGCCTTGACCGGAGCAAAGCAGAGCGAGAGCAGGACGCCCGCGAGCATGGCGTTTGCGAGCGGGGCGGGGATCATGGCGACAAGCCGGCCGAGCGGGCGCCAGAGGCCGGCGATGACGATCATGACGCCGCAGAGAACGAAGCCACCTGCGGCGGCTGGAAATCCGCCGGCAATCGCACCAGAGCTGGCGATCAGGGCTGCGCCCGGGGTCGACCAGGCTATGCTGATGGGCAGACGGGTCCAGACGCTCAAAAGGATCGCGAGGATGCCCATGGAGACGGAGAGGGCCATCAGCCCGGATGCTGCCTCGGCTTCCGTCGCACCCACGGACGACAGTCCGTGAAGGATGACGGCGAAGGAACTGGCAAAGCCGACAAAGGCCGTGAGCAGGCCCATGAACAGGCTCTGGAAGGAGATGTCTCGCAGCATGATCGTCCGTCGGAAGGATATGAAAGAGCTGGCCCTTGCGGGCATGGTGTCCTTTCGCTGTAGCAAGTTGAAAGCCGAGAGGACACAGGCCCGCGCGAAATTTCCTGAATGGACCGTTCCGGCAACAGCGGGAGCCCCGGCGCGCCCGGCATGGACCTTTCCGGAAATCCCGTTATAGTGCCCTTACCGTCAGCTTTCGGGGAGGAGAGCGGATGAACCATTCGGATCACGTTCAGGCCGTGGCGCATCATGCGTCTGCGGCAGCCAGTTCGCCCGTTGCCGCCTCGTGGCGGCGATGCATGACCGTTCATGGACTTTCGCCGGAGGAAGCGCGGTCGCCGCTCCGGCTCGACGAGCGGGCATTCAGCGATGCCCGTGAGGAGAGCGGAGCCTTGCTCGAAGAGGCGCGGGGCGAGATCGACCGGCTGTTTGCGACAGTCGGGAAGGCGGGTTGCTGCCTGCTGCTGACGGATGGCAACGGCGTCGCGCTGGACCGGCGGGGCGCAGCCGGCGACGACGATGATTTTCGTGGAATAGGTCTGTGGTCCGGTACGCTCTGGAGCGAGGCCAGCGTCGGCACCAACGGCATCGGAACGGCCATTGCCGACGAGCGGCCCATCGTCATCTATCGCGACCAGCATTTCCTCAGCCGCAACACCGGTCTTTCCTGCGCCACGGCACCGATCCGTGACCACCGGGGGCGGGTCACGGCGGCAATCGATATCTCCACCTGCCGGGAAGACGCCGGGGAGATGGCTATGACCATTCTCTCGCAGGCGGTGCGCGATGCCGCAGCGCGGATTGAATCGAATCTCTTCCACCGGGCCTTCAAAGGCCATCGCGTGCTCCTCGTGCCGGCGGAGGGGAAAGCGACACCGGCGCTCCTCGCCATCGATCGCGACGACCTCGTCCTCGGTGCGACGCGGGCGGCCCGGCTGACGCTCGGGATCGATGATGTGAGAATCGCGGCAGGCATTCCTGCCTCGGACCTCCTGCACGACCGTCCCTCAGGCGAACACGAGAACCTCGATGACGCGGAGCGTGCCGCGCTTCGCCGAGTGCTGTCTCGGGCCAGTGGGAATGTGTCGGCTGCTGCCGAAAGCCTCGGCATCAGCCGGGCAACTCTCTACCGGAAGATGAAGAAGCTCTCGATCGACTGAGAAGGCTGCTGTTTGCGGTGCAGCACGGGTTGCACTGCACCCTTGTCGCAGATGTGAGACATTCGCGCCCCCGAAGCGGTTTCCGCCTCTTTTGCTACGCGATGTTCCGGCGCAGGTTCTCTCCAGACAGAGGTAGCTGTCCTTTGGAGGAGAACCACATGCTGCACCAGAAGATCGTCGAGAACCCGTTCAAGCAGACGTACGGCAACTTTATCGGAGGGGCTTGGCGCGACGCCGCAAGCGGCCGGACGTTCGACAATACGACCCCCGTCACGGGCGGCGTGCTCTGCAAGATCGCCCGCTCGGAGGCCGCCGACGTGGAACTGGCGCTCGATGCCGCCCATGCCGCCAAGGACAAATGGGGCCGCACCTCGACCACCGAGCGCGCCAATATTCTGATGAAAATCGCCCAGCGCATGGAAGACAATATGGAGCTGCTGGCGCGGGCGGAGACCTGGGACAACGGCAAGCCGTTGCGCGAGACCATGGCGGCCGACATGCCGCTCGCTATCGACCACTTCCGCTATTTCGCGTCCTGCGTCCGCGCTCAGGAAGGCACGATCGGCGAAGTCGATCGCGATACCATTGCCTATCACTTCCACGAGCCGCTTGGCGTCGTCGGGCAGATCATCCCCTGGAACTTCCCGATCCTCATGGCCGCGTGGAAGCTAGCCCCGGCACTGGCGGCCGGCAACTGCGTCATCCTAAAGCCGGCCGAGCAGACACCGGCATCCATCCTCGTTTGGGCCGAACTGATCGCCGACCTGCTGCCGCCGGGCGTGCTCAACATCGTGAACGGCTTCGGTCTGGAGGCCGGCAAGCCGCTCGCCACCAATCCGCGCATCAACAAGGTTGCCTTCACCGGGGAGACATCGACCGGCCGGCTCATCATGCAATATGCGAGCCAGAACCTCATTCCGGTCACGCTCGAACTCGGTGGCAAGTCGCCGAACATCTTCTTTGCCGACGTGATGGCGGAGGATGACGACTATCTCGACAAGGCGCTCGAGGGCTTCGCCATGTTCGCGCTTAATCAGGGCGAAGTTTGCACCTGCCCGAGCCGGGCGCTGGTCAGCGAAAAGATCTACGACAGGTTCATGGAAAAAGCGCTGAAGCGCGTGGCAGCCATCAAGCAGGGCAATCCGCTCGATATGGCCACCATGATCGGCGCGCAGGCGTCCTCCGAGCAGCTGGACAAGATCCTGTCCTACATGGACATCGGCCGCCAGGAAGGCGCGGAAGTTCTCATCGGCGGCGAGCGCAACATGCTTGAGGGCGAGCTTGCCGGTGGTTTCTACGTCAAGCCGACGGTGCTGAAGGGCCACAACAAGATGCGGGTGTTTCAGGAGGAAATCTTCGGCCCCGTGGTCTCGGTCACCACCTTCAAGGATGACGCGGAAGCGCTTGAGATCGCCAACGACACGCTCTACGGCCTCGGTGCCGGCGTATGGAGCCGCGATGCGAACCGCTGCTACAACTTCGGCCGCAACATACAGGCAGGACGTGTCTGGACGAACTGCTACCATGCCTATCCCGCCCACGCTGCCTTTGGCGGCTACAAGCAGTCCGGCATTGGGCGCGAGACGCATAAGATGATGCTTGATCACTATCAGCAGACCAAGAACATGCTGGTCAGCTATAGCCCGAAAGCTCTCGGATTCTTCTGAGACCAGAGGGAATCCGCGCATCCGTGAGGCCATCTCCCGTTGTCAGGGAGGTGGCATGCGGTCGCGGTCAACCGTGATGAACGACCAGAGCCAGCGCGCTCCACAAGAGCAGTGAGAGACTGATGCAGCTCAGATAGCACTCCGTGCGGTACGACATGATGTGATCCTCCCAAATCGTGGACGCAACTATGTCACAATTATGAACAGGTCGTCACTCACTAAATTTAGGCATATCTCATAAATGGACACTATCCACATGCATGGCATTGTCGCCGGCGATATGCCGGACGGGCAGAAACGGGTTCTTGCAACAGAGGTGGCGCTCGCCTTCATCGAGGAGATCCGCCAGGATCATCCCGACATTCTGTTCCATCAGTCCGGCGGCTGTTGTGATGGCTCCTCGCCCATGTGCTATCCGGCGGACGATTATATCGTCGGGGATCACGACGTATGCCTTGGCGAGATCGGTGGCGTGCCAGTCTATATCAGCGGCAGCCAGTTCGAGGTCTGGAAACTTACGCAGCTGATCATCGATGTCGTTCCCGGGCGCGGCGGCATGTTCTCACTGGACAACGGTCGCGAGAAACGGTTCCTCACCCGCTCACGTCTCTTCTCCGGCGGCGAAGCCTGTGCCGTACCCACGCGCACCTGAGAGAGCAGGCGCTCAAAGCTCGACCCGGAAAATCTTCAGGACCATCTTTTCCGAAGTCGTGACGGGCTGAAGGTAGGCGGGAACAATGCCCTGGCCGAGCGTGGCATAGAGCCCGTCGGGAGCATGATCCGCAATCAGGCTTGTCTGGCCGTCCGTAGCGCAGAAGGCAAGCAGTGTGACGCCGTTCCTGATCAAAAGATCTTTCGCGGTTTCAGCCGGGGCAAGTCCGATATTCAGTTCCGCAAGCATGCCCGCCTGGTTGCGATGATAGGGAGCCGCGAGCACGCGGTGGTGCGTGAAGCGCAGGATAGAGGCGCCTAGATTGGAGGGAGCTGCCACGACGCCGATGGGTTCGTCGGCCAACGGAGCGATCGCGTCACGTGCGACGCAGGCGCTCGGCGCTATCCCCCCCATCACCGTGTCGTCCGCACCGGTGATCTTTGCCACGCCCGCTGCAGCGACAGCCCAGGCGCTCGGGAGCGAGACCAGCATCAGCCCGGCAAAGGCGAGTTCCGCGCCGATGATTTTCGGTTCGCGGTGTGCTCGGGTACGCAGGTCGGAAACCGCAAGCGACAAGGGGAAAATCGACAGAAAATTGAGGAAGGTGGTGCCGCGGATCTGAATCATGCTGATCGCAAGCGTTGGAAGGCAGAGCGCGAGGAAGACGAGATGCAGTTCCCGACGGTCGTTTCGCCAGATGCGCACGAGGCAGACGATGATGGCGATGATGCCGGCCGCAAAGCCGAAGCCGAGATAGGAAGGCATGGTCTGCACCGTTTGTACGATCGACTGCGCTTCCTGTACTCGTTCCAGCCAGAGGGTCTTCAGGAGTGGATCGAGCGAGGCGAGGGGATTTTGCAGGCATTGCGGTGCGCTCGAGAGCGTGATGGCGGCAACGGCCACACCCGAGGCGGCAAGGGCCAGAATGCGTGCCCGTCGCGAACGCTGGCTTGTGATGAGGGCGGAAAGATAAAGCGCCAGACCGCCCGCAGTCGCGATGGCGAAGAAGCCGAATGAAAGATTGTCGCAGGTCACCGTCCCGTAGAGCCGAGGCGGCGTTGTGGCGATGAAGGTCGCCGCAACCGTGGCGGCAAGCGACAGGCCGAAGACCATGGCGGCTCTATCCATCGACTGGCCATGCCACGCCCAGCGGAGCGAGACGACCAGTGCGGCGACCGCCACCAGCGGGGTTGTTTCCGCGCCGACGGCGATGGCGAGCCCTGCCATGATGCCAGCAATGGCATGGCCGCTGGTCCGGCCGAGAGGATCGGTAAGGCCGGCCACGAGCAGAGCGATCAGGGCAAGCTGGACGTTGTGATGGTCGATATTTCCCGGCTGGAAGCGCACATTGCTGATCATCGACATGGCGATCAGAACGAGACCGATCATCATGGTCTGGTATCCGCCGATATTCCGGCAGGCCCTGGCCACGCCCGCGACGACGGGGACGATCAACAGGATCGGCCAGATGAAGAGAGCTGCCGCCTCGGCGGCCTCCGGTTTCAGGAACAGGCCGAAGACGATAATCAGCCCGGCGATCGGCAGATCCACGAGGCGCGACCAGTGCATCAGGGTACCGCCGTCCAGGCCGAGGCGGTATTGCATCATGTCGAACCAGCCTTGTCCGAGGAGAAAATCCCTGATCTCGACGAGGCGCATGGCGTCGTCATTGTCTGCCCCGACATAATCCGTAGCCCTGATACCGGCAACGATGGAGGCGATGGCGACGACGAGAATGGCGAGGAAGACCGCGACCCGAGGCGTGACGGCCCTTTTCGGCGATGTTGCTGTCGATGGCGCGACGTTGCGAGAGGCGGGTTCGGAAAGGGTCACGGCGGAAGGCCTCGCAATCGTCATCCGGGGTGTCCGGCTGGCAGGAACCATAGAAGGCGAAGGTGAAAAAACCTTTGTCGAACAAGGGTAACCGGAGCGCTCGATCATCGACCATTGACCGGGTATCGTCTTCAACGAGACCTTAAGATTTCCCGGTCATTGTCGTGCGATCGCCACGGATGACATCGATGCAGACGCTTCCGACAGATCTCAGGATCGCCGTACTCCTTCCATGCTATAATGAAGCGGCGACGATCGTGTCGGTCGTTCATGCGTTCCGCACGGCATTGCCCCTTGCGCGCATCCATGTTTACGACAACAATTCGACCGATGAGACGGCGTTGCGCGCAGCGCTCGCGGGTGCCCACGTCACGCGGGAGACGCGGCAGGGCAAGGGCCATGTCGTGCGCCGCATGTTCTCCGACGTCGATGCCGATGTCTACGTGATGGCGGATGGCGACGGCACCTACGCGGCGGCGGACGCGCCGGCGTTGATCGCCACAATGATCTCCGAGCGCGCGGACATGGTGGTGGGCACGCGAAGGGGCGTTAAGGCGGATGCGGGCCGGCAGGGGCACGCCTTCGGCAACCGGCTGTTCAATCGGCTTTACCGGACTTTGTTCGGCAATGATTTTACCGACATTTTTTCGGGATACCGTGTGTTCTCGCGGCGCTTTGCCAAGAGCTTTCCGGCCATTTCCGGCGGGTTTGAAATCGAGACCGAGATGTCCGTGCATGCTTCGAGGCTGAAGCTCCCGGTTTGCGAGATGCCGCTCGATTACGGCCGGAGGCCGGAAGGATCGCATTCCAAGCTCTCCACATTCCGGGACGGCGGGCGGATCCTCTGGATGTTTGCGATGCTGATGAAGGAGACGCGGCCCTTCACCTTCTTCGGCACCATCAGCGCCGCCTTCATGGCTTCGAGCCTCGTCTTCATGGCGCCTGTCCTGGTCGAATATTTCGAGACAGGTCTCGTTCGGCGCATGCCGACCTGGGTACTGTCGGTTGCCTTGATGATGATTTCGTTCATGATGTTTACCGCCGGTCTGATCCTAGACTCTCTTGCCCGTGCTCGCGCAGAGCAGCTGCGGCTGCACTACATGGCCCTGCCGTCGAGCCCTTTCCTGTCCGAAAGCATGTCTGTCTCGGCCAAGCCGATGCCGCAGGAAACGGGCGATGCGCGGAGTGCGGCTGCGTGATGCCGGAGGCCGGGCGATGAACCGCGAGACCACCAACCGTATCCGCTTCGTGCTGGAAGACCTGCTGCCGCCGGTGGTGCGGGATTCTCGTCTGTTCCGTGCGGCCGCCAAGCTGGTCTGGGGCGAGCACATCGTCCATCTCGCCAGCTTTCGCGCCCGCGCGCCATTTTTGACGGAAGCGGAATATGAGGACCTCTACCGCAAGCACCCGCGCGTGCATGAGGGGACCGATAACTCGGTCGCCTGCATCCGTCGTATCGCCGGCGCGATCGAAGGTGAAAGCGTCTGCGATGTCGGCTGCGGGACCGGCGCGCTCCTGAAACATGTTCAGGCAGCACAGCCGGCCCTCAGTCGCGTGACTGGCGTCGATTTCGTGGTCGACGATGCCGCAAGTCTTCCGGGTGTCGAATATGTTGCTGCTCGTATCGAGGATCTGCCTTTTGCGGATGGCGAATTCGATACGGTCATTTGCACGCATGTCATCGAGCATGTGCTCGACTATCGGAAGGCTATCTCCGAGTTGCGCCGGATCGCGCGCCGCCGGTTAATCATCGTCGTACCGCGCGAGCGGGAGTATCGCTACAGCTTCAATCCGCACTTCAACTTCTTTCCCTATACGCACTCCTTCCTGCGCGCCCTCCACCCGGTTCCCGCGATCCATGTCTGCGAGGATATCGGCCGCGACATCTTCTATTGCGAGACGGTCGAGAGGGCAGGGAACGTCGCTGGCCGCAACGAGACGGCTGCGGCATGATCGGGGGAAACGACAACCCGGCTCTCTGGTTGGGCCTGATCGGAACGCCACTGATGATCGCAATGGGGCAGGTATTGTTCAAGCTGTCGAGCCGCACCACGGGCGACTTCGGCGTGGCCGGCATCGTTGCGCTTCTGCTCAATCCGCTGATGATCGCGGCGCTTGCGGTCTATGGCGTGGGAACACTGGTCTGGATCTTCGTGCTGAAGAGCGTGCCGCTGACGATCGCCTATTCGTTCATGGCGCTGACGTTCTGCTTCGTGCCGCTGCTCGCCAGCGTGTTCCTTGGGGAAGCGCTGACCTTGCGCACCGCCATCGGCGCAGTGCTCTTGATCGGCGGGATGATCGTCATCAACAGCTGAGGCACACGCCCGCAGCCGGGCGCGATGTCAGTCGAACAGGCTGGATACGGATTCTTCCTGGCTGGTGCGGTTGATGGCCTCGCCGATCAGGTTTGCGGTCGAAATCACGCGAATATTGTGCGCGGACTGCACGGCCGTCGTTGGCTGGATGCTGTCGGTGATGACGAGCTCCTTCAGCTTGGACGAGGTGACGCGCGCGACGGCGCCGCCTGAGAGCACGCCATGCGTGATGTAGGCCGTGACGCTGGTTGCGCCGTTCTTGAGCAGGGCTTCCGCCGCGTTGCAGAGCGTGCCGCCGCTATCGACGATGTCGTCGATCAGCAGGCAATCCTTGCCGGTGACGTCGCCGATGACGTTCATGACTTCGGATTCACCTGCGCGTTCACGGCGCTTGTCGACGATGGCGAGCTGACAGTCCAGGCGCTTGGCGAGCGCGCGGGCGCGCACCACGCCGCCGACGTCGGGCGAAACGACCATGACGTTGCTAAGCTCGTAATGCTCTTTCACGTCGCGCGTCAGGATCGGCACGGAGTAGAGATTATCCGTGGGGATGTCGAAAAAGCCCTGGATCTGGCCGGCATGCAGGTCGAGCGTCAGCACGCGGTCGGCACCGGCTTCGGTGATGAGGTTCGCTACGAGCTTTGCGGAGATCGGTGTGCGCGGGCCGGGTTTGCGGTCCTGACGGGCATAGCCGAAATAGGGGATGACGGCCGTGATGCGCCGTGCCGACGAGCGGCGCATGGCGTCGATCATGATCAGCAGTTCCATCAGATGATCGTTCGTCGGGAAGGACGTGGACTGGACGAGGAAGACATCCTCGCCGCGCACGTTCTCCTGAATCTCGACAAAGATTTCCTGATCGGCGAAACGCCGGACCGTTGCCCGCCCGAGCGGAAGATTGAGATAGTTGCAGATCGCTTCGGCGAGGAGCCGGTTCGAATTGCCCGCGAAAACCTTCATCGATGGTCCGCCTGTCGTGCTGTCCGGGATAGGCCCGAACCGGACGGTCCGTTTGCCGTAATCCGCAAGATTCCGTAAACCCGCATCCCAATGCGCGTCGGTCTCAAGGAGCGTGCCCCTGTCGATGCCGATGGGCGCTTCATAGCGGCCTTATCCTCGAATGCAAGAGGAACGCCGGTATGGAGAGGGTTTATCCGAAAAAGATTTCGAAGGCGGTGCCGGAAAAGGCGTTTTAGAGGCTTCGAAAAGACGGGCGCGCTCATTCTCAATCGGCCATTCTCAACCTGCCGTGGCATCCCGCCAGGTCACGTACTGCCCGACGCTCTTTGTGGCTATGTCGCGCATCGTCTGCGGGGGGACGCCCGACCAGAGATCGGCGCCCTTGGTCTCGACGCTGTCCTGCCCCTGGATGCGGTGCAGGCGGTTGCCGGCCTGATCGAGCACGTCCCAGACGTAGACGATCGTGGTCTTGCGACCATCCTTGAAGGCCGAGAAATAGCCCTTGAGGATATGCTGGCTCCCGGGTTCGGCCGCCGTCTTGATGGTGAGACCATGCGAGCGGGCTTCGGAGCCCAGTTGCTCGGAGAGGGGGCGGATAGCCTCGACGGGAGCGCCCATGATGGGGAGAAAGCGGATGCTGCCGGCAGGGCCTGCCTTGGCGGCCGGGGCGATGGCGGCTTGCTCTTCCGGTGCGCTGCCGGCTTCGGCGGGTACATCGTTCTGCGCTGTTTCTGCCGGCTCGGATCGCGGCGCCTCGGCGCTCCGCGTGCGTGCGGCGGCCTCGGTCTCGCTGACCTGGTTGCCGTTTGCAGGAAAGCCGACCGCGCTTTCGGACGCTGAGACCTGCGGGGGCGGATTGCTGGAGAGCGCTTGAGCCTGCGCCTCGAAGGAGCCCGCAGGATTGCGGTAGCTCTCGTCGCCACGTGCATAGGCGGTGCCGGTGATGTCGGGCTGGTCCGCCCGCGGTGCGGCCTGATCGGTATAGTTCGGATCGGACAGGCTTGCCGACCGTTGGACCCGCATTTCATGGACGGCGACCGCACCGGCGGGCGCGCTGTTCACCACCGGCTGCTGCGACGACATGGTGTCGAGGTCGGCCTGATTGACCGGCGAGGACTGATAGCTGCCGTCGCCGACATTCTCCGGCGGGGTCAGCGCGTCGATGCTGTTGCAGGACGACAGCGCGAAAAGGAAAGGGAGGGCCAAGAGCGTTGCTGCGGCGCGGCTGCGCGCGATGTTCGTCGTCGTTGCGAAGAGGGTGCGCACGGTCGACCTCCGTCCTGGACAGATGCAGCGCACGTCGCCCGTCTCCAGCACCCGGTACGCCTCATGGCGAACGTCAGGATAGCTGCAGTATATACGCCGATACGCTGGCACACTGTGACGCCATCCGAAGGGCCTATCCCTTCGGTGCTGAGCGTCGAGGCGGCCAGTCTATCGCGATAATCCTAAGAACCCGTTTTGATCGGGCTTATCCTTTTTGGGGCTGGCGAGCGCCTGTCCCCGCTCTATCGCCGGGCGCCCGTCACAGGTCGATGACATCGAGGCCGTAGCGCGACAGAGCCCGTGGCGCACCGTCGGTCGTCAGGTAGGTCTGCCCGAGCGTCATGGCCGTACCGCTGTCGCTGTCCATGATGATCATGTGCACGAAAAGCGACATATTGGGCAGGATCTCCTGCGGATTGCCTGCGTGGAACATCTGCTGTTCCATCCACGAGGGCGAGAAACGGGCGCCGAGCGAGTAGCCGCAGGCGTTCAGCCGGTGCTTGGCCAAGCCGCGTTCGTCCATGATCTTCGCATGGACATCGAAAACGGTGCCGAAAGTGTTGCCCGGCCGAAGGACCATCTCGATCGCCTGAATGGTTTCGCGGCAGGCGCTGTAAAGCTCGCGATGACGGTTGGTCACCTCGCCGACGACGATCGTGCGCATCATGGCCGCGTGGTAGTGGGCGCTGACGCCGGCCCATTCAAGCGTGAGCTGGTCCTGCGCATCGAGCTTGCGGCGGCCGGCCTTGTAGCGGCAGAGAAGGGCGTCCGCGCCCGACCCGATGATGAACTCGTTGGCGGGATAGTCGCCGCCGCCTGCAAAAACCGCGCCCTGCATGGCGGCGAGGATGGCCGCTTCGTCGCCGCCGGGGCCGATCAGCGGCAGGGCTGCATCCAGCGCGTCGTCGGCCAGGCTTGCGGCCTTTTCGACATGGGCGATTTCGGCGGGGCTCTTGATGAGCCGCAGCCGTCCGACCAGCATGGATGCGTCGATGATCTGTCCGAAGCTTGCCATCTGGTGATCGAGCAGCCGGGCGATACGGCCGGTCATACCGTGCGTGTCGTATTCGATCCCGATACGCGCGCCGAGGAGGTCGAGTTCGCTCAGCAGGTTCTTGAGGTCCATCGTCGGGTCGGCATTGACCCTGTCGACCCAGACCTGGATGCGCTCGATATTGGAGGTGTGGCGCGCCTGACGCAGATCGGCCGACCGCGTCAGCAGGACCATGGAGCCATCGGATTTTACCACCAGCGTCTGGAAGAAGCAGTAGCCGAAGGTGTCGTAGCCGGTCAGCCAGTACATGCTCTCCTGCGCGAAAAGCAGCAGCGCGTCGAGCTTGTCCTCGCGCATCTTCGCCGTGAGGCTGGCAAGGCGCGCGGCGTACTCGTCCTGGGTGAAGTGAAGGGCCATGTCATGCCTCCCTGATGCTGATGGCGGAAATCTGCCGACCGTAATCCGGCTCGCCGCGATGGGTTGTCCGGCGGTACGAAAAGAAACGAGCCTCGTCCTCATAGGTGCAGAGGCCGAGTTTTTCGGCCTTGACGCCGGCCGCCACAAGGCGCGCGACGGTCAGGCCGGGGAGGTCGAACATCGCGTGACCGGAGCGCTCGGACGGGGTGAAGAAGCTGGTATAGGTCGAGTCGTGAGCAAGGAACCGCTCGACGAATTCCGGCCCCACCTCGTAATTGCCGGGGCCGATGGAAGGGCCGAGGCAGGCGACGATGTTTCCGCGAGTCGCGCCGAGCTTTATCATGGCGGAGATCGTGTTTTCGAGGACGCCGGTCAGCGCACCCTTCCAGCCGGCATGTGCGGCACCGACGACACGGGCCTGCGGGTCGGCGAAAAGGATCGGGCCGCAATCGGCCGAGAGGACGCCGAGCACGATGCCGGGTGCCATCGTGACCAGCGCATCGGCTTCCGACCGCGTGCCGTCGTAATCGTGGCCGACGGTGACGACATCGGGCGAATGGATCTGATGGACGGTCGCGAGCTTTGCGACAGGCTGGCCGAACCATGCGGCAATGCGGCTGCGGTTTTCCTCGACATGGGCACGGTCGTCCTTCGAGCCGAGGCCAACGTTCAGCCCCTCGTAAACTCCCTCCGAGACGCCGCCCTCTCGGGTGAAGAAGCCATGGGCGATGGAAGGCGATGCGGAGGTGAGCAGCGCGCTCTGAAGGGGGGAGGGAAAGGCGTCGTCCTGCATTGGTCTTTCGCCCTTTTTGATGTCAGCGTTTTCACGGGAACGAGCGATGCCAAGCATGGCTCGCCTCTGATTTGCGCGGGATGTTGACCTTTTGCCGCCTGCCGTGTCAATCGCGCAGGCCGAAGACGGCATCTTCAGCGGTGCGATCCGCTCAGGCCTGAAACGGCACGAGGGCCACGGCGGGGTGGCTGACGGCGAGGACTTTGAACAGTTCGCCCATCTTGCCTTCGCCCGAGCCGGAAAGACGCTCGGCATCCTGTCGTACGCCTTCCTGCACGATGATGTCCTTGCCGCGCGCAAGCGCTTCGGCACGTTCGCGGATGCCGAGGGCAAGCAGGAAATCGCCCTGATAGGTCAGGCCGTTGATCCGCAGTCCCTCTGCGACGGCGCGGCGGGCGAGCTGTTCGAAGTCCACATGGCTCGTGATGTCAGCTTCGCCGGGGTGGGCAAGCGGCGGGTCGAACTGATGGGCGCGAACCGCTTGCAGCGTATCGCCGTAATTCGTCGCCATATGGCCATAGTCGATGATGAGGGCAGAGCCGTCGGTGCGCTTCAGCCGTGCGGAAATGGCGGCCATGACCGCGTCACGGGCCGGGGCGACCTCGAAGATGGTGCCGAGGGGCAGGTTGTCTCCTGGCGGCAAAAGGTCAGGGTCGATGGTCGCGACGCCTGCCGTGAAGCAGAGATTGTCGTCGGCATCCAGGCCCACCATGCGCTCGCGAAAGCCCTGCTCGGTCTTTACGAACTGGCGGATGGGGATGGCGTCGAAAAGTTCGTTGGCAACCAGCAGCATGAAGCCGTCCGGGATCTCCTCGAAGCTCTCGTGCCACGCGATCTTGAACTTGTGGGCGACGAGCGTCTGGCTCTGGACCTTCTGCAGGCGCTCGCTTGTCTCGACCAGATGCACGCTGGCCTTCTCATAGAGCTCCGGTGACAGGCGGGAAAGAACACGCAGGATATCCGCCATCATGGTGCCGCGGCCCGGGCCGATCTCGGCAATGGCAACCGTTTCCGGCTGGCCGTGACGGCGCCAGGCCTCGAACAGGAACATGCCGATGAGCTCGCCGAACAGCTGGCTGATCTCGGGCGCCGTGATGAAGTCGCCGCTTTGCCCGAAAGGTTCGCGCGTCCGGTAGTAACCGTGTTCGGGATCGGCAAGGCAAAGCGCGAAGTAGTCGGTGACGCTGATCGGTCCCGATGCCAGGATGATCGCCTTGATCTTCTCTGCAAGCGGCGTGGTCACAGGCGCGTCCTCGAAAGGGTTGCGGCCCGGCGGGCGCGCAGAATCGCCCAGACACCAAGCCCGACCATCGGTAGCGACAGCAGCATGCCCATCGTCAGCCAGCCCCCTGCGAGATAGCCGATCTGCACGTCCGGCTCGCGGAAGAACTCGACGAAGATGCGGGCAAGGCCATAGCCGGTGATGAAGACGCCGGCGACAAGCCCGGGTTTACGCAGGGCGTGGCGCTTGTAGATGAGGAACGCTAGCACGAGGAGCAGGAGAATGCCCTCAAGGCCTGCCTCGTAGATCTGGCTCGGATGGCGCGCGAACGGCCCGCCGGTCGGGAACACGATGGCCCAGGGCATGGAGGAGAGGCGACCCCATAGCTCGCCATTGATGAAGTTGGCGAGGCGGCCGAAGAGCAGACCGATCGGCACCACGGCGGCCACGACGTCGAACAGGCTCCAGATCGGAATGGACCGCTTGCGAGCGAAGATCAGCATGGCGAGGATCGTGCCGATGAGGCCGCCATGGAAAGACATGCCACCGTTCCAGATCTCGAAAGCCCGCAGGGGATTGGCGATAACGGAGGGCAGGTCGTAGAACAGGATGTAGCCTATGCGCCCACCGCCGACGATGCCGACGGCCACCCAGAGGAGGAAGTCGTCGAGATCGACCTCGGTGATCGGTGCCTTGCCGCCCCACAGCGTCTCGTTGCGCACGATACGGCGGGCGTAGAACCAGCCGAGCAGGATGCCCGCGACGTAGGCAAGACCGTACCAGTGGATCTGCAGCGGGCCGATAGCGATCAGGACGGGATCGATCTCCGGGAAGGGCAGGATCGAAAGAAGGCTTGCGATGGGTTCCAAAGGACGTGCTTCAGCCTCGGTTTCACCCGGCCGATCCTTTGGCAGACCCGGCAACGGATCAGGACCTGCGACGGGTGGTTTCTTTGCGGACCGGTCTTTCGCCACGCCCGCCTGCTCGGGACCATGGCGGGCGGCATGCATGGGGTCAAGCGAAGCGAGGGTTGCAAGCCCCATGATTCACTGGTTTTTCCTTGCAAGCCGGCCCTGCCTCTCCTACCTCCATATCACAGGCGCCATGCGGCGCTCCAACCGCGATCCCGGAGGGACATCATGACGACGACAGGCGCAAACCGCATTCTCGACGATCTTGCCAAGCTGATGACGGACGCGGCCGGCGCGGCGCAAGGCGTGCGGCGCGAGGCGGAGACGATGTTCCGGACGCAGGGCGAGCGCATCCTCAACACGATGGATGTGGTCAAGCGTGAGGAATTCGAGGTTGTGCGCGAGATGGCGCTGCGGGCCCGCGAGGAAAACGACGCCCTTCTGGCGCGCGTCGCTCTTCTGGAAGCACGTCTCGCCGAAAAGGGCTGATCGACCTTTTCGATGGCTTTATTCCGAGAAGCGGGGAGGGTGTTTCTCCGCTTCCTTGCCTGCTGGCGACACTTGCGTCGCCGTTACGGGCGGCTCCACTGCCTCATGGCAGGCTTCGTGCGGTCGAAATCGCGAAAAAATTCGACCCTGTGGACATCCCTAAAAAACGCAATCCGCTGAATCCTTTACTGACTCAGGCTGAATCAGTTTCCAAAGCTCTATCCACAGCTGCGACGCCTTTTTCGGACTGTCGGGGCTGGCGTGCAGACTCCGGCGTTATACACTGATTTTACAAGATGATTCGAAACGGGTCACACGAGATACGGGCAGAGTCATCGGTTCGACCTCGTCGTGCGTTCGTCGATCATTCCATGTTGTTTCCGGTGTCGTCGGGCTTGTGGGGCTTCGCGTGAGAACGCGATGGCGCATGCCACGCTGGAACTTTGAAGGTGAAGCATGAGCCTCGTAGAACTGGAACTGCAGCGTCAATCCAATCCGGTCGATATGATCGAGTTCGTCGCGGCCAACAACGACTGGACCTTCGAGCGTTCCGGTGAAGACGAGATCGCGATGACGGTGGAGGGCAAGTGGTCCGATTACCACGTCTCCTTCTCGTGGATGGAGGAATTCGAAGCGCTGCATCTTGCCTGCGCCTTCGACATCAAGGTTCCCGAAAGTCGCGTCAACGAGGTCATCCGGCTTTTGTCCCATATTAACGGCCAGGTGCTGATGGGCCATTTCGATCTCTGGCGTCAGGAAGACGTCGTCATCTTCCGCCAGTCGCTGTTGCTGTCTGGCGGCGCGGAACCGACGAACCGTCAGGTCGAGGTTCTGTTGTCGAGTGCGCTCGACGCCTGCGAAAGCTATTTTCAGGCATTTCAGTTCGTGGTCTGGTCCGGCGTCGATGCCGAGCGCGCGGTCGAGGCCGTGATGTTCGAAACGGTTGGAGAAGCCTGAGCGTGGCGGCGAGCGGTATGGGCCCGATCGTCCTCGTGGGCGCCGGCAATATGGGCGGCGCCATGCTCGCCGGCTGGCTGAAAAGCGGCATCTCCGGAGCGGATGTGCTGGTGCTCGATCCCGGTCCGGCACCGGCAATGGCCACGCTGATCGCAGAACACGGTGCGCGTCACGTAACATCGGCGCCGGATGGCGTGACGGCATCCGTGCTGTTCCTCGCGGTCAAGCCGCAGGTCATGGACGCCGTGCTGCCCGGTCTTTCCGCTCTTGTCGGGCCGCAGACCGTCGTGGTGTCGGTCGCTGCCGGCAAGACGCTCGGTTTCCTCCAGTCTCATCTCGGCGACGTCGCCATGGTGCGCGCCATGCCGAATACGCCGGCGATGATCGGCCGTGGCATTACCGGCGCCTTTGCCAATGCAAAAGTCGGGGAAGATCAGCGTGTCCGCGTCAACGACCTCCTGAAGGTGTCCGGTCCGGTCGAATGGGTCGATAGCGAGGCGGATATCGATGCGGTGACCGCGCTCTCGGGCAGCGGGCCGGCTTATGTTTTCTATCTCGTCGAATGCATGGCGGAAGCCGGTCGCAAGGCCGGGCTTCGGGCGGACCTCGCCATGCGTCTCGCACGGGAAACCGTCGCGGGGGCTGGCGAACTGCTTCACCAGTCCCCCGATGACGCCTCGAAATTACGCCAGAACGTTACATCTCCCGGCGGCACCACGGCCGCAGCTCTTGCCGTTCTGATGGCCGAGGACGGCATGCAGCCGCTGTTCACATCTGCCATTGCCGCCGCGCGGCAGCGGGCGGAAGAACTGGCCAACTAGAATTTGCGGTGAGGACGGACCCGATGAGCGACACGATTAGCTATGGTGATTTCGAGCGGGTCGACATTCGCACCGGTACGATCGTCGAGGCATCTGCCTTTCCGGAAGCGCGCAAGCCCGCCATCAAGCTGGTCATCGATTTCGGTCCGGACATCGGCCTGAAGAAATCTTCCGCGCAGATCACGGTCCATTACGATCTCCAGACACTGGTTGGACGACAGGTCCTCGGTGTCGTCAACTTTCCGCCCCGGCAGATCGGACCATTTCAGTCCGAAGTTCTAACGCTCGGGTTCGAGGACGAGGCCGGCGCCATCGTTCTCGCCACGTCCGAGAAGCCGGTTCCGAACGGTCGAAAGCTTCTCTAGTCTCGATGACATTTCCTGCCGTTGGCAGAAGCGAATTCTCCGTTTCGGGGAGCGGCGCTCTGTGTCCTGATCGAATCTTTCGGGACGCAAAGCAGCGTTATGTCCGATTTCGACGGAAGGACTCGTTAACCTTAGATACCGCTAATTTTACTATTGCCTCTTTAGAAAAACATTAATTTAACGGCGGTAGCGTTTTTAGCGCAACCATTGAAGGCGCATGTCGTGCGGACGAGACGTAATACCAAGTGTCGATGATAGAAACCTATAGGTTCCTATCATCGACACTTGGTATAAGTCGGTTCAGTCTGGATGAAGGACGCGCTTTTGTTTGCTCCTCGTTGCTACAGGAGAGCTAAATGGAAGAGAATCGACGTAAACCCCGTATGAGAACGTTCAAATCGGGACTTCTCGTCTTCAATGAGGGACGATCAACACTCGATTGCGTCGTTCGTAATATCTCGGAAGGCGGGGCCAAGCTTTCTTTCAATCAAGTTGCGGACATTCCGAATGTCTTTCATATCTCGCTGTCAGACGGTGCGAAGAAGACATGCCGGATCGTGTGGCGAAAGTCTCTGGATGTCGGCGTGTCGTTTGATGAGCCGGAGGATGCACCTGCGACGTCGCCTTCGGCCGAAGGCTTATGAATATCTCATCCAGCGGCCGCTTGGCTTGGACTTGTCGATCCCGTGTGATGGTCTTTGCGCTATGCCGTGCGATTCGGACACTCGGTAGAGATCTGCCTCACGCGGGGATTCGCGCGACAGCTCTCAATCCGCCAAGGGGACTGTCCGACAGTATGACGTTGCCGCCATGGCTTCTGGCGATATCGCGGGCGATGGACAGGCCGAGGCCGGTGCCGGTGCTATCGAGATTGCGGGCCTCGTCCAGACGGAAGAAGGGCTTGAACACGTCTTCACGGGCACGCTCGGGAATGCCCGGGCCATTGTCGTCAATGGTAACGGACAGCCAGCGCTGCCCGTGCCGCGCTTCGATATGGATCGTATCGGCATAGCGGTAGGCATTGGATGCGAGATTGAGGATGAGACGCGTGAAGGCGTTGGGCCGCACCTGTACCTCGTCGTCGCCTTCGATCACGGTGGTCAGTGTCTTGCCGTGCAGCTCGGCTTCGGCCGAGAGGCGGGTCATGACATCCGTCAGCTTCAGCGTTCCGACATCTTCCTCCGCCTCGCCACGCACGAAGGCCAGATAGCCTTCGAGCATGCTCTGCATGTCATCGACATCCTGGTTCAGCGGTTGCAGATCGGGGTGATCGCCGGCAATGGCGAGTTGCAGCTTGAAGCGGGTGAGGATGGTGCGTAGGTCGTGGCTAACGCCTGATAGCATCGTGGTGCGTTGTTCTATCTGCCGTTCGATCCGCTCGCGCATCTGAATGAAGGCCAGGCCTGCCCGGCGAACCTCCTCCGCGCCACGCGGCGAGAAATCATCGATCTTCTGCCCCTTGCCGAAGCTTTCGGCGGCGCGGGCCAGATGCAGGATCGGCCGGATCTGGCCGCGCAGGAACAGGATGGCGATGAGCAGAAGCACCAGCGACGCGCCGACCATCCAGACGATGAAGATATGTGTGTTGGAGGCGTAGGCGGCATTACGGCGAACGGTGACGCGCAGGATGCGGGCGCCATCGAGCTTGATGCGGACATAGACGTTGTCTTCGCTGGAGGACGTATCCAGCCAGAACGGAAGCTGCGTCTCCTGCCGGATTTCGTCGGAGAGAATGCGGTTGAGGATGTCGAAATACGGCTGCCGAACCGGCATCGGTAGTTCTCCGCCGTTTTCAAGCGAGATGACGAGCCCCAGCTGTCTTCGGGCGATCGACTCGATATCCGGATAGGAGGTGGACGGCATGGTGTTGATCAGGTCGATGACCGCAGCGATATCGGAGGTCACGGCCGCCGAAAGCCGCTGGGTGACCAGTTGCCAGTGCCGCTCCATGAAGACGAAAGCGACGATGGACTGGAGGAGCACCATCGGTATGATGACGATCAGCAGCGAGCGGGCGTAGAGCCCCATCGGCAAGTGCCGGCGGAGCCAGCGGGCGAGCGGGCTGCGTGGCTTTTCTCCGCGTTCTGTCTTCGTCTGGCGAACGGCCTCGATCATTGTCGTCCTCCGGTCTGCCCGGGATGGTGGTGTCTGTTCAAACGCGTGATGGCGCTGCTCGGCGGGACAGCATGGTTCAGTTGACAGCCAGCTTGTAGCCGATGCCGCGCACAGTCTGCAGCCAGACGGGGTTGGACGGGTCGTCCTCGATCTTGCGGCGTAAGCGGTTGATCTGGACGTCGATGGTGCGCTCGCCGACTTCCGTGTCGTCGCTGACGAGTTCGTGCCGGGGGATCGTCTCGCCCGCACGCTGGGAGAAGAGCATCATGATCTCCTGCTCGCGGTCTGTGAGGCGGATATGGTCCGCGCCGCGGCGCAACTCGCGCCGGACGACGGAGAAGGTGAAGGGCCCGAAAATCACCTGCTCCACCTTTGGCGGCTGGACCGGCGTGTTGCGGCGCAGGATGTTGTTGATGCGCAGGACGAGTTCACGCGGGTCGAATGGCTTCGGCAGATAGTCGTCGGCGCCGGCTTCCAGCCCCTCCACCCGCGCATTGGTCTCGGCGAGGGCCGTCAGCATGATGATCGGCACGGTCTTCAGACGGCGCAGGCTCTGCGTGAGCGAAATTCCTGTCTCGCCCGGCATCATGACATCGATGATCAGAAGGTCGAAGTCGATACCGGAAAGGCGGCGGCGGGCTTCGTCGGCATCGGCTGCGGTGGAAATACGAAAACCCTGCTCGACCAGATAGCGGTTGAGCAGATCGCGAATGCGGCGGTCGTCATCGACGATCAGAAGATGTGGCGCGTCGTCGGGGAGGGAGAATGGTTTTGTCATCGTCGTCGCTCTCTGGACCCTCTCCGGACAATTCCGGCTCATCGGAGCGGCTCCAGCTCCTTGTGTTCAACGCGGGGCCTGATAGCGGAGCCGTCAGGCTTGCCCGCATGGGCTTTAGACCGGACCTGTTCTCATGCTGGCGAGAAAGCGGCGAATGACATCGCGGCCGCCGGGCCCGACCTTTGTCAAAGCATCGGCTATGCGTTTCGACTGTGGCTCCGCCAAGGCCTTGGCCAATGCCTTGCCCTCGCGCGTCGTGTAGAGCATGCGCTGACGCCGGTCTTCCGGCCCCGCGACCTGATGGATGTAGCCGCCGTCGATCAACTGCTTCAGCACGCGTGCGAGGCTCTGCTTGGTGATCTTGAGTGTTTCCAGGAGGTCGGCCACCGTCATGCCGGGCTCACGATCGACAAAATGCAGCACGCGGTGATGTGCACGGCCGAAGCCGCGTTTTTCCAGAATGACATCGGGATCGGACGTGAAGTCGCGATAGGCAAAGAAGAAGAGCTCGATCAGTTCGTAATCAAGACCATTACGCTCCGCAGAGGGCTGCTCGGCAGGGCGCGTCTTCTCCGCGGAAGGAACGTGTTCAGCCAAAGGTGTCTGTTCTGCCAAATGCATGAATCCTGCGGATATGTGGTCTGATACGAGGGCGCGGTATCGCCGCGCTCCTGTAAGCTCATATGATACGTTCTGCTCTTTCTACCGTTTGCTCCGGCGCTCTGCCAGCAGGAAAGCGTGTTTGTTGCCGCTTTGCAACAGCGTGTTCCGGCTCGCTCGAAATAGCTGCTTTCCAGGACGGTCGGTCGGAACTTTTGTGACGGGAACTGCATTTCGGCGTCAAATACAAGGACCCGTGCCATGCAGATCGAAGCAACCTCACCTGCCTCCTCGACCGCCGAACAACTTCGCCCGGTCGTGATCACCGTCGTCCTCGCCAAGATCGCCGTCTTCGCCTTGCTGATGACGACGATCAACTACCCGGTCCTGCCAACCCTGAGCACAGGCGACACCCTGGAAATTGCAGCGATACGCTAGAACGCTCGCGCGATGACCCGTTAGACGGTCTCATCAGAGCGATTGCCTGTTTCCACGCCGCAGCGTTACCCTTATATCGGCTGAACGTCGCAATCTTGCCGGCAAGGCAAGCGTCGTTTGGTCGGATTGGCACCCCAAGATCTGGGCCTGCCACAGGCGAGGGTTCTTATGCTTCAGGCAGGCATTATTCCGGTTACGCATTTCCAGCAGAACTGCACAATCCTCTTCGATAGCGAAACGAAGGAAGGTGTCGTCGTCGATCCCGGTGGGGATGTGGATGTCATCCTGCAGACGGTGCGGGAGAATGGTATCGATCTGAAGGCCATATGGCTGACGCACGGTCATATCGACCATGCTGGCGGCGCCAAAGAATTGAAAGAGGCCACGGGTCTCGAGATCATCGGACCACATGAGGACGACAAGCCCCTTCTGGAGAAACTGGAAGCACAGGCAGAACGCTTCGGCCTGACGATGAAGGTCGAGAATGTCTTGCCGGACCGGTGGCTGTCCGACGGGGATACTGTTTCCTTCGGAACCCATGTCTTCGACGTCTTGCACTGCCCTGGCCACGCGCCGGGCCATGTCGTCTATGTCAATCAGCTTCAGCGTTTCGCCCATGTTGGCGATGTGTTGTTCCACGGGTCCATTGGTCGGACGGATCTACCGGGTGGCAATCACCAGCAATTGCTCGACTCGATCCGCACCAAGATCCTGCCACTTGGCGATGATTTCGGTTTCATCTGCGGCCATGGCCCCGGCGGGCAAATCGGCGAGGAACGTCGCACGAATCCTTATCTACGCGGCATCTGACAACGCATCTCAGATTTTCCATACAAAGAAGGCCACGCTTCCCGGAAGCGTGGCCTTCTTTGTAGGACGATACGCTGGCTGATCAGCCTGCGTTGCAGAAGTAGGAGCGACCGTCATAACCGACGAAGGTGCCCGTACGGGAGTCGAACGAGCGGTAGCGGTTCGAGCAGTAGCGGTACCAGGACGGAGACCAGGGCTCCAGCGAGCCGTAATTATTCACGACCACGGGGCGAGGGCGGCGATAGACCGGTGCCGGTTCGTAATAGTCGTCAGCTGGGGGGTCGATATAGACGCGCTCCTCGTTGCGATAGCGCGGCGCGCTCGCAATAGCGCCGCCGACGATCAGGCCGGTGGCAAGGCCGACGGCGCCGAGCGCCAGGCCGTCATTGCCGCGATGATGATGGCGACGATACCGCCAGTCGTCCGCATGCGCGGGCGTCATGCTCGGCAGCACTGCGGAGAGCGAGGCGATGGTAAGAACGGCAGCTTTGACCAAGGTTCTCATAGCGTTGATCCTGTCTCACGGGACGAAACGGCTCGCCCCTTACGATGACCTCACATTAGGTGAGCCAAACTGAATGCAGGGTGAACGGTTCGTTTTCATGGCAGACGGCCAGAAGCTCGTACGTTCCACGGCGAGAATGCCCGAATTCCGCGCACCTCAACCATGAATGGATAAAGGCAAACCTTTGTTGCGCGTGAGATCGGACGATCTACCTCTGGTAAAAACCCGGCATGAGAGCCGGGTTCCATCTTGGGGCCAAGGGCTGACGTCTCAGTCGGAGACGTTCAGGTTGACCGCCTTCGGTCCCTTGCCACGGCGGTCCGGCTCGGTGTCGTAGCTCACCTTCTGGTTCTCGTTCAGGCCATTGAGGCCCGACGCCTGTACGGCGGAAATATGGACGAAAATGTCCGCGCCGCCATTGTCAGGCTTGATGAAGCCAAAGCCCTTGTCGGTATTGAAGAATTTTACGATGCCAGTTTCGGCCATACGTCAGGTCCTTTTTCCCCTGCCCGGGTGCGGCGGGCAGTATTGCGAATGTGCCCATTGGGCGAGTGGCAGGCATGTCTCGACTGTGAGGAAAGGTCCCGTCATTCATGTCCCGTATCGGATCTACCGCTCCGACACGGGCCACCCGGAGAATTTTTGCGTCCCCGGTGCGCATTTATTCTTAAGGTCTTCCCGTGTTCGCAGATTGCCCGAACGCAGTAAACTTGCTGGGTTTATTTTCAATTGGCAAGCGAAAGTTTATTGAAACAAGTCAGCCGGTTGCGTTTGTCTAAATTCGGCGCAGCTGCCGATAAACCACGCTTTTACCCGCTGTATTGCAAGCTATTGAAAAGATTTTCGTTTGCGTGAAGGCTGGTTAAAAAAGGTGCGAAACGAGATGGAGGATGTCGCTTTCGTACGCGCGCACTCCAGGTTCGGTATGGCGCTACGAACCGGCAGGTGGACGTAAGATCGTGCTAACCCACTGATGAAACAGGAGTCTCGCTCGTTTTGCGGCGCCCGAGTTCGGGGACGATCTCCACCATCAGCATGGCTGCAAAGATGATAATGCCGCCAAGGTAACCGATGGGGGAGATGGTTTCACCCAGAAGCAACACGCCGAACAATGCTGCAAACAATGCTTCGCTCGACAGGAAGATCGCCGCTTGCGGAGCCGTGGTGTAGCGCTGGCCGACAACTTGCAGCGTGAAGGCAACGGCGCTGGCGAAGATGCCGGAGTATATCAATTCCGTCGCCGTCGCCCTGATCGCGTCGAGCGATATGGGTTCAAGAAACAGCGCGACGACCCCTGCGAGGACCGCGCAGGTCGCAAACTGAACGAGGGAAAGCGTAAAAGGGCGCCCGCTGGAATGCGCGAAGACCGCGATGAGGATGACCTGCACGGCGCAGAAGAGAGCGGCGAGAATGGTCAGGAGATCCCCACCCGTCAGCGCCGACAGAGCGCCACCCGACAGAAGGAAAATGCCCAGGAACGCCAATCCGGCAGCCGGCCAGATAACCCAGTGGGGACGGCGGCGCAGGAAGAGAACCGTGAGGATGGGGACGAGCACCACGTACAGTCCGGTGAGGAAGCCGGAATTTGCGACCGTGGTCGTCATGATGCCGACCTGCTGGGCGATGGCGGCAAGGAAGACAGCGCCGCCGATGGCGACGAAGCCGCGCATGTCTCGACGGCCGAGCGGCAGCGCCGCCCGACGGCTTTCGCGGAGCGCAAACGGCGCGAGGACGATCAGGGCGATGACGAAGCGCAGGCTCGTGAACCAGATCGGGCCGATGGTTTCCATAGCCGTGGATTGCGCGACGAAACCCGCGCCCCATATCGCTCCGGCAAGAAGAAGGACGAGATTGGCCTGAATGCGCGTCACGACCTGCTCCTCTGAACGCTTTCCTGACCGTTCGGCTAACAGGCAGGGCGTATCGTGGTATAAGCTCGCGCTAAAGTGCGGCGACAAAGATCGCCCCCGGGCCGGCAACGATGCGGCTCTGCAGGAAGAGGCCCTTTCCAACGAGCATCATGCCGGCGAGTGCGACGATGACGATTGCGGCGACAACAATGGTCTCCAGCGCGTTCAGGCCGGAGAGGAGGCCGAGGCGAGGCTGTTTATGATCGGGTTCGGAGGCCATGTCTTTCACGCTTCCCACGACAGGCCGCGGACCTGCCAGCGCCAGAGACCGAAGCTGACCGCAGCCATCGCAGCGCCGGCAAGCAGCATCAGGCCGATGGCGATATGGCGTTCGGCCGGCATGATGCGGCCGGGGAGGGAGAAGGCGCTGATGCTGGCAAGCTGGCGGGCCGAGAGGATGGCGCCCGTCGACATGCGATCCGGCTCCGTCAACGTCGCACCATCCAGCCAAAGCATCGGGCTGCTCACCGCCGAGCCCGTTGCCTCGATCAGCGCCGGTGGTTTGCCAAGAGGAAACAGGGCGTCATCCGCCTGCTCGATCGCCATTTCCGATCGCCACTGCATCTCGCCACTCTCTCCGGCAACCGCTCCGCCCGCAAAGGCAAGCGTCGCCGCGGTCGCAAAGCCAAAAACCGCGCGGCGTGTGGGCGGCGATAGGGCAGGCGGTGCGGAAACGGACATGACGGACCTCGATAGCAGGCGGCAGGGGGTTTGGCGGATATGATGTAAAAGGCGCTCCGAAATCGGCTTCATATCGACCGAATTGCGGCATGCTCCGGCAAATATCGTGGCAAAAATAAGGCGGGTGTATAGGGCGGAAATAACTGTTTTTATTAAGGAAAAATAAACCACTCAGGCAGGGTTCGCGCAAGCTCCCGCAAGCCGGAATTGAAGGCTGTGTTGCCTGATTCGCGAGTGGCATTGCATGCATCCATGCTGATGATGCGACCCATCAAACCTTGTCATGTCACGGGGTCGCGCGGCCTTTCTGCTTGAATTGACCGTCTACATTCGACATACAGCTAGCGCTCCAGGGCAATTCCTTGCCGGGGCATCCTTGTCGAAACCATCAGGACCGTCCCATCATGGCCTTTCTCGCCGACGCTCTTTCCCGTGTGAAGCCCTCCGCCACCATCGCCGTGTCGCAGAAGGCCCGCGAACTCAAAGCCAAAGGCCGGGACGTGATCGGACTTGGGGCCGGCGAGCCGGATTTTGATACGCCCGATAACATCAAGCAGGCTGCCATCGAAGCAATCCACCGCGGTGAGACGAAGTACACCCCGGTTTCCGGCATCCCGGAACTGCGCGAAGCGATTTCAAAGAAGTTCAAGCGCGAAAACAATCTCGACTACACCGCAGCGCAGACGATCGTTGGCACCGGCGGCAAGCAGATCCTGTTCAACGCCTTCATGGCGACGATGAACCCGGGCGATGAAGTTGTCATTCCCGCGCCGTACTGGGTATCCTATCCGGAGATGGTGTCGATCTGCGGCGGAACACCGGTGTTCGTCGAGGCGACGCAGGCCAATAAATTCAAGCTGACGGCCGAGGATCTGGACAAGGCGATCACGCCCAAGACGAAGTGGTTCATCTTCAACTCGCCCTCCAATCCGTCTGGCGCGGCCTATTCGCACGACGAGCTGAAGGCGTTGACGGACGTGCTGCTAAAGCATCCGCATGTCTGGATCCTTACCGACGACATGTACGAGCACCTGACCTATGGCGACTTCAAGTTCGCGACGCCCGTCGAAGTGGAGCCCAAGCTCTATGAGCGGACGCTGACGATGAACGGCGTTTCCAAGGCCTATGCCATGACCGGATGGCGCATCGGATACGCAGCCGGCCCGTTGGCGCTGATCAAGGCCATGGACATGATCCAGGGCCAGCAGACGTCGGGGGCCTGCTCGATCGCACAGTGGGCGGCCGTCGAGGCTCTCAATGGCACGCAGGATTTCATTCCCGAGAACAAGAAGATCTTCGAAGGCCGTCGCGATCTCGTGGTGTCCATGCTAAACCAGGCAACCGGCATCGAGTGCCCGTCGCCGGAAGGCGCGTTCTACGTCTACCCGTCGTGCAAGGGGCTGATCGGCAAGACGGCCCCCACGGGCAAGGTCATCGAGACGGACGAGGACTTCGTGTCCGAACTGCTGGAATCGGAGGGCGTTGCCGTCGTTCAGGGTTCGGCCTTCGGTCTCGGCCCGAACTTCCGCATATCCTACGCCACGTCGGAGGCACTGCTGGAGGAAGCCTGCAAGCGCATCCAGCGCTTCTGCGCGGCCTGCAAGTAAACAACGGATCAGGCGCGCCTTTTGACCATTGCCGGGCATCACAGGATCTACATCTGCTTCTTCCTGTTTGCCGTGGCGCTGGGGGCGTTGCTTGCGCGGATGCCCGACCTGCAGGTTGCCCTGCAGGTCGACAAGTCGGAACTCGGCCTGACCCTGATCGGAATGGCAATCGGCGCGCTGATTTCCCTGACCGTGTCCTCGCCGCTGATCGAGCGGCTTGGCCCGAAGATCACCGCTTATATCACCGTGATCGGTACGGCGGCCTGCTATGCCCTGGTGCCGTGGATGCCCGGTCCCGTCGGTGTGTTTGCCGTGCTGCTCGCGGCGGGCATGCTGGCCGGAGCTCTCGAAATCAATCTCAACGTCGAACTCGGACGCATCGAGGCGGCGACAGGTCGAAGCGTCATGAACCGCGCGCATGGCTGCTGGAGCCTTGGCTTCTTCGTGACGGCGCTGGCCGCCTCATTCATCCGCCAGTCCGGCGTGTCCATGCAGGTCCATCTTGGTCTAACTCTGCTTGCGGTGATCGTCTTGGGCTGGCTGGCGATCCGGGGGCTTGAGGCCGCACCGGTGGATGCGACGCATCTGCCGGAGGAGAAGGCGCCCACCTTCGCCTTTCCGACCGTCGGTCTTCTGCCGCTCTGCCTGATCGGTATCGCCGCGTTTCTGGTGGAGGGGGCCGGTATCGACTGGTCGGCCATCTATATGCGCGACGTGTTCCGGTCGGAACCCTTCGTCGGTGGGCTCGGGTTGACGCTTTTCACCTTCTTCATGGCGCTGGTCCGCATGGTCGCCGACCCCATCGTGGAGCGCTTCGGCAGCCGGGCGGTTGCTGCCTCACTGCTGGTCCTGTCGGCCATCGGCATTGCCGCCGTGGGGCTCTCTCCGCATCCCGCCGTTGCCCTCTTCGGCTTTGCGCTCATGGGAGCCGGCTGCAGCGCTATCTACCCACTGGCGGTTTCCGCCGCCGCCCAGCGCCGCGACCGCGCGCCGCACGTCAATGTCGCCTCGCTCGGGCAGGTGACGTTCATCATCTTCTTCTTCGCGCCGCCTCTGCTCGGTTTCGTCGCAGAGCATGCGGGCATCCGGGCGTCTTACTTCATCTGCCTGCCGCTGGTTGTCGCAGCTCTGTTCTGCGTGCCGGCGCTGAAGAGCGCTGCCGCTCGCGCCGCCTGAATGTTTGCGCGTATCCTGACGGACGGCATGAAAAAGGCCCGCATCGCTGCGGGCCTTTCCCTATCCGTCGGAGGCACAAAGACTACTCGGCGGCCTGCTGCGTGAGTGCCGGATAGTCGGTGTAGCCTTTGGCGCCGCCGCCATACAGGGTGTCCGGGTCGAGGGCGTTCAGCGGGGCATCCTGCTTCAGGCGTTCGACGAGGTCCGGGTTGGAGATGAACGGCTTACCGAAGGCGACGAGATCGACGCGACCGCTTTCGACCGATTCAATCGCCAGCTTGCGGTCGTAGCCATTGTTCGCCATCCAAGCGGCTTTGCCGCCGGCTGCTTGATAGCTTGCACGGAGATCAGCGAAGTCGAAGGCCGTATCGCCTTGGCTGAAGTCGCGATCGCCACCGGTCGCCCCTTCGATGACGTGGATGAAAGCCAGATCGTGCTTGGCGAGACCCTTGACGACGTGGTCGAACAGCTGCTGCGGTGCGGGATCGAACGCGTCGTTGGCCGGCGTGACCGGAGACAGACGAATGCCGGTGCGGCCGGCGCCGATCTCTGCAACGATGGCATCGGTGACGTCGAACAGGAAGCGCGCGCGGTTTTCGATGGAGCCGCCAAAGGCGTCCGTTCGCGCGTTTGTACCGGAGCGCAGAAACTGGTCGATCAGGTAGCCGTTGGCCGCGTGGATCTCGACGCCGTCGAAGCCCGCATCGATCGCTGCGCGTGCGGCCTTGCGGTAGTCCTCGACGATGCCCGGAAGTTCGGAGGTTTCAAGCGCGCGAGGCTCGGACGTCTCCACGAATTCACCGGTACCATCGGCATGACGGATATAGGTCTTGGCCTTGGCAGTGATCGCGGAAGCGGAGACCGGTTGACCTTCGCCCGGCTGCAGCGACGTGTGCGAGATACGGCCGACATGCCACAACTGGACGACGATCTTGCCGCCGGCTGCGTGAACGGCGCTCGTGACCTTCTTCCAGCCTTCCACTGCTTCCGGCGTGTAGAGGCCGGGAACGTCGGCATAGCCCTGTCCCTGGTGGGTGATGGCCGTGGCTTCGGTGATGATGAGGCCTGCCGTGGCGCGCTGTTCGTAATAGGTTACGTTCAGCGAGTTCGGCACGGCGCCCGGCGAGCGATTGCGCGTCAGCGGCGCCATGACGATGCGGTTGGCAAGCGTGATGTCGCCGGCGGTCGTGGGTTCGAAGAGAGACGTCATGGAATGTCCTTTCCAGTCGGGTCGGGGAGGGAGGCTTCAGAGGGTTGTGCCGATTTCGGCAAGGAACGCCTGAATGGTGTCCTCGTTGCGTTTGTAGAAGATCCACTGGCCGACACGCCGCGTCGTTACCAGGTCTGCGCGCTGAAGGATGGCGAGATGCGCCGATACGGTGGACTGCGAGAGGCCGACCGTCTCGAACTGGCTGGCGCAAACGCCCATCTCGACGGGATGCGCCTGGGACGAAAAATGCGCGTGAGGGTCCTTCAGCTTGGTCAGAATTTCGACCCGCTTGGGATGCGCCAGCGCCTTGAGGATTTCGTTCAGGTCCATATCAGCCCATAGCACGATGGCGATTTCTAAATTGTCTTCTTCCGATATATGGATCGTCAAAATACGATTTACAAGGCCTGACCGCGTGGATCTGGAAGGCGGGCAAAAAAAAGGACCTGCGGTCATACCGAGGTCCTTGAGATGTGAAGGTCATAAAACCTCCAGAGGGGAACAGCTGGTGCGGTGATACTGGGAGGGAATAGATCACCAAGTGCATCAGCTGATCTTGATATGGGAAGCGCTGGCAGCGAATTCAACATCCCGCAACGTGATTTCGGTGAGAATTTGCCCAGCGTACGGTAGCGCTCGCCAACGATCAGGGCGCAGCATGGCATCGATGCGAAATCTGGGACGCAAAATCCGGACAAAAAAAGAGGGCCGCAAGTAAACTTGGGCCCTTTTAAATTATGAAGGTTATTCAACCTCCAGAGGGGAACAGCTGCTGCGGTGGCACTGGGAGGAAAATCGCCACCAAAGATGCATCAGCTGTGATCGGTATGATCGTTTCTTAGGCGGGTAGCAATCATTTTATGCGCACATCAGCCATGCAGAAAATGCACCTCTGCTCAAGTTTCGGGCAAAGTAAACGCATAGCTCATTCCGGCAGCGTGGCGCCACCAAGGAAGCATAGCATTAACAGGATGTTGAGAATGGGATTTCCGATGACTGAAATTTCGGCACTGCTAAAGCGCGATGCTAGAAATTCCAGTTTCGCGCCTTGGAGACGATGAAGTCCCGGAAGACCTTCAGCTTTGCCGCATTTTTCAGCTCGTCGGGATAGCAGAAATAGGTGTCGAACGAGGGAATATCGGCGCCGATGGGCAGCTGAATAAGGCCAGGATCGCGCCCAACGATGTAATCCGGCATCATGGCGATACCGATGCCGAGAAGGCAGGCGCGCTTGATGGACGTCTGGCTGTTGATCTGCAGGTGCGAATTGCGCGGATTGTCACCATCGCGACCGGCGATCGCCAGCCAGTTCACGTCGAGAAGGTAATTCGGTGCCGGTTCGCCGAAGGTGATGATGCGGTGGTTATCGAGGTCCTCGATCGACTGCGGCTCGCCATGCTTGTTGATGTAGGACGGCGCGGCGTACAGATGCATGTGCACCGTGAACAGCTTGCGCTGGATCAGGTCCGACTGCTGCGGCTGGCGAAGGCGGATGGCGCAGTCGGCATGGCGCATGTTCACGTCGAGCTCCTCGTTGTCGAGGATGAGCTGGACGGACATATCCGGGTAAAGCGCCAGAAACTCCTGCACCTTGTCTGTCAGCCAGCCCTGGCCGAGTCCGACGGTGGTGGTGATGCGCAGCTTGCCGGAGGGCTTGTCGGTCGTTTCCGTCAGGAGAACCTTCACGCTCTCCAGTTTCATCAGCACTTCATGCGCCGTGCGATACAGGATCTCGCCCTGCTCGGTAAGGATCAGTCCGCGGGCGTGGCGATGGAAAAGTTTTATGCCGACATCCTGCTCCAACGAGGAGACCTGACGGCTGATGGCTGACTGGGACAAATGCAGCTTGTCGGCGGCATGGGTAAAGGAACCTGCTTCCGCCGCCGCATGGAAAATGCGCAGTTTATCCCAGTCAAGCGGCATTCCGTCCCCCCACTCAACGCCTGCAAGGGAAAGCAGTGCTGCTTCCCCTCATCCGGCGCTTCTTTCGTTCCCACATGGCACCATCCGTGATGCCTCGTTCTCTCGCAGCGTCTACTCGGCTGCAATTGCGACGGGCATATGACCCGCCAGAAATTTCTCGGCTTCCAGCGCGGCCATGCAGCCCATTCCTGCTGCCGTGATCGCCTGCCGGTACACATCGTCGGTCACATCGCCGGCGGCATACACGCCCTCGACATCGGTTGCCGTCGAATCGGGTGCCGTCCAGAGGTAGCCGTTCGGCTTCAGACGCAGCTTCCCCTTGAAAAGTTCGGTCGCCGGCGCGTGGCCGATGGCGACGAAGACGCCGTCGATGGGCATGTCCGATATCTCGCCCGTGCGCGTGTTGCGCAATGTAACCCCGGTCACCGAGGCCGGCATGGGCGGCTTCGGGGGTGTGCCGGTATAGGCGGCGATCTCGTGATCCCAGACGATCTTCACGTTCGGCTTGGCGAAAAGACGCTCCTGCAGGATGCGTTCCGCCCGGAAATGGTCGCGACGGTGCACGACGGTCACGGTCTTTGCGAGGTTCGACAGGTACAGCGCTTCCTCGACGGCGGAGTTGCCGCCGCCGACGACGATGACGTCCTTGTTGCGGTAGAAGAACCCATCGCAGGTCGCGCAGGCGGATACGCCGAAGCCCTTGAACGTCTCTTCCGTCTCGATCCCGAGCCACTTGGCCTTGGCGCCTGTGGCGATGACGATCGTATCGGCCGTCCAGGCGGTTCCGCTATCGGTGGTCAGGCGGAACGGGCGTACGGACACATCGACCGACGTCACAAGATCGTTGACGATCTCGGTACCGACATGCACCGCCTGCTTCAGCATCTGCTCCATCAACCACGGGCCCTGGATCGGATCGCCGAAGCCCGGATAGTTTTCCACATCCGTGGTGATCATCAACTGACCGCCCTGGTCCATGCCTGCGATGAGAACGGGGTTCAGCATGGCGCGCGCGGCATAGATGGCGGCGGTGTAGCCGGCCGGGCCGGAGCCGATGATGAGAAGCTTGGTGTGGCGGGACGTCATGGCGTATCCTTGGGCGCGGTCTCAAGCCCGGTTTGCGGAGCATGCGCATGAAACGGGCGATTTTGATAACGGCAGAAGTGCTCAGTGTAGGGATGAGGGTCAAGCGTTTTCAAGTGCGCGGCACAGGATTATCACATCTGATTGTCAACGATACCGGCTTTTCGATCCTCTGCCCCGGATCCGGCACCCTCGCACGGCGGGCCACGCGTGGATGCCGAGAGGACGGAGGCATCCGATATACAGTCGATCTCCGCTAGATAATTAAACATTAGTAATTTAGATCATTTTCTTTTAGCGTGCGGCATCGGCCGGGGTTGTCGATCCTGCGTTCCGGTCCCCGTGCTGCACGCCGTCAATGGTCGAGACATGATGCACAGCAGAATAGAACGTACGCAAAAAACTACGCCTCTCGCACTTTCCGTGTTCATCATCTGCAAGAACGAAGAGGCCTATCTCGAGAACTGCATCCGGAGCCTTGCCGGATGCGCCGAGATCGTCATCGTCGATTCCGGTTCGACCGATGGCACCTTGCCGCTTATTCACCGTTACATCGCCGAGGGCTGGCCGATCCGCCTGTTCGAGGAGGCATGGCGTGGCTATGCCGGGCAGAAGCAGTTCGCGCTCGACCAGTGCACGCAGCCCTGGTGCCTGAACGTGGATTCCGACGAGCGGCTGGATGGGCCGCTCCGCAAAGCTCTGCCAAGGCTTCTGAATGCGGAGGCCGACGTGGTCGCCTGGAGGGTCGCGCGGCGACCGTACCTCATCGGCTTTGGTTTTACGCCGCCGCATGTGCGCGAGCGCAAGAACCTGCGGCTCGTGCGGCGCGGCAGGGGCGCATACGACCTCAGTCAGGCTGTGCATGAGGGGATTTCGGCGGATGGCACCGTGCGCAATGCTCCGACCGGCAGCCTGCTGCACTACCGGCCGCTGATCATGGACGAGCAAATTCTCAAGGAAAATCACTACTCCACGCTGAAGGCCGACCAGGCCTACAACACCGGACGACGCCCGAGGGCGCTTAGTCTGGTTTTCTCGCCGTCGATCTATTTTCTCCGGCTTTACCTGAAGAGCGGCCTGTGGCGCTGCGGCACGTCCGGCTTCATCGAGGCCATGACCGGGGCCGTCTACTCCTTCCTGACACAGGCAAAGCTCCACCAGCGGCACGCTCTTCGCTACCGCGCGAATCTCGACGACTCGCAGAAAAGGTAATCCCAGCATCATGAAAGTTTTCCACTTCCACTTCGGAAAAGATGGTGGAGCCGAGATGTTTTTCGTGCATCTCGTCGGTGCTCTTGGACGTCGCGGCGTCGAGCAGACAGCGGTCATTCGGCGGGATCGTAAATGGCGCGCGGACATAGCGCCTTATGCCCGGATCATCGAAAGCAATTTCCGCAATATGACGATCGACAGGCTGACGCTACCCCTGCGGGTTCGAAGCTTGGCCGAACGGGAACGGCCGGATGCGATCATGTCGTGGGCAACGCGGGGCAGCCGGTTGATGCCGCCCTACCGGCATGGCCTGACCCTGTCCCGGCTCGGCGATTATCCGACACATCTCGGCTATTTCAAAAATACGGACGTGCTCGTCTGCAACACGCCGGGGATCGCCGACCACGTCCGCCGGATCGGCTGGACGCGCGGCGTCGAGGTGATTTCGAACTTCACCAGAACCGAGCCGGTCCAGCCCGCTCTGCGCAGCGCGGCCGATACGCCGGAGGGCGTTCCCGTGGTGATGACGATGGGGCGTTTCGTCAAGCGAAAGGGTTTCCACACCCTGATCGATGCGGTCGCGAAACTTCGCGACGTCTTCCTGTGGATTGCGGGCGACGGCGAGGAGCGTTCCGCGCTGGAGGCGCTGGCTCTCGAGCGCGGCATGCAAGGGCGTACCCGCTTTCTCGGCTGGCAGAAGGACACGCGTGCTTATGTTGCCGCAGCCGACGTCTTCGTGATGCCGTCGTCTCACGAGCCCTTGGGCAATGTCATCCTTGAAGCCTGGGCGCAGAAGCGGCCTGTGGTGTCCTCCCGCTCCGAAGGTCCGTCCTGGTTCATGCGGGACGGCGAGAACGGGTTGTTTGCCGATATCGACAATGTGGATCAGTTTGCCGGTGCGATCGCGCGGATCCTCGCCGATCCAGTCCTCGCCCGAGATCTCGGCGAAGGCGGCTTTGCGACTTTGATGCAGCAGTTCTCGGAAGAGGCAACGGCGGCGGCCTACATCGATTTGTTCAGCCGTCGCAAGTGACGCGAGACGGACTGCATGCCCTCGCCCTGTCGAACGCAGCGGCGCGACGCCACGTATGCGGCTCATAAATCTTCTTGCCCCCGGCAGAACGATGATGCAGAACCCGAAGGCTCTGCCGTGCGTCGATGCCCGGGCCGAACAGGCCATCGTGTGTCGCGCCCGACAGGTCCGTATCCCTGCAGCGTTCCAAGCGCGCCAGACATGGCGTCGCGCTGTCGAGGCGAAGAAGAGGTGGTCACTTCCGTGCTGCGCGCCGATCTCGATCAGATCGACATTAGAATCCTCCGCGAACTTCAGGCCGATGGACGGATGACGAATGTGGAGCTTGCCGCCCGGGTCGGCATCTCCGCACCGCCCTGTCTGCGCCGTGTCCGGCGGCTGGAGGAAACGGGGATCATCGAGGGCTATCGCACGGTGCTGAACGGGCCGATGCTCGGTCTCGATCTCGTGGCCTTCTGCATGGTCGGTCTGAAGCATCAATCGGATGCCAATCTGAAGGCCTTTTCGGCTGCGACGACGGCCTGGCCGCTCGTACGACAGGCATGGCTCGTCAATGGAGACAGCGACTTCCTTCTTCACTGCGTCGCGGAAAATCTCACGACATTCCAGAACTTCGTCATCGAGGACCTCACAGCGAACGAGCAGGTGGACACGGTTCGGACCATGCTGACGATCCGCCAGGTGAAGAAGGTCGGGCTGGTGGATATCTGAATGGCGTCCGATCGACCGCTTAGCCGCAGGATCTGGAAACTGGCCGCCACACTCGCCTACGGCCGTCGTCGCGCCCACGCCTATGACTGGGCGCCGTCGCTTCGCATAGTGCCCGCAGCTTATGGTCCGGAAAGAACAATTGTTTTTCGAAATCGCGTGGCCGGAACGCTGTTGCCGCCCTCTGCGCTGTCGGACCTTGCAGGTAGCGATATCACCATCGTCGGCTCCGGGCCTTCCGTTCGCGACTCCGATCTCGGCGCACTTGCCACACGCAGCACGCTTCTCCTCAACGGGGCTATCGCTCTCGTTCCTGAGCGGATCGCCCGGCCGCTTGGCTTCGTCGTCGAGGACGAGCGCTTCGTCTATCGCCATTTCCAGACATTCATGGCGGGTCTCGACCGGAGCATTCTCTGTCTGTTTTCCGTTGCGGTCATTCGCGCTGTTCTGGAGCAGGACCCGGAGTGGCTGGCCGAGAGGCCTGTCATCCTGATCGACAACCTGCTGAAGCCCTATGGTGAAAACCGGCGCGATCTTGCCGCGGTGTCGCGTATGCCGGCGGTCACGGTGGATGCGCCCAGCCGCTCCGGCGTGTCGCTCGACCCGTCACTCGGTGTTTTTCAGGGCGGCAGCGTCGCCGTATCGGCGCTCCAGTTCGCGCTGTTCTGCCGGCCTCGAATCGTCGGCTTCATTGGCATCGACATCTCCAACGCAGCTCTGCCGCGCTTCTATGAGAAGCCCGGTGAACGGGTCTTTTCCGGCGTATCGGAAGCCGAAGGGCGGATCCTCGGTCATATCAAACTGGCAAAGACGGTCGGTGAGGCGCGAGGATCAGCCTTCGTCAATTACGCGCCATCATCAGCGTTGCAGAAAATCGGCATTCCCTACAGCAACAGGCTTTCCGTTTCGCACTGAGGCACGTCTTCAAGCCGACGGCGTGTTTCGGCCCAGCAATCCATCATAGACCCGGGACAGCGCTTCCGCCTCCCGTTCGATGCCGAACTCGGCGCGGACATGGGCGAGGCCGGCCTGTCCGTGGGCGGTGGCGCGGGCAGGGGCCTGGAGGTAGAGGCGAAGCGCCGTGGTGAGAGCTTCGCCATCGCCTGCCGGCACGACCGCACCCGTTTCGCCGGGACGAATCATCTCGGCATAGGCGCCGGCGTCCGACGCGACGACAGCGGCGCCCGAGGCCATGGCTTCGAGCGGCGTCAGGCCAAAGCCCTCGTTGCGGGAGGGGGCGACCAGCAGCGAGACGCGGCGGTACCACGGTTTGATGTCATCCACTTCTCCTAGAAACCGGATCCGGTCCGACAGCCCCGCGTCAGCAATAGACGTTTTCAGGCTGGCGGCGAAGGCCTCGTGCTCCGGTGTGACGCGCCCGCAGATGACGGCTGTCCATTCGGGATGATGCGGTAAAAGGGCAATCATCGCCTCGATGAAGAGATCTGTACCCTTCTGTGGTCGCACACGCCCGAAGCAGCCAACAAGCCTGCGCCCGGCGAGATCGTCGGGAGCGGGTTCGCGGCCACCAGTGGCCGGCGGATGAAAGCGCTCGAGATCGACGCCATGGCGGATGACGGTGTGGGGAACCTCAAGAAAGCTCCCGGAGCGCGCCGATGTGGCCACCACGGCATCCATGCGACGGATCAGCCCCTTGGTCCACCCTGAATGCCTGCGTTGGGCTGCGGATGTGAACAGCAATTTCAGCGGCATGCGCAGCACGTCGCGCAGAAGAATCCCCGGAAGCATTTCGAGGTTTCGGCGGGCGTGCCAGATGCGGGCTGTGCGATCTTCCGGCGGACGGCGCAGATGCAGGAGATCACGAAAGCGGATGGCGGGCAGGTCTGCCGGCAGGCCGGGACCCAGCGTTGCGATGCGCTCACCCATACGGGTCTGCACCGGCACGAGCTGCACGATGGTCGAGGTGACGCCGGATAGTCGCTTCTTGAAATTCGGAGCGATGATATCGACGTTGCGGATGTCCAGGTGCCTGCTCATGATAGGTTTGAGGATAAAGGAAGTGAAGCGGTCCGTCACCCGCAGGCGCACGTCATCCACCACGCATTCATGCCGGTTATGATTGCACGCAGTACATATTTCTAAGCATGGGCGGATCGCTAGAGACAATTTGCGACGAGTAGAATCAGAACAGCTCCCGACGCGGGGTCGGGAGCTGTTCCAGCATTCGCTGAGGATCAGCCCCAGTTGATCGCAAGGATCTCGTAAGCCTTAGAGCCGCCCGGGGCGACGACCTCGATCGAATCGCCAACTTCCTTGCCGATCAGCGCGCGGGCGATGGGCGAGGAAATCGAGATACGGCCCTGCTTCACGTCGGCTTCCTGATCGCCAACGATCTGGTAGGTCTTGTTCTCTTCGGTGTCTTCGTCGATCAGCTTGACGGTGGCGCCGAACTTGATCTTTGAGCCGGACATTTTCGAAAGGTCGATCACTTCGGCGCGTGCTGTGAAGTCCTCCAGCTCGCCGATGCGGCCTTCGTTATGGCTCTGGGCTTCCTTCGCGGCGTGATATTCGGCATTTTCCGAAAGGTCGCCATGGGCGCGCGCTTCGGCAATCGCCTCGATGATCCGCGGCCGCTCTTCCTGCTGGCGCCAGCGCAGCTCTTCCTGCAGCTTGGTAAAACCGCTCTGCGTCATCGGTACTTTTTCGACCATTTCAACGTCCTTCATGGTGCGCCCCGGGCCTGCGCAGGCAGGCCCGAAGCAAAATAAAACGGCATCCGGAGCGTCAACTCCGGAACCGTTCAAAACATCAAGGCAATAACTATAGCAGAAACGCCCGGTGGGAAGCCAGATGTTTCGAAGAATGTCGATGGGGATGGGCTTGTCCGGCGTTCACAGGAACCAAGCTGGGCACGAGACAGTTCCGACCGACAACATGGAGCATGTCGATGAACCCGGAATTCCCGCAGCAATCCAGTGATCAGATCGATGGACGCCTGAACGCCTACAGGCGCCTCCTGATCGGCCTCATGACGCATGTCGCCCGCGATGCCGACGGACGTGAACTGCTCGAAACGATGGCACGCGATACCGAGATCGTCGCGGACCACGAGGAGGATCCGGGCGTGCTGCCCGACGAGGGCTTTGCGGGCCAACGCCTCGCCGACGAAGAGATCCGCTCCATCATCATGACGGCTTTGACACGGGCGGAGGCCCTTGCTGCCGCTCGCTGAGCTGCATCCAGAACTGAAAAAGGAGACCATCATGACCCAGAACGATATTCGGCAGCTCCGGCTCTACCGGCTGGTTCCCTCGGCACAACCCGGCGACCCGGGCTGGAGCAATGCACCGAGCCAAGGGGAGATCGTCGTGCGGGCGGAGTCGCCGGCCGACGCTCGCATTGTCGCCGCCGAGGCCGAACTCGACTTCACCGAGATCGACGCCAAGCCGGCCGAAGGCACGGATACGCGGATGGCGAGCGTCTTCCGCAACGAGAAGCTCTATACGGTCATCGAGGAGCCCATCAGTCCCGCCTTGAGAAACGAAGGTGAGCGCGGGGTGGTGCAGGGGACGGTTTCGGTCGGCACGATCCGGCCGACGCAGGTTTGAGCCGATTTCTATCCGCGACGTGCGGCGCATTCGGTTTCGCGCATTGAGCCGCGTCGTCAGGCAACATCGAGAAGCGACGAGGAGAGATGCGACCGCGCGTTGAGAACTTCCATCCCGACGATGTGGCCTTGGTCGTCGTAGTCGAGAACGATTCCCTCAGAGACCTCTGCACTTTCCGTGACGGTTTCGCTTGAAAGCCGGATGTAGGCCGCGTCGGACAACCTGTCATATTCAACGATGGGCTTCATGCCGGTTTCCTTGCATCGCGATCGAGGAACGCAGACACTACACGACATTCAACGTCGTCTTCAACGCATGCGACGCGGAGAATCCGCCCGTCTCGCATGGGGATCGCTCGAAAACACCGTCGGACGGCCGGATCGCGGGGATCCGGTTCCGTCCATTCCGGCGTCCGCATCGTTTCTTCAATCCAGCCTTTGGACGACTCTCGCTGCAGGATAACCGTTTCCGCATGCATCGTGTAGCGGACCGGCTTTTCCATTGTCAGAAATAGCTCTGGAGCGGCCTGACCTCCAGATTGCCGGCTTTCAGCGCCTTGATCGCGGCAGCCGCTGCTTCGGCACCGGCCATCGTGGTGAAGTAGGGGACCTTCTGCATCAACGTGGCGCGGCGGAGGGACTTGGAATCCGAGATCGCCTTGTTGCTGTCGGTCGTGTTGATGACGAGCTGGACCTGACGGTTGCGGATGGCGTCCTCGATATGCGGGCGACCTTCCTGAACCTTGTTGATCTTGGTCGTCGCAATGCCATTGGCTTCGAGGAAGCGGGCGGTGCCGCCGGTCGCCAGCACCTTGAAGCCGATATCGGTCAGGATGCGGATCGCCGGGAGGACGCCGTCCTTGTCCCCGTCGCGAACAGAGACGAAGACCGTGCCTTCGCGCGGCAGATCGACGCCGGCGCCGAGCTGGGCCTTGGCGAAAGCGAGCGCGAAATCGGTATCGAGGCCGATGACTTCGCCCGTCGAGCGCATTTCCGGCCCGAGCAGGATGTCGACGCCGGGGAAGCGGGCGAAGGGGAAGACGGCTTCCTTGACGGCGATATGCTTCAGCGCGCGCGGGTCGGGCTTGCCGCCATAGGCTGCGAAGCACTGTTCGAGCGTCTCGCCGGCCATGACACGGGCGGCGATCTTGGCGATTGGCGCACCGATGGTCTTGGCGACGAATGGCACCGTGCGCGAGGCACGCGGGTTGACTTCGAGCACGTAGACCACGCCGTTCTTGATGGCGAACTGCACGTTCATCAGGCCGCCGACGTTCAGCGCTTTCGCCATGGCTTTCGCCTGCCGTTCAAGCTCGTCCAGCATGTCGTTGGACAGCGTGCGCGGGGGCAGGGAGCAGGCGCTGTCACCCGAATGGATGCCGGCCTCCTCGATGTGCTCCATGATGCCGGCGACGTAGACGTCCTTGCCGTCCGAGATGCAGTCCACATCAACTTCGATGGCGTTTGCCAGGTAGCTGTCGAAAAGAAGCGGGTTCTTGCCGAGCAGCGTGTTGATCTGGCCGGTTTTGTCGTTGGGATAGCGCTGCTTGATGTCCTCCGGCACGAGTTCGGGAACCGTATCGAGCAGGTAGGTCTGCAGCATGCTTTCCGAGTGAATGATCTGCATGGCGCGGCCGCCGAGAACATAGGACGGACGCACGACCAGCGGGAAGCCGATTTCGGAAGCGACGAGGCGTGCCTGCTCGACGGAGTAGGCGATGCCGTTGTTCGGCTGGTTGAGGTCGAGCTTCATCAGAAGCTTCTGGAAGCGGTCGCGGTCTTCGGCAAGATCGATCATGTCGGGTGCCGTGCCGAGGATCGGAATGCCATTCTTTTCAAGGGCTTCGGCGAGCTTCAGCGGGGTCTGGCCACCGAACTGCACGATGACGCCGACGAGTTCGCCACGCGTCTGCTCCATCTTCAGGATCTCGATCACGTCTTCCGCCGTCAAAGGCTCGAAATAGAGCCGGTCGGATGTGTCGTAATCGGTGGAAACCGTCTCCGGATTGCAGTTGATCATGATCGCCTCGAAGCCGGCATCCTTCAGCGCGAAGGCGGCGTGGCAGCAGCAGTAATCGAACTCGATGCCCTGTCCGATACGGTTCGGGCCCCCGCCGAGGATGACGACCTTTTTGCGGTCGGAGATGCCGGCTTCGCTGCGGGCCTTGCCGACGAAGGGGGACTCGTAGGTCGAGTACATGTAGGCGGTGGGCGAAGCGAACTCGGCCGCGCAGGTGTCGATGCGCTTGTAGACCGGGCGAACGTCAAGGGCGTTACGCTTTTCAGCGACTTCCTTCGGGCGCTTGCCCGAGAGGGTGGCGAGACGAGCGTCCGAAAAGCCCATGGCCTTCAACATGCGCAGGTTCTCGGCATCGTCCGGCAGGCCGTGCTCACGAATGCGCGCTTCCATGTCCACGATGGCCTTGAGCTGGGCAATGAACCACGGGTCGATCTTCGAGCCGTCATGCACGTCGGCTTCCGACATGCCGAGGCGCAGCGCCTGTGCGACCATGCGCAGGCGGTCTGGCGTCGGCGTGCCGATGGCGGCGCGGATGGCGTTGCGGCCGTCGCTGCCATCGTCGAGGCCGGGGATCTCGATCTCGTCAAGGCCGGTGAGCCCCGTTTCCATGCCGCGCAGGGCTTTCTGAAGCGATTCGGCGAAGGTGCGGCCGATGGCCATGACCTCGCCGACGGACTTCATCGCCGTCGTCAGCACGGGGGAAGCGCCCGGGAACTTCTCGAAGGCGAAGCGCGGGATCTTCGTCACCACGTAGTCGATGGACGGTTCGAACGAGGCCGGCGTCGCACCGCCGGTGATGTCGTTCTCAAGCTCGTCCAGCGTGTAGCCGACGGCGAGCTTGGCGGCGATCTTGGCGATCGGGAAGCCGGTCGCCTTGGAAGCCAGCGCCGACGAACGGGAAACGCGCGGGTTCATTTCGATGACGACGAGGCGACCGTCCTTCGGGTTGACGGCGAACTGCACGTTCGAGCCGCCGGTCTCCACGCCGATCTCGCGCAGAACCGCAATCGAGGCGTTCCGCATGATCTGGTATTCCTTGTCCGTCAGGGTCAAGGCAGGGGCAACCGTGATGCTGTCTCCCGTATGGACGCCCATCGGGTCGATGTTCTCGATCGAGCAGATGATGATGCAATTGTCCGCGGTGTCGCGAACCACTTCCATCTCGTATTCCTTCCAGCCGAGCACCGATTCCTCGATCAGCACTTCGGTGGTGGGGGAGGCATCGAGGCCTGACGAGACGATCTCGAAGAATTCCGAGCGGTTATAGGCGATGCCGCCGCCGGTGCCGCCGAGCGTGAAGGACGGGCGGATGATGGTGGGCAGGCCGATATGGTCGATCGCCTGGGCGGCAATGGCCATGGCATGGCTCATGTAGCGCTGCTTGCGGTCGGTCTCGCCGAGGTTCCACTGGTTTTCCAGCGCGTCGAGCGCAGTGTCGAGATCGGCACCCGACAAGCTTTCCTTGAGCTTGTTGCGTTCGGCCTCATGCATCTTGCGGTCGGCATCCTTGATGTCGGTGGCGTTCGCCAGCATCGACTTCGGCGTTTCCAGTCCGATGCGGGCCATGGCCTCGCGGAACAGCGCGCGGTCTTCGGCCATGTCGATGGCTGCTGGCTTCGCGCCGATCATCTCGACATTGTAGCGGTCGAGCACGCCCATTCTTTTCAGGGAAAGCGCGGTGTTGAGCGCCGTCTGGCCGCCCATGGTGGGCAGAAGCGCATCCGGGCGCTCCTTGGCAATGATCTTAGCCACCACTTCCGGCGTGATCGGCTCGACATAGGTCGCATCGGCAAGGCCGGGATCGGTCATGATCGTCGCCGGATTGGAGTTGACCAGAATGACCCGGAACCCTTCTTCCTTCAGCGCCTTGCAGGCCTGCGTCCCGGAATAATCGAACTCGCATGCCTGGCCAATGACGATCGGTCCAGCACCGATGATGAGGATGGACTTGATATCTTGGCGCTTGGGCATGGTCTCGGTTCCGCTTTTCAGGCTGCGCGAAAAACCGGCTCCGATGGCGGGTGTCCATCGACCGGTCGTGCAGTCTCACGTCTTTAAGGCTAGAAGGGGCTTATAGGGAAACGGCGACCGGAGCGAAACCCCGAATTTCCAAAGATAACATGAAAATCTACGGCATAGCGCCATCAGACGTCGTCCTAAAGGTCGCAGTCGATTGAAGGGTCACGACGGGTCCGCCACCGGCACAATTGAGTATATAATATTCGTGATGTATTGATATCACTCATCACTACGGGCCTAGGTAAATGACGCTTCTTCACGACAAGATCTACGAGGCTGCCTTCTCGCCGGATCTCTGGAAGGACGTGCTGCACGAACTGTCCGTCCTTGTGGGGGCGGAAGGCGCGATTCTCGCGAATGTTAGCAGCGCGCAAAAGCCGTGGATCGCAAGCGACGGTGTGTGGAGCCTCTACAAGGATTTCTTCGATGAAGGTTGGGCTTACGACAATGTGAAGACGAGAACATTGATCGGTACGCCTCATCGTGGCTTCATCAGCGATGCCGACCATGTCGCCGAGAAGATAATGGGGGAGCAACCGATCTACCGGGACTTCTACTGGAAACGTGGTTTTGGCTATGCCGCTGCAACGCTGATCGAAGCACCGAACGGCGATGCGATCGCGATCTCGATCGAGAAAAAGAAGGGGCTCGGTCCTGTCGATCGCGCCGAGCTCGATCTTCTCGATACGTTTCGGCCGCATCTTGCGCGGGCAACACTTCTGGCCAGCCGCTTCGCCTTCTCGAAGATCGAGGCCGCCTTGCACGCTCTCCAGATGATCGATTTGCCAGCGGCCGTCATTGGCGAGGATAGCAGCACGCTTGCCTGCAATACTCTATTCGAGACTTTTTCTCAACAGATCAGCATCGGGAGCCGTGATCGTATCCGGTTTCTGAACCGCAAAGCCGCGGCCTTCTTCGATGGTGTCATGACCCGGCACGACAGTGGAAGACGGACGGCTGACGTCACCAGTCACTCCTTTCCGATCCCGTCTGACGGAGAAAGGCCGCCGGCGATCGTTCATCTTGTACCGGTCGTCGGATCCGGCCGCGACATCTTTCTGGAAGCCGCTTACATCATGATCGTAACGCCGCTACGCCAGAGAGGCGGTCCGTCCGAGATGCTTCTTAAAGGTCTATTCGATCTTACGCCCGCCGAAGCACGGATCGCCGCCTGTCTTGTCTGTGGCTTGACGGTGCAGGCCATTGCCGCCCAGCACAGACTCAGCGTGGAGACGGTGCGCTCCCACGTCAAATCGCTCTTATTGAAATCCGGAACCAGTCGGCAGGCGGACTTTCTGGCGATAGTGTCCGGCTTTCGGGCGCTCTAAGCGATCGCCCGATGCGTTTTGCGGAAGAGTCTCAACGCCGTCGTTCTAATCCTGCTTCGCTTCGGCTGGCGGACGAAGGTTCCGACCTGAACTGTCAGGATTTCGGAGCGGGGATGCATTCCTTATGACGTGGAACGCCCTTGGTGCTACCGGTCACCTGTTTGAGTTGACCTTTCGGGCAGCTACCATCATCGACCAGAACCTTCTGTCCTGTTTGCAATGTGCCTGAGCGCGGTTCTGTTTTCAGCACGGTCTGGCAGCTGGCTAGCAACAGACCAGCCAAAATGGCAACACAATATCTTCTCATAACTCTCTCTCTCTCTTTTGGATCGTTGGCGGCCTTCACAACCAGATCGATGAGAGGCCTCTTCTATTCAACGTGCACCCCCCGTTTTGGTGAGACATGCGAAAAAAACCGGTACGGCCAATTCCAGGAGAATGATGTAGGTTTTCCGGCAGAGCGCTCTATATCGGTTCCATCCGTGATGCCGAACCAAGGGAGTGAACCGCCATGGAATGGAAGGGCCGTCGCCAGTCGAGCAATGTCGAGGATCAAAGCGGTTCCGGGCCTGTACGGGGCGGTTTCGGCCGAGGTGGGCCGATCCGCATTCCCATGGGCGGCGGTCGCGGGGGCGGCTTGAGCATCGGAACCATCATCTTTCTCGTGGTGATCTACTTCATCTTCAAGGCGATGGGCATAGACCTGCTGCAGGTTCTCGATGGGGGCCAGACGGGGCAATCCGGCTACGAGCAGAGCCAGGGCAGCACGCAGGGCACGGCCGAGCAGGAGGAAACCAAGGCCTTCATCCGCACGGTTCTTGCCGAGACGGAAGATACGTGGAACGGCATCTTCCAGTCGAACGGCCAGACCTATCGCGAGCCGACGCTGGTGTTCTTTACAGGCGGCGTTCAGTCGGCCTGCGGTCAGGCCTCGTCCGCCTCGGGGCCGTTCTACTGCCCGGGCGATCAGAAGGTCTATCTCGATACCTCCTTCTTCGATGAGCTTTCGCAGCGTTTCGAGGCGTCCGGCGATTTCGCGCAGGCCTATGTCGTTGCGCATGAGGTGGGGCATCACGTGCAGAACCTGCTCGGCACACTGCCGCGGGTCAACGAGCAGCGCCAGGGAATGGACGAGGCTTCGTCCAACGAGCTTTCCGTGCGGACCGAGCTTCAGGCCGACTGCTACGCCGGCATCTGGGGCAAGTATACGCAGCAAAAGGGTCTGCTGGAGCAGGGCGACCTCGAGGAAGCGCTCAACGCTGCAACCCAGATCGGCGACGATACGTTACAGAAGCGGACGCAGGGTTACGTCGTGCCCGAGAGCTTCAACCACGGCACCTCTCAGCAGCGCGCAACGTGGTTCAAGCGCGGCTTTGACAGCGGACAGCTTCAGGCCTGCGACACGTTCAACAATCCTGTCTGATCCGAGGCGGCACGCGGGCGGTTTCATCCGTTCGCGTGCCGTCTGTCTCTTCCATGTCATGCGCGGTCGCTAATCCAAGTGCATTCCAACGCACCAGGAGCGCCTCTCATGGCAGACTGTCCCAGCACATCATCGCCCGCCATCCGCGACGTCATCGCGGCACGGGCTTCGCGCCGCAGCTTCCTCAAGGGCTTCACGGCCGTGGGGACCATTGCGGCCACGGGTTCAGGCTTTGTCGGATCGCTGTTCGCCGAGGAGAGCTTCGCGGCTTCGTCCGCGTCGACGTTGCAGTTCACCGAATTGAAGCGTGTCTACGACAAGGACATGGCGGTCGCCCCCGGCTACAAGGCCGAAGTGGTCGCGCGCTGGGGCGACCCGATGACCGGTTCCACCGCCGCTTTCGACGGAACCGTTCCGTCCGCCGTCGAGCAACAGGTTCGCTTCGGCTATAATTGCGACTACATCGCCTTCATGCCGCTGCCGAAGGGCTCCGCCAGCGCCGATCACGGCCTGCTCTGCGTCAACAACGAATACATCTCGCCGAACGTGATCTTTCCCGGCATGACCGAAGACGATGCCGGTGCGAAAATGACGCGGGAGCAGGTCGATTTCGGCATGGCCGCGATGGGCCACTCCATCGTCGAGGTGAAGATGGAGAACGGTGCCTGGGCCATGGTCCAGGACAGCACGTACAATCGCCGCCTGACGGTTGAGACGCCGATGGCGCTGTCCGGCCCTGTCGCGGGACACGATCTCGTCAAGACCAGGGACGACCCGGAGGGCCGCCTTGCGCGTGGCACCAACTATAATTGCGGCGGCGGCGTTACCCCCTGGGGCACGGTGCTGACCTGCGAGGAGGGCGCCTCCGACACGTTCGGCGGCAAGCCAGATGGTTCGGCGATCGCGCCGGTACTGGAGCGTTACGGCTTCGACGGTTCGGATGTCTACGGCCGTGCTCGCTTTCACGATCGCTTCGATATGACGCGGGAGCCCAACGAGCCCAACCGTTTCGACTGGGTGGTCGAGATCGACCCTTACGATCCGTCCTCCACGCCGATCAAGCGCACGGCGCTCGGCCGCATGAGCCATGAGGCTTCCACCGTCGTTCACAACAAGGATGGCCGGATCGTCGTCTACATGGGTGACGACGATTACTTCGAATACACCTATCGTTTCGTCACCAAGGCGGCTTTCGATCCGGCGAAACCGGAAACGTCCAAGGACATTCTCGACGAAGGGATCTTGTCCGTGGCGCGTTTCGATGCCGATGGTACGCTGCACTGGCTGCCGCTGGTGCATGGGCAGGGGCCTCTGACGGCCGAGAACGGCTTTGCGTCCCAGGCGGAGGTGCTGCTCAAGACGCGGCTCGCCGCAGACGCGGTCGGGGCGACGCCGATGGACCGGCCGGAAGATATGGAGACCAACCCGGTTACGGGTCGTGTCTACGCCGTCATGACCAAGAACAAGAAGCGCGAGCAGGACAAGCTAAACCCTGCCAATACCCGACCGGAAAACCTGTGGGGTCATATCGTCGAGCTGATCCCGCCAGGCGGGCGCGGTAAAGACGCCGACCATGCGGCCGACATCTATGAATGGGACCTGTTCGTTCTCGCCGGCAATCCCGCCGATGCGGCGACGAAAGCGAGCTTCCACCCGGAAACCTCCGAAAACGGCTGGTTCGTCTGTCCCGATAACATCACCTTCGATCCGGCCGGACGGCTGTGGGTCGCAACCGATGGCGCGAACGATTTCGGATTGCCGGACGGGATCTACGGTATCGACACCGAAGGCCCGGCCCGCGGCCTGCCGAAGCTGCTCTTCACCTGCCCGGCCGGTGCCGAGGCGACCGGGCCATGCTTCACGCCGGATGGCAAAACCCTCTTTGTCTCCGTCCAACATCCGGCCGAGGATGCAGAGACACTGGACAAGGCGGAAACCCTCTGGCCTGACTTCAAGGGCACTCTGCCGCGGCCGTCCGTGGTCGCGATCCGCAAGATCGAGGACGGCGCCGTCGGCGCCTGAGACGCGTATCATCGCGGGGTGACCCGGTCTTCTCTAGAGTATTTCCAGCCGAAGCGGGATCGCTTCGGCGTCGGACAATGCTGATAAAACAAGAGGCTAGAGTATTCCGGTGAACCCGTGTTCACCGGAATACTCTAGCGCCGGGTCGCTTCCATTTTTCCTGACGACACGAGAGGTGAGGATCACGTCGACAATGGTCGTTGCCTCGCCTCACGCTTGCCTCTACAGCAGCACGAAGCGGACCGCGCCTGTCGGAGTCGGACGGTTTGCAGCAGGGCCTCGCGTCTTCAGACGCGCGGTGCGGGAGTGGGGAGGTTTGGCATGATCGATCCGGCTGCTGCGAGGCGGGGGCTTTTCCTCGTCTTCATGATTCTCTTCCTCGATATCATCGGCATCGCGATCATCATGCCGGTGTTGCCGGCCTTCCTTGCGGAACTGACGGGAGATACGGTCAGCGACACGGCCATCGACGGCGGATGGCTTTTGCTCGTCTATTCCGGCATGCAGTTTCTGTTTGCCCCGCTGATCGGCAATCTCTCCGACAGGTTCGGGCGCCGCCCCGTGCTTCTCGCCTCGGTGCTGACATTTGCCATCGACAACCTGATCTGCGCGCTCGCCACAAGCTTCGGCATGCTGTTTGTCGGCCGCATCCTCGCCGGCATCTCCGGTGCCAGCTTTTCCACCGCGTCCGCGTTTATCGCCGACGTTTCCGACGACAGCAATCGCGCCAAGAATTTCGGCCTGATCGGCATCGCCTTCGGTACAGGCTTTGCGCTGGGTCCGGTCATCGGTGGCGCCCTCGGAGAGTTTGGCCCGCGCGTGCCGTTCTACGGCGCGGCGCTGCTCTCCTTCGTCAACTTCGTTGTCGCCTTCTTCCTGCTGCCCGAGACGCTGGAGCGCAAGAATCGCCGGCGTTTCGAGTGGCGCCGAGCCAATCCGCTCGGCGCGCTTCGCCAGATGCGCAGCTATCCCGGCATCGGCTGGGTCCTGCTGGTGTTCTTCCTCTACTGGCAGGCCCATGCGGTCTATCCCGCGGTCTGGTCCTTCGTTGCCACCTATCGCTATGGATGGAGCGAGGGGCAGATCGGCCTATCGCTCGGCGTCTTCGGCATTTGCAGCGCGATTGTGATGGCGTTCATCCTGCCACGCGTCATCCCCTTGCTCGGCGAATGGCGCGCCGGGGCCGTCGGCCTCGTCTTCTGCTGCATCGGGCTTTTCGGTTATGCCTTCGCTTTCCAGGGCTGGATGGTCTACGCCGTGATCGCAGCAACCTGCCTCGAGGCGCTCGCCGACCCGCCGCTGCGCTCCATCGCCGCAGCGAAAGTGCCGCCCTCGGCGCAGGGCGAACTGCAAGGAGCGCTCTCGAGCATTTCCTCCTTCACGACGATTCTCGGTCCGCTGGTCTTTGCGCATATCTTCAGCCAGTTTACCGCGCCGGATGCGCGGTTGAGCTTTGCCGGAGCGCCCTACATCCTTTCCGCCGTGCTCATCGCCGCTGCCGTCTTCCTCTACGTCACCCGGCTGAAACCGAATGGCGCATCCGGCGGGTTTCCGAAGATCTGACGGGAACCGCCTCGAAAACGATCAATCTGTGTGATGTTTCGATGAAATTACGCGCATAGTCTGCCTTTTGCTGGAGGTCTGCAGCCATTCGCGCTATGAGCGACACGTCGCGTGAGCCCATTCCGGCCGCGACGGACCAGAGGCTTCTCGATCATGCTGACGTCAACGCACCCCGCTGCGGGGGACATCCGTGGGGACAATTCCTGGGCTGCGCACTTCCGCGGAAGCGTCATTCTCGGCGTGCCCTTCGTTGCCGCGCAGATCGCACAGCTCGCCATCAACACCACCGACGTCGTGATGGTGGGCAAGCTGGGCGCGACGGAACTTGCCTCCATCATTCTCGCGACGCAGATGTTTTTCACCGTTTTCGTGTTCGGATCCGGTTTTTCAAACGCCGTCGTACCGATGGTGGCGCAGGCCGTCGGACGCGGCGATGTCGTGTCGACGCGGCGTTCCGTGCGCATGGGCATGTGGGCGGTGCTGATCTACGGTGTCCTCACCGCGCCTGTCCTTTGGGCAGCCGAACCGATCCTGCTCTTTGCCGGCCAGCAGCCGGAGGTGGCGGCGAAGGCCGCAGGCTATCTGCATGTCGCGCAGTGGGCGGTGTTTCCGAGCCTTGTCTTCATGGTGTTGCGCGCCTTCCTCAGCGGTCTGGAGCGGGCAGGGATCATTCTCTACATTACCCTGATCACGCTCGTTCTCAACGCCGGCCTCTGCTACCTTTTGATCTACGGTCATTTCGGCTTTCCGGCGCTTGGCATGGTTGGCGCGGCCTGGGCGGCACTTGCGGTCGCCATCCTCGGTCTCGTGCTCGCCATCGTCTACATCCAGCGGCATGAGGAACTGCGCGGCTTCGAGCTCTTCGTGCGGTTCTGGAACCCGGACTGGCATGCGCTGAAGGAAGTCGTGCTGCTCGGACTGCCGATCGCCTTGACGATTCTTGCCGAAGTCAGCCTCTTCACCGTCGCATCGCTGCTCATGGGCACGATCGGCACGGTGGAGCTCGCAGCTCACGGTATCGCCCTGCAATTTGCCTCCATCGCGTTCATGATCCCGCTCGGTCTCGCGCAGGCGGCCACTGTGCGTGTTGGCCTTGCCTATGGCCGTGGCGACATGGAGGGCGTGCGGCGTGCGGGCATCTCGGCGCTGGCACTTGGCATGATCTGCGCCGCCCTTGGTTCGACGTTGTTTGCCGTCATTCCCTATGCCCTTGCAGCGCTCTATCTCGACACGACCCGGACGGATGCAGCCCTCGTGCTGGCCTATGCCGGTCCCCTGATCGTCATCGCCGGCGCCTTTCAGCTCGTCGATGGCCTCCAGGCTATCGCGGCCGGCATGCTGCGCGGGCTGAAAGACACGACGGTGCCGATGGTGCTGGCGCTGATCTCCTACTGGCCGATCGGCTTCTTCTCCGCCTGGCTCTTCGCGTTCCCGTTTGGCTTTGGCGGTCAAGGTGTCTGGTACGGCTTTTCCCTCGGCCTGCTCGCCGCAGCCGTGCTGCTGAACGCCCGGTTCTTCCGTATCGTTCGCAAGATCAGCTGACATTTTAAGGAAAGAGATCCGTCGGCCGTTTCCAGCTTGCGGGCAGGCGGCGATGTATCTTCTTCGCGACGACCAAGCCATCGCTTGCGGAGGCAATGCAGGGCTCGGCGCATGCGCTCACGTCGGAGCTGGCGGCAAGCCGAGCGAAGCTCATCCTGCCGTTCAAGATGCTTCAGATCGTCAGGCACGCTCCGCCAGAGCGTCCTCGCCCTTCTTCTCGCGCAGCAGATTGACGAAGCGGCGGAAGAGGTAGTGGCTGTCCTGCGGACCGGGAGAGGCTTCCGGATGGTGCTGGACGGAGAAAACGGGCTTGCCGGAGAGGCGAAGGCCGCAATTGGTGCCGTCGAACAAGGATACGTGAGTCTCCTCGACGCCTGCCGGAAGAGAGGCGGAATCGACGGCAAAGCCATGGTTCATCGAGACGATTTCGACCTTGCCGGTCGTGTGGTCCTTCACAGGGTGGTTGGCGCCGTGATGCCCTTGATGCATCTTCTCGGTCTTGCCGCCAAGCGCCAGGCCTAGCATCTGGTGGCCAAGGCAGATGCCGAAGACCGGGATGTCTGTCTCGATCAATTCCCGGATGACCGGGACCGCATATTCACCCGTTGCCGCCGGGTCTCCCGGGCCGTTCGAAAGGAAGACGCCATCCGGGTTCAGCGCAAGCACATCGTCCTTGCTCGCCGTCGCCGGCACCACGGTGACCTTGCAGTCGAGCCCGGTGAAGAGGCGCAGAATGTTGCGCTTTACGCCATAGTCGATGCAGACGACATGGTACTTTGCAGCGTCCGCATCCAGTTCGGCAGTGCCTTCGTTCCAGACCCAGGGCTTTTCGCTCCAGGTGGACGACTGACCCGATGTCGCGACCTTGGCGAGATCGAGGCCTTCAAGGCCGCTCCAGTCCTTCGCCATCGCCTTCAGCGCGTCGATGTCGAATTGTCCGTTCGCATCGTGGGCGATAACGGCATTCGGGGCGCCGTTTTCACGGATCCAGGCTGTCAGGGCCCGCGTGTCGATGCCGCACATGCCGATGATCCCGCGGGCCTTGAGCCATGCATCGAGATGGCGCACGGCGCGATAGCTGGACGGATCGGTGATATCGGCCTTGAAGATGACGCCGACTGCGCCGTGCCGGGCCGCAGGCGTGAGATCCTCGATGTCTTCGTCATTTGCGCCGACATTACCGATGTGGGGGAAGGTGAACGTGACGATCTGGCCGAGATAGGATGGGTCGGTCAGGATTTCCTGGTAGCCGGTGAGGGCAGTGTTGAAGCAGACTTCGGCCGGAACCGCGCCTGTCGCTCCGATGCCCTTGCCTTCGATCACGGTGCCGTCCGCCAGGACGAGCATGGCGGTTGCGGTTTTGGTGGTCCATGGAGCGGTCATCGGCATCATCCCGTTGCGGCGAGGCGGCGGAAAATCGGGCCACCGGGTCGCCAAGCTTCTCAGCACCCGGTGCCGCCCGGCGCATGCGGGCGCGGGTCGCAATTCGGGTCTCTCTTGGTGCAGGTCCTCGACATAAGCGCGCGGTCGCGCGGGGTCAACCGTCGCAGATGGAAATCCGCCGAATAATGCGGGCCACGTCCGAGGCTGCCCGCAAGAGATCGGCTGACCTCCTCCTTTGGGCACCCTATCTGATGACGAACACGTTTGTTGCCGCCGAGGCAATGGTCTATGAGGGCCGCCAGGACGACAGACCCACAAGAGACAAGGGAGATATCCATGCTGCGTGACACGATCAACGATGCCCTGAAGACGGCGATGAAGGCCAAGGACGCTCGCCGCGTTTCCACGTTGCGGCTGGTGCAGGCGGCGCTCAAGGACCGCGATATCGCCAATCGTGGCGTAGGCAAGCCGGAAACGACCGATGACGAGTTGCTGCAGATCCTTGCGAAGATGGTCAAGCAGCGTGAAGAATCGGCAAAGGTCTACGAGGATGCCGGCCGGCCGGAGCTGGCGACCCATGAGCGGGAGGAAATCGCCATCATCGCCGATTTCCAGCCGGAGCAATTCTCCGAAGCGCGGGTGAAGGACGTCGTTGCGGCCGCGATTGCCGATGCGCAGGCGGCGGGACCCAAGGATATGGGGAAAGTGATGGCGATCCTGAAGGAGCGGCACGCGGGCCAGATGGATTTCGCCAAGGCATCCGCCGTTCTGAAGAACCTTCTGTCCGGCGCCTGACACTATCTGCTGACACGATGTCCCGCAGTCGATGTCACGATTGCGGGGCTCGCGACAACCATTTGATCTTGCCGTGCCTGTGGATAGCGGTAAGGGACGTCGCGCGCTGTAGCGATACGGCGCGTGAGCGACTATATCGAGTTCATGCGTTTTTCCCCGACCTTTCTCGAAGAGATCAAGGATCGCGTCCCCATTTCGGACGTGATCGGCAAGCGCGTGACCTGGGATCGGAAGAAGACCAACGCGTCCAAGGGTGATTATTGGGCCTGCTGCCCCTTTCACGGAGAGAAGTCGCCGAGCTTCCACTGCGAAGACCGGAAGGGTCGTTATCACTGCTTCGGTTGCGGTGTTTCGGGGGATCATTTCCGTTTTCTGAATGAACTCGACGGGATGAGCTTTCCCGAGGCCGTTCAGCAGATCGCCGATCTCGCCGGTGTCGCCATGCCGCAGCCGGATGTGGAAGCGGAGAAGCGGGACAAGCAGCGTTCGACGCTGCAGGACGTCATGGAGATGGCGACGCACTTCTTTCAGGATCAGTTGCAGACCGCGAACGGCGCGCGTGCTCGCGCCTATCTACGCGACCGGGGACTGACGGGGCGGACGATCGAAACGTTTCGGCTCGGCTACGCGCCGGAAAGCCGTAACGCCCTGAAGGAGCACCTTGCCAACAAAGGCATCCCGCGCGAGCAGATCGAGGCCTGCGGCCTCGTGGTGCATGGTCCTGATATTGCCGTATCCTATGACCGATTTCGCGACCGGATCATGTTTCCGATCCTCTCGTCGCGCGAGAAGGTGATCGCGTTCGGCGGGCGCGCCATGTCGCCGGATGCGCCTGCGAAGTACCTGAACTCCAATGAGACCGAGCTCTTTCACAAAGGGAACGTGCTCTATAATTTTGCTCGCGCCCGCCGGACGCTCGGGGGCGCCGATGGCAACGACACGATCATCGCCGTCGAAGGCTATATGGACGTCATCGCTCTCCACCAGGCGGGAATCGAGAATGCGGTGGCGCCACTTGGTACGGCGCTGACCGAGAACCAGCTGGAACTTCTCTGGAAGCTGACGCAGGAGCCGATCCTCTGCTTCGATGGGGACGGCGCCGGAATCCGGGCTGCCAATCGGGCCGTCGATGTAGCGCTGCCGCACCTCAAGCCCGGTCGATCCGTGCGGTTCGCGCTGCTGCCGGACGGCAAGGATCCCGACGATCTCGTGCGTGAAGAGGGACGAGCGCCGTTCGACCGGGTGCTGGCGGCCGCACGGTCCCTGTCCGAAATGGTTTGGACCCGGGAGGTTCAGGCCGGAAGCTTTGACACGCCGGAAAAGCGGGCGGAACTGGAGGCGAAACTCAAGCAGGTCGTCGGCGTGATTGCCGATGAAAGCGTTCGGCGGCACTACGGGCAGGCCATGCGCGACCGGCTGAACACCTATCTGCGCGGGCCGCAGCGTTCGGGCTTCCAAGGTGGCGGCTTTCAGGGCGGAAACTATTCGCGCGGCGGGGGTGCAGGCGGATTTCAGTCCGGAGGTGGCCAAAGGAGTGGCGGGCAGGGTGGTGGCAGATCCGGCGGACGCGGCGGGTTCGGCAAGGACACCGCGCCGATGCGCAGTCTCGCTGGCGTTTCCGAACGGCTGGCGCGATCCTCGATCGTGTCCGGCGTGCAGTCTCTGCCGCCGCTGAAGGAAAGCGTGCTGGCCCTGACGATCGTCAATCATCCCGACGTGTTGTTTGCCGAGTATGACGAGATCTCCGTTATCGACTACGAGAGCAAGGAGCTTCAGCGCCTCTGGTCCCAGGTCCTGAATGCGGCTGCCGCCAAGGGGCCACGGCTGACGCGCGAGATGCTGGTGGAGAATCTCGAGGCTGCCGGTTTTGCCGGGCTTCTTGCGATGCTCGATCAGCAGGTTCGCTTCGCCCGGCTCTGGATCGCGACGCAGGCGGCCGATCCCGCCGATGCGCTGGAAGGCTATCGGCAGGCTCTGGCGCTGCACAAACGGACGAAGGCGCTTCTCTGGCAGCGTCGCGAGCTGGAGCGCGATCTTGCAAGGGCGACGGAAGACGGCGACGACGAACTGGCAAGTCTTGTCCTGCGCAATCTGGAAGAGGTGCAGCATGAAGTGGAGCGCCTGGAGAATCAGGAGGCGATCATCGAGGGGTTCGGCGTGCTCTCCGGTCGGGTCAAAGGACCGGGCGCGAAATGACGGGTGAATTGTAGAGGTCATTCCCGCGCCTCCCTGTCCTCGCCCTGCTTCGGTTCATGAGAAAACCCTAATTGATATTTTGAACAAAGCAAGAACAAAACGCTTCTCTTTCGTCGCTCTTTCTGTATTCTTTCACTCACGCCAGAGGGGCATGTGGGTCCACTCCGCTGTGATCTTCATGGCGTTCGGCAGCCAGCGCCCTCGCGCCGGCTGGTGGAATCGTGCAGAATGGCTTTCATGACATCTTCTCCAGTGCCTTCTTTTTCCAATCGCAACGACCCGCTTTTCGATCCCCCCGGCGATCCCCGATCTGGCGATCCCTCGGCCGGAAACGCGCGGGATTTCGCGTCGGAGGCAGTCCGGACAACCGGCAAGCCGCCGCTGGATGTTTTGAAATCCGTTTACGGCTACTCCGTTTTTCGGGGACAGCAGGGCGAGGTGGTCGAGCATGTGGTTTCGGGCGGGGATGCGGTGGTGCTGTTTCCAACGGGAGCCGGCAAATCGCTCTGTTTCCAGGTTCCGGCGCTCTGCCGTTCGGGTCTGGGGATCGTCGTGTCCCCCTTGATCGCGCTGATGCGAGATCAGGTGGAGGCGTTGAAGGCGCTTGGCGTTCGGGCGGCGGCTTTGAATTCGTCGCTGTCGCGCGAAGACTTCCTTGACGTGCGGCGATCGGTGCGCGACGGGACGCTCGATCTTCTCTACGTCACACCGGAGCGGATCGTGACAGACGGTTTCCGCGAGATGGTGGCGGGGGTGGAGATCGCTCTGTTTGCGATCGACGAAGCGCATTGCGTTTCGCAGTGGGGTCACGACTTCCGGCCGGAATATCGCACGCTCGGTCAGCTGGCGACGCTCTATCCCGGGGTGCCGCGCATGGCGCTGACAGCGACGGCCGATCCGCAGACGCGCGGCGATATTATCGAGCGTCTTGCGCTCTCCGATGCGCGTGTTTTCAGCACGAGTTTCGACCGCCCGAATATCGCTTACGAGATCGTGGAGCGAGATCAGCCGCGCCAGCAATTGCTGCGCTTTCTCTCTCGACACAAGGGCGCGAGCGGCATCGTCTATTGCCTGTCGCGTGCGAAGGTCGAAGATACGGCGGAATGGCTGAACGGGCAGGGCATCAGGGCGCTCGCCTACCACGCCGGAATGGACCGTGCGGTGCGCGATGCCAATCAGGATGCGTTCTTGAAGGAAGAGAACCTCTGCCTCGTCGCGACGGTCGCCTTTGGCATGGGAATCGACAAGCCGGATGTGCGCTATGTGGCGCATCTCGACCTGCCAGGTTCCGTCGAGGCCTACTACCAGGAGACGGGGCGCGCAGGGCGTGACGGTATGCCGTCGCAGGCCTGGATGGCCTATGGCATGGCCGACGTCATCCAGCGGCGCAAGATGATCGATGAAGGGGGGGCGGCTGACGACATCAAGCGCATCGAGCGTGGCAAGCTCGGATCGCTCCTCGGCATCTGCGAGACGGCCTCTTGCCGGCGACAGGCTATCCTGGCGCATTTCGGTGAACGGCACCCCGGCGGTTGCGGCAACTGCGATACCTGCCTCAACCCGGTCGAGACATGGGACGGGACCGAGGCGGCGATCAAGGCGCTGGCCGCCGTCTATCGAACGGGTGAACGTTTCGGCGCGGGGCACGTGATCGATGTGCTGACCGGCACGGTCAACGAGAAGACGACCCGGTTTGGGCATGCTGATATGCCGGTATTCGGGGCCGGCAAGGAGATTGCGGCGAAGACCTGGCAGTCGATCCTGCGGCAGTTGCTGGCCGCAGGCTTCCTCAGCGTGGATCACGCCGCGTTCGGAGCCCTGAAGCTGGAGCCGGCGGCGCGTGCTGTCTTCAAGAAGGAAACGGAGGTGCGGTTTCGCAAGGATCGCCCGACATCTGCCAAGGCCTCGCGGCACGTCAAAGGCGGTTCACCCGCGCAGGTCGATCTCTCAGCGCGCGATCTCGACCTCTTTCAGGCCCTGCGGGCACTTCGCGCGTCGTTGGCCAAAGATATGAACGTCCCGCCTTATGTCATCTTTCCAGACACCACGTTGATCGCGCTTGCCCGCGAGCGACCGTCGACCTCGGAAGGACTTCTTGCTATCCCCGGTATCGGCCAGTCCAAGCGCGAGCGGTTCGGTATGGCGTTTCTCAACGTTATCTCCATGGCGGACTAGGACGATTCTGATGAACACGGGTTTAAAGGAATTGTCCTAAATCCTTGTTTTAACCGCATTGTCCGACGCCAAAGCGACCCCGCTTCGGCTGGCAATGCTATCGACAGCTAGAGGCGGCCTGATCTCATGAAAACATCCAATCCCGTCCTGCCGCTCGGTTATTCCGCAATCCCTCCAGGCGCGCTGGTCAACGCAGTCACGTGCCTTGAGATGCGAACACCACCTGTTCTGGGAGCGACGCCCGAGAGTAGCGAGTTTTCTCTTCTGAGATGGCCCGTTGACGATCTCGATGGTTATCGAGCACTTTATCGGCGCGTGGGCGAGGACCTTCTCTGGACGTCGCGGCTGGAACTCTCGGACGAGGCTCTTGGCGCTGTTCTCTCGGATCCGCAGGTCGAGATCTATGTTCTGCAAGGCACTGCCGGGCCAGCGGGGCTTCTGGAGCTGGATTTTTCCGTTAAAGGCGAATGCGAGATCGTCTTTTTTGGCGTGGTGGCCGACGTCATCGGCAGGGGTGTGGGCTGGTATCTCATGTTCAACGCGCTGCTGCGCGCGTGGCGTGATCCCGTCGAAAGGGTTTGGTTGCACACCTGCAACTTCGATCATCCCAAGGCGATGGCATTTTATCAGCGGGCAGGTTTTCGCCCCTATGCGTATCTGGTTGAGGTGATCGAAGACCCGCGTGTGACTGGTGTTCTGCCTCGCACGGCTGCGCCGCAAATTCCCCTCATCGTCCCTCCCGATGCAACAGATTTCTGATCTCGATCCATACGGTGCAAGCTCTTATGGGCGATGGTCTTGTCTTGCGGGTGAAAAACCCTACATCTGCCTAGCAGATAGAAACAGCAGGACTGTCGAGCCTTAATTCCGGCGTTTTTCGCCTAATTGCGCTGTTTTCTGCCGGAAGAGCTTGACGTAGCCGAAGAATCTGGGAATCAACCATCTTTGGCTTGGAAGGTTTATTGGATACGGCGGAAACGATCATCATGCAAGTGGTGTTTGGAGCGTGCTGCTGTCGCAGCCGACCGGGATTATCGCGGCAGATGCCGTGGTTAATCGGGAATTAATATCAGCCCGTTAGGTCAGGGATAATGTTCGCGGTGTTGCGCCGGTAGGCGCCCGGGCCACACGGCTCGTCACCGCTCCAACGTGGAATGCTGGTCCAAAGAAAGCGACGAAGAATGGCAACCAAAGTCAAAGAGAACGAAGAAGCCGAATCTGAACGCGACGGCGCAACGGACGGCCCGCTTCTCGATCTCTCGGACGACGCGGTCAAGAAGATGATCAAGGCCGCCAAGAAGCGCGGCTACGTCACGATGGACGAGCTGAACTCCGTGCTTCCGTCCGAAGAGGTGACCTCCGAGCAGATCGAAGACACGATGGCCATGTTGTCCGACATGGGTATCAACGTCGTCGAGGATGAAGAGGTCGACGAGAACGCGTCCGGCGGCGAGGAAGAGGCAAGCGACGACGAGCCCGATAGCGAGGGCGGCGAAATCGCGACCTCCAGCGGCACCGCGCTCGCAACCGCCAAGAAGAAAGAACCGACGGACCGGACGGATGATCCGGTGCGGATGTATCTGCGCGAGATGGGCTCGGTCGAGCTTCTGTCGCGCGAGGGCGAAATCGCGATCGCCAAGCGTATCGAGGCTGGCCGCGAAACGATGATCGCGGGTCTCTGCGAGAGCCCGCTGACGTTCCAGGCCATCATCATCTGGCGTGACGAACTGAACGAGGGCCAGACCCTCCTGCGCGAGATCATCGATCTCGAAACGACCTATTCCGGTCCGGAAGCCAAGGCTGCGCCGCAGTTCCAGTCGCCCGAAAAGATCGAGGCGGACCGCAAGGCCGCCGAAGAGAAGGAAAAGACCCGCCGTTCGCGCAGCAGCGAAGACGACATCACCAATGTCGGCGGCGAGGGCCTGCCTCCGGAGGAAGAGGAAGAGGACGACGACGAGTCGAACCTTTCTCTTGCCGCGATGGAAGCGGAACTGCGCCCGCAGGTCATGGAAACGCTCGACATCATTGCCGAGACCTACAAGAAGCTGCGCAAGCTGCAGGATCAGCAGGTCGAGTTGCGGATGAATGCTGCGACGGGATCGCTCACATCCGCGCAGGAGAAAAAGTACAAGGAGCTCAAGGACGAGCTCATCACGGCTGTGAAGTCGCTGTCTCTCAACCAGAATCGCGTCGATAATCTGGTCGAGCAGCTTTACGACATCAACAAGCGGCTGGTTCAGAACGAAGGCAAGCTGCTTCGTCTCGCCGAAAGCTACGGTGTGAAGCGCGACTCGTTCCTGGAACAGTATTCCGGCAGCGAACTCGTGACCAACTGGATGGAAACGGTCAGCAACCTGACCGGGCGTGGCTGGGCTCCTTTCGTGAAGAACGAAGAGCGCATGATCAGCGCGATCCGTGGCGAGATCCACAATCTGGCGACGGAAACCGGCATCTCGATTTCCGAATTCCGCCGGATCGTTCACATGGTGCAGAAGGGCGAGCGCGAAGCCCGGATCGCGAAGAAGGAAATGGTGGAAGCCAATCTTCGCCTCGTGATCTCCATTGCCAAGAAGTATACGAACCGCGGCCTTCAGTTTCTGGACCTTATCCAGGAGGGCAATATCGGCCTGATGAAGGCGGTCGACAAGTTCGAGTATCGTCGTGGCTACAAGTTCTCGACCTACGCGACGTGGTGGATCCGGCAGGCGATCACCCGTTCGATTGCCGATCAGGCGCGTACGATCCGTATTCCGGTGCACATGATCGAGACGATCAACAAGATCGTTCGTACATCGCGCCAGATGCTGCACGAGATCGGCCGCGAACCGACTCCGGAAGAGCTGGCAGAGAAGCTGGCCATGCCGCTGGAGAAGGTCCGCAAGGTTCTGAAGATCGCCAAGGAGCCGATTTCGCTCGAAACCCCTGTCGGTGACGAGGAAGACAGCCATCTCGGTGACTTCATCGAGGACAAGAACGCGTTGCTGCCGATCGACGCCGCCATTCAGGCGAACCTGCGGGAAACGACGACACGCGTGCTGGCTTCTCTGACGCCGCGTGAGGAACGTGTTCTGCGCATGCGCTTCGGCATCGGCATGAACACGGACCATACGCTGGAGGAAGTCGGCCAGCAGTTCTCGGTCACACGCGAGCGTATTCGCCAGATCGAGGCGAAGGCGCTCCGCAAGCTCAAGCATCCGAGCCGGTCGCGCAAGCTGCGGTCGTTCCTCGACAGCTGATCCGAGCGTTCTGGCGATGATATGCAAACGGCGCCCGCGACAAGCGGGCGCCGTTTTCGTTTATCTTTGGTGGACTTGCGCCGTATGACGCGTATCACGCTCTCTGACGTTGATCCGCCGCGATCTTTGCCTCCATAAAGCGACCTCGGTCCGAGCCTGTATACAGTCGGTGCGAGAGGAGGAGGGACCCCGCGTCCGTTGTCGCATGCACGGTCTTCTTGACCGCAGGCGAGACGCCGCATAAGCTTTGCCTCATGAAACTGATTTGCCCCATGACGACCTGCATCATGACATCCCTCTCGGGATGTGCGGAGCGTTGTCGGGACTGATTGTCTGTTCCAACGTCCGTGCCTCCCTCTCCGAAGGGTGGCCGGTATCGGTTCGCCCTTGACCCTCCAAGGAGCGACCTATGCCTGATCCGTCATTTCCTATCCGTGCTCATGCCGGGCGTCCTGTTCCGGAAGGCTTGAGACTTCGAGCGGCCGAGCACCGCGATGTCGCCGGCATCACAGAACTTTCCAATCTTCCGCTTTATCGTGCGGGTACGCAGAGGTTGCCGTTTCAGAGCGAAGAGGCAACGGCAAGGTGGCTCGGCGCCGGCGGCGAGGCGGCCTCGACGAAGGTGGTTGCGGAACTCGACCGGCGGATCGTGGGATTGGGTGGATTGCACTGCCAGTCCGGGCGACGTCAGCACGTCGCCATCCTCGGCCTTGGCATTCATGATGATTTTCAACGACAGGGCATCGGCGTCGTTCTGCTCGAGGCGCTGCTGGATGCGGCCTTCAACTGGCTGCAGATCCTACGCGTGGAACTAACGGTGTTTTCCGATAATGCAGGCGCGATCGCGCTCTATGAACGGGCAGGCTTTCGACGCGAGGGTGTATTGCGGGCCTATGCGTTCCGCAATGGTGCTTACGCCGATGTTATCGCCATGGCGCTGATGTCGCCGCAACTCGGATGCAAAGCTGCACAGACGGAGACCTGATCGTCATCATCGGTGAGAAGACAGCCAGCAGACGTCCCCTCGCTTGGTGTTACGGCTGAAAGTGCCTATGTCCCTCCCTGTGACATCAGATTCTTCTCACCATCGGTACGACAGACCTCTCTGGGCAGTCATCGCCTCGCTGGTTCTCCACGCGGTTGTCGTTGCGCCGTTTTTCCTGGAACTTCCCCGGAGAACGGCAGAGGCGCCCGTCGAGCCGAGTGTGACCGTCGAGATCGTGCCCGAACCTGAGGTGCCGGAGAAAGCTATAGAGGCACCGAAGCCAGCGCCCGAGCCGGAGAAAGAGGAGGCTGCCTCGGAAAAGGTAGATCGCGCACCGCCTGGGAAAGCCAGGCCGGAACAGTCCGCAGCTTCGCCACCGCCCGGCGCAAAATCGGCTCCGGCCGAGCCAACGCCATCTGCCGCCGCATCGCAACCCTTCGAGGCGTCTGCGGCAGAGGAGCCGGATGCGCCACCGGACCCTCTGGATATGCCGGCACCAAATGGCATGGCCGACGAAGACGAGGCACCGCCACGCGACCCGGCTGCGGAGGCGCCTTCAAAGCTTCCCGATGCCGGGCAGAAACAGGGTACGGCTGCCTCGACGACAACTGCAGCGCCGGTTGCCGAACAGGCGCCGGAGGAGGCTGCTTCGCCAACCTCAACCCCCGCACTTCAGCCGAAGTCGACAGGGGCCTCTCCGGCAGTGCCGCAGATTCTTGCCGGCAAGACGCCATCCGGTGAGGAGGTGTCCTTTCCCCAGGCAACAGCTGAGCCCGCTCCCGAGGCGCCTGCGACAGAGAAGGCGCTTCCGCCTCCACCTGTCGCGCCTCCCGCAAAGCCGGACAGTGAAGCTGCGGAGGCGGCACCAGCCGCTTCATCGCCCGAAAGCGACAGCGACACGCCGATGACGCCGGCCGAGCAGGCGGCATTTGTTCCCGCCACCCCGGTCGTGCCGCAGGCAAAGCCGACACCGTCTCCGGCACCAAAGCCGGCGAAGACGCTCTACTCCAAGAATATCCTGTCGGATCCACGCGTGCGCGGCGCATTGGGCAAGCTGCCTCCAGAGAAGCGTATCGTGCAGATGTGCAGCATCGAGGCCGCCGAGCAGGCGCGACGCGCCAGCGCAGCGTTCACACCGGATCTCGTGCAGAGTTTCGGGAAGAACGGCGGATCGATTACGGCGCAGCATCTCAGCGCCCGCGGCGGTGCTGTCCGCTCTCGCGGGGTGTGGCGTGAGATGACGTTCGATTGTACCGTGAACACCGCGTTCGACGCCGTTACCGCATTTCGCTTTGCGCTTGGCGAAACCATTCCACGCAGCGCCTGGGTAGCACGCGGTCTCGTTGTGGATTGACCGAAAACTCGAAACCCCTTCGGAACATCTCGCCAACCTTCGGCTTCCCCAGCCATCACGAACGGTGTCGTGCGTGGAAGGAGGACGAATGACATATGTCGACGGTTTCATCGTGGCCGTGCGCCGGGATCGGCTCGATGCCTATGCTGACTTGGCTCGAACGGCCGGCGCGATATGGAAGGCGCACGGGGCACTCGATTACGTGGAATGCGTGGGTGACGATCTTCCCTATGGTAAGGTAACCTCGTTTCCCCGGGCCGTGCAGGCCGCCGCGGACGAGGTCGTCATCTTCGCCTGGATCGTCTACGCCTCCAAGGCAGACCGGGATATGATCGTGCCCAAGGTCATGGCGGACCCTCGACTGAAGATCGACCCCGGCGCCATGCCCTTTGACGGGCAGAGAATGATCTATGGTGGGTTCAATACGCTTGTTCACGTGTAGAGTGCGTGCTCGCGCAGATGATGGAACGACCGGGAGATGTCATGCCACAGACCACACTCATCGTCTCGACCCGCGGCGCCGGGCTCTATGAGTTCACCGGCGAGGTGCAGGCTTTTGTACGACAGTCAGAGGTCGAGGAAGGCCTTGCAACAGTGTTCGTCCGGCACACCTCATGCTCGCTGCTCATTCAGGAAAATGCGGATCCGGACGTGCGACGGGATCTCGACATGTTCTTCTCGCGTCTCGTTCCCCCGTCCGATGATCCGTCCATGCGGTGGGTCGTTCACACCGACGAGGGCCCGGACGATATGCCGGCGCACATCAAGGCGGCGCTGACCGCCGTATCGATCGGTATTCCCGTCTCGGCGGGACGCCTGGTGCTTGGCACGTGGCAGGGCCTGTATCTCTTCGAACATCGTCAGCGTCCGCATCGGCGAGAGATCGTGCTTCATCTCGGACGATAGAATTCGGTGCGTCATTCCAGCGCTTGACATCGGCCGTTCTCGTATCATTGTTTCCGAGGAGTGTTTGCTTTCACAGCGCTGTAAGCCGACGAAGAGGGAGGAGTGATGACGGACGTGCAGACGATTGCCCAGCGCTTCATGGAGGCTCTGAACCATCGGGACTTCGAGACGATCGCGGGGTTTCTGGACGAGGATGCGGCGCTCGATACCCTGACCGGGCAACGTGCCATCGGCTCGCATCCGCTACGTCTCGCGATCATGAGTTATTTCCGGCATTTCGACGAGGAATTCGTCGATATGGTGCCGATGCGCGACCAACTCGGCCAGCGCGTCGCAGTGGATGTCACGGCGCGGGGACACTACCGCGAAAGCATGGCGGGATTTCCGGCTGCGACAGGCCAATCCTACTCGATCCCGAGCGTCTTCGTCTTCGAGTTCGACGGACCGAGCGTGACGCGCCTCACGCACTACCGCAACATCCGCATCTTCGAGCAGCAGCTGCTGCGGTAGAGCCCCTTGTGATCTCTCAACCTCGCTGAAGACACGTCTGGTCCTTGCTCCTCTGCATGTCGCTGTGGAGAAACCACGACGCGCTCCTGTATGACGTATTCCCGGGAGCCTGCGCTACCGGGAGACGTAGGCCGGTGCCTTTTCAACATGAACGGTTCCTGAATGTGCGATTTTACCTACATTCAGCTTCCCCGCGCTAAAAAGGAATCCTTCGCCTGATGATGGCGAGCAACAGATGAACGCCTCGCGGAAACGCGAGTTCGCTCCAGAAGATCGAGGAACGCTCCATGAAAACCATGATCACCCGACTTGCCGTTGCCGCGCTGATCGGCGTGTCCGGCCTTTCTGCCTTTGCCGGCACCGCTTTCGCCGACCAGATCCGTCTCGGCCTTCACTCCGGCTCCGTTGTCGATGTTCAGTATCGCGACGAGCGTGACTGGTCGCGAAACCGCCACGATCGCGATCGCCGGGACTGGGGTCGTGACCGCCGCGGTCGTTGTGCACCGTGGCTTGCTGCGGACAAGGCCAGCGCCTACGGCCTGCGCCGCGCCCGCGTCGTCGATGTTACCCCGCGCCGGGTTGTCGTCGAGGGTCGTTTCCGCGGCGGCTTCCGTACAGTGACCTTCGCAAATGTGCGGGGATGCCCTGCTTTGGGCCGGTAATCGCACAGAAATTCTCGTGGCCGCGTGACAAAAAAGCCTGTCTGCTTCGAACGGAGCAGGCAGGCTTTTCCTGTCATTGTATGAAGTCCAAAACAGCGCGGCCAGCGTCGGCTGCTCCGAGCGAGCGATGCCGGCAGAAGGGACGGAAACTGCGTCCACCAAGGTAGAGCGACGAGCTGCAATGAGCCCGTCGCTCCAGATATCCTCAGGGATCGATTGCGAAGGTCACGTTCACCGTGACGTTGTAGCTGTTTTCGCCATTTGCGATAGGAACGGACACTTCGGCCATGTCTTTTGCCATGGCGCGGGCCATGGGCATAGGTTCGGGGCGACCGGCATTCTCGTTGATTTCGATGACCCGTCCAAGCTTTACGCCTGCGGCTTCGGCAAGCGTTCGTGCCTTGGTGACCGCATCGGCGACGGCTGCCTTACGGGCTTCGCTCAGGGTAGCTTCAGGCTTGTCGTTCGTAAACTGAATGCTGCCACCCTGATTGACGCCGAGAGTGACGGCCTGATCGATGATCGCGCCCAGCTTTGCAATCTCGCGCAGGCGTACCGTCAGGGTATTGGCGACCTGATAGCCGATAAGGGTCGGGGGCTCGCTGCCATTGTTGTTTTCGGGATAACGGTATTGCGGATTGACCGCGAAGCCGGAGGTCTGGAGATCCCGGTCGGCGATCCCGCCTGTGCGCAGGGCACCCAGTACATCTGTCATGGCTTTCGAATTGCCGTCCAACGCTTCCCGCGCCGTCTTGCCATCCGTCACCACGCTGAAGGAGAGGATCGCCATATCCGGCGCTACGGCCGCACGCCCTTCGCCATTGACCTCGATCACCGCTTCACGATGCGGTGGCGGTGGTGTCTGGGCGAAAGCGGGCAGGGCCGCCGTGGCCGCCACGACAAGTGCGAGCACGGGTGCGAAACCAGCCGGAAGGGCAGGGCGCGGGCGGAGCGTTGACATCATATCGGGTTCTTTCTCTTCATCTATTTCGTCCCTGCAACCTTGTTGCGGACCGAATGTGAAGGGAATACGGCGGTGTCTTGTGACAATCCCGAAATTCCGCTAAAGCCATCTCGCGGAGGCCACCATTGACCTCCACAAACGGCACCGCCGTCAGGGCCTGTAGCTCAATGGTTAGAGCCGGCGGCTCATAACCGCTTGGTTGGGGGTTCGAGTCCCTCCGGGCCTACCACCTCAATTCTTAGTGCTTGAATTCGTTACGCTATTTGGAATTTTCCCCTCGCAAGTTTCACTGTGAGGGGCAAGCTCGTTCTCTAACTGTTCGCTGACGATGCGGGAAGCCTTGACCCCGAGCCGTGCTCGATCGGCCTTCTTGGTATAGATCTCCGCCTGCTTCGAATTCGACCAGCCGAATTGGCTCATCAGTTCGTGCGCTGTCGCACCGCCATTCGCGGCCATGGTCGCCGCCAGTTTTCGAAGGCCGTGGGTGTTTTTTTCTAGTCCTGCTTTTCTGGAGGCTTCGCCAAACCAGTTCCCAAAACCCGGAACAGAGAACGGCTTACCGTAGTCCGTGACCAGGAAGTGCAGATCGCCGGTTTGCGTGGCCGCGATGATGTCGATCACCCGTTGCGGCAGCTCGACAGTGATTCGAGCTGACGTCTTGGCTGTCGTTATCGACAGTGCGCTGCCTCGGAGATGTTGCCGTCCAATCCGGACAAGGTCAGATCGTCTCAAGCCAGTGTGCATCGCGAGTTCCATCGCAAGCCTCTGCTTCGTGCCGATCGGCCACTTGATACAGAAGGCGCGAACGTCCTCGATCTCCCATGCAGGGAAGCCGTCGCCTTTAAGCTTGTAGCGGTCGGCGCCCTCTGCCGGGTTGCTCTTCATGTGCCCGTTCTTGACGGCCCATTTGCAAAGTGCGGACATGGATTTTAGATAGTTGTTCGCGGCGGCCGGCGTCTTGCCTCGATCTTCCATGCCGGCACGGACGGCCTTCTCTGTGATGAGAGAATATGACTTCATGCCGATCTTGCCGCCGCGACCGTCGGATTTCTCTTTGACGTGGAAGAAGATATTGCTTCGCTGCTTCCGGGTCGCTGGCTGAAGCCCTGCCCATTCTGCACTTTCCATATAGCGGGCGATCAACCACGCGATGGTGTTCGGCGCATCTCGATCTCTGATTTCGATGTCCGTGCCAGCCAAAGCCGCCTGGTAGGCCGCTCGAAATCTGGCGTTGTTTGGATCGGGCAGCCGGGTACGCGAGCCTTTCCCTATTCGGAAATAATAGACCCATGCGCCGTTGCGGTCTTTTTGCTTGCAGACGTAGAGCGGGAGTTTTCGAGGCATGAGATCATTCAAAGCCTGATCTCCTCCTGTTCGTCAACTGCGGCGGGCTTGGAGTGCTCCGGCGCAACCCAGTACACCCTGCCATCGATCTCTGTGCCAACTCGGACGCCTTCACTCTTGACGACCCTCGCCATGCGGCGCAACTCGCTCTCGGTGATGATTGCGCGGGCGGTCATGTCGCACCGCCCGATGGCTCCTGGGGCGTTGGCAAAGGGCGCACCTCTCCCGTCGCTCGGCCGTCTTCATCGAGTACGGCATATTGGCCGTCCGGGATCACGAAGGTTCGCCGCGTTCCATCGTTCGGTTGTTCCTGGGGCGGCAGGTTGCCGCCGAGCGTCGAATAGGCGGCGATGACGCCTAGCGCCTGGCCCTTCGCGTCATCAAGCGCGTTGTGCGCTGTGCCGACGTCGGGTTGCTTTGTGTTGGTCAAATCAAAGATCGTCCGGCAGTCGCGGTGCGTCCGAAAATGCCATGGCACGGGAAGGATGCACGCCCTGAAGGCTGCTTCGAGCAGCACGAGATCGAAGGATGGGGGTTTGGCCCATACTCGACTGGCGTCTGCACTTCGGACAAATTCCGCGAACTCAATCAGGACCGGCGCCAAATGGCGCTCGCCGCAGAAGGCCGCACGGCGCGCGTCTTCCGATTGCTTCATCCACCACATCATCGTTGCGACGTCAGTGGTCAGCCCGATTGAGACTGCGGTTTCAGGATCAATTGCCGAATAGAACTCGTCGCCCAACTGGCCGGTCTCGGCGTCAAACGTGACTGCGCCAATGCTCAAAATGACGCTTCCGGGGCGGCTGCCCAGCGTCTCGATGTCAATCATAAGATCGCGCATCAAAGCGTCTCCTGCTGTTCCGTTTGGGTCGCGGGCTGGACAGCATCGAGCAGCTCACGCCGATGGTGGGCATAGTGGGCCGCCGCCATCTCCGCTTCCTGCCACGCCTGAAGCAAGCGCTCGACGATCTGTTGACCTGCGTCTTCGTCCGCATCGCCCCATTCATCGTCTCGGAAGTTGATGGCCGTGTAGATCAGGTCCTGATCGTCCGGCTTCCACTCGGCATTCCGTTTCGGCCCAGCGAAGTTGGACCAATCCAGCTGCCGCACATTGCGCTCGCGCGGCGGGTCTACGTACAGTGCAACCGTCAAAGGCTGCGGCTCGGTGTAGATAAAGATTTTGCCCTGCACTCCGTCGCGCAGATGCTTAATGAAGGCGCTTGGGATATAGCCGATCGGTTTTGTCGGTTGGGGTGCGTCTGGATAGGTGAGCGCAATATATTCGCCCATCTCCGCGTAATCGGTCGTATCCCAAATCGCACCGATGCCGCCGCATTCGCTGCAGCCTATGCCAAGGTGGCACCTCATCAGATCGCTGTAAGATCCGGTTGCAACGCCCTCGTCAAGTTCATGGCAACCGCTGCATGACCGCCAGACGCCGTCGCCGTTTTCCAGTGCCCTCGAAACGCCGTCGAGTTCGATCGGCACCACATTCGGTTGGGGTGGCGGGGCTTCGACATGGCTCAAAAGCTCGTCCAGTTGCTTGCCGCAACTATGCTCCCGCATTTCCTGCTTCAGGTCGTTGGGTGTCATCTCCCAACGATCAAGGAGGTTTCCGATAAGTCGATCTCGGGTAGCGGTCATTGCTGCTGCCCTTTCTTCTCGCGAAGGACGGACGGCGACAGGATCGACCCGTTCATGGCCCGATAGGTCAGCGATCCGTTTTCGTGGTTGAAGGTGCAGTCCAAGAAAAGCTCCGAGCCTTCGGTCATGAAGCGCTCGATGTGCTCGGGGTTGGCGGCAAGGATGGAGACGATCAGGCCAGCCATCTCCATCGCCGGTTCGCCCGCTTGGAAGCCGACTGCGTTAGAGACTTGCGCGATCTTGGCAACTAGGTCCGCCGCCGTGTGGCCTAGCTTTCTGACCTGGGGTGGCGGGGCTTCAACGAGCGGAACGATGGTATGCCCGTCAGCCCGCCACGTATCCGCCTGCGCCTCGATGTCCGTCACGAAACGCCATCCGCCTTCCGTTTTCGGCACAGTCGCCCAGGCGAGCGGCTTCACATTGTTCTGGGTCGATGGGGGTTGGTCGGCCGCATTGGGAGTGGCGATGCGATATCGACCTTCAGGCAGAAAGTGCCCGTGATAGTGATGGTCGAGCAGCAGGTTAAGAACCTGCGCCTCCACATCTGCCTGGGGTGATGGGGTGGGCGACAAGAATGGTGCGGCGGCGTGAGCGTAGCGCAGCGCCTCGTCACGCTGCGGGGCGGCCGCTGGTTCATCCCAGGCAGGCCGTGCGCTGCCCATTGCGCCGTTGTGCGGCAACAGGTCAAAGATCGTGCGGGCCGCTTCTTCAATCCGGTTTGGTTGCTGACCTTTATGGGGGGTCATCGGTTTGCTCCGATCTGGATCTGTCCTTGCTGAAGGCTCTTGTTGTAGATTTCGACGAGGACCTTCGCGACGCTGGCGGTGGCGTCACCCCCGCCGATACTGCGCAGGGTTTCGGCGTCGCCCGTTAGGATCTTGCGATCCTTTCCCATCAGTTTTGCGGTCATTCGTGCTTCGTCGATGTGTTGGCGGTTGTTGCGATACAGCCGGGCCAGCGCTTGGATCATGATGGCGTGGAGGGCGCCGGTGTCCTTCGGCCATGCTGCAACTAGGGTCCGGCATGCTGAGACGACGGCGGCGTCGCCGTAGGTCTTGATCGACCGCTGCACGGCCGTAACAGCCGCAGTGCGGTTTGCCGCCGGCTTGATGCCGTGGCGCGCGATAACTTCGCAGCCCGCTTCCTCGAGCAGAGTGCAGACGGCCATCATATCCGGGTCACCTGCCTCAATGCCGGCATGATATTTTTCAACCGTGCTGATGGCAGTGCGGTTGACGTTGACGCCAAGGAATGCGCCTGCCTCATCGCGGGGCTGATCTAGCTCCACGATCGCCGCAGGCACTTCGATGATCGACGGATGCCGGCGCGCTGCCTCTACGCGGTGCTGGCCATCGAAACAGGTGAACGTGTCATCTGACTGGCGGACCAGCATGACGGAGCCGAAGTGCGCCCAGGTGAAATCGCTCAGGATCTGCGTGACGCGCTTTTCCTTTAGCTCGCGCTGATAGCTGTCGTCGATGCGGATCGCGGTGACCGGCACCCACGCCAGCTCGGGCGGTTCGCCAATCTCCATCTTTATGGCAGGCTTTGGCGCTGTCATTGGCTTCTCTCCCAGGATTCGAAATCCCGCACGAGATCGCGCCAACGGTTGGCGGCGGCGGGGTCGGTGTTGAGGACGGCTCGGGAGTTGATCCGGAGCATGAAATGAATGCGAGTTCGAATGCGTTCGTCGTTGGACACATCGACGCCGTGGCAGACGCTGAGGAACTGGCGGAACTTGCGTTCGCCGCAGCGCATGGCGCATTCGGCGGCGTAGTTCGCTGGCTTTTCCGGTGTGATCTTGGCCGGCCTGGCCGGCATGAACCGCTTCACGAGAGCGTCGTACATGCGCAGCAGAAAGAGCAAATCGTCAGGCGCGCTGATGGCCATCTCGCGGTTGTCGAGATTGGCGGCATCTTCGAGCCGATAGACACGCTCGCTGTCCGGGCCATCCGCTGCGGTCACAAACGTGCCGGTCTCGTCGGCCATCACCTTCCAGTCGGGCATGGCGGCGGCTACGCGACGGCGTATCGCATCCATGCGCTTCTGGTTCGGGGAGGGCGGCAAGACCGACATGCTCAGATCTTCTCCCTGACGATCTTCACTTTGTTGATCGGCTTTCCGGGGTGCCTGATAGACGCGCGCTTGCGCGCCTCGTCGGGGTCGCAGGCGGCGATATCGACAGGCGTGATCGTCTCGTCCTCGAAATGGACGCGGAAAGGGAGGATGGGCTGGGGCTCGACATCACGCATGGGCGGCCATCCTTTCAGGTGCCGGCGTCCAGGCCGGACGCGGGCGAAAGGCGCGACGCTGCTTTTCGAGATCGAACCATTCCTCCTGCAACTGCTCACGATCGACGCCGTGCGCGGCGGCGATCGCACAAAACTTTTCGTCAGGCGTGACGTAGCAAGCGAGCAGAGCGGCCAGCATGTTCTGATCGAGCCGCTTCATATGCGGGCCTCCGCACGCTCGTAGGCGGCGTGCCGCGCCATGCCGGCGGTTGCCAGCGGCACGGCTGCCATGAGAGCGAGGAAGAGGATTCCGAGCAGAGCGGCGACCATGCCGCGGCACGGCGACGGCGGGCGGCATAAATGGTTGGTGCCGGTGATGTCGGGGAGTTTGATCATCAGCGATAGCCTCCGGTGAACAGAGCGATGAGAGCGACCGCCACAACGACGATGACGGCAAGCGCGCCCGCGATGAGCGCCGCCTTGATGACGGCACGCATGCGGCGCTGGCGACGGCGGGTCTTTGCGACTTCGGGGTGAAAGACGACCTTGCCGCGCGTTGGGGAGCGGACGTCCATCAGCCGAGCCTCTTCGAGTCTTGTGACTGATCCGACCCGGCAAGCGTGACGCTCTCAATGCGGATGCGCTGATGACGACGCTGGACATAAAGCCGGGCGGCATCTTCATTCGGCGCAAGCACGTCGAACTGGACACCGCTCGCCGATGTCAGCCGGTAAGGATAGGTCTTGATCGAAGGCACAGTGCCGCTTTTGCGAAGCCGCATCGCGGTCGCATTGTCAGGCAATCGGGGCATGTTGGGAATCCTTCATCCGTTTCGGATGCCGCCCCACAGGAGGGCGGTCACCGAAAGCGGATCGTGGATCAGGCGGCGCGTCGGGCCGGGACGCGTGCGATCGTCTGGCGCTCGGTGCGCGCTTCGGCTTCGCGGGCCGCGGCGGCACCCAGGCGGTCGAGATCTGCTGGTGTGAAGTGCGCTTCCATCTGCGAGCGCGTGGCACAATGGCCGGCGGAAGCGTAGTGGATGAGCTTGTCGGCCATAGCGGACTTGAGTTCGGCGTCCGTTGCGGAAGTGCGGTATGTGGTCGGGGTCATGATGCGCTCCATCTGTTGTCGTGGGCAAGGCCTCGACGGTGGAGCGGCGCGGGACGCTAAACCTGTTTCTGCGCCGCTCCGGGTCCGGGGAGGTGAGCAGACGCTATGCGAAACTCATAATTTGGTCAACAGTTATTATGGAAAAGTCATACATCTGGCCTTCCGAATATGGTTGGTCCCGAATCAGAGGTTGATGAACTCAACAATTTAGTTCTTGTTATGTTCTCATTATTGAGTCAGTGTGCCTGATCCTTTACGGAGGCAGGTGGCGGAAGTGATCGTATATGAGAGGCGAAAAAAGTTAACACGCGGCGTGTCGATGGGCCGTCTAAAGGCCTTGGCTGCGGATCTCTCGCTCTACGAGATGCGTGAGATCGTCAAAAGAGATGCTACTCTGAAGATGATTTTGCTTTTGCCTGAGCCGGTGCTTGAGCAGGCCCTTGCTGTTGGTAAGGCGCTGCAAGCTTGCGCAGAACATCGGCATAGCTCTCCTGAAGATCAGGAGGAAGGCTATCAAAAGTAAGGAGGATCTCCCTGTACTTTGACGCCAAATCCTTCTGCGGCCCAACGCCGCTCATGAGCCATTCGAAGCGTACTTTGAATTTTTTGGCGTAAATCTCGCCTTTATCGGCACGGAAGCCTGAGCTTCCATTCTCATGACCTGCATATGTAGGATAAGGCACGCCAACGGCTGCCGCTGCCTGAACAGCAGTTTCAAAACCAGCGTCAATTCGCGCCCGCATCAATCGTTCGTGCAATTCCATGGTGTGACTATTTCATATTCTGATATGGGATACTCATTGACAATGATCTATGGAAAACTCATAGATTGGCGATGGAAGCCGAACTTGATGTCAGAAAGCTCCGCGACAAACTTCGCATGACGCAGGCCCAGCTCGCGTCGGAGATTGGCGTTGACCAGAGCACGGTCTCTTTATGGGAGACAGGTCATAGCAGGCCCCGTGGTCCAGCTTTGAAGCTTTTGACGTTCATTTCTTGCTCCAACGAGGTCGTTCTGGCCACCGGAGGCGCGGAATGAAGTTTTCGTTATCATCGGCTCAAGGCCCTCCGTAATTCTGATGGCAAACCTCTAAGCCGCCTCCGGGCGCGCTTCACCGAATCCTTATTCGATTTTTTTTCCTTGCCATTTTGCGGGGTGTTTTCGTGCGTCTGAAATCCGACCATTTGCGTGGCATCTCCGCTGAAGAAGTCCGCACCATCAAGAAGGCGACAGAGGCGGCCTACCGGCTGGCCGGTGGCGTGAGCGTGGTGACAACGCGTACGCGCGCGAGCATTAGCCAGCTTTCGAAGTACGCATCGACGAACGCTGAGAACGACGAAACGCTGATCCCGCTCGACATCGCCGTTGAAGTGGATCGTGCCGCCGGTTCACCGATTATCCTGACCGCGTATGGTGAGATCCTGGGCTTTCAACTCGTGGCTGCCGCGCCTGCTGAAGAGCTCGAAGGTGCGGTTACTGAAGCGGACGCACACATGATTGCCCGCAAAGCCATGGGTCTGGCGGAGGAGATCTTTTCAGCGCTGGAAGACAACGTGATCGACGCGCTGGAGAAGCGGACGATCATCGACAAGTGTCACCGTCTTAAGCGTCTAGTCCGCGACATGGTCAAGCGGCTGGGAGGCGCATGATGTCCTTTCCCTCAACGCTTGAGGTCGTCCTTGTCCCCGCCGCCCGCGCCTTCCTGCGAAAGCTCGATGGCGCGGGCGGTCGGCTTTTCATCGAGACGCCGGCCGATCGCGACAGCGTCCGCACGCTGCTGCCGCTCGGTCTTGTCGGACCATCCGGCCTGAACCGCCGCGCTATCGAAATCACCAACAAAGGCAGGGCCTATCTTGCGCGCCTGCGGGGAGCGCACTGATGAGCAAATACGACCCCTACACCCCTCGAAACCCGGCTGTTCCAGCTGACGAGGCGATGAGTGAACGCCGGGAGACGCGCGCAAAGGTCATCAGCGGCGGGCCGAACGTCGCGGCCGACCAGCTGCGCAGCTTCCTCGAGCGCATCGAGCGCTTGGAAGAGGAAAAGGCCGGCGTGGCCGACGACATCAAAGAGGTTTTCGCAGAAGCCAAGGGCACCGGCTTCGAGCCGAAAATCATGCGGGCCGTGCTGAAAATCCGCAAGCAGGACCCGAATGAGCGGATGGAATTCGAGACGATTCTCGACACGTACCTTGCCGCGCTCGGCATGATCGATAGAGGCGTCGATGGCTAAGCTGGTGTGGGAAAGCGAATTCTCGATCAAGACCGGAAGCGGCGATATGGCGACGGCGGTCCGGGTCGACGAGATCATCATCGGGCATCGTCTGCGCAGCGTCGACCAGGCCAAGGTCGATGCGCTCAAGGTGTCGATCGCGGATCTCGGTCTGCGCACGCCCATTTCTCTGTTCCTCGGGGGTGATGATCAACGCCAGATGTTTTTGGCGGCTGGCGCGCATCGGCTTGAAGCTGTCCGGCAGCTCGGCCGCGAATGGATCGCCGCCGTGGTGCGCGAGGAAGATGAGTTCGATGCCGAGTTGTGGGAGATCGACGAGAACCTTTGCCGGGCGGAACTGACGCCGGCGGACAGGGCACTGTTCGTTTTTCGTCGGAAAGAGCTTTACCTGATGAAGCACCCGGAGACGGCGCAGGGTGCAACTGGGCGCGGCGGCTATGAAAAAGGTGGCCAAGTTGGCCACCTTTCCGACGTGGATTCGAAAAGCTTCGCCACCGCAACGGCTGAAGCTACCGGTCAATCAGAGCGCGCTGTTCGTCGTGATTCCGAGCGTGGTGAGAAGATCTCGGAACAGGCGCTGCGCATGCTGCGCGGCACGCGGCACGACAAGGGCGTCGTACTTGATCGGCTCAAGAGCCTGCGGGCGGAAGAGCAGACAGTTTATGTCCGGGCCCTGTTCGAGGTCGATAAGGCGAAAGAGGCGGAAGCCAAGGAAATCCGCACCGAAAAGATGTCGACGAAGCGTGCGGTCCGGACAGGGCTCATCAACGCGATCGCGGCGCATGGGAAGGTGACGGCAGGCGAGATGCCGCGCGCGGCGTTTCCGATCGGCTACTGCGATTTCCCGTGGGAGCAGGAGGCTTGGAGCGAGGCTACGGGGCAAGACCGGGGCCTGATGTATCCGGCCATGTCCGTCGAGGACGGGCGTGCGCTCTGTGCCGGTGACCAGTCGCCCTTCACGCCGGATGCTCTGCTGTTCTTCTGGGTGACGACGAACCGCTTCGCGGACGGGCTCTCCATCGTTGAGGCGTGGGGCTTCCGATACGTGACGGCCATCACCTGGGACAAGGTGAACATCGGCATGGGCCGATGGGTGCGGGACCGGACGGAGCACCTGCTGATCTGCAAGCGGGGTGATTTCCCGGGCTTGGAAATGGGGACGCAGCCGGAGAGCCTCTACAGCGAGGTGAAGACGGAGCATAGCCGCAAGCCGATGTGGTTTGCGAAAGAGATCGACAGGCTGTTTCCCGACATGCGGAAGCTGGAGCTCTTCCAGCGCAAAGAAAGCCTTCACTTCGCGGATGTGCGCCATGGCCCGACCTGGTCGTTCTGGGGTTTCGAGGCTGGAGGGGTCGACAAACCGGACGCTGCGGCTAATCCAGTTGCGCCGGCGCCGGATGTGCCTGCGTCGAAACTGCCGCCCGGACCGGGAAAGAATGCGCCGGTGGAATTTACCGTTGGCGGCATGCGCAAGGGGTCCTTCGCGCGGTTCTCGGTGCATCTCAACGACGATGCGACCTATTCGATTGCGGCGGAATGCGAACTTGCCGGATTTCGGGGCGGGGCAAGCCCGCTCACCGGCACTATCGGCACATTCGAATCTGCCCTTCGTCATGGGTTGGCGGCGGTCGCTGGCCAGCTGCGGCCGGTGATCAGTGACGCCTCGACGGTTTGCACGTCCGGGCACAAGGCGGCGGCGCGGGCAGGGCTGAAATGGATCGAGGCGCGCATGGAAGAATGGGGGCTTGCGGCAAAGCCTCTGGCGGACACGCGACTGTCAGCTGCGGCAAGTAAGCCGCCAAAGGAACCGAAGCCGCCAAAAAAGCCAAAACCGCCGAAAGAGCCCAAATCGCCAAAACGATCCGAATTCGAGATCGAACGAGAGACGCAACGGGCATTGCGCGTGACCTATCGTGAGACCTTGCCGGCTGATGACGAAGGGCTGATCGGACGAGCATGGGAAGAATTGCGGACCTATGACCGCGCTGTTCGCGCTGGCGCGATCGGGGACATGAAGGATGCTGCGGACCGCATCAGGGCAATTTACGAACATGCCTTCGGGCTCGATCCTCTCCATTCCATGGGCGGCGGGCCTCCTGACGGGAACGGGCGGTTCAATTGCCTGCATGATGCAAGCACTTGGCTGAAGGACGCCTTGGCCGCGCCTGACGGCGATGTGCCGCTGTTCGGTCAGCCCGGGCGCTTTCTCATCGAGCTTTTCGGTTGCCGCGTCGATTTCAAGTATTCGGGGCTGTTCGGTTACAGCGGCGGCGATGCGCATGTGGTCGATCTCGACAAGCCGTTTTTCTCGGACACTGGCTATCGTTCCTTCATGGTGAGCCACCTTGATGGCGAAACGATCTCGGAAGGGCTCGATGTGCGGTCGTATCTGGAAAGCGTCTGCACGCTGCAATTCACGGAGGGCGGAAAGAAGAAGGTCAAGCTACACGACGGACCTTTCGGCTTGAATACCTCCGAAGACGGCCCGCGCGAAAGCTGGATCTTGCAGCGTCGGGAAACGGACCCTGCCTATCTGCCCGGCGGGTTCCTGTATGATGCTGCCAGCTCGACAGCGGCCGTCGCAAGCGAGGTGGCGGCATGAGCCATCTTCCTATCGTCGAGCTTCTTGCGGACGCGCAGGACGGCGCGGAGCGAGCGGCGTGGCTGCTGGCAGCGCCGGTCTGCATCCTTGTTCGCGAGATGATCTCCATACGCGCCATCCTGCGTTCCTGTGGCTGCCAGTGGGGCGTGGACGCGCTCGACATCGAGATCGCCTGTGGCAGCGCCCGGCGCGACCCAATGACCGGCGAGGTGCCTGCTGCGCTTCTCGCCGCACGCCGCAAGGCCCGCACGGGTTTGATCGATATCGCGCATGGGGATGCGCAGAGGGCATCTGCATCATGAGTTTCGACGCCACCAACTGGGCGATCAAGCAGCGCGGGCTAAGGCCTGCGGCTAAGATTGTGCTCTGGCACCTGTGTGACCGCTTCCATCCCGACCACGGGTGCTTTCCGAGCCAGGATACGCTTGCCGAGGACTGCGAGCTGCCACGCTCGACATTGAACGTGCACCTGAACGATCTCGAAGCGGCGGGGCTGATTGCGCGTGAGCAGCGTCGCAGCAAGGGCACGCGGCGGCAGGAATCCACCCGGTATCGGTTCCCGTTCGAACCCGGATTCGAGCGGCAAAATGCGGAAAAGCCGGGTCCAGAAACTGGACACGGGTCTGATGAAGCCGTGTCCAGAAATCAGCCCGAGCCGTGTCCAGAAAATGGCGAAAGCCGTGTCCAGAATCTGGACAGTAACCCTGTAAGGGAACCAGTAAGAGAACCAGTAAATTTGAGAGAGGGCGGGCGCGAGGCATCGGAAAAGAACGAACAGCCTTTGAGCGATGCGAAAAAGGCGGAGGCTGCGTTCTGGAGGCTGGTGAAGAACTGGCCCGGCTTCGACGGCATGCCGAAAGAGCCGGCACTCGTCGTCTGGATGAAGCTGACCGATGACGAGCGCGAGCAGGCTACCGTGCGGTTCCCGGCTTGGCTGGCCATGCTCAAGGCGCAGAAGAAATCGCATGTGCCTGCGCCTTCTACCTATTTTCGGGAAAAGCTCTGGACGGCTGCGCCTGACCCGGTTGAGGCGGCCAAGCCGAAGTCGGCGGTTGCGGGCCCTTTCGGCAAGCTCTGGATGGCAACACGCTTCGCAGAACTCATGCTGCCACATGCGACAAACATCCCCGGGCCCACCGGCTTCGAGCAGGCGCAGATCCGAGCTGGGAAGCTGACGCTGGCCCAGGTCAGGGAGCAGAAGCTCATTCGGTTCGGATGGCCAGCTGTCAACGCGATGCACGAGAGTGCAGCCGACAGGCGCCCTACGCATTGCCCTCTGGCGCTGGAAGAGGCTGCTTCCGACTTCCGTCAGGTCCATCGGGATAGCCCGCTCTTTGACGCATGGATGGCGGAGCATCAGCGGCGTGGATGGCCCACGCTTGACCGCAGGCGCGTTGCGGAATGGATCTACTTCCCATCCGTGGAAGATGGTGAAGCGCCCGCTGCTGGCCTTGAGCGCTTCGTGGATGCGATCTCGGATTACCTCACCACTCGGAGACAGGGCGATGAACATGCAGCATAGGAACGGTGAGTTTGACAAAGCGCAGGCAATCGAGATCCGTCCGTATGCCGAGTTCAAGCAAGAAAAGGCACGGCGTGAGAACCGAATCAGGATCTCACAGCTCGCGTCGGCCAGTCGGAGAATCGCCGAGGATTACCCCGATCTGGCTGCATGGTTGTGCTTCAGACTGCGGAGCCGTTGTGAATTTGCTGTGGAAGAGGCACTGTTGTCTGAAGACGTGCATGCCCTTGTCCCGAGGCGAAAAGGCGAAGAAACAAGACGAAGGGGCAGGGTTATCCCTGCGCCGACGCTGCCCGTTCTCCCCGGATATGTCCTCGTTCGGTGTGTCCCAAGCGCTTCCGCCATCCAAGGCGTGCTGCACTTCGATAGCCAAAAACGTATCTCGGGTGTGATCGGTGGAGGTGGGCATGTTCACCGTGTTCCTGACAGATTGATGAGCAAATTCATACAGAAGGCTGATCATGGTGCTTACGATCATCGTGACCCTGATCCGGTTCGCTATGTCGTTGGAGAGACGGTTCTTGTGACTGAAGGACCATTCTCTCGGTTTCACGGCGTTGTTCTTGCGCAAGATGTGGATCGCAACAGGATCAGGGTTGAAGTGAGGATCTTTAACGGTTGCACGCCGATGGAATTAGATGTTGCAGACGTCGAGAAAGTGTGAGTATCAATTCGCCCACGGACGATCCTATGATCCTGATTGTGAGCCCTAGAGCCGATGGCAATGCGACCAGAGGCGAGTGAAGCGAAAGCTTCCGGGTCGGTACACCGGTAGGACCCAGCCCTGAAAGCCTCATAAGAGGCATCGATTCAGGGCCAGTGCGAAAGCTATGACCAGACGATGAGGCGGCCAAGAGGTCGCCTTTTGTGTTCTAGAAGTATGCGCCTTCGCTCCATTAAGTCATCCATCCGCCAGATCGACGCCCGCGCTGTCAAGCCAAAGCCAAAGACGGCGGACGCCTTCTACCTGTCTCCGGAATGGCGGTTGCTGATGAGCCGCCTGATCGCTGAGCGAGGCCGGCGGTGCGAAGAGGTGGGGTGCGGTCGGATCAACACTCGGATCTTCGGCGACCACATCGTTGAGGTGAAAGATGGCGGACCGTTGCTCGATCCCTCGAACATCAGGCTTCTCTGCGGCTCGTGCCATACGACTAAGACCTTGGCGCAGCGTGCCAAGCGGATGGCGGAGCGGTTCTGATGGGTGAGCAGATGGATCAGGCCAAGGCTTTCATCGATGCACTGCCAGACGGCGATGTCATCGTTGTCACAGCCACCAACGACATCGCCCGCTGGCTGGCCAATGGCATCCGAGAAAGACGTGGGCCCGCAGTCGCGCGCAGGTGCAAGGTGATCGGTATTCTGAGGCGGTCGTCCACCGCCAAACTGATCGGTCGGCGCGGGACAGTAATCCTCGAAGACAGCTTCATCAGTCATGCCCGGCCCGAGGTCAGGGCCGAGGTCGAGGGTCTTATGCAGGGCATCAACGCGATGTCCGGATCGGAGGGGCGGACCTGACCGGACTGTGGCAGATGCGCCACAGGGGGTAGGGGGTCGAAAGTCCACAGGGTCCTAGGGCCCCAACCGCTTGGGTGCGAGCGAGAGGTTTTTTTTCTATGCCTGCTGTTTTTGACCTCTTCGGCGATGAGGTTCCCGAAGGCTGGGGAAAGCGGGGTCGCCCGCCTCATCTGGTCGATGACAAAAAGCGTTGCAAAGTCAGACTGTTGCTCGCGATGGGCCGGAAGGAAGCGGAGATCGCTGCCGCCCTCGGCATCACAGAGCCGACTTTACGCAAACATTATTTTCGTGAGCTGGCCTGCCGACAAACGGCGCGCTTCCAGTTGGAGGGTACGGTGCTCTTGCGGCTCTACGAGGAGGTCGAGGCCGGCAACGTGGCGGCGATTAAGGAGCTGGGCAAGAAGATCGACAAGGCTGCGATTGCCGACAGCGATTTCGCCCGCCGTGTCGCCGAGCAGAGCCAGCCGAAGAAGGCAGTGAAGCTGGGCAAGAAGGAGCAGGCCCTGCAGGACGCTCGCACGCCGGATACCGCAACGCCGCTCGGCCGCCTGATGGCGATGCGGACAACCGACAGCGACAAGCTGAACTGACATGAGCGTTCATGTCCGCCAGCCCGTCGGATGGGATCTGAGTTGCGTCGACTGGGAGGACCGGATCCGCAACGGTCAATCCCTGATCCCGGATCTGCCCTTGTTCGAGGAAGAGGCGGACTTGGCCGTCGAGATCTTCGACGAGCTTCGCCTGCCGGATGTCATCGGCCAGCCAAAGATGCGCGACGCCTGCGGGCCATGGTTCCGCGGCATCGTCCGGGCGGCCTTCGGCTGCTACGACCCGGTCGAGCATATCCGCATGATCCGCGAGATCTTTGTGCTTGTGCCGAAGGGGCAGTCGAAGACGACTTACAGCGGCGGCCTGATCATCGTCGCCATGCTGATGAACCGCCGGCACAATGCCGAGATGCTGTTCATCGGGCCGACGCAGTCTGTGTCCGACCGTGCCTTTCTGCAGGCTGCCGGCATGATTCAGGCGGCGCCAGAACTCTACGGCGGCCCCGGTCGGTCTGGACGCTTCCATATCGTTTGGCACGAGAAGCGGATTGAGGATCTTCTGAACGGCTCGATGATGAAGGTGAAAACTTTTGCGCTGGACATTCTGACGGGCTCCATGCCCGTTGTCGTCCTGCTCGACGAGCTTCATCTGCTCGGACGCAACCCGCATGCGGCGCAGGTCATGCGCCAGATCCGCGGCGGCCTGGAGAAAAATGCCGAAGGCCTGCTGATCATCATCACGACGCAGAGCGTTGCGGCGCCCGCCGGCGTGTTCCGCGACGAGTTGATCACGGCGCGCAAGATCCGCAACGGCGACTACCGGGGGAAGCTGATCCGGGCAATGTTGCCGATCCTCTATGAGTTCCCGGATGATATCGCCACTGACCCGTTCAAGTGGCAGGACCCAGCGAACTGGGGGATGGTCATGCCGAACCTCGGGCGGTCAATGCGTCTTCACAGTCTGGTTCTCGACTGGGAAGGCGAGCGGGTCAAGGGCGAGCGTGATATTCGCAACTGGGCGAGCCAACATCTGAACATCGAGATCGGCATCGGCATCAAGACCGATGCATGGCCGGGGGCGGAGTTCTGGGATCGACGGGCGGATGCGACCCTCACGATGAAGACGCTGATGGAGCGTTCGGAAGTCATCGTGGTCGGCATCGACGGTGGAGGGCTCGACGACTTGTTCGGGTTTGCAGCACTCGGTCGCGAGAAGGAAACGAGGCGCTGGCTCAGCGTGTCGCGCGCATGGTGTCATGAGGGTGTGCTCGATCGGCGCCAGTCGATTGCCTCGACCCTTCTGGATTTCAAGGCGGATGGTGACCTGACCATCGTCGACGACGAGCTGAAGGACGTCAGCGAGATCATCGAGATCATCGAAGAAATTAACGAGGCCGGGCTGCTCGCCTGCGTCGCGATCGACAACGAGGGTCCGTACGGTGAGTTCGTTGAGGAGCTTGCTAAGATTGGCATCACGCCGGAGGGCGGCCAGATCGAGGGCGTCGGGCAGGGCTACAAGCTAATGAACGCCATCAAGACCACGGAGCGAAAGCTGGCCAACGGCACGTTCGTGCATTCGGCCAGCCGCATGATGGATTGGTGCATTGGCAACATCAAGATCGAGCCTACCGCCACCGCGATCCGGGCCACGAAGCAGAACGCTGGCGACGCCAAGATCGACCCGGCCATGGCGCTCTTTGATGCCGTCACGGTCATGATTACCAACCCCGAGGCGGCCGGCCGGTCCGTCTATGAAGAACGTGGATTGAGGGTAGCCTGATGACAGAAGACACCAAGGCCGTTTCATCGTCGATCAAGATTGATCGCCAGACCGGCCGCGAGATCATCGGCATCTGCGGCGCCGCCCTGTCGGGCTACGGCGCCTGGCTGCATTACCCACCAGCCGGGTTCATGGTCGCTGGCGGTATCCTTGTCGGCCTTGCCGTTCTCGGCACTGTACGCGGCGGACGCTAAGCATGGGTCTGTTCTCGGCGATGCTCGGAGGCGTGCGCGCTTCGTCCGACAGCAAGCCGCCGCCGGCCGACGACGATCGTTGGTACGATGGTGGCGGCGTGTCCAGTATGAGCCTGTCCGGTCGCCGCGTGACCGAAGACGGCGCGATGCGTGTGTCGGCCGCTTACGCTTGCATCGGTCTTTTGTCGAAGACCGTCGCGACGCTTCCGCTGCGAATGTATCAGCGCGACCCTGTGACGAAGAAACGTTCGGAGGCTCCATCGCACCCGCTGAACGATCTTTTGGAGTATCAGCCGAACCACTGGCAGTCGGCATGGGACTTCAAGGCCATGATGATGGGGCATCTCGCACTGCGAGGGAATGCCTATTCCGAGATCCTCTCTGGGCCGCGCGGTTTTGCCAACAGCCTCGAGCCGATCCACCCCGATCGCGTGCATGTCGAGCGGCTGAGTGACCAGAGCATTCGCTATCTGGTCGCCGATCCCATCAAGGGAAACAGGATCCTGCTGCAAGACGAGATTCTGCATCTCCGGTCGCATATGGCACCCGGCGGGCTGGTTGGCGTGAGCCCGGTTGCCTATGCAAGGGAAACCATCGGCCTGGCGCTTGCAGCCGAAGAGCACGGTGCTCGCCTGTTCTCCAACGGGGCACGCCCCTCCGGCGTCGTGACCGTTGAAAAGCAGATGAGCGACGCGGCGTTCGAGCGGTTCAAGTCGCAGTGGAATGCGAACTTCTCCGGGTTGGGCAATGCCAGCAAGACGCCGATCCTCGAGCAGGGTGCCAAATTCGAAAGCATCAGCCTCGATTCCGAGGAAGCGCAGTTTTTGCAGACCCGTGAATTCCAGATCGAGGAAATTGCGCGCTGGTTCGATGTGCCGCTCGTCCTGTTGCACCACATGACCAAGACGAGCTCTTGGGGCACTGGCGTCGAAGCCATCATGCTGGCGTTCGTGCGCAACAATCTGATGCCGTGGCTGAGTTGCTGGACGGGCGCGATCCGCCGCGACCTCATTCTCGCGCCGAACATCTACGAGGCCGCTTTCGATGTTGAGCCTTTGATCGCGGGGGACTCCAAAGCGCAGGCGGATTTCTTCTCGCGCCTTGTGCTCAACGGTATTCTCACCCGCAATGAGGCGCGTGAGGCACTGGGGTACAATCCGCTGGATGGCCTTGATGAACCGTTGGTCCCGACTAACACCACAACGCCCGACAATATGCCGAACCACCAGCCCGACGACACGGCCAGCGCCCTGATCGGTCATAACGGCGGCCCTTCAATCTCTGACATTGCCCCGGAGCCTGATGATGACAATTAGATTTCCCCACCTTCACGCCGCCATCGTCCAGCACCCCTGGGCAATCACACCCGACCGGCTTCAAGCGATTGCGGAAGTCGTGGAGCGACGTGCCGAGGGCATCCGTCTGTCGCCCAGCGAGATCGCAGCACTGAAGGGTGAGCGTGAGCCGAACGGCGTTGCGACGCTGTTCAGCGCAACCTCACTGGATCAAGTGGCCATCGTTGGTCGGGGTGAGGGCGGAGCGCCAGCGCCGGTCGCTTCTGTGATAGCCGTCATTTCCGTGTTCGGCATCATCGCCCAGCACGCATCCGAGGTCGACGACATCAGCGGGCCGGGCGGAACGTCGACCGAGCGCGTGATGCGGAGCTTCCGCAACGCAATGGGCGATGCTTCGGTTAAGGCCATCGTGCTGCGCTTCAATAGCCCTGGCGGAAACGTCCATGGCGTGCAGGTTTTGGCAAACGAGATCTTCAAGGCGCGGGGGCAGAAGCCAATCATCGCTCAGGTGGACAGCCTTGCAGCGTCAGCGGCCTACTGGATCGCGTCGGCCTGCGACGAGATCGTCGTGACGCCCGGAGGTCAGGTCGGTTCGATCGGCGTCTACGGCTTGCATCGTGATGTTTCGAAGGCTGCCGAAGCGCAAGGGGTGAAGTTCACCTTCATCTCGGCCGGCAAGTACAAGGTCGAAGGCAACCAGTACGAGCCGCTGACGGATGAGGCGACGCAGGCGCTGCAAGCGCAGATCGACGACTATTATCGCGACTTCACGACGGACGTTGCGCGCGGTCGGGGCGTCAAGGTTGCTGACGTCGTCGGTGGTTTCGGAGAGGGGCGCGTCGAAAAGGACAAGGTTGCCGTCAAGCTCGGCATGGCCGACCGGGTTGCCACGCTCGACGAGACGTTGCGCCGGGTCGCCTCCATGAAAACGACGTCTGGCCCTCGCGCAGATCATGACACCATCCTGCATGCAACGGCCGGGACGACCGAACTGGAAGAACCTACCGCTGCCCCGGATATTCCTCCATCTGAGCCGCCGGAAGGCGATAGCCCCCTCGATGCGGCTGCTCCGTCTTCAACTGAGAGCGATAGAGATGCATTCCGGCGCCGGCGCCATGCCCATCGGTCGCGAAACGGCTGATACCGCGCGGCCCTGACACGATTGGCCGCATCCAACCGACATTTCTTCAGCGCCCCACGATCGCCGGGACAGTGGGCTGACTTCCTGCGCCCCATTCGCCCGGTTCTCTCATCAACGGAGCATGTACATGACAATCAAAGTTCTTCGCCAGAAGCGTGCCGATCTCGTCAAGGAGGCGCAGAGCGCTTTCGATCTGGCGGCGTCGGAAAACCGCGGCCTGACCGATCAGGAGGCAACTCGCGACGACGCGATCTCTGCCGAGCTGACCGCTCTCGACGATCAGATCGTTCGCGCCGAACGCCAGATGGAGCGTCAACGCTCCGTCGGCAGTGTGATCGACCCGAACGAAAACGCAGATCGCAACAATGCCCAGGGGCGGGAAGGGGCACGGTTCTCCTCGCTCGGAGAACAGATGCTTGCGATTGCCGGTGCAGCCAACCCCGATCGTCGCGGCAATGCCGACCCCCGGCTGATCTTTGCGGGCCCGACCGGTATGTCGGAGGGCGTTGCGGCTGATGGCGGCTTCCTCGTGCAGACCGATTTCTCCAACGAACTGCTGCAGAACACCTACGAAGGCGGCGAAATCGCCAGTCGTGTGCGTCGCATTCCCATCGGCCCGAACTCCAACGGCATTCACATGAATGGCGTCGATGAAACGAGCCGGGCGAATGGTTCGCGTTGGGGTGGCATCCAGTCATTCTGGACCGCCGAAGCCGGCCTGAAGCGTGACAGCACGCCGAAGTTCCGTCGCATCAAGATGGAGCTCGATAAGCTCACCGGCCTCTGCTACGCGACCGACGAGCTTCTGCAGGATTCCACGGCGCTCGAATCGTGGCTGCGCCAGGCCTTCGCCGACGAGTTCCTGTTCAAGATCGAAGATGCGATCATCAACGGTACCGGCGCCGGCATGCCGCTCGGCTTCCTCAACGGCGGTTCGATGATCACCGTCCCGAAGGAAGCCGGCCAGCTGGCTGGCACCATCGTCGCCGAAAACATCCTGAAGATGTGGGCCCGCATGCCGGCCCGGTCGCGCAAGAATGCCGTCTGGGTCATCAACCAGGACGTCGAGCCGCAGCTCTATCAGTTCGTGATCAAGGTGAAGAATGCGGCCGGCACGGAGAATGTCGGCGGCATTGCGGCTCCTGCCATCATGTTCACGCCACCCGGCGCGAACGGCAGCCAGTATGCGACCCTGATGGGCCGCCCGATCATTCCCGTCGAGTACGCCGCAACGCTCGGCACGGCTGGCGACATCATGCTGGTCGACCTGTCGCAGTACCTCGCCATCGACAAGGGTCCGACGCAGTTCGCGTCGTCCATCCATGTCCGCTTCATCTACGACGAAACGTGCTTCCGCTTCGTCTACCGGTTCAACGGCCAGCCCATCTGGTCGAACCCGATGACGCCCTACAAGGGCACGGCCACCCAGAGCCCGTTCATCACGCTTGAAACCCGCGCGTAACACGAGGCGCCGGGTTTCGCCCGGCACTTCGGCCTCCACTAGATCGTCATAGGAGACGAATGAAATGACCAAGTTTACATTTCCCCAGCAGATGAAGCTGGTCGAAGCCCTTGCGCCGGCGGCCGATGCTGCCGGCCGCGCTTCGGATATCATCAGCCTCAAGAGCTGCGGCAAGGCCTACGTCAAGGTGCACCTTGCACAGGGCAACGCTGCGACCGTTGCCCTTGCCATCATGCAGGCAACGGACGTGGCGGGCACGGGCGCCAAGGCTCTGGTCAACGCCGTGCCGATCTGGGCGAACCTCGACACGTCGCTGAGCGACACGCTGATCCGCCGCGGTGACGCGGTGAGCTACACCACGGACGCGGCAGTGAAGAACAAGCAGGTGATCTTCGAGGTCGATCCTGCGCAGCTCGACATCGCCAACGGCTTCGACTGCATCTTCCTGACCACCGGCGCTTCGAATGCCGCGAACATCACCCAGGCCGAGTTCATCCTGGTCGATCTTCGCTACCAGCAGGCAACGCCGCCCTCCGCCATCATCAACTGATTGCTGACGCGCCGCCGCTCGTCGGCGGTGCCTTGCTCCAGCAGAAGGATCCCCCATGTTCGTTCGCCAACTGATCGGCCGCGAAGCCGGCAAAATCATTACCCTTCCGTATTCCGCCGCGACGTCGAGCATCGCCATGGGCACGTGCGTCGCTGCCACGGATGAGGAAATCGCAGAGGCCGGCCTTCTTGAGGTCGAAGTGTTTCGCCATCCGTCCCCGGAAGAAATGCCGCGCGGGTTGCAGGCGATACCCTCTCTTGGCGGTGGCTTCGATGTCGTCGATGCTGGCGGCGTCATCCTCAACGAGGGGTTTCTTCCGAACCTCCCAGCGGCGAGGTCCTTCGCCGTTGATCTGATCGCGGCGCAGAGCACGACTGATGCGGACGCGTCGGAACTTGCGGAGCCGGAGACGCCGGAGCTGATCGATTTCGAGAAGCTGACGCGCGGCGAGCTTGAGGCTCTTGCCGCCGATCGGGGCATCGATGTTGCCGGCGCACGGACCAAGGCCGACGTCGTTGCGGCACTTCAGGCTGCGCTCAAGGCCGCGTCCGAGGCGCAGGCCTGATGCGGGGCATCCTACAAATCGTCACGCCGGCGACCGAACTTGCGCTTCTGACGCCGGAAGAGCGCCGCGTTGCGGCTGGTCTGCGCACGACGGACGTTTCTCAGGATGCGCTGCTTGAGGCGATGGACCTGCGTGTCGCTGCGGCGATTTGCGCGGAATGTAACATTGCGGTTGCAGCGGGGTCTGCGCCCACTCTGCTGCAGGAAACTTTGAGAGAAACGTTTCGCGGCATTCGCGGCGAAGATCTGCTGCTTGCGCGACGTCACGAGGTAGAGATCGTCTCGCTTGATGTGAGCGGATCAGTGTTGACCGCGAGCGACCACTACGTCGACCCGGAGGCTGGGATCGTGCGCCGCCTCTACGACGATCGCGTCGTATCCTGGGGCTCCGGAAAGCTTGTCGTCACGTACAAGGCCGGTTTCGCAGAGGTGCCGGCGGACCTCAAGATGGCCGCGCTCGACTTTTTCCGCTTCGCATGGCTGGAGCGCGCACGTGATCCCTCGCTAAAGAGCGAGGAAATCGACGTCCCGGACGTGATGCGCACGAAACGAGATTATTGGGTCGGGGCGATTCCTGGCCGCGCCGGTGAAGCTGCTGTTCCGCCCGTAGTTGCGGGGCAGCTGATCCGGTATCGCAACCTGTTGGGTCCGTGATGTTCACAGCACAAGAAGCGGTTGCCCAGCTGGATAAGGATTTGGCGCTGACAGGCGAAACGGTATCTCTCTATCGCTACGATGGCAGCCCGCGAGCCAAAATGCATGAGGTATCGGTCAATGCTTTCGTCCGGCCGGTGAAAAACGATGAACTCGTTGGTGATATCAAGCTAACCGATCTGGTGGTTATCGTCAGCCCGACAGGTTTGGATGGCCTTGTCCCCCTCAAAAAGGGCGATAAGGCCCTCGTAGAGGGGCGCGAGCTTAACATCGAGATCCCAAAGCCAATCCGGATGCAGAGTGCCTTGGTTCGCTACACACTGTTGGTGCGTGGCTGATGGCTCGCTTTGACGCGTTTGACCGTGAGTTGCAGCTTGCGACAGCGGATCTTGATCCAGAGCAGATCAGTAAGGCGCTGGCCGTCTTTGCCCGGCAGGAACTTCACAAGGCGCAGAACGCGGGCGCGAGCAAGGTCTATGACATCTACGTCAATGGCCGCGCCGCATCGTCCGAGGATGAGGTCGTCGCGCCTGGTCCGATCATCTACGAATTTGCGCTGTGGGAGCCGGTCATCACCTTCGTGCTCGACCGTCTTCGCCAGCGTGCGCCATCGCGCTCAGGACGGTTCAGGGATTCGTTCATCGTCTTGGCTGATCAAGTGCCGGTGACGAACTTCGACGCTATCAGCGGCCGCGCTGAGGTCGTGATCACGAATTTTCAGCCGTATGTCCGCAAGGCAGAGACGGGACAGCTCAGCACCAAGCGCTTTGCCATCTTCGACGGCGCAAAACGTGATGCTGCTCGCCGGTTCGGCAACGAGGGCCGGAATACGCCGGCTGCCTTCCAGTTCGAGACGAAGTGGCTCGATATCCGCGCGGGCGTCCACCCGCAAATGCCATACGTCCTCAAGCGCGAGGGCACCCGCAAAGACCGGCAGAAGGGCATGCCGATCACCTATCCCTCTGTCGTCATGAACATGGTGTTCTGAATGTCCAGCCTCAGTGCCTACGACCTGATCATGGCTCGCCTCACCGAATGGACGGAGACGCCGGTTTCCGAGGAAAACGACGGCTTTGATACGCCGGATGTACCGGCGCCGTTCGTATACGTCGAGGTCGTTGGTGACTTGCTCGAGCAGCAGACCGTCGGCGCACCCGGCAACAATCTCTGGATGGAGTCCGGGGTCATCTATCTGCACGTGATGACGCCGAACGATGCCGGCAGCCGCCAAGCGCGGGGCATTGCCGAGCGCCTGACGATGCTCTTCCGCGAGCGTCCGCTTGAAGACCTTCACCCTCGCCAGATGTCGATCGGCGCCGGCGACCCCGGCCGCACGTTCGGGAATTACTACGCCATGACGGCCACGATCACGTGGGACCGTCAGGATTACACGAGCGCGTAACCGCAGTTGATGGGTTGGATTGTCCAGCCTGGTGTCAAGCGCAGTATGTCTAAGGAGATAGACAGATGAAAACGCAGCCTAGCCTATCAAAGTCTCAGACCGCAGAAGAGGCCGACGCAGCAACCCTTTCAGAAGCTGCATCGTGCTCGTCTACTCAGACCAGCAAAATAGCGAGCGTGCCTGATATGGACTTCGTTCTCTTCGATCCTCGGACTGACGATTTCCAGACCTTCAAATTCAGCGCTTAGATTTCCTCTATCGCTTTGTCGACATTCTTGAGCATGCCTGGAGGCATCGAAATCACGAAAAGCGCCTTTCCGAACCCTAACCGCAGTCGCTGCTCGCCACTTTGTTTGTCGGTCTCGACGGATACTGCATCGGGATAAAGGATAGCGCCCCCGGTGGGGGTGTTGTCCCCGAGCTCAGCCGCCTTTTGCTGCATCTTGTGCAGCATCACGGATATGAACGCGCTTGCTTTGTCAGCCGGCAGTTCCTCGGTCTGACCGTTTATCTCGATACGTATGCCGCCGGCCGGCTGTGAACTTGCTTCAATCATTTCGACTCCTTTCGATTGCGCGTCGAAAACAAACCATGGGTTTATCAGCGAGTCGAGGCGCTCCCCCGAACTACGACCTGAAAGATTTTAAACGGCATTTTGCCGATCCCGCTGTAGAGCGGCCTTACCTGGAGAACAGCCATGACAGTTGCTGAAGGGTCGCAGACGCGGCTTGCTTATCTTGTCGAATCCACCATCGGCACGATCCCCGCCACTCCCTCGTGGAAGGCGCTGCGCTACACGAGCGAAAGCATCGTGCTCGACAAGCAGACGTCCATCCCCGACGAGATCCGCGACGATCGCAACGTGTCGGATATCGTCGACGTCGGCCGCTCGGTCACGGGCCCGGTCAACGGCGTGCTGAGCTATGGCACCTATGACGATCTGCTCGCCGCGCTCTTCTGCTCGGAATGGTCCTCGGATGTGCTGAAGAACGGCAAGATGCCGAAGACGCTGGCGTTCGAGAAGACGTTCGAGCAGGGCAGCACGGACGCCTACACGCGGTACCGCGGTTGCCGGATCAATACGCTCGATCTGCAGCTGACGGCCAAGGCGTTCATCACGGCCAACTTTGGCGTGATGGGTCTCGGCAGCCCGGCGCCGGCAACCAGTCCGATCACGGGTGCGACCTATATCGCGGCCACCACCACGCCGGTGCTGAATGCGGCTCTCAATATCGGCGAGCTGACGATCGGTGGCGTTGCGGCATCCCCGAAGCTTCAGGCAGCTTCCATCCGCATCAACAACAACATCTATGCGAACGACGTCCTGGGCCAGTACGAGACCTATAGCCATGGTCTCGGCCGTTTCGACGTGACCGGTTCCATTACGGCGCTGTTCGAGAACCTTGATCTCTACAACGCCATCCTGAACCACGACGACCTGTCGCTGTCGCTCACCCTCGGCGCCGCTTCCAGCGCCAAGTACACGCTGACCATCCCGAAGATGAAGGGCATGAGCGGCGGCCCGATGGTTCGCGGCAACAATCAGTCGGTCATCATCGAAATGCCTTTCCAGGCGAAATTCGATCCGACCACGGCCGCGTCGATGACACTGACGAGGGCTGTTGCATGAGCAAGAAGCCTGAAGAGAAGCTCGTCACCTTCACGCCGACAGAGAGCTTCGACGGCTATCCGGACGACAAGACGAAGGTCCGCTTCATTGCTGGCGTCGAGAGCGTGCCGGTCCCCGAAACCTACGCTCAGCTGATGCGCGATAAGGGGCTGATTGTCCCGCGCACGCAGCTTCATGAACCGAAGGCGGATGCGATCGATGAATAGGCGTAGTTTCCTGAAGGCCGCCCCAGCCGTCGCCGTGCTGCCTGGTGTGGCGCTTGCCTCCGGGCACGCGCCGGCTGGCTATCAACGTCTTTCAACTGAGAAGGACGACCCTGGATACCGCGCCTACTGCATGCTGCGAGGGGACCGGAAGAAGGTGAAGATTTTCCTCAACGGGCAGGAGACGAGCGCTCTTACAGCGGATGCTGGCGAGGGCTGGGTAAAGCGTCACGTGATCACGCCCGAAGGCAATGTCGCTCACGACGGCCGGGAGCTTCTCACAGAAGTCGTTCACGGCGCCGTCACCATCGAAATCACCAACAAGGACGAAGTGAAATGACCGTCAAGCTTGCATCGCTCAAGGCCGACCTGACCCGCGAAGAGAAGGGCGACTGGATCGAGTTCCCCGACTGGCCGGGCGTCGAGTTCAACGTCTCGTCCCTCCATCTGCCGGTCTACCGGACGCAGCGCGAACTCCTGATGCAACGGCTGGGCCGGAAGTACAAGAAGAAGCCGGTACCGCCGAACGTCCTGCTCGTCGAGCTCGGCAAGCTCTACCACGAGCATCTCCTTCACGGCTGGCGCGGCCTCGATGTCGCCTATGACCGGACGGCGGCCGCCGACATCATGACCAACCCGGAATACCGGAACGTCATTTCGGCTGTTGAATGGTGCGCTGCGGCTGTCAGTGAGGTCGAGGTCGAATACGACGAGGACGAAGCGGGAAACTTCGAGCAGCCTTCCGAGACCGCATAGAGCGCTCGGGGGCTGCGAAACACCAGTCGTGGATCGATGAGATTGCCGAAGCCTACCCCGACGAGGGGTGGCTAACGGCTGAAGATGAGGGCGGGGACGAGGACTTTGAGCCTCGCCCCTGGCACGAATTCTACTTCCGTGCGTTCGATGCCATCCGGTTTGATCGGCAGTATGGCGCCATGGGGGGCGAGAGTCCGATCTCGTACATGGTGATGAGCCAGTACGCTCGGGACCATGGACTCACGCTCGACGAGTTCGAGCATTTCAGGCGCTTCATCGGCGTTCTGGATGGGGTGCATCTGGAAATTGAGGCGCAGAAGGCGAAAGCGTCCAAGACCAGCGGTTGAAAATTAAGGGAATATCAGGCGCACATTTGCACCATTTGCGCCCGATACGTCGCCATCGAATGCGACATAGACGCAATCTACTACTCCGCGAACTGGCGCGTTGAACGCGTTGGGTGCATCGTAAACGAGATGCACAGAAAATTCTTCGGGGACTTTGCCTGCATCGTACTCGCGAAGGCCTTGCTCGGTCTTCTCGTAGCTGTAGTCGATCTTCGCGATCAGCATCCTGTGGTAGTCGTCCCGGCTTACTGTCTTCTGTGTTTGGGTTGCACTGACACGATGATAGCCCGCTGGCGCCACAAGATGATCCGCAAGCGACTGCTCACAGGCGGAGATCAGATCGCCAGCCGTGGCTCCACCTGAACCCAGTCCCAAAAGAGCAATCGTTAGTAGCGCTCTGCGAACCATAGTCATCCCTCTCCTATTGCGAGAGGCGACGATAGCGCATGGTTAGAAAAGGTAAAGCTATGGCCGTTGAACTTCGCAGCCTCCGCGTTTCAGCTGATTTCGATGCGAATGGATATGCCGCAGGTGCAAATCGCAAAGTTGCTGCGGATCGGGCTATGTCTGAGTCCGGCAGGCAGGCCGCGCAGGCCATGGAAGCTGTCGGAACAACGGCGGCATCGACCAACACAAGGATCTCGTCGGCCGCCGACGGGATCGAGCGGATCAAGCGACAGTTCGTGACAGGGTATGCCGCCCAGGCAGACTTTGACCGCGGCCTCAAGACGGTCGGCGCAGGCCTTGACAAGGGGCGACTGTCCGCAGAGCAGGCCTCGGTTGCCGTGGAAAACCTTTCGCGGAAATACGGCGTAGCGGCCGACGCCTCTCATTCTGTTGCAAAGGGCAACGCCGCATTGTCCCAGGCGATCGCTGAGGCCAACGGTCGGATCACGGCTCAGAGCGCAGCTGTCGACGACCTAGCGCAATCCTACCAGCGCATGGCAGCTGAGGCGCGTCTGGCCCAGGCGGCAGAACAGGCGGCTTCGCAGGCGCAGGCCAGCATCAACCGGACGCTCGGCGTGGGTGCCGCTGCGGGCGGTCGCGCATCTGACTCCGCATCCGTCTTTGCCGAAGAGCTTGCTCGTCGGGAAGAGATGGAGCGACTTCGCGCCATGCAGACAGGCGGTGCGTTTGCCAGCGATCTGAACGCGCGCCTGGGAGTCAACGGCAATGGCACCTCCGCGCGCGGTTCTGCTGCTGTGTTTGAGGAGGCGGCGCGTGAGGCGGAACGATTCGCGCAGAAGGCGACGATGCTGCGGGCTCAACTCGACCCGGTTGGAACGTCTCAGGCACGGCTGAATAGCGAGCTGGCGGAATATGCAATGCTTGCCGACCGCGCTGAAATCAGCACGACAGAGCTTGCTCAGGCGCAGACGATGGCGCGCGCTCGTCACGAGCAGTATGTGGCCAGCTTGGATCGCAATCCCGTCAATGACAACAGTCCGAACCACGCCGCGACAAATGCGATGTTCCAGTTTCAAGATGTCGCTGTGACCGCCGCCGGCGGAATGAATGCCGGCATGATTGGCCTCCAGCAGGGCTCTCAGATTGCCGGAGCATATGCTGGCATGAGCCTTAAAGAGGCTGCAGCTACAACCGGCGCGGCGCTTGCTGGATTGGTCAGCCCGCTGTCGCTTGCAACAATTGGTCTCACGGCGGGTGCTGCAGCTGCGATCCAGTTTGGGATGGGCCTTACGGATGCCGAAGGCGATGCCAAGAGCCTCGAAAAGGCTCTCGAGCGCCACGAGAACACGCTCAAGCAGCTTGAAACCAGATACGGTTCACTCATCCAAATGGCGAAGGGGTACAATGCCGAAGGCATTCGCACACTTTCGTTTCAGGCGGGATCGGATGTTCGCGGACTGCGGAACGCCACGAAAGTTGCAGGGGAAGAATTCTTTTCTGAAGTTGGTGGAATTGCAATCGGAGGCGTGAATCGAGGGAGTTACGTAGCCGACGGCGGGGCTTTCCTAGGTTCAGGGTTTAAACCGTTCAACGATGCCATCACAAAGCTTCGCAAGGAATTTAAGGACGGTAAGCCTGACTTCGAAGCATTTTACGATAGCCTTTACAAGACTGCGGACCTTGATCCCGAATACGCAAAAAAGGCGGACGAGCTTGGCAAGTTGGTTGAGAAGTTCCGTGAGGGTTCATACGCACTGCAGGAAATGGAACGCATCCAGCGCGCGGTACAGAACGCAGGTAGCCGGAACTACGGCGCGGTAGGTGCAGCGTTTCAAGCCGATCAGGACTTCCGGCAGCTGACGATGCATCGATCTGCTGAGCTTGACGCATTGGAAATGCGAGCGCGCACCCCGGCCGAGCATGCAGCTGCAGCGCGAATGAGAGAAGAAAATTCGTATGACCCTCTCGAATCCACAGCTACGAGAAGTATGCGAATCCAACTTGCGGAGACGCAGGCTCTCACCCGTGCTGAATACGAACTGAAAGAGGCGCAGAGCCAGCGCGTGCGCCAATATGATGCGGATATGGCGGCCATGCGCGCCAAGTCGCCGGCTGAAAAGGAAGCGGCGGCGCGCGCTCAAGCCGGTGTACAGATTGTAGATGGTGAGGACGGACCGTCCCGCCAGTCGCGGATTGCCATGGCAGGTACGCAGGCTCGCATCCAGGCGGAATATCAACTGAGCGAAGCCCAGCAGGAACGCGTCCGCTCGATCCAGGACGGTATCCGCCAGCAGGAGCTTGAAGTCGCCGTCATTGGACAGACCGTTGGCAAGACGGCCGAGCTGCAGACGGCTTATTCCCTCCTCTCCCAGCTACGCACTGAAGCTGCTCGCAACGGCATCACATCCGAGACTGAGTTCCAGCGAGTCTTTGGGCAGGAAATCGAGCTTGTCAATCAGGCGGCTGCCGCCCATGGACGCCTCGCCGAAACACGGGCGCGAGCGCAGCTGTCGAACGACCTGCAGTTCGAGCGTGACCAGCTTTATCGCTCGTCCCAAGACCAGCAGATTGCATCGCGCCAGCGCGGCGCCGGGCTGACTGTTGATCTGTCGTCGGAAGACGCTTTGATCATGCGTCAGAACATGCAGCTGGCGTCGCTGCGTGAGGGCATTACAGGCTTCTTCACCGATTTTCGGGACGGGCTTGAGCAGGGCGACAGCATCGGGGAAGCCTTCGGCAACGCGTTGCTGAACGGCCTCATGAAGGTGACGAACCGGATCACTGACAGCCTGATCGACAGCTTTGTCAGCAGCATAATCGGCAAGCCGGGAAGCGGCTCGACGGCCGGCACGGGTATTTTCAGCCTGATCGGCGCTGCCGCAGCGCCTGCGGCCGCTGCATCCACGTCTGCGGCCTCGGCCGGTGCCGGAATTGCGAGCACGGTCGCTGCTGCTGCGAACGACAATGCCGTCCGGAGTGCGGCTGGATCGGCTCTCAGCTTCGTCGGCAACTACAAAAGCGGCGTCGATGCGAAATTGACCGACATTCTGAACACGGCCGCGCAGCGCTTCCCGGGGTTCAAGGTCGATGCCATGTCCGGCTTCCGTCCGGGCGATCCTCGCTTTCACGGCCAAGGGCTGGCGACCGACGTCAAGCTGACGGACCTGTCATCCGGTAAGATGCTCGGCAACTACCAGGACGCATCGAGCTTCCGGACCTATGAGCAGTTCGCGCAGACGGCCCGCTCTGTTCAGATGGAGAAGTACCCGGAACTTGCCCAAGACTTCCGCTGGGGTGGTTACTTCGGCGGCGGCAAGGGCAAGTACGGCGCCGTGGACAGCATGCATTTCGATCTCGCCGGAAAGAAGGTCGGCATGGGCGGCGGATCTTGGGAGGGCGGGCTGAACTCCAGCCAACGCTCTCTATGGCCTGGCGCTCAGAGCAAAGGCATGGATTCCGACACGGCGGCGGCCGCTGTTGAGCGAATGGCAGCCAACAGCAATCAGGCTGCAACCAACCTCGGCGGCCTGACGAACGCCACGACGACCGCCATGAAGGGGGTCGGCGACTTCGGCACGGGTCTTGGACAATTCAGCCAGCAGCTGATGTCGGCAGCATCGGGCGCCAACAGCCCGAGCAGCCTTCTGGGTAGTCTTGGCAGCCTTCTTGGCGGTATCAGCCCCACCAGTTCGCTTTGGGCACCCAACACGACGCTAGGCAGCTTCCTGCTCACGGGCAAAGCAGGCGGTGGCTATACCGGACCGGGCGGCATCAACGAGCCGGCCGGCGTCGTCCACAAGGGTGAGATCGTCTGGTCGCAGATGGATATTGCCAGAGCGGGCGGTATCGGCGCTGTTGAGGGCATGCGGCTCGGCTGGGCTGGATATGCGGCCGGTGGCCTGGTCGGAGGCCCTGTCGATACCCCAGATCGACGCTCGACGATCCGTCAGGCAGGTAACGAGAATGCAGCTGGCCGGGGGAGTGACCGCGTCAAGGTTGATGTCGGTGTTTCGGTTGACGATGACGGCAACTTCAAGGGCTACGTCAAGAGGATCGCCGTCGAGGAAAGCCAGCGAGAGGCGCGCGACGCTGTCGACGACTATGACCGGTATATGCCGGAGAGGCTCCATGAGTATAACCGCAACCCCTACAACAGGGCTGCCCGATGACAGTCGTCTATCCATATTCGCTTTCCGCATTCGCTGACCAACTGGCAATCTCGACGGTCATCTGGGACATCCAGCGGAACGATGAGATGTCTGCTGGCGGTGATGGGCGGATCTGGCAAGCAGAGCTTTCCAGCCCCCTGTGGATGGCGACCGTCGAGCTGATCCTTCTGACGAACGACCGCGCCAAGCAGATCGCCGCGCAGATCCGCAAGCTCCACGGCACGCAAGAGGCGATCTACCTGAGTGATCCGCTATCGCTCTATCCTCAGTCAGATCGCACCGGCGCCATCCTCGGTAATGCCGCGGTGAAGGTTTTGAGCATCGCCACGGATCGGGCTTCTCTTTCCTTCACGGGTCTACCTGCCGGCTACGTGCTTACGCTGGGTGACAAGCTTACGATCCTTTACGGCAGTAACCCTGAGCGTGTTGGCTTCTTCGAGATCTCGGAGACCGTCGCGGCGAACGGTTCTGGCGTCACAGGTATGATCGGCGTTTTCCCGCATCTTCCATCAGGCATTAGCGCCGGTCTCAGCATCCGGCTTGCCAAGCCCTACTGCAAGTGCGGCATCGTCCCAGGGTCCCATAATCCTGGAACCGGCCGCAAACTGCACACAGAGGGCGCCGGCTTTAAGGTGATCCAGAAGAAATGAGAAACCCTCATCCGGACTTTTACGCCGCGCTCGTCAATGCGCGCGAACGCGGGATCGTGCCTCGCAAGCTGGTGAGCATTACCGGGCGATCGCATACCACAGGCGAGCTGGTCGCGCCGGTCAGCTTCTGGTCCGAGAATGATGACGAGGATATTACGGTCACCAGCGGGTTGACCGGGGACACCTCCACCCGCTTGTTCTTCGGCGGCATCAACCTTGTCGTCAGTCCCATCCCGCGCGTTGCCAGCCTGACGATCCAGACCGTGACAGTGACAGCCGGCCAGATCTCGCCAGCCATTCAGACAGTCGTTCGTGGCAGCAACATCCGGCAAGCCAAGGTCGAGATATGGGACGCTCTTCTCGATCCGGCGTCTCGCTTGCTTGTCGCACCGCCTGAGCTTGTTTGGCTCGGAGAAGTAGACGGATCGCCGATCGAGACGCCGCCGGTCGGCGGCAATGGCAGCGTCAAGATCAACACGAAGTCCGACGCCATCTCGATGCTGACACGGAAGAACCCCGCCAAATCCTCGGCCGAAGAGCAGAAGCGCAGGCAGGGCGACGAGTGGAACAAGTACGCCGGCGCGGTGAAGAACTGGAAGCCAAATTGGGGGCAAGATGATTGAGCTAAGACGTCGCCCATTGTGGATCGGGCCGTTCAACGATGTTCTGGACGACATGCGCCGGACGCCGTTCGACTGGAAGACAAACGACTGCGCCTGCAAGTTTGCCGGCCGGATTGTTGAGGTCTTGACGGGAGAGAACCTCTACGCCGAGTTCGATGGAGCTTACGACGACGCAGCGTCGGCCTACCGGGTGATGCGAGCAGCGGGCTTCACGGATCTTGCAGACATGGTCGCTGCCTACCTCCCTGAGTATGATCACCCTTCCGAAGCCCACATCGGCGACATCATGGCGATGCCTGTCGACACGCCGTTCGGCCATTCCCTTGGCGTTCTCAACGGCGAGCGGATCTTCACACTTGCCCCAAACGGCATCAACCACATCGACCGCGCCGCCGCAACGCGCGCCTTTCGCGTCGGATAATCCATGAAATTTTTTATCCTGCTTTTGAACGTCGCATGGTTGGTGCTGACGGCGGCGGAGCCTGCGCATGCGGGTCCGCTTGCCGCTCTTGCTTCCGTGATATCGACGGCGATCGCAGGCGCCGGCGCGATCACCAAGATCGTTCTCGGCCTCGTCTTTAATGTCGCTGTATCGTTGCTGCAAAAGGCCCTGACCAAGACGCCGCAGCAAAAGGCCATTGGCGTCAAGCTGGACATCCAGATTGGCGACGACATCCCCGTGTCGACAGTCATTGGCTATTACCCGACGGCCGGGAAGCGCAATTACGTACAGACATGGGGCGAGTTCAGAAAGACCCCGAATGCGATGATTTCGCAGGTCGTTGAACTTGGCAATCTGCCGATGTCGAAGACGGCTCTGCAGGATCTGGAACTGTGGATCGATGACCAGAAGGTCACGGTCCTGACCGGTGAAGCACCGGATGAGAACGGCTATCCGATTAAGGAATTTCGCGACGACGACGATCGGGATGGCGATGTTGGCAGCGGCATCGACGATTACGCGTGGATCAAGTTCTACAACGGTACGCAGACCACCACAGACCCCTTCTTGATGGAGAAGTTTGGCGATCTGGAGGACCGCCCATGGCTGTCGAGCATGATCGGGCGCGGCGTCCCTTACGCCATCATGACGTACCGCTACCGGCCGAAGTATTTCAATACGGTTCCGGAAGCGCTGTTCGTGTCGCGAGGCATTCCCCTCTACGACATCCGCAAGGACTCGACGAACGGCGGTAGCGGCCCTCAACGGTGGGACGATCAGTCCACTTGGGAGCCGTCGGTCAATGCTGTCGTGCTGACCTACAACGTCGTCCGTGGCCTGCGCTATGAGAACGAATGGTTCTTCGGCGGTCAGAACCTCGCCGCCTCGCGCCTACCTGCGTCGAACTGGATCGCCGCAGCGAACGAAGCTGGACGCCTCATCGAGATCCCCGGAACGCAGACGGAACCTCAGTTTCGCGCAGGCCTTGAGATCACCGGTGACATGGTGCCGCTTCAGGTGGTCGACACTCTGCGGGAAGCCGCGAATGCGCGTATCGCCGAAGTCGGTGGCGTGTTCAAGATCCAGGTCGGCGCGTTTGGTGCGGCGGTCTTCAGCTTCACCGATGCGGATATTGAGATCACGAAGGGCCAGACCTTCGAGCCGTTTCCGACGCTCGACAAGACCGTCAACCAGATCAACATCAGCTACCCGAACCCGGAAGAGAAGTGGGTCACGAAGGATGCCCCGGCACTGTCTGCCAAGAGCATCATCGATGACGCAACGGGCAAGTCGCTGTTTGAGATCGACGGCAACCGGGTGCTGCCGGCTGACGTCCAGCTTCCGGCTGTGCCGTTCCCGCGCCAGGCGCAGCGCATACGCCGCGCGATGATCAAAGAGGAGCGTCGTTTCCGCACGCACCGCTTTTGGCTACCGCCTGAGGCGTGGGTGCTGGAGCCTAACGACGTGATCGCATGGACGTCGCTGCGCAATGGCTACGTCAACAAGAAGTTCATCGTCGTCGAAATCCAGGGCGAAGTCACGATGAATCAAATGGTGACGATCCGCGAGATCGACCCGGCCGACTATGACTGGTCGCCGACGTTTGAGCTGCCGTTCGCCTCCGGCTATCTCGGCACGATGCCGGTGCCGGCGCAGCCTATGGAAGGCTGGACGGTCACTGCGACGACCATCCTCGATGCAAGCGGCCTTGCGCGGCGGCCGGCGATCCGCGTGACGGCGGCTGCCAACCTTGACGACGTACGGAACGTCTGGGTGAAAGTCCGACTGAAAGAGACTGGCGCCATCGTTTTCGACAGTGACCAGCAGCTTTATGCCGCGCCCTATGCGTGGATTCTCTCAGGCGTGTGGCTTCTGCCGGCGACGGAGTATGAGGCGCAAGGCAGGCTTCTTCGAAACTCGCTGTCGGTTGAAACGGAGCCCAGCGCCTGGTTGCCGGTCACGACGGATGACATTCGGTTCTCGACTCAAGATCTCCACCTGCAGGAAATCTCGCAGGCAATCGGAAGCGAGCTTGCTGCGCTCGAAGAATGGGTGTGGCGCGACACCAACATCCGCAAGCTGATCGAGGACCGCAAGGCGCTGGCGCTGGGGATCTCCGAGCAGGACCTCGCAAACTACTCGGACAAGAAGCAGCTTCGCCGGGAGCTGGTCAGTCAAGCCGGCAAGCTCCGTGCGCGCTTTCAGGAGCAGATCGACGTCGCGACGTCTGACACGAAGGCTCTTGCGCAGCGTGTGACAACCTTTGAAGCCGAGCTGGAGGACAAGGCGTCAGCGTCGGTCGTCGAAACAACCATTGCACGGGTGACGGCAGCCGAGGGCAGCATCTCCAGCCTGTCGGCGGATATGATGACGCTGGCGACGTCGCTGTCCGACAAGATCGGCTCGACGGTCTTTTCATCGCTGGTCTCCGAGGTCTCGCAGATCGGCGACGTCATCACCCTTCAGGGCGACATCATCAACGAGATCGAGCTTGAGCTTGACGATAAAGCCTCATTCGAGGCGCTGTCGGTACTGACAGGCACTGTGACGCAGCAAGGCGAAACGATCACCACCCAAGGCGAGGCCATCCTTGGTATCCGCAGCACCGTGGGCTCGGCCATCGCGCAATCCCGCATGAGGTTCGAGACGGTCAACGCGAACGGCTCCGGTTATGCGCTGGCTGCCATTCAGACCCGCTTCGGGACGGCAGACGATTATCGGTCGGCCGGGATGTTCTTCAAGACCTATTCCGATCCAAGCAAGCCGCCGGAGGTGATCGTCAACGCCGGTCTGTTTGCCGTGGCCGTCGGGAACGACGAGACCGGCACCAAGATCTTCGCAGTCGATGCGGGCGGCCTCTACATCGATGCCGGCTACATCCGCAACATTACGACGGACAAGATCACCTTTCTCGACAACAGCGTTCTGACGAGCGCGCTTGCTCAGGAAGCGGCCATGTCGATGCCGACGTTCAGCATGGCCAATAGCTTTCCCCATACGACGGGCACGTCGCAAATCGGCTTCCTCTCCGTCACGAAGACAGCGCGCGATAGCGTTCGCGTTGCCGGGGATGTTCGCGTGAGGATCACGGATCTTGGCGGAAATCCCAAGGTAGATGTGACCGTCGAAATCTATTGGGGCGCTCAGTTTCTCGGCGATGCGACGGTCTCCTTCGATGAGCAGACGCCGCTCGGCAAAACGATCGCTTTCGGCGGAACGATCATCTCCGGGGCCGGAACGCAGAACCTTCAGCTTCTGATCAGCAGTGACCGTCCGAGCGCATTGCAGATTGGACGTCGAACGATGACGGCGATCGTCGGCAAGAAGGTCCTGCCTCCGTCGGCCTGACCGACTGCACACTTCCGTTTCCAACATAGGCCGGCCACTGCCGGAAGGACACTTCATGAGCGATGCGATGACCATCAGCGCCGCCGCGCAACTGCGCGAGGCGGAGAACCAGCTTGCCTACTTCCGAGGGCGTGTCGCGGTCCTGGCGCAGCACATCATTGATCGCGATCAGCTCCTTCAGAACGCAAAGCAGGCGGTCGACGAGGCCAGCGCTCGCGAGATCGAGATGAACGCGCAGATCGTCGAACTGCAGGACAAGCTGCGGGTCGCGACAGCGAAGAAGACGCCGGCCAAGGGAGCTGCAAATGGCGAATGAGGACCTGATCAGCGGCGGCACGGCTTCGATTGCTACTGGCTCGAAAGCCGTAACCGGGCAGAACGTCAGCTGGGCGCGTGTGATGGAGGGTGACTTCTTCGGTGCACATGTCGGCTTGGCAATCCCCATCGAGGCCGTCTCAGGCGGAACCATCACGCTTGCCTTCCCGTGGCCGGGCGCTTCGCAGACAGATGCTCCCTACGCCATCCAGCAGAAGGGGGATGTCACCCGGTTTCAGGAGCGCATCCGCCTTCTCGTGGAAGGCCTGACGACGATCGATGCTGCCGTCGCTGCGGCTGTCGAGGAAGAGCTCGCCGACTTCGTGGGGTCTGCGCCAGAGCTTTTGCGGTCGCTTGCCGATTTCGCAGCCGCGATCGGCAACGATCCGAATTTCGCAGCTACGATTTTCGCTCAGCTTGGTTTCCGGCTGCGGGTCGATACTGATCAAGGGCTGAGTCCTGCTCAGATGCAGCGTGGGCGAGCGAACCTCGGTCTGGATAAGGTTTCTAACCTGGCGCCCGGCGAGTATCCGGTGTCGTCTCTTCAGGCATCAGCCATCGCCGCAGCCGTCGCGACAGAAGCATCGGCACGATCGGCAGCTATCGCCCAGCTCGTCGGTTCCGCACCTGAGTTCCTCGACACCTTCGCGGAGATAGCGGCGGCGATCGGGAACAACCCGAACTTCCTGACCACGATCCTGACCGCGCTTGGCCTCCGCCTCCGCGTGGATGCCCCACAGGGCCTCTCGGCCGAGCAGAAGCTTCAAGGAAAGACGAACCTCGGCCTCGATACACTCGAGGTCGATATTGAGGCACTTGAGGATGAGGTCGTTCTTCTCGATGGCAAGATAAAGGACGAGGAGACTTTCCGAAAACAGGATGTAGCCGGTCTGCAGGGTGCAATCCTAGAAGAGGCCACCACGCGGCAGACGACAGATAACGAGCATCATGCCCGTATTGTCGCAGCCGAGGGGATCTTTGCCCGCTTGATGGCTGCCTTCGGCGCCAGCGTCGATGCGATCCGCATGTTGAAGGAGGCGAAGTATCGCCGCTCGGGCATCGACGCAGCGACCATCGACGCGGCCGGTCGTCTTTTCTTCGGCTGGCGCCGGCGTGACAGCGTCATGGTGGTTGGCGGTGAAGGTGTTGAAACGAACAGCTGGCGATTGATTGAGGATCATCGCTTTCGGCGTTCGGGCATGATCGCGGCTGTCGTTGATAGGGGCGGACGCCTGATTTCTGGATTGCGCCAGCGCGACCAGACTTATGTCCTACCGGCGCGAGCGCTTGAAGTTGGCGCAACCACCCGGATCGATAGCGGCGCCAAGTTTGCCCGCTCCGGGATCGCGGCGGCTGTTGTTGATCAATCCGGGCGTCTGATCCGTGGGCAGGATGTCGCCGCCCGCCGTGAGAGACTTGGCGCCGCTGGCGTCGCGACCCGATATCAGGCTTGGGATGGGCTGAACCCCGCCTCTCTATCCAGATCGGGCTACATTAAGGCAACGGTGAATGAGGATCGCCGTGTAATCGACGCAGTGAAGACCTCTGGGGTCGGCATCGTTAATGGCCGCGAGGTGGCGGTGCCTTCTGAGGCATGGAAGGATTACGTCGTCTATACCAAGATGGTCGGAGGCTTTCAGCACGTCTTTTCCGAGAGGCGTGAGACGGGGGTGCGGCTGCAGTTGTCTCGATCGGGCACTGAAAACGCCAATCCGCGCTTTGAACCCGATGGCTCGGTAGTGTGGGAGCAACTCACCGACGACTTCGGACGGGTGCTCTGGACATCGGCGGCGGACAGCGTGACGACACGGCGTGTGTTCCCGATGATCGAGATGCTCGGTGCGGGAGACAGTCTTGTCGAGGCGAACTATGGTGCACAGTTGGCCACGCTTGCGGGTATCCCTTACCGCAATATCGGGAGATCGGGCGCGACCAGTGCCAATGTGGCGACACGTTTGGGGGGGCGTCGCATGAGGCTCGCTTCCGTCACTGGATTCATCCCCGCTTCCGGCTCAGTCGAGGTTGACAGCCTGGATGGGCTTGGGGTCCTTTCCTTCTATGGCGATGCCAGCGTGAGTAACGTTCCTGGCTCGTGGGCGGGCGTACCGGGCACTCTCTCGTGGGACAAGCCAACGCGCAAGATCACCTTCGCACGAACGACGGACGGCGCGGCCGTAGTTGTGCGCGGTGGCATTCCTTTCGAGCCCCTTATCGTCGAAAACGGCACAGGTGCCGCGCTGCCTGACCTGCTGCAACGCATCCTTGTTTTCGGCTTCGGTCGCAACGACATGGAAAACTATCTCCGGATCTTTGCTAACCTTCAAGCCGTCGTCGCTGCCATCCCCACCATCGCCAAGCATTGGGTCTTCGTGCTCCCAATGCCATCCAAGAGCGAAGTCCTGGGAAACTGGGCTGGGTACCAGTCGTATTTGGCGCTCAAAGCGCTCTGCCTTGCGGCCTATCCGAACAACACCTTCGACATGCTTGGCCACTTCCTGACGCAGGCGAACGGGACGACGGCAGACCAAGCTGCGGTCGCGGCGGGCTACCCCCCGCCGTCGCTGATGGAGAGCGATGAAATCCACCCGAACGCCCTGGGCCGGACGGCCGAGGCGAATGGGCTCTACAACCACCTTAACGCAAAAGGATATTTCTGATGGCTGGACCTTACACCAAGCTCCTCAATGTCAGCGCCTCCGGGCCCATCCTCTACCCCGACGCCATCATGGACGTCGGGACCCTCTCTGTGATCGACTTCCTCGACAACTACACGTGGCCCAATGAGGTAGCCGTCACGCCTGTCAGCACAACCGCAGACTACAAGCAGTTCGATGCCACTGGCGTTGAGTTCGAAGGCCCGCCTGTCCGTTTCGATTATCCGCTCACGGTCTACGGCGGGGCGATCAGTTACGACGGAACGAAGGGTCGCAACCTGATCCTGCCTGACTGCTGGAAGCTCAATACTGGCATGAAGCATTTCGCCATGGGGTTCTGGCTCCAGATGAACGGAGCGATCCAAACAGGCTTCAACAACGTGATCGCGGGCTTCATCAGCGATGCAAACGAGATCCAGTGGGTCATCTCGCCGATCGGCAACTCTTCTAACGCAGTGGTCAATCTTAACCCTTACTTTCGGCGCGGGGCGGTTGCTTGGGATATGAGCCTCATCAGCGCGCTCAACATTGCAGGCGACATCTTCAACAGTGGCGTTCACCAGCTGGTTTTCGAGTATGAAGAAAGCGCGGATGGAAGCACCTTCGTCATGCGCTTTTACCTCGATGGCCAACTGGTGGCGACATCGGGTGCTTTCCCGACCTCGGGTGGAAACCCTTTCTTGGCAAAAACGACGGCTGGCAAGGCGAAGATCGGATGCCCAGCCGGTTATGCCGGTGGCACGTTCACCGGCAGTTTCCGCCGCGCTTGGTTTCAGGATCTCATGGTTTCGAACCGTGATCTTATGAAGATGGCCAAGCTCGACTGGGATGAGAACAAAGACCGCATGAGGGCCTTCTGATGGGGCGCTTTTCGCTGACCACCGGTCAAGTACCGTCGGCTGCGGATGCTAGCATTGGAGACCTCCTAGCCAACCTGACGGACTTCAAGATCTTCGGCAGACTCCCAGGCGGGGCCGTCGTCCTTCTGGCCAGTCGGTCGGCCTCCGATCTATCGTCAGGGACCTTGGCAGACGCGCGCATGGCCGCTCGCGTCCGCTCTGACAGCCTACCCGTAGCCGACGCCGACGCGGCCGCTGAGAACGGATGGTACCGGTGCGATCCAGCATCACTGAACACGCCCTACGCCAATTACTGGATCCTGGAAGTTCAACGCTACGACACCACGATACATCAGGAGATCACCCACCACCAGCTGGCCATAAAGTATCGTCGAGCCAAGTTGGGCACTTGGACCACCTGGGAGCAGGTCCTCGGGGGGCTGGCGGAGCTTGACGCGCGGTATGCCCGCATCAACGGCACTCAGAACCTTTTCGTCACAGCTACCTACGCCGCGCTAGTCCTGAGTAAGACGGCCTCGGGTCAAGCCTCGCGCGTTGTCGGCTCGACTGCAGGGCTCACCCGCTGGGAGTTAGCATTGGGGGACGGGAGTGCAGAGTCCGGCTCGGATGCGGGCTCCAACTGCTCTCTCAACGCCTATACCGATACTGGCGCTTACAAGATGACACCGTGGACGGTCAGCCGCGCCACGGGCGTCATGGCGTTCAACCTGCCCGTCAAACTGCCGTCCTACACGGTCGCGACACTGCCCAGCGCCTCTGCATTTGCGCAAGGCATTGTGTATGTCTCGAACGGTACGGCCAGCAAACGTCTGGCCATTTCAGACGGGGCCAACTGGCGCTTCGCCGACGGGGCGATCGTCTCTTAACACTCCATCAGAAGGGCCAGCGTCATGGCAATTGAAGATAAGAAAATTCCGTATGAACTGCTGGTGCGGTACGGCCTTGATGGCAAGCCCGTAGGCGCCCACGCAGTTTACCGCCGACACATCACCCTGGATGGTGAGGTGATCAAGGACGAGGTTGGATCAGCCGAGCCGATCGACGTTGCCGGCTTCCCGACCAGCTCCATCATGTCCGACACGACGCGCGATGCGCTGGCCGAGATCGCCGCGCTCAATGCGCGCGTCGATGAGCTAGCCGAGCAGGTGAATGCGGCGGCTGACACGCTGGAGACGGCGAACAAGCATGCCGAGCTGCTGGCGCAGGAGAATGAGGCGCTGATCGCGGAGGTCGAAAGTCTGCAGGCGGAGATCGCAGCCATGCAGTCGTCCGCTTCTGCTTCGGCTGAGACGCCCTCGGCCGAATAACGCGCCGCTCTCACGGTCACCACGCCTCCGGGCAATCTCAAAGGACATCGTTATGACGACCCCCACGACGCTGGATCTCCAGCGGAGTTTGCTTTCGCTTGGCATCGACGTCGGTAAGGCCGGCGCCGATGGCCAGTATGGCGGCGATACGCGCCGCGCAATGGACGCGGCTCTTATTCAGCTTGCGAAGTTTCGCGGGGCGGCGGAGGTTATTCCTCCTGCCGTCGCCAGCATCAACCGCGATGTGCTTTTCGACGGTATCCGTCGACAGGGCTTGTTCAACGGTGCGCTGAAGCTGTCGCAGGTCGAGGGTATCGAGATCATCCTCGACGGCTGGGACCGATCAGATCTGACGGACCGCCGCTGGCTCGCCTACATGCTTGCGACCGCCTACCACGAGACCGGCCGCACTATGCAGCCCGTGCGCGAGACGTTCGCAGCGAACGATGACGAGGCGATCAAGATCCTCGATCGCAACTTCGGTGCTGGCAAGCTGTCATGGGTCAAGACGCCCTACTGGCGTAGGGATGCCAATGGCAAGAGCTGGCTCGGCCGTGGCCTCGTGCAGCTGACACACGAGGCGAACTACCGGACGATGTCCGCAATCCTTGGCCTCGATCTCGTCGGCAATCCGACCTACGCCATGAACCCGGAAATCGCCGTCGAGGTCATGATCGAGGGCATGACGCACGGTGCGTCGTCCAAGGGCGATTTCACCGGCAAGAGCCTCGAAACTTACTTCAATGCCACGACGGAAGACTGGGTCAACGCTCGCCGGATCATCAACGGGATCGAGAGCGCTGACACCGTCGCCGGCTATGGCCGCAAATTCCATGCAGCCCTCAAGGCTGCTTAACCCCTGAAAGGTCAAAAGACATGCATCGTTCTACATTCATTCTGGGCGCCGCAGCCGTCGTCATCCTGTCACTGCTCGTAGGGACGGCCGTGTTTGCGCAGGACGCTGCGCCTGTAGTGGCGCGTTCCTCGATCTGGTTCGATCTCTGGCAGATCCTGCAGCCGCTCGTCGTGCTCTTCGTCTCGATCGTCGGGCCGGTGCTCGTCACATGGATCGGCGCCCGCGTGATCGCGCTGCTCAAGATCACCGACCAGGCCAAGCAGCTGGAAGTCGAAGCGCAGCTGCGCAACGCGCTGCATGCGTCCGCCGCCAACGCCATCCGGTTCGCAATCGCCAAGGCGGGGCTCATGCCCGGGGCTGTGATTTCGCCGCAGCTCATCGAGACGGCCGCCACCTATGTTGTCGAGAAGAACCCCGATGCCCTGGCGAAACTCAAGGTCAGCGAGGATGCCCTGCGCGAGATCATCACCTCCAAGGTGCCCGATCTCGTGAAGGTCGTCAGCGGGCCGGCGAGAGCCTGAGCGGATGCACGGCGAAAGCTACACGGGTCCAGGTATCTGGATCCGTATCCAACACAGGTTCGGTCCGCGGAACATGGAATGGTTCTCAGGAGCCGTAACGACAACGTTTGGAGTCATTGTCCTCGTGGGCGACGACTTGTTCTCGCAGCCGTCTTGGGCCGGCTTCCGCGACTTCTTCGGCACGCAATCCCTCTTCGGCACCATTATGCTGATCCTGGGGATGTTGCGGCTGATCGCCCTTCTCATTAATGGCGCCAAAAAGAAGGTAACCCCTCAGATCCGGCAGGTCGCTGCCGGGTTTGGCCTCGTCATCTGGTTCGGTGTCTGTGCCGGATTCTACAGCTCAGGTGTCATCAGTACCTGGGCGGCGATCTATCCTTGGCTCGTGATCGCGGAGCTGACCAACATTCATCGTGCCGCGCATGATCAGGGAGAGACCCGCAATGGAAGAGCTGCTTAGGTCGCTGCCCGCCGAAGCTTTGTTTGGCCTTGGCGCCGTCATTGGGCTCGGCATTCTCGCGCGATACGCCGGCCTATGGCAGGGGCAGCGTGCGAGCCCCGAGCACTCCACCAACAGCGCTCAGGTCGCCGCCGTAATTGTTGACCCTACGGCTTTAAACAAGGCCACGGCGGCGATTGAGGCCCAAACGCTCGAAGCAATTCATTTCAGGAAATCGACCGAGCGCGCTGCTGACGACTTTGGTGATCGTATCCGCGATCTCACGCGAAGCATCGACGCAATGCGCGAGGAACTCATCCGTAGGGGCCGGTAGGTCCATCACATTTACGTTAATAAGAGAATCGTTTTGGCACATCTGGGCATTACGATAACGAGGTGTTAGCAATGACGCGGGAGGATTTCACTGGAGACACCACAGATGATTTTCAAACCGAGAATGGCAAACACAGCAGAACTTCAGACGGAGGTCGCGGACTTGAGGAGCAAGGTTCGGGCCTTTGGTCTCTTTGATGAGCGGGATTACCTTCAAGCGAACCCGGACGTCAGAGCAGCTGTGGGAGCGGGACAGTTCAAGGATGGATTGAGCCACTTCCGACAGATGGGCCTCGCCGAAGGCCGCTTCCCTGGCTACGGGGGATTTGACTGGGATGCCTATCTGCGCGCTAACGGCGACCTTGCGCATTTTCGGAATGAAAAAGATCCAGAGGCTGCTGCTCGTCGGCACTTTCGGGAGGCGGGGTATAGAGAAGGCCGAACATTTAAGGATAGCGAAGTCTGAACTTCATCTTGCCCCGTTGGACGCTATCCAACTGCCATGAACTCATACGAAAGCCAGTTCCGCGCCATCGTCGGCGAAGACTATGACCAGACAAGAGACCTCGGGGCGGAACAGGCCCGTGCGCTGTCCGCTCTGATCTTTGGCATGCCTCTGGTGCAGGTGACCCGTGACGGGTCTTTCATCACGTATGAAGGCTGGAGCGAAGAGCAGGGTGTCTACCTGTCGGTAATGGCGACCTACGACCACAAAGGCGCGATGCAGGCTATCTGCGAGCCGCACAACCGGATAGGCGCGACCTAAGCCATACCGCGCGTTTGTTCTGTAGGGTGGGGGCGCCTACGGCCTCGGAATATTTCCCGGCTGGTTGACTTGATGGGCTTCAGCAATCGAAATCATCCTCTGCAAGATGTCGACCTTATCCGGCGCAATCGTGCAGTATCTCGACTGCTCGTCTTTCCGCTGGACAAGCAGTCCTGCCATTTTGAATCTTCTGAGATGCTGAGACGTCGCAGACGACGATAGAGAAACGCGATTTGCTAGGTCGCCCACCTGCAACTCGCCTTCAAGCATGATGTGCACCATGCGTATTCGCATCGCATTCGCCAAGACCCCAAGCATTTCAGCAGCTTCATTTACCTGTCTACCGGTCACGTCATCCTACCTTTGCACCTGTTCGCTTCAACGGCGAATCGAGAAAGTAAGGATTTCATTACGTAAGAGCATCGTCTAGTTCTACATTTGGGGCCGACATGCTGGCTAATCCATCTCAGGAACGTCACCAGCCTGAAACAGCACGACCGGCGGCCCATACTCGCCGAGCCCTGGATCAGCGTCCCGGCTCCATGCGACGACGCCAGCGTGGCTATCTGCCATCAGCCGCGCTTCGCGCTTCGCCCGCTCTTCGGTGTCCACCTGACGGGGATCAAACGCCGGCACGAGATTGCCTTCGTCGTCCTTGTCGAATGCCGCCAGCACGATAAGTTTTGCACCTGCCATCGTCATGCCTCCTCACGCTTAAGCTGGATGAGCTTGTCATCGGGAAGGGGGCGCTGCAATCCCTTCGCTTCGTCCCATGGCAGTGTCAGCCAGGCATCCACCTCGGCTTCCGTCGTCAGGATCGCGGGCATTGCTTTCGGGTGGATCGGTCCAACAACGCCATTCGGCGGGCAGGTGAGAAAGGCATAGTAGTCTGACGTGATCAGCCCTTCCTTGACCTTGCGCACGCTGGTCCAGTCCTTGACCCAGATTCCGGTGAAGAACATCAGCGGCTCGCTCGCGTCGCCGGCGAACCATGCCAGCGGCGTCCGGCCACCTTCGACCTTGCTGGCAGGATCAGATTCCGAAAAGCGGGTGAGGGGCACTACGCACCGGTTCTCAACGCCAAGCCAGCGCTTCCAGTGCCGACTTGCCGTATTGCGCACATTCGTGGTGCCGCCGTCCGGCTCCATCTTCAGAAGCATGTCGAAATCGACGTCCTTCCCCTTGGCGCGCAGTTTGTCCGCTCGCTTGGTTGCCGCTTCATAAAGCGCCTGGCTGGAGCTTGGCATCCCCCATCGCACGGACGCGAGTTCACGCACACCATCGGGTGCATTGTGCACGACCGGCGCCATCCGGTCAGGGTAGACATCGAGCGCTGGCTCCATGTTGCCAACGACGTCACGCGCAGCTTTCGCGAAAGCGCGAATGGCCTCTTGATTGGTCGTGACGTTGTAGAGATTGCACATACTGTTCGCTTCACTCCACGGGAAAGGTGCCGAACTCCGGCGTGCTGCTGTCGGACAGGGCGGGATCGTCCTCCGGGTCCGGGTCTTCCTCGTATGCGAGCGCCTTAGCCCCTGCGAGCTTGGCCAACGCCTTGAAGATCGTCCGGTTATCCCAGCCGGCTTGAACTGCGTCCTCGATCAGCTCCTGCACGGGAAGGTCCAAGGCCTCTTCGCATTCGAGCGCGTAGTCTGGATGGTCCTTGGCAAACTTTGGACTGAAGATTTCTTCCATGACGGGTCTCCCTTTCGGGTGGACAACCGTAATCTGCGTGACTCGTTCCGGCCGTATCAGTGCCGATTTGACTTGATAAGGTCGCGATAGCCCTCAATCCCCGCCGTGATCGTGTCGCGATCCTTGGGCGCCTCTGTCGACAAGATGACGTGGCTGCCGTGACGGAGCATGATCCGACGGTTCGGCGTCCAGTGCAGGATAGCAAAGAAAGCCGCTCGCGCTGCATAGATATTGCTTGCGCCGGCCATACGCTCCGTGCGCTTGCCGGACGCATCCACCATGTCGATGGCGTGTACGAACTGATCCCCGAAAAAATTCTCTCGGTTGGCCTCAGGCATATCTTCCACCTGATCTGCGTAGCAGACTTCACAGAAGAACTGTCCGTCAGGCTCGGCAAGCCACGCCTCTACAGGTCTACCATCAATCTTGCCCCGCGCCTTGAAGCAGATGCGCCAAGTGTCTTTGTGCCGAACGAGCTTGAGGTGAGCAGGATAGGGGACTTGCCTTGGTCTAGGGTAGGCCATCGGTTGGACCTCAGTAGCTCATCTTCCGCTCGCCGCTCTCTTCGCGTGGGACATGCTCAAAGCACCACCAATCGGTGACGCCACGGCCTCGGTCATAGCCGAATGAACCCCAGGCACGGCAGCCGGGCTCGACGCAATAGTGCTCGTACATCTCCATCTTGCCGGTAGATGCCGTTCTGTTTTCGTCGCTCATGGTGGGACTCGCTGCCTGCTGACTGAGATTTCGTTCTCAGTATGTTCTTGCGGCAATCCAAGTCAAGCCGCGTGGGCGGATAGGCGCGCCGGACGGACTTGAGTGACACGCCGCCTTGAAATGGCTGGCGGTTCTGGAAGCTTCCCAAGCTGAAGACCGACGCGAGTACGCACCTTTCAACCTGTTCAAAAATTTTAACTAGAAAAATCCACGTTCAGTTGTACGCTGACCTCATTGGAGGGACTTATGCATCAACTGTTACAAAACATCGCCAATGAGCTAGATGTTGTAAGCCAGCAAATATCTGCACTTTCAACCGAGCAGCGGGTATTCACTGAATCCAGTGCGTGGCATATGCCGGCTATTGGGTATAAACAGCTGGCGGATATGCCCTATGATTTAGGTCGATCTATACGTACGGCAAACACAGAAGAGCTTGATAACGAGGAGATACAGCAATGTGAAGAGATCCTCGTCTCTCTAGCCGCTCTGCGGATGCAGCTGTTGCCAAATTTCGGTGCAAACCTTGGTCCCGCAATCAATGGTTACATGGCAACCATGTCTTATATTAGCATAGCTCTTACCCCAATGCTCTCCTGGTGGGGCGTGGAGAATACGAAGCTTCCCGGACAACTCGTTCGAAAGTTGAGTAAGCTTAGTCGAGAGATTGATCAAATGGCGCCGGACAAAGAGGCGCTGTCGTCGCACATCCAAGTTATATTAGACGCAAGGCAAGCGGCAGATCGATTGCCGACGGATTTGCAGGAGTTGAAGGCGACGCAGGCTGAGATACGCGCGATCGCAACTACATCGGCAGAGTCGTCAGGGCGCATCAAAAACATACTCGATGTATCAATTTCTCATTCCGACCAACTTCGAGAAATGGCGATCGAAGCTGAAAGCTTGGTGAAGCAAGCGTCCGATGCTTACGGGATCACGACTTCTATTTCGCTCGCAACAGCCTTCGACGTAAGGGCGAAAGAGCTTGGAAAGTCGGTAAATACCTGGTCCGTCATCTTGGCTGCAACGCTAATTATAATGATGATCATCGCAAGCTACCGCTATTTTCTAATGGAGCAACTTTTTACCGGACCGGTTTTTGATAGTGCGCGTGTGTGGATTCAGCTTCTTATCTCGATTTTCAGTGTTGCTGCACCGGGATGGTTCGCATGGTTGAGCACGAAACAGATCAGCCAACGTTTCCGGCTAGCTGAAGATTATGCGTTCAAAGCCTCTGTCGCTACGGCGTATGAGGGATACCGGCGGGAAGCTAAACGAATTGATCCCACTTTTGAGAAGGCATTGTTTGCCTCTGCTCTTTCGAGATTGGATGAGCCCCCTCTGAGGCTAATGGACACGAAGACGCATGGCAGTCCATTGCACGAGCTGAGTGAAACATCTTCGGCTAAGCTTTTCATAAAATCAATTACGGACAGACTTTTCAGAGCTACAACGAAAGATTGACCGCTTGCTAAGTGAAAAGTGAGGGCCGCAGTGGGAGTGGCAGCCGTTGGCCGCGACCCACACTGCGTCGGGAAGTAGCGGACCACTTGCGGACCGCTTCGTTAGACACAACCGGAACAAACGAGTACTGAGCTAGATCGCTTCTACCAGAAATGCAGGAGTTGCGGGAAGCCTACGCCCTTAGGAACGAAGGGATCTCTCCGCACTCGGATCGCCGGAGCGAAAGAAATAGAGTGGAGTCTTTGCATACCTGCCGGTCATCTGCTGTGTCATCAAACGAACCTAGCGCTTACAGCGTCGGGTTGTCAGTCAATAACCCGCCATAACGAGACAATAGCCATTCCGTTCTGCGAAACTGTGAGACATCTAATTTGAAAAGCATAACAAACTGGCGTCGCGTTTGTTTGTCCCACAAATTGCTAAGTGCAATACTAGATTAGAAATCCTCAGTCCGGCATGGGGCACCAAGCTACCGCTTCAGCCTTGGTGTCTCACCCCGCGTGGTTAGCCACCGCAAATGGAACGGAACAAGAAGATTGTTGGCTAGAACCTTAAGTCGACGATTGTATTTGCTGTCTATTCAAAAGCTCAAAGACGCGCTCTTCATCAGCGGCGTCGTGGTCCTGAACAGAAACGGCAATATGTCCGCCAGCTGTCCAGCGATCGCGCTCTCGCTGGATTCCTTTAGCAACCAACTTGGCACAGTCGTTCTAGCCTTGCGTCATGTGCTCGGCAACGATCGCCCATGCCATCTGCTTGATATTGTCTGAATCCGTGCCTCTCTCCTGATTGTAAGAAAGCGAGGCTACTTGTTCGCGCTGAAGCGAGGCTTACTGTTATTATCGCGTCTTTTCGAAGAGCCAAGCCTGAACGGATCTCGCCTGCCTCATGGAAACTGCGATGGCCATATCAAAATAGGCGCGCGCTATCCGTACGTACTTCATCGACCATGCGAACCACTTGTAAGTCAGTAGCTTGTCGTGACCAGCATGGTAGATTCTTTCAACAATCAGGAACGTCGCCAGGTACGAAAGGATGAGAGTGGTCATACCGAGCGCAAGCTGGCCCTTGGCGATGATCACGACTGCAGCAATCTTCATCGGTTCGGCTATTGCGAACGGTACCACAAACAAGACTAGTATTGCGAGCCTCGGAAGGGTTCCTATTCGACGCTCCATCGCGGCGAACAATTGCAATCCCATCACCGCCTTGACCAACGGCCCGTAAACCGGGCGAACTAAAAACTCGATCAGCGTGCCAACGAAGATGACCGCTCGAATGGGGTAGGTCACGATTTTCAGTAGCTTCCGCATGCGGGGGTGACCTGTTCGTTTGCTGTGTTGCCAACTCTCTAACCCACGCCACGCGAGAACCCAATGGGCGAGATCTTCTCAGCTCGGCGGGTCGTCGTGTTCACTAAGCGGACATCGCTTTCATCAAAAGGAGCTAGTCGCTGGGCAGCGCGACCCTACCGCCGCTGCCATGAACTCCTATGAAAGACAGTTTCGCGCAATCCACTACGGCGACAATGATCAACGGCCCTATCAGGCTGACAAACAGCAGAATGCCCAAGCTCTCATTTGACGGGGGACCTAATGTCCATATCAACAGCCATGTTCCTCACCGAAGCCGAGCTGGCTGCGCGGATTGGGGTCAAGTCTGAGATTCTGAAAGGAGCGCTCCTAGCGCTGGACAAGGAAGGCTTTCCCGTGCCGGATCCGTTGTTTGGCAACAGACGGTACTGGCCGGCCTGCAAAGCTTTCCTGGATCGCCGTTACGGGCTAGCGGCACCGAACTCATCCTCCCCCGGTCTCGACGGCGAGGAGAACTGGGCATGAGTGCCTCAGCTTGAAAAAATTGCCTCAGAGAACACGGTACGGCTTATATTACACAGCTTTAGACAGTTGCAGACGCCCGCATCAGCGCTACATCGCTTCAACTCAATAGAAGGCCTGTGCCTCGTTCTTGATTTGCGCGATGTGGCATAAACTACCCTGAGCGTGTGATGCGCGCGGTGAAAGTTGTCAGGGTCTGGACGGACGTTCGCGTCGGTTCGTCTGAGCCTCCGCAATCGTAACGATCACCCTCAGCAACCCAGCCCATTTTGAAGAGAGCGAGTAGTATCGAAACTGTTGGAATTTGCGTTGATCGACCATCCCGACCGCCTTCAGGCGCCTTAGGTGCATTGAAGTCGTGGACTGGTAGAGTCCGACACGGAGGGCCATCTCGGTTACGGCTATTTCGCCATCCAGCATGATTTTGATCATCCGGACCCGCATTGGAGCAGCGACCGCCGCAAGTACCTTTGCTGCTTTTCTCGCTTCTAACTCTGTCACTTGCGTCCAATTCTTTGCCCTGCTGGCTTGGGGGCACTGTACATAGTGGCTGCTTGGCAGGCGCTCGTCTTTGTGGAAAACCACATTATTGAGTGTCGGGAACTCTTTGTACTGGTACTAATCACCGCTGATGACGCCATCGCTATTTCCGTAATGACGCCTTGTCCGTAGCTGCGCATACGCGCACTCAGCGCGTTCTGCTGCTGCCGTATGCGAAGGGGCGTACCCAGCCCTTTCGTTGGAAGTAATGCCCTCATGGTGCGCTATCAGCTCCCTACGCCAGTTCTCATTCAAACTGATGTCAGACACAACAAGGTAGATGCGTGCAACGGCTCGACCCTCATCGAATCCCCTGAAGTCGGCGTGAGTAATAGGGTTGGACCTGCGCCACCGCAGAGGATTAGTGATTGAAGTGGAAAGGTTCATATCAGTGATCGGCGGGCGCGAAGCGTCGTTCTGCTGAACGGTACTTTATATAGAGGCCTGCAACCCATGAAACGCCTCCTCGGCGATATGTTTTAGATGCGTACATGCAGAAGTATTATAAACAGCGCGGCACCGGTAGATCGAGTGCAACGCCAACCGCACGTTAAAGCCCGTCCTCGACTAAAGTGCCCTAATTCCGCACACCTCAAGAGGATTAACTGATCTACCTAAATCGACACGTAGACCTAATCTAGAGGATGGAAGATTGTATATGTAGTCCTCGCGGTAGTCTTGGTGATTACGGCAGAACCGTTCAAATGTCGCTAGATTGGCAAATGTGGATCGGCTCATACCGACGAAAGTTTTCGCAAGTTTAGCAAGCTCGAAGTCGATTAGCGAAGCAGCAATGGGCGTCAGATCGTCGGCAACATCACGGGCTAAAAAGTCTGATTTCCAATAGATGTTCACGCCGGTCGCCTCATAGACCTCTTTGGTAAGGTCTTTCTTGGCGATATGTACGTACCTCTCGTCGCAAGATACTAGTACTTCAAGCACTCCTAACGTCTCCTTTGTCTTCTTAATTATTTCGGGGGCAGATAGATTATAGTCTTCGGGATGTTTGATAGTCGGCTCAAGACTATACTGACAGTGTATCCTCCAGTCTTCTTCTATCCGAAGTTGGTTGACTACTTGGAGTTTGAGCTCGGTGAAAGCGCCAGAGCAAATTGTTAAAAAAGAAGGCGAGCGCGTCACCAATGGGACTAAGGATCGAAAGAAATCTGGCACTAGATCTCGAGATCTACCGTTGCCCCCGCCAGAACCTAAGATCCAGGCTCCGAAATCGAAGAACTTCCATCCGTTTCTCTCGATACGGTCTGCATAGTCAATTGCTGGGTTGTCCACGCGAGCGATATCCCAGCGGGCAAGCAGCGCCATAAACATTTGTTCATCGAAAATTTCGCCAAAATCGTGGAGCGACGACCTCGTCTCGCGCTGATCCTTGCTAAACATCTTTGGGAGGTACAATGGCTTCGATTGCTCGTACGCTGCAACAACCAAACCCAGCAACGCTAGCTTTTGATTGTTGATTCCCCCGTCGTTCCATTCGTATCCAAGCATAAAGAAATCCTCGAGAACCGCCACTCAATAGGTAACTACAACGCGAACAAAGCAATTAAATTAGAAACATAACTTAGCCAACGTTGTCACAAGGCCACATAATTAGTCCGTATTTAAGTTTAATTGCATCCTCCGACATTTAATCTAGGCGCGGTTCAGCATTCACCTCGCCTCCTTTCCTACCATTCGGTAGTTGCTAGACGGAGTGCCGTAACATTGCGGCTCACAGTTTAGCCGTTATCGCGTCAAACCACTCCAACTGCTTGTCGACCTCTGAGTCAAATCTCCTGATCGCGGTGTTTCTCTCATCATTTAAATCAAGCTGCTTAAACCTTTCGATGCTGGCGTCGCGCAGTTTTCCGGGCCCGTCAGGCACATTTGCGTCACCCCTTCGCATCCGAGCAGAGAACTCTTCGAATGTCTTACATTGGTAGTGGTTGATCTGAATTCTGTGATGCACAATCCTATTAGAAAGTCCGTTATTAACCATTTCAAACTCACTGAAGTCCGAGATAGTGCTGCGTCCACTGGATGTGATCACGTTATGGATCATGGCCTCCGTAGCCAAATCTGTCCGGGCGATGGTCTTAAAGTGATGATGGTTTCCCCAGCCCACTGCGGCAGCCATATCGAACGTTCTGGTCACCAACTGGTAGTTACTATCCTCAACTCCCGCTGACCCAAAACCTCTCCAGTTGATATGGACAGATGAAACGTCGGACGGAATTGTAGAAAGCCACTCGGTTATCGTCGCATCTTCCAGCGGGACCAAAAACTCATCGATGTCGATGAAGCACACCCACGGCGTCGAGACGCGCTTGAGAAAGTCGTTATAGGCAGAGACTTGCGGTGATACTCCCGGTAAAGATTTCCACTCTGTCCAGGTAATACGGGAATCTTGCCTAGCAATTGCATCAAGCTTGGCTGATTGATTGTCTTCAGACTCGTTACTATAAACGTGTATCCGATCGACGCCAATGGCTAAGTGGTAGGCGAGCCACTCAACTATATAACGGCCCTCGTTCTTCGCTATTGCACATATCGTCACGCCGTTTAGGAGGTTCTCTTGGCTCATAACGTCACGCTCAAATTCGTTGGGGAAGCTGTTGGAGGCGAGAAGGCCTCCGAATAACGGAGAGAAAATCATAAGAGCCTCGTTGCAGGCGGATTGCATTTGTCCCTGCCTAATCTACCGTGATGTCGATGTCACCCTCAGTTTCAAAAAAGCACTGCTTGAATTTACGGATGATGATTCGGTCTATTTTGAAACCGGTATCTAGGATGCACGACATAAGCACGAAATTCGCTGCCGTGAGCGCCTAGCTCTTCCGCACGAAACATTCGATCCGCCGCTCTTGATTTTCGTCCTTACGTACATGGGTAACTATTGCGACAGTCCCTCCTGCCACGAGCTCGTTAGGGTTTGATCAGGAAGCAACTGAAACTCGTGTAGCGAGGCTGTCCAGAACAATGCGCCGTTGTTGATCATTGTCGCAGCTGAGGAGATCCTTTAGGCACTCTGCAAACAAGGCTACCCGCCCGGTCACCAGTGTGTGCTTTGGGTCATCAACCAGTAGAAGTTCGACTTCGTCCAGATGGCCGATTCTTCCCGCGTGCAATTGGTCCATCCAGTAATATGACGCTACCGGATTCTGGCTCTCGCCAGTTGCGAACATGATCGTCCGCATTGTCGATCTGGTTGCCCCGGGAAGGTACTTTGCTAAGTCGATTACCTGTTCATCCGTAAGCGACATGGTAATCCCAGGCTGCCTTCGGATCTTCAATTTTAGATGAGCGTCATAAAATGTTTGCGGATTGATGCTGAGTGTGACAGAATTTGTGACATGTTTGGAGGCTGCAAGCGCAGCATACCCGCCTGAGGATTGTCCAAACAAAACCTTTCGGTCCCCGAAAGCACCTCCAGTGATTAATTCACCTAGATTTCTTATGTCCGGCAACAAGCTGGATCCGCCGTACCAAGGGCTGAAGATGTCTTGAAAACAGACCACGTTGTGCTCAATGAATCTTGCACCGCTGAGCATCGAGAAGCGCTCTTGATTGCTGCCAAACAAGACGAGTGTTCTATCGGAGTAGTTATTATAGACAACGCAGCCGACGTGTTCCGCAAGTGCATTGAGCGTTGCAATATCTTCTCGCAGACCGCTTAGGCCAAATTCGCCAGCTGAAGCATTTTTAACAATGTGCCGAAAAGGTAGCCGGAACGGACCGTCCCCAGCATTATACGTGATTAAACGCACGTCTTTTGCGAAGGGGTAACCAGAAGCTTGCGCCATGGTATTGATGACCTCAGTATCAACTGCATATGTTTACCCCGCATAACAGAGCGAAGGGATTTTATAAAACCACATCATCGCTCAAGTCTTTATAATGGTTTCCGGGCAGTTGCTTGTGTACGCGTGAGTAAATTAAGCCAACCTCTTCGTACGCTACAAGTCGATGAGGGTGATCTTCAAGAATATCATTTACAGCTAGCGTATATGGAATTGGCCCTGTCGTTTTAAGAACGCCCATCCAACCAACGCCGAATTCTTTTCGGGAGTAACGTGTTATGTTGGTGAGTATAAGCTCTAAAACAGCCTCAAGAAACTTGTGTCTTGGCCTCGCGATCAAGAACCATTGCAGGAGTTCGCCGTGTTTTGAGCCGCTGAGCTCTGGGTGCATGCCAATACCTATGGTGCGCTCGTGCTCGCTCCATGTTGAAATGATGTATTCATCATCCGCTCTGATCAATTGATCAAGACCAGCGGCATGGCTCTTCAAGTCAAGATAGACCCCGCCTGAATGATACATAAGGGCGTATCGAAAAAAGTCCGCCCTCGCGGCACCGTAGCGCGGATTGATGCGCAAAAATGCGCTCAGGACCTCGAAACCGAACCAGTCCTTTATTGCTTCCAAAACGGCTTCGTTCGTCCAAAGACGGTGCGAAAAGCTCGGATTGCTCTCTTTTAAGCTTGATATATTTTCCCTCAGCGCTTCTGGTAGATCATCAGAGAATGGATGGGATAAGAAAACCTGGTTTATAATCTTCGGTATTTTCCCTATATATTCAACAGATTTAGGTATAGTCAGAAATTTAATGCTAAGTCCAAGTCGAGGCGCAACTTCCCCGTAGGCTTCTAGCGTAAACAACTCCCACCCGCCAATTGAGGGGCGGTCCAAGGGAACTTCGCCATTCGAGTCGGCGCACATCCAGCCTGATGTCTTTAGAGAAAATTCTAATCCGGAGCGGGATACTTCAAATGAACCATCTATAAGTGCTGCTACAGCCGGACTAGAGTCCCTTGGATCGATATCGAAGCGGAATGAATCTCCTTCAACGAAGACCATCAGAAGACGATGTAACCCTTCCACCATTCCATGCTTGATGCGCCGTCCGACTTCATCAAAGTATAGATGCGTCCCATGCCATGTCCTTATCGCATAGTACAAAATTACTTCTCCAACGTTCGGTTCATATGCGATCATATGAAGCATTTTCGTGTTGATATCGTTACGCGCGCCATGCCGATATCGCCGCTATAGCACTAGGTCAACCTTCACGATATCGATACGCGTTCTGTTCCTCGTAACGCTGCGGCTCTCATGCTGACCTACCCTATAAAGCTCGCCTGTCCTTACCCCGCAAACTTTCCGGCCCGCCAGTGATAATCTTTTATCTGAACAGGAACTATTTTTTTGAAAACATCTTGAGGCTTAAGTTTCTTATTTGGAGTGTTGCAATGTTTAAGCCGGACAACTCGTAGCCGATATTCAATCCGCCAATCTTGTAGTCCGAGATGTCGTTGGACTTTAGTAAACCCTTACGATAGGCGATCTCAATCGATCGTATCGCATATGGAAGTATGTCCCCTCTGAAATTAACCCATTCTCCACTGTGCGCGTTGCCGCTAGTCAGGCTGGATGTCGGGACGAAATAGATTGACATGCTTGTACCCATGTCTGTCATTTCCTGATCTTGCTTTGAGACCGCTACCTCGTTTCTGTCGTCGTAAGGGTTGATCTGTAGCCACACGAACTGGCCATATCCTTCGCTTCCATCTTTTAGGTTTTGAACCGTAAAATTTACCGGAAAGATCATAGCGTTCCGGTTAGGGTCGTACCCGTGCTTTCGATTCTGGTCATCATAGTCTTTCTTAAAGTCGACGTTGAAGACTAGCTTACTCATGCCGCTCAGGGATCCCGTATCGCGGTGATAAAGGCCCGGCGCGGCAATATTTTGTCCAGCAATTAGGCTCGGTTTCGAAGGCTGCTCGTTTCGATACTGTCCACCGAATTCGCTCTCTCCACTGACAGCCATTTCAATCCGTCCACCCGGATATACAACCAAGCGTTTGTCCGGTGTTATCCAGGCATAGCCCTCGCCGTACTTGATGGGTACGGCGCCGAATGTGCTTCTGCTACCCCACTGTCTTAAATCCCAAACAGGCTTCACATCTGCCATATTGGGAAAGGCGGGCGACTTCAGCACGTAGCGCGTGTTGTCCGCACATTCTTTTTCTTCAGGGCTATTGCACGCAGGTGTCGCTGAGAACCCTGTCTCAAATTGGTTGTCGGCTATCAGTTCAACCCCGTTGGTGCTGCCTTTCTGAAGGTCTTGACTGACCGGGAAGAGCCTTTCGGCCGCGGCTGACGGCAGTGCGAGGAGCGAAAATGCCACAAAGGTGGCAAATGCGATTCTGCGAATTTGAGTTGCCAATGTTAAGCCCTGATGCTGCTGGAGGAGGGGATCGATAATGCGCCTACTGTCTGACGGTTGACGAATGCAAGTGAATCAATTTTTGAAAATATAGAAGGAACTCTGGAGCGACGGAAGCGCTATGTCACCTTAGCATTTTGGTCTACTCGACAAATGCTCTCGACGACCGAGCCATACTCGTCCGCAATTTCGATCTACTGGATGTCTGTGGGCTCTCCGATCCAAAGCGCTACACTGATCATGTCTCGCTTAGCCTGGACTGCAGACGCGCGCGGACCTCTTGACTTGCTGCTCCGATTGAGACCGCTTCGTCGGACAGATCATGAACAGGCGAGAACGACAGGTATGCAATGTTGCCGGAAATGCTAGGTTTGTGCGAAGCGGACGCCGTTCGGGACGGGGCTTCGCATAGTGAGGGTTTGATGCTCTGCCTGAGGTGCAATCTGCGAGGGCAGCGGTCGAAAGACCTTTGCAATTTCAATAGGTGGTTGGAGGGGCAAAACGGCGGCATTCATATTGAAATCGCTGCGTTAATTGACTTCCTCCGGGCCTACCACCTCAAATCTTAGTGCTTGTGAACCCTTCGTTATTTGGGATTCTCCCCTCACACGTTTCACTGTGAGGAGCAAGCTCGCTCGCTGACGACACGGGAAGCCTTCACGCCAAGCATCGTTGGTTCGAAAGGACCCCGACGCCACGATTTTGAGTCTTCAGGCGGGCACTAGACGAAATCCCAAACCGGCAGCTTTCAACGCTCGAACGTGCCGTAAACGCCATTGTGGTAGAGCAAGGGTGCTCCGTCCTTCTGGGTTATCGCGAGGACGCGGCCGATGATGATGGCGTGGGTGTGGCGTTCGATGATGTGCTCGACTTCGCAATCGATGGCCGACAGGGCTTCGGAGAGGACGGGGGCGCCGCTGGCGAGTGTGGTCCACTCGGCGCCTTCGTAGCGGGCGGGCCCCTTGAGACCGCCTTTTCCAGCGAAGCGATCGGCGATGTCCTGTTGGTCGTCTGATAGGATGTTGACGCAGAAATGGCCGTGACGCGCGATCACAGGCCAGCTCGAAGATGTGCGATTGATATTGACGATCATCGTCGGAGGATCAACACTCAGGGCGGTAGCGGACGTTACCGTGGCGCCGGTCCGGTCGTGCGTGCCCGCAGTGATGACGGACACCGTGGCGGCGACGTGGCGCATGGCCTGCTTTAACTGCTCGGTCCCGTCGAACTGGACGATGGACAAAGGCGCCTGGGCCGCGGCGTCGGTGGCCGAAGAGGTCTTGGCAAGGCTCATTGTATTTTCCTTCCGGAATGGCCGGGCTCGAAGCTGACGGCATATGTTCAGCATGGGCGATGTGGCGAAGACGTATCTATTGCCTATCGCCAGCATCCCGGCACGATAATGTCTACTTCAGCGCTAGACAAAGAAGGGAATGCCACTGCGAGCGTTCTCTCGGGAATGGTTTTTCGATTTGGCTGGTCCTTACGATGCAGCGATCTCGATTGCTTACAAACCGTTCCTGAGCGTGCTGGCTACCCGGGTGGCGACGAGGCGCGCGTGTTCGCTGACTTGCGGCAGGCCCATCAGTTCGCCGAAGCGTCCGCGCGCGAGTGGGCCCGAGATCAGGAGACTGTCGTTCGGCTGGCTGCGGGTGTCGAGCGCGCGGGATTCGGTATCGCAATCGATGCCCAAGCCGGTTGGGTCGAGACGGAGATGGCCGGCATTCCGAAGATCCCGCAGCCACCCCTGACTATCGAGAATGCCGCCATGGGCGGGGCCGGTGGTCACGACAACGGCGTCGAAGAACTGCTCGATAGTGCCGGTCGCCCCCCTCAGCTTCAGCGTGACCCGGATGCGGTCCCCCTCGATGGCGGCCCCCCGGACGGTGCCTGCCAGGATGTCGAGGCGCCCGTTCTCGATAGCCAAATCAAGTGCCTGTTCGACCTGCGGGGCAATGCGGAAGCGGTGGACGTCCCAGAACACCCGGAGGTGGCGCACGATACGGCGGCGCTCGGTGATCGGCAGATCGGGCCAGAACGTGGCGGCCTGGGTGCGGACCCGGTCGATGACGGCATGCCATGTGAGGCCGCCGGCTTCCGCTGCGCGGATCGCGTTGCGGACACGCTTGACAAGGTCACGGGCAGAGATTGGAGGCTGGGTGAGAAAGTCGCCGAAAGGTTCCTGCGGAGACGGCGCATGACCGCGAGAGCGCAAGCCTCGGCGCGACACGGAGAGGATGCGGCCGTTGTGACCGGCGGCCGTGAGCGAGGCAACGACGTCTGCGGATGTCAGGCCGTTTCCGACAATGAGCACATCGTCGTCCGGCCGGATCGCCGCAAGGGCTTGGGGTCGCGTCGGATCCGGCACGAAGCGTGGGTGACCGCCTAATGCCTCGGCGAGTGCGCGAGGCGGTGTCGGTGGCGGATGTGTCGTCGCGATGACGAAGAGGGCGGCGTCCCGGCGCGCGCCGGTGTCGTCCTCGATGTTCCACCCATCTGAAGTCCTGCGTATCGCGGTGACAGCTGCGCGGATGTGGCGCACGGCGCCGCTCTCGATGTGCGGCCTGAGGCTGTCGGCGACATAGCCACCGAAAACGCCGCGCCGCGGGTAGAGAGTGCCATCCGCACGCTTCGCTTCGCCGTCGTCGGCGGTCGCGTTCGTCCGTTCCAGCCACGCCGCGAAGTGCTCGGGCTCGTCCGGGCGCAGGCTCATGCGGGTTGCCGGCACATTGATGCGATGGGCAGGATCGGCGGTGTCGTAGGCAAGACCGCGACCGATCTCGGCGCGGGGCTCGAAGACGACGATGTCTGTCTGAAAGGCGATGTCGGGATTGCCGGCCAAATGATAGGCGACCGCCGCACCGGAAAATCCGCCGCCGATGATGGCGATGGTCCTGGGGGCGCCAGCCTTGGTCTCGCCTACCTGAACCGCGGCGGACAGGCGCACATCGGTGATCGTCATGAGGGTATCAAATCCGTTCGCTTCGAGTTGGCGCAGTTTCCATCGAATGCAGGTCTGCTGCAAACGTAGAAATTCTAAGGATTTGGTAGATAATAGAAAGCCATTCCTTCTTACTCGCAGGGCTCCTTTCTACCTTCCTGACCATTCGCGGCAGCGTGCGGCGGTTAGGAGGATGGCGGCGATATGACGACGATCTTGAGCAAATTCCTGGCACTTGGCCTTGCCACCGGTGTGGCGCTTGCCGGCGCGGTGACCGGCGCACTTGCCGCTGACGTAAAGGAGATCCGGATCGACTGGGCGACCTATAATCCGGTCAGTCTGCTGCTCAAGAAGGAAGGCCTGCTGGAAAAGGCGTTCGAGAAGGACGGCATCAGCATTCGCTGGGTCCAGTCTGCCGGGTCCAACAAAGCGCTCGAATACCTGAATGCCGGGTCGATCGATTTCGGGTCCACGGCCGGTGCGGCAGCGCTGATCGCTCGGGTCAACGGCAATCCCATCAAGTCCGTCTATGTCTATTCGCGTCCGGAATGGACGGCGCTGGTGACGGGCAAGGACTCGACGATTGCGAGCGTCGCCGATCTCAAGGGCAAGACGGTTGTCGTTACGCGCGGAACAGATCCGCATGTGTTTCTGGTGCGGGCGCTGGCGGATGCCGGGCTGACGTCGAAGGACGTGACGTTCGTGCTGCTGCAGCACGCCGATGGTCGGCTGGCTCTCAGCCGAGGCGATGTGGATGCGTGGGCCGGGCTCGACCCGTTGATGGCGGCGGCCGAAGTGGAGGAGGGCGCCAAGCTGTTCTACCGCAAACCGGAGAACAACAGCTGGGGCGTGCTGAACACGCCGGAAAGCTTTGCCGCCGAGCATCCCGACATCGTCCGGCGCGTTCTTGCCGCGTATGAGGAGGCGCGCAAGCAGGCGCTTGCCGATCCCGCTGCGTTGAAAGCGGCGCTCATCGAAGCCGCGAAACTGCCCGAGGCGGTTATTGACCGGCAGCTGGAGCGCACGGATCTTTCCACGTCGCGCATCGGTGACGTGCAGGCCGAGACCATCACCAAGGCCGGCATCGCTCTTCAGGAAGCGGGCGTTCTGCCTGTCGATGCCGATATACGGAAGACCGTCGCAGATCTCATCGACCCGAGCTTCAGTCAGGATCTGATTCAGTAATGACCATCGGCGCAGCAGAGCCAGGGCTGGCAGTGGGCGTCGATGACGGGCGAGCGGAAACGCTTGCCATGTCGCGGCGGTCGTCGCGGCTGACCTTTTTGACGGGGCGCTGGGGCCATGCATTCGTCCGGTTTGCCGTTGCCATCGCTTTGCCGGCAGGTGCCTTTCTTCTTTGGGAGCTTGCGGTCGATAGCGGGCTGGCCAGCGGGCGGCTTGTCCCGCCGCCGTCCCGCATTCTTGTCACGCTTGCCGACCTCTGGACGGCGGGGCAACTTGCCGATCATATCGCCTCGACCTGTCTTCGCGTGCTGCTCGGTTTTCTCGCCGGTGCCGCAGCCGGTGCGCTTGCGGGCAGCCTTACCGGCTATTTCCGGTTTCTGCATGCGTCGGTCGATCCAACTTTACAGGCGCTGCGCGCCATTCCGTCGATTGCCTGGGTGCCGCTTTTCATTCTCTGGTTCGGTATCTTCGAGACGTCGAAGGTGGTGCTGATCGCAACGGGCGTGTTCTTCCCCGTCTACCTCGGTGTGTCCACGGCGCTGCTCTCGGTCGATCGCAAGATCGTGGAGGTCGGGCGGATCTTTCGGTTGAGCGGGTTCGATCTCGTGCGGCGCATTCTTTTCCCCGCCGTACTGCCTGCGTTCATCGTGTCGCTGCGCGCTGGCCTCGGGCTCGGCTGGATGTTCGTCGTCGCGGCCGAGTTCATGGGCGCGTCGGAAGGGCTCGGCTATCTCCTCGTGGATGGGCAGCAACTGGGCAAGCCGGACCAGATCATGGCGGCAATCCTGATCTTCGCGATCATCGGCAAGCTGTCGGATGCGCTTTTAGTGCGCGCGACAGCGCCGCTTGTTGCTTGGCAGGATAATTTCAGCCGGGGAGGTCTCTGATGCTGGCGCTCACGGGACTTGGCAAGACGTATACGGGTGGCGTGCAGGCGCTCTCCGGGTTCACGCTGGATGCGCGGCCGGGCGAGATCGTGGCTGTCATCGGCGGTTCCGGCTGCGGCAAGAGCACGCTTCTGCGGTTGATCAGCGGGCTCGACACGCCGACCGCCGGCAATGTCAACATCAATGGCGAAACGGTGAAGCAGCCGCATCCGCTGATCAACCTCATCTTTCAGGAACCCCGCCTTCTGCCCTGGCTCAGCGTTCGGGACAATGTCGGCTTCGGGCTCGCGCATCTGTCGCGGGCGGAGCAGGCATCGCGGATCCACGAGGCGCTCTGTCGCGTGAACCTTGAGGCCTATGGCGACCGGCTGCCGAAGGCATTGTCCGGCGGGCAGGCGCAGCGCGTTGCCATCGCCCGCGCGCTGGTGACGCGACCTGAGGTTCTGCTGCTCGACGAGCCTTTCTCGGCGCTCGACGCCCTGACGCGCGAAACACTGCAGCAGCATCTTCTCGATATCTGGTCGGAGACGCGGGCGACGATGATTCTCGTGACGCACGACATCGATGAGGCCGTTTCGCTTGCCCACCGCGTCATCGTCATGAAGCCGTGGCCGGGCCGCATCCTTGACGAGATCGTCATCGCGCAGCCGCATCAGCGCGCCGGCAGCGATTTCGATCGGGTCGGGGCGCAGGTTCGCAGCGCGCTCGATCGTTCCCTTTCCGCCTCGGCCCCTGCTGCTCACAGCAAGACCCGGCCACAGCATTCACTCGTTCTGGAGACATCGCCATGACTTCCGCGCCTGAAAAAATCAACGTCCTCTGGTTCCTGCCGACCCATGGCGACAGCCGGTATCTCGGCACCACCATCGGCGGCCGCAATGTCGATCTCGCCTATCTGAAGCAGGTTGCGCAGGCTGCGGACTCGCTCGGCTATTACGGCGTGCTCATTCCCACCGGCAAGAGTTGCGAAGACAGCTGGGTCGTCGCCTCGGCGCTGGCGCCGCTGACCGAAAAGTTGAAATATCTGATCGCCGTGCGTCCCGGCTTGCTGTCGCCCACGCTTGCAGCCCGGATGACAGCAACGCTCGACCGCATCTCGGAAGGTCGCGTGCTGATCAACGTCGTGACCGGCGGCGATCCGATCGAGAACAAGGGCGACGGCATCCACTATGCACATGGCGAACGCTACGAGGTGACGGAGGAGTTCCTTCATATATACAAGGCACTGCTTCAGGGCGAGATGGTCAACCACAAGGGCAAGCACTTCGACATCGAGGACGGCCGCGTGCTGTTTCCGTCTTACCAGACGCCACATCCGCCGCTGTATTTCGGCGGTTCCTCCGGCATCGGGCAAGAGGTTGCCGCGCGCACCATCGACAAATACCTGACCTGGGGCGAGCCGCCGGAGGACGTCGCGAAGAAGATCGCCGAAGTCCGCGCGCTGGCCGATCGCGAAGGCCGTGAGGTCACCTTCGGTATTCGCTTGCACGTCATCGTTCGCGAGACGGCGGAAGCGGCCTGGCGAGCGGCGGACGAACTTATCCAGTATCTCGATGACGACACGATCGCGGCGGCCCAGAAGGTGTTCGAGCGGATGGACTCAGTGGGTCAGAGCCGCATGAGCCGCCTGCATGGCGGTCGTCGCGACAAGCTGGAGGTGAGCCCCAATCTCTGGGCGGGCGTCGGCCTCGTGCGCGGCGGCGCGGGCACGGCATTGGTCGGCGATCCCGATCAGGTGAAGGCGCGGATGGAGGAGTATCGCGAGATCGGCATCGACACGTTCATCATGTCCGGCTATCCGCATCTCGAGGAAGCTTACCGTTTCGGTGAACTGGTCCTCCCAAACCTGCCGCTGGCGCATCCCGTCAAGGCACGCGAGACATCGATCAATACCGGACCCTTTGGCGAGACGATCGCAGGAGATCATCGACCGACACTGAAGGTCAGCCAGTCCTGATCTCGTCTGAAAAACATCCTCGTCACCGATGCCTGCCCACGGCATGGCATCGGTGACGTCCGCCGCTCGTTCGTCTATAAATTTACTCGACAAACTCCGTTATGTCTCTACCTTGGGCATGGTGTGCTCGTGAGGTTTCCCCGGTTTTACCCCGGGGGAACGCCTTTATGCCGCCTCGAAGACAGACGGAGGGTTGCCTTGGATTATGATGTTGCGGTCGTCGGCTCCGGGTTTTCGGCCATCGCGGTCAGCGTTCACCTTTTGCGGTCGCTGCCTCCTTCGGCCACCATCGCGGTTGTCGGCGACGATCCGGCCTTCGGCCGTGGCACAGCCTACCGCACGGAATTTCACCTTCACCGGTTGAACGTTCCCGCCGGGCGCATGAGCCTCTTTCCGGACGAACCGGATCATTTTCTCAACTGGCTGGAGCGGCAGGGGCGCGGGATCTCGCGCGACGAGTTTGCGTCGCGTGGCGACTACGGGCTCTATCTTCGCGATACGCTCGCCTCGCTGCTGAGGGACCGCCATGCCCGCGCCAAGCTCGATTTTATCAGGGCGAAGGCCACCGGTTGTGTGCGCTCGCAGGAAGACGGGCTGCTGTTTCAACTGGCGGATGGCGAGAGCCTTCATGCGCGTGTGGTCGCCCTGTGTCTTGGTGTCGGCACGGCGGACCTGCCGCTCCGGGAGGAGCGTATCGCCGAGGCTGCACGGCGGCGGCTGGTGCGCAATCCCTGGCGGCTGAAGTGGCTTTCAAAGGTGAAGCCTGACGATACGATCTGTATTCTCGGCTCCGGTCTGACGATGATCGATCAGGTGCTGACGCTGCGGGCCCGTGGGCATCGTGGCTTGATCCACGTTCTCTCGCGGCGCGGGCTGGTGCCGCATGCGCATGCCCGCCACCACGGAATGCCCGTTCTTCCGGATCTCCCCGAGGGTCCGCTGACGATCAGTGGCATCCTGAAGGCGCTGCGTGCGCAGGTGCGCGCCGCCGCGGAGTGGCGCTCGGTGATGGATGGCCTGCGACCGCGAACACAGGCGCTGTGGCAGCGGCTTTCCCCGTCCGAGCGCTCCCGCTTCTTGCGGCACGCGCTGTCCTGGTGGAACATCCATCGTCACCGTGTTGCGCCGCCCGTGTTCGAACAGTTCGATGCGTTGCGTCGCGATGGCTCCGTGAAGATCCATGCCGGGTTCTTGCGCGAGATCGGCATCGACGGAAACCGTCCGTGCCTTGCCTACCGACCGCGCGGCTTTCCGGATATCGCGTCTCTTCCCGTCGATTGGGTCATCAACTGCACCGGCATGGAGCGCGCCGGTATCGGGCATTCGCCCCTGTTGGTCGAAATGGCGGATCAGGGGATGATCCTTCCCGACCGGTTAGGCCTCGGTTTGCGGGTCGACGAGATGTCGCGCGCCATCTGCGCCGATAGCAGTACGCGTTCGGGCCTGTTTGCCGTGGGCGCACTGACAGCCGGGCAATTCTGGGAAATCACGGCCGTGCCGGATATCCGCGTACAGGCACAGACCGTTGCCGGCGCGATCATTGCCGATACCGCATTGGGTAAAGCTCAGGCGGCGCGGCGGAAGGCGAACGTTCTTCCCATGTCCGAGGTGGAGACGAGCCCCATCCGGTAAAGAGACGCGAGCACGCTGGCGACAGCCGGGCGGATGCGCTGTCCCTGACGGAAACGTGCGGCGATGTCGGCCGCATCCACGGCACCGCCGCTGGCAATCAAGGCATCGATGACGAGCGCTGTCTGGGCAGCGTCGTCGCGGGCGGGGAAAAGAGGCCTGCGTGTCCCGCCGCTTTCGATCGGTTGAGCCGTCTGCGGAGGTATCCGTTCAAACGCCCAAGCAGCCAGCGGTTCGAAGTTTGGTTGCGGGGACGGGGCTCTTGCTTTCTCGTCATCTGTGCCGAAGAGGGTGATCTGGTAGTCCGGCCTGAGCCATGCAACATGGCCGCGCTGCTCACTTCGTGATCTTTCGGTATTCAGGTCTACAAGACGGGTCACGATTGCAGCGCTCTCTAAACCAGACGGCCAGCCATAGGCTTGCGCAACGGCTTCATCCAGCCGCTCGTGCAGTTCGTCCAATATGAGCACCAGCCCGTCGTCGAAGATGCGTGCGCTGCGCGGGTCGAGATCTGCGCGGCTGGCGCCGCCGCGGGTCAGTTCGAGCACATTGTAGAGATCGGTCATGGTGATGTGCGGATGCTCGTCGAGCACGCTCCGTCTATGAGCGTCCAATGCGTCGCCGAGCCTCGATATGCTCTGGCGCGCAGCCTGGTCCGGCTCGGGAAACGGGAAGGGATCGAAGCAGCGCGATTTCACATAGACAGCGTCACCATCGTAGATACCGATCTTCGCGGCGTTGGCGACATACCATGCGCGGTGGATGGCGCTGGAGAGGACGCCCAGCACATAGCCTCTGCTGTCGGCGACGACGATCAGCTTGTTGTCGGGCAGGATGGCGGCATCGACGAACTGGAACACCCGGTGCTTCGCCGTCTCGACCGTGGCGATATATCGGGGCAGGCCGGCGAGAGCAGGGCGTAGATCCCGCCGCGGTTCTCCGAAGATCCACCAGTTATCCCGATAGCTCGGCCGGTTGTTCTTGTCGCGCTCCGGCTTCACCGTCTGTAGAAGGTGCTGGTAGATTTCGGGATAACGGTCTCTCACGTCATCCCGGCTCAGGCCGAAAAGATCGATGGCCATGACACCGCGCGGCCGGATCATGATGTCGCGTCCGTTGCGGTAGGTGCGCAGGTGCTGTTCGAGCCCTTCGCGGCGGCCGAGACCCAGGTGTGCGGCATGCGAAGGCCTGACGATGAAGCCTTTCCCATGAAGCGAGACGCCACGTGACGCAAGCCCGGCATTGGCTCGGAGCGGTCTGGCGGAGCCCACGTCGGCACCGATGGTCAGGTCCGAATGAATAGGCCCTGCCGTCTCCTGAAAAAGGATGACCGGCGAATCCGTCGCGAGACCGTCCTCGGAGACCGTCGTCATGAGGCGGCCATCCAGTTTGCCCGCTTCCACGACGGTCATTGCAATCCGCACGGCGGCGCTGTCACGCGTAACCTTCGTCCAGGGATGGTCGGGGATTGCCATGACCAGTGAAACCGGCGATTTGGCGGCGAGGTGCCGCTCCATGACGCGGCGCTGGAAAACCTGGCTGATCGAATTTGTCGTGACGAAGCCGAAGCGCTTGAGCCGGCTCCCCTTCCGGGTCAGCAGTTCGGCCGACCTGTCCCACCAGTACATGACGAAATCGGCGCTCTCGTTCATATCCGGATGGGCCGCCCAAAGAGCTCGTGCATAGGTGTCACCCATGCGGTTGCGCAGGTCCTTGCCGCCGATGAAAGGCGGGTTGCCGACGATGTAGTCGGCCTCCGGCCATTCCGGCCGACGCGGGTCTTCGGGCGAAACCAGAACCGCATCCATGCAGCGGATGTTGTGGAACGCCTTGAGGATAGGCTCGGAGGGGATGCCGCCATTGTTGCGGAAGTGGAGCTGCAGATGGCCGATCCAGAGAACGAGTTCGGCGATGGCCGCAGCGCGCGGGTTCACTTCCAGTCCGAGGAACTGATGCGGATCGACGGTATGGCTTTCCAGCCCATGCAGCGCCTCCTGTCCCCCCAGATCGTTCAGTGCTTCCAGCACATCGCTTTCGAGGGTCTTCATCAGCTCCAGCGAGACATAGAGAAAGTTGGCGGTGCCGCAGGCGGGATCGAGAATGCGCAGGTTACAAAGCCGGTCGTGGAAGGCTTGCACGCTGGCGATCGCCTGTTTCTCGCGGCCTTCGGTTTTTTGCCGGTCAGCGGTCGCCCGGATGCCGGCCCACTCCAGCCGCAAGGGGTCGATGACGGTCGCAATGACCAGCCGCTCCACATAGGCGCGTGGTGTGTAATGCGCGCCAAGGCGACGGCGGTCGGCGGGGTCGAGCGCCTGCTCCAGGAAGGTGCCGAAAATGGCGGGCTCGACATCCTTCCAGTCGTGGTTGGCAGCAGCGGCAAGTTCGCCGATCTCCTCTCGCCGGAGGGGCAGGGCGCGGCGGTTGCGGAAGAACTCGCCGTTGAACCGTCGCACCGGATGCCGGATGGTGGCGGAGAAGCCGCCTTCGTCCATCGCGCGCCAAAGTTCCTCCATCATGCCGGGAAAGATGTCCGGCCGACCGGCGCAGTCCTTCAGCAGCTTGAAGCTGTTGCGCGGCAACAGGTCCACGTCTTCGGCGAACATGGTGAAGAGCACGCGCATCAGGAACATCGCGACATCTTCCGTGGGATGTCCTGCAGTTTCCAGGGACTGCGACACTTTCGCGATCCGGGTCGCGATATCGCGTGTGACCTTTGCCGCGTGACGGGCAGGGTCGAGAGACAGGGGATCTGACCAGATGGCGGCGAGGCGTTTGCGGACAGCCTCGTCGCGCAGGTCCTCAAGATAGATGCGATAGGCGCGGCGGTCGGGAAATATGTCATATGCCTTCCCGTCGCGGCGGAAGTTGGCGTAGACCTCGATGCAGTGGCCGACATCGCAGACCAGAAGGAAGGGCGGAGGATCGTGGTCGGGCGGCAGCAAGCGCACGTAGTCCTCCGCCTGCGCACGCGCGTTGCGCATCAGCACGTCCCAGGCGCGACCGGCGCCCCGCCTGCCGCGGGTTTGTGGTTCCATGCCGGGAAAGGTCAGCATGTTCTCCGCGGAGCCGGCCGTGCCGCGAAGGCTCTTGTCGCCGAAGATCCGGCTCTGCTTGGCTTCCAGAACGAAACAATCGCGCTTGTAGAGGTCGATCCGGCGGCGCGTGAAGGCGCCCTCGCGGTTGGGCTCGCGAACAACGCGCTCGAAGACGTAGTCGTTGGCCTCCGTGCTGGCGGCGGCTGGCTGGGCGTGAGGCAGGCCGAGGAGATCGCAGAGTTCGGTGAGAAACAGGGCATAGTTGGCGCGCTCCTGCCCACCTTCCTGCCCCTGCCACCGGCGAATGAACGTTTCAACTGCGGACTGCACGCTCGGCCCTCTTGCACGTCTGTCGTTCTGGAAGACTTCCGTTTCCCATGCAAGCAGAAATTACATTTCAACCTTAAGCACGTTATGAGTGCATTATCTATTTCTTGGCAAAAGCTGAATTTGCCGGTGTACGCCCGGTAATTCCGCGCCTGCGGTTTAAATCGTCTGCGGCACGCCCTATACAAACCTCCACACGCTGCGGTGCGGTGAATGGCGGCGCCAACCGCTGCCTCATGACAGGACGAAGGAGACGAGCATGACTCTCACAGGCGAACTTCTGATCGGTGCTACGGCGCGGCGCGGACAGGGCGGTGCGATCACCGGCTACGACGCGGCAACGGGTGAGGCGCTGCCCACGATCTTCTCGGGGGCGACGGCTGCCGATGTCGACGAAGCTGCCGCACTCGCCTGGGAGGCATTCGGCATCTATCGCGAGACAGGCCTCGAAGCCCGCGCGGCGTTTCTTGAAGCCATTGCCCGGAACATCCTCGATATCGGTGATAGCCTGATCGAGCGTGCCATGGCCGAATCGGGTCTGCCGCGCGGCCGGCTGGAGGGCGAGCGAGGCCGGACGGTGGGCCAGCTTCGGCTGTTTGCGGCCGAAGTGCGTGCCGGTGATTTCCAGAGCCTGCGTTTCGATGCGCCGGACCCGGAGCGCAAGCCCGCGCCGAAGCCGGATCTGCGTCTGCGCAACATCGCCGTTGGACCCGTCGCCGTGTTCGGCGCGTCGAATTTTCCGCTGGCCTTCTCCGTTGCCGGCGGCGATACGGCCTCTGCCCTTGCGGCCGGCTGCCCGGTCATCGTCAAGGCGCATTCCGCCCATCCAGGCACGTCGGAGCTCGTGGGCCGTGCCGTGCAGAAGGCGGTTACCGATTGCGGCCTGCCGGCTGGAACGTTCTCGCTGGTGTTTGACGAAGACCGTGCCATCGGTCAGGCGCTGGTGGCCGATCACCGCGTCCGCGCCGTCGGTTTCACCGGTTCGCGCGCTGGCGGCACGGCGCTGATGAAGATCGCGGCGGAACGCCCGATGCCGATCCCGGTCTATGCGGAGATGAGCTCTATCAACCCGGTTATTCTTTTCGAACACGCGCTCGCAAACCGTGGTGCTGCGATCGGCAAGGCCTTTGCCGGCTCGCTAACGCTGGGTGCAGGCCAGTTCTGCACAAATCCGGGCCTGATCCTTGCCATCGACGGACCGGGGCTGGACGCTTTCATTGCGGCTGCCGGCGAGGCGCTGAGCGCCATTCCCGCACAGACCATGCTCACAAGCGGCATCTGCAAAGCCTATCTCTCGGGCGTTGCCCGTCTGTCGGGACATGCCGAGGTGAAGACGCTGGCACAGGGTCTGGAAGGTACGCCGACGCAGGGCCGTGCCGCGCTCTTCGAGACGAGCGCGAAAGCCTTTCTCGCCCATCACGAGCTGCAGGACGAAGTCTTTGGCGCCGCCGGTCTCATCATCCGCTGCGCGGATGCTGCCGAACTCGAAGCGGTGATCGACGCGATGGAAGGACAGCTGACGGCGGCGCTTCATATCGACGAGGCGGATCACGAAGCTGCTCGCAAGCTTCTGCCGAAGCTCGAACTCCTGGCCGGACGCCTGCTCGTCAATGGCTTCGGCACGGGTGTCGAGGTTTCCCCGGCAATGGTTCATGGCGGACCATATCCGGCGACTTCTGACGGCCGCACGACCTCCGTCGGTACGCTGGCGATTTATCGCTTCCTGCGCCCGGTGAGCTATCAGGATATGCCGAAGGCACTCTTGCCTGAAGCGCTTGTGCGATAAGTGCCGATGGTCTGCGTTGGCTGGCCCTTGGCGGCCTAAAGACTTGACGACACACCGCCGATCCTGAACAGATCGGCGGGTACGCCGCAGTCACGGGAGGAGCCCAGACTGCGGCATCTTTCTCTTGCGTCAAGGCGGCGTCCGCGCCGGCAATTCCATGATCGAACATACGCCGCTGGTGGTCGCCATCGCCGTTGCCGCTGCTTTTCTCGTCGGCCTGTCCAAGGGTGGACTGCCGATGGTCGGCACCATCTCGGTGCCGCTTCTGGCCCTTGTCATATCGCCGGTAACGGCTGCGGCGTTGTTGCTGCCGATTTATGTCGCGAGCGACATGGTCGGCCTCTATCTCTACCGCAAGGATTTCTCGCGTCGGAACCTCGTGATCCTCACGCCGGCGGCGCTCTTCGGTGTTTTCCTCGGCTGGCTGTTCAGCGCCCACCTCTCCGCTGTGGTCATCGGCGCGCTGGTCGGTCTCGTTGGCGTCCTTTTCTGCCTGAACATCTGGTTCGGCGCGCGCTATCGCAAGACGGCGCGCGAGGCCGATGTGCCGCGCGGGCTTTTCTGGGGAACGCTGACGGGATTGACGAGCTTTGTTTCCCACTCCGGCGCGCCGCCCTACCAGATGTACGTTCTGCCGCAACGTCTGGAAAAGATGACTTTTGCGGGCACGTCCACCATCCTGTTTGCGATCGTGAATGCCGCGAAGATCCTGCCGTACTGGCAGCTGCAGCAGTTTTCCAATTACGACACGTCGCTGGTTCTCTGGCTGGCGCCTGCCGCCATTATCGGCACGGTCGCGGGCCGGCGGCTGACACTCGTCATCCCCGATGGCCTGTTCTTCCAGATCGTGCAGATCACGTTGATGCTACTGTCGATCAAACTTATTGCCGATTACGTGATGACGCTCCTTGCATGAGCCCCTTCCTTTCGCGTTGCGGTATCATCACATTGGCAGCTGAATCATCCTGCCATTCGAGGACCCATGGAAGCTATTGTTGAAAGCCTGATGCAGATGTTCGGCCCCTGGGGCATCGCGCTTCTCATGTTCCTGGAACACATCTTCCCGCCGATCCCCTCGGAACTCATCATGCCGCTCGCCGGCTATCGCGCTTCGCAGGGTGATATGTCCATCGTGACCGTCATCGTTGCGGGCAGTGTCGGTTCGCTGCTCGGCGTCATGCCCTGGTACTATGCCGGACGAAAGCTCGGGGAGGCCCGGATGAAGCGTCTGGCCGCGCGGCATGGGCGTTGGCTGACGCTGACAGAGCAGGATGTGGACGCGGCGAGCCGCCGGTTTCGGGAGAAGGGGGCAACCGCCATCCTTGTCGGCCGGCTCATTCCGACAATCCGCACGCTGATCTCCGTGCCAGCCGGCATCGCGCGCATGCCGCTTTCCACCTTCACCATCTTCTCGCTGATCGGGACGGTGGCCTGGACCTCGGGGCTGGCGATGGCCGGCTATCTGCTCGGTCAGGCCTATGATGTCGTCTCCGCCTATGTCGATCCGGTGTCTACCGGCATTTTCGTGCTGATCGTGCTTTTCTACGGCTACCGCGTCGCGACCTTCAAGCCGCAGCGCAGCGACGCCTAGTGTCCGCCGCATCGTCGCGTTCAGAAAGTGCTGCGAACGCGCCTGAACGTGAATTGCTCTCGTCTGTCACTGGACACTGAAATAAGGCGCTATATCTTGCGCCGCATGTGGAGGAGCGGCCAGAAGGCCGGTTCGTCGTCCGAAGCCGTCGCTCGACCGCGGCTTCTCTCGTGAGAAAGGCGGCTTCGTGCCAAGTCTTGATATCGCCGGACTGATTGCAAAGGTCGCCATGGGCGATCGCGCGGCGCTGGCCTCCCTCTATTCCGCCGTCTCCCCGAAACTCTTTGCCATCTGCCTGCGTATCCTCAAGGATAGAACAGATGCCGAGGATGCTCTTCAGGATGTCTTCGTCAAAATCTGGCAGCGTGCAGACCGGTACGCGGCAACAGGCGTCAATCCGAACGGCTGGCTTGCCGCAATTGCGCGCAACCAGGCGATCGATATGATCCGTGCGCGCCGGCCGGTGGCCGACACGATTGGCGAAGAGGGGCTTGAGATTGTTGACGGCAGTCCGGATCCGGAGGCTGTCTCGATCGGCCTTGGCGAAGGGCGGCGGATTGACCGTTGCATGAGCGAACTTCCACCGGAGCGGGCCGATGCTGTGCGGAACGCCTATGTGGAGGGATTGAGTTATCAGGAGTTGGCGGAACGCTATAGCGTGCCGCTGAACACGATGCGAACCTGGCTGCGCCGCAGCCTGCTGAAACTGAAAGAGTGCCTGGAGCGATGACCGAGTTGGATGATAGCGACAGAGACCGATCCCGCGACGAGGTGCTTGCCGCCGAGTATGCCGTGGGCGTGCTGTCCTTCGCCGACCGGAAGCGATTGGAAGCCCGAATTGAGCGTGAGCCGGCCTTTGCCCTGCTTGTCGCGCAGTGGGAAGATCGCCTGAGCCCTTTGGAACTGGCGGCAGAAGAGGTGCCTCCGCGCACGGTCTATCCGAAGATCGAGGCGAGGCTGTTTGGCTCTCCTGTCACCGCTCGCGGGATGCGCACGGGTTGGTGGAACTCGGTAGCGCTCTGGCGCAGTGTCGCTTTCGCCTCGCTAGCGGCAGTCGTCGTCATGGCTGCATTGCAGCAAGGCCTGTTTGGAAGCGCAAAGCCGCCTGCGCCTCTCGTTGCTTCGATGACGGGTGAGGGCTCTCCGCTGGCGCTGCATGCATCCTACGATGCGGCAAGTGGACGGATCGCGGTAACACCGATTGCGGCAAATGCCGGACAGCCGCGCTCGCTTGAATTGTGGATGGTCCCGGGCGGTGATGCCGCCCCCGTGCCACTCGGCGTTCTGCCGCAGGATGGTCGCGGCGTTATCGAGGTCCCCGCAGCGCTCCGAGCACACCTTGCCGACGGCATGACGCTCGCCGTCAGCGTCGAGCCTCCTGGCGGATCACCGACAGGCCTGCCGACAGGTCCTGTCATCGCAGCAGGGCAGGCACGCTATCCCTGATCGGGATATGCTCGACACGATCCGACACTTTTTTCGGCCGGGGCTCTCTCCGGCCGAAACTCTTTCTTCTGCTGCCTCGTCTCCTGTCTGTCACCCGAGACGTGACGCCCCGAAAGGCGCTGCCGCGCCGGGCAGATAAACGAACAGGAAGAGGAACCACCCATGTTGACGTCCGCACTCCGTACCATCGCCTTTGCGACACTCGTTTCCGCCACCGCCGTCTCCGCTTATGCCGCCAATCCCAAGGTCGGTGGCGCCGCAATGTTTGAAGACAAGAACATTGTCGAGAATGCCGCAAACTCGAAGGACCACACGACACTGGTCGCCGCCGTCAAGGCTGCTGGTCTGGTCGAGACCCTGCAGGGCAAGGGCCCATTCACGGTCTTCGCACCAACAAACGAAGCTTTCGAAGCATTGCCGAAGGGCACCGTGGAAACGCTTCTGAAGCCCGAGAACAAGGCACAGCTGACCAAGGTTCTGACCTGCCACGTTGTTGCTGCCGATGCTATGTCCACGGCAATCGCCAAGATGATCAAGGACGATGGCGGCGAACATGACGTGAAGACCGTCGGCGGTTGCGTGCTGAAGGCCAAGGAAGCCGGCGGCAAGATCACGCTGACCGATGAGACGGGTGGCGTGGCCCATGTCACCATCGCCGACGTGAAGCAGTCGAACGGCGTGATCCACGTTATCGACAAGGTTCTCTTGCCGAAGATGTAAGCCTCAAGATCTAGAGATTTGAAAAGCCGGCCGTTTCGAATGAAGCGGCCGGCTTTTCTGTAGGTTCGTGCCATGTGTTCCTGAAGGGGCGAACCGATTGAATGTTGAAGAGCCGTGCGATCGACGCATGGGTGGCCTGAGGGCTTCGCGCTGGTGGGTCGGCCTGTGCAGGCGTATAAAACGGTCAGCAAACAGCAACGGGGTCAGGCACTCGGGAACATCCAGACGGTGTTTCGGCAAAGCCCCCTGAAGACCTTGGAAAGGGAACATCATGAACGTAGCACGCTCTTTCAGCACATGGCGCAAATACCGTCAGACGGTCAACGAACTCGGCCGTATGACGACCCGCGAACTCAACGATCTCGGCATTGCTCGCAGCGACATCCGTACCGTTGCCCGTTCGGCTGCCGCTCTCTGATTGATCCGGAATGCCTGCCGCCGGCATCTGCCGGATGGCCCCACCAAACGCCCGCGCCTTGTCGCGGGCGTTTCGCGTTCTGGCGTAACGCGAGCCAGCATGACCCGGTGGCGTAAGCGGCAGAGGCATCTTGATTTTACGAACGAAAACCCCCGCTCGTGGCGGGGGTTTCTGCCTTGGGAGGCGGCACCACGGCAATGCCGGGGCCAAGTGGCACCGGACGCACGGAGGCATCCGGTGCAAGTCGAGCTTTATTCCGCGGCCTGAAGGGCGGGTGCTGGTTCGACCAGCGGCGGTGCGTTACCGGCAAGAGCTGCGGCGAGCTGGTCCTTGTCCAGCTCGTTTTCCCAACGGGCGACGACGACGGTTGCGACCGCGTTACCGATGAAGTTGGTCAGAGCGCGGCATTCCGACATGAAGCGGTCGATGCCGAGGATCAGCGCCATGCCGGCAACGGGGACAGATGGAACGACCGAAAGTGTGGCGGCGAGCGTGATGAAACCGGCACCGGTAATGCCCGCGGCACCCTTGGACGACAGCATTGCCACCAGCAGCAGCAGGATTTGGTCACCATAGCCAAGCGGCGTATCGGTTGCCTGGGCGATGAACAGGGCGGCAAGCGTCATGTAGATGTTCGTGCCATCAAGGTTGAACGAGTAGCCCGTGGGGATGACGAGGCCGACGACCGAGCGCTTGCAACCGGCACGTTCCATCTTGGCCATCAGGCCAGGAAGTGCGGCTTCCGAAGACGATGTGCCGAGGACCAGCAGCAGCTCTTCCTTGAGGTAGCGGATGAGCGCCACAATAGAAAAGCCGTTGTAGCGGGCGACCGCGCCAAGGACGATGAAGACGAAGATTGCCGCTGTCAGGTAGAAGGTGCCGATCAGGAAAGCGAGATTGGCGATCGAGCCGATACCGTATTTGCCGATGGTGAAGGCCATGGCGCCGAACGCACCGATGGGTGCGGCCTTCATCAGGATGGCCACGAGGCGGAACATGGGGGCGGTGACGGCATTCAGGAAGTCCGTAACCGGACGGCCCTTGTCGCCGACCATGCCGAGCGCGATGCCGAACAAAACGGAGAAGAACAGGACCTGCAGGATGTCGCCGTCCGCGAAGGCGCCGACGATGGTCTGCGGGATGATGTTCATCAGGAAGCCGACAATGCTCGCCTCATGCGCCTTCGTCGTATAGGTCTCGACGGCTGTCGCATCGAGCGAAGCAGCGCTGATGTGCATGCCGGCGCCCGGCTGTACAATGTTGGCGACCACAAGACCGACGGCCAGCGCCAGCGTCGAGAATGTCAGGAAGTACAGCATTGCCTTGCCGGCAACGCGGCCGACCTTCTTCAGGTCGGACATGCCGGCAATGCCGGTGGTGACGGTGAGGAAGATGACAGGCGCGATGATCATCTTGACCAGCTTGATGAAGGCATCACCAAGAGGTTTCAGCTGTGTTCCGAGCTGCGGATAGAAGTGACCCAGCAGGATACCCGCGATAATCGCGGTCATGACCTGGAAATAAAGGTGCCGGTAGAAAGGCAGCTTCGATTGAGGTGCCATGGGTTCTGGTATTGCGTGCATGTTGTCCTCCTTGCGTCCCCCGCCACATGGCTCTCCCGGGACTGTTCCTACTCGTTGACGAGTTTGCAAAGGACGTGCCAGTTTTCAGCCTCCTGCTAGGCTCTTGTTTTTCCTTGAAATGGCATGTGGATTGGCGGCATGTGCATGCAGATTATGCGGATTTCCGCACTGGATGAATTGCGATTTGTCTGGATTTATGCACAGTAAGACATGCAACATCGCCTCCAGATCCAGCCGGCATCCTCACATCGCGAACGCGTTCTCCCGTGGGTCGTCCTGGGGATGTTCGTTCTCTGCGGACTGGCGGTCGCCATGTCGGCCGGGTCCTATCTCGGGCGGGAAGATGCATTGCAGACGCTGGAAGCGCAGGCCCGCACGGATGCCAGTCTGAAGGTTGCACACCTGCGCGCTGTTCTGGAGCGGCCGCGTGCCTTGCCGATGCTGCTGTCCCGGGATCGTCAGCTTGCCGATACGCTGGAGCGGCCCGATCCACAGCGTCGTCTGAGCCTCGATCAGAAACTGGAAGAGATCGTCGCCGATACGAACGCAGCCGTCATCTATGTGATCGGCCGGGACGGGATTGCGATCGCGTCGAGCAACTGGCAGGAGCCGACGAGTTTCGTGGGCAACGACTACACGTTTCGTGCATATTTCACCAAGGCCATGGCTGGTGGAACGGCCGAGCACTTCGCGCTCGGGTCGGTGAGCAAGCGCCCGGGTCTGTATATTTCGCAGCGGATCGAGGGCGCTTCCGGCCCTCTCGGTGTCGTGGTGGCCAAGATGGAATTCGACCAGATCGAGACAGACTGGCGGATGGCCGGTCGGCCGACGTTCGTGACCGATCAGAACGGCGTGGTGCTGATCACCAGCATTCCTTCCTGGCGGTTCATGGCGATGACGCCACTCGCCGCTGATAGTCTCGAAGCGATCCGGACCAGTCTTCAGTTTGGCGATGCGCCGCTGACACCGGTGCCGATTTCGCTGATCGAGCCGATGTCGCAGGGTGTCGAACGGGTGAGCGCCGTCATGCCCGGGGAACCACAGAGAGATTTTCTTCGCCTGGCCATCGCCGTGCCCTCGACAGGCTGGAGCCTTGATTATCTCGTTGAGACGGACGCCGCCGTCGCGGCCTCCGTTCAGAGCCGCCGTTTGCAGGGTCTTGCGCTCGTCCTGCCGCTTGCCGCACTCGCTGCATTTCTGCTGGCTCGTCGCCAGCAGGCCATCGGCCGACTGGCGCGAGAACTCGCCGCGCGTGAGGAACTCGAGCGGCGCGTGCGCGAGCGCACCGAAGCCCTGACGTCGGCGCGTGACAGGCTGGAAGACGAGATCGCCGGCCACCGTGCAACGGAAACGAAGCTTCAGGGCGTGCAACAGGAACTTGTCCATGCCAACCGGCTTGCTATTCTCGGTCAGGTCGCAGCGGGCGTTGCGCACGAGATCAATCAGCCGCTCGCTACCATTCGCGCCTATGCCGACAATGCCCGCGTGTTTCTTACGCGCGCACAGCCGGGTCCTGTGGATGAGAATCTGGAGAGCATCGCTGCCCTGACGGATCGCATCGGCACCATCACCGACGAGTTGAAGACGTTTTCGCGCAAGGGCCGGGCCCCGAGCGGGCCGGTGTCCGTCCGTACCATGGTGGAAAGTGCGGTCATGTTGCTGAAAAGCCGTTTCGCCGGTCAGCTCGATGCGCTCCAGATAGCCCTGCCGGACGACGATCTTCACGTTCTCGGGGATCGTGTGCGGCTGGAGCAGGTACTGATCAACCTTCTGCAGAACGCGCTGGAGGCCTTGTCGGGTCGTAGCGACGCACGGGTCGATGTCAGGGTCGAGACAGTGGACGACGATGTTCTCCTGCATGTCCGCGACAACGGTCCGGGCATATCTCCCGCCATCATGAGCGCGCTTTTTACGCCGTTCAACACCTCCAAGGAGCGGGGCCTGGGGCTCGGCCTCGTCATCTCGCGGGACATTCTTGCGGACTATGGCGGGCGCATCGCCGTCGAGAGCTCTGATGGCGGAGCACATTTCACCATTCATCTGAAAAGGGCGCAGGCATGAGCGACGTCAACGTTCTCCTTGTCGATGACGACCGTGATCTTCTGAAGGCAACCCGCCAGACGCTGGAACTGGGCGGCTTCACCGTTACCGCCGTCTCTTCCGCACTCGATGCGCTGGCGCTGCTGGATCCACGCTTTCCCGGCGTTGTCGTCACGGATATCCGCATGCCGCTGATCGACGGTCTGGAGCTATTCGACCGCATTCGCCGCATCGATCCCGACATCCCTGTCATCCTGATGACCGGGCACGGGGATATCCCGATGGCGGTCAAGGCCATCCGGGATGGCGCCTATGATTTCCTCCCAAAGCCGTTTCCGACCGACCGGCTGGTGCAGGGCGTCATGCATGCCGGGGAGAAACGCCGGCTTGTGCTGGAAAACCGGGCGCTGCGCGATGCGGCGGAGGAGACGCGGGACGGCGGTCTGCTGATCGGGCAGACGCCGGCCATGGAGCGCCTGCGCGAGACGATCCGTCAGATCGCCAATACGGATGTGGACGTGCTGATGACGGGAGAAACGGGAAGCGGCAAGGAGGTGGTGGCGACGCTGCTACACCGCTGGAGCCAGCGGGCGAAGGGTCATTTCGTTGCGCTGAACTGCGGTGCGCTGCCGGAACAGGTCATCGAGAGCGAGCTTTTCGGACACGAACCCGGCGCCTTTACCGGCGCGCAGAAGAAGCGCGTGGGTCGGATCGAACATTCGAGCGGGGGTACCCTGTTTCTCGATGAGATCGAGAGCATGGCGCCATCGACGCAAGTGCAGATGCTGCGCGTACTGGAAATGCGCGAGGTCACCCCGCTCGGAACCAACGAGGTGCGCCCGGTCGATCTGCGGGTCGTGGCGGCGACGAAGGTGGATCTTGCAGATCCGCGGTCGCGCGGTGATTTTCGAGAGGATCTCTATTACCGGCTGAACGTGGTGACACTGTCGATCCCGCCATTGCGCGAGCGCCGTGACGATATCCCGCTGCTGTTCTCGACCTTTGCCGCTCGGGCAGCGTCGCGCTTCAGGCGCGATGTGCCCGTCATGACCGACGCTGTTCGTCGCCATCTGGTCGAGCACGATTGGCCCGGCAATGTTCGCGAACTCACCCATTTTGCCGAGCGGACGGTGCTGGGCTTCTTACCGGAGGGAACGTCCCCGAATGTGCCGGATGTGTCGGACGCGGGAGGTGGCACATTGCCGCAGCGGATGGACCGGATCGAGGCGGAGATCATCCGCACGGCCCTTCGCGAGGCCGAGGGAGACGTGCAGCGGACCATCGACGCGCTCGGCATTCCCCGGAAGACCTTCTACGACAAGCTGCAACGGTACGGGATCGTACGCAGCGTATTCGCCCGGAAGTAGTCATGCCCTAAAAATGGGAGACGTTAATCCGGCTTGAAGGTTTGCGCAGCTAGTGTGTGCGGGGAGACCGGGCGGGTCGCTGTTGTCGCGGCTTTCTAAGGGTGTCCTTACCTTTACCTTCACGCAGACAGCCGTCTGGATGCCTGCATATCTTTATATCCGATCCACGCACCCTTGCCGGTTGCGGCGGTTCGCCATGAGGCGTGCCTATGCTCAGAGTTCTCTCGTGCATTGCAACGGAGCATGATCTGCGTCTGGTTGTTTTTGCCGGTTTTCTGTGTCTCGTTTCCTGTGCTGCGGCTATGATGCTGCTACAGCGTGCGCATCGCGCGCATGGATATGCACGGTGGATCTGGCTTGCCAGCGCAGGAACGTCCGGCGGCTTTGGTATCTGGGCGACGCATTTCGTCGCGATGCTCGCTTATGAGGCTTCGCTGGTTCTCGGTTACGAGCCATCGCGAACGCTGCTGTCGCTTGCGATCTCGGTGACGACGACGTTCCTTGCCGTCGCGGTCGCGTCTTCGCTGACCGGTCGTCTGGCCTTCGTCATGGCCGGCATCCTCTTCGGTCTCGGTGTTTCCACGATGCATTTCGTTGGCATGACGGCGATCGAGTTTCCCGGCAAAATCCATTGGGATGTCAATCTCGTCTGGAGCGCGGTTCTTCTTGCCGTCCTGTTTTCGGTTCCCGGATTTGCGTCCGTGAGACCTGGACGCAAGGGAATAAAACGGCTTGGCTCTGGGGCAAGCCTCCTGACGCTCGGCATCGTCTCCATGCATTTTACCTCCATGGGCGGCGTGATCATGACGCCGGTGGCCGACTCGCCGCTGCCATCGAACCTGTTGTCACCGGCCCTCATGGTCATCGTGATTGCCACGACCGCCTTGTCGCTGCTGTTCTCCGTGCTTGCGGCCGCGCTCTTCGCGAGCCGGTCCGAGAACGCGACCATGGCCATGAACACCCGGTTTCGGCATCTCGTTCAGGGCGTCAGCGACTACGCGATCTACCTGCTCGATCCCTCTGGCCGGGTGACGAACTGGAACGTCGGCGCGCAGCGCATGAAGGGTTACGCCGACCGGGAAATCGTAGGCAAGAGCTTCTCCATCTTCTATTCCGCGGAAGAGAGAGCGGACGGCGCACCGGCGCATGCTCTGCAGACAGCACTGACAACGGGGAAATTCGAGACGGAAGGTTGGCGCTATCGCAAGGATGGCTCGGCATTCTGGGCATCGGTCGTGATCGATCCGATCTATGACGAGCATCATGAGCATATCGGCTTTGCCAAGATCACCCGCGATTGTACCGAAGCCAAGGACAGTGCGGCACGTCTTCTCGATGTCACCAAAAACCTTTCCATCGCGCTCAACACCATGGGGCACGGGATTGCGCTTTTCGACGCGAACGAGCGCCTGATCCTGCACAACGAACTTTTCCGGGAGATCATCGAGTTTCCGCGTTCTCTCGATATCGTCGGCCAGAGCTTTCACTCGCTCTGCTACGAGCGCTTCAAGACCGACCAGACCGGATCCTATGATGCAGACGGGCTGTACGAGCAGCACCGGGCCCTGTTCACAGCGCCCGGAGGTGGCGAGACGGCGCGCGAGGTGTCCAGCGGACGCACGATCCGGACAGTTCACCGGCCGACGGGCGACGGCTCCTTCGTCACGACGCTTGAAGACATCACCGCCCGGGTGAATGCCGAACAGAAGATTCAGCACCTTGCCCGGCATGATGCCTTGACGGGGCTTGCCAACCGGCACCAGTTCGCGGAACGGCTGGATGCCGCAATCACGAATGTTGCCGGGTCGGAGAAGGTTGCGGCCATCTGCATCGATCTCGACGAGTTCAAGGAGATCAACGACCGCTACGGCCATGCGATGGGCGACAAGGTGCTCTACGCGCTTGCCAGCCGGATGCAGAAACTGGTCGGCGAAAGCGAGGCTGTCGGGCGCTTCGGCGGAGATGAATTCGTCGCGTTCAAGCGTTTCGTGCAGGAGAAGGATCTCGAGGATTTTATCGGCCGGCTTTTCCGGGCATTGACCGAACGCATTGTCATTGACGGGACGGAAATCCTGCCCGGTGCCAGCATCGGTGTGTCGGTCTATCCCTCGGACGCTGGGGATCGCGAAAAACTTCTGAACAATGCCGACATGGCGATGTATCGCTCCAAGGCGCAGCCGGAGCAGCGCATCAGCTTCTACGAGGCGGCGATGGACGAGGCTGCGCGCGAACGCCGTGCTATCGGCCGTGATCTCGGTGTTGCCCTTGAGGAGAAGCAGTTCTTCCTCGTCTATCAGGTGCAGAAGTCCGCGCGGACACGGCAGACGACCGGATACGAAGTCCTGCTGCGCTGGCGGCATCCGCAGCGCGGGTTGATCTCACCGGCCACCTTCATCCCGATTGCGGAAGAGTGCGGTCTGATCTCCACGATCGGCGACTGGGTGCTCGAGGAGGCCTGTCGCGAGGCCGTCGCATGGGGTCTCGATCACAGGATCGCGGTCAACCTGTCGCCGCTGCAACTCGGGGATGTCGGGCTTGTGGAGAGGGTTCGCTCCGTGCTGCTGCGGACCGGCCTTCCATCATCGCGGCTGGAACTGGAGGTCACCGAAAGCGCCATCATCGGCGACAAGGGCAGGGCGCTCCACATCCTGCGCCAGATCCGCGCGATGGGCGTGATGATCGCGATCGACGATTTCGGAACAGGATACTCCTCGCTGGAAACGCTGAGGGCGTTCCCCTTCGACAAGATCAAGCTCGACCGGAGTTTCGTCAACGAACTCGATGGTCGTCAGTCCAAGGCATTCATCCGGGCCATCGTTGCGCTTGGCAAGAGCCTCGATGTGACGATCCTTGCCGAAGGCGCAGAAACGGAAGAACAGTTCCAGGTTCTGCTCGCCGAGGGATGCGACGAGGTGCAAGGCTTTCTGTTCGGCCGCCCTTGTCTCATCCAGGATCTTCAAGCTGTGTTGCCCGACCTTCCGGCGCTGACAGCCTGAGGTCCGGGCGTTCTCCAGTCCTGCTCTTCCGGCTCTGAGCCGTAATCCGCTGTCTCGTGTCTATCCGGTTAGACGACGATCGTCGTCTCACTGATCGAAGATGATGATGAACCTGACAAACACCTTCCTCTGGAATGCGCAATCCGCAACGCAAAAAGCCCGGCTGCTGAGACCGGGCCTTTTTGTCATCGCGGCTTGAAGCTCAGGCCGTCTTGCGGAGAATGAGAGCTTCATCCTGGCGCAGTCGCTGGGCACTGCCGGGTTCGCGGATCCCGTGGCTTCGGTTGAGCTGGAACCGGCATACGAGATCGGCGAGCGTAGCCGCGCCTTGAGCCAGCGTGTGGCTCAGTTCCGTCGTGCGCGCGACGATCGTCGCGTTCTGTTGCGTCATGTTGTCGAGGCTGTTGACCGACGCACTGATCTCGCCAAGACCGGTGGTCTGTTCGGATGCGGCGGCGGCGATGGCGTCGATGTTCTCGTTGATCGAGGCGACGAAGACCTCGATTTCCGTCAGCGCTCGACCGGTATCGCCGACGAGGCGGACGCCTTCAACGACCTCTCGGGAGGCGTTCGAGATCAGGTCCTTGATTTCCTTGGCGGCCCGCGCGGAGCGTTGGGCAAGTTCGCGGACTTCCTGTGCCACCACGGCAAAGCCGCGGCCGGCTTCGCCAGCGCGGGCCGCCTCCACGCCCGCGTTCAACGCCAGCAGATTTGTTTGGAACGCGATTTCATCGATGACGCCGATGATGTGACCGATGGAGGACGAGGCGGTCTCGATGCGCTGCATGGCGGCAACGGTGTCACCAACGACGGTCACGGAGTGTCCGGCTTGTTCCTTTGCCTGTTTCACAAGATTGCGCGTGTCGTGCACGCGCTCGTTCGACTGACGCACCGTGATGGTGATCTGTTCCAACGCGGCGGATGTTTCCTCGAGCGCGGCGGCCTGTTCGCGGGCGCGTTGCGCCAGAATATCGGATGCCTCGTGCATCGTTTGGCTATGTCCATTCAGGTTTTCCGTCTGCCCGAGGACATTGACCAGTGTCTGCTGGAAGCCGCCGATCGACATATTGAAGTCGTTCCGCAGCTGCTCGAACTCCTGCGTGAAGGGACGGTCGAGCGTCTGGCTGATATTCGCATGTGCGAGGCGTCCAAGACCTGCCCCGAGTTCCTCGATAGCGCGGACGCGTTCGGTCATGTCGGTCGCGAACTTCACGACCTTCATGACCCGGCCATTCTCATCCATGATCGGATTATAGGTCGCCTGAATATGCACCCGCCGCCCTCCTTTGCCGAAGCGGAGGAACTGGTCGGTCACGAATGCGCCACCGGCGAGCTGTTCCCAGAACGTCTTGTAGGCGGCGGACTGAACATAGGAAGGCTCGCAGAACATGGCGTGATGCTGGCCCACGATCTCTTCCAGCCGATACCCCAACACAGACAAAAAGTTCTCGTTCGCTGAAACGATTCGACCGTCAGGCGTGAACTCGATGACGGCCTGAGCACGCGAGAGCGCTTCCAGCTTGCCATTGTCACTCAGGCTCTTGATCTTCGACGCGGTTATATCCGTTGCGAACTTCACGACCTTGACCGGCCGCTTGCCTTTGAAGATGGGATTGTAGGAAGCCTCGATCCAGATTTCGCGACCGCCTTTGCCGAGACGCTTGTACTGCGCCTGCTGGAACTTGCCTTTGGCAAGCTCCTGCCAGAAAGCCGCGTAAGCCGGTGAGCGTGCTTCCTCCGGCATGACGAACATGCTGTGATGCCGCCCGACAATCTCGCTGGACTCATAGCCGATGGCCCGGCAGAAGTTCGCGTTCGCTCGGAGAACCTTTCCCGTGAGGTCGAATTCTATGATGGCTTGCGACTGGTCGAGGGCTCGCAGGACCGCACTATCGGACGAAGAGAAGAGAGACATCGAGGCTGCTCGCTTTTTTAGACGATTTTAATATTTCCGGGAAAATAGGGTGGCAGCTCTAAATTATTCTTTAAGTACAGTCGGATCCGTACGCAATCAGACGGGAATTTTGCCGTCGCAGCAACAGCGCAGTTTTCTACATCTCCAGATGATTTCAGGTTGCAGCGATGTGCATCGTGCGTTGCGGAGATGGAGTTTGCAGCCCCAAAGCCACCATTGAGGCATCCCTGTCGCGAAACTGTCTCTCTAAACCTTGTTTCGAGCGAGCAAGCACTCCACATCTCAAGTAACACGAACACAGGAGTGGGTAGTGATGGCGTCGACAGCGTATAGAGCCGACTTTGCCGAGGCGGCCGGTGACATCGGTCGTGCGGATCAGTTGCGCCGTCTGCGCCGGCTTGCCAAGCTTGCACGCTTCATGGATACCGCAGTCGGCATTCCGGGAACGAGGTTTCGTTTCGGTGCCGACGCATTGCTCGGTATCGTCCCGATATTTGGTGATGCAACGGGTGCTATCATCGGTCTTGCCATCGTCAACGAGGGGCGGCGGCTTGGTCTTCCCAAGCGCAAGATAGCACGGATGCTTTACAATCTCGGCTTGGATGCAACGATCGGCGCCGTTCCGCTGGTGGGCGATGCGTTCGACATCTTTTTCAAGGCGCACAAGCGGAACATCCGGGTCATCATGGATCATTTCGCGCTGACCGAGAACGATCTTTGACGGAGGGAAGTCCTTCGCACCGGTGACGTTTACCGACATAATACAAACAAAAAATGGAACCAGTTTTGATCTGGTTCCATTTCAGGGAGTCTTGAAAATAACAGGAGAAGAGATCATGTCCATGCAGAAGCCAGCCACCGCGGTTGCTGAACCGAATGTCGTGACGGCGCAGGAAGCGCTGGAGCCGCTTTTCGTGAAGCTGGAAGTCGAGGCAGATGCGCGCCTGATCCGGGCTGCCGTCGGTGCTGGCTGGACAGCCGAGGAAGCCGTGGCGGCAATTGACGACCTGCGCCGACAGGACGTAGAGCCCTCCCGACATTGAGGGCCGGTGTTGTGCACAAAGCAGGACGTCAGCTGCATCAGTATGTTATGTGAAACAGGCCGGAAGAATTTCCGGCCTTTCCATTTGAGTTACAGCCCGCCAAAGCCGGGCATGATATCCTTACATCAGTGCTGGGTATCGGACTGCGGTTCCGAATAATCCCAGTTCTCGCGGGCGAACTGGACGGCTGCAGCTTCGGCGCTTTCCTTCGTGTTGAAGCGCTCCGCAAGCACATGGCTTCGGTTGCGGCACTGGAGCAGGACTGTTCCGCTTCGGAAGTCGTACTGCACTCTCAGATGATCCGGCGTTTCCATCATCATTCCTCCCATAGGCTTCGGCGACTCCTCATCGCATATCTAGATGTAAGCCATGGACTCGCCGGCGCAAGGAAACTTAACCGTAAACTTATTCACGGTTTCATGATCTCGTCGATCATTGCAGACTTCGTGAGGACGTTCCGATTTCGTTTACTGCTCTGTTTTACCGTAAATTTAAATTAGCGACCTATGTTATGCCCCGGGCGCCGAGAGATGTGTGCTCCTGAGGCCGTCATCATGTTCAAGCGCTTTCTCGTTGATCGTTCGGGCAATCTTGCCATTATCGGAGCTCTTTCGCTCATTCCGGTGCTCGGTACGGCCGGGCTCGCGCTCGACGTGGCACATGCGATCAAGGTCAAGACCAAACTTCAGGGAGCGGCGGATGCTGCAGTGATCGGTTCCGTCACGGACAAATCGGCCGGCGTCGCCGAGGCGATGGCCATGGTGACGGACGGCGCCGTGAGAGTGAGCGAGAGCGAAGCGCGCAGCATCTTCAATGCGCAGATGGTGGAAGCGAATGCAATCCAGTTGCCGGGAGAGGCCTCCGAGCCGGACCCGAACAACATTGAAACGGCGACGAGAACCTTCAATGTCAGCGTCATGAAGTCCGGCCGCGACATCAACGTGTCAGCGACCTATTCGACGTTGGTGCCGACCACATTCTTGAAAATCTTCGGCAAAGATTCCATCAAGGTAGAAGGTGTCGCAAAGGCGACCTTTCAGTCGAACTCCTTCATGGATTTCTACATGCTGCTCGACAACACGCCGTCGATGGGTGTCGGTGCCACGCCCGCGGATGTCGATAGCCTGATTAAAGCAACGAAGCGCGTGTCGGATCCCGGCTCCCGCAATTGCGCTTTCGCCTGCCACATCGTTGCCGAGAACGGGGACGTCGACAAGACCAGCAATTATTTCGTGGCTCGCAAGGTCGGCGCCACCATCCGCATCGATGTCGTCGCGAAGGCCGTGGCGGCCCTGACGACGGAGGCCGAGCGGGCCGAGACCTATACGAACCAGTACCGGATGGCCGCCTACACATTCGGACAGAAGGCGGAGGAGGCCAAGCTCTTTAGCGTTTCCAAGCTCACCGACGACTTGAAGGACATACAGACGAAGTCGGAAACCATCTCGCTGATGAGCATTCCGTATCAGGGGTATAATGACGACCAGATCACCAGTTTCGACAAGGCGCTGACGCAGATCAACAGCGAAATCCCTGACCCCGGCGATGGTTCTACCGCTGCCAAGGCGGAAAAGGTTCTGTACTTTGTTGCCGATGGCGTTGGCGACAGCTACAAACCTCGTGACTGCACCAAACGAGTGACGGGTGGCCGTTGTCAGGAGCCGATCGACGTCAGCTACTGCAAGACGATCAAGGATCGCGGCATCAAGATTGCCGTGCTCTATACGACCTATCTGCCGTTGCCGACGAACGACTGGTACAATGAGTGGATCAAGCCGTTTCAGTCGGAAATCGGTACGCGGATGCAGGCTTGCGCGTCTCCGGGCCTTTATTTTGAGGTGAGCCCGGCGCAGGGTATCGAGTCGGCGATGAAGGCGCTGTTCGTCAAGATCATTCGCAGTCCGCGCCTGACCGGCTGACCGGAGCCTTCCCCTGAAAGCACCGAGCCGATCCGTCTCGCGGCGCTCCCCTGTACATTTGCTGCTTAAGGGATTAAGAGATCGCTATGGTATGGGCCGCAGCGTGCGGTCCTCAAGGCATGTGCGCATTATTTCGTGCACGCTGCACGGTTCGAACTTCCGAGAGACAGACATATGACAGAATTCGCAGGGGTCGTTCCGGCGATCGCCGAGGCGTTGACCAAACGCGGCTATTCCACCCTGACACCGGTCCAGACCGCCGTCATCGAAGCGGAAATGTCGGGTCGCGACGCGCTCGTCTCCGCCCAGACCGGCTCCGGCAAGACCGTTGCCTTCGGGCTCGCGCTTGCCTCGACGCTGCTGGATGGCGCAGACCGGTTCGGCCCGGCTAACAAGCCGCTGGCTGTTGCCGTCGCCCCCACCCGCGAGCTGGCTCTGCAGGTTCAGCGCGAGCTTGAGTGGCTCTATGAGATGACTGGCGCGGTCATCGCTGCTTCCGTTGGGGGCATGGACATTCGCACCGAGCGGCGCGCGCTCGATCGTGGCGCACATATCGTGGTGGGTACGCCTGGGCGTCTGTGCGACCATGTTCGTCGCGGTGCGCTCGATCTGTCCGCCTGCAAGGCCATCGTTCTCGACGAGGCCGACGAGATGCTCGATCTGGGCTTCCGCGAGGATCTGGAATTTTTGCTGGAAACGGCACCGGCCGATCGCCGCACGCTGATGTTCTCGGCCACCGTACCGAAGTCTATCGCGACGCTTGCCAAGAACTACCAGCGCGATGCGCTGCGGATCTCGACGCAAGCCGAGGCGAAGCAGCATCTCGACATCGACTATCGCGCGCTCGTCGTCGTTCCCTCCGACCGGGAGAACGCCATCATCAACGTGCTGCGCTACTACGAGGCAAAGAACGCGCTGGTGTTCTGCTCCACCCGTGCTGCCGTCAACCATCTGACGGCGCGGTTCAACAATCGCGGCTTCTCCGTCGTCGCCCTTTCGGGCGAACTCAGCCAGAGCGAGCGGACGCATGCGCTTCAGGCCATGCGCGACGGTCGCGCACGCGTCTGCATCGCGACGGATGTCGCCGCGCGCGGTATCGATCTCCCGAACCTTGAACTCGTCATTCACGCCGACCTGCCGACCAACCCGGAAACGCTGCTGCACCGCAGCGGCCGTACCGGCCGGGCAGGGCGCAAGGGCGTCAGCGCGATCATCGTTACCTCGAACGCTCGCCGCAAGGCCGAGCGGCTGCTGCGCGATGCGCGGATCGAAGCCGTCTGGGCCAAGCCCCCGTCGGCCGACGAGGTCTCGCAGAAGGACGACGAGCGCATTCTCTCGGATGCCGCGCTCAACGATCCGATCCGCGAAGACGAAGCAGCCTTCGTGCAGCAGGTTCTTTCCGGCTTCAGCGCCGAGCAGGTTGCCGCCGCCTTCGTGCGTCTGGCGCGTGCCGGCCGTTCCGCGCCGGAAGATATCATCGACACGCCTGCGTTTCAGCCATCGGGCGCATCATCCAGCGATCGCGGTCCCCGGCCGGAACGGTCCGAACCGCGTGCCCCGCGTGGTGATTTTGGCGATGCCGTCTGGTTCTCCATCTCGGCCGGCCGCAAGCAGAATGTCGAACCCCGCTGGCTGATCCCGATGCTTTGCCGCATCGGTCGCATCACCAAGCAGGAAATCGGCGCCATCAAGATGATGCCGGAGAACACATTCGTCGAGATCGCGCGCGAGTTCTCCGACAGCTTCGTGGAGGCGCTGGGACCCAAGCGCATGCTCGAAAAGGGCATCACCGTGACCCAGCTCGACAGCGCGCCGGATCTGTCTGCCGCACCGCGCAAGCCGTTCGTCCGCAAAGACAACGCCACGCCATCCGACAGCAAGCCGCGCTGGAAGGAAGGCGGCGAGAATGCCGACCGGCCCGATAGCAAGCCGTGGGCGAAGAAGGCGGCAAAGCCCGGCTTCTCGAAGTCCGGTCCGCGACCGACGGACGATGGCGGCAAGCCTGCCAAGAAGCCTTTCAAGAAAAAGGCCTACTGATCAGAAAAGGCTCCGGCGGTATCGCCGGAGCCTTTTTCTTTTGACCGATAGAGAAGCGTTCCTCAATCGTCGGAGTAGCGCTGCTCCCGCCACGGGTCGCCCACCATATGGTACCCGTTCTTCTCCCAGAAACCGGCACGATCGCCGATCATGAATTCGATTTTGGTCAGCCACTTCGCGCTCTTCCAGAGATAGAGATGTGGCACGATGAGGCGGGCAGGGGCTCCGTGCTCGCGTGTCAGCGGCTGACCCTCCCAGTCGGTTGCCACCAGCGCATGCTCGCTTGCGAAGTCGGCGATCGGCAGGTTGGTTGTATAGCCGTCATAGCTCGTCAGCATGACATAGGTCGCCTCTGGCTTCGGCATGACCAGGTCCAGCAGGTCATGCGTGGAAACACCCTTCCAGCGGTTGTCATAGCGCGACCAGGTGGTGACGCAGTGGATGTCCGATACGAACGTGCTCTGCGGGAGAGCTTTCAGTTGCGCCCAGTCGAGCGTCAGCGGCTGTTCGACCGCACCTTTCAGGCTCAAAGACCAGCTTGACGTCTCGATGATCGGATGTTGGCCGAGGTCGAGAACGGGCCAGTTCTTCACAAGATGCTGCCCGGGTGGCAGGCGGTCGGTTTCCGAGCGCGAGACCTGACCGGTCAGGAACTTTCCTTCCTCCGCCCAGCGGCGCTTCGAGCGCGTGAGCTTCGTGTCGTCGGATGGGTCTTCCGGTGAATTCATGTCCGACATGGCGTGCTCCTGACCGCGCTTTCGAAGCCTCTATCGTCGTCCGTCACGAATGCATTCGTCAAGCAATACGTCCGATCAGGCGGGTTCTCTCGGCTTTGCCAGGATGCCGGCTTCTCGGGCTGCCGCCATGAAGGATGCCTGTGCCTTGCGCGGGCTGAGGATACCGTCAAGGGCATCCATGCAGTGCTGTAGCGCGATGCGATACGCCCTGCCGGAGCGTCCGGCAGGCCAGCCACGCAGGCATTCGAGTGCATCCCAGGCGGACGCGACAATGAACTCCTGGCTTTGCTGGAGAATGATCCGGACCGGCTTCGGGAAGTGCTTGTAACTCATACTCGCCTCGCATGCTGTCTGTCTTGCGCGTGCAAAACGTCTTGCAAGGGGTTTGGTTCCGTTCACCGTTAACAAAAAAATTTAAGCAGAATCAGTGAGTTGTGAAGAGTAATGCCATTCCCGTCTTAAGGGAGGAGAACGTCGCGAAGCTCGTTGGCACGGCGCACGCGCAGGTCGAGATCCGCCTCGATATGGTGGATATGGTGAACCATCAAGCGGCTGGCGCGATCCATCTGGCCGGCCTCGATGGCATCGACGATCTCGGTATGTTCGTTGTGACCGCAACTGGAAACCGTGGATTGTCCATAGAGCGATATGACGAGCGAAGAGCGGGCGATCAACTCGTCCATGAAGCGCTGCATGACCGCATTTCCGGTCATGGCGGCGATCATCAGGTGGAAATCGCCGGAAGCCTTGATCTCGGCCCGACGGGCGCTCTGTCCCCTCTCGTTCATCAGGCGGCCTTCATCGACCAGCTGCTCACGAAGCTGTCGAAAATGGGACGGCGTCATGTGGCGTGCCGCTTCCATCAGAATGCCGGGCTCGATAATGCGGCGCGTTGCGAAAATCTGGCGTGCTTCTTCCGGCGACGGGTTGGCCACGAAAGCACCGCGATTGCGCTCGACGGTGACGAGGCCTTCATGTGCCAGAGCCTGTAGAGCGCCGCGAACCAGCGTTCGGCTGACATTGAACAAGGCCCCGACATCCGTCTCGGTCAGCTTCGTACCCGGCAGGAGGCGACGATCGACGATCGCGTCGCGGATGGCATCACGAATGGCGCGCTGGTTTCCCTCGGCGCCGGTATTATCAGCGTCAGGTCTGGCGATCACGGATTCCGGCTTCGTCTGACGATTGTTCATGGTCGTCGAATCTAATCCAAATGATCTTCCGACAGAAGGCAAATTCGTATTCAGACGCGAGGCATATTGTATACGATCTGGCGGATAATTTTGCACAATAGGTCAGAAAATAGGCAATTTCTCGTGTGTACCAGGCATCGTACCGGATTGATCAACACGTTTCCTAATAGAAACAAAGCGATGATGGCTGCCTGACGAACTGGCACGGTTGATGCATTCTCTTGTTCACGACAGGGGAACCCATCATGACAAAAGCGGCAGAGATCGACATCGTATCCGTTTCCAAGATTTACGGAAGCACCACGGCCGTCCATTCCATCAGCCTCAAGATCCCTTCCGGCAGTTATTGCTGCTTTCTTGGGCCGTCCGGATGCGGCAAGACCTCGACGCTGCGGATGATCGCCGGGCACGAGACGATCTCCTCCGGCGATATCCGGCTCGGAAACACAGTCGTGACCGACCTGCCGCCTGCCAAGCGCGGCACGGCGATGATGTTCCAGTCCTATGCGTTGTTTCCGCATCTGGATCTCATCGACAACGTGGCCTTCAGCCTGAAGATGAAGGGCGTGGAGAAGGAAGAGCGCCGTGCAAAGGCGCTCGAGATGCTGAAGCTGATGCAGATGGAGCCCTACGCCAACCGGCGCCCGGCCCAGCTTTCCGGTGGGCAGCAGCAGCGCGTGGCGCTGGCCCGGGCGCTCATCACCGATCCCGAGGCGCTCCTGCTCGACGAGCCGCTGTCCGCGCTCGACCCCTTCCTGAAAATCCGCATGCGCGCGGAGTTGAAAAAGCTTCAGAAGAATCTCGGCATAACCTTCGTCCACGTGACCCATAGCCAGGAAGAGGCGATGGCGCTTGCCGATATTATCGTCATCATGAGCGACGGGCGTATCGAGCAGGCTGCAAGCCCGCGCGAGGTTTTCGAGCGGCCGGCAACGGCCTTTGTCGCGCGCTTCATGGGTGACCACAACGTGCTGACCGGTCGCGTTATCTCCAGCGCCGACGGCGTTCTGACCCTGCAGGTGCCGGAGGGGCAAACCTTTACCGTTGCCGGAGAAGGCCGGGAAGAGGGGTCGCCGATCGACATCGGTATCCGCACCGATCGCGTCCGGTTGCGCGAATCCGGCGAGAAGACGCTCGGCTTCAACGGCGTGGTTTCCAACGTGGAATATCGCGGCGCCTCGGTGAAGATCACCGTCATGGGCGCCGGCTCGGAGGATTTCACCGTCATCGCTTCGGATGCGGATTATTTCGACAAACCCGTCGCTGTGGGCGATGCGGTTTCACTGAGTTGGGGCCTTGAGGATGCTGTCCTCCTGGGCGCCGTGGCGGCTTGAGCTGCCAGAACAAACACCTGTCCAACCAGAATAAAAGGGAACAGACTATGACCGAGATCAAGGACACGAAGAAGGCGACCGGCATCAGCCGTCGCGCTCTGATGAAGACAGGGGCTGCGGCCGTCGGCGCCATTGCCGGCTCCGGGGCGATCACGGGTTTCCCGACCGTCTGGGCGCAGAACCCCATCACGCTGCGCCAGTTCGGCACCGGCGTTTCCAACATCAATGCCATCGCCGAGAAGTGCAAGGCCGACCTCGGCATCACGCTTGAGATGACGGCGACCGACTCGGATGCCGCCGCCCAGCGCGCCGTCACGCAGCCCGACAGCTACGACATCGCCGACATCGAATACTGGATCCTGAAGAAGGTGTTCCCGGCAGGCGTCATCCAGCCGATGGAAATCTCCAAGCTGAAATATTACGATCAGATCGTGCCCCTGTTCAAGACGGGCAAGCTGACGCCGGACAGCGTGATCGCGCAGGGCACGGCGCCGCATACGGTCGGCTTTGTGGAGAAGGCAGGCGACAAGACGTTCGCCAAGTCCGAAACCGGCCTCTTCACGATGGTTCCGACTATCTACAATGCCGACACGCTGGGCATTCGTCCGGACCTCGTCGGCCGCGACATCACCTCCTGGGCCGATATCATGGACCCGGCTTTCAAGGGCAAGACCTCGATCCTCAACATTCCCTCGATCGGCATCATGGATGCCGCGATGATCATGGAAGCGCTCGGCAACATCAAATATGCCGACAAGGGCAACATGACCAAGGCGGAAATCGATGCGACGATCGACTTCCTGATCAAGGCGAAGCAGGACGGCCAGTTCCGCGCTTTCTGGAAGTCCTTCGACGAGTCGGTCAACCTCATGGCCTCCGGCGAAGTCGTCATCCAGTCCATGTGGTCGCCGGCCGTTGCCGCCGTTCGCTCCAAGGGCATCGCCTGCAAATACCAGCCGCTCAAGGAGGGCTATCGCTCGTGGGGCGGCGGTCTCGGCCTTGCCGCGCATCTCCAGGGCGCGCAGCTGGACGCGGCCTACGAATATATCAACTGGTACACCTCCGGCTGGGTCGGTGGCTATCTCAACCGTCAGGGCTACTACTCCGCCGCCATGGACACGGCAAAGAAGTTCATGACCGAAGACGAGTGGGGCTACTGGATCGAGGGCAAGGCCGCCCAGGGGGACATCATGTCCCCGGAAGGCAAGGTCATGGAAAAGGCCGGTGCGGTTCGCGATGGCGGCTCCTTCGTGGAGCGCATGGGCAAGGTTGCCTGCTGGAACTCCGTCATGGACGAGGATCGCTACATGGTCCGCCGCTGGAACGAGTTCATCGCTGCTTGATGCGGTTCGGGTCGCACATGCGGCGGCCCTCACCCGAACCTTCTCCCCGCTCGCGGGGAGAAGGTGCCGGCAGGCTGATGAGGGACAGCCTTCTCACTCTGCGCCGAGTCTGAAAACGTAACGGAGACCGAGCGATCATGGCGACCATTGCTGAAAGCAAGCCGACACCGGCGACAGGTGGGCGCGTGCGCAACGCCAAGGCGTTTCGCCTGCCGCCGCGGGCGATCTCCTACCTGCAATCGGCACCGCTGATCGCGATTCTCGGCTTTTTCTTCCTGCTGCCGATCCTGATGATCCTGATCGTCAGTTTCTGGGATTACGACTTCGCGGGGCTCTATCCGGACTTCCTCACTCTGAACTACGAGGAAACGCTGGGGTCCTGGGTCACCTGGAAAACCTATCTGAACACGCTGAAATATACGGTCGTCGTCTGGGCTCTGACGACCTTCATCGGATTCTGGGTCGCCTATTTCCTCGCCTTCCACATCCGCACGACGACGATGCAAATGGTGCTGTTCCTCGTCTGCACCGTGCCATTTCTCACGTCCAACATCATCCGCATGATCTCCTGGATCCCGGTTCTCGGGCGCAACGGGCTCGTGAATTCGACGCTGATCGAAATGGGGATCATTCCGGCACCCATCGAATGGCTGCTCTACTCCGAGTTTGCCGTCATTCTCGCCATGGTGCATCTGAACACGCTCTTCATGGTAACGCCGATCTTCAACACGCTGATGCGCATCGATAAATCGCTGATCGAGGCGGCCCGCGATGCGGGTGCCACCGGCTGGCAGATCCTCTGGAACGTCATCATTCCGCTCGCCAAGCCCGGCATCGCCATCGGCTCGATCTTTGTCGTCACGCTCGTCATGGCGGATTTTTCGACCGTGCAGGTCATGTCCGGCGGGCAGAGCGCATCGGTGGCTCTAATGATGCGCAACCAGATGTCGCTGCTGCAATATCCCGCCGCTGCTGCCAACGCCGTCGTGCTTCTCATCGTCGTGCTTCTGATGGTGGCCGCGATCCTGCGCGTCGTCGATATTCGCAAGGAGCTGTAAGATGAGCCACGAGAAACGCACCTTCGAATTCTACGTCCTCGCCGCATTCTTTGCGCTGTTCGTGCTCTTCCTCTACGGTCCGCTGTCGGCGGTCCTCATCCTGTCCTTCCAGGGGCCGAACGGCGGTTTGACCTTCCCGATGAACGGCGTGTCACTGCGCTGGTTCTACAATCTTTTCGAGCAGCAGGCGGTCGGCAACTTCGGCGCATCGTTCCGGCGGTCCTTCTCGCTCGGCATCATGGTCATGGTCGTCAACGTGCTGGTTTCGCTGCTGGCAGGCCTTGCCTTCCGTCGGAAGTTTCGCGGCTCGACCACGCTGTTCTACCTGACGGTCGCCAGCCTTGTCGTGCCATCCATCATCATTTCGCTCGGTATCGGCGTCGTCTTCCAGCAGTTCGGGCTCAAGCCCGCCTGGTATTCCTCGGCCTTCGGCGCGCATCTCACCTGGACGCTGCCCTTCGGCGTGCTCATCATGTTTGCCGTCTTCAACCGGTTTTCGCCCGCCTACGAAGAAGCGGCGCGCGACCTGGGCGCAAGCTCCTGGCAGACCTTCCGGCATGTGGTGCTTCCGATGATCGCGCCAAGCCTTATCGGCGTCGGTCTCTTCGGCTTTACGCTCTCCTATGACGAGTTCGCCCGCACGTTGATGACCTCCGGCACCTACAATACGTTGCCGCTGGAAATCTATGGCATGACCACGAACGTCACCACCCCGGTGCTCTATGCGCTCGGCACCGTCACCACCGTCTTTTCCTTCACCGTTATTCTGCTGGCGCTCGGCATCATCCTGATGCTCGGTCGCAAGCAGGCCAAGCTGGTCTGATCTCCGAATGCGCATTCTTGTCGTTAATCCCAACACCACAGTTTCCATGACCGAAAAGGCAGCGGAGGCAGCCCGTCTCGTCGCAGCCGATGGCACGGAGATTGTTGCCGCCACGGCCGCCATGGGACCAGCTTCGATCGAGGGGCATTATGACGGCGCGCTGGCTCTGCCGGGCCTGCTGAATGCGATACGAGAGGGTGAGGCGGCAGGCGCTCAGGCGGCCGTCATCGCCTGTTTCGACGATACCGGGCTCGACGCCGCGCGGTCTCTTGCCTCTATTCCTGTGCTTGGGCTCTGCGAAAGCGCCCTGGTGACGGCGGGCTTCCTGGCGCAACGATTCACCGTTGTCACGACGCTGGAGCGCTCCCGGGTGCTCCTCGAGAACCTGACGCGGCACTACGGTTTCGGCGGACGGGCGAAGGTTCGCGCGGCGGACATTCCGGTGCTCGATCTTGAGAAGGAGGGCTCCGGCGCACTCGACAAGCTTCGTCACCAGATCGAGCGGGCGCTTGCCGAGGATGGTGCGGAAGCCATCGTTCTTGGATGTGCGGGCATGGCGGATCTTGCTTATGAATTGCAGTCGATCTACCGCGTGCCGGTTATCGATGGCGTTTCGGCCGCTGTGAAACAGGCCGAAGCGCTGATCGCCCAGCGGCTGACCACCAGCAAGCGCGGCTCCTACGCCGCACCCTTGGCCAAGCCCTATTCCGGGATGCTCAGCGGATTTGCACCGTCTCAATCCGAGTAAGGCCTTCTGACAGGTTCGTCACGCCGCATCCTGTCGGCCACCGGCCTCATATCCTTTCGCGCCGTTCTTTCTATATTCTCCTTTATCGAAGGCCGGGGATGAAGACCTGTGGCCATCACGCGTAGAAGAGAGATGGCATGGAACGGGATGCGGATGTGATCGTGGTCGGGGCCGGCTTCACGGGGCTGGCGGCTGCGGGGGCGCTGATCGATCATGGGCTTTCCGTGATCGTGCTGGAAGCCCGGTCCGAGGTTGGTGGGCGCGTACGTTCCTTCGAGACCTCGGACGGCACGCGGCGAGATGCCGGGGGGCAGTTCTTCTGCGAGGATATGCCGGAGGTGATGGCGCTCGTAAAGGATGCTCGACTGGAGATGATCGAAAGCCGCTGGAAGGGCGCTGCGAAATCGGTGTCCGCCACACCGGTGCGGCGCGCGTCCCACCGGAGCAATCCACTGTACGAGAGGATGGAGGCAGCTGATCCCGGTGATCCCGCACTGGCAGGTCTTTCCATTGCCGATTGGCTTAACGGCCAAGATGCGACGGAGGAGGCAAAGCGGGAATTTCTGAGCATGGTTCACGGGCTCTGGTGTCTTCCGGCGGATGTTATCCCCTTCTGGTATCTCGTCGATAGCGACCGGCGGAATACGGCTGACGTATCCGAGTTGCAATATTTCCTGAAGGACAGCGCCGCCTCGCTTGCAGACGCCATGGCTGTACGGCTGCGGCCGCATGTTCTTTTGTCCTCACCTGTCTCGCTCATCCGCCGGAATGAGCATCATGTCGTCGTTCACTCGGGGCAGCGGCAGATGACGGCGCGGCATGTGCTGGTGGCCGTGCCGCCGGTTCGGGCACGCGAGATCGTCCAGCAGCCTCCTCTGCCGGAGACGCTCGACCGGGCGCTCGGCTGCTGGAGGAGCGGGGCCGTGATCAAGATCCTGCTGCGCTACGACGAGCGCTTCTGGTCGCCCGAGGTGTCGTCCGGCGTCTCATGGGAGGATGTGAGCGGGCTCTACGCCTTCGACGTCAGCCAGGGTGACGCGCATGCTGCTTTCGTCGTCTTCGTCGGCGGGCCGCTTGCCCTCGAATGGCGGGCACGGGGCGCGGCGTTCATCGAGCGGACGGTGCTGGAGCGCATGGGCGCGTTGCTGGGTGCCGATGCGCCGGAGCCGGTCGACGTTATTCTGCACGACTGGACGGACGATCGCTGGAGCGGAGGGGGCTACAGCGATGTCATTGTCGATCCCGAGGCCTATGATGCAGAAGCGCTCCTGCGGCGGGGCGTCGACCGTGTCGCATTCGCAAGTTCCGAACTCTCTCCGTCCTTCCCGACCTATATCGAGGGGGCGATCGTGGCCGGACGTCTCGCAGCCGCGCGGATAGCCGACGCCCTGAATGCCGAAGACGCAGCGCCTGGCGCAGGCTTGAAGCGGGTGCGTTGACGCGTGCTACTTGTCGAAGAATCCGGGCCGCAGCTTTTCACCGATCAGGCAATCCACGGGAGCGGGATTGGCAACGGGAACGGGACGAAGGGTCGGCTGGCGGTCGCTGACCTCCATGACGAGCTTTTGCCGGATGGCGACGCCGAAGTCTTCAGGGCTGTGGATTGGTAGAACGAAAGCGCCGGGACCGCCGATGACGCAGTCGCCGTAATAGCGGTCGAGCCGGACCCCGACGCCGGTCGGGCGGATGATGATGGCGAGGCCATTGACGATGATACCGCTGCGCACCGCCGTGTCGCGGGCGGGGAGGACCGGCGGGCCGAGATTGTTCGGTCCGTCGCCGGAGACATCGATGACCCGGCGCTGGCCGTTGAAGGCGTTGGTGTCGATCATTCCCGCTGCATAGCTCAGCGCATTGGAAATCGAGGTGCCGCGGCGCGTGGTCACGGGACGTGCGGCGATCTCGTCTGCGAAGGCTGCAGCGTCCGCGGCATTCGCAATGACGTGCCAGTCCACGCGTGAGCTTTCGTTGACGCTGCCGGCCCACTCGAAATAGCTGATGGCGATTTCGCCGATCAGCCCGCCGCGAACGGCACTGATGAATTCCTTGTGGCGCAAAGCTTCGAGATAACCGGCGCGCTGGATGCGAGCCTCCTCCAGGTCCATCGACCCCGACATATCGACGGCAAGAACCAGTTCGACATCCACGTCTCGATGCCCCGGTGCGGCGATGCGCGTTATGTGTGTCACGTCGGTTGCGAGGGGGGCTGGTGGAAGCCCCTGGCCGGACAGACCCATCAGCAATGCAATTCCCGCTAAGATCATGTCATCCAATCCCTACTTTGAACCGTAGAGGCGAACATTAACACAACGGGTGATGGCGGCGACCGGTAAGCGGCGGCCTGGCTTCAACACTCGGTGAGCAAAGAATTTTCGCACGGATAAAGAGACGAGGCACGCGCCGTGTGCCCGCTCATGAGGAGTTGCAATGCTTTTCAAGGATACGACCGACGTTGGGCTGATCGATAGATTCCAGCTGGGCGCGTTCCGGTATTTCATGCGGTATACGCATGCGGAAACGGGTCTCGTTGCCGACAGTTCGCAGGAAGGTTCTCCGGCCAGCATCGCTGCCACCGGCTTCGGCCTGTCGGCGCTGCCGGTCGGCGTCGAGCGCGACTGGATCTCCCGCGAGGATGCTGCCGAGCGTGCGCTGAGGACGTTGCGGTTCCTGCGCGACAGCGAGCAGAGCCGCGATACGCTGGCCACCGGCTACAAGGGCCTCTACTACCATTTTCTGGATATGAAGACCGGTCGGCGGGCTTGGCGGAGCGAGATTTCGCTGATCGACAGCGCCCTGCTGATCGCCGGCGCCATAACGGTCGGTGCCTACTTTTCGGAACATACGCCGGCGGAGAAGGAAATACGGGATATTGCCGATATGATCTACGCCCGGGCCAACTGGGCCTGGGCGCTGGATGAACAGGATACGCTGGCGCTCGGCTGGAAGCCGCGCAGCGGTTTCCTACCCTATCGCTGGCACGGATACAGCGAAGCGGTCATTCTGTACACGCTGGCGCTGTCCTCGCCGTCCTACCCGATTCCGGCCAGCAGCTATCTTGCGTTCGGCAATCAGTGCGACTGGAAGGAAGCTCTTGGCAAGCCGTTCCTCTATGCAGGGCCTCTGTTCATCCATTTGTTTTCCCATGCCTGGATCGACTTTCGGGGCATCCGCGATGCGGCGATGGAGGAGCATGACAGCGATTATTTCGAGAACACGCGCTTGGCGATCGACGTGCAGCGTGATTATACGGAGCGGAACCCGGAGTCCTTTGTCGGCTATGGCATGGATTGCTGGGGGCTGACCGCTTGTGACGGGCCTGAGCGTTCGCGGCGTCTGCGGGATGGCCGTCAGCAGCAGTTTTCAGGCTATGCGGCGCGCGGCGCGCCGTTCGGGCCGGATGATGGCACTCTTGCGCCCTGGGCACCGCTTTCCTGCCTGCCTTTCGCTGAAAAAGCGGCGCTTTCCGCAACACGGCATATTCTGGAGACCTATCCGGGCGTTGTCGAGGAGGACGGTTTTATCGGAAGCTTCAATCCCAGCGTTCCCGCCCGCACGGCGGAGGGCTGGATGAACACACGGCGGATCGGGCTCGATCAGGGCATTCTGCTGATGATGATCGAAAACCACCGGACAGGTTTTTTCTGGAACCTGCTGCGGCAATCGACACCGATCCGGCGCGGGCTGAAACGTGCCGGCTTTACGGGTGGATGGCTGTAATTTGTTGGTGCAATGCGGCCCGCCGTTTCAGCGGGCCGCATCGTTGTCACGCCGTCTTGAGGAAGCGATCGTTGATCGCGCCCGAGACGCTGCCGAGGACGAGCCAGAATGCGAGCGTGGTTGCCAGCGCTGCAACGGCGAACTCTGCTCCTAGGACAGCAGGAACGGGGCTGGCGATGTCAGCAGGTTGCGGTGCGCCATAAAGGTGGGGCAGGGCGAGAAGGACGGAGCCCGCGCCCTTTGCCACGACGCCCGGCCGCAGCGCGATCAGGCCGAGACCGAGCGCCGAGAGCGCGGTGGTGACGAGCCACCAGGTCTGGCGCTCGCTAAGGTCCGCGGCGGGAAAACCGGGCAGCTCCGGCGGCAGGCCGAGGGCCGGGAGCATATGGACGGCGAGCCAGCCGAGGGCTCCCCATGTGAGGCCTGTCCGCAGGCTCGGCGGGCTGCCGGTGAGAATGCCGAGACCGCCCAGAAGAAGCCCGAAGCCGGCACCCGTGACGAGATTGGCAATCAGCGTGCCGGAGAAGCGGCCCATGCCGAACAGGATGCCGCCACCCTCATGCGTCTCGCCGTCATGCGCATAGGCGGGCGTTATCGGCAGGATCGCCGATGTCAGCGACGGAAACAGCGAGCTGGAATCGAGCGAAGAATGTTCGTGCGCTGGCGATGCGCCCGGGGCGGGTTCACCCTCGAAGGTTTCCGCTTGGAGAATTAGTGGCACGACGCGGAGTTCCTGTGCGGCGGTCATGAAGAGACCCGCCATCAGGCCTGCGCAGATGGCGGCCAAAAGTGTCTTGACGATCATGGTTGTACCTTTCGGAGCAGAACTTTGTCAGCCTGCTCTCGTCCTGTGCATGTCTGGAACAAGCCGATCTGCCGGCGCGACATCGCGCAACGGCACATTCGCCGACGAGGAGCGACGTGCCTCGATCAGCCATAGGCCAGCGGCGCAGCGCCCGGTCTCCGGGCTCGCGTTTGTATGCTGCTCGACAGATTGGTTCGATACGCTCGTCCTGCCTAGTGGCAGGGGAAGCCGAACGAGTGGCGGACGTCGTGCGCGGTATCGTGCAGCACAGCCGAATTGGCCAGGCCCGCGCCGAATACGAGGAACGCCCCGATGCACAGGGAAAGAAGACCCGCGATCATGCGGTCATTGAGGGAAAGTGAAACGCCAGATGCGTTGGTAACAGCCATGACAACCTCCGTGATGGCAACGTGGGACGTGACCCGCTCATTTGGGCGAAATGCCCGACATCAATCGGCAGGTGTCCTGGCTCGCGGCGTCTGATGCCGAATGGCATCGTCGGATCTTCCTCGCCTTCCCGCAGATCCGGTTTCCCGTATCCGCAGTGACTTCTACCGGTTACCGGCATGAAAGACCCTGACCGCTCTACAGTCGCGGGGTCGGCCGTGATTGAGGTGCCGCACTGGGTCCACCCGTCACGTTCCCATTTACTCTCTGGATGGTGTAGCACCCGGAGAACCTCTTGATGAGGATCACTATGACGCGCGCGGAACGGCTGTCAATCGGCTTGGCCCGCCTGTCCCCGGCATCAGAGTGTGGCGGCAAGCGCCGCCAGCTGATCCGCGCACTGGTTCCAGCCTTCGTGAAAGCCCATCTGCTCGTGCGCGTCGCGATCGGTTTTCGTCCAATGGCGAACGCGGGCCGTGTAGCGGGTTCCATCATTCTCCGGCTCGAATGTGATGATGCCGGTCATGAAGGGTTTCTCGGACGGCGTCCACGCCTCGATATAGGCGTCGGTGAAGACAATCTTCCGGTCCTGCACGATCTCGAGATAGACGCCGCGATTGGGCATCTCTTCGCCCTCCGGGCTCTTCATGACGATAAGGTTCGAGCCACCGACGCGCAGATCGACCTCGGCGGTCGCGATGGTCCACGGTTTCGGCACGAACCATTGCTGGATAAGCTCCGGCTCGGTCCAGCAGCGGAACAGCAGGTCAGGGGTGGCATCGATGTGACGGGTGATGACGAGGTCGCGATCGTCGGAATTTGTCGGTTCTGTCATGGGCATGATCCTGGCAACGCTGTCTCTTAGCGTCAGTTTCCGTCATCTCGCGCCGACTGTCGAGACCCTTGCAGCGGGCGACGGTCAACCGCCCTCAGGGACCGGCTGGCGAGGACTGTATCTTCACGATCGCCGTCGTCCATCGCGGTGTCTCGGGCGGGCCGGTGCGGGGCGCAGGGAAGACGAGGGACGTGCGAAGTGCTGCGGATTGACCCGGCGGGATGCGGGCAATGATCAGCGCATCGTCGCGACCGATCGTGCGGCAGGTGCCATCAGGGCAATCATCCAGCGTAACGTCCAGCGTGAAGTAATCGAGGAATGCGGCGCTGTCATTGTGGATCATGCCGGTCACCACATAGCTGCTGGCGGGGGTGCTCTTTTCGAACGTCAGATTGTCCAGCCGGACCTGATTTTCCGCAATCGCGGCGACGGGGCGGTCTGCGGTGACCGGCGACAGAGGCTCGTTTGGTCGGGCGTTGTCATCCGTCCACCAGACGACGAAGGCGCTGATGAGACCGACGGCGACAAGGACCGAAAGCGCCGGTTCGGCCATCTTGCGAAACCGCTGGTCCCATACGGCGAGCGCGACCACCACAAAGCTCGCAATTGCGAGCGAAATCCAAAGCATGAACTGCCTCCCCATGCCTCTTCATATAGGAACGGGGCAGCCGGGTTCAAAGCGCGTGCAGTGAATCAAAAGGGGAACAAAGGTTCGCTCGCCAAGTTCCTCAGCCGCAGAAACATCATTTGAACCACCGCGGAGACGCATCGTCCCGCGGATCCACGAAAGGATAGAACAATGGCAGGGAAAGCACTCGAGGATCTGTTCCACGACATGCTCAAGGATGTCTATTACGCTGAAAAGAAGATTGCGAAGACGCTGCCGAAGATGGCTCGCGGCGCGCAGAGCGCCGAGTTGAAGGCAGCCTTCGAGAAGCACCGGGAAGAGACCGAAGGCCAGATCGAGCGCCTTCAGCAGGTCTTTGAAATCTTCGGCAAGCGCGCCACCGGCAAGACCTGTGCCGCCATCGAGGGCATCATCGAAGAAGGCGAGGAAGTTCTTGAGGCGTTCAAGGGTTCGCCGGCTGTCGATGCCGGTCTGCTGGCCACGGCGCAGGCCGTCGAGCATTACGAGATGGCGCGCTACGGCACGCTGAAGACATGGGCGGGCCTGCTCGGGCTCGACGAAGCCGTCAAGCTTCTCGATGAGACGCTGAAGCAGGAGGAAAAGACGGACGCCGACCTGACGAAGCTGTCGAAGGCCGTCAACGCCACCGCCATGGACAAGGCAAAGGCTGCCTAAGCTTTTTGCTGATGACCGAGACAACGACGCCGGCCGGATGCTCCGAGCCGGCGTTTTTGTGGGCGCATGTCCGCGTCAATTCTGCAGGCTGATCCAGTAGGCGCCCTCGAAGGGTACTGCTGCGAAGCGCTTGTTGATCTCGGCCAGCGTTGCCTTCGGGTCGAGATCGGGGAAGATATCAGGCCGCAGCCAACGGGCGAAGGCTTCCGCCGCGAGAATGTTGAGCGGTACCGCGTTGAAGAAATTCCAGAGGCCATGCACGCGTCTGTCGCGCACACCCTTGAGGTTGGCGAGGATGGGAGACGTGACGACCTGCGTCAGCGTCTGCCGGGCCTCTTCGTCCGGTACCCCGGGGCCGATGGAGAAGGTGCTGTAGGTGCCGCCGGGCGATCCCGTGGCGATGTAGACCTCGGGGTCGGCAGCGATCAGATATTCCGTTGAGACGATGCCGCCCTGCGCAGGCAGGTTGCCTTCCGCGATATTCCGGCTGCCGGTGAGGCCGATGAACGCGCCGAGGCCGCCGGTCCCGTAGGCGTAGCAGCACTTTTCCGGATTGGGGAAGGCATCCATCAGGACGGTCGGGCCAGGGGCGGTTGCTTGTGCTACGCGATCGCGAATGCGCTGAAGATGCGTCTCGTAGAACGTTGCGAAATCCTCCGCCTGCGCCTCGCGGTCAAGGACGGTGCCGAGCAGGCGCATGGCGGACGGCGTATTTTTCAGCGCATCGCTGTTGAAATCGACCACGATGACGGGCACGCCCGTGCTTTCCAGATATTCGATGGCGCGCTTGCCGAGTTCCGTATCGGCCTGCCAGTTCGCCATGATGGCAAGATCGGCCTTCAAAGACAGGATGGTCTCGAAAGACAGACCGTCGCCGGTACCATCCCCGATGGTGGGCAATTTGGCGATGTCGGGAAAGCGTTTCTCGAAAGCGGAATAGATTTCCGGGTTGTCGCCTTTCATGTCCCCCGACCATCCCGCAAGCAGGCTCACAGGATCGGGATGGATGAGCGAGAGGGCGACGAGGTTGAAGCCGCTGCCGAGCAGGATGGCCTTCGGCTTCTCCCTGATCGTCACGGAGCGCCCGACGGAATCGGTGACCGTCAGGGGGTAGGTGGAAGCGCTTGACGTGCCCGTCGCGAGAGCACTCACAGCCAAGAGGAGACAGGCGAGAACGGCGAACAGGCGGCGGGAAAGCATCGGTCCTAATGTCCTTTTTGCGGGCCTTCGCCACGCTGGCTCGGCAATGCGCAAAGAGCGCCACAGCTTGGAATGCCGGGCAGGAGGTAACGCAGGCAGCAGACCTTGCGCCGACAGACGGTTTCACTGCCCACCGGCTCGTGCCGAAGACAGCCACGGAAGGGATTGGCCGTGCCATCCGCAAGGACCGGCTGCTCGAACAGCGGGCGGGATGCCCAGGCATCGCTGCCGCTCGTCGGCGCTGTTGCGTTAAAGGCGTAGTCGATATAGACGGCCGCGTTGTTCCAGGCCAGTTTCGGGGCGAGGCCCGCGGCGGCTTTCATGGCCGTAATTGCCGCGGCAAGGTGGCGGTGCACCAGCGGCACGACAAAGCCATCCGCGCCATCGGTTGCATCGTCCTCGCTCCAGTCACCCTCGGTCTCCAGCCCGAAGGCCCGCGGCAGGCCGTCTTCCGCGAGCGCGATCGTCATGCTGGAGAGATCGACCGGCAGGATGTAGTCGGCCCTGCGCGCGACGATGAAGGGAATCGTCAAGCCGGCGAAATAGTAGAGTGACCACATGGAGGCCACCGCACGCCGGTCGCTGCCGCCATGGGTGCCTGCATAGCGATCGAGCGCCTCGGTGAAGGCGGAGGACGAAAAGAACCCGGCGAGGGGCAGCGCCCCTTCCAGATCCCGTGACAGCATCATCTTCTCACCGCACCACGCGTGCTCCCCAGTGAACACGGACTTCAGTTCCGGTGGCCGGAAAGCGTCGTTTGGCGATGATGGAGGTGTCGGGATCATCCGGGCCTACCAGCTGTATTTGAGCGAGCCGATGACGGTACGGCCCTGATCACGATAGCAGAAGCCGCTCGAGCAGACGGCGTCACGCCGGTCGAAGAGATTGGTGGCGTTGACCTGCAGCTTCAGCCCCTCGTATTTCTTGTCGATTGCGGCGAAATCGTAGTGGACGGCCGCATCGAACAGAACCCGTGACGAATTTTTGACCGTGTTGATGTCGTTGCCAAAGCTCGATCCGATGAAACGGGCGCCGGCGCCGACGCCGAGACCGTGTGCGAACGTGTCTTCCGGCATGTCATAATTCGCCCAGACGGAGGCCATGTGCAATGGCACCGAGGACACGAAATTTCCCTGGCTGTCTGCCGGCCCCTCGATGATCTTCATGTGCGTGTAGGTATAGGACGCGGTGAGCGACAGGCCGTTGTCGAGGCTGGTCGTCGCCTCCAGTTCCAGTCCGCGCGACCGCAGCTTGCCGCGTTGGACCTGAATGTTTTCAGGGCCCGTCGGCAGGTTGACGACTTCATAGTAGAGGCCATTGTCCTGATCGATGTTGAACAGGGCTGCGGTCAGCATCGTGTTGCTGTCCGGCAGAAGGTACTTCACGCCGATTTCCTGCTGACGGCTTTCCGTCGGGTCGAAGGGTCGGCGTGTCTCCTGATTGATGCCGGCATTGGGCGAAAAGGCCGTGGAGTAGCTCGCATAGGGCGCGAGACCGAAATCCGTCTCGTAGGTCAGACCGATGCGGCCGGAGAACGCCTTGTCGCGCTGCGATGTGGTGGTCGTGTCGCCGCTCGCCAGCAGTGTGTCGTCTGTGTCTGTATCCACCCAGTCGTAGCGGCCGCCGAGCGTCAGCGTCCAGGCGTCGTAGCGGATCTGGTCCTGCACATAGGTGCCGATCTGCCACTGGTCCTGAACGGTGCGGGTCGAGAAGGGGATGGGATCCACATCGCGTCCGGCATTCGGATTGGCGGTATCGAGCGGCGGGGTCGTGCCGGTGCCGTCGAGCGAGCGGTAGCGCAGCTTCTGGAAATCGAGGCCGACGAGGAGTGTGTGGTCCAGCGCGCCGGTCGAGAACGTCGCCTCGATCTGGTTGTCGATGACGCCCGCCGTCAGGCGCTCGTCGAAGGTGCCGGCGCTGCTATCGAGCAAGGTGGGGTCGAGCGCGTTGGGCGCATAGGCGAAGGCATAATCCGCATCGATGTTGAGGGTCGAGAGGCGGGCATTCTGGCGGAAGACGAAGACATCGTTCAGGCGGTGCTCGAACTCGTAGCCGATCCGCGCCTGCTTCTGGACGGAATCGTTGAAGTCGGGATTGCCGCCGAAGATGTCGGTAACCTTGCCGGTCAGCGGATCGTTGTAATAGGCGGCTGTGCCACCCGATCTGGTGCGGGAATATTCGCCGAGAACCGTGAGCTTGGTGTCCTCGTCCGGCTTCCACGTTATTGCGGGAGCGATATAGGCGCGGTCGTCGGAAACGGAAACCTGTTCGGTATCGGCATCGCGAAGAAGGCCGGTCAGGCGGTAGTAGACCGGGTCGGTCTCATTGATCGGACCGGAGAGGTCGAACTGGCCCTGATAGCGCTGGTTGGTGCCGTATTGCAGCTCGATCTCGCGGAGCGGCTCGATCGTCGGGCGTTTGGTAATGAGGTTGTAAAGACCGCCAGCGCCAGATGCGCCGTAGAGCGCAGAGGAGGGGCCGCGCAGAATGGAGACGCCTTCAAGGCCGTAAGGCTCCGTCTTGAACAGCGAGGATCCCGCGCCGGGCTGACGCAGGTTGTCGCGGAAGATGCCTGTATAGGTGACATCGAAGCCGCGGACGGAAAAGCTGTCGAAGCGTGGATCGAACCCGAAGGCACCGACGCGGGTGCCCGGCGTGTAGGCGAGGGCGTCCTGAAGCGATTGCGGATTGCGATCCTCAAGCTGAGCCTCGGTGACCGAGGATATGGATTGTGGTGTCTGGAGGAAAGGCGTGTCCGTCTTCGCGCCCGTCGCGCTTGCCGTTCCGACATAGCCTTCGCCCGTGATGACGCCGCCACTGCCGCCGGTCACGACGATTTCCTCAAGCACCGTTGCATTGCCGGTGGCTGCGTCCTGTGCGGAAGCCATCGTGCCGATATCGGACAGGGCGATGGCCAGGACGGAAGTGCTGGTGACAAGGGCTGAGCGAAGCGGAAAACGGCGTGGCATGCGAACACTCTCTCGGTGAAAAGATGATTTTCACTATCAAGATTCTGTCGCAATGACAGCCCTAAAACATGACGTTGACAATCATGTTTAGGCCTGTGGGAATTTCGCAACGCCTGTGCCGAGATGGTGGATAGGCCGCAGACTTGAGCTGCGGCAGTCCCTGGAATCCATCAGCCCTTTGCTTGTGAGACCAGTGCCGGCTTGTCGCGATAGGCGTTCGGGAAGAGCGACTTGAGGCTCCCGATCTTCGGCAGGTCATTATAGACGATGTAGGGATAATCGGGATTGAGGGTCAGAAAGTCCTGATGATAGGCCTCGGCGGTATAAAAGCCCTTCAGGTCGGTAACCTCCGTCACGACCTTGTCCGGAAAAACCTTCGCCTGGTCGAGCTGCGCGACATAGGCGTCGGCGACCTTCTTCTGCTCGGGGCTGAGCGTGAAAACAACAGAACGATACTGCGTACCCTGATCCGGCCCCTGGAAGTTCAGCTGCGTCGGATTATGCGCAACCGAGAAGAAGATTTGCAGCAGCTGCCCGTAGCTCACCTGCCCGGGATCATACGTCACCTCGACCGCTTCGGCATGACCGGTCTTGCCGCCGCTGACAGTTTCGTAGGAAGCCGTCTCCTTCGCCCCACCGGAATAGCCGGAGACGGCGTTGCTGACGCCCTTCACATGCTGGAAGACGCCTTGAACGCCCCAGAAACAGCCGCCTGCGAAGACGGCCTTTTCGGTCTTGGCCGAGGTCTTTTCGTCGATGGCTGGCGGCGGGATGACCACGGCTTCTTCAGCGGCACCGGCACGAACGGCCGTGACGGCGATGATGAGCGCTGTGAGCGCGAATGCGCCGAGGACGCCGCCGGTCAGGTTGCGGCGGAGATTGGAGCGGGAGGTTTTTGACATACGGCAATCCCTGAGGGCGCGGATGGCTTGAGCGCCTGACGACGCGCCGTGACGTTGCGGAAGTATGCGCGAACATTGAGCCGATCCGTCAGCGACGTCAAATCGCGATTTCGTGTAGTTTTGCGCTGGGGCGCTACGGCGATGATCAGAGCGACAAGGCGAGGTTCCTACCCCCACGATGTCTTGAACGGCTACGTTAACAGGCGGGGATATCGGAGTCTTCCGAGTCGCTTACAGCGGTTCATTCGCGCTGCGTCTTACAACTTTCGTTTCTTCTAATATAATTAATGGTTGCTAAATCTGTCGCTTGGAGACAGGTCTTTGCTGCCGGGATGGAAGACGCACGTCTTCATTCGGCACATCTGATTTAGAAGGGGCATTTTATATGAGCAGAAAACTTGCGGCCGAATTTTTCGGCACGTTCTGGCTGGTCTTCGGCGGTTGCGGCAGCGCGGTGCTCGCCGCTGGCTTCCCGGCACTCGGCATCGGTTTCGTCGGCGTATCCCTGGCTTTCGGTTTGACCGTCATGACCATGGCCTACGCGGTTGGCGGCATTTCCGGTGGGCATTTCAATCCGGCCGTTTCTCTCGGTCTCGCCATTGCCGGGCGTTTCAGCTGGAAGGAGATCTTGCCCTACTGGCTCGTCCAGGTCATCGGAGGCGTGGCTGGAGCGGTCGTGTTGTACGCCATCGCAGCCGGTAAGCCGGATTTCATCGCCGGCGGGTTCGCATCGAACGGCTTCGGGGCAAACTCACCCGGTGGCTATAGCCTGATCTCGGCACTGCTGGTGGAGATCGTCCTGACGGCGGCATTCCTCATCATCATTCTGGGCGCCACGGCGCGGGCAGCACCTGCCGGCTTCGCGCCGATCTCCATCGGCCTCGGGCTGACGTTGATCCATCTGATCTCGATTCCCGTGACCAATACGTCGGTCAATCCTGCGCGTTCGACCGCCGTGGCGTTCTTTGCGGAAAACGGCGCAACGAACCAGTTGTGGGTATTCTGGTTTGCGCCTCTGGTCGGGGCGGCCATTGGCGCGTTGATCTGGAGAATGATTCTGTCTCCCGGCGAGTCGCCGCGGGGGATCGGTCGTGAGGCGGGTAAGTCCGGCGCCTGACGACACAGTGAAAAGACGAGACATCGCCTGGGGGCATGTCTCGTCTTCGGTTTTCGGTCGCGTATGTTGCCGTGAAGCAGACCGAGCGACGCCCCGCTGCCATTAAGGCTGCGGGCCATCTTCGTTTCACGCGGCTGCCTGTGCCGGAGCAAGCGCAATCTCGGCGCGTGCTGCCAGCAACTGGCGGGCAGCGTTGGCCGCTTCAGCGCCCTTGATGACGAAGTGATCCGTGAAGAAGCGGATGTGGGCTTCCGACTCCTGGAAGTGATGCGGGGTCAGGACGGCGGAGAGGACGGGAACGCCGGTGTCCAGCGAGACGCGCATCATGCCGTCGAGCACGGTGGAGGCGACGAAATCGTGGCGGTAGATGCCGCCATCGACAACGAATGCTGTGCCGAGGATAGCCGAGAACCGACCGGTCTTTGCCAGTGTCTGGGCATGAAGCGGGATTTCAAGTGCGCCGGGCACATCGAAGATCTCGACATCGGCCGCGTTGCCGCCGAGTTCCTGCCAGCGGGCGGTGAAGGCGTCGACGCACCGGTCCACGATGGCGGCGTGCCAGCGAGCCCGGATGATAGCGATTTTCTGTGAAGGGTGGGAGGCGATGGTCATGCAAGTGGCCTTTCAAGGGTTAGCCGTTCGACGGGATCCCTTGGGCGAACACGCGGACACGACGCGGCCTTGTCGGGCCGTGTCCTGCCGTTTGCTCTCTTTCATCCGGACTATACCGTCGGCTCCGGAGTCACACCGGATCTGCTGACCTTCATTCCAACCGGCAAGCCGCCTGAGACATGAAGCGCTCGCGGGCTCCAGGCATTAACGCCTGTTACCGCCGGTGGGGAATTTCACCCCGCCCTGAGAACGTACGGATGTGACTATAAGCACCTGTGGCAAACCGTCAAATCCGCTTTGTTTCATGCAGGGAGGATTTTGAAGAAAACTATTCCCTGACGATGAGAAGATCGCCCGCGGTAAAGCGCAGCGTCACCGTGTCTCCGATCGCCGGTGGCTTCAGGCCGGGGTTGTTGAACATGTCGAAGGAAATGACACTGTCGGCAATCTTCATGCGGGTGCGGATAACCGAGCCGAGGAAATTGGTGGCGATAACGGTGCCCGTCAGAGCCGTATCTCCCTTCGCGTCGGGCGCAATGGAACCGGCTTCCGGCCGCAGCGCCAGCGAGACCGTGTCGCCGGCCTTTACAGCCCCCAGCGGTTCGCGCAGCGTAATGCTCTGGTCGCCGATGGCGATGCGGTTGGCTGCGGGGTCGATGACCTTGGCGTCGATCAGGTTCAGCGTTCCGACGAAGGAGGCGACGAAGCGGGTCGCCGGTCGATTATAGATCTCGAAAGGCGTGCCGATCTGGTCGGCGCGTCCCGCGTTCATGATGACGATGCGATCGGAGATGGACAGCGCCTCTTCCTGATCGTGCGTGACGAAGACGGTGGTGATGCCCAGCTGCTGCTGGATCATGCGGATCTCCTCACGCAGAGAGACGCGGATCTTCGCGTCCAGCGCCGAGAGAGGCTCGTCGAGAAGGAGAACCTGCGGCTTTGGTGCAAGGGCGCGGGCAAGGGCCACGCGCTGCTGCTGTCCGCCGGACATCTGGTAGGGGTAGCGATCCGCCAGATGCTCGAGGTGGATGAGCGCCAACATTTCCTTCACACGGCTGTCGATATCCGCCTTGGGGGCACCCGCGACCTTCAGGCCGAAGGCGACGTTGTCGCGGACCGTCATGTTGGGGAACAGCGCATAGGCCTGGAAAACCATGCCGATATTGCGCTGGTTGGGCTTCAGCTCGTTCTGGTTCCGGCCATTCATCACGATGGTGCCGGAGGAGGGTGTTTCGAAGCCGGCGATCATTCGCAGAACGGTCGTCTTGCCGCAGCCGGATGGCCCGAGGAAGGAAACGAATTCACCTTTCTCGATCGACATGTCGAAGTCGTGCACGACCTGCGTCTGGCCAAAGGATTTCCGGATGTGGGTCAGGGTAAGAAAGGACATGGAGCCTGTGACCTTTATGCCTTGGCCGGGGCGGACTTGCCAAAGCGCGAAACGAGATTGAGGAGGCCCATGGAGAGCCATGTGATGGAGAAGGCGATTACCGCGAGCGCTGATGGCTCATAGGCCTTGTTGGCGCCGACAAGCTGCAGGTAAGGGCCGAACGCCGGACGGTTGAGGAGTGCCGCCATGGTGAACTCGCCCATGACGATGGCGAGCGTGATGAAGGCTCCGGAGAGGACGCCGCTCATGACGTTCGGAAAGATGCAGCGGAAGAGGATGGTCGACCAGTTGGCGCCAAGGCTCTGCGCCGCCTCCGTCAGCGTGCGGACGTCGATGGCGCGCATGGCGGTGTCGACAGCCTTGTACATGTAGGGCAGCGACAGGGTGATGTAGGAGAACATGAGCAATATGTTCGTGCCCGTCGTCGAGCCGGTGAGCGGGAGGACGGACGACGAATTGTACAAGCGCAGATAGCCGAACACGATGACGATGGCGGGAATGACCAGTGGCAGCAGCGTGATGAACTCGACCACCGGCCGCATCTGCGGCAGGCGCAGGCGCACCCAGTAGGCCGTGGGGACCACCAGCAGCATGCCGAAGACGATGGTCAGCAGCGCCATCATCATGGAATAGCCGAAGGTCTCGCGGAACTGCATGTCCGAAAAGACCGAGCGATAGGCGTCGAAGGAGTATTCGCCCCGGCGCATGCGCAGCGAGAATTCGAAGGTGCCGATCAGCGGAATAACGAAGTAGCTGGCCCCGATGGCCATGGCGATCCAGGCGCCGATGCGGTTCGTCTTCATTTCTGCCACCTCTCCGCGCGCATGCGCAGCATGAGGTAGAGGACGTTGGAGAGGCCGGTGATGACGATCATGCCGAGCGCGATGGCATAGCCGAGGTTCGGATTGTGCAGCACGTCGCCGCGGATCTGCGCGTAGAGCAGGATCGGCACGATGTTGAGCGAACTGCCCGTCAGCGCGTAGGCGGTGGCGATGGCGCCGAAGGCGTTGGCAAACAGCAGCAGCGTTGTGCCGAGCAGGCTGGGCCACAGGATCGGCAGGGCGACCATCGTCCAGTATTGCCGGTTCGTGGCTCCGAGGATCTCGGAAGCCTCGCGCCATTCCTTCTTCATGCCGTCGAGCGCCGGGGTGAGGATCAGCACCATCAGCGGGATCTGGAAGTACATGTAGGTGAGCGTGAGGCCGGTGAAGCTGAGGAGGTTGAAGCCGGTCGAGTAGAGATTGAACCCCCACCAGTCACGCAGGAGCACCGTCGCCAGCCCTGTGCGGCCGAGCGTGGCGAGGAAGGCGAAGGCGAGGGGGACGCCTGCGAAGTTGGAGGCGACGCCGGAAAAGGTGAGAAGCGTCGAACGCACGGAGGCCGGCAGCCCCCCGAGCACGACGGCCCAGGCAAGGAAGAAGCCGATGAACGCGCCACCGAGAGCGGAGGCAAGCGAGATGCGGATCGAGATCCAGTAGGCAGACAGTATCGAGGGCGTGAAAAGATCGGAAATGTTCTTGAGCGTCAGCTGGCCATCCGGCGTGAAGAAGGCACCGACGACGAGGTAGAAGGTCGGAGCCAGCAGGAAGAGCAACGCGAAGAGCATGAACGGCGCGATGCCCAGCCAGTCGATGATCCGGTCCTTGCTGATCGTCGTGACCGATTTCGGTACCGGCGCTGTCACTCTGCTGATCGGGGGGCTGATCGGTGGGCTCATCGGCGAGCTTTCGTTCGGGAGGGCGTATTGGAAGCCTCTCCGCGCATGCGCGGAGAGGCCATGTTTAAGCGATCATATGACCGGAAGAGTGTTTTACTGGACGTTGGCGCCGACGACGCTGTCCCACTTGCCGGTGATCTCGGTCTTGCCGGCAGCCTGTTCGTCAAGCGTCGGGAACACGGCCTTTTCATAGGCAGCGGCCGGCGGAAGCTTGTCGAGCATTTCCTTGGGGATTTTGTTGTTCTTGGCAAGATCGTTGAAGCGGATCGGGTGGCAATAGCCCTTCAGCCAGCCGAGCTGACCTTCGTCGGAATAAAGGTACTCCATCCACAGCTTTGCAGCGTTCGGATGCGGCGCGAAGGCGGAAATGGCCTGTACGTAGACGCCGGCGACAACGCCGCTCGTGGGAACGACGACTTCGACCGGCGGGTTGCCGTTGAGGCTGTCGCGCCAGGAGAGGCCGTTATAGTCCCATGCGACGACGATCGGCGTGGAGCCCTGCGCAAGCGAAGCCGACTTGCCGATGACGGGCACGAGATTGCCGGCTTTGTTGAGTTCGCCGAAGTAGGAGAGGCCAGCGGTGCCGGCTTTCGTCGCGTCCGTTTCGCCAGCGGCGAGACCTGCCGCGTATACAGCCTGAACCGCCTGGTTGGAGGCGCGCGGATCGCCGGCGAGCGCGATGCTGTTGGCGTAGTCAGACTTTTTCAGGTCGGCCCAGTCCTTGGGTACGTCCTTGACGATGTCGGTGTTCACGACGAAGGACAGCACGCCGTAATAGTCGCCGTACCAGAAGCCGTCGGCATCCTTGGCGCTGTCGGGGATCGAGTCCCAGGTGGAGACCTTGTAGGGCTGGATCAGGCCTTCGGCCTTGGCGGACGGGCCGAAGGAGAGGCCGACATCGATCACGTCGGGCGCCTGCGGGCCGGTGTTGCCCTTGTTGGCCTTGATGGCCTCGATCTCGTCGCCCGAACCGGCGTCGGGGTTCAGTTCGTTGACCTCGAGACCATACTTGGCCTTGAAGCCGGCGATGACGTCGCCGTAGCCGCACCAGTTGTGGGGAAGCGCGATGGTGGTCAGCGTGCCTTCCTTCTTGGCGGCAGCGATCAGCTCCGCGCTCGGCTCGGCAGCGGCAAGCGCCGTGGAGGCGACAAGCATCGCCGATGTCAGCGACAGAAGGCGGTGGGTCTTTGACAGCACGAAAGTCTCCTTGGGTTTTTCAGGCCGGGGTTTCCGGCCCGGTGGATCAAGCTGATAGAGCGGCGTCATGAAGCTTCTATGACAGACGCGGTGGACGGTTTCAGGCTTCTTTGCCCGGCTCAGAAATGTATCGAGGGTTTTCTTGCGGGGGTTCCGGCTTCATCCCTTTCTCTCTTGAAAAGGCTTGCGAAACAGCGGTGTCGTGTCGAACAGGCTCTCCAGCGCCTTCATCCGGTCGCGGGTCTCCGCCCAGATCGAGCTCTGGACCGCTTCGATCAGCGCCTCCACGGTAAAAAGGGTCACCACCGAGCTGTCCCAGGCGGAGGGAGCCTCGATATGAACGCGGAAGACTTTGGCTGCAGATTTTGCCACGGGCGAGGACCACTGATCCGTGAAAAGGATGATCTCGGCACCGCGGGAACGCGCAGCCTTCGCCAGGGTTTCAAGCTCCTGCTCGTAACGGCGGATATCGAACACGACCAGCACGTCGCCCTTCTTCATGTCGAGCACATAGTGCGGCCATGGGCTTGAGCCGGATGCGATCAGCGTCACGCCGGCTCGAATGACCTGAAGATGCGTGAACACATAATCTGCGAGCGTGCGGGTGATGCGGCCGCCGATCAGGTAGATGCGCCGGCGGGGATCGGCGATGAGCGCGGCCGCGCCATCGAAATCCTGCGTTTCCATCTGGGCCAGGGTGGACCTGAGATTGTTGATGGTGGCGTCGGCGAAACGGTTGAGAATATGGGTGCCCGGCGCATTCGCCGCCCAGCGGTCGTGCTTGCTGATCGGGTTGGAGATCGTCGCTTCCAGCTCCTGATGCAGTCGCGCCTGGAAATCCGGAAAGCCGCGAAAACCGAGCTTCTGCACCATGCGCGCAACGGTCGGCGTTGAGACGCCGGCGTTTTCGGCAACGGTCGTGATGCTGCCGAGCCCGGAAACGGGATAGTTGTCGAGCAACGTCTCCGCCAGCTGCTTCTCCGCCCGCGTCAAAGCGGTGAAGTTCGCGGCGATCACGTCCGACACCGTCTTGTGTGTTTCGGTGCTGATCAAGATATTCCCCTGAGACCGATCTTCGCCGGCCTTTATCGGAGTAAACATCGCTGTCACAATCGGAGTCAATGGGGTGGAGGCAATGAGATGCGTGAAGAGATCTTTTCAGTTCGCAATTGACAGATTCGGCTTTGTGAAGAATTCTCTTCAGTATCGGGCTCGCCATGACGGCGGGATCAGCCACGGAGCGGGGTGTGGGTGCTCTTCTGACTGTCGAGGATGGCGCGCCCGTCGCGCTGGAGAATGCGGAGGCGAGCTCCCGCATTCTTCTCGTCTGCGAGCACGCCTCAAGCCGGCTGCCGGAAAGAATGGGCACGCTGGGGCTTTCCGCGCAGGCGCTGGACAGCCATATCGCCTGGGATCCGGGAGCGCTCGCCGTTTGCCGGCTTCTCATGGGGTCGCTCGACGCGACTCTGATCTACCAGCGCTTTTCCCGTCTCGTTTATGATTGCAACCGGCCGCCGGATTCGCCGAGCGCCATGCCGGCCGTCAGCGAGGTCTTCGATATTCCGGGCAATGCGGCGCTTTCGGCGGCCGAGCGGCTGGCGCGGACGGAAGCGATCTACAGTCCTTTCCGCAAGTGCCTGTCCGATCTCATCAAGACGCGGGTTGCAAACCGCCGCCCGCCGGTTATCGTCACTATGCACTCGTTCACGCCGGTCTGGCACGGCCAGCAGCGTGAAGTAGAGATTGGTATCCTGCACGATAGAGACAGTCGGCTCGCCGATGCGCTTCTCGCGGATACAGCTGAGGACGAAACTTTCGTCACGCGTCGCAACGAGCCGTATGGGCCGCAGGACGGAGTGACGCATACGCTGATCGAGCACGGTATTCACCACGGCCTGCTCAACGTCATGATCGAGATCCGAAACGATCTCATCGCAAGCAAAGACGGCCAGAGGGTCCTGGCCGGCTATATCGGGGATCATCTGGGGAAAGCCCTGATGCGCCTCGAATCATAAAAAGACCCGGGGGAGCGGCATGTCCGCGGAGACCGTTTCCGCCCCGTTGGCGGGAGCACTGGCACGACTGCGTGAAGACCTCGAAACGAACCTGAAAAACGGGGCACACACGCAGCACGATCAAGCGTTGCAGCGTTCGCGCGCCATCACGGTTGCGCACCGCTGCACCGGCATCCGGCAATACCGCCCGGCGCCGAGCGTTCAGAGGGGAAAATCATGTCCGACTATAGCGATGTCGACAAGCATGCGGACCTGCAGGTCCTTCATTCCATGGGTTACGCGCAGGAACTCGAGCGACGCATGAGCTCGTTCTCGAATTTCGCTGTCTCGTTCTCGATCATCTGCATTCTTTCCGGCGGCATCAATTCGCTGGCGCAGGCAACGGCCGGGGCAGGCGGGGCCGCCATCGGCATCGGCTGGCCGATCGGCTGCTTCGTGTCCTTCGTCTTCGCCATGGCGATGGCCCAGATTTCCTCGGCCTATCCCACGGCCGGCGGCCTCTATCACTGGGGCTCTATTCTCGGGAACCGCTTTACCGGCTGGCTGACCGCCTGGTTCAATCTGCTCGGGCTCGTCACCGTGCTCGGCGCCATCAATGTGGGCACCTATTATTTCTTCATGGGCACCTTCGGCACGCCGTATTTCGGGCTGGAGGACACGACCACGTTCCGCATCCTGTTCCTCGTGGTCATCACCGGCCTGCAGGCGCTCGTGAATCACATGGGCATCGGGCTGACGGCGAAGCTCACGGACTTCTCCGGCTACCTGATCTTCGTCACGGCCATCCTGCTGTCGCTGGCCTGCCTGATCGCCGCCGATAGCTACGATATCGCCCGCCTCTTCACCTTCTCCAACTTCTCGGGCGCTGCCGGCGGCAATGTCTGGCCGGAAACATCGTCCACCTGGGTGTTCCTGCTCGGCCTGCTGCTGCCGATCTACACGATCACCGGCTATGATGCGTCCGCCCACACATCGGAAGAGACCGTCAAGGCGGCGACATCCGTGCCGCGCGGCATGATTTCGTCGGTGCTCTGGTCGGCGCTTTTCGGCTACATCATGCTGTGCTCTTTCGTGCTGATGATCCCGGCGCAGGCACCACTGGCCGACGGCACGGTCGCAGACGGCATGACGGCTGCAGCAGCCCAGGGCTGGAACGTGTTCTTCTGGTCGATGGATACGCAGATGAACCCCATCGTCAAGGACGTGCTCTATCTCGCGATCCTTCTTTGCCAGTGGCTCTGCGGCCTTGCGACGGTGACCTCGGTTTCCCGCATGATCTTCGCTTTCTCGCGCGACGGCGGTCTGCCGGCGTCGAAGGCTCTGGCCAAGGTCAGCCCGAAGTTCCGCACGCCGGTCTCTGCCATCTGGACCGGTTCGATACTGTCGGTGCTCTTCGTCTGGGGCTCGTCGCTGATCACCATCGGCGAGACGCCGGTCTACACCATCGTCGTGTCCTGCACGGTCATCTTCCTGTTCTTCTCCTTCGCCATTCCGATCACGCTCGGCCTCTTTGCCTGGGGGACATCGAAGTGGCCGGCACAGGGACCGTGGAACCTGGGAGAAGGCGTCTTCAAGCTCTTCGCCGGGCTTACGGTTGTTGCAATGATCCTGATCTTCGTTCTCGGCGTGCAGCCGCCGAACGGACCGGCACTCTACGTCACCGTCGGCTTCCTCGTTCTTACCGGCGTGATCTGGTTCGGCTTCGAAAAGCGCCGCTTCCGTGGCCCGCCGATCGGCGAAGAGGTCAAGCGCCGTGCCGCCGAGATCGCCGCGGCCGAAAAGGCCGTTGGACAGGAGTAACACGCCTTGCAACGCGAGGCGGCACCCGAAGAGGGTGCCGCCGATCATAGCCCAAGCTGCCTCATGACACTTGCAGACAGGACGCCCTGATGACCTATTTGTTCGAAGAGCTGAAGACCGACGTTGCCGAAGGCCGTATCGACACGGTCCTTGCCTGCCAGATCGACATGCAGGGGCGGCTGATGGGGAAGCGCTTTCAGGCCGAATATTTCGTCGAAAGCGCGTTCGAGGAAACACATAGCTGCAACTATCTGCTGGCCACCGACCTCGAAATGGAGACGGTGACCGGATACGCGTCCACGAGCTGGGAGTCCGGCTATGGCGATTATACGATGAAGCCGGATCTCGGCACTCTTCGCCGGATTCCCTGGCTCGACGGCACGGCGCTCGTGCTCTGCGACGTGCTCGATCACCACACGCATCAGGAGGTCCCGCATTCGCCGCGTGCCATCCTCAAGCGGCAGGTGAAGCGGCTGGAAGCCATGGGGCTGAAGGCCTTCATGGCAAGCGAACTCGAATTCTTCCTGTTCGACCAGACCTACGACCACGCCCGCGAAAGCGGCTATCGCGATCTGAAGCTCGCCAGCGGCTATAACGAGGACTACCACATCTTCCAGACCACCAAGGAAGAGGACGTGATGCGGGCGATCCGGAAGGGGTTGCAGGGCGCGGGCATTCCTGTCGAGAACTCCAAGGGTGAGGCCTCGGCGGGCCAGGAAGAGATCAATGTCCGCTATGCAGAAGCGCTCGACATGGCCGATCGGCATGTGATCATCAAGAACGGCTGCAAGGAGATTGCCTGGTCCAAGGGCAAGGCGATTACGTTCCTGGCGAAGTGGCACATGAATGCCGCCGGCTCCTCCTCTCACATTCACCAGTCGCTCTGGAGCCTCGACGGCAAGACGTCGCACTTCTTCGACAGTCAGGGCGAATACGGGATGTCGGAGACGATGCGGCACTATATCGCCGGTCTGCTGACCCATGCGGGCGAGATCACCTATTTCCTTGCGCCTTACATCAATTCCTACAAGCGGTTCATGGCCGGCACGTTTGCACCTACCAAGGCCGTCTGGTCGAAGGACAACCGAACGGCCGGCTATCGCCTTTGCGGCGAGGGCACGAAGGGCATCCGCATCGAATGCCGCGTTGGCGGCTCGGACCTCAATCCCTACCTCGCCATGGCGGCGCTGCTGGCGGCGGGCATTGCCGGCATCGAAGGCAAGCTGGAACTGGAGGCGCCCTTTGCGGGTGACGCCTATTCCGGGAAGGACATCCGCGAGATCCCGAAGACGTTGCGGCACGCGACGGACCTCATGACGAACTCGGCCATGCTGCGTCAGGCTTTCGGCGACGACGTGATCGACCATTATACCCGTGCTGGCACCTGGGAGCAGGAGGAATACGATCGCCGCGTGACGGACTGGGAGGTAGCGCGTGGTTTCGAGCGGGCCTGATTGCAAAACCTGTCGGGGTGCGGCATGCCACATCGTCCCACCGCGTCAAGACGATGGCCTGCGGGCCGCCTGCCTTTGGAGTTGAGAATGACGATGATCCAATGCATTTCGCCGGTCGACGGCTCGGTCTATGCCGAACGCGAGGCCATGCCCTATGAAGCGGCTGCCGATGCCGTGGCGCGTGCGCGCAAGGCACAGAAATCCTGGGCCAGGCGGCCGCTTGAGGAGCGGGTCCAACTGGTACTGAAGGGTGTCACGCGGCTGAACGAGATGGTGGCGGACGTGGTGCCGGAGCTTGCCTGGCAGATGGGCCGGCCGGTGAAGTATGGCGGCGAGTTCCGTGGCTTCAACGAGCGCTCGAACTATGTCGCCTCGATTGCGGCCGACGCGATGAAGCCCATGGTGATCGAGGAGAGCGACCGTTTCGAGCGCCGGATCGTGCGCGAACCGCACGGCGTCGTCTTCGTGATCGCGCCCTGGAACTACCCCTATATGACGGCGATCAACACGATCGCGCCGGCCCTGATGGCGGGCAATGTCGTTATCATCAAGCATGCGAGCCAGACGCTGCTCGTCGGCGAACGCATGGTGCGCGCGTTCACGGAGGCCGGCATGCCGGAGGACGTGTTCCAGAACCTGTTCCTCGACCACGAGACGAGCGCCCGGCTGATTGCCGCGAAGAGTTTCGATTTCGTCAACTTCACCGGCTCTGTCGAAGGCGGACGGTCGATCGAGCGTGCGGCGGCCGGCACCTTCACCGGTCTCGGTCTTGAGCTCGGCGGCAAGGACCCCGGCTACGTCATGGAGGATGCCGATCTGGATGCGGCCGTGGACACGCTGATGGACGGCGCGACCTATAATTCCGGCCAGTGCTGCTGCGGCATCGAGCGCATCTACGTCCACGAGAGTCTCTACGACGATTTCGTCGAGAAATCTGTCGCATGGGTGTCGAACTACAAGCTCGGCAATCCGCTCGATCCGGAAACGACGCTGGGGCCGATGGCCAACAAACGCTTTGCCGCCGTGGTGCGGGCGCAGGTCGCCGATGCCATCTCGAAGGGCGCCCGAGCGACGATCGACCCGAAGCTGTTTCCGGCCGATGACGGCGGTGCCTATCTCGCGCCGCAGATCCTCGTCGATGTCGATCATTCCATGGAATTCATGACGGAGGAAACCTTCGGCCCTGCCGTCGGCATCATGAAAGTGAAGAGCGATGCCCAAGCCCTCGCGCTGATGAACGACTGCAAATACGGGCTGACGGCCTCGCTCTGGACGCAGGACCCCGAACGGGCTGCCGCCATTGGCGCCGAGATCGAAACGGGTACCGTGTTCATGAACCGGGCCGACTACCTCGATCCCGCACTCTGCTGGACCGGCGTCAAGGAAACCGGCCGCGGCGGTTCGCTCTCCATCTTCGGCTTCCACAATCTGACCCGGCCGAAATCCTACCATTTGAAGAAAGTCACGGCATGACCATTACCGCTAACTGGAGCTACCCGACCGCCATCAAGTTCGGCGCGGGGCGCATCAAGGAACTGGCCGAGCACTGCAAGGCCGTGGGCATGAAGCGGCCATTGCTGGTGACGGACCGTGGCCTTGCGCCGATGGCCATCACGCAGAACGCGCTGGACATTCTGGAGGCTGCCGGCCTCGGTCGCGCGATCTTCGCGGATGTCGATCCCAATCCGAACGATGTAAACCTCGAAGCTGGCGTGAAGGCCTTTCACGATGGCGGTCATGATGGTGTCGTGGCGTTCGGCGGTGGTTCCGGGCTGGACCTCGGCAAGGCTGTCGCCTTCATGGCCGGACAGACGCGGCCGGTCTGGGATTTCGAGGATGTCGGCGACTGGTGGACGCGCGCGTCCCTGCCGGGCATTGCGCCGATCATTGCTGTGCCTACCACGGCCGGCACCGGCTCGGAGGTCGGCCGCGCCAGCGTTATCACCGATCACAGGACGCACACCAAGAAGGTCATCTTCCACCCGAAGTTCCTGCCGGCCGTGACGATCTGCGATCCGGAACTGACCGTCGGCATGCCGCAGGTGATTACGGCGGGCACCGGCATGGATGCCTTCGCCCATTGCCTGGAGGCCTACTCCTCACCGTTCTATCACCCGATGTCGCAGGGTATCGCGCTCGAAGGTATGCGGCTCGTCAAGGATTACCTGCCGCGCGCCTTCACCGACGGACAGGATATCGAGGCGCGTGCGAACATGATGAGTGCCGCCGCCATGGGCGCCGTTGCCTTTCAGAAGGGTCTCGGCGCCATTCACGCGCTGTCGCATCCCGTCGGCGCGATCTACAACACCCATCATGGCATGACCAATGCGGTCGTCATGCCGGCGGTGCTCCGCTTCAATCGGCCTGCTATCGAGGAAAAGATCGCGCGAGCGGCCGCCTATCTCGACATTTCCGGCGGGTTCGATGGCTTTACCGACTATGTGCTCGCGCTGCGAACGAGCCTTGGCGTTCCCGATGCGCTCTCCGGTCTCGGCGTCGGCACGGACCAGATCGACCGCATGGCCGAAATGGCGATCGTCGATCCCACAGCCGGCGGCAATCCTGTCGCGCTGACGCTCGATGCAGCGCGGGCGCTGTTTATCGAAACGATCTGACCCACGCATCTCCACCTGACGCGGGTCTCCATCGAAGCTCGCGTCAGGCTGTCTCTCATTGGTTCTCGTATGGCGTGTTAACACTTCGTTAACCACGATTTGAAAGGTTCGGTTAACCACAGCAGCTTCAGGGGCTGGAGCTGTTTGCGGGGCCAAACCGGGGCTTTGCATCCCCAACGAGGTTTCCATGCCAGTCATCACATTCGCCAACACCAAAGGCGGCGCGGGCAAGACCACCGCAGCACTCATTCTCGCAACCGAACTGGCGCGCGCCGGCAACCGTGTGACGGTGCTCGATGCTGACCCGCAGCGCTGGATTTCGACGTGGCACGACATTTCGGGTCGCGTGCCGAACATCGACGTCATCTCGGAAATCACGATGGCGTCGATCCAGGGCCACATCATCGAGAACCGTCGCAGCACCGATTATTTCGTCATCGATCTCGCCGGTGCGCGCAACAGCCTGCTGGCAACCGCGATCGGCCTTTCGGACCACGTTCTCATCCCCATTCAGGGCTGTTCCATGGATGCCAAGGGCGGCGCGCAGGTTCTGGAGCTGCTGGCCCAGCTGCAGAAGCAGGCCGGTGTGCGCATCGATCATTCCGTGGTTCTGACACGTGTCAGCTCGCTGGTGACAACGCGGGCGCTTCAGGTCGTGAAGGGGCTTCTGGCCAGCCGCAACGTGCGCGTTCTGGAAACGCCGATCATCGAGCGCGCGGCTTTCCGCGATGTGTTCGATTGCGGCGGTACGCTGCAGACCATGGATCCGGCTCGCGTCAGCAATCTCGATAAGGCGCGTGAAAATGCACGTGTCTTTGCCGAGGAGGTTCGACGCCTCGTGCCGCTCCACGTCACCCGCGCCTTCCGCCGCGCGGCCTGATCTACGTCCGGGGACGCGACCTGACCGGTGTTGCGTCCCCGGAGAGATGATCCCTTTTATTCTCAGAAGCGGCGGTCGATCAGGTGCTTTGCCTGCGCGCCGACATGGTAGAATGCAGACTTGACCGTCCGCAACGGGTCGGGTGCGAGTGGCGTTTCATCAAGCGGCATCGCGTGGGTGCCACCGGTGATGTGATGAGCGAGCGCCCGGCCGAAGACCGTGCCGGGCGCGATGCCCCGGCCGTTATAGCCGCTGACCGAGAGAACATCCGGCGCGACGGTGTGCAGGCGGGGCAGGGCATTGGTGGTCATGCCGATGCGGCCGTCCCACCAATATTCGAAGTCGATGTTGCCCAGTTGTGGAAACAGAGCCGCCAGAGAGCGTTTGGCGAAGGCGCGGTGTGTACCGGTCGCCAAGGCATCGAGACGCCCGATGCTGCCGAAGATCAGCCGGTTCTGCTGGTCCATGCGGAACGAGGTCATGACCATGCCCGTGTCCCAGCAACCCTGCCGATCCGGCAGGATCGTGGCCGCGACATTGGCGGAAAGTGCCTTCGTGGCGAACTGGAAATAGGGAAGGATCGTCAGTTCGGTCGTCGGCGCGCTCCATGGCATGCCATCGATCAGCGTGCCGTACGCATTGGTGGCGAGCACCACCTTCGGTGCGCTTACGCTGCCCGATGGCGTCTTCAAGAACCAATCGCCTCCTTGGCGTGTCGCCCCCGTCAGCGGCGTCTCGGTGAAGAGGCGCACTCCTGCTTTGACAGCCGCGTGCGCCAGTCCCCGCGCATAGGCCAGGGGCTGGATCGTACCGGCACGTCGATCGAGAAGGCCGCCTGCAAAACCCTCGGCACCCGTCATTTGGCGCGCGCGGTCCGCATCGAGCACCTCCACCGGCGCGCCGAAGCCTGCCCATTGTGCCTGCCGGTCCGTAATGTCTGCAAGCCCCTCGGCCCCCACAGCCATATGCAGCGTGCCGTTGCGAACAGCTTCGCACCGGATCTCGTGCCGTTCGATCAGATCGAAGACAAGGGCCGGGCCATCGCCAAGCGCGTGCAACAAGCGCTCGCCGGGCTCCTTGCCGAGCGAAGCGATGAGGTCGGCCGGCTTCGTCCACATGCCGGCATTGACGAGACCGACATTTCGCCCCGAGCCGCCGAAGCCGATCATGCGCGCTTCGACGAGGACGACCTTCACACCCTGTTCGGCAAGATGCAGCGCTGCCGAAAGACCGGTGAAACCACCGCCGATAACGGCGACATCTGCTGTGATATCGCCCTGCAAGGCCGTGGTTTGGGGTGCAGGCGGCGCAGTCGCATGCCAGAGGTTCGGCCCAATCTTGTAATGCGCGCTTTTATTCGCCATGCCGCAATCCTTGTCGCGTTTTCAGGTCTTTGACCGGAGGGATAACCGATCTTGCGGGCACTGCGTCATGACAATAGCGGATGAGGTGATGAGCCGGCGCGATCCTCATCAGGAGCGGGGCAAGGTTCATCGCAAGGCTTTGCCTCTAAAGGCACCCACCGGATGTTCCCGACCATCCGGTTTTCCCCGGCGTGAGGGCGGCGAAGCGTCAGCGGCTTATTCGAGAAACTCCACCGTCGTGCCGACGCTGACCATCTTGGCCAGTTCCGTCGCATCCCAGTTGGTCAGTCGCACGCAGCCGTGGCTCTGTGTCTTGCCGATCTTCGACGGCTCCGGCGTGCCGTGAATGCCGTAGGTGGGCTTCGAAAGTGCGATCCAGACCGTGCCGACAGGGCCGTTGGGGCCGGGCTGAAGGGTCAGAACCTTGTCGTTCTCGCCCTGCTTGAAATTGATCTTCGGGTTGTAGGTATAACCGGGATTGAGGGCGATCCGGTCAACCTGCACGGTGCCTGAGGGCGATGGTGTGTCCGAGGAGCCGATCGTCGCCGGATAGGCGGCAATGAGCGCGCCCGCCTCGTCATAGGCGAACACCTGCTTGCGTGCCTTGTCCGCGACCACGCGCGTCACCTTGCCGGTCTTCGGTTCGCCGGGATTGATGACCTTGATGATCGTCCCGGGAATCGTGAAATCGACACCGGGATTGAGTTCCCGCAGGTAGGCTTCGTCCATATGGAATCGCTCGCCCAGCATTTCCGCCGTCGAGGTGAAAGACATGTGCGGAAGCAGCGCCTTGTGGGCGTAATCTTCCGGAATCTGCGCAACATAGGGGCCCGCCGCGTCGGCCGCCGTGATGGTGTAAGTGGTAATCGCGAGCCCGCCGCTCAGCCGCAGACGTTCCAGCGTGTCTTCCGTGTTGTTCGGATCGAGCGTTTCGCCCGTCGCCTGCTGCCACGCCTCGATGGCTTTGGTGACGTTCGAGCCATTCTTCCCGTCGATCACACCGGGCGAGAAGCCTTCACGATCGAGGAAGACCTGCAATGCGGTGATTTCCGCGCTGGACTTGCGCGTGATCGCCGCCGCGCGGGGCAGGGTAGTGCCCTGCGAGGCTGCCGGCTGTTCGGGCGGCAATGCGGCCAGGTCGTTTTCGTCCTGTGGAGCCTCCTGGTCAGCGGTCGGAAGATCGCCGCGCTCGACGCCCGGGGGTACAAAATTGCGGTAATCCGGAACCCCGCTCGCGCCACCACGCTGTCGAATATACGGGCGCTCTCCGTAGGCTTCGTTGCCGAACGTCCCTTCTCCGGAAGGCTGCCCACCGAAAGCTTCGTCGCCATAGGGTGCCGCGCCGTAAGGATCCGGCGGCGGGCGGCGTCTCCCCTCGTTTGCGGCGCGTGATCCCATGACCGTCGCAACGATGTTGCCCCAATTATCCACCAGGACCGTGCGGCCGCGCGCATCGCGCATCACCCGAACCTCGCCATTCTCAGGCACATAATCCAGGATATCGCCCTGCGGCGTCACCAGAACCTGATCCGGCGACAGTGCAATGCGCGACTGTGCCGCAGCCGGTGTGGACACCGGTATGAGACCAGCCGCCACAAGGGCGGCGACAAGGAAAGAAGGGATACGTCTCGGAGCGATCGTCACGACATGAACCTGTTGATGGGCGGGCCGACCCGCGAGCTACAAGCGGAATTGGACGTTAATATGAAAAGACTGAATTCAACGTTAAAGAACTGCTAACCATATGCCGGCCAAGGCGGCCATCCGCAAGAGCGACGCCTTGGGCTTTCTGAAAGGTGACGACATGCGCATAGACGGAAGCCATGACGGCAAAATCGTGACGCTGCTCCTCGATCCCGCATCGGCACTGGATGTCGCGGCGCTCGTGATCGATGGCATCGACCTCTCGCCGGGCGACGCCATCCCCTCCGACGGCGATCCGCGCATCGATCATGCGCTGAAGGGCTTTCTCTTTACCTGCGGTCCTGACCATATCCGGCATCCCGAGCCCATCGTGGCCGGCGGACATTATCCGTTGCACGGCTCCCTGTCCGGCACGCGCGTTCCGGCTGAAACACTGACGGCGAACGAGCATGCATGCGATGCAAGCCTCGATATCCGTCTCGCGGACGGGGGTGTCGCGCGGTTGACGCGCCGGTGGTCGATGGTGGAGGGTGCCGTTCATCTCGAAGACAGGATCGAAAACGTCGGCGACACGCCGTTCCCGCCGATGTGGATGTATCATCTCAACATCGCTGGACGGTTCTTCGATGACAGCACGCGCATCCAGGGTGAGATGCTCCCGAACGGATCGAATGGCTGGCGATTCGGCGAGGGCGAGAGCGCGCATATGTTGTTTCCCGCGGTCACTCAGGATGGCTGGGCAAGCGTCGAGATCGGTCCGTTTCCTGCGCTTCAACATCGTACCCTCCGGGTCCGGTTCAGAACCGACAGCCTGCCATTCCTCCAGATCTGGCGTTGCCAGCGCGGCAAGGCCGACGTGGTCAGTATCGAGCCGGCTTCGCACAGGATCGCCCGGCGTTCTGCCCTGTCCGAAAGCGGCGAACTCTCGCTGCTTTCGCCGGGCGAGGCGATCGTCTACGAACTGATGTTCGGCTTTCTCGATGGAGCTTCGGCCCCCAGGGCATGATTGACGTGTGGCGCAAAGGCGTCCTACATCGTCGTGAGCGAAGGTTGCGGCACGCCGCGCGCCGAGGAGAACTTGCATGGACGACATCCGCCCGATCAACGATGAATACTCCGTAACCGGCCAGATCACGGCCGCCGATCTCGACCAGATCAAGGCGCTGGGCTTCAAGTCGATCGTCTGCCACCGGCCCGATCACGAGCAGCCCGGCCAGCCGGATTTCGCCGAGATCGAACAGCGCGCTCATGCGCTCGGCATCGAGACGATGCACATCCCCGTTGGCCCTGCCGGCGTTACCGCCGATGCCGTCCACAAGATGGTCGATGCGCTCGATACGTTTCAACGCCCGATGCTGGGGTATTGCCGTTCCGGCGCGCGCTCGACCGCGGTGTATCAGCAGACGCAGCATATTCGCGGCTAGAGACCGTACGTTACGGATGACGCAGCGGGGTTGCTCTACCTTTTTGACCTGCAGCTTATGTCATCTGAAGCCTGTTCCGGCTTCACGAGTTATGCTGCAAGCAAGGGGCTCTCTCGCCCCGAAGCACGACGGCGCGCTCCATCGACTTTTCTAAACGAGAGTTCGGCACCAGGTCGAAAAGCCATCGATAGCTTTTTCCCGGATCGTATCGTTCAGCGTCTCGTGCCGCGCATGTGGATAGATCGTCGTCGTGACCTTGCGCAGGCCCGCCGTTTTCATCCGGGCTTGCAGCCACAGCATTGCCTCGCCGTTTTCGGTGGCCGGGTCTTCTCCGCCGCCGACGAGGTTGATCGGCATGTCAGGCGGCAGCCGGCCGAGGCGGTCGGGTCGGGCGCCTGCATAGCTCATGCGAAACAGATCGATCCAGAGTGACACCGTCACATCGAACCCGCAGAGCGGGTCGGCGATGTAGCGGTCGACCGATGCCGGGTCATGCGAGAGCCAGTCCAGATCGGTTCGGCGCGCCGGGATCGAGCGTGCCCAAGCTCCGAACGAGAGGTTGCTCACGAGCGGGCTCGGAACATCCGAGCCCTTCAGCATGCGCTCGACCGCCAGCAAGCCTTGTCCGAATCGACCGGCGAGGCCGGGGTTGAAATTGGCGTTCCACACCGCAAGCGCGTCGTAGATCCCGGGTTCTGCTGCCGCCGCATTCAATGCGATCAACCCGCCCATCGAGTGCCCGAAGAGAATGACGGGCAAGCCGGGATGCCGTGAAACCGCGTGATGTCTGACGGCGGCAACGTCCGCCAGAACCGCCGTGATCCCGTTATGAGGCGCAAACCTCGCCTGTAACTGCGCGGGGCTTCGCGTTGCGCCGTGCCCGCGATGATCATGCGCATAGACCGTAAAGCCGCCCGCCGCCATCGCCACGGCAAAGTCATGGTACCGCCGAGCATGCTCTGCCAGACCATGGTTGATCAAAAGGATGCCGCGCATCTCAGCGCTTGCGGGCATGTGGTAAAGCGCAAGATCCGCACCGGACGGACTTGCGAGCCGACTCTCCTCGAATGCCATAGCCTCATCTCCCAAGTCGTCCCCGATGACCACTATTCCGGTCCGATCGGGATGCTGTCAATGTGAGAATTTGCTGAAAAATCGCCGGCAGATACGAATCTCACTTGCGGTATTCCTGTTTTAGTCCTTTATTGATCACGCTTTGTTCTGGAGATCGAGATGATGGCAGCTTACATGGAAATGATGATCGGCATTGTGAAGCGCTGGCTGGGCGGCTGGTATCCGGCGTTGTCGTCCTGCGTCTTCATCCTGGCGACGTGCAGCGTATTTGATGTACAGGCCGCAGAGGTGGACGTTCCTCGATCGCCGATCGAGCAGAGGGTGCCTCACCCTGCCGAAGGCACAACTGCCGTTGGACCATCCGGAGAGCTGCCTGTTTCGCAGACGCTCGATGCACCGCCGCGGGCGACGGGGAAAACCGGCTTTGTTCTCGGTCTCAGCTGGCTACCGGCGTTCTGCGAAACGAAGGGGAAGCGGCCTGAGTGCGTGGGGCAAAATGCCGAGCGTGCGGATGCGAAGCAGTTGACACTTGCGGGGCTCCGGCCGGTCCGCAACAGCTTCTGCAAGGTCTCCGAAACGTTGCAGGCCGAGGATCGCAAGCGCGACTGGATGGCACTGCCGGCCGTGCCATTGTCGGCGGATGTCGCCAGACAACTGTCCGTCTCGATGCCGGGTACGGCCTCTGGCCTTGACCGCCATACATGGCTGCGAAGCGGGAGTTGTCAGGTCCTCGATCCCGACGCGTATTTCTCCCTGCAGATCCGCTTGCTGGAAGCTGTCAACACATCGGCAGTCGGCGCGCTGTTTCGGAGCCGGATCGGCAGCCGACTGAGCGAAGACGAGGTCAAGGCAGCCTTCGACCGGAGCTTTGCCGCCGGAGCAGGGGATCGCATTCGCCTGCAGTGCCGTCAGGTCGGCGACCGCATGCTGGTCACCGGCCTGACAATCGGTCTCTCTGCGACGATGGAGGCAACGTCGGATCTTGCCACTTTGATCCATGCTGCAGCGCCGGTCCGCTCTCGCTGCGGCGGCGGCGTGGTCGATGCGGCGGGCCGGCTTCGCCCGGAACGCTCGGCCCTTGCCGGGCAAACGCCACCCAGAACGGATGGCGAAGCGAAGGTGGTCGATGTTCGCTAGCGAAGGCGTTGGCCCCGATGTGAAGGTTGCGGCGCGTATGCGTTTCTAAAGAGTGTCCGGGCGGAAATGACGGCTTGCATCATTGCTCCCCCGGCGCAATTCGCCTACATAGCGGGCCAAATTCCAATTCCCGCGGAGCATTGATCGAGCATGGCGCGTCAATTTATTTATCACATGGCCGGGCTGAACAAGGCCTACGGCACCAAGAAGGTCCTCGAGAACGTTCATCTCTCGTTCTACCCTGATGCAAAGATCGGTATTCTCGGCCCGAATGGTGCCGGTAAGTCGACCGTCCTGCGCATCATGGCAGGCCTCGACAAGGAGTATACCGGCGAGGCGTGGCTGGCCGAAGGTGCAACGCTCGGCTACCTGCCGCAGGAGCCGCATCTCAATGCCGAGAAGGACGTGCTCGGCAACGTCATGGAAGGCGTGGCGCATAAGACAGCCGTGCTCGAGCGTTACAACGAACTGATGATGAACTACTCGGACGAGACGGCCGATGAAGGTGCGCGTCTGCAGGACGTCATCGACAGCCAGAATCTCTGGGATCTCGATAGTCAGGTTGAAATGGCGATGGATGCGCTGCGCTGCCCGCCGGCAGATGCCGACGTCACGGCGCTGTCGGGGGGTGAGCGTCGTCGCGTGGCGCTCTGCAAGCTTCTTCTGTCCCAGCCGGACCTTCTGCTCCTCGACGAACCGACCAACCATCTGGACGCCGAGACGATTGCCTGGCTCGAAAAGCACCTGCGGGAATACCCGGGCGCCGTCATGATGATCACCCACGATCGCTACTTCCTCGACAATGTCACGGGCTGGATTCTGGAACTCGACCGCGGCCGGGGCATTCCGTACGAAGGCAATTACTCCGCCTACCTCCAGTCGAAGGCGAAGCGTCTTGCCCAGGAAGGCCGCGAGGATGTGGCCAAGCAGAAGGCCCTGTCGCGCGAACAGGAATGGATCGCATCCAGCCCCCGCGCTCGTCAGGCCAAGTCGAAGGCCCGTATCCGGGCTTATGACGAGTTGGTGGAAGCAGCGGAAAACCGGAAGCCCGGTGAAGCGCAGATCGTCATCCCCGTGGGCGAACGACTGGGCCAGGTGGTTATCGAAGCGGAGAACCTCTCCAAGAGCTACGGCGACCGCCTGCTGATCGACAATCTCACATTCAAGCTCCCTCCGGGCGGCATCGTCGGCGTGATCGGCCCGAACGGTGCCGGCAAGACCACGCTGTTCCGCATGATCACGGGACAGGAAACACCGGACACCGGCAAGATCACCGTCGGTGAGACGGTCGATCTAGGCTATGTCGACCAGAGCCGCGACTCGCTGGGAGGCGACAAAACCGTCTGGGAGGAAATTTCCGGCGGCAACGACATCATCAAGCTCGGCAAGTACGACATGAACAGCCGGGCCTATTGCGGCGCGTTCAACTTCAAGGGCGGTGACCAGCAGCAGAAGGTGGGCTCGCTCTCGGGCGGTCAGCGCAACCGTGTGCATCTCGCCAAGATGCTGAAGGACGGCGGCAACGTCATCCTCCTCGACGAACCGACCAACGACCTGGATACCGAAACGCTCTCGGCTCTTGAAGAGGCGCTGGAAGCATTCGCAGGCTGCGCCGTGATCATCAGCCACGACCGCATGTTCCTCGACCGGCTTGCCACGCACATCCTCGCCTTCGAAGGCGACAGCCATGTCGAATGGTTCGAGGGCAACTTCGAGGATTACGAGAAGGACAAGGTCCGCCGTCTCGGCCCGGAATCGGTCAATCCGCGCCGCGTTACCTACAAGCGTCTGACGCGTTAAGCGTCGGTCTCGCAAGCATCGCTTGGGCGTGCCGTTTAATTCGAACGGCGCGCCCGATGTTGCATCTGGTGTGATGCAAGCCGCATTCAGGTTACTTGCGCGCTATCTTCGGCATGATCTCATGCTAAATCGGTTCGGTTTGAGAATGAGTCATTCGGTATTCTCACAGCCGACATCGAATAGACGTCGCGTGAAGAGATACGACGGCATGGACCGGCGGCATTCAGTAAAGGCTGTCGTGACCTCCGAAGTTTTCTAACCGCGCTTTTCCTGTTTTCCGCATCCCTCTTTCGCAAATTGGTTCGTACCTTCGGTATCGGTGACCTATCGCCCGACCCGATCAGGCGGCGTTAAAGCTGTGTTTCCGCTTGCAGCCCCGTCACAAATCACATAAAGATATCTTTATGTGTTGATGGGAAGAGCATGCTGAACGAAACCGGATTGCGGCTGGACGAAGTGGTGGATGTGCTGAAGGCGGCGGGGGAGCCGACGCGCCTGAGGTTGCTCGCCCTCTTGGCGGCCGGGGACCTGACGGTGACCGACCTGACCGAGATTCTGGGGCAGTCGCAGCCTCGCATATCCCGCCATCTGAAGCTCTTGACGGAAGCCGCTCTGATTGATCGGTATCAGGAAGGTGCCTGGGCCTATTTCCGGCTTCGAGGGCAAGGGCAGAACGTTGCACTGGTGCGCCGGATCCTGGATGCGGCGGATGGCGATGATGCCGTTCTCGCTCGTGACAGCGAGCGACTGACAGCGCTGAAGCAGGCTCGATCCGATCGCGCGCAGGCCTATTTCAGCCGCAACGCCGCCGAGTGGGATGCCATGCGACGGTTTCATGTCAGCGAGGCGGAGGTCGAAGAGGCATTGGTTGCAGCCGTCGGGCCGGAGCCTGTCGAGAGCCTTCTCGATCTGGGAACGGGAACCGGGCGCATCCTCCAGCTCTTTCAGGGGCTCTACCAGACGGCCACGGGCGTGGACGCTAGCCGGGATATGCTGGCGGTCGCGCGTGCCAACCTCGATCGTACCGGTGTCTCCACGGCTTCGGTGCGGCACGGCGATATCTTCAACCTGCCGCTCGATGGACGACAATTCGATCTGGTGACGATCCATCAGGTTCTCCACTTTCTCGAGGCGCCGGAAGCAGCGATCGAGGAAGCGGCGCGCCTGCTCACGCCGGGCGGACGTCTGGCGATCGTCGATCTCGCGCCTCACGCCCTTGAGCATCTCCGTCAGGATCACGCGCATCTGCGTCTCGGTTTTTCGCACCAGGTGATGGGGGAATGGTTGGATGCCGCCGGTCTTTCGGTCCAGCGCGTCATCGATCTCTCGCCGAAGGCGGCGCAGGATACTCCGCTCACCGTTACCATCTGGATCGCGGGCAAGCCCGTCGATTCCTCTGCCGACCAGACCCGACGTCTTGCTTCAGGAGCCCGCTGAATGTCCACCCGCACGCTTTATCCGGCCGAGCGCGGCGATCTGCGCCTCTCCTTCGAATATTTTCCGCCCAAATCCGATGAAATGGATGCGCAGCTAACCCGGACGGCCGCGGCGCTGAACGCCTATGCGCCCGAGTTCGTTAGCGTCACCTATGGCGCAGGCGGCTCCACCAAGGCGCGTTCGCTGACCACGGTTCGACGCCTTATCGATGATTGTGCGATACCCGGCACCGCGGCCCATCTCACCTGCGTCGGCGCGACGCGGGCCGACGTGGATGCCGTGGTGGAGGAGTTCGCAGCGGCTGGCGTCCGACATTTCGTGGCGCTCCGCGGCGATCCGCAGGGCGGCATCGGTGCGCAGTATCAGCCTTTTCCGGATGGATATGAAAATGCGGCAGCTCTCGTTGCGTCGCTTGCCCGCAGCGGCCGGTTCCAGATTTCGGTTTCCGCCTACCCGGAGAAACACCCGGAGAGTTTGGATGTCGATGCCGATATCGATATGCTCAAGCGCAAGGTCGACAATGGCGCGACACGGGCTTTGACCCAGTTTTTCTTCGACAACAATGACTTCGAGCGATATCTCGAGCGCGTTCGCAAGGCCGGGATTTCGATCCCCGTCGTTCCCGGCATCCTGCCGATCAACCAGTTCGCTCAGGTGGCGAAATTCTCCGGTCTTTGCGGCGCGCGTATTCCCGAAGCTTTGTCAGCCCGGCTCGCCCATCTCGATGACGCTCCGGAAGAGCGATTCAAGGAGGCGACCCATATCGCGGCCGAGCAGATCGTCGATCTCGCGCGTCGCGGTGTTCGGGATTTCCACCTCTACACGATGAACCGCTCACCGCTGATCATGGCCGTTTGCGATCTCGTAGGCTTCAAGCGCACGCAGGAGCCTGCCGTCGAAGGCGCTGCTGCCTGAGAAGGTAGCGTCATGAGGCGAAGCAGCGGAGAGAGTCTTTCGCGCGAGATCTACGAGACGTACAAAAGCCCTCGAAGGTTCATTTCGAGGGCTTTTGCATGCCAGATCAGGGAGACGATATTCTCCCGTCTCACGCTGAGAGCTTCCCGTCAGCCTCCATCCTCAAGGCATCGGGGTGATCATCTCCTCCTAGATGAAGAGCATCATCGCAACGAATGCGAACGAGGCACCTATCATGAGAACATTCACGGACCGTGCGATTCCCATTCAACCCTCCAAGCGTTAACGCGTGAAACATAGGTTGAAAATGCCACACCTCCAAGGAAATCTTGTGCTGCAATGCGGCGGCCTGCACTGGTTCGGAAGCTCAGGGTCCCTTATGTCTTTGTATTTCCTGATCTACTTCCGATTAACAGATTATTTTTAGATGTTAACAACCGCTCGTGCTGACCCCCTATTGTTAACGTCTGCGGCCGAAATGCGACAGTTCGCGTGTCGAACGACAGGAATGCGTGATGTCTAGCGGGACCGGTTCCTCGCCAGCAAGCGCCCGTCCAGCACGATCAGTCCGGCTGCGATCAGCGTCATTCCGCCGACATCCGTTGCGTCGAGACGCTCGCCGAGGAACACGAGACCGAAGAGAAGGGCACTTGGCGGCACCAGCAGCGTAACGAGCGAGGTATTCGTCGCGCCGGCCCGCGCCATGATCCGGAAGAACAGAATGTAGCCGTAAGCCGTGGACACAAGCGCCAGCGCGAGGACGGCGAGGACCGTCGTCAGTGGCGGCATCGTCAGTGTCCATGGGTGATCCGACAGCAGCGATACCGGAAGCATGATCAGGCTTGAGGCCGTCAATTGGCCAGCGGCGGTCACCGGCGGCGCGAGTGCGCGAAAACGGCGACCATAGATGCCCGCAAAGCCATAGCTGATCGCAGCACCGAGCGGCAGGATCAGCGCCCAGAGCGGGATGCCGGCGGATGTCGCGCCGAGATGACCAAGAGCGCTCGGGCCGATCAGGAAGATCGTCCCGGCAAGGCCGAGCGCTGTGCCACCCAGTTTCCGCGGGCTCAGCTTTTCGTCCTCGGTCAGGACATGCGCGATCAGTACGGTCCAGATCGGCGTCGTTGCGTTGAGGATGGAGGCGAGCCCGGCGCCGATCTGTGTCTGCCCGAGGAAGATGAGGCTGTGTGGAATTGCGTTGTTGATGAGCCCGAGGACAAGAAAGGCACGCCACCGCGCGGCCAACTGGGCGTAGATGTCGAACCGGCCATGGACGAACAGATGCAGTGCCACGGCAGCAATCGAGACGCGCAGGAACACCAGCGTGAAGGCGGGGACATGCTGAACCGCGATCCGGCCAAAAAAGAACGATGCGCCCCAGATAAGCCCGAGCAGCGCCAGAAGGCTCCAGGTCAGCGGCGTCATCCGCGTTTCCACCGGCGTCATTGCAGTCGTCATGTTGGGCCCCCGCCTGTTTCACCGGGTGACTGCGCAATCGCACCCGGCACATGCTGGGCTGTATCGTATTTGCCATCGCGTCATCCACCCGATTCTTGCACCCCGCAGGTCATTCGCCCACGGGAACGCCATCCCGGCTGAGCGCTCCCACGCCGACAAGGGTTGACCTGGGCGGTTCCATGCCGATCATGGCGGCACGTTCGCGTCCATCGCCGCATCGGTGAGAAAGCGCGTTTCGGTGCGCATGAAGAGGGAGACGAACGCTGCAGCCATCATCCGCCGCACAGACGGCCGCAGAGGCGGCAGGGCATGGGCAGGATCTCGTCGCGATCGCGCTGGTCATCGCGGTGGCCGCTCTCATGGGGCTCGGCTTCCTGAGATTGCGCCAGCCACCGCTTGTCGGATTCATCCTGGCCGGGGTTGCCCTGGGGCCGACCGGCTTCGGATTCATTGCCGATAGCGCCAATGTGACGCTGCTGGCGGAGATGGGCGTGATCGTGCTCCTGTTCTTCATTGGCATGGAGCTGTCCATTCGCGCCTTCATCCTCAGCCTGCGGCAGGCCCTGCTGGTTGCCGGCGGGCAGATCGGTGTTTCCGTCGGGGTGGCGCTGCTGATTGCGGCAATCTCTGGCAAGCCGTTAGCCGAAGGGCTTATTCTGGGTTTTGTGGTGGCGTTGTCCTCCACCGTTGTCGCGATGAAAATGCTCGACGATCGCGGCGCGTTGCGCAGCGAGACCGGCCGGATTGCCGTCGGCGTGCTGATTGCTCAGGATATCGCGGTCGTGCCCATGCTCATTCTCGTGACCAGCCTTGGTGGCGCAGATAGCGGCGAGATCGGCGTGTTGCAGATTGCGGTCAAGATGCTTCTGGCGATCGGGCTGCTCGGCGGCTTGCTCTGGTGGCTGGGGCGGCGGGGGAAGCTGCGGCTGCCGTTCAGCGAAGCCATCGAGGACAAGGTTGAAATCCTCGCGCTCGGCGCACTTGCCGTCTGCTTCTCTGCGGCGGCGCTCTCCGGCATTGCGGGCATGTCGCCAGCCTATGGCGCTTTTCTCGCGGGTATCGTCATCGGCAACTCCACGCTCCGGTCGCGCGTCATTCCCGTCATCGAACCGATCCAGAGTGTCCTTCTCGTCGCCTTCTTTCTCTCGATCGGGCTTCTGATCGACCTCACCTTCATGGCGGAACATCTGTTTCTGGTGTTGTCTCTCGCCATCGTGGTCATCGCGGCGAAGACGGTGCTGAACATCGCCCTCCTGCGCCGCACGGGATCGCCGCCGCAAGTGGCGCTGGTCGCGGGGCTCTCCATGTCGCAGATCGGCGAGTTCTCGTTCGTGCTCGCGGCTGCGGGGCTATCGGCGGGGGCGCTGGATCTCGACGCTTATCGCATTGCCATCGCTGTGACGGCCCTCTCTTTGCTGGTGTCCCCGCTCTGGGTTTCGATCATGCATCGGCTGGATGGCCTCGCTGCGGAACATCGTGAAAGTTACCGCCACGCTTTTGCCATTGCCTATGCCAGGGAGCTTGCCGAGGTGTCGCGTGGCGGAGCCGCGTTGCTCGGGATCGGGCGGGCCCTGCGCGTCCGATATCGGGCGCTGCGGCTTGCCCGGCAGCACCGGCGCGAGCGAGCCGACGGGGAGTGATCGCAGAACATGAAACGCCGCGGTCGTTTTCGACGCGCGGCGTTTTCGGTCTTCTCGTCAGTGGGATGGCTTATGGCAGGGCGTCCAGGACGGCCTGCGTTGCCCAGCCATCGGCAGGAATGCCAAGGCGCAACTGTTCGCGTTGCAGAGCGGCGCGGGTGCCGGAGCCGAGAATGCCGTCGATCTTGCCGACATCATGGCCGATGGCGTCGAGCTTCGTCTGCAATACCTTCATCTGCTCGTCGTTCAGTCCCTGTTCCGGGTTGCGTGCGTCGTAAGGCGGCGCGCCGGCAAGGCGTGTGGCGAAGTAGGCGGCTGAGGTCGTGTAGATGAACGACTGGTTCCATTCGAGATAGATGTTGAAGTTCGGATAGGTCATGAACGCCACGCCCTTGCGGCCCTGCGGAATGACGACCGAGGCGGCGAGATCGCCGAACTTCGTGTTGCCGTCGCGTGGCTTGACGCCAAGCGCGAACCACTGTCCAGCCGTCATGCCCGGCTGCAGGCCGGTCTTCTCCCAGGGCAGGTTTTCAGGCAGCAAAACTTCCTGAATCCAGGGCTGTCCGGCGGTGTAGCCAAGGCTCTTGATGAACTTCGCGGCCGTCAGGATGGCGTCCGGCGAGCTGTCCTTCAGGTTGACGTGGCCGTCGCCGTCGCCGTCGACGCCCTGCGCGATGATGTCTTCCGGCAGCATCTGGACCTGGCCGATTTCGCCGGCCCAGGCACCCGTCGTCGTGGCGGGGTCGAGGTCACCGTGCTGGACCATCTCGATGGCGGAGATCAGCTGCGGGCGAAACATCTCGGGACGGCGGCAGTCATGCGCGAGCGTGACGAGTGCGTTGCGGGTGTTGAAGTTGCCCTGAACGGCGCCGAAGTCGGTTTCCATCGCCCAGAAGGCGGTAATGACAGGCGCCGGCACGCCGTACTCCTGCTCGGCGCGGGCGAAGACGCTTGCAAACTCTTTCATCTTCTTGGCGCCGATGTCCAGCCGTGCCTTGCTGACGGTGCGATTGGAAAACTCGGCGAAGGTCTGCTTGAAGACGCCCTGCGCGCGGTCGCGGCCAAGCACCTTTTCGTCGATGACGGCACCGGCGAGCGCGCGATCGACGACGTCGGCCGGAATGCCCTTGGCCACGGCTTCCGTCTTCACGCCGCTGAGAAAGGCAGAGAGATCGCCACCGCAAGGTGCTGCCGGCGCCGTGCTCGCCGGGGCCTGCGCAGGCGTCGCCGTCTGTGCCGATGCCGCTCCCGAAACGGCAGCGGATGACATGAGGGCGAGCAAGCTGGCGGTAACGAGGCGGGACGAGAGCAGGCGTGTTCGAAGCATAGCGGGTCCTTCAAGAGAGTTCAGGCAAGAGGGTTCTGGCAAGACGGTTCAGGCAAGACGTTTCGGGCAATATCACGTCAAACAGATGGCCGCCGGTCGGTGGACCGGCGGCATCAGGCCGCTCTCACACGGCAATAGGGCGGAATGAAGAAGCGGGGAGCATGAAAACGGGCGCTGGCTGCGGAACAGCAGCGCCTTTAGTTGCCGGCCACCTGTTTTGGCTCGGAAACCGCTTTCACCCATTTGCGCCAGTTCTTTTCCGAACCTGCAAAGACGTTGATGTCGGTATTTCCGGAAATGCCGGGGATCTGGCCGGTGCTGGTATATTGCCAGAATGCCCAGCGACGGTCCTTGTAGATCTCGACCGGATGCTTGGCGACGGAGCGGACCCAGAAGTGATGCTCGTTGAACTGTCCGACAAGGTTGTCGCGATGGAAATCGACCGAGGTATAGATGATCGGGCGTTTGCCGTAATAGGCCTCGAGCCGGTCCATGAAGCGCTTCATTTCGCTCTGCACGGTCAGCGGCGAGGGGCGATAGCGGCAGGTCTTGGATTCGCCGTTCCACTCCACATCCAGCACGGGCGGCAGATGAACGGCGCTTCTTGGTACGTTGCGGATGAACCAGTCTGCCTGCTCATCGGCCGTCGAGCAGAAGTAATAGAAGTGATAGGGTGCGTAGGCGATGCCGGCTGCGCGCGCCTTCGGCCAGTATTCCGAGAAGCGGGTATCGACAACGTCCTTGCCTTCGGTCGCCTTGATGAAGGCGAAGGAAACGCCCGACTGCTTCACAGCTGCCCAGTCGATGTCGCCCTGCCACTTGGAAACATCGATACCGTGGATGCTGTGGTGTTGTGGAGTCCGGTCGCCGAAATCCTGCGGGTCCTTGTCCTGGAAGCGCGGTGGTATGGATGCCGTCTGCACCAGATCATAATCAGTGGACGTGCACGCGGAAAGAAGCGTGACAATCGGCAAAAGAGCGAGGAGCAGCCGGCGCATGGAGTTCCCGTTCGTTGATGATGGAACGTTGTGCCTCACCCGTGACTGCCCATTTGTGCCGACCCCCCGGAGACATTGAACCCCATGTTCATCATATCAACGTAAAAATTGGGTTAGTTTCAAGCCCTGATCGTAGCATAGCGTTCGTGGCTTGTGTCAGACGGCCCAGTCGCGCGGCTCTATCTGTCGTGTTCGCCTGTTCTCGGGCACGTTCCGCGTCGGCACAGGCTATCTGAAACGAGGTTACGGACGTCGGCAGACGAGAAGCCAAGCATAGCCCCGGCCGAGGGTTGTCGTCTCTAAAGTCATGCCGCGCTCGTGGGCCTTCGCCGTGGCGACAGTCATGAGTTGCGCCCGCGGCGTGACGTGAAAGCGCGTGAGCCAGGCCGTCAGGATGCGGCGCGCGATGGGCGGCAAGCCTTCCTGCTGGCCGAAATCCGCAATATGCAAGGTGCCGCCCGGCGCAAGCGCGTCAAGCGCGGTATCGATGGCCTTGTCCCAGTCGGGGATCATCGACAGGGCGTAGGAGATGACGATGCGGTCGAAGCCGTCCACACCGAAGGCGCGCGCGTTGAAATCCGTGGCATCGGCCGTCTTCAGGATGGCATTGCGACCCGCGAGCGCCTTCTCGGCCGAGATCAGCATTTCCGCCGAAATATCGAGGCCATAGAGCTTTGCACGGGGATAGCGCCTGGCGATCAGCGCCAGATTCCGTCCGGTGCCGCAACCCACTTCCAGTACGCGCGAACCGCTCCCCGCTCCGAGGCCGTCGATGAGCGTGTCCCGGCCGAAGAGGTAGTACTTCCGGGTGACATCATAGATGTGACGCTGGGTGCGGTACATCCGGTCCATACGACCGGCGTGCTCTCGGTCGGAAACGATGGCCTCGGGCATGCGGCTCATGCCTGCCTGCGGTAGATGTGAAAGCCGCCATAGATTGCGGAACGATCCTTGACGTTCAGGGCTCCGGATTTCGCGCGGTCATAGTGCCAGTGTGCGAGCAGGTTTTCCGACACGCGGCCTTCGAGAATGCTGCGCTCGGCAGCGGTGCGGAAGATGACGACGGCGCCGGGAGCGGCCGTGCGGGTGATCTCCGACCAGAGGTCGTCGAGCTGCTGGTCCGTCATCCAGTCCTGCGCATCGAGAAGAACATAGCGATCCACAGCGCCCGGCTGCTTGCGCGCGAGGAGGTCGGTAAAGCTTTCGTGATGAACGTGCACCCGCTCCGCATTGTCGCGAATCGCCTCGTAGGCTTCCGGCTGAAGGTGCAGAGGCAGCATGCCTTCATGGGGCAGGGGATAGCGACGGCCAAAGGCCTGCCACGCGAAATAGTTGTGGCGAAGCGGGAAGTGGCAGACGAGCTTTTCCAGCCGGTGGCGAAGCACCGGTGCCAGCGTCTTCTCGGTGCTGAGACTTGCCAGTTCGTCGAACTGCTGCGGCGGGATACCAAGACCGAAGAGGGAGCTTTTGCGCCCGGTCAGCCAGCGGATGACCGGGCGTTCGAACAGAGGCGCAAGGCGCTGATCGAAAAACTGGCGTTGCTCGCGAAGGGAGCGGGTCGCGACAAGCTCGGCCGGATCGACGCCATGGGCGCGCGCCAGCATGTGGCTGAGCCAGATAAAGCGCCCGAGCAGTCCCGTGCGATAGAGATTTGCATTGAAAACGGAGATGCGCCGGCGGCCATTGAGCTTGCGGCTTTCCCAGTAGCTGCGCGTGGACGCATCGAGATGCGGCGCGATGAACCGGTCGTAGGCGGCGACGTTGGAGCTCAGCTCTTCGCGGGCGAGGAAGCGGACGAGGTCGCTATGGGCGGGGAGGTGGCGGAAGGCGGCAAGCTTCAGCCGGTTCAGCGCCACATGATGCCTGTTCAGATCCACGACATCGATGCGCTCCGGCGTGGCGGAGAGGTAGGCGAGCATGTTGCAACCGCCGGAACCGATGGTGACGATGTGGTGCTCCGGGCGGATCTCCATCGCCTCCATATCCACAGCGGGGTCTTCCCAGATCTGCGGATAGACGAGGCCAGAGAAGAGAAGTCCGAACAGACGCTCCGACAGGCCGGAGGCTGTCAGCGGCTGGTGCTGTATCAGCGCCTTGCGAAGCTTCTGGTTCTTGCGCCCCTTTGGCGCATCCGCAACGCGCGGGGAGGATACGAGATCGATGGGCGCAAGATCGGTCATGGTTAACAGCCGTTCGTTGAAGATGCGATGCTTCTAGGACGCTAGCGCAACACTTTCGTGACGCGGGCTGTGGACCCCCGGTTTGCCGTTTACCAAACCTTCAAAGTCTGCTTGGCAGGCCGCTCGGGATCAACCAAAAGTATAACTTGGCATGTCTTTCCGTCCTTCAGTTGGCTGAGGAGGGCATGGCGCCCCGCGGAGCAGGTGATTCCTTGTCGGAAAGAGCATGATGTTGACGTGGCTGAAAAAGAGACGATTCGGGTACAGGAGCTCGAATGACACGAACGGTGACCGCGAGACGCGGGCACAACCGATCGTGCCGATGCTGCACATCGATCATCTCACCGGCATCTACAACCGGTTCGCGCTCGAACATGACCTGACGGCGCTCCTGAACCGTCCGCAGAGTGAAGGGCGGGGCGCACTTCTCCTGATCGACCTCGACCGGTTCAAGTTCGTCAACGACGCGATGGACCATGCGGCTGGCGATGAGGTTCTGATCTCGATCGCAAGGCGTCTTGCCAGTGTGCTGACGGGCGTCGGGACGATCTACCGGCTGGGCGCGGACGAATTCGCGGTTCACGTTGCGGGATCACCGTCGCGTGGCAAGATCGAGGATATCTGCGCAACGATCAAGACCATTCTGAGCACCCCTTTCGTGCTCTCTGCCGGTGAGGTCTGGATCGGCGGGAGCATCGGCATTGCCGTGCCGACTCCCAACGACCTGTCCATGTCGGCGTTGTTGCGCCGGGCGGATCTCGCCGTGATGAAGGCCAAACAGACGGCCGGCAACAGTCATGTCTTCTACGAAGCCGGGATGTCGGCCGAGGCATCGGCCCGATCCGAATTGGAATACGATCTCTCGCGGGCGCTCGACCGGAACGAGTTCTTCCTGGAGTACCAGCCGATCGTCTGCTCTGAAACGCGCATGATCAAGGCTTTCGAGGCGCTGATCCGCTGGCGGCACCCGCAGAAGGGCATCATTGCGCCGGATCAGTTCATCTCCATCGCGGAGACGACGGGTCTCATTATGCCGATCGGTAATTGGGTCGTTCGCACGGCCTGCGACGAGGCGAAGCGCTGGCCTTCGCCGATCGGGGTTGCTGTCAATGTCGCCGGCGATCAGTTCCGCGACCCGACCTTCCTGCCCTATGTCCGGGATTGTTTGCGCCGGTCGGGTCTCGCACCCGAGCGCCTGACAATCGAAGTCACCGAATCGATCTTCTCGGTCGATCCTGCCGTCATCGCCGACAGCCTGATGGAACTGCGTGCGGAGGGCGTGAAGATCGCGCTGGACGATTTCGGCATCGGCTTTTCCTCGATCAACAACCTGCGCCGCTTCCCTCTCGATCATTTGAAGATTGATCGCTCCTTTACCGAGGCGATGCTGGGCAGCAAGCGGGATGCGGAGCTTGTGGATATCATCCTGAGGCTTGGCACCACTTTCGATGTTTCCACGACGATCGAGGGCGTGGAGACGGAGCGGCAACTCGAGTATGCGCGCTCGCGCGGGGCGAATGCCATTCAGGGTTTTCTCATCTCGCGGCCTGTGGCGGCAGGCGACGTGTCGGCCATTCTCGACCGCAACCGCGTGCACGGCGCGAAGACCTGAGCGGGCGACCGCAGGTCTTGCGGGTTGCGTTCACCCCTTCGAAACGGCCATAGTGGGCGCGGCGTCGGCTTGGACGCGGCTTCGTCCGGCCGCCTTGCTTTCGCCCGCGCACGTGCATGCCTTTCTCTCCAGCAGGGCATGACGTCGTGGCAGCTTCATTCGCTGCAAGGCCTGTTTTCCTGCCGCATCGGCCGGCTGCGGGCCTGCAGTCATGCGGAACCGGATCATGCGCAGACGCACGTTTCTCATGTCGATGGCCGGTGGGCTGTTCACGGTTGTGGCCGGAGTCGGGACCTGGCTGACGGTTGCCCCTCCCGACCTCCTCAGACTCGGCGACAGCTACGCGGCAAAGATGGTCTGTTCCAGCCTGTTCGTTGCCGGCCGCAATGCATCGGAGGTTCTCGCCGATGATGTTCAGGCGCCCGGCCATCCCTTGCTCCGCTTCATTCGCGTATCCGTGGACGAGCAGCGCAAGACGGTGACGGCGCGGATGTTCGGCTTTGCCGCGCCGGGCCATGCGATCTTCCGCGACGGTCTCGGCTGCTCGAACGTGACCGACGGTGCTTTCGCAGCCTTCCCCGGCAACCGGTCGCTGCGCCGTCGTGGCGTGGAGCCTGATACGACGCAACCCTGGCCGGATGGCGGTGCTCTCGTGGCGAATGCCGGCGTTCAGGCCTTGATCGAGGACGACCAGCGGGCGGGGCCCGGTTTGCGTGGCCTCGTCGTCATCAAGGATGGTCGGATCATCGCCGAGCGCTATGGACGCGGCTTCTATGTCTCCACACCGCTTCTCGGCTGGTCCATGACTAAAACGGTGACGGCCGCCTTGATCGGTCTTCGGGTTCGGGATGGGCAGATGGCGCTCGATAAATCCGACCTCCTGCCGCAATGGCGGAACGACGAGCGAAGCCGGATCACATTGTCGGACCTGCTCGGCATGCAGAGCGGCCTTGGCTTCAACGAGAGCTACGGTAGCGTGACGGATGCTACACGCATGCTTTTCCTTGAAAACGATATGGCGGCCTATGCCGCGTCGAAAACGCTCGATACGGCACCGGGCACGCAGTTTTCCTATTCCAGCGGGACATCCGTCATCCTGTCGCGCCTGTGGATGAATTCGTTCGCCAGCCCCCGCGAGGCGCTGACGTTTCCGCGTGCCGCCCTGTTCCGGCCACTCGGCATGAGCAGCGCTATTCTTGAGCCCGACGCTCACGGCACCTTTGTCGGATCATCCTATATGTATGCAACGGCGCGGGACTGGGGGCGGTTCGCGCTTTTCCTGTTGCAGGATGGCGTATGGAACGACGAGCAGATCCTTCCGCCGGACTATGTCCGCCTGATGCGGACAGCGACGCCAGCCTCCAACGGCCGGTTCGGCTCCGGGCAGGTGTGGATGAAGACCGGGCAGGAGGCTCTGGGGTTTCCAAGCGATGCCTACTGGATGCGAGGGCATGACGGGCAGTCGATCCTGCTGGTTCCCTCGATGAAGCTCGCCGTGGTCAGGCTGGGCCTGACGCCGCGCCAGTCAGGATATGACGACAGCGTGCTCCATCGGGATATCATCGCCGCGCTGGCAGAGCCGCAGCCCTGACGGGGATTGAGCGTCCGTGGTAACGGAGAGGTGGCTGGCGGCGCAGTATAAGGCGCTAACGCTCCCGCGTCGTTCCTATGACAAGACTTCGTTGCGTCTTCTCATCGTGAGAGCACTTATCCGTCGTATGCCTTATCGCATACCGAGGGTGTCGAGGAGGCCCTTGCGCTTGGCGTGGTAGTAATAGCCGCTGGCATAGAGCTTGACGGCATTGTCGTTCTGGTTTTCAGCAACGACCCAGGCACCGCGCAGATATTGTGTCGCATATTTCAGATTGGTTTCCGCATCGAACAGACCTTCCGGCGGACCACTGTAACCAAGGCCCTTGGCCGTGTTGTAGCGGATCTGCATCAGGCCGTAATTGCCGTTGTGGTAGGCGCGCGGATTGTATGTGCTTTCGCGGCGGACGACGCGATGGACCAGATCCTCGGGGACGCCGTTCAGCTTGGCGTAGTGGGTGATCAGCTTGTCGAGTTCGGGACGCGAACTCGTCGGTTTGTCGCGGCCGAGGATAGCGCTGGCTGCCGATTCCATTTTGGAATAAGCGACGGAAATCAGTTGCGGCTTGGCGGCGGGAACGATCATGCGTTTTGCCACCAGCGTTTCAAGGCCGACCGGCTCGCCCGTGTCGAAGTCCGACTCCATGGCGCCGGCGCTAGCGATCGTCGGCTTTACCGAGACTTTTTGCACGTTGATCATTGCGTTCGCGTTTTCCGGCAGGGCGTCGGTCGCGGTGCTGGCGAGAAGCGGGTTGGCCGCATTCACGGACGTCGTCGTCCTGGACGGAGCGATCGATGCGACTTCGGTGCTGGCAAGCGCGTTCACGCTCGAAGGTGTGCCTGGCGCGGTCTTTGCGGCCTCAGCCGAAGCCGTGGCCACCGGTGCTGCGGCAGTGCCGGGTGTGGTCGAAGCCTGGCTTGTCGAAGAAGCGGTTGTCGCAGACGTTCCGGCCGTCTGGGCGGCAAGGGCGGCTGCGGCCGTAGTGGCGGCACCATCCGGCGTCGGAAGGGCGTAGGCCGTCATTTCCGTTCCGGGCTTGGCAAGCGGCGTGACCGTCTGCGCTGCCATCAACTGCTCCATCGGAGTGCGCTCAACGCTCGAGCATCCCGCCATCAAGGTCGCCGAGATCAGTGCGCATGCCGTAAGAGATTGTTTATGAACGGAAAGACGTGAAACTGCCATGCTGTCGCTTTCGTGCTTTGTGGCCCCGTAGCCTTACCAGTGCTGCAGCCAAAAGCCGCCATGTCGTGCCCGTCATTAACCTATATGAAGACGGGTCGCAAGCGAGGGCGGGAAATGGGGGGTGGCGACGCCCTTCTCCACAGGTGCGGAAGCCCGGAAATGCAGGCGCCGAAGCTCTCGTTTTTCGAGCTTCGGCGCCACGTTTTTCAGTCCAGCGGCACCGGGAAACGCATGGCTGGACATCGATCGATCGATCGCCACACTCCCGGCGTCCCGGGTGTCAGTGCGCCGCTTTCCAGCTCTGGCCGATCGCATCCATCACGTCGCCGAACCATGGGGTGGCGGTGTTGAAATGCTTGCCGCCGCGAATACGCGGGAACTCGATCGTGCGCAGCTTGCCGCCATGATCCTCGTCATGGCCGGTAACACCCGAGACCTTGTCGAGGGCGCTCTGGACCGCAAGATCCACCATGCCCTGTATGAGACGCAGATCGTCGATGTTGGCGGGTGCCGAGCGGGCATAGTAACCCGATTTCTGCACCATGGCGCGCTGTGCGCCGAGGAGGTCTGCGAACTGCTTGGAGAACCAGTTGCCGACATTGATGGTGTCGAGCTTGACGTGGCCGAAGGCGTCGCGCTTCACGGTTTCACCTGCAGCTTCGCGTTCGGCAACGATCGCATCCATGCAGGCACCTTCGCTGACGAACAGAGTGACATAGCCGGTCTTTGCCATCACGGCGCGCAGGCGCTCGGCTTCGGCCTGCAGGTCGAAGGCCGTTTCGGGGAGATAGAGGCCATCGATAGTCTTGAGGTCCTTGTTCATCATGAAGCCATCGACGAACTCGGTCTTTTCCACCGTCTGCATGTAGGCGCGTGCCGTGGCGGCCGTCAGCCAGCCGCAGTGGCGGCCCATGACTTCGTGAACGATCAGCGTCTTGGGAGCCGCGCTCTGTTCGTTGCTGACGTTGTCGAAGAACTTCGCGCCGTATTCGGCAGCGGTCCAGGCGCCGAGCGACTGGCGGATCGGCACGACGTCGTTATCGACGGTCTTCGGCAGGCCGACGACGGTGAGGTCATAGCCGTTGGCGCCGAGATAGGCGGCAAGGTCGGCGGCCGTCGTGTTGGTGTCATCGCCGCCGATCGTGTGGAGAATCGTCACGCCGTCGGAGGCAAGGCGCTCGGCTGCGACACGCAGCGGGTTCTCACCCTCCTTGACGAGACCGCGCTTGACGCAGTCGGCGGCGTTGGTGAGCTTGACGCGGCTGTTGCCGATGGGCGAGCCACCGTAGCGATGCAGAAGCCCTGCCTTTTCGCGCATCTGCGGCGTGATTTCGATCCGGTCGGCAAGAAGCAGACCATGATAGCCGGAGCGATAGGCCATAAGTTCGATATCGGGCGCGATATCGGTGTAGCGCTCGATCAATCCGCCTACGGCAGACGACAGGCACGGAGCGAGACCGCCCGCCGTGAGCATTGCGACTTTCTGCTTGGCCATGATTCCTCCTCGGGATGATGCCATTCATCGGGTTCCGCACCTGTCCTAGCCCAGATCCCCTACAAGTAAAATGACATGAACCGCACGGCTGCCGAGCGCACAGCGCAAATTGAAGCCATAAAGTAGTGAGGGCCATCACAAAATTGTCATTCGCGGCCTTCCTCGTCTTGCAATCGGCAACGACATCTGATCAGACTTTAGCTCCTCGCGGAACACGACCGAAGATGTCCGTGGTTCCGATGCAACAAATCGCACGCGCGATGCTTTCGTCCTGACATCACCGCCGGACAAAACGGGCCTGACGGACAGGCCGGCCAAACGGAAAGAAAACTCTCATGTCGATCTGGGATCGCCTCATCGGAATCGTGACATCGACCGGCAATGCGCTGTCGGGTCTCGTCGAAGCGATCCGGACGCTGTTCGAGGGTGACCCCGAGACGCGTCGCAAGGTTGCCTTTTCCGTCGCCATGATCGCTCTGTCGGCCAAGATGGCGAAGGCTGATGGCGTGGTGACGGAAGCCGAAGTGTCGGCATTTCGCCAGATCTTCAAGTTCCCGGAGGATCAGGCTCAGAACGTGGCCCGGCTCTACAATCTCGCCCGCCAGGATGTGGCGGGATATGAGGCCTATGCAGAGAAGCTTTCTGGGCTCTGCGTTTCCGGGGAAGCCAACTGCCCTGTGCTGGAGGACATCGTCGACGGGCTGTTCCATATCGCCAAGTCCGATGGCGCCTTGCATGAGAAGGAGCTCGCCTTCCTGCGCCGCGTCGCCGAAATCTTCGGAATGGACGAGGTGAAATTCGAGACGATTCTCTCGCGGCACGCCTATCTCGAAGGCGTGGATCCCTATGCGCTGCTCGGCGTTTCGCGCAAGGACGATTTCTCGACCATCCGCAGGCGCTACCGCGTGCTCGTCTCCGAGCATCACCCGGACCTTCTTGTGGCACGCGGCGTTCCGGCCGAGCAGCATGCCACCGCCAACGACCGGATGGCGGCGTTCAATGCAGCTTATGCAGCGATCGAACGGGAACGTCGCGCGGCATGAGCCTTCCTGTTTGCGATTTCCCCAAGGCGCGGTTCGTTGCTTCGCCCAATCATAACGAGCGGCTGGGCGTTTCCGGTCCTGATATGATCATCCTCCACTATACCGGCATGCCGACGGCGGCCGGTGCGCTGGATTGGCTGTGTCGCGAGGAAAGCCAGGTCTCCAGCCACTACTTCGTGCACGAGGATGGTCGGGTGGATCAACTCGTGGCGGAGGATCGCCGTGCGTGGCACGCTGGCAAGAGCGTGTGGAAGAACGAGACGGACATCAATTCCCGCTCGATCGGCATCGAGATCGCCAATGCCGGCCATCCCGGCGGCTTGCCCGATTACCCATTGGTTCAGATCGCGGCAGTCGCCGAACTGTGTCAGTTTTGTGTCGAGCGCTGGTCCATCGCCCCGGAAAGGGTGCTTGCGCACAGCGATATCGCACCTGTACGCAAGGTCGATCCGGGGGAAAATTTCCCCTGGAAGAACTTGTATGAAAACGGTGTTGGTCACTGGGTCGAGCCGACGCCTGTCGGTGGCGGGCGCTACTTCCAGCGGGGCGATAAGGGGCAGCCGGTCGAGGCGGTGCAGAGCATGCTCTCGCTCTACGGCTATGGCCTTGAGGTGACTGGAGAATTCTGCGAGAAGACCCACGGCGTCGTGGAGGCCTTCCAGCGGCATTTCCGCCCGAGCCAAATCGATGGCATCGCCGATATTTCGACGCTCGACACGCTGCACAGGCTGCTCGGTTCGTTGCCGCAATTCACCCGCTGAGAAGACCGGTCGCATTTGCCGTTCCGCAGCAAATTGCTGCATCGCCATATCATGACCATGTTCCACACGGATTTTGACGTCGTACCGAGGGCGGGGTCCTGAGGGTTGCGTACCGTTCCCCGCTGATGACCATGATCATGGATCGGATGAGGCCGGGGCGGGGCGTCCGCTGGCTTCCCGATCCCAGCGGAGTTTACAAAATTCATGAGACGAACGACTGTCGTCCAGGCAGCCGCCTGCTTTTGCGTGCTTTTTTCAGGGGTTCAACCATCATTCGCCGGTGCACTAGATGGCGCAGTCGCGCCGGTGGTGCCGGCACCGGAAGCCGCTTACCAGACTGCATCCACAGAACTTTCCCTCCAGTCTCCTCAGACGAGAACAGCCTCTCTCGAAGACGTCAAGACATCCGACATGACGCGTGCGCTGCCGGACGTCGGCCAGACGCTCGGCTTTCCGCTCGCTGACTTCGAGATGGACGCTCCGGCCTATTCCAGCCTCATCGCGACATATGCGGAGGCCTTCGGCGTACCGGTTGATCTGGCGCAGGCCGTCATCCGTGTCGAGAGCAATTTCAATCCGAAGGCGCGCGGCAGTGCCGGTGAGATCGGGTTGATGCAAATCAAGCCGGCAACGGCACGCATGATGGGATATGGCGGCAGCCGGGCAGGGCTCTTCGATCCCGAAACCAACATCAAGTTCGGCATGAAGTATCTTGCCAAGGCCCATCGGCTGTCCGGCGGCTTCACCTGTGGCACCATCCTGCGCTACAACGCCGGTCATGGCGCCACCCGCATGAACCCGGTCTCCAGGCGCTATTGCGGCAAGGTCCAGACGCTGCTGGACTCGTAAACGACAAGGCCACTGTGGAGACCGGTCAATTCCGGAGAAGACGATGAGCGGAACGTTCGACACGATCGTGGTCGGCAAGGGCATGATGGGCGCGGCCGCCGCGCGCCATCTGGCCGTCAGCGGGGCGAACGTCGCCCTGATCGGGCCGGACGAGCCAGGTAACTGGGCCACCCACGAAGGCGTTTTCTCCAGCCACTACGACAACGGCCGGATCACCCGCACCATCGATAGCGACAGCGACTGGGCCCGCATGGCCCGCCGCTCCATCGAGCGCTATCGGGGCATCGAGAGCCGGTCCGGTGTTTCCTTCTACACCGAGGTCGGTTGCCTGATCGCCGGAGCGGACGGTGGCGCCTATCTCGGCAATGTCGATGCCGCCGCCAAAAAGCTTGGCGTCCCCGTGGCGTACATGGATGCACCCGGCCTCCAATCGCGCTTTCCCTATTTTTCCTTCCATGATCATGAAAGCGGGATCTTCGAGGCGAGGGACGCCGGGCATGTCAACCCGCGGGCGCTGGTCGCCGCAGAAACCGTTTGCGCGGCAATGGCCGGCGCCGCCGTCATCAGCCGTGAGGTGACGGGCCTTGCCGAGACGGCGGACGGCGTGGCCGTGACGATGGCCGACGGCGCCACCTATCAGGCGCAGAAGGTGCTGGTGGCGACCGGTGGCTTCGCGCTCTCGGAGACGCTTCTGCGCCGCAAGCCCGCCATGCAGGTTATGGCGCGCACGGTTCTTTTTGCGGAAGTGGCGGAGACGGATCGGGAGCGCCTGTCGGCTATGCCGTCGCTTATTCGCAACGGACCGACGGAAGCGGAGAGCTTCTATCTCCTGCCACCGATCCTCTATCCGGACGGCAAGACCTATATCAAGATCGGTGGCGATCCGGACAATCTTCAGCTTCGCGACGAGGCGCACATCCGGTCGTGGTTCCGCAGCGGGGGGCGAGCGGAAGCCGCAGCGCATCTCGCGCGGCATCTTGCCGATGTCCTGCCGGCCTTCACGCCGGCCTCCACACATTTTTCGCCATGCGTCGTCTCGCTGACGGAAACCGGCTATCCCTATATCGGCTATGTCTCATCCGATCGCGTCGCGGTTCTGACCGGCGGCAATGGGATGGCGGCGAAAAGCTGCGATGAGATCGGCCGGCTGGGGGCTTCGCTGATCCTCGATGGCAAGGTGGACGGCGAAGGATACAGCCAGTCCTTCGCGCCGGTCTTTGCCTGAGACCTTGCCTCTCCGGCGTGGATAAACGCTGGCCAAGGCTGGAAGTCTCCGCTATCAGGGCGCTGCCAGTCGGCCGGGCAGCCGCTCTCCGCTATGACCGAAAGGTTGCGGGGGGAGGAAAGTCCGGGCTCCACGGAAAAACGGTGCCGGATAACGTCCGGCGAGGGCGACCTCAGGGACAGTGCCACAGAAAGCAAACCGCCCGCGTCTGACGCGGGTAAGGGTGAAAGGGTGGGGTAAGAGCCCACCGCGCGTCTGGTAACAGGGGCGGCACGGTAAACCCCACCGGGAGCAAGACCGAATAGGGATGACGTGGGAGCCGCAAGGCTTCCGGCCTGTTCCGGGCCAGTCATCCGGGTGGGTTGCACGAGGCGGCGCGCGAGCGTCGTCCCAGATGAATGGCTGCCACGTTCCGGTCCTCAACCGGCCGGAGCCATACAGAACCCGGCTTACAGGCCGACTGGCGTTTTTCCTTCCCGCTATTCCTGCGGTGCAACGCACCATTTCGGCGGGCCTCCGCATTTCCCTTATGTTACTGTTCTCTCACGTATTTGAGCATGTCCTGATGCCGATTGCGGTGTTTTCGCCGTGTCTGATCCCGCTTTGCAAACAAGGTGTTGCCGAAGCCATCGTAACCATTTGTTAAACTTAACAGTCTATCAATGAACGGTGGAGGTGGCCCCTCCAGCGACCCAAATCCCATTGACCCCCATATGGTCCCATGCTATCCCACTCATGCACTGCACAGGGGTCGTTGAAGACCCGATCATCGCGAGTTTGGTGGTTGCCCCGAGAGGGGTTTTGGAACGGGCACGTCGCCCGGCGGTGGCGTATTGTGTCTGCTTCCGGGGTTGCTTGCGGGCGTTTGCCGTCGGCGCATTGGATGAAAACGGCTGTTGCGCGTCATGAACCGCTTTCTCTCGCATGCTACCAACCGTATCGACGCGAAGGGGCGGGTTTCCGTTCCCTCGTCGTTTCGCGGCGTGCTGGCGAAGCTGGATATACGGGAGCTGTATTGTTTCCAGGACTTCGTGTTCCCTGCCATCAGTGCGGGCGGACCGGAATTGCTGGATCGTTTCGAGCGGCAGATTGCGGACGAGGATCCGTTTTCGCCGCAGGCCAACGAGATGTCGCTCCTAATTCACGGGGGCGGGGTCTTCATGAAGCTCGACCAGGAAGGTCGGTTGATGGTCACGGATTTTATCCGCGACTTCACCGGCATCACCAACGAGGTGACTTTCGTTGGCCGGGCGGATCACTTTCAGTTATGGGCGCCGCAGGTGTTTCAGGAAACGCAGGCGACGGCACGTCAGGAACGCAGGTTGCGAGGTCTGCGCCCCGGCTAGCATGGAGAGACGGAATGGTGGCGGATCTTGGCGACAGTGCAGCTGGAGCCGATGGCGGACCGGTCCGCCACATTCCGGTTCTTCTCCCAGAGGTTTTGAACAGTCTTCAGCCGGGAGCGGGCAAGACGATCCTCGATGGCACGTTCGGTGCGGGAGGGTACACGTCCGCGATTCTGCAAAGCGGTGCCGATGTCATCGCGCTCGACCGCGACCCGAGCGCCATTTCTGCCGGACAGGCGCTTGTCGCGGCGAGCGATGGCCGCCTTACTCTCGTTCACGCACAGTTTTCCGAGCTGGCCCGGCATGCGCCCGAAGGCGGGCTTGATGGTGTCGTGCTCGATATCGGCGTTTCCTCCATGCAGATCGATGAGGCGGACCGGGGCTTTTCCTTTCAGCGTCGCGGCCCGCTCGATATGCGCATGTCGTCCGATGGCGTTTCTGCTGCCGATGTCGTCAACCGTGCGAAGGTCGGCGACCTTATCCGCATCTTCGGCTTCCTCGGCGAGGAGCCGCAGTCCGGCCGTATCGCGCGGGCCATCGAGAAGCGACGCGCCGAGACGCCGTTCGAGACGACCCGGGATCTCGCCGGGCTCATCGAGGTGGTGACCCCCCGCAAGGCCAAGGACAAGATCCACCCGGCGACCCGCGTCTTTCAGGCGCTGCGCATCTTCGTCAACGACGAACTCGGCGAACTGGCTCAGGCGCTCTTTGCAGCCGAGCGGTCGCTGAAGCCCGGCGGACGGCTGAGCGTCGTGACGTTCCATTCGCTCGAAGACCGGATCGTCAAAAAGTTCTTTCAGGATCGCGCCGGCAAGGCTTCGGGCTCCCGCCATCTTCCCATTATGCACGAGCGACCGGCAACCTTCGCACCAGTTGGCAAGGCGATGATCGCTGCCAGCGAAGACGAATCATCCAGAAATCCGCGCGCCCGTTCCGCCAAGCTGCGGGTCGGGGAACGCACGCATGCCCCAGCCGAGGCCGCCGACATGTCGATTTTCGATCTGCCAGACCTTGCAAGTCTTTCGAAGCTGGGAGGCTGACGCATGCTGAGAACACTCGATATCGTGCTGATCGTCGTCATGACCGCTGCGGCGACGGTGACCTACACGATCAAGCACAAGGCTGAGAACAAGCTTGAGGAAGTCCGCTCGCTGGATGCGCAGATCAAGCTCGAGGAAGACACGATCGACCTTCTCCGGGCCGACTGGGCTCTTCTGACCCAGCCGAACCGGCTCGATCGCCTCGTGAAAGCCTATGACAAGGACCTGCAGCTCGTTCCCACGGATCCGACGCAGCTTGCGCATCCCGAAGAGTTGCCGATGTTGAAGGCCGATGTCCCTCCGCCCGAGGAGAAGGACAGCAAGGGCAAGAAGAAAACCGTTCCGGCCGTCGCATCGAGCGATGGCCAGAAGACCGACAAGATCTCAACAGGTTCGGTGGCGCGCTGATGTCGTTTCTTTCCCGCATCATGGTCGTCAAGAGCAAGGCGCACTTCTCCGCCGGCGGCAACAATCATCCCGGCGACCTTTCGCGCGGCGCGCCGTTCGAGGGCATCCGCAAGCGGCGTGGCAACCAGGCTCGCAGCCGCGTGGCCATCGTGATCGCCGGCTTTTCGGTCGTCTACTGCATCATCGGCGGACGGCTGATCCAGTACGGTTTCGCCCAGCCCGAGACGGTATCGAGCATCGGCCGCGCCGACAATCTGATGGCCTCACGGCCTGACATTCTCGACCGGAACGGCCAGATTCTGGCCACCGATATCCGCACCGTGTCGCTCTTCGCCGAGCCTCACAAGATCGTGGATGCGGACGAGGCGGTCGAGCAGCTGGCGACCGTGCTGCCGAACCTCAACAATGCCGACATCTACAACAAGCTGAAGTCCAAATCGCGCTTCCAGTGGCTGCGCCGCCAGCTGACGCCGAAGCAGCAGAGCGAAATCCTCGCGCTCGGCATTCCCGGCATCGGCTTCCGGCCGGAGAAGCGCCGTTTTTACCCGGGCGGCGTCACCGCTTCGCATATCGTCGGTCACGTCAATGTCGACAACCGCGGCATTGCCGGCATGGAGCGCTGGATCGACAACCAGGGCCTCGCCGACCTCGCCGCCATCGGCATGACGAGCGACGCGAAGCTGGAGCCCGTGCGCCTGTCGATCGACCTTCGCGTTCAGAACATCATGCGCGACGTCGTCGTCGATGCCATGGTCAAGTTCAAGTCGCTCGCGGCCGGTGGCGTCGTCATGGATGTGAAGACGGGCGAAATTCTCGCCATGGTTTCCTATCCCGACTACGATCCCAACAAGCCGGCGGACGGGGCGAAGGAAGGCTGGATGAACCGCATGTCGAACGGTACGTTCGAGATGGGCTCCACCTTCAAGTCGTTCACGACGGCGATGGCGCTCGACAGCGGCAAGGTGAAGCTGACTGACAGTTTCGACGCGCGTTTCCCGATCCGCATCGGCGGCTTCACCATCAAGGACTTCCACGGCAAGCACCGCGTGCTGACTGTGCCGGAGATCTTCCAGTATTCGTCCAACATCGGCACGGCCAAGATGGCTGATATCGTCGGCATCGACGCGCACAAGGAATTCCTCACCCGCCTCGGTCTTCTGACGAGGATCCCGACGGAGCTGCCCGAGATCAAGATGCCGAGCCAGCCGAAGGTCTGGAAGAAGATCAACTCAATCACCATCTCGTTCGGCCACGGTGTCTCGACCACGCCGCTGCAGACGGCGGTTGCCGGCGGGGCGCTGCTGAACGGCGGAAAGCTCATCGAGCCCACCTTCCTGCCGCGCTCGATTGAGGACGCCGCTGCCGCCTCTACGCAGGTCATCAAGAAATCCACCAGCGACGACATGCGGTATCTCTTCCGCTGGAACGGTGTCCACGGATCGGGCCGGAACGCGCGCGTTCCCGGCTTCAACGTCGGCGGCAAGACGGGGACGGCCGACAAGGTCGTCAATGGACGCTATTCGAGCGACGCCAACTTCAATGCCTTCCTTGCCGGCTTTCCGATCGACGATCCGCGCTATGTGGTGCTGACCTTCATCGATGAGCCGAAGACGGACAAGGGCAACGGTGCAGCGCTCGCCGGCAACACGGCAGCCCCGATGGTCCACGACATCATCAGTCGTTCCGCGCCGCTTCTGGGCGTCGAGCCGAAGTTCGGTGCCGACGGTTCCGCCTTGCTTGTGGCGTATTGAACGGTAAAGGACGGTCACGCGGCTGTGATGGCCCTGGGGAATCGTGTTGGGAAAAGTGCAATCGATGAAGATCAGTGACCTTGCGACGCTTGCAGATGGTAACAACGGGGCTGGGACCCTTCCGCCTTCAGGCCGGGCCGATGCCGATATTGGCGGGTTGACCGCCGACAGTCGCAAGGTTTCGCCTGGCATGTTGTTCGTGGCCGTTCCTGGCAACAAGGCGAACGGCAGCGTCTATGTAAATGATGCCGTCTCGCGCGGCGCGGTCGCCATCGTTACCGAGGAGGATCTTGGCTCCAAGCTCTCGGTTCCTGTCCTGCGTGTTGCCTCCACGCGCAAGTTTCTCTCCCTCGCGGCAGCGCGGTTCTTTGAAGCGCAACCGGAAACGATGGTTGCGGTGACCGGCACGGCCGGCAAGACCTCCGTTGCATCCTTCACGCGTCAGATCTGGGCGCAGGCCGGTCTCGCGGCAGCGATGATCGGCACGACGGGCGTCGTGGCGCCCGGTCGCAACGATTACGGGTCGCTCACGACACCGGACCCTGTCTCGCTGCACCAATTGCTTTCGGAACTGGCTGCTGCGGGCGTGACGCATGCGGCCATGGAAGCCTCCAGCCACGGGCTCGACCAGAGCCGGCTCGACGGTGTGCGTCTTTCTGCTGCGGCCTTTACCAATCTCGGCCGCGATCACATGGATTACCATCCTGATATCGAGCATTATCTCGGCGCCAAGATGCGCCTGTTCGAAGCGCTGCTGCCCAAGGGCGCGCCGGCGATCATCTTTTCCGACGACGAATGGTCGGATGCCGCGATCCGTGCCGCAAAAGCAGCCGGCAGCGACGTGCGCACCGTCGGGCGCAAGGGCGATTATCTCGCTCTGAAGCGCGTCGAGCATTTCCGCCACAAGCAGATTGCCGAAATCCATGTCGATGGACGTATTTTCGAGGTGAACCTGCCGCTTGCGGGCGACTTCCAGATATCAAATGCGCTGGTTGCCGCCGGTCTTGCTCTTTCCACGGGTGTGGATGCGCCCACGGTGATGCTGGCGCTTGAGAAGCTGCAGGGCGCGCCGGGCCGACTGGAACTTGTAGGCCAGACGCCGGAAGGCGCGCTGGCCTATGTCGATTATGCCCACAAGCCCGACGCGCTGGCGCAGGTCCTGTCGTCTGTCCGCCCGTTTACCACCGGACGCGTCGTCACGGTGTTTGGCTGCGGCGGCGACCGTGACAAGGGCAAGCGGCCGTTGATGGGCGAGATCGCTGCCAGGCTCTCCGATATCGTGATCGTGACGGATGACAATCCACGTTCGGAAACGCCGGCAACGATTCGCAGCGAGATCCTTGCTGCGGCACCCGGCGCGACCGAAATCGCCGATCGCGCCGAGGCTATCCGGCATGCCGTCGGTATACTCGGAACCGGCGACACGCTGATCGTCGCAGGCAAGGGTCACGAGCAGGGACAGACGGTCGGTACGGTCACGCTGCCCTTCTCGGACCATGCCGAAATTCGCAAGGCTCTTGGTGCGCAAGGGACGGCGGGCCAGGAAGTGGGAGGCTGACGACATGGGTTTTCTCTGGACGAGCGCCGACCTGATGGCGGCGATGCACGGTCGCCCTGTGGGCAACCTGCCGCAGGGTATCACCGGCATCTCGATCGACAGCCGCGCCATGGGCAAGGGCGAAGCCTTTTTCGCCATCAAGGGCGACCGCGTGGACGGGCATGATTATGCCGGGCTCGCCATTGCCAATGGCGCAGCACTTCTGGTGGTCAGCGAAGGCAAGCTGCCGGCGCTCGGGCGTCTGATCGCACCGATGATCGTGGTGGACGATGTTCTCGCCGCCCTGGTCCGGCTCGGCTGCGCGGCGCGCGACCGGAGTGCGGCCAAGATCATCGCGGTCACAGGCTCCGTCGGCAAGACGACCACCAAGGAGATGCTGCGGCACGCGCTGTCGCCGAGCGGCCGCGTCCATGCGTCCGTCGCCTCCTTCAACAATCACTGGGGCGTGCCGCTGACGCTCGCACGCATGCCGGAAGCGACCGATTACGGCGTCTTCGAAATCGGCATGAACCACCCGGACGAGATCCGGCCGCTGGTGCGAATGGTTCGTCCGCATGTCGCCTTCATCACCACGATCGCGGCCGCCCATCTGGGCAACTTCCGCGATCTCGATGAGATCGCCACGGCGAAGGCCGAGATCATGGAAGGGCTGGTCGATGGCGGTCACGTCCTTCTCAACCGCGACAATGCGCAGTTCGGCACGCTGGAGAAGGCCGCCGCGATGCTTGGCGTCTCCAGCGTTCACAGCTTCGGTGTCGATCAGCGCGCCGATTTCCGGATGATCGAATATGCGGCGACGCCTGAGGGCGGCACGCTCTGGGCGATGATCGACGGTCGCACGCTCGAGATCCCGCTCGGCGCTCCGGGCAGGCATATCGCCGAGAACGCGCTCGCGGTGCTCGGTGCAGCGGCGCTTGTCGGCGCAGACCTCGACAAGGTGATTTCAGCGCTGGCGACCCTGCAACCTGAAAAGGGCCGCGGCGAACGTCATCGCCTGTCCGTCGGCACAGGCACGCTGACGCTGATCGATGAAAGTTACAATGCCAACCCCGCTTCGATGCGCGCGGCCATCGCTCTTCTCGGCGAGGCCGAAATCGCCGAGGGCGGAAGGCGGATCGCTATTCTCGGCGACATGCTGGAGATGGGCGCACATTCTGCGCAGGCGCACGCGTCTCTCGCCGGACCGCTCTTGGAGCAGGGCATCGATACGGTCTGGCTTGCCGGGCCGGAGATGACGCATCTGCGGGATGTTCTGCCGGAGACGGTGTCCGTCGTTCATTGCGATGCGGTCGACGATCTGCGCAACCACGCAGTCGCCTCGGTGCGAGCCGGCGATGTCGTCATGATCAAGTCTTCGAAGGGAACGGGCTGCGGGCGGATTGTCCAGGCGCTTCTCGATACATTTCCGGCGCAGGCCGAACCGGGGCAGGCGCTCTAGCGCTCGCTCCACCTCTTTTTCCTCTCCGGTCGGGAGAGGCATGTCGATATCGAATTTTCGGGGAAGGGTCCCTCATGCTCATCTGGCTTGTCGAACTGGCGGACCATTTCCAGTTTTTCAATCTGTTCCGGTACATCACGTTCCGCACCGGGGCTGCGCTTTTCACCTCCGCCATGATCGTCTTCCTGTTCGGGCCGAAGATGATCTCGTCGCTACGCGTGCGGCAGGGCCGCGGACAGCCGATCCGTGCCGATGGACCGCAGACGCACTTCAAGAAGGCGGGAACGCCGACGATGGGCGGTCTCATGATCCTTGCCGGCATCGTCGTCTCGTCGCTTCTCTGGGCCGACCTGTCCAGCGTTTACGTGGTCTCGACATTGCTCGTCACGCTCGGCTTCGGCGCTATCGGTTTTTATGACGACTATCTCAAGGTGACGAAGCAGTCGGACAAGGGTTTTTCCGGCAAGGCGCGTCTTGCGATCGAATTCGCTGTCGCCGCCATCGCCGTGTTCTTCATGATGCGGTCGGCGATATCGGCGGGCACTGCCGGCTCGACCTTCGGCTCCTCTCTGACATTTCCCTTCCTCAAGGATTTCACGCTCAACCTCGGTTATTTCTTCATCCTGTTCGGTGGCTTCGTCATCGTCGGCGCCGGCAATGCCGTGAACCTGACGGACGGGCTCGACGGCCTCGCCATCGTCCCGGTGATGATCGCTGCGGCGTCCTTCGGTGTCATCGCCTATCTCGCCGGCAATGCGGTGTTCGCCAACTATCTTCAGATCCATTTCGTGCCGGGTACCGGCGAACTGGCCGTCATTCTCGGGGCGGTCATCGGGGCGGGGCTCGGGTTCCTGTGGTTCAATGCGCCGCCGGCCGCCATCTTCATGGGCGACACCGGCTCTCTGGCGCTCGGCGGTCTCATCGGCACCGTTGCCGTCGCCACCAAGCACGAAATCGTCATGGTCATCATTGGCGGCCTGTTCGTCATGGAGACGCTGTCCGTCATCATCCAGGTCTTCTGGTTCAAGCGCACCGGCCGCCGCGTGTTTCTCATGGCGCCCATCCACCACCACTTCGAAAAGAAGGGCTGGACGGAAAGCCAGGTCGTTATCCGCTTCTGGATCATCGCCGTCATTCTGGCCATGGTCGGCCTGTCCACGCTGAAGCTGCGGTAAGCCGATGATCCCCGTCACCACGCTCAAAGGTCGTCACGTCGCTCTCTTCGGTCTCGGAGGCTCCGGGCTCGCCACCGCGCGTGCGCTGGTTGCCGGCGGTGCCATGGTGACGGCGTGGGACGACAATGCCGGGAGCGTGGCAAAGGCTGCGGCCGAGGGTATCGGCACCGGCGACCTGCGGGAGGCCGACTGGTCGATATTTTCGGCCTTCGTTCTGTCGCCCGGCGTTCCCTTAACGCATCCGAAGCCGCACTGGACGGTCGATCTTGCGCGCGGCGCTGGCGTCGAGGTCATCGGTGACGTGGAGCTTTTCTCGCGTGAGCGACGCGCGCTTGCGCCCGCAGCACCGCTGATCGCCATCACGGGCACCAATGGAAAATCCACGACCACGGCGCTGATTGCGCATATTCTCGCCGCCAGCGGCCGGGATACGCAGCTCGGCGGCAATATCGGCACTGCGGTGCTGACGCTCGATCCACTGGCGGAAGACCGGTTCTACGTGGTCGAGTGCTCGTCCTACCAGATCGACCTGACGCCTTCGCTGGAGCCGACGGCCGGCATTCTTCTCAACCTCACGCCCGACCATATCGACCGGCACGGGACCATGGAAAATTATGCAGCGATCAAGGAGCGCCTCGTCGCTGCGAGCCATACCGCCATCATCGGCGTGGACGATGTCTGGTGCGAAGCCATTGCGGATCGCGTGGCGCTCGCCGGTCGTCACGTCATTCGGATCGCGCGGCACCGGTCGCTTGGCGACGGATATTTCGCGCAGGACGCCGCCGTGATGCGCGCCGAGGCCGGTCATGCGGAGGTCTTTGCCGATCTCTCGGGCATTGCGACGCTGCGAGGCAGCCATAACGGACAGAACGCGGCAGCGGCGATCGCCGCCTGCCTTGCTGTCGGCGTGTCGAAAGCGGAAATCCTTTCGGGCCTCGCATCCTTTCCAGGGCTCAAGCATCGCATGCAGCCGGTTGCGACCATCGGCGGCGTCACGTTCGTCAATGACAGCAAGGCGACGAATGCCGAAGCTGCGGCCCCGGCCTTGTCGAGCTTCGAGCGGATCTACTGGATCGCCGGCGGCGTGCCCAAGGAAGGCGGCATCGCGTCGCTTTCTCCCTATTTTGCGAGAATCGCAAAAGCCTACCTGATCGGTCAGGCTGCGGACGATTTTGCTGCGACACTTGGCGATGCCGTTCCCTTCGAGCGTTCGGAAACGCTGGAGAAGGCCGTGGCGGATGCGGCGGCCGATGCGGCACGGGACGGGCTGCCGGCAGCCGTTCTGTTATCCCCGGCTTGCGCAAGCTTCGATCAGTACAAGAACTTCGAGATGCGCGGGGATGCATTCGTGGCTCATGTGGCTGCACTCCCCGGTGCGACCATGCTGATTTGACAGCCGTGGCGGCTCATGTCGCCGCGGCCGGACGGTTTACGGCGCGACTGCGCTTTTTGACGAGGATGAAGACATGGTGAGTCGTGCGGAGCGTGGCCCGGTGGCCGACTGGTTCTGGACCATCGACAGGTTTTTCCTGGCGACGTTCATTCTGTTGATGGGCATCGGCTTCATGCTGTCCTTCGCCGCCAGCCCGGCCGTGGCCGAGCGGCTGGGCCTCGACAGCTTTCACTTCGTGAAGCGCCAGGCGGCATTTCTCATTCCGTCGCTGGTCGTCATGATCGGCCTGTCGTTTCTCACACCGCGTCAGGTGCGTCGCACGGCCATCGTCATCCTCGCCGCATCCATCGCCATGATGATTCTGGCGCTTTTCTTCGGCGTCGAGATCAAGGGCTCGCGCCGCTGGTTCTCCGTGGGCCCCATCGGTATACAGCCGTCCGAATTCATGAAGCCGGCCTTCGTCATCGTTTGCGCCTGGCTCTTCTCCGAACATGCTCGCCAGCCGGAAATCCCGGGCAACCTTTTCGCAATCCTGCTGTACGGCATCGTCGCCACGCTTCTCATCGCCCAGCCCGACCTTGGTCAGACCATCCTCACGACGGCCGTCTGGGGTGGCATGTTCTTCATGGCTGGAATGCCGTGGCTCTGGATCGTCGTGCTCGGCGGTTCGGCCGTCGGCGGTCTGGTTGTCGCCTACACGCTGCTTCCCCACGTGGCCGGCCGTATAGACCGGTTCATGACCGGCGAGGGCGACACGTTCCAGGTCGACACGGCGCGCGAAGCGATCATCCGCGGTGACTGGCTGGGGCAGGGTCCGGGCGAGGGCATCATCAAGCGCATCATCCCGGACAGCCATACCGACTTCATCTTTTCGGTCGCGGCCGAGGAGTTCGGCATCGTGTTCTGCATGGTGATCGTCGCCATCTTCTCGTTCCTCGTCATGCGCGGCCTCAGCCATGCCTTCCGCGAGCGCAACGACTTCAACCGTTTCGCCGTCGCCGGGCTGGTGTTGCAGATCGGAATCCAGTCGATCATCAATGTCGGGGTCAATCTCGAACTGCTTCCCGCCAAGGGCATGACGTTGCCGCTGATCTCGTATGGCGGCTCCTCGATGATCGCGATCTGCGTGACGGCCGGCTTCATTCTCGCTCTGACGCGTCACCGCCCAGAAAAGCGCGCTCTGGAGCGCAGCCTGTTCCGCACCGGGGCGCCTGTCGCGGCGGAATAGCGACTGCCGCGTTCCCGTCGTGCGCTCAAAACGGGCGCCAACCAAATGACAGCGCCGCGCTTCGTTCCGACACGCGGCGCTGAGGCACTTCAAGTTGCTGGAAAGTTGAAGGAAACCGGTGCCGGTTTTCGACATTATGCGCTAGAACATTTCGGCCGTGCTTTTTTGATACATATTCGCTGCGCAGCTTTGCGCAACACGCTTCGTACTGGAGGTCTCGAGTCTTGACCAAGGGCATTGTCATGCTAGCCGCCGGAGGTACCGGCGGTCATCTTTTTCCAGCCGAGGCGCTCGCGCACGAACTGGCCGCACTGGATTTCACGGTGCACCTGATCACCGACCACCGCGCCGAGCGTTATGCCGGTTCGTTCCCCGCCGAGGGCATCCATGTCGTCCGCTCCGCCACGATCGGTTCGCGTAACCCGGTAAAGGTCGCGTCCTCGCTCTGGCAATTGTGGAGCGGCATGCGCGAGGCCCGCGGGATCATCCGGCAAGTGAAGCCGAAGGTGGTTGTGGGCTTCGGGGGCTATCCGACCGTGCCGCCGCTTCTTGCTGCCAGCCGGCTGCGCATCCCCACCATCATTCATGAACAGAACGCGGTGATGGGCCGCGCGAACAAGGGCCTTGCCGGGCGTGTCACGGCGATTGCCGGCGGCTTTCTGCCGGAAACGGACGGGCGCTATGCGAAGAAGACGGTAACGACCGGCAATCCCGTGCGTCCCGCCGTGCTTGAGGCTGCGGAGGTTCCCTATGCGGCGTCTGGCCCGGGCGAGCCCTTCCGGCTTGTCGTGTTTGGCGGTAGCCAAGGCGCGCAGTTTTTCTCGAAGGCCATTCCCTCAGCCGTCGCACTGCTCGAGCCCGAGCTTCGCGCCCGTCTGCACGTGACGCAGCAGGCCCGGCCGGAGGATCTCGATGGCGCGCGGACGGCGATGGCGAAATTCGAGCTGACATCGGAAATCTCGCCGTTCTTCACCGATATGGCAGGACGGATCGCCGCCGCGCATCTGCTCGTCTGCCGTTCCGGGGCTTCCACCGTATCGGAGATTGCCGTCATCGGTCGCCCGTCCATCCTCGTGCCTTATCCCTTCGCACTCGATCACGATCAGTCGGCAAATGCCGCCGCTCTTGCCGAGACGGGAGCAGCACGGCTCGTGCCGCAGAAAGACCTGTCGCCGGAGGTTCTCGCTAGCTTCATTCGCGATGCGATGAACAACCCGGAGAGCATGGCGGAGATGGCGACCAGCGCCAAGGCTGCCGGCCGCCCGGATGCCGCGCGCTTGCTTGCCGGCATGGTAGAGGCTATTGCCAGCGGCCAGACGATTGCCCAATTCAAGGAAAAGCGCTCATGAAACTGCCGCAGACGATCGGCCTCGTCCATTTCATCGGTATCGGCGGGATCGGGATGAGCGGCATTGCGGAGGTGCTGCACAATCTCGGCCACCGCGTTCAGGGTTCCGACCAATCCGAAAGCGCCAACGTCCAGCGACTGCGCGAGAAAGGCATCGAGGTTTTCGTCGGTCACAAGGCTGAGAACCTTGGCGAGTCCGAGGTCGTCGTCGTGTCCACGGCGATCAAGAAGACCAACCCGGAACTGATCGCGGCGCGCGAAAAGCTGCTGCCCGTCGTGCGCCGCGCCGAGATGCTGGCCGAACTCATGCGCTTCCGAAGCTCGATCGCCATCGGCGGCACGCATGGCAAGACGACCACGACCTCGATGGTTGCGGCCCTGCTGGAAGCAGGCGGCCTCGACCCGACCGTCATCAATGGCGGCATCATCAATGCCTATGGCACGAATGCCCGCATGGGGGCCGGGGAATGGATGGTGGTCGAAGCCGACGAATCGGATGGCACATTCCTGAAGCTTCCTGCCGATGTCGCTGTCGTCACCAATATCGACCCGGAGCATCTCGACCATTACGGCACGTTCGATCAGGTGCGGGCCGCTTTCCGCCAGTTCGTCGAAAACGTACCGTTCTACGGCTTCGGCGTGATGTGCCTCGATCATCCCGAAGTGCAGACGATGGTCTCCAAGATCGAGGACCGCAAGGTCATCACCTATGGCGAGAACCCGCAGGCGGATGTTCGCTTCTTCAATATCCGCATGGATGGAGCGACCTCGATCTTCGACGTCGCCATCCGCCGCCGCCGTACGGGCCAGCTGATCGAGCTGAAGGACCTGCGCCTTCCGATGCCCGGTCGCCACAACGTCTCCAACGCGACGGCCGCGATCGCGGTCGCAAACCGGCTCGGCATGAACTCCGAGGATATCGCCAAGGGCCTTGCCGCCTTCGGCGGCGTCAAGCGGCGCTTCACCTTTACCGGCGAGTGGAACAACGTTCGGATCTATGATGACTACGGGCACCACCCGGTCGAGATCAAGGCGGTGCTGCGCGCCGCGAGGGAGGCCTGCCAAGGCCGAATCATAGCTGTGCACCAGCCGCACCGGTTCTCGCGTTTGCAGAGCCTGTTCGAGGACTTCGCGGCCTGCTTCAACGATGCCGATACGATTATTCTGTCGCCGGTCTACTCGGCCGGCGAGGAGCCGATCGAGGGTATCACCTCGCGGGAGCTGGTTTCCCGGATCAAAGCGGGCGGCCATCGCGATGCCCGCTACGTCGAAGGGCCCGAAGGCCTTGCGCCGCTCGTCGCCACCATTGCACAACCCGGTGACTTCGTGGTTCTTTTGGGCGCCGGCAGCATTACCTACTGGGCTGCCGCGCTGCCAAAGGAATTGGCCGACATCACAGAGCAGGGGACAGGACAGGACGCATGAAACAGGTTGACGGAACAAAGCTGCTCGCATCTCTCGGCGAGGGCGTCAACGCGCTTCGGGGACGGCTGACGCCGGATGCGCCCATGGACCGCGTGACCTGGTTCCGCGCCGGCGGGCTTGCCGAGCTGATGTTCCAGCCACATGACGTCGATGATCTCGTGACCTTTCTGAAGCTCGTTCCGGAAGAGGTTCCGGTCATGGTGGCCGGCGTCGGCTCGAACCTGCTGGTGCGCGACGGCGGCATTCCCGGCGTGGTGATCCGCCTTTCGGCAAAGGGTTTTGGTGACATCGAGCTTGTGGGCGACAACCGTGTAAAGGCTGGCGCCATCTGCCCGGACAAGAACCTCGCCGCCATGACGCTCGATCACGGGATCGGCGGCTTCTTCTTCTATTACGGCATACCGGGCACGGTCGGTGGCGCACTGCGGATGAACGCTGGCGCAAACGGCGGCGAGACGCGCGAGCGGGTGGTCGAAGTGCATGCCATCGACAGGCAGGGCGAGAAGCACGTGTTGAGCAATGCCGACATGGGCTACAGCTACCGCCATTCGAGCGCGCCGAAGGAACTGATCTTCACGCACGCCGTGTTCGAGGGATATCCCGAGGACAAGGCGAAGATTCGCGCCGAGATGGACGCGGTGCGCCAGCACCGGGAGACAGTTCAGCCGATCCGTGAGAAGACGGGTGGCTCGACATTCAAGAACCCGGAAGGTCATTCCGCCTGGAAGCTGATCGACGAGGCCGGCTGCCGTGGCATGATGATCGGCGGCGCGCAGATGTCCCCCATGCACTGCAACTTCATGATCAATACAGGGCAGGCGAGCGGCTACGAGCTTGAATATCTCGGCGAAACCGTGCGCCAGCGCGTGATGGAGCATTCCGGCATCAAGCTGGAGTGGGAGATCAAGCGGATCGGCAAATTCATGGCCGGTTACGAGGTGCGGGAGTTTCTGGGCCGGGCCACGGTGTGATGGCGGGAGGTGATGCTTCGCCTCTCATCCACAATGAGCGGGTGAAGCTCGCAGCCAATTCGATCGACCGATTGGCTACGGCGTCCATTGCGGCAGGTTTCATAACGCCGGTTGTTTCGCTGGCGAATGGGCAGGTGCTGTTTGGTTTATCGGCGCCGCTCGCTATTTCGACCATCACTTGGCTTTTGACAGCGCTCGCATTACATTGGGCAGCAAGACATATGCTCGGGAAACTCAGGCCGTGACGTTCGGGACCATCTTCTATCTCTATCTTCTGCCTGTGTTGCTCGCAGTTTCCGTGTGGGGCGCGATATGGATTTCCGAATGGAGATCAGGGCGTCGCAATAGGTTGCATCCGGGAGAGTAAGCTTTCTTCACAAACAAAAAGGCCGCGAAGTCAGAGACTTCGCGGCCTTTTTGTTTGTTCTGATTCTGCTTGAGGTCAGACCTCGTGCTTGCCTGACAGCAGGATGCAGACGAGCGTTATGACGGCTGCGAACAGCACGTAGTAGCCGACGGCGGTCATGCCGTAGGTCGCCTGCAGGTAGGTTGCGATGTAGGGCGCCAGCGAGGCGCCGAAGATGCCGGCGAAGTTGAAGGTGATCGACGAACCGGTGTAGCGCACATTGGTCGGGAAGGGGGCGGCGAGCGCCGTTCCGATCAGGCCGTAGGTGATGCCCATCAGCGCCATGCCGATGACGACGAACAGGACGACGCTCGCTTCACCGCTGGTCAGAAGACCCGGCAGGAAGAAGGAGAAGATACCAATCAGCACGGTCACGCCGATCAGGATCTCACGGCGGCCGAAGCGCTCGGCCAGCTTGCCGGCGATGGGGATGAAGATGCCGAAGAGAACGGCGCCGAGCAGCTGGATTTCGAGCGCATCGACGAAGGGTAGCTTCAGAACCTTGATGTTGTAGGACAGGAGATAGGCCGAGCCGATGTAGAACAGCACGAAGGTTGCCAGCGCAACGAAGGTGCCGAGAACGAGGCTCCGCTTGTGGTTGCGGAAGAGTTCGACCACAGGAACCTGAACGCGTTCGTGTTTGTCGATGGCCTTCTGGAACGCCGGTGTTTCTGTGATGGACAGGCGAACCCAGAGGCCGACCGCGATCAGCAGGATCGAGGCGATGAACGGCACGCGCCAGCCCCAGCTCAGCAGCGCTTCCTGCGACATGACATGCAGCAGCAGCCAGAAGACGCCGGAGGAGAGGAACAGGCCGACGGGTGCGCCGAGCTGCGGGAACATGCCGTACCAGCTCTTCTTGCCTTCAGGCGCATTCTCGGTTGCCAGCAGAACGGCGCCGCCCCACTCGCCGCCAAGGCCAAAGCCCTGACCGAACCGGCACAAAGCCAGAAGCAGCGGTGCGAGAACGCCGATCGATTCGTAGGATGGGAGAAGGCCGATGATGACGGTGGAGATGCCCATTGTCAGAAGGGCTGCGACCAGCGTCGTCTTGCGGCCGACGCGGTCTCCGTAATGGCCGAAGACGACCGCGCCGAGCGGGCGGGCGAAGAAGGCGATGGAGAAGGTGGCGAAGGATGCCAGCAGCGCTGTCGTCGGATCGTTGTTCGGGAAGAACAGCGTCGGAAACACCAGAACGGCAGCCGTTGCGTAGACGTAAAAGTCGAAGAATTCGATGGTGGTGCCGACGAGGCTCGCCAGGAGCACGCGAGCCGGGGAATTGGTAGCGCGTGCGTCCAAGACATCTGCCTTCGACGATACCGGAGATATCGCGTTGCTCATGATCTTGTCCGTGTTGAGGATCCGCCACCCTCATAGGTAGCTGACGGCTTCTTAAGGCAAGTTAATGTCGGAAGAAACCCTGTTTACGCAATAATATGACGCGATCTCTCGCCGTTTCGCATGAGATGGAACGATGCCGCATAGCTCGCTTTGCGGGCTGCCTTACCGCTGCCTTGTCTTTGGGCGAAAGCCCGGTGAGGGGAGATCACTCTTCGCAAAAGTGTGACGGAACCGGCGCGAGCCATGCGGAATGCTTCCGTGCCATTTTGATCACAGCCATCGCCAGCCTTGGCTGCGGTTCTGTCTGGCGTGCCGCTCACCGCACCAGGTTAACGAAAGTAAACGGTTCGTTAACCTTAATGACGCTTTAGTGAGCGCAGACAGGCAAGCGTTGAGTCGGAGTTCTTCCGGTCGCTTCGCCGGCGCATGATGGATCAGAAACGTCGGGGGTTTTCATGAGTGGCAAACACGTCGCAGTGCTGATGGGAGGCTTCTCGTCGGAGCGGCCGGTCAGCCTGTCTTCGGGCGCCGCCTGTGCCGACGCGCTGGAAGCCTTCGGTTATCGCGTCACGCGAATCGATGTCGATCGCGATGTCGCCACCGTTCTTGACGCGCTGCGCCCCGACGTCGCTTTCAATGCACTGCATGGTCCTTTCGGCGAAGACGGCACGATACAGGGCATTCTGGAATATCTCGAAATTCCCTACACACATTCCGGTGTGCTGGCCTCGTCGCTGGCCATGGACAAGGGGCAGGCCAAGATCGTCGCGAAGGCGGCGGGCATTCCCGTTGCCGAGGCGAAGGTGATGGATCGGCACGATTTCGGCCAGGATCATCCGATTCCGACGCCCTACGTGGTCAAGCCTGTGCGCGAAGGGTCGAGCTTCGGCGTCGTCATCGTCCAGAAGGATCAGTCGCATCCGCCGCAGATCATCACATCCAGCGAGTGGCGCTACGGCGACCTCGTCATGGTCGAGCGGTACATTCCCGGCCGCGAATTCACCTGCGGCGTCATGGGCGGCGAAGCGCTGGGCGTGACCGAGATCATTCCGCAGGGGCATGCCTTCTACGACTTCGATGCAAAATATGCCGCGGGTGGCTCGAAGCATGTCATTCCGGCGGAAATTTTACCGAATATTTACCAAAACATTCAAAGACTGGCCGTTGCGGCACATCATGCGATGGGGTGCCGTGGTGTCAGCCGCTCCGACTTCCGCCTTGACGAAAGCGCATCCGAAGAGGGTGAGCTGATCTGGCTCGAAATCAACACGCAGCCAGGTATGACCCCGACATCGCTGGTTCCTGAAATGGCGGTTCATGCCGGCCATTCCTTTGGTGAGTTCCTCAGCTGGATCGTGGAGGATGCGTCGTGTTTGCGTTGAGAGGTCGTTTCCAGGAGCGCGTCCGCGCGCCGCAGGAGTTCCGGGACATGGATGGCCATGTCGTCTTGCCGCGTCCGCTGCGTCGCGTCGTCCGCTTCTTCGTCGCGCTCGGCACGGGCCGCATTCACTTCGCACCTTATACCGGCACGGTCTCCGCGCTGGCGCTCTTTGCTGCAACGGGCCTCTATGGCATGGCGATCGGCGGACACACGCCTGAAGTCGCAAAGGCGACGACGTCGGCTGCCGGCTTCGCCATCGAGGACGTGAAGATCGCTGGCAACGACCAGACCTCTGAAATCGACATTCTTCAGGAGATCGGTCTCGATGGTGCGACGTCACTCGTCGCTCTCGATATCGATGCCGCCCGTCAGGCCATCGCGAAGATGCCGTGGGTCGAAGAGGTGACGGTCCGCAAGGTCTATCCCGGCACGATCGAGGTCAACCTCAAGGAGCGCAAGGCTTTCGGTATCTGGCAGCACGGGTCCGATCTGTCGCTCATCGAGAAGAGCGGCAGCGTGATTGCGCCGCTGCGCGACAACAAGTTCGCCGAATTGCCCCTGTTCGTCGGTCGGGACGCGGAAACCGCAGCGGCCGGCTTCTATGCCCGCTTCGCCGACTGGCCGGAAATCGCCAGCCGCGTGAAGGCCTATGTCCGTGTCGCCGGTCGTCGCTGGGATCTGATCCTCGACAATGGCGTCATGGTGAAGCTTCCCGAGCAGGATCTCGACCGCGCCATGCAGGTGCTGTCCACGATGGAAGAGGGCCAGCAACTGCTGGAGCGCGACATCGCCGCCGTCGATCTTCGTCTCGAAGATCGCACCACCATACAACTGACCCCCGGCGCCGCAGAGCGCCGACAGGTCGCCCTTGAAGCCCGCACCAAACAGCTCAAGAAAATCGAGAGCCAAGAGGACCGCATATGAGCCTGTTCGGTTCGTCGCATTTCGGCCTGCCGCGTCTGAAGCCCCTGTCGGCGAAGCGATCCCACATCGTTTCGGTCCTCGACATCGGTTCGACGAAGGTCGTTTGCATGATCGGCCGCCTGACACCGCGCGCCGAAAGCCAGATCCTGCCCGGTCGCACGCATGCGATCGAGGTTATCGGTCTTGGCCATCACAAATCGCACGGCATGAAGAACGGCGTCATCGCCGATCTGGATGCCGCCGAAAGCGTCGTACGGCTTGCCGTGGATGCCGCCGAGCGCATGGCCGGGCTGACAATCGACAGCCTGATCGTGAACGTATCCGCAGGACGCCTGCAGAGCGACATCTACACGGCCTCCGTCGATCTCGGCGGTCAGGAAGTGGACGGCGCGGACCTCAAGCGGGTTCTTGCGGCTGCCGGCCAGCGCTCGCAGCGTCAGGACCGAGTCATTCTCCATTCGCTGCCGACAGGTTTCTCGCTCGACGGTGAACGTGGCATCCGCGATCCGCTCGCCATGTTCGGCGACACCCTCGGTGTCGACATGCACGTGCTGACGGCCGAGCGTGCGGCGCTGAAGAACCTCGAACTGTGCATCAACCGCGCGCATCTTTCGGTCGAAGGCATCGTGGCGACCCCGTATGCCAGCGGTCTTTCCGCACTGGTGGACGACGAGGTCGAACTCGGCTGCGCCTGCATCGACATGGGCGGCGGCACGACGACGATCTCGGTCTTTGCGGAGGGCAAGCTTGTGCATGCCGACGCCGTGAGCCTGGGCGGTCATCATGTGACGACGGACCTTGCACGCGGTCTCTCGACCCGGATCGAGGATGCCGAGCGGCTTAAGGTCGTGCATGGCTCGGTCATGCCGAACGACGCCGACGAGCGCGAAATGGTGACGGTTCCGCCTATCGGCGAAGACGATCGCGATCAGCCGACTCACGTTCCACGCGCCCTCGTTTCGCGAATCGTTCGCGCTCGCGTCGAGGAGACGCTGGAACTCATTCGCGACCGCATCCAGCGTTCGGGCTTCTCGCCGATCGTCGGAAAGCGGGTTGTGCTGACCGGTGGCGGAAGCCAGCTGACGGGCCTGCCGGAAGCGGCGCGCCGTATTCTTGCCCGCAACGTGCGGATTGGTCGCCCTCTTGGTGTTTCCGGCCTTCCGCCGGCCGCCAAGGGCCCGGCCTTCTCCACGGCTGTCGGCCTGATGATCTATCCGCAGGTCGCCGAGATGGAGACGCATGCCGCCCAGGGCGGGATGCTTTCGTCGCTCGGCGGCGGCGACAGCCGTATCGCTCGAATGGGGCAGTGGCTGAAAGAGAGTTTCTAGGTTCGCGTAAGGTAGGACCTGCATAAGGGTAAATTGAGATTTGGTCGGCTCGGCAAGGCGACCAGAAACCAGGAAGGAACGGGTAAAATGACCATCAACTTGCAGAAGCCGGATATCACCGAGCTCAAGCCCCGCATCACTGTTATCGGTGTCGGCGGCGGCGGCGGCAACGCCGTCAACAACATGATCACCGCAGGTCTCCAGGGCGTCGATTTCGTCGTCGCCAATACGGACGCCCAGGCGCTGACCATGACCAAGGCAGAACGAATCATCCAGATGGGTGTGGCTGTCACCGAAGGTCTCGGCGCGGGTTCGCAGCCGGAAGTCGGTCGCGCTGCTGCCGAAGAGTGCATCGATGAAATCATCGACCACCTCTCCGGCACGCATATGTGCTTCGTGACCGCCGGCATGGGCGGCGGCACGGGTACGGGTGCTGCTCCGGTCGTCGCGCAGGCTGCGCGCAACAAGGGCATCCTCACCGTCGGCGTCGTCACGAAGCCTTTCCACTTCGAAGGCCAGCGCCGCATGCGTCTTGCCGATCAGGGCATCGCCGAACTGCAGAAGTCGGTCGATACGCTGATCGTGATCCCCAACCAGAACCTCTTCCGCATCGCCAACGACAAGACGACCTTCGCCGATGCCTTCGCAATGGCCGACCAGGTTCTCTATTCGGGTGTTGCCTGCATCACCGACCTGATGGTCAAGGAAGGTCTGATCAACCTCGACTTCGCCGACGTTCGCTCTGTGATGCGCGAGATGGGTCGTGCGATGATGGGCACCGGCGAAGCCTCGGGCGATGGCCGCGCAATGGCCGCTGCCGAAGCCGCAATCGCCAACCCGCTCCTCGACGAAACGTCGATGAAGGGTGCGCAGGGCCTCCTGATCTCGATCACCGGTGGTCGTGACATGACGCTGTTCGAAGTCGACGAAGCCGCGACTCGTATCCGCGAGGAAGTCGATCCGGACGCCAACATCATCCTTGGTGCGACATTCGACGAAGAACTCGAGGGCATGATTCGCGTGTCCGTCGTTGCAACCGGAATCGATCGTACGGCCGCGGAGGTGGCCGATCGGACTTCTAGCTTTCGCCCGGTAGCATCCAAGCCCGCCGCCCGCCCGGCAGCACCTGCCGCCGCGCCGGTCATGCAGGCTCAGCCGGCACCCGTCATGCAGCAGGCGGCTCCCCAGCCGCAGGCACCGCAGGCCGACCATATCGCAGAAGCCATCCGTCAGGCTGAGATCGAACGCGAACTCCTGATCCAGGCGCGCGCCGCCGAAAAGGCTCAGGACGACTTCCGCCCGCAGAGCAAGCTGTTTGCCGGTGCTGCACCGGAAGCCGCTCCGGTCATGCGCGCTCCGGCTCCGCAGGCTCCGGTTGAGATGCCGATCTACCAGCAGCAGCCGGTTCAGGCCGCTCCGATGCATGCCCAGCATGCGCCGGCGCACCACATGCAGCATGAGCCGATGGTTCAGCGTCACGAGCCCGCTCCGATGATGCGCCAGCCGGAACCTGTCCGCATGCCGAAGGTCGAGGACTTCCCGCCAATGGTGAAGGCCGAAGCCGAACACCGGTCCCAGCCGGCCGCCGCGCATCACGAAGAGCGCGGTCCGATGGGTCTTCTCAAGCGAATCACCAATTCGCTCGGCCGCCGCGAAGAGGAAGATCATTCCGTCGCGTCGGACATGACCTCGGGAGCGCCGACAGCTGCATCGCAGCAGCGTCGTCCGCTGTCACCCGAGGCGAGCGTCTACGCACCGCGTCGCGGTGCGCTCGACGAACGCGGCCGCGTGAACCCGCAGCCGCGTGCGCAGGACGACGATCAGCTCGAAATTCCGGCGTTCCTTCGCCGGCAGTCGAACTGATTTTCCACCCGCCTTCTACCTTGCCGGAACGCCTGGGCCCACAAGCCCAGGCTTTTCCGTTTTTCGTAACCCGTTCATGGGTTTAGCGGGTGTAGAAGAAGCGTTACAATGCGAAAGAAACAGTGATTTGGAATGGCCGGTCGAGGGCCTTATCTTCGGACTGGAAAGTCTGCGCATATCAATGCTCCCGATCGTACCGAAGGCTGGGGGCGGCAAGTTCGACTTGCCGTCGAGAGGTTGACCTGGGGCTCAAAGACGTATCTTGCAGACACGGAATAAGGCGGTTCGCCGCCAGAATTGTGAAAGTGAAGAGTATGGGACTGGGAATTGGACTGCTGGGGTTTCAGACGACCATCGCCGATCAGGTAACCCTGAGCGGGACGGGCGTGCACTCAGGCGCCGACGTATCGATCACCTTTCATCCGGCTGAAGCCAATACCGGTATCGTCTTCCAGCGTGTCGAGGGCGAGCGGGTTCTCGGTGAGTACCGTGCCGTCTCCTCCAATGTCGGCAATACGGATCTCTGCACCATTCTCGGCACGTCGCCGGCTACCTGGATTGCAACGATCGAGCATGTGATGGCTGCGATCTACGCTGTCGGTCTCGACAATCTGCTCGTCGAGGTTCATGGCGCGGAAATGCCGATCATGGACGGCAGCTCGGCTCCTTTTATCGAGGCCATTGAGCAGACGGGCATCAAGGCTCTTGCCGTGAAGCGCCGCTACATCCGAATCCTGAAGCCGGTGCGAATCGAGAGCGGTGCTTCCTGGTCGGAATTCGTGCCTTACGATGGCGGTATGCGCTTTGAGGTCGAGATCGATTTCGATACGCCGCTCATCGGCCGCCAGTCCTGGCAGGGCGACATGACGGCTGCGACCTTCAAGAACGAACTGTCGCGGGCCCGCACGTTCGGCTTCATGCGCGATGTCGAGCGTATGTGGGCTGCCGGCCGCGGCCTGGGCTCCTCGCTCGAAAACTCTGTCGTCATCGCCGATGATCATACCGTCATCAATGTCGAAGGTCTGCGCTACGCCAAGGACGAGTTCGTTCGTCACAAGACGCTGGATGCTGTCGGCGACCTCGCGCTGGCCGGCCTGCCGTTCATCGGTTGCTATCGGTCCTATCGCGGCGGTCACAAGATGAACGCCAACGCCTTGCAGGCTCTGTTCAGCGATCCCACGGCCTACGAGATCGTGGAAACGGCGATGCCGCGCACACGTCTCCCGCGCGAGAAGCAGGTCGCAGGCGCGTCCGAGCTTTCGGCCTGACGCACAATATACATAAAAATTGCCTTAAAGCCGGTCATATGACCGGCTTTTTCATGGACGCGATGCCACAAAATTGCGTTAATCGGTCACCATGACGTTGCGGACTTGTTCTAGTATGATCTAGAACCGCATGGTCGGCGGCGGGGCAGCTGCCACTCGAGTTGGGATGTTCTGATGGTTTTTGCAGACGGCTTCGAATGGAAGACGATGGCGCGCGTGGCGATGGTCACGCTTGTAGCGGGGACAACCAGCGTCGTCGTGACCGCCTGCCAGAACGACCCCGACATCGACATCACCAAACTGACGGCCGAGACAGATCCGCCGGAGGTTCTGTACAATCAGGGCCTCGCCAACCTGAATGCCGGCAAGACGACGGAAGCCGCGCGCAAGTTCGACGCCATCGACAAGCAGCAGCCGTTCTCCGAATATGCCCGCAAGGCTCTGGTCATGAAGGCCTTCGTCAATTATCGGCAGGGACAGAACCAGGACGCGATCAACGCGGCCACGCGCTATCTCAATCTTTATCCCGAATCGGAAGATGCCGCTTACGCGCAGTACATTCTGGGTCTTGCCTATTCCAAGCAGATCCCGACGGTGACGCAGGACCAGAAGCCGGCGTTCAAGACGATCGAGGCCATGCAGGTGGTTGTCGATAAATACCCGAATTCCGAATATGTCGAAGATGCGCAGGCGAAGATCCGCTTTGCGAAGGACCAGCTGGCCGGCAAGGAAATGCAGGTCGGGCGCTACTATCTGGAACGCAAGGAATACCTGGCGGCCGTCACGCGTTTCCGCACCGTGGTCGAGCAGTATTCCGGCACCAATCAGGTCGAGGAAGCGCTGGCCCGCCTGGTCGAGAGCTACTTCGCCATGGGCATTACCAGCGAGGCGCAGACGGCAGCCGCCGTTCTCGGACATAACTATCCTGACAGCCAATGGTACGCCGACAGCTACAAGCTGCTGCAGACCAACGGGCTCGAGCCGCGCGAGAATGGCGGGTCCTGGATTTCCCGGGCCGGCAAGAAGATCCTCGGCGTCTGATCCGAAAGAACAGAAGACCGAATGCTTTCACAGCTCTCGATCCGCGATATCGTCCTGATCGAACGGCTTGACCTGTCCTTCGATGCCGGCCTTTCCGTCCTGACCGGCGAGACCGGGGCAGGCAAGTCCATCCTGCTCGACAGCCTGTCGCTGGCGCTCGGCGGGCGCGGCGATGGTTCGCTCGTGCGCCATGGCGGGACAAAGGGGCAGGTGACGGCGGTTTTCGACGTTGCGCTCGATCATCCCGCGCGGCTGCTCGTGCGGGAAAACGGCATCGATGACGATGGGGACCTGATCTTTCGCCGCGTGCAATCGTCCGACGGTCGCACCAAGGCCTATGTAAACGACCAGCCGGTTTCCGTTCAGCTTCTGCGGCAGGCGGGGCAGCGGCTTGTCGAAATCCACGGACAGCATGATGATCGCGCGCTGGTCGATACCCATGCCCATCGGCTGCTTCTCGATGCCTTCGGCGGCTTGACGGGGGAAGCGGAAACGGTCAGCGACCTTTTCCGTATCTGGCGCGATGCCGAACGCGGTCTGAAGCGTCACCGTGAGAAGGTAGACGCCGCCGCCCGCGAAGCCGATTATCTCCGCGCCGCCGTCGAAGAGCTGGAGGCTCTGGCGCCACTCGATGGCGAGGAAGACGAGCTTGCCGAGCGTCGCGCGACGATGATGAAGTCGGAGCGCATTGCCTCGGATATCAGCGAGGCGAGCGATTTCCTCAATGGCAACGCGTCTCCCGTTCCGCAGATTGCCTCGCTCATGCGTCGTCTGGAGCGCAAGAGCCACGAGGCGCCGGGTCTTCTGGAGGAAACCGTCAACCTGCTCGATGCGGCGCTCAACCAGCTGTCCGACGCGCAGATGGCTGTGGAAGCGGCATTGCGGCGGACGGAATATGATCCGAAAGAACTGGAGAGGGTGGAGGAACGGCTGTTCGCACTTCGCGCTGCCGCCCGCAAATATTCGGTTCCCGTCACGGAGCTTCCGGCACTGGCCGTGCGCATGATCAATAGCGTGGCCGATCTCGATGCGGGCGAAGAGAAGCTGAAGCAGTTGGAAACGCAACTCGCCATTGCGCGATCGGATTTCGATGCGGCGGCGGCGGCCCTGTCGTCCAAACGGCATCATACGGCGAGCGCCTTGTCGGAGGCCGTAATGGCCGAGCTTCCGGCGCTGAAACTGGAGCGTGCGCGCTTCATGGCGGAGGTCGCGAGCGATCCGACGCAGATGACGGCCGAAGGCATCGATGTCGTCGAGTTCCATGTGCAGACCAATCCGGGCACGCGGCCGGGGCCGATCATGAAGGTGGCGTCGGGGGGCGAGCTTTCACGATTCCTGCTGGCGCTGAAGGTGGCGCTGGCCGACCGCGGCTCCGCACCCACGCTCGTCTTCGACGAGATCGACACCGGCGTCGGTGGCGCGGTTGCCGACGCCATCGGGCAGCGGCTGAAGCGGCTCTCGAAGACGGTTCAGGTTCTCTCCGTCACCCACGCGCCGCAGGTGGCGGCGCGAGCGGCGACCCATCTGTTGATCTCGAAGGGTCCTTCCGAAAAGTCCTCGGAGATGATCGCGACACGGGTTGCGCGCATGAACGACAAGGATCGCACGGAAGAGATCGCCCGCATGCTTGCCGGTGCCTCGATCACCGAAGAGGCGAGGGCGGCGGCGGCGAAGTTGCTGGCGGGTGGTGGCTGACGCGGCGACCCTTTTCCCTGTCTTATGAAGACTTTGCGGAATAACAGGACTGAGATGAGCTTGCGATCGCCGGTCTCGTCCTCTTCTCAAAAGAGCGAATTTCGCTACAACACTCCCGACAGCAGGAGTGACCGCCATGACCGATATCAAGCCCGTCGATGCGCTGAGCGAAGCCGATGCCGTGGAGGAGCTGGCGTTTCTGGCCTCCGAGCTTGCCCGCCATGACGCGCTTTATCACGGTAAGGACGCGCCTGAAATTTCGGATGCCGACTATGATGCGCTGAAGCGGCGCAATGGCGAGATCGAAGCGCGGTTCCCGGATCTCGTGCGGCCAGACAGCCCCTCCGGCAAGGTTGGCGCTGCGCCGTCCGGCCTCTTTCAGCAGGTAACGCACGCGCGTCCCATGCTGTCGCTCGACAACGTGTTTTCCGACGAGGACGTGAGCGATTTCATCGCCAGCGTCTACCGCTTCCTCGGTCGCCTTCCGGATGATTCCATCGCGTTTACAGCCGAGCCCAAGATCGACGGACTGTCGATGTCGCTGCGCTACGAAAAGCGCAAGCTGGTGACGGCCGCAACGCGAGGCGACGGCACGACGGGGGAGAACGTCACCGCCAATATCCGCACCATCTCGGAGATACCGCAGACCTTGCCCGATGGCGCGCCCGATGTGGTGGAGGTGCGCGGCGAGGTCTATATGGCCAAGAGCGACTTCCTGAAGCTGAACGCCCAGATGGAAGCCGAAGGGCGCCAGACCTACGTCAATCCCCGCAACACCGCCGCTGGCTCGCTTCGCCAGCTGGATGCTGCGGTTACCGCGACGCGCAAGTTGCGGTTCTTCGCCTATGCCTGGGGAGAAATGTCGGAGATGCCGTCGGACAGCCAGTCCGGCATGGTGGAGGCGCTGAAGGGGTGGAGCTTCCCGGTCAATCCGCTGACGCAGAGGTTGACATCGGTCGCGGCCATTCTCGACCATTACCGCCAGATCGGGCTCCAGCGACCGGAGCTCGACTACGATATCGACGGCGTCGTCTACAAGGTCGATGACCTCGCGCTCCAGCGTCGGCTCGGCTTCCGCTCGCGCTCGCCGCGCTGGGCCACCGCGCACAAGTTTCCAGCCGAACAGGCTTTCACGATCCTGACCGCCATCGACATCCAGGTGGGGCGGACGGGGGCGCTGACCCCCGTTGCGCGCCTTGTGCCGGTGACCGTCGGCGGGGTGGTCGTGACCAATGCGACGCTGCACAACGAAGACTACATCAAGGGGCTCGGCACTGCCGGCCAGCCTCTGCGAGATGGGCGCGACATCCGTATCGGCGATACTGTCATCGTCCAGCGCGCCGGCGACGTCATTCCACAGATCGTCGATATCGTCGAGGAGAAGCGTGAGGCGAATAGCGTGCCTTATGTCTTTCCGAAGACATGCCCTGTTTGCGGCAGTCATGCCGTGCGGGAGGTCAACGAGAAGACGGGCAAGGTCGATTCGGTCACGCGCTGCACGGGTGGGTTCGTTTGCAGGGCGCAGGCCGTGGAGCATCTGAAGCACTTCGTCTCGCGCAACGCCTTCGATATCGAAGGCTTCGGTGCCAAGCAGATCGATTTCTTCTTCGCTTCGGAAGATCCCACCCTGTCGATCCGCACAGCCCCTGACATTTTCACGCTGGAAGAGCGCCAGCAGGGCTCTCTCTCCAAACTTGAAAACATCGACGGCTTCGGCAAGGTCAGCGTTCGCAAGCTTTACGAGGCAATCAACGAGCGTCGACAGGTGGCGCTACCGCGCTTCATCTACGCGCTCGGCATCCGCCATGTCGGCGAGACCACGGCAAAGCTGCTGGCGCGATCCTATGGTAGTTACGGCGAGTTCGACAAGGCGATGCGGGCAGCGGGCGAGCCGGGTGCGGAGGCCTGGGACGACCTGAACCGGATCGACGGGATCGGCGACGTCGTCGCGCGTGCCATCGTGGAGTTCTACAAGGAGGATCGGAATGTCGCCGTGGTCGATCGTCTCCTTGAACAGGTGACGCCGCTCGATGCGGAAGCGCCGACAGGCGAGGGGAGCCCGGTTGCAGGCAAGACGGTGGTCTTTACCGGATCGCTGGAGAAGTTCACCCGAGACGAGGCGAAGGCTCGGGCCGAAAGTCTGGGCGCAAAGGTTTCAGGCTCCGTTTCCAAGAAGACGGACATTCTCGTTGCCGGTCCGGGGGCTGGCTCAAAGCTCGACAAGGCTCGGGAACTCGGTGTGGAGACGATGGACGAGGACGAGTGGTTGGCCCTGATCGGCGGCTGATATGTTGGATGCCTTGGGTGCATCAGCAGTTTATTTTGCACCTGCTTCGTCTTTGAATTGTCTTTTTGCAGCGCACGCGATACCGGATGCCGGATAACGGAGGGGGAGATCCGGGATGGAGACGGTTTCGACAATCGGCGATCTGCGGCGGCTGCTCGGCGAACATCGACGGGCGGGACGCTCCGTCGGCCTTGTGCCCACCATGGGCTATCTACATGCCGGGCATATGGATCTCGTGCGTCGGGCGCGCGCGGCCAGCGACATCGTCGTTGCCAGTATTTTTGTCAATCCACTGCAATTCGGCGCGGGCGAGGATCTTTCGCGCTATCCCCGCGATCTCGCGCGCGATCAGGCAATGCTGCTGGACGGTGGCGTCGATATCCTGTTTGCGCCTAGTGTTTCCGATATGTATCCGCGCGCTATGGAGACGGTGGTCGATGTCCACACGCTCGGTGCAGAGCTTGAGGGGGCGGTACGTCCCGGTCACTTTGCGGGCGTGGCGACAGTGGTGACGAAGCTTTTCAATCTCGTGCAGCCGGATCGCGCCTATTTCGGCGAGAAGGATTTCCAGCAGGTGCAGATCATCCGGCGCATGGTGGATGACCTTGCCCAGCCGGTGGAGGTGGTGGCCGTCCCGACCGTGCGCGAGGCCGACGGGCTCGCCTTTTCCTCGCGCAACGTCTACCTGTCTCCTGAGGAACGCCGTGCGGCCGTGATCGTGCCGCAGGCGCTGGACGAGGCTGACCGACTGCTCCGCTCCGGTTTGACGTCTGCCGCCGATTTGGAGCAGGCGGTTGCCGACTTCATCCGCCGCGAGCCGCTTGCCGCTCCCGAGGTGGTTGCCGTGCGCGATCCGAAGACGCTGGCGCCTGTCGATACGGTTGAGGGTCGTCCGGTGCTGCTTCTTTTGTTCGTCCGGTTCGGCGGTACGCGGCTCCTCGACAATCGCGTCTATTCCCCGTCCTCTTCTTCCGAAAGCCGTCTGCCATGAGCGTTCAGCCCGGTTCCGCCACCTCCCGTCGTCGCCTGACCCCTTCCGCCGTTCAGGCGCTGAAGGGCGAGCGGCCGATCGTCAGCCTCACCGCCTATACGACGCCGATTGCCCGGCTGCTCGATCCCCATGTGGACTTTCTGCTGGTCGGCGATTCGCTCGGCATGGTGCTCTACGGCATGGACTCGACGCTCGGTGTCACGCTGGAGATGATGATCGCGCACGGGCAGGCCGTCATGCGCGGAACGTCCGCTGCCTGTGTCGTCGTGGACATGCCGTTCGGCTCCTATCAGGAGAGCCGCGAACAGGCCTTCCGCAACGCCGCCCGTATCCTGAAGGAAACGGGGTGCAGCGCCATCAAGCTTGAAGGTGGTGCGGAGATGGCCGAGACGGTCGATTTCCTGTCGAGCCGCGGAATTCCCGTGCTGGGTCACGTCGGGCTGATGCCGCAGCTGGTGAACACGACGGGAGGTTATCGCTCTCTCGGTCGGACGGAACGCGAGGCGGCCAAGATCCGCCGGGATGCCAAGGCCATCGACGATGCCGGCGCCTTTGCCATCGTGGTCGAGGGAACCGTCGAGCCGCTCGCGCGAGAAATCACCGCCTCCCTGAAGGCGCCCACGATCGGCATCGGCGCATCGCCGGCTTGCGATGGCCAGATCCTCGTATCGGACGATATGCTGGGTCTCTTCAACGACTTCAAACCGCGCTTCGTCAAGCATTTCGCCAATCTCGCGCCACAGATTTCGGCCGCCGCCGAGGCCTATGCGGACGAGGTGAAGGCCCGCACCTTTCCGGGGCCGGAGCACACGTTCACGGTGAAAAGCTGAGGGCGGCGCTTCCAACTTCGGTGCATGACGCGGACTGATCGGGCCATCAGCGGAATTCATTTGCCGTTGACGACATCCGTGGCTAAAGGCGGTGGCCTTAAGCCGCAGGCCGGCAACGCCCTTGGATCTTCATTATGACATCTCGTGATTTCTGGGACGGCGCCCGCCGTGGCGTTCCCATCGTGCTTTCCGCCTCTCCCTTCGGCGCCCTGTTCGGCGCGCTGGCGATCGACAACGGATTCAGTATCCTCGATGCGGTGTTCATGAGCGCGACCGTCTTTGCCGGTGCGAGCCAGATGGTGGGGCTCGATCTTTTCGGCCATGCCGTCCAGCCATGGCTGATCGTGCTTTCTGTCTTCGCCGTGAACTTTCGCCACGTGCTTTATTCCGCATCCATGGCCCGCCACATCGCGCATTTCTCGCTCGTCCAGAAGGCTGCCGCCTTGTTCCTGCTGACGGATCCGCAATATGCGGAAACGGAGAAGCGGGGCGAGCGTGGCGAGCCGGTGACTTTCGTCTGGTACATGGGGCTCGGCCTCGCGATCTACCTGCCGTGGCTGGTCGCGACCTTGCTCGGTGCCGTCTTCGGCGGTCTGATCGGCGATCCCAAGGCGATCGGGCTCGATGTCATGCTGCCGATCTACTTCATGGCACTGGTGCTCGGCTTCCGCAGCCGTGACAACTGGCTGCCGGTGGTGGCCGTCAGCTCCGTCGTATCGGTGATCGCGATGCACCTCGTCGGCTCGCCGTGGCATGTGAGCATCGGAGCGCTGGCCGGTGTCGTGCTCGCCGCCTGCCTGCCGGTGAAATCCGGGGAGACTGCCCGATGAGCTTCGATCATTTTCTGCCGCAGGACCTTCGTCTGGTCGGCATCATCCTCCTCGCGGCCCTTGCCACCTATCTCACGCGCATCGGCGGCGCGATCATGATGGCGCGGATGGAGCGCATCCCGCCGCGCATGGAAGCCGCGCTGAACGCCGTGCCAGCAGCCGTTCTTTCGACGCTCGTTGCGCCGGCGCTCTTCTATGGCGGAGCGGATGTCACGATCGCAATCTTCGCCGCCTTCCTCGTCGGCCTGCGACTGTCGGCCCTGCCGATGCTGTTTGCCGGATGGGCAGTGGTGATGGCGCTCCGGTACACGGGGATGTTCTGATCATCCCTTCAGGCCAAGGGGCTAGAGTCTGGCAGGTTCATTCTGAACCAGCCAGACTCTCGATTCCCTTGTCGTCGTTTGTCTCTTCGGGATAACCGGATTCCACTTATCCCTGACAAACTGGAGTGCCCCCGGCCCGAAGGTCGTCTTTCAATGCTTCAAAGTGCGGCCGTCGCAGCCTCCAGCCATGCTTTCACATCCGCGCCATCGATGAGCGGCATCAGCTTCTCACGCGTCTCGGCGTGGTAGGCGTCGACCCAGGCACGTTCCTCGGCCGTCAGAAGCGTCGGCAGGATCAGGCGGCGGTCGATCGGGCAGAAAGTCAGCGTTTCGAAGCCGAGCATTTTCTGGTCACCGCCCTCGATGGAAGCTGCTTCCAGCACATGCAGCAGGTTCTCGATCCGGATGCCGAAGGCGCCCGGCCGGTAGTAGCCGGGCTCGTTGGAGAGGATCATGCCCGGCAGAAGTTCCTGCATGCCGGCGCGCGAGATGCGTTGCGGCCCTTCATGGACGGAGAGGTAGGAACCCACCCCGTGGCCGGTGCCATGCCCATAGTCCGCACCGGCCTTCCAAAGGGCGATGCGGGCCAGCGGATCGAGCTCCACGCCGCGCGAGCCCTTGGGGAAGCGCGCCGTGCTGATCGCGATCATGCCCTTCAGCACCAGCGTGAAGAAGCGCTTCTGTTCCTCCGGCACGTCGCCGATGGCGACCGTGCGGGTGATGTCCGTCGTGCCGTTGACGTATTGCCCGCCGGAATCGACGAGGAACATGGTTCCCGCTTCAAGCGGCTGGTCGCTTTCGGTCGTCACGCGGTAATGCATGATGGCCGCATGCGGCCCCGCACCGGCAATCGTGTCGAAGGAAATGTCCTTCAGCGGGTTTTGCAGCCGCTCGCCGCAGGCGATCCGCACGGCCTCCAGCTTTTCGGTGGCGGCAATTTCGGTAACGGTGCCGGGCGTCGTTCCATCGAGCCAGGCGAGGAACTCGACCATCGCCGCACCATCCTGCAGATGTGCGCGGGCAGAGCCTTCAAGTTCGACGGGGTTCTTGCGCGCGCGGGGAAGGCGGGCGGGGTCCGCCGCTTCGATGACGGTGCCGCCGTCCTTCCGGATGCGGTCGGCAAGCGCGAAGGCCGCGTGGTCGGGGTCCAGCATGAGGCTCACGCCGGATACGGCCAGTGCCGAGATACGGGCTTCGAAGGTTTCCGGCGCTGCGATCTCGGCCATCTGGGTCAGGTAGGCCTTTTCCTCGATGCCGGTCTTGCGGGCATCAAGGAAGATTTCGGCTCCACCATCGGCGTGAATGATGGCGCGGGCGAGGGGATGCGGCGTGTGGGGAACGTCATTGCCGCGCAGGTTGAACGTCCAGGCGACGGAGGAGGGATCGGTGAGGATGACGGCGGCAGCGCCGGCCTTCACCACCGTTTCGGCTATGTCGGCGATCTTCTCGGTCGCAAGGATGCCGGCCTGTTCGATCTTCTGGATAATAACGTGACCCATCGGCGCGTCGGGCCGGTCGTTCCAGAGGCGGTCGAGGGGATTGTGGTCGAGGTGGACGAGCGTGCCGCCGATCTTCGTCAATGCGGCTTCCAGCTTGCGCACCTCCGCTCCCGTATGCAGCCATGGATCGATGCCGAGGCGGAAGCCCTTCGGCGCATGGCGCTCGATCCAGAGGTGCGGCGGCTCGCCGATCAGGTCGCCGCCGGTAAAGACCGCGCCATCTACCTGTTCGGCAAGCTGCGTGACGTATCGCCCATCCACGAACACGATGGCTGCATCGCGCAGGACGAGGGCGATGCCGGCAGATCCGGTGAAACCTGTAAGCCATGCCAGCCGCTCGGCGGAGGCGGGAACGTATTCTCCCTGATACTCGTCTGCGCGAGGCACGAGAATGCCATCGATGCCCAGCACATCGAAAGAGGCCCGCAGACCGTCAACCCGTTCGCGGCCGAACTGCGGAGTGGAGGTAACGTCGAACGACTGGAACATAATGTCTTCCTGCATGCGGATGAGATGGGACGTTCCGCTTATAGCAAATCCGGTCCCGATGTCCCAACAGCAGAGGCAACAACCAAAGCGCCCGTGAAACATTCATCATACTTATGCGGATTCCGCATGGCACCTATTCACGTCAGCCCCTAGCCGTTGTCCGGAAATGCGCTAGAAGCACTGCCAACGGACGGGCTGCGAACAACCCGTTCCCGCAGATGCCTCAGGGCAATCTTCTGAGTGATCCGTTCGATCGGTTGCCTTCTCCTCCTCCCTCCGGGCGCCGTTTTGGGATCACGCAGAGTCCGCTTGAGCGATCCTCCTCCCTTTGCTCGCGGACATTGGCCGGCTTGCCGGTCACGGGCGATGCTTCGGCATCGCCTACGTTTTCGAAAGGCCGTCCCATGCTCCCGCATCGGACGGCCTTTTTGTATTCTCTGCGTATTGTCGTATCGGGGGTACGGCGCCTCAGGCGCGGCTATCCAGATGGATGGTGACCCAGCCGTTGCGCCAGAGGGTGCGGACATGGCGCAGCTTCTGGGCGTTGTAGGCCGACAGAACCTTCCAGCGCTGTTCGGCCAGAATCCCTGAGAGAATGACGGAGCCGCCGGGCAGGAGGTGTCGTGCGAGGTCCGGCGCCATGCGCATCAGCGGGCGGGCGAGAATGTTGGCGATGATGAGGTCGAACGGCCCGTGTTCGCCAAAGGCGGGCGACTGGAAGCCGGTGGCGGTTACCGCCGCGATGCCGCTCGCGATGCCGTTGCGACGAACGTTCTCGCGAGCGACCCGGGTGGCGATCGGGTCGATGTCGGTTGCCAGGACCGGCACGTTCTTGATCTTGCGCAGCCCGATTGCGAGAACGCCGCTGCCTGTCCCCAGATCCAGCGCATTGGTGACGGTGCGCGAGCGAACGACGCTTTCGATCATTTCCAAGCAACCGGCCGTGGTGCCGTGATGACCGGTGCCGAAAGCTTCGCCGGCGTCGATCTCGATGGCAATCTGGCCGGCGCGCACCTTGTCCCGGTCATGCGAGCCGTGGACGAGGAACCGGCCGGCGGCAACCGGGCTCAACCCCTCGAGCGATTTTGCGATCCAGTCGATATCGGGGATTTCCTCGCGCAGGATCTCGGTGCCCGGCTTCCAGGCATTCACGATCTCCGCAAAGCGCGCCCGCAGTTCCTCCTCCTCGGCGAAGTCGAGATAGAGAGAGGCTTCCCAGATGTCGCGCTTCTCATCGATCTCCATCGTGGCGATGGCATAACCTTCGTCCTCGAAGGCATCGGTCATCAAAGCGAGAATGCTGTCGGCACCTTTTTCGGTGGTGGTGAGATAAAGACGCAAATCAGCCACGGGTGGTCCTTCAGGTCTGGAGAGCTTCGGATGAGCGCTTTACCACGGCCACGCGGCATTGCACGGCCAAAATGCCCGATCGTGCACAGTGCGCTCAGCTCTTGATGAGGTTTTCGAGCTTCTGGACCGCGGTATCGGTGTTCTCGCCATAGGCGATGGTGCCGCGAAAACGACCTTCCGCATCCAGCAGGAAGACGGAGGCCGAATGGTCCATCGTATAGTCGCCGTCCGGCTTCTGCGCATCGAGCGGGACTTTCTTGGCGTAGACCCTAAAGCCCTTGACCATCTCCATGACCTTGTCCGGTGCGCCGGAAATGGCGGTAACGCGGCTGGAAACGTTGGAGACGTACTGGCCGAGGATCTCCGGCGTGTCGCGTTCGGGATCGACGGTGACGAAGAAGGCGTTGAGCTTGGTGTTGTCGGGATCGACCTTGGCGAGCCAGCCGTTCATCTCGAACAGCGTCGTCGGGCAGACTTCCGGGCAATGGGTGAAGCCGAAGAACACGGCCGAAGGCCGGCCGGTCAGTGCCTTCTCCGTGATGGGCTGACCATTCTGCGCGACCAGCGTGAAGGGAACGCCGAATGGGCCGCCCGCCGTCGCTTCCTTCGTCTCGGTCATCTTATAGGTCAGGAACCCCAGCGCCGACGCCGTGACCAGAACGGCAATCCAGAGCACGATTCGAAGAAGTTTCATGTCAGCCCGTCCCCGTCACGCGATGTCGATGAAGGCTTAAAGCCAAGTGGTGATCAGCGCAAATCGATTTGCGCGAGGCCCTCGACAGCAGGGATCACGTCCGCGGCACCGCGTCATTCTCACTGTGATGTGCGCAGCGCGATCTCAGAAGCAGAGCGACAGGCTTCCAGCAGCAAGCGCCAGTACCATGTCGGGGCCGTGTGCCCACCAGCCGAGCATGCCGGCCCAGCCCACCAGCAGGAGGCCTGCGGCGACGAGAGCAATCCTGGTAGCGCTGCCGGGCGAAATACGTTCCATCATGCGGTTCTTGTAGCCGATTTCCATCCGCGCCAGAAGCGGGAACGAAGACGTGTTATCTTTACCAGATCTTTAACGCATTGCTGTTATGCTTTTCTTCCGTGCAGGTTTTCCCGCGCGTCGACATGAGGTCGGCCGTTCCCGCCATCGCCATCTGTGACCGCTGCTATCCCACCTGCGCGCGACACGGTTCGCGCCATTCCGGACCTCGATCATGCATCATGAGACACGCCAGAAATCCCTGACCGTAAGCCAGAGGCTTGCCACGCTGGGTGTCGTTACCTTCGTCGGAATTAGTGCGATCCTCGCCACCGGCTGGTATGAGCATCGGCAGATCGAGCGCGTCCTTGCCGAGGCGAGCGTCGCGAAGACAGCGGAAAACCGGGCCATCCAGCTACGCGTTGCGAGCCTCAACCTTGTCCTGGCTGCCATGGACACGATTGTTGACAAGGATGCCAGGGTTATCGCGCCCGACCGGATGAAGGAAATCGATGCGGCCGCATCGACCCTGACTTCCGCCAGTGGCGAGATTGCCGCTCTCGCAGCGGGTATCGGTGAGCCGAACCTCGGGGACGGCGTTCCCCAGATGATTTCCGAATTGACGCGATCCATACAGACGGACCTGAAGGCTCTGGTCGAAGCGGGCGCCGACGAAGCCGCATTCGATGCCGCCGATGACCGGATCGACGCGGCGGGTTCGCAACTGACGGAGCGCTTTAACAGTCTGGCGGATACCAGCATGACGCTGATGCGCATGCGTGTCGAAGAGGCAAACGCGATATCGCGCTCGGCTTTCGTCTGGCAGTTCGTCTGCGGCCTCGGCGCTATGGTATTCGTTCTCGGGCTTCTGACGGTTCAGGGCAATATCCTGCGTCGGGGCATCCTCGGTGTTCGCGACAGCATGCAGCGCATTCATGGCGGCGATTACGCCACGCCCGTCGGCGCGGTGGAGCGCAGCGATGAAATCGGTGACATGGCCCGCTGTGTTGACCGCTTCCGTACCGATGCTATCGACAAGCAGCGGCTGGAGCGCGATGCCGCGGACAGCCGCAGCCTCAACGATACCGATCGTCGTCAGCGCGAAATGACGGCGGCCGACGATGCTCGCCAGGTTCAGGTTGCCGTCAGTGCACTCGGCCAGGCGCTGAACAAGCTTGCCGATGGCCAGCTGACGGTTGCCATCGACACGCCGTTCCGCGCCGATCTCGAATCGCTTCGCCTCGATTTCAATCAGGCCGTGGAAAAGCTCCGCAACGTTCTTTCTGGCATGCGCGACAACAGTGCTTCGATCACCGCCAACGGACGCCAGATGCGGTCTGCGGCGGACGATCTTGCCAAGCGTACGGAACAGCAGGCGGCCTCGCTGGAGGAAACCTCCGCTGCGCTCGATCAGATCACCGTCACCGTTCGCACCGCGACGGAGAAGGCGGAAGAGGCGAGCCAGATGGTCAGCCGCACCCATGCCAACGCCGAGGAGTCCGGCCGGATCGTCGGCGAAGCCGTCGCAGCCATGGCGCGTATCGAGGATGCGTCCGCCGAAATCGGCAAGATCATCAACGTGATCGACGAAATCGCCTTCCAGACCAATCTTCTCGCGCTGAATGCCGGTGTCGAGGCCGCGCGCGCTGGGGAAGCCGGCAAGGGTTTTGCGGTCGTCGCGCAGGAAGTTCGCGAACTGGCCCAGAGAGCGGCCGGTGCCGCCAAAGACATCAAGGGCCTCGTCAACCGCTCCTCGACCGAGGTTGGCACCGGCGTACGGCTTGTTCAGGAAACCGGCGATGCGCTCGGTCGCATTGGCACGGATGTGGAGCAGATCAACGAGCATATGCGCACCATCGTCGTTGCGGCCCGCGAGCAATCGACCGGGCTGACCGAGATCAATATCGCGATTGGCCAGCTCGACCAGATGACGCAGCAGAATGCGGCCATGGTGGAGCAGACCAATGCGTCCAGCCATACGCTTGCGCAGGATGCGGAGAGCCTTTCGAGCCTGATCGCACAGTTCGCCATCGGTGGTGACGCGGCTTCCTATGCTTCGGCTTCGTCGACTTCGCGTTCGACCCGCACAGCCACGTCGTCGTCAAGCTATCGCCCTGCTGCGCCGACGAAGACCTCGTCCGCCAAAAGCCCTGTTGCTATCCGCCCTGCAACCATAAAGCCGGCTGCCGCGAATTCGCGCCCGGCCCCGTCGCCCGCCAAGGCGCTGATGGGCAAGCTTTCCGGCGCGTTCGCATCGCCGTCGGCCTCCAGTTCCAACGATCAATGGGAAGAATTCTGATCATGAACATCACGTCCAAACAGTCGGGGAGCTCGATGGAAATCGTGTCCTTCCATCTCGGCAACCAGGAATTCTGCATCGACATCATGGCGATCCGCGAAATTCGTGGCTGGGCGCCGGTGACGCCGATGCCGCATACGCCGCCTTACGTCCTCGGGCTCATCAACCTGCGCGGCGCCGTGATCCCCGTCATCGACATGGCCTGCCGCCTCGGCATGAACATGACGGAACCGTCGGAACGTTCCGCCATCATCGTTACGGATATCGCCGGCAAGCTGGTCGGCCTGCTGGTCGAACAGGTCTCTGACATGATGACGATCCGCAGCGAGGATCTGCAGTCGGCACCGGAAATCATTCCTGAAGCACAGCGGGCCTTCTGCCGAGGCATCGTGGCGCTGGAAAAGACGATGGTCTGCTTCCTGAACCTCGACACCGTTATCGCCGACGAGCTGGCCCAGGCCGCCTGATCGGTCTGCCTGATCGACTGTCTCTCGTTCTGACAACGCATGCCGGGCTGGCCCGGCATGCAGGGTCGGTCTATGCTCTGTCGCACCAGATCACGTCTCGGGAGATGCACGGCCGATGAAATGCCTCTTGCTTGTCGACATCCAGAACGGCTTCTGCCCCGGCGGCAATCTTCCCGTGCCCGGTGGTGACGCCATCGTACCCGTTGCCAACCGGCTGATGGCCGACGGTGGCTACGATCTCGTCGTCGCGTCGCAGGACTGGCATCCGGCCGATCACGGCAGTTTCGCCTCGCAGCATGAAGGCGCGGTTCCCTTCACCATGGGAACGCTGAACGGCCAGCCGCAGATGTTGTGGCCGGATCATTGCGTCGAAGGGACCGAGGATGCGGCCCTTCGCCCGGATCTCGACCAGAGCCGGATCGACGCGATCCAGCGCAAGGGCCTCGACCGCACCGTCGACAGCTACTCCGCCTTTCGCGACAATGATCAGACGGCGCTGACGGGGCTCTCCGAGCTTCTCATCGCGCGTGGCGTGACACGGCTCGATATTTGCGGACTGGCGACGGATTATTGCGTGAAATTCTCCGCGCTCGATGCGCGTGCCATGATGCCGGAGGTGCATATCCGGTTCATCGAGGACGCCAGTCGCGGGATCGATCCGGAGGGTGTCCGGGCCGCGATCGACGAGATGACGCAGGCGGGAATTGCCGTGGTCACCTCGGATACGGTTCTCAGCGAGACGCGAACCTGATGCCGCTCTCGCCGAGATGGGGTGCGCCTTATTGCGGCGCGCCTTTCTTCCATGTCACCTGCTGGTTGAAGAGCGGTACGGTCGAGATCGACATCTTCGCCGATCCTTCCACGACCTGACGTGAATGGGCGAGATAGATCAGCGTATTGTTCTTGCGATCGTAGATGCGGGTCACCTGCAGCGACTTCCAGATCAGGGACAGGCCGGAGCGAAACACTTCCTCACCCTCCTTCGACAGATCGATATCGTCGATGACGACAGGGCCGGTCTGGCGGCAGGCGATGGAATTGTTCGAAGGGTCTTCGAACCAGTTGCCCTTGCGAAGCCGGTCGATCACGCCGCGGTCGAAATAGGTCACGTGGCAGGTGATGCCCTCGATCTTCGGATCGCTGACGGCGTCCACGATGATATCGTTCCCGGTCCAGTCGACGCCGACATCACCAACGGTTTCGGCGGCGGCCGGTGCCAAAAGGGCGGCGAAGCTCAAGAGGGCGGCAGCGGCGGCAAGGCGGATTTTGGGCAGGGGCATCGGCAGATCTCCGGATCGGGTTCACAGCCGAGATAAGCGTGGCCGAGGGCAATGCAAGCCATCGGCGATGAAATGTCTGCGTGCGGGCACGCCGCAAGGGAAGGTTTGTCGCTGCCGGAATATCTTTCCACCATCTTTACCGAAGGTAGAACGGGATTGCTCGAAGCATCAAGGCGCGCTTCCTATATCCAAGGAAACTGGAGGCTTACCCTCATGTCCGTTCTTTCCTCTTCAACAGTATCACCATCCAAGGCTTCGCCTGCTGGTGCGCCGAACCTCGGGGCGCCCGGATTGGTCGCCATCGCCGTCCTGCTACTCGGTACTTTGCTTCTCGGCCTCGTCTACGGCCCAATTCAGGGTGCGCTCTTCCTGGTGGGCGGCGCGCTGGGTATCTCGCTTTATCACGCTGCGTTCGGCTTTACCTCCGCGTGGCGGGTCTTCATCGCGGAAGGCCGCGGGCGCGGGCTTCGGGTTCAGATGGTTCTGCTGGCGCTGGCGGTCATCCTGTTCTTCCCGGCGTTGGCCGATGGCACGCTCTTCGGAAATCCTGTGAAGGGTTCCGTGTCTCCGGCCGGCCTCGGCGTTATCGTCGGCGCGTTCATGTTCGGCATCGGCATGCAGCTTGGTGGCGGATGCGCGTCCGGCACGCTCTTTACCGCTGGCGGCGGCAATGCGCGCATGCTGGTGACGCTTCTGTTCTTCGTCATCGGCTCGGTCGTTGCCACGGTGCATTTCGACTGGTGGACGAGCCTGCCGTCGCTGCCGCCTATTTCGCTGGTGCAGAGTTTCGGCGCCTGGGGCGGGATCGCCGTCTCTCTCGTCATCTTTGCCGCCATTGCGGGTTTGACCGTCATCGTGGAGCGGCGGCGGAACGGTTCGCTGGAGCAGGCGCCCTCATCGTCGCGGAGCGGGTTCGGCCGAGTTCTGCGGGGGCCATGGCCGCTGGTCTCGGGCGCTGTCGCCTTGGCGCTTCTCAACTTTGCGACGCTGGCACTTGCGGGCCGGCCTTGGGGCATCACGTCTGCCTTCGCGCTCTGGGGTGCCAAGGGCGCGCAGTTCGTCGGGTTCGATCCTGCCGCCTGGGCCTACTGGCAGACGCCGGCCAACGCCAGGGCGCTGAGTGAAAGCGTCTTTGCCGATGTCACCTCGGTCATGGATTTCGGTCTGATTGCGGGCGCTATGCTGGCCGCATCGCTTGCGGGGCGTTTCGCGCCGAGCCTCGATATCCCGCTGAGGTCCATCCTTGCGGCGGTGGCGGGCGGTCTTCTGCTCGGCTATGGCGCCCGTATCGCCTATGGCTGCAACATCGGGGCCTATTTCTCCGGCATCGCGTCGGGCAGTCTGCATGGGTATCTCTGGGCGGTCGCCGCCTTCGCGGGCAACGTGCTGGGGGTTCGGCTTCGGCCTTGGTTCTTCCTGGAAAGGCGAGCTCCAGCGCGCATCGACGGCTGAGCAGCACCAAAATCGCGAATCGAAGAAAGCCGCGGGCGGGTCCCGCGGCTTTTTCATTTTCGACAATCCGAAGATTTCGGGAGGCCCGTAAAGGAAATGGTTACCATGTTTCGCCATTCTTTCGCCTAGCCGCAGTGTTCTAGGGAGCGCGCAACATCAGCGCCAGGCAACCCAAACGGCCGGCTTCGACGACAGTGCGTAGTGCTGTTTTCGAATTGCGTAACAATTTGGGTAAAGAGTTCCATGGCGCTAGCGATTGAGAATGTTCGACAGGTCGATACGCGTTCGCAGACGCGGCCCCTCCGCCAGCAGTCCCATTCGCCGCGCTCTTCCGGCTCTGCGAAACCGCAGCGCTCACGCCTCGTCCCCGGCCTCCTTGCCGCAGGTGTCGGCCTGGCGGGCCTTGGCTGGCTTATGGGCACCATCCTGACCATGCATGGTGTGGCGGGCGATCTTGCGACCGGTGGGCGGCCGACATTCGAGACATCGCTCGGTCTGAATGCCATTCCTCGCGGCCCGGTGGGTGAGCGGATCGTGCATGTGGCGAAGTTCTCGCGTCTCGTGAAGACGCCGGTCGTGGCCGTGGCTGCGGCGAGAACGCAGCCGCAGATCGCGTCCGCCAGCACCGTTCACCGCGTCGTGCTCGCCGCATTGCCACCCAAGCCGGCGACACCCGCTCCTGTTCAGGTCGCGTCGCTGGAAGCCCGTCCGGATGTCGTCGTTCCCCTTCGTGAAAATGCGATGCTGGAGCCGGATGCCCTGCCGACCGGATCGTTGCCCAAGCCCTTCAGTCTTGTTCTCAACGATGATGAGACGACCGAGCATCTGCCGGATCTCGGACCGCTGCCGCTGTCGCGTCCCGGCATGACGATCGAGGCGGACGATACCCCGACCGCCGCCGAGCGCCCTCGCAAGCCGCCGGTGCAACTCGCCTATGCCAAGCCGAACGCACCGATCGACATGGAAGACGACGAGCCATCGATGGCGCCGCGCAAGCCGCTGTTCGGCAGCCGGAAGGGCGTCGCCTATTACGACATCTCGGCCGGCGTCGTGCACATGCCGAATGGCGAGAGACTGGAAGCGCATTCCGGGATCGGCAAACTGCGTGACAATCCCGACGCCGTGCATATACCGATGAAGGGCCCGACACCGCCCGGCACCTACAAGGTGACGATGCGCGAAGCGCTGTTCCATGGGGTCGAGGCCGTTCGCCTGACGCCGATCGACGGTGTCGCCCCGCATGGTCGCGTGGGACTGCTGGCGCACAGCTACCTTCTGCGCAACCGAGGCGACAGCCATGGCTGCGTCGCCTTCGCCGACTATCCTCGCTTCCTCAAGGCCTTCAAACGCGGCGAGGTGACCCAGATGGTTATCGTGAAGAGCATGAAGGGTGGCTTCTCCAAGCCTTCGAAGACGCTCGCTTCGCTCTTCTCCCGTAATGGCTGACGGGGTCGCGCCCGGTTCCCGTCCGCCTCGATCTGCTGTAGGGAAGACCGTTTTCAACCGGACCCTTGCCCATGCTTCCCTGGATCGAGATCGATAGAGCCGAGATTCCCGGTACAACCGCCGCCGGGGATGCGGGCGAGTTGCGGCTGAAAAGCCGAGGCCAGGAATTTTCGATCATGCTCGGCAATAATGAGCTGATGAACAGCCGTCTCAGCGGCTCCGAGGAGGCGTTGGCGTCCCTCGCACGCGAGAGGATCGGCGATCGTCCCCGACCGTCCTTTCTCATCGGCGGGCTCGGAATGGGGTTCACGCTCCGCGCCGCGCTTGCGATCCTGCCGGAAGACGCTGCGGTAACGGTCGCCGAACTCGTTCCGGCCGTCGTGCGATGGGCACGAGGCCCGATGGCCAGCGTGTTCAAGGGTTGTCTCGACGATAACAGGGTCACGATCTACGACGGCGACGTGGGCGCATGCATTGCGGCCGCGCGTTCTGCCTATGATGCAATCCTGCTCGATGTGGATAACGGCCCCGACGGACTGACCCGTGCTTCGAACGATCGCCTCTACGACCATCAGGGGCTGCTCGCTGCGCAAACAGCGCTTCGCCCGGGCGGTGTGCTGGCCGTCTGGTCCTCAGGGCCGGATCCGCGTTTCACACGCCGGCTGAAAGACGCAGGGTTCGAGGCGGAAGCGGTTTCAACGCGGGCAAACGGCAAGCGCGGCGGCGCACGCCATGTGATCTGGCTGGCGGTCAAGCGCTAGGATCTCACACCTTCTCGACGAAGCCGTCCAGAACGCGTTTCTGTCCTGCGCGGTCAAAATCGATGGTGAGCTTGTTGCCTTCGATACCCGCGATATTGCCGTTTCCGAACTTGATGTGGAACACCCGGTCGCCGACGCCGAACTTCGAAGGTGTCTCCACCGTCGAGCGGACGGTAAGCTCACCCTCGATGGTACGGGCCTTCGGGCCGCTTTCGCCATAGCCGATGCGATCGATGGCGACGCCGGAGCGGTTGCCCCAGTTGTCGCGGGTCGCGTCCGTCTTGTTGGCCTGCGCGCGTTTCCAGCCCGGTGTCGCATAGGTGTTCTGGAACGGTTCCTGCTTGTCGAAGCGCGATTGGCCATAGCCGCCCCGTCCATAGCCGCCATAGGACTGCTCCATCTCCGCCACCTCGACGTGATCGACGGGAAGCTCTTCGATAAAGCGCGAGGGAATCGTGGATTGCCAGAGGCCATGGATGCGGCGGTTCGAGACGAACCAGAGGTGGCATCGGCGCTTGGCGCGGGTCAGGCCGACATAGGCAAGGCGCCGCTCTTCCTCCAGCCCCGAGCGTCCACCTTCATCGAGCGAGCGCTGGTGCGGAAACAGGCCTTCCTCCCAGCCGGGAAGAAAGACCGTGTCGAACTCCAGCCCCTTGGCGGAATGCAGCGTCATGATGTTGACGGCGTCGAGGTTCTCGTTCTGCTCGGCATCCATGACCAGCGAAACATGTTCGAGGAAGCCGCGCATGCTTTCGAATGCTTCCATCGAGCGCACGAGTTCCTTCAGGTTCTCAAGCCGACCGGGCGCTTCCGCCGTCTTGTCGACCTTCCACATGTCGGTGTAGCCGGATTCCTCAAGGATGATTTCGGCAAGCTCGGTGTGCGGCGTGTTTTCGAGCAGCGCCTGCCAGCGGCGCACCATGGTCACCACGTCGAACAGCGATTTGCGCGCCTTGGCCTTCACCTCGTCGGTTTCGATGATATCGGCAGCTGCGGCCAGCATCGGGATATCGCGGGCGCGGGCATAGTCGTGCAGCAGGCGGATGGTGGTATCGCCAAGGCCGCGCTTTGGCGTGTTGACGATGCGCTCGAAAGCGAGGTCGTCGGCATCCTGGCAGACCAGCCGGAAGTAGGCCATCGCATCGCGGATTTCCATGCGCTCGTAGAAGCGCGGACCGCCTATGACGCGATAGTTGAGGCCGAGCGTGACGAAACGATCTTCGAACTCGCGCATCTGGAACGATGCGCGGACGAGGATCGCCATGTCGTTCAGCATGTGCTTGTCGCGCTGGAGTTGTTCGATCTCCTCGCCGACGGCGCGGGCTTCCTCTTCCGAGTCCCAAGCCGCGTGAACCTGGACTTTCTGGTCGTCAGGGTCATGGCGGTCGGTGAAGAGCGTCTTGCCGAGGCGTCCTTCGTTATGGGCAATCAGATGGCCGGCAGTGGCAAGGATATGCGCGGTCGAGCGATAGTTGCGCTCCAGCTTGATGACGGTCGCGCCGGGGAAGTCCTTATCGAAGCGCAGGATGTTGTCCACCTCCGCGCCGCGCCAGCCATAGATCGACTGGTCGTCATCGCCGACGCAGCAGATGTTGACCGTGTTGTCGGCCGTGCGCGGTTCGCCCTTGGCAGGGCTCGGTCGCTGCGCCAGAAGCCGCAGCCACATATACTGGGCAGTGTTGGTATCCTGATACTCATCCACGAGGATATAGCGGAACCGGCCGTGATATTCGCGCAGCAGATCCGGATGCTTGCGGAAGATGGCGATGGGGTGCAGCAGCAGATCGCCGAAATCGCAGGCGTTCAGCGTGCGAAGCCGCGCCTGATAGGCGGCATAAAGTTCGCGTCCCTTGCCGTTGCCGAAGGCGCGCGCGTCGCCTTCCGGAATATCGGCGGGCGTCAGGCCCTTGTTCTTCCACCCGTCGATTAACTGTGCGAACTGTTTGGCGGGCCAGCGCTTGTCGTCGATGGATTCCGCCTGCAGGATCTGCTTGATCAGGCGGGTCACGTCATCGGTGTCGAGAATGGTGAAGTCTGAACGAATACCGGCAAGTTCGGCATGTCGCCGCAAGAGCTTGACGCCGATGGAGTGGAACGTGCCGAGCCAGGGCATGCCCTCGACCGCGCCTCCGACGAGGACGCCGATACGCTCCTTCATCTCGCGCGCCGCCTTGTTGGTAAAGGTGACGGCAAGGATCTGGCTCGGATAGGCACGGCCTGTGGCCATGATATGCGCGATGCGTGTGGTGAGGACACGCGTCTTGCCGGTGCCGGCGCCGGCCAGCACGAGGACGGGACCATCGAGCGTTTCCACGGCAAGGCGCTGCTCCGGGTTCAGGCCCGAGATATAGTCCGGCGCGCGGTCACGGTCGCGGGCAGCCATGGCGCGGGCTGCAAGGCCGGAGGGACCTTGTCCGCCGTTGCCCGGCGTCCCTTCGGGGCGGCGATCGGGTGCCGTTGCAGACGGTGCTCCGTGACGTTCGCCTCTTGCGGGCGCGCGTGCTGGTTCTTCGTCGAAGAAGGGAATGTCGTCAAAACCGTTGCTCATGGGGCTCAATGTAGTGATTCGGGTCCGAAAGGCCAGAATTGCGTTCTTCTTTTATTCCGCGCCGTTGGGGATGAAGATGGACGGAACCAAGGAAATCCATCATCATTACAATTGCGTAATGATAAGCATGCGGGATTGCGTGACATGCGCGCTGCCCGGTACTTTGGGACAAACCGCCGCATTCCGATTATCTCAATCACCCTGTCCGGGAATGCCGACTTCGGAGACCTGCATGCAGATCTGGAAACAGCTGGTCCTCAGCCTCGTCATTCTCCTTGTCGGCCTTGCCGCATGGGTGCGTTTTGTCCCGTCCGCCGGCCCGTTGCTCGTGTCGGTCGGTGTGCCCGGGAGCGTGGTCGCACTGGTCGCGCCATCGGCTGCGCCGGGCGAGAAGGGGCGGGAAAAAGCCGGGCAGGCGGGAGCCCAGCGTGCAGGTAGTGGCAATCAGACACCGCTTGTCGTGACGGAGGCTGCGGGAACGGCGCTTGTCAACGATCGGCTGAACGCGATCGGCAATGGCGAGGCTATCCTGTCCGTGACCGTGACCCCGCTTTCGACCGGTAACCTGACGGAGGTGTTGGTGAAATCCGGTGAGCGCATCGAACAGGGACAGGTGATCGCCAAGCTCGACCGCGACGAGCAGGTGCTGGCCGTTGCGCAGGCCAAGGTGCAGCTGGATGCCGCACGCGACAAGGTGGAGCGTAACCGCCGCCTCGGCAATGCGGTTTCGATCGCGACGCTGCGGGAAGCGGAGTTTGCCGAACAAGCGGCGGAACTCGCGCTGAAGACAGCTGAGCTCGATCTCACGCGGCGCGACATCGTCGCTCCCTCCAAGGGCATCGTCGGCATCATCACCGTCAACCCCGGCGATTACGTGACCACATCAACGCCGATTGCCGTCGTGGATGACCGGTCCCAGATCCTCGTCGATTTCTGGGTTCCCGAACGGTTCGCAAACAACATCAAGGTCGGCCAGGAGGTCTCCGCCGTTGCGGTCGCGCAGGTGACGCGCCAGCTCACCGGGGCGATACACGCCATCGACAACCGGATCGACCAGGCGAGCCGGACGCTTCGTGTGCGAGCGCGCCTCGAAAATCCGGACGACAGTCTGAGGGCCGGCATGTCCTTCTCTGTCAGCGTCCGCTTCCCCGGTGACAGCTATCCCACCGTCAATCCGCTCGCGGTGCAGTGGAGCGCGGATGGCTCCTATGTCTGGCGTGTGGTGGACAGCAAGGCCGAGCGCGTTCCGGTGACGATCATCCAGCGCAACTCGGACAAGGTGCTGGTGGATGCCAAGCTCGAGAAGGGCGACATGGTCGCGACGGAAGGCGTACAGCGGCTGAGGGACGGCGGCGAGGTGAAGGTCGCCAATGCGCCGGCGCGCGGCGGGCAGGCAGCCGACCAGAAGGTTTCGAGCGCACAACCTGTGACGACGGCGGAGGCGGCGCGATGAGCGGCGCTCACGAGACAGGCGCGGGTGGCTCTGCGGGCTTTACCGCCCTTTTCATCCGGCGACCGATCTTCGCGCTTGTGGTCAATACGCTGATCATCGTCGCCGGCCTAGCAGCGTTGAACGGCGTCGAGATCCGCGAACTGCCGGAAGTCGACCAGCCGGTCGTGTCCGTCAATACGCGCTTTGAAGGTGCCGCGCCCGAAACGGTCGACCGGGAGCTGACCTCCGTCATCGAAGGCGCTGTGTCGCGCGTGCAGGGCATCAAGGACATCTCGTCCACCTCGCAATATGCGCAGAGCCGGGTTACACTTCAGTTTAGCGACACGACCGATATCGGCCAGGCGTCCAACGATGTGCGCGACGCGCTCGGTCGCGTGACGAACGACCTTCCGGACGGCGCCGACGCGCCGCAGATCGTGAAGGCCGACGCGGACAGCCAGCCGATCCTTCGCCTCGCGCTCACCTCCGACACGCTGTCAATGGAGGACCTGACGCTGCTGGCCGAAAACGAGGTGACCGACCGGCTCGCCTCCGTAGAAGGTGTGGCCGATGTTCAGCTGAACGGCGATCAGGAGAAGATCTTCCGCATCGACGTCAATCAGGGAAAGCTTGCAGCGCGCGGCCTCAACGTGGCCAACCTGCGCTCGGCGCTGGCCACCGCTTCGCTCGACGTTCCCGCGGGGTCGCTCACCAGCGCCAATCAGGATCTCTCCGTCCGCGCGACCGCCGACCTGCAGACGCCGGAGCAGTTCGAGAAGGTGATTCTCGGGTCGAATGTGCGCCTCGGCGATGTTGCGACGGTGACGATGGGCCCCGATATCGGGACATCGTCGCTCCGCTCGGGCGGCAAGCAGGGGATCGGCCTCGGCATCATCCGGCAGGCGCAGTCGAACACGCTGGACATATCGAATGGCGTGAAGACGACAGTGGCCGAGATCGGCAAGATCCTGCCGCCGGGCACCGAACTCACCATTACCAGTGACGATGCCGTCTTCATTCAGGGCGCCATCCACGAGGTGGAAATCGCGCTCGTCGCCTCCGTCATCATCGTGACGGTTGTCATCTACATGTTCCTGCTCGACTGGCGGGCGACGCTCATTCCCGTGCTCACCATGCCGATCGCGCTGATCGGCACCTGCGCCGCCATTTATATGGCCGGCTTCTCTATCAATATTCTCACCCTGCTCGCGATCGTGCTGGCCACCGGCCTTGTTGTGGATGATGCGATCGTCGTGCTGGAGAACATCGTGCGACGGCGAAGCGAGGGAATGGGGCCGCGGGCGGCCGCCGTTCTCGGGACTCTGGAAGTCTTCTTCGCGGTCATCGCGACGACGGCGACGCTTGCGGCCGTCTTCATTCCGCTGTCCTTCCTGCCGGGGCAGACGGGTGGTCTCTTCCGCGAGTTCGGTTTCGTTCTAGCCTTCGCCATCATTCTCTCCGCCTTCGTCGCGCTGACGTTCTGCCCCATGCTCGCATCGCGGATGCTGAAGGCGCAGCATGACGGGCATGGCCATAGCGGTTTCCTGGGCCGTCTCGGCGGCATGTTCGCGCGGGGATATCGTCGCTCGCTGAAGGCCTGTCTCGATTCGCCGCTCGTCGTGTTTCTTGTCGCCGTCATGGTCGTCATTGCCGGCGGCATCGCGTTCACGACGCTCCCGTCCGAACTCACGCCGACGGAGGACCGGGCGCGCATCCTCCTGCGGATGCAGGCGCCGCAGGGTGTCTCGCTCGATTACACGCAGGCGCAGATGCGCCGGGTGGAGGATGCCTTGCAGCCGATGGTGAAGGCCGGCGAGATCGCCAATGTCTATTCCATCTCGGGGCAGGGTGGTTCGGTGAATAACGGCTTCATGGTGATATCGCTGTCGCCCTGGGGTGATCGCGAGCGGACGCAGCAGCAGATTTCGCGCGAGATCTCGCGCCTGTCAGCCGAGATTCCGTCGATCCGCGTGTTTCCGGTCCAGCCAAACAGCCTTGGCATTCGCGGCGCCGGCAACGGTCTGCAACTGGCGCTGGTCGGCAATGATTATACCGCGCTCGGCGATGCCGCCGCCAAGCTGGTGCGGCAGATGGAGGATAGCGGCCGCTTTGAAAACGTCCGCCTGAACTACGAGGCGAACCAGGCGCAGCTGTCCGTGACCATCGACCGGGAGCGGGCTTCCGACCTCGGCATCGATATCAACGGCTTGTCGGCGGCGCTTCAGGCCATGCTCGACGGCAACAGCGTCATCGACGTTTATGTCGAAGGCGAGGCCTATCCGGTAAAGCTGCTCTCGACCACCAATCCGGTCAACGATCCGACCGACCTGCAAAACCTGTTCCTCAAGACGGCCGATGGCAAGATCGTGCCGATGTCGTCCATCGCCAGCGTCAAGGAGCAGGCGGTCGCACCGCAGCTTTCGCGCGAATCGCAGCTACGCGCCGTGTCTCTCTCTGCGGGGCTTGCGCCCGGCATCGGCCTTGGCGAGGCGCTTGCCTATGCCGAGCAGGTGGCCAAGCCGCTGCTCCCGGCCGGCTCCCGCGTGGTGCCGCTGGCGGAAGCCGCGACCCTCAACGAGAACTCGGGCGCGCTGTTCGTCACCTTCGGCTTTGCCATCGTCATCATCTTCCTCGTGCTGGCCGCCCAGTTCGAAAGCCTGATCAGCGGCCTCGTCATCATGTCCACGGTGCCTCTGGGGCTCGCCTGCGCCGTGTTTGCGATGATCCTCACGGGCAACACGCTGAACATCTACAGCCAGATCGGGCTGGTTCTGCTGGTCGGCATCATGGCGAAGAACGGCATCCTGATCGTCGAGTTCGCCAATCAGCTGCGAGATCGCGGGCAGGGGCTGCGCGAGGCGATCGAGAATGCTTCGAACATACGGCTTCGTCCCGTGATGATGACGATGATCGCGACCATTGTCGGCGCCGTGCCGCTCGTGCTTGCCAGCGGCGCTGGCGCGGAGGCGCGCGTCGCGCTCGGCTGGGTGCTCGTCGGTGGCCTCGGGCTTGCGACGGTCGTCACGCTCTACCTCACGCCGGTCGCCTATCTCGCTATCGCACGATTTTCCAAGCCGCAGGTCGATGAGGAGAGGCGGCTTCAGCGCGAGCTCGATGCGGCTTACGGCATTCAGGAGGTCGAGCCGCAGGAGACGCTGCGCGCGGCGGAATAGGATCGTGCGCGCAATATCTTGTTCCGAATCGACGCACCTGTGGCGCTTGCGTGCCACGCGCTTCCGAAATGCGGCGTGATGCTCGTGCGACGAAGGAGGTGCTGGACAAAGTGATTCCGGATTCTACAGTAGGGCATTGATATTTCAGCAGGACCGCAGACAAGAGCATGCGGTGGAGGATGCGGTCGATGGCTCTCAAAGCGATCAGGTCGGGCGTTCGCAACGAGACAGGCATCGTCGAGGCGATTGCAGCGCTGAAGGGCCGGTTCGGCGAGCACTTGCAGACGGGCCACGCGATCCGGGCTCAGCATGCGCACACGACCACATATATCCCGGCACAGCTGCCGGATGCGGTGGTGTTTCCGGAAACCAGTGCCGACGTTCAGGCGATTGTCGGGGTCGCCGCAGAAAACCGGGTCCCTCTGATCCCGTTCGGAACGGGTTCGTCGCTTGAAGGGCATGTCAATGCGCCCCATGGCGGCATCAGCATCGACATGAGCCGCATGAACCGCGTCCTCTCCGTCAACGAAAGCGATCTCGATTGCACGGTCGAGCCGGGCATCACGCGGGAGGAACTGAACAGGGAGTTGCGCGCGACCGGGCTTTTCTTCCCGATCGACCCGGGCGCCAATGCATCGATCGGCGGCATGGCATCCACACGCGCCTCGGGCACCAATGCGGTGCGCTATGGCACCATGCGGGAAAACGTTCTCGCGGTGACAGCCGTGATCGCCGACGGGCGCGAGATCCGCACGGCGCGCAGGGCGCGCAAATCCTCGACAGGCTACGATCTTACGCGGCTGTTCGTTGGGGCCGAGGGAACGCTCGGCGTGCTGACCTCGGTTACCTTGCGGCTGCACGGTATTCCCGAAACGATCGCAGGTGGCGTCTGCTCCTTCCCGGATGTCGGTTCCGCCTGCAACGCGGTCATTCTCACCATCCAGTCCGGTATTCCTGTCGCGCGGATCGAGCTTCTGGATGAAACGCAGGTGAAGGCGAGCAATGCCTATTCCGGTCTCCACCTGCCGGAAATGCCGACGCTCTTTGTCGAGTTCCATGGAAGCGCGGAAAGCGTAAAGATGCAATCCACCGCCTTTGCCGAGATCGTCGAGGCGTTCGGCGGCGGTAACTTCAGCTGGACATCGAATGCCGATGAGCGAGCCGTGCTCTGGAAGGCGCGTCACAACGCCTACTGGGCGCAGAAGGCGTTGCGGCCGGACTTCGCGATGTTGTCCACAGACGTCTGCGTGCCGATTTCGCGCCTGGCGGAATGCGTCGAGGCGACGCGCGAGGATATCGCCGCGAACGACCTGATCGCGCCCATCGTCGGCCATGCCGGCGACGGGAACTTTCATGTCGGCCTCCTGTTCGACGACAAGGATCCGGCCTATGTCGATCGGGCAGAGGCGTTCGTGGAGCGGCTGAATGCGCGGGCGCTGGCCATGGACGGAACGTGTACGGGCGAGCATGGTATCGGGCAGGGCAAGGTGCCGTTTCTGGAGGCGGAGCTCGGCGATGCGCTGGACCTGATGCGTCAGGTCAAGCGGGCTATAGACCCGCAGGGAATCTTCAATCCGGGTAAGATTTTTACGTGAAGAACGAGAATTCGCCGCCGTGCCATGCTACTGCATCGCCTGCGCGGTGCCTCGCCTGCAAGGGAATGACGGCAGATATTTGATGCGCGCCGGCCGGCATCTCGACGTCGTTAACGACACGGGGTGCAGGGCGGTAAGGCCAAAAGGATACACCGGCTCGTTGTGGGCTCGTGGCAGGATCGGACAGGACGTAAGGCTCGGTGCTTTCGCGTATTTTCGTCATCGTCGGCGGTTTGTTTGTGCTCGCGCTGTTTGCTGCGCTGATCGCGCCGCTGTTCATCGACTGGACGGATTTCCGAAAGGACTTCGAGCGTGAAGCCGGCCGCATCATCGGGCAGCCGGTGGTCGTGCATGGCAGTGTCGATGCGCGGCTGATCCCCTTTCCCTCTGTCACTCTCAACGACGTTCGTATCGGCGAGACCGAAGCCGGCGCGCCTTTGGTGCAAGTCGAGCATTTCTCCATGGATGCCGAGCTTGCGCCGTTCCTTTCAGGCGAGGCGCTGATCTTCGACATGCGGCTGGACAAGCCGAAGGCGAAGATGCGTCTGCTGCCGGATGGTACGCTCGACTGGGCGCGTGGTCGCCGCGCCGCGATCCCCGCAAAGACAGTGGTGCTCGAAAACGTCGAGATCACCGATGGCGAGATCGAGTTCATCGACGAGCAGACCGGGCGGACGCGTGAAATAACGGGGTTGAACGCCGATCTTTCCGCCCGCACGCTTGCCGGGCCATGGAAGGTCGAGGGGCGGGCGGCGCTCGATGGAGAAGCCGGCAGTTTCTCCTTCTCCAGCAGCGAGCCGCTGGAAGGCGGTGGATTGCCGCTGCGGGCGCGGCTGACGCCCGACAAGCGCCCTTTCGGCGTCGATCTCGAAGGCGAACTGAAGATTGTGGAGTTTCGCCCGGTCTATCAGGGCAAATTCACCATGACGGAGAACCGGCCGGCCGATGCGCAGAAGCGCGAGGACGATGCGGCTGCGCTCAGGATCAACGGACAATTCGAACTGACCAACGACCGGATCCGCGTGCCGGACTATCGGGTCGAGGTCGGCCCGCGGGACGATCCCTACCTCGTGACCGGCGAGGCGACGCTCGATACCGGCAAGGTCCCGGAGTTCCTGCTTCTGGCAGACGGACAGCAGATCGACGTCAGCCGTATCGGCGGCAATACGGGCGCGGCCGGCAAGACCGGGCGCGATCCCGCAATCTCGATCCGTCAGCGACTTTCCGCCATGATGGAGATCGTTGCCAACATTCCCATTCCACAGGTGCCGGGCCGGGCGAGCCTCAAACTTCCTGCCATCGTCATCGGCGACACGACCGTGCGCGACGTGCGGCTTGACCTTCGCCCCGATGGCGCGGGATGGATGATCGACAACGCCGTGGCGCAGTTTCCCGGCCGGACGCAACTCGAAGCGAAGGGGCGGCTGAACCTTTCCGGCCAGCGCGCTTTCCGTGGGGACCTTCTGGTCGCCTCAAACCAGCCTTCGGGGCTTGCCTCCTGGCTGGCGGGTTCCGTCGATCCCGCCATCCGCCGCCTTCGCACGGCCGGCTTTTCCGCGACCGTCAACCTGACGGATACGCTGCAACAGTTCGAGCGTCTGGAAGTTGCGGTAGGTCCGGCAACGCTCAATGGCCGCGTGGAGCGGCAGGCGCTGAACGGCGTTCCCCCGACGCTTTCCCTTCAACTGAAGGGCAATCGCATCGATCTGGAAGCGCTACAGGCGTTGACCGGGCTCGTTGCGGGTGATGCCTCCTATGAAACGCTTCTGTCGCACACCATCGCCGCCGATATTTCGGCCGACACCCTGCTGGCGTTCGGCGAGGAAGCGCGGGACGTGCAACTGGTCGCAACGCTGAAGAACGGGCAGTTGCAGGCGGAACGCGCATCCATCGGCAGCATCGCCGGTGCGCAGCTCGCGGCCTCCGGCCGTCTTGGCGGCACGCTGGCCGCACCTATCGTTTCCGCCAAGATGAAGATCGCGGCGCCCGACATGACCTCGTTCTTCCAGATGGTCGAGCGGCATGCGGCAGCTCATCCCATCCTCGCGCGGCTCGCCCGCAGCGGCGGATATTACAATGATGCCGCGCTGGACGTGACGCTGACGGCCGGCAGCCGCGAGGGCGATGCACCCGTGACGTTCGGCATTGTCGGCACGGCCGGCGGCAGCCGGGTCGCGGCGAACTACCAGGCGCCAACGATCGCGCAGGCGCTCGAAGGCCAAGGCATCTTCCTGGAGGCGACCCTGGAGAATCCTTCCAGTCTTGCGCTGCTCGGGCAGGCCGGTTTCGATCCGCTGCCGTTCGACACGGATGCCAACGGTCTCCTTTCTATCAAGCTGCAGAGCACGGAAGGCGACAAGGCCTCGGGGACGCTGAGTTTCACGACGGAAAAAACGGCGCTCAACGCCAGCGGCGAGATCGACCTGTCGCGAGACCGCTTCCTTAGCGGGCAGACGAAGCTGACGCTGGAAAGCCAGGATTTCGAGCCGTTTCTGCTGGTGCAGGGCATCGCGCTGCCGCAGACGGGCACGGGCCTGCCGCTGAGCCTGAAGAGCGACGTGACCGTGACGCCGGAGGCAGTGACGCTTTCCGCCTTGGAAGGGAAGGCGGACCGAAACGGTTTTACGGGTCAGATTGCCTTCGACCGCACCGTGACCGGCAAGGCCACAGGTCAGTTGGCCGTCGATACGCTTGATCTTGCATGGGCAGCGGAGGGCTTGCTCGGCCCCGTGCAGGATCCGCTCGAGGGAACACTGGCGACCTCCCCGGTCGCGCCGGTGGCGTGGAGCGGCTACGTTATCGCGCTCGACCTCACCGCAAAGCAGGTTTGGCCCGGTGTCTACGGCGCCATTTCCAACCTGATCGGCAAAGTCGTCTGGAAAGGCGATCAGCTTGAAATAACGGATGCTGCCGGCGAATGGCTCGGCGGAAAGATGTCCGGACGGATGTTGCTGGGTAACGGCAACGGGTCCGGATTTTTGCAGGCCCGGGTCGATCTTGCAGGTGGCGATCTCTCGGCGGCAGCCTGGAAGACATCCGGCGCCTCGGTTGCCAACGGCCGGTTCGATCTGTCGCTGGCGCTCGAAGCGTCCGGCAAGACGGCGAGGGGCATGGCGGAGTCGGCGAGCGGCTCCGGTGCCGTCAATCTATCGGATCTGACCGTTCGCGGACTGAATGTCGGCGCGATGCCTGCAATTCTTGCCGGTGCCGATCGCCTTGAAGGCGAGATTACGCCTGCCGCCGTGGAGCCGATCGCCCGTCCGGCCATTCTCTCCGGCGACGCAGCGCTTGGTACGGTCAAGGTGCCCTTCAGCATCGCGGGCGGTACGTTGCGCGCGCAGAACGTGACGTCAAAGGTCGAAGGTGCGACGGTGACGGGCAATGCGGATGTATCGCTGCCGGACCAGACGCTGAATGCCGCCTTGCAGGTCGTCTTCAATGCCGGTGACCAGACGGTTGCAGGTGCCGAACCACAGGTGGAACTCTCCTACACCGGCGCACTGGATACACCGGGCTTCCAGTTGAAGACGGGAGAACTTGCAAGCTTTCTGTCGCTGCGCGCCTTCGAGCGCGAGCGGCGTGGGGTGGAAATCCTCCAGGCCAACGTGCTGGAGAAGCAGCGCCTGCGCCGGGAAGCCGCTCTCTACAAGGCGCAGGCCGATCAGCGCGAGGCGGACCGCGTGCGTGCCGCAGAAGAGCAGCGGCGCCGTGCGCTTGCGCGTGAGGAGGCGGCGCGGCAGAAGGCCGAAGCCGAAGCGCGGGCAGCTGCCGCCGCCAAGGCTGCGGCGGAAGCCAAGGCGATTGCAGACCAGTGGGCCGCGCAGGCGGAACGCATGGCCGCCGAAAAGAAGGCCGCGGCAGACGCGCGTGATGCAGCACGGGCGGCGGAACAAGAACGCCAGCGACGTCTGATGCCGGTCGATCCCGGTGAACAGGTGGAGCGCGGCGGCACGCTATCGGCGCCGGGTACACCACCGGACAGGCTGAACTTTCAGACATTGCCGGGTGTGACACCGCAATAGTCGGCCCGAGACGCTTGGCACGCGCAGGAGCGGTATGCATAGCGCTGAAGCATCTTTGATGTGCCGGTTCTAAGAATTGCAGTCACCGCAACCTTCAGGTCCGGTCTGCCGTCTCGCCTTGGGGTGTTGGAGAGGCGGCATCCGGCGCCTTCACCCAGGCAAGAACGTATACTCTCAATGCGGAGGACAGGTTGCTGTCGGCTGGCCGGGCATCGTCTATCTCCGCGATGAGACGGGCAAGTGGTATGGCGCGGGCGCCAGCGATGGCTTTCAGCTCCTGCCAGAAGGGGTCTTCCAGCGAAAAGCTCGTGCGGTGGCCGTGAAGGGTAGCAGAGTGCTTTTTCAGCATGGGGGCCGTGCCGTTGGAGCGGCTTGTTCGTCGCTGATACCGGGTGACGCCAGCACGTCAGCCCGTCGCGGGATCAGTCCTTGTCCTGCCGGTCGCCCTTGGCTGGCGTCTCCAGCCGGCCTTGATCCAGCCGGCGCTCGGACGTTTCGTTCAGCGCTTTCGTCAGCGTTTTCTCGACCTTGGTACGGCCGAACGTAATGCGGTTCTGTTCCGCCGCCTTCTCGTCCCGGGAGCGGGTCTTCTGCTTGCGAAATTGTCGGAGATTGACGACGTCGCCGGCCATGAAGTGTCAGTTCTTCTTGCGGAAAGCGTCGAGAGACACCACGGAAGCACCGGGCTTGCCGTCATCGGTCTTCGGCGCCTCCGCGTCCGTATCTTCGTCACCTTCGACGATCATAACGGGACGCTCCGCGGTCACGCCGGGATATGCGGTGATCTCGGCGGATTCCGTTTCCGTATCCTCGTCCTCGGCGACGGCGACATCGAATTCCAGCTCGAAATTGACAGACGGGTCATAGAAGCCGCGAATCGCGTTGAACGGAATAACCAGCTTTTCCGGCGTATCCGAGAAGGAGAGGCCGATTTCGAACAATGATTCCGTGACCTTCAGGTCCCAGAACTGATGTTGAACGACGATGGTCATCTGCTCGGCATATTTGGATTTCAGATGCTGGGAGATCCGCACGCCCGGCGCGCCTGTCAGGAATGTGATGAAGAAGTGGTGATCGCCCGGAAGATGGCCGGTCGCTGCAACTTCGCTCAGAACCTTGCGGATAACGCCACGCAGCGCGTCCTGTGCGAGAATGTCGTAGCGGATATGGTCCTGGCCCATCGGATCCCCGTCTTGTCTAGCTGTTTCAGTGCGCACTGCCGTCTGCCGCGCGGGCGGCATCGGACAATGCCTCGTCTATGAAACCATTTGCACTATTGATGGACGATTTCAAGGCGCAGTGGACGGAGGTCGGGAATTGGTAGGCATGCCAAGGCACCCTTGATCAGGGCTGCGGATGCATGTCGTCTGTTGGGGAGGAAGTGGAGGTTTCTGTTGCCAGGTACCTCCGAACCCCGCCTTACGGTGCGAACCGGAAGGACTTGATTTGAAGTGTCACACCGCGATTAAGCAGCGAGACGAGCTTCCGCATAGTTGTCGTTTGCAACTACTGTTTAAGCCCGATAACGGTGGTACAATGCCGAGCAAAAGTTCGATCTTTACGCCCTTGTCGATCCTATTTCGCCCCCATCAAAAGCCGGCCGCTAAGGCTTTCGCCCTTCGAATGCCCCGTTTCAAGAACATCTTCGGGCCGGTTTTTGGTGGAGGCGCCGGGTACCGCCCCCGGGTCCAATAGGTTTATTACACCGACAGTTTATTGCCATAGCCGCCTTGCGACGACATGAGAGATATAGGCGTTCCCGCAGCCGATGAAAAGGGCAAAGCGCATGGAAAAAGGGCACCGCCGCGGAAAAACGTGGTGCCCTGTCACATGTATGTCTTCCGTCTTGCCGGCCGCAGCGATCAGGCGGCGTCCTGTTCGATTTCGGCGATCTCGATCCGGTCGTCCGTCGATATGGCGTCGATTGTCCTGCCGGGTTGCTCGGCCGAGCCGTCCGCATGCTCGATGGTGATATCGACGGCGCCGGGGTCCATCAGGCCGAAAGGTGTGCAGAACGCGATTTCCGCGGCATCTCGCCCGACGCCGATGCGCACAAGGCCATCGAGATTGGCCTGGCGCGTTGCATCGAACAGCCACCAGCGGCCATCGAGATAGGCCTCGAAGACGGCATGAAAATCGGACGGACGCAGGCCGTAGGCATAGCAGCTGACGAAGCGGGCGGGGATGCCAAGTGCCCGGCAGAAGGCGATGCCGATATGAGAGAAATCGCGGCAGACGCCGGCGCGCAGCAGCAGGCTTTCATCCGCCGTCGTCTGACCATTGGAAGAACCGCGCTGGTAGTCGATATTGTTGTAGATCCAGTTGCAGATCGCCGTTACCCGCTCATGCCCCCTGGGCAGGTAGCCGAATTCGCGGAGGGCGAAAGCCGCGAGACGGTCGGACGAGACGAAGCGCGACGGCAGAAGGAAGGGCATGATGTCGAGCGGGATGTCCGCCAGGGGCGTCTCGTTGATCGTGGCGGGATCCGCCCGGAAGACATCGAGCGTGACCTCGGCGGCGTAGTTCACTTCGAGCGGGCCGGGGGCGACGTCGATCTTGAAGTAGCGGTTCTGCTCTTCGGGCACCGTATAGGTCCAGCGCGGCGTCTTCGGATTGATCGTCAGTGTTTCCACCAGATCGTGATGGCGCTGCAGCTTGGCGACTTCAAGGTTGAAGATGAAAACGGTCGGTTCGCGAACGTCATAGGTGAGGGTGCAGCCAAGCTTGTAACGGACGGTCATGGGCGCGCTTTCGAACACGGAGGATGCAAGGCGGGCGAACGCCGGGAGGTCTCGTCGCCCGGATGAAGGGTATGAGGAAGGTGCCGGGGAACGCGCTTCAGGTCAAAGAGTTCCGACGTTCTTTCGAAAATTATAAATGTCGTGAATGTCAGGTCTGTGACCGTTGCTCGAGGGTCTGTCGCTCCCCCTCAGATGCCGCGACCGACATGCTTAGATCCGTACAGGCGGCGGAAGCTAGGGACAACGGAAAGAGGGCTCTATCGCCGCCGCACCGCAGGTCTTATTCTTATGCGGACTCAAAGTTTGCGGACATGCCGATCATGAAACAGTATCTCGACCTCCTTCGCCATGTCATGGACACCGGCTCCGACCGAAGCGACCGGACGGGGACGGGGACGCGCTCGGTCTTCGGATACCAGATGCGGTTCGACCTCGCGGACGGTTTTCCGGCTCTGACGACCAAGAAACTGCATCTGCGCTCGATCATCCACGAGCTTCTCTGGTTCCTCCGCGGCGATACCAACATTGCCTATCTCAAGGAAAATGGCGTCAGCATCTGGGACGAATGGGCCGATCGTGAGGGCGATCTCGGGCCGGTCTACGGCTATCAGTGGCGTTCGTGGCCGGCGCCCGACGGTCGGCATATCGACCAGATCGCGCAGTTGGTGGAGGGGTTGAAGACCAATCCGCACTCTCGCCGCCACATCGTCTCGGCCTGGAACCCCGCGCTCGTGGACGAAATGGCGCTGCCGCCGTGCCACTGCCTGTTCCAGTTCTACGTGTCGGACGGCAAGCTGTCCTGCCAGCTTTACCAGCGTTCGGGTGACATCTTCCTCGGTATCCCGTTCAATATCGCCTCCTATGCGCTGCTGACGCTGATGGTGGCGCAGGTGACGGGGCTGAAGCCGGGCGATTTCGTGCACACGCTCGGAGATGCGCATATCTACAGCAACCATTTCGAACAGGCGCGGCTTCAGTTGACCCGGACGCCCAAGACGTTGCCAATCATGAAACTCAATCCCGATGTGAAAGACCTCTTCGCTTTCCGCTACGAGGATTTCGAGCTGGCAGACTATGAGGCCGATGCGGCGATCCGGGCGCCGATCGCGGTATGAGCGCCGCCAAGGTCGTCATCGTGGTGGCGGCCGCGCGGAACGATGTGATCGGCCGGGACGGGGATATGCCGTGGCGGCTGCCAACCGATCTCAAGCATTTCAAGGCGTTGACGCTCGGTCGCCCGGTGGTGATGGGCCGGAAGACGTGGCAATCGATCGGCCGGCCTCTACCCGGTCGCCCGAATATCGTCATCACGCGCGACGAGAGCTTTGTCGCGGAGGGCGCCGAGCGGGTCGCATCGCTGGATGATGGCGTGCGGCTGGCGAGGGAGAAGGCGGCCTCTCTCGGCGTGGACGAGGTCTGCGTCATCGGCGGCGGGCAGGTCTATCGCGATGCGATGTCCATTGCCGATGTCATTCACATGACGGTGGTCGATGCCGATATCGACGGCGATACGGTCTTTCCAGCGATCGACACCGCCATTTTCGAGAAGGTTTCCGAGATGGCTCCGCCGCGTGGGGAGAAGGATACGCATGCTGTCGTCTTCACGACCTGGCAACGGCGCACGGGTGGTCGCCGCGCGTAACGATGGCGGTTCGCTCGAACTTTAGCAATAAACAGAACGAAATTGCCTTGTTAACGCCAAAGTTATGACGCGCCGCGTTGAAAGGCTTCGGGGCGATACCTATAACGGGTTCACTTCCCAATCGGTTCCGCCGATTGCCGGAGGCGGGAGTTTAACGAAAGAGGTATGAATGCCCTGGAGCAATCAGAACGGCGGCGGCGGCGGTCCTTGGGGCGGCGGCGGTAACGGCGGCAATGGCGGTAGTGGCGGTGGTGGAAACAAAGGCCCATGGGGCCAGGGTCCCAACCGTCCGCGTGGCGGCGGCGGTGGCCGCGGCAATGGCGGTCCGCCCGACCTCGAAGAAATCTTGCGACGGGGTCAGGACCAGCTGAAGAACGTCGTTCCCGGCGGCTTCAATGGTGGTGTGGCGGCTATTATCGGCCTGCTGATCATCGGCTTCATCCTCATCAATTCCGTCTACACCGTCCAGCCGGACGAGCGTGGTGTCGAGATGCGCTTCGGCAAGCCGAAGGAAGAGATCTCCATGCCGGGCCTGCATTATCACTTCTGGCCGCTGGAAACCGTCGAGTTGGTCAAAGTCACCGAGCAGCAGCAGAATATCGGCAGCAAGTCGGTCTCGGCAGATCCTTCGTCGGCCGGCCTGATGCTGTCGGGCGACCAGAACATCGTGAACGTCCAGTTCTCGGTCCTGTTCTCGGTCACCGATCCAAAGGCCTACCTCTTCAACGTCGAAGATCCCGCAAACACCCTGCAGCAGGTCGCCGAAAGCGCCATGCGCGAGGTCGTCGGCCGTCGTCCTGCACAGGATATCTTTCGCGACAACCGTCAGGCGATCGCGCAGGACGTGAAGGCGACGATCCAGGCAACCATGGACACCTATGGCGCCGGTATCTCCGTCAATACGGTCGCAATCGAGGATGCGGCTCCGCCGCGCGAGGTTGCCGACGCGTTCGACGAGGTGCAGCGCGCCGAGCAGGACGAGGATCGTTTCGTCGAGGAATCCAACCAGTACGCCAACCAGGTGCTCGGTCGGGCCCGCGGTCAGGCGGCTCAGAACCGCGAAGAGGCGGCGGCTTACAAGGACCGCGTCGTCAAGGAAGCCCAGGGTGAGGCGCAGCGCTTCGTCTCGGTCTATGATGCCTATGCGCAGGCTCCCGAAGTGACGCGCAAGCGCCTCTATCTGGAAACCATGCAGGAGGTTCTCGGCAAGTCCAAGAAGGTCATTCTGGACGAGAAGAATGGCCAGGGCGTGCTGCCCTATCTGCCGCTCACTGAAATCGGCCGACCGGCCCCGCAGGTCGGAGGAAGCAACTGATGAATAGCCGTCTTCCCTACTTCCTGATCGCTCTGGCGGTCATCCTGATGGTCGTCTATTCCTCGGTCTTCGTCGTGACCGAGCGTCAACAGGCTGTCGTCGTCCGCTTCGGTCAGATCCAGGACGTGAAGACCGAACCGGGTCTCTACTTCAAGCTGCCCTTCGCCTTCATGGACGCCGATCGCGTCCAGTATGTCGAGGATCAGGCCCTCCGGTTTGACCTCGACAACATTCGCGTACAGGTTTCCGGCGGTAAATTCTACGAAGTGGATGCCTTCGTGGTCTATCGCATTCAGGATCCGCGTCGCTTCCGCGAAACGGTATCCGGTGACCGGTCATCGGCCGAAGCCCGTCTGCGTACGCGTCTCGATTCGTCGCTGCGTCGGGTCTACGGTCTTCGCGGTTTCGAATCGGCTCTCTCCGAAGAGCGGGCTTCGATGATGCGCGAAGTTCGTGCCGACCTGAAGAACGATGCAGAATCGCTCGGCCTCAACATTCAGGACGTTCGCATTCGCCGCACTGACTTGACGCAGGAAGTCTCGCAGCAGACCTTCGACCGCATGAAGGCGGAACGTCTCGCAGAAGCCGAACTGATCCGCGCTCGCGGTAACGAGGAAAGCCAGCGCCGCCGCGCCATCGCCGACCGTCAGGTCGTCGAGATCGTGGCCGATGCCCAGCGGGATGCGGAAATCCTGCGAGGCGAAGGCGAGGGCGAGCGGACGCGTGTGTTTGCCGATGCCTTCTCTCGCGATCCAGGCTTCTTCGAGTTCTACCGCTCGATGACCGCTTATGGTTCTGCGATTGCAAGCCCGGATACGACGCTGGTGATTTCGCCTGACTCGGAGTTCTTCCGCTTCTTCAACAGCTCTCAGGGCGCCCCCCTGCCGTCTGCGGCACCTGCTGCTCCCGCCCCCCTGGCGGCGCCGGCTGCGAACTGAGCGAAAAAGAACCACAGGATAAAAGAAGGGGCCGGCAGCAATGCCGGCCCCTTCTTTCTTGACGGCATGCGCTCGGGATGGCAGGGCAAAGCCTGCAGGGCGGTGCATCTCCCATGTCCGGCCCTCAATGAATGGTTTAACCTGCTGCTGGTGTGCAGCAGACGTTACGTCCACACGCTTGCTGCCCGTCAGGCCCGATGTCGGAAGCCTTCGATCCGGAGCCGGCGTATCGAGGGGTATGAATGTCTCGCAAACTGCTGATCCGGCTGGTTGAAGCCGAATATTCGATCACCCGGCTGAATGTCGGCTCGCCGCTGCCGGAATGGCTGCCGGGCGCCGGCTTCTGGTCGGTCTCCTCGTCGCGCGAGGAAATGACGCTCGTCTGTCGTGCCGCACGCGTGCCGACAGGTGTGATTTCTTCGAATGGCTGGCGGTGCCTCAGGATCGAGGAACACTTCGCGTTCGATATTCCAGGCATTCTGTCGTCGGTGCTGGAGCCGTTATCGACGGCGGGTGTCGGGCTGTTTGCGAACTCGACCTTCAGCACCGACTATATCTTCATCCTCGGCTCGGACCTCGACAAGGCGGTTGCCGCGCTCAAGGCCCACGGCCATGAGGTCATGGTCTGAGCGGGCTGATCACGGGCGCGGCGAAACCTAGCCCGATCAGGCCTTTTTTAGGAACTCCGTGCGAAGCACGAGACCCTTGACCTTTTCCGCATTGCACTCGACTTCTGCCGGATCGTCCGTCAGGCGAATGTTCTTGACCAGCGTCCCGCGCTTCAGCGTGACCGAGGTGCCCTTGACCTTGAGGTCCTTGATCAGTGTCACCGAGTCGCCATCGGCGAGTTCGGTTCCGTTGCTGTCCCTGACGACGATGCTCATGGTTGTATCTCCTCTGGCGCGCCCCCGCGCCTGCGTGTGTGTTTCGCCGCTTATGACGCTCGGAAGGATCCCGCGCAAGGGCTTCGGCATGGGATCTGATGCGGTGGTTCATCGCAGGCGATGCATAACGAAAAGATGACTGGACGGGCAGGGCGCGCGCCTTATCTTCGCTTTCATGCGCCGTAAAAGCGTCGGCCTCTGTATGTGGCTTCCCTGTGCTGCGGCCATGGCTTGTCTGGTCTCGTTTGCCCGAGGCTTTTCCTTCCGCCGTCGTGCCGGTAAGGTGCCGGCGAACCGACTGCTTATCTTTCCGAAACGAGGACTTCATGGGATCACACCGCTCCAGCTTCACCCGGACGGCGGCGCTTGCCCTGTCGACGGCTCTCGTTCTCGCAAGCCCATTCGAGGCGGCGGCCCAGGTCGCCAAACCGATCGCGCCGCCAGCGGCCACCGGGCCGCTTCCCGTACCGCCGCAGCCTTCGCCGTCCATCGCCCCGCAGGCACGCGCCGCGCAGGGCCCGGACTCCGTGGCCGATCTCGCGGCCGGCCTTCTGGATGCCGTCGTCAACATCTCCACCTCTCAGAACGTGAAGACGGACGACGACGCACCGATGCCGAAGGTGCCGCAGGGGTCGCCGTTCCAGGATTTCTTCGATGAATTCTTCAAGGGGCAGAACGGGCAGGGCGCGCCGGGCCGCAAGGTCGAATCGCTCGGCTCTGGCTTCGTTATCGATCCCACCGGTTATATCGTCACCAATAACCACGTCATCGAGGGGGCTGACGATATCGAGGTCAACTTCGCCAACGGCTCGAAGCTGAAGGCGAAGCTGATCGGAACCGATACCAAGACCGATCTTGCGGTGCTGAAAGTCGAGCCGAAGAAGCCTCTGACGGCCGTGCCGCTCGGCGACAGCCGCACGATGCGGATCGGCGACTGGGTGATGGCGATCGGCAACCCGTTCGGTCTGGGTGGTACGGTGACCGTCGGCATCATTTCGGCCCGCGGGCGCAATATCAATGCCGGCCCTTACGACAACTTCATCCAGACGGATGCCGCCATCAATCGCGGCAACTCGGGTGGACCTCTGTTCAACATGAAGGGCGAGGTGATCGGCATCAACACGGCGATCATCTCGCCTTCCGGCGGCTCGATCGGCATCGGTTTTTCGGTGCCCACGGAGCTCGCTTCCAACGTCATTACGCAGCTGAAGGATTTCGGCGAGACCCGGCGCGGCTGGCTCGGCGTTCGCATCCAGCCGGTTACCGACGATATTGCCGAAAGCCTCGGCATGGATACGCCGCGCGGCGCGCTGGTTGCCGGTATCATCGAAGGCGGCCCGATTTCGAAGGGTGAGATCAAATCCGGCGACGTCATTACCAAGTTCGACGGTCGCGACGTGGCGGAGATGCGCGATCTCCCGCGGGTGGTTGCCGAAAGCCCGGTCGGCAAGGCCGTGGATGTCATCGTCATACGGGACGGCAAGGAGATGACCGTTCAGGTCACGCTCGGCCGGCTGGAAGATTCGGACGTTGCAAGTGCCGAGACGTCCACGGACGATGCGCCTGCGTCCCCGAACGACGCGCCGGCGACGGAAGGCGAAGGCGGTGCGGGTAGCCAGGAAGGAACCGACCAGGCGGAGCCACCGGCGGCTGAGCTGTCGAAACCCGACGAAGTGCTCGGCATGAAGCTCGCCTTGCTGGAGGCACCGAACCGCCGCAGCTTCGGCATTGGCGACGATGTCGAAGGCGTCGTCATCACCGAGGTCGCCCAGGGCTCGGCCGCTGCCGAGCGGCGGATTACGGCAGGCGATGTGATCGTGGAGATCGGCCAGGAAGCCATGAAGACACCCGAGGACGTAACCGCTCGCATCGAGGAGCTGAAGGCCGACGGGCGTCGCAACGCCTTGCTGATGATCTCCAACAAGACCGGCGAATTGCGGTTCGTCACGGTGCGGATCGAGTAGCAAACATTTCGCGAAATCGTGGGGCCTCCGATTGGAGGCCTCCGTCACTCCGGGCGCTTGAGCCTGTAGAGCACGTGTCGTTTCAGGTGGGGATGCGTATCGGGCACGCGGGGATGGTCGAAGTCCCCGGCAATGTCGCGGACGAGGCCGATGCGCTCCATCACGGATATTGAGCGGCGGTTGTCTGCGACGGCGAATGAGACGATCTCGTTCAGATCGCGCGTCTGAAATCCAAGGTCGACAAGGGTGCTTGCCGCTTCCGTCACATAGCCTTTCGACCAGTGGCGTCGCGCCAGGCGCCAGCCGATCTCGACCGTGCCGATCGGCAGGATCGGCGCGAGATCCGGAATAGCAAGTCCGCAGAAGCCGATAGGCTCATCCGTCTCCTTCAGGCCTATCGCGAAGAAGCCATAGCCCGTGTCCGCGATCGCCTGACGGTTCCGGTCGAACAGGGCGTCGGCATCCGCGCGATCCCGGCGGAACGGGAAGAATGTCATGACCTCGGGATCGCTGTTGATCTCGAAGAACAGATCCCGATCAGACTCCTGCCAGTTGCGCAGCCGAAGGCGCTCTGTCTCCGCAATGATCATGCACGACCGGCTGGGGTAACGAAATCGGTTTTGCGATAGCCCTGGATGTAGAGGAGGGCGGTGAGGTCGCCATGGTCGATGCGGATCTTCGCCTCCGCGGAGACGGTCGGCTTTGCGTGAAGCGCAACGCCCGAGCCTGCAAGCTTGATCATGCCAAGATCGTTCGCGCCGTCGCCGACGGCCATGGCATCTTCCGGCGTGATCCCGAGCCGTTCCGTGATGTCGATCAGGGCATCGACCTTGGCCTGCCGCCCGAGGATCGGTTCCTCCACCGTGCCGTCGAGAATACCGTCTTTGACCACCAGCCGGTTGGCGCGATTTTCGTCAAATCCGATTCGCCTGCCGATGGGGCCTGTAAAGACGGTAAAGCCCCCGGACACGAGGGCGGTATAGGCACCCTTCGCCTTCATGGTGGCGACCAGTTCGATTCCGCCGGGCGTCAGCGTGATGTGCTTCTCGATCACATCGTCCACAACGCCGAGCGACAGCCCCTTGAGCAGGCCTACCCGCTCTATCAGCGCAGGCTCGAACGCGATTTCGCCATTCATGGCCCTTGCGGTGATGACGGCAACCTGATCCTTCAGGCCGACTTCCGCTGCGAGTTCGTCGATGCATTCCTGCCCGATCATGGTCGAGTCCATGTCGGCGATCAGCAGGCGCTTGCGCCGCGTTTCCGCATCCTGCACGATGACATCGACCGGCTGTCCGGCAACGGCTTCACGCAATTGCCGCTCGGCATCCACCGCGTCCGTACCGTCGCGCAGCGCGATATCGCAGGCGATACCGTCCGCAAGCCAATAGAGACCGGACGCGTTGACGGCCGCTGCGGCCTTTTCACCGAGCGCCGCGCTCAGCACCGGATTTGACGGATTGGCGACAAGCGTGGCAACGAGAGCCATGATGAAAAACCTTGAAAGAGGACAGGACACGATCCTGATAACGGGACCGACTGCCAGCGGCAAGTCCGCGCTCGCCGTTCGGCTGGCGCAGGCGCATGGCGGCGTGGTCGTCAATGCCGACAGTATGCAGGTCTACGATACCCTGCGCGTGCTGACCGCGCGGCCATCCGAAGCCGATATGGACGGTGTGCCGCACAGGCTCTACGGGCATGTGCCGGCCGGCCACAGCTATTCCACCGGCGAATGGTTACGGGAGGTGACCGTGTTGCTGGACCAGCTCCGCGCGGAGGGACGGGTGCCCATCATCGTTGGCGGCACCGGCCTCTACTTCAAGGCGCTGACGGGCGGATTGTCCGAAATGCCGGATGTGCCGGAAGAAATCCGCTCGTCCCTGCGGGCGCGCCTGCAGGCGGATGGACCCGGGCCGCTGCATGCCCGGCTTGCGCAGGTCGACCCCGAGGCAGCCGTCGTGCTGAAGCCCGAGGACGGGCAGCGCATCGTGCGCGCTCTTGAAATCTTCGAGGCGAGCGGCCGGTCGATCCGCAGCTTTCAGGCCATGCGTGGTGCGACGGTCGTTGAACCGGATAGAGCCCTGAAGATGATCGTGACGCCGGATCGGGACGAACTTCGCCGGCGGATCGACCGGAGGTTCGAGACCATGCTGGATCAGGGGGCGGTGGAAGAAGTCGAACGCCTGCTGGAGAGGGAACTTTCGGCCGACCTACCGGCCATGAAGGCGATCGGCGTGCCGCAGATCGCGGCGATGCTGCGCGGTGAGATGGATCGACGCGGCGTCATCGAGACCGCGTCGGCTGCGACGCGCCAATATGCCAAGCGGCAGATGACGTGGTTTCGCAATCAGCTGGACGAGAGCTGGGGGCGTGTGGCGCCTTGATCGCGTAGCATGAATAAGCCTGAGGCCTATTTGCGGATCATGCTGCCGAGCGGCTTTCTGAGCAGACTCTCGCGGAGAGATGGCGCCCGCAGGGCGGGGGCCGGTTCGTCCGGTGTGGCGGAGGGCTGCGCGTCGGCCGCGGGACGATCCGCTTCGCCGAGAATCTGACGGCGATAGGCGTTGAAGCGGTCGACCTGCGGATTGGATATGGGGTCCGGGTGCTGCGGCTCGACGCGTGGCAGCATGTCTGGGCGGTAGCTTTCGAGCCTGTCCGATCCGGTCGGTATCTCGCCTCGCTTCGGGCTCTCCAGCCGCTCGGCGGCGCGAGGAGAGAGCTGTGGTTCGAGACTGTCGCCGAACGAGAGATTGCCGGCTCCGGTGGGACTGGTCGAGAGCGGCGTCGTCTCGCTGCCTGAACTTGCGCGCATTCGCGCCACGATCGTGCGCAGGTCCACATTGGCGGGCGTGTCATCGTCGGCCTTCATCAGTCCGCCGGCCGCCTTCGGCAGGCGATTGTCCGGAATGCGCTCGAATCGCATGCGCATCGGCACGGACACGGCTTCTCCGAAAGCGATAGCCTCGCCGTTTCCGATCGAGGAGAGAAAGCTCATGGTCGACACGGACGAATCCGGAATGGCCGAGCGGATGATGTCCTGGTCGCGGTCGTTCGACAGGCGCATGGCAAACACCGTCGAGCACTGCGAGAGGATGGTGGGGTCGAGTTCGCCGGGGCGCTGGGTGATCATGCCAAGCGAGACGCCGTATTTTCGCCCCTCCTTTGCGATGCGAGCGATGGCCTGGCGGGTTGGCAGGAAACCGAGGGACTGGTCGGCCGGTACGTAACGGTGCGCCTCTTCGCAGACGACGAGCATGTGAACGCCGCCATTGCTCCAGAGGCCGATTTCGAACGCCATGCGGCAGAGAACCGAAGCCACCGAATTGACGACCTCCGACGGGATGCCCGCCAGCTGGAACGTGGTGATGGGGCGCCCGTCGCCGGGAATGCGAAAGATCTTGGCGATCGTTTCCAGGATCGTGTCGTTGATCGTGTTGGACGAAAACATGAAGGTGTAGCGCGGGTCGTTGACCGCCGCCATGATGCGCACTTTCAGCGACCGGAGTGCCGGCTTTTCGGTGCGGCCTTCCAGGCGGCCGATACGCTCGTCGATCAGCGCCATCAGGTCTGCGATGCGATAGGGAACCGGCGTATCCGCCGTCAGGGAGCTCTTTTCCGTCTGCCGGCGCATCAGACCGCCATCGCCCTTGAAGCCCTTCTTCGCCTCGGGAATGAGGTCGCGAAGGATGTCGAGTTCCTCTGCAATGGCGGGGCGTCCCCGGAAGACGACCTCCGCGAATTCCTCGAGCCGCATCAGCCAGAAGGGCAGGTCCAGCGTGTCCGTGTCGATCACGACGGCATGATCGGGAAAGGCGGCCGCGAACTCGTTGTGCGGATCGAGGATCAGAATGCGCAGCTTGGGATCGGCCTCGATCGCCTTTCGCAGAAGCAACGTCACGGCTGACGACTTTCCCACGCCGGTGGTGCCGACGACGGCGAAATGCTTCGACAGCATGGAGGGAATATGGATCGCCGCGTCCAGGCTCTCGTCCTGCGTCAGCTTTCCGATGGTGAAGCTGCCGCCGCGGCCGGTGTCGTAAATGCGTGCGAGGTCGGCCGTGCGGATGCGGTGCGCGATGGCGCCGAGATAGGGATACTGGCTGATTCCGGCGGAGAAGGCCTCCCGACCATCGAGGTCGACACGGACCTCTCCGACGAGTTCAACGTCGATCCGGAAGATATTGTCCTGCTGCTCCGCCCAGTTGTCGTCGCTGGTGCGCATGGAGGAGACAAGGGCGACGACGCGATTTTCGCCAACGGTGATGGAGACCAGCCGCCCGACCGACCAGAGCTCCGTCAGGGAGGTCTCACCGTTCTCGGCCAGTGCCGCGATGGTCGCGCGCGATCCATTACAGGCGATGACACGACCGAGGAAGCGATTGCCCCGGGCGATGGTATCGCGCCTGTCCGCCTCAGCTGCCCGGCCATCGGCCTGAAGTTCGTTGCTCACCACGTCGTAACCTCGCTTACGTCGCGGAATGTAAGTGAAGGACTTTAAGAATATGTTTCTCTTCGGCTATTTTTGATTTCACGGGACGTCGTCATGCGTGAACGCGCCTCTCGATCCGTAGCGGCTTCCATCCCGTCAAAGGTGTAAAAAGCGTTGACGGCACGGCCGAATGCCGGTATCAGTGCGCCCCATGAACATTCAAGCAATCATTCTTGTGGTGGGATCGCGCATGGGCAGGATGGTGTAACCATCCGGCGATAGCCACCCATGCGCAAACCAAGGCTCCTGACGGGGCCTTTTTTTATGCCTTCGAACAAGCAGAGCACAGGATCGAGACATGTCGGGCGGAGATAGCGAAATGGATGCAGCGAGCAGGGATAACAGAATGACGGGCGCGGAAATCGTTCTGCGCGCACTCAAGGACAATGGCGTCGAGGTCATCTTCGGCTATCCCGGCGGTGCCGTTCTCCCGATCTATGACGAGATCCACCAGCAGGAAGACATCAAGCACATCCTCGTCCGTCACGAGCAGGGCGCCGGCCACATGGCCGAAGGATATGCTCGCTCTACCGGCAAGGTCGGCGTCATGCTCGTCACCTCCGGCCCCGGCGCCACGAATGCGGTAACGCCGCTGCAGGACGCGCTGATGGATTCGATCCCGCTCGTCTGCCTGTCCGGTCAGGTTCCAAGCTCGCTGATCGGCTCAGATGCTTTCCAGGAGTGCGACACGGTCGGCATCACCCGGCCCTGCACCAAGCACAACTGGCTGGTCAAGGACGTCAACGAACTGGCGGCCATCATCCACGAAGCCTTCCGCATCGCCAGATCCGGTCGGCCCGGCCCGGTTCTGGTCGATATTCCCAAGGACATCCAGTTTGCGACGGGCACCTATACCCCGCCGTCCGCCGTTCCGATCCAGACGAGCTACCAGCCGAAAGTCGATGGCGATATTCGCCGGATCGAGGAGGCGGTCGCGCTGATGAAGACGGCGCGCCGTCCGGTCATCTACTCCGGCGGTGGCGTCGTCAATTCGGGCGACGAGGCGACACGGCTGCTGCGCGAACTGGTTTCGCTGACGAATTTCCCGATCACCTCGACCCTGATGGGCCTTGGCTGCTACCCGGCTTCCGGCACCAATTGGCTCGGCATGCTCGGCATGCACGGCACCTACGAGGCCAACATGGCCATGCACGATGCCGATGTCATGATCTGCATCGGAGCGCGTTTCGACGACCGGATCACCGGCCGACTGAACGCGTTCTCGCCGAATTCCAAGAAGATCCATATCGACATCGACCCTTCCTCGATCAACAAGATCGTCCGCGTCGATGTTCCGATTGCTGGCGATGTCGGCCGGGTTCTCGAAGAGATGGTTCGCCTCTGGCATGCCGGATCGGCCGATGTCGACAAAGCGCGGCTCAATGACTGGTGGGGCGACATCGCGCGCTGGCGTGGCCGCAAGTCGCTGTCCTACAAGCCGAGCGACGACGTTATCATGCCGCAATACGCTATTCAGCGTCTGCATGCGTTGACGAAGGATCGCGACACCTACATCACCACCGAAGTCGGCCAGCACCAGATGTGGGCTGCGCAGTTCTACGGCTTCGAAGCGCCGAACCGCTGGATGACGTCGGGCGGCCTCGGCACGATGGGTTATGGTTTCCCGGCCGCCATCGGCGTTCAGGTCGCGCATCCCGACAGCCTCGTCATCGACATTGCAGGCGATGCTTCGATCCAGATGTGCATTCAGGAAATGTCCTGCGCGGTCCAGTACGGGCTGCCGGTCAAGATCTTCATCCTGAACAATCAGTACATGGGCATGGTCCGCCAGTGGCAGCAGCTGCTGCACGGCAACCGCCTCTCCAACTCCTACACGGAAGCGATGCCGGACTTCGTCAAACTGGCGGAAGCCTATGGTGGCGTAGGGATCCGTTGCGAAAAGCCCGGCGAACTCGACGATGCGATCCTGCGGATGATCGACAGCCCCGCGCCTGTCATCTTCGATTGCCGTGTCGCAAATCTCGCCAACTGCTTCCCGATGATCCCATCGGGCAAGGCACACAACGAAATGCTGCTGCCGGATGAAGCGACGGACGAAGCGGTTGCGACAGCGATCGACGCCAAGGGACGCCAGCTCGTTTGATTGCATGGGCGGGACGCGGTAGATTAAGCGCGTCCCGTTTCGGAGAGGTGAGGCTATGGCGAGAGTGAGACTTTCAGATGCCGGCGATCTACATGTGCCTCTTGAGTTGCGAGAGAGCCTCGGCCTCGCTGCGGGTGCGGAAATCGAACTGACGACGAGCGAGGGACGAATGATCGCCGTTCCCGTCGTGAAGACGGAGGCCTCCGAGAGGAAAACACTGACTATGGCGGAGTTTCTGGAGCGGATTCCGCCGTACGAAGGACCGTCTATCGATCTGACAGCGGCCTTGATGGATGAGGCCATTCTGGCGGAAGCAAAACGTCGATTTGAAAAAGTAAGTCGGCAGTGGCATGACGACAATAACGATTGATACCAATATTCTCTTCCGGATTTTTCTGAAAGACGGCAGTGAACAATGACAAGTCGCGGCACAGCTCCTGCAGTCTAACCGCGTCGTGATCATTCCGACCGTTCTTCTCGAAACGGAGTGGGTCCTTCGCAGTATCGCGAAATACTCGCGTATTCGTGTCTTGGAGCTTTTTCGCTCGATGATGGCGTCACACGACTTCATGATCATTGACCGGGAAGACATCGAACGGGCTCTTGCTGCCTTCGAAGCCGGAATGGACTTTGCAGACGCCATGCATTTTTGCCTCAGCGATGAGGCCACAACATTCGTCACCTTCGACCGCGACCTCGTACGCCGCGCGAAAAAGCTCAGACCCGATGCCAGCGTTGAGCTGGCAGACACACTCTAGAGGAAACGGACCTACACCATGAACGCCCATCTACAGCCGACCGGCTCGGCCTATTTCATCGCCAAGGAAACCGAGATTGCGGAGAAGCATACGCTGTCCGTTCTGGTGGCCAACGAGCCGGGTGTTCTGGCGCGGGTGATCGGGCTGTTTTCCGGGCGCGGCTACAATATCGAAAGCCTCACCGTGTCGGAGACCGAACATGAGGCGCACCTGTCGCGCATCACGATCGTCACACGCGGCACACCGCATGTGCTGGAGCAGATCAAGTCGCAGCTTGAGCGGCTGGTGCCGGTTCACCGCGTCGTGGACCTGACGGTGCGTGCCGGCTCGCTTGGGCATGACCGGCCGATCGAGCGGGAGGTTGCGCTGGTCAAGGTCAAGGGAACGGGTGAAAACAGGGCGGAAACGCTGCGGCTTGCCGATGCCTTCCACGCAAAGGTGGTCGATGCGACCGTGGAGCATTTCATTCTGGAGATCACCGGCAAGTCGTCGAAGATTGACCAGTTCGTTGCCGTCATGAAGCCGCTCGGGCTTCTGGAGGTCTGCCGCACCGGCATCGCTGCGATGAATCGCGGTGCGCAGGGAATGTCATAACGCTTTGATCCCAGGTGCTTGAGGCGCGTTTCTCGCAAACAGAGTCCGGGTCCTCAAGTATCGATTCAGGAACAGGGGCTGCGCATCGGCAAGGAAGCGCAGCCCTTCTCGTTTCAGATCATTTCGAGGGGGCGTTTCCGCGACGGAGGTGGGAATACAGCATCCAGTGTTGACATGTCCTCGTCCGTCAATCGAATGTCCACGGCAGCGAGATTCTCGCGGATGCGGTCGGGGCGACCCGTCTTGGGTATGGCGATGATATCCGGTGTCGCCAAAACGAAGGCAAGCGCGATTTGGGCGACCGTCGCGCCATGCGCGGCAGCAACGCGCTTCAGGGTGGCGTTGCCGAGGAGACGACCTTCATCCAGCGGCGAATAGGCCATGATCGGCGCCCGTCTTTCCGCACACCATGGAACGAGATCGAAGGCAATGCCGCGGCGCGACAGGTTATAAAGAACCTGATTGGTCGCGACCTTGCCCGGCGCCAGTTCTTCGACCTCCTCCATGTCATCGACATCGAAGTTGGAGACCCCCCAAGCGCGGATCTTGCCGTCCTGCTGCAGGCGCTCGAATGCCTCCACCGTCTCGGACAGTGGCACGCCACCACGCCAGTGCAAGAGGTAGAGGTCGATGTGATCCGTACCCAGGCGCTTGAGGCTATCCTCGCAAGCGCGCAGCGTCTTCGACAGCGAGGCGTTTGAAGGCAGCACCTTGCTGACGATGATGGCGTCGTCGCGACGGCCGGCGATGGCCTCTCCCACAACACGTTCCGCACCGCCATCGGCATACATCTCGGCGGTGTCGATCAGCGTCAGACCGAGATCGAGCCCCAGTCTAAGGCTTGAAACCTCTTCCGCGCGCGTTGCCTGGCTTTCACCCATGTGCCAGGTCCCTTGGCCGAGAACAGGAACCGACACGCCGTTGGGGAAAGTGGTGGTGGGCAAAGTCGCGGTCATCGGGTTATCCTCTGTGTGTCTCGGTGGGATATAGGCGTCCGCGGGTCTGACGGAAGAGGGGTCATTCCACAGGTTGCCGAGCGCCTGCGCGCTTGGCCACGAAACGAGCGAGCGGTGGGCCCATGGCCATGACGATGAGCAGCCGCGCCGTTTGCAAGGCCATGACGAAGGAAATATCGACATTGCTGGATGCCGCGATGATGGCGATCGAATCCATGCCACCGGGGCTGGTCGCCAGATAGGCCGTCAGCGGGTCGATGCCTGCGGTCTGCGTCAGGATGAAAGCGAGAAGGCCGGATATGCCCATCAGGACGAGGATGGAGGCAACTGTCGGCAGAAGCACACGGCGAGCGTGGGCGAGGATGGGGCGCGTGAAGCCGAGGCCGATGTTCCAGCCGAGCGCCGCATAGCTCATGGCCAGCAGCCATTCCGGCAGGTGGATGTGAACGCTGCCGGTGACGCTGAGCAGCCCGCCGATGAGGAAGGGCATGAGGAGGACGCCTGCGGGGATACGTAGATACCAGCCGACCATGCCACCGAAGACGGCAACCGCGAGCGTCTGTGCCAGGGAGAGTGCGGCAATCGGTTCGAACCAGACGATCGCTGCGGTGGCGCCCTCCAGCCCCGCCCAGTAACGGGCGACGAGAGCGGCGGCGGCGGCGACGAAGACCACGCGCAGATACTGCATGAAGGCAACCAGCCGCACATCTGCGCCATAAGCCTCCGCCATGACCATCATGGTGGTGGCGGCACCCGCCGAGCAGCCCCAGATGGCCGTCGTGCCGGGGAGAACGTTGAGCCGGGTGATCATGTAGCCGCTCAGCGTGCTCATGGTGATGACACAGACCACGATGCCGAGGAACAGGGGCCAGTTTCCAAGAAAAGTGCCCACGATATCGCCGGTGATGGAGCCTGCGATCATGGTGCCGATGAGCGCCTGGCAGGCGAGGACGAGGAAGCGCTTGAGGCGGATCGTCCCGCCGTTCAGGCCGACGATGCCGCCGGCGATCATGGGTCCCATCAGGAGCGCGGCGGGAATTCCGAGCGCCTCGATGCCGCCTGCAAGAGCGAGCGACAGAACGAGCAGAAGCGACCATTGTACGCCGTGGGATCGCCGACCGAGGCCGGTTTTCACAGGAGAGGAGTGTCGTGTCATCAGGTGAGCCGATCTCGGGCGCGTCCTGTCCGAGCGCGAAGTCTCGGCGCAGGACCTGCGGAAAAGCAGGGCCGGATATTCTCTGGTGAGTGGGTGTTCACCGGTAATGCTCGGGCCGGGATAAAAGACGTCCGGCGCGTTACGCGCAGGTATTTGCCGTCAGCGGTTTAAGAACCATGGGCAGCGGGAAGTCAAGGTTCGGGACGGTAGAGGCCTGCCAGGACGCGCTGCAGATGCTCGAATGTCTTGAGCGTCGGCACGGTGTAGCCGGTCCCGCAGGCCGGGAAAGCGCATGGCCGGGCTTGCGCTCCGGCACCGAATCCTGCCACGTCGTTCCATGGAATTTGCACCCCAGCAGGATGAGGCGCTGAAGGCTGTCAGCCAGTGGCTGAAGGCCGGGCGCAAGCCATTGTTCAGGCTGTTCGGCTATGCCGGAACAGGCAAGACGACGCTTGCGCGGCACTTCGCGGAGCACGTCGACGGGGAGGTGCTGTTTGCCGCCTTTACCGGCAAGGCGGCGCAGGTTTTGCGCTCCAAGGGCGCCTCCAACGCCAAGACCATTCATTCGCTGATCTATCGTCCACGCGGCGAGGAGGAGGTTTCCGATGAGGAAACCGGCAAGACATCCGTCTCGCCCATGTTCTCGATCAATCGGCAGAGCCCGGTCGCCAAGGCGGCGCTGATCATCGTCGACGAGTGCTCGATGGTCGATGAAGCGCTCGGCAAAGACCTGATGAGCTTCGGCACGCCGATCCTCGTGCTCGGTGATCCCGGGCAGCTTCCGCCGGTCACGGGGGGTGGGTATTTTACCAATGACGAGCCGGACTACCTGCTGACGGACATTCACCGGCAGGCGCGCGACAATCCCATCATCAAGCTTGCCATGCAGGTGCGAGAGGGCAAGGAGATTGCGTTCGGCGACTACGGCACGGCGAAGATCATTTCGAAGTCGGATGTGACGCAGGATCTCGTGCTCAAGGCAGACCAGGTGCTGGTCGGCACCAACAAGACGCGCCGCCGCTACAATACGCGGTTACGGGAACTGAAGGGGTTCACGACCGAATATCCGCAGTCCGGCGACAAGCTCGTCTGTTTGCGCAACGATCCCGCAAAGGGGCTCCTCAACGGATCGCTCTGGCAGGTGATGACCTCGTCCAAGGAAACGGTGAAGCCGGGGATCAACCTTATGATCAGGCCGGAAGACGACGATCTCGATCGGGGTGCGGCGAAGATCAAGCTGCTCAAGACCGCCTTCGAGGATGTCGAGGGAGAAATTCCCTGGTCGACCCGCAAGCGCTATGACGAGTTCGACTATGGCTATGCACTGACGGTGCACAAGGCTCAAGGGTCGCAGTGGAACGACGTCGTGCTGTTCGATGAGAGCTGGGCATTTCGCGACACGCGCGAGCGCTGGCTCTACACCGCAATTACCCGTGCTGCGGAAACGCTGACGATCGTCCGCTGATCCGGTCTCGATCTTCGCGGGTCGGAACGATCGCCCCTCAGGGATGAACGTTCCGCTTCAGCTCGCTGGCGCTGATGATGAATTCGCTCTCGTTCTTGCGCTTGCCCAGAAGCTTCTCCTGACAGATACGCGCTTCCTTCAGAGCATCCCGGCTTTTCTCGCGGCGATAGGTGTCCGTGATCAGCATGCACCGCATCAGCGGGCTCGATATCCCCTTGTCCACGGCATAGTGAAAGAGGTCGCCATTGGTGGCCAGCGTCTTGGCGGCGATCCCGAGACTTTCAAACAGCAGGTCGAAATCGTTCGAAAGGTTCTCGTTGTCGATCCATATCTGCGAGACGATATCGCCCGTCGCATCGCTCGACACGGTGACGCGCGTCTGTCCATCGGTCTCGGCAGGACTGATCGAAATGGTGAAGGCGAGGGGGCTCTTCGACGTCACAAATGAAGCGGCAGCGGCTGTGCTCGGTTTCGAGGCGGGTATGATGACCGTGTAGTAGTCCATCGCGGCGCGGATCTGTCCGGCAAGCTGTGCTGCCAAGCTCGTCTGTTCACCGTCGGAGCGAACCGTTACCCGCGGCAGGCCGATATCGGCGGCCCTCGTCAGAAGCGAGAAGCGGGCCTGGACTTGCGGGCTGACGCCGAGCGCTGTCGAACTGAGAGGCGCGAAGAGAAGGAGCGGGAGAAGGGAAATCATCGCGACGGGCGATGCAAGCGGCGCCGGAAGCCAGCCGGGCCTTGCCCGCCCGGTCATCGAAAGGCGGGATTTCGCGCGGGTGCCCGCGGTCATCGCTTTGTCTTCCGGGCTTTCGTCCGGGACATCGGCGACCGACGAGCTTTTGGCGATCTGTTCAGCTTGCTCAGCGACCGTTTCGGCAATGGCAGCTGGACCCGCTAAGTCCGCCACAGTCTCGGCAACCACTGCTTCCTCGGCATCCTCTACGTCCTGAACATCCGAGACGGGCGGGCGGCGCAGGTAGACGGGCGCGTATCCACCCTTTGGTATATCGATCTGCCAGACAGCATCCTTGCCGTCGGCCTCGTAATAAACAGCCAAAAGCTTGCGAAGCTTGCCGGCGTGAACGCGGACGAGGGGATCGCTATCGGCGTTGAAGGCGTCCGGCCGGCGGAAAACGTCCACGGCGATGGTGTAGCCCTTCAACTGCATGGCCTGCCCGGCCAGGTCTTTCGTGACCACGTAAGAGAGAAAGGCACGCAGACGCTCGGAGCGCGAGAAAGCAGTGCTGGACAGCACATCGGCAAGAGCTCTGCGAATTTCGGTATCGGTAGGTCTGTCCAACGGCTTCAAGGCACTGTCTCTCCTCTCTGAAAATTCCAGTGGGTCATCCCCTCCCAGGCATGCACCTTTGTCATCACGATTTTCGAATGCCCTCGGCTTCTATCAAGCACTGACAATGCGGTCTGACCAGTAGGGAATATACTACCGCACAAGCAAACCGTCATCAGCAGGTTTGCATGAGGCAGTCCTTATGGGCCCCGCTACGTTTTGGGCGGACGGCGCGATCGGTCGTTCCGCAAACAATCCGCCCACGGCAGATCAATGGCGTCAGCGCATGCGACTCGACGTCCTTCGACAGCATTCCTCCCGGTATTGTTCGTCTTGCCTTTCCTTCTAGCAAGGCCTGATACGCGGCGCGTTTAAAAATGATGTGATTTACTTACCAATGATGAAGAAATAAACCGCAGACGTGTATCTACAGGACTCCGATTGGCGTCTCGGTGTCACATCAGCAGCGAGCACTCCGGTATATGTCGCAATGGATCGCGCTCGCCGCTCCAGCTCTGGAACGGCGTCTCGCGGGATGGTAGAGGTGGGGCGTCGCCAAGCCGCGTCATCCGCCGTTCCGATTTCCCCGATGTCCATAGGTGTCACATGCCCGCCAAGCTTTCGGTCAACCTCAATGCGATCGCCATGCTGCGAAACCGGCGTGATCTCCCGTGGCCATCGGTTGTCGGTATAGGCAAGCGTGCGCTGGAGGCTGGCGCGCACGGATTGACGGTGCACCCGCGTCCCGACCAGCGGCATATCCGCTTCTCGGATCTCGGTCCTTTGCGGACGCTGATCGACGAGATGTTCCCGCAGGCGGAGTTCAATATGGAAGGCTATCCGAATGCAGAGTTTCTTGGACTGGTCGAGCGGCACCGTCCTGAGCAGGTCACGCTGGTTCCCGATGATCCGGCGCAGGCGACATCGGATCACGGCTGGGATTTCCGGGCAAACCGCGAGCTGCTGACGGATGTCATCTCGCGCTTGAAGGATCTGGGGCTTCGCGTTTCGTTGTTTGCGGACGGCGATGGCGACCGGGAGGCGCTTGAGATTGCACAGGCGACCGGTGCCGACCGCATCGAGCTTTACACAGGGCCCTATGGCGGTTGCTTCGGCGCGCCGGACCGGGCGGCGGTCATCGCGAAGGAACTGGGGCGAACGGCCGAGATCGCTCGCGAACTGGGCCTCGGGATCAATGCGGGCCATGATCTGACGGTGGAAAACCTGCCGATGCTTGTTGAGAATATTCCTCATCTTGATGAGGTGTCGATCGGCCATGGTTTGACGGCCGATGCGCTGGAATACGGGATGACCGAAACGGTCCGCCGGTTCCGCAGGGCCTGCGGCGAGGCAACGGCATGATGCAGCCGCCGGAGCGATAGAGCGCCGCGCGTCGTAGCGCGCATGTGCTCTATCGCTTGACTGCGCGAACGGTCAGCCGGCGAGCGCTGCCTTGTTTGCTTCCAGGAAGGCCTTCAGCTGCGTCGATGGCCGGCCCGTCAGCGTCTCCACCGAGTCCGTGACGATCTCGATATGGCCAAGGCGTGTATTTGCGTCGAAGGACACGAGGGTCGGGATGAGGAAATCGGGGAGCCCTGCACCGGCCAGCCCTTCGGCCAGCTGTTCGTCGGTCAGGTTGACGACCGCGATTGCCTTGCCCGTGACATCGCTGACGAGCGCGGCGACGTCCGCATTGGTATAGCTGACCGGGCCGGTGAGGGTGAGTGTGATATTGCCGGTTTCGTCGCCCAGAAGCGCTGCCGCGGTCGCGGCGGCAAGATCGGCCCGGGCGACGTAGGATGTACGGCCATCGCCTGCCGAGGTGTACCACGTGCCGGACTGAAGGGCGCTTGGCAACGACAGGAACAGGTTCTCCATGTACCAGCTGTTGCGAAGGATCGTGTAGGCGAGCCCCGATGCCTTGATGGCCTCTTCGGTGCCGAGGTGATCGGGTGCAAAGGTTACGGCCGACGTCTCGGCGTTGGGCAGGGACGTATAGAACAGGCGACCGACGCCGGCCCGTTTGGCCGCCGCGACGGCGTTGCGGTGCTGGGTCAGACGCTGGCCGGGGACGGCGAGCGCATCGGTCGAGATGATCAGCGCCTTGTCGATCCCTGTAAAGGCAGCGTCGAGCGTGGCGGCATCGTCGAAATCTGCTGCGCGCAGCGTCACGCCTCTCTCGGCATAGGCCGCGAGCTTGCCCGTGTCGCGGCTGGCAGCGACGATATCGGCGGGTGCAACCTTGCCCGAAGCGAGGAGGGCATCGAGAACGAGACGGCCGAACTGGCCGGAGGCGCCGGTGACGAGGATCGTGGACATGGACTTCCTTCTCAAGAATGACGGCTGCCGCATTGCAGGCTGTGCCGATGAAAGATATGGTCTCGAAAAGAGACCTTCTCTTCATTCATGACTAAGCCGTCTCTGTAAAGGCGGCAGTTTTTTCGCCTATAGGCACAGAAAGGGAACCGACCGGTGAACACGAATGTCCGCAAGACCCAAGGTGAAAACGCCATCATGATCGGCGGCATCGTTTTCACGTCCAGCAATTGCCCCATGCGGGATGTGCTCGGGAACATCGCCGGCAAGTGGACGACGTTGATGATCCACGCCTTGAGCGAGGGGCCGATGCGGTTCTCCGCGCTCAAGCGCACCATTCCGGATATCTCGCAACGCATGCTGACGCAGACGCTGCGCGATCTCCAGCGCGACGGATATATTTCGCGCACGGTCTATCCGACCAATCCGCCGAGCGTGGATTATGCCCTGACGGATCTCGGCCGCTCGTTCCTCACCGTGCTTCTGCCGCTCGTGGACTGGTCGACACGGCACCATGGTGCCATTCGCGAGGCCCGCAGCGAGTTCGACGCTACAATGTAGCGTGTATCGCTTCAGGCCGCCTTTTTGCTGGCCGCTTCCGTTGCCCCATCCAGTGCGAATGCAACCGCGGCCTTCGCATGGATGGCGGTCGAATCGAAGCCGGGAAGGGTGAGTGCATTCGGATCGAGGATGAGGCAGATTTCAGTGCAGCCAAGGATCACGGCATCGGCGCCATCAGCCTTTGCTTTCGCGATAACGGCGTGCAGCGCCCCACGCGAAGTGTCGTGGACATGGCCGGCGCAAAGCTCCTTGAAGATGACATCGTGCACGAGCGTGCGATCTTCGGCTGCGGGCACCATGACCTCTATTCCGAAGCCTGCCATGCGATCCGCATAGAAGCCGTGTTCCATGGTGTAGCGGGTGGCGAGCAACAGCGGACGACGAATGCCGGCGGCGGTCATTGCCTGCGCGGTCTCGTCGATAATGTTGATGAGGGGTACGCCGATGGCAGCCTGTACCTCTTCCGCCACGAGATGCATGGTGTTCGTGCAGATGAGAACGCAATCCGCGCCCGCGGCTTCGAGGCCACGCGCAACATCGGCGAGGCGCTTGGCCGCGTCCGCCCAGCGGCCCGCCATCTGCAGATCCACGATCGACTGAAAATCCACGGAATGCAGCAGGACTTCGGCCGAATGCAGGCCACCGAGCCGCGAACGCACCGCTTCGTTGACCATGCGGTAGTAGACCGCCGAACTTTCGAAGCTCATTCCACCGATGAGACCGATCTTGCGCATGATGTCGTTTCCCCTGCTGTCTGCGATAACGACCATGATGCGGCGGATCACGCGGGACATGCTTGCATATTCAGCTTTCTGAGGGTCGATGCGCGCCAGTGAATTGCGTCTCCGTCCATATCCATGCAATATTTCAGCGTTGAACCGTATGAAGGCGCTGGAATGCTCGATGATCGCGACCGGAAACTGCTGGGATTGCTGCAAGAGGACGCCGACCAGTCGGTGACGGTGCTGGCTGAAAAGATCAGCCTGTCGCTCTCGGCCTGCTCGCGTCGCATCCAGCGGCTGGAGGAGGCGGGTTATATCTCGCGCCGGATCGCGGTGCTCGATCGCGACCGCATCGGCGTGCCAACAACGGTGTTTGCGCTGATCAAGACGACACAGCACTCCGACGAGTGGATCGACGGGTTTCGCCGCATCATTCGCGATATCCCCGAGATCGTCGAGGTGCACCGCCTGACCGGCAATTACGATTACATCCTGAAGATCGTTCTGCCACGCGTCGAGCACTACGACGTGATCTACAAGCAGATCGTGCGCAAGACAGAACTCTTCGACGTTTCCGCCTCGATCTCGATGGAGGTTCTAAAGAGCGGCGGCGCGTTCCCGGTCGATTACGCGGTGTGAACGCTCAATTGTTAACGCTGGTGATGGCCCAGTGCGAAACGCCGCAGTCTTCCGTATCGCAGATGGCCGTCATCCACAGTGCACCATTCGCGAAGCCGACCCCGTCGCTGTTGACGATCAGGTCGCCATAGGTCTGTTCCGCTACGTCGTTCTGGGTGCCCTGCATCACCAGCGTCTCGTAATTCTCCACCATGTCATCCTCCGTCTGGATGTCGTAGCTCTCACCATTGGCGTTGACGGTCAGCGGATAGGCCCCGAGATTGGCCACGGTGACGGGATCGCCATACCGCATCGCCTCCGTCAGAAGCTTGAAGCTCTCATCGAACCCTTCCGAGTTGCCGTGAAGCGCCTCGATCCTTTCCCGGACCTGATCCCTCGATTGAGCATAGGTTGGAAGTGCCGACGAAAGCGCGGCAACGAGCGTGATGATGACGGCGCTTAGCTTCAGCATGGTGTCCTCCCGAGTATCTCCGTTGGACTTGTAGACCAGCAGACGGTGCAGCGGGAGGTGCATTCTTGCACTTTCACTCATTCAAGAAATTTTCATACGGCGGCTTGACCCAAAGCGAGGCATCCGGCATAAGAAGAACCGTACCGTACGGTACTCATCTGGAGGTTTATCACCGTGTCGTCCCTGTCCACCCAGCCGGAGTTTTCGCCGCGCCAGAACGCTGTGCTCGACAGCGCGCTTCGGCTGCTGGTCGATGGTGGCGAGCGGGCTTTGACGACGGCTGGCGTGGCGCGGGCGGCGAACTGCTCGAAGGAAAGTCTCTACAAGTGGTTCGGCGATCGCGACGGCATTCTGTCCGCGATGATCGGCTATCAGGCAAGCAAGGTGCGCACGCTGGAAGAGCGAGCGGAAACGCTGACCAAGGATAGTCTGCGCGCGCATCTGGTGGTCTTCGCGCAGGATCTGCTCGACGTCCTCAGCGGCGATGTCTCGCTGGCGCTCAACCGTCTTGCGATCGGGCAGGCGAGCCGGGATGGCTCCCATCTCGGGCAGATGCTGCAGGAGCGCGGCCGTCGCCAGATCGGCAAGCGTGCCGGCGGGTTGCTCGATGCCGGCCGCAGGGCAGGGCTCCTGCGGTTCGATGATGGCGAGGAAGCCTACGGCATGCTCTACGGGCTGGTCGTCACCGACCTGCATCTGCGCATGCTGCTCGGCGAGCATATGACGCTGACGAAGCAGGATTTCAGCCGCAGGGCGGAACGGGCGGTCGACGCCTTTCTCGATCTCTGCGGCACGAAGAAGTAAACGGCCAAGCCCTGAAGGCGGCCTGGAGTTCAACAAGGGAAGGATACATTCCATGCGCGTTTATTACGATCGTGATGCCGATCTCAATCTCATCAAGTCCAAGAACGTCGTCATCGTCGGCTACGGTTCGCAGGGTCGCGCGCACGCGCTGAACCTCAAGGATTCCGGCGCGACCAACGTCGTCATCGCCCTGAAGGCCGGTTCGCCGACCGTCAAGAAGGCTGAAGCCGACGGCTTCAAGGTCATGACCGTCGCCGAAGCCGCCAAGTGGGGCGACCTCCTGATGATGGCGACCCCGGATGAGCTCCAGGCCGACATCTACAAGGCCGACATCGCCGGCAACATCCGTGACGGAGCGGCCATCGCGTTCGCGCACGGGCTCAACGTTCACTTCGGCCTCATCGAGCCAAAGGATACGCTCGACGTCGTCATGATCGCGCCGAAAGGCCCGGGCCACACGGTTCGCGGTGAATACCAGAAGGGCGGCGGCGTTCCCTGCCTCGTTGCCGTCGAAAAGGACGCTTCGGGCAACGCGCTCGACCTCGCTCTCTCCTACGCCTGCGGCGTTGGCGGCGGTCGTTCGGGCATCATCGAGACGAATTTCAAGGAAGAGTGCGAAACCGATCTTTTCGGCGAACAGGTCGTTCTCTGCGGCGGTCTGGTCGAGTTGATCCGCGCCGGTTTCGAAACGCTGGTCGAGGGCGGCTACGCGCCGGAAATGGCGTATTTCGAGTGCCTGCACGAAGTGAAGCTGATCGTCGACCTGATCTATGAAGGCGGCATCGCCAACATGAACTACTCGATCTCCAACACGGCCGAGTGGGGCGAATACGTCACCGGTCCGCGCATCATCACCGCCGAAACGAAGGCCGAGATGAAGCGCGTCCTGCACGACATTCAGACCGGCAAGTTCACGTCGGACTGGATGCAGGAATACCGTTCGGGCGCCGCGCGCTTCAAGGGTATCCGCCGCATGAACGATACCCACCAGATCGAGGAAGTCGGCGCAAAGCTGCGTGGCATGATGCCCTGGATCGCCAAGAACCAGTTGGTCGACAAGGCTCGTAACTAAGCTTCGGTGTTCTGAGGAAATGGGGATGCCGGGCTGTCATGCCCGGCGTTTTCGTTCACGGCAATGATGATGACACCCGTTGTTTTTGCAGTGCAATAAAGATTGTGCTGCGCGAAAAATAACATTGAAGGTTGCATGATTGCGCGGTTGGGCGCACACTGTCCCTGTCTCGTTCCACATCGAGGAGGATAGTGTGATGACGACCATAATGGAGTATTTTGCCTGGTTCGACTTTGCGATTCTCTGCGCCATCGGCGCCCTGATCGCTTGCAGCGCGACATCCGGCAAAGCCTGAGACGTGTCAGCGACGCTGATGCCTGGAAGAGACCGGCAGAGGACCGGACCCTTTCAGAGAGACTTCGCCGGGCATTCGTGCCCGGCGCTCCATGTCCGGGTTCGACCCTCCAGCACCATCCACTGAGAACACCCACTGCCACCTCTCTTGCCGCTCGGCAGGGAGGACTTTTTCCGCTGATTTAGGTCAGCATTGTTGACTTATTCTGCCTGCCGTGATGTGGTTCGGCAAAAGCATTATCGAGGAAATATCCATGCTGGACTGGGAATCCATTTTCGCAACGCGCTCGAGCCGTATGCGCGCGTCGGAAATCCGCGAACTTCTGAAGCTGCTCGATCGCCCTGACATCATCTCGTTTGCCGGCGGTATTCCGGACCCGGCGCTGTTTCCGGATGCGGAATTCAAGGCGGCCTATGCCGACATCTTTTCCGGCCCGTCCGTTGGCGCCGCGCTCCAGTATTCGGTCAGCGAAGGCTATCTGCCGCTGCGCGAATGGCTGGTTGGCGAGATGGCGAAGATCGGCATTCCCTGCGAGGCCGAAAACATCCTCATCACGTCGGGATCGCAGCAGGCGCTCGATTATCTCGGCAAGCTGTTCCTGTCGCCCAACGATACGGCGCTGGTGACGTGGCCGACCTATCTCGGTGCGTTGCAGGCCTTCAACGCCTACGAGCCGAGCTACGACCAGCTGACGCCGGGCGGCAACCGCACGCCAGCGGCCTATCAGGAAACGGCGGCGAAGGCAGGCGGTCGCGTCAAGTTCGCCTATCTCTCTGCCGATTTCTCCAATCCCACCGGCGAGACCGTGACGCGCACCCAGCGCGAAGCGCTGATCGATATGGCCGACGAGATGGACATCGCCATCATCGAGGACGGCGCCTACCAGTCGCTGCGCTTCAACGGCGATGCGATCCCGCCGATCCTTGCGCTGGAAATTGCCCGCAAGGGCGCCATCAACGAGACGCGCACGATCTATAGCGGCTCGTTCTCCAAGACGCTGGCGCCGGGACTGCGCGTCGGCTTCGTCGTTGCTGCCATGCCGGTCATCCGCAAGCTCGTGCTGATGAAACAGGCGGCTGACCTCCATTCCTCCACCATCAACCAGATGGCGATCTGCCATGTGGCCGAGCGCGGCTTCGACGCGCAGGTCGACAAGATCCGTTCCGTCTACAGCCAGCGCCGCGACGCGATGCTGAAAGCGCTGGAAACGCATATGCCCGACGGTGTGTCCTGGACGCGTCCCGAGGGCGGCATGTTCGTCTGGCTGACGCTGCCGGTCGGCATGGAGGGTGCCGCGTTGCTGGCGAAATCGCTCGTCACGGCCAAGGTCGCTTTCGTGCCCGGCAAGGCCTTCTTCGCCGATGGCTCGGGCGCGAACACGCTGCGCGTCAGTTTCTCCTGCGCCAACGAGACCATGATCGAGGAGGGCATCTCGCGCCTCGCCAAGCTCATCCGCAGCGAAATACTGGACAAGGTCGCCTGATCGTCTGCACCCATCGCTCTATGTATTCGCGTACCACTCTGTCATGAGAGTGGTACGCGGCTTTCTCCGCGTGATGTCACCTGAGAGGACGATCGATGCAGGGCCAGAGCGATGCCACAAAAGCCTTTATTTCCGAGCTTGCCGGACGCTTCCAGCTGAGCGAAAGCGCCGTGACCGCTATGCTCGTCGCGGTGAAGCGCGGACACGGCACGATGGCGCAGTTCGATATCGCCGAACTCGGCGGCAACGGCCAGTGGATGCGCGGCGGCATGACCATGGTCGGCGATATGTTCAATCACGGCCTGAAGAACACGGTCGACAATCTCTGCAATAGTTTGGCCGAAGCTCTGTCGTCGGGGCGCATCGACCTACCCGGCGCATCGACCGGGCAGCATGCCTGGTGGCCGCAATGGCTGGGTGTGCCTTCCAGCACCGGTGCGCAGAACGACAGCGCCTATGCTGTCTTCCCGTCACAGCGCTGCCTTGCAATCAAGGACGGAGACGGCGTCACCCTTTACGATACCGAGGACCATCTGATTTCCGGCGTCGGCCAGCAGCAAGGCGTCGGCGGCTCGCAGACCTTTACCAGCCAGCGCGGTTCCTTCTCCGTCTCCGGTCTTCGCCGCCTCAACAATGGCGGGGACTTGCCGGGTGCGGAGCCGACCGGCGATCACGACAAGAACCATGCCGGTGCAGGATATACCGATGCGCCGAACGGTTCCGAGCGCTGGTCGGCACAGGAGCCGGGCGCTGCCGTCAACCAGGCGGAAAGCTGGTCTTCCGCTCAGTCCGCACCGCTCGCCGCCATCACCCCTGCCAGCGCCTCGCTAGAGGAGCGTCTCGTCGATGCGGCGGAGTTTCGACAGGGTGCCAGCATTCCGTCATCGGATAGGCCGCAGCCAGCTCCTTCGAACGCGCAGCCGGCACCGGATGGCTTTCAGATCATCGCCTTGATCGAGAAGCTTGCAGCGCTTCGCACGGCCGGCATTCTGTCGGATGAGGAATTCGCTGCCAAGAAGGCTGATCTTCTCAAGCGTCTCTGATTTGTCTTGTCCGCGCGGCGGACATCGATCCGCCGCGCGGGCTCGCGCTCACGCCTTGGCGATATGCGGTCCCAGCAGCGACAGGTCCGCTTCCCCGAGACGCTCGGCAGCCGTCTGCATCTGGTGCCAGTAGGGATAAAGGATGGGAGGCGCGCTCACGGCGTCGAGGCGGTTGCGCTCCTCTGCCGTCAGTATCAGGTCGGCGGCCGCGAGGTTGTCGCGGAACTGTTCTTCCGTCCGGCCGCCGATGATGACCGACGTCACGGCCTTGCGGCCGATCAGCCAGGCCAGAGCGACCTGCGCGGCAGATACGCCACGGCTTTCCGCAATTTCGACCAGAACATCCACAATCGACCACAGGCGATCGACGTCGCGGATCGGCGGTTCCGTCCAGCCGGCGGCCTGACGGCTGCCTTCAGGCGTATGGTTCCGCCGGTGCTTGCCGGAGAGCAGGCCGCCCGCGATGGGGCTCCAGACAAGGACGCCGAGCCCCTGATCGATGGCAATCGGCAGAAGTTCGTATTCGGCCTCGCGCGCTTCCAGTGTGTAATGGATCTGCTGGCTGACGAAGCGGTGGCGATGGTCGCTGGCGCTGATGCCCATCGCCTTCATGATGTGCCAGCCGGAAAAGTTGGAGCAGCCGATATAGCGAACCTTGCCGTGCTGCACGAGCGTGTCCAGCGCGGCCATCGTCTCCTCCAGCGGTGTCTGTCCGTCCCACTGGTGCACCTGATAAAGGTCGATCACATCCGTGTTCAGCCGCTTCAGGCTCGCCTCGCATTCGCGGATGAGGTGGTGGCGGGAGAGGCCCTGATTGTTGACGCCTTCGCCCATGGGAAAGCGCGCCTTGGTTGCGATCAGAACATCGTTCTTGCGCTTGCCGCCAAGCACTTCGCCGATGATCTCCTCCGAAGCGCCGGCGGAATAGGCGTTGGCGGTGTCGATCAGGTTGACGCCTGCATCCAGACACATGTCGATCAGCCGTCGCGCCTCATCCACGCCCTGGCTCCCGACCATCGAGGCCCAGCCTTTGCCGCCCATGGTCATCGTGCCCATGGTGATGGTGGAGACCTTGAGGCCCGAGCGGCCGAGATTGCGATATTCCATACTGTTTCCTCCTGTTGTCCCTGGTAACGTCGCAGATAGGGCGCGGCTATGATCGCGGGAACGGCATAGACGGCAAATGATGCATGGCTTGCAAGAGCACCATGCCGCGCCGCTTCCGGACTTGCCTCTTCCACCGGCCCGTCTATGGTCTGGCGTCAGACACCGGATGCTTTCATGACCCTTCGACTTGCCACCTTCAACATCGAAAATCTCATGCGCCGGTTCGATTTTTCCGGCTTCCGAAACCCGTCAAAGCAGGATCGCGTGCTTCGCCTGTTCGATATCGGCAATGAGGCAGCCTATGAGCGTCTCGAAGAGGCCCGCACGATCACGCATGCCGACGACACGCGGCAGATGTCGGCGCTGGCGATTGCCGATTGCGATGCGGATATACTCTGCCTGCAGGAGGCCGATGACATGGCTGCGCTGGAGGCCTTCGAATATGGCTATCTCTACCGGATGATGGGCAGCGGCTACCGCAAGAAGGTGCTGATCGAGGGGAATGACGGACGCGGCATCGATGTCGCCGTGATGATGCGGGAGACGACCCGGGACGGCGAGGCCATCGTCTGCACCAGTGCCATCTCGCACGCCGCGCTGACCTATGCCGACCTCGGCCTGCACGATGCGGCCATAGCCCGCACGAATGTGCCGGAGGATCGCATCTTCCGCCGTGACTGCCTGCAACTGGAATTGACGATCGGCGGACGGCCACTGACGCTTTTCGTCGTCCATTTCAAGTCGATGGGCCCAAGTCGGGACGGAGTTGACGGCAGGCTCTCCACCATGCCGGTCCGGCGCGCGGAGGCGCTGGCGGTCCGCAGTATCATCGAGAAGCGCTTTCCGGGGCAGTTGAAGGCGGCGAGCTTTGTCATCTGCGGCGATATGAACGACTACCGGGAGCGCATCGACGTGACCGGTGACCGCCGCAACGGCTACGGCTTTGTTCCGATGCCGGATACGTCCGCAGCGCTCGACGTTTTTGCAGCGGACGGTTTTGCCGAGAATGTGGTGCAACGGCGGCCCGCGCTCGACCGCTGGACGCTGTTCCACAGCCGCGGCCCGGCGGAGCGCCATCTCTGCCAGCTCGATTATATCTGGCTGTCGCCGGCCCTTGCGGCGCGCAATGCCGATGCGGTTCCCGAGATCATCCGCGCCGGACAGCCGTACCGCACCGTGTTTCCCCCGGAGCAGGATGTGGAGCGCTATCCGCGGACAGGGTGGGACAGGCCGAAGGCATCGGACCATTGCCCCGTTGTGGTGGCGCTCGATGTCTGAGGCGTCGCACATTCACGCTCGTGACACGTCCGGCCTCGGGGCCGGTTGGCCAGCGGAGGGAGTCGTCTTCCCGATCGTCGGCACCGATCTGCGCGTTCTCGAGGGGCCGCATCCCATCCTCGCACGGCACACGCCCGAAATCGAGGCGAACTGGGTGCGGGAACAGGCCGCAAATCCCTCTCTCTTCAACGGGCAGATGGTGTTGCAGCACCGCCTGTCCGTCGATTCCGGGACCATCCTGGGCGAAGGCTATCTTGCGCCCTACGCGGCGTTTCTCTGGTGGCGGAACACCTTACGCCCGCCTGTTGCGTGCCACCTTGCGGCCATCCCGGTCATCGAAACCTCTGACGGGGCCGTCATTGCGGTGCGGATGGGCGAGCGGACGGCCAATCCCGGGAAGGTTTATTGCGCAGCCGGCTCCATCGACGCCTCTGATATCAAGGAGGATGCCCGCGGTCGGGTCTGCGACGTGCCGGGCAATATGCGCCGCGAGGTGCTGGAGGAAACAGGACTCGATATCGCAGAGGCGGACGCGGGACCGTATCAAGCCTTGTCTATCAGGGGCGCCGTCACGCTGTTTCGCAGGATCCGTTTTGCGGAAACCTCGTCCGCCATCCTCTCGCGTATCCATCGATATGTGGAGACCGCCGAGGAAGAAGAGATAGACGGTGCCGTTGCGATCTTCGACGCCGATCCGCATGCGCACGATTACCAACCGTTCATGCGGGTCATCCTCGCGCATATCTTCGAAACCCCGCGATGACGTTTTGGTCTTGCCCGCGGCGAAGCGCGAAGGCAAGGTCCACGGGCGGCCGGTGACAGCGAGGAGGCCGCATGGAGTGGGAGAACGAATTTGGCACGCCGCTACGCGATCTACGACGTCTTCACCAGCGAGAAGCTTCAGGGCAATCCGCTTGCCGTGGTTTTTGACGGTGACGGTCTTTCGACCGAGATGATGCAGGCGATCGCCGGCGAGTTCAATCTCTCCGAGACGGTGTTCGTCCATCAGCCCGAGAATCCGACATCGGCGGCCCGGCTGCGCATCTTCACACCGGGCACCGAGCTTCCCTTTGCCGGGCACCCGACCGTCGGTGCGGCCGTGGCGCTGGCGGAAGCCGCGCAGGCAGGCGAGGGCGTCAATCGTGATCTCGTGCATGTGCTGGAGGAGAATGTCGGCCCGGTGCGGTGCGCGGTGAAACTTCGTCCGGGGGAGGCCGGTTTTGCGGAGTTCGATCTGCCACGGAAATCTGTACGGCTGGAAGCGCGCCTCGATATCGGCAGGATCGCTGACGCCTTGAGTTTGAAGACGACGCAGATCGGCTTCGAGAATCATGTGCCCGCGCTCTGGAGTGCGGGCGTGCCATTCGTGGCCATCCCGCTACACGACCTCAAGGCCATGGCGGAGCTGGACTTCGATGCAGCCCTGTGGGAACAGATCGCCCCGATGGCGGACGGCCGGCTGGCCAGCGCCTATCTTTATTGCCGCGGTGGCATCAACCATCACGCCCGGTTCCACACCCGCATGTTTGCGCCGGCCATGGGCGTGCACGAAGATCCGGCGACAGGCTCGGCGCTCGCTGCCTTCTCCGCCGCCATTCACTGTTTCGATCAGCTCACCGAGGGACATCACAGTTTTCTGGTGGAGCAGGGCGTCGAGATGGGCAGGCCGTCGTTTCTCCATCTCCATCTGGATATTGCCAATGGCGACATCGCCGGTGCTCGGATCGGCGGGCAGGCGGTCAAGATCGCTGCCGGGGAACTCTATATCTGATAAGTTCGCGGTTTCCGTGGATTCCGGTGCAGGACAACTGGACAAGCCGTACGAAGGCCTTTATACGCCGCGTCAGACCGCAGCGATGCAGTCCTCGTGGGTGATTAGCTCAGTTGGTAGAGCAGCTGACTCTTAATCAGCGGGTCGTAGGTTCGAACCCTACATCACCCACCAAAGATCTTTTATCCGATCGATATCCAGTATCATCCGTCTGTACACCTGTCATCTTTGTGTCGTAGGCGCGGGGCTTTCAGTGCTGCACGACTCTCGATATCTCGAAAAATCGTCATTGACGGTATTCAAAATATTTGAAAATCTGGATATATGGAAACACATCATGCGATCGAGGCGCTGAGTGCGCTCGCCCAAACCACACGACTTGAGACATTTCGGCTTCTCGTCCGGCATGAGCCAGAAGGGCTGCCTGCGGGTGAACTCGCGCGTCTTGTCGGTGTCCCGCAAAATACAATGTCTGCTCATCTCGCGATTCTGGCGCGTGCGAGCCTTGTCGAGGGCGAGCGCCACAGTCGGTCGATCGTCTATCGCGCCAAACTCGATTCGCTCCGCGACCTGACGCTGTATCTGGTGAGGGATTGTTGCGGCGGGATTCCGGAAATGTGCGCGCCGCTCATCAGCGCGCTCACGCCGGGTTGTACCTCTCCGCCCGCCGGCCGGTCGCTATGATGAGCCTTCCCGTGCTCCGGGGTCCTGTCCTCGGGTGACGACGACAGAATGGGTCAATCGGCCCTTGATCTCCTTCACGGGCTTTTCGCAAGATGTGAAACGGGAGGCGTGAGAGCCTAATGTCGACATTCGAACGCTACCTAACCCTCTGGGCCGCCCTTTGCATCGTCGTCGGTATCGGCCTCGGGCATCTGATGCCAGGGGTGTTTCAAACCATCGGCGCGGTGGAAATCGCCAAGGTCAACCTGCCGGTAGCGGTGCTGATCTGGCTGATGATCATTCCGATGCTGCTGAAGATCGATTTCGCCTCTTTGTCGCAGGTCGGCCGCCACTGGCGCGGTATCGGCGTGACCCTGTTCATCAACTGGGCGGTCAAGCCGTTTTCCATGGCGCTGCTGGGCTGGCTGTTTATCGGCTGGCTGTTCCGGCCGTACCTGCCGGAAACCCAGATCGACAGCTATATCGCCGGCCTGATCATTCTTGCGGCGGCACCCTGCACGGCCATGGTGTTCGTCTGGTCCAACCTCACCAAGGGCGAGCCGCATTTCACGCTGAGCCAGGTGGCGCTCAACGACGCGATCATGGTGGTGGCCTTTGCGCCGATCGTCGCCCTTCTGCTCGGCCTGTCTGCCATCACCGTTCCGTGGGATACACTGATCCTGTCGGTGGTGCTCTATATCGTCCTGCCCGTGATCGTCGCTCAGGTTCTGCGCCGCAGCACGGATATCGAACGCATGGCCGGTCGCCTGCAACCGGTCTCGCTGATCGCACTCCTCACAACGCTCGTGCTGCTGTTCGGCTTCCAGGGCGAGCAGATCATTGCGCAACCGTTGGTCATCGCGCTGCTTGCCGTGCCGATCCTGATCCAGGTCTATTTCAACGCAGGCCTTGCCTATGTGCTGAACCGCGTGAGTGGCGAGGAGCATTGCGTGGCCGGTCCCTCTGCGCTGATCGGCGCCTCGAACTTCTTCGAGCTGGCGGTGGCCGCCGCCATCAGCCTGTTCGGGTTCACCTCCGGCGCGGCGCTCGCCACCGTCGTCGGCGTGCTGATCGAGGTGCCGGTGATGCTGTCGGTGGTCTGGATCGTCAACCGCAGCAAGGGCTGGTACGAGCGGGGCGCCGCCGTCCGAACCCATGCTGCCTCCATTAGAAAGGTTTGAAATCATGGACGTCACCATTTACCACAACCCTGCCTGCGGCACCTCGCGCAACACGCTGGCGCTCATCCGCAATGCCGGCATCGAGCCGACGGTCATCGAATACGTGAAGCACCCGCCGTCGAGATCGATCCTTGCGACCATGATCGCCGATGCGGGGCTTACGGTGCGCCAGGCGATGCGCGAGAAGGGCACCCCCTATGCCGATCTCGGTCTCGACAACCCGGACCTCTCCGACGACCAGTTGCTCGACGCGATGCTGAAGGACCCGATCCTGATCAACCGCCCGTTCGTCGTGACACCGTTGGGCACGCGCCTGTCGCGTCCTTCCGAGGTCGTTCTCGACATCCTGCCGGATACGCAAAAGGGCGCGTTTGCAAAGGAAGACGGCGAGCAGGTCATCGATGCAGAGGGCAAGCGCATGGAGTGACGCCCGCGTCATGAATTCGTCCGTTCGCCACGGGTAAGGTTAGGTAAGCCTTAATTCAATTCATCCATAATGCCCTTCACCACTTTCCTGGGAGGATAATTTCGATGGCTGGCGTTTTTTCTTCTATGTCAGACCGTGTTCTGGAGGCGCTCGATCTTTCGTTCGCCATCATCGAATTCGATCCCCAAGGAAAAATTCTAAAAGCGAACAAGAACTTCTGCGATCTCCTCGGCTATACCAGGGAGGAAATCGTCGGCCGCCAGCATAGTATCTTTGTCGAGAAAGACTACGCCGTGTCCGACGACTACGCGGTTTTCTGGAAGAAGCTGCAGAACGGCGATTTCATCTGTAGCGAGTTCACGCGTATCGCGAAGAATGACGCGGAAGTCTTCATTCGCGGAAACTATAATCCCATCAAAAATGCGGCCGGCAAAGTGGTGAAGGTCATCAAATTTGCCAACGACATCACCGAGACGAAGCTTGGGGCCCTCAATTCCGGTGCAAAGATCGATGCGATATCCCGCGCTCAGGCTGTGATCGAGTTTCAGCCCGACGGCACGATCGTCACGGCAAATGAGAACTTCCTGCAAGCACTCGGGTATTCGATGCCTGAAATTGCAGGCAAACACCACAGTATGTTCGTCGAGCCCGCCTATCGATCCTCCCCGGCCTATGCCGATTTCTGGAGAAGGTTGAACGCTGGCGAGTTTGTGTCCGAAGAATTCCTGCGCATCGGCAAGGGCGGGCGGAAGGTCTTCATTCAGGCATCCTATAACCCGGTCTTCGATCACAAGGGGCGCATCATCAAGGTCGTGAAGTTTGCGACCGATATTACCGATCGCGTGATGAATGTGGATCGTCTTGCCGACGGCCTGTCGAAGATTGCAGACGGGGATCTGTCCCAGCACATCGAAACGCCTTTCATTCCCAGCCTCGACAGATTGCGGACCGATTTCAACGCGGCCTGTCGCAAGCTCGAAGCTGCGCTGAGAGCCGTGCGGACCAATGCCGAGGCTATCGCCACGGGCGCGAACGAGGTGCGCATCTCGGCGGACTCCCTTGCGCAGCGGACGGAACAGCAGGCGGCTTCCGTCGAGGAAACGGCTGCGGCGCTGGAGGAAATTACCACCACGGTCAAGGGTTCCAGCCGTCGCGCCGAGGGCGCGGGCGTTCTGGTCGGTCGCGCCAAGGAGAGCGCCGATCATTCCGGCGATGTCGTGCGCGAAGCCATCTCGGCCATGGACAAGATCGATAATTCGTCCCGCGAGATTGCCAACATCATTGGCGTCATCGACCAGATCGCGTTCCAGACCAATCTGTTGGCGCTCAACGCCGGCGTCGAGGCGGCGCGGGCAGGGGAAGCGGGCAAGGGTTTTGCCGTGGTCGCCCAGGAGGTCCGCGAACTCGCCCAGCGTTCTGCCGGTGCTGCAAAGGAAATCAAGGCGCTGATCACCACCTCGAGCGCACATGTGGAAAACGGCGTATCGCTCGTCAGCAAGGCCGGCGAGGCGCTGCAGACGATTGCCGGTCACGTGCAGGAGATCAACCAGGATATCCGGGCAATTGTCGATGCCGCGCGCGAGCAATCCACGGCACTTGGCGAGATCAACCAGGCGATCAATACGGTCGATCAGGGCACTCAGCAGAATGCGGCGATGGTCGAGGAGCAGACAGCCGCAAGCCACGGTCTCGCGGATGAAGCGCGCGCCCTCTTCGATCTGCTGGAGCAGTTCCGCTTCGATGAGCAGGTATCGCAAAGGGCCACCTCTTCATCGTCCTCGCTCCGCAGCGGCCGCAACAGGTTTGCTGCCTGACCTGCCGAGTTTGAAAACATTGTGAGCGAAGGCCACCGTGTCCGTGTGACGTCGGTGGCCTTGCTGCTTTCGTAGATGCCTCTGCTTGCAGGCTACGTCGAAAGATTCGGGCACAACGGGTACTCGTCCACGTCGAAGGCCGTGAGGATATCTGTCATATTCGGACAGAAAATATTGACAAATCAATAGATCCTGTTCGAATAAAGATGACAACTTATCGCGGAGGCGTGTCATCTTGCTGGTTATTCTTGCCGACGATCTCACAGGCACGCTGGATGCTGCCGCGCCCTTTGCTGCGCGCGGCCTGAAGGTCGAGGTCGCGCTCGCGCCGTCTGCGATCCCCGAGGCGCTGGCAGATGATCCGGATGTTCTCTCGATCAATGTCCGGTCCCGGGAGGTCGGCTCTCAAGCCGCGCAGGCGGCAACACGCGCTGTTCTCGATGCCTTGCCTGCGGATATCGTGCTCTTCAAGAAAGTCGATTCGCGGCTGAAGGGGCATATTGCCGCCGAGCTGGATGTGATGCGGTTTCAGGCGGCGCTCGTCGCGCCGGCAATTCCGGACTTCGGCCGCATCGTGGAGGGTGGAAAGGTTTCCGGCTTCGGCGTCGACGTTCCCATCCCGGTTTCCGAGCGGCTCGGTCTTCACGCGGAAAACGCGCGCATACCCGATACCGCCGACATGGAGGCCATGGCGGTAGCGCTTGAAGAGGCTCTGGCTGCGCGTGTCGACCTGCTCGTGGGCGCGCGCGGACTTGCAGACGCCCTTGCACGGCGGATGACCGGAGATGCGCTGGCGCATGCGGCCGAGATACCGGCGGGCCCGGGCCTTTTCGTCATAGGGTCCCGCGATCCCATCACGCTGTCCCAGATCGAGCATCTTCGCGTCCGTCATTCACCGGTCTATCTCGCAGCGCCCAACGGGTGCCTCGCGCCCGATAAGCGTGCCGGAACTTCGCTGACGCTTGTACAGGCCGTTCCGGGCGAGGAGGATCTAACGTCCCTTGCTGTGGCACGTCATCTTGCTTCGAGCGTCTATCCCGCCGGCGTTCAGCCCTCGGCGACACTGGTTCTCTCTGGGGGCGCGACGGCGGAGGCGGTTCTCGAGCGGATGGAAATCCATCGGTTCCGTCTGCTGGGGGAATGCATGCCGGGTCTTGGTGTTGCCTTTGCGAACGGGCATTGCATTATCGCGAAATCGGGCGGCTTCGGCGGAGCGGACACGCTGAGCGAGATTGCCGCGCGAATGCTTCGGGACGGGAGTTAAGGAATGGGACTGGAAGCGGGAACGACACGCAAGAGCCTCGGCGACGTGGTCTTCGAGCGCATGCACCGCGCCATCAAATCCGGCGCCTACCAGCCGGATGAGCGTCTGCCGACGGAGCACGATCTGGCGGCCGAGTTCGAAGTGTCACGGCCGATCATCCGCGAGGCGTTGCGGCGCCTTCGGGAACAGGGCCTGATCTACTCGCGGCGTGGCGCGGGCAGCTTCGTCCGCGCTCTCGGCTTGAAAGAGCCGCTCGGCTTCGGGCAGCTGGAAAACGTCGCCGATCTTCTGAATTGCTACGAGTTTCGGCTGACGCTCGAGCCGGCCGCCGCCACCGCGGCAGCAGCCCGGCACACCGAGGCGAGCCTCACCGCCATAGCCCAGGCGCTGGAACTGATGCGGGACGCGACCAACCGGCAGTCGCACCGGGTCGATGCGGATTTCGAGTTCCATCTCGCCATCGCGCGAGCGGCACGCAATTCCTACTTCTCGACAGCCATGGAGGCCTTGAAGGAGCACATTGCGGTCGGCATGAAATTTCACGGTGCGTCGGTGAAGCGCGACAGCGCCGGCCTTGCCCGTGTCTTTGGCGAACACGAGGCCATCGCAAAGGCCATCGCTGCGGGCGATGGCCCGCTCGCGGGGCTGTTGATGCGGGAGCACCTGACCGGATCACGCGAGCGGCTGTTTCCACACTAATACCGAGATATCTATGCCTTCGACAGGAAGGCACTTTCCCACGCCGTCAGTAGGCAGCGCGGTAGATGGCGAGGACGTCTTCGAGGCTCATGTCGACGGGGTTGTTATCCATCAGGCGGCGATTGGCGTGGGCATCTGCCGCATAGACCGGGAGGTCGGCTTCGGTGGCGCCATGCGCACGCAGCGACATCTCGATGCCGAGATTGCGGCAGAAGCTATGGGCGGAGCGCAGGAGATCGTCCTGCGAAAGTCCTTCGCCCAGACCGAGAGCCTGTGCGACCTCGGCGGATTTCTCTGCTGCCACATGCTGGTTGAAGGCCAGAACCTGCGGAAAGATAATGGCGTTCGCCAGGCCATGGGGCAGGCGAAGCCTCGTTCCCAAGGGATAGGCGATAGCGTGGCCCGCAGCGGTATTGACCGGGCCGAGGCAGATGCCGCCATAGTAGGAGGCGAGCATCATTCCCTCGCGAGCCTCCGTATCCGTGCCGTCGCGGACAGCGCGAGCGAGAAAGCGGCCGACGAGGCCAAAGCCCATGCGGGCGAAGCCATCGATCATGGGATGTGCGCGGCGGTTGGTGAAAGCCTCGACGCAATGCGCCATGGCATCCACACCCGTTGCGGCCGTGACGGCTGCCGGGACCGAATAGGTGAGTGCCGGATCGAGCACGGCGACATCGGCGATCAGGTGCGGGCTTTCCACCGCGATCTTGTTGCCCTTTTCAGGGTCCGAGATGAGGGACCGGATGCCGGCTTCCGATCCCGTGCCAGCCGTGGTGGCGACCTGCACGAGGCGGGTGCGGCGACCTGCGACCTTGTTCGGTCCGGCCACGTCGGCCAGCGTCTGGTCTCCGTCCCACAGGGCCGCGACCAGCTTGGCGACGTCCAGCACCGAGCCGCCGCCGAGACCGACGACAAGGTCCGGCTTGCAGCCGCGAGCGGCTTCGATTGCGGCCTCCAGCGTCGCGATATCGGGTTCGCCCGGAATGGCGTCGAAGACGGTTATGCGGCCCTTCATCTGGAGACGATCAATAAATCCGGCCGTGATGGGCGTTGCGACGACAAGCGTGGATGCCGCATCCGAGCCCCACGTTCCGACATCTCGAACGGTACCGGCGCCGACGATAAGCCGGCGCGGCTGGTGGAGGGTAATGGGGGCGATGGTCATGGCGGTCATCCTTGCTCTGTATGCGCGGCGCGGCCGGCCACGAGCTTGCGCGCATAGGCGATCGCCTCCAGCATGTTGCCATGGTTGGCGATGCCTTTGCCGGCGATGTCGAAGGCCGTGCCGTGATCGACCGAGGTGCGGTCGATGGGTAGATCGACGGAGACGTTGACGGCCGTATCGAAGGCGACGAGCTTGATCGGGATATGCCCCTGATCATGGTACTGCGCGACGATCAGGTCGAAGGCGCCGGTATAGGCGCGGTGAAAGACGGTGTCGGCAGAGATCGGTCCATAAGCGTCGATGCCCTCGGCGCGCGCCGCCACAACCGCAGGGCCGATCTGGTCATCGTCCTCTGTGCCGAAGAGGCCGTTCTCGCCGCAGTGCGGATTGATGCCGGCAATGGCGATGCGCGGCGCGGTATAGCCGATGCGCTTCAGGTGGGCGTCGCCGGCGCGGATGGTCGCGAGCACGCGCTCCGTCGTTGCCCGCTGGATGGCCTCTTTGAGGGACACATGTGTGGAGACGTGGATGACCTTCAGCTTCTCCGACGCCAGCAGCATGTAGGCGGCCTTGGAGCCGGTGAGGCTGCGCAGCATGCCGGTATGGCCGTCATAGTGATGGCCGGCTAGGTTCAGCGCTTCCTTGTTGATCGGCGCGGTGACGATGCAGCCGATGGTCTTGGCCTCCGCATCACGCACGGCCTTCTCGATGAAGCGAAAAGCGGCGTCGCCTGCAATCGGGCTCAACTGCCCCCAGGCGAGCGGCGCGCCTTCGATGGGCAAGTCGACGACATAGGGTGCAAGGTCGATCTCGAGACCCAGCGCGTCGCGTGCGGCCTCCAGCGTCGGCAGATTGCCATAGATGCGGGTGCGCTCGCGGTCTTCCCCCGACATGTCGAGGAGGGCGCGGACGGAAATCTCTGGGCCGACGCCGCAGGGGTCGCCCATGGTGATGCCGATGATATTGCTCATGAAAGTCTCCGTCCAGCCGCACTGTCCCAGCCGGGAGCCAGGCGGACATGTTTGATCGCGCGACGATGATAGGTGTAGGCGAGATGCAACGTCCCGTCCGGCTCTTCGAGCAGCCAGGGGTAGGACATCTCCGTGTTGCGGCCGTCGATGGAGTCGTTCGACAGGCAGGTGCCGGGCCCGGTCTCGATGATCAGTCTTTCCGGGAACGTCAGGCCGTCGTCCGTCGAGAGGCAGAGAGCGACGGGTGCGCGGGGCACGCCCCAGACCGGCACACAGCCGCCCGTGGGGTCGGCGTCCGGCCGGTCGTCGGCCTCACCGAGTTCGTCATAGAGCGAAGCGCGCCGTTCGGAAGACTGGCTGGCATTGACCGGGTTGCAGATGATGGCGAGCCGGCCATCCCTGAGCCGGGTGGCAGCGATGGAAGAATTGTTGTTCGGCACGTCGGTTGGGGCAGGTGCCGACCATGTCCGTCCGCCGTCGCTGGTTTCGGTGCGATAGATGAAATCGGCCTGTCGGCGGCGAAAGAACGCGGCGTAGCGATCGTCTCCCAGGCGGACCGGGCCAAGGTGGACGCAGCCGATAGAGGCGTCGATATCCTGCAAACGCCACGTATCGCCGCCGTCTTCCGAGATCGCGACAGCCGCTGTGTCGTGGCTGCCGTTCCATTTCTGGTTCGGCCGCTGGATGCAGCGAAAGATCGGCAGCAGCCAGGCGCCATCCGCCCGGACGACCACGCCGGCGCGCACAAAGCAGCCGCGTGGCAGGTCGAGATAGCGCCCGCCCGGCGCGGTTAGCACATGCGGATCGTCGGCATCGCGAAAGACCTCGACCATGCGGATCCGGCATTCGTCCTGGTTTCCGGAAGGCTGCGATGTGTGAAACAGCCAGAGCTTTCCGTCAGGGGCTGCAAAGAACATCGGGTTCTGTTCGGAATGCGCAGGATCGTTGCTGAGTTGCTGAGGCGGCCCCCAGTTCGATGCGCCTCTTGGAAGCACGCAGGCGAAGATCGAAATGTCCGATTTGCCCTCCAGCGTTCCACCGAACCAGGCACAGACGAGCGCGCCGTCTTCCAGCCTATGCAGAAAGGCCGCGTGGTTCTGGATCATCGGCGAAGGAAGCAATGCTTCGTCGCGCCCCGAGGCCACGGATATCAGGGCTCCGCTCATGCCGCGGGCGATTTCTTCGGGATTCATCTTGTCCTCCATGCCGCCCAAAAGTCACGGGTTTCGCATAGTTGTCAAGTTTTGCAATGTCATTCGTTCGAGAAATAAAGGATTTCTAAAATACTATGTCATTGTAGTAAAAACGCTATTCCAATAAAAATTTTTTGTGAGAAATGACATTGGAAATTAATTTGACAAAGTTGCGATGAAATCAGATGGTATGGTCAGCCTTGGCGAGAGGAAGCTCGGGACAAAGAACCATTGCCGGCCGGACGTTTCGAGCGGCAGCGCGACAGGAATGCCTTGAGAAGGCGCGCGTCGCGTTCAACGGATGAAGAGGGAGGAGACTATCGTGAAGAAAACACTGATTCTCGGCGCGCTGATGTTGTGCACCGCCTTGACGCCGGCATTTGCCGCGTCCGGCCCGGTCAAGATCGTTCTGGCCGAAGAGGCCGACCTGCTGGAGCCCTGCATGGCGACACGCTCCAATATCGGACGCGTGATCATGCAGAATGTGAGCGAGACACTGACCGAACTCGACGTGCGCGGCCAGAAGGGCGTGACGCCGCGTCTCGCCGAAAAGTGGGAGCAGAATGCCGATGACTCGTGGCGCTTTCACCTCCGCCAGGGCGTAAAGTTTTCCGATGGCACGACTTTCGATGCCAAGGACGTGAAGCACAGCTTCGACCGTATCCTCAGCGATAAGAACGCCTGCGAATCCCGCCGCTATTTCGGTGGCATCAAGATCGAGGCAAAGATCGTTGACGATCACACGGTCGATTTCAATGCGGACCCCGTTCAGCCGATCCTGCCGCTGTTGATGTCGCTCGTGACGATCGTGCCGGAAGAGACGCCGCTCGAGTTCATTCGCGAACCGGTCGGCACCGGGCCGTACAAGCTGACGAACTGGACGCCGGGCCAGCAGATCGTGCTGACGGCGCGCGACGACTACTGGGGCGCCAAGCCCGACGTGACGGAAGCGACCTACCTTTTCCGCGCCGACCCCTCCGTCCGCGCCGCGATGGTGCAGGCCGGCGAGGCGGATCTCGCGCCGTCGATCTCGCAGCTCGAAGCGACCAATGCCGCGACAGACCTGTCCTATCTCGACAGCGAGACCGTCTATCTGCGTATCGACCACAACATTCCCCCGCTCTCGGACGTCCGCGTCCGCCGCGCGTTGAACCTTGCGATCGACCGTCAGGCCTTCCTGGGAACGCTGGTGCCCGAAAGCGCGGTTCTCGCCACGGCCATCGTGCCGCCGACGACGCTCGGCTGGAACCCGGATGTGAAGCAGTTCCCCTTCGACCCCGAGGGTGCGAAAAAATTGCTTGAGGAAGCCAAGGCCGATGGCGTGCCGGTGGATACCCCCATCGAGGTCATCGCGCGCTCCGCGAATTTCCCGAACGTCACGGAAATCATGGAGGCCATCCAGGGTCAGCTTCAGGACGTCGGCTTCAAGATCAACCTGAAGTTCGTCGAAGTGGCCGAACACGAGGGTTACTACTCCAAGCCTTTCAAGGAAGGGCGTGGACCGCAGATCGTTGCTGCGATGCATGACAACTCGAAGGGCGATCCGTCGTTCTCGATGTTCTTCAAATACGCGACCGAAGGCACGCAGTCCGGGTTTTCCGATCCGAAGGTGGACGACCTGATCAAGCGGGCTTCCGCTGCCGTTGGCGACGAGCGCGCCAAGCTCTGGTCGGAGGTCATCGCCTATGTCCATGACGACGTGGTGGCCGACGTGCTGCTCTTCCACATGGTCGGCTTCGCGCGAGTGTCCGAGCGTCTGGAATTCACGCCGACGATCGCCACGAACTCGACGCTTCAGCTGTCCGAGATCAAGATCAAGTAATGCCGGATGGCGGGTGCTTCGGCGCCCGCCGCCAACGCCGCAGGAATTTCCGGCGAGGATGCCATGCTAAGCTTCATTCGAAAACGCGCCGTCGCCAGCCTGATCTCCCTCGTCGGATTGATCGTGCTGGTGTTCTTTCTTTCGCGGCTGACAGGCGATCCCGCAGCGCTGTTTCTGCCCGTCGAAGCCTCGGCCGAGTTGAAGCAGCAGTTCCGCGAGCTGCATGGCCTCAACGATCCTCTGATGGTGCAGTTCGGCAATTATGTCGGCGATGTCGTCACGGGCGACTTCGGCGAATCCTTGCGCAAGGCCCGCCCGGCGCTCGATGTGGTCCTCGAAGCCTTCGTCTGGACGCTCTGGCTCGCCGCCATCACGATGACGCTTGTAACGGCCGCCGCTATCCTTGTCGGTTCGCTCGCCGCCTTCCGAGCGGGCGGCTTCTTCGACCGTTTCTCATCGGTCGTCTCGCTCATCGGAGCGTCCGTGCCGGATTTCTGGCTGGCCATCGTCGCCATCGTCATCTTTTCGGTCAATCTCGCATGGCTGCCGACATCGGGCACGGGATCGATCTGGCACTGGATCCTGCCGATCTCGGTGCTCTTCGTGCGGCCCTTCGGCATCATCGTCCAGATCGTACGCGGCTCGATGATCGGCGCGCTTTCGTCGGCCTACGTCAAGACGGCGCGGGCGAAGGGCGTGAAGTCGGGGCCGATCATCTTCATCCACGCGTTGCGCAATGCCATGCTGCCCATCATCACCGTCATCGGCGATCAGGCCGCAAGCCTGCTGAACGGAGCCGTCATCGTCGAAACGATCTTCGGCTTTCCCGGTGTCGGAAAGCTGATGATCGACAGCATTCTGCAGCGGGACTTCAACGTCGTGCTGGCCGCGATCCTCGTGACTGCGCTCGCGATTTTCCTCATGAACCTTCTGATCGACCTTGCCTATGCGCTGCTCGATCCGCGCATCCGGCATTGAGGAGCACGTCATGACACTCCAGACGATCGACGCGCCGCTGGCCGAAGAGCCCTCTTTCCTCGTGCGCATGGGCCGCATGCTGTGGGCCGACAAATTCGCGCTCTGCGCCGCCATCTTCCTCCTCGTCATCCTGCTCCTCGCCATCATCGGCCCGCACTGGCTGGGCGATCTCGCGACCAAGCAGAACCTGCGCGGGCGTAACGCTGCCCCGTTCGACTGGGAACGTGGCTGGGTGTGGTGGATGGGCGCCGATGCGCTCGGGCGGCCGCTGCTCGCCCGCATCGTGGTTGCGACGCAGAACACGCTGATGGTCGCAGCGGGCGCCGTTGCCATCTCCTCCATCACCGGCACGCTGCTCGGCCTGATTGCCGGCTTCTCCTCGCCGCGCGTCAACCAGATCATCATGCGGCTTGCCGATGTGATCATGTCGTTCCCGTCACTGCTGATCGCGGTCATCGTGCTTTACGTTCTCGGCGCCTCGATCCTCAACCTCATGCTCGTCCTCGCGATCACCCGTATCCCTGTCTATCTCCGCACGACGCGGGCGGAGGTTCTGGAAATCCGCGAGCGCATGTTCGTGCAGGCCGCGAGGGTCATGGGAGCCTCCAGCAAGCGCATCCTCTTCCGCCATATTCTCCCCGTTGTCCTGCCGACGCTGACGACGCTTGCGACGCTCGATTTCGCCTATGTCATGCTGGCGGAAAGTGCGCTGTCGTTCCTCGGCATCGGCATTCAGCCGCCGGAAATCACCTGGGGCCTGATGATCGCGCAGGGTCGCCAGTACCTGCAAAATGCCTGGTGGCTGTCGTTCTGGCCGGGCCTCGCCATTATCCTGACGACCATGTCGCTGAACCTCCTGTCCAACTGGATGCGGATCGCGCTCGATCCCGTGCAGCGCTGGCGTCTCGAAATGAAGGGTCGCAAAAATGGCTGACCACCTCCTTGAGGTCCGCAACCTCTCCGTGGAATTCCACACGGCCGTTGGCGTGGTGAAGGCGGTCCGCGATATCTCCTATCACCTCGACCGCGGGGAAACGCTGGCCATTCTCGGCGAAAGTGGCTCGGGCAAATCCGTCTCGTCCTCGGCGATCATGAATCTCATCGACATGCCGCCCGGGCGGATCAGCGGCGGGCAGATCCTGCTCGATGGCGTCGATCTCCTCACCATGCCGGCGCAGGCGCGGCGAGAGGTCAACGGCCGACGTATCGCGATGATCTTTCAGGATCCGCTCAGCCACCTCAATCCGGTCTACACGGTGGGATGGCAGATCCGCGAGGCGCTGACGGCGCACGGGACGGATGGTGCCAAGGCGCAGGCCGAAGCATTGCGGCTGATGGGCCGCGTCGGCATTCCCGATCCGGAACGTTCGCTCGACAAATATCCGCACGCGTTTTCCGGTGGCCAGCGCCAGCGCGTCATGATCGCCATGGCGCTTGCGTTGCGGCCGGATCTGCTGATCGCCGACGAGCCGACAACGGCGCTCGACGTGACCGTGCAGGCAGAGGTGCTGGCGCTGCTGGAAGAGTTGCAGCAGGAAACCGGCATGGCGATCCTGATCATCACGCACGACCTCGGTGTCGTCGCCGAGGTGGCCGACCGGGTGGTGGTGATGGAGAAGGGCCAGCTGGTGGAAAGCGGCACGGTGCGCGATGTCTACCGCAACCCGCAGCATCCCTACACCCGCAAGCTCATCGCCGCTGCCCCGGGCAAGGGCGAGATGCATGCGCCGCTACCCCGCGTCGAGCCCGTGCTTCAGGTGCGCGACGCCCGCAAGACCTATGGCGCCTTCGAAGCCTTGAAGGGCGTTTCGTTCGACCTCATGCCGGGGGAAACGCTGGCGGTTGTCGGAGAGAGCGGATCGGGCAAATCGACGCTCGCCCGTATTCTCCTGCGCCTCGACGAGCCGACCAGCGGCAGTGCGCTGTGGAAGGGCAGGGACCTTTTCCAGATGGGAGCTGCCGAACTCTACAAGCTGCGACGCGATCTCCAGATGGTCTTTCAGGACCCGACCCAGTCACTGAACCCGCGCATGACGGTCTACCAGCTGGTGTCGGAGGCATGGGTCATTCATCCGGATATCCTGCCCAGGGCCAAGTGGCGCGCCCGCGTCGCCGAGCTGCTCGTACAGGTCGGGCTCGGGCCGGAGCATATGGGACGCTATCCGCACCAGTTTTCCGGGGGGCAGCGCCAGCGCATTGCGATTGCGCGCGCCCTGGCGCTCGAGCCGAAGCTGATCATCTGCGACGAGGCGGTTTCCGCGCTCGATGTGTCCGTGCAGGCGCAGGTGATCGCGCTGCTCGACAATCTGCGCAAGACGATGGGTATTGCCTTCATCTTCATCGCGCACGACCTGCCGGTGGTCCGCGACTTCGCCGATCATGTCATGGTGATGCAGAACGGGAAAGTGGTGGAACTCGGCACCGTTCGCGAGGTCTTCGACACGCCGCGGGAGGCTTACACGCAGGCGCTGCTGGCAGCCGGCCTCAATCCCGACCCGGACGTTCAGGCCGCTCATCGCGCTGCCCGTCTCCAGCGGGCCTGACCTCGGCGCCCGCCGCTGCACATATTCAGAATTCAGGAGAACGTCATGTCCAAGAAAGCCTTCGTCGCGCTCGTCACCTGCTTCAACGACGATGAAACGATCAACTATGCCGCCACGCGCGCCCAGGTGCGCCGGCAGGTGGCGGCGGGCAACAACATCATGTGCGCCGGCACCAATGGCGACTTCTCCGCCCTGACCTATGACGAGAAGGTGCGACTGACGGAAGAGGTGGTGGACGAGGTCGGCGGCAAGGTCGATGTCATCGTCAATGCCGGGATGCCGGCGACGTTCGAGACGCTGAAGCTCGCCCGCGCGTTCGACCGCATCGGCGTCACCGGTATCGCCGTCATCACGCCGTTCTTCATCGCCTGCACGCAGGACGGCCTCATCCGTCATTTCTCGACGGTGGCAGATGCCGTGCAGACGCCGGTCTATCTCTATGACATTCCCGCCCGCACACAGAACCATATCGAGCCGGAAACGGCGAGGACGCTTTCCGCGCATGGCAACATCGCAGGCATCAAGGATTCCGGCGGCGCCAAGGAAACGCTGGAAGCCTATCTCGCTGTCGGCAAAAGCGTCGAGGGTTTCGAGGTCTATTCCGGCCCGGACCATCTCGTGCTCTGGTCGCTGCAGAACGGCGCCGCAGGCTGCATCTCCGGCCTTGGCAATGCCATGCCAGAGGTGCTCTCGGGCATCCTGAACGCTTTCAACAGCGGAGATATCGCCGAGGCGGAGCGCCAGCAGGCCATTTACACCGCCTTCCGCACCGACCTCTACGCGCTCGGTTTCCCGCCGGCGCTCGTCAAGCGCGCGCTGTATCTCACGGACCCCTCCGTCGGTGCGAGCCGCCAGCCGGCCTTGCTGCCGGACCGCGAACAGGACGAAAAGATTGCTGTTATCCTTCAGCGCTACGGCCTTATGGCTGCCTGATCGTCATTCTGGAATTTTCCCGTGGGACATCGCAAAAAGATGTTCCCGGCAACTGGACAAGCCGCGCGAAGGCCTTTATACGCCCGGTCACACCGCAGCGATGCAGTGTTGCACGGCTAACAAGCCGCGCGGGATGGGTGATTAGCTCAGTTGGTAGAGCAGCTGACTCTTAATCAGCGGGTCGTAGGTTCGAACCCTACATCACCCACCAAATTTCTTCAGGGACATTTTTGTGATGTTTGACCGCGCTTCGGGCGCGGTTTTCGTCGTTGTTCGCTTCAGGCAAGGCATTGGAGGAAGGCTGTTCCAGCACCTTTCGGCATCCCGACACATCGAGCTTCGGCCAAGCGTGGAGCGCAACGCTTCCGCATGCCTTCACAAAGAATTCCTACGCTGTTTTCCAGGCTGAAGATCTCTGTATTTATTTTGTCGACAGAGAATGCGAGATTTGCTAAAGCCTGTATAGACAGCGGGCGAGCGGCGGAAACCGGTTCGGTTCGCACTTCCTTTGGAGAGATGAGATGACCGATTCCGTTTTTGCCGGCTGCATTCCCGCCCTGATGACGCCATGCCTGCCCGACCGTACGCCGGACTTCGACGCACTGGTGCGCAAGGGTCGTGAACTGATCGATCTCGGCATGTCCGCCGTCGTCTACTGCGGGTCGATGGGCGACTGGCCGCTCCTGACGGATGAGCAGCGGCAGGAGGGTGTTCGTCGTCTCGTTGAGGCCGGTGTCCCGGTTATCGTCGGCACGGGCGCCGTCAGCACGGCATCGGCCGCCGGACATGCGGCCCATGCCGCGAAAGTGGGTGCGAAAGGCCTGATGGTCATCCCAAGGCTTCTCTCGCGGGGCTCGTCGCTCGCCGCCCAGAAGGATCACTTCTCGGCTGTCCTGAAGGCGGCAAACGGCTTGCCTGCCGTCATCTACAACAGCCCTTACTACGGTTTCGCCACGCGTGCCGATCTCTTCTTCGCGCTGCGCGCCAGCTTCTCGAACCTCGTCGGCTTCAAGGAATTCGGCGGTAAGGCCGACATGACCTATGCCGCCGAGAACATCACATCAGGCGATGACGATCTCATCCTCATGGTCGGCGTCGATACTGGCGTCTATCACGGCTTCGTCAATTGCGGTGCGGGCGGTGCGATCACGGGCATCGGCAATGCGCTTCCGAAGGAAGTGCTGCACCTCGTCGCACTGTGCGAAAAGGCAGCAGCAGGCAATGCCGAAGCGCGCCGCGATGCAAAGGAGCTGGAAGAGGCGCTGTGGGTGCTTTCCACCTATGACGAAGGTCCGGACCTCGTGCTGCACTACAAGTATCTGATGGTGCTGAACGGCGATGCGGAATACGAGCTGCACTTTAACGAAGGCGATGCCCTCAGCGCCTCGCAGCGCCGCCACATCGAGAACCAGTACACGCTGTTCAAGGCCTGGTACGAATCGCGCTATCCGGCATAAGCGTATAGCTTGACGACGTGAAAGAGCCCATGCCGTAACCCACGGCATGGGCTCTTTCGTTTTGGGGAATGCCGATCAGACTACCATTTCTGATGAACGTGCGGAGCGATCAGGTTCTTGTAGATCTCGCGCGAGGCGGCCATCACGTCGTTCGACAGCGGTGCGAGATCGGCAGCCGCGGCATTGGCACGGGCCTGCTCCGCATTGCGGGCGCCGGGGATGACGACGGTGACGGCGTCGCTCATCAGGATCCAGCGGAGCGCGAAGGCGGCCATAGTGGCACCCTGCGGCACCAGCTTGCGAACCTCTTCCACCGCCTGCAGGCCGACCTCGAAGGGAACGCCTGCGAAGGTCTCGCCAACGTCGAAGGCATCGCCGTTTCGGTTGAAATTGCGGTGGTCGTCGCTGGCGAACGTCGTGTCGGCCGTGATCTTGCCGGACAGGAGGCCGCTGGCGAGCGGCACGCGGGCGATGACGGCGATGTTCTTGCGGCGGGCTTCCTGGAAGAACAGGTGGTCGGGACGCTGGCGGAAGAGATTGTAGATGATCTGGATGCTGACGACGCCGGGATATTCGATCGCCTTCAGCGCTTCCTCGACCTTCTCGACCGAGACGCCATAGCCGCCGATCTTGCCGGCAGCCTGGATTTCATCCAGTCCTTCGAAAACCTCGGGCCTGTAGAGCACGTCGGTCGGCGGGCAATGGAGCTGAACGAGGTCGAGCACATCGACGCCGAGATTGACAAGACTGCGGTCGATGAAGCCTTCAAGGTTCGCCTTGGTATATCCGTCAGCCACGTGGGGGTTCAGCCGGCGACCGGCTTTGGTGGCCACCATCGGCCGCGCGTCCCCGCGCGTCTTCAGCACGTCGGCAATGATCTTTTCCGAGCGGCCGTCGCCATAGACGTCGGCGGTGTCGATGAATGTGATACCGGAATCGAGCGCGGCATTGAGGGCCGCGCGGCCATCGGCTTCGCTGACGTCGCCCCAGGAACCGCCGATCTGCCAGGCGCCGAAGCCGACATTGGACACGGTGAACGGCAGTCTGCCGAAGGAATGGTTTTTCATGATGATCTCCCTTTCGAAGTCCCTGCGAAGACCCGAAGCGCGGGTCTCAGGGTGCCTTCCGATCGAAGGCTATGGCCGAACGACATCGCCATGGCAAGCAAAGGCATGCTGGCGATGAAGGTTCCAAAGACGAAAGCCGGGCATTGCTGGAATGCCCGGCTCGATGAAGGGGTGACGATGGCTCTCAGGCCGTCTGCATGGCACCCGGGCCGGGAATGGCCTTTGGCGGCACCTTGCCGAGGATGATCATGCCGAGCACTTCGTCCTTGGTCACATCTTCCGTGCGGGCATGCCCGACGACCTGACCGTTCTTCATGACGGAGACCCGATCGGCGAGATCGAACACGTCGTGAATGTCGTGGCTGATCAGGAAGATGCCGATGCCTTCGCGCTTCAGCTGCCGGATGAGATCGCCCACCTGCGCCGTTTCCTGAGGCCCGAGCGCAGCCGTCGGCTCGTCCATGATGAGGATACGGGCGTCGAACAGGATCGCCCGTGCAATGGCCACGGACTGCCGTTGCCCGCCCGAAAGCGCCTTCACCGGCTCCTTGAAGCGTCGGAAGTTCGGGTTGAGCCGGCCCATCACTTCGCGGGCCTTCGCTTCCATCGCCACGTCGTCCAGCGTGCCCCACGGGGTGCGCAGTTCGCGCCCGAGATAGAGGTTTGCCGCCGCATCCACATTGTCGGCGACGGCAAGCGTCTGGTAGATCGTTTCGATGCCGTACTTCTTGGCATCGCGCGGATTGGCGATTTCGGCCGGCTGTCCGTTGATCAGGATCTCGCCGGCATCGCGCTTGTAGGCCCCCGAGAGGATCTTGATCAGCGTCGATTTGCCCGCGCCGTTATGGCCGAGAAGAGCCACCACTTCGCCCGGGTAGAGGTCGATCGAGGCATTGTCGACCGCGTGGATGCCGCCGAACGAGATCGAAACATTCTTCATCTCGACGAGGGGTGTGCCGGACTGGCTGGTTGCGGCGTTGTTTCCGCCGGCTGTTGCAGGGATGCCTTGGGGTGTTGTCGTGGTCATGATCGGCCTCCTTACTTGGCGCGCGCGCGGTAGACGGTGTCGAGCCAGACGGCGACGACCAGCACGAAGCCGACGACGATGCGCTGGAGCGGGCTGTCGATGCCGAGAAGCACCATGCCCGATTGCAGGGACTGCATGACGAAGGCCCCGAGCATGGCGCCAGCGATGGTGCCGACCCCGCCGGCAAGCGAGGTGCCGCCGATGACCGCTGCCGCGATCGTATAGAGCTCGTCAAGCTCGCCCTGCGCATTGGTGGCGGCATTGAGACGGGCGGTGGAGATGGCGGCCGCGATAGCGCAGAGAATGCCCATGAGGGCGAAGATCCGCACCGTGACCCACCGGGTCTTGATGCCGGCGAGTTCGGCTGCTTCCTGGTTACCGCCGATCGCGAAGACATAGCGGCCGAAGCGCAGGCGTGTGGAGATGAAGGTCATGACGATGCCCACGGCGATGGCTATGAGCACGGGCACGGCGATGCCGTGGGAGATCTTCAGTCCTCCCTCGGGCAGGGAAATAGCGTTCGCCTCGGCATAACGCAGCGCGATGTTGACCGGCCAGTAATAGCTGTTGGCAACGAGCACGGCCCCGATGACAACGGCGCAGGAGAGGGTGGCCAGCACATATTCCGCCCAGACCGGACGCCGGGGAAAGCCGAAGCGCTTGCGCTGCTTGCGGGCGTTCAGAATGGCGCCGACGATGGCGAGGCAGGCGATGAGGCCGACGATCCAGCTGGCGGTCGCGCCAATGGAGCCTTCCGTGCCGCCGCCCATGAGACGGAATGTCGCGTTCATGGGCGCGACCGTCTGCCCCGACGTGACGAACCACGTGGCACCGCGCCACACGAGCAGGCCGCCCAGCGTGACGATGAAGGAGGGCACGCCGAGAAAGGCGATGATGACGCCGTGCAGCGCTCCGATCAGGCCACCGACGACCACGCCGCAGGCCAGAGTGACGATCCAGATGAGTGAACTGTCGAGACCGAGATATTGCGGCAGGATCTGCGCCTGAAGGACGCCCATCACCATCCCGCAGAAGCCAAGCACAGAGCCGACGGACAGGTCGATATTGCGCGTGACGATGATCAGCACCATTCCGGTCGCCATGACAGCGACGGAGGAGGTCTGTACCGTGAGGTTCCAGAGGTTGCGCGGCGTCAGGAACAGGCCACCTGTCAGCATGTGAAAGCCGATCCAGATGACCAGCAGCGCGCCGATCATGCCGAGCAGGCGGGTATCGATCTCGGTCGCGCGGAAAAAGCGGCGAACCGGATTCTCCATCGTCGCTCTTGCCGGGTTGAATGGTATCGTATTGGTGGTTTCGGCCATGGCCTCGTCGTTCTCCCTCATGGAACCGGCAGCGAACGGGGCCGGCGTGCCGCAGTGTCGCGACGGCCCTATCCTCTGCCTTCCGCGCAGATCCCTCATCCGCTCAGAGCGGGACGGACGTTGCATGCTGGATGCCACGTCCGTCCCGTTTCACGTCTGCTTACCGATACATTGCAGGCAGATCAGTAGCAGGTTGATCAGTTGCAGGCCGATCAGTTGCAGGCGGGGACCGAGCCGGCCTTCACGCCCTGGCAGGCCTCTTCCTTGCTGATCCACTTGGCGTCGATCACGGCGTTCAGATTGTCCTTGGTGATCGGCATGGGGGACAGGAAGACGGACTTCATCGCCACCTTCTTCGGGCCACCTTCGAAGGTCTGGACATCCGTGATCTGGTCCATCTTCTTGCCATTGGCCAGATCGACCGCAATCTCCGCGGCGCGCTTGCCGAGAACGCGGCTGTCCTTCCAGACGGATACGGTCTGGGTGCCCAAGGCTACGCGGTTCAGGGCTGCCTTGTCGGCATCCTGTCCGGAGACGGGAACCGAGCCGGCGAGGCCTTGCGCGTCAAGGGCTGCAATCGCACCGCCGGCGGTGCCGTCATTGGAGGCGACCACGGCATCGACCTTGTTGTCGGCGGCGGTCAGGAACTGCTCCATGTTCTTCTGGGCCAGTTCCGGCTTCCAGCCGTCGGTGTAGGCTTCGCCGACATTCTTGATCTTGCCGGCGTCCATGGCTTCCTTCAGAACTTCGACCTGACCAGAGAAGAGGAAGTCCGCATTCGGGTCGGACGAGGAACCCTTGATGAAGACGTAGTTGCCTTCAGGCTTTGCCTTCAGCACTTCGCGGGCCTGCATGCGGCCGACTTCCTTGTTGTCGAAGGTGATGTAGAAGGCGGCGGGGTTTTCGATCAGGCGGTCGTAACCGACGACCGGGATGCCTTCAGCCGCAGCCTTCTCGATGGCCGGGCCAATCGCATCGCTGTCCTGCGCCAGCACGATCAGCGCATTCGCGCCCTGCGAGATCAGCGACTCGACATCGGTCAGCTGCTTGGCGGCGGACGACTGGGCGTCGGCCGAGATGTACTTGTCGCCGGATGCCTCGAGTGCCGCCTTGATGGCCGCCTCATCCGTCTTCCAGCGTTCTTCCTGGAAATTCGACCAGGATACGCCGACGACAAGGTCCTTGGCCTGCGCTGCGGTGTGCAGGGATACGATGACGGCGACGCCGGCCATGAGTTTCAGAACGGATTTCATCAAAACCTCCCAAACGCGGCTGACCGTTCGCGCGAACCTCCCGCACGACCCCCGCCCAGCCCGAAAACCTGCCGAACCCTCCTCCTGAGAGTTTTTTCTCGACAGTCGAGAAAATAGATGTCAGAGATTTCTAAGGCTGTCAACACGGTCATTTGCAAGGGTTTCGGGTGCTGGGGTTTCGGGCGGTTTCGTCTGTGCGAACAGGGAAGGTCAGGCTGCGCATGCTCATAAAGTCCGGCTCCGAGCAGATGCGCCAGCAGAACATCCTGCTCGTTCTCTCAAGCCTGCGGCGTCATGGCCCGCAGTCGCATACGGATCTCGGGACACGCACCGGCCTGTCGTCGGCAACCGTCTCCGCCATCACGGTCGAGCTGGAAAAGGCAGGCGTGCTGGAGCGGAGCGAGCAGCAGCCAGGGGCAGGGCGAGGACGTCCGCGTGTTCTGTTTTCGCAAGCGCGCGATTGCGGTTATCTGATCACCGCGCAGATCTCGTCGGATGCCGTGCAGTATTCCCTGGTGGATTATGCCGGTCGCCTGATTGACCGGTTCGATGAGGCGCGGCGTCATGATGCGCAGGGCGCATCCCATTTCGCGCCGCAGTTCCGCGCGGCGTTGGGCCGGCTCGCCGAACGCTCTCGCCTCGCCCATGAGACGGTGTTGGCTATCTCCATCAGCAGCAAGGGAACGGTCGATTCGGACGGGCACCGGCTGCTCTGGTCGCCGCTTCTGGGCGAACAGGAGATCGACTTTGCAGCCCTTCTGGCACCGGATTGGCATGCGGTCGTGACACTCAGCAACGAGACGCTGCTGGTGGCGCAGGCGCTTGGGGTCGCTGCCAAGCCCGCTTCGGAGGATAGCGCGCTGGCCGTCGTGTCGCTTGGCCACAGCATCGGGCTCGGCATCGCGCGTCTGCGCCGTCACGACGAGGTGGAGGCGAGCGCGCCGAATTTCGGGCACATGCTCCATGTTACCGGCGGCGGGCTCTGCCGGTGTGGCGGGCAGGGGTGCATCGAGGCGACGGCAGGGTTCTACGGCATCCTGCGCACGGCCTTTCAGGTGCCGGCGGACACCATCCCGGCGAAATTCGTTCCGCTGCCGGAGATGGACAAGATCGCGCAATCGGCGCGGGGAGGAAACCGGATGGCCGGCTATGCCTTTCGTCAGGCGGGGCTCGCGCTCGGCAACGGCCTGTCGCGGCTGATGAGCTTCCATGGTCGCATGCCGATCGTCTTCACGGGACCGGGAACACGCTATTTCGACCTTCTGGTGCCGGGGATCGACGAGGGGCTTTCCGCCTCGCACGAGGTCCGGCTGAAAGGCCGCCCCGAGATGACGGTGCATGCTGACGAGCAACGGCTCGTCTTCGAAGGGCATCTCAACCGGGCTTTGACGGGGATCGACCAGGCCATTGCCGAAGCACGGCTCTCGCCGTCCGAAAAGCGCTCGGCCTGAAGTGGGCTAGAGTCTGTTCCGTTTGTCCTTTCGGGATAACCTGTTTCCACTTATCCCTGACAAACGTCAGACCCCCAGGGTCTTCAGCCGACTCTCGCGCAGCAGGCCGCTGGCATCCATGATCGGATGGGCAACCGAGACGATGTGCGCATTGATGCGCTTGAGGTCGCGCAGCATGTCGAGATGCAGCGAGCTGGTCTGAAGGCTGTCGGCATGCCCGTCGCGCAGCCGCTGGAAATGCCGCTCGGCCGATTGTTTCTCAAGATTTCGGACCTCGACCTTCACCTCCATCAACTGGCGGGCGAGGTCGATATCGCGTGTGACGAAGATCGTCTGGGCGATGCGCAGATTGTCGATCGTCAGGTCGAACAGGGTCTGAAGTTCCTGAAAGCCCGCATCGGAGAATTTCAGCCCGAGGGTGATCTTCTTCGTCACCTGATCGAGCAGACCCTTTTCGATGATATCGCCGACATGCTCCAGATTGATCGCATAGTCCAGGATCACGATGGAGCGCCGGCCGTTCTCGTCGTCCAGACCCTTCCGGCCGAGCTTCGACAGGTAGATCTTCACCTCCTGCTGGAGGCTGTCGACGCTGTGCTCCAGCGCCGGGATCTGTCGCAGCGGCCCCATATCGTCGGTGCGGAAGCTATCGGACGCGACGATCAGCATGCGCTCGATGAGATCGCCGACGCCAAGCACTTCGCGCGTGGCACTCGTCAGGGCGACGACAGGGGTAGAGAGTTCGTGGTCATCGAGGAATTTCGGCGCGTTCTCGCGTTCGGGCTGGTCCGGCACCATGCGCATCATCAGGACGGAGAGGTTGCGGGCGAAAGGCCAGGCAGCGGCGGCCAGCAGAATGTTGAAGATGAGATGAGCATCGACCGGCAGCTTCTCCGGCGGCAGCGGCAATTGACGCAGCAGATCTGCGCCGATGCCGGCGAGCGGTAGCGCGATGAGACAGCCGCAGGCGCGCACGATGAGGTTGCCGAGCGTCACACGCCTTGCGGCAGGCGGACCGTTCAGGGTGGCGACGAAGGGCGGGATGGCGCCGCCGAGATTGGCGCCGAGAACGAGGACGACGATGAGGCCGGGAGAAAGAATGCCGGTCGAGGCGAGCGACAGGATCAGGACGACGATGGCCAGGCTCGAGGACGAGACGAAGGCGAGCACCGCGCTGAACACGAGCGCGACAAGCCATGCGCCGTCCAGAAGCGAGATGAAGGCGGCCAGCGCCGGCGAGGAACGCATCGGTTCCGTCGCGAGGCTGAGAAGATGCAGCGAGAGCAGCATGAGGCCGATGCCGATCAGTGCGGTGCCACCGCCCTGTCGTCCGCTATGCTTGCCGCGATAAAGCACCGTTCCAGACAGAATCAGCAGCGGCGAAAGCCATTCGATGCCGGTCGAGACGATCCAGGCGGTAACGGCGGTGCCGATATTCGCACCGAGAAGAACGATCTGGGCCAGTCGCTGCTTGACCATGCGGCGCTCGACGAAGGACGACACCATCAGCGCCGTCGCGGTGGAGCTTTGCAGCGCGATGGTCGCCACGAAACCGGAGAGAAACGCCCGCCATCCATGCTTCGTGCCGGTCGCAAGGCCGGTGCGCAGCCGTGCGCCGAACGCGCGCGACACTCCGTCCTTCACCAGCGACAGGCCGAAGAGGAGAAGCGCGATGGCGCCGAACAGGTTGATCATGACGATGGTGGATTGCATCGAACTTTATCCCGGCATGTCTTGCTGGTGGAGCTTCGCCCGCAGACATCAGGAAGGATAGGATGTGCAGAGAAGCGGGGCAACGATGCTGCTGAAAGTAGCAAGTTGTGTGCGTTTTCCACGGTGTCGCTGCGACGCCGACGGTCGTTCTCGTTCTCCAGCAGCGGGAGAGGCGATGTCAGGAGGTCTGGGCAGTCCTTTCCGGCATCAGCGAGATGCGGACGAGCGATAACAGGTGCTCGATGCGACCTTCCCGGTCGCGATCGGTCATCGCCTGCGGTCGTCGAATGAGCGCTGTGACGAGCGATTCGCCGATAATGGCTCCGACGAGAAGGCTTGCAAGCTCAGCGGGGCGATCTGCTTTCAAGCGGCCGGTCGCCTGAAGGTGGCGGAGAATGTCGGTCAGCTTCTCCTTGCAACAGCGCAGGCCATTGTCATGAAACGCTGCCGCAAGTTCCGGCGCATGCGCGCTTTCGGAAATGACCAGCCGGGTGATGTTCACCTGTCTGTCGGAGAGCACGAAGGCCGAAAGACGCGAAAGGATATCGGCGATCACCACGTCGGCCGGCTGATGATCTTCCGGCATCTCAAGCGCGATGTCGTCGTGCATCACGCGGTCGATCAGCGCGACGAACAGGTTTTCCTTGGTTCCAAAGCTCCGATACACCGTCTTCTTCGACATCCCGCAGGCCTTGACTACATCGTCCATCTGGGTCGAGCGATATCCCTGCGACACGAAACACCGTTCGGCCGCATCGAGAATCTGATCGCGACGTTCGGCTTCGCTCAGGGCGGCTGGCCGCCCCGGCTTTCTTCTCCTGATCAAGCTTTCGCATAGGCTCATGAGGGACCTCTTGACTTTCGGAAACCGATGAGTTTTCTATCAATAGGAAACTGTAGGGTTTCCCGTCAAGTCCGAGAGGCATTTTACCGGACGGAACGGCAATATGGATCCGATCATGACCTTCCCATTCGTCCGCATGGCTCTTGTCGCCGCCATGACGGTTTCTTTTCTAACGGCCTGTTCCGATGAAGAGGCGCCGGCGCAAAAGCCGGTGCCGCGCGTGCGCATCGAGGTTGTCGCTCCCAAACCGTCGCAGACCGAGATCAGCCTTACAGGCTCGATCGCGGCGCGCATCGAGACCAATCTCTCGTTCAGGACCAGCGGCCGTATCATCGAGCGCCTGGTCGATGTCGGCGATGCCGTGCGTAAGGGACAGCTTCTGGCTCAGATGGACGACGAAGTGCAGCGGGCCGATCTCGAATCGGCACGTGCCACGCTGTCTGCCGCCAATGCCGACCTGTCGCATGCGACAGCGGCCTTTGCGCGCCAGCAGACGCTGCTTCGCGCCAATTCGACGGCGCAGACGACCTATGATCTTGCGGAAGAGAACCTGAAGGTCGCTCGCGCCTCGCTGAAGTCGGCCGAGTCGGCGCTGACCAATGCCGAGGAAACGCTGTCCTACACCAGGCTCACCGCCGATGCGGACGGGATCGTGACGGCGCGCAATGCGGATGTCGGTGAGACGGTGCAGGCGGCGCAGGCAGTGTTCTCCGTTGCCGTTGACGGGCCGCGCGATGCGGTCTTCGATATCTACGAGTCGCTTCTGGGCAGCGGAGAGCCGCCGGAAGTCACCGTCAACCTCGCGTCGGATCCCTCCGTTTCCGCCCGCGGGCCGGTGCGCGAGATCGCGCCGACGGTCGACCGGCAGACGGGGACCGTACGCATCAAGGTCGGGCTCGATCAACCGCCGGCCGCCATGACGCTTGCCTCCGTGGTGCGTGGCACGGTCTCCCTTGCCGGCCCGCCGGCCTTCACGCTGCCACCAACAGCCCTTGCCGCATCCGGAGGAAAGCCCGCTCTGTGGATCTTCGATCCGGCCAATTCCACCGTCGCGCTTCGGCAGGTCACGCTCGCCGAGTACCAGACCGACGCCATGATCATCGCAACCGGTCTCAAGACCGGCGATCAGGTCGTCGTCAACGGCACGAAGCTGCTGCGTCAGGGCCAGACCGTCATGCTTTCCGAGGGGAATACCCCATGAAGTCCGCTTTCATCCTCCTTCCGCTTGGCCTCATGCTGGCGGCTTGTTCCAATGATGATGAAGCGGCGCCGCCGCCGCCGAGGCCGGTCAAGTCACTGGTGCTGGAGGAAACGAATTCCGTTCCTCTGTCTTTCGCCGGGACCGTCGAGCCGCAAATCGTCACGAACTACAGCTTCCAGATTCTCGGCCGCATGATCTCGCGGAACGTGCAGGTGGGCGATCCCGTGGAGCGCGGCACGCTGCTGGCCGTGCTCGAAGCCACGGCGCTTGAACAGGACGTTCAGGCCGCACAGGCGTCGCTTGTCAGCGCGCAGGCCTCCAGCAATAATGCTCGCGTCGTCGAGCAGCGCCAGAAGGGGCTCTTCGCCAAGACCGTTGTGTCGCAAGCCGCTGTCGAGGACGCCGTGCAGGCCGCGCAGGCTGCCCAATCCGCCGAGGTGCGGGCGAGGGCGAACCTCGCCAAGGCGCAGGAGCGTCTGAGCTACGCGGAGATCACAGCCGATTATACCGGCGTGGTTACCAGCACAGCCGCCGAGCCTGGTCAGGTGGTTGCCGCCGGGCAGACCGTGGTGACTGTGGCGCGGCCCGACCTGCGCGATGCCGTGGTCGATCTCCCGCCCTCTGCGGCGTCCGGTATCAAGATCGGCGATCCCTTCTCGGTCGTTCTCCAGTCCGACCCGACGACGGTGGTCAAGGGCCGCGTGCGCCGCATCGAGCCTTCCGCTGATCCTGTCACACGTTCGCAGCGCATCCGCATCGCGCTTCAGGCCGCTCCCGCAGCCTTCCGTCTGGGTTCCGTCATCGCGGTTTCGTTGCCCGACACCCGTCCATCCGAATTGCTGCTGCCCGCCTCTGCCATCGTCACCCGTGACGGCAAGACGCTGGTGTGGATCATTCCGGACGGGACCGATGCCGTCGCCACACGCGAGGTCACGACCACCGGCACCGGCGACCGTGTTGCCATCACCTCCGGCCTCAAGCGCGGCGACCGCGTCGTCGTCGCCGGGGTCAATAGCCTGACCGACGGGCAGAAAATCCGCATTTCCGGAGATTTGAAATGAAGCCGTTCAACCTGTCGGACTGGGGGCTGGGTCACCGCTCGCTCCTCTGGTATTTCATGCTGGTCTTCTCGCTTGCCGGCTTCCTGTCCTACCTCAATCTCGGACGCGAGGAGGATCCCTCCTTCACGATCAAGACCATGATCATCACCGCGCAGTGGCCCGGCGCCACCGTCGAGGACACGATCAAGCAGGTGACGGAGCGCATCGAGAAGAAGCTCGAGGAGTTGCCGCAGCTCGACTACACCAAGAGCCAGACGGTCGCCGGGCAGACGACAGTGTTCGTCTATCTGCGCGAAACGACCCCGGCCGCGCAGGTCGCCCCGACATGGGTGCGGGTGCGCAATCTCGTCGGCGACATCCAGGGCACCTTCCCCTCCGGTGTGCAGGGGCCGTTCTTCAACGACAGCTTCGGCGACGTCTACGGCAATATCTACGCCTTCACCTCGGATGGCTTTTCGCAGCGTGAGCTTCGCGACACGGTGGAAGCCGTACGAGCCGAAGTGCTGACCGTGCCGAACGCCGGCAAGGTCGATATCATCGGAGCCCAGGACGAGGTCATCTTCCTCGAATTCTCCTCTCGTCAGCTGGCGGCCCTCGGGATCGACCAGCAGAGCGTGGTCGATACGCTGCAGGCCCAGAACGCGGTTGCGCCCTCCGGCGTCATGCAGGATAGCCCGGAGCGCATCAGCGTCCGCGTGTCGGGTCAGTTCTCCTCGGAAGACAGCCTGCGCAATCTCAACCTGCGGGTCAACAACCAGTTCTTCCGGCTGAGCGACGTCGCCTCCATCCGTCGCGGCTATGCCGATCCGCCGAGCACGATCTTCCGCTACAACGGCGAGCCGGCGATTGCGCTGGCGGTGAACATGAAGCAGGGCGCCAATCTTCTGGCCTTCGGCGAGGCGCTGACGGAGCGCATGGACAAGATCGAGCAGAAGCTGCCGGTCGGCATCGATGCGCATCTGGTCTCCGACCAGCCGAAGATCGTGGACGAGGCGGTGTCCGGCTTCACGCGTGCACTGTTCGAAGCTATCGCCATCGTGCTTGCCGTCTCCTTCGTCAGTCTCGGCCTGCGGGCCGGACTGGTTGTCGCCGTGGCCATTCCGCTCGTTCTCGCGATGACCTTTGTCATCATGGAATATCTCGGCATTTCGCTGCAGCGCATTTCGCTCGGCGCGCTGATCATCGCGCTCGGGCTGCTTGTGGACGATGCCATGATCGCCGTGGAAATGATGGTGGCGCGGCTGGAGGCGGGGGACGACCTGCGCAAGGCCGCAACCTATGTCTACACGTCCACAGCATTCCCGATGCTGACCGGCACGCTGGTGACCGTTGCGGGCTTCATTCCCGTGGGCCTCAACAACAGCGCGGCGGGTGAGTTCACCTTCACGCTGTTCATCGTCATCGCGGCATCGCTTATCCTCTCCTGGATCGTCGCCGTGCTCTTCACACCGCTTCTCGGCGTGCTGATGCTGCCGAAAACGATGAAACAGCATCACGGCTCCAAGGGCATCGTCGCCCGTATCTTCTCGCGTGTCCTGCTCATCTGCATGCGCTTCCGCTGGGTCACGATTGCCGTGACGCTGATCGTGTTCGCGGGCTCCGTCTACAGCATGCAGTTCGTGCAGCAGCAGTTCTTCCCCTCATCGGACCGCAACGAGCTCATCATCGACTGGAACCTGCCGCAGAGTGCCTCGATCCGCGAGACGCAACGGCAGATCGCCCAGTTCGAAGCGGAAAAGCTGAAGGGCAATCCGGATGTAGAGCACTGGTCGAGCTATGTGGGGCAGGGCGCGCTGCGCTTCGTCCTGTCGTTCGACGTGCAGCCGAACAGTCCGGCCTTCGGGCAGACGATCATCGTCAGCAAGAGCATCGAAGCCCGCGACCGGCTGAAGCCGGATCTCGAGGCCTATCTCAAGAAGACGTTCATCGGCACGGATGCCTATGTGAAGCTCCTCGATATCGGCCCGCCTGTCGGTCGCCCCGTCGCCTATCGCGTCAGCGGCCCGGAAATCCAGAAGGTGCGGCAGCTGGCGCTCGACCTTGGCAATATCGTCGGTGAGAACAAGCACCTCGGCGACGTTGCCTATGACTGGAACGAGCCCTCGCGCGTGGTCAAGATCGACGTGCTGCAGGACAAGGCTCGCCAGCTCGGCATCACATCGCAGGCCATTGCAACGACCATCAACGGCATTGTCGGCGGCACGACGGCAACGCAGGTGCGCGACGATATCTACCTCGTCAACATCGTCGGCCGTGCGGTCGAGGCGGAGCGCAGCTCCATCGAGACCTTGCGAGACCTCCAGTTGCCTGTTGGCGATGGCCGGTCCGTGCCGCTCGCCGCCGTGGCCTCTTTCCGTTACGATGTCGAGCAGCCGCTGATCTGGACCCGCTCGCGCATCCCCACCGTCACGGTGCGGGCCGGCATGATCGACAAGGTGCAGCCGGCGACGGCCGTCGCCGAACTCGATCCGGCGATCAAGTCGTTCGAGGCAACCCTGCCGCCCGGCTATTCGATCGCGGTTGCCGGTGCCGTCGAGGAAAGCGGCAAGGCCCAGGGACCCATCGCCGCCGTCGTGCCGCTGATGCTCTTCGTCATGGCCACGATCCTGATGATCCAGCTTCAGAGCTTCAGCCGGCTCTTCCTCGTCTTCGCGGTCGCGCCGCTCGCCATTATCGGCGTGGTCGCGGCGCTGCTGCCGAGCGGGGCACCGATGGGCTTCGTCGCCATCCTCGGCATCCTCGCGCTGATCGGCATCCTCATCCGCAACTCGGTTATCCTGATCGACCAGATCGAGACGTTGCGGAGTGAGGGCGTTGCGCCCTGGACGGCCGTCGTGGAGGCGACCGAACATCGCATGCGGCCGATCATGCTGACGGCTGCCGCTGCCAGCCTCGCGCTCATTCCGATCGCCCGCGAGATCTTCTGGGGGCCCATGGCCTACGCCATGATCGGGGGTATCATCGTGGGGACCGTCCTGACGCTGCTCTTCCTGCCTGCGCTCTATGTCGCCTGGTTCCGGATCCATGAAGAGAAGCCCGAGAACAAGGCCGAAACGGGTACCCATCCGGTGGCGCAGCCCTCGGTCTGACGCCATCCCATTCCGTTGCGGAATCGACAACGCCGCCCGTTCGCAAGACGGGCGGCGTTGTCGTCAGACGGAGAGGTTCCGGGTGATGAAGTCCGCGAGATCCTGTGCCTCGGGCGCAAGTTTCGCTCGACCTTTGACCAGCGCAAGTTCGGCTTCCGGCTGCGGTTCGAAGCCTTCGGCAGGCGTCAAGCGGCGGTGATCCGGCAGAACGGCGTTTGCCGGCACGAGGCTGACGCCCAGGCCGGAAGCGACCGCCGCCTGCACGCCCATCAGGCCCTGACTGGTATAGGCGATCCGCCAACGCCGTCCGCTACGCTCGATGGCGCGCATGGCGCGTTCGCGGTAGATGCAGCCGACCGGAAAGACGGCAAGGGGAACCGTGTCGTCCTCAAGGGGGCGATGTTGGCTGCCGATCCAGACCAGTTGTTCTTTCCAGCTCGCTACACACGAACCCTCGGCCGGTTCGCGTTTTATGAGCGCCAGATCGATTTCACCGGAATCCAGCAGCCGCCCCAGCCCGGTGCTCCAGCCGCTGGTCGTGTCGAGCCGGATGTGGGGCGATGCGTCGGCGAAGCCGGAAAGCAGATCGATCAGCCGTCGCCCGGCGAAATCTTCCGGCACGCCGAGACGGACGGTGCGCGGTGCTGCCGGCCGGCGCATCACCTCGGTTGCCTCGTCCGCAGTGGCCAGCAGCCTTCGGGCGTAGCTCAGCAGCAGTTCTCCAGCTTCCGTCGTTCGCAGCGTTCCGCTCGATCTGTCGCGCACGATCAGGGGCTGACAGATGCCGGTTTCCAGCTTCTTGATCTGCTGGCTCACGGTGGACTGCGTCAGGTTCACGCGCTCTGCCGCACGGGTGAAGCCGCCGTTATCGATCACGGCCACAAAGGTCCGCAGCAGATCGAGGTCGAAAGGATATGTCATTGGAAAAAACGATCATGTTCATCGGGACATTTAATTTCCCAATGAGCTGAGGGTTTGTCAATGTGCTGGGAGATCAGGGAGACATGCGATGACATTGACGGGACCTCGGCCGGACTGGCTGACATTCGACTGCTACGGAACGCTGATCCAGTGGGACGAGGGGCTGATGGCGGCGATCACGGAGATCCTCTCGAAGGAGGCTGAGACTGTCGACCCCAAAGCCTTTATCTCGACATTCGACAGGTATGAGCATGCGCTCGAAGTCGAGCGGCCGCATCGGTCGTTCCGCGAGGTCAGCGCGCTTGCGCTGGAGAAGACGATGATGGCTTTCGGCCGCGCGTTCGCGCCGGAAGACGCCGACGTCCTCACCGGATCGATCGGCCGGATGCCGCCTTTTCCAGAGGTTGTGGACACATTGCGCCAGCTCAAGGCCGCCGGTTTCAAGCTGGCCATCATCTCCAACACCGATGATGCTATCATCGCCGGAAATGTCGCCCAGCTCGGCGGCGTCATCGACCGGGTCATCACGGCCGAACAGGCTGGCGCTTATAAGCCATCCGCGCAGATCTTCCATCATGCCTGGAAGAGCCTTGGCATTTCGCCGGAAGAGCTGGTGCATATTTGCGCAAGTCCGCATCTCGACCTTGCCGCAGCGCGCGAACTGGGCTTTCGTACGATCTGGATCGACCGGGGAACAGGTCGCAAACGACCAGAGGGTTACCGGCCGGACGAGCACGTTCCCACGCTCGATCACGTGCCCGGCCTGTTCAGGGCTGCTCACTGGATGCAATGAGTTGGATGCAATGAGCTGGGTGCAATGAGTTGGATGCAATGAGCTGGGTGCAATGAGTTGGATGCCATGAGACTGCGGAGGCCGATATGGCGCACGAACTGAAGACCCCGAAGACCGGTCCTGCGCTGCTGCGCAATTCATCGCTCCAGACGGACGAGATCTGGCAGGCCCGCGTCGATCTTGCCGCCTGCCTGCGGATGGCGGCACGGCTGGGTCTGGAAGAGGGTATCTGCAATCACTTCTCGGCTGTCGTGCCGGGGCATCCCGATCTTTTTCTGGTCAATCGCCTCGGCTGGGCCTTTCAGGAGGCAACGGCATCCTCGCTCCTCATCTGCGATTTCGAGGGCAACGTGGTTGCCGGAGATGGCGTGCCGGAGGCGACGGCATTCTACATCCATGCCCGTCTCCACAAGATGAGCCCGCGGGTCGGTGCCGCCTTTCACACGCATATGCCGAATGCGACGGCGCTGAGTATGGTCGAGGGTGAGCCGCTCGTCTGGGCGGGCCAGACGGCGCTGAAATTCTACGGCCGCGTTGCCGTCGATGAGGCTTATAACGGGCTGGCGCTCGACGAGCGGGAAGGCGACCGCATCGCCGCCGTTCTTGGCGACAACGACATTCTGTTCATGAAGAACCATGGCGTGATGGTCTGCGCGCCCAATATCGCGGAGGCTTGGGACGATCTCTACTATCTCGAGCGCGCGGCCGAGGTACAGCTGAAGGCGATGAGCACCGGTCGCCGCCTGTTGCCGGTTTCGGAAGACATCGCCTCCGTTGCCGCCCGCCAGATGCGGGAAGGCGACCCGGAGAGCGCCCGGCTCCATCTTGAAAGCGTGCGGCGCGTGCTGGATCAGCAGCAGCCGGCCTACCGGACCTGAAGCGGGAACGCGACCCTCAGCGGGGGCGCATTTCCTCGCCGTCCTCGTCTTCGTCTCCGATGGGGGCTTCCATCGTAAAGACGACGCCCGTGACGTCGTAGCGCAGCTCTGCGCTGCCACCGAGACTGTTGGACAGCACGCGCTCGATCATCCGGGTGCCGAAGCCACGGCTGGTCGGTGGCGATACCGGCGGGCCGCCGCTTTCTTCCCATGTCAGCTTCAGGCGATGCAGCGATGTGTCCGCCACCGCATGCCAGCGGACGCGGATGCGTCCAGACAGGTTGGAGAGCGCACCATACTTGATGGCATTGGTCGCAAGCTCATGCAGCGCCATCGCCAGCGTGAGGACGAGGTTGGACGAGACCTGCAGGTCCGGCCCGTCGATGTCGATCCGGTTGGGATAGCTGTCCCAGAAGGGATCGAGCGTTGCCCGGATGATCCGGCCGAGATCGGCGCCGGAAAAATTGCCGGAGACGAGCAGGTCCTGCGCCGCGCCGATCGATTGCAGGCGCGAGGTGATGGCCTTGCCTGCTGCCTCCTTGTCCGGCGCCTGGCGGAGTGTCTGGTTGATGACCGACTGAACCGTCGTCATCAGGTTCTTCATGCGGTGGCTCAGTTCGCGCACGGTGATGGCGCGAGCCTCTTCCGTGCGCTTGCGATCGGTGATGTCCATCGAGAGGCCGGACATCTGCGATGCCTGCCCGTCGGCCTCGTAATAGACCAGCCCGCGAATATGCACCCAGCGCATCCGGCCATCTGGAAAGACGCATCGATGCTCGACGTCGTATTCCTCGTGACGTTCCACCGCATTGCGGAACGCATCGCGCACACGCTCCTGGTCCTCCGGCAGAACCGCGTTCAGCAGATTGTCGATCGTGAAGTCCTGATCCGGGGCGTAGCCGAAGTTCGCCTTGCAATCCGGCGAGGCGACAAGCTCCATGGTGGAGAGGTTGAGCGTCCAGTAGCCGAGATGGCCCGCCTCCATGGCGAAGCGCAGCTGCGTCTCGTTGCGCTTCAGCTCCGCCGTCCGCTTCTGGACCTCACCCTCCAGCAGGTCCCGGTCGCGCTCCAGACGCACCATGCGATCACGCTCGAGCGTGACGTCCAGCTGGGATGCGAAGAAATAGGTGAGTTCGCCCCTCTCGTCGAAGACGGGTGAGATCAGAAGACGATTCCAGAAGGGCTCGCCGTTCTTCTTGTAGTTCACGACATCGATTTCGATCGGATAGCGATTCTCGATCGCGTCGCGGACTTTCTGGATATCGTCGCGATTGGTGTCGGGACCCTGAAGGAACCGACAGTTCGTGTTGATGATCTCGTCGCGCTCGTATCCGGTAAAGCGGAGAAACGCATCATTGGCAAAGACGATCGGATTATCAGGCTTGGAAGGGTCCGTGATGAGCATGGGCATGCGCGTTGCGCGTACGGCCGCTGCGAAGGGGTCATGCCCCACATCCTTCCGGACAATCTGGGCTTCAATACGCTGATGCTCTGTGACGTCGTTCAATGATCGTCCTCTCGGTGACCTTTCTCCTAGACGGTAAATTCAGGGCGGCCATTTAAAAAAACAATGTCTGCTGTCGAAAAGTTGGAAATGCGGAGGGTGGTGGTGCTTCGCGAGCGGGCCACCAGGATGTCGCGAGGGTGAGGTCACGCCACAGTCCTAGCGAGATCCGTTCGTACCGTGCGTGCCGTCTTAGCTTTTGCCTTGCGACAGGACGCGGTGGGAGGCGTTGTCGAGGGCGCGGCTGCTGTCCTGTCCGTCACGCTTCAGGCCGTTTGCCGTGTTGCCGCAGCCGGCGAGCGTAAAGGCGGCAATGCCGAGAATGGCGATGAATGTCGGGCGCATTGTATCTCCTGTCGGTTGAGCATCTTCTTGCCGGAACGGAAAATGTGGCAAGCGACGATGTTTTCAATCCTCGTTGCGGGTCGTGTGCGAAACCGCTCGTCCCGCCATTTTCGTGACAGGAAATCTGCGGCTTACATAAAGCGAACCTGTCAGACCGAACCGCCAGGGAAGCTCGACGGCCTTGCTGATGCCGATGCGTACACCGGATGTTACGTCCGGCGGCTTCTCGGCCTCGGAGAGAAAGAAGGGGGCGGCGAGGAGCGACAGGCTGTCATGAGCGGCGCCGATACCAAGAGCCTGACAGACCCGTCCGGGCCCGGCGCAAAGCAGCTTCGGATTGTCGAGGCCTCGGCGTCGCGCCATGGTTTCCAGCCCGGAGGTCGGCTCCAGTGCGCGGATCAGCACGGCGCTGCCCGGTCGGCAGACCATGTTGACGCACCAGTGAATGCCATAGGACCGATAGACATAGGCATGCGCCGGCGGACCGAACATGGCGCGGTTGCGCGGCGTCGGTCCGCGAAAGCTATGCGACGCGGGATCATCGGGTTCGTAAGCCTCTGTCTCCACGATGACGCCGCCGATACCATCCACGAACAGCGACGCGCCGATGAGATCCCGGGCAGCGTCCACAGCGGAGCGGTCGAAAAAATCAGTGTCGATCATCATGTTCTTCTGCTGTTCCCTACATGCGGGGCAGGGTGCTGCCTGAGGTGTGCGAGGGAACCATAGCGTGGATGTTCCGTTCTCAGAAAAAGGAGATTTGTTATGTTCGTCAAGGATTTCATTCGTGTGACGCTTCTTTCCGCAGCAATGGTCGTGCCTGCGGGCGCTGCTTTCGCGCAAGCACAGCAGGGGGAATGCGCCGTCGGCGTGCCTCCATCCGGCACGACTCCCAATGCCAATCCCGGCAGTGGCTCGCTGACCGAGAAGCTCGATGATTGCAACGGCGTTCTCAAGCCTCCGTCCGTTGGCGATGGGGAGATCGTCGAACCGGCGCCGCAGGCAGGCCAGATGCCGGTGATCAAGCCAAATGATCTGCCGCAGGATGGAAATCCGGCGCAACAGCCGTAAGTCTCTCTCAAAGACGTTGAGAGGTTTCCATGGCAGACGGACATCAAGCGGGCAGGCAGGCAGCGGTGAGCGGTGGCGTGCCGTTCAAAAACGGTTCGCGTGACGATGACACGAGGGGACGCCTTGCCGAAAAGCCTTCGGCTATTCCCTATCCCGGTCTGAAGGATGTCTTCTGGCGGGTCATTGCCGAGATCAGCGAAGACCGGGTGACGCTGATTGCGGCCGGGGTCACATATTATCTTCTGCTTGCGCTATTTCCTGCTCTGGCCGCGCTCGTCTCGATTTACGGCTTCGTGGCCGATCCCGGCGCCATCGGCGCTCAGGTCACGCTTTTGGCCGATGTGGTGCCCACAGGTTCCCTCGATATCATTCTCGACCAGTTGAAGACGCTAGCGACGCAGAAGACATCGACGCTTTCCATCGGCTTCGTGTTCGGTCTGGTCGTTGCGCTCTGGAGCGCGCATAACGGCATGCGTGCGCTGTTCGACGCGATGAACATCGCTTATGGCGAAACGGAGAAACGCGGCTTCTTCAAGATGACGGGTCTCGGTTTTCTCTTCACGCTCGGCGCGCTCGGTGTCGCCGTGGTCGTCATCTCCGCCATCGGTATCCTGCCGGCCGTCCTGTCGTTTCTCTGGCTGGATCGCTGGGTAGAGCTACTGGCGCGGTTTGCGCGCTGGCCGCTGATGCTGGCCATCGTCTGCTTTGCCACCATGATGCTCTACCGCTATGGACCCAGTCGCGAGCGTGCGCAGCTGCGCTGGCTTACCTGGGGCGCCGCCTTCACCAGCGTCGCCTGGCTCGGCGCGTCGCTCGGTTTTTCCTACTACATCGAGAACTTTGCCAACTATAACGCGACCTACGGCACGCTCGGCGCGCTGATCGGCTTCATGGTGTGGACCTGGATGTCCGTGATCATTCTGATCGTCGGGGCGGAGATCAATGCCGAACTCGAGCACCAGACAACCATCGATTCCACGACGGGGCATCCCATGCCGATGGGAGAGCGCGGTGCCTATGTGGCCGACACCATCGGCGACCCTGCAGCCTGAATCGTCTGCGCCACCGACGAAGTGCGGTAAGAAGTGCGGTAACCGGATATGAAAAAAGCGATTGTCGCGTCTTTGCGGCAATCGCTTCTAACGTCTCGAAGATTGTCGCATCTGTACTCTTACTGGGGCTTCGTCTCGTTCATGGCGGCTTCGTGGTACCAGCTGTCGATGATGACGGGGGAGGCTGGAACCTCGGCCTTGGCATCCGTGCCGGTCTTCCAGGTCTTCAGCCCCTTGAGGCCACCGATCGGGAATTGATAGATCGTTGCCGAGTGGCGCTGTGGTGTCGTTGTCATGGCATCGGCTCCCTTTTCTGTGTTGGAGTTATATAACGTTCATATGCACATATTTTGCGCTGAATGTCTAAAAATAAATCAAATCTCTGTTGGGTTTTCGCGCATTTTCCGGCGGGACATCAATTTTCCGGCCTGAGATCGATCTTTCTGCCTTCATTTTCCACTTACCAACTGCCAGAGGGCATGCGCTGTTCCCGCTAGAGCGCAATGCATTGCTGTGCCGGGGCGGAAATTGCGTCGTCTTTTCAATCTTCCCGTCGGCAGGCTCCGATTTCCCATCATTTCGGTCGTTCACAAAATCTTCATCATCGCGGTCTTCGCTGCGAACTGGCACGGCATGTGCATTCCTTATTGATCAGAGGGGTCGGTTGCCGGGTTTCGGATATCAGCCTCTGGATTGCTCACCACTTATGAGAGATTTGCCATGACCAAGTATAAGCTCGAGTACATCTGGCTCGACGGGTACACACCGGTACCGAACCTGCGCGGCAAGACGCAGATCAAGGAATTCGACGCGTTCCCGGCACTGGAGCAGCTGCCGCTCTGGGGCTTCGACGGTAGCTCGACGATGCAGGCCGAAGGCCGCAGCTCTGACTGCGTTCTCAAGCCCGTCGCTCTCTATCCGGATCCGGCCCGTACGAACGGCGTTCTCGTCATGTGCGAAGTCATGATGCCCGATGGCGTCACGCCGCATCCGACCAATGCCCGCGCGACGATCCTCGACGACGAAGGCACATGGTTCGGTTTCGAGCAGGAATACTTCTTCTATCAGAACGGCCGTCCGCTCGGCTTCCCCGAGCAGGGCTATCCGGCTCCGCAGGGCCCGTACTACACCGGCGTCGGCTACAGCAATGTCGGCGACGTGGCGCGCGAGATCGTCGAAGAGCATCTGGATCTCTGCCTCGAAGCCGGCATCAACCATGAAGGCATCAATGCCGAAGTGGCCAAGGGCCAGTGGGAATTCCAGGTATTCGGCAAGGGCTCCAAGAAGGCAGCCGACGAAATCTGGATGGCGCGCTACCTCCTGCAGCGCCTGACGGAAAAGTACGGCATCGACATCGAGTATCACTGCAAGCCGCTCGGCGACACCGACTGGAACGGTTCGGGCATGCACTGCAACTTCTCGACCGCGTACATGCGCGAAGTCGGCGGCAAGGCTTACTTTGAAGCGCTCATGGCCCAGTTCGAAAAGAACCTCATGGACCACATCGCCGTCTATGGCCCCGACAACGACAAGCGTCTGACGGGCAAGCACGAAACGGCGCCTTGGAACAAGTTCAGCTACGGCGTGGCCGACCGCGGTGCGTCCATCCGCGTTCCCCACTCGTTCGTCAAGAACGATTACAAGGGCTACCTGGAAGACCGCCGTCCGAACTCCCAGGGCGACCCCTACCAGATCGCTTCCGCCGTCCTCAAGACGATCTCGGAAGTCCCCACCGAGGGCTACGCTTCGGCTGCAGCCTGATGTGACCAGCACGTTCTGCCTGTTCGCCAAGTTAAGGCGAACGGTGCGAGCGGGCGACGGGCCTGCAACGCGGGTTCGATGATCTCAAGATAAAAACGACGCTGGGCAACCGGCGTCGTTTTTCGTTGTGGGGATGACATGAAGCAGCGCTGATCGACACAACGGCTTGCCGTAGATGCCGCCCTCCGATGCGAGCCCTGCGGTTCGTCAGAGACATGATGAAGGATAAGAAGGGAAGATGCCGTAAAAAAGCCCTCCCGCCGGTCTGGCGAAAGGGCTCAGGCTATCAGCGGTCTACGACCTCAGCGTCTGTGCAACGCTCCTTCGCGCTTTAAGGAGTAGGTGTTGCAGCTGGAGGCGTTACCGGCACCACTGGCGTCGTTGCCGCGCTGCCATCGATGTAGGGCAGGATTTCCATGCCGCCGTGATAGAGCATGCTGAGGGACACGTAGAAGATGACGGCGAGGCCGACATAGGCGATCCAGCGGTGCTTGTGCAGCAGGTTGGCGATGAAGCTTGCTGCGAGACCCATGAGCGCGATCGATACGATCAGGCCGATGACGAGCACGGTTGGATGATCCTGTGCCGCGCCGGCGACCGCAAGGACGTTGTCGAGCGACATGGAAACGTCGGCAATGACGATCTGCGTCGCTGCCTGCAGGAAGGTCTTGCGGACGCGCGTTTCGTCCGCTGCCGCTCCGCTTTCGTGCTCGGCATTGTGTTCGGCCTGGCGCAGCTCGCTCCACATCTTCCAGCAGACCCAGAGAAGCAGAAGGCCGCCGACGAACTGCAAACCGACGATGGCCAGAAGTTGTACCGTGATGGCCGCGAAGGCGATGCGCAAAACTGTTGCGGCGATGATGCCGACGAGGATCGCCTTGCGGCGCTGGTCTGCCGGCAGGCCAGCAGCAGCAAGGCCGATGACGATGGCGTTATCACCTGCCAGTACCAGATCGATGGCGATGACCTGTAAGAATGCAGCCAATCCGGCTGCGGTGAAAATTTCCATTTCCGATACGTCTCCCTCGTGCCGTTCATTTCGAATGACAATTGCGTTATCCGTCCGCTAAAGCCATTCAATCAAGGAAGGCAAGGAGAAATCGAGAAAATCGACATCTCGTCTTATCTCGAAGCCGCTGGATGGCCGCTCGTTGGCATTTCGAGAGCTTGTCGCACCTCTTTTCATGCGGCGGACGGTACGATCTGTTGGTTCTGGAGGGCGCACACCAGCCGTTCAGCTCTACCGGCGCAACGGCTCAAACGAGATACTGTCTCGTTGCGTCACGTCGTAGAGCGCAGGTTCGATTCGGCTCTTTTCAACATTCGGGAGATAGTAGAAGTGGACGAAGCCGAGGGCGAGGAGGCCACCGATCACGTTCATGGCGGCGAAGATGACGATTTCAGAATCCATTTTGCGTCTCTCTTGAGAACGCCCCGGTTTCAGCAGAAGCTGGACGAACCTTTTGCCCAAGGGTCGCCCAGAGGGTTTCAAGTCTGTTACAAAGCGGGGACCCGGCGCTTCGCCGCCATCAAGAGGTCGAGCTCCGTCATGGACGGGCCGAAACGCTCATACAGCCGCTTCGCCTCATCGGTCTCTAGACCGTAGCGCGATTGAAACTCCTCCAGCGTGCAGGCTTCTCCACGCACCGTTTTTCCGCGTATTCCCTTCAGATCCGTCATGTCACCCGCTCCCTTGCACGTCTCGACTGCAAACTCGCAAGTGAACGCCCCGATTTCGGCGAAGTTCCCTTCATCTTACGCAATTCCGTGACGTAAGAAAATGTCGCGGACGCCCAGCACAAGCCCGGCCGAAGAGGTGGTTTTCCCACAAGCCCAGGCGTCGTCTCGTCGCCAGCACATGCCCTCTCAGGTCCGCTTGTTGCCCTCAAGTGCCTTCAACATGGTCATGCCTGCCGCCTGAGCCTGAATCTGGGATGCGAACTTGCCCGATGCAGGGCGTGTTACGCCGCGGAAGGTCAGCGTGAAGCTCCATTTGCCATCGCGATGCTTGGCGACGGTCACGCTCGAAGGTGCCTGTGTCATCTCGTTCTCTCCCGCTTATGCTTAAGCTATTCGTCTCGATAGCCATCCTTTAATGCAACTCTCTCGCAGCGGAAATCGCTTTCGCCAGGAAGGTCCGCCGAACAGTTCCCTTCGCATGTGCAAAATGCATAGCTGCGATGCAATAAATTCGCTCGCAAGCGCGGTGGAAAATTGTATGATGAATTTATCGAAGTGATGCACCTCCTCCCGCAGAGCTTCGACGTCCTTGATGATCCTATCCTCCTCCCAGGATCGTCGATGGTGGTTGCAGCTTATCCTCCTCCCGAGCTGCCAACCGGAATTAAGAGCCTGCTGCACCTCCTCCCGCAGCAGGCTCTTTTCGTTTTAAGAGCATTTCGCACGGATATGCAGCGGGTTTGCGCTGACCATGCGCTTCGAGGGAGGTTTCAATCCATAAAGACCTGGTCCGTTGCTGGTCGAGACTGACCGATGCCGAGTATGGCTCGATCGAGGCGCGATATCCGTTTCCAGTTGTTTCGATGTCCTCATCGTGTGGATAACCCTGTCTTTTCATCATCAAGCCGCTATTTCAGAGGAACATCAAACATAGGTACGCGTTCCCGCTACTCGGTTCAGACCATGCCGCTGGACTGTCTGACGCCGTTTGGCGAAGCGGCAGACTTCGAGATGCGTGTGAAGCCTGTCGAGCGTGCCAGCCAAAGGGATTGTCAAGGAGAGCGTTTTGCCGGTCCGTTATATCATGTTGGGGGTCATCGGCTTCGTGGTTGCGGCCATTCTGAGCGTCATCGTCGTCCAGCAATTCGAGGGATCGTCGGGCGATAGATCGACGACACCGCCGGATCCTCTCGTCGTAGCGCCTGAAAAGGCGGCCGAGCAGAACCCTTGAGAGGCGCAGGCAGCACAGAGCTTCAAGGCTCGCAGGCGGCATCAGCCGTCACGCCGGTTCCTCGCAGGCTCCCTCATCTTCAGCCGTTTACCCTCCCGGGGCTGAACGTGTCGTCAAGGCGGTCATGATGCCTCTTTTCTATTTCAACCTGTTCGATCATGAAGGCTTCTCAGGCGGAGAGGACGCCTATGCTTTCACGGATGTCGCCGCAGCGCTGGCGGAGGCCGAGGTCGTCCTCGCCGAGATGGCGCTCGATGGTCTTCCGCGGGAGCCCGACAGTCGCCTGGTGGTCGAGGTGCTCGATGCGAACAGGACCTGCGTTGCAAAGGTCAGCCTCGAATTGCGCCGCGAATTCTTCCCCTGATGCGGATAAGAACTTAATGGCCGGCCGTTGCGGTGACCGTCAGGCGACGAACTGCGTCGATGATGGGCGGCAACAGCAGCGCGGCTCCGGCATTCGACAGATGGTCGTCGTCGAAGTAGAAAATCCGGTCCGTCGAGAGGCTGTTGATGCAGCGCCCCTGAACGAAGCTGTCGCAGAAGATGTCGGACGGCTTGACCTTTGCAAGGCGGGGATGGTCCAGCGTGTCGAAAGCAGCGATGACGGCCGCATTTCGAGCGCGATAGCGATCTGACGATGTTGCCAGCGGCTCGACATCCGTCGATGTCATGGCGGCGCGGGCGAGGAGATCCGGCACGTTCCAGCCGGCTTCCGGTATCGGGTAGACTAGAACCACGTTCACGCCGCGGTCGAGGTAGGCGCGAATATCTGCAAGAAACGCATTGAGGACGCGGTCCTTGCGGGCAGGGTCCGTTTCGCTGCCCATGTCGTCGCGGCGGTCATAGAGGTCGGCATAGGTCGGCTTCAGGGCTTCCACGCCACCCTCGCCATTGTCGAAGGCATTTCCGTCGATATAGAGCGACCATCGGCTGACCATGATGACGGTCTTGATGTCGCTCTTTGCGATGTAATCCTCGACGCCCTTGAAGAAGCGGTTGCAGCGGAGACGGTATTTGGCGTTCGATACCACCAGACCGGAGAAACCGGCGCAGGAGGAGTGAGACAGGGCGTAGAGATCGAGCCCCGCGCTCCCGAAGGCTCGGAGAGCTTCACCGGTGATCGCGCCGGCGTGGGAGTCGCCGATCAGGATCGTGTCGCTTTTGTCCGTATCCGGCGTCATGCAGGCGCGCACGGGATGGGGTAATACTGCTTCACCCTTGTCGAACAGGCACGCCGCCATAGCCGGGTCGGGGTGTGCCTGCACGTCGAGCGCTGCAAGCGCCGCGGACGGCAGACGGAACGACAGGCCGTCATCCAGCCGTCCGGTTGCTCCCACGGCCATCATGACGATGGCGACGGCGCCCGTTGCCATGAGAATACGGGGGCCGCTTGCAAGCGCCTTGATGCGGCCGGTGCGAAACGGCGTCTCGACAAATCGCCAGGACAGGATGGCGAGGATGACGGCGACGACCGTGAGGAGCGCCATCAGAATCGGCGACGGCTCGGTCAGACTGCGAATGCGCGCGAAGGCAAACAGGGGCTGGTGCCACAGATAGAGGCTGTAGCTGATCAGCCCGATGCCGGTCAGCAGCCGCAGGGACAGGAGCCGGTGCACAAGGGTGCCGGGCCCGGCAAAGAGGATGATGAGCGCCGTGCCACCGACGGGCGCCAGCGCCCAGGCTGACGGGAACGGCGTGCCGTCGTCATAGAGAAAGACGCCGGCCAGAACCGCGAAAATGCCGATCAGGGACAGGACGTCGTTGCAGGGCTGCTCGCGCTTCAGGAGGATCAGCGCGCAGAGCGAGCCTGCCAGCAATTCCCAGGCACGGGTGTGCGGAAGGTAAAAGGCCGCGTTCGGAAAAGCCACCGAGCCGTAGACGGCGAGCGCGAAGCTGGCGAGAGCCGCAACGAGAACGGCTGCAAAGCGAACGCGAGAACCGTACCGGTGGAGCACCATGAGCAGGAGCGGGAAGACGACATAATACTGCTCTTCGACCGCGAGGCTCCAGGTGTGCAGCAAAGGCTGCTTCTCGGCTGCTGCCGCGAAATATCCGCTCTCCTGCCAGAAGAGGACGTTCGACAGGAACAGGCAGACGGCGATGATGCTCTCGGCGAAGCTTTTCATCTGCGCCGGGAGCATCCAGGCCCAGGCGAAAGGAAGGCAGCAGAGGATGACCGTGAAGAGAACGGGCATGATGCGCCGCGCCCTTCGCTCGTAGAAACCGAGGATCGTGAAGGTGCCCTTGTCCTGCGCTGCCGCGATGATCGTGGTGATCAGATAGCCGCTGATGACGAAGAAGACATCGACGCCGACATAGCCACCCGAAAACCAGCCAACGCCGGCATGGAAAAGAATGACCGGGACGACGGCCACGGCGCGGAGGCCATCGATTTCTGGTCGGTGCTGCATGGGATCTTTGCGTGAAGGTATGGGTGGGTGCGGAGGACGTCGAAAGACAGCAGACCATCGAGCTGCCATCTAAAGGAATAACTTACCTTCGTCGTTCTTCAAGACGCTAAACAAGACACACAGACGCATTCTCCGCCGGTGTGTCTGCGCTGCACAGCCAGTGGACGCGCCTGAGTTGAGCGCCCAGGCCGTCTTGCAGGCTTAAGCCCGGAACAGGCGCCAGCGGTTCGGCCTGAACGCGACGCGCGTGCCGGGGGAGGCTGCGACATCGGAGGGTAGCTCGATTTCGATCCGGCGCGTGCTGCCGGCAACGTCGAGCTCGACATGCCGCGTGCCGGCAACACGTCGGCTGATCGTGACGACGCCGGCAAGACAGCCGCCGCAGCCGTCGAGCAGATCGATATCGTGCGGACGGAAATACAACTCCGCCGGCCCCTCCGGTTCTCCCGGCGCACTGACGCCGATGGAGCGATCCTCGAGCCACAGCTGCCCATTCTCGACGCGCACCGGCAGGGTGTTGGATTGTCCGATGAAGCCGAACACGAAGGGGGAGTTCGGCGTATCGTAGATCTCGTCCGGCGTTCCCACCTGCTCGATCCGGCCTTTGCTCATCACCACGACGCGGTCTGCAAGCTCCAGCGCTTCGTCCTGGTCGTGCGTCACGAAGACGGTGGTGTGGCCCGTCCGGTCGTGGATCTCGCGCAGCCAGCGACGAAGCTCCTTGCGCACCTGCGCGTCCAGCGCGCCGAAGGGTTCGTCGAGCAGCAGAACGTTCGGCTCCACCGCCATGGCGCGCGCCAGTGCCACGCGCTGGCGCTGGCCGCCGGAAAGCTGCGCCGGATAGCGCTTCTCCATGCCGCCGAGCTGCACGAGGTCGATGAGATCGGCCGCCCGCTGGCGAATTTCGGCTGCAGCCGGGCGGCGCGACGACGGCCGCACCTTCAGTCCGAAAGACACGTTGTCGATCACCGTCATATGCCGGAACAGAGCATAATGCTGGAACACGAAGCCGATATTGCGTTGTTGTACGGTTTTCCTGGAGGCGTCTTCGTCTCCGAAGTAGATCGTGCCATCGGTCGGGCTTTCCAGCCCGGCAATCAGCCGCAGCAGTGTCGTCTTGCCGGAACCCGACGGGCCGAGCAGAGCGATGAGCTCGCCCGAGCGGATGTCGAGCGAGACCTTATCGAGGGCCGGGAACCGGCCGAAGTCCTTGCGGATGTCCTGAACGCGTACTTCCATGAACCATATACCTTTTTCAGTGCTTGCGTGCGGCGGCGATCTGCGCACTGAATTTGAATTCGAGCAGCGACTTGATGACGAGCGTGACCAGCGCCAGAAGCGCGAGCAGCGTGGCCACGGCAAAGGCGCCGATGAAATTATATTCGTTGTAAAGGATCTCGACCTGTAGCGGCATCGTGTTCGTCATGCCCCGGATATGGCCCGAGACCACCGAAACGGCACCGAATTCGCCCATGGCGCGCGCGTTACAGAGCAACACGCCATAGAGCAGGCCCCATTTGATATTCGGCAGCGTGACGTACCAGAAGGTCTGCCAGCCGCTGGCGCCGAGCGAAAGTGCTGCCTCCTCGTCGCTCGTACCCTGTTCCTGCATCAGCGGGATGAGTTCGCGCGCGACGAAAGGGAAGGTGACGAAGACCGTGGCGAGCACGATGCCGGGTACGGCGAAGAGCACCTTGATGCCGTGGCTGCCAAGCCACGGTCCGAGCAGGCTGTGCGAACCGAACAGGAGCACGAAGACGAGCCCGGAGATAACAGGGGATACCGAAAAGGGCAGGTCGATCAGGGTTGTCAGAAACGCTTTGCCCTTGAACTCGAACTTGGCGATGGCCCAGGCGGCGGCGATACCGAAAACGAGGTTGAGCGGAACCGCGATGGCCGCAACCAGCAGGGTCAGCCGGATAGCTGCCCAAGTCTCGGGGTCGGCGATAGCCTCGAAGAAGGTACCCGGCCCCTTGCGCAGCGCTTCCGTGAAGACGATGGCCAGCGGCAGCACGAGGAAGAGGCCGACGAACGCCAGCGACAGCGCAATCAGGCCGTAGCGGGCAAGCCGGCTCTCCGAGGTCGCGGAGCGCACCATCTCCGATGTTCCGACAGATGCGGGAGCGAGGGCTTCATGCGCCATAACCATACCTCCGTCGGCTCCAGGCCTGAATGGAATTGATGACGAGCAGCATGACGAAGGAGATGATCAGCATGACGGCGGCGATCGCGGTTGCGGCGGGATAATTGAATTCCTCCAGCCGGATGACGATGAGCAAGGGCGCGATCTCCGAGACGTAGGGCAGGTTGCCGGCGATAAAGATGACGGAGCCGTATTCACCGACGCCGCGGGCAAACGCCAGCGCGAAGCCCGTGAGCACCGCCGGCGCGAGGCCCGGCAGCAGAACGCGGCTGACGGTCTGGAAGCGTGTTGCCCCCAATGTCGCTGCGGCCTCCTCGACCTCGCGGTCGATCTCTTCCATGATCGGCTGCACCGTGCGCACCACGAAGGGCAGGCCGACGAAGATCAGCGCGAAGACGATGCCGAGCGGGGTGAAGGCGACCTTGATGCCCAGCGGCGTCAGAAGGCTGCCGATCCAGCCGTTCGGTGCATAGAGCGTGGTGAGCGCGATACCGGCAACCGCCGTCGGCAGGGCGAACGGCAGATCGACCATGGCATCGATGACACGCCGGCCGAAGAAGCGATAGCGCACGAGAACCCAGGCCAGCAGCACGCCGAACACGACATTGGCCAGTGCCGCGAGGAAGGCGGTTCCGAAGCTGATCTTCAGCGCGTTCAGCGTTCGCTGATCGGTTGCCAGCGTCCAGAACGTACTCCAGCCAAGCGCGCTCGATCGCCAGACGAGGCCGGAGAGCGGAATGAGAATGATGAGGATGAGCCATGACAAAGTGACGCCGAGCGCCAACCCGAATCCCGGGATGACGCTCGGCTGTCGAAATTGCCACCGCTGAGGGAGGCTTGCGGTCATGTAATCTTATTGCCCCGGCTTGTAGATCTGGTCGAAGACGCCGCCGTCTCCGAAGAATTTTGGCTGAGCTTCCTTCCAACCACCAAATTCGTCAATGGTCGAGAGCTTAACATCCGCAAAGCGCTTGATATCGTTCGGATCGGCCGCTTCGGGCTTGAACGGGCGATAATAATGTTTGGCGGCGATCTTCTGCCCGACATCCGAGTAGAGATACTGGAGGTAGGCCTCGGCCACCTTGCGCGTACCCTTCGTGTCGACATTGCCGTCGACCAGCGCCACCGGCGGCTCGGCCTTGATGGAGACGGACGGCGTGACGATGTCGAAGCTGTCGGGACCGAGTTCCTCGAGCGAGAGATAGGCCTCGTTTTCCCAGGCGATCAGCACATCGCCGAGACCGCGCTGGACGAAGGTCGTCGTTGCGCCGCGGGCGCCGGTGTCGAGCACCGGAACATGCTTGAAGAGCTGTGCGACATATTCCTGCGCTTTGGCGTCGTCGCCGCCATTCTGCGCGCGGGCCCAGGCCCAGGCGGCAAGGAAGTTCCAGCGTGCGCCGCCCGACGTCTTCGGGTTCGGCGTGATCACCTGAATGTCGTCCTTGACCAGATCGCCCCAGTCCTTGATGCCCTTCGGATTGCCCTTGCGGACGAGGAAGACGATCGTGGAGGTGTAGGGCGCGCTGTTGTTCTCGAACTTCGTCTTCCAGTCCGCGGGGATCTTGCCGCTTTCCTTGGCGATGGCGTCGATGTCGGCTTCGAGCGCGAGCGTGACCACATCGGCCTCAAGGCCGTCGATGACGGAACGCGCCTGCTTGCCCGAGCCACCATGGGAGGTCTGGATCGTCAGCGTTTCCCCGGTGTCGGTCTTCCACTTCTCGGCGAACGCGGCGTTGAAGTCTTTGTACAGTTCGCGTGTCGGGTCATAGGACACATTCAGAATTGTCTGATCGGCAAAGGCGAACCCCATACCCCCGACCTGGATACTGGTGGCCAGCAGGGCCACCGTGAAAAAACGGGACAGTCCCTTTGCGTTCATTTGATCTCGACCTCCATGTTGTCGCGCTTAATCTAGCTGGTCTGTCGAATAGGATAACGAAGAAGTTTGCGATTGCGACGGGGTTTGGAGAAAAGTCCTGCCGTCAGGTCTCCCGCTCGCGCAAGATTGATGCAACAAGACCATCTCTATCGGCAAAGAGGGATGTCCATGGAAACGCTGTGCACGCCGCGGGAGGTCGTCTCGTTCTGGTTCGAGGATATCGACCCGGAGCACTGGTACAAGGCGCACCCGGAGCTGGATGCGGAATGCGACCGGCGTTTTCGCACCACGCATCTCGCACTGTCGCGGCATGTGGATGCGGTCTGGCGAGAGACGCCGGAGGGGCGGCTTGCGACCCTCATCCTGTTCGACCAGATGTCGCGCAACATCTATCGCGGTTCGCCGCTGGCCTTCGCGACGGACGGCCTTGCCCGTCGCGAAGCGCGGCTGGCGCTGGAGGCGGGCGCTGACCAGGCCGTTGCGCCGGTGCGGCGCGCATTCTTCTACCTGCCGTTCGAGCACTCCGAGGCGATGTCCGACCAGGATCTTGCGGTGCAGCTCTTCACGGCTCTGGGCGATCCCGTGCTCCTCGACTATGCCGTGCGCCATAGGGAGATCGTTGCGCGATTCGGTCGCTTCCCGCACCGGAATGCCATCCTCGGGCGCATGTCGAGCCCGCAGGAGGAGGCGTTCCTGCTGCAGCCGGGTTCGCGCTTCTGACGTCCGGCCGGAGTAACCTTCTGCGGGAAGCCTAAAATTCGCCATACCCGGACGCCAACCGGAGCGGGTATGGCACCTTTCTGCCGTTTGATTCTTTCGGCACCGTGCCGCGTCCTTTTCCAGTACCTTTCGGCCTCATCCGTCGGGAAGACAGACCTAACCGTGAAAGCGTGTTCCCCAACGATGCTTCGTTTCCTCGCCATTCTGCTCATTCTTGTTTCCAGCCTGTCGCCCGTGGTTGCCCAGCAGGCGCCCACCCAAACCCCGGCAAACCAAACCGGGGCAAGCCAACCCCCGGCAAGCCAGCCCGCCGCAAGCCAACCTTCGGCCAACCCGCCGCCGGCAGCGAGCGTCGGACGGCAAAGTGCCGGCGGTGGCGAGGCGGCGCGGGACAGGCCGGACGACGCGCAGGCCGATGCGGCCCAGCAGCTCGACGCCGCGCGCAAGCGGCTCGATACGCTGGCTGCACAGGTCGAGACGGCTGATGCCGCGGAAACCGCGCGTTCGACCCAGGCAAACAATTCCAATGCCGCCGATAACCGGCTCGCCGAGATCAAGGCGCAGGTGGACGACCTGTCGCAGCAGGTTGCCGGTCAGATGGACGCGGCGCGTACGCGCATCGAGCAGATCAAGGGGCGGTTGACCGAACTTGGCGATCCGCCAGCGGCCGGCGCCGAGCCCGAAGCATCCGTGGTGACCGAGGAGCGAGGCCGCCTGATCGCCGAGCGGAACTCTCTGAACGCCGTGACAGGAACGGCGGAAACGCTTGTCGCGGATGCCAACGCGCTCTCCACCACGATCACCGAAAAGCGCCGGGTCCTGTTCTCCAACACGCTGTTGCGGCACACGGACATCAACGTCGACATGCTGATCGACGCGGGCCAGGCGCTCGTCGTGGAGGCGCAGGCGTTTTCCCGCAATATCGGTAGCTGGCTGACCTTCGTCTTCACCTACAAGCGCGTGCCGCTGATGTCGGCGCTGTTTCTGTCGCTTTGCTCGGCGCTGGTGCTTCTGGCAGGTACACACCGGCTTTTCGCGCCCCTCCTGCGCCGTTCGGTGCGGGATCTCAACCCGACCTATATCGCCCGTCTTTCTCGTGCCTTCGGCTCTACACTGGTGCCGACCATAGCAGCTGCCACGTTCGCAACGACGGCTTTCTTTTTCCTTCAGACATTCAATGTGCTCAGGCCGGATATCGCGCCCATCGTCGTGACATTCCTTGCCCTCTGCGTCGCCCTGCAGTTCGTCTGGACCATCTCCACGGCCGTTCTCGCACCCGGACAGGCTGTCTGGCGGCTGGTGCGGGTGTCGGACCGCGGCGCACGGCTGCTGGTCGCCCTCATCATGGCGATGGCGTTCGCGAACCTCTTGGATTACCTGCTGGAGACGATCAGCGTCACCCTTGGCTCGCCTCTGGTGCTGACAGTCGCGAAAAGCCTGATCGCCTCGATCATCATCGGCCTGCTCCTGATGGCGATCGCGCTGATCCGTCCTGTCATCCCTCAGGGCGAGCCGCTGGACGGGCAGGGGCGGCCCTGGCCGCGCGCCATCTCCATCCTCCTGCTTCTGGCGGGTCTCGGGCTGATTACGGCGGCGCTTTCCGGCTATGTCGGGCTGGCGCGCTTCATCGCCACGCAGATCGTCGTCACCGGCGCGATCTTCGTCACCATGTATATCGGCATCCTGACCGGCAAGGCGCTGGCCAAGCAAAACGCGCTCGCCAAGACCGTCGGCGGACGATACCTCTCGCACCGCTACCGGCTGGAGCCGATGGCCCTGGATCAGATCGGTCTTGCGGTCGGGCTCAGCATCTACCTGCTTGTCGCCATGTTCTTCGTGCCGCTTCTGCTCCTGCAATGGGGCTTCAAGATCGCGGACATCGAGGCTTGGGCCTACCGGATCTTCACCGAAATCCGCATCGGCACCATTACGATCTCGCTGGTCGGCATCTTCGCCGGCATCATGCTGTTCATTCTGGGCTTCGTCATCACCCGCTGGCTTCAACGCTGGATCGACGGCAGCGTGCTGGCGCGCAGTCGGGTGGATCTCGGTGTGCGCAACTCGGTCAAGACAGGCATTGGCTATCTCGGCATGGGCATTGCCGGCCTGATCGGTATTTCCGCGGCGGGTCTCGACCTGTCGAGCCTCGCGCTGGTGGCCGGCGCCCTGTCTCTCGGCGTCGGTTTCGGCCTGCAGAACATCGTCTCGAACTTCGTCTCCGGCCTTATCCTGCTCGTCGAGCGGCCCTTCAAGGTCGGAGACTGGGTGATCTCGGGAACGACAGAAGGCTTCGTGAAGCGCATATCCGTGCGTGCAACCGAGATCGAGACATTTCAGCGTCAGACGATCATGGTGCCGAACTCGCTGTTCATCAACGCCTCTGTCGGCAACTGGACGCATCGCAACAAGCTCGGGCGTGTTGACATCACCTTCTCCGCCCACGCCTCCAACGATCCGCGAAAAGTCGTGGAATCGCTGCGCGCCGCGGTGACCGGACTTCCCAACATCCTGCGCAATCCCGAGCCGATCATCGTCTTCCGCGGCTTCACGTCGTCCGAGCTCGAATTCGAGGTGCGCGTGTTCCTGGCCGATATTCTGCAAGGCGTGTCGGTGCGGACGGATGTCCGCATGGCCGTCTTCGAGCGCTTCCAGGCCGATGGCATCGCGCTTGGCGGTCCGGCTGCACCGGAGGTGCCGATCAAGATCTCGCCGGAAGATGCGGAAGTTCTCTCGGCCATCTTCCAGGGCACGCGCTCCGAGGCTGCAAGAGGCTCCTCGCAATTACCGGGGGATGCCGGCGGTTACGTCGAGCAGGCAAGCGTCGAGCCGCCGGACAGCCGCGGCAACGACATACCGGACTCCTCCGAGAACGACCGGCGCGATGTGCTGCGGGGCGAGGAGCTGCGTCCCGACGTGAAGCCTGCCGCTTCCGCGACGGCATCGCCTCCTTCGGTCACGCCTGCGCAGAAGCGCGATGCCGGCGAAGACAAGCCGGCCCCGGAGACGGATGCGGACGGAGCAAAAAGCGGATCCCGCAAGCGCCGGCCCGGCCGGCCGCGCTGATCGTTGGCCGTGATCCCACGGCATTATCGCGAAGCCGGCGAAGTATGCTTTTGCATATTACGCCGGTTTGTTGCCTGATTCCTGAAAAAGCCACCCTAGGTAGCGACCTTTTAACGACTGCGAAAACCTTTTCCGCTAATGTCTCTTTCAGAGTGAAAAAAGAGAGCGCGCAATGTCGTTTTTCGGTGTGTCGGGGATGTATTATTCCGGAGAGTCCCTGCAACAGCACCGTATCGTGCTTGCTGAAGACAGTAATCTCTTCGCGGCGATGGTGTCGAAACGCTTCAAGGAACTTCTCGATATCGATGTCATCGTCTGCAAGGACTATGACGAGGTCACCTTCGCCATTGAGAACGCATCCTTCCCGGCTACGCTCGCCATTTCGAATATCAATCTTCCCGGCGCCGAAAACGGCGAAGCCTTGTCTTATCTGGTCGATATGAGCATTCCGACCATCGTGTTCACAGGCACGTTTCAGGAGAGCACACGCGAGTCGATCCTGGCCAAGGACATCGTCGACTACATCATCAAGGACAGCGTCTTCGCCGTCGATATGCTGGTCGAGTCCGTCTGCCGCTTTCTGACCAATCACCGGCACCACGTCATGATCGTCGATGACAGTCCGACAGCGCGGGCGCTCCTGACGAGCCAGCTCAAGCGCTTCAACTTCCGCGTCAGCACGGCGGACTGTGGTGCGACGGCGCTCGAACTGTTGAAGCGCCATTCCGATATCGGCCTCGTCATTACGGACTACAACATGCCCGATATCGACGGTTTCGAACTGACCCGGCGCATTCGCGGCGCCTATGGCCCGCATCAGCTGCGCATCATCGGCGTGTCATCCTCCACCAACCGGCTTCTCTCCGCCCGTTTCCTCAAGGCTGGCGGCAATGATTTCATCATGCGGCCTTTCGTCAACGAGGAGTTCTACTGCCGCGTCAACCAGAACCTGGACACGCTGACGAAGATCCGGACGCTCGGCTCGCAGATGGCGCTCAGCGCCTGATCCCGGATCGCCTGGGTCCGCTGCCCATCGCTCATCATCATCCTTCCTCGCAGCAAGCGACCGGTTTCGGGCGCTTGCTGCTTTGTGTTTCTGCCACGACGTGCCTCCCTGTTCGTGACGTCGAGATGCGGCTCCGCCCGCTTTTTGGGGTTGCGTTAACGGAACACAAATTCCTTCTTGGTAAGTAATACTAAACATAAAAGATCCTGCCTGCGCACTGTCGGTAGTTGGGGTCTGGGGGGGGGGGAGCGGAGCCGGGATGCGGTTTCCTGCTCGAAAAGGGTGGGAACCTTGACGTTCAGCAAGCAAGAGCGGGTCGGCGATGCCGCGCTCACCGAGGGTGTCAATCGTCTATTGCTGATCGAAGATTCCCGCGTTTTCTCGACGCTCATCCGGCATGAGATCCAGAACGGTAGCGCCCTGACGGTGACGCATTGCGCATCGCTCGGCGAGGCGAGGCGTACGCTTGAGTGCCAGAAGTTCGATGTTTCCGTGCTCGACCTCAACCTTCCCGACGCGCCGAACTGCGAAGCGCTCGACCTTGTGCTCTCGCATGATATTCCCGCTATCGTCTTCACCGGCAGCTTCAATGACAGCACGCGCGAGCGGGTCATGGCGCGGGGCGTGGTGGACTGCATCATCAAGAACGAGCGAGACTCGGTGTCTTCGGTCGTTGCGGCCGTCAATCGTACGCTGACCAATGCCGGCACGAACGTGCTGGTGGCCGACGAGGACGCGGAAAGGCGCCAGGAACTGGCTTCGGTGCTGCGCGAGCAGCGGTTTCAGGTGACCGAGGCGGCGACGGGGCAGGAGGTTCTCAGCGCCGTCATGGGCGGCCGTGTCGATCTGATCGTCTCGGAATATGCGGTCGGCGATCTCTCCGCGCAGCAGCTCCTGGTCGGGCTGCGGTCCTACGAATGCGAGACCGCAGTGCCCGTTATCGCCATGGCTCCGCCATCTGCCCGAGGGCAGGCGGCGCGCTTCCTCAAAGGGGGCGGTTCCGATTTCATCGAGCGGCCGTTCGGCCGCGACGAGTTCGTCAGCCGGATCAACCGGTCGATCACCGTCCACCGACGCATCGAATCCTTGCAGCGGCTCGCTTCGCGCGATTACCTGACGGACCTCTACAACAGGCGCTTCTTCTTTCAGGAAGGACCGCGCATCGTCGAGCAGTGTTTTCGTCGCCATGCGCTGTCCTCGATCGCCATTCTCGACATCGATCATTTCAAGCGCCTGAACGACACGTTCGGCCACGAGGTCGGAGATCTCGTGCTGAAGGCGGTGGCGCGAACGTTGCGCAATTTCGTGGGCAACGACCATTTGCTTGCGCGCCTCGGCGGCGAGGAGTTCGGCGTGCTGTTCGACGGCCTCGATATCGCTGCGGCCAGCATCTACTGCGAGCAACTGCGCGAAACGATTGCCCGCACGCAGGTCGTTACCGACGATGAGGACCTGTCGATCACTGTGTCGATCGGCCTTGCGCCCATCGAGCAGCGCGAGGTGTTCGACAACTACCTCCATGCCGCCGACCAGTTCCTGTACATGGCCAAGCATGCCGGCCGGAACCGCATCGTCTCGGAACTGACATTGATCGACTCGATGGCATTATAAAAACGAGACCGTCCTACCGTGCCGCCTGGGCCAGCGTGACCTTGCGGTCGGCGCGTTCCTGCTGTGGCGAGCGGTTGTAGAGTTCGCGATAACACTTGGAGAAGTGCGATGCGGAGACGAAGCCGCAGGCGACGGCGACCTCGACCACCGGCATCGCCGATTGGACGAGCAGGTGCCGGGCGCGGTCGAGCCGGATCTCCAGATAGTAGCGGGCCGGCGAACGGCCCATCTCCTGCCGGAACAGCCGCTCGATCTGGCGCCGCGAGAGACCGGCGCTATCGGCAAGTTCCAGAAGGGAAAGGGGTTCGGCAAGATTGCCCTCCATCAGCTCGATGATGGACAGGACCTTGGCATTCTGCACGCCGAGCCGTGCGCGCAGCGGCAGGCGCTGGCGATCATGCGGGCCGCGGACGCGGTCGGTCAGCGCCTGTTCGCAGACGCGGTTCACGAGGTTCTCGCCGAAATCCTGATCGATCAGGTTCAGCATCATGTCCAGCGAGGCCGTGCCGCCGGCGCAGGTATAGATGTTGCTGTCGATCTCGTAGAGATCCGCAAACACATCGACCTGCGGGAAGGCTTCGGCAAAGCCCGGCAGGTTTTCCCAGTGAATGGCGCAGCGCTTGCCGGTCAGCAGGCCGGCCGAGGCCAGAACATGGGCGCCCGTACAGAGGCTGCCGACGGCAACGCCGCGATTATAGACCTCGCGAAGCCAGGCATTGACGGACTTGTTCTGAAAATCCTCCACGAAGACGCCGGAACAGACCAGCACCATCGACGGACGGCTCTCGCCACCCAGATGCTTGCGCTCATCGGCGACCGACGAGTTGACCTCCAGCGCGATGCCGCTTGAGGAGACGACCTGTGCGCCGTCGGTCGAGGCAAGTCGCCAGGAATAGGCATCGTAGCCCAGCATCCGGTTGGCGATACGCAGCGTCTCGATAGCGGCCGAGAAGGGCAGTAGCGAAAAATTGGGAACGAGGAAGAAGACCAGCGAGCGCTTGGCAGTGAGCGGCTTATTCACGAGCGTTATCTCCGTGCAGGGCAGATAGCTATTCGTCGCGTGGCCACGGCCGACGAGCTTGCCTGAATGCGACACTCGCATGGATGGTCGCGACTGCAAAGGAATAAAATTTGCGACATCCCGCAGAATGCCTGAAAAAGCATCTACGAATAGTGCAAACGCCCAATTATGTTGCTTTGCAGCATGTGCGCTAACGGGTTTGGCGGGTGAAGCACATTGGGGATCCGTATCGGCTTATCTGTTTGCGACGCTCATGCATTTGATGAGATTGTCGGAAACAGGAAGGTCGAGGTGATGCCGGGCGCATGTGAATATGCCACGAAAAAGGGCGTTCTGCCGGTTGGCAAAACGCCCTGTCATCGCCGCGGTGCCGTCGACACGGCGGGTCGTCTTTGCTCTCCATGCCAGACCGGATCATTGCGCAGATGTGTTGCGGTTGTCGGTGGCCGAGGGAAAGCCGATATCCTTGAGCGCGTCGTAGGAGAGCGAAGCCAGAGCACGTTCGGCGCGTCTGTCCTGCCACGTCTGGACGATGCGATGCGCGAGCGCCGTGGCGCCGGCAAGCCTGCGTGATGCGGAGGAGGGGGTTGAGGGAGAACTGGATAGGCTGAAGGTAGACATTGTTTGGTTCCTTTTGACGGTGTTCTTCAAAAGGTCGCGACCATGGATGAAGGATGCCGCAACCTCGTCCATCAATCCAACGAATAGAATTGATGCGTCAGTTCAGTAATCTTGATAGTCCGTCGCGTCGGCGATGCCGATATCGCGGCGGATCACCGCCGGCAGTTCCTGAAGCTGCCGCCGCGTGCTGCGGCGCGTGGCCGCAAGTTCACGACGCCCGATCATTGCCTTGAGGATGCGGATGGGGGCTTCGAACGGATGTCGTGCCGAGGCGGTCGATACAAACGCCGCTTTCGTTCTGAGGTGTATGATGTTGCTGTTCATGACGGCGTCTCCATTGCCTGTATCTTGACAATGAGCGCTGACATAGGTTCAATCAAACGAAATGAACTGACGGTATCGTTCAGTTTTTCTGATAATGGAGTCGTCATGAATATGATGATGCGGCATGCGCTGCCAATGCTCGAAATCGACGTTCTGAAGACGTTCGTGGCCATTGCCGAGACCGGCAATTTCACGACGGCGGCCGAGGCTGTCTACCGCACGCCGTCGGCGGTCTCGATGCAGATCAAGAAGATGGAGGAGCTTCTTGGCTGCTCTCTCTTCCTGCGGGATGCGCGCTCGGTGTCTCTGACGCCGAAAGGAGAGGTTCTGCTCGGCTTTGCCCGGCGCATGCTGGCGCTCAACAACGAGGCCGTCACGCGCTTTCTGATGCCGGATATGCATGGCGTGGTACGCCTGGGAGCGCCGGAGGATCTCGGCGAGCGGATTCTTCCCGACGTGCTCAAGCGGTTCGGTGAGACGTTTCCCAACGTCACCGTCGACGTCACCATCGGGCAGAGCAATGTCATGCGCAAGCGCGTCGAGGAGCGACGCATGGACATCGTCATCTACAACAGCTTTCCGAGCGAGACGCTGCGCGATGGCGAGATCCTCATGGAGGAACGGCTCGTCTGGGCCGGTACGCGGTGCGGCACCGCGCATCTTCGCGAGCCGCTGCCCGTTTCGATGTGGGAGGACGGCTGCGTCTGGCGTGCCGATGCGATCGACAAGCTGAACAAGGCAGGGCGCGCCCATCGCGTGGCCTTCCTCAGCGCGCACACGACAGGTCAGAAGGCGGCGATCCGTGCCGATCTCGCGATCGCGCCGCTGCCTCGGTACCTCGTGCAGGGTGATCTTGTGGAGCTTGGACCGGCCGAAGGCCTGCCGGATCTCGGCAGCTACAATATCGGCATCCAGACGATCGAGGATGCCTCTGCACCGGTGCTGGCTGTGGCCGAGCATGTGCGCGCGGCCTTTGTCGCGCTCGTCTGATCGTCAGCCATTATCGGTCGTCTTCTTCAGCCAGCGCAGCACGCGAATTTCGTCGTCGTTCATCCAGCGCGTCATCTTCGCGCTCGTGCTCTTGCGCTGCGTGCGTAGCGTGCGCAATTCGCCGTTCTCGAAATCCTCGAACACCTTGGGATGGATATAGGAGCTTCGGCACACGGCGCGCGTATTGACCAGAGCCGCGGCGATCCCATCGACCGCCTCGTTGATCTGGCGTTTGCGCTGCCGTTCGCTCGTTGCCGGCTCAACCGTCGAAAGCGCCGTGGCGGCCATCTGCGTTGCGCCCCAGGTGCGGAACTGACGCGAGGAGAACTCGCCGCCGGTCGCCTCGCGAATATAGGCGTTAACATCCTGCGAGCGGATCTGATGGCGCTCACCGTCCTCATCCAGATACTGAAACAGATGCTGGCCCGGTAGCTCCTGCAAAGAGCGGATGATACGGGTGATACGGCGGTCGCTGTGGCTGAGGCGCCATTCCTTGCCGGACTTGCCTTTGAACTGGAAGTGCACACTCGATCCCGACACTTTCACATGCCGGTTCTTCAGCGTCGTCAGGCCATAGGAGCCGTTTTCCTCGGCATAGACCGTATTACCGACGCGGATGAAAAGGTGGTCGAGAAGCCAGACGATTGTGGCGAGCGCCTTCTCCATGCCCGGCATGCGCATGCGCAGATCGTGATCGACGCGCTCGCGGATCTTCGGCAGGCGTGATGCGAAGGACGGCAGCAGCGCGAACTTTGCCTTCCCGCGTTCGGCATGCCAGTCTGGATGATACCGATATTGCTTGCGGCCGCGCGCATCCTTGCCGATCGCTTGTAGATGCGTCTGCGGATCGGGCGAAATCAGAACCTCGGTATAAGCAGGAGGGATCGCCAGCGCTGAAATTCGCTGGACCTCACTAATGTCGGTGATGCGCTTGCCATCAGGGCCATAGTAGAGAAAGCCGTTCTTTCCCTGCTTGCGGGTGATGCCCTGCTCAAGGCGTGAGAGATAGACGAGTTCGGGCGCCGGCGTATCGTCAGGCTGCCCTGCGTCGCGTTTCTTGCCGACCGAAGCGGCGATGGAAGCTGTGATCTGGTCCACGGTGCGATATGAACTTCATGCGGAAGCCAAAGTTCCGGCGAAGATACGGTTTCACCAGGGACAATTTTCAGCGCGATAGACCGCAGTTTTTTGTCACGATCATGTGAACCTTTTTGAGGGTCCGGCGTTATCTGGCAGAAGACACATGTCTTTTCCCATCTGGCGTTATTCAAGGACCCAAGCCATGACCGCAAAGACCATCGCTACCGTCGGCATCGTACTCGTTTCTCTCGTTTCGCTTTCCGCTTGCGGCAACACAATCCGCGGCATGGGCAAGGACACGGCAAACACGGTCAACGCCACCCAGGATGCTGGCCGCAATGTCGAACGCGCCGCAAACTGATTAAAAGCATTTTTTGCAAAGCGCCGGCGACCGTGTGTCTGCCGGCGTTTTTGTATCTGGCAACATGGTGCTTTCCGCATATGTTATGCCCATGTTCGCAAAGCTCGGTCTGACGCTGTTCCTGATGGTTACTGTTCCTCCTGAAGCGCGCGCGGCGTGCCGTATCGTACCGCACCTCGCGATCGACTATGCGGTTTGCGATGTCGATCCCGCGACGGCGTCCCTTCGAATTTTCCATGCCGATGATTCAGGGCGGCCCTATGGCGGCTTCACCGCCTTGAAGACGGATCTTCTTCGCGATCAGACACGCCTCGATTTCGGCATGAATGGCGGAATGTACGAGAAGGACCTGTCATCGGTAGGGCTTCTGGTCATTGATGGCGTGGAACGCAAGCCGATCGCGACAGGCGAAGGCTGGGGCAATTTCTATCTTCTCCCGAACGGCGTTTTCGCTTTGTCGAACGGAAGGGCCATCGTGAGGGAGACGGAGGCCTATCGCCGTTCGGCAGTGGCTGTTCCGGATTACGCGACGCAATCGGGGCCGATGCTGGTCATCGACGGCGCGCTCCACCCGGCTTTCAAGCCGGAGAGCGACAGTCTGCAAATCCGCAACGGCGTCGGCGTCGATGCAAAGGGGATCGTGCATTTCGCGGTGTCGCTGTCACCGGTGAGATTTCACGACTTCGCAACGCTCTATCGGGATGTTCTGGGGTGCCCGAATGCGCTGTTTCTCGACGGGCACATTTCCAGCCTCTATGCGCCCGAACTCGGCCGCGTGGATGAAACCTATCCGATGGGCCCGATCATCGCCGCGACCACGCCCATGTGGCATGGCGCCGTTGTTCCCGAGCCTGCTCCCTAGCTCGACGTCATGCTTTTGGAAACGCCCGCTCCAGTCCACCCGACTTTGTAAGCCCGGTACGGAAAGCCTGATAGGCTGCGTGCTGCGATGAACGTGCTGCCTCCATGAGACGGATCTGCAACCGCGCAGGGGCTGCATTGCCGAGCCAGAAACCACGCTGCTCCAGCTTCAGCGTGTGCAGGAAGCGTGCACCGGCCGAACGGTCGAGGAAGCGGTGCAGTCCATCGATCAGCGCATCGTCCTGTTGTGGATTGTCCATCATCAGCGAAAGGAAGGCCGTATCCGTCGTCTGGAAGCGCTCGATGACGTCGGCGATCGCATCGCGATCCGTCGGCGTCGGCCGTTGCATCGGGCTGATTGTCGTGTGCGTGTTCATGGGGTCCCTCAAGCCGGTATCTGCGTTATCGCGCCGTCATGCCATGCGAGGCTGAAGCCGGACTGGAGTGCCGCGCCGTTGAAGGGAAACGTCAGAGCGCGGCTTTGATTTTTGCGGCGACGTCAGGAGGGAGCCAGCCTGTCCAGACGGGCTCGAAGGTCTTCAGGAAGTAGAGCGCCGCGTCCTCGCGGCTGCCGCTCGTCTGGTCCATATGCGCCAGCACGCTGTTGACCGTCTGGTTGTCCCACTGCCGTTTCTTGACATAGTCCAGCACGGCCGGCCCGGCCTTCTCCGGAAAGCTCTTCGTGACGATCGTGTAGACATCGGTTGTCGGATAGCCGTTGACGACGGGAGCGCTACAGTCGGGCACGGCCGTGCATGCGTTCCACTCCGCCCGGTCGTGGGTGACGCCGAAGGAGAGCTTCACCATCTCGTACTTGCCGAGGATGGCCGTCGGCGCCCAGTAATAGCCGAGCCAGCCCTTCTTCTCCTCGAAGGCCCGCGCGATCGATCCATCGAGACCGGCGGCAGATCCCGAATTGATCAACTGGAAGCCGGCCTCGTCGCCTTTCAGCGCCCGGTAGAGGTTTGACGTCGGGATCTGGCAGTTCCAGTCCGAGGGACAGTTGTGGACTGCGCCCTTCGCAGGGTTCTGCGGCGAGGGGAAGAGCTCAGGGTGCTTCAGCGCGTCCTGCACCGTCTTGATGTCGGGATGGGCGTCACTGATATAGCGGGGTATCCACCAGCCTTCGACGCCGCCATCCGTCAGGACACGTGCGGCTTCGATCAGCCGACCGTCCCGCAGCGCATCTGTGAGCGGTGCTTGCAGCGAGGCCACCCAGATCTCCGGCGCCATATCGGGTCGCCCTTCCGCATTCATCGAGGCGAAGGTCGGCATGGTGTCGCCGGGCACGATCTGGACGGTGCAGCCATAGCCCTTCTCCAGAATGAATTTGTCGATACGGGCGGTGATGGCGGCCGATCCCCAGGTCATCTCGGCAATCGAGAGCGTGCCGCAACCTGCGGCCTGGGCGGGGGCGCTCGACATCAGAAAAGCGCTGCCGGCGATGAGTCCAAGTGCCGCCGCCAGGGTTGGCGCTGTGGATGCTCCGGTTGTCCTGCTGTAGATGTCGCGAAGTTTCTTCATCAGACCGACGCCTCCGGCACGAATGCCTATTTCCCGGTATGGTATGTCTCCGACATTTCTCCGGGGCGAATGCTGCGGATAGGCATATTGTGCTCGTGTCAGCCTAGAAGCTCTGAGGCAGAAATCAACCGTTCTTCTTGCCATCCGGAATCCGCCCTGGCTCCCAAGTCGTTGAATTTTAACTCGCCCGAATGTACGTGTCCGCAGATATTGCTGGAGCAGCCTTCCGTCAGGAGACGTGGCATACTATCGCGACGGCGCCGTGAAGCCGAACGGCAGATGACGCGATTGTGACAAAAATCGCGTTCGGCCTCCTCCGGGTAACTCTTCGGTAACTCTGACGGCCTAAGCATGATGGCGCGGCTGGTGACAGCGGCTCTGCCGGATCAGGTATTGCGTCCCGGCATCCTGCCAGCCTGTTGGCATCTGTTCGATGCCTCCCGCTTGCCCGCCCCGCGCCGTGCGTTCTCGGTGTCGAGGGTGGAAAACCGCAGGGCTCCGGCCGCTGCGGTTTTTGCGCGTGCATCCGGCCTCGGCAATCCTTGGCATTGCCGTCTTCCCGGTGGTATCAGGCCGCATGGCAAAATCGATCATGCTTCAGGGTACGGGTTCGGATGTCGGCAAAACCGTGCTTGTCGCCGGTCTCTGCCGGCTCGCGTCCAACCGTGGATGCCGCGTCGCGCCTTTCAAGCCGCAGAACATGTCGAACAACGCGGCCGTCTCTGCCGATGGCGGGGAGATCGGTCGGGCGCAATGGCTGCAATCGCTTGCGGCCCGCATTCCGTCCTCGATCCACATGAACCCGGTGCTCCTGAAACCGCAGTCGGAAACCGGTAGCCAGGTGGTGGTGCAGGGCAGGGTTGTCGGGCAGGCGCGCGGGCGCGACTATCAAGCCATGAAGCCAAGGCTGCTCGGCGCCGTTCTGGAAAGCTTCGAGACGATCAGCAAGGATCGCGATCTCGTGGTGGTCGAAGGTGCCGGCTCGCCGGCGGAGATCAACCTGCGCGCCGGCGACATCGCCAATATGGGCTTTGCGACGCGTGCGGGCGTGCCGGTCGTCCTTGTCGGCGACATCGATCGTGGTGGCGTCATCGCCTCGCTGGTGGGAACGCATAAGGTGCTCGCGCCCGAAGACCGCGCCATGGTCACGGGATATCTGATCAACAAGTTTCGAGGCGATGTGACGCTGTTCGACGACGGGCTCACCGCTATCCACGGCTTCACCGGCTGGTCCTGTTTCGGCGTCGTTCCCTGGCTGAAGGCTGCCCGCCAGCTGCCGGCCGAGGATTCCGTCGTTCTCGAGCGACTGTCGCGCGGAACCGCACGGGCGCTGACGATTGCCGTGCCGGTGCTGCCGCGCATCGCCAATTTCGATGATCTCGATCCGCTCGCCGCCGAGCCATCGGTCGATCTCCGTTTCATCCAGCAGGGCGACCGTCTCCCGGAAGATGCCGCGCTCGTCATTCTCCCCGGTTCGAAAGCGACGATCTCGGATCTCGCAGCGCTGAAGGCTGCGGGCTGGGACAAGGACCTCGCTCGCCACCTGCGGCGCGGCGGACGTGTGATCGGCCTTTGCGGCGGATACCAGATGCTCGGCCGCCGCATTTCGGATCCGCTGGGCATCGAGGGCGGAAACGACGCCGTCGACGGGCTCGGTCTGCTCGAGGTGGAGACCGAAATGGCGCTTGAAAAAGTGGTGCGCAACAGCGGTGCGCGCTCCACGGAGCATGATGTCGCGCTGGATGGCTACGAGATCCATCTGGGACAGACGACGGGACCGGACTGCGCTCGTCCGCCGGTGATGATCGGTGACCGTCCCGACGGAGCGCTTTCGTCGGATGGTCGTGTCATGGGGACCTATCTGCACGGTCTGTTCGGCAGCGATGCCTACCGTGCAGCACTTCTGCGCAGCTTCGGTATAGAGGCGGAGGCTTTCGACTACCGCGGCTCCGTCGATGCTGCGCTGGATGCTGTCGCGGCAGACCTTGAGGCCGTGCTTGATCCCGTATGGCTCGATGGTCTCATGCAGACGTAGAACCTCGTTTGCTATTCCATTGTATCGGCCTAGAATTCCCCCGATGCCTCGCGGCGGCGGCGGTCGAGTTCCTCGCTGTAGCGGCGCAAGGTGTAGCTCTCGGTCAGCACGCCGACGACGCGGCGCTCGATGAGATTGTTGCAGACGGCGAGCGCGTCGCTCTCCGTCTTGTCGAACAGGGTCGCTGCCTGCCGGGCATTCATGTTCGGCTGAAGGAAGTCGTTCGGCAGCTTGATGTAGTCCTCGATTCCCTTGCCGACCGCATCCTTCTCCACAGGGCTTGCATAGACTTCGGGAATGAGGATGACGCCGCCATAGCGGTTGTTATCGTCGACGACGATGGCACGCTGGGCCGAGCCGAGCGGGAATTCGGCTTTCAGCGCCTCCAGTGTCGCCTTGGCGTTGATGGTACGGACGTCGGGCCGCATCAGGCGCCCGACGGTCAGGTTCCGTATCCAGCCGACATCGTGCGCGCTGCGGATGCTTTCTCCGCGCAGATGGAAGCGCCATGTGGCGAACGAGTAGCCGAAGGTGGTGCGGACGACGAGCGACGAGGTGATGACCGCGGCCAGCACCAGCGTGGTGATCGGAAAGTCGCCGGTAATCTCCAGCGCGAGGAAGGTCATCGTGAGCGGCCCTCCGATGATGGCGACGGCAAGCGAGCTCATGCCCACCACGGCATAGATGACGGGCGTCAACGTGGTGTCGCCGAAAACGTAAGGAACGACACCGGCAAAGATCTTGCCGAGCAGGGCGCCCATGAACAGCGAGGCAAAGAACAGTCCGCCGCGAAAGCCCGACCCGATCGACACGGCCGTTGCGACGGATTTCATCAGAAACAGGCCGACCAGCATGGCGATCGGCGTGGCATGCGCGAGGTTGAGATGCAGCGCGCCATGGCCACCGGAGAGGACCTGCGGCGAGATGGTGGCCAGCAGCCCGACGACGACGCCTCCGATCGCCGGGCGCAGCGGGGCGGGGATGTCGCTCTTGCGCGCGACCTCTTCCGTCAGCGACACGCCTTTCATGATGAGGATGGCGATGCCGGCGCAAAGCGCGCCGAGAAGGATGGCAGGAACGTAGTCGCCGGGGACGACATTGCCGAAGGCGCCGATGTCGATGGTGAATTCCTCGCCCCAGAGCAGGCGTGTCACAAGATTGGCCACGAGCGCGGAAACGACAACCGGGGTGAGGGAGGCGATCGTGTAGGAGCCGATGATCAGCTCGAACGCGTAGAAGGCGCCGGTCAGCGGCGCATTGAAGGCTGCCGCGATGGCGCCCGCCGCGCCGCAGCCGAGCAGGGTGCGCAGATCGTTGCGCCGCAGCTTCAGCTTCACGCCGATCTTCGAGGCGAGGCCGGAGGCAAGCTGCGTGTAACCGGCCTCAAGCCCGACCGAAGCGCCGAAACCGTTGGAAACGAGATTCTGCACGGCGACGACGATGCTGTCGGTAAGCGACATGCGTCCCCCATGCAGCGCGTTCGCCTCGATCGGGTCGACCATCGCTTTCTTGCGCCACAGCGCGAGGCCCATCATCAGGAGGCCAAGGAGCAGGCCGCCGACGATCGGCGCCATCAGAATGGCGATCTGGCCCTTGAGGTCGGCGGAGCTGACGCGCTCGTATTCGGAAATGCCGAAGATCAGCTTGTGGAGCTGCAGCGAGATGAAGCTCATGGCGATCACCGCGAGCCCCGAGGTGAGGCCGACCACGATGCCGGCCACGAGCAGCCCGACTTCGCTGCGCCGCGCGAAGATGCGCCACTCGGAGAAGGTTATCGATCTCACGGCGATGCGCTTCAGGCGGGCAAGGGTCAGGGACTTCAGGATGTCGGGCATGTGGGGCTCGATCTTGTCGGCGTATCCAAGTGGAAACGCGCTCAAGCTTCAGGTCGGGCGAAGTGCGGGACATAGCGCGGATGATTGACTTGATCCAGCGACAGGCCTAATCTTGCCGTCATGGATGGTTCCCGTGCGGCGCTTGTCGTTCGGGAGTAAATGGGAATGCGGAGGGATGGACCCACACAGGGCATCCTCATCGCAGCCGACCCCGCGACTGTAGAACGGTCAGGGTTCGCCATCCGGTCTCGTCCGACGGGCGACGGACCATGCCGCGTGGTGCGGCTGGCGTCACGTGTGGGGCAAGGCCGGAAAAGCCACTGAAACAGCGATGCGAGCAACCGGGGTCGGACGCCTCCTTATCTACGAATCGTCCACCTCTTCGACATCGATCCGGCATCGAAAGCCGGGCAAACTGTTTCGGGAAGGCGAGGCGAACCCGTTCTCAGGGCTTTGGCCCTGCGTGACGCCGTGAGCCAGGAGACCTGCCAGCCACACCGCGCCGCATCCTCATGATGCAGCGTTCCAGCGCCAGCACGGAGGTTGTCGTGGCACACGAGACGTTCGCCCACCGGGTTTTCCGGGCCGGCGGTTTTTACCCATGCCCATCTGGTGCATGCCGGATTTGCGGAATGTCTTCAGCTCCACGGGATGTGAGCAGCGGGACATCCGCACGCGCATGACATCTCCTCTTCATGGCACCACACTCGTGCTCGGCGGGGCACGTTCCGGCAAGTCGAGCTTTGCCGAGCGGCTTGCGGCTGAGACGGGTCTCGTCCGGCATTACATTGCCACGGGCCGCGCCTTCGACGACGAGATGCGCACGCGGATCGACGCTCACAAGACATCGCGTGGCGAGCTCTGGACCACACATGAAGAGCCGTTCGATCTCTCCGGCCGCCTTGCAGCGGTCGATGCCGTCGGCTGCGTCGTCCTCGTCGATTGCCTGACGCTGTGGGTCACCAATCTCATGCTGGACGAGCGAGACATCGCAGCGGAATCAGAGCGGCTTGTCGCCAGCCTTCCGGCGCTTCGCGCCTCCGTCATTTTCGTTTCCAACGAGGTGGGCCTCGGCATCGTGCCGGATAACCGCATGGCGCGGGACTTCCGCGATCATGCCGGCCGTCTCCACCAGGAGATCGCGGCGCAGGCCCGCGACGTTTATTTCGTGGCGGCCGGACTGCCGCTCAAGATGAAAGGCTAATCCATGACATTTTCCAATACCGGCGACCGGAAGACACCGGGCGCCAAGATCCCGGCGACCGTCATCACCGGCTTTCTGGGCGCGGGAAAGACGACGATGATCCGCAACATTCTGGAAAACGCCGAAGGGCGGCGGATCGCGCTGATCATCAACGAGTTCGGCGATCTCGGTGTCGATGGCGATGTCCTGAAGGGCTGCGGCGCCGAAGCGTGCAGCGAGGACGATATCATCGAGCTGACCAATGGCTGCATCTGCTGCACCGTGGCCGATGATTTCATTCCCACCATGACCCGCCTTCTGGAGCGGGAAGGGCGCCCCGACCATATCGTCATCGAAACCTCCGGTCTTGCGCTGCCCCAGCCGCTGATCGCCGCGTTCAACTGGCCGGATATCCGCACGCAGGTGACGGTGGACGGCGTGATCACCGTGGTGGACAGTGCCGCCGTTGCCGCCGGGCGTTTCGCCGACGATCATGACAAGGTGGATGCCGCGCGCGCCGAGGACGACAATCTCGACCACGAGAGCCCGATCGAGGAGCTGTTCGAAGACCAGTTGACCGCAGCCGACCTCATCGTCCTCAACAAGACAGACCTGCTCGATGCCGCCGGCCTCGAAACCGTCCGGCGCGAAGTCGCGTCGCGCACGACCCGCAAGCCGATGATGATCGAGGCTGCCAACGGCGCGGTGCCGGCCTCCGTTCTGCTGGGTCTCGGTGTCGGCACGGAAGACGACATCGCCAACCGCAAATCCCATCACGAGATGGAGCATGAGGCGGGCGAGGAGCACGACCATGACGAGTTTGCGAGCTTCGTTGTGGAGCTTGGGCCCATTGCCGATCCCGCAGCCTTCGTATCGCGGCTGAAGGACATCGTCTCTGCGCATGATGTCCTGCGGCTGAAGGGCTTTGCGGATGTTCCCGGCAAGCCGATGCGTCTTCTGATCCAGGCCGTGGGAACGCGGATCGATCCCTATTTCGACCGTGCATGGGCAGCGGGTGAAGCCCGCCGCACGCGCCTTGTCGTTATCGGGCTTCACGATCTCGACGAGGCGGCGGTGCGTGCTGCCATCGTTGCGTCTGCGGCATAAGACGGACGGGATTGGCGGCGGATGCATCTTCTTCTTGCGCAGAAAGGCACGATCTCGGACGGGGACGAGGCCATCGATCTCGGTCAGTCGCCGGGCGAGATCCTCTTCCTCTCCGCCGCCGATACAGAGCTTTCCGCCATCGCTGCCGCGTGCAAGGCAGGGACTGACGGACGGACACTGCGGGCGGCAAGCCTTCTCTCGCTGAAGCACCCGATGTCGGTGGACACCTATGTCGAGCGCACGGCGCGGCATGCAAAGCTGATCATCGTGCGGGCCCTCGGCGGTGCGTCGTATTTCCAGTACGTTCTGGAAGCCCTTCACGCGACGGCCGTGACGCAGCGGGCAAAGATTGCCGTGCTTCCCGGTTACGACAAGCCGGATCCGGCACTCGACGCCTATTCCACCGTGTCGGCAGACGACCGGGCGGCGATGCTCGCCTATTTTACCGAAGGCGGCCCCGACAATATGCAGCGGTTCCTCGCCTATGCCGGAGCGGTCGTCGACGACGGCGAACGGCCCCCGGCGGCAACGCCGTTGCTGCGGGCCGGCATCTGGTCGCCGGAAGACGGCATCATCGGCGCGGAGGACTGGGGACGCGCGCATGCGGGAGATGAGCCGATCGTGGCGCTCTGCTTCTACCGCGCGCTCGTCCAGTCCGGCGAAACACGACCGGTCGCAGCGCTCATCGAGGCTCTTGTCGCTGAAGGGATGCGCGTTCTCCCGGTTTTCGTCTCCAGCCTGAAGGACGCCCTGTCCGTCGGTACGGTCGAGGCGATCTTTGGGCGGTTCACGCCGGATGTCGTTCTCAACGCAACGAGCTTTGCGGTCTCCGCACCGGGCGGCGATCACAAGGGCACTGTGCTCGATGCCGGCGGCGCGCCGGTCTTGCAGGTCCTGTTCTCCGCCTCGACGCGCCAGGCCTGGGAAAGTTCGTCGCAGGGCCTGATGGCGCGCGATCTCGCCATGAATGTCGCGCTACCGGAAGTGGACGGACGCATTCTCTCCCGCGCCGTCTCGTTCAAGGCGGCGGCGATCTACGACGAGGCGGTCGAGACGAACATCGTCGGGCATGCTCCGTTGCCGGACCGGGTGGCCTTTGTCGCAAAGCTTGCGGCAAATTGGGCGCGCCTGCATCGCACGCCGCCGGTTGACCGCAAGGTCGCCATCGTCCTTGCCAACTATCCGAACCGCGACGGGCGGCTCGGCAACGGCGTTGGGCTCGACACGCCCGCCGGCACGATCGAGGTGCTGCGCGCCACGGCGGCGGCGGGCTATCCCGCGACCGGACTGCCGGAAGACGGCGATGCGCTGATCCGGTATCTGATGGAAGGCCCGACGAACGCGGCGCGTGACGGGCGGCACATTCGCGAGACACTATCGTTCAAGGATTACAACGCGTTCTTCGCGACGCTTCCCGAAAAGATTCAGGCCGAGGTCACGACGCGCTGGGGCGACCCCTCGCACGACCCCTATGCAGATGGCGAGCGTTTCGCACTGCCGCTTGCGCGTCTCGGCGGTGTGCTGATCGGCATCCAGCCGGCGCGCGGCTACAACATCGACCCGAAGGAAACCTACCACGCGCCCGACCTCGTGCCACCGCATGGTTATCTCGCCTTCTACGCGTTTCTGCGTCAATCCTTTGGCGCCCATGCCGTCATCCATATGGGCAAGCACGGCAATCTCGAATGGCTGCCGGGCAAGGCCCTGGCGCTGTCGGAGAACTGCTACCCGGAAGCCGTGTTCGGCCCGCTGCCGCATCTCTACCCTTTTATCGTCAACGATCCCGGCGAGGGGACGCAGGCCAAGCGCCGCACCAGCGCCGTCATCATCGATCACCTGACACCGCCGCTGACCCGCGCCGAGACCTATGGCGCGCTCCGCGACCTCGAAGGTCTGGTCGATGAATATTACGACGCCGCCGGCGGCGATCCCCGGCGTCTGCGGCTGCTGTCAAACCAGATCCTGCATCTCGTGCGCGACATCGGACTTGATGCAGATGCCGGCATTGCCGAGACGGATGGCGAGGATGCCGCGTTGCAGAAGCTCGATGCCTATCTCTGCGATCTGAAGGAAATGCAGATCCGCGACGGTCTGCACGTCTTCGGCCTTTCTCCCGAGGGGCGGCTCCTGACCGACCTGACGCTGGCGCTCGCCCGTGTGCCGCGCGGTAGCGGCGAGGGCGGGGACGCGAGCCTGCAACGAGCGATCGCGCGGGATTGCGGGCTCGTCAACGGGCAGGGTCCCGAGGCGTCCGCGTTCGACCCGCTCGACTGCGCTCCGGCCACGCTCTGGCAGGGGGCTCGTCCGCCGATCCTTCTGGCTGCGAGTGATGATCCGTGGCGAAGCGAAGGCGACACCGTCGAACGGATCGAACGGCTTGCGGCAAAGCTCGTCGGCGGCGAGATGTCTTGTCCGGACGGCTGGGCGATGACGCGTGCCGTTCTCGATGCGGTCGAGGCACGGCTGAAGCCGTCGCTGATCGCCTGCGGGCCGGCAGAAATCGCGGGCCTCATGGCCGGTCTCGATGGCCGGTTCGTGGCGCCCGGACCCTCCGGCGCGCCGACGCGGGGGCGGCCGGACGTGCTGCCGACAGGGCGCAACTTCTATTCCGTCGACAGCCGCGCCGTGCCGACGCCGGCCGCTTTCGAACTCGGCAAGAAGTCGGCCGATCTCCTCCTCAGGCGCTATTTACAGGATCATGGCGAGTGGCCGACGGCGCTCGGGCTCACCGCCTGGGGCACTTCCAACATGCGCACCGGCGGAGACGACATCGCGCAGGCGCTGGCTCTCATTGGCGCGAAACCGCTCTGGGACCCGATGTCGCGGCGGGTCACGGGCTATGAGATCGTTCCCCCGGCGCTTCTCGGCCGCCCGCGCGTCGATGTCACCCTGCGCGTCTCCGGCTTCTTCCGCGATGCCTTCCCCGAGCAGATCGCACTATTCGACAGCGCGGTGCGGGCCATCGGCGCGCTGGAGGAAGACGACGAGGACAATGCCATTGCTGCCCGCATCCGCCGCGAGAGCGCGGAATGGCGCGAGAAAGGATTAAGCGCTGCGGATGCCGAGCGCCGTGCTTCCTATCGCGTCTTTGGCTCCAAGCCCGGCGCCTACGGTGCCGGTTTGCAGGCGCTGATGGATGGACCGGGCGTGCCCGAGCGCTCCGAGCTGGCCGATGCCTATCTCACCTGGGGCGGCTATGCCTATGGCGCGCATGCCGAGGGGCGGGACGAGCGGGAGATGCTGGAGACGCGTCTCGCCGGCGTTCAGGCCGTTGTCCAGAATCAGGACAATCGCGAGCACGACCTTCTCGACAGCGATGATTACTACCAGTTCGAGGGTGGCATGAGTGCTGCCATCGAGCATCTCTCCGGCACGCGGCCGGTCATCTATCACAACGACCATTCCCGTCCGGAGAAGCCGGTCATCCGGTCTCTGGAAGAGGAAATCGGCCGCGTCGTGCGCGGTCGGGTGGTCAATCCGAAATGGATCGCCGGCATGATGCGTCACGGCTACAAGGGCGCTTTCGAGATGGCGGCGACCGTCGATTATCTTTTCGCCTTCGCTGCGACCACCGGGGCCGTGCGTAGCCAGCATTTCGAGGCGGTTTATCAAGCCTTCGTCCTTGACGACACCGTGCGCGCCTTCATGGAGGAGGCGAACCGGCATGCCTTCCGCGACCTCGCAGCCCGGCTGACCGAGGCCATGGACCGTGGATACTGGCAGCCGCGCTCCAACTCGGCACGATTCGCGCTTTCAAACAGCCTGACGCTGAGGGCGTCGTGAGAACCCAGAGGGACTGATATGACTGAGGAAGCACCGACCACCGAGGTCGATCTGGAGCGCCATGCCATGAAGATGGCGAAGAAGAAGGTGGCGCGCGAAAAGATCATGGCGACGAAGACCGACGGCAAGGGCCTGATCATGGTCCACACCGGCAAGGGCAAAGGCAAGACCACCGCAGGCTTCGGCATGATTTTCCGCCACATCGCCCACGGCATGCCGTCGGCCGTCGTGCAGTTCATCAAGGGCGGATGGGAGACGGGCGAGCGCACGCTGATCGAGACCCATTTCCAGCATCTCTGCCGGTTCTATACGCTTGGCGAAGGTTTTACCTGGGAGACGCAGGATCGCGCCCGCGATGTTGCCATGGCGCAGAAAGCTTGGGAAACCTCCAAGGAACTGATCCGCGATCCCGCCAACTCGATGGTCCTTCTGGACGAGATCAACATCGCCTTGCGCTACGATTACATCGATATCCACGAGGTCGTGCAGTTCCTGCGCGAGGAAAAGCCGCCGATGACGCATGTGGTGCTGACCGGCCGCAACGCGCGCGAGGAACTGATCGAGATCGCCGATCTCGTGACGGAGATGGAACTCGTCAAGCACCCGTTCCGCTCCGGCATCAAGGCGCAGGTCGGCGTGGAATACTAAAGCATGTCGCGCAAAAGTGTGCAGCGATTTTGCGATGACGACATGCGCAAAACAAGGACCTAAAGTGCAGGGAGCGAATCTGAAAGATCGCGATGCGCTTTAGAAACCGAGCCAGAGCCTGACCGGATGCGCCGGGTCGGCGAGCAGGCGGATGGCGAGCGCGATGCAGGTGATGACCAGCAGCGGCTTGATGATCTTGGCGCCGCGCTTCATGGCGAAGCGCGAGCCGACCTGCGCACCGGCAAACTGCCCGACGCCCATCATCAGCCCGACCTTCCACAGAACGACGCCGTACCAGGCAAGCACGAGAAAGCCGCCGATATTGGAGCCGAAATTGAGGAGCTTGGTATGCGCCGTCGCCTTGAGAATGCCAAAGCCGGCAAGCGCGATGAAGGCCAGCATGAAGAAGGAGCCGGTGCCGGGCCCGAAGATGCCGTCGTAGAAGCCGATGGCGGGCACGATGGTGAGGCCGAAGACGAAAGGCGTGATGCGCTGGGTGCGGTCGAGATCGGCGACGTTCGGCTTCAGCGCGAAGTAGAGGGCGATGCCGATGAGCAGGAACGGAAGCACGGCGCGAAGCACGTCCCCCGGCACGACGGTCGCCACCATGGCGCCCACCGCGCCGCCGGCAAGCGACAGGAGCGCCATGGGCAGCTGGCTTTTCAGGTCCACATGGCCGGCCCTTGCATAGGCAAGACTGGCCGAGCCCGAGCCGAACAGCGACTGGAGCTTGTTGGTGCCGAGCGTTTCCAGCGGCGGAAGGCCTGCGAGCAGCATGGCCGGTACGGTGATCATGCCGCCGCCGCCAGCGATGCTGTCGATGAAGCCGGCGATGAAGGCCGCGAGAAACAGGAAAAGGATCAGATGAAACGCGAGATCGTGCACGATGGACCTTGGGCCGTGTCGCCGGCAGAGGAGTATTCCGGGAAGCGCGCGCTCCGGGCGCAGGCGCACACGCTCTTTGGCAGAGCCGGCCTTGAAAGGGAAGAGCCGGCGGGCAAGCAGCATCTTGGCGACGATGACACTTGCCCCCCGTCGCGCGGTCGTCCGGTACGGTCAGAACCGAAAGAGCTGATTTTGTCACGACATCTTCATAAGCAATTCCGGTCTGCGCAAATCTCTTGTAGAAGACCTGTCATGCGACGGCGCCCGGTTCGGGCTGAAAACGCGTCCGGTGCGGCCGACCCTGATCGGGGGCTCATGCCGGAGCTGTCGAGGCCTCGACCGAGGAGAGATCCCGGTCGCATGGCGTCTGCGCGACTGCGGTCTGCGGGGTCTTCATCGATCGCCGCATCTCTGCAGGATCTGAAACGCGGTTTCCTGCTCGCCTCCTCCAAGGCTCAGGCGACCTGCAGCGAAGAGCGTGGAACGACCATGAGCGGTGAAACGATGGAGCGTGGGCTGATCCTCGGCCTTGGTTGCCGGCCGGGTGCATCCGTTGCCGATGTCCTCGATCTCGCTCGCGCCGTGCTGACAGAGGCCGGTTACCCTGCACTGCCGCTGAACGCCATCGCATCGCTCGATGCTCGCGCTGCCGAGCCTGCGATCCTTGCCGTTGCCGATGCATTCGCGGTTCCGCTCCTGACGTTCGATGCCACCCGGCTGGAAGAAGAGACGCCGCGCATCCTGACGCCGTCGTTAGACGTCTTCCGCCTGACCGGATGCCACAGCGTTGCGGAGGCATCCGCGCTCGCCGCTGCCGGGATCGCCGGGCGGCTGGTGGTGGCGAAGCGCGCCTCTCGACAGGCAACCGCTGCCGTTGTGGAAGCCGAGTCGAAACAGATCTTTGCCGCCTTGTCTTCAACCGGTTCGGCCGCAACTTCCCATATTGATTCATCCTTTCCAGCCCTGGAGCTGGCGGGATGAGCGATTTCCTTTTTGCAGGCCTGCCGCTGATGGCGCCGGGCGCGGTCTGGCTCGTCGGTGCGGGGCCGGGCGATCCCGGTTTGCTGACGTTGCATGCGGTCAATGCACTGCGGCAGGCGGATGTGATCGTGCATGATGCGCTGGTGGATGCCGCCTGCCTGTCTCTTGCGCGGCCCGGCGCCGTTCTGGAATTTGCCGGCAAGCGCGGCGGCAAGCCTTCGCCGAAGCAGTTGGATATTTCATTGCGCCTTGTCGCGCTCGCCCGGGAGGGCAAGCGGGTGCTCCGGCTGAAGGGTGGCGATCCCTTCGTCTTCGGTCGCGGGGGAGAAGAGGCGCTGGTGCTGGTCGAGCACGGCATTCCCTTCCGGGTCGTTCCCGGCATCACGGCGGGCATCGGTGGTCTCGCCTATGCCGGCATCCCCGTCACCCATCGCGATATCACCCATGTCGTCACCTTTCTGACCGGCCACGACTCCTCGGGCCTCGTGCCGGATCGTGTGGACTGGGCGAGCGTTGCCAAGGGGTCGCCCGTCATCGTCATGTATATGGCCATGAAGCATATTCGCGAGATCACCGCGAACCTGCTGGCCGCCGGCCGCGCGCCGGATGAGCCGTTGGCCTTCGTCAGCCATGCGGCAACGTCCCGCCAGTCGGTTCTTGAAACCACCCTCGGGCAGGCCGCCGCCGATGCCGCATCCGCCGGCATTTCGCCACCTGTCATCGTCGTGCTGGGAGAAGTGGTCCGGCTGCGTCCCGTTCTCGATTGGCTCGGCTCGGCGCAGGCCGATGGGGTATTGTCGACGGAACGCTCGGCATGAGCGGCATCCTGATCGCCGCCCCATCCTCCGGTTCCGGCAAGACCACGATCACCCTTGGCCTTTTGCGTGCGCTCAGTCGGCACGGTGTCGCGGTGTCGCCGGGCAAGGCGGGCCCTGATTATATCGATCCAGCTTTCCACACGGCAGCCTGCGGCATCGCGTGCGTCAACTACGATCCGTGGGCGATGCGTCCCGCCTTGCTCGATGCGCAGGCCTTCCGCGCGCGCAACGATGGCGGTCTTCTGGTCATCGAGGCCATGATGGGCCTTTTCGATGCGGCAATGGATGGCACCGGCGCACCGGCCGACCTCGCAGCGTCTCTCGGTCTGCCGGTGGTGCTGGTGGTCGATTGCGGCCGCATGGCACAGTCGGTGGCGGCACTCGTGTCCGGCTATGCCCGGTTCCGCGCCGACGTGCGGCTCGCTGGCGTCATCCTCAACAAGGTCGGCAGCCCAAAGCACGAAGCCATGCTGCGCGGCGCACTGGCATCGATCGACATGCCCGTGCTCGGCGTTATCGGTCGCGATCCCGGCTTGGCCTTGCCCGAGCGGCACCTCGGACTTGTTCAGGCCGGCGAGCATGGCGGCCTCGATCTCTTCATCGATCACGCGGCCGACGCTGTCGAGGCGGGTTGCGATCTCGCCGCGCTTGCGGCGCTCGGTGCGCAGGCCCGACCGGCTCGGCCTCCCGCAGAACAGGTCGTCGCTCTTGACCCGCTCGGATCGCGAATCGCGATCGCGCGCGACGTGGCGTTTGCCTTCGCCTATCAGCATCTGCTGGACGGATGGCACGCGGCGGGCGCCGCTCTCTCCTTCTTCTCACCGCTGGCCGACGAGGCGCCGGCGGATGATGCCGATGCCGTCTATCTCCCGGGGGGGTATCCGGAACTGCATGCGCAGACGTTGTCCTCGGCGGAAACGTTTCGCGCAGGGATGCAGGCTGCAGCCGCACGAAAAGCGCGAATTTTCGGCGAGTGCGGTGGCTACATGACGCTCGGTGAGGGGCTGGTCGATGCGTCGGGCGAGCGCTACCCGATGCTCGGCCTCCTGCCGCTGACCACCAGTTTCGCAGAGCGCCGTCGCCATCTCGGTTACCGTCGCATCCGGCCGCTGGACGAAACGGGCTTCTTCAAGCCGATGATGGCGCATGAGTTCCACTACGCGACGATCGTTTCGGAAGGCGATGCCGCACCGCTGTTTGCGGTCGAGGATGCCGCGGGCACCTCGCTCGGCATGGCTGGCCTGCGCACTGGCACGGTTGCCGGCTCCTTCATGCACCTGATCGACCGCGCGCCGGAACACAATCCTGTGAAGCCCGCATGACCGCGCCGATCCAGCATGGCGGCGGTCTGGCGCAAGCCATCGCGCAATATGGCGGTGCGGCAGCCGACTGGCTGGACCTTTCCACCGGCATCAACCCCTGCCCACCGCCGCTGCCGGACATTCCCGTATCCGCCTGGCACCGTCTGCCGGATGCGGATCTCGTGAAGCGGACCGAGAGGGCTGCGGGTGTCTTCTACGGAACAGGCAATGGCCGGCCGCTGGCCGTGCCGGGCACGCAGTCCGTCATCCAGCAATTGCCCGCTCTCGCCACGCCGGGGTGCCCTGTAGCGATTCTCGGGCCGACCTATGGCGAGTATCAGCGGGTGTTTACGCTCGCCGGCTTCCCCGTCGATCAAATCGCGGATATCGGCGAACTTCGCCCTGATCACGGTCTCGCCGTTATCGTAAACCCGAACAACCCGACGGGACGCGTTCTGCCGCGCGATACGCTGTTGGATCTAGCCCGCCACATGGCCGCGCAGGGCGGACGGCTGGTCGTAGACGAAGCTTTCGGCGACGGGATGTCGGGAAACAGTGTCGCCGGAGAGGCGTTCGCCCATCCCGGCCTCATCGTCTTCCGCTCCTTCGGCAAGGTCTTTGGATATGCCGGCATCCGTCTCGGCTTCGTCATGGCCGCACCCCTCGTGCTGGAGATGCTTGCCGCCGCGCTGGGACCCTGGGCCGTTTCCGGCCCGGCACTTGCGGTTGCAGAGCAGCTTTTGCATGGCGATATCGACGGGCTTCGTTCAAGGATCTCCGAGCGCAAGGCCGGGCTGGACGGCGTTCTGTCGAAGGCCGGTGTCCGTACGTTTGGCGGCACGCATCTGTTCTCGCTCATCGAGGTCGCCGATGGCGCCGCTCTTCGGCACGCCCTCTGCCAGCACCATATCCTGACGCGCAGCTTCGATTACGCACCGCGCTGGGTGCGGCTAGGGCTTACGCCTGATCCGGCATCCGACATCCGGCTGCTCGATGCGCTTTGCAAGGTTGCCGGCTGATGCACCTCGTCATTCTCGCAGCCGGTCTTGCGATAGACCGTATCGTCGGCGATCCCGATTGGCTTTGGCGGCGCCTGCCGCATCCGGTCGTCCTCTTCGGTACGGCCATCGGCGCCTGTGAACGGTGGCTGAACCGGTCGCATCTCAGCGGCTCGCGGCTTCGGAGGCGTGGCGTGGTTGCGATCTCGGGGCTGCTTCTGCTGTCCTCGGTGATCGGCCTTCTCATCCATGCCGTGCTGTTGTCACTCGGTCTTGCGGGCGCCCTCATCGAGGCCTTGATCGTCGCGATCTTCCTCGCGCAGAAGAGCCTGTCGGATCATGTGCTGCGCGTCGCCACCGGCCTGCGCGAGGGCGGGCTTGCCGGCGGACGGCGCGCGGTCGCGATGATCGTCGGGCGCGATCCCGACAGCCTCGATGAGGCCGGCGTCTGCCGGGCCGCACTCGAGAGCCTGGCCGAGAACTTTTCGGACGGGGTTGTCGCGCCGCTCTTCTGGTATGCGGTTTGCGGGCTTCCGGGCCTGCTCGCCTACAAGATGCTGAACACGGCCGATTCGATGATCGGCCACAAGACCGAGCGTTATCTCCACTTCGGCTGGGCTTCGGCAAGGCTGGACGATCTCGCCAACCTTCCGGCCGCGCGGCTGTCGATGCTGCTGATAGCAGGTGGAGCATGGTGGCGGCTCGGACAGCGGGCAGGGCGGGATGCACTGTCCGTCGCCTTGCGCGATCACGGGCTTCACCGCTCGCCCAACTCCGGCTGGCCGGAGGCGGCGATGGCCGGTGCGCTGGATGTTCAGCTTGCGGGTCCGCGCCTTTATGCCGGTTCCAGGGTCGAGGAGCCGATGATGCATGCCGCCGGGCGCCCGGTCGCCACAGTTGAAGATGTTCTGCGTGGGGTGAACGTCTTCCATTCAGCCTGGACGCTGGCGCTCGCCGCCGTTGTTTCCGCCGCCGTATTTCAGCATCTATTTTAACGATCTGTTTCCGCTGCGGTTTAAGCCTTTCTCCTTCCTCCTGCGGTAGTGTGGTGCGCATTGGGGACATCGTGTCGTTGCGACACGTCAGGGGGATGGAATGCGTCGTCTTTTTCTTGCCGCCGTCGCGGTATCGTGCATGACTTTGGGAATGTCGGTCATTCCGGACACGGCAGGGGCTGCGACGCTCGTTGCCCGCGTCAGCCTCGCCAGCCAGACCATGACGGTCAGCGAAAACGGAATCGTCCTGCACGAGTGGCAGGTGTCCACGGCGCGACGCGGCTACGTTACCCCGCAGGGCAGCTGGAGCGCGAAATGGCTGTCGCGCAATCACCGCTCGCGGAAGTATAATGATGCGCCCATGCCCTTCGCCGTCTTCTTCAACGGCGGTTATGCCGTCCACGCGACCTTCGATCTGAAGAGACTCGGGCGACCCGCATCTCACGGCTGCGTGCGGCTGCATCCTCGCAATGCCGCCGCGTTCTTTACGTTGGCGAGCCAGGCCGGGTTGAACAACACGCGCATCATCATCGACGACTGACGTCGCCATGCTGCAACGCGGTCCTTTCAGCAACAGGGCTGCGCAAAAATCCCTGCATGGCCGCAAGGCCATTGGCTTTTCCTGCGCAGTTACCCTATAGCTTCGGCAAAACTTGCCACTCAAAGAGGTCCGCGCGTGACAGCTACATTCGACAAGGTCGCCGATATCATTGCAGAAACCAGCGAGATCGATCGCGAGACGATCACGCCGGAGAGCCACACGATCGACGATCTGGGCATCGACAGCCTCGATTTCCTCGATATCGTGTTTGCGATCGACAAGGAATTCGGCATCAAGATTCCGCTGGAAAAGTGGACGCAGGACGTCAATGAAGGCAAGGCCTCGACCGAGGAATACTTCGTTCTGAAGAACCTTTGCGCCAAGATCGACGAACTGCGCGCTGCCAAGGCCTGATCGGCCTTTCCAACTGCACCCGTTCCGCGATGCCGCCTGACGCCGCTCTTGCGCGCTTGACAGGCGGCATCGCCGTTTCTACCTGACGGCCTCGAACGCAATGTCCGGGCGCCGCCGTCACCGGTCCCGAATGCCCGTTGCGGGTCGCCCGACACGGGCATGAAGGTGGTAAGCGGATGATGTTATATGCTGCTTGAATATTTCCAGATGATCGACAGTGTCGAGGCGGTCGACATGACGGCGAAGACGCTGCGCGCCAGATCCGTCGTGCCGGCGCAGAGCCCGGTTTTCGAAGGTCATTTTCCCGGATATCCGCTCGTGCCCGGCGTTCTCCTCATCGAGACGATGGCTCAGGCCTCCGGTTTCCTTGTGCTCGCCGTCACCGATTTCGCCGCAATGCCCTTCCTGATGACCGTGGACGGCGCGAAGATGCGGTCTTTCGTGGAGCCCGAAGCCGTGCTCGACATCGATGTCGTGCTGGAGCACGACGGTTCCGGCTTTGCCGTCACGAAGGCGAAGATTTCGTCCGCCGGCAAGCGTATCGCCGATGCCCAGCTGAAACTGCGGACCGTTCCGTTCGATCAGGTGCCGCTCGGTCCCATCGTCCGCAAGCGGGCTGACGAAGTCGGGTTGACGGCCGCGCTGGCTGCTCAGGCATCCCCAGACCTGCCCCCAGAATCGCCCAAGGAGTGACCGCATGAAGGCCGCCAACGATGTCGTGATCACCGGGGTGGGGATCGTCACAAGCCAGGGTGTAGGCGTCGCGCCGCATGTCGCTATGCTGACGGCAGGCGAAGCGCCGGCGGTGGTTGTGGAAACGGAGCGCTTCGCACCCTATCCCGTGCACCCGCTGCCTGTCATCGACTGGTCCGCACAGATCGCCAAGCGCGGCGACCAGCGGCAGATGGAGAACTGGCAGCGCCTCGGCGTCTTCAGCGCGGGCCTCGCGCTCGACGATGCCGGCCTGAAAGACGATACGGACGCATGCGGCACGATGGACATGATCGTCGCGGCCGGCGGCGGCGAGCGCGATATCGCGGTCGACAGTCTGATCGTTGACGAAGGCCTGAAACGCAACGATCGCGAACATCTGCTGAACGAGAAACTGACGACGGAACTGCGCCCGACGCTGTTCCTCGCGCAGCTTTCCAACCTGATGGCCGGCAATATCTCGATCGTTCACAAGGTCACGGGTTCCTCCCGCACCTTCATGGGCGAGGAGGCCGCCGGTATTTCCGCCGTCGAGACCGCCTTTGCCCGCATCAAGGCAGGCCAGTCGAGCCATACGCTTGTCGGCGGTGCGCTGTCGGCCGAGCGGCTGGATATCATCCTGCTCGTGGAAGCGCTTCAGGCGCACGCGACCGGTCCCTGGCTTCCGCTGTGGTCGCGCGCACAGGGCGAGGGCGGTGGCATCATTCTGGGTTCCGTCGGCGCCTTTCTGGTGCTTGAGTCGCGGGAACATGCTGAAAACCGCGGCGCGCGGATCTATGCGACCATCGACGCCGTCGGCGGCGATCGCGGCGACCGAAATGAGGGCAAGCTCGAACGTCGGCTGGACCAGCTGAGCGAGTTGGCTCCCGCCGAGGATACCATCGTCTTTTCCGGCGCCAGCGGCCTTGCCGATCTCGCCGCGCAGGAGCGGACATGGATCGAGAAGCGGTTCCCGAATGCGGCGGTGCGTGGCTATAGCGGCGCCGTCGGGCACGCGATCGAGGCGCAGTTTCCGCTGGGTCTTGCGCTGGCTGCGCTTGCTCTCGATGCCGGTGCCGTCGTGCCGCCCTTCGATCCGTCGGAGCCATCCATGACGCGTGCGCCGAAGCACGCCATCGTCACGACGCTCGGTCACGGCCGAGGCGAGGGGATCGCCGTACTCACAGCGCATGCCAAAGCCGGTGCAGAGGAGCATTCGTCATGACAAATGCCTATAGGGACCACCTGGGCCGTCCGCTGATCGCCGTCACCGGCATGGGCGTCATCACGTCGCTCGGCCAGGGTCTCGAGGACAACTGGGCCGCGCTGACTGGCGGCGTGTCCGGCATCCACAAGATCACCCGCTTCCCGACGGACGGCCTGTCGACACGGATCTGCGGAACAGTGGATTTCATCGACGTGCCCAATGAAAACTCGGTCGAGCGCTCCTACGCCATGGCGCGTGAGACGACGCTGGAAGCTCTGGCGCAGGCCGGCATTTCCGGTGATTTCGATGGCCCGCTGTTTCTCGCGGCGCCGCCGATCGAGCCGGAATGGAGTGCGCGCTTTGCGCTGGCCGACCGCTCGCCACCGTCCGAAAAACCCGCCGACGCCTATAACCGTTTCCTCGCCGCCATGCGGGAGAAGGCCGATCCCGTCTTCTATGAAGCCGCCCTGTTCGGCGCGATCTCCGAGCGTCTGTCCGACCGGTTCGGAACGCGTGGCCTGCCGGTCACCCTGTCCACCGCCTGCGCCTCGGGCGCGACCGCCATCCAGCTCGGCGTCGAGGCTATCCGGCAGGGCCGCACGACGCGTGCGCTGACGGTCGCAACGGATGGTTCGGTGAGTGCGGAAGCGCTGATCCGTTTCTCGCTGCTCTCGGCTCTCTCCACCCAGAACGATCCGCCGGAGAAGGCGTCCAAGCCTTTCACGCGCGACCGCGACGGCTTCGTGATCGCGGAAGGTGCGGCCACGCTCGTGCTCGAATCGCTCGAAGCCGCTATTGCGCGCGGCGCCAAGGTGCTGGGCATTCTCAAGGGGTGCGGCGAGAAGGCCGATCTCTTCCACCGCACGCGCTCCTCGCCGGATGGCGGTCCTGCCATCGCCTCGATCCGCGCCGCACTTGCCGATGCCGGCATCGCCGAGAGCGATATCGGCTACGTCAATGCGCACGGCACATCGACGCCCGAGAACGACAAGATGGAATACGGCGCGATGTCGGCGGTCTTCGGCGAAGGACTTGCCCGCATTCCGGTCTCCTCGAACAAGTCGATGATCGGCCACACCTTGACCGCGGCCGGCGCTGTCGAAGCTGTCTTCTCGCTTCAGACGATCCTCACGGGTACGCTGCCCCCGACCATCAATTACCAGAATCCCGATCCGGCCATTGCCCTGGATGTGGTGCCGAACGTCAAGCGCGATGCGCAGGTGACCGCCGTGCTCTCCAACTCCTTCGGCTTCGGCGGGCAGAATGCAAGCCTGGTCATGACGGCCGAACCTGCCTGAGGCAGGCGGCTTCACCACCTCGCGAAAACGATAAGGAAAAGACCATGCGCGCGCTGCAACTGATCGATGACAGGAAGCTTGAAGTCACGGATCTGCCGGAACCGGACGCACCGGGCCCGGGCGAAGTGACGCTGCGCGTCAAGGCGGTCGCACTCAACCATATCGACGTCTGGGGCTGGCGAGGCATGGCCTTCGCCAAGCGCAAGATGCCGCTCGTCATCGGTGCCGAGGCTGCCGGCGTGGTCGAGACCATCGGGCCGGGCGTGGCAAACGTCCTTCCCGGTCAGCTGGTGTCGATCTATGGCGCCCGCACCTGCGGCCTCTGCCGTCCCTGCCGCGAGGGCCGCGACAATCTTTGCGAACATGTGAGCGGCGTTCACGGCTTCCATCTGGATGGTTTCGCACAGGAAAAGGTCAATCTTCCCGCCCGCCTGCTGGTGCCCGCACCGCCCGGCGTCGATGCCGTGGCAGCCGCGCTCGCACCCGTCACCTTCGGTACGGTGGAACACATGCTGTTCGACAATGCCAAGCTCGAGCCGGGTGAAACGATCCTCATTCACGCCGGCGGTTCCGGCATCGGCTCGGCCGCAATCCAGCTCGCCAAGAAGATCGGTTGCACCGTCATCACCACGGTCGGCTCCGACGACAAGATCGAGAAGGCCAAGGCGCTTGGCGCCGATCACGTCATCAACTACCGCATCGACCGCTTTGAAGGCGTGGTGCGCAAGCTGACGAAGAAGAAGGGCGTCGATGTCGTGTTCGAGCATGTCGGCAAGGATACCTGGGCCGGCTCCATGCTCTGCATGAAGCGGGGCGGGCGTCTCGTCACCTGTGGCTCCACCTCCGGCGTGTCCGCCGACATGAACCTTATGATGTTGTTCCAGCAGCAGCTGAAGCTGATCGGCTCGTTCGGTTGCCGCATGGAGAACATGGCCGACGCCATGCAGAAGATGGCGCGCGGCCTCGTTCATCCCGTGATCGATACGGAAGTGACCTTCGAAAACATCGATCGCGCTCTGGAGCGCATGGAAGGTCGCCAGGTGTTCGGCAAGATCGTCCTGCGGCTGGACTGATCCGGTGCGCATTCTCATCACGCGGCTCGTTCTGTTTTACCGGCACGCGAGCGATTGGATCGTGGCGCAACTGGCCTTTCTGCCGCTGATGCTGCTGAAACTCCTGCCGCCCGACACAGCCCTGAATTTCATGGACCGTGTTGCGCGGTTTTCAGGGCCGCGCTTCATGCGCGGGCGTCATCTGCTGACGCTTGCCAACCTGCGCGCTGCCTTTCCGGAAAAGAGCGAGAGCGAGATCGAGACGATCGCGTTGGAAAGCTGGGGGTCTATCGGCAGGCTGGCGGCGGAATACGTCTTCCTCGACCGGTTGTTCGACTACGATCCGGCACGCGCTACGCCGAGCCGGGTGGAGGTGATCGGCGCGCCGATCTTCCTCGACCTCAGGGATAATCCGCGCCCTTTCATCGTCTTCACGGGCCATACCGGCAGTTTCGAGATGTTGCCGGTTGCGGGATCCGCATTCGGTCTCGATGTCACCGTGCTCTTTCGCCCGCCGAACAACGCGACCATGGCCAAGAAGGTCTATGATTTCCGCGCCAGGCGCATGGGAACGCTGGTGCCGTCTCACGCCGGATCGTCCTTCACACTGGCGCGCAAGCTGGATGAAGGGCAGGGGATCGGCGTTCTGGTCGATCAAAAATTCAAGAAGGGCCTGAACACCACGTTCTTCGGCCAGCCGGTCAAGACCAATCCGCTGCTTGCAAAGCTCGTGCGGCAGTTTGGCTGCGAGGTCTATCCGGCCCGCTGCATCCGTTTGCCCGGCAATCGATTCCGTCTCGAAATCGAACCTGCCGTCACCATCCCACGCAAGGAAGGTGGAAGTGTGGATGTCGAAGCCACCGCGCAACTGCTGAACGACACGGTGGAACGTTGGGTGCGGGAATATCCCGGGCAATGGCTTTGGTATCATGACCGCTGGCAGGTGAAGCGCAGGCTCGCCCGCGAGACGAACACCAAGATGTAGATTGCGGCGCGCAGCGCCCAGCCGCTTCAGTCATTCCTTCCGGAACAGGTACTGATGCAAACCTGAATTGTAAATAAGACATATCAAATTCATGATACTGCGAAGGAGCGGTTGAACGAACCTGACGCGTGTGTAGAGTAAAATCGCGCACGTCTGGGCGTTTCGTTAGACATGGTGGTCGTGCTGTCGGAATAGACATTCGTCGTCTGTCTGCGGTGACGCATGTATGTGGGGATAAGGTCGTGAAGACGCTGGTCGATTTGTTCTGGGTGAAATACAGCCAGATTCAGCAGGCGGTGACAGGCGGTGAAACCGTGCTGATCGACGTGCTCGACAAGGAGATCGACCCGCTTCTGAAGGCGATCGAGAGCGAGCGCGCAACCACGGTTGCCGATGCTCGTCTTCAGTTCCAGTTCCTGCTGGATCTCCTGAAAAAGGAAGCCGGCGACTGCTCCAATGTCATGCGACACAGCAACGCGTTGGCCGCTCTCACCGAGCGCTATCTGGTCGAGGCGGGAACCGGAAATCTGGTGGTGCGGGATCCGTTCATTGCCCCGGCATCTACCATCTCGCTTCCGAAGATCCGGGAAGACGAGGGCCTGCTGAACGAGGCCATTCTCGACAGCCTGCCGGACCGGGTCTGCGTCGTCACGCCGGATTACCGCTATCTCTATGCCAATGTTCTGCATGCGCAGAGCCTCGATCAAACGCCATTATCCCTGATCGGCCGGACAATTCTGGAGTTTGCCGGACTTCAGTTCTTTGAAGACAATCTGAAGCCGCGACTCGACCGCTGCTTTGGCGGTGAGTCGGTGGACACCACATATTCCCGCGATATCGATGGTCGGACGATGGTGTTTCGGTCCCGCCTGACGCCGTGTCGCACATCGACGGGGCAGATCATCGGCGCCATCGTCGTCTATCAGGAACTCGCCAATCGTCGGCGCGCCATCGCGGCCTGAAGGAACGACCGAGAGCATTTTCAGCCGAAGCGTCATCGCTTCGGCGTCGGATAATGCGACAAAAACAAAAGACCAGGGTACTTCCGGTGAGCCGGTGTTCACCGGAAATGCCCGGCAGAGCCTTCTGGTGGTTCAGGCCGTCTCGCTTGTGTCTTCCTCCAGAATGGCCTTCAGTCTCGTCAGGTCTTTCCGTACCCAGTCGATATCACGGGCGAAGCTGGCGTCGTCCGTGCCGGTCTGCTGCACAAGCGTAAACAGGACGATGGCTGCCTCGCCATTCGGGATCACGCGGAAGGCGTTATAGGTTGTGACGCCCGTTTCCGTGACGACGGTATGATCCATCACGCCCAGATCATTGACCGGTGTAAAGAAAACCCTGACGGTACCGAGCGGCCCGCTCACAATCCAGTGATCTTCGGCGGGCCGCAGCCCGCTCGCCAGCCCGGAGGCCCAGAGCGGCATCGTTTCCGGGCGACTCGCATAGGCATAGACCGCATCCGCAGCCTGCTCGATGACGACCTCGACGGTTCGCACGCTCATCGTCATTTTCGCTCCCTTCCGTTCTCCCGGCACTTTCGCCAGGGTACTGCGGCCCTTCTTGCGCCGGGTTTCCGCGGTGTCGTCCCATCCGCAGCCATCAAGCACGAAATGTAGCTCTGAACGTCAACATTGTCTTGTGGTTCACGCTTTCCGGTGCCAAAACTTGCGGCGTTGACCCATTCGGCATCCGACTGCAACGGTCGGCACTGCGGGTACGGCACATCAATGGAACGCCCCGCCGATGACCGGCTTTTCCGCGTTCCAGGATCTAATGGAGGCATATACGTGGCACAGGCGGAAATCGGCCTAATCGGGCTCGGCGTCATGGGGTCCAACCTCGCGCTCAACATTGCCGAAAAGGGCAACACGATCGCGGTGTTCAACCGCACGGTCGAGCGCACGAAAGAATTCTACGAAGAGGCAGGCGATCTGAAGGATCGCATCATCCCGTGCGAAACGATTGAAGAGTTCGTTGCGGCGATCAAGCCGCCGCGGCCGATCATCATCATGATCAAGGCTGGCGAAGCCGTCGATCAGCAGATGGAGATCCTCAAGCCGCATCTCGAAGCGCACGACATCATGATCGATGCCGGCAACGCGAACTTCCGCGACACGATGCGCCGTTTCGATACTCTCAAGGACAGCGGCCTGACCTTCATCGGCATGGGTGTGTCGGGGGGCGAGGAAGGTGCTCGCCATGGTCCGTCCATCATGGTCGGTGGCCTCGAGGAAAGCTGGAAGCGTGTCGAAAAGGTCCTGACCTCGATCGCTGCCCGCTATGAAGGCGACCCATGCGTTGCGTGGCTTGGCGAGAACGGCGCGGGTCACTTCGTCAAGACGATCCATAACGGTATCGAATATGCCGACATGCAGATGATTGCCGAGATCTACGGTATCCTGCGCGACGGGCTGAAGATGAGCGCCGCCGAGATCGCCGAGGTTTTCGCGACCTGGAACAAGGGGCGTCTGAACTCCTTCCTGATCGAGATTTCCGAAATCGTGCTGCGTGCCGGGGATCAGCTCGGTTCAGGCCCACTCGTGGATGTCATCCTCGACAAGGCAGGCCAGAAGGGCACCGGCAAGTGGTCGGTGATCGAGGCGCAGAACATGGGCGTGCCGGCGACCGGCATCGAGGCGGCCGTTGCCGCGCGTAGCCTGTCGTCGATGAAGGCCGAGCGCGAGGCTGCCGAGAAGATCCTCGGCCTGCCGGATGTGCCGCCGCTGATGATCAGCGACAAGGCGTCCTTCCTTGCCGACCTCGAAAATGCGCTGCTTGCTGCAAAGATCGGCGCGTATGCGCAGGGTTTCGCGGTCATGGCGGCGGCGTCCCGCGAGTTCGGCTGGAACCTGCCGATGCCGACGATCGCCCGCATCTGGCGCGCCGGCTGCATCATCCGCTCGCAGTTCCTCGACGAGATCACCAAGGCATTCACCGAATCTCCGGATGTTGCAAACCTCATCGTCACCCCGGCCTTCGCCGCCATGGTCAAGGAAACCGACGGTCCGCTTCGCCGCGTCGTTTCCGCCGCCGTTCTCGGCGGGCTGCCGGTTCCGGCCCTTGCCTCGGCGCTCGGCTATTTCGACAGCTATCGTCGCGCTCGTGGTACGGCGAATATGATCCAGGCCCAGCGCGATTACTTCGGCGCGCATGGCTACGACCGCACGGACGGCAAGGATTCGCATCACGGGCCTTGGGGCAGCGGTCTCGTCGCCGAACGCTCCTGACCTCAAGCATCGAACGCTTCACGAAGAAGGGCCGCGCGACAGACATCGCGCGGCCTTTCTCACGATTTGCGGAAGCGTGCCATTGCGTTACGCGGTCACTAATTCCGCTATACTCGCTTTAGCGCTACGACCCTTCCAGCCTGCTGAGGCTCTGGAGGTCTTCCGGTAATCGCCCGGCGATACGGGCGAGGACGGCTTTGGCGAGTTCATGGCCGGCGTGGCGGATGTCTTCCTTCATGGTGATGACCTCCGGCCGCAGCCAGCCGAGGAAGTCGCTTGGCACCTTGGAGACGAGATCGAGGTCGGTGCCGATCTTTCGCCCGGTCGCTTCGATGGCGGCGATCAGTGCGATCGTCGCCGCACCGCTTCCCGACACGATACCGTCCGGTACCGCGCCAGCGTGCAACAGGCTTTCGAAAGCGCTGCGGATGTCGATCAGGGAATGATCGATATCGACCGTATCGAACGGTATGGTTTCGACGCCGAAGTCGCGCACCGCGCGGTCGAAGCCTTGGCGCATATGCCTGTGAAAGGTGAGGTGCTGCGGCGGCTGAAGCAGTGTGAGGCGACGGCGCCCGCGTTCGACCAGCGCCCTTACGGCCGCATAGGCAAAGCCTTCATTGTCGTAGTCGTGATAGGGGTGTGCCAGCCCCATGTCCGTGCGTCCATGGGTGGCGAATGGGAAGTTTCGCTCCAGCATCAGCGCCACGCGTGCATCTTTCGGCTCCGTACGCGAGATGATGACACCATCGGCAGCGCCTGTATCCAGGACATAGCGCACCGGTGCGAGAGCGTCCCGCGAGGGGCTGTAGGGCGTCACGACGAGATGATAGGGCGTGGCCGCGAGGACTTCCGATATCCCGACGACGATAGGACTGGTGAGGCCCATGATCTCCTCTTCCAGAGACAGGACGAGGCTGATGACGTTGGTCTTGCCGGTGCGCAGTCTCACGCCTGCCCGGTTCGGCTGATAGCCGACCTGCCGCGCGACGAGGCGTACGCGTTCCTTGGTTTCCGCTCCGATATCGGGCGCATCCTTCAATGCGCGTGACACCGTGGTGATGCCGAGCCCGGTCATGAACGCAATCGTCTTGAGCGTCGGCCGATCGTTTCCGGCGAGGCTAGACACGCCATGAGCGGAGCCTGTTTGTGACGGCGTGTCCGGCAAACCATCAGTTCGCGTCTTCTCGGTCATCGCGGCTTGCCCTTCCGTCCCGGTCACTGACACCGGCCTGTCGCCGATCATCCTAGCCGCTTCAAGCCGGCTTGACCAATCTCACACGCTTTGTGCCTACACGAAAAAACTGTAACGATACAGTAGTTAGCGATTGTCGTTGAAGCGATGCTGGTCAGGTTGCAATCGACAGGCGAAAGTTAAAATCCGTAGATCGGTCTGCTGCACTGCAAATCAGCGTTATGCGCGTTATCTGAGCAAATTCCCGAATAATGACGCCTAATCAACGCATGAAATCCATCTTGAGCTCAATGTTGCGCCGCACCAAAGAAAGAATGCCTCCGGCTTTAGCGTCAATCCACACGTCTCAGGGTAGAAATTTAGCGGTCACGAAAAATTTCGAGGTGGCTCTGTTGCGTGCTTTGAGGACATCCGCTACGTTTTTACGGCAACGTTACAGTGAGGGAGGAGACTCATGATGACTGGCTTTCGCGCAGCAATTTTGGCTGCCGGTGTGGTTCTGCCGCTCGGCGCGGCTCATGCCACGGATCTGGAAGTGACGCATTGGTGGACGTCCGGCGGGGAGGCTGCGGCGGTTGCGGAACTGGCCAAGGCGTTCGATGCCACCGGCAACAAATGGGTGGACGGCGCGATTGCCGGTTCGGGCGGCACGGCGCGTCCCATCATGATCAGCCGCATTACCGGCGGCGACCCCATGGGCGCCACGCAGTTCAACCATGGTCGTCAGGCGGAGGAACTCGTTCAGGCCGGGCTCATGCGCGACCTCACCGATGTCGCCACGGCCGAAAAGTGGAAAGATGTCATTCGGCCCGCCAGCCTTCTCGATGCCTGCACCATCGAGGGCAAGATCTACTGCGCTCCCGTCAATATCCACTCGTGGCAGTGGCTCTGGCTTTCCAACGCGGCCTTCAAGACGGCCGGCGTCGAGGTGCCGAAGAACTGGGACGAGTTCGTTGCCGCCGCACCGGCGCTCGAAAAGGCGGGGATCGTGCCGCTCGCGCTCGGCGGGCAGGCGTGGCAGTCATCCGGCCTGTTCGACGTGCTCGCGCTCTCGCTCGGCGGCAAGGACTTCTATTTCAAGGCCTATGGCGACAAGGACGAGGCCACGCTGACCGGCCCTGACATGGCGAAGATCTTCAAGGCTGCAGACGACGCCCGGCGCATGGCAAAGGGCTCCAACGTTCAGGACTGGAACCAGGCGACGAACCTTGTCATCACCGGCAAGGCCGGCGGGCAGATCATGGGCGACTGGGCGCAGGGCGAGTTCCAGATCGCCAACCAGAAGGCCGGCACCGATTATTCCTGCCTTCCCGGTCTCGGCGTCAACGCGATGATCTCGACCGGTGGCGACGCCTTCTATTTCCCGCTGCTGAGCGACGAGGCAAAGTCCGAGGCGCAGAGCGTTCTGGCCAAGACCATCCTCGATCCCGCCACGCAGGTCGCATTCAACCTCAAGAAGGGCTCTCTGCCTGTTCGCGGCGACGTCGATATGTCGGCCACCAACGACTGCATGAAGAAAGGGCTCGATATCCTCGCCAAGGGCGACGTCGTGAAGAGCACGGACGAGCTGCTGTCGGCCGATATCCAGAAGCAGAAGGAGGACCTGTTCTCCGAATTCTTCTCGAGCACGACCATGACGCCGGAGGACGCGCAGAAGCGCCTCGCGAGCATCATCGCTTCCGCCGAGTGACGGGGCAGGTGGCGGCCCTCAGCCGTCACCGATGATCGACCGCCGCCGTCTCCGCTGACGGCGGCGCACTCCCCAGCGATCACCTTCCGCATCCATTCTCCGGCCCTTGCAAGGGCGGAGACCGCCATGCCCTTGCATATTGTTTGCCGTGCTCTGCCTGTTCGGGAGAGCCCACGAGGAGGCGCTTGCCGATGACGATTCCAGCGACGACAGCTGGCACACCGGCCCGGAAATCCACCCGGCCCAACCAGTATTTCCGAAATATGAGCGCGAAGATCGCGTCCATTCCGATGATTCTCACCGCCGTGGTCATTTTCGCCGGCGGCACGCTCTGGACGGTGCTCTATTCCTTCACCAATTCGCGCCTTCTGCCGCGCATGAGCTTCGTCGGCTTCGACCAGTACGAGCGCCTGTGGGCTGCTCCCCGCTGGACGATGTCGATCATCAATCTCGGGATCTACGGCATCTTCTCGCTGATCTTCAGCCTCTTGATCGGCTTTCTGCTCGCAGCGCTTATGGATCAGAAGATCCGCTTCGAGAACACGTTCCGCACGATCTTCCTCTATCCCTTCGCGCTGTCCTTCATCGTCACCGGTCTCGTCTGGCAGTGGATCCTCAATCCGGAGTTCGGCATCCAGTCCGTCATCCGCTCGCTCGGCTGGACGTCCTTCCGCTTCGATCCGCTCTACAATCCGGATCTCGTGATGTACGGCATCCTTATCGCCGCGCTCTGGCAGGGTACGGGCCTCGTCATGTGCCTGATGCTGGCCGGTCTGCGCGGCATCGATGGCGAGATCTGGAAAGCCTCGCGCATCGACGGCATTCCCGCCTGGAAGACCTATCTCTTCATCGTCATTCCCATGATGCGGCCGGTCTTCATCACCACGCTCGTCATCATCGCGTCCGGCATCGTCAAGGTCTACGACCTCGTTGTGGCCCAGACGAGCGGTGGCCCCGGCATCGCCTCCGAAGTGCCAGCGAAATACGTCTACGACTACATGTTCCAGGCCCAGAACCTCGGCCAGGGCTTTGCAGCCTCCACCATGATGCTGCTGACCGTTGCGATCATCATCATTCCCTGGGCCTATCTCGAATTCGGAGGACGCAAGCGTGGCTGATATCGCCTCCCTCAACACCACCGCCGTTGCCATCGATGCTGCCAGGCCGCAGCTGGCGTCCGGCCCGCGCGGCAAGCGACCCGCACGCGCCTTCTCCGGCACCAACATCATGGTCTACGGCACGCTGCTGGTCTTTGCCTGCTACTATCTGCTGCCGCTCTACGTGATGGTCGTGACCTCGCTGAAGGGCATGCCGGAGATCCGGCTCGGCAACATCTTTTCCCCGCCGGTCGAGATCACCTTCGAACCCTGGGCGAAGGCTTGGTCCAGCGCCTGCACCGGCCTCAATTGCGACGGCCTGTCGCGTGGCTTCTGGAATTCCGTGCGCATCACCGTGCCGTCCACGATCGCGTCCATCGCACTCGCCTCCATCAACGGCTATGCGCTCGCCAACTGGCGCTTCAAGGGATCGGAGACCTTCTTCATCATCCTGATCATCGGCGCGTTCATTCCGTATCAGGTCATGATCTACCCGCTCGTCATCATCCTGCGCGAAATGGGCATCTACGGCACGCTGTCGGGGCTGATCATCGTCCACTCGATCTTCGGCATGCCGATCCTGACGCTCCTTTTCCGCAACTACTTCGTCTCGCTGCCGGAGGAACTGTTCAAGGCGGCCCGTATAGACGGGGCAGGGTTCTGGATGATCTATTTCCGGATCATGGCTCCGATGTCGCTGCCGATCTTCGTGGTCGCCATGATCCTCCAGATCACCGGCATCTGGAACGACTTCCTCTTCGGCGTCGTCTTCACCCGGCCCGAATATTATCCAATCACCGTCCAGCTCAATAATATCGTCAATTCGGTGCAGGGCGTGAAGGAATACAACGTTAACATGGCCGCCACGCTGCTCACCGGCGCGGTGCCGCTCATCGTCTACTTCATCTCCGGGCGTCTCTTCGTGCGCGGCATTGCCGCCGGCGCCGTGAAAGGCTGATCCTCATGACGTCAAGCGTTTCCATTCAGGATCTGTCGCTGAGCTTCGGCGCAGTCACCGTACTCCAGAACCTCAATCTCGACATCCGCGACGGCGAGTTCCTCGTGCTGCTCGGCTCTTCCGGCTGCGGAAAATCGACATTGCTGAACTGCATCGCCGGCCTTCTGGAGATCTCCGACGGGCAGATCTTCATCAAGGGCAAGAACGTCACCTGGGAAGAGCCCAAGGATCGCGGCATCGGCATGGTGTTCCAGTCCTACGCGCTCTATCCGCAGATGAGCGTCGAGAAGAACCTCTCCTTCGGCCTCAAGGTCGCAAAGATGCCGCAGCCGGAGATCGACAAGCGCGTCGCCCGCGCCGCCGAGATCCTCCAGATCCAGCCGCTTCTGAAGCGCAAGCCGGCGGAGCTTTCGGGCGGGCAGCGCCAGCGCGTGGCGATCGGGCGAGCTCTCGTCCGGGATGTCGATGTGTTCCTGTTCGATGAGCCCTTGTCGAACCTCGATGCCAAGCTGCGGTCCGAATTGCGCGTCGAAATCAAGCGGCTGCACCAGTCGCTGAAGAACACCATGATCTACGTGACGCACGACCAGATCGAGGCGCTGACGCTGGCCGACCGTATTGCCGTCATGAAAAGCGGCGTGATCCAGCAGCTTGCCGACCCGATGACGATCTACAACGCGCCGGAAAACCTGTTCGTCGCCGGATTCATCGGCTCGCCGTCCATGAACTTCTTTCGCGGAACGGTCGAGGAGAAGGGCGGTCGCAAGGTCGTGCATGTCGGCGGCGTGGATTTCGCCATCGATGCCTATCCGGCGCGCGCGCCTATTCTCGCGGGCACCAATGTCGTCCTCGGCATCCGCCCGGAGCACGTCACTGTGGACGAGGTGCCGGCAGGTGGCGATGCGCATCCCGCAGTGGTCGATATCGAGGAGCCGATGGGGGCCGATAACCTTCTGTGGCCGAAGCTCGCCGGGCAGACGATGTCGGTGCGTATCGCCGGCGCACGCCGCTACGCCCCGGGATCGCAGGTTCGCCTCGGCATCGACATGAGCATGGCATCGATCTTCGATTCGGGCACGGAGCAGCGGTTGTGATGGCAAGCGCTTTGATGTGCCGCAGCCCCTCACCCTAGCCCTCTCCCCGCCTGCGGGGAGAGGGGACGTGCCTCAAGGTCGCTCCCGTGTCCCTTCTCCCCGCCTGCGGGGAGAAGCTGGCGGCAGCCGGATGAGGGGCAGCGACCTCGCAGCAGGACGATGACGTAGCAAACATGACCGAGCAGAGACCCGAAATGACCAACACCACGCACACCACCGATCTCTCCGGCACCTGGACTCTGGCGAGCCTCGACGCGAAACACACCCTCACCATGCCGGTGCCCGGCGATGTCCACAGCGCGCTGCTTGCAGCCGGCATCATTCCCGACCCCTATGTCGGCCGCAACGAGGCGGATGTGCAGTGGGTCGCCGAGCAGGATTGGGTCCTGGAGCGCACGTTCGAGCTGGGCGACATCACCGGTTCCTGGTATCTCGACCTCGCCGGGCTCGACACGGTGGTGGACGTCACCCTCAACGATGCCCTCGTGCTCGAAGCCGACAACAGTTTCCGGCGCTACCGCCCCGATGTCTCCGGCAAGCTGGTCGCCGGCACCAATCGATTGAGGCTGGTCATCAGATCCTCCGTCCGCGAGAGCGCGGAGCGGCAGGCGAAGCAACCCTTTTATATTCCTTATTCCACGGCGAATTCCCCCATTCCGAACGGCAGCATGCTGCGCAAGGTCCAGTGCCATTTCGGCTGGGACTGGAACATCGCCATCGCGCCCCTCGGCGTCTACGAACCGCCGCTCCTCAAGCGGCTGGCGGAAGCGCGGATCGAGCACGTGACGACGCGGCAGGATTGGCATGAGGACGGTTCGGTCGATCTCGTCGTTACCGTCGCTCTCTTCGCAACCACGGTCGGACATGCGTCCGTCAGCTTCGACCTCGACGGCACCCGGCAGACGATCGATGTGGATCTTGCCAAAGGCACGAACACGGTCGAGCATGTCTTTCCTGTCCGCCAGCCGAACCTCTGGTGGCCGGCGGGCAGCGGAGACCAGCCGCTGTCGCGTCTCGTCGTGTCCGTTGGCGGCGATCAGGTCCGCAAGACCATCGGTTTCCGCAGAATCGAACTTCTGACAGATCCGGACGAGGCCGGTAGCCGCTTTGCCTTCCGGGTCAATGGCGTCGAGATCTTTTGTCGGGGTGCGAACTGGATTCCGGCAGACGCTCTGTTCTCACGCGTCACGCAGGCCGGTGTCGAGGATCTTCTACAGTCGGCTGTCGACGCGCATATGAACATGATCCGCGTCTGGGGCGGCGGCTTCTACGAGCCGGACTGGTTCTACGATCTTTGCGACCGGCTGGGCCTTATGGTCTGGCAGGACTTCATGTTCGCCTGCAATCTTTATCCCTCGACCGCTGATTTCCTCGAAAACGTTGCGGCCGAGGTGGACGATCAGGTCCGGAGGTTGTCGTCGCATCCCTCGATTGCGCTCTGGTGCGGCGATAACGAGCTTGTCGGTGCGCTGACCTGGTTCGAGGAGAGCCGCAGGGATCGCGACCGCTATCTCGTCTCCTATGATCGCCTGAACCGCACCATCGAGACCACGTTGAAACAGGCAGCACCGGACCTGATCTGGTGGCCATCGAGCCCGGCCGTCGGCCCTCTGAACTTTGGCGATGCATGGCACGCAGACGGTGCGGGCGACATGCACTACTGGTCGGTCTGGCACGAAAACAAGTCGTTCGACAATTACCGCACCGTGCGCCCGCGCTTCTGCTCCGAGTTCGGCTTCCAGTCCTACACCTCGATGCCCGTCATCCACGAATTCGCCGCCCCCAAGGACCTCAATATCGCCTCGCCGGTGATGGAGAGCCATCAGAAGAACGCCGGTGGCAACGAGCGGATCGCGGGCACCATGTTCCGCTATTTCCGCTTCCCCAAGGATTTTTCGAGCTTCGTCTATCTCAGCCAGATCCAGCAGGGGCTCGCCATCAAGACGGCGGTCGAGTTCTGGCGGTCGCTCAAACCTCATTGCATGGGCACGCTCTACTGGCAGCTCAACGACACCTGGCCCGTCGCATCCTGGTCGAGCCTCGACTATGGCGGCAGCTGGAAGGCCATGCATTACATGGTACGGCGCTTCTTCCAGCCGGTCGCCGTCGCCGCTATCCCGTCGGACGATGGGAAGGCGATTGCGATCTCGATGGTCAACGACACGCGTGAGGCCGTCAGCGTCGAGGTTCAGACCTTCCTCGTGTCGACATCAGGGGAACGCCGTCCGCTGCTGGCCGCAAGCGGCACATGCCCGCCCGATCGCGCCGCGACGCTGACTGCGATTCCCGCTGCCGATATCCCGGAAGGCATGCTGCTCTTCTGGACCTTCGAAGCTTCAGACGGTTCTCACGGCGCCGGCCATCATGTGACCGGCACCTACAAGGCGCTCGATCTCGAACCGTCCGGCCTGACGCTGACGACGTCTGCAGTCGCCGGCGATGCCTGTGGCGGCATCGATGTCACCGTTTCCGCACAAGGCCTTGCCCTCCACGTCATGATCGAGGCCGGTATTTCCGGTCGCTTCAGCGACAATGCCTTCGACCTGACGGCGGGGACCAGCCGCACGGTTCGCTTCACGCCATCGACGCCGGGTGAGGGCCCGTCGCCGGTCTTTACCGCCTACGACCTGCAATCCGCGGCCGGCTGACGCTGATCGACAGAGCCAGAGACCGACCTGCATTTTTGAAGAAGGACATGCCCATGAGACCGCTCAGCTTTCAGCTCTACACAGCCCGCAACTTCCCCCCGCTCTCGGATGCCCTGCATCTCGTGGCCAAGGCCGGCTACAGCCAGGTCGAAGGCTACGGTGCGCTGTATGGCGATCATGACGACAGCGCTGTGAAGGCGCTGAAGGCGGATCTCGATCGGAACGGACTGACGATGCCGACCGGCCATTTCAGCCTCGACATGCTGGAGAACAACCCGGAACGCGCCATCGAGGTGGCCAAGATGCTGGGCATACAGACGATCTACTGCCCCTATCTCCTGCCGGAAAACCGGCCGACGGACGCTGCGGGTTGGAAGGCGTTCGGCGCCCGCCTGCAGAAGGCTGGCGAGAAGGTCCGGGCAGCGGGACTGGGCTTCGGCTGGCACAATCACGACTTCGAATTTGCGGCACTGCCGGACGGCACCGTCCCGATGGACCTGATTTTCGATGGCGGTCCGGATCTGGAATGGGAAGCCGACATTGCCTGGGTCATACGCGGCGGCGCCGATCCGCTGGCCTGGATCGACCGATATGCCGACCGCATTACGGCGGTTCACGTCAAGGACATCGCACCGGCCGGCGAGAACGCGGACGAGGACGGCTGGGCGGATGTCGGGCACGGAACGGTCGACTGGAAGGGCCTTTACGCCCGTCTCGCCTCGACGCCAGCCAAAATCTACATCGTCGAGCACGACAATCCGAGCGATCTTGCCCGCCTTGCCGAACGCTCCATCGCCTCCATCAAGACATTCTGACACGCACGACCTTTTCAAAGGAGCACACGTCATGACACAGGATCTCGGCGTCGGCATCATCGGATGCGGCAATATTTCCACCACCTATTTCCGGCTCGCGCCTCTGTTCAAGGGCATCGAGATCCGCGCATGCGCGGATATCAACCCGGCAGCGGCCGAAACGCGCGCCGGCGAGTATGGGGTCAAGGCACAATCGATCGACGAGCTTCTCGCCAATCCCGATATCGACATCGTCGTCAATCTGACGATCCCGGATGCGCATTTCCCTGTCTCGAAACACATCCTCGAGGCCGGCAAGCACGTCTACTCAGAAAAGCCGCTCGTGCTGACGCTGGAGCAGGGCGAGGAGCTCCGCTCGCTTGCGACATCGAAAGGTCTTACCGTCTGCTGCGCGCCGGATACGTTCCTCGGCGGCGCGCATCAGCTGGCGCGGGCCCAGGTCGATAGCGGTCGCATCGGTCGCGTGACCTCCGGCACCTGCCATGTCATGAGCCCCGGCATGGAAATGTGGCATCCGAACCCGGATTTCTTCTTCCTGCCGGGTGCCGGTCCCGTGCTCGATCTCGGGCCGTATTATGTCGCAAACCTCATCAACCTCATCGGGCCGGTCAAGCGGGTTGCGGCGCTGGCCTCCAAGGCCGCGAAGACCCGCACCATCCTGAGCGAGCCGCGCAAGGGGCAGGTCATTCCGGTGAAGACGCCGACGAACATCCACGCGCTGCTCGAATTCCACAGCGGTGCCACCGTGACGCTGACGGCGAGCTGGGATGTCTGGTCGCATCGTCATGGCAATATGGAACTGTACGGCACCGAGGGCTCGCTTTATGTGCCGGACCCCAACTTCTTCGGCGGCAAGGTCGAGGTGAGTGGCAAAGGCAAGGAAATCTCGCCAGTCGACCGTTGGGATCACCCGTTCTCGGTCGAGAACCAGGAACATCCGCAAGGGCCGCTCGCAAATTACCGCACGGCCGGTCTCGCCGATATGGCGCAGGCCATCACCGACGGCCGTGACCCTCGCTGCTCGCTGGAACGCACGCTCCACGGCGTCGATGTCATGGTGTCGATCCTGAAATCGGGCGACGAGGGACGGTTCGTCGATCTCACCACCACCTGCACCCAGCCGGCCCCGCTCGGCATCGAGGCGGCGCGGGCACTTCTGCGGTAGACGGCGACGGTCAGGGCCACCCCTCATCCCCCTGCCGGGACCTTCTCCCCGCCAGGCGGGGCGAAGGGACTCGTGGCACCGCGTCCGCTTCATATGAATACATCACGCATGGCACGTCCCCTCTCCCCGCAAGCGGGGAGAGGGTTAGGGTGAGGGGCTGGTTCCCCCACGACGTAAACAAAATCGGCTTCAAGGTTCCTGCCGCGGGTGTTCTGCGATAGACCACGCCAGCACCGACGAACGGAGGACACGACGATGACCTGGCATCCCGCCGACACCCGCTACGACAAGATGATCTACAACCGGACCGGCCGATCCGGCCTCAAGCTGCCGGCGATCTCGTTCGGGCTGTGGCACACCTTTGGCGAGACAACGCCGCATGCCTTGAAGCGCGAGATGTGCCAGACGGCCTTCGATCTCGGCATCACGCATTTCGACCTCGCCAACAATTACGGTCCGCCCTACGGCGCTGCCGAAACGGCCTTCGGCGCGATTTTCGCCCAGGACTTCAAGCCCTACCGCGACGAGATGATCATTTCATCGAAGGCCGGTTACGATATGTGGCCGGGTCCTTATGGTGAATGGGGCAGCCGCAAGTACCTCATCGCCTCCTGCGACCAGAGCCTGAAGCGCATGGGGCTCGATTATGTCGATATCTTCTACTCGCACCGCTTCGACCCCGAGACCCCGCTGGAAGAGACCTGCGGTGCGCTCGATCATATCGTGCGGTCCGGACGGGCGCTCTATGTCGGCATTTCGTCCTATAACTCGCAGCGCACCCGCGAAGCCGCCGCGATCCTCAGGGGACTCGGTACGCCGCTGCTCATCCACCAGCCGAGCTACTCGATGATCAACCGCTGGGTCGAGGACGACGGTCTCCTGGATACGGTCGAGGATCTCGGTGTCGGCTCCATCGTGTTCTCGCCGCTCGCGCAGGGCATGCTGACGACGAAGTATCTCGACGGCATTCCGGGCGATAGCCGGGCTGCCCTCAACCACTATCTCAACCAGCGCCTCATCCGCCCCGAAGTGATCGACAACGTGCGCAAGCTGAATGAGATCGCCACCCGTCGCGGCCAGACGCTGGCACAGATGGCGATTGCCTGGGTGTTGCGCGGCGGACGCGTGACGTCGGCACTGATCGGCGCGAGCAAGACCTCGCAGATCGTGGACTGCGTCAAGGCGATCGACAATCTTTCGTTCACGACCGAGGAACTGGCCGAGATCGATACCTATGCCCGCGAGGCGGATATCAACCTCTGGGCAAAGTCCGCCGAACTGGCCTGAGGTCTGCGGCTTCCGGCGCATTGCCTCCTGATGGCGCTGCCCTTGTATAGAGCGATGGCACCCCTCGTTCCGTCATGCTCGGCCTTGTGCCGAGCATCTGATGTCTTGCCCGCGATCTGAAGGACCATGGTGTTTGCGGGGACGGCAGCAGATGCTCGGGACAAGGCCCGAGCATGACGCAGGAGAGGGCGAACGGTAGTTTACCGGAACCTGTTATCGATCATCGACCGGCGACCGTATGAATGACGGTCAAGCCGCCTCGGGCATCAAGCCGGCGTGATGGAAAACACCCTTGGCCGCAGGATTTCCAGCGTTCCCCGTGCGGTCGTGCGGAAAGGAAATTCCGGGGCCGTGTCGAATTCGACATGCTGGCCGTCAGCCGTCACAGCAAGAATGCGCTTGGAGTCCGGTCGGTCGATGACGCGCAGAATAACGGCAGGAATGCCGGCGCCGTCCTCGCGCCAGATGATGTCGGCCGGACGGAAGAACAGTTCCGCGGGACCATCGGGCACGCCCGCCGCATCGAACGTGATCTCGTTGACGCTGGCGCGTCCCGCCGTCACCGTCGCCTTCAGCCGGTTGGCATCGCCGAGAAAATTCATCACGAAGGCGTTTTCCGGCGCGCGGCAGACCTCTTCCGGCGTGCCCGTCTGGACGATGCGGCCCTTGTCGAGGATGACGACCCGATCCGCGAGGTCGAGGGCTTCGGCCTGATCGTGGGTGACGAAGAGCGTCGTGATGCCAAGCTCTTCATGGATCTTGCGCAGCCAGCGCCGCAGGTCGCGCCGCACATTGGCGTCCAGCGCGCCGAAAGGTTCGTCGAGCAGCAGCACTTTCGGATCGACGGCGAGTGCTCTTGCCAGTGCCACGCGCTGGCGCTGGCCACCGGAGATCTGCGCCGGGAAGCGATCCTTCAGTCCGTCGAGCTGCACCAGCCGGAGGAGGTCGGCGACGCGCTCCGTGATCTCGGCTGCCGAGCGGCGGGTCTTCGAGACCTTCATGCCGAAGGCGATGTTTTCACCGATCGTCATGTGGGGGAAGAGCGCGTAATGCTGGAACACGAAGCCGACGCCGCGATGGCGAACCTCGATATCGGTCGCGTTCTCCTCACCGAAGAAGATCGCGCCTTCATCGGGATATTCGAGGCCCGCAACCATGCGCAGGATCGTCGTCTTGCCGGAACCCGAAGGGCCGAGCAGGGCGACCAGTTCGCCGCTTCCGATCTCCAGCGAGACGCCGTGGACGGCACGGAAAGTATCGAATGTCTTGACGATCGTATCGAGGCGGATCTTCACGGCTGGGATATCCCCGGTTCAGTCGTTTCAAGTTTTGGCCCTGCCAATGCCGGCCCGGTCAGCGCCGGACGCCGGATGCGGCCGGCACCCCGGCGCTCCAGCGCCACCTTGGCGATCAGCGTCACGATGGCAAGGCTTGCAAGGATCGAGGCGGCAGCGAACGCGCCGACCGCATTGTAGTCGTGGTAGAGCAGTTCGATGTGCAGCGGCAGCGTGTTGGTCTGGCCCCGGATGTTGCCCGAGACGACCGAGACGGCCCCGAATTCCCCCATGACACGGGAATTGCAGAGAATGACGCCGTAGAGCAGCGCCCATTTGATATTGGGCAGCGTGACCGAGAAGAAGGTTCGCCAGCCGCTGGCCCCGAGCGAGGTCGCTGCTTCCTCCAGGTCCCGGCCCTGCGCCTGCATCAGCGGAATAAGCTCGCGAGCGACGAAGGGCGCGGTGACGAATAGGCTGGCCAGCACGATGCCGGGCAGGGCGAAGAGGATCTTCATGTCGGCCGATTGCAGCGCCTCTCCGAACAGGCCCTGAAGGCCGTAGACGAACAGGTAGGCGACGCCGGCGACGATGGGGGAGACGGAGAAGGGGATCTCGATGACGACGAGCAACAGGCGGCGTCCGGGGAAATCGAATTTGGTGATCGCCCAGGCGGCAGCCACGCCGAAGATCGTGTTGATGGGAACGGCGATGAGCGCCGTCAGCGCCGTCATCCAGATGGCATGGACGGTATCGCGATCCGTGATCGATTTCGCGAAGAACGCGGCGCCCTTCGAGAAGGCCTGGACGCCGATGATGGCGAGCGGCGCGACGATCACCAGCGCCACCAGCACGAGAACGACGGCGATGAGCGTGTTGCGGAAGACCGGCTTTTCGCCGATGCGCGGCGGGCGGCGGGTTCTGGACGTGGTCATGGTCAGCCCTTCACCGTGTAGCGCAGGGCGCGGGTCTGAAGGATGTTGGTGATCGCCAGCATGAGGAACGCGGCGAGCAGCATGACGGAGGCGATGGCGGCGGAGGCGGGGTAGTCATATTCCTCCAGCCGGATGAAGGCGAGGAGCGCGGTGATCTCCGTCTCGTAGGGCTGGTTGCCGGCAATGAAAATGATGGCGCCGAACTCGCCGAGGCTGCGTGCGAAGGACAGCGACAGGCCGGCGAGGATGGCGGGGAAGAGCTGCGGCAGCAGGACCTTGATGAAGATCTCGCCGTCGCTTGCGCCCAGCGTCTGCGCGGCCTCTTCCAGCGCGCCGTCCAGCTCTTCCAGCACGGGCTGCACCGTGCGCACGATGAAGGGCAGGCTGGTAAAGGCCATGGCGATGATGATGCCGAGGGGGGTGTAGGCGACCTTGAGGCCAAGCGTCGATAACGCGCCGCCGAACCAGCCATTGCTGGCAAACAGCGTCGTCAGCGCGATGCCTGCCACCGCGGTCGGGAGTGCGAAGGGAAGATCCACCAGCGCATCGACGATACGGCGCCCCGGGAAACGATAGCGCACGATGACCCATGCGAGCGCCATGCCGAAGACGAGGTTGAAAGCAGTCGCGGCGGCCGCACAGAGCAACGTCACGCGGTAGCTGGCAACCGCGCGGTCCGACGAGACGATCGTCCAGTAATCGCCGGGACCGAGGCTTGCGGCCTTGAAGATGAGCGCGCCGAGCGGCAGCACCACGATCACGGCGACATAGACCAGCGTGATGCCGAGGGTGAGCGGCAAGCCGGGAAGAATGCGCCGAGCCAAGGCCGTTCCTTTTTCTCATCGAATCGCGCGGACGGCGAGGGCCGTCCTGCGGTTGCTCAAGGGGCGCAGCTTCGTCCTTCACCGGCGGTGACGAACTCGAGCTGCAAACGAATGGAAGCCGCGGGAGACATCGTGTCTCGCCGCGGCTTCCGTTTTCCATAGATCGCGCCTGCGATCAACGGCTACCGTAAAGTTTGTCGAGATGTCCGCCCTCGGCGAACTCTTCCTTCTTAACGTTGGCCCATCCGCCGAACACGTCCTCGACCTTCAGCAGGCGCACGTCCGGGAACTGGTCCTTGAACTTCGCTGCGACCGTGGCGTCGTTCACGCGGTTGCCGTTCTCGGCAAGGATCGTCTGGCCTTCCGGCGTGTAGAGGAAATCGAGGTAGGATTTCGCAAGATCTCGCGTCCCGTGCTTGTCCACGACCTTATCGACCACGGCGACCGGGAATTCCGCAAGCAGGCTGACGGAGGGCACGACGATATCGAACTTGTCCTCGCCGAATTCCTTGGCAATGCCCTTGGTTTCCGCCTCGAAGGTGATCAGGACGTCGCCTGTCTCGCGCTCGACGAAGGTTGTTGTGGCGGCGCGGCCACCGGTGTCGAAGACGGGCACATTATCGAAAAGCTTGGCAATGAACGCATCGACCTTGGCCGGGTCGTCCTTGAAGGTCTCCTTGGCGAAGGCGAGCGCTGCCAGATAGGTGTAACGCGCATTGCCGGAGGTCTTCGGGTTGGGGAAGACAACTTTCACGTCGTCGCGAACGAGATCGTTCCAGTCCTTGATGCCCTTCGGGTTGCCTTCGCGCACGAGGAAGGCGGGGAAGGAGTAGTAGGGCGAGGCGTTGTTCGGGAAATCCGTCTTCCAGTCGTCGGTGACGAAACCGCCCTTCGCCAGAGCGTCGATGTCGATGACCTGGTTGAACGTGACGACGTCAGCTTCCAGACCTTCGAGAATGGCACGCGCCTGCTTGGACGATCCGCCATGCGATTGATCGACGGTCACGCCCGGATGCTTGGCGACAAAGGCTTCGTTGACCTTCTCGAACAGCTCGCGCGAAATATCGTAGGACGCATTCAGCAGCTTGTCGTCGGCATGGGCGGAAGCGGTCAGTGCGGCAAGGGCGGCACCGATCAGAAGGAAGCGTTTCATTCAGGTCTCCGGTAGGTTGATAACGGCATCATAGAGGGGTGTCGCCTTCGGGCCGAGGTCGGCCATCACCGGTTGTTCGAACATCCGAGAAAATTATTGCCGGCAACGGCGCCGCCGTGGAAAACCTGTCGTCGTCTCAGGGCATTTTCACCTTTGCTGCGAAAGTCGAAGATTCCGGCCGCCGCCTCTGCTGGACACGGCGACCGGGGCGTGTAATCTGCCTGCGAGCAAGCGGTTGACGTTGGAAAACCGCTTCTGGGATCAGGCGCTTGCAAGGGCGCCCGCAGGGAGGACAGACCGGCATTCTACCGGCTGACTGCGACAGGAGGAGAGACAAGACATGGATCGTCGTTCATTTATTCGCCGCGCAGGACTTGGTGGCGCGGGAGCCGCCGCTGCAACCGTGCTGGCGGCACCGGCCATCGCCCAGACCACACCGAAAGTGTCCTGGCGACTGACATCGTCCTTCCCGAAATCGCTGGACACGATCTATGGCGGTGCAGAGGTCATCTCCAAATATGTGTCCGAGGCGACGGACGGCAATTTCCAGATCCAGGTCTTCGCGGCCGGTGAAATCGTTCCCGGATTGCAGGCGGCAGATGCCGCGGCGTCCGGCACGGTGGAGGCCTGCCACACCGTTTCCTATTACTATTGGGGCAAGGACCCCGTCTGGGCTCTCGGCGCTGCCGTTCCCTTCGCGCTGAACGCCCGTGGCCACAATGCCTGGCAGTACCATGGCGGCGGCATCGACATGTTCAACGAGTTTCTGGCGCCGCAGGGCCTGGTCGCCTATCCCGGCGGCAATACGGGCGTGCAGATGGGCGGCTGGTTCCGCAAGGAAATCAAGTCTGTCGCCGACCTGCAGGGGCTGAAGATGCGCGTCGGTGGCTTTGCCGGCAAGGTCATGCAGTCGCTCGGTGTCGTGCCGCAGCAGATCGCTGGCGGCGATATCTATCCCTCGCTTGAAAAGGGCACGATCGATGCAGCCGAATGGGTCGGCCCCTATGACGACGAAAAGCTCGGCTTCTACAAGGTCGCGCCGTACTATTACTATCCCGGCTGGTGGGAAGGTGGCCCGACGGTCCACGCCATGTTCAACAAATCGGCGTTTGACGGCCTGCCCAAGGCCTACCAGTCGCTGCTGCGCACCGCCTGCCAGGCGGCGGATGCCAACATGCTCCAGAAGTATGACTATCTGAACCCTGCCGCGATCAAGCGTCTCGTCGCATCGGGCGCGAAACTCAGCCCGTTCAGCGCGGACATTCTCTCCGCCTGCTTCGATGCCTCCAACAAGGTCTATGCGGACATGGAAGCGACGAACCCGGCCTTCAAGAAGATCTGGGGCTCGATCAAGGCCTTCCGTGCCGAGTTCTATCTCAATGCGCAGATCGCGGAATACAACTACGACACGTTCATGATGATCCAGCAGCGCAACGGCAAGCTCTGATCTATCTTCACCGTTTCAAAGACCGCCGCCGGAGCCCATCTTTGCACATGGGCTCCGGCGGTTTTCGTTTGTCGTTCTACCACATGAGAAAAGGCCGGGGATGAGCCCGGCCATCGGATTTCTGGCAAAGGGTCCTGGTCGTCCAACGTCATCCTCGGTCTTGTGCCGAGGATCTGTCGACCTCGACAAGATCGATCCGTTGCAGATGCTCGGGACAGGCCCGAGCATGACGGAGGAGAGCGTTGCGCACCTCGTCATCCGTCTGACGGTCGGCGTTGATCTCAGGCCGTGACGTCCTTTTCTCTCACGCCTATTTGAACGACGGAGGAGCGCTGAGGTCGTTGGCTGGCGGTGCGGCGGGATCGGCGGGTTTCGTGCCGTCCAGCGGATTTCCCGAGGGGAGTTGCAGGCCGCCGGGAAGGCTCAGACCTCCGCCATTGTTGCCGAAGCCGGGGACCTCGATCTTGATCGTGTTCGGATCGATGACCGCGCCGCTGCCCTTGTAGTGCATCACCATCTGCGGGAACATGATTGTCAGCGCCACCATGATGATCTGGATGCAGACGAACGGCACGGCGCCCCAGTAGATCTGGCCGGTCGTCACCGGCGGCGTCATCTTGCCGGTGATGCGGTCGAGATAGGGGATCTTCGGCGCGACCGAGCGCAGGTAGAAGAGCGCGAAGCCGAAGGGCGGATGCATGAAGCTCGTCTGCATGTTGATGCCGAGCAGCACGCCGAACCAGATCAGGTCGATGCCCAGCTTGTCGGCTGCCGGTGCCAGCAGCGGCACGATGATGAAGGCAAGCTCGAAGAAGTCCAGGAAGAAGGCCAGGAAGAAGACGAGCGCGTTGACCGCGATCAGGAAGCCTGTTTCCCCGCCCGGCATGGCCGTCAGCAGGTGCTCCACCCAGATATGGCCGTTGACGCCGTAGAAGGTCAGCGAGAAGACGCGGGCGCCGATGAGGATGAAGAGCACGAAGGCTGACAGGCGTGTGGTGGCGGTGAGGGCGGAGCGGATAACCTCCATCGAGAGGCGACCCTTGGCCCCGGCCATGATCAGCGCCCCGACGGCACCCATGGCGCCGCCCTCGGTCGGTGTGGCGATGCCGAGGAAGATCGTGCCGAGCACGAGGAAGATCAGCGCCAGCGGTGGGATGAGGACGATGATGACCTGCTGGGCCAGTCGCGACATCATGTTCAGCTTCGTCGTGCGATCGATGAGGGCGACGACATAGATGAAAGCGACGCCGCAGGTGCCGCCGAGAATGTCGGCATCCGGCCCGTAGGTCGGCGACAGCATGACGTGGGCGGCATAGGCGAAGGCGAAGGCGACGACGAGCGCGACGATCAGCGACGTGACGCCGGAGCCGAGCGTGCGCGCCTCGAGCGGCAGGGCCGGCATGGCATCGCGCCTGATGAACGACATCAGCAGGATATAGCCCATGTAGAGGCCGGTGAGGATGAGGCCCGGAATAAGCGCGCCGGCATACATGTCGCCGACCGAACGGCCGAGCTGGTCGGCGAGGACGATGAGGACGAGCGACGGCGGGATGATCTGTGCCAGCGTTCCCGAGGCGGCGATGACGCCGGAGGCGACGCTGCGGTCGTAGCCGTAGCGCAGCATGATCGGCAGCGAGATGAGGCCCATGGCGATGACCGAGGCCGCGACGACGCCGGTGGTGGCGGCAAGCAGCGCGCCCACAAAGATGACGGCATAGGCAAGGCCGCCGCGAACGGGGCCGAACAATTGCCCGATCGTGTCGAGCAGATCTTCCGCCATGCCGGATTTCTCCAGCACGATTCCCATGAAGGTGAAGAACGGGATGGCAAGCAATGTGTCGTTCGACATCACCCCCCAGAATCTGTCCGGCAGAGCGTTGAGCAGCGGCCAGGACAGGTTGATGCTGTCCGAATAGGGCGCGAGTTCGACGCCGATGACGAAGAACAGGAGGCCGTTCGCCGCAAGCGAGAAGGCGACGGGGTAGCCGATCAGCATGAAGACGATCAGCGAGAGGAACATGATCGGGGCGAGGTTTTCGGCGATGAACTCGATCACGGACGTACCTCCGGCGCGATATTCGAGGGTGCGGTATCGAGCGGCGCGTGTGTCGGCACGTAGGGCGCGGGATCGTCGATGATGCCGCGCATGATGGCGATCTTCTTGATGATTTCCGAGACGCCCTGGAAGGCCAGGAGGATGAAGCCTGCAAGCAGGATGGCCTTCGCCGGCCAGAGGATGAGGCCGCCGGCGCTGGAGGAGACTTCGCCGGAGACGTAGCTCATGCGGACATAGGGGATGAGGTAGGCGATCATCATGAGAACGAAAGGCATCAGGAAGAGGAGATGGCCGAGAAGATCGATCCAGTGCTGCACGCGGCGAGAGAAATTGCCGTAGACGACGTCGATTCGGATGTGCTCGTTCTGCTTCAGCGTGTAGGCGGCGGCCAGCATGAAGGCGGCGCCGAAGAGATACCATTGCGCTTCGAGCCAGGCGTTCGACGACATATTGAAAGTCTTGCGGATGACCGCGTTGCCGGCGCTGACGAGCACGGCGACGAGAATGAGCCACGTCACGGATTTGCCGATGAACTCCGTCGTCGCGTCGATCCGGCGGCTGAGGCCCAGCAGTGCTTTCATGTCGATCTCCCACTCATAGCCGCTCTCCCCAGCGGCCTTCCTTTCGCCACAGTGCCGATTTCGTGCTTGCTTTCAAGCAGTTTAGAATGTTTTCGGCGCTGTTTGGCGGAGATGCGACCAAAGTCGAAGACGCGGCAGATCGGCTGTCTCGGCATGTGAGCGAAGAGCTGCCGGCCTCCGGGGGATGCGCCTACTCATGCTCATGATGATGAATGACTTATAATTTACTGATATGGTTACAGAAATGTAATGTAGTTCTTCAGTTTCTGTTCATCATCCCCGGCCTAGTTTCCGGCTGTCTTGAAACACGAAGGACACGCTTTCATGAAACGTCTCATCATCACCCTTCTCGCTACATCCTTCCTCGCCGCGCCGGGCGCATTCGCCGCGCCGCAGGACCGGCATGACGGTGCCCGGGGCCGGACGGTCGAGCGCCATACGACCACGACGATCAAGAAGACCGAGGTGCGCAAACACCGCTGGGCCCGCGGCCATCGCCTGTCGGCTGCCGAACGTCGCCGCACCGCCGAGGTCCGCGACTATCGCCGGTACCGCCTCAGCGCTCCGCCGCGCGGCCAGCGCTGGGTGCGCGTCGACAACGACTTCCTGCTGATCAGCGTCGCGACCGGCGTGATCGTGAGTCTGGCTTCCGGCCGCTAAGGCAACGACGACCGCAGCTCCCATGGGGGCTGCGGTCGCACTCTCAGCGAAAAGGTCCTGTCCGCTTTGGCAGCGCCGGTACATCGAAAGAGGCTGGCGGCAACCTCGATCCGGCTCTCTGCGCCATCTTCTCATAGGCGGCTTCAAGGTGGCGACAGAAACGCTCGGCGTCGAACAGGGGGGATACGTCCCGGTTCTCGACCAGCCGCCGCTTGAGGCTTGAGACCTCTTCACCGTTCCGCGCCAGGTCGATGGCCCGAGCGATGAAGGCCTGTCTGCTCGGGAGGACGAGTTCGGGCAGGCCGATGGCGGTCAACAGGCTTTCTGAAACCCGCGAGGCAAAATTCTTTCCCCGGATGGTGATGACCGGTAGGCCCGCCCAGAGCTTATCGGATGTCGTCGTATGCCCGTTATAGGTAAAGGTATCGAGTCCGAGATCCGCGGCCTGCAACCGGCCGATATGGTTCTCGTAGCGAGCCTTCGGTGCAAAGACGATCTGCGCTTCCGCGACGCCCCGCTCTTTCATGGCACGCAGGAAATTTTCGCGCGCTGTGCTGCTGTCGATAAGAACCCAGAGAAGGGCGTCCGGCACCTGCCGAAGAATTTCGGACCAGATGTCGATCGTTTCGATCGTCATCTTCCGGGTTGCGTTGAAGGCCGCAAAGACGAAGCGATCTTCGGGAAGGCCGAGTTCGTCGCGGGGTGTCCCAGGCGGCAGGGCGCGGTGGGTCGGGTCGTTCGGCTGGTAGGTCTCGGGAAGGCGGCAGATCTGCTCGTGGTAGAAGCGTGCCGACGCCCGCGGCGTCACGATCGGGTCGCCGATGACATAGTCGCAGTCGATACCGATGTTGCTTCCGGGAAAGCCGAGCCAGGAGACCTGTACCGGCGCCACGTTTTCGTTGAGGATGACGTGTCGGGCACCGGCGGTCGAGCCCTTGAGATCGACCAGAATATCGATGCCGTCGGCGCGGATCGTCCGGGCGGCTTCCGCGTCGGTCATCGCATGAATAGGGACGATGCGGCCCCAGAGCGAGCGGTCGGTGGTTTCGGCTTTCACATACTCTTCGCTCGTGTGGCAGTAGAGCGTGATGTCGAATCGATCGCGGTCGTGCAAGGTGAGAACGGTTTGCAGCAGGCGCATGGTGGCGTGGTCGCTCCAGAAGTCGCTGGAGAGGTAGCCGATGCGCAAGGGTTGCGTGCCGCGTTTCCGGCTCATGCGGGGACGGGCGGGGAAGGCGGGTTTCGACCGGTTGCGGACCGGTGCGCCGTTGGTCGCAAGCCGGTTCAGCCGCTCGTTGTCGCAGTGGAGCAGGTTGGCGAAGGACGTTTCGCCCTTAAGGAGCAGCGGCGTCGAGGTCGCTGTGTCCCAAGTGGCCATTTCCCAACGGCTTTCCAGTTCGGCCAGGGCTTCGTAATCGCAGAATTCCCGCGCGACTGCCATATAGCAGGCCTGCGCGTAGGGATTTTCGGTATCCAGATCCGCCAGTTTCCGGAAGACTGTCAGCGCGGCAGGATCCCGGTCTTCGCCGTTATACAGCGTTGCAGCGAGATTGATATGGGCGGGGTCGTTGCTGTCCACCAGTGCGGCCCGAACGAGATGCGCCGCCTTGGTGTCGCCTTTGCGAATAAAGGTCGAGGCGACGAGGGCGGCGACGTCTGGATTTTCAGGCTGCAGCACGAAGAGGCGCATCCCAAAGAGAAGGGCGCGCTCGTCGTCGCCGACCGCTACGGCCGAATCGGCCGCGCGCTTCAGGACCTCGGGTGTCGGATCTAGATCGACGGCACGGACAAATATGTCGAGCGCGTCTTTTTCCAGACCGAGTTTTTGAAAGGTCAGACCAAGAAGCGTCAGCACCTCCGAATCTGCGCCGTCATCAATCATGCTGCTCAACAGCGTGAGAGCAGCGATGTAATCGCTGCTCTCGTAAGCCTTGGTTGCGTTTGCCAATCGTCCCGTCATAGCGTCTAGCCTGCCTCTTATCGATGCCCGGGATAATGGCGAAGGGACCTTGTGCGAGGCCATCAGCCCTGCTGGGAGAGGCAGCTTGTCAGCGACTGGGCGATGCCGTTCAGCAGCTGGAAGTAGAGATCCGGTCCGGCGGTGAGGGTGCCGGCTTCGGGGTCCAGCGTTCCGGATTTCGCGTTCGTACCCTCCAGCACGACGTTGACCAGCTTCGGCTCGAACTGGGGTTCGGCGAAGACGCAGGTGGCGCCGAGCGTTTCGATCTTGGTGCGGATTTCCTTCAGGCGCTGAGCGCCGGGAGCCGTTTCCGGGCTGACCGTGATGGAGCCGGCGACGGTAACGCCATAGCGGTTCTCGAAATACTGGTAGGCATCGTGGAAGACGATGAACGGGCGATCCTTGATCGGCGCGACCGAGGCGGCAATCGCGAGATCCAGCGCGTCGATGCGGGCATCGAGATTCTCGCGGTTGGTGCGATAGGTCGCGGCGTGCTCGGGGTCGGCTTTTGCCAGCACCGTTTCGATCTCGGCGGCCATGGCCTTTGCGTTGCGCGGATCGAGCCAGGAATGCATGTCGAACTCACCTTCGTGGTGCGCATGCTTGGCCTCGTCAGCATGCTTGGCGTCGTCGTCATGAGCGTCGGCGGAATCATGCGCATGAGCGCCCTCGGCCTCGTCGCCATCGTCATGCGGCTCGAACGGGCCGCCTTCGCGCTGCGGCAGCTTTTCGACGCCCGGCGCTTCCTCGAGCGCAACGATGGTGGCCTTGGAACCCAGCGTTTCCAAGGGCTTCTCCAGGAAATGCTCCATGCCTTCGCCCATCCAGAAGACGACCTTGGCCTTTTCCAGCGCCGCGGCATTGGAGGGCTTCATGTTGTAGGTATGAGGGGAGGCGGCGCCTTCCACGATCAGCTTCGGCTCTCCGACGCCAGCCATGATGGAGGCGACGAGCGAGTGGATCGGCTTGATCGACACCACCACATCGGGTGTCTGGGCGTGAGCCGTGCCGGCTGCAAGGCAAGCGGCGGCGGCGGCGAAGATCAGCGAGGCGCGGGAGGACATGGAGAAGCTCCTGTAGGGTTCATGCCGGGTCTGTTCGTTTCACCTCCGCCGCGATTTCGCAGCGGTCGGAGGCGAATGTCCAGATATTGAAAACTCGGCCGTCGCTCTGACAGCCGGGCACCTTGAATCCTTAATGTAATGTTATTACATCAATTGCGTTATGCTATAACGTGTGGCATAGCCGCTGGCAACAGGGTCCTCCGGGAAATTTCCGATGTCCGAAACCGACGTTCATTTACACACCGCGGCTTCACCGGTTCCGTCGTCCGGGCAGGATACGCGTAACGGTGCGCCCGCGCGTTCCGGCAACAACGCGCTCGTGACGCTTCGGGAGGTCGGTATTCGCCGCAGTGGCCGGTGGCTGGTGCGCGGCGTTGATTTTTCTGTTTCCCGCGGAGAGATCGTGACGCTGATCGGGCCGAACGGCTCCGGAAAATCCACCACCGCGAAGACGGCGATCGGCGTGATGAAGCCGGACGAGGGCCGCGTCGAAAAGATGAGCGGCCTGAAAGTGGGCTATGTTCCGCAGAAGCTTGCGATCGACTGGACGCTGCCGCTGACCGTGGAGCGGCTGATGACGCTGACCGGACCGCTGAAGACGGCGGAGATCGCCGAGGCGCTGTCGTCCACCGGCATCCTGCATCTGGCGCGGGCGGAGGTCCAGCATCTGTCGGGCGGAGAATTCCAGCGGGCGCTTCTGGCGCGGGCCATCGCCCGCCGGCCGGACCTGCTGGTGCTGGACGAGCCGGTGCAGGGCGTGGATTTCTCCGGAGAGATCGCGCTCTACGACCTGATAAAGACCATTCGCAACAGAACAGGCTGCGGCATTCTGCTGATCTCGCACGACCTGCATGTGGTGATGGCGGAGACGGACACGGTGATCTGCCTCAACGGGCATGTCTGCTGCCGCGGCACGCCGCAGGCCGTCAGCCAGAGCCCCGAATATCAGCGCCTGTTTGGCGCAAAGGCGGCGCAGACGCTGGCTGTCTACAATCACGATCATGACCATACTCATCTCCCCGACGGCCGTGTCCTGCATGCGGATGGAAGCCTGACGAACCATTGCCATCCGGATGACGGCCATCATAGGGACGACCATCACGGGGATGATACGGCCGTTTCGGGCCACGTGCATGACGATAGCTGCGGATGCGGCCACAGCCAGATCCGCCTGAAACGGCTCGAACCTGGGAAGCGCGACCGTGCTTGACGATTTCTTCATCCGAGCCCTGATCGCCGGCGTCGGTCTGGCCATCACCGTGGGGCCGCTCGGCTGCTTCGTGGTCTGGCGCCGCATGGCCTATTTCGGCGATACGATGGCCCATTCCGCACTGCTGGGTGTCGCGCTCTCCCTGCTGCTCGACCTGAACCTGATGGTCAGCGTGTTCATCGTCGCGGCGATGGTGTCGCTGCTGCTGCTGGCGCTCCAGAAGCGGGGCGGGCTTTCCACGGATGCGCTGCTCGGCATTCTCTCGCATTCCTCGCTGTCCATCGGCCTCGTCATCGTCGCCTTCATGACGTGGGTGCGCATCGACCTTGTCGGCTTCCTGTTCGGCGATATTCTCGCGGTGTCGGAGGCCGATATCGATATCGTCTGGGGCGGAGGCATTCTCGTGCTGATGGCGCTGGTCATGCTCTGGCGGCCGCTGCTCGCCTCGACCGTCAACCCGGAGATCGCGGAGGCCGAAGGGCTGCATCCGGAGCGGTCGCGGCTGTTCTTCATGCTGCTGATGGCGCTCGTCATCGCCATTGCCATGAAGATCGTCGGCATTCTCCTCATCACCTCGCTGCTGATCATTCCCGCCGCCACGGCCCGCCGGTTTTCGGCCTCGCCCGAGATCATGGCGGTGTTCGCCTCGCTGATCGGCGCGGTCTCTGTGGTCGGCGGGCTGTTCGGGTCGCTGCATTTCGATACGCCGTCCGGCCCGTCGATCGTGGTCGCCGCCCTCGTCATCTTCGTCCTCAGCCTGTTGCCGATCGGCCGGCGCAGCAGGGACGGCACGCCGTTTTCACCGCCGGGAGGACATCACTGATGGAGCCACGCAAGCTGACCCGCAACCAGGCGCTCGTCCTGGAAACGCTGACCCATGCCGAGGCGCCGCTCAGTGCCTATACGATCCTCGACAAGCTGCGCGACCACGGGTTTCGCGCGCCGTTGCAGGTCTACCGGGCGCTGGAAAAGCTCACCGAATTCGGGATCGTGCACCGCCTGGAGAGCCTCAACGCCTTCGTCGCCTGCACCCATCCGCATGATCATGGGCCCGAAAAGGCCGTGATCGCCTTTGCGATCTGCGAGGATTGCGGGCAGGTGAGCGAGATCAGCGATCCCGAGATCGAGGACCGGCTGTCGCTGCTGGCGACCAAGCAGCAGTTCAGGACCGAGAAGACGACGATCGAAATGCGCGGACATTGCGGGAACTGCACGGCCTGATCCGGGCTTCCGGCTGATCGATGCCGAATTCCGGTTTCAAGCAGTCGCTCGCCCTCTCCTCCGTCATCCCCAGGCCCTGTGCCGAGGATCTGGTGAGGTCCCTGCCAACAAACACAATGGTCCTCCAGATCGCGGGCAGTGCAGCAGATGCCCGGCACAAGACCGGGCATGACGGCAGTGGGGTAGCATCGCTCAACAAAAAACAATGCCAACAGACGGCATCCAGCCGGAAACCGTATGAGGGGGCTGGTTCATTCCTCTTCGATAGGTGTCAGCGTTGCCGCGAAGGTCTTCCAGTTGCGAACGTAGTTCTCGGCAGAGGCGCGCAGACCGGCAATCGCGGCGTCATCCAGCGTGCGCAGAACGCGGGCCGGGGCGCCGACGATCAGGGCGTTATCCGGGAAGACCTTTCCCTCAGTGACCAGAGCATTGGCGCCGACGAGGCAATTTCTGCCGATGACGGCGCCGTTGAGGATGGTCGCGCCCATACCAACGAGGCTGTTGTCGCCGATGGTGCAGCCGTGGACGATGGCGCGGTGGCCGATGGTGCAGCCGTCGCCGATGGTGACCGGAAAGCCGGCGTCGACATGAACGACGGCGCCTTCCTGGATGTTGGTGCGGGCGCCGACGTGGATCGGCTCGTTATCGCCGCGCAGCACGGCCCCGAACCAGATGCCGACATCCTCTCCGATCACGACATCCCCGACGACATGCGCATCCGGTGCGATCCAGTAACGATTTTCCGGCGGACAGGTGGGACGACGCGCGCCGAGGGCGTAGAGGGGCATGATGGCTCCGACGGTTCCGATGAGGTGTCTGCGGGATCGCTCCCGCAGAGGACGTATCTCAGACGATGGTGACGGTCAGGTCGCCGAAACCCTCGACGCTGCAGGTGACGACATCGCCGCGATTGACCGCACTGACGCCGGCCGGGGTGCCGGTGAGGATGACATCGCCGGCAGCGAGCGTGAAGAGCTTGGAGAGCTCCGAGATGATCTCCGGAATCTTCCACGTCATCTGCGCGAGGTCGCCATCCTGTCGCGTCTCGCCATTGACGCTCAGATGGATGCGGCCGCTGGCGGGATCGGGGCAATCTTCCGCCGCGACGAGCGGGGAGACGGGGCCGGAATGTTCGAACGCCTTGGCGGCAGCCCAAGGGTGGCCCTTGGTCTTTGCTTCGGCCTGAAGATCGCGCCGCGTGAAATCGATGCCAACGCCATAGCCCCAGACGCACGCCATTGCATTGGCGGGATCGATATCGGTGCCGCCTGCCTTCAGCGCCACGACGAGTTCAACCTCGTGGTGCACGTCGCTGGACTGTGCGGGATAGGGAAAGCCTTCGGCGGGCAGGAGGAGGTTTTCAGCGTTCTTCTGGAAGAAGAAGGGAGGCTCGCGCGAGGGATCATGCCCCATTTCGATGGCATGGGCGGCATAGTTGCGGCCGACGCAGTAGACGCGGCGGACGGGGAACCCGGCATCTTTGCCGCGAACGGGCAGAATGACGGGCGGGGCGGCGGGGATGACGGTGTTCATGGCAATCCGGATGCTGTTGATGACAGCGGCAGGATAGCACCCGGGCAAGGCCCCGGGGAAGACATTGCGGTGATTCCGTCGCGACGAAACCGCGGATTGACTGCCGCTTTCACAGCTAGCAGCGCCGACCGGCGCGACGAACGCCGCCGGTCGGTTTTAAACAGTAACGCATCAGCGGCAGGCGTAAGCCTGAAGCTGGGCGCGGGTGATGAAAGGGCCGCCACTGCGGGTCTTGCGGTCCGGATCGGTGTATTCAAGGCTCGGCACATCGGGGAGGGCCAGAGCCTGGCGCACCGTCATGATGCCGACATCGCGCCGATCGGCGCCACGCTTCACGCTCACTTCTACAATGCGGTACAGATTTTCCTCGACCATGTTTCTCTCCCTCTGCCTCTTTTTTGCGATCCGTTTTCTGCGACTCAACCATTTGCGGCTGCGAAGCGGGTTTTTATGAGGCACCTCACGAAGAGCTTGCCAGAAACAGGTCTTTGCAACCAGTGAAAAATTCGGAAAATCGAAAATAAGGCGGGCATGTAAAGCAAATTTTGCCTCGATATGCCGCACTGCAAAAACAGAATGCCAATAAATGACGTTTGTTTCGGCGGTGCGGAACAAAAATCCTCCGTATGATCTTCTTAGGGATACCTCACTCAACCCGGGAGTAGCGACATGTCGGACATCAAGACGGGATTTACGGGCGAACTGGAAGACAAGACGACCGTAGCGGCAAATGTGAAGCGTGCCACGGCTGCCGTTCAACGAGAAGCTGGCGCCGTCGTCGCGACAGTGCAGGATCACCGGACAGCGACCGGCTCCGTGTTGCTGCTGGTCGGTGCCGCGGCCTTTCTTGCCGGTTACATGCTTGGCGCAGGGCAGGATCGCGACACCCGCCATTCGCGCTTCTGGAGATAGGGCTTCTGCAGACAGGATTGGCGGCCATTGCGAAGGTGACCGGAGGACGGCGAACAAAAAATGTCCGGTCGTCTTGCTTTTGCTGCAATGCAATATTATCTTGAAGTCACCGAAGCATTCATCCTCCTCCCGAGTGCTTCGAGAGATCCGGGTCACCTCCTCCCGACCCACGGATCCTTTTATGAAGCCTGCCGCACCTCCTCCCGCGGCAGGCTTTTTTCTTTTGCGGTTATGGCTGCGGTGATTCTGTTGGACCTCCGGGCCTTGGCCCGCGGTGCAGCTGGGGATATGAGGACGGAACGGCCAAATGGTCTGGGGCCGCCTCTCAGGGCCTGACGCACGACAGCGTCGTGCGTCATAGCTTTCAACGGACGAGACGAGATGATGACGAACATTCAGAACGCTCCCGAGACCGCGCAGGCCCGCATGTTTTCGCCGCCGGTGTTCGCTGTGGCACCGATGATCGACTGGACCGATCGGCATTTTCTCTACTTCGCACGCCAGCTTTCCGCCCACGCGCTGCTTTACACCGAGATGATCGTGGCCGATGCGGTGCTGCGGGGAGACCGGGAGCGGCTGTTGCGGTGCGACGTGGCGGAGACGCCGGTGGCGTTGCAGCTGGGCGGCAGCGATCCGGCGAAGCTCATAGAGGCCGCGCGGATCGGGGTTCAATTTGGCTATAGCGAAATCAACATGAATGTCGGCTGCCCGTCGGACCGGGTGCAATCCGGCACGTTCGGCGCCTGCCTGATGCGGGAGCCGGAGGTAGTTGCAGAGTGCGTGGCGGCGATGAAGGCCTCGGTTGCCGTTCCGGTGACCGTGAAATGCCGGATCGGCGTCGATGACCAGGAACCGGAAATCGCGTTGCGGGACCTGCTGCGCCTCGTGCGGGCGGCGGGCGTTGATGGCGTGTGGGTGCATGCGCGCAAGGCGTGGCTGCAAGGGCTCTCGCCGAAGGAGAATCGCGATATTCCGCCGCTCGACTATGCGCTGGTGCATCGGATCAAGGCGGAGAATCCCGACCTCTTCATCGGCATCAATGGCGGGCTTCACACGCTGAACGATGCTCTGCTGCAACTGGAACATGCTGACACGCCTCTTGCGCTGGACGGCGTCATGCTCGGCCGGGCTGCCTATCATGATAGCGCGATGCTGACAGGCGTGGATGGCGCGTTTCCGCATCCGTCGTCAGGGGCAGCGCCCCTGGCGCGCGATTTGGACGATTTCACAGGGGCGGGGCATCGGCGCTCCCCGGATTTCTGGTGTGGCGTGCGGGATGCGATGATGGCCTATGCGGCGGCGCATATCGCGGCTGGCGGGCGGCTGGTGCATGTGACGCGGCATATGGTCGGCCTGTTTCAGGGCTGGCCGGGGGCGCGGCGGTTCCGGCAGATCCTTTCGGCCGATGCGACGCGGGCGGGAGCCGGGCCGGAGGTGATCGCCGCTGCGTTTGCCGCCGTCCTTTCCGTTGCCGGAGACCGTGACGCGGCGGAGTGAACGGGCGGCGCTGACAAAGCTTCGGCTTGTTCAAAGAGCGGGAGAAAAAAGCGCGGTAGAGATCGGCATCGGCGTTTTCCGAACCTCCGACGATCACTGTACTCCGCCCATGCCGACCGGGGAGAGGGCGACGGGAATATTTTCAGCATGACGCCAAACAGAAACGGCGCCACGAGGGGCGCCGTTTCCGTGGTCTCTCAGCGGCAGATTATGCAGCGCTGATGTTGACGGCCTTGGGGCCCTTGCCCATGCGATCCGGCTCGGTGTCGAAGGTGACCTGCTGGCCGTCCTTCAGGGTCTGGAGGCCGGCGGCCTGGAGAGCGGAGATGTGGACGAATACGTCCTTCGCGCCGCCTTCAGGAGTGATGAAACCAAAACCCTTGTCCTGGTTGAAGAATTTTACGATGCCTTTGGTGGCCATGGGGGATGTCCTCTGGTCTTCCCTTGCTGTGGTAACCGCACCCCCGGTGCCGGGGAGGCGGGCGGTCATGCGTGTCGTTGCGGACACGCGGTCTGGATGTCACGTACGGGAGCAAAGAACGTCTACGCCCATGGGAGCCGCAAGGCCTGGCCGGCCATCCGCCCCATGCTGCCGTTCGGCCGTGTCCACAGCGGATATCTCCACCGGAACGCCGCCGAGCGGCACAACCACATCAGTCCAGTCTCCGGGATGAACAGCCCGAACGGTATATTTCTGCCAGCAAATACGCGCCTTGGCAAGCGGGTCCGCAGGACGACGGATCGGAGAAAATGGCCGGGCCTCCACATTTTCGTCGGATGCGTGACGGAGTGTCCGCAAGCGGTGCACAGCGCGCCGCCGGAGCCTGCAAAGGGTTGATGCCGGCGGCCGGGGCGGGTACTGCAAAGGTGGCTGACACTGTATGTTAAGACCCGTGACCTTTTTGAAGTACGGGCAGACGAGCCGATGCGGCGAGAGGATTGGGGGCAAGGTGATCGATCCCTATGCGATGCTGGGCGTGGAGCGCGACGCCGACGAGGCTGCGATCAAGACGGCCTATCGCCAGGTGGCGAAGACGGCGCATCCCGACCAGGGCGGCGACGCGGAGGCCTTCGGCAAGCTGCAGGCGGCCTATGACCTCTTGCGCGACCCCGTGCGCCGCAAGATCTTCGACGATACCGGCTACGACCCGCAGCTCGCCGACCCGCGCGACCTGAAGGGGCTGCTGGTAATCGAAACGCTGGTCAACGAGGTCATCCTCGACGAGCGCGAGCCCGGCAGCTTCGACCCGGTGGCGGCCATGCGCCGCCGTCTTTCCGACGATATCGTCAAAAGCCGCTTCCATATTCTGGAACTGGAGCGCCACCGCACCCGCGTGCGCCAGCACATGGACCGGCTGGGACGGCGACCGGAGGCGGATGTGCTGGGCTCGATGCTGCGGGCGCGCTCGCAATCCATCGCCGAGGCGATTCGCAGCGCGGAGGGGCAGATCGAGGTGATCGAGCAGGCCTATCTGATGCTGGAGGGGTATCGCTACGAGCTGGAGGCGCTGCGGGACGAGGCGGCGGAGTGAGCAGGACGTAGGAAGGAAGGCCGGAGAGGGTCTATCTCTCAAACCTCACCCGTGAACGCCTCCTCATTCCCATCCTTGCGAGCGTCTTCCGCGCGCCAGAATTCCCGAAACTCCGCCAGCAGGGGATCTCCCGCGGGCAGGCGCCGGGCGGCGAGGGTGAGGGCGGCGTGAATGCCGGCGTTGGTGTCGTCGTCGGTGTCGAAAATCCCGTTCCAGGTCTGGAGCAGGCCCGGCTCCAGACGCTTTTCCACGTGCATCAGTGCGGCGAGGAAGAGCATGAATTCCGCGCGAATGTGGGCGGGCGCTTCCACGATGCAGCGCGGAAAGCAGGTTTCCTGCTGCCGGACGGGAATATCCGGGTCGGGCGCCGTCGCGCCGGGCAGGCTGCAGCCACGATGACGGCGGCAGCGGGCGCGGTGGCAGAGGAAGGCCGGCGCGAGCAGGACATCCGCGACAGCGCAGACGGGGTTCGGCTTGCGGTCCGCGGTCGGATGCGGGACGGGCGGATTTGCTTCGGTCGGTTGCGCACTGATCGGTTGGGCGTTGGGCTGTTGAGCACTGATCGGGGCGATGTCGGGGGATGTCGGGTTTCGTCTGGACATGCGGTCTCCTTCACGCAGGCGGTTTTGCCTCGTGGTCTGGCGCATCGATGCTGGACCGGCTGTCTGGCCGGACGTTCGGACGGGGCGCCGGAAGCTGCCGCGTTGATAGGTAGATAGATGACACCTTCCGGCGCCCCGTTCGGCGGTTTATGCCCGGAAGTGCCTCTCTGCCGGGGTTCCCGCCGCCCGAAGGGCAGGACGGGACCGCGTTGCATGCCGCGAAGGCAAACCCGAACCCACACGGACCGGCACTTGCGCGACGGGCCGCCGTTTCGGGGGGAGGTCGTATGCGGACCGTGACGAGGGAGGCGCACGTCGTTCCCCCCACCTCACAGCCGGCTCCGCCTCGCCGGCACGCCTGCCGGTGTATCCGAGAGCGGAACGGGGTCAGTATGCCGGAGGCTGCACATGGCGGGGAGAACGGCGCTCGCAAAACAGGGCGCGGGCGCGCTCCACGGCGCCGCGCTGCAGGGCCGAGGCGGGTGCCGGAACGGGAAGGAGGCAGAACCGTTTCCGGCCTGCCTCCTTGTTTACAAACGGATTTTCACGCAGTCGGGATCAGCTGTAGCCGCCCTGTGCGCGCTGCTCGGCGGCTTCGCGCTGGGCGGTATCCAGATCGTCCTCGCCGTTCTTTTTCCCCGTCAGCTCGATGTCCGGTTTCGCTTTTGCGGTCTCGCCCCCGTTCGCTGTCTGGCCATTCCGGCCGGTTCCTTCGCCGCCGGTCGAGTGAGCGCGGGGGATCTGCGCGCTGTCGAAATAGGTGCGGAACGACGAAATCTTGCCGTCCGCCTCCTCCAGCACGCTGACGCCACCATAATCGAAGGCCTCGCCATCGACCGAACCACGGCTGCGCCATTCGAGAAAGGCCACGCCATCCGTATCCGTCACGGCGCGGAACTCGGACGAAATCTCGTCAAAGGCATCGCGGTAATGCGACCAGAACGTCTTCGCCGCATCCACCCCGCCATCGTCATAGGACACCAGCGGATTGGACACGCTCGCGTCATTGGCAAAGAGGTTCGCGATGGTGTCGATATCGCGATCGGATTCGAGGCGGTGAAGGGCGGAGATGAAGGTATCTGCGAGGGCTGTCATGGGGCGCTCCTGAGGTTTGGGCTCGGGAGAGAACTGGGGTGGGGGTGGGTTGTTCCGGGGTAGGGCACTCAGGACACGGCAAGCGCCGGCTAAGGTTGAGAGTAAGATTGTCACCACCGCTCTAAAGAGGATATGATGATTTTTACGGCTTACAGAAAACAACCCTTGAACGCACAAACGCGACAAGCCATATATTGCATATGGGGGTTCCCAGACGGCAAGACCAATTCTGATAAAGTGAATTGGAGGCGGTTCCGGATCACGGTAACGCGTGAGTCAAGTGTTTAAACTGTCAATAGGACAGGCGGTCATAAGCTCGATAATCATTTGGATTGCTCCGATGAGGATTCGCAGTGAAGATCGTTCGACTATCTTGCCGGCGATCGCCGACACGATTTCCGATATTGCAGTATAGCACACTTCGTTGTAGTAGGAAGATAGTGGCGCGAATGCCATGATATATTGGCGGAGGCAGTAACTATACTATGCCTAATAGTGTTGCTGCCTCCACTCACGATCTAGGTTGGTTTCCGCGTGAGAAAGATATCAAAAGATATGTCCACTTTGATCGCCTGATTCCTGTCAGCAAGATTGTAAAAATTGCCAACGATCGCGACTTAGTTGCGCGTCATCCGTTCTTTCCGTTGCTGAAGTTTGAGGAAAGCTGGACAAAGTTCCGAGAAGACGGTGTTCGGAACGTAAAAGTTCGCCCACTTCGATATGCCGCGCGGCTAGATGCCGCTATTTTCGCGCGTTACAGGGCAGCAATTGTTCCGCTATACGAGCGGAAGTTAGCTGAGCTTGGCTTGTCTGAAGTTGCAATCGCATACAGAAAAATTGCGGGTGAGAGAGGGTCAAACAAGTCAAATATCGACTTCGCTTTTGACGTCTTCAAATTCATAGCGGACACAGGAGACAGCTACGCAACTGTCGTGGACATTAAGTCTTACTTTGAAAGTTTAGACCACGGGCGAATCCTGACGATCTGGGAGAGCTTAGTTGGCAAGCCTCTGCCTGCCGATCATCTTGCTGTCTACAAAGCAGTGACCAAATACTGCGTAGTAGACCTAGAGAGGCTCTTCGAGAGGTTGGAGCTCAGGCAAAAGCCAACCGTTGGTACTCGCACGGAACGAAGACAGAGAAAAATTGACGCACTTAAGTCTGCTGGATACCGGCAGATTTGTTCGCCAAAAGAGTTCCGAGACACGGTGAGAGGAACGGGCAGTTTACCGAGCCTTCTTCAAAAGAACGCCTTTGATTTCGGTATACCTCAGGGGCTGCCAATTTCTGATCTAATTGCGAACTTTTACCTTATCGATTTTGACAAAGAGGTTTCTGATTGGGTTGCTGAGCGTCAGGGACTGTATCGTCGATACTCTGATGATATTGTTATTGTGATCCCCAAAAGAGAAGGCAACGCTGAACTGGACGCAAAAGAGTTCCTGCAGAAAACAATAAAAAGACACGGCAGCCATATGAAAATTCAGGACAAAAAAGTTTGCGTTTCGTCCTACGAGCGCGCTGGTTTGTATTTGAACTATTCACGGGGGTTTGGAAAATCCAGTAAAAATGGCCTAGAGTATCTAGGCTTTGAGTTCGATGGCCGAAGAGTAAAGCTTAAAGATTCCACAATGTCGAATGCTTGGCGTCGGATGAAGCGTCGGGCATACGGAGGCGCAGTTCGGTTTGTGAAACGATTTCGAGCAAAGGGGAAGTCATGGCTTATTGCTAATTACCCATTCGATAGCATTGAGACTAAGATTTTAAGAAACGTTACAGTCGGGCAGAACTCTGGAGTTCGTAGTTGGACATTTGTGAAGTATGTCGCAAGAGCCAACAAAACTTTCATAGGGCTAAAACCTGGTTTCTCTGACCAAACGCAACGTTATCGTCGGCTCACTAAATCAATGATTAGGGTAACATTCGATAGAGCTTTGACGCTGCATTGTTCCTGAAGCAAACACCTCACCTCACCGACCCGGCCGCCCCGTCTTCCCCTTGGTCCGGCCCTTCTGCCGCTTCACATCCCCCGCATCCTCGTAGCTGCCGACACCTGATTTCGCCCTGACCAGCGGGCGGGGGTCGTCGGTGGCCCGCTCCGGCAAGCCTTCGGTTAGCGGGGAGAACCGCTTGGTGGACTTTGCCGCGTCGGGTTTGACGGGGAGGGCGCCGGGGACGGGTTTTTCGGTGCGGCCGACGGTCATTTCGTCGAGGTCGTTGCGGCGGAAAAGGGGGCGCTCGGTGTCGGTGCCGGGGCCCATATTGTCGAGGGAATTTTGGCGGAAGAGGGAGGTTGCGGGCTGTGGTTGGGGTTGCCCCTCATCCGCCCTTTGGGCGCTTTCTTCCGGGGTGTCGGCTCCCCGCTTGCGGGGAGAAGGGAGGGCGCCTTCGGCGCTTTCCGAGTCCTCGTCTGCGGTTGTCTCTCCTTTTCGCGCGGTTTTCGATTTGCCTGTGGCGACTTCCTGCGCCTTGGCGGCATCGCGGGCCTTGGCAGCCTTCTGGTCGGCCTTGCTTCCGCCTTCCTGAGCGCGGGCCTCCTGTCGCGCCATCGGGTCGTCCATGGTGGCGAGTTCGGTGGCCTTGAGGCGTTTGATCTCGTCGCGGAGGCGGGCGGCGGTTTCGAAGTCGAGGTCGGTGGCGGCGTTGCGCATCTGTTTTTCGAGCGCTTCGAGATGGGCGGCGAGGTTGTTGCCGACCATGTGTCCGCCGGAGGCGAAGCCTTTACCGGAGGCACCTGCGATATCGGCGCGGACGTGGTCGCGCTCGTAGACCGAGTCGAGAATGTCGGAGATCTTCGCCTTGACGGATTCCGGGGTGATGCCGTGGGCCTCGTTATAGGCCATCTGCTTTTCGCGGCGGCGGGAGGTCTCGTCCATGGCGCGCTGCATGGAGCCGGTGACCTTGTCGGCGTAGAGCACGACCTTGCCGTCGACGTTTCGGGCGGCGCGGCCGATGGTCTGGACGAGGGAGGTTTCCGAGCGGAGGAAGCCTTCCTTGTCGGCATCGAGAATGGCGACGAAGCCGCATTCGGGAATGTCGAGACCTTCGCGCAGCAGGTTGATGCCCACCAGCACGTCGAATGCGCCGAGACGCAGGTCGCGGATGATCTCGATGCGCTCCAGCGTGTCGATGTCGGAGTGCATGTAGCGCACGCGGATGCCCTGCTCGTGCAGGTATTCGGTGAGGTCTTCCGCCATGCGCTTGGTCAGCACGGTGCAGAGCGTGCGATAGCCCTTGGCGGCGGTGTCGCGGATCTCGCCCAGCACGTCGTCCACCTGGCTCTTGGCGGGGCGCACCTCGACCGGGGGATCGATGAGGCCCGTGGGGCGGATGACCTGCTCGGCGAAGACGCCGCCGGACTGGTCCATCTCCCACGCGCCCGGCGTTGCGGAGACGGCGATGGTGTTGGGGCGCATGGCGTCCCATTCCTCGAAGCGGAGCGGGCGATTGTCCATGCAGGAGGGCAGGCGGAAGCCGTATTCGGCCAGCGTCGCCTTTCGCCGGAAGTCGCCCCGGTACATGCCGCCGATCTGGCTGACGGAAACGTGGCTCTCGTCGATGAACAGGAGGGCATTGTCGGGGATGTATTCGAACAGGGTCGGTGGCGGCTCGCCCGGGCGGCGGCCGGTGAGGTAGCGGGAATAGTTCTCGATGCCGGCGCAGGAGCCGGTGGCCTCCAGCATTTCGATGTCGTAGCGCGTGCGCTGCTCCAGCCGCTGGGCTTCCAGCAGGCGGCCGGCCTTTTCGAGTTCCGCGAGGCGGAGCTTCAGCTCCTCCTTGATGGACTTGATGGCGGCGTTCAGCGTCGGGCGCGGCGTGACATAGTGGCTGTTGGCGTAGATCTTGACCGATTTCAGGTCGCCGGTCTTGTTGCCGGTCAGCGGGTCGAACTCGGTAATGGCATCGATCTCGTCGCCGAACATGGAGATGCGCCAGGCGGCATCTTCAAGGTGGGCGGGGAAGAGCTCGATCGTATCGCCGCGCACGCGAAAACTGCCGCGCTGGAAATCCATGTCGCGGCGCTTGTACTGCTGGGCGACGAGATCGGCGAGGAGCTGGCGCTGGTCAAGACGGTCGCCGACCGACATCTGGAACGCCATGGCGGTGTAGGTTTCCACCGAGCCGATACCGTAGATGCAGGAGACCGAGGCGACGATGATGACGTCGTCGCGCTCCAGCAGCGAGCGCGTGGCGGAGTGGCGCATGCGGTCGATCTGCTCGTTGATCGAGCTTTCCTTCTCGATGAAGGTATCGGAGCGCGGCACATAGGCTTCCGGCTGGTAGTAGTCGTAATAGGAGACGAAATACTCCACCGCATTGTTGGGGAAGAAGTTCTTGAACTCCGAATAGAGCTGGGCCGCCAGCGTCTTGTTGGGCGCGAGGATGACGGCGGGGCGCTGGGTGGCCTCGATCACCTTGGCCATGGTGAAGGTCTTGCCCGAGCCGGTGACGCCGAGCAGGACCTGGGAGCGCTCGCCGCTGTTGAGGCCCTCCACGAGGTCCTTGATGGCGGTGGGCTGGTCGCCGGCGGGCTGGTACTCGCTGACCATCTCGATGCTGATGCCGCCTTCGGACTTCGACGGGCGGGCGGGACGGTGCGGCGTCCACATCTTGCCGTCCTTGAAGAGCGGATTGCCGCTCTCGATCAGGCTCGCCAGCGCATCCACCGTGGCGGTGACGGCGCCGGGGGCGAGGGTGGCGGACTCCTCCAGCGAGATATCCATGCCGGAAACGGCGGGCAGGCCGGCGGCGGCGCGGGACTTCGGATCGGTGGCGGCGCCCATGGAGGTGCCGCGCGCGGACTTCGAGGCCTTCGGCGCCTTGGTGGACAGCGCGGGCTCGACCGGCTTCGCCTTGGCTTTCGCCGCGGCGATCTCGACCTGCTTGCGGTGCTTGCCGGCTTTCGAGGCGACGTCGCGGCGGCTCTCGTGCGAGGAGGCCTCGGCCTCCGCCTCGAGCTGCTTCACCCAGTCGGCGACGGAACCGGACAAGGGATTCGACAGGGGCGCGCCTTCGAACGGCGCCTGCGCTGCTTCCTCGAACCCGGATGTTTCACGCGGGGAGGCTGCTGTTTTCTTCGGAGATCTGGCCATGCCGGAAATATGGAGAGAGTCTGGGCGAAAGTGAAGGGGAGAAGAACACATCGTGTACGGGGCGGTCATCAAACGCCTCACCCTGACCTTGCGCCGGACGCGGAGACACTGCGAGACCGAAATCCATGGACCCTGCAACTTATCAGCGAAGAGATAAGGCATTAGAAACAGTTTTATGAGATTTTAGGCAATACTGATGTTTGGGGAACATTTTCATGAAACAATTTCGCATTTCCGTGCGGCTCTATGCGCTCGTCGCAATGGCGCTGCTGATCATGGCGGGGGCCATGACGTTCGCGCTGTTCGAATCCAACGAACGTCTTGTGGACGGGCGCAAGACCATGCTTTCGTCGATCGACCAGACCGCAGTGGGCATCTTCGCCTACTATCATGGCCTGGAGACGGCGGGAACGATGACGCAAGCCCAGGCGCAAGCGGCGGCGCTCGAGGCTGTCAAAGCGATGCGCTATGAAAACAGTGGCTATCTCTTCGTCATCGACATGCAGAGCCGCATGATCATGCATCCGCTGAAGCCCGAAATGAACGGCAAGGATAACAGCAATACGACGGACGCGAACGGCAAGAAGATGTTCGTCGAGTTCGTCAACGTGGTGAAGGCGAGCGGGCAGGGCTATGTCGATTACTACTGGCCGAAACCCGGCGTGGACGGGCCTGTGCTGAAATATTCGCATGTGGCCGGTTTCCAGCCCTGGGGCTGGATTGTCGGCAACGGCGTCTATGCGGACGATCTCGCGGCGATGTTCCGCAGCAGCCTGATCGAGCTGATGGAGATCCTGTTTGTCGCTGGCCTGCTCATTCTAGGCGTAGCACTGGCTGTGGTGCGCAGCGTCGTCGGCCCTGTCGAGCGGCTGAGACGCGCGATGCTGGCGATCTCGAGGGAAGACGTGTCCGCGCCTGTGCCGGAAACCGACCGTGGCGACGAAATCGGCCAGATGGCCAGCGCCCTTAGCGTCCTGCGCGACAGCGTGTCCGACCGGATCGCCATGCGCGTCCGCGAAGCGGAGCAGCAAAGCGAGATCGACAGCGAGCGTCGCGGTAACGAGGCCCGCACCCTGCGCCACGCACAGGAGCAGGCGGAGGCCATGGCCACCGTCGGCGAGGCGCTGGAAGCGCTGGCGGGCGGCGACCTGACGGCGGAGATCGACCGGATCTCGCCGGAATACGTCAAGCTGCGCGACGACTTCAACCAGGCCGTGGCCGCACTCGCCGGAGCGGTGCAGGCCATCGCGCGCTCCACCGACGTGGTGCATGAAAATGCCGGCGACATTTCGGAAGCGGCCGGCAACCTTTCGCGCCGCACCGAGCAGCAGGCGGCAGCGCTGGAGGAGACGGCGGCGGCGCTCGACCAGATCACGTCCACGGTGCGCAACGCGTCCGAGCGGGCAGGCGAGGCGCGCAGCATGGTGGCGGAGACGAAATCGAGCGCGGCGAAATCCGGCGCGATCGTGCGCAGCGCCATCGAGGCCATGAGCCGGATCGAAGGCTCCTCGGCCCGCATCGGCCAGATCATCGGCGTGATCGACGAGATCGCGTTCCAGACCAACCTGCTGGCGCTGAATGCCGGCGTGGAAGCGGCGCGCGCCGGGGAAGCCGGTCGCGGCTTCGCGGTGGTGGCGCAGGAGGTGCGCGAACTCGCCCAGCGTTCCGCACAGGCGGCCAAGGAGATCAAGGAACTGATCCGCAGCTCGACCGGCGAGGTCGAAAACGGCGTGGCCCTCGTCCGCTCGACGGGCGACGCGCTGCTGGAGATCGAAACGCTGGTCAACCGCGTCAACGACCATGTCGCTTCCATCGCCACGGCCGCGCGGGAGCAGGCGACGGGCCTTCAGGAGGTCAACGTCGCCGTCAACAGCATGGACCAGATGACGCAGCAGAACGCGGCGATGGTGGAGGAAACCACGGCGGCGAGCCAGACGCTGGCGCAGGAAAGCCGGACGCTGAAGGACCTGCTGCAGACGTTCCGCCTGAGCGGCGACGGGCAAAGGCAGATACGGCGGGCCGCCTGAAGCAGGCGAACGTCTTGTTGCATCGGGAAAGGGCGTCGCGAGAGCGGCGCCTTTTTCATGAGCGGCGGTCAGCGTTCGCCGGGGACGGGCGTGGGATGGCCATCGGCATCGAGCGCGACCATGACGAAGGTGGCGTCCGTGACCTTCTCCATCCGGTCCGACAGATAGCGCTGGGCCCAGGCCTCGACCTTCAGGGTGATCGACGTGCGGCCGACGGCGGCGATGTCGGTGTAGATGCAGAGCGTATCGCCGATCTTGACCGGCAGGGCGAACGCCATTTCGCGCACGGCGGCGGTGACGACGCGGCCACGGGCCCGCTCGGCGGCGCGGATGCCGCAGGACAGGTCCATCTGGGCCATGACCCAGCCGCCGAAGATATCGCCCGCGGCATTGGCATCGGCCGGCATGGCAAGGGTTCGCAAGGTCAGTTCACCGCTGGGGCTCGCCATGGCATTCTCCGTCTGCTTCAGCGCCTGCGCGCCGGAATCGTGGGCGCTCCGGAATGATGCACGGCCGGTGGTGCGCGTGGCATCCTGTGTAACGCCGTTGCAGGCCGGCGTCATTCCCCTGCGGGGTCTTCCTGTACGAAAATTGACCTTCAAGGCCATCATGTGGCGAATGCATCCCGGAATTGTGGCATCAAGCCCACAAATGGGGTTGGAATTAAGCCTTTTGTTAAAGGGTCTCCCGTCACAGTTGTTTAACGTTTCGCGATCTGCCGATGCGGGCTTTTCTGCGGTGGGTCGGCTTCGGCCGGCTCTGCCGCGATGATGCCGCGCAGACGGTTATCCGGATTGTTCCGATTTTCCAGGCCTCCCCGGTTTTCCAGACGTTACCGGTTTCAAACTTTCAAGGAGCACGCATGCGCCGATTTTCCCTGTCCGTCGTAGCGCGCAATGTTGCTATCACGCTGACCCTCGTCTTTCTCGGTCTCGCCGCGCTGGTTGCGGCCATGAACGTGCGGCTGAGCGGGCATGTCATGGCCAATGCCGATCTCGATGCGCGCAGCGCAAGCCGCGCCATGGCGATCCTGTATTCGGCAACGACGGCCGGCGTTGCCGTGAACCTGAAGGACGGGCAGCTTGCCAGCGTCACGGCCGAGAGCATGCCCGCGATCACGACCCACGATCTCGTGGACCGGACCGCGCAGACCATTGGCGGCGTTGCCACGATGTTTGCCAGGCAGGGCGGCGACTACGTCCGCATCTCCACCAATGTGAAGACCGAAACGGGCGCGCGCGCCGTGGGCACCAAGCTTGCCGCGACGCATCCCGCGCAGGCGGCGCTGGCCCGGGGCGAGGCCTATTTCGGCGAGGCCGTGCTGTTCGGGCGCGATTTCATGACCGGGTACGTGCCTGTGACGGCGGCCAGCGGGGCCGTCGTCGGAGCGATCTTCATCGGCATTCCCATGGAGGTCTACTTCGCCGAGATCAACGAACTGCTGGTCCTCTCGCTGCTGACGGGCGCGGGCGTGCTCGTGCTGATGGGCATCGTCGCGACGGTTGCGATCCGGCGGACGATGCGTCCGATGGCGATCCTGACCGGATCCGTCCAGGCGATTTCGCAGGGCGACCTCGACACTCATGTTCCCTATGCCGAGCGCGCAGACGAATTCGGCGATATCGCCCGGGCGCTGGCCGTTTTCCGCGAGAATGCTCTGGCACGCCGGCAGATGGAGGATGACGCCGCGACGCAGCGCCTGCTGACGGACGAGGAGCGCGCGGCGCGCGACAGCGAGCGGCGTGGCACGGAGGCCGAGATCGAGCGCGCCGTGACGGCGCTCGGCGCCGGTCTTGACCGGCTCGCCCAGGGTGACCTGACGCAGACCATCGACACGCCGTTCACCGGACGGCTGGAAAAGCTCCGGCAGGACTTCAACGGCTCGATCGCGCGGCTCGACGAGACGCTCGGCGGCATCCGCGCCAGTGTCGTGGCCATTCAGGGCAACGGCCAGCGGCTGCACGTTTCGGCCGACGATCTGTCCCGCCGCACCGAGGCGCAGGCCGCCTCGCTGGAGGAGACCGCAGCCGCCGTCGAGGAGATCACCGTGACGGTGCGGTCGTCGGCGAGCCGCGCAGCGGAGGTGAACGGCGTCGTTCGCGAGACCAAGAAGAGTGCCGACGATTCCAGCCAGGTCGTTGCCAGCGCCATCTCGGCGATGGGCCGGATCGAAACGGCATCGCGCGAGATCGAGCAGATCATCGAGGTCATCGACGATATCGCCTTCCAGACGAACTTGCTGGCGCTGAACGCCGGCATCGAGGCGGCGCGGGCCGGCGATGCGGGCAAGGGCTTTGCTGTCGTGGCGCAGGAGGTGCGTGAACTCGCCCAGCGCTCCGCCGAAGCGGCGCGGCAGATCAAGCGGCTGATCGACACCTCGACGGGCGAAGTCGGGGCGGGTTCCAGCCTCGTGAAGGACGCGGGCGCCGTGCTCGCGGCGATCAGCGCCAAGATCTCCGTGATCAGCGACCATGTGGAGGTCATCGCCACGGCCAGCAGCGACCAGTCCTCGGCGCTGGGCGAAGTGAACACCTCGGTCAACCAGATGGACCAGATGACCCAGCAGAACGCCGCGATGGTGGCCGAGACGACTGCGGCAAGCGGCGAGCTGGCAACGGAAGCCTACGCACTGATGGCGCTGGTGGAGCAGTTCCGGCTGGGATCCGATGCAGGCCGGACCGATGCAGGCCGGTATGGGGCCGGCGGCTTTTCGCGCCGGATTGCGCGGGCGGCCTGAGGGAAGATATAGCCCGGGCCGGTTTCCGGCTCAGGGCGAGGTGAGGTAATCCCCGGACGCCGGCGGGCAGGACGTGGAGCGGGGCATTCTCGCTCCCGACCTTCGGAGACGATGAAGGCACGGGGCGGTGTCCGTGCCGGAGGCCCGCGCGAACGATCGGTCGACTATGCCTGAGCGGGTATCGACGCGTGCGCAAGGGCGGGCAGGCCCAGACGGAGGCGCTGGCCGCGGGCGTAGCTGAGGGCCCAGTCGTACTGGACGAAGGACTGCAGGCGTTCGACGCCGTTCTCCACGATCACGACGTTCCACTCGTCGCGGTCGGCAACGACGCTGACCGCCATGCCGGCATCGGGAGCGGCATCAGGATTGTCGTTCGACGCGGTCGATACACGATTTTCCATGGCTGGCCCTCTCCCTCGGGCCCTTTCCTCAAAGGGCCTCTTCCACCATCATGCGCCGGTTTCCTTCGCAGAGACGCAAGAATGCGAGCGCTCTTGTCAGGTCCTGTCTGTGGTCTGCGATTCTGCCCGAGCCCCCTCGGGATGCGGACGTCCTGCGTCCAGACCGGCGATGCGCGAGCGCTCGCCGAAGCCCGATGCTAGCCGTTTTCCCGGCCGGAGTAAACGGCTGCGGGCGGTCCGATTCCGCACGAAGGTAACCTTTCATTCACCATGCCGACGTAAACTTGGACGATGGGCTGCCGGCCGCTGCGCGTGCCCGGAAATGACCGAAGAGGCCATGCATGTTTCGGCAGGGCAGATAGCCGCTCCGGTTCTTGCGGGCGGCCCGGCCCATCGAAACTCGTGCGTGCCTTGCTCCGGCCGCGTCCGGGAAACGGCTCCGTTCGAAAGGCGACAACCGGCATGGCGACGTCCTCATCTCCCGACAGATCCTTTTCCGGCCGGCCGATGCTCTCGCTCGGGCTGATGCTCGCGCTGGCGGCGTGTTCGACCGACGTTCTGGAGCCGCCCGCGCGCATGAGCGGCGTTTCGCCGGTGTCTCGGCCAGTGTCTCAAGAGCGCGTGGCGAGCTATCCCGTTCGGGAAGAGCCAATGTCAAAGGCGGGGCAGGCCGCGATGTCGCCGATCCCGGAAGAGGGTGTCGATATCGACCGCATGGTGACGGCCGCGCCGGTGGTGGGGCTGGCGGAAGAGCAGAGCCGCGACATTCATGGTGGAACTGTAGGGCAAGTGGGACAGCCGAGCGGGCAAACCATCCCGGCGGGGCCGGTTTTGGTGGACGGCATCGGGACCAACAGCGTGCATGTGCTCTCGGTTCCGGCGCGTGGCGGGGCTGCGCCAGCAGAGGCCGCATCGCCCGAGGGCGACCCGGACCTGCCGCCGCTGACGCCCGAGCGGATGGAGATGGAGGCGCGGCGCAAGGCGCAGTTTCTGGAGCAGGAACAGCGGGTGATGATCCAGCGGCGGGATAAGGCCCGCGAGGAGCAGGTGGCCTTTCTGCCGCGCGCCGGAAATCCCGTCGATTCCGTTTCCGAACCGGATTTCAGCGGGCAGATGCCGGCATCCGAGATCGCCTGCCGCAAGCGGCTGACGAAGCTCGGCGTGAGCTTTACCGACGTGCCGCGCATTTCCAACGGCCCATCCTGCGGCATCGACTATCCGATCCAGCTTTCGGGGCTTTCCGGCGACATCAAGGTCAAGCCGGCGGTGAAGCTGAACTGCGAGGTGACGGAAGCCTTCGCGCTGTGGGTGAAGAACGAACTCGCACCGTCTGCCCGCTACCGGTATCTGACCGGTATCGGCACCATCAAGCCGCTCGGCGGCTATTCCTGCCGGACGATGAACTCGCGCCGGGGTGCGGCCATGTCAGAGCATGCGCACGGCAATGCCATCGACGTGGGCAAATTCGTGCTGAAGAACGGCAAGGAAATCGACGTGCGCAAGCCCGGCTTCTTCGCTTTCCGGGAAAAGGGCCTGCTGAAGGCGGTACGGCAGGACAGCTGCAAATATTTCAATACGGTGCTCGGACCGGGCAGCGATCCGTTCCACAAGGATCATTTCCACTTCGACCTGCGCAATCGCAAATCCGGCTACCGGCATTGCACCTGAAGACGATCCTGACGTGAAAAAAACGGCCGGTCTCCCGTTTTCAGCCGGGAGCCGGCCTTCAAAAAACCGCGCGGGAGGGGACTGCCAGCCGACCGGTGCAAACCACGAGGCGAGGCGGTGAGGCCGCACCGTGTGCCAGGGGAAAATGATTGATTCCGGCGACGGATTGATGACAGGTGGAGGGGGCTTCTTCCCGCGCCGTCCAATGGTGCATCTCCCGTGCCTTCGAAAGCTTTTTCATGCCTCCGCTGATCGATCTTCTGTTCTTCGCGCTGGTGCTCGGCGTCGCGGGCGCTTTCGCCGGCATGCTGGCGGGTCTCTTCGGCATCGGCGGCGGTGCGATCCTCGTGCCGGTCTTCTTCTACACCTTCCACGCTATCGGCGTCGGCGATGCCGTGCGGATGCATCTGGCGCTGGGCACGTCGCTTGCGATCATCGTTCCCACGGCGATCCGCTCGTTTCTCGCGCACCGCAAGCGCGGGGCGGTGGATATGGCGCTGCTGAGAGGATGGATCGTGGCGGTGCCGGTGGGAACGCTGCTGGCATCGGTCATCGCGGCTTATGTCTCCGGCACGGTGCTGATGGCGGTGTTTTCGGTGATGTCGCTGCTCATGGCGCTGCGGATGTTCTTCAACCGCGACAGCTGGCGGCTTGGCACCGATTTGCCCGGAAACCCGCTGCGCTGGCTGGTGGGCATGGCGATCGGCCTTCTCTCGGGGCTGATGGGTATCGGCGGCGGCGTGCTCAACAACATCTTCATGACGGTCTACGGCCGCTCGATCCATCAGGCGGTGGCGACATCGGCCGGGCTCGGCGCGCTGATCTCGGTGCCGGGGCTCATCGGCTATGTCTGGGCGGGGTGGGGCGATGCGGGGCTGCCGGCTTTTTCGACCGGCTTCGTCAACTGGCTGGCGGTGGCGCTGGTCATTCCGGTGACGCTCGTGACCGCGCCGCTCGGCGTGCGCGCCGCCCATGCACTGAGCCGCCGGCATCTGGAAATCGGGTTCGGGGTGTTTCTGCTGTTGAACGCCATCCAGTTTTTCATCAACGCGCTGGTTTGAGACCGGCTGAGGACGTCGGGTGACTTTTGGCGCGCCGATGCCATATAAGGCATCCCGTCCCCCTCACTCCGGATGATCTTCATGGCGCCCATCGTCTCCGTTTCCAATCTCGTCAAGACCTACGGGTCCGGGTTTCAGGCGCTGAAGGGTGTCAGCCTTGACATCGCGGAGGGGGAGATTCTGGCGCTGCTCGGGCCGAACGGCGCGGGGAAGACGACGCTGATCTCCATCATCTGCGGCATCGTCAATCCGAGTTCCGGCACGGTGCTGGTGAACGGCCATGACGTGGTGAAGGACTTTCGCGCGACGCGGTCGATCATCGGGCTCGTGCCGCAGGAGCTGACGACCGACCAGTTCGAGACGGTGTGGAACACGGTGTCCTTCTCGCGCGGGCTGCACGGGAAGAAGGCCAACCCCGCCCATATCGAAAAGGTGCTGCGCGACCTGTCGCTCTGGGACAAGAAGGACAACATGCTGCGGGAGCTTTCCGGCGGCATGAAGCGGCGGGTGCTGATCGCCAAGGCGCTCTCCCACGAACCGCGCATCCTGTTTCTGGACGAGCCGACGGCGGGCGTGGACGTCAACCTTCGCAAGGACATGTGGAAGGTGGTTCAGGCGCTGCGCGAAGATGGCGTGACGATCATTCTGACGACCCACTACATCGAGGAGGCCGAGGAGATCGCCGACCGGGTGGGCGTGATCAATGGCGGCGAGATCCTGCTGATCGAGGAGAAGAGCGCGCTGATGAAGACGCTCGGCCGCAAGCAGCTGCGCATCGAGCTGGCCGAGCCAGTGACAGCCCTGCCGCCGGGGCTCGAGCCCTATCAGCTGAAGCTGGAGGACGGCGGCGGGCGGCTGATCTACGACTACGACGCCTCTGGCGGGCGCACGGGCATTACCACGCTGCTGGCGGCCGTTGCGGAATCCGGCCTGCGGATCAAGGACATCTCGACGCGACAGAGCACGCTCGAGGATATTTTCGTGGAACTGGTGGAGAAGCGGGCATGAATGTCGAAGCGGTCAAGGCGATCTACCTGTTCGAAATGGCGCGCACGCGGCGCACGCTGCTGCAAAGCGTGGTGTCGCCGGTCATTTCCACCTCGCTCTATTTCATCGTCTTCGGCGCGGCGGTGGGCTCGCGCATCCAGGAGATCGACGGCGTGTCATACGGCGCCTTCATCACCCCCGGCCTGATCATGCTGACGCTGCTGACGCAGTGCATCGGCAACGGCTCGTTCGGCATCTACTTCCCGAAATTCACCGGCACGATCTACGAGATCCTGTCCTCGCCGATCTCCATGACCGAGATCGTGCTGGGCTATGTCGGGGCGGCGGCGACCAAGGGAATGCTGGTCGGGCTGATCATCCTCGCCACGGCCTCGCTCTTCGTGGATCTGAGCATCGCGCATCCGTTCGTCATGCTGGTGTTCTTCGTGCTGACGGCGGTGACGTTCTCGCTGTTCGGCTTCCTCATCGGCATCTGGGCGAAGGACTTCGAGCAGCTGAACCTCATCCCGATGCTGGTCATTCCGCCGCTGGTCTTCCTCGGCGGCAGCTTCTATTCCGTCTCCATGCTGCCGCCCTTCTGGCAGGCGGTCAGCCACGCCAACCCGGTGCTCTACCTCATCTCCGGCTTCCGCTGGTCGTTCTTCGAGATCTCCGAAGTCAGCCCGCTGGTGAGCTTCGGCATCATCATCGGGTTTCTGGCCGTGCTGATGGGTGTGCTGGTCTGGATCTTTCGGACGGGGTATCGGTTGCGGAATTAGCGGGGTAGGCAGTCGGTCGCCCGGCGGCATAACGGTTCCCCGGGCAAAGGTCTGTTTGCAAACCATCGGTTACGTAACAAGGGCTTCAATCAGCCGGTCGTCGGAAGGAAGTTGACCGTCGAGCATCAACATCGAGAGACCATGGACGAGAGACCATGAGCGCAGGGCTGCCACCTCGACGGCGTCCCGGTCGGGCAAGGCACCCATGGATGCAGCGGCGTTTGCGCGTAACATCCGCAGCGCTTCCGCTTCTCCTGTCGCGCGGGAACGGGCCGGCGCGGAGAAGATCATGCGGAAGAGGGCCGGATTGGAAAGCGCGAAGCGCACATAGGCTCTGCCGGTCGCGGCAAAGAGCGCCTTGCTGTCCCCAATTCCCTTGGCTGCCTCGTTTTGCGTGGCAGCGAGCCGAGCCAGCCCCTCTGCTGACAGCGTGGTCATCAAGGCTGCCTTGTCCGGGAAATGCCGGTACACCGAGGTCGCGGTAACCCCGACCTCGCGCGCCATCTCACGCAGCGAAACGCCCTCGACATCGCGTTCCGCGAGCAGACGTAATCCGACCTCGATCAGGGCCGCGCGAAGATCGCCGTGATGATAACGCTTTTCGATGTTGACACCGTTACCTTCCACTCTATGCTTACACTGTAAACATTGGAGACAGGCATGGCCAGACGTTTTTTGGGTATTCTTGCCGATATCTGCATCAATTTCGCGGTGCCCCTTCTGATATATGACCGTGTTTCACCCCAGGCCGGCGATGTCGCCGCATTGGTGGCATCGTCAGTTCCGCCTTTGCTGTGGTCTATCGCTCAGCTTGTCTACCGCCGAAGGATCGACGCGCTTTCGATGCTGGTCCTTGCCGGTATTGCACTCTCGCTGCTCGCTCTTCTTGGCGGCGGCTCGGCGCGCTTTCTTCTCCTGCGGGAAAATCTCGTATCGGCCGTAATCGGGCTGGCATTTCTCGGCTCTGCCGTGATCGGGCGGCCGCTGATCTACCAGCTCGCCCACGCTCGGCTCGTCCGCTCGTCGCCCGATAAGGTCTCCGCTTTCGAGGCGCGGCGCGACACGCCACGCTTCCGGCGCGTGATGACGGTCATGACGGTCGTGTGGGGTTGCAGTCTGCTCTCCGCCGCGGCTGCGGCCTCAGCGCTCGTGTTCGCCCTCAATATCCATGACTACATGATTGTCAGCCCGTTCATCACCTATGGTTGCATGGCCGTCCTTGGCCTCTGGACCGTCTGGTATCGACGCCTCGTGCGGCGCAGCGAGAGCGGCGTTTGAAGCCTGTAACCGCAAACCGCAGCCAGCGATTGCCGGCTCGCCACGTTCACTAATCCCTCAGCCGCAGCTCGTCCGTCTTCATCTGCATCATGTCGAGCGTGGAGAGGAAGCTCATGCCCAGCAGGCTCTGGTCGAGCTTGCCGTCTTCGGCGACGGTGGCGCGGACGTCATTGCGGACGATGGGGCCGATGGCGACTTCGGAAAGGGTGACGGGGGCGCCTCGGGCTTCGCCGTTGGCGGTCATCAGGCGCTGGGTGTAGGCGAGGCTGTCGGGCTCCAGACCGAGGCTTTTCGCGTCGGCATAGGAGAGGGCGATGGTGCTGGCGCCGGTATCCACGAGCATCTGGACGCTCGCGCCGTTGATGGCGACGTTTGCCTCGAAATGGCCGTTCATGACCTTGTGCAGGACCACTTCCTGATAGCCTTCATTGTCGGTGAAGACGGCGGCGCGGCCGGGCATGAGGCCGCCGGAGAGGCGCGCCCAGTAGGATTCCAGTTCGCCACGGTAGAGATAGGCGGTGACGACGGCGAGGAAGATCAGCACCCACAGGGCGAACTGCCGGACGCTTTCGCTCAAATTCCGGCTGCGCCAGATGCCGGCCGCAAAGACCGTGAGAAGCGCCGTCATGCCGACGAGGCTCGCGAAGCTGTCATTGCCGAGGCCCAGCGTGCGGCCGCTATCGTGATTGAAAAGCAGAAGGACGAGCCCCAGGCCGAGAATGCCGAGCGCAACGGTCAGCCTGTTCATCGTTTCGTGCGCTCCCGGGCGATACGGTCGACGCGGGCGCTCCGCGTTTCCAGACGTGACGAGGCATCCAGTGAACGCATGCGCGTGTGCAGGCCGGTCATGATGTGCCGGCGTTCGCGGTCGCTGAAGAGCGTCCATGTCGCGATCTCGTCGCCCGTGCGCCCGCAGCCGCGACAGTAGCCGGTGGCGGCATCGATGGAGCAGACGGAGGTACAGGGTGTTTCCATAAAAGATCCGCGTGGGAATGATGTGTCTATATCGGTGCCTCAGGCGAAGATCGCAAGGGCGACGAGAAGGGCCGTTTCCGCCAGTTGTTGTGTGGCTCCGATTGTGTCGCCCGTATGACCCGAAATCCTCTCGCGGACATATCGTGTCCAGAGCGGAACCGTGGCGGCAAAGGCGGCGAAGGCGATGAGGGCAGCCACGAGCGTGACGCCTGCCGCCAGCAGGAGAAGCGCGGCGAGCACCACGCCGGTGGCGAGCGCCACGGTGACGGCAACGGGCTGTGGCTGGCCGGCGCCGGCGGCAACGCCCGTTTCCCGCGCCGGGGCGAGTTGCGACCAGTGCCAGACCATGCCCGCCCGGCTAAGCGCGGCGATGGCCAGGAGCGCCAGCGCGCAGCCGGCGGTCGAGAGATGATCTGCGAGATCCGCAATGGCGACGGCTCTCAGCGCAAGCGTGAGGACCAGCGCGATGACGCCATAGGTGCCGACGCGGCTGTCCTTCATGATGTCGAGCGCATGACCGCGCGTGCGCCCGCCGCCGAGCCCGTCGGCTGCGTCCGCAAGACCATCCTCGTGGAGCGCACCGGTAACGAGCGTCTGCACGCCGAGCGCGAGGAGGGCGGCAAGCAGCGGATCGGCATCGAGGGCGAGGGACAGCGCGAAGACGAGGCTTGCGGGCAGGGTGATGAGCAGCCCGGCCACGGGAAAGGCACGAACGGTGCGGCCCATGCGACCGTCGTCGCCTTCGAAGAAGCGCGCGGGTACGCGCAGGCGGCTGAGAAAGGCGACGGCGCGCATCGTGTCGGTGAGGAAGGCGGCGACAGGGTTCATGACGTGGTTTGCTCCCCCGGTTCCGGGTCTCGCTGTTCCGTTCGGTAGCGGCGATCCGGCATAAGCCGTTGCCGGGGATCGTCATGCGCTCTAAGAGGGCGCGAGACAAGATGACGTGTCGCCGCTTCGCCCGGGTATGAGCCGGGCAGCCCGAGCGGCCAGCGAAAGGATATCCCAGATGAGTGCCAGCGGTCTTCCGTTCGATGATTTTCGCGAGCTGCTTCGCCAGTTGCCAGGTCCTGATTCGGCGGCGCTTGCGGCGGCGCGCGCGCGGGATGCGCAACTGACGAAGCCGGCGGGCGCGCTCGGCCGGCTGGAGGAAATCGCCTTCTGGCTGGCGGCGTGGCAGGGCCGCGCACCGGCCGTGACGCGGCCGCTGGTCGCGATCTTCGCCGGCAATCACGGCGTCGCCCAGCAGGGTATCACGCCTTACCCACCGTCCGTGACGGCGCAGATGGTGGAAAACTTTGCGGCGGGCGGCGCCGCCATCAACCAGATCTGCGTGACCAACGATCTCGGGCTGAAGGTGTTCGACCTCGCGCTCGACTACCCCACCGGCGATATCACGCAGGAGGCCGCGCTGACGGAACGCGACTGCGCCGCCACCATGGCCTTCGGCATGGAGGCGGTCGCGGGCGGCACGGACCTGCTCTGCATCGGCGAGATGGGTATCGGCAACACGACCATCGCCGCCGCCATCAACCTTGCGCTCTACGGCGGTTCGGCGCGTGACTGGGTGGGGCCGGGCACGGGCTCTCACGGAGATCTGCTGGAGCGCAAGATCGCGGCGGTGGAAGCGGCGATGACGCTGCATGGCGACCATCTGTCCGATCCGCTGGAGGTGCTGCGGCGTCTCGGCGGGCGCGAAGTGGCGGCCATGGCCGGCGCGATCCTTGCGGCCCGCATGCAGAAGATCCCCGTGATCATCGACGGCTACGTCGCCACGGCCGCAGGCGCGATCCTCAGGGCGATCAATCCCGCCGCTCTCGACCACTGCCTGATCGGCCACGTCTCCGGCGAACCGGGCCACATGGCGGCCATCGAGCAACTGGGCAAGACACCGCTGCTGGCACTCGGCATGCGGCTTGGCGAGGGCACGGGCGCGGCCCTTGCCGCCGGCATCGTAAAGGCGGCTGCGGCGTGCCATTCGGGCATGGCGACGTTCGAGCAGGCGGGTGTGAGCGGGCGGATGGAGTGATTTGACGGGCGAGGGCGTTTTCGATGCCTTCTTCGGCCTGCGGCTGAACGCCTCGGTTGTGGCTGCCCCTCACCCTAGCCCTCTCCCCGCATGCGGGGAGAGGGGACTTGCCCTGCGTGATGTTTTCAGATGAGGCGGAAGCGGTGCCTCGTGTTCCTTCGCCCCGCGTGCGGGGAGAAGGTGGCGGCAGCCGGATGAGGGGCTGTTATAGGGCTTTGCGGGTTGGATTTTGAAGAATAAGCCTCTCGGGGCTGCAGGCCAGAGAGGGTTTTTCCTTGACTTACCGCGTCCCGTCGAGCGCGCGCTCGATGGCCTTGGCGTCCTGCCAGAGGGCTTCCATTCGTTCCAGTGTTGCCGCCTCCAGACTTTCGCCTGATGCTTGAAGTTCCGTCTCTATGTGGCGGAAGCGGCGTCGGAATTTGGTGTTGGTGCCGCGCAGCGCCATTTCGGGGTCGGTGCCGGTGTGGCGGCCGATATTGACGATGGCGAAGACGAGGTCGCCGAGTTCGTCGGTGACTTTCGCAGCATCGCCGCTGCGGAGCGCTTCGCGCAGCTCCGCGATTTCCTCCTCGATCTTGTCGAGGATTGGCTCGGGTTCCGACCAGTCGAAGCCGACCTTGGCGGCGCGCTGCTGGAGCTTCAGGGCCTCGCTCAGGGCTGGCTGGTGGCGCTGGACGCCGTCGAGGAAGCCGGTCGCGTCGTCGGTGAGACCGCGGCGGAGGCGGCGGTCCCGGCGTTCGGCTTTTTCGGCCTGCTTGATCGCGTCCCACTGAACCTTGACCGCATCCGGCGTGTCGGCATCCGAGCGGGCGAAGACGTGGGGGTGGCGGCGGATCATTTTCCGGGTGACGGCTTCGACGACATTGCCGAAGTCGAAGGAGCCGGCCTCCTGCGCCATCTGCGCGTGGAAGACCACTTGCAGCAGGAGATCGCCGAGTTCCTCGCAGAGGTCGTCCATATCGTCCCGCTCGATCGCGTCGGCGACCTCGTAGGCCTCTTCGATCGTATAGGGCTTGATGGTCTCGAAGGTCTGGAAGATGTCCCACGGGCAGCCGGTCTCGGGCGCGCGCAGGGCGGACATGATGTCGAGGAGCTGCTGAATGTCGCGTGAGGGCTGCATCGCGTCGGTCATGGGGCGGATTTCTGCATCAGGGGAAGCGTTGTCAGGCAAGGGGAATGGCGTTTCCGGACTTGCCGGACTGATAGGCGTCGGACAATTCCTGATAGCGGCGGCGGATGCGGGCGTCCTGCGACTTGAGGCTCTCGCGGTCGGGCTCGTCGCTGGTGGCGATGAGATCGGCGATGGCGGCCGAGCGCCAGAAGACGTTCTGGCGGGCGTAGCCGCCGGGCTCAAGGCGAAAGACCTCCTTGAGGATGACGAGGTCGTGCGGAATGGCGAAGCTGTCGCGGCTGTCTTCATGGCTGAAGAAATAATAGAAATTATCGAAGCCGGCCCAGGTGATGGCCGAGAGGCACATGGAGCAGGGCTCGTGGGTCGACAGGAAGATGAGGTCTTTCGTGTCGTGGCCGACCTGACGCTCGTAGAAGCGCTTCAGCGTGTGGACTTCGCCGTGCCAGAGTGGGTTCTCCGTCTCGTTGTTGGTCTCGGCGACGACGAGGGAGAAATCCGACTTGCGCAGGATGGCGGCGCCGAAGACCTTGTTGCCGGCCGCAACGCCCTTTTGCGTCAGTGGCAGGATGTCGTTTTCAATGACGGAGAGAAGGCGGGCGGCAAGCGGATCGGTGGACATCGGGCGCTGTTCCCTGTGAGCTGCGGGGTGGTCGGCGGGCTCATCTAACGGGCATTGCGTGGCCTGCGCAATGCATCGCTTGGCGGCACCGGGTCACATTTGCTCCGATAATCACGTGCATGAGGAAAAGAATACGCGAGGCTGAGGGCTGGCGGATTTCTGTTTCTTCAATTTGCGCGTAGGATGGGCGATATCTACCCGAACCCTGAAAGGACAGATCCCCCATCGTCATGAGCGAGCAACTGACCGTATTCCCGGCTTTTTTTCGCGTTGCGCAGAAGTGCGTGGCGGTGTTCGGCAATGGCGACGAGGCCTATGCCAAGGTTCGCCTGCTTCTGAACACGCAGGCGCGGATCGTCGCGTATGCCGACGATGCCGAGGCGGATTATGCACATTTCCTGACGGACAAGGGGATCTCCCGCATTGCTGCGCCGTTCGACGCGGCGCAGGTCGAAGGCGCTGTTCTGGTGTTTGCCGCGACGGGTGACGCCGCCGAGGACCGGAAAATTGTGGCGGCAGCGCGTAGCGCGCGCATTCCCGCCAATGCCGTGGACCAGCCGGAGCATTGCGATTTTCTGACGCCAGCGCTCGTCAACCGCGCGCCTGTCGCCGTGGCGATCGGCACGGAGGGCGCGGGGCCGATCCTCGCGCAGATGATCCGGGCGCAGATCGACCAGCTGCTTCAGCCGTCGCTCGGCAACCTCGCGGCGCTTGCGCAGTCCTACCGGATCGCCGCCGAGAAGCTTTTGCCGCGCGGGGCGCCGCGCCGCCAGTTCTGGAAGAGGTTCTTTACCGGCGGCGTTGCCGCGCATGTGGCTGCCAACGACGTTTCCGCCGCGCGCCGCGAGGCGACGCGCCTGTTGAAGGCCGGCAGCGTGGTCGAGGGCCGCGTCTATCTGGTGGGCGCCGGACCGGGTGCCGAGGACCTGCTGACGCTGCGTGCCCAGCGGGTGATGATGGAAGCGGACGTGCTCGTTTACGATGCGCTGGTGCCGCAGGCGATCGTGGATATGGGGCGGCGCGACGCCGAGCGGCTGTCGGTCGGAAAGCGCAAGGGCTGCCATTCGAAGTCTCAGGATGAGATCAACCAGCTGCTGGTGCGTCTCGGCCGCGAAGGCAAGAGGGTCGTGCGTCTGAAGTCCGGCGATCCCCTGGTCTATGGCCGGGCGGGCGAGGAGATGGCGGCGCTGCGGGAAGCGGGTATCGGCTACGAGATCGTGCCGGGCATCACCTCCGCCTTCGCCGCGGCTGCCGATTTCGAGCTGCCGCTGACACTGCGCGGCGTGGCATCGTCGCTGATCTTCACCACCGGCCACGATCTCGCCGGCGACGTGCTGCCCGACTGGGCGCGACTGGCGGTCTCCGGCGCGACGATCTCCGTCTATATGGGGCGCACCGTCGCCGCCTCGGTCGCCGCACGGCTGATGGCTGCCGGGCTGCACCGGGACACAACGGTGGCCGTGGTGGAAAATGCCAGCCGGGCCGACCGGCGGCTGCTGCACGGGACGCTCTGCGAACTGCCGGGGCTGGAGACGCGGGACGATCTGGACGGGCCGGTGATGGTCATCATCGGCGATGCGGTGGCGGGTGCTAATTTCGAGCGGTCCGAGCCGCTGTCGCAGCGGACTTCGGCGCAACTGGCGACGCCGTCTGCGGCGCAGCGGGCAGACCAACATGACGTGCAAGGAGCATGACGATGAGTGACAAGGTTCTGACGGCCAACCGACTGTCCGACGGTATTTCCGTCTGGCTGGATGCGGCCGGCAACTGGGGCGAGAGCCTGCAGGATGCCTTTATCGCGCGTCATGCCGAGGCGGTGACGGCACTGGAAGCGGCGGGCAAGGCAGCCTTTGCCGACAACAAGGTCGTCGACGTCAACGTGATCGAGGTGGTGGAAGTGGATGGCGTGCTGCGGCCTCAGCGGCTGCGGGAGCGGATCCGCGCGGAAGGGCCGACGATGGACTATGCGCCGGGCTACAAGGGCCTGCACCACGTGGCGGCGGTTCAACCCGCGGGATAAATCTCCCGCTGCATTGCTTTTCCTCAGGCCGGGCCTGGTTTAAGGAGATGCGCAAGCGGGTCAGGAGATATGCGCGATCTTCGCCGGGGTTCCGGCGGGGCGTCTCGCTCGAAAAGCGTGGCCTTCACGGCTTCAAGGAACAGACAAACGATGTATCGCTACGACGAATTCGATCATGCTTTCGTATCCGCCCGCGTGGAGCAGTTTCGCGATCAGGTGGAACGTCGCCTGTCCGGCGAGCTTGCCGAGGACGCGTTCAAGCCGCTGCGGCTGATGAACGGCGTGTATCTGCAATTGCACGCTTACATGCTGCGCGTCGCCATTCCCTATGGCACGCTGAACGGCCGGCAGATGCGGATGCTGGCGCATATCGCGCGAAAGTATGATCGGGGCTACGGGCATTTCACCACGCGGCAGAACATCCAGTACAACTGGCCGGCCCTTTCCGACACGCCGAACATTCTCGCCGACCTCGCGAGCGTCGAGATGCATGCCATCCAGACCTCGGGCAACTGCATTCGGAACGTGACGGCCGACCACTTTGCCGGTGCTGCCGCCGACGAGGTCGCCGACCCCCGGCCTTACGCGGAGATCCTGCGGCAGTGGTCGTCGGTGCATCCGGAGTTCTCGTTCCTGCCGCGCAAGTTCAAGATTGCCGTGACGGGGGCCGAGCGCGACCGCGCCGCCATCCAGGTGCACGATATCGGCCTGCACCTGAAGAAGGACGAGGCGGGCCGCATCGGCTTTGCCGTGTATGTCGGCGGCGGGCAGGGGCGCACGCCGATGATCGCCAAGAAGATCCGCGATTTCCTGCCGGAAGAGGATCTGCTCTCCTACACCACGGCGATCATGCGCGTGTACAACCTGCATGGCCGGCGGGACAACAAGTACAAGGCGCGCATCAAGATCCTCGTGCACGAGACCGGCGCCGAGGTGCTGGCGGGCCAAGTGGAGCAGGAATTCCTGCAGCTGAAGAACACCGAACTGAAGCTGCCCGACGCCGATATCGCCGCGATCTCCGCCTATTTCGCGCCGCCGGCGCTGGGTGAGCGTCCCGAGGGCTGGGCGAACCTTGCGAGCTGGAAGAAGGCCGATCCGGATTTCGCCCGCTGGGTGCACCAGAACGTGGCGCCGCACAAGAACCCCGACTATGGCATGGTGACGATCTCGCTCAAACCCATCGGCGGCATTCCGGGCGACGCGACCGACGTGCAGATGGAAGCCGTTGCCGATATTGCCGAGGAGTATGCTTTCGACGAGATCCGCATCAGCCACGAGCAGAACATCATCCTGCCGCATGTGGCGCTGGCCGATCTCGAGGCCGTCTATCGCGGCCTGGTGGCGACGGGGCTGGCGACGGCGAATGCCGGGCTGATCACCGACATCATTGCCTGTCCCGGGCTCGACTACTGCGCGCTGGCGAACGCCCGCTCCATTCCGGTGGCGCAGGAGATTTCCACGCGCTTCGGCGATCCGGACCGTCAGGCCGATATCGGCGAGCTGAAGATCAAGATCTCCGGCTGCATCAATGCCTGCGGCCACCACCATGTCGGTCATATCGGCCTGCTGGGCGTGGAGAAGAAGGGGGCCGAGCTTTACCAGATCACGCTGGGCGGCTCCGGCGACGAGACGACTTCGATCGGCGAGATCATCGGACGCGGCTTCGAGCCGGAGAAGGTGACCGATGCGGTGGAGACCATCGTCGACACGTATTTGGGCCTCCGGCTCTCGAAGGAGGAGACTTTCCTCGCCGCCTATCGCCGGGTGGGGCCGCAGCCCTTCAAGGACGCGCTGTACGGCGCCAAGGAACAGGAAGCCGCCTGAGATGACGCAGATCTGGAAGACGACCGGTTTCGTGACCGACGATGCGTGGGTTCTCGAGGCAGAGGTTCCCGAGACCGGGGAGACGCAGGCCGGCTCGAACGAGCGCGCGATCCATGGGCTGATGACCTTCATCGAAAAGGCCGAAGCCGGTGAGACCGGGCTTGGTGTGCTTATCAACCCGGCGGACGACGTGACGCGGCTTCAGCCTTATCTCGACCACATCGCGCTTGTCGCCGTCGCCTTTCCCGCCTTCAACGACGGGCGGGCCTTCAGCCATGCCTCGCTGTTGCGGACGCGGCTGAAGTTCGACGGGGAGATCCGCGCCATCGGCGACGTGCTGATCGACCAGGTGCCGCTGATGCTGCGCTGTGGCATCGACAGCTTTGCCGTGACCAATGCGACGGCGCTGAAGCGGCTCGGGGAAGGGCGGCTGCCCGGTATCGACAACCACTACCAGCCAACGGCGCGGCCCTCTCCGGAAGCCGGCTCCTACAGCTGGCGGCGGGTTTCCTGATCCGGCCTGTTCATCTGCGGCGATGTGGAGGCGGGGATGCCGCGCGGCAATCTCCGCTCCGGCCGTATTTTGAAATGGAATTGCTTTCCTTGGGCGCCGGTTTGGAATATTCCGCGCATGAAAACCTGAGAGGCGCAGTCAGCCTTTCGCTCGCTCCGTTTCGGGCTCCGGCTCGACCTGCCTACGAGGATGAGACGCAAACATGAATGCTCCGGCCAAGACCGAGGATTTCGCCGCAACCGTACCGGCCGGCGTATTTGCCGAGACCGTGACGAGCGTCACGCATTATACCGACCGCCTGTTCCGCTTTCGCATGACGCGACCGGCTGGCTTCCGTTTCCGCTCGGGCGAGTTCGCGATGATCGGCCTGATGGTGGACGGCAAGCCTGTCTATCGCGCCTATTCGATCGCCAGCCCTGCCTGGGATGAGGAGCTTGAGTTCTTCTCAATCAAGGTGCCGGACGGTCCGCTGACCTCGCATCTCCAGGCTATCAAGCCCGGCGATCAGGTGCTGATGCGCAAGAAGCCGACGGGTACGCTGGTGCTGGACGCGCTGACGCCCGGCAAGCGGCTCTATATGTTTTCGACCGGCACCGGTATTGCGCCCTTTGCCAGCCTGATCCGCGAACCGGAAACCTTCGAGAAGTTCGACGAGGTCATCCTGACGCATACGACACGTGATGTGGCCGAGCTGAAATATGGCTTCGACCTGATCGAGGAAATCCGCAATCACGAGTTCCTGGCCGAAGTGGTGGGGGACAAGCTGCGCCACTACGCGACGGCGACGCGCGAGGACTATCCCTTCCGTGGCCGCATCACGGACCTTATCCGCAACGGCAAGCTCTTCTCCGACCTCGGCGTTCCCGCCTTCGACCCTCTGATCGACCGCGGCATGATCTGCGGCTCGACCGAGATGCTGAAGGACACGAAGCTGCTGCTCGAAGAGGCGGGATTGACCGAAGGCGCGAACAACAAGCCGGGCGAATTCGTGATCGAACGGGCGTTCGTCGGGTAATTTTACTGAGCTGAGGAAGAGGGCGCTGGACATGCAGCGCGCCTTTTATCCGGCTGCTGCCAGGCGGGGCTCTTACGGTGGCTAGACAGGCCCTCGCTGGCCTGCCGGTCATCTACCCCCAAGGGGGAGACGCCTCGTGACGCTCGTTCCACGGTCAAGACCGCGTCTGCAGAAGCGTTGCCAGAGGCTTAAGGCTCACGGAGCACGAGTGGCCGCCGTACCTGCAAGGCTCGTAGCAGCCCCTCATCCGGCTGCCGCCACCTTCTCCCCGCCAAGCGGGGCGAAGGGACTTGTGGCGCTGCCTCATGTCATGTTGACGCTCGAACGGGCCATGTCTCTCATCTCCGCCAAGCGGGGAGCGGGTTAGGGCGCGCACGGCCTCGTCAGACGATGAAATCGCCCGTGTGCAGGCTCAGGCGGTCGTCGAAATAGATGGCGAGATCCGGGGTGCCGTCTCCGTTGAGATCGCCGTAGACGGTGGTCGTGGACTTGAGCGTCGTGGTGCGGAGTTCGCCGCCGGTGCTGCTGAAGGCGCTCGTGCCGATGAACCGGAAATGCTGTACGCCGTCGAGCAGGAGATTGGCATCGATGCCGGACAGGTCGATCCGGTCGCCACCGCCGGCCGAAAAGTCGGTGATCGTGTCGCGCTGTTTCACAGCCGTTTGCGACTCCGTCCAACTGACATAGACGAAGGTATCCGCGCCCGCTCCGCCCGTCAGGATATCGCTGCCGGCTCCGCCGATCAGGATGTCGTTACCGTTGCCGCCGCTCAGCCGGTCGTTGCCCTTGCCGCCATCGATGCGGTTGGCGGCGTTGTCTCCGGTCAGCGTATCGGCAAATGTCGACCCATTCAAATTCTCGATCGACCGGAACGTGTCTCCCGCCGCAAAGCCCTTGTTTCCGCCCGGCTTGAGCAGGCTCGCCGTAACGGCGCCGGTTGCATCGAGATAGGATGCGGTGTCGATGCCGTTGCCGCCGTCAAGCAGATCGGCCCCGGCGCCACCGATGAGGATGTCGTTTCCGTTCAGCGCTAAAATGGTGTCCTTGCCGGCATTGCCGGAGAGAACATTGGCAATTTCATTGCCCACGATGCGATCGTTGCCGGAGCCGGCTCTGACGTTCTCGATCAGCGAGGCGGTGTTTCCGTCGTGCAGAAAGGCATTGAAGATGTTGCCGCGGGCATGGCCGCCATTCGGGCCGCCGCCGAGATCGGCGAGCTGCGCCTTGTCGAACACGGAAAAGCCGCCGGCGCGCAGATCGATCGAGAGATTGGTCTTGTATGCCGTCAGGTCGAACGTATCCTTGCCGCCACCGTCCCAGAGGGTCGCGAAGATCGTGTTCGCGCCGGGGGAGATGGCGGTCTGTCCGTCGATGATCGTTACGCCGGCCTTCGGCGTCCAGCGATAGACCGTGTCTCCCGACATGACGCTGTAGTCGGCGCCGTACATGGTCTGCAAGGCCGCGATATCCAGAGCCATGAACGTCTGCGGCGCATCGTACGGGCCGTAGGTATAGCCGTCGAGCGATGCTCCGATGTAGGCCTTGTATGTCATCACCGTGAATTCGACGCTGTCCACATTCCGGGGCAGGGCGGCGTTTTCCTCCGCTTCGTGCCCATGCTTCAGGCCGAGCGCGTGGCCGAGCTCGTGGACAAGCGTGTGCCAGGCATAATTGCCGGCCTTCGGCTTGAGGTAATCGAGATCCGTTCCCGCATATTCGTCGCCGAACCAGATGTCGCCCGAGACGGATGAAGGGCCGGGGTAGAAGGCAAAGGCTGTGGGGTTGGCAGCGTCCGAGCCGGCGAAACGCAAGGTGGCGTCCGCAGGATTGCCGCGTCTCATGTCAAGAAGTGTGAAGCCTTCCAGAGAGAAGCCATCATCGGCCGCGTTGCCGCTGGATTGCTCCATGATGAACAAGGCTGCGCCGACCTGCTGCTGCGAGACGGGAGAGAAGCTCCCGAGGACATCGCCATCGTCGTCATAGTCGTAGTCGGTCCGGGAGGTTGGGAAGGCGTAGGTCAGAACCCCGCCGCTCCAGGCATCATTTGAAAGGATGCCATCGATATTCGCATTGCCCGTCGCCAAGATCGTCGTCGACGGTGTCTTGATGCCTGTCATTTCCCCACTCCCTCCGGAAGAGACACGGCTCTTCCCCCATTCAGCCGCCGAGACGTTCTGCGTACTTCCGACGGACGTCATCCGCGCGCATGTCTCCACCCCGTTCCGTCAGCATAAGGATGTTCGGAATTAAGCTCAAGCGGCGCGTCACCGGCGCGACGGGCAAAAGCGTGTCGTGGTTTCGCGATGATGACAGGCGTCGGGAAATGCGATGAAAGCCTGTCGCGTGAAATCTTTTTCACGCAACAGGCTTCAGCGCGATTGTCGCAGCGTCAGTGCAGGATCTGGCTGAGGAACAGCTTGGTGCGCTCGTGCTGGGGGTTGTCGAAGAACTCGGCGGGCGCGTTCTGTTCGACGATCTGGCCCTGGTCCATGAAGATGACGCGGTTGGCGACCTGACGGGCGAAGCCCATTTCGTGGGTGACGCAGAGCATGGTCATGCCTTCCTCGGCAAGGCTGACCATGGTGTCGAGCACTTCCTTGACCATTTCCGGATCGAGCGCGGAGGTCGGCTCGTCGAAGAGGAGGATCTTCGGCTTCATGCAGAGCGCGCGGGCGATGGCCACGCGCTGCTGCTGCCCGCCGGAGAGCTGGCCAGGATACTTGTTGGCCTGCTCGGGAATCTTGACGCGTTGCAGATAGTGCATCGCGATTTCCTCGGCCTGCTTCTTCGGCATCTTGCGCACCCAGATGGGGGCGAGCGTGCAGTTTTCGAGGATCGTCAAATGCGGGAAGAGGTTGAAGTGCTGGAACACCATGCCGACTTCGCGGCGGACCTCGTCGATCTTCTTCAGATCGTTGGTCAGCTCGATGCCGTCGACGAAGATGTTGCCCTTCTGGTGCTCTTCCAGCCGGTTGATGCAGCGGATCATCGTCGATTTGCCGGAGCCCGATGGGCCGGCGATGACGATGCGCTCGCCGCGCATGACCTTCAGGTTGATGTCACGCAAGACGTGGAAATCGCCGTACCACTTGTTCATGCCGATGATTTCGATGGCGACGTCGGTGGAGGAGACGGACAGATTCTGGGCAGCTTGAGCCATTGGTGATCCCCGATTTATCGTTTGTGGCCGGTATCGAGACGACGCTCGACGGAGGCTGAGTAGCGTGACATGCCGAAGCAAAAGATCCAGAAGACGAAACCTGCAAAAATCAGGCCGGTCAAGGGTGTAACAGGCGTGCTCCACCCGCTGTCGCCGAAGCTGGCCTTCACGATGCCGAGCAGGTCGTACATCGAGATGATGGTGACGAGTGAGGTATCCTTGAACAGGCCGATGAAGGTGTTGACGATGCCGGGAATGACCAGCTTGATCGCCTGCGGCAGGATGATGAAGGTGGTCTTGTGGAAGTAGCTGAGGCCGAGCGCATCGGCCGCTTCATACTGACCCTTCGGAATGGCCTGCAGGCCGCCGCGAATGACCTCCGCCATATAGGCGGCGGCGAAGATGGAAACGCCGATCAGCGCGCGCAGGAACTTGTCGACCGGCGTGCCCGGCGGCAGGAACATCGGCAGGAGAACGCTCGCCATGAACAGCACGGTGATGAGCGGCACGCCGCGAACGAACTCGATGAAGAGGACGCTGGCCGTCTTGACGATCGGCATTTCCGACCGCCGGCCGAGCGCCAGCACGATACCGAGCGGCAGGGACACCACGATGCCGACGAACGACAGGATCAGGGTGACCATCAACCCGCCCCAGAGCGACGTCTCGACATGCGACAGGCCGAACCACCCGCCGACCAGCAGGAAGAAGGCGACCAGCGGCATGACGAACAGAAGCAGGATGGCGTTCAGGCCCTTGCGCGGCACTTTCGCCATCAGGAAGGGTACGAGAAGGCCGACGGCGAGTGCGAGGACCAGCAGCGGACGCCAGAGCTGGTCGCGCGGGTAGGAGCCGAACATGAACTGGACGAAGCGGTCGTTGACATAGGCCCAGCAGGCCCCTGTCCAGCCATCCGGCTGGATGCCGCCCTGCGCCGCCGTGGTGCAGACCGAGCGGTCGGCGCCGGTCCAGACGGCGGAGAGGAACAGCCAGTCGATGGCGCCCGGCAGGTAGTACAGCACCGCGATGATGGCGATGAGGGACAGGGCGCTGTCGGTCGGCGTCGCGAACATATTCTTCCGCAGCCAGCCGACGGCGGAGGAGTCCGTGGTCGGAGGCTTTTCGGGCGCGATGAAGTCGTGACGGACAAAAGCGATATTCTTGGCCATCTCAGCGCTCCACAAGTGACATTTTGGCGTTGAACCAGTTCATGATGACCGAGGTGATCAGGCTGATCGAGACATAGATCAGCATCCAGATGGAGATGATCTCGATCGAGCGGCCCGACTGGTTGAGAATGGTGTTGCCGACCGCGACCAGATCCGGAAAGCCGACGGCGACGGCCAGCGACGAGTTCTTGATCAGGTTGAGAAACTGCGAGGACAGAGGCGGGATGATGATCCGCATCGCCTGTGGCAGCACGACAAGGCGGGTGGTGAGGCCCGAGCGCAGGCCGAGCGCATAGGAGGCTTCCGTCTGCCCGGTGGAGACGCCGCGAATACCCGCCCGCACGATCTCGGCGATGAACGAGGCGGTGTAGAACGACAGCGACAGGTAGAGCGCCAGGAATTCCGGGCCGATGACCGTGCCGCCACGCATGTTGAACGAGCCGGGGATGGGATAATCCAGCGTCATCGGACTGCCGAGCAGGAAGAAGACGAGGATGGGAAGGGCCACGATCAGGCCGAGATTGACGATAAGGACGGGCGGCCGGATGCCGGTTTTCAGCTGGTGCGCATTGGCCCACAGGGTAAAGCCGATGGCGGCGACGATGCCGAGCGCGAAAGCGGCGAGAACATAGCCGAAGCCGTCGCCGGCAATGGGCGCCGGGAAATAGATGCCGCGATTGCTGACGAAGAACACGGCACCGGGATTGTCCTTCACATGCTGGAAGATGGTGCGGATGCTCGGCAGCAGCGCCAGAACCCCGAGATACCAGAAGAAGATGACGAGCAGCGGCGGAATGTTGCGGAAGACCTCGACGTAGATCGTGCAGAGCTTGGCGATCAGCCAGTTCTTCGACAGGCGGCCGATGCCGACGAGAAGGCCGACGATGGTTGCCGTGATGATGCCGAAGAAAGCGACCAGCAATGTGTTGAGCAAGCCGACCTTGAGCGCCTCGAAATAGGTCGAATCAGCCGAATAGGAGATCAGCGATTCGCCGATATCGAAGCCGGCGCGGCTGTTGAGAAAGCCGAAGCCGCTGGCCATTCCCGAACTTGCCAGATTGGCGGCGACGTTCCTCACCGCGAAATAGATGGACCCGACGACGACGGTCAGAATCACGATCTGGAAGAGGATGCTTCGGAAGACGGGATTGTAGATGAGCGACGCGGTCGGTCGATCCTCGCCGCCCCGTATCTGGACGTCGTTTGCTGCCATTCACATATCCCCTGTCGGTCACCCTTTTGTCCGGGTGTTCACGTCAAATGAGAAGAGGCGGGACAGGCCCGCCTCTTCGTTTTCTTCCGGTTAGCGGATCGGCGGTGCGTACTGCAGGCCGCCCTTGTTCCACAGCGCGTTCAGGCCGCGTTCGATCTTGAGCGGCGAGCCCTGACCGACGTTGCGCTCGAACACTTCGCCGTAATTGCCGACGGCCTTGATGATCTGGACGGCCCAATCCTTGGGCAGGCCGAGATCGGCGCCGAGCGTGCTGTTGGCTTCTTCGCCGAGGAAGCGCTTGATGTCCGGGTTCTCGGACTTCTTCATCTCTTCGACATTCGCCTGCGTGATGCCGAATTCTTCCGCCGTGATCATGGCGTAGTGCGTGAAGGAGACGACGTCGAACCACTTCGAATCGTTCTGGCGAACGGCCGGTCCGAGAGGCTCCTTGGAGATGATTTCCGGAAGAACGACGTGATCGTCCGGGTTCGCCATCTTCAGGCGGATCGAGTAGAGGCCCGACTGGTCGGTGGTGTAGACGTCGCAACGGCCGGCATTGTAGGCAGCGTCGGCTTCGTCCTGCGCTTCGAACACGACGGGCTTGAATTCCATCTTGTTGGCGCGGAAGTAGTCGGCGAGGTTGAGCTCGGTGGTCGTGCCGGACTGGACGCAGACGGAGGCGCCGTTCAGTTCGAGCGCCGACTTCACGCCGAGTTCCTTCTTCACCATGAAGCCCTGGCCGTCATAGTAGTTGACGGGGCGGAAGTCGAAGCCGAGCTGGCTGTCGCGGCTTGCGCTCCAGGTCGTGTTGCGGGCGAGCATGTCGATTTCGCCGGACTGCAGCGCGGGGAAACGGTCCTTGGCGGACAGGGGCGTGAACTTGACCTTGGTCGCATCGCCGAAGACGGCAGCGGCAACGCCCTTGCAGAGGTCGGCGTCGAGGCCGGTCCAGTTGCCGGAAGAGTCCTGAGCGCCGAAGCCGGCGAGGTTGGAGCCGTTCACGCCGCACTGCACGAAGCCCTTGGCCTTCACGTCATCGAGCGTGCCGGCGGACGCTGCATGGGCACCGAAACCCAGGACAGCCGCGCCGATCACGATCGGGAGAATTTTCTTTGCCATTCTTTAGACCCTTTTTCTGTTTCTTGTCGCTCTCACCCTGGCCACCGTTAGGCTTGCCGGAAGAAGCGCCCCCGCCACCCTCCTGGCGCGAGTGGGTCTATCTCATTCGTAAAACCGGGACGGGTCAAGTGACGTTGCCGAATTTCTAGGCCGTTCCAACATTATCACCTATTCTGCCTCTTTTCTAAACCGATACTGTTGGCGAGTGCAGTGTCCTGCGTAAATTCTAGGCAATTCCGGAGTAAGCCCGAGATAACCTTCCATCATGGGCTTGACCGCTGCGTCGGGCTCGCCCGAAAAGGGGTGCCTGAAACGGTGCGCGTAAGGCGTGCCGGCCGGCAGAATTCATGCGGATAACGGGATACGGTCTGGCCGCATTTCGGGGAAGAAAAGGACGGACGACATGAGCGACAAGCAGGATTTTCTGGCGACGGCGGGCGTGAATACGCGGCTGGCGCATACGGGAAATGTGCCGTCCGAATATCACGGCTTCGTCAACCCGCCGGTCGTGCGGGCGTCCACCGTGCTGTTTCCCGATGCGCGGACAATGGAGACGCGGGCGCAGACATACACCTATGGCACGCGTGGCACGCCGACGACGGATGCCCTGTGCGAAGCGATCGATGCGCTTGAGGGGTCTGCCGGCACGATTCTCGTTCCGAGCGGGCTGGCAGCCGTGACCGTGCCGTTCCTGGCCTTCCTCTCATCCGGCGATCACGCGCTGATCGTCGACAGCGTCTACTTCCCGACGCGCCATTTCTGCGACACGATGCTGAAGCGGATGGGCGTGACGGTCGAATATTACGATCCCGCCATCGGCGCCGGCATCGAGGCGCTCATCCGCCCGAACACGCGGCTGGTGCACACCGAGGCGCCGGGCTCCAACACGTTCGAGATGCAGGATATCTCGGCCATCTCGGGGGTCGCGCACAAGCATGGCTGCGTCGTCACGATGGACAATACCTGGGCGACGCCGCTTTATTTCAAGCCGCTCGATCATGGCGTCGATATCTCGATCCATGCGGCGACGAAATATCCGAGCGGGCATTCCGACATTCTGATGGGCACGGTTTCCGCCAATGCCAAGCACTGGGAACAGCTGCACGAGGCGACGATCACGCTCGGTATCTGCGGTTCTCCGGACGACAGCTACCAGATCCTGCGCGGGCTGCGGACCATGGGCGTGCGGCTGGAGCGGCACCAGGAAAGCGCGCTGAACCTCGCCCGCTGGCTGGAGGAGCACGAGGATGTTGCGCGGGTGCTGCATCCGGCACTGCCGAGTTTTCCGGGCCACGACATCTGGAAGCGCGATTTCACCGGGGCGAGCGGTATCTTCTCCTTCGTGCTCAAGGTGGATGATCCGGCACAGGTCAAGGCGCGTGCGCATGCGTTTCTCGATGCGCTCTCGTTCTTCGGGCTCGGTTATTCCTGGGGCGGGTATGAGAGCCTCGCGCTCGTCGTCGGCCTCTCGGACCGCACGATCTGCAAGCAGCCCGCCGAGGGACCGGTAATCCGGCTTCAGATCGGGCTTGAGGACGTGCCGGATCTGCGGCGGGATCTGGAAGCCGGATTTGCGGCGGCTGCGGCGGTCAGCGCCTAGAGTATTTCCGGTGAACACGGGTTCACCGGAAATACTCTGTCCTCTTGTTTCCTCCGCATTGTCCGACGCCGAAGCGATCCCGCTTCGGCTGGAAATGCTCTAGGACAACAGGCCGGGGAGGCGGTGGCCGTAGAGCCAGTCGAAATCTTCGGCCAGCCGCTCCGGTGTGCGCAGCGATAGAACGAAATTCCGACCAACACGGACGGGGCCGGATGCGTGGTAGGCGAAGCGGTTGAAGGCGCCGCGGGCGCGGACCTTTTCGATGCGGGGCTTGCGGCTCTCCACGAAGCTGTCGAGGGCGCTGCGGATGTCGATCCTGTGCGTGAGGGCGTTGGCCAGAGCTTCGGCAAGCGCTGCGGCATCCTCGATGGCCATGGCGGCGCCTTGGGCGGCAAACGGCATCATGGCGTGAGCGGCATCGCCGATGAGAACGCGGGTGCCGTCGTGCCACGGGCCGTCCGAGACCTCATAAAGCGGCCAGGCACCGAGCGGATCGGCCGATTCGAGGGCGGCGAGGAGCGCGGGGCTCCATCCGGCAAAGAGATCGGCGACGGCGGCGCGGGTCACAGCCTTTCCAGCTTCCGATTCGGCCGATGCGCGCCCGCTGCCGATCGCGACGAGGTTGAGGCCGCCATCGTTTCCCATGGGGTAGGCGACGAGGTGGGCGTTTCGGCCGAGATAGGCGGTGACCACGGTGGGATCGAAAGGCGGCGGCACCGGCCTGCGTGGCGGGAGGGTCAGCCGCCATGCGACATTGCCGGAGAAGCGTGCGGTGGCTGGATGCGAGGACAGCGGGCCGGAGATGCTATCGCGGACTTTGGAGCGGACACCGTCGGCGCCGACGATGAGGTCGGGCATTTCGCCCGTGTGACGGGCGATGGCTGCCGGGGTGTGGTCGCCGAGGGATACGCCGAGATGCAGGCGGCAGAGCGGATGCGCCCGGACGGCATCTGCCAGCGTGCGCTGGAGATCTGCCCTCGATATGACGGCGTAGGGCGCGCCCCAACGGCGGCGGGCGAAGGCCCCGGAGGGGACGGTCGCGAGCGTCTGAAGGCTGCGGCCATCGGCAAGACGAATCTCGTCCGGCTCGAACCAGAATGCGCGGAGCGTATCGGTCAGGCCAAGAGCTTGAAGGATGCGGGTGGCGTTGGGCGAAAGCTGAATGCCGGCACCAACCGCATCAAGGCTCTCAGCGCGCTCCAGGACATCGACGGCGATGCCCCTGGCGGCCATCGCCAATGCGCTGGTCAGGCCGGCGATGCCTGCACCGACGATCGCGACCTTAAGCTGCGGAAGGCTGCCATCGGCGGGCGCCGGATGTGGCATCCCGCGGGCGCCGGATCAGGCCGCCTTCGTCTGGAACAGGCAGCCGGTCGGGCGGGTTTCATCCATCTTCAGCGCGCCATTGAAGCGGAAGAGGGTCGAGCAGTAGGAACAGACCTTCTCGTTGTCGTCGCCCATATCGAGATAGATGTGCGGATGGTCGTAGGGCACGGAGGCGCCGGTGCACATGAATTCCTTGACGCCGACCTCGATCACCGCGTGACCGCCATCGTTCTGGAAATGAGGAATACCGTGCCCGGCCATGTCGTTCTCCACTGTCTCGTCTGTCTGTCGCGTCTATCTGGCGCGCCGGGGCGTCAATTCGGTCCGGGCGCTTTCGGAGCGGACATTAGGCCGGTTTGGCGGAAAAAGGTAGACGATTGCCGGCAGGCAACCGCGTTTTTTGCACGGCACGGGTTTTTTCGCGCGGCGGCGGGCAGTAAGGGAGACGGATGACATGAGGGGACCCGCTGAAATGGATCTGTCGCCGCCACCATTTTCGAGCTTTCGCCATGAAGGGCTCGATATCGCTTACTTCGACGCGGGAGATCCGGCCGGCGTGCCGGTGCTGCTGATCCATGGCTTCGCATCGTCGGCAAACGTCAACTGGGTGTTTCCCGGTTGGCTGAAAACGCTGGGCGATGCCGGCTACCGGGTGATCGCGCTCGACAATCGCGGCCACGGCGCCAGCAGCAAGCCGACCGATCCGGCGCTCTATCACCCCGATGCCATGGCGGGCGATGCCGCGGCCCTGCTGACGCATCTCGGGCTCGGTTCCGCGCATGTCATGGGTTACTCGATGGGTGCGCGGGTATCGGCATTTCTGGCGCTTTCCCATCCCGACCGGGTGCGTACGCTGGTGCTCGGCGGCCTCGGCATCGGCATGGTGACGGGCGTGGGCGACTGGGACCCGATCGCGGACGCGCTGCTGGCGCCGTCGCTCGATGATGTCACCCATGAGCGCGGGCGGATGTTCCGCATGTTCGCCGACCAGACGAAGAGCGACAAAAGAGCGCTTGCCGCCTGCATCGCGACATCGCGCGAGCTTCTGACCGAGGCCGAAATGGGCCGGATCGACGTGCCGACCCTGATCGGCGTCGGGACGAAGGACGACATCGCAGGCTCGGGGCAGGCGCTTGCCGATCTGATGCCGCAGGCGGTCGCCATCGACATTCCCAACCGCGACCACATGCTCGCCGTCGGCGACCGCGTGTTCAAGAAGGCGGTTCTGGCGTTTCTGGCGGAGAACGAGCCGGGCGACTAGGAACGGATCAGGCCGGGAACGAAGAAGGCTGACGACCCCCCATTTAAAATCGCGTGGAACTGCCCTATTGTGACGGGGTCTGTTTGGAAACCCGGAGGCGGTATCTCCGGTTTCCAAGCGGACCCTGACAACCCCATCCGCAGGCAAGATGCGGCCGCGAAGGAGTGCGACATGGTCGCCAGGACTGATACGATGATGGACATGCGTGCGAACGATACCGTCAAGACGATGGATCCGATCTGGGACAGCCTGCAGGATGAGGCGCGGCATGCAGCACTTCAGGAGCCGATGCTCGCTGCGTTCTTCTATTCCACCATCATCAACCAGCGCTCGCTGGAGGAAAGCGTCATCCACCGGATCGGGCAGAGGCTCGATCATGCGGATCTCGATGCGAGCCTCCTGCGGCAGGCCTTTCTGGACATGGCGGAAGACTGGCCGGAATGGGCCAGCATCCTTCGCGTCGATATACAGGCCGTCTACGATCGCGACCCCGCCTGCACCCGCTTCATGGAGGTCATCCTCTATTTCAAGGGTTTCCACGCCATCCAGACGCATCGGCTTGCCCACTGGCTGCTGATGCGCGGACGGCGCGACCTCGCGCTCTACCTGCAAAGCCGCTCGTCCTCCGTGTTCCAGACCGACATCAACCCCGGCGCGCGGATCGGCAAGGGGATCTTCCTCGATCATGCGACGGGCCTCGTCGTCGGCGAAACCGCCGTCATCGGCGACAATGTTTCGATCCTGCACGGGGTGACGCTGGGCGGCACCGGCAAGGAAGGCAGCGACCGCCATCCGAAGATCGGCAACGGCGTGCTGATCGGCGCGGGGGCGAAGATTCTCGGCAACATCCATGTCGGCCAGTGTTCGCGTGTCGCGGCAGGCTCCGTCGTGCTGAAGCCGGTTCCCCCCAAGGTAACCGTTGCCGGCGTTCCGGCACGGGTGGTGGGCGAGGCGGGCTGCTCTGAGCCTTCACGCTCGATGGATCAGGTGCTGCAAAGTTTCGAGATCTGACGGCGGACGCGTTTTTTCGGGAACATGTGCTCCTTGCGCAGCTTGTGTAACGGCTGCCATCGCCGTCGATGCAGGGTTTACAGCCGTTGGGGCTTCATGAGAGAAGCCCCGCACTTCAAACTGCTAGGAGACACGACTTGAAGCCTGAAGACATCAAGAAACTCGAAGCCTACTTCAAGCGCATTTTCAACCCGCAGATCGTCGTCAAGGCGCGTCCGAAAAAGGACGAGTCGGCCGAGGTCTATCTCGGAGACGAGTTCCTGGGTGTGGTGTTTCGCGACGAAGAAGACGGAGAACTGTCGTTCAGCTTCTCCATGGCGATCCTCGATATCGACCTCTGAGGTTTCTGTCGAAAACCGAAGTTCATTTATATCTCGCCCGGCTGGCCACGTGCAAGCCGGGCTTTCTCTTGTCTGGAGCACATCGACCGATCACGAAATGGTGCGCCGCGGGGCGAAACTTGACTTTATTGTGCACTGCACCTAAACTCCTGCCATCACAGACATCAGGAGGAATGTGCATGTTCAATTTTTCGGATGCCGGTTTTGCCGGAAAAGACGCCATGGAAGCGATGACGAAGAACTACGCTGCCATGACCAAGGGTTTTCAGGCGATTGCCATGGAAGCGGCGGAATACTCCAAGAAGAGCTTCGAGGAGAGCGTGGCGCATATGCAGAAGCTGACCGGCGTGCGCAGCGTCGAGGCCGCTGTCGAGTTGCAGACCGCCTTCCTCAAGTCCTCCTATGAGGGTTACGTCTCCGAAGCCACCAAGCTTGGCGGCATGTATACGGACCTCGCCAAGGACAGCTACAAGCCTTACGAAGCGCCGATGGCGCAGGCGGCAAACGCCATGCAGGCGGCCACCAAGGCGGCGGCTGCCTGATCGCGACATAGCGAAGGCCTCACGGCCTTTTGACATATACAAGCCGGTTGCGGGCGCCGCGGCCGGCTTTTTTGCGTCCGGTTCGTTCCTATATGTGGCTCGACCCTGGTTTCGCGAGCCCGCTTTTCACGTAAGGATGACAAAAACCATCAAACTTGGACGCGTGGTTCGAATATCGTTGCAGTGGGATGGAACGGGCTTAAAATCGCCGAGAGACACACTATCTGATGTGTCATGGAATGGTCGCAATGGGCTCCCAAGCTTTGCGATCCGACGAGGGAATGAAGACGAATGATCGCTCTGCCGATCCGGATGGCCAGGGGTGGCGAAGGGAACAGCGATACCAATCGCGGCACCTCGGTCATAACTAGGACGAAGACACAGACCAAGAAGCCGAGCCTGTACCGCGTGCTGCTTCTGAACGACGACTATACGCCGATGGAGTTCGTCATCCACGTGCTGGAGCGTTTCTTCCAGAAGGATACCGAAGCGGCGACACTGATCATGCTGAGTGTCCACAACCATGGCGTCGGAGAATGCGGCGTCTTCACCTACGAAGTAGCCGAAACCAAAGTGACGCAAGTGATGGATTTCGCCCGTCAGCATCAGCATCCGCTGCAATGCGTCATGGAAAAGAAATGAGGATCCGACGTGCCAACATTTTCGACTAGCCTTGAAAAGGCGCTGCACCAGGCTCTGACGCTGGCCAATGAGCGCCACCACGAATATGCGACACTCGAACACCTGCTGCTGGCGTTGATCGACGATGGCGATGCGGCTGCCGTCATGGGCGCCTGCAACGTCAATCTCGATGCCCTGCGCAAGACGGTGTCCGACTATGTCGACAACGAACTCGGCAACCTGATCACCGGGTATGACGAGGACAGCAAGCCGACAGCCGGTTTCCAGCGCGTCATCCAGCGCGCGGTCATCCATGTGCAGTCTTCGGGCCGCGAGGAAGTGACGGGCGCGAACGTGCTCGTCGCGATCTTTGCCGAGCGCGAAAGCCACGCGGCCTATTTCCTGCAGGAGCAGGAGATGACGCGCTACGACGCCGTCAACTTCATCAGCCACGGCATCGGCAAGCGTCCGGGCTCTTCCGAACCGCGCAGCCCGCGCGGCGCGGATGACACCGACGAGGCGCCGAAGGCTGCGCGCGACCAGGAAGAGGGCGGGCCCAAGAAGCCGCAGGACGCCCTGACCGCCTATTGCGTCAACCTCAACGAGAAGGCCAAGGTCGGCAAGATCGACCCGCTGATCGGCCGCCACACCGAGGTCAACCGCACGATCCAGGTCCTGTGCCGCCGCTCCAAGAACAACCCGCTTTATGTGGGCGATCCGGGCGTCGGCAAGACGGCGATCGCCGAAGGCCTTGCCAAGCGCATCGTCGAGAAGAAGGTGCCGGAAGCGTTGCAGGACGCGACGATCTTCTCGCTCGACATGGGCACGCTGCTCGCCGGCACCCGCTATCGCGGTGATTTCGAGGAACGCCTGAAGCAGGTCGTGAAGGAACTCGAGGAATATCCGGGCGCCGTGCTGTTCATCGACGAAATCCACACCGTCATCGGTGCGGGTGCGACATCGGGCGGCGCGATGGACGCGTCGAACCTCCTGAAGCCTGCTCTGTCCTCGGGCGCGATCCGTTGCATCGGTTCGACCACCTACAAGGAATATCGCCAGTTCTTCGAGAAGGACCGTGCACTGGTGCGCCGCTTCCAGAAGATCGACGTGGTGGAGCCGACGATCGACGACACCATCGAGATCATGAAGGGGCTGAAGCCTTACTTCGAGGACTACCACAAGCTGAAGTATTCGAACGAGGCCATCAAGTCCGCCGTCGAGCTTTCGGCCCGCTACATCAACGACCGCAAGCTGCCGGACAAGGCGATCGACGTGATCGACGAGACCGGTGCGGCCCAGATGCTGCTGCCGCTGAACAAGCGTCGCAAGCTGATCACCGAGAAGGAAATCGAGGCGACCATCGCGACGATGGCCCGCATTCCGCCCAAGACCGTTTCGAAGGATGACGAGACCGTTCTCGCCAATCTCGAAAAGGAACTGCGCTCGGTGGTCTACGGGCAGGATCTCGCCATCGAGGCCCTGTCGTCTGCCATCAAGCTGTCGCGGGCGGGCCTGCGCGAACCGAACAAGCCGATCGGCTCCTACGTCTTCTCCGGCCCGACAGGCGTCGGCAAGACGGAAGTGGCCAAGCAGCTGGCGGCGTCGCTCGGCGTGGAACTGCTGCGGTTCGACATGTCGGAATATATGGAACGCCACACGGTCTCGCGACTGCTCGGCGCACCTCCCGGCTATGTCGGCTTCGACCAGGGCGGCTTGCTGACCGATGGCATCGACCAGCATCCGCATTCGGTTCTGCTGCTCGACGAAATCGAGAAGGCGCATCCGGACCTGTTCAACATCCTGCTGCAGGTCATGGATCATGGCCAGCTGACGGACCATAACGGCAAGAAGATCGACTTCCGCAACGTCATCCTGATCATGACGACCAATGCGGGCGCGTCCGACATGGCCAAGGCCGCTTTCGGCTTCGGCTCGTCCAAGCGCGAGGGCGAGGATGTGGAGGCGCTGAACCGCCTGTTCACGCCCGAGTTCCGCAACCGTCTGGATGCGGTGATCCCGTTCGGCTCGCTGCCGACGCCGGTCATCCATCAGGTCGTGCAGAAGTTCGTCATGCAGCTGGAAACCCAGCTGTCGGAACGCAACGTCACGTTCGACCTGCACGAGGACGCGATCGCCTGGCTGTCCGACAAGGGTTACGACGAGAAGATGGGCGCCCGCCCGCTGTCCCGCGTGATCCAGGAGCACATCAAGAAGCCGCTCGCCGAGGAGATCCTGTTCGGCAAGCTGAAGAAGGGTGGCGTCGTCAAGGTCACCGTCGGCGTGAAGCCGGATGGCAAGAAGGGGCTCATCCTCGAGACGATCTCGGAGACGGCCCGCATCAAGCCGAAGGCCGAGGTGGAGCAGAAGCCCCGCAAGCCGGCCAAGGCTGCCAAGGCCGCGGAAATGGAAACCGTGGGTGCGGACGCCGGGCCGAAGCCGAAAAAGGCCAAGTCCGCCGACACCGAGGCGACCGCCGGCACGGATGCCGCAGCCGACGCGGCACCCCGCAAGGGCCGGACGGTGCCGAAGGTTCCGCGGAAGTAAAAGCGGATAGAGAACGAAAAATGCCGGGCCTTGTGCCCGGCATTTTTGTGTGTGGATGATGTGCCGAGCACTCTCTAGTGATGCTTGGGCTTGTCGTTCTCATCTGTACGTCCTGATCACGAACCTGTCTTGCAAGCGGAAATGATGAGCATCATGGGGCGTTCCAGCTCTTCTGCAAGGTCCGGTGTGGCCGCGATCTGGTCTTGCGTGGGTGCGAATTCGGCGATGTGACGCAGCGCGAAGCCGGCTTCGGTCAGGGTGTTGAGCGTGGTCGCGAGCGTGCGGTGGTATTTGAGCACGCCTTTGGCGAACCAGTCCGTGCGGCGCTCGCCTTCCATGGCATAGCCATTGACCGGCCAGGTCTTGCGTCCGTCCTCATCCGCAATCCAGTGCGGGTGCCGGGCTGCCATGAAGATGGGGTGCTCGATGGAGAAGACGAGATCCCCGCCGTCGACCAGCGCTTGCCCGATTGTCGTCACGAGCCTTGGGAAATTCTCGACATAGTGAAAGGCGAGGGCGCTGTAGACCAGATCGAAGCAGGCCTTCGGCAGGGCCAGTGTGTCGAGGTCGGCGATGTGGTAGTCGATCGCCGGGTCCGCTGTGTCGGCCCGCGCCCGTTCGATCATGTTCTCCGAAAGATCGTATCCGTGGACTTCGGCGGCACCCTGCTCGCGCAGCCAGCGCGCCGCCCAGCCGAAACCGCAGCCAAGATCGGCGACGTTCTTGTTTTTCACCGTAGGCAGCATCGCCCGGATGGCGGGCCATTCTGGTGCTCCGTCCAGCCCCTTAACCTGCCTTGGCAACTGGCTGTATCCGTTGAAGAAATCGGCATTGTCGTAGATGTTCTGGGCCATGCTCTCTCTCCGGTGAAGCCTGTTGCGCATGCGTGTGAGCGGTTTTGCAACAATGAGAGGCGTCGAGGCAAGAACGTCAGCCGTCCTCAGCGCCTCTACCGCACAGCCTCGATAACCCGCGCGTCGCTCCTTCTCGCCCACTCGGTCAGTCCGAAGGCGGCGATGCCGGCGAATGCGAGCGCGGTGGCAAGGGCGAAAAGGGTTCCATCGTAGAACGCGCCGAAGAGCGTGGCGAAGAGGGTGGAGACGAGGCTGGAGCCGGAGGCGATGAGGGAGGCGCCGAGGCCTGCCATGTTCCCGAGCGAGCGCATGGCCATGGCGTTGAGATTGCCGAAGAGGATGCCGATGGCGAAGAAGGCGGCAAAGGCCATGGGAAGGAAGGCGGCGAGCGGCGGTCTGCCGGACCAGAGCACGGACACCGCAAGGAGTGAAAGGCCGGCTGCCATCAGGCCGGCATAGCCGGCGCGCGCCATGGTCTCCATGCCGAAACGGTGCACGCATCGCGCATTGACGAAAGAGGCGAGGCCGACGCCGAGGGCAAGCAGGGCGAAGTAGAGCGGGAAGGTCTCGGCAATGCCGTAGATGTCGAAGAAGAGATCGGCGGCTGTTGCGAGATAGAGGAGCTGCGCGCCGAAGACGAGGCCGGTCGCGAGAATGAGACGTGTCACGCGCGCCGATGCGAGGATGCGGGCGGCGTTAGCGAGGAGGGTTTTCGGGCGAAGCGGTATGCGGCGGGCCGGGATCATCGTTTCGGGCTGGCGGCGGAAGAACCAGATGCCGAGAAGGAGCGCGATGGCAAGGTAGGCCGCGAAGATGGCGCGCCAGCCGGCAAGCGCCATGAGACCCTGAGCCAGAAGCGGCGCCAGCATGGGCACGAGGATGAAGAGCGTGAACATGAAGGACAGGATGCGCGCCATGGCATCGCCTTCGAATTGATCGCGGATCATCGCGCGCGTCGCGATCTTCGGACCCGCGACGCCGATGCCCTGAAGGATGCGGCCGAGGACCAGCACGGGAAGCGAGGTGGACTGGAGGGCGACGATGGTGCCAATGGCATAGATGCCGAGGCCGAGGAGGAGCGCCTTTCGGCGACCGATGGCATCCGAGAGGGGCCCAAGGAAGAGTTCGCCGATGGCCATGCCGAAGATGAACAGCGATATGACGGACTGGGTGGACAGCGGCGGCGCGGCAGGCATCTGCGTTCCGATACCGCGAAGCGCCGGCAGAAGGCCATCGATGCTGAGGGCGGTGAGGGATGTCAGGCAGGCGTAGAGAACGATCCGCTCGCGCAGGCTGGTCATGGCCGTCCTTTCCAAAAGATGGTGTTGCGGATCCGTTCAGCCGGGCCAGTGTGTTGATTACGTCATCCGGGATCCCGGCGATAGCGCGCATCGGACGATGCCGGGCGGTCGCCGCAGGTGGCGGGAGGCGCCGAGCTTGTTCCCTTCGCCGCTCAGTCACCGGTGTGATCGCCGCGCCGCATCAAGCGGCAGGCTTCCCGGCAGGAATGGCTTGACGGGGCATCGCCGTCGCGTCATCTGGTCGAGCATAACGGTTCAGGCGCCGCCTGCCGCTGAAAGGCGGCGCGGGTGCGGGGAAAGGGCGGCGTGGCGTATTCAGGGGACGATGGCGAGGGAACGGCCCGGTTCTGGTTCCTGAAGGGTGTGAAGGGCATTTTCAGCCTTCCGGCAACGATCCTGCTGGTGTCCTTCGTGGGCTTTACCGCCTTTGCACAACAGTCCGGCGTGCCGGTGGATCAGGCGGTGTTCATGACGGGAATCGTCTGGGCGCTGCCGGCCAAGCTCATTCTCGTCGGTTCGATCCACTCCGGCGCGAACCTCTTGACGGCCTTCGTGGCGGTGACGCTCTCCTCGATCCGCCTGATGCCGATGGTGGCGGCCTTGATACCGGAGATCCGTGCGGAAAAGACGCGCACCTGGGTCCTGCTGATCGTCTCGCATCTGGTCGCGGTGACGGCCTGGGTGATGGCGATGGAGCGCGTGCAGCATGTGCCGCGGGTGCATCGGGTTACGTATGTGCTTGGTCTCGGCTTGACCCTCGTTCTGGCCAATATGATCGTCGTCGGCGTGCTCTACCAGTATGTCGCAGAGTTCCCGCCGATCGTTGCCGGATGCCTGTTCTTCCTGACGCCGGTCTATTTCCTTACCTCCATCTGGAGCTCCGGGCGTCATCCGGTCATCCATATCGCGCTGGTCGTCGGCCTGCTGCTCGGGCCTCTTGCCACGCTGCTCGCGCCGGATTTCGACCTGCTGCTCTCCGGTATCGTCGGGGGCACGCTGGCCTGGGGCCTCGACGTGCTGCGCCGCCGACGGCTGGACGCACGGGTTTGAAGGAGGGATGGCTATGAACTGGCAACCCGATGCCTGGGGCTATGTCTTCATCGCGATTGCCGGGTTTCTGGCAACGGATCTCTGGCGCTGGCTCGGGGTCGTCGCCGGACGGCGGTTGCGCGAGGATTCGGAGGTTCTCAACTGGGTCCGGGCGGTGGCGACGGCTCTGGTCGCGGGTGTCGTGTCCAAGCTCATCGTCTTCCCGACAGGCGTGCTCGAAAGCTCGCCGCTCTGGCTCCGCGTCGGGTCGATTGCGGTCGGGGCGCTTGCCTTCTTCCTCGGGCGGCAGGTGCCGGCTATCGGCATCGCTTCGGCCATCGCCTTTCTGGGGGCGGGGCTCTATCTTCTCGGGTTCTGACACGAGACGACCTCATACGAAGCGAGTGGGGCCCCATGGCCAAAGACACCTCAGCGATGATCGACGGCCGGCGCGCGCGCCCTGGCGTGGAGCGTCATGCCATCGGAGAACGACAGGGCTCGCGGCCGGGGCCGGTGATGCTCAGCCTTCGCTGGCTGGCCCTCGCCGCGCTCGGCGTGCTGCTCGTCGTCGTCAACCCGCTCGCGGACCGGGCGGCGCAATATAATCGCGACGTGACCATCGGCAGCACGGCGCTCTACGGCACGTTGCGCGTGATGAACTCGGTGATGAGCGTGGCAAAGGATGCGGATGTTACCGGCGGGGTGGGGGTCGCCTCGGTCACCGCAAGCCCGGGACAACTGTTGCAGCCGGTGACCAACACCATCGACCGGATGGCCGATCTCCTGTTCTGGCTCGCTATCTTTTCCGGCGTGCTCTCCACGCTGTTTCTGCCGGTCGCCAAGGTCGCCGCCATCGGGCTTGCCGCCGTATCGGTATTGCGGGCCGGCGTGAGCCTTTCCCGACGCCGCTTGCCGCGCTCTGTGGAGCGGCTGGCGCGTGCCGTTCTGACGCTGTGCCTCCTGGGAGCCGTGGTGCTGCCGCTATCCTATGCCGTGGCGTTCCATGCCGGCGCGCGCATGACGGATAATGCATGGAAGGGCGCGACCGTCGTGTTCGACCGGATCAATGCGGATTACGATGCGGAAGCGGTCGGGCAGATCGATGCATTGAAAGAGACGCAGGCGCCTGCGGCCCCGCAGGCCGCACCGGACACGAGCTTTCTCGGGCGCCTCGGTTCGGCGGTCGATCAGTCGCAATCCGCGATTTCCGGCACGGTCTCTGCGGCGTCCGGTCTGGTGACGTCGCTGACCGAAGGCGTGGCATCGAAAACCAAGGTCATCACCGACGGTATCGCCATCTCCTCCGACCTCTTCACCGCCTCCATCGCCATCGCCGTCTCCTACCTCGTGAAGATCCTGGTAATGCCGCTGCTGATTCTCGGCGCGGCGCTGTATCTGATGCGGGCGGCGTTTCGGTAGGGGTATACGCGCAGACCTCGCGAGACGTCATTCTCGGCTTCGTGCCGAGGATCTGCTGTCGTCCCCGCGAACATCATGGTCCTTCATATCTCGGGCGGTGCAGCAGATGCTCGGGACAGGCCCGAGCATGACGAAAGAGAGCGCGATGCGGTTTCCTCAGCCTAGTGCGGCGCGGAGCTTTTCGGCGTTGGCCTTCAGGATATCGCCATCTTCCATTGTGCCGGAATGGGCGCGCATCGGCTGGCCTTCATGGCGCGGGATGATGTGGACATGGAGGTGGAAGACGGATTGGCCGGCGGGGGCTTCGTTGAACTGCATGATGGTGATGCCGTCGGCCGCGAAAGCCTTTTTGGACGCGATGGCGACTTTCTGCACGGCGGCCATCAGCGCGGGCAGGGTGGCGGGGTCGGCGTCCAGCAGGTTGCGCGAGGGGGCTTTCGGCACGACGAGCGCGTGACCGTCTGCCTGCGGCATGACATCCATGAAGGCAATGACGGCGTCGTCTTCGTAGACGGTGTGGGAGGGGATCTCGCCGCGCAGGATCTTTGCGAAAATATTGTTGGTGTCGTACTGGGTCATGAGAGGTCCCTCGTCAATGTTCGGTGTCGGATTCCACATCCTGCCGCTCGCCCTTTCGGAAAGGGCTGTGCTCGGTGAGGATGTCGCCCATGGCTTCCACGTCGAGGCGTTCCCGCTCGAGATAATCGGCGACAGCCCGCTTCAGGCCGGGATGCGTAAAATAGTGCGCGGAGTGGGTGGTGACGGGGAGGTAGCCCCGGGCGAGCTTGTGTTCGCCCTGCGCACCGGCTTCGACGCGCTTCAGCCCGCGCGAGATCGCAAAGTCGATGGCCTGATGGTAGCAGACCTCGAAATGCAGGAAAGGGTGGTCTTCGATGGCGCCCCAGTGACGGCCGTAGAGAGCATCGCCGCCGATGAAGTTGATGGCGCCGGCGATGTAACGGCCCTCGCGCCTGGCCATGACAAGGAGGATGTCGTCGGCCATGCGTTCGCCGATCAGCGTATAGAAGGCGCGGGTGAGGTAGGGGCGTCCCCATTTTCGGCTGCCGGTGTCCATGTAGAAGCGGAAGAACTGATCCCAGATGTCTTCTGTGAGATCGGTGCCGGTCAACCAGTCCACGGTGATGCCGTTTTCCAGAGCCGCCCGGCGCTCCTTCTTCAGAGCCTTGCGCTTGCGGGAGGCGAGGGTCTCCAGAAAATCGTCGTGGCTGGCATAGCCATTATTGGTGAAGTGGAATTGCTGATCGGTGCGGTGCAGGAAATCCGCGTCGTCGAAGATCGGAATTTCCGTCTCGGGCACGAAGGTGACGTGGGCTGAGGAGACCTTGTGACGCTTTGCAAGCTCCGTCAGGCCCGTGGCCAGCGCTTGTCTGACGGCTTCCGGCGCGAAGGGCTCGGATGTCGCCAGCAGGCGAGGGCCGGTGGCCGGGGTGAAGGGCACCGAGCTTTGGAGCTTCGGGTAGTAGCGCCCGCCTGCCCGCTCCAGCGCATCGGCCCAGCCATGGTCAAAGACGTATTCGCCCTGGCTGTGATTCTTCAGGTAGCAGATGAGCGCGCCCGCGAGCGCGCCTTCGCCCGTCTCCATGAGAAGATGCTGGCCGAGCCAGCCGGTCTCCGCCGTGGCCGAGCCGGAGTCCTCCAGCGCCGAGAGATAGGCGTGCGATACGAAGGGGTTGTAGGGCACCTCGGCGGTGCTCGAACCCTTCGACGTTCCGATGAGGCGATCCCACGCGGCCTTGTCGATGTCCTTGAACGACGTCTCGATGCGGATGCTGACTTCGTCTGCCATGCGTCAGGCCACCAGATCCCCGGTTGACCGCGCGCGTGGCTCGAAGCCTTCGAAGGTCATCTGGTCGGCGTGAAGGAAGGTGTGGTCCGCCGCCTCCTCGTCCCGCACCGTCCAGGTGATCACGGTCCGGCCCAGGTCGCGCTGGGCCGATATGAAGGGATTGGGCAGGTCACCATAGTGATAGGAGATGAAATCGAGGCCGAGCGCCATGGCCTCCTCGTGAAGCGCGAACGTCTCCGGCATTGCGCCTTCCGCCGTGAGGCCGAGGGGGAAGCGCGATTCGAGCGCCTTCAAGTCCTTCAGCAGCCAGTGGTCGAAGCTCATCAGGGCGACAGGGCCGTCGTAATTTTCGAGGATATCGACCACGGAATCGGCAAAGCCTTCATCGTCGCCCTGACGGCCCTTCAGCTCCAGCACCAGGGGAACGCGGCCCTTCACAAGACGCAGGAGCTGGGAAAGCGAGGGGATGCGGTCGGCCGTGTTGCCGATGGAGAAGAGGCCGAGTTCGCCCACGGTCTTCACGCGAATGTCGCCCTCGACACCGCAGAGGCGCTTCATGTCGTCATCGTGAAAGACGACGGGCACGCCGTCCGCCGTATATTGCAGGTCGCACTCGATGGTGTAGCCGTGGTCGATGGCGCGCTGGAAGGCCGAGACGGTGTTCTCCCAGATCGCATTGTTCATGTCGTGATAGCCGCGATGGGCAATCGGCCGGGCCGTCAGAAAAGCAGCACTGGGCATCGCGGTCACGCGATCTCGATGACAGCGTCGATCTCGACGGCGGCGTTGAAGGGCAGGCCGGCCATGCCGACGGCGGCGCGGGCATGAACGCCGGCCTCGCCGAGAATGGTGACGATGAGGTTCGAGGCGCCGTTCATGACGAGGTGCTGCTCGGTGAAGCCCGGCGCCGACGCGATGAAGCCGTTCAGCTTGACGATCCGGCGGATGCGGCCGAGATCGCCGCCGAGAGCGGCCTTCGCCTGCGCGAGGACGTTGATGGCGCAGAGTTCGGCGGCGCGCTGGGCCGCGGTGACATCGACGTCAGCGCCGACGAGACCGAGGACGGCGACCTTGCCGTTTTCCATCGGCAGCTGTCCGGAAATATAGAGGTGCTGGCCGCTGATGACGAAGGGGACGTAGTTTGCCGCGGGGGCGGCTGCAACCGGCAGCGTAATGCCGAGCTGTTCGATGCGGGCTTCGATTTCTGCGGACATGGATGTCTCCGGACAATATTGTATTCTCATAGGGAATGCGTCATGCACTTGTTTGTGCGTTGCAACGGAAACAGATCCGATGCCTCGCTTTCGACGCATGATTCAATATAGCATCGCGCGTCGATCCAACAGGAGCAGTTGAATGTTTCGTTCAGGCATGACCCGGTACGTCGTCGCATCCGCAGCGCTTCTGGGGACGACGGTGGTCGGGACGGAGAACGCCGCGGCGAACATCCTGGTTCCCCATCGCGCGGTCTACGATCTCGAGCTCAAGGATTCTTCCGAGCGCTCGGGCATTACCAGCATGTATGGCCGCATGGTCTACGAGTTCAACGGCTCGGCCTGCGACGGTTACACCGTGAGCTTCCGATTCGTGACCAAGGTGGATACCGGCGAGGACGTGCGGCTGACGGACCAGCAGACGACGACCTTCGAGGACCTGAAGACCGGCAATTTCCGCTTTCTGACGCGCTCCTTCACGGACGAGAAGCTGGACAAGGAAGTGCGGGGGCTCGCCCACGACGCCAAGGACGGCGTCACGGTGGACCTGACGGCGCCGGACAAGCGCGAGGTGGATCTGGCGCACAGCCTGTTTCCGACCGAACACATGCTCGAAGTGATCGACCGCGCCAAGCGCGGCGACAAGATCTTCGAATCGCGGATTTTCGACGGCTCCGACAGCGGCGACAAGACGCTGGTGACGACGACGCTGGTCGGTGCGCAGCACAAGCCCGAGGCCAGCGACGAGGATGCAGATGTCGGCAAGGCCGGCGTGATGGCGCAGAAGCCATTCTGGCCTGTGACGATCTCCTATTTCAACGACGAGGCGACCGGCGACGCGGTGCCGATCTACCGCATGGCCTTCAAGCTCTATGAAAACGGCATCACGCGCGACCTGACGATGGATTACGGGGACTTCGTGCTCAGCGGCAAGCTGGCCAATCTCGAAATGTTCAAGCAGGGCGGCGAGGGCACCTGCAAGTAGGCTTGGTCGGTGGTTCGAGGCATAAAACCTCGAACTTCACGCCTTTTGCCTTGATATTCGCGGCGTCCCGCTGTATGGCGGGCCGCATTCCACACGTGGGGTCTGGGACGTTTCGGGAGACATCCGTTGCGTTCCGCCCGGTGGCAGGTTCATCCGAGCCTGCTGTTTTCCCCACGGAGGTTCAACCGGAAAAGGATAAACGGCATGGCATTGCCCGATTTCAGCATGCGCCAGCTTCTTGAAGCTGGTGTTCACTTCGGCCACCAGACTCACCGCTGGAACCCGAAGATGAAGCCCTACATCTTCGGCGAACGTTCCAACGTTCACATCATCGACCTTGCACAGACCGTGCCCATGCTGTCGCGCGCCCTTCAGGCCGTCAGCGACACGGTTGCCAAGGGCGGCCGCGTTCTCTTCGTCGGCACCAAGCGCCAGGCGTCGGAAATCATCGCCGACAGCGCCAAGCGTTCGGCCCAGTACTACGTCAACGCCCGCTGGCTCGGCGGCATGATGACCAACTGGAAGACGATCTCCAACTCGATCCAGCGCCTGCGCAAGCTCGACGAGATCCTCGCTTCCGACGCTTCGGGCTTCACCAAGAAGGAACGCCTGAACCTCGAGCGCGAGCGCGAAAAGCTCAACCGCGCTCTCGGCGGTATCCGTGACATGGGCGGCGTTCCCGACCTGATGTTCATCATCGACACCAACAAGGAGTCGATCGCGATCGAAGAAGCCAAGCGTCTTGGCATCCCGGTCGTCGCCGTCATCGACTCGAACTGCGACCCGGACCAGATCGACTACGCGATCCCCGGCAATGACGACGCCTCGCGCGCCATCTCGCTGTACTGCGACCTGATCGCCCGCGCCGCTCTCGACGGCATCGCCCGTCAGCAGGGCGCTTCCGGCCGCGATCTCGGCGCCGCCAGCGAGCTGACGCTCGTCGAGCCGGCTCTGGAAGAAGAAGCCGTCGCCACCGACGCCTGATACCAGACACGATAACGGTCGGTCTCCTGAGAAGGAGGCCGACCGAGACTTATAGACGGGGCCGTCTGCGACTGATGAAGTGGGCGGCCCCGCATCTTTTCGAGGAGACCGCCGTTTCGAGGCGGGTCCGCATCGGGTGAGATTGTTCATCACGATGTCATCTTGAGGGGGCAAACCCTCACACACTTTCCGGCAAACGCCGCTCGACCGCATCTGAGCGCACCGGACGAGAGACAGAAAGAGGCCAAGACGATGACGACCATTACTGCAGCAATGGTGAAGGAACTGCGCGAGAAGTCCGGCGCAGGCATGATGGATTGCAAGAAGGCACTGGGCGAAACCAACGGCGACATGGAAGCCGCGATCGACTGGCTGCGCGCCAAGGGCATCGCCAAGGCCGACAAGAAGTCGGGCCGCACGGCTGCCGAAGGCCTGATCGGCATCACCAGTGCCGGCACCAAGGCCGTCGTCATCGAAGTCAACTCCGAAACCGACTTCGTTGCCCGTAACGACGCCTTCCAGGAACTGGTCCGCGGCTTCGCCAAGGTCGCCGTGGAAACGGACGGCACGGTCGACGCCATCAACGCCGCGACCTATCCGGCGACCGGCAAGTCGGTTTCCGACAGCATCAAGGACGCGATCGGCACGATCGGCGAGAACATGACGCTGCGCCGCGCAGCCCTGCTCTCCGTCGAGGACGGCGTCGTCTCGACCTACATCCACAATGCGGTGACCGACGGTCTCGGCAAGCTCGGCGTTCTCGTCGCGCTGAAGTCGACCGGCGACAAGGAAGCCCTGAACGCCATCGGCCGCCAGGTTGCCATGCACATCGCTGCGACCAACCCGCTCGCCATCCGCTCGACGGAAGTCGATGCCGCAGTTGCCGAACGCGAACGCAACGTGTTCATCGAGCAGTCCCGCGCTTCGGGCAAGCCTGACAACATCATCGAAAAGATGGTCGAAGGCCGCATGCGCAAGTTCTTCGAAGAAGTCGCGCTGCTCAGCCAGGCCTTCGTGATGAACCCCGACCTGACGGTCGAGGCTGCCATCAAGGAAGCCGAAAAGACGGTCGGCGCGCCGATCGAAGTCACGGGCATGGCCCGCCTCCTGCTCGGCGAAGGCGTCGAGAAGGAAGAGAGCGACTTCGCAGCCGAAGTGGCCGCTGTCGCCAAGGGCTGATTCTTCTTCGGCTTTGCGCAAATCGGAAGGGCATCGCGTGGACAACGCGGTGCCCTTCGTGTATCCGGCTGGACGCAATCTGCGTCCGCCCGGATACACGCAATCTGCGTTCATCCGGCTTGCCGCAACCGGCGCCGTCTGGCTGCCTGATTGTCCATATCCGATGCAGCCTCTACGAGTGCCGTATTCTCGACCCAACAGCGCGCCGGACGACCGGACGCGCGCCACGACAGGAGTGACGATGCCGGCCGAACCGCTCTATAAACGCGTGCTTTTGAAAGCCTCCGGCGAAGCGCTGATGGGCAACCAGGGCTTTGGCATCGACGTCACCGTTGTCGACCGGATCGCCTCCGATATCGCCGCCGCGCGCGCCATGGGCGTCGAAGTGGGTGTGGTCGTCGGCGGCGGCAACATCTTCCGCGGCGTCGCGGTTGCATCCAAGGGTGGTGACCGCGTGACGGGTGACCATATGGGCATGCTGGCGACCGTCATCAACGCGCTGGCGCTGGCCACATCGCTGCGCAAGCTCGAGATCGACACGGTGGTGCTGTCGGCTATCGCCATGCCGGAGATCTGCGAGAGCTTCTCGCAGCGCGCGACGCTTTACCACCTGTCTCTCGGCCGCGTCGTGATTTTCGCGGGTGGCACGGGCAACCCCTTCTTCACGACCGATTCGGCGGCGGCACTTCGCGCTGCGGAAATGGGAGCACAGGCGATCTTCAAGGGCACCCAGGTAGACGGCATCTACTCGGCCGATCCCAAGAAAGACCCGACGGCGACCCGCTTCGAGCGGCTCACGCATAGCGAAGTCCTGGACAAGGGCCTCGCCGTCATGGACGTTTCCGCCGTCGCGCTCGCGCGCGAAAACAGCATTCCGATCATCGTCTTCTCGATCCACGAGAAGGGCGGGTTCACCGATATCCTGACGGGTGGCGGCCGCGCCACCATCGTCACCGACAACTGAAAGAGCGGCCAACAGACGAAGCGGCGGTCTCGTGCATGCGGGATCGCTCCGATCGAGCAGGGAGAATGAAGATGAGTGAAGGTATCGACCTCAACGACCTGAAGCGCCGCATGGATGGCGCGATCAATGCGTTCAAGAACGACATCGCCTCGCTGCGGACGGGACGGGCCTCGGCCAACGTTCTCGATCCGGTGATGGTCGAGGCCTATGGCTCGCGCGTACCCCTGAACCAGGTCGCCAACATCACGGTGCCCGAGCCGCGCATGCTCGGCGTCTCCGTCTGGGACCGCTCCATGGTGAACGCCGTGGACCGGGCGATTCGCGAATCGAATCTCGGCCTCAACCCGATCATGGACGGCCAGACGCTGCGGATCCCGCTGCCGGAGCTCAACGAGGAGCGTCGCCGGTCGCTGGTGAAGGTGGCGCATGATTACGCCGAGAAGAGCAAGGTTGCGATCCGTCACGTGCGCCGCGACGGTATGGACAACCTGAAAAAGGCGGAAAAGGACGGCACGATCGGCCAGGACATCAGCCGTATCCAGTCGGAGAAGGTCCAGAAGATGACCGACGACATGATTTCCGACGTCGATCGCTTGCTCGTCGATAAGGAAAAGGAAATCATGCAGGTCTAGACTGCATATTGCATTTTCTCCTCCTCTGCGAAGTCAGGCCGTCCATGTCCGATCCGTCCGCCAGAATGCTTCCCGCGCACGTTGCCATCATCATGGACGGCAATGGCCGTTGGGCCGCCCGGCGCGGTCTGCCGCGGACCATGGGACATCGCAAGGGTGTCGAGGCCGTGCGCGAGACGGTGCGCGCGGCAGGCGAACTCGGTATCCGGTATCTCACGCTCTATGCCTTCTCCTCGGAGAACTGGAGCCGGCCCGAGCCTGAAGTCAACGACCTCATGGGTCTGCTCAAGGTCTTCATCCGCCGGGATCTGGCGGAGCTGCATCGCCAGAACGTGCGGGTCCGCATTATCGGCGATCGCTGGAACCTGCGCAGTGACGTGTTGCCGCTGCTGCTGGAAGCCGAGGAAACGACGCGCAACAATACGGCGATCACCGTCTGCATCGCCTTCAACTACGGCTCGCGTGACGAGATTGCCCGGGCCATGCAGTCGCTGGCGGTGGATGTCGCCGAGGGACGGCTCAGTCCCCAGCAGATCACGCCGCCGCTGATCGCCAGCCGGCTCGACACGGCCGGCATGCCGGATCCCGACCTCGTGATCCGCACCAGCGGCGAGGAGCGGCTGTCCAACTTCCTGCTCTGGCAATCCGCCTATTCCGAGTTCGTGTTCATGCCGGAATACTGGCCGGACTTCGACCGGACCCTGCTGATGCGCGCCATCGACGTCTATCGCCAGCGCGAGCGGCGTTTCGGCAATGTCGCTCCAGCGTCTTCCGCCACCCCGCCTCCTGCCAGCCTTGCGGTCGGTTCCTGATGAGCCGCGAACTCCAGCTCCGGATCGTCTCCGGCATCGTGCTTGCGGCCGTCGCGCTTGGCGACACGTGGATCGGCGGTCCCGCCTTCGCGATTCTCTCGGCTATCATCGGGCTTGCCGTCTGGCATGAGTGGACGAGCATGACGCGGATCGCCGAAGGCGATCGTGGCGCCTATTTCGCCGGCTGGGGTGTGCAGGCGGTCGTGGCCGTCCTCATCATCGGCGGTGGCGACGAATATGCGTTGCCGGTGCTCATTCTCGCATCCATCGCCGCCATCGTCTGGTCCCGATTCGAGGGACGGAACGGGGGGCGGGGCTGGTGGCTTCCGGGCGGCGTCGCCTATGCCGGGATGACGACGATCTCGCTTGCGACCATTCGTGACGACACCCAGGTCGGCTTCGTCGCCATGCTCTTCGTCTTCGCGGTGGTCTGGGCAACGGACATTCTCGCCTTTTTCTTCGGCCGCGCCATCGGCGGGCCGAAGCTTGCGCCCAGTATCTCGCCCGGCAAGACGTGGTCCGGCGCCATCGGCGGCGCCGTCTCCGGCGTCGTTGCAGGCACCGCTGTCTATGCCTCCTACTTCTCGCTCGAAGATGCGCGCATACCGCTCGTCGCGCTGGTGCTGTCGATTGCGAGCCAGTGCGGCGATCTCTTCGAATCCTATGTGAAGCGCCGGTGCGGCGTGAAGGACAGCGGCCGCATCATTCCGGGGCATGGCGGCGTCTGGGACCGGGTGGACGGGCTCGTGGTCGCCTGTTTCGCGGCGCTGATCATTGCTCTGGGGGAAGCCATGACGGGCGCTGGCGGCAAGATCGGGTCTCTGCTCCTGGGGCTGTGACCTGATGACAGCGGGGATACGGGCGAACCGATGACCGTCCCGCAGAAACGTGATTTCGCGGCCCGTATCGCATCGCATCTGCCGCCTCTATAAGACGTGTGCCGACGCCGACGAAACAGCCTCCGGCGACCTGAGCCCGCCTACGGCGAACTGACAAGGACGACAATGACTTACCTTGCCGATCTTCTCCATCTGTTCGTGGGCTATATCGTCCCGTTTCTGCTGGTTCTCACGCTGCTCGTCTTCGTGCATGAAATGGGGCACTATCTCGTCGGCCGTTGGTCGGGCATCAAGATCGTGGCCTTCTCCATCGGATTCGGACCGGAACTGGTGGGCTTCAACGACCGGCACGGAACGCGCTGGAAGTTCTGCGCCATTCCGCTCGGCGGCTACGTGAAGTTCTATGGCGATGAGGATGCGGCGAGCACCCCGGATTACCAGAAGCTCGAGGGGCTCTCGGCCGAGGAACGCGTGCGGACCTTTCTGGGAGCGGCGCTTTGGAAGCGCGCGGCGACCGTTGCCGCCGGGCCGATCGCCAATTTCATCCTCGCCATCGTCATCTATGCGCTTCTGTTTTCGACCTATGGCAAGCCGATCGCCGATCCCGTCGTCTCCGAGGTGAAGGCCGGCAGTGCGGCGGCCGAATCGGGCATTCGACCGGGCGACCTTCTCGTCTCCATCGACGGCTCCACCGTGACGACGTTCGACGACGTGCGCCGCTATGTCGGCGTGCGCCCGGAAATGCCCATCGTCGTTGAGATCCGTCGCGACGGGCAGCTGCTGCAGGTGCCGATGGTGCCGAAACGCACCGAGATCACCGACCAGTTCGGCAACAAGATGGAAATGGGCATTATCGGCATTCTGACGAACCAGGAGAGCGGCAATTTCCGCCTCCAGAGTTTCGGTCCGCTGGAGGCGATCGGGCAGGGCGCCGTGGAGAGCTGGCATATCGTCACCGGCACCTTCGCCTATATCGGCAATCTCGTGACCGGCCATATGAAGGCCGACCAGCTCGGCGGCCCGATCCGGGTGGCGCAGGCGTCCGGGCAGATGGCAACACTCGGTATTGCCGCCGTGCTGCAGCTCGCCGCCGTTCTCTCGGTCTCCATCGGTCTTCTCAACCTGATGCCGGTCCCGGTGCTCGACGGCGGACACCTGATGTTCTATGCGATCGAAGCTGTGCGTGGGCGGCCGCTCGGCCCCTCCGCGCAGGACATCGCTTTCCGCATCGGCTTTGCCATGGTCCTGATGCTGATGGTTTTCGCAACCTGGAACGATATTTCGTCACTTGTCGGACGAATGAGCGGCTCGGTTGGCTAAAGGTTAAGGAAGAGGCGCTAAACAGGAGCAAGGCTTCTCTTCAACGATTTGATTAGAAACGATTTGTTTACGATAATTCTCCTCAGTAGTGGCCGTTCAGCCACGGTGGGAATTGAAGTAAACGGAAATTAACGTGCTACCTTGCTTGTATGAGAAAAGCGGGTAAAACGGCAGGCATGACCGGAGTCGGCACGAGTTCGCCGCGGGACATTGGAAGAAGGTAAGATCAGAACATGAAGGCTGGTTCAAAGTTTTTGAACGCGGTGTCGGCGGTTGCGCTGTCTGCAGGGATTGTCGCATCTGGAACTGGCGTCGTCGTTCTTGCCAGTGCGTCTGTCGCTGAAGCTGCGACGATCCGTCGTATCGACGTTCGTGGCGCAACGCGCGTCAGCGCCGAGACGGTTCGCTCCAACATCACCATCGTTCCCGGCCGGGAGTTCACCAACAGCGATATCGACGCTTCGGTGAAGCGCCTGTACGCCACGGGGTACTTCTCCAACGTCAGCATCAACGTCTCCGGTGGCGCGCTGGTCGTTTCCGTCAGCGAGAACAACCTGATCAATCAGGTCGTCTTCAACGGCAACCGCAAGATCACCGACGAAAAGCTGGCTGGTGTCGTCAAGACCCGTTCGCTGGGCGCCTATAGCGAGGCGACCGCGCAGGCTGATATCCAGACGATCAAGGACGCCTACGCGGCCATCGGCCGCAACGATGTGACCGTAACCGTTCAGACGGCGCCGATCGCCGAAGGCCGGATCAACGTTGCTTTCGTCGTTAACGAGGGTGACCGGACCAAGATCCGCTCGATCAACTTCGTCGGCAACAACGCCTATAGCGACGGTCGTCTTCAGGGCGTCATCGCCACCAAGAAGTCCGGCATTCTGTCCTTCCTCAACCGGAAGGACGTCTACAATGCCGACAAGCTGCGTGCCGACGAGGAGCAGCTTCGCCAGTTCTATTACAATCGCGGCTATGCCGACTTCCGTGTCGTAAGCTCGGATGCCGTTCTCGACGAGACGTCGAACGAATACACGATTACGATTACGGTCGAAGAAGGCGAGCGTTACGACTTCGGCCCGGTGAATGTCGAGTCGACCGTCGAGGGCGTCAACGCCGAGGAACTGAAGGGTCTGGTTCAGAGCCGTCAGGGTACGATCTACAAGGCCAAGGACGTTCAGGAAACGATGTCGGAGATCTCCAAGCGCGTCGCCGCGCAGGGGTATCCCTTCGCTCGCGTCACGCCGCGCGGCAACCGCGACTTTGCGGGCCGCACGATCGCCGTCGATTATCTCGTCGATCAGGGTGAGCGCGCCTATATCGAACGCATCGAAATCCGCGGCAACACCCGCACGCGCGACTACGTGATCCGTCGCGAGTTCGACATGAGCGAAGGCGACGCCTTCAACCAGGAAATGATCGCGACGGCCAAGCGCCGCCTCGAAGCTCTCGGCTACTTCTCGACCGTCAACATCTCGACCCAGGCCGGCACGGCGTCCGACCGCGTTGTCGTCATCGTCGATGTGCAGGATCAGTCGACGGGTTCGTTCGGCATCGGCGCCGGCTACTCGGCCGGCAATGGCGGCGGCTTCCTCGTGGAAGCCTCGATTGAGGAAAAGAACTTCCTCGGACGTGGTCAGTACATCCGCATTGCAGCCGGTCGCGGCGAAGACAGCAAGACCTACAACGTTTCGTTCACGGAGCCCTACTTCCTCGGCTATCGCCTGGCTGCCGGCTTCGACGTCTTCAAGAACGAGAACGATTTCAACGACGACAACTACAGCTACGAGGATCAGGGCTTCAGCCTGCGCGTCACCGCGCCGATCACCGAGCGACTGTCGTCGACGCTGCGCTACAACTACACGGAACTGGACTATCACGCGTCCGACGACGAGCTCTCCGATCTGTCGTCGCCTTACCGTCGCGTCGTGAATTTCTCGCCATGGACCCGTTCGTCGATCTCGAACTCGTTCACCTACAATTCGCTCGACGATGCCCAGCTGCCGCATGAAGGCATCCTGGCAACGGCGACGCAGGAATTTGCCGGTCTCGGCGGCACGTCCGATTTCTACAAGCTGACGGCCAAGGCCAAGTGGTACTACACGCTTAACGACGACGCCGACGTGATCGGGTCGCTGTCGGCCGGTGCAGGCCATGTCTTCGGCACGGGCGGCGAGATGGAGGTGTTCGACCAGTTCCAGATCGGCAGCAACGAAGTCCGTGGCTTCGAACGTAACGGTATCGGTCCGCGCAGCCGCGAGTATGACGATGCCATCGGCGGCACGACGTACTTCACGGCTTCGGCTGAAGCGACGTTCCCGCTTCCGGGCGTTCCGCGTGATGCGGGCTTCCGTGGCGCCGTCTTCGCAGATGCCGGCACGCTGTATGGCAACGATGTCAGCACACGCGCCAGCGACCGGATCGTCGGTACGGATGCATCTCTGCGCGCATCGCTTGGTGTCGGTCTCCTCTGGGCTTCGCCCTTCGGTCCGCTCCGCGTCGATTACGCTGTTCCGATCGCCAAGGAAGATTACGACAAGGTACAGAACATCAAGTTCGGTATTTCGTCGAATTTCTGATATCGGCAGTCCAGAACTGCATGCCAAACTGTTCTGGAGTCTGGCCCATGGATGCTAACTGGTTTTTCCCGCCGCATGACGGGCTCCGCCTGAGTGATCTGGCGGAGCGCATCGGCGCTTCGCTGCAGGACGAGACGGCCGGTGACCGGATCGTCTCGTCCGTTGCACCGACCTATCGGGCTCGCCCGAACGAGATCTGCTACATGTTGCAACGGCGATATCGTGACGAGTTCACGACATCGCAGGCGGCCGCCGTGATCTGCGACGAAAGTGTCGCGTCGATCGTGCCGCCGCATATTCCGGTGCTGCTCGCGAAATATCCGCACACCGCCTTCGCGCTTGCCGGCGCCATCTTCCATCCCGAAGCGCTGCGCCCGATCCAGAACCTTGGCGGACAAAGCGGTATCTCGCCGGCGGCGTTCGTCGATTCCACGGCGCGGCTGGAAGACGGCGTTGACATCGAGGCAACGGCGGTGATCGGGGCAGGGGTCGAGATCGGCTCGGGCACGCGCATCGCGGCCGGCGTCGTCATCGGCCCGGGTGTGCGGATCGGTCGTGATTGCACGATTGCGGCTGGGGCGACGATTCTCTGCTCGCTCGTCGGCAACAATGTCATCATTCATCCCGGTGCCCGTATCGGGCAGGACGGTTTCGGCAATGCGCCTGGCCCACGCGGCGGCATGATCAAGATCGTGCAGATCGGCCGCGTCATCCTGCAGGATCATGTGGAGATCGGCGCGAACACGACGATCGACCGTGGCGCGATGGACGACACGGTGATCGGCGAAGGCACCAAGATCGATAATCTCGTTCAGGTTGGACATAATGTCCGTATCGGGCGTCATTGCGGCATCGCTGCGAAGGTCGGCATTGCCGGCAGCACGCGCATCGGCGATGGCGTCATGATCGGCGGCGCGGCTGCAATCAACGGGCATATCACGATTGGCGACCGCAGCCAGATCGGCGCGATGAGCGGCGTTGCCGCGGACGTGCCGGCCGGCGAGCGGTACGGCGGCATTCCCGCGCGCCCCATGCGTGACTTCCTGCGGGAAGCGGCAGAGATCGCGGCGCGGGCCAACTTAAGAAAGCGTAAGACGACGACGGGAGACAAGCAATGAACGACACCCCAATGGGCGACACCCCAATGTCTGACGCCCCCATGCGCGACACTGGGGCAACCGTTCTCGGCACGGCCGACATTCGCGAGATCATGAAGCTCTTGCCACACCGCTATCCTTTCCTGCTGGTCGACAAGATCATCGAGATCGACAGCGACAATTCCGCCATCGGCATCAAGAACGTCACGGCGAACGAGCCTCATTTCACAGGCCATTTTCCCGATCAGCCGATCATGCCCGGCGTTCTGCTCATCGAGGGCATGGCGCAGACGGCGGGTGCGATCTGTGCGCGAAAGACGGCGACCGGGAGCAATCTCGTCTACTTCATGACCATCGACAATGCGCGCTTCCGCAAGCCTGTCGTGCCGGGCGACCGGGTCGAGTATCATGTGGTCAAGCAGAAGCAGCGCGGCAGTATCTGGAAGTTTCATTGCGATGCCAAAGTCGATGGGCACCTCGTCGCGGAAGCGGATATCGGCGCGATGATCATCAGCAAGGACGAAGCCTGACATGATTGCCGAGAGCGCCAAGGTTCATCCGTCCGCCGTCATCGAAGACGGCGCCGTAATCGGCGAGAACGTCACGATCGGTCCGTTCTGTCATGTCGGCGGGCAGGTTGAGCTTGCGAGCGACGTCGTGTTGATGAGCCATGTGGTGGTAATCGGTCGCACGAGCGTCGGTCGGGGAACGAAGATCTTTCCGTCGGCCGTCATCGGCGGAGATTCGCAGAGTGTGCACCACAGTGCGGTCGATACCCGGCTTGTGATCGGCGAAAACTGCACGATCCGTGAAGGCGTGACGATGAATACCGGCACCGTGGAGCATGGTGGCCTGACCTCGGTCGGTGACAACAACCTGTTCCTGGCCTATGCCCATGTGGCGCATGACTGCCGGCTCGGCAACAACATCATCCTGTCGAACAATGTGATGCTGGCAGGCCATGTCGTGGTCGAGGACCGAGCTATTCTGGGCGGCGGTTCGGCCGTGCACCAGTTCACGCGCGTCGGGCGGCAGGCTTTTGTCGGCGGTCTTTCCGCCGTCAGCTACGATGTCATCCCCTATGGCATGCTGAACGGCAATCCCGGCATTCTCTCGGGCCTGAACGTCGTCGGCATGTCGCGCGCCGGCCACGACAAGGCGGTCATCCATCAGGTGCGCCGCGCCTACAAGCAGATTTTCGAAGGCGAGGGCTCCGTTCGGGCCAATGCGGCGGCAATCCGCGAGGACTATCTGGACTGTGCGCCGGTCATGGAAATCCTCGACTTCATCGGCGCGGAAAGCGACCGCGCGCTCTCGTCCCCCACACGGGGAAAGAAGGGCTGAACGCCGTGCCGGGCGAACTGCCCCAGAGCCCGGACCATTCTTCGGAGGCGAACACGGGACCTCCTCGTCAGGCAAGGCAGGGGCGTCTGGCGATCATCGCCGGCGGCGGGCGTCTGCCGCATCATGTTGCGGATGCGGCGCGGGCGCATGGCGAAAACCCCTATATCATCGCGCTGACCGGCGAGGCCGGGGACGGTTGGGGCGGCTATGACAGCTGCACGCTGGGGATCGGAAATTTCCGCGATATCAGCGCGACGTTCCGGAACGAAGGTATCGACCGTGTCGTGCTGAGCGGGGGCGTGCAACGGCGGCCGGAATGGCGGGATATCCGCCCGACGCTCAAGACGCTGTCGCGCGTGCCAGCGGTGTTGAAGACGCTGATTTCGGGCGGTGACGACGCGGTCCTGAAAATGGCAATTGCGTTGATCGAGGCAAGCGGTGCGCGTGTTATCGGCGTCCAGGAAATCGTGCCGGAGCTTCTGGCCGACATCGGGCCGATCGGGCGGATTTCGCCGGATGACGACGATCAACGGGATATTGCTGCGGCAACGGCGGCGGCCAATGCGCTCGGCAAGCTCGATGTCGGGCAGGGCGCCATCGCGGTCGGCGGACGGGTCGTCGCGCTCGAGGGACCTGAGGGCACCGACGCGATGATCGCACGCGTGGCGGGCCTGCGTCGCGACGGACGAATTTCGCAGCGCCGACGCGGCGTCCTCGTCAAGCTTTGCAAGCCGCAGCAGGATCTTCGCGCAGATCTGCCCTCCATCGGGCCTTCGACGGTCGAGAGCGCACTGGCGGCGGGCCTTGCGGGGATCGCCGTGGAGGCGGGCCGGGCTCTGGTTCTGGAGCGCACCGCAACCATCGATCTTGCCGACCGTTCAGGCTTGTTCGTGACGGGTCTCGATCGCGCTCTGCCGGTTTCCTGAACCAGCAGACGCGGTATGCAGGCTGTCGAGCGCGGTTTAGCGGGCATGTGATGGAAGGCGGGCGCGCTTTCGGCTTGCGATAGAGTTTCAAGGAGGCTGCATGCCGAGAGAGAATAGGCCGGAGCATATGAAGGTCGCGGTCGTTGCGGGGGAGGTTTCCGGGGATCAGCTGGGCGGCGATCTCATTCGGGCGCTGAAGGAGCGTGTCGGGTCCGTCTCGGTGGTCGGCGTGGGCGGCGAGGAGTTGGAGGGGCAGGGGCTCGTTTCGCTGTTCGATTACTCCGAACTCTCGATCATGGGCATTTCGCAGGTGCTTGCCCGGCTTCCGAAGCTGCTGATGCGCATTCGCCAGACGGCACAAGCGATCGTTGCCGCCAAGCCGGATGTGCTCGTCATCATCGACAGCCCGGATTTCACGCATCGCGTGGCAAAGCTGGTCCGGGCGTCGTTGCCGGACCTGCCCATCGTCGATTACGTCTGCCCCAGCGTCTGGGCGTGGAAACCCGAGCGGGCCCTGCGGATGCGACCTTACGTCGATCATGTCCTCGCCGTCCTGCCATTCGAGCCGGATGCCATGGCGACGCTCGGCGGGCCGCCGACGACCTATGTCGGGCACCGGCTGGCATCAGACGCAAATGTGCTTGGCGTGCGCGCGGCGCAGTGGAGCCGGGGCGAGGCGCGCAGTGCGCTCGGGGTCGAGACTGGAAGTGAAGAGGCACAACGAACCTGTCTTATCCTTCCGGGTTCCCGCGGCTCGGAGATAACGCGGCTGCTTCCCGTGTTCCGGGAGGCGGTGGAGATCCTGGCGCGGCGGTCGCCGGCGTTTCGCTTCGTGGCTCCGACCGTGCCGCGACAGGCCGAGCGTGTGCGGGAGCTGGTGCGCGACTGGCCGGTCGAGGTCGAGGTGCTGGTGGGAACGCAGGCCAAATGGCAGGCGTTCGCCGAAGCCGATGTCGCCATGGCGGCCTCCGGCACCGTTATCCTCGAACTCGGTCTTTGCAGCATTCCCGTCGTGTCCAATTACAAGGCGGACTGGCTGATCCGCATGATGCACAAGCGCATCCGTATCTGGACGGCCAACCTGCCGAACCTGATCGGGGACTATGTGATCGTGCCGGAATATTTCAACGAATCGATCCGTCCGGGTGCGCTGGCCCGCTGGATGGAACGCCTTGCACTCGACACACCGGAACGCCGCGCGATGATCGGCGGCTTCGATACGGTGTGGGATATCATGCGGACCGACATTCCGCCGGGCGAGCGCGCGGCGGACGTCGTGCTGGAGACGATGGAGAAGAAGGCTTCGCGCCTTTAGAGGCTGTCAGGTTCATTCTGAACCGGCCAGACTCTAAACCCCTTTTTTGTCGTTTGTCTCTTCGGGATAACCGGATTCCACTTATCCCTGACAAATTCTAGCCCGTCAGCCTTTGTCTGCCAGAAGGCGCTCGACGAGATCCGGGGTCAGCTCGGTGAAGTGGGTGATCACGACGGTGGGCCCGAGCGTTTCCACGGCGACGTCGGAGTAACCGAAGGGGACGGCGATGGAGGGAATGGCGGCATTCTGGGCCACGAGGATGTCGTTGCGGCTGTCGCCGATCATAACAGCGCGGCCGGGCGTTCCGCCGGCAAGGCGAATGGTGGCGAGCAGGTGCTCGGCATGGGGTTTGCGCACGTCGAACGTGTCGCCGCCTGTGATCGCGGCAAAGCGCGCCGTGAGGCCGAGTTTTCCGAGCAGCGTCTTTGCCAGCATTTCCAGCTTGTTGGTGCAGACGGCCAAGAGATAGCCGGCTTCCGACAACCGGTCCATGGCATCGAGCACGCCGGGATATGGCATGGACGCGCCGGGCATGGTGGCGTGGTAATGGGCGACGAATTCCTTCATCTGCCAGGCAAGATCGTCTTCGCTCAGCGGCTTGTCGCGCAGCTTGAAGGTTCGCTCAATCATGGCCTGCGCGCCATGGCCGACGAGATGGGTCAGGTCGTCATAGCCGACCGGTGCGAGGCCCGCCTGCATGACCGCATGATTGAGGCTTGCGACGAGATCGGGCGCGGTATCGACCAGCGTGCCGTCGAGATCGAAGACGATGGTGGCGGGGGGCAGGGAGCCGGCTGGGGAGGTCGAACTTGAGGGCATGGGCGAGGGCATGGGGCGCGGCCTTTGCGGTCTGGAGTTTGTCTGCCGGGGTATGCGACCTCGCGCCGAAATGCAATCTTTGGAGGACCGGCTTTGCAGGATGGGCTTTGCAGCCGCTGCGGGCTCTGCCGCACGCAGGTTCGGCGGGGGTGTTCGCGCCGGGGGCTTTCCTCTGCCGCTTGGGCCGTGTAAACCTCCGGGCGACCGGGCCCTGCCCGGACCATGGGTTCAACGGGAGACAGCGGCGCATGGATGCCCGCCAGATGAAGATCAAGGCCGCCGAGGCGGCGCTCGCGCATGTCGAGGACGGCATGCGGCTCGGGATCGGTACAGGCTCCACGGCGGAGGAGTTCATTCGCCTGCTCGCCGAAAAGGTCGCGGACGGTTTTCGCATCGAAGGTGTTCCGACATCCGAACGCACGGCGCGGCTGTGCCTGGAACTCGGCATTCCCCTGCGTTCGCTGGACGAGCTGCCCGAACTGGACCTGACGATCGATGGCGCGGACGAGGTCGATACCGACCTCAACCTCATCAAGGGCGGTGGCGGTGCGCTTCTGCGCGAGAAGATCGTCGCATCGTCTTCGGCGCGCATGATCGTCATCGCCGACGAGAGCAAGGTCGTGAAAACGCTCGGCGCCTTCAAGCTGCCGATCGAGATCAACCCGTTCGGTCAGAAGGCGACGCTGATCGCCATCGAGAAAACCGCTTCGCGGCTGGGGCTTTCCGGCGACCTTGCACTGCGCAGTTCCGGCGACGGATTGTATGAGACGGACGGGGGACATCTGATCGTGGATGCATCTTTTGGCCGCATTCCTGATGCAGATGCGCTGGCGCGCGAGCTGAACGGACTTCCGGGCGTGGTCGAGCACGGCCTCTTCATCGGCTTGGCTTCTCTGGTGATCATCGCCGGCGAGACGGGTGCCAGGATGATGACGAGCGCACGATCGGCCTGATCCCCATCGAATTACCGACGCGTCGAACCGGCGCGACGCCCAAGAACACACAGGAGCTTTTTCGAATGAACAGATTTGCAGGCCGGGTCCGCGTCTTGACCGCCTTCGTTCTTCTCGCCACCACGGCACCCGCAGCTTTTGCGCAGGACGTGACGGAAGACCACCTGAAGGCTGCGCGCGCTGCCATTTCCGCCATCGGCGCCACCGATAATTTCGACAATATCCTCCCGAACCTCGCCGAGCGCCTGAAGGCCAACCTGATTCAGGCTTCGCCGAACTATCAGGACCTCATCTCGTCCACGATCGACACGAAGGCGCTGGAACTTGCCGGTCGCCGCGCCGATCTGGAGCGCGAGGCAGCGACGATCTACGCCAAGACCTTCACAGTCGAGCAGCTCAACGCCATCAGCGCCTTCTACCAGTCGGAAGCCGGCAAGAAGCTGCTGAACGATGGACCGATCGCTTCGCGCGAAATGCTGAAGGCAGCCGACATCTGGGCAGCCGGCGTTTCCCGTGATCTGAATGCCGAAGCCACCAAGACGCTGCAGGCGACGCTGGCCGCCCCGGCCGAAGAAGCCGGCAAGCCGCCGACGGCACCGGCACCGGCACCGACCCCGGCGCCCTGAGGCTTCCCGGCCGATCATCAGCACGACACCATCGAGCCCTCCGCACCTGCCGGGGGGCTTTTCTTTTGCCGGTGTGGCGCCCTATATCAGGGACATGCCAAGTGGCAGCGCCGGATACGAGCGCGCCGCGCCCGCAGGCATTCGCAGTCTTCTCGGTCCCCGGAGCCTTCCATGACATCTTACGATTATGATCTCTTCGTCATCGGCGGCGGGTCCGGCGGGGTGCGCAGCGGTCGCGTTGCCGCGGCGCATGGCAAGAAGGTCGGGATTGCCGAGGAATTTCGCTATGGCGGCACATGCGTTATTCGCGGCTGCGTACCGAAGAAGCTCTATGTCTACGCGTCCGAATTCTCGACCGATTTCAAGGACGCCGAAGGATTTGGCTGGACGGTCGGCGAGACGTCTTTCGACTGGCACAAGCTGGTGGCCGCCAAGGAAGCCGAAATCACGCGGCTGGAGGGGCTTTACCAGAAGGGCCTCGCGAATGCCGGCGCGGACATTCTGCATACGCGGGCGGAACTGGTGGGGCCGAACAGCATCAAGCTGCTGTCGACCGGCCGCATCGTGACCGCGGAGCGGATCGTCATCGCCGTCGGGGGACGTCCGGCACCGCATGCGGCTCTTCCGGGCCATGAGCTGACGATCACCTCGAACGAGGTGTTCGATCTTCCCGAGCTGCCGAAATCCATTCTGATTGCCGGCGGCGGCTACATCGCCGTCGAGTTCGCCAACATCCTTCACGGCCTCGGCGTCGAGACGACGCTGATCTATCGCGGGAAGGAAATCCTCTCGCGGTTCGACAGGGACATGCGGCAGGGACTGCACAGGGCGATGGCGGAGAAAGGCATCCGCATCCTCTGCGAGGACATTATCGAAACCGTTTCGGATGCCGAGGATGGCCGTCGACTGGTGACGACGCTGAAGGGTGAAATCCTGACGGTGGACCAGGTGATGCTGGCGCTCGGGCGGGTGCCCAATACGGAAGGCCTGGGGCTGGAGGCTGCGGGCGTGAAGACCGACCATCAGGGCGCGATCGTCGTGGATGCGTTCTCGCGCACAAGCGCACCGGGCATCTATGCGCTGGGGGACGTGACGAACCGCGTGCAGCTGACGCCGGTCGCCATCCACGAGGCCATGTGTTTCATCGAGACCGAGTACAAGGGCAATCCGACCTCGCCAGATCACGACCTGATCGCCACGGCCGTGTTCTCCCAGCCGGAGATCGGCACGGTGGGCCTGTCGGAGGAAGAGGCGGCGCGGGCGCTGACCGATGTCGAGATCTACCGGACCGAGTTCCGGCCGATGCGTGCGACGCTCTCCGGCCGCTCCGAGAAGACGATCATGAAGCTCGTCGTCAACGCGGAAAATCGTAAAGTGGTCGGGGCGCATATTCTCGGGCCGAGTGCCGGCGAGATGGCGCAGCTTCTGGGCATTTCGCTGAAGGCTGGCGTTACCAAGGATGATTTCGACCGGACGATGGCGGTGCATCCCACGGCGTCCGAAGAGCTGGTGACGATGTATGCGCCGAGCTACCGCATCCGCAACGGCGAGCGGGTGTAGAGCCGGTCCGGCTTTGGTCGGCGCGCCGGTTCGGCTTTCGGTGAGATAGGCCGCGTCGACCGGAAGAGGACCGCGAGGAGCGGCACGAACCATCGCAGGCCATCCCACGAGGGGTGGTCGAGCGGATCGGCGAAGGGGTCGGTCTTGCCATGTGCACTGCGGTTCTTGAGCGTGTGGATCAGAAGCTGGTCGCGCATTGCGATCTCCTTGAGAATGCATGCTCCTGACATAGCCGCCGGTATCGCGCGCTCGTAGACGCAGGAATGAAAGGGGCGTTTCATTTCTGCGCGGAGGGCAGTGCCGAAAGGGATGCTATAAGGACGCTCGAAGGTATCACGCGGGCGGCGGCGCCCGGGTCGCGTCATGGCGGGGCGAACGATGGATGAGACGGCTTGGGATGAACTGCAACTCTTCCTGCATGTCGCCATGGCGGGCGGCCTGAGCGCTGCGGCGGCACGCACGGGCCTCTCCGCGCCGACGATCGGGCGGCGGATTCTGGCGCTGGAAAAGTCGCTCGGCCGGTCGCTGTTCGAGCGCAGCCAGCAAGGCTATCGCCTTGCGCATGACGGCGAGATCCTGCTCGACCGTGTCCTCGCGATGCAGGCGGCAGCCGATGGTATTTCGGGATGGCGCTTCGCGTTTCCGATCGTGACGCTGGCTGGCCAAAGCTGGATGGCAGGGTTCATGGCCGATCATCTTGGCGATATCAGAGACGCCTTCGACCGCTTCCGGCTCTGCTGCCGGGGAACGACCGAGGAGCTTGCTTTTCGTGGCGTCGATGTGAGCCTGCTTCCCGAAGCACCCGCCGGCGGCAATGTCGCGGCGTTGCGCTCGGTCGGCATACGCTACGCCGTCTATACGTCCCGGAAAGCCACTGCGGAAGCGCGGGCGCGGTGGGTCTCGATGTCCACCGACGCGGCGCGACGGGCGCCCGAGCGCTGGGTCTTCGAGAACCAAGAGGCCGATATCCACACCTGGACGACGAGCTTCGATCTTCTTCACAGGCTGGTGCGCAGCGGAGCCGGGCGCAGCCTCATGCCGGTCTTCGTGGGGGACGCGGATCCGGAGCTGGAGCGGATCGGCGAACCGGTCGCAGCGCTCGATCATGCGATCTTCATCGTCAGCCACGACGACGAGCGGCATCGCCCGGAAGTGCGGCTGGTGATCGAGCGTCTGGCGGCGCTGCTCAAAGCCAAAGCAGGCCTGTTTCGGGGCAATCCGTGATATTTCCCGCCTAAGCGTCAGGCGCGCTGAACGGTGAGTAGCGGCGGCGCCGACGGGCTTTGCAAGCGGCATCTTAACGTCTATAAGCCCGCATCGAAGATGGCACCGGAGGAGGCACCGGTGCGACGAGGCCCGCCCGATAGAGCGGGACCGTGAAAGGCGATCGAGATGGCACAGAACTGGACACCGACCAGCTGGAGGCAGAAGCCCGTCAGCCAGGTTCCCGATTTTCCGGATGCAGCCGCACTGGCGGCGACCGAGGCGCAGCTTGCGACCTATCCGCCACTCGTTTTTGCCGGTGAGGCGCGCAACCTGAAGAAGGCGCTCGCCAACGTATCCGAAGGCCGGGGCTTCCTGCTGCAGGGCGGGGACTGCGCCGAGAGCTTCGCCGAACATGGCGCGGACACCATCCGCGACTTCTTCCGCGCTTTCCTCCAGATGGCCGTCGTGCTGACATTTGGCGCGCAGCAGCCGGTGGTCAAGGTCGGGCGTATCGCCGGACAGTTCGCCAAGCCCCGCTCGTCCAACATCGAGCGTCAGGGCGAGACCGAGCTTGCGAGCTATCGCGGCGACATCATCAACGGCATCGACTTCACGCCCGAGTCGCGCATTCCGAACCCGGAACGCCAGATCATGGCCTACCGCCAGTCGGCAGCGACGCTGAACCTGCTGCGCGCTTTCGCGATGGGTGGCTATGCCAACCTCGACAACGTGCACCAGTGGATGCTGGGCTTCGTGAAGGACAGCCCGCAGGCCGAGCGTTATCGCAAGCTCGCCGACCGGATCTCCGAAACGATGGACTTCATGAAGGCCATCGGCATCACGCCGGAGACGAACCCGTCGCTGCGCGAGACGGATTTCTTCACCAGCCACGAGGCACTGTTACTCGGCTACGAACAGGCGCTGACCCGCGTCGATTCGACCTCGGGCGACTGGTATGCGACGTCGGGCCATATGATCTGGATCGGCGACCGCACACGCCAGCCGGACCATGCCCATGTCGAATATTGCCGCGGCATCAAGAACCCGATCGGTCTGAAGTGCGGTCCGTCGATGACGGCCGACGGGCTGATCGAGCTGATCGATATCCTCAACCCTGCCAACGAGGCGGGCCGGTTGACGCTGATCTGCCGCTTCGGCCACGACAAGGTTGCCGAGCATCTGCCGCGCCTCATCCGCGCCGTGCAGCGCGAGGGCAAGAAGGTCGTGTGGTCCTGCGACCCGATGCACGGCAACACGATCACGCTCAACAGCTACAAGACGCGGCCGTTCGAGCGGATCCTGAGCGAAGTGGAAAGCTTCTTCCAGATCCATCGCGCCGAAGGCACGCATCCGGGCGGCATCCACATCGAGATGACCGGCAACGACGTGACGGAATGCACCGGCGGCGCTCGCGCACTCTCCGGCGCCGACCTCGGCGATCGCTATCACACGCATTGCGACCCGCGTCTCAACGCCGATCAGGCGCTCGAACTGGCCTTCCTGCTCGCCGAGCGGATGAAGGGCGGACGCGACGAGAAGCGGATGCTGGTCAACGGCTGGGCATAAGCTGCCGCAATCCTCTCCTTCGTGATCCTCGGGTTTGTCCCGGGCACCTGCAACCGATGGATTTGGTTGACGTCAGCGGATCCTCGGCACAAGGCCGAGGATGACGGCTTCGTCAAAAAGCTGTGTGTCAGCGGTGTGAGGCCGGAGAGCGATCTCCGGCTTTTTGCGTTGGAACGCCCGACCGGATGGCGCCTTCAGTTTCGCCTGTTCTCATAGGATTCCAGACGGTCGTGGAGACGGGCGATGTTGGCCTGGAGGATGGCGATTTCCTTGAGGAGGACATCATCGATCTTGTGGTGCAGGGAGATCAGCTCGATCTCGGATTTCAGGTTCACCTCATAGTCCTTCGATGCGTTCAGACGGTCCTTCGCGGCTTCCCGGTTCTGCGACATCATGATTATTGGGGTTTGAAGGGCGGCGACCATCGAGAGGACGAGATTGAGGAAGATGAAGGGGTAGGGGTCGAAGGCTTCGTTCGGCATGAGGATGACGGTGTTGATCAGCGCCCAGCCGGCGAGGAAGACGAGAAAGCTGACGATGAAGCCCCAGGAGCCTCCGACGCGGGCGATCTGGTCGGCAAGCCGGTCTCCGACGCTCTGGCTTGCGATGAAGCTTGCATTGACATCCTCCGACAGTGTCTGGCGCGCGCTGGCCCGTCCGAGCACATGGCGCTCCACAGCGCCCAGCGCTGCCGCCGGCTTGTTGAAAAGGCGGCGGGAGATATCTTCGATGGTCGACATGCTGGCTCCAAGCTTCTGACTACTTTAGCAAAATCGATACCTCTTCCTTTTCGGCGGAACTGTGTCGTTGGGCTTTCAGGACAAAAGTGGGGTTCTTCCGGAAGGTAAATTAAGTCTTGGTTATCCGTTTCCGCGCTAAAAATGAAACCGCGCGATGTGCCAAATCCCCCTCTGCGCCTTGTCGGACATCATGTCCTCTCCCTCCCTGGCTGTCCTTGCGCGGTGATGCGCTTCACCGGAGTTTTCCGCATGTCGTTTCAAAATCTTTCCATCCTGAAAAAGGTCGGACTGGTCGTCCTCGTCATGGGGCTGTCCTCCGCCGCCATTGCCACCGTGGGTATCCGCGGTATCAGCGCGCTGGAGGAGACGATGGTTTCCGTCGGCGCACGCGAGGAGGTGGCCCGCGAGGCGATGGATCTCCGGGTTGACGTCATCTCCATCAGCCGCATGACCTATCAGCTCGCCGCCGAGCCGGCCAAGGTTGCGGATTTCCGCACGGAGGCCGCGCGCCGCCAGAGCGAAATGCTGGCGCGACTGCCGAAAATCGAGGCCGCCTCCGACGAGACGCAGCGGACCCAGCTCAAGGCGGTGGAGAGCAAGCTCAACGCCTATTTCGCCACGATCGACGCGATGCTGGATGCCGCTGCCGCGCCCGGCGCCAACAGTGCGTCGATGGCGGCGCCGCTTGGCATGGCGCTCGATGCGCAGAAGGCGGTGACCGCCGCGGTCAAGGTTTACAGCACCTATTCCGGCGATGCGCTGGCAACGGCGCGGACCGAGGCCCTGCAAAGTTCGGCCATGACCATGTTTATCGAGATCGGCGCGGCCATTGCCGCCATCGCGCTTGGCGGCTTCGTCAGCCTGCTCGTGGCGCGCCGTGGTATCGTCGCACCGGTTCGCGAGATGACCGGCGTGATGCGCGAGCTTTCCGAGGGCCGGCTGGATGTCGGTACGATGGACACCGCCCGCCTTGACGAGATCGGCGAGATGGCGCGGGCGCTCGACGTCTTCCGCCGCAACGCCATCGCCATGCGGGATATGAAGGCGCAGGAGGCCGCTCTTCAGGCCAGCAGCAGCGATCTCCAGTCGAGCATCGCGTCCGTCGTCGCCGCGGCTGTTGCCGGTGACTTCACGGCGCGCATCGACCGTGATTACGGATCGCCGGACCTCAACCGCTTTGCGGCGAGCGTCAACGAACTCGTCGGCAGCGTGGACCAGGCCATTGCCGAGTTGCGCCGCGTCATCGAGGCGCTGTCGCGGGCTGACCTGACCCAGAGCATGAACGGCCGCTTCCAGGGCGCATTCGGCGAGTTGCAGGCCAATGTCAACGCGACGATGGTCACGCTACGCTCCACCATGGAAAGCGTGCGCGGCGCAGGCTCCACGATTTCGGAAAGCTCGGCGGAACTGAGCGGCGCGGCGAACGATCTGTCTAAGCGCACCGAGCAACAGGCTGCGGCGCTGGAGGAAACAGCGGCCGCGCTCGACGAGATCACGGCGACCGTTCGCACGGCCTCGACACGCGCCCATGAGGCGCAGGAAATGGTACGCGAGACAAAGGCGAGCGCCGAGCGCTCGGGCGCCATCGTGCGCAGCGCCGTCGCTGCGATGGGACGGATCGAGGACTCGTCCAGCCGCATCAGCCAGATTATCGGCGTGATCGACGAGATCGCCTTCCAGACCAACCTTCTCGCGCTCAATGCCGGCGTGGAAGCGGCACGCGCCGGGGAGGCCGGTCGGGGTTTTGCTGTCGTTGCACAGGAAGTCCGGGAGCTTGCCCAGCGCTCGGCCAATGCCGCCAAGGAGATCAAGACGCTGATCAGTGCCTCGGCTTCGGAAGTGGAGGGCGGCGTGACGCTGGTGCGCTCCACCGGCACCGCGCTGCTCGAGATCGAAACCCTGGTCAATCAGGTCAACAACCATGTGGAAAGCATCGCCACGGCTTCGCGAGAGCAGGCAACGGCGCTGGGAGAGATCAATACTTCGGTCAACCACATGGACCAGATGACGCAGAAGAACGCTGCCATGGTGGAAGAGACGACGGCCGCCAGCGAGACGCTGGCCGACCAGAGCCGTCAGTTGCAACAGCTTCTGGCGCGTTTCCGCCTGGAAGAGGGTTACCAACCGGCCGCGCGCCGCGCAGCTTAAGGTCTGCGAAGATCAGCGACGAGGCGCGGACGATGTCCGCGCCTCAGACGGATGGGAGCATTCTGCAGCTCTCCGTCGTCATGCTCGGGCTTGTCCCGAGTATCTGCAACGGATTGGTTCTTTCGAGGTCGGCAGATCCTTGGCACAAGGCCAAGGATGACGTTGCACAAGACGGGCCGCAGACCCGCACCCGCCACCTCCGCCGATCACATCGCCGGCTGCGGAAACAGCTCTGCATGGGTCTCGAAGAAGCGGTCTGTGCCGTAGCGTTTGCCGAACATCATGTCGTGCTGGAGAAAGCGGTAGTCGCGCAGGACCGGGGCGATCTTCTTGTTGCGGGACCAGGCTTCGGTGTCCTTGCCCGCGGCGTCGATGAGCATGTAGCGGTCGACGACGTGGTAGCGGTTGAAGACGTCGCCTAGAAAGGCGGTGTAGTAGGGATGCTCGAAGCCGCCGGTCTTCAGGATCTGGTAGGAGAGGAAAGCAGGGCTGATCGTTCCGACGTCCTTCACAGGTCCGGTCTTGTTCGACCAGATGACCAGCGGCGTTTCATGGCTTGCCGCCATCTGCTCGACGGTCCCTTTGCGGGACGCCGTGACGTCGGGCATGTAGCCGGTGGAGGTGTAGACCGTGTTGAGCGGCGGCAGGTGGTCGCCGAAGAGCACGATGATCGTTTCGCGATCACGCTCCTTCGCCCAGTCCATCAGCATCTTCAGGCTGTCGTCGGCTTCCTTCACGCCCTGCGCATAGGTTTCGAGCACCTGACGGTCGTTCTCCGGCAGGTCGCCTTCGACCTTGATGGTGTTGTGAGCGTAGCGGTTGGCCTCGTAAGGGCCGTGGCCCTGCAGCGTTACCGTGAAGAAGAAGAAGGGATCGCGCAACTCGTCGGCCTGCCGCATGATCTCCTTTGTCAGGGACTCGTCGGAGGTGAAGATGCCGCGCTTTTCCATCGGCGGCAGGTTTTCCTCCGAACGAAACTGCTCGAAGCCGAAGGACTTGTAGACGGCGCTACGGTTCCAGAACCAGCCCTGGAACGGGTGAACGGCGCGCGCGACATAGCCTTCGCCGCGGAAGAAGGTGGCAAGCGACGGGATCGGGTTGCGGATGTACTGCTGGTAGGGAATGCTGCCATAGGGCAGGAACGCGTTCGAGAAGCCGGTCAGCGCCTCGAACTCGACATTGGCGGTCATGCCGCCGAACTCCGGAGAGAACACGTCGCCGGACTGCATTTCGCGAATCGTCGGCATGGGGTCCGGTGTCAGCGTTACGTTCGGCAGTCGGGTCGGGTCCCAGAAGGATTCGCTCATGAGGACGATCACATCGGGCTTGCCGCGATGCGACGTGCCGGCGGGAACAGGCTCTGTCGGGATCGCGTCGATCGCGTTCTGCATGTAGCCCGGAGGTGCTGCGACGTTCGCCATCGGCAGGTTCAGGACGAAAGCGAGCGTGAAGCCGTTGTGGCGATAGTTCTCGGTCTGGTCCCACATGATGGGAATGATCTGGAGACGATCGCGCACCCAGGAAAACTGGTTGTAGTCCATCAGATGGTAGAAGCCGCCAAGGAGCGGCAGGGCGAACGCAAGCCGGGCCATGCGCTGGCGGCGGGTCAGCCGGGGAAACCGGCGCCAGGCATGGCGGATGAGCCAGGTGAGGCCTGCAAGCGAGAGGACGAGGCCGATGGCGATGCCGATCGCGGTTCCCGGACGGTCGCGCACGAGAACGGGCATCAGCTCCATGATCTGGCGGCCGAAGAGGAAGTCGGTGGGATAAAGCGGATCGGACAGGAAGATCTGCTTCTGGCGCGTGATGAGGGCCGGCACCAGTGCCAGCGGCGCGATCAGGACGAGGCCATATTCCGCTCGCCCGACGATCGCATCGATGGCGAGGAACAGCAGGAAGAAGACGAAAGCCGTGACGAATGCGGGGCGCGCGGGATCGAGGAAAAAGGCATAGGCTTCGGCTGCCGAATTGCGGGCGATCCACTCCACGATGAAGATCAGGGATACGGCAAGCAGGAAAGAGACGACGACGCTGCGGATATTGGACAGGATTTTCGACGGGCGTGCGCCTTGCGCCGCTGTCGGTCCATAGACGTCCGCGGAGGGTCTTACGTTCACGGCAGACTGAAAACTCGCCATGGCCGGCTCCCTTCACAAATTCTTCGCATGACTGTCATACCGGTGTCATGTTGAACAGGGGATGAATGTGCTTTCCCACGCACAACGCCTGTGATTTCATGGTTTTCGGCGGGGTGTTGCATTCCCGCGCGGAGGAAACGGTATGCGGAGTTCGGTCGAAATCTTCACCGTGGACACGGGGCAGACGCAGGTGGTCTGGCAAACGGACCGGCTGGTCGAAGCACCCAATTTCGCGCCCGACGGTGACGGCCTGATCCTCAACGGAGACGGCCGGCTCTGGCGTTTAGGCCTCGATGGAGGAGAGCCTGAAGCGATCGACACGGGTTTTGCCGTCCGCGTGAACAACGACCATGGCCCTTCGCCGGACGGGCGGCTGCTTGCGATCAGCGACAAGACCGAGTTCGGGAAAACGGCGATCTACACATTGCCGCTCGGTGGCGGCACACCGAAGCTTCTGACGCCGGACCTGCCGTCTTACTGGCACGGCTGGTCGCCGGACGGCGCGCGCCTGACCTATTGCGGAATCCGCGACCAGGTGTTCGACATCTATACGAATGCGGTTGATGGCGGCGACGAAGTGCGGCTGACGCAGGGCGAGGGGCGCAATGATGGACCGGATTATTCGGCCGACGGGCGCTGGATCTACTTCAATTCCAGCCGGTCGGGTCGCATGCAGATCTGGCGCGTGCCGGCGGAAGGCGGACCGGCTGAGCGGATCACGGACAGCCCCTATGGCGACTGGTTTCCGCATCCTTCGCCGGATGGGCGCAGCGTTCTCGTCATTTCCTATGACGGCGATGTGATCGATCATCCGCGTGACCTGACGGTGCGGTTGCGGATGATGGACCCGGATGGCGGCAATGCGCGGGAATTGTTCGAACTGTTTGGCGGTCAGGGAACGATGAACGTGCCGAACTGGTCTGCGGACGGGAAGCGCTTCGCCTTCGTGCGATACGCGCCGGCTTGATCGGCGCGTCTGAGGCCACCGTCAATCGACGCGCGTCTCAGTTCGTCTGCTGTTGCTGGTATCCGGGACCTGCGGGATGGCGGAGGTCGATGGATGATTCTTCCGCTGGCAGGAAGGAGGGGCCGACCTGACGGACGCGATGGGCCTTGGGATCGTAGGGTCGCTCGTTGACCGATGGCGCCGGCGTTTCGATAGGCGCGGTGGACGGCAGGAGCGCCTTCGGAGCGGTCGGTTCGGACGGCGCCGGTTCCGTCGTTATCGTCACCACCGCCTTGTCGGAGGGCGTGCTCATGCGGGGCGCAGGTGCGTCACCCGGCAGTGTCGAGAAGCCGGACCCGGGGTTCCTGGCTGCCGACTGCGACGGGATGCGGCAGCCGCACTGGCTGCGGCTGGCGGGGCTTCCGTTCTTGTAGGCGAAGGCCGTCGGCAGATCGGTATAGGGCGCGCCGGTGCTGGCCGAGATCATGTCCTGCGTCTCGCCGGCCAGCGGATGGTAATAGAGTTCGGTTGTCGCTCCCGGGCAGCGGGCACTGCACGTCTGCGCATCCCGCTCGAAATCGTCCGGCGTGGCATTGGCGGAAATCGGGAAGAACGAGCCGTCGCAGGTGCGGACGCACATGGTCCGCAGCGGGCCGTCCTGCGTCAGCAGATGGAGGTTGGGCGTGGAGAGGTCCGAGATCGGCGGCTCGGACGTGGGCAGGTCTGATATCGGCGCATCCGATGAGCCGCGCAGGTTCGTCTCCTCGCTGCCAATCGGCGGAAGGTCGGCGATGATGTTGCGAAAGCGGCGGGGTTCGGACGTATCGGGGCCCGAGACCGAAGCGCTGACGAGATCGCTGTCGATCGCCTCGCATCGGTTGGCCTGAAGAGCCACCAGCACGCGGCGGCGCGCGGCGTCATCTTCCGAGCCCGCAATTTCCTCGGTGCGGCGGGCCTTCAGCTCCGCGAGATCGTCGCTGATCGCGGCGATCCTGTTGTCGAGATCGGCGCAGGCCTCTTCATTGTCGCCGTTGATGACGGTGACGCTGTCCGTGCTGCAGCCGAGCGCACGTTGCTGGCTGCGCGCGCTGCGAAGCTCGAGATTCTGCCGCGTGATGGCGCCTGTGAAATTGCGCTGGCGGGTATCGTCATATCCGCGGGCGCCACCTCTGTTCTCGATGTCGCTGGACATCGTTTCGGGCAGGTCGGCGAGGCGCGCAAAGAGCCTGTCGCAAAGCGGCGAGGCTTCGGCGCCTGCGGACAGGCACAGGAGCGGCGCAAGCAATGCGGCCATGGACACTCTGCGGATACTCAAACGTCGCCTGCCTCGGTGGGAATGTCCGGTCCCCGCTGGAACCGATAAAGTCCGCACTCTCAAGGCGCGGACAAGACCAGATCATAGCGGCTTTGCCGTTAGCTGCAACGCGCCGCGCGATCACATTCGCGCGGCCATGAAGGTTCAGACCGGGTGTGACGCTTCTACCACGGCCAGCGCCGCCATATTCACGACGCCGCGCGAGGTAACCGAAGGCGACAGGATATGGGCGGGCAGGGCGGCGCCGAGCAGAATCGGCCCGACATGCAGGCCGTCGATCATGCTTTTCACCACGCCGAAGGTGATGTTGGCGGCGTCGAGATTGGGGAAAACCAAGAGATTGGCGTCTTCGTGCAGCGTCGTCGAGGGCATGACGCGCTTTCGCAGAACCTGGGAGATCGCCGATTCGCCGTGCATCTCGCCATCCGCTTCCAGATCGGGCGCCAGTTCGCGCACGAACTCCATCGCCCGCCGCATCTTGCTGGCGCTTTCCGATTCGCGGGAGCCGAAATTCGAATGCGAGACGAGGGCCGCGCGCGGCGTGATGCCGAAGCGCTTGATCTCTTCCGCCGCCATGATGGTCTTCTGCGCGATCTCTTCCGACGTCGGGTTGAAGGTGACGAAGGTGTCGGTGAAGAACGTGGCGCCGTGCTGGGATATCAGCAGGCTCATCGCCGAGAAGTCCAGCGCACCCGGCCGTTTGCCGATGATCTGCGAGATATCGCGCAGGTGGCGGCTGTAGCGACCTTCAAGACCGCAGATCAGGGCATCGGCTTCACCGCGCTTCAGTGCCAGAGCGCCGATGACGGTGTAGTTGGTGCGCACGATGGTGCGGGCGGCTTCCGGGATGACGCCGAGGCGACCGACCAGCGAGAAATACTGATCGACATAATCCTTGAAGCGACGGTCGCTTTCCGGATTGATGACCTCGAAGTCGGTTTCCGGGCGGATGCGCAGGCCGAAGCGCTTGAGGCGCGATTCGATGATCTGCGGACGGCCGATGAGAATCGGCAGCGCGGTGCCTTCCTCGAGCAGCACCTGAGCGGCGCGCAGCACGCGCTCGTCCTCGCCTTCCGAGAAGATGACCCGCTTCTTCTCCGCCGCTTTCGCCAGCGTGAAGATCGGCTTCATGATGAAGCCGGAGCGGAACACGAAGCGGTTCAGCTGGTCGAGATAGGCGTCGAAATCCGTGATCGGCCGGGTGGCGACGCCGGTATCGGCCGCAGCCTTCGCCACGGCCGGGGCGATGCGCAGGATCAGCCGCTGGTCGAAGGGCGAGGGGATGAGGTAGTCCGGGCCGAAGATCGGCGTTTCCTCGGAATAGGCGCGGGCAGCGACGTCCGACGGCTCCTCGCGGGCGAGCCCGGCGATGGCGCGCACGGCGGCCATCTTCATTTCCTCGTTGATCGTCCGCGCGCCGCAATCGAGCGCGCCGCGGAAGATGTAGGGGAAGCAGAGGACGTTGTTGACCTGATTGGGGAAGTCCGAGCGTCCGGTGCAGATCATCGCATCCGGCCTTGCCGCACGGGCTAGGTTCGGCATGATTTCCGGATTGGGGTTGGCGAGCGCCATGATGAGCGGGCGCTCCGCCATCTGCACGAGCAGTTCCGGTTTCAGCACGCCAGCGGCCGACAGGCCGAGGAACACGTCGGCATTGGCGATCGAATCGGCAAGGACGCGGTTGTCGCTCTTCTGGGCGTAGACCGACTTCCACTCGTCCATCAGCACCTCGCGGCCTTCGTAGACGAGGCCTTCGAGATCGTGGACCCAGATGTTCTCGCGTTTCGCGCCGAGTTCGACCAGCAGATTGAGGCAGGCAAGCGCTGCCGCGCCGGCGCCCGAGGTGACGATCTTGGCCTTCGCGATATCCTTGCCAGCCAGTTCGAGGCCGTTGAGGATGGCGGCCGCAACGATGATGGCGGTGCCGTGCTGGTCGTCGTGGAAGACGGGAATGTCCATCTTCGCGCGCAGCTGACGCTCGACCTCGAAACATTCCGGGGCCTTGATGTCCTCGAGATTGATGCCGCCGAAGGTGGGCTCGAGCGCCGAGACGACATCGACCATCCGCGAAATTTCAGGTGCGTCGATCTCGATGTCGAAGACGTCGATGCCCGCGAACTTCTTGAAGAGGACCGCCTTGCCCTCCATCACGGGCTTCGACGCGAGCGGGCCGATATTGCCAAGGCCGAGGACAGCCGAGCCGTTTGAAACGACGGCGACGAGATTGGCGCGCGCCGTATATTCGGCGGCCATCGAAGGATCGTCGCGGATGGCGAGGCATGGTGCGGCGACGCCCGGGGAATAAGCGAGCGCGAGGTCGCGCTGGTTGCCCAGAGGTTTCGTCGCCTGGATCTCCAGCTTGCCGGGACGCGGATACCGGTGGAAGAACAATGCCTGTTCGTCAAGGTCGCCGCCGGCCGGTGTCTTCGGTGTCTTGGTGTCTTCGCCGCTGCTCATCGCATCAGTACCCTCTTTTTCAACGTGGCCCTTCTGGCATGATTTCGGCGATGCGTACAGTTCGCAAGGCATGGTTTCGGGAATGCATCTGACAGCTGCGGGCCTGCATTGTCATGCTCCTGAAACAGGAGTCTGCTTTCAGGGTGGCAGGCGCTGAAGCCCGGAGACGACAGATGGACCAGAGAGTGAGCGAGCCAACCATCCGGCATTTCCGGACCCTGTTCATTTCCGATGTGCATCTGGGCTCCAAGGCGGCAAAGACCGATTACCTGCTGGACTTCCTGCGACTGCACGATGCCGATACGATCATTCTCGTCGGCGACATCGTCGACGGGTGGCGGCTGAAGCGGTCCTGGTACTGGCCGCAGTCCTGCAACGACGTGGTGCAGAAACTGCTGCGCAAAGCCCGCAAGGGCACGCGGATCATTTATATTCCGGGCAATCACGACGAATTCCTGCGCGCCTTTCCCGGCATGCATTTCGGCGGCATCGAAGTGGCCTCGCGTCACATCCACGAAAGTGCCGACGGGTTGCGCTACCTCGTGCTGCATGGCGACGAGTTCGACGTGGTCGTGCGCAATGCCCGGCTGCTGGCCTATCTCGGCGACTGGGCCTACGATATGGCGATCGTCATCAATATCGGCCTTGCCGCCGTGCGCCGACGGCTCGGCATGCCCTACTGGTCGTTTTCGGCCTGGGCGAAGCAGCAGGTCAAGCACGCCGTCAACTTCATTGGCGAGTTCCAGACGGTGGTTGCCGCGGAGGCCCGCAAGGCCGAAGCCGATGGTGTCGTCTGCGGGCATATCCATCATGCCGTCATCGAGGATATCGACGGCATTCGCTACATGAACTCCGGCGACTGGGTGGAAAGCTGCACGGCGATCGCCGAGCACACGGACGGTCGCATGGAACTGATCACCTGGAACGTGATTGCCGGCGCGCCGCAGGTCGCCGAGGACAGCAGCGAGGCGGAAGCTCTGGTCGGATCGTTTCTGGCACGACAGGCCGCCTGAGCCGGGTCGCTTCGGAAAGAGCCGGTGACGGTAATCTCCCCGTTTCCGGGAGGGGTTCGGACTGGCGCGGCCTACCCGAGACATGATAACCGGCTGGATCGACATCAGGTCATCCCGAATGGATTCTCCCTCCTCGTCACGGCTCGCCGAGCCGGCGCCGCCTTCGCGATTCGTGGCGCGGATAGCGTTGCTCTTCAGCGCGCCATTGTTCATCAACGGGTTTGCTCTGCCCTTCTTTCCGGTCTGGCTGGCCTCTCTGTCTTTCGATGCCGCGCAGATTTCCGTGATCCTTGCCGTGCCCATGTTCGTGCGGGTGTTCTCGGCGCCGGTGGCGGGCATGATCGCGGATGCGCTGGGCGAGCGGACGCGGCTGCTTTTCTGGTCGGCAGGCCTGTCGCTGCTGACCGCGCTCGGTCTTTTCGTCTCCCACGCATTCTGGGCGGTGCTCGTCATCTACACGCTGCAAGGCGTGGTGTACTCGCCGTATGTGCCGATCGTCGAGGCGGTGGCGCTGACGGGCGTGCGGCGTTGGGGTTTCGATTATGCTCGCATGCGGCTCTGGGGCTCCATCGCCTTCATCTGCGCGACGATGATCGGCGGTGCGCTGATCGGGCGTTTCGGTGCCGTGATGGTGCTGCCGGCGATGACGGTGGGCTTCGTGGCCATGGTCGTCGTCACCTTCCTTGCGCCGCGCGTCGGGGCGCCACGGCGGCCATCGACGCTGACGACGCTCGCCGATGCGCCGCCGAAGGCGCTGCGCGCGCCTGACATCCAGATGATGCTGATGGGCGTCGGGCTCGTCAACGGCAGTCACGGCATGCTGTTTGCATTTTCGGCGCTCTACTGGACGAGCATCGGTTTTTCAGGGACCGAAGTGGGGCTTCTCTGGAGCGGCGGCGTCGCGGCGGAGATTGCGATGTTCGTCGCCGCGAAGGTCATCCTCGTGCGGGTAAGCCTTTGGGCGATGATCTTCTCCGGCGCGGGGCTCGCCATTCTGCGGTGGCTCGTCTTCCCGCTCGATCTCGGCTTCTGGGGCTATTTTGCGTTGCAGTGCTCCCATGCCTTCACCTACGCGATCATGCATACGGGGCTACAGACCATGCTGGTGCGCCGCGTGGCCGAGCGGCAGGAAACGGCGGCGCAGGGAATGTACTTTTTCTATACCGGCACCTTTACGGCGCTTTGCACCTTCGTCTCCGGCATCTTCTACGGCTGGTTCGGCGTGCACGGGTTCCTGTCCATGGCGGTCGCGGCCTTCATCGGTTTTGCGCTTCTCATCGCCGCCTGGACGCTTCAGCCCCAGAGCGCCGGCTCCAGCGGCATCAGCAGCGAACCTTCGTAGCGAAGGCCCGGCTCCCGGTCGCGGGACAGGAGCAGCGGTCCATCGAGATCGACGAAGGCAGCGCCCTGTGCGACGAGCGCTGCGGGCGCCATCGCGAGCGAAGTACCCACCATGCAGCCGACCATGACGTCGAGACCGAGGGCAAGGGCCCGGTCGCGCATGTCGAAGGCGTGGGTGAGGCCGCCGGTCTTGTCGAGCTTGATGTTGACGGCGTCGTACCGGCCGGCGAGGTGATCGAGATCCGCAATGGTGTGGACGCTCTCGTCCGCGCAGACGGGAACCGGCCGTGGCACACGGGCGAGAATGTCGTCATGGCCCGCCGGCAGGGGTTGTTCGATGAGGGCGATGCCCGCTTCCTCGCAAACGGCGAAGTGGGCCGCCAGGTTGGCGTCCGTCCAGCCTTCGTTCGCATCGAGGATGATGATCGATTCGGGCGCGGACCTGCGGACGGCGCGGATGCGGGCGGTGTCGTCCGCGGTGCCGACCTTGACCTTGAGGACCGGGCGGAAGGCGGCTTCCGCCGAGCGCGCGGCCATCGTCCCGACGTCGGCAAGCGAGATCGTGTAGGCGGTGACGAGAGGCTGCGGAAGAGAAAGGCCCGCGAGTTGCCAGGCGGGCAGGGCGCTCTTTTTGGCTTCGAGATCCCACATCGCGCAATCCACTGCATTACGGGCAGCACCCGGTGGCATGACGCGAGCGAGTTCCACCCGTCCGATGCCCCGCTCGATCACGTGGCGGCAGGCTTCGACGGCCTCGATGACGCTCTCTATCGTCTCGCCATAGCGGGCATAGGGCACGCATTCGCCGATGCCGCTCGTCCTGCCTTCCGACAAGCGGCAGGTGACGACGGAGGCCGCTGTCTTGGAGCCGCGCGAAATGGTAAATTGTCCGGCGATGGGAAAATGCTCGACGGTGATCTCAAGCGTGGTCATCTGCGTATAGCCTTTCCGAAACGATGCACATGAGGGAACGTGGCATCGACATCACGGTCGTCAACGGCCTGTCGTCACGATTGTCTCCGGTATCTTTTCCGTCGGTGACATCGTTAACGCCAGTCGCTATGAGTGTTGGCTGATCGCTACCGATGCAACCTTGGCCCAGAGAATTTAGAACCGCGTGACCAAAACCCTCGTCAAGACTGAAGCGACCGTCGAGCGCGACGATTCCGGCGAGAAGGGGGACACGGTCTATCGTTTCGGCGGTAACTGGCGTGCCTCCGGCCTGCCCTCCGTCGTCAAGCGCCTGGATGAAATGGCCAAGCCCGCCGGCGGGCCGCAGGGCTCGCAGGTGCGCTTCGACCTTTCCGACATCACGGCGATGGACACGGCGGGCGCCTGGATCATACGCCGCTTCATGACGAAGCTCGGCGGTGACGAGGCCGTGACGCTGGACGGCGGCAACGCCGGCTATCTCGAACTCGTCAAGGCGCTGCCGGCCGAACTTCGCGAACCCAAGGCCGACGATGGTTCGGCGCGCACGCTCGCCGACCGCGCCTTCCAGCCGATCGGCAAGGCCGTCGTTTCCATGTGGGACGACACGGTGGCCGCGATGTACATCGTCGGCTCAGCCGTTCGTGGCGCGCAGCTGAAGGTCGGTCGTCACAGCGGGCTCTCTCCGGCCGCCATTGTCAACCAGATCGACCGCATGGGCGTGCAGGCCGTGCCGATCGTCGCCCTGATGTCGTTCCTGATCGGCGCGATCATCGCGCAGCAAGGCGCCTTCCAGCTGCGTTATTTCGGCGCCGAGCTCTTTGTGGTCGATCTCGTCGGCATTCTGCAGCTGCGTGAAATCGGCGTGCTCCTGACCGCCATCATGATCGCGGGCCGCTCCGGCAGCGCGATCACGGCCGAGGTCGGGTCGATGAAGATGCGCGAGGAGATCGATGCGCTCAAGGTGATGGGCCTGAGCCCCATCGGCATTCTCGTCTTCCCGCGTCTCGTCGCGCTGACGATCGCTTTGCCGCTGCTGACGATCATCGCCAATTTCGCGGCGCTTTCGGGTGCTGCCCTGGTGGTCAACATCTATTCCGGCATTACGCTCGACACGTTCCTTGCGCGCCTGCAGGAAGCGGTCGATTTTTCCTCCGTACTCGCCGGCATGATCAAGGCGCCGTTCATGGCGCTGATCATCGGCATCGTGGCCTCCGTCGAGGGCATGAAGGTCGGCGGCAGTGCCGAATCGCTCGGCAAGCATGTGACGCAATCGGTGGTGAAGTCGATCTTCGTGGTCATCCTCATCGACGCCCTATTCGCCATTTTCTACTCGGCGATCAATTTCTGATGGAGGCGACACCGATGCAGACCGCCGATGACGTACGAGATATGACGCCCGAGATAGCGAAGGGCGAGGGCAATCGGGAGGTCATCCTGTCGGTCAAGGACCTGACGGTCGCCTTCGGCTCGAACGTGGTGCTGGATGCGCTGAACCTCGATATCTACCGGGGCGAGATCCTCGGTTTCGTCGGTCCGTCCGGCACGGGCAAGTCGGTGCTGATGCGCACCGTCCTGCGGCTGCTGCCGCGCCGCTCCGGCAAGATCGAGATTCTGGGCGCCGAGTATGATGCGGTGAGCGACGAGGAGCGCGTGGAACTCGACACGCGGCTCGGCGTGCTCTTCCAGCATGGCGCTCTGTTCTCCTCGCTGACGGTGAAGGAGAATATCCAGGTTCCGATGCGGGAATATCTCGATCTTTCGCAGGATATCATGGACGATCTGGCGCGGTTGAAGATCGAGCTCGTGGGCCTTGCGCCGGAAGCGGCAGACAAGTTTCCCTCGGAGCTTTCCGGCGGCATGATCAAGCGCGCGGCGCTGGCACGGGCGCTGGCGCTCGATCCAGACCTCGTCTTCCTCGACGAGCCGACATCGGGCCTCGACCCTATCGGCGCTGCCGAGTTCGATGAATTGATCGCGCGGTTGCGGGACACTCTCGGGCTCACCGTGTATATGGTGACTCACGACCTCGACAGCCTGTTCTCCGTCTGCGATCGCATCGCCGTTCTCGGAAACAAGAAGGTCATGGTGCAGGGAACGATCGAGGACATGCTCGCGTCCGACGACGACTGGGTTCAGTCCTACTTCCGCGGCAAGCGGGCGCGCTCGATCGTGCGGGACGAGAGTCAGGATCTGCGTCATCACGATCCGAATACGCCCCGGCGCGACGAAAACGGCCGACAGGGCAACCAGCAGAGCGGGCGCGCAAGCTGACCGGCTCTACGCGTTTCATACAGTTCCAATAAGGCCCGTGGGGCCACAGGGTAGACGCCAAAGATGGAAACCAAAGCCAACTACACGATCGTCGGGTTCTTCACCATCGCCGTGATCGTCGCCGCCTTCGGGTTCGTCTACTGGATGTCCCAGTTCGGACGCGGCGGCGAGATGGTCGAACTCGTCGTGAGCATTCCGGGCTCCGCAAACGGCCTGAGCGTCGGTTCGCCGGTGCGCTTCAACGGTATCCCCGTCGGCAGCGTCCGCAGTCTGGCAATCAATGCCAACGACCCGCGCTACTCCGTCGCGGTCACCGAAGTCTCCGCCGATGCGCCTGTGCTGACCTCGACCAAGGCGACGCTGGAAGTACAGGGCCTGACGGGCGCTGCCTATATCGAGCTCAGCGGCGGCAACAAGGGCGAGCCGAGCATTCTGCGCAAGGCGCTGGATGAAGGCACCTCGGCCCAGATTCAGGCCGATCAGTCGAGCGTGACAAGCCTTCTGGCAACCGCCGACAAGATCATGGATCGCGCCAACGACGCCATCGGCGATATTCAGGGCTTCGTATCCGACGTGCGCGGACCGCTGACCGGCACGATCACCAATGCCGAACGCTTCTCCAAGTCGCTTGCCGACAACTCGGAAGGCATCGACCAGTTTCTCGAAAGCGTGAGCGCGCTCTCGACCTCCATCAACAGCGCGGCGGAAAAGCTCGATTCAACCCTGACATCCGCCGATGCGCTGGTGAAGTCGGTCAACCCGCAGGACGTGAACCGCATCGTCTCCAACGTGGCCCGCATGAGCGACGAGCTGTCGGCAGCCTCTGCCGGCGTGTCCGATACGATCGCGACGATCCGCAAGACGGCGGAAACCTACGAGCGTTTCGGCGCCAACGCGACCACGACGCTCGCCAAGGTCGATTCGCTTCTCGGGGCCGTCGATTCGCAGAAGGTCGGCAATGTCATCAACGACGCCACGGTTGCCAGTGCCGACGCCCGCCGCGCGATCTCGACCTTCGCATCGCTCGCCGACAGCGTGCGCGAGCGTCAGCCGGAGATCGACCAGACGATTACCGACGTGACGCAGATGGCCAACAAGCTGAACGCGGCGTCCAGCCGTGTGGATGGCATTCTCGTGAAGCTCGACGGTTTTCTGGGTGATGCGGACGCGCCCGGCATCTCGCAGGATGCGCGCCAGACGCTGGCCTCGTTTCGCAACGTCGCCGACAACATCAACGCCCAGATCGGCCCGATCGCTAACAATCTGAAGCGCTTCACGAGCTCCGGCCTGCGCGATATCGAGGCGCTGGTCGACGATACGCGGCGCACCGTGCAGTCCCTCGACAACACGATCTCGACCTTCGACAAGAACCCGCAACGGCTTCTCTTCGGTGGCGATACCGTTAAGCAGTATGACGGACGCACCCGCCGCTGAGGCCTTTTAAAAGGTCGCAGGCGATTCGTGCGATTGGGTGGTTCCGGCCGAGGTTTGCGGCCGGTGCCACGCTCGCAAGCGGTGCTCTTTCCTTCCGGAACGGTGTCTCACCGGGATGATAGGACGAGAAGCGTGACATGGCTGCACAGGTTGTCGCTTTTCCGCACTGCACGTGATGCGACGGGGGCGTTTCGCCCTTGTCTTGTTCAAGTCGCCGCTTAGATTGCTCCCCATCAATAAGGGTCATGGCTGAATGTTTCCGGACGTCAACGGTACTGGTAAATCGCGTTTCCTCCGGGCTCTGGCTCTTCTTCTCGTGGTAGCACCGGTTGGCGCCTGCGCGAGCAAGCCGGACAACGACACCTACAGCCTGTCTTCCGTCCCGTCCGTCGAGGGACCGGCGGCGACAGCCAAGCAGATCCTCGTGCCCGAACCGACGGCGCTGAAGGCGCTGGACAGCGACCAGATCGTCATCCGGTTGTCGGGCTCCGAACTGCAATATCTCGCGAAATCACAGTGGGGCGACCGCCTTCCGCGGATGGTGCAGTCGAAGCTGGTTCAGGCTTTCGAAAACAGCGGCAAGGTCGGTGGCGTCGGCAAGCCGGGCGAGGGACTGGCCATCGACTTCCAGGTCGTGACCGAGATCCGTTCCTTCGAGGTGGATACAACAGGCTCACGCACCGCAGTGGTCGAGATCTTCGCGAAGATCGTCAACGACCGCAACGGCACCGTTCGTGCCCAGAAGGCGTTCCGCGCCACCGTCCCGGTCTCCGGCACCGGCGCACCGGCCTATATCAAGGGCCTCGACGGAGCTGCCGCGCGTGTGGTGGCGGATATTGTCCGCTGGACGCTGACGGCGATCTGAGACAGCCGGATGATCAGAAGCACCCTCCGCCATCGGCGTGGAGGGCTCATGTCTCTCACATGCATCTTCCATCTTCCGGCTGAACAGTTCCGGCGTTACGTCCGCATGGCGGGGATCGTGAGCTGGTTGACGACCTCGTTGACGCCTTCGACGGATTTCGCAGCTTCGATTGCACGGTCGGCTTCGTCCGGTGAACCGATGAAGCCTGAGAGAACGACTGTATTGCCGCGGGAGACCACACTCACGTCGCTGGCCTCGATATCGCGCATGGCAGCAAGCGTATCGGCTACGCGCGCTTCGAGATCCGCAGGCTGATCCGCTGCGACATCGCCAGGGTCCGTGCCGAAGAACGTCCGTTCCTTGAAGACCATTGCCGTCTCTCCTCTTGTTCGTGCTTTTTGACTGACGAACAACGTCGATGAGGGCGTTTGGTTGCGATTCTCTGTCAGGGGTAGCGGACGACCGGGGGAAGTGAGGACAGGATCGAGTCGACATTCCCGCCGGTCTTCAGTCCGAAGATGGTTCCACGGTCGTAGAGCAGATTGAATTCGACATACCGCCCGCGCCGGACGAGCTGCTCGTCGCGGTCTTCTTCCGTCCAGGGCGTGTTGAAGTTTGCGCGCACGATCTTCGGGTAGAGCATGGCGAAGGCGCGCCCGATGTCCTGCGTAAAGGCGAAATCGGCTTCCCAGCCGCCCTGTTCGTCAGCGGAGTGCAGCCAGTCGTAAAAGATGCCGCCTGTGCCACGCGGCTCGTTCCGGTGCTTCAGGAAGAAATACTCGTCGCACCATGCCTTGTAGCGGGCATGATCTGCGACGGCGTGGCGACCACAGGCGATTTCCAGGCCCTTGTGGAAAAGAACCGTATCCGGATCGGTCATGACGCGGCGCCGGTCGAGCACGGGCGTAAGGTCTGCCCCGCCGCCGAACCACTGGCTGGTGGTGACGACCATGCGCGTGTTCATATGCACGGCGGGCACGTTGGGGTTCACGGGATGGGCGATCAGCGAGATGCCGGACGCCCAGAACCGGGGGTCCTCGGTCGCTCCGGGAATCTGCGCACGAAACTCCGGCGAGAACTCGCCATAGACCGTGGAGGTGTGCACGCCGACCTTTTCAAAGACGCGACCGGCCATCATCGACATGACGCCGCCACCGCCTTCGCCATTGTCGCGCTGCCAGGCTTTTTGCTCGAAACGTCCCGGAGGCTCGTCGGCGAGCGGACCCGTGAGATCATTCTCGATGGTCTCCAGGGACGCGCAGATCGTATCACGCAGGCTCTCGAACCATGCGCGGGCGCGCAGCTTCTTGTCCTCGATATCCTCGGACAGGCCGGGTGGCAGGTCGGGTCGTTCCATCGCGGCAGTCCTTGGTGCATGGGGTGGGTGCATGGGGGTGGATGCATGGGGGTGGATGCATGGGTATGGTGCGTGGTGTTGAACCATTCCTAGACCATTTCCGTGACGAGCGGAATTATCGAGCGGGTCTATCCTGTTGTTTTACCGGTTTCCCACGGGCTTTGCGCAGGTCCTGCGGCCCGTCTGCGCGGGTGCGGTCTGCGCAGGAGCGCGTGCGTGATTCGACTCGCAAAAGGCAAGCGTGGTGCTTATCTTGTCTTCAGACCTTAGCTCTCCTGATGACGAAAGGGCGTGGAATGGCAAGACCTCCGGCACCTCCATCGCTCGATGGGCTGAAGCGGCAGATCGCGCGGCATCGCGAGCGGCGCGCCGAGACGGGTGGCAGTCTCTTCGTCCGCGAGACGTTTCTGCTCGACCGTCCGGCCGCCCGCCGCAAGGCGCAGGAATGGTTCGAGCATTTTCCAAAAGCCGCCTACTGGACCGAGGTCGAGAGCTGGCGTCAGCTCGAAGGCGACAGGATCGAGTTCACCATGCGCCGGCTGCCGACGGCTGATTAGGCGTCGGCGGACGTCTGGCGCAAGGCTTCTCCCGCGATCATCGCAACCGACATGGCAAGGTTCAGCGAGCGCTGGCCTTCCACCATGGGAATGATGATCCGCGCGTCCGACGCCGCGTGAACTGTGTCCGGCACGCCGGCACTTTCGCGGCCGAAGAGCAACGTATCCCCGGAGGCAAAGGAAAAGCGCGTATAGGGCAGGGCCGCTTTGGTGCTCGCCAGCACGAGCCGACGGCCTTCCCGCTGGCGCGCTTCCTCGAAGGATAGCCAGTTGACGTGACGCGCCAGCGTGACGGAGGCGATATAGTCGAGGCCGGCCCGCTTCAGGTTCCTGTCCGACAGATCGAAGCCGGCGGGCTCGATGATATCGACGCCAAGACCCAGGCAGGCGGCGAGGCGCAGGATGGTGCCGGTATTGCCGGCGATATCGGGCTGGTAGAGGGCGATGCGCAGCATGCCTGCCGGTTAATTCATCCGTGCCGAATTGGCAACAGCGGCGACCGGTCTTCGAGCCCGGCGAAAAAACGCCCGGCGCGATCTGGTATGTGAAGGAAAATTTCGTTAAGAGGTTGCCAGCGCCCACACGAACATTACGGAGGATTGCATGGATATCTCAGTGACCGTCAACCTCCCGGTGATCTGGCTCCGACCTGCTCGGATCGCATTTCACCGCTGACCGGTTCGCGCCGCTTCTCCTTTTCCAGGATTTCCTAGCGCCGCTCGCCAAGGTCGATCGTGCCTTTCCCGGCACCGATTCACCGTGAACGCCGCCTCACGGCCGTCGCAGCTCCGTTATCCCGAATGCGGAACCCTCCGCCTTCCCAAAACTCTCTTTCTCGCCGCGATCCCAAGGCCTTGCCACTTTCCGGGGTCGCTCCAGAATCTCCTATCTCGAGAGCATGATCATGTTCGGCTGGTTTGAATCCCGCCTTGAAGCCTATCCGCAAGAGGAGCCGACGGCTCCGCCGACGGGCCTGTTTGCATTCTGCTGGCACTATTCCAAGCCGGCGGCACCCTGGTTGTTCATCATGGCGTTCTGCGCGATGCTGATCGCCATCGGCGAAGTTGCGCTGTTCCAGTTCCTTGGCAGTCTCGTGGACTGGCTGGCGGCTGCGGACCGCGCGACATTCCTCCAGACGGAGGGAACGCGGTTGATGATCATGGGGGCGATTATCCTCGTCGGCCTGCCGGGGATCGTTGCGCTGAACTCGATGGTCATGCACCAGATCCTGCTGGGCAACTACCCGATGATCGCACGGTGGCAGATGCACCGCTATCTGTTGCGGCAGAGCATGACGTTCTTTGCCAACGAGTTTGCCGGACGCGTCGCCACCAAGGTCATGCAGACCTCGCTTGCCGTCCGCGAAACGGTGATGAAGATCCTCGACGTCTTCGTCTATGTCGTCAGCTACTTCGTCTCGATGCTCGTTGTCGTGGCCGCCGCAGACTGGCGGCTGCTCGCGCCGCTCGTCGTCTGGATGGCCTGCTATATCGGCATCGTCGCCTATTTCGTGCCGCGTCTTCGCAAGATCTCGAAGGAGCAGGCGGATACGCGCTCGATGATGACAGGGCGGATCGTCGACAGCTACACCAATATCGCGACGGTCAAGCTGTTTTCGCATGCGGGTCGGGAAGAGGTCTATGCCAGGGACAGCATGGACGCGTTTCTCGGCACCGTGCACAAGCAGATGCGTAAGGTCACGCTGTTCCACGTGCTGGTCTACACCAACAACTGCATCGCGCTGTTTGCCATCGCGTCGCTGGGCATTCACCTGTGGATGACGAGCGATGTCTCGATCGGCTCCATCGCGATTGCCGTCTCGCTCGCCATGCGGATCAACGGCATGTCGCAGTGGGTGATGTGGGAGGTGTCGGCGCTGTTTGAAAATATCGGCACCGTTTACGATGGCATGTCGATGATGACGAAGGCACATGACATCATTGATGTGCCCAATGCCAAGGTGCTCGACGCCTCGCGCGGCGGGATCGTCTTCGACGCCATCGGCTTCGACTACGGCAAGCACAAGCAGGTCATCGACCGGCTGTCGCTGTCGATCGCACCGGGCGAAAAGGTCGGTCTCGTCGGCCGTTCGGGTGCGGGCAAGACGACGCTGATGAACGTGCTCCTGCGGTTCTACGACCTGAAGTCGGGGCGCATCCTCATCGACGGGCAGGACATCGCCACGGTGACGCAGGACAGCCTGCGCCGGCAGATCGGCGTCGTCACGCAGGATACCTCGCTGCTCCACCGCTCCATTCGCGACAACATCGCCTATGGACGGCCGGAGGCGAGCGACGAGGAGATCATCGCGGCGGCCAAGCGCGCCAATGCCTGGGACTTCATCGCGATCCTCGAGGACAACCAGGGCCGCAAGGGGCTCGACGCTCAGGTCGGCGAACGCGGCGTGAAGCTTTCCGGCGGTCAGCGGCAGCGGATCGCGATCGCGCGCGTCTTCCTGAAGGACGCGCCGATCCTGATCCTCGACGAGGCGACTTCGGCGCTGGACTCGGAGGTCGAGCAGGCGATCCAGGAGAACCTGTTCGCGCTGATGTCCGGCAAGACCGTCATCGCCATCGCCCACCGGCTCTCGACGCTGACGGAGATGGACCGGCTGGTCATCCTCGAACAGGGGGAGATCATCCAGACCGGGACGCATGCCGAACTGGTGTCGGAGAAAGGCCTCTATGCCGACCTGTGGTCCCGTCAGTCCGGCGGGTTCCTGCAGGAGGATGTGAAGGACGAGGCTGCGGAGTAGCCGATCGGGTTTTGGCTTGTTGTGCTTCTTGCCGGGACTTGGTGGGTTTGACTGCCCCTCACCCTAGCCCTCTCCCCGCGCGCGGGGAGAGGGGACGTGGTTGCGGAGTGAGGCGGGCATACCGGGTCTCTTCTCCCCGCATGCGGGGAGAAGATGCCGGCAGGCAGATGAGGGGCTGATGGGGGCAATGGCGGTGTTGTGGTCGCTTCGCCTCATCCCGATCCGATCATGAACGGAATTTAACGCGCCCAAGCAGCCCACGCGCATTGTCGTGTCAAGCTTGGCGCGTATATTCCAGCCCATGTTCCTGCGCCCCGTCTTCCGCTTCTTCGAAACCTGGATCCAGCCTTTTGCCCACCGGGAGGCCTTGCAGCCGCCACGGGGGCTTTTGGGGTTTATCTGGTTCTACATCGCCCAAGCCAAGGCGCCGTTCATTGCCATGCTGGTGCTCGGCGGCGTGAGTGCGGCCATCGAGGCGGCGCTGTTCTGGTTCGTCGGGCGGCTCGTGGATATTCTGGCGACCGTCGATCGCGCTGCCGGATGGGAGGGTTTGCTGGTAACGCATGGGCGGGAGCTGGTGGGCATGCTGCTCCTGATCGGCATCGTCAGGTTCATCGTGACGCTGGTGATGGCGCTGGTCGATCAGCAGATCATTACGCCCGGCTTCTACAATCTGGTGCGCTGGCAGTCCTACCTCCATGTCGCGCGGCAGTCGGTGTCTTTTTTCCAGAACGATTTTTCCGGGCGCATCGTCACCAAGGTCTGGTCGGGTGGCCAAGCGGCGGGTGACGTCGTGACATCGCTGATGGAGAGCGTCTGGTTCGTCGGCATCTATTCGGTCTCGACGCTGGTGCTGGTGGGACAGCTGGACCTGACGATGGCGGCGGTGGTTCTCGTCTGGCTGGTTATTTTCGCGGCCCTTGCACGGTATTTCGTGCCGCGTATCCGGGCGCATTCCAAGGAGACGGCGGAAGCATCTTCGATGCTTTCGGGACGCATGGTCGATGCATACTCAAACATCCAGACGCTGAAGCTCTTCGGTCGCGACGAGGAAAACGACCGCTACATGCGCGAAGGCTTCGATACGTTTCAGGCGACGACGCTGCGTTTTACACGTTTCATCACCGGTGTCCGCGCCTCGATGGCGCTTCTCTCCGGCATCATGATCGTGACGATGGCGGCGCTCAGCGTACACCTGTGGCTGGCGGGGGCCATCAGCTCCGGCGCCGTTGCCTTCACGCTGGCGCTGGTTCTGCGGCTCAACTTCCTGCTTTCGCGCATGATGGTGCAGTTCAACGGCATCATGCGCAACATCGGCACCATCCAGAACGCGGCGGACATGATCGCGCAGCCGATCGACCTCGTCGACAGGCCGCAAGCGCCCGATCTCGTGGTACGGCAGCCGGGTATCGAATTCGAAGCCATCCGCTTTCACTACGGGCGCGAAAAGGGCGTCATCGACAATCTCTCGCTGACCATCCGGCCGGGTGAAAAAGTGGGCATCGTCGGGCGCTCTGGTGCGGGGAAATCGACGCTCGTCAATCTGCTGCTACGCTTCTACGACCTTGAGGGCGGGCGCATCACCATTGACGGTCAGGATATCGCCAGCGTTCGGCAAGAGTCGCTGCGAGCGCAGATCGGCATGGTCAGTCAGGATACCTCGCTGCTGCACCGCTCCATCCGCGACAACATCCTCTTCGGCCGGCCGGATGCCGACGACCACGCCTTGCGGCTTGCCGCCGAGCGGGCTGAGGCACTGGCCTTCATCGAACGGCTGGAAGACCAGCGCGGACGCACCGGCTTCGATGCGCATGTGGGTGAACGCGGCATCAAGCTTTCGGGTGGCCAGCGTCAGCGCATCGCCATCGCCCGTGTGATGCTGAAGGACGCACCGATCCTCGTTCTGGACGAGGCGACATCGGCGCTCGATTCGGAGGTCGAGGCCGCTATTCAGGACAATCTGGACGAACTGATGAAGGGCAAGACCGTGCTGGCCATCGCCCACCGTCTCTCGACCATCGCGGCGCTCGACCGGCTGATTGTCATGGATGCCGGCGCGATCGTGCAGGATGGGACGCATGCGCAGCTGCTCGCGGAGAAGGGGCTTTACGCCGAACTCTGGTCGCGCCAGTCCGGCGGATTTCTTGCCCGGGATGAAGCCGCGCAGTGACGGTCCCACGTCCCGGATCGCCGGCGATCAAGGCTTGCGGAAGGCGAAGTCGGCGATGAGGCCGTAGTGGTTCGAGCCGTAGTCCCGATCCAGTCGTTTCACCGAAAGAGGAACCAGCGGCGGTCGGCTGTAGATGTGATCGATTGCGACACCGAGGCCGGTTTCCACGAGTTGCACGGGCCAGGTCGCCGGCTCGCGCGGCACGGTGCGCAGGTGCAGAAGACGCAGCATCCTCTGCATGTCCGGCGCGATGGTGCCTGAGTTGAAGTCTCCCGAAAGCACCAGCGGTTCGGTCGTGTTGCGCATGAAGGCGGCAAGACGGTCCAGCTCCTTCATGTGGTAGTTGTCGAAGAAGGGCTTCGACAGGTGCGCTGCCACCATGCGGAACGCGCCGGCAGGCGCCGCGATGCGCGCCGAGATCACCCGGTCCTTGCGCAGGTCGCTGAGGTCCCCGATCGAGACATCGGTGACCGGATGTTTCGAGAACATCAGAAGATCGCAGGTTGGCGTCCGTTCGCCACAGCCAAGCCGATAGGGGTAGGCGGCTTCGATCCGCTTCAACTGCATGAACATCGGTGCGCCTTCGAGAATGACGGCGACATCCGCGTTGGACGCCAGCAGCATATCGGCGACATCGGTTGCGCCCTCGAGATTCTCCGACAGCATGTTGAACGAGATGATTCTGAGGCTTGGCCCCGCGGCAATGTCCGCATCTGTCGCTTCGATGGCGAACTCCCGCTTCATCAACACCGAATGGCCTGCAAGGGCCAGGGACGCGACGAGAAAGACGGCGCTCGTGCGGCTGCGGGTTATGACGAACGACGCGAGCATGGCAATCGCGATGGCCATCGCGGCGTGCGTCTGCATGCTGTTGAGCAGCAGCAGCGGCCAGACTGTGCCAATGTAACGGAGAGCGCAGAGGCCGAGGCCGAGAGCGGCAAGCGTATTCAGAATGATGGCAAGGGTCTTGCGCATGCAGGGCTCTCTCTGCCGGTCCGGAGCATGGGCGGTACCATGAAGAGGCAGATGCTGCAATGCAGCATTAGAGGTGCGGCATGTTGGCCTCATGAGCGATCTCTGCCCGGTTCAGACCAGATTTCGGCCCATCCGCCGTTGCTAGTATCGTATCCTCGCGGTGTCCGCGACAAAGCGTCACAGTCTGTCGTGCGCAAGGCTGCCCTGCGGCATTTGCAAGGCTGGACATGCCCGTTTATCAAGCATAGAACCCGGAATGGCTCGGGAATCCGGAGCGGCTTTGCGCTGCCCGCGAACCGGGCGGGAGGCCGCGGGGGATGCGGGATAAAATTGCGGCGAGCCGGTCTCGCCTTATTGATTTGGCGCCGTTCTTTCGCTCAAGTGCGTGGGGACAGAACCGGCGTCGGGGACGCGTGGGCGGCTTTCGCAGCTGCCGGGTTGAGAGGATGATGAGGCCGTGAGCGAACACCAGACAACAAGCGATACACCGAGCGAGCCGACGCGCCGCGACTTCCTGTATCTGGCAACCGGTATGGCCGGCGCCGTGGGCGTTGCGGCGGTTGCTTGGCCGTTCATCGACCAGATGCGGCCGGATGCCTCCACGCTCGCGCTCGCCTCCATCGAGGTCGACGTGTCAAGCCTGCAGCCGGGCATGTCGCTGACGGCGAAATGGCGTGGCAAGCCGATCTTCATCCGCAACCGGACGGAGAAGGAAGTGGAAGAGGCGAAGGCCGTCCAGCTTGCCGACCTGAAGGACCCGGTGGCCCGCAACGCCAACATCGCGGCCGACGCGCAGGCGACCGATCTCGATCGTTCGGCCGGCGAGGGCAAGGAGAACTGGATCGTGATGATCGGCTCCTGCACCCATCTCGGCTGTGTCCCGCTTGGCCAGGCCGGTGATTTCGGCGGATGGTTCTGTCCCTGCCATGGCTCGCATTACGATACGGCGGGCCGCATTCGAAAGGGTCCGGCGCCGATGAACCTCGCCGTGCCCAACTTTGCGTTCACGTCCGATACAGTCATCAAGATCGGTTGAGGGGGATTGCCGATATGAGTGGGGAACATTCAACCTATACGCCGACGACGGGACTGGAAAAGTGGGTGGATTCGCGGCTGCCGCTGCCGCGACTGGTCCATGACAGCTTCGTCTCCTATCCGGTTCCGCGCAACCTGAACTATGCCTACACCTTCGGCGCCATGCTGTCGGTGATGCTGATCATCCAGATGGTCACCGGCATCGTGCTGGCCATGCATTATGCCGCCGAAACGACCGTTGCGTTCAACTCGGTCGAGAAGATCATGCGCGACGTCAATCACGGCTGGCTGCTGCGCTACATGCACGCCAACGGTGCCTCGTTCTTCTTCATCGCCGTCTACCTGCACATCGGACGCGGGCTCTATTACGGGTCCTACAAGGCACCCCGCGAAATCCTCTGGATCCTCGGCGTGGTCATCTATCTCCTGATGATGGCGACGGGCTTCATGGGCTACGTGCTGCCCTGGGGGCAGATGTCCTTCTGGGGCGCGACCGTCATCACCGGGTTCTTCTCCGCCTTCCCGCTCGTGGGCGAATGGATCCAGCAGTTCCTGCTTGGCGGCTTCGCCGTGGACCAGCCGACACTCAACCGCTTCTACTCGCTGCACTACCTGCTGCCCTTCATGATCGCCGGCGTCGTCGTTCTGCACATCTGGGCGCTGCACGTGACCGGCCAGACGAACCCGACCGGCATCGAGGTGAAGACCAAGACCGATACCGTCGCGTTCACCCCTTATGCGACGCTGAAGGATGCGCTTGGCGTTTCCATCTTCCTCATCGTCTACGCCTGGTTCGTCTTCTACATGCCGAACTTCCTCGGCCACCCAGACAACTACATCCCGGCAAATGCGCTGAAGACGCCCGCCCATATCGTGCCCGAATGGTACTACCTGCCATTCTACGCGATGCTGCGCGCCATCACCTTCAATGTCGGCCCGATCGACTCCAAGCTCGGCGGCGTCCTCGTGATGTTCGGGGCGATCATCGTCCTGTTCTTCCTGCCCTGGCTCGACACCTCGAAGGTCCGCTCGGCGGTCTATCGTCCCTGGTACAAGCTGTTCTTCTGGATCTTCGTCGTCAACGCGATCCTTCTCGGCTGGCTCGGCTCGCGCCCGGCGGAAGGCGCCTATGTGGTGATGTCGCAGATCGGCACGCTCTACTACTTCGGCTTCTTCCTCGTGATCATGCCGCTTCTCGGACTGGTCGAGACGCCGCGCCGCATTCCGAATTCCATCACCGAAGCGGTGCTGGAACAGAAGGCCCGCAAGACCCCGGTGGCGGCGTGATGCCGAGAGAAGAGACCAAGGACTCCAACACGATGAAAAAGCTGATCACCGGCCTCTTCCTTGCGACCTTCACGCTTTCCGGCCTCGTGGCCGGGACGGCGCTGGCGCAGGAAAACGCACCGCATGAAGGCACGACGGCAACGGAAGAGCATGGCGGGGGAACACCGCACTTTCCGATCAAGAAGCCGCACGAGGAAGAATGGTCGTTCGCCGGCCCGTTCGGCCACTACGACAAGGGACAGCTTCAGCGCGGCCTCAAGGTCTACACGGAAGTCTGTTCCGCCTGTCATTCGATGAACCTGGTCGCCTTCCGGATGCTGGAAGAGCTCGGTTACTCGGAGGGGCAGGTCAAGACCTTTGCCGCGAACTACGAAGTGCAGGACGGCCCGAATGCCGAGGGCGAGATGTTCACCCGCAAGGCACTGCCATCAGACCATTTCGTGTCGCCATTCCCCAATGCCGAAGCTGCCGCTGCTGCCAATAACGGTGCGGCACCGCCGGACTTTTCGCTGATCGCAAAGGCGCGCGGCATCGAGCGTGGCTTCCCGACCTTTATCTTCGATATGTTCACGCAGTATCAGGAGGGTGGTCCCGACTATATTCATGCGCTGCTGAACGGCTATGAGGAACCGCCTGCCGGCGTGGAGATCGCGCAGGGCACGCATTACAACCCCTACTTCGCCAATGCTGCCGCGCTCGCCATGGCCAAGCCGCTGACCGAAGGTCAGGTGACCTATGACGATGGCTCGCCTCAGACGGTGGAGCAATACTCCCGCGACGTTTCCGCCTTCCTGATGTGGGCAGCCGAGCCGCATCTGGAGGAACGCAAGCGGACCGGCTTCATGGTGCTGATCTTCCTGCTGATCTTCACGGGCTTGATCTATCTGACGAAAAAGTCTGTCTACGCCAGCAAAGAGCACTAAGCTCGCTCGATCATCCGATAGACAACCGGGATCCCGCATTTTGCGGGATCTTTTTTTTGAGAAACACTGGTAAGGTCCGAGCGGGAAATGGCTTCGCTTTCTTCGGCACCGACATCGCATAACCGGACACCTGCCGGCCTCCTCCTACGCTGAACACCGGCAGTCTGAAGCTCGAACCGCCGGGGTCGTAGGTGGGATGGGTACGGTAGGCTTACGACCAGAAGCGGCGGAAAGCCGGGACGTGGTCCGCTTCCGCTTTGCGGTAACCGACACCGTGGCCGATGAGGAAGCCCGCGAGCCCGACAAGGCCGAGAAGAAGCATCGTGGAGGACGGGTGCTCGGTTGCCGTCTGGCGGACGGCAGCTGCTTCCGACTTGACGACATTCAAGGCTTTGGTTGCAGTTGCTTCATGCTCGCGATGGCCTTCGGGCAGGTCGAGATTGGTCATGTTCGTTTCCTTTGCTGTTCTGGATTTTGCGACGTCCGGTCCGGTTCTGTCGCTGCTAGCGTATCGTGTCGATGTCCAGCTCCGTCTGCCGGCGAGCGATCAGCTCCAGGGATCGGTCGGGCGCGATCCGGTAAACCTCTTCCCAGCCATCGCCGCGCGGGTCCCTGAAGCGGTGATTGAATGTGCTGCCGATGGGAGATTTCGTCAGCTTTGTGCGGGGCTGGCCGCCATAGATGATGCTGCCGGGGATTGGCTCCACCGATCCCGCAGATGTTCCGGCTGAGGTGCATGCCGTAAGGCCGAGCAAAGCGGCGGAAACAACAGCCGTGGCCAATGTCTTCATGAAGGTTACCTCGTCAATGTTCAGGCACAGAAGGCCTGTCATCAAACGAGCTTACGGCTGGTATCGTTCCATGTGGCGCGCGTGATGCTCCCTCAACAGGTTTCCGCGCACGGCGCTTGAGCATTCGGCTTTTGCGCATTGTAGACGCCGCAGCGATTCTTCTGTTTCGGGAGATCGTACGATCCCGTCGCCGTGCGAGGCCGGGAGGATGGAAACTTCTCAAGATGCGCTGGACAGTCGCGCCATGCAGAGGACGGCAGGATAGAACGAGGCCGACGCCTGCCCTTCGCTTGCCTTCCGGAACGTCGAAACCCGCCGCACATGTTCATGTGTAGCGGGTTTTGACGGGCGTCATGGCAGGCCCTGTGAGCGGGTTCATACGCATCTCGTTCCCCCGAAAACGCCAAGCGTCTTCGGGAGATTTGTTTCAGCTGAAGCGGCCGGCCGCATGGGCGAGCATGGTGTAGACCTTGCCGGTGTCCGACGTCAGATATGTCTGCGTGATCACACGATCGCGGTCGTTTCTCGCGACATCCGCCAGAAGTTTTTCAAAATCAGCGATGTAGCGATCGACAGCCGTGCGGAATTCCGCCTCGCGGTCGTATTTCCGCTGGATCTCATCGAATGTCTGCTGACCCTTCAGCGTGTAGAGGCGGCGCGTGAACACGTCGCGCTCTCCGCGCTGATAACGGCGCCAGAGATCGACCGAGGCGTCGTGATCGATCGCCCGGGCGATATCGACCGAGAGCGAATTCAGCGATTCCATGACATGCCGCGGATTGCGGCTGTCCGTGCTCCGCTGGGGCTGTGCTACCGGGGCAGGTGCCGTAGCCTCCGGCCGCAGGCGGGCGGGAGCGATCTGCTGCGGCTCTTCCTCGCGGGAGGCACCGCGCAGGAGATCGCGCATCCAGCCGGAACCGCCTTCGCGCATGTCATCCCCAGTAGCAGAAGCCGGGCGAAGCGGCGAGCGATCGACAATGCCGACGCTACCGCGTAGCGGCGTCTCCGCGGGCGCTGCCGGCCTCTGCTGGGCGACAGGCTGCTGCACCGGTTGCGCGGCACCTTCCGGCTGAGGGCGTACGGCTTCCCGTGCGGGAGCCTGTGTTTGCTGGGGTGGCATCGGCTGCGCCGGCTGCGGACGTGCTGCCTGGAATGGAGCCGACTGGACTGGCGCAGGTTGGACTGGCACAGGCTGAACTGGCTCAGGCCGGACTGTAGCAGCCTGAACCGGTGCGGGTTGCGTTGTTGTCTCCTGAGGGGCCCGTGCCGGTACCGGCTGAGCTGCTGCCTGCGCCGGAGCCGACGAAACCGGTGCCGGATGGCGTTGCGGCCGTGCCTGTGCCTCGGTCGCTGCAACCGCTCGGGCAGGTGCCGCTTCCGCCGTGCGGGCGCCCAGAAGTGTCGTTGGAGCCGACGGATAGGCCGGGTACTGATTGTCGGCCGGAGCCGCCGCGACGGGAGCATATGCCGGCTGGGCGGGGGCATATGCCGGCTGGGCGGGGGCAGGCTGGGCAGCTTGCGTCGCCATGCGGCCACGATGTGGTGTCGGCTCGCCGATTTCGAGCTGGCTGGAGGAGCGGCCGACGATGTCGGACAGCTCCTGCAGCGCCTTGATCTGCTCGGACACGGCGCGACGCATGACCGCGGCATTTTCCTTGGCTTCTTCCGGCAGGTCGAAGGCACCACGTTTCAGTTCGGCGCGGGTCATGTCGAGTTCGCGGCGGATCTCCTCGCCGGAGCGGCGAATCTCGTCGGTTGCGCCGGCAAAGCGTGCAATTGCCTCATCGACGGACTGACGGATCTGTTCGCGCATCTTTTCGGATACCGCGTCCGAACGCTTGCCTGTCTCATCGAGCAGGCCATCGATCTCGGAGAGCGAAGCGCCGACACTGCTGCGCAGGCGGGCGGCGATTTCACCCGTACGGTCTTCCGCGCGGGCGAAGGAGCGATCCACAGAGGCACCGGCAGCGTCGGTTGCCGCAGCAATGGCGTCGCGCATGGCCTCACCGGCGGTGCGGGTGCGCATTTCCGCGTCTGTCAGCGTGCGCTCGACATCGGAGGCGGCGCGCTGGACACCCTCCCGCAGGGTGCCTGCGACCTGGCTAGAGCGCTCTTCCGTGCGGGCCAGAAGTTCATCGACGGACTGTCCGGCTTCCTGACTTGCCTGGGCCAGCGCATCGCGCATTGCGGTCGCCGCCGTCTGCGCGCGGCCTTCCGCGTCGTTGAGGATACGGCCGACATCGCTGAAGGACGCCTGAATACCGCTGCGCAGATTGCCGGCGATCTGGTTCGAGCGATCCTCGGCGCGCTGGAAGGAACCTTCTACGAAGCCTTCAAGGGCACGCATCGTCCGCTCGATATCTTCAGAGCGGCTGACAAGTCCGAGGGAGAGCGTGCGAAGCGCTTCCTGCCGTTCTTCGAGCGTGCCTGCCAGGTTCGACTGGGCGGCCGCAAGAAGATCCGACGCCTGGCCGAGCATGCGGGAGTGATCCTCGAAGCGGCCGACAAGGCTGCCGACCTGCGAGAGGGTGTTCGACGAGATCGCGACCAGCCGGTCGGCCTTGCCTTCGAGAAGACGGCTGGAGGCCGACAGCATGTCGGATGTCCGCTCCGCCGTTTCCGAGAACCGCTCCCCGGTGGCATTCAGGCGTTCGTCCATGGCGCCGAAGGTGTTGGTGGCGTCCTCGACCACGCCGGCGATGGCGGCGTTGCTCGTGGAGAGGCGCTCGATCAGGGCTTCCGCCGTCGACTGGAGGCGGCTTTCGACCATGTGGATCGCCCGGGCGGTTTCCTCGGCACGCTGCGAGATGGCACCGAGCTGTTCGCCGGTACGGGCAGACAGAGCGGAGACGAGAGCGTCGTTCTCGGCGCGCAGACGCTCGGCACCGTCGCGGGCAGCGGCGGTCAGCCGGTCTGCCGCATCGCGGCCGGCGGCAACATAGGTTTCCACGACAGGACGAGCCTGCTCGTCGATGAGGCGCGACAGTTCGCTGGTCCGGCCTGACAACATGGAGTTGAGATCACGCGTGCGCTCGTCCAGCGTCGTCCGGATTGCTTCGCCGCGTGCTTCGAGAGCCTTTTCAACGTCGGAGAGGTTCCGTTGCAGCGCGTTACCCTGTTCGGCGATGCGATTCTGGGTTTCCGACGCGCGGATGAGGGTCGCATCGGCGGCCTCGCCGACGCTGCGGGCGAGCTCCGCGCTGCGCATGGCGGCTGTGGCCGCAGTGCGCTCGATGGCGTTCTGGAAGTCGGCCTGGCGCGCGGCCATGGCCTCCGCAAAATCGCCGCCGACCTTGGCCAGCGTGTCCGACGACCGAACGGCCTCGGCGTCGATGTCCTGCGTCGTATCGGATACGGCGCTGCGCAAGCTTCCGACGAGATGGGCAGCCTTGCCTTCGATGGTACGGCTGACATTGTCGAGACCGACGGTCAGGGCGCGATCCATGGTGCCCAGCCGTTCCTCGATGCGACCTGTACCGCGCTCGATGGTGGATTCGATCCGCGTTGCGGCTTCGCTGCTGATCCGGTCCAGCTCGCCGGTCCGCGACGCCAGCGTTTCGGCGATACGTTCGGCCGCTTCGCTGCTGATGCGGGCGATTTCCTCCGTGCGGCCCGCAAGGCTACCGGAAATGCGCTCAGCAGCAGTGCGGCTGGCATGGTCGAGTTCCGAGACGCGTTCGGACAGCGTGCCCGCGATGCGGTTGCCGGCGTCATTCACCAGCGTGTCGACACTGCCGACACTGTCGCGGATGCGTGTTTCGAGCTGGCCGAGGCTTGTCTCGATACGGGCGCCGGTTTCGTCGAAGCGGGTGTTGATGCCGGTGATGGAGGTGTCCATGCGCTCGGTCAGGCTATCGGCGGCGCGCGTCAGTTCGGCCGTGGTGTCGCCGAGGCGCACGGCGACGCGCGCTGTGCTGTCGCGCAGCCGGTTGTCGAGGGCTTCCGCACTCTGGTCGATCGTCCGGGCAAGCGCCTCCTGGCGTTCCTCGAGCGTCATTTCCAGCATTCCGGCGCTGGCCGCGATCGTGGTGGCGATGGTGGCCGCCTGATCGTTGAGCATATCGGAGAGCTGTGCGGATCCTGCGGTGACCGCCGTGTTCAGGGCGTCGATGCGCGTGTCGAGCGTGACGCGCAGACGGTCTTCCGTCGTGGACATCGTCTGGTCGAGGCTGGCGGCGCGAGCCGACAGGGTCTGCTCGATTGCGCCTGCCCGGGTATCGATAGCAGCGGCGAGTTCGGCCGCGTGGGCGGAAAGGGCACCGGCGATCTCGCCGCTTGCGCCTGTCATCGTGCCGGCGATGGCGTTGACGCGGCCGGTCATGTCTTCGGCGATTCCAGCCGTGCGGGCCGTCAGGTTGCGGTCGATTTCGCCGATGCGGTCGGTCATCGTCTCGGCGATCGCCGTTGCGCGGAAGGAGAGCTGGTCGGCGATATCCTCGACGCGGGTTGCCAGCGTATCGCCCATTTCAGACGCCCGGCCGACGAGGATGCGCGAAAGGTCTTCGGTGCGTTCGGCAAGCCGGTTGTCGAGAGATGCCGTCTGGCCGGTGAGCGTTTCGTCGAGTGCGCGAGCGTGATCGTCGATCATGCTGCCAAGGCGCATGGTTGTGCCGTCGAGTGCGCGCTCGATGCGGTCCGTGGCGCTCGAGAGCGAGCCGGAAAGGACGGCTGCGCGCTGCTCGATGGACCCGGTCGCGTCGTTCAGCATGTCGCTGAGGCTGGAGGCACTGGTGGCAAGCACGAAATCAAGCCGCTCGGTGGTCCCCTCCATGGCGTTTTCGATCGCCGTGGTGGAGCCGGTGAGGACATCGGAAAGTGCCGATGTGCGGGTTGCGAGCATCTCGTCGATATTGCCAGCCGTACCCGAAATTGTCTTGTCGAGATGACGCGTCGCTTCCGAAAGGGTGCTCTTTATGTTCGAGGCACCGCGGACGAGGACCGCGTTGATGTCGTCGGCATTGCCTTCGACGGCGCTTTCGATGGCAGAGGTGGTGGCCGCGAGTTCGCGGGCGCGTGCGGCCAGGACGGCATCGATGCGCTCTGCGGAGCCGGCGAGCGTGCCGTCCAGCAGGGTCGTTGCGCCGGACAGCGCGGCCGACAGGCCCGACGTGCCGCGGGCCAGCAGCGTGTCGATCTGTTCCGCGGTGCTTTCGATCACGCCTTCGATGCCGGCCGTGGACGATGCAAGAACGCCAGAGAGGGACATCGTCCGCTCCGACAGGACCTCGTCGAGCGCCCGGGTCGAGCCGGAAAGGGTGGTGTCGAGCGTCCGCGCCGCCTGGTCGAGCGTCTGAGAGAGCGTGGAGGTGCGGCTTGCGATGACCTGGTCGATCTGGTCCACGGTGCCTTCGATCGCGCTTTCGATGCCGGCGGTCGAGGAAGCGAGCACGCCCGAGAGCGTCATGGTGCGCTCGGTCATGATGTCGTCGATGCGCTCGGCCGTGCCCGAGAACGTGCCGTCGAGTGCGCGGGTCGCGTCCGACAGGGCGCCCGTGAGGTTGGTCGTGCCGCGTGAGAGAACACGGTCGATCTGCTCGGCCGTACCTTCGACGGCGCTTTCGATGCCGGCGGTGGAGGAGGCGAGCACGCCCGAAAGAGACATGGTGCGCTCTGCCATGATGTCTTCGATACGCTCGGCTGTGCCGTCGAAGGTCCGATCGAGCGTCTGGGTTGCCGTGGCGAGCTTGCTTGCGAGAGTGTCCGTGTTCGAGGAGAGAACCCGGTCGATCTGTTCGGCCGCACCTTCGACGGCGCTTTCGATACCAGCGGTCGAGGAAGCGAGGACGCCGGAGAGCGTCATGGTGCGCTCGGTGAGGATCTCATCGATACGCTCGGCGGTGCCCGAGAAGGTGTTGTCCAGCGTGCGCGTCGCATCCGACAGGGCGCCGGTGAGGTTGGTGGTGCCACGTGTGAGGACGAGGTCGATTTGTTCGGCGGTGCCTTCGACCGCACTTTCGATGCCGGCGGTGGAGGAGGCGAGGACGCCGGAGAGCGTCATTGTGCGCTCGGTGAGGATCTCATCGATACGCTCGGCGGTGCCCGAGAAGGTGTTGTCCAGCGTGCGCGTCGCATCCGACAGGGCGCCGGTGAGGTTGGTGGTGCCGCGTGTGAGGACGAGGTCGATCTGTTCGGCGGTGCCTTCGATGGCGCTTTCGATGCCGGCAGTCGAGGAGGCGAGGACGCCGGAGAGCGTCATGGTGCGCTCTGTCATGATCGCGTCGATACGCTCGGCCTTGCCTGCGAACGTGTTGTCGAGGTTGCGGGTGGCGTCGGTCAGGGTGTTGCCGAGAGCGCTCGTTCCGCGCGACAAAATCTGGTCGAGCTGCTCGCTCGTGCCCTCGATGGCCGCCGTGGAGCCCGCAAGAACGCCGGCAAGGCGCGTCGTGCGCTCTGCCATCACTTCGTCGATCCGTTCCGCCGTGCCGGCAAAGGTGCGGTCGATGATGCGCGTTGCGCCCGACAGCGTGTCCGACAGGGTCGACGTGCCACGGGAGAGGAGCGTGTCGATCTGCTCCGTCGTGCCTTCAAAAAGGCTTTCCATGCCGGCTGTGGTGCCCGCAAGGACGCCGGAAAGTTCGAGCGTGCGCTCGTTCAGCATGGTGTCGATCTGTTCGGCTGTCCCTTCGAGTGCGGCCGTGGAACTTGCGAGCACGCCGGAGAGCGTCATGGTGCGTTCGCTGATCATATCGTCGATGCGCTCGACCGTGCCGGTGAAGGCACCTTCGATGGTTCCCACAGCCGTCGACAGACTGGCGTTCAGCGCGCCGGCGCGTTCGCTCATCAGGGTTTCGATGCGCGTAGTATTGCCGGACAGCGTTTCCGTGATCGTCGCGGCGCGGGCTGCCATGATCGCGTCGATCCGCTCGGCATTGCCTTCCAGCGTGCCATCAAGCGCTTCGGTGCCGGCGGCCAGCATGACGGAGAGTTCAAGCGTGCGGTCCGAAAGCGTTTCATCGAGACGCTGGTGGCTTGTGGCGATGGTGCTCGCGAGGTCGTCGGCGCGTGCGGCGAAAGACCCTTCGATACGATCCTGTGCGGCGTCGAGACCCTGGAGCAGGCCGCGGGCACGGCTGTCCAGCGTCTCCTGAAGCCGCTGCTCGGCATTGCCGATGGCCGCGGCCACATCGTCGCTACGGGTCGCGAAAGCCTGCTCGATATTTCCGCGAGACGTTTCGAGAGCGCCGAGAAGACGTTCGCTGCGGGTGTCAAAGGCGTCCGACAGGCGCCGCTCGGTCGTTTCCAGAGCGGATGTCACGACGCCGGTGCGCTCGGTGAGGAGGGCGCCGATGCGGGTCTCGGAAGCGCCGAGCCCTTCCATGAGCGCGCCGGTGCGGGCATCCAGCGTCTCGGCGAGACGAGCCTGGGTGGTGCCGAGTGTGGCTTCGATGCTGTCGGCGCGTTCGGCGAAATCGGACTCGATGCGGTCCTGCGCGGCGGTAAGGGCGCTCATGAGCGAGCCGGAGCGGGCAGCCAGAACGGTGTCGATCCGCTCGTGAGCCTGACCGATCACACTGTCCATTTCACCGGCGCGCGCGGAGATGCTCTCCTCGATCATGGCCTGTGAGGCGCCAAGCGTCGTGGCGATGGAAAGCGACTGATCGGTGATGGCCGAGTGGAATTTCTCCAGACCGTCGTCGAGCAGACGGCCCAGCGTGTCGGAACCGCCGGCCACGGACTGGTCGATGCGCGAAAGGCTGTCGGCCATCTTGGCGTCCAGCAGGCCCGCGCGCCGGTCGAAGGCGGTGGCGAACTCGTGGAAGCGGCTGTCGAAGGTGGTGGCCAGCTGACCGACCGTGCCCTGCAGCTTCTCCTCGAAGAAGCCGGAGCGCAGGTCGAGATCCATGATGGCGTCGTCTGCCGCGGTCTTCAGGTTCTGGCGGAAGCTGGCGCCCTTTTCGTCGAGCGCGCCGTTCAGCGTGTTGAGAATGTCGTCGAGGCCGCCGGTGATAGCCTGCTGACCGATGACGAGGCTTTCGTTCAGGTCGCGCGTGCGGGCGATCAGCGTCTCGTTCAGCTGACGGGCGCGCTCGTTCAAGGCAGCGTTCAGCTTCTCGGTGTTGCTGTCGAGTGTTGAGGCGCGCGTCTCGAACTGACCGAGAAGCTGCTGTCCACGCTTGATGAGCGTGTGGTTCAGGGCCTCCAGTCGCGTGTCGAACTCGCTGGTGATGTCGGCGCCGGCCGTGGTGAGGCCGCTGACGAGCGCATCGGTGCGGGTGCTGAGGAGCGTGCTGATCGACTGCGATGCGGCCTGCGACTTCTCCATCAGCGCCGCAGCGCGGGTCTCGATCAGCGAGGCCGCTGCTTCACCCGAGGTCGCAAGGCGCGTCTGCAGGTCTTCGCTGGCATTCGTCAGGTCGTCGCGCAGCTGGGCATGGACGCCGGTAATGGAAGAGCGGATGCGTTCTGCATGGCCGACGATCGCTTCGCGCTCGAGGCCGAGTTCCTGGACGAGCGTGCGGACCCGCAATTCGTTGTCGCTGTAGCTGCGCTCGAGCGCGTTGACTTCCGAATGAACGAGCGTTTCCAGCTCGGTCGCGCGGGCGATGGTCCGCTCGATGCCTTCGTTCATGGCGGAAACTTCGCGGCGGACGGCCTGACCGACCGTCATGATGCGGTCGGACGCGGTGGTTTCCGGCTCCGCGAGACGGAGCGCGACCTCCGTCATTGAGCGGGCGGCGTTCCGCATCTCCTGTGCGCGCGACATCATGACGCCGAAAGCGAAGAAGAGCATGACGGGCAGGAGGATGAAAATGGCGGAAACGATGGCGCCCGGCAGGGCGGCAAGGGCCGCCAGAGAACGGATCTGCCAGATTTCAGGTCCGTAGAGCAGGTTGGCGATGCCAAGGCCGCCGAGGATCCAGACGAGCGACAAAACGACAGCGCCGCGCATGGCGGCGCGACCGGAGCGGTTTTCAAGCGAGCGCAGCATGGCCGGCGCGGTGCGACGGCTGTCGTCATTGGCAGGTGCGAAGATCGGCGATTTCGCGCCCGGCGCAGCGGGAACCGGTTCCGGCGCAAGGCTGCGCGGCGGCGCGAGCGGGTCATCGACAGGCTGAGCGGCGCGAGGCTGGGCCTGAGCCTGCCGGGGAGCGGCCGGCTGGGCAGGCTTTGCACTTCCTGTCGTGCGCGATGGGGAAGGGGCCTGCGCGGCGGTTGCCCCGGTCTGGGCCTTCGGTGCAGGGCGGCCTGCTTCCGGCGGCGTCTCGTTGAGAGCGGACTTCAGTTCGTCGAAATCGATCCTCAAAGCGTCTTCGAGCGCTTGGAAGGCCTTGTCGTCGATCGACTCATTGCTCTTGTTCGTCGCCATGCAGATACGCCTCGTTACCGAACTTTCCGTCTCGACATCGCGCAGCTCTCATGGCTGCCGACAATGCCGGATCGGGGGTGAGGACAGTTCCTGCGCATTGGATGCACGCAATACAATGACCGCACCAATTTCATACCGCGACCGGTGATGCTTCTCCCATGGTCGCACAGCCATGGAAAGAGGCTCCCGGAGGGATGCCGGACCCTTTTGGGAAACCGGTATCCTGTAACGTATCGTAGTGACACATCCGGGGTAGTCTTACAATTAACGCCCCCGGGCATTCGTTAAAATCCTAACAAGTTCTTAACGGAAATCGGGCCCGATACGGCGTGAAGGCCCTGCAATGCCGGATGTTTTCGTTCGTTAACCATACTTGAGAAAAGGCGCCCTGATTGCGCCCGTTTTTCATCTGATAGCAGGCCGGCTGCTGTGAAATCCACAGGAGACGGCGGTGCAGCGACCGGCCGGGCACATAGGGGCTTCAGCCTTCCGATGACCCGCTCGTTTTCGCCGCGTCCGTCACCCGGATTCCGAGCCTGCGGGATGTTCCGCAACGAGCCGGCAGCGTTGGAAAACAGAACAAGGAAACGTGCATGGCCGCCCTCAATATCGCCTTCGACAGTCCCGAAACCGCATTCGGCCATCGTCATTCCCGCGGACGCCCTATCGACCTCGTTCACCTCGCCAACCAGACGATGGGCGACAAGGCGCTGGAACTGGAAGTTCTCCAGATCTTTGCGCGTCAGTCGCGCCAGATCGTCAAGGAGCTGCTGGTGGAAGACGCACTGGTTCGCAAGGCCGCTGCGCATCGGCTGAAGGGTGCGGCTCTGGCCGTCGGTGCTTTCACGGTCGCGCATGTCGCAGCGTCCGTCGAGGAACGACCGGAGGATTCCGAAACGCTCGCCTCGCTCTCGTCCGCCGTCCTCGATACGGAAATTTTCATTCTCAAGCTCTGCCGGTGACGGCCTGACGCGTATGGTTACGGCTGTCGGTGAAGGGAAAGCAGGCAAATCGACCTGCTTTCTTGACGGCCTGCCTGAAACAGTGTGAGAAAAACGGGCACCCCTTTTTGCGGGCGTCGTGCCCGTTTCTGGCACTGGCGGTCCGCGCATCGAGCATCCGAGACCGCGCATCATGACAAAACTCAGCATCATCGCCTTTGACGGCACCCGCCACGAGCTGGACGTCCAGACCGGATCGACCGTCATGGAAAATGCGGTCCGTAATTCCGTGCCCGGCATCGAGGCTGAGTGCGGCGGCGCCTGCGCCTGTGCCACCTGTCATGTCTATATCGATGAGGCATGGACGGCGGCCGTCGGCGCTCCGGAAGCCATGGAAGAGGACATGCTGGACTTCGCTTACGACGTCCGGCCGACCTCGCGGTTGAGCTGTCAGATCAAGATGAGCGACGCGCTGGACGGGCTCATCGTGCATGTGCCTGAACGGCAGGCCTGATCCGGTCCGTATCGTTTCCGCCCAAAAAAAGCCCCGCCTGTCACAGGGACAAGCGGGGCAGGAGGGCGCATCGCACGCGGATGAGGGAGGGATCATCTGCGGCAATAGGATACGCCAGGAGAACAGTGGTGCAGGGCTCGACGTGTCCGGTCGCCACGCGATCCGGTTCCGACAGGTCCTTGCGAATATCTTCATGGTCTTGAAGCCGGAAAAACAACGGCCTCGATGCACATCTTGGCGGCATCGGCATTGGAAGCTTCGTTTCTTCTTGGCTTCCGATGATTAGACTATAGCCGATCTTGCGCGCCGTCACTATCGCTAGAAATCATCAGTGAGTTGTTGCCACGACGATGCCGCTCTCAGCGGGTTTTGGTCTCGCCGGGTTTCATCATGCGCTCCAGGCGATACTGGAGCAGCCGCACCATGCGCAGGTCGAAATTGGCGGCTTCGCGGCGGTCGAAGGCGGCCTGATCCTTGTCGTGTGCGGCGATCGCGTCTTCGCTGGCGCGGGCAACCCGGGCCTGCATCCGCTCGCAATCCACCTCCGGCGGGAGCGACAGGAACGTCTTTTCCATGTCGCGCGCGTGGTTGCGGGCAATCTCGGCGTGACGCTCCTCGTGGCGCTTGATGTCGCTCGACAGCGTGTCCCAGACGAGACCGAGATCGCGGCCGGCTGTATTGCGGTTCTTCCAACGCGGCAGGATGAGGCGGGTGTTGAGGGTCACGCGTGCGCTGCCGACGGCACAGAGGCGGCCGCGGCGGACATAGCTCACCATCCCCCCGAACTTGATGCGTGTGGCACCGGGATGCCGCGCGCCCGTCTCCCGCATCTGGGGACCTTGCGACGAGAGCGCGGCGTCGAGTTCCGCCGCGGTACGGCCGCCGACGGAGAAATAGGTGATCGTCTTGTTCATCACCGTTTCCGCCCCGGCAGTCAGCGGTTCCGTGATCATGAGAAGGGCCGCCAGCGGGACGAGGAGGAATTTGCGGGCGGTGGTCATGGATAAGCTGTCTCGGCGGTTGATGTCGCCTGAAGCTTGGGGCATAGGCTGGGTAAGCGCAACTGGAAACGGCCTGCCGTCTTGAAACAAGGTTAGCGCTGCAACCCCACAAGGTCGGCCTTTTCGCCGAGATCCGCTATGGTTGATTCCCTCGATGCCGCCGATCCCTTCACCGCCTTCGACTGGTCGCTGGCGCATGGCCGCAGCCTGACGCTGGGACCAAAGGGCGTGCTCATGGCGATCGTCAACGTGACGCCCGATTCCTTCTCGGACGGTGGCAGCTTTCTCGATATCGACGCAGCGCTTGCGCATGCGCGCGCCTGTCTGGAGAACGGCGCCGCCATTCTCGATATCGGTGGCGAATCGACGCGCCCCGGAGCCGAGGCGGTCTCCCCGGCGCAGGAGCAGGATCGTGTTCTTCCGGTCATCGAGTGGATGGCGCGCGAGACGGACGCTCTGATTTCCGTCGACACCTACCGTGCGGAGACGGCACGTCTGGCGCTAGCGGCCGGAGCGCATATCGTCAACGATGTGCACGGCCTTCAGCGGGAGCCTGATATCGCTGCCGTCGTGGCGCAAGCAGGCGCGGGCGTCTGCATCATGCATACAGGGCGCGGACGAGTGAAGGCCGAGGATGTGATCGAGGACCAGAGGCTGTTCTTCAGCCGGTCGCTGGAGATCGCCGGGGATGCCGGAATCGCCGCCGACGCCATCGTTCTCGATCCGGGTTTCGGTTTTGCCAAGGACGCATCCGAAAGCTGGGCGCTGATGGCAAGGCTCGGGGAGTTGCATTGCCTCGGGCACAAGCTGCTGATCGGGACGTCGCGCAAGCGGTTCCTCGGGGCGGTCACCGGCCGGGAGGCGGGCGCGCGCGATGTCGCAACGGCAGCGACGACGACGGCTGCGCGCCTTGCCGGCGGCGCGATATTTCGCGTCCACGATGTCGCATTCAACAGGGACGCCCTGATGGTCGCGGATGCTATACTCGCGGGACGACCCTGACGGCTTCCAAGCGTTTCGGCAAATTTTCTCGGCGGCATCTGCGAAAAGCGGTTGCTTCCCCTATCGGCAGGAGATCCTGATATGACGCCGACCTATACGATCACGCTCAAGAACTGCGCCTTCTTCGCGCGGCACGGCGTTCACGACGAGGAGGAGTTTCTCGGGCAGAGATTCTTTGTCGATGCCGAACTGGTGGTCGAGCAGGGTTCGGCGCTGCGGGAGGATCGAATCGAGGATACGGTGCATTACGGCATCGCCTTTGCCGAGATCGAGAAGATCATCACCGGCCGCAGGCGCTATCTCATCGAAGCGCTGGCGCTGGAAATAGCCGAAATGCTGTGCGCCCGCTGGCCGCAGATCCACAGGGCGAAGATCTCCATCCGCAAGCCGAACGCGCCCGTGCCCGGCGTACTGGACTACGTCGCGGTCACCGTCGAGCATGTCGCCAAGCCATGAGCATGATCGAGGACGGCGTATGGCATCAGGCGGCTATCGGGCTCGGCGGTAATATCGGCGATGCCGCGGCGGCGATCGCCGAAGCGCTGGCGCGGCTCGAGGCGCATCCCGACGTGACGGTCGCGGCCGTTTCCAGCCTCTACCGCACGCCTCCCTGGGGCAAGACCGATCAGGACTGGTTCTTCAACGCCTGCGCGGTCTTGCGCACGTCGCTGGAACCCCTGGCGCTTCTCGAGGCATGCCTCGACGTGGAAAAGGCAATGAAGCGGCTGCGGCTGGAGCGCTGGGGGCCGCGAACGATCGACCTCGACGTGCTGACCTATGATGCGATCAAGATGGAAACGCCGGACCTCACGCTGCCGCATCCGCGCATGACCGAGCGTGGCTTCGTCCTGCTGCCGCTGGCCGAAATCCTTCCCGACCATCTGCTGGCAGGTCGCAGTATCGCACAATGGGCACAAACGGCCGACGCGGCGGGAATCGAGACCGTCGATGGACGGGAAGACTGGTGGCACGACCGCGCTGCCATCCGCTGATCCGGATGGATGGAGCAGGGCGCTCGGGCGAACCTGTCCGATGAGATCTCAGTTCTCGCGCAGTCTGCGACGCCTCGGCGGAGAATCGTCTAGCGAATGGAGCCAACGGCCATCTGATCGGTCTGGCGCGTGAGCGCGACGCCGATGACGGGGACCATGGTTTCCTCGACCTTCACAGAGATCGTGATGTTGAGCAGCGACGGATCCGACATGCGGGCGATCATCGCGCCGTTCAGCTTCTTGCGATTGATGCCGACGACGATCTTGTCCTTGGAGACATTCCCCGAGACGATATCGAGGCCCTTGCCCTCCGCGCCGTCAAGGAACTTGCCGGAGTAGCTGTTGCCCTTCTGGCTGATGACGGCCGACATCGGCTGCTTGAAGACGCCGACCCGGCAGAAGCCGTCGAGCTTGATGCCAGCCTCTTCCGTCGGTTCGCCGGTGAGGTCGCAGGTGAACTTCGTGCCCTTGTATTTGCCCGCGACGATTTCGCCGGGACCTTTCCACTGGCCCCCGACCTGTTCGAAGAAGGCCTTGTCGCGGCTTTCGGCCAGCGCCGGGGCAGGGGCGACGGCGATTGCCGCCAGCGTGAGTGCGGCCATGCATGCGGCAGGGCCACGCGCGATCAAAGAAGGGCGCGAGAACATGAGCGATCCTTGAGGGTCGGTGTCGAGAACGTGAGGTGACATTGGCACTTGAATGGTTAATGGAGCGTTTCAGTTGGTCTGTCCGTGCTCGCAAACCGGCACGATCTGCCAGATCGCTGCAGATTTGCAACGCTTTCGGTTCGCGGCATTCCTGAAGACGAGTCGGGCCGGTGAGACCATCGATGACGCATCTCGGAGGAGATCGCATCCAACATTGCCGGCGCGGGACACGCGGGCGGAGGCCGTCTGATCCATCGCCACGGTTTGCTGACGCGGCTGACGCACGGGATGTGGGCCGTTGCGGGGGCAAGGGCGGTTTCCGGGAGGATGTCGGCTATGACTGGTATGGCGGGATCTGAGCGCTCCGCCGATCTGGGCGGCCGGTCTGGGCGGCCGCTAGACATCGTCCGTTGATGCCCGCCTCTGGCCGGGGGCGATATCGCCGATGAAGTCGCCGATTCCGGGGCGCTTGAGGGCGCGGAAGGGCATGGGTCGGCAGAGGTCCATGGCGGCGATGCCGATACGGGCAGTCATGAGGCCGTTGACGACGCCTTCGCCGAGGCGGGCAGAAAGCTTCGATGCGATGCCGTGGCCGAGCACCTGCTGGACGAGGCTGTCACCGACGGCAATGGAGCCGGTGACGGCGAGGTGGGCGAGCACATCGCGGATGAGGCGGAAGAGGCCGAGCGTGCCCGGACGCCCGCCATAGAGATCCGCCATGGCGCGGATGAGCCGGGCCGATTCGAACACGACATACCCGAGATCGACCAGCGCGCGCGGGCTGACGGCCGTGACGATGGAAACGCGTTTCGACGCGTTGAGGATGAGGGCGCGCGCTTCCCGGTCGAGCGGCGTCAGGAGTTCGCGCTCGGTGAGGTCGATGAGGTGGGGACCGTCGATGATCTCGCCCTCCGTCGCTTTCAGCCGTTCGCGACCGCGCGCTGTCTCGGGACGCGCCGCGAGATGCTGGACGAGGTCGTTCATGGTCTTGCGGGCGACCGTATTGCCGGGTGCCGCAAAAGCGGCCGTTACCTCGTCCTTCAGCGCCTGGACGGCATTCAGCCGCATCAGCCCGAGGACTTCACGCGCAACGATGCCAAGCACCGCGAACACGACGATGGCTGCGGCGGCTATCGCGACATAGCCGAGCGCATCGTTGCGGGTGAAGAGATCGCGCACAAGGCTGTCGATCCAGAGGCCGAGGGCGAGCGAGACGAGGACGCCGAGCGCACCGAGCGCGAGTTTCGCCAGCGAGAACCGCCGCCGGGGACGGCGCTCCTCCAGCGCGGAGACCACGGGCGTGGCGAGCGTCGTTTCCGCAAAGGGGTCTTCCGCGTCCGGCGTCAGGACGACGCCATCGCCGAAGCTTGCCGGTGCCCGGCGGGTTTCGGCCTGCGGCGGTTGATCGCCTTCGACGGTGAAGGCGGCGGGGCGGCGTGGAAGGTCGCTCATGCGAGGCGGTCTCCGAACAGGAACTGCATGGCCCGGTCGAGCCGGATATGCGGAACGGACAGCTTCAGCCCGCCCCCCGTCTCCTCGATGTGCGGCGGACGGAAGCGGACGAAATTTACCTCCGGCTCGTGATGGCCGGGCTCTTCATCGGTCTGGCGGAAAAGGCTGTCGGGGTCGCGTGGCAGGTCGCCGGGAAAGATCGCCGTCTTGCGCTCGCCGTCGAAAAGTTCGCCATTGATGCGCTCGCCGGCAATCGGCGTTCCCACGATGACCGGTAGCGGATGGCCGTCATGGTTGACGGTCGCCTCGCGGGTGGCACGAACCGAGGCGAGCGCCATGACCTCTACGCCGGCGCCGCTTCCGCCGATGCGGTCCATGGCGCGCGAGACGATACGGGCTGTGATCCGCTCCAGCCGGTCGTGGCTTTCGTGATGCAGATGGTCGGCCTTTGTCGCGGCGATCAGCACCTTGTCGATGCGGCGGGTGAGGAAGGACGACAGGAACGAGTTCGTGCCCGGTTGGAAGCAGCCCATGACGTCCGCCAGCGCGCTTTCGAGATCGAGCAGCGCTTCGGGACCCCGGTTGATAGCCTGCAGCGCATCCACCAGCACGATCTGGCGGTCGAGGCGGGCGAAGTGCTCCCGGAAGAACGGTTTGACCACATGCGTCTTGTAGGCCTCGTAGCGGCGCTCCATCATCGCATGCAGCGAACCGGAAGCGGGGCGGCCATCGGGCAGATCCGGCAGGGGTGCGAAGGTCAGTGCCGGCGACCCTTCGAGATCACCCGGCATCAGGAAGCGGCCCGGGGGCAGGGTGGAGAGCGAACGCTCGTCCGTGCGGCAGGCGCGGAGATAACGGGTGAAGGCCTCGGCCAGCGCGCGGGTGCGCCCCTCGTCCGCTTCTGCCTGCGGCGGCGCCGTTTCGCAGAGCGCAAGCCATTCGGCAGAGAGTTCGCGGCGAATGCCGCTGCGCGCCCGGGCGACGGTGGCGGCGCTGAAGGTGCGATAATCCTGCGAGAGAAGCGGCAGGTCGAGCAGCCATTCACCGGGGTAGTCGACGATGTCGATCGACAGGCGGCCGGGCGAAAACATGCGGTTCCAGCCGCTGGCGCTTTCATAGTCGAGCGTGATGCGGAGTTGCGAGATGGCCCGTGTCGAATCGGGCCAGATGCGATCGCGCACCAGCGCCGTGATGTGATCCTCGTACTGAAACCGCGGCACGGCGTCATCCGGTTGCGGTTCCAGCCGGATCTTCGACACGCGGCCCGAGCGCACGGGCTCGAACACCGGCAGGCGGCCGCCATTCAGCAAGTTATGGACGAGGGAGGAGATGAAGACCGTCTTGCCCGCGCGCGACAGGCCTGTGACACCGAGGCGAACGGACGGATTGACGAGCCCTGCGGCGCGATCCGTCAGGGTATCCAGAGCGATTTTCGCATCGTCGGACATGCGGGTGAGAAAAGACACGCGACTGGGCTTCCCTTCGTAACATCAGGAGACATCCGGACCGAACGGCCCGCACGCGATATAGGGAGCCGCGCGCGTGGGGGGAAGGCGCGGACGTTGAACGTGGTGCGGAAAGCGCGCTTCGGGATGGGCGTTTAGGGGGCTAGGACCTCGACCAGCCGGCCTGGGAGTTCGCCCGGCGCGGTTTCCGGCCTGCGGGCGATGGCGACGACCATGCCGGGCAGGAAGCCTGCGGGCAAAGCCCGCGTGGCCGCTGTCGAGCCGAGGCACTCCCAGGCGAGATGCTCCAGAACGGGATTATGACCAATGAGCGTCAAGGGCGTACTATTGCCGGCTCTCGTCCTGATGTCGTCGAGGACAGCGAGATAGGCCTCGAGCGCACCGTCATATAACGGCTCCTCGAACGAGATCGACGCGGATGGGATGGCGCCGAGAAGAATATCCGCCGTCTGGCGGCAGCGACGCGCCGTCGAACAGGCGATATCGCCGAGCGTCCAGCCCCGTTTCTGCACAGCTTCGGCCATGCGGGCCGCATCCGACCGGCCCATTTCATCGAGCGTGCGATCGAAATCCCGTTCTCCAGCCCTCGGGCCGCCGGCGCGGGCATGTCGGACAAGGAACAAAGCTGGCTGGGAAATTACGGAAGACATGGGGGACGCCACCGGACGACTGTGATCAGACCTTGTCTCCCGGCCGTGGGCAAAGATCAAGCACCCGTCGAAGGCCGCGCGGTTGCGGCGATGGCGAACCGAAAAAAGACTGCCTCTTTTTTCGGCCGGATTGCATCGCAAAGCGGGACGAACCTGTGGTCGTGCACGAGGCGTCCGCTATCGGACCGTGGGTCTCCTGTCATGCTCTTGTAATTCTGGTGAAATATGAGGCCGTTAGCTTCGTTTTCGAGCAGTCTGAAATATGCATACGGCGTGCGCGGAGACTTGAAACACAATCTTCATAGGTCTATAGACCCGCCGCATGAGATGTTCTTCAGGAGAGCCGCGTTGAGTGAGAAGATCGATCTTGGTACCTTCGTTCTTTCCGAAGACGATGAATTCATGAACTCCCATCAACGGGCTTATTTTAGAGCCAAGTTGAATGCCTGGAAGAACGATATTCTCCGGGAAGCGCGTGAAACACTTGGCCATCTCGCCGAAGAGAGCGCCAACCACCCCGATCTCGCCGACCGTGCTTCATCGGAGACCGATCGCGCCATCGAGCTTCGGGCACGCGATCGCCAGCGCAAACTGATTTCCAAGATCGACGCGGCCCTGCAGCGGATCGATGAAGGCACCTACGGCTATTGCGAGGAAACCGGGGAGCCGATCGGCCTGCGCCGCCTCGACGCCCGTCCCATTGCTACCCTGTCGATAGAAGCACAGGAACGCCACGAGCGTCGCGAGAAGGTGTATCGCGACGAGTGACGGCCCGCGCCGTCCCGCTTACGTTCGCTAGCCTATGAATGGTCGCCTCTGGCGGCCATTTTGCGTATGGAGCATTCAGTAGCGGGGCTCTCGTTCCCCTCTATCTATCGACTGCCTGCGCGGCATCAGCCGATGTCTATCGGCATGCCGGACATCACGGGCGCCCGTCGCCTCTGCCGTCACTTTACGGTTTGCGTTCGTTTCCCATCTCGCTCAGCATCCGGTTCATTTCCTCTTCCAGCGTCGGCTCGTTCCGCGGAGCTTGGCGTGCGGGTTCGATGGAGGGCGCGCGTGGTGCGGCTTCCGGGGAGAGACGGCCGAGGTCGCCGGAGATCTGGGCGTCGAGCAACCGCTCGAAGTCGCGGCCTTCGTCAAGCTTTCCGATTTCGGTGCCGGTTGGCCCGGATCTGGCCGCCGGGGATGGAGGCTGAGGCTGGGCTGCGGAGGGAGCGGGGACCTGCGGGAGGACGCGGGAGCGGGCAGCATCGAGAATGTCCTCGGGGCTCTTTCGCGCCGGCTGAGCGGCGGACGCCGGGGTCGGCTGCGGCTTTGATGGTTGTGTGGGTGACGCCGGTGCGGTCGCGGGTGCGCCGACACGCGTTGCCGGGTGCGGGCGAGGTGCGATCGCGTCGTCGCCATAGAGCGCCTGGCCCATATTGGAAACCGGCGGCTGGACGGGGCGTGCTGTGGGGCGGGCCTCCGGTGCCGGTGGCACGCGTTGCTCGGATCTTGGCTCCGCTCTCGGATCGGACCTGCTTTCCGGGCGTCGCTCCTGCGTGATGCGGGCGGCAGGAGGTGGCAGGGCATCCGGACGGCCGGGCGCAGCGAGGTTCATAGCCGGGGGCTGGCTGGCGATCCGGGGTGTCGCGGCCGGCGCTCCTATGGCCGTCTGTCCCGCTTCCGACGACTCCAGTCGCGGCTTGCCATCGACGATCCGGCTCTCGATGACGATATCGGTCGGACCGCCGATCATGATCAGGTGTTCGACGTCGTCACGGCGCACGAGCACGAGCCGGCGGCGGGTATCCACGGCCGCCGCATCGAGGACCGCAAGCCGAGGCTGGCGATTCTTGCCGCCGCGAATGAAGGGCGAGGATGCGCGATTGCGCATGAACCAGAGGACCGCCACAAGGAGCAGCAGGCCTGCGGCAACGGCCACGGCTGCGATGATGAACCGACCGCCGTTATTGCCGACGACATCTTCAAACATCTTCGCTCTCCTCGTCTGGAACGTACGGCGCATGCGTGGCGCCGCGATTTTCTGGAATTGACGTCTTTTTGCTTGTGGAAACAAGCCGTGAGAACGCGTTGTCCCGATAAATGGGGCGGGAGGCTGTCGCGTCCAGAGATTGCCGGGCTGAAAACCGGGCCGATGCGCGGAATGTCGGACACGGATCGAAACGGCCGGGGTCCAAGACGCCGCGATCAGGTCAGTCACGTGCTTAACATCTCCTCCATGACTTCTTTCATTGCGCTGTTGCAAGAGGAGTCTTCACCTTGCCGGGATATCGACGGGGAGAGAACCGCAATGAAGAATGCCCACCGCGTGCCGAATGACGCAACGGCGCTACGATACCGAGATTCCTTGTGAATTCGGGGTGAATTCGCTCCCTTCACGCCGTGAGAACGCTTTGTCAGACTGGCGCCGGCTGATAAAGAGAATCGACCAATGACGTCGCGTGCGCGGCCCTTCGACGGGCCGGGCCATTCCAGGCGGCGGGGCAATGAGGACCCTGATGACGAAACTGCGACAGGCAGACGAGTATCGCATGCCGATCGTCGATCGGGGAACGCGTCCGGGGACCGTGCTGCGCATCGTGCTTCTGGCGATCGTGCTGATCGCATCGGCAGCGGCTTTCGTGATCTTCAAGAACCAGCTCGGCAACGAGGTTGTGCTCGGCATTCTCGGCATCCTCGCGATGGTCGGCATCTTCTTTCTGGTGTCCGCCGTCATCGGCTTCATCGAGGTCATGCCACAGTCGCGCCCGGACGAACTCGCCCGCGCCTTTCTCGACGGGCACCCGGACGGCACGCTGATCACCGACCGCAAAGGCCGCATCGTCTATGCCAATGCGGCTTATGGCGCCCTGACCGGGGCCGACAAGGCCACCGATGTGCAGTCGCTGGAAACCATCCTCTCGCGTGACCGCGAGGCCACGGAGGCGATCTACCGCCTGACGAACGGTCTGCGCGAGGGCAAGGCAGGCCACGAGGAATTCCGGCTGATGAAGCCGTTGCGCCCGGCCGGCGGCTCGGCAGGCTCCGGCGCGCACTGGTTTCGCCTGAAGGCCCGCGTGCTGCCGCTCGAGGATGCCGACCGCAACCCGCTCTATATCTGGCAGATTTCCGACATCACCGCGGATCGGGACGATCAGGAGCGCTTCTTCAAGGAGCTCCAGAACGCGATCGACTATCTCGACCACGCGCCGGCCGGCTTCTTCTCCGCCGGCAAGAAGGGCGAGATCTTCTATATCAACGCGACACTTGCCGACTGGCTCGGCCTCGATCTCACCAAGTTCCAGCCGGGTTCGATGACGATTGCGGATCTGGTTGCCGGCGAGGGGCTGGCGCTGGTGCAGTCGGTGCAGGCGGATCCGGGCCTTCGCAAGACGAAGACACTCGACCTCGACCTTCGTCGTGCCAACGGGCAGAGTTTTGCCGTGCGCATGGTTCACCGGGTTTCCTCGGCGCGCGATGGCGCGCCTGGCGAGAGCCGGACCATCGTGCTGGCCCGCACGGTGGACGAGGAAGCCGATCCCTCCGCCTCGCTTGCGGCCATCCGCTTCACGCGGTTCTTCAACAATACGCCGATGGCCATCGCCTCCGTGGACGGCAATGGCCGGATCCTGCGGACCAATGCGCCGTTCCTGAAACTCTTCTCGGGCGTCGTTTCGCAGGATGACATGGAACGCGGGGCGCTCCTGGAAAGCGTCGCACGGGTATCCGAACGCGGTCGCCTGCAGGAGGCGCTGGCCGCAGCCAAGGACAGGCAGAGCGACATCGCGCCGCTGGACCTGCCGCACCCGACAGACGACCAGCGGTTCTTCCGCTTCTACGTCAATGCCGTGATCGACCAGAGCGATCAGGCGCCCGAAGAGGCCGCCATCGTCTACGCCGTGGAGATCACCGAGCAGAAAGCGCTGGAAACCCAGATGGCGCAGACGCAGAAGATGAACGCTGTCGGCACGCTTGCGGGCGGCATCGCGCACGACTTCAACAACGTGTTGACTGCCATCCTGCTCTCGTCGGATCATCTTCTTCTCTCGGCCCGGCCTTCCGACGCCAGCTTTGCGGACCTGATGGAGATCAAGCGAAACGCGAACCGGGCCGCCGTGCTGGTGCGCCAGCTGCTCGCCTTCTCGCGCAAGCAGACCATGCGCCCGACCGTGCTGAACATGACGGACGTCATCGGCGACCTGCGGATGCTGGTCGATCGCATGACGGGAACGCATGTGAAGCTGGAGGTGGAATACGGGCGCGACCTCTGGCCCGTTCGGACCGATCTCGGACAGTTCGAGCAGGTGCTGATCAACCTTGCGGTCAATGCCCGCGACGCCATGCCGAACGGCGGCACGATCACGATCCGGACACGCAACCTGCCGGCCGAGGAGGCAGCCGCGCTGAACCGGCGCGAGCTTCCGGCGGAGGACTTCGTCGCGGTCGAGGTCACCGACGAGGGCACCGGCATCGCGCCCGAGATCGTCGACAAGATTTTCGAGCCGTTCTTCACCACCAAGGAGGTCGGCAAGGGCACGGGCCTCGGCCTGTCGATGGTCTACGGCATCGTCAAGCAGTCCGGCGGCTTCATCTATCCGGAATCGGAAGTTGGCAAGGGCACGACATTCCGCATCCTGCTGCCGCGCTTCATCGAGGAGCCTCTGCCCGCTTCCGGCGAGCCCGGCGCTCTCGATCAGCCGTTGACGCTGGCAGCGTCGATCCCGGCAAAGGCCGAGGAGCCGACGGATCTTACCGGCGACAGCGCCATCGTTCTCCTCGTGGAGGACGAGGAAGCCGTGCGCCGGGGTGGCAAACGCATGTTGGAAACACGCGGCTACAAGGTCTACGAAGCGGGATCCGGCGTCGAGGCGCTGGAGGTGATGGAAGAGCTGAACGGCATGGTGGACATCGTCGTCTCCGACGTGGTCATGCCGGAGATGGATGGGCCGTCGCTGCTGCGCGAACTTCGCAAGACCTATCCGGATCTCAAGTTCATCTTCGTTTCCGGCTATGCGGAGGATGCCTTCGCGCGGAACCTGCCGGCGGACGCGAAATTCGGGTTCCTGCCGAAGCCGTTCTCGCTGAAGCAGCTGGCGGTGGCCGTGCGCGAGATGCTGGATAGCTAGACGCGACGGGCGCCTATCCCGCCTGCCGGCTCAGCATGGCGGGCGCAATGGCGGCAAGGCTCGTGACGGAACGGATGAAATCCGACTGGCGGGTCAGCCCGGTCTTGCGCAGCAAGCTTTTGACATGGGTGCGGACGCTGGCAATCGACGTGCCGCGCGCAGCCGCTATGCCTTCGACGGTGACGCCGCGCGCGAGCCGTGTCGCGACGTCGGCTTCCGTCGGAGACAGATCGTAGAGCCAGTGGAGCCATTCCGGGTCGATGACCGAACTGTCCTTCGGCTGGGCAAGCACGAGCAGCGTTCCGCCCTCGCCGAGAATGTCGCGGGCATGGTAGCAGGCCGGTATGGCATGGAGCACGCCGACGATGCCGGCGCCATTGCCAATCGGGATGGAGCGCACTGTCGACGAGGCTTGCCTGTTGTCGGCAAGCGCCTGTTTCAAGGAACGGTTCGCCCTGACATCGGTAAGGGCAAGGCGGCCAAAGGCCGATGCTATGAACACGGTACCTGCCAGATCCTCGAAAAGGGCGTTTGCTGAGAGGACCGTGTGGTTCCGGCGCAGGATAGCTGCGGGAATGCCGACCATGGCAAGGGCGGCTGTGGCCGTTGCGGCCTGCCGCATTTTCAGGCGGCTCGTCAGGGCGACGGCGCGGGCCAGATGCGGACGGATGCCATCGAGCCAGCCGAGGTCGCCGGGGGTGAAGTTGCCGCTTGCCTGCCCGCGATCGACGGAAAATACGGCAAGATCCTCATGCGCGCCTTTGATGACCGTCGCGGCCGTGTGGAAGATATCGCGCGGACGCAGAAATTCGGTCACGATCGGAAGGCGTTCATAATCGCCTTCGGCAACGTCGCTGTCCTGAAGAAAGCCCGGATGAGCCCGCGCGAGCAACCCGGCAAGGCGCGGATTTTTCTTGTCCCAGCCGCCTGCGACATAGTCCTCCATGATGGCGCGGATTGCGGCCGGGGCGTCCCAGGAGAGTTCCCCGTCGGACAGGGTGAAAAGCGAACCGCCGCGACCCCGCAAGCGGTTCGAAAGGCTGTCGATCACGGCGACCCATTTCTCCGGAACGAGGCTTGCGGTGTAAATCCGTCCGATCAGATCGGCATCGTCGCTATCCATAGGGTGTCCCATCATTGCCCTCACGCCCACGCCCGACCAGTGGCAGATCCATGGAATCGCGCAACATGATCGTATCATCATGGTATCGCGTTAAGGTTGATGTGCATTGCGATCCTGGGCATGCAGAATTTCGAGCAGATTCTTTCTTATGTCAGCCGCTTCTCCCCAATTCTGGCGAGGACGCGATGGGTGCTCTCGGATAACGGTTGGATGTTGTGCAACATTCTCTCATGGGGTTGAAATGAAAAAACTTATTGCGGCCGTACTGGTCTCTCTGTCGCTTTCGGCATGTGTTTCGGGCGGTGGCGCGCCGGCGAACAAGGGGGCGGCGCTGACATCGGCGGAAAGCGCGTTCGTCGGCGACTGGAGCGGAAAACTGCCGAGCGGCAAGCCCGTCCGGCTCGTCGTGGCCGCGGACGGCGCCGTGCGCTACTTCTTCCAGGGGCAGCCACAGTCCCTGTGGAATGTGAAACTGACCGCGAGCCGTCTTTCCATGACGGTCGGCAAGAACGGAAGCACCGTGATCATGTCGCCCAGCGGTGCTTATGTTTTCACGTGGGGTCCAACGGGACAGGTCACCCGCGCAACCCTCAGCAAGGGCTGATTTCGCCTTCGGAAAGCACCGGTCACGGACGGGTTTTCTGGGCTGAACATCGACCGGCCGGGTCAAGGCCCGGCGTGCGGTACCTGCATGTTTCCGGGTGGAGCGGGACACATCCGCGCCACCCGGCTCGGGATTGCAAGCTACATCAGCGCGACGGCGATTTCGGCGGCGAGACGCGCATTGTTCTCGACCAGAGCAATGTTGGTCTCAAGGCTGCGCCCGTCCGTCAGCTCGAAGATGCTCTGCAGCAGGTAAGGCGTGACGGCCTTGCCGATGATCTTGTCCCGGTCGGCATTATCAAGCGCGCGGGCGATATAGATCTCCATTTCATCGCGCGGAATTTCACTTTCCTCCGGGACAGGGTTCGCAATCAGCATGCCGCCGTCGATGCCGAGGCGATCGCGCATCCGCTGGAAGTTGGCGATGGCTGCCGGGCTGTTCAGCATCAGCGGGCTCTTCAGGCCCGAATCGCGCGACCAGAAAGCGGGAAAGATCTCGCTGTCATAGGTGACGACAGGCACACCGCGGGTTTCCAGCACTTCGAGCGTCTTGGGAACATCGAGAATGGCCTTGGCCCCGGCGCAGACCACGATGACGCCGGTGCACGCGAGTTCCTCGAGATCGGCCGAGATGTCGAAGGTCTCCTCGGCCTTGCGGTGGACCCCGCCGATGCCGCCCGTGGCGAAGACGCGGATCCCGGCGCGCGCGGCGGCAATCATGGTGGCAGCAACCGTCGTCGCGCCCGTACGGCGTTCCGCGATGGCGAAGGCGAGGTCCGCCCGCGACACCTTCATCGCGCCGCGCGTCTGGGCCAGCGCCTCCAGCAGTTCCGCATCGAGGCCGATGTGCAGCGTGCCGTCGATGACCGCGACGGTGGCGGGTACGGCGCCCTGGTCACGAATGATCGCCTCGACGCTGCGGGCCATGTCGAGGTTGCCGGGGTAGGGCATGCCATGGGTGATGATGGTCGATTCCAGCGCGACGATGGCCGAGCCGCGTGCCTTGGCGGCGGCGACTTCGGCGGAATAGGCGATCGGCAGATCGTGCGAGATGGGTCGTGTCATGAGGCATCCTTTTCGGCACTGCGGTGATGAGGCGTTGAAGACAGGATTTCGGCGGGAGACACAAGCCGCAATTCCTGCGCCAGTCGTTCGGGGGAGAGATCGTCCGCGACCGCGAGCGGCGAACGGACGGTGACGGCCGCCGCACCCACGCCTGCGCGCAGGCACTCGCCGAGGGCCGCGCCCCGCATCAGGGCGTTAAGGAAGCCCGCCGCCAAAGCGTCTCCGGCGCCGGTCACGTCGGCAAGGGCGTCGATATCGGGCGGGCGGACGGTCGCAACATCGTCATCTTTGAAAGCAACGGCTGCACGGCCGCCGCGCGTGACGACACCGCCGGAAATGCCGACGCGACGCAGGATCGCCGGCCAGCCCTCAGTCGTCACACTCTTTTCCCCGCCGATCGCAGCGGCCTCGACCTCGTTGAGAAACAGGAGATCGAGATGGGGAAAGGCCGACGTCAACCGCCCGACCTTTGCCGGAGAGATGGCGATGGCCGCCGTTCGTGCCCCGGCCTCTTTCGCCATCCGCACGGCGCTGGCAAGCGTTTCGGCCGGCAGGTTCGCATCCACCAGCACCAGATGCGCCACGGCGACGAGATCGCGCAGCGCACGCTGGCGCAGCCTGCGCGGCGAGAACATCGTGTAGAGCTCCATGTCCGCGAGTGCGACGACGAGGTTGCCGTCTGCTTCCAGAATGGCGGTGTAGCTCGGCGTGCGCCTGTCGAGGAAGGTGAACGACCGATCGATGACGCCGGCTGCCTCCGTCGCGCGCGCCACGGTCTCGCCCTCCGCGTCGCCGCCGCGCGGCGCGATCATGCTGACGGACAAGCCCAGTCGCGCCATGCCGCGGGCGGCGTTGAAGCCGCCGCCGCCCGCCTCCTCGAACCAGCGGCCCGGATTGCTGGCACCCAGCGTCGTCGCACCCGCAATCCGACCGCGCCGGTCGATATGCGCGCCGCCGAGGACGACCACGTTCTTCATTCGGATTCTCCTCGTTCAAGACCCTTAGGCAACCGATTCGCTCGACGGGCCAGCATGCGGAAGGGTTCTTCAGCAATGGCAGAAGGAGCGTGGAACATGAGAAGAACGAAAATCGAATTCGAATGATGTGTCAATGTGTTGATGGCCTCTTGTGGAATGAGAACAAAAAGAGTACATACAGACCAGCGGCGGGTTCATTGCCTCGATTGACCCGATAACCTAAAGGTGGATGAAATGGCTCAGAACTCTTTGCGGCTCGTAGAGGACAAATCGGTGGATAAAAGCAAGGCGCTGGAAGCAGCACTCTCCCAGATCGAACGGTCGTTCGGCAAGGGATCGATCATGAAGCTCGGTGGAAAAGACAGCATCGTCGAGATCGAGACCGTTTCGACGGGATCTCTCGGACTGGATATCGCGCTGGGCATCGGCGGCCTTCCCAAGGGTCGTATCATTGAAATCTATGGTCCCGAAAGCTCGGGCAAGACGACGATGGCGCTGCAAACCATCGCCGAAGCGCAGAAGACCGGTGGTGTTTGCGCTTTCGTGGATGCCGAGCACGCGCTCGATCCGGTCTATGCCCGCAAGCTCGGCGTCGATCTCGAAAATCTCCTGATTTCGCAGCCGGATACCGGCGAGCAGGCACTTGAGATCACGGATACGCTGGTGCGCTCCGGCGCGATCGACGTTCTCGTTATCGATTCGGTTGCGGCGTTGACGCCGCGGGCGGAAATCGAAGGCGAGATGGGCGACAGCCTGCCCGGTCTTCAGGCACGCCTGATGAGCCAGGCGCTGCGCAAGCTGACGGCCTCGATTTCCAAGTCGAAGTGCATGGTGATCTTCATCAACCAGATCCGCATGAAGATCGGCGTCATGTTCGGTTCGCCGGAAACGACGACCGGCGGTAACGCGCTGAAGTTCTACGCTTCGGTTCGCCTCGACATTCGCCGGATCGGCGCGGTCAAGGAACGTGACGAGGTCATCGGCAACCAGACCAAGGTCAAGGTCGTCAAGAACAAGATGGCGCCGCCCTTCAAGCAGGTCGAATTCGACATCATGTATGGTGAGGGCGTTTCAAAGACGGGTGAACTGGTCGACCTCGGCGTCAAGGCCGGTATCGTCGAGAAATCCGGTGCATGGTTCTCCTACAATAGCCAGCGTCTGGGGCAGGGCCGTGAAAACGCCAAGGCCTATCTGCGGGACAATCCGGAGACGGCACGCGAGATCGAGCAGTCGTTGCGCCAGAACGCCGGGCTGATTGCCGAGAAGTTCCTGGAAGATGGCGGTCCCGAGCCGGACAGCGACGGTGACGACGCCGCTCTGGGCTAGGACGCAGGGATGCAGCGCCCGGTTTTGATCGAACGTCGCCCGGAGTGATGGTCTGACAATCTCGGTATGCGTCGCCTCATTGTTGTCTGTGCCGCTTCAGGCAGGCTCGACGGGTTATGATTTCAGGCCATGCCTTGAACGGCCGCTCCCTTTCGGAGCGGCCGTTCTGTTGTTTGACAGGCACAGCCTTCGACGAACCGTTCGTTGGACGTGAACGGTTGCATGCGGCAGAGCCTGTTGCGGGACATGCTGCTGGACAGGGATTTCCGCGGGCGATAAAAGCCTCGGGTTCGTGCAAGGCTGATGCTCCGTTGACGGAAGAGGATGGCGCTTGGACGTGTGCAATCGATACCGCCCGGAGCCGCTCGTCAGCAGCGGCCAGGGTAGAGCAGGGACGAAGGACCAGACATGAGCGGCGTAAACGAGATACGGTCGACATTCCTCGACTATTTCAAGACGAACGGCCACACGGTCGTGCCGTCGAGCCCGCTCGTTCCCCGTAACGATCCGACGCTGATGTTCACCAATGCCGGCATGGTTCAGTTCAAGAACGTCTTCACCGGTCTTGAGCAACGCCCTTATTCCACGGCCACTTCGGCGCAGAAATGCGTGCGCGCGGGCGGCAAGCACAACGACCTCGACAATGTCGGCTACACTGCTCGCCATCACACCTTCTTTGAGATGCTTGGCAACTTTTCGTTCGGCGACTACTTCAAGGAACGAGCGATCGAACTCGCCTGGAACCTGATCACAAAGGAGTTCGGCATCGACGCCAAGCGCCTGCTGGTCACGGTCTACCACACCGATGACGAGGCGTTCGGCCTCTGGAAGAAGATTGCCGGCCTTTCGGATGACCGGATCATCCGTATTCCCACCAGCGACAATTTCTGGGCGATGGGTGATACGGGCCCGTGCGGTCCGTGTTCGGAAATTTTCTACGACCATGGGGATCATATCTGGGGCGGACCTCCGGGCTCACCGGATGAGGACGGCGATCGGTTCATCGAGATCTGGAACCTCGTCTTCATGCAGTACGAGCAGGTGACGAAGGAAGAGCGCCTCGACCTGCCACGTCCGTCGATCGACACCGGCATGGGCCTGGAGCGCGTCGCAGCACTGCTGCAGGGCAAACACGACAATTACGACATCGACCTTTTCCGCGCCCTGATCTCTGCATCCGAGGAAGCAACCGGCGTCAAGGCCGAGGGCGACCGTCGGGCAAGCCATCGCGTGATTGCCGATCATCTGCGTTCGTCCGCGTTCCTGATCGCGGATGGCGTGCTGCCGTCGAACGAAGGCCGCGGTTACGTGCTTCGCCGCATCATGCGCCGTGCGATGCGTCACGCCGAGCTCCTGGGCGCGCGCGAGCCGCTGATGTGGAAGCTGCTGCCGGCGCTGGTCGGCGAGATGGGCCGCGCCTATCCCGAACTTGCGCGTGCGGAGTCGCTGATCTCGGAGACGCTGAAGCTCGAGGAGACCCGCTTCCGCAAGACGCTCGATCGCGGTCTCGGGCTGCTCGCCGATGCGACAGCGACGCTCGACAAGGGCGATACGCTCGATGGCGAGACCGCCTTCAAGCTTTACGATACCTATGGCTTTCCGCTCGACCTGACGCAGGATGCGTTGCGCGGCCGTGGGATCGGCGTCGACCTGACCGGTTTCACCGATGCGATGCAGCGGCAGAAGGCCGAGGCCCGCGCCAGCTGGTCCGGTTCCGGCGATACCGCCACCGAGACGATCTGGTACGAATTGAAGGACCGCTTCGGTGCGACCGAGTTTCTCGGCTACGATACCGAAACGGCCGAAGGTGTCGTGCAAGCGCTCGTGCGCGGCGGGGCGCTGATCGAGTCTGCGTCTGCCGGCGAAACCGTCCAGATCGTCGTCAATCAGACGCCGTTCTACGGCGAGTCCGGCGGACAGATGGGCGATACCGGCATCATCACCTCCGATGGCGCGCGCCTGAACGTGACGGACACCCAGAAGCGCGGCGAAGGCGTGTTCGTTCACATCGCAACCGTCGAGGAAGGCACAATCCGGGCTGGCGACGCTGTTGCCCTGACCGTCGATCACGCCCGCCGTGGACGGTTGCGCGCCAACCATTCGGCAACGCATCTGCTGCATGAGGCATTGCGCGAGGTTCTGGGCACACATGTCGCGCAGAAGGGTTCGCTGGTCGCGCCCGAGCGTCTGCGCTTCGACGTTTCTCACCCGAAGCCCATGACGGCCGAGGAATTGAAGGTCGTCGAGGACATGGCCAACGAGATCATTGTCCAGAACACGCCTGTCACGACCCGCCTGATGAGCGTCGACGACGCCATTGCCGAAGGCGCGATGGCGTTGTTCGGCGAGAAGTACGGCGATGAAGTGCGCGTGGTCTCGATGGGGCAGGGCGTGCGCGGCGGGAAGGCCGGTCGCCCCTATTCGGTCGAGTTGTGCGGCGGTACGCATGTCGGCGCGACGGGCGAGATCGGGCTCGTGCGGATCCTCGGCGAAAGCGCCGTTGGTTCGGGGGTGCGCCGCATCGAGGCGCTGACCGGCGTTTCGGCGCTCGGATATCTCTCGGAACAGGATGAGCGCGTGAAGACGCTGGCGTCCACGCTGAAGGTCCAGCCGGCTGACGTCCTCGGTCGCGTCGAGAGCCTGATGGACGAGCGGCGCAAGCTGGAACGCGAACTGGCGGATGCCCGGCGCAAGCTTGCGCTCGGCGGCGGCGGTGCTGCCGGTTCCACGGATGCGCCGCGTGACATCAACGGCATCAAATTCCTCGGCAAGGTCGTTACCGGCGTCGATCCGAAGGACCTGAAGGGGCTTGCGGACGACGGCAAGAAGAGCCTCGGCTCCGGCATCGTCACCTTCATCGGCGTTGCCGATGACGGGAAGGCCAGCGCCGTCGTCGGCGTAACGGAAGACCTCGTCAAGGCGCACAGCGCCGTCGATCTCGTCCGCATCGCCTCGGCCGCGCTTGGCGGCAAAGGCGGCGGCGGCCGTCCCGACATGGCCCAGGCCGGCGGCCCCGACGGCACGCTTGCCGCCGATGCCATCGAAGCGGTCGCGCAGGCGATTGCCGATATCGCGGCGGCTGCTTGATCCGCATGATAGCCGGAAAATGTCGGCCACCATATGCGGTGGCCGACACTCCGTCCGGACAAGATCGGCTTGACGCAGATGAAGGTACCAAACATGGCGCTGACGCATGCACGTCGATATGAGTGACGAAAAGCGCTGCATCGCCAACTGTAACATCGATCTTGATGTAAGGCGTTATGCCGTCGGATACGGCTTGGTGAATATGAGCTGTTCTGTATGCAGCCGAATATTGGCGAGAAGTGCCTCGCGCTCGTCCGTGCTCTCCATACATTTCCCCTGATCGACGACAGCATGAAGCGCGTTGAACAGGAAAACGGAGGTGAATGCCGGATCCTTCAATTCCCATGCGTGACTGCGGCAACCGGCGTTGAGGAGGTCCGTGAGGTCGTCGATCAGGATGTTTCGCGTCAGGCCATCCCGAGACGGTACGGGGGCGGTGGTGAAGAGAAGATGATGCAAGCGCGCGGTCGTCAGATATCCGAGGGCGCATGCAGTAACCCATGCCATAAGTCTGGATTTCCAGTCGCCTTTGCGCTCCCGATCAACGTCTGCTTTCACGGACGCGAAGAGATTTTCGACAAAATCAGTCCTTAACGCTTCGATCACGTCGGTTCGCGAGGCGAAGTGCAGATAGAACGATCCTTTTGAAACCATCGCAGCGGACGTGATGTCTTCTACGGACGTGCTCTCGACGCCTTTTTCGAGAAACAGTCTCTGGGCCGCCTCCAGCAATTGCCGGCGGCGTTCTTCAGGGGGACGGGTTCTGGGTTGCCTGGAGGGGGGATTCGCCATTGATCAAGCTCGCTCCGATTTCAATCCTGGAATCCATCCCGGCTTAGGAGAGTATGACGGTGCGGCGGCGCTCGGGTTCGGCCTCGTGCAGATATCCAGCGAAAATGTCCCGCATTGCGGTTGCTTCGATCTCCGGAATCAGCCGGCCTGCTTCGCCACGGTGATAGCCGCTGTGCGTGATCACATGCGCCAGCATCTCCTCGCGGGACATGCGCCCCGGCTTTCCATCTGTAAACGTAAAATCGACATGCTCCTCAAGGTCTGAAGCGCTGATCCCGGCTGTATAGTCCAGATACCACATATCGGTCTCGCGTATTGCGGCCGTGAGGTCATCGATAGCCGGTGGATCGGCTCTCCAGCTCGCCGTGAACGTATGAGTCTGCCCCTGAAGGTTGGCCGCGAAGATGCTGTCCACGAGATGCGCGTGGTGGAGAATGCGCAGTGCTGCGGTCATGGCCTGTGTCGTCCCATCCGGGAGGCGCGCTAAAGCGTTCAGCAACTCGTCATCGCTGCGAGATTTGAAGTGAAAGAGTGCGTGCAAGAGAGACTGTGTCGTCATCACGACCTCCATTAGGGATGACGACAATATACGACTGTGACTGACGGTCAGTCAATGAAATTCACAAGGCAGTTGCTCTGTCAGGAGGACGTATGGCATCGGAAATCGGTAAAGGGTCACCGTGATGATAAGCCTGTCGCCCCGACGTTCCTTGCGGTTTCGCCGTGACGACATGGGTCGAAATCAGGATCCAGGGCTTCTCGGCGATCCGGAAGATATTGACCTGCTTCCCGTTTTTCGGGTGGAGGCAGCACTGAAGCGGTCGTTACTGGTCCAGAGACTTCCGGTACTGAATAAACCCGGATGCTGCAGCAACGCGATCGTAGAGGCGGCGGGCGGTGGTGTTGTCGTCTTGGGTCAGCCAGTAGAGGCGACCGGCCTGTTTTTCGCGGGCGAGGTCGGCGGTGGCTTCGATGAGAGCGGCTCCGGTGCCAGAGCCCCGGTTGGCGGGATCGACGAAGAGGTCCTGAAGATAGCAGGTGCATTCCGGAAGCCAGCAGGATCGGTGGAAAATGATGTGGGCGATGCCGGAGAGGTGGCCGCTGGCGTCGAAGGCGCCGAGCGCATGCATGGGTTCTGCTGGCTCCTGCAGTCGTTGCCAAGTCAGGTCGTATTGCGCCTCTGGGAGCGTCGTCTCGTAGAAGGCGAGGTAGGCGCGCCACATGGGTTCCCACTGCGCACGGTCCTGCGGTTCGAGAGGGCGGATCGTCTGCTGTGCTGGCCTTGTGCTCATCTGTATCTCGCGGAGGTATCTGCGTGGGCAAGAGAGCTGTACGTTATATAGCCGAGCGGCGAAACGAAAGAACCCGGCTTTACAGCCGGGTTCGATACGGGTCGTCAGCTTTCGCGCCTGATCAGGCGGCCATCGCCTTGCGCAGGTTTTCGTCGATCTTGTCGAGGAAGCCGGTGGTGGAGAGCCAGGGCTGGTCCGGACCGATGAGAAGCGCAAGATCCTTCGTCATGTAACCGCCTTCGACGGTCTCGATGCAGACGCGTTCCAGCGTGTCCGCGAACGTCGAGAGGTCGGCATTGTTGTCGAGCTTGGCGCGATGCGCGAGGCCGCGTGTCCAGGCGAAGATCGAGGCGATCGAGTTGGTCGAGGTTTCCTCGCCCTTCTGGTGCTGGCGGTAGTGGCGTGTGACCGTGCCGTGCGCGGCTTCGGCTTCCACCGTCTGGCCATCCGGCGTCATCAGAACCGAGGTCATCAGGCCGAGCGAGCCGAAGCCCTGGGCCACGATGTCGGACTGGACGTCGCCGTCATAGTTCTTGCAGGCCCAGACGTAGCCGCCGGACCACTTCAGCGCGGAGGCGACCATGTCGTCGATCAGGCGGTGCTCGTACCAGATCTTCGCTTCCTTGAACTTGGTCTCGAACTCCTTTTCGAAGACCTCCTGGAAGATGTCCTTGAAGCGGCCGTCATAGACCTTGAGGATGGTGTTCTTGGTCGACAGGTAGACGGGAACGCCGCGCTGCAGGCCGTAGTTCAGAGAGGCGCGGGCGAAATCGGTGATCGATTCGTCGAGGTTGTACATGCCCATGGCAACGCCGGCCGCCGGTGCGTCATAGACTTCATGTTCGATTTCCGTGCCGTCATCACCGACGAACTTCATCGTCAGCTTGCCCTTGCCGGGGAACTTGAAATCGGTCGCGCGGTACTGGTCGCCGAAGGCGTGACGGCCGACGATGATCGGCTTGGTCCAGCCGGGAACGAGGCGCGGCACGTTCTTGCAGATGATAGGCTCGCGGAAGATGACGCCGCCGAGAATGTTGCGGATCGTGCCGTTCGGCGACTTCCACATCTTCTTCAGGCCGAATTCCTCGACGCGGGCTTCGTCCGGGGTGATGGTCGCGCACTTGACGCCGACGCCGTGCTTCTTGATGGCGTTGGCCGCATCGATCGTCACCTTGTCGTCGGTAGCGTCGCGGTTTTCCATTCCGAGATCGTAGTATTCAAGGTCGATATCCAGATAGGGATGGATCAGTTTTTCCTTGATGAACTGCCAGATGATGCGGGTCATCTCATCGCCGTCGAGTTCGACGACGGGATTGGCAACCTTGATCTTGCTCATGAAAACGTGCCTCGTAGCTTGGAGTGGGGCTTTACGATACGGATGCCCCGTTTGCGGAACGGACGATAGCTGGCGCTATAGCATTGGCAAGGGCGAAGGCAAAGCGGCGGGCGTTAAAACTTATGCGACCTTCGCGATCTTATCGTTTGAAAACAGCGGATCGAGCGTGGATTACGGCATGATCATGGATGTCTCTTCCCTGCGTGACTGGCTTCTTGCCAACGACCCGGCATTCTCGCGGCTGCGCACCGGGTTGCGGGTGACGCTGAGCGTCTGCCTGTCCGTCGGCCTTCTTGCGGTTCTGCACAGCGCTGTGCTCCCGTTGCCGAAGGCCGCCTATGCGCTGGCTATCACGCTGTCGATCCAGAGCGGCCTGTCGGTCAAGGACGCCTCGATGCGTGATCAACTCGTGACGCGGCTTCTCGGTTGCGGCGTGTGCATCGCCGTCGTTTGCATTGCCGCGCTTCTCGAAGAGACACGGGTCGTCTCGGATCTCGTTTTTCTCGTGCTCATCTTCGTGGCCGCCTATGCGAGGACATTCGGGCCTCGCGGCTTCGCGCTCGGCATGTTCGCCTTCATGTCCTATTTCATCGGCGCCTATCTCAAGCCCGATGTCATGGAATTGCCCGCTACGGCATTCGGGCCATTGGCGGCGCTTCTGGTCGGGCAGGGTGTCCGCCGCTTCGTTCTGCCGGACGACTGGCGCGTCGATCTCGGCCGGGCCGTTGCGGCGGTGGAAACGCGGATCGATCGCATGCTCTCCGAGATCTCGGCGACGACCGGCGGGATCGACGAACGGGACCGGCGGCAAATGGACCGGCAGGTGGAGCGGCTGAAGGATGCGGTGCTGATGGCGGAGAGCTTCGTTCCCGCGCGGCCTGAAACAGACGGTCGACACGATGCGGAGCGGGATGATCCGCGCCGGATCGCCGTGACGATCTGCCTCTTCGAGCTGCATGTCGCCGCGGAAAGCCTCGTCGTTCTCTCGCGGCAGGCTTTTCCACCGGCGCGGCTCGTTGCGGCCTTGCGCGGGGGATCGCCGGAAAGCGTGGAGCGGCTGGCCCGTAGCGCTGCGCGCGCGGCACCGGATGATGTCTATCTGCAAGAGACGATCGATGCCTGCCTGTCTCTGGACGCCGTCCGGCGACGCCTTGCTGTTGCGGTACAGAGGCTGATGGCGGCGCCGGATGTTTCGCGGGAGACGCAGGCGGCTGATACCGGTGGATCTCGCGGGCAGAAGCGTGCGCGCTTCACGCTCTCCGATCCGGCTGTGCGCACAGCGATCCAGATTACGCTTGCCTCCGCGCTTGCCATGGTGTTCGGGCTGATGCTCTCGCGGGAGCGCTGGTTCTGGGCAGTGCTGTCGGCGTTCCTCGTCTTTACCAATACGCGCTCTCGCGGGGACACGGCGATGCGTGCGGTGCAAAGATCCATCGGGACGCTCTTCGGGATCGCCGTCGGGCTGGTGGCGGCAAGTCTGCTGCAAACGATGACACCGGTCCTTCTCGGTCTTGCCGCCATCTGCGTCTTTCTCGCCTTCTATCTTCTGGCAATCTCTTATGCGGCGATGACATTTTTCGTGTCGATCGTGCTGGCGCTGGTCTACAGCCTCATCGGCAGTCTGACGACGGAGGTGCTGATCCTGCGGCTGGAAGAGACGGTCATCGGCTCGCTTGCGGGGCTGGCCGTGGCCTTTCTGGTCTTTCCGGCACGGACGGAAACGCTGGCGGGCGACGCCCTTCAGCGATGGTGCACGGCGCTGCGGCGCGTGTTGACCGATGCGGCGGAGGGGCGGAGCGGTTTCGATCTCATTCACCGGTCGCAGGTGCTGGAACGAGCCTATGCCGAGCTCTCGTCCATCGTCCGGCCGCTCGGATCGTCCTGGCAGCTGGTCACCCGGCCGGGGGTCGTTCGGCAGACGCTCATGACACTGATGACGGCAACCTACTGGGCGCGCACCTTTGCCGGCGGGCTTGCGGCCGATCCGTCGCGCCAGGGTTCGGTTCTGCACCTCGTCGGCGCACCGGCAACAGAGGGCGGCGGTCTGCGGTCGGAACAGATGGTGCCGCTGGTGGCGGAGGCGCTTGCCGCTATAGACCGGATCGAGGCGAAGGGCGGTGCTTTATTTTTAACGAAGCGTCATCCGCTGCCGCGCAAGCGCCGTCATTTCCGCCTATCGCGGCAATCGTCCCTCGTCGGTCTGGAGATGGTCGCACTGACGCTGTCGCGGCTGGAGCCGGAGCCACAGACGGGGGACGCGCAACAGAACCCCGCGCCGACCAAGCCGGGGCCGCATCAGGAGAGCAGCGCGTGAAACGAACCCTTCTCTTTATCCTTTTTGCCCTCGCCGGTACGGCAGCGCTTGCTGCGGATGCCACGGCGCCGGTCAAGGAAATCATGACGGAAGCGCAGAATGGCTGGTCGGAAAATCCGGTTGGTGAACCCCGTGACTATTTCGATGACGAGCGCCTTGGCCGTATCTACAGCCAGGATTTCGTGCGCGTCTATAAGGACGCGACCCGCTTTCCCGCTTTCGAGGATGGCGACTCGCCGCTCGATTACGACCCGATCGTCAGCGGGCAGGACAGTTGCTCGCTGAAGGATCTGAAGATCGTACCGGCAACGCCGGCGACCGGGCACACAGACGTGGCCGTGACGTTCGACAATATTTCCTGCCTCGAAGATCCGGGTGACAGGAAGCCCGCGGAACTCCACTTCATCGTGGTCGAGGAGAAGGGGCGTGCGGTCATCGATGATATCCTGCGCGGCGGTGAGCGGGGATCGCTGAAGGCGGAACTCGCCGCCATCGCCGCACAGGGCGCACAATAGGCGGCGTCTTTCAAAACCAGACGATCTGTGCGACGAAGCGCCGATATATGACGGTGCGCGTTCGGATGCCGCACCGCTTGGAATGAGGACGATATGGCAGGCACGAACAGTGAGCGCCAGCTTCTGGCGGAAGGACCGGCGATCATTCTGGTCCATCCCCAGCTTGGCGAAAACATCGGCATGGTTGCCCGGGCGATGGCGAATTTCGGGTTAGCCGAGCTTCGACTGGTCAATCCGCGTGATGGCTGGCCGAGCGAAAAGGCGCAGGCCGCCGCCAGTCGGGCCGATCACGTCATCAATCAGGCCAAGCTTTACGAGACCACGGAAGAAGCCGTTGCCGACCTCAATTTCGTCTATGCGACGACGGCGCGCGACCGATATGGCTATAAGCCCGTTCGCGCCCCGGGCGTTGCGGCGGAGACGCTGCGTGGCCGTTTCGCCAAAGGCGAGAAGACAGGCATTCTGTTTGGTCGGGAGCGAACCGGTCTTACGAATGAAGAGATCGCGCTTGCCGACGAGATCGTGACGTTTCCGGTCAATCCGGCTTTCGCCTCGCTCAATCTGGCGCAGGCCGTTCTGCTGATGTCGTATGAATGGATGAAGACGTCCATGGTGTCGGAGGACCAGACGTCTTTCCAGGCGCTGCCGCAGCAGCCGGCGACGAAGACCGATCTTCAGGGTCTGTTCGACCATGTGGAGGAGGCTCTCGATGCGCGAGGCTATTTCCGCCCGCTCGCCAAGCGCCCGAAGCTGGTCGACAACCTGCGGGCGGTGCTGACGCGGCCCGGCTTCAGCGCGACGGAAATCCGCGTCATTCGCGGTGTCATTTCCTCGCTCGACCGCTTCTCGCGGGAAACGCCGCGCGGCGCGGGTGCGCCTGTCGATGGACGAAGCGGCGCCGGCCGGTTTGTCGCGCAGCCAGCGCCGGACGAGAGCGAGAGCTGAGATGAAACCGGTTCTCATCTTCGACAGCGGTATCGGTGGACTGACGGTGCTGCGCGAGGCGCGGGTGCTGATGCCGGAGCGGCATTTCATCTACGTCGCCGATGATGCCGGCTTCCCCTATGGCGACTGGACAGATCTGGACGCGCTGACAGCGCGCATCGTTGCCCTGTTCGGGCGTTTGATAGCCGAGCATGATCCCGAGATCTGCATCATTGCCTGCAATACCGCCTTCACGCTGATGGGTGGTGAGGTGCGGGCGGCGTTTCCGCAGATGCGCTTCGTCGGCACGGTTCCAGCCATCAAGCCCGCAGCCGAGCGGACGCGCTCCGGGCTGGTCTCCGTGCTGGCGACCCCCGGCACGGTCAGCCGCGCCTACACGCGTGACCTCATCCAGTCCTTCGCGGCACAGTGCGACGTGCAGCTCGTCGGCTCGCAACATCTCGCGGCGATGGCGGAAGCCTATATTCGCGGGGAAACGGTCGAGGATGCCGCCGTTCTGGCAGAGATCGCGCCCTGCTTTCGGGAGGTTGAGGGGCGTCGCACCGATATCGTCGTGCTGGCCTGCACGCATTATCCCTTCATGGCCAATCTCTTCCGGAAACTTGCCCCCTGGCCTGTCGACTGGCTCGATCCGGCGGAAGCCATCGCCCGGCAGGCACGCCGGCTGGTGCCGCCGCCAGAGAGCTACATTCCGCTGACGGGCATCGACCCCGCCATCTTCACCTCGGCCGCGCCCGACTTCTCGACGCGGCGCTTGCTGCAGGGATTCGGGCTGACGGTCTCGCCATCGCTTTAAGGCCTTGTTTTGGCGCATGTCGTTCTCGCAAAACCGCTGCACACTTTTGCGCGACATGCTTTAGCTGTGGGTTGCGCCGGATGATGGGCGCGGGACGGCGTGAATTCTGATAGGCATGAAGACTGCCGGCGTGGCGGCGCGGCACTCCAGACGAGAACGAGGGTTTCATGAAGGTCGGCATCGACATGGGGACGGCGATGGACGGCAAGTCCGTACCGCTCGATATCGAGGAACTGCTGGCGACGCGCCTTCTGGTGCAGGGCAATTCCGGTTCCGGCAAGTCGCATCTGCTACGCCGCCTTCTCGAGCAGTCCGCACCCTGGGTCCAGCAGTGCATCATCGACCCAGAGGGAGACTTCGTGACGCTGGCCGACAGGTTCGGCCATGTCGTCGTGGAAGGCGAGCGGACGGAGGCGGAGCTTGTGGGGATCGCCTCGCGCATCCGCCAGCATCGCGTCTCCTGCGTGCTGTCGCTCGAAGGGCTCGACATCGAGCAGCAGATGCGGACCGCCGGCCTGTTTCTCAACGCGCTGTTCGATGCGGACCGGGAATTCTGGTATCCGATCCTCGTTGTCGTGGATGAGGCGCAGCTGTTTGCGCCCTCCGTCGGCGGAGACGTGACAGAAGAGGTGCGCAAGCTCTCGCTCGGCGCGATGACCAACCTGATGTGCCGCGGCCGTAAGCGCGGCCTTGCCGGCGTTATCGCGACGCAGCGGCTGGCGAAACTTGCCAAGAACGTGGCAGCAGAAGCCTCCAACTTCCTGATGGGGCGAACTTTTCTCGATATCGACATGGCGCGCGCCGCCGATCTTCTGGGTATGGACCGACGGACGGCGGAGATGTTCCGTGATCTGAAACGGGGCTCCTTCGTGGCGCTGGGCCCTGCCTTGTCGCGCCGTCCGCTGCCGGTGACGATCGGGACGGTGGAGACATCGGCGCGTTCGACGAGCCCGATGCTGACGCCGCTGCCGGAGGCCGTGGCGGATGTGGAGGACCTGATCTTCACGCCCGATCCGGACGAACTGACCCGGCCGTTGATACGCCGCGCCGCCCCGGCGCCGCGTCCGGCGACGGATATTCTGGCCGAACTTTCACGGCCCCGCCCGGAGGCTGTGGCTCCGGTCGAGGCGCGTCCGCAGCAGCCGGAGATGCCGCCGGCCGACCGGGAGGCCCTGCTCGACCAGATTCTTGCGGAAATCCTCGATCATCCCGGTGCCGCCTTTCGGGCCGATGCGGAACTGTTTCAGGATTTTCTCGTGCGTTGCCGTATCCGCCGCGTACCCGGTGCTGCGCTGTCGCTACCCGCCTTCCGGCGCAAGATGGCCATCAGCCGCTCCGGCGTGGATGCCGGCACCGCTGCGAGCGACGCATGGAAGACGGCCCTCGATCTATCGCGCCAGGTGACGGAAGATTTGCAAGGTGTGTTCCTGAACGTTGCGCAGGCGGCCTTGCGCGGCCTGCCGTGCCCCTCCGACCTGATGATCGCGCGCGCCTATGGCACCCATTCGGCGCGCCGCGCCCGCCGCCTGCTCGGCTATTTCGAGGAGCAGGGGCTGATCGTCGTGCATGGCGATGCTGCCGGGCGTCGGATCGTTGCATTTCCCGATCTCAATGCCGAGACGGCGCCGGGCGATCCCAATGCCGCTCTCGACTTGGATGAGCGGAGCGCGGCGGAATAGCGTTCATACAATGATATGTCGCTGGTCTGTGCTCTCGTGTTGACAATTTGCAAACATCACCCTAAACACCGCGACAACGCCGGGCTGCAAAGCCCGGTGTTTTATTTGACATGTCCCGTGGTGTCTCCGTTAGCGTAATGTGAGATGCCTGTCAGAACGGCGCAAGCGGTTCAGAGGAGGGCGTGTTTCCTTCATCCTTCCTGGAAACAGGTGGGTGCAACGTTCTGAAAGGAAATGCGATGAGCAAGCGCGAATCGTCCAAGTACAAAATCGACCGCCGTATGGGCGAGAACATCTGGGGTCGTCCGAAGTCCCCGGTGAACCGCCGCGAATACGGTCCCGGCCAGCACGGCCAGCGTCGTAAGTCCAAGCTTTCGGACTTCGGTGTCCAGCTGCGCGCCAAGCAGAAGCTCAAGGGCTACTACGGCGACATCCGCGAGAAGCAGTTCCGTGCGATCTACGACGAAGCCAACCGCCGCAAGGGTGACACCTCGGAGAACCTGATCGGTCTGCTCGAATCGCGTCTCGACGCGATCGTGTACCGCGCCAAGTTCGTACCGACGCCGTTTGCCGCGCGTCAGTTCGTCAACCATGGTCACGTCACGGTCAACGGCGTTCGCGTCAACATCGGTTCCTATCGCTGCAAGGTCGGCGACGTGATCGAAGTTCGCGAAAAGTCCAAGCAGCTTGTTTCCGTTCTCGAAGCTGTCAGCCTCGCAGAGCGTGACGTGCCCGACTACATCGAAGTCGATCATAACAAGATGGTTGCGACCTTCGCACGCATCCCGTTCCTTGCCGACGTGCCTTACGCCGTCATCATGGAACCGAACCTCGTCGTCGAATTCTATTCGCGATAAGCATTTGCGCAGGCTTCGGCCTTGCACATTCCGGAAAAAGCCGCTCCATTCGGGGCGGCTTTTTTCATGTGAAAGATGCGGTAGCAAACGACGTGAGGACCCATGTCGGATACGGAACATCTCGATCTCCAATCAGTGCTCGACGACATCTACGCGGCCATCGAGCCGCGGCGCGGCGAGGGGAAGGTTGCGGACTACATTCCGCAGCTTGCGCGCATAGATCCCAAGAAATTCGGCATGGCGATCGTCACCGTCGACGGGCAGGTTTTTTCTGTCGGCGATGCCGCTGTGCCGTTTTCGATCCAGAGCATTTCCAAGGTCTTCACCCTGACGCTTGCGCTGGGCAAGCATGGGGAAAGGCTGTGGAAGCGGGTGGGGCGCGAGCCGTCGGGATCGGCGTTCAACTCGATCGTGCAGCTGGAACACGAGGGCGGCAAGCCACGAAACCCCTTCATCAATGCCGGTGCCATCACCATCAGCGATCTCATTCTCGCCGGTCACACGCCGCGCGAGGTGATCGGCGAGATCCTCCGGTTCATGCGAATGCTCGCCGATGACGAGGATATTTCGATCGATCCGCAGGTGGCGAAATCGGAAGCCGCGACCGGGTTCCGCAATGCGGCGCTTGCCAATTTCATGCGGTCCTTCGGCAAGCTCGATCATCCCGTTGAGCATGTGCTCGGCGTCTACTTCCATCACTGCGCCATCGCGATGACCTGCGTGCAGCTTGCCAGGGCCGGCCTCTTCCTCGCCAATAACGGGCAGCAGCCGGGCAGTGGGCATTCCATCGTGTCGCGCCAGAGGGCGCGCCGCATCAACGCGCTGATGCTGACCTGCGGCCATTACGACGGCTCCGGCGACTTCGCCTATCATGTGGGTCTGCCCGGCAAGAGCGGCGTCGGTGGCGGCATTATGGCGGTGGCCCCCGGCAAGGCGGCCGTTGCCGTCTGGTCGCCGGGCCTGAACGAGAACGGCAATTCCCAGTTGGGCTCGGTGGCGCTGGAGATGCTGGCAAACCGAACCGGATGGTCCGTTTTTGGCGCATAGAGTGTGACAAGGGTCGATTTGTCTTGATCTTGACACGTCGGGCGGGCATGGCAGGCCATCCAAACACATCCGCGCGCCTGTCGGCCTCCTGCCGAAAAGCCTCTGCCGGAAAGCCCGTCGATGACACCTGATTCCATGCTCAACAACGAGACTGCCGAGAGCTTGCATCGCGAGGAAGCACCGGCCGATCTGCCGGCCATCTTCCGTGGCATGCCGGACAGCGTCAGCTTCAACAAGCTGCGCAAGCGGCTGCTGCGCAATGTTCGCCAGGCGATTGACGATTTCGGGATGCTGAACGGCCAGAAGCGCTGGCTGATCGGGGTGTCCGGCGGGAAGGACAGCTACGGCCTGCTTGCGCTGCTCATCGACCTGCAATGGCGGGGCCTGCTGCCGGTCGAACTGATTGCCTGCAATCTCGACCAGGGACAGCCGAACTTTCCAAAGCACGTCCTGCCGGAGTACCTGACGTCCATTGGCGTTCGCCATCGCATCGAGTATCGCGATACCTATTCGATCGTGAAGGAGAAGGTGCCCGCGGGCGGCACGTATTGTGCGCTCTGTTCGCGTCTGCGGCGCGGCAACCTGTACCGGATCGCCCGCGAGGAGGGTTGTGACGCTCTCGTCCTCGGCCATCATCGCGAAGATATCCTCGAAACGTTCTTCATGAATTTCTTTCATGGCGGGCGGCTGGCGACGATGCCTGCGAAGCTCGTCAATGACGAGGGCGACCTGACGGTTCTCAGGCCGCTGGCCTATGCCGCGGAAGACGATCTTACGAAGTTTGCCGCAGCCATGCAGTTCCCCATCATCCCCTGCGATCTCTGCGGCTCTCAAGACGGGCTGGAGCGCAATGCGATGAAGGCGATGCTTGCCGACATCGAGACACGCATGCCCGGCCGCAAGGACACGATGCTGCGCGCCCTTGGCCACGCCAACCCGTCACACCTGCTCGACCCCAAGCTTTTCGACTTCCACGCGCTGACGACGCAGGCAGCGAGCAAGCAACCCGAGCCATCCCAACCAAAGACATCGGAGCCCTCTTCATGACCCGCGAGATCGACATTGCCGGACTGGCCAACCTGCTGCAGGAGGCCGCCGCGATCGAAATCATGCCGCGTTTCCGCAATCTCTCCAGCGGGGATGTCAGGATGAAGACGGAGGCGATCGATCTCGTCACCGAGGCCGACGAAGCGGCGGAGCGCCTGATCAAGGCGCGCATCAACGATGTCGTTCCCGGTGCCCTGTTCATCGGCGAAGAATCCGTCGCGGCCGATCCCGCTTTGTTGGACAAGCTTGCAGGTGCCGACCTTGCCGTGATCGTCGATCCGATCGATGGCACGTTCAACTATGCTGCGGGCATGCCGCTGTTCGGCGTCATGGCGAGCGTGGTTTCCGGCGGGGAAACGATCGCCGGGATCATCTACGATCCGATGGGCAATGACTGGGTGATCGCCGAAAAAGGTGCCGGTGCCTGGGCATGCCGTGCGGATGGATCGCAGGACCAGCTCTCGGTGACCCCCGCGCCGACGACACTTGAGGATCTGGTCGGCTGCGCGTCCACCGGCTTCTATCCGCCGGAAGCGCGCCGCACCATCATGGGCAACATGGCAAGCGTGCGAATTGCGACCAGCTACCGTTGCGCGGCGCATGAGTATCGCGCCTTTTCGTCCGGGCACTTCCACTTCCTCATGTACCAGAAGCTGATGCCCTGGGACCATCTGGCGGGTTGCCTGATCGCCGAGGAGGCCGGCGCCTATGTCCGACGGTTCGATGGCTCCCGCTACCAACCGCAGCATCTCGACGGCGGCCTGCTGGTCGCCTCAGACGAAGCGAGCTGGCACCTGCTGCGGGAGCAGGTTTTCACGATCTGAGGACCGGCGACATGGTTTGATAAGAGAAGGGCAGCCACTGGCTGCCCTTTCTGATTCTTGGATAGTGGAACGTATCAGTGGCCGCCCATGCCGGGCTCCATCTCCGGCTCGTCGCCGGGATGGGTAAAGAGCTGGCCGCGTTCGGCCCAGAGCACGGCGAGGATCGTGAAGATGCCGAAGAGCGCGAAGCCGATGAAGAACGGGCGGACCGTGCCGTCGAACATTTGCCCGATCATGCCGCCGAGGATGGCGCCGCCTGTCGTGGAAACGAAGCCAGTCACGGCGGTTGCCGTCCCTGCGATATGACCCATGGGCTCGAGGCAGATGGCGGTGAAATTCGTGGCGATGACGGCGAAGAACATCAGCATGACGCTCAGCATCAGATAGGTGAAGAGGAAGGAGGGTGTGCCGATCAGCGCGACGCCGCTGGCAAGCAGTCCGAGCGCCGTGAAGGCGATCATGCAGGCATGAGAAATGCGGCGCATGCCGAAGCGGCGCACGAAATAACCATTCATGAAGTTTGCCACCGCGATGCCGGAGCCTGTGCCGGCAAAGGCGATGGGCAGCCAGTCCCCAAGCCCGTAGACCGTTCCGAAGATCTGCTGCACGGAGACGATGAAGGTGCAGATGACGGCAGAGAACAGCGTGAGGCCGAGCATGTAGCCGCAGGTGATGCGGTTGGTCAGGACCGTGCGAAAGCCGCCCGAGATGGCCGCGACCGAAAGCGGCAGACGCTCGTGCACCGGCAGGGACTCGCGCATGCGCATGCCGGCCCAGACGAACAGGATGGCGCCGATGACGCCGAGTAGCAAGAAGATCCAATGCCAGTCCGCATAGGTCAGTACGGCCTGGCCGAACGACGGCGCAAGGATCGGCACCAGCATGAAGACGATCATGATGTAGGACATGACCCGCGCCATCTCGCGGCCATCGAAGCAATCGCGCGTTATTGCTGTCGTGGTGATGCGGATGGCGGCGCCGCCGACCCCTTGCGCGAAGCGGAAGGCGAGCAGGGCGGTGAAACTCTCCGTCCAAGCAGCGGCGAAGGTCGTGACCGTGAAGATGGCGAGGCCGAGCAACAGGATCGCACGACGGCCGAAGGCATCGGCGAGGCTGCCGAACACGAGCTGAGCGAAGCCGAAGCCGAAGAAGTACACGGCGATGACCAGCTGCGCATCATTCGGGTTGGGCACGTTGAGCGAGCTGGCGATATGCGGCAGGGCCGGGAGCATGCTGTCAATGGCGATGGCGATGCTCGCCGTCATCAGGGCGATGGTGACGACGAACTCGCGGAAGCCGAGCCCGATGCGTTGCGAGCCTTGTGGCAGAGGAGGCTGGGGAGAAGTGGACATACGGATCTCGATCTATGAGGCGTTAAGGCTCAGCCGGCTGGGTTGTGTTGATCTGACGAGAAAAGGCGCCCGCGCTCTGCCAGCAGGACGAAGAAAAGACCGATAATGGCGACAGAGAGAAAGCCGAAGGCCAGTGGCGTAACCGTACCATCGAAAGCCTGCCCGATCATGGCGCCGATGAGTGCGCCGCCGATGGTTTGCATGAAGCCGATGACGGAGGATGCGGTGCCCGCGACATGGCCGAGCGGCTCCATGGCCATGGCATTGAAGTTCGCGCCGATCAGGCCGAACTGGAACATGGCGCTCCCGTAGAGGATCGCGAAAAGCCAGAACGGCAGGAAGCCGGCAGCGGAGAACAGAGCCCACACGGCGCTGGCCGCCACGAACAGCAGAAGCGCGATGTGGGAGACCCGGTGCATGCCATAGCGGCCGACGAGGCGCGAATTGACAAAGGACGCCACCGCCATGAGGCCGGCGAAACAGGCGAAGACCAAGGGAAAGTAATGACCGAGGCCGAAGACGCCGACCATGACCTGCTGTGCCGAATTGATGAAGCCGAACAGCGCGCCGAAGATGAAGGAGATCGCGAGCGCATAACAAAGCGCCGTACGGTTGCCAAGAACGATGGCAAAGGAGGCGGCGATGCCCTTGATGGTGAACGGGCGACGGCGCTCCGTGCCCAGCGTTTCCGGCAGATAGAGAACGACGAGCACCGTTGCAAAGAAGGCATAGATGGAGATGACGAGGAAGATCATATGCCATTCGGCAAAGAGCATGACCAGCTGACCGATGCTCGGCGCGATGACCGGGACGACCATGAAGACCATCATGACGAGGGACATGACCTCTGCCATCATGCGCCCGCCATAGATATCGCGGACGATGGAGACGCTGATGACGCGGGTGGCGGCAGCGCCGAGACCCTGTACGAAGCGAAGTGCGAGCAGCGCGCCGAAGCTTGGCACGAAGACGATGGCGAAAGCGCAGAGCGCATAGATCACCAGCCCGCCGATCAGCGGCATCTTGCGTCCGAACCGGTCGGAGAGCGGCCCGAAGAAGAGCTGGGCGCTACCCATGCCGATCAGGTAGGAGGTAATCACAAACTGGCGGCTATTCTCGTCAGCAACGCCGAGGCTCTGCCCGATCTCCTGGAGGCCCGGCAGCATCATGTCGATTGACAGGGCGTTGATCGACATCAGCATCGCCATGATGGCGATGAACTGACCCTTCGACAACGGCATGGCGATCGCGGGTTTGTTGACAGCGGGCTCTGTGGTGGACGTCATTCTCAAAAGTCCTTCCATCCCGCCGCTACGCGGCAGGCGGTCCGACGGCTGCATACGGTCGCTCCGCATGTCGGTCGGACGTTCAGCCACAGGTGTCAGCTGATCGCGAGATCACTGGCCTATGGCGTTTTTCAACGAAATCTGCCGGAAGCCGGCAATGATGGGAGGCGTCGCAACTATCCCGGCAGGTTTGTCCGGGGCAGGGCCAACGCGTGATTCGCAAACCGAAGCAACCATATCGCGATGTCCACCGCTTCGGTAGCACAATCGGGCAACAGCCTCGTGACGATATACTGTGCATAATTCGTCATATACGCAGTTATCGGCGATCTCTAGGCAAAGTGCAGAAACGATGACCCCGGCGCACGGCCGGGGATAGATTTTTCAAAGATGAAACCGGATCAGGCCGAGGCTTTGACCTCGACACCCTTTTCCTGAAGGTGCGTCTGAAGTTCGCCGGACTGGAACATCTCGCGGACGATATCGCAGCCGCCGATGAACTCGCCCTTGATGTAGAGCTGGGGAACCGTCGGCCAGTTCGAATAATCCTTGATGCCTTGACGGAGATCCGCATCAACCAGGATGTTGACGCCCTTGTAGTCGACGCCGAGGTAATCGAGGATCTGTACGACCTGTCCGGAGAAGCCGCACTGCGGAAACTGCGGGGTGCCTTTCATGAAGAGCACGATGTCGTTGGTCTTCACTTCGTTGTCGATGAAATCGTGGATGCCGGTCATGCTTGAAATCCTTCTCTGTCCCGCTTCAAGGACGGGTGTCGATCACAGTCACATAGCATGCCGCAACGCAGTTTTCACCCATGCGGCGTGAAAAAACGATGGGACCTCCGCATGAAGCGGAGGACAAGGTATAGCGCCGGAAGAAAGGGCTCAGACGCGTTTCTGCTTGCTGCGCGCAGCAGCGGTGCGCTTGCGGCTGACTTGTTTTTTCGGCGCCACCGCCTTGATGATCGCATCCTTTACCAGTCCGGTGACCACGCCGGTCGGGGTGCGTGCCTGCCGACGCGTCCGCTTCGTGGTGCCGGTGCCGCTCTTCTTCAGGATCTCTTTCAAGACCCCGTCTACGACGCCTGACACCAGCATCCTGAACAGACCGGCCATATGCTTACTCCGGAACCGAGGTCTGGAGGGCGAGGGCGTGGAGCACGCCGCCCATGTTTCCCTGAAGCGCGTTGTAGACCATCTGGTGCTGCTGCACCCGGCTCTTGCCGCGGAAGGCTTCCGCGACGACCTCGGCCGCGTAGTGATCGCCATCGCCCGCAAGATCGCGGATGGTCACCTGAGCACCGGGAATACCGGTCTTGATCATGTCTTCGATGTCGCCCGGTTTCATCGCCATGCGGTGTCCTCCTTGTTCCCGTACCGGTTAACCCCTTCAGCCGGGATCCGGTTCATTCCGTGGTCTTACTCGGTCGCGGGCAATTCGCCGGACATGAAGTCAGGGAACCACGATTCATACGCCTTTTGCAATCTCTCGATCGGAACGGGACGGGCAGAGCCGAGTGTGACGGTTGCGCCGCCCGTCTTGCCGATGACGGGAGCGTAAACGCCGCGGAGTTCGGCGATGTTCTGGATTTCCTCGACGTCGTCCGTCTTGACCGTGACGACGTAGCGAGCCTGATCCTCGCCGAAGAAAACGGGAATGGGGTCGCGGCCTGTGACCGGATCAATCGTTGCCCCGATGTCGGAGGCGATTGCCATCTCCGCAATGGCGAGAGCCAGACCACCGGACGAGCAGTCATGTACGGATGTGACGAGGCGATCGCGAATGAGTTCGCGGACGAAGTCGCCGGACTTGCGTTCCAGTGCGAGGTCGACATGCGGCGGCGGGCCGTCGGTGCGACCGTGGATGTCGCGCATGTAGACCGACTGGGCGAGGTGTGTGCCGAGTTCGGCCGGTGCGCCGATCAGCAGGATCGTCTGTCCTTCCGCCGCAAAGCGGATACGGGCCATCTTCGACCAGTCATCGATGAGCCCGACGCCGGCGATGGTCGGGGTCGGCAGAATCGCCTGGCCATGCGTCTCGTTGTAAAGGGAGACATTGCCCGAGACGATCGGGAAATCGAGCGCGAGGCAGGCCTCGCCGATGCCCTTGATGGCGTGAACCAGCTGGCTCATGATCTCCGGCTTTTCCGGGTTGCCGAAATTCAGGTTGTCGGTGGCGGCCAGCGGCAGAGCGCCGGTCGCGGTCATGTTGCGCCAGCATTCTGCAACGGCCTGCTTGCCGCCTTCGAAGGCATCGGCTTCGACATAACGCGGCGTGACGTCGGAGGAGAAGGCGAGCGCCTTGGTGGCATGTCCCTCGACGCGCACGACGCCGGCATCCCCGCCCGGCAGCTGCAGCGAGTTGCCCTGGATCAGCGTATCGTACTGCTCATAGACCCAGCGGCGCGACGCGTTGTTCGGAGAACCGACGAGTTTCAGCAGCGCGTCCGCAATATCCGCCTGGGGAATGTCGTCCGCCGCGAGGGGAGCCGGTACTTTTGCCGGTGTCCACGGGCGATCATATTCCGGAGCTTCGTCGCCAAGTTCCTTGATCGGCAGGTTGGCGACTTCCTCGCCCTGATGGAGAACGCGGAAGCGAAGGTCATCCGTCGTTTTGCCGACGATGGCGAAATCGAGCCCCCATTTGACGAAGATCGCCTTGGCGACCTCTTCCTTGGAGGGTTCGAGAACCATGAGCATGCGCTCCTGGCTTTCCGACAGCATCATCTCATAGGCCGTCATGCGCTCTTCGCGCACCGGTACCTGATCGAGGATCAGCTCGATGCCGAGGTCGCCCTTGGCGCCCATCTCCACGGCCGAGCAGGTGAGGCCGGCGGCACCCATGTCCTGAATGGCAATGACAGCACCCGTCTTCATCAATTCGAGGCAAGCCTCCAGCAGGCATTTTTCGGTGAAGGGGTCGCCGACCTGCACGGTCGGACGCTTCTCCTCGATCGATTCGTCGAATTCGGCAGACGCCATCGTGGCACCGCCGACGCCGTCGCGGCCGGTCTTCGCGCCGAGATAGACGACCGGAAGGCCGACGCCTTTGGCTTCCGACAGGAAGATCGCATCCGTCTTGGCGAGGCCCGCCGCGAAAGCGTTCACGAGGATGTTGCCGTTGTAGCGGGCGTCGAATTCGACTTCGCCGCCAACCGTGGGAACGCCGAAGGAATTGCCGTAACCGCCGACGCCGGCGACGACGCCGGAAACGAGGTGGCGGGTCTTGGGATGATCCGGCGCGCCAAAGCGCAGCGCGTTCATGGCTGCGATCGGTCTTGCACCCATGGTGAAGACATCGCGCAGGATGCCGCCGACGCCGGTTGCCGCGCCCTGATAGGGCTCGATGAAAGAGGGGTGATTGTGGCTTTCCATCTTGAAGACGACGCAGTCGCCATCATCGATATCCACCACGCCCGCATTTTCGCCCGGGCCTTGAATAACGCGCGGACCCTTGGTCGGCAGCGTCTTCAGCCACTTCTTCGAGGACTTGTACGAGCAGTGCTCGTTCCACATGGCCGAGAAGATGCCGAGTTCGGTAAAGCTCGGCTCACGGCCGATCAGATCCAGGATACGCTGGTATTCATCCGGCTTCAGGCCGTGGGAGGCGATGAGGTCCGGCGTGATCGGGCGGGCATTTGAGATGGCCATGTGCAGGTTCCCTGAGACGTTGGGCGGTTCTTAGCCGAAGCCCGCCCGTCGCGCGACAGGAAAATGCCTTGTGAATGATGCGAAATCGAGGGGGAATCTGTTTTTTAGAACCGATAGCCGACCATCAGGCCGGTTCGCGTGAAGCCGTCGTTCGGACCGTCGCAAAGCTTGGCATGGGATGCATGTTCCACTTGACCGACAAGGCTCCACTTTTCATCGAGGCGATAGCCGACAGCGGCATATTCGTGAAAGAGAAGCCGGCAGCCGAGGCGGGGTCCATCTTTGCGTGGCCCATCGAGATTGCCATCATGCACGAGGCCACCAAAGCCGGCATCGAGAAAGATCTTGGGGCTGACGTCGAAGGTCCAGTTGAGGCCGGCGAACGCCATGTCGGCGCCATCGCCTGTGCCGATCTCCCCGCCGACATGGACGCGTGGTCGCGCCAGCGCATCGCGCCATCCTGTTGCGGTTCCGCGATCGAAGGGATCGAAAAACAGAGTTGCCGAGGGAAAGGCGCCGTCCTCGTGGAGATTGCCATCCGCAACAGACGCAGTCGCGCCAAAGCGCAGTTCATCGAACGTGCGGTCACCGGCGAAAACGGGCGATGCAAGTCCGATCTGCCCGCCGACGAGAAGGAGACAGGCCAGCGCCACGGGGTGACGTCTCGGCTCTCGCTGGGTCTTGCCGGCAGGTATCATTTGAATGTCCACGCTTACGAAGGTCGTGCGCGGACTGAAGCAGGCCTGTCTTGCCGGAGGCTTACCTTCAAACCCTCCAAGCCGGCAATTGCCTTGCTTCAACTGTCGCTGTCATAGCCGGCAAGACCTCCATCCAGAACGTTTCTCAGCAGGTGGAAGCCGCGGCGGACATCCTCCCGGCTGTGATTGGAAAAGGCGATGCGGACCCGGTGGTGGACCTTGTCGGAGCGTCCCGCCCTGAACTCGTCCTCGCCATCGATCATCACGCCGGCCTCAAACGCCGCAGCCTTGAATGTGCCCGACAGCCAGGGCTCGGGCAATTGCAGCCAGAGGAAGGGGATCTGGGGGAGGGAGCGGAAATCGTGACCACTGAGGATCTCGCGGGCGAACGCTTCCCGGGCTTCCAGTTCCGCAATGACGCGGCTGCGGATCGATTTCGCCTGCCCTGATAGTACCAGCCTTGCCGCGCATTCCGCCAGCAGGAAGGCGGTGCCTCCGGTCAGCATCTTGTGAGCGATCCTCACGCGGGCAGCAAAGTGAGGCGGGCAGGAGACCCAGCCACCGCGAACGCCGGGTGCGACGGACTTCGACAGGCCGGACACGACGAAGGTCCGCTCCGGTGCAAGGGCTGCGAGCATGGGCTGGGTATCGTTCGTCAGAACGCCGTAGATGTCGTCCTCTATCATGAGAATATTGTGCCTGCGCGCGATGGCGGCAATCGCCTGACGTCGGGTGCGGTCCATGGCGGCCAGAGTAGGGTTTTGCAGTGTCGGCATCAGAAAGACGACGGATGGATGCTGTTGCTGGCAGATGCGCTCGAAATCCTCAGGGACAAGGCCCTGCTCATCGGTTTCACCGGCAAGAATGCGCCGCCCCATAAGGCTCAACGCGCGGGCAACCTGACTGTATGTCATGTTCTCGAAAAGGATGCGGTCTCCCGGTGCCGTGACCGCAGTAACGACGGAGACGATGGCGGCGTGGGCGCCCTGCGTGACGACGATGCCTTCGGCACCCGGCACCCAGCCGGCGCGCGCCATCCAAGCGGCGCCTGCCTCCTGCCAATGGACCGGTCCCGCGCGTGTGTAATCGGCAACTTCCGTCGGATGATCCGCTACGATCTGCGTGAGGGTCTCCTGGATCACGGCCGCTTGCCCGACATGCGACGCTCCCGTCGCATCGAAACGCAGCTTGCCTGTCGGCGCCTCGAACGGACGCGTGCCGCCCAGCGATTTCATGGATTCGGAAGCCGTGTCCGTGCCGGCCTTTCGCTCGCGGACATATGTGCCGCGCCCGACTTCACCGGCCACAAGCCCGCGTTCGTGCACGAGCGCATAAGCGCGGCTGACGGTGCCCAAGGTCACGCCGATATCAAAAGCGAGATTTCGCTGCGCCGGCAGCCTATCGCCGGGCGGCAGAGCACCGCTGTCGATCGCCGCCTCGATGGCCTGCGCGAGCTTGAGATAGAGCGGTCCGTCGCCGGCCGAGAGGTCAGGAAGCCAATTTGTCATGGTAACAATAATGACATTGCCCAATTGTATTTGTCAATTGTACGGATTGTCTACGCGCTGGATTGTCTAACGTAGGAGCAATGGAAATGTCTGTCAGTCGGTACAGTGATACAATTGGAACAATCTATCCGGATGGATTCGAGCGCGAGCGTTTGTTCCGGTCGAGTGGCGACATGCTTTCGCTGCCGGTGCCGAACAGGCTCGGCTTCTTCGGTCGAATGAGGGAAAGGCTCGCCGATTGGCGTATGAAGCGCGCGGGACGGCTCGTGCTCAGGGATCTGACGGATGATCAGTTGAACGACATCGGTCTGACGCGGTGGGAGGTTCGTCTTGAGCTCAGCAAGTCTACCTTCATCGAGTAGGTGCCGCACTCCCGTGTCCGGTCAGACAACAGGCGAATGGATGCTCATCGGCGGGCACGCGCAGCGTCCTCGACGCGGAGCGTGACAATGCGAACGCGGCAGTGAGACGGAGGGGTGGGGATCAGCAGCCTTTTTCGCCTGCCATCCAGCGCTTGATGTCGCCTGTCATGCGTGTGCCGACCGGCTCGCTGAACAGCGGGCCGAAGGCATCGACCTTGGCCGGGTGGCCTTCCGCCTGGATGACGGCAAGCGGACGGGCTTCGGGATTGTTGCGCTTGACGAGCAGGATGCGCGGGCGGCCGGAGAAGGAGTTGAGTTCCGGCGCCAGACGATAGGACTTGAAGGCTGCATCGCCCGACTTGAACCAGCACGCATTGGCGCTGAGCGCGATACGTTCCATCGTCGGCAGTGCCGCGACATTACGGACGGGCGCTGGCTCCGGTGCCGACTGGCAGCCGGTCAGGAGAGCCGCGATGGCGGCAGCGATGGAGGACAGGCAGGCAGGATTCATCGCTGGATCTCGATATGGGGCCGGATCTCGGTCTGGGCCGATAAGCCGGACGCTGTGTCGGAAAGAATCGCGGCCGGTAATCAGGCCGCGATGACGTCGAGCGCGGAGGCGAAGAGAGCGCGACCGTCAGAGCCGCCATGAGCGGCTTCGATCAGATTTTCCGGATGCGGCATCATGCCGAGAACATTGCCGCGAGCGTTGGTCACGGCAGCAATGTCGTTCATCGAGCCGTTGGGGTTCGTGCCGCCGGCGTAGCGGAAGACGACCTGGCTATTGCCCTCGATCTCCTTCAACGTTTCGGCATCGGCAAAGTAGTTGCCGTCGTGATGGGCGACCGGGCAGCGGATGATCTGCCCTTCCGCGTAAGCGCGGGTGAAGTCCGTCGAAGCGTTGACGACCTCGAGCTTGATCTCCTTGCAGACGAACTTCAGCGAGGCGTTGCGCATGAGCGCGCCCGGCAGCAGACCGGCTTCGACCAGAATCTGGAAACCGTTGCAGACGCCGAGCACGCGGACGCCCTGTTCAGCCTTGGCCTTGATCGCCTGCATGACGGGCATGCGGGCGGCAATGGCGCCGCAGCGAAGGTAATCGCCATAGGAAAAACCGCCGGGGATGACGATCAGATCGACATCCGGGATTTCGGTTTCCGTCTGCCAGATGGTGACCGGCGGCTTGCCGGAGATCATGGTGAGGGCGGTGATCATGTCACGGTCACGGTTGAGACCGGGGAGCTGAACGACGGCGGACTTCATGGGTGCGGATCGAACCTTGCCTGTGCCTCGGCAAGCTCACGCAGCTCGAGGCGGTTTTCAATGCGATCGAGACGGGTCTCGTGGCGTCCAAGGACGCCGTAGATGTTGTGAATGTCCTGCTGAACCGAAACGAGCGTGCCACGCATGCTCTGCATCTCGCTCTTCAACTCCGTCACGGAATTTCTGATGTGCGATATGTCGCCATTCATCCGTTTCAGGAGCTCATACATCAGTTCGTTTGTGACGTTCGTCATGCCACCCTCCCACAACCTTCAGTCGAGAGAGATAGTATAGTTCTCGATCACGGTGTTTGCCAACAGCTTATCGCACATGGCTTTTACATCGGATTCGGCTTTCGCGCGGTCGTCGGTGTCGACCGTGAGGTCGAATACCTTGCCCTGGCGAACCTGGCCGATGCCTTGGAAGCCGAGGGCGCCGAGAGCGCCTTCGATTGCCTTGCCCTGCGGGTCGAGAACGCCGTTCTTCAGCGTTACGGTTACGCGTGCGGTGATCACTTTTCGTTTTCCTCGAAACTCGATGCCGGCAGATTCTGGCAGCTTACTTGACCAGAACCGGACCGGTGCCGCGTGGCGGCTCGTTCTCATTCATGATGCCGAGACGGCGGGCGACTTCCTGATAGGCCTCGACCAGACCGCCCATGTCGCGGCGGAAACGGTCCTTGTCCATCTTTTCCTTGGTCTCGACGTCCCAGAGACGGCAGCTGTCCGGCGAGATTTCGTCGGCCAGGATGATCCGCATCATGTCGCCCTCGAACAGTCGTCCGCACTCGATCTTGAAATCGACCAGCTGGATACCGACGCCGAGGAACAGGCCGGTCAGGAAGTCGTTGACGCGAATGGCGAGCGCCATGACATCGTCCAGCTCCTGCGGGCTTGCCCAGCCAAAGGCGGTGATGTGTTCTTCGGAGACCATAGGGTCATCCAGCGCATCCGCCTTGTAATAGAACTCAATGATCGAGCGCGGCAGGACCGTGCCTTCCTCGATGCCGAGGCGCTTGGAGAGCGAGCCGGCCGCAACATTGCGCACGACGATCTCGAGCGGGATGATCTCGACTTCCTTGATCAACTGCTCGCGCATGTTCAGGCGGCGGATGAAGTGGGTCGGGATGCCGATGCGATTCAGGTGCGTGAAGATGTACTCGGAAATCCGGTTGTTCAGCACACCCTTGCCGTCGATGACGTCATGCTTCTTCTTGTTGAAAGCCGTTGCATCGTCCTTGAAGAACTGGATCAGCGTGCCTGGCTCCGGGCCCTCATAAAGGATCTTGGCCTTGCCTTCATAGATTCGGCGGCGACGGTTCATAGACTCTGTCTCTTATTGTTGCAGGCGCTGGGAGATGCGCCTTCTCGTGGGTACAGTGGGGGCATGTTTTTCTCCCGGGTCCATAGCGGAAAAGAAAACATTTCACAATCGGCGTCTCATCTCTCCCATGGAAACGCAAGGATCGACGTTGTTTTGCGAGGCGCTCGGCGCCTCTCCGCGCAGCGTGTCATTCCGCGGCAGGGGGCGAACTTTCCGTCCGGAGAGCGGCATCAGCGACCGCTACCGCGCGTGTCTGCAAAAAGACGGCCAGATTCTGTGCGCTCATCGGGCGGGCGAGGGCGTAACCTTGCAGGACATCGCATCCCATCGTCCGGAGCAGGTCGATCTGCGCCTGCGTCTCGACACCTTCCGCGACGATTTCGATATCGAGCGCGTGACCCATCTCGATAATGGCGGCGATCAGGCGGCGATGACGTTCGCCGCGCGTCAGCGGAGCAATCAGCGCGCGATCTATCTTCAGCCGCTTGGGGTGTAGGGTGGTCAAGCCGAGAACGGAGGCGTGTCCTGTGCCGAAGTCGTCGATCTCGATAGCGATACCGGCTTTCCGGATCCGATCGATGGCCCTGGACATCTCGCCGTCAAGGGCGTCGAGAAAAATCGATTCGAGCATTTCGAAAACGAAAGTCCCCTTGGGAAGGTTCTTCGTGGGGAAGGGAGCCAGCAGCTGGGGATCAAGCAGGCGGCGGGCGGAGACGTTCATCGACATACGGGGTACCTGAAGTCCTTCGCCTCTCCATCTTAAAAAGTCAGCGGAAGCTTTCTCTGCCAGCAAGCGGTCTATGCGCCACATCACATCGATGTCTTCTGCAATCTTCAGAAATCGATCCGGCGCGAGGATTCCGTGCTCAGGGTGTTGCCATCGCGCGAGTGTCTCGACACCGCAGACTTCAAGCGTTTTCGCATCGAACTGCAACTGGTAAAACGGAATGAAAGCGTCGTTCTCGAGACCTCTGAGAATATCGTCGGCCGTCTGCTTGATGGCGCGGTTGCGATTTTCGAGCTCCGCGGTGAAGACCATCGCGCGGCTGCCCTTCTGCGCCTTTGCATATGACAGCGCTATTGCCGCATTGATCAGCGCCTGGCGTCCGTCCACGGCATCGCTGGTGTGGGCTAGCCCGATGCTGACCCCGCAGCGGCAGAGGTGACCTTCGCAGGGAATCGGTTCTTCGAGAACGCGGATGATGTCCTCAGCTATAACGGCTGCGTTCCCGGAACGCTTGCCGACGCTCAGCATGAGCGCGAATTCGTCACCTCCGATACGCGCAAGCCATTCGTCCTGATGACGCAGGCCCTCCAGCAGACCAGCAACGTAGATGATGGCTGCGTCGCCGGCCCTGTGGCCGAGCGTATCGTTGATCTCCTTGAAGCGGTTCAGATCGATATGCAGGATCGCGCGGGAGGGGCAGGTATCGTCCGGCAGCGTGGGGAGGCTGTCCAGCCAGTGGAGGAGAGCGTGCCGGTTGGCAAGCCCCGTCAACTGGTCGTGCAGCGCGCGTCGTTCGATCTCGCGCCAGGCGCCCTCCAGAGCCTTGTACCGCGTCTCGGAGAGCGCGCGAGCCTGTTCCAGGCTCTGCTGCAACATGATGTCTTCCGTCACGTCCCAGTTGGCGCCGAGGAGGCGCTTATGGCCGTTATCATCTTGAAATGTCACCGAGCGGGAACGGATGTAGCGGACTTCGCCATCGGGCCTAATGATCCGGAACGCATTGAAGAACGGCTCGCCTGAGGCTATCCCCGCGTTGATGGTCGCCCAGGTTTGTTCTCGGTCGTCGGGATGGAGCGTTTTCTCCAGCAGATCTCCAGCGTCTTCATCCGGCAGGGCGTCGTAGCCGAAGATCTGCATCAGAACGGCATCGCGCGTTACGTGGCCGGTCTCCAGATCCGCATCGAACACACCGATTTTCGAGACATCGAGCGCAAGCCTCAGTCGCCGAGCCATGTCATCCGGAGAAACCGTGTCGAGGGGAGCGCCGTCGCTCTGGCTGCTTGGTTCGCTCGTCACATTCACGTCCGCCCAGCCGAGGAGTATCGCCCGAGACAGGTTCGTCTTCAGGCACCTTTCCAAGCGTCAGAATTCATCCAGATATAGGGGTAAGTCAAGGCTTTAGACGGCTGAGAAACTGCGCGAAGACCATCGTGCCCTCTGGCCACGGCCCGTGGCCGGACTCTGCGTTCAAATGACCCGACTCGCCTGCATCCACGAGGATGGAGCCCCAAGCATTGGCGATATCGCCGGCATGCTCGTAGGAGCCGAAGTGATCGTTGCGGCTGGCAACGATCATGGATGGAAACGGGAGCGGCTCGCGGGGATAGGGTCCGAACGTCATCAGATGCTTCGGGCGGATCTTCGGGTTCTCGACATCCGGCGGGGCGACGAAGAAAGCACCTGCGATCTTGTGCTGGTTTTCCTTCGAAATGGCGTGAACGGCAGTGGCGACACCAAGGGAATGCGCAATGATGACCACTGGCTTGGTTGCAGCCTCGATCTCCTCGTTCATCCGGGCGACCCAGTCCTCACGCACGGGCTTGACCCACTCCGCCTGCTCGACGCGACGGGCCGACGCGAGTTTGCTCTCCCAGCGGGTCTGCCAGTGATCCGGTCCGGAGTTGGTGTATCCGGGGACGATGAGGATGTCTGCTTCCGAGGCTTTCATGATGTCGCGATGTGAGGCGACAAGCCTCCCTTGTCAAGACCTGCAAGCATTGGGCATCGCTTTCGCGGCATGCGGAGAGCTCAGCCTATCGAAAAAACTTGTAGAAGGAGGCGATCTTGGCGCTGGTGTTCGATGACGTCATGAGGCGGACGCCGATCTTATCGCCGCGTGCCCACTGCACCATGCCGTTCAAACGTCCGAGTTCCTCGGTTTCGATGATGACCGCCTGTCCCTGCGTTGCCTGGATGTCGTAGCTCAGCTGAAGACTCATGCCCGCATCCGAAAGATCCACGACCTTTCCCGCGCTCGTCTTGTCGCGGCATGTAACGCGACCCGCCAGCTTCACACGGGACCGTACACCTCGTTCCATATCCATTTGTGCCGGCATGTCGATGATGCTCCCGTTATCTGCGCGTTAGCTGCAGTCTACAAATATCGGGAAGCCTTCACGAAATCCTTTCGCGGAACGGTCGCATTCTATCGAACGCGACCGTTCCCGGTAATTTTGGCCCGGTCATTTTGGCCCGGTAATTTTGGCACGGATCGACGTCGGGCCGATCAGCCGAAGACGCGGCGGAAAATCGTATCGACGTGTTTGGTGTGATAACCAAGATCGAACTTTTCGCGGATGTCGGCTTCAGGCAGGTAACCGCGGACTTCTTCGTCGGCGAGAAGCTCTTCCAGAAAGTCCTTGCCCTGCTCCCACACCCGCATCGCGTTGCGCTGGACGAGGCGATAGGCGTCTTCACGCGATGCGCCAGCCTGGGTCAAGGCGAGAAGAACGCGCTGCGAATGGACGAGACCCCGGAACTTGTTGAGGTTGCCCATCATGTTGTCGGGATAGATCAGCAGCTTGTCGATGACGTTGGTGAGGCGGGCGAGAGCGAAATCGAGCGTCACTGTCGCGTCCGGGCCGATCATGCGCTCAACGGAGGAGTGCGAGATGTCGCGCTCGTGCCAGAGGGCCACATTTTCCATGGCCGGGATGGAGAAGGCACGCACCATGCGGGCGAGACCCGTCAGGTTTTCCGTCAGCACCGGATTGCGCTTGTGGGGCATGGCCGACGAGCCCTTCTGGCCCGGCGAGAAATACTCTTCGGCTTCCAGAACTTCCGTGCGCTGCAAATGGCGGATTTCCGTCGCCACGCGCTCAACGGAGGACGCGATGACGCCGAGGATGGAGAAGTACATGGCGTGGCGGTCGCGCGGAATGACCTGCGTGGAGACCGGCTCCGGCTTCAGGCCGAGGGCGGCGGCCACATGCTCCTCGACGCGCGGATCGATATTGGCGAAGGTCCCGACGGCGCCCGAAATGGCGCAGGTTGCGATTTCCTCGCGAGCGGCGACGAGACGGGCGCGGCAGCGCTCGAATTCGGCATAGGCCAGCGCCAGCTTGACGCCAAAGGTCGTAGGCTCGGCATGGATGCCATGCGAGCGGCCGATGGTGACGGTGTCCTTGTGCTCGAATGCGCGACGCTTCAGAGCCTCCAGCAGGCGGTCCATGTCGGCCAGAAGCAGGTCCGTCGCCTTGACGAGCTGAACGCTGAAGCAGGTATCGAGCACGTCCGACGACGTCATGCCCTGGTGGACGAAACGGGCGTCCGGGCCGACGATTTCAGCGAGGTGTGTGAGAAAGGCGATGACGTCGTGCTTGGTCACGGCCTCGATTTCGTCGATCCGGTCGACGTCGAAGGTGGCAGCTCCGCCTTTTTCCCAGATCGTGCGCGCGGCCTCCTTGGGGATGACCCCGAGTTCGGCGAGCGCGTCGCAGGCATGCGCCTCGATTTCGAACCAGATGCGAAACTTGGATTCGGGCGACCAGATGGCGACCATTTCCGGCCGGGAATAGCGGGGGATCATCGGATGTCAGCTTTCTCTCGGATATCGTTGGCCGAGCCTCTATCAAAGATGACCGGCAAGCTCAACGCCGAACGGCGCTTCCGCGCTCATCCCCGCCCTTTCGCGTCAGCCAGAGGCTCATGCCGAGCAACGCAGGGAGGCCCACCGGCATGTAGAGCCTGACACCCATGACGATGAACTGGTAGACGGCGCCCGCACTCGTGAAGGCGAACTGGTAGAACCAGATGCGCGTGGCAAAGGGCGCATGCCAGCGGGCAAAGAACAGCCGGTACTGCATGGCAAAAAGAAACGCGGTCACGGCGATCGTCAGAAGCGTCAGGCAGAGAAAGGTGCAGGCAAAGCGTGTTTCGGCGCGCCGCCCCAGCGCAAGAGCCCTCGAAAGGAAAACGCTGATGGGAAAGGCGAGCACGCCGCCGAGAAGGTAAAGGACGAGCACCTGCGCGGTTTGGCCGGTTCCGGCGCGCCCGTGGTAGAACAGGGAGGCGAGGGCGCAGAGCGACATCAGCACCCCCCAGACCGGCGCAAGAAGCAGGTGGTGTCTTGCACCCTGCCAGCCGGTCCGCAACCGGGCCGGGACCGCCATGCCCAGGCGCCGGCCAGCCGTCGGCAGCCGCATCGGGCCGCCGTTGGTGCTCATCCGCGACCGCCCTCCGCGCGTGCGCGGAGCTTTTCGATGGAGGTGCGATAGGCCTCCGGCGAGCCACCGCCATAGATCGCGGAGCCGGCGACGAAGACGTTTGCGCCAGCGGCTGCCGCTGTGCCGATCGTGGCCTCCGTGATGCCGCCATCGACCTGGATGTCGATCGGACGGTCGCCGATCATGCTGCGAACCCGGCGGATCTTGTCGAGCGTCGGCTCCACGAATTTCTGCCCGCCAAAGCCAGGATTGACGGTCATGACAAGAACGAGATCCACGGTGTCGAGCAGGTATTCGACGGTCGCTTCCGGCGTTGCCGGATTGATGGCGACGCCGGCCTTCTTGCCGAGGCCGCGGATCGTCTGGAGCGAGCGGTGCAGGTGCGGTCCGGCTTCGGCATGCACGGTGATGCTGTCGCATCCGGCCTTGGCAAAGGCCTCCAGGTAGGGGTCGGCAGGAGAAATCATCAGGTGGCAGTCGAAGGGCGCGTCCGTCACGGGACGCAGAGCTTTAACGACATCCGGCCCGAACGTGATGTTGGGGACGAAATGGCCGTCCATCACATCGAGGTGGACCCAATCTGCGCCGGCTGCCACGACGTCGCGCACCTCTTCGCCGAGCCGCGAGAAATCGGAGGCAAGAATGGACGGGGCGATACGAATGGGAAGCGGCATGCTCAAATCTCCGGGACACGTTTCCGTCGCTTCGACGCAAGGAAAACGCCTGCATCATCTATCCTGAACCGATTCCAGTCCGAGTGCTGATGCAGTAGCACTGGTCGACAGGAGCGGCAATGTCGGCTGCTGGTTCGTTGTCAAGGCGCTTCGGACGCCAGATCGCTCCAGCACGGCTTGATGTCGCGATCGGCCGGCGTCGCATCATGCACGCCGCGCGCGATCGCCCGCGCCATCGTGGAAGCGGCAACCGCGCAGAGGGCAAGGAAATCCGCGGGGTTGAGGTTGCCGGGTCGCCGGCCGGTCGACACCGCAAAGACGAGATCGCCGTCGAGAGGCGTATGAGACGGCCAGAGCGCGCGGGAGAAACCGTCATGTGCGGCGACGGCGAGGCGCTTGGCTTCGGCCTTGGTCAGGGAGACATCGGTCGCGATGACGGCAATGGTCGTGTTGGCCATCGGCGTCACGGCGTCGAGTTTCGTGCGGATGGCCGTCGCATTGAGCGGCAGGGGCGTGGGCAGGCCCAGCCCGCCAAACTCGTCCTCCAGTTCGAAGGGGGCGGCCCAGAAGCAGGCGGTGTCGCCGATGGTCGCGGAGCCCAGCGGGTTGACGGCGGCGAGCGCTCCGACCGTGATGCCATTCGCAAGAACGGTCGACGCGGTGCCGAGGCCGCCCTTGACGGTTGCGGTATTTGCGCCGGTGCCGGCACCGACGCTTCCGGTCGCGACATCGCCAGCGGCGGCCATGGCGGCGGTGTAGCCGAGGTCGCGATAGGGCGCATAAGTGCCCCAGTTCTTGTCGCCGCCATTGTTGAGGTCGAACAGGATGGCGGCCGGGACGATCGGCACGATGGCCGGCCCGACTTTCAGCCCGCGACCCATGGCACGGAGGGCAGCCTGCACACCCGATGCGGCATCGAGGCCGAAGGCGGAGCCGCCGGCAAGGCATAGCGCATCCACCGTCTGCACGCTGTTATGCGGTTCCAGCAGGTCGGTTTCACGCGTGCCGGGCGAGCCGCCGATGATCGACACGGCGGCAACGGCCGGGGGATCGCAGAGGATGGCCGTCACACCGGATTTCAGGCGATCGTCCTGCGCGTGACCGACGGCGAGCCCCGGAACATCCGTCAGAGCATTGCGCGGTCCACGTTGCATCGTCATGTCGCAGCCCTCATTCGCCCGGAGGCGGCGCGTCCGCGAAACGGCCCTGGCGCCACTCCATCAGCCGGTAGGGATTATCCGCAAGCTCGTGGCCGGCATCGAAGCGGATGGCTCCGATAACGGTCGGGTAAGACGCCTTGAGCAAGGCGTCGGCCAGCGGGGTACTGTCCTTCAGCGCACGGTCCTTCGCCTGCTCCAGCAGCGTCATGGCTGCAAAGGCCGGCAGGGTATAGCCCTCCGGCTCTATGTTGGCGGCGCGCATTGCGCCCGCTGTCGCGGTGGCCTCCGGCAAGATTTCCGCTTCCGGCAGTGTGACCGCGAGGACTCCGTCTGCCAGTGGAACGGGTTGGTCGGCCGCATCCAGCGCCTCGCCGCCCAGAAGCGTGAGCGCCAGTTTTTCGCTGCGAGCGTCGCGCGCGATGATCGACGCGTCCGTCCGGTCGCCTCCGATGAGGACGCGCGTTGCGCCGCTGCGGCCGAGGCGGCGCACGAGGCTGACCTGCTGTTCCTGTGCCGGTCGATAGGTATCGGTAAAGACGGGCGTCAGACCTGTCTCGGCGAGCGCCGAGCGAACGCCTTCCACGAGATCGCGCCCATGAATCGTACCGTCATCGATCAAGGCGAGAGGTTCCCCTTTCCAGCGCTCGATGATGACGCTGGCGATCTTCTCGGTCTCCTTGCGAGCGTTCGGCACAAGTCGGTAGAACGGCCAGCCGTTCTTGCGTGCATCCTCCATGAGGATATCGGAGCGCACGCTGAGGCTGATCGCGGGAACGCCTGTGCCACCAAGCGTCGGCAGGATGGCGTCGAGACTTTCCGTGCAGAGAAAGCCGACCAGCGCCTCGGCGCCCGCCGCTGCCACGGCGGCCTTCAAGGCTTCGGCACCGTCAGCCTCGCAGGTCTCGGGGATCGCGATGACCTGGGAACCGCGCGCCTCCGCCTGAAACCGCGCTCCCTCCAGCACCTGCCGTCCGAGCAGGGCGAATGGCCCATCGACCGGCGCGACGACGCCGACTTTCAGCCCGGCAGCGACAGCACCGGAAGCGATGCCGGACGCGAGCGCGAAAGCAGGGATGAGAACGGATAACAGGAGGCGGGACATGGAACCTTCAAGGTTTCTGAGCAGAACAAGGGTGCGAGCGGCGTTGCCCACCGGATGTATCCGGGCTTGGGTACATGCCACAGGCTTCGATATGCCGTATGTTCGGCAATCCCGAGACGCGCGTCAAAGGAAAACGGCGGGTTGTCCTTGGGATGCCCATGTTTTCGCTCGGAGAACGCGGCAGAGCATCGCCACCTGCCGGTCGGAGCGATATGCCGTTGGGGCGAAGCCATCGCTGAGAATCCCCCGACCCCGCGGCTGAAAATTGTTGGCGCGCGCACTATATCGAGTGTCTTGCGGTAGCCGCCGGGCGGACCGCCGGTTCCACGATCAGAGACATTCCCATGACAAATGATGTCGACGCGCATGATCCACTCCTGCTCGCGCAGGCCTGGCACGAGCAGGGCCGGGCGGTTGCCCTCGCCACGGTGATCGAGACGTGGGGGTCCGCGCCAAGGCCCGTGGGCAGCCATCTCGTCATCGATGAAGACGGGAATTTCGATGGCTCGGTTTCCGGCGGGTGCGTGGAGGGGGCAGTGGTGGCAGAGGCGATGGACGTGATCGCTTCGGGCGAGGCGCGCGTCCTCGACTTCGGCGTGGCCGATGAGACGGCCTGGCAGGTCGGTCTCTCCTGCGGCGGTCAGATCCGGGTGCTCGTGCAGAAGGTCGATGCCGGGCTGGACCGGTCGTCCCTTCGCCGGCTCAATGATTTGCGCGCCAGTCGTCGCGCCGTAGCGTCCCGGACCGATATCGAGACAGGACAGACGATGGTTTTTGCCGAGGGCGAGAGTGCACCGGAGGATGTCTCGACGGCCTTCGTCTCGGGTGTTTCGCGGCTGGACGCCGACGGGGCCGGATTCATCAACGTCTATCGGCCGCCGCCGCGGCTGGTCGTCATCGGTGCGGTGCATATTGCACAGGCTCTGGTGCCCATGGCCGGGATCGCAGGCTTTACCACCCTCGTCATCGATCCCCGGACCGCCTTTGCCACGCCCGAACGGTTCGGCGGTGTCGATCTGGTCGCGGACTGGCCGGAAGACGTGCTGCCGGAAAGGCCGCTCGATGCCTACACGGCGCTCGCTGCCATCACGCATGATCCGAAGATCGACGATACCGCTCTCGAGGCTGCTCTGAGGGCCGGCTGTTTCTATGTGGGTGCGCTCGGCAGCCGGAAGACCCATGCGAGACGCGTCGAGCGTCTTCAAGCGCTGGGGTTGTCGCCGGAGGTCATCGCGCGCATTTCGGCGCCGATCGGCCTCTCCATCGGCGCAGCGACGCCTGCCGAAATCGCCGTATCCATTCTCGCCGATATCATCCAGTCCCTACGAACGCGGCCGGATTCGCAGAGCATTTCCGTGGTTGGGAAGGTCGGCGCATGAGGTTTGGCCCGGTGCCGCTCGGTGAGGCGGAAGAGACCATTCTCGCGCATGCCGTTATGCTTCCGGATCGAAGGCTTGCCAAGGGAACACGTCTCACCGCCCGTGATGTCGCTGACCTTGCTGACATCGGCATGGATGAGGTGGTCGTTGCCCGCCCCGGCCCCTACGATATGGGCGAAGACGAAGCTGCGGCGCTGATCGCAGCCGGCATTGTCATGGATCACATGACAGCCTCTCCAGCCTCGACCGGCCGCCTGAACCTTCACGCAGCGGCGGACGGTCTTTTCGTCGCCACACCCGAACGTGTGAACCGGGTCAACCGGATCGACCCTGCCATCACGCTCGCCTGTCTCGCCGATCATGCGACGGTGCGGGCCGGCGATATGATCGCGACGATCAAGATCATTCCGCTGGCTGTGGATCGGCGGCGCGCGGAAGTGGCCGCATCGATTCTGGCCGAGGCACCGGCCTTTGCGGTCAAGCCATTTACCGCGCATGATGTGACGCTCGTCTCCACCCTGTTGCCCTCGCTGAAGACACAGGTGATGGACAAGACGCGGCGCGTGCTGGAGGATCGTTTGCGTCGCTCTGGAAGCCGCCTGACAGGCGAAGTTCGCGTGGCACACCGGGAAGATGCGGTGGCCGAGGCGATCCGCGGAGCCGTTGCCGAACCGTGTGACCGCTTGCGTCTGGTGATCGTATTCGGTGCCTCTGCCGTGACGGATCAGGACGACGTCATTCCGGCTGCCATCCGTGCGGCGGGTGGTCGTGTCGATCACGTGGGCATGCCGGTCGATCCCGGCAATCTTCTCGTGCTTGGCAGTCTTGGCCATGTCAGGATCATCGGCGCACCGGGTTGCGCGCGCAGCCCGAAGGAAAACGGCTTCGATTGGGTGCTCGACCGGATTCTCGCTGGTGAGACGGTCGGAGCGCAGGAGGTTACGGGCATGGGTGTCGGCGGGCTTCTGGCGGAAATTCCGACGCGACCTCGTCCACGCGCCCGTAACGAACCCGATGGGAGCGGTGACACGAGGATGCCCCCGCCGACCGTGCGTGCCGTCATTCTTGCGGCCGGTCGGGCAAGCCGTATGGGCTCCGCGGGGCATCACAAATTGCTGGCGGAATTCGACGGCGTGCCGCTCGTGCGCCGGACGACCGAGGTGGCGCTTGCGGCGAGCCCTGAGCCGGTCACCGTGGTGACCGGTCATCGGGCGGACGACATCCGGGAGGCCTTGTCCGGACTTGATCTTGCGTTCGTGCACAATGACGATTTCGCTTCCGGCATGGCGTCTTCGCTGATTGCGGGGCTGGAGGGTATCGGACCTGAGACGGATGGAATGCTCGTGCTGCTGGCGGATATGCCGGGTGTGACGGCGAAGGATGTACGCCGCTTGATCGCGGCGTTCGAAGAGCAGGGTGGACAGGCGGTCGTGCGCGCCGTCCATGGTGGCAAGCGGGGCAATCCGGTGATCCTGCCGCGCGCGCTCTTTCCCGCCCTCCGCCGTCTGGAGGGGGATGTGGGCGCGCGGCATGTGGTCGAGACAGGGGGCTTGCCGGTTATCGATATCGACATCGGACCAGCTGCCCATCTCGATCTCGACACGCCGGAAGCCATTACGGCCGCCGGCGGTATACTGAAGGGATAGGAGATGGACACAGAGGCAATCGAGGACCTGTTTTCCGGACTGGGGCCGGTAACGATCAAGCGCATGTTCGGCGGCAAGGGCGTCTATCGCAACGGGCTGATCGTGGCAATCGACCTCAACAGCGAACTGATGCTGAAAGCGGATCGCGAGAGTGCGCCGCTTTTCGAGGCAGCCGGTGCCCGCCAGTGGAGTTACGAGGGAAAGGCGGGCAAGAGGCCGGTCTTCATGCCCTACTGGTCTATTCCCGATGCTGCACTCGACGATCCAGAGGAAATGACGCGCTGGGCGAAGCTTGCCTACGAGGCGGCGATGCGATCAGCCAAGTAGGCCGTTATCATCCTTGCGTCATTTTTGAAGAACGGATTTCAAGCGTTTGTATTTTAAGGAAATTCATTCCAAGATTGACGTGGCGGTTCTGATGGCTGCGATTGCGTCGGCAGCAAAGCGGGAGAGCGGCGCGGGCAGGGCCTCGAGATCGTACCATCCGATATCCGCCAGTTTGTCCGGCTCGGTCTCCTGCGGATCGCCGTGCGCATCACGCGTGACGTAGATCAGCGAGATCCAGTGCTGCCGGTCAGCCTCGAGGACATGCTCGCTGACGCAGAGAAAGTCGATGGCGTCGCCGATTGAGAGCCCGCTTTCCTCCACGCCCTCGCGCCGTGCGGTCGAACGGCTGCCCTCCATCATATCGACCTTGCCGCCGGTAATGGTCCAGTGACCGCGCTCGGGCGCCTTCAGCCGGCGGCAGAGGAGGATTTGGTTGTCGCGCAGGATCGCGAGGCCACAGCCGACGCCGGGGAAATCGACGCCGGGAGCGGCAGTCTTCACGTCTGTCACGGCGGAACCTCCATCGTCGGTCAGCAGGGTACCACACGCGAGCCACGTCTGCGAATAGCACTCCGGCTGTGCAGCATAACGCAAAAAGCGCAGCGGTTCCTGGAACACACTGCGCTTGAATGGTCTGGGAAAACCCGATCAGGCCTTGCCGGCAACCAGCATGAAAGCAGGAATTTCATCACCGAAACCAACCGGCGTCGGACCGTCATCATGGTCGCGGCGGTAGCGGTTGCGGCGGTCGCGGTTGTCGTCGTTGGCAGGCGACGCCGGGCGATGGTTCCGGGGGCCGGCGTTCTGCGGCTTCGGGTCTGCCTTGCGTTCTGCTCTCACGGGTTCAATCCTTGGCTGCACCGATTCGGTCTGGAGATAAGTATCGTCTGTCTTGATGTCAGGCTTGTGACCGACGGCCTTGCCGCCGTCCGCCTTCACCGCATCCGGCTTGTAGCTTTCCGGGCTGTAGCCGTCCGGCTTCGTGCCGTAGGGGCGGGGAGCGTCGGGGTTGTGATCCACGACGTGGCGCGGCGCGTGATCCCGCTCCCGCTCGCGTCCGCGACGCTTGCCGTCACGACCGCCCTTCTTTTCGGAGCGACCGTTGTCGGTGCTTTCCATCGGCGCCGGCAGGTCGTCAAGACCGCCATTGTGCCATTCGATTTTCTGATCGATCAGCTTTTCGATGGCGTCGGCAGCTTTCACATCGCGCCGGCTGACCAGCGTGAAGGCAGCGCCCGAGCGTCCTGCACGGCCCGTACGACCAATCCGGTGGACATAATCCTCGGCATGGATCGGAACGTCGAAGTTGAAGACGTGGCTCACATCCGGGATATCGAGGCCGCGGGCGGCCACATCGGAGGCAACCAGCAGCGTGATCGCATTGTCCTTGAAGCCTGCGAGCATTTTCGTGCGCGAGCTCTGGTCCATGTCGCCGTGCAGCGCACCGACGGAGAAACCGTGGCGGGTGAGCGAGCGGAAGAGTTCGGCAACATCGAGCTTGCGATTGCAGAAGATGATCGCGTTCTTCAGCTCGTCCTGCGAGCGGATGAGATCGCGCAGAATGGCGCGCTTTTCATAGTCCTTGCCGTGCGTGGCGACGAAGCGCTGCGTTACGGTCTTGGCGGTCGAGGAGGGCGGTGCGACCTCGATGCGCTCGGGATTCTGAAGGAAGCGGTCGGCCAGCTTCTGGATTTCCGGCGGCATGGTCGCCGAGAAGAACAGCGTCTGGCGCGTAAAGGGAATAAGCTTGGCGATGCGCTCGATGTCCGGGATGAAGCCCATGTCCAGCATGCGGTCGGCTTCGTCGATCACGAGGATTTCAACGCCGGTCATCAGCAGCTTGCCGCGCTCGCAGTGGTCGAGCAAACGACCCGGCGTGCAGATCAGCACGTCGGCACCGCGTTCCAGCTTGCGGTCCTGCTCGTCGAACGAGACGCCGCCGATGAGAAGCGCGATGTTGAGCTTGTGGTTCTTGCCGTACTTTTCAAAGTTCTCGGCAACCTGTGCAGCGAGTTCGCGTGTCGGCTCGAGGATCAGCGTGCGCGGCATGCGCGCCCGGGCCCGACCCTTTTCGAGAAGCGTCAGCATCGGCAGCACGAAGGAGGCCGTCTTGCCGGTCCCTGTCTGCGCGATCCCGAGGATATCGCGGCGCATCAGCGCCGGCGGAATGGCGTTCGCCTGGATCGGCGTCGGGATCGTGTAGCCCGCATCGGTGACGGCGGAGAGAACTTTTTGGCTCAGGCCAAGATCAGCAAACGTTGTCAAAGGGAAATCTGTTTCCGTTCCGGTTCTAACGAACTCTGGTGCCGCGGGCCGCGCTCTCGAGGTCCGTCGAGGGCGCTCATATGCCCAAGCGTGCGGAAAGTCAAGAAAACTGGCTCTTTGCGGTCACCAAGACGCTCCGAGGCGGCGAATCCGGCTCGAACACGCAGAATATGGGACGGAAATGCCGTATTTAAAGAGGTTCAGTTGATATAGCTGGTCAGCTTCATCCCCGCATTCAGGAAGCGCATCGGATCGACCGCATCCCCGTGTAGCCGGACCTCGTAATGGAGGTGGGGGCCGGTGGAGCGGCCGGTGCTGCCGGAGCGAGCTATGGCCTCACCGGCCTTCACGACGTCGCCGACATTGACGAGAATGGTGGAGAGATGTCCGTAGCGCGTGCTGACGCCGTTGCCGTGATCGATCTCGACCATATTGCCATAGCCGCCGTTGCGGCCGGCAACCACGACCTTGCCCGGCGCCGTCGAGCGGACGCTCGTGCCTGTGGCAACCCGGAAATCGATGCCGGCGTGCAGCGCGAGGCGGCCAAGGAAGGGATCCATCCGATTGCCGAACTGGCTGGTGATGTCGCTCTGCGGGGCCGGGTTGCTGAACGGCAGCTTGCGAACTTCGCCGCGCACCTGCTCCAGTCGCACGAGTGCGGTGTCGAGTTCGACCAGCTGGCGATCGAATACATCCGTGGTTTCCGGCTCGACATAGGGGCCGCCCACGGCCGTATTCGTGTCACCACTTTCGCTCGCCGTGCGCGCTTCGTCGGCATCCGCTGGATCGGGCGTGATGGAGAGACCCGTGCGGGCGACGATGGTTTCGATGGCATCGGTCGCGCTGATGGCACCGGACGTGAGCGTCGCGATCCGGTCTTTCTGGGAGCGCTCGATATCCTTCAGGGAATGCGTGACGCGCGAGAAGAGCCGGTCGGCACGATCGGTAATCGTGTCGCCGCCGCGCGCGTCGGTGCGGGTGAAAGGAGCGGCATAGGCGAGAGCCGGACCCTTGGGAGCCGTCTTCGCAGCCAGGCCCATCAGCCGCTCGATCGCCTGTATTCCGCCGGTGGCGTCTGCGTGTTTGTCGGTCTCGTCCTTATCCTTGCCGGGATCGGCAAGGCCGGATTCCTCGGCGCGCTCGATGAGGGAGCCGAGCTTGCCGTGGCGCGAGGTGAGGGCCTGCTGCTGCTGGAGAAGTTTTTCGACCTTTTCCTCCACCACCTGCTGGTCGAGCAGCTGCCGGCTGGTGACGCGATCGACCTGCGCCCGCAACGCCGATATGCGATCCTCGTAATCGTGCTGCATGCGCGCCTGACGCGCCATGGTGCCACCGATGAGATCGTCGCGCAGAACCAGGTACGATGTCGAGGCAAGGTATCCAACGGCGAACAGGGCGCCGAGCGAAACACCGACGGCCGTCATCCAAGGGCGTACCGTCATGTGATGAACTTTTTCACCACGCGCGAGGATCAGGATGGGCTGTTCCTTGCGCTTGCCGAATATCGGGCTTCCCGAACTCTGAGACACAATTCACTCCCGCCGCATGCCCTTATTCATGCAGCGGAGTAGAGCTTGTTAAGGTTAATATTTGCTTGATATCATCTAGGGAATGCGCTGTCTCAGATGTTCACGGAGGCTGTCATCGAGCGGTAGAAGGACGGCGTCAGACCGGCTTCCGCGCGTGCAACATCGTTGAACGGCGCCTTGAGAGGACCGCGAAAATTGGCACGGACGAGGTCCTGGAAGGCCCGGGCAGGATCCTTGCCTTCGCGGGCGCACAGGAATCGAAACCACTTCGCGCCCACGGCGACATGCCCTTTCTCGTCTTCGTAGATGATGTCGAGGACGGCGGCACTGGCGTCGTCGCCTGATTGCCGCATCTTCTCCTGCAAAGCGGGGGTTACGTCGAGGCCTCGGGCTTCGAGGATCAGCGGAACGACGGCGAGGCGGGCGGTCAGGTCGTTGCGGGTGTCGTGCGCCGCCTGCCAAAGCCCGTCATGCGCCGGAAGGTCGCCGTAATCAGCGCCAAGATCGCGCAGGCGGTTTCGCACCAGCCGGAAATGCTTCGCCTCCTCGAAGGCGACGCGCATCCAGCCATCGAAGAACGAGTTCGGCACACGCTCGGTCGCAAACCGCGCGACGATGTCGAGGGCGAGATCGACGGCATTCAGTTCGATATGGGCAATGGCGTGAAGAAGGGCGATGCGTCCGCGCAGGGTTGTCAGCGCGCGACGTGGGACACGCTGTGGCGGTATCAGTTCGGGCTTTTCCGGGCGTCCGGGGCGGACGGGCACCGCTGTATCCAGCGGCGAGCGCAGGGACAGGCGGCGCTCGCTCCAGCGACGCGCAGCCTCCTGTGCAAGATCCGTCTTGAGGTCGAGATCGGCCGTGCGAATGGCAAGCGCCGCGCCGTCGCGCAGCGATCGCATCGCAAGCGAACCGTTCGTTCCATTGCCCGGGGAGGCGGTCTCAAGAGCGCCATCCGGCATCGCCTCGTCGCTCACGCGGCTGCGGCCTGAACAGCGGCAAGAACCTCTTCAACATGCCCGGGAACCTTCACCTTTTCCCACACCCGGGTGACGATGCCGTCCGGTCCGATGAGAACGGTGGTGCGCTCCACGCCCATGTACTTCTTGCCGTACATGCTTTTCTCGGTCCAGACGCCATAGGCTTCCAGCGTCGTTTTCTCCTCATCCGCCGCAAGGATCACAGCGAGATCATGCTTGGCGACGAACTTGTCGTGCTTTTTCGCCGAATCGGGCGACATGCCGATGACGACCGCGTTGGCGGCCTCGAACGCCTTGATATTCGCAGTAAAAGCGATCGATTCGGCCGTGCAGCCGGTGGTGTCGTCCTTCGGATAGAAAAAGAGCACGACCTGACGTCCTGCTTGCTCGGCAAGCGAGACCGTTCCGCCACCATCGCGCGGCAGATGAAAGTCCGGTGCTTTTGTGCCTGTGGCGATGACGGTCATGGTGGCTCCTGTTTCTCTGCGGTCTGTCAGCGAATTATAACGGAATACATCGTTTCGACCATTTGTCGCCTCACTTATATGGTGCAAGGCAGCACGCCGTCATCCCCATAGGGGGAACGGCCGATCATGGACGGCAATTTGACGGCTCGTCTCCTTCATCATGATCACCGGCGCACATGGTTTTCGTGGCGCAAGCACGTAACTCCGGTTGCTGCATCGTCTGCCGGAAGGCAAGATGTTTGGGGCGATCCACTGATTTGTAAAATTAGGTTTACGCTTCGAGCCACGGGATTTTGCCGACACATGCATTTTTCGACCTTCGCAGAGGCCGACACGGCTCATGAGTGAGATCCGGGGTGAGAAGACCGTCTTCCGCAAGGAGGACATCGTCGCGTTGCATTCGCTGCCCTCGGCTCAGGCGCACGATCCCTGTATCCTGCACGCAACCACACGCCGGCGCTGGCCGCGGCGTTGTGTTCAGGGTGTGCTCGGGCTCGTCTCCATCGTCATCCTGCTTGCAGCCGGTCTCGTCGTCGCCGTTGAAGCCGGCGGGATCGATCGCGTATTGAACACGCGTGCCCAAGCGGCCCTGAACAATGCGCTCGGCGAGCCCTATCACGTCGATGTGGGAAGCACGGTGGTGCGCCTGACCGGTGACGGCGCGCTGGCTCTCAAGGCGCAGGATGTGTCGCTGAAGCGCAGCTCCTCGGACGAGCAATTGCTGACGACTGAATCGGTCTTTATCGAGCTTGATCCGCTTTCGCTGCTTTCCGGCAAGATTTCCGTATCCCGTATCGAGGCGGAGGGTGCGCGTCTCGCCCCGGCCATCCTGCCGCAAGGCAAGCCCCTCGACCTGACCCGCATTCGCATTGCCGACGTCGGCAGCGCAATGGAAGCGGTCTTTGCGCAGATGGACACGATATCGAGCCTGATCGCCCGCAGCGGCACGCAGGTCGTGCGTATTGCCGATGTGATGCTGCCGCTTTCCGGGCCGCGCAATCGCGTCGTCAAACTCGACATTCATTCTCTCGACTTCGCCCGCGCAGAGAACGGGTCCATGACCATCCGCGGCGATGCCGCGATCGACGGGACATCGACAGCGCTGCAACTGACCGCCGATAGCGACAAAGGGCGCATCATCCGCCTTGGCGGTGCCGTGACCGGTCTGCCCACCTCGGCCCTTCTCTACCGCGCTGAGACTGCCACCGAGCCGCCGTTCGGTCTCGATACCAAGGCCTCGATCAATCTGTCTGCTGTGCGGGCAGGCGAGGGCATTGCGCCCGAACTGACTATGTCCGGCGCTCTCGCCGAGGGCGTCTTCGTCGCGAGCGGCCTGCAGTCCGATCTCATGCCGTCCGACGTCAATCTGGCTTATGATTTCGATCGCGGCAGCATAGAGGTGCAGACGTCGACCGTTCGGCTCGGCAAGTCGGTGTTCCCGTTCAGCGGCGCCGTCCGCGATATCGATTCGAACAGCGCTGCATCCATGGCACCGGCTGCGACCCTCTCTACGGCGCCGCCACCTTCCGACCCAATGTCGCTGACGCTGCCTAAGGGCTTCAGTATCGATGTCTTGGTAAAAGGCGGGACCTCCGCGCCGATCGACGTCAACGAGCCGCCGCTGATCTTCGACGCGAAGATCTCGGGCGACTTCCAGTCCGAGCGGCATGCCTTGCTGTTTCGCGAATTGTCCGTCTCCAGCAACCTCGGCACCTTCGCCGGTTCCCTTTCGATCGCGTTTTCGGATACGTCGCCGCAGATCAATTTCGCGGGCCTGACGACGGAGATGCAGACGGCCGGTATCAAGCAGCTCTGGCCGTGGTGGGTGGCCAAAAAGGCCCGCAGCTGGGTCATCTCCAATATCTTCGGCGGCACCGTCAACAACGGCAAGGTCGAACTGGCGATCGAGGAAGGCCGGCTCGCCCAGACGGCAGGCCCGGTGGAGCTGGGTGCGGGCGAACTGAAGATCGATTTCGATATCGGCGGCGCGCGCGTGAACATTGCCGGCGATATCCCGCCGCTGCGTGACGCGACGGGGCATTTCACGCTGGAGGGCGAGCGCGCGCAGGTGGATATCAACAGCGGCACGGCGTACTTCCCGTCCGGGCGGACGGTCACGCTGAATGGTGGCAACCTCATTCTTCCGAACACCTATGGCAAACCTCTCATGGCGGAACTGAAGCTGCAGGTGAGCGGCGAGGCGGATGCGATTGCCGAACTCGTGAGCTATCGGCCGCTGGAAGCCCTGCAGAAGACACCGTTCAAGGCGGAGGACTTCTCCGGCCCCATGACGGCCAATGTCGGAGCCCGCTTTGGGCTCGTTCGCGATCAGCACCCTCCACCACCGGAGTGGCAGGCGGAAATGCAGCTGAACGGCGTTTCGCTGAAGACGCCGATGGCCGGGCGCGAGATCTCCAACATCGATGGAACGCTGCGTATCGACCCCCAGCACGCCATTCTCGACGCAAAGGCAGCTGTGGATGGCGTGACGATGAAGCTCGACGCAGTGGAGCCGATCGGGGCGAACAGCCCTGTGAAGCGCATCCGCACCGTCTCCGGAACCTTGCCCGACGGTGCACTCTCCAAGTTCGCGCCGGGGCTGAGCGGCATCGTCGATGGACCCGTGGGGCTCGACGTGGACCTCCAGGATGGCGATCGGCAGGTGGTCAAGGTCGATCTGGAAGCTGCGACACTGTCCCTGCCGTGGATCGGCTGGAGCAAGGGGCGCGGCGTGCCCGCAACATCGAGCCTATCCGCCGTGACGAAGGACGGGGTGACCTCGATCAGCGACTTCAAGATCTCCGGCGAAGGCTTCGGGGCAGGCGGCTCGATCTCCATCGACAAGTCCGGACTGGCATCGGCGGATCTCACCTCCGTGCGCCTTGCGGCTGGCGACAACTATGCCGTCTCCGTGAAGCGGCAGAAGAGCGGTTATGGTGTCACGGTGAACGGTACCTCCGCCGATATCCGCTCGGTCATCGACAGCCTGAAGTCGCCGGGCGTCAAGGGTGACGTCTCCCAGGCGGCGGCCAAACGCGTGTCGATCGACGCTTCGCTGGAAAGCGTGCAGGGTTTCCACTCGGAAACGCTCTCCAACGTCGATCTTTCCTACACCGCTCGCGGAAAAGCGATCGAAGGGCTCAAGCTGAAGGCAGTGACATCTACCGGACAGGCCGTGGTTGGCGATCTCGTGGCGTCCGGCGCCGACAATATCGTCCAGCTGACAAGTGGCGACGCAGGTGCACTTGCCCGGTTCGCCGATATCTATGCCAATATGCGTGGGGGCCTGTTGAACCTGAAGCTCCGCGACCGCGGCGGCAATTCCTGGCGCGGAACGCTCGATATCCGCAAGTTCGCGCTCGTTAACGAGCAGCGGTTGCAATCCATGGTCTCTTCACCGTCCACCTCCGACGGGCGCAGCCTGAACCAGGCGGTGAAGAAGGACATAGACATGAGTTCGGTGAAGTTCGAGCGTGGTTTTGCTAACCTCGCGCTTGATGGCGGACAAATCGCCCTCGACAACGGCGTCGTGCGCGGGAACGATGTCGGCGCGACCTTTCAGGGCGTGGTGCGCGATCCCAACGGCAAGATCGACATGACCGGCACCTTCATGCCGGCCTACGGCCTCAACCGCCTCTTCAGCGAACTGCCGCTCATCGGCACTCTGCTCGGAAACGGCCGCGACCGGGGACTCCTCGGCATCACCTTCAAGCTGACGGGATCCTTCACCAAACCGAACCTCACAATCAACCCGTTATCGATCATCGCGCCGGGCGTGTTCCGGAATATCTTTGAGTTCAATTGACGAATTTATAGGAAGCGGATGAACGCAGAAGGCGTCGGCAACCATGCTGCCGATGCCCTTGCGTGCGTTTTGATGGGCGTTCCCGCTCGTGTTAAGACGGACGAACGAGAATGTGCTTCTTCTTCCCGAGGGAGAGCTTGATCACGCCGTCGGATGTCAGTTCGCTCGAACCGATGGCTTTTCGCTCGTCGGAGATCGCAACGTCGTTGATGCGGACGGCGCCGCCCTGGACGTGGCGGCGGGCTTCGCCGTTGGAAGCGGCGAGGCCGGAGCGGACGATCAGGGTTAGAAGACCGAGGCCGGCGTCGAGTTCGGCTGCGGGGATCGCGATCGACGGGAGATCTTCGGCAAGCGCGCCTTCCTCGAAGGTCTTGCGCGCGGTTTCCGCGGCGGCCTCTGCGGCGGCGCGGCCGTGCAGGATCGCGGTCACTTCCGTTGCCAGCATCTTTTTTGCCTCATTGATCTCGGCGCCGCCGAGAGCCGTCAGCTTTGTGATCTCGTCCATGGGCAGCGTGGTGAAGAGCTTGAGGAAGCGGCCGACATCGGCGTCCTCCGTGTTGCGCCAGTATTGCCAGAAATCGTAGACCGGCAGCAGTTCGGCGTTCAGCCAGATCGCGCCGGAGGCGGACTTGCCCATTTTCGCGCCGGACGAGGTCGTTAGCAGGGGCGACGTCAGGGCGTAGAGCTGCGGTGTCCCCATGCGATGGCCGAGGTCGATGCCGTTGACGATGTTGCCCCACTGGTCCGAGCCTCCCATCTGGAGGCGGCAGTCGTAGCGCTTGGCCAGTTCCACGAAGTCGTAGGCCTGCAGAATCATGTAGTTGAATTCGAGGAAGGACAGCGACTGCTCGCGATCAAGCCGCGTCTTGACGCTGTCGAAAGACAGCATGCGGTTGACCGAGAAGTGCCGGCCAACATCGCGCAGGAATTCGAGGTAATTCAGCGGGCGGAGCCATTCAGCATTGTTGACCATCAGGGCCGCGTTTCCCGGCCTGTCATAGTCGAGGTAATTTGCAAAGCAGCGCTTGATCGAGGCGATGTTCTCCTCGATCGTTTCGACCGTCATCAGCTTGCGGGCCTCTTCCTTGAACGAAGGGTCGCCGACCATGCCGGTGCCGCCGCCCATCAGAGACAGGGGCCGGTGGCCGGTTTCCTGCAGCCAATGCAACATCATGATCTGCGTGAGGTGGCCCACATGCAGGCTCGAGGCGGTCGGATCATAGCCGATATAGGCCGTCACGACCTCCTTCTGAAATAGCGCGTCCAGCCCGCTCTCGTCGGAGAGTTGGTGGAGGAAGCCGCGCTCATCGAGCGTGCGAAGGAAATCGGACTTGAACCTGGACATGGACCTGAACTCTTCAATCTGGCTGAAGCCGGGCCTTTAGCATTGTTTTTTGCGAAGTGCATCCGTCTCGGTCATGAATGTTGCTGACAGGAAACGCTGATGCGATTCGGCAGGAGTGACGGGACATGACGGCGGTGAAGACGGCGATCGGGCTGATGAGCGGCACCAGCATGGACGGGATCGACATCGCGTTGCTGGAAACCGACGGCGAGACGATCGTCAAACGCGGTCCGTCCCATGGCCTTTCCTACGACAGAAGCTTCCGCGAACGGTTGAAGTCGGCGCTCGTCATGGCAGGTCCGATCCGGCAACGGTTGGAGCGCCCGGGGGATCTCGCGCGGATCGAGCGCGATCTGACGCTGCTACATGCCGTTGCCGTTCATGATTTTCTCCATGCGCACGGGCTGAAGGCGTCCGACGTCGATGTGATCGGTTTTCACGGGCAGACAGTGCTGCACCGGCCGGATGCCGGGCTGACCGTGCAGATCGGCGATGCACCCTTATTGGCTGCCGAAACCGGCATCGACGTTGTCGGTGACATGCGGGCCGCCGACATGGTCGCGGGCGGGCAGGGCGCGCCGCTCATCCCCGTCTATCATCAAGCGCTCGCTGCCAACCTGCCGGGCGATCTCGAAGGTCCGGTCGTTTTCGTCAATATCGGCGGCATCTCCAACCTGACCTTCGTCGGCGAGGATGGGCAGCTCTCGGCCTTCGACAGTGGTCCCGGTAACATGCTGATCGACCAGTGGATCGAGGCCCATGGCGGCGGGTCGTTCGATGCCGGGGGTGCTGTTGCCGCGGGAGGGAGCGTCGTGCCTCGTCTGGCGGCGCGGTATCTGGATCATGCGTTCTTCGCGGGCAATCATCGCCGGTCCCTTGATCGGGGCGATTTCTTGCCGCCGGTCAAGGGCGAGGTCTCGCTCGAAGACGGCGCTCGGACGCTCGCCCATGTCACCGGTGCCGCGATCCTGCGCTGCGCGACCCATCTGCCGGCCCGGCCGAAGACCTATATCGTCTCGGGTGGAGGCCGGCTCAATCCGGTCATCATGGATGAGTTTTCCGCGCTGGCTGCCGAGAGCGGCGCCCGCGTCGTATCGTCCGATGCCATGGGGCTGGATGGCGGGGCCATGGAGGCGGAGGCCTGGGCCTATCTCGCGGTGCGGTCGCTGCGCGGGCTTCCGTTGACATTCCCAGGGACGACGGGTGTGCGGGAGCCGGTGAGGGGTGGTATTCTCAATCCAAGGCCGTGATCGATGGGGATCAAGGACGTCTCAGAAGCTCCAGTGCTTCGTCGATCTCATGTTGCCCGCGTTCGGCCTCTTGGAGGTAGAGCTTGTGGGTTTCGAATTGTTCGACCATATGCACAGCGACATCCGACATCAATGTCTCGACGCTCACGCCGCGTTCGCCGGCAATGCGCGCAACTTTCTCTGCCGTGTCTTCGGATACCGGAATGACGATCGCGTTCATGGCATCATCCTTTGCAGCAGCGACTGAGGCGTTTCGACGACGATCTCCGGGAACTTGAGGTCCATGGACCGAAAGTCCCGGAGATTGTTCGTAACGATCGTAGCGCCGTTTGCTGCTACAGCCAATTCGAAAACGTGATTGTCGGCTTCATCGACGAGGTTCGGCCGCCAGCTGAAGTAGATGTCATGCCATCGGCACGTCGATACAAAGGCGCGCAGCAGCAGGCTGCGTTCCACACTGTCGAGACGCGCCCTACCGAAAATCGCCTCGCGGGACAGGACGTCTCTATACTCCAGAAAAAGCGAAGCCGACAAAACCGGCGTCAATGTCTTCAAAAGGCAAAGCTCGATAATCTTCGAAGAGGCGCCGCTACCTATACAGGCACTTGTCAGCACATTCGTATCGATAACGATGTTCGCCATCGTCCTTATCGAATACGTTTCGCAGCCGGCTCCGGCGTCAGTTCGCCGTTCAGGCGGCGGTCGAGATAGTCCTCGCACTCGGCCATCAATGTATCCACCTGGCCACTGAAGAAGTGATTGGCGCCGGGGATGGTGCGGTGCGTGATCAGGATGCCCTTCTGGGTCTTCAGCTTCTCGACCAGCGTGTTCACATCCTTCTCCGGCGCAACCTTGTCGACATCGCCGTTGATGATCAGGCCGGAGGAAGGGCAGGGTGCCAGGAACGAAAAGTCGTAGGTATTGGGTTGCGGCGCGACCGAGATGAAGCCTTCGATCTCAGGCCGGCGCATCAGCAGCTGCATGCCGATCCACGAGCCGAACGAATAGCCTGCAACCCAGCAGCTCTTGCTGTCCGGGTGCATGCTCTGCACCCAGTCGAGCGCCGATGCGGCATCGGACAATTCGCCGGCACCGTGATCGAACTCGCCCTGGCTACGGCCGATGGAGCGGAAGTTGAACCGTAGCGTGGTAAAACCGCGCTTCTGGAACATGTAGAAGAGCTGGTAGACGATCTGATTGTTCATCGTCCCGCCGAACTGGGGATGGGGATGCAGAACGATCGCGATCGGTGCATTCTTCTGCTTGGAAGGCTGATAGCGGCCTTCCAGTCGGCCAGCGGGTCCGTTGAAAATGACTTCGGGCATTGGGTCTCCGGCGTGAGCATGGTTCCGAAAATCGGATAAGACGGCCGAGCAGTCTTGACGAAAGCACTCAGCTTTTCTAAAACCAGTTTAGAACCATTCAAAACTTGGCACGGCGTACGTGCAGGTGTCGTCTCTTACGGCAAGCGAAGCGAAAACTTCAAGGAAAATGCGGTGCCTGCTCCGGTTAAGATGGACCGGCAGGCGCTTTTGGCAAGAACAGATCCCCGTACGCCGTATGCGTGAGGGACAGGATACGGACGGTCGACATGGCCATGCCACGGATCTACATGGATTGGAATGCGACGGCGCCTATCTCGGCCGCCGCGCGTGACGCGTTCCTGTCCGCGTTCGACCTGACGGGCAACGGTTCCTCCGTTCACGCAGAAGGCCGGCGGCTGAAAACGGTGATCGAGGCCGCGCGCCGCGATGTGGCGGCACTCTGCGAGGCCGAGCCGGCCTGCGTCACCTTTACCAGCGGTGCAACGGAAGCTGCCAATATGGTGCTGACGCCGGATTTCCGCATGGGAAGAACGCCGCTCGGCATCGGCCGTCTGTATGTCTCCGCCATCGAGCATCCGGCCGTGCGCGAGGGTGGGCGCTTTCCGAAAGATCGCGGTCAGGAATTGCCGGTGACGCAGGCCGGCACGATCGACCTCGATGCGCTCGATGGCGCGCTGGCGGCCCATCCGCGAGAAGAGGGCATCCCGATGGTGGCGGTGATGCTCGTCAACAACGAGACCGGCGTCATTCAACCGATCGCTGAAGTTTCCAAGCGTGTGAAGGCTGCGGGCGGACTGCTGGTCGTGGATGCCGTTCAGGCGGTTGGGCGTATCCCGGTGTCGATCTCGGCGCTGGGCGCGGACTTTTTGATCCTCGCATCGCACAAGATCGGCGGGCCAAAGGGGGCTGGTGCACTTGTCGCATCCGGCGAAGTATTGATGCCCCGTCCGCTCATCCATGGCGGCGGGCAGGAGAAAGGGCATCGCTCGGGTACCGAAAACCCGGCGGCACTTGCCGGTTTCGGTGCGGCTGCGCGTGCAGTGAAGGATGCGCTTGACCTTTACCATGTGCAGGTGACGACCTTGCGCGACAGGCTGGAAGCCGGCATGCGGAACGCTGCGCCGGATGTTCTGATCCACGGCGCGGATACCCTGCGGGTCGCGAATACGGCCTTCTTCAGTCTGCCCGGCCTGAAGGCGGAGACGGGCCAGATCGCGTTCGATCTGGAGGGGGTTGCCCTCTCTGCCGGATCTGCCTGCTCCTCGGGCAAGGTAGGACAGAGCCACGTGCTGATGGCGATGGGGCAAGATCCGTCGCTTGGGGCGCTGCGTATCTCCATAGGACCCGCGACGACGGTCGAGGAGATCGACCGTGTTATCGACATCTTCGCTCGGATTGCCGGGCGACGGCGGCTGCACATTGCGGCGGCATGAAGAAAGCGTGTGAAAGCTGAATTTCCGAGGCCGAAAAAGGGTGAAACTGCCTGCTCGGCCCATTACATAGACGGCACGACACAATCGTGCCTCACAGAGGGCCGGATCCTTGACATCCGGCAAGACGGGAGAATGACATGGCTGCCGTGCAGGAAACAATCGATCAGGTGAAGCTGATCGACGTTGACCAGTACAAGTATGGTTTTGAATCGATGATCGAGATGGACAAGGCCCCGAATGGCCTGTCCGAAGAGATTATCCGGTTCATTTCCGCGAAGAAGGATGAGCCCGACTGGATGCTCGAATGGCGTCTGGAGGCTTATCGCCGCTGGCTCACGCTGACCGAGCCGGATTGGGCGCGCGTCAACTATCCGAAGATCGATTTCAACGCGATCTCCTACTATGCCGCGCCGAAGAGCACGCCGGGTCCAACCTCCATCGACGATGTCGATCCGGAAATTCTAAAGATCTACGAGAAGCTCGGCATTCCCTTGCGCGAGCAGGAACTGCTGGCCGGTGTGAAGACGTCTAAGATCGCGGTCGATGCCGTGTTCGATTCGGTCTCTGTCGTCACGACCTTCAAGGAAGAGCTGAAGAAGGCCGGCGTGATCTTCATGTCGATCAGCGAAGCCATCCGCGAACATCCTGATCTCGTGAAGAAATATCTCGGCACCGTCGTACCGACGACGGACAATTACTACGCGACGCTGAATTCGGCTGTCTTCACCGATGGCTCGTTCGTGTTCGTTCCCAAGGGTGTTCGCTGCCCGATGGAACTGTCCACCTACTTCCGAATCAACGAGAAGGGCACCGGGCAATTCGAACGCACGCTGATCATCGCGGAAGAGGGCGCCTACGTCTCCTACCTCGAAGGCTGCACGGCACCCCAGCGCGACGAGAACCAGCTTCATGCGGCCGTGGTCGAACTTGTGGCGCTCGACGATGCGGAGATCAAGTATTCGACGGTCCAGAACTGGTATCCGGGCGACAAGGACGGCAAGGGCGGCATCTACAACTTCGTCACCAAGCGCGGCGACTGCCGGGGAGACCGGTCTAAGATCTCCTGGACGCAGGTCGAGACGGGCTCTGCGATCACGTGGAAATACCCCTCCTGCATTCTGCGCGGCGACGACAGCCGCGGCGAGTTCTACTCGATCGCCGTTTCCAACGGTCACCAGCAGATCGATTCCGGCACGAAGATGATCCATCTCGGCAAGAACACGTCGAGCCGCATCATCTCCAAGGGTATCGCTGCGGGCGTCAGCCAAAACACCTATCGCGGTCAGGTTTCGGCGCATCGCAAGGCGACGAATGCCCGAAACTTCACCCAGTGCGATTCGCTCCTGATCGGCGATCGCTGCGGTGCGCATACGGTGCCCTACATCGAGGCGAAGAACTCGACGGCGCAGTTCGAGCACGAGGCAACCACGTCGAAGATTTCCGAGGATCAGCTGTTCTACTGCCTTCAGCGCGGCATTCCCGAGGAAGCGGCGATCGCACTGATCGTCAACGGCTTCGTCAAGGAAGTCATCCAGGAGTTGCCGATGGAATTTGCGGTCGAAGCACAGAAGCTGATCGGGATTTCGCTGGAAGGGTCTGTGGGCTGATCGTCCCGACTTCCGGCAGCTACGATCCGGCTGGCCCGCATGAGGGCCGGCCTCCATCGCTGCGAACATGAATGGAACTGAACGACTGACCCTCTGCACGACAGGTCGGTACCGTTGTACGAAAGAGTGAACCAATGCTTGAAATCAGAAACCTCCATGCCCGGATCGCCGAGGATGGTACCGAGATCATTCGCGGCCTGAACCTGACCGTCAAGGCCGGCGAAGTCGCCGCCATCATGGGGCCGAACGGCTCGGGGAAGTCTACGCTCTCCTATATCCTCTCGGGTCGTGAAGACTACGAAGTGACGGAAGGCGACATCCTTTATAATGGCGAGAGCATTCTCGAGCTCGACGCGTCGGAGCGCGCTGCAAAGGGCATTTTCCTTGCCTTCCAGTATCCGGTCGAAATCCCGGGCGTTGCCACCATGCAGTTCCTGAAAGTGGCGATGAACGAGCAGCGGAAGTATCGCGGCGAGGAAGAGCTGAAGACCCCTGACTTTATCCGTCGGGTCAAGGAAGCCGCAGCCGAGCTGAAGATCAATCCGGATATGCTGAAGCGGCCGCTCAATGTCGGCTTCTCCGGCGGTGAAAAGAAGCGCGCCGAGATCTTGCAGATGGCGCTGCTGGAGCCGAGCCTCTGCATTCTCGACGAGACGGATTCCGGCCTCGACATCGATGCGCTGAAGATCGTGTCGGATGGCGTCAACGCTCTTCGTTCGCCCGATCGTGCCGTGATCGTCATCACACACTACCAGCGCCTGCTGGAATACATTGTGCCGGATACGGTTCACGTCCTCTACAAGGGACAGGTGATCAAGACCGGCGACAAGTCGCTGGCGCTGGATCTGGAAGCCAACGGCTATGCCGACATCATCGGCGCGGCGGCTTGAAGGAGCGTTTGCTCATGAACATTCAAAACACGATCACGCGGACAGCTGCCGAAACGGCGCTGCTGGAAGCGTATAACCATCAGCTGAGCGACCTGCCCGGCGACGGCGCCGTTCTCTCGGCACGCGACCTGCTTTTGTCTGATCTGAAGGATGCTGGTCTGCCGACCCGGCGGCTGGAAGCCTGGCATTACACGGACCTGCGCGCACTGCTGCGCAATGTGCCTGCATTCGATGGCGCTGCCTTTGCCGAAGCCGTCGCACCCTTGGCCGTCGGATCGTCTGTGCTCACGGTCCTCAATGGTCGGGCCGATGCCGGAGATGCGCCGCAGGGCGTCGTCGTCAAACGGTACGGCGAGAGCCTGCTCGATGGCACGGCTGCCGGCGATCTGGTCGAGCGGAATGCTGAAGACGCCATCGGCCGTATCAACGGCACCTTCGTTCGCGATGGTTTCGAGATCGAGATTCCGGAAGACACAATCCTCTTGCAGCCGCTGGAACTTCAGATCGTCCAGAGCGCCGGGCAGAGCCACAGCCGCTTTCCGGTGACGTTCGGCCCCGGTTCCAAGGCGACCGTGATCGAGCGGCATCTGTCGGTCGATGGTCGGCAGAGCCTCGTCTCGTCCGTCTCCGATCTCATCATCGAGGCGGGCGCCGAGGTGACGTGGATCCTGCTGCAGCAGCAGGGCGATGAGGATACGCATCTCGGCCAGCTCAATTTCGAGCTGGGCGAAAACGCCTCCTTCCGCCTGTTCGTCATCAATGCCGGCGGCAAGCTGGTGCGTCAGGAAGTGCATGGCGTGGTGACTGGCGAAGGTTCGGACTTCAAGCTGCGCGGCATCAACCTGATGGGCGGCGACACGCTGACGGACGTGACGTTCACGCTCGGCCACGACGTTGCCAACACGACCTCGACCGAGATCATCCGCAACGTGCTCTTCGACCGGGCGCGTGGCGTGTTCCAGGGGCAGATCCGCGTGGCGCAGGATGCGCAGAAGACGGATGCGAAGATGGCATGCAATACGCTGCTTCTGTCGGACGATGCGGATTTCTCTGCAAAGCCCGAACTGGAAATCTTCGCCGACGACGTCCAGTGCGGTCACGGTGCAACCGTGATCGATCTGAACCCGACGCATCTCTACTATCTCCAGGCCCGTGGCATTCCTGAAAACCGGGCGCGCGCCATGCTGGTCAACGCCTTTGTGGACGAGATCGTCGAGGAACTGGAGAGCGAGACATTGATCGAACCGCTGGAACTCATCATCTCCGAATGGCTGGCGCGGCACGCCTGATCGTATCCGTCACGCGCTCGGACCGGGGCAGAAAGCAGAGGCATCATGGACCAGACGGTCTCAACACAGGCATATGACGTCGAGCGGATACGGCAGGATTTCCCGATCCTGTCGCGGACCGTCTACGGCAAGCCGCTCGTCTATCTCGACAATGGCGCCTCGGCCCAGAAACCGCAGGCTGTCATCGACGCGATCAGCCATGCGTATGCCAATGAATATGCCAATGTCCATCGCGGCCTGCATTTCCTTTCGAATGCCGCGACGGACGCCTATGAGTTGTCGCGCGAGACGGTGCGGCGCTTCCTGAACGCGCCGTCTGTCGATGACATCGTGTTTACCAAATCCTCGACCGAGGCGATCAACACGGTCGCCTATGGCTGGGGCATGCCGAAGCTCGGGGCGGATGACGAGATCCTGATCTCGATCATGGAACACCACTCCAATATCGTGCCCTGGCACTTTATCCGTGAGCGGCAGGGCGCGAAACTCGTCTGGGCGCCTGTGGATGATCAGGGTGCGTTCCATATCGATGATTTCGTCAAATGCCTGACTCCGAAGACGAAGCTCGTCGCGATCACGCATATGTCGAACGCGCTTGGCACGATCGTCGACGTCAAGGAAATTTGCCGCATCGCGCATGAGCGTGGCATTCCCGTTCTGGTCGACGGCAGCCAGGCGGCGGTGCACATGCCGGTCGATGTGCAGGACATCGATTGCGACTGGTATGTGATGACCGGTCACAAGCTCTACGGTCCGTCCGGTATCGGCGTGCTCTATGGCAAGAAAGAGCGGCTGGCCGACATGCGGCCCTTCATGGGCGGCGGCGAGATGATCATCGACGTCAGCGAGGATGCGATCAGCTACAACGAACCGCCCCATCGTTTTGAGGCAGGCACACCGCCGATCGTTCAGGCCATCGGGCTTGGCGTCGCGCTCGACTACATGGACGGCATCGGACGTGACAGGATCGCGCGGCACGAGGCGGATCTAGCGGCCTATGCGGCCGAGCGCCTGCAGTCGGTCAACGCGCTGCGCGTGATCGGGCAGGCGCCCGGCAAGGGCGGCATCTTCTCCTTCGAGATCGAAGGAGTCCACGCCCATGATGTGTCCACGGTCATCGACCGGGCAGGCGTTGCGGTACGGGCCGGCACCCATTGCGCCATGCCGCTTCTCAAGAGGTTCGGCGTGACGTCCACCTGCCGGGCTTCATTCGGGCTTTACAACACGCGCGCCGAAGTCGACGTGCTGGTCTCTGCGCTGGAACAGGCGCGGAAATTCTTTGCGTGAGGATACGAGCATGACCCTTGAGACCCAGGCTGAGACCACCGGCGAAGTATCGGATGCCCGCGGCGGGATCGTCCAGTCGGCCATCCCGCCGGAAGAGCTGGCGCGCCTGTCTGACGATGTGATCTCCGCTCTGAAGACCGTCTATGATCCGGAAATTCCGGCCGATATCTACGAGCTCGGGCTGATCTACAAAATCGACATCGAGGACGACCGCATGGTGAAGATTGCCATGACGCTCACGGCTCCCGGCTGCCCGGTGGCCGGGGAAATGCCGGGCTGGGTCGAAAATGCGGTCGGCGCCGTCGAAGGCGTTTCCGGCGTCGAGGTGTCCATGACATTCGACCCGCCATGGTCGCCGGATCGCATGTCCGAGGAAGCGCAAGTCGCCGTCGGCTGGTATTGATCGTCGGCCGATTGGGGCATACATTTACATCCGAAGCACCGGGCCTTGAACCCGGTTGTTGCAAGGAGACTTTCCATGGGTTTTGCGGTCATGAGCCTGTCCGACGCCGCTGCACAGCGCGTCAATGCCATCGTTGAGAATGCGGGTGGCGACACGAAGGGCATACGGCTCTCCATCAAGAAAGGTGGCTGCGCCGGCATGGAATATGCCGTCGATCTCGTGGCGGAACCGAACCCGAAGGACGACCTGATAGAGCACGCGGGTGCCCGGGTCTGGGTCGCGCCCGAGGCTGTGCTGTATCTGCTCGGCACGCGCATGGATTTCGAGGTGACGAAGATGCGTTCGGGCTTCACCTTCAACAATCCCAACCAGACATCGGCCTGCGGTTGCGGCGAATCGGTCGAACTCAAGCCGGCGGATCTCGCAGCGCTTGCGGCCAAGGGTGAGGCCGTGGTGCGCGTCGGCTGACAGCCTGTCGGCCGTCACGTCTGGCAAATGAAGAGTGCTCGTTCTGGCCGCTACAGCATAGCGTGCTGAACAACCTCCTGCTTTGAGAAACGCCTGTTTCCTCACTGACATCAACCGGCCGGAAATCTCTAGGCCGTACTGTTCGTTGATGCTCACCAAAGCCGCAGAGGCCTGACTTGCCCATTCTGGACCCGATAATCCTTGAGGCGCTTTACAATGATCATCCCGACGCCGTTATCGTAACGGCGCCCGAAGGCGAGATCGTCTCGGCAAACAAGGCCGCGTTAATCCTCTTCGGCATGGATGCAGGCATGATGGTCGGCCACCGGATTGCACGTCTGCTGGACGATGCTTTTCCGGATCAGTCGATAGACTCGTATGACAGCTCCGTTCTCTACAAGCACGCCAACGGTACCCCCTTCAGCGGGGTGACACGGACGATTGCCGTGCAGAATTCCGGTGAGCCAGCAAGCGCGTTCCTCCGGATCATTCGTTCCGAGCGCCAAGGCGATGGCGCGGACGTCGCGCCGGCGACGCGTGCTGTGGATACGGCGCTCGACGCGATCGCCGAGGGTATCGCGATTTACGACAAGAACGAACGGCTGATCCTCTTCAATAGGGCCTATCGTCAGCTTTTCGGTGCTGTCGGAAAGCGTTTGCAGATCGGCATGCCGGTCGCAGATATCGTGTTGCAGATGTTATCGCGGGACGGGTTGGCGCCCGATCCGCCAGGATCGGCCGAGGCCGAGGCCTGGATGCGGCGACAGTTGGACCTGTTCCGCAGGGCTGACGGCGTGCCGGAGATCTTTCCCTACAACAACGGGCGGTGGCTGCGGGCTGAGAACACCCTGACAGCCGACGGCAACACCGTTGCCATTCGTGTGGATGTGACCGACCTGAAGAAGGTTGAACAGGCGCTGGAACGGCAGCGGCAGGACTATGCGACACTCGTCGAGACCATTCCCGACCTTATCACCCGCATATCGCCCGACCTCATTTACACGTTCGTCAACCAGCGATTCCTTGCCTTCATCGGATTGCCCGCTGACGCCGTCGTCGGCCGCAGCTGCCTTGATTTCATCGTCGAAGGCGATTCGCTGGCAGAGATCCTGCGAGAGCTGACGCTGGATGCGCCCGCGACGACGCGGGAGCAGCACCGTGTATCCGCAGATGGCACTGAAATCTGGATTCTATGGTCGAACCTCGCAGTCTTCGAGGATGGGCGCCTTGTCGAATACGTCACGGTGGGTCGCGACATCACACAGATGAAGCGGCAGCAGATGCGTATTGCCGAACAGAGCTCGGAACTGCAGCGCAAGAACGATGCGCTCGGCCAGTTCACAAGCACTGTCTCGCATGACCTGAAGGCCCCCATGCGGCAGATTTCCATGTTCGCCGAAATGATTGCGGAAGACATCGCTACAAGCAGACTGGAAGATGTGCCGCGATACGCGGAGCAGTTGCGGGGCAAATCGCGGCGTCTGATGCAGCTCGTCGACAGCCTGCTCGACTATGCGCGGATCGCAGACCGGATCACGAGCCCGCAGCGTGTGGCGCTCGGCGACGTGGTCGAGGATGCGCTCGGCAACCTCCAGAACGACATTGCCGAGAGCCGCGCACAGATCACGGTCGGGACGCTTCCCGACGTCATCGGCGACTCAGAACTGCTGACGCGCCTGTTCCAGAACGTCATCGGCAATGCGATAAAGTACCGGCGGGCCGGTGTCGCACCGGAACTGAAAATTTCGGGATGTCGGGACGGTGGCTTTGCGCGCATCGTCTTTTCGGACAATGGAGTCGGCATCGATCCGCAACATGCTGACCGGATCTTCGACATCTTCCAACGGCTGTACCGGGACGAAAGCATCTTTCCCGGTACCGGCGTCGGTCTTTCACTCGCCAGGCGCATCGCGGAAAGCCATGGCGGCACGATCGAGCTGGACCCTGACTATAGCGACGGCGCTTGCTTTATCGTCAGCCTGCCAGCTGCGTGACGAGACAAGAATACGAACGATCTACCACCGGACGTTTAATGCAAAAGGCCCGCTCCTGGCGGGCGGGCCTCTTTTCTGTTTACTCCGCGGCTTCCGCATAATCCTCAAGCGGCGGGCAGGTGCAGACGAGGTTGCGGTCCCCATAGACGTTGTCGACGCGATTGACCGGAGACCAGTATTTGTCGACACGGAACGCGCCGGGCGGGAAGCAGGCCTGTTCGCGGGAGTAGGGGCGGTCCCAGTCTCCAACGAGGTCTTCCACCGTGTGCGGGGCGTTCTTCAGCGGGTTGTTCGTCCGGTCGAGACGGCCTTCCTCGACGGCGCGGGCTTCCTCGCGGATGGCCAGCATCGCGTCGCAAAAGCGGTCGATCTCGGCCTTGGTTTCCGACTCGGTCGGCTCGACCATCAATGTTCCCGCAACAGGCCAGCTCATGGTGGGCGCGTGGAAGCCGCAATCGATCAGCCGCTTGGCCACATCGTCCACCGTAACGCCGGCGCTTTCCGAAAGAGGACGCGTGTCGATGATGCACTCATGGGCAACGCGACCCTTTGCCGACTTGTAGAGCACGTCGTAGGCACCCTTCAGACGGGCTGCGATGTAGTTGGCGTTGAGGATGGCGACCTTGGTTGCCTGCGTCAGGCCTTCACCGCCCATCATCAGGCAGTAGCTCCACGAGATCGGCAGGATGGAGGCCGAACCGAAGGGAGCCGCCGAGACCGCGCCCGTGCCGGCGCTGTCGGGATTGGACGGATCACGCGGCAGGTAGGGCGCGAGGTGCGCCTTGACGCCGATCGGCCCCATGCCCGGACCGCCGCCGCCATGCGGAATGCAGAAGGTCTTGTGCAGGTTGAGGTGGCTGACATCGGAGCCGATATCGCCCGGGCGTGACAGGCCGACCATCGCGTTCATATTGGCGCCGTCGAGATAGACCTGACCGCCATGCTTGTGGACGATTTCGCAGACCTCGCGCACGCTTTCCTCGAACACGCCATGTGTCGAGGGGTAGGTGATCATGCAGCAGGAGAGCGTTTCGGCATACTGTTCTGCTTTTGCACGAAAATCGTCCATGTCGATATCGCCGTTGGCGCTGACCTTGACGACCACGACCTTCATGCCGACCATCTGGGCGGAGGCGGGATTGGTGCCATGCGCCGAGGTCGGGATGAGGCAGATGTCGCGATGCCCCTCGTTATTGGCGAGGTGGTAGGCGCGGATCGTCAGGAGGCCGGCATATTCGCCCTGCGCACCCGAGTTCGGCTGCATCGAGATTGCGTCGTATCCAGTAACGGCGCAGAGCTTTTCGGAGAGATCGTCGATCATCGCCTTGTAGCCGAGCGCCTGATCGGCGGGAACGAAGGGGTGGATCTCGGCGAATTCCGGCCAGGTGATCGGCAGCATCTCGGCCGTTGCGTTCAGCTTCATCGTGCAGGAGCCGAGCGGAATCATGGCCCGGTCCAGCGCGAGGTCGCGATCCGAGAGCCGGCGGATGTAGCGCGTCATCTCGCTTTCCGCGCGGTTCATGTGGAAGATCGGGTGGGTCAGGTACGCGCTACGCCGCAGCAGCGCTGAGGGCAGGCGGTAGTCCGGCTCGAACTGCGCCACGGTGAAATTGCCGCCGAAAGCGCGCCAGACGGATTCCAGCGTGATCGGTCGCGAGCGCTCGTCTAGGCTGATGCCGATGCGGGTCTCGCCGATCTTGCGCAGGTTGACGCCTTCCGCAACAGCCGCCTTCATGATGACCGACTGCAGCTTGCCCACTTCGACAGTCACCGTGTCGAAGAAGGTTTCCGGCTCGACGGCGTAGCCCAGAGCTTCAAGACCCTTCGCCAGCCGAACGGTCTTCTGGTGGATGCTTTGCGCGATGGCCTTGATGCCTTCCGGCCCATGGAAGACCGCATACATCGACGCCATGACGGCAAGCAGCACCTGCGCGGTGCAGATGTTGGATGTAGCCTTCTCGCGGCGGATGTGCTGCTCGCGGGTCTGAAGCGACAGGCGATAGGCGCGGTTCCCGCGGCTATCAACCGAGACGCCGACGAGGCGACCGGGCATGGAGCGCTTGTGCGTGTCCTTGACGGCCATGTAGGCAGCGTGCGGACCACCATAGCCAACGGGAACGCCGAAGCGCTGCGTCGAGCCGATGGCGATGTCAGCGCCCATTTCGCCGGGCGACTTCAGAAGTGCCAGCGCCATGGGATCGGCTGCAACGACGGCGATCGCACCCGTCTGGTGCAGACGCGAGATCAGACCTGTGAAGTCGCTGACGTGCCCGTAGGTGCCGGGATACTGGAAGATCGCGCCGAAGACATCGGCGGACTGCATATCCTCGAACGGATTGCCGACGAGGATCGTCCAGCCGAGCGGTTCGGCGCGGGTCTTCAGGAGCGCAATTGTTTGCGGGTGGCAGTTCTCGTCCACGAAGAAGGTCTTCTGCTTGGACTTGGAGACACGTTCCGCCATCGCCATGGCTTCGGCGGCAGCAGTGGCTTCATCCAGCAGCGAGGAGTTGGCGACGTCGAGACCGGTGAGGTCGCAGACCATGGTCTGGTAGTTCAGCAGGGCTTCGAGGCGTCCCTGGCTGATCTCCGGCTGGTAGGGCGTGTAGGCCGTGTACCAGGCCGGGTTTTCCAGAATGTTGCGCTGGACGACCGGCGGCGTGATCGTGCCGTAGTAGCCCTGGCCGATCAGCGACACCAGCGGCTTGTTCATGTTCGCCGTTTCGCGCAACGTATCGAGCGCTTCGCGCTCGGTCAGCGCCGCACCCCAGGCGAGCGGCGTCTTCTGGCGGATGGTTGCCGGAACCGTGTCGTCGATCAGGGCGTCCAGCGAGGGATAGCCTATCACCTTCAGCATCGCATCCATTTCGGACGGCGAGGGGCCGATATGGCGGCGGTTGGCGAAATCGTAGGGCTGATAATCCGTGAAGGTGAAATCGGCCGGCGTTGTCACAGGCGTTGTCATCAGGCGATCAGCTCCTTGTAGGCGTCCTCGTCCAACAGCGCGTTGGCGGCAGACGGGTCGGAGAGTTTCAGCTTGAAGAACCAGCCGGCCCCCTGCGGGTCACCGTTGACGAGGGCAGGGTCTTCAACGATGGCCGGATTGGTTTCCAGAATCTCGCCGTCCAGCGGACAATAGACGTCGGAAGCTGCCTTGACGGATTCGACGGTTGCCGCGCTCTCGCCTTTGGTCAGGGCCGTCCCTGTTTCAGGCAGTTCCACGAAAACGAGGTCGCCGAGCTGGTCGGCAGCGTGCTTGGTGATGCCGACAGTCGCGACGTCGCCGTCGATCTGCAGCCACTCATGTTCGTCGGTGAATTTCAGCATGGGATCGGCTCCTGATCAGCGCTTGTAGGTGGGGGTGATGAAAGGAAGGACGGAAACGGTCATCGGCAGATACCTGCCGCGCAGCTCCGCGAAAACGGTGGTGCCGGGTGTTGCAAGCCCGGTCTCGACATAGCCCATGGCCACGGGATGGCCGACGGTCGGGCCAAAGCTGCCCGAGGTGACCTTGCCGACTTCCGTCGCACCGGTCGCGTCGGAAAAGAGGGTGGCGCCACCACGGATGGGCGCCTTGCCTTCCGGCTTCAGGCCAACGCGGCGGATCGCCGTGCCATTCGTCTGTGCATCCAGAATGGCGCCGGCACCCGGAAAGCCGCCGCTGCGGGCGCCGCCCGTCCGGCGTGCTTTCTGGATGGCCCATTCGAGAGCCGCCTCGATCGGGCAGGTGGTCGTGTCGATATCGTTGCCGTAAAGGCAGAGACCGGCTTCCAGCCGCAGACTGTCACGGGCGCCAAGCCCGATCGGCAGAACATCGGGATGATCGAGCAGGCGGCGGGCGATATCCTCGGCTTTATCGGCCGGAATGGAGATCTCGAAGCCGTCCTCTCCGGTGTAGCCGGAGCGGGAGATGATGCAGGGAACGTCATGGATCAGCGCCTCGGCCACATCCATGAAGCGCATGGCGGCGACATCGGCCCAAAGTTCCGCCAGAACGTCTTCCGCGCGGGGTCCCTGCAACGCCAGCAGCGCACGATCCTCTAGCAGCGCCAGTTCGAAGCGATCGCCCAAATGCGCCTTCAAGTGAGCAAAATCGGCATCCTTGCACGCCGCGTTGACCACGATCAGGAACCGGTCGGGCAACCGCGCAATCATCAGATCGTCGAGGATACCACCGGTTTCGTCCGTAAAGAGAGCGTATCGCTGGCGACCTTCGGCGATACCGAGCACATCGACGGGCACGAGGCTTTCGAGTGCGAGGGCTGCGTCCTCCAGCGTGCCGGAGGCCGCCCGCAGTTCCACCTGGCCCATATGGGACACGTCGAACAGACCGGCTGCGGCCCGGGTGTGCAGATGCTCTTTCAGGACACCGGCCGGATACTGAACCGGCATGTCGTACCCGGCGAAGGGCACCATGCGCGCATCAAGCGAGATATGCAGGGCATGCAGCGGCGTCTGCTTCAGCGGGGCGTCGTTCGAGGCTGTGTGTTCGTCCAAATCCGGTCTCCAGGTTGGCGCCATGCGCGCCGGCTCGTGTCAACGCACACGGATTCGTGACGTCGATTGAGCCCCCTCTGTTCCTGTGCCTGAGATTGTTATCCCTTCGGCGAGCGAAATGCTTCTCTCCAGAGTCCTGCCGGCATCCTGCTGGTTCGTGGGCCTGAGAGTTTCCGGGGCGGTTGCTCCTTCGGCACCAGCTCGAAGCTGGATTCTCCCAACAAGATCAGGTTCAGATAAGAAGGATAAGGCGCCCTTGGCAAGCAGAAAATGTCGCAAGGACAAAGATTTTCGTCGTCGCTGGCATGGTGCGGAAATACCGACGGAAGGCCGTGAGAACATGTTTTCGTCTTTGCTTTATCATGGCCTCGCGATAGCATTGTGGCCGGATCAATTGCTATTGCGCGGACGCGCATGGAGACGACGACATGTTTTCGGTGAAGACCATCTTCATAGCCGCTCTGGCGAGCGCAGTGCCCGTGGGGTTCGCCGCCACGCCTGCTGCATCGGCCGAAACTGCAGGAAACGCCGGGCAGGTGGTCGTCGGGGCGCTGACACTTTCCGGCGGCGCCGCCAAGCCGATGCCGCCGGGCGCGAAGGTCGGGGGCGGCGGGTTGACGATCGTGAATGCGGGGCCGGCTGACGACCGCCTTGCCGCCGTCGAAAGCCCTGTGGCCGGCCGGGTTGAACTGCACGAGATGACGATGGAAAACGACGTTATGCGGATGCGCAAGCTCGATGGCATCCCCGTTCCGGCGGGTCAGACGGTGACGCTTGCCGGCAGCGGTTTGCACCTGATGTTCATGGACGTCGTCAAGCCGTTTCGCCAGGGCGACACCATCCCGCTCGTCCTGACCTTCGAGCGGACAGGAAAGATCGCTTACGATCTTCCGGTGGGCACTCTCGCAGGGCAGTAATTCACCGTTTCATGCCTGCGCGCGCCACGGTGTCGTGACTGCAATGTTGCCGACTGTCTCAGCCATCTTGAGTTCCGCGCGCACGTGCGGGAGGGCGGTCGGATATGTTTCGGCGATGAAGCCGATTATTTTTTCGCGCATTTCACAGCGCAGGTCGAAGGCGCGCGCGGCATTGGATGCCGAGCAGAGAATGCGGATCTCCACGGTCTCCGGCTTCAGGTCCGTCACCGCGATGTTTATCACCTGCCCATCCCAGAGTGGCGAAGCCTTAGCGATCTTCTCGGCTTCCTTTCGGATGGCGCCGACGGGCACGCTGTAGTCGAGATAGACCATTACGGTGCCGATCAGAGCGGCGGTCTCACGGGTCCAGTTCTGAAAGGGCTTTTCGATGAAGTAGCTGAGCGGCAGCACGAGGCGCCGCCAGTCCCATATCTTGACGACGACATAGGTCGCGGTGATTTCCTCGACATTTCCCCACTCTCCTTCGATCAGCAATGCGTCATCGAGCCGGATGGGCTGGGTAATGGCCAGCTGAATGCCGGCGAAGAGGTTCTTGAGAACCGGCTGGAGTGCCAGACCGAGCACGATACCCGCGACACCTGCGGAGGCGAGAAGGCTGACGCCATATTGCTGAACGGCCGGAAACGTCATGAGGCAGGCGGCCACGCCGAGGATGATGATAACGAAGCCGGCAATGCGCTCCATAATCCGCGACTGTGTGACGTGCTTGCGCGCGAGAAGATTATCTTCCGCATCCAGTTTGAACCGGCGCAGATAGACCGTCGTCCAGATATGCAGCGTGACCTTGCCGATCCAGGCGAAGACGAGGATGAAGCCGAGCAGCAGCAGGTGGTGCAGCGTCTCTGCCTGTCCGGATGTCAGGGGCGCAATGGAGACGCCGAAAGAAAGCGCAACCATGATGGCAACCAGTCGCGTCGGTCGCTCAGAGCGCGCAACCAAAGACCGCCAGAACAGGTCGTATTTTGCCGCGATGCGCGTTGCGATCTCGAAAAGCACCCTGTGGACGAAGATGCCGATGCCGAACAGCAGCGCGAGGAGGATGACGCTGACGGCCCAGTCGGGCACCCAGCGTAAGGATTGGTCCAACCATGTGATCATATCGCTCATGCGAAGAGGTTAGGGTGCATTGCAGCATTGTATAGCCCTGACGCAGGCTTTTCTGGAGAAAGGGATGACGCAGACCGGCTTCAGGAAAGATTAACCATGTAGGGAGAGTGTGTTAGCGGTGTACTTCACGCGCCGCTGCGACACAACTTCGTCGCGATTGTGATCGATAGAGACCGCATGCCAGCATTTTCGACCCTGAAAGCCCTTCGCAAGGCCTGCGTTCAGACCGCCGCTATTGCCGCGCTCGGCATTGCGTTGAGTGGCTGCATGGCGCTCGACGTCACGGAGGCGCCGCCGAAACTGTCGTCGAAGATGGTAGCGGAGATGACCCGCAAGGGCATGAAGGCGGAGAGCCCCGTGCTCGTGCGCATTTTCAAGCAGGAAAGCGAACTGGAGATCTGGAAGGTCGACCGGAGCGGCAAATACGCACTGCTGAAGACGTACCCCATCTGCCGCTGGTCCGGTGATCTCGGGCCGAAGCGGAAGTCGGGAGACCGGCATGCGCCGGAAGGTTTCTACCATGTGACGAAGGGCATGCTCAATCCGAACTCGCAGTTCTACGTCTCTTTCAACCTCGGCTACCCGAACCGGCTGGAAAGCGCGCTCGGCTACACCGGCGAAGCGCTGATGGTCCATGGCGCGTGCTCGTCTTCCGGCTGCTACGCGATGACTGACCAGGGCGTCGGCGAAATCTATGCGATCGTGGCGCGGGCGCTGGAAGGCGGTCAGGCGAGTTTTCAGGTGCAGGCCTTTCCCTTCCGCATGACGGCCCAGAACATGTCCGCGCATCGTGGCGATCCGAATCTTGCCTTCTGGCGCGTGCTCAAAGAGGGTTACGATGCCTTCGAGATCACCCGCAGGCAGCCGAAGGTATCGGCCTGCGGCGGACGCTACGTATTCGACAAGACGTTCCTGAACGGCGAGCCGACAGACCCGCTTGCGGCATGTCCGGAAGCCACACCGGGCATCGAACCGCAGGCGCTGGCAAAGATTGCCGAGGAGAACCGCGCGATCGATGCTCTCGTCGGTGGGCCCGTGCCGATTGCCGCCTCCATGAGCGCGTACGTCGATGGCGGCATGCATCCGGTTTTCCGCACGCTTTTGAAGCAGGCAGGCGCCAAAGCCATGGCTGCCAAGGTCTCCGGTACGAAGTACCCTATCAGCCGGCCAGAGGCTGCTCTCGCCGATCCATTCGCCGGGAAATAACGTATGCACGCAGCGGCTGTATACAATGGCAGGCTGTCGGTGCACCTTTGCGGTTGAGGTGAATGCAACGTCTTCAACGCCCATCGACCGCCAGCAACTGTCTGACGAGAATGGGCCAGCCGACGTTCACCATGTGCATTAGCTATGCCCAACATAAAATCATGGGCGACGGCTGCGCCTATATTGTCGTGTTCCCCCGGGTCCTGTAGCCATACTCCCCAGGTCCCCGTCATTCCGGCAGGGACGCTCGACGATAGTCGGGACATTCGACCTCGGGGGAGATTTTCATGAAGACCTTTATTCGTATCGCTTTTGCAACAACCGTTCTTCTCGCCGGCCCGGTCAGTTCGGCTTTCGCGTTCGGCGCCATCGCGGTCAATGACGAACAGGGCATGGCAGCCGACGAAGCCGGCTATGGAATGGGCTGGGGAAGCTCGCGGAAGGAAGCGGAAAGAAACGCTGTTCAGGAGTGCAAGTCCGCCGGAAACGACGACTGCAAGGTTGCCGTATGGTTTGAACAGTGTGGCGCCTACGCCGGGGATCGCGTCAATTATGGTATCGGCTACGGCTCGACCCAGAAGGCTGCCGAAACGATGGCAACCAAAGATTGCCCGAACTGCAAGATCGTCGTTTCGGATTGCCAGTAAATCGAATTCGGCCGCTGCGCTCTCTTCAAGCCTGAAGCGCATCGGTCCTTCGGAATAGCTGAAAACGCTTGCAAAGCCCGTTATGTGAAGGAGACGTCACGCGACGGGCTTTCTGCCATTCAAGCCGATGCGCGTTCTGCGCGACAGGCCTACAGCCGCTGAATGGAATCTATGCCTGCCCGTGGAGCTGCGGCGCCTCGATGTGGAACGAGAACGATCGTCAGGACGGTTGCGACGAGGGAGGCGATCAGGATAACGCCAAGGGGCAGGGAGGTAAGCTTCATCGTCACAGCGTCCGCTTGGTCGACTGAAGGCGATAGCACGTCGCACTGCGTCGCGGTATTCGCTCCAAACATTGATCTTCTGCACGTTCGGTGACCGGAGATTCGGACGCCTGTGCAGTGAAATCATTGTGCCGGGAGAAACTGTCCGCAAGCTGTCTGCCACGCCGTGCGGCCGTAAGATGCGATCCCCGCAGCCCCGCCATCACGATGTGTTGCTCCGGGCACGCTTGCGTTGAAAATATTCGATCTTACATCGGTGCAAACAAAGGGTAATGCGCCATGTATAAATTCATGATGAAGGAATTGATTGTCGTCATAGCGGCGCTATGCGCCATCTCGGGATTGACGTTCGCGATGCTTGCACTGTCTGCCTGATCGCAGACAGGAAGCCGGATCGACTTGTGTGTCTTTCCGTCAGAGAACGAGCATACCGATAACCATCGCGATGGGAACGGGAACGCCAACGAGCCAGACCAGAAGCTCCCGAACCATGAATACGCTGTAATCGTCCAGAACAGCGCCTCTTCGCTTCCGCTGTCTCCAAGCTTCCAGCATCGCAATCTCCTGTCTCAGCCTGACTGTCGCCGCATCAACTCGGAATATGCGTTTTCGTTCCGCTTCGGATGACGCGAAGTCACGCGTTCATCCATAGAAGGCCGTCTATGACTGCTCTTTAGAGGACGGCGAACGTCCCGATGGAATTGCAGTCTCCGTTACGGAAACCGGATCGCTTGCAGGAAACGTATCTTCGAGCCCCGCTTCCAACGCGTCCCCCTTATCTTCACGAGCGGATTTCTCCTGCCGCACAGATTGAACGGCCTGCGATTCCGCTTCGTCGTCCGGACGGAAGTCGCCGTTCTCGCCACCTGTCATCGGCACCTTCTTGAACTCGATCACGTCCTGTCTCCTCATAATTTAGGCACTCCGGAAACTGCCTCGAAGACAGAATGTTCCCGCCGGCCTCTGGGCTTCGGCTCGTTATGGACAGGGGCTGGAAAGGAGAGTGGTGAGCGCGCAGGGATTCGAACCCTGGACCTACAGATTAAAAGTCCGTTGCTCTACCAACTGAGCTACGCGCTCCCGCGCCGGCCACCAAGGTGCCCGGCGAAAGTTGGCGGAGATATGCATAGGCGTGCGGTTGCGGTCAACCCATAAATCCGCAGATCCCCGATTTCGCGGCGGTAACATCCGCTGGCGCGGAACGGGTATGCGACACAGGCCGGCGGAAGCGGCAACGGATTTGATGACGGCTTAACGTGAGACGGGCGTCACGTCTCCGGCATGCGGCGTCTGGCGCCATTGCTGGCGGGGGCCTTGCGCGGTAACACCGTCTCCGTCCGTCCAGCGCTGTCACACGCGAGCGGGATCGTTTCGAAGGAACAGGTTTTGTCGATAGCCGATATTTCAATCTGGACGGCGGTGCTTGCGGGGGCCCTGTCGTTCCTTTCGCCCTGCGTTCTACCACTTGTGCCGCCTTACCTCTGTTACATGGCCGGCGTCTCCGTCGATCAGTTTCGCGGCGGAAATGGCGTGGCGGCGGTTGCAACGCGGCGTGCCGTCTTGCCGTCTGCGCTTTTGTTCACGCTCGGCTTTTCCACCGTCTTCATCTCGCTGGGAATCGGTGCGTCGTCTGTCGGTCTTCTTCTCCGGCAGCATATGGATCTGCTTTCGCGAATCGGCGGCATCGTCGTAATCATCATGGGTCTGCATTTCCTCGGCGTGCTGCGCATCGGCCTGCTTGGGCGGGAGGCGCGCTTTCAGGGCGGTGGGAAGCCGGCCACGCTGTCGGGTGCTTACATCATGGGGCTTGCCTTCGGCTTCGGCTGGACGCCCTGCATCGGCCCCGTGCTCGGGACGATCCTTGGCGTCGCGGCAGCGCGCGATACGGTATCGGAGGGTGCGATGCTTCTTGCCGTCTATTCCCTCGGCCTCGCCATCCCTTTCTGGATCGCAGCCGCATTCTCCGGTGCGTTCATGGGTTTTTTGTCGCGCTTCCGGCGGCATCTGGGGCTTGCGGAGAAGATCATGGGCGGCCTGCTTGTCGTTGCCGGCCTTGCGTTCCTGTTCGGCCTCGTCAGCACGGTCTCCATCTGGTTTCAGCAGACCTTTCCGGTTCTGATGCAGATCGGTTGAGCAGACACGCGCCACCTACGGGATCACGACATGACAGATGTTTTCAGCCTCGTGGCACCGTTCTTTGGCCTGATCCTCCTCGGCTACGGCGCAGCGTATGGTCTCGGGCGGCGAAACAGGGGTGGAGGTGTTCCAACGAGGCCGGGCCTCGAAGGCATGGCGTGGCTGAACGTCTACATTCTCTATCTTGCGCTGCCATCGCTGTTCTTCACGCTCATTTCCCGCACGCCGATACACGAACTGACCCGGTTCGATTTCATTCTGGCGGATGTCGCTGCGACCTATTCCGTTTTTGCGCTCATTTTCGGGGTGGCGTTATGGGTTCGCCGCGCGCCTCTGGCTGAAGCGACGGTGCAGGGGCTTGCCGCTGCCTATGGCAATATCGGCTACATGGGTCCGGGACTTGCCCTTCTTGCACTTGGGGAACGGGCGGCTGTGCCCGTCGCGCTGATATTCTCCATCGAGAACGTCGCGCATTTCATCACGGCCCCGGCGCTCATGGCGATTGCGGGAAGCGAAAAGCAGAACCCGGCACGCCTCGCACTATCCGTCCTGCGCAAAATTCTGCTGCATCCCTTTATACTGGCGACGGCTATCGGCGTCGCCGCGGCTGCTTTTCAGGTGCAGCCGCCCGTCGCGATCCGCCGCCTGATCGAGGCGCTTGCGCCGACGGCAGCGCCTTGTGCGTTGTTTGCGATGGGGGTGACGCTTGGCCTTCGGCCGCTAAAGAGGGCGCCGGTCGAACTGACCTATATCGTACCGGCCAAGCTGCTGCTGCACCCGGCGGTGATGTATCTCGTGCTGAGTGCGGCCGGTCATTTCGAGCCGGTCTGGGTGCAGGCTGCGGTGCTGCTTGCGGCGCTACCGACCGCAACGAACGTCTTCGTGATCGCCGAGCAGTACGGCGTCTGGCAGGAGAGGGCGTCTGCGACAATCCTCATCACGACGGCTCTCTCCATGTTCAGTGTCACCGCTCTTCTCTACCTGATCGGTTCAGGCGGGGTGCCGGCCGATCTTTTCCCGTAAGCCGCCCAGCATCGACCGTATCGCACTTCCCGGGCGCAGACCCTCTTGCATGACAACGCTGCGCAGTGCGCCTGCCGACGAAAGAGCCTGAAGCCCGCCCGCCCGAAGCATCTGAACCGGAAGGAAGCCGGTGAGCAGGGAACGGTTCAGCAAATCCACGCTGACCGTGCGGCTGAGAATATCCGCGCGGCGGCGCCGATCGTAGCGATTACCGAGATCCGCTGGCACGGCCGGCAGTTCGGCGAGCATGGCGACCAGCGTCATGACGTCGCGCAGGCTGAGGTTCAGGCCCTGCGCGCCGATGGGCGGGAACGCATGCGCTGCCTCGCCAACGAGAATCACACGGCCTTTACCGAAGCGGGTCGCGGCCATGCCGGAAAGCGGAAACGTCTGCGGCTCGGTGTCGATATCGACTTTCCCGAGCATGGACTGCATCCGTTGCTCCACCGCGCTCGACAGCGCGGCCCTGTCCCACGTCAGCGTCTGCGATGCGGCATCCGGCGTCATCACCCAGACGAGGCTGGAACGTCTTCCGGGAAGCGGAACCTGCGTAAAGGGACCCTGCCGAGTGTGAAACTCCGTCGAGATGTTCTCATGCGGACGTTCATGCGCGAAATTCAGCACGAGCGCCGTCTGGGGATAGCTCCAGTTGCGCGTCTCGATATGACAGGCATCGCGGACGAGCGAGCGCCGTCCGTCTGCGCCGATCACCAGTGATGCCGTCAGCGCCTGTCCATCGGCCAGCGTCAGGGTGCACCTCGTCGCGTTCTCCACAAGGCCCTGCAGTCTCGCATCAATGCGGGTTATGGCCGGTGCGGCTTCGATGCGGCGGTTCAGGACATCGAGGAATGGCGCGTTCGGAAGATTGTAGCCGAAGGCGTCGAGGCCAATTTCGGCTGCCCGGAATGTGACGACGGGCGCGCGCAGAAGACGATCCGTGCCGTCGATGATGCGCAGGGTTGCGAGCGGTGCGCCGAGCGATGCCGCCTCTTCGCCAAGATCAAGCCGTTTGAGAAAGCCAATAGCCTCGTCCATCAACGCTGTTGTTCGCCGGTCATGCGGGGCGGCCGGTGCGATCAAGGCTACGCTGCGTCCGTCTCTGGACAGAGCGAGCGCCGCAAGCGCTCCTGCGAGGCCGGCGCCGATGATGGCGATGTCGTAGTGATCCATGATTCGGTCCTCTTCCTTCGCCTCAGCCGTCTCATTATCCGCGAAGGGCCCAGGCGCGCACCGTACGATCCGATATCGGCAGCGCCGTGCGTCATACATGACGCACTTAGGTCCGCTGTAGCCTTTTACACCTGCTGCATCATCTTTTGTGAAATCGATTCCGATTTACGGAATTATGCAGTACCGCCTGGCAAGCCTTTTTGGAATGGTCGCCGTTGCCGCACTTGGTGCCTAAGTCCACAGCGGATTACGCAAGGCTATCGGCAATCGTTTGTTTTTGCTGGCAGAGCAGGGCAAACGATGCATATTACGGACATGCCGGCAGCGACACCGTCGCGGCGGAGGAGGCGGTGCGGCATGGCCTGGCGATATCCGGGCCGCTCACCGAGTTTACGCGAAGCGTCAGCACAGGATGCGTCTGCCGATGAAGTTCTTCAATTACAAGCCGGTTCCCTACGCCGAGATCCGCGCTTTCTCGGTCCATGTGCTCACGGCTTCGGGATCGTTTCTCGCTTTCCTCGGCGTCGTCGCCGCTGCGGAACATCGCTTTGTTGATATGTTCTGGTGGCTGGGCCTGGCGCTGGCCGTCGATGGTATCGACGGACCGATCGCACGGAAGGTCCGCGTCAAGGAAGTGTTGCCCAACTGGTCGGGCGATACGCTCGACAACGTCATCGACTATGTGACCTATGTCCTTCTCCCGGCCTTCGCGCTCTATCAGAGCGGCATGATCGGCGAGCCCTGGTCATTCGTCGCGGCAGGCGCCATCGTCATGTCGAGCGCGATCTATTACGCCGACATGGGCATGAAGACCGACGAGTATTTCTTCTCCGGCTTTCCGGTCGTCTGGAACATGGTCGTGTTCACGCTCTTCGTGGTGCAGGCAAGCGAGCTTGCGGCGTCCATCGTCGTCTTCGTCTCGGTGTTCCTCACCTTCATGCCGATCAGCTTTCTCCACCCCGTGCGCGTACGGCGTTTGCGGCCGCTCAACCTCGCAGTCTTCACCGCCTGGTCGGTGCTCAGTGCCTATGCGCTTCTGATGCATTTCGAGACCCCCGGCTGGGTCGTCTGGGGCGTCGTCGGCACAGGCGTCTATCTCTACGTCATCGGGTTTATTCTGCAGATCTTTCCCAATCTCGGACGCGAATAAAGGAACAGGCCATGGCAAGAGCAATCATGATACGGGAGCTTGGCGGTCCCGACGTCCTGAAGATCGAGGGCTTGACCGTTCCGCCGCCGTCGCGCGGCGAGGTTCAGATCCGTCAGGAGGCGATCGGCGTCAACTTCATCGACGTTTACTTCCGGACCGGCCTCTATAAGGCGGCAAGCCTTCCCTTCGTTCCGGGTAAGGAAGGCGCGGGTATCGTGACGGCGGTCGGCGATGGCGTCACGCTTTTCTCGAAGGGCGACCGCGTCGCCTATGCCGGTTCGGACGGGGCCTATGCGAGCGAGCGCAACATCGATGAGCAGCAGCTGATCAAGGTGCCGGACGATATTCCGTTGGAAACAGCGGCCGCTATGATGCTGAAGGGCATGACCGCGCAGTACCTGCTCAACCAGACCTTTGCCGTCGGGCCCGATACGGTTCTCCTGTTTCATGCGGCAGCCGGCGGCGTCGGACAGATTGCCGGGCAGTGGGCCAAGGCACTCGGGGCGACGGTGATCGGCACGGCCGGCTCGCCAGAGAAGATCGCGATGGCGCTCGAGCATGGTTACGACCATGTCATCGACTATCGGTCCGAGGATTTCGTTGCGCGGGTCAAGGACATCACCAAGGGCAAGGGCGTTGATGTGGTGTATGATTCCGTTGGCAAGGACACCTATCCCGCCTCGCTCGACTGCCTGAAGCCTCGGGGTCTCTGGGTGAGTTTCGGCAACTCGTCCGGCGCCGTGGAGGCCTTCAACATCGGCATGCTGTCGCAGAAGGGATCGCTGTTTGCCACCCGTCCGACACTCTACACGTACACCTCCACGCGGCCGCAGTTGGAGGCGTGTGCAAACTCTTTGTTTGATGTTGTGCGGAGCAATAAAGTGCGTATCAATATCAACCAGACCTATGCGCTTGATAATGCCAGCCAGGCACATGCGGATCTGGAAGCCAGAAAGACGAGCGGAACAACTTTGCTGATTCCCTGAGAAGCCGAAAACGGCGCCCGGGCATCTGCGGCTTGAAAGAGAGGGATGGCGTGGCGGTTCAAGGACCCAGCGCCGACAGCACACTGCTGTCGGTCAGCAAGCTGACGAAGATTTTCGGGACATTTGCCGCCTGCAACGGGATCGATCTCGATATACGGCCAGGCGAAATCCATGCGCTTCTCGGTGAGAACGGCGCGGGGAAGTCCACCCTCGTCAAAATGCTCTTCGGCGTGATTGGGCCCACGAGCGGGCAAATCTGCTGGCGTGGCCAGCCGGTGCACATTGCAAGCCCCGGTGCCGCACGACGCCTCGGTATCGGCATGGTGTTCCAGCACTTTTCCCTGTTTGAAGCACTGACGGTTGCGGAGAACATCGCGCTTTCGATGGACCCGGGCATATCGCTCAACAAGATCTCGGAAGAGGCCGCCGCCCTGTCGGTCAGCTACGGGCTGCCGCTCGACCCGAAAGCACATGTGGCCGACCTCTCCGTCGGCGAGCGCCAGAGAATCGAGATCGTGCGGGCGCTGCTCCAGAACCCGCACCTCATCATTCTCGACGAGCCGACATCCGTGCTGACGCCGCAGGAGGCCGACCGGCTGTTCGAGACGCTGGCGAAGCTCAAGGGCGAAGGCCGTTCGGTTCTTTATATCAGCCATCGGCTGGAGGAGGTTCAGCGCATCTGCGACCGCGCGACCGTGTTGCGACACGGCAAGGTGACAGGGGCCTGCGATCCGCGCCGGGAAACACCGGCATCGCTCGCACGCATGATGGTGGGCAGCGATGTTGCCCATGTCAGCGCCTCGGCTACGTCGGCGAAGGGCAAGGTGCAACTCGAAGCGCGACATCTCAAAGCTGCGGCCCGCACACCGTTCGCCGTGGCGCTGAAGGACATCTGTCTGAAGGTGCATGCCGGAGAGGTGCTGGCGATTGCCGGTGTTGCAGGCAACGGACAGGGTGAACTCTTCGATGCCCTGTCGGGTGAATATCCAACCGCTGAGAACGACGCCGTCTTCATCCGCGAAAAACCCGTGGGCAGGCAGGGCATCAACGAGCGACGCGCGCTGGGCGCCGGTTTCGTGCCGGAGGAGCGACACGGGCATGCTGCGGTATCCGCCTTGCCGCTGTCGGAAAATCTCGTGCTGGCGCGCTATTATTCGGACCGCAAGGCCTTCATTGGCGGCGGCGGATTGGGCTTGATCCGCAACGGTGCGGTCAAGCGGGCTGCAAAACGCATTTCGGAAGCGATGGACGTGCGCAAAAGTGGCGAAGATCCGCTTGCCGGCTCGCTGTCGGGTGGAAACCTGCAGAAATTCATCGTCGGGCGCGAGCTCGATCGTCAACCTTCGGTGCTTATCGTCAACCAGCCGACCTGGGGTGTCGATGCCGGCGCGGCAAGCCGCATCCGTCAGGCGCTCGTCGATCTCGCCAAGGCCGGTTCCGCCGTGCTGATCATCAGTCAGGATCTCGACGAAATCTTCGAGGTGGCGACCGAGATCGCCGTCATCAACGAGGGCAAGCTTTCACAAATCTATCCTGCCTCAGCCCTGTCACGCGAAAGGATCGGGCTGCTGATGGGCGGCATGCACGGGACGACGGCGTCCGAGGCGGGTGCTGCCGCGACTGCGAAAGAAACTGCCCATGCGCATTGAACTTGAAAAGCGACCGAAGGTCTCTCTTCTCTACGCCTTCCTGTCTCCCGTCATCGCGCTCGTTCTGACTGTCGTGGCCGGCGCGATCATGTTCGTGTTTCTCGGCAAGGACCCCGGACTGGCGCTCTACAGCTTCTTCATCGAACCTCTGACGGAAGTCTGGTCGCTGCACGAACTCGCCATCAAGGCGGCGCCGCTCATTCTGATCGGTGTCGGGCTGTCGGTCTGCTACCGGTCGAACAACTGGAATATCGGTGCGGAAGGCCAGTTCATCATGGGTGCGGTGGCCGGCTCCGTCATCCCCGTCGTCTTTCACGAGTGGCATTCCGCGCTCGTCCTGCCGCTGATGCTCGTCACGGCCATGATCGGTGGCGCCCTCTATGCCGGTATCCCCGCCTTTCTCAAGGCACGGATGAACACGAATGAAATCCTGACGAGCCTGATGCTGGTCTATGTCGCCCAGTTTTTCCTCGACTGGCTGGTGCGTGGGCCATGGCGCGACCCCGGCGGGTTCAACTTCCCGGTGACGCGCACATTCGCACCGGAAGCAATCCTGCCGGAAATGCTGGCCTCCGGCCGCGCCAATTATGGATTCGCCTTCGCGATCGTCGCTGCATTCGCCATCTGGTTCATGATGCGCTTTACGCTCAAGGGCTTCGAGATCTCGGTTCTCGGACAGTCGGAGCGGGCAGGGCGGTTCGCCGGCTTTTCCTCGCGGCGGATGATCTGGTTTTCGATGCTACTGTCGGGCGCCTTTGCCGGGCTTGCCGGCATTTCCGAGGTCTCCGGCGCCATCGGCAAGCTGCAGCCTGTCATTTCGCCCGGCTACGGCTTCACCGCCATCATCGTCGCCTTTCTCGGGCGTCTCAACCCGCTGGCGATCATCGTCGCCGGCCTCGTTCTCGGTCTCACTTATCTCGGCGGTGAGGCGGCGCAGATTTCGCTCGCCCTATCGGACAAGGTCGTCCGGGTGTTTCAGGGACTGCTGCTCTTCTTCGTGCTCTCCTGCGACACGCTGATCCAGTACCGCATCCGGATCGTCTGGCGCCGAATGTCAGGCGGGGTGGTGACGGGCCAAGCGGTACCGGGCGCAGCGGCTGCGGAAGGAGCACTCTGACATGGGTATCATCGAAGCCATTCTGCTGACCGTGATCACGGCCGCGACGCCGCTGGTGATTGCAGCCGCTGGCGAACTGGTCACAGAGCGGTCCGGCGTGCTCAACCTCGGCGTCGAGGGCATGATGATCATCGGGGCCGTCTGCGCATTCGCTGCCACTCAGGCGACCGGGTCGCCCTATATCGGCATCCTCGCGGGTATTCTGTCCGGCACGGTGTTCTCGCTGCTCTTCGGTTTCCTGACGCTGACGCTGGTGGCGAACCAGGTCGCCACCGGTCTGGCGCTGACCATTCTCGGCCTCGGCCTTTCCGGTCAGATCGGGGAGCCCTATGCCGGGCAGTCGGGTATCAAGCTGCCGCAGATCGTCTTTCCCGTCCTCAGCGATATCCCGGTCATCGGCCGGCTGCTCTTTCAGCAGGACCTGATCTTCTATCTGTCCATCGCACTGATTGCCGGCATCCACTGGTTCCTGTTTCGCAGCCGCGCCGGGCTGAAGCTGCGCTCGGTGGGAGACAGCCATACCTCGGCTCATGCGCTCGGCATCAATGTCATCCGTACCCGTTACCTCGCCGTCATGTTCGGCGGCGCCTGCGCCGGGCTCGCCGGCGCGCAACTGTCGCTCGTCTATACGCCGCAGTGGGTCGAGAACATGACAGCCGGGCGCGGCTGGATCGCGCTCGCACTGGTCGTCTTCGCATCCTGGCGGCCGTGGCGCATCGTTGCCGGTGGCTATCTGTTCGGCGCGGTGTCCATCAGCCAGCTTTATGCACAGGGTAATGGCTTCAACGTGCCGTCGCAGCTTCTGTCGGCGCTTCCCTACCTTGCAACGATCGTGGTGCTCGTGCTCATCTCGCAGAACCGCCGTATGACGATGATCAACACGCCGGCCTCGCTCGGCAAACCCTTCGTGCCGGATCGCTGATCGGCTACTCGTATTCTTCGACAACATAAGAGGTTCAAAATGAAGAAACTTATCCTCGCTCTCGTCGCCACGACGGCGGCTATCGGGTTTGCCGCTTCGGCAAGCGCCCAGGAGAAGGCAAAGATCTGCTTCGTCTATGTCGGCTCCAAATCGGACGGCGGCTGGACGCAGGCTCACGACATCGGTCGGCAGGATCTCGAAAAAGCGCTTGGCGACAAGATCGAGACGCAGTTTCTCGAAAACGTGCCGGAAGGCCCGGATGCGGAACGCGCCATCGAACGCCTGTCGCGCTCTGGCTGCGGCCTGATCTACACGACGTCGTTCGGCTTCATGGATGCGACGGTGAAGGTCGCCGCCAAATTCCCGAAGGTCATGTACGAGCACGCGACCGGCTACAAGACTGCGCCGAACGTTGCAACCTATAACAGCCGCTTCTACGAAGGCCGCTACATCCAGGGGCAGATCGCGGCGAAGATGTCGAAAAAGGGCGTGGCGGGCTACATCGCCTCCTTCCCGATCCCGGAAGTCGTGATGGGTATCAACGCCTTCCTGATCGGCGCGCGTTCCGTCAATCCGGACTTCAAGATCAAGGTCGTCTGGGCGAACACATGGTTCGATCCGGGCAAGGAAGCCGACGCGGCCAAGGCGCTCATCGACCAGGGCGTCGACGTGCTGACGCAGCACACCGACACCACCGCGCCGATGCAGGTTGCAGCCGAACGCGGCATCAAGGCATTCGGCCAAGCCTCAGACATGATTGCAGCCGGCCCGAAGACGCAGATGACGGCGATCGTGGACACCTGGGGCGCCTACTACATCAAGCGCACGCAGGCCTTCCTCGATGGCAAGTGGGAAACCGCTTCCAGCTGGGATGGCCTGAAGGACGGCATCCTCACGATGGCGCCCTACACGAACATGCCCGACGATGTGAAGGCCATGGCCGAAGCGACACAGGCGAAGATCGAATCGGGCGAGCTGAAGCCTTTCACAGGCCCGCTGAAGAAGCAGGATGGCAGCGAGTGGCTCAAAGCTGGCGAGACCGCGGAAGACAAGGTTCTCCTTGGCCTGAACTTCTACGTTGACGGCGTCGATGACAAGCTGCCGCAGTAAGCTCGGCTGAGGGTTCGCCGTAAGACTGTCTCTCTACAAATCTTCCAAGCAGGGCTGCGAAAGCTGCCCTGCTTATCATTTTGCCTCCCGGCAACGACCGATTTCCATTATTGCGTTCGAATTCCATTTCATTCTCGGATGAAATGGAAATTCTACCCTCTCCCTCCAAGACACTCATATTATCATATGATATGATTTTTACGTCGTCCGGGAGGAACGTGGCGACGGAATGTGTATTGAGTCCTACGAGGGGGAAGCATGAAGAAGGGTCCGCTGGAGACGCTGATTACCGGCGTCGATACGCGCACGAGCCATTCGCAGGTTGTGGATGTGCTCGGCCGGGCGATTATTTCCGGTGAATTCCCCGTTGGCACGATCCTGCCAGGCGATCAGGAACTGGCCATGCGCTTCAAGGTATCCCGCACCGTGCTGCGCGAAGCCATGAAGACACTGGCTGCCAAGGGATTGATCGTGCCGAGGGCGCGCATCGGAACGCGGGTAACAGCGCGTAACCAGTGGAACCTGTTCGACAGCGACATCCTTACCTGGCACTTCCACAACGGCATCGACGAGGACTTCCTGACGCATATCAGCGAGGTTCGCATGGCTTTTGAACCGCATGCCGCAGCGCTTGCCGCGATTCATGCGACCGAAGCCGAGATCAGCCACATGATGCGGCTTGCCGTGGCCATGGGCGATCCCGCGCATACACCCGAATCGCTGGCTGTCGCGGATCTTCGTTTTCACCTTGCCGTTGCCGAAGCATCCGCCAATCCGTTCATGCGCAGCGTCGGCAGCCTGATCGAGGCAGCACTGGTCGGCATCTTCAAGCTCAGTTCGCCTGCGGCCGACCGCGAGGGCATCGAAGACGTCTCGCGCAACCATATCCGCATCGTGGAACAGATCAGCAGACGGGATGAGGCAGGGGCCCGCGCGGCGATGGAAGTCGTCATCCGCGTCGGTCGCGCCCGTGTTCGCGTGGCCATGGACGACGTTCCCGAAACGGTTGCGGGCTGACATTCAGCGCACTGCGGCCGCAAGAATGGTAAAACTTGCCCCGTACCGCCTTGCTGCATTGCGCGGTTCCGCCTATTTCATGAAAACGATGAACTCGTAAACCCTCAAACCTGCAGGGTGTCGAGCATCGGTTTTCGAGGATCCATGTCCGAACTGCTCGTCATTTTCGTTCTTCTTCTGATCAATGCCTTCTTCGCCATGTCGGAAATGGCCCTCGTTTCCGTCAGCCGGCCGATGCTGCGGCAAATGGCCCGGCAAGGAAACGTCCGTGCGGAGATGGCGCTGAACCTGGCGGAAGATCCGGGCAAGTTCCTCTCGACGGTACAGGTCGGCATCACGCTCGTCGGTACACTGGCCGGCGCGTACGGCGGCGCGACGATCGCTGACAAGCTGGCTCCGATCCTGAACGATATCAGCTGGATCAACCCCTATGGCAGTACCGTTTCGGTCGCTGCCGTCGTCACCCTGATCACCTATCTCTCGGTCGTCATCGGCGAGCTTATTCCGAAACAGCTGGCGCTCCGCAATTCCGAAGGCATCGCCATGTTCGTGGCGCGGCCGATGTCGATCCTGTCGAAGGTGGTATCGCCGGTCGTCTATCTGTTCGAAGGCTCGGCGAAAGTCTTCATGCGCGTCTTCGGCGTGACCAGCAACAAGGACGCGGTGACGGAAGAGGAGGTTCAGGCGATCATGGCGGAAGGTGTCGAAAGCGGCGCCATCGAGAAATCCGAACATGAAATGTTGCGCCGCATCATCCGGCTGGGAGATCGCAACGTCAAATCCATCATGACGCACCGGACCGAGGTGAGTTTCATCGATGCGAATGACACGCTGGAGGCTGTGCGCGCGAAGATCGAGCAGACCTCGCATTCCCGTTATCCGGTCATGGACCCTGCCACGGGCGAGATCCTCGGCGCCGTGCTCGTGAAGGAGGTCTTGAACGTCGGAGCGCGTGGGGCGTTCGACATTCGCGCCTTCGTCAAGGAACTTCATGCGCTGCCGGAGACGGCGTCTTGCCTGAAGGCGCTGGAAGCTTTCAAATCCTCGCGCATCAACATGGCGATGATCGTCGACGAATATGGCAGCATCGAAGGCATCATCACGATCGCCGATATTCTTGAGGCAATCGTCGGCGTGCTCCCGTCGAACTACGACGATATCGAGCATGCGCTGATTCGCCTCCGCGAAGACGGGTCTTATCTCGTGGACGGTCGTACACCGATCGACGAAATTCACCTGACGATCGGCATTGATGAAATCGATTCGGATGGCAGCTACGAGACCATCGCTGGCTTCCTCGTGCAGGAGTTACGTAAATCTCCTGAGGAGGGGGATGTTGCCGAGGCGTTCGGATACAGATTCGAAGTCGTGGATATGGATAGCCGCCGGATCGACAAGATCCTGGTGTCGAAACTCGACGTCGCTCCGTCGGAAAAGTGAGGCGCGACTAACCGGTACATTCGAGACAAACAAAAAGGCCGGGGGTTGCCCGACCTTTCGTTCTCAGAGTTCCTGTAACCTGCTAGTTCATCCGTAGTCAGATCACCTGACCCTGAGTATCTGCTGGAATGGTTAATGAAGATTTAACGTGCAGGCCTTGCGTCGGCCTTACGCGCTTCAGTTTTCCTGAACCGAAATGCCATTCTCGCCGATCTTGAGTTCGACGCCCTGCGGTTCCTTCTCGCGGTCGTAGATGTAAACGCCCATGACGATGACGAGAACAACCAGTGCGCCCAAGAGAGCGTAGAGTCCGTTTCGGTTCATGCTGATATCCCCTTCGTTACCGATACTTACCAGCAGATGAGATAGGGTTGCGGGCCGTTTTGGAAAGGTCGCCAAAACGAATCGCTGTACGATCCCAATGAACTCTAGAGGTCGCGTAGCAGCAAGACGGTGCAGGCCGATCCCGCGTCTGCAGCCGGTGCGCCCGGCGCCCTGACGATCAAAGCGTCCGACTGGGCAAACGTTTGCATCATCGAGGAATCCTGCCGCTCGAAGGCTGTTGCCGAAAGGCTGCCATCGGCCGAGCGAGCGAGCGTCGCGCGGATGTAATCCTGCCGCTTGTCGTTGGCGGCGAGGGGCCGGGCCGACGTGGCAGCCGCAAGGCGGTTGCGCGCTTTGAGATGGCCGAGGGTGCGGATGAGGGGCTCAAGGAACAGGAACCCGCAAACGAGGCTCGACACGGGGTTTCCGGGAAGGCCGAGCACCTGCATGTCGCCGAGGCGGCCGACCATCAGCGGCTTGCCCGGGCGCATGGCGATGCGCCAGAAATCAAGCTCCATACCGGCGCCGACCAAGGTCGATTGCACGAGGTCGTGGTCGCCGACAGATGCACCGCCGAGTGTGACGAGGATATCGGCGTCCGCCGCCTGTGCAGCCGCCAGCTGTTCCTCTATGCTCGATCTGCTGTCGGGTGCGATGCCGAGGTCGATAATCTCGGCGCCGCTTTCCCGCGCGATGGCGGCGATGCCGAAGGTGTTCGAGGCGACGATCTGGTCGGGCCCCAGGTCGCTCCCGGGCGGCAGAAGTTCGTCCCCTGTCGCGAGAATAGCGACACGGACACGCCGGAAGACGTGTAGACGGGCGTGGTTCATACCTGCAGCCACCGTGAGACGACCAGCATCGAGCTGCTCTCCGCTATGAAGGACGACATCGCCTTCACGGAAATCCTGGCCGCGTGGGCGAATATGACGACCCCGTGCGGGCACGAAGCGCGTCTGTATGCGATGATCGTCAAGCCGCTCGGCATCTTCCTGGATTAGCACCGTATCGGCGCCGTTCGGCACAGGAGCACCGGTGAAGATGCGCACTGCCTGTCCGGGAAGAACTGTCCCGGCAAAGCGGTTTCCCGCCGCGGATTCACCGATGACGGTGACAATGGCGCCGATCTCGGCGATATCCTCGGCGCGTAACGCATAGCCGTCCATGGCAGACGAGTCGAAGGGCGGTTGGGTGAGGCGGGATGCAACGTTCCGGGCCAGGACCCGCCCGTGGGCTTCGCCGATAGCGACCTCTTCCGTCTCCGTCACAGCGCGGGCGGCAGTCAGCAGGCGCGCCAGCGCATCCTCAACGGGAAGCAGGCTCATGGCTGTTCGCTCTCGCGGCTCGTGCTGCCACGCACATAATCGCCGGAGCGTCCGCCCGACTTCTTCAGGAGGCGGATGCCGCCGATTTCCATCTCGCGATCGATGGCTTTCGCCATGTCGTAGATCGTCAGGCAGGCGACGCTTGCGGCTGTCAGCGCCTCCATTTCGACGCCGGTGCGGCCGTTGAGCTTGGCCAGTGTCTCGATACGAAGGCCGGGAAGAGTGTCGTCGGGTACGATATCGACGGAAACCTTGGTCAACATCAGAGGGTGGCAGAGGGGGATGAGGTTGGCCGTCTGCTTGGCTGCCATGATGCCTGCGAGGCGGGCCGTGCCGATGACGTCGCCCTTTTTTGCGTCGCCAGCGAGGATGAGGCGCAATGTTTCCGGTTGCATGCGAACATAGCCTTCGGCAACGGCGATCCGGACCGTCTCACCCTTGTCGCCGACATCGACCATGCTGGCTTCGCCCGTTTCACCGAGATGGGTCAGCGGCGTGTTCGTCATCACTCGGCTGCCTGTGTTGCGGCGGCCTCTGAGAGCAGGAGCCGGGTAGCAGCCGCTACATCCTCCTGCCGCATCAGGCTCTCGCCGACGAGGAACGTGCCAATGCCGGCAGTTTTCAGGCGGGCGCAGTCGGCCGGGGTAAAGATGCCGCTCTCGCCGACGAGGTGCCGATCGTCCGGCACCATCGGCGCAAGACGCTCGGACACTGCGAGATCAACCTCGAAGGTTTTCAGGTTGCGGTTGTTGATGCCAAGGAGGGGGGACGACAGGCGAAGCGCGCGCTCCGTTTCTGGCTCGTCGTGCACCTCGACCAGGACGTCCATGCCAAGCTCGAATGCGCAGTCTTCCAGCCGGCGCGCATCGTCGTCGGTGAGCGAGGCCATGATGAGTAAAATGCAATCGGCACCCCAGGCTCGGGCCTCATGCACCTGATAGGTCTCGAACATGAAATCCTTGCGCAGTGCGGGAAGACCGCAGGCCGCGCGTGCAGCGGTCAGAAATTCCGGCGCACCCTGAAAGCTCGGTCCATCCGTCAACACCGAAAGGCAGGCTGCTCCGCCGCGTTCGTACGCCTTTGCAAGTGCCGGCGGATCGAAGTCGGGGCGGATCAGGCCTTTGCTGGGAGACGCCTTCTTGATCTCGGCGATGAGACCATATTTGCTCGCCCCACGCTTGGCCTCCAGTGCCTTCAGGAATCCTCGCGGAGCTTCCTGGCCGGCAGTCATGGCCTTGAGATCGTCCAGCGAGACACGCGTCTTCGCGGCGGCGATTTCCTCGCGCTTGTAGAGTTCGATGCGGTGAAGAATGTCGCTCATGTCAGGCCTCCTCTGCATTCGATACACGTATCAGCGCTTCGAGCGCGGCGCGGGCCGCGCCCGTTTCCAGGGCGTCGCGTGCCATCGCCATGCCATCCATCAACGAGCCTGCACGGCCGGAAATGACCAGGGCGGCAGCGGCATTGGCAAGGGAAATATCGCGATAGGGCGTCACATCGCCGTCGAGGACGCCGCTCAACGCCTTTGCGTTATATGCGCCATCGCCACCCTTGAGGACGGAGAGATCGACCGTCGGCAGACCGAAATCAGCCGGCGTCAGGTCGAAGGTGCGAATGGCGCCGTTCTCGATCGCGGCAACGTGTGTCGTGCCGGTCGTGGTGATCTCGTCGAGGCCTTCGCCATGGACGACCCAGACACTGACCGAGCCGAGGTCGCGCAGGACTTCGGCGACGGGAACCACCCATTGCGGCGAAAATACGCCGACCAGCTGGCGGCCGACACCCGCAGGATTGGAGAGCGGCCCGAGAAGATTGAAGATGGTGCGGGTGCCCAGTTCGACCCGGGTGGGGCCGACATGGCGCATCGCCGAATGGTGTTGCTGGGCGAACATGAAGCCGACGCCGGCTTCGCGAATGCAGCGGGCGATGGCGTCCGGCCCGATATCGAGCTTGACGCCGAGGCAGGAGAGCGCGTCGGCCGTGCCGGATTTCGAGCTGAGCGCGCGGTTGCCGTGCTTGGCGACGGGGACGCCCGCGCCGGCGACGATCAGGGAGGCGAGCGTCGAAATATTGTAGGTGCCGGCACCATCGCCCCCGGTTCCGACGATATCGATCGCTTCGGGCGGCGCGTCGACCGTGAGCATGCGCGCGCGCATGGCGCCGACAGCACCAACGATTTCATCGACCGTTTCGCCGCGCACCCGCAGCGCCATGAGGAAGCCGCCGATCTGCGATTGTGTCGCGGCGCCCGACATGATGATCTCGAAGGCGGCCCGCGCGTCCTCCCGGTCGAGAGACTGACCGAGCGCCGCCTTGGCGATGAAGGGTTTAAGGTCCGCCATACGATACCGTCCGCCTACTGCTGTGCCAGCGCCGTTTCGGCCACCTGCTGGTTGATCGAAACGCCGTAGCGGGTCTGCAACTCGGTCACCATCTGGTCGAGGATGTCGTCGCCGCTTGCCTGGGCGATGGCATCGACCTGCCGGCTGTCCTGATCCAGCGCATCGCCTGCAGCATTCTCGACGGCCGTCACCTTGAGCAGGATCTGTCCTTCGCCATCGGTGCCGGGCGCGTTCGTCACGAGGCCGTTCGGTCCGCTGAAGGCAGCCGTTACGGCAGCGGGGGAGAGCGCGGCATCCTGTGCCGTGCGGCGGAGACCTGTCTTCGTCTCGACGGCGATGCCCAGTTCCGTCGCAATCGTCTGAAGAGTTTCGCCCTTTTCCACACGTGCCTTCAGGTCCGCGGCGCGCTTGGCCAGCTCGGCGCGTTGCTGCTCGGCCGTCCAGTCGGCGACGACCTTTTCGCGCGATTCGTCCAGCGTGCGGTCGCGGGCGGGCATGACGTCCTCGACCTCGAACCAGACATAGCCGTCGCGGCCGAGATTGATCGGCAGGGTGTCACTGCCCGGTTCGGCCTTGAAAACCTCGGCGAGCAATTCCTGCGGCTGAGGGAGATCGGCGATCCGTTCGCCCTGCGCATCGTTGCCGCGTGCATCGACGGCGGGGATGGAGACAGCCTTCAGGTTGCTTTCCGTCGCCGCATCCTGAAGGGTTGCCCCGGAAATGCGGGCATCTTCGAACTTGTCATGGATCGCTGTGATTTCATTGCTCGCATTGGCAAGAGCGACCTCCTGGCGGAGTTCTTCCTTCACCTCGTCGAAGGACCGCGTGGTTGCGGGACGAATATTGGTGACGCGCAGAATGACCGGGCCGAAGGCGCCATCGACGACAGGCGTGATACCGCCATCGCTGGCCACAGCAAAAGCAACATCGCCAAGCTTTGCATCCGGCACGCGTTCGCGGGTGAAGTCACCTAGCAGGACATCGGCGGAGGTCTTGCCCTGTTCGGAGACAAGTGCATCGAAGGTCGTGCCTGCGGCAAGTTTTGCGGCAGCAGCATCGGCGTCCGTGCGGCTCGCGAAGGTCAGCTGCTCGATCGTGCGGGTTTCCGGCGTGCTAAAGGTGGCCTTGCGCTTCTCGTAATCGGCGCGCAGTTCGTCTTCGGTCACGGACGCCGGGTTGGCGATATCGGTCGGCTCGAGCTTCACGTAGGAGATCTTGCGGAACTCCAGCGCGCGATATTCGGCCTTGTGTTCCTCGAACCATGGCGCAAGCACATCATCCGCCGGTGCCTTGATCGGATCCACATTCGCGTTCGAGAGAAGCAGGTAATCGACTGAACGCGTCTCGTTCTGGTAGGTCTTCAGCGCTTCGGTCAGCACGGTCGGCGCCTTGAAGCCATCCGACAGTGCCTCGACGATCTGCGAGCGAACCGCGACCTGACTGCGATTCGTGATGTAATCGACTTCGCGTAAACCGGCATTGCGCAGGACGCTGGAGAAGACGGTTCGATCGAACTGGCCGTTCACGGCGCGGAAGGCCGGATCCTGGCTGATCAGGGTGGCAAGGCGATCCTGCGACAGGCCGAGGTTCATGTCCCTCGAGAGCTGATCGAGCGTCGCGCCCGCCACAAGCTGCGAGTAGACCTGCGCCTCGACCCCGAAGGCGCGGGCCTGATCACGCGACAGGCGCGTCCCGAACTGGCGGGAAAGCTGGGAAAGCTGTCGTTCATAGGCAAGACGGAAGTCTGCCGGAGATACCTCGATATCGCCGACGGTGACAACGGCCGTCGAAGCGCTCGGCGCGATGGAAGACGAGACGCCCCAGACTGCGAACGAAGCCACGAGAACGATCAACAGGCCTTTGACGACCCAGGTCTGGGCGCCTCTCCTCAGCATTTCCAACATAAGACTGCGCACCTCAACCGACAAAACACGCGTTTGCCCCGTGGCAAACCGTGTCGTTCCTTACTGCATAAATTTCGAAATCGGAATCAATTTAAGGAGAAATTGCAAAGGCCGTCTTATGGCCGCTGCGATCCTGATGACGGGGGCATCAGGCCATTGCGAACAAATGCGTCGTAGCATGGCGTCAGCGTCACGCGGGTATGGGTGGGGAGAAGGGCCGGAGCATAGAGCGCGAGCAGGTCCGTCTGCGTCGGCGTGGCGGGGCAGGTCGGCATCAGCGCAAGATCCACCGTCCGTATGGCGTCGTTTTCCGCATTGCCCGGAGGCGGGACGGCCCTTGTCGGGTCTGCGCCGATAGCAATGTGGCGTGGCGCCTTTCGATCCATCAGCCAAGGGAACGGATTGACGAAATCGATCGACATGACCGTGTCAAACCGAACGTTCTCAAGTGATTCGAAGGCTAGTATCGCGGACACCGCACGATCTGCGTTTTCGAGCCAGGCCCACTGAAAGTCGAAATCGCTGAACAGAAGGACGGAGAAGGGTTCTCCCGCAAGCGCCAGTTCATCGAAGGCTTTCCGGTTCTCGACGAACATCGCTTCCATGAGCTTCGCACGCTCTGCAAAGCTTGGCCGGATGGCAAAGGCGCCCAGTGTCTTCAGGTTGCGGTGATCGAGACGCACTGTTCCCAGCATGCCGACCCAGGCGCGAGTGGCCTTCTGGACGATGGTGACAGCCGGGGGAATGACGACGGCGAGAGCGAGCACGGCGACCACGCCGGAGCGCACCGAATTGCCGTGGCGGCGATAATGATCGAGGCCGGCAGCAAGCACGAGCGGATAAAGAAAAATCAGGGGCTGGCTGCCGGTATTCTGACTTTCGAAGAAGAGGCCGGCAAGAAGGAAAATGGTTATCCAGACGACTGGGAGATCCGCGATCGCGGAAAACGACTTTGCCGATGGTGCGGAGGCTGCGCCGCGCAGGCGCTCGCGGACACGAACGAGATCGGTGACGGCAAGCACGATGCACAGCCCCGCTGTGGCCAGCGAGACGCCGATATTCATCGAGGCAGACTTCAGAAGCCGAGGTAGAAGCGTTTCGTCGTTCAGCTGGAGGAGGGCAAGGATATCGCCGATATAGGCAGAAACCAAGCCCGTCGCGAGTTCCAGGACGAAAAGACAGGTGGCGAAGATGCCTGCTGCGATCGTTGAGTGTTTCAAGCTCAGCCGTCCGGCGGCGAGCGCCGATATGCACATCAGGGCCCCGGCGACGATGCCGGTGATCTTGATGAAGAAGAGCGCCAGCATGCACGCCGCGACGATGCCGCAGAGTCGTCGGCCGTCCTTGACGAAGACGAGGGCTGCAGCGAGCACATAGAGCAGCTGGCAGACCTGACGGTTGTAGATGCCGAAGCCCTCGGAGCCGGGGTAGGGGTAGAAGCTACCGATGTTGAACGGCAGCAGGGCGTACAGGAGAAACGGCGCGAGCAACGCGAAGGCGAGCGCCGGGGAGCGGCGCTGGACGTCGATCAGAACCACGGCCATGAGGGGCGCAGTCACGACCAGCAGCGACCATGCCGATAAAAGGAGAGGATGCCCGTTGGGAAAAAGCCAGTTTGCACCGGCAAACAGGTAGTAACCGAGAGCACCCACCGGCGCGAAGAAATCGATGGAGGGGATCTGACCGCTCGAAATCCGATTGGTGGCGTCCAGATAGATGTAGAGGTCCCACATCATCGCGCCCATCGGCTGATGGAGAGTTTTAAGAAGCCCCAAGGGCAGCACGAGCAGCATAACGCTAAGCACGAGCAACGGCGCGGAGCGCTTCAACCAGTAGCGTTGGCCCTCCGGCGCTGCGAGTCCTTCATTCGCGACGGATGCCATGGAACGCCTCAAAACGGCTGAGTTTTCGAACTGTCCTGCTTATCGCATCGTCGTCTTTTCATTACGTTAACACCGGTTCCGAGCGCTTGCCGCGGGAAGCCAAATTCTCGCCACCGACGCGGATGCATCCGTAAATCCGCTTCGCAAAGCCATGTCTTTTGCTCTATGAGGCTCAGAAACGTCTGGCGGCTTGGCTGGACGAGACCGGGAGATACGCCATGAGCACCGCCAGCACCGACGCCCGTACCTGCCTCGCCGTGGTCCTTGCCGCCGGAGAGAGCACGCGGATGAAGTCCTCGATGTCCAAGGTGCTTCATCCCGTCGCCGGCCGCGCGATGATCGCCCATGTCATGGAATCGCTCTCCGGCGCCGGCATCCAAGCGGCTGCTCTCGTGGTGGGCCGTGACGCGGATGCGGTGGCTGCCGCCGCGCTTCGTGAGGATCTAGTCCTGACGACGCATCTTCAGACGGAGCGGCTGGGCACCGGACATGCCGTGCTCGCAGCCCGCGAGGCCATATCACGCGGCTATGACGATGTTGTCGTCGTTTTCGGGGATACGCCGCTCATCACCGCCGAGCCCTTGAAAGCAGCGCGTGCGCGGCTGGCCGCTGGCGACGACGTCGTGGTCATCGGCTTCCATACCGATCGGCCGACGGGATATGGCCGGCTGATCATCGAGGACGGGACGCTGCTTGCGATCCGCGAGGAGAAGGACGCCTCGGAGGTCGAGCGGGCGATCACCTATTGCAATGGCGGACTGATGGCGATGAATGGCGCACGCGCGCTCGCATTTCTCGATGCGATCAGCAACGACAATGCCAAGGGCGAATATTACCTGACGGATGTGGTGGAGGTGGCGCGCGCTGGAGGCGCCCGCACGATCGCCATCGAAGCGCCCGAGACCGAGCTGATGGGCTGCAACAACCGGGCGGAACTGGCAGCCATCGAAGCTGCCTGGCAGGCGCGCCAGCGTCATGCGCTGATGATTTCGGGGGTGTCGATGATCGCGCCGGAAACCGTTTTTCTGTCTTACGACACGAAACTCGACCAGGACGTGCTTGTCGAACCTAATGTGGTCTTTGGACCCGGCGTGACGGTGGAGCGTGGCGCCGTCATTCACGCGTTCTCGCATCTGGAAGGCGCGCATGTTTCGGCTGGCGCTGCGGTCGGCCCGTTTGCCCGGTTGCGGCCGGGGGCGCATCTCGGGGAGCGCGCCAAAGTGGGCAATTTCTGCGAGGTCAAGAAGTCCGAAATCGGCGAGGGGGCGAAGGTGAACCACCTGACCTATATCGGCGACGCTTTCGTCGGCGCTGGTGCCAATATCGGGGCAGGCACGATCACCTGCAATTATGATGGGGTGAACAAGCATATCACACGGATCGGCGCGAAGTCCTTCATCGGATCGAACTCCTCGCTGGTCGCCCCTGTGACCATCGGTGACGGTGCGCTGATCGCGTCCGGCAGCGTCATCACGGATGACGTGCCGGCGGATGCAGCGGCTTTCGGCCGTGCCCGGCAGACGGTAAAGCCCGGCCGCGCGAAACTGTTGCGCGAGCGGTATCTCGCCGAGAAGGCCGGCAAGAGCGGCAAGGGTTGACATGGGCTGCAGCGCCAGGCGGCGTTACCGACTGATACCGAAAGTGACGGCACGCCGGTTGCTCCCTGCGCAAAAAACAGTAGTCAGCTTCAGGCTCAATGTCTGGGCGCAATTATATCGGAGAAGTTCATGTGCGGCATCGTCGGCATCGTCGGGACACGGCCCGTTTCGGAGAGGCTGGTCGATGCGCTCAAGCGGCTCGAGTATCGTGGGTATGATTCGGCGGGTGTGGCAACGATCCATGACGGGCAGCTCGACCGTCGTCGTGCCGAAGGCAAGCTTTTCAACCTCGAAACGAAGCTCGCCGGCGACCCGCTTCCCGGCCTGATCGGCATCGCGCATACACGCTGGGCAACGCATGGCGCGCCGACGGAAAACAATGCCCATCCGCATTTCACGGATGGGGTTGCGGTGGTTCACAACGGGATCATCGAGAACTTTTCCGAGATCAAGGACGCGCTGATCGCTGACGGCGCAACTTTCTTGACACAGACGGATACCGAGGTCGTCGCGCAGCTTCTCGCCAAGCTTCGCCGGGATGGGCTCGATGCGAAGCAGGCCATGCAGGCGATGCTGAAGGCCGTGACCGGTGCCTATGCCCTCGCAGTCCTGTTTGCCGATGCGCCTGGCACCATCCTTGCTGCCCGTTCCGGTCCGCCGCTTGCCGTCGGCTATGGCAAGAACGAGATGTTTCTCGGCTCGGATGCCATTGCGCTCGCGCCCTTTACCAACGAGATCACCTATCTCAACGATGGTGACTGGGCCGTGTTGACGGCCGATGGCGTCGAGATCCTGGACCATGACGGCAATCGCGTGATGCGGCCGCGGCAGGTGTCCATTGCTGCCGCCTACATGGTGGACAAGGGCAACCACCGGCATTTCATGGAGAAGGAAATCTACGAGCAGCCGGAGGTCATCTCGCATGCCCTCGGACATTATGTCGATTTCACGGAGAACCGTGTCAGCGCCGCCGCCTCGGCCATCGATTTCGCGCGGATACCGAGCCTTGCCATTTCGGCTTGCGGCACGGCCTATCTCGCCGGCCTGATCGGCAAATACTGGTTCGAGCGCTATGCGCGGCTGCCGGTCGAGATCGATGTCGCCTCCGAGTTTCGCTATCGCGATATTCCGCTTTCGCCGGATGCAGCAGCGCTGTTCATCTCGCAATCGGGTGAGACGGCGGACACGCTGGCATCGCTGCGCTACTGCAAGGATCTCGGCCTGACGATCGGCGCGGTCGTCAACGCGCGCGAATCCACCATCGCGCGCTCGTCGGATGCCGTCTTCCCGATTCTCGCGGGTCCGGAAATCGGTGTTGCCTCGACGAAAGCCTTCACCTGCCAGCTGGCGGTGCTTGCAGCGCTGGCCGTCGGTGCAGGGCGCGCGCGCGGCACCATTTCGGTCGAGGAAGAACGCGTTCTCGTGCGCCACCTTGCCGAAATGCCGCGGATCATGGCGCGGGTTTTGAATGCTATCCAGCCCAAGATGGAAAGCCTCGCACGGGAACTCTCCAAGTGCAGGGACGTCCTTTATCTCGGCCGAGGCACCAGCTTTCCTCTCGCCATGGAAGGCGCGCTGAAGCTGAAGGAGATTTCCTACATCCACGCCGAGGGCTATGCAGCCGGTGAGCTGAAGCATGGGCCGATCGCCCTGATCGATGAGAATATGCCGGTGATCGTGATCGCGCCGCACGACCGGTTCTTCGAGAAGACCATTTCGAACATGCAGGAGGTTGCGGCCCGCGGAGGCCGGATCATCTTCATCACCGACGAGCGGGGCGCGGCTGCTTCCAAGTTGGAGACCATGAGCACGATCGTGCTGCCGAACGTGGACGAGCTGATCGCGCCGATGATCTTTTCGCTACCGATCCAGCTTCTGGCCTACCACACCGCCGTGTTCATGGGCACGGACGTGGACCAGCCGCGAAATCTCGCAAAGTCCGTGACGGTCGAGTAGCGCCATCGCAGCCGCAGCATGCGTGGTTGCAGTGCAGCTTTTGCCATTGTCCGCCCGGCCGCAACGCCATATCATTCGTTTGCGGCTGCAAACCGAGCGCCGATGGAATCATCATGACCGAAGCTCCGACGCGCATTTCCCTTGCCACTCGCCTGCGAAACAACTTTCTCGCTGGCCTGGTCATCTGCGCGCCGATCGCGATCACGCTCTGGTTGACGTGGAGCTTCGTGCGCTGGGCCGACAGCTGGGTGAAACCGTACATTCCGGCGCGCTACAACCCGGACAGTTACCTGAATTTTGCCGTGCCGGGCTTCGGCCTGCTCATCGCGCTGATCATGATCACGATCATCGGCTTCCTCGGAAAGAACCTGATCGGCCGGTCCATCGTCAACCTCGGCGAACAGGTGCTTAACCGCACGCCGCTGGTGCGCGGACTTTACAAGAGCCTGAAGCAGATCTTCGAGACGGTGTTGAAGGAACAGGGCACGCCGTTCAACAAGGCGGCGCTGATCGAGTATCCGAGCGCCGGGCTCTGGTCGCTGGTGTTCATCTCGACGGATGCCAAAGGCGAGATTGCCTCGAAATTCGACGCGATGGGTCGCGACATGGTGGCCTGCTTCATGCCGCCGACACCTGTGCCGACAGCCGGGTTCCTCGTTTTCGTGCAGCGCGAGAAGATCGTGCCGCTGGACATGAGCGCGGAGGATGCCGCCAAGCTCGTGATCTCGGTCGGTCTCGTCACACCACCCGAGGGCGGGCCGGTGGCGACGACGCGCAAGGGTCGCAAGGCTGCCGAGCCGGTTCCGGTCGTCATTGAATCGTGACGTTCATCCAGCTCGCAGGAAGCGGATCGCTTCGTCGCGGCGGTGCAGGTAGAGCAGGGTTCGCAACGCTTCTCCGCGCGGCGTGGTGAGGTCCGGATCGCGCTCGATCACGTAGGCTGCATCCTTACGCGCGATCTCCAGGAGGTCCGCATGGGCTTCGAGGCTTGCAATACGGAAGCCGGGCGTGCCGGATTGCCGCGTCCCGAGCAGCTCGCCTTCACCCCGAAGCTTCAGGTCTTCCTCCGCAATCACGAAGCCGTCCTCCGTGTCGCGCAGGATCGACAGGCGGGAATGGGCGGTCTGGCTGAGAGGACCCTTGTAGAGCAGAATGCAGCTCGAAGCCTGATCCCCACGCCCGACACGACCGCGCAGCTGGTGGAGCTGGGCAAGGCCGAAGCGCTCGGCGTGTTCGATGACCATGATCGTCGCATCCGGCACATCCACCCCGACTTCCACGACGGTGGTCGCAACGAGGAGGCGCGTCTCGCCATTCTTGAAGGCAAGCATCGCGGCATCCTTCTCCGGGCCGGCCATTCGGCCGTGAATGAGGCCGGCGACGGGGCCGAGGCGGGCGACGAGAATCTGGAAACGTTCATCTGCCGACATGAGGTCGGACAGTTCAGATTCTTCCACGAGCGGGCAGATCCAGTAGATCTTCTTGCCTTCCTCGATTGCCGCACGCAGCCGTTCGACGATATCGTCCAGCCGCTCGGTCGGCAACGTTACAGTCTGTATCGGCTTTCGGCCGGCAGGCTTCTCGGTGAGCTTGGACACGTCCATATCGCCGAAGGCGGCGAGCACCAGCGTGCGCGGAATTGGCGTCGCGGTCATGACCAGCATGTGCGGCGACACGCCCTTTGCCGTCAGCCGAAGGCGCTGATGGACGCCGAAGCGGTGCTGTTCATCGACCACAGCCAGCAGCAGGCGATGATAGGCGACCGTGTCCTGGAAGAGCGCATGGGTGCCGATGACGATATCGGTTTCGCCGGAGGCCAGCCGCTCGAGCACGGCATCACGCTCGCGACTTTTGGTACGACCCGTGAGCACGTCGATACGCACGCCCGCGGGACCGGCGAGCCGGCTGAGCGTCGTGAAATGCTGGCGGGCGAGAATTTCCGTCGGCGCCATGAGCGCGGCTTGCCCGCCAGCCTCGACGGCCGCCAGCATCGCCATGAGCGCGACGGCCGTCTTGCCCGAGCCGACGTCACCCTGAAGGAGCCGAAGCATGCGCTCCTCGCGTGCCATATCGCCGAGAATATCCGCGACCGCTGCCGTCTGGCTGCCGGTCAGGGAGAAGGGCAGGGCCGATATGACAGGGCCGCTCAGCGCCCCGGTCGCCTTGACCGGGGTTCCCGGCACGGTGCGCAGGCGCTGGCGAACAAGTGAGAGGGACAGTTGCCCCGCCAGAAGCTCGTCATAGGCCAGCCGTCGCCGCGCCGGTGCGCGCGGATCGATATCCGTGGCGTCACGCGGTTCGTGCAGGGCAATGAAGGCATCACGCGCCGGCAAAAAATCCTGCTTTTCCAGAAGAGCCTCGTCCAGCCATTCTGGGAAGTTCGGTATGCGTGTCAGCGCCGCCTCGATGGTGCGCCGCAGCGTCTTCGGCGAGAGGCCTGCCGTCAGTCCATAGACCGGCTCGACCAGCGGTATGTTCTCCGCGTCCTCCTCCCGCACCATCAGGTCGGGATGGACCATGGAGGCGCGGCCGTTGAACCAGTCGACCTTCCCTGAGACGATGACGACGTCGTCGATCGGCAGCTGCTTCTCCAGCCAGTTGCCCTTGACCTTGAAGAAGGTCAGCGCCAGCTCGCCGGTGTCATCCTGCAGGAAGACACGGTAGGGCATGGACGAGCGCCCGGGCGGCGGCGGCTGATGCCGGTCGATCCTGCCCTTGATGGTCACGATCGCGCCGGCGAGCGCGTTCATCACGCCCGGCTGGTGGCGGCGGTCAACGATGGAGTGCGGCGCGTGGAAAAGCAGGTCCACCACACGGCAATCCTCGATGCTCTCACGACCGAACAGCCGGGCGAGAAACTCGCCGACTTTGGGGCCAACGCCGGGCAGCGTATCGAGCGAGGCGAAAAGCGGATCGAGGAGGGCAGGGCGCATTGGGGAACTTCACTTGACGAAACGGACTTTGGCAAGGCTGACAAGTCGTTGTGCAGCGTTTATAGGAGCGGCGGGACCGTGGCAGCAAGGCTCAATTTCGCTCGTCCCGACGACGGTCACGGCACCGCTCATACGCCGCAAGAGGGATAGTCCATGACAGGCATCACCCGCACCAGCGCCGATCTCGATCTGCGCCGCCGCAAGATCCTCTTCCGGGCGTGGCATCGCGGCCTGCGCGAGATGGATCTTGTCTTCGGGCAATTCGCCGACAACGAGCTTGCCGATCTGCCGGATAGCGATCTCGACGAGCTCGAACGCATCATGGCCGAGGAAGACAATGATCTCGTGAAATGGATCCTGGGCGAACGCGACTTGCCCGACCATTTCCGCACGCCGCTCTTCGCGCGCATCTCCGCCTACCGTCCGGACTTCGAACCGCAGACGCGACCGACTGCCACAGGACCTCATGAATGATAGCCGGATTTGACAAGAAGAAGATCGCGGGTGTCGCGCGCGAGATCACCATCGGCCCGGTGCCCGCCGGTGTCGAGCCGCTGCTTCTTGCCGAGATTGCGCGTGCGGAGGGGCCGGTCGCCTACATTCTGTCCGACGGGCAGCGCCTCGCCGACATCGAGCAGATGCTCGGCTTTGCAGCGCCCGATATTCCGGTTCTCACGCTGCCGGGCTGGGATTGTCTCCCCTACGACCGCGTCTCGCCGAGCGCCGATGTGTCTGCCCGGCGCCTCTCCGCGCTGAGCGCGCTGATCGCGCATGCGCGCAAGCCGCATCCGGCCATCGTGCTCGTGACCGTGAACGCAGCGCTTCAGAAGATGGCGCCGAAGGACGTGATAGAGGGCCTTGCCTTCTCCGCCCGGCCGGGCGCGAACATCCGCATGGACGATGTGGCCGGACTTCTGTCTCGCAACGGGTTCGAGCGCGTGGCGACCGTGCGCGAGGTCGGCGAATATGCCGTGCGCGGGGGCATTCTCGATGTCTTCGTTCCCGGCAGCTCGGAGCCTGTACGACTGGACTTCTTCGGCGATACGCTGGAAAGCATCCGCTCCTTTGACCCCGCAAGCCAGCGAACGACGGGGCAGGCGCTGTCGCTCGACCTCAATCCGATGAGCGAGGTTTCGCTGACGCCGGAGACGATAAGTCATTTCCGCACACGATATCTCGCGCTGTTCGGCGCGACGACGCGTGACGATGCACTCTATCAGGCTGTGTCCGAAGGCCGGCGCTATGCCGGCATGGAGCATTGGCTGCCGCTGTTCTACGACACGCTCGACAGCGTGTTCGACTACCTCCCGGGCTTTCGGATCGTCACGGACCATGTGGTCCGGGAGGCGGCGGCCGAGCGCTCCAAGCTCGTGCACGACTACTACGACGCCCGCCGCGAATCGGGCGTGGGGAAGCATCAGGCATCGCAGGGAACACCCTACAAGCCGGTGCCGCCGGAGCAGCTTTATCTGACGGCGGATCAGTTTTCCGCAGCGCTTGCCAGTGGTCATGCCATTCGCCTGTCACCTTTCGCCGAGCCGGAAGGTGAAGGCCGCAAGGTCGTGACCATCGACGCGCGCCTCGGTGTGCGCTGGGCAAAGAATGCCAGCGAGAGCACGCCGGAAGGCGAGCGCGTCAACGTGTTCGATCAGGCGGTCAAGTACATCGCCGACAAGCGCGCCAAGGGTGCCAAGGTGCTGGTCACCGGCTGGTCCGAGGGATCGCTCGACCGGCTGCTCCAGGTGCTGGCGGAGCACGGGCTCGCCAACATAAAGCCGGTCGCCGCGTTCAGTGAAGTCGGCAAGCTGAAATCGGGGGAGGCGGCAGCTGCGGTTCTCAGCCTCGAAAGCGGCTTCGAGAGTGGCGATCTCGTCGTCATCGGCGAGCAGGATATTCTTGGCGACCGGATGGTGCGCCGCTCCAAGCGCCGCAAGCGTGGAGCTGACTTCATCGCAGAGGTGGCCGGGCTGGACGAGGGCTCGATCGTCGTTCACGCCGAGCACGGCATCGGGCGCTTCGTCGGGCTGCGGACCATTGAGGCCGCCGGAGCTCCACATGCCTGTCTGGAGCTCGTCTACGCCGACGATGCCAAGCTTTATCTGCCCGTCGAAAACATCGACCTTCTCTCCCGATACGGCTCGGAGGGTAGCGATGCCATTCTGGACAAGCTGGGCGGTGTCGCGTGGCAAGCGCGCAAGGCCAAGCTGAAGAAGCGGCTGCTGGACATGGCCGGTGGCCTCATCCGCATCGCCGCCGCGCGGCTGACGCGGCGCGCACCCGTGCTGACGACGCCTGAAGGCATCTATGACGAATTCGCCGCGCGCTTCCCCTATGACGAGACCGAGGACCAGATGACCTCGATCGAAGCCGTACGGGACGATCTCGGCGCCGGCCGGCCGATGGACCGGCTGGTGTGCGGCGATGTGGGCTTCGGCAAGACCGAAGTTGCACTGCGCGCCGCCTTCATCGCAGCGATGAATGGCGTACAGGTCGCGGTCGTCGTTCCCACGACGCTTCTGGCACGGCAGCATTTCAAGTCTTTCACCGAGCGTTTCCGCGGACTGCCGATTCGTCTCGCTCAGGCCTCGCGTCTTGTCGGCTCCAAGGAGCTGGCGCTGACAAAAAAGGAGGTTGCCGAGGGCAAGACCGATATCGTCGTCGGCACCCATGCCTTGCTCGGCAGCGCCATCAACTTCGCCAATCTCGGCCTCCTGATCATCGACGAAGAGCAGCATTTCGGCGTGAAGCATAAGGAACGGCTGAAGGAGCTGAAGTCGGACGTGCATGTGCTGACGCTCTCGGCAACCCCTATCCCGAGGACGCTGCAGCTTGCGCTCACAGGCGTGCGCGAGCTCTCGCTGATCACGACGCCACCGGTCGATCGCATGGCCGTGCGGACGTTCATCTCGCCCTTCGACGCGCTGGTGATCCGTGAGACCCTGATGCGCGAGCATTACCGTGGCGGCCAGAGTTTCTACGTGTGCCCACGGCTGGCCGATCTCGATGACGTGCGGGCCTTCCTGCAGTCCGACGTGCCGGAGCTGAAGGTTGCCGTCGCGCACGGGCAGATGCCGGCGACCGAACTCGAGGACATTATGAACGCGTTCTACGAGGGGCGGTACGATGTGCTTCTATCGACCACGATCGTGGAGTCCGGTCTCGACGTTCCCCGCGCCAACACGCTGATCGTGCACCGGGCCGATATGTTCGGTCTGGCGCAGCTCTACCAGCTGCGCGGGCGGGTGGGGCGGTCGAAGGTGCGGGCCTTTGCCCTGTTCACGCTGCCGGTCAACAAGACGCTGACCGGCCCGGCCGAGCGGCGGCTCAAGGTGCTGCAATCGCTCGACACGCTCGGCGCGGGTTTCCAGCTGGCAAGCCACGACCTCGACATTCGGGGCGCCGGCAACCTGCTCGGCGACGAGCAGTCCGGTCATATCAAGGAAGTCGGCTTCGAACTCTACCAGCAGATGCTGGAGGAGGCCGTGGCCGAGCTGAAGGGTGATGAAGACGTCACCGACACCGGCTGGTCGCCACAGATATCCGTCGGTACGCCGGTGATGATCCCGGACGAATACGTGCCGGACCTCCATCTCCGCCTGATGCTCTACCGCAGGCTCGGGGAAATCACCGAGCTTGCCGATATCGATGCTTTCGGCGCTGAGCTCATCGACCGGTTCGGGCCTTTGCCGATAGAGGTGCAGCACCTCTTGAAGATCGTCTACGTCAAGTCGCTCTGCCGGACAGCGAATGTCGAGAAGCTCGATGCCGGGCCGAAGGGCGTCGTCGTCCATTTCCGAAATCGCGATTTCCCGAACCCCGCGGGTCTCGTCGGCTATATCGCCAAACAGGGAACGCTTGCCAAGGTTCGGCAGGACCAGAGCATTTTCTTCCAGCGCGATTATCCGACGCCCGAGAAGCGGCTGGCCGGTGCCGCGATGCTGATGACGCAGCTCGCGGGGATCGCGAAGGGGTGACGGCGTTTATGTGAGTTTTTTCTGAATTAGCATATTGACACGCTATTGGTGTTGATCAACATTGTCACTCGTTAGGCGGGAGATTGGCAATGGATGACTGGCTTGTGCTTGCAAAGAGGATGGTGCCGGATCTTGAGAAGGCGCTGAAGGATGATCTCTCGGGAAATCTCGAAGCGGATGTCATCGGCGTTCTCAAGACAGTCTCTGGAAAAGATTTGTTGGTAGATGCCGAAGCAGTTCTCGCCAATGATCCTGCTCTTGAGAAGCGCGTCGTTACCGAAGTATCGGCCCTGATGGAGAAAGTCAGCGGCGCTGCTTCGGCACCTGCTATTCCGGTGGGTCCCTCGGCATCTGACGAGGTTGCCGAGAAACTTCGACGTCTCGACGTCGAATTCGAAAAGCTTGAGCAAGCGCGCCGGTTTTACCTGGAACTGCAAGCAAGGAACGCGAAGCACATCTGGGTAAATCCGGTTCTTTCGCTCGGCATCACGGGCGGATTTATCGTCCTCGTCTACATGACTGCCTTCGTGGTGATTCCAGCCGCGAACTCGACGGTCTTCAACATCATCCTTGGTGCTTTTTCGACAGCGTTCGCAACCGTAATCGCCTTCCACTTCGGATCATCCGTCGGGTCGAAGGATAAGGATGAGGACAAGCGAAGAGAGGCGATCGAGAAGGCCTCGGCCGGAGATGCCGCGACGATGGCACGGATAGTGGCCACCTAGGACCGGACGAACACTTTAATGGATGTTGGCCTGATTCTTCATCTGGGCGATGTCCCGCAGGGCGCTGACCAGAGCATCGACCGATTGCGCACCCATCACGGCATACTTGCTCTCGATGATAAAGCACGGCACGCCGGTAACGCCCATATCGCGCGCCATGTCGATCTCTGTCTTTACGTCGGCTGCGTCGGCGTCGGAGGCGAGCAGCGCCGTGACAACGGCACGATCGAGGCCACCGGCCTCGGCGATATCGATGAGGGTCTCCCGGTCGCCGACATTGCGACCTTCCTCGAAGTTGGCCCGGAACAGGCCGGATACCACGTTTGCCTGTATGTCAGCGCCTTCTGCCTGCGCCCAGCGGACAAGCCTGTGCGCGTCCAGCGTGTTCGGCGAGATCTTTACGGCATCGAAGTCGAATGCAATGCCATCGGCACGTCCGAGGGCGGCGAGGGTCTCATGCGCCCGCGCAACGGCTGCCTCTCCGCCAAGCTTTGCCGCAAGGTGCGCCTTGTGATCGACGCCTTCCGGCGGCAGGTCCGGATTGAGCTGATAGGGGCGCCAGGTGACTGTAACGAGGATTTCGTTTGCCAGTTCCGCGATGGCCTTGTCCAGCCTTGCCTTGCCGAGATAGCACCATGGGCAGACGACGTCCGAGACGACGTCGATGGTGACGTGTTCCATCGTTGTTACTTCCCTTGTTCGATTTGCTGACCCTGAGGCACGGCGGGCTGCTGCGGGACAGGTGCCGAGGTCTTTTGTGCGTCGACATCCCACCACGTCGGCAGGCTGTACCCGTAGAGTGGCACCGTATTCGGTCTGCCGATGCGCTTATGGCGACCGACCCACTGCGACGCCACGTGATAAAGTGGCACAACATAGAAGTTCGAGACAAGCATCCTGTCATGGGCGCGAACGGCCGCTGTGAAATCTTCCTGCGAGCGTGCCTGGAGGATGTTGTTGATCAGAGTATCGATGTCCTTGTCGGCGACGCCGGCGAAATTTTCGCTGCCCTGCCGATCACGCGATTGCGACGACCATCGACCGACCTGCTCGATGCCCGGCGAAAGCGAGGAGGGGAAGGACTTGATGATGATGTCGTAGTCGAAGGACTGGCTGCGCTGCTGGTACTGAGCGTCGTCGACCGTGCGCACGCCGGCCCGAATCCCAAGCGCGGCGAGGGAGCGCTGGTAGGCGAGCGCCATCTTCTCCTGCCCCTCGTTCTGCGTCATGATCTCGAAGGCAAGCTGCTGACCATCCGCATTCTTCATCTGTCCGTCGCGAATCGTATAGCCGGCTTCGCGCAGCAGCGTCACCGCTTCGCGCAGCACATTCCGGTCGCGCCCGGAGGCATCGGTGACGGGCAGGCGGTACGTTCCATCGAGCACCCCGGGAAGAATGCGGTTGCGAATGTCGCCGAGGAAACCCAGTTCGCGATCGTCGGCCGGCTGGCCGAGATAGGAGAGAACGGAATTCTGCCAGTAGCTCTGCGTACGCGTGTAGGCGCCATCGTAAAGGTTCTTGTTGACCCACTCGAAGTCGAAGACGAGGGCGAGCCCCTGCCGCAGCTTCGGATTGGCGAACATCGCCCGGCGGGTGTTGAAGACGAAGCCCAGCATTCCCGATGGCGTCTTCGGCGAAAAGGTGTCCTTGATGACCTCACCGGATTGGACCGCCGGAAAATTATAGCTGCGCGCCCATCGATTGGGGCTGCCTTCGGGGTAGATGTCGATCTCGCCCTTCTTGAAGGCTTCGAAGAGCGAATTGTCCTGAAGAAAATACTCGACGGAAACACGGTCGTAATTGTCCTGTCCGATCTTCGACGGCAGGTCCTTCGCCCAATAGTTCGGATCGCGCTCGTAGACGATCCGCTCCCCCGGCGTCACGGAGGCGACCTTGTAGGGGCCGGACCCGATCGGGAAGGTCAACGTGGTCTGGTCGAAGGTCTCGACCGGGGTCGCATGCTTCGGGAGTATCGGCGTCATTGCAATCAGGAGCGGGAACTCGCGATCGCTCTTCTCATTGAAGGTAAATCGGACGCTGCGGTCGCCGATTTTCTCCATCTTGGCCACCTTGTCGAGCCTTGAGGCAAAGGGCACGCGGCCCTTATCGCGGAAGATCTCGAACGTGAAGATGACATCCTCCGGCGTCACCGGCTGACCATCGGACCAGCGCGCCTTGGGATTGAGATTGAACTGGATGAAGGTGCGATCCTCATCCCACTCCACCGTTTCCGCCAACAGGCCGTAGAGCGAAAATGCCTCGTCGCGCGAACGCGTCATCAGGGAATCATAGATGAGATTGCCGTATTCCGGATCGAGCATGCCGCGTGCCGTCGTGCGCATGCTCTTCAGAATGAACGGATTGAGATTATCGAACGACCCGACGACGCCATAAGAGATATGACCGCCCTTCTTTACCTGCGGATCGACATAAGGGAAGTTCTTGAAGTCGGCGGGCAGGGCCGGCGTCCCATGCATGGCAATGCCGTGGACGGGCTCGGCAATAGCTGCGCCAGCGGCCGAGAGGGACGTGAACAGGGCAAAGCCCAGAAACAATGCGCGCACGCGGTTCTCCGATGCGGATGGCCCGGCTAAAGTTCGAGCGGATCCAGAAACGATTCCTGCCGACCCTACCATGCCGAGCCGATTTTTGAACCTTCGGTCCACGAAATGGCTCTCGTGTGCCGAGACCTTTGCGAAATGTCCTGTCCGAGAGCGCAATTTTCAGCGCGCATGACTGGATTAGACCGGCGTGACGCGTTAGGAGAGGGAACCGCCACTCGACGGGTCATGCAAATGCCTCAATTGACCAACAGAGGAGCGGGCGGCCGCGCACTCGCCTCCTCACGCTAGCAGACATTGGTCGAGCCGGCAGACGTTGGACGAGCAAGCGACATTGGGATGAGCGGATTCGCTTGGGTGGTTCTCGGGATCCTGGTGGTCCCAGTCAGAACGATCGCAACCGATCCTGTAGTGAACGTGATGTTGCGCGTTTCCTCAAAGGAGCGCTGCACCCGAGCCGCAGAAACGATGGAATTCAGGAGACGGATATCGTTATGACCTTCAAGCCCACCCTCACCAGGAAAGTCGCCATTTCGGCTTTCGCCGGCGCCGTAGCGGCTGCTGCAATGCCATCGGCTTCTTTCGCGCAGCAGGCATCCCAGCGCCCGCCGCAGGGCTGGTTCAAAGTTTGCACCAAGCAGGAAGACAACGACGTCTGCATCGTGCAGAACCTTCTCTCCGCCAATAACGGCCAGCTCATCACTGCCGCCGGTCTCATCAGCGTTCAGGGTAAGGTCAACCGGAAGATCCTTCAGGTGTCAGTTCCTTCCGCTCGTCTCCTGCCGCCTGGCGTGCAAGTCCAGATCGATGGCGGAAAGCCGATCAAGCTCGACTACGCGATCTGCATGCCTGACAAGTGCGTGGCAGAAGCTCCGCTGACAGACGCCGTCATCGCCAGCCTGAAGAAGGGCAGCGAAGTGGTCTTCACCTCGATCAACTTCCAGCGCGCCCCGAACCCCATCAAGATGTCGCTTGAAGGCTTTACCGGCGTATTCGACGGCGAACCGATCGAGCAGTCGAAGCTTCAGGAGCGCCAGCGCCTTCTGCAGGAAGAAATGCAGAAGAAAGCAGAAGACGCGCGCAAGAAGCTGGAAGAAGCCCAGAAGGCTGCCAAGCAGAACTGACCGGAGCCAGTCTCCTCAACAAAAAAGCCCGGATCTCGCGATCCGGGCTTTTTTGTTGTAATGCTCTGAGCGAACACGTCTCGCTTCAGTGCGTGACCACGGCTTTCGGCTTGTACTGACCGATGGTCTCCGGATCAAAGAAAGTCTCGACCTGCGAGTGGCGAACCGGTGTTCCCGTGTCGTCTGACATCAGGTTCTGCTCGGAAACGTAGGCGACATATTCGCTTTCATCGTTTTCCGCCAGCAGATGGTAGAAGGGCTGATCGCGATCGGGCCGAACTTCGGCTGGAATGGCGTTCCACCATTCTTCCGTGTTCGCGTACTCCGCATCGACATCGAAGATCACGCCGCGGAACGGGAAGAGCCGGTGGCGAACCACTTGTCCGATCTGGAACTTTGCATCTCTCTGTTTCATCATGACCGTATTCCTTTCCATCAATATGTGGGAGGAATTACAGCGAGATCAAGGGACGAACGGGGAACGTGAAGGGGTTATGCCCTGAAAACATCCTGCCTGCTCAAGCGGCAAAGCTCCTCATGGCGCGGTACCTTTTCAACGAAAAAGGCCGGCGCTGGTGGCGCCGGCCTTTTTCGTTCAGAACGGCAGCTTATGCCGAGTAGTACATGTCGAATTCAACCGGATGCGGCGTCATATCGTAGCGCATGACTTCCGCCATTTTCAGCTCGATATAGGCATCGATCTGGTCATCATCGAACACGCCGCCGGCGGTCAGGAACTTGCGGTCGCGATCGAGATTTTCGAGCGCCTCACGCAACGAGCCACAAACGGTCGGGATCTTCTTCAACTCCTTGGCCGGCAGATCGTAGAGGTCCTTGTCCATGGCCTTGCCCGGATGGATCTTGTTACGGATACCGTCAAGCCCTGCCATCAGCATGGACGCGAACGCGAGATAGGGGTTTGCAAGCGGATCGGGGAAGCGAACCTCGACGCGCTTTGACTTCGCACCCGAGCCGAACGGAATGCGGCAGGAAGCAGAGCGGTTGCGAGCGGAGTAAGCCAGCAGAACAGGCGCCTCGTAGCCCGGGACCAGACGCTTGTAGGAGTTAGTCGTCGGGTTGGTGAACGCGTTGATAGCCTTGGCATGGCGAATGATGCCACCGATGTAGAACAGGCAGTTCTCTGACAGACCCGCATATTCGTCACCGGCGAAGGTCGGCTTGCCATCCTTCCAGATCGACTGATGCACGTGCATGCCGGAGCCGTTGTCGCCGAAAATCGGCTTCGGCATAAATGTCGCCGTCTTGCCGTAGGCATTGGCCACCTGATGCACGACGTACTTATAGATCTGGATCTGGTCAGCGCTGCGCACGAGCGTATCGAACTTGACGCCGAGTTCATGCTGGGCGGCCGCGACCTCATGGTGCTGTTTCTCGACCGTCACCCCCATCTCGGAGAGAACGGTGAGCATTTCCGAGCGCATGTCCTGGCAGCTGTCGATCGGCGGTACGGGGAAGTATCCACCCTTGACGCGCGGCCGGTGGCCGAGGTTGCCGGTGTCGTAGGCGGTATCGTCATTCGACGGCAGTTCCGACGAGTCCAGCTTGAAGCCGGTATTGTACGGATCGGCCTTGTAACGGACGTCGTCGAAGATGAAGAATTCCGGCTCCGGGCCGACGAAGACGGTATCGCCGATGCCGGATGACTTGAGGTAGGCTTCAGCCTTCTTCGCAGTGCCGCGCGGATCGCGATTGTATGCTTCGCCCGAAATCGGGTCGAGAATGTCGCAGACCACGACCATCGTCGACTGAGCGAAGAACGGGTCCATGTGAACCGTTGCCGCATCCGGCATCAGCACCATGTCGGATTCGTTGATCGCCTTCCAGCCGCCAATGGACGAGCCGTCGAACATCACGCCATCGACGAACATGTCTTCATCGACGCAGGACACATCCATGGTCACGTGCTGAAGCTTGCCCTTGGGATCGGTGAACCGAAGATCAACGAACTTGACGTCGTTTTCCTTGATCTGCTTGAGGATGTCGCTCGCAGTCGTCATATCGGAGATGTCCTTCCCTGACGGTTATGGCCGCCGCGCGAATGCGGCGGCATGAAATCAGATAGCGTCGACGCCGGTTTCGCCCGTGCGGATTCGGATAACCTCTTCCACATTCGACACGAAGATCTTGCCGTCGCCGATCCGCCCTGTCTGGGCGGCGTTCCGTATCGCCTCGATGACCGCATCGGCGTTCTCGTCCGCGAGAACAACCTCGACCTTCACCTTCGGCAAAAAGTCCACGACGTACTCAGCGCCACGGTACAATTCGGTATGGCCCTTCTGCCGTCCGAACCCCTTGGCTTCCGTCACCGTAATACCCTGGAGCCCGACTTCCTGAAGGGCCTCCTTCACTTCATCCAGCTTGAATGGCTTGATGATCGCTTCGACCTTTTTCATGAGAAAATGTCTCTCCGCTTCTCCCGTTGGAACAGGGGAATCCCCGCTCGCTCCACCATATGCATTTAGCATGCCATGTCTTCAAAATCTCGACGCATTTACCGTTGGGATGCAGGGATTGGAAGCTCGTCTCATCATTCCTATTCATCATTGCAGGCGAATGCCTATTTCTTGTGAAATGCGAGCGGTTTACAGCAATTTGATGCACTGCGGAACGGAATGAGCCAAGTTTAGCATGATATTTGAGCGCCAAATATATGCAGATGCTCAGTTATTGGTCAACACGCATTCCTGTGAGAGGCTTGATTTCCGGACGCGGCGTCTACACTGTAAGATCAGGATCACGTATTTCCGGAAGGGTGGCAAGATGGGCTTAGAGGCAAGTGTTGCATCCTGGATCCTTACGCCATCCGACATGGCCATGGCGGACCGCGATGCCGCTGCCTCCGGAATCTCCTCCTTCGGACTGATGCGTGCGGCGGGACATGCGGTCGCCGCATCCGCGCTGCGCCATTATCCCGAGGCCAGCCGCTTCGTCTGCCTTTGCGGCTTCGGCAACAATGGCGGCGACGCGATGATTGCGGCGGAGGCGCTCGCCGATAGCGGAGCGGACGTCGCGGTCTACCTCATGAGTGATTCCTCCCGTCTCACGGCAGACGCGGCCCGTGCATTCGCTGCGGTCTCCATGCCTTGCCGGCCGCTCGACACCTATGTTCCCACAAAAGGTGACGTCGTGATCGACGGGCTGTTCGGAGCCGGGCTCTCGCGTCCGATCTCCCCCGACATTGCAGGCCTTATGAGGACCGTGACCGATTTGGCTCTGCCTGTCATCGCGATCGACCTGCCGTCTGGGGTCGATGGCCGATCCGGCGAGGTGCTTGGTGAAAGCTTCAGCGCAGCACGCACGGTAACATTCATGACGCGCAAGCCCGGCCATCTCCTTTTGCCGGGCAGTGCCCTGTGCGGAGCGCTTGATGTCGTCGACATCGGAATTCCCAGCCGCGTATTGCGTGCACATCGGACACGCGTCGTCGAGAACACGCCAGCGCTATGGACAGATGCCGTGCAGGCGCTCGATCCTGCGGCTCACAAATATCGGCGCGGGCACCTGGTCGTCTTCTCCGGTGCGGCAAGGACCAGTGGCGCCGCCCGCATGAGCGCGACGGCCGGCCTTTCCGCCGGTGCGGGATTGGTCACCATGATCGCGTCTTCGGAAACGTTGCCGACGCTTGCCGCCCATCTGACAGCGGTCATGCTGAAGCCGGTCGATGACGACACGATGCTAACCGACCTTCTCGACGACACACGCCTGAACGCGTTCGTTCTTGGTCCCGGCTTTGGTGTATCGGACCGCGCCCGCCGGTATGTCGCCGCTCTATCCGATCGCTCGCTCGTGCTCGACGCAGATGGAATCACAGCTTTCCGCGATGATCCCCAATCCCTGTTCGACGCCTTCCGCGGACCCGTTCGCCTTGTGTTGACGCCCCATGACGGAGAGTTTGCCCGGCTCTTTCCGGACCTCGCCGCCCGCAAAGCGCTTTCCAAAATCGATCGCGCGACCATGGCCGCTGAGCGGAGCAACGCCATCATCATCCTCAAGGGCTCGGACACCGTCATCGCGGCTCCCGACGGACGGCTAGCGATCAACACCAACGCACCACCGTGGCTTGCGACAGCAGGCTCTGGCGACGTGCTCGCGGGGATTGTCGGTGCACACCTCGCGCAGGGCATGCCTGCCTTCGAGGCAGCGACGAGCGCCGTCTGGCGCCATGGCGCAGCGGGACATGAAGCTGGGGAAGGCATGACGGCGGAAGATTTGCTCCGCGCTATCGCGCCATTGCCAAAACGTTCGCTGCTTAGATGAAATATTTGAACGCCCTACGCGCGCAAATCAATGTTTCTCTTCAACGCGGATTGACGAGAGTTTCGGTTAATCCTCCGCTATTCGAAGCGGTTCTGAAGCGCCATTGCGCCGTTCGGTGCATTGACCTTTCCCTCATGAATGAAAAAGGCAAAGACGTCGCGAGGTTGTTTCGCGATCGGGTCAGCCAGCAGTGGAAGGCCTTTGGCCACGTCGCCCGATCGCCAGGCGTCAAGGCGGGCTTTCCACTCTGAAAGACGCTTTTCATCATAGCAGGTCTCGATGTCGTCACTGCCGGTCTGCAAGCGGGCGTATGCGAAGTCAGCGGTCACGTCGGCGATCATCGGATAGGTCGCATGATCCGCACAGACGATGGCAACGTTGTGCCGACGTGCCATCTCTACGAACTCAGGGACCTGAAACGAGCCGTGCCGAACTTCTACGGCATGTCGCAGCGTCAAACCGTCCTGTGTCTCCGGCAGAAGGCCAAGAAAAGCCTCGAAGTCCGGTGCGTTGAACGCCTTCGTCGGCATGAACTGCCAGAGGATGGGACCAAGCTTGGCACCAAGCTCTGATAGGCCCTGACCAAGGAAGCGCGCCACGGACTCCCCTGCATCCGCCAGCACCTTCTTGTTCGTGGCGTAACGGCTTGCCTTCAGCGTGAAGACAAAGTCGTCCGGAACCTCGGATGCCCATTTCGCGAATGTTTCAGGCTTCTGGGAACTGTAATATGTCCCGTTCACCTCGATGACCTTCAGCGCCTTGCCGACAAACTCCAGTTGCCGCTTCTTCGCAAGGCCCTGAGGATAGAACGTTCCCTCCCAGGGCTCGAACGTCCAGCCCCCGATACCGACCCGGATCCTGCCCGCCTTATCCATCCTACCGATATCCTCTCTTGGCGCCTTACCTGCCGCGTTTCTTTGCCAGTCCTATTCAGCAGCCACGGCCTTTCGCACGGGGCGACGCTCCAGCAACTCTTTGAGGAAGTGACCGGTGTGGGATTGTTTCTCCCGAACAATCTGCTCCGGCGTGCCCTCCGCAACGACCTGACCTCCGCCATCACCGCCTTCGGGACCGAAGTCGAGGATCCAGTCCGCCGTCTTGATCACCTCGAGATTGTGCTCGATCACCACAACAGAATTGCCCTGATTGACGAGCTCGTGCAGCAATTCCAGCAGCTTTGCCACGTCATGAAAGTGAAGACCGGTCGTTGGTTCATCCAGAATATACAAGGTTCGCCCGGTGGACCTTTTCGACAGCTCCTTGGCCAGCTTCACGCGTTGCGCTTCGCCACCCGACAGGGTGTTCGCCTGCTGACCTACCTTGATGTAGCCGAGTCCGACCTCGTTGAGGGTGACGAGCTTATCTCGAACAGCCGGGACGGCTGCGAAAAATTCGACTCCTTCCTCGACGGTCATGTCGAGCACGTCGGCGATCGATTTTCCCTTGAAGGTGACATCGAGCGTCTCGCGATTGTATCGCTTGCCGTGGCAGACGTCACAGGTCACATAAACATCCGGCAGAAAGTGCATCTCGATCTTGATGACACCATCGCCCTGACAGGCTTCGCATCGTCCGCCCTTCACGTTGAAGGAGAATCGGCCAGGCTGGTATCCGCGTGCCTTCGCCTCAGGCAGACCGGAAAACCAGTCGCGGATAGGGGTGAAGGCGCCCGTATATGTGGCGGGGTTCGAACGCGGCGTGCGACCGATCGGTGACTGATCAATGTCGATGACTTTATCGATATGCTCGAACCCATCGATGCGGTCGTGGTCCGCGGGAATCTCGCGCGCGCCCATTACCCGTCGTGCAGCCGCTTTGTAGAGCGTCTCGATCAGAAAAGTGGACTTTCCACCACCTGAAACACCTGTGACGGCCGTGAAGACGCCAAGCGGAATCGACGCGGTGACGTTCTTCAGGTTGTTGCCACGCGCTCCAACGACGGTCAGTTCCTTTTTTTTCTTCGGCTTGCGTCGCTCCGACGGAACAGAAACCGTGAGGTCGCCTGAGAGGTATTTTCCCGTCAGCGACGTTGGATGATCGATGATTTCCTGCGGGGTACCGGAGGCCACAACCTGACCGCCGTGGATGCCGGCCGCGGGACCGATGTCCACGACATAATCCGCCGTGAGGATTGCATCCTCATCATGCTCGACCACGATGACCGTATTGCCGATGTCGCGCAGGTGCCGCAGCGTATCGAGCAGACGCGCGTTGTCGCGCTGGTGCAGCCCGATCGATGGCTCATCCAATACATAGAGAACGCCGGTAAGGCCCGAGCCGATCTGGGACGCAAGTCGGATTCGCTGGCTCTCTCCGCCCGATAGCGTACCGGAATTTCGTGAAAGGCTGAGGTAATCGAGCCCGACGTCATTCAGAAAGCGTAGACGATCGCGAATCTCCTTCAAGATACGCACGGCGATCTCGTTCTGCTTATCTGTCAGACGGGCAGGGAGATCCTCGAACCAGTCGCGCGCGACACGGATCGACATGTTCGTGACCTCACCGATATGGAGGCGATCGATCTTTACAGCCAGGGCCTCGGGTTTGAGCCGGAAGCCTTTACAGGCCGGGCAGGGGGCCGCCGACATATAGCGTTCTATCTCCTCGCGCGCCCAGGCGGATTCGGTTTCCTTCCATCGCCGCTCCAGGTTGGGAACGATCCCTTCGAACGTTTTCGTGGTGTTATAAGAGCGGGCTCCGTCGGCGTACTGGAAGACGATCTTATCGTCGGTACCACGGAGAATTGCCTTCTTTGCAACGTCTGAAAGCTCCGCCCAGGTACTGCTCAGCTTGAAGCCGAAGGCTTTGCCAAGCGCCTCCAGCGTCTGATTATAATAGGGAGAGGAGGATTTGGCCCATGGTGCAATCGCTCCATTCTTCAGCGTGCGATCATGCTCCGGCACGATCAATGCCTCATCGATCTTTTGTTGGCTTCCGAGCCCATCGCATGTCGGGCAGGCGCCGAAAGGATTATTGAACGAAAACAGGCGTGGCTCGATCTCCGAAATGGTGAAGCCGGAGACAGGGCAGGCAAACTTCTCCGAGAACAACACGCGCTCATGCGTTTCATTCAGTGACTTGTTGGCCGAACCACCAGCGGATGTCTCCTTCTCAGGCAAAGGCTTGTCGGCAAATTCAGCAATCGCCAGACCATCCGCAAGCCGGAGTGACGTCTCCAAGCTGTCTGCGAGCCTTGCCGCGATGTCGCCGCGCACGACCAGCCGATCGACGACCACGTCGATGTCGTGCTTGTACTTCTTGTCGAGCGCTGGAACGTCCGCGATCTCGTAGAACTGACCATCCACTTTGACACGCTGGAAACCCTTCTTCATGAGTTCCGCGAGTTCTTTCTTGTATTCACCCTTCCGTCCACGGATCATCGGCGCGAGGATATAGAGGCGAGAGCCTTCTTCCATCGCAAGAATCCGATCGACCATCTGGCTGACGGTCTGGCTCTCGATCGGCAGACCTGTGGCTGGCGAATAAGGGACGCCGACGCGCGCGAAGAGAAGGCGCATGTAATCATAGATCTCGGTGACTGTTCCCACGGTCGAGCGAGGGTTTTTCGACGTCGTCTTCTGCTCGATGGAAATCGCAGGCGAAAGACCTTCGATCAGATCGACATCCGGTTTCTGCATCATCTCAAGGAACTGGCGCGCATAGGCCGAAAGACTCTCGACATAGCGGCGTTGCCCTTCGGCATAGATCGTATCGAATGCAAGCGACGATTTCCCGGACCCGGACAGACCGGTCATCACGATCAGCTTGTTGCGCGGCAGGTCGAGATCGACGCCCTTCAGATTATGCTCCCGCGCACCGCGGATCGAAATGGTCTTGAATTCGCTCATGGTCTGACGCTCTGAATGGGGACGAAGCCCTTACTTAAGATCATTACTTCATATGTCGAGGCGGCATTTCGGGAAACCGCACTTCATCCGCCACCCTGGCGCAGTGTCCGCCCTCCGCATCAGCCCCGCGCTTGACAGGATCATACGCGAGACTTAGAACAAATAAAGAACGAATTTGCAAACTGTTGTGGATTGCTGCCGCCTGAGGGCGAAATAGCGCGCTTAAGAGCGTAGGCTCCGTGCACCATGCGGATCGTTGAACCGCTTTCAGGAGACAGGACAAAAAGATGGCTGGTAGCGTAAACAAGGTGATCCTCATCGGAAACGTTGGGGCGGACCCTGAGATCCGGCGGACGCAAGATGGCAAGCCGATCGCGAACCTGCGGATTGCGACGTCTGAAAGCTGGCGCGACCGGAATTCCGGCGAGCGACGCGAGAAAACGGAGTGGCACACCGTCGTGGTCTTCAACGAGGGCCTGTGCAAGGTCGTCGAGCAGTATGTGAAGAAGGGTGCCAAGCTCTATCTCGAGGGAGCGCTGCAGACACGAAAATGGCAGGACAAGGACGGAAACGATCGTTACTCCACCGAAGTGGTGCTGCAAGGCTTCAACTCGACACTGACCATGCTCGACGGGCGTGATGGTGGCGGCGGTGGCGGTGGCGGAAGTCGCGCCGGCTCAGATTATGGCGGCGGAAGCGGCGGGTCGAACTTTGGCGACGATTACGATCGGCCGGCTCAGTCCTCCGGCGGCCGGTCGGGCGGCAACACCGGTGGGTCGAGCGGCGGATTCTCCCGCGATCTGGATGACGATATACCGTTCTGATTCGAGTGGGATGCCTTCACGCAAGGTTTCCAGCGCCGTCATGAGGAGGCTCATGGCGGCGTTGCCGTTTCTAGATGTCGATGAGACTACGGTCGACAGCTGTTCCCGTCGTGAGATGAAAGAAACAAGGCTCAGCGCTGCAACAGCTTGCGCAAATTTGCGTAGCCGTCTCGCAACGGCAATAAGTATCGTAGCGGCGAGAACGACAGCGTCTTGACTGATACTGACTATGCCCACGCTCTGCGCATTCAATTCGGCGATCATTCCGGTTGTGGTTTATCGGGAATGCCGCTTGCAGAACACATGAGGAACATATAACACTGTTCTTGCTTTGTTTCGTGACTCTGGAGTCGTTTGATCATGCTCACCCGTAAGCAACAGGAACTGTTGATATTCATTCATGAGCGCATGAAGGAATCGGGCGTTCCCCCATCTTTCGACGAAATGAAGGACGCGCTGGAGCTTGCATCCAAATCCGGTATCCATCGGCTGATTACCGCACTTGAGGAGCGTGGATTTATTCGGCGTTTGCCGAACCGTGCACGGGCTCTTGAGGTCATCAAGTTGCCGGAATCCTACTCCGCGGCCACGCCGCCGAAGCGCGGCTTCTCGCCCAGCGTCATTCAGGGGAGTCGCGGAAACGCAGCACCGGATAACGTAGCCAAGACGACGTCCGGGGCAGGCAATGACAACACTGTATCTGTTCCGGTGATGGGGCGCATCGCCGCAGGGGTCCCGATTTCTGCCATCCAGAACAACACTCACGACATTTCCGTACCGGCCTTCATGATCGGCAACGGCGAACATTATGCTTTGGAGGTTCGAGGTGACTCGATGATCGAGGCCGGTATTCTCGACGGTGATACCGTAATTATCCGCAATACCAACAGCGCGAGCCCTGGCGAGATCGTCGTGGCTCTTGTGGATGATGAAGAAGCGACGCTGAAGCGCTTCCGCCGCAAGGGTGCCTCCGTCGCACTTGAGGCAGCCAATCCGGCGTATGAGACACGAATTTTCGGCCCCGAGCGCGTAAAGGTTCAGGGGAAGCTCGTCGGCTTGATCCGCCGCTACCAGTGAGCGGGATGGTGCTGTCGTGAGGGTGCCGAAGCTTTCGCTCTAAGACGAATGAATTTGCTGCAGCGCATTTAGCGATAATATTGTATTGGTTCAGCCTAGAGGGATACCGGGGAGTATTGTTTAAGACGTCAGCCGTTAGCATTGCGACGTCTGACGTCTTCATTCACTTACCTGATTGCGGTCATTTAGCTTTGTACGTTTCCGAGGGCGGTTCTTACGATTTCCGCCTCGTTGTCGTAAAAACTTGGAGAGACGCGCGCTCTTCTTTTGGCGCCAGCATATTTTTGACTATGTGAGTTTGATCGCCGTTCCGTTTCACGCTGTGAACTATGTGCGAAGAAAAGCAGTGGAACCACTAGGCTAGGACGGCATTTAACGTGTGAGTGTAGCAGGGGCGGTAATGCGGCTCATGTCACGCCTTTGAGTTCTTGCTAAAGATTGGCCTTAGGTTGGGTGGCGCAATGCTCTGATATGCGATTAGGCAACTGAGCATAGATGTTCCCAGAGCAAATGGTTGGATTTGCGTCTAAATCGAGCTGCTCCGAAGTTATTCCTGTGAAACGATCGCGCAGCCGACCAATAATGTGCGGAGAATAGCCTAGCTGGCAACTTTCATCGGCTGGAATGATACCTTTAAACAACCATACTTATTCGCGCACATCTAGCGCTCGAAAGGCTTGTTATGAGAATGATATTTGTCGGGATGCTTGCATCCGTCCTCAGTATTTTGGTTATTAAGTATGTTAATAACGACTTGGGGAACAGCGTTCCGTTACAGACGGTGGGAGCAGTCAGCTCGCTTTAATATCAGAAAATAGCGACCAACTGCTCCTACACGTTCGTTATCGGATCATGTGCTACGCGACCCTTCGTTTATTCGTGAATGGTATAGGATCCCATCTCACACAGATTTTGTTTATCTTCTGTGGTTGCAAGATTTGAACTTTCTTCGAATTCAAAGCGCATGTCGTAATTACAGACATCCCGGCCATCTGCGATCGTTAGCTCGATCGTTTCGCCCGGATTGAGCACTTGCTCCCCGAAGACATCCCCCTCCCATTCACTGACACCGACAGGCGATGTGTAGAACCGTGTAAGGACGGACTTTGTGCCGTTCTTCAGCGTAAACACGAGATCTTCTGCTTGTGCCGTCCCCGACATGAAAATTGCACCGACGATAATCGTGCCTGCCGTAATGATGTTTTTCACTGTTCCCCCAAAAATGTATGATCGCGCGAATTAGTTGGCGCTAAATGGATATTATCAAGTCTTTAGCCGTATTCAACTGGATTGTGGAGGTTATGATCGTGGCTTCGATTGTTTTGGACCATCGGGACATTGATAGCCATTCACACGAGTTCTCAAAGAAACTGCGGCTTGCATTATTGCCGCCGTAGATATTGAGGGTGCTCCGTTAGCTGTTGATTATCCCGCTGCCTCTAATTCGAACGTCTGATAAACAGATTTAGGAGACCGTGCTTATCGTGCACATGCGTCTTTGCATGACGCTGGATCATCCGCCGCAGTCTCCGCGACGTCGAAAAACCCAAACTGGACGGCCGCCGTAATCTCGAGGCAGCGACGTGACGTCAATCTGTCGCCCGACCCCGTTCTAAAGTTAACGGCAGTCGCGTCCACGCGCCTTGTGCCAGAATCGAACCCCTACGTCCACTGCGGCCAAATGGTAATGATCCGAATGAGCGTCGCGTTATTCGATTGAACGAGAAACGCGACCTGATAGCTGAGCCTGAGAGTATCTACGAGCTAGCATTGCGTATAACCGAGTTTCGCAAGAGCCAGCTAGCGGAAATTTCTCATCACCATGTGCCATATGGATACGGCATACAGGACCTTTCGATGCAGGTATGGGGGCAGGCTTCGTTTTGAGCCAAGAAGATACCGACGTCAGCAGACACCGCCTTTATACCCGATACCTTCCTCATGATGGCGGTTCTCAAGCATTTCCCGGACATGGCGGACGCCATAGACCGTTCGAAACCAGAACGGATTGCCATACCGAATTTCGCTCAACGAATTGTCGGAGGCTCAAGCTGCCACCTCGAAAATAGATGTGCGTTGGCAACGGCATAGGTCAGGGGTAAATGGAAATGGAGGCCTCGCCCGGAATTGAACCGGGGTGCAAGGATTTGCAGTCCTCTGCGTCACCACTCCGCCACGAGGCCTCATCGGGTCGAATATACCAACCGTGGGCAGCGTTTAGAATCATCCTAGACGAAGCGCAATAGGTGCGGTGAGTTTTCGGGAATTTTCTTGGCCATGATCAACGTTGCTGGCGAAGCCCCCAGGGTTCCAAGCTAGCAAATTGGAATGTTCTGCCACTCAGCGGACAATCGAAGAGCCGTTGTATCCGAGCAAGCAAATCACCGATCAAGCGTGCCTACGAGGCTGACTCATGTCGCCAAGGTGGCTGCTGTTCTTGGAAACATAGTTTTTGCAACCGAAGACATGGCGGAAGAGGTGGGATTCGAACCCACGGTACGGTCTCCCGCACGCCGGTTTTCAAGACCGGTTCCTTAAACCACTCGGACACTCTTCCATAGGCTCGTCGCCTGTCGAGGGTTCGATTGGATTAGCTGTTGCAAAGCGGTGCGTCAACTCGGGGTTTTCGAGAGATATCGAGGGTGGGCTTGTGGAGGGGCTGCGTGATCGAGAGGGATCAGGTTCGTCCTGTATCTGGAACAAAAGGAGATTGGAGATGTTGCACGATGGATTAACCGCGGCAATGGAGATCGAGCGATGCGGAAGGTTCTGATGTATGCGGCTTTGAGCTTTGGTGCTGTTGTCTCTCATCCTGCTTTTGCAGCATTGGGAGATCCGACGTCCTATGCGAACGCGGAAGTCGCGCTGGCAAGTGCTGCGTATCCAACACCCGCTGTCAGCGTTTCTGACGACAACTCTCCCGGCATCTGCATTCCGCCTGAAGAGCAATATATACCGTCCTTCGTGCGGGATTTGAGCGGCCGCATCGTCGGCATGAATTACACGATTATCGAGTATGTCTGCTAAGAGTGCCCAACGGCATCGTCAGGCTGCCCTAACCAATCATTAACCATAAAAACCAATTCCGTGACACCTGCGATGCTCCTATTCGCATTTATGCCACTTTGCTGTCATTTTTGACGACTGTATCCTTTTGGTACGATCGGTACGCCTGCGAGGGGCTCGGGCGTTTCGATTTCGTCAGACAAGCGGCAATGTGGGACAAATGACTTTCAGACAATACGCACGTTTCCTCGCGAGAGGCGCAGGCTTTGCGGCCGTTCCGGCGATCTGCCTGGCGCTGACGTCTTGCGGAACCACGGCGCAAGTCGATGCTCCGAAAAAGCGTAACAAAGAGTATTTTCCGGAATCGGTCTATGGCGTCAAGGCAAGCCCCCGCGTTGCCGACGGCAAGAATATTCCGAAGGGCGGCGGCCGGTATCAGGTCGGCAAGCCCTACAAGGTCAAGGACAAGTGGTACACGCCGAAGGAGGACTTCAGCTACAACAAGGTTGGCATCTCCTCCTGGTACGGCTCTGCTTTCCACGGCCGCCTGACGGCGAATGGCGAAGTCTATGACACCGCACATCTCTCTGCTGCACACCCGACGTTTCCGCTTCCCAGCTATGCCCGCGTGACCAATGTCGAGAACGGCTCGTCCGTCATCGTTCGTGTCAATGATCGGGGCCCTTACGAGTATGGACGCATTATCGACGTATCCTCGAAAACAGCTGATCTTCTTGACATCAAGCGCAAGGGCAGCGCGCAGGTGCGGGTCCAGTATGTGGGACGTGCACCGCTTGAGGGCAACGACATGCCCTACCTGATGGCATCCTATGCAGCGAAGGGTAGCCGCGTGCCCGGCATCGCTCCGGAGGGTCAAATCGCTTCCGGCGTCATGGTCGCTTCGAACGAACCTTTGGCGCGTCAGATGAAAAACCTCGGATCCTCGGATCTCGGAACCGTTTCGGTTCCGACCAAAGCCCCGTTGCCGCAAGCGGCGCGCAATCACCAGATGCCGTCTGCCAGCCCATCTCTCGATGGCGGCTCCTCGATGACGGCGCTTGCCGAGCCGCAGAACGTTCTGCGCGCGCCGGGCGCCATGGAGGCATTGGACGCGTTCGTTACGCTGCCTGACATCGGCCCGGTCCCTGCAGAGCGGCCGGGCACCTTCGGCAAGCCGGGCAATGGCATTCTCTATGCAGCAGCCTATGTGGAAGCGCGCGTCAGCACGTCGGAAACTGCTTTCGATGCCATCATGGTTGATCCGCATGCTCTGACATCCTCCGCCATCGTCGCGCATGCCAAACGTAACACACGCTAAGACCGGCGGGATGTCTGCTGCCCCTGTGGAGGAGTCGTGAGGCGGCGAGTGTTAGAGAGGACTTTGCTTCTGACAGTGGCGCTTGTGCTCTTCGGCGCCGCTTCCCGCGCCGAAGAGTTCGAGACGAAGGCGCGGCAAGCGCTTGTAATCGACGCGCTCACGGAAACCGTTCTCCTTGAGAAAGCCGCCGACGAAGCCGTTCCCCCCGCTTCCATGGCCAAGATGATGACGGTCGAGCTGGTGCTCTCGGCGTTGAAGGACGCGCGCCTGTCGCGCGAAACGCTGTTTCCTGTGAGCGAGCATGCCTGGCGAACGGGCGGGGCGCCATCCGGCACCTCGACGATGTTCGCGGCGTTAAATTCCAGAATCTCTGTCGGCGATCTGCTTCAGGGCGTCGTCGTTCAATATGCCAATGATGCGTGCATCGTCCTGGCGGAGGGTATGTTTGGCAGCGAGACCACCTTCGCGGAGCGCATGACGGCACGCGCGCGGGAAATCGGGCTGACGTCATCGATATTCGTGAACCCCACCGGACTCCCTGCCTCGGGCAATGTGACGACGATGCGGGACCTCGTAACGCTCGCGCGTCATCTTCGCGCTACCTACCCTGATGATGTCGCGCTGTTCCGGCAGCCCGAGTTCGAGTGGAACAGGATCCGCCAGCGAAACCGCAACCCTCTGATCTCCGCCGATATCGGCGTCGATGGCTATGTCACCGGTTTTGCCGAAGGCTACGGGTATGGCATCGTCGCTTCCATGGACCGGGATGGGCGCCGCATCGATCTGGCGCTGAATGGCCTCGCCACGGACAAGGACCGCGTCGCGGAGGCGAGGCGTGTCTTCGACTGGGCGATGACGAATTTTTCGGAAAGGCGGCTGTTCGCAGAGGGAGAGGCCATCGCCGACGCGAGCGTCTATGGCGGCGACCGTCCGACGGTGGGGCTGGTCACTGCGGGGCCTGTGGATGTTCTGCTCCCGGTGAAGACGCCGGCGAAGCTTTCTGCCCGTGTCGTTTATCGTTGGCCTCTGACGGTGCCGGTGCGGGCAGGGGATGTTGCAGGTACGCTACGCATCTGGAACGGGGAGCAACTGCTGCGGGAGGTGCCGCTGAAAACGGTCGCGTCTGTCGAGGCTGGCTCGCTGACGAGCCGCGCTGCAGACGCATTGCAGGAATTGCTGTTCTTCTGGCTGTGACTGTTCTACCAGCGCGCCGCGACGGGATATAACGCCGCCGTGCGGCCTTTTCCGGCGGGCGTGTTTTCAGACGACGAGCAATAGGCTACTGCATCTTATCCGCCCGCAATGCCTTCGGTACTTCCGTCATGGCGCGCACGGTAATCGGCGCTTGTTTCGCGCGGTGAAGGATGTCCGGTAAGAGGCAAGGCAATTGACGGCAGACGCGATGTTCGTGACATTCGAAGGCGGCGAGGGGGTTGGGAAATCGACTCAGATCCGCCTCCTGGCCGGCGCGCTGGAAGCACAGGGCCATGCCGTGCGCATTACGCGCGAGCCCGGCGGTTCTGCCGGGGCCGAGGCCGTCCGGCATGTCATCCTGTCGGGAGCAGCAGAATCCTATGGCGTCCGCATGGAGGCGCTGCTCTTCGCCGCGGCACGAAGCGATCACGTCGAGACGTTGATTCGTCCGGCACTTGACGGTGGCAGCATGGTTCTCTGCGACCGCTTCATGGACTCGTCCCGTGTCTATCAAGGCATTACGGGAAACCTGCCCGAACCCCTCATCGATGCCCTCGAGTGCCTGGCGATCAATGGCCTGCGGCCCGACATCACCATCATCCTCGACATGCCAGCGGCCGCGGGCCTTGAGCGGGCGCGGGCTCGTGCTTCCAAGGGTGACGATGCTGCCGCCTCCGTCCCGGATCGCTTCGAGAAAGAGGAACTGGAGACGCATGAGAAGCGCCGCGAGGCTTTTCTCGACATTGCGACGCGTGACCCCGCCCGCTGTCACGTCATCGACGCCACGCGCCCTGTCGATGTGATCGCGCGAGACGTTCTTTCGGCCGTGGAAACGCTCTTGGCCAAGCGGCAGAACGCAAGGATAGACGCGTGAGCGAAGGTCGATCTGATGTGCTGGACGGCGCTATCGCGCCATCCGAAAATACCGTGCTGTTCGGGCACGAAGAAGCGCAGACGTTTCTCGCGGCTGGGTACCGTTCCGGCAAGGGGCATCACGCTATCCTCATCGAGGGGCCGGAAGGCATTGGCAAGGCGACGCTCGCCTTTCGCTTTGCAAACCACGTCCTCAGTCATCCCGAGCCAACCGACGCACCGGCCCGGATCGCTGATCCCGATGCCGGTTCCGTGGTCAGCCGGCAGATTGCCGCAGGTTCGTCGCATAATGTCCTGCACCTCACCCGTCCGGTGGACGAAAAGACGGGCAAAGTGAAAAGCGCGATTACGGTGGACGAGGTGCGCCGGGCAGGGCGGTTCTTCTCGCAAACCTCGGGCACCGGAAACTGGCGCATCGTGATCATCGACCCGGCCGACGATCTCAATCGCAACGCAGCCAATGCGATTCTCAAGATTCTCGAAGAACCGCCGAAGCGTTCGATGTTTCTCGTCCTCACGCATGCGCCGGGCCGCCTGCTGCCGACCATCCGCTCCCGCTGTCTTCCGCTGACTCTCAAGCCTCTTGCCGATGCCGATATGACGAAGGCATTGGCGCATCTCGATATCCGGCTGGAGGGGGAGCGGGGCGCACGCGTTCTCGCGGCTGCGAAGGGCAGTGTCTCCGAGGCGCTGAAGCTGATCAATTACGGTGGGCTCGACATCATCGACGCGTTCGATCACATGCTCGGCCATCCCGACGACGCTCCGGCGCGGCGCGAGATGCACAAGCTCGGCGATATCCTTGCCGCGAAGGACAGCGATACGATCTTCGACTTCTTCGCGACGCTTGTTGCCCGTCATGTAAACGGGCAGGCCAAGGCGGCCGGCTTGGGCGGCGATCTGGCCGCGGCCGAACGTTTCGCACGGCTTTCGTCGGAGCTATCAGAGCGGCTGACGGTTGCCGATGCCTACAATCTCGATCGCAAGCAGACCGTTCTTTCCATTCTCGATGATCTCAGGATGGCTGGCCGGGTTTGACGCTCAGGAAGCAGGCTCCTGTACTCCCGTCGGCGAGAAGTTCCATTTTCGCTGGATAGCAGCATCGAGGTCCAGCCAATGTCGGTGGGCAAGAAGCAGCACGTGACCGAGAAGGTCAGCCGCCTCGTCTTCGATGGCTATCCTCAGGGCGGCTTCATCGAGACCCTGTACACGAGCCCGACCGCCCCCTGTTGCAGGTCTGCGTCAACTCGCCCACCTCCTCGACCAGTTTGATGACGAACCCGTCGTGGTCCCGAAGGATGCCGTACGTCTCTGCAGTGCGGCAAAAACCACGGTCGCTTTTTGCAGTGTTTGCATTCCCACCGCCCATGGGATGGTTTAAGAGCGGGATAGGCCAGAAATGCTCCCAGCCAGAAGTTCGATATTGCCATGACAGACACATCCCCTTTCTACATCACCACCGCCATCGCCTACCCCAACGGGCGGCCCCATATCGGTCATGCCTATGAGCTGATAGCGACCGATGTCGTGGCCCGGTTCGAGCGGCTGGACGGGCGCGATGTCTTCTTTCTGACGGGGACGGACGAGCATGGGCAGAAGATGCAGCAGACGGCACGCCGGGAAGGTCTAACGCCGCAGGAGCTGGCGGACCGCAACGCGGCCGAGTTCCAGGCGATGGTCAAGCTGCTCCAGGGGTCGAACGACGACTACATCCGCACGACGGAAGCGCGCCACCACGAGGCCGTAAAGGTCATCTGGAACAGGATGGCCGAGGCCGGCGACCTCTACAAGGATGCCTATTCCGGCTGGTACTCGGTGCGCGACGAAGCCTACTATCAGGAAAGCGAGACCGAGGTTCGGGCGGATGGCGTTCGCTACGGTCCGCAGGGAACGCCCGTCGAGTGGGTGGAGGAAGCGAGCTACTTCTTCCGTCTTTCGGCCTATCAGGACCGGCTGCTTCAGCATTACGAGGACAATCTGGATTTCATCGGCCCCACTGAGCGCCGCAACGAGGTCATTTCCTTCGTGAAGTCCGGCCTGAAGGACCTTTCCATGTCGCGCACGACATTCGACTGGGGCATCCCTGTCCCCGGCGATCCAGCGCATGTCATGTATGTCTGGGTCGACGCCCTGACGAACTATATTACGGCCACCGGCGCCCTGACGGACCCGGATGGGCCGCGCGCGAAATACTGGCCGGCGAGCATTCATATGATCGGCAAGGATATTATCCGCTTCCACGCCGTCTATTGGCCCGCATTTCTCATGTCGGCTGGTTTGCCGCTGCCGAAGAAGGTCTTCGCTCACGGCTTCCTGCTCAACAAGGGCGAGAAGATGTCGAAATCTCTCGGCAACGTCGTCGATCCCGTCAATCTGGTGGAGCATTTCGGCCTCGACCAGATCCGCTATTTCTTCATGCGCGAGGTCTCCTTCGGCCAGGATGGCAGCTATAGCGAAGAGGCGATCGCCACCCGCATCAATTCGGATCTCGCCAACGGCATCGGCAACCTTGCGAGCCGCTCGCTGTCGATGATCGTGAAGAACTGCGACGGGGTTATCCCCGTATGTGGCGCATTGAGCGAGGCTGACGAGGCCATGCTTGCCTCGGCGGACGCCCTGCACGCCTCGACGCGCGCCGACATGGACGCGCTCGTCATCCACAAGGTTCTCGCCTCCATCATTGCGGTGGTTTCCGAAGCCGATCGTTATTTCGCGGGGCAGGAGCCCTGGGCGCTGAAGAAGACCGACCCGGCGCGCATGGCGACGGTGCTCTATGTGACGGCGGATGTGGTGCGCCAGGTGGCCATCTTGCTGCAACCCTTCATGCCCGGCTCTTCCGCCAAGCTGCTTGACCTCGTCGCCGTGCCTGAGGATCAGCGCAGCTTCGCCTTTCTGGGGAAGGCCGGCCGCCTCGCGTCGGGAACCCCGCTTGAGGCGCCCAAGCCGGTCTTCCCGCGCTACGTTCCTCCAGAGGTTTGATCGTGGCTCCTCCTTTACTGATCGACACGCATTGCCATCTCGATTTTCCCGATTTCGAGGCCGAGCGGGATGACATCGTCGCCCGCGCGGCCGAGATGGGCGTCCACAAGCTGGTGACGATCTGCACACGCGTCAGACGGTTCGATACGATCCTTGCCGTGGCCGAGGGATATGACAACGTATTCTGTTCGGTCGGCACGCATCCGAACAATGCGGATGAGGAACTGGACGTGACGACGGACGATCTGGTCCGGTTGTCGGCGCATCCGAAAGTCATTGCGATCGGCGAGGCGGGTCTCGACTACTTCTACGATACGCAGAAGCCCGAGGACCAGAAGACCGGTCTGCTTCGCCACATCGGCGCTGCGCGCGAAACCGGCTTGCCGCTCGTCATCCACAGCCGCTCGGCGGACGAGGATATGGCCGCGATCCTGCGGAGCGAAACAGGGAAGGGGGCTTTCCCCTTCATCCTTCACTGTTTCTCGTCAGGACCCGATCTTGCCCGGGTGGGCGTGGAACTTGGTGGATACATCTCGTTCTCCGGCATTCTCACCTTCCCGAAATCCGAAGAGCTACGCGCGATCGCCCTCACCGTGCCGCGCGACCGACTGCTGGTTGAGACCGACGCGCCTTATCTTGCACCCAAGCCCTTTCGCGGAAAACGCAACGAACCAGCCTACGTCGCGCACACGGCGCACGTTCTCGGAGAAACGCTGGGCGTCTCCTTCGAGGAGATCGCAGCAGTGACAACCGACAACGCCTTCCGCATCTTCTCCAAGATGCCGCGATCCTGAACCGGTGACGTTGATGGCGGCACGGCGGATTTTCACCATTCTCGGCTGCGGATCGTCTCCGGGCGTTCCACGCATCACCGGCGACTGGGGTGCCTGCGATCCGCTCAACCCCAAGAACCGCAGACTGCGGGCGGCCTTGCTGGTGGAGCAGGTGGCTGAGAATGGCGGCCGGACGACGGTGCTCATCGATACCGGGCCGGACCTGCGCGAGCAGCTTCTATCGGCGAGCGTGAAAGACCTCGACGCCGTGGTCTACACGCACTCGCATGCCGACCACCTGCATGGCATCGACGACCTCAGAGGCTTCGTCATCCATAATCGCCGTCAGACCCCGATCTGGGCGGACGCCTTCACATTGGCGCGGATCCGCGAGGGATTCAGCTACTGTCTGGAATCTCCGCCCGGAAGCAACTACCCGCCAATCATCCGTGCCTGCGTGATCGAGCCATCGCTCCAACCGTTTCATGTCGATGGTGCGGGCGGCACAATCACGTTCCAGCCTCTGCTACAGATGCACGGTTCCATCCATTCCCTTGGCTTCCGCGTCGGCAATTTCGCCTATTGCACCGATGTCAGCGATTTCCCGCCGGAGACGATCGACCGGCTGGCCGGCTTGGAAACGCTGGTCATCGATACGCTGCAATATCAATATCATCCGAGCCACCTTTCCCTCGAGCAGTCGCTTGCGTGGATCGAAAAGATCGCCCCGCAACGCGCCATTCTCACCCATATGCATGTGCCGCTCGACTACGAAACGGTCATGCGGGAAACGCCGGCCCATGTGGAGCCGGCGTATGATGGCTTGCAGATCTTGGTCGAAGCCTGATCCGGCGTTTACGCGAAGTAGGGCGCGAGATTGCCTCGCACGCGATCGAGAACGGTTGCGCCGCGTAGATCGGGCTCGAAACGCTCGCCTGTGATCGTCTCATAGGCCTCGATATAGACCTTCGACGTTTGCGCGATCAGCGCTTCCGGGATCGCCGGGATCGGATCCTTGTAGGGGTCGCACCGCTCGGTCACCCAGGCGCGCACGAAATCCTTGTCGAAACTCTTCGGCCGCCCGCCCGCCGCGAAGCTCTCCGGGTAACTTTCTGCTATCCAGTAGCGGCTGCTGTCCGGCGTGTGGATCTCATCAGCCAGCACGATGCGCCCGGCAGCATCGGTCCCGAATTCGTATTTCGTGTCGACAAGGATCAGGCCACGCTCCGCCGCCAGTTCCTGTCCGCGCTGGAACAGTGCCAGCGCGTAAGATGATACCGTGTCCCACTGCTCCTGTGTCAGGAGCTTCTGCTCAATGATCTCTTCGGCTGAGAGCGGCTCGTCATGGCCGCCGTCGAAAGCCTTGCTCGTCGGTGTAATGATAGCGGTCGGAAGCTTCTCATTATCCTTCATTCCGTCAGGAAGGCGGGTTCCGTACATGAATCGCTCGCCATTTCGGTACTTCGTCAGGATCGACGTGCTTGTCGTTCCCGCGAGATAGCCGCGTACGACGATTTCCACCGGTAGAATGTCGAGCCGCGTTCCCACGACGACATTCGGATCGGGGTATTCGAGCACGTGGTTGGGGCAGATATCCGCCGTCTTCTCGAACCAGTATCGCGCCGTCTGCGTCAGCACCTGACCCTTGAACGGGATCGCGGTAAGCACGACATCGAAAGCGCTGAGCCGGTCGGTCGCAATGATGATCCGTCGGCCATCGGTCAGATCGTAGTTCTCCCGAACCTTGCCATTATAACGTCCCGGAAGCTCGGGAATGAAGGCGTCTGGCAGGATACGCTGATTGGTGTCGGTCACGGGCCATCTCATTGCTTCGGGAAAGGAAAGTCTCACCGTGGATAGACGCGCGGCCGCCATTGCGTCAATGGGATGATATAGGCCGTTGCGATCCCTGAGATCGATCGGCTCGGGTCGGAACCGCGGTCGTGGAACAGTCCACCCCGCCGATTATCCAGACATATGTTCCATAATCTATATTATCTGACCCATTGATGTAGCGGCTATTTAGTAATGCGACAGTCGGGCCAGTTAGAGATGCGACAGCCTCGCCTCTTGATGCACTGGTCAAAGCCAACGTCGGGAGCAAGGATGACGACTTCGAGCTTGGTCGAGACCATGAGCGGTTGGAGTCGTCATGTCCTGTTTGATCACCATGTCGCAGAAAGAATTGCATCGCCTCGAAGTCATTCAGAAGATCCGTGACGACCGCCTGAGCGTCGTCCAGGCTGCCGAGCAGCTTGATCTCAGTCGAAGTCAGGTCCATCGGCTTTTGCAGGCCTATGACCTTTATGGTGCAGCTGGTCTTGTTTCAAAGAAGCGATCTCGGCCGAGTA
>NZ_FOGR01000004.1 GCF_900111275.1 Rhizobium sp. NFR03 | reverse complement strand
TCCGAAAACCCTTCCCGATCCGCGCAACATCCGCCGCCCACGTTTCTCTTTCTCATCTTCAATTGTCAAAAAACCGACAGACCTAAAGCCCGTCCAAACCGCAAATGCCCAAAGCCCGTAAGCCCAAACACCGCAAAATCTCACCGCCAAGAGCCTCAAGCACATCTGCCCGAAACCGCCAAGCCGCCACAAAGTCAAGAAACTTCAGAGCGAGTTCGTTGGTCGCCAGCAGCGCCGCCGCCCTCGTTGGTGTGCGGTTTATAGATCCGAGCATGAGGTTTCGTCAACAGCCCCAGTCCGAAAAAGTTCATAAAAGTGACAAGCCGCTGTAATCTTTGTCAAATTCCAGCTTCTTCCGAATATCGGCCCGGCCGTAAACGAAAACGACGCCCGAGGCGGCAGCACCGGGCGTCGTTCAGAAAGGTTGTCAGCCTGGCGAGACCAACCTGCTGAAAACCAAATCGGCGCGGCTGCGATCTTGTCGCGGCCGCGCCGATAGATTGATATCGTGAGGTATCAGGCTGCTTGCTTGGTGGCGTCCAGCGGGATCTCCACGTCGATCTCCAGGATCGACATATGTTCATCCCGGTCCATCTTCACGTGAACCTTGTCTCTATCGATCTGGACATGCTTGGCAATGACAGCGAGGATCTCCTCGCGCAGGATCGCGACGAGATCGGAACCGGCAGCACCGCGTTCATGCGCAAGCAGAACCTGCAGCCGCTCGCGCGCCATCGGCGCGGACCTCTGTTTGGTGAAAAGGCGGAAAATGCTCATGCAGCCCTCCGTGCGAAGATCTTGCCGAACAGGCTGCGCTTTTCACCCGGGATTGTGACCGGCAGGGTCTCGCCGGCGAGCCGGCGGGCGGCGTCGAAATACGCCATGGCGGGCGGGCAGCGGACATCAGCCAGCGTCACCGGCGCGCCGATGTTGGATGCGCGCAGGACATCCATGCTTTCGGGGATGATACCGAGAAGCGGGATGGACAGGATTTCGAGAACGTCCTCGACCTTCAGCATGTCGCCACGCTCCGCCCGGATCGGGTCGTAGCGGGTGAGGAGGAGGTGCTTTTCCATCCGCTCGCCGTTTTCTGCCTTCAGCGTCTTGGAATCGAGCAGGCCGATGATGCGGTCGCTGTCGCGAACGGAGGAGACTTCCGGATTGGTGACGACGACGGCAACGTCGGCATGCCGCATGGCAAGCGTCGCGCCGCGTTCGATGCCGGCCGGACTATCGCAGATGATCCAGTCGAAATGCTGCTTCAGCTCGGCGATGACGCGTTCGACGCCCTCTTCGGTCAGATTGTCCTTGTCGCGCGTCTGCGACGCCGGCAACAGGAACAGGGTTTCGAGCCGCTTGTCGCGGATGAGCGCCTGCGGCAGCTTGGCGTCGCCCTGGATGACGTTGATCAGATCGTAGACGACGCGGCGTTCCGCACCCATCACGAGATCGAGGTTGCGCAGCCCGACATCGAAGTCGACCACGACGACTTTTTCATTCCTCTGAGCCAGGGCGGCACCGAGGGCGGCCGTGGACGTGGTCTTGCCGACCCCACCCTTGCCTGACGTAACGACGATGACTTTCCCCATCTTGCTCTCCTGTTTTGGCCGTATCCGGCTCACTTGAGTTTCTCTGCCATGATTGCATCGTCCTCCAGCCACAGCTGGACAGATTGTCCGCGGAGACCAGGGGCCATGTCTTCAGCCATTTTGTAGACGCCATCGATCGCGACCAGTTCGGCCTCGAGCTTCCGGCAGAAGATTCTCGCGGATGCGTTGCCGACGGCGCCTGCCATGGCGCGACCGCGAAGGGCTCCGTAAATATGGATCGAGCCGCCAGCGATGATCTCGGCGCCAGAGGCTACCGAACCAACGATAGTGACATCGCCTTCCGTAAAGACGACGGATTGCCCGGACCTGACCGGTTCCCGGATGACAAGCGACTGGAGCGCCGGGCGAGGTTCTTCCGCACGGACTTCGCCCGCCTCGGGTGCAGCATCGTCTTGTGTCCCGGCTTCTGCCGGATCGCTGGTCGTCACCTCGAAGTCTGAGGCTGGACGGCCACCTTTCAGCGCGGGCGGCATGCCAGGCGCGATCGCAGAAGGACGCGCGCCCTCGATGCCCATGATGCTGACGTTGCGGCGGGTCAGTTCATCGACCAATTCCTTCAACTGGGCACGATCGAGCTTGAGGTCGGCTACATCCAGAACCGCAGGGCGGCCGAAGAAGAAACCGGCCGAGCGCGCGGCAAGGTCGTCCAGCCGGATCAGCCACGCATCGAGCGGGAGGTCCGGAGAGAGGACGACCGCGAGAAAGGAGCGGCCCTTGATACGGATCGAGCGGGCGTCTGTTGGCACTTTGTTCATCTAGGTTAAGGATTCGTTTACAATGTCTATCGTGAGGACGGTTAATGAAAGGTTAACAGGAACGGCCTTGCCTAGAGCTTGCGGAACGGCCGAAATGGCCTTTTCCCGTCCTATTTAAGGGGTTTCTTGATCGCTGTGTTCGAAGGCAAGGGAACATCCGCGGCGGCGGTACGTTGCCAACCCACTGCAGATGAAGGGATCGATGATTGATGGGTACGTCAAAGACTGCGACACAGGATCAGGCCGTGGGGCCCCTGACGAATGGAGCTCTCGACTTACCGGCACTAACCATCGACGACTTCAACATAGAGATTCGCGACAAGGATGGCTTCATCGGCGATAAGGCGACGAAGGGCGAGTTTCGGGAAAAGCTGGATCGCTGGCGAAGCGTAATGCGCGAGGTCGGGATCGACCCGATTGGCAAGGTTGCTACGGCAGATCTGCCAAAGCGCGACATCGACGCCCTGCTCAAGGGCAAGGACACGCAGGCCTCCGCGCTGGTGTGGAGCGCGATCGAGGACTTCTCGCAGGAGTTCGCCGACGTCGTCACGCGCTTCCTGAAACAGAAGCATTGGGCCGGCACGAAGCGAATCGTGATCGGTGGAGGCTTTCGTCAGAGCCGCTCTGGCGAGCTTGCCATTGCACGCAGCGAGATGCTGCTTGCGGAGCGCGGCGTGCACGTCCATCTGGTCCCGGTCGTTCACCACCCTGACGATGCCGGGCTGATCGGCTCTGTTCACCTGATGCCGGCGTGGATGCTGAAGGGTCACAAGGCGATTTTCGCTGTTGATATCGGTGGCACGAATATTCGCGCCGGTGTCGTCGATCTCGGCAAAGCGAAGGCCGACGACAAGCATTACCTTGAAGAGGCCGCCGTGTGGCAGTCGGAGATCTGGCGGCATTCGGATGATCGTCCGAGCCGCAGCGCAGCCGTTGAACGTCTGATCGCGATGCTGAAGGATCTCATCGCGCGCGCCGAGAAGGAAAAGCTGGAGCCGGCACCACTGATCGGTATCGGCTGCCCGGGAATCATCCAGGCGGACGGCTCGATCGAACGCGGCGGGCAGAACTTGCCTGGTGGGAACTGGGAAAGCGACAGCTTCAACCTTCCCGCTGCTATCAAGAATGCCATTCCAAAGATCGGCGGGCACGAGACCTTCGTGATGATGCACAACGACGCCGTCGTTCAGGGTCTCTCGCAAATTCCCTTCATGCATGATGTGTCCAAATGGGCGGTGCTGACGATCGGCACCGGCCTTGGCAACGCGCATTTCGTTAACAAGACGAAGACCAAGGCTTGAGCGCGAGGCCTTGATCTGTCCTCCTGGGACCGGCGTTTTTCAGATATCCAGTGACCCGCAGCGGGTTCGCAGGGGTCAGGCGCCCTCGGCAAGGGGCGCCTGAAGACGGCGATAGCGGCTGTCGGACAGGGCAAGCAGTTCAGCATGCGTGCCCTGCTCGGCAATCCGTCCGTTCTCCACCACCATGATCCGGTCAGCATTTGCGATCGTCGCCAACCGGTGAGCGATCACCAGCGTCGTTCGTCCTTGCGCAAGCTCGCTGAGGGATTGCTGGATGGCACGCTCGGTTTCGGTATCAAGTGCCGACGTCGCTTCATCCAGAATGAGTATCGGCGGGTTTTTGAGGAAGATGCGCGCGATCGCGAGCCTCTGCTTCTGCCCGCCCGACAGTTTTACGCCACGTTCGCCGATAACCGTATCGAGCCCCTCCGGCAGCGCTGCAATGACGGCATCGAGACGGGCACGTTTGGCGGCCTCCAGAATATCGGCTTCGGATGCACCAAGGCGCCCGTAAGCGATATTTTCGCGGATCGTTCCCGCAAACAGGAAAACGTCCTGCTGGACGATGCCGATGTTGGAGCGTAGCGACTTCAGCGTCATGTCGCGAATGTCGATCCCGTCGATGGTGATGGCCCCCTCGGTCACCTCGTAGAATCGCGGCAACAGCGAACAGATGGTGGTCTTGCCGGCACCCGACGGCCCGACGAAGGCGACGGTTTCGCCGGCACGCACCGAAAGGTCGAGATCACGCAGGATCGGGCGTCCGCCTTGGTAGCCAAAGCCCGCGCCTCGATAGACGATATCGCCCCTGAGACGATCGACGGGCGTGGCCCCGGCGCGATCGGCAATGTCCGGTTCGGTCTGCAAAAACTGCTGGTAGCGCTGAAACCCTGCTATGCCTTTTGGATAGGTTTCAATGACAGAGTTGATCTTGTCGATCGGACGGAAGAACACGCCGACGAGGAGCAGGAAGCCGACGAAGCCGCCTGCGGTCAGTTCACCGCGAACGACAAACCATGCCCCTGCCAGCATGACCGCCACCTGCACGAAGCGCATCGAGAGATAGGACAACGAAGTAGAGGCCGCCATGAACTTGTAGGCTTCGAGCTTGGTGCGCTGATATCCGGCATTGTTCTGCGCAAATAGCGCGCGCTCATGATCCTCGTTCGCGAAGGCCTGAACGACGCGGATGCCGCCGACGTTCTCCTCGATGCGCGCGTTGAACTCGGCGACCCTGCCGTAGAGCGCGTGCGAGTTGACCGTCATCCGCGTTCCGTAGCGCGTGGTGACGAAGGCTGCGAGCGGTACGATGAGCGCGGTGATCAGCGCAAGCGGCACATGCACGAACATCATGAGGATGAACGCGCCGACGAGTGTCATGACCGCGATGAAGACATCCTCGGGGCCGTGGTGGGCAACCTCGCCGATTTCATCGAGGTCCTTCGTCAACCGCGCGACGAGATGGCCGGTCTTCTGGTTGTCGAAATAGCCGAAGGAAAGTTTCTGAAGATGGTCGAAGGCCTTGCGGCGCATCTCCGTCTCGATGCGGATACCAAGCATGTGCCCCCAATAGGTGACCACGACCTGAAGCCCTGCATTCACGACATAGATCACAAGCAGGCCGAGACCGGCGAGACCGATCAGGCCGAACTGGTTGGTCGGCAGCAGCCGGTCGATGAAAAGCTTGACGGCAAGGGGGAAGACCAGTTCGAGCAAGCCCGCGGAGATCGCGCAGGAGAAATCCAGCAGGAAGAGATTGCGGTGCGGGCGGTAATAGGCGGCGAACCGCCTGATAAGATCATTCATGCCGAAGCTCTTGATATGCGTGTGGCCGTTCCTGAGAACGCCGATGCAGCCTTCTAACGCATCTTGACCGAAAGTGTGCAGCAGTTTCGGAATGTCGTCATGCGTCGAGCCAAAGGCCTAAAGCAAAGATGCCACAGGCTGAAACGGCATGCGGGCAAGCCGCCGGCTTGCCCGCATGTTCCCGCACCCTTGAGTCAAAGAGAGAACGCGGGAGAGGACAGTTGGTATTCCGACCCGTCGCCTCAGAATTTCTGCGTCAGGGAAATCTTGAAGTAGCGGCCGGCTTCTGAGTAGAATTCAGAGGCGTTGGCGATATCCTTGACTTCGAGAGCGTCGAAATAGGTCTTGTCGAAGAGATTGTAGACGCCGCCCTGAATGCGCAGGCCCTTGGTCTGTTCAGGCTCCCACCAGCCGGTGAGGTTGACGATGCCGTAGCCCCCGGGCTTGGTTGCTGCGATGGAATCTTCGTCCACAGCAGCGGCGGTAACGAGGCTGAGATCCGTTCCCCAGAACTCGGTGTTGTAGCCGACACCGACGATCGCCTTCAACGGTGCGACGGAGGAGAGCAATTCGTCCGTGTCGAGATCGGTCCCGCGGGCATAAGCAAGCGATCCGTGAACGTCGATGCCGGACGAGAAGGTCTTCTGCGCGCGCGCTTCGATGCCCGAAATACGGACGCGCTCCCGGTTGAAGTATTCGATACTTCCGACACGATAGCCTGCTTCAGGCGTCGTTTCCGTATCGATGAAGTTCTTGTAGCGCGTGGTAAAGGCTGATATCCGCCCGCCAAAGTCCTCATCGCCGAAGTTCGCCCCTGCTTCGAAGCCGTAGCTCGTTTCCGGGTCGAGATCCGGATTGCCGATCTGCCTGTAAAGCGGAGCGTTGTCGTAGTTCATATAAAGCTGCGTAACGCTTGGCGCCTTGAACCCGGTCGTCACCTGCGCGAACAGTTCCACATCCGGACGCACCTGCCAGGCGGCCCGGAGCTTCGGAGAAAGCCGGAAATCGCTCTGGCCCTCGGGGAGATCGGGGCTGCTGCCGATGCTGGTGTAGGTCGAGGTTTCCTGCGGATCGTGGCGGTACCAGTCGAGGCGCAGGCCGGGGGTCAGGGACACCCCGCTATTGCCGAGCCCGATCTTGTCTTCCGCAAAAAGGCCGACCATGAGGGTATCGGTGTCGGGCATGTCGGAGCGGTTGTTGTGGTAGTTGGCGCAGGTCGGGACGTAGAATTCGTCGCAGCTGTCGTCACCTTTCTGGTACTGGCTCGTCCTGGTAAAGTCGATGTTGCCCCCGAACGTGACCTGATGGTTGAGCAGGCCGGTATCGAAGCTGGAATTGGCATAGCCGCTTGCGCCGTACGAGCGTGCTTCGTTATCGCTCGAACGCATGTAGTAACCCTTCGGATCGGTCAGGCGCGTGCCGTGCGTGCCCTCGACACGCTCGGCTCTTTGGAAATAGACGGTCGCAAAAGCGCTGTCGATCCAGCTGTCGCCGCTCGTCGCGTCGAAGAAATAGTCGAGCGACAGGCGATCGCGCTTCTTGTCCGAGTCGCGGTCATAGTCATCGGCCTGATAAGTCCCACCCTGCATCTGACGCAGGTTCGTGGTCGTGTTCTGGTCGTAGTGCTCGGCCGTCATGCCGATTGTGTGCCCGCCTTCCAGCGATTGGCGGACCTTGAAGAGGATGTTGCGGCGATTGAGATCCTGTGGCTCGGCCTCGGTACGGGTCGCACCGTAACCGCCGACATCGCCGCCCGTTTCCTCTTCGTGCCCGTACTTGTAAGAGCTCTGGAAGAGGACGGAGGTATTGTCGAAGCGCTTGGCGACCGCTGCGGCACCGATCAACGAATGGTCTGAGCCGTCATAGCCGAGCTTGGCGACGCCACCCACCGTAGCTCCGTCCGCGATCAGGTCTTCCGGCTCCAGCGTGCGCAGGATGACGGCACCGCCGAGGGCACCGGAACCGGCGCGACTGGAATCCGCGCCCCGCAGGATATCGACCGTGCCGAGCGAGGCGAAGTCGTAGGTATCGACCCCGCCCTGCGAGCCGCGCACGCCGTCCGACAGATACGGCACCGGGATGCCGTCGATCGTCGTCAGCACGCGGTCGGCTTCCAGACCGCGGATGTTGACGCTCTTCGTGGCCGACACGAAGCTGACGCCCGGCTCGGTGGTATCGCCGAGGTCGTCGAGGTCGTCGATATCCTTCTCGGCGATCTGTTCGGCGGTGGTGCGGGTCGCGAGCGGGGTATCCTCCGGAGCGCCCTGCCGCACGCGCTTGCCCTTGACGATGATCGTCGGCAGCGCCGTCTGCTCCTGCGCGGCGGCCGTGCCCTGAGCAGGCGGCGCATCCTGCGCCAACGTTGGCGACGTCACAGGCACGAATGCCCCGACGACCATGAGAGATGAGCAGGCAAGGAGTACGGACCGCAAGCCCCGGGATACCATTTCGCTTCCTTTCAGCAGGCACACGAAAGCCTTCCGCCGCAGGGTCCCGCGGAGATGACATGACGTGGCCAACACAATGAACTGACAGACGGATGCCTGCCCCCGATCCGACAGCTATTAAACATGAGTATTTCTGTCAATATTAAAAAATCGGTATCTGGAAGGATCGCCCCAAGGCATGGCACCGGCGAAAACCCGCGGCGACATGGACAAGATTGCGGGCGGTTCTAGGTGATAGCGAAAGCTTGTCCGTGAGAGCCGAGCAAAGCCTGGCATGACGACGACGGAGGACTGCCCGTGGAAAAGACCGTGATATCGAAAATCACCTGGAGATTGATGCCATTCCTCGGCATCCTCTATCTGATCGCCTACATCGACCGTCAGAATGTCAGCTATGCGAAGCTCGACATGGTCGGAGCGCTCGGCATGAGCGAATATGCCTACGGCCTCGGCGCGAGCCTGTTCTTCATCGGCTACTTCCTGTTTGAGGTTCCGAGCAACCTGTTCCTCGAGCGCTTCGGCGCGCGAAAGTGGTTTGCCCGCATTCTCGTCACCTGGGGCATGGTCACGGTCGCGCTGGCCTACACATCCAGCCCGACGATGTTCTACATCCTGCGCTTCCTGCTCGGCGTCTGCGAAGCCGGCTTCTTCCCGGGCGTTCTCTACCTCCTGACGCTCTGGTTTCCCTCGTCCTACCGCGCTCGCATGGTGGGGTTGTTCATGATCTTCAGCGCGATCGCCAATGCCATCGGCGCGCCGCTCGGCGGCATCCTGCTCGATCTTGATGGCATGCTCGGCTATGCCGGCTGGGAGTGGGTATTCATTGCAACAGGTGTTCCCGCCATCATTGCTGGCATCGTCACCTTGTTCTATCTCGTCGATCGTCCCGAGAAGGCAAACTTCCTGTCCGTGGAGGAGAAGGCCTGGCTCCGCGATACGCTGGCCGCAGAAAATGCCGGTATTGACGATCACGCCGGCAACGGGCTCAGAGCGCTGCTCAACCCTCAGGTTTTGCTGATGGCGCTCTGCTTCATCGGCTTTCCGCTCGCAGCTTACGGCCTCAGCTACTGGCTGCCGACCATCGTGCGAGAGTTCGGCGTCAGCAACACGGTCAACGGCTTCCTCAACATCATTCCCTGGTTGCTCGTCGCCGTCTCGCTCTGGGCGGTGCCGGCCATGGCGGATAAGGCCGTGACCAAGACGCCTTACATCGTTATCCCCGCCTTCGTCGGCGCCGCCTGCCTTGTCCTTTCCGCTGTCGTTCCCAATCACACTCTACAGTTCGCCTTCCTCTGCATCGCTGCGGCCGGCATCTTCTCCGGGCAACCGGTGTTCTGGAGCCTGCCCTCCCGCTTCCTGAAGGGCGCAGGCGCGGCTGCAGGCCTCGCCGCGATCAACTCGGTCGGCAATCTTGGCGGGTTCATCGCGCAGAACGTCGTCCCCTGGATCAAGGACGCGACGGGCAGCACCATCGCACCGATGTTCTTCCTGGCGGCCTGCCTGACCGCTGCCGGCCTGCTGGTCATCATGACAGCCCGGATCACAGCCCGACGTATGGCGAGAGAAGGAACGAGCCTCGCATGAGCAGGGCGATGACAAACCTTGAGATCGGACATTCATGCTCGTCGTTCTAGAAGACGTGTCGAAGAGCTATCAGACAGCGGAAGGCCGGCTTGACGTTCTCCAGAGCATCGACCTCTCACTCGATGCCGGTCGCAGCCTGGCGCTGACCGGGGAATCGGGCAGCGGCAAGAGCACGCTCCTCCATCTGGTGGCCGGCCTCGACCATCCCGATGCTGGCCGGATCACGGTCGACGGGCAGGAGATCGGCGGGCTTGACGACAAAGGGCGGGCGACCCTCCGCAGATCGACGGTGGGGCTGGTTTTCCAGCAGTTCAACCTGATCCCATCCCTGACAGTCGCAGCAAACCTTGCCTTCCATGCCCGCCTTGCCGGGCGTTTCGATGCTGACTGGCAGCAGCGGTTGACCAAGAGGCTGGGGCTCGATCAGTTGCTGACCCGGTATCCGGAGCAACTTTCAGGCGGCCAGCAGCAACGTGTCGCCATCGGCCGCACACTCGCAGCGCGTCCGAAGCTGGTGCTGGCGGACGAACCGACCGGAAATCTGGACGAGGCCACGGGTGACGCCGTGATGGCGCTGATGCTGTCGCTCGTCGCGGAGACCGGGTCCTCGCTGCTGATGGTCACACACTCCCGCCGGCTGGCAGGGCAACTCGATCGTCGCATCCATCTGCGCTCCGGGCGCATAGATCAAACCGCGGAACGGACAGAATGATGCGCCGTGCGGCGATGGCAGCGCTCCTCTCGCACTGGCGCAGACGACCGCTACAGCTCGTCATGCTGCTCCTTGGCCTGTCGCTGGCGACAGCCCTCTGGTCCGGCGTTCAAGCCATCAACGCAGAGGCGCGCGCAAGCTATGATCGCGCGGCGGCCACGCTCGGGCAGGACCGCCTCGACCGGATCGTCAGTGCCACAGGCGCGCCGATTACCCAATCTGCTTACATCGCACTTCGCCGCGCCGGCTGGCTCGTCTCCCCCGTGATCGAGGGAACGCTCCGTCTCGGACCGACGCGTCTGCATCTGATCGGCATCGATCCCCTCACCATGCCCGCCGAAGGACTGGAGGCTGACATCGGTCGAGACGGCGATCTCCTCGCCTTCCTCACGCCGCCCGGCCTGCTCTACGTTTCAGCGGAAACGGCAGAAAGGCTTTCGGGGCAATCCCTGCCACCTCTGAAGGTCACCGCTTCGCTTCTCTCCGGCATCGGCATGACCGATATCGGCACCGCCCAGCGACTACTTGGAAAACCGGGTGACATCAGCCAGCTGATCGTCGCATCCGAGCAGCGGCAGGGCTTGCCTCCCATCGAGCAGCTCGCCCCGGGCCTCGTCGTCAAGACGCCGGATGCTCAAGGCGATCTCGCCCGCCTGACCGACAGCTTTCATCTCAACCTCACCGCTTTCGGGTTTCTAGCCTTCGCCGTCGGCCTCTTCATCGTCTATTCCGCAATCGGCCTTGCCTTCGAGCAGCGCCGCGCGACCTTTCGCACCCTTCGCTCGCTCGGCTTGCCCGCAACGACGCTGACCGGCCTGCTTCTCGCAGAACTGGTCGGCTTCGCGCTTGTCGCGGGTGTCGCCGGCGTTCTTCTCGGCTATCTCGTGGGATCCGTCCTCCTTCCGGGTGTGGCCGCAACATTGCAGGGGCTTTATGGCGCCAGCGTTCCCGGAACCCTGACCCTGCGGCCGGAATGGTGGGCATCCGGCCTGGCTATCGCGCTCTTCGGCACGCTGGCTGCGGCCGCGCAGAGCCTATGGCGGGTCTGGCGCATGCCCCTCCTGGCACCGGCCCAGCCGCGAGCCTGGGCGCGCGCGTCAGAGCTGGGGCTTCGGCTTCAAGCAGTCGCGGCTATCGCGCTATTTGCGACAACGATTGTCCTTGCCGTTTTCGGCTCGGGCCTCGTCGTCGGCTTCTCGGTGCTTGGCGGCCTCCTTCTCGGTGCCGCTCTCCTGCTGCCGGTGCTTCTCGCCGCGTTTCTCGCGCTCATGCAGAGGGTGACCAAGCGGCCGATCGGGGAGTGGTTCTGGGCAGATACACGTCAGCAACTACCCGGGCTTTCGCTCGCCCTGATGGCCCTGCTCCTGGCCCTCTCCGCCAATATCGGTGTGGGAACCATGGTTTCGAGCTTTCGGTTGACCTTCACCGGCTGGCTCGACCAGAGGCTTGCCGCCGAACTCTACGTCACAGCTCGCGACGAGGCTCAGGCGGCAGATCTGCGCGGCTGGCTTGCCGGCCGTGTGGATGCAGTTCTGCCGATCTGGAGTGTCTCGGGCGAGGTACGGGGCGCTCCGGCGGAGATATTCGGTGTTGCAGACCATCCGACCTACCGCAACAACTGGCCGCTCCTCGCAAGTGTGCCGGACACGTGGGATCGTGTGGCGAAGGGGACGGGTGCGCTGATCAACGAGCAGTTGTCGCGGCGGGATGGGCTCGTCATCGGCGACAGCCTGATGCTTCCCGGCGGCTGGACGACGACGGTCGCCGGCGTCTACTCCGACTACGGCAATCCCCTTCCCCAGGTCATGATCGGCATCGACGCTCTGACGACGCACTATCCGGACGTTGCACGCCTCCGCTACGGTCTGCGCCTACCGTCCGACAAGATCGACGTCATCTCGGAGGCGTTGCGCGAGCGTTTCGATCTCCCGCCGGAAAACCTCGTCGATCAGGCGAGCCTCAAGCGTCGTTCACTCGACATCTTCGAGCAGACCTTTTCTGTGACGGCCGCGCTCAACATTCTCACCCTCGGCGTTGCCGGTCTTGCCATGTTTGCAAGCCTCATGACGCTCTCGACCATGCGCCTGCCGCAACTCGCGCCTATCTGGGCGATGGGGCTGACGCGGCGACAGCTCGTGCTCCTCGAACTTGCCCGGACCCTTGTCCTCGCCGCGATCACACTACTGGCAGCCCTTCCGGTCGGGCTCGGACTGGCCTGGGTGCTGCTTTCCGTCGTCAACGTCGAGGCCTTCGGCTGGAAGCTCCCAATGCACATCTTTCCCATGGACTGGGTTCGCCTTGCAGCGCTCGCGCTTGCCGCGAGCCTGCTCTCTGCCTTCATCCCCCTGCGCCAGCTTGCAGCTGTCGCGCCGTCGGATCTTCTGAGGGTCTTTGCAAATGAACGCTAGGCCAATGCACATCCGGACAATCATTTCGCTCGTGATGTCCGTTCTGCTTAGCGTTGCCCAGCCGCTTGTGGCGGTGGCACAGGGGTTTGCGGGGCTCGGGACGACGGCCGAAGGCTTTGCCGTACCGCTGCCCGGCAAAGATTTCGCCTTCCCGCGCGATCATGGGCCGCACGCCGATTTCCGCATCGAATGGTGGTACATCACCGCCAATCTCACGGGCAGTGATGGCAAGGCGTATGGCGTGCAATGGACACTTTTCCGCTCGGCCTTGCAGCCGGGTGATCGCGAGGGCTGGACCAGCCCGCAGATCTGGATGGGACATGCGGCGGTGACGACGCCGGAGCGGCACTTCGTAGCGGAGCGTCTCGCCCGCGGCGGCATCGGACAAGCCGGCGTAACGGCAGAGCCATTCGATGCCTGGATCGACGACTGGCGGATGAAGGCGACGGCACCGGTGGCGGGTAAAGATGCGGTTGCGGATGTCTCGCTGAAAGCGTCGGGGCAGGATTTCAGCTATGCTCTCGACCTCTCGGCAAAAGGCCCGCTCGTTCGCCAGGGCCAAGGGGGCTACTCCGTCAAGTCAGCGGCCGGGCAGGCAAGCTATTATTATTCCCAGCCCTTTTATGACGTCAGCGGCACGCTCTCTCTTCCCGGCGGTGAGATCGCCGTCACCGGTCAGGCATGGCTCGATCGCGAATGGTCCTCTCAGCCGCTCGCTGCGGACCAAACCGGCTGGGACTGGTTTTCGCTGCATCTCGACACCGGCGAGAAACTGATGGGCTTTCGTCTGCGCGACAGCGGCGCTGGCTACACATCGGCAACGTGGATTGCCGCCGACGGAACACCCTCTCCTCTTCCGCCGGGCGCACTGTCCGTGTCGCCCGTTGTCACGGCGCAGGTTTCAGGGCGAACGGTGCCCGTCGGCTGGCACTTGACACTGCCCGCACGCCGTCTCGACATCACGACCACTGCCATCAATCCGCAGGCGTGGATGGCAACCCGAACCCCCTATTGGGAGGGGCCCATAGCTTTTTCAGGAAGTCATTCCGGGCGTGGTTATCTCGAGATGACGGGGTATTGAAACGCGAGGAGAGCGGGCTCGGCGAAAGGGCATCATCCCCCGCTGCATTGACGCCGATTTGACTGCATCCTCCAAAGAATAGGATTAGACCTTTCAAAGCGTAAGAGATAATTTGCAGACGACGAACGCAGCGATTTCAGTCGAAAAAGGCAAGGCCGGATTTTCGTTCTCAGGACGCCGCAGGTAGAATTGAGGTCGGTGCGCGCGCCGCCAAGGAATGGAAAAACGATGACGGACGAGTTGGGCTCGATGGCCCTGACTGGCGTAAAAGGCCTTGATGACGTGCTGGCTGGCGGATTGTCCCGCCGACATGTCTTTCTTCTGGAGGGTTCCCCCGGCACCGGCAAGACGACGATCTCGTTGCAGTTCCTCCTGGAGGGTGCTGCACGCGGTGAGCGCTGCCTTTACATCACCCTTTCAGAAACGGAAGACGAACTGCGCAACAGCGCCGCCTCACACGGGATGGAGATCGGCGGGGACATCACCATCTTCGAACTGGTGCCGCCGGAGAGCCTGCTGGATTCCGAGCAGCAGCAAAGCCTGCTCTATTCATCCGACCTTGAACTGGGCGAAACCACCAAGCTGATCTTCGAGGCGTTCGAGCGGGTTCGCCCGAGCCGCGTCGTCATCGATAGTCTGTCGGAAATTCGCCTTCTCGCGCAGAGTTCGCTGCGCTACCGACGCCAGATTCTTGCGCTCAAGCATTATTTCTCGAAATCCGGCGCGACCGTTCTTCTCCTTGACGATCTGACAGCCGATACGCTCGACAAGACCGTCCATAGTGTCGTTCACGGCGTCATTCATCTCGAGGAACTGGCCCCGAACTATGGGGCCGAGCGCCGACGAATGCGCATCATCAAATATCGTGGCAAGGCCTACCGCGGCGGATATCACGACTACATCATCGAGACAGGCGGCGTTGCAGTCTTTCCGCGGCTGCGCGCTACCGAACATCGCACAGACTTCGAACGGACGACGCTGAGCAGCGGTATACCGGCGCTGGACGGTCTTCTGGGGGGCGGCATCTCACGCGGATCGAGCACACTGTTGATCGGACCTGCCGGCACGGGCAAGAGCCTTTTCGGGCTTCAATTCGTGGAAGCTGCCATCAAGCGGGGCGAAACGGCCGCCATCTTCGTTTTCGATGAGGAACTGGGGCTTCTGTTCACACGCACCAGAAGCATGGGCATCGATCTGGAGGCAATGCGGGACGCAGGGCATCTCCATATCGAGCAAGTGGATGCTGCCGAACTGTCTCCCGGAGAGTTTGCGCAGCGCGTTCGCGACAGCGTGACGCGCTTCAACGCGAAGACAGTGCTGATCGACAGCGTCAACGGCTATCAAGCGGCGATGCCGGAAGAGAATGCGCTTATTCTTCACATCCACGAGCTGCTGCAATACCTCAATCGGCAGGGTGCCAATACCTTCCTGACGGTTGCCCAGCACGGGCTGGTCGGCGACATGAAATCGCCTGTCGATGTCACCTACCTCGCTGATACGGTCATTTTGCTCCGTTACTTCGAGGCGACGGGAACTGTGCGGCGAGCCGTCTCCGTCATCAAGAAGCGAACCGGACAGCATGAGGATACGATCCGGGAGTACCGCATAGACTCGAATGGCCTGCGGCTCGGCGAACCACTTGTCGGCTTCCAGGGCGTTCTTCGCGGCGTACCGGTTCTGACCATCGGTGGACAGACGCTGATGCCGCTTGCCGATGGGAGTGGCGACAATTTCTGATCGCGTCGCGACCGTTCTCGTTCTCGCGCCGGCCGGGCGCGATGCCCAAATTGCTGCTTCCCTGCTCGCCGAAGCCGGGATGGCGTCGATGCCCGCAGAAACCATGGGCCAATTCGTGGAACAGCTCGGTGAAGAGGTGGCTTTCGGCGTCATCACGGAAGAGGCTATCCGTTCCGCCGACCTGAAACCCCTCTCCGGGTGGATTTCGGCGCAACCAAGCTGGTCGGATCTGCCCTTCATCGTCCTGACGCAGCGCGGCGGCGGTCCCGAGCGCAACCCCGCAGCCGCGCGCCTGTCCGAGGTGCTTGGAAACGTCAGCTTCATCGAGCGGCCCTTCCACGCGACGACATTCATCAGCGTCGCGCGCACGGCGATGCGAGGGCGCCGTCGCCAGTTCGAGGCCCGTTTGCGGATGCAGGCTCTGGACGACGGCGAAAGGCGGCTGGCAACGGCGCTCGAAGCGGGACGGCTGGGCGCATGGGAGCTCGACCTCGCGACAGAAACGTTGACCACCTCGGTCATGTGCCGATCGATCTTTGGTCGCGATGCGGCGGAAACGCTCACCTATGAAGAGCTGATTGCCAGCATTCACCCGGAAGATCGGGAGCGGATGATTGCAGCCGTGGGCAAGACCATCGAGACCGGACAGGACTATTCGATCGAATACAAGGTCGTCTGGCCGGATGGCTCGCTGCACTGGGCTGAAATCCGCGCGCAGGTCTATCGGGACCGCACGGGGCGCCCTGCAAAGCTCGTTGGCGTTTCCGCCGATATCACCGAGCGCCGGCGGCTGGAGGAGCAGCAGCGACAGATCAACGAGACGCTGGAGGATCGTGTGACGAAGCGGACGGCGGAGCTTGAGGAAGCCCATGCCGTCGTCATGAGCGAGGTCGCGCAGCGCGAAAAGGCAGAGGAACAACTGCGTCAGGCCTTGAAGATGGAGGCGATCGGTCAGTTGACCGGCGGCGTCGCGCACGACTTCAACAACCTGCTGATGGCGGTACTTGGTAACCTTGAACTGCTGCGCAAGCACGTCGATGGCGACGCGAAGGCCGTCCGCCTCATCGATGGCGCCGTTCAGGGCGCACGTCGTGGCGCGTCTCTGACTCAACGTCTGCTTGCCTTTGCGCGCCGGCAGGATCTTCAGGTGGGGCCCGTCGATCTGCGCAAGCTGGTGACGGAAATGGAAGATCTCCTCCGCCGATCGGTCGGGTCCGCCATTACCTTGCAGAGTGAGTTCGCGAACGACCTGCCACCGGCCGAAGCCGACAGCAATCAGCTGGAACTTGCCCTCCTCAACCTTGTCGTCAACGCACGTGACGCGATGCCGGACGGCGGAACGATTACCATCCGCCTTGACGTCGAAGATCGCGCTATGGCGACAGATGTGCTTTCCGCCGGTCGCTATCTCGTTCTCTCCGTCACCGATACGGGGGTCGGCATGGACCCGGAAACGCTTCGGAAGGCGATCGATCCCTTCTTCTCGACCAAAGAGCTGGGCAAGGGCACGGGCCTCGGTCTATCCATGATTCACGGGCTCGCCATTCAGCTAAAGGGCGCCCTGCAACTGCACAGCCGCCCGGGAGAAGGCACCACCGCCATCCTGCGTCTGCCCGTCGCGCGCAATAGCGATCTTGCCGAAAAGATGCCGCCGCCTGAGGTTCCAATGATCGAAAAGTCGCAGAGATCGGAAGCCCTTCGCATTCTCATGGTCGATGATGACGCTCTGATTGCGATGAGCACCGTGGATATGCTCGAAGATCTCGGTCATAGCGTCGTTGAAGCAAACTCAGGGCGCCAGGCGCTGGGGGTGTTGGAAAGCGGCGACGCCTTCGATCTGATGATCACCGACTTCTCGATGCCCGGCATGAACGGTGCAGAACTCGCCCGGCAAGCTCTTGCCATGCGGCCTGATCTCCGAATCCTGATCGCTACCGGCTATGCAGAGCTTCCGGCCGGCACCGAGCTGAATATTCCCAGGCTCGGCAAGCCATACTCGCAGGATCAACTGGCGGCGGAGATCGCAAGGATTATCTGCCAGCCGTGAACCTGACGGGCCAGCCCATCAACGCTTGATCCGCAAGATCGTCTCGATCTCCACCGTCATGCCGTTGGGAAGGGAGCCCATGCCGATGGCGGACCGCGCGTGGCGGCCGTCCTCACCCATGACCTCGATCAGAAGGTCCGAGAAGCCGTTGATGACGAACGGGTGCTCGGTAAATTCCGGCACGGCATTCACCATCCCGAAAACCTTGATAACCTCGACCGTATCGAGATCGCCAATCGCATGCTGCACCGTAGACAGGACCTGCAACGCGACGATGCGGGCGTGGCCGCGCGCGTCTTCTTTCGAGACATCGCGACCGACCTTGCCGGTATGCCATCCGCCCTCCGCACGTGCCGCCCCCTGCCCGGCGAGATACAGCATATCGCCCGCTCTCTTAGCCGGCACATAATTGCCGCCAGGTGCCAGCGGTGCCGGCAGGACCAGACCCAGTTCCTCAAGCCGCCGATAGACGCTCATCGCCTCCCCCTCCTTCTCAAACGCTGCTCAAAAGAAGGCTCGTCTCGCTGTTGGACACACCTTCGATCATCCTCACCTCGCGCAGGACGCGATCGAAATCCGACAATGTCGCAGAACGCATGTTCGCAACGAGATCCCAATTCCCATTCGTGGTGTGGAGCGCGTAGATTTCGGGAATTCCGCGCAGACGACGAATGACCTGCGTCGTCGATTTTCCCACGACCTCGATCATCATCACCGCATGAATGGTCTGCGCATCAAAATCCTCCCGCACCCGCACTGTGAAACCGAGCAGCGTTCCCGTCTCCAGAAGACGATCGAGCCGGTTCTGAACGGTGCCTCGAGCAACACCCAGCGCATCGGAAAGTTTCGACAGCGATGCTCGTCCGTCGACCCTCAGATGGGCGATGATGCGCCGGTCGAGGTCATCGGGGATGTAGGTCGTGGTTGTCGCGTTTCGCGTATATTTCACAATCACTCTGTCTGTTTGCGCAAAGCTCTGACCGATCTAACATTGTTCTCTGCAGTTTGTCACCTGAGCTTACCTACCCCAGATGCAAAACGCCGCCGAACCTGAGGCTCGGCGGCGCGTCTCGCCGTAGCAATGCCTTTAGACCTACTCCGCCGGCACAAGATGCGTGTGATGTTCATCCGTCGAGATCTTCAGCGGCCGGTTTCCTGCCAGCTTGCGCACCAGCACATAGAAGACCGGCGTCATGAAGATGCCGAAGAAGGTCACGCCGATCATGCCCGAGAAGACGGCGATGCCCATGGCGGCGCGCATCTCGGCCCCTGCCCCGGTCGAAATGACCAGCGGCACCACGCCCATGATGAATGCCATGGATGTCATCAAGATCGGACGCAACCGCAAACGGCTCGCCTCGACCGCCGCCTGCATCGGCGTCCGTCCTTCGAACTCAAGCTCGCGTGCGAATTCCACGATCAGGATCGCGTTCTTCGCCGACAAGCCCACAAGCACCACAAGACCGATCTGCGTGAAGATGTTGTTGTCGCCACCCGTCAACCAGACACCGGTCAGTGCTGCGAGCACGCCCATCGGCACGATCATGATGATCGCAATCGGCAGCGTCAGGCTCTCATACTGTGCCGCGAGCACCAGATAGACCAGCAGCAAGGCAAGCGGGAAAACAAGGAAGCCCGAGCTGCCCGCGAGGATCTGCTGGTAGGTCAGATCCGTCCACTCGAAGTCGATGCCCGATGGCAAAGTGTCGCGGGCGATCTGCTCGATGGCGGCCTGCGCCTGTCCAGACGAGAAACCCGGTGCCGGAGCACCGTTGACGTCGGCCGCCAGGAAGCCGTTGTAACGTGTCGTTCGTTCGGGTCCCGTGGTTGCATCGACCTTGAGAAGCGCCGAGAGAGGAATCATCTGGCCTGTTTGCGAGCGGACCTTCAACTGTCCGATATCCTCCGGTTTTGCACGATATTTCGCATCTGCCTGCACCCGGACGCTGTAGGTCCGTCCGAAGGCGTTGAAGTCATTGACGTAAAGCGAACCGAGATAGATCTGCAACGCATCGAACACGTCGGTGACGGACACGCCGAGCTGTTCGGCTTTCGTACGGTCAAGATCTGCAAAGAGCTGCGGCACGTTGATCTGGAAGCTCGAGAAGATGCCTGCGAGCTCCGGCGTCTGGTATGCCTTGGCGATGAACGCCTTCGTTGCCTCATCCAGAGCCTGATACCCGAACCCGGCGCGATCCTCGATCTGCAACTTGAAGCCACCCGTGGATCCGAGACCGTTGACTGGCGGCGGCGGGAACATGGCGATGAAAGCATCCTGGATGCCCGCATACTTCTGGTTCAGCTGCATGGCGATCGCGCCGCCCGAAAGCTCGGGTGTCGTGCGTTCCTCGAAGTCGTCGAGGATGGCGAAGACGATGCCGGCGTTCGAACCGATCGTGAAGCCATTGATCGACAGGCCGGGGAAGGCGATCGCATTCTTCACGCCCGGCTGCTGCAAGGCGATATCGCTCATCTTCTTGATGACGCTCTCCGTCCTGTCGAGCGTTGCGCCATCCGGCAGCTGAGCAAAACCGATGAGGTACTGCTTGTCCTGCGCGGGCACGAAGCCGCCCGGAACCGCATTGAACATGCCATAGGTGGCCCCGGCAAGCGCGAGATAGATGACCATCACGACGCTCTTGCGCGACAGGAGACCGCCGATGCTGCGGCCGTATCCGTTCGATGCCGCGCCGAAGGCTCGGTTGAAGCCGCGGAAGAACCAGCCGAATGCCTTGTCCATGGCGATCGTCAGCATGTCCTTCTTGGCATGATGACCTTTCAGGAGAAGTGCTGCGAGTGCCGGAGACAGAGTCAGGGAGTTGATCGCGGAAATGACAGTGGAGATGGCGATGGTCAGGGCAAACTGACGGTAGAACTGTCCGGAAAGCCCCGTGATGAAGGCGAGCGGCACGAAGACCGCGACGAGGACCAGCGCAATCGCAATGATCGGTCCGGACACTTCCTGCATCGCGCGATAGGTCGCCTCCCGCGGTGCAAGTCCGTTCTCGATATTCCGCTCGACGTTCTCAACAACGACGATCGCGTCGTCGACGACGATACCGATGGCGAGCACGAGACCGAACAAGGTCAGCGCGTTGACCGAGAAGCCGAAGACGTACATGACCGCGAATGTGCCGATGATCGAGACGGGAACCGCGATCAGAGGAATGATCGACGCCCGCCATGTCTGCAGAAACAGGATCACGACGACGACGACGAGAGCGATCGCTTCCAGGAGTGTATCGATGACCTTCTCGATGGATGCGCGAACAAACTCGGTGGTATCGTAGACGATCTCGAACCGAATGCCGTCCGGCATGGCTTTCGACAGTTCCGCCATGGTGGCGCGGACATCGTCGGAAATGGCGATGGCGTTGGAACCGGGCGCCTGGAACACAGGCACGGCCACGGCAGGCTCGCCATCAAGCAACGAGCGGAGCGTATAATCGGCAGCACCCATTTCGATGCGGGCAACGTCGCGTAGCCGGGTTATCTCACCGTTTGCTCCGCTCTTGACGATGATATTGCCGAACTGTTCCGGCGTTTGCAGACGGCCTTGCGCATTGACGGAGAGCTGAAGATCGACGCCGGGCAGCGTCGGTGAGGCCCCGATGATGCCGGCTGCGGCCTGGACGTTTTGCTGGCGGATGGCCGTCGTGATATCGCTTGCAGCAAGCCCGTATTCGGCGGCCTTTTGCGGATCGATCCAGACGCGCATGGAGTAGTCGCCGGCACCGAATACCTGCACCTGCCCGACACCCTCGATACGGGCCAGCCGGTCCTTGATATTGAGAACGGCATAGTTGCGCAAATAGGTGAGATCGTAGCGCCCGCCGGCGGAAACGAGATTGACCACCATCATCAGGTCGGGCGAACTCTTGACCGTGGTCACGCCCAGCGCCCGCACCTCGGCCGGCAAACGGGGTTCCGCCTGCGAGACGCGGTTCTGGACGAGTTGCTGCGCCTTGTCCGGGTCCGTTCCCAGCTTGAATGTCACGGTCAGCGTCAGGACGCCATCCGCGGTGGCCTGGCTCGACATGTACAGCATGTCCTCGACGCCATTGATGGACTCTTCGAGCGGCGTTGCCACCGTCTCGGCAATGACTTTCGGGTTGGCGCCCGGGTAGGTTCCGCGCACGACGATGGATGGGGGAACGACATCCGGATATTCGGAAATCGGCAGTGCTCGCATGCCGATCAGGCCCGCGACGACGATGAGGACCGACAAAACGCCGGCAAAGACCGGCCTGTCGATGAAAAATCTTGAGATATTCATGTCATTAACCCCTCTCCGGGAATGATCAGAAGACAAACACACCATGCTCGCGGCATTGCAATCGCGAGTACGGGCATAGGAAGAATGGCATGGCGGCGCCGATCCGGGCTCGGAGCGGCGCAGTGCGGCTTGAACCGGACGGATAGTGTGTCGCCGCTTTGTCGGACGACCCGTAAAGTACGGGTTCCTGTCCGGCCGCTACTGCTGCGCAACCTTGGCTTCGGTTTGCGGATCGACCAGCGCCCCGGGACGAATGCGTTGCAGCCCGTTGACCACGATGCGGTCGCCGGCGCTCAGCCCCTTCTCAACGATCCTTTGACCATCGACGGTGCTGCCGAGTTCGATCTGGCGATAGGCAACTGTGTTCTGAGGATCGACAACGAAGACGAACTTCTTGTCCTGATCGGTTCCCACAGCCTTTTCGCTGATCAGCAGGTGGTTCTCCGGCGTCGGGTCGCCCATGCGGATGCGCACGAACTGGCCCGGAAGCAGCCGTCCGCCCGGATTGTCGAAGATGGCACGAACCCGCACGGTGCCGCTTTGAGCGTTCACCTCGTTATCGATCAACTGCAATGTCCCGCGGATGGGACCGCCCTGCTTTGCCCCGGTCGCCAGTTCCACGGGTACGGCGGTCAGATCCGGCGTTCCCGTGCCGTTCTTGTCGAGTTGCGCCAGTGTCCGGCCAATCAGGTCCTCGTTGACGTCGAAGCTCGCATAGATCGGATCGACCGACACCAGGGTCGTCAACACAGGCGAACCGGAGCCTGCTGCCACGAGATTGCCCTCCGTGATTTCGCGGCGACCTACCCTGCCCGATATCGGTGCGCGAACTTCTGTATAGCCAAGTTCAAGACCCGCCACACGGAGAGCAGCTTTTGCCGACTGTACGGCCGCCGCGGCTTCGGCCTTGGCGCTGCGACGCTGCGCAAGATCGCTGTCGGAAAGCACGTTCTTGGACGTTAGCCGCTCGCCGCGCTCAAGCTCCGTCGTCGCGTAGTCCAGACGGGCTTCAGCCGATGCTACCTGCCCTTCCGCCTGCGCCACGGCTGCCTTGTAGGGCTCAGGATCGATCGTCAGGAGAAGATCGCCGGCTTTGACCAGCGCACCTTCACGAAAATCGATAGACTGGATCGCTCCGGCGACACGTGGACGGATCTGAACGCGCCCGACGGCCTCCAGGCGACCGGAAAACTCCTGCCACGTCGCAACATTCCGTGTTTCGACGGCCGCAACCGTCACCGGAATGGCCTGCGGTGCCGCCGCAGCGGCAGGTTCAGCGGCCACGGCTCCTTCAGTCCTTTCGAAATAGAACGCTGCCCCCGCAACGGACGCAGCAATGCTCAGGCCGGCGCCCATCAGGGCCCAGCGGTTGGTCTTTGCTGTCATGGTCAACTCCTTGGCTCCAAGCGAGCCGCTCTAAACTATTGCCGGATCTCCTGATCGCAGCTCATCGACAAAAGCCGAGAATCCAGCGCCGACCGCGCTGATCCACGGACCCATGTGTTCCTTGTAAATTCCCGTCCATCCAAGGCTTGCGGGCAGAACCTGTTCCCGGACACGAACACCCGCCTCTCTGAGGCGTCCGGCATACGACCTGGCTTCATCCCGAAGGGGATCGTCCTCCGACGTCAGGAGAAAGGCCGGTGCCACGCCGGTGAGACGAGAGCACCCGCAAGGGGCGGCGTAGGGATGTTGCCCACCGCAGACCGCTCGCATGTAGTGGCGCCAGCCGTCCGCCCATCGCGCGCGCATACCGACATCCGCCTCACGCATCGACACGGACGTCATCTGTGGGTCGATCAGAGGCGACAAAAGCATCTGTCCGGTCAGGCGGCCTGGAAACCTGTCTCGCGCTTTCAGCGCGACACCGGCGGCGATATTCCCGCCTGCTTCGTCGCCCACGACGAAAATGGGCGATTTCGCCGTTCCCCCCAGCTCCTTGCGCCGTTCGTCTACGAAACGAAGCACCGAAGAGGCGTGGCTAAGAACCTCCGGGAAGCAGAAATCGGAGAGTTCCCCGTATTCCGCTTCCACGACAACCGCGCCACTATCCGCGATAGCCCTCGGAACGGGTCTTTCCGCCTCAGGGCGTTTTGCACTCAGAAAGGCACCGCCATGGAAATAGACAACGAGCGGGACCGGTTTTGCGGCGTGCCCACATTTATAGACACGCGCACTCAAGGATGGACCAACCTCCTCCGAGATGTCGATTGTCTGCCATGCCGTGTTCATGTCGATGGTTCCGGGCCCGAGCATCTTGCTCGTCGTGAGGACTATCTAGTATTGTTCGCGCGAACTCCACAAGCATCGACAATTCGTGATCAATGTTCCAGAAATCGGAACAGTCGGCCGATAAAGACAGGACCAGTTCTTATGGATCAGCTTTCCGCCATGCGCGTCTTCGTCCGCGTCGTTGAAACAGGAAACTTTACACGTGCTGCTGCAACGCTGAGCATGCCGAAGACGACGGTTACGAATTCTGTTCAGAGTTTGGAAGCGAAGTTGAAAACCACGCTTCTCAATCGGACAACACGGCGGGTGATCGTTACCACGGATGGCGCGCTTTACTACGAACGCGCCATCCAAATCCTCTCCGAGCTGGACGAACTCGACAACAGTCTCAGCAATTCCCAATCCCAGCCCAGTGGCAAATTGCGCGTTGAAATGGCGGGGGCTTTCGCGGATCTCGTCGTTATCCCCGCCCTCTGCGACTTCTATCAACGTTATCCTCAGATCAAGCTCGACATCGGTGTTGGCGACAGGCTTGTCGATTATATCGCCGAGAATGTTGACTGCGCTCTTCGCGGGGGAACACCGACCGACCAGTCTCTCATTGCACGCAAGGTCGGAGAAATGTCGATGAAGGTGTGCGCGGCTCCTCTGTATCTCCAGAAGTACGGCATGCCCCGGGAGCCCGAAGATCTCCTTCGCGATCACGTCGCGGTCGGTTACTTGATGGCTCAATCTGGTCGCGTTCTCGATCTGGACTTCGTTAGCGATAGCCGTTCCGTTGAGATTACGCCGAACTACATTCTTTCCGTCAATGACGCACGCTCCTACGTGAACGCAGCGATCGGCGGGCTCGGCGTCGCGGTTGCTCCCGGCTTCATGATCAACGCCGCCCTTGAAAGCGGCGCCTTGATAGATGTTCTTCCGGAGTGGAGAATTGAGCCTGTTCCCTTGTACATCGTCTATCCGCAGCGACGACATTTGAGCAACAAGGTTCGCGTTTTCGTCGATTGGCTCGCCAAGTTGATGCAAACCTTGCCAGCTGACAGGGTTTGAGGAGCGTTTAGTCGGCTCAGCCAAAATATGAGATTGGGCTTACATCACTGTCCTGACACGCATCGACACATGAGCCGCTGGAAATATTACGGATGATAAGGCCTTTAACGGAGCCTGACCACTTCCTCAGTTCCGATAGATAAGCGATCACAAACTCAGCCGTACGAGGCAAGTGGCTGTTCCAGGCCTGAACAGCGGGAGACCTGTGGAATTATAAAAAGTCTCTCTAAATTAGACGTTCTCTCAGTTAAGGCGGGTCGTTCCGTCTTCAGAAAAGAGGTGAATGGAGTCGATATCCAGTGAGACATGTATCATATCGCCAGGCGAACCATTGATCCTCTCACGGAAGACGCCGGCAACGAGGGTATCCCCCAGCTTCATCGTTACCTGCGTTTCAGACCCCATCGGCTCGATGAGCACAATCTCTGCACGAACACTCGCGTAGTCAGGATGATTATCTAATCGAAAGTGTTCTGGACGAACGCCATAGACAGCAGCCTGCCCAATAACGGTATCTGTCACCTTTGGCAGGGGCACAACGGCGCCCGACGTTTGGAAGCCCTCCTTGGTTATGGTACCTGTGAGGAAATTCATCGAGGGCGAGCCGATGAATCCAGCAACAAACCGATTTGCCGGATGGTCATAGAGTTCGAGCGGCGCGCCGATCTGTTCGACCTTGCCGCCGTTCAGCACGACGATCCTGTCCGCCATCGTCATTGCTTCCACTTGGTCATGTGTGACGTAGATAGTTGTGGTTTTCAGCTTCTGATGCAGCGCCTTGATTTCGCCGCGCATGACGACGCGCAGCTTGGCATCGAGGTTAGAGAGCGGTTCGTCGAACAGAAAAACCTGAGGATTACGCACGATGGCGCGACCCATGGCAACGCGCTGCCGCTGGCCGCCAGAAAGCTGGCGCGGATAACGATCCAGAAGATCGGTCAGCCCCAGAATACCCGCCGCCCACTTTACCCGCTCGGCAATCTCGGTCTTTGCCGCGCCGCGATGCTCCAGAGAAAAGCCCATATTGGTCGCAACTGTCATATGCGGGTAAAGCGCATAGGACTGGAACACCATCGCGATGTCGCGGTCCTTCGGGTCAAGTTCGTTGACGACCCTGTCGCTGATCTTGAGCGTACCGCCGGTGATCGTTTCCAGACCGGCGATCATTCTGAGAAGTGTGGATTTACCGCAGCCTGACGGTCCGACCAGCACGACGAATTCGCCGTCCTTGATGTCGAGATCGACGCCGTGAATGGTCTTTACTGCGCCATAGCTCTTGCGGATATCGGAAAGGGTGACGTCTGCCATGATGTGATCCGGTTGTTCAGCCCTTGAGGCCGGTATGAGCGAGGCCTTCGACGAATTGCTTTTGAGCAATGATGAAGACGATGAGGACGGGCAGCGCTGTCAGGGTGGCGGCTGCGAGCTGGATGTTCCACATCGGCCCGCCATAGGCGTCGGTATATTGGGTAAGCGCCTGCGGCAGCGTGAACATCTCGGAGCTGGAAAGAAATACGATAGGCTCAAGGAAAAGATTCCAGGAATGCAGGAACGTGAAGATGGCAACAGACGCCAACGCAGGTTTTGCGAGCGGCAGAGCGATTTTCGTAAAGATCTTGAAGCGTCCGAGACCATCGACGCGAGCTGCCTCTTCCAGTTCGGCTGGAAGCGTCACAAAAAACTGCCGCATGACGAATGTGGCAAACACGCTCGGCGCGCCGAAGATCGGCACGAGGATCAGCGGCCAGTGGGTGTTGACCATGCCGGCTTTCAGAAACATCTGGAATAGCGGCACGATCGTCACTTCGGACGGGATCAGCAGTCCGAGCAGAACGATCATGAAGACCGCATTCGCATACGGAAACCTGATCCGGGCAAAGGCGTAACCCGCCATGGACGAGATGATCATCGTGCCGACGGTCACCACCGCCGCGATATAGGCTGAATTCCAGTACTGACGGACAAAGGGCTGCAATTCGAAAACCTTCGAATACGTCGTCCAGTCGTAATTTTGCGGCACGAGCTGCGGCGGGAAGGCGAAGATATCGCTGATCGGCTTGATCGACGACGTCACCATCCACCATGTCGGGAACACGAAGGGGATGAGCAATACGCACATCACTCCGTAGAGCGCCAGTTTCGCGCGCGGGGAAATATCAGCTCTCATAGAAGACGATCCTCTTGCGCATCTGCCACTGGGCGAATGTCAGGATGGCAACGATGGCGAACAGCAGGATGGACAGCGTCGAGCCGTAGCCGAAGTAGTGAAACTGAAACGCCTGCTGGTAGAGATAGTAGACCAGCACGGTGGTCGAGAGACCGGGTCCGCCCTGGGTTAGCACCGCGATCTGCGCAAAGACCTGCAGCGAGCCAACGATGGTGATGATCGAGGTCAGCATGATCGTCGGGCTGATCAGCGGCAGGGTGATGCGGCGGAACTGCTTGTAGGCTGGAGCGCCATCAATGCGCGCCGCCTCGTAGAGTTCCTTCGGCACACCCTGAAGCGCAGCAAGAAACAGGATCATGTTCAGCCCGACATTCTTGAACACCTGCACGACGACGACCGAGATCATCGCGGTCGTCTCTTCCCTGAGCCAGTTCGGCCCTTCGATTCCGAACGTCAGGAGCATGCCATTGATGCCGCCGTTCTTCTGCAGGAGGAAACCCCAGACGATCGTCCAGGCAACCAGCGATACCACAACCGGCGAAAAGAACAGCGTGCGGAAGACCCCGATGCCCGCGAGCCTCTGGTTCAACAGCACGGCCAGCAGCAACGCCAGCGACAGGTTGAAGATCACGAGCCCGACGGAAAAGATCGCCGTCGCGCCCAGCACGTCAAGAAGGCTCTCGTCCTCTAAAAGCATCCGGTAATTCTGCGCGCCGGTGAAGGCGAAAGTGTTGGCGAGCACGTTCCACTCGTGCAGCGAATACCAGAAGACCAGCCCGAGCGGGATCAGCACGAAGACAAAGATCCCGATCATTTGCGGTGCGATGAAGAGGAAGCCGGCGAGGCTGTCGCGCCGCGTGATCGTCCAGAACGGCGATGAGGAGCGGCCTTCCGGACGGGCATCTTCCTGCGCGACAGCCATGATCAACCTCCTTCAGCGCTTCAGCAACGGGCCGATCTGGCCGCAGATTTTCTGGAGGACAGCCGGCACGTCCGCGTCCGGTCGCCAGACGGCATCGAGATTGGAGCGAACCATCTGCTGGATCTGGGCAAAGCCGGTATGACCTGGCATAACCGTGCCGGTGGCTATGCCCGAAATCACGACCTTTTCGATCTGTTCCTCACTGAGCAACGGATTGGTCTTCTTCAGAATATCGACATTCAGCAGTGACTTACGAGCAGATGGGAAGAATTGGCTGAGCTTGGCCGAGTTTTCCGGATTGGTCATATAAGCGACGAATTCAGCTGCCGTTTCTGCGTTCTTACCGGATTGCATGACGCCGATGCCCGCTTGGCCGATCAGCGCATATTCACCTGCCGGGCCCTTCGGCAGCGGCACGAGATCCCAGCTGAACGGCTTCTCCTTGGGCAACAGCGACGCACGGCTGATCTGGGTGATCGTCATCGCTGCATTGCCCGCGAAGAAATCGACTGTCTCGCCCGGGCCCGGGATAGCCTTCTTGGTGAACACGGCGTCGTGGATGAAGGTCAGCGCATCGGCCATCGGCTGGTCGGCCATGGCGCAGGTCTTGCCGTCTTCGCTCCAGGGCGATGCGCCCCAGCCTTTCCATACAGAGGTGAGATATTGCCATGCCTGATAGTTGAAATCGCGCACGACCAGCCCGCCCTTGCCGGATTTGGAGACGGCAGCGGCCGTTGCGATCGCGTTTTCCCAGGTCCATTCGCCTGCAGCGATCATCTCTGCCGGTGTTTTCGCGTCGGCGGCCTTGATCAGGTCGTTGTTGACGAAAACGGCGAACGGCGAAGTCGAGAATGGATAGGCGTAGAGCTTGCCACCTTCAGTCCAGCGTTCGGTGGCCCCGGCGCCGACCTCTTCGAGATTGTAGCCTTCTGTCGCCATCAACGTATCGGTCAGCGGGTAAAGCGCACCTGACTTGACGAAGTCATAGGCCGAGGTTTCAAAGATCCAAGCCATGTCGGGCGCGTTGCCACCGGCGATCTGCGTCGTCAGCGCCGTCGTATACGTCTCGAAGGGCAGCGACTCATAAGTGACGCTGACATTTGGATGATCCTTCTTGAACCCCCCGGCTATTTCGTTGAAAAGCTTCAAATGTGCTTCATTGGCGCTCCAGATGGTCATCCGAAGATTGACCGCATCCTGCGCCTGGGCGGTTCCGGCCAGCGCAAGCGATCCGAGGATCGCCAGCGCGCAGGCGGTCGATTTGAAAGTCCTTTGATAAAGCATTCCCAGCCCTCCTCCAAAGATGGGGTTGATCAAAAAATCAGTAGGCGGCGATCTCCGGCCAGCGGAACTCGATGCCTTCGCGGGTCAGCGCCGCTTGGAATTCCGCCAGATGGCTGTCCGTTGCCTGCACCTGATGTGGCGTAAGCCTCCTGCTCAGGCACCAAGCCGCCAGCATGCCGGCCACCTCGCCGATGTTCCATTCGACCGGGTGCAGGCGGTAGCAGCCGTTGGTGATATGCGTGGTGCCGATATTCTTGCCGGCGGGGATAAGGTTCTTCATTCGCTGCGGAAGCAACGCACCCAGCGGGATCTCGAACGGGCAGGACGGCACATCGACATAGTTGTCGCCGCCGGTCGAGGGATGCAGGTCGATGCGGTACATGCCAATGCCGATGCTGTCTCGATAACGCACCGCGCCCTTTTCCCCGCGCACGATGGAGGACAGGTCCTGTTCAACGATCCGAGTCACCGGCTTGATACGCCGGCCCTCACGGATATAGGGCGCCATGGCGAGGCCATGTTCAGTGCCGGTGATATCACCACGCAGACGCAGGCCGCTGTAACCCTGCCCTCCGTCGTGACGCAGTGCTTCCGTCTGCAGCCAGTAGAAGACAGAATAGGAAAGGTCAGCCGCAGATTTCAGATGACGTGCCTTTTCCTCGTCCGGGACGTCGATAATGGTGCCCTCCATGTAGTCGATCATCGGCCAGTTCACGAGGCAGATGTCAGACTGATAGAAAGCAGGCGCAAAGTTCTTGCGCGCTGCGATCCGGCGGAAAATCCAGAGGTTTTCGTCGCCGCCGCCCTTGCGCTGGTCGGCGTCGACAAGAAGCGGATCATCGTCCGGGTTCGGCGTGAACGACCGTGTTGTATGCTCCAGTGTGCGGGGATGCGGCGCCGTCAGGCCGAGCAGCGGGCCACCCCAGAAATGCGGTTGGTATTTGCGCCAGTAGTCATAGTTTTCCGGCTTGTCGATCGTCTGGTCGCCATCGACATGATCGATCGCAAAGCAGATAGAGACTGCCTGAACATTGTCCGGCTGGGCTTCCGCCGGCGCACTCGGTTCGCCGGTGTCGGACTGCGCCTCGAAGCCTTTAGCGTATTCCGTACCCGTCATCGGCAGAAGATCGCCGAGTTCGGTCGCGTCGAGAATGTATTCGGCGGAAATGACGATCTCGGCATTCGTATCGCGGTGGCGCACGGTGACTGAGCGCACCGTATCGCCCTCGACATCTGCGGCAACAGGCCGGTAGGGTTTCAGCACCGTCAGCCGGCCGGCACCGATATAGGGCATTAGCATGCTCTCCATCACTGCCAGGCTGACGCGTGGTTCCGCGCAGATGCGGCTCACCCAACCGCCGCCCGGATTGAGATCACCCCAGGCGCGGGCGCCTTCGGTCAACGGATAATAGTCACGATAATACTGTCGGACGCCGGCGCGCAGTTTGCGATAGGATCGCGTGATGCCGAACTGCTCGACCCAGGTATGCTCGTCCGATGGCACGGCCTGGCTTGTCAACTGACCGCCGATCCAGTCGAATTCCTCCGTCATGATAACGCGCTTGCCCGCCCGTGCCGCGCCCAAAGCCGCCGCCACTCCACCCAGGCCGCCGCCTACCACGAGAATATCTGCTTGCAATTCTTTCACGTCATTACATCCGTTTTGTTGATTGGCGTTTCTTCGCGGGATCCGACGGGCATAGCCCCAGTGTTTCGCCCGCGACGGGCTCACAGGTCAGAAGAATCTGGCTGCCGGAACTGCCGGTCTCAATGCGGTTGACCAGCATCGCCGTTGCCTGCCGTCCCATCTCCTCGCGCGGAATTTCATAGGACGTAAAGCGCACGGGGCTGCGGCCCGCGCGTATATGGCTGCCAAGCACGATCATCGAAATGTCCGAGGGCACCGAGAGCCCGCGTTCGCGTGCGAGCGCTTCGACACGAACGGCATCAGCCAGTTCAATGAAGAAGACGACAGTCGCAGCGCTTGAGAGGATCCCACCAAGGATCTCGTCCGCCGGCCTGTTCACCGCCTTTACGTGGAAGGAAAGCTCCGCCCGCTCGCCCAATGCCAGGCCAAAACCGTGCCAGCGATCGGCAACGGATTCCGCCGGGCCATCGGGGCCAACATAGGCAAGTTTCGCGTGGCCGAGTGCAATGGCCTGCTCGACGAGCCGTTTCGTACCAGCCGTGTAATCGCCGCCGACGTAGGGAACGGGTCCGCCTGCATCCTCACGTCGCCCGATTGCGACGAACGGGTAATCTTCCGCCACCAGCCGCGCCAGCTCCTTGCGGTCGAACTCACGGCCGAGCACGAGGCAGCCATCGGCGATCCTGAGCCGGTTGTTCTCAGAGAATATCTTGCGGTTGCTGCCGACACCGGCGCTGGTCAGAAGCAGGAGGTCGTAGTTCTGCTGCTGCGCCTCTTCTTCGATGCCGAGCAGGAAGGGCGTGAAGAAATCCGCCTGTTCGCTGGGGAACGCCGGTTCGTAAGTGAAGACACCAAGGATGCGGTTCAGACCCTTTGCCATGCGTCGAGCGATCGGATCAGCAACGTAACCGGTCGTGCGAATGACCTTCTGTACTCGTTCACGGGTTTCCGCCGGAATGCGCGCCAACGCAGTCGGTGCGCCATTTAGAACAAGCGAAACAGTCGCCTGACTAACGCCTGCAAGTCTTGCGATATCGTTCTGCGTCAATCGCTTATGGCCTGTCACGCAAGGCGCTCCCGAGCATCAGTCAAATTGCTAATACGTATTAGCTGCTAATGCGTATTAGCACGCTACCCTGGCGGTCTGTCAAGAGACATTGATCGAGGTGCGCGTTATCGCAATGGGAAAGCAATAAGCGCGCGCTATGGAATCGATATCTCGAAATTTCCGGCAATTTGGTACTGGCCGTACTCTGCTTTAAGCGCCCGTAAATGATCGTCGTGTAAGTTTGCCATGACGCCTAGTAGGTAGCGGCCATAAGGTATGAACGACATGCAAAGCTCATTCAGCCTGTTTAACAACCGTGCCGCCGGCTTGCTACGCGCACTTGAGAAGACCCTGGCAATCATTGAATTTGATCCAGACGGTCGGATTCTTCGAGCGAACGACACGTTTTGTTCGGTCGTGGGTTATTCATCATCAGAGATCGTCGGCAAACATCACAGCCTGTTCGTCGATACCGAGCATGCCAAATCACATGCTTATAAAGAGTTTTGGGAGAAGCTGCGGAGCGGGAAATCCGATCAGCAGGAGTACAGGCGCATCGCCAAGGGCGGGCGGCAGATTTGGATCCAGGCGTCCTATAACCCCGTGCTCAACGCAAGCGGCAAGGTCGTGCGGGTCGTTAAGGTTGCGACCGAAACGACGGCCGCCCACCGCAGGAACGCCGCGTTTGAAGCGAAGCTGGAAGCGATATCCCGCGTCCAAGGCGTCATCGAATTCACGCCAGGTGGTGAAGTCGTCACGGCGAACGAGAACTTCCTGTCGTTGCTCGGGTACAGTCTTGATGAAATTAAAGGCAAGCATCATCGGATGTTTGTCGATGATACACTGGCTCAGTCCAGCGATTATCGCGATTTTTGGGAAAAATTGAACGCCGGCGAATTCATCGCGGCCGAATTTCGACGGCTCGGAAAGAACAAGCGCGAGATCTGGATCCAGGCATCATATAATCCGATACTGGATGTCGACGGCAAGGTCACATCCATTGTGAAGTTCGCTACGAACATAACCGGGCGTGTTCGCGCCATATCGGAAGTCGCGCGCGGCATGGCCGCTTTGGCCGACAATGATCTCGAGTATCGACTCAACGAGGAATTCGAACCCGCGTTCGAACCGCTTCGGCTGGATTACAACACGTCGGTCAATCGCCTGCAGACGACCATGAGGAAGGTTACCTCCAGTTCCTCGATCATGTCGGCAGGAACCGAGGAGATTGCTCAGTCATCGGACGATATGTCCCGACGGATCGAGCAACAAGCTGCGAGCCTTGAACAGACCGCAGCAGCGCTGGATGAAATCACGTCTACCGTAAGACGAAGCGCGGAATGCGCCTTGGAGGCCGCTCTTGCCGCGTCCGGTGCGCGCAGCGGGACGGAACGTTCGGGGGCGGTCATGAGCCAGGCGGCGGTCGTCATGGGTGAGATCGACGAGAGCTCAAACAGGATTTCCCAGATCATCGGCGTCATCGATGAAATTGCATTCCAGACCAATCTGCTTGCCTTGAACGCGGGCGTCGAGGCTGCAAGAGCCGGTGAATCAGGGCGTGGTTTCGCCGTGGTTGCTCAAGAGGTCCGAGAGCTGGCGCAGCGGTCCGCGAAGGCTGCCAAGGAGATCAAGACGCTGATTTCATCGAGCTCGGATCAGGTGAAACGGGGCGTAAAGCTTGTTGGTGACGTCGCCGGCGCCCTAGAGGCCGTGACGGCGAAAGTTGGAGAAATCGATCTCGTCCTTTCCGAAATGGCGCGATCCTCGCAAGAGCAAGCCACCGGACTCGCCGAGGTGAATATCGCCGTCAATCAAATGGACCAGGTCACGCAGATGAATGCCGTCATGCTCGGCAAGGCGACGGATGCCGCCGGCCGCCTGAGACTGGCAGCTTCCGAGATGGCTGCCTTGATCGGCGAGTTCCGCGTTGGTGGCGATCAGCAAGACTGGCAGCGCCCAGAGGCTCGCGCACATCATCGGCAACACGCTCCTCGATCGGCGATGCCGCGATCCGCCAGAGGGTAACCTGGAGCGCCGAAACGTACGTGATTTCCTACGTCTTCAACCTGGTCAGTGGTCTGGCCCATGATCGAGAAGGACAGAACTTATGGACGCGGATCAGGAGGCGCGACGACTTGAGCGGCTTCACGAACTTAGCATCCTGGATTCACCGGAAGACCGGATGTTTCGGGGGCTTGCCGAACAAGCGCTGACATTGTTTCCGGGTGCGAGCATCGCCGCTGTCAGTCTCATCGACACCGATCGGCAGTGGTTCAAGACGATTGTAGGTTTGAACACGAAGGAAACACCACGCAGCCAGTCGTTCTGTTCACATACGATAGAAGCGCCAAAGCTCATGGTGGTTGAGGACGCGACGAGGGACAGCCGTTTTCAGGATAACCCGCTGGTCACCGCCGGGCCGGGTATTCGTTTCTATGCCGGTGTCAAGCTCATGAAAGGCGTTGGCGCTCTCTGCGTGATCGGTCGCACCCCTCGTCAGGCAACAGAGAGCGAGCTTGTTAAGCTTCAAAAGCTCGCAAGCCTCGTTGACATACAGCTTATGGCTCATGGCACGTTATCTGCGCTGGGATGACCGCAAACTCAACGACCTCCGGTCAACAATCTTAGCCTCCGCTTTTGCTCATGCGACCCGCAGATTTGCTGTCTCATTCCCCTTTTACTCGGACAGAATATTGTCGCGTGGAATTTGAAAGAGGTTGGCGTCAAGTTCCTGTATGGCGATGAAACGCGGGAGATGTCTTGATTTCGACCCCGGTTTAATCTGCGGCTGAAGGCTTCGCTGATGAGGAGCAAGCCAGAAACATCTCGGATCAGCTAAGCTAAAAGGCATCCTTCAACAGAACACGTGCGCGGAACCCGCATCGAAGGTGAGTTGCACGCGGTCGCCGCGGTTTAGACCGGCAATGGCCTCGTGCCCGAATGGCAAGCGAACCGAAACCAGTGCACCGTCGTCGGTCGTCGTCGAGACGTGAATATTGTTTCCAAGAAAGGTGATGTCACTGACTGTCGCTGCGATGCCTGCGTTCTCACCTGAGATTCGCGCGAGGCGTAGCCTTTCCGGCCGGAGCATAAGGGCCGCTTTGCCGCCGGCAGATGCAAAACCATGGAGAGGGATCCGGTCGAGTGCCCTGCCATCGCCAAGCGATATGGTGGCATGTCCATCTGAAGCCGAAAGAACTTTGCAAGGCAGGAAGTCGCTGTCGCCAATGAACTCGGCGACGAAGCGGGTCTGCGGATTGGAGTATAGTTCCGGCCCGGTTCCGATCTGGTCGATGATTCCCTTTGAAAACACGGCGATACGGTCGGAAAGCCGGAGCGCTTCCTCCTGATCGTGAGTGACGTAGAGGATCGTCACTTCCGTCTGCTGGTGGATGCGGCGGATCTCGTACTGAATCTCCTCGCGCAGCTTCTTGTCGAGCGCCGACAGCGGTTCGTCCATCAGAAGCAGGGGCGGATCGTAGGCGAGCGCGCGGGCAAGTGCGACCCGCTGCTGCTGGCCGCCCGACATCTGCGCCGGCCTTCGATCCTCGAAGCCCTCCAGCCGCACGAGCCGCAACATCTCCTTGACCTTGGCATCGACCTCAGCCTTCGGCAATCGCCGCACCTTCAGAGGGAACGCAATGTTCTCGCCGACGGAGAGGTGGGGAAACAGGGTGTAGCGCTGGAAGACCATCCCGATATTGCGCTTGTGCGACGGGATCGACAGAAGCGAGCGGCCGTCAAGCAGGATGTTGCCGGCAGTCGGGTCCTCGAATCCGGCGAGAATATAGAGCGTCGTGCTTTTTCCCGAGCCCGAAGGCCCGAGGAAGGTCAGGAACTCGCCGCGCCGAACCTGAAGATCGACATTCTCGACCGCCACGACCGGGCCGTACGCCTTGCGGATGCCCTGTATCTGCAGGAATGGTTCGGTCATGATTTCAGTCCTTTGCGGACGAGCGCGAACAGCGCCATCAAGATGACGGTCAACAGGATGAGAAGGGTCGACGCGGCCGCGACGACGGGCGTAAGATCCTGCCGTAGCGTGGCCCACACTTTGACAGGCAGGGTCTGAAGCGTCGGGCTCGACATGAAGATTGCCACCACAACCTCGTCCCAGGACGTTAGAAACGAGAAGATCGCCGCCGAAAACAGGCCATGGCTGATGGCCGGCAGGGTCACGCGGATCTTGGCCTCGAGCGGCGAAGCGCCGCACAGGACGGCCGCATCCTCGATCGATTTGTCGAAGCCTTCGAGAGCCTTGCCGATGGACAGGATCGAGAACGGCAAGGCGAGCACGAGATGCGCGATCACGAAGCCGAGCATCGTGCCGTTGAGGCCGATCTGCAGGAAGAAGGCATAAAGCCCCACGGCGAGAACCACGACCGGCAGGATCATCGGCGTCAGGAACAGCGCACGAAGCGTTTCGCGAAACAGGAACTTGCCGCGCACAAGGCCGAAGGACGTCACCAGACCGAGGAGAACCGACAGCACCGTGACGATGGCGGCGATCTGGAAACTGGTCCAGGCGGACTGGAGCCAGCGCGGATCGGCGAAGAAGTCCGCGTACCATTTCAGCGTCCAGCCCGGTGGCGGAAAGATCAGCCATTGCGACGACCCGAACGACAGGGCGGCGATGAAGAGGATCGGCAGGAGCAGGAACGCAGCGGTCAGGAGGCTGATGGCGAGCAGCGCGTATTTCCACCAGCCGAGGCGTTGGAAGTCGAGAAGCATGTCAGCGATCTCCCAGGCGTTGATCGCCGGCAAAGCGGAGCTGGACGGCATAAAGCGCCAGCGTGACGACGAGCAGCAGGAGGGCCGCGGCGCCGCCCATGCCCCAGTTGACGAGGGACTGGACGAACTGCGCGATCAGCTCCGCCAGCATCATGTTGGCCGTGCCGCCGAGCAAAGCCGGCGTGACGAAGTAGCCGAGCGACATGACGAAGACCATGAGAGCACCCGCAGCCATTCCAGGCAAGGCGAGCGGCAGGAGCACCCGCACCAGCGACTGCCAGCGGGTGGCGCCACACAGCGCAGCCGCCTGCAGGATGGCGGGATCGATCTTGCGGATGACGCCGTAGAGCGGAAGGATGATGAAGGGCAGCATGATATAGGTCATGCCGATGGTGACGCCGACGAGGTTGTTGACCAGTGGCAGCGGCTGGTCGATCAGGCCCATGCCGATCAGCATCTTGTTGATCAGCCCGGTCCGCTGCAGGAGCACCATCCAGGCGTAGGTCCGCGCCAGCAGGTTGGTCCACATCGAAAGGAGCAGGATCGCGAAGATGACCGAGGCGAGCCTGCCCGGCATGATCGCCAGAGCCCAGGCGACCGGAAAACCGATCGTCAGCGAAATGACCGTCACCACCGCCGAAACCAGGAACGTGTTGACGAAGATCTTCAGGTAGGTCGACGACCCGAGCAGGGCCACGTAGTTCTGAAGGCCGAACGCCGGCTCGGTGATGCTGCGCAGGAGGAGCGCTGCGACCGGAACCACGAAAAACAGCATGACGAAGGCGAGCGCTGGCAAGGTCCAGCGCAGCCCGCTCGGTCTCGCCGGCCTTACGGGCGCGGACGCCGTGGAAGCCCTGATCTGCGACGACATCGAAATCCCTTCCTGCCTGACCATGGATGACCAAAACGGCCGGTCCCGAGCGGAGGCCGTATGCCGCGCCGCCGCTCGGGACTTTGCCTTACTGCTTACTGGGCCTGCCAGGCGTACCAGCGCTCGCCGATCGCATCCCGGTTGTCGGCCCAGTAGGTCATGTCGGCGTTCACCTGGCTGGCGGTCTGCTGGTCAGGCAGGGTCTTGACGGTCTCGGCGTCCATCAGCTTGGCCGACTCGGTGTTGACGGGCGCGTAGCCCGTGGCTTTCGCCATATCGGCCTGCGCCTGCGCCGAGGTTGCGAGCGCGATGAATTTCATTGCGGCCTCCTTGTTGGCGGCACCCTTCGGCACGACCAGCGAGTCGGCGGCGGTGATGTTCTGCTCCCAGGAAGTCTGTGCATTGACGCCGCTCTCCTTCAACGCCGTCATGCGGCCGTTCCAGACGCTGCCGAACGGGGCTTCTGCCGATGCCAGAAGCTGCTGCGACTGTGCACCGCCCGACCACCAGACGATGTCAGCCTTGATCGTATCGAGCTTCTTGAACGCGCGGTCCAGATCGAGCGGATAAAGCTTGTCGGGGGCAACGCCGTCGGCGAGAAGTGCGGCTTCGATCACACCGGGCGCCGACCATTTGTAAAAGGTGCGCTTGCCCGGAAACGTCGTCGTGTCGAAAAGGTCGGCCCAGCTCTTCGGGCAGGTAGCGACGGCATCCGCGTTGCAGCCGATGACGAAGGAATAATAGAAGCTGCCGACAGAATAATCGGTAACGAAGCGGGGATCGAGCTTGGTCTTGTCGATGACGGAGAAGTCCAGCTTCTCCAGCATGCCGGCCTTGCCCGCCTGCGCCGCATAGTCGCCCTCGACATCGACAACGTCCCAGGTCACACCCTTGGCCTCGACCATGGCCTTGATTTTTCCGTAGTCGGTCGGGCCATCCTGAAGCACGTTGATGCCGCTTTCCGCCGTGAATTTATCCGCCCACGCCGCCTTCTGCGCGTCCTGAGTCGTCCCGCCCCAGCTGGTGAAAACCATGTCGGCTGCCATAAGCGGTGTCGTGAAGAGCAGTGCTGCCGTGGCAGCGGATGCGATCGCAATTCTCATGTTCCCATACTCCTTGTTTTATTAGAGCTTTTTATGCATATGCTTTAAAAATGACTGGTCTCGCCTCCCACTGGCGAAAACCGGGCAGGCTTCATGATCTTGTTCTCCGCCACCTCGATCAGATCGCGAATTCTGGGCAGGAAAGCCTGCCAGGCCGGGTCCGCCATCAATGCCGAGCGCCGCCGTTCGCGGTCGTCGAGACTGTCGAAGGCCCAGATGTGGACGATCTCGTTGATCGGACCGATCTCGCTGGAGAAATAGCCGACGAGCTGGCCGAGATGCGCCTTCTGGATCGCGATGCCCTCCTCCTCGACCACCTTCAGGTAGGCGGGGATCGCACCGTTCTTCAGTCGATAAGTCCGAATCTCGACGAACATCGGCATCACCGCATCACGAAGGGATCGGGGATCGGATCGTCTGACGTGCGCAGCCAGATCGTCTTGGTGCGCGTATAGTCCAGCACAGCCGCCATGCCGCCTTCGCGGCCATGGCCCGACAGGCCAAAGCCGCCGAAGGGCGCGATGGGGGAGACGGCCCGGTAGGTATTGACCCAGACGACGCCGGCCCGGATCCCCTTCATCAGGCGATGGGCGCGGGTCAGGTTCTGGGTGAAGACGCCGGCGGCAAGTCCGTAGACCGTATCGTTGGCCAGATGCAGGGCGTGTGCTTCGTCCTCGAAGGACACCACCGACAGGACGGGGCCGAAGAATTCCTCGACGAGAGAGGGCGACGCCACGCCGTCGCAATCGAGGATGGTCGGCGGATAGTAGAAGCCGTCGCCCTCGATCGGTCTGCCGCCGGTCACAAGCGTTGCGCCTGCCGCAACCGAGCGTTCGACAAGTGCGACGATGGCCTGCCGCTGGCGGCTGGTGGCAAGGGGGCCGACCTCGGTCGCCATGTCCAGCGGCGCGCCGATGCGGATAGCCTCCGCCTTCGATTTGAGCAGCGAGACGAACCGGTCCTTGATGCTCTTCTCCACGATCAGGCGCGATCCGGCGACGCAGCTCTGCCCGGTGGCGGCGAAGATGCCGGCGATCTGCGCATTGGCGGCACTCTCGAGATCGGCATCAGCGAACACGATGAAGGGCGATTTGCCGCCGAGTTCAAGCGATGTCGAGGCGAGGTTTTCCGCCGAGTTGCGCACCACATGCCGGGCCGTTTCGGGGCCTCCGGTGAAGGCGACGTGCGATATCTTCGGATGTCGGCCGAGCGCCGAGCCACAGGATGGGCCAAAGCCGGTGATCACGTTGACGACGCCGGGCGGAAAGCCTGCCTCGTGGATCAGCCGGGCCAGTTCCAGCAGGGGGGCCGGACCGTCCTCGGATGCCTTGACCACGACGGTGCAGCCGGCGGCAAGCGCCGGGCCGATCTTCACGGCCGAGAGAAACAGCTGGCTGTTCCAAGGGACCACCATCGCCACCACGCCGACGGGCTCGCGCCGCAGCCAGACATCCATGTCGGGCTTGTCGATCGGAAGGTAGGAGCCTTCGATCTTGTCGGCGATACCGGCGTAATAGCGGTAATATTCCGCGACATAGGCGATCTGGGCCGATGTCTCGCGGATGATCTTACCGGTGTCGCGGGTTTCAAGCTCCGCCAGTGTCTGCGCGTTTGCGGCAACGAGATCGGCCAGGCTGTAGAGGAGCTTGCCGCGCTGGGTCGCCGTCATTTTCGGCCAGGCACCGTCATAAAGCGCCGCATGGGCCGCGGACACGGCCCGGTCGACATCCGCCTTCCGCGCTTCGGGCATCGTCGCCCACACCGCGCCGGTCGCCGGGTCGAGGCTGTCGAAGCGGGCCTCCCCGTCGAGGAACTGGCCGTCGATATATTCCTGGAAACGCTCCATGCCCTTACTCCGCAAATGCCGGCATGACGTCGGCAATAAAGCGCTCGAGCGACGCCTTCTTCCGCTCGAAGCTCATGCCGGTGTCGATCCAGAAGGAATACTCGTCGTAACCCATCGCCTCATAGGCCCTGATGCGCTCGATCACGTCGTCCGCATTGCCGACCACGTTGTTCTGCCGCATCGCCGTTCCCGAGAGCATGGCGTTCGCCGCGATGACCTCTTCCGGAATGGCTTCGATGAGCCCCTGGCGGATCGGCTTCTCGTTCTTGAACCAGGCGAAGAAGTAGTTGTAGTAAACGCTCATTTCATGAGCGGCCTGTTCGATATCGTCCTCGGTCGAGCCGACATAGGTGTGGCGCAGCAGCATGATCTTCGGGCGTGCGACCTCCGGATGGGCCGCGCAGGCATCGTTGAAGCGCGCCATCAGCGTCGTCACCTCGTCGTCCCCCTGCCAAAGCGGCGTCACCTGCACATTGCAGCCGTTTGTGACCGCGAATTCATGCGAGTTCGGATCGCGTGCCGCAACCCAGATCGGCGGATAGGGTTTCTGCTGCGGCTTGGGGGCCGATGTCGTCGCGGGAAATTTGAAATAGGCGCCGTCATGGGCATAGTCGCCGTCCCAGAGGCCCTTGATCGCGGGGATCAGCTCGCGCATCCGTTGTCCGGCGCCCCAGGCGTCGAGCCCGGGCAGCAGCCGCTCGTATTCGAACGCATAAGCGCCACGGGCGATGCCGATATCGAGACGGCCGTTACAGATGATATCCGTCATCGCCGCTTCGCCGGCGAGCTTTATCGGATGCCAGAAAGGTGCGATCACCGTGCCGGTGCCAAGTCGGACATTGCTGGTGCGGCGGGCAAGATCGGCGATGGTCACGAACGGGTTCGGGGCGATGGTGAATTCCATGCCGTGATGCTCGCCGGTCCAGATCGCATGCATGCCGCCCTTGTCGGCGATCTCGCACAGCGCAACGAACTCCTCGTAGAGCGTCTTGTGGTCCTGGCTGGCGTCGAGGCGTTCCATATGGACGAACAGGGAGAACTTCATGGCTCAGGCACCTTTCATGCTGATGGCGTGTACCCGTCCCGCACTCTCGTCGCCGACATAGACGCCGAAATTGCCGATCGAACTCTCCAGGGCGAAGCGATTGACGATGTCTTCGGTCGATGCCGTATCGAACGTGCGGCCGCCGAGGCTGGCCGGCGCATGGAAGGCACCGCTGCGCGGCACTCCGTCTGAGGCGAAGGCGCGGTAGACGATGTGCTGCCGGCCACCCGCCTTGTCCTCGAAGACGGAATAGAGAAAGCCGACGGTGATGCTCAATCCCGTCACCTCTTCCAGATGCCCGATCAGCGCCGTTGCTGGATCGCCATCGAGAACCTCGCAGGCGGGAAGTGATAGCGTCTCGTCGCCGATGAGGAGAATATCGCCATTGCGCTCGACCACGGCACCGACGTCGAGCTGGCCCTCGCTGGCCGCCGAAACCGCCCGGCCCGCCAGCCGCGGCGTGAAATAGCCGCCACGGGCATAGCCGAGCCCGTTGCGTCCGCTATTGCCGAAGGCGGTGATCCGACCGAGAAGGATGACGTGGTCGCCCGCCTCCAGCACGCTGTCGAGCGCACAGTCGAACCAGGCCGCGACGTCGTCGAAGACCGGAGCGCCGGATGGCGCGTCGGACCATGACACGGCGGCGAACCGATCCTCGACCGGCCGCGCAAACGTGTTGGAGACATCCTTCTGGTTTTCGGACAGGACATTGACCGCGAAGCGGTGGGTGCCGGTCATGGTCGCAAAGTTGCGCGATGTCCGGGCAAGACAGACCAGCAGCATGGGCGGGTCGAGCGAAACCGAGGTGAAGGAATTGGCCGTGAAGCCGATCGGCCGGCCCTCGGCATCGCGCGTGGTGACGACCGTGACGCCCGTCGGGAAAGCGCCGAAGGCGTCCCTCAATGCGCGCGGATCGATGGTCATCTCCGTCATCTCGCCTCCTCCCCATGTGAAAGCCATTCGGCAAGCAGCGCGTTTACGGCATCCGGGGCCGTCAGGTTGACCATATGCCTGTGTCCCTCGACGATGCGCGCCCAGCCATCGGGCGTCATCGCCGCCATCTGCGCCGCCATTTCCGGCGTCGAATTGGGGTCGCGCGAACCCGTCAGGAACAGAGCGGGGCAGCGCACGTGGCGCCAGTCGTCCGCATAGGTCTCGTCGCCACCGGCAAAGGCATTGTAAGCCACGGCGTACCCCTCGGGATCGACCATGCCCAGCCAGCTGCGCGTCAGTTCGCGCGCCTGGACGCTGTTGGCATCTTCACCGAACCAGCGCTGCAGGGGTCCTTCGCGATCGACGCCCTCCGTGCGGATGGAGGCGGCCCGCGACAGGACAGCGGCCTTGGCGGCGGGATCGCGACGGTAGACGCCGTTGAGATAGGCGACCCGTGCGATCCGGTCGCCGAGCGTGGCCGCAGCACCGCCTGCGATCAGCGCGCCCATGGAATGGCCGGCAACATTGGCGGTCTCGATGCCGATATCATCGAGGAACCGTGCAAACCAGGCGACGAAATCTTCGAGCGTGCTGCCGGTCGGCAGGCTTGCGCTTTCGCCATGACCGGGCATGTCGATGGCGACGATGCGATGGGTCTTTTCAAACGCCGCGATCTGCGGCGCCCAGGCGTCCAGCCGCATGCCGACGCCGTGGATCAGGACCAGCGGCTCGCCCCTGCCCGCCTCGAAATAGGCAGCACCTCTGGCGGAACGGCGTCGCGCGAACGTTGGCTGCGGCGATAACGGGTGGGACGGAGCGCTCTGTGTCTTTCGCATCGCGCGGCCCTTTTCAGACGCCGGCCGGGTTTTCGACGTCGTTGCCGAGATCTTTCAGATCCTGGTACCGATCGCCGATGCGATGATGCGGACGCCCGCCGACAGAAGCCCCCAGCGCCACGACGATTTCGTCAGCCGCCGGCGCGTCGGGGATCGCGGTGTGGATCGTCAGGTAGTGCGAGCGGCGCCCCTCGTCGTTCTTGTCCATCAGCGGTATCATGATCGGCGCGTTGGCGGGACCGCGCGTGTTGCAGAAGGCAAGATAGGACTTTGCGCCAACAGCATGCCGGTAGTGGTTGCCGAAGCGCAACGTGTGGATCAGCGCCGAGGCGTGCTCGATCTCGCCGTCGAGCCCGACCACCGCCGCCTTGCCGTAACCCTCGACCGCCTCGCCGGAGCCGACCGCTTCGATAATCATCCGCGTCAGCAACTCGCCTAGAACGGGCGCCAGCGCATGGATCTCCGGCTTCAGATCCTCGACGAAGCCTCGCCCCGCCCAGGGGTTCTTCACCACCGCGAAGGCCGAGAACAGTTTCAGCGGCTGTGCCGCGGCCTTGCCGCCCTCGATGAGCGTGGTCTCAACCTGCAAAAGCGTCTTGCGGATCTGGATGGTCATGCTGTTTCCTCGCAAATATGATCTTATGGTATGCCATATTATATTCAAGTCAATCGGAATTCTTTATGTATTCCTTGATCTTGAAAGTCATTTCAAAACAGGGGTTTAAACGCCCTCATATTCGTATGCGAGACGATACAGCGTCTCCATCTCGGATGCGGTCGGAATGCGCGGATTGTTGTTCGGTGTTCCCGATGCCAGTCCTTGGCGAACCATCTCCGGCAGAAGATCGAAATAACGTCGCCGATCGACACCGAACGCCCGGAGTGTGGGAACCTTCAGGCGTCGGTTCAGCGCTTCGAAGGCGGCAACCAGCTTGTCGCCGGCAAGGACATCCCCATCCGCTTCCGTGGCGAAACCCAGCGCGCGCGCCGCAGCCGCGTAGAGCGCCGGCGCCGAAGACAGCGAGAAGCGGGTGACCAGCGGCAGGACCATGGCATTGGACATGCCGTGCGGCACATGGAAAATCGCCCCGATCGGTCGGCTCAATCCATGGATCAGCGCGGTCGAGGTGTTGGAGACCGCAAGGCCCGCATGCAGGGCACCGAGCATCATCGCCTCGCGCGCCGCGTGATCGTCGAGATTGTCAGCCACGCGCTCCAGGTTCGCGCCGATCTGCTGCAAGGCGGACAAAGCCAAGGCCTCGGCGTGTGGATTGCCGTTCCGGTTCACGAGAGCCTCGAGCGCGTGGGTCAGTGCGTCGATGCCTGTGTCCACGGTCACCCGGTAGGGGCAGGTCAGCGTCAGCTCGTAATCGACAATGGCAGCGACCGGCAGCGCTGCCGTGCCGAGGATCAACATCTTCTCGTTGGCAGCGGCATTGGTGATGACGGCGGCGCGCGTGACCTCTGACCCGGTGCCCGCCGTCGTCGGAATGGCGACCACGGGCATGACGACGGCATCCACGATGCGCGGCACCTTCAGCGCGGAAAGCGGTTCGCCGGTGGTGACGACGATGGCCGCAGCCTTCGCCGTATCGATGGCGCTGCCGCCACCGATGGCGACGAGGCCGTCATGCCTGCCGGCAACGACCCGCTCGGCGACGACGGCCACCGAGATATCGGTCGGATCTTCCACCACGTCCGAAAAGATGCCGGCTTCGATCCCTTCGCGCATCAGGGCATCGCGGAGGGCATCGGCGTGACCGAGCCTGACCATCACCGGGTCCGCCACGAGCAGCGGCCTGATAACCCCCAGCCCCTTCAGCACGCCCGGCAACCTGAACCGGCTGCCGCCGCCGATGAGAATTTCGCGTGGCATGAGCACACGGTTGATCATTGCGATACTCCGCTTCGAGGGACGTCCGGGAATGACGGCGACAGGCTTCAGTGCGCGAGAATCTTGGACAGGAATGATTTCGCCCGCTCTGTCTTCGGGTTATCGAAGAAGCTCTCGCCGTCACCGATTTCGACGATCTCGCCGGCATCCATGAAAACGATGCGATCGGCGACCTTCCGTGCGAATCCCATTTCGTGCGTCACGACGATCATCGTCATGCCCTCCTGCGCGAGAGCCACCATGACGTCGAGCACCTCGTTGATCATCTCGGGGTCCAGCGCCGAGGTCGGCTCGTCGAACAGCATGGCAACAGGGTCCATCGCCAGAGCCCGCGCAATGGCCACGCGCTGCTGCTGGCCGCCGGAAAGCTGGCCCGGGTATTTTCGGGCGTGGGCCGTCAGACCGACGCGCTCGAGAAGGGCGTTGGCCTTGGTAAGGGCTTCCTCGCGGTTACGGCCCAGCACCTTCTCCTGACCGATGCAGAGGTTTTCCAGAATCGTCAGATGCGGAAAAAGCTCGAAATGCTGAAACACCATCCCTACCTTGGATCGCAGCTTCGGCAGATCGGTCTTCGGATCATGGACGCCGATGCCGGTCACGAGCACCTTGCCCTCGCCGATTGTCTCCAGCGCGTTCACGCACTTGATCAGCGTGGATTTTCCCGAACCCGAGGGGCCGCAGACGACCACGACTTCGCCCTTCGTGACGGTGAGGCTGCAGTCCTTCAGGACCTGAAACGCAGGCCCGTACCACTTGGAGACGGATTGCAGCTCGATCATGTTTGGCTGGCTCATCGGATCATCTCCTCAATGCGCATCTGCCGACATCGGCCCATAGGCCTTGCCGAAGCGTTTCTCGATCCGTCGCTGGATCAGTTCCCAAGCGGTTGTCATGGCGAGGTAGTAGAGCGCCGCGACGACGAAGAGTTCCAGCACCAGAAACTTCTCTTGGATGAGGACCTGCGTCCGCCGCAACAGCTCCTCCATGGAGATGATGGAGGCGATCGAGGTCGTCTTCAGGACCCCGTTGACCGAGTTTCCAAGCGGCGGAATGATGATCTTGAACGCCTGCGGCGCCACGATGTAGCGCATGACCTGCGACGGGCGCATGCCGATGGCGAGCGCGGCATTGATCTGGCCGCGCGGCACGGCAGCAATCCCTGCGCGCACGATTTCCGAGAGATAGGCCGCTTCGCACAGCGTAAGACCGATCAGCGTCGACTGGAGCACCGTGAACTTGATGCCGAGTTGCGGCAGGCCGGTATAGATGATGATCAGCTGGACCAGAAGCGGAGTGCCCCGGAAGATCCAGATGTAGAAATAGGCCGGACCCGACAGGAACCGGTATTTCGACATGCGCATCACGGCAATGACGAAGCCAAGGATCAGCCCTGCGGCCATGGCGAAGATGGTCAGCCCGAGGGTGACCATAGCCCCTTCGAACAGGTAGTAATTGGTCAGGTATTCGAAGAAGCCGTCCCAGTTCCAACCCTTCATGTTGTCTCCAATTCAGGCACGAGCATGCGCGACGGATCGCTCCGCCGTCATGATGACGAGGTGGGGAAATCGAAGAGGCGGATCAGCCGTCCTGTCCGAGGACGGCGAGATCGCCGGGGGCCTGCGTCACGCCATAGGCCGACATGATCTTGTCGAGCGCGCCGTCGGCCTTCATCTCCTTGAGAGCGGTGGAGACGGCTTCGGCGATATCCTTGTTGCCGAACGACAACGATCCGGGCGTCGGGTACATGCCGGACAGCGCATGGGTGAATTCGCCGCGGTCCTGATACTGCTTGGCAACCGGATCGATCGACACGGCCGCCTGCACCTGGCCGGCCCGAAGCGCCTGATAGACGGTGGCGTAGTTGTCGAACAGGTTGATCGTCATTTCCGGCAGGCCGCGCTTGGCGAAGTCGGCGTTGAGTTCCTTGATCTTGCGCTCGGCATAGCCACCGATATCCGTGCTGACCGTCTTCCCCGCGAGATCGTCGATCTTGTTGATCGGGTCCGCGCCTCCCACCACCGTGGAAATGCTGATGGCGAGATTCTCATAAGGGATCATGAAAAGGATCTTGCGGCGCTCGGCAGTGACGAACAGGCCGGCATTGATCATGTCCCAGCGGCCGCCCTGCAGGCCGGGAACCATGGCTGCATATTCCGTGCTGATATATTCGGGCGTGAGGCAGAGCCGCTTGGCGACCTCGACACCGATCTCGATGCGCATGCCCATCAGCGTGCCGTTCTTGTCTGCATAGGCCATCGGCGGAAGCGTCGGGCTCGTCGCCATGACAAGATGGCCGGGCTTGGTCAGCTTGTCGTCGGAAATCCTGGGCTGGCAGTCCTGCGCCAGGACCGAGCCTGCAAGAAGGGACAGCGCGGCTCCATAAACAATAATTCTCGTCGTTGCACTTGCATGGCAGAAAAATCGGTTCTTCCCAGTCATGATCTTGCTCCGCTCTTGTATTATTAATTATGGCATACCATCCCATCAATGAAACGAGGGTGTCAAGCGCGGCTGTAGCGTTTTCACGACGTCGATGCGTCAACGGCACGTATGGCCTTGAAACGACCGGTAAATTCTAACAAGGATCTCGCGGAGCGAGGGGGCGGGAGCGCACGCCGCGCCTCTGTGCTACAATTCAGGCCGATGGCGTCTGGTTTGCGATCACGGCTTCGGCAATGGCGGCCGCGCTATCCACGTGGTCCATGGCGGCACGGTACGCGCCCTCGCCGTCCCCTTGCCGTATGGCTTCGATGATGCGTTCCATCTGGGCCGGGCCTTCGACGTGGCGGTTATCCGTCTTGATGGTCATCGACCGGAGATGGTTTATCCGCACGGTCAGCAGATTGACGATGCCCCACGCCACCTGGCGATCGACCTTGCTGAACAGCGCGTGGTAGAAAGCGGAGGTATGCGTCAACACGCCGCCCATGTCCTTCTCGCCGTAAGAGCGGCGGATTCCGTGCAGGGCCTCTTCCAGCGCGGAAACAATGGACGGGTCGCCGCGCTCGGCGCAAAGCCTTGCGGCCATGCCTTCCAGCGCGCCCCGGATTTCGTAGATCTGCCGGGCTTCGCCGGGATCGAGCAGGGCGACGATCGGTCCCTTGTTGAGGAGATTGGCCACAAGGCCTTCCGATTCGAGATGGCGCAGAACTTCGCGGACGATGGTCCGGCTGACGCCGAGCTGCGCGCAGAGATCTCTTTCGACCAGACGGTCGCCCGGCTTGAAATGACCGCTGACGATGGCTTCGCGCACCTTCTCCAGCGCCAGTTCCCGCAGCGTCTTCGTCGGACGCTCAACCTTGATCCCGAAATCGCTTAATCCCGCCGTCATCATCTGCCCCTGATATCGATATCATAGCCGGTCGCGGTATGCAGAACCAAACCAAAGCTATATTATGGCGTACCAGTATCTAGATAAGTGACGAGGCGTTTGCAACCGAACACGGCAAGGAGATCATGACGCATCCAGGACCGGCAACAGCCAGGCAAGGATAGTCGGATCAAGCGAGAGGCCGGGATCATCAGCCGCGGTTCAAAGTCAGCCCATCTCAGCGTGCCAAGGCATAATGGTTCGGCACTTCTCATGGCGTGAACGCCTGCAAACAGCAACCGCATCGAACGATGCTTTGGCCGCCTCCAGCACGTCCCCGGCTTTGCCAGGTGTTTCATCTCGGACTGTCCCAACGGCTCGGCAAGATCGGCGGCCCTTTTCGAGGGCCGCCGATATGAAACCTTATCCGCCGACCGTGACGGAGGCACGCCAGGCCTGGTTGCCTTGTCCGTTACAGACCCATTGCGTGACCGTAGCGCCGGTGGCAAGCGAGACACCGAGAACGTCGAGGCACTTGTTGCTGGCCTTTACCGTCATCGTCAGCCCCTTGTCGGTCTCGGTTGGACGCCAGATCTGCGCATCGTTGGCAAGGCAGGTCCACTGGTTCAGCTTGGCACCGTCATTTTTGCTGAATCCGTAGTCGTCCAGGCACTTGTTGGTCTGCTTATTGACCAGCGTGTAGCCGCCGTTGACCGCCTTCCATGTCCATTGCTGAATGGCAGCCCCGGTGCAGCTTTCCTGAATAATCTGGGCACCATCCGCATAGGAGCCGCCTTGAACTGACAAGCAGAGGTTGGAGTGGGAGGCGACGAGCGATGCTGTCGTGCCGTTGTCGGGAATTTTCGACCGCGGCCCTGTGAGCCAGGCCTGATTGGCCTGTCCGTTACACGCCCATTGTGTCACCGTCGCGCCGTTGGCAAGCGAAGCGCCGAGAACGTCGAGGCACTTGTTACTAGCCTTGACCGTCATCGTCAGGCCTCGGTTTGTCTGCGTCGGCCGCCAGATCTGCGCGTCGTTGGCAAGGCAGGTCCACTGGTTCAGCTTGGCGCCGTCGTTTTTGTTGAACCCGTAATCGTCCAGGCACTTGTTGGTCTGCTTGTTGACCAGCGTGTAACCGCCATTGACCGCATTCCACGTCCACTGCTGAATGGGAGCACCGGTGCAGGTTTCCTGAACGATCTGGGCGCCGTCGGCATTGGAGCCGCCCTGCACGGACAGGCAGAGATTTGAGTGTGCCGCGATCAGCGGCTTGGTCACTCCGTGAGCCGGCACGGTAGCCACCTCGCCGTTGCCCGTACCGGGAGTTCCGGTTGTACCCGGTGCCACGGTGACGAAGCCGCCGGTCTCTCCGTTCTGCCCCGTCGGGGGAAGGTCGCCGTTATCGGCTATCGGGGATGGAAGACGCATCATCCGGGCGATCGACGGCACGCCCTGCTCGTCGAGCGCAAAGAGCATGTAGTATCCCGGTGTCGCTTCGAGGGCGCTGGACGTGATCTTCAGGTCGTAGCTGTCCCCGTTCTTCGTGAAGGGCACATCGAGGAAACGCTGATCCGTGTTGAAGCTGTGCGTGACGGAACCCGTCTTGATCATCGTGAACCGCGTGATCGGACGCGGGCCGGTCGCCTGCACGGTTACGGTCTGACCCAGCTTGACGATGCCGGGTTCGCTCGCAATCTCCGGTCGCTTGGCGCTATACCCGTTGGCGTCGAAAAGATAAGGCGGCGAATAGATCTCGACATTGTTTCCAATGATCGGACCAGGCGCGCCGCCACCCCCAACGAGAACGCGACCGTCCGGCAGAAGAAGGGCAGAGGAGTGATACAGGCGCGGCGTCCTCATCGACGCGCCGACGCGCCACTGTCCCGTGTTCGGGTTCCAGATCTCGGCGGCATAAGCCACCTTGTTCATGGTATTGTTGCCTTCGGCACCACCGGTCGCCAGCACTTCGCCCGTCGGCAGAAGCGTGCCTGTCAGCCAGTGCCGGCCATAGGCCATGGCTCCGGTTTCCGTGACCTTGTAGGGGTAGGTCGAGAAATCGATAATCGACGCATTTTTCGAGCCGGGGGGCGCCGATTGATCCTCGTTGTGGGTGATGCCTCCGCCGAACTGCAGGATCTTGTTCGGTGCAAACATCACGGCAGTGGACGTGCCGCCCCAGTTCGTCCCGGTGAACGCCTGGAAATCGCCGACCGACCCGTTTCCGTCATATCCGATACGGTACATCACCTTGCCGGCGACGACGAAGACCTTATTGCCTTCGGTCGGGTACACGTGCGGATACCAGTAGCGCCGTTCCTTGTCGTCCGCAGGCTGGCGGGGTTGCGTCGTGCCGTTCAGCACGGTCCAGCCATTGCCGGGCGCGTAGATCTCCGCTGTCGTACTGGCATCCGCCGATCCGTCATAGGGTTTCACGCCGCCATTCACGATGATGCGACCATCCGGCAGTGACGTCGTCGTGGCGTACCAGCGTGGATAGCGCACGTCCTGAAGCCGTGTCATTCGCTTCGTCTTGAAGGAAAAGTTTTCCGTCTTGAAGGTGTTTCTGTCGGCCGCGTTGGTCGAGCCGCCGACCATGAGCAGGTTTCCGCTCCACGGTTCCAGCACCTGGCCGACGCAGAAGCTGTCGACATCGATCCCGTTCGGCAAAGTAATATGGCTGTCGTTGCCAAGGCCGAGCTTGGGATCCCAAATATCAACATCGAGCCCTCCCTGGTCGTTGCGAGGGTTGGCACCGAAGGTCGCAACCTTACCGTCCGGAAGCAGAGCCGCATGAATCGGTATACGTGGCCAGGCCGTCACGGGGCTCCACGCCCCCTCTACATTTGGGGGTCCGGCGAGCGCGGGCGACGAGACGAGACAAAAGAGACTTATCAGGGCCGATGTCCGGCGGGCTGCGCGATGATTAGGCCGCAGATGCGGCGAAGGGAACGGGTGGGTCCAGGTCAATATCTATCTCCTTAAATATATATGTCGGAGAGTCCTTCCGACAAATTGGGTTCATTATTTCAAAAGGTTGGGACCCGCAGATGCGCTCATATGCGTGCCGATCCGTCTACTGACTTCGTGATAGTCCATGTCGTAGGGAAAACGTTCGACCTCGCGACCCTGGGGGTCGAGGAGTTGAACGGAACTCGTATGGTCCACAGTGTAATCGGGGCCATCCTGAATATTGCGCACTGCGACGATCCGGCGGCTGATGGCGAAGCGATCGATGGCCTCGACGTCTCCGCTGACTGTGACAATGCCATGGCCGAGCGGCTTGACGTAGGCGGCCATCAGCTCCGGCGTGTCACGCTTGGGGTCGACGGTGACGAAGACAGGCGTAATCTGTTCCTGCTGGACGGGCGCCAGCAAGTCGAGGGCGGCCGTCATTTCGAACAGCGATGTCGGGCAGACTTCGGGGCAATGCGTGAAACCGAAATACATCAGATGCCAGCGGCCCTTGAGCGAGGCTGCGTCGAAGGTGCGGCCTTGCTGATCAACCAGTCCTGGTGGCACGGATGCTGCCATGTCCTGAGCCGACGCGGACGCCGTTTGAACCAGCAGAATGCCTGCAAGCAGAACACCGTAAAACACGCTAGAAAGAAGAGGCATATCCGTTTCCTGTCTAATATAGGAATTCCTATATCAGCGTCATGCCACTGGATAAAGTTAACCGGAGCCTGCAACCGGCACTGGCAGGCGAATTCGCCGATATTGCTTAATATTCACGATGTGCATCATGACCAGGCGGTGGAGCGGTCACTGCGGAGGCATGCATTCTCCAAGTGAAAACCCTTGTCCGGCAAGGCGTTGACAGGAGTTTTCCATGTCAAACGCGCGGCAATGACGCCTGTCATTCGCGCCATCGGCGATCAATGTCATCCTTATGAATATCGAATGACAAACGGAAATGCGGTAAAATCTGCGTTTTGGCGACATGGCTTTGAAAAAGCGACAGCCCATAAAGTTAACCCTAATTTAACGACGACTGTTTACATCTTGTTAAAGTCAATGGCCCACCGAGAGAGCAAGGCGTGCGCAAACAACTTCGGACATGCTGCCTTCCGGTCGCACTGCTTGCCGCAACGGGCGTGACACTTTCGGGCTGCACCCCGAAAGAACCCTCGGTTGCAGGCGGACGCACGGGGCTGGAGGCAACGCAGTCCCTCAGCGCGCCGCTGCCGAGCGGTGCGCGTCAGCCAGCCTATCCCGGCGGTCAGGTGGCCCGGGGCAACGGCGAAATCTCGCTTCTGTCGGAAGAAAGCACAGGTCCTTCGCGTCCGGCCTTTGAGGATCGTGGCGACAAGGTGACGCTCAATCTGGTCAATGTGCCGATTGCGATGGCAGCGAAGGCCGTTTTCTCCGAAATCCTCAAAAAGAATTTTTCCGTTTCCGATGCCATCTCCGGCACGGTGACGCTGCAGACCACGCGTCCGATGTCGAAACAGGCTTTGGTCGATACGTTCGAGGCCGTGCTATCGGCGCGCGGATACGGCATCTCCAGGCAGGGCGATACCTTCATGATCGGCGTGCTGGACGGGGTGAAGACCGGTTCGGTGAGGGTGTCGAACGGCGGAGACGTTTCGACCGGTCAACAGGCCCGCATCGTCCCCCTCGCCTTCACGTCGGCGACCGAGATGGAGAGGATAGTCAAGTCGATCGCGCCGGAGGGCGTCCTGCGCGTCGATACGCAGCGCAACATGCTGGTGCTGACCGGCACGAATGCAGAACTCAACACGATGCAGGAGACGATCACCCTTTTCGATGTGGACTGGATGAGGGGCATGTCCGCCTCCATCTTCCCGCTCTCCTCGGGCGCGGACCCTGCGGTTCTCGTCAAGCAGCTCGAGGCTTTGTTCAATGCCGGCGCCGAGGAGAGTGCGGGCACCGTAAAATTCCTTCCGAGCCGGGAGCTGGAAGCCATTCTCGTCATCTCCCCGCGCCGCGTTTACCTCGACCGGGCCCGCACGATCATTGCTCGCCTCGACAATGCGGCGGCCGGCCACACCGGGCAGACGTTCATCTACAAGGTCGAGAACCGCACGGCGAAGGAACTGGCGGCCATCGTCCAAAACTCGCTGGGCAACGGCACGGCCGGCAGCAGCGCCCTGTCCGCCCTCTCGACGCCGGAACGGGCGACCCTGCAGGACGGCACGACGGACGACCGGTTGGCAACGGCGATGGCGGCGGGTGGAAACGGCTCCGCCTCCAATCCGGGCAATATCTCCGTGGTGGCGGACGAGGCCAATAATTCCCTCGTCATTGTCGCTTCCCGCCGCGACTACGACCGGCTTCTGGGCATGCTGACACGGCTTGACCGCATGCCGAGCCAGGTGCTGATCGAGGCTGTCATCGCCGAGGCAACGCTCGACGACACGCTGAAATTCGGCCTGCGCTACTCGCTGGGCGCCGCCAACGTGTTCAAGTTCACCAACGACGACGACGGGAATATCGCAAACGATACGTCCGGCTTCACCTACTCCGCGAAAAGCACGGATTTTCGCGCGGTTCTCAATGCGCTGTCCCGCATCACCGACGTGAAGGTGGTCTCGTCGCCCACACTCACCGTTCTCGACAACCGCACGGCGAAGCTTCAGATCGGCGACCAGGTGCCGACCGTCAGCGAAAGCCGGACGTCCGATATCGGGGACAACACGGTCACGAAGGTCGAGATGAAGGACACGGGCGTCATCCTCAACGTCACGCCGCGCATCAGTTCCAACGGCCATATCCTGCTGGATATCGACCAGGAGGTGAGCGACGTGGTCAACACGACCACCTCGGGTATCGATTCCCCGACGATCCGCCAGCGCAAGGTTTCGTCCACGGTCGTCATCGGCGATGGCCAGAGCATCGTCATCGGCGGTCTCGTGCAGGAAAAGCGGCAAAAAAGCACGGACGGCGTACCTGTTCTCGGCAAGCTGCCGATCATCGGCGCAGCCTTCCGCACGCGCAACGACATTGCGAAGCGGACGGAACTCATGATCTTCATCCGGGCACGCGTCATGCGCGACCAGACGGCCGCGCAGACCGTCGCCGATGAATTCCGCAGCCGGCTGAACGCCATCAGCCTCCAGCAGCCCGGCACGGCCTCGTCCAGCACCTGGGATCTGCTGCGCATGACCGAATGAGCCGGATGGCGGCGCACGACGAGGAAGACGGCTTCGTCCTCATTCCGGTCCTCGCGATCGTGCTCGTCTTCGTCATGGTTTCGGCAGGCATGGCGGCGCGCTCCCGCCTGCTGGTGCTTCAGGAAACCAATCGTGTCCGCACCGTCGCGCTGGGCGCCGCTGTAGACGGTTTCACCAGGCTCGCCGCACTTGACATCGCCGGGCCGGCGGCGCGTCTCGTGCCTGACGGAAGCCCGCAGCACTGTCGTCTGCGCGATATGGATATCACGGTTTCCGCAACGGACCAGGACATGCTGCTGGACCTCAACGGCGCATCGCTGCCGATGCTGGTGGACGTGCTGACGGCGACGGGGCTGGCGACCGACGCGGCGAACGTCATCGCCAACCAGATCGTCGACTTCCGCGATCCGGACGACGCTTCCCAGCCGCTCTTCGGTGCCGAACGCTTCGAATACCAGCGGGCCGGACTGGCCTGGGGGCCGCGAAACGGCTATTTCGCCGATACGATGGAGATCGCGCAGCTTCCGGCCGTCACCCCCGTCGTCCTAGCCCGGATCGAGCCGCTTCTCACGATCTACAGCGGCCGCGCGGCGATCGACGTTGCGTCGGGCGGGCCGGTCGCAGCAAGGATCGATTCCGCCGCACAAGGCCGCGTCGAGCGCTGGCAGACGCCAAGCCGGCGTTCGACATTTGGCATCGTCGTCGAAGCGGCGATCAAGGGCCGCGCCACGTTTGCACGCAGCGCCATCGTGGCCGTGACCGAGGGGAAAGCGCCGCGTTTTCTCAGATGGGCGAGACCCTCGCCCCGGGAGGATGTCGCGCCGGTCGCCTCTGTCGAAAGTTCGGGGAACGAGAGACCGGCACCCATCTGCGCCCTGTTCTCCACGCTCTTGCCCCCAGCCGCCGGCCAACCCTCGTCGTGATCCGCCGAGACCAAAGGCCCGGCCATCGCCACGAGAAGGCCGAGGACCAGATGTGGACCAAAGCGGATGCGGGTCACGGGCGTGACCGTGCCGCCCGCCATGCGGCGCAGGCCGACCGTGGCAAGGCCTGACAGGCACGCTACGAGGAGCAGGATCTGCACGCCGTCGAGCCCAACCAGAACAGCAGAGGCTGCAAGGAATTTGACGTCGCCGAGCCCGATGCCGCTGCGGCCGCGCCAGTGGCGATAGGCGATGCGCACGAGCACGAAGAGCGCCAGCACGATTATCCCGTCAATGAGGCGTTCCACGAGAAGATCTCGCCCTGACATGGCCGAGACGGAGATGCCGAGAAGGGCCAGCGCGACATTGCAAGCGTCGGGAATGATGCCGTGACGGAGATCCGCGACGATAACGACGAGGCAGATGGCGAAGAGTACCACAGCGGATAGCATGACCCACAGCATCATCGCGCCGGATCCTCGCGCATTGAACCTTCGATCTTAACGCCGGATTCCGATTTCTCCATTAGGCTTTGCGCACAGAACGTCATGAGCCTCCCGGCGGGGGCTGTTTGAGCCCAAAGGTTTCGCCATGCAACATAGCCCGCAACACCCCCACCTGTCGCGCCCTTCCGAAGCCGCCAGAACCACTGAAACCGCTCAGGACGGCTTTACGCTGGTCGAATTGCTGGTCGTTCTCGCCATCATCGCCATGCTCGCCTCGCTGATCGGCCCGAAGGTGCTCGGCTATCTCGGCGGTGCGCGCAAAGACACGGCATCCTTCCAGATCAGGAACGTGGCGAGCGCCGTCGATCTTTACTACCTCGGCACGGGCACCTATCCGACGGGCGAGCAGGGTCTCTCCGCGCTGGTGGCGGCACCTGCGGGTGTGAGCGGCTGGAGCGGCCCGTACCTCCAGAGCCGTGGCGCGCTGACCGACCCCTGGGGTCGCCCCTATCTCTACGAGCCCAAGGACAATGGCTATGTCGTATCCTCGCTCGGGCGGGACGGCCTGCCGGGGGGAGATGGCGAGGACAAGGACGTAACGACCGGCACACCCTGATACCGACGACCCTACAAGACGCGGGAGGCAGCGGGCGAGCCGCCAAGCTCAGGGCTGCTGACCCGACAGCGCGTCGGCGTAGGTGATCGTGCGGATCTCCGAGCCGCGGGTGAGGATCACGGTCTCCGGCTCGATCGTCCGCACGATCCAGCCATCGATATCCATGCCCTGCGTGAACCATCGGGACGGGTCGGACGCGAACATGACTTTCCGCTCCGCGCCATCCAGCAGGAAGCCATTGACCACGAAGGCCTCGACCGGCGGGGGCATCGATCCGCCGGGCACCGGCAGCATACCCGTCGATGTCTCCGGGCGATGCAAGGGATCGAACGGCGCCCGCGCGAGGAAACTGCCGGCTTCAGGCGCGGCGCCCCCCGGCGAGGTGTTTTCCGCAGCCATGGGCGGCAGGTCGGATATCGGCCAAAACAGAAGCGACCCCGCGACGAGGGCGAGCGCGGCGGCACAAATCGCACCATATCTCTCAGCCGGTAGAAGGCGAAGGCGCGAACGGCGAATGGACGGCGGCTCTTCGCGCGCGACGGCGGGAGCGGTCACTTCGTCTCTCCTTTGGCAAAGGCGGCGGCAAGGGTGAAGCGCGCGGACAAAACCAGCGGCGACCGGTCGTCGTTCGTGGCAGGCAGCCCGGCGGGTACGATAGAAAAGGCAGATGCGCCAAGACGCGGTGTTCCCGCCTCCAGCGCCTCAACGAAATTCCGCACACCCGACGGCGTTGCGGTGGCGGTCACCGCAACCTCCAGAAGCCCCGCCATGCCATCCCTTTGCGGCAGGCCTTGCAAGGTCTCGATGCGAAACGCGCCGTCCGGCGCCGCATTCCGGATGCTGGCAGACACTATTTCCAGCGCCTGTTCCCGGCTCGGGCTCCTGATAATAGCGCCGTTCAGCCGCTGATGGGCGGCAAGCCGCGCCTGGAGCGAGCGGATCGTCCCGATCTCGCGTTCGATCTCGGACTGCGTTTCGTTATAACCGGAGACAGGTCCCGACAGAAGCAATGCCGCAAGACCCAGCACGCAGCCGAGAATCGCGAGCGCGCCGACCCGGCGCCGCAACACGGAGCGGTCGATGTCAATCATCCTTATATTCCGTCTGCGCCGAAACGGGTGGACGAACTTCCAGCGCAAGGCTGTCCGGCGGATCTGCCCTTTCGGCCGGCAGGGCGGTCAGGATCGCCGAACGATCGAACGAGGCTCGGAGAGCCGCTGGATCCCCCCCGCCGAGCCGAAGCCGGATCCGGCCATCGGCAAGGTCGATACCGGTATAATAGACGTCCGTCGTCTGCCGGGCGGAGATCTCGTCGAGCAGCACGGTCAGCTTCGGGGCGCGGCCCAGCACGTCCACTGCCGCAAGCGAAGGCTCGTCGAGCGGCGGCAGGCCGCGCACCTTCGTCATGGTGTCGAGCTTCTGGGCGGTGAGGCCCTCCAGCGTTTGCCCGGAGCGCAACGCGACCAGGAACGGCAGGCACAAGAGAATGGCGAGCGCCGCGGCCCAGAGCAGGCGGGCGGGCCGTGACAGACCCTTGATGAAGCCACGCAGGCTGGCGTCGTCGGTCGACAGGAGATCGACCGGCAGCCCCCGTCCCTGAGATCCGTCAACCGTGATCCGCGACAACGAAAGACCGGCGGCTTCGACCACGGTGGTAATCCGGGCGATGCGGTCGCGTCCCAGAACGACCTGGCGAAGATGCAACTGCCCGGTTACCGGATCCTCCGCCTCGACATACCAGTCCCAGAGAACCGCCTCCGGCCGGAGCGGCGTGCTCTCTGTCATCTCATGCCCGAGGATCGCACGCGCAGCGCGCAACGCCTGTCGCGGCAGAGTGCTGGCGCGCACGAGGCAAAGCGTTCTGGGAACGTCCAGGTGGAGCGTCGCGCTCCGGCCGCGCTCGGCAATGGCATCCACAACACCCGCGAATTCTAAGGACGAAACCGCAAGCGGCGCAGTGTCCTGCGTCTCGACTGTCAGTTCGCCATCCGGCAGCATACGGATTGTCAGGTCGCAGGTTCTCTTGCCGGGAGCACGGGCGAGAAAAGCAGCAGGTACCATCGCGCGCAGTTCGCCGAGCCACCAGCCGACACCCCGGCGCACAGTTTCGGAAAGTGTTGCGGATGACAGGCGGTTATCGGCTGAGGAGATCATGGGAACCGGCTGGTGGATTGTATATAAACTCTTTCTAAACCTTAACCCTCTACAGTTCGTTAAACAATTGGTTCTTGATGCCGAACCGCCCGTCGCCTTCCGGACAGCCGGCTCTTCGCATGCCATACCGAAGCGCCTGCGCCATCGGCGCGTGTTGCGGTGAAGGTCTCCGACGATCGTGCGATGGCATGCGAGGAATGGAACGGTCCGATGCTGATCTGGGGTGCGAAACGGCGGCCGTCGGGGCCAAAACACGATCGGCGCAACGCGGACCGGCCGCAGCCGAACGGCGGGACCGGCCGGTCAGCGACCGATTTCCTCGCCGTCCTGCGAGAACAGGCCGTCCTCGATCAAGCCCAGCTCGACCGGCTGCAATCGGCCATGGAGGGCGGGCGGTTTGACTGTCTGCCTGTGCTGGCGACCGAACTCGGGCTGATTGCGGAGGTGGATCTCTCACATGCGCTTGCCCGTTTCTGCGGCTTTGGCGTGCTTGCGCCGGGCGACCTTCCAGAGAAAGCCGTCCTGACGGATCTCCTGCCGCCCGAGCTTTGCCGCCGACAGCGAATAGTGCCCGTCCGCGAAGATGCGGCCTCGGCCACGGTCGCGATCGTCGATGTCTTCGACCACGATCTCATGGGCGCGCTGGCCTATAGTCTGGCGCGCGACGTACACTTTCTCGTCGTCGGTCCCGCAGCCTGCGAGGCCGCACTCCGCACGCTTTACGGCGAGGATTCGGTCGGCAACGGCGAGGCGGGAGGGAACGGAGACGACGAGGACGTCATCGACGACGCGCTCGACCGGCTGGAGGACGTCTCCCGCCGCGCCCCGATCATCAGGCTGACAAACCACCTTTTCAGAACCGCATTCGAACAGGGCGCGACCGATATCCACGTCGAACCGGGCGAGACCGAACTGCGCGTACGCTACCGGGTCGATGGCATGCTCGTGCTGCCGGAAACCTACCAGAAATCGCTCCATAACGGCCTTTCCACCCGCTTGAAGATCCTCGCCGGCCTTAATATCGCCGAGCGCCGGCTTCCGCAGGACGGGCGCATGAAGATGGTCGATCGCGGCCGCGAGGTGGACGTGCGTGTTTCCGTCCTTCCGACGCCGCACGGGGAAAGTCTCGTCCTGCGCCTTCTCGGACGCAGCCTCGCCGCCAGCGGGTTCGAGGGCCTTGGCCTCGACGCCGCGATGATCGGCTCGATCGAGCGCATGACTGAACGGCCGAACGGGCTATTCCTCGTCACGGGTCCCACCGGCAGCGGCAAGACGACGACGCTCTACACGGCGCTCGCCCGGGTCAACGACAGGACGCGCAAGATCATCACGGTCGAGGATCCCGTGGAATACCGCATCGCTGGCGTCACGCAGGTGCAGGCGCATGCCGATATCGGGCTGGATTTTGCAGCCGCGCTGCGCTCCATCCTGCGGCAGGATCCCGACATCGTCATGATCGGCGAAATTCGCGACGCCGAGACGGCCCGGATCGCGGTCCAGGCGTCGCTGACCGGACATCTCGTTCTGTCCACGCTGCATACCAACTCTGCGGCCGCCACGATTACCCGTCTGATCGACATGGGGTTACAACCCTACCTGCTTGCCGCCGTCCTTAACGGAGTGGTCGCCCAGCGGCTGCTTCGGCTGCTGTGCGACGCCTGCAAGACAGAGACGCCCGCGACCGACGCCGAACGACGGCTCGTCGCTCGGCGTCGGCCGGAATATGCGGAGCGTCCGCTCCGCCTGGCACGGCCCGTCGGATGCCCGCACTGCGCAGGGACGGGGTATCGCGGGCGCACCGTGGTCGCCGAGGTTCTCGATCTCGACCGCACCGCACGCTCGATGATCGCCGATGGAGCGTCGGAGGCCGAAATAGAGGCTCATGCTAACTCGCTCGGCATGCGCTCGCTCGCGTCGGTCGGCATCGGGCGTGTGATCGCGGGCGATGTCTGCATCGAGGATGTCCTGCGCAATCTCGATCTCGATGGCATGCCGGACCTGAGGGAGGCCGTTTCGTGAACACCTTCCGGTTCGAAGCGATCGATCAAATGGGGCTTCGCCGCACCGGCCGCCTTCAGGCCGATAGCCGGGAGGGCGCGCTGTCCCAGTTGCGGGCGGCGGGGCTGCGCATGGTCTCGCTGACGCCCGCCGCAGAGGCACTGCCCTTCTGGAAACGCGATCTGTCTGGCGGAGACAAGCCGTCGCGTCGCGACGTCATGCGGTTCTTTCAGGATTTCGCAACCCTGCTCGAGGCCGATCTCACCGTGGACAAGGCGCTCCGCCTGTCGCTGCGCCAGGCCTCCGGTCGTATTCGGCCCGTCGTCCAGGCCATGCTCCAGTCGGTCGTCGCCGGGCGTTCCCTGTCGGACGCCATGCGCGCTCATCCCGCCGTGTTTGCGGAGGATGCTGTCGAAACCGTGCGCGCAGGCGAGATGACCGGGATGCTGTCCGAGGTCGTCGCGCGGACAGCGGAGGCCATGCGCCGTCAACAGGAAATGCAGAGCGCCATCGTTTCCGCGCTGATCTACCCGGCTCTTCTGCTCGTCATGGCACTCGGCATCATCGGGCTCGTCGTCACCTCGCTGCTCCCCTCGATCGCGCCACTCTTCGATGCGCCCGGTGTCGTCGCTCCGGCCCCGATCCGTTTCATGAAAGCCGCGGAAACCTTCTTTTCCGAAAATGGCCCGTTGCTTGCAGGCGCAAGCGTCGCCATCGGCCTTGCCCTCCTCGTCTGGTGGCGGCGGCCGCAGGCGCGCGCGTGGAGAAACCGCAATGTGCGGCGCCTGCCGCTTCTCGGCGGCATGCTGAACGAAATAGACGTCGGGCGGGTCTGCCGTATTCTCGGAACGCTTGTCGCGGCCAATGTGCCGCTGCTTCACGCCCTGCGCGCGACCGTCGATCTGCCCGGTGGCCATCTCTTCCGCGAGACCCTGGCCCTCTCTCATCGCCGCATCCAGGAGGGAGCGCGGCTGTCCGATGCCCTGTCGCCGCTTGGGAAGGCTGCACCGCAGATGCTGGACATGATCCGCACCGGCGAGGAGGTCAATCGCCTCGCCGACATGCTCCTGCGCGCCGCCGATCTTGCCGAGGAAAACGTCCGAACCCGCATCGACCGGCTCTTCACCGTGCTCACGCCCGTCATCACCTGCGTCATGGGGCTTGTGATCGGCGGATTGATCATGTCGATCATGAGCGCCGTGCTCTCGGTCAACGATCTGGCGGCGACCCCGTGACCCGGCCTGTCCCGCGCGCGACGGAGGCAGGCTTTACCCTCGTCGAGATGATGGTGGTCCTCGCCATTCTCGTCGGCGTCGCGTCGGTGGCGACGGTCGGGCTGCGTCCCGCCGCGAACGTGCGCGTGGCGGCAAGCACGACGACCGCCGTGGTCACGCTTCTGAAGCTTGCCCGCATCGATGCGATCCAGAATGGACGCAGATCCAACGTCACCTTCGATGTTACCGCACGCACGATGGGGCGGGACGGCACGCCGCCTGTCGCCATAGCAAAAGGCGCGACGCTGTCTGTGGAAACCGCGCGCGAAGCAGGCGGGTCCGGCCTGTCCGTCATTGCCTTCCTGCCCGACGGGCGCTCGTCGGGCGGTCGCGTCGATATTGGAGCCGGCGGCGAGCATCGCTCGATCACCGTCGACTGGCTGACAGGCCTTATTCGCGAGGAGCACCATGGCGCCACACGATGACACGGGTGCCGGGGGCGGCGAAGAAGGAATGATGCTGGCCGAAGTTCTCGTCGGCCTCGCCATCTTGTCGCTCGTCACGCTGGCCATGCTGCGCGTCTTTTCGGGAACCACCATGGCCGTGGACCGTGTCGAACGGATCCGCGACCGCCTCTCCGTCGCCGAAGACGTGCTGTCAGAGCGGGTTGCCGACGTCCCGGTTCGCGTCGGACGCGAGGCCGGCCATCGCGACGGGCTAGACTGGTGGCTGGACGCGGTGCAGGTCGATATGCCGGGGGCTGCAGTTCCAGCCTATGCGATCCACATTCGCGTGGGCAATTCCGCCGGCCCGCCGGTGCTGTCCTCCGTCGTCTACGGGAAGGAACCATGAGCGAAGAGCCGGTCTACGAAAGCGGCGAAGACGGCACGACCCTCGTGGAATTGCTGGTGGTGCTGGGCCTTTTGGTTCTCGTTGCGATCTTCATGACCAACGGGCTCGGCGCAGTGCGGGCGATGCTGCCTGTGGCCGAACGCATCGCGGCGGGCGACGAGATGGCGGCGGTCCGCGACCACCTCCGCCGCACCGTCTCCGAAGCGATCGGCCAGTCGCTGCTGGGCGAGGATCGCCTTTTCAAGGGCGAGACGACCACGCTGAGTTTCGTGGCACCATCGGATCCCGCCTTCGAAACAGGTGGGCTGGTGCGCGTGCTCCTCTCGCTGGAGCCGGACGGACCGGGTGACTTTTCGCTCGTCGAGCGGCGCAGCATGGACCGGGAGGATTTCCGGCTGGAGACGGGGCGATCCGTGCTCGTCGAAGGCATTACCGCCTTCTCGTTTTCCTTTCGCAGGGGCGGCAAGACGATCGCCCGGATCGCACCGGGTGAGACCCTGCCCGACCTCGTCGATATCGCCATCGTCTTCAAGGCCGGCAACTCGCGCCGGTGGCGGCCGCTGACGATCGCGCTCGCAGGACGCTCGGCACAGGCCGGCTCCGAAGCGAACCCTCCTTAAGCCTGTCCTGCCATGATATGCTGATGACAGTCCGACATGCGGAGCGATGTGCCGGGTATCAGCAGCGGCGTTGGTTATTGCCGTTCGGTTACCCTACGACGTGCCGGCTGAAGAGGACGATGCCCCGAAGGCTCTTGCCGTGATTGTGCCCGGCAGGGCAGCATCGTCTGTATGGAGACCTGCGCATTTCTTGTCGAAACGCGCAGGACATTCTGCGCATTTCGGCTTTGCGCCGGCAACGTAGCGGATCTTCCCATATCCCGACGCGGTAAGTCGCAGTTCGAAATTGCGCATTAGATCACGGGGCCAGTCCTGAGGGTCGCCGTGAAACGAAACCGTCATCTTTGTATCGCGCACGAGACCGTCCGCCCGAAACATTCCGGGTTTCACGATACTGAATAGATCTCTCCCCTTCGGAACCATTCTAGAGAATTCACGGATTGTCACCCCGGCATCCGGAAACTGACTGAAAAATATCTCTGGCAGCGGGAATGCCAAATGGTAGCGAAACTTGGCTCTGTCGATACAGTCGCGATCCTGAACTGCATCGATATCGACCGAGTTTACTTCGGGTCGTGCGTGAAATGCTGCGGATGACGTATGAGCGCGCGACATCGGATCACGCCGTCTTGCGCGTAACACGGTATAGCGAGACCTCGTCACCCATCGAAAGACACTTTTCGGTGGTGGTCCGATAAGAATCTGCCCGTCGGCTGAGAGCTTCGTAGAAGGCCTCGGTCAATGGAGGCTTTTCTTCTATATTTCCATTGTAGAGCAGGTTCATGATGGCCCGGAACCCGCCCGGGAAAAGGTAGGTGGTGGCAAAATCCGCCCTGCCGTACAGATTTAGATATCCAACGCTTTCATAGTCGTCGTGAACCACGAACACGGCTTCCTCACGCGTCAGTTTCGTACACTCGACCCGCCCCCACCCGACGCAGTTGATGATAGCCAGAAGCCCGAAGACCCAGTCCTGGCGCGTCTCACACATCGGCTCGACCACGGCCTCCCATTCGGGCGAACGCCAGATGCCGCCGAACGTCCTGAAGCCGCAGCGATGCCCGGCTTCCTCAAGCAGCGGTTCGACAACGTGCCTTCCCTCCGTCCCATATTTTCGGATGGCTTCGTTGACGCATTCGAAGCTGATGCGGTCGTAGTATTGGTGAGGATGCCAGGTGATCATGACATCGAAACTTCTGATCAAGCCGCCATCCACGTCCTGCGATCCGAACAACGGAAGTGTCAGGACGGCTGCGCCAACTGCCGCAGCGTCGATATTGCTGGCGAGGTTCTCACACAAGGTGTGGGAGGCGGAAAGAGGGCCGACACCCTTGCCGTCGAACACGGAATAATTTGCACCATCCGGCTTGAGTTCGAAGATGTTGCGATGACCGCCCGTTTCGGCGGCACAGACCGTTTGATGCGTCGAAAAATGGTCCTGCGGCAGATCGAAAATGGCGGATGCAGCGCCGGCGAGCCAGCCCCTGGTCATGAAGCCGACAGGCGCGTCTGACGTGCCAAACTGTTCCTTCCAACCTTCGGCATAGTGCTGGCTGTCGGATATCGTCGTTCCGCCAGATGCATCGATCGCACCAAAGTCAAGCAGCCCGAATCCCTGCCAACTGTAGAAATTGCTGGCGAATGCCTTGCGTTCTTTCAGCCCTCGCAAATTCAATGTCTCGAACAGGCCCTTCAGTTGGAAATACGACTGCTCGACAGCAGAGCCGATGAGGAGAGGCTCGGACGACAGGAATTGACCGGCATCCTTCCATATCGTGCGCATCAGATAATTGTTGTAATAGTTGCAATGGAGGATATGTGCCTTGCCATGATCTTTGCCGCCGACAATCATGCGGGCGTGATCCAGGTCGATTTCCAGCGGAACCATCATTTTCGTTATCCTCAGATATACATGCCGCCGTCAATAGGGGCACGGCATGCCGACAACGGCGCTTGCTTCTTTGCGCATAACAACGACGAGTTCCTCAGATGCATGGGTTGACGGTCCAATGCTGGCAAACGCCAACCCCTCGCGGGCGGTGAAAGGCAAGGTTCGCATCCGCAAACGGCTTTCCGCCATGACCTCACCATTCTCTCGCGTCCAGGTAATGATGTCATAAAGCGCCGTCATCAACCGATCCATCTGTCATGAGCGTGTTGATCAATTCATTCGGTCCGATCCGAAGTATAAGATTTCTGGTTGAATCCTGGTAATGTTCTCTGAGCTGGACAGGCTAATTTGCATATCCTCTCATCTATTCTCTTGGCCAAACACTTAGGAAAAGTTAACTTTCCTAATATACAATTCTTTTTATAAGCTCTTGCGATCACGAAGGAAACTGACCACGGACGCCGGCGATTTGTGAATCACATCATCGCGGCAGCGGGCCGAACAAGAGAAATTGCTCTGACAAGAATTATGAAACGAGGCTGGTCCAAATGAGTTGTCGTCTTCCCGATCAGCAGGACGAATCCCTGAGCCGTCAACGCGCGCTTGAAGAAAAGCTGTGGTGGCACGAGGCGTTGATCAACAATATTCCAGCCAACCTTTATGTAGAAGACATGGAGGGACGGTTCATCATTGGCAACCGGGTGGCGTCCGAGAGCTACGGCCTTGGCACGGCGGACCGCTTCAGCGGTAAAATCGATTTGGATTTGAATGCGCATACGTTCGGACAGGAGGTGCTGTCCTCGCGAAAAGCATTGGTGGGGATGGAACAGGAAATTGTGGGTGCCGACGGCCGCAGCCGCTGGATGTTGACCTCCAGGTTTCCCATCAAAGATGCGAACGATGCGCCCGCCGGCACGGTCGGTTTTGCCTACGATATCACCGATCGCAAGGAAGCCGAGACACTGGTGCTCGCGCAGGCAAACATGTTCGGCATGGTCGCGCGCTCGGTACCAATCGAAGACATCGTCAGTAGCATCATTGTCCTGGTGGAAGCGCAGGTGCCCGGCGCCATCGGATCGGTCCAGATGTTGTCGCAGGACCGCCGCCATCTATCGGAGCCTATCGCGCCAAATCTTCCGGATGCGTTCAGGACGTCGATTGGCCAAATGAATGTCGATCACGCATTCCCGTGCGGCGGCCCTGCTGTCTTGTCAGGCGAAACCGTCATCGTCGAGGATGTGCAGTCAGATCCGGTATGGCGGGAGCTTGCCGAAGCGGCGACGACGTGCGCAATCCGTTCAAGCTGGTCGGCCCCTGTAGTGTCCTATCAAGGCGAGGTGCTCGGCACGTTCTCGCTTTATACCTCGAGCGTCGCGTCTCCGACCACGTCGCAGTCCGACATCATCGCCATGGCATCCTACATGCTGGGCGTTGCTGTCGAGCGCAAACAGGCCGAACAAACCATCCAGTTCATGGCGCGTCACGATGCGCTGACCGGACTTCCCAACCGTCTGACGTTCCACGAACGCCTGACCTCCGCTCTCGAACTGGCGAAAGAACAAGACGGTCGGGTGACACTGGCTTTCCTCGACCTCGACAATTTCAAGCTGATCAACGACAGTCTCGGCCATGATGCCGGAGATCAACTTTTGAAAACGATCGCCGACCGGGCAACGTGCAGCATCGGGAGGTCGGATCTGATCGCAAGGCTCGGCGGCGACGAATTCGTCCTTCTCCTGACGGACCCGTCGCCCGAAGGCGATTTCGGCCATGAGAGGCTTCACGATCTAAGACGCACAATCTGCGAGCCATTGACGCTGTCAGGACGCTCGTTCCAAATTACCTTCTCGATGGGCGTCGCCAGCTTTCCGGAACACGGGGATACGTCAGCAGCCCTGCTCGCCAACGCCGATCTTGCCATGTATCGCGCCAAGGCTTGCGGTCGCAACAACACGCAGTTTTTTTCGCCGGAGCTGGCCGCGATGTCTAACGCAAAGCTGCTTCATCATCAGCAACTGCGCGATGCGATTACCGGTGATCAGTTCGTTCTTCACTATCAGCCTCAGATCGACATCGACACCGGGCATATCTTCGCCTTCGAGGCACTGGTGCGCTGGAACCATCCCGACCGCGGCACGGTCTCGCCGGCCGAGTTCATTCCGCTAGCGGAAGAAACGGGGTTGATCGTGCCTATCGGCGACTGGGTGCTGAAGACGGCATGCCAGCAGAACAGGGCGTGGCAGGATGCGGGGTTCGCGCCTGTCGTGGTCAGCGTCAATGTTTCCGCCCGCCAGTTCGGCGAACCGAACTGGGCCGCGCGTGTCGCCGAAATTCTCGCAGAATCCGGCCTTGAAGCGCGCTATCTGGAACTGGAACTAACCGAAAGCCTGATCATGCAGGATTTACCGAAAGCCAGGGCCATGATGGACGAGTTGAACACGCTCGGCGTCCGGCTTGCGATCGATGATTTTGGCGTAGGATATTCAAGCCTCAGCGCGCTCAAGAGCCTTCCGGTAAATCGGCTGAAAATCGATCGCTCCTTCGTCAAGGACATTCCGGCGGACGCTGGCGACATGGCCATAACCGAAACCATTATTGCGCTGGCCCAAAAACTAGGTCTTCACGTCGTCGCCGAAGGCGTAGAGACACAGGATCAGGTAGATTTCCTGCGCGGCTGCGGTTGCAGAGAGGTTCAGGGCTATCTGTTCGGCCGTCCTATGGAAGCCCAAGAGTGCGTACGTCTGCTGGAGCGCGTGCTATCTGTAGAAAATCAAGCGGCCTGATGAGAGAATCAGGCGGTAACTGAGCGTGTGACCCAGCGACGACAGCGTTGGCAACGGCATCTTCGAGGTCCGCCGCTCGCGCCGTCTTGTTATTTCCTTCTTCGCCACTGTCGGCAATTACGACTACGGCTTCTACTGGTATCTCTACCAGGATGGCACGATCCAGCTCGAAGCCAAGCTCACCGGCATCATCCAGACGGCAGCCGTGGCCCCCGGCGAAACCTATCAGTGGGGCGGTATGGTCGATGACAATCTCGGCGGCCCGACGCACCAGCACTTCTTCAACGCCCGCCTGCATATGGATGTCGACGGCGGCGGCAATACCGTCACCGAACATGAATTCGTGCCCCGTCCCTGGGGTGACGACAACCCCTACGGCAATGTCTTCGACACATGGTTTGCCAAAGTATGTTCAGCAGAACCGCAACATCGAGAATGCCGACCTCGTGCTATGGCATTCCTTCGGCCACACCCATGTCTGCAAGCCGGAGGATTTTCCGATCATGCCCGTCGAATATGCCGGTTTCACACTGAAGCCGAACGGCTTCTTCGACGCCAATATCGCGATGGACCTGCCGGTCGAAAGGAAAGGCCAGAGCAAGGACAATCGCCCGGCGGATTGCTGTGTACAGAAGGACAAGACGAAGAGCGGCGGCTGCCACTGAGGCCCAGGACAGAACACGTGGAGGCCCGGCGCATACCGGGCCTCCTCCCGGAAGCTTTATCGCCTTGAGGGATGCGAACCGTCTGCGTCATCAGCGCAAAAAGCATGGGTAATTTCTGTTCAGGCACCGGAGAGCTGACGAAAAATGTCCGCACCATGGAAGCCTGGTTGCCAAACATGATTGCACACCGTGCTTGCCGGGCCGCTGTTAAAACGATCGGCTCGACCCCAGCGTCGTGGTCCCAGCTTTCGACACTGCCTGACCCAGCATGACCGTCTACGAGGGAAGGTACAGCTCCTTTGCCACGTCTGAGATCAAAGCCCGTAGCCAGCGATGGGCAGGGTCGCTGCGGTAGCGCACATGCCAGGCAAGCTCCACCGGAAACGTTCCGAGATCGACGGGAGCCGGCAGCACCTTCAGCCTCTCGTCCCGCGCCAGACGCTGGCAGATCAGGCCCGGTAGCGTCGCACAGTAGTCGCTCACCGCGATCATTTCGGGCACGGCCAGGAAGTGCGTGACCGATACCGCCACATCGCGCGTGACACCGCTCTGCTGCAACGCCTGGAAAAGGCCGGCCCGCATCCGTCCGGGCGGCACCACGTTGACGTGCTTCATGCGCTCGTACTGGTCCTTGGAGAGGTGATCGGCGACATCAGGATGATCTTTCCGCACCACGCAGGCGAGACCATCGTCGAGGAGGTGTTGAACGACCATGTTGTCGGGCGGATCGACGATCCTGCCGATCACCATTTCCGTGGCGCCGGACACAGCGCCGGTTTCAACGAGGTCGTTGCCGAAGGGCGTCAGGCGCAGGCGGATGCCGGGGGCCAGTTCCCTCAAACGCGCCACGATGACCGGCATCAGCACGAACTCGACATAGCTGTTGGGCGCGATCGTAAATTGGCGGGTGGCGCGCTCGGGATCGAATTCCTGCTGCCCGCCGATCGCCTCGTTGAGACTGGAGAGAGCCGCGCGCACCGCCGGTGCCAGCTCCTCGGCCATCTGCGTCGGCCGCATTCCGTAGCGCTCCCGAATGAAAAGCGGATCGCGCAAGGTGTCCCGAAGGCGGTTCAACGCGTTCGACAAAGCTGGCTGCGTCATGCCCAACCGCTCGGCGGCGCGCGTGACGTTTCGCTCGTCCATCAATGTCAGGAACACCGGCAGAAGATTAAGGTCGTACTTCATCCAGTCATATTGACGGCAGCATAACTGAAATCAAGAAGATAAATTTCCGGAATGGTGCGAGACGGGGCATGATCAGGCCATCCGAACAGTCGGACAGATCGAAAGGATCACGCACATGAACATTCTGATGGTTCTGACCTCGCATGACCAACTGGGCGATACCGGCCGCAAGACCGGGTTCTGGCTGGAAGAGTTCGCAGCTCCCTACTACGCCTTCCTTGAAGCCGGCGCCAAGATCACCGTAGCCTCACCGAAGGGCGGCCAGCCGCCGCTTGATCCCAAGAGCGACGAACCGAGCTTCCAGACGGAGCAGACGCAGCGCTTCAAGGCCGATCCCGCCGCCCAGGCGGTCCTGGCCGAAACCGTCCCGCTCGCCTCCGTCTGGCCAGAAGATTACGATGCGGTGTTTTATCCCGGCGGTCATGGCCCGCTCTGGGATCTGGCGGAAGACAAGGACTCCATCGCCATCATCGAATCCCTGTCCCGCGCCGGCAGGCCTGTTGCCTTCGTCTGCCACGCACCGGGCGTCCTGCGCCACGTGAAGGCCGCAGACGGCACGCCGCTGGTCCAGGGCAGAAAGGTCACCGGCTTCAAGAACTCGGAAGAAGACGGCGTTGGATTGACGACGATCGTGCCCTTCCTGGTCGAAGACGTGCTGAAGCAGAACGGCGGCCTCTATTCCAGCGGCCCCGACTGGTCGTCTTATGTGGTCCAGGATGGGTTGCTGATCACCGGCCAGAACCCCGGCTCCTCGCTCGAGACGGCTGCCGTCCTGATCAAGACCCTGCGAATGGCCAAAGTCGCCTGAGGACCCTACGAGGCACCGCCGCAAGGCGACGCCTCCTCATTCCTGAAGACACGTACTGCGGATCTATCGCCGACGGCAGGCGGCGTTTCCCTCACCCCGGCAAGCTGAATCCACTCAGCCGAGGCTTGCAGGGCTCAGGGTGCGCGACGCATGCGAAGTTGCCTACAAGTGCCGCCATATTACCGGCAAGGCTCTGCCCTCGGTAACGGACTCTTGCTAAGTTCTAGACCATCTGCTCTCGGTCCATGACGAAGGTTCGGGTCTGCTTAGCTTCTGCAAGACCTGAGCTTGTCGTTGGGGAACTGGTCCCCGGCCTCGCTATTGATAGTCCAAGGTCGCCCCGAAACCTTAAACCGCCGACGGCTCACTACTGTGGGAGAAGCCCTGCCCTTTGGTAGCTCGTGATCATCGCATCGAAGATGGTGATATCGGAACGGCTGCGTGCAACAAGCTGGGCACCGGCGATCGCTGCGAAGATGGCACGTGCCCGGTCCTCCGCGTTCTCCTTCTCAACCATCTCCGCCTCGATCAAGCGGTCTTGGAGCCACGCAACGTTGACGTCGGCGAACGTCTGGACCTGCCTTCGAACCGGCTCCGGGAGATCGTCGTACTCGGCGCCGAGGAAGCTTCCAAGGCAGAGGCGGTTGCCATTTACCAGCGAGTTCCGAAACGTGTCGGGGTACTCGCGCAGGCTCGCCTTTGGATCTTGATGGCGGCTTTCCACCTCGTCCAGCCAAGCCTTCGTATCCTGCCAGTACCGTTCCGCGATTGCTGCAGCGAGCTCAGCCTTGCTTGCGAAATGATGGTAGATACTGGCAGCCTTGATGCCGACCTCACCCGCCAGTTCGCGCATGTTCAAGCCACCATAGCCATGTGCTTGGGCACTCAGCCGACCGGCAGCCAGAATGGCTTCTTTCGCATTCGCACTCATTCCGTAGCCCTCTCATCTTGCCTACCGATTGTTAGATAGGGGTTGACGGATCAGAAAGATAGTCTTAGCTACCACCTAACGATTGTTAGTTAGGATGAGAACGATGACGAGCGAACTGAATTATCTTGATGCCACGAAACTTGCAGAACTGATCCGGACGAAGGAGGTATCGCCCGTCGAGATCATGCAGGCACACCTCGATCGGATCGAAGCGACCAACCCTCACGTCAACGCGATCGTCACCGTCGCTGCGGGCGCACTGGACGCAGCGAAGGCTGCGGAAGCCGCCGTTCTTGCCGGAGGTGAGCTTGGGGCCCTCCATGGCGTGCCGTTCACAGTCAAGGATTCGATCGACACGGGCGGCGTACTCACGCAGCGGGGCTCGCCGATCTTCAAGGGCCGCCTCCCGGACGAAGATGCCACGAGCGTCGCCCGCATGAAGAAAGCCGGCGGCATCCTGCTGGCCAAGACGAACCTTCCGGAATTCTCTTACTGGATTGAGAGCGACAATCTTCTCTCCGGCCGCTCGAACAATCCCTGGGATCTCGATCGCACGCCGGGCGGATCGAGCGGAGGCGAGTCTGCTGCCATTGCAGCCGGGATGTCACCGATCGGCCTTGGAACCGACCTTGCCATATCGGTCCGCGGACCGGCAGCACAAACGGGGATCACATCGATGAAGGCGACGCACGGACGCGTGCCGATGACCGGCATCTGGCCGCGCGCTCCGCGCCGTTTCTGGCATGTCGGACCCATGGCCCGCTCGGTCCGCGATATCGCGCTTGCCTTCTCGCAACTGGCGGGACCTGACGGCAAGGATGCCTTTGCCAGCAGCACCACCTTGTTCGACGCTGGTCTTGGTCAGCAGCCGTCCCGTCAACTCCGTGTCGGCTGGATGGTCGGTCCAGGATTTGGTCCGGTAGACCCCGAGGTTGCTGCGACAGTCAAATCAGCCGCCGCGGCCTTGAGCGACATCGGCGTCTTTGTCGAGCAGGTCGGCATTCCCGCGCTTGAGCGAGACTTCGCACTCGACGTCTTCAACCGCCTGCACGTCATGGAAATGAAACCCGCTTTCGAGGAGGCGATTGCAGGTCGCGGAGACGATGAGCTCTACAAGATGGCCAAGACCATGCTGGCCCTGCCGGACACGTCCATGAAGGACTACATCGACGCCGAGCAGGTCGCCGAACGGCTTCGGGATGGCTATGCCGACTACTTCTCCCGCTATGACGCCCTGATCACGCATGTGCTACCGATCCCGGCCCATAAGCACGGCGTCGAGGCGTTCGTCATCGATGGGCAAACCGTTGATGCGACCTATCTCCAGGGTGCCACCGTGCCGCTCAACATCACCGGCCTGCCCGGGGTGTCGATGCGGTTCGGGACCAGTAGCGAGGGAATGCCGATCAACGTTCAGATCGTCGGCGCCTGGCAGGCAGAGTCAACGATCCTGCATGTCGCCTCGCTGCTGGAAAGCGTCAGCTCGGTGCGTGGCCTGCACCCGAACCTATAGTCCCGTCTACGGGATCGCCGGTCGTGATGCTGGTCGGCGATCGTTGACATCGACACACTCCTGGTATGTTTCGGCATCCCCTCATTGACACCGCCGACGCCGCATTCGCTGTCGTAAACATCCCCTTGACAAACAAGGTCTGCACCTATTTTAATCATGCAACACGATTAAGCAGTCGTCGTATTTTACATGGCCTTTAGTGGCCACTGGGCAGTTTGGCCTCATGACGTCCCGCATTCCGCGGGAAACGCGTCATGAGGCTTTTTCGTTTTGGGTTTGTCATGCACGACGCGGTAAAGATCGGCATCCTGTACTCCACCATCGGTCCGTACGGATCGATGGGGCGGGACGCCCGGGATGGTGCGAAACTCGCGATCGACGAGCTGATGAAGACGTATGGTGATCGCATCAAGCCGGAATTCGTCGATCCGAAGGCGCATATTCCCAACTATCTGGATGGTGCGCGCACCATGTTACGGGACCGGGGTTGCCGGCATATCGTGGGCACCATTACGTCGCTGGCAAGAAAGGAAGTTCTTCCCCTCGTCGAGAAGCACGACGGCCTCTTGTGGTACATGTGCCCTTACGAAGGCTTCGAGGCCAATGAAAACGTCGTCTACATCGGCGGCTGCCCCAACCAGCATCTCCTGCCTGTTTTCGATTATCTCCTGCCACGATATGGCAACCGGCCTTATCTCGTCGGCGCAAATTATGTCTGGGGCTGGGAAATGAACCGGCTGGCGCGGGAACTGATTGGCGCTGCAGGCGGCGAGGTTCTGGGAGAACGCTATCTGCCGTTCGAGGAAACCGCGGTCGAGCGGATCGTCTCCGACATCGAACAAAGGCGGCCCAGCTTCATTCTCAACAACCTGATCGGCCCATCGAGCTACGCCTTTCTGGCTGCGATCAAGGCGCTCGGCGCGCGCGACCCGGCCTTCAGGCCTGAAAACTGCCCGGTCGTCAGCTGCGATCTGACCGAATGTGAGCTGTCCGACATCGGTGTCGGCGTCGCCACGGGGCAACTCAGTGCCGCAGCCTACTTCGACAGCCTCGCCACGCCGGAAAACGTGGACTTCAAGCAAAAGGTGGCGGCACGTTTCGGCGCCAGCCGGCGCATATCGAGCGTGTTCGCCTGCGCCTACACGTCCTTGAAGTTATGTGCCGAGGCGATCATCGCTGCCGGCACGGACGACCCGGTCGCTGTGCGTCAGCGCCTGTCGGCCTCACCCGCGCGGTCCGTTCTCGGGCCAATCCTGATCGACCCGGAAACCCATCACGCGGCTTTGCCGTTTCATCTCGGCCGCATTACAGATGAAAACGGATTCGAGATCGTGACCTCGCAAGCGGCGATTGCCGCCGACCCCTATCTGACCGGGCGCAACCGTCGACCGGTGCCGCAATTGCGGGTCGTTTCATGAAGGAAACACCGAACTTCACAGGCTGGCACGCAGCGCTCCTGCACCGGGAAGACAGCATGACCGACCGCCTCGTGCGGCAGCTCAAGCTGTTGGGCTGCTCCGTGACGCAGCAATGGCAGCCGCTCGCCGAGGACGCGTTGCCCGACATCGTGCTGGTGGATGCGGATCAGGGCTGGGATGGCCTTCTGCCCTGGCCGCGCGGAACCGCACCCCGCCCTATGGTAGCGCTCCTCGGTTCTGAAGCCCCCGGGCGGATCGCCTGGGCGATCCAGCAGGGAGCCGGGGCGATCATCGCGAAACCGCTCTCGGTTTCCGCCGTCTATCCGGCGCTCGTCATGGCACTCGACATCCACCGGGAGCGCCTCGCGGTCGCGGAGAAGATCCAGCATCTCGAAGAGAGGGTCCGGCTGAGACCGCTCGTGCATGCCGCCGTCCAGCAGATTATGGCCGCACGCAAGGTCGATGAGCACCATGCCTACAACACCCTGCGCAGCTGCGCCATGAAACGGCGGATGGCCATGGAGCAGATGGCAGCCTCCATCGTCGGTGGCGCAGAGCCGATGCCGGAGGCCGTCTGATGCGCGTCCTGAAAACGATGATCCGCCAGCCGTCGGCGCTTTTCGGTCTGTTCATTGTCGTGCTCGTCATGGGGCTTGCTATCGCCGCACCCCTGATCGCGCCCTACAGCCCGAATGAACAGATGTTCGACGGCCTGACGCTCGAAGGCGCGCCGATGCCGCCGGGCGCGCAGTTTCTACTCGGGACCGATACGCTGGGCCGCGATCTCCTTTCCCGGCTTCTCTACGGCGCCCGAACGTCTCTCGTGATCGGTCTCGTGGCCAACGGGATCGCTGTGTCCATCGGCCTTCTCATCGGCATCCTGGCGGGTTACGTGCGCGGCCTCTTCGGCAATCTGTTGATGCGGTTCACGGATCTGATGATGGCGTTTCCCGCATTGCTGCTTGCAATCGTGCTGGCGGCGCTTCTGCGACCCAGCCTCTGGATCGTCGCGATGGTCATTGCCTTGGTGAACTGGGTTCAGGTCGCGCGGATCGTCTACACGGAAACGCGCGGCCTCGTGGAGCGGGACTTCATTCTGGCGGAGCGCGCGCTGGGGGCGGGCCATCTCAGAATTCTCTTTCATCACATCCTGCCGCATCTGATGCCGACGGCCATTGTCTGGGGCACGCTCGGCATCGCGACGACAGTGCTTCTGGAGGCGACCCTGTCGTTTCTCGGCATCGGCGTACAGCCGCCGCAACCGTCATGGGGCAACATCATTTTCGAGAGCCAGAGTTATTTTCAGGCCGCGCCCTGGCTGGTCTTCATTCCCGGCGCCGTGATCCTGCTGACGGCGCTGTCCTTCAATCTCGTCGGCGACGCGCTGCGCGACATCCTCGATCCGACCCAGCGCGGGAGAGGTTGAGATGGTCCTGCTGCTTGCCCGCCGCGTCATTCAGACGGTTTTGATCCTGCTCGGCGTCGCTGCGATCACGTTCCTTTTGCTCTACGCGCTGCCTGCCGATCCTGCGCGCATGATCGCCGGCCGCAGCGCCACGGCGCAGACCGTCGCCAACATCCGGCATGAACTCGGACTCGACAAGCCGCTGGCGGCCCAGTTCTGGGCCTATCTCCAGGGCATCGTCACGGGAGACCTCGGCCGGTCCTATGCGCAGAAGACGGATGTCGGCACGCTCATTGCCGCCCGGCTTCCCGCCACGCTCGTGCTCATGGCAGCCGGTATCTTCATCGAGGTCCTGCTGGGCATCACCTTCGGCATCGTCGCGGCCATACGTCGCGGCGGCGCGGTCGACCGGATCGTGATGATGGCGTCTTTCGTTGGGGTCTCCGCACCGCAATTCGTGGCTGCCCTGCTGCTGCTTTATCTCTTCGCCGTCACGCTTGGATGGTTCCCGATGAGCGGTTTCGGCACCTTCGCGCATGTTGTTCTACCCGCGACAACGCTCGGCATTCTCGGTGCCGGCTGGTATGCGCGCATGGTGCGCTCGGCGATGATCGAAGTGCTGAACCAGGACTATGTCCGGACAGCACGGGCCAAAGGCCTGTCTTCCGCCCGTATCGTCCTTCGCCATGCGTTGCCGAACGCACTTCTGCCGATCATCGCGATGATCGGCATCGACATCGGCCAATTCATGGGCGGCGTGGTCGTGGTTGAAGCCGTCTACGGATGGCCGGGCATCGGGCAGCTTGCCTGGCAGGCCATCCAGCAAGTCGATATTCCCATCATCATGGGCGTCACGCTGGTGTCGGCACTTGCCATCGTTCTCGGCAATCTCCTTGCCGACATCGTCACGCCACTGATTGATCCGCGCATTCGGGCGCGCTGATTGCAAACCGCAGCCAAAACTAAAAGGGGAACTCAAAATGCTCAAACGCTGGCTTCGACAGACAACCATCGCCGTGACGCTTGCCGTCACGCCGGTGTGCGCCTTCGCTCAGGATGCCCCCGCACAGGGCGGCGACATCGTCATCACCTACAAGGACGATATCGCCACACTCGATCCCGCAATCGGCTATGACTGGGTCAACTGGTCGATGATCAAGAGCCTCTACTCCCGCCTGATGGACTATAAGCCGGGAACGCCGGAGCTCGTTCCGTCGCTAGCCGAGACCTTCGAGGTTTCGCCGGACGGCCTGACCTACACCTTCAAGCTTCGCAAAGGCGTGAAATTCTCAAACGGTCGCGACGTCGTCGCATCGGACGTGAAATATTCGATCGAGCGTGCCGTGAACCCGAAGACGCAAGGGCCGGGCGCGGGCTTCTTCGGCGCCATCAAGGGGTTCGATGCCCTCTCGGGCGGCACGTCCGAGACGCTGGAAGGCATCGAAGTGCCTGACGATGCGACTGTGGTCTTCCATCTGTCGCGACCCGATGCGACCTTCCTGCATGTTCTCGCCATCAACTTCGCATCCGTGGTTCCGAAGGAGGCCGTCAAAGCTGCCGCCGGCGATTTCGGCAAGAGTCCCGTTGGCTCCGGCACGTTCGTCCTGAAGGAATGGGTCATCGGGCAGCGTCTCGTCTTCGAACGCAACCCCGCTTACTTCGTCAAGGACATGCCTCATATCGACCGATTTACCGTCGAGGTGGGCCAGGAACCGCTGGTGGCGCTGCTGCGTCTCCAGAAGGGCGAGGTCGATATTGCCGGCGATGGCATCCCTCCGGCGAAGTTCCTCGAGATCCGAAACGCCCCGGACGGTGCCGACATGATCGTGGACGGCGAGCAGCTGCATACGGGTTATGTGACACTGAACACCAAGGTAAAGCCGTTCGACGATCTGAAGGTTCGCCAAGCCGTCAACATGGCGATCAACAAGGAGCGCATCACCCGCATCCTCAACGGTCGTGCGACGCCCGCCAATCAGGTGCTGCCGCCATTGATGCCCGGATACGACAAGAGCTACACCGGTTACGGCTACGACGTCGCCAAGGCCAAAGCCTTGCTGGCGGAAGCGGGGCTTGCCGATGGCTTCGAGACGATCCTCTATTCGACCAACACCGATCCGCAGCCTCGCATCGCTCAGGCGATCCAGCAGGATCTCGCCGCCATCGGCGTCAAGGCCGAGGTGCGGGCACTGGCGCAGTCGAACGTGATTGCCGCGGGCGGCACCGAAGGCGAAGCGCCGATGATCTGGTCCGGCGGCATGGCCTGGATCGCCGACTTCCCGGATCCGTCGAACTTCTACGGACCGATTCTTGGTTGCGCGGGCGCGGTACCGGGCGGGTGGAACTGGTCGTGGTATTGCAATCCTGATCTCGACAAGCGCGCGATCGCGGCGGACTCGATGTCCGATCCCGCCAAGGCGTCCGAGCGTACCGCGGCGTGGGAGAAGATCTTCACCGACATCATGGCCGATGCACCCTGGATCCCGGTGACGAACGAGCGCCGCGTGGTTGCCAAGTCGCCGCGCATGGGTGGCGAGGACAATATCTATATCGACCCGACGCGAGTGATCAACTACGACGCGATTTTCGTGAAACCGTAGACATCCCAGGATGCACCCTCTTCCCGGATCTTGGCAGAGGGTGCGTCAAAAAATATAGGCAAGCTTATCGAGGGGAACACCATGTGCGTCGCTTGCACCTACACCATTCACCGCGCCCAGCATAATTTCGGCTGGAACAAGGACTTCGAACCGGCCGTCGTCGCCAAACCGGGCGAGACCATTCACTTCGAATGCCTGGACTCGTCCGGCGGGCAGCTCGGGGCCGGTTCGACACTTGAGAGCCTTGCAGCGCTCGATTTCGGAAAGATCAACCCGGTCACCGGCCCTGTATATGTCGAGGGTGCGACCCCAGGCGATGCGCTCAAGGTCACGATCCGCCGGTTTATTCCCTCCGGCGTTGGCTGGACGGCCAATATTCCCGGTTTCGGGCTGCTTGCGGATCAATTCAAGGACCCTGCCCTGCATGTCTGGACCTATGATGCCAACACCATGGCGCCATCGCTCTTCGGACCCGGCGGCAAGGTGCCGCTGAAGCCTTTCGCCGGCACGATCGGGGTCGCACCGGCCGAACCGGGTCTTCATTCCGTCGTGCCACCCCGCCGTGTGGGCGGCAATCTCGATATTCGCGACCTGACGTCGGGCGTCACGCTCTACCTGCCGGTCGAAGTCGAGGGCGCGCTCTTCTCGATTGGCGACACGCATGCGGCCCAGGGGGACGGCGAAGTTTGCGGCACCGCCATCGAGAGCCAAATGGAAGTCGAAGCGACCATCGAACTCGTCAAGGACGCGCGGCTTCAAAGCCCGCGCTTCACCACGACGGAGCCGGTGACACGCCATCTAGACGGCATGGGCTATGAGGTCACCACGGGGATCGGGCCCGACCTGATGACGGGCGCCCGCGAAAGCGTCATGCGGATGATCGATCTGCTGGTCGCCGAACATGGCATGAGCCCTGTCGATGCCTACATGCTCTGCTCCGTCTGCGGTGATCTCCGGATCAGCGAGATCGTCGATATGCCCAACTGGGTCGTATCCTTCTATTTCCCAAGAATCGTATTTTCGTGATGATCCCCGCTTCGGTTCTTGCAGTTGACAAGCTCTGCGTGGACGCGCGCACGCCAGAGGGCCTGCGGCGCGTCATCGACGACGTCAGCTTTTCGTTGACTGCCGGTGAGACACTCTGCATCGCCGGAGAAAGCGGCTCGGGCAAGTCCGTGACGTCGCTCGCCATCATGGGGCTTCTCCCGAAGACGTCGCTGCAGATCGCATCCGGCAGCATCGCCTTGGAGGGTCGCGAACTTTCACGGCTGCCGAACCGGGCCATGCGCAGCGTGCGCGGTGGCGATATCGCCATGGTGTTCCAGGAGCCGATGACATCCCTCAATCCGGTCATGTCCATCGGCGCGCAACTGACCGAGGCGATCCGCGAACATCAGGGGTCGGAAGGGAAAAGCGCCGATGCCACGGCGTTGCGCATGCTCGATGCCGTCCACATGTCCGAGCCCGCCAAGCGGCTGAAGCAGTATCCGCACGAACTGTCCGGCGGCATGCGCCAGCGGGTGATGATCGCGATGGCGCTGTCATGCCGGCCGAAGGTGTTGATCGCCGACGAGCCGACGACGGCGCTCGACGTCACGGTTCAGGCGCAGATCCTCAGGCTTATCAACGAATTGAAGCGCGAGTTCGGCGCCTCCGTCGTTCTCATCACCCACGACATGGGCGTCGTCGCCCAGATGGCCGACCGCGTCATCATCATGCAGTCCGGCCGCATCATCGAGCAGGGCGAAGCCGTGCCGCTCTTCGGTGCTCCGAGGGAGAGATACACACGCGAACTTCTGGCGGCCGTGCCGCGGCTGGGCTCCTGCTCCGGCACTGAAGGGCCGCCGCGAAAGGGGGCGCAGCCGGCCCAACCACCAGCAGCGGATCGTCAGCCGGTTCTCACCGTTCAGAAGCTGGACGTCACCTACGGCAAGGCGACAGGCTGGCTGTTCGGCAAGACCCCGCCATTGCCGGTCGTCAGCGATGTGTCCTTCGAGATTCTGCCCGGCCAGACGCTGGGTCTCGTGGGCGAAAGCGGTTCGGGTAAGTCCACAACTGGGAAAGCCGTTCTCGGCCTCCTGCCATTCAAGGGCAATGTCGTCATCGACAACAGGAATATCGCCGGATTGAGCCAGCGCCAGATGCGCCCCGTGCGCCGCTGCGCACAGATGATCTTCCAGGACCCCTATGCCTCTCTTGATCCCCGCATGGCGGTCGGCGCAGCGATTGCCGAACCCCTCGTCATTCATGGACTGGCAAACAAAGGTGAACGCGAGGATCGGGTGGCCGACCTTCTCCGCCGGGTCGGTCTCGCGCCGGATTCCGCAAGCCGCTATCCGCACGAATTTTCAGGCGGCCAGCGCCAAAGGATCTGTATTGCGCGCGCTCTGGCGCTCGGCCCGAAGCTGATTGTCGCGGACGAAAGCGTGGCAGCCCTCGACGTTTCCGTCAGAGCCCACGTGCTCGATCTGATGCTGGAACTCCAGGAAACGATGGGGCTCGCCTATCTGCTGATCTCGCATGACATGGCGGTGATCGAGCAGATGTCCCATAACGTCGCGGTGATGCGGTCGGGCCGTATCGTCGAGATGGGCTCGCGCCGGTCCGTATTCGAGACTCCCCGCAATGCCTATACGCAGGCCCTCATCGAAGCGGTCCCCGTGCCCGATCCGAGACGCCGCCATCTCGTATGAAGCAGCGCTGCGGTAACGCGTCCGTATACTGCCCCAGGCTCCGCGACTGAATGTTCCAATAAATAGGCAAAATCTATCACTGCCTAAGAAAATGGCTTGACTCCACAGTGCGCTGCTGATTGCATAACAACCAATTCAAATTGGTTCGAACCATTATGATTGCATCGGTCCTCGATAACTCCGCTATCGCTCTCGAAAAGCTTCGCACGCTTCTCGCAACCCTGGCCGGACGCGAGGAAACGAAGCTTCCAACCGAGCGGGCCTTGTCGGAAACCTTCGGCGTCAGCCGGGGTGCCATACGGCGAGCGCTGGAAGTTCTCGAAGCGGATGGTTTGGTCTGGCGTCTCCAAGGCTCGGGCACCTACGCCGGACGCCGCCCACAGGAGATCCGGACGGACGGCGGCCGGCCGCCTCTCGCAACCAATTTCACTGAGATCATGGAAGTCCGGCTACGGATCGAGCCGCCGCTGGCGCAGCTTGCCGCTGTCCGCGCCACGGCGGACGAGATTGCCCGCATGCGCGAGCTCACCGTCCGCATCGGCCAGACGGAAGATGCGGATGCGCGTGAACTCTGGGACGGCGCGCTGCATCGGCAAATCGCCGCCAGCGCCCGCAACGGCCTTTTCCTTGCTCTGTTCGACACGGTGAACAAAATCCGTCAGGACGAGACTTGGCGGGTCATTCGCGAGCGCGCTCGAACGCTTGCCAATTCCCGCGAGACCACCAAGGGTCAGCATTCCGCCATCATCGATGCCATCGAGGCGCGCGATCCCGTGGGGGCCGGCGAAGCGATGCGCGACCATCTCCTGCTGATCCAGGAAATTCTGATCCGTCAAACGTCTCTGGAACCCGTGCCAGCGGGGGTTCCAGCGGAGCCGTCGTCCTCCTCCGACACCAGCACCGACGCGGGCATAGAGTCTTTGATCGAACTCACCTGATCCCTCCTCCCCTCTCCGAAGGATGCCTGCCGATGACCTTTCGCCGCCTCGCCACCTGCCTCCTCCTGTCGACCGCGCTTGCCGGTCCCGCCCTTTCGGCCGACCTTCGCATCGGCCTTCTCGACGATGCCGACGTTCTCGACCCGGCCCAGTCGCGCACTTATGTCGGCCGTATCGTCTACGCCGCGCTCTGCGACAAGCTGGTGGATATCTCCACCGATCTGCAGATCGTGCCACAGCTCGCAACCGACTGGACATGGTCGGACGACGCGCGCAGCCTTGTCATGAACCTGCGCCAGGACGCACGCTTCCATGACGGTGAGCCCTTCAACGCCGAAGCCGTCGTTTACAATATCGAGCGCATGAAGACCCTTCCCGAGTCCCGCCGCAAGAGCGAGCTCGCCTCCGTCGAGAGTGTCGCTGCGACCGGTCCCTATCAGGTGACCTTCAAGCTCGGAAAGCCGGATGTGTCGCTTCTGGCACAGCTGTCCGACCGGGCCGGCATGATGGTCTCGCCGAAGGCGGCCGCAGCGAGCGGCGCGAATTTCGGCGCGAAACCCGTCTGCTCCGGGCCGTATCGCTTCGTCGAGCGTATCCAGCAGGACCGCATCGTGCTGGAGAAATTCGCCGGGCACTGGGATGCCGCGGCCTATCCGCTCGATCGCGTCACCTACCTGCCCATTCCCGATTCGACAGTGCGTCTCGCCAATCTGCGCTCGGGCGACCTCGACATGGTGGAGCGGGTTTCGGCGACGGACGCGGCTTCGGTAGCCGCTGACGCCAGCCTGAAGAGCGAGACCGTCATCGGCCTTGGCTATCAGGCCCTCTATGTGAACGTTGCAAACGGCGCCCGCGCCGACAACCCGCTCGGCAAGGACAAGCGCGTCCGTCAGGCCTTCTCGCTGGCGATCGACCGCGATGCTATCAATCAGGTCGTCTACGAGGGCACGCAGGCGGCGGGAAACCAGCCGTTTCCTCCGGAAAGTCCCTGGTTCGACAAGACCTTCCCTGTTCCCGCCCGCGACATCGAGAAGGCCAAGGCGCTGATGGCGGAGGCAGGCGTCACCTCCGTCGATATCCAGCTTCAGGCGGCCAACGTGCCGGTAACACTGCAGGCCATGCAGGTCGTCCAATCCATGGTGGCCGAAGCCGGCTTCAACGTCTCGCTTCAGGCGACCGAGTTCACCACACTTCTTGCTGCGCAAAGCTCGGGCGACTTCCAGATATCCCGTTCCGACTGGTCCGGGCGGCTGGATCCCGATGGCAATATTCACCAGTTCATCACCTGCAAGGGTGGGCAGAACGACGTGAAATACTGCAATCCGAAGCTCGACGCGCTTCTCGACGAAGCCCGCACGGTCACCGATCCGGTCGCCCGCAAGGCGAAGTACGATGCCGCCAATGCCATCATGCAGGACGATCTGCCGATCATCTATCTGGGAAACCAGTCGTACATCTACGCCTTCGACAAGAACGTCACCGGCTTCAAGCCCTATCCCGATGGCCTGATCCGCCTGCGGGGCATGGATAAGGCTGAGTAATCATACGTCTCTTTCGGCGGGGCATGCGTCCCGCCGACACCCTTCCCGCCGTGAGGCCCGCCGATGACAAGCTATATCGCCAAGCGCCTTCTCGTCGCCATTCCGACGCTTCTCATCGTGTCGGTATTCGTTTTCCTGCTCCAGAAGCTCCTGCCCGGAGATCCCATCCTGGCGCTGGCGGGCGAGGAGCGCGATCCCGCGACCATCGAATTCCTGCGTGCGAAATACCACCTCAACGATCCCATCGTCTGGCAGTATATCTACTGGTTCCGTGATCTGCTCCATGGCGACCTCGGTATCTCGCTGCGCACCAACCAGCCGGTCACCGAGCTGATCGCCGAGAAGCTGCCCGTCACCATCCAGCTCGCCGTGCTCGCCATGATCATCGCCATGGGCATCGGGATCCCCGCAGGCATTCTGGCGGCGGTGCGCAAGAATTCGGCGCTGGATGTCGCGGCCAATCTCGTCGCCTTGTCGGGCCTCTCGGTTCCCAATTTCTGGCTCGGGATCATGTTGATCCTGCTCGTCTCGGTCAATCTCGGATGGCTACCCGCGTCCGGCTACGCGCCTCTCTTTTCCGATCCGGTGCGGGCGCTGGAGACGATGATCATGCCCGCCTTCGTGCTCTCCACGCCCCTTGCAGCCACACTCATGCGCCACACGCGCTCGGCCATGCTGGGCGCGCTCAAGGCCGACTACGTCCGCACCGCGCGAGCGAAAGGCCTGTCCCCGCGGGTGGTCGTGCTCGAACACGGTTTCCGTAACGCTCTCCTGCCTATCGTCACGCTCTCGGCGTTGCTGTTCGGCGATTTGCTCGCCGGCGCCGTCCTCACCGAGCAGATCTTCACCATTCCGGGCTTTGGAAAGCTGATCGTGGATGCCGTGTTCAACCGCGACTACGCAGTCGTCCAGGGCGTGGTGCTGTGCACGGCCGTCGGCTTCATTCTCATGAATCTTCTTGCCGATGTCCTCTACGTTCTCCTCAACCCCCGCATGAGGGCCGCATTGTGACGATCACCGCAACCACCGAAGTCCCACCGGCCGCGCTCCTGCGCGACACCCCGTTCCGCCGCTCCTGGCGCAAGCTCGCGGCAAACCGTGCCGCGCTCGTCGGGCTCGTTATCGTCGCCTTCTTTGCGCTCGTCGCGTTGCTGGCACCAATTCTCCCCCTGCCCGATCCCATGGCGACGAGCTGGAGCGCGATCCGCAAGGCGCCATCTGCCGCGCATTGGCTGGGCACGGACGAGATCGGCCGCGATATTCTCTCGCGCCTTGTCTGGGGCACGCGGGCGTCACTTTCGGCCGGTATCGTCTCGGTGTTGATCGCGGTCGTGATCGGGGTGCCGATCGGGCTCGTGTCCGGCTATTTCGGAGGCTGGCTCGACCAGATCGTGTCACGCATGACCGAAGCCTTCCTTGCCATGCCGTTTCTGATCCTGGCCATTGCCCTTGCTGCTTTCCTCGGTCCCTCGCTCGGCAACGCCATGATTGCCATCGGCCTTTCCGCCATGCCGGTGTTCGTGCGACTGACGCGCGGGCAGGTGCTGGCAGTCAAGACTGAAGACTATGTGGAGGGCGCACGCTCCGTCGGGCTTCGGCATCCCCGCATCCTCTGGCGCTACATCTTCCCCAACGTGTTGCCACCTATCGTCGTTCAGGCAACCCTGACCATCGCGACGGCGATCATCGCCGAAGCGTCGCTCTCGTTCCTCGGTCTCGGCCAGCAGCCGCCATCGCCTTCCTGGGGCTCCATGCTGAATACGGCAAAGAACTTTCTCGGTCAGGCGCCCTGGATGGCGCTGTCGCCGGGGGCGGCGATCTTCACCGTCGTCATCGCCTTCAATCTCCTGGGCGACGGCCTTGCCGACGCCCTCGACCCGCGTGAAACCTGATCCGAAAGCTGACCATGCTTCCTCCCGTCAAGACACCGTTCACCACCCGTCCCGAGATCCTCGGCACGTTCGGCACCGTGGCATCAACCCACTGGATCGCCTCGGCCGTGGGCATGAGCATTCTGGAAAAGGGCGGCAACGCCTTCGACGCCGCGGTCGCCACCGGCTTCGTGCTCCAGATCGTTGAGCCCCACCTTAACGGCCCCGGCGGAGACCTGCCGGCAATTTTCTATTCGGCCAAGACCGGCCGCACGGAGGTCATCTGTGCGCAGGGCACCGCGCCGGCCGGTGCGACGCTCGAGCATTATCGCGGCGAAGGGCTCTCGATCATCCCCGGCAACGGCCTGCTGGCAACCGTCATTCCCGGCTCCTTCGACGGCTGGATGCTGATGCTGCGGGACTACGGCACGATGACCGTCCGCGAGGTGCTGGAACCCGCGATCTTCTACGCCGCCGAGGGGCATCCGACGCTTGCGCGCGTTTCCGCGACGATCGAAGGCCTGGCCGGCTTCTTCGAGACGGAATGGCCGACATCCTACGAGACCTGGATGCCGGGCGGGGCGGCGCCCGCGCCGCTGTCCCTGTTCCGCAATCCCGTGCTGGCCGAAACCTGGGGGCGGATCGTCGTCGAGGCGGAGGCTGCCGGCGGGCGGGAGCCAGGCATCGAGGCAGCGCGCAACGCCTTCTATCGCGGCTTCGTGGCCGAAGCCATCGTGGATTACCTGCGCGATGCCGAGGTTATGGACGGCAGCGGCGCGCGCCACCGGGGCGTTCTCTCCGGCGAAGACCTTGCCGGCTGGTCGGCCCATGTCGAGGCCCCGCAGACCTATGACTACCACGGCTGGCAGGTGGCAAAGACGGGACCGTGGGGGCAAGGGCCGGTGCTTCTCCAGTCGCTGGCGCTGCTGAAGGGTTTCGATCTCGCCGCCATGGATGCCAATGGTCCGGATTTCGTCCATGTCGTCACCGAGGCCATGAAGCTCGCCTTTGCCGACCGCGACGTCTATTATGGCGACCCTGCTTACTCCGACATCCCGATCGAGACACTGCTGTCTGACGCCTACAACGACGAGCGGCGGCGCAAGATCCGCATGGACATGGCATCCCTCGACCTCGATGCCGGGCGTCTTCCCGGTTTCGAGACGCTGCACGACCGCACGATGGCCATGCTGAACGCCGAGGGCATGACGGCGGGTGCTGTCTATGAGCCGACCATGTCGCACCTCTCCGAAAAGCGCGGCGACACCGTGCATATCGATGTCATCGACCGCTGGGGCAACATGGTTTCGGCCACGCCCTCCGGCGGATGGCTGCAATCGTCGCCGATCATTCCCAAGCTCGGTTTCTGCCTGAACAGCCGTGCTCAGATGTTCTGGATGACGCCCGACCTGCCGACCTCGCTTGCGCCGGGCAAGCGCCCGCGTACGACGCTGACGCCATCGATCGCCCTTCACGAGGATGGTCGTCGCATTGCGTTCGGCACCCCAGGCGGCGACCAGCAGGATCAATGGCAGCTCTCCTTTTTCCTGCGCTATGTTCATCACGGCGGCGACCTGCAGGCGACGATTGATCAGCCACTCTTCCACACGACGCATTTTCCGGGGTCGTTCCATCCACGCACCCGGGAGCCGGGCAACCTTACGATCGAGCGGTCCTTCGGCGATGCGACGCTTGCAGAGCTGGAGCGGCGCGGACACCGCCTGACGGTGTCCGACCCCTGGAGCATCGGCCGGCTGACGGCCGCCCAGCGCGATCCTTCCGGCCTCTTGCGCGCGGCGGCGACGCCACGGCTCATGCAGGCCTATGCCATTGGTCGATAAAGGAGCCTCATCCGTGACCAGCGAGCCCATCCTTTCCGTCCGTGATCTCGGTGTCGCCTTTCCGGATCGCGGTGGCTGGAAGTCCGTCGTGCGCAATGTCTCCTTCGACATCGCGCCTTGTGAAACGGTCGCCATCGTCGGAGAATCCGGCTCCGGCAAGAGCGTGACATCGCTCGCGCTGATGCGGCTGCTGCAGGAGGGCGCAAGCCGCACGGAAGGCACGGCCATCATGGGCGGGCGCGACCTGCTGACGATCCCGGAACGGGAGATGCGCGACGTTCGCGGCAACGAGATCGCCATGATCTTCCAGGAGCCGATGACATCGCTCAACCCCGTCTTCACCATCGGCCGGCAGATCTCCGAGGTCTTGATCCGTCATCGCGGCATGGACAAGGCCGCTGCCCGCGCCGAGACTGTTCGCACGCTGGAGAAAGTTCGGATCCCCAACGCGGCTGCGCGGTTTCACGCCTATCCTCACGAGTTTTCCGGCGGCATGCGCCAGCGCGTAATGATCGCCATGGCGCTGGCCTCGCGCCCAAAGCTGCTGATTGCCGACGAGCCGACAACGGCGCTCGACGTGACCATTCAGGGTGAAATCCTCGATCTCATCAAGACGCTTCAGGACGAGGAAGGCATGTCCGTTCTCTTCATCACGCACGACATGGGCGTGGTGGCCGAGATTGCCGACCGGACGCTGGTGATGTTCCGTGGCGAGGTGGTGGAAGAAGGGCCGACGGGCACGATCTTCCAGAGCGGGAAGCAGCCATACACAAGGGCGCTTCTGGCGAGCGTCCCGCGGCTCGGCTCGATGAACGGAGAGGCTGCGCCGCGCCGTTTTTCGGTTGTCGATGCCGCGAGCGGAATTGCGGCCGAAGGCAGGCCGCTTTCCTCCGCAATCGGCCCCGCCGGCTCCCCTATCCTCAGCGTGAGGAACCTGACGACGCGCTTTCCCATTCGCTCGGGTTTTTTTAGTCGGCAGACGGGCGCAATTCACGCGGTGGAAAACGTTTCCTTCGATCTTCGCGCCGGCGAAACCCTGGCGATCGTCGGTGAATCCGGCTGCGGCAAGTCGACCACCGGCCGTTCCGTCATCCGTCTCGTCGAACCGACGGCCGGCACGATCCAGCTTGACGGCTACGACGTGCGCGCTCTGCCCCCGGCAGACCTGCGACGCATGCGCCTGAGCGCGCAGATGATTTTCCAGGATCCTTACGCCTCGCTCAACCCGCGCATGAGCGTCGGCGAGACGGTTGCCGAGCCCTTTCTTGCGCACCAACTTGGTACGAAGGCAGCGGCCCGAGCGATGACAGCCGACCTGCTCGCCCGCGTCGGGCTTGGCGCGGAGGCGATGGACCGGTATCCGCACGAATTCTCCGGTGGCCAGCGCCAGCGCATCGCGATTGCCCGCGCTCTGTCTTTGAAGCCGAAGGTGATCGTGGCCGACGAGGCTGTTTCGGCGCTCGATGTCTCCATCAAGGTTCAGGTCTGCAACCTCCTACTCGACCTTCAGGAGGAGATGGGTCTCGCGTACCTCTTCATCAGCCACGACATGGCCGTCGTGGAGCGCATGAGCCACCGCGTCGCCGTCATGTATCTGGGTGAAATCGTCGAGATCGGGCCGCGCGAAGCGATCTTCGAGAACCCGCAGCACGCGTACACCCGCAAATTGATGGCTGCAGTCCCTATTCTCGACCCGACTCGCCGCCAGATGAAGCGGTTGACGAACACCGACGAGCTGAAAAGCCCCTACAGACCTATCGGCTATCAAGCGCCCAAGCGCAACTACATCGAGGTTTCCCCAGGTCATCTGGTTCAGTGCGACTAGGATCCGAACCCAATAATGAGGTTTCCTTGCGCACTTCGACGTGATCCACTCGCCTGAGCAAGGAGCCGGTTGCATGTCTGATTTCTTTTGGTTTCCGATGCGCAGCGGGAGCGAATACAGCCGCTTTTACCGACAGATGTGCGAGGCAAGCCGCGTGTGGGTGACCGCCGGGTCTTGAGCGGGATTGTCCCATGCGCTGTGGCGGATGTCGGGCATCCCTCGGCCGGAAGACCCACCGCGATGGCGCTGCGCATGCCGGGTCCGTGCTGCGCATGCCGGGCGTGTTGGCCAGATCGATGATCGGGATCCCCATGACGCGAAGGTCATCAAGCCGGGAACGTCCTGAGGGGCGTAGGGATCGGCGTTGCCGCCCCATCCGCTTGATGTACGGATGGGGCGGTGCGCGCGAAGATTTTCCGAGGGTGCAGGCGAGACGCGATTGTCTCTGACGCTTCACCTCGGCATTCAAGCTCCTTAGAACTCCTCCCAGCTTTCCTTGACGGCAGCGTTTCCGGAGAAAGCTCTTGCCACTTTTCCAGCGATCTTGCGCGCAGGCGACGCTACAGGACGATGCGTGGAGCCTGCCGCCATGACGGCTGCTGTCTGTCGCAAGGCATGTCCCACCTGGAACTGCCCGACCAGATCGCGAAGGCGTTCGGCCTCCGAGACCAGTGCCGCGCTTGCGGCATTGCTTTCTTCCACCATGGCCGCGTTCTGCTGCGTCACCTGGTCCATCTGGTTGACGGCCGTGTTGACCTCGGCAAGACCGACGGACTGTTCGCGCGCCGATGTGGCGATTGCATCCATGTGCTGGTTGATCGTCACGACGTAGCCTTCGATCGTGCGAAGGGCGTCACCCGTTTCGCTCACCAGCTTCACGCCACTCTGCACCTCGACGGATGAGTTGCGGATCAACTCCTTGATTTCCTTGGCCGCTTTAGCGGAACGCTGCGCCAGTTCGCGCACTTCCTGGGCGACGACGGCAAAACCCTTGCCGGCATCTCCGGCGCGTGCCGCCTCGACGCCTGCGTTCAGCGCGAGAAGGTTGGTCTGGAAGGCGATCTCGTCGATGACGCCGATAATGTTGGAGACCTGGTTCGCAGACTGCTCGATCTTCTGCATGGCATCGACGGCGTTCGCCACGACCTTGCCGGACTGGACGGCACTGGCATTCGCCTGCACGGCAACCGAGCGGGCCTCGTCGGCGCGCTTGGAGGAGTTGGAGACGTTCGCCGTGATCTGGTCGAGGGCGGCTGCAGTCTCCTCAAGCGACGCCGCCTGCTGCTCCGTCCGCTTGGACAAATCGTCGCTGCTCTGGCTGATCTCACGGGAGCCGTTGTCAATCTGCGCGGTTGCCTCTGCAACCGAACGCAGGGTCTCCGCAAGCTGCGAGACGGCACCGTTCAGATCGTGACGAAGAGCGTCGAAATCGGGAGCAAAGGCATCGTTGAGCTGGAAGCTGAGATCGCCGGATGCCAGACGGCGCAGACCTGCGGCAAGACCTGCGGTCGCTTCCTGGAGGCGAAGCTGGGCTGCAGCTTCCGCCTCTGCTGTCAGACGGATACGATCTGCCTCGCCCTGAACACGAGCGGCATCCGCTTCCTCTTCCAGACGCTTGTTGGCGATCGCCGCCTGACGGAAGATTTCGACCGCGCCTGCCATCTGACCGATTTCGTCGGGGCGGCTCGTGTAAGGAATGGCCACCGACGTGTCACCACCCGCAAGATGGGTCATGGACTGGGTGATGACCTCGACCGGCCGGGCAATGCCGCGCAGCACGTAGAAGGCCGCCGCGACAAGGACGAAGCCGACGAACAGCGCCGCGCCAAAAATCTTTGACATGACGGAGTCGTAGGTCATGCCGCTTTCGGCCTTCGAGTCGGCCGCGCCTTGGGAGTCATAGGCGACGAGAGCTGCCGTCGCGGTTTCGACAATGCTCGCAGTGTCGCGCATGCCGTGTCCGAAGAGATAGCCGCCGAGATCCTTCGCGCCGTCGCCGGACATGTCCAGCATGTAGCTGCCGTGTTGGATGTAGTCTGCAACGGCCGGCGGGATGGCGGCAAAGATCTGCCGTTCGCGATCGGTCGAGATCATCGCGTCGTAGGCCGAGAGCGAGGCCCGTAGAGCGGCTTCCTTCTCGCGCGCAAGGGCAAGCGAGTCCTTCATCCGATGAATGTTGACCTCGACGAGATGTTGCGCGTAGGCGACGCGCAGGTCGTTCAGCGCGGTCTGGATCCGTCCAGAGGCCGCAGTCTTCGGCAGCCAGTTGTCGGCAACGTCGATCGTGCGCGAATTCAAGGATTGAAGGCCGCCCAGCGTCAGCCAGGACAACATCACGATGACGAGGCCGATGACGCCGAAGATCGCGGTCATCGCCAGTTTGATGTTTGGATGGGGCATGTCGGATCTCACCTGAGGAGTTGCACGCCGCGAGACCACACGCGGCACCGGAAAAAGAATGTGTGAAGCCTCGGCGGAGTCCGGTCGAGCTCCGACCTGAAATGATCCTTCAGCCCGCTCGCCTGGTCGGCCCCCATCCGTCGTCAGCATATGTCTAACAATTAAATCTTAATGTATCATTGCCGGATGCTGCACGCCGAAAGCTGCAAGCATCGGCGGTAAGATGGTGGCGAGTTCGCAACATCCGGTATCGCGCAAGACGGACGTGCCGTTGCACATCGCCTGAAGGCCCATCATGTTCCGGTAACGATTGCAATTCAGGGTAGACAGGCCGGGAAGCCGAGCGCGGATTTTCTCAACGAAGCGGAGCAAGCCATGTCGATTGCAGACAAGATCTACCGTCCGTTCGAGACGCTGATCCGCCCACTGGACATTCCCTACCGCCCCCTGCCCTCCACGGGACCATTTGCGGTCCTTCTTCACTTCATCTCGATGTTCCGCGGTGTCCTTCTTCTTCTGGCATTGTCTGCGATGGCAATGGAAGGGATCAATTTGTCGATCGTCTGGGGGTTGTCGGTCATCGTGGATGGTGTGACGCAACACGGTGCGTCCGCCTTTCTGGCGAATGAATGGCCACTCCTGACCGTTCTCGGTCTCCTGATCTTCCCCGCAATGCCGATCGCTTCATTCCTGCTCAACACTCTTCAGTCCCATACGCTTGGCATCGGCATGCCGGCGGCGATCCAGTGGCAGGGCCATAAAGCCGTGGAGCGGCAGGATCTCGCCTTCTTTCATGAGCTGTTTGCCGGACAGGTCGCCTCGCGGCTCCAGCAGGTATCCTCCGCCGTCCAGCAACAGATCATCGCCGCCTTCCAGACCGTCCCGCGCTTCCTGTTGCAGATGGTGGGTTCGGTGATCCTGCTCGGCGCTCTGTCCTGGCAACTCGCCCTGCCGGTTGTCATCTGGATTGCGCTCAACGTCGCATACGCCGTCAGAACGGTTCCCACCTTTGCCGAGCGTTCCCGCCGAACGGCAAGGCAGCGTAGCTTGGTTGCCGGTGCCATCACCGATCTCTACACCAATATGCAGATGATCAAGCAGTTTGCCGCCGAGGACAGCGAGGCAGGCACCATCCGCCGCACCATCCAGACGTCCGTGCAGACGCAGCAGAGCGAACAACGCATCTACCGCACTTCCGAACTGGTCGTGGTGATCCTCAACACGGCGCTGTGGCTGAGCATGCTGACGATCGGATTTTCCGGCCTGATCAAGGGGTTCCTCTCTATCGGCCAGTTCGTGGGCGCGGTGTACATCCTGCAGCGTCTGTCCACGCAGATCTTCGTTTTCCTGCAAATGGGCCAGCAGATCTTTCAGGCCGTCGGGACGATCAAGGATGCGATGCCGGTGATGACCACGCCGCCCACCATCCTCGATCGGCCGGGCGCGGGCGCGCTCGTCGTCGATCATGGCGGGATAAGGTTTCAGGACGTCGGTTTCGCCTACAAGTCCGGCAAGCCTGTTTTCACCGATCTTTCCCTGACCATCCGCCCCGGCGAAAAGGTCGGCCTCGTCGGGCTTTCGGGCGCGGGCAAGACGACGCTTGTCAGTCTTCTGCTGCGCTTTTACGACATCCAGAAAGGAGCGATCCTGATCGACGGGCAAGACATCCGCGACATCACACAAGGCAGCCTTCGCCGCAACATCGGCGTGATCGCGCAGGATGTAGCGCTGCTGCACCGGTCGGTTGGCGATAACATCCGCTATGGCCGTCCAGAGGCGACGCGGCAGGAGATCGAGGAAGCGGCCAGGACAGCGCGCGCCGATGGCTTCATCGGCGACCTTTCGGACGGTGAAGGCCGGAAAGGTTACGAGGCCTTCGTCGGCGACCGCGGTATCAAGCTCTCGGGCGGTCAACGGCAACGTGTCGCCATCGCCCGGGTGTTGCTGAAGGACGCGCCGATCCTGGTGCTCGACGAGGCGACCTCCGCCCTCGACAGTGAATCGGAGGCCGCGATCCAGGAAAAGCTTGAACGGGTCATGGCTGGAAAGACGGTCATCGCCATCGCACATCGCCTCTCGACCATCGCCATGATGGACCGGATCGTCGTTCTCGATCAGGGCCGCATCGTGGAGGAAGGCAGGCCCGAGGAATTGATAAGGCAGGACGGCCTGTTTGCCCGTCTTTGGAAACGTCAGACGGCCGGCTTCATACCGGAGGACGAATAGCAGGCAGGGTCCGCGATAAGATCGCGTCGCCCGCACGGTATCCGGGTGGCCCCGATCCCGCCTGGCTTCAGAGAATCCGGTCCCTGTAGTGTTTCGGGGCTACCCAGCACGTGTCGCGCCGGCCGAAGACGCGGTAGCGATGACGCGCGACGAAGCGGTAGACGGGATCGCGCAAGGCGGCAGGGACGATCCGGAACGCCCGGACGACAGACCAGGGAAAGCCGAGCGTCTCGTAAATGCTGAGGACGGCGTCGCTGTCCCGCCGCATCCGGTCTCCATCCACGACAAGCAGGCTTGCGGGATCCGCCGGATCCATTCCGTGCCTGCGATACAGGGATTTTCCGATCTCGCTCTGCATGGAAGCCAACCGGAACACGGCCTTGCGGTCTCGTTCCAGAACGAACTGCGCATTCGCCGAACACAGGACGCATTCCGCATCGAACAGGATGATGGGACCGGTGGAAGGTATCGCTAAATCAGGCGTCGGTATCATGTCACATGTATAGCCGATGTCGGCGGCCGCTGAGAAGTGCCTGCCGTCATATGAACGGCCCACCCTGTGAACCGCTTTGCCTGCCGCAAGACGTGCTACCGCTCTTCGAGCACAGCCAGCCCGACCATCATCAGGATGATCGACGGGCCTGTCTTGACGAGGGCGCCAAGGGGTTCGATCCACATATCGGGGGTGATCAGGGCGGCGGAGACCATGTAAAAGAGGGAGAGCCCGATGCCTGCGAGGAGGCCGATGCGGCATGTTCGGCGATGGAGGATCGCAAGACCGATGGAGATGTCCATCAGGCTGGTGACGATCGTGATCGCCTTTGCCAACGGTTCGGCAAAGCCGTGATCCGTGAGGATACGCGTCGCCGCATCGAAAGCGACCGTCAGGGCGATGCCGCCGGAGACGACCCAGAATACCACGAGAACGCCGATGATCATCGCCTTGAGCAGGTAAAGGCGGGCAAACCAGCGCTCCTGCACGGTCGCGGCCGTCATCGCGAGCGTGCGAGGCCCCGAGAGCGGCTCGAGGCCTGTTTCATGGCGCCACGGTGCGGGATCGCCGGTGACGCCGCGCGCCATCTCCACAAGCGCCGTCGAGCGGACGGGAGGACGCCACCCGAGCCGGGAGACCAGGTCGCCGGCCCGGCTTGCTGTCGTGAGCATCCAGCCCGGCACCCGAATCCGTCGTTTCGGCCCGGCAAGGCGGCGCGCCAGCCCCGCGAGCACGCTACCGACCGTCGAAGCCTCCGCTTCCATGATGTCCCAGTGTGCCTGCCACGCGCGCCGGCCTGTTGTCCACTCCCCAAGAACGACCTCCACGGTGCGGCCGATATCGCGAGCATCCGTCACGGCGAAGGGCCGGCGGCTCACCGCCTCCGGCAGATCGAACGGGAGAACCGCCAGGGCGCGCATCAGGGCGCTACCGCCGAAGGCTGCCTCTGCGTGAACAAAGCCCGGGTGCAGGATGATAAAGGGCAGGCCGGACCCCGCGATGGTCGCTTCCGCCGCCCGCTTTTCCCGGCTGAAATCCGTCAGATCGTCCCGTCCATCGCCGGGGATCGAGACGTGAACGAGAAGCCGGGGATCGCGGCCCGGCTGCCCGTCTCTGTTGTCTTCGCCGGTCTCGTCCCGCAGGATGTCAACGAGCGTGGCAACGAAATCCCGGTTGGCCCGCGCGGCCGGCGAGCCCGGCGCATCCTGAAGCGCACCGATACAGTTGACGATGACGTCGGCCCGCATTTTTGAGATCGCCGCCTGCAAGGCCGGTCTTTCCGCATCGACGAGAGGCATCTGAACGGCCAGACCGTCCCAGGCGGCACTTTGCACGGGCGTGAAACGGCGGGCGACGGGCACGACCGTATGGCCTTGCGCCAGAAGGTATCCGCAGATCGCCTCACCGATCAGACCGGAGGCGCCGAGAACGGCGACAATAGGGGGACGGGGTAGCTGGGTCATAGTCCGGGCTTTGCAATCATGAGCCAGAGGATGGCCATCACGGAGCCGAAGCCCGGAAAGCCGAACAGAAACCAGATCCGGTAAAAACGGTGATAGCCCGGGGAAAGCGCTGTTCCCGCACGGGCGGACTCCAGCGCGAGGTCACGCATGCGCGCCTGTATCCAGACAACGGGCAACCAGAAGGCGCCGGCTACCCCGTAGAGCAGGAGCGCCACCCCGAGCCAGCCTTCCCACAGGGGAACGTCCATCAGATCCGCCAGGAGATAACCGGTGATCGGCTGGACGATCACGGCGCTCGCGGTAAAGACCATATCCGCCACGACCACCACGCCCGCCGTCTTCGCCACAAATCCGGCATCTCCGGAGCGGTGGGCCATCAGCATGAAGAACGCGATGCCCGTTCCCGTCCCCAGAAGAACGATCGCGCCGAGGACATGCAGATATTTGAGGAGAAGATAGTCCAATACAGCCCGCCCGGATCCTGCCCGACCCGGCGCTATCGCGGGTCCGCACTATCCTGCTTAAACCGCCCGGTTGTGCAATGTAAATCCAAGGCAGGACAAGGGGCCGGGCATTGTGCGCCGAGGACGTTCCTCCGATGCAAGCCGCACGCCCGTGAGCCTGTAGGTCCCGGCTTACGCCCCTATCGTCCGTCGCGAAGCGTATCGGCGACAAGCGCGTTGGCATGACCATGTCCCATTCCATGATCCTCCTTGAGCCATTTGACCAGCTCCATATGCTTCATTCCGTTTTGACCGCGGATGAGGTCTTTCCACTCCTCGATCGGGCGACCGTATTTCGCCTCGATAGATGGAAAATAGGATGCAGGGCCTTTCAGGGAATTCATAGCCATCACACCTCCAGATCGGCATTTGCCGATGACGACAATGATAGCATGGCCTGAAGGACTGTCACTATGGATGAACAGGAGCCATCCAGGGCTCTGCTTCTCTCCGTTGGACAGCGGACGCCGTGGTCCTTAACCCCGCGCGCGGGCGCAGGATCTTATCCGCGCCCCTTGGAATGGCGGCGATGGGGTGACCCGTATGCGCCGAAGGCTTGGCTGATGTCGTGTTTCGTTCGTGAAACGGGTTCATGCGTGCGGCGGCAGCGCTGCGCCCGAAAGTCTGGTGATGAGATTGTCGCGCAGCCGGTAATAACGCAGCGTCAGTGCTGGCCCGAAGCCCATGTAGAAGGGTGCTGCCTTCAACGGCTCGAGCCGCAAGGCCAGTTCGTTGTCCGGCTTGCCCAGAGCCCATTCCGACAGGATGGACCCAAGCATGGAGCCGGTCGGCACCCCGCGGCCGGACAGGCCGGTCAGCGCGACGACGCCGGGAGCAAGATCATAAAAGCGAGGAACCGTTCGGACCTGCATGTCCAGTTCGCCGAACCAGAAATAATCCCAGCGGATGTCCTCTTCCAATTGAGGATGCAGCCATTTCAGCCGCTCGCTCATGACCCGACGGGTATAGTCCATGTCGCGGCCTCGACGGCCCATCGGAAACATGGATGCGACGATCCGTCCTTCGGCATTGTACTTATAGACATAGATGTCGCCGCGCCCGTCATGAATGGTGGTGTTGTGCGGCAGGACGGTCCGGCGCGTTTCGTCCGATAGAACCTGCGTGGCGGCCACGAAGACGCGCTGGATCTTGAAGGTCCTGTCGAGTTTCGGCCAACCGCCGACCGTGTAGGCGCCCGTGGTGAAGATGACCTTGTCGGCGATGACCTCGCCAGTCGCAGTTTTGACCACCCAGCCGCCTGCCCCCTCCCGCGCGCAGTCGATGGCAGCCGACCTTGTGAAAATCTCGCCACCTTCCTGGATGACCGCTCGGGCAAGACCGCGCGCATAACCCAGTGGATTGAGATGCCCGGCCTCCTCGTGCAGCCAGCCGCCGTGGAAACGCGGACTACCGGTGATCGCCGCGACGTCATTGCGATCGAGCAGCCGGGTTTTCGCACCCACCGCATTGTAGCTTTCGACCTTGCGCTTGATATCGTCGAGCGCGCCTTTGTAGGGCGCGCCCATCACATAGCCGTTCTGTACCCATTCGCAGTCGATCTGGTAATCGCGGATCATGGCAGAGACGCGATCGTTGGCGCGCGTCTGCCGGGCAATCAGCCGTTCGGCCCACGGCTCACCCAGCATCCGCCTCAGCTCAGGCAGGCTGTAATGGGTGAAAGTCGGCGTACAGTGGCCTGCATTGCGCCCGGAACCGCCAAAGCCGGCTTCCTCGCGTTCCAGAACGACAACCTTCACGCCGGATCTGGCCAACTCCAGCGCGGTCGTCAGGCCGCAATAGCCGGCGCCGACGATGCAGACATCGGCCTTGACCCGGCCGACGAGGGGTTCTGTGCCGGGAGCAGATGTCGCGGTGGCATACCATAGCGTCGTGTCGAACGGCGAGAACGCTGTCATGACGCGATGCCCTCAGTTCAGATCGCTGCGGGCGTCCAGCGCATCGCGCAGGCCATCGCCGAGAAAGTTGAAGCTGGTCACCGCAAGGGTTATGGCGACGCCGGGCACGATGGCAAGCCAGGGCGCCTTGTCGAGATATTGCTGAGCCCCGTTCAGCATATTGCCCCAACTGGGAAGCGGCGGTTGAATGCCATAGCCGAGGAAGCTGATATAGGCCTCCAGCAGAATGGCGCGGGCGACGGTCAGGGTGGCTGCGACGATGATCGGACCGATGGCGTTCGGCAGCAATTCCCGGAACATGATCCATCCGTTCGGCAGGCCGAGCATGCGCGCGGCCAGCACGAAGTCACGCTCGCGCAGCGAACGGACTTCGGCTTCCACGAGACGGGCGATCTCCATCCAGCTGGTGACGGCGATGATCAGCGTGATCATAAAGGGGCTTGGCTTGACGAAGGCGGCGAGCGCCAGAAGGAGAAAGATGCTGGGAAAGGACAGGAAGGCGTCGACGAACCGCATGAGCACAGCGCCGACGCGCCCTCCGTAATAGCCGGCAACAACGCCGATGACCGTGCCGATTGCAGTCGACAGCACCATGGCGAAAAAGCCGACGAGCAAGGAGATCCGGCCGGCATTGAAGAGGCGGGCGGCGATGTCGCGGCCGAGCGGGTCCGTGCCGAAGATGTGGTAGCCGGTCAGCGGGGGCGCAAATCGGGCGCGCAGGTCGATGTAGAGTTCGTCATAGGGCAGCAGATGCGGTCCCACCACGCAGGCGAAGATCATGATGCTGATCATGATAAGGCCCAGCACCGCCAGTCTGTGGCGTGCGAAGCGGCGAAGCGTGCGGTTTTCCCACCAGCGGGAGCCGGCGGCGGTGTTGGTGGGGCGAAGCGTTGCGGACATGATCTCTCCTTGCGTGGGTGGCAGCATCGGGGCGTTGCCGCCCTACCCCAGTCGGATCCGGGGATCGACGATGGCGACCATCAGGTCGGCGAGCAGGCTCCCGAGCAGCACGAGAATGGCGGAGAACATCAACAGCCCCATCACCACCGGATAGTCGTGATAGCCGAGGCTATCGAGGAACAACCGGCCCATCCCCGGCCAGGTGAACACCGTCTCGGTGACCAGTGCGCCGCCGAGAATGGTCGGAAGTTGCAGGCCGGCAAGGGTAATCATCGGCAGCAGGGCATTGCCAACCACATGCTTCATCAACACCCGACGCGCTGTCAGCCCCTTGGCGCGCGCGGTTCGCACGAAGTCCTGGTTGATCACGTCAAGCGTAGCGGTCCGCATGTAGCGGCTCCACACTGCGATGTTGACCAGGGCCAGCACGAGGCTCGGCATCACCAGATGGATGGCATAGTCATAGAATGACTGGTCGCCGATCGTGTACATGTTGCCGGCGGGGAGCCATTTCAGCCTCAGGGCAAAGACATAGATGGCGACCAGACCAAACCAGAAGGTGGGGATCGACAGGGCCACCATAGCGCCGATCGTGGCTGAATAATCGAAGATCGAGTAGCGCTTCGTCGCGCCCTTGATGCCGATCCACGTTCCGATCAGGATCGAGACGATGGTCGAGGAAACCATCAGAAGCAACGTCGCGAACAAATGCCCCGATATGATGTCGAGAACCGGGCGCTGGTCGCGGTAGGATTTCCCCCAGTCACCTTGCACAAGACGCCATGCCCATTCGAGATACTGGATCGGGAGTGGACGATCGAGACCCATCTGGTGCGCGATTCGGTCGAGCGCCTCGCGGGTCATGCCGGGCGTCAGCGCGAACTGCGACAGGGGGCCGCCGGGCGCAAGGTTGAGGATCGCGAATCCGATGATCGAGACGAGCAGCAGCAGCACGAGGCTCTGCCACACGCGATGAAGCAGATAATACAGCATCGACAGACTCCGGATCGTGCCGACAGGCGCGGCAGCGGTGAGTGGCAAAAGGCTATCGAGGTGCCGGAACGATATGGCCCGGCACCTCGGGAGACTTGGGCGCTTGGCGCCCGCCCGGCTTACGCCAGATGCCAGGCGCCGACATTCCACGTGTCGATGCGCGTGTTGATGTTCGGCGTGACGTTTTCAATGCCCTGCTTGTGGCCCCGTACCGTGGCGTACTGGAAGAGAGGCAGGAACGGTAATTCCTTGCGCATGACCTCCTGGATCTTCAGGTACACGGCCTTGCGTTCTTCCGGCACAAATATGCTGCCGCCCTTGGCGAGGAGCTCGTCGACCTCGGTATTGACGAACTGCCAGTTATTCTGCCCTGCCCCACCCTTCGCGGCGCTCGATGTCGAGCGGAAGAAATCGGACGTGTCCGGATCCGGGCCGGTCAGGAAGTCGAGGCCGACGATCACCGTGTCGAATTTCGACAGCATCCAGTAGTCGCCCCACATGACGGCCGGCGGCAGGTTGGAGATCGTCATCTCGACACCGATATCCTTGAAGGATTGCTGCATGAACTGCTGCACTTGCTCGCGAATATGGTTGCCGGCCGTCGTCGAGCAGGTGAAGGACAGCTTGACGCCATCCTTGGCGCGAATGCCGTCGGCACCTGGGGCCCAGCCGGCATCGTCGAGCAGCTTCGTCGCCTTTTCGACCGAATATTCGTGTTTGGGAAGATCGGGATTGTAGTAGAAGGATTGCTGCGGGACGTAGCTCTCGGTCGGCGTCGGCAGACCGTAATAGAGCGCTTCGATGATCGATTGCTTGTCGATCGCGTGATAGAGCGCTTCACGAACGGCGGCGTCCTTGAACTGCGGCCGTTCCATGTTGAAAGTGAAAGATTCGATCGTCGAACCCGGCACGACGTTGATCACCTTGCCTTCGAGAGTCTTCGCCTCGTCATAGTGGTCCGGCGTGATCCATTGCAGACCGACGACGTCGATGTCGCCCGTCTTGAACTGCGTGTAGAGGACATTCAGGTCGGGCACGTATTTGTAGATCAGCCGCTCGACATGCGGACCCTCGCCGAAATAATCGGCATTGGCGTCCAGTAGGACATAATCTCCGGCGATCCGCTCTTTCCACTTGAACGGACCGGTCCCGACAGGCGCATTGTTGAACGGCGCTGTGTTGCGATCGGCTTCCGCGCCCAGCGCATGCTTCGGCGTGATGAAGGTCGAGGCGAGGATCGATAGATAGGGCGCAAACGGCTCTGCCATCTTCCAGGTGATCTCGGTCGGCGAGACCACTGTCAGATCGCGAACGAACTCATGGCCGGTTTTTCTCCAGGAGCGGAAATTTGGATCGACAAGAAGTTCAAGCGTGAACTTGACGTCCTCGGCGGTGAACGGCGTGCCGTCATGCCACTTGACGTTCTCGCGCAGCTTGACCTTCCAAGACAGGCCATCAGCGGAAATGCCGCCATTCTCGACTGTGGGAACCTCGGCTGCCAAGGCCGCGATGAACTTTCCGGTCTCGTCGACGTAAAAAAGCGGATCGAAGATACTGAAATGAATACCTTCATCCACTTCGATATGCGGCATGTGCGGATTGAAGACGGTCGGTTCCTGTGAAAAGCCGACGGTCAGTTGACCCTTCAGCGCCTTTGTCTGCTGCGCCATCGCACGGCTGAAGCCGGCAAGGCCCGAGAAAGCGACGCCTGAGGCGCCAACTGCCAAAAGTCCGAGCGCCTGACGGCGTGTCGTGTTCATGAAAGGCTTGGTCTGTTTGGACATATCAGTTCCCCTTGATCCGATGATTGAAAAGGATAATCGGTTCGTCCGCCTCTCCGGGCGGTTGGCCGCCGACAGCCATTGGCCGCCAGATGCTTTTTCAACGGCCGGCCGGTCTCCCCGCCGGCCGATCTTTCCTAAAAGCCGCTGACCAGTTTGATCTTCGAGCCGTCGCTGAAACGGCTGAACCGGAAATCACGGCGATCGACGATCGGGGTGCGACCGGTCACGATGTCCGCCGTCAGTCGGCCCGCCGCCGGTCCGATCCCGAACCCGTGGCCGGAAAACCCGGTGGCGATATGGAAGCCCGGAATGGCGTCGATGGCATCGATCACCGGAACGGCATCCGGGGTCACGTCGATCATCCCGCCCCAGCTCTGGGCGATCTCCGCCTTCTGAAAAACAGGGAACGCCTTTGCCAGCCGCGCCAGCGCGCCATTGACCATGGCCTTGGATGGAACCGGGTCGAGGACCCGATTGTATTCGAAAGGCGATGCCTCATCGAGCGCCCAGCGGCGCGGAATGCGCGCCTCGTCGAAGAAGCGTCCGCCCAGTCGGAAGCGCAGCGAGCGCCATTCATAGGACAGCGCCGGCATGAAATTTTTGGCATAGCGGAAAGAGGAGGGAACGATATCGACGACATTCTGCGAGCCGTCGGCGATGGTATAGCCGCCATCCGCGCGCTTGCGCAGGGCAAAGCCACTGGCCCAGATGGCTTCCTCCGGTCCGCCCGCAAGCGGTTTGGTGCGAAGCACCGAATTCAGCACCTTCAGTTGCGGCAGATCCAGGCCATGATTGCCACAAAACAGACTAGACCACGCGCCGCCGGCCAGTACCACCGACGTACAGCCGATTTCGCCACGCTCGGTGACGACTCCGGAGACGCGGCCGCCGGACATCTGCAGGCCCCGCACCGCGCACTCCGTGAGGATATGCGCGCCCTTGTCCCGCGCCGCCTCGGCAATCGCGGGCGCGGCCTTCTGCGGCTCGGCCCGGCAATCGCCCGCCGTGTAGAGCGCACCGGCGATTTTCATCGTGTTGCCGGGATATTTCGCGTTGAACTCTGCCGCGCTCAGCATATGAGATTCGATCTGGTAGCCTTCCAGATTACGGTTCCACCGCTCGTGCTCGTCGAACTGCTTTTCGTCGGCGCAGGTGAAAACGATCCCGGAGCGCTTGAAGCCAGTCTCCCTGCCGGTGCGGCGGTTCAGATCCGCCCAGATCCGCAGGCTTTCCGCCATTAGCGGGACTTCTCGCGGATCGCGACGGGAAATCCGCACCCAGCCCCAGTTGCGGCTGGATTGTTCATGACCGATCCCACCCTTCTCGCACAACGCGACACGAAGGCCGCTCTCGGCGAGTTCAAGCGCCGTCGACGTTCCGATGATCCCGCCCCCAATGACAACGACATCCACCTCCTTGGGCAGATCGGCATCGCCGTGGACAGGAACGACATAAGGACCGGGCATTCAGAAAAACTCCTCAAGCTGGCAATTGACGGCGAACTCGGCGACAGACGCCTCGTTCGGAAGAGAGATCAGCATGGCGATGATGCAGGCGAGATCGGCTGGCTGGGTCAACTGATCGGCCGGCCGGTCGGTGAGCGCAGCTGCCATATCGGTTGCGACAAAACCGGGGCACACGGCGGTCGCGCGCACACCCTTGTCGAAACCCGCCTGCCGGATGGCGTGCGACAGGGCGACGGCGGCAAACTTCGAGAGCGAGTAGCTGCCGGCCGCAGCCGACTTTACCCGCTTGCCGGACAGCGACGCGAGAATGATGAAGCGGCCGCAGCCGGTGGCGCAGAGCGCGTCCCAGGCCGCTTTCGCCAGCCGTCTTGGCGCCTTGACGTTAACCGAGAACATCGCGTCGATATCCTCGTCGTCCGCCTCGATCACCGTCTTGGGGATCATGATACCGGCGTTGGCAACGATGGCATCGATGCGACCGAAGCGTTGCAGGGCCTCGTTAACCCAGCGCTGCTCGGCCTGTGTGTCGTCTGCATCATAGGCAACGAGCTGAACGGCATCTTCATGTCCGACCGCCCAGGTCGGCATAACGGGTTTGCGCATGCCGAGCGACACCGTCCAGCCCTGACGCAGAAGCTCTGCCGCCACATGATTGCCGATTCCCCGGCTGGCGCCGGAGATGAGGGCGACGCGCTTGATCTGATGAACGCTCATGCCAACCCCACGATGCGCCTGTAGGCGCGGCGGAGAATATCCATGAGTTGCCGCTGTTCGTCTTCGGGCATGAAGCTGAAGAAATCCTGCGACTGTTTCGGCACGAGTTCGCGGATGCGGACGGCGAGCGCGGAGCCGGCTTCGGTGATATAGAGTTCCTGCGCGCGGCTGTCCTCTTGCGAAACCTCACGGCGGATCAGGTCATGCGCCACCATCTGGTCGATGACCCGGCCCATGGCCGAGCGGTCCCGCATGGTCAGATGGGCAATCACGGATGGGCGGATGCCCGGATAATCGTCGACCAGCAGCAATGTGGTGATCTTTCCTGTTCCCTTGGCGACATCCAGACCGTCGAGACAGGCATCGAGGTCGCGTGATACGGCGAGGTTGAGCGTGCGAATGTAGAAACTCAGGGTGTTCTCGAGCACATCGAGATTGATTTCCTCCGGTGTGGTCGGCGGTTTGGTCGATGGCTTGTGCATGCGAGTTCCGTTCGAATGGGCAAAAGATGTGCGTTGGCTGACGCGTTGTTAACGCGCCACCGGTTCCTGTCTTCCGTCCATGTCGTATTGCAAACCTGTCACAACATGAAAGGACAAATAGTGGATCAATGCAACTAAATTCCTCTCGAAAATCTAAAAAATTCAAACGTTTTCAGCTACTTGATAAGACGTGAATGTACACTGTCGAACCGCTGAGGATCGACGTTGATCGTGCTCTCCATCGTCACGCGGTATGCGACCGCAGCGGACATCTGCGCGTCTAGCGCATGGTCAGTTGCCGGTAGCGACCATGTCAGGCTCCCAGTCCGCTCCTGGAATGGCTGCAACGAGTTTGCGCGTGTAGTCGTGCGACGGCGAGCGGAAGATCCGCGAGGGTGGACCTTGCTCGACCACGGACCCCTTATGCATCACCAGCACGTCGTCGCAGATCTGGCTGGCCACCCGCAGATCATGGGTGATGAACACCATTGCGACTTTCATCTCTGTCTGAATGCGGGCCAGAAGTTCGAGGATTTGCGCCTGAATGGAAACATCCAGCGCGGAGACTGCCTCGTCGGCCACGAGAACGACGGGATCGAACATCAGCGCGCGGGCGATACCGACGCGCTGCCGCTGCCCGCCGGAAAATTCATGCGGAAAGCGATCATACGCCTGCTCGTCCAGACCGACACGCTTCAGGAGGCTCATTGCCTTGTTTCGAGCCTCATGCACAGCAGATCCGTGGGCGACCGGTCCGACCGTGAGGATCCTGCCGATCGTGTGGCGGGGATTGAGGGAGGCGAAAGGGTCCTGGAAAATCATCTGGATGTAGGGGCGAAGCGGCCGGAAGCTTTCCTGGGTCATGCCCGCAATGTCACGCCCGTCGAAGCGGATCACACCGCCGTCCGGCTCCAGCAACTTCAGAAGGATCCGCCCAAGTGTGGATTTTCCCGAACCGCTTTCGCCGACGACGCCGAGTGTCTGCCCCTTGCGCAGCGTGAAGCTGACGCCGTTGATGGCCTTGACGACGCGCGGCTTGCCGAAGAACGAACCCGAACTGCGATACTCCTTCTCGAGGTTCTCGACTTCCAGAACGAGCGGCGTTTCCCTGGATATCCTGTCTTCGGTTCCACGCATACGCGGAACGGCAGCGACGAGGCGCTGCGTATAGGGATGAGCCGGGCGGACGAGCACCTGATCGGCGCGGCCCTGCTCGACCATATGACCCTTTTCCATGACCACGACCCGGTCGGCGATTTCAGCGACCACACCGAAGTCGTGGGTGATGAACATGACGCTCATGTTCTTCCGCTTCTGGATTCGCCGGATAAGATCGAGGATCTGCGCTTGTGTCGTTACGTCGAGTGCGGTTGTGGGTTCGTCGGCGATCAGGACATCGGGATCGAGTGCCAAGGCCATGGCGATCATCACACGCTGTCGCTGGCCGCCGGACAGGCGGAAGGGATATTGCAGCCGCATGAGCAGCGGGTCCGGCAGGCCCACCTCCTCCAGGAGATCCAGAACCTTGGCCTTGCGGCTTTGCGCCGTTCCCTGCCCATGCGCTTCCAGAACCTCGCAGATCTGATCGCCGACTGTCATCAGTGGATTGAGCGCAGAGAGCGGATCCTGAAAGATGATCGAGACCGCCTGCCCCCTTAACGGCCGGATCCTGTCTTCCGATACCGCGAGGATATCCATATCCTTGAAGTGAATTTCGCCGCCCGTCACTTTGATCGAGGGCGGCAGCAGCCCCATGATCGTGTTGGCGGTGACGGATTTTCCGGATCCGGACTCGCCGATGATGCACAGGATCTCACCTGCGTGAAGATCGAAGGAGACATTCTGGACGGCATGGGTGCGCTCCATACCGGGCGGTAACGCCACGGTCAGATTGCGCACGGACAGGACGACGCCCGAAGGCGTTAAGGGCTGCGACATACGTTCCCCTTGTTCTTAAAACTCTGTTCGCTCTGGCCAGCCGTCTCCACCCGGCATCAAAATAGTGGATCATGTCCACTAAGTTGTCCAGTCTTTATGCAAGCCTCTATTGAGGCTAAATTTTGGGCATTAACGGGGAGGGTCTGCGGATAGCTAATCCCTCGTTGCCGTCACTGCGTGTGCCGGACACAGCGGCACGGCCGTCAGCGACAGCGCTGCCCCATGATCCACGCAGGATCACGATGTGTGTGAAGGTATAACGTCGAAATACTGGACTTTTGCCTCACGACTGCGTTACCCGTGAAACCGGCTACGATACGCCGCCGGGCCGACACCAAGTCGCTGGAGGAAGACGCGTCGCATGGTCTCGGTGGATCCGAACCCGCAGCGCGCGGCTGTTCGCGTCACGCTGGCACCGTCCTCCAGAAGCTGGCGCGCGCTTTCGAAGCGGATGGCTTCCACGCTGTCGGCCGGGGTACGCCCCGTGCTCTGGCGGTAGCGGCGCGAGAAGGAGCGCAGGCTCATGCCAGCCCGATCCGCCAACACGGCGAGCGACAGATCGCGGTCGAGATGGTCGGCGATCCAGCCATGCAACGGCTCGAAGGTGTCGTCCGTTTCCTGAAGCGCGAGCGCCGCGCTGAACTGCGCCTGGCCGCCCGGCCGTTTGAGGAACACGACGAGCTGGCGCGCGATGGCCAGCGCCAGCGGTCGGCCCATGTCGGCCTCCACCATCGCCAACGCCAGATCAATGCCCGCCGTCACCCCGGCCGACGTCCAGATTGGTCCGTCCCGGATGAAAATCGGATCGGGATCGAGGTGAACCGCAGGAAAGCGGGCGGTGAATTCGGCGCATCGCCCCCAGTGCGTCACGGCACGGCGGCCATCGAGAAGGCCGGCCTCGGCAAGCAGAAATGCACCGCTGCACACCGAAGCGGTGCGCGATGCGATCGCCGCACGTCGCCGGATCCAGTCGAGAAGGCCGGCGTCGCGGCAGGCGGCGTTCACGCCATAGCCGCCGGAGACGATCAGCGTTCCCCCGGCCACCTCGCCGGCAAGCCTGGTGGATCGCAGAACGATGCCGGAGCTCGTCACCACCTCCACGTCCGTCGAGACGATGTCGATCACATAGGGCTTGGGCGTCCCGGCCGGTGAGAGATCGTTGGCCGTGGCGAACACCTGCGCCGGCCCCGTGATATCCAGAATCTGGGCGTTCTCGAAAGCGAGGATCTCGATGCGATGGGGTAGATCAATTGGCATGAAACGAGCGATGATTGGCGCAAAGGCCAATTCATGCTGCGGTATGGTCAATCCGTCAACAAGGGAATGGGCTCATGACGCTACACTTTGGAATTCTCTGCTTTCCCGCTGTCCAGCAGCTGGACCTGACCGGTCCTTACGAAGTCTTTGCCTCCGCTAGTGACGCCAGGGTCCATCTCGTCTGGAAGAATCTCGAACCGGTGAGAGCCTCGACCGGTCTCTGGCTGCAGCCCGACATGCGCTTTGCCGACGCGCCGGATTTCGATGTCCTTTGCGTGCCCGGCGGCGCGGGCGTCAACGCGCTCCTCTCCGACGACGAGACGTTGACTTTCATCCGGGAGAAAGCCGCCAAGGCGCGCTACGTCACGTCGGTCTGCACCGGATCTCTCGTCCTCGGTCGTGCCGGTCTTCTTGAGGGTCGTCGAGCCACTACGCACTGGAACGCGCATGATTTCCTCGAAAGCTTCGGGGCGGTGCCCGTCAAGGAGCGGGTCGTCCGAGACGGATCGCTCATCACGGCGGGTGGCGTCACCTCGGGGATCGACTTCGGCCTTGCCGTCATCGCGGAACTCATGGGCCGAGAGGAAGCCGAAACGATCCAGCTCTCGCTCGAATACGCGCCGGAACCTCCCTTCGGCTCGGGCCTTCCGGAAACCGCCTCGTCCTCCGTGCTCGCCGCCGCCAAGGCCCGCATGGCGGGATCGCGACGGGAGCGAGAGACGCTTCTATCCCTCGCGACCGCGCAAGCATGAGTTCGATACGAAGGCTAAGATCAAGAGCAATCGAGCGGTTGATTTCAGTGCGATGACGCGGTCTCGGGGGCTGGTGCGACCGACCGCGTCATCGGGCGCGCGAAGATCACGACATTGCCGGCAAGTGTCAGCACAAGTCCGACGATCGCAAGTGGCGTCCAGTGATAGCCCTCGTAGAGGGTCGAGAGCGACAGGGCGACGACCGGGAAGAGCACCGTCGTATAGGCGGCTCGCGACGAGCCGATGCGCGAGACCAGCATCAGATACGTGGTGAAGCCGATAACCGAGCCGACCGCGGCGAGATAGAGCATCGCCATCAGATACTGTGTGTCGGGCGGCGCTATGACCGGCGTGCCGGTCATGGTGATGAGGACCAGAAGAAACAGGGAGCCATATGTCATGCCCCAGGCATTGGCGGTGGCGGGTGCGATCCCCTCGGCGCTGTTGCGGCGGGAGACCATGTTGCCCAGAGAGAAGAACAGCGTTCCGAGCGCCGACAGGCCTACGCCCTTCCAGGTATCGACATTGAAATGAACGAGGATATCCGGGCCGAACAGCAGGAGCAGCCCGGAGGCGCCAAGGACCGCCGCCACCACGGTGCGCGCTGTAATCCGGTCGCCGAAGAACAGCCGAGCATTGATGGCGTTATAAATCGTCGCCAGCGAGAAGATGACGGAGATCAGCCCCGATGGCACATAGCTGGCCGCGTTGTAGAAGCAGATGAAGTTGCAGCTGAACAGGCAGAGCGCCTGCATGAAAATGAACGGCTGATGCCGGGCCGCGGGAATCCTAAGCTTGCCCAGCACGCCAAGCACGACGAGGAAGATGAGGGCGGCCGTGGCGAAACGGTAGAACACGGAAACCAGCACGGGCACCGGCCCGACCTGCATGGCAATCGCGATCCAGGTGGTGCCCCATATCACGACGGTTGAAACGAACAGAATGATATTGGCCATGACGTCCTCGCTGTAAGGGCAGATGGATACGAGGAAAACGGCGGCGCTGATTGCAGATTCTTGCGGTGAAATGGCGTCGAGCAGCAACAGAGGCCACCTCTATGCTGGCATGCACTGAACTCCGCGATAGAATGAGGCTCGTTTCGCAAGAGATCCTCCATGACTGCCGACAACCCGTCCGTCTTCAGCTTTCTCTCGGCCTCGCCCTGCGCGCAGGTTACAGACGCGCTGACTCTCGGCTTCGGACGATCGGCGGCGATCTGGCGCAACGCCCATGACCGGATGCGCTACGAGCAGCCGGACGGCCACACATTCAGCCTGTATCTCAAAGGCGGCTCCGGCACCCGCCGTATCGATCAGGGCAACAGCAATGGTTGGCCGGGTGCACTCTGTATCATGCCGCAGGGCGCCTCTTCCGAATGGGAGATCACCGACGACTTCACCTTCGTCCACCTCTATGTGCCGGATCAGGAGATGCGCCGGGTCTTTACCGAAGTTTTCGATCGCGACTGCCGCCTGATGGTGGTGCCCGAAACGACTTTCGACAACGCGCCGGCACTCGCCGTGGCGTTACGTGAGGTCGCACATGCCACGCGGTCCGGGGATACGCTGCTTGCCGACGAGGCCATCGCAACCGTGCTTTCCGGCCTGTTTGGCGATCCCCGTTATGGGGGAAACCGGGCCATCTCGATCAAGAGCGGCCTGGCCCCCGCTGTGCGCCGCAGGATAACCGACTATATCGAGGCACATCTCGACGCGCAGATCACCTTGCCGGATCTCGCCGCCATCGCCGGCCTCAGCGAATTCCACCTGCAGCGTATGTTTCGCATCAGTTGCGGTGTCTCGCCACACGGTTGGGTCCTGCACCGGCGTCTTGATCGCGCCAAGACGTTACTGGCCGGCGCCGAGCCCATTGCCCGGATCGCTTCAGCCTGCGGCTTCAGCAACCAGAGCCATCTGACCCGGGTATTCAAAGCGACGACCGGCACCACGCCATCAACTTTTCGGCAGAGCGTTTCCGGTCGGGCCTGAACACTGCCACCTCTTTCCGGCTGGCTGCGATCAGGTTTTTAAGAATATAGCCGCCTTATCGGCAAACCCTTCACGATGGCGCCACCGTGCGCACCTCAAATGGTCGAGGATGAGGCGGTCCCGCGAGACGTGGACCCCCCTTCCGGGCGAGGCCTTGTATCCGTTGGGGGCCGCGTTGGTGGACCGGGACTGCCTTCACGAGTGTGTCGCTCCTCGCCATATCGGCAGGGTCTGCGCAAGGTCAGGAAGCACAGGATAGGCAGACGGAAAACCGGCCAGGGGTGGCAAGGCTCTGACCAATATGCGCCTCACAGGCTCTGAACCGGCCCGTCATCAATCTTTCGTCAAATGGTTGTCCGCCTGTCATATCGACGCGCCATACGCGCCCTGGAACAGGAGCGCATCATGCCGTCGAAAGCTATCGATCTTCGCCACATCAGAAAACGGTTCGGGTCGGACGAGGTCCTCAAGGGCATCGATCTCTCCATCCGTCCGGGCGAATTTCTGTCGCTGGTCGGTATGTCCGGGTGCGGCAAGTCCACGCTGCTCCGGATTATCGCGGGCCTCGAAAACCCGGATCAGGGCGCGGTCGCGATCGGCGGCGCTGACGTGACGAATGTCGATCCGAGCGATCGAAACCTTGCCATGGTGTTCCAGTCCTACGCGCTCTACCCGCATATGAGCGTACGGGAGAATATCGCCACGCCGCTGCGCATGCGCCGCCTGCCCATGTCGGCGCGGCTGCCGTTGGTCGGCGGTCTGTTCGGGACGTCGAAGGTCAGAAAAGCCATCACAGAGGATGTCGAGCGGGCCGCTGGAATGCTGCAGATCGACCATCTTCTCGATCGCAAGCCGTCGCAGCTCTCCGGTGGTCAGCGCCAGCGCGTGGCCCTTGCCCGCGCCCTCGTACGCTCGCCGGCAGCCTTTCTCATGGACGAGCCCCTGTCCAACCTCGATGCCAAGCTGCGCGCCCATATGCGCGAGGAACTCGTCTCGCTGCATCGCCGCCTCGGCGCGACCTTCGTCTATGTCACGCATGACCAGATCGAGGCGCTGACCATGTCGGATCGCATCGCCCTGATGTCGGAAGGGCGCATCGAGCAGCTGGGCACGCCGGATGAACTCTATCGCCAGCCCGCGACGCTGACGGTCGCGCGCTTCATCGGCTCGCCGTCGATCAATCTGCTGCCGGTCGACGTCGATAGCGCGGGCGAGATTTCCGCATTCGGGCAGGCGCTCGGCCTTCGCACCACGGGCGAGACAGGCCCGGCCACGCTCGGCCTGCGTTCGGAAGACCTCTTTCTTGCCGGCGAAGGCCGTCCCTCGCATGAAGGTTTGGCCGTGAAGGTTCTGCGCAGCGAAACCCATGGCGCCGATCGCTTCATGACCTGCCAGCTCCTTGCCGATCCCGCGGTGCGCCTGACCGTGCGCCAGACCGCAACGGCAAAGCCGGGCGTCGTATCGGAGGGCACCGTCCATCTCGGCTTCCATGCGGAGCGTGCGCATCTCTTCGGCGCCGACGAGCTGCGCCGGCCGCTCACTCTACGCGAGCGGGTGCTGGCATGACGGCCGTCCCTACAGATCTGTCATTGCCGGTCAAACCCGGCGTCACCTCGTCCAGCAGCGGCGAACGCCGCATGATGCGCAACGGCCTGATGTTCTCGGCACCGGCCGTATTCCTGTTGCTGGCGATCTACATCCTGCCCATGCTGCTGCTCGCCGTGTTCTCCGTCACGGACTATCAGCTCGGCGCCCTGTCGATCCGCTTCGTCGGGGTGGAGAACTTCACCAAGGCGTTCCACGATCCGGTGTTCCTGCGCGCGCTGTCCAACACCGTGCTCTATGCCGCCCTCGTCATTCCCTTCGGCGTTTTTCTCGCGCTTGGCGTCGCACTTCTCGTCCACGGAACGAAGCGCAGCCGGGCTTTCTGGGAGGTCGCCTATTTCCTGCCGGTCACCGCAACGCTGGTGGCCATGGCAACCGTCTGGCAGTTCCTGCTGCACCCGTCGCTCGGGCCTGTAAACGCTGCCATCACGTGGCTTGGCTTCGAGCCCGTGAGCTTTCTGTCGAACCCGTCGCTGCTCATCCCGACCATGGCGCTCATCGGCATCTGGCAGGTGCTCGGCTTCAACATGGTTCTCTTCCTGGCGGGCCTTACCGCCATTTCGAAGGACCTTTACGAAGCAGCACGGCTGGACGGCGCCAGGAGTTCGCTCGACCGTTTCCTCACCGTGACATGGCCGATGCTCGGGCCGACGACGATGTTCGTCATCGTGACCACCTCGATATCCGCCTTCAAGGTGTTCGAGACGGTGGCGGTGCTGACCAAGGGCCGGTCCGGCTCGGAGACGCTGCTGTTCGATCTCTATCTCGAAGGCTTCGAATATTCCAACACCGGCTATGCGGCAGCCCTCACCCTCATCTTCCTTGCCATCGTGCTCGTGCTGTCCATCGGGCAGACGCTGCATCTCGACCGGAAGGTGCATTATTGATGACCGCTCTGCGCAAATTCACCCCGCATGCCGTTCTGGCGCTGGGCGCCGTCTTCATGCTGCTGCCCTTCTACTGGATGGTGCTGACCTCCATCCGCTCGCCGGCCGAGATCTTCGACGTCTCTCTCTGGCCGATCCCCAAAACGTTCGACGCCGTCGAGAATTACGCGCGCGCTGCCGGTCAGGTTCCGATGGGCCGGTTCATGCTGAACGGCGTGATCGTCTGTCTCGGCATTCTCATCGTGCAGGTGCTCACCGCTGTTCCCGCCGCCTATGCTCTGGCCAAGCTGCGCTTTCCGGGCCGCCGGCTGCTTCTGTCGCTGGTCATCGCGGCCCTCTGCGTGCCCATCCAGGCGCTGGCGCTGCCGCTCTTCGTCGGGCTTGCCAAGGCCGAGCTGCTCAACACCTATTTCGCGATGATGGCGCCGTTCTTTCTCTCGGTCTTCGCCATTTTCCTCTTCCACCAGTCCTTCCGCAGCTATCCGAACGAGATCATCGAGGCGGCACGGCTCGACGGCTTCTCGGAACTGGAGATCTGCTGGCGTCTCGTCCTGCGCGGCTCGCTGCCGTCGCTCGCCGCCTTCACGGTCTTCTCCCTCGTCGCGCACTGGAACGATCTCTACTGGCCGATGATCGTCGTGTCCGACACCAACCTCGCGCCGCCGCCGCTCGGCATGCTGTTCTTCTCCGATGTCGAGACCGGCGCCAACTACGGCGCGCTGATGGCCGGCGCCACGCTCATCACCGCCCCCATGCTGATCTGCTTCCTTCTCGTACGGCGGCACTTCATCGCGGGCATCACCATGACCGGCGTCAAGTGACGCCGCCCGAACCGCCCCTCCTGCCTTAACCCGACCTCCCAAACCTCCCGATACCGCACGTCCCCAAGGAGACTTCGATGACCCTGACCCGACGCACCGCCATCCGCGGCCTCGTCTTTGGCCTTGCCATGGCCGGCCTCAGCACGGCCGCTTCCGCCAGCGACGAGATCACGCTGAACGTGCTTTACAACCTGCCCGGCTTTACAAAATTCCATCAGCCGCTGGCCGATACGTTCATGAAGAACAACCCGACGATCAAGATCAATTTTCTCGCGCCCGCTTCCGGCTACAATGAAGGTCAGCAGCAGGTGCTGCGCGCAGCCGTTACCGGCAACCTGCCCGACGTCTATTTCTCCGGCTACAATCTGACCGGCGAACTGGTGCACACGCTGGCGCCGCGCAACCAGATCACGGATCTCGGTCCCTTCATCGAGGCCGAAGGCGGCGCGGCCTTCCTCGAGAAGAACTACAGCCCGAAGATGTCGGCGCTCGGGCAGGTGGACGGCAAGCAGTACGGCCTGCCGGTCAACGCATCCTCGCCGATCATGTATGTGAATGCCGAACTGGTGCGCAAAGCCGGTGGCGATCCCGACAACATGCCGAAGACCTTCGAGGACATCATTGCGCTGGCTGCCAAGATCCACGCACTCGACCCGAAGATCGCCGGCATGGGCTACGACATCAACGGCTGGCCGGACGACTGGCTCTGGCAGTCGCTGATCTTCCAGCAGGGCGGACATCTGGTCGATCCCGCCACCAAGACGGTTGCCTTCGACAACGAGATCGGCCTCAATGCGCTGAAACTCGCACGCCGCTTCGTCACCGATGGCGGCCAGACGCTGCTCGACTGGGACCAGTCGCGCCAGCAGTTCGGCGCGGGCCTCACCGGCTTCATCTTCTCGACGCCCGCCCATGTGCAGACGATCCAGGGGCTGGTCGGCGATCGCTTCGAGCTGAAGACCGCGACCTTCCCGCTCGACAATGCGGAAAAGGGCGGCGTGCCCACGGGCGGCAACTCCGCCGTCATTCTGACGCAGGACAAGGCCCGGCAGGATGCCGCCTGGAAGTACCTGAAGTGGATCACCGGTCCCGAAGCGCAGAACCTCATCGTGCGCATCACCGGCTACCTGCCGACGAACAAGCTGGCGACCGGCCCGGACTATCTCGCGCCGTATTACACCGAGAACCCGAACATCAAGACGGCCTCGCTGCAGGCCGAGCGGTCGCTTCCCTGGGCCGGCTATCCCGGCGGCGACTCGGTGCGGATCTGGCGCACCCAGCGTGACATCATCGGCACCGTCATGCGGGGCGAGGTCACGCCTGAGGAAGGCCTCAGCCAGATCGTCGCGCAGACCAACGGCCTGATGAACTGATCCGGCACGCTGCCAGCTTGAAACACCGACGGCTGCGGAGCCCTGCCTCCGCAGCCGTTCCCTTTCCCGACAAGGCGCTTGACCCATGAAAATCATCCAGCTGACCGACACGCATCTGCTGCCTCCGGGCGCGACCGTTCACGGCGTCGATCCCGAGGTCCATCTGAGAGCTGCCGTCGCCGATATTCTGGAGAAGCATGGGGATCCACACCTGCTCGTCATCACCGGCGATCTCTGCAACGACGGCGATCCAGAGGCCTATGCGCTTTTGCGCGAGATCCTCTCTCCCTTCACCTGCGACATCCGGCTGCTGCTCGGCAATCACGATGCGCGCCCGGCTTTCACCGCCGCCTTCCCGGAACAGCCGCGCGATGAGAACGGGTTCATCCAGTCCCATCTCGATACGCCGTTCGGCCGCCTGCTCTTTCTCGACAGCCACGGGGCCGGCATCATCGGCGGTATATACGACACCCAGCGCCTCGCCTGGCTGGATGACGCTCTTGGCAACGCCGGCGAAAAGCCGGTCACCGTCTTTGTGCATCATCCCCCGGTTCACTCGGGCATCGCGCATTTCGAGAATATCGAGATGCATGATGATGGCCTTCTGCTGCAACGGCTCGCAACCCACCCCGCCGGCATTCGTCACATCGTCTTCGGGCACATCCATGTGCCTCTGGCAGGCACCAGCGCGACGGGCATCGCCTATAGCTCCGGTCAGGCCTGTTCCCACAAATTCGTCACCGATATCGACGCGCCCGATCCGTTCTGGACCGCCGGCAACCCCTGCTATCGCATCATCCAGCTCGACGAGAACGGCTTTCGCGCCTATGCGGCCGAGGTCGGCGAGACGCGGACGGCGCGCGCCGGGCCCTGTGCCGGGCCGTGACATCTGCGTGGCCCCGTCCCGAGATCATGTAACGTGCCATGCTTCTTCATAAAACTGTCATTCTGCGCAAACCAAACGTTTAAACTCCCCTGCGATGGTCGGCACAGTTGTCGTCCTGGAGACCGCCGGTGAGTGCCCTTCTCGAAACGTTTTCGCCCCGTCATCTCGGCCGCGACCAGATCGTGACCCTGTCCAAGCTCGTCGTCGAGACCGCCTTGCAGCCGATCGTCGAGGCGACGACCGGGACTTGCTTCGGTTACGAGTCCCTGATGCGCGGCTTCGACCGGCTTGGCTTCGGCTCGCCGCTGGCGCTTCTCGACCGGGCGCATGAGAATGGCGAGCTTCTGGCCCTGGAGCACATGGTCATCAGCCGGGCGCTTGCGGCGTTCGCCGCGCTGCCGGGCTTCGAGCAGCGCACCCTCTTCGTCAATTTCGATACGCGGCTGGTCGGCGCGGATGACGAGGCGATCCTCCACCGGCTCGATGCCCATCTCAAGCGCGTCGGCATCCCGCCTTCCAGCATCTGCTTCGAACTGTCCGAGCGACACGACAACGAGACGATCGCCGCGTTCGACACGCTTCTCGACCGGTTGCGGCAGCACGGCTTCAAGCTGGCGATCGACGATTTCGGCGTCGGCTTCAGCGGCCTGAAGCTCCTGTCCAATGCGGACGTCGATTACGTCAAGATCGACCGTCACTTCGTGTCCCACATCGAAAGCCTTCCGCGAAACCGGCAACTGGTCCGGCACATCGTGACGATGGCGCACAAGCTCGGCGCGCGCGTCATCGCCGAAGGCGTGGAGACCGAGGCGGAGTTTCACGTCTGCCGCGATCTCGGCTGCGATTTGCTGCAGGGCTATTTCGTGGCCATGCCGACCGTCTGCCATGCGGATCTGAAGGTCAGCTATCCGCACCTCGCGCAGGCCGACGATACCAAGCGGCGGACCGCCTCGGCCGACAGCGTGCTGATCCGCCGGCAGGTCGAGCATCTCCCGACCGTGCAGGAAAGCGCAAAGCTCGAAACGATCTTCGAGCTTTTCCGGACCTCGCCCCAGCAGGCCTTCTTTCCGGTGCTGAACGCCAATGACGAACCCCGGGGCGTCATTCACGAATATCACCTGAAGGAGATGATCTACCACCCGTTCGGGCGCGATCTCCTGCAAAACCGGGTCTACCAGCGCCGCATCTCCAGCTTCGTCACGCCGGCACCGGTTGCCGATGTGAATATGCCGGCCCATGAGATGCTCGACATCTTCACCGGCGCGAACGGCAGCGATTGCCTGATCCTGACCGAGAACATGCGCTATGCCGGCATCCTGTCTTCTGCCTCTCTGCTGCGCATCATCAGCGAGAAGCAACTGAAATTCGCGCGCGACCAGAACCCCTTGAGCGGCCTGCCCGGCAACCGCGCCATCCGCGACCATGTTCACGAATCCATGCTCGACGGCGACCACACCCGCTTCTTCTGCTATTGCGACTTCGATAATTTCAAACCGTTCAACGACCAGTACGGCTTTCATCGTGGCGACGCCGCCATCACGCTGTTTTCGGCGCTTCTGCGCCGCCACTTCATCGGCGACGGCGATTTCATCGGCCATGTCGGAGGCGACGACTTCTTCGTCGGCCTGTCGGACCTGCCGGAGAGCAAGGTGGACGACATGCTGACGCGGCTGCTCGGCGCCTTCAAAAGCGGGGTGGAGGAGCTCTACTCGGACGACGATCGCAAGCGTGGCTTCATCATGGGGTACGGCCGCTCAGGTGTCGAGCAGGCCTATCCTCTGATGCGGTGCAGCGTCGGCGTCCTGATGCTGGAAAAGGGCACGATCCTCACCGACGTCAATGCCGTCACCGCCCGCGTCGCCGAGTTGAAGAGCCGCGCCAAGGCGAGCCTCTCCGGGCTGGTGATCGACGGCCTGGCGTAATCGCTCGAAGCATCTCTCTCGGTGTTCGCCGCGTGTCGCGGCGAATACGATACTGGCATCGCTGACGATCGAGACATGATCAAAGGCTGCCTTTCCGGCAGCGGTCGTGTCGGCCCGCAGGATGGCGGTGACGATGCGGTCATGTTCCTCGTAGGATTTCGACAACCGGCCCGAAAGACGGAACTGCGCGCGGCGAAACGGTGCAAGCCTTGCGCGGGTCTGCGTCGCCAGTTCGAAAAGGTGGTCGTTATGAGCGCCGCGGTAGAGCCGGTTGTGAAACTCGGTATTATAGGCGGCATAGTCCTCGGGCACGCCCGAACGCACGAGCTGCATCGAGGTGCGGTGCTCGTGTTCGAGGGCATGCCGCTCGTCTGCCGTCATGCGCGCTGCGGAAAGCCGGGCGCAGATCCCTTCGAGTTCCGCCATCGCCTCGAACATCGCATGAAGATGGGCCTCCTCCACAGTCGTCACGATCGCGCTGCGGTTCGGCTCGCGGCCGACCAGCCCCATGGCGCCGAGTTCCCGCAGGGCTTCCCGCACCGGCGTTCGCGAGACATCGAAGCGTGTCGCCAGAGACAGCTCGTCCAGCCGCTCCCCGGGCACCATCATGCCGGTCACGATCATATCGGCGATCGCGCGCACCATCTGCTCGACGGTCGTTCCGGTGCGTGTGACGGTCTTCCGTTTTGCCTGCGTCACGTTCGTCTCAATGCCATTCTCATCACTGCATACAGATGACGGTCCGGCGCGGCCATGTCAATCGTCTGTTTAAGACATTGAAAACATGACAGTTGCGTCGGTTTTCATGAACTGACCCCGGTAACGCGCACATGGAACAGCCTGAAAGGCTCGCAGAGCCGTAAAAATAGGCAAATCATTTTAAAACTGCATGCACTTTCCGCAGTCCTGTTGCGATCCCATAACGGGGTCTAATGTTTACAGATGGTTACCGGGTGGCACGGTCATTGCATACACTTTTATGTCCAACAGCCATCGGCCCAGCGCCGCACGGGGAACATGATGATGACCAACCGCTTTTCCATGAACCGCCGCCATTTTCTCCAGGCCTCCGCCGCCGGCCTTGCGGCAAGCGCCGTGCCGGGCCTGATGGGGTCAGCCGCCTTCGCGCAGGAAGCGCTGACCGTCGGCTTCATCTATGTCGGCCCCAAGGATGACTACGGCTACAACCAGGCGCATGCCGAAGGTGCGGCCGTCATCAAGGCCATGCCGGGCATTACGCTGGTCGAGGAAGAAAACGTACCCGAGACAGTCGATGTCCAGAAGACGATGGAGTCGATGATCAACCTCGATGGCGCCGCGCTGATCTTCCCGACCTCCTTCGGATACTTCGATCCCCACATGCTGGCGATGGCGGCCAAATATCCCGATACCCAGTTCCGCCACTGCGGTGGCCTTTGGCAGGAGGGCAAGCATCCCGCCAACACCGGATCCTATTTCGGCTATATCCATCAGGGCCAGTACCTGAACGGCATCGCCGCCGGGCATGCCTCCAAGTCGAAGAAGATCGGCTTCGTGGCCGCCAAGCCGATCCCGCAGGTGCTGCAAAACGTCAACGCGTTCCTGCTGGGCGCCCGCTCGGTGGATCCCGCGATCACCTGCCAGGTCATCTTCACCGGCGAATGGTCGCTTGCCATCAAGGAAGCGGAAGCCACCAATGCGCTGGTGGACCAAGGCGTCGACGTCATCACCTGCCATGTCGACAGCCCCAAGGTCGTGGTCGAGACGGCGGCTGGTCGGGGCGCTTTCGTCTGCGGCTATCATGCCAACCAGAGCCCTCTGGCGCCCGAGAAGTATCTGACGGGCGCCGAATGGGCCTGGGGCAATGTCTACACCGACTTCATCCAGAAGGCCCAGGCCGGCGAGAAGCTTGGAAACTTCGTGCGCGGCGGTCTGAAGGATGGCTTCGTCAAGATGAGCCCGCTCGGCCCCGGTGTTCCGGAGGCAGGCCGCAAGGCTTTCGAGGCAGCCCATGCCGAAGCGATGACGGGCAAGCTTTCCGTATTCAAGGGCCCCCTGAAGGACAACAAGGGCAATGCGGTGATCGCCGCCGACAAGGCCTATGCCGAGGACGCGATCGATCTGGAAAGCATGGCCTATCTCGTCGAGGGCGTGGTCGGCTCCACCTCCTGATATCCCCTGCCACTGGCCAACCCAAGCAAAGGGAAACGCGTCATGACCGTCGAAGCGAACAATCCTGCGCTGTTGGCAGGCTCCGGGGGTGCCGCGTCCTTCCGCCCGGCGCTCGAATGGCTGGCGCGGCGGGCGGAGCCCGTCGTCATCGGCCTTGCAGCGATCGTCACCGGTCTGGCGCTCTTCTCGATCTTCATTCTCGCGATCGGCAAGTCGCCGCTTGCGCTCTTCCAGATCATGTATACCGGCGGCTTCGGCAGCTGGTTCTCTATCCAGAACAGCCTGTCGCGGGCCGCTCCCCTTCTCCTCACCGCCCTTTGCGTGGCGCTGCCGGCACGTCTCGGCCTCGTCATTATCGGCGGCGAGGGCGCGCTGGTGCTCGGTGGCGTTGCTGCGGCGGCCATTGCCACGCCGCTCACCGGCCTTCTGCCGCCCTATCCGACGCTCGTCGCGATGGCGCTCGCGTCCATGGTCGTCGGGGGCGTCTGGATCGGCGCGGTCGGCTTCCTGCGTCACTATCGCGGCGTCAACGAGACGATCTCGTCGCTGCTGCTCTCCTATATCGCCATCGCGCTGATGAACCAGCTCGTCGAAGGACCGCTGCGCGATCCCGCCAGCCTCAACAAGCCCTCCACCCTGCCTCTGCCGCCCGAATACATGATCGGCGCCATCCCCGGCATGGACGTCCATTGGGGCCTTGTCATCGCCATCATCGCCTGCATCCTCTCCTACGTCCTCATCGAGGCGACACGCTTCGGCTTTGCCGCCCGCATGGCGGGGGGAAATGTCCGCGCGGCGCAGATTCAGGGCCTGCCGGTCGGTCGGCTCATCGTCGGGTTCACGGCCATCGCCGGCAGCTTCGCGGGGCTCGCCGGAATGCTGGAGGTCGCCGCCGTGCAGGGTAGCGCCAATGCCTCGCTTGCCGCCGGCTATGGCTACACCGGCATCCTCGTCGCCTTCCTCGCACGCCACAATCCGCTGGCCATCATCCCCATCGCTATCCTGCTCGGCGGGCTGGAGGCATCCGGCGGGCTGATCCAGCGGCGGATGGGACTGCCCGATGCCACGGTCGTCGCCCTGCAAGGCACGCTCTTCATCGTCATCCTCTTCTGCGAAACCTTCTACGGCCGCTTCAAGGTCTTCAATCCCGATGTGTGGAAAGGAACCCGCGCATGAGCGAGACGGATATCGGCCTTTGGGGCGTGCCCCTTGCCATCATCGCCGGCGCCATCCGCGTCTCCACGCCCTTCATCTTCGTCTCGCTCGGCGAGGCCATCACGGAGCGCTCCGGACGCATCAATCTCGGGCTCGAAGGCACGCTCGTCTTCGGCGCGATGACGGCCTATGCCGTGGCGGTGCTCACGGGCTCGCCCTGGCTCGGCGTGCTCGCGGCCATGGGAGCAGGCGCGGTCTTCGGGCTCATCCACGGCTTCATCTGCCGTTTTCCCCGGGTCAACGACATCGCGATCGGCATTGCCATGATGCAGTTCGGGCTGGGCTTTGCCTTCTTCCTTGGCAAGCCCTTCATCCAGCCATCAGCGCCGAAGCTGCCCTCCATTCCGCTCGGCAACTGGTCATCCTACCCGCAGGTGCAGGCGGCGCTGAACATCAACGTGCTGTTCTTCGTCGGCTTTCTTCTTGCACTCTTTCTCTATTGGGCGTTCCGCAACACGCGCCCCGGCCTCATCCTGCGCGTCGTCGGCGATTCCACCGATGCGGCCCGCGCGATGGGCATCAACCCGGACCGCGTCCGGCTTCTCGCCACCGCGCTCGGCGGCGCGCTCGCGGCGGTCGGCGGGGCCTATCTCTCGCTCTACTATCCCGGCTCGTGGAACGAGGGCATCTCGTCGGGTCAGGGCCTCATGGCGGTCGCGCTCGTCATTTTCGCCCGCTGGAACCCGATCAACTGCTTCCTCGCCGCCCTCCTCTTCGGCGGCACCGGCGCACTCGGGCCGGCGCTCCAGTCGGTGGGCGTCACGCAGGGCTACTACCTCTTCTATGCGGCGCCCTACGTGCTGACGCTTGCCATCCTCATCGCCACATCCTCCCCCCACCGCGCGCTCTCCGGTGCACCGGGCGAGCTTTCCCTGACGAAATAACGAACTGCAAAAATGCGCATGCGCAAAACGACATACGAAGGAGCTTCCACATGAACGGTCTGGGTGGTCTCAACATATCCGAACACGGCGTCGGCATCGGTCTCGTACAGCTGCAACTGCCGCTGACCGTGACGAAAGCCGATCTTGCGCGCCAGACGCAGGTGATTGTCGACCTCGTTGCCAAAGCGCGCCGCAACCAGCCCGGCATGGACCTCGTCGTCTTCCCGGAATATGCCCTGCATGGCCTCTCCATGGACATCAATCTCGAGATCATGTGCGACCTCGACGGACCCGAAGTCGCAGCCTTCAAGGCGGCCTGCAAGGAGAACGCGATCTGGGGCTGCTTCTCGATCATGGAACACAATCCCGGCGGCATGCCCTACAATTCCGGCATCGTGATCGACGATCAGGGTGACCTGAAGCTCTATTACCGCAAGATGCACCCCTGGGTGCCTGTCGAGCCATGGGAGCCGGGGGATCTCGGCATACCCGTCATCGACGGGCCGAAGGGTGCCAAGCTCTCGCTCATCATCTGCCACGACGGCATGTTCCCGGAGATGGCGCGCGAATGCGCCTACAAGGGCGCCGAGATCATGATCCGCACGGCCGGCTACACCGCGCCGATCCGCGAATCCTGGCGCTTCACCAACCAGTCGAACGCCTTCTGCAATCTCATGGTGACGGCGAGCGTCTGCATGTGCGGCTCGGACGGCACGTTCGACAGCATGGGCGAAGGCATGATCTGCAATTTCGACGGCACGATCATCGCGCACGGCACGTCGGGACGCGTCAACGAGATCATCACGGCGGAGGTCCGGCCGGATCTGGTGCGCGAGGCGCGGCTCGGCTGGGGCGTGGAGAACAACATCTACCAGCTCGGCCATCGCGGCTATGTCGCGGTCGCCGGCGGGGCGGGCGATGCGCCCTACAGCTACATGCACGACCTCATCGCCGGCACCTACCGGCTGCCCTGGGAAGACGCGGTCAAGGTGACCGACGGCACGCCCTGCGGCTTTGAAAAACCCACCCGGAAATATGGCGAGAGCGCCAGCCAAGCTGCGGAATAGGAGAGACGATCATGGATGCGATGACCGAAACCGCCGGACACTACATCACCGCCGATCCTTATCCCTGGCCCTATAACGGCAAGCTGCGGCCCGACAATACGGCGCTCGTCATCATCGACATGCAGACGGATTTCTGCGGCAAAGGCGGCTATGTCGATCATATGGGTTATGATCTCGCGCTGGTTCAGGCGCCGATCAAGCCCATCGGCGCGGTACTCGCAGCGATGCGCGCCAAGGGCTACCACATCATCCACACCCGCGAGGGGCACCGCCCGGATCTTGCCGACCTGCCGGCCAACAAGCGCTGGCGGTCGCAGCGCATCGGCGCGGGTATCGGCGACGCCGGCCCCTGCGGGCGCATCCTCACGCGCGGCGAGCCCGGCTGGGACATCATTCCCGAACTCTATCCGATCGCCGGCGAGACCATCATCGACAAGCCGGGCAAGGGCTCGTTCTGCGCGACCGATCTGGAGCTGATCCTCAACCAGAAGCGCATCGAAAACCTCATCCTCACCGGCATCACCACCGATGTCTGCGTCTCCACCACCATGCGCGAGGCGAACGATCGCGGCTTCGAGTGCGTCATGCTGGAGGATTGCTGCGGCGCGACCGACTACGGCAACCACCTCGCGGCCATCAAGATGGTCAAGATGCAGGGCGGCGTCTTCGGCGCGGTCTCGAAGTCGCAAGCGTTGATCGAGGCCCTGCCCTGATGCCCCCCGCACACCGTGACATGCCCCGAGCCTCCGTCTGGCGGGTGCCGGCGAGCGGCCCCGCCGATGTATCGGGCGTGGAAGCGCTCTTTGCCGCAGGGCTGAAGCCTGAGGCGGTCGTTGCCATTCTGGGCAAGACCGAGGGCAATGGCTGCGTCAACGATTTCACCCGCGGATATGCCACCGCGAGTTTCGAGGCGCTGTTTGCACGGCATCACGTCAAGGCACCCTGCCTCGTCATGTCCGGTGGCACGGAAGGCGCGCTATCGCCGCACTGGACGGTTTTCGCGCGGGAAGATGCGAAAGAGACCGCCGACACGTCAGGCGAGGCCGCGCTCGCCATCGGCGCGACGCGCACGCCGCACCTCCCCTTCCATCATCTCGGTCGTCGCGAACAGGTACTTATGGTCGCTGAAGGCGTTCGGGCCGCCATGGCAGACGCCGGGGTCGACGATCCCAAGGATGTGCATTTCGTCCAGATCAAGTGCCCGCTGCTGACGCTTGCCCGCATCGCAGAAGCCGAAATGTCGGGTGAGACGGTGGCCACGCGCGACACGCTGAAATCCATGGGGCTCTCCCGCGGCGCCTCTGCCCTCGGCGTGGCGGTGGCGCTTGGCGAGATCGACGCGAGCGACATGACCGACGATGTCATCGGCTCACGGCTCGATCTCTTTTCCCGCTGCGCCTCCACCTCGGCCGGCGTCGAGCTCACGGATCACGAAATCATCGTGCTCGGCATGAGCAAGGCGTGGCGCGGGCCGCTGGCGATCGACCACGCCGTCATGGCGAACGCCATCGACACGGCGTCCGTGCGCGCGGCGCGGGCCCGGCTGCCGGATACGGCGCGGCTCGCGGCCGTCCTCGCCAAGGCCGAACCGGACCCGTCCGGCATGGTCGGGGGCCAGCGTCACACCATGCTGGACGATTCCGACATCGCCGGCACCCGCCATGCCCGCGCCTTCGTCGGCGGCGTTCTCGCCGGCGTCTTCGGTATGACCGACCTCTATGTTTCGGGCGGCGCGGAGCATCAGGGTCCACCGGGCGGCGGACCGGTCGCCATTATCGTGGAGCGCGAAACCGTTTTGGAACAGGAGAGCTGACATGCAGATCGTTCGCGATAGCAGAGGTCTGGAAACGGGCGCGGTTACCGGCAAGGCGGCAGCCGGCATCGAGACCATCGGCATGACGATGCGCTTCGGCAGCTTCACGGCGCTGGACGACGTGTCGATCCGCGTGCCCGCCGGCTCGTTCCATGCGCTGCTCGGCGAAAACGGCGCCGGCAAATCGACCCTCGTCAAGTGCATCATGGGTTTCTATCACGCGACATCGGGCTCGCTTCTGGTCGATGACCGTGAGGTGTCGGTCGCCTCGCCGCGCGATGCCGCGTCATCAGGGCTCGGCATGGTCTACCAGCACTTCACCCTGGTTCCCTCGCTGACCGGAGCCGAAAACCTCGTCATCAGCCGTGCCGAAGTGCCCGCCGTGATCAACTGGCCTAAGGAACGCAAGGACCTTGCACGCTTCATGGAGCGCATGCCGTTCCACATCCCGCTCGACCGGCCGGTGCGCGAACTGGCAGCCGGTGAGAAACAGAAGCTCGAAATCGTCAAGCAGCTCTATCTCGGCCGCTCCTTCCTGATCCTCGACGAGCCGACCTCGGTGCTGACGCCGGCAGAGGCCGACGAGATGCTGGGTCTTGTGCGCAGTCTCACGGAAAGCGGCGGGCTGACCGTGCTCATGATTTCCCACAAGTTCCACGAAATCACCAAGTTCGCCGACGCCGTTTCCATCCTCAGACGCGGCAAGCTCGTCGGCGCCGGCAGGATCGGCGATCTCTCCACCGCCGACATGGCCGCCTTGATGATCGGCGATGTGAAGCTCGCCGAACTCGACAGCCGCGCACCCGTGAAGGAAACGGCCGATACGGTGCTGAAACTCTCCCGTGTGAAAGCGCCGGATCGCTCCGGGCTGAAGACCATCGAGATCGACGACCTCTGCGTGCGCGCAGGCGAGATCGTCGGCATCGCCGGTATCTCCGGCAACGGGCAGAAGGAGGTGACCGAGATCCTGGCCGGCCAGCGCGCCACCTCTGCCGGCACCATTGAGGTCAACGGCGCAGCCTATGGCGCGACGCGTGCGGAAACCCGCAGGAACAATGTCCGCTTCATCCCGGAAGAACCGCTGCAGAACGCCTGCGCACCGCGCATGACGGTCAGCGAAAACCTGTCCTTCCGCACCTTCGACCTGAAGCCGGACGGCGGGAGAGCGATCTGGCTTTCGAAGGCGGCCATGAAGGCGCGCGCGACCGCGCTCATTTCCGACTTCAAGGTGAAGACCGCGTCTTCCTCCTCCCCCATCGCCGCGCTGTCGGGCGGCAATGTGCAGCGCGCCGTGCTCGCCCGGGAACTCACGGGCGATGTCGATCTGCTCATCGTCTCCAACCCCTGTTTCGGGCTCGACTTCTCGGCGGTCGCCGAAATCCGCGCCCGCATCATGAAGGCGCGCAATGCCGGCACGGCAGTGCTGCTGTTGTCGGAGGATCTCGACGAGCTTCTCGAACTGTCGGATCGCATCATCGTCATCTCGGAAGGAAAGCTTGTCTACGAGACGACGGCGCGCGGAGCCGATATCGGGGTGATCGGGGCGCATATGGCGGGGCATCACTAATGGCGGATATCCCGGCAGAACCCTTCGCCTTTCCGGCGCGCACCCACGAGATGGCGCTCGTCGTCATCGACATGCAGCGCGATTTCGCCGAGCCCGGCGGCTTCGGCGCGAGCCTCGGCAACGACGTCTACCGCATCGGCCGGATCGTGCCCGATGTGAAGCGGCTGATCGAGGGCTTTCGCGCTGCGAGCCTTCCCGTCATTCATACCATGGAGTGCCACCGGCCCGACCTGTCCGACCTCCCGCCTGCCAAGCGCGACCGTGGAAACCCGGCCCTTCGGATCGGTGACGAAGGACCGATGGGACGCGTTCTGATCGTTGGAGAAGCCGGCACCGCCATCCTGCCCGAACTCGCACCGGTCGATGGTGAAATCGTGATCGAAAAGCCCGGCAAAGGCGCTTTCTACGCGACCCGGCTCGGCGAAATCCTCAAGGAAAAGGGCATCACCCAGCTCGTCTTTGCCGGCGTTACCACGGAGGTCTGCGTGCAGACGACCATGCGGGAGGCCAATGATCGCGGCTATGAATGCCTGCTCTGCGAGGAGGCGACCGAGAGCTATTTCCCCGAATTCAAGGCCGCCGCCATCGCCATGATCCGCGCCCAGGGCGCGATTGTCGGCTGGACGGCGCATATCGACGATATTCTGAAAGGACTGCCAGATGCCCCAAACAACCCGGCATGAAACAACCCGCGACTTCTCGACGTCGGGAGGCTGGAAGGACCTGCCATTCGAAGCTTTCCGGCAGGGCGTGACGATCCACTGGATCAAGCGCTTCGAAGGCGACCAGCCGGGCGTGGCGCTCCTTAAATACGAGCCCGGCGCATCCGTGCCGCACCACCGGCATGAAGGCCTTGAAACTATCTTCGTCCTTGATGGCGTGCAGTCGGACGAGACGGGCGACTACGCCGAAGGCAGCTATATCGTGAACGCGATCGGCACCGAACATTCCGTCTGGAGCAAACCGGGATGCGTCGTGCTGATCCAGTGGGACCGGCCCGTCACCATCCTTGCGGAGGACCTGGCATGACCGGCATTCCCTCGTCCGGTCTCCCGGCTTTCGACATTGCATCGCTCTCGGTTTTCTATCGCAATGGCGGCAGCGTTTCCGACATCGTGGAGCGCGTGTTCGCCCGGATCGGGGATGTCGATGATCCCGGCATCTTTCTTCATCTTGCGGACCGCCAGGATGTGCTGGCAGAGGCGCAGCGCCTCGGCCCTTACAATCCAGCACGCAAGCTGTTCGGCATTCCCTTTGCCGTGAAGGACAATATCGACGTTGCGGGCATGCCGACCACGGCCGCCTGCCCGGATTATGCGTATACGCCGGAAAAAGACGCGGAGGTCGTGCGCCTCCTGAGGGAAGCCGGTGCCCTCGTCATCGGCAAGACCAATCTCGACCAGTTCGCCACCGGCCTCGTCGGTGTCCGCTCGCCCTATCCGATCCCGAAAAACGCCATCGACCCCGCACTCGTGCCGGGCGGCTCCTCGTCCGGTTCGGCGGTCGCAACGGCGCAGGGCATTGTCTCCTTCGCGCTTGGCACCGATACGGCGGGCTCGGGTCGCATTCCCGCCGGGCTCAACAATATCGTCGGCCTGAAGCCGAGCCTCGGCGCTCTTTCCACGACGGGCGTCATCCCCGCCTGCCGGACGCTCGATTGCGTCTCCATCTTCGCGCTGACGGTCGAGGATGCCTGGACGGTGTTCTCGGTCGCGGCCCGGCCGGACCCTGCGGACGCCTATTCCCGCGTCTTGCCCACCGGTTCCCGTCTCGCGCCGCCCGTGCTGACCATCGGCGTTCCCGCAAGCGCCGATCTGAAATTCTTTGGCGATACGGAGATGGAAGCAGCCTATGCGCAGGCGCTGACAACGCTCAAAGGGTTCGGCCACAGACTGGTGGAAATCCCCTTCGGCCCTTTCTACGACGTGGCGGACCTTCTCTACGAAGGCGCGTGGGTGGCCGAGCGCTATGCCGCGGTGAAGGCCTTCTTCGATGCGCGGGAAGACGTGTTCCATCCCGTGACGCGCAAGATCTATGGCGGCGCGAAGGTACTAACGGCAGCCGATGCCTTCAACGGCCTCTATGCCCTTCAGTCGCTGAAGAAGAGGCTCGCGCCCGTCATCGCCTCGGTCGATCTCTTCTGCGTGCCGACCGCCCCGCGCCACTATACGGTTGCCGAGCTTGAGGCCGAGCCGATCCGCGAGAATTCGCGGCTCGGGACCTATACGAACTTCGTCAACCTGCTCGACATGTGCGGTCTTTCAGTGCCCACGACGACGCGGCAGGATGGCCTTCCGGCAAGCGTCACTCTGCTTGCCCCCGCCGGCAAGGACGGGCTGCTCGCAACGCTCGGGCAGGCGCTTCACACCGCAAGCGGCCTCACGCTCGGCGCAACCGGCTGGCCGCAACCTGCACCCGTCGCCCATGAACCGGATACGTCCGACGACAGCCTGATCGACCTCGTCGTCGTCGGCGCGCATCTCTCCGGCATGCCGCTGAGCCATCAGCTTGTCGATCTCGACGGGCAATTCTCCCGCACGGCCCGCACATCCGACGCCTACCGGCTCTATGCGCTCGCCGGCACGGTGCCGCCGAAGCCGGGCATGGTGCGGGTTGCCGAAGGACAGGGCGCGGAGATCGAGGTCGAGGTCTGGCGGCTGACGCCTGCAGCCTTCGGCCGCTTCGTCGCCGCGATACCGACCCCCTTGGGCATCGGCACGATTGCCCTTTCCGACGGCACATTCGCCAAGGGCTTCCTCTGCGAGCCGGTCGCGATCGCGGCCGGCGCTGCCGATATCAGTGCCTATGGCGGATGGCGCGGCTATTGCGCAAAAGCCTGACATTCCCTGCGGGGGCAGGAGGCATCAGGTAAAATACCGCATCTTCAAAGGCAGGAGCGCCGCACCGATGGCGGCGGCGTCTCCGCGGGTCTCGCTGAGCACGAGCCGCGCCTCCTTCGGCCCGACGCCATAGCGGTGCACCCGCTGCGAGGGAAGGTGTACCCGTTCGATCATCATCCGTCCGAGTTCCGTCGGCAACTGTCCGCCGAAGACGATGGCCTGCGGGTCGAGAACGGCGACGAGCGTTGCGACCAGCCGGTCCACCTGCGGCATGGTCTCGGCCAGCCAGTCCTCGACGCCCGGCCATGCAGGGTCGAAATCCCGTCGCAGGGCATCGATGCTGTCGATGTCGATGCCGTTTTCCTGCAGGCATGCCAGAAGATATTGCAGCGCCGGCCGCCGTTCGGATTCTCCCGGCACATAGATGCCGCTGAACTCGCCTGCATTGCCGTGGAAGCCGTGGAACGGCTTGCCGTCGAGAATCAGTCCGCCACCGAAGCCGTAGTTGAAGGAGAGAAACGCAAACGTCCGGCACCAGAGGCCGACGCCGCGCATGCTCTCGCCGATCGCGCCCGTCGTCGCATTGTTCTCCAGCCAGACGGGCAGTCGGAAGGTGTGCTCGAGCTCTGGCCGAAGATTCCTGAGCGACCAGTCGGAGAGCGACTCCGGCGCGTTGAAGGCGCGATGCTCCGACACGAAGAAGCCCGACATGGAAAAGCCGAAGCCGGCGATCGTGTCCTTGCATATCCCATGCTCCGCCAGCAGCGCATCGAGCCTGATGGCGATGGCGCGCAGCGTCTCTTCCCGATTGCCCGGTTGAAGATCCAGCCGCTCCTCCACGATCACATCGCAGGAAAGGTCGGTGATGCAGAGAATGACCGAGTCCGTGTTGATGGACAGGCCGATGGCGCTTGCTCCATCGCGCGCAAGCTCGATGGTCGGGCTGGGCTGGCCGCGTGTTCCCCCGACAGGCGCCCCCGTGCGCAACAGCCCGCGTGCGACAAGCCCCTCCACCAGGCGGTGAACCGACTGCTGCGTGAGGTTCGTGTGGCTGGTGATCGTCGATCGCGCCATCGTGCCATGACGGCGGATGATATCGAGGATCATGCGCTCGTTATCGCTGGCAAGCGGCGCCTGCGAAAGCGCGTCCCGTTCCGCTGGCATGCTGCAATCTCCCGCCTGTAATCGCTCCGACGCCGTGGCCTTGGATACCGTGCGCGACCCGTCCCGACAACGATGCCGGACCGCTGATCCCACATTTTACAAATCCGTCATAAATATTACACTTAGTGTGTAGTATTTATGCTTCATCGAAACGCGCATATCGCCGACGGACGTTCGCCGTCTGCGCCGGTCGCCAGATTTCCAGGGAGCATCCATGTTCAGAACCATTCTCGCAGCCACCATCGTCACGTTGACGGCCTCCACCGCACCCTGCCTTGCGGCCGAGAGCAATATGAAGAACCTGACCTTCGATCTCTCCTCGGTCACGCGCGACAATTTCTACGAGGTCGTCGTCCCCGCGGCCAAGGCGGAAGGTTCAGTGACGATGTACAATTTCGCCGGCAGCTTCGGCGACACATGGCAGGAATTGATCCGCCGCTTCGAGGCGAAATACGGCATCAAGGTCAGCTATTCCGACGTCAAGGGCGACCAGGCGAACCAGCAGCTGATCGCCGTACAGTCCGCCGGACAGGATTCCCCCGTCGATGTCTATTTTGCCGGCGGCGGCGGTTATCCGCTGCTGTCGTCGAAGGGCGTCGTCGGCAAGATCGCGCTGACGAAGATCCTGCCGAACATGGACCATTACGATCCGGTTCTGAGCGATACCGTATTCGGCAAGCCGCATGGCGGCAGCTTTCCGCTCGTGCATCTCAACCAGACCGCCATTGGCTATGACAGCGCGACGGTAACGCCGGCGGAGGTTCCCAAGAGCTTTCAGGACCTGCTTGCCTGGGCGGAAAAGAACCCCAAGCGCCTCGGCGTCACGTCGCCTGCCAAGGGCGGTTCGGGCAGCGGGTTCCTCTATTCCCTGGCGCTCGATCTGCTCACGGGCGACTGCAAGGCCAAGCTGACCGACACGAACCAGACGCTCGATGAAGCCGAGACATGGGCCATGGACTCCGAGTGCCTCGATCCGGTCTGGGACTATTATCGCCGTCTGCTCGCGGTCGCCGAACTGACGAACGGCAATGCCGATACGCTGAACCTCATCAACAATCGCCAGCTTGCCATGGGCACCGTCTGGGAAGATCAGGTGATGACCTTTCTCGGCACGAAGCAGGTGCCGGACACGATCCGTCTGACGCTGCTGGAAAAGGGCCAGGTCGGCTCCGGCGACGCCATGTTCGTACCGGCCAATGCCACCCACGTCGCCTCGGCGCTCCTCCTCATCGATATGGCCATGAGCAAGGATTTCCAGCTCTGGAAACTCGAAAACAAGGCCTCGCGCTCACCGCGCACGGATGTGAGCACCGATCAGGTGCCGGCGGAGACGCAGGTCCACATGCTGCCGTCCAGCGTCTATCCCCGCCTCAGTGTCACCGCCTTCTGGGACATGGCGACGGCCCTGTCAGAGGCGCTGGATGAAAAAGTGATCAACCAGTAGCCAGCTTAATAGACTTCGATGCGGTGGCACGTGCCGCCGCATCGCGGTGGCGCCGAAGCGGCACGACCATCCTCCGATCGATCAGGAAACCGCCATGAGCATGCTTGAGATCACCGATATCACAAAGGATTACGGTGCGAGCCGCGCCCTTCATCCTGTCTCGCTCTGCGTCGAACAGGGCGAGTTCGTGACCATCCTCGGGCCGTCCGGCTGCGGAAAATCCTCGCTTCTGCGGATTGTCATGGGCATCAGCGAGCAGAGCGGCGGCGAGATTCGTCTGGCCGGCAAGCGGATCGACATGCTGCCACCCGAGCGGCGCGACATCGCCATGGTGTTCCAGTCCTACGCCCTGTTTCCCCATATGACGGTGGAGCAGAACCTGCGTTTCGGGCTGCGCATGAAGAATGTACCGAAGGCCGAACAGCAGACGCGGATCGCCCACGCGCTCGACATCTGCACCTTGTCCGGCCTGACCAGTCGCATGCCGCGCCAGCTCTCGGGCGGGCAGCAGCAGCGCGTGGCGCTCGCGCGCGCCATCGTCATGCAGCCGAACCTGCTTCTGTTCGACGAGCCCTTGTCCAACCTCGACGCAAAGCTGCGCGATACGCTGCGCCATGAACTCGTCGCGCTGCACCGGCGCATCGGCGCGACCAGCGTCTACGTCACCCACGATCAGGCCGAAGCCATGGCCATGTCGGACCGGATCGTGGTGATGAATGCCGGCCGGGTCATCGAGATCGGCACACCATTGGAGCTTTACCGCTCGCCGAAACAGGCGTTCACGGCGGGCTTTCTCGGCCAGACCAATCTCCTCGCCGTCACCGCTTCCGGGCGGCGCGCGCAACTGCCCTGGGGCCAGACGGTCGATCTGGCAACGGAAGCCATCGGACCGGCCCGGATATCCGTGCGGCCGGAAAGCATCGGCATCCACCCCGACGACCCTCGCACCCGCGACACCGGTCTGAGCGCACCGGCGACGGTAACCGGCGTCTCATTCATGGGCGCGAGCGCGCTCTACACGGTCAGCATCGGCGATACCCTGCTGAAGGTCAGCCACGCCGGCGGCGATGCACTGATCGAGCCGGGCCGCACCGTGGCACTGACGTTCCCGAGCCGCCTGCCCGTCCTTGAAGACCGGGGGGAGGACCGCGGGCGCGAAGACGGCGGACACGCCGCGGAGGCTGCATGATGCCGGCCAGCCTGCGCGACCGGCGCCTGCTCCTGCCGCTGCTTCTGGCGCCCGGGGTCGGTTACCTCCTCCTGTTCTTCGGTGGCCCGCTGGCCGCCGCCTTCATCGGCAGCCTGCGCCTGGAGGACGGCAGCTTCACGCTCACCTGGTACATTCGCATCTTCACGCGGCCCTCCATGCTGCGGGGCCTCGGCACCTCCATCTATTACGGGGTCGCGCCCGTTATCGTATCGCTCCTGGTGTCCGTGCCGTTGTCGCTTGCCATCCGCCGCCACTTCCCGGGGCGCAAGCTCTTCAGCGGTCTCTACAAGCTGCCGCTCGCAGTGCCCGGTATCATCGTCGGCCTGATGATCATCGTGGTCTTCGAGCGCGGCGGCTTCATCGACCGGGCAGTCGCGCCGCTCGGGTTCGGCCTGCCGAAGCTCGTGCGGGACGACTGGGGCGTCGGCGTCATTCTCGCCAGCGTCTGGAAGCAGATCCCGTTCATGACGCTCATCATCACCAGCGCGTTTGCCGCGATCCCGGAGGACATCCGGTCCGCCAGCCGCACGCTCGGCGCGTCACGCCTTACCACCTTCTTGCGCGTCGAAGTGCCGCTCGCCATGCCCGGCATTACAGCAGCCGTGCTCCTCACCTTCATCGGCTCCATGGGCTCCTACGCCATCCCGGATATCGTCGGCCCGCCGACGGCACGTCCGCTCTCGGTGTTGATGGTCGCAGAATTCAACCAGGGCCGGTTTCCCCAGGTCTTTGCCATGGGCATGGTGCTGAGCGCCTTCGCCGTGGCCGTTCTTGTCGCCTACTACAGCCTGACATCGCGCATCGGCGATGCGCATGGACGCGGAGATGCCCGATGACATCTATTGCCTATCCTGCAACCGGACTGACATCGCCGCGCAAACGCCGGTTCACACGGGAAGACCGCCTTCCCGTCGCGATCGGCCTCTATGTCTCGCTGTTCCTGGCCATCGCCTTGCCGCTCGGCCTGATGTTTCTCTGGAGCATCGCCGACGGCTGGCCGCCGCCCCATGTGCTGCCGCAGAGCTACACCACCGCCCGCTGGGCCGGCGTGCTGGGCGATGACGGCCTTCTGCGGGCGGCCCTCAACAGCATCCTCATCGCCATCGTCGTCACCTTCGCCACAGCCGTCATTGCCCTGCCCACCGCCTGGGCCATGGCGCGCTTCCCCTTCCGGCTGAAACGCGCGGTGGAGATCTTTATCCTCGCGCCGATCATCATCCCCGGCATCGTCGTTGCCGTCGGCATCGGGCAGGTGTTCCTGGCGCTCGGACTTGCCTATTCGGTGGCCGGCGTCATCCTCGTCCAGATCGTCGGCACGCTGCCGCTCATGATCCGGTTGATGACGGCCGCCTTGGAGACGATACCCGACGACCTGATCCACGCCGCCCGTTCGCTCGGCGCCAACACGCTCGGCATCGTCAGGCATATCGTTCTGCCGCTCGCCGTGCCCGGACTTCTTGCCGGCGGCCTCATGTCCTTCGTCGGAAGCTTCGAGGAGTTCGACAAGTCGTTCATCGTCGGCGCTCCTGTCGTCGAGACGCTGCCGATCAAGCTCTACATGTATCTGGACCCCTATTCGATGCAGTTGCCGCTTGCCTCCATCGTCTCCTTCCTCCTGCTCCTGCCCGCTCTCATCGTCTTCGTCATCGCCGGCCGTGTCCTTCGCGATGACCTCATGGCAGCCGGTATGGGCAAGATCTGACGTCCACACGCCAACCCGAACCGAAAGCAAGATCTCATGCCCACGTCCCCAAGCAGCCTTGCCACCGCGACGTCACACACACCCGACGTCCTTGCCATGGCCTCTCGCGACAATGCCGCCATTCTCACCATTGCCCATCGCGGCTTCTGGAAGAACACGGCAGAAAATTCGATCGCCTCCATCGAGGCGGCCATCGCCCACGGCGTCGAGATGGTCGAGATCGACACACAGGCGACCATCGACGGACATCTCGTCGTCATCCACGACAAGACGCTCGACCGCACGACCACCGGCACAGGCGTCGTGTCGAACCTCCCCTTCGACACCGTTCGCAAAGCCCGGCTGAAAGCCGGTGCCGGCGGGGTGGACGCCGCTGTCACGCAGGAATGCGTGCCGACGCTGGAGGAGATCCTCGAAGCGGCACGCGGCCGCATCGCCGTCAACATCGACACGAAGTTCGAGCGCGATTTCCCCAGCGTCGTGGACACCGTGCTTCGGCTCGGCGTCGAGGCACAGGTCCTCGTCAAGACCGATATCGACGTGGATGCCGCGGCTTTCCCGCTTGTCAACGCCGACTGGTTCGGCCGCATTCCGCATATGCCGATGTTCCGGGTCCGCAAGGATCGCTTCGCCGAAGACCTTCGCCGCATCGCGGCATTTCGGGCGCCGATGATCGAGGTGAAGTTCGACGATCTCGACGACGTCGCTGCGGCGCGCGAAGAACTCGAACGTCAGAACGTCCGCGTCTGGATCAACACGCTCGATGTCTCCCACTGCCTCGATTTGAACGACACCAGAGCGCTCGATGATCCGCATGCGGTCTGGACCCGGCTGAAACAGGCGGGTGTCGGGGCAATCCAGACAGACGAGATCGCGGCTTTCCGGGCCTGGGTGGCAGCGACCCGCAACGAGGGGGATGCAGCATGACGCAGGCGCAGGATCGTCTGTCGAAGGCGACCGCCATCGTCGAAGAAGCCATGCACGAGGCGCTCGTCTTCTTTGCCGCACGCGACGCGATTTCCACGCGGGAAAAGGGCTTTCAGGACTTCGTCTCGGAAGCCGATACCAGTATCGAGACCCTGATCCGCCAGCGGCTCGATGCTGCGTTTCCGGGCGAAACGATCGTCGGCGAGGAGCTTGGCGGCGTCGGCGGCGATGCCTATTGGATCATCGACCCGATCGACGGCACCTCGAACTTCCTGCGCGGCTCGCCGCTCTGGGGCATCTCGCTCGGCCATGTCACCGATGGCCGGCCGGATCTCGGCGTGGTCGCCCTTCCCGTCTTCGGCGAGGTCTATAGCGCGGCCGATGGCACGGGGCTCAGGCGAAACGGCGCAGCGCTTGCCCGCAGCGCGCCTCTGGGAGACGTCCGCGTCGTCTCGCTCGGCGACAGTGCACACGACGACATTGTCGAGATCGGCGCACTGCATACCGGTCTTCGGCAAGCCGGCTGGGTGGTCGAGGCGCTGCACACGACATCGGTCTCGCTGGTCTTTGCCGCCCGCGGCATCTTCGACGGACACCTCCAGAAGATCACCACCATGTGGGACATCGCCGGAGGTGCCGTCCTTGCCCGCGAAGCGGGCCTTCAGGTGCGCATCGGCACGCGTCTTGGCAGCGATATCCCCTGGATCGCAGTGGGAACGACGCAACTGCTGGACGCCACGGCTGTTCTATGGCCGGAGATGAAGCAAAGCTGACGGCCGGGCGGTTGAGCGACATCAATCACGGCTGAGATATCCGCTGGTTCGTTCGACCGTTTCGCCAAAAAACGTAGCGGATGCCGCCGGCATCCGCCGCAACGATCCTTGACCCAACCGAATTCAGTGAAATTCCTCAGCAATTCAGGATAGTGCATCCTCATTTCCGGAGCTTGCCTCACGCAAGCGGCTCTCATCGTCGCGCCGCGTCGGTGAGGGATCCAGTAAATGGTCTTCCTTGCGTCCAGCAAGAAATCGCGCATTCGCCGCTCGTGGCTGAAAGCTGGCGAGGTGATGCAGGGCTGCGTGCTCATACGCCAGGTATAGGACCTATGACTCCCTTGAGCGAAAAGGACCTCGCGCTGGGGCTGGTCGCCGACACGGTGTTCGAGGTGACACCCTTCCGGCGCGACAGCATCAAGCCGGCGCCCGACATCGGGTACGCTGGCGCTCCGACTACATCAGCGGCTTTGTCCGCCGCGAAACCGGCTTCGTCGTCATCACCGACCTTGCCCGGCTGTTCTCCGTAGTGGCCGTCAGCCGCCGGCTATCCGCTCGGGGTCCAGGTAAGCCAGACCTGCGGATCGACCTTGCTCATCTTTTGGGGCTGAAGGAACGCGGCAGGTTTTTTTGCCAGAGGGCGACGGGTTGATCGACGACGGCCGCACGTGAATACTCAAGCCTCGCAGGAAGCCGGCCAAGAGGCCGCAATGGTCTCCGTTACGAAACGCCAAACGACGTAAAAACCACTGCGACCTTTGCGCTCGCCCTGCTTACGCCACAGCCCCAAGGCTCCCATGCGGGTCCAGCACATACTTCGTCGCCGCCCCCTGATCAAAGCTCTCATACCCTTGCGCCGCATCATCCAGCGGGATGATCTTTGCGTTGACGATGTCGGCGATCGGCAGGCGGTCGTGGAGGATGGCTTGCATGAGCTGGCGGTTGTACTTCAGCACCGGCGTCTGGCCGGTGTGGAAGGATTGGGCCTTGGCCCAGCCGAGGCCGAAGCGGAGCGAGAGGCTACCGCGACGGGCGGCATCGTCTACGGCGCCGGGGTCTTCGGTCACGTAGAGGCCGGGAATGCCGATCGAGCCGGCGGCGCGGGTGATCTCCATCATCTGGTTGAGGACGATCGCCGGCTGCTCGCCGCCGGCATGGCCGCGGGCCTCGAAGCCAACGGCGTCGATGGCGCTGTCCACCTCGTCCGTGCCGATCACCTGCGCGATCAGGTCGCCCAGCCGGTCGCTTTTGGAGAGGTCTACCGGCTCGAAGCCGACCTTTGCGGAATGCGCCAGGCGCTCCTTATTGAAATCGCCGATCATGACGACGGCCGCACCCAGGATGCGGGCGGAGGCAGCGGCGGCAAGGCCGACCGGGCCGGCGCCCGCGACATAGACGGTGGACCCGACGCCGACGCCTGCCTTTACCGCGCCATGAAAGCCCGTGGGCAGAATGTCGGAGAGCATGGTGAGATCGCGGATCTTCGACATGGCCCGGTCGCGGTCGGGGAACTTCAACAGGTTGAAGTCGGCATAGGGAATGGTGACGTAGCGCGCCTGCCCGCCGATCCAGCCGCCCATATCGACATAGCCGTAGGCGCCGCCGGCGCGCGACGGGTTGACCGTCAGGCACACGCCGGTGTCCTGCGACTTGCAGCAGCGGCAGCGGCCGCAGGCGACGTTGAAGGGCACGGAGACGATGTCGCCGACCTCCAGCATCTCGACGTCTATGCCTTTCTCGATCACCTCGCCGGTGATCTCGTGGCCGAGCACGAGGCCCGGCAGGGCCGTGGTCCGGCCGCGCACCATGTGCTGGTCGGAACCGCAGATATTGGTGGAGATGACCTTAAGGATCACCCCGTGCTCGATGCGGCGGCCGTCCGGCGCCTCAAGCTTCGGATCGTCGATGTCGCGCACCTCGACCTTGCCGGGCTTCAGGTAAACCACGCCTCTGTTCTTGCTCATGTCTTGGCTCCTCCAGCTGTGTTGTGCCGCCGCCGGTTGCGCCCGCAGGCCCTCGTTCAGGTCGAGCGCCGTCGTTCGCATCCGCGCAAGGCTAGCCTTCCATGGCGGCATGAAGCCTTCCTCACGCCCTGCCGCTCCTCCGCGGCACCTCCATGGACAGGAGAGAGAAGACCACGCGCGACCCGTTTGCGCGCTCGAAGAAGCGACATGCTTCCTCTGCGTGGCGACATCGTGCGAGGCGGGCATGGGCCTCGTTTGCGCTCACAAACAGAGCACGTCCTTGCCCATTACTCGAGTAAATTGGTAGATTATTGCTGTCGAAGTTCCCCGCACTCACGCATCCTGAAGGCCTGACGAGAGACGCGGAAGAGGTCTTCCGCGTGGAGGGGGCACATATGACACTGACATCATTCCTTGGGGCGACATCACTGCTGGCGGCGGCCGTTGCCGGTCTGGCCAGCCTGTCGCTCGTCTCCATCGCCGCAGCCGCGGATAACAAGGTGGTCGTGGGATACCAGACGGACGCGCTGCCCTCCTCGGTCGCGATTGCCAATGGCGACTTCGCCAAGGCGACCGGCACCGAGATCAACTTCCGCAAGTTCAATTCCGGGGCGGAAATCTTTGCGGCCATCGCCTCGGGCGATGTGCAGGTCGGCTATGTCGGCTCCAGCCCGTTTGCGGCGGCCACCTCGCGCGGGCTCGATGTGAAGGCGTTCTACCTTTCCAGCATTTCCGGCACCGACGAGGCGCTCGTCGTGCGCAACGGCTCCGGCATCGAAAGCCTGGATGATCTCAAGGGCAAGAAGCTCGCGGCCGCACCGGTCTCGACGGATCATTACCAGCTGCTCGCGCTCATCAGGTCGCTGGGCCTGTCCGAAAAGGACGTTGAGGTCTTTGCCATTCCGCAGCCCGAAATCGTGGCAAGCTACGCGCGCGGCGATATCGATGGCGGCTTCGTCTGGGATCCGGCGCTGACCGAGCTGAAGAAGAACGGCAAGGTGCTGATCACCTCGAAGGACGTGGCGGCGCGCGGCGCGCCCACCTTCTCCGCCTGGGTCGCGGCCTCGGGCTTTGCAAGCGAAAACCCGAAATTCCTGCGCGACTATGCGGCCGTCATCAGCAGGTATTACGCCTCGTTTGCTACCGACAAGGCCGCCTGGGGTCCTGAAAGCGAGAACGCCAAGGCGCTCGCCAGGATCCTCGGCGGCACGGCGGAGCAGCATGCGGCAGCGCTGAAGAACCTCAATCTTCTCACGCCGGACGTGCAGGCATCGGCCGCCTGGCTCGGCGGCGGCGAGGCATCGGGTGCAGCCAAAATCCTCAAGGATACGGCCCGGTTCCTGAAAGATCAGGGCAAGGTCTCGCAGGTGCTTCCGAGCTATGCGGCCTTCGTCACACCGGACGCTCTGGCCAGCGCCAGCAATTGATCGCTTTCTCCCATAAAAGACGCCGGCGCTTTCCGCGCTGGCGTCGCATGCATGAGATCATCCTATGCTTAACGTCGATCAGGCCAGCGTCTATTTCGCAACGCGCGACGGCCGTACCGTTCAGGCGCTGGACAGGGTGTCGTTCGACATTCCCGACAGCGGCTTCGTCGTGGCGCTCGGCGCCTCGGGATGCGGCAAGTCCACCATTCTGAATGCCATTGCCGGCTTCCTGCCGTTGTCGGACGGCACGATCACACTCAACGGCAAGCCTGTCTCAGGCCCGGGTGCCGACCGTGGCGTCGTCTTCCAGAAGGATACGCTGCTGCCCTGGAAGACGATTGCCGACAATGTCGGCCTCGGCCTGACATTCGCACGAGTGCCAAAGCCCGAGCGGCGGGACCGTGTCGAGGAACTGCTGCGCCTCGTCGGCCTTGCCGATTTCGCGGCCGCCTACCCCTATGAGCTCTCAGGCGGCATGCGCCAGCGCGTCGGCATCGTCCGTGCGCTCGCCACCGAGCCCGAGGTCCTGCTGATGGACGAGCCGTTCGGCGCGCTCGACAGCCTGACGCGCGAGCAGATGCAGGAATTGCTGGTCTCCGTGTGGAAGCGCACGGGCAAGCGCATCTTCTTCATCACCCATTCCATCGAGGAAGCGCTGTTCCTCGGCACGCAGGTGCTCGTCATGTCGCCGCGCCCCGGCCGCATCGTCGGGCGGTTCAATCCGCCCTTCATGCGCCGGTTCGCGGAAAACGGCGACGCCCGTGCGGTCAAGACCGCACCGGAATTCACGGAGCTGCGCGAGGAAATCCGCGCCATGCTGCACGCCACGGACACTGTGAGAAGAGACGCCGCATGAGCGAGATTGCGCAAGATATCGTCCTCCGCCCGGACCAGCTCCACACGCACACCCTGTCGCAACCCCTCCCCCGCCCGGTCCGCACGGTGGAAATGACGAGCTTCGGCATTGTGGGCCGCCCGACGGCCGCCATCAGCCTTGTCGCCGCCGTGGTCATCCTGTCGGCATGGTGGGCAGCATCGTGGTTCAGCCTCGTTTCGCCGCTATTCCTGCCGGCACCGGCCGAGGTCGTGACGCAGTTCGCCAACATCTACCGCGATGGCTATGCCGGCGCTTCGCTCGGCGAGCACCTGTTCGCCAGCCTGTTCCGCATCCTCACCGCCGCCGCCATCGCCATCAGCCTGGCGATTCCCATCGGCCTGTTGATGGGCGTCAATCGCGTCGCCAAGGGCGTGCTCGACACGCCGATCGAATTCTACTGGCCCTTGCCGCCGCTTTCCTACCTGCCGTTGATGATCATCTGGCTCGGTATCGGCGAAACGTCGAAGATCACGCTGCTGACGCTCGCCATGTTCGCGCCCATCTGCCTGTCGGCGCAGGCCGGCGTGCGGGCGCTGCCGATCGAGCGCATCAATGCGGCCAGATCGCTGGGGGCGAGCCGCTTCCAGCTCTTTACCGACATCGTCTTTCCCTCGGCGCTGCCGGAAATCCTCACCGGGGTGCGAATTGCGCTCGGCATCGGCTGGGGCACGCTGGTCGCTGCCGAGCTGATCGCCTCCACGCGCGGCATCGGCTTCATGATCATGTCCGCCGCACAGTTTCTGGCGACGGATGTGGTCTTCGTCGGCATCTTCATCATCGCCGCCTGCGCCTTCGCCTCCGCAGCGGCCATCCGGCTTCTGGAAGCCGCACTCGTGCCATGGAAGGGCCGTACCTGAAGCGGCACCATCCCCCCGCACGGGGTAGACCGTCCTCTTCAAGCAAGACTTGTGCGGCCGGCATCTTCGGCCTGCCGACCTATCGCTTCGAGAACGAGCTTTACTGGGGCCAGAACAGCCTGCCCTTTCTCGAACGCTACCTGAATGGCGAAACGCCGATCGCCTGAAACGAAGTCCGGAGCATCCCATGTCGTCATCACCCGCGCTTTCCCCGTCGTCGCTCGTTTCGGAGGCAGCCTTGCACATGCTTCTCGACCAGCTGACATCGCGGTTCGGCGAAAGGTTTTCGGCGTCGCACGCACTGCGCGAGCAGCACGGTCGTGGCGAGTCCCATCACACGCCGGCCATTCCGGATGCCGTGATCTTTGCGGAAACGACGCAGGAGGTGGCCGATATCGTCCGTCTCTGCGCTGCGGCCGGCGTGCCCATCATTCCCTATGGCACGGGCACCTCGCTCGAAGGTCATCTGACGGCGCTGCAGGGCGGCGTGAGCATCGACCTCTCGCGCATGACGAAGATCCTGCGGATCAGCGCGGCAGATCTCGACTGCACGGTCGAGGCGGGCGTGACGCGCGAGCAGCTGAACGCGCATCTGCGCGACACCGGCCTGTTCTTTCCCATCGATCCCGGCGCCAATGCCTCGCTCGGCGGCATGGCCGCCACCCGCGCCTCCGGCACCAATGCGGTGCGCTACGGCACCATGCGCGAGAACGTGCTGTCGCTGACCGTGGTGCTGCCGAGCGGCGAGATCATCCAGACCGGCGGCAGGGCACGAAAGTCCTCGGCCGGTTACGATCTCACCCGCCTTTTCGTCGGGTCGGAAGGCACGCTCGGCATCATCACCGAGGTTACGCTGCGGCTCTACGGCGTGCCGGAAACGATTTCGGCCGCGCTCTGCTCCTTTCCGAGCGTCGAGCAGGCGGTCGCCGCCGCCATCTCCGTGGTGCAGCTCGGCATTCCCGTCGCCCGCATGGAGCTGATGGATCGCGGCCTGATCGATGCCGTCAACCGCTATTCCAGCCTGTCGCTCGACGTCGCGGACACGCTCGCCTTCGAGTTTCATGGCTCGCCCGCGGGTGTGGCCGAGCAGGTGGAGATGGTCGCCGCCATCGTCGAGGAGAATGGCGGACGGGATTTCGCCTTCGCCAGCACACCGGAAGAGCGCAACCGCCTGTGGAAGGCGCGGCACAACGCCTTCTACGCCGTCGTCTCCCAGCGCCCGAACGCGAAAGGCTGGTCGTCGGATGTCTGCGTGCCGGTGTCGGAGCTTGCCGGCTGCATCCTGATGACACGTGAATTGCTGAAAGATTGCAGCGTTCCCGCCGCCATTCTCGGCCATGTCGGCGACGGCAATTACCACGTCGTCTTCGCCGTCGATCCTGACAACACTGGCGAACTCGCCGAGGTCGCCGCCATCAACAAGGCCATGGTCCACCACGCCATCGCCGTCGGCGGCACGTCGACCGGCGAGCATGGCGTCGGCACCGGAAAGATCGGCTATATCAGGCGCGAGCATGGGTCCGCTGTCGATCTCATGGGCGTCATCAAGGCGGCCATCGACCCGAAGGGCATCATGAACCCCGGCAAGATCCTGCCCGACGATGCCTTTCCGTCAGCGGTTGAGAAGACGAGAGCATGACACCGTTCAAGTCGCACAGCTCCCACTGGGGCGCCTTTTCCGGCCGGTTTCAGGACGGGACGCTCGACATCCGCCCGCATGCGAACGACCCGCATCCCTCGCCGCTTCTGGGAAACCTGCCCGCCAGCGCCGACAGCCCCATGCGCATCCGCCGCCCCGCCGTGCGGCGCGGCTGGCTGGAGCATGGACCCGGCTCGGCGGAGATGCGCGGCGCGGATGATTTCGTGGAGGTCGAATGGGACGAGGCCCTGTCGCTGGTCGCAACCGAGCTTCGCAGGGTCTACGACACCCACGGCCCGCAGGCGGTGTTCGGCGGGTCCTATGGCTGGGCGAGCGCCGGGCGCTTCCACCACGCGCAGAGCCAGATCCACCGGTTTTTGAACACGCTCGGCGGCTATGTCAGGTCCGTCAACACCTACAGCTCGGGCGCCGCCATGGTCATCATGCCGCATGTGCTCGGTCCCTATGATCATGTGGAGCGCAAGAGCGTTACGTGGGACGCCATCGCCCGCAGCGCGCAGATGGTCGTCGCCTTCGGCGGCATGGCCATCAAGAACGCGGATGTGCATGGCGGCGGCAACAGCGCGCATATCGTGCGCGACAGGATCGCCAGTGCCAGCGCGCGCGGCTGCCGCTTCATCCTCGTCAGCCCGCTGAGGGACGATTTCCCCCCCGAAGCAAACGGCGAATGGCTGTCGATCACGCCGGGAACGGACGTCGCGCTGATGCTGGGCATCGCTCATGTCCTCGTCGCCGAGCGCCTGCACGACCGTGTATTCATCGATCGCTATACCGTGGGCTACGATCGCTTCGAGGCCTATTTCACCGGCGCCTCCGACGGCATCCCGAAGACCCCGGAATGGGCCTCGGCCCTCTGCGGCATCGAGCCGGAGACGATCCGCACGCTTGCGCGCGACATGGCGCGGATGAGAACGCTCGTCACCGTCAGCCATTCGTTGCAGCGGGCAGACCATGGCGAGCAACCGGTCTGGATGGGCATCGTGCTTGCCGCCATGCTGGGCCAGATGGGACTGGACGGCGGCGGTTATTCCTATTCGCTCGGCGCGCTCGGCAATACCGGCAAGCACGATCTCGCTGTTCCCCTGCCGACGCTCGATCAGTTCCGCAACCCGGTCGCGGATTTCATCCCCGTCGCCCGCATCGCCGACATGCTGCTCCAGCCGGGCGCACCCTATGCCTATAACGGGCAGGCGCGGCGCTACCCGGATATCAGGCTCGTCTATTGGGCGGGCGGCAATCCCTTCCACCATCATCAGGATCTCAACCGGCTGCGCCGCGTTTCGACGGCCGGAGACCATCATCGTGCACGAGACGGCCTGGACGTCCTCGGCCCGGCACGCCGATATCGTGCTGCCGGCAACGACGACGCTGGAACGCGACGATATCGGCGCGGCCTCGGGCGATCCTCTGATGATCGCCATGAAGCAGCTGATCGAGCCGGTGGGGCAAGCGCGCGACGACTATGCCATCTTTTCCGGCCTCGCCCGCCTGCTCGGAACAGGAGAGACCTTCACGGAGAACCGCAGCGCCCGCGACTGGCTCGCCGTGCTCTACGAGACGACCCGCAAGGCCCTTGCCGCCGGTGGCCACGACGCGCCCGATTTCGAGACGTTCTGGGACCGTGGAGAGCTTGCTTTGCCGCTCAAACCGGACACCGGAGGCCCCGCCCGCGCCTTTCGCGAAGACCCGGACGCCTTTCCCCTCGCCACCCCCTCCGGCAGGATCGAGATCTTTTCCGATGTCATCGACAGCTTCGGCTACGAGGACTGCCAGGGCCATCCACGGTGGTATCCGCCGCATGCCGACGCCCCGGGCACGGACCCCGCCCCGCTGCACCTCGTCTGCAACCAGCCGCACCAGCGCCTGCACAGCCAGCTCGACTACGGCGCCGTCAGTCGCGCAACCAAGATCGGCGGTCGCGAGGCCCTGCGCATCCACCCTGTAGACGCCGCCGCGCGCGGCATTGCGGATGGCGACGTCGTGCGCCTCTTCAACGCCCGTGGCAGCTGCCTTGCCGCCGCGGTGCTCAGCGAGGCCCTGCGCCCCGGCGTGATGCAGCTTGCCACCGGCGCCTGGTTCGAGCCGCACGATCCAAAAGCCGAAAACGCCACATGCGTCCACGGCAACCCCAACATTCTCACCCGCGACATCGGTACCTCGCAACTCGCGCAGGGCTGCACCGGACAGCTGACCCGCGTCGAGATCGAGCGCTTCACCGACACCCCGCCGCCGGTGCGGATCTTCGAGCCCATACGGTTTGCACATCGTCCATTCACCGCCCCATCTGGATGAACGGACTATTCACCCTAGGTTCATCCCCCGGTGTCTAATAGTAAGACATACTTAGCAAGGATGACCCAATGACCAAGTTTACTCACGTTTTCGGCGCTGCCGCTGTTGCGGTCGTGCTGGGCCTCACAAGCTTTTCAGCCGCCTCTGCCGCACCGGTCGTGCCGGCGCCCGTTCAGCTGACCGCTGACGCACAGCATGTTCAGTATCGTCATCGCGACGACCGCCCCCGTTGGATGAAGCGCCAGGATCGCAGGCACGAACGCCGCATGGAACGCCGCGAAGAGCGTCGGGGCTACTGGCGCGGTCACCGCGGCTACCGCGAAGCCCGCCGCGGCTACCGTCGCCACTCCGACGGTTACTACTACGCACCGGAAGTCTTCCGTCTGGTTATTCGCTAACCACTTAATGGCCGCCGCTCCGCAAGGAGCGGCGGCTTTTTCTTTTTGGCGGAAGCTACCGGTAGCGATCGTCAGCGGGAGAAAGACGTGCGCGAAGTTGCCTACAGCCTGTTTTCCGTTCTTAGCATGGGCTGCCATGGCCTCCGTGCCTGAGGAGCTGCCGCCCAGAGCATATTCTTCCGTTACATCGACCTTTGGAAATGGACAGCACGCTTGGCCGCATTCACATTCGGAACTCTTTCGCATGGGGGAGAGATACTGCAGGCCAGTCTAAGGCTTCGAGAAGCTCTCGCGCAAAGCCTTTGCCTTCCTCAAGATGGTCTTCATCAGCCTCATACCGCGAAGGCTCAGCGCAGATTGAGTAACTGTGTGAATGGACGCGCAGGCCCCTCCGCGAAACGTCTTTTGCACAGCAGGCTGGCGATGGGCAGTCGAAGGGCCAGCGTGTGGCGCGAAAACCGCGCCATAACGCATTTCTGCTGAACCCCCAACCTGCCGTTGCTCTTGCTTCCAAAAGGCGGCAAAAGCCTTTACATGCATTTTCGTCGCAACACGATTCAGGATATTTGGCACATTCATGCAGGACGCCCCCTCTCAGCATCTCCCAAGGCATAGCTCGGGCCCGTCGGCTCATCTTCCCGTCAAGATCGCATGGATTGCGCTGGAACCGGACGTGCAGGCTGCCGCGCTGACCCATACGTCCGATGAATGCACGCTTGTGGCCTTGTCGATCGACAGCCTCGACGCGACGAATTCCGACGAGACGACAATTCCGGTTGACCTCGATAGTATTATCACCAGTTCGCCGGCTATCCGCGAACAGATCGAGGCCTATTACGCCAGCCCGGCGGGAAGCACCGGCGGACCGGCGCCACTCATCACCCAACTCACCGCGCCCGACCAGGTTACGCCATTCATTTTCGGCCGGATTGGCGCCTGCGTGCGCCGTTTGTCGCGCGCCAATGCCGATCTCCTGCGCTCCACCGCCTCGCTGCGCGCCGATTACGAAGCGACGGCGGCGTCCTTTGCCGCACTGGAAGTTCTGGTCCAGCACAATCGCCTTGCCGAGCGGCGGGCTGCCACGCCCGTCGGCCCGAGCCGGTTCTCCCATCCGGCAGACAGCCTTTCGGTCAAAACCTTCGAACAGCTTCTGCCGGATCAATCCGCGGGACTGTGCGATGTCGCGATCTACCTGCGCAGCCTTCCCAAGAGCGAAGGCGATCTGCATATTCAGCTGCGCGCTCTTGAAAGTGACGAAGTCGTCGGTCGCTGGACCGTGGCGCGCCGCGCGCTCTCGGAAGGCTGGCTGCGCCTGGCACTCGACCGGGCCCTACCCGTCGAATCGTGTTCGCTGCACCTGTCCGGCCGCTGGACGGGCGACGAGGGGCTGCATCTGGGCCTCGGGGTCTCGCATCCGATCGAGCGCTGGCAAGCGGCCATCAATGGCGAGCGGATCGGCAGCACCCTGGCCTTCAATCGCTGGACGGCTTCGCCGGGCCTTCGCCTGGCCCATTCCAGCGAAGCCGTGCGGTTGCTCGGCAGTGGCATGGAGCGCAGCACACTGGCGCTGCAGGCCGACATGACCATCATCGATTCACGGAACGATCCCTCCATGACCTTCTTCCATGAGACGGAAAAGAGCATCCAGGTCCATCCCGTTGGATTGTCACCCACCAAGGCATGTCTGCCGCTCGCCTGTCCAGCCGGTGTCGTGCGCATCTCTGCCCGCGTCGAGACAATGCATCCGGAAGCGGGCCGCGTGGTCTATGGGCTCGGCCTGGGATCGCCGGCCACGCGCGGCGAGATCACCTTGCCGAGCCTCAATCTGGAGCATCAGAGCGACTGGGTGGTACTGCCTGCCCGCACGCCGTCGATGGTGACCCTGTTTCTGGCCGAACCTCTGGCCGAGCCGGCAGACCTCTATCTTCTGACACGCTTACCGGAAGGCGAGCGCGCACGCTTCTGCTGGGCCCATTTCAGCGACATCACCTTCGACTATGCCAAGGGGGACGCGGATGCCGCCTGAAATGTCGCCTTCCGTTCCATTGAAGCGCCGGATCGCCATAATCACGCCTATCTTCCGGCACTCCGGCTTGGTCATCGAAGCGATCGAGAGTATCCGCCAACAGACGCTGGCAGACGAGATTCTGCACGTCCTGGTGAATGACGGCTGCCCGTTCGAATCCACGCACGAGACATGCGCGACCTACGCCACGGCCTATCCCGAGGCGACCCTTTATCTTCGCAAGAGGAATGGCGGCCTCAGCTCTGCCCGCAATTTCGGCGTTCGCCACATCCTGGCGATGCGGCCGGAGATCGAGCTCTTCTATTTCCTCGATGCCGACAATCGCCTGCATCCGCATGCGCTGGAGCGCGCTTCGGCTTACTTGCTGCGGGAAGGGGTGGACTGGGTCTATCCCGATGTCGATATGTTCGGCCTGCGCGAAGGTTGGGATTATGGCGGTGACTTTTCGCCTCTGCTCATGCGCAACATGAACCTTTGCGAGGCGGGTAGTCTCCTGCACCGGCGCGTGTTCGAGGCCGGCGTGTTCTTCGATGAGGCGATGCGTCAGGGCTACGAGGATTGGGACTTCTTCATCAGCGCGTTAGAACACGGCTTCAAGGGAAAGCATCTCGAAAACTTCGGCTTTCTTTATCGCAAAAGACCGGAGAGTATGCTGGCGGAATCCACCAAGGTGGATGCGATGATCCGGTATTCGATGCAACGCAAGCACAACGCCTTCTTCTCCGAGAAGGAGATAAGGGCGCAGGAGCAGCGCGAATTTCCACGCTATGCGATCTACCTGGCCGATGAGAACCGCATCGTCTATGCCAGCGATCCTCATGATCTTTCCGCTGACGTCACGGATTTCCCTGCGGACTTCTGGGCCGCGCTGATCGAGCCCGGCCGTTCCTCGGTGCCAGCCTTCCTGGCGGTGACCACCGCGGCATCTCTGCGGGTTCTCCAGCAGGCAAGGATCGCCTCCTGGCTGTTCTGGGCACTGGAGGAGAAGCTCAGCTTGGCACCGATCGGCGCTGTGCGAGTGGAGGCCAGCAACTTGCCCGGCGAAGACGCCGAGGATTACAGCATCCGCCCTGAGCGGGTAGAGACGGTACAGGACGCGCATCTCATCATGATGCCATTCAACACGCTCGTCGATGTGGCGCGTACCGATCTCGGCTGGCTGCAGACGCTGGTGATGCACAGCGGCTCCGACCTGGCGCAGCTGTCGGTGACGCTTTCAGCCAAGGGCACGCAGACGCTTGGTCGCAAGGTCGGCTTCGATCTGCTGCTTGCCGCGGAGCGGCTGTGCAATTCGCCCTATCGCGAGGCGGGGCGGATCCCGTGGAACTGGCGCAAGACGCTGTTCCGCCGGGTCGATGCCTATCACATCGAACGCAAGGGCTGGGGCGGGGTGGCAACCTTTCCGCCAAGCCGCCGTCACGGCCGCAATATTGGTTTCCTGCTTCCGCTGGTCGAATTCGGCGGCGTGGAGAAGGTCGTGCTGAACATGGCACGGACCATGAAGGCCGAGGGCTGGGGGGTTCACCTCTACATTACCGAGCGCAACAATGGCCGGCTGACCGAAGAGTGGCAGGCCGTGTTCGACAACATCATCTTCCTGCTCGATCCGACACAGATGCCCTGGTCAGGACCGGAGGAGTATTTCGGCACGCCGCTCTCGGCCTGGAACGATCCAGGGCAGCGCGAGCGCGCCGTGGCGCTGATGGGCTGGCAGGATGTGGTGGTCAACGCCCATGCCGCCAGCGCCAATTGGCTGATGGGCGCTTTGCGCCGGCGTAAGGTCGTCACCGTCGCGTCCCTGCATCTGACCGACCTGACGGCCACGGGTCGTCCTGTCGGGCACACGTTCCTGACGCTGGCTTTCGAACATGCCTATGACCACATCGCCACCTGCTCGCAGGGACTGGCGGACTGGTGCCGGGGCATGGGTATACCGGCGGAAAAGCTGGTGCCGGTCGTCAATGCGCCGACCTTTGCGCCAGAGCCCCACGTCATCGAAGAGGCGCTCGCCGGTCGTGGCCGCGCCGACCGCCTTCGCGTGCTTTTCCTAGGCCGCCTGGACCCACAGAAGGGTCTCGATACGCTTGCAGACATCGTCGCGCGCACCCACGAGATGAACCTGCCGATCAACTGGACGATCGTCGGCAAGTCAGTCGTATCCGATACACGCAATCCGGCCGTCGAAACGCTGATGCCGTATCTGCAGCCGCCGGTCTATGACCGGGACGAGCTGATCGCGCTTTATGGAGCGCATGACGTGCTGATCCTGCCCTCGCAATATGAGGGCTTGCCGCTCGTGCTGCTCGAGGCGATGCAACTCGGCGTCGTGGCGCTGGGCAATGATGTCGGCGCGGTGCGCGAGGCCATACGCGATGGCGAGACCGGCTACGTCATGGACCCTACAGGCGATGTTCCCGCCCAAGCAGTCGCGCATCTGCGTGAACTTGCGGAAAATCGCGACAAGCTGCGGAGCCTAAGCCAGGCGGCCGTGGCGGCCATGGAGCAGCGCGACTGGTCGCAGGCTATGAAGGGACTGATGCAGGCGATCGACAAAAGGCTGGAGCTGCGCGACAAGGCGAGCTGACTGCTAATACCAAGTGTCGATTATAGAAAACTATAGGACAGGCGTCTTGGGTTTTCTGGCTAGGAGAGGTTCGCAGATCGATGCCGTCGCATCCATCAAGAGCCTCGACAACGCCAGAGGCAAGCACTGAACCATCCTATAGGTTCCTATCATCGACACTTGGTATAACAGAGAGCACCGAACAACAACGCCCGCGGTGTGGACATCGCGGGCGTTTTTGTTGGCCGATGAGTTCTAAAAGCGTTGGACCGGAAAGCAGGCCTCGGGGTTCAACCCGACGCTCCCGATCGGTACGGATCAATAGCCTGCATAATACATCGTTACGGCCTTCGGGAACTCGCGGAAGATCGCGTCATAACTGCTGACATGCCCATCGGTCGCATCGTCAAATGGAGCGAAGCGTCTGACATAGCGGTTTCTCAGCCGCGACTCTCCCCAATCCGCTTCCTCGCGGTCGCGTGTCTGGATGATAACCAGATCAAAATTATCCTTCGGATGCAGATCCTGAAGGGCATCGCGGATCAGTCGCGCTTTTCCGCGCACATCCTCTTCATCGGTCTTGTAGAAATAGGCCGTGCGATCGTCCGAGGCAGCATCGCGCAGAAACTTCGCGACCAAATATTCGACCTTCGACCGATAGGCTGCCCAGGTCGTATCGAACTGCGGATCTTCGCTCGGCTCACCTGTCGCAAAGGGGTTGTGAAAAAGGTAATCATAGCGCGTGTCGAGCAGCATCGAGGGATGGCTGTGAGGCCGGATGTTGTCCAGTTCCGCGACTCCTTCGAAACGGGTCTTCAAGAGACGCAGCAAGGCACTGCAATCCGTGACGTTCCAAGAGAAGAAGCTGGAGCTGTCCTGCTGCAGGACGCGCCGGAACTGGAAGGCAATCTCGCAATTTGACCCCAGGGAAATATAGTGCTGATACTGTGCTGCCATGCTGGGTTTCCCATGCGTTGTTATTTGCGGCCTGCGGTCCAACGGTCGGAGCCCAGCATCCACCAAGGCTTCATCTTCTGCCGTCGCTTGAAAAAACAATTCTTTAAAATGTTCCGAGGCAAGCGCTTGGAGATCGCGCCAGTCCAGCTGAAAATTGCTCCGCAACGCTTCCATGCCTTCTACGGCGATGTCCCGCACCAGCTCTGCCGGCAGGTGGCGCGCGGCACGTGCATGCTCCCGGTAGTAGTCGTAGAGATGACCGTACAAGTGGTCATCGGCGGAGAAACCGCGATTGGAATAGGCGACACCCGGGAGATTCGCGATCCATCGGTACTTGGCCATGCCCGCGCCGACCGGTGCGATGAAAGCATCCGCCATCTGTGACAGGACGATGCTCTCGGCGCCGGAACAATTGATGCTGTTAAGGATCATGACATCCGGGTCGAGCCGGTCGATGATCGACTGAGCCATGTCGATCTCTTCCTGAACCGACATGAAGGCGTGCGTCCACCCCTGTGAGACGCCGGTATTGATGCCGTCCAGAATGAAGCCGATCGAGGGAAACTCCGCGTGAAGACCCTCCATCATCAGGCTAAGCCCCTCGGCCTGTCCGATCCAGGACCGGTTGCCGAGCCGCAGCGTGACGAGCACCAGCGGGAAGCAGTGCTTTCGCAGCGCACGGGCCTCCTCTATAATAGTGCCCTTCGCCTTGTCTGCCGCTGCGATCATCACGCGATTGGCGAGTTCCTCGGTGATGTAATTGGATTTGAGCGTCAGAATAGTCTCGCCAGCCAGGATGCGCAGATCCGCATCTTGCTCATCGTTGAGAAGCAGTAGTGGCTGTTTTATCTGTTCGGGATAAAGATCGCGGACATCGCAGATGATCGACATATTCTGATAGACAGCAAGACCGTCAGCCTCCGTCCGCTTCGCATAGCGGAAGAAGGGCGACCAACCTGAGATCGCATTCCAGATGTAATGCCCGATATGGGGTAGGACCGGCGCGACGACGTGGATCGAGCCATTGAAGGCGTCAGATGATGGGTAGGCCAGGACCGAAAATTTCGCAAAATGAAAAAAGAGCCGATGGACAAAGGCGGTGATCGCTTTCGCGCTGATTTTGCTTTCCCGAAAGAACAGGATCGTCCGGAGGCTAGGGAAGATCCAGACTGTATCGGACAGATAGCAACCCGCCTCACACCATTGGGCCACGATGAAACTGTTCTGTCCTTGAGGGAAAGCAAACGCCTCCGTCCCGATCATCCTGCCGGTTTGTAAAAGACCGCTTGCAAAGGGCGAGAGCGATCTCTTATGGCGTTGATCTAAAACATCTAAAATATCTCTAACGCGCGGCTTAACATTCTCGTCCCATCGCCAAGCCTTGCCAGCCTCCTTAGGAGAAATAACATCGACATAAGCAGTAGGACCGGCTTCAAGAACCTCAATGAATGTTTCTGACAAACCGCGTTTGATGAGTTCTCGACGATTTTGCCCGAGTCTTGACGTCGGAATAACGTCATATGTTTCAATCAGTGCTGCTAAGTCGTGCCGAAGCAATGCTTGGCCACGTGGCCAGTCCACAGTTCTGCCGGATACGAATTCGATAATAGCTTCATTAATTCGATCCAGCCTGTCAGCACGCTCATCTCCACGCTCCCCGCTTATCTTCCGGATAACCCGGCCATCGGGATCGGCATACCAAACCAACTCATAGAGATCGGGCGAGTGATCGTAAGCTAGCCGCAAAGCTTCGTCTAGCATACCGTTATCAAGCGGCGGATTACGATGGAGAAGATTGACGAGTTCTACAATTGCCGACGCCTTGGCAGTCCCCTTGTCTTGAATAGCTGAGAGTTCGCCGATGATAGATTGTAGATCCGCAATGGCCTCTCGCGCTTTATCAGTATTTTGAGCTGCAGCGGCGAAAGCCCGGTAGGCACTGCCCCACTGCCGCGGATTCGTCTTCAGCGCCCATCTAAGTTTCTGGTAGGTTTCGATATTGGGCGTTAGTTGATATGAAGCAGCAGCGTAATAGACGATGAGTTCGCCATCATCTGGATAAATTTTCAAAGCCTTTTCGCCAACGTCGAAAGTAAGATTAACAAGATCATGCTCGAAGGCGAGAACGACCGCGCTTTGGCATATATTCAAACTCGGTATATCGATGAGATCCGCCAAACGTGCGTAGGCACGTGCAGCTTCAGAACGTCTCCCCCCTGCCATCGCAGTCTGAGCAGCTTCCTGCAGCGCTTTAATACTTATCTCTTGATCGATATCAAAGATCATGAAGCCGTTTCCTTACTGCCCATCTTTATTCACCTCTCGCACGAAGACCTGACCCTCTAAAGTCTAAGTTGGGCTCGCGAGGGGCCGGTGTGCAAATAGGGATTTAGAGCCTCAAGCTGATACCTGATTGGGTTTGATACTCTATGTTGAACTCAAACGACCCGGAAAACCATGCGCATGCGTTGCTCACCAGTACGGCCTGATGCGGAATTCTGCCTACCCATGAACCGCGCCAGAATCTATGATTGCGTTGTGGGTCATGCTCTTAGTAAGAAATTACACGTGTATCTAATATCAATGGCGTACACCAGCATTTGGAAGCTCATTTTGCATGATTTCCATCTACAAGCACGATTATGAATTACGTAATCTTCTTTAAAGAGAAGATTACGAGGTCATATGAGCTTGAGGGAAAAGAAACGACAATGTCAAATTTCCACCTTTGGCATCGCGCTCGCATTGGAAATCTCTTCAATAAGATTATCATAAGATCCCGCAGCATATCTCTCATACTTTACGGGATGAATATAATCACGCCCTTCTTGAAAACGATCAATGACCCAGTTAATATCATTTGCAAGCTCACGATCTTTCTGCCAAAGGATTGAGCTCTTTAACTGAAGCGTATGCTCTGTATTAAGGCGACCGAAAGTCCACACTAGCGAGGTTGGGATCGTTATTTCGGGGAAAAGCTGCATCGAAGCCAGAACACCCATCGTATGAATCCATTCAGGAAACTGAGCCATCGGCACAGTAAATATGTCTGAATATCCTCCGTAGAGCGGGTATTCGATTTCAAAGACCTGATTGCTATCGACATGGTTAGGATTCATGTATATCTGTTGATATATAAAGGGATAAAAATACATGTAACTCAAATCCGACTCTCTAGCCTCTAGATGAGTAGGCCCCCCATCATGGCCGGCGCCTTCAGAGATTTTGCTGACGACCTCCCTGCTTGGAAGATATTGCTTAGCCTTTTCCGCCCCACTGCCGAGAAAAGGGTCCATAGGAAAGCGCCACTTATAAGGTAGGGCGGCCTTCCATATCCAATCGAAGGCAAATCTTCCCAACTTACCGACGCCTGCAATGAAGGGGTGCTCGTTGAGATTTAGAAGATCAGTAACAGAATTTTCATTGTAGCGGCCCGCCAGCATGAGATCGTTGTGAACAAACAAGACGTGCTCACAGTCACTGAACCGCTCCTTAATTCTATCACGTGCGTCAACAATTATTGCGTCGAAACTATACGCGCCATGATAGACTGTGTGAACATCATCACTTTCTTCATCTCTGTGAAACGGAATAAGAAAAAGTATTTTCGAGAATCTTGGCCCGTAAATTTTCCTCAAAATGGGGATTTGAAGTGGAAATGGATGGTTGAAAATGAAGCATATTCCGACTTTTGCCACCGCTATGCACCTTCTTTGCTTTCTGCTTGATTTTTAGCAATAATCCAAAAATTTCCCTGAATCTTACATTAAAAATGGTAATGTATTTTAGGGTTAATCTTTGTCGCCTTCTAATGGTTAAGGTTGTGCTGTAAATATCGGCCGAGCACTTCGCATAATTTGGTGACAATGTCCATGCCGCTCGACGGCGCTTGATGACATGACGTTTTCTTTTGAGGCTCTTCGTGTGATGGTCATTCAGTTGGTCGCGGCAGACTGAAGAGGCTTTGACTGCGTTCGCGCGCGGTGATATGCGGCCGCGGACGTGTTATTATTTCCCCAAGGCTTTCAGTGGAAGTCGATAAAAGCCGCTTGACATATTCGTGGAGACGGAATTGCCTTTTAAAGTCGCAATCATCGGGGCCGGTTGGTATGGCTGCCACATCGGCTCTTCGCTGGCGAGCCTTGGCTTCGAGGTCAAGATATTCGAGGCAGAGCGGCGGACGCTGCATTGTGCCTCCGGCAACAACCAGTTCCGCCTGCACATGGGTTTCCACTATGCCCGCCATCACGGCACGCGGCAGCAGTCGCGCGATGGCTTCCTGCGCTTTCTGGAGCGCTATCCGGATCTCTCCGCCCCCATCGCGCACAACATCTATGCCGTACCGAACCGCGACAGCCTGATGGACTTTCCAACCTACAAGATGATCATGGCCTCCTCGGGCATCGATTTCATCGAGACGACGCAGACCAAGCCCTGGCTCGAGAATATCAGCGGCGCGGTGCTGGCGGAAGAGCGGGTGCTGATGATCAAGCATGCGCGTGAACATTTCGAGGAGCGGCTTGCCAATATCCTCCAGCTTAACGCCCGGGTCACGTCGCTGAAGCGGTTCGATACGCATGTGGAGGTGGATGGCGAGCGCTTCGACTATGTGATTGACGCAACTTGGGGCCACTTCTCCGATATTCCGCGCGACATCTTCTTCGAGCCGACCATGCTGCTCTACTACGAAGCCAAAGAGCCGCATCCAGCGATCACGCTCGTGGATGGGCCGCTCTGCTCGGTCTATCCGACAGAGGATCCCTCGATCTTCACCCTGTCGAGCGTGGTACATACGCCGCTTGGGCAATATGCGAGTTCTGAGGAGGCCTGGGCAAAGCTGCGCAGCGTCGATGGTGAACTGGTGGCGATGAAGCGTGCGGCGATGGAAGAGCAGATCCGCCGCTATGTGCCGCATTTTGCAGATTCCTTCAGCTATGGCGGTGTTCAGCTCTCTATCAAGACCAAGCCGATGGGTAAGGAAGATGACCGCAGCTGCGCCATCTATCGCGATGGCCGAACGTTCAGCGTGCTCTCGGGCAAGATCGACACGATTTTCTACGCCACGGAGCGGATTCTCTCGCTGCTTGAAGAAAACAATTCCAAAGGACCTGTTGCGCGATCCTTCGCAATCCGCGACGACATTCTCATGCCGGGTTTCGGGGGAGCGAGCAGATGAGCGCAAAGACGGGCTTGATCGGTTACACGGGGTTCGTCGGCTCGACGCTGGCGCGCAGCCACGCCTACGACGCACGCTACAATTCCTCCAACATTCAAGAGATCAAGGGGGAGCATTTTTCGACGCTGGTCTGCGCCGGGGTCTCGGCGGTCAAGTGGCTGGCCAACAAGGAGCCGGAGCAGGACAAGGCCGGCATAGCCCTGCTGACGGAGCCGCTGGAAACGGTGAAGGCGGATCATTTCGTGCTGGTTTCCACGGTCGATGTCTATCCCGTCCCCGTTGGCGTGAGCGAGGCCGATCAGCCCGATCCGGCATTGGCGCAGCCCTATGGCCGTCATCGGCGCGAACTGGAACTCTGGGCGCAGGCCCGCTTCAAGCGCTGCACGATCATCCGCCTGCCGGGCCTCTTCGGCGAAGGCCTGAAGAAGAACCCGATCTACGATCTTATCGTCGGCAACCAGGTCGATAAGATCGTGCCGAACGCTGCGCTGCAATGGTATCCGATGCGCCGCTTCGCCGACGATCTCGACAGAGTCGTGGCCTCGGGCCTCGAAGTGGTGAATGTTGCGGTCGAGCCGCTGGAGACCGCCGCCATTGTCGAGACGTTCTTTCCCGGCACAGAGATCGGCGGGCCATCGCAGGCCGCGCCGCGATACGACATGCGCACGCTGCATGCCACTCTTCTCGGCGGTCAAGGCGATTATCATATAGACCGCGCGACCATGCTGGACGAACTCAAGCTGTTCATCGAAAGCGCCAAGGCATGAAGCTCGGCCTATCCAATCTGGCTTTTGAGCAGGAGCCGACCGTAAGCGAACTCGAAGCGCTGGCGGCTATCGGCTTTACCGGCATCGAGGTGGCTCCGACTCGGATCGCCCCCTGGAGCGAGTTGACCGACCAGCGGCTGGCCGATTATGCTGGCAATCTCGCACGTTTCGGTCTCAGCGCCTCGTCGCTGCAGGCGATCTTCTTCGGCGCCGAGGGTGTCGAGTTACTAAGCGAGCCTAGCGCGTTTGAGCGTATGCGCATGCATATTCATCTGGTCGGCAGGGTCGGCCAAGCGCTAGGCGCGCGCACGGCTGTGTTCGGCGCGCCGCGCCAGCGCCGCCGCGGTGCGCTCAGCGTGGCGGAGGCCTTCGATCTGGGCCGAGAGCGGCTCGGTGCGCTGGCGCAGGTCGCCGCGCAATATGGTCTGGTGCTGGGCCTCGAGCCGGTTCCGCAGAGTTATGGCTGCGACTTTCTCGATCGGTGGACCGAGATGCGCGAGATGGTCGATGCGGTCAGCCATCCTGGGCTCGGCATTCATCTCGATACGAGTTGCGTCGAACTGAGCGGCGACAGCATTATCGAGGCCATTCATGGCTGTGCCGGCAAGATCGTGCATTTCCATGCTGCCGAGCCGGATCTGCGCGGCTTCGACATGCCTGTCGCAGATCACCCGGGCGCCGCCGCGACATTGCGCGCCCAAGGCTATGACGGCTGGGTGGTGGTGGAAATGCTCGCCGCCAAGGCCGGTGGGCCTGACGCCTTCGCCACGGCCGCACGCTATGTTAATAGGGTCTATGGGGACACAGCCCTGTCCGGTCAGTCCTGATCGGGCTGACCCTTGTCGCCGCACCTTGCCTGAAAGCCGACGGAGGAAGGTTACGCTTCGGCTCCGTGGCGGCGCCTATCGCGAGATGCGATGACCCGACATCAGGCTCCGGGACGGTGGCGTGGCGCGAGATATCGATGGGTTGAATCATGAGCAGTACTGGCGTGAGGCGGTTGAGGCTATGCGCACCGCGGCGGGGATGGCCCTGCCCAGGCTGACCGGCTCGTTCACCTGATGCTGGCCGCAATGTCGTGCTAAGCTTGGCAGCGAAACGCGATCTCTCCATTCGCGACGGCCGCTACGTGGCCCAAGGCGAATATCCGCAATTTGCCGTCCGGTTTCCCTGGAAGCTGCCTTTCGGAAGGGTCGAATCCTGTCAAAAGCCCGGCGGACAAGGCGCGCCGAACCGCGACGGCCTCACCGCGCCAACCCCCTTCAACGTCTCGCGCCTCTGCAATCTCGGCGTCGAGGCTGCGTCAGACAGACGCGTCTGCCTCCTCTGCCTCGTCAAGAACAATAACGTCGCGATTCGGCCGGATTGGCTGTTGGCCATTCTGCGCGATGTCGAAGCATTCGGGGCGAAGCTGCTCCATCCTTCAGACCATGTGCAGCATGCGTGCATCGCTGGAGGCACCCGCATGGTCTTGCGGCCATGCCTACACATGTGAGACCGCGAAACCGACGGCACCATCCACATCAGAAGTTGACGTGTCGGCATAATTTTCCTCAAAGCCATCGCCGATCCGGCAAGGCTGCCATCGCGTACCGCCGCCTGCCTTCATGAACTGAGGGCCATGCCTATTGTGCATGCGACAGGGCGTTCCCTTGCAAACCCACCTTGCAAATGCCAAACCTGACCGAACGACAGAGCGGCATACGTGAAGGACAATGCCGCCCGAACGCGGCGCTCGGACGGGGGTAACATTTGGGCCAGAGCATGAACTTTGACGGCAACGAGACGCCTGGCCCGCGTGCGGAATTCGACGTCTCCATCATCCTGAATGTGCATGACGAAGCACGGTATGTCGTGCGGACGCTTCTATCCCTCGAAGAGGCCGTGCGTTACGCCCGCCAACTCGGCAGCACCTTCGAAATCGTCGTCGTCCTCGACAGGGCCGACCGGGAAACGGATGCGATTGTGCAGACCTATGATTACAGCGCCTTTAATGGCGCAAGTATCGTGGAGGTCGACCATGGTTCGCTGGGGCTGTCGCGCAATGACGGCATCCGCGCCGCCCGCGGGACCTATATCGCTACGGCCGACGCCGATGATCTGATTTCCTTCGACTTCTACGAGCGCATGCTTGCCGTGGCGACATCGAGCGACCGCTTGACCGTCATTTTTCCGAACTATGTCATAGGCTTCGGCGAAACCTCCTATATCTGGAAATTTTATGGACGGGAGCATATTGGCGCCTGCGACTTCTTTGCGCAGCATCCCTATGTCTCGCGTCTGTTTTGTCACCGCCGCGTCTTCGACGAGCTCCGGTTTCTGGATATGTCTCTCGACCCTCGGTTCGCCTATGAGGAATGGCATTTCAACAGCGAATGCCTGGCCTCCGGTCACGATATTCAGATCGCAGAGAACACGGTTCTCTTCTATCGGCAGAGACAAGGCAGCCTGCTACGTCGCGCCAACGCGCTTCGCAATCCTGTAATTCCTCCTAGTCGGCTCTTTCGGCCTTATACTTATCTCAGACTAAACGCCCCTGTTTTCGATGCTCAGAAGCAGCCAGACACCGATCCGCGCGAGGCGCTCCAGCTGGAGGACTTTACGCAGAAGCCCGGCATGATCGACATTCTTGCCGCGGCCAACCGGATCGATCCCACCATCAATCTCGAAATTCTCTTGCGCCGCAAGATCCAGTCAAACCTGCCGGCCGACCGTTCAGCGTCAGAGGCCTATTTCAATCTCTGCCACGCGGTGGCGGGACGGCAGTTCACCGATGTCTTCCTGCTGCCCTTTCTGGCGGCCGGAGGTGGCGAGAAATATCTGATCTCGATTGCCGAGGCGCTGGTGGATCTCGAGCCCGCAGGCCGATGCCTGTTCCTGGCGGGGCAACCCTTCGACGAGACGGCTTGGCTCAACCGGCTGCCTGAAGGCAGCGTCTTCGTCGATCTCACACGGCTGACGGCCACGCCCCCGAGCGTGGATGACATCCAACTGGTGACCCTGCGGCTGCTCCAGAACATTGTCGGTGTCAGGCGCATCCACGTCAAGCATTCCAGCTATGGCGACAGGTTTCTCAAGCACTTTGCGGCGAAGATCGACGGCGCGGAGATCTATCATTATTATTTCTGCGATCCGTCAGCGGAAATTTTCGGCCGGGATTTCAAGAACGGCTATGCTTTCGAGGTAGTCTCCGAGACTGCCGACGTAATCCACGCGATCGTCTCGGACCATACCCGGCATCTGTCGGACGCCATCGACCGGATAGGACGTCCAATCGCCGACAAGGCGCACGTGCTCTACACGCTGTGCGAGCCTTCCCCACACGAGACAGCGCAGGATGAGCAGCCGCGTCAGCGCCTGCTCTGGGCCTCGCGGCTTGACGGCCAGAAGCGGCCCGATCTCCTGCCGCTGATCGCGCGGCAACTGGCGCGGGAGCGACCTGAAATCGTCATCGAGGTCTTCGGCACGCGGAGCGATGCGCGCTTTGATCCGGCTGCCTTCGATGGGCTGCCAAATCTCCTTTACAAGGGGCCCTTCACGCGTTTCGAAACCCTGCCTTTGGCCTCTTTCGACGCCTTGCTGTACACAGCCGCCTTTGACGGGCTGCCGAACATCATTCTTGAGGCTGCGGCGGCCGGGATGCCGGTCCTTGCGCCCGATGTCGGCGGCATCGGAGAGTTTATCGATGAAGAGACCGGCTATCTCATCGATAGCGATGTCGATCGGGATGCCGTGGCTGCCAATTACGTCAAGGCGATCCAGATGCTCTATGACAACTGGCCCGAGGCCCGTAAACGCGCTGCAAGAGCCTCGGACCGGCTGCGTCAGCGGCATTCGCGGGTGGCCTATCTGAAAAGGATCGGCGAAATCTTCAAGCCTGTGTCAGCGCTAGCCAAGCCGCGTCCATAGAGCATAACGACGAATAACAATATCAGGTTTTCGAAAAAGATCTGAAGTGGAAGCAGAGCCCCGAAACATCAGGCTGATTCTGATTTTCAATTAAGTACTTCAGACACCAACTTGAGCAGAGGAATGAGCATGAGCCTCGAGCGTCTTCCCTTCGACAATCCCGAAGTGACCTATCACAGCTATAACAGTGCGGAGCATGTGGTCCGCTATGCGGCCTTGCGTAATCTGGTCGCCGGCAAGCGGGTTCTGGATGTCGCATGCGGCGAAGGCTATGGCTGCCGTCTGATGCACGACTGGGGTGCGCGTGCGGTTGTGGGCATCGAGATTGATCAGCAGGCCGTGGCAACCGCGCAGCGGCTCTTTGGCGGCGATGGCATATCGTTTCTTCAGGGCGATGCCGAACAGCTGGAGACTGTGCTGGCCGACGTCGAGCTCTTTGACGTGATCGTCTCCTTCGAGACAATCGAACATCTGGGCAAACCGGAGGACTTTCTGAGGAAGCTGCCCGGCTTGCTGGCCGAAGGTGGCCTAATGGTCATCAGCTGCCCGAACGACAAGGCCTATCCCGGCCATGACAACAGCTTTCATATCCGCCCCTATAGCTTCGCTGAGTTCCGCGAAATGGCCGAGGCGCATCTTGGCGTGGCTGACACCTGGCTTATGGGCACGCCGATCCTGGGCATGCTGAACTTCACTATTGGCGACGACTTTGTCGAAATTCCGCATCACGATCAGGTGAGCATGATCAAGGTCAAGACGGTCGAGAACGCCGTTCAGATTCCGGCCCAGCACAACGTCGTCACCACTGACGAGAGTTGCGCACATTATATCGGCGTCTGGGGCGGCTCGCTGCCGGCCAATCTTGCGCTCAGCACCCTATCGCTACCGAGCTACCTGGAGCCCTGGCAACTGATCGGCTGGCTTCGTCAGCGTGTGGCAGAGCTGGAGGCTAACCAGAAGACAGGCTCCTCCGAAAGCGAACGGTTGCAGGCCGTCATCGGTGAATTCGAGCGGCTCAGCGTCGAATGGCGCCAAGCCCAGTTCGAAAGCCGCGATAGCGAGATTGCCCGCCTGAAGAGCCTCTGTGACAACCAGGCAGAGCGGCTGGCCACCGGCACGGTGCAGCAGATGGCGCTCAGAGAGCGACTCCGCAGCCTCCTTCTCGATTCGTCTGGATCGCAGGACATCTCGGACGATGCTCTCGCTGCGGATCTTGACGCACTCAAGGCCAAGACCAGGGGCCTGATCGAGAAGACGCGCCTGCCAAAGGACGAGGGAGCACTCGAAGTCACGCGGCTGAGCATTGACAGCCGCGAGTTGCAGTTTGAAAAGGAGGTCCAGATCCTGCGCAGGCGTCTGATCAGCGAGGCCGAGCGGGCGCAGCTGGTGATCGCCGACCTGCAGATGCAGCTCGATGAAAGCCGCCAGCTGATCGACGACTGGTTCGTTCCGGAAATCGGACGTTTAAAAGAGACGGTCGAGACGCATGAAAAGACGAAGCGCGAGTGGTGGGAGCCGCAGCTGGAGGCCCGCGCCGAGCGGATTCGCGCGCTTGAGGAGGCCTTGGCTGGAACCGAAGAAGAGAGCAACTCGCCAGGCGAGACAGAGCCTCAGGAGAGCGGGGAGCCCGAGCGTATCGATCGGCAAGAGTAACTTGAAGATATGATGCCTGGTGTTGGGGACGGGCGACATGCGTCCCTATCCGCAAGACAAGCAACTCGGACGGAGAATCCGAGTCCTATCAGACAACGCAAATGCGTTATGGGCTCACCATCTCCGGATAGTATTCCGCAAGTGCCGCTCAAGGAGACTTCAACAAATCGCAGAACTACCTCTTATAACGAGCGGCAGGTCTCCGCGCTTGATCGCAATACCATCCGAAATCGGTCCGATGTTCCAGCGGTCTATTTTGACATTTGCAACCGCTTGCAGCGCCTCGCACGGCAAATATCAAAATCGTGAAGGGCGTTACTGAGATTCTGTCTCAAAATGGAGTTACAGATATAAAATTTGATCCGTGAGATCGCCGCGGGCGCGTATCAACATCGATTCCGTCCATCAGGCTCGGACCGCTTACCGCGCCCGCAGATATTTCGAGGTCTGCAGAAAAGAGTCTGGTTCTGGGCCAAAGGTTCGCCACATAACGGCGATGCGTTCCAGATAGGTTTCCAGGTTTTCGACGGCCAGGATCTCCCGAACAGCCGTTTCGATCACCGCAGCGCTTTGGCGATGCTCGACATGCCTGACCTTGAAGGCATCCAGCATCTGAGGCTGATAATCTATGCCGAGCTGCTCGCAGAGCTTCGGCACTTGGACTGCGGGCTCGGAGGCGAAGTCGTGATAGTTGACCGCGAAGCTGACCGAGGCGTAAGGATGAATGATCAGCTCCGCCATCTGCGCAAGTTGCTGCACGATCTCCTCACTGTCAAAGCCCCAGTAGAGGCGGGCCGAGACCGCGACATCCACGGGGTTGCGCAGGATCGTGAACATCCTCGATCCCGGAAAGCTCTGATGCAGCACGTTCCAATACCATGCGGGAAAATCGTCGCCCGCATAATGCCATATCGCCTGCGGAATCCCGATCGGCTTATGCAGCCAGAAGCGCTTCTGGGACGGGAAGAGGTGGGAAAAGAGGCCCTGGACCGCCCGCGCGCTGAAGGCATTCCGGTCGAAGACTTGATTCCGGTCAGCATTCATTCTGACCACGCCACTGCTCTGTTCCGCTGCCATCCAGGCAAAGAATATAGTCTGTGCGGTCTCGCCAACGAACTCCACCTCGCGATGCTGATCGAGAACCGAGGAGATCAGCGAGGTGCCGGAGCGACCGAAGGAGATCAGGGTCAAGGGCGTGTTGATGTTGTTACTGTTCGGCATGAGTTGGCTTTTTCACCGTCTTTGAAGACTGTCGGTAATGTGCCGGACCAGCAGGTTGGCTGCCTCCTGCACGGAAAGAACGGAAGTGTCCAGTACGACCTCGGCGGCTTCCGGCTCTTCATAGGGGCTGTCGATGCCCGTGAAGTTCTTGAGTTTTCCCGCGCGGGCCTTGCGATATAGCCCCTTGGGATCACGGGCTTCGGCGATTTCGACAGATGCCTTGACGTGGACCTCGATGAATTCGCCTGATCCCATCAGCTTGCGCGCCATCTGCCGCTCGCTGCGAAAGGGCGATATAAAGGCACACAGAACGATCAGGCCGGCATCGCTCATGAGGCGAGCCACCTCCGCCACTCGGCGAATATTTTCCACTCGCTCAGGCTCGGTGAAGCCGAGGTCGCGGTTCAGGCCGTGGCGCACATTGTCGCCATCGAGCAGGAAGGTGTGCCTGCCTGCTACGGCGAGCTTTTGTTCGACCAGATTGGCGATCGTGGATTTTCCGGCGCCGGACAAGCCAGTCATCCAGACCACCAGCGGCGTCTGATCCTTCATTGCTGCGCGGCGGCGGCGGTCGATGGTCAGCGCCTGCCAGTGAATATTGTCAGCGCGGCGCAAGGCATGCTGGATCCGTCCGAGGCCGATCACGTGGCCGGCGACAGGGTCCGTAAGGTGGAAACAACTGAGGCCATTGGTCTCGACATCGAAGGCCAACGGCGTGTCGAGCGCAATATGGGCTACGCCGGCGGCAGACGGGCCAAGATTGTCGGCCGCCAGAGCGTGGGCCGTGTCGAGATCGACCGCCTGTTTGACCTTGGTCACCGAGGCGGATGCTGACTGCCCGCCGAGGTTGAAGCCATAGGTGCGCCCTGGCAGAAGCGGCGCGTCGTCGAACCAGGCGATCGTCGCCTCGACCTGGTCGGTCACCTCGCAGGGGCGGTCCGCCGGCACCAGGATCAGGCCCGGGCGGCAGGCAGCCGGACCTGAGAGCGTCACGCGCAAGGCAGCATGACCTGCGCCGTCCTCGGCCTTTCGGGCAAGCGTCATAAGCCCTCCAACAGACGACAGCATGCCGCCGGGCAGGATGCGCACCTGCTCGCCTACCGCGATCTGGCCCTGGTAGACCACGCCCTCGATGGACGGCCCGTCCGGCTGGCTCCGATCGAAGGCTGAGACCGACAATCTGAAGGGCCGCTCCTCCCATGGCATCGAGCGCGCGGCCTCGGCTTCGAGGACCTCGCGGAGCGTCTGCCCAGCAAACCAGGAGGGGTAAAAGGCCAGCTTGTCGTGGCCTTGGGTCGGGTCGGACAGGTTGCCGGCAAGCGGAACCATTGGCGGCATCTCGCGGTCCATGCAGAATGCCGCGATTTCGTTACGAAGGGTCTCGAAAAATGCCCTTCCATCCTCGGTCTGCTCGAGCGCTGTCACCGCGATGACGAGGCCGCATCTGCGGAAGAGATGGTGGCGGATGAGCAAGCCGGGCAGCCCGTCATGCGCCGGGTCACGGGCGTCGATCACGAGAATAACGATGTCCGCCAGCATGAATGCTTCCAGTTGCGCAACCGGGGAAGCATGCGTGTCATCTTCGCGCTGCGCGTTCGTCCGGGGCTGTGCATGAGGGCGCAGGCTCTGGCGCGCATCGCGGCCAGCCTCGCTGGCAAGGGCTTCGGCCACCAGATCCCTGCAGGAACTCGTCTGGCCGCAGATGAGGATTGTATCGCCCGGCATGTCGTATTGCGGCGCAAACTTTGCTGCGCTCCGGCTCGCCGCGGCAGAGTTCCGGAAAGCTGAGGTCAGACGATAAAATGAAATCTTCGTCATGCCTGTAAGCGCGGTCAAAGTCAGGATGTTCCTACCTGTTAAGACGAGTGCAAAGCTGGTCCTCGTAAAGTGCGGCTACGCTGTTATAGTGCGTATCATTGCGCCACCGCATGAGGTTGGCCATCGGTCGTATGCATGTATCTTTTGCCACGCCACAGGTCGTTTGCAAAATAAGTTTTGCGTTATGGCGAAATTTCAGGACAAAAGTTTCCAAAAATGCATCTTTTCTTATAAAGATTCAGCTGATTTAAAATCACTACTTCAAACCACCACCGCATGCTTGCGAGTTGAAGAACATACCAACGACATTGTTGTATCTGTACGCTTTCCGTTCACCCTTAAATTGCGCCGTAGAGCTATTATGGCCCCTCTTGCAATTTAAGCATGCAGCGCGAAAGCGCGTGAAGTCCGCGCCAGAACGCCATTCGGTCTGACTGAATCGGATCGGCGCATTTGGTCGCCTTCGACTTCTGACAAGCGTGAGATGCCTTGACGCTGGAGACAGCGGTGCAAGGATGGCGTTGTCAATTGCGGGTTCAATGCTTGGAGCGCGTGAAGACCATCATAAACATCGCCTCGATCCCCGCCTGAAACGCTGATCCCGGCCAAGGGCGAAAACCGACCAAAATAATCTATAAAATCGATCGAATAAGAACAACTGGTCTTTCTCATCGCGTGCGCTGCACCCTAGTCTAGGCTTCAGAAACGAGAGCCGACGACCGTGAACCGAGAGACAGCACCCGCATTTCCGGACATTGACATTCCCAAGGCTGTCACCGGCCTCCCGGCATCGGCGGGCACCCGTTGTATCGGCATTGCCGGCGGTGGCACATGTTGTCCGGCAACCTTCCTTTAGCCAGCTACAAAATTGATCTCCCGCGAGAGCCTGCGATGGCCGGCGGGCTACGAGAACCCGAACCTTTTCAGGAACACCGCATGACCGACCGCGCCTCCCTGCTTTCCCTCACCCGCTTCTCCCCCGCCCGCCGCCGCCTGCTGCGCGCCACCTCGGCCATGACCGCGCTCGCGCTCCTTGCGACAGTTGCCGGCCCCGCTGCCACATTCGCGAACGATGCGAAGAAGGAGGGTGGCGACATCACCTTCCTCATCGACTCGCTCGGCGATACATGGATCCCCAACAACAGCGCGATCTCCAGCTTCCAGGGCCATATCTGGGGCCACGTGGCCGACAAGCTTCTCTATGTCGATGCGGACGGGAAGGTCAGCCCGTGGATTGCCGAGCGCTGGGAGCAGAATGTCGACGCTACGGAGTTCACGCTGCACCTGAAGCCGGGCGTTACCTTCTCGGATGGGACGCCGCTCGATGCTGCAGCCGTCGTTGCCAATCTCGATATCTGGTATGCCGGACGCAAGAAGGATGGCATCAATCCGATCGGCCTCTTCCCCAAGACCTACGAGCGCGCAGAGGCCGTGGATGCGGCGACGGTAAAGGTTTCCTTCAGGAAGCCGACGCTCGGCTTCATTCCCACGCTCGGCTATCACGGCTCCATCCTGATTTCGCCGAAGACGCTCGCCCAGCCGGCCTCCGAACAGGCGGATCTTTCCAGGACTGCCGGAAGCGGCCCCTATATCGTCGAGTCGTGGAAGGAAGGCGATCATGTCACGCTCGTCAAGCGCAAGGATTACAACTGGGGCCCGCCCGCCGTCGGCCACACAGGCCCGGCCTTCCTCGATACCATCACCTACAAGCTCGTCACCGAGCCGTCGCTGCGTGTCGCCTCCGTCCAGTCCGGACAGGCCGATGTCGCCTACAACGCTTCGCCGCAGGAGCTGTCGTCGCTGAAGGACGAGGGCTTCACGGTGGCCACGCCGCGCTATCTCGGCTTCGTCAACGGTTTTGCGATCAACACCAAGCTCGCGCCCTATGACGATGTGAAGGTGCGTCAGGCGCTGCAAGCAGGCATCAACCGGCAGGAGATCATCGACACCGTCTATACGCCGGATTGGAAGCTCGCGACCTCCTTCATCCAGAGCAATGTGCCCGGTGCGACCGATCAGAGCGATCTCCTTGCGTACAATCCGGAAAAGGCCGAAAAACTGCTCGACGAGGCCGGATGGGTGAAGGGCGCTGACGGCGTGCGCGTCAAGGACGGCAAGCCGTTGTTGCTGACGCTCCACTCCAATCCCTATCTCGCGACCTCGAAAGCCGTGGACGAGCTGTTATCGCAGCAACTCGGCAAGATCGGCTGGAAAGTCGCCATCCGCGCCTATGACGTGGTGACATTCGGCGAGAAGGTCAAGTTCGGCGGCGCCGCCGTTCCCGCCTACGAGGTCACGCGCAGCTTCATCGACGCGGGCACCGTCGCCGGCATCCTGACCAATGCCAACAATGGCGAGAACTGGTTCGCGCTCGACGAGCGGGACACGACTATCAACGACCTGCGCGACAAGATCGCGGGCGCCAGCACCATCGAGGCCCGGCTGCCCCTCCTCAATACGCTGCAGAAATATGTGCTGGAACAGGGCTATTTCATTCCCCGCACCCAGATCGTCCAGCGCGTCTACGTCCAGTCGCCAGCGCTGAAGGGCGAGGTCTACAACGGCGTCGCCTATGCCAGCTACTACACCGCGACCAAGAGCGAGGTCGGGCAATGATGGCAGCAAACGCGGGAGCGGCGGCATGAACAGCCCCTATCTCACCTATGCGGGCAAGCGGCTGGCGCAGGCCGCCATCGTCATCCTGCTCGCCTATGTCTTCACCTTCGTGGTCGTCAGCATTCTGCCGGGCGACCCGATCACCAGCGTGCTGCGCAATCCCCAGAACGGGTTCACCGAGGAGGAGATCGCGCAGATCGTAGCCGCACAGGGCATCGACCGGCCGGTTCTCGAACAGCTCTGGTCGTCACTCTCGGGCTTCCTCACAGGCGATCTCGGCCTCTCCATGCGCTCCAGCCGGCCGGTGACGACGATGATCGCCGAGGTGCTGCCCTCGACCCTCATCCTCGCGACATCTGCGCTCGCCCTCGCTCTGGTGCTGGCGGTGGTCGTCGCCTACGGCACGCAGGTTCTGCCGAAACGCTACGGACAAGGGCTGCTGCGCGCCTTTCCCTCGCTGTTCCTCTCGGTACCCAACTTCGTCATCGGGCTGCTGCTCATCCACCTCTTCGGCTTCCAGCTCGGGCTCTTCCGGGTCATCAATCCGGATAGCGCCTGGGCGACCTTCTTTGCCGCGGTCACGCTGGCCATCCCCATTTCGGCCCAGATCGCGGAGGTGCTGATCGCAAGCCTCGACCATGAAGCCGGGCAGGATTACATCGCGGTGGCGCGTGGGCGCGGGCTGCGGCAGTTCCATCTCTTCACCCGCCACCTGCTTAAGCCCTCCTCGCTGCCGGTCGTCACCGTCATCGCGCTCACCATCGGCGAGCTGCTCGGCGGATCGCTGATCACCGAAACGGTCTTCGGCCGCACGGGCATCGGCAGCCTCGTTCAGCGCTCCGTCAGCACGCAGGATCTGCCGGTGCTGCAGGCCGTGGTGTCGCTGGCAGCCGTCGTCTTCGTGCTCGCCAATCTCATCGCCGATCTCGTCTATCCCCTGCTCGACCCGCGCGTGAAACTGTCGGGGACGAGAGCCCTCCGCCCCTCCGCGTCCAAACCTGCGGGAGCAACGTCGCCATGACCCTTCTCTCCACGGCCACCGCCGCACACCTCGCGCCGGCACGCCGCCGGCCGGCGCTTCCGCCGCTTCCCGTCATGCTGTCGCTCGTCTTCGTCGCGCTCGTCATCGCCTGGTCGCTCGCGCCCGGCCTCTTTACCGGTCATGACCCGATCGCGGGGGTACCCGCCGACAAGCTGAGGCCCCCGAGCCTTGCCCACTGGTTCGGCACCGATCATCTCGGCCGCGACCTCTTTGCCCGCGTCGTCTTCGGCAGTGCCTCATCGGTCACCAGCGCGCTTATCGCCGTCGTCATCGGCGTCCTCGCCGGCGGGCTCATCGGGCTCGTCGCCGGGTTTCTCGGCGGCTGGGTCGATACGGTGCTGGCCCGCTTCGTGGATGTGCTGCTGGCGATCCCGAAATTCCTGCTTGCAGTCATCGTCGTCACGGCGATCGGCTTCGACACGATCAATGCGGCCATTGCAACGGGCGTCTCCGCCGTCGCGGTCTTTGCCCGCGTCATGCGCTCGGAGGTGATCAAGACGCGGGAGGCGACCTTCGTCGAGGCGTCCTTCCTGTCAGGCGGCTCCCGCTGGCATATCCTCTTGCGCCACGTGCTGCCGAATGCCTCGCGCTCGGTTCTCCCGCTTGGCGTTCTGCATTTCGGCGACGCGATCCTCGTCATCGCCAGCCTCGCCTTTCTCGGCTACGGCGATCCGCCGCCCGCCTCCGACTGGGGCCTGCTGATCTCGATCGGCAAGGACTATCCCAAATGGCCCTGGCTGGTTTACGCCCCGGCCCTCGTCACGATTGCCACAGTCCTCTCAGTAAACAGGATCAGCCGATGGCTCCGCACGACAGACTGACCGCCGCCTTCCCCCGCAACATCGCGACGGAGCGCGCAGCGCCGCTCCTCCACGTGGAGAACCTCGACGTCTCCTATGGCGCAAACCGCGTCGTGACCGATGTCGGCTTCTCGCTCGGCCGTGGCCGAAGCCTCGCGCTCATCGGCGAGTCCGGTTCCGGCAAGTCCACCATCGCCCGCACCGTGCTGCGCCTCCTTCCCGGATCGGCCTGCGTGAGCGGCCGCGTCTCGTTCGATGGCGAAGAGATCCTCGGCCTTTCCGAGCGCCGCTTCCGGCCGCTGCGCGGGCGCGCCATCGGCTTCGTGCCGCAGGACCCGGGCAATGCGCTCAACCCCGTGCGCACCATCGGCTCGCAGGCGCTGGAGGCCGTGGCGCTGACCGACGAGCGCGACCTACGCATCGCCAAAGAGCGTATCCTCGAAACCTTCGCGCAGGTTGGGCTCGACAATCCGCAGCGCGTCTTCGACAGCTATCCACACCAGCTCTCGGGCGGCATGCTCCAGCGTGTGCTGATCGGCCTTGCCGTCCTGCCCCGGCCGCTCCTGCTGGTGGCCGACGAGCCGACCTCGGCCCTCGACGTGACCATCCAGAAGCGCATCCTCGATCTGCTCTCGCGTCTTCAGCAGGATCTCGACATCAGCCTGCTTCTGATCACCCACGATCTCGCGATTGCAGCCGAGCGGGCCGACAGCATCGTGGTGCTGAAGGACGGCTCCGTGCAGGAGGTAGGCAGCACAGCCGCCGTCTTTGCCTCCCCCACCTCGCTCTACGCGAAGAAGCTGCATGCCGATGTGCCCGCGCTGAACCCGCATCGCTATGCGGCGCTGCGCGATCCCGGTTTTCGTCGCCTTAAGGATAGCGCGCCGAAGATTACCGTTCGCAACCTCACCAAGACTTTCGAGGTCGATGGCAGGGCGTTGACAGCTGTCAACGACGTCTCCTTCTCGGTCCCGTCGGGCACGACTCATGCACTGGTCGGCGAGTCGGGCTCCGGCAAAACGACGACGATCCGGCTGCTGCTCGGGCTCGAACAGCCCGATACCGGCGAGATCACGGTCGCCGGCGAGACCATCACCGGGCGCACGCGCCGCTCGATGCAGACGGCCTGGCGGCATCTCCAGCTCGTCTACCAGAACCCGTTCACCTCGCTCGATCCGACATGGACCGTCGAGCGTCTGGTACGCGAACCTCTCGACCGCTTCAGGATCGGAACGCCTGCGGAGCGGGCCGAATGGGTGCGCGCGGCCTTGTCCGATGTCGGGCTCGGCGCGCATCTGGTCACGCGCAAACCGCAGGCGCTGTCCGGTGGACAGCGTCAGCGCGTGGCGATTGCCCGCTCGCTGGTGCTGCGTCCCGACGTGATCGTGCTCGACGAGCCGACCTCGGCGCTCGATGTCAGCGTGCAGGCCGATATCGTCGCCGTGCTGCTCGAACTCCAGGCCAAGCTGGGCCTCACCTATGTGTTCGTCTCCCACGATCTCGCACTGGTGCGCCAGCTCGCCCACACCGTCTCCGTCATGCGCCACGGCCGGATCGTGGAGCATGGCGCGGTGTCCGACATCTTCGAGAACCCCGGCGAACCCTATACGGTGGCCCTGCTGCAATCGATCCCGTCGGGTGCTGCGGCGCCCGTTCGGGCCCGCGCCGTGCGGCCGGCAGCGCAACCTGTGTTCATCGGGGCCGGCTGATCCCCATCTTGAGGAATATATTCTATAGATTCACTAGAAATAGAACGACCTGTCTTCCTCGGCCCGGTATCGCGCCCTAGGCTGACAGCATCAACCGGTCTCCTGCGAGCCGGCATCGTATGGGAGAAAGCCTCGTGCCAGCAGAATTCATCAGCGTCACCTTTCCAAACGAGTCCAACGACCTCCATCCCGAGCCGCAGGCGCCGATCGATCCGGCCTACCTGCAGCGCTATGCGCGCATGCTGGACGATTACGGGTTTAACTATACGCTGATCCCCTATGCATCGTCCTCCTTCGACCCCTTCACCATCGGCGCAACGATTCTGGCGCACACGAAGAACATCAACATCATCGTGGCGCTCCGGCCGAACACGGTCTACCCCACGGTCGCGGCGAAGGCGCTGGCGACACTCGACCAGCTGAGCGGCGGCCGCGTCGTCGTCCACTTCATCGCGGGCGGCAGCGACGACGAGCAGGCGCGCGAGGGCGACTTCCTCAACAAGGACGAACGCTATGAGCGGCAGGAGGAATATATCCGCATCCTGCGCCACGTCTGGAGCGCGACCGAGCCTTTCGATTTCGACGGAAAATATTATCAGTTCAAGCAGTTCATCAGCCATGTCAGGCCGACCAGGGGGCACATCCCGATCTCGCTCGGCGGCTCGTCGGATGCCGCCTATCGCATCGGCGGCGCGCTCTGCGACATCTTCGGCCTCTGGGGCGAGCCGCTGGCGGAAACCAAACAGCAGATCGACCGGATCTACGAGGAGGCTGCGAAGGCCGGCCGCACCGACCGCCCCCGCATCTGGGTCACCTTCCGCCCCATCATCGCCGAGACGGACGAACTGGCCTGGGTGAAGGCGCACAAGGTGCTCGACCAGCTGAATGCAAACCGCGAAAAAGGCCTTTCGCGCAAGCCGGCCTCATCCGCTCCGCCCGCCAATGTCGGCTCGCAGCGGCTTCTGGATATCGCCGCGCGCGGCCATGTGCACGACCGGGCGCTCTGGTATCCGACCGTGACGGCCACCAATGCGAGCGGCGCGACCACCGCCCTCGTCGGTTCGCCGCAGACCATCGCGGACTCCATCCTCGACTATATCGATCTCGGCGCAGACCTGATCTCGATCCGCGGCTACGACAACTATAACGACGCCGTGGACTATGGCCGCTACGTCCTGCCGCTCGTGCGCGAGGGCCTTCGCGCACGCGCAAGGGCGAGCGAAGAGGCGGGCAAAAAGGCCGGCGAGAAAGCGGCGGCCTGACCCATCGAAGATCGCAGGCCGGGCACCTCCCCCGCCCGGCCCGCGAACGCCGCACGCGCGCTCGCGCCTCCCCCGCATGCGCGCAGCGGTTGTTTCCCCGAAGCCAGAAAGCCCGAGATCATGCATCGTCCGCTCCCCCTTCCCCGAACCTCGGGCTCGAAGCCGCCCGTCCTCAACGCGACGCTTCTCGGGGATGCGACCCGGGCGCTGGCAGATGCCGCACCGCAGGCGGATGCTTCCGGCGGGTTTCCCTGGACGGGTATCCATGCGGTGCATCGCAGCGGCCTGCTGGAGCATACCGTGGCCACACGCTATGGCGGGCCCGGCGGCACGCTGCTCGATGCTGCCACGATCCTTGCCGCTCTCGGCCGGGGCGATCCGTCCGTCGCGCTGATCAGCGCCATGACGCTCTTCCATCATCTGGGGCAGGCGACGAAGAGCAACTGGCCGGACGACCTCTATCGGCAACTGCTCGAACAGGCGAAGGACCGCCCGCTGCTGGTGAATGCCGCCCGGGTGGAGCCGGAACTCGGCTCGCCGGCGCGCGGCGGACTGCCCGCAACGGTCGCCCGCCGCACGGGCACGGGCTGGTCGATCTCCGGCCACAAGCGCTTCGTCACCGGCGCCCATGGCCTCACGCATTTCCTCGTCTGGGCCCATACGGACGAGACGCCGTCGCGCGTCGGCACCTTCGTGGTGGAAAACGGGCTTCCCGGTATCGAGGTCGTCGAGAACTGGAACAGCCTCGGCATGCGCGCGAGCGGCTCGCATGATGTCGTCTATACCGATGTCGAGATTCCCGTCGAGAACGTGCTCGATCTGGTCGATCCCTCCGTTGCCCAGCAGGACAACCGCGCTCATACGGGCATGACGCTCGCGCTGACCGCGCTCTATCTCGGCGTGGCCGAAGCCGCGCAGGAGGCGTTCATCCGCTTTGCGCAGACACGCGTTCCCGCCAATCTCGGCCATCCCATCGCCCGCACGGAGCGTTTTGTCACGCTGTCGGGCGAGATCGACCTGCTCGTCTCCGGCGCACGGCAGCTGATCTTCGACACGCTCGCCCACCGGGGCGACGATGCGCAAGCGCTGATCCGCGCGCGCATCCTTGCCGGCCGGCAGCTGCGCGATGCGGTTGAGATCGCGGTGCGCGGCATCGGCAATCCCGGCCTCGGCGCCGATCTCGGACTGGAGCGGCATTTTCGCGACATCCAGTCGGTGCTCGTCCATGCCCCGCAGGAGGATACGTCCCTGTCGATCCTCGGCCGAAGCGCCTTCGACCGCTGGGCGAAGGACGCCGCGAGGACCGCCGTACCCCTCCCCGTCCTGAAGACAGCCTGAACATGCCCTCACCCTTCAAATGTCTGTCCTCCCGCGCGTCGCCGGTATAAAGCTGCGGCATCCCGCAACGTGATCGGATCGCCATGACCCGCTACATCATCATCGGTGCCGGCGCCGTGGGCGCGAGCCTTGCCGCCGAGTTCGAAACCCACGCCATCCCGTATATTCTCGTCGGGCGCGGCGCGCAGATCGACCATATCGCCCGGCACGGCCTGACCTATCGCCGCCCGAGCGGCACGCGCCAGATCCGGCTGACGGCGGTGGATACCGCGACGCCTCCGTCGCTCGCACCGGGCGATGTGCTCGTTCTCACCGTGAAGACGCAGGATGTGGAGGCGGCGACCGCCTTCTGGGCGTGGCAACCGGTGGACGGGGGCGGCCTCGCCGCCGACCTGCCGCTGGTCACGGTGCAGAACGGGCTTGCGGCGGAAGATATCGCGCTGCGCCGCTTCTCCCGCATCTATGCCACCAGCATCAAGATCCCCGCGCGCTACACGGTCACGGGTGAAGTCGTCGTCGGCGGTGCGCCGAACCTCGGCATCGTCACGCTCGGCCGCTATCCCCACGGTCTCGACGACACCGCGCAGGAGATCGCGGCCGACCTCATCAAGGCGGGCTACCTGACCGAGACACGGGCCGATATCATCAGGTGGAAGGCGGAAAAGCTGATCCACAACGTCACCAACGCCACCGAACTCTTCGCAGCCACCCCTGAGAACCGTGCTGCCATAGCCGCCCGCGTGGCCGACGAAGCGCGGAAGGTGCTGCACGCCGCCGGCCTTAATCCGGCCCTGCCGTCCGAACGCAAGGTCGACATCTCCGGCTGGCATTTGGCCGAAGACAGCGGCATCGAGCAGGGTCAGCAATCGACGTGGCAGAGCTTCACGCGCGGCACGTCGAGCGAAGTCGATTACCTCAACGGCGAAATCGTCCGTCTCGCCCGCCTTCACGGCGTCTCGGCCCCGCTGAATGCGGCCCTGCAACAGGCCGTTGCCCGGCTGGCACGGGATGGCGGGCGGCCGGGTTCGGTCGCGCTCGACATCGTCGCCAGCGTTGCTGAGCCGTAAAGCGCGCGGTACCGAATTCCTCTGGTATATCACGGCATGGCTCTGCTGCCGCTGTTGTCGGCAGGCTGAGGGCTGAGGCGGATGTGACCCGTCGTCCGGCCCCGACATGGTGCTGCCAAGCCGTCTCGGTTATCTTTCTCTGACGGAATTCGCGCTCGCCAGATTGCCGATCGGGAGGATTCTGATACCGTCCTGCTTGCCGGAGGAGGACGACATGAGGCGCATTCATCTATTTTCGACACTGATGACGGTTGTGCTGCTGACAGGCTGCGCCCCGTCGCAGCAGCAATTCGAGGCCGCGCGCGAGGCAGTTCGGGGAAGTGAAAAAACGCGCGCATTCGCGATGAGAGAATGCACGACCAAGGGCTGGCAGCGTAAAAACATTCAGAATGCCGCTATGCTGCTCGATACGACCGAGAAGCTGGCCCCGCGCGTCGCTTGCAAACGATATCTCGACGCGTTCAGGTCGGGACGGCTGGACTATGCCGACGCCGTCGCGTTCAAGCAGGGAAAGATAACGCCAAAGCTCATCAAGATCCTTCAGGGTCGTTGACTTCTGGCAGATGTAAAAGATGCGCGGCAAGGAACTTCGGCGGGACACCTTCGGTTGTCGATCCGGAGGACATCATGGATATGAAGATCTGGGACCATCCCGTGACATTGGAGATGTACGGACACGGGCATTATCGCATCGTGACGAGCGCCAAAGAGGCGTCGAAGGTCCTCAACAACGAGTGGCCCATCCGACATGGCATCTTTTACGAGAAGGCTCTGGAAATGTGCAGATCGGCCTTGAAGGGCACTGTGGAACCAGAAGAAAGCCGCCTCCAATTCCTGAAGGCGGCTGAGGAAGCCGACATTCAAATCGTGTCTCACTGACAGCATAGCGCATCAAGGGCGGCACGCCCTTACGGAACCGTCGGCTTGCCCTTTTCCAGGGTCGATCCGATCGGCATGAGACCACGATCGGTTGCGTCCTTCGAATATTGCTCGCTCGACTCGCGGACAGGTGGCTCCTGCTCCTTTGATGCTCTCTGTTCCGGCGTGCCCGTCGGCGCATTCAGGTCGACGCCATGCTCTCGTCTATGATCCGTCATCCTCGGTGCCTTTCCAAGCTCGGTAAATTGTCCCGTTGCTGGCGACCTGGTATTACCTGTTGCTGGTAACCGGAGCGGGGATGTGGCCTGTGTGATGCACAGGGTTATCATCCATATCTGCCTCCGTCGGCGTCTCGGGCGCCTCAGAAGCCTGCCCCATCCTGACCGGTGGCACCGTGTTGCGGTTCGAGGTCGTCTCGGGCGCCTTGTCCGGCTGGGGCTGGCGTTCGACATCCAGTGCCGCAGGCTCGGTTATATCACCGCTTCCAAGGCCCGCATTGTTCGCAAGCTGCTCGTTCTCGTTGGTCATCGCTTTGCTCCTTTTGCGTTCACCAACTGTCACGAGAGAGGCGAGTTCCCTTGGCGCGACAGCAGTTCTCACATCGTGAACCGCGATCCCTCCCAGACTCTGCATGACACGGCCTACAGCCAGCCGGTAGTGGATGGCGCTGGCCGATCGTACGGCAATCAGACCATCAGGCTGCGCACATAGCGGCGCAGATCGCAGTCTTCGCGGGGAATGCGCTTGACGCTGAAGACGCCCGGCATTGCGCAGATGCCCATATGCGGAGACCGCAAGGCCTGTAGATAACGCCGGGCGTAAACTGTCCCCGTGCCTTCCCTTATGTGATCGATCGTATCGGTCGAGATGACGAGGTTCGTGCAATAGTCGCAGAATGTTATCGGCAAGGCTGCGTCCATGCCATTCATGGCATAATGGGCTGCAATGGTCGGTGGAATGACTTCCTCGCTGGGGAAGCCGCACGGCGCCATCGGAAAGTGATCGATGAACATTCTGGTGATATGGGCAAAGATCGCCGTATCGTAGAACTGCCCTTCTGCTTGCCCGCCGAAGTAACCCCTCATATCGAGCCTGGACAGGAACTTGCGCATCGGGATCGCACTGAGCACGTCCGAACGGAACGACCCCCAATCCGTGGCCGTATCGTAGATCTCGGTCTGACTGCCGATCGAATAGTCTGCCACATAAGCGGCAAGTCCGGGTTTCACCAGCAATTCGTTGGAGGAGAGCAGCACCACCTTGTCGAAGCGGCGTCCCTGTTCGAGAGCATAGAGAAAGTTGCTGACATGCGTATGCATCAGTCCTTCGCACCAGATGGTCTCGTAGGAACTGGGATTGACGAAAACGTTCTCCACATCGCACTGACGCCGGAATTCGTCCTTGGCGCTCGTCGCACCGGAGGAAACGTGGATGCAGATGAGAGCCTCAGGGCAGAAATAGCGGATATTCTCGACCTGATCCCGGACGATTTCAGGCTTTTCATGCACAGGAAGAGAAAACAGTATCATTGCGTTGCGTCCTAGGGCATTTCCAGCCGAAGCGGGATCGCCCCGGCGTCAGACAATTTAGAGAAAACAAGAGGATAGAGCATGTCCGGTGAACCCGTGTTCACGAGAAATACTCTAGATCATCAGACTGCGAATATGGCGGCGAAGATCGCAGTCCTCACGGGGAACATGCGTGACGCTGAAAACGCCTTTCAGCACCGATGCCCCTATGTGAGGAGACCGCAGCGCGCCCGGGCGTCGTTTCGCAAAGATGGTCCCTTTGCCGCTTCGGACCCGTGCGATGACGTCATCCGAGATGACCAGGGTGTTGGATTTGTTCGAAAGCGTGACCGGGGGCACGCCATCGGTACGGGTGACGAAATATCGGGCGGCCACGGTCGGCCCGATAACCTGTTCGGTTGGAAAGCCACATGGCTTCATCGGAAAGTTTTCGATGAAGAGCCTCGTCAAATGGCTAAAGATGCTTTTGCTGAAAAACTGCCCTTCTGCCTGACCGCCGAAGTAAAGGGGAAGCCCCATTGCCGTCAGAAACCCCTGCATTGCGACAGTCTGCAAAAGCTCCGGACTGAACACGCCCCAGTCGGTGGCGAGATCGAGAACCTCGGCATGGACGCCAAGCGGGTATCTGGAAACATACGCACCGAGACCGTCCTTGACGAGCATCTCGTCAGAAGAGATCAGCACGATCTTGTCGAACGGCAGCCCGGTATCGAGCATATGCAGGAAATTGCTGACATGCGTGTGCATGAGCCCATCGGACACGGCGAAAGCGAGAGACTGAGGGTTGAGAACGACATTCTCGAAATCGCAGGACCGTGCGAATTCCTCACGACTTGCAGCAGCGCCCTCGGCCACATGCAGACAGATCAAGGAGCCCGGGCAGAAGTAATTGATATTCTCGATCTGGTCGCGAACAATATCCGGCCGATCATGCACCGGAAGAGAGAAAAGTATCCTGTCCATGAAAACTGGGTCCCGATCATAACGACGGCGCAGGAACCGGTTATTCCGAGAAACTGATCCTGTTCGCCGCAGAAAAATATATTTCATGCCTGTTTCCAGGCTGACCAGGTCTGAAGCCTTAGGTCAGGCGTGTAGGGATCTTCAGGGATGCGGCTGACGAGCCGCAATTGTCTTCGCTTACGAACACCTTTAAGGGTTCGGAATGTCGAGGGGAATATCTTCTATGGATCGAAAAGCTGGATACGTCAGGCTGGTCGGCGGAGCTCTTGCTCTCCTGCTGTCGTGTGTTGCCGCTCCGGCCTATGCCGCCTGTCAGCGCGCTGACGTCGTGGTGTATGGTGGCACGCCCGGCGGGATTGCTGCGGCCATTCAGGCGGCCCGTTTGAAGAAAAGCGTGATCCTCCTCGAGCCGACACGTCACGTCGGGGGAATGCTGTCGAGCGGGCTGACCAAAACCGACGCGTCTCCCCGCAAAAATGTCTATGGCGGCATCGCGGCCGAGTTCCTGAAAAAGGCAAAGGCCCGCTATCGCACGTCGGATCCGATCCGGATCTACTTCGAATCGAAGTGGGCGGAAGCGACCTTCAATGTAATGTTGAGATCCGCAAATGTCACGGTCGAGCTGGAACAGCGCATCCTGAAGGCAGCGCGTGCATCGACGGCGTTGACCGAGATCACCATGGTCTCGGGCAAGTCCTACTGCGGCACCGTCTTCGTCGATGCCAGCTACGAGGGCGACCTGACGCTGAAATCGGGTGCGCAGACGATCGTCGGGCGGGAAAGCCGGGCGAAGTACGGCGAGAGCGCCGCCGGCGTCCAGAAGCTGAAACGGCCCGAAGTCGATGGATCTGCGATCCTGGTCGATCCCTATGTCGTCGCCGGCAACCGGAACAGCGGCCTTCTGCCGGGCGTCATCGATGTCGGTCAAAAGGCCCTCGGTTCTGCAGATACGAGCATGATGGCCTTCAACTATCGGCTCTGCGTGACAGACAATGCCGACAACCGGATCCCCTTCACGCGGCCTGACAGCTATGATCCGCTGCTCTACGAAACGACGGCACGGTTCCTTCAGGCTTTGAAGGCTTCGGGCAAGGGCGTCGATGCAGCCCATTTCATCGGCCGTGGCATGACGGTGAACGGTAAGCTGGACGTCAATTCCACGCGCTATTTCTCCACCAACGTCTGGCACATCGGCTATGACTATACCACCGGCACGGAAGCGAAGCGTGAGGCAATCCGGACCAGGGTGCGCAATCACATTACGGGCTTGATGTGGTTTGCACAGTCCGATCCCCGGGTGCCGAGCAATGTGCGCCAGTACATGGCAAAGTTCGGCTACTGCGCCGACGAGTTCACCGACAATGGTGGCTTTCCCTACCAGATGTATGTCCGGCAAGCGCGACGCCTGATCGGTCAGGTCGTTCTGACGCAAAACAATCTCGTCAAGAAGACCCCCTATAGCGACACCATCGGTCTCGGTTTCTACCCGATGGATGAGCATGGAATGATCAGAACCGTCCTGAATGGCTTCATCGCGGACGAGTCGCGCGAAAGCATCGGCGTTGGCCCTTACCAGATCCCGTACCGGGCCATGTTGCCCAAGACGTCGCAGGTTACCAACCTCATCGTCCCCGTTGCCCTGTCCGCAAGCCATGCAGCCTTCACGTCCGTCCGCGTGGAGCCGACGTTCATGGTGCTCGGTCAGGCCGCAGGGGCGGCGGCGGCGCTGGCGCCAAAAGGCAGGGTCAGTGAAGTGAATATCAACAAGCTTCGCAGTACCCTTTCCGCCGCAGGGCAAATTCTCAAGTTCTAGGCAGACGGCAATCTGCTCTTGGACGTTAAACAAACCGTCAGCGCGGTCATCCCCCTGGGATGGCCGCGCTGCTTTTGGATGGCCGGCCTGTCAGCCCTTGATGAACGCCAGAAGATCCGGGTTGATCACATCGGCATGCGTGGTGAGCATGCCGTGCGGAAAGCCCTTGTAGAGCTTGAGGACGCTGCCCTTGACCAGCTTGGCCTGCATCTCGACGGCGGCCTTGTAGGGGACGATCTGGTCGTCGTCGCCCTGTGTGACGAGCGTCGGGACGGTGATCGCCTTCAGGTCCTCGGTCTGGTCGGTCTCGGAGAAGGCCTTGATGCCGTCATAATGCGCCTTTGCGCTGCCCATCATGCCCTGACGCCACCAATTGTCGATCACGCCCTGCGACACCTTCGCATCCGGGCGGTTGAAGCCGTAGAAGGGGCCGGCAGCGACATCGAGGAAGAACTGGGCGCGGTTGGCGGCTAGGGCCTGCCGGAAGCCGTCGAAGACCTCGATCGCGGTTCCCTCCGGGTTGGTTTCGGTCTTCAGCATCAGCGGCGGAACGGCGCTGACGAGAACGGCCTTGGCAACGCGGCCCTGCGGCTGGCCGTAGCGCGCGACATAGCGGGCAACCTCGCCGCCGCCGGTGGAATGGCCGATATGGACGGCGTTGCGCAGGTCGAGATGTTCGGCCACGGCCGAGGCGTCGGCGGCGTAGTGGTCCATATCATGACCGTCGCTGACCTGGCTCGACCGGCCATGGCCCCGGCGGTCATGGGCAACGACACGGTAGCCCTTGTTGACGAAGAACAGCATCTGGGCATCCCAGTCGTCGGAGGACAGCGGCCAGCCGTGGTGGAAGACGATCGGCTGCGCGTCCTTCGGACCCCAGTCCTTAAAGAAGATCTCGACGCCGTCCTTGGTGGTGACGAAATGATGGGTCATGGGTTCAAGTCCTTTCGGTTGAGGGGAAGCGGGTTTGCGGGATGCGCTCTGGCCGAATGCCGGCATGGCAACGGCGAGAGAGAGGGTGGAGCCGACGACGAGAACCTGACGGCGCGAGAGGGCGAAGGGGTCTATCTGGGCGTTCTCGGACATCGCGGGCTTACTCGGCGCCACGGGTGCTTTCGAACAGGAACCAAGCGCGGCGCTCCGCCTCGTCCACCCAGTTCTCGATCAGGCTGGCGGTGGCGATGTCTCCATGTTCGTCGCAAAGCGCGTGCGTCTCCTTCATCAGCGACACCAGCGTAATGTTGTCCTCCCGAAGCTCGGCCAGCATATCGGCCGGCGTGACGAAATCCGCGTCATTGTCGAGGAGGCGCTGGACGCGGGAGATGTGACCGACGGAGCGGATGGTCGTGCCGCCGATCTTGCGGGCCCGTTCGGCGATATCGTCCGTGATGGCGAGGATCTGCTCGCTTTGCTCATCGAGCATCAGGTGGTAGTCGCGAAAGTGCGGGCCGCTCATGTGCCAATGGAAGTTCTTGGTCTTGAGGTAGAGTGCGAAGACATCGCCGAGAAGGGCTGTGAGGGCGCCGGAAATGTCGGCCGTCGCATTGGTTCCGAGGCCGGTCGGCGTTGCGAGCGGGGCTTTGCGATGCTTTTCTGCGATGACGCGGTCCATGATGGTCTCCATTGAGGTGGGTTCAGCGGGTTGCTGGAGACATGTCTAGTTCAGGTGGCCGATGCGCCATATCCAATGCTTGGCTAGTCGAACCCACACCATCGTATAGTTTCACATGGCTTACATTCGCGATAGATCGCCCGCGCTCTCCGGGCATTGGATGTGCCACCCCATTTCTGGTGTTTAAGTGTCCGCCTTCGGTAAATGGACGCCATGATGTTTGCCTTTTCGATATCGGGATGGCTTGATGCCGCTTTCGACACCAGCTTTGGAAAAAGCATTGCAGACGCATGGCCTTGTGAACCCGAAACGGCGCATGTCGGCGCGCCATGAGGGCGGCATTCTCTCGCTCGCCGCTCTCCTGGCGGCCACGGTTTTCTATCTCGATACGTTTACCGATATCCACAGCGCGCTCGCCACGCTCTATGTCATCACGGTGCTTCTGTCGGCGGAAACATTGACGGAGAAGGGTACGCTGTTCCTGTCGGTCATCTGCGGCAGCCTTGCGATCTTTTCCTATCTCACGGCTCACGGCCTCCAGGCGGATCTCGCGGCGGCCCTGCGACTGACAGTTGCGCTCGCCGCCCTTGCGATCACCTGCGCGCTCGTGATCCGAAACCAGCGCGCCCGCCTGCATCTGCTGCGGTTCAACGCCGATCTGCGCAGCAGCGAGGAGCGCTATCGCACCCTTTTCGAGCAGGGACGGGTAGCCCTCTGGGAGCGGGATTACTCCGACGTTCGCAAGATGCTGATGCGTCTGCGGGCGGACGGCATCCAAGATCTGCGGGCCTATGCGCGGGAGCATCCGGCCTTCATCGAAACCTGCATCGCCCGCGTCCCCACCATCGCCGCCAATGCCGCGGCCCTCGACCTTCTCGGCAATGTCGATCCCAAGGTGCGGGCCGGCGACGTGCGGGCGATCCGGCGCTATATCGCGCAGGACGATGCGACATTCCTCGAGCTTCTGGTCGCGATCTTCGAAGAGAGGCGGCATTTCGAAGGCAGGGGCACAGTCATCACCGCCGATGGCACGAGCAAGCTGGTCCTGCTCACCGTCGGCTTTCCCCAGGATGCGGCCGATTTCAACCGGGTCGTTGTGGGCATGTTCGATATCACCGAGCGCGAGACGGCGCAGAAGGCGCTGTTCGATGCTCAGGCGGAGCTTGCGCTCGCCTCCCGCGCCGCCACCATCGGCGCCTTGTCGGCATCGCTCGCCCATGAGCTGAACCAGCCGCTCGGCGCCGTCGTCGTCAATGCGCAGACCCTTCAGCGGTGGCTCGACCGCGATCCGCCGGATCTGGCTGCCGTGTCCCGTTCCGCCGAGCGCATCGTCCGCGACAGCCAGCGCGCAAGCGACATCATCCAGAGCACCCGGTCGATGCTCGGCAACCGCCCGCCCGCCTTCGAGCTCGTATCGCTGCCCGATCTCGTTCTGGAGACGCGGACCCTCTTGGAGAGCGAACTGCTGAGAGCCAGGGCCGTCCTCGACGTGGAGGTGAAAGAGGGAACGCCCGTGGTTCGCGCGGTTCGCATCGAGCTGCAACAGGTCCTGATCAACCTCATCACCAATGCGCTGCACGCCATGGCGGTCACACCGGAAGCGGAGCGGCGGATAGGGGTGACGATCGAGGCTACAGACGCTGCCGGCGCGGTCGTCAGGATCCGCGACACCGGACCCGGCCTCAGCCCGGAGGTCTTCAAGAACCTGTTCAAGCCCTTCTGCACCACCAAGGAGACCGGTCTCGGCATCGGTCTTGCCATCTGCCGCAGCATGCTGGAGGCGCGTGGCGGAACATTGACCGCCAGCAACCACCCGGATGGCGGCGCCCTGTTCGACATGACCATACCCATCGAGGCGGACCATGACTGATGCGAGAAAGCCGGCCACGACCGGCAATGCCGATATGGCCGTCGTCTACATCGTCGATGACGATCCCTCGATCCGCGAGGCGCTGGTCGATCTCTTCCTGTCGGTGCGCACGGACGCGAAAGCCTTCGAGAGCGCACAGCAGCTGCTCGACACAGCCGATCTGGAGCGGCCCGGCTGCATTCTTCTCGATGTCAGACTGCCGGGCGGCAACGGGCTCGACCTGCAGGCGCATCTGGAAAAGCTTGGTAACCGCATGCCGATCATCTTCATGACCGGGCATGGCGACATACCCATGACGGTGCGCGCCATGAAGGCGGGCGCGGTGGATTTCCTTGCCAAGCCGTTCCGGGATCAGGATATTCTCGATGCGGTCTCTCTGGCGCTTCAGAGGGATCGCGAGCAGCGAGAGCAATCGGCCGCCAACGGCGCGGTCGCCGATCTGGCAAGGACCCTCACCCGCCGTGAGCACGAGGTCATGGCCGCCGTCGTGAAAGGGCTCATGAACAAGCAGATCGCCTTCAACCTCGGCATCAGCGAAATCACCGTCAAGCTGCACAGGGGCAATGTGATGCGGAAGATGGAAGCGCGCTCGGTCGCCGATCTCGTGCGCAAGGCCGAGCTGCTGGGACTGTAGCAAAAGGCGGAAACCTAGACCCTTGTATGGTTCAAAGGGCGCGTCGGAGAGCGCATAAGACCCTGAGAAACTCACGCAAGGCGTCAGCACAGTGTCCATCACACCGGTCATAGCCATCGTCGACGACGATCCGTCGATCCGCGAAGCCCTTGACGATCTTGTCCTGTCCTGCGGCTATCGCAGCCGGCTCTTTTCGTCCGCGGAAGCCTTTCTGGCCGACGCCGATCGCGCCGCCATCGCCTGCATGCTCGTGGATGTCGCCATGCCCGGCCTGAGCGGCATCGAGCTTCAGGCGGCTCTCAACGAGACACCGGCAGACAAGCCGCCGATGATCTTCATGACCTCCTACCGCGACGAGCGGACGCGGGCAGCGGCCATGGATGGCGGCGCTTATGCCTTTCTCGGCAAGCCGGTCGATTTCAACCAGCTCGTCCGCTGTCTCGAAGACGCGCTGAAACATCCGGGATAACAAAAAGAGCAAGGGAACGGAACGATGTCCTACCAATGCACCCACACGTCCACAATCGAAACAGTCGAGCCGCGCACGCTCGGTTGCGAGGAGTGCCTGAAGACCGGACAGGTCTGGCTGCACCTGCGGCTCTGCCGGGAATGCGGCCATGTCGGCTGCTGCGACCAGTCGCCCGGGAGGCACGCCACGGCGCATTTCCACGCGACCGGCCATCCGATCATCGAGGGCTATGACCCGCCGGAAGGCTGGGGCTGGTGCTACATTGACGAGACCATGGTGGAGCTGCCGGACCAGACCCCGCAACGCGGACCGATCCCGCGTTACTATTAAGCCGCATCGAACACACATCAGCCCGGGAGGCACGTCATGGCAGATCTCAGCGCACGTCAGCACCAGATGTTTCCGGTGCTCAGCCCGCATCAGGTTGATATCGCCAGACGTTTCGCGCTGGGCGAGCCGCAGCATTTCGAACCCGGCGCGTTCATCTACAAGGTGGGCGATCACGCGGCCCCTGCCTGGCTGGTGCTCGACGGGTCGATGGACGTCTTTCGCCATGAAGGTCTTCAGGCCGGGGGCCTGCCGCACGAGGCGCCGATCACCACGCACACGGTCGGTCAGCTGTCCGGCGAGGTAAACCAGCTCTCCCGCCGCCCGACGCTTGCCGGTGCGCGGGCCGGGGCGTCGGGCTGCACGGCTGTCGCCTTCGACGCCGCACATTTGCGGGCGCTGGTCATCGGCTCGGCGGATGTGGGCGAGATCATCATGCGCTCCTTCATCCTGCGCCGCGTCGGCCTGATCGATGCCGGCGCCGGCTCCGTTCTCATCGGCACGGCCGGCCACGCAGCCCTTGCGCGCCTTCAGGGTTTTCTCGCCCGCAACGCCTTTCCCTATGTCGTGCTCGACGCCGCCATCGAAGGCGAAGGCCGGGCGCTCATCGAACGGCTGGGCATCGTCCCCTCCGAGCTTCCGCTGATGGTCTGCCCGAATGGCACGGTGCTTCGGGATCCGACCGATGCGGAGGCCGCAGCCTGCCTCGGCATGACGCCGCAGCTCGTTGCGGGAAAGATCTATGATGTCGCGGTCGTCGGCGCCGGTCCCGCCGGGCTTGCCACGGCCGTCTATGCGGCCTCCGAAGGGCTCGATGTCATCGTCATCGACGAACGCTCCGTCGGTGGTCAGGCCGGTGCGTCATCGCGCATCGAGAATTATCTCGGCTTCCCCACCGGCATTTCCGGCCAGGCTCTGGCCGGTCGCGCCTATAATCAGGCGCTGAAATTCGGCGCGGAGATCGTCCTTCCGGTCGAGGTCGATCGTCTGGTTTCGCCCGCTGATGCGCGGAGCCCGTTGAAGCTCGACCTTGCGGGCGGCATGAGCGTGGACGCGCGCACCGTGGTCATCGCCTCCGGCGCGCGGTATCGACGGCCCGATGTCGCCGGTATCGCCACCTTCGAAGGCAATGGCGTATCCTACTGGGCGTCACCCATCGAGGCCAAGCTCTGCGCCGGCGAAGAGGTGGCTCTGGTCGGCGGCGGCAATTCGGCAGGTCAGGCCATCGTGTTTCTGGCCCCGCAGGTGCAGACCCTGCATCTCGTCGTCCGGCGGGCGCTGGAGGAAACCATGTCGCAATATCTGATCGACCGCATCAAGGCGCTGCCGAATGTCCAGATTCACATGAACTGCGAGGTGGATGCCGTCGGCGGCGATCCCGTCACCGGTCTCTCCTCCGCCACCCTGCGCAACCGGCGCGACGGCAGCACGCAGCAACTCGCCCTTCACCATCTGTTCCTCTTCATCGGCGCGGACCCGAACACAGGCTGGGTCAGCGGCCGCGTCCATGTCGACGCAAAAGGCTTCATCGTCACGGGCCAGACCTTCGACGCGCAGTGCAATGTCACCCGCACCCCTTTGCCGCTCGAAACCAGCCTGCCCAACGTCTTTGCCATCGGCGACGTGCGCGCCGGCTCCACCAAACGCGTTGCCGCAGCGGTCGGCGAAGGCGCGGCCGTGGTCTCCCAGATCCATGCGGCGCTGAGCGCGAACCCACCCGCCCGGCCGGCATCGGGCCTCGCCAACGGTTCCACCTGAGAGACGGTCGCGGAACATGGTTTCGCCGGAACAGTTAGGCGGCGATAGAGGAATAGCCAACGGGAGGACATCATGACAGTGCGGGAAGGATCATGCCGGTGTGGCAATGTCCGCTTCAGGGTCGCAGGCGAGCCGCTGCGGGTCGGCATCTGCCATTGCACCGATTGCCGGAGGGAAAGCGGATCGGCCTTCGCCTTCTTCGGCATCTGGCCCGCATCCGCTTTCGAGGGTCATGGAGAGACGGTGGACTATGCCGAGCGCCGGTTCTGCCCTGCCTGCGGATCGCGGCTGTTTTCGCTGAACGACGAGGAAGCCGAGATCAAGCTTGGCAGCCTGACGGATGCGCCGAGCGGGCTGGCGCCGAGCTACGAGCTTTGGACGAAGCGCCGCGAGACGTGGTTGGCCGCCCTTCCGGGAACCGAGCAATTCGACGAGGACCGGGTGAGCCCGCCGGCTTGACGCCCGGCGCCCGCATCCGTCACAGTGGACGAACATCTTCATGCCGAACCGGACGAGATCTTTATGACGCAGGGACATCGAAACGACAGGCGGCAGCGGATGACGATCCTCGGCGACCTCGGCGCTGCCTCCTTCCTGCCCTGGATCCGCCGTCATGCCGACCGTCTGGGGCTCGCGCAGACCGTTTCCCATGCCGATGACGAGCGGATCGAGCTTGAACTGGACGGACCGGAAGAGCTGATCGACATGATGGAGGTCGGCTGCCTGCTGGGGCCGATCGATGTCTGGGTGGAAACCATCGGCCGCGAACCGCTTGCTGTGCAGACGTCGTAAATTCCTCCGCGGGAACGCACGCTTGAAAAATCTGTTGCCTGTTATTTAATCATTATTGCCATTGCAGATTATCTATGCAAGCTTAAGCGGCCGAGCACATGACCGGGCCGAACCAAACGGCTTCATGCTCGTCACACCAATGAATCTGCTCGGGAATTTCAGACATGCGCTCCGATACGACGGGCTTCTGGACGCCAGTCGCCCTTTCTGCCGACCTGCCGGCGGGAACCGTCATTCCGGCGCGCATGGCAGCCGGTACCATTGCCCTCTGGCGCAGCCAGACCGGGCATATCGCAGCCTCCGCAGATCGCTGTCCCCATCGTGGCATGAGCCTCTCGCACGGCTTCGTTCGTGGCGAGGTGCTGTCCTGCATCTATCACGGATGGAGCTATGGCAGGGCCGGAAACTGTCTGCGCATCCCCGCCCATCCCGGCCTGACGCCACCCGACGCCATCCGCGTGGTGACCCATGACGTTCGGGATACCGGCGGTATCGTCTGGGTTGCCTCCGGTATACCGGCGGGAGACCCGCCTGATCTCGACGGCTTCACCCCGTTGCGCTCGCTCACCGCAGACGCGGACCGCGCCGCCCTTGCGTTAGCCGCCGGCGCGCAGGCGGATGAGGACGGTCGCCTCGTGACGAACATCGCCGGACAGGACCTCTGTCTGCTGCTCGCCGATCAGCCGGAGGGCCGGACCCTGATCCATGTGCTCGTGAGGAGCGGAAGCGATGCGGCTGCACGGATTGCAGCATCGCGCAGCGTCGAAAGGCTGCGGCGGATGGCGGAGAGTGCCAGCCATAAAGGAGGCGTGCAATGACCGCCCAGACAACGCTGCAACAGGCGATGCCTCATCAGGCCCCACCCCATCAGGCCCCACCCCATCAAGCCATGATCGACGAATGGTATCCCGTCGGCCTCGTCAGCCAGCTCGACAGGTCAGGCCGGCACACAGCCCTCATGGGCGAGCCGATCGTGGTGTCCGGCGACGATGCGGGCAATCCCCTCGTTACCGGCGGCAACGGTCGCATCCTCCCTGTCAAGGTGCGTTACGGGCATGTCTGGTCGTCGCTGGGCACGCCCACGAAGGATATCTTTTCGATCCCGGAAGCCGATCAGCCCGGCCGTCGCTTCGTGGATGTCGGTGTCGTGCGCGTGCGCTGCTCGCCGCTGCGGGCCGTCGAGAACTTTCTCGACATCGCCCATTTCCCCTTCGTACATACCGATGTGCTGGGTGCCGAACCCCATACGGAGGTGCAGAACTATACGGCCGAAATCCGCGCCGACGTGGATGAAGTCTGGGCGACGCAGGTGAAGTTCTACCAGCCGCAGGCCTCGAAGTCGGCCAGCGGCGGCATCACCACGGAATATATGTACCGCGTCCCCGCCCCGACCTGCTCGGTGCTCTACAAGACCTGCCCGCCCCGCCCGAGCGAGTGGGATGTGATCACGCTCTTCGTGCAGCCGCTGGCTGAGGATCTCTGCGACGTCTGGCCTTGGATGGCCCTCTTCGATGACGAGACGTCGATGACGGACCTCATTCATTTCCAGCAGATGATCTTCCTTCAGGATCGCTCGATCCTTGAAAACCAGATCCCCCGGCTCCTGCCGCTCGATCCCGGCATGGAAATTCCGACCCGTGCCGACCTCACCTCGATTGCCTACCGGCGCTGGCTGAAGCGGCACGATTACACCTATGGCGCACAGCTGGTGGCGCGATAATGAAGCTCTACGACTACATCCTTTCGCCCAGCTGCTACAAAGTCCGCCTGATGGCGGCCCTTGCCGGCATCAAGCTCGATCTGCGCGCCGTCGATTTCCATCCCGGCCTGGAACATCGCGGCCCGGACCTTCTCTCGCTCAACCCGGCAGGCTCCATCCCGATCCTTGAGGACGGCGACCTTGTTCTCACCGAATCCTCGGCCATGCTCGCCTACATCGCGAGCCTTTCAGCACCCGAATGGCTCGGCCGCGCCTCAGCCATGGAGACGGCGCGCGAGCAGCAATGGCTTGCCTTTTCCAGCCGGCTGACGGCGACCCTCGGGGGCGCGCGGCTGCACGAAATGCTGCTCCGGCCGGGCGACATCGCCGCCTTGCAAGCCGGAGGCGTTGCCAGCCTTCGCGAGCTTGAAGCCGGCCTTGTCGAGCAGCGGCTCGCCGGACAGGCCTTCCTCGTGACCGATCGCCCGACCATCGCCGATATCGCCTGCTTCCCTTATGTGGCGCTCGCGCCGGATGGCGGCGTATCGCTCGATCCCTACCCCGCCATCCGCCTCTGGTCGCGCGCGATCCGCTCGCTCAAGGGCTTCATCGAGATGCCCGGTATCCACCGCCTGCACGAGCTGAAGCCCGAACCGCATCTTGAACAGGACGAGGCATGACATGAGCGGATATCTGCTGAAGAACTGCGCGGCCGTCATCACCGACGACGGTAGCGGCCCGGTCGTGCGCCGCAATGTCGATCTCCTGACTGAAGGCCCTGCCATCCGCGCTATCGGCGAAAACCTTGAAGGCGAAGCTCTGCCCGAGGGCACGACGGTGCAGGACGCCACCGGCTGGTTCGTCTATCCCGGCCTCGTCAACACGCATCACCATTTTTTCCAGTGCTTCGTGCGCAACCGCGCCGATCTCGACTGGACGAAGCTCTCGGTGATCGAATGGCTCGATCGCATCTACCCGGTCTTTTCGCAGCTGAACGAAGCCTGCTTCTACCATTCCTCGCTCACCGCCATGGCCGAGCTGATCAAGCATGGCTGCACCACGGCCTTCGATCACCAGTATAATTTTCCCCGCCACGCCGGAAAGCGGCTGATCGACCGCCAGTTCGAGGCAGCCGATCTCCTCGGCATGCGGTTTCACGCCGGTCGCGGCGGCAATACGCTGCCCAAATCGGAAGGGTCCACGATCCCCGACGAGATGCTGGAGACGACGGACGAATTCATCAATGACTGCGCCCGGCTGATCGACAGCTATCACGACGCCCGCCCGTTCAGCATGCGCCAGGTCGTCGTCGCGCCCTGCCAGCCCGTCAACGCCTACCGCGAGACTTTCGTGGAATCCGTGGCGCTCGCCCGCGATCGCGGCGTGATGCTCCACACCCATGTCGGCGAAGGCGAAAGCCCGGTCATTCAGGCGCGCCACGGGCTGCGCACCGTCGATTATCTCGAAGAGATCGGCTTTGCCGGGCCCGATACCTTCTATGCCCATTGCTGGGAACTGACCCATGACGAGCTGCGGCGAATGGCGGCAAGCGGCACCGGCGTCTCCCATTGCCCGGAGCCCGTCTATCTCGTCGGCGCCGAGGTCACCGACATCCCCGCCATGGCGGCCTTCGGTGTGCGCATCGGGCTCGGCTGCGACGGTGCGGCCTCCAACGACAATTCCAACCTGATGCACAGCCTGCACTCGGCCTACATGCTGCAATGCCTCGCCGCCTCGACCCGCGCCCATCCGGTGCCACCGCCGGTCGAATTCCTGCGCTACGGCACCAGCGGCGGCGCGAGCCTGCTGGGGCGCAGCGATATCGGCCGCCTTGCGCCCGGAATGGCCGCCGACCTCTTTGCCATCGACACCCGCCGCATGGATTATGTCGGCACGCGGCACGATCCGCTGAGCCTCATTCCCCGCGTCGGCATCGGCATGGCGACGGACATGACCATGATCAACGGCCGGATCGTGTGGGCGAACGGCGAATTTCCGGGTCTCGACGAGGCTAAACTTGCAGCCGACGCCGAGGCCGCACTCGCGACCGTCAATTTCTGAACGATAACAAAGGGAACGCCACAGTGAACACCAACCTGACACGCCGACATCTGATGCAGGCGGCCGCAGCCACCGGCCTTGCCAGTGCTATTGGCAGCCGCCTTGCCTTTGCCGCCGACGAGCCGCTGGGCATCGCCCTCGTCATCCCCTCGCCGGTCGGCGATGTCGGCTGGGGCCATGCGCTCGCCGCCGGTCTGGAGCCGATCAAGGCTGCCTATGGCGACAAGGTCAAGGTCACCATTCTCGAAAACATCGCCGAGGGGCCGGATGCCGACCGCATCATGAACAAGACGGTTGCGGACGGAAACAAGGTGCTGATCGCCGGTTCATTCGGTTACCAGAACGGAGCGCTCCAGATCGCCCGCCGCAACCCCGATGTGACCGTGCTGCATGCATCCGGCTTTCAGGTCGCGCCGAACTTCTCGCCCTTTGCCGCCAAATATTTCCAGGGCACCTATCTGCTCGGCATGGCGGCGGCAGCCCTTTCCAAGACGGGCAAGCTCGGCTCGGTCTCGGCCTTCGCCATTCCCGAGCTCATCACCTCGATCAACGCCTTCACGCTCGGCGCGCAGGCCGTGAAACCGGATATCGAGGTCTCGGTCGTCTGGGTCAATTCCTGGTTCGATCCCGCCAAGGAGCAGGAAGCCGCCAAGGCGCTGATTGCCCAGAAGTGCGATGTGATCTTCTCCAACGCGCAGGACACGCCATCCGTCGTCGCCGCCTGCGAGGAAGCCGGCGTCTATTCCTTCAATCTCAACTCCTCCATGAAGAAATATGCCGAGAAGACCTATCTCGGCTGCGTATCGACCGACTGGTCGCCCTTCTTCAAGGCGTCGGTGGACGCGCACCTCGCCGGCTCCTTCAAGGGCGCGAACGCGTTTCTCGGCGTGGCGGAGAAGGTGGTCGAGGTGGTGGACTGGAACCCCGCGATCCCGGCCGACACCATGACGAAGATCAAGGAACTCGAGGGCCAGATCGCCGCCGGCAGCTTCTCGCCTTTCACCGGGCCGATCACCAAGGCGGATGGCAGCGAGGGCGTGGGTGCGGGCGTCGCGATGTCCGACCCGGAGATCATCGCCATGAACTGGCACGTCAAGGGTGTCGCCACCCCGCTGCCAAAGTAAGTCATGACCGCCCCGCTTCTGTCGCTTCGCGGCATTTCCAAGAGCTATGGCCCGATCAGGGCCAATCAGGAGATCGACCTGGATGTGGGCGAAAGCTCCATCCACGCGATTCTCGGCGAGAACGGGGCCGGTAAATCGACGCTGATGAAGCTCATCTATGGCGTCGAGCAGCCGGACGGCGGAACCGCCGTCTGGCGGGGCCAACCCTTGAGCCTGGCCTCGCCTGCGGACGCGAGGGCCAAGGGCATCGGCATGGTCTTCCAGCATTTCTCGCTGTTCGAGACCCTGACGGTGGTTGAAAACATCCGGCTCGTCGTGCCCGGGCGCAAGGCCGCGCTTGCCGAGCGCATCCGGGCGCTCGGCCGCAGCTTCGGGCTGGAGGTCGATCCGCTGGCCCATGTGCATGCGCTGTCGGTCGGCGAGCGGCAGCGGGTGGAGATCATCCGTTGCCTGATGACCGATCCGAAGCTGCTGATCCTCGACGAACCCACATCCGTCCTGCCGCCGCAGCTTGTCGACAGGCTGTTCGAGACGCTGCGGGCCTTGCGCGATGGCGGCGTCTCGATCCTCTTCATTTCCCACAAGCTGGACGAGATCCGCGCCATCTGCGACCGCGCGACCATTCTGCGCGGCGGGCGGGTGACGGGCCATGTCGATCCGCGCGAGCATGACGCGCAGGATCTCGCCCGCATGATGATCGGCCGCGACATGCCCGAGCCGATCCCCGCCCTGCCGTTTGCCGGCGGCGAAAAGCAGCTGGAGATCATCGGCCTCGACCACACGCCGGAAGACCCCTTCGCCGTTCCCTTGTCGAATATCACGCTGACGGTTCGCGCCGGGGAAATCCTGGGGATCGCCGGCATCTCCGGCAATGGCCAGCGCGAGCTGGCGGGGCTGATCTCCGGCGAAACCACGCTCGGGCGGGAGCATCCGGACCGCATCTTCATGATGGGCCGGGATGTCGGGCCGTTGCGTCCGGCCGACCGGCGCGCGCTCGGCTTTGCCTTTGTGCCGGAAGACCGGCTGGGTCGCGGCGCCGTGCCGGAAATGTCTCTGGCGCTGAACGGCCTGCTGACGGCCCATCCGCTGAAGCTTCTGAAGCGCGGTCTTGTCGATGAGGCCCGCATGCTGGCCTTCACCACCGACTGCATCCGCGATTTCGATGTCCGCTGCCAGGGACCGGAAAGCGAAGCCGGCTCGCTTTCGGGCGGCAACCTGCAGAAATTCATCGTCGGGCGCGAGATCATGCTGGCGCCGAAGCTGCTTTTCGTGGCGCAACCGACATGGGGCGTGGATATCGGCGCTGCGTCGGCCATCCGCCAGCGGCTCATCGCGCTGCGCAATGCCGGCATGGCGATCCTTGTCGTTTCCGAGGAACTGGAAGAGCTTTTCGAGCTCTGCGACACCCTTCAGGTCCTGCATCACGGCACTCTCAGCCCGCCTCTGATCACGCGGGACACGCAGCCCGAGGAGATCGGCCGCTATATGATCGGTGCGAAAACGGCCGGGGAAAGCATTGCCTCATGACGAGATCCGCGTTTGCCTTTCTCCCCTCTCTGGTACGCCGCGAGCGTGCCTCGCTCACCGCCAAGCTGGTGGCGCCGCCGGTCGCGCTCGCGGTCGCCATCATTCTCAATCTCCTGCTGTCCATGGTCATCGGGCGGGACCCCGCCGCCGTGCTCCACGCGCTGATCCTCGAGCCCTTCCTGTCCTGGGCCTCCTTCTCCGAGGTCCTGCTGAAAACCGGGCCGCTGCTCCTGATCGCACAGGGGCTCGCCATCGGCTTTCGCGCGCGGGTCTTCAACATCGGCGCGGAGGGTCAGTTCGTTCTCGGCGCCATCTTCGCCTCCGCCATCCCGGTCTGGTTTCCGCAGGCGACGGGCGGCTGGATCTGGCCGTCCATGCTGCTGCTGGGTGCTGTCGGCGGCGCGCTCTGGGCGTCGATTGCGGCCTTCTGGCGCGTCCGGCTGAATGCGAACGAGATCCTCGTCTCGCTGATGCTGAGCCTCGTCGCCATCCAGTTTCTCTATTTCCTGCTGCTCGGACCGTGGAAGGACCCGAACGGCTTCAACTTTCCGCAATCCGTGCTCTTCCAGTACGACGCCATGGTGCCGACGCTGATCCCCGGCACGCGGGTCAACGTCTCGCTTCTTCTCGCCTTCGCCGCATCGCTTGCCGCTTGGGTGTTCATGCAGAAGAGTTTCATGGGCTACAAGCTGCAGGTGGGCGGCATGGCGCCGCGCGCGGCAAGCTATGCGGGGTTCAGCGAGGGCCGGGCGATCTGGCTGTCGCTGCTGATCGGCGGGTTTGCCGCCGGTCTCGCCGGTGCGGCGGAGGTTGCGGGGCCGCTCGGCCAGCTTCAGCGCTCCATTCCCACCGGCTATGGCTATGCGGCGATCATCGTCGCCTACCTCGGGGCCCTGCATCCGCTCGGCATCATCGTCTCGTCGCTGGTCATGGCCGTCATTTACATCGGCGGCGACAATGCCATGGTCTCGGCCAACCTGCCGATTGCCGTGGTCCGCGTCTTCCAGGGCAGCCTGCTTCTCTCCTACCTCATCGCCGTCGCCTTCGTGCGCTATCGCCTCGCATGGCCCGACCCACCGGGGAAACCATCATGAACGGCCTCGAATTCATCCTCGCCGGCATGCTGGCCGCCGCCACGCCCTTTCTGCTGGCAGCGCTCGGCGAAATGGTGGTCGAGCGCGCCGGCGTTCTCAATCTCGGGGTGGAGGGCCTCATGGCGCTCGGCGCCGTCATCGCCTTCATCGTGGTCTATCACGGCGCCGGCCACATTCTCGGCTTTCTCGCGGCGGGTGCTGCGGGCGCGCTCCTGTCGCTGGTCTTCGCCTTCGTCGCGCTCGGTTTTCGCGCCAATCAGGTGGCGACGGGCCTTGCCATCGGCATTCTCGGTCAGGGCCTGTCTGCCCTGTTCGGCAAGAGCTACGAGAGCCTGACGATCAAGGGTCTGCCGAAGCTTGCGGTGCCCGGCCTCTCGGAGATCCCGGTCATCGGCGGCCTCTTCGTGCAGGACGCCGTCGTCTGGCTGTCGCTGCTCGCGACGCTGGCGATCTGGGCGACCTTCGCCTTTACCCGCATCGGCCTCGTCATCCGCGCCGTGGGCGAGAACCCGAAGGCCGCGCACGCCATCGGCTATCCCGTCATCGCCGTGCGGGTGGCGGCCATCGCCTTCGGGGGCATGATGGCGGGCTTTGCCGGGGCCTATGCGGCTGCGGTCTACACGCCGCTCTGGGCGGACGGCATGATTGCCGGGCGCGGGTGGATCGCCATTGCGCTCGTCGTCTTCGGCACATGGCTCACGGGCCGCATCTTCCTCGGCGCATGCCTGTTCGGCGCGGTATCGCTGATGTCGCTCGCAGCGCAGGCCACCGGCCTCGACCTGCCCTCGCAGCTCCTCTCCAGCCTGCCCTACCTCGTCACCATCATCGTTCTCGGCATCATCTCGGCCGACCGCCGCCTTCTCAAGCTCAACGGCGTGGCCTCGCTCGGCGAACCGTTCGAGCGGTAGACGCGCACGAAAGCGCCGTGACGGAGTCGACGCGGCCTCGACCGAGTCGAGGCGGCCTTCCGCGGCGATGAACAGCGCGCAAAAAAAGGGCCGCAGGGTAACCCACGGCCTCAAGTCATGAAGGATATACCTCCAGAGGGGAACGGCTGGCAGCGATCGATCCGGGAGGTGGATGAGAGGCAACCAGCCACGTGCAGAATGCCGCGTTATTCCAAGCTGTTCAAAGACGGTAGACGCTGCCCGACCGGGCAGATGTGACATTTCCATCTACCCGGACGCCGTTTCGCGGTATTTCATTCCCCAAAGACCGCCCTCAGCTATTCTCCGCCCGGAACCGCGCGGCGTCGCCTACAGCAGAAGAAAGGCCCTGAAGTCGTTGACGTTCGTGCCGGTCGGGCCCGTTTCGAACAGGTCGCCCGACAGCGAGAAGGCGGACCATGCGTCGTGTCGCGCAAGGTGGGCGCGCGGCTCCCCGCCGGCAGCCCGTATGCGCGCGGCGGTTCCGCCATCGCAAAAGGCGCCCGCATTGTCCTCGGATCCGTCGATCCCGTCGGTATCGGCCGCAAGTGCCGTGATGCCGCTCGCGCCGTCGAGGTCGATGGCGGCGGCCAGCAGCAGTTCGGTGTTTCGCCCGCCCTTTCCTGCCGCCTGTGCTTCGCTGGGACCGATGGTAACGGTCGTTTCCCCGCCCGAGAGCAGAACCATCGGGCCCTCCTGCGCCTGAAACTCAAGTGCCAGCGCCGCATGCATGCGCCCGATGTCACGCGCTTCCCCCTCGATCCTGTCGGAAAGGATCAGCGGCGTCACGCCGGCCTCGCCGCACCGTTGCGCCGCCGCCTGCAACGAGACGCGGGCGGACGCGATGACATGCGCGGCATGGCCGGCAAAGACCGGGTCATCCGGACGCGGCGTTTCGACGGTTCCGATATGGTCGAGAATATCGGTCGAAATGTTCATCCGGTAGTCGCGGATCGCCCGCAGCGCATCCTCGCGGCCGGCGGCATCGGGAATGGTCGGGCCGGAGGCGACGAAAGCCGGATTGTCGCCGGGAACGTCGGACACGACGAGGCTGACGACCCGTGCCGGATGGGCGAGAGCTGCCAGCCGCCCGCCCTTGATCATCGAGACGTGCTTGCGCACCACGTTCATGGCGGAGATGGGCGCGCCGGAGGAGAGAAGCGCCTCGTTCAGGGCGACCTCGTCGGCAAGGGCAAAGCCCGGCGGCGGCGATGGCAGGAGGGCGGAGCCGCCGCCCGAGATCAGCGCGATGACGAGATCGTCCGGCGTCAGCCCGCGCACTGCCGCCATCAAGGCCTGCGCCGCGACGATGCCCGCCTGATCGGGAACCGGATGGGCCGATTGCAGCACCCGGATGCGCGAACAGGCGGCGATGGGCCCGTGCCGCGCGACGACCACGCCCTCCAGCGGAGCATCCCACAGGCTTTCGAGCGCCTGCGCCATCTGGCTTGCCGCCTTGCCCGCGCCGATCACCACCGTGCGGCCCTTCGGTCGCGCCGGCAGATGGGCGCGGATCGCCTTCAGCGGATCGGCCGCGCGAACGGCAACGTGAAAGAGCGACGCGAGGAACGCGCGCGGGTTCTCGATGTTCATCAGGGTCTGACCTTCCTGGCTGTGGCGACGCCTTTTTGTGGCAAAGCCCGCGACAGAATGCAAAGCCGCGGCATCGCTCTAGCGAACATAAGCGCGGGCGCGCGGGCGCTGGTCGCTGCGCTCATCGGCAAAGATCGTCGCCGGCAGGGGATCGAGGCCGCGAATGATGTCGGCGCCTTTCTCTCCGACCATGATGGTCGGAGCATTGGTGTTGCAGGAGGGCACGCGGGGCATGACGGACGAGTTGTGGTTCATGAAGTTGCGGCCGACCTGATCGGAGCTGTTGGCAAGCCCCTTGGGAAACCGCACATTGGCCGAACGCAGCAACAGGACCGCCGACTGGGCCGCGCCGGCGGCGAGCACCACGAGCCTTGGCGAGACGCTGCGGGTTTGCCTCGGCCGCAGTGTAGACCACGCGCTCGATGCAGCGGCCGGAGGCATCCGTTTCGAGAAGCCGGACGATCGCGCCCGTCTGCAGCGTGACATTGGGATGGCCGAGAGCCAGAGCGAGGGCCGCGCTTTCGGCATCCATCTTGCCGTCGTCAGCATTCGGATGCGCGTCCCAGGGGGTGCGCCCCTTGGCGAGCCACCGGTCACTTCCTTGCCGCCAAGCCTCGTGACGGCGAAGGTATCGGCGCCGGCCGGCTCGACGACCTCGATCAGGCAGTCGCCCTCCGCAACGGTGCGCGCATTGCGGTCGGCGCCGTCGATGTCGGTCAGCGCCTCGGGCCGGCCGGAAGGATCGACGGGTTCGAGCGCCGCGCATCTCGCCTGACGCGCGGCCCTTCAGGAGCCTCAGCTCCAGGCATGGAGCGGTGGCTTTTCACCGTTCAGGAAATACTTGCCGAGAATGGCGTATTTCCAGCGCACCGGATCGTGCAGCGTGTGGGTGCGGGCATTGCGCCAATGGCGGTCGAGACCGTGCTCGGCAAGCGTCGAGCGCGTTCCCGCCAGTTCGAAGAGCTTGTTGGTGGCGGCGATGGCGATCTCGGTGGAGAGAATCTTCGCCTCCGCCGTTACGATCTGCGCTTCCGCCACGGTTTCCGCGGTGGGGTCGAGGATCGCCCGGTCGATAGCGTATCCGGCCTTTTCCAGAAGCGCCTGCGCCGCATGCAGCCGCAGCGTCAGGTCCCCCACCGCCTGGATCGTGTAGGGGTCGTCCCAGGCATTGTCGACGCCGGAATCCACCCAGGCGCGGCTCTTCGTGCGCACGAAGGAAACGGTCTCGTCGATCGCGGCCTGCGCGATGCCCGTGTCCACCGCCACCTGAATGATCTGGAAGATCGCCCCGTCGGCCGTGGGCACCTCATAGCCCTTGTAGCCGGGCACCAGATGTGTTTTCGGCACCTTCACATTGTCCAGGAGCACTGTGCCCGACAGGGTGGTGCGCTGCCCGAAGGACGACCAGTCGTCGATCACCGTCAGGCCCGGCGCGTCCCGCTCGGCAATCGCATACCAGGCCCGGCCCTCGTCATCGAGCGCGACGATGGGCACGAGATGGGCAAGCAGAGCGCCCGAGGCATAGAATTTCTGCCCGTTGACGACGACATGATCGCCGGCATCCACGAAGCGCGTTTCGAAATCCACGGCGCGCTTCGAGCCGAACTCGGAGAAGGCGTTGCCGAAGCGGGTGCCGCGCAGCACCTCGGCAAACAGCAGCGCCTGCTGCGCCGGATCGGAGACGGTGCGGATGGCGGCGACGACGCCCAGATGGTTCTGCGCGACCTGCCCGATGGACGGGTCCGCCGCCGAGATGATCTCGATCACGCGGGCGAGCGTCGCATAGGAGAGTTCCGGCCCGCCGAAGGCCTTGGGCACGTTGATCGACCAGAGGCCGCTCTGCGAGAAGGCATCCAGCTCCTTGACGGGCCAGATCCGCTCGCGGTCGCGCAGCGCCGCGTCCTTCACGAAGTCGGCGGCGAGCCGCTTTGCAATCGCGATCGCCTCGGCGTCCGTCGAGATGATGTGCGCGGGTTCAGCCGGACGCGGCACCGGCGGCACGGCTTTGGCGGCATTCTGCGTATTGATGTTGGAAATCGTCATGTCGATATCTCCTTTGACATCTGTTAGCCGGCAAATGCCGGATCTGGGTTGGGCGCGATGATCGCGGGTGGTTTGTGGCCGAGGTAGAAGGCCTTGATGTCGTCGCGGGCTTTCAGGTCCGACGCCGTGCCGGAGAGCACCGTGATGCCGTTTTCGAGCACGATGGCGCGATGCGCGAACCGCAGGGCCACGGCCGCGTTCTGCTCGGCCACGAGAATGGACAGCCCCTCCTCGCGGTTGAGCCGGCGCAGCGTGTCGAAAATGTCCCGGACAACGATCGGGGCGAGGCCCATGGAGGGTTCGTCGAGAACGAGCAGGCGCGGACGCGACATCAGCGCCCGGCCGATGGCCGTCATCTGCTGCTCGCCGCCGGAGGTCAGGCCGCTCGATGTCCGGCGCTTGTCCCTCAGGCGGGGAAAATGCGCATAGACCTTTTCGAGGTCGGCCGCGATTTCCCTGCGCGCGGCGCTGCGCCCGAGCCCGCCGGAAACGAGGTTTTCCTCGACCGTCAGGCTTGGAAAGCAATGGCGGCCTTCCAGCACCTGCACGAGGCCCGCGCGAACGAGATCGGCGGGGCGGGTACGGGCGACGTCGAGGTCGGCAAAGCGGATGCTGCCGGCACGGATCTGCCCGCGCTCGGCGGACAGCAGGTTCGACAGCGCCTTCAGCACCGTCGTCTTGCCGGCCCCGTTGGCGCCGAGCAGCGCCAGGATCTCGCCGCGGCCAAGCGTGAAGCCGACGCCGTCGAGCGCCGTGATGGCATTCGCATAGGTCGCCTTCAGGCCATCGACGACGAGGAGGGAGTTGTCCAAAGGCATTCTGCGCGGTCCTGAGACAAGAGGCCGATGAAAGATCCACGCCGATGACCGGCGCGGAGCACGGATCAGTTCAAGGCGGCTTCGGCGTCTTCCGCCGTGCGCAGCTTGATGCCCTTCCCGGCTGCATAGGCCTCGGACGACTTTTCGATGATGGGACGCAAGAGCGCCCAGTCCGGGGCGATCCAGTCGGAAACGACCCTCCATTTCGCGCCGTCCCACTGCTGGAAGGTCACGTAGCCATTGCCCTCGTGATTGTCCCAGGTGACGTTGATCGAGTGGAACAGCCCCTTGGCGCCCAGCGCCTCCACGCGGGCGGGGTCGAGTTTCAGGTGCTCGAAGCCCCAGCGCACCTCGTCACCGGTCAGCGTGCGCTTGCCGAATTTCTCCTGCGCGATGCGGATCGCCTCGACATTCAGGATACCGTTGACGATGCCGAGATTGTGGTAGACCGAGCCGATGCGTTTCTTGTCGTCGAGGTTGCCCTTGCCGGTGTCGTAGAGCGTCTTCACGATCTCCTGCACCACGGGATATTCCGCGCCGGAGGCCTGCGTGGTGATCGCGGTATAGCCCTTGGCGGCGGCGCCTGCGGGAATGGCGTCCTCTTCCGAGTTCGACCAGACATTGCCGATGATATGATCGACCGGGAAGCCGGTCTTTGCCGCCGTCTTCAGCGCCACCGGGTTCATCACGCCCCAGCCGCGCAGCACGACGTAATCGGGCTTGGATCTACGGATCGTCAGCCATTGCGACTGCTGCTCGTTGCCGGGATGGGGAACCTCGATCTGCTGCAGCTCGAACCCGTATTTCTGCGCCAGAAGCTCGTAGATCGGAATGGTTTCCTTGCCATAGGGCGAGCCGTGATACAGCACGGCGATCTTCTTGCCCTTCAGCTTCTCCAGCCCGCCTTCCTTGCCGGCGATGTAGTTCACGATGCCGGAGGTCTCGCTGTAGGGGTTGAGCAGCAGAGGAAAGACGTAAGGAAAGACGCGCCCGTCGGTGGAATCCGTGCGGCCGTGGTTGATGGTGATCAGCGGCACCTTGTCGGCGGTGATCCGGTCGATCATGGCATAGGCGATGCCGACGGAGAGCGGGTTCCAGGCGGCAACGTCAGGGTTGCTCTTCAGCCGCTCGTAAGCCTCGACGCCGCGCTCCACCTCATACTGCGTCTCGGCCTCCGACCATGTCAGCTTGACGCCGTTGACGCCGCCGTCGCGGGTGTTGATCAGGTTGAGATAATCGATGAAACCGCCGAAAAAGCCGGTGCCGCCAGCGGCATAGGGCCCGACGCGGTAGCTCTGGAGCGGAAAATACTGCTCGTCGGCATGCGCGGCCGTGATGCCTGCCGTGAAGGCCAGGCCTGCTGCAAGCGCGGCTACTCTGAATTTGCTGAGGATCGTCATGTCTGGGCACACTCCTGCTGCCGGCCGGCGCGACGCCGGTCCTGTTTGCGTTGTCATGTCTGGTATCGGGTCGGGTATCGGGGAAAAGGCTTGGTCAGCGTCGGCTGAGCACGGTCGGCAAGCGGCGCCGGATGCGATGGCCGAGGGCTGCGAGCCCGTCGGGTTCCAGCACCAGAAAGAGGATGATCAGCGCCCCGAGCACGATGCGCTGGCTCATGTCGAGCACGCCGGAATCGAACACATCGCCCAGCACGAAGGCGCCGAAGCGGGAGAGCACGAGCGGAAAGACGACGATCAGGGCCGCCCCGAAGAAGGCGCCGCGAATGGTGGCGAGCCCGCCGATGATGACGATGAAGAGGATCTGGAACGACCGGTCGAGATTGAAGCCGGCCGGCTCCACCGTGCGCAGATAGGCGAACGCCCAGAGCACGCCGGCGATCCCGATGATGAAGGAGGAGACGGCGAAGGCGAGAAGCTTCGTCTTCAGTACGGGAACGCCGATGATCCGCGCCGCCGTCTCGTTGTCGCGCACCGCGATGAAGTTGCGGCCCGTCTGCGAGATCACCAGCCGGTGGCTGAGGAACGTCAGCACCGCGACGACGGTAAGCGCGAAGAGATATCGCCCGACCGGACCGTCGAGCGCCACTCCGCCTATATTGAGCGGCGGCGCATCGATGACGCCCGAGGCGCTATCGTTGGAAAACCAGCTGAATTTCGTCAGCGCCCATTGCACGAAGAACTGGGCGGCAAGGGTGGAGACCGCGAGGTAGAAGCCCTTCAGCCGCAGGCTCGGCAGCCCGAAGGCAAGGCCGATGACTGCCGCCGACAGGCCCGCGAGAACGAGGCTGCCGATCAGCGGCAAGCCCTCGACGCGCAGGTTGAGGTTATAGGCCGCGTAAGCGCCGACGGCCATGAAGGCGGCGCTGCCGAGCGAGACCTGGCCCGCATAGCCGGTGAGAATGTTGAGCCCGACGCCGGCAAGCGACAGCGCCAGAAAGGGCAGAAGGATCGCCTCGAAGAGATAGTTCGTCGCCAGCAGCGGCACCGCGAGATAGGCCACCGCGAGCACCGATACCGGAAGCGCCCAGCCGGGCAGGCCCCGCGAAGGACGGGTGTCGGGAATGAGATCGGTCGCAAAGGCGGTCATGGTCATACCCTTTCCACACGCTTCTGCCCGAACAGGCCGGCGGGACGCACGAGCAGCACGACGAGGGCCAGCACATAGGCAAACCAGCTCTCGATGCCGCCGCCGAAATATTCGCCGAGATAGACTTCCGCGAGCTTCTCGGCCGCGCCGATCAACAGGCCGCCGAGGATGGCGCCGGGAATGGAATCGAAGCCGCCGAGCACCAGAACCGGCAGGGCTTTCAGCACCACCAGCGACAGGGAGAACTGCACGCCGACGCGCGCACCCCAGAGAAGGCCCGCCACCAGCGCGACGAGGCCCGCCGCCGCCCACACGGTCGCCCAGATGAAGGGCAGCCGCAGCCCGACCGCGAGGGCTGCGAAAGGATCGTCCGCCACGGCCCGGAAACCGAGCCCGATGCGCGTATACCGGAAGAACACCGAGAGCACCGCCACCAGCGTGGCGGCGACGGCGGCCGCGAAGAGATCGAACTGGCTGATGAAGACGCCGCCGACATCGAAGGGCACATCCTCGATGCCGAGATCGAGACCGTGCACCTGCGTGCCCCAGATCAGCTGCGCCGCGCCCTCGATGACGTAGGACAGGCCGAGCGTCGCCATGAACAGCGTGATCGGCGGCCGGTTCGTCAGCGGCCGCAGCACCGTACGCTCGATGACGATGCCGAGCGCGACCATGATCGCGAAGGTGATGGCAAAGGCGAGCGGAAAGGAGATGCCCCGCTCCGTCAGACTGACGAAGGTCAGCGCGGCGAAAAGCAGCATGGCCCCTTGCGCGAAATTCAGCACGCCGGAGGTCTTGTAGATCAGCACGAAACCGATGGCGACCAGCGCATACATGACGCCGGAGAGCAGCCCGCCGACGAGAACCTCAAGGAAGAACAGCCCGTCGAACCCCGCCATCACAGCTCTTCCCCTTCCCCGGCGTTTTCATCTTCGGCAACGCCGAGATAGGCATCGATGACGCGCTGGTCGCGCTGCACCTCGGCCGGCGTTCCGAGAGCAATCCTGCGACCGTGGTCGAACACGGCGACCCGGTCGGACAGGCTCATGACGACGCCGATATCGTGCTCGATCAGCACGACCGTCGTGCCGAACCTGTCGCGTGCCGCCGTGACGAAGCCTGCCATCTCGTTTTTCTCTGTCGCCGTCATCCCGGCCATCGGCTCGTCGAGCAGCAGGATATCGGGTTCCGCCACAAGCGCCCGCGCCAGCTCCACGCGCTTCTGCAGACCGTAGGGAAGCGTGCCGACGAGGCGCTCGCTCAGAGGCGAAAGCTGCAGGAAATCGATGACGTCGGCGGCGCGTTCCCGCGCATCCAGCCGCTCCCGTTTCGCCCGACCAAAGCCGGCTAACTGTTCGATGAAGCTGGAACGCGCCCTGTGCGCCCGGCCGGCCACCACATTGTCGAGAACGCTGAGGCCCGGAAACAGCGCGAGGTTCTGGAAGGTGCGGGCGACACCGAGCCTTGCCAGCTTCTGCGTGGGAACCTGCCCGTATCGCTGCCCCTTGAGGCGCACATGCCCGCGATCCGGCGGGTAGACCCCGCTGATCACGTTGACAATCGAGCTCTTGCCCGCCCCGTTCGGCCCGATGATCGCCAGGATCTCGCCCCGTCGCACCGAGAGATCGACCTCCGACAGCGCCGCAACGCCGCCGAAGGACAGGGACACGCCGACGAGTTCGAGCACGGCCTCGCTTGTCTCCGGCTCGGCCGCACGATACAGGCTCGCCGGCCGTTTTGCGGCGGGATGCACCTGCGCGTCGGCATCCGCATCCGGCGCAAGGCCCGGCCGTCCACGCGGCGCCGTCTCGAAAGCCGCGGTCGAGGCCGCGCTCCACGCCCCTGCCGAGGCTCCCGTCAACACCAGTGTCATCCCGTCCAAGCCCCTCGTATCCCGCTTTCACGCGCGCAGTTACCCATCCGCAGGGCCTTGCGTGCCTGCGGCTGTCACCGTTGCAAATATCGTATGGTCGTGGCGGCGACCGTCAGCCGGCCGCCGCTCTCATGGCGTCATTCCGCCGCGATGGCGCTTGCCGCCTCGGCATCCTCGATCGCCCGCACCAGCGGAATGACGTGGCTGCCGAAATATTCGACCTCTTCCTGGAAATGGAGGAAGCCGAGAAGGATGAGATCGGCGCCGGCGCGCTTCAGGTCCGCCACGCGCTGCGCCACCTGCTCCGGCGTGCCGATCAGGTTCGAGCGGAAGCCGTCATTGTACTGCACGAGGTCGTCGAAGGAGGATTTCGCCCAGTTCCCCTCGCCTTCCGGCGAGGACTTGCCGGCATTCTTCACCTCATGGCCGAAGGCGTTGACGGCCTCCGGATTGGCCTTCTCGATGATTTCGGCAAGCACTGCCCGCGCCTCTTCCTCTGTATCGCGCACGATGGCGAAGGCATTGACCCCGACGCGCACGCTGTGGCCGTTCTCCTTCGCCTTGCTCTGGATGTCGCCTACCTGCTTGCCGATCTCCTGCGGCGTGTTGCCATTGGTGAAGTACCAGTCCGACACGCGGGAGGCCATGTCGCGGGCGGCGCGCGAAGAGCCGCCCTGAAAAATCTCCGGCTGCGGATCGATCGGCTTCGGCTTCAGCGAGTAATCGTTGAAGCGGTAGAAATCGCCGTGGAAGGTGAAATTGTCTTCCGTCCAGATGCCGCGCAACGCCCGGATGAACTCCTCGGAACGCCGGTAGCGCTCGTCATGATCCAGCCAGTGCTCGCCGATGGCGTGGAACTCGCCGCGGAACCAGCCGCTGACGACGTTGACCGCGACGCGGCCATTCGTCAGATGGTTGATCGTCGCGATCTGCTTGGCTGCCAGCGTGGGGTTCCACGGCCCCGGCAGGATGGCCGCGATGACCTTCAGCGTCGTGGTGGATTCCAGCAGCGCATGGCTGAAGGAAACCGATTCATGCTGGAATTCCGCGCCGTAACCGGCCGTGAAACGGATCTGGCTCAGGGCATATTCGAAGCCGCTGGCTTCCGCGATCTGCGCCAGCTTCCTGTTATAGTCGATGGACCAGCTCGTCCGCTGCTCGATATCGGAAATGACGAGGCCGCCCGAGACATTGGGCACCCAGTAGGCGAATTTGACCGGCTCGCGGCTGCTGTAGGACATGGTTTTCTCCTCTTGAAATCGTTCAGATGGATGCCGCGCTCAGCACCGGACGTGGTGCGGGCGCCGGATCTCTATGGATGGCATCCCTATGGGGCAGCACCCGTTCCAACTCCGCGACGGCCCGGTCGATGCGGCCCCGCAGGGCGGGATTGGCGATGGCATGATCGGCAAAATCGACCTCCGTCGCATAGATCGCCGTTGGCAGCGTCAGCGCGTTGAAGAAGCCGAACAGCGGCCGCAACTGGTGCTCCGTCATCAGCCCGTGCAGCGGCGTGCCGCCGGTGGCTGCGAGAATGACCGGCTTGCCGGCAAGTGCGCGAAAATCGACAAGGTCGAACAGATGCTTCAGCGCGCCGGTATAGGAGGCCCGATAGACCGGCGACCCCACGACGAGCACATCCGCCGCCTCCACCGCATCGATGATCGCCCGTCCTTCGGCATCCAGCTGATCGGCCCGCAGCGCGCGGAACAGAACCGGCGCCGCATCCACAAGCTCGATCACACGGGGGACCGGAGGCTCCGCTCCACCCTGCACGATCCTTGTGTCCAACCGCTCCCCGATGGCATCGACAATCGTCGTGACGAGAGCTGCCGTGCGTGATGGTCGTTTGACATTACCCGAAAGGCCCAAAATCTTCATTGCCGGAACACCCTGTTTGTTCCCGTAGTCTATGGATTTAATATTTTACTGGTAACAAACGCTTGCTAATGTTCCGGTCGATTGTGGAATAATGATCTCGCCGCAGGATGCCGAAAGTGGATATTTAAACTCCCAAACGTCAAAACGACGATCCAGCCTTCCCGCATCGACAGCCAAAAGCTGCATACGCCATGATCGAGAAGCGTGAGACCGCGCTTGATCACCTCGTCGGGTGTTGATGGCGTGTTCATGCCGCATAACCGCCTTACCTCAGGGCTTTCAACATCGGAGCGATCAAGAACCGTCCCTGCTCAGCCCTGGCGGTAAGGTTGCGCAGATAGCCGCCGGGCGAGCGGATGGCGGCACTTCGCTGCAGGATGGCTGCCATCACGATGGCCGCGGCGATCTCGCCCATCGCAGATCGCGCGGCGGCCCAGGCGCTGGGGCTGATGCCGAGCATGGAGCGCACAACCTCCGCGGCGGCGATCACATCCTGCCATCGCGAGACGCCACCACGGGCATAATCGGCAATGTCAGGGCAAAGGGTCAGGAAATCCCGCAGCGCGATGCCTGTCGATGTCCGTTCCGGTGCGATGGGTTCGCCGATGTCGCTTCCCGATTCAACTCTTTCGCCGGCTTTATCAAATAAGAGTTCTGATTCTGAATTCTGAATATGGCGCTCAGAATGACGGTCACTGGCGCTCATTTCGTCGTCTGTAAGCGCGTCGAGATAGGTGGTTTCGACCTCCGCACGGAGACGGACGAGCGCATCGCGGCGGGCCGACAAAGCCTCTTCCGTGCCGTTACGCTGTACGCGCCCCGAAAGATCGCGCAGACGCTCGGCGAAACCCTGCCAGGGACCGACGCCCCGTTCCGCGCGGGCCTCGATGAAGGCTGCGTTGATGGTCTTGGCGATATCGCGAAGGTGCAGGGTGATTTCGCCGCGCAGGCGCGAGATACGCCGCGCTGCGTCCCGCACCATGGCGGCACTGGCCAGAATATCCTCGGCCCGCAGCGCCAGAGGCGCAAGGTCGAAGCCGAATGCCGTTTCGATGTCACCATGATCGTCGCGCCGGCAGTAGCGCTTGCCGTTGGCACTGTCGCGGCGCAGGATCAACCCGGCCTCCACGAGGCTTGCGAGATGGCGGCGCAGCGTGGCGGGAGACATGCCCCGCGCCCGCAGCGACAGTTCGGCATTGGACGGAAAAACGATGATCGGCGCGCGCCCGTCGAGCTGGCGGTCGTGGTGGAAACTCGCCAGCGCTTCCAGCACGGCGATCGCTCTGTCGGAGAGGTTCCAGACGGTGCGGGCCTCGCTGAGCGCCCGTATGATCCGATACTTCTCCGTCTGGCCCGTCGCGGTGCCGCCCTCGCCGTCCCTCAGACGCGATTGCCGCCTCTCAAGATCGGTCCGAAGCGCAAAATTGCGCGCAGTCAGGCGTGCGCCGCCAAAAGGCGTCGTTGCAAATTTCTCCATCTCTCCATCTCCGTTGGGAGGCAAGCCTCCCCCGGCACGGCACACGTCCTCATTCGCTGACGCCTTTGTTTTCAGGCGTTCAGGCACAGATGTCCTCAATGTCAGAAGGCTCTGCGGGGAGACCGGAACTCTTCGGTCACAGCTTCGCCGTTCGGCATTTCTGCCGCTGACGCTTGACATTGATGGCTGGAAGTGATTCTCTCGAACTGCTTAGATTGAAGAGGGCTTCCATGACGGTGACGTTTTGGGGGCCTTTTTTCTTGCTCTCTTGGTCGTCCTTTCCTGGTTTGTCTCGTTTGGCCCCTTCACATTCGGGGGCCGGTTCGCCGCCCGGTGTTCAAGGCAGCAAGGGGTTGTCGCGCGGTTCGCTCAGCTTTCGCTTTCACGATGGCTGGTGTCGTCGCGCTGGAATGTCTCGTGCGCCCTGGCCAGAAGCTCGGCTGCGGCGTCGATGAAGGCCGACGGCGTGTGCTCGGCAAACTCGATCCGCGTCGTCCCGCCCTCCACCTTGAGCCGGGCAAAGACCCGGCCCTGTGCATCCGCCAGCGGCCTTGCATCGTCCTCTCCTGCCCCGCGCCGGATCTTCATCGGCTTGCCGATGGCGTCGAGATGGGAAAACAGGATCTGGAAGCGCCGGTCGCTGTCGGCCGCCTTGAACTTTGCGGAATGGATGACGTCGATGGACTGCACCTGCCGGGCTTCTTTCGACAGGATCTCCCCAAGCTTCATCCAGCGCTCGCGCCCGACCTTCGGCGCCGGGCCGATGTGGCGGATGAACCGGTCCGGCACGCTCTCGACCACCTGCAACAGCCGCGAAAGCTCGCTCTTCTGCACGGCCAGCGCATCGCCGATCGTCTTGCGGTCGAAACCCCGCTCGGTGAGATTGCGGGCAAAAAGCGCGCGCTCGATGAAGGAGAGATTGCGCCGCTCGGCGTTCTCCTTGCCCTGCGCCAGAACCAGCTCGTCGTCGGTCAGAGCGCGAATGACCGCCTTGACCGGACGGCCGAGGCGGGCAGCGGCGCGAATGCGGCGGTGGCCATAGGCGGTCTGGTAGAAGCCCTGTTTTTCCGGGTGCGGGCGCAGAAGCACCGGCACCTGCTGCCCGGCTTCGCGCACGCTCTCGACCAGCGCCTCGAAATCCTCGTCCGTCGGGCCGTCGATCGCCAGGCGATCCTCGACAAAGGAAGCCTCGATCTGCGCGGGGTCGATGCCAACAACGCGTTCGCCTTCCAACAGCGCCTGACGCAGCACGCGGGCCTCTTCAGCCTCGCGGGTGATGGCATTCAGCGACAGCCCCATGGCCTTGACCGCGCTGGAGGCGCTGCGCGTATGCGGCGTACCCTCGCCCGGGCTTGCAGGACCGGCACTGCCGTCCTCGACAGCCGATTTCCGCTCCGGTGCCGGACCTTCGGTGCCCGGCTGCGGGCTCAGCTGTTGAGCCGGCTTATGAGCCTGCGCCGCACGCGCCACGTCGGCCGGGCTCAGCCCGCCACCAAACAGCGCCTTCAGTTCGCTCTTGCGGTTCCCCGCCATCATCCGATCCCTTTCTGCGAAAGCGGCCCGAAAGCCTCTCGCTCAACCCTTAAGCAACAGCGCGGCGCCTTGCGGCCCGTCGCAAAGTCCCGTCAGCGGTTCCACACCGCATGCACCAGCGTTTCGATCTCGCTGTTGACGGCATTCATCGATTCCACCGCGCGGTCGTAGGTCGCGCGGGTAAAATTCTCTCGTCCGACCTCGTAGAGCGTCTGCTTGGTCAGGCCCGCATCCGACACGGCGGTCGATTTGACCATGGGGGCCGTCAGCACCCGTTCGCCGAACAGCGAGCGCATAAAGCCGACGATCTGCGCCTGCGGCCCGTCATTCGGCTCGAAGCGGGTGACGAGGTAACGCAGGAAATCGAAGTTCAGCGTTCCCCCCGCATCCCGCACGACGGACAGCAGGTCGGCCGTCATGAACAGGAACTGGTTCATCGAGGCGATATCCAGCATCTGCGGGTGCACGGTGACGATGACGGAGGTCGAGGCGCAGAGCGCCGACAGCGTGAGATAGCCGAGCTGCGGCGGGCAATCGATGACGACCACATCGTAATCGGATTCCACAGTGTCCAGAACGGCCTGGATGCGGGCGAAGAACAGGGGCCCCGCCCCCTCCCGCCCCGACTGGCGATCGGCCAGCGCCTGCGGCGTCACATGCTCGAACTCCTGCAGCTCGATATTGCCGGGCACGAGATCGAGCCCGGGGAAATAGGTCTGGCGGATGACGTCGGACAAGGGCCGCTGTTCTGCATCGTAGCGGATGGCGCCGTAGAGCGTGTCGTTGCCGGTGAGGTCCAGCTCGGGCTGATAGCCGAAGAGCGCCGACAGGGAGGCCTGCGGATCGAGATCGATCGCGAGCACCCGGTGGCCGGTCAGCGCCAGATATTGCGCCAGATGCACGGCCGATGTCGTCTTGCCCGAGCCGCCCTTGAAATTGGTGACGGAGATGACCTGCAGACGTTCGCCGGCCTCCGCGTCCCGCCGGGGCAGGTAACCGCGCGCCTTGGCGACATGTCCCTTGGCCAGCGCCTGTTCGGACAGATGGAGGCGCAGCGCGTTGATGTCGGCGAGCGAATAGAAGCGTCGGCCTCCGGCGCCGGTTGCCGGCTGCGGCCCCTCGCCCGCCAGCGATAACTGGCGCAGATAGCCATCGGAAACGCCGATCAGCTTGGCCGCCTCGCCGGAGGAGAACGCCCGAAGCGTCTTCGTGGCGGTCGGCGGAAACAACCGCTCGCGCATCGCCTTCAGCTGTTCCGACAGCGCGCTCGCATCCGCTGCGATCGTCAGATCCGCCGATGTTGCCGGCGCCCCGTCATCAGGGCCGGAGCGTGTCGTTGGGGCCGTTGGGGCCATGTCGTTTCTTTCCTCGCTGTGCTTCCGCTTGCAGGCGGGATTCCTGCTTGCGACAATGTCGGTGCCGATGAAGGGTCGATCCATCGATCGCTCCCGATTCTCTCGGCTCAGGGTATACGTTGAGCCGTCCCATATACAGAGCCTGAAGCCTGTTACGCCGTATCCACATATATCCGTCCGCGTCCGTTAGAGGTTGAGGTCGGTTGCTGAGTCGCGTCAAGCGATTTGTGATGTCCCTAAAAACGAATCATTCCCTGCCCACAGTGCCTGTGCAGCCGGTTTTGGGCCGGCTGCGCGGTTCGAGAGTAGGCGGGTGTCGATGGGCGGGGAAGAAAGGGGTCGTTCCGTAGTGATGATGAAGGCAATTTCGGCCTTTTCTTCCCCGCCGGTGCGCGTGAGTTGACAGCTGTCAACTGAGCGCTATGGCCGTCAGGCCGACCCCCATCAGTTGACAGCTGTCAACTCTGGCCACGCGAACGCTCCCGCCGAAGAGCAATGCTCCAGCGAGAGCGCTTAAAGCGAGGAATGGTGCGAGCGGCCTTGGCGGTCATCTTGACCTCTCCGCACCTTCGTGCAGCCTTCCGCATATTCACCAGGGTTTCCGGCAAGGGGCTAAGATACTGCTACGCGCGCGCTGTGACCCGCTGAACCTGATCCAGTTCATACTAGCGGAGGGACGGTGCAATGCTTTGCAGGCTTTCGGGCGGTTGTCCGCGCGGGCGCCAGCATGGGCGTTCTCTCGTCATTCCAGCACTGGGACCGGATCTCCAAACCTTGGAGAGCCTCGCCATGACTGTTGTCATGACCAAACCCGTACCGAGCGTCACCACCGGGCCGCTGCCGGACTCGACGAAGGTGCTCAAGCCCGGGCTGCGGCACCCCAACATCCGCGTCCCGTGCGCGAGGTCGCGTTTCACCCCACTGCCGGGGAACCCCCGGTCACGATCGACGATCCCTCCGGTCCCTATGCCGATGCTCTCCACGCCGTCTCCATCGATCGCGGTCTGCCGCGCATCCGCGAGGCGTGGGTCCGTGCGCGGAGATGCCACGCTCTATGAGGGGAGGGCGGGGATCCGGGCTGATAAAGGTTCGTTGAGAAGAGGGGAGAAACGGCGAGGCGTGACAACAAGAGGGCTTGGTTCAGGAGGCGCCACGGGAAGCCTCTGAACCACAAGATATCGCGTTTCCTCGGAAATGCCCTCGCAGCATTGCGCTTGTGCCGCTGCGGGGGTTGAATGGGAAGCTGGTCCAATCCTAGCGAAAGACACTCATGGGAACGCTCGTCGCCGCCGTCTTCCTGCTCCTCCTCATTTTCGGCTACCTCAGGTCTCCGGGCTGGGCAATCATTCTGGCAGGTCTCCTGATCTTTATCTTCGGTCTGGTGCCCCTGGCATGGATAACCGGTCTCCATCCCTACGTCCTCCTCGCCGTTCTGCAGTCTCTGACCACAATCCCTGCCATTCCCGCGGGCATCGCCCTCATGGGCCTCGGTCGGCTGATCGTTCACGCCGAGAGGCGGGAGACGTAACGGAGCGACCTATTCGTTGCGCTGCGGCAGAGGCGGCTACACGTCCGCCTCGAGCGGATGGCTGTCATGCTGTGGCTGCTTTGCTTATCTCGTAGCAAGCGGCCTTCTTCGCGACCAAGGCAGAGAAACTGCACGCGACGCACACGACGTCTCTCCTGCCCCACCGGCAGATCCGACCGCGAACAAGAGGGGAGGATAGGGGAGACTTCGGCTGTTCTGTTGCTTTAGCGATGTATTCATCCGAGCGACGAAGTGGAAAGCCTAAGCCTATTTTTAGGGTAAGCGTAAGACTAGACGAACTGTATTGCGGCCAGGACCATACAATACATCGCGCTACGAATTCATGACGGTTCCGTTAAAAATATCTCAACCAAATCTCTCTAAAACAATGAGATAGACGATACCGCTCCGCGTCAGCCAGGAGCGTGGCAGATGTTTTGCCTGTCTGTTGAAGCAAAGACTTCGTTTGGAGACGCCGGATGTTCCCGAAAACTGCCACTGGCCGCAATATGTTCGCCATCGTCGCCACGGGGGTGGCCACAACGGTAGCAACGGCCGGCATTCTTCTCTATCTGGCCTATCACGAGGTTCGGGATCGTTCGATCGCCGAGATGACCAATGCGGCCGCGACCAGCGCCGCCAATGTCGAGACGCGCTTTGAAGCGTTGAAGACGCTCAGCTTCAACATGCGGTCTTTTCTGGTCTCCGCCATCCAGGCGGATGCGCCCTCCCGCGATGTGGCAGACGGGTTTCTCCGCCAGCTTCTGATCGACACGCCCGCGGCCCTCGGCGTCAGCACCGGCTGGGAGCCCAACGCGTTCGACGGCAAGGATGCCGACTACAAGGGCAAACCGGGCCATGACGCATCGGGTCGCTATGTGCCCTATTTCGCGCGTTCGGGCGACGCGATCCTGCACGATCCGCTGGTCGATTACGACAAGCCGGGCCCCGGCGACTATTATCAGGTTCCCAAGCAGACCGGCCGCGACTTTTTCACCGAGCCCTATCAATATGCCATCGACGGCAAGAACGTCCTGATGACCTCCTTCATGGTGCCGCTGATGAACGACGGCAGGTTCGTCGGCGTCACCGGCGTCGATACGGCGCTCGACAGTCTTAACAAGGACCTTTCGAGCCTCAAGCCGCTGGGTGCGGGTTTCGTCGCGCTGATCAGTCAGGGCGGCAGCATCGTCGCCTATCCCGATCCGGCGCTTCTCGGCAAGTCGCTGAAAGAGTCGGGGCTCGATGCCGGGGCCTGGGAGCAGGCGATCGCCCATCCCGGCGAGCCGGTGGACATGGCAGGGGCCGACGGCGTGCAGACCGTCGCCGTGGCCGTCCCGGTCAACATCATTCCGGGAACCACATGGTACACGGTCGTCTCCGTTCCCATTCCCGCTCTCTTCGCCGGGTTGAAAAGCCTTGCCATGACCTCGCTCATCGTCGTCGGCATCGCAACCGGTCTGCTGATCGCGGTCGCCACGGCGCTGGCCAATCGCTTCCGCAACCGTCTCGCCAAAGTGATCGCGGCCACGACGTCGATTGCAGCCGGCCGGGTGGATGCGGATCTGCCCGATACGCGCAGCCAGGACGAGATCGGCGACATGGCGCGCTCGCTGGAGGTGCTGCGCGACAGCACCATGGCGCGGATGCGGCTGGAGCAGGAAGCTGCGGCCAACCGCAGCCTGAGCGAAGACGAACGTCAGCGCAAGGCCGAGGCCGATCGCATCCGCGCCGCCGATATGGCGCAGGCGACGATGGGGCTTGGCGAAGGCCTGAAGCACCTCGCGGACGGCGATCTGACCTTCCAGCTGGCAGAACCCTTTGCCGCCGATTTCGAAACGCTGCGCGCCGACTTCAACGCTGCGGTTACGCAGCTGTCCGAGACGCTGCGCGCGGTGGCGGAGGCGACGGACGCCATCGACACCGGTAGCCGGGAGGTCAGCAGCAGCGCCGACGATCTTTCCAGGCGCACCGAGCAGCAGGCGGCCTCGCTTGAGGAAACGGCGGCAGCACTCGACCAGATCACCGTCAACGTCGCCAACTCCTCCAAGCGTGCAGACGAGGCCCGCAAGGTCGCCCTGCTCGCCAACGACAGCGCGGCACAGTCCGGCCGTGTCGTCGGCGATGCCGTGAATGCCATGCAAAAGATCGAGGCCTCCTCCAATCAGGTCTCCAACATCATCGGCGTCATCGACGAGATCGCCTTCCAGACCAATCTTCTCGCGCTCAATGCCGGTGTCGAGGCCGCGCGGGCAGGGGAGGCGGGCAAGGGCTTTGCCGTCGTCGCGCAGGAAGTCCGCGAACTCGCCCAGCGCTCCGCAAAGGCTGCAAAGGACATCAAGGACCTGATCCGCAACTCCTCCAACGAGGTGCAGAACGGCGTAAAGCTCGTCAGCGACACGGGCGAGGCGCTGAAGATGATCGAGGGCTACATCATCACGGTCAACCAGCACATGGCCTCGATCGCCACCTCGGCCGGAGAGCAGTCGGTCGGCCTTGCAGAGGTCAATACGGCGGTCAATCAGATGGACCAGGTGACCCAGCAGAACGCGGCCATGGTCGAGGAAACCAGCGCCGCCGGCGCAACGCTTGCCACCGAGAGCAGCCGTCTGCGCGAGCTCGTCTCACAGTTCCAGCTCGGCAGCACGCTGCACCGCACCGCCTCCCTCATGGCGGCAAGTTCCGCACAAAAGCCCGCCCGGCGCCCGGCTGAGCGCACCGTCTCTTCGCCGGCGAGAAAACAGGGTGCAAGCGTCACCCGCGCAGCCGTCGGCAACGCCGCCGTGCAGGAAAGCTGGGAGGAATTCTAGAGTATTTCCAGCCGAAGCGTCATCGCTTCGGCGTCGGATAATGCGGTAGCGTCCCTGTCAGGCGATCTCACTGTTGTAAGAGCCTCAACGTTCGATCATTGTCCGTCCGTCCGGTTGCCGAGGCTCACGCTGATCTCCGCATCCGGTCCGAGACCGAAGCGCACGCCACCTCCCTGCAAGCTGTTGCGGATGGCCTCGACGTGAGGGAGCCGCGTGCGGTTTCCGGTGCCGTGCTCCAGCCGCCGGATCGTCGAGACGGAGACGCTCGCCTTGAGCGACAGATCCTCGACGCTCCAGTCCAGAAGAGCGCGTGCCGCGCGAATATGCGCGCCGTCCAGTGTCTTGACCGCATCGGGCGATGACCCCACGGTCGAGGGGAGGGGGGCCGTCTCGATGAGGACGCCGATCCACTCCCGCACGGTCCCGGCCGGCTCGCAGAGCGGCGCGCCACGCATCAGGTAGCGGCGAAAGCTTCCGTCCACGCAGCGGATGCGAAGATCGACGGAATAGGGGTGGCCGGTTCGTGTGCATTCCGCCCAGAGCGTGAGAACGCCATCGCGGTCATCAGGGTGAACGGCCTCCAGCCATCCCCAGTTGTCGGCCGCAGCCAGCGGCTGGCCGGTCAGCTCTTCCCAGCGAAGAAGCGAGAGGATCTTGCCGTCCGGCAGGATCCGCCATTTGACGGCGGCGATGGCCGATATCAGGCGTTGATAGCTGTGCCATCCCTCGCCCGCGATGATCCGCGCCTCGTGCTGATCGGTGACATCCGTCATCATTCCGAGCGCGCGCTGGGGAACGCCGTCAGGGTCCACGAGAACTTCCGCCTTGCTCTGAAGCCAGCGAAGGGTCCTGTCGGGCCGGATAACGCGAAATTCCCGCTCGATCGCCTGACCCGAGCGCATGACCGCGAGCATGTCGTCGTTTGCGCCCCGGTCGGCCGGGTGGATCATCCCGATCATGCCAGTAAAGTCGAGCGGCGTGAAAGGCTGAAGACCCAGCAGGCGGAAAAGCCCCACCGAACCGTTCATCTGCCCGATCTCGAAATCGATCGACCAGAAGCCGACCCGGCCCTGATCTTCCACCAGCTTCAGAAAATGTCGCGAGGAAATACCCGACAGCCGATGACTGCCGGCGTCGTGACCGTCGCCGGCACGGATCGCGTCGTGCCCCAGGAGGCTCGTTGTCGGCATGCCGTTCCCCCGAGGGCGTTCCGACGTCGACGACCGCTGCGTGACCGGTTTTCGGTCAGTATCCGCTCAAGGTCCCGTATCGTTTATCGGAAACGACCAGTTCTGCGCCCGAAAAGGGCGTCTTCAGTACATTTCATAAATCAATGGTTATCTGAAATACAACAAATTAATGAAATGATCGCTCGTGGCTTTCCGCGCCGGGCTGAGGAGTTCGATGCGATCGCCGGAAAGCCGTTCCATCAAGATACGTGCCTGACGCGTCGCGCGGCAGAGCACGCCAATTTCCATGACTTGCAACACGGACATGATCTCCGTGTTTTCATAGCCTCCGGCAGAATGACTTTGCTTCCGGCGTTCGCCTATCAGAGATCACGCCAAACACACATATTACCGGAGCTATTCATGTCGATCATCCAGAATGCCAAAGTTGGAACCAAATTGCTCGTATCATCGGGGATCGGCATCCTGCTGATCGTCGGCATGATCGCCAACCAGCAGATTTCCAGTCGGCAGGTCAATGCGGCGAACGAGGTCGTGGAACGCGAGCAGACGATCCTCAACGGCATCGTCAACGCAGAACTCGCACTGGCCCGCATGCGCTTCGCCTCGCGCGGCATCAGCCTTGCCAAGACGCAGAACGAAGCAGCCAATTCATTCGAAGACGTCAAGACGAACTATGAAACTGGCTGGAACGCCCTCGATCGGCCGATCGCGCTGGCGATGATCCCGGACGTGCTCATTCAGATCCGGGAGGGTCTCAGAAGCTTTGAGCTCTTGACCGAAAAACGTTCGATCGCGATCGCGGAGGCCTTCCAGAAGAAGGGCGGCGGTGAGCTGAACGACGACGAGAAAGATGCCGCCATCGCCATCGTCCCCGCCGCCGAAAGCAAGAAAATCGCCGACGACACGGCCGTTTCCATCGACCAAGCGAAAAAGAACGCCACCCGCTTCACGGCGGGCGCAAAAGAGTCTCTGAATGCGACGGTCGCACAAGCCAATACGGTCGCGCTCGCCATCGGGCTGGCGATCGTGCTCGTGCTCACGCTCTCGGCCTTCATCCTTATCAAGAGCGTCGGTCAGCCGATCCGCATCATGACGCAGGCCATGCGCAAACTTGCGGAAGGTCATACCGATATCGATCTTGCCTATACGAACCGGAAAGACGAAATCGGCGATATGGCCGGGGCCGTCGAGGTGTTCCGCAAGGCCGCCATCAACAACACGCGCCTGGAGCAGGAAGCAGACGCGGCACGCCTTCAGGCGGAGACCGATCGCGTTCGTATGGCGGCCGATGCGGAAGCCACCGCAAGGGTTCTCCTTCAGGAAGCGACGGCCGGCCTTGCCACCGGCCTGCGCCGCCTTGCCGCCGGCGATCTCGGCTTCCAGCTGAACGACGCGTTCGCCCCTGACTTCGAGGCCCTGCGCCACGATCTGAACGGCGCGATCGAACAGCTTGCGGAAACGATGCGGGCCGTGGCCGGTGCCAGCACCCAGATCGACACCGGAACCCGCGAGATCAGCGCCAGCACGGAGGATCTCTCCAAGCGGACCGAACAGCAGGCCGCCTCGCTCGAGGAAACCGCAGCGGCTCTCGATGAAATCACCGTCAATGTCACCAATGCCTCCAAGCGCGCCGAGGAAGCCCGCAAGATCGCCCTTCTTGCCAACGAAAGTGCTGCCCAGTCCGGCGCGGTCGTGGCCAATGCGGTCGATGCCATGCAGAAGATCGAGCAGTCCTCGAACGAAATCTCCAACATCATCGGCGTCATCGACGAAATCGCCTTCCAGACCAACCTGCTGGCGCTGAATGCCGGCGTCGAGGCAGCAAGAGCGGGCGATGCCGGCAAGGGCTTTGCCGTCGTCGCACAGGAAGTGCGCGAGCTCGCCCAGCGTTCGGCGAAAGCGGCCAAGGAGATCAAGGATCTGATCCGCAATTCCTCGCAGGAGGTTCAGAGCGGCGTGAAGCTCGTCAGCGACACGGGCGAGGCGCTGAAGACCATCGAAGGCTACATCGTCACCGTCAACCAGCACATGGACGCGATCGCTACATCCGCCCGCGAACAGTCGGTCGGCCTTGCCGAGGTCAACACGGCCGTCAACCAGATGGACCAGGTGACGCAGCAGAACGCGGCCATGGTAGAAGAAAGCAATGCCGCCAGCGCGACGCTTGCCGGTGAAGCCCAGCGCCTGCGCGAGCTGATCTCCCAGTTCCAGCTGGGCGGCGCGTTGCGTCAGACCGCATCCGCCATGGCGGCAGGCGCGTCCCACCGCCCGGTGGCTTCGCCGGCGAAGCGGCTGGCTGGCAAGGTCGCACAGGCCTTTTCCGGCAATGCCGCGACCAAGCAGACATGGGAGGATTTTTGATGAGCGGCTTGAACCCATCGGTATCCGGCACAGGCGACACGCTTGAGATCATCGCCTTCAGGCTGCACGGGCAGGCGTTCTGCGTGCGTACGACGACCATCCGCGAGATTCGCGGATGGGGCCCGGCCACGCCGATCCCGCATGCCCCGCCGGATGTCATCGGCGTGATGAACCTGCGCGGCATGGTCATTCCGATCATCGATCTTGCCAACAAGCTCGGCATGGACAGCTCGGAGCCGACCCAGCGCAGCGCCATCGTCGTGGCCGAGATACACGGCATGGCCATCGGCCTCATCGTCGATGGCGTCTCCGACATCCTGACGGTGTCGGCAAGCCTGCTGCAGCCGGTCCCGGAGATCAGCATCTCCCCCGGCATGCACTATGCCGACGGCATCATCGCCCAGCCGGACGGCATGGTCTGCTTCCTCAACCTGGAACGCATGTTCGAGAGAGAGCAGCTTCCGCAGGAGGTCGCGGCCTGAAGCAGGCCGGACGATACCGGCGCAAAGCCCGCGCCCGCATGTCGCACGATCCGGTGCAGGTTTTCACCGGAAAGGCGATGCCACCGTGGCAGGGGCGCGCTCTGGCCTGCCCCTGGGTACGATCAGGGGCGTGCCCGAGACCGGATCGGCAACCCGGATGCCGTCCGGCGCCAGAGAAGAATGCGGCAGCAGGCCAAAGGCGGCGCGCGACCTCTTTTGCCGGGTAATGGACAATCGACTTGCCATCCGGGATCACCTGCCCCGGCAACGGCGTCAGCAATCGCGACAGGGCGCGCCAGCCTGCGTGGATATGGTCATCGGCCTGTCGTTCTCGAGCGGACTCTCTCGCCGTTCAAAAACCTGTTTCTCTCAGATGCCGGAAGGCCAGGACGTGGATCGTGTCTTCCGCTGGTTCATGGTGACAAGGCGCGACGTAGCGGCTGCTCAGAGCCTGCGCGCAGCAAGGCGCTGCCGATCCTGTTCGACGTGCCGGTGGCCCAGCTCCGTCAGGCGGAATTGTCGTTTCTGATATTCCCCGCGAATGAGGATGAAGCCTTGCTCTTCGGCTTCGGCAAGGGTCTTCAGGCTCGTGCCTTTGGGGGGCGCCTGCCAGTCCAGACCGGCGGCGCTGTGGAGCAGTACCATTATCTTGATAATCGCGCTTATCCCTAACTCATGACGCAGCCGTCGCCGGAGCTTTCGCCACGGCCGCTGCAAAGGCCCCGTTTTCGCGCAAAGCCGGTATCGAAGGCAACCAAAAAGATGCCGTTTCCCGTCCCGAAGGCGTTGCTTCGGGGGAGAACGCGATCTTCACAGATCCTTTGCCAGCCGCAAGGCGTCGTAAATCGCCGCATGCGTATTGCGTGCCGCCACCGCGTCGCCGATGCGGAAAAGCTGGTAGGCGCCCTCGGGGTTTCGGGTCAGGGTCTGCGGTTGGCCGGCGATGAGGGCGTCATAGGAGATTTCGCCGAGGTTGCGGGAGGCGGGACGCAGGTCGAAATAGAGATCGTCGAGCGGGATGGTGCCGTGGTTGACGACGATCTGGTCGACAATGCGCTCCCGGGCAACCCCGCCGTAATCGCTGCCGACACGGGCGACGATGGCGTTGCCGCGCCGCTCGGCCGATTGCAGCCGGTAGGTAACGGTGAATGTGGCGTCGAGCGCCTGGAGCGAGCGCATGTAGGGTACGAGGTTCATCGCCATCACCTCCGGCGCAAAGGCGCGGTCCGGCGTCATGATCTCGACCTTTGCGCCCGATTTCGCGATGATCTCTGCAGCTTGCAGGCCCGCATGGTCGCCGGCATCGTCAAAGACCAGCACGTTGGCGCCCGGCTTCACATCGCCGCTGATGATGTCCCATGAGGAGACCACGAGATCGTTGCTGGAGGTGAGAACCTCCGTGTGCGGCAAGCCGCCGGTGGCGATGATGACGACGTCCGGGCGTTCGGCCGCGATCGTCTCGGCATCCGCCCAGCTGTTGAAATGGAAGGCGACGCCGTGCTTTTCGCACTGGCCCATGCGCCAGTCGATGATGCTCATCATCTCGCGCCGGCGCTCGCTCCGGGCCGTCAGGCGGATCTGTCCGCCGGGATTGTTCGCCGCCTCGTGGACGACGACGGAATGGCCGCGCTCGGCCGAGACGCGCGCCGCCTCGAGCCCCGCCGGGCCCGCGCCGACGATGACGATCCTGCGCGGCGTCTCAGCCTTCGGGATCGTGTGCGGCATGGTCTCCTCGCGTCCCGTCGCGGCGTTGTGGATGCAGAAGGCCATGCCGCCCTGGTAGATCCTGTCCAGACAGTAATTGGCGCCGACGCAGGGACGGATGTCCTCCTCGCGCTTCTCGATGATCTTGCGCACGATATGCGGATCGGTCATGTGCGCCCGCGTCATGCCGACCATATCGACCTTGCCGCTTGCAATCGCGTGGCGGGCGGTGGCGACATCGGGGATCTTGGCGGCGTGGAAGGTGGGGAAGTTCGTCGCCGCGCGGATCTCGCCCGCGAAATCCAGATGCGGGGAATTGGCCATGCCCTGAATGGGGATCACGTCGGTGAGGCCGGGATCGGTATCGATATGGCCGCGGATGACGTTGAGATAATCGATGAGGCCGCTGTCGCGCAGGCGGCGCGAGATCTCGATGCCCTCCGCCTGCCCGGTGCCGCCGGGCAGACACTCGTCCGCCGTGTAGCGCACGCCCAGAATGAAGTCGTCGCCCACCCGGGCGCGCATGGCCCTGAACACGTCGAGACAGAAGCGCAGGCGGGTGTCGAGCGAGGAGCCGCCATAGGGGCCGTCGAGCTCGTTGGTCACAGGTGAGGTGAACTGGTCGATAAGGTGGCCATAGGCTTCGAGCTCCACACCATCCATGCCACCCGCCTTCATGCGCTCGGCGGCATCGGCGAAATCGGCGATGATGCGGGCGATATCCCAATCCTCAAGCTTCTTCGGGAAGGCGCGATGGGCGGCCTCCCGCTGGTGCGAGGGGGCGAGCACCGGCAGCCAGTCGCCCTTGTCCCAGCGCGTGCGCCGGCCGAGATGGGTGAGCTGGATCATGATGGCCGCGCCTTCCTCGTGCACGGCATCGGTCATCGCCCGGATATAGGGCACGATCTCGTCCTTATAGGCGAGCAGGTTGTTGAAGACTGGCGGGCTGTCCTTCGAAACCGCGGCCGACCCGGCCGTCATCGTGAGCGCGACGCCGCCTTTTGCCCGCTCCACGGTATAGGCGCGATACCGCTCCTTCGGCATGCCATCCTCGGGATAGGCAGGCTCGTGCGACGTGACGATGATGCGATTGCGAAGGGTCAGATGCTTCAGCTTGTAGGGCTGCAAGAGGGGGTCGCTGGACATGCCTTAAGCTCCGCTGATGGGGGATAGGGCTGAGGCTAGCGAGGAATGTACAGGTGTGTCAACAACGAAAACAGCTGTGTACATTTAGCTTGTTTACGGCTGCCGGTTTTGGTAGCCTCGTCCTCATGGAGCAGGCAGTGAACGACAGCGGCTGGCGAGGGTCCTATGAGGGGTGGTTCGATGCCGCCTATGCCTCGCTGCTGGAATCGGGCGTGGATTCGGTGAAGATCCTGCCGCTTGCCAAGCGGCTCGGCCTCTCGCGCACCAGCTTCTACTGGTTCTTCAAGGACCGCGAAGCGCTGCTGGATGCGCTGATGGCCCGCTGGCGCGATACGAACACCGGCAACATCGTCCGGCAGTCCGAAGCCTACGCCGAAACGCTGGTCGAGGCGATGCTGAACGTATTCGACTGCTGGATCGACACATCCCTCTTCGATGCCCGGTTCGAGTTCGCGGTGCGCAGCTGGGCGCTGCAATCCCCTGACATCGAGGCGGAAGTCCAGCGCGCGGACGCAGCCCGGATGGCGGCGCTTGCCCGGATGTTCATCCGTTTCGGACATGACGAGGTGAGCGCGGATGTCAGGGCGCGTACGACCTATCTCGTGCAGATCGGCTATATCTCCATGCAGGCCCGCGAGGACGTGGCGCTGCGGATGAAACGCATCCCGCATTACATCGCGATTTTCACGGGACGGGACCCGGAGCCACGGGAACTCCACCGGTTCTACGCCCGCCACGGCTACAGCGAGGCTTGAGCGCACATGGAGGCTGCACCGGCGACCCTAACCAAACCTCTCCCTGCTCGTCTAATCGCGCCCTCGAATGGCGCGACAGGGATGTCGCCGCCCCGGTCCATCCGCCACAATCACGCAGCTTCCGTAAGTCTCGGACGACCGGAAGAGGAGCATTCGCGAGGGAAAGCGCGCCCGAAAGAGGCGCCGCCTTTGGTCGATATCGAGGATGAGGAGACTGTCCTTCAAAGCCCATGAAGCGGGTATCCGCGGCCGCCCGCTTTTTTACGCCTAGCCGCTAAAAACAAAGGGGAACGACAATGAAGAAACTTCTGGCCTCAACCTGCCTGATGATGGGCCTGTTTGCCGGCGTATCCGCCGCCAGCGCCGCCGAGTGCGGCAGCGTCACCATTGCCAGCATGAACTGGCAGAGCGCGGAGGTCATCTCCAATCTCGACAAGCTGATCCTGAACGAGGGTTATGGCTGTCAGGCCGAGATCACCGTCGGCGACACCGTTCCCACCATCACCTCCATGGCCGAGAAGGGCCAGCCGGACATCGCGCCCGAGGCCTGGGTGGACCTGCTGCCGGACGTCGTGGCCAAGGGCACGGAAGAGGGCCGCATCGTCAAGGTCGGCTCGCCTTTGCCGGAAGGCGGCAACCAGGGCTGGTGGATCCCGAAATACATCGCCGACAAGCATCCCGACATCAAGACCATCCCGGACCTTCTGAAGCACCCGGAGCTTTTCCCGAACGAGGAAGACACGAGCAAGGGTGCCGTCCTCAACGGTCCGCAGGGCTGGGGCGGCACGGTTGTGACGACGCAGCTGTTCAAGGCCTATGAGGCCGAGAAGGCGAACTTCACGCTGGTCGATACCGGCTCGGCCGCCGGCCTCGACGGCGCGATCGCCAAGGCCTACGAGCGCGAAAAGGGCTTTGCCGCCTATTACTGGGCGCCGACGGCTCTGCTCGGCAAGTACCCGATGGTCAAGCTCGAAGCCGGCGTCGATGCGGACCCGGCCGAGTGGAAGCGCTGCAACACCGTTGCCGATTGCCCCGACCCGAAGCCGAACGCATGGCCTGTCGACACCATCGTCACGCTGGTCGCCAAGCCCTTCTCCGAGAAGGTCGGCCCTGAGGTCATGACCTATCTCGAAAAGCGCTCCTGGAGCAACGAGACCATCGGCAAGCTGATGGCCTGGATGACGGACAATCAGGCGAGCGGCGAAGACGGTGCCAAGCACTTCCTGAAGGAGAACAAGGACATCTGGACCAAGTGGGTCTCGGCCGACGCCGCTGCGAAAATCGAAGCAGCGCTCTAGTCGATCCTATGAGGCGGTGCGCCCGGCGCACCGCCTTTCCACTTGCCGTCAGAAGAAGAAAAAGACGTCGCACGGCTCCTTCCAGAGAAAGGAACCCGCATGGAATGGTTTTACACATTTCCACATATGGATGACGACGCGCTTCGCAATCTGAAGAAAGCCATCGACGAAGGATTCCGGGGCTTCACCCGCACCTATGGCGACGCGATCGAGACGCTGTTCTCGCCGCTCCAGAGCTTCCTGCTCGCCACCGATCGTTTCATGACGCAGACGCCATGGCCCATCATCACGGCGATCATTCTCGTGATCGCCTGGTTTGCCAGCCGCAACGCGAAGATCGTGCTCGGCTGTCTCGTGACGCTGCTGCTCATCGGCTATTTCGACATGTGGACCGACACGATGCGCACTGTGGCGATGATCTTCGTCTGCACGGTGCTCTCCATCGCCGTCGGCTTGCCCATCGGCATTCTCATGGCGCGCTCGAACACGTTCCAGCGGATCGTCAACCCGATCCTCGACGTGATGCAGACCATGCCGAGTTTCGTCTATCTCATTCCGGTCGTCATGCTGCTCGGCATCGGCCGCGTGCCCGGCCTGATCGCCGTCGTCATCTACGCCATTCCGCCGATGATCCGGCTGACGGACCTCGGCATCCGGCTCGTGGACAAGGACGTGCTGGAGGCGGCCGACGCGTTCGGTACCTCGGAGCGGCAAAAGCTGTTCAAGGTGCAGCTGCCGCTGGCGCTGCCCACCATCATGGCCGGCATCAACCAGACGATCATGATGGCGCTCGCCATGGTCGTGGTCGCCTCGATGATCGGCGTGCAGGGGCTGGGACAGCCGGTGCTGAAAGCCATCGCCAACCAGTATTTCACGCTCGGCATGTTCAACGGGCTCGCCATCGTCGGCATCGCCATCATCTTCGACCGCGTCAGCCAGGCCTATGGCAAGCGGCTCCAGAAGCACCGGGAGATCGTTCATGGCTGATCCCGCTCTCCACACGACATTCGGCGGCATCGCCGTGCGCAATCTCTACAAGATCTTCGGCCCCAATGCCGCCGCCCATGTGGATGCGGTGCGCAACGGCATGACGAAGACTGAGCTCAACGCCGTGCACGGCCATGTGCTCGGCCTTCGCGACATCAATATCGAGATCGCCTCGGGCTCTATCCAGGTGATCATGGGCCTGTCGGGTTCCGGCAAGTCCACGCTGATCCGACACATCAACCGGCTGATCGACCCGACGGCCGGCGAGGTGCTGGTGGATGGCGTCGACGTGGTGAAGATGGGCGCTGCCGAATTGCGCAGCTTCCGGCGCCACCAGACGGCGATGGTGTTCCAGAAGTTCGCGCTGCTGCCGCATCGCAGCGTGCTCGACAACACCATGTTCGGCCTTGAGATCCAGGGCATCGAGCGCGCCAGATCGCGCGACATCGCCATGCGCTGGCTGGAGCGTGTCGGACTGAAGGGCTTTGAGAGCAAGTACCCCAACCAGCTCTCCGGCGGCATGCAGCAGCGCGTGGGGCTGGCCCGCGCGCTGTCCAACGATGCGCCCGTGCTCCTCATGGACGAGGCCTATTCCGCGCTCGACCCCCTGATCCGCATGGACATGCAGTCGGTGCTTCTCGACATCCAGGCCGAGATCCGCAAGACGATCGTCTTCATCACGCACGACCTCGATGAGGCCCTGCGCCTCGGCGACCAGATCGCCATCCTGCGCGACGGCGAGGTGATCCAGCAGGGGACGAGCCAGGACATCGTGCTGCGCCCGGCCGACGACTATGTCGCAAGCTTCGTGCGCGAGGTGAACCGCGGCCGCGTGGTGCATGTGGAAGCCGTGATGACCCCGCTGCGCACACCGTCGCAGGGCCATGCACCCGCCCGCACGATCGCTTCCGACGTCACGATCGAGGAAGCGCTCCGCATCCTCGTTGCCACGCCCGAAGACGATGCCACCGTGGTGGACGCTGCCGGCAAGCCCGTGGGCACGGTCAGCTTCCGCCAGCTCGCGGGCGCCATGGTCAACGCGCATGAGATCGGCGGGCAGCAGACGGCGAACCGGGCAAACGTCGCCTGAGCGCTGAACGGGATCAGCCCGCGGCCCCGATTGCGTCGAGGCGTGAGAGGATGTCGGCCGGAAGCTCCAGATCGGCGGCGGCCAGGTTTTCGCGCAAATGAACGCGGGAAGAGGTGCCGGGGATCAGAAGGATATTGGGCGCGCGGGCGAGAAGCCACGCCAGGGCCACCTGCATGGGCGTGGCGCCCAGTTCGCTTGCGGCATCGCTCAGCGCTGCCGACTGCAAGGGCGAGAAGCCGCCGAGGGGGAAGAAGGGCACATAGGCCGTGCCCGCGGCCGCGAGGTCGTCGATCAGGGCGTCGTCGCCGCGGTGGGCAAGATTATACTGGTTCTGCACGCAGACGATGTCGGTCATCCCCAGGCCCTCGGCGATCTGCGTGGGCGTGACGTTCGACAGGCCGATATGGCGGATGAGGCCCTGCGCCTGCAGCTCCATCAGCACCGAAAGGGGCGCCTCGATCGAGCCCTCTGCCGGTCCATGCACGTCGAACATGGCGCGCAGGTTGACGACGGGCAACGTCTCCAGCCCGAGGTTTTCGAGGTTCTCGTGCACTGCCCGGGTCAACGCCTGCCTGGAGAAAGCGGGATTCCATGAGGCGTCGGCACCGCGCACGGCACCGACCTTGGTGACGATGACGAGATGATCCGGATAGGGATGCAGCGCCTCGCGGATGATCTGGTTGGTGATATGCGGGCCATAAAAATCGCTCGTATCGATATGATCGACCCCGCTCCCGATGGCCTCCCGCAGAACAGCGACGGTCTCCGCGCGGTCTCGCGGCGGTCCGAAAACCCCTTTCCCCGCAAGCTGCATCGCGCCGTAGCCGAGACGCGTCACGGTGTAACTGCCGAGCCGGAACGTGCCTGCCTTTTTGATGTCGGTCATGAAAGTCTCCTTGTGTCGATGAAAGCAAGATATGGCAGCGCCCGCCGCTTGATAATCCGTGGTAATGAGAACGGGTTGTGCGGGTTGGCGGACAGTGGAGAGATATCGTGCAGGGTGACGCATTCGATATGGATGACGTGAAGGCGTTTCTGGCCGTGGCCTCCGCCTGCGGGTTTCGCGAAGCGGCAAGAGCGTCGGGCACCAGCGCATCGGCCCTCAGCGACGCCGTTCGCCGGCTCGAAACCCAGCTCGGCATCCGGCTTCTCAACCGGACGACGCGCAGCGTGGCACCCACGGACGCGGGACGGGCGCTGATGGAGCGGGTGAACCCGGCAATGCGGGAAATCGACGCGGCGCTTCGACATGTCGTCAGCCTCGGCGACAAGCCTGCGGGAAGCCTCAAGCTGAATGTGCCGATCAGCGCGGCGCGGCTGATCCTGCCGCAGATCGTGCCGGCCTTCCTCAAGGCCTATCCCGATATCCGGCTCGAAATCATGACGGACGAGAGCTTCGTCGACATCAACGCCGCCGGCTGCGATGCCGGCATCCGTTATGACGAGCGGCTGGAGCAGGACATGATTGCGGTGCCGATCGGTCCGCGCATCCAGCGCTTTGCCGCCGCGGCCTCGCCGGCCTATCTCGATGCCAGAGGCCGACCGGCGCATCCAAGCGACCTGCTGGCGCATACCTGCATCCGCAGCCGCTTTGCCGGGCGTTCCGTCACCCCTTGGGAATTCGAGCGTGGGGAGGAGACAGTGCGCGTCGATCCATCGCCGCAGCTCGTCGTGCAGGCTGGCGGCGGCTCGGATCTCGGCGTTGCCGCAGCCATCGAAGGGATCGGCATCGTCTCGCTGTTCGAAGACTGGCTGCAGCCGCATTTCGACAGCGGAGCGCTGGAGCCGGTGCTCGAAGACTGGTGGTCAGGCTTCCCCGGCCCCTTCCTCTACTATCCCGGCCGCCGCCTCGTCCCCACCCCGCTGCGCGCCTTCATCGACTTCATCAGGACAAGGCGGGACGGGCAAGGCCTTTCGTAGGCGTCGCGTTCAGCTGTCCTGCCGCTCGCGCCGGGTCTGGTCCCACAGGGCTACGGCCTCCCGTTCGGCAAAGACCCGCGTGACTTCGGCCATATTCTCGGTGCCCCAGGTGCAGAGTGGCACGAGCGCCTGCGCGAGGCTGTGCCCGAGCGGGGTCAGGCTGTAATCCACGCGTGGCGGGATTTCCTTGTAATCGGTGCGTTTCACGAGGCCGTCGGCCTCCAGTTCCTTCAATTGCTGGATCAGCATCTTGTCGCTGACATCGCGCACCGCGCGGCGCAGGGCGCCATAGCGGGTAGGGCCGCCCTGTGCGACGAAGTAAAGGATCAGCGGTTTCCACTTGCCGGAGATCACCCGCAGGGTCGCATCCAGCCCGCAGGTGAAGCCGGGCAAGGTCGGGGTGCAGCTGCGGGGCTCCGACAGAGGTTGTTTTTGCATTTCTGTGGCCATGATAGGTACTTACCAAAAGGTGCATACTTGTCAACAGGTGTGTGTCTGGCCACCTTGGTATGGTCTCAACCAAGGAGAACGTCATGAGCAGACTGACAGGGAAAACAGCCGTCATCACAGGCGGCGCAACCGGCATCGGACTCGGAGCGGCCAAGCGCTTCGTCGAGGAAGGCGCCTTCGTCTATATCTTCGGCCGGCGGCAGGAGATACTGGATGCGGCCGTCCAGCAGCTCGGGCCTTCGGCACGCGCCGTGCAGGGTTCGGTCACGCATCTGCCCGATCTCGACCGCCTTTATGAAACCGTGAAGACCGAGCGCGGCGGGCTTGATATCGTGCTTGCCAATGCAGGCACAGGAGCGTTTGCGGCGCTCGGGAGCATCACGCCGGAGCATGTGGACGAGACCTTCGACCTTAACGTGAAGGGGCTGATCTTCACCGTGCAGAAGGCACTGCCGCTGATGGGCGCCGGCGGCTCGATCATCCTGACCGGCTCCAGCACTGGGGTCATGGGCACACCGGCCTTCAGCGTCTACAGCGCCACGAAGGCGGCCGTGCGCAATCTGGCACGCAGCTGGGCACTCGATCTCAGGGCCACCGGCATCCGCGTCAACGTCATGTCGCCGGGGCCGATCTCCACTGAGCTTGCGCAGGAGGTGCTGGGTGCCGAAGGCATGGACGCGATCGGCGCGACCACCGTTCTCGGCCGCGTGGGAGATCCGGCCGAAACCGGCGCTGTCGCTGCCTTCCTCGCCTCCGCCGACAGCAGCTTCATGACGGGCGGCGAAGTGTTCGTGGATGGTGGCCTCGCGCAGGTCTGACGGCACTCAGGCTAGACAGAGCCGGCTCGGGCTTTCAGGGAGCCGGCTCTATGGCTTTCGCCCGCTCAGGGAATGCGGGCGATAACCTTGATTTCGAAGTCGAAGCCGGAAAGCCAGGTGACGCCGAGGGCGGTCCATGCCGGGTAGGGCTTCGTCCCGAAATAGCGGTCCTTGATCGGCAGAATGGTTTCGAACTGATGCTCCGGATCGGTATGGAAGGTCGTTACATCCAGCACGTCCTCGAACGTGCAACCGGCGGCGGCAAGTGTTTCCTTCAGATTTTCAAAGGCGCGTTCCACCTGTGCGGCGAAATCCGGCTCGGGCGAGCCGTCGATGCGGCTGCCGACCTGACCGGAAACGAACAAGAGTTCACCGGAGCGGATGGCGGCGGAATAGTGGTGTTTCTCATAAAGCGCGTGGCGGTCTTTCGGGAAGATGGCTTGGCGGGTGGTCATCGAGTGATCCTTTGATGGATGGGCGTCCGCATCGCAGCACGCTTCCGATGGGCGGAGATTTCAGATACGGTGCGTATGCACAGATGTAGTCGCGTACGAGGCGTATGTCAAATACAGATACGCTGCGTATGTGAAAGAAGGGGTCGAGATGGCGAAAACACGTGCGGAAACGATGGAGGAAAACCGGGCAAAGCTGATTGCGGCCGGACGGCGAGCCTTTGCGGACAAGGGCTATGCGGCGGCGTCCATGGACGAGCTGACGGCCGAGGTGGGGCTCACGCGCGGCGCGCTCTACCACAATTTCGGCGACAAGAAGGGACTGCTCGCCGCTGTGGTCGATCAGATCGACGGGGAGATGGCGGCGCGCGCTCAAGCGGTGGGTGCCGGAATGGCGGATGACTGGGCGGGACTTCTGGCCGAGGGCACGGCCTATATCGAGATGTCGCTCGATCCGGACGTGCAGCGGATCGTGCTTCTCGACGGGCCCGCCGTGTTGGGCGATCCGTCGAAATGGCCGAGCCAGGACAGCTGCTTGCAGGTGACGCGGCGCACGCTCGAGCGGCTGATGGCAACCGGCGTCGTCAAGCCTGTCGATGCCGAGGCCGCCGCCCGCCTGCTGAGCGGTGCCGCCCTCAACGCTGCCCTGTGGGTCGCAGCGAGCGATGACGCCGCGCGCGTGCTGCCGAAAGCCATCGAGGCGTTTCAAGCGCTTGCGACCGGCCTGCTTGCCGAGCCGGGATAGCGACGTCTACCCGGCTCGCTGAACGACCCGGTGCTCGCGCCAGACGGTGAAGAGCCCCGCGCCGACGACGATGAACGCGCCGACGATCATGTTGAGCGTCACCGTTTCGCCGAAGAACAGGACCGCGACGCCGCCACTCAGCACGAGTTGCAGGTAGGTCAGTGGCTGCACCTCGACCGCCGTCAGCAGGCCATAGGCCTTGATGAGGAAATAATGGCTGGTGGCGCCACAGATGCAGAGCGCGATCATGGCGGGCCAGTCCGCCGGCGCGATGGGCGTCCAGTAGAACGGGCCGACCAGCGTTGCCGCCAGTGCACCGAAGACGCCGGCATAGAGAACGCTGGTCATGGCGGAATCGTCCCGGCTCACCGCCCGTGTCGCGATGCTGTAGAAGCCGTACATGAAGGCGGCAGCAAGCGGCACGAGCAGGCGGAGATCGAACTGGACCGCCAGTGGATTGATAATGACCAGCACGCCGAACAGACCGGTCACCACTGCAAGGGCGCGCCGCCAGCCGACCTTCTCGCCGAGCAGCGGTACGGAAAGAACCGTGACGATCAACGGCGTTGCCTGCAGGATGGACTGGCTCATGGCAAGGCCGGCCGCGATGAAGGCAAAGACGACGATGACGACCTCGCCGACCAGGAGCACGCCGCGAAAGATCTGCAGGACCGGCCGCCGGGTGACGAAGGCGCGCCGGAGCCCGCCCGGTGCAAAGGCTGCCATGACTATGACGAACGCCGCAAAGGCCCAGAAGCGCACCATGACGACCATGATGGGCGGGTACTTTTCACCCAGCAGCTTGGAGAATGCATCCTGCCCCGCAAAGATGGTGACGGCGAGGAGGACGTAGAGGTAACCGCGTGTCTTGGATGTCATGATCGACCGGTTGTCCGTGCATTCCAGGTGAACGGACGGATCGGGTGGGGGTTCCCCTGTCTACGCGCTGGAATGGCCGATGGCCGGTGTCGGCACGACATGGACGCCCGCAAGCGCGACGGCGCATCGCAACGGGCTCAGTCCCGCGTGCCGAACCGGCGCAGCAGCCACGCCATGGCGGAGAAAAGCACGATGAGCCTGCCCTAGACGAGCACCGTCGGAGCAGGGCCGAAAGTGCCGATGGCGATCAGCGCAGATCCGGCGCGCTCCAGCCCTTGGCCTCGTCGATCCACGTCTTGCCCGAAGCCTTGTCGAAGATGCAGAGCATCTTGCCATGGGCGCCCTTCAGCGCCTTTTGCGGAAAGACGCCGCTGACGAGCGTCGCGACCTTGCCGAGCGAATCGTCGAACGCGATGATCTGCGACACATGCGCATGTTTCAGCCCGCTCGCCGCCGCGCAGGTCTCCGCGACCTTCAGGTCGAGCTTCGCCCAAGCGTCGTCGGACGACGCATGAACGACAGTCGTCGCCATTACGATCGGAAGAGTGAGCATAAACAAGCGCATCGTCGGGGTCCTCGTTGAAGTGGGACCCGTAACGGCGAGGATGGTCGCTTTTGTGGCGGACGTCGGCGTTTGCGCTCTGCCGTCTACTGCAACACCTTCCCATTCTCGGCGACCAGCCGTCCGCCCTTGAACACCCGGCGCCCCTTGGGCACCGAGACGACGGCGAGCGGGATGTGGTCGGCGTCCAGCGTGACGAAGTCGGCCTGCGCGCCGATCTCGATGCCGTAGCCTTGCAGACGCAGCGCCTTCGCGCCGGCCGCGGTCACCACGTCGAAGGCGGCGGCAAGCTCGGCGTCCGTGTAGAAGCCGGAGCGGTAGCCGATGATCTCGGCGCGGCGCAGCATGTCGCCATCGCCGTAAGGCCACCAGGAATCGCGGATATTGTCGCTACCGCTGAAGACCACGACACCTTCGTCGCGAAGAAGCGCCACAGGCGGGAAGACATGGTTTCCGGGCGCGTTGGTCATGATCGCGACGCCCGCGCGCGCGATCTTCGCCGCCAGCCTGCGGGCCGGATCGGGCGCGAGATCGCCGAGGCCATAGGCATGGCTGACGGTGACGTGGCCCTGCATGCCGAGCGCTGTCGCGCGCGCGCAGATCTCCTCGATGGTAAAAGCCCCCATCGAGCCCGCATCATGCAAGTGGATGTCGATATCGACGCCGTGCTTCTCGGCAAGACCGAAGACCACATCGAGATGGCCGTTCACATCCCGGTCGAAACTTGCGGGATCGAGCCCGCCGATGAGATCGGCGCCGAGGCTGAGCGCCGCGTCGAGCAGGTCCGGCGTCCCGGGGCTCTTGAGGATGCCGGACTGCGGGAAGGCGACGAGCTGGATGTCGATCTTATCCTTGTAATCCTCGCGCACGGCAAGGATCGTCTCCAGCGATGTCAGCCCGACGGAGCCGTCCACCATCACATGGCTGCGCATCTGCAAGGAGCCGTTGGCAATGCAGAGGTCGAGCTGGTCGCGTGCGCGCTTGTCCATCGGCGTGGCAGAGGCCATGTTTTCGGCCTGAAACGCGACCCGCTCGTGCACATCGAACCCGTCCGTGCAGGGTTTGTGCGGAATCCACCGGTCGCCGTAGAAGCTGGTATCGAGGTGGATATGCCCCTCGACGAAGGACGGCACCAGCAGCGCACCGCCGATATCGATCGTGTCGGCCACGCCTGACGGCATGCCCGCAGCCGCGATCGCCGTGATCCGTCCCTCGGCAACGGTGATGTCGCAGAGCGCGCCATCCGTCAGCCTGGCATTGGTGAAAAGCGTTTCTGTCGTTATCATGGGGTCTCTCGGCGACGTCTCAACCAGCCGCGTGTAGGGATGTCGCGGGTTGGCAAACAGCACATCGTATTGGCCTGCTGGATGATCCGGCCAAGCTACATCACGACACTCCCGTCCGCCATATGGCGAACGACGGCAAGGTTATGGCTGATGAAGAGGTAGGTTAGGCCGGGCCGGGTGACCGCTCAGACGGCGACGCGGCGGCCTTCCTTGTCCGCGAGCTTCTTGTTGCCGGCAGCTTCCTTGAGGATGGCGGTGGCGTCCTCCACGGAGATGCGGTGCTTCTTGGCAAACGAAACGGGCTCGTACGGCTTATCGATATTGGTCATGGGAATGTCCTTTAAAAAACGACGCGCAGGGCAATCGCTTCGCAAAGCGAGCGCAAGCCTTGAGCTTTTTGGTATGCTGATGAGATAGAGACCGATGCGCCTGAACGCAAGGCGCTCCGGCACCGATAAGATGATGCCGAACGAGAAAGCCGGTTCGCCGCGGTCGAACGCGCCCCTGTTTTCATATGCTGAACGCATGGCGAAAGGGCCGGATTGCTCCGGCCCTTTGCTTTGGAATGTGACGGATCGTTACAGAGTGCGACGCGGATAGCGGGCGCGCTCTTCTTCGATTTCCGTTGCGCCATAGGGTGCAGCGGTGTCATCGAACTTCGTCCAGCCCTGCTGGGTATAGGCATTGCGCCGCTCGACGGGATCGACCCAGTTCGACTTCTTGAGGATCGCTTCGGCTTCAGGCTGCATGTCATCGTCAACCTTGGCAGTTACGAGCGTGCCGCCGCGACGAACACCCTCGGCATAGACATGCGCATGGTCTTCATCCACACCCGACGATGTGAGCGCGCCGATCAAGCCGCCTGTCGCGCCACCGGCGGCAGCGCCGGCAACGGCACCCAGTGCCGTAGCCGCAAGCCAGCCCGCAGCGACGACGGGGCCGACGCCCGGGATCGCCATGATGCCGAGGCCTGTCAGCAGCCCGCCCGCACCACCGACCACGGCGCCGATGCCAGCGCCGGTACCGGCACCTTCCGCCGCGTTGCTGTCATGGTCGCCATCCTTGTAGCGGCCGTCCGCATTGTTGGAGACGATGCTGATATTGTCGGAATGGATGCCGCGAGCTTCCAGAGCGCTTACGGCGGTGCTTGCATCGCTATAGTCGTCGAACAGTCCTGTAACGGTCTTCATGATCATACTTTCCAGCGCAGGAGCGCTTATTATTTCGAAACGATGTTGCCCTGATAGTCCATGGAAACCGCTGCCGATTTCCCGTCCTTCATGGCCTTCGCCTGCCAGATGCCCTTGTCGTCCAGCATCAGATCGTTGAGTTCCGTGTAGCCTGCGGCCTCGATACGTTCCTTGGCCTGCGCCTCGGTGAACGAGTTCGCGCCTTCGACGGGTGCTGTCGCATTGCCGGAATCAGGCGTCGCAACGGCTGGCGTGTCACCGTTTGCCGAAGGGGCCGGGGTCGTCTGGGCGTTTACGCCAAACGCAGAAACGGCAAGAATAGCCGTAGCGAGAAAAAGCTTCTTCATGTGTGGGTCCTCTATTCCAGACCATGTTTCAGGTCTCGGATCGGAAACACTTACCCATACCGAATGTTCCGCCCCATTCGTACGATTCGGTACTGAAAGAATTAGCTGATAAACATGAGCGCATGACGCAGGTGCAGCAATGACGGTATTTGGAACATGCGACGCGATGTTCGCCGGTGGGGTATTCTTCGGCGGTCATGCGGGAAAGAGTTGGAAACGCCGGAAAATGATTGCTCGCGACGCAAAGAGGCGGAACGTTTTGTCGCCATAGAGATTCTGGTGCTGGATGAAACCAAGGCTACCGATGGCTCGCGTCAATGCTCTCCCCTCATGGTCCTTTCCATGCATCGTTGCGATGTGGCTCGCTCTCATGTCGCTGCATGCGGAAGCGACGATGTTACCGTCCGACAGCGGGCCTTCGATACGGTCCGCCGTCGAGGAGACATCCTCTCCCATCAGCATCTTCGTCGGCAAGACCACACTGGCAGCGGGCGCTGTAGGGCGTTCCGCTGCAACGTCGCGCAGCCTCGTCATCTTTCTCCACGGCATAAGGGGCTCGGGGAGCGTCATGGCGCAGATCGGAAACGCCTGGACATCGCGCCTGCCGGAGACGCGGTTCGTCGCGCCCAACGCGCCTTTTCGGCATAGATCCCAGGGCTACCAATGGTTCGCGGTCGATGATCAGGTCATGCGGCCCGACCGTATCAAGGTTGCCCGCAGCGCATTCGATACGCTCATCGGCGGCATCGTCGAGAAGGAGGGATTCGAGAACGATCTCGACAGGGTGGCGTTCGTCGGCGTGTCGCAAGGCGCCATCATGGCGCTCGATGCCGTCGCCACCGGGCGCTGGAAGGTCGGCGCGCTCGTCACATTTGCGGGGTTCATGCCATTCCCGCCTGTCACCCGCTCAGGGACGGATACGGCCATCTACCTCATGCATGGCGGAAACGACCGGACGATACCACCGGCCGCATCCGTTGCCGCCGCAAGCCAGCTCGAAGCGGCAGGCTTTACCGTGACATCACGCATATTCCCCGGTGTCGGCCATACGATCTCGGCGGAAGAGGCAGAAGAGGCGCTCAACTTCCTCCGGCAGCGTTTCGGAGACTGACGGACGCCGTTCTGTCAGGATGGGCGCAGACGCATCTTATTCCTCGCCGAACGGTTTCAGTCACAGCTTGCGGACAAGACGGCCGTTCTCGATATGCGGCTGGGCATCTGCCTTGGCCACACGTGAGAGGCCTGCGCCCCGCTTTCAGCACCTTCGCGAATCTACCCATGGGAACCTCAGCAGCACCATTCCGTTTCCCGTGACGCAACAGGAGACGATGCATGTCCAGCGACAATGTGAAAACCCTTACCGCCACCTTCGACACGCGCGAAGCCGCCGACCTCGCCATCGAGCACCTCGTTCAGCAATATGGCATCGACCGATCTGACGTCTTCGTCGAGGCAAAAGGTTCGGAGAACACCGCAGGCACGAAGCCGTCGGGAGGCGATGTCGAGAACCGCGAAGGGGACGGCGTTCGAACGGATGCGGCGCTTGATGGTCAGCTTCAGGTCTCCGTCGATCTCTCCCTTGACGATATCGACAAGGCGCAGGCCGCATTTCGGGAGGCAGGGGCGCGCGATGTGACGAGCCGTTAGCCGGATCTTGTCTCGCGGCGCGTGGTGAGGACATGCCGGTCATCGCGACAGCAGCTTGGTCGATCCCGAGGATCGTTGCCGGACATTTCGCGTCCGAAGGTTCCGGATTGGCCCGCTATGCCTCGGTGTTCAACGGCGTCGAGGTCAACTCGACGTTCTACAAGCCGCACAGGACGTCCACCTACGCCCGCTGGGCGGATAGCGTGCCGGACGACTTCCGTTTTGCGCTGAAGCTCCCCAAGGCCATCACTCACGAGCAACGGCTGATCGAGATCGGGCTGTTGTTCGATGGCTTCCTTACGGAGATCGAGCCGCTTGGCAACAAGATCGGACCGCTCCTCTGCCAGCTGCCGCCGAGCCTCGGCTATGATCCTGCCGTCGTGGAGTCAGCTCTTTTCGCGCTGCGCCAGAGGTTCGAGGGGCGGATCGTCATCGAGGCGCGTCACAAGAGCTGGCAGTCCCCGGACGTCCTGTCCCTGCTGGAATGTCACGCTATCGACCGCGTCCTTGCGGACCCGGCGCCGGTCTGGCCCGCCGAGACGTTCCCGATGCCACCGGTCTATGTCCGGCTCCACGGCGCACCGAAAATCTACTATTCCAGCTATGACGAGCCGGAGATCGAGAGAGTCCGCCGCTTGCTCGCAGCTGATAGCTGGTGCGTGTTCGACAACACGGCCTCGGGTGCAGCCATCGAGAATGCACTGACCATGCTCGGTCGCTCGGTATAAGCGAACGAGGCCGTGCGAGTATCTGGCCACAAGCCATTGCGGCTTCGTGGTCCGGCGGCAGCAGCGCGCCCGACGACATGACGCACGCTGCGCTTCGTCAGGCGCTGAAACGTTCCGGGCGGAAGGTTTCGAGCAGCGGGTGACGCTCGCCGGTTGCCATTTCATAGGCGGTGAGTTCGCCGACGATGAGGCCGAGCGTTGCGCCGCTGTGGCTGAAGGCGACATGGCAGCCGGGCAGGTTCGCCAGCGCGCCCAGCACCGGATCGCCATCTTCCGGTATGGGCTTGCGCCCGGCGGCGTAGGACGCGAGCTCCAGCTTGGGATGACCGGCAAGAACCCTGGATGCCTCGGCCAGAAGGCCCGATATCGTCGCGTCTTTCACCTCGTAGGAACCGTCCGCATGCGAGACGACCTCGTCTGCGGCCCAGTCGGCATCGATGACGAAGGCGCCGCCCGGAGCAGGACGCACGGCGACGCGAGGCGTGTTGAGCACGGCTTTCAGCGGATGGTCGATCGGCTTCGTCGTCAGCAGGAGGGCGACGGGGGTGCCGTCGAGGATGATTGCGCCGAGGTCGGCAGCCATTGCGGGCACGGCAGGACCGGTGGCAATCAGCACGGCATCCGCCATATGCCGTACGCCGGCCTTGGTTTGCACACCGGCTGCGCGGTCGTTCTCGATGATTACGCTGGCGCCGCCCTCGGTGGTGACGAGCGTGCCGCCGAGAGCGGTGAAATCGGCGAGCAGCAACGCAATGAGCGATGGCAGATCGACCCAGCCTTCGCCGGGATTGAAGATCGCCGCATTGCCGGTGATGGCGGAGGCATCGACGCCGGGCGTCACCTTGGCAACATCGCCGGGCGCCAGATGCTGCGCGTCGTAGGCAAGCGACACTTCATGGGCATAGGCCGCCGCGATCTCGTTGGTCTCGTCTTCCGCGTCCCAGGTCAGGCCGCCATCGAAGCGGAGCCAGTCGACAGGGCCGATCCGGCTCGCCAGCGTCCTGTACCGGTCGATGCCGGCCATGCGCAGCAGGTGATAGGGATTGGAGCGCATGCGGGCGGAGTTCAGCCAGGACAGAGAGCGGCCGGAAGCGCCGTTGGCGACCGGGCCGTCATTCACGAGAACGACCGACACGCCGCGCCGCAGAAGCTGCACGGCTGTCGAGACGCCGAAGATACCGGCACCGATGATGACGGCGGAAGAGATGGTGTTGTCGGGCATGGGAGGTCTTTCGTGTTGGCTATTGCTGAAAAGCGAACGTCAGGCTGCCGGGCGGCAGAGTGGAAAAGGGCGTGTCACAACACTTCGGCAAGGAAGCGGCGCAGGCGCGGGCTTTGCGGGTCGTCGAAGATCTGCGTCGGGGTGCCGGCTTCCACCACGCGGCCTTCGTCCATGAACACGACCTGATCGGCCACCCGTCGGGCAAAGCCCATTTCGTGGGTGACGACCACCATGGTCATGCCGCGTTGTCCGAGATCCGCCATCAGGTTCAGCACGCCCTTGACCAGTTCCGGATCGAGCGCGCTCGTGACTTCGTCGAACAGGATGACCTCCGGCTCCATGGCCAGCGCCCGGGCGATGGCGACGCGCTGCTGCTGTCCGCCGGACAGCCCGCCGGGGCGGTGATGCTGGCGGCTGGCAAGGCCGACATCGGCAAGCCGGGCCATGGCGATCCGCTCGGCCTGATCGCGCGGCATATGCTTGATCTTGGTGAGCGACAGCATGACGTTGTCGAGCGCCGTGTGATCGGGAAAGAGGTTGAAGTGCTGGAACACCATGCCGACGCGGCGGCGCAGCTTCTCGGGCTTCATCGCGAGAATGCTGTCGCCATCCAGCAGCAGCGTTCCGCTTTTCGGCTCGACAAGGCGGTTGAGGCAACGCAGCAGCGTCGATTTGCCGGAGCCGGACGGGCCGATGATGCAGGTCACGCTGCCCGGCTTGACGGTGAGATCGACACCCTTCAGCACGTCGAGCTCGCCATAGGCCATGGTCAGGTCGCGCACCTCGAGGCTGCCGCCCTTGAAGACGGCGCTGGTGTCCTTGGTCTGTTGCGCGCGGTCGAGTTCGGAGACTTCCTCCAGCCCGCTCGTGACGGTGGTCGTCTTCTGCTTGCCGATCCGCAGCCGCGTGTCGATGGTGTTGACCACATGCGTCAGGGGCACCGTGATGACCAGATAGAAGACGCCGGCCAGAAGAAGCGGAGAAAGGTTGCCCGTAACCACGGCCTGATCCTGCCCCACGCGGAAGATCTCGCGTTCGGAGGCGAGAAGGCCGAGGAAGTAGACGAGGCTCGAATCCTTCACATTGCCGATGAACTGGTTGACCAGTGCCGGCAGCACCCGGCGCACGCCCTGCGGCACGACGATGATGCGCATGCCCTGACCATAGCTCATGCTGAGCGCCCGCGATGCCTCCATCTGTCCGCGATCCACGCTCTGGATGCCCGAGCGGAAGATTTCGCCGATATAGGCGCCGGCGATGAGACTGAGCGCCAGAATGCCGAGCGGATAGGGAGACGGGCCGAACAGGTCCCGCCCGATCCGCGCAAAACCCTGGCCGATGAGCAGGATGGTGACGATGGCGGGAAGGCCGCGGAAGATATCGGTGTAGAGCCGGGCGGGAATGCGCAGCCATGCAGAGCGGGATATGCCCATGATGGCGAGGATCATGCCGATGACGACGCCGAAAACCGTGGAAGCGAAGGCGAGGATGAGGGTGTTCTTGAGCCCGACCGTGATCATCGTCGGCAGAACTTCGGCCATCGCGTTCCAGTCGAAGAAGCTCCGGCTGATATTATCGAACCAGTTCATGCGGTCTTCCTTAAAAGTGTCTCCAGCCGCCGCCGGCACACGCAAGGCCAAGCGGCAGCGGACGAATACCCGGCCGCGACATGCGACCGGCTCTCGTCACCTGTTTTTCCGCATTGTCCGAAACCGAAGCGATTCCGCTTCGGACATGCTCGGTGGCGTCACTTCTTGGGGAGGTAGGCATCCGGCATCGGCGAGCCGGGGAACCACTTTTCGTAAAGCGTCTTCCAGGTGCCGTCCTGCATGGCCTCATGGAGAGCCTTGTTGAACGCCGTCCGCAAAGCGTCGTTGCCCTTGCGGATGACGAAGCCTGCCGGAGCGTCGAAGCTCGGAATATTGATGGCGACCTTCAGCGTGGGGTAGCGTGTCGTATAGTCCTTCGCGGCTTCGTAATCGAGGAAATGCGCATCGACGGTGCCGTTGTTGAGGCCCGAAATCGCGGAGTTATTGTCCGGGAACTTGACGAGATCGGTGCCGGTGAACGTCTTTTCCGCATAGATCTCCTGCAAGGTCCCCTGCACGACGCCGAGGCGCTTGCCCTTGAGAGAGGCTGCATCGGTGATCGCGGCCTCCGGCGTGACGACGGAGAGGTAACCGGCGAGATAGCCGTCCGAGAAATCGACCGTCTGCTTGCGCTTGTCGGTCGTGCCGATGGCGGCAACGGCAACGTCGAACCGGCCGTTGGCAACGGACGGCATCAAAGCGGAGAATTCCTGGCCCGTGAAAATGACCTGATCCTTCGTGAAGCCCATGCGCTTGGCGACGTCGAGGAACAGTTCGATGTCGAAGCCCGTGAAGCCGCCATCGACCGTGGTGAAGGTGTAGGGCTTGGCATCGCCCATCGTGCCCACGCTGATGGTTTGCGGGTCGATCAGGCCGTAGGGGTTCTCGGCGGCCAGCGCCGATGTGGCCACATTGCCCGAAAGCACGAGGCCGCCGGACAGAGCGAGCGTCACGGCAAGGGCTGCCGTTCGCAGGCGTGCGGGGAGAGAGATTTTCGGCGAAGCTGCAGGGGTCATGATGGTTCTCCGTCTCTGGGGTTGGGGCGGATCGGCTTTGCAGGACATGATGAGGCCTTGCCGGACAGAGGATCTCCCTCCGGCGTGATCATGATGTCATGAGCCGTTCTCGTTCTGATGAGCCTGAGACCGGTTTCTTTGAAAAAGAGACCGGTCTCTTAGGGGCTTTACGATTGATATATACTCGTTGACCGGTCGTCAACATCTCTTGTAAAGCTCTGCGCATGAAAGAACCTCAGCCGAAAACGGCCGCCGCGACGGTCGCAGACGTGGCGCGACTGTCGGGCGTATCGAAAGCCACCGCTGCGCGTGTGCTTGGCGGTTACGGAACTGTCAGCGACAAGGCGCGCGACGCGGTGATGCTGGCCGCGCAGGAGCTGGATTATCGCCCCAACGAACTGGCGCGCAGCATGACCACCGGCCGGTCGGGAACGATCGGCGTCGTCGTCGGCGACATCGAGAACCCGTTCTTCGGGTCGGCCGTGCGGGGGATTTCGGATGCCGCCCGCGCCAGCGGCTTCAATGTGGTCCTCGCCAATTCCGGTGAGGATGTCGAAGCCGAGCGCGTGGCGATCAACACGCTGGTGGCAAAGCGGGTCGATGGCCTGATCGTGTCACCGGCACAGGAAAGCACCGTTGGTCATCTCGAAGAGATCGGGCAGACCGGCCGGCCGCTGGTCCTTCTGGATCGCGCCATCGCCGCGCTCGCGGTCGATAGCGTCACGGCGGACGACCGGCAGGCAGCGGAAGCCTTGACCCGCCTTCTGGTAGAGCGCGGCCACCGCGAGATCGCTTATGTCACCGCCTGCGATACGCCGACCCATCTCTACCGTGACACGGGCGACATCCTGACCGCATCCGTGCGCGAACGCATCGAGGGGTTCCTCGAGGTCGGTGCCGAGGCCGGTATCGCAGACATGCGCCGATGGGTCCGTCTGGGTGCCAATACCTCGGACGCGACGCGCCGCCTGACGATCGACCTGCTGCGGGAGGGCACGCCCCCCAGCGCCATCATTGCCTCCGACAGCCTCATCGCGCTGGAAATCTTCAAGGTTGCCCGCGAGCAAGGGATCGACATGCCGGGCGCGCTTTCGCTCGTCACATTCCATGATGCCGCATGGACGGCGGTGACGACGCCGCCCATCACGGTCGTCCGTCAGCCGGTTTACGAGATGGGAGAGGCGGCCGCGAAAATGCTGATCGAGCGGCTGAACGGAGAGCAATGCGCGCCGCGACACCTCATCCTGCCAACGCAGCTGGTGGAGCGCGCATCCGTCGCGGTGCGCGGCCACAGCGACGACGGTCCCCGCATCCGGATCATATAGAGACCTGGAATATGCGGCCGCACACCTGCGCGGCCGCACCATTTTATAGAACTTACATCGCAGGGAGGGCTGCGATTACATCGCAGGGAGGATCGCGATGTCGCGGAGGTCGCCGTCAAGACCGGTGATCGCACCGATCTGCGTGGCGGCACCGGTTTTCAGATCGACGGTGTAGAGCGTCTTGCCGGCGGCGAGATAGGCAGCGTTGCCGCCATCCGCCATGCCCTGGATGTCGAAGGCGTAGGTGGCCGGCTTGTCCTTCAGGCCGAGCTTGCCGATGGCTTTCAAGGTGCCGTCATTCGGCTTCGTCTGCTGGATCAGGGCACCGATCGTCGCGTCGATGTTGTACATCGCTGTCTTCTCCGGCTTGCCGATCGAGTTCGTGTAGGCCGCAGCGACGATTTCGGGCGTCTCGCCCTTGTGCATGTCGCCGTCCTCGTATGCGAGTGCGCCATCGACCGTGACGGCGCCGGTATCCGGGTGGACGCGGTGGTTGGTAGTGCCGGTCATGAAGCGCAGACGGTCGGCCATCGGGTTGAAATCGACCACCACGGGCGCGGCCGTCATCGTCAGCATCTTGTCCATCTTGGCGACCGACGTCGCAGCACCCGTCTCAAGGTTGATCGAGACGATCTCGTTCTCCGGGGTGACGCCGATCACGGTCTTGTTTCCGGGGCGGAAGTCGATGCCGACGAGCTTGTCGACGCCCGTAACATCCATGCTCTTCGTGACGGCGGGCTTCTCCGTGTCGAACATGACGAGGGTTTTATCGCCGGTGAGGCCGAGGACGGGCGCGGCAAAAACGCTGCTGGTGCCGGCAACGAGAAGGGTGGAGGCGATCAAGGCGAAACGAACGGTCTTCATGGAATTCTCCCGTGTGTTGGGGAAGGCATCTGCGCGTGTATGGCGATGCTTCCTGTCTTGAAGACACGGGAGGAGGCGCGTTTGGATGCAGGGAGGTAAAAAATAATCTGAAGCCGCATCCATTTCCGCACATGGGCGGGTAGAGTAGGGCGGGTAGAGTAGGTAAGAACGCGCCAACGGCGCGATGTGGAATGAAAAAGGTCTTGCATGTTGATGGGCTCACCGCCGGACGATCTGACGACGGCACTGGCCGCCTGCGCCAAGGGTGATCGCACGGCATTGCGCGGCATCTTCGATCGGGAGGCCGGGCGTCTGGTGACGGTCGCCGAGCGCATCGTGCGACGCCGCGATCTTGCCGAAGAGGTGGTTCAGGAAAGCTTCATCCGCATCTGGACGCAGGCCCACCAGTATCAGCCGGATCGCGGCTCTGCCCGCGGCTGGATCTACGCCATCGTTCGCAACCGCGCCCTCAACCTGCTGCGCGACGGAAAGCGGGAATATACCGTCGAAGATGTCGAGGTCCTGCGCGAGCGCGATCAGGTCGATCACGTCATGGCGGCCTGGCACCAGCTCGATCGCACCTCCCGCCTTCACGATTGCCTGGGCGCGCTCGATGAAACCAAAAGGCGCGGCATTCTCATGGCCTATATCGGCGGCTATTCCCACGGCGAGATTGCCGGCCGGCTGCGTATTCCGCTCGGCACGACGAAGTCATGGATCCGGCGCGGCCTTTCCGCTTTGCGGGAGTGCATGGCATGACGGATAACCGGACCGATATCGGCGTCATCGCCGACGAATATGTGCTGGGCCTTCTGGATGCGGCGGACGGACTGCGCGTCGAAGCCAACATGGAGCGCGATCCCGACCTCAAGGCCGCCGTCGCTGCCAGCCGGGAACGGTTTCTGCCGCTGGACGACACGGCGGAGGCCGCCATCGTCGGTGACGATCTCTGGAGCCGCATCGAAGCCGGGCTGCCGGCGCAGGGTTCACGGACCGGGGCTGCGCACAAGCCGACGGCAAACGACAACAGGCCTGGCGGCTGGCGGGCGACGGCGCTCGCGGCCATGGTCGCGGCCGTCATCCTTGCCGTGGCACTCTCGTTCAACCTCATGCGCACCGTCGAACCGCTCGTCGTCGCGGTGCTCGTCAACGAGGCCGGCGATGTGAAGGCGATCGTGGAGGATTTCGGCAACGAGAAAGCCGCCGTGCGGCTGCTGACGGACTTCGAGGTTCCCGAGGGCAAGACGATCGAGGTCTGGACCCTGCCGTCGGCCGAACGCGGCCCGGTCTCGCTCGGCCTCATCGATGACGCCCGCTCTGTGCGCCTGAACGGGCCTTCCTTGCCCAAGCCGCACGACAGCCAGCTCTACGAGCTCACGCTGGAGCAGGCAGGCGGCTCCCCGACCGGCAGACCGACCGGCCTGATCCTCGCAAAGGGATTTGCCAAGATCGCGCGGTAACAGGCGGTTCGAACTTTCCCATCGAGGTTCGGCGTCGGCCCGATCGCTATTCCTTGATCTCGATGCCCGCTTCATGGGCGGCGGCAATGAAGGACAGCCGCGCGGCTTCCGCCGACTTCTTGCCCTTCATCGCGGCCTCCAGCGTCAGAAGCGCCGCATCCAGCGCTTCGCCGTCTTCGAGCGGCCAGTCTTCGATCAGCGCCCAGGAGGCCTGCTGATTGTTGGTGATCGTGGTAAACGTTCCCGGCCCTTCCAGCGCAAGCGTCACACCCTTGTTCCAGTCATTGCTCAATTCATGGTCTCCAAATACCGTTTTGCCTGCTTCATAGAGCATTCTCCGGCAAAGCGAAAAGGCTTCGCGTCGGACAATGCGGAAAGACAGAGGCAGGAGGTTGAGAGAGGATCGTTACCCGGCGTGACCTGCCTCCATTGCCGTCACGCGAAAGCGCTGGCGGTACTCGCCCGGGGAGAGGCCGACGATGCGGGTGAAGACCTTGCGGAAGGCGCCGGTATCTTTGTAGTGCACCTGCCATGCGATGGCATCGACCGGATCGCGGGTCAGCTGCAACAGGTCCCGCGCCCGTGTCACGCGCAGGCGCTGCACATAGTCGCCGGTCGTATGGCCCGTCGCCTTCTGAAACCTGCGCATGAAGGTGCGAGGCTCCAGACCCGCGTGATCGGCGAGGATTGGAAGGCGCGTCTCCGCACCGCCCGTGGCTTGCAACCAGTGCTGAACCTTGAGCACCGCCGCATCGCCATGATGCAGGCGAGGGGAGAACGGGCTGTAGAAGCTCTGCTCCCGTCCCGGCGGATCGACCAGAAACGCCCGTGCGGTATCCATCATGACGGCCGGGCCCAGGAAACGCGCGACGAGGATGAGGCTGAGGTCGATCCACGCCATCACCCCGCCCGCCGTGATGATATCGCCGTCGTCGATGATCAGACGGTCGGTGTTCAAGAGCACTTTGGGGAACCTCTCCAGCAACGGCTCTGCATAGCTCCAATGTGTGGTTACCGTTCGGCCATCGAGAAGGCCTGTCTCGCCAAGCAGAAAAGCGCCTTTGCAGATCGAGCACAGAACTGCGCCCTGCGCATGCTGCTGGACGAGCCATCCGGCATACACCCTTGCTTCCAGCTCCGTCAGCGGTCCGCCGAGGCCCGGTGGCACGATGATGACGGCGGGATCGCAAGACCCTTGGGGAGCTGAATCGAAGCTCCGGCCGGGTGAGGATCGCCCCGTCTCGAGCGACCAGTGGCAGACGCGGATCTGCGGCCGTTCGGGTGCGCGCGCTCGCCCGGCAATGCCGTTCGCGGCGAGCAGAAGATCGGTCATGCCCAGGATGGCTGCGGCCTGTGCGCCCTCGTATCCCATGATACCGATTTCGATCATGTGCGCGTGTTTGTCCATATCGCCCCGATATCTGTCGATGTCGCCACTCTTATCGACGCTCTGATTGCGGTAGTCTAGGCGCTCATCGGGAAAGGAAGCATCATGAGCAAGCGCGCCATCATCATTGTCGATCTCCAGAACGACTATCTCGCCTCCGGCCGGTTTTCGCTGGTCGGGATCGACGAGGCCATCACCAAAGCCGCCGAAGTAACGGCCGCAGCCCGCCATACGCAGGATCTCGTCATCCATGTGCGTCACGAAAGCCCGGAAGGGTCGCCGTTCTTTGTGGCGGGAACGGAGGGTGCCGATATCGTATCGACAATGGCTCCGGCAGAGGGCGAGCCCGTCATCACGAAAACGCATCCGAACGCCTTCCGGGAGACCGGTCTGGCGACGGTTCTCAAGACGGCGGGAATCGAGACGGTGACGATCGTCGGCGCCATGAGCCACATGTGCATCGACGCAACCGCCCGCGCTGCCTCCGACCTTGGCTACAAAACGACAGTTATCGAGGATGCCTGCGCGACGCGGGACCTGGAATTTGACGGGGAGACCGTTGCAGCCGTCAAGGTGCACGCCGCCTTCATGGCGGCGCTCGCGTTCGGCTATGCCGAGGTGACGTCGGCCGAACGATATCTTTCCTCGCTCCGAGAGTCGGTTTGAGGAACGAGAGTTTGCCTGCCCACCAAACGCAAACGGGCGCCACGAAGGCGCCCGCTGCTGATCGGTCGTTGCCGGATTATTCGGCGGCGACGGTCTTGCCGCCTTCCCACTTGTAGACGGAGAAGCTCTGCGAGGTGAGGTCGCCGGTTTCGCCGTAGGTCAGCTCGCCGATGGCGGTCTTGATCGGGGCGCCATCCTTCAGGGCCTGGGCGACGACGTCGGCATCGTCCTTGCTGCCGGCCTTGGTGATGCCGGCGGCGATGACTTCGACGGCGGCGTAGGCGTTGAGCGTGAAGGCTTCGACCGGGATGTTCTTGGCGGTCAGCGCGTCGGCTGCGGCCTTGCTGTCGGCGCTCTTCAGCGCGTCGGCGGCGTTGGTGTAGATGGTGCCGTTGGCATCATCGCCGCCGGTGGCGATGAACTCGCTGTTCGACAAGCCATCGCCCGCGATCAGCTGCACGGTCATGCCGGCATCCTTCATCTGGCGCACCAGAAGGCCCGCTTCCGGGTGATAGCCGCCGAAATACAGAACCTCGACGCCTTCCGCCTTCATGCGTGTCACGAGCGCACTGAAATCCTTGTCGCCGGCCGTCAGCGCATCGTTGAAGATCTCCGTGACGCCGGCGGCGTTCAGCGAGGTCTTGAAGGCGTCGGCAAGGCCCTTGCCGTACTGACCCTTGTCGTTGAGGATCGCGATCTTCTTGTCCTTGAAGTTCTCAACGACATATTTCGCGGCGACGTCCGCCTGCTGGTCGTCCCGGCCGCAGGTGCGAAAGACGGTGGTGAGGCCGCGCGCGGTCAGTTCCGGCGATGTCGCGGTGGGGGTGACCATCAGCGTGCCGTTCTCGGCAAAGGCGACCGAGGCGGGGATGGAGACGCCGGAGGTGACCGGGCCGACCACGAAGCGAATGTCTTCGGCGATCAGCTGGTTGGCAGCGGAGACGCCCTGTTTCGGCTCCCCGGCATCGTCCGCGATTTTCAGAACGAGCTTCTCGCCGTTGATGCCGCCCTTCTTGTTCAGCTCCTCGACGGCCGTTTCCGCGCCGTTCTTGATCTGGGCGCCGATGGCGGCAACCGGACCCGTCAGCGGTGCGACGAGGCCGATGGTGATGTCGGCATGGGCCGTCGTTGCCGCAAGCGGCGAAAAGGCAAGCGTTGCCGCCAACGCCGCGGTGATTGTCTTCAATGTCATATCCGTCTCCTTGGGACGCAGGGGGGAGGGAACGCGAGGGCAGGCCCTCGACCCCGCGATGCGGCCATGTTTGGCTCGCATCGTAAGCGACGGATTTGTAAAAATAATCGAGCATTTACGCAAGAAGATGACCGATATCTCCACCGTTTCGGAAGATGAATTCGTCCGTTCTCGCGCAGACGTGAACACCTCGCCGCTCCGGCGGCCTTCGCGTCACGCCGGAAGAGCGGTCAGTCTTGCGGCGACCATTTCCTGAAGGCGCCAGAGATTGCGGTCGAGAATGTTGCGTTTTGCCAAGTCGCAGACTGTGCGGTGCAGGTATTCCGCGCAGGATCCGGCGGGGCCGCAGGCCTGGGCGATGAGCACGGCGGCTTCTTCGAGGCGGATGCTTTCCGTCAGGGGACACTGCCGCGCACTGGCCCAGAAGGTGAGAACCCTGCGCGTACCGGACGACGTCCTGACGGGGACCCAGCGCACCATGTCGGAGACTTCGGCATAGCGAATTTCGCGGGCGAGAAGCGTGCGGAGATCTGCCCGCTGCGTCTCGGATGGCAGCTTCAGAATGCGGCCGGCGCAGCTTCCGCCCTGTCTTAACGCGAGCATCAGGCCCGGTGCCGCCGACGTCGCCCGCAGGCGCTCGATGCGCAACGAGAAGGCCCGGTGCCATCCGTAAGCTAAGGCAGGCTCGCTCTCCGAGACCGTAAAGCCCGGGTTCCACATCAGGGAGCCATAGGCGAAGACCCAAATGTCGCCGTCCGCTTCCGCCTCGATGCGGGAAACGAGGGCGTCCAGTTGCGCCGGCGAGATCGGCGTCTGGTTCGGCTCCGGTCCCTGATCCTCGACCACCCGCAACGTCTTTGCGACGAGCTCCGGGGTAAGCTTCAGGGCTGTGGCGTTGCGGGTCATATCATCACCGTTTTGTTGTCGGAACGGGCGACGGATGCGGGAGCGCATCCGTCGCTGTGGCCAATATCAGGCTTGCACGAAGGCCAGCAGGTCGGCGTTGAGTACGTCGGCATTGACGGTGAGCATGCCGTGCGAGAAGCCGGGATAGGTCTTCAACGTGCCGTTCGCGAGCAACTTCACGGATTTGCGGGCGGAGGCGCCGATCGGAACGATCTGGTCGTCCTCGCCGTGCAGCACCAGCGTGGGAACCGTGATGGCCTTGAGGTCTTCGGTCTGGTCGGTTTCGGAGAAGGCCTTGATGCCATCATAATGGGCCTTCGCGCCGCCCATCATGCCTTGACGCCACCAATTCTGGATGACGCCTTCATGAACCGTTGCGCCGTCACGATTGAAGCCGTAGAACGGGCCTGCCGGGACATCGCGGAAGAACTGGGCACGGTTGGCGGCCAGCGCCGAACGGAAGCCGTCGAATACATCCATCGGCAGCCCGTCCGGGTTGCCTTCCGTCTTCAGCATCAGCGGCGGCACGGCCGAGACGAGGACGGCCTTGGCGACACGCCCGGCCGGCTGGCCGTGTCTGGCGACGTAGCGCGCAACTTCGCCGCCGCCTGTCGAGTGGCCGATATGAACCGCGTTCTTCAAGTCGAGGTGTTCCACGACGGCAAAGGCGTCGGCGGCGTAATGATCCATGTCGTGGCCATCCGCGACCTGTGCGGAACGTCCGTGGCCGCGCCGGTCATGGGCAACGACGCGGTAGCCCTTGGAGACGAAGAACAGCATCTGCGCATCCCAGTCGTCGGATGACAGCGGCCAGCCATGGTGGAAAACGATCGGCTGCGCGTCCTTGCTTCCCCAATCCTTGAAGAAGATCTCGACGCCGTCCTGTGTGGTGATGGTGCTCATGGTGCTGGTTTCCTGTGATGTGGGTTGGGCTTTGTCTGATGAAGCGATTTTGTCGGAAAGCGCTGGCTCACACAATTGCCGCAACACTGTCGAGTTCGTTGCCGTTTTCGCAATGATCGGGAGGCGTTCGTTACGCCTCCCGTCGTTCTCGCTCACCGCCTTCAAGCAGCGCCGGGACGGTTGATCGTCAGGAAGTGACGGACGACCGGCTTTTCCGGGCCGCGATGGTAGGCGAGAACCTTGCCTTGCAGGTCGGCGTCGGCGTTGGAAACCCGCTTGTGCTGCCGCAGATGTTCCGCCCAGGATTCGACCATGAACCATTCCACGATCTTCTCCGGATCGGCCGAGTCCTCGGTGATGCCCCAGCCATAGGCACCATCCCGGCGACGCTCCTGGGACAGGCCGTCGATGGCATGCAGGAAGGCGCGGTGGTTCTCTTTCTCGACGGTATATTCGATGAGGATGAGGACCGGGCCGCGATCATGGGCGACAGGTTCGGCAACGAGGGGTTCCGGCCAATGGTTGGAGGGCACCATGTCGGCATCGCCCGCCGGCAGCTTGACCCGGTGCATGAGGAAACCCGCGACGAGAAGGCCTGCCGCGCCGATGACCAGCGTCGAGCGGATGCCGACGGCCTCGCCGACGGCGCCCCAGCCAAGGCTGCCCGCCGTCATCGCGCCGTTGAACACGGTGAGGTAGACCGCAAGCCCGCGACCGCGAACCCAGTTGGGAAGCACGGCCTGTGCCGCACCGTTCAGCGTGGTCAGGGCCGTGATCCATGCGGCGCCAAGGAAGAGCAGGGAGAGGATGGCAATCGCTTTGGGAGGGGCCAGCGACAGGATGCCCATGACAGCCGCGGTGGTAAGCGCAGAGGTCAGGAGAAGACCGTCGGAACTCAGGCGTTCGCGCAGCTTCGGCATGACCAGCGCTCCGCCGATGGCGCCGGCGCCGACCGCGCCGAGCAGGATGCCGTAGAAGCTCGCATCACCACCCAGAAGCTGGCGGGCGACCAGCGGCAGAAGGGCCCAGACGGCACTGGCGAAGGCGAAGAACACGGCTGCGCGGATCAGCACGACATGGAGAGGCCGGCTCGACCTGGTGTAGCGAAGTCCGGCCCGAAATGCGCCGAAGAAGTTCTCCTGCAACGCGTCGTTCCCCTTCTTGGCGCGGGGCCACCAGACGAGGGCGGCGATGACGAAGACATAGCTGGCGACATCCGCGCCATAGGTGATACCAGCACCGAAGGCCGCGAGAAGAAGGCCGCCGGCGGCAGGGCCGATGGACCGGGCGATGTTGATGCCGAGCGAGTTGAGCGCCACGGCACTTTTCACATCCTCGCGCTTCACCAGTTCAGGCACGATGGCCTGCCATGTCGGTCCCATGAGAGCCGCACCGATGCCGCCGAGAAAGGTGAGGCCGATCAGCGCGCTGACGGAGAGCATGCCCATCTGCGAAAGGATCATCAGCGAGATGCTGACGGATGCGAGCAGCAGCTGGACCGCGATCAGGAATTTGCGACGGTCGAGGATATCGGTGAGCACGCCTGCGGGAATGGCGAGCAGGAAGATGGGCAGGGTTCCCGCCGCCTGCACCATGGCGACGGCGGCCGGCGATGCCGAGAGGTCCGTCATCAGCCAGGAGCTGGCGACATCGCGCATGAAGCTGCCGGTGTTTCCAAGGACCGTGGCGATCCAGAGGACCGCGAAGACGGGCTGTGCGAGAGGCGCGAAGCTGCCCCCGGTCGATTTTGCGGCGGTCATGTGCGTGCTCCCTTGTTGAGGTCCATTCTGTTGAGGTCGGTGGCAGCGACGAGGACGAAGGCGCCTGCGAGGCCGAGATGTTCGAAGAAGGCATTGGTCGCCATCATGCGGTCCATGCCGGGCGCCAGTTCCCAGAAACGCAGCGCGATGAAGGTTGCAAGAAGCGTGAAGGCGGCAAGCGAAAGCGCACCGGCCCAGCGCAGAACGCCGGAGACGACCATGGCCGAGGCCGTAAGTTCAAAGACGATGACGGCCGTGGCGAAGAAGGCTGCGGGCTGAAGCCCGAAATGGTTCATCTCAGCCAGCGCGCCATCGAAGTCGAGGATCTTGGTGATCGGCCCCTGAATATAGGCCGCGCAGAGCGCGAGAAGAGAGACGGTCCGCGTGACGGGAGATCCGATCAGACGCGAGAGACGGCCGCGTATAGGGTCGTTCGATGAAAGGGTCATGTCCTGCTCCTTGAGGTTGGCCGGGTGGATCGGCTGCAGTTGATGGAGCGATAGTGCGCGGTTACACCGTGATGCACAATTGAAGGAATAATTGTGATATTGTTTCGGTTTATGAAATAGTCTCAGAGTGCTTGGCGTGGCGGAAAACAGTTGTACAATCCGTCGCGGCTGGTGTTCCCGAGGAACGGCGGTCGCGGCGAAGCGTCGGATATCCATCTCGACGACCACAGCTATCGGTAAGGTGATGCCATGTTGATGACCACACGCAAGCCTGCCACGGTCGGTGAAATCCTGACAGAAGAATTTATGCAGCCGCTCGGCCTGACGCAGGCGGCGCTGGCCGAGGCGATGGGCGTGCAGCGCAAGCATGTGAACGAACTTTGCAACGACCGGCGCAACGTAACGGCGGCGACCGCGCTCATTCTGGCGCGCGTATTCGGCAACAGCCCGGACTTCTGGCTGAACACGCAGCGGCGCAGCGACCTGTGGAACGTCATGAACTCGCCCGACCAGCGGGCGCGCGTGGATCGTGCCAAGCCTCTGACCAAAGCGGCATAGCGACGACAATATCTCCGCGTCCGTCGGACGGGCGGCAATGCCGCCCGTCCTTGTTTGCGATCAGACGGCCCAGCAGGAGCAGCCAAGCGCTCCGAAGAAGCCTTTCAGATCCGAGATGGGCAGTTTCGATGTCCAGGCCCCGGCGTGGTCGTGCCCGTGGACGCCGCAATCGCTGGCGCAGCCGCAGGTGCTGATGGCGGTGCGGCGGAGCGAGCGGGCGCCCGCACCCTCCGGCTCGCCCCAGGCCGCGTAGCCGCCGAAGGTGCGCACCGGCGACCAGTCCGGCATGGCCGGTGGTACGTCGTTCTCGTCCAGCGCCTTGAAGTCACCGGCACCATAGACGACCTTGCCGCCGACCATGGTCAGTTGCGAGGTCAGGAACGAGATCTCGTCTTCCGCACATGAGAAGAAGTCCTTGTCCGGCACGACGAGATCGGCGAACTGGCCCTTTTCGATGCGGCCCTTCTTGCCTTCCTCGTTGGAGAACCATGTGACCTTTTCGGTCCACATGCGCAGCGCGGTTTCGCGATCGAGGCAATTGGCCCGGGGATAGAGCTGCATGCCGCCGACCGTCTTGCCCGTGACCATCCAGGAGAGCGAGACCCAGGGGTTATAGGACGCGACACGGGTCGCATCCGTGCCGGCGGAGACGTTGACGCCCTTTTCCAGCATTCTGGCGATCGGCGGCGTGGCTTCCGCGACGCCATGACCATACCGTTCGACGAAATACTCGCCCTGATAGGCCATCCGATGCTGGGTGGCGATGCCACCTCCGAGCGCCGCGATCCGGTCGATGGAGCGGTCGGAAATCGTCTCGGCATGGTCGAAGAACCAGTTGAGGCCTTCGAGCGGAATATCCTTGTTGACCTTCTCGAACACATCGAGCGAGCGGGAGATGGTCTCGTCATAGGTCGCATGCATGCGCCACGGCCAGCGGTTTTCGGCCAGAACCCGGACGACCTCTTCCAGCTCGCCTTCCATTTCCGGCGCCATTTCCGGGCGCGGCTGGCGAAAGTCCTCGAAGTCGGCAGCCGAGAAAACGAGCATCTCGCCGGCGCCATTGTGACGGAAATAGTCGTTGCCCTGCTTGTATTTGACGCTCGACGTCCAGTCCAGGAAGTCCTGCTTTTCCTCCTTCGGCTTCTGGGTGAAGAGGTTGTAGGCCAGCCGCACGGTCATCTGACCTTCATCCGACAGCTTCTGAATGACGGCGTAATCATCCGGGTAGTTCTGGAAGCCGCCGCCCGCATCGATGACGCCGGTCACGCCCAGCCGGTTCAGCTCGCGCATGAAGTGGCGGGTCGAGTTGACCTGGTAGTCGAGCGGCAGCTTCGGCCCCTTGGCAAGCGTCGAGTAGAGAATGCCGGCATTGGGCTTGGCGAGCAGCATGCCCGTCGGGTTACCATTGGTATCCCGGGTGATCTCGCCGCCGGGCGGGTTCGGGGTATCCCTGGTATACCCGACGGCGCGCAGGGCGGCGCCGTTGAGGAGTGCACGATCATAGAGGTGGAGCAGGAAGACCGGCGTATCCGGGGCGATCGCATTGATCTCCTCGATCGTCGGCAGACGTTTTTCCGCGAACTGGTGTTCGGTAAAGCCGCCGACCACGCGCACCCATTGCGGCGCGGGCGTGATCGCCACCTGACGCTTCAGCATGTCCATTGCGTCGGCCAGCGAGCGCACGCCGTCCCAGCGAAGTTCCATATTGTAGTTCAGGCCGCCGCGGATGACGTGGGTGTGGTTGTCGATCAAGCCGGGAAGCACGCGCTTGCCCTTGAGATCGACAATCTTCGTGTCAGGCCCGGCCAGCGCCATGATCTCGCTGTCGGAACCGACCTCCAGAAACAGCCCGTCCTTGATGGCGATGGCCGTGGCGTTGGGGTTGGCGCGGTCGAGCGTGGTGACGCGGCCACTATGGAGAATGAGGTCTGGATGCATGCTAGTTCCTCCTGTCTGGTTGGTATCGGCGGCTTTCGCCGGGGAAAAGAGGTTGGAGAGCGCCAGGCTCGACGCTCCGCCCAGAAAGTTTCGACGCGTGGCCATCAGATACGCTCCTCACGAGGCGATGCCGGGTGGCCGGCAACCTCACTGTGGCTACCGCCCTTCGGCAGGTGACCGAACACGTGCGGCTTGATCTGATGCAGCCAGGAAACAGCCGCCGGCTCGCGTGTCCAGAGCGACTTTGCAAGCGGAATGACCTGCTCGCCGACGAGAATACCCAGGAGGCCGACGAGGGCGATGACGGGCGGTGCCGGCGAGCGGACGTTGAGCAGGCTATAGACGATGCCGACAAGCAGCCCGGCACCAAGGGACAGGAGATAGACTTTCATGGGATGTGCTCCACGATTGCGGTACGACCGCTCCGGCAGGCGTGCCGGAGCGGTGCTGGCTTACTCTTACTTGGCCGGGTTCGGGCCGATGCGCTTGCCGTGCTTCACGCGCTCTTCAGCGCCGTGAACCATGGTGTAGGCGTAGTCGATACCCATGCCGTAGGCGCCAGAATGCTCCTTCACCAGCGTGGTGACGGCGTCATAGGTTTCCTTGCGAGCCCAGTCGCGCTGCCATTCCAAGAGGACCTGCTGCCAGGTGACGGGGATGATGCCGGCCTGAATCATACGGTCCATGGCGCGATTATGCGCTTCGAGCGAGGTGCCGCCGGACGCATCGGCAACCATGTAGATCTCGTATTCCGGCACGTCATGAAGAGCAGACAGCGCAAAGGTCGTGTTGCAGACTTCCGTCCAGAGACCGGAGACGACGATCTTCTTGCGGCCCTGTGCCGCATTCTTCGCCAGCGCGTCGCGAACGTTCTGGTCGTCCCAGGAATTCATCGAGGTGCGCTCGAGGATGTCGTTCTCGGGATGAACGGCGAGAAGTTCGGGAAACGTATTGCCCGAGAAGCTCTCGGTTTCCACGGTCGTGATGGTCGTGGGGATGTCGAAGATCTTGGCCGCCTTGGCGAGGCCGACGACGTTGTTCTTCAAGGTCTGGCGGTCGATCGACTGAACGCCGAACGCCATCTGCGGCTGCTGGTCGATGAAGATGAGCTGGCTGTTTGCCGGGGTCAGGACTTCGAACTTGGACATGGTCTTTTCCTCTAGGTTTTCGCCGCTTTTGCGGGTTTCACGATGGCAGCAGCGATCGTTCGGGTTGGCGGTCCTTGATGCCCCTCCGCCTCCATGCGACCCATTCGCCGTCAGCAGGAGCAGGAAGACGCCGTCTTTGCTGCTGATATGAAATCTACGCCACAACTTACTGTTTCAGAATTGCAATAAATATTTTCATTGAATTGCGATTCCGGCAATTATCCCTGTCCTATTCGGTGAGAGTGGTGACCGCAAACGTGCATCGCCGCGAACCTTTCGGTGTCGCGGCGATGCAAAGTCAATGTTTTGTCGGATTCTATCGTTCAGGCAGCCAGGGGGACGAGGTTCGCCTCGATCTGATCGCGGAAGGCTTCGTAGCGGCCGGGCAGCTTGAGAGCTTCGCCAAGATGGGCGGTGTCCTCGTCGCGGTTGAAGCCCGGCTCGTTGGTGGCGACCTCGAAGAGAACGCCGCCGGGCGTGCGGAAGTAGATCGCCCAGAAGTAATCCCGGTCGATGACCGGCGTCACCTGATATCCCGTGTCCATCAGGGCCTTGCGCACCTCCAGCTGCTTCTCGCGATTGTCGACCGCAAAGGCGATGTGATGGACCGAGCCGGCACCCTGACGGGCAAACGGCGTCTGCGGAAGGGCGGCAAGATCGATCGTATCCGCACCATTGCCGTCCGGCATGATGAAGCGGGTGACATCGCCTTCCTTTCCGGCACGCTGATAGCCCATGAAGCCGAGCAGTTCTTCCGTCGCAGCCGTTTCATGCAGGCTGAAGCGGGCGCCGGCAAAGCCGCGAATGGCGACATCGTCGGGGATGCCGTCGCCGAGCCAGGGGGCACGGGCGTCGTCAGCGGACTCGATCAAAGCGAGACCGTCGCCATCCGGACCCATGAACCGCAGCCGGTTGGCACCGAAAACGGTGTCCTGCTCCAGGCCTGCGACGCCCTGTGCGAGGAGGCGATCCTGCCAGTATTTCAACGTGCCCTTCGGTACGGAGAACTGCGTCTCCCCGACTTCCCCGACGCCCGGTCGGCCGAGCATCATGTCCTGAAAGGGAAAGTAGGTCATGACAGTGCCGGCAGATCCGGTCTCGTCACCGTAATAGAGGTGGTAGACGCTCGGATCGTCGAAATTGACAGTCTGCTTGACGCGCCGCAGGCCCAGTGTCTGCGTGAAGAAATGGTTGTTCTGCCGCGCGTCCGATGCCATCGACGTTACGTGATGCAGTCCCTTGATGTCCTTGATCATGTCGGTGCCTTTCTGCGGCTTTGCTTGACGATGACCGTAAGTACGCCCATTGATCCCCGGACGGAATTGCAATATTTCTTGCTATTGAATTGCTGAAAGTGAAACAGTGACATGAACGACTATAAGGCTCTGCGCACCTTTCTGCTGGCGGCCGAGAAGCGGAACTTCGCTCAGGTGGCGCGCGAACTCGACATGACGCCTGCCGCCGTGACACGGGCGATCGCGGCGCTGGAGGCGGAACTGGGCGTACAGCTCTTCGTGCGCACCACGCGGCAGGTCTCGCTGACGACGGACGGCGCGATCTTTGCCGCGCAGATCCAGCCGGCGGTGAAGACGCTGGAGGCGGCACGGCGCGACGTCATGAACGCGCACAAGGCCGATCAGGGACGCCTGCGCATCAGCGCGCCGACCTGGTTCGGCAAGGCCGTTTTGCCGCCGATCCTTTCGGGTTTCAAGGAGAGGTTTCCGAAGATGAGCTTCGAGATCTCGCTGTCGGATGGTCTGGTGAACATTGTCGATGACGACTACGATCTGGCGATCCGCATCTCCGCGCAGCCATCGGACAAGTTCACGATCTGGAGAAAGATAAGGGTGGTGCCGCGCATTCTCGTGGCCGCTCCCGGCAGCCGCTTCGTGGCCATGGAGCACCCGAACGAGCTGAAACCGGATGATTGCCTCGCCTATAGTGGTGAAAGCCGGCGGGAAAACTGGGTTCTTTCGGATGGCGGTTCCAGCATGACGATCTCGGCCGGTCGCGATTTCAGCGCCAACAGTGGCGAGGTCCTGGCCAGCATGGCAGCGGATGGCGCCGGTGTGGCCATGCTTCCTGGCTTTCATATTGCAGAACATATCCGCACAGGCCGCCTCGTTCAGGTCTTCAGGGGCTGGGCGCCGCCGGATCTCTGGCTGACCCTGTTCTATCCGCCCTACCAGACGCTGCCCCCGCGCATTGCCTCCTTCTCCAAGTTTTTCGAGGAGCAGCTGCCAGCCTACATGGCATCGCTGGACTGACGTGCCACGCGTTCACGCGAACGCGTCGGATGCTTCACGGCGGGGTCTGCCGCAATGCTCTTTTCGCGGCAAACGTGCAAAATACCGGGCGTCGCCTCCTGAGACTAGCACATGCGTGCTAATGGCCGCGCCGGTTCGACTGTGTTTTATCCGCTGTCTCGACCTTACTGAAATTCACCCGAATTTTCAGAGGGTCTGCCTGAGCAGTGGAGATGGAAAGCATGGGACGACAAGAGCAATTGCGAAACCGGAATCGTGGCTTGCGCAGTTCGACGGCATTGACCGTCACCCGCCGTTCCCTCCTGCTGCTGCCGGTCTCCGCCTCGCTTCTGGCCGGCCCGGCGCTCGCACTGGACGACAAGGATTACATCCAGGACAGCGGCAATGTGGTCTGGAGCACCGACCAGAGCTTTGCCGATGACATGATCATCGGGCTTGAGAACAAGGGCACCACGCTGACCATCAACAGCGGTGCGAACGTGCTGATCGCCAATCGCGGCATCATCGCGGGCCTCGGCGGATCGCAGGCAACCGTCACGGTCTCCGGGCCCGGCTCCGAACTGAATGTGGTACGCACGCCTTATGTGCTCGGCAACAGCCTGAGCATCGGCGGCGGCTGCAACGGCTATTCCGTCATGTGCATCACCGGCGGCGACGGCACGCTGATCGTCGAAGGCGGCGGCAAGGTGGATGCCAAAAACATCTATGTCGGCGAGGGACAGGGCGCGCAGGGCAAACTGCTGGTCACCGGCGCGGGATCCGTCGTCTCGGCGAATTATCTCGGCATGCAGGGTATGCTCACGACGCCGAGCCTCGTCAAGGTCGAGCAGGGCGGTGCGATCCTGACGAACCAGGCCTCGATCGGACAATTCACGACGACGACGGCCGAGGGCGGCGCGATCGTCACGGGCGCGGGCTCCAGCTGGATCAATTCGGGCCGGCTCGACCTCAGCGGCAATCTGACGATCGAGAATGGCGGCGCGATGAGCACATCGATCGCGGATCTCGACGATGTCGGCAATCTGACGGTCACGGGCGCCGGTTCCTCCTTCACGGCAACGAATGCGATAAGCGTGGAGACAGACAGCCATGTCGTCGTTGCCAATGGCGGTAACCTGAATGCCGCGAACGGGATCAATATCGGCAGTGACGGCTATCTCGTCATTGGCGGGCAGATCGACACGGATGCCCTTCAGGGCCTTCCGCGCGCGCTCGACACGCAAGCTGCCGGCACGGTCAGCGCGGGAACGGTGGTGAATTTCGGCACCTCCGGCTCCGGTCGTCTCGTCTTCAACCACACGAATACGGGCTATGACTTCTCCAACAAGATCGTCGGCGACGGGTCGATCGTCAGCCTGTCCGGCGAGACGATCCTCTCCGGCGACCTGACGGGCTTCGCCTCCCTCGATAGCTATGCCGGTGGCGTCATCGTGGACGGAAACAGCCGGCTTGTGCTGAAGGGCGACCTCGGCACGGCGCTGGCCGACGACGATACCGTTTCCCCCAACCGAACGAATTTCGACGTGAAGAACGGTACGCTGGTCATCGGCGGCCAGACGGGTCAGGTCGTCACGAACTTCCTCGGCAGCGAGACCTATACGAGCGCCGTCGATGTCTGGGGCGATACGCTGAACGGCCAGCGCAATGTGACGGGAGCCTATGGAAAGCTCGCCGGCTTCGGCACGATCGGCAGCACCTTTATCGATCGCGGCGCCACCATCTCGCCCGGCGACACGGGCAATCCGCTGGGCACCATCACCGTGCGCGGAGATCTCGATCTCGCTGAGGGTGCGATCTACGACGTCGATGTCGCCGGCAACGGCGCGAGCGACCGCATCTCGGTGGAAACCGTCAAGCAGAATGCCGGCTACGATGCAGCCGGCAAACCCATTGCTGTCGATGGCCTCGGCCGCGCGACGATCGGCAAGGACAGCTCGGTTCAGGTGACCGCGCTGGACGCGGCGACCAGCTACCAGACGGGCCAGACCTATAAGATCCTGACGGCACAGGGCGGCATCACCGGCACATTCGCGCAGGTCGTCTCGAAATCCGCCTTCCTCGACGTTGCGCTCGACCAGACTGCAAAGGATGTGGACCTGCGGATCTCCGTCAAGGATCCGGGTAACGGGCAGCCTAACCCCGAGCCTCCCACCACACCGCCCCCGACGAACCCGGAACCTCCGACGCCTCCCACCAACCCGGAGCCGCCGCCGACGCCTCCCACCAACCCGGAGCCCCCGCCGACGCCTCCCACCAACCCGGAGCCACCGCCGACACCACCGACGAATCCAGAGCCGCCGGAAACCGGCTTGTTCGACAGTGTTGCCGATACGCGCAACCAGGTTGCCGTGGCACGGTCGCTGAACACGCTCGAGCAGAGCGGGGAATCGCTCGCGCTCTACAACAGCCTCCTGCTTCTGAGTGCGGACGAGGCACGGGGCGCCTTCGACAGGCTGTCGGGCGAGGCGCATGGCTCGGTCAAATCCGGCCTGATCACCGGCGCCAGCCAGACGCGGGATGCGACGAACGACCGGCTACGTGCGGCTTCGGGCGACGTTGCGGCCAAGCCCGTGCCCGTCAACAACTATTGGGACAATGGCCGCTGGACGGACGATCCCATGTCGGCCGTCACGCCGAAGGTCGTGGATCCCGCATGGTCTGTCTGGGGCCAGGCGTTCGGTTCCTGGAGCAATATCGACGCCGGCAACGGTGTGGCGGAAGCAGATGTCTCGACCGGTGGTCTCGTCACGGGTATCGACACGTTGGTCGGGCCGGTCTCGCGGCTTGGCGTCTTCCTCGGCTACAGCCGCACCAGCATCGACGTCGACAGCCGTTCGTCCTCTGCCGATAGCGACAACTACACCATCGGCCTCTACGGCGGCACACAGCTGGGCGCGCTGTCCCTGCGTTCGGGCCTCTCCTACACCAACCACCAGATCTCCACCAAGCGGTCGGTGGATTTCCCCGGCGTCTCGCAGGATCTGAAGGCCGACTATGATGCCGGCTCCTTCCAGGTCTATGGGGAACTCGGCTACGAGATCCAGACGGAATTCGCAGCCTTCGAGCCCTTCGTGAATGTGGCGCACGTCAATCTGGACACGGACGGCTTCCGCGAAAAGGGCGGTTCCGCAGCACTCCGCGGGGAGGGCGACACGACCAACACGACGTTCACGACGCTTGGTCTGCGTGCCTCGTCGGACCTCACGCTCGGTGGTCTTCCCACGGTTGCCAGCGGTACGCTCGGCTGGCGGCATGCCTTCGGCGATACCGATCCAGCCTCGCGTCTCGCCTTTGCCGGCAGCGACAGCTACGCCGTAAGGGGTGCGCCGGTGTCGCAGGATGCCTTCATCGTGCAGGTCGGACTGGATGTGAACCTCTCGCAGACGACCACGCTCGGCGTCTCCTACAATGGCGAGTTCGGCGATGACGGCATGGCCAACGGCGTCGATGCGAAGCTGCGCGTGCGCTTCTGATGCGGCGTCTCCCTCATCTGTCTCTCACGGCGGCGCTGGCATGCGCCGCCGTGACGGGCGTTTCGGCCCAGGCCCAGACCCAGACCCAGACGCCGGCACCCGCACAGCCCTCCGCGCTGACGGAAAGCTATGATGACTGGACCGTGCGCTGCGCCACGCAGGGTGCAGCAGCGGATAAGGCCAGTGAGGCGGCCAAGGGCAAGCCTGGCGCGGGCGCGCGGGAATGCTCGCTGTCCCAGACCCAGGCGAATGGCAACGGCCAGCGCGTCCTGCTGATGGAACTGCGCCCGGCCGAAGACGGCCGTCTCCGCGGCAATCTCATCCTTCCCTTCGGTCTCGCCCTGCAAAAGGGTGCGACCTTTGCCGTCGATGACCTGCCGGCCGGAAAGCCGGCGCCGTTCCGCACCTGCTTGCCGGTCGGATGCGTCGTGTCGCTGCTCTTTACCGACGCCATCACGCAGTCCCTTCGTTCCGGCACGAAGCTGATCGTCAAGGCGCAGGCGAGCGATCCCGAGGCCGAGGTGCCGTTTTCCATTTCGCTCAAGGGCTTCGACGCCGCCCTCCAGCGCACCATCGCGTTGGCGAGCCCGAAGTAACACCCTCAGTCGCTACAGGAGGTCGGCCAGGACAAGTGTGCAAAGGCACTATCTCGTTGTTTCAACACGATCCGGACAAACTCTCCCGCGCGCATCGGTCTTGAAAACGGACATGTCTTTTGTGGGTGCGGGCTGTTAAGTGTTCGGTTGCAAGACCCGGGAGACCCAGTTTTGACGACAGAAACCATCATCGTGGTCGATGACCATCCTGTGTTTCGCGACGGATTGAGCGCTCTCATCGGGCGAAGGCTGCCTCTTGCAACCGTGGTCGGAAGCGATACGCTGGAGAATGCTCTTGCCATCGCAAGGCGCCAAGCCAAGCCGCCCTCCATGTTCCTGCTCGACCTGTTCTTCTCGCGCAGCAGCATCATGGACACGCTTCCGGCGCTGCGTCAGGAATTCCGGCAATCGTCCATCGTCATCATCTCCATGACGGACGAACTGGCAACGGTCGATGCTGCCATGGCCTGCGGTATCAACGGCTTCATCAACAAGGCCGTCTCGCCGGATGCCATGTTGGGGGCGATCGAGGCCGTTCGCAATGGCGATCTGGTGCTGTTGCTGCCTGACAAAAGAAGGGGCGGCACGGGAGGCGAGGCGGATGCAAGGCAGGCGACACTGACAGACCGCCAGTCGGAGGTTCTGATGCTGATTGCCGAGGGCAAGAGCAACAAGGAAATCGGCATCGAACTCGGCATATCTCCGTTCACGGTGCGCATTCACGTGTCGGCGCTCTTCCGCGCACTCGGCGTCGCTTCGCGGGCGGCTGCCGTGGCCAAGGCGGCGGCCGAAGGGTTGCTGACGACGCGCCCGCAATAACCGGTAAGGCGCCTATCGGCTATCGCTCTGCGGGATCGCGGCTTGCTCCCTCGTTCGGCCGGCGGCTTCCATGGCTGCGGCCATGATGACGGAGCGAAGTTCGGCAGGGCGCACCGGCTTCGACAGGATGGGAATGTCGTCGTCGTCAAGTTCGTCGCGCACCCGGCCGGGGTCGTGTCCGCTCATGACGACTGCCGGCACGGAGCGTCCGAGCATCCGGCGCACGGTTTCGATACAGTCGCTCCCGGTCGTGCCTTCGCCAAGGTCGAAATCGGCAATGACGAGATCGCAGGACGTGACCACGGCGGGAACACCGGTTTCGGCCTGAACCTCACAGCCCCATTTTTGCAGAAGACTTGCCGTCGCGCGCAGCACGGCATCGTCATCCTCGACCAGCAGGATCCGCAAGCCGTCGATCCCGGAAGCGGTATCCGCGGCGCGGGGCGCGCGGCGCGGGGCCGTGGCATTGCGCGAGGAGATTGGCAGCCCGGCGAGCGTCACGCAGGTTCCGCGCCCCGGCGTCGAACGCAGCCTGACCCTCAAGTCCATCAGCTGGGCCAGCCGCTTGACGATCGACAGGCCGAGGCCGACGCCCTCGATATCGCGGTCGCCGCGCGCACGTATCTGGTAGAATTCCTCGAAAACGCGTTGCTGATGTTCCGGCGAGATCCCGGGGCCCTGATCGTAGACCTGAACCGAAAGCATTCCGCTTTCACGCCGGCAGCCGATCATGATCGCGCGGCCCGGCGCATATTTGATCGCGTTGCTAACGATGTTCTGCAGCATCGTCGTGATGAGAGTGCGATCCGTGATCACCACGCTCTTGCAGTTGCTGACGCCAAGCTTGCAGTCATTCGCCTGCGCCATGTCGGTGTTCTGCTGCAACACGTCGTCGAGGATATCGGCAATCGCGACCGCCTCGTAGCGCGGCACGACCTTGCCGCTGTCGAGCGTGGACACGTCGAGCAGCGACTTGAACAGGCGCGAAATGCTCTGGAGCGAGCGGTCGATATTGTCGACCATGCCCAGCTCGCTCTGCCGGAGATCGGCATCGCGAAGACAGGCGGTGAAGAGGCTGATGGCGTGGACCGGCTGGCGAAGATCATGGCTTGCCTGCGCTAGAAACCGGGATTTCGACAGGTTGGCCTCCTGCGCCGCGATATAGGCACGCTGCACGCGCTTCATCAGCACGAAAATATAGGCCGGCACCAGAACCGCCGTCGCAATCAGCGTGACCACGATATACGGGTTCTGCCGCATGTAATCGTTGAACAGGGCCGCAACCGCGATCGAAACCAGCGCCATCGCTGTGGAGGCGATGAGGATGCGCGGCCCGAAGCGTAAACCGTTGCCGACGGTGACCCACAGGAGAAGCGCGAAAAGCGGCATCATGCCCGCGCCGCCATTGGCGAGCGTATAGGTGAGGGAAGGAATGTCGCAGACGATGGCGATCGTCCGCCGCCAGGGCTGCTCGCCCGGATGCGTCCTCATCCACCACCAGACGACGCAGGAAAACGGCAGGTAGGTGACGAAAAGCAGGAGGATCCCATGCGGCAAATCCTGCCAGTAGCCGGCAAGCGTGCCCGGCACGACGCTGACGAAGGCGATACCGGAGACGATGATCCTGACCACCGCCTGCTTCATATCCTCACCGTCTTCCCTGCCCGTAGATGCGGCCGATAGCCTGTCGAGCACGCGGCTGAGGCCGGCCGTAACACGGTCTTTTGATGCCATGTCGTCTCCCTTATCCCGGTGGCTCTTCGTCACGGTTTCGATTGCGCGTTCCACAGGGGTACAATCCGCGTAAGACGGAAGCAACCTTTTCAGGCCGGGCGGGAGGCCGGCGCAAGGGTAAGCATGAAACAACGTGAGATGACGTTGCTTGCCCGAGCGGACGCGCTTAAGCCAGCCACCGCGGGGTTCAGTCGAACCATCATCGCGGCAGTGCGTTACCGGGTGCATCTTCATGACCCGATCGGATATCTCTTGCCTCTTCGCCTCCTTGTGGTCGACAGCGAAACTGCCGACGAGAAAAACGAGCGCCGCAAAGCCAGTGGCGCCGCCTCCTACGAAACCTATGCAACGACGCTTCGAAAGATTGATCCGGATGCCTTGATCGGGACGATCTGCTGCGTCGAAGGCGACGACACGTCCCCTGATTTCTCAAACATCGATGGGGTCCTCTTTGCCGGTTCACCCATTCAGATGCACAAGCAGACGGAGGAGACGCGCTCGGCTGCGGCCTTCATGACACGCGTGTTTGCGGCGGGAACTCCGGCGTTCGGCTCCTGTGCCGGGCTGCAGATCGCAGCCGTCGCCGCCGGCGGGCGCTGCAAGCCACGCGAGGCCGGCATGCAGGTCGGATTTGCGCGCGACATCGTACCGACCGCCGAGGGGAGGGATCATCCGCTCTTTCACGGCCGGCCGCAGGTCTGGGCGGCACCCGCCATGCATTCGAGCGTGGTCGATCACCTCCCGCCGGGCGCCATCCGGCTGGCGCAATCCAAGGCAACGCCGACCGAAGCCGCGGAAATCCGATCGGGAAACGGCGTTTTCTGGGGCGTGCAGTATCACCCGGAACTCGATCTTTCCGAGATCGCCGCCTCCATTCGCCGTCAGTCGAAGGACGTGCTGGAACAGGGGCTTGCCGAGAATAAAGAGGCTGTGGAAGCCTATGCCCGCATGCTGGAAGGCCTCGACCGAAATCCTGACCGGCAGGACCTTGCATGGCAGATTGGCGTTGACGAGGAGGTGACATCCGCCTCCCGTCGTCAGGTGGAGCTTGTCAACTTCCTGCGTTCGTTGAAAGGCTGACGCCGGGTTAGCGCAGCAGCGGTGTAAATCCAGGAAGAGGTCTGAGCCCGGGCGGCCTCGCCGCGAACCTGAAGAAGGGCAGCACAAGCTGCCCTTCCTGGAGATGAATATGACGGAAGAGCGCGCGCCATCAGCGTGCCTTGTCCACCGTGATCTTGACCTTGCCGGGACGGTCGAAGATCGAGACGTCTCCGTCGACCTGCCCGAGGATAACGATGCCAGGCGATGGTACGCGCCCATCCCGATAATAGATAACGATGTCACCACTGCTCCACAGGCCGAGCGTGCCGGCGGAGAACGCGCGCTGGCGCGGCGCAGCAGGCAGAGATTTCGGCAGATGGCCGGTTTTCTCCTGACGCAGATGGTCGTTCATCTCGATCGTCAGCGGCAACATGGCTGAAAGTGCCTGAGAAGCAGGGTTATCGCCGAGATGTGCGGTCACGTCACCCCATTTGGAGGAGATGCGGATGCGATCCTGCGCCAAGGCTGTTTCTCCCGTGACAAGCGAAAACATAGCGGAAATCAGGGCTGCGCCTGCGATGTCATTCATGTTCGGCCTCTCGGTGCCAGCCCGGATCCGGGTTCAAGCAAGATGCTGGTCGAAAAAGCCCTTCAGCTTCTCGAAGGGAATGAGATCCACCCGATCGTAGAGATCGACATGGCCCGCTCCCTTGATCCAGACGAGTTCCTTCGGTTCCGAGGCTCTGTTGTAGGCGTCCTGGCTGAACTCCTTCGAATGCGCCTGATCACCGGAGATGAACAGCATCGGGCGTGGCGAGATCGTCTCGATATCGTTGAACGGGTAGAAGTTCATGAACTTGACGCTGCTGCTGAGACTCGGCTTCGTCGTCGTCTCCCGGGTGACGCCCGCCGGCGTGAACGCGCCGCGCGGGGTGCGGTAGAAGTCATAGAATTCGCGCTGGATCGGGTCGGTATCTGCTGTCAGTTCCAGGGTGGTGCCGCCGATATACTGCGGATTTGCACCGTCTGCCTCCGCCCAGCGCTGCTCGGCGGCCGTGGAGATGAACGCCTTGCGCTGCTCGACCGTCTGGGACTTGTTCAGCGCATCGCGGAATGCAGCGCCCATGTCGTACATGCTGACGGTGGCAATCGCCTTGATGCGCGGGTCGATCTTGGCAGCGCTGATGACAAAACTGCCGCTGCCGCAGACACCGATCGCGCCGATGTTCCTGCGATCCACAAACGCCTGCGACCCGAGGAAATCGACGCCGGCGCTGAATGCTTCCGCGTAAGCCTCCGGTGACACCAAATTCCGTGGCTGCCCCTCGCTCTCACCCCAGAAGGGCAGGTCGATCGACATGGCAACGAAACCTTGCTCTGCCATCCTGGTGGCGTAGAGGTTGGCACTCTGCTCTTTCACCGCACCCATGGGATGACCCACGATGATCGCCGGGTTTTTGACCGCCCGGTCCATGTTGTCTGGCACGAACAGGTTGCCGGCGACAGACGTCTGGTACTGGGTCTTGAACGTGACCTTCTGCACGGTCACCCGATCGCTGGTGTAGAAATTGGAAGCACCGTTGGACATGTCCTGAGCCCGTGCGGACACTGCGTCGAAAAAGGAGCTTGCCCCGAGCGCGGCGACGCCCGCGCCGGCCATTTTCAGAATGTAGCGGCGCTCAAGGCCGCTCGTCGTCGTCTTCAGTTTGTCGAGCTGGGTTTCATGGGTCATTTCGGTGGTCCTTGTTCGGGTGTAGCGGGGAAGAGAACGGTGCCGCTTTCTGTCAGCGGCATCGCGGGCGCAGCGCTGCCGCGGTGAGGAGGGAGGAGCCGGCGAGAAGCACCGCTGCAAACAGGAAGGTCATCCACCAGCCGGTGGCATCGAAGAACATGCCGCCTGTGGACGCGCCGAGCGTGATGGCAAGCTGAATGGTCGCCACCTGCAACCCGCCGCCGGCTTCGGCATCATCCGGCATGGTCCGGCTGAGCCACGTACCCCAAGCGACCGGGGCCGCCGTGCCGAACATGCCCCAGCCGATGAGGAGAATGGCCGTCAGGGCCGTGGACGAGCCGAAGGCGATCAGCCCCAGCGCAATCACCGCCATCACCAGCGGGATCGTGACCAGAACGGGAAACAGCCGGTCGTTCAGCAGGTGACCGATGAGGTAAGTGCCAACAACGCCCGCCAACCCCATGAGAAAGAGAAGAAGCGACAAGGTCGAGATCGACACCGCTGTCACCGTTTCCAGGAAAGGCCGGAGATAGGTGAAAAGCGCGAACTGCCCCATGAAGAGAAACAGGATCGATGCCATGCCGATCGCCACATGCGGCCGAAGGAGAAGCCGGAAAGCGTTGGGCGACGTCCCGCCCGAGGTGTTTTCGGCCGTGGCTCCGGCTTCGATGTGGCGCGGCGGCAGTGAGGGGAGGCTGACCCATTGCCAGACGAGGGCTAGGAGCGCGACGGGAACCACGGCGAAGAAGGCGCCGCGCCAGCCGATAGCGCTACCGAGCAGGCTTCCGAGCGGCGCCGAAATCGTCGCGGCTATTGCATTCCCAGCATTCAGCATCGCCAGCCCCTTGGGAACGGCATCTTCCGGGACAAGACGCATCACGATTGCTGTCGACATGGACCAGAAGCCGCCGATCGCGACACCCAGCAGAGCACGCCCGATCATGAGAACCAGATAGTTCGGCGAGAACGTCACGATCGTTCCCGAGATCACCAGCATCAGGGAAAACGACGCCAGCACCAGCCGCCTGTCCACCTTGCGCGTCAGGCCGGCCACGAAGAGGCTGGTGATGACGGCGAAGACGCCGGAGATCGAGATCGCCTGTCCGGCGCGGCCTTCCGTCACGCCCAGCTCGTTAGCAATGGGAGAGAGAAGGCTGACCGGCATGAATTCGGAAGCGATGAGGACGGAAACGCAGAGCGCCATGGAGAAAACGGCCCCCCATGCGGCCTTGGGCACGCCCGGTGTCGCCGTGCCGCGTGTTCCCGGCGCACCACGGTCGATGTCTGCAATATCCTGGGTAAGTGCATGATGTGTCATGCGGGCAAGATAGACCGGATGCAGTTCGGGAATTAGCCGTTGCAATCCGCATGGACTTATCGATGATGGACATCAATCGGAGATGGCGAGCCAGCAATGAAACGCGAAGATCTAAACGACATGCTCTGGTTTCTCGCCGTTGCGGAGGAGCGGAGTTTCACCAAGGCCGCCGCGAAGCTCGGCACGTCGCAGTCGACCATCAGTCACACGATCAAGAAGCTGGAGGCGCGCATGGGCCTGCGCCTGCTTACCCGCACCACGCGCAGCGTTGCTCCGACGGAGGCGGGCGAGCGCCTGATCCGGTCGCTCGCGCCACGTCTCGAGGAACTCGAAACCGAGATCGACGAACTGATGGAGATCCGCGACAAACCGACCGGCTCGGTCCGCATCACCTTGTCCGACTATGCGCAGGAGAGCATCGTCTGGCCGAAGCTTCGCCCGTTGCTGCGCGAATATCCCGACATCAAGGTCGAACTCAACAGCGACAACGGTTTCCGCAATATTGTGGAAGAGAAATTCGATGCCGGTGTGCGGCTGGGCGAGAGTCTGGACAAGGACATGATCGCGGTTCGCATCGGCCCGGACTGGCGACTGGTTGCGGTCGCAGCGCCGGATTATCTGGCGACACGCCCGATACCCACGACACCGCAGGATCTCGTCGCTCATGTCTGCATCAATCACCGGCAGGCCCGCGCCGGAGGCCTTTACGCCTGGGAGTTCGAGAAGGATGGTCGTGAGGTTCGGGTTCGTGTGGAGGGACAGCTGACGTTCAACACGTCCTATGCGATGATCGATGCGGCGGTCGCCGGCTATGGTATCGCCTATGTTCCGGAAAGCCTCGTCACCGCCGACATCGAGGCTGGGCGCCTCATTCAGGTTCTTGACGACTGGTGCGCCTCGTTTCCTGGCTACTACCTCTATTATCCCAGCCGCCGGCAAAACTCCTCCGCCTTCAGGATCGTCGTGGACGCGTTGAAGGCCTGACACGAAAAAGGCCCCTCTTGCGAGGAGCCTCTTCGTTGAACTCAAGAATTCGCTTACTGAACGATCTGGACGACCTGACCGGTCTGCGGATCGACGATCAGGCGCTGCTGGTCGACGATGGCATAGGAATAGGTCGGATCTTCCGGGATCGGCGTGAGCACGACCGTCTGCGGCACGCGCTTGCCGACCACGATGGGCTCTTCGACGACGACGCGCTGCGTCGGCATGGGCTGCTCGCGAACATAGGTGACGACGCGCTCCGGCGGCGGGTCGATCGCGGTGCCGGCAATCGCGCCGACGGCGCCACCGACGACGGCGCCGACAGGGCCGCCAACAACGGCACCCGTTGCCGCGCCGCCTGCAAGACCGGTTACGGTGCCGCTACCGTCAGCATAGGCGGCCGTGCCGAAGCCGAGCGACATCACGGCGAAAGGAATGAGAAGGGCGGTTTTCATGGTTCTGGTCCTTGTGTTGTGGTTCGCAACAGAAAGGCTCAGCCGACCATGTTGGTTCCTGACCGGGACTTCAGTCCATGGATAGGGTCCGTCACCTAGGACTTAAGTCGGAAGCCGACGAACCGTCCTCAACCCCTCCTCTATCTGCGGAGGTCCGATAGTTTCGGCAAACATAGTGAGCGCCATGAGAGAAGGTCGATGCCCGGGAAAACACATTAACCACCCTTTGCAACCGCGACTTTACAAAGACGGTGTATGCCTTCCCGCAGGGGATCTTTCATGCGTCTTGTAACCAAATTGAATGTTGCGCTTCTCGGTGTCGTCGCCGTATCCGCCATTCTCAACTTCGCCACGCTGCGGCTTGCCGTGCTGCCCAGTTTCTCCGCTCTGGAGGAACAGGCTGCCGAGCGAAACCAGAGCCGCGTTCTGGAGGCCATTCAGCTGCAGAAGGATCAGGTCGCCAGCAGTGCCGGTGATTATGCCATCTGGGACGATACCCACGATTTCATGAAGGGCCTCGCGCCTGACTATGAAGAGAAGAACATCACCGCCGAATCCCTGAAAACGCTTGGCGTCAACTACTTCGTCGCGCTCGACGGGGAAGGGCGCGTGGTGCACGATACCGGCTTTGCTTTCGACGCGGACGAGCCGCGGCCCCTCAAGCTGCTTTCCACCGACAGGGTGCCCGCCGGCAGCCCGTTTCTGTCGCGCTCGACGGACATCGACATCCGCTCGTCACTGCTGAACACCCCGGAGGGGCTGGCCGTCATCGGTATTTCGCCCATCCTGCGCTCCGACAGGTCCGGCGGGCAGGTGGGTACGCTGATCCTCGGCAGGCTTCTCGACATGGACGCGATCCGGTCCGCGACCCGTGTCGATTTCGAGCTTCTTTCAACCTCCACTTTTCCCAGCCGCCCGCTGGCGCAGAGTGGGGCAACGGTCGACAGGGTCGATCCGCTAATCGGTCCGGATGGACGAGCTCTCGCGATGATCCGATCGCACACGATGCGCGACATCACGGCCCTTGGCGAAAAGACCATCCAGACGACGCTGCTCCTGTTGCTGGCCGGCGCCACGATCCTGCTTCTCGCGCTTGGCGTCATCCTGCGCCACATCGTCATTCGCCGTATCGAGACGCTTCGCTCCCACCTCCTCTCGGTTGCGGCCACGGGTCATCTCGATGCGATGCCGGAGGACGGAAAGCGCGACGAGTTGAGCGAAACCGTGGTCTCCTTCAACCAGATGGCCGGGCAGCTCGATGAGCTTCGCGACAGGCTACGGCGGCAGGACTACGATCACGGCGCCGCGGACGAGGCCGCGGGCCTCCTCCACAACGTGCGCAACGCGCTGAGCCCCATTTCGGTCGTCGCCTGGGAGCTCGCGAAAACGAATGCCGCGCCGTGGAAGCAGAACCTGACCAAGGCTCTGGACCAGCTGAACGAACCCGGTCTCGCGCCTGACCGCGCGGCGAAGCTCCAGCAGTTCGTCGCCTTGTCGTCCGCCCGGCTGATGGAGGAGGATCGCGCACGACTGGAGGAGGTGGGCTCGCTCGTCTCCATGCTCCGGCATGTCGATGATATTCTCAAGGAGCAGGACCGCTCCGCCCAGCGCGACCGCGTGCTGGACGAGGTGGATATCGCGGCATCGCTGCGCAACGCACTGCCGCTCATCGAACGCCGCAACGGAATTGTCGTCGACGTGAGCGAGCTTCGAAGCTTCACGGTTCTTGGCCACCGGGTTCCGCTGGAACAGGTGCTCGGCAATCTGATCGTCAACGCTGCCGAGGCGATCGATGCCTCGGGCGCGGGGGCGGGCCATGTGCACATAACGACGCGGCGGATGGCTGACGCTGACGGCAACGCCAGTGTGGAGCTTACCGTGCGCGATGACGGTGTCGGCATCGACAGCGCAAACCGTGTCCGCCTGTTTGAAAAGGGCTTCACGACCAAAAGCGGCGGAAAACGCGGCGTCGGGCTGCACTGGTGCGCAAATGCCGTGAATGCCATGGGCGGTCGCCTGTCCGTTGAAAGTGACGGGCCGCAGCGCGGCGCCACGTTCAAGATCATCCTTCCCGCTGCCCTTTCGAGACGAGATGCGGCATGACCCTACCGACATATGAGAAACGCCGTATCCTGATCTGCGATGACGAGGCGGGCATTCTGGATGCCTACCACCGGATCTTTGCCGACCTTGTTGCGGATACGGCCGATGACGCGAACAGCGATTACGACGCCCTGTCCGCCGATCTCTTCGGCGACGGACCTGCAACCGAGGCCGCCGTCATCGACGAGATCGTCACCTGTCGGCAGGGCGAGGAGGCTGTGGAGGCCGTCCGCGCCGCAAAGGCATCGGGGCAGCCCTTCGGCGTTGTGTTTCTCGACGTCCGCATGCCCCCCGGCATCGATGGCGTGGAGGCCGCCAGGCAGATCCGAACCATCGAGCCGATCATCAATATCGTCATCGTTACCGGATATTCGGACCATCGGCCGACCGAGATCGCCGGCAAGGTGGGAACGGTGGACCGGCTGTTCTATCTGGTCAAACCATTCGATGCGGACGAGGTTCGCCAGATGGCGACAACGCTCGTCAACCGCTGGACCAGCGACAGCCGCATCGCCAGCGAACTTGCCGCGCAGGTCGAGGCGCTGGAGGCGCTGAACGAGGCCTTGCGCGTCAGCGAAGCCTCCGCGCATCAGGCCGCTCGACGGGACCCCCTGACGGACCTCCTCAACCGGACAGGCCTTGAAGAGCAGTTCGACAGGGCCGCCCGGCAGGCGCGTGCGAACAATGCCGGTGTTTCGCTTCTCTATCTGGATCTCGACCGCTTCAAGCTGGTCAATGACACGCATGGCCACGGCATCGGCGACCAGCTGATCCGCGAGGTCGCCGGGCGGCTATCGACGGCCGTCATGGACGACGGTTTCGTCGCCCGCCTCGGCGGAGACGAGTTCGCCATCGTCTGCGAAACGGCAAAGCTCGATACCGTTCTTGCCCGTATTCTCGCAACGGCGGATGGACCCTTCGTCACAGGCCCGCACCACCTGCCGGTGAGCTTCTCCATCGGCTATTCCGGTGGTGGCGACGATGCCGACCTTCAGGAATACATGCGGCAGGCGGATGTCGCGCTCTACGTCGCGAAAGACGCCGGGCGCGGAATCGCGCGGGCGTTCGATCCGTACCTCGACCAGATCTTTCTTCGCGACCAGATGCTGGCCCAAGACCTGAAAGAGGCCATCGACGAGAACCGGCTCTACCTCAACTACCAGCCGCTGATGTGCATCGACGGGAAGCGGGTAACGGGTGTCGAGGCGCTGTTGCGCTGGGACCACGACGTCCATGGCGTCATCTCGCCCGAAATCTTCGTCGCGATCGCCGAGAAGAACGGCCTTATGGGCGAGCTTGGCGACTGGGTTCTCCGGCGCGCCTTCGAGGATGCCCGGGCGTGGCCCGACGTCATCACCTCGATCAACCTTTCCGTCCTGCAGTTTTCCAAACCGGATTTCGCCGAAACGGTGCTTGCGCTTGCGCGCGATATGGGGGCTATCGCCGGGAAGATCGAGTTCGAAATCACTGAAACGGCCATGACGAACGACATTGCGGCGTTTCTGGTGCAGGTCGAGATCCTGCGGGAGGCGGGCTTCCGGTTCGCACTGGATGATTTCGGCAGCGGCTATGCCAGCATCGGCTACCTTTCCCGCCTGAACTTCCACAAGCTCAAGATCGATCGCTCCTTCGTCAGTGCCCTTTCCACAAAGCCCGACTCGGATCGGATGATCCGCTCGATCGTCAGCCTCGGTGCGGCGATGGGACTGACCATCACGGCGGAGGGCGTCGAGGATGTCATCCAGCACGATATCCTGAAAACGGTGGGCTGCGACCAGCTGCAAGGTTTCCTCTTCCACAAGCCGTGCTCGCGCAGCGAGATGGAGGAGATCCTGAACCGGGAGGGAATGCCCCGGCCGCACGCAGCCTGAGCCGCAGGCAGCGGGGCTGGCTTACTTTCCGGCAGCGCCTTTTTCGGAACCGAGCTGGCCCGAAAAGGCGACGAGTGCATCCGCGACACCGTAATTCGGCGTGCCCTTCATCGCTTCCGAGAGTGCAAGCACATTCGCCTTGTAGTGATCGCTCTTCAACGTGCCCGTCTGCTCGAAGGTGGCGACCAGCGCCAGAAGCTGCGCCTCGTGGAGGAGATGGAACTTCTCGATTTCCCGAAACGGGTCTTTTCTCTCGTCCTTGGCCATGGCACATCGACTTTCCGTTTGTTCTTCTTCAGAGCCTTCCGCGGTCGGCCGTCGCATTGGACGACCGACCGCAGATCACAACGCTCGCAAGGGGTTCAACAGCGTCGTGTGATCGAGGCTTTCATGCCCGCTTACTGAATGACCTGCACGACCGTGTAGGTCTTGGGATCGACGATGACGCGACGTTCGTTGACGACGGCGTAGGCATAGGTCGGATCATCGGCAACCGGGGTGAGGACGACCTCGCGGGGAAGCGGCTTGCCGACGACGATGTCCTGCTCGACGCGAATTCGCTCGGCTGGCATCGGCTGCTGCTCGACATACTGCACCACGCGTGCCGGCGGCGGATCGATGGCCGTGCCGGCGATGGCGCCGACGGCACCACCAACGACCGCGCCGACCGGACCGCCGACGACAGCACCTGTGACAGCCCCGCCTGCGGCACCGGTCACCGTGCCATTCTGCGCATGCGCAGCGCCGGCGAAGCCGACGAGAACCGTTGTGACGAGAAGAAGATTTTTCATGGGGATCCATCCTTTCTGAACTTCGTTGCGATGCCCCCTCAACCCGGTTTGCGGAAACCCGTTCCGGACCTCAGACCTTTGCCCCGCATGTCCGACTTAGGTCCCAACGGCTGTTTCCGGGTCACTTTGCCCGCAAGATCGGCTTGCGCTTGCCCTTCCGCCGCCGCATTCCATGTTACCGCACAGTGAAGATGCCAGCGGATGCTGAGGACCGATGCGGCTGCCGATACAGAAGATGACGGACCGGTGGAACGCGCAGTCGCTCGCGCGGCAGTTCTTCATTGCGGGCGGAGCGGTGGCCCTTGTTGCCATCGCGCTCGTGGGTGCTTTCGTGACCAACCTGATCGAGGCCACGGTGACGCGTAATTCCGCCGCGGCAACGGCGCTTTATGTGGATAGCATCATCGCGCCCATCCTGCCGGATCTGAAGACCGCGCTCGCGCTGGACGAGACCGTCGAGCGGGCTCTGGATGAAACGCTGAGCCAGGGGGCGCTTGGCCAGCGGCTGATATCGTTCCGCCTCTGGCGGAAAGACGGCACGGTTCTCTATTCCAACGACAAGACGCTGATGGGCAAACGGTTCGAGCCGAACGGCGACCTGCAGCGAGCATTCTCCGGGGAAATCGTCGCGCATTTCGACCATGCGGACGACGAGGAGAGCGTGACGGAAAAGGCGACGGGCAAGCGGCTGCTGGAGATCTACAATCCCGTGCTCCAGCCCTGGTCGGGCGAGATCGTTGCGGTCCTTGAATTCTACGAGGTCTCCAACGAGTTCGAGAACGACATTCGCAAGGCGCGCCTTGCCACCTGGGCGGCCGTCATTCTGGTGACGCTGCTCTTTTTCAGTGTCCTCTCCCTCATTGTCTTTCGCGGCAACCGGACGATCGAGCGGCAGCGCCTGGCGCTTGCCGAGCGGATTTCGGAGCTCTCATCCCTCCTGACGCAGAACAAGGCGCTGAGTGCGCGGGTGCAACGCGCCTCGCAGCGCACGGCGGCGCTCAACGAGAATTTCCTGCGGCGCGTGGGAGCGGACCTGCATGACGGGCCGGCACAGCTGGTGGCTTTCGCCGGACTGCGGATCGACAGCGAGGTTCTGCTCGACCCCTCCGTTTCGCGCGAGCGCCGCGAGCAGGAGATCACGGCGATCAAGGACAGCCTCGACGAGGCCATGCGCGAGATCCGCAGCATCTGCACGGGTCTCGTTCTGCCCGACATCGAGGCGCTGGGCGTTGGAGAGGTGGTGGAGCGGGCCGTTCGCGCCTACCGCCAGCGCACGGGCGCGCGGGTGGCCCTGGTGCAGGAAACACCCGGCGATATCCCGGCTCTGCCGACGGCCATGCGCATCTGCGTCTATCGCTTCGTGCAGGAAACGCTGAACAACGGCTATCGGCATGCGAAAGCGGAAGGACAAAGCGTGCGCCTGACCGTGACGGGCAACACGGTAATAGTGGAGACCGCCGATACGGGGCCGGGCTTCGAGGTGGCATCGGTGCAGCCGAAGAGCCTCGGTCTTGCGGGCTTGCGGGAGCGGATTGAAAGCCTTGGCGGACAGTTCAATATAAACGCCACGCCGCGAGGCACCGTGGTCACGATGCGCCTCGGGCTGGAGGAGGGAGAACAGACATGACGGAGACGATCAGCATTGTCGTGGTGGACGATCATCCCCTGTTTCGCGAGGGCGTGACGCGAAGCCTGAATGAAATCGGCGGCTTTCGGATCGTGGGCGAGGGGAGCAGCAGCGCCGATGCCGTGAGACTGTCACGCGAGTGTGCTCCGGATGTCATGCTGCTCGATATCTCCTTGCCCGGTGGCGGGCTGGAGGCCATCGAGCCGATCCTCGAGGACTGTCCGAAGCGCCTGCTCATCATGCTGACGGTGTCGGAAAGCGCCGATGACCTGAAGACCGCCATCCAGCGCGGCGCCAAGGGCTATGTGCTCAAGGGCGTGGGTTCGCGAACCCTTGCCGATATCATCCGCACGGTTCATTCCGGAGAAAGCTACATCGCGCCGGCTTTGTCGTTCAAGCTGGTGGCCGACATGACGGAAGCCCACGCCAAGCCCGCCGACGAAAACGCCTTGGCAAGCCTGACCGCGCGTGAACAGGACGTGCTGAAGCTTGTCGCATCCGGCCTCAGCAACAAGATGGTCGCGCGCGACCTCAACCTTCACGAAAAGACGATCAAGCACCACATGACGCGGATTTTCGTAAAACTGAATGTCAAGAACCGCACCGAGGCCGCTCTTGCCATGCGGGATGCGGCGACGCAGCGGTGACGGTGCCGTCGTCGAAAACGCACTATCACGAGGGGTCGTCCGTCGGCGCGGGATGGTACAGGATGGACGTGCTCTAGCGGATCGTCAGCCGCTTCAGCCGCTCGCGGTCGGCTCTCGTGGCGCGGCGATCGACGACGACACGGCCTTGCGCGTCCCGCATCACATATCGGCCGCCCGTCAGTTGCTCTTTGAAGCCGTTCCGATGCCTGACGCTCAACGCCTGGGCATCCGTTGCGCCAACATCCGGCTTCGATGTGGCGGGCGTGTCGGGAGAGGCACCGGCATTGCCGCTTCCCTTGGAACCGTCATTGCCTCGACCGCCGCCGTTACCATTTCCGTTGCCATTGTTTCCGGAATTGCCGCCGCCGTTCCCGTTGCCATTGCCGCCGCCATTCCCACCACCGTTGCCGCCCCCATTCCCGCCACCATTGCCGTTTTTGGCGAGCGCTGCATCGTGAGCAAGGAGAAAGTTTGCATCGAGGGCAGGGCGAACGGGCGCGATGGCCAGAAGGCAACCCAGCATTCCCAAGAGAAACAGCTTTCGGTTCATCATCTCAATCCGGATCCCGGCGCGTCACGGTCTCATGACATCGTACGTCAAGCGGCTCCCATCGGACCAGCCGAAACCGCGATACCCCATTATGAGGGCTATTCGTCTAAAGCCCGGGGCTTGGCAAGGTTCCCTTCATCGGCCCGGCATCCAACCAAAGAAAGCGTTACCGCGACAAAGGTCTGATCGGATCCGGACTGAAGTCCCTGACCCGGAACCGAGAGGAAGAACAGCCGTTGCCCGGCTGACTATCGAGTGCAGGAACTGCCGCCCTTCTTTCTTCAATCCGATCCACAAGGATGCGGCAGATCATCGCGCCAAGCCAGGAGCCTTGCCATGAGAGCAACGACCGTCCTTCCAGCCTGTGTGTTCGTGGCCCTGATCGTTTTCTGTTCGGGCTTCCTCAGCGCCTTCGCCCTCGTCTCCAGGCCCGCGCCGCAACAACATCTGTCCAACCTGGATAGTCCAGACCTGTGGCCCGCCGACGTGCGGCGGGTTCGCGTGGCGGGGGCGGGCGAGCCGCAGCGGGTCGCCGGGGCCCCGACGTCCGAACGTTCGGACGCGACAGCTACACCAGCAACGCGCATCTCTCTCACTCTCGGCGGGTCGCCCGCAGCCGCAGTCAGTGAAGTCACACGCGACGATACGGCCGGCAGGCAGGAGCACGAGGACTGGTGCAAGAGCCGTTACCGCTCCTACCGGTCCACCGACAATTCCTACATTTCGTACCGAGGACAACGGAAAGACTGCATCTCGCCCATGTCCGATCTCTTTGCGGATGCCAGCCTCGATGGAGGCGAGCAAGAGCGTCTCGCCTCGCAGGTCTCGGGCGACAGCGGCAGCAATGCTGCTCGATGCCGCGCGCGCTATGCCTCCTATCGCGCCGCAGACAACACCTATCAACCTTTCGGCGGTCCTCGACGGGTATGCACGCTGGAGGCATTCTGATCCGGCGGATTCAGTCTCGGTTCATCTCGAAAGGTTCATATCGGCGTCGGAGATACCGATATGACAAACACATTCCATGATCAGAAACAGCCTCTGCGGCGCCGCCTGCCGAGGCTCCGGCTCAAGACAACCGCCGGAATCCTCGCGACGTTCATGGGCGTGAGCTATGCGATGGGGACATATGCCGCGCATGCGCCAAGGGATGTCGGGGTCGGCGCCAGTTCCTGCGCGTCCACCATCGAAATGCTGGGCGACGCCCATTTCGACCGCATCGTCACCGCATGGAGTTCAGGCTTCATCAGCGGGTCCAATACGGACGTCACGGGCGAGACATCGGGGCAACGCGACATCGCCGCCGTATCCGAAGCCTCGATCCTGCGGCATGTCCGAGCCTACTGCGCTGCCAATCCCTCAAAGACCCTGTCTTCCGCCGTCGAGGTACTTTTCATCGGTCTGCCGGCGCAGCACTAGAGTATTTCCGTATTGCTGGAAATGCTCACGCAGCCCGTTGACCAAGCATCACTCGATGCTGATCGTCACCTCGATGCCAAGCGCTCTTACCTGGTTTTCGAAATGCCTGACTCTACAGCGGCCGTTGCGTCCATGGGTCGGAGGTAGTGCCGAAGGAAAGATATGGCGGGCAGGGCAGTCTTGTACCGGCATCGCGGAATGACGCCATTCTCGCCGTCATGGTTATCCAGCCTCGTACAAGTTGTCCTTTCTAAACTTCGTTCCCAAGACATGAAATCCTTCATGTTATCGAAGAACGAGTCTATGAAAATTCTTGCACATCGTGGCTGGTGGCATGATCCGGCCGAGAAGAACACGGAGACGGCGTTCCGACGCGCTTTCGAGCACGGGTTCGGTGTCGAGACCGATGTTCGCGACCAGAACGGCATCCTGAAAATCGCGCACGACATGCCGGTCGGCGATGCCGTGATGCATTTTGACACGTTCCTCGACCTGCATAAGGCTTACGATCGATCCGGAACCATCGCCCTGAACATCAAGGCTGACGGTCTTCAGGCAGAGGTTCGCAAGTCTCTCGACCGTGCGCGGATAACCGATCTCTTTTGCTTCGACATGGCTGTTCCGGATGCGCTCGGTTATCTCCGCGCAGGGTTTCAGACCTACACGCGGCACTCGGAAATCGAGACGGTGCCCTCCTTCTACGACAAGGCGGACGGGGTGTGGCTCGACGCCTTCTTCGGCGACTGGATCACGCGAGACATCATCGATGACCACCTCGCTGCGGGGAAGAAGGTGGCCCTCGTCTCACCCGAACTGCACGGGCGCGATCCTGCGCAAGCGTGGGCGCTCTGGCGCGGACTGACGGGAGAGAACGTCGCCATCTGTACGGACATGCCCGACAGGGCTGCGGAATACTGGACATAGCGCCTCGTCGGCCAATGGTGGAACATCATGATCAAGGCAGTACTTTTCGATATGGACGGCGTTCTTATCGATGCCAAGGAATGGCATTACGAGACGCTGAACGACGCGCTGGCCGTTTTTGGTCTGAACATCAGCCGGACGGAACATCTCGCTGTCTATGACGGGTTGCCGACCCGCAAGAAGCTGGAAATGCTGAGCCGCACACGCGGCCTCTCGCCCAAACTGCACGATTTCCTGAACACGCTGAAGCAGCAGATGACATTCCGCGTCATTGTGGAAAAATGCCGTCCGGTCTTTCATCACGAATATGCGCTTGGCCGCCTGCGGCGTGAGGGTAAGCGGCTTGTGGTCTGCTCGAACTCCGTGAGACCGACGGTCGAAGCGATGATGCAGCAGTCCAATCTTCTGAAATACCTCGATTTTCTCCTTTCCAATCAGGATGTCTCCAAGGCCAAGCCTCACCCGGAGATCTACCTCACGGCTATGGAGCGCCTAAACCTGCAGCCGCATGAGTGCCTGATACTGGAAGATAACGAGCATGGCATCCAGGCAGCGCGCGCGTCCGGCGCGCACGTCATGGTCGTCGGCTCCGTGAATGATGTGAATTACGACCGTATCGGCAAAGAAATCGCCGCAATAGAGGCCGCCCACTGATGAGATACCTCATTCCGATTGCGTCGAAGGACGATCTCTTTCCCAAAGACGAATTCCATTTCCCCAAGCCGCTGATCGAGGTCGACGGCGTGCCGATGATCGCTCTGGTCGTCGGAAGCATCCGCAAGCGCGATCCTTCAGCCCGCTTCGTCTTCACCGTCCTGCGTCAGGATGTGGTCGAATACAGCCTCGACTCGATCCTGAAGCTCATCGCAGGTGATGACTGCGAGGTGGTCGAGCTCGGAAATCCGACCATGGGCGCCGTCTGCTCCGCGCTGATGGCCATCGACCACATCGATGACGACGATCCACTGGTCATCTGCAATGGCGACCAGATCATCGACGCCGATCTCGGCGAGGTTGCAGGGGCCTTCTTCCACTCCGATGCGGATGCAGGTGTCATCACGTTCCCGTCCGTCCATCCCCGCTGGTCCTATATCCGTGAGGACGCGGAGGGACGGGTCGTGGAAACGGCGGAAAAGCGTGTTCTCAGCCGTAAAGCGATTGCGGGATACTACTATTTCCGCAAGGGCTGCCAGTTCGTTAAGCTGGCCCAGGAATGCTTGCTGAAGTCCGATCCGATCGGCGGAAAATACTACCTCTCTCCGGTCTTGAACGAGGTCGTCCTGTCTGGCGGCAGGATCGTCCAGTACGAGATAAAGGCAGAAAGCTACGTCTCGTTTTATTCGCCCAAACGCGTCGAAATCTACCAGTCCGAAAATCAGGGAAGGATCGCCCCTCTCTCGCCGGCACAGCCGACCGTTCAGGTCGTGATCCCGATGGCGGGTCTCGGCAGCCGCTTTTCTCAAGCCGGATACGTCAAACCGAAGCCCTTCATCGACGTTGACGGCGCGACGATGATCGAGCGGGTCATGGACAATCTGCGCGTCGAGAACAGCCGCTTCGTTCTTATCGCCCGGCGTGAGCACCTCGCAGCCGAGCCGGCCGTCGTCGATGGCTTGCTGCGGCGCGGCGACCTCGTATTCTCGCCGATAGACTTCGTCACCGAGGGTGCAGCGTGCACCGTGCTGACAGCAAGAATGCATCTGGACCCGGACGGGCCGCTGATGATCGCCAACTGCGACCAGATCGTTGATTTCGACTGCAGCGCTTTCCTGAGCGATGCCGTCGTCCGGGAACTCGACGGATCCATCCTCTGCTTCCGCGATGCCGATCGCGACCCGAAGTGGTCCTTCGCACGGACGAACGACAAGGGTTATGTCGAAGAGGTCAAGGAGAAAGTTGCGATTTCGGATCTGGCGACCGTCGGCATCTACTATTTCCGGCGTGCCCGTGATTTCATAGATGCATCGATCGACATGATCGCCGCGAACGACCGCTCCAACAACGAATTCTACGTCTGCCCCGTCTATAACTATCTCCAGCGTCGCGGCAGCAGGATCGGTGTGTATGAGATCCAGGCGGCAGCCATGCACGGAATCGGTACGCCAACGGATCTCGATTCCTATCTCGGACTGTTGAAGTCCGCATGAAATGCATCGTTCCGCTCGCGGGTCCGGATCTCTGGACGCAGCAATACGGGCTGCGTCCACTCGTGAACGTCAACGGCATACCTCTGATCGAAGCGGCACTTCGCCCTCGCGCATGGGCGGCGGCGATGGAACCAAGCGATTATATCTTCGTCATCCGGGAGACGACGGGATACGCTGAACTGGCTGACTATCTTCGCAAGACCTGGCCCGGCTCCAGGAGCGTCACTCTCTCGGACGTAACCGAAGGTGCGCTCTTCTCGTGCCTTGCCGCGATGGCCCTTGTGCCATCGGACGAGACGGTGATCATCGACCTTGCAGACATCTTCTTCACCGAAGGGCCAGACGATCCTGACGCCCTGATGACAGAGAAGGACTATGGTGCGGTGGTTCCGGTCTTCGTCTCGAATAAGGCATGTTACAGCTACCTCAGAATAGAAGATGGCTTTGTCACCGGGGCGATGGAGAAAATCGTCATTTCGACCAACGCCTCAGCTGGCGTCTACATGTTCCGCAACAGCGAAGTCTTCCTCCAGGCAGCCGCCCACAGCATTGCCCATCGCGCCGAGCTTGCCCACAAGAACAAGCTTTTCATCTGTCCGATGATCAACGGCGTCATTGCAGGAGGCCTGAAGGTGGTCGCTCCTGCAGTTTCCGACTGCCAACCTGTCGGCAAGATGTTCCACCTGTAACGTCCAGAGAGGACAGAGCTTATGTCCTTCCTGTGGTTCACGTCATTTCAGCAACAAGCTTGAAGACGGCTAAGACGATGAGCCGCGCCTTGCGGAATCTACATCCCGCTTGGGTGGAGCGCCGAACATGCGGGCATATTCACGATTGAACTGCTGCACACTGTCATACCCGACCTGACCCGCCGCGCTGTTGGCATTGATGCGCTCTGTTAGCATCAGATTCCTCGCCGCATAGAGACGAAGCGTCTTCTGGTATCGAAGGGGGCTTGTTCCAGTGAGCTGGCGAAAGTGGTGATGGAACGTCGATTCGGCCATGCCGGATAGTTCTGCGAGTTTTTTGATCCGCAGTTCCTGAGCGTAATGATTCTTCAGCCACTCGAGTGCCTTGACGATACCTGCCGCCTTGTAGCCATCGCTTGCCATCCGTGAAACCCAAAGCCCCACCTCGCTCTGAAGCAGCCGGACGTAGATCTCGGACTTGATCGCCTCGACGAGGAGCGGAATATCGCCAGGACGCTGCGCCAGATCGACCAGACGTCTCAACGCAACAAGCATTTCTCTGGAAGCATGCCCGGTCGCCACGCCTCTTGCATGGGTTACGCTGTTCGCGCTTGAGAACTGCATTTGCTTGGCCAGTTCGTGCAGCCGGGCCAGGTCGATTTTCATGATCATCGAAACATAACAATTGTCTGGTGAAGCTTCGACCACATGGGCGGAGGTGGGGATATCGATCGACGTCACGAAAAAATCACCCGGACGGAAAAGCATTTCCTCCTTGTCGAACATCACCCGCTTAACGCCGCTCAGAATGATCGCGATGCACGGCTCGTAAAAGCACCTGTGCGGCTCGTCCGGCTTTGACAGCTTAAAAAACTTCAGGCCGGGCACGAGGCTGGGGTTGATCTGCTCTTGGGTGCAAAACGGAAGAATGGTGGACGCCAACACAGAGCTGCTCGTCGGCGTTGGTAGGCCGTGCAGTTCATCGGTCCGTACGAATTGGTTCATGCGCCAAGCCTCTCGCTCCACTCCTGAGAATGTGATCGCAGAATATGTTGCTCGCAAGGCAATCGACAGGATCATGCAAAAAAACGGTAGGATCGATCTAACACGGGGAATGAACGAGACCCTATGGTCAAGAGCATATCCAACAGACCGGCCGGTGAACCGGACCAGCACCCGCCTCGCAACAAACAGCACATTGTACGGAGAACCTTCTTGAAGAAATTCGCCCTCGCTATTGGCATCGTCCTTGGGTCCGCAATGACGGGCGCATCCGTGCAAGCTCAGGAAGCCGTCGTTGCGTCTTCTAACCCGGACGCCCTATTCACCAGCCCGGATCCCAAGCTTCACGCAAACAAGCAGGTCGCATACAAGATCATTCTCGAACTTCTGGAGGCCGGGCATTGGGACAAGGCCAACCAGTATCTGACGGACGAATACATTCAGCATAACCCGAATGCGCAAAGCGGACTGAAGTCGGTCGTCGCCTATTTCACGGACGTCCTGAAGGTCCAACCGAAGCCCATTCCAGACAAGATCTCTATGAAGGTTGCCGATGTCGTTGCGGAAGGTGATCTGGTCGTTGTGACCTATGCACGCACCGAGAAAGACCCGAAGGATCCCGCGAAGAGCTACAGCACGACCTGGTTCGATATGTGGCGCATCAAGGATGGCAAAGCGGCAGAGCATTGGGATTCAGCCTTGCTGAATGAGGCGCCCAATTTGCGCTGACGGCATCACGCTTCCTTATCAAACCAATTCCGAACTCTCTTGTGCTTCGCGATGCCGTCGCAGCGCAGATTTACCTCTTTCACATTCTGGAGTTTACGATGGATCGTCGCGATTTTTTGACACTGGCGGCCGGTACTGCGGTTGCGACCGCACTCGCTCCCGCACTCGTTCGGGCGCAGACATCCGCGTTCGAGGCTCAAACGGTTCAGGGAACCGTGATGCCAACGTTGGGTAAAATAACCGGAACAAGCCTGCCGTCGAATGGACCCGCTGAAAACGGCGTTCGATACCGGCCGCCTTTCCGGTTTGGAATGGGCGGCACCCAGATCGGCAATATTTTCGCGCCGATAAGTGATGCTCAGGCGCAAGCCACGCTTGACGCAGCCTGGGACGGTGGCGTTCGCCTTTTCGACACGTCCCCTTATTATGGTCACGGGCTCTCCGAGCACCGCCTGGGCACATTCCTGAGAACCAAGCCGCGTGACCAATATCTGGTCTCGACCAAAGTCGGGCGCGTGTTCCATCCCAGCCGCGATCTGCTAGCCCCCGATTTCTGGGCGGAGAAGCTCAATTTTTCTTACGAATACGCCTACACGGCAGAGGGCGCTCGCCGCTCTGTGGAAGACAGCCTGCAGCGTATGGGGCTTTCCAGCATCGACATCGTCTATATCCACGATCTGGGTCCTGACAATGTCGAGCTGCCGCAACCCTGGACACGTTCGTACGAGACTGCCCGAACCGGAGCGATGGTCGAACTCGAACGCATGCGGAACGAGGGTTTGATCAAGGCATGGGGCTTTGGCATCAATCGCCCCGAGGCCGCCGTTCTTGCTGCAACAGGAGATGGCCCGACGCCCGACATCGTCCTTCTTGCCTGCCAATACAGCATCATCGATCACGAGGAAGCGCATACGAAAACCTTCCCCGCCTTGGCTGCCAAGGGGATAACCGTCACGGTCGGCACGCCTCTCAATGACGGATTCCTCGGAGGTCGCAACCGATATCATTTCAGCGACAAGCTTCCTGCCGGCGTTGTCGAAAAGAGAGCTCAGCTTGCAGAGGTTGCAAAGCGCAATGGCATCGACATCCGAACCGCTGCCCTTCAGTTCGCAGGAGCCCCATCGATCGTGTCGGCGATCGTGCCCGGGTCTCGTGTGCCGGCACAGGTGGAAGCGAACATCCAGTCCATGAAAGTGAGCATTCCCCCGGCGTTCTGGGAGGAGTTGCGCGAACGAAAGCTGATCCTGCCCGACGCACCGGTTCCCTCGTAATGCCTTGGTCAACGTGGCGCTCCTGGTAAACCAAGGAGCGCGTCGGGGATTGCCTGTATTCTGCTTCAACGTGGTCGTCGGCAAGAGACGCCGAAGGCTTCAAAGCTAGCTGGACAGGCAGCGGAGTTCGTATCAGGGTAAGGCAGTCTGATGACAGGTGGCCTGCTGAAAGATCCATCATCGAGGCCTCGAAGTGCTTCATAACGAGCAGCAGATCGATATTTAGAGATGTCTTTAACAGTGAATTGACGGATACTCTGGTATCTCTCTGTGGCATTTCAGAGGGATATCAAATGAACACGAATACCTTCGAGACGATTAAACGCATACTCGTTGAAAAAGCAGGAAAGAATGCCGAAGATATCCGCCCGGATACTGCACTGGATGACCTGGACGTGGATTCACTCGATTTCATCGAGTTCGTGTTCTTCATCGAAGACGAGTTCAAGATCCGCATCAACGTCAATTTCAACGACGTCGCCACCCGTCTGAAAACGGTGGGGGATGTCGTGCTGGTCGTTGACGAGTGCGTAGCGACCCAGGTGCAGCCGGCTGCGCTCAAGGCTGTTGCCGTCTGATGCGGGGCGTGGCGGTGACCGGTTACGGAGTGATCTGCCCCGGCGGTGCGGATGTCGAGTCATTCTGGGAGGCCCTGTGCAACGGGCGGTCTGCAACCAGCACGCCGAGTGCGATTGCCGATAGCCGGTTCAAGGTGGCCGAAATCACCGACAACGGTTTCGTGGCGTCGCTGCCGGTCAAGGCCGCCGCACTCGACAGAAGCGCGCAGCTCGCCGTCAAGGCGGCCGGAGAAGCGCTTGCGCATGCCGGACTGACCAGGGATTCGATCGATCCGGCACGGGTCGCCGTCATCATCGGCAACGGCGGGGCAGGCCTTGGCACACTCGATGAACAATTCCTGCGCCTCTACGGAGAGAAACAACAGCGTATTCATCCCCTGACCGTCTCCAAGGCCATGTCGAGCTCCTCGGCAAGCTGGGTCTCCATCGCCTACGGCTTTCGGGGGCCGACCTTCGTCATCGCCAGCGCCTGCGCCTCCGGCACCCACGCAATCGGGATCGCAGCCGAACTCATCCGCTCGGGACTTGCCGACGTGGCTGTCGCCGGCGGTGCGGAAGCACCTCTCGGCGAAGGCACCATCCGTGCATGGGACAGCATGCGCATCCTCGCGCCGGATGTCTGCCGGCCCTTTTCCAAGGGGCGTCTGGGACTGGTGCTCGGGGAAGGTGCGGGAATGCTGGTTCTCGAGGCTGAGGACACCGCCAGAGCGCGTGTCGCGACGCCCATTGCCCGGCTCTCCGGCTTTTCCTGCTCGGCGGATGCCGTGGATATGTTCAATCCGTCGGAGAGCGGCATGGCACGGGTTATGCGCGATGCCGTGGAAAAGGCTGGCCTGTCCCTGTCCGACGTCGATTACATCAATGCCCATGGCACGGGAACGCTGGCGAACGACATGACGGAAACGCAGGCGATCAAGACCGTTTTCGGCAAAGACCGCACGCCGCCGGTCAGCAGCACGAAAAGCGTGACCGGCCATGGCCTGGGCGCGTCCGGCGGTATCGAGGCCGTGGCGACGGTGCTGGCGCTTTCGCGCGGGATGATGCCGCCGACGGCCAACTTTCTCGAACCCGATCCGGACTGCGATATCGACTGCGTGCCGAATATGGCACGCGCTGCAACGCTGAAAGCCGCCCTGTCGAATTCCTTCGCATTCGGCGGGCTGAACGCCTCGCTGCTCTTCACGGCTTGAAAAAGCATGTCGCGCAGACGTGTGCTGCAGGTTTGCGAGAACGACAGGCGAGAAAACGAAAGCTTAAAGCGCATGGAGCGAATCCGAAAGATCGCAAAACGCTTTAGCGGGAGAAGAAGACAATGCTCCAGACATCCATGAGCAAGAGCAGCGAGCTTTCCGCGCTGGATCTCAAGCACCACCTTCATCCTTTCTCGGATATGAAGGTTCTTCAGCAACACGGCGTCCGCGTGATGACGCGTGGCGAGGGCGTGCATGTCTTCGACGCGGACGGCAATGGCTATCTCGACGCTTTTTCCGGGCTCTGGTGCGTCAACGTCGGCTACGGTCGGCGCGAGATCGCCGACGCGGTCTATGCCCAGATGACGGCACTGCCCTTCTACAACAGTTTCTTTGCGACCACGACGGAGCCGACGGCGCGTCTGGCCGCCCGCATCTGCAGCCACGCCGGGCCGCATATCAACCACGTCTTCTTCACCAATTCCGGTTCCGAGGCCAATGACACGTGGCTGCGTATGGCGCGTGTCTACTGGGCGACACGCGGCCAGCCGACGAAGAAGGTGATCATCTCGAGGACGAACGCCTATCATGGCTCAACGGTTGCCGGCGCCAGTCTCGGCGGCATGGTGCACATGCACGAACAGGGCGATCTGCCGATCCCCGGCATCGTCCATATCGGGCAACCCTACTGGTATGCCGAGGGCGGCGATCTCTCGCCCGAGGCCTTCGGTCTGAAACGGGCGCGCGAACTCGAAGAGACGATCAAGGCGATCGGCGCGGAGAATGTCGCAGCTTTCGTGGCGGAACCCATCCAGGGCACCGGCGGCGTCATCATTCCACCTGCCAGCTACTGGCCGGAGATTCAGAGGATTTGCCGAGCATACGACATTCTGCTGGCCGTGGACGAAGTGATCTGTGGTTTCGGTCGGATGGGAGCCTGGTTCGGCTATCAGTATTATGGACTGGCGCCGGATTTCTGCGCCATCGCCAAGGGTCTTTCCTCCGGCTATCAACCCATCGCCGGCGTCATGGTCTCGGATCGGGTCGCGGACGTTCTGATCAACGAGGCCGGTGCATTCCAGCACGGGTTTACCTATTCCGGCCATCCGGTCGCCGCTGCCGGTGCCCTTGCCAATCTCGACATCATCGAGAGCGAACATCTGGTGGAACGGGTGCGCGACGACATCGGACCCTATTTCGCACGCGCTCTTGAAAGCCTGTCGGACCACATCATGGTCGGAGAGGCCGTGTCCACAGGCCTCCTCGGCGCGGTTCAACTGGTTCTGGAAAAGGAAACGCGCAAGCGCTTCAGCAACCCCTCCGATATCGGCATGATCGTCCGGAACTTCTGCTTCATGCGAAACCTGATCGTGCGCGCCAGCGGCGATCGGATATTGATCGCGCCGGCCTTTACGATCAGCCGTGACGAGGTCGATCAGGTGGTTTCGACGCTGAGGGTGGTGCTCGACGAGATCGCTGCGGAGCTCTCTTCTCCCTGATTGACCGGCTCTCCTTGATCAGCCGACGGGCGGTTGCTGGCGCTTCGCCATCATGCGCCTGACGCGCTCCTGAACGGTTTCGTTCGGGTCGTTCCGCCGTCCAGGCTCGGATATCGCGGATGGAGGATGCACGGCGCGCGACGTGTCCAGCGTCTGCGACACCGACGCACCAGTCCGCGCCACCGTCCGGGACGGGAGAACCTTCATCTCCCGGATATCGACGGGCACGAGCATGCCGTCGATCATCCGGTAGGCTTTATCGACGAAATCCAGCAATCGATCGCTATGCGTTACGAAGATCTTGCCGCCGGGAATCTTGCAGAGGGTTTCGAGCATGGCATATTCCGTCCGTACATCGAGGTTTGCGGTGATCTCGTCGAACAGCATAAGGCGCGGCTGACGGCAGATGACCCGCGCGGCCAGCACGCGGCGGCGCTGCCCGGTCGACAGCAGGGAATTGTTGTTCGACACGATGGTCGCCACCCCTTGCGGGAGTGCCTCGATCTCGCGGTCGAGGCCGACCAGATGCAGAGCGTGCAAGATCCTGTCGACCGGAACGTCCGGATCGAACAGACTGACGTTTTCAGCCACCGTTGCGGAAAAGAGCCCGTCATCGGCAAACACGGCACCAATATTGTTGCGGTACTCCATGACGCCGAACCGCGAAAGCGGCTGACCGTCGATCAGCACCGCGCCAGCAGTCGGCGAGGCGATGCTCGCGATCACCTTGAGCAGCGACGATTTGCCGGAACCGGACTCTCCGATGATCGCGATATGCTCGCCCTTCTCGACGTCGATGCTGAAACTGGCGCTGACGACCACAGGTCGGTCTTCCTGCCCGAACGAGATCGCGACGTCCTTGACCTCCACGGTCCGGCGGATCGCCTTGCGGATGACCGCGGAGCGTGCGGACGTTTCGGGTACGTTCTGAATGACGTCCTCGAGACGTCGCAGATGGGAAGAGATGACGGTGAGGTGCATCAGGTTCGTCGTCAGCGAATCCGCCATCTGGAAGAAACTGCCGCGCAGGGCGAAAAAGGCATAGAGCATGCCGATCGTCATTTTGTTCTGAAGGACAGCGCCGACACCGGCATAGAGCGTGGCGACGGTGCCGAAGATGACGACGGTGTGGACGACGCATTGCGTATCGATTTGCAGTCGCCTCGATACGAAATCCCGGCCGGCGAACCGTGCCAGCTTCTCGAACCAGCGTTGTTCGAACCGTGCCGAAACATTGTGCGCCTTGAGGATCGGCATGCGGTCGAGTCCGTCGAGCAGTGTGCTGACCTCATCCGCCTTCGCCGTCAGGGACTCCGTGGTCGCCTCGCGCGTCCGCCGCATATAAAGCGTGCGGGCGCCGACGGCCACCGCCAGCGTCGCGAGCACCATAAAGGTCATATCGACCGAGTAGTAGAACATAAGGCAGACGGAAATGACCGAAACGGCCGCATCAGCCAGCGAGCGGATGAGACCGTCTGAGGCGAACGCCTTCACCTGATCGACCGAGCCCAGCCGCGTAACGAAATCGCCGGCATGACGCGATTCGAAGTAGCGCAGCGGCAGGCGCAGGCCATGGCTGACGACCGAACGGGAGAACTGGAGCTGCATACTGATGGAACTGCGCAGGATCACCATGTCGCGCAGCCAGTTTCCACCGGTTTCGAACAGGAGGAGAACACAGAGTCCGACCGTGAGAATGCCCAGCAGATCGACATCGGCCTGCGGCAGCACGAAATCGAGAGACACCTGCAGCAGAATGGGCGTTGCCAGCGTCAGGATTCCGATCGCGACGGACACCGCGAAAATCTTCCAGAAGATCTGCTTGTATCCCGTCATCGACCGGACGATGCTCCAGAGGGAGACACCGCCATCCTTCGAAACCACCTTGTCCAGCTCGGTCTTCATCTGGAACTCGAGCGCGACCCCGGAGAAATAGCGGCTGAAGTCCTCGCGGTTGAAGACGCGCCGCCCTACGGCTGGATCCTGAACGACGTACTTCCCTCGCTTTATCTTTTCCAGCACGACGTAGTGGCGCCCGTCCCAGTGCAGGATGGCCGGCAGTTTCAAGCCTTGCATGTCGTCAATATTCTGGATCGACAGCCCCCGCGCCTCCAGGCCAAAGGCGGAGGCGAGATGGTAGAGTTCGGCAAGCGACATGCCGCCGCGGTGGATCTCGAAGATCGAGCGCATATAGGGCAGATCGACGGAATGGCCGTAGGCATTCGCGACCATTGCCAGGCAGGCCAGGCCGCACTCCTGCTGCTCGCTTTGCAGAAGCGTGCGAACCTGCGGCTTGTCGGAAAAGAACGGCAGGCTCATGTCCGGCCTCTCATGGCGAGAATCGGGTCGAGCACCCAGTCGATCAGCCGCCGACGCTCGACGATCACGTCGGCCGAGAGCGTCGAGCCGATGAGGATCGGGCGGTCGACGCCATAAGCCGAGATCGTCTTGTCCTCCGGCTCCACCTCGACCAGAAACTTCGACTGCGGCGGCGCGCTCTGGGCGCTCTGGGCCAGAGCCGGGTTGACCATCGCCATGCTCTGCTCATCCTCTTTCGGCAGGGTGACGGGCTGCGCACTGATCGCGATCACGCGCCCGTATTTCACGCCGAAGGTCTTGTAGGGAAACGCATCGTATTTCAGCACGACCCGCTGGCCGATGGTGAGAAGCCCCATGCTCTTCGATGGCGCCTGAAGGCCGATGATGAAAGGGGCATCGGGATCGCCGATCGCCGCCACCGTATCGCCGACGGCGACCTCCGCACCTTCCCGAACGTTGATGGCCGCCACCTTGCCATCGGTCACCGCGACGATATCCGTCGAGATGGCCGATTTCGCGCGCTCGATCTTCGCGGTCAACTCCGAGATCAGCCGGCCCATATCGGCAAGCTGATTGGCGCTGTAGTTGTTGTTCTGCTGGACAGCCCGCAGTCTCTCAAGACTGGTGCCCGAAAGCTGCGCCAGTTGCAGACGCGCCGCCGCAAGCTGCTGGGCATAATCCTGCCAGGCCCGCTCCTGCGCGGTCACGCTGTCGCGCGTCGTGTAGCCGACCTTGAGATACCGTTGCATTCTCTGGACGATGTCCCTCTGGGCGGCAACAGATCTTTCCAGTTCGCGTTCCTGACTGCGAAGGTTGTTCGTCAGCGCTTCGACGTTGGCGTCGAAGGACTGCATGTCCTGCGTGTCGCGCGCCATCAACGTCTTTATACTGGCGATCTGCTGCTCCGTATTTGCCTTCTGGTCGATCAGCGCCTGCAAGTCTGTCTCCGACAACGGGCTTGCTCCGGAGGCTGTCTGCTGGGGAATGACGGTCAGCAATTTCTGGCCCGTCGTCACGGCCTGACCCTGTTCGATCCAGACCTTCTTGACGGTTCCTCCGATGGGCACGGTGATGCGCTGGCCACCCTTCGTGCCGAGCACCAGCCCACGCATGGTCTCCTGCTTCGAGAACGTGCCGAACCACATGGCCGCCACGATGAACACGGCCAGAGCGCCAAAGAACACGATCATCAGGTTGCCGGCGGTATCCCGCCGCAGCTCTATCGTCGACGAGAGAGAGTGCAGACCGGTGACCTCGAACCGGTCCATGATCCCGTTCGTTCTCGCAGGCCTTCGCTTTGGCAGCCGCCGTAAAATACCGTCAAGCAGAGGCATCGCCGACCGTCCTCTCCATTCCGCTATCCGCGAGCATGCCGCTACCCCGTCGGGTTCCCGACGGGAAAAACTCGAGAATGCGCGTCCACATATGCCATTGGGCCGGATCGAGAGAGACGAAGGCCTCGATGTCCCGGCCGATGTGCGCAGCAAGAGCGCTGCGATCCTCCTTCGAGTTTCGCCACACTTCGAAAGGTTGTCCGAAGGCGATCCGGTCGCCTCTAAGGTCCGAGATCACAGCCATCGGCAGAACCACAGCCTTGAGCATACGCGCCATCGCATCCAGCCCAAGCGCGATGCTGGCAGGATGACCGAAAAGGGTCGTTTCCGCAGGGCTTCCGTATGTCTCGGGCAGGTCGATCATGGAGACGACGATCGCGCCTTTCCGTGCGAACCGGATCGCATCCATGAAGTCGTCCTCGTTTCGCGTATTGAGGATGTACACTTCGCTCGCAACTTCGCGCAGGCGCTCCATAGCCACGTTGTTATCCTCGTGGTCGTCGCGCGCCCTCAGAACGAGCAGGCGACGGTTCGGGAAGAACTTGAAGATGACGAAGCTGATGCCGAGCGGAAAAATGCCCATGTGAACAGGCGCGAGAATGATGTTTTCGCCAGACGCCGCAAGTCTCTCGGCAATGCCCGGATCTGCGACCTGCATCAGCCGGGAGTCGGCGATCAGGCCCCGCTTGCTCCGGCGTCCACTGGCAAGCCATTCCGTAACCTGCAGCCAGTCGTGAAAATCGTGTTCCAGTGCGATGCGACGCGCATCTGCCGCGCCTTGGCGGAGATATGTCTGCAACAGGGGCTCCAGCCCGAACCCCGCCTTCCGGCCCGAAAGCAGGGACAGGCGCCAGCCGATGCGAAGCAGGCGCCGCCGCATCCTGAGGGGTAGTCCCGCGATCATCGACAGAAGACGCAGGCCGGACTGCCCCGTCGCCAAGGTCCGTCGCGCGTCGTCCGGTGTCGCACGCGTCTCCCCGCGACCGACCCCGCGGCGCGGGAAAAGGCGAAGCGGGACCGGCGCCTTCCGGGAAAGGTTCTGATCGACAGAGTGGGTCACGTGCGTGGCTCTGCCCCCGGCATAGAAGGTGCGGCCATAAGGCACGCATTCGGGTGTCCGGCAGCTGCTGCCGGGCACGAAACTGTGCATACAATTCTCAAAACTGCCTCCCGTTCAGACCGACATCGTTTTCATTCAGGTCGCCGATGGTCGCCAGCAGGCGGAACGCCGCGACATCTCGGGCATAACGAACCTCGGCGTCGTTCACGGACGCAGACAGCAGGGACTCCTGCGCATCCAGCAGTTCGGTAATCGTGCGTTCCCCGGTGCCGATCTCGATGCGAACGGCATCCGCCCCGGCTTTTGCCAGAGAAATCTGCTTCTTCAGCGTTGAGAGCTGGGCTGAGAGCGCGTGGAAGAGCTGGTGCTGCCGGCGGGCCTCCGTGGCAAGCGACAGGCTCGCGTCCTGCCGGTCGTAACGCCGTTGGAGGGCCTCCGCACGGGCAAGGTCCCGCGCCGGCTCTATTGTGGGGTCGAAGATCGGCATGGAGGCCCGAACGAGTACTGCCGTCGTGTCGACCCGATTGACCTGGGGCGACGGATCGAAGGTTCGCGCATATCGTCCGACGAGATTGACAGTCGGCATGTACTTGCCGGCGGCGGCACGCGCCCTGTACTCGGCCTCCTGCTCGCTATGAAGCGCCATCTTGAGTTGGGGAGATTGCGTGAGGGCAAGGTCGGCAGCTTCCTTCGCCGTCGCCGGCAGACGTTTCCCCGGGATCTCCAGACGCGGATTGGCCACCAGCGGAACGCCGGTAAACTTGACATAATCCAGCTCGCTGATCTTGACGGCATTGGCTGCCTGTAGACGGGTCGCGAGCGCATTCTGGAGATCCGCGCCGGCGATCTCGACCTGCGACACCGTCATGCTGCCCTCGTTCAGCATCGTCCGGGAGATATCCAGCGCCTGCCGACGACGACGGACAGCATCCTCATATGCCTTGAGAAGAGCGCGGTCCCGGACGATGCCGAGAATGCGTTCGGCGCGTTCCAGGAACAGTTTCTGGCGCGTGTCGAGCGAAGCCTGGACCGCATATGACAAGCCTTCCTCAGCCGCGGCCCTGTTGTTGATGTTTTGAAAGCCGTCAAAAAGTTTCCAGGAAACCTCTACGCCCATCAGCGACGGGTCCTTCTTGGAATAGGAACCCGGAGACGCTGCCGTGATATCGGGAGAATACCGGATATTTCCATCGACGACCCAGTCGCCGCCGACATTGACCTTGGGCAGGAACTCGGCGGTGGCGAGGCGCAGTTTGGCTTCTGCGATGGTTTGCAGGACGGTGTCCTGCGAGAGGCGCAGTTCATAAGCCGAAAACGGTGAAAGCCCGTCTTCCGCGCGTGCCGTAGACGAAAAGGAAACGATCAGGAACATCGCACACAGGATCTGCAAGCGGATGACAGCAGACAGCGTCCAGCGCTTCAACGCGGTAAAATGCGCCAACATGGTTCGATACCTGCCTTAAAGGCCCTTCGAGGTCGTCTCTAGGCCATATCATTAAGCATGCAGGTTAATAATCTCTGTCTTATTAAGGTGAAGCTTGAGGAGCAATGGCCCGAGGCGCGGGGGGACAGGCCCTGTTTGAAAGAGCGAATGCCAACGAAACCAACGTTTTCATGATTCAGTCTGTAGTAATAAGATTAAAATGCGACCTGTTCATTATTAATAGAGCAGGAGATGGTTAACTAAAATAAAGAATTGCGATGCAACTTGTATCGTATATAACGAATATGTCAGAAACGAAGAAGCTGACACAGTAAATCTTGTATCTAGGAGATCATCATGCAGGAAGTTAAGCTCGAAGACCTGAAGATGCGTGGCGGCGGCGTTGGTAACTGCGGTTACGACAAGGGCAACAACAGCCAGCCCGCTTGCGAGCCGGCAAAGTCGAAAAGCGGCAAGTGCTGCTAAGTTCTATTGCGTAACGCAATAATATGAAAAATACCGGTCGGAGCTTTCTCTTTCAGAAGGCCCCGACTTTCTCTATACCGACATCGACGATATGGATTTTCTGCTCGCCGGTCATTTTCAGAATGAAATACTTGATTTACAACAACGATATTGTTCGGTCGTCATATGCTCATATCGCGTCGATAGCCTTAATAAAAAATAAGTCATGGAGAACAAGGCGACGGTCGGGCGACTGATAGGCTCCTACGCACGCTCCTTGTCTCCGCTAAAGCCTTGCTGCGGAAATTCGAAACAGATTACAAAGTCCACTTGATCAAAACGGTTCCTCTCGACAAGTATATGCCAAGCATGACGGCAGGACGTTATTGGTTCAGACATTCGGAAGCGTGCCTTCAAGCCAGAGACAGCGCCAGATAACATTTCCCGCTTGCGGGCCCGGATCGCCTTGAGGTTGCGGGCTGCGATCATCGACACTGCGGAAGGGCGCATGTTGCAGGAGGCGGAGGTCGGCGGCTGGTCGATTACCCGCCCGACACATTTTCCCATTGACTTGGACGCTGCTGCCGGGGCGGTTAACGCTTGGAACCGTCACATCAGATGCGCGCGCACCGGATGATCCCGGCCGCGGATATCGACGGTCAGTGTCCGGGTGAAGCTACGGCCGTGCGGAGCGCCGCCCGCCGCCTGAAGGCAGGCGTCGGATACCACGAGGCGGCCCTCCAGATCCCGCGTGGCACGCTCCAATCGGCTGGCGACGTTGACGACATCCCCGATGACGGTGAATTCGCGTCGCTCCGGCGTCCCGACATTCCCGACGATCACTTCGCCGAAATGCAGGCCGATCGCGACCCGGATGGGCTCGGCGCCGCGCAACTTCCGCTTCGCGTTCCAGGCCGCATAGGTATCCAGAAGATCGAAGGCACAGGAAAGCGCGCGTTTGGCGGCATCGGTCTGCGGTTCGACGCCGCCGAAGGTCGCCATGAAACCATCACCCAGAAACTTGTCGAGCGTGGCGCCGCAGGGAAAGAGTACGGCGCACCCGCGCTCCTGAAAGCTGCGCAGAAGTGCCAGCGCCTGCTCGGGCGTGCGCTTTTCCGCCATGCGCGTAAACCCCACGATATCCACGAACATCACCGCGACCTCACGCTTCGACGGCGTGCCGAAGCTTGGCACATCGTCTCCCATGGCGTATGCGACATCGGGCGAGACGTAGCGCGCCAGAGATTGGCGCACGGCATTGTCCTTGATCTGGGCGATCAGCGTGTTGCGGCTGCGCAGAACGGCGATGGCGAGGAACAGCGTGAAGAGACCGGTGGTGACCACCTGGACCCACATCTGTGTAAGGCCGACGAAGTAGGGACTGAGAAACCGCTCCAGTGCCTGCATCTCCGTCAGCTGGCCGACCTCGCCGAACCGGACCGTATCCACCCGGTCGTAGATGCTGTTGATGCCGAAGGACCAGACCGCGATGATGATGCCGCCGGTCCATACGACGAGGATCGGCGAATAGGTCAGAGCAGCTTCCGCAAGGAGAAGAAGCACATAGAGAAACTCCGGACCCCGCGTGCGCGTCTGAATCGGCCAGTCCGAGGCAAAGCCGCCGAAGGGCGGGAGAAGGATCGTCGCAGTGATCAGCGCAACGTCCAGGATGGTGCAGGCGAGCTTGATCGTCCACGCGGCCCGGTGCCGCCGCATTGCATAGGGAATGTAGCTCAACGCGAGGAAGACGAAACTGACCGAGAGGTAGTAAACATTTCGCGGCCAGGCGGTGCTGACCAGCAGCCACAAGGCGATGACCGCAACGGCGCAAAGCCGCACGCGGAAGGCCGTGGCCAGCCCCGCCAGTTCCGCATCGTGCAAGCGCTGCGACTGCTCGTCGGACGTCGATCGCCCTGGCATCGCGGCAGACAGTTGCAGCTGAAGCCATTCTAGCATCCGGCGAGGTGCTCCCCTGCAGCCATCATATGTGCCGCCATCCAACGATGTTGCTATATCAATCCGGCGAAAATTGACATCCGCAGATGTTTTAATAAATTACCGGTGACGATTTCGCCAAAAAACAGAATGAATGATGCACCTTTGCGCATCTCCATCTTTGCTCGTCTTCGTCTCCCATGCGACCACCCCGTTCTTATAGGATATGATCGCGGAACGGCTGGCGGAGCCATTTGAAACGAGCGCATCCGCCGATATCGTCGGCGATCCCGTCTTCCGACGCCTGCGGCTGGACATAATCCTGGTATCCTACTGCCCGGCTTCGAAAGGGCCAAGCTTGGAAGCCGGTTCACATCGCTTGAATGTCAAATCCGCGTCTAATATCGTAGCACGATGAGCATAGATAATATGGACAAGCGGATTGGAGCGCGTATTCGAACCGAGCGCGAATGTCGGGGTTGGTCCCTGAGCGACCTCGCAGCCAAGGCGTCAGTTTCTCGCGCCATGGTCTATAAGATCGAGCGAGCTGAGAGCAGCCCCACTGCAAACATGCTCGGCAAGCTCTCTGGCGCTTTCGGCTTGAGCATGTCCACGCTGATAGCGCGAGCGGAGATACAGCACGGTCGACTCCTCAGGAAGGCTGAGCAGCACGTCTGGGCCGATCCTGAAACGGGATATCTCCGACGCCATGTTTCACCGCGCTCGGACATGCCGCTGGATCTCATCAACGTCACTCTTCCCGCTGGTAAGGAGGTGCCCATGCCAGCCTCAGCCTATGCGTTCCTCCGCCAGCTCGTATGGGTCCTGTCTGGAGAGCTCGTGTTCGTAGAAGGCCAAATACAGCACGAAATGAAGGAAGGAGATTGCCTAGAACTCGGTCCACCAACCGATTGCGTGTTCAAGAACGCAAGCGAGCGGGAGTGCGTTTATGCAGTGACGGCATTGACCGTGAGCTAACTTCGGCGGACGTCGTTGCGCCAGCGTTTGTAATATAGTAGACGGTTAATCTACCATATTAACCAATTGGAGGCGACCATGGACATCCGTGACGTCATCGAGGCAGATATTCCCGGCATCACCGACATCTACAACCATGCAGTCGCGAACACGACAGCAATCTGGAACGATGCTGAAGTCGATACAGCCAACAGACGCAGCTGGCTGGCCGATCGAGCCAGGCTCGGCTATCCAGTTCTGGTGGCTATCGGCGAGGAGGGACAGGTCGTCGGCTACGCGTCCTTCGGCGACTGGCGAGCTTTCGATGGCTACAGACATACCGTCGAACATTCTGTCTATGTGAAAGTGGACCAGCGCGGCAAAGGCACGGGAGGGAAACTCATGGAGGCCCTCGTCGAGCGCGCGCGTGCGATCGGTAAGCACGTTATGGTCGCCGGGATTGAAGCTGAAAACCTCGCCTCCATAAGCCTGCATGAAAAGCTGGGCTTCGAGCATGTCGGGCATCTCAAGCAGGTTGGCACGAAATTCGGCAAATGGCTTGACCTCGTGTTCATGCAGCTGACGCTCAATCCCGGCAGCTCCCCTGAGCAGCGGTGAGGAACATGCTTTCCGCTGTATTCGAGACGATCTCAGCATCGGACTCATCGAAGTTGGCTTGATGCCGCTAATCTGCCGTTCACTTTTTCCCCTTCATTGCCTAAGCCTCGTGTATCGGTAGACGCCGCAGGGAGCCGCCGCGCCACATGTCGTATAGCACCATGTTCCCGCATCTTGCAGCGGCAGCCCTCTTTCTTCTTGCTCCGCCACCTGCCTTCGCAGAGGAGCCAGCCTTGCCGCCAGGTGCCGAGACTGCGGGTAACGCGCTGCCCAGTGCAATCATGCTGCGTGCGGCACCCCTGATGCAGGCGGGCAAGGGCGACGAGGCGACGTTCTGGTTCTATGCCGGACAACTTCGCTGGCGCTCACGCCTGAACGCCAGCCCAGCTCAGGACCCGACCGGCGAACCCGCTCTGTTTTCGTCGCTGTTCGAGACACTCGGGCCGCCCGTCAATGGCTGGGCCTTCGGCGACATCCCCAAGCTCCAGCGGACGATCGACGCCGTGCTCCTTTGGGACGTCCGTTATCCCGATCCTTCGCTGGATCCGACCGTACACGAGCGGATGCGGGCAGGACTGACGGCCCTTCGCGAGCAGATCGGCCGAGAAGCGGACATGATCAGAGCCGAGCGCGCCTCAAAGGGTCTGGAGAACCGATGATGCTGCGCTTGCGGTGCTGCAAATACATGGACCGTTTGTCCCGCCTGCTGCTCGCATCCACGATGCTGCTTGTCATCTCCGGATCCGCATCGGCGCAGGATGGGCCTGTCGCAGATCCGTTGCGCAGCGGTCTGGAAGGCGCACTGCGCGGCTGCGAGATTTGGGTCCTCGATCCGTCAAGCTGGCTGAACGATCCGGCGCGCTTCCTCGCGGCCATCGATCTTGGCGGCGCGGTGTTCGAGACCGAGAGCCTGCCCGAGCCGCTCCTGCCACCCGAGCCATTCCGGCGCGGCAACCGCTACTGGCGGATCAATGCCGGACCCAACGAGGGTTACGCGCTGGTGGTCTCGCGCGATATTCCGATGTGCCACATCACGGGCGGCGGCGGGGTCGATTTCCAGCCGGCGGCCGAAGCGGTGGCCGCCTCACCGGACGTCTCCGATCGCTGGGAGCGCATCGGCGAGGAGCGCCAAGGCGGTATGGTCTCGACCTTCTTCCGACTGCGCAAGGAGCCAAAGCTGGCACTGGTCCTCAGCCGTGCCGATGAGCCGGGTTCACGTCGCGACCGCCCCCAGGTGATCGTCACCGTGACCTACGACCTTGGTCGCTGAGATCATGTGTTTCGGCGAGGCACTTGACCCCGCTACGAGCGCCGCTGGCTGACCCAGCGGGACAGGGAAGATCAAAATACATCAGCATTTTACTCCTAGCGTTTGGGATCACCCCTCCGCGCCGAAAGGGGGCAAGCTTGGAAGCTGTTTCACAGTTGCGGGCGGTTTCACGGGACATTCGGCGCTGTTCTCCCGCCATATGGCGGCGCTGCGGCCGACGGCAGATCGTGGCATTGAAGGGTCCCCTTGCTGTTGGCCTTTATGGAGGGACCATACGTCTGGCCACACCTTTGTAGCTCGGATGTCATGATCGACGCGTAACCTGCGGGGAACTCACACCCACTGATGAGGCCGCTCCTAATGGTAACACGACGTCTTTCCAATGTTGCACTGCTGTGCATTCCAGCGGCCCTCGCGCAGCTCCTGGCGTTTTCGCTACCAGCCGTTGCGTCTCCCTTGACGACAGGCGCGGTAAACACCGGGACATCGCCATCCGTCAACCGTTGCATTGCCAACGTCGCCGACGCCGTCAATACCTTGCGGGATCATGGCGACCCCATGGGGTTCAGCGTCGTCGGAGACCCCGTCGGGAACGCTGCCTCCTCCTATCACTGGCAAGGGCTGCAGCGTCTGTCGGGCAATGGCGAGAACTATCTCGTCATCTCCCGATCCGACAATGGCCGGGGAACCGTCCCCTTTTCGCTGGTGCGCATGACGGAGCCGCGCGCAGCGGCCGAGCGGTGGCGCTCGAACCGGCTTTCCACCAGTTCCTATCCCGCAACCGCACCAAGGAATGCGCAAATGCTCGGCGATCAGCCGATGCCGGCCTATCTCTCGGCCTATGCTCATTCGGGCGGCCTGCAAACGAGCGGCAATATCCTTGCCGTCGCGCTTGATGGGTCGCTGAGCGGCGGTCCGGGTCAGGTCCTGTTCTATGATATGACGGACCTCGCCAATGTGACCCTTCTTCCCCTGCATATCACCACCCAGACGGCGGAAGCCGGCTCGGTGTCGCTGACGCAGCTCGGCGATGGCAGCTTCCTCGCGGCGACGGCCCGCAATGCGGCCAATACGCTCGAATTTTACCGTTCGACCTCCGGCGATCTCACGCAGTCGGGAGCGACATTCTCCCTGGTCGGCACCTGGAACGAAAGCGCTTTGCAGACGACCATCGGCGACAGCGAGTTCGGAGATTACCAGTCGCTGCACTTCATCACCCAGTGCGACGGCAGTCTCTTTCTCGCCGGCACGCACATGAACACCTCCGTCGTCGTCGGCATTGGAGAAGATTGGCTCGACCTCTTCCGCGTCACCGACACGAATGGCCAGATCGGGCTGACCAAGGTTGCCAAGAGGCATCTCTATTGCGGCTACCCTTCTCCGAACTACGGGACGGCCGCGACGACGCAGTGCAACATGGATGCTGCCGCCGGCGTCTTTGTCGATGCCACGGGCCAACTGCTCGTCTACGCCTCCGAGCACGACAATAGCGGGCCTGGCAACAGCGTGAAGATGATGGAGTTTCGCTCGATCTTCCCGGTGTCGCAGCAGAAATGCCTGACGGACATCAATGACGCCTGGGTCGAGCTGTACGACGATTCCGACTTCAGCGATCGCGGGCTGATGATCGATTATGCCGACTACGCGCTCCGCGCCTACAACAACCTGAAGAATGTCGAGGGCTTCGGCGACAAGACGTCAGCCGTGCGCTGGTGCATTCCTGCCGGCTGGCGCGTCAGGCTCTATGACGATGACGGCTTCCGCGATCGCTACAAGGAATTCACCGGAACCGGTGAGCAAAACCTGAATGCTGCCGGCTTCAACGATAAAACGTCCTCCGTTCGGTTCGTCTACGTCGGAAACTGAACGACGCTGTGCATCCGGGGCAAGGCTGCCCTGGATGCACGATAAGCGTCATCAAAGTGTTATGGAACGACCCTATCGTGCACAGCTGTGCAGGGAACCAGAACAGTGCCGCAACCATTTCTACAGATCGATACCATCAGCGTCAGCTATGGAAAGAACCGTGTTCTCGACGGCATCGATCTGGATATCGCCAAGGGCGAGTTCATCGCTCTTCTCGGTTCCTCCGGCTGCGGCAAGACCACGCTCTTGCGCACGATCGCCGGCTTTGCCATGCCCGTGTCCGGCGCAATCCGCATCGGCTCGCGCAATGTGACGACGCTGCCACCCGACAAGCGGGGCATGGCATTGGTTTTCCAGTCATATGCGCTCTGGCCCCATATGACGGTGGCGCAGAATATCGGCTACGGTCTGAAGCTGCGCCGCGTCCCGGCCCGTGATATTGCCATCACCGTCGCGGAGACGGAACGCCTGCTCGGACTGACGGGCCTGTCGCACCGCAAGCCTGCCGAGCTTTCCGGCGGGCAGCGTCAGCGCGTAGCGCTCGGTCGCGCACTGGCCATCAACCCGGAAATCCTGCTTCTCGACGAGCCGATGTCGAACCTGGATGCGCGGATCCGCCTTCAGGTGCGCCACGAGATCCGCGCTCTGCAGCAGAAGCTCGGCATCACCACGGTGCATGTCACGCACGACCGGGAGGAGGCGATGGTCATGGCGGACCGTATTGTCATCCTCAATGCGGGACGTATCGCGCAGGAGGGTCGGCCCGAAACCGTCTACAATCACCCGCAGACGGGTTTCGTCGCCGCCTTCATGGGGGCGGAGAATCGGCTGATCCTTTCCGGCGGCGAGGACGGTGACGTGATTGCGATCGCCGCAGGTGCGTCGAATGCCGCCTGCCGCGTGCCGCGGCTTGGGCGCGTCCTGTCGGGGGGGCAGATCGAGGCGCGCTTCCGGGCCGAGGCCGCAACGATCGCGGAAATGTCTCCCGGCGGGGCTCATCAAGGCGAGGGTCTCGTGCTCTCCGGCGATGTCGTCGATGTCAGCTATCCCGGCGGGCTTTGGCGCCACACCGTGCGCATCGGGACCGAGATGATCCAGGTCGACGCACCGCGCGCGGTCCCGCCCGGCACCGCCGTCCGCATCACCATTGCGCCCGACCATCTCTTTCTGTTCGACGCCCCGGCCGGATCGCCTCCGCCCGCGCAACCTCATCCCGTGCCGGTGCCCGACGAGGCCCGCGTGCTGGAAGCATCACCTTTTTAACCGACCCTTCACCGGAGCATTTCCATGAAAACCATCCTCAAGGCCGCCTTGCTTGTCGGCTTGGCAGCACCATCGGCCTCAGCCGCAGAGCTGACCGTCATGACCGCCGGCGACCAGAACATGGTCGACTATGTGAACGAATATCTCGGGCCGCTCTTTGAACAGCAGAACCCCGGCAATACGGTGCGGGTGGTTGGCACCGGTCCTGGCGACGCCGGCTCGCAGAAGATCGTCGAGCGCTTCGAGGCACAGTCGAAGGCGGGCTCGCCCACCTGGGATGCCGATGTCGCCGTCGTGCATGAGAAGTTCACCGGCCCCATGGTCAAGGCTGGCTACCTCGAATCCTACCGCTCCAAGATCGATACGGGGGCGCTCGTCACCCGCGCCAATGCCGACATGGCGCTTGGCAGCAATGTCAGTGGCTATGTCATGCCCATGTACAACAGCCAGGCAGCGCTCGCCTACAATCCGGCGCTCGTCGCAAACCCGCCGAAGAGCTATCCCGAGATCGTGGCCTGGGCCAAGGAACATCCAAAGATGTTCGGGTATAACGGCATCAAGGGCGGTGCTTCCGGTGTCAGCTTCGTCATGGGCTGGATCTATGCCTTCGGGAACGGCGACGCGAAGAACTTGATGACGGGTCCGTTCGAGGAGAGCGAAACGCAGAAGTGGGGACCGGCACTGGCCAGCCTCAAGGACTTCACCAAGAATGCGACGCTGACGCCCGGCAATGCCGGCACGCTGGACTTGCTCAGCCGCGGCGAAATCGCCATGGGTCCGGTTTGGGTAGACATGTTCTACTCGTGGCAGGCCAACGGCCAACTGCCTCCGGACTTCAAGCTTGTGCTGCCGAGCCCCGGCATGCCCGGCCAGCCGATGCACTACGTCATCCCGGCCAAGAGCGCCAACGTCGCGTTGGCCGAAAAGTTCGTCCAGCTCGCGACCAGCCCCAAGGTTCAGGCCGAAGGTATCGTTACGCGCTTCAACTGGTATCCGGGCATCGACGCGAAATATGTCCAGGCGGAACTCGACCAGAAGACCTGGGCCAAGCTCTTCACCGACATTTCGCCCGAGGATATCGCCACCAAGGGCAAGCCTTTCCCAATCGCGCCATACAACAACGCTATTCTGGAAGCCTACGAGAAGCAGGTCAGCAACTGATCCTGCGGCGTCTCCAGCACCATGACCGACAGGAGCCGGCCAGCCGCCGGCTCCTTTTTCATCCCATCTCTACGCTATCCGCGTCCATTCAGCCTTGGTGTCCATGTCGAACCGACCTCTGAGCCTCATCCTCGTCGCGCCGGCGCTCTGCGTCATCCTGCTGCTCTTCGTCGTGCCGCTGGCTGCCTCGGTGATCGGCGCCTTCGAAGTCGGGGACGGCTTCGGGCTGGGGAATTTCGTGAAGGCCTCCGAACTCTACACCCAGGACGCCATCTTCACGGTGGTGATCGTCAGCCTGTCGACCGCCCTGATCGGGATCTTCTCCGTCGCCATTGCGGGATATCTGACGCTTGGCGAAAACCCGCGGACAGTGGCGATCCTTCGCTGGCTCTATCGCTGGCCGATGTTCATCCCCTTCATCGTCACCGGGCAGGTCCTGCGCACCTTTCTTGCCAAGAACGGCCTCTTCAACAACGTGCTCATCAGTCTGGGGGCTGTCACGCCGCTCGAGGCTGAAAGCTATCTCGACTGGCGCGGCATCGTCATCGCCTTCGTCTGGAAGCAGACGCCGTTCGTCACGCTGCTGCTTGCCGGCGCCATGGCATCCCTTGATCGCTCGACCATGGAAGCCGCGCGCAATCTCGGCGCCTCGCGGCTGCGGATCCTGTTCGAAATCGTCGTGCCGCAGGTTGCGACCACGCTCCTGGTCGGGCTGATCCTCTCCTTCGTCACGATGATGTCGGTGCTCTCGGTACCGCTGATGATCAACGCCCAATCGCCGACCATGCTGACGACGGATATCGCCTTCCGCATCAACGCCTATGGCGATTACGGTGTCGCGAACGCGCTCGGCCTGGTCTCGCTGGCCATCACATCGGTCGTCGCCTGGATCTATCTGCGTCATGGCGTGAGGAAAAGCCTGTGAGCATCACGTTCAACGGCCTGCCGGCCTCCTTGCAAGCCTCTCTTCGGTTGAGCCATCTCTGGTGGGTGCCGCGCGGGCTCCTGCTCGGTCTCCTCGCCTTCGTCATTTTCGGTCCGCTAACCAATCTCGTGCTCTGGACGGTGGCCGAGCGCTGGTATTTCCCCAATACCCTGCCGATCAGCTACGGCTTCAGTTTTTGGGCCCGGGTGTTCTCGCCGCGCGGCAATGCCATGGAAGCGCTGGGAAACAGCGTGCTGGTGGCCGTGCTTACCGTGGTGCTTGCGCTGGCGCTGGCCATTCCCGCGGGCTTCGCGCTTGCCCGACTGAAGCTTCCGTTTCGCGGGTTGATCCTCATCGCCTTTCTGCTACCGCAGGCCTTTCCGAACCTGCCGGTCTATGTCAACATCGCCCGCGTCTTCTACCAGCTGGGTCTCAACGGGACCATTCTCGGCGTCGTGCTCGTCCATATGACACACGGGCTGGTGTTTGCCGTCTGGATCGCCACGGCCGCGTTTTCCGCCGTTGACGCAGAGCTGGAGCAGGCTGCTCGTTCGGTCGGCGCATCGGCACTCCGCACATTTCGCGACATCACCCTGCCGCTCGCCATGCCGGGCCTGATGGCGAGCGCGATCTTCGTCTTTCTGGAATCTCTTGACGAATTCACCGGCAGCTACTTCGTCGGCGCGCCCGACATCAACATGCTGCCCTTGCTGCTCTATACCGCAAGCGGCGGTGGCAATTACCAGATCGCTTCCATCACCGCTCTGGTGCTGCTCGTCCCCTCAATCGGCTTCATGCTGGTGGTCGAGCGCTTCCTGAAGTCCGACGTCCTGTCGAAGGTAGGGCACTGATCGATGAGACGAGCCAGGCCTTCGCAGGCGCAAGACTTCGTCAGTGCCCAGGATGTGGCGAGGGTCGCCGGCGTGTCCCGATCGGCCGTGTCGCGTGCCTTCACGCCCGGAGCGAGCATTGCGGACGACACACGGCGTAAGGTGATGGCAGCGGCAGAAACGCTCGGCTATCAGGTCAACGACCTCGCCCGCGGCCTTCTCGCCAACAAGAGTCGGCTTGTCGGCCTGGTCGCAACCAAGCCGGAGCTTGGCTTCCGTACGCATCTCGCAGCCGCTTTGACCAAGGCGCTGATTGCGCGCGGCAGTATTCCCCTGATGATCAACACCGGCCAGACCCCGGACGAGCTGCTGGCGGCCCAGCGGGCTCTGTTCGGGCATAGGGCGGAGGCGACGATCATTCTTTCGGGCTCCCCGCCCGCGTCTTTCGTCGATCTCGCGCGCCGGAACGGCCAGCCGCTGGTGGTCATCGGCCGCTCGGAACCGGATGCGGATCATGTCGAGATCGACAACATATCGCCGGCGCGGCAGGCGGCGTCGCTCTTTGCGGCGCGAGGGTTCACCCGTCTTGGTCTCGCCGGCTCACGTTCGGCAACGTCCAGCGTCATCGAGCGCGAAGACGCGTTTCGCGACGAGGCGCAGAGGCTCGGCGTGCAGGTTCTGGCGGTGCGTGGGGGCGAGTCAGACTATGGAGGCGGGCGCGACGCAGGCCGGCAGCTCATGAGCGGGCCGGAGCGACCGCAGGGCATCTTCTGCATCAATGACCTCATGGCGCTCGGCGTGATCGACCACGCCCGGTGTGAGGCGGGGCTTCAGGTGCCGCACGACTTGTCCGTTATCGGCTTTGATGATCTGCCGGAGGCCGGATGGCTGAGCTATGGCCTGACCACTTTCCGTCAGGACCCGATCGAGATGGCCGACAACGCGGTTGCCCTTCTCGATCGTCGCCAGGCCGAGCCCCATCGCCCGCCGGCGCGGGTCCGGATCGCCGCCCCCCTTGTCGTTCGCACCAGTTTCGTCCCGCATCAGCCGTTTCCCGCAGACATCATCGTCTCCCACAAACCCCATGCGTGATCTCGTTCCGTCATGATCAAGCTGATCCACATCACCGATCCGCACCTGCCATATCCCGGCACGTTGCTTCATGGCCTCGATCCGCATGGGAACCTCGATGCATGTCTGCGGCATGTCGATCGGCACCATGACGACGCAGATCTCATCGTCGTCAGCGGGGACCTCAGCGAGCAAGGCGACGTGGCCGCGTACAGGGCGCTGGCGGAGCGGCTCGCCGATGTTCGGGCTCCCGTGCGGCTCATGCTTGGCAACCACGACGATCGTGCCAACTTCCGGACGATCTTCCCGGATGCCTTTGACAAGGGCCGCTTCCTGCAAAGCGTCACGTCCACCGCCGAAGGTCTTGTCGTCACGCTGGATACGCTCGAGCAGGGGTGCGTCGAGGGCCATCTCTGTCTGGAGCGTCTTGCCTGGCTCGACGCCCGGCTCTCGGAGGCAGACGGACAGCCGGTCTTCCTGTTCCTGCATCATCCCCCCTTCGACATCCATATCCCGTCGCTCGATTCCAGTCGGCTGACGGCGAGCGAGGACCTTCTCGCGGTGCTGCGCCGGCACGGAAATGTCCGATATATCTTTGCCGGCCATGTTCATCGTCAGGTTTCCGGCCTCTGGCACGGCATTCCGTTCTCGACCCTTCCCGGCACCAGCCACCAGTCGGCCGCGACCTTTGACGGGGGAGGCTTTGCGATCAGCTTCGAGCCGCCTGCCTATTCCGTCATCTTTTTAAACCGGACCTCCGTCACGATTCACCCCATCCACTTTCTGGAGGGCCTCAACTAAGGGCAAGCGTTCCAGCAGGGACGACGCAAAACGTGCTACCGGATTGCAGAAGGTGGCTCTCGAGCTGGTAGCGTGCAACCGCTTTGAAGGACGGCGCACCGTCGTCTTTCCCCCAATCGTCTGGGCTTACGCGATGGCTAAACAGGTCGACGTATACGATGAAAATCACAAGCGCTAACATACCGAACAGATACGCTGCGAGCGGATAAAATTCGCCGGGTCCGACACGCACTCATGCTTCCGGTACCCGCAAAATCTTCAATCGTCGCTTGCCCTATCCTTCACGACAAGCACTATGCCGCCTGCAACGAGGAAACTAGATCATGTTCATGTCGGCTCCCTTCAGCAATTTCGCTTTCCCTCGAAGATCCCACCTTCTGAGGGGATGGTTCGTCGCAGTTACGGCGCTGGCGAGCCTTACGCCGGCTTCCGCCGCAGATTTAGACTATGTCCACGCCGGCGAGAAGATCGGCACGGTCGAAGACATATATGACGGGACACTGTTGCCCGATGATGCAGTCGCGACGTTCCGGAACATCGATCGGCTGTTTCCGACCCGGGCGATCAGGGCTGGCGGTACCGTGCTGCCGCTGCCAAAGTCCGACAAGCCACTCGGCAACGTCACCTTCGAGATCGAAGGAAAGAAAAACGATCTCTACGACTTCATAGCGCTCGACAGCATCACCGCACTTCTCGTGCTGAAGGACGGCAAAATTGCCTATGAGACCTACCAGCGCGGCAACACTGAAAAGACGCGCTGGATGTCGATGTCGGTGGCAAAATCGATCACCTCAACACTTGCCGCCATTGCCATGAAAGAAGGCCTGCTGGCCGGTCTCGATGCCTCCGTCGCCGATTATGTGCCTGCGCTGAAGGGCAGCGCGTATGACGGCACGAGCGTACGTGACGTGCTGATGATGTCCTCAGGTGTCCGCTGGAACGAGACGTATACCGACCCCGACTCCGACCGACGGGCGCTCCTGAAGTCTCAAATCTCGCAGGTGCCCGGCTCGGCGATGAAGCTGATGGCCAGCCTGCCGCGCGCTGCCGAGCCCGGCACGGTGAACAATTACAGCACCGGGGAGACTCAGGTGCTGGGCGAAATTGTGCGCGGGGCGATTAAGAAGCCGCTGGCCGACTACCTGTCGGAAAAGATCTGGGTACCCTTCGGCATGGAGGCCGATGCCAACTGGTGGCTCGATTCCCCGGACGGGCATGAAATCGGTGGAAGCGGCATAAGCGCCACCTTGCGCGACTACGGCCGCTTCGGCCTGTTCTTCCTGAACGAAGGCAAGATCGGCGGCACTTCGATACTGCCAGACGGCTGGACGAAAGAGGCTTCGCTGCCGACCAAGCTTAAGGACGGCTCGAAGCTGGATTACGGCTACATGTGGTGGACCGGCTGGACGATGCCCTCGATCGCGGACGGCGCCTATGCGGCGATCGGCATCCAAGGGCAAAACATCTACATCAACCCGGCCAAGAACGTCGTGATCGTGACCTTCGGTGCCCAGCCCAAGCCGACCGGCAAGGAGCCGATTGACCCGATGGTCGTCTTCGACGCCGTCGCCGCTGCACTGGACTGAGCCTGGCTGCCTACCAGAAGTGAACGAGTCACCGCCGCTCATCGGTCCGAGCGTGTCGATGAGGATGCAACGTTCGCATCCATGCCATCATTCCCTTTTGTGACGTGAGAGAAGCCGAGCATCAGCATCGGCTTTTCCCTATCACAACGTTCGCATGAGCAGCTTATGGTTGCTTGTAGTTTCTGTTGTATGGTCGCAAAGAACCATTGAAGCGGGCCGTCATGGCCGGCAAAAGACATCACCTCTTCGATACCGGAAAATGAAGGTCTACCCATGCCTCTCCAGCTCTCTCTCGCACGCGACCGAATCTCCGTTCTCCTGCTTGAAGGCATCAGCCAGAGCGCCGTGGATTATTTCACGTCGTGTGGATACACCAACCTTGTGCATCTGCCCAAAGCGCTCGATGACAAGGACCTCAAAGCTCATATCGCCGATGCCCATATCATCGGCATCCGGTCTCGGACGCAGCTCACGGAAGAGATCTTCGACTCCGCCAGGAAGCTCATTGCCGTCGGTTGTTTTTCCGTCGGCACCAATCAGGTCGATCTGGACGCGGCGCGTCACCGCGGAATTCCGGTCTTCAACGCGCCTTATTCGAACACACGCTCTGTAGCCGAACTTGTGATCGGCGAGATCATCATGCTGACGCGGCAGGTCTTTCCGCGTTCGACGTCCGCGCATCAGGGCGGATGGGAAAAATCCGCTGTCGGCAGCCACGAGGTTCGCGGGAAAACCCTCGGCATCGTCGGCTACGGCAATATCGGTTCGCAGCTGAGTGCACTCGCCGAAAGCATGGGGATGGTTGTCCGCTATTTCGATCTTTCCGACAGGCTGCGCCGCGGGAACTCCGAGTCGATGGCGTCGCTTGGCGAGCTTCTCGAGATATCCGACTACGTGACGATGCACGTCCCGGAAACAGCCTCGACGCACAACATGATCACCGAAGCCGAGCTGCGACGCATGAAGAAGGGAGCCATCTTCATCAACAACTCCCGCGGCACAGTGGTCGATCTGGAGGCTCTCGCGAAAGTCCTGAAGGAAGGCCATCTGGCAGGCGCTGCGGTCGATGTGTTTCCCAAGGAGCCGGCATCCAACAACGAGCGTTTCGAAAGCCCGCTGCAGGGCCTGGATAATGTCATTCTCACGCCGCATGTCGGCGGCTCGACCGAAGAGGCCCAGGAGCGTATCGGCGGGGAAGTCGCCAGAAAGCTGGTTGAATATTCCGACATCGGCTCCACGATGGGCGCCGTCAACTTTCCGCAGGTCCAGTTGCCCGAGCGCCCGAACGGGACGCGCTTCATCCACGTCCACGAAAACCGCCCCGGCATGCTCAACCGGTTGAACGAGATCTTCTCGTCGCGCGGGGTGAACATCATCGCCGAGTTCCTGCAAACCCACGGCGATACGGGGTACGTGGTCATCGAAGTCGAGAGCGTAAATCAGGAAGCCGACGAAATCCTTCAGGTGCTACGTGAGATACCCGGAACGATCAGAACGCGATTGCTCTACTGAGACATCGAGTCATGGCAGATGCCGTGGCGACGTGCAGGCGTTAAGCGACGTCATTCCGACACGCGAAAACGTCCGTCACGCCGCCTATCGACCTGATTGAGGATCTCCGCCGCCAGCGCCGCTTTATCCTACGCGCCCTGGCGCAGAGACGCTGCGCCTCAAGCTCGCGTCCTTCCGCAAGTTCCAGCTGAAGGATACCGGCCGTCTCAAGCGGTCCTGTCACGAACACCAGGAGATTGCCGACGCTATCCCTCGACCAGAATGGCAAGGGCGCGAAAGTGCGCTCCGTCGCCATCTTGTCTCGGCGGCACAGGAGGTTCTCCAAAAGCGGCAGCGTCACGAAGAGGAAATGGTCGCAAGGCCATGCTTGCGTGTGAAACGGTCATCTGCGCAGAGACGCAGAAACAGCTTGAGCGATGTCGGTCGCCTCGCGGTATGTTTTGTGAAAATAGGATGTGAAACTCGGTGTCAGGCCGATGTGCCAGAGACCCGGATTGCTGCCAACAGGCGCGTCCGCCAGACTGCGGGTACCGTAGCCCGTGGCAACAATCACCATGTCCGGCACCAGACGGCTGCCATCTTCGAGAATAACGGCATCGGGTTCGAAAGAGCGCACACCGGCGACCACGGAAATCTGTCCACGCCTGATGGCGGCTATCGTTCCGTCATCGACCGGAATGGCGATCTTGTCAGTCACGAGCCGTGTGGCGGCATCATGTATGCTGCGGGGAAAGCCAAGCCGCACGAGGTTGCCGAATGCGAGATACTGGGTCGCCGCGATCACGCGATCGACAAGCGGAACGGGAAGGGTCTGCATGGCGGGAGACAGGCGATGAACGGCGAAGCGGAAAAGTCTCTTCGGCAAGACGGAAGGACCGCGCCGAACCGAGAACCAGACCGGGCCGGTCTTTACGCCACTGAGATGGTTGCAGACGTCGAAGCCGGAGTTTCCGCCGCCCACGACGAGGATGGACCGTCCGGCATAGGTCTTTGCATCGCCGAAATCAGCGGCATGTCGAACGTCGCCGCCGTAGTCCTCCAGCCCATCCCATCTGGGAAGTCGCTTCTCCGTATCACGGCCGACGGCCATGATGACATGCGCCGCGTAAAATTCGCCAGCATCGGAAACGATCCGGAACGAACTCTCATCTTTCCGCGTAACGGAGGAAACCGTGACGCCGTGCCGAATGTCGAATGTATGCTCCCGCGCGAATGTCTGCAGATGGCGCACGACGGCATCGCGCTTTGGAAAGGAACCGGTTCCCTTAGGGTAGCGAGCTCCTGGAAGGGTTGAGAGGTCGCGATGGGTATTCAGCGTCAATTGCGGGTGACGCCGTTGCCAGGAACCGCCGATATCGGGCTCCTGCTCAAGGAGGATGGGCGTAATCCCATGCTGTCGCAGAACGTATGCGGCTGTCAGGCCTGCCAACCCCGCGCCGATAATCACCACATCATGGACATCTGTTGTCAAAACACGCTTCTTTCCAACGCTTTCCGCAGCCTAGGGACTGTGCGCGGCGGCGACAAGATGGCAATGTCCATCGCGGTTACGTAAGTGCAGTTTTTCTGACTCCCTGACGACATTTCCACCAGCCCGATCGCTTCTCCGGAGCCAATATAAATGCCAAGCCTACGTAAGAGGATGGACGCGATCTTCGACGCGCGCCTTCCAAGGCTGTCCGCTGCCGGCCTCGATGCGCAGGCGCGTTTTGACCTCCTTCAGCAGTATGGCGATTTCTCGCTCGCCTATTCGACCTACGCCCAGCCCGATCTGCAGTACTTCGGTGACGCGAACGGCTATATCGCCTATGCAACCAAGATGGGGCACACCTTCGTGCTCGGCGATCCGGTGGCAGATCCTGCGCATCGGGCTGAGTATATCAGGCGTTTCGTCGCAGCCGCCCACGCTCCCTGCTTCGTACAGATTTCGCGCGAGACCGCTGCCGTCCTCGAAACCCTCGGCTATCGCATCAACCATATGGGCGTCGATACCCGGCTGTCGCTGGACACGCATTCCTTCGCCGGCAAGCGGAACGAGACGGTCCGCTATTCCGAGCGCTGGCTCCTTAAAAAGAATTACCGGCTGATCGAATGCGACGGTAGCCTCGCTGACGCACAGAAGGTGCGTGAGATCTCCTCGAACTGGCGCAGCGGTCGTATCGTCAGCCGTCGCGAGATGCGCTTCCTCAACCGTCCCTTCGGCGCGGAACTTACACCGCATATGCGCCGGTTCCTCATCATCGATCCCGCCGGCCATCCGGTTGCTGTCCTCGATTTCGATCCGATCTTCCGGGCAGGCCACGCCATCGGCTACACCGTTGCATTCAAGCGGAAGCTGGCGGGAACGACACCCCATGCGGAGATCGGCCTCACCAAGTTTGCCACGGATCGCTTTATCGCAGAGGGCCGTGAGATCGTCACCTTCGGGCTGTCGCCGCTAGCGGCCATCACCGAAAGCGGCTTTCTGGAAAGCCGCTTCTGGCGAAGCCTGTTCGTACGGGCCTATCATTCCAGGCGTATCAACGCGCGGATCTTCAACCTGCAAGGACAGGCTGCCTTCAAGCGCCGTTTTCATGGCGAGGAAATTGCGACCTATATCGGCTTCAAGCGCAGAACGCCGCTCGAAATCCTCGCGCTTCTGCGCCTTTTGAAGACTTTGTAGCGTCAATGCCTACCAGAGAACATGGCTGCCTGGCTTCACCGTTGTGATCTTCCGTCCGTGCTGGGCACATGTTTCAGGCCGCCCGAGGAGATAAGAACGATGTCGAGATTCATCCGCCGATGTTTCAGGGCATGGCCTTAAGCCAGCGCCATCGGAGGCGTTCTGGCTATTAACGTGTTCGTGTTGGGCCTTTCTTTGCAAAATTTACGTGCCAGAAATAAGTTTTGATGGCTGTGTAACCAAACAGGCATCTTGTGCGTACTTCTTGAGACACAATGAAATCGCGTGAAGGAACTTGCCATGTCTGCCTATCGTCCTCCGAAGATCGCGTCCTCCGAAATCACGCCACAGCAAGCCTATTTGAGACGCCGCGCTTTCCTCATAGGAGCCGGAGGAGCGGGCATGTCCGCAGCGTTCGGCAGCAGTTCCTGGGCGGAAGGGCTGGCGGCGACCAAGAGCAATTATACCGTCGACGAGAAGCTGACGCCCATCGAGGACGTCACGACCTACAACAACTTCTACGAATTCGGTATGGACAAAGCCGATCCGGCCGCGCTGTCGAAGGATTTCAAGCCAAGACCGTGGACGATCAAGGTTGACGGCATGGTGGCGAAGCCGCAGACGTTCGATGTCGATGCGCTGATAAAAGCGTTTCCGCCGGAGGAGCGCGTCTATCGAATGCGTTGCGTGGAAGCTTGGTCGATGGTCATCCCATGGGACGGCTTCCAGCTCTCGAAGGTTCTCGATGCGGTCGAGCCGCTTGGTAGCGCCAAATATGTAGCTTTCGAAACCGTCGTTCGGCCCACCGAGATGCCGGGACAGAACGCGACGTTCGGGTCGCTTCCCTGGCCTTACGTCGAAGGTCTAAGGCTTGACGAGGCACGCAATCCGCTGACGCTTCTGGCGGTCGGCCTGTATGGCGAGACTCTGCCCAATCAAAATGGTGCGCCGGTTCGGCTTGTCGTACCATGGAAGTACGGCTTCAAGGGGATCAAGTCGATCGTCCGCATAACGTTGAGCGACAAACAGCCGCTGAACACCTGGCAGGCGGCGAACTCCGGGGAATACGGCTTCTATGCCAACGTCAATCCGGCCGTGGACCACCCGCGCTGGAGCCAGGCGACAGAGCGGCGTATCGGCGAAGGAGGCTTTTTCAGTTCAAGCCGTCATCCCACCCTGCCTTTCAACGGTTACGCCGACGAGGTCGCCAGCCTCTATTCCGGTATGGATCTCAAGGCGAATTTCTGATGGTCGGACTTTCGCTCAGCCTTCCCAAGCGCTTTCAGCCAGCCTCCGTCTGGGGCCTTTACGTGGTCGGACTGTTACCGGCCGCGTACTGTTTCTATCTGGGCGCGACAGGCAATCTGGGAGCTGATCCTGTCAAGACGTTCGAGCTCTTCCTCGGTTTGTGGGCGATACGTTTTCTTCTCCTGACCCTTGCGGTAACTCCGGTGCGTGATCTCCTCGGATGGAACCTCCTTCGATACAGGCGGGCGCTGGGGCTCATCTGCTTTTATTATGTTGCCATGCATTTCCTGGTCTATGCGGTTCTTGACCAGGCGCTGATGTTCGACGTCATTCTTGACGACATTCTGAAGCGGCCCTTCATTATGTTCGGGATGGCCGGGCTCGTTATGCTGATCGCGCTCGCGGTGACATCGAACAGGTTTTCCATCCGCAGCATGGGCAAGAAATGGGTGTGGCTCCACCGCCTGATTTATGTCATCGCCGCCTGTGCAGCACTGCACTACGCGCTTTCGACGAAGATCCTAACTGTCGAGCAAGTCATCTACATCTGTCTCTTAATTGCGATGATCCTCTATCGCGCCTACAGGCCGATTCTCATGCTCAGGCGCCGCGAGGCACGGTTGCGGCCAGCTACCTGATAGTCGAGCTTCCTCTCTTCCACTCCTTGGCAGCAAAATTAGAAAAATGTTTGAGAAAACGTTTTCTCATTTGACTATTGCTGTGAGAAAAGCTTTTCTCATCTCCAAGATGGAGGAGATGGATGAGGAGCCCTCAGGCGAAACGAGAACGGCAGACGATCCACGATCTGGCTTCAATAGCAGGTGTGAGCATCTCCACGGCCTCCAAGGCGCTGAATGATACCGGACGCATGGGGGAGGAGACACGCGAGCGCGTAAAGCGGATCGCTCGGGAGATCGGGTTCCGGCCAAACGCGCTGGCGCAGGGGTTGCTGTCCAAGCGCAGCTTCACGATCGGTCTTTTGACGAATGATACCTATGGACGCTTTACGCTTCCCGTAATGGCAGGCGTGTCAGAAGCCCTTGTGGATCGTGGGGTGTCCGTTTTTCTGTGCGCCATCGAGGACGATCCGGCGCTTGGACAGGTTCATGTCGAAGCCATGCTCGACAAGCAGGTTGACGGCATCATTGCCACTGGAAAGCGCGTGGACCGGTGCCTGCCGATCGACCTGTCCAATGTGCCTGTCCCGGTTGTCTATGCCTTTACCGAGGGCGGTCCCGACAGCGTGTCCTTCCGGTCGGACGATGCACAAGGTGCTCGACTGGCTATTGAATGGCTGCAAGCCAGCGGGCGGCGCAGGATCGTACACGTCACCGGTCCCGAAGCGTTTTTTTCGGTGCGCGAGCGCTGCGGCGCATTTCGCGCGGTAGCGGGGGAGGATGCTGTCGCCCTTTTCGGGGAGTGGTCGGAAACCTGGGGTCGCGACGCGGTCGAGCAAATCTGGGCGTCGGAAGGCGAGAAGCCCGATGCCCTCTTCTGCGGCAATGACCAGATCGCACGGGGAACGGTAGATGCGCTGCGCGAGCGAGGATTGCGCGTGCCCGACGACGTGGCCGTCATCGGCTTCGACAATTGGGAGATTGTCGCAGGCCAGATGCGCCCACCGCTGACGTCGATCGACATGGAGTTGAAGGAACTCGGCCGACAGGCGGGTCGGACTATCCTGGCGCTTGCCGAAGGCCAGGTGGTGGAGCCGGGCGTAAGAACACTGCCTTGCAGGCTGGTGGTTCGACAATCGTGCGGGGGGCGGAACTCTTTGGAGGCCCGCAGCCTCGAGGATGAGAAGCAAAGGCGCTGAGGAGCGCCACAAGGGAGGAATGACCATGATAAGACAGCTTCTTGCTGCAACGAGCCTGTTCGCGCTGTGTTTGAGCCCGGGCCTTGCCTCGGCTGAGACCATCAATATGTGGGTTCGCACCGGCGTCGGTGACGCCTTCAAGAACGTCGTCGCGGCCTACAATGCGGGCCATGAGAACAAGGTCGAGCTGACGGAGGTGCCCTTCTCCGAACTCGTGCAGAAATACGCGACCTCCATTGCCGGCGGGCAAGCACCCGACGCGATTTCGATGGACCTGATCTACACGCCGACATTCGCCGCGGCCGGCCAGCTCGAAGATCTGACCGACTGGGCAAAAAGTCTGCCCTACTTCAACTCTCTCTCGCCGTCCCATGTTCGCCTCGGCACCTATCAGGACAGAATCTACGGGCTGCCGCTGTCGGTCGAGACCTCCGTTTTCGCCTGGAACAAGGACCTCTACCGCAAAGCTGGTCTCGATCCGGAAAAGGCGCCTGCGACCTGGGACGAGATCACGGCTAATGCCGAGAAGATCCGCGCACTGGGCGACGATATCTACGGCTTCTATTTCTCGGGTGGCGGTTGCGGCGGCTGCATGATCTTCACGTTCACCCCGCTCGTCTGGGGCGCCGGCGTCGATATCCTCTCAGCCGACGGCAAGACGGCGACTCTGGATACGCCGGAAATGCGCAAGGCGGTGGATATTTACCGCAACATGGTCAAGAAGGACCTCGTGCCGGCTGGTGCGGCCAGCGACAACGGAACGAACTTCCTGTCCTTCACCAATGGCAAGATCGGCCAGCAAAGCCTCGGTGCCTTTGCTATCGGCACGCTCGTGACCGAACATCCGACAATCGATTTCGGGGTGACGCTCATACCCGGCGTCAGCGGCACGCCCTCGTCCTTTGCCGGCGGCGACAATGTGGTGGTGACCAAGGGTACGACCAAGCTCGAGCCGGTCAAAGCCTTCATCGAGTACACCTATTCGGAAGAAGGCCAGAAGATCATGGCCAAGTACGGTAGTCTGCCAACCCGCGGTGATATCGCCGAACAGGTTCTGAAGGGTCTGGATCCCCGCATGGAAGTCGGCATGAAAGCGATCGCGGTCGCAAAGACGCCGTATACCTTGCAGTTCAACGATCTGATCAACAGCGCGAACGGGCCTTGGGCGACCTTCATCAACGCCGCGATCTTCAGCGACGACGTCGACGGGGCTTTTTCTTCAGCACAGTCCGAGATGCAGTCGATCATCGATAGCGGCCAGTGATCCTCCCCACTGGACGCCGAAGAGCGGAGGGGATGCGTCCCCTCCGCTCGCTTCCTTCAGCGCCCGTTTCCCTTCAGCGATGGCACCGGACACGATCGGGTCGTCGGTGGGTTGCGAATTGCGAGATCTACACATGACTGTCGTTTCCACCCTTTCGCGCACCGCAGGGCGCCCAAGGTCAAGATCGTCGGCCTGGCGTGGCCTTCTGTACATTGCGCCCGCCATGGCGCTCGTGATCCTGTTCTTTGTCATCCCGGTCATTGTGACGGCATGGATGAGCCTGCATAACTGGCCGCTGATGGGTGCTCAGCGCTGGATCGGCATCAACAACTACGTCCGCATGATCCATGATGCACGGTTCCTGTCGGCGCTCCGCTTCACGGCGCTCTACACGATCATCGCCACCATCGCGATCTTCGCCGTCGCCTTTCCCCTCGCGCTGTTTGTCGAAAAGCAGCGACGTTTCGTCGGCGCCTATCGCACGGTCATCTTTCTGCCTGTGGTCGTGGGGCTTGCCACCGCATCCCTTCTGTGGGTTTGGCTTGCCAATGTGGACAGCGGCTTCATAGGGCCTCTTCTCATAGCACTCGGGATTACCGAGCGCAGTCCCAATCTGCTTGCCAGCTTCGACAGCGCATTTCTAACCATCATTGTGATGGTTGTCTGGAAGATCGCCGGCTTTACCATGATCATCCTGCTCACAGGCCTGCAGGCGATACCGGCCGATATCGTCGAGGCCGCGCGCATCGACGGCGCCAAGCGCTGGCAGAGGTTTCGCTACCTGACACTGCCATTGATGCGCCGCACGATCGCACTCGCGCTGATCATCTCGGTCACGGGTTCGATTCTGGCCTTCGACCAGTTCTACATCATGACAGCTGGCGGGCCGCAGAACCGGATGATCTCCGTCGTCTACTACATCTTCAACCAGTCTTTCGTGTCCTTCAATCTCGGCTACGGCGCATCGCTCTCGATCGTGCTTCTCGCCATTCTGGTTGCCATCAGCATCGTGCAGCTCTGGCTGCTGAAGGTCGGAGACGAAAAGGCATGACCATGACGCAGACAGCACGTGCCCAGACCCCGGTCATGACAGGGTCCATAGCGACGACTGCGGCAAACGAGGCCGCGAAGGCCGCCCGTGCCCGCCGCAAACGCAATGGTGCGATGGCCTACCACACGGTTGGCGCTGCCATCGTCCTCTTCTTCCTTGCACCCTTCGCCATTGCATTTCTTGCGTCGTTCCGAAGTGGCACCGAAGGCATGACCCCGCCGCTACCGCCGTGGCCGACGACCGGCTTTAGCCTCGACTCCTACCGATCGCTCGATACGTTCGGTGCAGGCGTCTGGCAGCATACGCTCAATTCGCTCGTCGTATCACTTGCCACGGTCGTCCTCACTGTCGCGATCAGCCTGCTCGCGGGCTACGGATTCTCACGCTACCGCTTCCCGCTGAAGAACACGCTCTTCGTGCTCATCATCGCGACGCTGATGATCCCGTTTCAGTCGATCCTCACGCCGCTGTTCATCATTCTGGCAAAGCTCGGGCTCAACAATTCGCTCTTCGGACTGGTGCTGGTCTACGTCACGTTGCAGCTGCCCTTCTCCGTGTTCATGATGCGCAACGCCTTTGACGCCGTCCCGAAGGAGATCGAGGAAGCGGCCCGTATCGACGGAGCGCGGGACCTCAAGCTGCTCGTGCGGGTGCTTCTGCCGCTCGTTCTGCCCGGAGCGGCCACCGTTGCGATCTTTGCCTTCCTCAATGCCTGGAACGAGTTTCTGGCAGCCCTCGTGCTTCTCTCCAGCAACGACAACTACACCATGCCCGTTCTCATGATGGCCGTACGCGCCGGCCGGCTCGGCGCTATCAACTGGGGCGCGGTTCAGGCCGGGGTCGTCGTCATGACGATCCCCTGCCTCATCATCTTCCTTCTTCTTCAACGCTACTACATGCGCGGCCTCATGGCCGGCGCCGTCAAGTGATGCCCACTCATTACGAAAGTGAATCCCATGGATAGCAAAGCTCACGCCCAGAACCAAAATTACAAACAGAGCCGCAAGGATCGCAAGTTCCGGCCGCTGCCCGTTCCGAGCGTCACGCTCGGCGGCCTCTTTGGCGAGCGGCAGGATGCCATCTGCGCGACGACCGCAAAGACCCTGCTAGACCGCTGCGTAGAGGCCGGCATGCTGACGGCCATCGACGTCAGCATGCCGAGCCCGGGGGTGGTGCTGCCAATCCAGCCGTGGGATGGCTCCACTCAGATGTTCTGGGACAGCGATTTCGGCAAGTCGATCGAGACGGTTGCCTATTCGCTCTTCCGTTCGCCCAACCCCGAGCTTGAGGCACGTGTCGATCAAATTGCCGATCTCTACGAGAAGCTGCAGGACGAAGATGGCTACGTGAACGCCTGGTTCCAGCGCGTTCAGCCTGGCCGCCGCTGGACCAACCTGCGGGACTTCCACGAACTCTACTGTGCCGGTCACCTGATCGAAGGCGCGGTTGCCTACTATCAGGCAACGGGCAAGCGCAAGCTTCTCGACGTCATGGCACGCTTCGCGGACTATATGATCGAGGTCTTCGGTCATGGCGAAGGCAAGATCCCCGGCTATGACGGCCATGAGGAAATCGAGCTGGCCCTCGTCCGGCTGGCGCGCGCGACCGGCGAGCAGAAATATCTCGACCTGTCGAAATATTTCATCGACGAACGCGGCAGGGAGCCGCACTTCTTCATCGATGAGGCCAAGCGGGACGGTCGCGAGAACAAGAAATTCGTCTTTCACAGCTTCGAATACAACCAGGCGCACCAGCCGGTGCGGGAGCAGACAAAGGTCGTCGGCCACGCCGTACGGGCCATGTACCTGTATTCCGGCATGGCCGACATCGCGACGGAATATAGCGACGACAGCCTGACGGCCGCGCTCGAAACGCTCTGGAGCGATCTCGTCACCAAACAGATGTACGTCACCGGTGGCATTGGCCCGTCGGCAGCAAACGAAGGCTTCACCGACTATTACGACATGCCGAACGAGAGCGCCTATAACGAGACGTGCGCCTCGGTCGGCCTCGTCTTCTGGGCTGCGCGCATGCTCGGTCGCGGTCCCGATCGCCGTTATGCAGACATCATGGAGCAGGCGCTCTACAACGGAGCAATGGTGGGGCTCTCGCTCGATGGAACGCGGTTCTTCTACGACAATCCGCTTGAGAGCACCGGCAAGCACCATCGCTGGACCTGGCACCCGTGCCCGTGCTGCCCGCCGAACATCGCCCGGCTGCTCGCCTCGATCGGCTCCTATATGTATGCCGTCTCGGACGACGAGATCGCGGTGCATCTTTATGGAGAAGGCAAGGCGCGGTTCGAGATGGAAGGCGAAGAGGTCACGCTTTTTCAGGAAACACACTACCCTTGGAACGGCGCTATCCGTTTCGACGTCGGGCTTGTAAAGCCTGCCCGCTTCACGCTGTCACTGCGCATTCCTGCCTGGTGCAAGGGCGCCATGCTGTCGGTCAACGGCATGCCGGTCGATCTCGATCAGGTGGTGGTCGATGGTTATGCGCGGATCGAACGGGAATGGTCTGATAAGGATGAGGTCGCTCTCGACCTGCCCCTCGCAGCGCGGCTTCTACGGGCCAACCCGCTGATCCGCCAAGATGCCGGACGAGTTGCGCTTGTTCGCGGGCCACTCGTTTACTGCACGGAAGAAACGGACAATGGCACCGGCCTGCAGAGGCTGAAGATCACCGGGAAACCAGCATCGGTGACCGAATGCGCGATACCCGGTCTGGACCGCGCCATCGCGCTGGAGATCGCAGCGGAGCGTGACGAGGCGGATTGGGGCGAAACGCTCTACCGCGAAGCGCCACCGCAGGCAACGAAGGTGACGGCGCGCTTCGTTCCCTACCATCTCTGGGACAATCGAGACCCCGGCGAAATGCTCGTTTGGATGCGAGATGGTCAAGGAGATGAGGCATGAGCCGTGCAGCAGCCATCGAAACCCCGTTGGAGCACGGACGGCGTGAAGATACCGGAGGCGTGCAACTCTCAGGCATCCGCAAGTCTTTCGGCAGTCTCGACATCATCCACGGGATCGACCTGTCGATCCCGGAGGGCGCCTTCACAGTCTTCGTCGGCCCGTCCGGTTGCGGCAAATCCACCCTGCTGCGTATGATCGCAGGGCTCGAAGAGGTCACGGACGGGCTGATCGCCATCAAGGGACGCGACGTGACGGATCTCGATCCTTCGGATCGCGGCATCGCCATGGTCTTCCAGTCCTACGCCCTCTACCCGCATATGAGCGTCCGCGACAATCTCGCCTTCGGCCTGAAGATGGCCAATACGCCAAAGGAAGAAATTGAGCGACGCGTTGCTGCGGCCTCTGCCATCCTGAAGACCGACCATCTCCTCGACCGCCGGCCCGGGCAGCTGTCGGGAGGCCAGCGCCAGCGCGTTGCCATTGGCCGCGCCATCGTCCGCAAGCCGGACGTCTTCCTGTTCGACGAACCGCTGTCGAACCTCGACGCGGAGCTTCGCGTTTCCATGCGCATCGAGATTGCCCGGCTCCACCGCGAGCTGGGCAACACGATGATCTACGTGACGCACGACCAGACGGAAGCAATGACACTTGCGGATGGGATCGTGGTCCTGCGCGACGGGCGGATCGAACAGGTCGGCAGTCCGCGCGAGATTTACGAGAACCCAGCCAACAGCTTTGTGGCCGGCTTCATTGGCTCGCCCCGCATGAACCTGCTGAAAGCAAAGCGCGTGGGGCGGCAGAGCCTTACACTGGCCGGTGCCATGATCGAGGCGCCGTTTCCCACTGATATCGACGACGCCGAAGAGGAGATCACCCTTGGCATACGCCCGGAGCATCTGACGGTTGGCCACGAAACCCTGGCTGGGCGTTCGCTGGCCGCAACGGTGGATTTTTCAGAATATCTCGGAGGTACGCAGTACCTTTATTGCCAGCTTGCCGATGGTCAGGCGGTAACGGTCGAATACCGGTCTTCTGTTCCGGTCAGGTCCGCCGATCCAATCGTCCTGTCATGGTCGCCACAGATGACACATATGTTCAACGGTGATGGCATGCGGATCAAGCCAACACACTGATAGCGCGGAAGGCATGGGTTTCGCCGAGTGATCGCGTACGGTTGTCATTAGCCACGCGATGACCTGTGCCCGTTGCGTGCGGACAAGCTCGCTATGGTTGGTGACGGCAACGACGCATCTGTCCATCGAGGGCCGGAGAGTGCGGGTTGCAGCCGGTCACTCGTCGAGTGACATTGGCTTCTCCCCGCCAGGCGGCAACCCAAAGAGTTTTCTGACCATATTCAGGAAGGCGCCGTACGGCCGCCCGAGAACCAGCATCAACACAGCCGCACCCAGGACCCCGTGTACCAAGCCTTCACCCCTTGCGCCGCTGTAGGCGATAATGGCCGCGTAGATGGGGACCTGGAAGCTCACCAGCGCGAAGCTGTCCCACAACAGTCTGGAGGCTCGCCGCCGGCTTGCACGCTTCATCAGCCGGTCTCTCCACAGACCATAGGGTCTTGCAACGGGAACCATGAGGGCGGCCCCCAGAAGGCGCGCGTCGAACACCTGATCCCACGTCATGCCGGCGATGAAGCGCTCGTTCAGAATGCCTGTCGTCGTGAAAAAGAGGATCAGCGCAACGGTGTCAGCGACGAAAGCCTTGCTGAACATCAGTTCGCCTCACCAAAGAGTGGCGGATCACCGCAGAAGCCCGTCGCGTCCAAAGGCTTCCCAGTCATCCAGTTTCGCGGCTGCCTCATTCGGCTGCTCTGTCGGGGACACCGCAATGCTTTGGCCCTTCCTCAACGAGCGTGTGAGTTTTGCCTTGTAAGCCGCGCGCCGCCGATTTTCAGCGGCTGCGGCAACGTCGTCTTCCCGCCATTCATCGATCACGCCGCTGTTCAGGAGATCTTCGACGAGCCTCGGGTCGAAGACATGAAAGGTGATCTTCTTGGCGCGTCCTGCCAGCCGCACGGTTCTTGTTCCCGCACTCTGAAGTCGGCCGTCTGCGAGCCAGCGATGTCGCTCGCCGGGCTTGATCGTCAGGATGTCCTGGATCTCGCGCGGGATCACCGGAAGGCTTTCGATGTCTGTCATCGCGGCGGAGACAATTCCCGCTGCGGCATTGAACTCGGTCTTTGCGGTGGCTGGCATGGCCAGGACGAGTTCCCCGGCCTCGAGAACAAGCAGTTTCTTCGATGATGCAGGCAGCCGCGCCCGCATTTCCAGAAGAATGCCTTTTGCGCGCACCGATGAACCGAGCGTCGCCGCTGATGGCAACGTCCAGGTCCGCAGGAGTTCGACGTCATCTTTCTCAAGCTTGGCCATGCGCGTGAGATGGTTCTCCGATCCGGCCAAGTCAACGCGGTGCGAGCGGGTTACGTATCGAACCGCGCTGTTATCGGCGGTTCCGAAAGCTCGAGCGTTGAAAGTTCGGCGCGATCGACTCCAAAAGCGTCGTCTGACGCGTTTCTGACGGAAAGTTTATCTCTCACAAGGATCGGTTCGAGGCTCGGCATCACCATCTTCATGGCAATTCGAAGCCGCTTCCGGCAAGGTCATAGGCCGGGACAGCAAGTCACAGAGGAGAATGTCATGAGCGTCGCGCTCGGGCCATATGTGCAGATGGTCAAACTCGCCCAGCAGATGGCGTTGATGTATCATGCAGACGGAAACCTCGATCTCGGCTCGCTGGTGTCGCATTACGTCGAAGAGGTTGAGGTGAACGTGCGGTCTGACGCGTTCGATCATCTCGGTTTCATCGAGAGGATCCGAGACGAACTGTCAAGCGAAGCGGGCTTGGCCGGCAACAGCAGACGGGGTGAATACCTCGAAGCTGTGGTCACAGCGCTTCACGGATGCGCGGGGTCGTTACCGAATGCTCCCAGCAGCGCAATGTTTGGCGCAGAAAGGACAATGTGATCGTCTAGCCGACGGGGAGCCTCGGTGCCATTGCCGCATTCCGCGCCATCGTATCTGCCAATTCGTTGCCTGAATTGCCGTCATGTCCGCGGCACCATTCAATGCGGATACCAGGGCAGGCGGAGAGTTGGCGATCAAGCTCCTGCCATAGTGCGGCATCCTGGATCACCCGTCTGCGCTTCTTCGGATTTGCCTCGATACGGCGCCAACCGTTGTTTCGCCAGATCGCTCTGGAGAGCTGACATCCCTTCACGGTCTGGCTCGAGTCCGTCCAGATCGTAGCGGGCGTATCGGCATATTCGATCGCGATCCACAGCGCTGCTTCCAGCACAGCCTTCAGCTCGAAGGTGTTGTTCGACAGGCCGGCATCAACCCCGTGCGCGCGATACATCTCCTGGCCGTTCTGGAAAGCCACGAACGCCCACCCGCCTGTCGAGGATTTGGGGCGGAAGGAGCCGTCCACGTAAACGTCCACCACGTGCGTATTCAAGAGGCCTCCATCCGCACGGCGTTTGAACCCTGCTTGCTTTCCGATCAATACCGGTTCTACCCTCACTCTGTCTTCGATATTCCCCGCGGTCAAAGATGTGATCCGGCCTGAAACTCAGTTCAGAGCGAATTCCTGTTTTCGATTGGCCCAACCACAGACGCGCTGTTCGATAACGGCGAAGACGGCGTAAAGGGCGATCCCGAGGATCGCGAGCGCGAACAGCCCTGCAAAGGCAAGTGGCACGTCGAAGCTCGATGTCGCCATCATCATGACGGTCCCGATACCCCGGTTGGCGGCGACCGTTTCCGAAAGGACGGTCCCGACAAAGGCTAGCGTGATGGCAACCTTCAGAGAAGCGAAGAAGTAGGGCATGGCCCGGGGCAACCCGACGTTCCACAGGACCTGGAGGCGGCTTGCGCCAAGTGCTTTCAGGACATCCTCCATCTCCGGCTCGGTCGTCGCCAATCCTGTGGCAACGTTGACGACAATCGGGAAAATGCAGGTCGTCAGGGCCGTCAGAACGGCTGGAACCGTCCCTGACCCAAACCAGAGCACAAAGATAGGGACCACAGCCACCTTGGGGATCGATGAAAATCCGACCAGAAGCGGATAGGCAACGTTGTAGGCTGTTCGCGAGATGCCGACGAAGGCGCCGAGCGCTAGCCCGATGACGGTACCCAGCAGGAAACCGATCATCGTTGTCACCAGCGTCTGGACGATGTGGGGCCACAGCGCAGGCATCTGTACGAAAAGCGTCGAAAAGATTGCGCTCGGTCGCGGCAGCACGATCGGACTGATCTCAAAGACAACACAGGCAACCTCCCAGATCGCAAACAGTGCGACGATGAAACCGGCCGCCTTCAGATTTTCCTGTGATTTTCTGGAGATCCTCATTGCGTTGTCTCCATGTTCCGGCGCGCCGCAAATATCATGCGCCGCAGGTCGTTGGTCAGGTCGGTAAATTCGGCTTGGAACGTCGTTTCGAGCGTGCGTGGCCGTGCGAAGTTCACATGCCGGTCGTCAGTAACGCGGCCGGGGCGGGCGCTCATGACCAGAATCCGGCTCGCAAGAAATGCCGCCTCTCTCAGGTCGTGAGTGACCAGGAAAACGGTTGGTTTTGTCTCGATCCAGAGATCCTGCAGCACGGACCAAAGTTCCTCGCGGGTAAACTGATCGAGCGCACCGAACGGCTCGTCCAGCATCAGCAGTTGGGGCGAGTGAATGAGGGCACGGCAGAGATTGGCACGTTGCAGCATGCCGCCGGAGAGCTCCCAGGGCCGGCGATCGCCAAAACCGGTGAGGCCGACCTTGGCGAGAAGCGCGTCTGCGCGGTCGCGGAAGATCGTGTTCTTGTCTCGCCGGAACGTATCGGCATAGGGTTTCACGATCTTGAGCGGCAGCATGATATTCTGCCGGATCGTCAGCCAGGGCAGCATGGTCGGGTTCTGGAACGCCATGCCGATGCCGACCTGCTCGGCGCCGACCTCCCGTCCTGCCACGAACACCACGCCTTCGGTCGGTCGAAGCAGGCCGGCGACCAGTTTCAGGATCGTCGATTTGCCGCAGCCGGATGGACCGACCATTGCCACGAAGTCGCCCGGGTGAACCACAAGATCGGTGCGGTCCAGCGCCAGGAACGCATCGTCTCCCTGACCGAACCGGACCTGCACGTTTTCAAGCTGCACAATTCTCTTTGTCGGAGGTGTCGAAAGCGGGTTCGGATCGGTCACGCCGATGTCCCTCCGCGCAGTGAGCGCTCGAAGGCCGCGATGGCGGCCTTGGCGATCTCGAGGTCCTGTTCGCCCGTGCCGGAACCGACGCCGATACCGCCGACGATATGACCGTCGGCGATCAGCGGCAGGCCTCCGAGGAGGTTGGTCATCCGGCCGGATGTCGCTTCCGCAAGCAGAAGTGCCTTGTCGGCGGCAATGCCACCGGTGGGCTGTCCGGTCGTCGCGGCCGTCATCGCCTTGCGGGTCGCGCTTTCGATGGACAGAACGCGCGATCCATCCATCCGCACGAAGGACAGGAGGTTGCAGCCCTCGTCGACGACAGCGATGCATTGCGGAACGCCCATTGCCTCAGCGGCATCGATCGCGGCGTCGAGCAAAAGCATGGCGCCGCGATGCGTCAGTTTAAACGCCGGGCGAACAAGGGTCATGCAAACACCTCCTTGAGATCGGTCACGAGCATGGCGCCCGGCGCATGGCTGATGAAAAAGGGTATTTTCGCGTTCTTCAACGCTTGCAGGGCCGTCAGGCCGCAGGGCCAGAAGACAGCGGTCTCGTCCTCGCCGGGCAGAACGACATCTCCCCAATCGGCATGGTCGAGATCCGCGATCCCAAGCGCGGCCGGATCGCCCAGATGGAGAGGCGCTCCATGACTGAGCGGCATGTCAGCCGTTATGGAGATCACACCCTCAACATCGTCCCTGTGAAAGGGACGCATGGAAACGATCAGCGGTCCGTGAAAAGGTCCGGTGGAGTGGGCGAGAAGGTGCGTACGGTAAAGCCCGCCCTGAAGACCGAGTTCGCGGTGGCGCATGCGGATGCCCGCTTTTGCGAGCGCTCCCTCCGCGCCGAGCCAACATCCCACGGCAAAGACGACGAAGTCGTCCCGCCACAGATCGACGATGTCTGCTGCCGATCTCTCGACGCCCTGCTCATGTACGAGAAACGACGGAACATCCGTTCGAATATCGATGTCGCGTCCGAGGGCCGGCATGGCGTACGAGCCTTCCTCGCCTCTGCCAAGTATCGGGCACGCAACCGGGTTGGCATGACAGAATGCCAGAAAGTCCCGGGCGAAGGACTGAGGCACGATGTAGACATTCGCCTGCACGAAACCCGGAGCGAGACCGACGGTGAAACCCGCATATCCGCAGCGGGCCGCCGCACGGACGTCCGATCCGGTCTCAAGCGATCTCTCGTTAGACATGGCGGACATAGCCTCCGTCGACCCGGAGAACGGATCCTGTGACATAGGATGCAAGACCGCTACAAAGGAAGGTGGCTGCCGCAGCGATTTCTTCCGGCTCGGCGTAGCGACCCATCGGGATTTGCGCGAAGGATCGCTGTCTTACCGTCTCGACCGGGATGTTTTCCCGCTCGGCCGTGGCGTCGTCGGTCAAGGTGACGCGTTCGGTTGCGACCCGGCCCGGCATCAGGATATTGACCGTTACGCCATCCTTGGCCACCTCAGGTGCAAGCGATTTCGACCAGGCGATCAGCCCCGCCCGCAATGTGTTGGATATGCCGAGGACAGGGATGGGCTGTATCGCGCCGGTACTGACGACGGTCACCACGCGGCCCCAGCCTTTGGCGCGCATCGCGGGCAGGAACAGGTCTGTCAGCCCGATGACAGACAGCGACATGCTGCGAAAGCTTTCCTCCCAATCCTGAAGGTCGCGGCCTGTAGCGCTGCCATAAGGCGGACCGCCGGTGTTGTTGACGAGAATGTCGATATCGCCGACCTTTGCCGCAAAGGTTGCAAGCGACGCGGTGTCGGAAAGATCGACCGCGACCGTATGCGCCGCACCGATCTCTCTTGCCGCATCGGCAAGCGCTTTTTCGTCGCGTGCGGCGATCGTGACCGACGCGCCTTCGACGGCAAGTGTTTTGGCAATCGCAAGCCCCATGCCGCGGTTGCCGCCCAGAACCAGCGCGCGTTTCCCCGCGATCTTCAGATCCATGCTTTGATCTCCCTCGTCTTCCAGGCAGAAGATGTCTCCTGTGTGAGGAAGCGGCCGCGACCCGGCGCAGCCTTCAGTTCGTTTTTGAAAATAATGATCTCGCCGCGGCTGATCACCGTTTCCGGCCAGCCCTGCACCTCCAGTCCTTCGAACGGGGTGTAATCGACATTGTGATGCAGCATGCCGTTGGTGATGGTGACGCGCCGCTCCGGGTCCCAGAGCGCCAGGTCGGCGTCGGCACCGACAGCAATCGTTCCCTTGCGTGGATGAAGCCCATAGAGCCTGGCATTGTTTGTCGATGTCAGCGCCACGAAGCGTTGCAGGTCGATCCGGCCCTTGACGACGCCTTCGCTGAACAGGATGGGCAGCCTCGTTTCGAGGCCGGGAATGCCGTTTGCTACAGCGCGAAACGACGGGGCAGGGCCGGCCTTCAGTTTTCCATCCGAATCGAAACGGTAGGGTGCGTGATCGGAATTGAAGATATCGATCGTGCCGTCCTCGATGCCCCGCCAGAGTGCCGCTTGCGCCTGCGTATCCCTTGGCGGAGGGCTGCACATCGCCTTGGCGCCCAGCATATCGGGCATGTCGAGGTCGGCTTCGGTCAACAACAGATATTGCGGGCAGGTCTCGGCGATCACCACATGGCCGCGGGCACGGGCGCGGCGGATTTCGTCCAGCGGGTCGCCTCCTGACACATGCACGATGACCAGCGGCACGCCCGCGATCTCGGCAAGTGTCATCGCGCGATGCGTCGCTTCGCGCTCCACAGGCAGAGGCCTGGAACGCGAATGACCGAGCGGCTTCGTGCGACCGTCCTGTTCCAGCCGCTCGGCCAACCAGCCGATGATCTCGTGGTTTTCCGCGTGAATGAGCATCACGGCTTTTTCCCGACGCGCTGTCTCGAAGACATCGAGGATCTGCCGATCGCTGAGGACCATCGCGTCATAGGTCATGTAGACCTTGATGCTGGTATGGCCGCGGCGAATGAGAGCGGGCAGTTCCTGACCAAGAACGGCAGGTGAGGGATCGCTGACGATCAGATGGAACGCGTAGTCGATCACCGACTGGCCATCGGCCCGACTGTGATAGTCGGCAACGGCTGCGGTCAGGGACTGGCCACGATGCTGCACGCAAAAGGGCACGATGGTCGTCGTGCCGCCGAAGGCGGCACTGATACTTCCGGATCGGAACCCGTCTGCCATCGCAGCCCCCTTGGACGCAAGTCCTGGCGCCTGAGGCTGGTCGAGATGGCAATGTGCATCGATGCCGCCGGGCATGACCAGCAGCCCGGACGCATCGATGACATCTTCCCCGCCGGAAATATGATCCGCAATCGTTACGATGCGACCGCTTCGAATGCCAAGATCGGCTTTCGTTACATCGGACGCTGTGACGATCGTTCCGCCGCGGATCACCAGATCGAAGCTCATGCCGGCAATTTCCGCAGGTCGGCGGAGGGCAGGAGCGAGGCGTCGAACAGGTCTTCGGCCTTCGGCACGGACGGCAGCCCGAAACCCTCGGCCACGGCAACCATCGACTTTGACAGGCGCGAGGCGTCTATTCCGCCGAGCCCATTCTTCATGGTTTCCTCGGTGGTAAACTGGTTCTTCACCAGCCAGCGCAGCTTTTCTTCTTCCAGCGCCGCGTTGATCAGCGGAGAATGATCCTTGAGAGCAGCGATGGCGGCTTTGGGGTCCGCTATGGCCGCTTGATAACCGCGTGCGCTCGCGGCGATGAAGGCTTTGGCTGCCTCGGGGTTGGTGGTGCGAAACTTCTTCGACAGAACGATTGCGTTGCCGTAGAGGTCGAGACCTGCATCGGCGTAGTAGAGGAACTTGATGTCGGCGGGTGCGATACCGGCTTTGACCAGCCCGAAATACATGGTGGAATCAAAGCCGAGGATGGCGTCCGCGCTGCCGCCGGCAAGTACCGCCTCCCGAAGTTGCAGACCTACCATGTTCCACTCGATGGTCGCCGGATCGATCGATGTCGTCTTGGCGTAGGTCGAAAACAGCCGATAGGCGCCATCCGGTGCCGCCGCGCCGACGGTTTTGCCAGTCAGGTCCGAAGGCTTGGCGATGCCGGATTTCGAGAGCGTCGCAACGCAAAGCGGGCTCTTGAAATAGAGCATGTAGACAGCCCTGATCTCAGCGGTCGGGTTCTTGGAATTGAATTCGGCCACGTTGTTGATGTCGACGGTGCCCCCGTCATACACACCCGATCCCGTGCGAGACGCAGCCTCACCAGAGCCGCCGCCGGCATCGAACTGGCATTCCAGCCCGGCTTCCTTATACCAGCCATTCTTCTCGGCCAGGAGGAAGGGGGAGTTTGATCCGTCGAAGGGTGCGGAGAATGAGAACTTGACCGGCGTCGCGGCAAAGCTCCGTCCCGCTCTCAGAACGAATGGCGCGGCCAGCCCGATTTGAAGGATGGTCCGACGGGTGGAGGTGAAACTGTGCATGTCATTCCCCTGTTTGATATTGCCTGCGGAGGGTATTGCAAGGGACGTGCCAGTCTGCGAACGTGAACGAAAACAACGTCGCGAACATCATTGCGCACAATTTGCAGCAACAAAGATCGCCAAAGAGAATAACAATGAAGCAGAACAAACGCTTGGTGGGCGTTATGAACGACCGCAATCGGCCCAGAGTTGACGATGCCGATGAAGCGTATGCGCACCTGTTTGCCGCGATTGTCGATCAACGGCTTCCGCCCGGGACGAAGCTGACGGAACTCGCGTTAATGGAAGCGTTTGGGGTTGGCAGACGGACTGTCGCGACAGCTCTACAAAGGTTGACCTGGGAAAAGCTCGTCGTGTTCTTCCCCAAGCGTGGAGCGTTCGTGGCGGCACCGGATGCCGTCGAGGCGGTCGAGGTCTTTGCCGCCCGCGTGGCCATCGAGGCCGGAACGACCGAAGCCGTGGCGCGGGCTGCCGACCCCGCAGCCATCGCCAGACTTCGCGACAATATCGAGCAGGAGGACAGGCTGAGACAGCAGGGCTACATACGCGAAGCGATCCATCTCTCGGGTGGTTTCCATGTGCTCATGGCTGAACTCTCGGGAAACCGGATCCTGGCCGAGCAGGTTCGGCTGCTGGTCGCCCGGACCAGCCTTATCGTACATCTGTTCGACAATCAGGCAGGGCTTGCGGGATGGCATGATCATCATGACGACCTTGTTGAGCATTGTGCTTCCGGCGAGGTCGAAAAAGCCGTCTTGCTCATGCGCGAACACATCATCGAAATCCGGGACGGGCTGGCACTCGATCGCCGACGCCCCGTGGCCTTCGATATGTTTGGTGTGTTCGGGACGCAGAGAAACTGACTGTTCTCGCGCTTCTCTCAGCGCCGGGCGGATCGTTGCTGCCGACCACCGGTTGACGGATTGTTCCCGGGCGGTCGTGTTGGCAGAATTGCCGAGACTGCGGTCAAAAGCAGCGATAGTCCTTGGCCAGTCTGTGGATATGATCTGCCCCGATCCCGCAGCAACCGCCGATAATGCTGGCGCCCGATGCTGCCCAACGTTTGGCCCATTCGCCATAGGCCGTGGGGTCAAGATCTTCACGGACCTCGGTGAGAGTGGCGTTGGCCTCCTCGTCGCCCTGTTGCGAAGGAAAAGCATTGGCATAGACGCCGACGCGGATATCGACATCCAGGTCTGCGAAGGTCGAGCGTGCGGTCTCGATTGCTGCCTCCATGACCTCGGGCATGCTGCAGTTGAACAGCATTGCCTGTGCACCGACGGATGCCGCCAGTTCCGCTGCAGCCTTCACGGTTTCGTTGGAGCGCAGAAGCGGTTCGGGCATATCGGAAACGGGGATATCGTCGCGGAGCGTGAAGGACAGCCAGAGCGGCTTGCCCGACGCCTGTGTCGCCGCATGTGCAGCCCGGGCTTCGGCAAGGCTGCTCTGCGTTTCGGCGAGCCAGAGGTCCACCGATGGCGCCATGCCATCCACCAGCACGTCGAGGTAACGGCCGGCAAGCTCGGGATCAAAGCGATCCGGCTGGTAGGAGCCGAAAACCGGAGGAAGTGAGCCTGCAACGAGGATCTTGCGATCACGGCTCGCGTCTGCAGCATCGCGTGCAAGACGGCCGGCGCGGGCAGCCAGCATGGCGCCGTCAGCCTCGAAACGGGCATCCCCGATATGGAAGGGGACCACGGCATAGCTGTTGGTGGTGATGACATCGGCGCCGGCGGCAATATAGTTGTCGTGGACCGTGCGCACGTATTCCGGCGCTTCCATCAGCGCGAGCGCCGACCATTCCGGCTGCCGGAACGGCGCGCCGATGCGCTCGAGTTCGCGGCCCGTGCCGCCGTCCAGAACCAGACCCTGCTTCGTCATGCCGTCATTCCTTTATTCTCATTTTTGTTCGGGCTCATTGCGGTTCAGGCGTCTGGAATCGCGTTCGTCCCTCGATGGCCTCGTCCAGCCAGCCGAGGCGCATTTCAGGAACCGATGCGATCAGCCTTTCCGTGTATGGATCGAACGGCGGTGCGAGCACATCGGCCTTCCGACCGCTGCGCACGACCGCGCCACCCAGCATCACAACGACACTGTCCGCGATGGATCGCACGATTGCGAGATCGTGCGTTATGAAGAGATAGGAGGTTCCCACCTCCCTTTGCAAGCGCATCAGCAGGTCGAGAATACCGTCAGCCACCAGCGGATCGAGCGCCGATGTCGGCTCGTCGCAGATGATCAGCTTCGGGTCGGCCGCCAGCGCGCGGGCGATGCAGATCCGCTGCTTCTGGCCACCGGAAAGCTCGGCGGGGTATCGATCCGCAAGGGTCGCCGGCAGTTCGATCTGATCCAGCAACAGTGACACGCGCTGTCGGAGAGCGGCCCCCTTCAGCCCGAAGTAGAAGGCGAGGGGCCGCGACAGGATCGCATCAACCGTCTGACGCGGATTGAGCGCGAGATCGGGAATCTGGTTGACGATCTGGATGTTGCGACGGGTGTCCGCGTCGCGGGCGGCGAGGTCCGGGGCGAGCGCTTTGCCGTCGAACACCAACTGGCCGGACCAAGCGGGCAACAGCCCCGTCAACACGCGTGCAAGCGTTGATTTTCCGGATCCGGACTCTCCGACCACGGCCAGCGTTTCCCCGCGGATGACGTCGAGACTGACGTCTTGAAGGACCGAGGCGCCCTTGTTGTAACCCGCCGTAATGCCTGTAACGCGAAGAAGGGTTTCGTCACCGCCCGCCTGCACGGTCTTCTCCGCCCGGCGAAGGGACACAAGGCGCTTCGTATAGCTTTCCTGCGGAGCCTGGAAAATCCGCTCGACAGGCCCGCGCTCGACCATCCGGCCATTGCGCAAGACGAGGATCTCGTCGGCAACCTGCGCAACGACGGCGAGGTCGTGCGAAATGTAGAGGGCGGCGGTGCCGGTCTGGGAAATCGCATGCTTGATGGCCGCGAGAACGCCGATCTGGGTCGTTACGTCGAGCGCCGTCGTCGGCTCGTCGAAGACGATCAGTTCCGGTTTCGGGCAAAGGGCCATGGCGGTCATGGCACGTTGCAGCTGCCCGCCGGAAGCCTGATGCGGATAACGATCACCGAACCGGGCCGGGTCCGGCAGCCCGAGCAAGGCAAACAGCGAGATGGCACGTTCGACCGCCTCGGCACGCGGCATGAGCCTGTGCCAGAGCGTGGCTTCGATGACCTGATCGATCAGCCGATGCGCGGGGTTGAATGCCGCCGCTGCCGATTGCGCCACATATGTCACGGAGGCACCCGGCAGGTGGAGAGAATCCCGCTGCATTGGCTTCAGGATATCGCGGCCATTCAGTTCGGCCCGGCCACCCGTGATCCGCAGACCTTGGCGAACATGGCCGAGAGATGCCAGTCCGATGGTGGACTTGCCCGCGCCGGACTCACCGATCAGTCCGAGCACGCGCCCCTTCTCCAGCGCAAACGACACCGTGTGGACGATCGTCTCCGCGCCGGCCTTGATTTCAAGGTCTGTCACGTTCAGCAGGAGTTCAGCCATTGCGGCGCGTCCCCTTCAGGCTGGTCGTCTTCTGGAGCATCCAGTCGACGACGAGATTGATGCAGATCACGAGCACGGCGATGGCGGCGCCGGGAATGAGCGCGGCAAACACGCCAAACAGCAGGCCGTCCTTGTTTTCCTTCACGAGGCTGCCCCAGTCGGCGATCGGCGGCTGGACACCGAGACCGAGGAACGACAGCGTCGACAGGAACAGGATCGCAAACGCGAAGCGGAGGCCGAGCTCCGCCAAAAGTGGGGAAAGCGCATTGGGAAGGATTTCGCGCAGGATCACCCAGCGCCAGCTCTCGCCGCGCAGCAGCGCGACCTCGACATAGTCCAGCACGACGAGATCCGCCGCGATGGCGCGGCTGACGCGAAACACCCGCGTTGACTCGAGCGTTGCCATGACGAGAACCAGCACCACCATGGTCTTCGGCAGCACAGCGAGCACGACGAGGGCAAAGATCAGCGTTGGTATCGCCATCATGAGATCGTTCAGGCGCGAAAGAAGCTGATCGATCCACCCGCCGCGAACGGCGGCATAAAATCCGAGGAAAATGCCGAGAAGAAAGGCAAGAGCGGTCGACAGCGCGGCGATGGTAAAGGTGACCCGCGCGCCCCAGACGAGACGGGAGAAGAGATCGCGTCCGATATTATCGGTGCCGAGCAGCGCATCGGCCGAAGGCGGGTCCCAGACGCCGCCCACGACAGCGGAGACGGGGTGCGGCGCGAGCCACGGCGCGAAGGCTGCGAGCAGGACGAAGGCCGCAGCGCCGAAAAGACCGATCAGCGCCAGTGGCGTCAGGGGCGGCAGGCGGTTCATCGCGGATGCCTCAGGCGGGGATTTGCGATGACGGAAATCATGTCCGCAACGATGTTGAGAACGATGTAGATCGCCGCGAACACAAGGCCCGCCGCCTGCACCACCGGTACGTCGCGCTTGGCGACATGATCGACGAGGTACTGCCCCATGCCGGGATAGACGAAGATCACCTCGACCACGACGACGCCCACGACGAGATAGGCAATATTGAGCGCGACGACGTTGACGATCGGCGACACCGCATTGGGCAGCGCATGCTTCCAGACAATGCGTGACCGGGGCAACCCCTTGAGAAGCGCTGTCTCGATGTAGGGCGATGCCATGACGTTAAGGAGCGCTACGCGCGTCATCCGCATCATATGGCCGACCACGGCAAGAACCAGCGTCAGGCAGGGGAGAAGCATGACGACAAGCCGCTGCCCGAGGGACATGCTGTCCGAAACGGCTGCGCTGCTCGGCAGCCAGAAATGCGTCACCGAGAAGTAGGCGATCAACAGGTAGCCCGCGAAGAACTCCGGAAGGGAAACGGCGGCGAGCGTCACGAGGCCGATCGTGCGATCGATCCAGCTTCCCGCGTGAAGAGCGGACAGAATGCCGAGTCCGATCGACAGGGGCACGGCGATCACGGCCGCCATCGCCGCAAGCAGCAGCGTATTCTTGAGCCGTGGGGCAATGCTCTTCGCTATGTCCTGCCGGTTGCTGTAGCTGCGGCCGAAGTCCCCCGTGACGGCTCCGCCCAGCCACTTGACGTAACGAACGGCCGCCGGCTGCTCAAGACCCAGTTCCTGCCGAATGCTCGCAACAGCCTCCGGCGTTGCCTGCTGTCCCAGCATGGCACTTGCGACATCCCCGGGCAGGATCTGCGTGCCCGCAAAGATGACGAGCGATACCGCCCAGAGCAGCACAAGACCGAGCGCAAGCCGCCTTGCGAGCATCGCCCAGAGGCTGAGACCCGCAGCCTTTGGTGCCGCAAGGACGGACATGACCTTGATGTCTGTTTCGGTTCCGTCAGCCAAGGAGGGGGGGCCTGTTTCCATGTTGCAAGAATTGAGGCATTGCCGCTAACCCGATCCGGTGCGCGACGCAATGAGGGATGGTCGTTTTGACCGTGACGCCACCCGGCCATGCTCCGGGTGGACGCCTCGGCATCGGCTTGCGCTCAGGCGTTGAGCCAGACACGCTCGGCAATGCGATAGCCGCTAAGGTCGCCACCGCCGGGGACCGGCACGTAACCGCCGATCTTGTCGGAGGCGGCTGCGATGTTATCGACGAAGAGGGGGATCAGCTCGCCACCCTCATCGACCAGTTTCACCTGCAGATCGTGGTAGATCTGCTTGCGCTTCGTCTCATCCAGTTCGACGCGGGCAGCCGCCAGCAGCTTGTCGAAGGCTTCGTCCTTCCATGCCGTCTCGTTCCAGGGCGCGTCGGACTGGAGGATCAGCGACAGCATGGCATCGGCCGTCGGCCGAACGGACCAGTTGGAGGCGACGAACGGCTTCTTAAGCCAGACCTCGTCCCAATAACCGTCGGAGGGTACGCGCTCGACATCGATGGTGATACCGGACTTCGCCGCCGAGGCCTGGAACAGCTGGGCCGCATCGACCGAACCCGGAAAGCCGTTATCGGACACGCTCAGCTGGATGCCACCGGGCGAACCGGCCTTCTTGAAGTGGAAGGCGGCCTTGTCGGCATCGTAAGGGCGTTGGGGAATGTCCTTGGCGAAATAGGGGTTCCAGGACGCGATCGGGTTGTCGTTGCCAATGGCACCGGTGCCGACCAGAAGGCTCTTTTGCAGTTCCTCGCGATCGATCGCGTATTTAAGCGCGAGCCGGAGATCGACATTGTCGTAAGGCGCCGTGTCCACCCGCATGGGGAAGCAGAACATCGTGTTCTCTTGCGAGCGCAGGATCTGCACGCCGGGGCGTGCGCTCAGGCGGCTCAACGCGCGGGGCTCGACACGGTTGATGATGTGCACCTGCCCGCTGAGCAGCGCGGCCATGCGCGCCGTCGCATCGCTCATCGCGATCGTCTCGACCGAATCGACATAGGCGCGGTCGGAGGCCCAGTAGTTCGGGTTGCGCTTGGTCAGCGCGCGAACGCCGGGCTGGAAGTCTTCGAGAACGAAAGCGCCGGTGCCGACGCCCTTGTCGAAATCGCCGCCATCCGGGCCGATGCCCATGTGATAATCCACCAGAGCCGCCGGGAAATCGGCGTTGCCGGCGCTCAGCGTTACCGTCACCTCATGCGTATCTGTCGCCTTGATGTCGGTCACGGCCAGAAGCTGGCCCTTGCCGCCGGAATTGCTCTTTTCGCCGCGGTGGTGATTGAGCGAGTAGACGACGTCCTGCGCCACGAGCTCCTTGCCGTTGTGGAACTGGATGCCCTTCTTCAGCTTGAACACCCAGGTGCTGGCATCCGGCGCAGTCGCTTCCCAGCTTTCGGCCAGAGCGCCGATCAGCTTGCCATCAGGTCCAAGCTCCAGCACCGTGTTGAAGAGCTGGAACCCGACGGTGTACATATAGGCCTCCGTATAGAAGGCCGGGTCGAGACGGTCGGAACTCGACGCGGTATCGAGACCGAGAACGAGGTGCCCGCCCTTGACCGGCGCGGGCTGCTGGGCACGTGCTGCACCGGGCAGCAAAAGCCCGCCAGCCGACAACGTTGCGGACAACAGTCCAGCATTTTGTAGGAGACGGCGACGCGTTGGCTGCAGGAAGCTGGAAGGTGTCGTATGGTCCGGCATCGGTCATCCGTTCTGGCAAAAGCGTTTTGTGATCGAGAGCTGAAAGCTCCGGCATCTCACGGTCATTAGAGGTTTCTCTCGGTACGATCCCGCAATATCGTTCTAAAACTTGCCCTTTAGAAGAGAAGAAAATGCAGATTGCCGTGTTTCGCACCGAAGAAGCGCGTTCAGGACAGCAGTTTCGCCGCTGTCAGCGATAGCGCTACCACGCCATTGACGATGCAGCCTTCGTCGGGCTGGTAGTCCGAATTGTGAAGCTGATCGTTCCGGCCATCCTGTGCTGCGCCCACGCCGAGTTGGAAAGCGGGTATCCTTGCGCCGACAAGTGCAAAGTCTTCCGCGCCCAGACTGGAAGCCCGCCCGCGAACGACATCGCCGAAATGATCGCGGATTGCCGACATCGTCACCTTCAGGAGCCGGTCGTCGGACACCAGAGAGGGGACCCCGCGCACGAAGTTGATAGCGCAGCGCACCCGCATCGATGCTTCCAGACCCGCGCAGATACGGCGGATGGCGGCCTCGATGACATCGCGGGATACCGGATCCTGGCAGCGCACGGTTCCCATGATGGTGACGCTGTCGGGAATGATGTTGTGGGTATGACCGCCGTGGATGGAGCCGATTGTCAGAACGGCCGGCTGCATGGGGTCGATCTCGCGGGAGACGATGGTCTGCATCTGCGTGATCAGCTGCGCGGTCGCAACGACCGGGTCGATCGCCAGATGCGGACGGGCGGCATGGCCGGATGCGGCGTAAAGCGTGATATCGAACTCATCGGAGGAGCCGTTCGCGATGCCTTCCACGAAGCTGAACGTGCCCACCGGCTCGTCTGGATGATTGTGGAAGCCAAGCGCGAAGTCCACATCGTCGAGGACACAATCGGCGATCATCGCCGCGGCACCGCTCTCCTGCGTTTCCTCGGCCGGCTGGAACATCAGCTTGATATTTCCACGAAGCTGCGGCGCGATTTCCTTCAGGACAGCGCCGACCCCGATCAGCGTCGCCGTATGAAGATCGTGGCCACAGGCATGCATCCGGCCGTCGATCACGCTCGCGAAAGGTAAGCCTGTCTGCTCCCGGATCGGCAGAGCATCCATGTCGGCACGGATGAGAAGGGTTGGACCCGGCGCGCCCCCTTCGATGAAACCGACCACACCGGTTCGCCCGACGCCGGTCACATGCGGGATGTCGAGCCGCGACAGTTCCCGCGCCACCACACCTGCCGTTCTCTCGACGTCGAAGCCGACTTCGGGATGCATGTGCAGATCGCGCCGGATGGCGACAAGTTGAGGCTCATGATCGCGCGAACGGGTGTCGATGAAGCTGTTCAGATCGTTCAGAAGCATCTCGTTTTCGAGCTTTCATTCTTAAGGCCGAAGTGGCGAATGCGGCAGATATATAGAACTTGGCCTTAACATCCATCGTCCGTGCCGTGATCTTGCGAAAGCCCGTCGCATTGGTGAGGCGAGTTCGGTCGCCGCACTCAAGTTGCCAGGCTGTAATCGAAATCGCAGAGTTCGATACCGAGCTGGGCGAGAGCCTCATCGACATGTCGCATGAGCGCTTGCAGGTTCTGGCCATCCTGAGGATAAACACTGACCCCCGAACGTTTTAAGAACTGGTCGCCAGCTTCGTGGCTCAGTTGATCATTGACCGGCTTGAACCCGTCGAGGTCGATCAGGATGACCGCCATCGCCAACGGATTGTCACTTGACCTTGACGGGACCTCGCTTTGCCTCCGCGGGCACGCACTACGCCGACGGCATCATCGCCCAACCGGAGGGCTTGATCTGCTTCCTCAATCTGGAGTGCATGTTGGAGAAGGTGGCAAGACTTCAGTCGGCGGCGGCATGATGAAGTGTGGGATCGAATCAGGGCAGGGTTAATGGGGAGATTATCGAATTTCCCGAGCGATTTGCGCATGGTGCTCTCTTGCGAAAACACATGACGGCGATGCGTTCCTCATGTTGCTCAAGCCGTTGAACGAGCGATAAACTTCCCCTTCAGGGCTCTCCTTTCCCTAGGCACTCTGCCAAGGATCATTTCTACGATGACGGCGACCATCTCGGCTGCCGGCTGTTCGTAGGTCGTGAGGTCGTAGGCTGGGGACGCCGAGAGCGGCGTGTTGTCAAAGCCGGCAATCGCAATGTCCTGAGGTAGACGAAGGTTTAGGACGCTTCGGACGTAGTCGATAGCGCCGAATGCCAAGGCATCGTTTTCGCACATCAGAAGGTCTGGCCAACCTTTGCGTGGGGTTGCTTCGAAGGCGTGCCTCACAGCGGCAAACCCCTCGTCTGAACCATAAGAGGCAGCGAAGAGATCTTGCACGGGATCCGCGCCTTGCGCCTCCCAGAAGTCTTGGAAAGTGCGTCGCCGGCCCAAGGCCGTCGAGACTGTCCGCGCACCTGAAAGGAAAGCAGGTCGCCGATATCCCTTCGCATGAAAGTGCTCGCACATTTCCTGCATTGCCAATGCCGAGTTGCACGTTACCGCTGGGACGTTGGGAATCTGGCTGTCTCGGGCGAGAACATAAAGCGGTGCGCCACCCTTCAGGCGGTCATCTGCCAGCATTTCCGGACGGAACGCCGTGCCAAACAGAATGACGGCATCGACCTGCCGCTGACCCGCTTCCAGCAAAGCCTGCACGTGGTCGAAATGTTCGTTGATATTGATCAGAACAGCTAGCATGCCTTCCGATTGAAGCTTGCCTGTCAAGAGCTCGAGAACGGGCAGCTTGTGGGGATTTTTGAAGTCGTCGACGAGGATAGCGATCTGGTGCGTTAAGTTCGTTGCCAGACTGCGGGCTAGAAGGTTCGGGCGATAGTTGACCTGTTCAGCAGCTCCCAAGACCTTTACCCGGCTTTTCTCCGAGATCGAAGCGCCTGGTGTGAACGCGCGGATCACGGTCCACTTCGAGACGCCGGCTGCTCTTGCTACATCTTCCGCTGTTGCCCGTTTCGCCATATCGGCCTCACCTCCTGCGCATCATACGGAATGAATATTCCATTTCGTATCCAAATAGAATTATTGAGTTGACATGTTAGCCGTAAACAATATGAATTGCAGCATTGCTACCGGTAGCACGCTGCCGTTGACGATGTGAGCGACCAGGGGAGGTCCGGGTCGCGGGTGAGGAACGACGCTGGCTGTGCCGCGTCAATGGGAGGAATGAACATGACATCGCTTATGAAGAAGCTCGCGCTCGGCGTTTCGGTCGTTGCAGCCGTTGCCGGTGCAGGAACCATGGCCAGCGCCAAGGACATCAAGATTATCGCCGTAACCCACGGTCAGGCCAACGACCCCTTCTGGTCGGTGGTCAAGAACGGTGTGACCGCAGGCGCCAAGGATGCTGGCATCGAGGTGGATTACCGCGCGCCTGAAACGTTCGATATGGTGGCGATGAGCCAGCTGATCGACGCCGCTGTCAATCAGAAGCCGGACGGGCTGATCGTTTCGATCCCTGACGAGTCCGCACTCGGTCCGTCGATCCAGAAGGCCGTTGCCGCGGGCATTCCCGTTATCTCCATCAATGCGGGATCCGACGTTTCCAAGAAACTCGGCGCACTGCTGCATGTCGGTCAGGACGAATATGGTGCCGGCAAGGCTGCCGGCGAGAAGCTGAACCAGATGGGCGGCAAGACCGGTATCTGCATCAACCAGGAAGTCGGCAACGTCTCGCTCGACCTGCGTTGCAAGGGCTTCTCGGATGGCTTCGGCGGCAGCGTCACCGTCCTGCCCGTATCGAACGACCCGGCGGAAGTGGCAGCAAAGGTCAAGGCGGCACTGAGCTCCAACGACGCGATCGATACCATCATGGCGCTCGGCGCCAGCACGGCCGGCGAGCCGGCTCTGTCTGCCGTCAAGGATGCCGGCAAGACCGGCAAGATCAATGTTGCCACGTTCGACCTCTCCGCTGACTTCCTGAAGGCCGTCGCCGCGGGCGAAGCCGCCTTTGCGATCGACCAGCAGCAGTTCCTGCAGGGTTACCTTCCCACGGTCTTTCTGGCAAACAATGCGAAGTACGGTCTCATTCCCGGCGGCAACGTTCCCTCGGGTCCGAACCTGATCACGAAGGAAAAGGCAGAGCAGGTCGTCGAACTTTCGGCACAGGGCATCCGCTGATCGAACTCCGCTAGCACGTTCCGGCAGCTCCCGCTCGATGGTGAGCTGCCGGCCGTCCTCTGCCCATCTTTTGCCCACCCTTAGCCTTGTCCTGCATGGCTGTGGCCTAGACGCCCCGGGAGGAACCATGACCGAAAACACCACTATTCCAGCTACATCGGTGAAAGCCGACGAACGCATCAAGAAGGTCAGCCTGCTGACGAGCCTGATGCGGCGTCCCGAACTCGGCGCCGTCGCGGGCCTGCTGATGGTGATCATCTTCTTCTTCTTCACCGCAGACGCGTCCATGTTCTCCCTCGCGGGCATGATGACCGTCCTTGCGCCGGCCTCGCAGCTTGGCATTCTCGCCATCGCAGCCTCGCTTCTCATGATCGGCGGCGAATTCGACCTTTCGATCGGCTCCATGGTCGCGTTTGCAGGCCTGATCTTCGGCGGCCTGCTGGTCAACTTCGCCCAGCCACTCTGGATCGCCATTCTGTTCACGCTGCTGTTTGCAGCCGTTCTCGGCGCCGTCAACGGTCAGATCGTCATCCGGACGCGTCTGCCATCCTTCATCGTGACGCTCGCTTTCCTGTTTATTCTCCGGGGCCTCACCCTCGTCGGGCTGAAATGGGCGACTGGCGGCTCGACGCAGCTTCGCGGCATCGGCCAGGCTGTCGGCGATGCGTCCATCGCCAAGCTCTTCTCCGGTCTCGCGTTCCAGAATTTCTTCGCCTGGCTTGCCGAGAACAACCTGATCGACAAGTTCGACAACGGCGTTCCCAAGGTTGCGGGGGTTCCCGTCTCGGTGGTCTGGTTCGTCGCCCTTGCCGGCATCGCCACATGGGTTCTGCTGCGGACACGCGTCGGCAACTGGATCTTCGCTGTTGGCGGCGATCCGAATGCAGCCCGGAATTCCGGTGTGCCCGTCGATCGCGTCAAGACCGGCCTCTTCGCCCTCACGGCCTGCGCCGCTGCTCTTGTCGCCATCATCACCGTGCTGGATGCCGGCTCTACGGATGCCCGTCGCGGTTTTCAGAAGGAATTCGAGGCCATCATTGCGGCCGTCATCGGCGGAAGCCTTCTGACTGGCGGTTACGGTTCGGCCATCGGCGCATTCTTCGGTGCCATCATCTTCGGCCTTGTCTCCATCGGCCTCACCTACACCAAGTTCGACTCCGACTGGTTCCAGGTCTTCCTCGGCTCGATGCTGCTGCTTGCCGTCCTCTTCAACAATTTCATCCGCCGCAAGGTTACAGGGGAGCGTTGATCATGGCTGACGCAACAAACGGATCGGCAGCGCCGATCATCGAAGCCCGGGAGATCGTCAAGCATTACGGCTCGGTCATCGCCCTGTCCGGCATCTCGATGAAGGTTCTGGAAGGCGAAGTCCTCTGCCTTCTCGGAGACAATGGCGCAGGTAAATCCACGCTCATCAAGACGCTCTCGGGTGTCGTCAAGCCTTCGGGCGGCGAACTGCTGGTGAATGGAAAGCCTGTCGCCTTTTCGAGCCCGCGTGACGCGCTGGATGCGGGTATCGCGACCGTCTACCAGGACCTCGCAATGATCCCGCTGATGTCGGTCACGCGCAATTTCTTCATGGGCCGCGAGCCGCGCAAGGGCATTCCGCCCTTCCGCTACATCGACTTCAAGCATTGCGATGCCGTGACGCGCGAGGAGATGCAAAAGATCGGGATCGACGTTCGCGACCCCAATCAGGCCGTGGGAACCTTGTCCGGTGGCGAGCGGCAGTGCGTCGCCATCGCAAGGGCCGTCTACTTCGGCGCCAAGGTGCTCATCCTTGACGAACCGACATCGGCACTCGGCGTCGCGCAGACGTCCATGGTCCTGAAATACATCCATCATGTGCAGCAAAAGGGCCTCGGCGTGATCTTCATCACGCACAATGTGCGCCATGCCTTCGCCGTCGGTAACCGCTTTACGATTCTCAATCGCGGCAAGACGCTGGGGACCTATGCCAAGAGCGAGATCTCGATCGAGGAACTGCAGAACATGATGGCCGGCGGCAAAGAGCTGCAGGCACTGTCGAACGAACTCGGCGGCATGATCTAGACCACGTCGCGTGAACCGAGACCAAATGAAGAGGATGAACATGATGACGGAAACACCGGCACCGGCTGGAGCTTTCACACTGGCGGTCTGCGCGGAGATGGTCTTCCGCTCGCTGCCCGTCACCGAGCGCCTGAAGAGAATTACCGAGCTTGGCTTCGTCGCTGAAATCTGGGACTGGACCAAGCACGATATTCCGGCGCTTGCCAGTTCGGGCGCGACCTTCTCGTCCATGACGGGTTATGTCACGGGAACGCTGGCCGATGACGATGGTGCGAAGGAACTGCTGCGCACCGCGCGCCTCTCCATTCCCGTTGCAAAGGACATCGGCTGCCCGCGCCTGAACCTGCACGGAACGGGCCTCGACGGCGACGGCTTGCCGGTCGTCAAGGCGCATACTGTGAGCCCCGCCATGTGGCTCAAGGCGCGCGATACCCTGGAGCGGATCGCGGATCTCGGCGAGGAAGAGGGCGTGACCTTCGTCTTGGAAAACCTCAACGAGGCTGTCGACCACCCGAAGACGCCTTTTGCCAAGGCAGCGGATACGATTGCACTCGTCTCAGCCGTCAACAGGCCGTCGCTGAAGCTCAATCTCGATCTCTACCATGCGCAGATCGGCGAGGGGAACCTCATCGAGCTTTGCCGTCAGGCGCTTCCCTATATTGGTGAAATCCAGGTGGCGGACGTGCCCGGACGCAAGGAGCCAGGTACCGGCGAGATCAACTACCCCGCAATTGCGCGTGCGCTGCATGCCATGGGCTATTCGGGTGTCATCGGTCTTGAAGCGTGGCCGTCCGAAGATGACGAGCTTGCGCTTAGCCGCTTCCGCCAGGCGTTCACCCTCTAGAGCATTTCCGGCGAACAAGGGTTCACCGAAAATGCTCTATCCTCTTGTTTTCTCCGCATTGTCCAACGCCGAAGCGATCCCGCTTCGGCTGGAAATGCTCAAGCACTCTTCGTCTCTGCGCAATCGCCTGCATGGCACGCGCATCCATATGTCGGAAGGAATGAAAATGCTGAAAATCGGTCTTCTCGGTGCCGGACGAATTGGTAACGTCCACGCCAAAGCGATTACCTCCAATCCCGGAAGCGCACTGATCGCGGTTTCCGACGTCAACACGGATGCCGCCGGAAAGCTCGCCGCCCAGTATGGCGCCGAAGCACGTTCCAGCGCCGACATCATCAACGATGCCTCCATCGACGCCGTGCTGATCGCAACATCGACCGACACGCATTCCGATCTCATCGAAGCGGCGACGAAGGCCGGCAAGGCTGTGCTGTGCGAAAAGCCGGTCGACCTCAGCCTGGAGCGGGCACGCGCCTGCCAGGTGGTCGCAGATGCCACCGGCAAACCCGTGATGATCGGCTTCAATCGTCGCTTCGATCCGAACTTCGCGGCCCTCAAGACCGCCGCCGACCGTGGCGACATCGGCAAGACCGAGCTTCTGTCGATCACCTCGTTCGATCCGGCACCGCCGCCGGTTTCCTACATCAAGGTGTCCGGCGGTCTGTTCCGGGACATGATGATCCACGACTTCGACATGGCATGCTGGATCTTCGGCGGCGCTCCTGAAACCGTCACGGCCACCGGAAGCTCGATCGTCGATCCCGAGATCGGTGCCGCCGGTGACGTCGATACCGCTGCCGTCACGCTGAAGTTTGACGATGGACGTATCGCCGTCATCAAGAATAGCCGTCGAGCCGTCTATGGCTACGACCAGCGCATCGAGCTTCTCGGCTCCGAGGGTCTTCTTTCGGCCGGAAACATCCTTGAGAACACGGTGACAAAGTCGACGAAGGATGGCGTGACCGGTGCCAAGCCGGAGTTCTTCTTCCTCGAGCGCTACATGCGCGCCTATTCGATCGAGTGGAACGCCTTCGTCGATGCCATCACGTCAGGCTCGACCCTGCCGGTTTCGTTGCAGGACGGTGTCAACGCGCTGGCACTTGCAGAGGCGGCGACATTGTCGCTGAAGACAGGTCAGACGGTCAGGCTTTCCGAGATCCTGTAACAAGTGGGGTTTCGATGCCTCAAGCGAGACAGGCTCCGGTCAGCTTCCGGAGCCTGAAAGACGAGATCGTCAAGCGGAACCTCCGGTTCCCGGCTCGTGTCGAGAATGTTGCAAGGCTGTGTTTTGACGACCCGGAACGCCTTGCTTTCGAAACGACGACGGTCATTGCAAGACGCGCAGGAGTCTCGCGTTCGACAGTCCTTCGGTTCGCTATTCTCATCGGGTTCAGCGATATCAAATCCGCGCGTCGAATTTTCCAAGATGAAATCCGTATCCGTTCAGAACAGCATCTTTGAATGACCCAATGGTTCGATCGTCGTCTTGTTGTCAGGACGAACCTGTAGTCTCGCGAGACAAGAGATCTGCAACGTTTTCTTTTATTTAGAAAAAAATAATATTAATTAGAACGTTACCTCATCAAGCAAGAATTAACGCATATCTGAAATACTCCCGTAAGACCTGAAACCGGACGGGAACCATGAAACGCAGCGCGCTCGCTTCTATCGCTCTGGCACTCTCTATGTCTGCGGCACACGCGCAGACGATTGGTGTCTCAATGTCCGATCTGGACAAATTCAGAACAGCGCTGCTTGACGGCATCACGGCGCATGCAAAGACAATATCCGGCACCAAGCTTCTGACGGAGAACGCCAAAGGCGACGCAGAGCTTCAGAAGAAGCAGATGCAGAAATTCGTTGCCGACAAGGTCGATGCCATCATCGTCACGGTCGCCGACGGCGATCTCGGCCCTCAGCTGACGAAGATTGCGGTCGATGGCGGGGTGCCGTTGGTCTATCTCAACAATGTCCCCTCCAATCTCGAAGACTTGCCAGCTACTCAGGCCGTCGTCGCGTCCAATGAAAAAGAGTCGGGCACGATGCAGACGAAGGAAGTCTGCGCTCGCCTTAACGGCAAGGGCCGCGTCGTCGTTTTGATGGGCGAACCATTCAGCCCCGCCGCGCGCATGCGGACCCAGGATATTGTCGACGTGATCGCCACGCCAGAGTGCAAGGGGCTCGAAATCGTCGAGCGACAGGCCGCCTACTGGTCGCGAGACTATGCCGACCAGCAGATGCAGGAATGGCTGGCCGCCGGTGTGAAGTTCGACGCCGTCATCGCCAACAATGACGAGATGGCGCTTGGCGCGATCCGGGCCTTGAAGAAGGCCAACGTGCCGATGAAGGACGTTGTGGTCGCTGGTATCGATGCGACCGACGATGCGCTGGCTGCGATGGTCGCCGGCGAACTCGATGTGACCGTGCTTCAAAGTGCGACGGGACAGGGCGCCGGCGCGCTGGATGCAGCCATAAAGCTCGCCCAGAAGCAGACCGTGCCACGGGAGAACGACATTCCGTTCGAACTCGTCACGCCACAGACCGCCGCAAAATATCTGCCGAAGAGCCAGTGAATAGAAGAGGTCTGAGATGCTTTCGTTATGGAATAAGCGCGGTATTCGCGCACAGATCACCGCCGGCTTCGTACCCTTGATTCTCCTGATGAGCTTGCTGACGGCAACCGCTATATCCGGATTGAACGGGCTGGCGTCCATCTTCACGTCCTATCGCGCCACAACGGGTCAAAGTCTGGCTATTTCGGATTACAGCGACCGCCTGAACGACATTCAGATGTCAGTCGAGGCGTTCCGCGCAACGCCTGGCGAGGCGATCGTGGAACGCTTTCGTGCAGGTGTGAAGGGTTTCGAAGACGCCGACCAACGCTTTGGCGGCAATAGTGACCTCGCTGCCGGTCTTGCGACGATCCGTACGGACATCGCGTCCTACAGCCAGGCTTTCGAGCAAATCGTCGTGCTTCAGGCGAAGCGAGATAGCTTGTTATCCAAAGTCACCGAGTTCGGCCCGTGGACAAGCGTCGCGCTGAACGATGTCATGACCAGCGCGGGGCGTCAGGGCGACGTACCGCTGCTGCAAAAGACAGCGGCGACACTTGAGGCGCTGAACCGCAGCCTATACTACTCCGAGCGTTTCGTGCACGCGGGAGATTTTGCTGCCTACGATACAGCGCAGGCAGCACTTGCCGAAGCCGTGTCCCTGAATGAGGACGCGGTGAAGGCTGCGAGGAACGAGCTGCAGAAAAAGCGCGTTCTCGGTGCCAACCAGCTCATGCAGAACTACACGGCCCGCCTCGCAGACCTGAGAACGGTTCTCAGGGCCAGCGATACCATTCGTCAGACACAACTCAGCGTGCTCGCGCCGAAGATCTCCGCCGAATTCGACAAACTGCAAGCCAACATCGCCGGCGCGCAAAAGGCGCTCGACGGTTCGGTGGACGATACGGTGGCTTCCGCCAGCAACACGACGCTCGTCATCAGTGGCCTCCTGATCGTCATCGGCCTCGTCCTGTCCTATTTCATCGGCAAGCTGATATCCTCCGCCGTGAGCAAGATGGCCCAGTCCATGGAGCGACTGGCCCGGGGCGACGATCAGTTCACGATAACCGGCACTGACTACAAGCATGAATTGGGTGCGATGGCACGCTCGTTGAAAGTCTTCCAGGAGACGGGACGCGCCAAGCTGATCGCAGAATCCAACGCCGAACGTGCCCGTCTGGCCGTCGAGGAAGAGCGCCTGCGCCAGGAGGCCGAGCGCTTGAGCGATGCCGATGTGATGGAACATGCTTTCCGGCAGATCTCGTTGGGGCTCGACGCTCTATCGAAGGGCGACCTGACGATCCGGGTGGGCGCCGTCGATCAACGCTACGTCAAGATCCGCGACCACTTCAACAGCTCGGTGGAAAGTCTCCAGGACGTCATAGACTCTGTCATTCGCGCCGTCGGCACCATCCGTTCAGGCCTCACCGAGATCTCCACCGCCTCCAACGATCTGGCCCGCCGTACCGAACAGCAGGCAGCCTCACTCGAGGAAACCGTTGCAGCACTGGGCGATGTGACGCGTGGTGTGAACGGAACTGCCGAAGGCGCAAGCCGTGCCCAGAGCGTGGTGGCGACAGCGCGGACCACCGCCGAGAAGGGTGGCGAAATTGTCGCTCGTGCTATCGCCGCGATGACGGAAATTCAGGGGTCATCGTTGAAGATCGGCAATATCATCAATGTTATCGATGAGATCGCTTTCCAGACGAACCTTCTTGCGCTGAATGCCGGCGTGGAAGCTGCGCGCGCCGGGGAAGCCGGCAGGGGCTTTGCAGTTGTCGCACAGGAAGTTCGCGAGCTTGCCCAGCGTTCCGCGAAGGCGGCCCGGGAGATCAAGGATCTGATTTCGACGTCGGCGAAGGAAGTTGACACGGGCGTGCGGCTGGTGGGCGAGTCCGGGGTCTCGCTTCAGCAGATCGTCAGCCAAGTCAGCGCCATGAATGCAACCATCACCGAGATTGCCGTATCGTCCCGCGATCAGGCCCACAGCCTGCGTGAAGTGTCGGCCGCGGGTGACGAGATGGACAAGGTCACGCAGCAGAACGCTGCGATGGTTGAGGAAACCACGGCTGCTGCCCAGAGCCTATCGCAGGAGACCGAAGGGCTTGCCGAACTGCTACGCGGATTCAAGACAGTGAGCGGCCGCAGGTCAGAACAATCCTACTACGCGATGGCGTCTTGATATGGTCAGCATTGCCATCGAAGAATAGAGTGCGTCACTAACCGCAAGATGTTCTTCGATGGTATCCTCTTGAGCGGTAGGTTGGCCCTATCGGGCTTTGTACTCACCCTGCTGCTCATCAAAAACTTAACATGGCCATGCAGTCAAGGCTCATCGGGGACACGTTCAAGGCCCAGCCAAGAGTGTGAGGATCGGCAGGTGAGCAGTCACCCGCCCGCCGATCCGTTCCGGTTGTCAGATCAGGTGTTCCATACCCATGGACTTGAGAATGCCGTTCTGGATGGGCGCGACGGCCTCGTTGATCTGCCCGACGCCATAATCGAGCCCCTCCGGCATGACGACTGTTCTCAACGGACGCCGCTCGGTCGCGTCGATCAGCTTTGCGATCGCATCGGCAACCAGTTGCGGACGGGGCGGATTTGCGGGATCGTGCGACATCTCGGCGTTCGCCTTGATCTGGCCGGGTATTGCCGCCACGTCACCGTAGGATGCGAGGACGCCCGTATCGGACGGCTGAGGGCTGGACGAGATCAGGTTGCTCGGGAACGGGCCTGGCTCAACAATGACAGAGTCGACCCCGAAGCTTGCCAGTTCGTAGCGGTACGTTTCAGCCAGCGCTTCGAGCGCAAACTTGCTCGCGGCATAGACGCCGAAGAACGGGATGGTAAACCGCCCCATCAGCGACGTCACCTGAATGAGGAGCCCACTCCCGGCGGTGCGCATGTGCGGCAGAACGGCGCGATTTGTTCGGATGGTTCCGAAAACGTTGACTGCGAACAGCCGTTCGACATCGGCGGTCGTATAGGCTTCCGTCACGCCGATCGGCATCAATCCGGCATTGTTGACAAGCACATCGATCTTTCCGTGCTCTTTTACGACCTTGCCGATCGTTGAATTGACGGAAGCCTCGTCGGCGACGTCCATTTCAAGAACATGCAGCACATGCCCTCCAGCTGTTGCAGCGTCGATGAGATCCTTGCGAACCTGAGCCTTCCTTCCCTCCACGTCCCGCATGGTCGCAACCACCGTATGCCCTCGTCTCGCCAGCTCCAGCACCGTAAGGTTACCAAAGCCGCTGCTCGCACCCGTCACAAGCACAACTTTACCGCTCATCGCCAAACTTCCTTTATTAGAAAACGTATCGGCATTCATATGTATACAGACCTGTATGTATTGGCAATCGGAAACTCGCAACGGCTGCGTATCGCCGCGCGATGCACGGGTGCGCCTACGCAATTTGTCTTTGACGATCAACGAAATACCCGGCTTCGCAAACATCCGGTCGCGCTTCGCCCTGAAGTCAGAGAAGCACAAGACGGCGCTGCCACTCGATCCGTTACGGCACGATGGAGACTAACCGTGACAGGAACAATCGCCGGGCACTGTCATGCGAAATAGAACGCGATGGCTTTGCCGTCGATCGTGCGGACGTCGAACGTCGTTTCGTAGAGCGGCTCCAACACCTTACGGGTAACGATCTGCGCTGGAGGACCTTCCGCGAAAACCTTTCCATCCTTCATGGCGATGATGCGATCGGAGTGGCAGGAGGCGAAATTGATGTCGTGGAGGACGACCATCACGGTCTTGTCGAGGTCTGCGGTGGCCTTGCGGATCAGCCGCATCATGCCGGCAGCGTGGCGGATGTCGAGATTGTTCAGCGGCTCGTCGAACAGCATCACGTCCGTGTCCTGCGCCAACACCATCGCCACGAACGCCCGTTGCCGCTGACCGCCCGAAATCTCGTCGAGAAAGCTGTCCGCAAGCGGCTCAAGTGCGAGATAGGCAAGCGCTTCCTCGATCTTTTGCCTGTCCACGACGGTCATTCGCCCCTTTGAATGAGGGTAGCGGCCAAAGGCGACGAGATCACGCACCGTCAGCCGCACGGTCATTGCATTGTCCTGCCGAAGAATGGAGAGACGACGGGCCAGCACATCACCGGGCGTTCTGGTGACATCAAGACCGTCGATGGTCACCGAACCCGTATCGATCGGGAGCAGGCGGCTTATCATCGACAGCAACGTCGACTTACCGGCTCCGTTCGGCCCGATAATGGACGTCACGCCACCCTTGGGCAGCGTCAGGGAGACGCCGTCAACCACGAGCGCGGTATCGTAGCGTTTGCTGACATCGCGGATCTCGATCATCGCACAGTCTTTCTGAGAAGAAGGAAGAGAAAGAAGAGCCCGCCGACAAACTCGATGACAACACCGAGCGCCGTGTCGAGGGCCAGCAGACGTTCCAGAATGAGTTGACCGCCGACAAGCGCGATGATCGCGAGGAGCGCGGCGGCGGGAAGTATCCAGCGATGGCGATCGACCGGCATCAGGCGATGGGCGAGGCTTGCGACCAGCAGTCCGAAGAAGGTCACCGGCCCGACCAGCGCCGTCGAGACGGAGACCAGCACGGCGATGGCGACGAGAATGGTCGTTGTCACGCGGCGATGGTCGACGCCGAGCCCGATGGCCGTTTCGCGGCCGAGCGCCAGCACGTCGAAAGTGGAAAAAAGCCTGAAGACGAGGAGAAGGGCCAGTGCGACCAGCAGGGTGGAAATGCCGAGGAGACCGGCATCGACGGTGTTGAAACTGGCAAACAGCCGGTCCTGGAGCACGATGAACTCGTTCGGATCGATGATGCGCTGGAGAAACCCGGACAGGCTGCGGAACAGGACGCCGAAGATGATGCCGACCAGCATCAGCAAATGAAGGCTGCGCATGGCGCCTGAGAAAAGCCAGCGGTAGAGCAGGCAGGAAAACAGGATCATGATCCCGCATTCCGCGACGAACATCAGGCGCGGATCGAGCGTGGAGACGCGGGCGGCGCCGAGAGTGAACACGAGTGTCGTCTGGATCAGACCGTAAAGCGCATCGAAACCCATGATCGAGGGGGTGAGAATGCGGTTGTTGGTGATTGTCTGGAAAAGCACCGTGGAAACAGCGATGGCCGTTCCCACGAGAAGCATCGCGGCAAGCTTCGCTCCGCGAAACGGCAGGACGAAGCTCCAGTTGCCGCGGGCGCCCCATGTCATGAACAGGATGGAGACCAGGAGAACGACGATCCCCATGACGACGAGGCTCCGACCGGCGGTCAGCTTGCGGATCTCAGGCAACACGGGATCGCTTCCGCAGAATGAGGAAAAGAAAGAACACGCTGCCGACGACACCGAGAATGGCTCCGACCGGAATTTCGAACGGTGGAATGACGATCCGCCCGACGATATCGCAGGCGAGCACCAGCCCCGCCCCGAGACAGGCAACCAGCGGAAGCGACCGGCGCAGGTTGTCGCCGACCGCAATGGAAACGATGTTCGGCACCATCAGGCCGACGAACGGCACCATGCCCACCGTCACGACGACGCAGGCCGTCACGACGGAGACGATCACGAGACCGAGCGTGAGAATGCGCCCATAGGCAAGACCCAGATTGGTGGCGAATTCCTGGCCGAGGCCCATGACGGTAAACCGGTCGGCGGTCCACAGCGCCGCAAGCGTCAGACCCAGCGACATCCACAGGAGTTCGTAGCGCCCGCGCAGGACGGAGGAGAAGTCGCCCGTCATCACGGCGCCGAGCGATTGCAGCATATCCGCCCGATAGGCGATGAAGGTCGTCATGGCGCTGATAACGCCGCCGAGCATGATGCCGATCAGGGGCACCATCAAGGGCGTGCGCAGCGGCACCTGCCTGAGAATGAGAAGGAACAGGCTGGTGCCCAGGAGCGCAAAGCCGGTCGCGACCAGCATTTTGCCGAAGACGGGCAGGTCCGGGGCAAAGAGAAGCGCGACCAGAATGCCGAGACCCGCCGATTCGACCGTGCCGGCCGTCGAGGGCTCCACGAAGCGATTGCGCGCGAGCATCTGCATGATTGTGCCGGAGACTGCCATTCCGGCACCCGCAAGCACCAGCGCCAGCGTTCGCGGCACCCGGCTTTCCATGAGGATCAGCAACGCCCTCTCGTCTCCGGACAGGACCGTGACAAGCGACAGATCGCTGACGCCGGCAAAAAGGCTGGCGATACCGAGCGCTATGAGGACGAGAAGCGGGCCGAGGAATTTCATCGAACAGTGGTCATCTTCATACGAGGGACGTCGCCGCCCCATTTCAAGGGCGGCGACGTGGAGACGATCGGTGCTTGTCCAGGAGGACGCCTCAAGGCGATCAGCTGCCGGCAAGCGCCGTGTTCAACTGGTCGACCGTGTTCTGCATGGACCGGATGCCGCCGCTGACGAGATACCAGCCGACCGGATCCAGATAGACGACATGGCCGTCCTTCCACGCCTTGGTCTGGCGCACGATCTCGTTGTCGAGATACTGCCGCGCCGACGTGCCGCTGCGCTGGACGGCGGAATCGCGGTCGATCACATAGAGCCAATCGGGGTTGGTTTCGAGAACGAACTCGAAGGACGCGGCTTGCCCGTGATTGCCGGTCTTCAGCTCCGTTGCGGCGGGAACGACGCCGTAATCGCTGAACAGAACGCCGAAGCGGGAGCCGGGACCGTAGGCACTCAACTTGCCGCCGGTCGTGAGCACCAGAAGCCCCTTGCCGGCCTGAGCCGTCTTCGCCTTCAGTGTCGCGGTCGAACTTTCGAGCTTTTCGATCAAGGCATCGGCCTCTGTCGTCTTCCCGAAGATCGCGGCGAGCGAGCGCACATTGCCCTTGGCGCTGGCGAGATAGTTGGCCGGATCGATCGTCAGGTCGATGGTCGGCGCGATTTTCGCGAGGTCGGCATATTTCGCGGACGACCGGCCGGCAACGATGATCAGGTCCGGGGCAGCCGCATTGACGGCTTCGTAATCAGGCTCGAACAGCGTTCCGATCTTGATGTATTTCTCCGCATTGTAGTCGGCCAGATAGTCGGGCTTGTTGCCACCGGGTACGCCGGTCACTTCGATGCCCAGAGCATCGAGCGTGTCGAGGCTGCCGAGATCGAAGGTGAGAATCCTGGTCGGGGCCTTGGCGAGCGTCAGCGCGCCCTGCCGGTGCTTGACGACGATCTCGTCCGCATGGGCAAGCCCACTGAACGCCGCAATGGCTGTGGTCGCCAGGGCGACGATGAGCGTCCGTATTTTTCCGATGGTCATTCGGCCGATGGTCATTTGGTCTGCTCCGATTGTCGTTGCTTGCGGGGCCGCCTCTGCCGGACAGAGGCGGCCCCAGAGGGTCAGAATGTCTTGGTGAGGCTCACCCAGACACGGCGACCTTCCAGCACGGTGTTGAAATCCGTCCGCTCGACCTCCTTGTCGAGGACATTGTAAATCGCCGCGCTCATGACGAGGCTGTCATTGAAGGCGTACTTCCCGCCGAGATCGATCGTCGTATAGGCATCGTATTCGCGCCCTACTTGCCCGTTGATGGTCACGGGCGTTCCGTTCGTGCCGATCCGCGCGCCGGAGTTGATCTCCTTGCCATGGTAGTTCGCAGAGGTCCACGCGGTCAGCCCTTCCACGGGCGTTTCCCAGTCGGCACGCAGATTGGCGGCATGGGCGGGCGTACGGGCCAGCGGAAAACCTTCATATGTGCCGGTTTTCTGCTCGGAGTCGGTATAGGTGTAGGAACCGCGCAGCGAGATGTGCGCAGTCGCATGCCATGTCGCGGTCAACTCGACACCCTGGATCACGGCGTCGTCGATATTGTAGTTGTACCAGAGACGATAGTTCGGATCCTCGCTCCACCGCACGGGCCGGCCGTTGGCGTCGAGAACGAGGGCGTTGGAAATCTTGTCCTTGAAGTCGGTGTGGAAGTAGGTGGCGCCGAGAATGATATCGCCATGGTCCCACACGGCACCGATCTCGACGCTTGTGCTGGTCTCGGCTTTCAGGTCGGGGTCGCCGATGATGACGCCGCAGGTGCCGTTCGGGCCGTAGGAGCAATTGCCGCCGCCCGTCGTATAGGCATAGCCGGGAGCGACAGAGCGAATGTCCGGCGCGCGGAAGCCTGTGGAAACACCGCCCTTCACCGTCAGTTCGCTCGTGGCGTTCCATACGCCATAGATACGCGGCGTAAGATTGTAACCATACTCCTCGTGATGATTGGTGCGGACCCCTGTCGTCAGCGCGAAACTGTCGAGGATCTGCCACTCGTCTTCGGCAAACAACGCCCATTGGGTCGCCGAGAAGCGCTCGTCGAGGCCCGTGCCCCGGCCGGGGTTCTGGTCCGTCAGGCGCGCCTCGAAATATTGCCCGCCGGTGACGACCTTGTGCTCACCCAGGAGATCGAACGGCGTGGTGAACTTCCCGTCGATCACCGTGTTCCGGATCTCCGGAGAGCGGTCGTTCTTGACGAAATCATCGACCGCCGGAGAAAAGCTGTAGCTCTTCCGCTGCGCCCATTCCTGCTGGATAGAGAATTCCGATGTGGTCGGGCCCCAGCGTCCGGTGTGCGACAGGGACCAATGATCGCGATCATTGTCGTTGGATGTGCCGTTTGCGCCCTCTTCAAGGGTCCGCAGCGCCGACGCCTCGCGCCGGACGTTCTGGCGGCCTCCTTCGAACACGATATCGTGCTCGGCATTTGGCGTCAGCGTCACGCGGCCGGTGAGGTCGAATTCACCCGCGCTGGTGACGCCGCTGATGATCGTATCCTCGCTCCGACGAAGACCGCGTCCCCAGACCTGCATGCCGACCGTATCCTGCAGGATCGGGCCGCTGGCATACATGGAAATCTGTCCGCTATCGCCGTGGCGCGAGTGCTGCTGCAAGGTCGCATCCGTCGTGATGCTGCCTGACCACGCGTCGGAGACCTTGCGGGTGATGATGTTGATGACGCCGCCCATTGCATCCGAGCCATAGAGCGACGACATCGGCCCGCGCACCACCTCGATCCGCTCGATGGCCGCAACCGGAGGCAGGAAGTTCTGCTCGAAACCCGCATTGCCGTTGATGCGCGCATCGCGCGTGCTTTGTCGCTTCCCGTCCACCAGGATCAGCGTGTAGGCACCGGGAAGGCCCCGGATATAGATGTCCTCGTCGTTTTCGCCGCCGGTGACCGAGACGCCCTGAACCTCGCGAAGCGCATCCGTGAGATCGCGATAGGAACCCATTTCGAGATCTTCACGGGTCACGACCGTGATGCTGGCAGGTGCGTTCTTTACCGTCTGCTCGAAGCCCGACGCCGTGACCACGATCTGCTCGAGAACTGTGGCCTCTTCCGCTTCCTGCGCCAGAGCTGTCGACGGCAGCCCCAGTGCCGTACCAGCCATCGCGAGAGCGATCATTCTCTTGCGTCGTCGCGCCTCTGGATATGCAAATCCGGCCCGATGCCTGTCCATACTCATTTGCCCCACCATAACTTGATTATTTATGTCTACTTATGTAAGGCGGGTTCGGGACGTCAACGCCGTTGTTTTTGAACCATTCCAAGTTCGAAAAAACGCAACGGGCGGAACGGACGTCTACCTCCCATCAAAGCGGCCAAGCCCGACGAAACATGCGAACGACGGAAACAGGATCGACAGAAGCGTTGAAAGAAGACAGGAACCCACGCGACGATCTCGGCCGGTTGCGCCTGCTGATGGCGTTCGATGCCCTGCTTCGGGAAGGAAGCGTGGGTGGCGCGGCCCGCACCCTCGGTCTGCAATCGTCTGCGGTGAGCCGGCTTCTCGCTCAACTGCGCGATCTCTACGACGACCCGCTCTTTACCCGCACCGTCAAGGGCCTCGTGCCCACGCAGCTTGCCGAAACGCTGCGACCGCGTATCCGGGCGCTCATCGAGGAAAGCGAGAGCCTGGTGTCGCGTGAGACGGCGGCCCGGGCACCTCGCTCCGGCCTGCCAACCGGATGGGAACGTCCTCCCCTGATGGAGATACCGCCGCTCGCCGTTCGCCCTGCCAATCTTCTCGACGGACAGCCAACGCCGGGCGATGTCGCCAGACGCCTGGCGCGGATCGGCTCCAATGCGGATCCTCAGTTAAGGCTCGCCAAGTATATCGCGACCATCGGCGGCGGGCCTGGTCGCAGCCGCCCTTTGACCCGAACCGAGGCAGACGATGCGCTTTCCGTGATCCTCGAAGGGCAGGGCGACCCGATCCAGATCGGCGCCTTTCTGTCGCTGACCCATTATCGGGGCGCGACCGCTGCCGAACTCGCCGGTTTCGTCACCGCAGCGCGCCGTCACTGCACGGTTCTGGACGAGCCGGAGATCGGCGCAGACCTCGACTGGCCCTGCTACATGTCCCCGAAGCTGCGCAGCCCGCCCTGGTTTCTCCACGCCGCGCGCCTCGTGGCGCAGGCTGGCCATAAAGTCCTGCTGCACGGCCATTCCGGGCGGGAAGAGCAGGCCGAAAAACTACCGATGGCTTGCGAGATGGCCGGCATACCGATTTCCACTTCGGTGACCGCTGCACGGCGAGATGTCGCCGCCTGCGGCATCGCCTATCTTCCGCTGCTATCGCTCTCGGCCCAGATCCACCGACTGATCGGCCTGCATGGGCTCTTCGAAATGCGCGGGCCGGTCAATATCGTCGTGCACATGCTCAACCCGCTGAACGCGCCGACCAGCCTTCTCGGCGTTGCAAATCCCATGCAGCGCGATCTCCATCGTCACATTGGCGGTCTTCTGGGCCTGGCGAACCTTTCCATTCTGGGAAACAACCGGGACTTCGCCCAGTTCACGCCATTCAAGGCAACCACGGTCCTGCGTCTCGTCGACGGCGAACCGGACGATCTGCACCTGCCCGGACTTCCAGCACCCGCCACCCATCCCCCGACGGGCCTGACCAGCCGCGAATACTGGCAAGCCGTCTGGACCGGGGCGGCGCGTGACGAGACAGCCGAAACCATCATCGTGACGACGGCCGCCATCGCGCTCATGACGATCCGGGCGCGCGAGCGCCTGGACTTTGCAAAGGCTTGCGAGATCGCACGAGACCTGTGGTCCGCGCGGCAGATATCGCCGGGATGACGGGCGGGATCGACACCGACGGGGCCGGCATCCGCAAGCTCCCGATCACTCCACTTCCACACAAGGAGCCGAAGGTGACACTTCATAAATTGTTCATATCGTTTTGCCTGATGTCCACGCTGGCAACGAATGCGTATGCCGATGAAACCCGTGATCGAACGGCTGCGGACTATGCGGCGGCGGGCGTTCTCGCTGGAAGGGACTTTCCCGGGCTGGTCGATCTCTGCGACATCTCAAGGCGCTTGCTCGTCGCAGGGAAACGTGAGCCCGGCTCTGCGGCAACGCGCCCCGACCGTCCGAAGCGCGAGTCCCTGGCCCCGTTGCAGCCGATGCAGGTTTTCGACAATCTCTACTTTGTCGGCAATCGCCAGGTTTCGGCCTGGTTGCTGGGCACGGAGAAGGGATATTTCCTGATCGACGCCATGAACAACGACAAACAGGCAAAGACGATCATCGAAGCGGGCATCCTGAAGCTCGGTCTCGATCCGAAGAAAATCATGTACATCGTGGTTACCCACGCGCACGGCGATCATTACGGCGGTCAGAATTACATTGCGACGACCTATGGCTCCCGCGTTGCGATGAGCGACGCCGACTGGAACGTGCTCGAAGATCCCAAGCAGCGGATCGAGAATCCGCGCTGGGGACCACGGCCCCAACGGGATGTGATCGTCGGAAACGGCGAGACCCTTTCGATCCCCGGGACAGAGATCCAGACATGGACGACCCCAGGCCACACACCCGGCACGATCTCGCTGATCTTTGACGTGTTCGACAAAGGCAAGCCGCACAAGGCTGCCCTGTGGGGCGGAACGGGATTCAATTTCGGTCCGGATGAGGCCAGACTGCGACAGTACGCAGACTCCGCCTCACGCTTCGGCAAGATTGCGTCGGAGCAAGGCGTGGACGTCTTTCTGTCCAATCATCCGAACAGGGACAGCGGGATCGAGAAGATGGCCGAGCTTGGCCAACGCGGTTCCGACGAACCCAATCCGTTTGTCATGGGCGCGACAGCACTGAAGGCATTTTCGGTGTTCGAGCAATGCGCGCTGGCGCAAGCCGCGCGCGTGGCATCGAAGGCGAATTAGGCTGACCGGGCATGTCGGGTGAGATAGCACGCTTCTGTAAGACATCGGCGAAGGGTAGAGTTCCCCTTCGCCGATGCTGTTGCGGCGTTAGCCGACGTTACGCACGCCCATCATAACGCCGGTCGCAAGAGTCACCAGCAGATAATCGCCACGAATTTTGCCATGCCAGCAACGCCTTGCTTGCAAAGCGTTTTCCTGTTTCCTCAAAGGTTGCCCGTAGCGGAACCCGGCGCGCTGGCGGCTCCCTTGATCGGTCCGCCAAGCGTATCCTTGAACCAATCGACCACGCGGTTGATGACGGGTGGCTGGTACCAGGTGAGATCGCCGTGACCGGCCCCCTCAACGAGAACGTACTCCACCTTGTCGCCCTTCTTCTTCAAGGCCTCGTAGAGCTGAACGCTTTGCTTCGGCGACACGAGCGTATCGGCACTTCCATGCAGGATGAGGAAGGGCGGCTTGGCGCCGTCGACATGACCCATGGGGCTCGCCTTCAAGGCCTTCTCCGGATTGCTGTCGATCGATGCCCCTGGGAAATCCGCAAAGGCCGTTCCGTTCACCAGCAGGGCTTCGGTAACCGCCGGCGATTGATGCACCTTCGCGATTGCTTCTGGAAATCCGTCGCCGATTTCCAGAAGGTTGGAGATCCCGTACATCGTCACAGCCGCCTGAACATCGGAGGATTTGTCCAGAAACTGGCCCTTGTCGAATTGCTTCTCGCCATTCGTCATGCCCATCATCTGTGAAACGTAGCCGCCGGCTGAATCTCCCAGCACGCCGATACGGGCAGGGTCGATGCCGTACTCATCGGCATGTTCCCGCAGGTAACGGATCGCCGCCTTTCCGTCCTCGACCAGTGCGGGATACTTGTTCGGAACCGTGCGATATTGTGCAGCCGCCACCACGAAGCCCGCCTTGGCGAGCTCGATCCGCAAATCGATGAACTTCTCATGATCCGCAGAGGTGAAGCCGCCGCCCGGGAAGTAGACGATCGCCGGCTTCAGATCTTTGGTCCGGGGTACAAGCAGCGACATCTCTAGCTGGGTGACGGCCCGAACCTGCTTGATCTGCGAAAAGATCACACCGCTGATCTGATCGATCTGCCCTTGCGTCTTTTCCACGCGAACGACCTCGGCGCCTTCCGCGTAGCCGGGCAGAGACGTCTTGTCGTCAGCTTGGGCAAGGTTGGCGGTCACCATGGCTGCTCCGAAAAATAGCGCGCCGAAAAGGCGCAGAGGTAGAGGCTTCATGTCGATATCTCCTGAATACGTCCTGGATTGCTGAAAGTTCAAACACAGGAAGGGACAATGCGCTTCGTCCTGTGACACGATGGCCGCGGATTGCGGCTCTTGCTGTTTGGGATGCAGGCATCGCGGCTCCGAAAAATATCTTTCTTCTCGTAACCGAATTTCGGCAAAGCGTAAAATTAAAGGTGCTTCATTTAACCCGACCGAAATTTGTTCAAGCCTCACATCAGACAGTCCGGAGTTGCAGTGACATGGCTGCCGTCCTCTCGGCTGAGGTCAACGATCACATCGCCTGCTTCGGCGCTGCCGCCCCGATGGATCGGAGTCCCAGTGCCAGGATGGCGGCGGCCGCAACGGTCGAACCCAATCCCATCATGAGGGCGACGCTCGGGAGCGACGCGCCGTTTGCAAACAGCATGCCGGCAATGATCGGGCTGAGGGCTGCGCCACCCCGGCCGATGCCGATGACGAAACCGGTGCCGCTTGCGCGGACTTCGGTCGGAAACGCCTCGGCGAAGATGGCATAGAGTCCGACCACGGCGGCGTTCGTGGCGCATCCGGCAACGGCTGCGAGAAGCGATAGTTGCACCAAATCGGGAGCGCTGCGCCCGAACAACGCCACGAGAGCCGTTGCGAGCACCATGACGCCGATCGTCAGGGGGCGCACGGCGAAGCGCTGGCTGAGCAGGCTGATGGCGATGGAGCCGGCGATGCCGCCGATATTGGCCCAGACCAGCACGTTGCCGGCGGCGGACGGCATGAAGCCCATATCCGCGACGATCTTCGGCGCCCATTTCAGGATGAAATAGAAGGTCATGATGTGGAAGAAGTAGGCAAGCGTCAGGCACACGGTCGCCGCGATCAGCGATGGCGTGAACAGTTGCAGGATGCCGGGCTTGAGGCGTGCGGCATCCCGTTCCGGCAGGGCGGCAATGCTTGCGCGGCCCATGCGCTTCAGGACGTCGTTGACACGATCGAGCGCGCCTGCGGGGCGTCGCTGGATAAGCCATGGCACGGTTTCCGGCAGGGTGAAGTAGACGAGCGGGATGCAGCAGGCCGTCACCATCGCGCCGCTGGCGAACACGGCTCTCCAGCTGTAATCGACGAGAAAATGGGACACGAGCGCGCCGCCGATCACGGCCCCGAGCGGATAGCCGGTCGCCATCAGTGCAATCGAGACGTTGCGGCGTTTCGCATTGGCGTGCTCGGCTGCAAGCGCATTGGTCGCCGCCAGCATGCCGCCGATGCCGAGACCGGTCAGCAGACGGAAGGCCGACAGTGGCAGGATGCCGGATGCCGTTGCCGCCAGCGACATGCCGCTGGCCATCAGCACGAGACTGACGAGGACGGCGGCGCGCCGGCCGATGCGGTCGCACAAGCCCCCGAGCCAGACGGAGCCGATAGCCATGCCGATGAGTTCCATCGACAGCACGATGCCGAGCGCCGCCCGGTCGATGCCCCAGTCCTTGGCGATGCCGGGTGACGCGAAGCTGATCGACAGAACGTCGAACCCGTCGAGCGCGTTCAGAAGAACGCAAAGACCGACGGCCCAGATCTGCATCGGGCTCATCGGCGTCTGCGCAATAATGTGTTTCGGATCCTCGTTCATGGCTGCTCCTCCCTCAAGGTTGAAATGAAATCCAGGGTCCTGCCCGCGCGGCGCGGATGCAGGACCCTGCCGTCGCGTCCGTCTCAGTCGCCGACCGTCATCAGCGCGTCGAGAATGATGGCGCCTTGGCGTCCGGGATGGACGACGACGGGATTAAGGTCGATCTCGCGGATCGACGGTTCCGCTCGGAGAATCCGGCCGAGATGGCCGACGATGTCGGCCACAGCTCCGACATCGCAGGGGGCGGCCCCGCGAAAGCCGCCAAGAAGAGCGGCGCATTTCAGCCGTCCGATTTCCCCGATGATGGCCTCCGGTGTCAGGTCCGGTGCGAGCAGGCGGACGTCTTTCAAAATTTCCGCCTGGACGCCGCCGAAGCCGAGGAGAATGACCGGACCCCATTCCGGATCGTTTCGCGCGCCGACGATCAGTTCGATGCCGCGCGGGCTCATCGTCTCCACCAGAACGCCGTCGAGCACGATCCCCGGCCTGTGGCGGGCGATATTGGCCGACAGTTCGGCCCAGCCCTTTGCGACGGCGACGTCGTCGGACAGGCCGACGACAACCCCGCCCGCATCGCTCTTGTGCGAGAGATCAGGGGACTGGGCCTTGAGAACGACTGGGTAGCCGATCTCGCGCGCGATGCGGCAGGCATCTTCCGGCGTTGTGGCCAGCGCACCATCCGGGAAAGTGAAACCGGCCTGCCGCAGAAGGTCCTTGGCCCGGTATTCCGGAACGACCGCCGGGCCGCCGGGCAATCCCGCCAGTGTCGCCGGCTCGACGCCGCTTACCGCAAGGTTACGGCGCGCGCGCTCGTCCAGTCTTGAGACGGCCCGCATCACCCGGTCGGTGGAGGGGAAATAGGCGATGCCAAGGGCGCGAAGGCCATCCACATAGGCGGACGGGATCGGCGCACCCTCGTCCAGGCCGGCAATGATGATGGGCTTTTTGGGCTTCAGGTCCGCGATGGCGCTGAGGATGGAAGGGAATTTCAGGGTGCAGGTGGCAGCGTCCGTCTGGATGATGCCGAGCACGATGGTTTCGACGCGATCGTCGCCGAGAAGGGCCGCGAGCGTGCGCCGGTAGAGGTCCGGATCGACCAGCGATTGCGCCGTGAGATCGACCGGGTTGCTGACCGGCACGAAGGGCGGCAGGGCGGCGCGAAGGTTCGGGCTGTCCTCGTCGGTCATCGGCGGCAGGGGCAAAGCGAGTGCTTCCGCCAGATCGAGCGTCAAGGCCTTGAAGGCGCCGGATTCGCCGACCACCGCAGTGCCGCCGCCGCCGATCCTGCCGTAGCGGGCGGTAAGCTCCAGGCAGTCGCCGAACTCCTCGAGCGTCTCCACGAGTATGACGCCCACCCGCTCGACACTGGTCTTCATGACCTGATAGTCGCCAGCCATGGCGCCGGTGTGGGTGGCGGCCGATTCCCGCGCGGCGCTGCTGCGGCCGGGATGCAGGAGAACGATGGGCTTGCCCGTCGCGATGCAGCGCCGCGCGGCTTTCAGGAAGCGCGCCGGCTTGCGGAACTGCTCGACGACCATGCCGATGACGCGGGTATGGGGATCGTCGATCAGATAGTCCACATAGTCCTCGACGCCGCTTGCCGCTTCGTTTCCGGTCGAGATCGAGAAGGACAGGCCGAGGCCGCGCGCAAGCAGTGTGGTATCAACGACGGCAGCGATCGCGCCCGATTGGGAGACGATGCCGATGCCCGGACGGCCGTTAAGCCTGATGTCGGGCGTCTCGATGAATGTCAGGGGAATGCCATCGACGAAGTTGACGAGGCCGAGGCAGTTCGGCCCTTCCACGATCATGCCGCTGCGCGCGGCGATGGCGGCGATCTCGCGCTGTTCCGCCAGCCCTTCCGGGCCGCCCTCGGCAAAGCCGGCCGAGAAGATCACCGCCGCGCCGGTCTTGCGCAAGGCGAGCGCGTTCACGGCCTCCAGGACGGAGGCGCGCGGTATGGCGAGGATCGCCACGTCGACACCCTCCGGCAGGTCGGCGATGGCCTTCAGGCAGGCACGGCCGCCGATCTCCGCCCGGTTGGGGTTGACGAGAAAGACCTCGCCGGGAAACCGCAGACGGTCGAGATTGGCAAGAACGGAAGCCCCGAGGGCGCCGGGCTTGTCGGATGCGCCGATGATCGCCACGGAGGCCGGACGAAGCAGGCGGCCGATGGCATGGGCAGGCAGGAACCGGATGTCTTGGTCCATAGTCGTCTCTCCTCCACGGGGCCGCGCGTCCATGGGATGGCGGCTTTTGCTGCATGCGATTGATGGGGCCGCATCGCCTCCCGGTGCGATGCGGTTCCGATACGGCTTACGCTTGCGACTTCGACCGGTCGTAGGCGCCAAGACCCGGCTTGTAGCTCTTCTCGTCGATGAACTGCCGGATGCCTTCCTTGCGGCCCTCGTTGTCGTAGCTGTTGGCGGCTTCCTGCGCGCGGACCAGATAGTCTTCCGCTTCCTCGTAGGTCATGGTGCCGACCCGTCGCACGGCATCCTTGGTGGCCTTCAGGGCAACCGGGTTCTTCTTCAGCAGCACCTGAGCGACCTCGCCGACGCGGGCTTTCAGCTGGTCGAGCGGCAGAGCCTCGTTGACGAAGCCCCATTCGGCCGCCTTCCTGCCGTCGATGTTCTCGCCGGTCAGCGCGTGGTACATCGCGTTGCGGAAATTGGTCAGTTCGAGCGCGACCTTGGTGGCCCCGCCGCCCGGAAGGATGCCCCAGTTGATCTCGGAAAGCCCGAACCGGGCCTCTTCGGCGGCAAAGGCGAGGTCGCAAGCAAACAGCGGGCCGTATCCTCCGCCGAAGCACCAGCCGTTGACCATGGCGATGGTGGGCTTCTGGTACCACCGCAGGCGGCGCCACCAGCCGTAGCTTTCGCGCTGCGCCTTGCGTGTGCCGCGCAGGCCCTGGCTCTCGGTCTCGCGGAAATACTCCTTGAGATCCATGCCGGCGGACCATGCGGTGCCTTGCCCGGTGAGCACGAGAACGCCAACATCCTCGGAAAATTCGAGTTCGTCCAGAACCTCCATCATCCGGCGGTTGAGCGCCGGGTTCATGGCGTTACGCTTGTCGGGACGATTGAAACTGACCCACGCGACCCGATCGACGATCTCGAATGTGACGGTGTCCTGATCCTGGCGATGCAGATCCATGGCTTATCTCCTTGTTGACGAATGTCGGTGGTTTGATGAAGTCTCGTGAAGACAGTCGACCTCCTCAAGGCCGGCCGGTTCTCAACCGGACACGCACCCCGTGGATGTCGTTTGCTTTTTTGCAGGAGGCGTCAGATCGGGAAGTGACCGTTCTGGGTCTCGATGGTGATCCAGCGCAGTTCCGTGAAGGCGTCGATGCCGGCCTTGCCGCCGAAACGGCCGTAGCCCGAGTTCTTGACACCGCCGAACGGCATCTGCGCCTCGTCATGGACGGTCGGTCCGTTGATGTGGCAGATCCCGGATTTGATCCGCCGGGCGACACGCAAACCCCGCGCGGTATCGCGGGTGAACACGGCGGACGACAGGCCGTATTCGGTATCGTTCGCCAGTTCGATGGCGTGCTCCTCGTCCCGCGCCCTGACGACGGCAACAACGGGACCGAAGCTCTCGTCGCGAAACAGCCGCATGGCCGGCGTCACGCGGTCCACGACATGGGCCGGCATGAGGACGCCTTCTGCGGGGCCGCCATTGACGAGCGTGGCCCCGGCGGCGACAGCATCGTCGACCAGCGATTGCACATGATGGACGGTCTTCATGTCCGCGACGGCGCCGAGCGGCGCGGCACCCGTGCGGGGATCGCCGACATCGAGCGTTGCGACCTTTGCCTGGAAGCGGGCGATGAAGGCGTCCGCAACGGCATCCACCACGATGATCCGCTCGGTCGACATGCAGATCTGGCCCTGGTTCATGAAGGCGCCGAAGGCCGCAGCCCTGACCGCTTGGTCCAGATCCGCATCGTCGAGGACGATAAACGGCGCCTTGCCGCCCAGTTCCAGCAGAACCGGCTTGAGATGTTCGGCAGCCCGCTTCGCGATGATCCGGCCGACCGCGGTCGATCCGGTAAAGTTGATACGGCGGATGGCGGGATGGTCGATCAGCGCTCCGACGACCGCGCCGGCATCTGCCGCCGCATGGGTGACGATGTTGACCGCGCCGTCCGGCAGCCCGGCATCCATGAAGGACGAGACGATGAGGCTGTGCGTTCGGGGGCAAAGCTCGGACGCCTTGAGAATGACCGTGTTGCCGCAGGCAAGCGGCATGGCGATTGCCCGGACGCCGAGGATGATGGGCGCGTTCCACGGTGCGATGCCGAGAATGACGCCAACCGGTTCGCGGATGGTCATGGCGAGGCATCCGGGCTTGTCCGAGGGGATGACCTCGCCGCCGATCTGCGTGGTCATGGCCGCGGCCTCGCGGATCATTCCGGCGGCCAGCATGATGTTGAACCGCGCCCAGCCCTCGGTCGCGCCGATCTCCGACATCATGGCATCGATAAAATCGGCGGCCCTCGCCTCCAATGCCGCCGCCGCTTTGGATAGGGCCGCGCGCCGGGCATTCGGCCCGAAGCTGCTCCAGACGGCAAACGCCGCCTCTGCCTTCTCGGCAATCCCGCTGATATCGTCGACCCGGAAGGCGCTTGCGACAGTCGCCACCGTGCCGTCGAGCGGGTTGATCCGCTCGAATGTGGCCTGACGATCCTGCTGGTCCGGTTGAGCCGGCCGATGGGACTGAGCCGGAATTTGAACGATGGTCATAACCTTTGAGCCTCCCGCCTCATTGCTATGTTATATAGCATGACAAATTTGTTTGAGTTGGCAAGAGAAATTTTCTAAAATCGAAAGATGACAGCCAACGACGCCGATACGCCTACAAAAAACACGCCCACCTCAGCCACCCCGAGCAATACGCTCGAAGACCATCTCGGCTACCAGCTTCGCAGGGCTTCGAGTTATTTGATGGGCGTGCTTGCCCAGAGGCTCGCGCAGATCAATCTGACACCGAGCGAAGGGTCCGTCATCATCCTGATCGCCGGCAATGAGCGCATTATCCAGAGCGAGATCGGCCGGATCCTCGGCATCAAACGGGCCAATATGGCGCCGCTTACGGCATCTCTCGAGAGACGCGGCCTGGTCGAAAGGCAGGCGATCGGCGGAAAAGCCTTCGGGCTCACGGTGACGCCGAGCGGCAGGCAGGCAGCGGAGGATGCCGAGCGCGTGATGCTGGAGCATGACCGCGAATTCTTCGGGGCAATATCCCCCCAGTCGCGCCAGTTGCTGACGGACTTGCTGGGTCAATACTGGAAGAACGCCGAATGAACGGACGCACTGCCGTTGACACGGGTTTGCCTGTCCATCATCGACCGCAGCATCATGCAAATGCGTGTTACCTCCGCTACTGCGTATTGAGATCGCACGACCATTCGGCTCATCAAGGGCTATCGTGAAACAGGCGTCAGACCGTCTTCCGCCTGGATGCACTTTCGACCGTCGTCCAGAATTTTTCGGCCAACTCCGTCATGCGTGACCGGGATCGGATCAGCACGATCTTGACCGGCACGTTCCACTTTTCGTCGCCGGCAACCGTAAGCTTTCCCTCCGGTTCCAGCTCGGAAATGGCCAGGCTGCGTGGTATCCAGGCGACGCCTTTCCCTTCCAGCGCCAGTGCTTTCAAGACCATCGCCAGGTGAGATGTGAACACACGGGCGAGATGCAGTTCGCTCCCGACATGCGGCAGGTTCGCGGCCAGGATTCTGCCCATTCCAGACTTCTCGTCGAACGATATATGCGCGACAGGATCTGATGGCGTGCCGGGCAGCCTGTGGATTGGCGCTCCATGCTTATCTTTTTGCGCCACCGGGAGAAGAACGTCGCTGGCTAGTTCCAGATATTTGAAATCCGTGTCGTGCAGGCGAATTTCGCTGTTTGGATGAAAGTGGCAGAGAAGAAACTGGGCTCGCCCTTCGGCCATCATCTTCTCACACGCGTTCATATTGTCCGAGAGCAGCCGGATCGGGACAGTCGCGACCGATGAGCCCAGACTTTGAACCCAACCGGGGAAGAAGGTGAACGACAAGGCGTGCGTTGCCGCGAATGTCAGGGTGGCGGTTGCGGAGCGTTCCTGACTTAATTCCTGGGTTGCCCTCTCGATCCTCTGGAGAATGTCGTTTGCGGCATCCAGCATGATTTCGCCTGCAGGCGTAATCCTGATGCGGTGCGTCGACCGGTCGACCAGGACCGATCCGCTCCAATCTTCAAGGGCCTTTATCCGGCGACCAAAAGCGGGCTGGGTAATGTTGCGCGCCTCTGCGGCCCTCGAAAAGTTGAGGGTGTCGGCAAGCGCGCGCAAATCCAGAAGCCAGGCAGTATCCATCCTCATCCCCTCACTTACGGCACCAATTGAAGCCGAAACGGCATTGGACCGTCAATCGCTTGTTCGCGACTGTGTTGCATTGAGGAGTGCCGTTGTTGGAGACGACGGCAAATGGAGGAAGAAAATGAAACTAATACCAATCATAGCTGCATTGACGCTATCCGTCACCCCGGTTTTTGCGGCCGATTACCCGGAACGCAATATCTTCATGGTGGTCCCATACGCCGCGGGCGGGCCGACCGATACCATTGCCCGCCTGACCGCCGATGCGATGTCGAAGTCCCTCGGCCAGCAGATACTCGTGGAGAACGTCGCAGGAGCGGGCGGAACGATCGGCGCGCGCCGTGTCGCGGATGCCGACCCGGACGGCTATACGATCCTCGTCCATCACATCGGCATGGCCACGGCTCCAGCCCTTTACAGGCAGCTGCCCTACAAGCCGATGGAGGCCTTCGAGCCCATCGGCCTCGTGAGCGACGCCCCGATGACCGTCGTCGCGCGCAACGATTTTCCGGCCGGGACCTTTCAGGAACTCGTCGCCTACATCAAGCAGAACAGCACCCAGATCACCTATGCTCATGCCGGGATCGGGGCTGCGTCCCACCTCTGCGGAACGCTGTTCATGTCCCTGATGGGCACGCAGATGACCACCGTTCCCTATAAGGGAAATGGCCCGATCATGACCGACCTGCTGGGCGGCCAGATCGACATGACCTGCGACCAGGCGACGAACACCGTCGGCCCGATCACGCAGAAACAGGTCAAGGCCTATGCGATGACGGGAGAAACACGGGCCGCCACGCTGCCTGACGTGCCCACGACGACCGAGGCTGGAATGCCCGAATTCAAGCTCGGTGTCTGGCATGGCCTCTATGCGCCCAAGGGCACCCCGAAGGAGATCACGGACAAGCTGACCTCGGCTCTTCAGGCCGCGATGGACGACGCCGTTCTGAAGGAGCGCTTCGCACAGATCGCTACCCTTCCGGCAACGAAGGAGCAGGCGACGCAGGACGCGCTCCGCTCCAAGCTCGACAGCGAAATCAAGCGCTGGGATCCCATCATCAAGGCGGCCGGTCAGTTCGCAGATTAACGGTGATGGTTCGGCTGGGGGATGACGTCCCCCGGCTGAACGGAGGTCTTCCATGGATATCAAGAATATGGCCGCCTCCGGCACGCTTCTGGCTGTCGGCCTAGGCTTCGGCATATCGTCGGTCTTCACGATGGACGTCGGATCGGCGCTCCGGATGGGCCCTGGTTATTTTCCCCTGATCCTGTCGATCGTCATCACGGTGATCGGGGCCGTGATCGGCGTAAAGGCCCTTCGCGATACCGAGGCCTTCCGCCCGCAGATCGCGCCCTTGCGCGCTCTCGCTGCCCTCATCGTCGCGCCGATCCTGTTCGGCCTGACGGTTCGTGGATTTGGCTTCATTCCGGCAGTGGCACTCACCACTCTGTCTGCCGCATCCGCCGCCAAAGGGCAGAAGCCGCTCATCGTCATGGCGATCACGCTCGGCATCACCGTCTTCTGTCTCGGCGTTTTCTACTACGGCCTCGGGCTTCCCGTCCGTCTCATTGGCCCCTGGTTTGGAGTTTAGGCCATGATGGACCTCATCGGAAATCTGGGGATGGGCCTGAGCGCGGCCCTGACGCCTTACAATATTCTCTTTTGCTTCGTGGGCACGCTGCTCGGAACGCTGGTCGGCGTTCTCCCCGGCATCGGCCCGACCGCGACGATTGCGATGCTTCTGCCGATCACGCTGTCGCTTTCGCCCGAAACATCGCTGATCATGCTTGCCGGCATCTATTACGGCGCACAATACGGTGGCTCCACCACGGCGATCCTGATCAATCTGCCCGGCGAGTCCTCGTCGGCCGTAACGGCTCTGGATGGATACCAGATGGCACGGCAGGGCAGGGCAGGGCCGGCGCTTGCAGCCGCCGCACTCAGTTCCTTCTTTGCCGGCACCATCGCGACCATCGTCGTTGCCGCTCTCGCACCGCCACTGACCTCGATCGCGCTGAAATTCGGCTCGCCGGAATATTTCGGGCTGATGGTGCTCGGCCTTGCCGCCTCCATCGTTCTTGCTCGCGGCTCGGTGCTGAAGACGATCGCCATGGTCTCGATGGGCCTCGTCTTCGGGCTCGTGGGAACAGACATCAACACCGGCGCAATGCGTTTCACACTCGGTCGGCCCGAGCTGGCGGATGGCCTGAATTTCGTCGCCGTTGCCGTGGGGCTGTTCGGCATCGCCGAAATCCTGCGGAACCTGGAAACGACGATGGAGCGAACCGCCGTCGTCAAACGCGTAGCGGGCCTCTGGCCCAGCCGCGCGGATCTGAAGGCCATGATCGGGCCGGCCTTCCGTGGAACGGTGCTCGGCTCCGCACTCGGCGTCCTTCCGGGTGGCGGCGCGATCCTTGCGTCCTTCGCTTCCTACGCGCTGGAGAAGAAAATCTCCAAAACGCCGGAACGCTTCGGCAATGGCGCGATCGAGGGCGTCGCCGGACCGGAGGCCGCCAACAATGCCGGGGCTCAGACATCCTTCATTCCGATGCTGACCCTCGGCGTGCCAGCCAATCCCGTCATGGCGCTGATGATCGGCGCGATGATCATCCAGGGCATCGTGCCGGGCCCGCAGGTGGCAACCGAGCAACCCGTCCTTTTCTGGGGATTGATCGCCTCGATGTGGATCGGCAATCTGCTGCTCGTCATCCTCAATCTGCCATTGATCGGCCTGTGGGTTAAGCTTCTGACCGTTCCCTACACGGTGCTGTTTCCGGCAATCCTCGCCTTCGCGTCGATTGGTGTCTATAGTGTGAACTCCAACACCTTCGATCTCTATGTGATGGCGGCGTTCGGCATCTTCGGCTATGCCTTGTCGAAACTTGATTTCGAGCCTGCGCCCATGCTGCTGGGCTTTGTGCTCGGCCCCCTGCTGGAGGAGCATCTGCGCAGGGCGATGACGATTTCGCACGGCGACATCTCCGTCTTCTTTACCCGGCCCATCAGCGCAGGACTTCTGACGGTTGCCGTCATCGTGCTGATCGTCGCCTTTCTCCCCAACATCGCGAGACGTCGCAACGAGGTCTTCGTCGAGGAAGACTGATTGAATTGGAGCATGACTTTGGAAAACAGAACCAACCGCATCCACAAAATCGCTTCTATTGCCGGAGACGGCATCGGTAAGGAAGTCGTACCGGAAGGGCTGCGGGTTCTCGAAGCGGCATCGAAGAAATTCGGCTTCGAACTCCGGATCGACACATTCGACTTTGCCTCCTGCGACTACTACGTCAAGCACGGGCAGATGATGCCGGATGACTGGAAGGCGCAGATCGGCAGCCATGACGCGATCTTCTTCGGCGCGGTTGGCTGGCCGGATGTCGTGCCCGATCATATCTCGCTCTGGGGCTCACTCATTCAGTTCCGGCGCGAGTTCGACCAGTATGTGAGCCTGCGGCCCGTGCGGCTGATGCCGGGCGTAACCTCGCCGCTCGCCGGCAGAGGACCCGGCGATATCGACTTCTACGTCGTGCGCGAGAACACCGAAGGAGAATATTCCTCGGTCGGCGGGCGCATCTTTCCGGGGACGGAGCGGGAAACGGTCCTGCAGGAAACGGTCATGACGCGCATCGGCGTCGATCGGATCCTCAAGTTCGCCTTCGATCTTGCCCAGACCCGCCCTCGCAAGCGGCTGACGTCAGCAACCAAATCGAACGGTATCTCTATTTCGATGCCCTATTGGGACGAGAGGGTCGAGGAGATGGCGAAAGCCTATCCGGATATCGCCTGGGACAAATATCACATCGACATTCTCTGCGCCCATTTCGTTCTCAACCCGGACCGCTTCGACGTCGTCGTCGCTTCGAACCTGTTCGGTGACATCCTGTCGGACCTCGGGCCTGCCTGCACCGGCACGATCGGCATCGCGCCGTCGGGAAACATCAACCCGGAGCGGAAATTTCCCTCCTTGTTCGAACCCGTTCACGGATCGGCGCCTGACATTGCCGGGCAGGGGATTGCGAACCCGATCGGCCAGATCTGGTCGGCTGCGATGATGCTGGATCATCTCGGAGAACATGAGGCCAGCGCGGCCGTGATGGCAGGAATCGAGACAGTGCTTGCTGATGGCAGGCTTCGAACACGCGACCTGGGCGGCAGCGCCGACACTGTCACGTGCGGGAAGGCTGTTGCGGAGACGCTTCGGTAGGTGCCAACCCGCGCGGGCCATCTGCCTGCGCGGTGCACCTTGAAGCCGGATCGGCATCGCATGCTAGCCGCGATGCAAAGCGGCAGCGGGCATAACCATGAAAAGTAAATCCTTTTTGCCGTGAAGGCGACCCACTTCAACAGGGAAAGTCCGAATATTAGTGCCGAAATGGCATCAATACAAATCATTTAGGCATTGGGGATTTGCGCCGCCTTCCGATAATTTCGACCTCAGCCGGCTGGTCCGGCGCTGCGCTGCGGAGGTCAGCAAAGAATATCCAGGAGGAGGTCGCCATGGCACGAAGGTTGCTAGGTCAGCTATATGTACAGGTTCTCATCGGGATCGCCATCGGCATCGCGGTAGGGCTTGCATTCCCGGACGTGGCCACGAAGCTCCAGCCGCTTGCGGATGGCTTCATCAAACTCATCAAGATGCTTCTGGCGCCCGTTATCTTCGCGACGGTAGTGCTCGGCATCGCCAAGATGGGCGATATCAAGGAGGTCGGCAAGACCGGCGCTCTCGCGCTGCTCTATTTCGAGGTCGTCTCGACCATAGCTCTCGTGCTCGGCCTGATCGTCGTCAATATCATGCAGCCGGGCGTTGGCATGAACATCGACGCCAGCACGCTCGATGCCGGCGCGATCTCCCAATACCAGCAGACCGCGCAGACGCAGGGCGGCTTCGTCGAGTTCGTGATGAACATCATCCCGACCACGATGGTGGACGCTTTCGCCAAGGGCGCGATGCTGCAGGTCATTCTTCTGGCCGTGCTGGTCGGTATCGCCCTCGTGCAGATCGGCGAGCGCGGCAAGCCTGTCGTCGATGTGCTCGATGCGTTTCTCCTGGCCCTGTTCCGCATCGTCGGAATGGTGATGCGGCTTGCGCCCATCGGTGCCGGCGCCGGCGTCGCCTACACCATCGGCAAACACGGCATCGGCACGCTCTGGTCGCTGGGCCACCTGATGCTCGCCGTCTACCTGACCTCGGCGCTGTTCGTCGTCTTCGTTCTCGGCACGGTCGCGCGCTGGTCGGGCTTTCCGCTGCTGCATTTCTTCCGCTACTTCAAGGACGAGATCCTGATCGTCCTTGCCACCTGCTCCTCGGAAGCCGTGCTGCCGCGCATGATGACGAAGCTCGAGCGCCTCGGCTGCAAGAAGTCGGTCGTCGGTCTGGTCCTGCCCACAGGGTACACGTTCAATGCCGACGGGACCTGCATCTACCTGACAATGGCCGCCGTCTTCGTCGCACAGGCCACCAACACGCCGCTCGGCATCGAGGGCCAGTTGCTCATCCTCGGCGTTCTCCTGCTGACGTCGAAGGGCTCGGCCGGCGTTGCGGGCGCTGGCTTCGTGACGCTTGCCGCCACGCTTTCGAGCTTCCACGCCATTCCAATTGCCGGCCTCGTGCTGCTGCTCGGCGTCGATCGCTTCATGAACGAGGCGCGGGCGGTCGTTAATCTCATCGGCAACGGCGTGGCGACCATCGCCATCGCCAAATGGGAAGGCGCGCTCGATCGGGAGACCGTCGAAGCCGTCATCGCCGAACAACGCGGAGAGATCCCTCGCCGTATCACGGCTGTCGCACACGAGGCGACGCACTAGCTTGCCGTTCCAGCCTTGCCTGCCCATTACCGAACACCGTCTTTAACCTGAACCGGAGATTACAATGCGTATCATCGACGTCTGCGAAGTCACAAAGCCCATCGCTTCGCCCATCCGCAACGCCTATATCGACTTCTCGAAGATGACGGCGAGCCTTGTCGCCGTCGTGACGGATGTCGTGAAGGACGGCCGGCGCGTCGTCGGCTACGGCTTCAATTCGAACGGCCGGTATGGTCAGGGCGGCCTGATCCGCGAGCGGTTCAAGGACCGTATTCTCGAAGCAGACCCGGCAGAACTGATCAACGACGCCGGCACAAATCTCGACCCGCACAAGATCTGGGCGAAGATGATGATGAACGAGAAGCCCGGCGGTCACGGCGAGCGCTCGGTCGCCGTCGGCACCATCGACATGGCGATCTGGGATGCCGTCGCCAAGATCGAGGGCAAGCCGCTGTTCCGCCATCTCGCCGACATGAAGGGCCGGGAAGCCAACCCGAAGGTCTTCGTCTACGCCGCCGGCGGCTACTACTATCCCGGCAAGGACAACAGCGCGCTCCGCAAGGAAATGCGCGGCTACCTCGACCGCGGCTACAATGTCGTGAAGATGAAGATCGGCGGCGCTTCTGTCGATGAAGACCGAGGCCGGATCGAGTCCGTACTGGAGGAAATCGGGTCCGAGGCAAAGCTCGCGGTGGACGCGAACGGCCGCTTCGACCTGGAAACTGGTATCGCCTACGCCAAGATGCTGCGCGATTATCCGCTCTTCTGGTACGAGGAAATCGGCGATCCGCTGGACTACGCGCTTCAGGCCGCGATTTCGGAATTCTACGATGGCCCGATGGCCACAGGCGAAAACCTGTTCTCGCACCAGGACGCCCGCAACCTGCTGCGCTACGGCGGCATGCGGCCTGACCGCGACTTCCTGCAGTTCGACTGCGCCCTGTCCTACGGTCTCGTCGAATACCTGCGCACTCTGGATGTCTTGCGCCAGTTCGGCTGGTCGCCGTCGCGCTGCATCCCGCACGGCGGTCACCAGATGTCCCTCAACATCGCTGCCGGCCTCGGGCTCGGCGGGAATGAGAGCTATCCCGATCTGTTCCAGCCCTATGGCGGCTTTCCGGACGGCGTCAAGGTCATCGACGGCCACATCACCATGCCGGAACTGCCGGGTATCGGCTTCGAAGGCAAGTCTGACCTGATCAAGGTCATGCGCGAACTCGCCGAGTAACGGAGACGGCGCGGGGAGGGGACGCCGCTCCCCGCGCTTTCATATCAAGGATAACCTCGCCATGATCGATGACGTGCGCCAAGCCGCTCTTGACTATCATCGTCATCCGGAACCGGGGACACTCGGTATTCAGACGACCAAGCGGATGGAAACGCAGCGCGATCTGGCGCTTGCCTATTCGCCCGGCGTCGCGGCTCCATGCGAGGCCATCGTCGCAGATCCAGCCGCCGCTCGTGATTATACCGCACGCGGCAATCTCGTCGGCGTCATCACCAATGGAACGGCGGTCCTGGGCCTCGGCAACATTGGACCCCTCGCCGCCAAACCGGTCATGGAGGGCAAAGCTGTCCTCTTCAAGAAATTCGCGGGCATCGACTCCTTCGACATCGAGGTGGATACGACGGACGTCGATGCCTTCTGCGATGCGGTCGCCCTGCTGGAACCGACATTCGGCGGCATCAATCTTGAAGATATCAAGGCGCCGGAATGCTTCCTGATCGAAGCCAACCTTCGATCGCGGATGAAGATCCCGGTCTTCCACGACGACCAGCACGGAACCGCCATCGTCTGCGCAGCGGCCGTGACCAATGCGCTGCTGCTACAGGGCAAGCGGATCGAGGACGTCCAGCTCGTCACATCCGGCGCGGGGGCGGCCGCCATCGCCTGCGTGGAACTCTTGACCGCGATGGGAATGAAGCACGAAAACATCACGCTGACCGATATCGACGGCGTCGTGCATGCCGACCGCACGACCCCGATGCTGCCCAACATGCGCCGGTTCGCCCACCGGACCGATGCGCGCAAGCTGGCCGATGTGATCGCCGGTGCCGATATCTTTCTCGGCCTGTCTGCCCCCGGCGTCTTCAAGCCGGAATGGCTGCCGCTGCTAGCCCCCAAACCGCTTATTCTGGCGATGGCCAATCCCAATCCGGAAATCATGCCGCATCTGGTAAAAGACGCGCGCCCCGATGCCATCATCGCCACCGGACGCTCCGACTTCCCCAATCAGGTCAACAATCTTCTGTGCTTTCCCTACATCTTCCGCGGCGCGCTCGATTGTCAGGCAACCGAGATCAATGAAGCGATGAAGATGGCGGCGGTGTCGGCCATCGCAGCGCTGGCTCGCGTCGAACCGGATGAGACCGTCGCAAACGCCTATGGCGGAGAGGCGCTGTTGTTCGGCCCCGAACACATCATTCCCAAGCCCTTCGATCCCCGCCTGATCCTCGAAGTCGCACCCGCCGTCGCCAAGGCAGCGGAGGATACAGGCGTGGCACTCAGTCCGATCGCGGATCTTCCAGCCTATCGCAGTCGGCTGGAACGGCATGCCTTCAACTCCACGCAGCTGATGATGCCCGTCTTCGAGGCGGCACGGCGCGCGCCGAAACGCGTGGCCTACGCTGCGGGGGAGACGGACCCAGTTCTGCGCGCAGCCCAGATCATCGTGGATGAGAAGCTCGCCCGCCCGGTCCTCGTCGGCCGCACGTCCGTGATCGAAGCGGCTATCGGCAGGCTTGGTCTGCGGGTACGGGTAGGCGAGCATATCGAGGTTTTCGATCCAACGGTTGAAACCGAGACCCTCGTCATGCTTCAGGATCGATATGTGGATATCGTCGAGCGCAGGGGCGTCACGCCGTTGGCCGCACGGCGTCGCCTGCGCCAGCAGCCAACCGTCGTCGCCGCCATGCTGCTTCAGGCAGGTCTTGTCGATGGTGCACTCTGCGGAACGCCTGCCGACTGGTCGCAGGAAACGCGGCTGGCGCTGGAGATCATACCCAAGGCTCCCGGCGTCGGGCGCGTGTCGGCTTTGACGGCCCTGATCCACAGCCAGGGCACGCTGTTCTTCGCCGACACCCACCTCAATGTGGAACCGGATGCCGAGCAGATAGCGGAACTGACGATGATGGCAGCCGAGCAGATCCGCCGCTTTGGCCTCACCCCCACCGTCGCGCTAACCTCGCATTCGAATTTCGGGGCGTCGAAATCCCCGAGCGCCCGGAAGATGCGCGATGCCCTCGAGATCCTGAGGAACCGCGCGCCGGATCTCGACATCGATGGCGAAATGCATGCGGATGCCGCGATCAATCCCGCCATTCGTGCAAGGGCGATTTCCAAGAGTACCCTTGATGGCGCGGCCAATCTTCTGGTGATGCCATCCCTCGACGCGGCCAATATCTCCCTGACCTTGCTGACCTCGGTCACGAAGGGCGTGGCGGTCGGTCCTCTGCTCCTTGGCTTGTCGAAACCGCTGCATGTCCTTGTGCCATCGACCACAACCCGGGGCATCGTCAACATGACAGCGCTCGTGGTGACCTACGGGCGCCTGCCTGACGGATCATTCCGATAAGGCATGCTCCAATAGCAGTTCGGCTGCCTCACGGTTCGCCTCGACAATTCCAAGACCGGGAAGGGATTGGGCCATCACAAACGAACCCTGAACAAGCGATAGAATCTGGACGACGGCTCGCTCGGGATTGTCTAAGTCGAGCGGCTTGATGAGCGATGCTACGAATTCATGGAGTTCCGCGAAATACTCCGCAATCGTCGCCTGCACCTCCGGCGTATTTGCCTCGGGTCCGAATTCTGCCAGTCCTCTCGTGATTGAGCACCCGCGGAAAGTGGGTGCCCGCAGCGGTCCATCGATCGCATCGAAAATCGCCAGAACGCGCCCGGTCGATGATAGGCCAGGCTCTTCTGTCGCGGTCGCAAGCATCTGGAACCACATGGCTTTCTGGTGACGCAAGTAGCTCGCGATGAGGGTGGCCTTCGAGGGGAAGTGCTTGTAAAAAGTCATCTTCGCCACGCCGCTCTCGGCGATGATCCGGTCTATCCCGACAGAGTTGATGCTGAGCCGGTAAAACAGGTCCGATGCAGTCTTCAGGATGCGTTCTCGCGGTGCGAGGGCATCGAGCGACTTTCCATCCACATCCGCAAAAACAAGCTCGCTGCGCCTCTGCATTTCCGTCACCTCAGTTCAGCATATGTACATAGACAGACTACTCCGTATATCTTCGGATTTCAAATATATACAGGTCTGTCTATGCGGCTGTGTCGCGGATGTCAGAAAAAGAACTGAAGTTGAGCGACCTAGTCGTTGTTGACGGGCGCAAGCTCGGGTTTTGGATATAATGCCAAGGTCCGAAAAGGGCGATCTAGACGCGGCGAGAGCCGAGCGACGAAGTGGAAACAGATGTCCTGCCTGTCACGGATGCGCGTTCGACGAGATGGCAGGCCAGTTCGATCCGCCGGGCGGGCATGGGGGAGCCTGTAATACTGTCGCGCAGGAGGTCGAGCGCGACGGAGCCGAGTTCGCGCATGGGAATATGCATGGTCGTCAACGGCGGATGGACGAATGCTGCCTGGGGCAGATCGTCTATGCCCATGACGGAGACATCCGCAGGTACCGAGTAGCCTTGTTCCTGAAGGCCTGTCATGGCGCCAACGGCAAGACTGTCCCCGGCCGCGAGAATTGCGGAGAAGTCCAGCCCATTCTCCCTGATGCGCGCCGCGATAGCTTGGGCTGCGAGATTGGGGAGCCAGTCGTCCACGAGCACCACGAGATCATCCGGACAGGCAAGGTTTCTGTGAAGGAACGCATCACGCCAACCTTCGCGACGGCGCTCGATCGTATGGCGGCCGGGCCGCATCAGGAAGAGAATGCGTTCGTGACCGAGACCAATCAGGTGCTCGGCGGCAAGTCGCGCTGCGGAGCGATTGCACGGCGTTACGCTTGACAGGCGCATCAGCGGATCGTCCCCGTTGATCATCACGACAGGCTTGGCAAATGCGCGGGTGGCGGCAAGCATGGCTTCGTCATCGACGGTGAGGAAGAGAAGGCCCAGCACATCCGGATCGGCTGCGGCCTCGTCCAGCATCGTTCTTTCCTCGGCCTGGCCGGCTACCGACCGCGTGACGATTTCCAGACCAAGTGCCTGTGCCCGGTCGCGCAGTCCTTCCAGAACGTACAGCGTGAACTGGTTGCGGACATAGTCGATCATCGCCGCACTCGATGCCGCGAGAATGACCTTCTTGCCAGCAATCGGTGTCGGGACCACGTAATTCGCCGTTCTCGCCGCCTCCAGAATGCGCTCGCGGATGTCGGCGCGCACGCCCTTTTCGCCGGATAGCGCGCGCGAAACAGTGCTGAGCGAGACGCCTACCTTTTCGGCGATATCCTCAAGCCGCACACGGCGGCTTCTGGTTCCGCGTTTACCGGGCAGGGGCGATATAGCCATGAGCGCGTTCTCCTTGAGACCGCATACTGCAAAAAATTTTCAGATTGCGCAAACTTTGCGAGAGTGATTTCATCAGCTCACCGCTCGGGAGAAGCGGAACGGCCGGTCGGTTCCAAACCGTCCGGGGGAGAGGAGACAACACCATGCTGCTATCCGCAGGAGAGATCCGTGCGAAGCTCGACCTGATCGTTGCGGGCATGACCGGCCTGCGCCACGACGGTCGCTTCGATGAGCCGAACCTGGATGGCACGGCTGGCGATTACATCTCGTTCGACAGCTGGGAATGGCCGCAGGGCGTCGGGCTTTACGGTCTCGTCCGTCTCTGGCAGTTCACGGGCCGCGACGATCTCAAGCTTCTCATCGAAGGATGGTATGAAAAGCGGCTCGCTGCCGGTCTGCCCCTTCTCAACGTCAACACCACGGCGCCCATGTTGGGGCTTTCCGTGCTCTGGAACGAGACTCGCGATCCGCGCTGGGAAAAGCCGCTGGACGAATGGGCAAGCCGCGTGATTGCCGAAATGGGCCGGACGTCCGAAGGCGCCTTCGAGCATCACGTTTCCGATAAGGTCAACGACAACGAACTCTGGGACGACACGCTCTACATGGTCGCCTTGTTCCTTGCCTCCTACGGACAGGCAAGCGGCCGCAAGGAGCTGACCGATGAGGCGGCCCTTCAATTTCTCGTCCACACCCGCTACCTCGCCGACACCAAAACCGGGCTCTGGTTCCATGGATGGACGTTCGACGGACGGCATAACTTCGCGGAGGCACGCTGGGCGCGGGGCAATGCCTGGATCACGGCCGGCATGCTGGACCTTTTCGATCTCGCCGAGATGCCGCAGCCGGTGAAGACGTATCTGCTCGGTGTGCTCGTTGCGCAGGTGAATGCCCTCCTGCCGTTGCAGGCGCGGTCGGGCGCCTGGCGGACGCTGCTCGACGATGAAGGCTCCTATGAGGAGATCTCCGCCACGGCCGGCATCGGCTACGGCCTTCTCAAGGGCTACCGACTGGGACTGGGTACGCCGGGCTGGAAGGAGGCCGGCCTGCGGGCGGTGCAGGCGGTCCTCGACAATATCGACGAGAGCGGCACCGTGCTCAACGTGTCCTACGGAACCCGCATGGGCCACGACCTTCAATTTTACCGGGATATTCCCATCCAGCCGACGGGATACGGGCAGGCGCTCGCCATTCTCTGCCTGTCCGAGGCACTGCGGCACGTCGAAACCGGAGACCAGACGTCATGACGATGAACATTCTCTACGGAGCCGGTCCAACCGATACGAAGAGCTACGATACCGCGCGGCTGCGGGCGGAGTTCCTGATGGAAGACCTGTTCCAGCCGGGCAAGATGCAGTTGACCTACACGCATGTCGATCGCCTGATCGTCGGCGGCGCGGTTCCCACCGGTGAACCGATCGCCTTCGGCGCCGGCGAGGAGATCGGCACGCCGTTTCTCCTGTCGGCGCGGGAAATGGGCGTTGCCAATCTCGGCGGCTCCGGCACGATCTCCGTCGACGGCGAGAGCTTCGCGCTCGATAATCGCGACGTGCTCTATATCGGGCGCGGCGCGCGCGAGATCGTCGTCGCAAGTCGCGATCCGAATGCTCCGGCCCGCTTCTATATGAATTCGGTTCCGGCGGGTGCGGATCTGCCGCACCGGCTGATCAGGGCCGCGGACTCCAAGCTGCTTTCGCTTGGCGATGCAAAGCGCTCCAATGTGCGGCAGCTCAGGATGTATATCCATCCGGAAGTATCGCCATCCTGCCTGCTGCTCATGGGCATAACGGATCTTGCCGAAGGCAGCGTCTGGAACACCATGCCGCCGCATCTCCACGAGCGGCGGATGGAGGCTTACTGCTATTTCGACCTTGCACCTGAAGACCGCGTCATTCACCTGATGGGCCGCCCGGAAGAAACACGCCATCTCGTGGTGGCCGATCTTCAGGCGCTCATCTCGCCCGCCTGGTCCATTCATATGGGCGCGGGGACGGGTCCCTATGCCTTCGTCTGGGGCATGACCGGTGAAAATCAGGAATATAACGACGTCTCCCCCGTAGCACTGGCGGATCTGAAATGAGCACGCAAACCCACTGGATTGAAAAGCCTCTTCAGCCGGGTGCCGCCATTTGCTACTGGCAGGTCGGCAGGACGGAAGAGGCGCGTTTCGACGTTCCCGACATGCCCATGAAGGGCGAGATGGATCCGTTCTTCTTCCTGACGAAGGTCAAGAACTTCATTCCGCATGAATATCCCTGCCGCACCATCTTCGCTGACACCTATCGCGGTAAGCGCCCAGACGTGCGCGGTACGTTCGACGGCACGCGCTGGTGGCTGCCTTTCGGCTCGCCGCGCCTCGATCTCTCCGGCTTCTGGTTTCGGCCCACCCGGCTTGCCACATGGGCCAGAACGACCATCGACGCAGACGTCGCGGGCATGGCGAGCATTCGGCTGGGCACCTGCGGCGGCGCCGTTCTCTGGCTGAACGGCGAGGAAATCGGCTGGATGGCGCCCTACAGCCGCAATCTGGAGGTCAAACAGGATTTCGCCTTGCCGCTGGTCGAGGGCCGTAACGAGATCACGCTGTTCTTCGACGATCTGGCCGAGCGCGACGCCCGCTATTTCTATCAGATGGATTATCTCTCCGGTCCGGCGGCCCGTGTCTGCGTTCCTGTTCCGGTGCCGGGCGTGGTTGCCGAAAGCCTGGAGGCCGCTCTCGACGGCATGCATCTCGACCGCCCGCACTATTTCGGCGGCGACATCACCTTGTGTCTGGCAGAACCGCTCGCGCTGGATGTCGATGTGAACGTCGCCATCGAGGGCGATTTCATGTCGCGCGAACGCTTCGACTTCGATTTCAAGCTGAAGGCCGGCGAAACCACGCTGCTGATCGGCCAGGCGGAAAGCGCGCCCGCCGATTTCCGGCACTTCCGCATCACGCTCGACGCCGGCGGCTTCGTGGCGGCGCGTTCGCTCGGCGTCGAAATCTGCCACGCCGAACGGCAGGGCGACGCACCGGCTGCTCTGAAAGACCGCATCACGGAAACACTCGACGCGATTTCGCAGGACTCCGAACGCGACACCGTGCGCGCTTTTGCCCGTCTTGCCAGCGGTCGGGGCGGGGCGGAGACTGACGCCATGATCGCCGAGATCCTGCCCTCGATCGAGGATTGCCACGACTGCGCCGATTTCTCGCTCGTGCCGCTGATCTGGTCGCGAACCGTCTGGGGCGCCGATATCGAGGCGGGCCTTCGCGACCGTATCGACGCCGCGATCCTCAACTACCGCTTCTGGATGGACGAGCCGGGCAATGACGTGCAGTGGTACTTCTCCGAGAACCACGCTCTGCTTTTTCACACCTGTGCCTATCTGGGTGGCGCGCTGTTGCCGGACGCGACTTTTACACGCTCCGGCCGCAAAGGCGCGGAACAGAGCGCCGTCGGCGCTGCCCGTGTCCGCACATGGCTCGATCATTTTGAACACTGGGAAATGGCTGAGTTCAATTCGGCGCCGTATTTCCCGATCGATCTCAAGGGGCTGACGGCGCTGGCCGCGCTTTCACCGCACGAGGATATCGCAAACCGCGCCAAGGCCGGCATCGTGCGCCTCTGCGAGATCATCGCCCGCTCCGCCCATCACGGCATGGTCACCGCGGCTCAGGGGCGATCCTACGAGCACACGCTGTGCGCCGGACGCTCGCTGGAGCTTTCGGGCGTTGCCCGTCTCCTCTGGGGCCGCGGCTGGTATGGGCGACGGGTGCATGCTCTGCCGCAACTCGCCGTCTGCCTGCGCGACCACGGGCTGGTCATACCGCCAGAACTGGCCGACATCGCAAACCATCGGCGTGAGGAACATCAGGAGTGGCGCTTTGCGCAAGGCGAGAACGCCTTCGCCGCGCTCTACCACTACAAGAGCGCCGATTTCGCCATGGGTTCCGCAGCGCATTACCGCTGGAACGAATGGGGCTATCAGGAGACGATCCTGCATCTGCGCATCGGAGAGACGCCCGAGGCCGCGATCTGGATCAATCATCCCGGTGAAACGATCCAGTTCGGCTACGGTCGCCCGTCCTACTGGGGCGGCTGCGGAACGATTGCCCGCACCCAGCAGTATCGCGGTCTCGCCATTCTGGAGTTCACGGTCAATGAGGAGCAACCGGGCTTCACGCACGCCTGGTTCCCCGTCGCAGAGTTCGACGAATCCACCGTTTCCGGCCACATCGCTCTGGCGCGATCCGGCTCCGGCGCGGTGATGCTGAAGGCGGCCTCGCCCCTCGTTCCCGTGACCGAGGGTCCCTCGGCCGGGCTTGAGCTTCGCCAGTACGGTACGAAAACGCGATGGATCGTGCGCGTCAGCAGTGCCGCAGATCTCAGGACCGTGGAGACGAGATTTGCAGCGCTCGAAGCCAGCGAAGAGGGTGACGGCACCATTGTGATCGAAGATCCCGATTACGGCACCGTGCATTTTCATGCAGACGGCAGCGTCGAAGCGGAAGGCCGCCGCCTTGCCCGATCGGACTATACCGTCAAGGGGGAGGCGACGATGCTTTCATCCGAAACCGCATCCTAGACGGCGTCATCACAGACGGGTGGAGGCCCGTCTTCACAAGGAGGAGGATATGCGCATGACACTGAGATCGCTTCTGGCGGGCGCCACGCTCGCCCTTTTAACCTCGACCGCCGCTCACGCCGGCGACGTGCGGATCATGTGGTATTCGGACGGGATCGAAGGCGAGGTTCTCGCCGATCTGATCAGCCGTTTCAAGGCCGACAACCCCGACATCAACGTGATCATCGACAACGTTGCCTATGGTGTCGTCAAGGAGCAGTTGCCCATTCAACTCGAAGCCGGCAACGGGCCTGACATCGCCCGCGTGACCGCGCTGAAGGACCTCAGTCGCCACTGGCTGGACCTGCGCCCTCTCGTTGCCGACGCGGCTTACTGGGACACGAACTTCGGCGCGCAGGCGGACTGGATGCGCCCCGACGGCTCGAACCAGATCTCCGGCTTCATGACGCAGATTACGCTGACGGGCGGTTTCGCCAACAAGACCTTGTTCGAGCAGGCGGGTGTCGATCTTCCGGGTAAGGACGCCACCTGGGACGACTGGGCTGCGGCGTCACGGAAAGTCGCCGAAAGCCAGAAGATTCCCTTCGCCATGGCGCTCGACCGCTCCGGCCACCGCATCTCCGCGCCGAACATTGCCTATGGCGCAAACTATATCGGCGAGGATGGCAAGCCAGCGCCGCTCGACAAGGGCGCCAAGGACTTCATCGGCAAGTTCGTCGGATGGGCGGAGGACGGCACCATCAGCAAGGATGTCTGGGTCTCTGCTGCCGGTCAGACCTATCGCGCCGCGGCGGACGACTTCATCAACGCCCAGCTTGCCTTCTATTATTCCGGATCCTGGCAGGTCCCGAACTTCTCGACCAAGATCGGTAACGGCTTCGACTGGGTTGCGACGGGAAGCCCTTGCGGCCCGGCCTCCTGCACCGGCATGCCGGGCGGCGCAGGGCTGGTGGCGATCAAGTACACCAAGAACCCGAAAGACGTCGCCAAGGTGATGGACTACCTCGCGAGCGAAGCGGTCGTGAAGGAGTTCTCCGAGCGCACGCTGTTCATTCCCGCCCACAAAGGCGTGATCGACAAGGGCGATCTGGCCTTCAAGACGCAGGATCCTCAGGTCAAGGCGGCCCTCGACATCTTCGTGAACGCGACCAAGACGACGTCCGAACAAGCCTTGAAGATGCCGGGGTGGCGCTGGTCCGATACGGTCTATGGCGCGCTGGTTGCCCGTATCGGTCAGGCGATTGCCGGCGAATTGCCGGTCGATGATGCGTTCGCCCGGATCGACGCCGACGTGGCGTCCAAGGTCAAGGACTCCGCGCTCTGACGCTCGTCATCGAGAAACGGGAAGGGCCGGGGCAGCATGCTCGGGCTCTCCGGCACAAAAGGGCGCACAGGAGAGACCCGTGACCGTATCCAACGCCGACAAGCCAACCCTGCCGGAGCGTCTTGGCACCATCGTCAAGACACCTGTCGGCGTTGTGATGGGGCTGATCGATGCACCCATGCGCGCCTTGCAGAGACTGACCGGCCTCAGCGGCATGGCGCTGTTTTTCCTTGCGCCGAACATGCTGATCTTCGGGATCTTCGTTCTCCTGCCGCTCGGCATCAACGTCGTCTATTCCGTGACGGGCGGATCCGCACTTTTCCTACCGGAGCGCACCTATGTCGGCGGCGATCAGTATGCGCGCCTGTTCGACTGCGGCAACTATCTCGATGCCCTGACCTGCCAGGAAGACGCTTTCTGGACTGCCGTCGGTAACACCTTCTGGTTCGTGGTGTTGCAGGTCACGTTCATGATTCTCGCAGCGCTCGTCACTGCGCTGATCCTCAACCGTAATCTTGCCGCCCGGTCCTTCTGGCGGGCGGTTTTCTTCTTCCCGGTGCTGTTGTCGCCCGTGGTCGTCGGCCTCATCTGGCGCTGGATCCTGCAGCGGCAGGGTTTGCTGAACTTCATTCTCTACCCCTTCGGCATGGAGCCCTACAACTGGCTGACGGATCGCGACTGGTCGTTCATGGCTGCGGTCGGCGTTTCGCTCTGGGCGCATATGGGCTTCTACACCTTGATCCTGCTGGCAGGCCTTCAGGCCATCCCGAAGGATCTTTACGAGGCGGCGGCCATGGACGGCACCCGGCCGGGGCGGGTCTTCTGGCGCATCACGCTGCCGCTGCTGGCGCCCAACCTCATCGTCGTCATCGTCCTCGCGCTCATCCGTGCGGTGCAGGTTTTCGACGAGGTCTACATTCTCACGGGCGGCGGGCCGGGAACGAGCACGCTGTTCTTGACCCAGTACATCTACGAAACCGGCTTCGTTTCGCAGCCGAGAAATCCAGGCCTTGCCGCCGCTGCTTCCATCCTGATGGGGCTCGTGCTGGTGGTGCTGACGCTGTTACAGCTCGGGCTCGGCAAGCGTGGCGAGAACAAGGGGAAACGCAGATGAGCCGCGCCGCAAGCTTCATTTTTCGCCGCAGGGGTAGCCAGAAGCATGGCCGGGGGTGGCACTGGACCGATATCGTCACATGGCTGTGGCTGATCGGCGGGCTGATCGTGATGTTCGGCCCCGCTCTCTGGCTGATCTTTTCGTCCTTCAAGACCCCGGCAGCACTTGCCGAGTTCCCACCCTCCATTCTTCCCTACGCCAGCCAGCAGGTCACGGTCGCCGGCCATGAACAGCCGCTGACGCTTTACGACGCGAAAATGCCGGACGGCACCACGAAACGCATGGCCGAGATCCGCCGGATCGGGCTTTTCAGCCAGATGATCGATCCCGCGGACCCCGGCGCGCCGCCCGTCCGCATCAATATCGACGACCGCCAGCCGGTGCGTAAACTGTCCTTCGCCACCGAAAACTACACCGAGCCGTTCGTCCACTTCGACTTCTTCCGCTACCTGTGGAATTCCGTCTTCGTCACGGTCATGGCGACCGTCATAACGCTGGTCGTCAATTCCATGGCGGCTTTCGCGCTCTCGAAATACGAGTTTCGGGGCCGCAGCTTCGCCATGCTCATCATTCTCGCGACGCTGATGGTGCCGCTGTCCGTCATCATGGTACCGCTCTACTCGATCATCTCGTCGCTCGGGCTGTTCAACAATCTCTGGGGTGTGATCTTGCCGACCGTGGCGACGCCCACGGGCGTCTTCATCCTGCGGCAATACATGCTGACCATTCCGGACGAGCTTCTGGATGCGGCGCGCATGGACAAGGCCTCGGAATGGCAGATCTACTGGCGCATCGTCCTGCCGCTCACGGCGCCGGCGCTTGCGGTTCTCGCCATCTTTTCGGTCGTCTGGCGCTGGAACGACTTTCTCTGGCCGCTGATCGTCCTGTCACGCAAGGAGCTTTATACGCTTCAGGTCGGCCTCAGCATCTATTCCGGCGAGCTGAACGTGCAGTGGCACTTTATCCTCGCCATGACGGTGGTCACCATGATCCCGGTCGTGCTCGTCTTCATCTTCCTGCAGCGCTTCATCACCACCGGCATAGCCGGCACCGGGCTCAAGTAAGGAAACGCCAATGGGCCAGATCAAACTCTCCAATGTCAAGAAGTCGTTCGGCGCGATCGACGTGCTGCATGGTATCGACCTCGACATCAGGGACGGCGAGCTCGTCGTCTTCGTCGGACCGTCCGGCTGCGGAAAATCCACGCTCCTGCGGGCTATCGCCGGACTGGAAAAAATTACGAGCGGCGATATCGAGATCGATGGCCGCAACGTCAATAGCGTGACGGCAGCCGATCGCGGTCTCGCCATGGTCTTTCAGTCCTATGCGCTCTACCCGCATATGAGCGTGCGGCAGAACCTCGCCTTCGGTCTGGAGAACGCGCGGATGCCCAAGGCGGAGATCGACAAACGGATCATGGAAGCAGCGCGGATGCTGGAAATCGAACCTTATCTCAAGCGTCGGCCCGGACAGCTTTCCGGCGGCCAGCGCCAACGCGTCGCTATCGGCCGGGCTATCGTTCGCAGCCCCGTCGGCTTTCTGCTCGACGAACCTCTGTCCAACCTCGACGCCGAACTTCGCGTCTCGACCCGTGCAGAACTCGCAGCGCTTCATGCGCGGCTGAAAGCCACGATGATCTACGTGACCCATGATCAGGTGGAGGCGATGACGCTTGCCGATCGCATCGTCGTGCTCCGTTCCGGACGCATCGAGCAGGTCGGCACGCCTCTGGAACTCTACAACACACCCGGAAATCGCTTCGTCGCCGGCTTCATCGGCGCCCCGCACATGAACTTCCTGCAAGCCGCAGTAGAGAATGCCCGGCCCGGACATGCCGTGCTGTCTCTACCCGACGGTTCTCGGCTGGAGGTCGATGCCGGTCGGCAGGTTCTACAGCAAGGCGCAGCCTTGACGCTCGGTGTTCGCCCGCAACATCTCACGCTCGGCAAGGGCAACCGGTCCCTGCGGGCGACTGTCCGCATGATCGAGGCGCTCGGTTCGGAAACTGTTCTGCACACCGAGCTTGGCGGGCAAAAGCTTCTCGTGGTCCTGCCCGGCCAGCACCGCTTCTCACCGGGCTCGGAGATCGACCTCTCGCTCGATGCCGCACCGCTTCACTTCTTTGACGAAAAGGGTCTTCGCCTTGAAACATCTGTTTGACCTCACCGGCAAGACCGCGCTCGTAACCGGCGCACGAACCGGCCTCGGCCAGGGTCTCGCCCTTGCGCTGGCGGAAGCCGGGGCCGACGTCGCTACCATCGGCTCCTCGCCGATGCCGGATACGGAGCGGCTGATCAAGGCGACGGGCAGGCGGTTTCACGCACAGCAGATCGATCTCTCCAAGCCATTCAACGCGCAGGCCGTTCTCGACGCTGCTATTTCGGCCATGGGCGGTGTCGATATCCTCGTCAACAATGCCGGGATCATCCGTCGCGCCGATATCGTCGATGTTCTGGAGGAAGATTGGGACGCCGTGATCGACGTCAACCTCAAATCGGTGTTTCTCCTCTCGCAGGCAGCGGCACGCCATATGATTGCGACCGGTCGCGCCGGCCGTATCGTGAACATTGCCTCCATGCTCAGTTTTCAGGGCGGCGTGCGCGTGCCGGCCTATGCCGCCTCCAAACACGGTGTCGCCGGCCTGACCAAAGCCATGGCCAACGAACTCGCGCCGAAGGGCATTACGGTGAACGCGATCGCACCCGGCTACATGGAAACCGACAATACCGAAGCCTTGCGTAACGACCCCGACCGGCACGCCCAGATCTCGGCGCGCATTCCCGCCGCACGATGGGGCATGCCCGCTGACCTCGCCACCGCGATCCTCTTCTTCGCAGCGCCCGGCTCTCCCTATGTCACGGGCACAGTCTTGCCTGTCGATGGCGGCTGGATGGTGCGATAGCGAAAAACGAAGCTGAATTTGGTCGACATGAAGAGTGCGTGAAGCCGTGATTTCGGAATAGGCACTTCATTGGCAACGACAGCAGAGCGCAGTCTGGCTTCTCCTGTGCGCCGCCTCAACCCATTTCCACGCGAGAATGTTGGTCTGAAAAGCTGACGCGATGGTGCTCTTCTCCGAAAGCGCGACGTCGGATGAGAGCGGACCCGCCACCGCTACCCCCGACTCAAGATGCGAGAGAACGGCTCAAGGCCGCAGCGGGCAATTCGTGTGGACCGGCGGTCTCGACGCGATTGCGACCAAGGGCTTTCGCCCGGTACAATGCGCCATCGGCGCTTGCGAGCATTCCGGCGAGGTCATAGCAGCCCGGTGCCGCGAGACCGATGCTGACGGTAGCCTGGGTGTTGAGGCCCTCTGCCCGCGCGGCCGCCATGGCGAACCGGCGTGCGATCACCGAGCCACGACGGAGAGCTTGATGATGATCACACCGTGGCAGGAGCGCGGCGAATTCCTCACCTCCGAGCCTGACAAGAAGCGCGTCTGGGCCCGCCTCCTCGCGGGCGGTTTCTGCGAACAGCTTGAGAACCTTATCTCCGACCGGGTGGCCGTAGCGGTCGTTGATCGCCTTGAAATGGTCGAGGTCGAAGGCAAGCAGGGAAACGGGGTGGCCTTGCCGCTCCCTGAGGATCCGCGTTGCCTGCTCAAAAAAGGCGTGGCGGTTCGCGAGCCCGGTCAGCTGATCGGTTTGCGACATGCGGAGCAGGTGCTGCTTCTCCTCCTCCCGAACGATCATCAAAAAGGACATCGGCATCGCCACCGAGTACAAGACGGCCTCGTACATCGTAGCCTTCCCGATGGCGGAAAGAATGTCCGGCCCGTACCGCTGAAGAAGGATAGGGGCGACGAACGCACGGCCGAGGTAGAACACGGCATGAACGGCCGAGATCGCTACTGCGATCGGACGTGAGCGCAGTCCCTGAACCGTGCGGCTGCGCAGAAGAATCCAGGCGGTGAGGCCGCAGGTCAGCGCGATGGGGAGAGACGAGACGTGGTTCCAGAAGGCGGCCGGGAAGTGTGTGCCAGCGATCGCCCAGGCGAAAGCCAGGATGACCAGCGCTCCGGCAGACGACCAGACATACCGACGACCGTCGAGGCCGGCGATGGCGTTGAGGACCAGAAGGTAGCCCAACACCATGAGGATGTTGGTCGCTCCCATGCCGAGCGTGACCGGGAAGTGGCTGCGGTTCATCGCAATGACGCAGCCGAGAACGAAAGCGAAGAGTCCCGCGGCCAGAATGCCGAGCACGCGCGCGCGACCTGGATGAGCCTGCCGTTCCCAGAGGAGCAGCGAAGCTGACACAAGCAGCGTTCCGACCGTCAAATACCAGAGAGTTTGTAAATCGATCTGCATAGCTCTGCCTGCCTCACGTCAAAGCCTACAGGGCGGTGTTTATCAGATTCTTTACGCTGCTCCCGATACCGCCGACATGGTTCGCATAACGTTAATCGAGGTGTTCAGGCCCGGCACCTGATGGATGGGATGTTGATGGGCAGGTGGAGTTTGCGCTCCACCCGTTACCTTGGTCAAGATATAAGCGCTCGCATGCTTTTTAACGCCGCCCTAAAACGTGCGGAACAGGACAATCATATCAGCACCATGGGTGATGAGAGAGCAACGTATCGGAGCGGCCGGTCGGGCGAGGGCTCCCGTTGGACGCTCACGTATCCGCAAAACCGAACGGTGCGGCCGTGCGGCGGAAGTCGTCGATGAGGATCTGGCGGCCGATCGGGGGCTCGGCGCGCGAGGTGCAGGTGGCGCGCTGGCAGAGGCGGCAGGCGATGCCGACCAACGTCGGCGTGCGGTCGCTGTCGGGCCGGACGTAGATCAGGCGATCGGCGTGCTGCGCATCGCAAACCAGCGCCACGGCGCGATCAACACGCGTGACGCCATAGGCGCCGCCGCCGGCGCTGACCGTGCGGGCGATCGAGAAGAAGCGCTGCCCGTCGGGAAACTCCAGCCATTGCGTCACGATTTCGCCCGGCATGCGGAAGACCTGATGGACATTCCAGAGCGGGCAGCCGCCGCCCGAAGCGGAAAAGGGAAAATGCGCGCCATCGAGCCGCTTGGACACGTTGCCGGCTGCATCCAGGCGGATGAAGAAGAAAGGGATGCGCTCCTGCCCCGGCTTTTGCAGCGTCGTCAGCCGATGGGCCGTCTGCTCGAAACTCGTGGTGAACTGACGCGACAAGGCCGCCAGATCGTATCGCCGCGTTTCCACCGCCTTGGCAAACGCGCTGTAGGGCATCAGCAGAGCTGCTGCGCCGTAGCTGGCAAGCGACCGGCGGGCGAGCCGGGAGCTCGTTTCCGTCTGGAAGTTCCCCTCGTGAACGGCGTCCGCAATCTCCTTGCCGAATTCGAGATAGGCGAGTTGCTGAGCAAGCTGAAACTGCTGGCTCGCCATATCCAGCGACTCGTCAAGCAGGATCTGCTTGTGATGCAGATCGTGCCGGCGCAGGCTGTCCGACATGATGGACGAGGGGAGGCGGCGGATGCGAAGCCCGTGCCGCTCCAAAAGATAATTGCCGATGCCGCCCTTGTCCTTGACGGTTGCTGCCAGTCTCTCGGCCACCGTATCGAGCATCGGAAAGCTGTTTCGCCGGGCGGCAAGGAACCGGCGCGTCGCCGCCACGGGATCGACGGTCTCCCGTCTCTGGGCGTCCTGATCCGGCAAGCGTTCGGCAAGAGCGATCTGCTCCTCGCGATAGGCGGTGTAAAGCCGAAGCATAGCTTCGCTGAAGCCGGGAAACCCGTTTGCCACTTCCGAGATCTCGGTGGTGGAGAGGTCGATATCGGCGAAGATCGGATCCTTCATCACCGTCTGCAGCCGTGCGGAATGATCCGCGCCGCCATCGCCAGCAAGGTCCGCCATGTCGATCTTGTAAGATCGGGCCAGCCGCAGCAGCACCTCCGCCGTCACGGGCCGATGATTGCGCTCCATGAGGGCGATGTAGGATGCCGAGATCTCAAGGTCTGCGGCCATATCGGACTGTGTCAGGCCGAGGTTGCGCCGCAGCCGTCTCAAGCGCGCGCCGACATACACACCCTGCTTGTCCGACACGACGCTTCTCCACCCTTACAACATTACAAGCAAAGTTTGTAAGGTTTGACAAGTGCACACCGAAGCCTCTGACGCATCTCGAAAACAGGCGATATCAGAGCGTCATCACAACTGAGGAGTGTTCTGATGGCTTACAAGACAGATTACCGTGGCATCGAAGACCTGATCGCCGTCAATCCGAACTGGAGTGGCGTCACGCCTGAAGCCGTCAGCCGCATGCGGCTGCAGAACCGCTTCAAGACGGGTCTCGACATAGCCCGCTACACCGCCGACATCATGCGCGCCGACATGGCAGCCTACGATGCCGATCCGGCCAGCTACACCCAGTCGCTCGGCTGCTGGCACGGATTCATCGCGCAGCAGAAGATGATCTCGATCAAGAAGCATTTCGGCACGACGAAGGGTCGTTATCTCTACCTCTCCGGCTGGATGGTCGCGGCGCTGCGCTCGGAATTCGGCCCGCTGCCCGACCAGTCCATGCACGAGAAGACCAGCGTTCCCGCGCTGATCGAGGAGCTCTACACCTTCCTGCGTCAGGCCGATGCCCGCGAACTCGGCATGCTGTTCCGCGACATCGATGCGGCTCGCGCTGCCGGCAATTTCGCCCGGGAGCGCCAGCTCCAGCAGGCGATCGAGACCTACCAGACGCATGTCGTCCCCGTTATCGCCGATATTGACGCCGGTTTCGGCAATGCGGAGGCGACTTATCTTCTGGCCAAGAAGATGATCGAAGCCGGTGCCTGCGCCCTTCAGATCGAAAACCAGGTTTCCGACGAGAAGCAGTGCGGCCATCAGGACGGCAAGGTCACCGTTCCCCACGAGGACTTCATCGCGAAGATCCGCGCCTGCCGCTATGCGTTCCTCGAAATGGGCATCGACAACGGCATCATCGTCGCCCGCACCGACTCGCTCGGCGCCGGGCTCACCAAGCAGATCGCCGTCAGCACGCAAGCCGGCGATATCGGCGACCTCTACAATTCCTTCCTGGATTGCGAGGACGTCGCCGACATCAGCTCGCTCAACGGCGATGTCATCATCAACCGTGGCGGCAAGCTGATGCGCCCGAAGCGCCTGCCGTCCAACCTCTACCAGTTCCGTGAAGGCACCGGTGCGGACCGCTGCGTTCTCGACTGCATCACCTCGCTCCAGAACGGCGCCGACCTGCTGTGGATCGAAACGGAAAAACCGCATATCGAGCAGATCGCCGGCATGGTCGATCGCGTTCGCGAGGTCATTCCGAATGCGAAGCTGGTCTACAACAACTCGCCATCGTTCAACTGGACGCTCAACTTCCGCCAGCAGGTCTTCGACGCCTGGGCGAAGGACGGCAAGGATGTCTCGGCCTACGAGCGCGCCCGCCTGATGAGCGTCGATTACGACGCGACGCCGCTGGGCCGGGAAGCGGATGAGTGGATCCGGACGTTCCAGCGCGATGCTGCCAAGCGCGCCGGCATCTTCCACCACCTGATCACGCTGCCGACCTACCACACGGCGGCCCTGTCGACGGACAATCTGGCGAAGGAATACTTCGGCGACGCCGGCATGCTTGGCTACGTCAAGGGCGTCCAGCGCAAGGAAATCCGGGAAGGCATCGCCTGCGTCAAGCACCAGAACATGGCCGGCTCCGACCTCGGCGACGACCACAAGGAATACTTCGCTGGCGACGCAGCCCTGAAAGCGGGCGGTTCGCACAACACGATGAACCAGTTCGCGGCCTGAGGAGGGCAGCGAAGGAGCGCGGGCGACCGCGCCCTACGGCATTCGGAGTGTCACCCCCGTCTTCCGTCACCCGGCGGCGTGTCCTCACAGAGGGCGAGGCGAGATACCGAAGGAAAGCCCACGCTTGCGCCATGCCATATTGAGCTTGTCGATGATGTCGATGATGGGCGTCTCGGGAAACTCATCGTGAAGGGCATGAGCAAGTCTTGTGCGGTCAAGCATCTTTTCAGGGTTCTTTGCAGCACGATCGGCTTGATCGTTCACTTCGGCCATCAGGTCACGGTTCATAAGGATTCCAGACTCAGCCGATGACCATCTCACGCGATGCCCGGCGAAAGACGTTCGCCGATAGATCACAGGATTACAAGCGCCATTGTGATACGGCGCGCGAGGCGCGATGCTGCTGCAAGGCCTCGGCTTGCCGACCCCTGGATGTGCTTATGGGACCGGGGTGAGCGAAACGCCCGTCTCGGCATCGAACAGGTGCATCTGGTTCATATTGACGGACAGAACGATCTTCTCTCCCGCCTTGGCGCCCGCTTCCGGGTCGATGCTTGCGCAGAGGGTCGTGGCGCCCACATCGAAGTAGATCATGGTCGAGGGGCCAAGGGGTTCCACAAGATCGATCCGGGCGGTCAGCGGAGCATATCCCGGACGTTGCTGTTCGGCGCTCAAGGCTTCGGGGCGAATGCCGAACGTGACCGGGCGGCCGATAGTGCCACTGTAGAAGGCAGCACGTTCGCGCGGCACAGGCAGATCGGTGCCATCTTCAAGACGAACGACGAGTTGGTCCGCTGCCTCGACCAGCCGGGCTTCCAGGAAGTTCATCGAGGGCGAGCCGATGAAGCCCGCAACGAAGCGGGTGGCCGGGTGATGGTAGAGGTGCTGCGGCGGGCCGCATTGTTCGATCAGCCCGCCATTCATGACGACGACGCGGTCCGCCATGGTCATCGCCTCGATCTGGTCATGCGTCACATAAACCGTGGTGGTCGGCAGGATCTGGTGCAGGCGCTTGATTTCCGTGCGCATCTGCACCCGCAGCTTGGCGTCGAGGTTCGACAGCGGCTCGTCGAACAGGAACACCTTCGGATTGCGCACGATCGCCCGACCCATGGCAACGCGCTGGCGCTGGCCGCCCGAGAGCTGGCCGGGGCGGCGGTCGAGAAGCTCCTCGATGTGAAGCGTGCACGCGGCAGTCTGAATGCGGCTCTCGATCTCGCTCTTCGGCAGACGCTGCTGTTCCAGGCAGAAGGCAATGTTTTCGCGTACCGACATGTGCGGGTAGAGCGCATAGTTCTGGAACACCATGGCGATGTCGCGCTTGCCCGGGCCTAGACGGTTGACCACCTGATCACCGATGACGATGTCGCCGCCGGTGATGTGTTCGAGGCCGGCAATCATCCGGAGCGTCGTCGATTTGCCGCAGCCGGACGGGCCGACGAAGACGACAAACTCCTTGTCCTCGATCTGAAGATCGATGCCGCGGACGGCCTCGTAGATGCCGTAGGATTTGACGACGTTTCGCAGTTCGAGCCTAGCCATCGTTTGTCTCCTACTTCTCGTTCAGCCAGACGAGCATGGCGCCGGGGTCACGGTTTGCCCAGAGATGGTAGGGGATCGCCTTGAACGTCCGGGGTTTCAGCGCCGGTGGGGTCGTGCGGTAGAGGCCATCCCAATCGCCGGCTTCCGCCTCCAGCGCCTCGCCCGTCAAAACGGCGGCGCCGCCGAGCAGATCCGGATCATAGGCGACGTCGAGTCTTGCGTCTGCCGGCAGTCGCAGCCGCTGCGGCTCGGTGCCGATGTCGGTCTCCTCGACGCAATAGACCACCGGGCCGCGCTTCAGCGCTACCCGGCCGGCATCCTCGCCGACGGCGGGATGCGCATAGAGCCGATCGACCGGCATATCGAGGGAGAGCCGCACCTCGTCGCCGTCGGCCCATGTGCGCCTGATCGCCAGATAGCCTCTGGTCGTCGCGGCCTCCACGTCGATGGTCTCGCCATTGACGGTCACGCGGGCCGTCCGGCACCAGCCGGGAATGCGCAGATGCAGCGTGAACGATGAGGGCGTGTCGAGCCCGAGCGCGAGCCGTATGTCGCCGTCCCAAGGATAGCGCGTCTCCTGCGCAAGCCGGACGACTGTCCCGCCGAGCGCGATCTCCGCAGCATTTCCACCGTAGAGATGAACCGCGAGATCCGCATCCGTCGCGGAATAGACGTATTGGCCGAGCGAGGTGATCAGGCGAGCGATATTGGTCGGGCAGCAGGGGCAGTAGTGCCATTTCCAGCGGCGGTTCTGCCCGTGGCTTTCCAGCACGTTCTCGTAGAAGTAATGCTCGCCGTCTCGCGAGATGCCGGAAAGAGCGCCGTTGAAAAGGACGGTTTCCAGCTTGTCGGTATATTTGGCGTCGAGATCGAGCTGTGCCATGCGGTGGCTCCAGAAACCGAGCGCAACGGCAGCGCAGGTTTCCGCATAGGCCGTCTCGTTGGGCAGATCGTATTCCCGCGTAAAACCTTCGTTGGAGGCGGAGGGGCCTAGCCCGCCGGTTACGTATAGCTGGCGGCCGGTCAGGTTGTCGAACAGCCGCTCGCAGGCTTGCTTCAGGGTCGGGTCTTCATTTTCATGCGCGAGATCGACCATGGCCGAGAAGAGGTACATGGCACGCACGGCATGGCCGACGACCTGGGTCTGCTCGCGCACCGGCATATGCGCCTGGCTATAGGCGTAAGTCTGGTAGACGTAATCATCCGGGTTCTCGCCGCGGCGACGCGCCTCCTCATCGTAATAGGACGGCATCTGGCCACGCTCGTCGACGAAGTAGGTGGCGAGCGCCAGATGCCGCGGATCGCGCGTCACACGATAGAGCTTGACCAACGCCAGCTCGATTTCTTCATGGGCATCATAGCCGCGTAGCTTGCCGGGTTCCGGGCCGAACGTGTCGATGATGTGATCGACGGCGCGGATCATCACATCGAGGAAGCGGCGCTTGGCCGTCGCCTCGAAATAGGCAACTGCGCCTTCGAGCAGATGCCCCATGGAGTACATTTCGTGGAGATCGCGCAGGTTCGTCCAACGCTTTTCCGGCTCGCGGCGGATGAACCAGCTGTTGAGGTAGCCGTCGGCCATCTGCCCCTGTTCGAGCTTCTCGACAATGGCGTCGATCTTCGCCTCGATATCGGGATTCGGATGCGTTTTCAGCGTGTAGCTCGCCGCCTCGATCCATTTGCCGAAATCGCTGTCGAAGAAATGCTGCATCGATAGCCCGCTCGGCTGGATGCGGCGCACCAGCGGCGAAGGTGGTTTGTCGAAATCGAGGACCTCGAGAAAGCCTTCCTCCTCCAGCCGCATGTGCTGGGTGGGGATGGTTACGTCGCGCACGGTCTTCGACCAGCTTTCCCAGAAACCCCCGGTAAAATCCACTTTGGCGTGATCGACGGGCACGAAACGGCGGGGCGGGGTCAGCGGCTGTACACGCGAGGAAGCGGGCTTGGACGACATGGGAGAAGCCTTTTGGGAATGCACGATGCTCATTTCACGGCGCCGGCGGTGAGCCCGCGCACGTAATAGCGTTGCAGGAGAAGAAAGAGGATGATGCAGGGGACCATGGTGACGGTGACGCCGGCTTGCAGCGCACCCCAGTCGATAATGCCGTAGATGCCGGAGGAGACATTGACCAGCATGATCGGCAGCGTGAACTTGTTCTGATCCGAGAGGAAGATGAGGGCGGCGAGGAACTCGTTCCAGGAGTTGAGGAAGGCGAACATGGCGACCGTTGCGACGCCCGGCAGGGCAATCGGCAGCATGATCCGCCTGAGGATCGTCCATTGCGAAGCCCCGTCGATCCGCGCTGCCTCGATCAAGGCACGGGGAACGGCGTCGAAGGCGTTGCGCATCATGAAGATCGAGAAGGGCAGCTGGAAGGTGACGTAAATCAACACGAGACCGAACAGATTGTTCTGCAGCTTCAGCACCTTGAGGATGAGAAACAGCGGCGTCAAGATCGACTGGAACGGGATCATCATCGTCGCCATGACCACGATGAACAGCGCCGACTGCCCGGGAAAGCGGAACTTGGAAAAACCGTAGCCTGCGGGAACGGCGACGAGCACCGTCAGCACAACGGTTCCCAACGCAATCATGACCGAGTTGCCGGCATAGACGGTCCAGCCTGCGCCGACCGTATCCAGCCGGCGGTAGTTCTCCAGGGAGAAGGCCTTGGAGAACAGCGCCACGGGATGGGCAAGCGCCTCTGCCGCAGGCTTGAAGGAATTGGCGAACGACCAGACGATCGGCAGCAGGAAGAAGAGGGCAAAGACGATCGAGACGAGAATGAAAGCGGCAAAGCCAAGTCGTTCACGGGCTGGCAACGGCGCGGATGTTCTTAAGGTACGGCTCATCAGCTTTCCTCCGGCCGCTGGCGCAGGAAGGCGAGCTGGATGGAGGAAATGGCCACGAGGACGACCAGCAGCACGAAGGACATAGCCGAGCCATAGCCGAGGCGATAGGAGGAGAACGAGGCGAGATAGATCGAGAACACGGCGGAAACGGTGCTGTTCGACGGCCCGCCCTGCGTGATAATGAAAAACTGATCGAAGGCGAGCATGGACGACGTAACATTGAGCACCAGCGCCAGCAGAAGCGAATTTCGCATCAGCGGCAGCGTGATCCGGCGGAATCGGCTGAAGACACCCGCGCCATCGATCTTTGCGGCTTCCGTCACGTCGGCTGGAATGGCCTGAAGGCCGGTGAGCAGGATGACCATGGTGAAGCCCGCCGTCTTCCAGACGACCATGAGGATGATGACGCCAAGCGCCGGCCAGAAGCTTTCCAGCGGCCGCGGCGCGCTATCGACAAGCCCGAGGCCGCGAAGGAGATGGGCAAAGACGCCGTTGTCGGGATTGAGCAGCCACATCCAGAGCGTGGAGGCTGCGCCGAAGCCAATGACGACCGGCATGAAGTAGACCGTGCGAAAGAAGCCGGCGAGCCGCAGCGGCCGGTCCACCAGCAGCGCCAGCGGAAAAGCCACGGCCATGATGGCAGCCGTGACGAGCACGGTATAAAGCAGCGTAAAACCAAGGGAATGCCAGAGCTGCATGTCTCCGAGCAGTTCCGCGTAATTGGCGAGACCGATGAACTTGCGGCGCCCGAGCAACGGCCAGTTGTGCAGGCTCATCCAGAGCGCCATGACCAGTGGCACGACGAAGAGGCCGAGAATGAAGACGAGGCTCGGTGCCATGAAGGCAAGCCCGAGCCAGCCCTTGGGTTCGGGGTCGTTGCTCGCCGTCACCGCCAGCGTCGGTCTTTGGGCCGTCGAAGCCAAGATTTCGCTCCTTGTTGATGATGGACGTGCGGGGTGCGTGACTTTTAACGTTTCGGTCGCAGCAGCCCCTCATCCGCCTGCCGGCACCTTCTCCCCGCGTTCGGGGAGAAGGGACTCGGAGCGACCTTGGGGCACGTCCCCTCTCCCGCTTGCGGGGAGAGGGCTAGGGTGAGGGGCGGCCAAGACCGCAAACATGCTTGGTCGTGACGATCCCGGACGGCGATCCGTGAAGCCCTTAAGGGTTGGTTCGCTCAAGAATCTTGGTGAAGGCATCCTGCGCGGTCTTGATGGAGCCATCGACATCTTCCCCGAAGATCGCGCCCTGGATCAGGTTGACGAAGGGTCCTGTGCGGCTGACGAAGAGTTCGTCCGAGGAGAAGGTGTAAGGCGTGCGTGCCTTTGCCAGGATGTCGTAAGAAACCAGATTGCGCTTGTCGAAGTTCGCATAGGCATCGCCTGCGAGATCGGTGCGCGAGGGCATGCCGGATTCCTTCGTGATGTAGACCTGCTGCTCCGGTGTCATGTAGAAATCGACGAAGTCGAGCAGGACCTTCTTCTTTTCCTCATCGATGCCCTTCATGACGGCCAGCGTGTCGCCACCGGCAAAGCTGGAGGCTCCGCCCTTGGGGCCGGGGATCGGCGCGACGGCGAACTTGACGTCGGGATACTTGCTCGTCAGCAGATTGACGATATAGGAGCCGGTCATGAGAACGCCGACCTTGCCGGAGGCAAAGGCTTCGACCGCATTGTTGCCATTGCCTGAGCGGGACGTGGGATGGATCGCGCCCGCCTTCCACATGTCGCGATAGGCGGCGATCGTCTCGCGCAGAGCCGGTGTGTCCACGGTGGCGGTGCGCCCGTCTTCGCTGAGGATGTCGGCACCCGCCGCCCAGAGATGCGGCAGGAAGTCGTAGATTAGCCAGCTGCCGGAATTGGCGACGAAGTAGAAGCCGTAGGTCTCGTTGCCGAGCCCGGTGATCTTCTTGGCGTCGGCTGCGATCTCCTCCAGAGAGGCCGGTGCCTTGTTCGGATCGAGGCCTGCTTTCTCGAAAAGGTCGGTGTTATAAGCGATGATCGAGGCATCCGGCAGGGCGGGAACGCCGTAGATCTTGTCTTCATAGGTCGCAAGGCGGATATGGGACGGGCTCATGGCGCCGCCGTATGGGCGGCTCTTGACGAAATCGGTAATGTCTTCCAGGCCTTCGGCTGCCGCAAAGGTCGGCAGGTAGATCAGGTCGAGCACTGCGCCATCCGGTGCCGCGCCGCCGGCAATGGCGGCACCGAGCTTTGGCACCATTTGCTCGGCCGTGATCTGCGTGACGACGATCTTGTCGGAATGGGAGGCATTGTAGTGATCGGCGAGACCCTGAAGCACGGCGCCCGACGAGGTGCGAACCCACAAGGTAACATCGGTTGCATTCGCCAGCGTGGTGCTGGCAACAAGCGAAAGCGCGGCGAGCGCCAGTGTGATCTTCAGCATGGTGCGTTCCCTTTTTCGTTGTCGCCAACTCTCCCCGTAACACGCTGGGACATTGACGTGACACAAACGGTAATCGAGAATAATTATCTTGTCGACAGCGTGAACACACAACTGAGGTTACGAAATGCTAAAACCTTTTATCTACTGGAATATTTCTTGATGAAAGGTTTTATCAGGTCAGTTACGAGGGTTGAATCATGACGCTTGGGCACGGGCGGCGGGCGACAATCCGCGACGTCGCGCTGGCTGCGGGCGTCAGTATCTCGACAGCGTCCAACGCACTTAACGGGCAAGGCCGTACAAACGCCGAGACCCGCGACCGGGTAAAGCGCGTCGCCGAAGAGATCGGATTTCGGCCGAATGCGCTCGCGCGAGGGTTGCTCAGCCGGCGCAGCCACTCGATTGGGATCATCACCAACGACACCTATGGACGGCTGACCCTGCCGATGACGGCCGGGGTGTCGGAAGCGCTCGTCGATCACGGCGTGTCCGTCTTTCTCTGCGCCACCAACAACGATCCGCGGCTTGCCCGGCTCCACCTCGAAGCGCTGCTGGACAAGCAGGTGGACGGGATCATCTTCACGGCGACCCGGCTCGATCTTGCCCCTCCGGTCGATCTCTCAAGCCTGCCCATGCCGGTGGTCTATGCCTTCGCGGAAGGGCCGGATACCAGCGTATCTTTTGTCCCCGACGACAGTCAGGGCGCGCGTCTGGCGGTCGAGCATCTTCTGTCCCTGGGGCATCGCAGGATCATGCATATCACGGGACCGGAGGATTTCGTTGCCGTGCGCCGTCGCGCGGCGGCTTATCGTGCCTGCCTCGACGGCAGAGGGGACAAAGGCGAGGTAATGTTCGGGCCGTGGGGCGAGGACTGGGGGCACGAAGCGGTCCGCCGGATGCTCGCCCGCCCGGAGCCGCGCCCCGATGCGATCTTCTGCGGGAGCGACGAGACCGCACGAGGCGTGATAGACGCGTTGCGAGATCACGGCCTTTCCGTGCCGGCAGACATCGCGGTCGTCGGCTTCGACAACTGGCACGTGGTCGCCGCCCAGACACGTCCAGCCCTGACCACGGTCGACATGGGTTTGAAGGAACTCGGTCGACGGGCCGGTTTGGCGATGCTGGACCTCACTCAAGGGAAACCGGTCCCGCTCGGGATCAAGGCCCTCGGATGCAGCCTCGTCGTGCGAAAATCCTGCGGGGCGGTCTAGGTGCAGGAAATGACATCCTCGATGGCGGCGGAGGGTTCAACGAACTGAGCGGCGGTCGCGGATCCGGCACCTTCGTCTTCAAGACAGGCATCACCGAGATCGATGATGTCCAGTCGGGCGTCGATCGTCTGCAGATCTCCAAGACGCTCGGCGTGACCAGTTCCGACGATATTCTGGACCTTGCTCGGTCAACGGGCGGTGATGACGATATCTCAGATCCAAGATCATAAGCATCACATCAGAGCTTCACGTCACGCAAGACGTGAACCTCTTGACGTTCCTTGATGCTGCGCACGCCTGCACGGCAGCCATGCGAAATCGCGCCTACCGGTACTTCGCGCCATCGCGTAGATAAGGATCAGGAATGATCAGGACAAAGACCATGAAGACTGAAGCCCCCCGTAACCGTATCGCATTCGGCCAGAAGATCTGGGAGGCGATCGCCGTCACGCGCTCGCACGAGACGCGCCGTATCGTCAACAATCACGGCTACAAGGGCTGAAGATTTAGGGGGCATCGCGCTCCCTGGATCGAAGCGTGGCCTTCGTTCCGCGTTCCGGCATCGATGCCGTGAGCGTTGACGTCGTGAGGTCGCCGCACGGATATCTGCTACAGGCTGCCGCCCGTCCGGGCTGGCAGCCTTTTTGTTGCGGGTTTTTCGCGGGGATTCCGCATAGATATAGACGGCAATTTCGGAAGACAGCCTTGTGCGAAGGTTAAGCATCCGCTTTGAGCGATCTTGCAGGCAACAGGCGTTAAACGAGATGCCATGCGCTGAGCCGGTCTGTGGCTGTCCGTACACTGCGCCAGGCATCCTGAACCGCCTGAGTCGCTGTATCCGGCTTGGAATCACCAATGAAGATGATGATCGGGCCCTGCTCCGTGTGAACGGGATCGTAGAAGTCGAGCAGACCAGGATGGCGGGACTGCAGGAACTCCGGCATGCCACCGTCGCGTCTCAGCAGATGATCGACCACGACCTGATCGCCGTGAACGGAATTGGGCACTTTGCCGCAGGAGCCGGGTTCCATCCAGCGGTCGGGTTCGGCCTTGAACGTCTCGTAGAGATGGTCGAGTTCATCTCCGCGCCAGCGCATGATGGCGGTGGAGAGGTGGCCTTTCAGGAAATAATCCTCCATGGCGACCATGCTGTCGTCAACAAGAGCGCCCGCGTCTCCGGTAAAGACCGTATCGAGATCGCACAGGATCGTGAGATCGTCGGCGAGATCGGCCCGAAAGGATTCGAATTTCGACCACCATGCCGGCCAACCGTGGCGTAGGGGCACGATCTCGACCCCCGCGACCTGAAGGTCGAGATCCGTGAGGCAGACGACGCGATCAAGGCCGGAGATCGACCGGCGCGCGCCCGCGTTCAACCTCTCGACCCAGGTTGCGTCGTAGCGGCCACCGCTTTTCAGAACCGTCGTGAGCGTGACCATGCAGGTCACACCACTTTCAACAGCGGCTGCTCGTTGGCGGCGCCCTGCCAGAGGTCGTCGCAGAGCGTCTCGAGCCAGTTCGCGGCTTTGCGCGCTGCATCCGGATCGTGAAGGGCGTGAAGAATGGCCGGGTCGATTGCCTCTGCGGCATTCAGGAGCTGCTGCCATCCACGATAATCGCCCGGCCAGGCAGGTGCTGTCACGGCAGCGCCGAGCGCAACCAATGCTTCAGCCTTGCGGTGCTGCTCGGCGAAGTAGCGCCATTCCGGCATGACGACGAATTTTGAGCCTGCGCGGGCTATCTCGTGGACCGTGTTATCGCCGGCCGAGGCGACGACGATGTCGGCCGCCGCGATATAGTCAGTGACGTTCTCGACCCAGCCAAGCTCCTTGAGATTGGCGAAATCCGTTTCGTGGCCTTCCCTGTGGACGGGTCCGGCAACCAGCCAGAGGGCCTCCGGCACGGCACGCGCGGCAATCGTCAGCGGTGCAAGCGGCGTCCCGCTGCCGCCACCCCCGGTCAGCACCAGAATGACCTTGCGGTCTTCGGCAAGGCCGAGCTTTGCCCGCGCTGCCTCTCGTGTCGGCACCGCGTCCCGCGTCGTGCAGAGCCCGCCGGTATAGATCGTCTTGGCGCGGAGAGCCTGCGGATAATCGTCCTGCTCCAGACGGGCGTCGAATGGCGCAATCATGCCGACGCACGCCTCGTAAGAGCCGATATGCCCGACATCGCTGCGATCGCCATGCATGCGGATCTGCACCGTCGGCGTGCTGACGATGCGGCCAAGCATGCCGATTTCGGCGGAGACATCGACCACGAAGAGACCGACATCGCGGTCATCCAGATGATCGACGATGGTCCGCATCGTGCGGCGCATGGAGGGCAGGCCGAGCGGCACGCAATGCATGACCGACGGCGTAGGCTCGGCAAAGAGCCGCGGCGTCGGCACGGTCTCGCCGATCATGTTCGGCAGCGCGATGACCTCGATGCGGGGATCGGCCTTGGCAAAATGCTCAGGGCCGGCGGTGAGCACGGAAACGGGGCGATCCTTGCTGAAATGCTCGGCCATCGCCATCGTACGATTGGCATGGCCGCGGCCCTGATGGTGGACGAAGAAGGCGATCGGTTTTTTCATGAATGTGGTTCCATCAGGAAAAGAGAACGTGGTCGGGCTGTCGTGCGGCGTCTGTTTCCCGGGCGTCCGGGCGGCGTAGCAGGCGGATTTCACGTGCCCCGCTCGTCCAGTCGATCAGCCCGCGCTCCGCGAACTGCCCCAGCCAATAATCCATGCACCAGACGCCGTGCTTCGCGCGGTAGAGGCGCGCATTGCGCAGGATATGATCGAAGTGCTGAAGCGGCGGAATATGGACGGTATGGTGCTGGTGATAGGCGCGCGCGCCGCCAACGCGGTAGGTCGGAATACCGGCTTTCGATGCTCTGCGCGCAAGGTCCGTCTCTTCGCCGCCATAGCCGTGGAAGTCCTCGTCCATGCCGCCAAGCGACATCCAGGTCGCCTTGCGCAAGGCAAAGGACAGGCCCCAGAGTTGTCCCGAATCCGGCTCTTCTACGACACCGATGTCAGGGAATGCGGGCTTGGAAGGATGAGCGACGCCATGTCTCTCCAGCGCGGCGATGTCACCAGCAAACGTTGGCAGGCCACCGGGGAGATAGTGGACCTCACCGAGCATAACGCCGTCGTGCCGGGTCAGCGCTTGGGTGTAGGCCTCGACGGTGGTCGGCGAGGGGATGCAATCGACATCGAGGAAGACGAGGTGCGTGCCGGATGCGGCCTGCGCCGCGCGGTTGCGGGCGGCAGCAAGCGGCATGTCGTCACCTTCGACGAAGACGTGGTTGACCGGGAAGGAGAGAGCAGGGAGCGCTTCTGCCTTTTCGGCCTGCATCCACGCGATCACGAGTTCACCGGGCGGCGCGCTTTGTTGAGAAAGCCCCGTCATCAGCGCCCGCAGATGATCGGCCCGTCCGCGGACGATCGTCAGGACGCTCGCGGAAACCGCTGCCGTCATCGTGCCAGACCTGCGGCCTTGGCCTTGTTGCGGAAGTGGAGAACCCCTTCGATGATGCCGGCGGCGTGGGTGCTGGAGGCGATGTAGGAGTGCTTCAGTGCGGGCAACTTGCCGAGATTGTCGGAATAGTTGGCAACGATGATCGACTGCGGAATGGCCTGCAGCATCTCGATGTCGTTGCCGCTGTCGCCCGCCACAAAGACGGAGCTTTCCGGCAAGCCGTAGCGACGGCGCACATGATCGACGGCCGTCCCCTTGGAGGCCTTGATCGGCAGGATATCCAGATATCGCCTGTGGCTGTGGATGACGGAGGCGAGCACGCCGGCTTCCTGAAGTGCCGTGCGCACGCGCTCGACAGTCGCGTGGTTGCCGTCGCTGAAGTAGCTGAGCTTGAAATCCCGCTGTTCCAGCGGCGCTTGCGGCGTCAGACCGGATACGCCACGCAAGACGCGCTCGACAGCCGAGCGCTGCCAGTTTGCCGCAATTGCCTTCAGCCAGCCTTCGTCCTGCTCGTAGGAAACGCCGTTCTCCGAGAGCGTATAGATTTCCGAGCCGACCGAGGTGATCATGACTTCCGGGCGTGGCACGTCCTGTTGTTCCAGCACCGCCATGGCGCTGTGGAAGGAGCGCCCGGTCGCAACGCCGAAGGCAAGGTTCTCCTGCACGCGGCGCCAGTTGCCGAAAGCGTGCAGATGCGGAACGGAGCCGACAAGCGTGTTGTCGATGTCGCTGATCAGGAGCTGGATGGCGCGCTGGGTGGACATTTCCGGTGGGCGAACGAGATCGTGCACCAGCCCATGATACCGCGTGACGTGCCGTTCCCAGTCATAGGTCTTCACGGCCCTGTCGCCGGACGCGGAAAAGCAATCCCACATCTCGCCATTGCGGAAAATCTGCAGCAGGGCATCGGCAATGCCATCGGCGTCGCGTGGATCAACCAGAAGTCCGTTGCCGCAGGTCTCGATAATGTCGTTCGGCCCACCGCTGTCGGTCGCGACCAGCGGCAGCCCGACGGCGGCAGCTTCCAGAAGCGTCAGGCCGAACGGCTCGTTGAAGGCCGGGTTGACGAAGACGCCGCGCCGGTCGCGGGCATAGGCATAATATCCGGGAATATCCTCGCCACGATGGCTCTTGGGATAAGCCACCTTGCCGTAGAGGTCGTAGCGATCGATGAGACGCAAGAGCTCGCGAAGGTTGGCGGCCATATCTGCCTCCAGCGCGTCGATATCGTCCCGCGAACCCGCGACGATCACCAGGTTGGCCGCAGCCTGCAAGGCTTCCGACTGGCCGTAGGCCTCGATCAAGCCTGCGAGGTTCTTCTTGGCGACCGGTCTTGCAATGGCGAGGATGACAGGCTTGTCCGGCTCCGCCAGAAATCGCGCCATTTCCCGCTCGACGACAGGCGAGGCCGCTGCACCGCGAAACGCTTTCAGGTCGCTGCCCGGCGGCAGCACGCGGATCTTGCCGGGGTCGTAATTCCGATAGGCCTTGTATTGCAGTTCCGCCTCGTCGCGGGAGGATGCGATGACGAGCGAGGCTCTGGCAAGCGCCAGTTCTTCCGCTGCAATCCGCTCGGCAAAGCCGCGGTCGGCCTCGCAGGAGGGCAACGCCTTCTGCTTGACCTTGCCCAGCGAGTGGCCGGTGAAGACGAAGGGAATGCCGAGCGCATCCTCGACGCGTGCAGCCACCACTGCTGCATCGGCATAATGCGCATGGAGGATGTCCGGCCGGGTGCCGCCTGCCGCGATGTGCTCGATCAGCGCGTTTGAAAAGCTGTCCAGTTCGGTATGCAGGTCCTCTTTCGCGAGGTAGCCCGGATGCGTCGTGCGGAAGCGGACGATGCGGGTCGTCTCGTCCACGATTTCAACCGGCTTGATGTAATCGTCACCGAAGCCTTCGAAGGCACGAGTGGCGATGACGATGCGTTCGGCTTGTCGCTCGTTTCTGCAAGCATCGACGAGATCCAGAAGGTAGCGGATGTGCCCGCCCGTATCCGTCGTCAGTCCATATTCGACATTGTTTCCGCGAAGGCACCCTTGAAGTGCGACGTGAAGAACGAACATACATGATCTCCCGTGCAGTCAGGACCAGAAATGCCGAACCGCGACCGTGAACTGAGTGAGCCCATAAAAGTTGCACAGGTTGCACCAAGTATTTTCCCCGTGCCTCCGCTCAACCATGGCGGGACGGAGCGGGTGATCCATGACCTGTCTGTCGGGCTGCAGGCGCTCGGCTGCGAGGTGACGCTGTTTGCCCCCTCCGACAGTGCATGCCCTGTGCCTCGGATCGGTGCCTTGCCGAGCCTGCAATTCCTTGAAAAGAAGCATGGTTCCGTGCCGCCGTCGATCCCGTCCGTGCTTGAAACCGTGCGGATGGAGGAGGTCCGCCGCGCGCTGTCATCGTTCGATATCGTGCACTTCCACGGAGAGTTTTTCCACGCCGTCACGCTGGGCGAAAAACGCAAGACATCGCTGACGACAATCCACTGGCGCGTCGACGAACTCGACCGTGAGTTGTTCTTTTCCGCCTTTCCTGATCTGCCTGTCGCGGCCATCTCGCAATCGCAGGAAGAGGCGCTGCCGGTATCGAACCGTGCCGGCGTCGTGCTGCATGGCGTCGATCCCGAACGGTTCGAGCCGAACGACGCGCCGGAACCCTATCTCGCCTTCATCGGCCGCATGACCGACCAGAAGCGGCCGGATGTCGCGATCCGCGTGGCAGAGGCGGCGGGTCGGCCGATCCGGCTCGCCGGGACCGTCGATGTCGGCAACCCGCTTTACTTCGATACCTATGTTCGCCCGTTTCTCTCCCCGACTGCGGAATATGTCGGTCCTGTGGACGATGCGGCCAAGAATGTTCTGCTGCGCGGCGCAAGCGCGCTCTTGTTTCCGATCGACTGGCCGGAGCCGTTCGGGCTCGTAATGATCGAAGCAATGGCCTGCGGCACACCTGTCATCGCCTGGAACCGGGGCTCCGTTCCCGAGGTCGTTGAGCATGGCGTGACCGGCTTCATCGTGAACAGCGAAGAGGAAGCGGTAGCGGCCATCGGGCAGATCGACCGGCTCGACCGGCGCCTGATCCGCGCGCGCTTCGAGCAGCGTTTCACCGCACGGCGCATGGCGCAGGATTATCTGGATATCTATCGAAGGCTGCTCCAGCGATGATGCGCACCGCTCTCATTGCATGGGATTATCCGCCATCGCCGAGCGGGCTTTCAACAGCGGCGCGAGAGATCGCGGAAAGCCTTGTCGCGCAAGGCTGCGACGTCACGGTGTTTTCCGGCGACCGAAGCGGCACGAGCATGAGCGACGGCGTGCGCATCGTCGGCTGCGCGATACCGGAGCGCTCGGGGCTCGGGCGTTTGCGAACCTATGCCGGCATCGGCCATGTTGCTGCACCCCGGCGGTTTCGCGATGCGTTGCTTTCCGCCCATGCCGCGGTGCCGTTCGACGTCGTCGAAGCGACCAACTGGTATGCGCCGGCCGTGCTGCTGGGCGGGCGTCGGGATCTGCCGCTCGTCACGCGCAACTCCACGCCCGCCTCCTGGTCGCGGGAAAGCCGGCTGTCTCCCCGCAACCGTCTGGATGCCTGGGCGGCGGATATGCTGGAGCGCCGGCAGGCGAACGGCAGCGCGGCGCTGATTTCCAATACCGCCGAGCATGGCCGTCGCATTGCCGAACTCTACGGTCTGGATGCGCGCCGCCCGCACGCCACGATCGGCCTCTCCCTGTCTCAGACCGTTCTGACGCGGGCGGGCGAGGCGGAATACCCGCCCGCCGAAGAGCCGTTCCGCCTCCTCTTCGTCGGCAGGGCCGAAGCACGGAAGGGGTTTCATGAATTCATGGATGCCATTGCTCGTGTCGCTGAGGAGGCAGATGCGGGTCTCGTGCCGGATTTTCAGGTGGACCTCCTGGGTGTACCCGATAGCGACCTGCCGGAGAAATTGCCCGCCAGCGCCCGCCGGCGCGTCCATGCCCTCGGTCGACAACCGGACGGGGTTCTGTTCGATCTTTACGAGGCTGCCCATATCGTTGCAGCACCGTCGCGTTACGAGAGTTTTGGCCTCGTCTATCAGGAAGCAATCGCCTTCGGCCGCCCGATCCTTGCCTCGGCGGAAGACCCGAGCGCGCGCGAATTCGTCGGCCAGACTGGCGCGGGCCTGCTTGCTTCGGCAACCGAGGGCCGGGCCATCGCGGAACGCCTGCGTGAACTCCTGACGTCCGGCACTCTTCGCGAAGAGCTTCGCATGAAGGCTCTGCGGGCGGCAGGAACCTTTACCCGCGCCACGCTCGGCCGCCAGACGCTCGAGGTTTACCAGCAGGCTATTGCAGGCCATCGCGGCACCGGAGCGGCGAGGGCATCATGAAGCGAACGGCTATCATCGGCAACGCGCCGGAGTTCGACGGTCGGGATCTCGATATCGACGGCTACGATCATGTCGTCAGGTTCAACAACACGGCCGGGCTCGGCTCCACGAGCGGCACCAAGACATCCGAACTGGTGCTGGTCAGCCGGGGCGGACAGCCGGCGGAATGGCTTGCCGATCCCGCATTCACGCGGCGGAAGGCCGTAGAGGATGCCAAGCGCATCACGCTCGTTTTTCCACCATCGGAAAAGCCGGAAGACGAGTGCCATGCCGAGGGCCTTTGCCGGCGCCTTGGCCCGCTTGGTAAGGCGATCGGGTGGATCGATGCCGCGAAGGAAGGCAGGGCTCGCGCAGCACTTCTGACCCATGGGGCTCTGCCGACCTCCGCCCTGAGTTCCGGTTTTCTCTACAGTTTCAGGACGCTGGAGGCCGAGGAGCCCGGATCCTCATCATTCGATATCTTCGGCTTCGGTTTCGATGGCTGGGACGGGCATGCCTGGAGCGCCGAACGGGCGTGGTTCGAGGCGGCTCACGCTGCCGGCCGGCTGGTCCTGCACCCGTTGGCGAAAGACAGACGCAGGATCGGGTAGGGAGGACAGCATGCCAGACGCCATCACCGCCCGCTGCCCGCTTTGTCAGGCCCGTGGCCTCGAGCCAACGTCGCGAACCTTGCGATGCGGCGATGTCGTTCGGGCATTCTCCTATGCCTGCTCACACTGCGGACTGCTGCTGGATGCGCCCGCCGACATGCCGGATCCCCAGCACTTCGATACGCTCTTTCGCGATCTCTGCGCCCGAAAGCCTCCCATGGCTCAACCCGGTGACCCCTTCGGCTGCGATATTTATACGATGCGAACGATTGCAACCCGCTTCGGCCTTGCGGCGACGCCGGCAGATGCGATGCAGGAGGAGGAACTGCGCAAACCGCATGGCACGCTCGCGGCCGATGCCGATCTCGTACCCTTGCGAACGCTCCCACCGACAGCTGTTTCCGTCGGCGTCATGTGCAGCGAGCGGGAGGCGGGTGCCGTGCTGGAGACGGCGCCGCTTTATTCTTCCTGGGCGGCTTCGATCATCGTTCTCATCGATCGCGCCGGGCCGACATCCGAGCCCCGGCAGGAGAGCGGCGACAGCTTTGCCAGGGTGTTCTCACGCCCGTTGAACGGAGATTTCGCGGACCAGCGAAATGCGCTGCAAGCTCTCTGTCAGACTGCGTGGATGTTCCAGCTGGATGCGGACGAGGACATTTCGCCGGAACTTGGAGACAGTCTCACGCGTCTGGCCACGCTTGCCGAGCGGCAAAGCGTCGTCTCCATCGGTCTGCCGCGCGAAAATCTGGTCGATGGACGGCTTTCCGATCTCTACCCGGACCTGCAATATCGCCTCAACCGGCGTGAGATCTCCTATGAGGGCATCGTGCATGAACGACCGGCGCGCGTCTGGCAGAGCAGCTTCATCGCCCTTTCCGGCTCTATCCGGCACCACCTCACGGCCGAGCATGTCGCCCGGAGATCGAATGCCTACGAGACGCTGAAGCCCGGCGGTGGGCGCCTGTTCGAGAAGAATGCGCTTCAGCGTCCCTTCTCGGCTGTATGAGCCTCACCATCCGGCCTTTCGCTATGGGCGTCCCCGCGTCGGGAACAAAGGTTTCCCGTCGCGGTTCGTCGCGCTGAAACCGGAGATCTTCATCGTGACATCGACCTCTTTCCGCTTCCGCCCGCCCGCGCAGACCGTCCTGGCAATCGCTTTCGCCGCGACATTTCTTGGCTCAGGCCCATCCTTGGCGCAATCCTCGACGGTAGAGACCATCAAGAGCGAGACGCGCAAGCTGATCGCGCCGATCACCGGCAAGACGGATGAGCGCCTTGAAGAGGTGGCGAGGTTCGATCATCAGGTCACCGGCGTGACCGTGTCGGAAGACAACCGCATCTTCGTGAACTTTCCCCGCTGGAGCGAGGATGTACCCGTCTCCGTCGCAGAGGTGATGAAGGACGGCACCATCAAGCCCTATCCGAACGACGAGTGGAACGCATGGCGCAACGCCCGGATGAGCGAGGTTACGCCCGGCGATCACTTCGTCTCGGTGCAAAGCGTTGTCGCCGACGGCAAGGGATCGCTCTGGGTCGTCGATCCCGCGGCACCCAACACGGAAAAGACGGTGAAGGATGGCCCGAAGCTCGTGCAGATCGACCTGAAGACCAACAGCGTGAAGAAGGTCTACCCGTTTTCGCCGGATGTCGCCGGCCCTGCGAGCTACATGAATGATGTGCGCCTGTCGCCCGACGGCAGTTTCGCCTATCTCACGGATTCAGGCATGCCCGGCGGGCTCGTGGTCGTGGACTTGAAAGCGGGAAAGGCATGGAGAGTGCTAAGCGACGATGCCAGCACGCAAATGGAAAAAGACGCCGTCGTGATGACGGACGGCAAGCCGCTGAAGCGCCCGGATGGCCGCCAGCCCATGTTCAACGCCGACGGTCTGGCCCTGTCGAGCGATGGCGCGACACTCTACTGGCAGGCCGTCACCGCCAAGACCATGTACCGCATCGACACCGCCCTGCTTCAGCAGGCGGGCACTGATCCCGACGTGGCGAAGGGCAAGGCCGAGAAATTCGCCACGACCGAACCGGTGGACGGTCTCTGGACGGGCAAGGACGACAGCATCTACCTCAGCGCCGTCGGTGCCGATGCCGTAAAGCTGCTGAAGCCGGACGGGAAGATCGAAACCGTTCTCACCGACAGTCGCCTGCGCTGGCCCGACACATTTTCGCAAGGGCCAGACGGCTTCATCTACGTGACCGCGTCCCATATCCAGGATTCGCCCTGGTTCCACCCTTCGGGCTGGGCGAACAAGGACTTTACCCTGTTCCGCTTCCGGCCTGAGTAAGCCGTTCTTGCCACAAGATGTCGTGCCGACAGGGGGAGAGACCTACGCTCCCCTGTTTGCCGCGCCGCGCGGGTCGTCCACGACTGTCGAAGCCGTGCTGTCTTCACGGGCAAGACCTTTTGCGGCCTGATCCACGGGCGCTTCGGTTCGCACGCGGGTCTTCTGCGGGTCGAAATGCGGGAAGGGGACGATGGTGGCCGGAATACGCTTCTGGTGACCGTCCAGCTTTCCGATCTCGACGTTCGTTCCGACCTCCGCAAAGGCCACGTCGAGGCGCGCAAGCGCGATGCTCCGCCCGAGGATCGGGGATTTGACGGCGCTGGTCACCACACCCACCTGCGCACGCCCGACGTGCACACAGTCGCCATGGCCGATCGGCTCGTTGCCGGCGATGTCGAGGCCAACCATGCGGCGATGGGGATGGTCCCGGCGGCGCGCGATGGCGGCGTCGCCCACATAGGCGTCCGGCTTGTCCTTGGGAATGGTGAAGCCGATACCGGCCTCGAAGGGGTCGGTCTGGTCGGAAAAATCATAGCCGGCAAAGACGAGGCCTGCCTCGATGCGCACCATGTCGAGCGCTGCCAGCCCCATGGGCGTCAAGCCCTGCGGTTCGCCTGCCGTCATGACGGCATCCCAGACGATGCTCGCATCCTGTGGATGGCACCAGACCTCGTAGCCGAGTTCGCCGGTATAGCCCGTGCGGGAGACGAGGACCGGACGGTCGGCGATCCGGCCGATGGTGAAGCGGAACCATTTCAGCTCCGAGAGCGTCGGCTGATGCGGCGGTGTCACCGTCACCTTCGCGAGGATATCGCGTGAGCGGGGTCCCTGCACGGCGATATTGTGGAGCTGATCGCTCGAATTGCGCACGAAGGCCTTCAGGCCGTGCTTGTCCGCCAGTTCCCGCAGCCAGGCGCCGGAGAATTCATCGCCGCAGACCCAGCGGAAATTGTGCGGTCCCAACCGGAAGATCGTGCCGTCATCAATCATGCCGCCGGTCTCATAGGTCAGCGGCGTATAGACGATCTGCCCGACGGCCAGCTTCTTCACATTGCGCGGCACGGCGAGTTGCAGCAGGTCCTCGGCATCCGGGCCCGTGATCTCGAACTTGCGCAGGGCGGAAAGGTCGATCACGACCGCGCGCTCGCGGCAGGCCCAGTATTCGGCGATGGGGCCGGCATCGTTGTAGCAACTCGCCAGCCAGAAGCCGCGATAGTCCTCGAACTTACGTGTCAGTGCGGATGTCCGGGGGTGGAAGCCGGTTTCGCGGCTCATGCGGGGTTCGGCATCGGGTGTCATGCGGTGGGCGCTTCCCTTTTCAAACGGGCAGTCGGCGTCATAGACGCGGACATGGATATCGGTCGGCATCCAGCCATTTGCCGGGTCGATATCGTCGGCACAGGAGGACGTGGCGCAGACGAGATCGGTCAGCGCCCGCAAGAGCACGTAATCGCCCGGCCGCGACCACGGCTCGTCCATCGAGATCCGGTCCTGCGCATCGACGAAGGTGTTGTAGAAGAAATTGATCGCCGGCCAGCCCCGGCGCTCGGCAATGCCGTAGGGGGCGAGAACCCGGTTGAAGTTCTCCGTGCAGTTGGAGTGGCCGGGATAACCCATGTCCTCGTAATATTTGGCGGTGCAGGCCAGCAAAAATGTATCGTGCCGGCCGACCGTATCCTGCACCACCTCGACCAGAGGCCGCATACGCGCGTCGAAATATTTGGAATGCAGGCCGGGCCCTGAGAAGCTGGAACCCATCAGGGTGCGTGTGGTGGTGGGGTCGATGCCGAACTCCGAGCCTTCCGCCAGATCCCCAGCGTCAAAGGCCAGAAAGTCCGAGCATTGCCGGCCATCGACATCGATGATCTGGATATATTGGCCTGCCTTCACCCGAAAAGCCGAAGCCGTGGCTGCATGGATGCGCAGGTCCGTCACGACCTCGGGAGCCAGCGGCGGCGGAACTTCGCCGGTGCGCTCCACGAGCGGCAGGATATCGACCAGAATGTCGGTCGGCGTGTCCTGCGCGTCGGGCGCCATGGGTTGGCCGGGCACTGCCACGAGGCAGAGAAGATCCGCTCGGGCCTCCAGTGTCACCGCAGCGCCGGCGGGCGTCTCCGCGTCGAAGAGTGTCGCCGATACTGGCGGATCCTTCGTTTCCGCCTCAAGGATCTGCGCGACGGCGGTTGGGATCCTGTAGGAGGACGAGGACATGACAGGCTTGGGCGATGCGCTGGCGGCAAGGCCCTGCAGGCTCTCCGGCGGGCCGAAGCCGTGAACCTCGACCGGCTGCGCGCCTTCGAGGTTGCGCAGCGTCACCCGGTCGCCCGGTCGCAGGGCGAAGAGGCGTGCCTCACCGCCACGCACGATGGCGGATGTCGGCCGGAGCGCCGGCATGGGCGTGCCGGATTGCGCCGTGTCGCTTGTCCAGATCCGTGTCATGGTCCCTCCATGGTCCCGGTCTTCGCCGGGTCCGATATTATTCCGCAGCTTCCTGCACGCCGAGAAAGGCTTCGAGCGAATCGTCGAGCGCATCCATCCAGGGCGTATGATGGACCGGCGCCATATCGCCTGTGAGAACGGACGGATAGGATTTGTTGCGGTAGGTCAGAATGCCCTCGACCTTATGGTGCTCCCATTCCTTGAAGAGTTCGGCAACCCTCTCGACATCGAAATCGGGGTAGTCCGTCGCCGACAGCAGATCGCGAACGTAATCCGTCTGGTAGTCGATGGCTTCGAACGGGTTCGTCAGCGCTTCCTCGCGGGCGCGCCAGTCCTTGATGTCGGCATCCCGCGTTGCTGCGTCCGGCAACGCAATCCGGCCGATGATCACGTCGCGGGCAAACCACGCCTGCGCGTCGAACATGTTGAAGGTGTAATACTGGTCCTGCATGCCGATGTAGAAGAGATGCGGGTTCTGTTCCCAGACGATGCCCTTGTAGAGCCCGAGAGGATAGAGACGGTTGTTCGTCTTCAGGCGAAGCTCGTCCGGCAGGAAGGGAAAGGAATGCTGGTAGCCCGTGCAGAGCACCACGGCATCCACCGTCTTGCTCGTGCCGTCGATGAAATAGGCGGTCTTGCCGACGAAACGTGCAATCAGCGGCTTTTCCTCGAACGTATCCGGCCAGTCGAAGCCCATCGGTTTTGTGCGATAGCTGAATGTGACGGACGCCGCGCCATACTTGTGGCACTGTGTGCCGATGTCCTCGGCCGAGTAGGAAGAGCCGACGAGCAGCACGTTCTTGCCGGCGAATTCGTCGGCCGCGCGGAAATCGTGCGCATGCATCACCCGGCCGAGAAAGCCCTCGATGCCGGGGAAGGACGGCATGTTCGGCACCGAGAAATGGCCGTTGGCGACGACCACGTCATCGAACTCTTCGGTATAGTGCTCATCCTTCTGAAGATCCTTGACGGTCACCGAGAAGGTCTGCGTCTCCTCGGACCAGACGACATTGCGCACTGGTGTCAGGAAACGGATATAGGCGCGGACGCCGCTCTTCTCGACCCGCCCGGCAATGTAATGATGCAGCACGGCGCGCGGGGGGTAGGAGGGGATGACCCGGCCGAAATGTTCCTTGAAGGAGTAATCGGCAAATTCGAGGCACTCCTTCGGGCCGTTCGACCAGAGATAGCGGTACATGGAGCCGTGCACAGGCTCCCCGAATTCGTCGAGCCCGGTGCGCCAGGTATAGTTCCAGAGGCCACCCCAGTTGCTCTGCTTTTCGAAGCAGACGACCTCCGGCACATCGACGCCCGCGCGTCTGGCAGTCTCGAAGGCTCTGAGAACGGCCAGTCCGCTCGGACCGGCACCGATGACGGCAACGCGTTTCTTCATTTTCGATCTCCATGATGACGTGAAACCGGCAGCACGCTAGTCTTTTGGCGCCGGCGAATATGAGGCTCAGCCTTTGGCGGTGCGCTTCAGCTTCTTCGGATCGTCGAAGGGCAGAGCGTGGGCGGCGGCAGACATTGCGCCGCTCGCATTCATCACCTCGAGCTTCGTGCCGGGCACGGCGCAATCGACCGCAAGCCGGGCGATCGCCATCGATGCTCCGGTGAGCGGCGAGACCATGCCGCACGTGGCAACGCCCACCTGCCGGCCGTCCTGGTAAACCGGAGCGCCTTCGTCGGCCGGCACAGCGCCGTCGAGAAGCAGGCCGAAGATCCGGAAGCGCTCGCGTCCCTTGAGGCGCGCATGTTCTTCCGCGCCGCGAAAGCCCGTCTTGCCGGGGCTGACGGTGAAATCGAGGCCGAGCTCCCAGAGCGTGTCGCCCGGACCTTCGTCGGCAAAGGGATATTTTTGCGAATTGTCGAAGGGGTAGAACAGCAAGTAGCTTTCCACCCGCAGCATATCGAGCGTGGTGAAGCGGCACGGGATGATGCCCATCCCGGCGCCTTCTTCCAGAATCCGGTCCCAGATGACGGGCGCATCCTGTCCACGGCAGAAGATCTCGTAGCCGCGCTCGCCGGTATAGCCGGTGCGGGAGATCATCACGGGCAGGCCGAAGAGACGCGTCTGGAGATGATGGAAATAGGGGAGATCGCGGATGCCGGGAACGTGCGGCGCGAGGTAATCGACGGCGAGCGGCCCTTGCAGCGACAGGTCATGAAGGTCGTCGTCGAAGCGGATGGAAACGTCGCGGCCGATGGCGGCCTTCTGCAGTTCCTCGTGGCCCGTTCCCGAGCCGTGCACCACCATCCAGCTGTTGGTGGAGATGCGGTAGATGATGCAGTCGTCGGTGAACTTGCCGGCTTCGTTGAGCATGCAGGCATAGGCCGACTTGCCGGGATAGATCTTCTCGACGTCGCGCGTGGTGGCGAGGTCGATGACATGGGCGGCATGGGCGCCGGTAATGTGGACCTTCTTCAGGCCGGAAACGTCCATCAGGCCCGCTTTCGTGCGGATCGCCAGATATTCGAGATCGGCATCGCCATCATAGGACCAGGCGGTGCCCATCCCGCTCCAGTCTTCCAGCTTCGAGCCGAGCGACCGGTGGCGGTCCGCCAGGGTCGAAAATCTCCAGGATGCAGTCATGTCGTCCTCCAGTAACAGGCGATCGATGGGCGGGCTCGCGCCCATGCCGTGAACGGTTCAGTCCGGCGCAAAGCCGGGGGATGTGGGAAGGCCGTCATCATGGCGTGACAGCCATGCGACGGTCGTATCGCGGAAGCGGCCAAGGCCCTTATAGTCGGCAATCGGCTGCGGCAGGCTCGCAAGCACGCGATGGAACCGCCGCGCCCATTTCTTCTGGGTCACCAGCTCGTCCATCTTGATGAGGTAGCAGCGGATCGAGAACACGATGGCGTTGGAGCGCGGAAGCCGCCAGAGCGCCTGCAGCTCGACGCGCAGATGCACCTTGTCGCCGACGTTTTCCGGCGTCACGCTCGCCTTGTCGATGCCCCAGCGGTGGTAGTTCTCCGGGCTGGTGTCGAGGCGCGGATTGATCGTCATCGTCCAGTTCAGACGCCGCACCGGGCGGCCCTGCTGGAGGTTGAGCAGGAACTTGAGCGCCCGCTCGAAGACGCCGAGATCGTGCGCCAGCGGCACGGGCGCGTGCCACTCCATGAAGTTCATGCCGAGGTCGAAATCGAGCGACCAGTCGGCCTGCGTCGTCACCATGCCCGCATCCATCCAGAGATTGTCGTCCCGCTGATCGAGCAGGCAGAAATCGCCCTGGCACTGGCGGGTGATGTATTCCATCGGCCCCTGCGGCAGGGTCGATGCATCGCCGAACGTGAAATGCTGGTCGAGACCGAGCGGCCGGTTGATCCAGTGCCAGCGGTCGCCCTCGCGCGTCAGGGAAAACGTTTCCGGATAATGCGTCGCCATCGACGTCATCAGCAGTTCCAACAGATCCCATTCCGCCGTCATCATGTGCGGCAGCGACTGGCAGCGCAGGGGATCCTGCGAGAGGGTGATCGCGCGGTCCTGCATCTCGGCGACATAGTGCTCGTCGATGTGGATCGGAAACTCCGTCGCCGACTGGACCGGTCCGGGTACATGCTGCTCGATGTTGACGGTGTAGGTGTAGTCGTCGCGCTCGAAGGGGAAGGGAAACGCCCGGATCGCCTTCGGGCTGTTGGCGAAGGTGTAGTCGTCGCGAAAGGTCTCGGCATTGAACGAAAGGGTCATGGTGTCACTCCGTCACAGGTCGAGCACGAGCTCGCGGCCGCGCAGCCGCGAGACGCAGGTCATGATGGTTTCGCCGCGGGATTTCTGGCCGTCCGTCAGATAATGGTCGGCATGCAGCAGGTGGCCGTCGGCGGCGAGCACCCGCGTCTCGCACTGTCCGCACGCGCCGCCCCGGCAGAGATAGGGGGCATCCACACCGGCCGCCTCGATGGCCTCCAGCAATGTCTCGTGCTCACCCACAACGGTGGAAATGCCGGAGCGGGCAAGCCGGAGTGCGAAGGGCTCTCCGCCCTCAGGCGCCAGAAACCGCTCGGCATGCAGCGCGCTTTCCGGCCATCCCGCCATGCGTGCGTCCGTCATCACGCCCTCGATCATGCGCTCGGGTCCGCAGACATAGAGATGCGTGCCGAGCGGCTGGCGGGCGAGGATATCGCGGACCGAAAGCCGCTCCTGCCGCTCGCTGACATAGAGGTGGAGATTGTCGCCGTGTCGCGCCGCAAGCTCGGCGGCGAATGCGCCGCTTGCTGTATCGCGCATTGCATAATGAAGCTCGAAGGGCAGAGCGAGGGCATCGAGTTCCGCTGCCATGGCCGCAATGGGCGTGATGCCGATGCCACCGGCAACCAGGATATGCCGGCGGGCGGTGCGGTTCAGGGCGAAGAGGTTGATCGGCGCCGACAGGCTGAGGTCTGCTCCCACGGTCAGGTGATCATGGATGAAGGCGGAGCCGCCGCGCGACTGCGGACTGCGCTGTACTGCGACCTCATAGGCCGCGCCGCCGGCAAGCGTCGAGCCAAGGAGAGAGTATGCGTTGCGGATCAGCCGGCTGCCGCCATCGATCGTCAGCACCGTATGGGAACCGGCCGAATAGGCCGGCAGGGCCTGCCCGTCGCGCGGGGCCAGCCGCAGGCGCTTGACGGTCGGCGATATCGCTTCTGTCTCGATGACCCGCACGGGAAACTGCACGCCGCCGCTCATGCTCCGAACGCCTCTGCCGGCGGGATGTCGCCCGGTGCCTCGGCATCGATGGAAACGCCCATGAAGGCGCCGAGACGGCGGGAATAATGATCGCGCACCAGAAGGTGGATACCGCAATGGGCGCAGGTGGCGGGGCTTGCCGATACGCCGTCGGTGAAGCCCTTGCAGTGAACGCACTGGACGCGGCGGGTCGGAGCCCCACGATGTTCGGTCTGGATGGCGTCCGCATCGATGCCCTGATGCAGGGCCTCGCTGGTAACGCGACCGATGAAGTCCTCGCTGCCGCTGACATAGAGCCGGGTGCCCATGGTCGCCGTAGATAATAACGTCACGAGTTCGCCGAGCAAATCCTCGGCACTTGATGCGACGCTGAGCGCCTCGCAGGACAATGACGCCAGAAACGTCTCCTGCGTGCGATCGGTGCGGTACGGCGCGGGTGAAAAGAGGATGGTTGTGCGGGACAGGGCCTCGTGATCGCCGAAGGCTTCGATCACGGCGGACGCGCCTTCACCTTCGGCAATGGCGATGTGCCGCATGGCGTGGGCAACCGGAGCGAGGGTGCCGTAGAGGGGCCGGCTTTTGATAGGGGAAGGCTGCATGATCGTGTCTCGAAAGGATGTCAGGCTATCCGGGGGAGGACGGCGCCGTGAGACGCCGTCCTTTGTGCTGCAGGGTGTCAGGCGCTGAAGAACCAGTTGGACAGGAACACGACGGCCACACCGGCGATGAGCGTGAGGTAGGGGAGGATGCCGGCCTTGCGGTTCATGGTCTCGCCGGGCTTCACGCCGAGGTCCTCCAGCATTTGCGCGGGGAATTGTCCGCGATCCTGGATGTAGTGGCGGTAGAAGAAGACCGGGATGATCAGCGCCGCCGTGATGATGCCCGCCCAGAGCGCCATCGGGTTCCAGACTTTGGCGCCGGCGCCCATGAAGACGGCATTGAGGAAGGCGAAGATGCCGCCGAGTGCAAGAAGGACGGTCGGCGCCCTGTAGGGTCGCGCGATGTGGCCGGAGTCGATCCGGTGCAGCCAGCCGGCGTTCAGGTTGAGAAAGTTGAAGATGATGTAGCCGCAGTTCGACACCGCGAGGATGAAGAAGAAGCTGGTGGCATCGGCGCAGGCGATGGCCAGCACGACGAGATTGACGATGAGATCGGTCCACATGGCCCGCGTCGGCGCGCCGTGCTCGTTGACGTGGGAGAGGTACTTCGGCAGCCAGCCATCGACCGAGCCCTGGTAGAGCGTGCGCGAGGAACCGGCCATCGCCGTCATCAGGCAGAGCATGAGCGCGAGGATCATCAGCATGACCAGCAGGCTCTCGATGAATGCGCCGCCGCCCACCATGTGAGCCATTGCCGCAGCCACGCCGGAGCCATCGACGATCGGCGTGGCGAGCATGCCGTCGAGCCCGAGGACGCCCTGGAAGGTGAAGGGAACGAGGCTGAAGAGCGCGAGGCAAAGGAGGCCGGAGAAGAAGATGGCCTTGAACGTATCCTTGCCGGGATCGCGGAATTCGCTCGTGTAGCAGACCGCGGTCTCAAACCCGTAGGTCGACCATGCCGCGATGAACATGCCGCCGAGAACCAGCGTCCAGCCGGCGATGTTCCAGGCGCCGGGTTCCGGCGCATAGGCCGTGGCGAGCGGCACGAGCGGGGAAAAGTTCGACCAGTTGACGCCGCCGGTGACGAGCGGCACGACCCCGACGATGACCATGGGGATGATGACGACGAGGCCGATATATTTCTGCACCTTGGCGGTACCGAGAATGCCGCGATGCTGCACGGCGAAGGTGACGAGCATCAGGATGGCGCCGATGAAGAAGGCGGCATTGAGCGACAGGGAGACGGGTCCGAGCGTCGTCTGGAAGAGTGTCCAGGTGCGGATGGACGGCGTCAGTGCCGATACGGCGGCGGCCGCTTTTTCCGCATCTGGCACCGTCAGCGTCGCGCCATTGGCGGCGATCCAGTCGATGACGGAAGCGCTATCGACGGCCGGGACCGGCGCAAGCGCGTTCAGGATATAGGCGGCGGCGATGGAGCAGCCGAGCGAGAGCACAGGCGACCAGGCAAACCAGTTGCACCACACCGAAAGCGGCGCGATGGGCTTGGCATAGCGAACCCAGGCAGAGGCGCCGTAGATGGACGCGCCGCCTGACTTGTTGGGGAAGAGGCCGGCGATTTCGGCATAGGTGAAGGACTGGATGAAGCCCATGATCATGGAGACGATCCAGACCGCGAAGGCAAGCGTGCCCACCGTCCCGGCTATGCCGCCGATCGAGAAGAGGACCAGCGCCGGCACGCCGCTCGCGACCCAGAAGGCCCCTGTCCAGTTGATGCTACGATGCAGTTTTCCTGGCTCCGAAATCTCGGAGCTTATCACTGTGGTTGACATAGCTGTTCCCCGCCACGTTCTGTTTTGTATAAGTCGGACTGCTATTGGAGCCGATGAACATCGGCTTGCATGCGCAGCGGACCCTGTTCATGGCGGATCCTTGCTGCATACCTCGTACGGGATCGGGCGATCCCGTATGCCGTGCTCGCTTGCCCTGTTACCGCGGTGCCGGATGTTTGACCGGACCGGCTATCGGGTTCTTGCGGGGATCATGCTGCCGAGTTTCCGGTTTGTCAAAGGTTATTCTTAAAGAGAAACAAATTTTCTTCTTAATTTTTAGACTTGCCAATTTAATAGGCAGAATTCATGTTTTCGGGCAACGCTTGGTTATTCCGCAGGTCTTTGCAAACCGAATAGAGATTGCAGCACAGAGGACCGCCCTTCATAATGATGGGCCGTTTCCCCATGTTCGGGAACGCAGCCCGTGTCGCCGCAAAGCTTGTCCCAGCATGGGCCTTGCGAACTGGCACCCTCTTCAATCAACGGGAGACGATGTGTCGGAACCGGCCAAACCTGCGATATCCAAGCCTGTCATCCTTGCCCAAGACCCGCACGCGTTGCGCGAGCCGAAGGAAAACAATCTCGAAATGGCGATCGGCCATGAGGTGCGCGCCTATCGCAAGCGCCTCGGGATTACCGTATCGGATCTCGCAGGTGCGACCGGTCTGTCCGTCGGCATGCTGTCGAAGATCGAGAACGGCAACATCTCTCCCTCATTGACCACGCTTCAATCCCTGTCGAAGGCGCTCGGTGTGCCCCTCACTGCGTTCTTCCGCGGTTTCGAGGAACCGCGCAACGCGATCTTCGTCAAGGCCGGCGAGGGCGTCAACATGGAGCGGCGCGGCACCCGGGCCGGGCACCAGTACAGCCTGCTCGGCCATATCGACAACAATTCGAGCGGCGTCACGGTGGAGCCCTATCTGATCACGCTGACGACGGAGTCGGACGTGTTCCCGACCTTTCAGCATGAGGGAATGGAGTTTCTCTACATGCTGGAGGGCGCGGTCACCTACCGCCATGGCGACCGGACGTTCGATATGGAGGCGGGCGACAGCCTGTTCTTCGACGCAGACGCGCCGCATGGGCCGTGCGTGCTGACGAAGCTGCCCGCTCGATACCTTTCCATCATCTCCTATCCGACCAAGCGGAATGGAGGCGACGGGCCATGATTGCCTTAAAAGAAAAAAAGTTTCTTGAGGATTGATATCTCCAACCGTGCATGTTAGCCATTGTCCATCGAAGAACAGGATGGTGGCGATGTGCGGCATTGTGGGATTGTTTCTGAAAGACGAGACGCTGCGGCCGGAACTCGGCCGGTTGTTATCGGACATGCTGATCACGATGACGGACCGGGGCCCGGATTCCGCCGGCATCGCGATCTACAACGCCCCTTCGGCGGGAACCTGGAAGTTGACGTTGCAGTCGGCCCAGCCGGACGTCGATTTCGCAGGTCTTTCCGAAGCGCTTGAAGCCGGAAACATTTCCGCCCGCGTTACGCTCAAGGATACGCATGCGGTCGTCGAGACGACGGCCGCCGTTGCAGATGTCCGCGCGTTCCTTGGCCAGACTCGTCCGCAGATCCGTATCATGGGAACCGGCGAGAGCGTCGAGATCTACAAGGAAACGGGCCTGCCGAAAGATGTGGTCGACCGTTTCGACGTTCGCTCGATGGGCGGAACGCACGGCATCGGCCATACGCGCATGGCAACGGAGTCCGCTGTAACGACGCTCGGCGCGCATCCATTTTCCACGGGGGCCGACCAGTGCCTCGTCCATAACGGCTCGCTGTCCAACCACAACAATCTGCGCCGAACGCTGATCCGCGAGGGCATGACCTTCGAGACGCAGAACGACTCGGAAGTCGCTGCGGCCTATCTCACGGCCGAAATGGCCAAGGGCAAGGATCTCGGCGAGGCGCTGACCGGCGCTCTGGACGATCTCGATGGCTTCTTCACCTTCGTCGTCGGCACGAAGTCCGGCTTCGGCGTGGTGCGCGACCCCATCGCCTGCAAGCCGGCCGTCATGGCCGAAACCGATCAATATGTCGCCTTCGGCTCGGAATACCGGGCGCTGGTCAACCTGCCCGGCATCGAGACTGCCCGCGTGTGGGAGCCGGAGCCGGCCACCGTCTATTTCTGGGATCACGAGAAGGCTGCTTGAGAATGCCGACATTCGACCTGTCCTCCACGCCGCTGCGCGAGCTCAACAGTGCTCTCCACGCCCTTTCGAAAGGTGCCAACGACACGGCGTTCGACGTCGTCAATCCGCGCGGTGCGCACGCGGTAGCCGTTGGCATCGATGCGCCCGTTACCGTCGAGGTGCGTGGCTCCGTCGGCTATTACTGTGCCGGCATGAACGACGGTGGGGCGGTCACCGTCCACGGTTCGGCGGGGCCGGGCGTGGCCGAGAACATGATGTCCGGCACGGTCGTCATCGAGGGCGATGCCAGCCAGTATGCCGGTGCGACCGGGCAGGGCGGTCTTCTCGTCATCAAGGGCAATGCGGCCTCGCGCTGCGGCATTTCCATGAAGGGCATCGACATCGTCGTCCATGGCAGCATCGGGCATATGTCGGCCTTCATGGGCCAGTCCGGCCATCTCGTCGTGCTGGGCGATGCGGGCGATGCGCTGGGCGACAGCCTCTACGAGGCGAAGCTCTTTGTGCGCGGTACCGTGAAGAGCCTCGGCACCGACTGCATCGAGAAGCCGATGCGGCCGGAGCATCTGGAGACGTTGCGCGGGCTGCTCGAGCGGGCCGGGGCCACCGATGCGAAGCCGGAGGAGTTCAAGCGCTACGGTTCGGCGCGCACGCTCTACACGTTCAACATCGACAATGCCGACGCATACTGAAGGCCCGAGGGAACATCCATGAGCTATCACAACCCCTATACTCCGCCGCGCAAGTCGGCGACCTTCGACGATGCGACGCTGGCCGAGATCCGGCGCGCGGCCGCCACCGGCATCTACGACATTCGCGGAGCGGGCACGAAGCGCAAGCTGCCGCATTTCGATGACCTCCTGTTTCTCGGTGCCTCGATCTCTCGCTATCCGCTGGAAGGCTACCGGGAGAAGTGCGACACCTCCGTCGTACTCGGCACGCGGTTTGCAAAGAAACCCATCCGCCTGAAGACGCCGATTACCATTGCCGGCATGTCGTTCGGCGCACTTTCCGGCAATGCCAAGGAAGCGCTCGGACGCGGCGCGACGCTGGCGGGCACCTCGACCACGACCGGGGACGGCGGCATGACCGACGAGGAGCGCGGGCATAGCGAGATGCTGGTCTACCAGTATCTCCCGTCGCGCTATGGCATGAACCCGCGCGACCTGCGCCGCGCCGATGCGATCGAGATCGTCATCGGGCAGGGCGCCAAGCCCGGCGGCGGCGGCATGCTGCTCGGCCAGAAGATTTCCGACCGCGTCGCCCAGATGCGCAACCTGCCCAAGGGCATCGATCAGCGCTCGGCCTGCCGCCACCCGGACTGGACCGGCCCCGACGATCTGGAGATCAAGATCCTCGAACTGCGCGAGATCACCGACTGGGAAAAGCCGATCTACGTCAAGGTCGGCGGCTCCAGGCCCTATTACGACACGGCGCTTGCCGTGAAGGCCGGAGCCGACGTCGTGGTGCTCGACGGCATGCAGGGCGGCACGGCGGCGACGCAGGACGTCTTCATCGAGAATGTCGGCATGCCGATCCTCGCCTGCATCCGCCCGGCCGTTCAGGCCTTGCAGGATCTGGACATGCATCGCAAGGTGCAGCTTATCGTGTCCGGCGGCATCCGCTCGGGCGCGGATGTGGCCAAGGCGCTGGCGCTCGGCGCGGATGCGGTGGCCATCGGCACCGCCGCGCTGGTCGCGCTCGGCGATAACGATCCTAAGTGGGAAGAGGAATACCAAAAGCTTGGCACGACGGCCGGTGCCTATGACGACTGGCACGAGGGCAAGGACCCGGCCGGCATCACCACGCAGGACCCGGAACTCGCTGCCCGCCTCGATCCGGTTGCGGCCGGGCGCCGCCTTGCCAACTATCTCAAGGTCATGACGCTGGAGGCACAGACCATCGCGCGCGCCTGCGGCAAGAACCATCTGCACAATCTGGAACCCGAAGACCTCTGCGCGCTCACGATGGAAGCTGCCGCCATGGCGCAGATCCCGCTTGCCGGCACCAGCTGGTATCCCGGTAAGGGAGGCTTCTGACATACGCATGATGCGCCGTTCTATCCAGAGATGAAGCAACCAGACTTCACCGGATAGGCCGCTGCAAGACGACAAAGCCGGTCCGCATCTGGGAGGGTGCGGCCGCCTTCAAGACGTGTCTGATAATCCACAAGGGGAACGACGTGACACTGGACCTCTCGACCTATGCCGCAGAACACGGCATCCGCTATTTCATGATCAGTTACACCGATCTTTTCGGTGCCCAGCGCGCCAAGCTGGTACCGGCGCAGGCCATCGCCGATATGCAGGCGGATGGCGCGGGCTTTGCGGGCTTTGCGACCTGGCTCGACCTGTCGCCGGCCCATCCCGACCTCTTTGCGCTGCCGGATGCGTCCTCGGTCATTCAACTTCCGTGGAAAAAAGACGTGGCCTGGGTCGCGGCCGATTGCCGGATGGACGACAAGCCACTCGATCAGGCACCGCGTGTGCTTTTGAAGCGGCTGGTGGCGGAAGCCGCCGAGATGGGGTTGCGGGTCAAGACCGGCGTCGAGCCCGAGTTCTTCCTCACCTCGGCCGACGGCTCGATCATATCTGACACATACGACACGGCGGAAAAGCCCTGCTACGACCAGCAGGCGGTGATGCGCCGGTTCGACGTGATCGCGGAGATCTGCGATGCGATGCTGGAGCTCGGATGGAAGCCCTACCAGAACGATCATGAGGACGCGAACGGCCAGTTCGAGATGAACTGGGAATATGACGATGTGCTGGCCACAGCCGACAAGCACTCGTTCTTCAAGTTCATGGTCAAGTCCATCGCCGAGAAGCACGGACTGCGCGCCACCTTCATGCCGAAACCGTTCAAGGGGCTCACCGGCAATGGCTGCCACGCCCATATCTCGGTCTGGGATCTCGCGGGCAAGACCAATGTCTTTGCCGACAAGGATATGCCGTTCGGCCTGTCCGCGACCGGAAAGACCTTCCTCGGCGGCATCATGAAACATGCCTCCGCACTTGCCGCCATCACCAACCCGACCGTCAATTCCTACAAGCGCATCAACGCGCCGCGCACCGTTTCAGGTGCCACCTGGGCTCCGAACACGGTGACATGGACCGGCAACAACCGCACGCACATGGTGCGCGTTCCCGGCCCCGGCCGGTTCGAGCTTCGCCTGCCTGATGGCGCCGTCAATCCCTACCTGCTGCAGGCGATCATCCTTGCGGCCGGCATGTCGGGCATACGCTCGAAGGCCGATCCCGGTCCGCACCACGATATCGACATGTACCGTGAAGGCCACACGGTGACGAACGCGCCCAAGCTTCCGCTGAACCTGCTCGACGCCCTGCGGGACTACGAAAAGGACGGCGAGTTGCAGGCGGCGATGGGCAAGGATTTCTCCGCCGCCTATCTCAAGCTCAAGCATGGCGAGTGGACGAGCTATTGCAGCCATTTCACGGCCTGGGAACGCGAAACGACGCTCGATGTCTAGGTATCGGACGCTCTTCCAACGACCCGCAAGTCCGCTTTCAACCTCATCGTCGCACGCATCACGAAAGGACGCGTCTTGAACCCGTTCGTTCTCACCGTCACCTGCACCTCGCGTCGCGGCATCGTCGCCGCCATCTCGACCTATCTTGCTGACAAGCACTGCAATATCGTCGACAGCGCCCAGTTCGACGATCTGGAGACCGGTCGCTTCTTCATGCGCATCGGGTTTCGCTCGGAGGATGGCCTGTCACTCTCCGTGATCGAGGCGGATTTCGCCGCTGTCGCGCAGCCTTTCGCCATGGACTACCGGTTTCACGATCCGGCCACGCCGATGAAGGTCGTGCTGATGGTCTCGCGCTTCGGGCACTGCCTCAACGACATTCTCTACCGCTGGAAGATCGGCGCTCTGCCGATCGAGATCGTCGCCGTGGTTTCCAACCATTTCGACTACCAGAAAGTGGTGGTCAATCACGACATCCCGTTCCACCACATTCCCGTAACCAAGGCCAACAAGCCGGAGGCGGAGGCTCGCATCCTCGCGCTCATCGAACAATCCGGTGCCGAGCTCGTCGTGCTCGCCCGTTACATGCAGGTTCTGTCGGATGCCATGTGCGAGCGGATGTCGGGTCGGATCATCAATATCCACCACTCCTTCCTGCCGAGCTTCAAGGGGGCTAACCCGTACAAGCAGGCCTACGGGCGTGGCGTGAAGCTGATCGGCGCGACCGCGCATTACGTGACGGCGGAACTCGACGAAGGCCCGATCATCGAGCAGGACGTCGCCCGCATCACGCATGCGCAAAGTGCGGCGGACTACGTGTCCATCGGCCGGGACGTGGAGGCGCAGGTGCTGTCCCGCGCCATCCACGCGCACATCCACCACCGTGTTTTCCTCAACGGCAACCGCACCGTCGTCTTTCCCGCCAGCCCTGGCGGCTACGCCTCCGAGCGCATGGGCTGAGCCTGCGCCGCGACACCTGACGACGAAACGAGAGCGACGTAACTATGACCGCAACGATCATCGACGGGAAAGCTGAGGCCGCAAAGCTTCGGGCGGACGTGGCGCTGGGTGCGGCGGCCTTTGCCGCCGCGTATGGGCGCAAGCCAGGGCTTGCCGTGGTGCTTGTCGGCAACGACCCTGCCAGCGAGGTCTATGTCGGCTCCAAGGTGCGGCTGACGCGCGAGGTCGGCATGGAAAGCTTCGAGCATCGCCTTTCCCCCGACATCCGGCAGGAGGACCTCCTGTCTCTCGTGCGGCAGCTGAACGCCGACCCCTCTGTCGATGGCATTCTCGTGCAGTTGCCGCTTCCCGGTCACCTCGATGCCGGCAGCGTTATCGCGGCCATCGATCCGGGAAAAGACGTCGATGGGCTGCATCCGGAAAATGCCGGTCGGCTGATGAACGGGCTGCCGGGCCTTGCACCGTGCACGCCGCTCGGCGCGATGCTGCTGGTCTCGCGCACGCTCGAAACGGTCTCCGGGCTGAATGCCGTCGTGCTTGGCCGTTCGGTCCTCGTCGGCAAGCCCGTGGCACAGATGCTGCTTTCGGCCAATGCCACGGTGACGATGGCCCATTCCCAGACCCGCGACCTGCCGGACCTCTGCCGGCGTGCCGACATTCTCATTGCGGCGGTCGGCCGTCCCGAAATGGTTCGCGGCAACTGGATCAAGCCGGGTGCCGTGGTCATCGATGTCGGTATCAACCGGTTGACTGCGGGCGCCGATGGCAAGGCAGGCCGTCTTGTCGGAGACGTCGCCTATGAGGAGGCTCGGACGGTCGCCGGCGCCATCACGCCGGTCCCGGGCGGAGTGGGGCCGATGACCATCGCATGCCTTTTGCAGAACACGCTTCGTGCCGCGTCGATGCGCGCATCGGCCTAACGGTCTCCCCGGCCTGCGCGGCCCCTCTCAGTCTTCCAGAAACTCCGCGCTCATGCGGGCGAGATCGTCCCACAGGCTCTGGGCAAAGCCGCGCAGGACCATGATCTCGAATGTATCATCCCCCGTGCGGGTCAGGTGAGCGGCGATGTGGCCGATAAGCGCCGTCGTGGCGTGTCCTACAGGAAAGTTCGACAGCGAGAGATCGACAGCCGTACCCTTGGCCAGCATAGGCTCGACCATCGGGCCGGCGGCGCGAATACGGACGCGGCCAGCGCTCTGATCCACACCGAAGGCCTCCGGCTGAAGGCTCGCTGAGAGATCTGCAAGTTCGGCATGCGTCTTTGTCCGGTCGCCGACGATGAAGCACTGACCGGGACCTGCGGCGCGCACGGCATGCGGCGAGCCATCCGACATCGCCTCGAGCCGCGCCGTGAGATGAGGATCGCCGGGCTTACCCAGCACCTGGATCACATGCCCCTCCGGCAGCGCCTCGAGCATGATCGCCCGGCTGACGAGGCGTGTGCAGCCTTTGAGTGCGGCCTGCTGAGTGAGACGAAAATCAGACATGAAGCTTCTCGTTTTCCGGATCGAAAAAGACCGGATCGCACAGGCGGCCGGGCGTGAATTCATTGCGGATGCCATTCCAGATCGTCACCGTCTCGCCGTGGCGCGATGCGCCACGCTTGACGAGCGCAAGACCGATGGTCGATCCGATGTGGGGTGAATATGCGCTCGATGTGACATAGCCCTGGTCGTTTTCGAGAGTGGCTTCGGCGTTCAGCGCAAGAATATGGGACCCGGTGCGGAACGAGGTCTCGGGATCGAGCGGCCGAACACCCACGAGTTGGGCGCGCTCGGGATCCACAAGACCCGGGCGCCCGACCATGGCCTTGCCGATGAAGTCAGGCTTCGTGGCGGAGACCATCTTGCCGAAGCCGAGATCGCCCGCCGTTGCCGTACCGTTGATCTCGTTATGGGTGACGTGTCCCTTCTCGATGCGCAGCACACTCAGCGCCTCCACGCCATAGGGCTGGATGCCGTGCAGTGCGCCGGCGTCCATCAGCGCTTCGGCGACGCTCTCGCCATAGCCGGCGGGCACGGCGAGTTCGTAGGCCAGTTCTCCCGAGAACGAGATGCGGAACAGGCGTCCATGCAGAGCGCCGCCGAAGAGCGAGACCTCGCGGGCGGCAAGGAAGGGGAAGGCATCGTTGGACAGGTCCGCGTCCACGATGGTCTGCAGGATGCGACGCGCCTTCGGTCCCGCGATCGCCATCTGCGCCCACTGGTCGGTGGAGGAGGCGAGCCGCACATCGAGATCCGGCCACAGAACCTGCGCGCAGAACTCAAGATGGTTCATCACCCCGGCGGCGTATGCCGTCGTGGTCGTCATGAAATAGTGGTTCTCCGACAGACGGCTCGTCGTGCCATCGTCATAGATCATCCCGTCCTCGCGTAGCATCAGACCATAGCGTGCCTTCCCGACCGGCAGCTTCAGGAAGGCATTCGAATAAACGCGATTGAGAAACTCCGCGGCATCCCTGCCGCAGATCTCGATCTTGCCGAGCATCGAGACGTCGCACAGCCCTGCATGGGCGCGCACGTTCAGCACTTCGCGATCCACGCTCTCGCGCCATGTCGTTTCACCGGGGCGCGGGAAGAAGGACGAACGGTACCAAAGCCCGGTCTCGACGAAGGTAGCGCCGAGCCTGCGCGCCCAGTCATGCAGGGGCGAGCGGCGAACGGGCTGGAAGTCATGGCCGTGAGAGGCACCCGCCAGCGCACCGAAGGACACCGGCGTGTAGAACGGCCGGAAGGTCGTCGTGCCGACATCATCCGGAGAAACGCCACGCGCCTCCGCCAGAAGGCCGATGGCATTGACGTTCGACAGCTTGCCCTGATCGGTCGCCATGCCGTTGGTCGTATAGCGCTTGGCCAGCTCCACATGGCCGTAGCCCTCCTGAACGGCGAGATCGAGATCGCGCCGGTGCACGTCGTTCTGGAAATCGACGAAGGCCTTGCCCTTGACGCCGGGCACGGTCCAGAGCGGCCGGGCAGGGGGCGAGACGATGTCACCCTCGACGGCAATCGGGGCTGCCGGGGTGGTGTGGACGGATATCTCGTCCAGAAGAGCCATGGCTTTTCGCGCCCCGTCCTCAAAACAGGCGGCGATGCCTGACGTGGTGGCGACGGAACCGGCAAGATCGAGGCCGACGAGATTGCCAGGCGCAAGGAAGGCGGACTGTGCGTCCGACCATAGCGGCTTGGCCCCGCGATGGCAGGCGAGGTGGATGATCGGGCTGAAGCCGCCCGCCATGGCGAGCGCATCCACCGCCACGGTTTCCGTCTCCCCGTTCCGAAGCACCGTGATGGAGGAGAGTGCCTTGCCGCCCGCGGCATCCGAGACGACGGCACCCGTGACGACGCGTGCCTTGCCCTGATAGGGAAACGCCGCGTCAGCTCGACTGTCGACGATGATTTCGGGCACGATGCCGTGCGCTTCCAGATCGGTCGCCAGCGCATAGCCACTGTCATTGGTGGTGAAGATGGCAACCTGCCGGCCGGGCGCAACGCCATAGCGGTTCAGATAGGTGCGCATGGCACCCGCCATCATGACGCCCGGAATATCGTTGCCGCCGAAGACGAGCGGTCGCTCCTCCGCACCGGTCGCCAGCAGCGCCTTTTTTGCCACGATGCGCCAGAGGCGTTCCACTGCTCGTGCTGCGAGGGGCACCGGCACATGCTTCTGCACGCGCTCGATGGCTCCGAAGACATTGCCGTCGTACCAGCCAAACGCGGTTGTCCGCAGCAGCATCGTCACATTCGCAAGCGACGCCAGTTCCGCCATCGTCTGCGCGACGAAATCCTGCGCTGGCTTTCCGTCGATCTGCGCCGTCTCGGACAGGAGCATGCCACCGGCCGCCGCATGCTCTTCGACAAGAATGACCCGGGCGCCCGCGCGCCCGGCCGTCAGCGCTGCCGCGAGGCCGGCCGGGCCGGAGCCGATGACGAGAAGGTCGCAATGCGCCCAGCATTTCTCATAGGTATCCGGGTCTGCCGTGTAGCTCGCCGTGCCAAGTCCGGCAGCCTTGCGGATAAAGGGCTCGTAGAGTTTCTCCCACAAGGGCGCCGGCCACATGAAGGTCTTGTAATAGAAGCCCGCGCCAAGAAAGGGCGAGAGAAGGCCGTTCAGCGCGCCGATGTCGAAAGCAAGCGATGGCCAGCGGCTCTGGCTGCGTGCCTCCAGCCCCGCATAAAGTTCCTGCATCGTGGCACGGGTATTGGCTTCGGTTCGACCGCCTGTACCGATCGTCATCAATGCGTTCGGCTCGGCAGCACCAGCGGTGAGGATGCCGCGCGGCCGGTGGTACTTGAAGCTGCGGCCGAGGAGGAGGCGACCATTGCCGAGCAAGGCGGAGGCGAGGCTGTCGCCCGCGAAACCCGTCAGTGGCTTTCCGTCGAAGGTGAAGGACAGTGGCGTCCGCCGGTCGATGAGCCCGCCGGCCGGAAGGCGATAGGGCGTCATGGTCGTGCCTCTCCGGCTGCACCAAGCACGGCTTCGCGGCTTGCAGCGATCTCGTGCGTCGCTGTATCGCGCGTCACCACCAGCCAGCGGCGGCAGCCCGCCGTGTGGTGCCAGTGTTCGTCGTAGCGCCCGCGTGGGTTGTCGCGCAGGTAGACGTAATCCATCCACGCCGCCGGATCTGCATCCGCTGCCGGGCGCACGAGCGCCGCGCCCTTGATGGTGAATTCTTCCCTCGGTCGGGCGCCGCAATGCGGGCAGGGGACGAGACTGGCCATGTCAGGTGCTTCCTTGCAAAGGTTCAGTGAAGGTTGGGCTGCGCGCCCTGGCCTTTTTCGTCGATGAGATATCCGCGCTCGAACCGGTCGAGCCGCATCTGTCGCGTGGTGTCGTGCGAGACGCCCTTTGCCAGAAGATGGGCAAAGCAGAAGCCGGAGGCAGGCGTCGCCTTGAAGCCGCCATAGCACCAGCCGGCATTGAGATAGAGATTTTCGAGATGCGTACGGTCGATGATCGGCGATCCGTCCATCGACATGTCCATGATGCCGCCCCAGGAGCGCAGCACCCGGACGCGCGAGAGCGACGGGATCATCGCCTTGCCGGCTTCCGCGACATGCTCGACGGTCGCGAGATTGCCGCGCTGGGCATAGGAGTTGTAGCCATCGATATCGCCGCCGAAGACCAAGCCGCCCTTGTCGGACTGCGACACGTAGAAATGTCCGGCCCCGAAGGTCACGACGCCGTCGATGAAAGGTTTGAGGCCTTCCGATACGAAGGCCTGAAGCACATGGCTCTCGATCGGCAGCTTGATGCCCGCCATCTCGGCCACGCGTGAGGAATTGCCAGCGGCCGTAAGTCCGAGCTTGCCGCAGCCGATGAAGCCACGGCTGGTCTCGACGCCGGTGACGAGGCCGTTCTCGCGGCGGATGCCGGTGACCTCGCAATTCTGGATGATATCGACGCCACGCTGGTCGGCACCGCGCGCATATCCCCAAGCCACGGCATCGTGGCGCACCGTGCCGCCGCGCTTCTGCAAAAGGCCGCCCTGAATGGGAAACCGTGCATTGTGGTAGTCGAGGAAAGGCAGCATCTGCCGTACCGCCGCGCGGTCGAGCAGTTGCGCATCGACGCCATGCAGCAACATCGCGTTGCCGCGCCGCGTATAGGCATCGCGCTGGGCATCGGAATGAAACAGATTGAGCACGCCGCGCTGCGAGACCATGGCATTGAAGTTGAAATCCTGCTCCAGGCCTTCCCAGAGCTTCATGGACAGCTCGTAGAACGGATTGTTGCCGGGCAGCAGGTAGTTGGAGCGGATGATCGTCGTGTTGCGGCCGACATTGCCGGATCCGATATAGCCCTTCTCCAGCACCGCGACATTCGTGATGCCGAACGTCTTCGCGAGATAATAGGCGGTTGCCAGCCCGTGGCCGCCACCGCCGACGATGATCACGTCATAGTGCGCCTTCGGCTCTGGCTGGCGCCAGGCCGGCGTCCAATCCTTGTTGCCGCGAAGACCGTTCTTCAGAAGGGAGAGGGCGGAGTAACGCATGTCGGTGCCGTTGTGCCGGTCAATCGTGACCTGAGGATAGATCAGCGTCCGCATCGACGATTGCATCTATAGGACAGATTGATGTAGTTTTCGGTCATGCCACATTTGGATACACGCGCGCTCCAGCGCATGGGCTTCATATTGATGCCGAACTTCGCGCTGATGTCCTATGCGTCGGCGACCGAACCCCTGCGCGCGGCCAATATGCTGGCTGGCTTGCCGCTTTACGAGCCCGTGATGCTCTCACCGGGCGGCGGGCCGGTGCGCAGTTCCTCTGGCATATCGGTGGATTGTGCCGATCTTGGCGAAAGCGGTGCCGGCTGCCACACGATCTTCGTCTGCGCCGGCGGCAATGTGGTCGACTGGGGGGATCCGGGCGGTCTCTACGCGGCACTGCGTCGCTATGCCCGTCAGGGCATCCGCATCGGTGGCATTTCCAGCGGCGCCTATGTCCTTGCCGCCGCCGGGCTTCTCGAAAATCGCGATTTCACTCTGCATTGGGAACACGCGGCTATTTTCCGGGAGGCGTTTCCGCATCTTCAGCCCCGGCAGGCTCGATATGTCATTACGGGCGACCGCGTCACGTGCGGGGGCGGCGTCGCGCCGCTGGACATGATGCACAGGATGATCTCGGAGCGGATGGGTGCGGACTTCGCCCGCCGTGTCAGCGACTGGTACCTCCACACGGCCGTGGCGGAGCCGACGGCTTCGCAGCGCGGTTCCGCTGCCGAACGGTTCGGGACACATCATGCAGCACTTCTGACGGTGCTGGAGACGATGGAAACAGCCATCGAGCAGCCGCTCGACCGGGCAACGCTTGCGCGGCTTGCCGGCGTCAGTCCGCGCCACCTCGATCGCCTGTTTGCGCAAGAGCTCGGCCGTGGCTTCCTCGAAACCTACCGCCTGATCCGCCTGACCCATGCGCGGCGCCTGCTGGAACAGAGCTCGCTCTCCCTTTCCAGTATCGCCTTCGCAACGGGCTTTTCCAGCGCCAGCCACTTTTCCCGCGCCTGCAAGGCTATCCTCGGGCAACCGCCGGGCGCGTTCCGGCACAAGGGGATGGGAGCGCGTTCTGGGATCGCGTGAGAGAGGTTTCGCAGCCTTTGTTCCCGACGCTTTTCGACAGATGACCGCTTAAAGCAGCGTCTTCTGCGCCGGCTCGGATTCTGGTTCCTGCTTCTCCCGCCCACGCCGGGCGCGCTCGGTCGTCGCGGTGAAGCGGATGTCGATATCGCGACTACGGGTAAACTCGTCCAGTACCTCGTCGTCCAAACGGTCCCAGTTGCGTCCCCGTTCCGGTCCCGCAGGCACACGGGGCAGCAGGCCGGGAAGGGCGCTCCAGGCGAGCAACTGTTCGAGGGAAACCGCGTTCAGCATATCGCGCAGGTGATGCGCGGTGACATAGGCATCCGGCATTGCCCGGTGAGCCGGCAGGCCGATCTCATGCACCAGCCCTTCCGGCATCCGCAGGTAGCGCAGCATCTGGTTCGAGAAGCGCGGAAGATCCGGCCAGAGACGCAGCGCGCATTTCCAGGTGCAGATCCAGGGCAGGCCGCCGCTCAGTCTCGGCGTGCAATAGCGCTGCTCGAACGATGCGCGATGAGCCGCCAGTGCATCAATGCGCCCTTCCGGTCTGAGCACGCCGGGCGCGATCGCCTTCCAGAAGGGTGCGTCCGCTACGTGCGCATCGAGGATATGATGAACGGCGATCGTATCCGGCGACATGGGACGTCCGGGATTGACCAGCCGCGCGCCACGCTCTTCGGTGACACGCCAGAACCCGTCGTTCTCCTGCACGACATCCTGCCAACCGATCTCGCAGACATCGTCCGCGCCATTGCCGCCGGTCTCCAGATCGATGACGCGAACCCTGCCTTGTATCATATTGGAAACGCCGCCTCTCTCCACGCTACCGCCGCCCGTTATATTCCGTAGCCATTCGGCAATTCGCGAAGATGGACGATGGTTCCGCAGAAGCCCTCCCGCAACTCCCCTATACGTGTTAGCTCTCTGCTCCGATCTTGCCGCTGCGAGACTCCAGCCGATAGCGACTGGCGGGGTAGACGAGGCGGGCGAGCGAGACGGTATTCTGGAAAGACCATGTGCGGCGGCGGATGGTGAGGCAGGGCTCCGATGGCAGGATGACGAGCAGCTTGCACTCCCACGCCTGCGGCATGGCTGCTTCGACCACATGCTCGGAGCCGCTGAGCGGTGCCGCGGTCGTCAGGTAGGAGTTCGGAGTTTCCAGCGTGAAGTCCTGCGCCAGATAGTCCGGGGCCATCTCGGGATTGACGAAGCGATCCTCGATCTGCACGGGAACGCCGTTTTCGCTGTGCACGATGAGCGAGTGGAACACCTCGGCGCCGATGGGCAGGTCAAGTCCGTCCGCAACGTCCGGCGAAGCCTGCTCGCGCGTGAGCACGATCACCTCAGCCTCATGCAGATGACCGCGCGCCTTGATCTCATCTGCGATGTTGCGCACCTCGAACAGTTCGGAATAGCCTTTGCGCTCCGCAACGAACGAACCGACGCCCTGAATGCGCACGAGTTCCCCTTCGCTCGCCAGTTCGCGCAGCGCACGGTTTGCGGTCATCTTGCTGACGCCGAGTTCGGAGACCAGTTCGTTTTCGGACGGCACGCGATGGCGCGGCGGCCATTCGCCGCTCTGGATGCGCCCGAGGATCATCTGCTTGACCCCGGCATAGAGCGGCGCACCATCGCCTTCCGTTCCATCCCAGCTGAGAGCGGGGGACTTGCCGCCATTGCGTTTCATCTGCTTAATCCCTGAGCATACAAAAAATCTGCTTCTAATGAAGCGTTGCCACTTGCATAGCACATCAAAAAGCATATGGTACCATATACAACGTGGTTTTCCCGTCTCAGGGCAAACACGGATCGGAAAAGCCGGCGCAGATCGGCTCAAGGGAATGCGTGCAAACTCCGAGAGGAACCGGACCATGAACATCACCAAGATCCTGACTCGAAGCGCCATGGCGCTCGCGGCTCTGTCCACAATGGCGCTGACCACCCCGGCCGCCGTCGCCAAGGACTGGAAGACCGTCACCATCACGCTCGAAGGCGCCTATGCGCCCTGGAACCTGACCAACCCCGACGGCACGCTCGGCGGCTTCGAGCCGGAGCTTGCCAAGTATCTCTGCGACCATATGAAGGTCGAGTGCACGCTCGTCGCATCCGACTGGGACGGCATGATCCCCGCACTGACGGCCGGCAAGTACGACGTCATCATGGATGCGCTGTCGATCACGGAAGAGCGCAAGAAGATCATCGACTTCACCATTCCCTACGCCCATACCCACGCGGCCTTCGCGACCGCGAAGGACAGCCCTCTGGCGAACGCCGCCGGTACCGGCACGGTGATCAAGCTCGATCCCGGCGCGACTGCCAAGGAGATCGACGCGCTCAAGGAAGCTTTTGCCGGCAAGACGATCGGCATTCAGGCTGCCACCGTCTACTCCAAGTTCATCTATGACAACTTCGGCAGCGTCGCTACGGTGCGGGAATACAAGACCGGCGCCGAGCGGGATCTGGATCTCGAAAGCGGCCGTATCGATCTCGTCTTCGACGACGCCGTCTACCTGATCTCTGCCTTCGAAAAGGCCAACGGCACGCTCGGCTTCACCGGTCCGGAAATCGGCGGCACCATCTTCGGCAGCGGCGAGGGCCTCGGCCTGCGTCAGGCGGATACCGACCTCCGCGATATGTTCAACAAGGCCATTCAGGCGGCGCTCGATGACGGCACCATCAAGACGCTTTCCATGAAGTGGTTCAAGACCGACGTCACGCCCTGACGCAGCACTCCTCGCCGCAGCCAGCCACAAGTTTGCGCTGCGGCGAAGGGTTGAACAACCATCGACATCCGAATGCGCCCCCGCCGGCGCATTCGGCAGCGAGGAAGAAGGGCATTTTCGCGTATGGCATTCCTGCAGACCATCGGCTTCGGCCCCACAGGCTGGGGCGGGCTTCTCCTCATCGCCACGTTGATGACGCTCTGCGTCACCGCCACGGCCCTTGTGATCGGCATGGTCTTCGGCACGCTCATCGCCTGGGCGAAGCTCTCCGGCAGTCGCATCGCGCGCACCGTCGGTAGCGCCTATACCACCGTGTTTCGCGGCGTGCCGGAGCTGCTCATCATCTATCTCGTCTATTTCGGCGGCTCCAGTCTCGTGACCGCCGCCGGCTCCGCCTTTGGCTATCAGGGCTTTCTCGGCATGCCCTCCTTCGTGGCGGGTTCGCTGGCCGTCGGCATCATCTCGGGCGCCTATCAGGCGGAGGTCTATCGCGGTGCCTTTCTCGCCATTCCGAAGGGCGAGCTGGAGGCGGCACAGGCAATCGGCATGCACCGGTCCTTGCGCTTCCGCCGTATCATCGCGCCGCAGGTGCTGCGGTTTGCCATTCCCGGCATCGGCAATGTCTGGCAGCTGAGCCTGAAGGATTCCGCCCTCGTCTCCGTGACCGGGCTCACCGACCTCATGCGCACCAGCCAGATCGCCGCCGGCTCCACACGGCAGCACTTTCTGTTCTTCATCGTTGGCGGCTGCCTCTATCTCGTTCTCACAAGCCTGTCCGACCGGGTGTTCAACGGGGCGGAACGCCGCGCCAATCGCAGCATGCCCGCCGGCATCGGCCAGGCCTGAGGGAGACACGCATGGACCTCGATTTCATGGCCTCCACGATGCTAACGCTGGTGGCAGCCCTGCCGATGACACTGGCGCTGTTCTCGCTCTCGGTTATCTTCGGCGGCCTTCTGGCGCTCCTGGTCGTTTGGATGCGTGTCGGGGGCAATCCCGTCGCGCGCGGCTTTGCCAAGGGCTACATCTTCGTCTTTCGCGGCTCGCCGCTGCTCATCCAGATGTTCCTCGTCTTCTACGGGCTGGGGCAGTTCGGCTTCATCCGCTACAGCTTTCTCTGGCCGGCCCTGCGCGAGCCCTTCGTTTGCGCCGTCCTGTCGCTGTCGCTCTGCACGGCCGGTTATACGGCCGAGATCTTCCGGTTCGGCCTGCGCTCCATTCCCGCACGGGAGATCGAGGCGGCACGCGCGGTCGGCATGTCCGGCTTTCTGCTGACGCGCCGCATTCTCGCGCCCATCGCCTTTCGCAATGCCTTGCCCGCCTACTCGACCGAGGTGATGATGATGGTGAAATCGACCGCGCTCGCCAGCCTCGTCACGGTCTGGGAGGTGACGGGCGTGGCGCAGCGGCTGATCGCGCAGACCTACCGCACCATGGAGGTCTTTCTCTGTGCCGCTGCCATCTATCTCATTCTCAACTTCCTGATTTTGCAGCTGTTGGCGCTTCTCGAATACCGCCTTAGTCCGCACCGCCGCACGGCGCCGCTCTTCCCGGCAGCTCAACAATGACCGCAACCTCTTCCAGCCAGATCGGAACGCCCATGGCCGGCGCCCCCCGCCTTTCCGTCCGCAATATCACCAAGAGCTTCGGCCCCCATCAGGTGCTGCGCGGCATCTCGCTCGACGCCCAGGACGGCGACGTGATCTCGTTGCTCGGGGCGAGCGGATCGGGAAAATCCACCTTTCTGCGCTGCATCAACATGCTGGAAATCGCCGATGCGGGCGAGATCGTCGTCGATGGCGAAAAGATCGCCATGACGCAGCGCGGCGGCCGCACGGTGCCGGCGGACAGGCGGCAGGTGGATCGCATGCGCTCCGAACTCGGCATGGTGTTCCAGTCGTTCAATCTCTGGTCCCACATGACCATCCTGCAGAATATCATTGAGGGGCCGGTGCATGTTCTGAAGCGGCCACGCGCCGAATGTATCGAGGAGGCCGAGGCGCTTCTGGAAAAGGTCGGCATCGCCGACAAGCGCCATGCCTATCCGGCCCATCTCTCCGGCGGACAGCAGCAGCGCGCGGCGATCGCCCGGTCGCTCGCCATGAAGCCCAAGGTGATGCTGTTCGACGAGCCGACCTCTGCGCTGGACCCGGAGCTGGTAGGCGAAGTGCTGCGTGTCATGCGGGCGCTTGCCGAGGAAGGCATGACCATGCTGGTCGTCACGCACGAGATGAGCTTTGCGCGCACCGTGTCGAACCGGGTGATCTTCATGAAATCCGGCGAGATCGATTGCGACGGTGCGCCTGACACTGTTTTCACCGATGGTGCCTCGCCCGCCTTCCGCCAGTTCATCGGGAATTTCGGGGGCTGACGATGGATCCGGTGGTGTTGGAAACGCGGCTAGACTGGCGCGAGGTTGCACGCGTGGCGCACGGCGCTTCGTTGGTTCTGTCGAGAGCGGCCGTCGCGCGAATCGAGACGGCGCACAGCATCGTCGGCGCCCTGGTGGAGAGCGGCGTGCGCGCCTATGGCATCACCACCGGCGTCGGCGCGCTTGCCGATACCGTGGTCGATCGTCCGTCGCAGAGCCGCCTGTCGCGCAATATCGTCCTCAGCCACGCTTGCGGCGTCGGCCCGCTGCTCGAGGAAAAAGCGGTGCGGGCCATCATGGCGTCGCAGGTTGCCAACATGGCGCATGGTCATTCCGGTGTTCGCGGCGAGGTCGTCGCCCGGCTCTGCACCTTTCTCGAGAAAGACTGCATTCCCGACATCCCGTCACGCGGTTCCGCGGGCTACCTTACGCACAACGCTCATATTGCGCTCGTCCTCATCGGCGAGGGCAGGGCGCATGTGAGCGGCGTTTCCATGACCGGCGCCGAGGCGCTGGCGATGCTTGGTCTTTCGCCTCTGGTGCTGGAGGCCAAGGAAGGCCTCAGCCTCGTTAACGGAACGGCCTGCTCGACAGGCCTCGGCGCGCTCGCGCTCTCCCGCGCGGCAGCCCTCCTCGACTGGGCCGATGCCATCGCCGCCCTGACGCTGGAAGCGCTGGGTGCGCAGATGACCGCCTTCGACGCCGACGTACTGGCGCTCCGTCCGTCGCCGGGGCTTTTAGCGGTCGGCACGACGCTGCGCAGGCTGCTGGCGGGAAGCGGACTGATCGCGGCCGCTCGGGGCAAGCGCACCCAGGATGCGCTCAGCCTGCGCGCTGTACCCCATGTCCATGGCGCGGCGCGTGATGTCTTCGACGTCGCTGCCGCCGTCCTCGATCGCGAGCTTGCCTCTGTTACCGATAACCCGGCCGTTGCCGGCACACCGGACGCGCCGCTCGTGTTCTCGCAAGCCCATGCCGTCGCACCCGCGCTGGCGCAGGCGCTCGACAGCCTCGCCGTCGCGATTGCGCAGGTGTCCGCAATATCGGAGCGACGGATCGACCGCCTCGTCAACCCGCTCGTCAGCGGCCTGCCGCCCTTCCTTGCAACAGATCCCGGCGCGGGTTCAGGCTTCATGATCGCCCAATACACCGCCGCGGCGCTCGCCGCCGAGAGCCGCCGGCTGGCTTCGCCCGCGAGCCTCGATGGCGGCCTGACCTCCGGCAATCAGGAGGACTTTCTGGCCCACCCGACCGCTGCCGCAAACAAGCTTCTCGCCATCCTCGACAATGCCGAACAGATCCTCGCCATCGAATACGTCTCAGCCGCCCAGGCGCATGACCTTATCGTCGATGCGGGCGCCGCTGGAACGGCGGTCTCCGGCAACCGCGCGCCCGGCACCGAAAGCCTTCATCACCATCTGCGCCGCACCATACCTCTCTATGCCGACGACCGGCCCCTCGGGCAGGACCTCGAAGCCACACGCCGCCTGATGATGGAGATCGATGTAGCAACCGTGTAGCATCCGCATGTGCGTCCGCAATGATGCGCTTATGGATCTACGACAGGCTTGATGGGTGCTGACGTCTCGCTGCAGCAACTGCCGTCTTGAAGGGTCTGGGCCGCGACATGTTCATCGTTTGACCAGCCCCTCAAAAAGGAGAAACCCTGTCAGATGACAGGGCTACTCCTCGGCATCACGCTCGAACTTTTCCACCAATCGAGGCATTTCAGCCTGCAGGAAAGCGGAAAAAGCAGCGCCTTTCGGTCCGACATGGACGATACGTAACTCTTTCGCAGATACCTTAACCCGAGCGATGTCCTGACCACGCGTGTCACGAAGCGACAGACCGTCAGCCTCTGCATGAACAGGACCGGATTCTGGAGCCTTCAGCGCTGCGAGAGCCTGGCGAAAACGCTCATCCGAGCTCCCGACGACCTTCCCAGCGGATTGGAGCGTTCTTGCCAGAATGGCGGAAGCATCGGGTATCGTTGAAAAGCGTTTTGCGAAGTCGCCCCACCGAGGACGCCCGACCTTCGGCGCCCTGCCGATCATCTCGATGACGGCAAGGGGCACAGTCCGGTAAACGCCGCGCATGCGGGCGAGTTCGGCATCATCGATAGCAAGCGCCGCCTTGATGTCCCGAGGTTTGATCTGGGCCTCGTCCATCCGGGCAGCAAAAAGCGCCCGTTCTATCCACGTCAGGTCCTGACGCACTGCATTCTCGATCCCTTGCGAGACGACGAGATCGCGATCCGACATTTCGACCACCAGGGCACCCACCGGACGTCGTAGTTCCTTAGCCGCCTTAAGACGGCGATGGCCATAGATTACCTGGTACCGTCCTATATGCTCGGGATGCGGCCGGACTTGTATGGGAATCTTCTGACCTTCCGCTTCGAAGGTTGCCTTGAAGGCCGCAAAATCGGCATCATTGTCGTCGGCTAGGCGATCTGGAAACGGTGAGGGGTCGATCACAGACGCGTCCAGCTCAAGGCTCGCACCGGAGCCCGACTCGACAAGCGCTTTCAAACGGTCACGCTCATCCCGCAGTTCGCCGATCGAACGTTGCGCGGCGCCGATGACACCCGCACCGACGCGCGGCAAGGTGGGCGTCGTGGGCGCGCTCGGGTTGGCCGGCTGCGGATCTGCATCGACCGCAGCGGACAAAAGCCCGAAATTGGCGATGATCGATTTTTTTGTCTTGCTCATGTCCTGCCCCAGCTATCTCGGACGAGGTCGAGGATGCTTTCATTGACGGCATCCATCGCCTCGCGTGCGCGCCTCAGCGTGTCGCGGCCGACCTGTCCTATTTCCAGCTCGTAAAGGCTCCGCTTTGCAAGCCCTGCCGCCTCCACGGCCGTACTTTCAACGGCTGTCGCCAGAAGAACGTCGGAACCGAACAGGTGGCGCAGCATCGCAACCACCTGAGACTGGGGCTGATCGTTCGGATCATGCCGGGTGATCAGGTAACGGAAGAAATCCTGGCTTAGCTCGGCACCATTCTCGTTCAGCACCTGGATCAGGTCTCCCATCATCAGGAGAAACTGGCTCATCGACGCGACATCCAGCATGGCTGGATGCACGGTCACGATCATTCCCGTTGCCGCATAGATGGCACTGAGCGTTAGAAAACCGAGCGAAGGGGGTGTGTCGAGAACGACGATATCATAATCGCCCTCCACTTCCAGCAACGCCATCTTCAGCCGCTCGAAGAAGATTCCGTCCACACCGCCACCGCGTTGGGCAATGACACGCGGCGTATCATGCTCATACTCCATGACCTCGAGATTGCCCGGTATCAGGTCGATTCCGTCAAAATAGGTCTTCCGGATGATGTCGCGGATCGGGCGGCGTTGTTCGTCGTAGCGAAGTGCCGCATAGATCGTCTCGTTTGGGCCGACATCCACTTCGGGTTGCGCGCCGAACATCGCGGAGAGCGACGCCTGGGGATCGAGATCGATAGCGAGAACACGGTACCCATGAAGCGCAAGGAAATGTGCAAGATGAATGCTGGTCGTGGTCTTGGCGCTTCCGCCCTTGAAGTTGGAAATCGCAAGAACCTGAAGGTGCTCGCCTCCACGACGATGCGGCAGGAAGCGCTGGGCTTCTGCCGGTTTCTGCTCCGCGAAAAAGTTTCGTAACGCATTGATCTGGTTCAGCGTATAAGCTCGGTGGTTGTTTTCGAGACGACTTGGCACCGGGCCGCGGCCTTCAATCGACAGGAGCTTTAACGTCGAATTGGGAATGGATGTCAGTTTCGACACTTCGTTCGTCAGAAAGAACCGCAAGTGCTTTTCTGAATTCGGCGGATACATGCGGGCGCGCAATTGCTGAAGCTGGTTGGACAGCATTCCGGCGTGCCGCATGATTTTCGCGGCCGCATCCTCTTGCACGGAGATGTCTCGCCGCAGGTCATCTCTTGGCGCCATTTATCCCTCTTGTCGGGCAATATGCGTTTTAGCGGTCATTCGTCGCTATGCTACGCCACGATTCTCGTACGGCGTCCAGCAAAAAGACAACGTCATCGAATCGTCTTCATCCTCGGTCCGATCGTTGCTCCCTGGAATCGGGGCGTCGCCTGTATCCTTTTCATGGTAGCTAACATAAAACGACGAGGCGTTTGTCTGAACGCCTTGCTCGCCGAACTTCCGATGCAGTGGACATGATACCGATGAGCCCCGCGACTGTTTCTCCCGCCGTATTCCGCATGAACACAGAACTTGCGGCAGCCGATCCAACGCTCGTCGGAAACAGCGATCTCCTTGCCGCCGTGTTCGAAGGTTGCGCTGACTGCATCAAGATCCTCGATCTTGATGGCCATCTTCAGTTTATGAGCGATGGTGGCAAGCGGATCATGGAGGTCGATGATTTTAGCGGGATCAAGGGTTGCCCCTGGCCTGATTTCTGGGCGGGGGAAGGCAATGACGTTGCGAAGGCTGCGATAGCGTCGGCGAGGCAGGGCATTCCATCGCGTTTTTCCGGATTTGCGGTCACCTTGAAGGGAAATCCAAGGCATTGGGACGTGCAGGTTCTGCCGGTTCCCGGAGCTGACGGGAAGCCAACACATCTCCTGTCGATCTCTCGAGACATTACGGAAACGAAGCTTGCGCGGGAAGAGGCAAGCCAGCTGACGGCGAACCTCAAGGAAGTCGCGTTGCGAGAGGCGGACAGCATGCGCCGTCTCTTCGAGAGCGCTCCAAGCTTTCTCTGCACGCTTGAGGGACCACATCACGTCGTCAAGATTGTCAACGGTGCCTTCTCCCGCCTCATCGGTCCCCGCGCGATGGTCGGTCGTCCCTTTCGGTCTGTTCTCCCGGAGCTCGAGAGCCAGCAGGTGATCACGCTCCTCGACCGCGTCTACGCCACGGGTGAGGCCATGACGGGACGGGGCGAACTGATCCGATTGACGCGCCCGGACGGGGAAGGAGAAGACGACATCTTCCTCAACTTCGTCATTCAGCCTATCCGCGATCTCCATGGTCAGGTCACAGGCCTCTTCATCGAGGGGCATGATGTCACCGATCTGAAACGCGCAGAACTTGCGCTTCGACAGAGAGAACTGCAGCTGCAGCTGGCGCTCGATTCCGCTGAAATGGGTGTCTGGGAGGCCGCTCTCGTAAATGGACGTGTCGTTTCGACGTCGGAGGATGAGCGGTCAGCCTATCTCCTCGGGCGGCCCGCCGACCAGCAGCCGTCCTTCGACAGCTTCGTCAACCGCGTGCATCCGGACGATCGACCTGCGATCACCCGCTCCGTTGAGAAGGCTATGGATCCCCTCGGGGAAGGGCATCTCGATGTCGAATACCGCGTCCTTTCTGGCGAAAACCGGCCTGAGCGCTGGATTCACGCCAGAGCAAGGGTGGTGGACGGTGGGGATGCCGTGCGGCTCGTCGGCACCGTCCGCGATATCACAGCCATAAAGGACGCCGAAAGCCAATATGCCCTGCTGAATGGAGAGCTTCAACATCGGATCAAGAACACGCTGGCCATGGTCAGTGCCATCGCCTCGCAGACATTGAAAGGCGAGGCAATCCTGGAGCAGCGCGACACCTTCAACGCACGCTTGCACACGCTGGCTCACGCGCACGACCTTCTGATGGGGGAGGCGCAGGAGAAGGGCAGCATCCGCGACGTCATCGAAACGGCCCTGGCGCCGCATCGGGCAGGCGCGGCGCAGTTCGACATAGCGGGTCCCGACCTCCCGCTTTCGCCGAAGCAAACGCTCTCACTCGCGCTTGCCATGCATGAGCTGGCAACAAATGCCGCCAAATACGGCGCGCTTTCGTCTCCGAACGGACAGATCACGATCAACTGGGAACAGAACGCCAATGGTTCTGAAGCTCAGGCGTTCACGTTGCGATGGGAAGAGAGAAACGGCCCGCCGGTCACGCCGCCGACACGGTCAGGATTTGGCTCGCGACTGATAACCCGGGTCCTGGCTGCGGATTTTAAGGGGCAGGTCAAGCTTGACTATACCCCCGGCGGACTGGTCTGCACGCTCGTTTCACGCTTTCCCGTCGAAGCCGGTTGATAGGTTGCGACGAAAAAGGCCGCCAGTCTTTCGACTGACGGCCTTTCCGTGCTGGTCTCTAGCTGGGCTTAGACGGTGCGAACATCGTCCAGATCGCGCTTGGTGCCGGCAACGCCGCCGAACCATGCGGCAACGGCACCGAGTACGAGAGCAATGAAGCCGAGGATGGCGCCGGTCGAAACGGCTGCCGTTGCGGTCTGAGCGGCCTCGACAGCCTGCTGCTTGGCAGCTTCCATATTCTGGCGATACGTCTGTTCGTACTGCTGAACCTGGGTGCGAGCCTGATCGACAGGGATGTTCTGGGCGCGGGCCAGAGCTTCGGCCGCACGCGTCCGGGCGTCTTCGGCAGTCGCTTCGTCGCCGGTCACGAGAGCCTGAATGGCGGAAACGGCTGCGCTCTGCAGGGCCTGCGGGTCGTTGCCGGTCGTGTTGCGGATCTGCTGCTCGATGCCAGCCATCGGGTTTGCGACGTCAGAAAGCGCTGGTGCTGCAGTTGTTGCTGCCGTCGCAGCCGTACGGCCGACGCCGCCAACGACGCTTGACAGGCCATTGAAGGCGCCACCAACGATCGCACCGACAGATGTGGTCAGCAGGTAAAGAACGACGAGCGCTGTCACCGCCCAGGCGGTTACGCCATGGTAGCCACCGGTGGACTTGCTGGCGCGACCAGAAAGGCGACTTGCGACATAGCCGCCAACGAAGGAAGCGATAATGCCGGAGACCACGAACCACGCGCCGCCGGCGATGGAGAATGTGCTTGCCTGCGGGTTATCGTACTGTGCGGGATCGATAACGGCTGCGCCGATACCGACGCCGAGAAGGTTCAGAAGAAACTGAACGGCGAGTGCCAGTGCTACGCCAGCGAAGATGGAACCCCAGGATACTTTGTGCAATGACGCAGTTACTGAAGGCACACCACCGTAGACTGTTTCGGTCGGACGATAGGAGGAGGCTGGGATTGTCATGATGATCGGGTCCTTTGGAGCGTATCGCAAACGTGCGAGTGGTCAAAGAACGCAAGATTTCACAACAAGTTCCAGACATTAGGAAAACATGAAGGTTGGGTATGCGTTTGGCTACAAACAGCGCCCGGGTTGCCGCGATTCTCACCGGCTTTGGAACGAGAAAGAGGTGAAAGCGTCATGAATCTTGCACAGACCGAAACACCTGCCGACTGGAGTGACAGCATGCGTGTCTTTCGAGCCGCTATCCGTCTGGCATCAGCAATATGTGTGGCGGTGGCACCTGCTGCGCATGCAGAAGACGTTGATCATGGGCGGCGGATCTTCCAGACCTGCGCATCCTGTCACGTGCCCGATGCCGAGACGAACAAGTACGGACCTTATCTGAAAGGTGTCTTCGGACGGAAGGCTGGCGCGGTGCCGGACTTCCGATACTCGCAGGCGATGACAGACGCAGGTTCCTCGGGTCTCGTTTGGGACGACGAAGCACTCGCGGCCTTTCTCTACAGCCCGAAGAAAAAGGTGCCGGGGACAAGCATGCGCTTCTGGGGCCTGTGGAGCGAGGCGGAAATCCGCGACGTTATCGCCTATCTCAAGACGTTTCCGTAACGAAAGTTGCCATCCGAACGCGCTTCGATCAACTGATCGAAGCGATCGCGGTGCCGGCGTTCAGATAGGCGCCCTGTTCAGCTTGGATATGCAGACGTCCTGCGCGATGCGCGGTAACCTGCGTTTCCATCTTCATGGCTTCGAGAACGGCAATGAGGTCGCCTTCCTGAACCTCGGCACCGTCCGTAGCCTTCCACACCTGAAGTGTCCCGGTGATCGGTGCTGTGACGATTGCCGGGTCAATTTCGGACGGTGCCATTGCAGGCGCTGCGCCGGCCGAGGCATTGCCCGTGCCAAAACCCGCAAGCAGCATCGTCGGCAGGCCGACGGCATGCAGACGTCCGTCGATTTCGATGTGGGTGCGCACGATGCCCGAGGGGGTCGGCTGGAGGGGGCGAGGGGCGGCGTCCGGCAGGGCGGCGAAGTCCGTCTCGATCCAGCGGGTGTGCACCTTGAAGCCATCGTCGCCGCGGAAATCGGCAGTATCGATCGCTGCGCGGTGGAAGGGAAGGACGGTCGCGATGCCCTCGATGCGGAACTCGGCGAGCGCACGCCGGGCACGGGCCAGCGCCTGCTCGCGGTTGGCGCCGGTGACGATGAGCTTCGACGTCAGGGAGTCGAAAGTGCCGGGGATGGTCGAGCCGGTGACGACGCCGCTGTCCAGGCGAATGCCCGGGCCGGAGGGCGGGCTGAACTCGGTGATGACGCCGGGCGTGGGCAAAAAGCCCCGGCCAGGATCTTCCGCATTGATGCGGAACTCGATCGAATGTCCGCGCGGCTCCGGCGTTTCTGTTATGCCGAGCGGAAGCCCGTCGGCGATCCGCAACTGCTCGACGACGAGATCGATGCCGGTCGTTTCCTCCGTTACGGGATGCTCGACCTGAAGGCGTGTGTTGACCTCCAGAAACGAGATCGTTCCGTCGACGCCCAGCAGGAACTCGACGGTGCCCGCACCGGTATAGCCGGCAGCTTTGCAGATCTTTGCCGCAGACTGGTGGATTTCAGTCCGCTGTGCGTCGGTCAGGAAGGGGGCAGGTGCCTCTTCGACGAGCTTCTGGTTGCGGCGCTGGAGCGAGCAATCGCGGGTGCCGAGAACGACGACATGGCCATGGCGGTCGGCCAGCACCTGCGCCTCGATATGACGCGGGCGGTCGAGAAAGCGCTCCAGGAAACATTCGCCGCGTCCGAAAGCAGCCGTGGCTTCGCGCACGGCGGATTCGTAGAGATCGGCGATCTCCTCGCGTTTCCAGGCGACCTTCAGGCCACGCCCGCCGCCGCCATGCGCCGCCTTGATCGCGACAGGAAGCCCGTGAGCGTCGGCAAAGGCAATGACCTCGGCTGCTGTTTCGACCGGCCCGTCGCTGCCAGCAACGAGGGGGGCCCCGACGCTGGTTGCGATGCGCCGCGCCTCGACCTTGTCGCCCAGCGCCTCGATGACATGCGGATCGGGACCGATCCAGATAAGGCCTGCCTGTTGCACCGCGCGCGCGAACTCCGCGCGTTCGGAGAGGAAGCCGTAGCCGGGATGCACAGCGTCCGCGCCGGAGCGCTTCGCGATCGCGATCAGCTTTTCGATGTCGAGGTAGCTGTCTGCCGGACGGTCGCCGTCGAGGCCGTAAGCCTCGTCTGCAAGACGCACATGCAGCGCGTCGATATCGCAATCGGCATAAACCGCAACGGAGCCGACCCCGTAGTCGCGGCAGGCGCGGATGATACGGACGGCAATCTCGCCGCGATTGGCGATCAGGACTTTTTTCATGACAATCCTCCCTCTGAGGTGAGCCGTGACGGAGCCACCGGCGCAAGCTTGCGCATCAGTTTCTGGCCGGCACGATGTCCGCGAATGGCGCAATCGGCCTAAAGCGGATGTGGGCGTTGACCGGGATCTGCCCGGCGAGATCAAGATGATAGTCTGCAACCGTCGCGATGACGGGATAGCCGCCGGTCAGCGGATGGTCGGCAAGGAAAAGCACGGGCTGGCCGCTGTGCGGCACCTGTATCGCGCCGGTCGCCGTGCCTTCGCTCGGCAGCTCCGCCTTGTCCTTACGCTCCAGCGGGATATCGCCGGACAGACGGATGCCGACCCTGTTGGATTGCGGCGTCATGCGGAAAAGCTGGGACGTCAACGTGTCGATGCCAGTCTGTGTGAACCAGTCGCTGCGCGGGCCCATAACCACATCGAGCGTTACCACATCGTCCGAACCGGGATGCATGAACGCCGGCATTTCCTCCAGCGACACCGCGGTCAGCCCGCTTGTGTTCGAATGGACCTTGAGGACGGCGCCCTTCGCCACGGGATCAGGCCCGACCACCGCAAGCGTATCCGTCGACGTGCTGCCGAGGACGGGCGCCACATTGAAGCCGCCGCGCACCGCGAGATAGCTGCGCATACCCTTTGGCGCCTGCCCGAGCGTGACGATGTCGCCGGGCTCCAGAGACATCGGGCGATACGTCTCGGCCCGATGCACGTGCCCCTCCGTATCGCGGATCTCGATAGGGCAGGGGGCACCGGTAATGCCAATGACCGTGCGGCCGGTGACCGCGATGGAGAAGCCGCCGAGCGTGATCTCCAGACAGGTGGCGTTTGGCGGATTGCCGACGACGCGATTGGCTGCGCGGAAGGCGCTTTGGTCGAGCGCACCGGCGGACGATACGCCCTGCCCGGTCTGTCCGAAGCGGCCTGCGTCCTGAAAAAGTGCGGGCATGGGGGCTGCAAGGACGGTGAAAGAGACGCCCTCCGGTGTCTCTCCCACCGCAACAGCCTCAGCTCTTGCGACCGGTATGGCTGCAACAGGCGCGCGCTTTGCCAGATCGGTGAACCTGACCCGATATCCGGGCTGAAACAGCGCCGGTGGATCACGGGAGAGATCCCACATCTTCTCCGGCGTCGTACCGATGATCTGCCAGCCGCCGGGGCTTTCCTGGGGATAGACGCCGCTGAAGGCGCCGGCGAGCGCCACCGCACCGGCTGGAATGCGTGTGCGCGGGCTTTGGCGACGCGGCACCTGCAAGGTGGGATCTCCGCCCACGAGGTAGCCGAAGCCGGGGGCAAAGCCACAGAAGGCCACGGTGAACTCGCTTTCCACATGCCTGCGGACGACCTCCTCGACGGAAAGGCCCGTGAGTTCCGCCACGTCGGCCAGATCCTCGCCATCATAGCGCACGGGGATCTCGACGAGCTTGTCGGAAGGCGCGATCCGCGCCGAGAGGTCGCGTGTCGCCACTTCCCGTGCCAGCGCTTCCGGCGTCGTTGCGCCGGGGTGAAACCGGATCATCAGCGTGCGCGCGGCCGGCACCATGTCTGCGATGCCAGGGACGGGGTCGGCTTCCAGCGAGGCGAACAAGGCCAGCGTTTCCTGCAGATCGGCAAGCTCGACGAGCAGTGTGGTCAGGCTGACAGGGAGAAAGCGCATCGTGAACCTCAGGCGTGGTAGGCCGAATCCGGAATGTCGGTGATGAACATGTGTCCCGGCGCATGCGTTATGGCAAAGGGAACGCCGGATGCCATGACGGCTGCTTGCGGCGTCACGCCACAGGCCCAGAAGACAGGAACTTCGCCCGGCTCGATGCGCACCGCATCCCCGAATTCGGGTTTGCCAAGATCGGTGATGCCGATCTCGTCGGGCGCCCCGACGTGGACCGGCGCACCGTGGACGGCAGGAAAGCGGCCGGAGATGGTTGCAGCATCTGCAACACGACCGGCAGGTATTGGACGCATGGACACGACGAGATTGCCGTGCAGGCGCCCCGCCGGGCGGCAGGGGCGGTTTGTCAGGTACATCGGGACGTTGGAGCCGTCGGTGATATGACGGATCTCGATGCCGGCCTCGGCCATAGGCGTCTCGAAGGTGAAGCTGCACCCGATGAGAAAGCTGACGAGATCGGGATGCTCAGCCCACGCCGCGCTGGCATCAGCGGTCTCTTCGGCCAGCTTTCCGTCCCGCCAGATCCGGTAGAGTGGCAAATCCTTGCGCAGATCGGCGCCGGGTGCCAGCAGCGTTGCATGCGAACCGGGATCGGAAACATCCAGAACAGGGCAGGCCTTCGGGTTGCGCTGGGCGTACAGCAGAAAGTCGAATGCCCAGTCGCGCGGCAGAACGATCATGTTGGCCTGCGTGAAGCCGGGTGCGACGCCGGATGTCGGCGCGACACTGCCGGCGCGGTAGGCCTCGCGGGCGGCGCGCGCAGGCGTGGCGTCAACATGGCGAAGATGCTCGATGGCGATCATGACGCTTTCCTTTCGCGTTTAGTGATTGTTGAGGAAGGACGCCACGGCCAACCCGTCCGCCTCGAAGGCACGTCGGATTTCGCGGGCGATCGAGACCGCTCCGGGGCTGTCGCCATGGACGCAGATCGACTGGGCCTCGATGCGGATGGTGGAGCCGTCGATGGCCGTCAGCGTGCCGTCACGCGCCAGCTGAACCATACGCTGCGCGATGGCTTTCGTATCGTGGAGCACGGCGCCCGGTTCGCGACGGGAGACGAGCTGGCCTTCCGGCGTATAGGCCCGGTCGGCGAAGGCTTCCGCGACGACGGCAAGGCCGCTGCGCTTTGCCAGATCAAGGATCGGCGTGCCCGCCAGACCCATCAGGACCAAAGACGCATCGACCGCCTTGAGTGCGTCGATGACGGCCTGTCCCTGCTTCGCATCATTGGCGATCCGGTTGTACAGCGCGCCGTGCGGCTTGACGTAGCGCACCGTGGTGCCTGCCGCGGCCGCGATGCCTTTCAAAGCACCGATCTGGTAGATGACATCCGCGATGAGTTCGTCTGTCGTGACATCCATGTCTCGCCGGCCGAAACCGACGCGGTCCGGGTAGGAGACATGCGCACCGATCGCGACGCCCTTTTCCGCAGCTGCCTTGACGGTTTTCAGGATGCCCGCGGGGTCGCCGGCATGAAAGCCACAGGCGACATTGGCGCTGGAGACGATGGCGAGCATCGCCGTATCGTCGCCCATGCCCCAGGCACCATAGCTTTCGCCGAGGTCGCTGTTGAGGTCGATGGCTTTCATGTCACTCTCTCCCTTGCTTCTCGCCAGCTCCTTGTGAGCCGTGGTCTGTCGTTTCGATCCGGACGCAAACCGTGCTGCGCCCGGAGCGTTCAGGGTGTTACGCCGTCAGCAGCGCGAAGATCGGTCCAATCGACTTGTAGCCCATGTACCAGGTCAGCGCGCAGACGAGGACGCCAAGCACCAGAAGCCAGCGGGGATAGCGGTAGCCGCCCATCAGGTCAGAGCGCGCCCATGCCGCATAGATGAAGATCGACAGACCGATGGGCAGGATGAGGCCGTTCAGACCACCGACGAAGACCAGCATCTGGGCAGGTGGCGTTGTGATGAGCACGTAAGCAATCAACGAGACGCCGATGAAGATGACGGTCGCGATGTTGCGGGCGCGCTCGGTGATGTCCTGCTTGAAGACCGTGATGAAGGAGACCGACGTATAGGCGGCGCCGATGACGGAGGTGATGGCGGCAAACCAGAGGACCGCGCCGAAGATGCGGTAGCCGACGTCACCGGCCGCTGCCTGGAACGCCTGTGCCGCTGGATTTGCACCCTTGCCCGAAATGTCGATCACGACGCCGCTGGCGACCACGCCGAGGATGGCGAGGAACAGAACGTAGCGCATCAGACCGGTGACCGCGATGCCGGTCAGGGCTGCACGGTTCACCGCGCCGAGATTCTCGATGCCAACCGTGCCCTTGTCCAGCAGGCGATGAGCACCGGAATAGGTGATGTAGCCGCCGACCGTGCCACCGACGATCGTGGTGATCGTTGCAAAATCGATCGTGCTCGGCAGGAAGGTCTGGAACAGCGCGTCGCCGACGGGCGGTGCCGAGACGATCGCGACATAGAGCGTCAGAACGATCATGAGGACACCGGCAACCACGATCAGCCGGTCGATGGCAACGCCGGCCTTCTTCGACAGGAAGATGGCGATGGCGATGAGCGCGCTGATGGCGCCGCCCCATTTCGGATCAACGCCGAGCATGGCGTTCAGACCGAGGCCTGCCCCGCCGATATTACCGACATTGAAGAACAGGCCGCCGACGATGACGAGGATGGCGAGAAGATAACCGGTTCCGGGAATGGCGGCGTTGGCAATGTCGGACGCGCGCATCTTCGTGAGCGTGACGATCCGCCAGATGTTCAGCTGCACGACGAAGTCGATCAGGATCGATGCGAGAATGGCAAAGGCGAAGGCGGAGCCGAGCTTCGTCGTGAAGGTCGCCGTCTGCGTGATGAAGCCGGGACCGATGGCGGATGTCGCCATCAGGAAGATAGCCGCGATGAGCGCCGCGCGGCGCGATTTCGCAGACATGCCTCCAGGTGCGGGACTGCCCTGAGATGTCGATGCGGGGGATGCCGATGTATCTGCCATGTTACCCTCTTTGTTTGCCGCTTCTCCGCAAATCCTGCGGTGTGCGGTTGTTTATGACGGCAGCGTCGCGCTGTTTCACGATCCTGTCAATATCGTTCAACGATTTTGTTCTATCGTTCTACCAGACTGTATAATTGCTTTGCATTGTGCCGAGGGAAAAGGCGCTGAATCATGGAGCTCGCTCATATTTTGGGCGCTCGCGACGGCTTCCTGGTCCGGCAGTCAAAGGGGACACGTCCGCAACTGTTGAAATCGAAGAGAACGGTGTCCCTCATCGATCACCGGGAGGTTTCCCTTATGCCCGAAGCGCGATATCGCTTCGACCGTGGTGTGCCCGAACGGGAGGCGCGTCGAGGGCAGGTTTCGATGGCAGAGCAGGACACGATATCGGCGTTGGCGCCAAGGCTGGCGGAGGAGATCCGGGGGCGCTTGATCGCTGGCGAACTCAAGCCGGGACAACGGCTGTCGGAGGCAGCCCTGAGCGCGGATTTTTCCGTATCGCGGAATTCCCTGCGCGAGGCCTTTCGGCTCCTGACGAAGGAAGGATTGCTGCGCCACGAGCCTAATCGCGGCATGTTCGTCGCGACGCCCAGCATGGCGTCGATCATCGATATCTACCGGATCCGACGGATGATCGAATGTCAGGCGCTGGCCAAGGCCTATCCGCATCATCCAGCGGTCGCTCGAATGCGAGCCGCTGTCGACGCCGCGCGGATCGCGCGTGGCGAGAAGGCCTGGGGCGTGGTGGGCAGCCAGAACATGGTGTTCCACGCAGCAATCGTCGAAATGGCCGATAGCCAGCGCCTGAACGCGTTCTACGCCCAGATCGCTGCCGAACTTCGCTTGAGCTTCGGCCTGCTTGCCGATCCCGAGCTCCTCCACGCGCCGTATGTCGATCTGAACGCCGCCATTCTGGAACAGCTGGAGGCCGGCAAAACACAGGAGGCCGCCGACATGCTGGAGGCCTACCTCACCCAGTCGGAGCGAACTGTCCTCGCTGCGTTCTCCCGTATCCCCTGAACCGCGCTTCAGCCATCCATGCGCCGGCCTGCTTCGTCGAACAGGTGCAGTGCCTGCCGGCTGGCCGCGACCGGTATGATGTCATCCATGAGGATGCGGGACCGGCCGGCGACGCGGAAGATGATCGGCTGGCCATCCGTAAGGTGCCCATGGACATAGCTCTCCGCGCCGACCAGCTCCACGGCTGCAACCTTCACGTCCGCCCGGAAGACGTCCGCCGTGGTGTCGCCTTCCGCCGGGTGCAGGTCCTCCGGCCGGATACCGAGCGTGGCACTGCCCTGCGGCAGGGCGATATTCGGTGCAAGGCTCCAGGTCTGGCTGGAGAGGCCGGGCAGCAGGTTCATGGAGGGTGAGCCGATGAAGGTCGCGACGAAGGTGGTCGCGGGCTTTTCGTAAAGCTCGATCGGCGTTCCCACCTGCTCGATGACACCGCCGTTCAGCACGACGAGCCGGTCCGCCAGCGTCATCGCCTCCATCTGGTCGTGCGTGACGTAGACGCTGGTCGTCTTCAGCGATTTCTGCAGCCGCTTGATCTCGACGCGCATCTGTACGCGCAGCTTGGCATCGAGATTGGACAAGGGTTCATCGAACAGGAAGGCCGCGGGTTCGCGAACGATCGCCCGGCCCATCGCCACGCGCTGGCGCTGTCCGCCGGAGAGCTGACGGGGCTTCCGCTCCAGAAACGTTTCGATCTCCAGCGCCTTGGCGGCATCAGAGATACGCCGGTCGATCTCCGCCTGCGGCGTGTTGCGGTTCTTCAGGCCGTAGGCGAGGTTCTGGCGCACCGTCATATGCGGATACAGGGCATAGTTCTGGAACACCATGGCGATGTCACGCTCGGACGGCTCCAGCGTATTGACGACCCGGCCACCGATGGCAATCTCGCCGCCTGTGATGCTTTCCAACCCTGCGATCATGCGCAGCAATGTCGATTTCCCGCAGCCCGAAGGACCGACGAGAACGAGGAACTCGCCGTCGGCGATGTCGAGAGAGATGCCCTTGATGGCATCGACGGGACCGTATTTCTTGCGGACGTCGTTGAGGACGATATTGGCCATTATTTTTCCGTCTCCACGAGACCTTTGACGAACCAGCGCTGCATGAGCACCACGACGAGAATAGGGGGAATGATCGCAAGGATCGCCGTGACCATCACGTAGTTCCACGGCGTCGAGGCGTCGGTGAAGTCCACCATGCGCCGCAGCCCGATGATGACGGTGTTCATCTTCGCGTCATTGGTGACGAGCAGCGGCCAGAGATATTGCGTCCAGCCATAGATGAACAGGATCACGAACAAGGCGGCGATGTTGGTGCTCGACAGCGGCAGCAAGATATCGCGCATGAAGCGGAACGGGCCGGCATTGTCGATGCGCGCCGCTTCCACGAGTTCGCCCGGGATGGTCAGGAAGAACTGCCGGAAGAGGAACGTAGCGGTGGCGGATGCCATCAGCGGAAGCGTCAGCCCGGCATAGGTATCGATGAGCCCGAGATCGACGATGACCTTGTAGGTGGGGAGAATGCGCACCTCCACCGGCAGCATCAGCGTGACGAAAATCATCCAGAAGAAGGCCATGCGGAACGGAAAGCGGAAGAAGACGATGGCGAAGGCCGACAGGAACGAGATGACGATCTTGCCGACCGCGATCGCCACGGCCACCACGAACGAGTTGAAGAGCAGCCGTTCCAGACTGACGCCAACGACGCGCTCGACGCCGCCGGTCATGGCTTCGGTATAGTTCTCGACGAAATGCCCGCCCGGCAGCAGCGACATGGGCGGGCGGATGATCGCCTCGGATGTCGCTGTGGATGCGATGAACGTATAGTAGATCGGGAAGGCGACGACGATGATCCCGAGGATCAGAATGGCGTGGCCGACGAGATTGGCGATGGGGCGTTTTTCGATCATCTCGGGGCCTCAACCATAATGCACGCGCTTCTCGACGAAGCGGAACTGGAAAGCCGTCAGCGCAATCACAATGACCATGAGGATGACGGACTGGGCCGCAGAGGAGCCGAGGTTCAGATTGACGAAGCCGTCATTGTAGACCTTGTAGACCAGTGTCTCCGTCGCTTTTGCCGGCCCGCCGCCGGTGACGGAATGAATGATGCCGAACGTATCGAAGAAAGCGTAGACGGTGTTGACCACCAGCAGGAAGAAGGTGGTCGGCGCCAGGAGCGGGAAGACGATCGTCCAGAACCGCCGCGCGCCGCGCGCCCCGTCGATAGATGCTGCTTCGATGAGAGATTTCGGAATGGCTTGCAGCCCGGCGACGAAAAACAGGAAATTATAGCTGATCTGCTTCCAGGCGGCCGCGACGACGACGAGCGCCATGGCCTGATCGCCGTTGAGGAGCGGATCCCATCCGAAGCCGTTCCTGCGCAGAAGGTATGCAAAGGTGCCCATGGCCGGGTTGAACATGAAGAGCCAGAGCATGCCTGCAACGGCCGGCGCCACGGCATAAGGCCAGATCAGCAGGGTGCGATAGAAGGTCTGTCCGCGGACAACCTTGTCTGCGGCGGTCGCCAGCAGCAGAGCTACGCCCATCGAGACCAGCGCCGTGAGAATGCTGAAGACAACGGTAACCTGAAGCGCATGGATATAGTTCGGGTCCGACAAGACGGCGCGGAAATTGGCAAGCCCGACGAAGCCGCTCTTCAGCCCGAACGGGTCTTCGCGCATGACGGACTGGTAGAGTGCCTGGCTTGCCGGCCAGAAAAAGAAGATGACCGTGAGAACGATCTGCGGGGCGACCAGAAGGTAGGGAAGGATCTTGTTGGGAAAAGCGACGTTGTGCACCGGGTGCTCCTCGGGACGGCAGTCAGGCGTATCGCCGGCCAGAGGGTGGGCCGGCGATACCGTCAGCTGCGGCTCAGTTGCCGATGGCTTCGGCGATGGCTGCGTTTCCGCGCTCCACAGCCTTGTCGAGGGCAGCCTTTGCATCCTGCTTGCCGGCCAGCATCGCTTCGAACTCCTCGTTCATGATATCGCGAACCTGCGGAAGGTTGACGAGGCGTACACCCTTGGAGTTCTCGGTCGGCGCCTTGCCCATCATTTGCAGGATCGGCGTCTCGCGACCGGGGTTCTTGTCGTAGAAACCGGAGGTCTTGGTTTCCTCGTAAGCCGCGTTGGTCACCGGCATGTATCCGGAGACCTGATGCAGGCGGGCCTGGATCTTGGTCTGCGACAGGAAATTGAAGAACTGCGCGATACCGGCATATTCCGCATCGCTCTTGCCGCCGAAGACCCAGAGGCTCGCGCCGCCGGGGATCGTGTTCTGTGGCCCATGGCCTTCATAGTAGGGCAGCTGGCCGATACCATACTTCACGCCCGACTTGACGATATCGCCGAGACCGCCGGAGGACTCCGTCAGGATCGCGCATTCGCCCGACATGAAGAGCTGCTTGGCTTCGGATGTCCGGCCGCCATAGCGGAACGTGCCCTCCTTCGCGAGGTCGGCGATGGACTGGAAGTGCTCCACGAAGAGCGGTGAATTGAACTCCAGCTTCACGTCGTTGCCGCCAAGGCCATTTTCGTTGGTGCCATAGGCGACGTTGTTCCATGCGGCGAAATTCTCCGTCTGGATCCAGGTGAGCCAGGTCGAGGTCAAGCCGCAGGAAGCGGCACCGCTCGACTTGATCTTTCTCGCGGCCTCGAACACGTCAGGCCATGTCTTCGGCGGCGCCTCGGCGTCAAGACCAGCCTTCGCGAAGATATCCTTGTTGTAGTAGAGGATCGGCGAGGACGAGTTGTAAGGGAACGACAGCATCGTGCCGTCCGGCTTTGAATAATAGGCTGCGATGCCGGCGAGATATTGCGACTTGTCGAATGTGAAGCCGCCTTTCTGCAACACGTCGGCAGCGGGCATGATCGCGCCCTCGGCTCCCATCATCACCCCGCTGCCGGCGTCGAACACCTGAATGATTGCGGGCGGCTGCTTGGAGCGGAAGGCTGCGATGCCCGCGTTCAGGGTTTCCGGATAGGTGCCCTTGAACACAGGCGTGATGGTGTATTCGCTCTGGCTTTCGTTGAATTCCTTGGCGAGCTGGTTGACGACCTCGTTGTTCGCGCCGGTCATCGCATGCCACCACTGCAGATCGGTCGCCGCAAATGCGGCCACGGGTCCGGTAGCCGACAAAGCAAGGGCTGCCACCGTTGCCTTCAGGGTCGCTGCTTTCAGGATTGTCTTGAACATGAACGTCCTCCCAGTTGGGCGAAGCAAGAGGCTTGCTTCGCGTCATTCATGCGACGATCCTCCTCGAGCGTCGCTATATGGTTACATATGCCGGGCTTTTCTTCGGGCGGCAACCGCCAATCGAGCCTCTTCCACGGTCACGCGAATTTGCCGGAACTGTAGTACAGTCGTCACTGTCGAAGTCGTGATCTGCATTAATACTTTGTTAACCTTCAGGATATTGCTCGCATTTAAATAAATGTGGAACAAAAGCTTGTGCCGGTCATTTCAGCTGTAGTCTCAATGTCGAATGGGTATAGCGTCATGACCGAGAACACAGTCCGCCGGTGGCAGAACCGTCCGATCATCGACTATCCCGTCGTGATCATCGAAGATCATCTTCTTCTCGCGCTCGATCTGGAAGATGCCGTCTCGGCCGCAGGTTTGAATGCGGGCGTCGTCGGCTTCGCCAGCCGCAAGAAGCACGCCTTGCAGATCGGGGGCCTCGCTGCCATCGCCTTTGTCGACGTGAACCTTGCCGACGGGCCGAGCGGTCCCGAGATCGGTCGAATCCTTGCCGAGGATCACGATGTCACCGTTATCTTTACCACGGCCGATCCGGAGATGCTCGGCACGGGCGTGTCCGGCACCATGGGCGTCCTGAAGAAGCCCGTCAGCCCGGAGGCGGTGCGTGGCGCGCTGACATACGCGATCGCTCGCAGGCGCGGCGACCTCGCCATTGTGCCGCCAGAACTCACGCTGTTTGCCGGCTGAAGACTTCCTCAATGTCTTCGCTATAGTCTTCTGACAAGGGTCGAGCTCACTTAGCTCGGCCTTCATCGAATCTGCCCTCTTCCATACGTTCAATTGACGTTCCCTCGGACAGAGGCGCCTCGCTCCTGTCCAGTTTCAAGGCCCCAAGATGACGACCCTCGTTTCGCTTTCGCGCCGGCGTTTCCTCGGATGCACGGGTGTCGCCTCCGCGACGCTTCTCACAGGATGCTCCACGCAAGGCATCGGCGCGTTTTTCGAACCCGTCGTCAACGTGATCGCGCCCAAGACCTATGATGGGGAACAGCCCGATCCCGCCGTCATCTACGCGGCCCGCACGGACGAAGGCTTCAGCCTGCCGGCAATCCCCTACAAGAATATTCCGCAACGCTTCTATCGTCAGCGCGTCATCGACCCCACGGGTGAAGCGCCCGGCACGGTCGTCGTGGATACAAAGGCCCGCTATCTCTATCTCGTGGAGAAAGGCGGCACCGCCATGCGATACGGCGTCAGCATCGGCAAGGAGGGATTTGCCTGGCAGGGCGAGGGCGTGATCCAGTGGCGCAAGAAATGGCCGCGCTGGACGCCGCCCGACGAGATGGTCGCTCGCCAGCCGAAACTCGCCCGTTACTCCATCGCCAATGGCGGCCAGGAACCGGGCCTCAGGAATCCGCTGGGCGCTCGCGCGCTCTATATCTTCCAGAACGGGCAGGACACGCTCTACCGCCTCCACGGAAACCCGGATTGGCGCTCGATCGGCAAGGCGCAATCCTCTGGCTGCGTGCGCTTCATCAATCAGGATATCATCGATCTCTACGATCGCGTGCCGGAAGGCGCCCGGATTGTCGTCCGGCAGTAGTTTCTAGCGCGACGTCCGACGAGGCCGGAACATCTCCGCCGTCCGAGCCTTCCTCTCCCGATGCCGACCGTACGGGAGAGGGCCGCCGCCATATGAACAGACCAGTATCAGCCTCTGAAAGACCCTCTCTTCATCCGTTATCTCTCGGTCACGCTTTTCCCGGGGTCCTGACGATCACATTCCAAAGCCCGGTATCGGTCTGCATTCGCAGGGGCGATCTCGCGTGCTGACCTCTCTCGCACCTGCTCGTACCAACGGCTTCCTCCCGCTCGAGCACTATGCAGCACTGGGCGACGGGCGCTCGATCGCGCTTGTCGGCGGCGATGGCGCTATCGACTGGTGGTGCGCGCCGGATATGGATTCGCCACCGCTCTTCAACCGGTTGCACGACGCCGAGGGCGGTCACTTCTCGCTCTCTCCCACCGATGCCTTCCATATCGAGAGGCGCTATCTGCCTGAGAGCAACGTACTGGAAACGATCTTCATCACGAAGAGCGGGCGTGCGCGTGTGACGGAGTCGCTCAACAGCGGCAATGCCGGACGTCTGCCCTGGTGCGAGCTTGCCCGGCGCATCGAGGGGATTTCCGGCGAGGTTACGTTCGAGATGGTCCTTCGGCCGATTTCGAAGGACGAGCCGGTGCGGCGCATCGCGCATCCCAATGCCACCATTCGGTATGTCGGCGATCTCACCACCACCTTTTGCCACGACGACAGCATGGAGCTGATACATGATGACGATGCGCAGACGAAAGCGCGTCACGTCACGAGAGAGGGATCGCGAACCTGCATCGCGTTCCTCGTGGCGGACAGAGCACCGCTCGCCATGCCGGATCTTGCGGACATCGACCGGCGGATCGATTTCAGCGATGAGGAGTGGCGGCGATGGGCGCACGGACTGACCTATGACGGGCCTTTTCAAGCGGATCTCATCCGCTGCGCGCTGTCGCTGAAGTTCCTGCTGTATTCGCAGACCGGCGCCATCGCCGCAGCGGCAACGTCAGGTCTTCCCGAGCGGATCGGCGGCGACAAGAATTACGATTACCGTTACGCGTGGCTGCGGGATGCCGCCTATACGATCAAGGCGCTGCTCCGGGCCGGCGGCCTGTCCGAGGCGATCGCGGCATTTGGCTGGATCGTCCGAACGCTGGTCGGCGACGGCCCGGAGCCGAAGGTGGTCTACACGCTCGATGGCAAGGTCGTACCCGCCGAGCGCATCGTGGACGTGCCGGGCTACAAGGGTTCGACGCCCGTGCGGGTCGGAAACCGTGCCCGGCATCAGGTGCAGCTCAGCTGCTATGGCGATATTCTGGAAACAGCGGCACTTTTCGCGCGTATGGGTCATGTGCTCGATCCGACAGCGGCGCGCCTGCTGGAGCATCTAGCCGACCAATGCTGTGAGCGTTGGCAGGAGAAAGACGCCGGAATCTGGGAGCTCGAAGACCGCCAGCACTACACCTTCTCCAAGATCGGTTGCTGGCTGGCGCTCGACAGGGCTGTCGAGCTTTCTGAAAACAGCCATATCGATGGGCGCAACCGCGACCACTGGGCGCGTACACGTGACCGTATCAAGGCGTGGATCGACGAGCATTGCTGGTCGGAGGCCCGGCAGGCCTACACGTTCTACGCCGGCACCGATCGTCTCGATGCGGCTCTTCTACTGACCACGCGCTTTGGCTTCGAGCATGACGGGCGGCTGGCCAAGACCCGTGATGCGATCGAAGCGGAGCTTGCAGTCGGCCCGCTCGTCTATCGGTATAGCGGCGTGGAGATTGAGGAAGGCGCGTTCGTTGCGTGCAGTTGCTGGCTTGTGGAAGCCTATGCTTTTCTCGACGACGTGCCGCAGGCCGAGAAACGTTTGAAGGATCTGCTCGCCGTTCTTGGGAACAACTTCGGTATTCTGAACGAAATGGTCGATCCGAAAACCGGCGAAGGCCTCGGGAATCTGCCCCAAGGCCTCAGCCATCTCGCTCTGCTGCACGCCATCTTCTCCATTCAGGAGAACAGCTGAGAAGGACGCCCTATCTCCAGGTGGCTATCAGTTCTGTGTTTCCAACGCGGCCGGCGTTGCCGCCCGGGCATTGGCCAGCCCTCGAATGGCGTCCTGATTGCCTGTTGCGGCCAGAGTCTCGAAGGTGCGGATCGCCTGGTCGAAGCGCTTGAGCCCCAGATACGCATATCCCCGGATCACCATCAGGTCGATGCGTTCGGATGCCAGCTGCGCGCGGCGGTCGAGCAGCACCAGCGCCTCCGAGAACCGCTTCTGGTCGAAGGCGATCAGCGCGCGGTTCGAGAGAAGCGCTACCTGAATTTCCGATGCTTTCTGCGCGTCCATCGGCCCGCGTGTCGCAGCCACGGAGGCCTTGTCGGTCAGGCCCTGACGGAGGTAGGCGAGGCTCTGCCCGTAAGCGGCTTCGCTGCGGATACGCGTGTCTCCGGTGCGGATGGCCGCGTCGAAATTGCGAACGGCCTCAAGCGGCCGGTTCAACTCCATAAGGCACCAGCCGCGCCGCAGGGCTTCGCCGGCGGACAGACCGGATGGGTCCGTGAAGGTGCTGCAACCCCGGCCCGACGCCGGCGCTGCGGCGTTACGGCTGGGTGCGGCGGTGCGTGCGGGACGCTGGCGAACCGGCTCCGCCGGCGCGACGCCTGTTTGTGCCGATACGGTTTGCACAGGCTGGCGTGCCGTCGAGCGGGATGGCTGGCGCACGGGTTGATCGACAGCGGCTCCGGCCTGCACGCGTTGCGGCACCTGCGCTTGATCATCCTCCTCGCCGAGCAGGGCGATGCGCGGGGAGCGGCCGGCCCACTGTTTCTGAATACGCGCAACATCGTTCGTCATACCCAGCTGGTTTGCGGTGATCGCAAGACCATAGGCCGAGGCTTCCGTGTCCGGCTTCCACGTCAGCGATGTCGAGAACCATTGAAGCGCAAGCTGCGGCTGTTCGAAGGCGCGGGCATACCAGCCGAACTGTTGGGCGACGTCGGAACTACGGGCGCGCATCGCCTCCTGTGCCATACGTTGCAGCACGTCCGCTTCGATCACGATGGGCGGATCGAGAGCGAGCAGGTTGGACGCCGCCGCGAGATAGGTGTCGCGCGTATCATCCGAGGTATCGCGCCACGGATAGAGAACGGCTTCGGCCTCCTTCGGATTGTTGCGTGCGATCAGCGTCAGCGCGAGGCCCTGCGACGCTACCGCCGAGTCCTCTGCTGTCCGCGCCCGCCGAAACCAGGTCTCCGCCCGTTCGGCACCGTTGCGGCGCACGTAGTACCAGCCAAGCAGCAGAGCATCGGACGCTTTCCCGTCCGCCTCGGCAACGCGCTCCAGCCGGTTCAGGTAGGCTGGGGGGACGACCAGCTTCGGGTCTTCGCCGGCGGCGGCAACGAACTGGCGGGCCAGATCGTCCTTCACCGGCTCGAACTCGCCCTTGCCGGAAGGATCGGTCTTTTCCTGCGCCAGGAGCTGCTCGACCATCGGGCGCGGCAGCAGGGAAGCCGCCTTCTGCAAGGTCGCCAGCCGGTCGGGCCCTTCGGTGCAACTGGAGAGGACATAGGTATAGGCATCCAGCGCGCGCTGCTGCCGGTCGGTTTTTGCAAAGGCTTCGGCGAGGCGCCAGAGAATATCGATTTCGCTGCACACGAGAAGCTGCGGTGTTTCCGCCGCGACATCAACGACGACCGGAAATTGCTGGAGGTTCGAAGCGTTGACCAGACGCTGACGCGCTTCGCCGAGCGCGAGCATCGAAAGAAGGTTTTCCGGCGGCTGCCAGCCGGGTTCGCGCGACTGGCGCTCGGTGATGGCCTTGCGGACTTCGTCATAACGCGTCTGTCCATAAAGCGCCCACATGGCTTCGAGCTGCGTATCGACATTTTGCGGCACGGCGAGCGGATCCACCGGGGGTTCCCAGTCGGGGTAGAGCGTGCGCAATCGCGCGATCTCTGCCTGGAGGCGCACGGTATCGCCCAGTCGAGCGAAATAGCGCAGAGCGCCTTCATCAACAGTTGGTTTCTGCGGAGCCGGTTGCGTTTGTGCGGGCGGCGACGCCGGCGTCTGAGGTTGCAGCTGCGCCTTGACGACAGGTTCCACGCTTTCGATGGCGCTGTCCGCAGACGGCTTGTCCAGCGCTTCGACGGACGCATCCGGTGCGGCGGCCTCGCTGTCGGCTGCAGGGACTGCCGGCGGAAGCGCCTGCGACGGGTCGGCCATTCGCCGGTCGCCATGGCGCATGGCCGGGCCGGGCGGGATCAGACTCAACCGGTTGCCCTTCTCGTCCACGGCGGGCGGTGCGACGATCGTACCGGTCGTCAGTTCCCTCTCGGGCAGCCAGTCGGAGCCATAATAGGCCGCTGTCGCGGTTGCTGCGGCCAGCGTCGAGAAAAGCAGGATGCGGGCGGTTGTCATGGGAACTCCCGGTAAACAGTCCGAGGAAGGAGGGACGCTCGGCGGGCGCGCGTCGATGCAAAGCCCGGCAGGGCGGATCGTGTCGGGCTCTGCCCACGTGTCTGTCCGTTTGTCGCTCTCATCGACTACGTCCCAGCAGGCGCAGCATCAGCGTGGTGATAATGCCGAGAAGGGCGAAGCCGGCGATGAACATCACGGCGAAGAAGAGGATGTTGGTCGACAGCCAGTTCGCTGCGATCAGGCGCCAGTTCGCGATCGAGAAAGGTTGCGTCGGGTTCAGATGCAGGTCGTGCACCGGCACCATCGCGACGTTCCCGGTCGCCTCATCAAAGGTCGTGATCCGGCCTTCAAGGCCATTCCAGCGCGCTTCCTGCACCATCGCGCTCATGCCGGTCTGGAGGCTTGCAGGCGTCGGTCCGGTCGCAAGCGTCCATGTTCCCGCGCCGGACGGGCTGCGACCCTGGGCGATCATGAAGCTGACGTCATCTGCCGGAGAGAAATCCTCTTCCTTGCCGGGCAGGAAGCGCAGCGAATCCATGGATAGGTCGAGGTCGCTCTTCAGCCAGGCTTCGAGCCGCGATCCCTGACCAAGCCAGCTGCCGCCGGAAACCTTCTCGCGCCATTCCTCAAACAGGGTGCCGCTGTCGCCGTCCGCCTGCCGGCCGGTATGGTGCGTGCCCCAGTTTGCCGGCGCCGCGCCGATCTGCATCTGCGTCAGCAATGGCGGGGGAAGCTGTGACATGGTGCCGACGATCAGCGCGTTGCGATCTCCGAGCGCTGCGGGAGAGGCCACGGTTTCGAGCGCAAGCGGGTTTCCCGCAGCGACCGCAAGGCGCCCGACGAGCGTTGCCGCAGCCGAGAGCGTCTCGGGGTCGAGGCGGTCGAGATAAAGGGCTGTCGGCTGTTGCGCCCGGCGATAGGGCTGGCCCGTCGAGGATGTTGCCGCAAGGCTCGGGCTGCTGTCGATCCGCGCGAAATCCGGCATGTGAAATTCGGTGGTGTCGAAGAGCGCGAAACGCGGCGTGGTCTGAGCCGGCGTGCCCGTGGCGCAGACGTCGTCGTCTTCCGTCAACAGCACGGCTTCGATGGAGATGCGGTTCACGCCCGGTACGAAGTGGCGCAGCGTCACGGTGATCGGGAGATGGCTGAGGATACCCCCGCCAGCCGTGGAGAGGGGCGTGGTCGTAGCAATATTGCCATTGACATAGACGTCGATGCGGCTGCCGGGCAGGACCGACGCTGCATAGCCGGCATCGAGCAGGATCACGGCATCGCCGTAGGCGCTGGCGTAGAAATCCGCGGGAACGCCGAGCATGAACTCTGTCCGGAACCGGCGACCGCCAAATTCGCTGGTGGTGATGCCGAGCTGCGAGAGCGCGATGCGTGTATCACCGACGATGATCGGCGCATCCGGCGTGCTCCACGCCTTGGTGGAGAAGGTGGTGCGCGAGGTGCCCGGCGCAGCGTCCAGCGGGCTGGCCAGCGTTTCCACCGCCTGCCGAAGAGCTTCCGCCGTGGGGCCAGTGACGACAAGGGTGCTCAAGCCCGGCGTTGCAGCCGGCGCGAAGTTGACGGTTGGACCGACCTCGGTTCCTGCCGGCAGAGCGGGGATCAGGCCCTCGATTTCCAGTTGCGTCCCGACGAGAACGGTCAGCGTGCCTGGCACCGGTGCCGTGGGCATGGCCGACTGGAAGGCGATCGTCTGGTTCGGCATCTGCACGCGCAGCGCCAGAGCCTGCGCAAGGCGCAGCAACATGTTCGAGCGGCTGGGGTTCGTGAGGGCCGGCGCGACGATGTCGATGGTCGTTGCGCCCGTGGCGTCTAGGCCCACGGCCGGGATATCGTCGATGCTGGAGAAGCGATTGCCGACGGGGGCGTTAAACGTCAGGTATGTCCGGCTCGGGTCTATATTGGTCCAGAGGTCGTAGGTCGACTGGATGCTGCAATCGGTGCGGTGGCGCTGTTGCGTGGCAAGGCGGACAACGTTCGCACCCGCCTGAAGCGCGCCTTCCGGAAGTGGAAGCATGAGATCGCGGACTGTCTCTGCCGAGGCGACGGGCACCTGTCCGATGACGCTGCCATTGAGCTCCACGGAGAATGTCGAGGCTTCCGGCGCGACGACGATGGAGTTCTGATAGCCGATGGTGATGGCTGTGGCTGCACTCGCCTGCTCGGGCGTGACATAGATCGTCCATGTCCGTCGGTCCGCCTCGCCGGAAAGGCTCAGTTTGCCGAACGGCAGGATGTAGCGGCGGCGTGCGTCCGTGTCAGCAGTCGTCTGGGCACGCGGTTTCGCCTCGGTCTGCGGAGGAGCAGACGGTGAAGGCGATGCCGGCTTTTGCTGTGCGGGCTGGGCTGCCGGGCGGGCCGGCGCTCCGGGTGAGACCTGGAAGGGCGCCGGTTGCTGCGGGCGAGCCTCAGGAGGCGTTGCGGGTGGCTGAGCCGGAGTTTGAGCTTGGGGCTTGCTCGGCACTGGTGAAGGTGCCGGCTGGGCCTGCGTTGCCGGCCGTTCGCGGGACATATCGAACGGCGTTGTCTGGGCAAGGAGCTGCGACGGTGCGAGGAGGGCGAGCGTGCAGGCGATGACGAACGGCTTCATGGTCTCGCCGCCTCCTTCTTGACGGGGGCTGTTGCTTCCTTCGCGCCGCCGAGGCTGCGGAAGAAGTAGAAGAGACCGCGATTGGTCTGGAAGAGCGCAATCGCGAAAAAGCTGATCGTGCCGCGGATGAGGCCGGGATTGCGCCGCCGTCCCATCTGGAATTCCGTCCACTGCGCCGAATTGCCAAAGATGATGTCGGCGAGCAGCCGCCGTTCCTGCGGTTCGCGCGGGGCAAACGTGCAGCCGACAAGGAGGAACCCATCGCCCCGGCCGCTGCGCACGATCTTGACCGGTATGGAGGATGGCGCGCCCGGGCTGAAGGTCTCGACGCGGATCTCTTCCATCGCGCCCACTGTTAGTGGCTGCATGGAGCGATCGTACACGTGGACGAGAAGACCGTTGACCGACACGTTTTCGATGACGCCCGGATACCACTGCTCTCCCACACGGAATTCGCAGCGGCGCTTGACGTTGACACGCCTTGATGCGGCCTTCTCACTTCGTTCCGACACCACGCCCAGCGCGCAGCCGGCGAAGATCAGATTGAGGAAATTCCAGCCCGCAACCACCAGCGTGACGTCGGATTTGTAGGGCTCGGCATAAAGCTTGTAGAGCGACATGATGGTGGCGATGAGCAGAACGCCGAAGATGACGAAGAAAGGCCGGCTGATCTCCGAAAGCCTGTTGTCGCTGATCGACTCGTCCTTTGCCGTCACCTTGAATGTGGGCTTGGTCGGGTTGAGGATGACTGAAATGACTGCCGGCAACAGATGCACCGTCTGAACATATTCATAGAGCTCTGAAATCCAGGGCCAGCGGAAGCGGCCGTAGAGATAGTTCTGCATGAGCAGGTTCACGAGCATGTACGTGGTCGTATAGGCGAGAAATTCTCCACCGGAACCGACGAAGATCTCGAGATCGAAGAAGATGTAGAAGAGCGGCGCGAACAGGAAGACGGTGCGCGGAAACGGGAAGAGCCAGAAGAGCGTCGAGGACATATAGCAAAGGCGCTGCGGCATGCTCAGACCGCGCTTGAACAGCGGCATGCGGAACATGAGGATCTGCATCATGCCCTGTGCCCAGCGGCTGCGCTGGCCGATGAAGCTTGCGAAAGTCGCCGGCTGGAGCCCGGCAATCAGCGGCTTGTCCACGTAAACGCTGTTCCAGCCGCGCGCATGAAGCGCAAGGGCCGTTTCGCAGTCCTCTGTGATGCTGACGCCGCTGAAGCCGTTGGTGTCTTCAAGGGCGCGCCGGTTCAGCACGGCGGCAGAACCGCAGAAGAACGCGGCGTTCCACTTGTCGAGACCGCGCTGGATGATGCCGTAGAACATTTCGTTCTCGCTCGGCATCGTGTTGAAGGTCTTCAGATTGCGCTCGATCGGGTCCGGATTGAGGAAGAAGTGCGGGGTCTGCACGAGGAAGAGGCGCGGATCTTCTTCGAAATAACCGACCGTCTCGCGCAGGAAGTCACGGGCCGGCGCATGGTCGGCGTCGAAGACTGTGATGAGGTCCCCGTGGGAGTGGTTCAACCCGTTGTTGAGATTGCCGGCCTTGGCATGTTCGTTGCGGTCACGCGTGAGATAGTTGGCGTCGAGGTTTCGGCAAAGCTCCTGGAGCTCGTCGTGGCGATTCTGGGCGGCCTGCGCGTCCGGAATGCTGGCAGAATTCCGCTTTTGCAGGGTGCCGCCGTCGTCGAGGAGCCAGACCGTCAGCTTCTCCGGCGGGTAATCCATATTCTTGGCGGCGGCGAGCGTGTTGGCCAGCATATCCGCGTCTTCGTTGTAGGTCGGGATGAAGACATCGACCGACGGCGCGTAATCGGGCGAGCCCGGGCGGGGCCGGTTCGGCGGAAGCGGCATGGAGACGATGAAAAGGCTGAGCGCCAGCATCGCCACGCTGTACATCTCGGCGAGATACAGCAGGAAGCCGGGAATGAAGTTCTCAAGCTGGTTGACCGGCGGCAGCGTGCTGGTGGTCCGCCAGTAGACGTAGCGCAGAACGATGGCCGTGCCGAAGCCAAGCCCGATCAGGCGCCAGTTGCCTTCGGCCTTCAGCACCTTCAGCACGGCGAGAAGCGCCATGCAGAGGAAGGCGGCAACCAGATGCGTCTGGAGGCTTACGGGTAGAGTCGTGATCGCCACGATGACGATCGACATGCAGATCCATGCAATGACGATGAGCGCCTTGACCATGACCCTAATTTCCTTGTCGCGAATGCAGATGGATGTGGCTCATGGTTTACATGTCCCCCGCACAGGAGCTGGTCGGGGAGATCGTGCAGGGGACGGCCGGAATGATGGGCCGGGTCTGCATGGGAGAAGCGCTCGATACGCGTGTGAGGTCCTGCTGCCCCAGTTGGCTGGTCGGCCTCGGTGTCTGGAGAGTATCGGATCCGTTTGCCGGACCTGTCGCAGGTGTCGCCGCCGGACCCGGCAACTGCGGGGTGCCAGACTGCGTCTGGGGTTCCATCGCGGCCCCGGGCGGACGGTCCGTCACAGGCTGGCGCGTAACCATGCTTGGCGAAGGGATGGCGACGGCGGGGACGATCGGCCTGACGATCTCGACGCGCCGGGCCGCAGGGCGCGTGTTCTGGCTTTCCAGGCTGCGGATCGCAGTACGGACGGGAGCGGCAGGTGCTACGACCGGTGTCGGTGGCTGAAGCCGGGCGCCGGAGCCTGCGGCGTAGATCGGCCGGCCGAGCTGCCCGACCGAGGGGTCGAGAGGCGGAACGTTGCCATACGGGTTCCAGCCGATGCTGTCGAAGGCACCGGTCAGCGTATAGTGGTACATCATCGACAGCAGTTCGTCGCGAGACGCACCTGTCTGGCAGAAGCGCACGCGGGTCTGTATCCTGCCGAGGTAGTGGAAAGTGCGCACCTGGTTATCAGGTGCCTTGATCTGCTGCCAGCCGTAGAGGCAGGCATCGCCGGAGCGCGGATTCGTCCCGTAAGCATAGGCGAAGGCGCCGTAATTGTTCTGCACGAAGCTCGGGGAGATGCTCATCCGGATGGTCGGGAATTCCGACCGCATCTCGCCGACTGCCTGCGCTGTCGTCATGAGCCCCGTTGGCAGCCGTGCCGCGCCCGCAAACGGCGTGGATGCAGGACCGAAATAGCGCACCTGAATGTAGTTCTGGCCGCTGATGCTGGCGTCTGTCGCCAGAATGATGTCCTGTTGGACCGCATTGGAGAAGTTTCGCTCGATCACGCTGACGATGGCAGGGCCGCCCGGCGGCGGAAATGCCAGCGCCTTTTCAGCCGCAATCTCGGTTGGCGCCGACGTTAACTTGAGGCCGCCTGTCTGCGTGCAACCGGAAAGTGCCGAGGCGCCCAAGGCTAGAAACGCGCCCTGCATGGCCGTTCTTCCTGCAATTGCGAAAGCTGTATGAAACATGGGCGGCGTGCATCCGGTGATAGAATCAGGGTTCCTCCACCTTATTTCCTGCCGGTATGGTTAACGTCTAGTTAATATTCGCTAACCCCTTCCTATTCTTGCTCTGCAGCTGACGATTTATCGCAAATCCGAAGTTGCAAGGGCATTGCGGGCGATGAGGGAGCCGCGGACAGCACGCGTGGAAACGTTTTCGGTAGCGAATCACTGTTGAAGTCCGCGGCAGGCAGAGCCGATGCGTCGTATGCAACTGTCTTCAGGAAGATTATATCGCGTGACGCTTTCGCGCCTCCAAAGCGACGCCCGCAAGCATGAAAATGCTCTACTGCGCGCCGGTGGTCGGCCCAGGATTGTTCGGTGTCGTCTGGATGTCCGCGGGCGGCGCGGGCGCAGTCCCTCTTGCCGGATCGTTCTGCGAAGGGCTCATGACAAGCCAGCCGATCACGATCATGATGACGAGGAGGATGGCGATGCTCAGGGCCGTTCGGTTCAACGCCATATTACGTCACCTTTTTTCAGCTCTTGTCCGGTGTGATTATGCTCGCCTTCGGGTCAACTCGACCTGAAGCATCCTCGACACGTGACGAAGCCATGTAAACGAACAGGATGCAGACGACGGACATGGCGACGACCACGATGACGGATTGGTTTCCAGTGCGTACTCTCATGCCGTGTAAAGACGCCTGCGTGTCGTAAGTTCCACTCAGTGACAGCTTTGGTCGAGACATGCTCCCGTGAGCGTTAAGCATGTTGCGGATTTATCGCAGGACCGGGATTGTCGGCGTGCAAACGCTGACATGGCCGGTCGATTTCCGCACGAATGTCCTGTAAGACGCAATTCACCCACAGCAACGATAGGGTGCCGCCATGGTCATGACCTTCCTGACAAAGAATACGAAGACCAGTGTGAGCTTCACCGAGGCTGACACGACGCTGGTGCTCGTCAATGACGTGACAGTGACCGCAGCCGATAGCGGCATCCTTGCGTCCGGCCTTGCGAAAGCGCGTGCCGTCGTGGTCGACGGGAAGATTACGGCCGGTGTGTCCGGCGTGATCTTCGGCGCATCCAGCGCCGACGATCTTCAAGGGTCCGTCGTCGTCTCGGAAAGTGGATCGATCGTTGCAGGCGCCTTCGGCATATCAGCGACGGCTGCCGGGATGGATATTGTCAATCGTGGCAGTCTCTCCGGCAAGCAGGCCGGGATCAGCGTGGCCGGTGGCAGTGCGAACGTAGCGAACGAAGGCACCATTTCGTCTACGGCCGGCAGCGCGGCCCTGGTGGTGGGCGCGGCGGCTATGGTCGTCAACAATGGCCGGATGGCCGCACAGACGGATGCCGTGAAGCTTTCCGGCGACCGCGGCGCCATGACGAACAACAAGGATGTGTCATCTGCCACGGCCGCCGGCATCGTCATCGATGGGCTGGGATCGACCGTTACCAATAATGGATCGATTGGCGCTCGCAGCCATGGCATCGTGGCAACAGGCGCGTCCGAAACGATCACCAATAACGGCTCGATCGGTAGTGGCGCCAGCGGCATCGTTGCAAAAGGCAAGAGTGCCATCATCACCAATTCCGGCGCCTTGCAGGCGAGCGTCGATGGTGTTGCGCTTACCGGCGCGAACGGCACGGTAACGAACAGCAAAACGATCGCCGTCGGCGGCACTGGCATCAACATTACCGCCGGTGGGGCCATTGCCAACAATCTGGGCACGATAAGCGGTGCCGTCGGGATCGCCGTCGTTGGTGACGCCGCGCGCGGCGCCAACAGCGGCACGATTTCCGCGTCCAAAGGGAGTGCGGTCGATTTCACAAAGGCGGATCACGCCAGCTTCAACAATAGCGGCGTTCTGTCCTCGGCTTCAGGCATCGCATTCAAGGGCGGCGATGGCCAGCAATCGCTGACAAACAGCGGCACGATCAAAGGGGATGTGTTTCTGGGCGGCGGCAACGATTACTTCGATGGTCGCGGTGGCGCCGTCACGGGCAAGGTTGCCGGTGGTGCCGGCCATGACACCTATCTCATCGACAACGCGCGCACGCTGCTGGTCGAAGCCAAAAGTGCCGGCAACGATCTCGTCATCTCCAGCGTCAGCTATACGCTGGCCGACAATTTCGAGTTCCTGACACTGGGCGGCAGGGCAGCCGCGAACGCGACGGGCAATGCTCTTGCCAACCAGATTCATGGCAACGGCGCCGGCAACCGGATCGACGGCAAGGCGGGCAACGACATGATCTGGGGCCATGGCGGCGCGGATGTTCTTACAGGCGGTGCCGGTATCGATCAGTTCGTCTTTGCCACCGGCGACGCGCGCGATGTCATTACCGATTTTGCCGCCAGCGGCAAAGCGCACGACATTCTCGACCTGACCGGCGTGAAAGCGATCACCAGCTTCACCGACCTGATGGCGAACCATGCCCGGCAGGTGGGCAGCGATGTGATGATCGATGCCACAGGCGGCGACAGCATCCTGCTCAAGGGCGTGAAGCTCGCCCATCTCGACAAGGGCGACTTCTTTTTCTGATCTCTCGTCGTGTGCTGCCGGCTCAGGCGGCGGCGCGCTGGAGCATGCCGAAGAGATCACGCGGATCGTCCGGATCGGCAATGATATCGATCTGCTGGAAGAAATCCGTACCAGCCAGCGCAGAGCGCACATAGCGAAGCGCGGAAAAATCCTCCACCGCGAAGCCGACACTGTCAAACAGCGTGATCTGCCGGGGATCGCGCCGGCCGGCAGCTTCGCCGCGTACGACCTTCCAGAGCTCTGTCACCGGGTAATCCGGCGCCATCTGCTGGATCTCGCCTTCGATACGAGTCTGTGGTGGATATTCGACAAAAGTGTCCGCCCGCAGCAGGATATCCCGGTGCAACTCCGTTTTCCCCGGGCAATCACCGCCGATCGCGTTGATATGCACGCCGCTGCCGATCATGTTGTCGGTGAGGATCGTCGCATACTGCTTGTCTGCCGTGCATGTGGTGATGATGCCGGCGCCCTCGATCGCTTGTTCGGCACTTTCGCAAGCGTGCAATGCGAGGCCCGAGCCAGTGAGATTGCGGATGGTCTTCTCGGTCGCCCTGATGTCGATGTCGTAGAGTCGTACATCCGTGATGCCGAGTACGGCTTTCATGGCCAGCGCCTGGAACTCGGCCTGCGCGCCGTTGCCGATCATGGCCATGACCCGCGTTCCCTCCGGAGCAAGGTGCCGGGCCGCCATGGCGGAGGTCGCGGCTGTGCGTAGCGCCGTCAGCAGCGTCATTTCCGTCATCAGCACGGGATATCCTGTCGCGACGTCCGCCAGCAGCCCGAAGGCCGTCACCGTCTGAAGGCCCGCGGCCATATTCTTCGGGTGTCCGTTCACATATTTGAAGCCGTAGATCTCGCCGTCCGAGGTCGGCATCAGTTCGATCACGCCGTCGCGTGAATGCGAGGCGATCCGTGGCGTCTTGTCGAATGTCTCCCAACGCCGGAAGTCATCCTCGATCGTGTCGGTCAATTCAGAGAGGACGCGCTCGATGCCCAGATGATGCACGAGCCGCATCATGTTCTCGACGCTGACGAAGGGGATCAGGGCCTTTTCGGAAGGCAGGGCAGACATGGGGTGTTTCCTCGTTGCAGAGGTCGATGGTAGCAATCGCAAATGCTCGCGGAAACGGAAGATGGTTGTCACACTCCGTCTGCAATCGAGCAAGTTGCGCAGTCCGATTGCGCAAACTGCGCAATCAGCGCGAGAGGAGATATTGCCGTGGAGGGCTGCCCATCATCCGGCGGAACATGGTCGTAAAGGCCGCGATGTTCTCGTAACCGGCATCGAGCGCGACGCTGGTGATCGAGTGCCCGGCGGCAAGCCGTGGCAGCGAGGCGAAAAGGCAGGCCTGCTGGCGCCATGTCACGAAGCTGACGCCGGTCTGCGCGCGGAAGAACCGGGTGAAACTCCGGCGGCTCATGGCAAGCGTCGTGGCCCAGTCGTCGATGCTCGCAACGGCGCGCGGCGCCTGTAGAAACGCCCGGCAGACAGCGGCAAGGCGCGGATCGTTCGGAAAGGGCAGGCCGAGCGGTACTTCGGGCAGTTGCTGCATCTCGTCCAGCAGCAGATCCATGATCAACTCCCGCCGCCGTGGTTTCGGGAACGGCGGCTCGTCGCGCACCAGCTCGTCCATCAGGTTCGCCGCGAGCGTGGTGACGTTCACCACTTTCGGCCGCTCGACGAAGGCCAGCTGCGTGTCGACGTAGATCGACAACATCTCCACAGGGCTCATCGTCTCCGATGCGTGCTCCAGTCCTGCCGGAATGATGAGGCCGTGGCCGGGCGGGATCATCCAGCGCCTGTCGCTTGTGCCAACCACCACCACGCCGCGGCGCGCGTGCCAGAGCTGCGTCTTGCGGTGCGAGTGCATGGGGCTGCGCATGCCGGATTTGTAGCTCCGGCCAATCGCGTAAAGTGGCTCCTGCGCCGCATCGATCCGGTTCAGGCTCTGCCGATGCTCATCGAGATCGACACCGATCGTCGGAAAATCCACAAACCGCATTTGGCCCACTCACGAAAGAAGTGGACCAGAGCGCAAATGCAGGCCAGCGTCAAGATCTGTAGGAGGAGCGGACGGCGCGGTATGTGCCGAAATGGATGGGGAGGCTAATCATGGCGAGCGTAACCACACCAGGCGGGGTCCGGGCGGACACCATGGCCTTTTCGATCATAGCGGCAGCCAGCTTCTGCCACATGCTCAACGATATCATGCAGTCGCTGCTCACGTCGCTCTATCCGTTGATCAAGGCGAACTATGCGCTCGATTTCGTCCAGATCGGCCTTCTGACCTTCGCGTTCCAGGTAACGGCATCGCTCCTGCAGCCAGTGGTCGGGGTGGTGACGGACCGCTGGCCCATGCCGTTCTCTCTGCCGGCGGCCATGCTTGCAACCTGCGCGGGGCTGTTCACACTGGCGTTTGCCCATAGTTTCGAGGTCCTGATCATCGGCGCCTGCCTCATCGGCGTCGGCTCCGCCGTCTTCCATCCGGAAGCCTCTCGCGTGGCGCGGCTCGCCTCCGGCGGGCGTCACGGGCTGGCGCAGTCCTTCTTCCAGGTCGGCGGCAATGCCGGTACGGCCATCGGGCCGCTGCTCGCGGCTTTCATCGTCATTCCACGCGGGCAGGAGACGCTTGGCTGGTTCTCGATCATCGCCATCGTGGGCTTCGTCGTGCTGTCCTACGTCAGCACATGGTATTTGCGCCACCGTCGCGCGACGGCCGGACGCCCGATGCTGGATCGTGCCCTGCCGCTGCCGCGCAACCAGGTGCTGTGGACGCTGGCTGTCCTGACGGTGCTGACGGCAACGAAAAACGCCTATCTCGCTAGCCTCTCCAGCTATTTCACATTCTTTGCGATCGAGAAGTTCGGCGTTGGCGTGCAGGATGCACAGGTCATGTTGTTCCTGTTCCTCGGCGCGTCCGCAGCCGGCGTCTTCTTCGGCGGGCCGATCGGCGACCGGTTCGGCGCGCGCGTCGTGATCTGGTTCTCGATCCTCGGTGTCATCCCGTTCGCGCTGATGCTGCCTTACGCCAATCTCTTCTGGACCTCGGCGCTGGTCATCATCATCGGCTTCATCTTCTCCTCCGCCTTCTCCGCCATCGTGGTCTTCGCGCAGGAGTTGGTGCCGGGCAGGGTAGGGCTGATCGCCGGCATGTTCTTCGGCTTTGCCTTCGGGTTCGGCGGCATCGGTGCTGCCGTCCTCGGCCTCTTCGCCGATCGCTACGGCATCGAGTTCGTCTACCGGCTCTGCTCCTACCTGCCGCTGCTTGGCCTGCTCACGGTCCTGCTGCCGAAGCTGCCCGGTCGAAAGCGCGCCTGAGGCTGCGGTCTGTCGGCTTTGGTCTGCGGCTCAGTCGCAAATCGCTTCCGCCTCGATCTCGACCTCGTAATCACCGATCAGATTGCCCGCCTCCACCATCGTGTTGGCGGGCAGGACGGTGCCGAACACGCGGCCATGGGCGCGGGAGACCGGCTCCCATTGGCTGGCGTCGCGCAGATAGACGCGGCTCCGCACCACATCTTCCATCGATCCGCCGAGCGCGGTGATCGATGCCGCGATCTTGTCGAGGATGTAGGTTGCCTGCGCCCCGGCATCGCCCGGCGCGACGCAGCGGTCGGCTGCGTGCGTGGCCGTCGTGCCGGAGACGTGGATACGCTCGCCCACGCGGACGGCGCGGCTGTAGCCGGCGATCGGTTCCCAGACGCTGCCGGAGGAGACACGGCTGCGCCCCGGCCTGCCGGGAACAGGCTCGGCCGTATAGATCGAGGGAATGGCGCTTAGATGATGGCTGAGATCGCCGGACGCCGTCAGGAATGGCGGCTTGCGATATTCATCGCCGCAATCGCCGGGAATGGGTTGTGTTGCGGCAAAGGCGGCATCGAGATCAGCATGGTCCTGCGCGTCGAGCGAAAAGCCGAAGACCTTCAGATTGTCGCCGCGATGCTCGTTTTCCCCAAGCCGCGCGCCGATGATCGTGGCGGCAACGGCCGGATGTTCCAGAACCCAGCGGCTGGCGACGTTCGATAGAGAGACGTGATGTCGCTCGGCGATCCGCGATGCCGCTGCGAGGATGCCCTGAAACGCTTCCCAACCGCCGGCTGTGTCGATGAAGCGCTTGTATTTCGAGCGGCTCCAGTCGGGGATCGCATCCGGTTCCGGTTTGCCCAGCCACTTTTCGGAGAGAAAGCCCCCGCAGAGCGTGCCGTAGGCAAGCAGCTTGACGCCGAGCTTTGCACAAAGATCCGAGAGCGCACCCGCGGCCCGGCGATCGACCAGCGAGAACGAAACCTGATTGGTCGCGATCTCGATGCCGTCTGACAGTGCCAGAGCGAGATGCCCCGCGTCGAAATTCGTCAGACCGAGTGCGCCGATGAGGCCCTCTTGCCTCAGCCGCTGCATCTCGTGCAGGGCATCCAGCCAGGCGGGATGCTCGAAGGTCCACCAATGGAACTGTAGAAGGTCGATCCTCTCGACCCCGAGCCGCGTCAAACGCTCCTCGATGCCACGCCGCACGATCTCGCGTGTCATGGGTCCGGGCTCCGGGCACCACTTCGTGAAGGCGACGGGTCGCGGTTCACTGGGATAACGCGACAGGAGACGACCGGTGATCACTTCGGCCGAACCGTAGTGATCGGCCATATCGAACGTGTCGAAACCATCGCGAGCATAGGCTTGCAAGGCATCTGCGCCCCTGTCCGGATCGATGATCGTGCCGTTCTTCTCTATGTCGGCGACCTGCCAGAGGCCGCAGACCAGGCGGCTGATCTCGAGGTCGGACGTGAGGCTTATGCGGTCAGGGCGCTCGGTCATCAGAGGTTCTCCCGGGCCTGCGCCCGTGTTTTCCGCGGAGGCCGAGCGCGCTGCGCTCGCCCAGAATGCCGCGGGGCCGAAGAAGAAGGATGGCGCACAGGCCGACGCCGATCGCGACGATTTGCAACGATGCGGCGCGCGCCTGTTGTTCCGGTGGTACGAAGCCGGAAACGGCTGCGGCCGAGAGAGCCCACAGCCCCCAGACCAGGATTGCCCCCAGAATAGCACCGCGATTGTTGCCCGAGCCGCCGACGATCAGCATGGCCCACACCTGGAATGTCAGCACCGGCAGATAATTGTCGGGCGCGATGAAACCGATGAAATGACCTTGTGCTGCCCCGGCAAGCCCCATGATGGCGCCGCCTATGGTGAAGGCTTGCAGCCGGAAGCGGATCGGTCGCTTGCCGAGCGCCTGTGCGGCGGCCTCATCCTCGCGGATCGCCCGGAGCACACGGCCCCAGGGGCTTTTCGCCAGATGTTCGAGGGCGAGATAGAGCACGGCCACAAGGCCAGCCATCAAGGCGAGATTGGCAAGCCCGAAGGCAAGTGCGTTGCCGGCGAGGTGCGAAAAGGGGCGGGGAATGAAGCCGATACCGAAGGCGCCGCCGGTGATACCCTGCAGGTTGAGGACGCAAAGTTGCACGCAGACGGCAACGCCGAAGGTTGCGATCGCAAGGTAATCCGATCTCAGCCGTATCGTCAGGGCGCCCACGAGCCATGCGGCAAGGCCGGCGGCCGCAGCGCCGCCCAACCAGCCGAAGACAATCGGCATGTCGAAGCCGCCGAAGCGATCCGGCACGGGTGGTGTGGTGAGAAGAGCCGAAACATAAGCCCCGATAGCCACGAAAGCGGCGATGCCGACATTGAAGAGGCCCGTCTGTCCCCATTGCAGGTTCAGACCGAGGCACATCACGGAATAGGTCAGCGCCATCGTCAGAAAGAAGGCGGCGTAGGCGAGAAGATCGATGCTCATGCGGGTCTCCCGAAGAGACCGCGCGGCCGGAAGAGGAGCACCGAGACCAGGATGACGAAGGAGACGGCTGCGCGCCACTCGGCGCCGACCAGCTGGACGGCTGCTGCTTCCGACAGGCCCACGATAAGGCCGGCAAGCATGGCGCCGGGCACGCTGCCGATGCCGCCAAGGATGGCGGCGGCAAACAGTGGCAGCAAAAGGTCGTGACCGAGATAAGGCCGGATCTGCACGAGCAGTCCCGTCATGATCCCGGCAAGGCAGGCAAGACCCGCGCCGAGCATCCAGACCACGCGAATGACGCGGCGCACATCCACGCCCGCAATCCCGGCGAGCGCCGGGTTCTCGCTGACCGCCCTCATGGAGCGGCCGACATCGGTTCGCGTCATGAGGACGTGCACGGCAAGCACCGCAAGAAGAGCGACGCCGAGCGAGAGCAGCTGGTCCGGCGTTGCCCTCAAACCTGCACCGACCGGCATCGCGATCTGCAGAGCCTTGGTGAAGTAGGCTGGCTTCGAGGTGAAGACGAATTCCAGGAGACTTCGCAGCGCGAGCGATGCGCCGAAACTCGCCATGACGAGGATGATGACCGCACTTCCGCGCGCCCGAAGTCGCCCGAAGAGAACCGCATCCACGGCAAGCGCCAGAAGACCGGTGAGAAGAATGGCGAAAATCGCGGCAAGCGGCAGAGACCAACCGAAGGAGAAGGGACCGATCGGCCGCGTGACGCCGGTCGAGAGGAGACCGAGCCCGCCGCTGACGGCGAGAGCGAGGTATGCGCCCCAGGAGAGCAGTTCTCCATGGCCGAAATTGGCAAAGCGCAGGATCGAATAGGTCAGCGTCACGCCGATGGCACCGAGGCCGATCATCGCGCCTGCGATGAGGCCGTCCATGAGAAATTGCGGGTTCATGGCGCGGCGAGCTCCCCTGCGTGGGATGTGCCGAGGTAAAGGCGAGCGAGCAGCGGATCGCCGAACAGTCCGTCGGCCGGGCCTTCGTGGCGGATGCGGCCTTCGACCAGAACGACGGCGCGCCGTGCAATCGCCAGCGCGGCCTTCACATTCTGTTCCACCAGCACCACGGTAACACCGTCGGCGTTGATATCCTTGAGCATTGCAAAGACCTCCCCGACGATCTTGGGCGACAGACCGGCGGAGGGTTCGTCGAGGATCAGGACAGTGGGATCGACGATCAGGGCCCGCGCGACCGCGAGCATCTGGCGCTGCCCGCCGGAAAGGGCACCGGCAAGCCGCGAGGGCTGGCGCGCAAGATCCGGAAAGCGCCGGTAGAGTCCGTCGATCCTGCCGGTGCGCTCAGACTTTGGCAGAATGGCCGCCGCGAGCTGCAGGTTCTCGTGGATGGTGAGTGTGGCGAAGATGTTTTCCGTCTGCGGCACGAAGGCAAGACCGCGTGCGATCTTGCGATGGGAGGGGACGCTGGTGATGTCCTGCCCGCCAAGCAGCACCGCGCCGGCATGGATCGGCACGACGCCGGCAATCGCCTTCACCAGGGTCGATTTTCCCGCACCGTTCGGGCCGAGCAGAACGAGGAAGTCCCCCTTGGGAACGACGAGGTCCACGCCGCGGACGATCGGCAGATCGGGCTCGTATCCCGCGACAAGCGCGTGAAGATCGAGCGCCGGGGCAACCGGCGGAGCCGGAACGGCGCTCATGCCATGGCTCCGAGATAGGCCTCGATGACGGCGGGATCGCGCGCGACGTCGGCTGGCGTACCCTCGGCGAGTGGCTTGCCCAGCGCCATGGCCACGACCCGCGAGCAAAGGCGGGAGACCATGTCCATGTTGTGCTCGATCAGGAGGATGGAGGTGCCCTCGGCGTTGAGCCGCGTCACGCGCTCGATGATCGTTTCGAGCAGGGCCGGATTGACGCCTGCCGCGGGTTCGTCGAGCAGGATTGCGGTGGGATCAGCCATCATGATGCGCGCCAGCTCCAGCAACTTGCGCTGCCCGCCTGAGAGAACCCGTGCCGGCTGGTGTTCGAGATCCGAGAGGGTGACGAAGGCGAGAAGCGCGCGCGCTTTCTCGATCGCCGCTTTCTCCTGCCGGCGAACATGGGCGAAGCGCAGGAAATTGGCGAGAAGGCTCTCGCCGTCCTGGCGCTGCGCTCCTGCGAGCACGTTTTCAAGCACGGTCATTTCGAGGAACGGCTTGGGAATCTGGAACGTCCGCCCGATACCGAGGCTGATCCGCTGTTCCGGCCGATCCTGCGAGGCATCGCGCCCCGCAATCCGTATCTCGCCCGACGTTGGCTTCAGCGTACCCGCAATGAGGTTGAAGAGCGTCGTCTTGCCCGCTCCGTTCGGCCCGATCAGCCCGACCATCTCGCCGCGCGCCAGCCGCAGCGACATCCCGTCCACAGCTGTCATCCCCTCGAACCGCTTCACGAGATCCCGTGCGTCGATGACGGGACTTTCAGTGGCCGGCGTTGTCGAGGCGATCTGGAATGGCAAGCGAAGAATTCCGGGGCTGCAATGAAATCAGTGATTTACGTTAGGCAGCCTGTTTCCGAACGCCTGAGGCGCGCGTCAGGATGACAGGTTATACCAACCTCCTGATAACACTAAAAAAAAGTCACAGCTAGGCCACCCGGCCATAGCGTTCCGGGCGTTCGGCTTTACGCTGCGGGTGTTGCAGACTTTCGACAGTCGGAGCCGTGTTTCAACGGAGTGCCTGGCCATCATCGCACGGCGTTGGCTGAAGCAAAGAGATATCGACCGTCCGGTATATGGTCGCTCGATATCTTGTCGAAGCCGTTTACGCGGCGAACATCATTTCGGCGTCGCTCCGGTTGAACATGCGTTCCAGATTCAGGAAGCAGATCATGCCGTTCGGCTGGACGATGATGCCATCGGAAAACGCCGTTGCACCGGAGGACGTAACCTCGGGAACCGGCTGAAGCAGGTCTGCCGAGACCATGAGGATGTCAGAGACCTGATCCACGAGAAGCCCCATCACCATGCCATGCACTTCCGTGACCACGATGGCGCTGCGCTCGGTCGGTTCGGCACCATACATGCCGAGCTTGAGCGCAAGGTTGATCACCGGAATGACGGTGCCGCGGAGGTTCATGACACCCAGCACATCCGAGGGAGCCTGAGGAATGGGCGTTACCGGCGCCCATCCGCGAATCTCGCGGATAGTAACGGTCCGGACGCAAAATTCCTGGTCGTTGAGCCGGAAGGCAATGATTTCCAGCATTCCCGAATTCACTGCATGCGTCATCAAAATTCCCTCCATCCAGCTTTGGAGTGCAACGGCGGCTGGGAACCGCATCGCCGAAAGCGGTCTCGCGAAACATTGTAAATAACAAAAACAGAATAATAATAGATAAAGAAAAGTGAGGCGTGGGGGATGGATGAATATTATCGGTAAGGCGACGAAGCGGTTTTATGTCTGGACTTGCGTCGACGCGCGCAGAGGCAGTGGTTCTGCGATTTGAAGAGAAGCAGAAACGCTTTTTAGAACGCTGCCTTCAACTGCGCACCGACGTTCCATTCGGGATCGTCATACTGGCGGAAGGTGGCGGCGACCGAGGTGTCGAGGTGCCAGACGTCATCGAGCCGAACGCCGATGCGGCCGCCTGCGGAGGCGAAGGTCTGGTCGCGGGCGCGGCCGGATACATCGCCGACCCAATCGACAGATGCATGAACGGCTTTGTCGTCAGCGAAGATACGGCCTACCGCGCCGGAAAGCGTGTAGTCCAGCCGACCTTCGGTCTGGTGGCTCCAGGCAACCTCGGCACTGACGATGTTCTCGCTGGACGTGCCGCCGTGTACGGTTGCCGCGAAAAGGTTCCTGTCCGTCGCTGTCTCGCTGTAGCCGTCGAGGTCGAGCCACGCCTTGGTGAAACGTGCGGAGAGGACGATTTCGTTGGCCTGGTCAGGCGCGAAAACGGCACCGATCCGCCCGTACGAGCTTAGAAGCGAGCCATCCACAGTCCCGCTGGCGGAAACGATGTTTTCGACGTTGAGATAGCTGCGTGACAGATCCGCCGTGACGTTCGGGGAGCCCCAGAGACCGACTTCGCCAAAGGCACGCCAGGTCGATTGCGGCGTCGTATAGCGGACCGCGCCTGCAAGCAGCGCCAGCGTATCGACCGAGACGTTGTCGTCGTCGGGATTGACGATGGCGGCGCCGCCGAGAACGGTGATGCCGCTTCCGGCTTCCCAACGTCCCTTGAAGCCGGCTGCCGCGCTGGACGAGCCGAAGAGGCTGATCGAGCTACCCGCATCAAAGCGTTCGCCCTCGCCGAGAAGCCCTTGGGCCGTACCGATGAGTTCCGCGGCAATCGCCTGTCTCTGGCGCGCAAGCTGTTCCGTCGAGGCTGTGACCGACGACAGGGTGGTAAAGCCGAGGCGCGCGACATCCACCGTGTCGAGAAGCAGGGTGGCGTCGGGATTGTCGGGATCGATCGGCGCCGTCGCTTCCACGACAACCGTGAGGCCGAGCGTATCCGAACCGGAGATGCCGACCTTGCCGACGGTGGAAACATCATCCTCCGCCGGCCCCGTCACATCATATTTCAGAACCTGCCGGCCGTCCTGCAGCGTCACGATCTGTGCGGTCTGTCCGTCTTGCGTCGTAACGAAGCCACGATAATCCACACCATAGACGCTGATGCCATCGGGCCGGGTAACCGGGATGCTCAACTGGCAGGTGCTCATGGCGCGTGATGTGCCGGCGCCGCCGCCGGCGGTTGCTGAGAAGTCGTCGAAGAGCACACTGGTCGCATTGCCATCAGGCGAGGTGACGCTGGAGAACGTCCCGTCCGCGCATCCGTCTGCGGCGTCGGCACGGGCGGGTGCCACGGCCGCGATGCTCAGGAGACAGAGGGCGAACGATGTTCTGTGGCGCATGGACGGTTCTCGTGAGCGAAACGACGGGACAAGAGAGGGCAGGCAGGGAAGCAATCGACGGGGGTGGCAAACGCATACCACCCCCGTTGACGGATCATGTTAGTTGCAGGTCTTCCACTGCAGCTGATAGACGATTGCCGCCTTCACGTCCTGCGTATCGACAGTCGCCATGGCTTCCTGGCCACGCGTCGTGTTGACGCGGATGCTCGAGTTGGTGCGCAGGTTGACGTCTTCACCGCAGGCCGACCAGATCATGGAATCCGCCACGATCTTGTTGGAGATCAGGTAATCCTGCTCGCTCGGACCGGAGAAGGTCTTGACGAACGTCGGTCCGCGCGTTCCCGCGAAGAAGTACTCGACGTTGAACTGCGAGCGGGCGCCGCGCGGCAGCTGGTTGAAGCCGCGATAGTCGACAGCAAGAACCGAAACGCTGCGGCCCTGGGGCACGTGAACCGGAATGGCGACGTTGCAGGTCTTGCGGTCCATGTTCTTGCCCGTGTCGCCGCCAGCCTGGACGATGTAGTTGTCGAACAGCAGGCTCAGAGCCTTGCCGTCCGGGCTGATCGTAGCGGAGACGCTGTCCGACGGGCAACCGCTACCGCCATAGCCGGGAACGCCGAGGGAAATGTCGTCGGCATAGGCCGCGGACGAGATGAACAGCGACGCCAGCAGGAGACCGAATCTCTTCATTGAACTTCCTCTTTCAGGTAGTGAGCATCAAGCCCTGGCAGGAAAATAGGTGTGCCGATATGAACCGTCGCTGAGCAATCCGTTCGGCTGCAATTCACATCAGAAGGCGTTAGAAGTAGAGCGGCGTGATTAAGGGAGTTTTAATCAAACGCGGTCGAAATCGCGCCATTTAATGGCAGGATCATGTCCGGCGTCACGCATTGCGCAAAAACCTTCGGTAAGGGTTGGGAAACGCCGGGAAACGGCGAGAATAAGGAATTTTGATGGGAATACCGGCTCTACCCACGAACGCCGTCAAACTGCTGGCGCTCGCCGTCATGCTCGCGGGTTGTTCGACACCGCAGTCCGCTCCGGTCGTTTCTGTCAGGCCGGCGAGTTCATCGCAGGCCTTGCAGGATCACCAGCGCAAACAGGCGATCCGTGCTCGGGAAGGTGGTTACGAACGGCTCTACCGCCCACGGGTCTGCCGCTCGAATGTCGGACCCTGCGTACGCTGACGATCAGCTTCTGATATCGGCGCCGCCGAAGACCACCTGATTGCGCACGGACGGCTGGAAAAGCTGGTAGAGGAACGGTGACCCACTGCTGATCTCTTCCAGCGCTGCAACATGCTCTGGCGAGAGCGCCAGGCCGAGCGCGCCGACATTGTCGGTCACCTGCCCGGCACGGCTGACGCCCATCAGCGTGGAGGCGACGCCGGGACGGCCGACAACCCAGGCAAGTGCGATCCGGGCAGGGGTTTCGCCGGCCTCGTCTGCCACGCGTTTCAGCACATCCACGATGGACCAGTTGCGCTCCGTAAAGAGCGTGTCGCCGAACGGGTTATTGCCATCGAGCCGCTTGTCATCCTCCGGCCGCGCGGCTTCGGTGGGGCCGGCTTCATTCGGAACGCCGCCCGCCCGCGCCGGTCCGGCTTCCACCGTCGCGCGATCATATTTTCCGGTCAGCAGCCCATAGGCAAGAGGGCTCCACGGCACGAGGCCCATCCCGAAGGCACGAGCAAGGGGAACATGCTCGGCTTCGATGCCGCGTTCGACAAGGGCGTAGAAATATTGAAGACCGATCGGTGCCGGCAAGCCGCGCGTCGCGGCGAGCGTTGCGAGTTCTGCCGCATACCAAGCAGGCGTATTGGAAAGCCCCCAATAGCGGATTTTCCCGGACTGGACGAGCGCCGCCATTGTCTGCAACAGTTCTGCTGCCGGCGTGATCCCGTCCCAGATATGGATCCAGTATAGATCGATGAAATCCGTCTGAAGGCGGCGTAGCGAGGCTTCGATGGCAGCACGGATATGACGCGCGCCGTTGCCGCCGCCGTGAACGCCGCGCCCGTTCGAAAAGCCGGATTTCGTAGCGATTACCATGTGGTCGCGCAGGCCATGTTCCTGCACGAAAGCACCGACCATCTCTTCGGAACGCCCGCCGGAATAGACGTCCGCCGTGTCAATGAAATTTCCGCCGTGCTCCACATACCGGTCGAATATGGCGCGGCTCTCCTCTTCGCCCGCGCCCCAGCGCGGCGTGCCGAAGGTCATTGTGCCAAGTGCGAGCGGGCTGACGAGAAGGCCCGAGCGACCGAGCGAGCGATAGGTTTGAAGGTTCATGAAGCGGCGTCCCTGTTGGATCATGCTGCGTCATATGGACGGCAGGGACAGGGCGGACTAGACCTCTCATCCTGCACGGGTTGCTGAAAGGAATTCATCAATGGATCGCGATCTCTGGTCGGGAATGGCAGTATTCGTGGAGATCGTGGAGGCCGGTAGTTTTGCAAAGGCCGCCGCGCGGCTCGGGCAATCGCCCTCATCCCTCAGCCATGCCATGCGCGCTCTGGAGACCCGCCTCGGTATTCGTCTTCTCGACAGGACAACGCGCTCTCTTGCGCCAACCAGCGCCGGCGAAGCGCTGCTCGATCGGCTTCGTCCGGCCATGGATGCGGTCGATCTGGCGCTCGGTGCGCTGGATATGGCGCGCGACCGGCCGACGGGCCGCATCCGCATCAACGCCCACAGGACCGCGGCGGTCCATGTCGTGCTGCCGAAGCTCGCCGGTTTTTCGCATGCATGCCCTGATGTCGCGGTCGAACTCGTCGTCAATGACGGGCTTGTCGACATCGTAGCAGAGCGTTTCGATTGCGGCGTGCGTCATCAGGGCGAGCTGCAGCGCGACATGATTTCGGTACCCATCAGCCCGCCGGTGCCGCTCGTGTTCGTGGCGACGAAGACCTATATCCGCGATCATGCTTTGCCTGAAACGCCGGATGATCTCGGTCGTCATCATTGTATCTGCTATCGCTACACGTCCTCCGGCACGATCCATGTCTGGGAATTTGTCGTGGATGGTCGGCGCTTCGAGCGGGCGATCCCGGGTTCTTTCGTCACCAATGACGTGGATGTCATGTGCAACGCGGCCCTGAACGGCCTCGGTATCGCCTGTCTTCCGCGTGCGCACGTGGAAAGCCATCTCGCATCCGGAACGCTGGTCGAGGTTCTCGACGGCTGGGCGCCGATCCTGCCGCCCAACCACCTTTACTACCCCAATCGGCGCCAGCCGAGCGCCGCATTTCGGGCCTTTCTCGACGTCATGCGGAGCTGAGGTGACGTCTTTCGTCTCAGCGGAAGATCGATTTCAGCACGTTCCCACCTTTCAGCAGGTCGATGATCTCGTCGCCGCGTCCGTTCAGCACGGCCTGCATACCCCAGATGCCAAAGCCCTTGACCTCGTCGGCCGTGACGACCGGCGGCATGGAAAGCTCCTGCGGGTTGGTGACGACGTCGAGCAGAGCAGGGCCCGGATGGGCCAGCACGCTGGCGACCGCGTCTTCCAATTGGCCCGGATCCTCCACACGGATTGCGTGGATGCCCATGGCCTGCGCCATCAGGGCGAAGTTCGGGTTTTTCAGGTCGGTTCCGAACTCCAAGAAGCCGCCGCCCTTCATCTCCAGCGCGACGAAGCCAAGTGAGCCGTTGTTGTAGATCACGACCTTCACCGGCAGGTTCTGTTGCGCCAGCGTGAGGAAATCGCCCATGAGCATGGTGAAACCACCATCGCCCGAAAGGCTGATGACCTGCCGGCCGGGAAAGGCGGCCTGCGCGCCGATCGCTTGTGGCATCGCATTGGCCATGGAGCCGTGTGCAAGTGAACCCAGCATCCGCCGGCGTCCGTTCATCTTCAGATAGCGCGCCGCCCAGACCGTGACGGTGCCGACGTCGAAGGTGAAGACCGCGTCGTCCGCAGCCTGCTCGCTGATGACCTTCGTGAGGTACTGCGGATGGATCGGTTTGCGTCCAGGCGTTCCCGTCGCGAGATCGTCAAGCCCCTTGCGCGCCTTCTTGTAGTTGGCGAGGCTCTTCTTCAGGAACGTCTCGTCGGTCTTGCGGTCCAGCCGGGGCAGGAGCCCTTCGATCGTCGCGCCGATATCGCCAACGACGCCCAGCGCGAGCGGCGTCCGCCGCCCGATATTTTCCGGCCGCAGATCGACCTGCGCGATCGTCACATCCTTCGGAAAGAACTGGCGGTAGGGAAAGTCCGTGCCAAGCATCAGAAGCGTGTCGCAGTCCATCAGCGCCTGATAGCCGGACTTGAACCCGATCAGGCCGGTCATGCCGACATCATAGGGGTTGTCCCACTCTACATGCTCCTTGCCGCCGAGTGCATGGACGATCGGCGCCTTCAGCGCTTCGGCAAGCTGCACCACCCGGTCATGCGCCCCCGCGCAGCCGCGGCCGCAGAACAGCGTTACCCGCTCGCCCTTGTTGAGGATCTCGGCAAGCGCCCCAAGCTCCGCCGCAGCGGGGGTGACCACGGGGGCTGCAAGCCGCAGGCCAGCGGCGGCGGAGATCGGAGCCTCATAGGCCGAAAGCGCGATATCGCCAGGGATCACCACCACCGAGACGCTTCGATTTCCAAGCGCGCTGCGGATGGCTGTTTCCAGAATGCCTGGCAGCTGTTCGGGGTGGGAGACCAGTTCGCAATAATCCGAGCAGGCGCGAAACAGCTCTTCCGGCTTCGTCTCCTGAAAGTAGTTGCGGCCGATTTCCTGCGAGGGGATCTGCGCGGCAATGGCGAGCACGGGAACCCGGCTGCGGTGGCAATCGAACAAGCCGTTGATCAGATGCAGGTTGCCAGGTCCGCAGGAGCCCGCGCAGACGGCGAGGTCTCCCGTAAGGGCGGCTTCCGCGCCCGCTGCAAAGGCTGCCACCTCCTCATGGCGCACGTGCACCCAGTCTATATCGCCGCGTTTGCGCAGAGATTCCGTCATCGCATTCAGACTGTCGCCGACGAGGCCATAGATGCGGCGAACGCCGGCCTGATGAAGAACCTCGGTCACGAGATCAGCTGCAGTCTTTGCCATGGCGGAAGCTCCTGAAAGTGCGAGACGGATTGTCGATCACAAAGCGGATCGTTGGGCGGGCGATACGGGAAGATCTATGGCGGTAGGCCCCGCAGTCGAGGTCGCTTCGAAGAGATCGGCGCGATGTGGTTTCCTCGGCGACAAGGCGCCGTAAAAAAAGGGTGTGCAGTGCGCTCGATTTGCTGCACTGCACCTTATAGACGACGTCCCGCTGACCTCGATTTGCCGAACGATCCAAATCGATCTCGAACATCTGACCGGTGCCGGGGAGCGGTCGAAACCGGTGCAGCCAGTGGAGCACGTTCTCTGGTAGGAAGTGACGCTAGAACGTCCTCAAAACGATGCCACCGCGCCACGCGTCTACGACAAGATGGCCATTCCTGCAGCGCTCCCGTTCTGGTGGTCGTTCTCTCGCGAAGCTGGCGCGAACTCAGGGAAACGGGTCGATCGATAGCGACGTCTTTCGGCAGACGATCTCTGCGGCTCTGATACGATTCAGCGCTGTTCGGCGGGTCGGGATCGTGTGGATTGCGTAGGACGCGGTAAAGAATCCCTAGATTTCGGATTATTTGTGTTAATGATGCCTTTAAGATAAGATAGAAATACACGATATTCTAATTCTTCAACGGGATGCGTCGGCTTGCGGTTATCCCGCGAACGCGGCGTTGTCGGAGGAGACGGATATTTCTGAAGGTGTGGATCGCCCTATGGGTTGGGTTTGAGGCTGTGGAACACAAGCCGTCAGCTCGTTGTATCGACGCGACGAGCAAGGTCACCAGGACAGACGCAGCTTTGGTGACAGGTCCGATCATGCGGAACAAGGCGAGCGTCATCAGCGCTCGGCGCCAGAATTTCGAGATGGAAAGTGTTTAGGAACATCGGCATATTCAGCGAACAGGACAATGGTCCGAATTCGCCCGGAGGAAATCCCCAGAAGCGCTCCCTGCTCACCTTTTCGGGTGATGGGGTCTCGGTGATCGTATACCGATTGGATATCGATGACGTTTTGATAGAATGCCATCATCTTAAGGGTCGGCTTGAGATTACGGCCCATCCACAATCCGAACGAAAGTTCTTCCTCTTCTGTTACACAGATGGCTTTCTGCGGCAGCGGCCGTATGGCGCTGGCGAGCCGCATAGCATCGTCGCTCTACCGGCAGGACAGCCGGAGACACTGCAGCTAAGCGGTGATTGCGAATATATCTCGGTGAGCATTCCCACCGCGCTCTTTCAAAAACGTCTCTCCGTTCTGCTGGACAGACCGGTCGAGCGAAGCCTCGAATTCGTAAGCTTTCCGGATGGGGATCTGGAGAATCTGGATATTCTGCGAGACCAGTTGCAAGTTCTGCCCGCCGCGCCGATCCTCAGGACGAAAACGTTCCTTGCCTCGCGTAACGAAAGCCTGCGGAACCTGATCGTCGATTGTTTTCTCCAGCTTTTTCCCAATAATTACCTAGCCGTGCTTAGCGACGACCTGCCGACGATCGCGCCGCGGCACGTCAAGCGTGCCCTGAACCACATTCACGGAAACCCTCACCGTCATATCGCGCCCCAAGTGCTCGCAGACCTCAGTTCCGTGAGCAAACGCACGCTCCAATACGCTTTTCAGTCGGTCACCGGACAGACCATCACGGACTACCAGCGGCTTCTTCGGCTCAGCCGGGCTCACGAGATGGTCGTTTCAAACGTCGAGATTCCCCTGAAGGCAGTTGCCGAGACATGGGGGTTCGGGTCCTACGCGGCCTTTGGCCAGAGTTTCAAGAAGGCATTCGGCCTGTCACCTGCCGAGGCCCGGCGTGCCAGGGACCACGGTGGGAAGGTTCCCCCTCGCCAACCATCCGTTTCAGGCACGATCCTTTCAGAGAACGAGCGATAACGCACTTTTCAGCTGGAACGCGGGATTGCGCCTGTGTTCTTCCGGATCGATGGCGGCGGCGCTCGGAACGAGCATTCAGCCAATCGCTGATGCGCAACACTACATCGCAAGTGCAGGAAACAAAGCTGCTTCTCACGAACATAAGCAATCATCAATCATTGAAACGCATCACTGGCTCCATTCGCCGGCAGTTGTGCCGGTCAGCACGGCTCCGCCTGCATCTTCCGCTTATGCGGGAGAGCCACGGTCCCGTGCTTGAAGACGAGACCGATGAGGAGACGACGATGAAGCCTATTCTGCTTGTTGACGATTCAACCACGATGCTTGCAAGCCTTTCCAGCATTCTGACGAAGGCCGGCCTTGCGTTTAAAACAGCATCGCATGCTCAGGAGGCGCTCGACAGCGTCACGCGCGGGCTGGCGCCTTCGCTGGTGATCACCGATTACCACATGCCGGGCATGCACGGCGTCGAGCTCATTTCCCGGCTGCGGAAGCTTCCTGCGACCCGCTTCACGCCCATGCTCGTTCTGACGACAGACTCGCAACAGGACAAGCGCGCAGCGGCAAAGGCAGCCGGCGCGACGGGTTGGCTCGTGAAACCGGTCGATCCGGCAGCGTTGCTGCAAGTTGTTCGCCAGGTCATGGTTGCCTGAGACAGCGCCTTGTCCCGTCGCCGCGTCCACGCCAGCCGGAAATTTCCAGAATGATGCTTTTACGATCAGAACGCAGAACGGTGGTTCTCGCAGTGCTTGCAGGCACGTTTGCTGCTTGCGGATTGCTGTTTCAGCAGACACCACTCCCGCTGCTGGTCTTCTCCATCGGAGGCCTTCTCGTGGCAGCGTTCCGTGTAGGTCAGGTTGTTGGAAGTCGCACAGCGCGGGCGAACGCAGGCACGCATGCCACTTCCGCGACGGATCCGGATGCGAACGCCGAAAGCACGGCGACGACGAGTCTCGTGGCAGAGCGGGAGGATCGCGTGGATAATGTGGTCGATTTCCACACGGCGCTGTCGGAAAGAGGCGGCAACACGGAGCCGTCGACGGGCGACATCGATCGGATCGTCGCACAGCTCGCGGAGTATCCCGCTTATGTCGATCTTCTGAAGCGCCAGCTCCATTCCGTCACGACCGTGAGTCAGGATGCCGCGGAGAGCCTTCTGAAGAGCCTCCTCGATGTCGACCAGCGTGTCACGACACTCATGGGGTTTTTGCAGAGCGCTGGTTCGAGCGATAGTTCGGAGCGCATTCTCAGACGCATCGAGGATCAGTTGTCCGGCTGCCGGCAGCATCTGGTCAATCTGGGAGACGAACAGAAACAGTCCTCCCAGGATGCCATTGCTTTCCAGTCCAAGCTGGCAGCGGAAACCGATAGCGTTCTGCAGGTTCTCGACGGCGTCCAGCAGATCGCGCGACAGACGACGATGTTGTCACTCAACGTCTCGATCGAGGCTGCGCGTGTCGGCGATCTCGGGAAGGGCTTCGCCGTCATCGCCCACGAAATCCGCTCGCTCGCTGGCGAGGTTCAGCATCTCGCCGACAACGTCCACGAGCGGGTATCCGGGCTGATGTCGTCCGTCAGCGCGGATCTGAGAGAGCAGTCGCAGAAGCGGCAGGATACCGAGACGCTCGCCATGGGCCGGGTCACGGACGCGCTGGGTCTTCTGACAACCAATCTGGTCCTGCTTCTCCAGCATCAGCGTGAAGTTCTCGGCCGCGTGAAGGCCGAGAATGAGGACATCGCTCAGCCGATCATGGCGATGATGGGCAGCATCCAGTTCCAGGATATCGTGCGCCAGCAGATCGAGCAGATTACCTCGATGGCTCAGGAGGTCGAGGTGCATGTAGGCGAAGTGCGTGAGGGTCTGGCAACGCCGTCCACCATCCGGCAGGTCGAAATGTTGACCGAAAGGCTCGACAGGCTCGCCTCGTCCTATGTCATGCGCGAGCAGCGCGACATCCACAGCGCAGTGCTTGGAAATGGCGGTTCCGCGGCTGCGGCCGTCGTCAGCATCGAGCTTTTCTGATCGGAAAACCGCCGCTTCGCTGCGGCGTTTTCCGATTCTGGCTGTCGTGCGCACGAGCCTCGGCGAGAGCCGCGTTCTATCGCTCAGGTGAACATGTATTGCCAGAACGCAATATAAGACCGGCCTCAATCAGCTAACGAACAGAAATCCAATCTCGCACAAGCTCTGATGGAAAACCTCCGCCTGCCTTTCATAGGTTTACCCCGGCGGAGACATTGATGACACTCGTTAAGAAATACCAGAAGCAGATCAGCGACGCGATGGCCGGCCCGGCGCCGACGCGTGCCGCCGGCGCGTCCACCTCCCGCGACGCCGACCAGCAGCGCAAGCGCGCCCGCACCCTCGCCAAGCAGCAGCAGGCTGCGGAGCGCATTGCAGCGGCTACGGCCGAGATCGCTGCGGGCATCAATGAAGCCGCGTCGGCTGCAGAAGAACTGAAGCGCGCTTCCGACCAGATCGCAGCGGGCGCCACGGAGGCTTCCAATGCGGCCCAAGAGTCGCTCGTCGCCTGCCGCCAGATGGGTGACTCGATCACCCGCCAGATGCGCGCCTCCGAAATAGGCCAGGCGAAGATGGAAAGCACGCAGGCGATCGTTCTGCGGACGAGCAACGAAGTCGGCGCACTGATTGCAAACGTTGGCGTTGCCGCTGCACGGCAGAAAGCCTCCGTCGAACTGATCGCCGAGCTTGAGAAGCAGGCTGCCAACATCGGCGATATCGTCAAGGCCGTCGGCCGCATCGCCGACCAGACCAACCTGCTCGCTCTCAACGCCGCTATCGAGGCAGCGCGCGCCGGCAAGCACGGCAAGGGTTTTGCCGTGGTGGCAGACGAAGTGCGCACGCTCGCAGAGACGTCCGAGAAGTCGGCCAAGCAGATCGCCGATCTCGTCGGCCAGATCCAGGTCGATGTGAAGAGCATCACCTCCGGCATCAACACATCGGCCGAAGCGATCAACGGCGAAATCGAGAAGAGCAAGCTCGTTTCCGAGCAGCTGGAACAGATCCGGCTCGACGCGATCCAGGTCGTTACCGGCATCCGCGAGATCGCTGCCGGCGCCGTCCAGTCGAACGCAGCCGCTCTTCAGGCTCTGAAAGGTTCCGAAGAGATCGCTGCCGCCGCCGAGGAACAGTCCGCCGCCGCCGAGGAATCGGCAAAGTCGGTACAGGAACAGTCGCAGGCGCTGGCACAGTGCGAGCAGACCGCGCAGGTTTTGACCGAGCTTGCCGAAGACCTGAAGAACTCGACCGATATCTCCAAGAGCTCCGAGGAAATGGCCTCGTCGTCCGAAGAACTGTCGTCGGCCATCCAGGAGATCAACCGCTCGTCGAGCCAGGTGCAGACCGCTCTCGATGAAATCCGCCGCGGCTCGCAGGCCTCCGCATCCGCAACCGCCGAATCTGCTGCCGCCATGGGCCAGATCGAGCGTGGGCTGGAAATCGCTCAAGGGCGCGCGACCGAAAGCGTCGATCGCCTGACCGCGATGAAGAACCTGCTGGAACGCAACAAGACGTCGGTCGACGCGCTGATCGGCGGCATCCAGAACTCGGCGACCTCGACCCGCATCAGCATCGGTCAGGTCAAGGATCTCGCCGTCGTCTCCCGCCGTATCGACAAGATCGTCGAAGCGATCGCCACCGTCTCGGTTCAGACAAACATGCTGGCCGTCAACGGTTCGATCGAAGCCGCACGTGCCGGCGAATTCGGCAAGGGCTTCGCCGTCGTTGCCACCGACATCCGCAATCTCGCCCGCGATTCCGCCGAGAATGCCGACCGGATCAAGGATCTCGTCAAGGCCGTGCAGGACCAGATCCATGCCGTGAGCCGTGATCTGGACGAGATGGTCGAAGCGGCTCTCGGTGAAGTCGAGAAAGCCAAGACCACGACGGCAAACCTGATGGCCATCGAAGTCGAAGTTGCGGACGTGCAGAACGGCGCCGTGGAAATTCTCGCCAGCGCCACCGAGATTGCTGCCGCCATCGCTCAGACGAAGCTGGGCATCGACCAGATCTCTGCGGCTGCCCAGCAGTCGGAACGCGCGGCTGACGAAGCATCGACGGCTGCACGCCAGCAGTCCCAGGGTGCGGAGGAACTTGTTCGGGCCGTCGAGGAAATTGCCTCGCTCGCCGACGAACTGCAGACCGTAGCCTGATCGGATCGCACGATGTCATTTGATCAGGTCACCTCGGACATGGAAGACACGCCCGAGATCGAGACGAACAGCAATCAGTTCGTCACCTTCTCGGTTGAGGGAGAGATTTTCGCGGCGCCCATGGCGCCGGTTCAGGAAATCATCCGCGTGCCCAATCTGGCGCAGGTCCCCCTTGCGCCTCCCTCGCTCCTCGGTCTCGCAAATCTGCGCGGCCGTATCCTTCCGATCGTCAATCTCCGCCGGATCTTCGGGCTTGCGGACATCGAGGACACGGATGCCACGCGCGCGCTCGTCATCAATCTCGGGACGCCGCTCGGCTTTGTGGTCGATCGTGTTGCCAGCGTAATCGCCGTCGATGAGGCTGATATCGAGCCGGCAACGGCGATCGGCGCCAGTGTCGATGCCCGTCTTCTGACGGGCGTGGTCAAGCTGCCGAATGGCGAGATGATCATGATTCTCGACTTCGCCCAGCTGATCGCCCGTGAATTCGTGGGAACGCCCATGGATGGCCGTATATCCGACGTCGCTATCGCGGGCGATATTTCGTCGGCGGCGGGCGACGACGAGGAAGAGATCGATGCCGACGAGATCCAGCTCGTCTCCTTCACCGTGGAAGGCCAGGAATATGCGGCGGATATCGCCGCCGTTCAGGAAATCGTCCAGATGCCGGAGCGGGTGGTGGCGATCCCCAACGCGCCTTTGCACGTGCTCGGCCTCATGACCCTGCGGGAAAGGCTTTTGCCGCTCGTGTCGCTGCGGGTTCTCCTTGGTCTTCCGGAAAAGCAGGAGAACGAGGACCAGCGCATCATCGTTCTCGGGCTCGGCGAAGGCCAGGCCGTCGGCGTCGTTGCCGACAGTGTGGACGAGGTCCTGCGGGTCCCGCGCGGTCAGGTCGAAACGCTCCCGGCCATCCTCGCGAGTCGTGGCGGACTTGAGGAGATATCGGCTGTCTGCCGTCTGGACGGTGGCAAGCGGCTCGTTTCGATCCTCGATACCGACCGGATGTTCGCCAATGCCGCCATGAAAACCGCGCTGGCCAAGGCAAGCGCTATGGAGACGGACATGATCGACGCCGACAGCGAGATGGACGAGCATGATATCGCGGAGGACGAAGAGCAGGTCGTCGTTTTCCGCCTCGGCAGCGAGGAGTTCGGCGTACCGATCGCCGCGGTGCACGAGATCGTGCGGATTCCGGAAAGCCTGACGCGGGTTCCCACGGCACCGTCCTTCGTGGAGGGCGTCATCAACCTTCGCGGCGCCGTTCTCCCGGTCATCGACCAGCGTCGGCGGCTGAACCTCGAGGACATCGAGCGGAACGACCGCCAGCGTATCATGGTCTACGCGCTGAACGGCCGGCGGACCGGCTTCATCGTGGATAGCGTGACGGAGGTTCTGAAAATTCCGCGGAACGCAATCGAACGCTCGCCCCGGCTCTCGTCGGACCAGCACCGCATCCTCGGACGCGTCGCGAACCTCGAGAAGCAGAAGCGCATGATTATGTTGATGGATCCCGATGCTCTCCTCTCGGAGACGGAACTCGCGGATCTGGAGGCGTAGTCGAGCAGATGCCACTGAAGGTTCTTGTCGTGGATGATTCCGCGCTGATGCGAAAGCATCTGACGACGCTGCTGAAAGCGGAAGGTTTCGAGGTGCAGATCGCCCGCACGGGGCGGGAGGCCTTGACGGAGTTGTCCTTCTTCAAGCCCGATGTCGTGACGCTCGATATCAACATGCCCGAAATGGACGGGCTGACGGCTCTGGCGCATATCATGACGGAGCGGCCAACGCCGACCGTCATGGTGTCGTCCCTGACGGAACGGGGAGCACTGGCAACGCTGGAGGCTCTGGCGCTCGGGGCCGTGGACTACATTGCCAAACCCGGCGGAACGATCTCGCTGTCGATCGACGCGATTTCCAGCAGCATCGTTCAGAAGGTGAGGGCGGCCTCCGAGGCACGTATCCGGGGACGTCCCGGGCGCGGCGATCGCTATAAGGCAGTACCGGCATCGGCATCGGCACCAGTATCTGCTTCCGCATCGGCCGCGGCGTCTGCACGAGCCTCCCTCGTCAAGGACGCGACACCTCGCAAGCGGACCTATCCGGTCAGCGGCAGCCCGTTCGGCCTCGTGTTGATCGGCGTTTCCACAGGTGGCCCACGCACGCTTGAGGAGATCCTGCCATTCTTGCCGGCCAACCTGCCATGGCCTGTGCTGGTCGCACAGCACATGCCGCCATCGTTCACCGCGTCGCTGGCTTCCCGGCTGAACGGGCTCTGCCCGCTGGAGGTCCGCGAAGGGGCGAGCATGGAGGAACTGCGACCGGGAAATATCTACATTGCACGGGGCGGCACCGACATGGTCGTTGCGCAGCGCGGCAGCAAGCTCGTCATCATCAATCGTCCCGAGTCGCCAGTTCATACCTGGCATCCCTCCGTCGAACTTCTGGTGCAAACGGCGGCGGAACTGGTTCCGGCCGAAAAGATCATCGCCGTCCAGCTGACGGGAATGGGACATGACGGTGCTCAGGCGATGACGGATCTGCGGAAAGCCGGCGGACGGACGATCGCTGAGAGCGACGAGACAGCGATCATCTTCGGGATGCCGGCCGAGCTGATCAAGCGCGGCGGCGCCGAATGCGTTCTTCCCAGCGGAAAGATCGCACAACAAATTCGGCAGTGGATCGGCCGAGCATCATGAACCGGAGAGGATAGATCGCCATGCCGATCATGAAACCGAAAACGCGTGAGCCTTCCGAGGCCGCTGACGCTCCGAACGGGCAGCTATCGTTTGCAGAACTCGTCGAAGGTCTCACGAGCGGGGACCACGCCGTGCGCCTTGGCGCCGTCCGAAGCCTCGGTATTCAGGGCGGCACACCGGCCATCGACGTTCTCTGCCAGCATCTCGTCATCGACAGCGATCGCTCGACACGGGACGTCATCGCGGTCGAACTCGCCCGGCTTGGGGGTGAGGCCGTCGTCGAAGGTCTGATGCCGCTTCTTCGGTCCGATGACGCGGCATTGCGCAACATCGCCATCGACATTCTGAAGGAGCTGCCGACGGATGTCGCTCCGCGGATGGAAGCATTGCTCGACGACCCCGACCCGGATGTCCGCATCTTCCTTGTCAACGTGCTGGAAGCCCTGCGGCACCCGTCCGTCGAGGATTGGCTCGTCGCCGTCATCACCATGGACACCAATGTCAACGTGGTCGGAACGGCGCTCGATCTCCTCAACGAGGTCGGTTCCACGTCCTCCGTTCCTGCTCTGCGCGCGGCCATTGCGCGGTTTCCCGATGAGCCCTTCGTGACCTTCTCGGCTGGAAACGCACTCCGTCGGATCGGGAGTGCTGCATGAGTGCGGTCAAGGCCATCACCCCGGACGATTTTGCGCGCTTCTCGGAATATTTCTATCGCAAGACCGGCATCCACTTCGACGACAGCAAGCGCTACTTCGTCGATCGCCGGCTGACCGACCGGATTTCCGCAACCGACAGCCAGGACTTCAACACTTATTTCCGCCTGCTTCGGCTCAATCCCTCGGGCAGCGAAACGCAGGTCCTCACCAATCTGATGACGGTCAACGAGACCTACTTCTTCCGGGAAGCCTATCAGTTCGAGTGCCTGACAGATTTCATTCTCGCGGAAGTCGTGCGTTACAAGCGGGCGGGCGACCCGATCCGCATCTGGTCCATGCCGTGCTCATCCGGCGAAGAACCGTATTCCATCGCCATTCACCTCATGGAGAAATGGGCACATATCGACCGGTACGACGTGGAGATCTTCGGGTCCGATATCGATACCACGATCCTGGCCAGCGCGCAGACGGGCATCTATTCGCCGCGATCCGTGCAGGGCGTTCCGCCGAACCAGATGAAGAAGTATTTTACCAAGCTCCGGGACGGGAACTGGCAGATCTGCCAGGACCTCAGGGACTCGGTCGAATTCGTGCGGACCAATCTGAACGAACCTGCCGATCTCGCAAGGTTCAGCAGGGTCGACGTCATCTTCTGTCGCAACCTTCTCATCTACTTCGATGACATGTCGCGGCGCGCGGCGGCCGAAGCATTTTATGAAACGATGAGCCCGGGCGCCTTTATCTGCCTCGGCCACTCGGAATCGATGAGCCGAATTTCCAGCCTGTTCAAGGTGCGCCGCTTCGGCAGCACCATCGTCTACCAAAAGCCGTTGCCGGGAGAAGCCTCCGCATGAAACATGTCCTGATCATCGACGATGCGACGACGGTGCGCATGTACCATCGCCAGATCCTCTCAGAGGCCGGCTTCGCGGTTGACGAGAGCATCAACGGCGTCGAAGCGCTCGAAAAGGCGCTGACCAAGCGCTACGACCTGTTCGTCGTGGACGTGAACATGCCGAAGATGGACGGCTACCGGTTTCTGCGCGAACTGCGTTCGAATGCGGACGTCCACCAGGCACCCGCCGTGATGGTGTCGACCGAGGCCGAGGCCAAGGATCGCGATGCCGCCTGGGCTGCCGGGGCCAACTACTACATGACGAAGCCGACCAAGCCGGGTGCCCTGACGCGCGTCGCCCATCTTCTGACGGGAGAAGCCCAATGAGCCCCCTTCTCGAACAATTTCTGATCGAAGGTCGTGATTTTCTCGAACAGATCGGCCAGAAGCTCCTCTCGCTGGAAGAAGATCCCGGCAACGAAGACATCATCGGCGAGATTTTCCGCGCAGTTCATACGCTGAAAGGCAACTCCGGCCTCTTCGACATGCCGAGCCTCACAAGCGTCGTGCACGCCGCCGAGGATCTGCTGGATCGCGTGCGCGACCGGACGATGGAGATGAATCCGGAACTGACGGATGCGCTTCTCGAAGCCATGGATTTCGTCAATCGCCTCTTTGAAGACGTGGAAAGCCGTGGCGCGATCCGGCCTGAATACTCCGCCCAATCCGCCGATATCGCCGTGCGATTGCGCAACCTCCTGCCGGCGCGAGAGCCGCAGGCTGTTGGCTTGTTCGAGGAAGAGCCGTCTTTCGTGGAGCCGCCGGCCGACTGGTCTTGGCTCAGCCGCGTACCCGATGCAGAGCGGCTGGCCGCCTACGAGGCCCTTGCCGCAGAGCCATCGGTTTTCGTCGTTCGCTACAGACCGGAACCGGAATGCTTCTTCAAGGGCGAGGATCCCGTTCTTCTCGTGCGAACGGTACCCGGCATCCTCGTCTTCGACATTACCACGCCGGAGCCGTGGCCCGAAGCTACGGCACTGGACGTCTACCGCTGCAATCTTCAATTCGATCTCGTCAGCTCGGCGAGTCCCGAGGAGGTCGAGCATCATTTCCGCTATGTGCGGGATCAGACGGCCTTCTACTCGATCCCGGCAGTTGCGCTCGCTTTGCCGTCCGGCGAAAGCGGCGCGAAGACAAACGCTCCGGTCGATGATGCGATGATTGCTCCGATCTATCTGGAGCAGGCGCAGGAAAGACTGGAGACGGGCGATCTGGATGGTCTGCTCGACCTCACCACCACAGCGCTCGACATGATCAACCCCGCCCTCCATGCGGCATCGGCGCTTCGCTGGGTAAAACGGCTTATCGAGGCGGGCGCCGGAGTGGCCCCTATCGAATTTCTGATCGACGCCCTTTCCCGCAACGTCATGCCGGATTGGCAGTCCTATGCGGGACCTGTGGACGCTCCGCAGGCCGTTGCGGCCGTTGCGATCACGCAGGCGCCCATTGAGGAACAGGCTTCGACGCGGTCGATCCGCGACCCCGAAAGCGCGCGCGTTGCGGACGACCTTGCCAAGACACAGATCGTCATGCTTCAGCGGCCAAGCCGGCCGGTCGAGCTTGCAGGTCGACTTCGCTCCGTCCGCAACGTCATTGCCAACCTGCTGGGCGCCATGGGCGAAACAGGCGCCGTGGCGTCGCTTGACGAGGCCACGCATATCGCGCTCGATGGTGCCGACGCTGCTCCGCTGATCGCCTTCATCGATGGCATCGCCTTTGGTGAGACTGCTCGCGAACACATCGAGGTTCCTGCTCTCGAACCGCCGCTGGCCTTGCCGGAAGCCGAACCTCGCGAGGCCGTTCTTGAAGGCGCGTCGAGTTCGGTGGCGTATTCTGCCTCACCTCCGGCCCCACAAGCACCGGCTTCACGTCCCGCAATGCTCGATCCCGATGCTGTTGATCCTGCCAAGCGCTCAGGCGAGGCAGCGGGCGGCGACCGCGGCGTCCGGGTGCTGAAAGTGCCGCAGGAAAAGGTCGATCGCCTGATGGACCTTATCGGCGAGATGGTCGTCGCCAAGAACGCGCTGCCTTATCTTGCTGCGCGGGCAGAGGATCATTTCGGCTCGCGGGATCTCAGCCGGGAGATCAAATCGCAATATGCGATCATCAACCGGATCGCCGAGGAAATGCAGGACGGCATCATGCAGGTCCGCATGCTGCCGGTCGGCGCCGTCTTTCAGCGCTTTCCGCGGCTCGTACGCGATGTTTCGCGCCAGCTCGGCAAGCTGGTGCGGCTGGTGGTCGAGGGCGAGGAAACCGAAGCCGACAAGAACATCGTGGAATCGCTTGCCGATCCGATGATCCATATCCTGCGAAACAGCCTCGATCACGGGCTGGAAACGCCCGAGGTTCGCAGATCCCGGAACAAGCTGGAAGAGGGCCGCCTGACGGTGCGCGCCAGCCAGGAAGGCGACCGCGTTCTGATCGAAATCGAGGATGACGGCAAGGGCATCGATCCCGACGTCGTCAAGCGCAAGGCGTTCGAAAAGGGTCTGATCGACGAGCAGCGGCTGGAAACCATGACCGATGCGGAGGCAGTTCAGCTCGTCTTTGCCGCCGGCTTCTCGACAGCCGACCAGATTTCCAACCTGTCCGGCCGCGGCGTCGGCATGGACGTCGTCAAATCCAGCCTCGAAAAGGTCGGCGGACAGGTGCAGCTCACCAGCGAAAAAGGCAAGGGAACGCGCATTCTGCTTTCGCTTCCCTTGTCGATGAGCGTGTCCAACGTGATGATGGTCCACATCGCCGGCCAGCAATACGGCGTGCCCATGGAAAACGTCATGGAAACGGTGCGCGTCGCCGGTAAGGACATTCACGTTTTCAAGGAGCAGCGCACCGCCGTGCTGCGCGGCCGGATCGTACCACTCTACGATGCCAATCAGCTGCTCGCCCGCGACAGCATTCCCCAACCGAACGAGGATGGGGAATATGCCGTTCTCGTCGTGCGCATCGGCGGGCAGACCGTCGGTATCATCGTCGATGGTTTTGCCCAGACGATCGACGTCATCCTCAAGCCGCTCGAGGGACCGCTTGCCTGCATCTCCGGTTTCAGCGGCAGCGCCTTGCTCGGCGATGGCAGCGTGCTCCTCGTGCTCAACCTGAAGGAACTGCTCTGATGACGATCCGATTTTTGAAGACGAAGGCCGTTTTGTCGGAAAATTGCACGGTGGAAGAAGCCGAGGAAATCGTGCAATGGCTTATCAACAATCCGAAGGCGGAGTTGAACATGCGCGAGGTGACGCATCTGCATACGGCATCGCTGCAGGCGATCGCGGCGACGGGAAACCGAATCTCCGCACTGCCGAACGATCCCTTCTGCGCGCAGGCGCTGCAACGTCTCGGACGTGCCTGATGCCTGAAACGACGGCGATGAAGAGCGGACGCGGCAGATGAGCGAGGACGGAGATGCGGCTCTGCCCTTCGTCATCGCCGTGGCCAACCGCAAGGGCGGCACGGGAAAGACGACGACGACGGTCAATCTGGCGGCCGGTCTCGTTCGCCTTGGCCTGCGCACCCTGCTGATCGATTTCGACAGCCAGGGCCATGCCGGGCTGGCATTTGGCGCTGTCGCCGGCCGGACCGAGCCGACGGCGCACGGCGTGTTCTCGAACGGTCCGCAGGCGCTGGAACATGCCATTGTCGCAAGCTCCGGGAAGCCGGGATGGCCGGACCTTGCGCTTGCCGATACCCGCTCTCCGCATCCCGGCGGGGTCGTGGCACCGGACCTTCTGGTGCGCGCGCTCGACGTGCCGCGCATCCGCGAACATTACGACGTGGTGGTGATCGACACCCCGCCCTCGCTCGATGCGCTGATGGTGACGGCGTTGACGGCAGCCAATGCGGCCATCGTGCCGTTCGTGCCGCATCCACTTTCCATAGAGGGCGTGCGGCAGTTCAGCCGTGTCTTCTTTTCCGTACGGCTGGGCGCAAAGCCACGTCTTCGGCACGTCGCCTTGTTGCCCATCATGGCCAGTCCGCATGTTCTCGTGCATCGCCGGATGATCGATTCCCTGCGTCAGGAGTTCGGTGACGAGCGTATTCTCGACCCCATAAGGTCGGATATTCGGCTTGCCGAAGCCTTCGGAGCGCACAAGCCCATCTTCGACTACATGCCGTCGGGTCGGGGGGCGCAGGATTATGCTGCGCTGACGGCATCCATCGTCACGCGCTGGAAACTCGGATCCTGAATTTTAATGACCGGGGAAATTGCTTCATCTTAAATTTATACCTAAATTAGGCGAGGTGGATTCGTTCTGCTAGAACCCGTCTTCGTCCGTCTCGCTGATCTCGGCAGTTCCCGCGATCCAGCGTCACATGGCGGCATACCTCCTATCGTTCCGGTGGCGTTCACCCTGGCGGCGATCGAACAGAAACGAGAACGGCATGACCAATGTATTCAACGGCGCTTCCGGCAAGGCGGCGACGGGCATCATAGGCCTCGACGAGGTGATGCAAGGCGGCCTGCCCAAAGGACGGACGACCCTGATCGAGGGCGGGCCGGGCTGCGGGAAGACAGTTCTTGCGTTGCAGATATTGGTGAACGGCGCCAAGCTGTCCGGGGAGCCGGGTATCTTCGTCGCGTTCGAGGAAAGCTCGCAGCGGATCGCCCAGAATGCGGGGACATTCGGCTGGGACCTCGAAAGCCTGCAACGTGACAACCTGTTCTTCATCGATGCCCAGCCGAGCTACGATCTGCTCCAGTCCGGTCCGTTCGATCTCGGCGGCATGCTCGCGGCCCTCGACGTGAAGGTGAAGGAAATGGGCGCCAAGCGCGTCGTCTTCGACGCGATCGACATGGTGCTCGATCTTTTCGATCATCGGCAGGCCGCCCGGAACGAAACCTACCGGCTTCACCAATGGCTGAACGAACGCGGGCTGACGGCGGTGATCACGGCCAAGGCCAGCCCGTTGCTGAACGGCGGAACGTCCGAAGCGCTCGAGTTTTTGCAGTTCATGGTCGATTGCTCGATCTTCCTGCGCCACGATATGGTGGAGGGGACATCCCAGAGAAACATCCGCGTCGGCAAGTTCCGTGGCTCGCCCTTCGAGGAGAACGCGACGCCGCTTGGTATCGGACCGAGGGGTATCGAGGTCGCCTATGGCCGGAATGTCGAAGATACGAAGCGCAAGGCTTCTACCGAGCGTCTTTCGAGCGGCGTCAAGCGGCTGGATACCATGCTCGACGGCGGCTATTATCGTGGCGCCGGCATCCTGCTGACGGGGTCGCCCGGCACGGCGAAGACAACGCTCGCCGGCGCCTTCGCGGTTGCGTCCTGCGAACGTGGCGACAAAACCCTGTTCGTCACGCTGGATTCACCGGAAGAGGAAATTCTGAGAAATCTCTCTGTCGTCGGGGTGGATCTCGAAACGCATGTCGCATCGGGTACGCTGCTCTTCAAGACCATACGGTCAACGACGGCAAGCGCGGAGATCCACCTGATGCGCATCCGGGACATCGTGCGGTCGCATGGTGCGCGCTGCCTCGTCATCGACCCGGTCTCCGCCCTGTCGAAGGCGGGCAATCTGGGAACGGCGAGGAACGTCGTCGAGCGGTTGATCGACTGGTCGAAAGCGGAGGAGATCACGCTGCTTTGCACGAGCCTTCTGGAAGGCGACAATCCGCTTGCGGAGAGCACCGCCGTGCAGATCTCGACGCTCGCCGATACGTGGATCCACCTCAACTATCTCGTCCACGCAGGTGAACGCAATCGCGCCCTCTCGATCATCAAGTCGCGTGGCAGCAACCATTCCAATCAGGTCCGCGAACTCATTCTCGGCGCTTCCGGCATCTCGCTCGCCGATGTCTTCACCGCCGGCGGGGAGGTTCTCATGGGTGCCATGCGCTGGGAGAAGGAACGGGCCGCTGAACAGGAGGAAGCCGAGCGCGAGACGCGGATGAAGCGTCGCCGGATGGAGCTTTCCGCGGAAGCTGCCGCCCTTCAGGCTCGCATCGACGCTTTGCAACAGGAACTGTCCGACAAACGCGAGGATGTCGAGCGGCTGAACTCCGGAATCGTGAAAAGCGGCGCAGCCGCGGTCGATAGTCTGGTCACGTTGCGCCAGTTGCGCCGGGGAGACGTCATCGACACCGTATCGCAAGGCGAACCCTGATGTCTGCGCCTGTGCATTTCCGTCTTTATGTGGCAGGCACGGCACCGCATTCACAGCGGGCTGCAGCCAACCTGCGCGCATTCTGCGCGGCGCATCTCGGCGATCGACATGAAATCGAGGTCATCGACCTCTTCGGCGATCCCCTCCGCGCCCTGACCGACAAAGTTCTCCTGACGCCGACGCTCGTCGTCAACAATTCGGGTACGATCCGGCGGATCGTCGGCGATCTCAGCGAAACGTCCATGTTGCTGGACTTCGTCGAAGGCGGAGCGACGTGAGCGCGCGACAGGCGCTCACCGAAAGCGGAACGGACGAACTCACGCTGCTCATCGAACTGTTGCAGGAGACGCAGCAGCGCATCATGACGCTGACGGACGGCCTGGTCGATGCCGTCATGCCCGCTTCCGGGAACCTGTTGCTTCTGCCGGAGACACAGACCCATTTCCGCGATCAGGCGATGGCGTATCAGGCCTTCGCGGCCGAGCGTACCGCCATTCTCGATGCACTGCCGGCCCATGTCGCGCTTTTGAGCGCGACGGGTGAGATTCGCAGCGTCAATGCCGTGTGGCTGGCTTTCGCCGATCAGCTTTCGCCCGTGCCGGGACTGGCGGTCGGCACGCTCTATGCCGATTTCTGGAGCACGCCGGAGGCGTTCGGGACCCTTGATGTAGACGCTGTCCGCTCGTCCGTCGCCGCCGTTCTCCGCCGCGAACGCCGGCTGTTCGACGTCGAATATTGCCTGCATCTTCGTCCCTCCAACCCGTGGTTCCGTCTTGTCGTCGCGTCGCTGGCCGACGACGCGGAACGGGGCGCCGTCGTCATGCACATCGATATCACCGAGCAGAAGGCGAACGAGGAGAAGGTCCGGCAGATGCAGCGTCTCGATGCGCTGGGCCAGCTGACCGGGGGCGTGGCACATGATTTCAACAATCTGCTCATGGTCATCATGGGGAACGGCGAGGCCCTTCTCAGCAGTCTTGCAGAAGACGAGCAGCGGCGCGACTGGGCGGAACTGATCGTTCTCGCGTCCGAGAAAGGTGCCGCTCTCACCAATCGCCTGCTGGCTTTCGCACGACGTCAAGCTCTCGTGCCGGAAACCATCGACCTGTCGGCCCTGCTCGCAGGTGTCGTCCTGCTCCTTCATCGCACGATCGGCGAACATATCACGATCACGGTTCCCGCCTTCAACGGCCCCTGTCACGTCCGCGCCGATCGCTCCCAGCTCGAAAACGCCGTCATCAACCTCTGCATCAATGCGCGGGACGCCATGCCGCACGGCGGCTCCATCACGCTCGATCTGGCAAGCCGCAGCATTCTTGCAGAGGACAAACCGCCTGCCGCCGACCTGCCGCCCGGAGACTATGTCGTCCTGACGGTATCCGATACGGGCAGCGGCATGGATGCCGCAACGTTGATGCGGTCCTGTGAACCCTTCTTCACGACGAAGGCGATGGGGAAGGGGACGGGCCTCGGCCTCAGCGTCGTCTACGGCTTCATCAAGCAGTCGAACGGCGCGATCTCTATCGATTCCGTCCTGGGTGCGGGAACCGATGTTCACCTTTGGCTTCCCCGCGTTCCGAAACCGGTGGCGAACGCGGAAAGCGGATCCAAGGCGCCGGACGGCGTCAAGGGCCAGCGAATCCTGCTGGCGGAAGACGATCCGCTGGTCGCCCGCTCCGTTCGTCAGCAACTTATCGGCTTCGGCTATCAGGTCGTGAGTGTCTCGAACGGTTCAGAGGCGCTAGACTACCTTGCACAGGATGCGGCGTTCGATCTGGTTTTCACCGACATCGTCATGCCGGGCGGCGTGAGCGGGCTCGAACTGGTCCGTGACGCAGGGCGTCTCTACCCGCATCTGAGATTCCTGCTGACATCAGGCTATGCCGATGCACTGGACGATGCGTTGCGGGCGCGTCTCGCAGGTAACCTTCTTGCCAAACCCTACAAGAGGTCCGCACTGGCGGAGAAACTCGACACCTTGCTCCGGCCATAACCGGCAGACGCCGAACATTCAACCAGCGCCTGATTGCAGGACAATATGCGTAGAGAGAAAGCAGCATGAGCTGACATGGATATTCTGATCATCGAAGACGACGTTCTCATTGCGAAGACAATGAAAAGCACGTGGCCGGTTGCCGGCGACACGCTGCAGGTCGTCTCGACCTACGCGCAATCCCTCAGCCTGATCACGGGGCCGGAGTTGATGTTGTTCGACGCCGTGGTGCTCGACATTCATCTCCCGGACGGCGATGGTCTCGGCATCCTTCGCACGATCCGGGCGCATTCGACGGTGCCGATCGTGATGATTTCGGGGACGGGTACGCCCGACACGCGTGCGGGCGTCTTCGATGTCGGTGCGGACGATTACCTGATGAAGCCCTTCTCCGTTCGAGAGTTGCAGGCCCGGGTGGCGCGGCTGGTCACCGTTCGCAAGGCCGCTCAGCCGGAAGGGCTCACGGGCACCTTCCTGGTCGATCGCGTCGAATGCGATCTCCAGATCCGGCATCTCAGTCTCGGGACGGCCGTCGAATCGCTGACGGACGCCGAAGCCCGGATTCTCGGCTACCTCCACGCCAATGCCGGCAGGACCTGCAGCAAATCGGCCATCTACAAGCATGCCTTCTTCCGCGCATTCAATCCTGCGGACAAGACGCTCGATGTCTATGTCGGGCGCATTCGACGGAAACTTTCCGCGCTCGATGCTCAGAGCGCCCTTCATCTTCAGACGGCGCGCGGGGTCGGCTACCGGCTGGAAGCGTCGCAGCGCTGACGGGCAGGCTGCGACCGCCGCCCGACTACATCGTTGCGTGTGCGCGGAAGGTCGAGGACGAGATCATCGACGGATGAAGACGCGTATCCATGTGGCTGTCGCTGCCCGCCCGGGCGCCTGCCGAACGACGTGTATTGAGGCGCAGGCCGAGCGCTTCCAGCGCCTTGAGCTGTTCGATCTGAATCGAAGACAAGGCCGCAAGATCGTCTTCCGAATGGGTCACCTGAACGCGCTTGAAGAGGTCCGGCGTGTGCTGCGCGATGATCCGCAGTTCCCCGCCCAGGGTCGCCAAAGCCGCCGCATCCACAGGAATTTCAAACTGGGCGCGAGAATCTTTTGACGGCATGTCGCGCAGCTTTTCCTGAACCAGCGAGAGGTTGCAGAGAAACAGCGTCCGCGCCTGCTCGATGTTCATGGCCGCAAGAAGCTCATCCGATGCGACAGTTCCGAGGACGCGATGCTGCAGGCTGTTCACCAGTCGAAGCGAAGCTGTGTTCGATCCGCTGGCACTCTTCGGCGCAAACGAGGTCGACAGAGCACCGCTCCAGACGGCGTCGAAAATGTCGATCCGCTGCAGTGCGATGATCGATTCCCGATCCAGACGGTTATTACCTTTGCGTGGCATCTTCGTCTTCATGTCGAAGCCCGTGAAAGAGTCTGTCTGCGGTGCGAAAGCCTGGCCAATCATTGTCATGCTCCATTTCTATCTTGGCTGGACCATGCAGGTGGGCGCCTTAACCGACTCTCATTGAATAGTAAAAAACAGTAAATGGCCTTGGAGGCGGACGTCCGAAAGGTCGGCCTGCGTATAACAAATTTGAAAGACGGGTATCTCTCTCCTTTCGAATATTGGTGGTTGCCGATCGTGCGGAGGAATGCAAGATGCGGCCCGAGACTTCAGGTTGCATATGCGCAAAGCATTATGCATCCCGGGAACTTCGTGAGGCGGAGAGGGTTCGGCGGCGTTTATCCGAGCGGACAAAGAGGAGAAAGAGATGGCTGACGGACGCAAGGCGGCGCCACAACAACCACCAGCAGGCGGATGGGGGGCACTGAACGCCGTCGAGCAGCATCTGAGCAAGCAGCAAATTCTTCTCAAGGGCAACCGTGCACTTCTATCGATGAACAAGCCCGGAGGGTTCGATTGCCCCAGCTGCGCCTGGCCTGATCCGGAAAAGCCGCATTTCGCCGAATACTGCGAGAACGGTGCCAAGGCCGTCGCCTGGGAGGCAACGAAGAAGCGGACCGGACCGGATTTCTTTGCGACGAACCGGGTTGAGGACCTGAAGTCCTGGAGCGATCATGAGCTGGAGGCGCATGGCCGCCTGACGCATCCGATGCGCTATGATGCCGCAACGGACACCTATCAACCGGTGGACTGGTCGGTCGCACTCGCCGAAATCGGTGGCATATTGCGCAATCTCGATCCGAAGCGGGTCGAATTCTACACATCCGGGCGAGCCTCGAACGAGGCGGCCTTCCTCTGGCAGCTTCACGGCCGGCTTCTCGGCACCAACAATTTTCCCGATTGCTCGGATATGTGCCATGCAACGACGACGGTCGCGCTGCCGGAGAGCATCGGTATCGGCAAGGGCACGGTGACGCTCGAGGACTGGGAACATTGCGACGCGTTGTTCATCATCGGGCAGAATCCCGGCACGAACAGCCCGCGCATGATGACCTACCTGCACGACATGGCCAAGCGCGGCGTGCCGATCGTCACGTTCAATCCGCTGAAGGAGAGGGCGCTTTTGCGGTTCACCGATCCGCAGAGCCCGGTCGAGATGCTGACGGGCAGAGGCCAGACGATCACCTCCAACTATTTTCAGCTGCGCACCGGCGGCGACATCATGGCCATGCAGGGCATCTGCAAGGTGGTAATTGCAGCCGACGATGCGGCGCTCGCCTCCGGCGATACGCGGATCCTCGATACCGCGTTTCTTGAAGAGCATACGGCGGGCTTTGCCGCCTTCGCAGACTTCATACGTAATCTGAGCTGGGACGAGATCGAGCACTACACGGCGCTAAGCCGCGAACAGATCGAGCAGGCCGCCGACATTTATATGAAGGCAGAGCGGGTCATTGCCTGCTGGGGCATGGGCATCACCCAGCACAAGCATGGCGGCGATGCCATGCAGCAGATCCTTAACCTGTTGTTCCTGCGTGGCAATATCGGCCGCCTCGGCGCGGGGGCATGTCCGATCCGCGGACACTCGAATGTCCAGGGCGACCGCACGGTCGGGATCAACAAGACGCCGACGGAAGATTTTCTCTCGCAGCTGGATGCGGCTTTCGGCTTTGTCAGCCCGCGCGAGCATGGTCACGATACTGCCGAGTGCTGCGAGGCGATCCTTCGCGGCGAGGTAGATGCATTCCTCGCGCTCGGCGGCAACTTCTTCCGCGCGATCCCCGATATCGATCGGATCGCGGAGAAGGTGCCCGAGATCGGTCTGACGGTGCAGATCGCGACGAAGCTCAATCGCAGCCACCTCATCCATGGCAAGCAGGCCTACATTCTCCCCGCGCTCGGCCGGACGGAGCTCGATCTGCAGCAGGGCGTCGCGCAGACAGTGACGGTGGAGGACAGCTTTTCGATGGTTCATGGCTCCACGGGGCGCCTGGCGCCGGCGAGCGAGCATTGCCGCTCCGAGCCCTGGATCGTCGCCAACCTTGCCAAGGCCACCGTTGCGGATCGCGCATCCATCGATTGGGACGGCCTCGTCGCCGACTATGACCGTATCCGCGACAAGATCGAGGAGGTGCTTCCCGAGCAATTTCGCGACTACAATATCCGGATCGGCAAGCCCGGCGGCTTCCGCCTGCCGAACGGAGCGAGCGAGCGTCGCTGGGCAACCCCGACCGGCAGGGCGAACTTCCTGTTCAATCCGGACCTCAAGGACCAGAATGACGATGCGCCGGAGCGGCCGCACCTTCAACTGATGACGCTCCGCAGCCACGACCAGTTCAACACGACGGTCTATTCCAACAATGACCGTTATCGCGGCATATCCGGGGATCGCATGGTGGTCTTCATGAACGAGAAGGATATGGCGACGCTCGGCGTTCCCGAGGGAACGGTCGTCGATTTCGCAGCCGTTGCGGGTGATGGTATCGAACGGAGGGCGGGCGGCTTCAAAGTCGTTGCCTATGACGTGCCGGAAGGTTGCTGCGCGGCTTACTATCCCGAGACGAATGGACTCCTGTCCCTGTCGCATCGCGATACGCGAAGCAACACGCCCGCTGCCAAGTCCGTGCCGGTGGTCATCACCCGGACGCAGCCCGGCAATCCCGCAGACAGTCGCCCGGAGGTGTCCGAGATCGTGCCGAAAGCGGTTGCCGTCATGCCACGCGCTTGAGGCTTTCGGGCCTCGTCAATAATCGCGATCGTTGCCCAAGCCGACAAAGATATTGAGTTTGCGCCGGGAGATGAGCCTGACGCTGCGGTCTTCCTGAATCTGGTAGGTCTCCAGATAGCGGTCGCCTCGCGGGTCGAGGAAGCGGTGGGTAAACGTGGAGCCGATCGGCGATTTCGTCAGCTTCGTGCGCGGCTGGCCATTATAGATCAGGCTGCCGGGGATAGGCTCCAACTCGGTCGAGGCCGTGGTGCAGGCTGCAAGCGATAAGCCCATAGCAAGAATGCCGGCAATGCGAAGGTTCATATGCGTGTCTCCTCAAGCATGCCGGGTCAGTCCGTCTTCCGCAACAGGCTTCATCGAATGCTGCTGCTGCCAAACCCTTCGCAGAAGCCTTGGTTCCCTGCGTTGACTGCACCGCCTCTCCTCGCGGTCGTACACCTTCGGGAACCGGGCGTCGTCGCTGTCGGTTAGGCGGGAAAGCAGTGTTCGAAGGAGACGATACATGACGCCGGTCGCACTTGTCACGGGAGCCGGATCCGGAATCGGGAAGGCTGCGGCCTTAGTGCTTGCGCAGGACGGATATCGGATCGGTGTCCTCGGCCATACGCCGGACGAACTGGAACAGACGGCGGCCGAGATCCGGAAGACAGGCGCGGAGGTGGAGGCCTTGACGGCCGATGTGGCCGAGCATGAGGAGATGCGGAACGCCCTCTCGCGCCTGACGGAACGGTTTGGCAGACTTGATGTCGTGGTCGCCAATGCCGGCATCAACGGCGTCTGGGCCCCCATCGACGACCTCACGCCGGAGGAATGGAACCGGACGATCGCCATCAACCTTACGGGAACCTACCTCACCATACACACGACCGTGCCGCACCTGAAAAAGGCTGGTGGCGGATCGATCGTCGTGGTCTCTTCGATCAACGGGACGCGAACATTCACGACGCCGGGCGCCACGGCCTACACCGCAACCAAGGCCGGTCAGGTTGCAATGGTACAGCAACTTGCGCTGGAGCTTGCCCGCCATGGCATCCGCATCAACGCTGTCTGCCCGGGAGAGATCGAAACGCGCATCTCCGCCAATACCGACCAGCGCAAGGAGGAGGAAACGGGTATACCGGTGGAATGGCCGGAAGGTCAGGTTCCCCTCACGGGCGGCAAGCCCGGTCGAAGCGAGGATGTCGCGAATCTCATCGCCTTCCTCGCATCCGACAAGTCACGCCATATCACCGGCTCTCCCATCTGGATCGATGGCGGGCAAGGCTTATTGCGATAGCGGCGGTTCCTCGGCTTGCGACGGTACGCCGCAGTTTCCGGGCCCCATTGGCGCAGCAATACCCGCGATAGGCACTGCCAGGAAGCGGAGGCCGAGAACGGCCGAGCTCTGTCGGAGCGCGTGTTACGAACGTCTGTCGCCTATCGCCTGACGATCACACGTGCCGGGTCGCAGCGCTGCTCCCAACCTGCGCGTTCCAGCGCCGGCGTATCGTCTTCGGCTGCGGGATAGCCAAGACAGAAATAGCCGATGAAATGCCAGGTTTTTGGTACATCCAGCGCGGCCACGACGGTTGCCGGATCGAGGATCGACAACCAGCCGAGCCCAAGCCCTTCTGCGCGGGCGGCAAGCCATAGCGTGTGAACTGCGAGCACTACCGAGTAATCGAGCGTTTCCGGCATGGTACTGCGCCCCAACCCGTGCCCCTGCAAAACCGAACGGTCGCAAAATACGGCGAACTGGCAGGGCGCAGCATCAAGGCCCGCGAGCTTCAGCCGCGCATAGCGTTCAGCCTTTTCACCGGAGTAGCCCGCGAGTGCTGCGGCGTTGCAGGTTTCGAAAACATTGCGTACGGTCGTCCGCCGACGGGCGTCCTCCACGAAGACGAAACGCCAGGGCTGGCTGAGGCCGACCGAAGGTGCAAGGCTAGCCGCCTGGACAAGGCGCTCGGTCGTTCCCGGCGGAAGCGGATCCGTACGGAACTGCCGCACATCGCGACGCCACGTCAGGAGTTGCGTGAGTTCGTCACGGAAACCGGAATCGAATATTTTTCGCTGTGGCATCGGCCACATTCCTCCAGCATTCTCTACCCATGGAGACGACCATGTGACGGATCACCGGCTGCATAGCAGTTGCGGGTTGTCCAGCGCCAGATGGCGCAGGTGTATGTGAGCGGAGGTCTGCCGACGCTTGCATGTTTCGATCTGCCGAAGCGGCGGTAAGACGCTAGTCCGCCGGATGCCGCGTGCTTGCCGTGCGCGCCACGGGATATAATGCCGTGAACCGTGTCCCGGGGACAGGCAGGGGGTGACATTCGACGCCGTAAACATCGGAGATCGTTGCGGGGTCCATGACCGTTTCCGTCGAACCGGATGTGTGCACGCGGCCGTCTTTCAGCAGAAGAACCTCATCGGCGTAGCGTGTTGCCAGATTGAGATCGTGCAGCACGGCAAGTGTCACCACCTCATGCTGCCGCGTATGTTCGGCGACAGCATCGAGAATTTGCAGCTGGTTGGCGAGATCGAGTGCCGAGGTTGGCTCGTCGAGAAGCAGCAGGCGCGGCCGGCGCACGAGAGCGAGCGCAAGGCCGATCATCTGCCGCTCCCCGCCCGAGAGCTGGCCGGGTCGGCAGCGGGCAAAACGCGACAAGCCAAGCGTCTCCAGCGTTTCCTCTGCGCGACGAAAGGCCTGTGGCGGGGCTCGCCACGAGCGCCGTCCGCCGCTCTGGGCCAGGAGCAGCAGCTCGAAGACATCCAGGGCGACATCGAGCTGGGCCAGATCCTGCGCGACATAGCCGACCTGCCGCGCCCGGTCGATGGGACGCATGGCGAGGAGGTCGGTATCATCCAGCCGAACGCGGCCTTCACCGCGCCGCATGCTGCAGAACCCTTTCAGCAACGTCGATTTTCCAGCACCGTTCGGGCCGAGAACCGCCAGCATCCGGCCTGGCTTTGCGTCGAATGACACGTCTTGCACGACACGGCGCGCGCCGATGGTGACACTGTAGTTTCCGACCGAGAGGCTCATGCGCCCGGGCTCCGCGACTGTCGCAGGACGAGGAAGATGAAGAAGGGCAGGCCGGTCAGAGACGTGACCATGCTGAGCGGTAGCACCGCTCCGGGCACGATGACCTTGGTCGCAAGCGAGGCAAGAACGGCGAAGACCCCGCCGACAGCCACTGTCGCGGCAATCGTGAAGCGATGATCCTCACCCACCAGCAGTCTGGCGACATGCGGGCCCACAAGTCCGATGAAACCGATGATGCCGACGACGGCGGTCACTGCGCCGGCGAGCAGCGCCGAAATGGTCAGCATCATGATCCGCAGCGCCCTGACGCGCACGCCGAAGACGATAGCCTCCTCGCCGAAGGAGCGGATGGTCGTCAAGGCCCAGGCATTCAGGAGAACGATGGGCAGCGCAATGGCGCAAAGCCCCGCCGCGATCGATACTTTGAGCCAGGTTGCGCGCTGCAAGGAGCCCATCAGCCAGAAGACGATGCTCTGCAGCTGATCGACGCTCGCCATGTACTGGACGAGTGACAGCAGCGAGGAAAAGACGAAGTGCAGGGCAATGCCCAGCAGCGTGATTGCCTGAACGCTTGTGCCGCCCCGCGTGAGTGCCAGGACGAGCCCGGTTGCCAGAAGGCCGAAAAGGAAGGCATTGGCCGCCGTCAGCAACTCGGGCGGCATCCATGGCATGGCGGATGTAAGCGAGACGGAAAAGCCGAGCGACAGCGCCGCGCCGAAACCCGCGGCGGAGGACACGCCGAGCGTGAAGGGCTCGGCAAGCGGATTGTCGAGGATCGTCTGCATGAGGAGGCCGGAGAGAGACAGTGAGATCCCCGTCACAAGCGCCATCAAGGTCATCGGCATGCGCAGTTCCCACACGACGAAACGGCTGCTCGCATCTGCCGTCGACGGGGAAAACAGCACGTTCGCGACATCGGCGGGCGAGAGCGTTCCGGAGCCGATGGCGATATCTGCGATGAAGGCGCAGGCGAGCACGACAAGGAGAGCGACGATGATCAGCACGCGCCGCATCACCGATTCGCCGTAATGGGCCTCGGCGCTCTCCGGCGCTGCGGTTTCCGTCAGGGGTAAAGCCAAATCGTTCTCTGCCGCGTCTCGATCCATGCGTCTTTCAATACAGGGATCGTCTATCAGGATGACGGGCCGTCTGGCGGCCCGTCGGCAATGCAGGTCTTTCATGCGGACTACTTGGTCGGTGCGGCTTTTGCCCCATAGACGGTCGTCAGGTCCTTGGGAAGACCCGTGAAGCTGCCGATGATCGTTGCGAGGTCTGCATCGGGATCCAGATCTGCAAAACGCTCGGGATAGAAGGCCTTGGCGAGATATTCGACCGCATAGATGTTCCACGCGCTGGCATAGAGCTGGTGGTAGAGGCCGACGACGCGGTTCTCTTCGACGGCCTTGATGTAGGAGAAGCCCTTTCGCTCGGACAAAGTCTTAAGCGATGTCTCGATGGCAGCCTTGTCGGCATTCAGCCCGAAGGTGGGGGAGACCGAACCTTCATTCGAGAATGGCGAGCCCGTCATCACGAAGACATCCGGCTTCTCGGCGATCAGCGTTTCCGTCGTCACGTCCCCGGTGCGGCCCTTGACCAGCTGGGTGCCGATGTTGATGCCACCGGCGTCTGCGACGATCTTGCCCCAATAGACATCGCCATGCGTGAAGCAGCAGGAGTCGAGGCCCTTCTGTCCGGCCTTGGCCTCTACGAAGACCCTCGGCTTTTCGGCACCGGCGAAGCCTGCCTTCACCTTTGCAAGGCGCTCGGCGTAGAAGTCGGTGAATTCCTTCGCTTCCGTCTCGCGGTTCAGCACCTTGCCGAGAAGATCCACGGTCTTCGGACCGTTGATTGTCGGCTCCAGTTCTGTGTCGATCAGAATGATCGGAATGCCGAGCTTGGCCAGCCGGTTGAAGAGGTCCGCATCGTCGAGGGCTTGCCGTACGCGCGTCTGGAACACAAGCAAATCAGGCTTCGTGGCGGCGACCTGTTCGAGATTGACCTGTCCCTCGTCACCGAATTTCATGTCGATGGGCTTTGCCGAGCTTTCCGGCCACTGCTTCTGGAAAACGGCCCAGGATGCTGGATCGGAGCGGGAGAGAATGTTGTTCCAGGCGACGACGCGCGCAAACGGATCTGCACGATCGAGCAGCGCCAGTGCGAAGAGATCGCGTCCGTCCTGCACAACGATGCGCTTCGGCTCCGAAGCGATTGTGATCTCGCGGCCCGAAATGTCTTTGACGACAAGGGGATAATCGGTGGCTGCGGCCGTGCCGGCGGAGAGGGTCATCCAGGCGGATGCGAGAAAGGCCGCTTTCACGACGGCTGATCTGAGGAGGCGCATGGGTTCAATTTCCTTCGAAGAACGGTTGCTCTATCCGCCTTCCTCCCGCATGCACTCCTCTGCCGCCCCGACCAACTGGCTAGATCTGGTCGATGCGCGTTTGCTAAAGGATAAAGATGAGCGCGTCAATCAAGTATCGTGACGTTTTTATCGAACCGAACCCCCGATTGTGTTGTCGCGTGAGGTAACGCTATGCTCGCCCGGTCCACAAGGGGATACCAAGATCGCGCGATACCAGCGGATCGGCGGTGAAAAGCGGCCGCCCTTCCGCAAGCAGCTGTTCGATGATTGTCTTGTCCATCTGCACGTGAGCGCGGGCGAGGCCGGTCTGGTTGTAGGAATGCCCCGTGGAATTCGGGTTGATGCCGGTGATAATGACCTGCGGCGCGCCGTGGTGGAGAGCAAAGAGAACGGCGTTCAGGCCGTTCGAACACTTGTCTTCGGTGCGAACTTCCGTGTTCTTGCGGCCGGTGATGCGGTCGAGCAAGGCCATGCGTTCGTAGCGGTCCACGATGACGAGTTCATCGTAGCCATAGTCGAAGGCCTTCAGGCCATTCACCAGCCGCTGCCGAGCGTTTTTGCGCCAGAGGAGAACGTACAGGCTGCGCGTCCTCTGTCCGGACAGGACGCGGCGCACTTCGACGGCGTTCGTATTGGTGCCCTCGACCTGATTGAACATCATGAAGGTGATGTCGGGAACATCGACCCCCCAGGCGCGGATGGCGGATTGGGAGCCGTTGATCGTGATGACGCTGAAAGACTCGTCCCACCCCTCGGGTTTGTGAATGACCGGGGCCGAACCGACGACGACGACGGGGCCTTCGAACGCGTGGGCGCATGCGGGCGGCATGGGGCGGCTTAGCCGGTACTTCAGCGACCGGTGGAGGCGCTGCCGTGTCTCAACGAGCAACTTCTTGACGTTCGTCATCGATAGACCTTCATGCTGCTTGCCGCGGGAGGGTTCGTCACCGCTTCTTCAGGAAACGCGGCTTGAGATTGCGCAGGAACAGATCGGCCGATTTCAAGACGCCAGTGAGGGAGATGAGCTTGTCGACCTGCGCATCGGTATTGCCGAGACGTTGCGAGAGAACGTCGGCAATGGTGAAGGCTATATCGGCCGAGGGAATCTCGGGGAAACGCGCGGCAAGCTTCGCGTAGGGATTGGCGAGGTCCGCCTCATGCAGCGTAAGCTTGCCGGCCTGCGCGAAGACCTTCAGGCACACCTGCTCGAACGTCCAGTCATGCACCGCGACGACGCGCCATTTCTCGCTTCTTTTGGCGGAAAAGCCCGCGAGCACGACCTTGACCGGCACCCGTCGTTCCAGCAGCCAGTACGCGAGCGCGAATCCCGAGGTCGGCAGCTTGTCGGAGGGGTAGATCTCCCGGCAAAGTTCCGTCAGATCAAGATGACCGGTCGCCGTGCCACCGTAATCGGCCTGCGTGTTCGGCGTCTCGCTCTCGGCGAGGCGAATATTGGCGATGCCGCAAAACGTGGACGGCGCAAACAGCGCAAGGACCTGCTCGACCTCTCCCCGGTAGACGATGTTCGCGCCACGCGGCTGCGCACGCGAGACGAGCATGCAATGGCCGGCGAACGGATGCTGGAGAACTTTGTAAGCCTTGTTGAAGAAAACGAAGAGGGAGTCTGCGGGATAGACGCGCTGCAGCGCGGGTACATCGACCTGTTCGCTGTTGGCGACAAGGATGATGTGTGGAAAGCGGGAAAAGAACGCTGTCCAAGCCTGTTCGGACGTCAGGCCCGATGTGGTGGCGGCGACCGGCGCGCCTTCATGATACCCGGGAAATTCCATAAGATTTGACACTTTCAGACGATATCGGGTGAAACCCGGTTCATCGGGACGGACGCTGTTGAATTACGGTCCGGGATGATAGTAAGCCCATGCGGACGCGGTCGGTATGGGGCCGGCCCGGTCCTGTTGTCATCGGGTTCTTACAATATGTTCGGATGGAAGAGCAAACGGAGTTTCACGCGGGAACTCGCCATCGTGCCGCCGGTGCCGCAGGCTGATCGGCACGGTATCGCCATCATGGCCTGCGTCAAGAACGAGGCGCCTTATATCGAGGAATGGGTCCGCTTCCACAGGGCGATCGGCGTTCGGCACTTCCATATCTACGACGATGGTTCGACGGACGGCACGATGGACATCCTGCGCTCGCTTTTGTCGTCGAAGTTTCTGACGATCGTTCCCTGGATCATGCGCATGCGCGACGACGGTACATCGGTGGTGCTGAACGGTCAGGCCATCGCCTTCGCACATGCTCTGCTCAACTTCGGCGGACGATACGACTGGATGGCCTTCATCGACGTCGATGAATTCCTCTTTCCAAAGCGGGATAGCACGCTCGAAGACGCGCTGCGGCACGCCGGAGGCTTTCCGAACATTTCCCTGCCGTGGCATATGTTCGGCCATGGCGGGCACCGGTCGCGTCCCAAGGGGCCGGTCTGCCTCAGCTATACAACGCGGGTCGCCCACCCGGAACGGCAGGATGCGAATGCCAGTAATTTCAAATGCATCGTCGACCCCACGCGCGTCACCGGCGTGAGCGTCCATCGTTTCCGAACCAGGGATTTCGGCGACCGGACATCCAACGATGCCGGAACCGTCTCGCCCGTACGCGACCGGAAAGCAGAGACATTCTACTCGGCCGAGTACCTGCAGCTCAACCACTACTACCTGAAGTCGGAAGAGGAGCTGGCAGAGAAAGTCTCGCGCGGGTGGTCGTTCGACGATACCACGGAGAAATACATCCGAAAGGTCGCGGCGACCGCACGGTACATCGAGCAGGACGTGATAGAGGACCGCGGCATGGTTGCCTTCATCGAACAGAACAGGATCGATCTGGGCCAGTCCGCGGTCCAGTTCCCAATCGCTGGAGCAGACGCATGACCGGACATCCTGATAATATCCAGAGCCTGCGCCGCGTGCCAAAGGCCTGGGCCGTCACCGAAGAGAAGGCGGGCACGCTGACACAGTGTCTCGGCATCGCGAGGCAGATCGATCCGGAACCCGTCGTCAAAATCGTGACGCGGCTGCGAGGCTGGCGCAAATGGTTTTGCCCGCGCCTCTTCTCGGTCCGTGAGGAGGAACCCGCTTTCATGGTGTCCTGCGGTTTCCGCGCGGAAGAGCCCGTGCTCGCCATGAAGCACGCCTTTGGCGGACGGCCGTTCGCCGTGCATCTGCAACGCCCGCGCGTGGACGGTTACGATCTGGTCTTCGTCTCGCGGCACGACTGGCTTCCGGAGCTTGATGGCATCGACCACGTGCACAAGATGGTGGGCGTTCCGCACCAGATAACGCCCGAGAAACTGGCGACATATGCAGGCGGCCGGACACGATATGCTGCGCCGGGAGATCGCGTAGCCGCCGTCTTTCTAGGTGGCTCCAACGGCGCTTATCTCTATGACGAGCGGTGCCATCTGGCGATCCGGGATGCCGTTCGGGGTCTGGAGGCTGCGGGGTGGAAGGTCTTGATCTCTGTCTCGCGAAGATCGAGCGACGAGACCTTGCAGGCGGTCTTGAAGCTGCGGTCTTCCAACGTCACCGTCTGGGACCGAACGGGTGAAAATCCCTATTTCGCGTTCATGGCGGCTGCAGATGCGTTTTTGATCGGGAAGGACTCGATCACGATGCCTTGTGAAGCGCTGGTGACGGGAAAACCTGTCTACACACTCGATCTTACGCCCGTTCCTGGCGAGCGGCTGACGAAATTCGAAACGTATCACCGAGACCTGCGCGATACGTTGAAACTCACCAGGGCCTTCAATGGCGAGCTTGGGGCCTATGCATACGAGCCTCTCAACGAGACCAAACGCATCGGCGGGATTGTGGCGCAGGCCTTGGCGGACCGGCATGATCGTGGTCCGCCCAGTTCCGCCATCAGCGTGAAGCGACAGATTTGAGAAATCAACGTTTCAATGAGTGAGGCGGTGGCCTATTCCCGCCAATGATCCCCTACCCAGAGGGTCGGCTTGATGTAGTGGCGCAGATCTTTGAAGAGAGTGTGCCTGCGTCTCCTGCCGGTTACGACGTCCATGAAGTACGTTCCGGGCTTGGCCGCAGCCTGCTTTTCTCCGTACTTCCCCTCCAGCGCGTGCTGGGGGAGCAGGCCGCGAGGAAAGATGATAACCCGGGCCGACTTCGGTAGTTTGGGCGGCAGGACGTAATTCAGCGGAAACGGACGACGGCAGTCCTGGCGGAAATGCAGGACCCAGCGTCTCGGAAAGAACTTGACCCCACCCGGTGCATTCTTGGTGACGAAACGCTGTTCGTATCGATATTTGTCCGCCACCTCTTGCGGATTGGCGCGGAATTTTTCCTGAATGGGCAACAATTTGCCGACGGGAAAGCGAAAGAGCGACGTTTGTCCCAAGCGCTCGAATGGCGTCGTCTGGTTCTTCGCCATCACGATATCGTCCGGTCCCCCGACCGTGAAGAAATCGTCGAGAGACGACACGATGACGAGATCGAGATCGAGGAACAGCACCGCGCCCTTGAGGTTGCCGAGCGTCTTGCTCCAGAGCCTCGCTTTCGGCCAGATCCCGCGCGAGTTGACGGGCATGACGACGTCGAGTTCCGGAAGATCCTCGCAGGCGACCTCGGGCCGGATGCCATCCCGGTTATCGGTAAAACAGGTGAACGTGAAGGGCGGGGTGATGTTGCGCTCCACCATGGCATAGAGCCGGTTGATGAAGGGTGGGCCGTACTTCGTGCCCCAGTTGATGCAGATGATCTGCTTCACGCCACCGCTGGCTTCCAAAACTTTCGACGTCATATCCCGACCCCTTGCGGACCCTGCAGCGCTGCGACCGTGCGATCGCGATGCGGCTCCTGCGCCACCTCCTACAGCAATATTCTCCCGTCTTTAAGGGGGGTGCGGAAATGACATGTGAAGCGCCTGTAGACGATGCATTGATGCGGCAGACCGCGAGGTGCAGCCTGCCGCATCAGAGCAGGATCAACGCTGCTGGACGTGCAGCATGCGCTCGCGCGTGGCAAACCACTCTTCCGAGTAGTCGTCGTTTTTATATTCCTCGAAGTAGGGGCCACCATCCGTGAAATGCACCAAGGCGGCATCGTCACTGTGCTCGTACTCGTTGACCAGCCAGTTCCAGGCCGGGGGCAGTTCGCCAATCAGATCTTCGGACTCCAGCCACTTGAACTGATGAAGCTCGAGGCCGGTCGCGGTGTTCACGTAGTCGAGATCCAGCTTGCGGCACTTGGCATTGTTGAACAGGATGACGCTCGACCAGTTTTTCTTCTCGTACTTCGTCTGCACCTGACCGAGGAATTTCGTTTCAACCTTCGGCACATAGTCGTGTTTGACGCACATGGCTGCGTATCGGTCGTCCTTCAGTTCCCATAGCTTGGCGATGTCGGTGCGCATCAGCATGTCGCAATCGGCAAAAAGCGACCAACCTTCGAAGTTGCTGAGATACGGCACGAGGAATCGTGAGAAGGAAAATTCGGTCGACTGCAGGGCATTGCGCTCACGCGTGAAGATGTTGCCGACATTGCTCAGCACGATCGGCGTGAACGATACCGGCATCGAGCTCTTCTCCAGAATGCTCTGGCAAAGGACGTGATAGGCAGCAACTTCCTTGGTGTCGAAACCGATGAAGACATTGGCAATTTCAGTCATATCTCTCTCATTCCTCAGGTGCGTTTCCATCACGCTGCAGGACGTGTCGCCCGGTTGACGCCGGAGATCCTGCGGCGCATCCCATGCACGCCGCCGGTCTCCTTATGGAAGTTTCAGCGGGCGGCATGGTCAGTCATAGCCATCGCGATGGGATATCAGCGGCTTGCGTAAGCTGCAACCCTATGACGATTCCGACAGTGGCCTCTTCCGGTCGGCGGCTCGAATGATGAGAGCATGGACAAACGTGCGGCGACCGTACTTTCCCTCGGCTAACTCAGCACCATGGTCTCAAGAAAGAAATCTTTCCGTAAGCCTCGCCCACATTGCCGCGCCTGTGGTGAGACTCTCGTCGGCGAAGTTGTATTTCGAGCTATGCAGAATTTCGGAATCCACGCCGTTGCCAAGGCGCAGGAAGCTGCCTGGACGATGCTCCAAAAAGTAGGCAAAATCCTCGCTGCCGGGGATGAGGTGGCAGGTGGAGACATTCTCGGTACCGACCAGTTCCTCCGCGATGCCTCGGGCAAACGCAGTCTCTGCATCCGAATTGACGACGACGGGATAACCATGCTCGAAAGCAACCTCGGCCGACGCGCCATGTCCTTCGGCCACCGCTTGCGTCATCGCGCGGATGCGCTGTTCAAGCAGCGAACGAATCTTCGGCTCGAAGGACCGCACGCTCAACGATAGCGTCGCGGTGTTCGGAATGACGTTCGACGCCTCGCCCGCATGGATGGCGCCGACAGTAATCACAGCGGTCTGCGTCGGATCGATGTTTCGCGAGACGATCGACTGCAGTGAAACGACGAGCGTGCAGGCGATCACCACGGGATCGATCGTCAGATGCGGACGCGAGGCATGGCCACCCTTGCCGGTGATGGTGATCTTCACGGTATCCGCCGCCGCCATGAGCGGACCGGACCGCATCAGCCAATGTCCGGCCGGTGCGCCGGGATGATTGTGAAGGCCGAAGATCGCGTCGCAGGGAAAGCGCTCGAACAGCCCGTCGGCGATCATCGCCTGCGCGCCGCTTCCCACACCGGCCTCTTCTGCCGGCTGGAAGATCAGGTTGACCGTGCCGTCGAACCGGCGGGTCCGGGCAAGGTATTCCGCTGCGCCGAGAAGCATCGTGGTGTGCCCGTCGTGACCGCAGGCATGCATTCGCCCTACAACCGTGCTTGCATAGGCAAGGCCCGTTTCTTCCGTGATCGGGAGAGCGTCCATATCCGCGCGGATGGCGACGCTTTTCGTGCCGGATCCGACCTTGAGGCGCGCCACCACGCCATGCCCGCCGACATTGCGGGCGACGTCATAGCCCCAGCCTTCAAGCTTCTCCGCCACGAAACGCGCGGTCTCGACTTCCTCGAAGGACAGTTCCGGATGGGCATGCAGGTGGTGGCGCGTGGCGATGAGGTCGTTCTTGATGGCGTCGAAGTCGGAGATACGGGCAGAGGCATTGTCGCGTGTCATCGGATAATCCAGTGTTCAGGCAAGGGGGATGGACTGCGCGCCTGACCGGAGCGCAGCGTCTGGGTTGCGTCAGGCGCGGACTTCAGATGAAGCGGGACAGAAAGGCCTGCGTGCGCGGATGCTGCGGCTTTCCGAGAACGTCCTCCGGACGTCCCTGCTCCACGATATGGCCGCCATCCATGAAGACGACGCGGTCGGCGGCCTCGCGGGCAAACCCGATCTCGTGAGTGACGACGATCATCGTCAGGCCCTGGCTTGCAAGGTCGCGCATGGTCGAAAGGACCTCTCCCACCAGTTCCGGATCGAGCGCCGAGGTCGGCTCGTCGAACAGCATCAGTTTCGGCTTGATCGCCAGGGCGCGCACGATCGCGACACGTTGCTGCTGGCCGCCCGAGAGATGTCGCGGGTAGCTGCCGGCCTTTGCGGAGAGCCCGACGCGATCGAGAAGCAGCATGGCGTTTTCGGTTGCCGCCTTCCGGCTTTCTCCGTGTATGCCGACCGGCGCCTCGATGATGTTCTGCAGCACGGTCATGTGGGGATAGAGATTGAACTGTTGAAAGACCATGCCGATCTTGCGCCGCTGCCGGGCGATGGCATTGCCCGAGAGCTTTTCCAGACGGTCGTTCTTCAGGCGGTAGCCGATCTGCTCGCCGTCCACGAAGATCGACCCTTTGTTGATCGCCTCAAGATGGTTGATGCAGCGCAGAAAGGTCGACTTGCCGGATCCGGACGGGCCAAGGATGACGACGACCTCGCCGGGGGAGACGTCGAGGTCGATCCCTTTCAGCACCTCCAGGCGATCGAAGGATTTATGGACGTTGCGAGCCACGACGAGAGGTGCCACAGGCGCCGCCTCGATCATCTGCGGGGTGATGGTCGCCGGGATGTTCAATGGTTTGCCTCCTGTACGATGGGGGACACCGGGCCGGCATTCGTAGAAACATCGGCGGCTGCATCCCCCGAGCGGCGATCACCGCGCCCATAATAGCGTTCGATGTAACCTTGCCCGATATTGAGCACCGAGGTTATCAGCAGGTACCAGATGACGGCCACCAGCAGCATGGGGATGACTTCGAAGGTCGCATTGTAGATCGACTGGACCGAATAAAGCAGATCGGCCATCGCGATGACGCTGACGAGCGACGTCGCCTTGATCATGCTGATCAGCTGGTTTCCTGTCGGTGGCACGATCGAGCGCATGGCCTGGGGAATGACGATGCGCCAGAGCGTGCGAGCCCGGGCCATGCCGAAAGCTTCAGCCGTTTCCGCCTGGCCGCGATCGACCGAGAGCAGGCCACCGCGAATGATTTCCGCCATATAGGCCGCCTCGTTGAGCGCGAGGCCGACGATGGCGGCGGTCATCGGGGTGATGACCGAATTGGTGTCCCAGCTGGCGAGCGTCGGGCCCAAGGGGATGCCGATCGAGAGGGTGGGGAACAGCGTCGAGAGATTGTACCAGAAGATCAGCTGGACCAGGAGCGGCGTGCCGCGGAAGAACCAGATGAACAGGCCGGCCAGCGTGAAGGCCAGCTTGTCGGACGACAGGCGCGCAATGGCGAGCAACAGGCCGAGGACGACACCGATTGCCATGGCGACCACGGTCAGGCCGAGGCTGACATACAACCCGCTGATCACCGTGGGATCGAAGAAATACTGCGAGACGACGGGCCAGCCGAAATTCTCGTTGTGAGCGACGACCCACGCGAAATTAGCGGCGATCGCCAGCGTGATCGTCCAGAGGATGAGCCGGTCGGTGCGGAACGGGCGATGCGCGGTCGCGACATCACGTGCGTCCACCGATCCCGTCGGGTTTGTTGGGAACGCGGCGCTCATTTTGGCAGGGTTCCGCCGAGATTGATGCCCGGCTCCTTGAGCATATTGTTCTCAAGACCCCACTTCTTCATGATCGCGGCATAGGTGCCGTTGTCCATGAGTTCCTTGACACCATCGCGAAGGATCTCACCGAGCGGCGATCCCTTCGGCACAACGGCGCCCTGGTAGAGCGCTTCGAAACCGTTCTTCTGCCCGATGCCCGTCAGTTCGAGCTGTCCGTTGGCCTGCGAGACGAAATAGGTCAGGGGTGCCTGCGATGAAAAGAAAGCGTCCGAGCGCTTCGAACGGACAGCCAGAATCGAGCTCGGCTGGTCGGTAAAGGACTGGATCTCCACAGCCGGTTTGCCGTCCGTCTTGCACTTTTCCTGCTGTGCCTGAATGACGCGCTCGGCCGAGCCGCCTGCCATAACGGCGATGCGCTGGCCGCAGGCCGTGTCGAGCGAGGTGATCCCCTTCGGATTGCCCTTCTGGACCGCGAAGACTACGTATTCCTGAACCCAGTCCACGAAATCATTGGATTCCTCGCGGCTCTTGAAGTCGCCGACGGGGCCGAACGCGAACTGGTAGCGCCCGGAATTCACGCCCGCAAGCAGAGCCGGAAGTCCGCCGACCGTCGCGTGCTCGATCTTCACGCCGAGGATCTCGCCAAGCGCATCGGTCAGATCGGCGCTTGCGCCCGTCATTTCGGTGCCCTTGACGATTTCATAGGGCGGGAAAGAGCCGTTGTTGACGGAAATCATCTTGCCGGCGTTTCGGATGTCTTCCGGAAGCCGCGCATGCAGCGCCTCGTCGACGGTGAGTTTCGGCATGGCCGCATCCTGCGCCAGCGCGGTTCCCGACAGAAGAGCGCCTACAAGGACGAGCGAGGTGATGGATTTCGATGGCATTGGCAGTTCCCTTTTATTGGTTTTGATGGATCTTCAGGACGCTTTGGCTGACCGTTCGACAAGGGCACCGTTCGCTTCCCCCGGAAACAGCTGCTCCGGGGACAGGCGGGCCGGCATGATGCCCTGCACATGCAATTCTTCCGCAAAACCGGCGATCATCGTGCGATTGGCCTCGAACCCGCTCCTGTTCCAGTCGGCCGGAAGATCCCGCGCGGTCTTCAGGATCTCGTCGAACATCCAGGGCGTCGTTTCGGCATATTTCCGGCGCTTGGCAGTCCAGACCCGCTGCGATTCATCGATCAGTTCGCTCAGTTCCCCGGCAAGCCAAGGATGCGCAGCGGCAATGTCGGCCTTGATCCCGATCAGATGCATGCCCGGGACATAGCCGACTTCGTTGAAGTAGCGCCGTTCGTCGGCTCTGAAATCGGCAAGCACCTGGCGAAATGGCGAACTCGCCTCGAAGAATCCATCCGGCATAAACGGTGTGAATACGGCGTCGAGCTTGCCTTCCAAAAGAAGCTCCATCATGGGGCGCTCGTCCGGGCACGCCTCGATACGACCCGGGCGGCCAAAGCCATCGAGCCGGTCGGTGACCGGATGCGCGTCGGTCAGGCGTCCGGCAAACCAGTAGGCATCCTCTACCCCGACGCCTTCTCGCCGCAGCGCTGCGCGTGTCCAGGTATTGCCGGAATCGCGCCAACCGGTGACCCCGATACGCTTGCCGCCGAGATGACGGAGTTCGCTGATGTCGCTGGTCTTCGTGGTGATGATGCAGCGATGCCGGAAACCCCGCATGATGAAATTGGGGATACCGACAACCGAGGTATCGCCGTCGCTGACAAGCTGGGCGTAGCGGCTGAACGACATCTCGGCCGCATCGTGCGCATCGTCGCGGCCGATATGAGGCACGAGGGTGCCGACGCGATCGACCTCGATGGTCACCCGTGGCGAGGAAACCTCCCCGAGAACCAGCGGGGTCATGTAATCCCAGTCACGAAGGGCAAGGCGCAGGGTGATCGACATGCAATTCTCTCGGAAGGTTTGACTTACCCAAGAGTAAATGTTCACATCTGATCGATCAAATGATATTACGTTATTGAACATTTAAAGTGGCGGAAAAATGAGCACCCTTTATAATAGCGATTGGTTTGCCGAAAGATTGAGCGATAGGACGATCCGGGGGATTGCCTTGGAAACCAGTGCCTTGATCCGCGCGGGCGCGTTGCCGGTCGGCGCGAAGCTGCCGCCGATCCGAGATCTGGCTTTCCGGCTGAATGTCAGCCCGGCGACACTATCGGAAGCCTGGAGCGATCTCCGGCGACAGAAGATTCTCACGGGTCGAGGCCGGAACGGCACCTTCGTCAGTGGCGACCGGTTCATCGCCAAGCCGGCCCGACTGGCAAGTTCAGGCCGCTATGGAAGCGACGTGCTCAACCTGACCCAGGCCGTGCCGGACACGCGCCTGTTGCCGCCGCTGGCGCAAGCCATGGCCTATGGCGCTTCGGCCGAAGGGCTGAACAGCTACGAGCGAAGCCGCATATTGCCGGAACTGGAAGCTGCGGTGCGCGCGACATGGCCATACGAGGCCGAAGCCTTTCTGGCGACCAATGGCGGCTACAACGCCGTCTACACCCTCTTCCATGCGCTTGTCATGCCGGGCGCGGCGGTCGCCATAGAGGATCCCACGGCGATGCGGCTTCTCGACATTCTGGAGGATCGGGGGGTCCGTATCGTCCCTGTCACCTGTGACGCAGAGGGCCCATTACCGTCGTCGCTCAGGGAAGCGATGGCGTACAAGCCGGTAGCGTTCCTGTTTCAGCCGCGCCTGCATTCGGTCACGGGGCAAACGGTCAGTCCGGAGCGGCTGGCGGAGCTTGCCGGTATTCTCGACGGCACGGATACGCTGATCATCGAGGATGACGGTGTGGGGGATATCTCGTCCGCCTCGCGCCAGTCGATGGGCAACCGGTTTCCCGATCGCGTGATCCATATCCTGTCTTATTCGAAAACCTTCGGTCCGGACTTGCGGCTTGCCGTGCTTTCGAGTTCGGCGGCGATTGTCGATCAGATCCAGTCGTACAGAAGCTTCAGCGCCGGCTGGACGAGTCGTATCCTTCAAGGTGCTGCTGCATGGCTTCTGCGGGATGTGGAGACCGGCGTTGTCGTCGATCGGGCGCGCGAACTTTACCAGCAGCGCCGGGATGCTCTGACCGTGGCGCTCAAGGATCGCGATGTGCAGGTGAGCGATGGAGGCGGTCTCTGCGCCTGGGTTCCCGTCGCATCTGCCCCGTTTGCGATGGTGACGCTCGCAGCCAGGGGCATCGCCGTTCACCCCGGCGCCAAGTTCTCGGTATCGCCGAGCAACCACATCCGTGTCGGCACAGGGACACTTACGGAGCGCTGCGAGGAGGTTGCCGACGGCATCATGCTGGCTTGCTCAGAGCCATGACGGGGGCAGGGAAGCTGTTCGCTCGGTGCTTGGACGTGGCAGCGGCGTTTTGCTCGTCAAGATCGGCATGCTGACCCTTGCCTTCCGTCAGGATAATGAAGCGGCGCGATGCCGCGCCGCTTCATGGCTGTCCTAGAAATGTTCAGGCGCGTTCGTCATCAGCACTGTTTCGGTCGAGGCCGTCAGCGCGAGATAACGCTCGAACTGGGCGAGAACATCCGTGATGATCTGATCCTTGTTCATGCCCATGATGTCGTAGCCACGACTACCGTCGGAGAACGATGTCCGCGCCTCATGTCGAAGCTCCATCTTCGTCGCTTCGAATGCGGTGTAGGCAGGCAATTTCTGTGTTCCCGGCGAGACGGCGTAGACGAAATCCCGCACGCGCTCGGCCGGAACGGACAAACTCACGACAACTCCCTCGCTGCTTCGCTCCACCGTGGCATCGCGGCCGCCGCGTTTGAGTTCGGCTGCAACGGCTGCAAGCGCCGGCTGCACAACGCCGTCGATGAAGGCGGAAACCTCCGTTGCGGTCGGCGCATTCAATGCCAATGCCAGCCGGCGTTGCCAGGTGATGCCCGCAGCCGGATGCGCGACCGTCGGTCCGGCGAGCGCAGATCGCTGCGCCATGTCGGCGCGCATGCCCTTGAACAGCCCGAACAGGAGCGCCATCATCACGAAGACGAACGGCAGGGCCGAGGCAATGGTGGCCGACTGCAGCGCCGTCAATCCGCCCGTCAGCAGCAGAACGATCGCCACGAATCCTTCGAGCGCGCACCAGAAGATGCGCTGCATCGTTCCCGTGTTCGTTTCGCCGCCAGCCGCGATCGTATCGATGACAAGCGAGCCCGAATCCGCCGATGTGACGAAGAAAATGGCAACGAGAGCGACAGCGAGGGCCGATGTGATGGCCGGAAACGGCAGATACTGGAAGAACTGGAAGAGCCCCACCGATATATCGGCCGAAATGGCCCGCCCGAGTGCGCCGGCAGCGATCCCCTGGTCGATATCGATCGCGGTGTTGCCGAAGACGGTCATCCAGAGAAACGTGAAGGTGCTGGGCACGAAAAGAACTGCAATGACGAACTCACGAACCGTGCGTCCGCGTGAAATGCGAGCGATGAACATGCCGACGAAGGGGGACCAGGAAATCCACCACGCCCAGTAAAACAGCGTCCAGGAGTCGATCCACGGCGTTGGCTCATAGGCATAGATGTTGAAGGTGCGCAGCAGGAACGTATCGAGGTAAAGCCCGATGTTCTGTACGAAGTCCCGCATCAACTGCGCTGTTGGACCCATGACCAGCACGAAGACCATGAGGGCTACCGCGACGACGAGGTTCAACTCGCTGAGGATGCGGACGCCCTTGTCGAGACCGCTGACGACGGACAACGTGGCAACAGCCGAGATGACGACGATCAGGACGGCTTGTACGACGGACGACACCGGCACGCCGAGCAGGAAGTTCAAGCCGGCATTGATCTGGAGAACACCGAAGCCAAGCGACGTCGCGATCCCGAAGAGCGTGCCGCAGATGGCGAAGATATCCACCATGTGCCCGATCGGGCCGTTGATGCGCTCTTTCAGAAGAGGATAGAGCCCCGAGCGAATGGTCAGGGGCAGATTGTAGCGGTAGCCGAAATAGGCAAGCGACAGTCCGACAACGGAATAGATCGCCCAGGCGTGGATACCCCAGTGGAAGAAGGTCACGCTCATCGCTTCGCGCTTTGCCGCGATCGAGAGGGGATCGGCTGTTGGTGGAGCCGCGAAATGCGTCATCGGCTCCCCGACGGCGAAGTACATGAGGCCGATGCCCATGCCGGCGGCAAAGAGCATGGCGATCCAGGACAGGTAGCGAAACTCCGGCTCGCTATCGTCCGGTCCGAGCTTCAGGTCACCATACCGGCCAAAGGCGAGGATGAGGATGCCGAACAGAAACACGCCGACCGAAAGCAGATAAAGCCATCCGAAGGACGAGAGGATCCAGCTCTGCAGCGCTCCGAAGATAGCCTCGGCCTGCGCCGGAACGACAGCTCCGACAGCCACGAACATGAGGATGATCGCGACGGAACCGAAGAAGACGGGTGGGTTGATTGTGAACTTGAACATCAGCTTCCTTCCGGGATTGTAAGCGGCTTCTTAACAAATCGTTGAACGATATGCAAAAAGGGAAAGCCTTGGATTGCAGGTGACGCACTCTTGACAGGGCGAACCGGCGGCTTACACCACGCTCAAACCGCATCGGGAGTGCGCAAATGAACCGCCTGGCATCCTTTTCAACGTTCGTCGGCAAGACCTTTGCCGTCTGGGTCATCCTCTTTGCTGTCCTCGGTTTCTTCTTTCCGGACACATTCAAGCAGATCGGCCCCTGGATCGTCACGCTTCTCTCCATCATCATGTTCGGCATGGGCCTGACCCTGTCGGTCGATGATTTCCGCGAGGTCCTGCGGCGGCCGTTCGATGTGACAATCGGCGTCGTCGGACAGTTCGCCATCATGCCGCTGCTCGCCGTTCTCCTGACGTATATCATCCCCATGCCGCCCGAAGTCGCCGCCGGCGTCATCCTTGTCGGCTGCTGCCCCGGCGGCACGTCTTCCAACGTCATGACCTTTCTCTCCAAGGGCGATGTGGCGTTGTCTGTTGCCTGCACATCGGTGACGACGCTGGCTGCCCCGCTCGTAACGCCGTTTCTCGTCTGGATGTTCGCCAGCCAGTTTCTGCCGGTCGACGGCTGGGCGATGTTCCTCAGCATCGTCAAGGTCGTGCTGGTGCCGCTCGCACTCGGGGCCCTCTTGCAAAAGCTGCTGCCCGGCGTCGTCAAGGCCGCCGTGCCCGCGTTGCCGCTCGTCAGCGTTATCGGCATCGTCCTTATCGTCTCTGCGGTTGTCGGCGGCTCGAAAGCGGCGATCGCACAGTCTGGCCTGATGATCTTCGCTGTCGTCGTTCTTCACAATGGCCTTGGTTATCTCCTCGGCTTCTTCGCAGCGAAAGCGGCAGGCCTTTCGCTTGCCAAGCGCAAGGCCATAGCGATCGAGGTCGGCATGCAGAATTCCGGCCTGGGCGCGGCTTTGGCCACGGCTTACTTCTCCCCGCTCGCCGCTGTCCCCAGCGCCATCTTCAGTGTCTGGCACAACATCTCCGGAGCGCTCCTCGCCAACTGGTTTTCCTCGCGCATCGAAACAGCGACTGGGGCCGACGAGTCTGGCAAAAAACTGAAGTGAATAGACCCGGTCGGCACCGAGTGGAATGTGCAAATCGCCAGGGTCAGCATGCAGATCGCATCTGTAATTAAGCCATAACGTTATCGCGAACATACGGGTCAGCTAGCAGCGTGGCGTTATTCAGCTTGTCCCCTCAGCTTCAAATACCTATGAAGTCGGGAAATTCTTAGCGTCGGGAAGACGCGCGACGCACGCAAGCGAGGTGAAATTTGCCGGAATTTGAACAGACACTTGGTGCCGGAGCACTTATCTCCATCGCGATCGGCGCGGTTCTTTTGCTGTTGTTGCTGATCATCCGGTTTCGCGTTCACGCTTTCGTCGCGCTGATCCTCGTCAGTCTGCTGACCGCCATTATCGCAGGAATCCCGACCGGTAGTATCCTGTCGACGATGACGACGGCCTTCGGCTCCACTCTCGGCGGGGTTGCGCTTCTGGTCGGTCTCGGCGCCATGCTTGGGCGAATGCTCGAGATTTCCGGTGGTGCGCAAGCGCTTGCTGACGATCTTGTTGCCCGTTTCGGTGAGAAGCGAGCGCCGATGGCTTTGGGGATCACGTCGCTGATCTTCGGCTTTCCTATTTTCTTCGACGCTGGTCTCGTCGTCATGCTGCCAGTCGTATTCACGGTCGCGCGGCGTCTTGGCGGCAGTCTGCTTCTCTATGGGATCCCTGTCGCGACGGCGTTTTCCGTCATGCACGTCTTCGTGCCGCCGCATCCGGGCCCAGTCGCGGCCGCCGAGTTGCTAGGGGCAGACGCAGGCCTTCTCATACTTGCAGGTCTGGCCATCGCTATCCCCACATGGGTTGTTGCCGGTCAATTGTTCGGAACATGGATCGGCAAGCGGATCATGCTTCCTATCCCGGAGAACGTCTCGGGGGTCGCATCTCCTGAAGACCGGAGCAATCCGCCAAGCCCGGGTCTTGTTGTCGCGCTTCTCCTCCTGCCCTTGCTGCTTATCTTCATGAACACTGGCCTCGATTTTGCCCGTGCGCAGGGTTGGGTGGACAAGGATGCAGCCTGGTTTCAGCTGGGACGAACATTGGGCGCAACGCCGGTCGCACTGTTGATCTCGGTGCTTGTGGCGAGCTACGTTCTGGGTCCACTACGCGGCAGAAAAACCGCCGACGTCGAACGCATTCTCGATTCTGCGCTCGGTCCCGTCTGCTCCATCATCCTTATCACCGGTGCTGGCGGCATGTTCGGCGGCGTTCTCCGCGCTTCAGGCATTGGCGCCGCTTTGTCGGACGCTCTGGCGGATGTGGGCCTGCCGGTCTTCGTCGCAGGCTTCCTCGTAGCCACGGCACTACGCGTCGCGCAGGGTTCGGCAACCGTTGCGCTCATTACGGCAGCCGGCCTGATACAGCCCGCTGTGCAGGCGGCCGGATATCAAGGCCTGCAACTCTGCGCCATCGTCATCGCGCTCGCCTCGGGTTCCGTGATGCTGTCCCATGTGAACGATTCCGGCTTCTGGCTCGTCGGACGCTTCTTCAACATGGACGTCAAGACGACCTTCAAGACCTGGACCGTCATGCAGACTTTGGTCGGGCTCACGGGTTTTGCGCTCGCCAGCGTGATGTTCTGGGTTGCCTAGCAAGCGCTAGCTCACGTTCGCGATCAACCCGTCGATGTTGGATGCTTGACCCGCCTTTGAAACCGATGGCGACGGTACAGCCGTCCGACCGCGCTCCCCTCATCCTCAAAAGCCCCTGCAAACTCGACGCCCCGCGAAGGATATTCAAGACGCCGTTCATCGATTCCCGAGGGAATACGCAGCATTTGTCCCCCTGGGCGGGCTTCAATCTCCAGCACAGGCAGCAGCTACCTTCTTTATCGATACGAGCCAGATGATCAGGCCGCATACGGCGAAGCCGGCGAGGGTGAGGTAGGCAGCCGAGAAGCCGTAGCGGGAGACGATGACGCCGGCAATGGCCGGGCTGAGAGAGGCACCGATACCCTGTACGGTCATCACCGCGCCGAGACCGGCATTGATGTGTCCCGTGCCTTTCAGCATGCGCGCAACGAGACCGGGCACCGCAACGCCGAGAAGACCAGCACCGACACCGTCCAGCATCTGGACCGGGATAAGGGCATAGGGGCTCGGCCACAGGCCGGCGATCAGCCCGCGAACCGGCAATGCGACGAGCGCAGCGACGAGGAGCAGGAAGTAACCGCGCCGGCCGGCGAACCCTGCAGCGAGAAGCGCTATCGGGATCATCGTCAGCTGGGCGATGATGACCGTGGCGGCCGTGTAGGAGACCGGATCCGACAAGAGGCTCTGAAGAGACGACGGCTGATTGATCGGCTGTGCCGCGGGCTGCCCCGGCTTGCTCTGTCCGGGTGGCAGCGTGGTTGTTGTGCCGGTGTCCTGTCTGGTTGCCGTGGCTCCCGCTGCGCCGCTATCCGTGGGCACGCCCGAGCTTGCCGCCTGCGTTGCCACCTGCTGACCGAGAAGGGGAAGCATGGCGCCATTGCCGAAGTGGAAAAGCATCAGCGTCGCGGCGAGGATCAGAAGGGGCGTGGATTTCCACAAAACGCTGAAGCCAGAGGGCGCGGCTGCGGCTTTGCCCTCCGTCTTCTCGATGCCGCGCGCGGCGTCGTGGTCGATATCGTCAGGCTTGATCATCATGACGGCGACGATCGACCCGGCGGCCATGGCCGTCATGAGGATGAAGACAGCTGTCAATCCGAACTCGTAGCCGAAGAAGCCGGCGCCGGCGGCGGCAAAGACATTGCCACCATGGTTCCAGGCTTCGTTTCGTCCAAGTTGCGGGGCCAGCCCCTTTTGTCCAACGAGGCCGAGCGTCAAGCCGGCAACGGCCGGGCCGATAGCCGCACCGGCGATGCCGGTCGCGATCTGGGAGGCTGCAACGAAGGTGACGGTGGGAACGAACAGGATGGCCAGCGATGCGGCGATCACGAGCGCCGCGCAGAAGCCGACCATAAAGCGCTTGGCCTTGGACGCGTCGGCAAGAGCGCCGAGCGGGGTGGTCGCTAGCATGCCCGCAATGCCGCCGATGGTCATGACGAGGCCGATGGTCGCCGTGCTCCAGCCCTGACCGATGAGGAAGATGCCGAGAAAGGGACCGAGCCCGTCACGGACATCGGCAAGGAAGAAATTGACGGCGCCAAGGGCTTTCACCGATCGCGACCGAGGTTCTACAGGCGCCACATGTGCGCTTGCCGCCATTGTACTCATCAAGGAGGTCCTGTGCTGTAAGTGAAGTCGGATGGCAAAATTCGCTTCGGAACGCGCAGTGCGATCAAAGGTTTCTCATAAAGCGCACGTTTATCAATTATGTGCTTTCTTTAGAGCCTCCGTGATGACTTCATGTCGCATTTGGGCCGAGCATGACCGGCCATGACAGCGATCACGGCCAGTCCTTGTCGCTTTCAGATCAGGCGTTCCCAGGCGTTCCCTCTACACTCTCCCGACAACACACACACGAGGCAGGCAATGGCAGAGTTTCCAAGCAAGGCAAAGGTCGTCATCATCGGGCTGGGCGGCATCGTCGGCGCCTCCATCGTGCATCACCTCATCGAGCGCGGCTGGGACGACATTGTCGGCATCGACAAGTCCGGCATCCCGACCGATATCGGCTCGACGGCGCATGCCTCGGACTTCTGCTACACGACCAGCCATGACTACCTGTCGGTCTGGACGACGCAGTATTCGATCGATTTTTACGAGAAGATGGGCCACTACGCGCGCATCGGCGGCTTGGAAGTGGCCCGTACGGGCGACGACAGCTGGATGGAAGAGATCAAGCGCAAGCTCTCCTCCGCCAAGGCCTTCGGCACGCGCGCGCATTATGTCAGCCCGTCCGAGATCAAGCAGATGTTCCCGCTGATCGAGGAGGATCAGGTTCAGGGCGGTTTGTTCGATCCGGATGCCGGCCTCGTGATTCCGCGCTCGCAGACCGTTGCGGGGAAACTGGTCGATGCAGCGGAGAAGTCCGGCAAGCTGAAGATCTTCGGCAATACGCCGGCAACCTCTCTGATCGTGGAAAAGGGCCGCATCAAGGGCGTCGTCACGCATCGCGGCACGATTCTGGCAGATCACGTCATCGTCTGCGCCGGCATCTGGGGCCGGCTGATCGCCGAGATGGTCGGCGAAGATCTGCCGGTCATGCCGGTCGATCATCCGCTGACATTCTTCGGTCCCTACAACGAATTCGCCGGCACCGGTAAGGAGATCGGCTATCCGCTGCTGCGCGACCAGGGCAACTCCGCCTATATGCGCGACACCGGCGATCCGAACACGACGGAAGGTGGACAGATCGAGTGGGGCTACTATGAGGCCGAGAACCCGCGCCTCTGCCACCCGCGCGAGATTCTGGAAAAGCACGAGGCGCGTCTGTCGCCTTCGCAGCGCGATCTCGACATGGAACAGATCCTGGAACCTCTGGAACGCGCGATGGAACTGACGCCGATCCTGGGCGAACTCGGCTACAATGAAGGGCACTCGTTCAACGGTCTCTTGCAGGTGTCTGCTGCCGGCGGCCCATCCTGCGGCGAAAGCCAGAAGGTGCGCGGCCTCTGGTACTGCGTCGCCATCTGGGTCAAGGACGGCCCGGGCTACGGCAAGTTGATCGCCGACTGGATGACGGACGGGCGCACGGAGATCGACCATAACTCGATCGACTATGCGCGCTTCTATCCGCACCAGTTGACGGAAGAATTCATCGCGGGCCGCAGCTATGAGGCGGCGCAGAAGATCTACTTTCCGGCAATCCATCCACGAGAGCCATACGCCTCGGGCCGCGGCGCCAAACGCTCGCCTTTCCACGAGCGGGAAAAGGAGCTCGGCGGCTACTTCATGGAACTTGGCGGGTGGGAGCGCGCTCACGGCTACAAGGCCAACGAACACCTTCTGGAAACCTATGGCGACCGTGTGCCGGTGCGCGAGAACGAGTGGGACAACCGCCATTTCTGGCGCGTCTCGAATGCCGAGCACCTTGCGATGAGCGAAGATTGCGGCATCGTCAACCTCTCGCACTTCCACATGGTGGATATCGCGGGTCCCGATCATGTCGATCTGCTCGAATGGCTCTGTGCCGCCAAGATCGGCGGCGATGGCAATATCGGCAAGGGCATCTACACGCACTTTCTCGATGACGAGGGCATGGTGCGGGCCGACTTCACCGTCATCCGCATGGCCGACCGCTGCCGCCTGATCAACGGCGCGGACGCGGGCCCGCGAGACTTCCACTATATCAAGCGCGTGGCGGAGGATCGCGGCCTCGACGTCGAGATCACCGACGTCTCGGAAGCCTTCACCACCATTGGCATCTGGGGCCCGAACGCGCGCGAAACGCTGAAGAAGGTCGTAGCCGACCCGGTAGCGCTCGATGCGGAGAACTTCGCCTTCGCAGCGATCAAGCCGATCGAGATCGCAGGCGTGACTGTCACCGCCTTCCGCATCTCCTATGTCGGCGAGCAGGGCTGGGAACTGCACATGAAATATGAGGACGGTCTTGCCGTCTGGGATGCGTTGCGCGCGACCGGCGTCATGGCCTTTGGCGTCGAGACGTACGCCAACTCCCGCCGTATGGAAAAGAGCCTGCGCCTGCAGAACGGCGATCTCCTGACTCAGTACAACCTGATCGAGGCAGATCTGGCTCGCCCCAAGGTCAAGGAAGCCGATTTCCGGGGCAAGGCGAAGCATCTCGAATACAAGGCGCGCTCCCATCAGCCGGCCATGCTTTGCACGCTTGTCATGACCGACAATACCGATGCGAGCGGTGTGAAACGCTATCCTGTGGGCTCGTTGCCGGTCATCGATCCTGAAACAGGCGCGGTGCTGATCGACGATCTCGGACGCCGGTCCTACACGACGTCAATCGCTTATGGCCCGACTATCGGTAAGAATATTGCGTTGGCTTATATCCCACACGCGTATTGCGACGTCGGCCGCAAGCTGACGGTGGACTATTTCAACGAGAGTTTCCCGGTCGAGATCGCCGCTGTCGGCTACAAGCCTCTTTACGATCCGGAAAACCTCAAGCCCAGAAGCTGAGATGTAGGCGCGGCGGTCTGATGAGCTTCAGGCCGCCCGACCTTTCTGCAGGATCACGATGACCACGAAGGCGGCGCCGATCGAGCTTGTGACGATTCCGACCGGCAGTTCCTGCGGCGGCAGCAGCGTGCGGGCGATGAGATCGCTGCCCAGAAGCAGGGCCGCACCCAGAAGAGCACAAAGGATCGTCAGCCGCTTGTGAAGCGGGCCGACCAGCGTGCGGGCGACATGCGGGATCATGAGCCCGATAAAGCCGATGACGCCTGTGATCGAGACGAGGAGGGCAGTGGCGAAGCTCGCCGCCAGAAACGTATCCCGCCGCAGGCGGCGCACGGAGATCCCGAGGCTTTCCGCCGTCTGCTCGCCGCCGAGCAGAGCGTCGAGTTGCCGATGGCGCGCCATCGCATAGAAGATGGCGACGGCGGCGCCGAGAATCCCGATCCCGATATTCTGCCAGCTGGCCAATCCTAGACCGCCCATGGTCCAGAACAGCACGGAATGGGCGGCACGCTGGTCGCCGGAGAACACCAGGTAATTGGTAAGCGCCGTGAACAGGAACGATACGGCGAGACCGGCGAGGATCAGCCGCTCGGGGCCGAAACCCTGCGCCCGGCGAATGAGCATCAGGACGATGCCCGTCGCGCACATGCCCCCGACGAAGGCCGCGATGGGCAGTGTCAGAACACCCAGCCGATCTCCGAGCCGGGTGATGACGATGACGGCACCGGCGGCGGCACCCGCCGAAAGGCCGAACAGAAAGGGGTCGGCCAGATCATTGCGCGTGACCGTCTGCAGGAGAAGGCCGATGACGCCGAGGCCTGCCCCGACAGCAATCGCGAGGACGGCGCGCGGCAGTCGGAGATCGACAATGATCCGGTCTACAACGCCGGCGGGGTCCGCGTGACCGATGCCGGCTGCTCGCGCAAGTGCTGTGAGAACCTGCGGCACGGGGATGACGGTGGAGCCGTAAGCAATCGAGATGCAGGCAAGTGCTGCAACGGCAAGGCATGCTGCGGATACACCAATGGGAAATGCGGCGCGCAACGTCAGAAGGCTTCCGGGTGGAGGGCGCGGGCAATCTTGCCGATCGCCGCGATGTTATCCGGCCCTGGTGTCAGCTCCTCATAGCGCAGAGCCACGAAACGCTCGTTTTTCACGGCATCCGTTTCCTTCATCGCGGGATGTCTCTTCAGGAAGTCGAGCAGTTTCCGGTAACCGGTATCGGTCTGGTAGTCGAGGAGAACGAGAAACTGCGGATTGCGCATCGCCACCGTTTCCCAGTCCGTCGTGCCCCAGCTCGTTTCCATGTCAGACATGATGTTGACGCCGCCGGCCGCCGAAATCATGGCGGTGGGGATCGCGAACTTGCCAGCGGTGAACGGCTTGTCCTCGCCGCTGTCGTAGAGAAGGACGCGAGTCGCGTCGTTCGGCGTGACCTTGGCCTCGATGCTCGCAAGTTCCGCCTTCCAACCCTCGATCAGCGCGTTAGCTTGCGGCTTCCTGTCGAAGATCACGCCGAGCTTTTCCACATCGGTATAGAGAAGATCCATGGAGGCTGCAGGACGCGCCTTGTCGAGGTGGACGCAGCTTTCGGTCAGCACGAGCGTTTTAATGCCGTGTGGCGCCAGGGTTTCCGGGGTGACGTCGCCGCCGGGTTTCATGCCGTAGTACCAGCCCGCAAAAAAGAAATCGGGCTCGACCGCGACGAGGTTTTCGAGCGTCGGATATTTCGGTGCGAGTTCGGGGATTGCACCCTGTTCCCGACGGAACGCATCGTCCAGCTTGTACCAGCCGCTGATGCCGGTGACGCCGACCATCTGTGGCTGGAGGCCCAGCGCGAAAGCCATCTTCGCCATGTTGATGTCATGCACCACCGCGCGCTTCGGCGCCGCATCGAAGGTCAGCGCCTGCCCGCAGCTATCGACCGTGACGGGAAAAGCATGAGCCGCAGAGGCTGCGACCGCGAGAAGAGCGGTCAGGAGGAGGCGTTTCATGGTGGAGATTCCTGGGTTCACAGATGCGTGGCGACGTCGAAGACCGTGAGTTCGCGGTCCTCATTCGGATGCGGCAGGCGCAGGAGGTCGATGCCGAAGACGTCGCGGACGACGCTCTTCGACAAGGCTGTCGCGACTGGCCCGCTGGCCACGGGGCGTCCATCCTTGAGCACCACGACCTGGGTCGCGAAGTCGGGAACGAGATGGAGATCGTGCAGGACGGCAACGACGGTAACGTCCAGTTCCGCGACCAGAGACAGCAACATGCGGCGTGCCAGGGGATCGAGGTGGTTCGTCGGCTCGTCGAGAAACAGGATGCGCGGCGCTTGCGCCAGTGCCCGGGCGATCTGCGCTCTTTGCCGCTCACCGCCGGACAGTGAGCCCATGGCACGCGAAGCCAGAGCCGCGAGGCCGGTCTGGTCCAGAGCATCATCGACCAGCCGCCGTTCCTGCGCACGCTTCCCCCGCAATGCGTGGGGAACGCGGCCGAGTTCCACGTAATCGCGCACGCTGATGCGATGGTCGGGCCGGTCGGATTGCCCGACCACGGCCGTCACCCGCGCCCGCTCCTGCGGAGACATGGATGCAAGCGGCCGACCGACCAGCGAAACGGCGCCTGCTGTTGGCTGTAACATGCCGCAGAGGAGCTGGAGCAGCGTCGTCTTGCCCGCACCGTTGGGACCCACGATCGCGAGCCGGTCGCCCCGGCCGAGCGTGAGGGAAACATCCTGCAGGATCCGCGTGTCGCGGGTCGTCCATCCGAGTCCGATCGCTGACAGGGTCACATCGTGCACGCGGCGTCCTCTTTCTTCGGCAGGCAGCGTGTCGTCAGGAACGAGCAGGCGTGCCGGGGGCGTTATGCGGATCATCTAGCCGTCTTTTCCCTTAAGGTAAAACCATGGTGCATGACACGAAACCTGACAGTGACCAATATTAATGTAATAACATTACGATTTGGTATTTTGTCAAGTGGCGGGGAGCGAATCGGCACCATGCGCGTTCGGGCGGGTCGCGTGGCTCGCTGTCCCTGAAAATGGTCACGCACAAGATGTCGCAATGACACACAATAGGAACTGTGGCATTCGAGAGGCATGACGTTCTGGCGCCGCATCATCGCTGACAGACAATCGGGAGCCCTTCTGGGCGTCCTGCTGGCGCTGTCGTTTGCGATTCAGACGCTTGTGACGGGATGGTCGAGTGCCGCTATGGCAGCGCCGGATCCCCTGTCGATACTTTGTGCGGCCGAACATGGGGCGCACCGGCCGGCCGATGACCACCAGCATCAGGAATGCCCTTGTAGCAAGCTCTGTCATGCCGGCGTGCATGCACAGCCGGTGCTCGCGCCGTCCGATGAATCTAACCTGCCCATCCGGTTTTCCATCGCGGTGGAGACGCGCACGGATGCCGTCTTTCCTCCGTTCGCCTCCACGGATGTCAGGCGATATGACGCGCAGGGCCCGCCGGCTTGAAAAGCACCGAGCGGGCGCATGTGCCCGCTCTCGGCGGCAAAGACATCACGCGCGCTTTCGCCGCTCTGGATGTCGACCAGCCTCAAGCTTTTTCCGGCCATTCCGCTCGTCTCTCGACGTCGGGACGCGGCCCATTCCCAGGATTACCGATGACAGACCTTACCGCATCCCGGCAGGAAGGCGTGTCCGCGCTTGCTGTCGATACATACCGCGCCATCTGGCGATGGCATTTTTATGCCGGCCTCATCGCCGTACCGTTCATGATCCTGCTCGCCGTTACCGGCTCTCTCTACCTCTTTCGCGACGAGATCGATCGCACGGCGTTTGCATCACGGACGGTGGTTGTCGAGGAGACCACCCCGCAGCAAGCGCCCAGTGCCCTGATTGCCAAAGCGCAGACACTCTATCCCGACGCACGGGTAAAGGCCTATCGGCCGCCGGTCAGTCCGACGGCTTCGGCCCGGGTGACATTCGCGACGGAGGCGGGCGCAGCTTACGTGTTTCTCAATCCCTATACGGGCGCCGTCCTCGACACGATGCTGAAGACGCAGGAGTTCAACGAGGTGGTGCGCAAACTGCACAGCCTTGAATATCTCGGTGCCTATGCCAACCGCGTGATCGAGGCGATGGCGGGGTTCGCGATCATCCTCGTGGTCTCCGGCCTCTATCTCTGGTGGCCAAGGCGACAGACGGGCGGCGTCCTGACAGTGCGGGGAACGCCGTCGCGCCGGGTCTTCTGGCGCGATACACATGCGGTAACCGGCGCAATTGCCGGCGGGTTCATCGCCTTTCTCGCGCTCTCGGGCCTGCCCTGGTCCTCCTTCTGGGGCGGCAAGCTGACAGAGTTGACCGTGGCGACGGGCACCGGCTATCCCGCCGCACTCTGGGATAGTGTGCCCACATCGAGCGAACATGCTCAGCATGCCATGCAGACGGTCGGCTGGACGATGGAGGCCTCGCCGATGCCGATGTCGCATCACGCAATGGCTGCGGGCGACACAGCGAGGGGTGCTCCCTTCGATATCGACAGGATCGTCGAGATTGCGCGCGAGCGCGGCATGACGGCGGGATATGAGGTCACACTTCCTACTGACGCCACAGGCGTGTTCACCACGGCCGTTTATCCCGACGATCTGTCGAAGGTGCGAACGATCCACATCGACCAGTACAGCGGCGCTCCGCTGGTCGATATCGGCTATGCGGATTACGGACCGGTCGCCAAGGTCACCGAGTTCGCGATCAACGTCCATATGGGACAGGAATTCGGCCTGTTGAACCAGTTGCTGATGCTGGCGACCTGTTTCGCGATCATCCTTTCTTCGGTCGCCGCCGTCGTCATGTGGCTCAAGCGCCGCCCGTCTGGTCGCCTCGGTGTTCCCCCCTATCCCGCGAGCCGTAGCGTCTATGGTGTCTTGTGGGGCATGGCGGTCGTCTTCGGGGTCCTGTTTCCGCTGTCGGGCCTGCTGATCGTCGTGATGGTTGCCCTCGACATCCTGCTCATCCGCCGCGTGCCTGTTTTGAGGCGCATGTTCGCGTGATGACGAAAGGGCCCGCTCTTACGAGCGGGTTCCTTTTGCGGCACTCTCACAGTTGCGGAAACGCATCATAAGGCTGGCAGCGGCGACTGGCGGGCCTGCGTGGTCAGGCGGATCGCGGCATTGGCCGCTCCAAGCCCGCGATAGCCGCGCCGCTCGACGATCTCGAAAAAGAACCCGCCTTCCAGAGTGCCGAGATAGATCTGGAAATACTCGCCGTCGTCGTCGCGGTCATAGAGGATATCGCCTGCACGCATGGCAGCGAGTGTCTCCGGCGGGATGTCGAACTTCGCATCGAGATCGTCGTAGTAATTTCCGGAGATGGGCAGCAGGGAAACGCCGCTGGCGCGCAGGGCCTCGACCGTCGCAAAAATGTCGGCCGTTGCGAAGGCCACATGCTGGACGCCCGGGCCGACGAACTGCGACACGAAGCGCGACGAGAGCGTGCGCATGGATTGCGAGCCGTTGAGAACGATGCGCAGGCTGGCGTCGTCGTTTTGCAGGACCTGGCTGAGCACGAGGCCACCGGGATCGGGCACCTCGACTGGCGGCAGCGGCTTCAGGTCGAAGATCGAGCGATAGAACAGGGTCCAGGAAAGAATGTCCTCGTAGCGCACTGTCTGGGCGATATGATCGACCGTCTTCAGGCCAGCACCGGAATGTCGGTTCCAGCCGGGTTCGAGTTCAAAGTCCGTTTCCCATTGCCGGTCGAGCGCCGCATCCTCGGGCACGAGATGCAGGAGGCTGCCGCCCATGCCGAACAGGGCCGGCAGTTCCAGTTCACCGGGACCCACAGGTTGTTTATAAGGCGTTGCCAGAAGGCCCGCCGCTCGCGCCATGCCCTGCTGCACGTCTGCCATGCGCAGCCCAAGCGCCGAGACATTCGTACCGTGCACGACATAGGCGGAATGCGCCATTCCCTCGGTCTCCGTGTTGATGACGACGCGCAGGTCGTTCTGCGTGTAGAGATCCACATCCTTGGAGCGATGACGGCCGGCATGGCGGAAGCCGATGGACGTGAGCAATGCCGATAGCGGCACGGCGGATTGCATGTCGGTCGCAAACTCGACGAAGGATATGCCTGCGGCGCGCGCTGGCGGCGGCAGAGGGTTCGGCTCTGAGGGACCCTTGACCGCACGCCCTTCGGCCTTCAGCCGGTCCATCATGTAGATCAGCGAACGCCGCCCGTCGATGGCCGTCTGCTGGGCCGAGCCCGCGCGGAACTGGTCGTTGAAAATCTCGAGCGAATAATAGCCGTCGTAACCGGTGGCCTCTATGGCGGCCATGAAGTCGGCCACGGGAAGGTCGCCCTGGCCTGGCATGTTGCGATAGTGGCGGCTCCAGGACAGGAGGTCGAGATCGAGTTTCGGCGCGTCGGCCATCTGCACGATGAAGATCTTTTCCCTGGGGATGGAGCGGATCGAGGCGCTGTCGATGCCGCGCGCCAGCGAATGGAAACTGTCGAGGATCAGACCCACCTGCGCGTGATCGGCCCGCCGCACGATCTCCCACGCATCCCGGTGATCGTTGATATAGCGCCCCCATGCCAGCGCCTCGTAACCAATGCGAACGCCGTGCTCGCGGGCGATATCGCCGAGTGCACGGAGATCGTCTGCCGCGCGGTCGATGCCGCCGAGCGCGAGCGGGGAGACGTTGGAGCAGATGAGAATAAGGTCGGTGCCCAGCTCGTTCATCGTCTCGAACTTGCGTTTCGCCCGCTCGAAGGCGCGGCTGCGCTGGGGTTCGGGTAGGCCTTCGAAATCGCGGAAGGGCTGGAACAGGCAAATCTCCAGGCCTGCGTCGCGAACCATCCGACCGACGTCTTTTGGCCCGTGATCGAAGGCGAGAAAATCGTTCTCGAAGATTTCCACGGCGCCGAAGCCGGCAGCCGATATCGCTGAGAGTTTCTCGGACAGGTCGCCGGAGATGGACACGGTGGCAATCGAGGTTTTCATCGGCGTGTTCCCTGTTCAGCGATCGGCGTCATGGTTGAAGGTTTTTCAGGTACCGCTGGTACCCATGGAAGCGAAGTGCGCGAGCATGCGCGCGGCGTCCGGCTCGATACCCGTGAAAAGACGGAAAGCACCCACCGCCTGGAAGACCGCCATCCCCCCGCCATCGACGGTGGCGCAACCCTTGGCGCGAGCAACCCGCAAGAGCTCTGTCTCCAGCGGAAAATAGACGATCTCTGCGACGAAGTGACGGGGGCCGAGGAGATCGGCCGGGAGCGGCAGGCCGGGATGCGCAGCCATGCCTGTGGGCGTGGCATGCACGAGGCCGGTGGCGTTTGCCATGGCGGTCTTCAGATCGTCGCCAACGACGACGGCAGCATTTGGAAACAAAGGGGAAAGCCGTTGTGTCAGGGCTTCGGCGCGCGCGACGTCATTGTCGAAGATGGTGAGATGCTTCGTGCCCAGCTGCAGCATGGCATGGGCGACGGCTGCCCCGGCGCCGCCTGCTCCGAGCTGAACGGCGGAGGAGAGGTCTGCCTGCGGCAACGCGCGGCGGAAGCCTTCCGCAAAACCCGAGCAATCGGTGTTGTGTCCGATCCGGCGGCCATCCCTGAGGACAACGGTGTTGACCGCGCCAAGTGCTTTGGCCTCCGGCGATAGCGCGTCCAGGTGCGGGATGACGGCTTGTTTGGCCGGATGCGTGACGTTGACGCCTGCAAAACCGCGATCCTCGACATCACGAAGAATGTCGCCGAGCGCTTTGATTCCGGCATCATGGCCGTCCTTCGGGTCCGCGCCGAGGCGGTCGAGGTCTATCAGCTCGTAGGAGAGGGCCAGCCCGTTCGCCCTGCCTTCCGCTTCATGCAAGGCGGGGGAGCGCGAGAGCTGAATGCCGCTACCGATGAGTCCGACCTGTATCGTGCGGGTGGATGGATCGAGCGGGGGCGCGAGCATGGTGACCTCCTTCGTATGGCTGATAGGAGCGGCAAGGCGGAGCAGCCCGCCCTGCCGCTTGCTGTTTTACTGGCCGCGGATCGTCTTCAGCTGCGAGAAGACAGCATCGACGGTTTCTGCGCCGATCGTGTCGCGGAACTGGGTGACAACCGGCTCGACGGCCTTGCGGAACGCGGCAAGCTGTTCGGCATTCGGTTCCACGACCTCCATGCCGCTCTTCTTGATCTCGGCCAGGAAGCCGGCATTGGCATCGCGCGAGGCCTTGCGCTGATAGTCGCGCGCCTGCGTGGCGGCATCCTGCAGCAGCGCCTGTTCTTCGGGGTCCAGCTTGTCCCAGAACACCTTCGAGACAATCACGATCTGCGGGTTATACTGGTGGCCCGTCAGCGTCAGGTACTTCTGCACCTCGGTGAACTTGGCGTTGACGATGTTTGCGAGCGGATTTTCCTGCCCGTCGACCGTGCCGGTTTCCAGCGCGCTGTAAAGCTCGGGATAGGGCAGGGGAATGGCGTTCGCGCCGAGCGTGTTGAACGTGGCCAGCGGCACCGCCGATTGGACAGTCCGGATCTTCAGGCCCTTGACGTCTTCGACCGTGTTCACCGCGTGACGGTTGTTGGTGAGATGGCGGAAGCCGAGCTCCCAGAAGCCGAGGCCGACGAGGCGCTGGGCGGGCAGGCGGGCAGCGAGATCGTTGCCGACCGCACCGTCCATGACGGCGTCCGCTTCCTCAGGCGTGCCGAACAGGAACGGCAGATCGACGACGCCGAACTCCTTGACAGTGCCGGAGAGGATGCCGGCGTTCATCACGCTCATCTCGACAATGCCGCCCTGTACGGAGGCGAGCGTCTGGACGTCGCCGCCGAGCGTTCCGCCGGGAAACAGCTTCACCTCGATCTTGCCGCTGCTCTTTTCCTTCACGATCTCCGCAAAGCGCTCCATGCCCATGACCTGCGGGTGGCCCTTCGAGTTCTGGGCGGCGAACTTGATCGTTCGCTCGCTGATCTCGGCATGGGCGCCGGCAGCGCCGAAGAGTGAGGCTGCGGCCAGAAGGGCTGCGATGGATTGGGTCAGTCTCATGGATTTATCCTCCGGGATAACGGCGCCTCCCGACGCCTTGGTTGCTTTTCATTCCCCGCCGGCCCCTCCCATGGATACCGGCGTGGCAAAGGCGAGATCAGCGCCCGGCGAAGAAGGCCGCCGGGCCGGTGACGAGAACGGGGAAGAGCACGAGCAGGATGAGCACGATCAATTGCGCGATCATGAACGGCCATACGCCCCGGATGAGTTTTTCCATCGATATCTTGCCGACGCCGCAGACGACGTTGAGGACGGTGCCGACCGGCGGCGTGATGAGGCCGATGGAATTGTTGATGATGAACAACACGCCGAAATAGACGGGGTCGATACCGGCCTGCTTGATAACGGGCAGGAGCACCGGCGTCAGGATGAGGATGGTCGGTGTCATGTCCATGGCGGTGCCGACAGCGACGATCAGGACCATGATCGCGATCAGCAGCAGCGTCTGGTTGCCCATCAGCGGCTCAAGCAGGGCAACCATGGCGCCCGGCAGATCGGCAATCGTGATCAGCCATGCCGAGACGGATGCTGCGGCCACCAGGAACATGACGATCGCCGTGGTTTTCGCCGCTGAGGTGAAGACGTCGAGCAGCATGCCCGGCGTTAGTTCGCGGTAGACCACCATGGCGACGAACAGCGAATAGACGGCGGCGACGACGCCGGCTTCCGTTGGAGTGAATACCCCGAACTTCAGGCCGAAAATGATGATGACGGGCAGCATCAACGCCCAGAGGCTCGAGACGAGCGCATGCCGGCGCTCCGCCCAGGATGCCTTTTCCGGCATGGCGAAGGTTTCCTTGCGGATGACCACCAGCCAGGCAACGCACAGGGCGGCGCCAATCATCAAGCCCGGCGCAATGCCGGCGAGGAAGAGCTTCGTGATCGAGACGCCGCCGACCACGCCATAAAGGATGAAGCCGATGGAGGGCGGGATGATCGGGCCGATGATGGCGGAGGACGCGATGAGGCCGCCCGAGCGGGCCGGATCATGGCCGGACTTGATCATCATGGGCATCAACAGCGCAGCGAGAGCTGCGGCATCCGCAACGGCCGAGCCGGAGAGGCTGGAGAGGACGCAGGCTGCGAGAATGCAGACGAAGCCGAGGCCACCGCGCTTGTGCCCGACGAGGGCGATCGCCAGATTGACGATGCGCTTGGACAGTCCGCCCTGGTTCATGACCTCGCCGGCCAGCATGAAGAAAGGGACGGCTATGAGCGTGAAACTGTCGGCGCCCTGCAGGATCGTCTGGGCGACGATCTGCCCGTCGAAAAGGTCCATGTGAACCATGAGCGCGATCCCCGACAGGATGAGCGCAAAGGCGATCGGCATGCCCAGTGCCATGGTGCCGAGAAGCGAGCCGAGAAAAACCGCGATGACCATTGTCGTTCCCTCTCAGCGACCGAACCCGGATGCGGCAGGAAGCGGCGGCGCCGGCGAACTGGTCGGCGGCGGCAGATCCTCGGATTCCTGCACCAGAGCGATGTTGGAAACATCCAGCCGACCGGTGAGGATGGCAAGCGTTTCCGAACCGAGATGCAGCAGAGCCGTCAGCGAGAAGATGACGGCGGGGATCATGAACCAGGCCATGGAGATACCGGCCGCCGGCGTGACCGCGCCCCATGTCAGCACCGACTGTGTCCATGCGCCTTGAAGCAGCAGCACGCAGGCGAGCAGCATCAGAAGATAGCCGAGGAGAACGCAGGCCTTGGCGAGTGTCGGCGGCAAGGCGCGGATCATCGTATCGATGCCGATATGGGCATGTTCGCGCAACGCTACGGCTGCGCCGAGGAAAATGAGCCAGACGAAAGCCAGCCGCGACATCTCTTCCGAGATCGTCAGGCCGCTGTTCAAGGCGTATCGCAGAACGACATTTGTAAAAACGAGGATGACCATCGCTGCGAGAAGCAGCGCGATGGAAACGCGCAGGAACGCGAAATACAGATCGACGACCCGTCTCATGATAGTCCTCCCATGCGACCGGCACGTCCCGCCGATCATCTGCTCCCGTCCGTCGATGCGGGATCCCTCCAGATCCTAAAACATCGCCGCGATGTCCTGTAGCCCGTTCAAGATGGCCCACAGTCTTTTCTCTACCATCGTGCCTCTCTCACCAAACGGCGCGTCGCGTCGATGGCGAGGGAACTCTCAGCCTCTTTCCGGCAAGAGCATCTTCGGCTAAAAGTGTACGAACCGGTTCGTTTAGTCAACGCGAAAAATTGTGTGATCTGGAAAGATCGGTGAATGACCCGATGGTTGGAACATGCAGAATGGTTGCGCCGGTCTTTGCGATCGGTCGTGTCCTGCGGCATGTGGGAGGGTGTTGAGGAAAATGGCCGACACAGAACGTTTTGACGAGCCGGAGGATCTGGACGCTGACGGACTGCCGGGCCGGCGCCGCGTGAAACAGCAGGACCGCACGACGAAGACGCGCGACGATATCCTGCTCGTCGCGCGCGAGGAATTTGCCGCGAACGGCCTTTCCGGCGCCCGCGTCGATGCGATCGCCGAGCGGACGCGAACGTCCAAGCGAATGATCTACTACCATTTCGGTTCGAAGGAAGGTCTGTACCTTGCCGTGCTTGAGCACGCTTATACCGGCATTCGAAAGGTGGAGGCGGAACTGCGGCTGGCGGACGGCGATCCTGTCGAGGCCATGCGCCGGCTGATCGGCTTTACGTTCGATTACGACGAGGCCAACCCGGATTTCATCCGCCTCGTGACAATCGAGAACATTCACCGCGCCAGCCACATGCGCCAGTCCTCCAGCCTTGGACGTCTCAACGTATCGATCATCGACACGATCGCCGCGATCCTTCGTCGTGGACAGGAAACCGGGGTCTTCCGCCGCGAGGTCGATCCGATCGACTTGCATATGCTGATCTCGTCCTTCTGCTTCTTCCGCATCTCCAATCGCCATACGTTCGGCCATATCTTCGGCCGGGACCTCGGCGAAGCTACCATGCGCAGCCGTCATCGCGTGTTGCTGCAGGACGCGGTGATAGCGCTGCTGAAAGACCCGCAACCTGGCGGGAATGAGCCGGAAGAAGCCTGACCGAACCCCGCCTTCGCGACGGTATCATGCGTTTTCAGTCGTACGGGTGCTTTCATGGAACATCGTCCCGGGTGTAAATACCGGGCATGATGCTGCGCTCCATGTCCGCCCGGAACTATCGTTCGCTGCGCTCGATCCGCATGGATCTGGGCGGCATCAATGTGTTCATCGGCGAAAATGGCGTGGGAAAGTCCAACCTCTATCGCGCCCTGCAACTCGTGCAGGCTGCCGTGAAGGGATCGCTCGCCTACGAGATCGCGGCGGAGGGTGGCATGGCGTCCGCGCTCTGGTCCGGGCCCCGACGTGTCGAAAAGAATGTCCGCATCAAGCTCGAAGTCGAAGTGCTGGACGAGGAGCGGGCGGTGACCTTCCACTACCGGGTCGAGGCGGGATTACGCCCGCCCAAGGCCGCGGCAGGCTTTGCCTTCGAGCCTCAGGTGAAAGAGGAGATGCTTTCGGTCGAGACTGGCGCGCGACCCGTGACGATGATGAAACGGGCCGGGCCGGGCGTGATGGTGCGCGGAGAGCGTGGACGGATGGAGGAGTATCCGCAGCCGGCAATGACCTCGGAGACGGCGATCGCGATGCTCGGCGATGCGGGACATTACCCAGAAGTGGGGACATTTCGCCGAATGGTCGAAGGCTGGCGTTTCTTCCATGGCTTTCGCACGGATCGGAATGCGGCGCTTCGTCAACCCTGCCTTGCCGTCACGGCACCACTTCTGGACGAGGACGGCGGCAACCTGGCGGCTGTCTTTGCGACGCTGGTGCACACCCGTGGCGAGACGGTCGAACTCGACCGGGCGGTTGCCGCGGCCCTTGGCGGCGCGAGGCTTCACGTGCCGGAGCCCGCGGAATTCGCAGAATTCGGCCTGATCTTCCCGGACTTTCCGCAACGTATTTTCCAGCCGCGCGAACTTTCCGACGGGCAGATTCGATTCCTTGCCCTTGCGGCCGCGCTGATGTCATACCGCCAGCCGCCGCTGATCGCGCTCAACGAGCCGGAGGCGAGCCTTCACCCCGATATGCTGCCGCCCCTTGCCGATCTCATCGCGACGGCCGCCGCCACCAGCCAGATCTGGATCGTCACACATTCCGAAGCGCTGGCCGCCGCCGTTTCCGAGCGCTGCGGAGCCCGGCCGAAACGCGTCATCCGCAAGGACGGCGCGACGTGGATCGAGGGCATGCGGCTCACCGGCGTTATCGAAGAATACGAGGAGGAGGACGAGGCGTAGCACCTGCTCGAACCGCTGCCTTGGTGGGTGCGGTGCGGTGTCACAGCCGACGCGGCAAGGCGTCGTTATTTTGCAACCAGCGTGATGACCATCATCCAACCGTCACACAGGACGGGTATGCCTCCCGCAGACAGTCTCCTCCCTACCCGAACGAGGTTTTTCATGCGGACTCTTCTTGCTGCGCTTGTTGCGACGACCATCCTTGCGGGCGCTGCCCAGGCCACAACCGTCTACCCGCTATCCCGTGCGACGATCCTCGCCGGCTCGCCGTTCGACTTCAAGATCGAATTGCCCGGCGTGGTAAAAGCCGAGGATGTGAAGGTCACCGTCAATGGTGAGGATTATGCAGCGGCGCTCGGTTCCGCTGCAGAGTTCGTTGCCGAGGAAAAGGGCAAGGACGACAAGGTTCTCGGCTCCGCCCTGATCCTGCGCGGCGCGCGCATCCTCAAGGCCGGCAGCTACAAGGTCGACGTGACCGCAGGCGGTGAAACGAAGTCCGTGACGTGGGAGGTGTACGAAACCACCGCGCAGCCGAAGGCAAAGAATGTCATTTTCCTGCTCGGCGATGGCCTCTCCGTTGCGCACCGCACCGGCGCTCGTATCATGTCCAAGGGCATGACGGAGGGCAAGGCCAACGGTCGTCTGGCCATGGACGACCTCGATCACATGGCGTTCGTCGGAACCTCGGCCACGGACGCGATCGCGACCGACAGCGCCAACACCATGTCGGCCTACATGACGGGCCACAAGACGGCCGTCAACGCGCTCGGCGTCTATGCCGACCGTACGCCGGCGAGCCTTGATGATCCCAAGGTCGAGACCATTGCGGAAGCGTTGCGGCGCACCACGAAGAAGGCGATCGGTGTCGTATCCACCGCCGAGATCGAGGATGCCACGCCGGCAGCCGTCGTTGCCCACACCCGCAAGCGCGCCGACAAGGCCGACATTGTCGGCATGTTCTACAAGGTGCAGCCGGACGTCATCCTCGGCGGCGGCTCCGCCTACTTCCTGCCGCAGGCGACGCCGGGCTCCAAGCGCAAGGACGACAAGGACTACATCCAGCTGTTCAAGGATGCAGGCTATGCGCTGGCGACCGACAAGAGCGAACTGGAAGCCTCGTCCGGCACCAATGCGGCCAAGCTGCTCGGCCTGTTCCATACCGGCAACATGGACTCGATTCTGGATCGGAACATCCTGAAGAAGGGTACGGTCTCCAAGTTCCCGAACCAGCCGGGCCTGGTCGACATGACCAATGCCGCGCTGACGCAGCTGTCGAAAAACGAGGATGGCTTCTTCCTGATGGTCGAGGGCGCTTCGATCGACAAGATGTCCCACCCGATGGACTGGGACCGGGCGCTGTATGAGACGATCGAATTCGACAAGGCCGTCGGCGTCGCGCGCGACTTCGCTGCCAAGAACCCCGACACGCTGATCGTCGTCACCGGCGACCATACCCACGGCGTTTCCGTGATCGGCACGATAGACGACGAGAAGCCGGGCACCGAGATGCGAGAGAAGGTCGGTATTTATGCCGATGCCGGCTTCCCGAACTACGAAGACAAGGATGGTGACGGCTATCCCGACAAGGTCGATCCGACACGCCGCCTTGCCGTCTTCTCCAGCAACTTCCCGGATTACTACGAGACGTTCCGTCCGAAGCTTGAAGGCCCGTTCGAGCCGACCGTACAAAACGAGAAGAAGGAATATGTCGCGAACCCGGCCTACAAGGACGTCCCCGGCGCTGTTCTGCGCGAAGGCAACCTGCCGAAGGCATCCGAGAGCGCCGTGCATGCTGTGGATGACGTCGTGCTTCAGGCAACCGGTCCCGGTTCGGAAGAGTTCAAGGGCTATATGGAAGAAAGCGACATCTACCGTGTGCTCGCCGACAGTCTTGCACTCGGCTCCCCGGACAAGATCTCTGCAAAGTAGAAATGAGCAGCCCGCCGTGCCGTTGCACGGTGGCGCTTGAGGAAACGACATGACGAAAACCGAGGCCCTGCGCCGTCGCACGTTTCTTGGCTTCATCGCGTCCGTGCCAGCGGCGGTCCTTCCGCCGCTGGCTTTCGCCGCTGACCCGGAGATCGGCTTCGACGATCTCTACGGCAGCGTCGGTGTGCTGGGCCTCACCTTCTCCGATACAGTGAAAGCGCTGAACGGGAAGGGCGTGACAATGAGCGGCTTCATGGCGCCGCCTTTGAAGGCCGAGGCGGCGTTCTTCGTGCTGACCGAGATCCCGATGTCGATCTGCCCCTTCTGCTCGTCTGACTCCGATTGGCCCGATAATATCGTCGTGGTCTATCTCGATCAGGCGCAGACCTTCGTCCAGCCGGGAACGCGGATATCCGTGTCGGGAACGCTGGAGGTCGGCACGTGGACGGACCCGGAGACGGGTTTCGTCAGCCGCCTTCGCCTTCGCAATGCGCGCTACTGGTCGGTCTGAGCGGATGCTGTCGCTTACGCTCAAGGATATTGCCGTCTCCTATGCCGGGCTTGCCTCACCCGTGCTCTCGGTTCCCGCCTTGCAGGTTGCAGCCGGAGAGAGCGTGGCGGTAACCGGAGCCTCCGGGTCGGGCAAGAGCACCTTCGTCAATGTCGTCTCCGGTCTCGAGCACGTCGGCGAAGGCGTTATCGACTGGGGCGGAACCGATCTCGTGCGTCTTGCCGAGCATCGGCGCGACCGGTGGCGGGCCGAGCATGTCGGTCTCGTCATGCAGGATTTCCATCTTTTCCCCGGATTGTCGGCGCTCGACAATGTCCTGCTCCCGGCGCGGCTTGCCTCGGCGGCATCTTCCGCCGTCAAGCGTCGGGGCCGAGATCTCCTGGCGGGAACGGGGCTTGAACGGCCCGGCCAGCCGGTCGAGACGATGTCGCGCGGCGAGATGCAGCGTGTTGCCATCGCCCGTGCACTCGTGCGCGAGCCGGGCATTGTCATTGCAGACGAACCGACGGCCAGCCTCGATGAGGAAAGCGGACACATCATTGCCGATCTGCTGATCGGTCTCGCGGGCGCTGCCGGAGCGACACTGATTGTGGTGTCGCACGATCCGGCCCTCATTTCGCGCCTGCCTCGACGGATCACGCTCGAACGTGGCCAGATCTCCCGTGACAGCAAGGCGGCTGCGATATGATCGGTTTCATCCTCGCAGACATCCGCCGTCACAAGGGCGGGACGATCGCCATCCTGCTGCTGGTCGCCTTCGCTGTGGCGCTCGCCGTCTCCGTAACGTTACAGGAGCGCGCCCTGCGGCTCGGCAGCGCCCGCGCAGCCAACGCGTTCGATCTGGTGGTCGGAGCGGCGGGCAGCGAAACACAACTGGTCCTGTCGTCCGTGTTTCTTCAGGCAGCGCCCCTGCCGCTGATGGAAGCCGCTGCGTTTCAGCGTCTGGCAGCCGATCCGCGCGTCGCCTTCGCCGCCCCCATCGGCTTCGGGGACTCTTTCGCGGGCTATCCGCTGGTGGGCACATCGACCGCCCTCGTGACGCATCTTTCACCGCAACTGGAGGAGGGTGCAGGCTTCCGGCAGGAGGGAGATGCGGTCATCGGTTCGGCGGTCGATCTTTCCATGGGTGCTGTGATCAAGCCCATGCACGGAACCGCGGAAGAGGGCGGCCATACCCATACAGGGCTTGCCTATGCTGTCGTCGGCCGGATGAAGCAGACCGGCACGCCATGGGATCGGGCGATCCTGGTTCCTATCCAGGCGGTGTGGGAGCTGCATGGGATGGGGCATGAGGAAGCCGGCCATGAGGAAACTGGCCACGAGGAGGCTGGCCACGAGGAGGCTGGCCACGAGGAGGCTGGCCATGAGGGCGGCGAGCACGAACATAGTGCCGATGCCGCAGCTCCTATCGACGAAGACTGGGCGGAACATGCGGCCGCAGTGCCTGCCGTCCTTGTCAAGCCGAAGACGATTGCCGACGCCTACAAGCTTCGTCAGGAATATCGCAGCGGCACGACCCTCGCGGTTTTTCCCGGTGAAGTGCTGACGCGGCTCTATGCAACGCTCGGAGATGCCAAAATTCTGTTGATGGCAGTGGCCGTCGGCACGCAGGTTCTCATCGCTGCCGCTCTTCTCCTCGTCACGATCATGCATGTCGGGCAGCGTCGGCGCCAGATCGGCGCACTGCGCGCCTTCGGTGCATCTCGCACGGTCGTGTTCCGGATCGTCTGGCTGCACCTCTTCACGATCAGCCTTGCCGGCATTTTCCTCGGCTTCGGCCTTGGCTACCTTGTGTCGGACATCATCGGCGGCATCGTCTCGCGGCAGAACGGCTTCACGATGCCTGTAGCTTTCGCTCGGGGAGACCTCGTCTTCGCAGCGGCTGTTTCGGCCTTTGCCGCTGTCCTTGCGATCGTACCGGCCATGCTCGCTTATCGCCAGTCGCCCGCCGCAGCCTTGAAGGGCTGAGACCTGCGGCAAGGCGTTTCTCCCGCCGTATAACGGGAACCATGACATGAAACGGCAGTTAGTGGCGCGATCCATCCGCCACGGCAAGGAGCATATCATGGCTGAAAAGACACTCGACAACCTGTTTTTCGACACGCTGAAGGATATCTATTTCGCCGAGAAGCAGATCCTGAGAACCCTTCCGAAAATGGCGCGCGCCGCGCAGTCTGAAGAAGGCAAACAGGCCTTCCTCAAGCACCGCGACCAGACCGAAGGCCAGATCGAGCGCCTTCAGCAGGTGTTCGAGTTGATCGGCAAGCCCGCCCGCGGCAAAACCTGCGAAGCTATTCAGGGCATCATCGCCGAAGGCGAGGAAATCATGGAGGAATACAAAGGCTCCGTTGCCCTCGACGCAGGTCTTATCTCCTCCGCACAGGCCGTGGAGCATTACGAGATCGCGCGGTACGGCACCCTGAAGAGCTGGGCTCGTCAGCTTGGTATGGATGAAGCCGTAGCGCTGATTGATGCGAACCTTCAGGAAGAAATGGAAACGGATCAGCTCCTGACGCAGCTTGGCGAGGCCTCCGCGAATCCCAAGGGCGCGAAACAGAACGCTGCCTGAGCAACGAAGCGCTGAAAAAGAGAAGGCTCCGGATCTCTCCGGAGCCTTCTGATCGAGCGGGGGTCGCGCTCATTCGCAGGTGTTGGCAAGAACAAGATGCACAGAACGAACTTCAGGGCCCTCCACATCGAGCATCACGCCGCGCTTGGCGCGTATCATCAGGGTGCGTTGCATGGCACCCCAATCGGGTGGCCATGGCGCAGTTCCCGAGCGTTCCGAGATCGTCCGGTATCGCACGGCACGGGAACTTTACGCGCTACTGCATGCCTTTACGCCGGCTGGATCAGATCATTTCAAGCGCAATCCCTTGCCGGCCTCAACCACGTTGCCCATGAAGACCATTTCGATAGCATCACCCGACGGGCCGGAAAGGCGCAGGGTCTCGGCAATGGTGGTCCGGCTCAGGGCAGATGTTTCCGGTTTTCAAAGATGGGCGGTCGCCGTCAGGCGGTTACAGCTGATCGTTCGAGAGGAAAGACAAGCAAGGTTGATGTCGCGCTGGCGCAAAGGCGGCCATCGCGATCCGTCAGCGTTGCCTCGGCGAAAGCCGCGCGCCGGCCGATCGAGAGAATGCGGCCTTCCGCGCGGACGGGACCGCTCGTCTCGGTCAGCGGGCGGTGATAGGCGACTTTGAGTTCCAGCGTCGTATAGCCTTGTTCTGCCGTCAGCTTCGAATGGACCGCGCAGCCGCATGCACTGTCGAGAAGCGTCGCGGCATAGCCGCCATGCACCGACCCTATCGGGTTGTAGACGCTACGATCGGGATTGCCCTCGAACACCGCCCGGCCTTCCTCGATCTCGATGAGGGTGAACCGCATCGTTTCATTGATCGGCGGCGGGCTGTTGCTGGCCAGCATGGCCTGCAACTGGGCGAGACCTGTAAGGCCAGCTTCATTATTCCTGAGGACGTCCATGCTTTTCCCTGTCTGTCGATGAGAGTGTCCGAGCGGTTCCGGAAGGACCAGCGAACCGTCAAAGCCGCAGCATGCCAGGCCAAGCGTGGTTCAGCGCCGTCGCTGACGGGATCCGGGTGCGGGCCGTTGATTCACCTCCTCCTAAAGGTGCAAGGACTTTAATATGACGGTTGTCATAAAACAAGGTACTTGGCTTGGCGCGCGGTTGCGCCTTGTCAAACGATGCGACCGCAAATGGCGAATGAAGCGAAGGGTTCAGGATTCTCGCGTAAAGGTATCCATGAACGGAACTGTGCGGAGGACCTCGCCCGAGGAATCGCAGATCTCTACGACCCGGCCGGAGATATCCCTGCCACCGAGAATAGCGTCGCTCATCAAGGCGCGTACATCCTTCACAGCTTGCGTTTGCGCGATGTCCAGATCGCGGAGGTCTGTGCCCTCGTCATCAAGGATCGTGCCTGCCGCGGTGACGATGTTGAAATAGAATTCCGTCATTTGCACTCCGTGCTCGAAGAACTTGTCAGGGCAAGCCAAGGTTCCTGCGGAAACCCCACGGTTAACGGCACGGCGGCATCCCGTTTTCTGGCGGGGGTTCCGGTAATGGCGGAAATCTTCGGCTATAGGCACAAAAAATCTCATATTGTTATAGTACAACCCAATTTTTGGGGAGGTAAGATGTGTAGAAAGTAAGTTTCTGTTACGATTTCAGTTAGCCGATGCGGCGGCTTGACGTGAATGATAGCTAAAGATAACGGATGCGATACATGACGCTGCGCCGTCACCTCGAATTCCGGACCTGTAATCATGACTGAAATCTACAAGAATTCTGCGCAGCCGATCGAGGGCCGCGTTGCCGATCTTCTTGGCCGTATGAGCATCGAAGAGAAGATCGCGCAAATGCACGCCTTCTGGCTGTTGCTCTCGGAAGACGGCCGCCACGCGGTGCGCAGCGACGAATTCACCGGCGCAGACGATGCGGGTCAGCTGAAGGAGAAGCTGTCTTTCGGTCTCGGGCAGATTACAAGGCCTCTCGGCAGCCGCCCGGTCGATGCTGCTTCCGGCGTTCGTGCTCTGAACAGGTTGCAGAAATTCCTCGTTGAGGAAACACGGCTCGGAATTCCTGTCATTTCGCACGAAGAATGCCTGTCCGGCATCATGGCGCAAGGTGGCACTCTCTTCCCATCCTCGCTGGCCTTCGGAGCGACCTTCGATCCCGACCTGATCGAAGAGGTCGGCAAGGTCATCGGTCAGGAGGCCCGCTCGATCGGCTGTCGGCAGGGGCTCGCGCCCGTACTCGACGTCGCCCGAGATGCGCGCTGGGGCCGCACGGAGGAGACGTTTGGCGAGGACCCGTATCTCGTCGGGCTCATGGCTTCTCGCTATGTTCGGGGCCTGCAAGGTCCCGACCGCGACTTTCTGGCGACGCTGAAGCACTATGCCGGGCACTCCCTCTCGGAAGGCGGGCGCAACCATGCGCCGGTCAATCTTGGCTGGCGGGAGTTGAACGACACGTTCCTGTTGCCGTTCGAGATGGCGGTGCGGCTCGCGGATGCCGGCTCGGTCATGCCCGCCTATCACGACATCGACGGGGAGCCGTGCCACGCTTCGCATCATCTGCTGACGAAGGTGCTGCGCAAGGATTGGGGTTTCGATGGTCTTGTCGTCGCGGACTATATCGGCGTCAGCCTTCTCTACAAGCATCACGGCGTTGCGGCGGATGCGGCGGAGGCGGCAGCGCTCGCCTTCAATGCCGGCCTTGACGTCGAGCTTCCGGGTGACGATTGTGCCGCCCATGTGAAGGATGCTCTTTCGCGCGGACTGATGAGCATCGACACGATCGATGCGATCGTGCAGCGCATTTTGACCGAAAAGATGCGTCTCGGCCTCTTTGAAAAGCCATATGCGGATGAGGGTGCCATTGCGCTGCAGACGCCGGAGGCTATCGACGTGGCGCGGCGCGTGGCCGAGCAGTCGGTTGTCATCCTGTCGAACGATGGCGTTCTTCCTCTGGCCGAGGGTAAGACCATTGCTCTGATCGGCCCGACGGCCGACGATCCGCTGGCTCTTCTCGGCGACTATTCTTTCCCCGTGCACCTGATCGTCAGTGATCTCACCGATGCCGCAGCGACGGTGGTTACGCCGCGTGCCGCCTTCGAGGCGCGCTTCGGCAAGGAGCGCATCCGCTACGCCAAGGGTTGCCATATTCTGGAGACCCGGCAGTCCGGCGCGCCGGTGTTTCCCGGTGATGTTCCCGATATGACGACGCTGTCGCAGACCTCGCCTGTCTCGACACGCCTCGACCTCATTCCCGCGGCCGTCGAGGCTGCGCGGAAAGCCGACGTGGCGATCGTCTGTGTTGGCGATCTCTCCGGGATCTTCCAGACGGGCACCGTTGGCGAAGGTTCGGACACCGATACGCTGGCGCTGCCCGGCGTTCAGCAGGCCTTGCTGGAAGCGATCGTCGCGACCGGAACCCCCGTCGTCGTCGTTATCACCTCGGGCCGGCCCTATACGCTCGGCGGGCTGGAAGACCGTGTCGCCGCGCAGGTCATGGCCTTCTTTGGCGGTCAGGAGGGTGGATCGGCTCTTGCAGACGTGCTCACTGGCGCCATTGAGCCTTCGGGCCGTCTTACCGTATCCGTTCCGCGCAGCGGCGGAGCGGCACCTTACTTTTATAACCACAAGTTCAAGAGCGCGGGCACGCCGGTGGCTCGGCATTTCGGCAGCCGCTATCCATTCGGCCACGGTCTCGCCTATACCGACTTCGTCTACGAGGACATCACGCTCGACCGGACGAAGATTCAGAGCGACGGCGGCAGCATCGGTGTTTGCTTTACACTGCGCAATGCAGGTCAGCGGGAGGGAACCGAGATCCCGCAGCTCTACGTTCGTGATCTCGTGTCATCGGTCGTTCGCCCCATCAAGGAGTTGAAGGCGTTCCGCCGTGTGCATCTGGAGCCGGGCGAAAGTGCCTGCGTTTGCTTCCGCATTCCCACGGACATGCTGTCCTTCACGGGGCCGGAGGGTGTCCGCATCGTCGAGCCGGGCATGTTCGAGTTGATGGTCGGGTCTTCCAGCGCGGCCATCCACCTGCGCAGTCAGATCGAGGTCGTGGGCCCGGTGCGCCGGATCGAAGGTGACTGGAAGATGGTCAGTCGCGCCTGCGTCAGTCATCCCTGAGGTCGGGTTGACGGGCGAAGTTTCGAGGCAGGACGGCGGCGCTCCAGCCTCTCGTTACTTCGCGGTCGGCGGTTTCGCCGACCAGACGAAGGCCGCGCCCGCAAGAAGCAGGACGCTGGTGCCGATGAAGACCACGGGCATGCCGATATGGCCGCCGATGAAGCCGCCGAGGAGCGGGCCGGCGACCTGACCGACATATTGCGATGACACGGAGAGGCCGAGCGCCGTTCCCGCGGAGCGATCCGGAACACCATGCCGGATGACGGCGGCGATGCACGGAAGAAGGCCGCCCAGCGCGACGCCCATGAGGAAGCGCAGGAGGATCAGCTGCCAGGCGCTGGTGACGAATGCCTGCGGCACGAGCAGGATGCCCGCCGCGACGAGGGCGCCCGCGATCACCGGCCAGTGGCCGATACGGTCGGCAAGCCGGCCGAGGCGTGACGCCGACAGGATGCTGCCGAGGGCAGCCGTGGACATGACAAGGCCGGCCCACAGGGTGACGGTTTCCGGTGTGTCGACCAGTTGGGCGACATAGACCGTGATGATCGGCTCGATCGACATATTGGCGAGCATCAGCAGCATGCCGGTGGCCAGCATGGCGATGACGGGTGCCTTATCCGGTATTGCTGCCCAGCCGCCGCCGGCCTTCGCGGCCTGCCTGTGGCCGGGCACGGTCTCCTCCTTGATCAGGAATGTCGTCGCCAGGAAGGCAAAGAAGATGAGCCCGCCTGCGGCGAGAAAGGTGTTGCGAATGCCGATCAGCGGCGGAAGCACGCCGCCGATCAGCGGCCCTACGAGATTGCCGGCCATGATGCCGGAAGAGAGCATTCCGAGCGCCCAGGCGGAACGGTCCCGCGGCGTCTGCGTGGCAACGAGGACCATGGAGCCCGAGGAATAGCCACCGGCGAGGCCCACGAACAGTCGCAGGGCAACGAGCTGCCAGACGTTCTCCGCAACGCCCATGAGCGCGATGGCGATCGTCATGCCGAGGCTCGCCCGTACCAGCATCAGCTTTCGTCCATAGATATCGCCAAGGCGACCCCAGAGCGGCGCGACCAGCGCAGCCGCGAAAAACGTGGCGCCATAGGCGATCCCGGACCACTGAACGATGCTTGCATGATCGCTGACGCCAAGCTCTTCCACGTAAAGCGGAAGAAAGGGGAGGAGCAGCGTCATGGCGATGATGGTGGTGAACGAGCCCGCAAGCGATACCCCGAGGTTTCGCTTCCAGTGGATCGAGCCGCCTGAAGCCGCACCCGGATTTGCGTCGGTCATTGTTCCCGCCTGTTTAAGGTAGGGACGCCGTACGTCCGACGGTTTGGCGCGTCAAGTGGTGCTCGCCGAAAGTTAGGGGGTGCAGTTCTGAAGATCGGTCGTTTGCCACGGGCAAGATGGGGCGAGCTGGAATACTCTGTTGGTCTCAGGAATTTAGCTTCAAGGGCTTTGGGCCCCCGTAGGCCCAGTCGAGCAACTCCACGGTATGAACGATGGGGATGGCTGTCGCCGAGGCAATCTGGGTAAGGCAGCCGATGTTACCGGCAGCGATCACGTCCGGCTTCGTCGCCTCAATATTCTTCACCTTGCGTCGCCTGAGCGTGGCGGAGATGTCCGGTTGCAGGATATTGTAGGTCCCGGCCGAGCCGCAGCAGAGATGACCTTCCGCCGGATCGCGCACGGTGAATCCCGCCGTCTTCAGCAAAAGCTTCGGCAGAGCGGTGATCTTCTGCCCATGCTGCAGCGAACAGGCGGAGTGATAGGCCACGACGAGATCACGTTTGGGCAAGGCTTCGAGATGAAGCGTGGCAAGGTATTCGGTAATGTCTTGTGCCAGTGCCGAGATCTTCGCGGCTTTTTCCGCGTAGAGCGGATCGAGACGCAGCATGTGGCCGTAATCCTTGATGGTTGTGCCGCAGCCCGATGCCGTGATCAGGATGGCGTCGATCCCGCCTGCATCGATCTCCCGCATCCAGACGTCGATATTGCGACGGGCAAACGCGAGGGCTTGTTGCTCGCGGCCCATATGGTGCACCAGCGCACCGCAGCAGCCTTCGCCCTTTGGCGTGGCGATGGCAACGCCGAACCGGGTCAGCAGCCGAACCGTCGCCGCGTTGATGCCGGGGTCGAGCGTTGGCTGGGCGCACCCCTCCAGCAAAATGACGCGACCGCGGGTAAGAGCACTGTCAGGCGGAACGGCTCTTTCCGGTCTCTTCGCTGCATGACGCGGCGCAAGATCGAGCATGGCGGCGAGCGGCGCGAGAGGTGCCGCGCGACGTAGCAATGGCGCCAGCGGCCGCGCCACACGGGCGAGTGCCAGTGCGGCACGGAAGCGGGCGGGATAGGGCAGGACGGCTGCGAGCAGGCTGCGGATCAAGCGGTCTGCGAGCGGGCGTCTGTAGGTTTGCTCGATATGAACACGAGCATGGTCGATCAGGTGCATGTAATCCACGCCCGAAGGGCAGGTGGTCGTGCAGGCAAGGCAGGAAAGACAGCGATCGATATGCGTTACGACCTCGCGGTCGGCGGGCCGATCGTTCTCCAGCATGTCCTTGATAAGGTAGATGCGCCCGCGCGGGCTGTCGAGTTCGTTGCCGAGCGTGACATAGGTCGGACAGGTGGCGGTGCAGAAGCCGCAATGGACGCAGCGCCGCAGGATCTTTTCAGATTCCGCCACATGCGGATCACTCAGCTGCGCCGGTGTGAAGGACGTCTGCATCCGTCGCTATCCCCTCATGCCCGCTATCTGCATAGTCTTCCGGATATCGGGTGCCATCCTGCCCGGCGAGAAAATTTCGGCCGGGTCGAGCTTGGCCTTGATGCGCGCCGACAATGCCGCGATGGCCACCGGCTGCGGCTCGAACGCGGAGATGGCCACGCGCTGAGCGGCGGATGCGCGCATCAGCGTCGCATGCCCGCCTCCGATGGCCGCAATGGTCCGGCGCAGGACATCGGCCTGCGGTTCGCCATTCATCTGCAACCAGACGAGCCCACCCTGCCAGTCGTAAAGCGCATCCGCCTCGGCTTTTTGCCGAAGCGCCGCAACCAGACGGTGGCCCGCGGTCGGCGCGACGGACACCCGCCAGAGGGGCCTATCCTGAAATGTCTGAAAAGGCGCGACATCGCGGATGGCGCGCCAGAGCCGTGCGCTTTCTGCCGCATCCACCGTCACGGTGGGTGCAAATGCCGAAAGTCGGGCCGCCAGTGAGGTGGCGCGGACGGCGACCGACGCAGAGAGGCCTTCCAGCCGCAGAGCCGTTATGGCTGTATCCTCGCCGAGAACACCCGAGAGAGACGCTGCCGATGCTCGCGGAATATGTGCCGCACCGGAAACGTCGGCCGGCTGCGCCATGGCCGCCGCCATCGCGTTCGTGGCTGTCGCATCATCAAAGCCGTAAAGCACGATGGTGGCCTGCGTTTCCGGCCGTGGAAGCACACGGAACGTGACCTCCGTGACGAAGCCGAGTGTGCCGTGCGAGCCCGCGAGCAGCTTGACAAGATCAAGCCCTGTCACATTCTTCATCACCCGCCCGCCGGCACGGATTGCCTCGCCGCGCCCGTTGACGAAGCGCAGGCCCAGCAAGCTGTCCCGCGCGGCACCGGCCGACAGGCGCCGCGGGCCGGAGGCATTGGACAGGAACACGCCGCCGATGGTTGGCTCGCCCTGCGTGCCCATCATGCCGCGATGGTCGACCGGCTCGAAGGCGAGCATCTGGTTGTTGGCGGAAAGAGCTGCTTCGATCTCGAACAGCGGTGTTCCGGTGCGTGCCGTCATCACCATCTCGCCGGGTTCGTAGTCCACGACCCCGCAAAGGCCGGTGGAACAGAGCTCGGCATCCGCAGCGACGCAGTTGCCGAGACCCGAGCGCGTATTGCCGCCGATGACAGACAGCGCCATTCCCGTTTCCAACGCCTGTCGGATCACGTCGCGGGCTTCATCCTCGCTCTGAGGGCGATAATGGTCGGTCATGCGGCGGGACGTCCCTCAAGAGGGAAGACTTTGGACGGGTTGAGCAGCCAGCCGGCATCGAACGCGTAGCGAACCGCCATCTGCTGGTCGAGATCGGCCTGCGAAAACTGGAACCGCATCAGGTCGCGCTTCTCGATGCCCACACCATGTTCGCCCGTCAGGCAGCCGCCCGCTTCCACGCAGACCTTCAGGATCTCGTTGCCTGCTGCCTCAGCCTTCGCGGCCTCTGCCGGGTCGTTGGCGTCGAACAGGATCAGAGGATGCATGTTGCCGTCGCCCGCATGAAAAACATTGGCAACGCGCAGGCCGAGCCCGGTGCAGATCTCTTCCGTCCGCTGCAACACATGGGAGAGCTTACCGAGCGGCACCGTGCCGTCCATGCAGATATAGTCGGCAATGCGACCAGTCGCGCCGAAGGCCGACTTGCGGCCTTTCCAGATCAAGGCGGCCTCCGTCGCCGACTGGCTTTCGCGCACCGTCATCACACCGTGGCGGCGGGCGATTGCGACGATGGCGGCGAGCATCGCCTCCATCTCCGCCTCCGACCCCTCGACCTCGATGATCAACAGCGCGCCGACATGCAGGGGGTAGCCGGCCTTGGCGAATGCCTCGCAGATCTCGATGGCTTGTTTGTCCATGAACTCGATGGCGACAGGAATGATGCCGGCGCCGATGACATCGGCAACGCAGGCGCCGGCCTCATGCGACGTGGCAAAACCGAAGAGCACGGGTCTGGCCCCTTCCGCCTTCGCGAGGATCCTGACGGTCGCCTCGGTCACGACGCCGAGCTGCCCCTCCGACCCACAGACCAGCCCGAGCAGGTCGTAGCCCGCCGAATCGAGATGACTGCCGCCGAGCGTGATGATCGTACCGTCCATCAGCACCATGGTCACGCCGAGCAGGTTGTTCGTTGTCACGCCATATTTAAGACAGTGCGCGCCGCCCGAGTTCATGCCGATGTTGCCGCCAATGGTGCAGGCAAGCTGGGAACTCGGATCCGGCGCATAGAAGAACCCTTCGGGTCCGACGGTTTCCGAAATCGACAGGTTCGTCACCCCGGCCTGCACGCGCGCCACCCGGTTCTCAAGATCGACCTCGAGGATGGCGGACATGCGCGATAGTCCCAGCACCACCGCATCCGGCTGGGGAATGGCTCCGCCACAGAGCGACGTGCCCGCTCCGCGCGGCACGACGGGAACGCCGTTTCGGTTGCAATAGTCAAGGACGGCGGACACTTCCTGCGTCGTTCGGGGCAGGGCGACGGCGAGCGGCAGTTGTCGATAGGCGACATAGGCATCGGTTTCGAAGGGCACCAATTCGCGCGCTTCATGCACCAGCCCGCCATCCGGCAGGAGGCGGCCAAGATCCGCGATGATCCTCTCCCGCTGCGACAACACATCGGCCCGCGGCGGCAGGAAGGCTATGGGCTGCGACACGGTCTCTCCTCCCCGTGGGTCATGCTTTTCGCATCAACGCTACGAGTATAGGCATCCCAGCGGCCTGCGCGAGCGGAATTGCAGCAAGGGGCATAAAAGAACGACGTGTTGCGTCACATTCAGGTCAGGGATCCCAGTCCTTGCCTGGCAGGGGTTTGCTGCTTTCTCTTATGCGAGCGGTTTTCGACCGGGCGAAGAGACGAGACAGCAGGCCATAATGCCGCATCATCCCGGCAAGGCTGGGAATGCTTAGCCTCGGCTGTGGTTGGGTCGTCTCACGGCAGTCGCCGCCCCGTCAACAGAAGCCGTTGAGCTTCAGGATCTTGTGCGCCTCGATCGTTGCCTGAAGCTCTGCCTCCGACGACCGGTTTCCGGCGTTCGAATCCGGGTGGTGGAGCTTGATGCGCTCCTTGTAGCGACGGTTGATCTGGTCCGGCGTGGCGTCGTGCGGCAGGCCCAGTGTTTCGAAAGCCTTCGCCTCGAGCACCTTCAGTTTCCGCGCCTGCGCCTCCCGCTTCTGCATCAGGCGCTCAGCCGCGCTTTTGCGAGCGTTCAGCGACTTGGCCGAGCCCGAGCGCACGGTAAACGGCATCGGAAGTTCGGTCGCTTCCACGATCGGCTTTCCGAAGCTCGGTCGAGCGCCGCTGATCGCTTCGCGCTGGTAACGCGCGACGACCGGGTCCGACAGATCCGGCGAGAAATTGTAGCCCTTGTTGTATTCCTTGATGTGGTCGAGACAGAACATCAGGAACAGGCCTTCACCTCCGAGCCCGACCGGCGCGCGATGCGTGCCGATCTTCTCGCACCCATGCCATTGACACTGCGGTCCCGTGGGGACCTCAGCGGCTTTGGACTTCTTCTTGGCGGACTTGAGGCCAACGAAAATACGTGAATCAGACATGCAGGGCTTATGCGATCAGACGCGCGATCTCGCAAGACCGCTTTGCACGCTGACGTTCATTCTGTGTATGAGGTGCGTATCACATTTTGCAAAAAGGTCGGTGGAGTTCCGCTTTCGCCGTCTATGCCTTGGCGAAAAGCGGCTTGATGGCCGAGAGAAGCAGAATGACGATGCCGCCGAGGATGGCGCCGAAGATCGCCTGCATCAGGGTCGCCACCAGCCAGTGCACGACCTGCGGCAGGAGGGGGATGACGGCAACGGCGAATTCCGCGGCACCTTCGACGATATGCTCGGGTTGATGGAGCCCGAACTCGGCAAGGCCATGAATGACGATGCTGCCGCCGACCCAGAGCATGGCAGCGGTTCCCACGACCGCAAGGATCTGCAGAAAAACAGGAACGCCCTTGACGAGGCCGTGCCCGACGGTCTTGCCAATACGGCCGCCTGTCGCCACGAGATGGATGCCGATATCATCGGCTTTCACGATGAACGCCACCACACCATAGACGGCAACCGTGATGAGGATGCCGACAGCGGCAAGGACCGCGACCTGGGTCGCAAAATTCGACGTGGAGACACCGGCGAGCGTCAGCGCCATGATTTCTGCCGAAAGAATGAAATCTGTCCGGATGGCGCCAGAGACCTTCTGTTCTTCGAGCGTCTTGGGATCGATCGTCGCGGCCGCCGCCGCATCGGCATGGCCATGGCCCGACAGCGCGGAATGGATCTTCTCGGCGCCCTCGAAGCAGAGATAAGTGCCGCCGATCATCAGCAGCGGCGTGATCAGCCACGGCACGAAGGTCCCCATGAGCAGGCATGCCGGCAGCAGGAAGACGAGCTTGTTGCGCAGCGAACCCTTTGCGATCCGCCAGATGATCGGCAATTCGCGGCTGGGGGACAAGCCGACGACATAGGTCGGCGTCACTGCCGTGTCATCGATGACGACGCCCGCTGCCTTGATGCTGGCCTTTGCCGTTTGTGCGCCGACATCGTCCAGGGACGCTGCCGCGAGCTTCGCAATGGCCGCGATATCATCCAGTAGCGCAATCAAGCCTGTCGCCAATGAAAGGTCCTCTCAGGGTCGACGGCGGTCCTGCCCGGCCATCGACATGGTAATTCTCTCGGAATCGTTGCGCAGCGTTGAGGGCTGCGTGCTCAAACAGGGCCGGAAGACGCTTTGCGAGTCAATGCGTTTACGGAATGGTCCGCAAAATCAGCAACAGCGCGACATCTCGGCGTTGCAACATTGCACGTTCGTCATCCTGCTGACACACGACATGCATTAAGCTCCGGCGTTGTTCAACGCATTCCTTCCGTCACGGAGCCTCCATGAATATAAATGACCCCGCCCAGCTCGCGCGCATCAAGGCGGAGATTGTGGACAGTTTCGACGAGGAACTGGAAATGCAGATGGAAGAGGATCGTCTGGACGATCTCTTCGAAGAGGGCATGGAGCCAACGGCCGAACCGCTTCTCGATCGCAAGGTCTATTTCCAGGAGCTTTTCCGTCTTCAGCACGAGCTCGTGCGATTGCAGGATTGGGTTCAGCACAAGAAGCTGAAGGTCGTCGTGCTGTTCGAAGGTCGTGACTCCGCCGGCAAGGGCGGTGCCATCAAGCGCGTGACGCAGCGGCTCAACCCGCGGGTCTGCCGAGTTGTCGCGCTGCCGGCGCCGTCGGAGCGGGAACGCCACCAGTGGTACTTTCAGCGTTACGTTCAGCATCTGCCGACGGCCGGCGAGATCGTGCTCTTCGACCGCAGCTGGTACAATCGCGCTGGCGTCGAGCGCGTCATGGGCTTCTGCACCCCCGACGAGCTGGAAGAGTTCTTCCAGTCCGTGCCGCAGTTCGAGAACATGCTCGTCCGCTCCGGCATCATCCTGATCAAATACTGGTTTTCGATTACCGATGACGAGCAGGCCTTCCGCTTCAATATGCGGATCAGGGACCCGTTGAAGCAGTGGAAGCTATCCCCGATGGATCTGGAAAGCCGCATTCACTGGGAGTCCTACACGAAGGCCAAGGAAGAAATGCTGGAGAGGACGCATCGTCCGGAAACGCCTTGGTGGGTGGTGGATGCCGTGGACAAGCGCAAGGCGCGCCTGAACTGCATCTCGCATCTCCTGCAGCAGATCCCCTATGAGGACGTTCCCAAGTCTTCCGTCGAACTGCCGGACCGCGCGCGCAACGCAGATTACTACCGCAAGCCGGTGCCGGCGGAGATGTATGTGCCGGATATCTATAATCCGACGCCAGCGACAGGCGCGCCTCATGCTGTCCGCAAGAGCGGGCAGTAGGCGTTCGCTCGTCCGTCCGTGTCGCTAGAATTCGTCATGTTTACGGCCGGAGCTCATACCCGGCCGTAAACCCCGCATCGGCAAGATCTTACTTGGCGCCGGGTTCCCTGAACGCCTTTTCCAGGAAGCTGACGAGCGAGGGCCGCCACACGTCCATCTCGTGCTGCAGGTCCTTGTACTCGTGGTACTCGTGAGCGATCTTCTTCTCGTCCAGCTTCGCCTTCAGGCCGGCAATATCCTTGCCCGTGACCGTATCCTTCGAGCCGACCGTCACCGTGAAGTTCCGCAGCGCCTTGTTGATCGTGTCCGGAGCGTCGAGGGCTGCATCGACCGCCTTGTTGGGCACCGTGGTGGTGGAGACGCCGCTGAAGGTGGCGACCCAGCCAAAGGTGCCGAGGTGCGAAAGACCGGAAACCAGCGCCTGATACCCGCCCTGCGATAGGCCCACGACGGCGCGGCCATCGGCATCCGTGCGCACCCGATAGGTCTTCTCCATGTAGGGGATCAGGTCTTCGATCAGTTCACGGTCGATGGCATCGGCATTGATCGGATAGAAGTCCTTGCGACGCTGGGCAGCCGGAAAATTCTCGGCAATTGCCTCGGGAATGTCGGCTTCGGTATCCGGAATGACGACGATCATCGGCTTGATCTTCTGTTCAGCAAGCAGATTGTCGAGAATTTGCGGCGCGCGCCCCTGCGTGACCCAGGAGTCCACGGTGTCGCCGAACCCGTGATAGAGATAGACGACGGGCAGAGGGTCCGAAGCATCCGTATAGCCGGGTGGTGTATAGACATGCATCTGACGTTGGGATTTCAGCGCCTTGGATGACAGCGTCACCAGACGCAAATCGCCATGCGGCACGTCGCGTGTGTCGAGAATACTACCGGGCACGAGAATGAGGCTCGTATTCACCTGTCGCTGCGGCTTCGGCTGGTTCGTACCGGGGTCGATGCTGCGGAAGCCGTCGATGTTGAAGTAGTATTCATACAGGTTCGGCGCGAGAACATCGCTCTTTGCCGTCCACACACCGTCATCCCCGCGGGTCATCATCATCGGTTCACGCTGGCCCAGCACGACGGCGACAGATTTGGCGGCTGGTGCAAAGAGCCGGAAGGTGATCGATTTGTCCGCTTCGACCGAGGTCACGAAAGCCTTGAGCGGCGTGTCGGCCGGCGGGGAGGCCGGCGGCTCCAGAGCGAAAGCGGGTACGCTCGTCATCATAGCTGCGGCGCAGCCTGCCGCGACGAGCACGGGTAACACCTTGAACATGATGAATTCCTCCACATTGCATCAACCTCATCCGGGCAGGAAGCTACACCCCCTTGGCGCGTTTTCAACAGTCGCTCCATACGTTTCTCATATCACTCCCGTTCTACGTCTCCAGGTTTTCAGGATCTCCTGAAAATGGAGATGGCCAGGCGGCGATCGGACCCTATCTCCGCTGCTGCAGATTGCAGGGAATGTGAGAGGCGATGCAGACACTTCTGGTGGAACAGCAGACATGTTGGCGGGTCGCTCGTGCCGACAGGCTTTCGGTCATCATCGATGCCGAAGCCTTTTTTCGTCACGCCCGGACGGCGATGATGAAGGCGAAAAAGTCGATCCTGCTGATCGGCTGGGATTTCGATACGCGGATCGACCTCGTGCCGGGCAAGAGCACGGATGGATCTCCCGACAAGCTCGGGCGCTTTCTGAACTGGCTGGCGGAGCGCAACGACGCGCTGAACATCCGCATTCTCAAATGGGACATGGGCCTCTTCGCCTCCCTCGTCCGGGGCGAGACGCCGGTCTACATGCTCGGCTGGTTGTTTTCCGACCGCGTCAGTCTGAAGCTCGACAGTGCGCATCCGCCCCTGTCGGCGCACCATATGAAGCTTCTGGTCATCGATGACGAGGTCGCGTTCTGCGGGGGCATCGACATGACGGTCGGGCGGTGGGATACGGCGGAGCATCTGGAAAAGGACAAGCGTCGCCGCTCACCGTTGGGATTTGCGCAGGAGCCCTGGCACGATGCCACGACGTGCTTTTCGGGCAAGGCCGCCGCAGCTCTCGCAGTTCTTGCGCGCTCCCGGTGGAAGGAGGCGACGGGCGACACGCTGGAGCCGGTCGACAGTGGATCGGACGCATGGCCTGACGATCTCCCGGTCGATTTTCGAGATATCGACGTCGGTATTGCCCGCACTCTGCCGCAATATGACGAGCGCCGGCAGGTCGTGGAAATTGAAACCGCAACGCTTGCCATCATCGCTGCCGCGCGACGGACGCTCTATATCGAAAGCCAGTATTTTGCCTCGCGCCGGATTGCCGAAGCCCTGGCCAAACGCCTCGGGGAGCCGGAGGGACCGGAGATCGTCGTCGTTAATCCTGAGGGGGCCAACGGATGGCTGGAAGCCAAGGCCATGGACTCCGCGCGCATTCGTCTCATGAAGCTCGTTCGCGATGCCGACCGCTTCGACAGGTTCCGCATCCTCTATCCCGTCAACGACGCGGGTACCCCGATTTACGTGCATGCGAAGATCATGATCGCCGACGACCGGATCCTGAAGCTCGGCTCCGCCAATCTCAACAACCGGTCGATGGGATACGATACGGAGTGCGACGTCTTGATCGAGGCGCGTCCCGACCAGCCGGAGATGATGCAGACGATCGCTGCCTGCCGAAACGCGCTGATCGGCGAACATCTCGGACGCGGCGAGGATGAGGTGGCCGCCGCAATTTCGGAGCGTGGATCTCTTGTGAAGGCCCTGGAGATACTGACGGCAAAGACGGGACGAAGGCTGATGCCCGTTGCGATGCGTGACCTGACCGCAGCGGAAGAGCTGATGGCGGAATCGGATATGGCCGATCCCGAACGCCCCGCCGGCGTCAAATACAGGACGTCGACCTTTCTGAAGCGGCGGTTCCGCAGATCGTGACGCCTCCTGTCACCGCTGTTCCACGAAAGGGGAAGGATCTCGACAGCCAGCCGAGATCTCCTTCGTCGTGATCAGCCTACATCGCCGACATGTCGTCCAGAAGGTTCTGCGCTAGTTCGCTGATGGCCACCTCAGCTTCCTCAAGGCCCCAGCCCACCTTTTCGGCTTCCTTCGCAAGACGCTGAAGCGGTGGCGGAAGCCGGCCGGAGGCCGTTTCCACGATGTTGTCAGGCGTCAGCCCCTTGGCGATGTCGAGGAATGCTTGCTCGACGGCCTCCTGGCAGGCGATGTCGCGGTCCGGGTAAGGGCCTGATCCGCGCGGCTTGTTCAGTAGCAGCATGTTGTTTCGCTCCTGGCGTTGTTCTTTGCAGGTCTAGGCCAGTCGGTAAAGCATCGCAATATAGGTAAGTGCCACGATGATGGTCACCCGCGTCCGAAGCCGGACATACCACCGGTGTTCCGGATCGTTTGCAAAGATGATCCGGTCCGTGAGAAGCAGAAGAGCGAAAACGATCAACTGAAGGCCCGCAGAGAGCGCGGTCTGGCGAACGAGCAGCGTCACAAAGGACAGCAGCGCGAACGCGTTGCTCGCGACGATGATCGCGGTGCCCGCCTTACCCATCTGTGCCACGCCCCAGATCGTACCGGCCATGAAGGCCGATATGACGGCGCCGTAGGCGAGAAATGCCTGGCTCGTCTCGAAGCCGATGAGCGTGGCGGGCGCGATCAGCAGCAGCCAGAATGGCAAGGCCCCGGCATAGGTCAGCGTCTCCGAGGTCGTCTTTTTCATTCTCGTCATCACGTTGTTTCCCGGAGGGCGGGGAGAAGGGCGTCTGCGAGCAGGCTTGCACTTTGGAAAGCGGCTTCGACCCGGCCCGCTATGCACCCGTCGCCGCAGCAGCCCATGTGTTGCTCTTCATCCAGGAGGAACGGTTGACCGGCGGCGCGTGCGACGTTCGCATAGCGCCAGCGCTTGATGACGGCGCCTTCTGCTTCGGCGGCGCCGAGCGGAATGTAGCGGCACACTGCCTCGATCATCCGGGCGCGCACAGTTTCAATCGGCACCTCGAGATGCCGGTCGGACCATTCCGGGTTGGCATTCACGACAAGGCACGGCACATGGTCGCGTCCGGGCTTTGTGTCGTTGCGTGAGATCCAGCCGATCACCGGGTCGTCGACCCGCGCGGCCGCGAATGGTGGCGTCGCACCGGGCTGCAACGTCACCATCAGTGTGAAGCAGCCGTTCATACGGATTGCGTGCAAGGCCTCATGATGGACGAAGGCAGGTGGAAGAAGAGCAGCAGACTGCGGCGCCGGCGCTGTTGCGACGACCCAGTCGAAAGGGCCTTCCTCACCGGCGTTCGTCGTCATCGCCCAGTTTCCGGGCGTGCCGGAGATGGAGGCTACCCGGGCGTTGAAGGTAATGTCGCAGTCCCTTGCCATCCATTTCGGCAGGGATGTCATCCCGGGCGTGCCGACATATCGTGCGTCATCGGGCCGTTGATCTCTTTCCGGTGCCGCCGGCAGGGAGACGATGTCCCGGTTCCAGCGTTCCACGACGCCATCCGCCGCAGCCTTGTCCAGCATGTCACGAAATTGCGGGTCTCGGACCGTGAAATATTGTGCGCCGTGGTCAAACGAGACGCCCTCGATGCGGCGCGTCGCCATGCGTCCGCCAATGCTCCCGCTTTTCTCGAAGATGCGGACGGAAGCCTGACCTGCAAGCGCCCGGGCAAGCGTCAAACCTGCCATTCCCGCACCGATGATCGCCACGCGTTTTGGATCACTCATGCTTGTCCCGATCATCCTGGCCGCCGACATGCATCGTTGCAGCAGCTGACCCACGATCTAACGCCGCTTTGCGCGATGGCAACGGCATGACGCTCGTTCATTGAAACAGACGCTGAAGACGCGGCCGAACCCGCAGGAAGCCGCGATAGATCGTCTCGAAGACAGGCGTTGCCGGGCCCCATCCGGCGATGATGCCAAGGGGCCGCAGCAGCGGAATGGCCCGCCACATCGCAGCGAAGGCGGCAGCGCCCGATAGAAGCCGTCCATTCTCCTCGGCGTGGAAACGCGCGAGGATATCGCCCCTGTCGATCGGGCAGGAGGACGTAGGGTCGCAGGCATCGATGAACCGGATTGCGCCACGGCGGTCGAGCCGTCGCATCAGCGCGATCTCGCGCTGGCACAACGGGCAGCCGCTGTCGAACCAGACGGTAACGTTCTCGACCATGAGCTGCTCTCCGAAAATCTGTGGCGACCGATGCAACACGGGACATGACATTGTCCGAGACGTACGAACGCAGGGTCGCTTCGGTTCAACGGCCCATCTGTTCGCGACGACCGCGCTGGGCGCTCACGGCATGCCGTCGACGTTTCGCTACGCATCCGTGTTCCGCCAGCGACATCGCTGCACAGGAACCCTCTGCTTTCCCGGAGGTTAGGACGTGTTTTCGAAGTCTCGTCCGGGAGGTTAAAGATGCCGGCATGGACGGAATATGGTGACCCTGCGTCCTTTTTCCGCCGCGATGGGTCAACGGGTCGCAGCACGTGACGAGAAAGCGCGCACGCATCCTCCTTTGTCTGTCTGCGCTCGCCGCTGTGTCGATCGGTGCGCCGCTCTTGTGGATCGTCACGGCACCGGCCGAGCAATTTCGCAAGGACGATCCGCGGCTTGCCGCACCCGGCGACGTGGAACACGGACGACGGGTATTTGCGGCTGGCGATTGCGCCTCATGCCACGCACGGCCGGGCGAGGGAGATCGCCTGCTTCTCGGCGGCGGCATGGCGCTCGCATCGCCCTTCGGCACGTTCCGCCCGCCCAATATCTCGACGGACCCCATCGACGGCATCGGCACGTGGACGCCTGCCGATCTTGCGACAGCGCTGATCAAGGGCGTCTCGCCCGATGGACGTCACTACTACCCGGCCTTTCCCTATACGAGCTACACGGGCATGACCTTTGAGGACATCCGCGATCTCTACGCCTATCTGCGCACGCTGCCTGCCGTGTCCGGCAAGGCGCCGCCGCACGATCTGCCGTTTCTGTTTCGCATCCGCCGCACGCTGGGCGCCTGGAAACTTCTGTTTTTCCGCGAGCGACAGACGGCAGCCGTGTTCACCGGTGATCCGCTGCACGATCGCGGCGCCTATCTCGTGTCATCTGTCGCGCATTGCGGGGAATGCCATTCGAGCCGCAACATCTTCGGCGCTATCCGGGAAGACACCCGGTTTGCCGGAGGGGTCGATCCGGAGGGGACGGGATTTATCCCGAACATCACGCCGGATCGGATCGGTCACTGGTCGCAAGACGATATTGCGCGGATGCTGGAAACGGGGGAAACGCCCGATCACGGGCGCGTGGGCTCTTCCATGGCGGACGTCGTCGTGAATACACGGATGCTGACGGCAGACGACCGCCGCGCGATCGCGGCATATATCGCGTCCCTGCCAGCGCGGCCGACGCCACATCCCTGACGAAGGGTGTCAGTGGGCGTAGAGATAGGCCGCGAGATGCCGGGCCTCGGGCTCCGTGATGCCGGTTGCGGGCATCGCGGTGTCTGGCTGGAAGCGTTGTGGCGAGACGATCCACGAGACGAGCGCATCTCCCGTATTGTTGAGCGTGCCCGCTATGTAGACGCGGCTGCGCAAGCCTTCCAGGCGCGCGGCAACCTTTCCGTCGGCACCGGGCACTCCGGGAATGGTATGGCAGCCGGTGCAGCCATATCGCCGGAAGATCGGCGGCGCGAGGGCCGGATCGCCTTTGGTAAGGGCCGTTGCCACGGCGATGGACTGCTCGCGGCTCCGCAGCCTATCGACAGCCACGCCGGCGAGGAGCGTGAGGAGGATGGTGGCGGTGCCCCAGGTGGCGATCCTTCTAGGCGTGGCGAACGCGACGGTCATCGGCGTCCCTTCTCGATGATTGCGCGATCGCAAGTGCTGCCATGGTCACTGCGGCGCCCGCATAGACGGTGCCGGCCGGCACCCACATCAGGAGGCCCGCCAGTTGCTGGTCTTCCAGCGGCGTCAGGCCATAGTGACCGGCAGCGGTCGTCTGGACGGTGTAGAGCACCCGTGGCGCTAACGCCATCAACGCACCAAGCACGCTCATATGCATCATGGTCACGAACAGGTGCCAGATTGCGGCACCTCGGCTGGAAAACCAGAGGATCGTCCACCAGAACCAGAGAGCGGACAGGAAGAAACTGAGATGTTGCAACCGGTGCAGCCCGTCATGCATCACGGCGGCATCGAACACGGGAGGCACGTGCCAGAGCCAGAGCACGGCACCGTGAACGATGGTCGCAAGGCCACCGCTGCGCAGCCAGACGCGGCAATGTCCGCCCGCCATCGACGCCCAGAGGCGCGCAAGCGCGCGGCGGGCATCGCCGGGTAGTGCGAAGAGCAGCATAGCGAGCGGTCTGGAGAGAACAAGCAGAGGTGCCGAGACAGCCATCAGGATCTCGTGTTCGATCATGTGTGCGGTGAAGAGGCGTTCGCCCAGCGCATGCAGCGGAGACAGAAGCGCCAGCACCAGCGTCAGCCATCCCGCAGCGTATGCCATGATGCGCCATGAGAGCCGCCGCTGGCCATGCCGGCTGCGGGTGCGGCGCAGCAGGCGGGCGCTGCCGGCGATGAAAGCAAGGGCAGAGAGGGCGATGGGAATGACGATATAGAGATCGGTCGTCCAGCCAATCCCGTTGTGCTCGATGCCGCCATGTGCGAAGGCCGGCAACGCGCCGAAGAGAATGATGAGGAGCATCAGGACAGGCATGGATCGACCAGCACGGATGCCGCTCCCTGCAGGAGAAGGGCATAGGTGAAGATGAGGCCTGCGAGGCCAGACGCGAGCGCGATGAATCTCCGCAGTCTCGGCGCGGTTCCTCCGATGGCGGCAAAGGAACAGCCCGCGCTCGTGGCCGAAACGAGCGCCAGGACGACAGAGGCGAGCGGGGCCAGCCCGAGTTCCGCATGGCACTCCGGAGGTGGCAGGATCAATCCTGCCTGACTGTTGGCCACCCAGAGAGCGGGTGAGACCAGCAAGCCGCTCAAGGCGGATACCGGCTTCCGCCATGCCTTTTCCATCGCTATCGAGATCATAGCCGCGGCACCCAATAGAGGCAGATGTAGATCGGAACCCAGGTTGCCACGACGAAGTTCCAGTACATCACGTTGTCCGAAACATCTCCGTACCGTCTCGGCTTGTCGGCATGCCTGGAGAACATGAGCGCCATGAGCACGACCGTATCGACGACATCTGTCAGGATGTGGGTCGTGTGGAGGCCCAGCATGAGCCAGGTGATAGAGCCGTAGGCGCTGTCGTCCCAGGAGACGTGCAGGGCCGGAAATTCGAAGATTCTTACGATCAGCGGCAATACTCCTGCCACCGTCATGACGACGAGCCCGATCCGCACTTTGTGGAGATCCTCGCGTTCGGCCCAGCGCCGGAGAAGGAGGTTTGGCACGAGACTGATGAGCAAGAGGCACGTGAGCAGCGTGCCCGCCAGAAGGTCAGGCGCCGGTGCATCGATCGGCCACGCGGGCGCCAGGCTCATCAGGTAGAGATAGACGGCGACGGAGAGCGCAAATCCCGTGCCTTCGATCAGCATGAAGGCGCAGGTGCCCCACCATGTCAGGCTGGCGGTTCCAAGCCCATGCAGCGGCAGGTGCGAGAGGTCGTGGACGATACGTTCCTTCATGCCTCATCCTCCGGTTCGCCTTTCGGCCAGAACCAGCCGATCAGCGTGATGGCCACGGGAATGGAACCCCAGACGACAGCCCAAGGCGTGAAGATCGAGGTGATCAGCAGGATCGAGGTCGCCATTGCCGCCCAGAAAGGCCAGATCGAGTCCGTCGGGGACGATTCCCGCGCCTCCGGCAGGGCTTCCACCACGCTCGACACCAGCAGCTCCCGACGGTCAATATTGAGGCCACCGGCTACCGGCAGCGTCTCGCCATTGTCCCACAAGGGATTGGCCGAGGTCACGACAGGGATACGGCGGAAGTTGTAGGCCGGTGGCGGCGACGACGTCGCCCATTCGAGCGTCGGCGCATTCCAAGGGTTCGGCCCGGCCAGCGGCCCGGATCGCGCGCTGCGGATGGCATCGATGAAGAACAGGAGGAAGCCCGCGGCGAGCACCAGCGCGCTGAGGCTGACGAAGAGGTTCAGCCCGCCCCATCCCATCTCCGGCTGGTAGGTGTAGACCCGGCGCGGCATGCCCATGAGCCCGAGGAAATGCATGGGAAAGAATGTGCCGTGAAACCCGAGGAAGATGAGGGCAAAGACGATGCGGCCGAGCCGCTCGCTCATCATCCGCCCGCTCACCTTCGGCAGCCAGTAATAAACGGCAGCGATCAACGGGAAGAGTGCGCCACCGATCAGGACATAATGGAAATGGGCGACGACGAAGTAGGTGTCGTGGACCTGCGTATCCAGGGGAACGGATGCGACCATGACGCCCGTCATGCCGCCGAGAACGAAGGTGAAAATGAAGCCGCAGACGAAGAGAAGCGGCGTCTTCAGTTGTGGACGCCCGGCCCAGAGCGTCGCGATCCAGCAGAAGATCTGGACGCCGGCGGGGATGGCGATGGACATGCTGGAGGCGGTGAAAAAGCTCTCCCCCAGACGCGGCAGGCCGGTCGTGAACATGTGGTGCACCCACAGCCCGAAGGAGAGGATGCCCGTTGCGATCAGCGCCATGACCAGCGGCAGGTAACCGAAGATAGGCCGCCCGGCAAAGGTCGGGATGATGGTGGAGACCATGCCGACGGCGGGCAGGAAGATGATGTAGACCTCGGGATGGCCGAAGAACCAGAACAGGTGCTGCCACAAAAGCGCATCCCCACCTTCAGCCGGATTGTAGAACTGCGTGCCGACCAGCCGGTCGAGGATCAGCGTGCTGCTGGCAATCATGATCGCCGGCATGGCCATGATGATCAGAAAGGAGGTGACCAGCATGGCCCAGACGAAGACGGGGATACGATCCAGCGACATGCCCGGCGCGCGCTGCTTGAGGATCGTGGCGACGAGCTCCACGGCGACAGCAAGAGCGGCAAGCTCCGTAAACGTGATCATCTGAGCCCAGATGTCGGCGCGCTTGCCGGGTGAGAATTCCGGGCCGGCAAGGGGAACATAGGCAAACCAGCCGACATCTGGCCCCACATCGAGCGCGAACGACACCCAGAGCAGGATGCCGCCGCTGAGGAAAATCCAGTAGGAGAAGGCATTCAGCCTGGGAAATGCGATATTGCGCGTGCCGATCATCAGCGGCACGAGGAAGACCCCGACGGCTTCCATGACCGGCACCGCAAACAGGAACATCATTGTCGACCCGTGCATGGTGAAGATCTGGTTGTAGCGATCCGGACCGATGAACCGCGCTTCGGGTGCCGCCAGTTGCAGCCGCATGGCCAGCGCCAGCAGGCCTCCGAGGATGAGGAAAACGAAGGCCGTAGCGATGTAGCGCCGGCCGATGATCTTGTGATCGACAGTGGAGAGGACGCCCTTCAGCGTGCGGGGCGTCGCCCAGGTCGCAAGCAGCCGGCGCTCGCCCTCGGCGTCCGAGACATCGGTGTCCGACGGCCGGTCGTCTTCTCGCGTACGGGCGTTCCGGTTCCCGGTCACTTGAGGCTCTCCAGATAGACTGCGACCTGCCGTAGCTCGATGCTTGTCAACGGGACGAGGGGCATGGTGGTGCCGGGCTTGAGCGTCTGCGGATCGGCCGTCCATGCGGCAAGGGTCCCCCGGGTGGTTTCCAGAAGACCTGCCGCGATGCTCCGGCGGCTGCCGATGTGGGTCAGGTCCGGCCCGGCGGTGCCAACGGCGGTGGTGCCGCGAATGGTGTGGCAGGCAGCGCAGGGTTTTGCGAGAAACACGGCTTGTCCGGCCCTGATCTCTTCCGTTGCGGCGGGGCGCGCCGGTTGCGCCTGGCCCGTCAGCCATTTGCGGTAGGAGACGTCGTCCTCGGCAATGACAGTGAAGCCCATATGGCTGTGCTGTAGACCGCAGAACTCCGCGCATTGTCCGCGATAGACGCCCGGCCGCTCGGCCTTCAATGTCAGCGCCGTCGTGCGCCCGGGGATCATGTCCATCTTGCCCGACAGGCTCGGCACCCAGAACGAATGTATGACATCGGCGCTTTCCAGCCGGATGCGAACCGTGCGCCCGACCGGAATGTGCAGCTCGTTCGCCGTCTGGAATCCCTCGCGCGGATAGAGAAACTGCCACCACCATTGCTGCCCCACGGCCACCACCTCGATCTCGCCATCGCCTCCTCCAAGCGACCGCGTGGCAAGGAAGCTGAGGGTCGTCAGCCCGGCAACGATGATGGCGGTGGCGGCCACGCTGAGAGAGACCGCCCATGTCAGTTGCCGTTGCGTCCGCGCGCCGGTGCCGGCCGGTCGGCGTCGTAGAAGCGCCCATCCGAGCGTGGCGACGACGAGCAGCCAGACGATGCCGCAGATGACCGTGAAAGAGACGATCAGCAACCGCAACTCCCCGGCCGCGGGCCCGCCGACATCGAGCGAGGATTGCATGCCGGTGCATCCGGGCAGGAGGGGCAGCGCAAGAAGAGCAGGTAGGGGAACGCCTCGGCGCGCGATCATGGCGAAGGCCCTTGTTCGGGCTTCATGCCCGCGGGCCCTTGCTCGAACAAAATGGAGGCCGGACCACGGTTTTCAGCCGGTCGCGTTTGGGGGTCGTCGTTACGCGCAGTGGCTGAAACGCTTGGTCCATAAGCGCCGATGGTTCTGACATAGCCTGCCAGTTGCCATATCTGGTCGTTGGTCATCCGGTCGCGATAGGCCGGCATGCCATGCGGACGCCCGTCGCGGATGGAAGCGGCGACGGAGATCATTTCCGGACCATAGAGCCACCAGCCGTCGAGGAAGGATGGGCCGATATTCCCGCGGCCATCGCCATGGCATGTGGCGCAGCCGAACCATGTATAGAGCCGTTTTCCCTGCGAGAGATCGTAAGCCACCTTCTCGTAGGGTTTGCCAAGCGCGAAGTAGCTCTCCGGCGGCGTGCCGCCAATGCGGTTCGGCAGGAGCCTGAGGTTGCCGAGGTCTGCCTGCAACGGCGGGTCGGTCCGGAATTGTCGCGGCGCGCGCATCCAGCCCAGAGCGGTAGCGCAGGCCAGACAGCAGAGCGTGACGCCGCAGAGCGACAGCGTGCCCGATGCGACGCTCCATCCCGATCGACGACGCCCCCCTGATGACCCCACCGACGCTCCCTCAATCCACCGGCTGCGCGTTCGACGCGCGGATGATGACCGGCAGCAGCTTGTAAGACGGCGTTTTCGCCTTCGCGTCATGATGCGACAGCGGGAACAACGGGTTGGTTTCCGGAAAATAGGCGGCGCAACATCCCTCCGGGATGGCGTAGGGCACGATCCTGAACCCCTCGACCTTCCGCTCCGTACCGTCCGCGATAGCAGTGACCAGATCGACGCTGCGCCCTCCGGCAAGGCCGAAGCGCGCGATGTCGACAACGTTCATGAAGACGACCTTGCGCGTGCCATCGACGCCGCGAAAACGATCCGTGTAGCCGTAGATCGTCGTGTTGAACTGGTCGTTCGAGCGAAGTGTCGCGAGATTGAGCACCGCTTCGACGCCCGGTTTCAGGTCGAAATCCGGAAACAGGCGCTCGGGCGTGATGAAGTTCGCCTTGCCGTTCGGCGTCACCCATTTGCGCTCGCGCGCCGGCACGGGCCGCGTGATGCCACCGGGCTGGAAGAGGCGCGCGTTGAAGTCGCGAAAGGTCTCGGGATAGGTCGCCTCGATCGCGTCCCGCACCTTTCCATAGTCGGCGACCCATGCATCCCATGGCACGTTTCCACGTTGCAGCGTTGCCTTGGCGATGCCGGCGATGATGGCGGGTTCGGATCTGAGGTTCGGCCCCGCTGGTTTCGCGTGGCCTCGTGAGCCGTGAAACTGGGCGACCGAGCTCTCGATGGAGACCGCCTGCGGACCGCTTGCCTGGTTGTCGATCTCGATCCTCCCGAGACAGGGGAGGAGATAGGCGACCTCGCCATGAAGGACGTGGCTGCGGTTGAGCTTTGTAGCGATCTGCACGGTCAGGCGCAGCTTGCGCCAGGCCTTTTCGACGGCTTGCGTCTCGGGGATCGCGCGCAGGAAATTGCCGCCAAGGCCGACGAAAGCGCGCGCCTTCCCGGAAAGAATCGCCTCGCAGGTATCGACCGTGCTGCGGCCCATCTCGCGTGGAGGTTCGAAAGCATAGAGTTCGGCGAGCTTGTCGAGCGGAACCAGCCCGGGCTTCTCGGTAATGCCGACGGTGCGCTGCCCCTGCACGTTGGAATGTCCGCGAACCGCACAGATATTTGCGCCCGGCTTGCCGATGTTGCCACGCAGAAGCGCGAGGTTGGCAACCATCTGCACGTTTTCGACGCCCATGACATGCTGCGTCAGCCCCATGCCGAAGGCGATCAGCACGGCATCCGCCGACGCGTAGATGCTTGCGGCCTTCACCATCTGCTCCCGCGTCAGACCGGAGATACGCTCCAGCTCTTCCCAGCGGCGTCGACGGGCGGCATTCGCAAATTCCTCGAAGCCTGCGGTGTGGGTGGCAATGAAATCGTGATCGAGCACATGCTTCTTGTCCGCAGCGGCGATCGATGCGGCGAAGGCCACCGTTCCCGCCTCGGAGGGATCGTCCGGCTGACCATCCTTACCGGCCACAAGGCTTTCACCGGACGCTTTCAGCAGGTCATCGGCCTCGATCAGCGCCTTGCAGACGCCGAAGAGCGCGGCGGTATCGCCGCCGTTTCTGACCTGGAAATAGTCCGATGAAATCTGCGTGTCCGACGGCGAGAGCATCTCGCTCGGCGCCTGCGGGTTCTTGAACCGCTCCAGACCGCGCTCCCGCAGCAGGTTGAAGGTGACGATGGGAACGCCACGGTCGGCGGCATCCTGCAAGTCGTGCAGCAGACGCGGCGATGAGGTGCCGACGTTCTGTGCGATGTAGAAGATGCAGTCGGTGTTCTGGAAGTCCGACAGGACCGCTGTCCCGACCGTTGCGCCGATGCTTTCGGGAAGCCCGGCGGATGTGCTTTCATGGCACATGTTGGAGCTGTCCGGCAGGTTGTTGTTGCCATAGAGCCGGGCGAAAAGCTGGTACATGTAGGATGTTTCCAGGGAGGCGCGGCCGGAGGTATAGAAATCGACCTGATCGGGCGCCAGCGACTGCAGCTCCCGCCCGATCTCCGCGAAGGCTGCCTCCCACGTTACCGGCTCGTAACGGTCCGTCTCCGCGTTCCATCGCATCGGCTCCAGCAGCCGGCCCTGCTCCTCAAGATCATGGTCGCGCCAGTCCTCCAGTTCGCGCAATGTATGCTTCGCGAAGAAGTCCGGTCCTGTCCGGCGGCGCGTGATCTCCCAGGCGGTTGCCTTTGCTCCGTTCTCGCAGAATTCCAGCGGGTGAGGCTTGGCCGGTTTCGCCCAGGCGCAACTGACGCACATATAGCCGTCCGGCTTGTTCTGCTTGCGCATCAGCGCCGAGCCGCTGGCCGGCACACGTTCGCGAACGATGATTTCGCTTACGGACTTCGCCGAACCCCATCCGCCAGCCGGGCCGGTATAGGTCTTGATCACAGGTCGAGCGCTCGGTCCTGCTGTCATATCTGCCGTCTTTCTCTTGATCGTTTCCCGTCAAAGCGGGTGGAGAACGCCGAGGAACGGGCGCGACATCGGCGCCTCAGTCGCGGGCAACAAACTTGTTAAAGCGACTGGTATCGCCGTCTTTCGTTTTGTCCTGATAGAGGAAGGCGAGCTTGCTTTCGTCGAAGATCCGGAAGAACTCGTCCCAGTCCACCTCTTCGAACGCCTCCTCCTTGTCACCGAAATCGAACCGCAAGACACCGCCTTTGCCTTCGGTCCGAATGACGGATGGACGCCCTTTGCGCGCCTCCGCCCATTTGCGGATGGTGTCATGGTCCGTTGTGGTTTCGGAACTGCTCATGGATCGGCTCCTTTGCTGTGCGCACGAGAAGGTCGTTCGAACTGCGGAGTAGGAGTGAAGTTCCAGAGCGGGTTCGAAATGCCATCGTGAGAGTGGAAGAGGATCATGTTCCAAACGCGCTTGATTTGATCCGTGATGTTTGATCAAACTTACGAGGCAGAAAAGGTCGGGTGCGGGAACGCGGCAGGAACAGGCGATGGAGATGAAATCAAAGGGCGGTTGGCGAAACGAAAGCATGCCCGCTGGCGTCGATGAACAGACCCTCTCTCCTGTCGGACGCGAGACGTTGCAGGATCGCGTCTATGCGGAGTTGCGGAAGTCGCTGGTCAACGGCATGTTCGCTGCGGGCGACGTGCTGCGGATCGTTGATCTGGCGGATCGCTTGCAGACAAGCACCATGCCGGTGCGCGAGGCGCTGGGCCGTCTCGTTTCGGAGAAGGCGCTGGAGTCTCTGCCGAACCGCTCCGTCCGCGTGCCTCTGATTACGCGTGCGCGGCTCGACGACCTTGCACGGGCTCGTATTCTTATCGAAGGGCGGATGGTCTCGCTGGCGCTGCCGCATCTGACACATGAGGACCTCGGCATCCTGAGAAAGGTCAATACGGACTGCGATGCCGCTTTCGAGCAGCATGGCAAGGATATCGGCCATGTCACATCAGCGCTGAACCAGCGCTTCCATTTCCATCTTTACGGCGTTGCCCGATCTCCCGTTCTGCTGTCGATCGTGGAAAGCCTGTGGCTGCAATCCGGCGCTATCATCCGGCAGGCGGCACAGATCCACGACGAGCAGGGTGGGCTTGCCGCCACCGATCATCACTGGGCGCTGATTTCAGCCCTTGAGGAGCGGCACGAAGAGGCAGCGCTGACGTCGCTTGCCAATGATATCAGTCGCTCGTTCGACCTCATCCGGGGCCGGCTCGATGCGCAGGAGCGGGTGGACGTGCGCTATGGCTGAAACGGGCGATGACGGCTTCGAGCTGTTCGATCTTCGCGTGGATGTCATCATCCCCGAGGGAGGAGCGGTCTACTGCGGCGCGAGACCGGGGGATCATTTCGAGTTGCGTGGCGAAATGCTTTACCTGCCGGAGGGGCAGGGACTGTCGATCTATTCGCTCGCCTCGGTGCTGCCGCTCCTTGCCGCAAAGCAGCGGCCGACCCATCGCAACGACTGGATGACGACGGATACCGACATCGCGTGCCCGGACCCGAACTGCTCCACGCGGCTGCGGATCACGCGACTGCGCCATAGGCGTTTCAGCCATGCCGCGACCACCGCAGTCCCCCTGAACGACGAGACATAGGCCTCACGATATGCAACGCATCGCTATTGCTCCCGAGTACGAGATTTCCCGCGTCATCCGCGGCGGCTGGCAGTTGGCCGGCGGCCATGGCGCTGTCGATGCCGATGCTGCGGTGGAGGACATGATCGCGTTTGCCGATGCGGGCATCACCACCTTCGACTGTGCCGACATCTATACCGGGGTGGAAGAGCTGATCGGGCGCTTCCGGCTCGCCTATGGCAACCTGCGGGGTGCCGAGGCTCTCTCACGCATCCGGGTCCACACGAAGTTCGTGCCCGACCTCGCCGTCCTCCACACCATCGACAAGGGCTATGTCGAGGGCGTGATCGACACCTCGCGCAAGCGGCTGAACCTCGATACGCTCGATCTCGTCCAGTTTCACTGGTGGGCGCTCGATGTGCCCGGCTGGCTGGAGACGGCCGGATGGTTGAAGGAACTGTCGGAGGAGGGCAGGATCGGCAAGGTCAGTTTGACGAATTTCGACACCGATCATGTCGCTGCCATCATCGACGCCGGCGTGCCGGTCGCCTCTCTGCAGCTGCAATACTCGCTGCTCGACCAGCGCCCGGAAAAACGCATGGTCGAGCTTGCTCGCGAGAAGGGATTTGCTTTATTTTGCTACGGCACGGTCGCCGGTGGCTTTCTCAGCGATCGCTGGCTGGGGCAGGCGGAACCGGAGCACCCGCTCGAAAACCGCTCACTGACCAAGTACAAGCTGATCATAGACGATTTTGGCGGATGGGCGCTTTTCCAGTCCCTTCTACAGACGCTGCGGCGCATTGCCGACCGGCAAGGGACCGATATCGCGACGGTCGCCAGCGCTGCCATGCTGACAAAGCCCGCTGTTGCCGCTGTGATCGTCGGCGCGCGCAATCGCAGCCATCTGGCGGGCAATCTTGCTATCTCCGACATCCAGCTCGATGGCGCGGACCATGCGGCGCTGGAAGCTGTGCTCGCCGAAGCCCGACCGCTGGAGGGCGACGTCTATGCGCTGGAGCGCGACCGCACGGGCCGCCACGGCGCCATTATGAAATACAATCTCAACAAAGGGGAATAGAATGAGATCGTCCTATCTGCTCGCAGCGCTCTTTACTGCGCTGGCAGCGTCCACATCGCCGGCTCTGTCGGCCGACTGCGACATCACCGTCGGCCTTGTGATGGAACTGACGGGCCCGGCCGGCGAATACGGTCAGGCGGGTGCGAAATCCGTCGAGATGGCCTTCCGCGACATTAACGAAGCCGGTGGCGTGGGTGGGTGTAATGTCGTAGCCGACACGCGCGACAGCCAGAGCCAGGGCAATGTCGCGGTCGATCAGGCAACGCAGCTCGTCAACATCAAGAAGGTGCCGGTCATCATCGGCGGCATCATCTCCTCGGTGTCCATTCCGATCCTGACCTCGGTCACGGCGCCGGCCGGCGTCGTGCAGGTCTCTCCGGCCTCGTCGTCGCCGACGCTGACCGCGCTCGGTCGTGACGGCAAGACGAATGGCGTGTTCTTCCGCACCATTACCTCCGATGCGCTGCAGGGCACGGCGGCTGCAAAATACGCGATCGACCAGGGCTTGAAGAAGATCGCGATCATCAACGTCAACAACGACTTCGGCGTCAACATGGTGCGCGAATTCAAGACGGCCTATGAGAAGCTCGGCGGCACCATCACCACCACGACCCCGTACAATGAGAAGCAGTCCAGCTACGCATCGGAGGCGAGCGCCGCCATGGCCGGGGAGCCGGACGCGCTCTACCTCGTCAGCACGCCGGTGGACGGTGCGACCATTGCCCGCGCCTGGATTTCCGGCGGCGGCAAGCAGACATTTCTGCTGAACGACGGCATGAACTCCAAGGACTTCATTGAAAGCGTCGGCGCACAGTATCTGGAAAACGCCTACGGCACATCGTCCGGCACCAGTCCGACCGCCTCGACAGAGTATTTCAACGCCAACTACGAGGCCTTCTCCGGTGGCATCGCGCCTTCTGCGCCGGCTGCCGATCGCTCCTACGATGCGGGTGCCATCGTCGGGCTAGCCATTGCGAAAGCCGGCAAGTCGGATGCCGCAGCCATCAAGACCGCGATGCGTGAGGTCGTGGCCGAAGGCGGCACGCCGATCCATGCTGGCAAGCAAGAGTTCGTCAAGGCTCTGGCGCTGATCAAGGACGGCAAGCCGGTGAAGTATGAAGGCGTCATCGGCCCGGTCAGCTTCGACCAGTATGGCGATATCACCGGCCCATTCCGTTTGTGGAAGATCACGAACGGCGAAGTCACCACGGTCGGCGAACTAAGCGCCGAAGAAGTGGGCAAGCTGAAGGACGGCAGTTAAGCCTTGCTGGCCGGCGGGGCGTCTTCGCCGGCCATTCAGGACGATCCCGCAAAGCGGATGCACATCGGCGTGCCCACGGCGATCATCTTCCCGGTCGGGGCCAGGGCGCCGGTGTCCGCATCGCGCGCGAAGATCGTGATGACGTCGGCGTTCTGGTTGGCGCAAAGAAGGTGCCGACCAGACGGCGAGATCGCAAGGTTTCGCGGTGTCGCGCCGCCGCAAGGCGTATGGCCGACGAGCGTCAGTGCGCCCGTTTCGGCATTGACGGCGAAGATGACGATGCTGTCGTGTCCCCGGTTCGAGCCATAGACGAAGCGGCCATCCGGCGAGATCTGGATATCGGCGCAATGATTGGCCGACTTCGCATCCTCTGGTACGGCGGGCTGGGTATCTGCGAGCGTCAGGCGTCCATCGCCGTTGACGGCATAGCTTGATACGGTCGAGTCGAGCTCGTTCATGAAGAAGATCCAGCCTCCCCCGGGATGAAGCGCTGCATGCCGGGGTCCGGCGCCGGGTGCTGTGGGGCAGACATGGCGGCGCGACAGGGTGCCTTCTTCATCAAGCGCGTAGGTGGTCAACGTATCCGTACCGAGATCTGCGACAAGAAGCAGGTTCGGTCCGATGCGGGTTACACTATGGGCGTGGCTTCGCTCCTGCCGGTCGGCATCCGGTCCGCTCCCGGCCTGCTGCACGCTGGAGACCGGCGGCGTCAGGCGTCCATCCTCCCGAATGCCGTAGACGACGAGCGACTGATCCGGTCCACCGGCGCCCATGCCGTAGTTCACGACCAACAACCATTTCCCGTCGTCGGAAAGCGTATTGTGCGCGGTAATGCTGCCGAGCGTTGGCTGCATGCCGATCGGCTCGATGCGGCCTGACGCTTTGTCGAAGGACAGCGCCGAGACGAGACCTTCCGCCCAGCCGAAAATCTCGGAGTTGGCATAGATACGGCGGCCATCCGGCGTAACGGAGAGGAAGGTGGGGTTGTCGATATCGGAAAAGGCGCCAAGGGTCTCGACCGCCAGCGTATCCTCATCAAAACCGTAGACGGTCAGGCCTGTGCCCCGCGCGCCCTGGAAGTAAGGTGCTTCGCGGTTGAGCGATCCGACAAACATCAGGCAGAGTTCCGCCATGTTTCTTACTCCCGTTCCCCCTCCGCACAAGCCGTCGCCGAGCGTTTGCGCCCAACATCAGAATGCTTGATGCCTCTTGCAAATTCAATCCATATGTGAAAACTATCTTTACATAAGAAAAAGCGGAGGAGGAGCTTCGTGGAGATATTTCAGCCCACGGTCGGGGTGGAGAGCACCTTTCCCTCGGACATGCCGGCCGATCATGCAGGCCTGCCCGTATGGAATGCAGAGAACTGGTTTTACGAGGACTGGCCCGTCGGTCAGAAGATCCGTTCGCTGCGTCGAACGCTCGGTGAATCTGACAGTCACCTCTTCAACACGCTGGTCACGGATATCCACCCCTATGTTCAGGACGATATGTTCGCCCGGCGCGAGGGTGTCTTCGGTCGTCGACTGGTCGCCGGCGCTTTCGTCTTTTCGGCAGGTCTTGGCCTCGTTGCAACGAATTGCGTCAATGCCTTCTCCTATGGCTATGACAGGCTGCGCTTTATCAAGCCCGTCTTCATAGGCGACACGATCTACACGATCCGGACCAACATGGAGAAGAAGCCCCGCACTGCGGATCTCGGCCTGATCAGGGCCAGCTACGAGATTTTCAAGGGAGAGGGCGAGCTGGTCCTCTACTGCGAGCACCTTCAAACCGTCCGCTACAAAAACCCCGGCGCCATTGCCGCCACGGAAAAGTAAGCCTTTATGCCGATGTCCGATATCCCTGCCTTCACGACGACAGCCGAAACGAACGAGGCGGAACTTCCCTTGAGCGGTCTTCTGGTCGTGGATATGAGCCAGTTCCTGTCCGGCCCGTATTGCTCGCTTCGCCTGATGGATTTGGGCGCGCGCGTCATCAAGATCGAGCGTCCCGATGGCGGCGATCTGTCGCGACGGCTCTACCTGAGCGATACCGAGATCGGTGGCGACTCCACGATTTTCCACGCGATCAACCGCGCTAAGGAAAGCCTTGCGATCGACCTGAAGAATGCGAGCGATTTGGCAGCCCTTCGCAAGCTGCTGGAAAGCGCCGACGTCGTCATCCAGAATTTCCGCCCTGGCGTCATCGAGCGGCTGGGGCTCGACTACACCGCCGTGAAGGCGATCAATCCGCGCATCGTCTTCTGTTCGATCAGCGGTTACGGCAATGAGGGGCCGTGGGTGGCAAGGCCGGGGCAGGATCTTCTCGCGCAATCGCGCTCCGGTGTCATGTGGCTGAACGGCGATGAGGGACAGGGCCCTGTGCCCTTCGGGCTTGCCATCGGCGATATGCTGGCCGGTGCGGCTGCGGCGCAGGGCATTCTTGCGGCGCTTGTGCGCCGTGGCGTCACGGGCAAAGGCAGCCATGTGGAGACCAGCCTTCTCGAAGCTCTGGTCGATCTGCAATTCGAGGTTCTGACCACACACCTGAACGACGGCCGTCGCCTGCCGAAGCGCTCGGATTTCCGCAGCGCCCACGCTTACCTTTCGGCCCCCTACGGCGTCTACCCCGCAGCGGACGGCTATCTCGCCATCGCTATGACGCCGATCCCCAAACTGGCGGACCTTCTGGAGATGGACGAGCTTGCCATGTTCCGGGATGACCCGTCGACCTGGTTTACAGCGCGCGACGCCATCAAGGCGCTGATCGCCAAACGCATCTCGCAGAAGACCATCGATGAATGGCTGGCGATCCTGGAGCCGGCGGATATCTGGTGCGCAAAGGTGATGGACTGGAAGGAGCTGATGGAAAGCGACGGCTTTCAGCATCTCGATATGCTCCAGACGGTTTCGCGCGACGATGGCGTCTCGATCCACACGACGCGGTCCCCTTTGCGGATCGACGGCGTTCGTCCGACCTTCGATCGGGCCGCACCACGCATCGGCGAGCAAAGCGCGGCGATCCGAGAGGAGTTCGGCCTGTGACAACCGCACGGATCACCCTCAAGGGCATGACCTGGAACCACCCGCGCGGCTACGATCCGATGGTTGCCTGCTCGCGTCTGTGGGAAGAGCAAACCGGTATCTCGATCACCTGGGACAAGCGATCCCTGCAGGATTTCGAGACCTATCCGGTCGAGGATCTCGCTCGCGCCTACGACCTCATCGTCATCGACCATCCGCATGTCGGGCAGATCACACGGGAGAATTGCCTCGCGCCGCTCGATGTGGCGGAGAAAGCGGCCGAGGCCGAGGCTCTTCGCGCCGGAAGCGTCGGTGCATCGTTTCCGAGCTACCACTGGCAGGGCCGGCAATGGGGCCTGCCTATCGATGCGGCAACGCAGGTGCAGGCCTTCAGGCCCGATCTCCTCTCGGCAGCGCCTGCAACATGGGACGAAGCGCTGGACCTCGCGCGCGACGGCCGCGTGTTGTTGCCGCTTCGTCCGCCGCACAGCCTCATGAGCTTCTATACGCTGGCCGCCAATCTCGGCACGCCATGCTCTGTCGAGGGGGACCGGCTGATCGCGCCCGAGGCTGGAGAAGCGGCCTTCGAGGCGTTGCGGGAGATGGCCGCTCTCGTGCCCGCGACCTGTTTCGAGATGGACCCGATTGCTGTTCTCGAGACGATGGCGGACGGCGGTTCCGCGTTTTCCTGTGCGCCGCTGATCTACGGCTATGTCAGCTACGCCGTTGTTGGATTTCGGAAGAGGCGCATCCACTTCTGCGACATACCCTCAGCGGGCAAAAGCGGACCGGCAGGGTCAGCGCTGGGCGGCACAGGTATCGCGGTTTCCGCCTTTTCGGCGTCGCCCCGGGAGGCGATCGACTTTGCTTACTGGATCGCCAGCGGCGATGTGCAAAAAGGTCTCTATGCCGCGTCCGGCGGGCAGCCGGGACATGCTGCGGCCTGGGAGGACGAAACGGTGAACGCTGCGACGGCCCGTTTCTATCGGGCCACGCGGGCGACACTGGAAGCGGCCTGGGTTCGCCCGCGCCACGATGGCTACATGCCGTTTCAACAGTCAGCGTCCGACCGGGTCAATCGCGGTCTTCTGGAGAAACACGCGGCGGTCGAGGTCGTCGCCGACCTCAACCGCCTGTTTCGTGAGAGTTTCAAGACGATCTAGCTTTCCGGCGGAGGAGCCGGGCATTCGGGAGGAGAAACATATGAAATTGAGGATCAACGGCCTTTTGGCCGCTACGGCGTTCGTGTTGTCCATGCCGGCCGCGCAGGCGCAGGATGCCGTGGCAAATGTCGTCGCCGGTCTGCCGGAGCCCCTGAAGGCGCAGTATGAGGGTGCGCCGCAAGCCATCGCGCCATCGGCCTGGGACGGCTTCACGGCACCTGCAAAGCCATGGAAATGGTGCCATTCGGAGTCCTATCAGGGTAACCCGTGGCGAGTGACGGTGACAAAGGAATTGCAGCGTCTGGTCGAAGGGCTGATCGCGAGCGGGACCGTGGCCAGCTTCGAAGTGTCCGACAGCAACAACGACGTCAGCCAGCAGATCAACCAGATCCGCGCTTTCGTCGACAAGGGCTGCTCGATCATCACGTCCATTCCCGGCTCCGCAACGGCGCTGGACGATGCGATCGACGCCGCTGCCAAGGCCGGTATCCCCTTCGTCACGGCCGCAGGCTCCGTCACCAGCCCGAACGCCATCAATGTCGATTCCAATTATGCGCGCTGGGGCTACGACATGATGAGCGCCGTCGGTAAGGCGCTGCCGGATGGCGGCAGCGTTCTCCTCGTAGAGGGCATCGCTGGCCACCCGATCGTGGTTCAGGAGCGGCAGGGCGGCGACAAGGCGCTCGCCGAAAACGCCAAGCTCAAGGTCGCACGCAGCGTCAATGGCAACTGGACCGCAAACGTCACGAAGACGGTGGTCTTCCAGGCGATTGCCACCAATCCGGCGCCCATCGATGCCGTGTGGACCACGGGCAGCGAAAGCCGTGTCGTAGCAGAAGCTTTCGCAGAAGCAGGCCGCCCGGCGCCGCTGATCACGGGCTCGCTCACCGGCGATGCGCTCGGCTACTGGAAAGCCAATCCCGACAAGTACCGCTTCGAGGGGCATGCGCTCCTGCCGCACTGGACGGCTCAGACGCTTTTCCGTGTCGGCGCCCGCATGCTGGATGGACAGAAGCCGAAGCTGAACACGCTGATGATCCCGATTCCGGCCATCCACAATGCGGACCTGCCGAACTGGTACAAGGACTGCATGATGCCGGACTCGGTATCCGTGTTTCCCGTGCCGCCGGAAGACCCGATGCCGGAGCCGCTGCTCGACGCTTACTTCAACGGGGCCAAGCCCACGCCGGGCTGGGACTACGCATCCACCCCGGATGCGTGCGCGAAGTAGGGCTAACCTCAGGGACAGGCGGGCGCGGTCCAAAAAACGACCCGCCGCCACAGACGGACTGCGTGATGCTTGAAATCGACACCCTCTCGAAACGCTATGGCGAAACGGTGGCCCTTGCCGGCGCCTCCATCGCGTTCCGGGCCGGAACCATCCACACGATCCTCGGCGAAAACGGCTCGGGCAAAAGCACGCTTGTGAAGCTGCTCTCGGGCATCGTCCAGCCGGATGGCGGCACGATGCTGCTGGATGGCAAACCGTTTTCGGGCAGGAGGCCCGCCGATTTCCAGGCAGCGGGCTTTGCGACCGTCTTCCAGGAGGTGCTGATCGCACCCGACAGGAGCGTCGAAGACAACATCCTTCTCGGGCTCGACGGTCTTGTTCACCGGACGATCCCGCGCGCGCGCCGGCGGCAGACCGCAGCCGATGCGCTTGCCCGCTTTGCCGTTACGCCTGTTCCGCTCGATATCGAGACCGGCGCCCTGCCGCTGGCCGCACAGCAGCTGATCGTGCTTGCGCGCGCCGTCGTCCGCCGTCCGCGCATTCTCATCCTCGATGAGGTGACGGCCGCGCTCGATTATGCCGACCGGGAGTCCGTCTTCTCGCTCATGCGCCAACTGGCGGCGGAGGGCTCCCTGCTTCTCTTCATCACGCACAGGATGGATGAGGTGATGAGCCTTTCCGACAGGATCTCCATCCTGCGCAGCGGCAAGGTCGTGACGACCGAGGAGCGAGGGCTCTCGACGCCTGCCGAGCTTCTGAAAGCCATGGCACCTCAAACGGCCGCGGAGTTGCTGCATGTCTGATACGGCAAGCCTTCATGCCCGAGACCTCGTCATCCGGCGCGGCGCGTCACCGATCACTGAAAAGATCCGCTCCGGTGAGATCGTCGGTCTTGCCGGCCTCGATGGGCATGGGCAGGAGCGTTTTCTCGAAACGCTGGCCGGCCTGCAGAAGCCGATTGCCGGCAGCGTTTCTCTGGAGCGCTGCGGTAGCGAGAGGCGGATCACGGATTTTCGAAAGGCCGTTGCCGCACGTATCGCGTACCTCCCGCGCGACCGGCGGGCGACCGGTATTTTCCCCACCCAGTCGGTTCTCGACAATTTCGCGATTTCCACCGTCTCCGAGGATGCCCGCTTCGGCTTCATCAGAGCCGGTCACCGGGCGCGGCGCTATGAGGTTTATCGCGATCGCTTATCTATCGCCGCGCCGCGGCCGGATGCGCCGATTACCACGCTTTCCGGCGGCAACCAGCAGAAGGTGCTGCTGGCGCGTGCTCTGGCGCTGCAGCCCGACGTGTTGCTGCTGAATGATCCCACCCGTGGCGTCGATGTTGCCACCCGTCATGTGCTCTACGACGTCTTTCGCGGTCTCGCAGCGGACGGCATGGCGCTGGCCGTTCTCTCCAGCGAGATCGAGGAAATTCTGCTCTTGTGCCACCGCGTTCTCGTTTTCCGCGACCATGACATCGTCGCAAACCTCAAAGGGTCCGCGATGACAACGGACGCCGTCATTGCCGCCATGTTTGGACGTGCCGCATGACGAAGACGCCTCTGCACATATTGCAACGGCTATGGCGGGATACGGGCTTTGCGCTCGTGCTCCTCGTCATCTTGCTCGTCGTCAATCTCATTCTCAATCCGACGCGTTTTCAGCCGTCGGCCTGGGGCTCGCTCATCGGGCTCGCTGCACCCCTCATCGGAGCGGCGGTCGCCTCTGCTCCTGTCATCCTCGGCGGCCGTGGCGGCATCGACATCTCGGTCGGCCCGCTGATGGGCTTCGTCAACGCCATCGTCATCCAGCTTCTGTTCCTGAAAGCAGGCATCTCCTCACCCTTCGTCATCATTCCCGCTGCCCTTTTGATCGGCGCTGCCATCGGCGCCATAAACGGTGCCTTGACGACGTTGGTACGCATCCAGCCGATCGTCGCGACGCTCGGAACCTATCTCGTGCTGACCGGTGTCACCCTGACGATCCTGCCTGCGCCGATCGGTCCGGCGCCGGCCTGGCTGAAGGCTCTGGCCGGCCCTTGGTCGGCGCTGCCGCTGATCGCGCTCTTTGCTGCATGGTGGACGATCAGGCGACTTCCCTATTACGACCAGCTGATGGCGATCGGAAGCGACGACCGTGCCGCGTATACCGCCGGCGTCAATGTCACCCGCGTCCGGTTCATCGCTTATGTCATCACGGGCGTCTTTGCCGCCATTGCCGGCCTCATGCTGACGGCGCTGATCGGCTCGGCCGATCCGAATATCGGACAGGCCTACACGTTGATCTCGATTGCAGCCGTCGCCCTCGGCGGCGTCAGCCTTGCCGGCGGACGAGGCGGGCTTGTCGGCGCCTCCATCGGCGCGATCGATATCTTTCTGCTGCAAAGCGTGCTCACTGCCTTCAACGTTTCCACATACGTTCTACAAATCGCCTATGGCGCCATCCTCGTCGTCGCCGTCATCCTGACGGCCGTGCAGGAGCGGGCGGCCCGTGGCCGGGAGGTCTGACATGGCTATCGTCGAGACGCGTACCGGCGAAAGACCGGGCACCGGCTTCGCCCTGCGCATCCGCTCAAGCCTTGCCGGCACGAACGGCCGCATCCTCATGGCCTTCCTCATTGCGGGCGTGCTGCACCTTGTCGGTACACTTGTCATTCCGGGCTATTCCTCGCCGTTCGCCATCCGCGCACTTCTTGTTATCGCTGCGCTCCTCGCCGTCGCCTCCATCGGGCAGACGCTGGTGGTCATCCTCGGCGGGATCGATCTGTCGATCCCCTTCATCATCGGCTTTGCCAATGTGGTCGCGGCGCAGCTCTATGGCGACAAATGGAATTTCGCCCTTGTCTGCCTGTTCGTCATCGTGGTCGCGATGCTCATCGGCGCGCTGAACGGCTACATCTCGCGTCGGCTCGATATCCATCCGCTGATCGTCACTCTGGGCATCGGCATGATCATGCAGGGTTCCGTTCTGCTGTGGACAGCGGGGTTCCCATCCGGGTCCGCGCCGCCTTACGTCTCGGCCTTCGTCTCCATCGGCGGGTCGGCGGGGCCGTTGCCGTTCCCCTGGGTGGTGCCGGCGCTCGTGGTCCTTGCAGCGCTCATCGTCGTCGTCCTCGCGCGCACGCCCTATGGTCGGCGGCTCTATGCGCTCGGGAGCAATCCCGGTGCGGCCTCTCTCGCGCTGATCGACCCCGTGCGCATGTGGATGCTGACCTTCTCGCTCAGCGCCATGTTTGCCGCCGTCACAGGTATTCTTCTTCTCGGCTTCACCGGCTCGGCCTATGGCGACGTCGGCCAGCCCTATCTGTTCCAGACGATCGCTGCGGTCGTGGTGGGTGGCGCGGCGCTTGTCGGCGGGCGGGGCAGCTATCTCGGCACGATCGCCGGCGTGCTGGTCCTCACCGAGATCAACACGCTGCTGATCGGCCTGGGTTTCCAGCCGGCCGCCGTTCAGGCGTCGCTGGGGGCCGTCATCATCCTGCTCGTCTCCATCTACGGCCGGGAGAAACATGTCAGCATGACGATCTGAAACGGGGTTTCACACCCCGATGGGCAGGTCGAGGCTCCAGAGCGTGAGCGCATTGCCGGCGAGCAGCGCATGACGCTCCGTATCGCTGCTGGTTGCGAGCAGCGCCTGCGTTGCGGCCACCCAGGTCGAGAGACTGCCGGCGAGCGTGCAGACGGGCCAGTCGCTGCCCCACACAACGCGGTCCCATCCAAACTGCAGGATGGCGGTTTCCGCATAGGGCCGGATCGTGTCCACGGTCCAGCTATCCGGCTCGGTATAAGCGATCAGACCTGAGATCTTGCAGACCACGTTCGGGCGGCGCGCCACATCCTTCAGCTCGTCCCGCCAGAGCGAGATGTCGCCCGAGCGGATATCGGGCACGCCGCAATGATCGAGGATGAAGGTCACATCCGGTGCGAGGTCGGCAAGTGCCGCCGCGTGGCCCAGCTGGCGCGGTAGAACGCAAAGGTCGAACGTGAGGCCGGTGCCACCCAGACGTCTGATGTTCTCGCGAAACGTGGCGCTTTCCGAGAGCGCGTCCGGCATGACGTGGAGCACACGGCGAAAGCCTTTGACCAGCGGGTTCTCGCGCTGACGCTCCAGGAGGGCGGCAAAGCTCTCCTCTTCCGGCCGGCAGGCGGAGATGGCGCCGACGATGAGGCTTTCCGGCTTTGCCGCGAGTTGCCCGACATGCAGGGTTTCCGCCTCGATCTCATCGGGCGCGACATCCACCTCCATGTGCAGACTGGCCGCAATGCCGCAGCGCAATGCCTCCTGACGATAGGTCTCGTACAGGTAGTCCCGGTCGAGTGCCGGAACGGAGGAAAGCCAGGGATAGGTGAGGGCCGTCTTGTCGATCAGGTGAAGATGGGTGTCGATGATCATGTTTGCTCCTCCCGCGTCATGCGCCTGAAAGGACACTCTCACAGGGGAGCAGAGGTTTCAAATAAGAATGCACCGGTTTGCGTGCTTCGGGGGAACTCACAACTCCGCCGGGTTGTCGTGTTGCACATCCGAGCCGGCGAGAAGCGAAAGCTGCTCGGCGGTCTTCTGCAGCAGCGAGATCGTCGTGGAGATATCGGGCGCCGACGGCGCGTTGACGAGGCTGATATAGGGCACGGTGAGGGCCGCAATGCCGCGACGGTCCGGCCCGAGGATGGGGGCGGAAAGGTTGAACACGCCAGCCGTCTGCGCGCTCGCCATCATCTCGTAGCCGCGCGCGCGGATCTCATCCAGGCGCGCGAAGAACTCCGGTGTGAGCTCGATATCCTTCCGGCTCTTCACATGCTCCGAGATCATCATCTCCCGCTCCTCCGGTGGGCGAAAGGCGAGCAGAACATGGCCGGAGCCCGTATCGAACAGGCTGATATGCGACCCCACGCGGATGGAAATACCCCAGTAGTCGGGGGCTTCCTGCTGCGCGATGACGACGGCGGAGCCGCGATCGAACACGGCAAGCTGATTGGCTTGTCGTGTTCGCTGCGCAAGATCGCGCATCAGCGGCGTGGCATAGGCTGCCAGCCGGCGCGTCGGGGCATGCAGCTGCGCAAGGCCAAAGAGCTTGAGCGTCAGGGAATAACGATCGCCATCGATTCGGGTGATGTAGCCGCGCCGCACGAGGCGGTCGAGCATCCGGTAGAACTCGTTCGGGCTACGATTGAGCTTCTTGGATATCTCAGCTTGCGTCAGTCCGCCATCCACACCGGCGAGCAGCTCCAGAATATCGAGCCCCTTGTCCAGCGCCGGTGCGCGGTAGCGATCGTCTTCTCCGTCCGACATTCAGCGTCCTCTGTGAATACGCATTTCCATATACGAAGAACCATTGCTGGACAAAGCAAAGTTGTCGCTTGACGACGTTCGCAAATGTTGTTTGTATATGAATGAAATTCTCGCAGATGAGAGTCTGTGCTCCTGAGGAGGGGTGCATGCGGAGGAGGGGAACCTGATGAACAAGCTGCTGAGTGGCGCCGCGTCCGGCGTCGTGGCATTGGTTCTGGTGCATGGCGTAGCCGGCGCGGCCGAACTGATGGGCAAATTCGACGGCGTCGTTATCGACGCCAAGCTGATCGGAGGCCAGCAATACGAGCCGCTCTATGCGCGGATTGCGGAATGGGAGAAGGCGACGGGCGCCAAGGTCAACGTGCTCTCGAAGAAGAACCATTTCGAACTCGACAAGGAGATCAAGTCGGACATCGCCTCCGGCTCTATTTCCTGGTGCGTCGGCTCCAATCATTCCTCCTTCGCCCCGCAATATCCCGATCTCTATGTCGACCTGAACACGCTGGTTCCGAACGAGATCGTCGGCGAATATGTCGACACCGTCATCAAGGCGTCCACCATCGACGGCAAGCTGGTCATGCTGCCGCGCGCGCAGTTCGATGTTTCCGCCCTGTACTATCAGAAGAGCCTCTACACGGATGACGCCAAGAAGGCGGCATTCAAGGAGAAATACGGCTACGACCTTGGGCCGCCGGATACCTGGAAACAGGTCTCGGACCAGGCGCAGTTTTTCGCCGCCCCACCGAACTTCTACGGCACGCAGTTCGCCGGCAAGGAAGAGGCGATCAACGGCCGCTTCTACGAGATGCTGATCGCCGAGGGTGGCGCCTATCTGGATGAAGACGGCAGGCCCGCCTTCAATTCGGAGGCAGGCGTCCGTGCGCTCGACTGGTTCGTCAATCTCTACAAGTCGAAAGCCGTTCCCGCCGGCACGACCAATTATCTTTGGGACGAGCTTGGTGCCGGCTTTGCTTCGGGCACTGTCGCGCTCAACCTCGACTGGCCAGGATGGGCGACATATTTCAACGACCCGAAGTCTTCCAAGGTTGCCGGCAATGTCGGTGTCACCGTGGCGCCGGCCGGTTCGACCGGCAAGCGTACGGGGTGGTCCGGCCACCACGGCTTCTCCATCACGGACGCCTGCGCCAACAAGGAGGCTGCTGCGTCGCTCGTCTGGTTTCTGACCAACGAGGACTCGCAGAAGCTGGAGGCCGCGAACGGCACGCTCCCGACCCGCACGGCCGTGTGGGAATGGGATATCCAGCAGGCTGCCTCGGATCCCTACAAGAAGGAAGTGCTGAGCACCTTCCAGGAAACGGCGAAAGGCGCCTTTGCCGTGCCGCAGACACCGGAGTGGATCGAGATCTCGAATACGGTTTATCCGGAGCTTCAGGCCGCCATCCTCGGCGACAAGACGTCGAAGGAAGCCCTGGACGCGGCCGCTGAAAAAGCGACCACCATCCTGAAAGACGCTGGCGCGCTCTGACGCCATCCCCGCTTTCGCCCGCAGTATAACGGGCGGGCGAAAGCGCGTCGGCTCCAGGCGTGCCCCCATACCGTCTCGGGGCGGGTCTCCGTTCTCGATCGGCCACGCGCTTTGTCGTTGGCCATCAGGTGGCAAGCATGTTTCGAAAAGTATCAACACCGGTTCTTCTTCTGCTGCCGGCGCTCGTCGTGCTGGCGGCCGTCGTGCTGCTGCCGCTGCTTCTGTCGCTCTATTCGAGCTTTACACCCTTTCGCCTGACGCGACCGGCCTCGCTCTGGGTCTGGGCCGGCTTTCGCAACTACGAGCGTATCCTGAGCGACTGGGTCTTCTGGTCGGCGTTCCTGCGCACGATCGTCCTGCTCACCATCGCGCTCAATCTTGAAATGCTGCTCGGCCTCGGCCTCGCGCTGCTCGTCAACAAGGCGACGCGGGGCAAGCGGGCGCTGCGCACGATCATGATGTTTCCGATGATGTTCTCACCGGTTCTGGTCGGCTTCCAGTTCAAGTTCATGTTCAACGACAATGTCGGCCTCGTAAACAACGCTCTGCAGTCTCTCGGCCTGACGGATCAGGCGATCCCATGGCTGATCGACGGCAATCTCGCGCTGTTCGCCATCGTCGTCGCCGAGGTCTGGTCCTCCACCTCCGTCTTCGCGATTCTTATTCTGGCAGGGCTTCTCGCGATGCCGCAGGAGCCCGTGGAAGCGGCAAAGGTCGATGGCTGCACGGCTTGGCAGACCTTTCGTTATGTCACGCTGCCCTTCATCATGCCGTTCGCCTACATCGCCATGACCATTCGCTCGCTCGATATCGCCCGTGCGTACGACATCGTGAAGATCATGACCGATGGCGGGCCGGCGCGACGCACGGAGCTGATCTGGACGCTGGTCGGCCGCACCGCCTATTCCGATGCGCAGATGGGCCTCGCCAACGCCATGGCTTACGTCTCGATCCTGCTGTCGATCCTGTTCACCGTCTATTTCTTCCGGAAGCTTGCTGCCGCCCGGACCCAGATCGGAGCGGAGTGGTAAGATGGACCGCAACTCGAAACAGCGCCTGAAGCGCCGCGTTCTCCATGTCGCCTATCTGATCGGGCTTTTCCTCGCGATGCTCGTGATCTGCCTGCCGGGCCTCTGGATCGTGCTCAGCTCGCTGCGCCCGACGGTCGAGATCATGGCGAAGCCGCCGGTCTGGATACCGCAGGAAATCACGCTCGATGCCTATCGCGCCATGTTCGGCGGCGTCGGGCAGGGCGGCATTCCCATCTGGGAATATTTCCGCAACTCGTTGATCGTGTCGATGACGTCAACCGTCATCGCGCTCGCCATCGGCATGTCCGGCGGCTACGCGTTTGCGCGGTTTCGGTTTCGCGGCAAGTCCGGTGCGTTTCTTGGCCTGATGCTGACGCGCTCGGTGCCCGGCATCGCCCTGTCGTTGCCGCTCTTCATCGTCTATTCCCGTCTCGGTATCATCGATACGCATTTCGGGCTCATCCTCACTTATGTCGCGCTGAACGTACCCTTCACGATCTGGCTGATCGACGGGTTCTTCCGGCAGGTGCCGCGCGATCTCGCCGAAGCTGCACAGATCGACGGCTGCACCCGATGGCAGGCGTTCTGGCAGGTCGAGTTTCCGCTTGCCGGCCCCGGCATCGCATCTGCCGGTATCTTCTCCTTCCTCACTTGCTGGAACGAGTACGCGCTGGCCTCCCAGCTGACGCGCTCGGTCAACTCCAAGACGCTTCCCGTGGGATTGCTCGATTACACCTCCGAATTCACCATCGACTGGCGCGGCATGTGCGCGCTGGCGGTGATCATGATCCTCCCGGCGCTGGCTCTGACCTTCGCTATTCAAAAGCACCTCGTGTCAGGTTTGACATTCGGCGCTGTCAAAGGCTGATCTCATGGCTCAGGTCTCTCTCAAGAAGCTGGTCAAATCCTACGGTGCGCTACAGGTCGTGCATGGCATCGATCTCGACGTCGCGGATGGCGAGTTCGTCGCTCTGGTCGGCCCCTCCGGCTGCGGCAAATCGACAACGCTGCGCATGATTGCGGGGCTCGAAAGCGTGTCGGGCGGCGCCATCGAGATCGGCGGCACCGTCGTCAACGACCTTCCGCCGCGCGACCGCAACATCTCCATGGTGTTCCAGTCCTATGCGCTCTACCCGCACATGACGGTGCGGGAGAATATGGGTTTTTCGCTCAAGATCGCCAAGCAGCCGCAAAGCGAGATCGACAGGCAGGTCAACGAGGCGGCCGCGATCCTGGGACTTGAGACGCTGATGGAACGGCGGCCGGCGCAGCTTTCCGGCGGCCAGCGCCAGCGCGTGGCCATGGGCCGGGCCATCGTTCGTCATCCAGAAGTCTTTCTGTTCGACGAACCTCTTTCCAACCTCGACGCCAAGCTGCGCACGCAGATGCGCACCGAGATCAAGAAACTGCACGCCAAGGTGCAATCGACCGTCATCTATGTGACGCACGACCAGGTGGAGGCGATGACGCTCGCTGACCGGATCGTCATCATGCGCGATGGCTATATCGAACAGGTGGGAACGCCGGACGAGGTGTTCCGGCGGCCGGTAAGCCGCTTCGTCGCCGGCTTCATCGGTTCGCCGCCGATGAATATGGAGGAAGCGCGGGTGTCGTCCGGCCAGCTCGTCTTTGCCAACGGCGACAGCCTTCCGCTTCCGTCCCAGTTTACCGGCAGGGTGAAGGAGGGTGAAAAGGTCATTTTCGGCCTGCGTCCCGACGATATCTTCCCGAGCGGTCATGGCCTCAGTTCCGGGAGCGACGGCGCCGTGCACGAGATAACGCTTCCGGTCTCGATCACCGAACCTCTCGGAAATGAAACGCTCGTCTTCGTAGAATTCGCAGGGCGCGAATGGGTGTCGCGGATGCTCAATCCAAGGGCACTCAAGTCCGGCGAGCGCATCGCCATGAGCTTCGATTTTTCGCAGGCGCACCTGTTTTCGGCTGAGACCGGGCGCAGCCTCGCCGCAATTGGGGAGGTCTGACGTGGCCCGGATTGAACGCATCGAACTGCGCATGGTCGACCTGAAGCCGAAGGTGAAGCGGACGGATGCGATCCAAAGCTTCGTCAGCCAGGAAACGCCCATCCTCACCATCACCGATAGCGATGGCGCAACGGGCACCGGCTATTCCTACACGATTGGCACTGGCGGCTCGTCCGTCATGCGGCTGCTTGCGGACCATCTCGCCCCCGTTCTCCTGGGGGAGGATGCGGACCGGATCGAGGCGATCTGGCACAAGCTCGAGTTCCACACCCACGCAACCACCATCGGCGCCATCAGCGCACTGGCACTGGCGGCAGTCGATACGGCGCTCTGGGATTTGCGCGCGCGCAAGCAGAACCTGCCCCTGTGGAAACTTGCCGGAGGCGCGCGCGAAAGCTGCCCACTCTACACCACCGAGGGCGGCTGGCTGCATATCGAAGCCGGTGCTCTGGTGGAGGATGCTCTGCAAGCCAAGGAGAATGGCTTTGCCGGATCGAAGGTGAAGATCGGCAAGCCGCATGGTTCGGAAGATTTCGCCCGACTTTCGGCCATGCGCAAGGCGCTGGGCAACAGCTTCGAGATCATGACGGACTGCAATCAGGGTTTTTCGGTGGACGAGGCCATTCGGCGGGCCGAGCGGCTGAAGGAGCTCGATCTCGCCTGGATCGAGGAGCCGCTGCCGGCCGACGATCTCGACGGACATATCCGCCTGACGCGCTCGACGGCCACGCCGATCGCGGTCGGCGAATCCATCTACTCCATCCGTCACTTCCGCGAATACATGCAGAAGGGCGCCTGCTCCATTGTGCAGGTCGATGTTGCCCGTATCGGCGGCATCACGCCGTGGCTGAAGGTGGCGCATGCCGCCGAAGCATTCGACATTCCCGTCTGCCCGCACTTTCTGATGGAGCTGCATGTCAGCCTCGTCTGCGCCGTACCGAACGGGCGCTATGTCGAGTACATCCCGCAGCTCGATGACCTCACGACCAAGGGGATGGAGATCCGGGATGGCCGAGCCGTCGCCCCCAGCGACTCAGGGCTGGGCATCGCCTGGGACTGGGATGCTGTGAAGGCCCAGAGCGTTTCCGAGTTCACCCGCGACATCACGGCGCGATAGGAGAGTGCGATGCAACGGATGGGAATGGTCATCGGTCTGCAGCCGGACAAGGTCGCCGAATACAAGGCGTTGCATGCGGCGGTATGGCCGGAGATTCTGTCGCTGATCTCGGCCTGCAACGTGACCCAATACTCGATCTTCCTGAAGGAGCCGGAAAACCTGCTGTTCGGCACATGGACCTATGTCGGCGACGACTTTGCGGCGGATATGGCGAAGATGGCCGCCGACCCGCGCAATGCGGAATGGTGGGCCGTGTGCATGCCCTGCCAGCAGCCGTTGGAAACGCGGAAAGAGGGCGAGTGGTGGGCGATGATGGAAGAGGTCTTCCATCATGACTGACGTTCAGGATAGCAAAGCGAGTTTCGACCCCGCGAGCTTGCAGCAGTGGTGGCCGAAGCCGAGCCGCCCGCGCCCGATCGTCATCTTCGGCGCCGGCAGCATCGTCAGCGATGCGCATTTTCCGGCTTACCGGAAGGCCGGCTTCCCTGTGGCCGGTCTTTACGATCCGGACCATGAAAAGGCGCGTGCGACGGCCGCACGTTGGGGCGTCGAAGCCTATGCTTCCGTTGAGGAAGCCGCTGCTATCGAAGGCGCGATCTTCGATCTTGCCACGCCTCCGGCAGCCCATGCGCGTATTCTCGCAGCCCTTCCGGAAGGCTCTTACGCTCTCGTCCAGAAGCCGATGGGCGCGGATCTCGATGCAGCGACGGAGATTCTCGACCTCTGCCGAAAGCGCAGGCTCCATGCAGCCGTGAATTTCCAGCTTCGTTTCGCACCGATGATGCTGGCGCTGCGCGATGCCATCCAGCGTGGATTGCTGGGCAATATCGTCGATTTCGACGCTCACCTCGCGCTCGCCACGCCATGGGGGCTATGGCCCTTCCTCAAAGGGCTGCCGCGCATCGAGATCGCCATGCACTCGATTCACTATCTCGACCTCGTGCGCAGCCTGCTGGGTGACCCGAAAGGTGTCCATGCGAAAACCCTCGGGTACCCACATCACGATGTTGCGCAGACCCGCACGAGCGCCATCCTCGACTATGGTGATAGCGTGCGCTGTGCCTTGTCGATCAATCACGACCATGATTACGGGCGGAAGTTCCAGGCCTGCGCGTTCCGCATCTGCGGCACGAAGGGGGCGGCTACCGTGAAGCTCGGGGTCAATCTCGACTATCCCACGGGCGAGCCGGACGAACTCTGGATCTACCCCGCCGACGGAGACGCGTGGATCGAGGTCCCGCTCGAAGGCACGTGGTTCCCGGACGCCTTCATCGGGCGCATGGCGAACCTCCAGCGTTTTGCGAGCGGCGAGGACGAGACGCTCGTCGGTGACGTGGAAGACGCGTGGCGGACCATGGCGCTGGTCGAAGCCGCCTATCAATCCAGTGCGCAGCCTGCGACGCCTTTGCGAGCACTGCCGGAGACATGAGATGATCGAGCAAACGCACTATTTCGAAGATTACGACCTCGGTTCCCAGCGGATGACGACGGGGCGAACCATGACGGAGACGGATTTCGTCGTCCATGCCGGCCACACCGGCGACTTCTTTCCGCATCACATGGACAGCGAATTTGCAAAGACGCTGCCGGGCGGGCAACGGATCGCGCATGGCACCATGATCTTCTCGATCGGCATCGGAATGACGGCGTCGCTTATCAACCCGGTCGCGTTTTCCTACGGTTACGATAGGTTGAGATTCGTGCGTCCGGTTCATATTGGCGATACGATCAGGACGCGGGTGACGATCTCCGCCAAGGAGGATGACCCGAAGCGCGCGGACAGGGGACGGGTGATCGAGCGGTGCGAGGTGCTGAACCAGCGCGACGAGGTGGTGCTGGCCGCAGATCACATCCTGCTCGTCGAACGAAAACAGAAGTGAGGATCAAGCCATGACGACGACAATGACGGGCAAGACGGTGCTGATCACCGCCGCGGCCCAGGGGATCGGGCGCGCAACCGCGCTGGCCTTCGCAAAGGCGGGTGCGACGGTGCACGCGACCGACATCAACCTCGATATACTCTCGGAGATCGCCGGCGAGCCCGGCATTCTGACGCACAAGCTCGATGTCCTCGATGAGGCCGCCGTGAAGGCCCTTGTCGAGGAGGTCGGCGAGGTGGATGTGCTTTTCAACTGCGCAGGCGTCGTCCATTCCGGCTCGATCCTCGATATGCCGGACAAGGATCTTGAATTTGCCTTCGATCTCAACGTCAAGGCAATGATACGCACCATCCGCGCCGTGCTGCCCGGCATGATCGAGCGCAAGGATGGCGCGATCGTCAACATGGCCTCCGTCGCCTCCAGCATCAAGGGTGTGCCGAACCGCTTCGCCTACGGCACGACCAAAGCCGCTGTGATCGGTCTGACCAAGGCGGTCGCCGCCGATTATGTCGCCTCCGGCATTCGCTGCAACGCGATTTGCCCGGGCACGGTCGAGAGCCCCTCGCTCGAAGGACGCATGCGGGCGCAGGGCGACTACGAGACGGCGCGTGCCGCCTTCATCGCCCGTCAGCCGATGGGCCGACTGGGGACGGCAGAAGAAATTGCTGATCTCGCCGTCTATCTTGCAGGCGCGACCTACACCACAGGCCAAGCCTACTGCATCGACGGCGGCTGGTCGATCTGACCGGCCGCTCGCTTGTTCACTGAAACCGCAAGGATACTGCTATGAAATTCGTTCGTTACGGTGCGCAGGGCGCCGAGAAGCCCGGTCTGGTCGATTCGACCGGCGCCATCCGCGACCTCTCCGGTCACATGTCCGATCTCTCGGGTACGTCCATTGATCCCGAGGCCTTGGCCAAGCTTGGCGCGGTCGATCCTGCAACGCTGCCGCTGGTGTCTGCCGACGAGCGCCTGGGGCCCTGCGTTGCCGGCACCGGCAAGTTCATCTGCATCGGCCTCAACTATTCAGACCATGCCGCTGAAACGGGCGCTACCGTGCCGCCGGAGCCGATCATCTTCATGAAGGCGACATCGGCCATATCTGGACCGAACGACGACCTTCTCATCCCGCGCGGCTCCGAGAAGACGGACTGGGAAGTCGAACTCGGCATCGTCATCGGCCGCAAGGCAAAGTATGTCAGCGAGGCCGAAGCGCTCGACTATGTCGCGGGCTATTGCACGATCCACGACGTCAGCGAGCGCGCCTTCCAGACGGAGCGCTCCGGCCAGTGGACCAAGGGCAAGTCCTGCGACACGTTCGGGCCGACCGGTCCATGGCTGGTGACGAAGGACGAGGTTCCAGATCCGCAGAACCTGCGCCTCTGGCTGAAGGTCAATGGCGAGACGATGCAGGACGGCACCACCAAGACCATGGTCTACGGCGCGGCCTATCTGGTTTCCTACCTCTCGCAGTTCATGTCGCTCCAGCCGGGTGACATCATCTCCACGGGCACGCCTCCGGGTGTCGGCATGGGCATGAAGCCGCCGCGCTATCTGAAGCCGGGTGACGTGATCGAGCTGGGGATCGATGGTCTCGGTTCGCAGCGCCAGACCGCCCGCGCCGACGCCTGATCCCTGATCCCACCTCTCCGGAGCCCCCATGACCCGCATCACAGACCTGCGCGTGTTCGATCTGCGCTTTCCCACGTCCCAAAGCCTCGATGGCTCGGATGCCATGAATCCCGATCCGGATTACTCGGCAGCCTATGTCATTCTCGACACGGATACGCCCGGTCTTTCGGGTCATGGCCTGACCTTCACCATCGGTCGCGGCAACGACATCTGCTGCATGGCCATCAAGGCGATGCGGCATCTCGTGGTCGGGACCGAGCTTTCGACGGTGCTCGAAAATCCCGGCCGCTACTGGCGACACCTGACGAGCGACAGCCAGTTGCGCTGGATCGGACCCGAAAAAGGCGCGATGCATCTGGCGACCGGCGCTGTCGTCAATGCGGTGTGGGACCTTCTCGCCAAGCAGGCGGGCAAGCCCGTCTGGCAGATGGTGAGCGAGATGTCGCCGGAGCAGATCGCCGACATCGTCGATTATCGCTACCTGACGGACGTTCTGACCCGTGACGAGGCAATCGACATCCTGAAGCGCGCCGAGCCCGGCAAGGCCGAGCGAATGGCCGTGCTGCGGGCAGAGGGCTACACCTGCTACACCACGTCGGCCGGTTGGCTCGGCTACGACGATGACAAGCTGCGCCGGCTCTGCCAGGAGGCGATCGATGAGGGTTTCAACCACGTCAAGATGAAGGTCGGGCGCGATCTCGAAGACGACATCCGTCGGCTGACGATCGCCCGCGAGGTCATCGGTCCCGACCGTTATCTGATGATCGATGCCAATCAGGTCTGGGAAGTCGGAGAAGCGATCGACTGGGTGAAGCAGTTGGCTTTCTGCAAGCCCTTCTTCATCGAGGAGCCGACGAGCCCCGACGATGTTGCGGGCCATCGCAAGATCCGGCAGGCGATCTCGCCGGTCAAGGTCGCGACCGGCGAGATGTGCCAGAACCGCATCATGTTCAAGCAGTTCATCGCCGAAGGCGCGATCGATATCGTGCAGATCGACAGCTGCCGCATGGGTGGCTTGAACGAGGTTCTCGCCGTGCTTCTTGTCGCTGCGAAATACCAGCTGCCCGTCTGGCCGCATGCCGGCGGCGTCGGACTTTGCGAATATGTCCAGCACCTCTCGATGATCGACTATATCGCCGTGTCCGGGACGAAGACGGATCGCGTCATCGAGTATGTCGATCATCTGCACGAGCACTTTCTCGAGCCCTGCATCATCGAAAATGCCGCATATATGCCGCCGACCCTTCCGGGGTTCTCTATCGAGATGAAGGCGCAGTCGATCGCGGACTACACGTTCAAGGGCTGAACAGGCCTCATCGATCGACAGGACGAACAAAGCCGGGCTGTTCGCAGCCCGGCTTTTCTGCGCCTGAGGAGAAAGCCACAACTTACGTCTTGACCCTCGATGACTATTCTTTCATAACGTATCTATTCGTATATGAATGATGCCAGGGGAGGAGCCCGGGCAATGGAGGGTCTCATGAAGAGCGTACTCGTAGCGTCCGCACTGGCGGCGCTGTGCTTTTGTGGTCTTGCGCAGGCGCAGGACTACAGCCTGCGGTTCTCGACATCGCAGGTCAATCCGAACGAACCGATCGTCAAGGCAATGAAGCTATATGCCGAGCGCGTCGGTGAGCGCTCGGGCGGCCGCATCGCCATCACCGTCATGACGGGCGATCAGCTCGGAGCTCAGAAGAAGGTCAACGAGATGGTCATGAGCGGCGCAAGCCTGCTCAGCGCCACCGATTACGGCCAGCTTGGCCAGTTCGAGCCGGATCTGTCGATCCTCGCCGGCCCCTATGTCTACCCGAGCATTGAAGCGAGCGACAAGCTGTTTGCCTCCGACGTCTTCAAGGAACTCTCGATAAAGCTCGAGGCGAAGGGCCTGAAGATCATTATGCCGAATGGTCTGTTCGGATACCGGCACATCATCGCCAACAAGGCGGTCCGCACGCCTGCCGATCTCGCTGGTGTTACCGTGCGCGTCCCCTCTTCGCCGATCATGATGGCGACGTTCGCAACCTATGGCGCCCGCCCGACGGAGCTTCCATGGGGCGACGTCTACAATGCGTTGCAGACCGGCGTCGTCGATGCCGCGGAAGGGCCGTTCGGGTCGATTGCCGGCTCGAAGCTGAACGAGACGCGCAAGGTCATCTCCAAGACCGGCCATCAGGTCATGTTCACGGCCTGGGTCGCCTCTGCAAGCTTCTACAACAGCCTTCCGGAAGATCTGCAGAAGGTGCTGACCGATGAAGGTCAGAAGATCGCCGCCGACCTGACGAAGATGACGATCGAGACCGATGACGGCTATGCCAAGCAGCTTGCCGACAGCGGCGTCGAAATCGTCTCGGACGTTGATGTTCCCGCTTTCGTCGAGGCTTCGAAATCCGCCTATGGCAAGGTTCCGAACCTGACGCCGGGCATGTTCGAGCGCATTCAGGCCGTCATGCAATAAAGGTCGGGGCCCGGCCGCAAATGGCCGGGCTTGTCCTTGCCGGGAGCATTCATGGACATTCCAGCACAAACCTCGACCGAGCCGCCGCTCTGGAGCTTTCGACGTCTCGATGAGGCGGTGGGCGTCCTTGCCTTGCTGGTCATCGTCGTTTCCATTCTTTGGGGCATCGTCAGCCGCTATATATTTCCGCAGCCGGCAGCCTGGACGTACGAGCTGGCGATCCTCGCTTTCTCCTATCTCGTTTTCTTCGGGGCTGTTGCCGGTGTACGGCTCGGCACCCACGCTGCCATCGATGTGCTGGTTGGCGCCCTGCCGCAGCGTTGGCAGGACGGTGTGCGCTGGTTCAACTACCTGCTTCTGACCGCCTTCTTCGTTCTGATGACGGGTCTCTTCCTGTGGCAGGCCTGGACGTCGCGCAATGTGCACACCATCGCGCTCGACCTGTCGCGCAGCATCGCCTATGCGCCCTTGGCCATCGCTTCGGCCGGTATGCTCGTGCAGCACCTCATCGTCGAGCGCCCCTGGCGCCCGCGCACGCATCGCATCGTGGATTCGATCATATGACATTCTTTCACCTGGCCGGCCCATCCCTCGTCGTCGTCCTTCTGTTCCTTCTGTCGACGCCGATCACCTGGGCGCTGGCAATCGGTGCGCTCGCTTTCTTCTTCCTCAACATGGACATGATCCCTCTGTCCAATTTCGCGCAGGAGATGGCGGAGGGTAGCCAGTCCGTTTCCCTGCTGGCGCTGCCGCTCTTCGTGCTCGCGGGCTGCATCATGAATGCGTCCGGCATTACGCGACGTCTCTTGACGCTTGCCGATGTGCTGGTCGGGCACATGACGGGCGCTCTGGCGCAAATGTGCACGGTGCTCGCCACGCTGCTTGGCGGCCTTACGGCATCCGCCAATGCGGATGCGGCGATGCTGGCAAAGACCCTGGGCATCCAGATGGCCGAGCGCGGCTATAGCAGGGCGTTCGCTGCTGTCATCACCTCGTCCGCCGCGATCATCACGAGCCTCATTCCGCCATCGATCGGCCTCATCGTCTACGGCTTTCTCGCGGAAACGTCGATTGGCCGCCTTTTTGCGGCGGGTGTCGTACCCGGTCTGGTGCTGGCGCTCGGGCTGATGGTCACCACCTATTTTATCGCCCGCAAGCGAGGCTATCGCTCGCTGCGCGATAAGCGCGCCACCGGCGTCGAAATGCGCACCGCACTCATCGACGGTCTCTGGGCGCTATCCATTCCGGTCGTCATCTTTGCCGGCACACGCTACGGCCTGTTCACGACGACAGAGGCCGGCGCCGTGGTCGTCATCTACGTCCTCTTCGTCGCTATCTTCGGCTACCGGGAATTTACCGTGCGTGAGATCCCCGAGGTATTGGCGGAGGCCGTGCGGGACTCCGCCGTCGTCATGGTCATGATCTGCGCGGCTGCCGCCTTCGGTTTCTACCTTGCCTGGGAGCAGGTGCCGCAGGCGATGTCGGGCTGGCTTGGCGGTGCGACGAGCAACCCGCTCGTCATGCTGTTGCTCATCAACGTCATGTTGCTGGTCATCGGAACGGCAATCGAGGGCTCGGCGGCGCTTATCATTCTGACGCCGATGCTGATCCCGATCATCGATGGCGTTCACATCGACCGCGTCCATTTCGGCATCGTCTTCATCACCAATCTCACCATCGCCGGTATCACTCCGCCGGTCGGCGGGCTGATGTATATCTCGTCCATGGTGATGAAAGTGCCGATGATGGCCTATGCGCGAGAAGTCTTGCCATATCTTGCGATGATGATGGTGTTGCTCGGCGTTCTCAGCGTCTTCCCGCAACTCTCGCTGTGGCTACCGAACCTGATCTACGGAACAGCCGCCGTACAATAGTCGGCCCGTCACAGCAGCCAGTCGAGCGAGGTCGTGAGACGGGCTGTGGCATCCTGTTCGAACCAGGCGCCGTGCGCGAAGACGACGCGCTCGGGCGCAAGCGCAACAAGGCGGCGTGCCGCATTGCGCGGTGCTTCGCCCTTCTGCTTGATGACCCCGCGAAGATAGACGGGTGCGCGACCCTCAGGGGCCGTGACACCCGCAATGCGGCCGAGGATGCGGCCGGGCAGGGAGAGCTTGGACGGTTCCATATTCTGCACGAGGTCGGTCAGGATCAGCGTACCGCTCGGCCGATGAAAGAAGCAGACCTCGCAGAAACCGCCACCGCCATCCACGAAGATCTGCTCGATCTCATCCGCCCATGGCGTTTTCGCGTCCCGATCAAGTTCATGGTCAAGTCGTACAGACGACCGCTTGACCTGCGTGCGATCCTTCAATCCGGGTGCTGCCCAGGTCGCCGCATCGGGAACTCGGCCCTGCCACTCTTCCAGAAATGTCCAGTGCGCGCTGTTCGGCGCGACGAAGTGGCTGATGCGGCCCAGCGCGTCCATTTGCCGGTGCAGCATGGCAAAGAACTGCGTCGGGGAGTGAACCCAGAGCGAACCGTCCGCCAGCCGTACGATCGTCATCCGAACGGGGAGCGGGATGATCCCCATCGCCATCAGCGGACCGCTATCGACAATCCAGACGTTCTCGGCGATCTGCTTCGGCCGGTCGAGCGGCGGATAGGTGTTCTGCTTGGGTGGCATGGCGCGTCCTTTCTTTGCGCCACAACCGCCCCGGAGCCGGCGGGTTCCCTCGAACATGCCGCAGCGCTCACGAAAGCTGCAGCGTCTCCATCAGAGGGTGTCGTCAGGCGACGATGCGCAGCCGCGCCTTGTGATAGGTAAAGGCGGAAAGGAGCTGCCGGAGGGCCGTCGTCTGCGTCGCCAGTTCCACGCTCGCGGCTGTGCTCTCCTCCGCCATGGCCGCGTTCTGTTGCGTCGCCTGGTCCATGGCGTTGACGGCAATGTTGATCTCGCGCAGGCCGACGGCCTGTTCGCGTCCCGCCTGCACGATCGCGGCGATGTTGACGTCGATCTGCGTGACCTTGCTCACGATTTCCTCGAGCGCGCGCCCGGTTTCTCCGACAAGATCCACGCCGTTGCGAACGATCCCGTTCGACGCGGCAATCAGCGCGTTGATCTCCTTGGCGGCCTGTGCCGAACGCTGCGCCAGCTCGCGGACCTCTTGCGCGACCACCGCAAAGCCGCGACCCGCCTCTCCGGCACGCGCGGCTTCGATGCCGGCATTGAGGGCAAGCAAGTTCGTCTGGAACGCGATTTCGTCGATAACGCCGATGATATTGGTGATCGATTGAGACGATGCTGCGATCTCGGCCATCGCCGAGACGGCCCGCTCAACGAGGGCACCGGACCGCTCGGCGCCGCTGCGGGTCTGGTTTACAAGGCTGCCGGCCTCCTGCGCGCGGGCACTGGTGTCGTTGACAGTGGTGGTGATCTCCTCCAGCGCGGCTGCGGTCTCCTCCAGACTTGCCGCATTCTGCTCCGTGCGGCGCGACAGGCTGCCGGCGTTCTGGCTGATCTCGCGGGAGCCGTCGGCGATGGCCGCCACGCTGATATCGATGTTCTCCATCGTGTTGCGCAACTGCGCGAGCGTTGTATTGAAGTGATGTCGCAGCTCTTCCATCGAAGGCACGAAAGCGCGGTCCAGGGTCGAGGTGAGATCGCCATTCGACAGCGCCTTCATCGCCGCCCCGATCTCGCCGATGGCGCTCATGCGCTCGGTCACATCGGTTGCGAACTTCACCACCTTGCACACCTTGCCGCTGGAATCGAGGATCGGGTTGTAGGCGGCCTGGATCCAGACCTCTTTTCCCCCTTTGCCGACACGGACGAATTCGTTGGCAATAAACGTGCCGCCGGCGAGCTGCGCCCAGAAGGTCTTGTATTCAGGTGTTGCAGCATAGTCGGTGCGGCAGAACATGCTGTGATGCCGCCCGACGATTTCGCCCAGCGCATATCCCAGCGTCTTGCAGAAATTATCGTTCGCCGTGATGATCTCACCGGTCGGGTAGAATTCAATAACCGCTTGCGAGCGGGAAATAGCCTCCAGCTTTCCCGCGTCCTCGATCGCCTTCTCCTTCGCAGCCGTGATGTCGGCTGCAAACTTGACAACCTTGTAAGGCTTGCCGCTTTTCATCACAGGATTATAGGTCGCCTGGATCCAGATCGCTCGACCGCCCTTCCCAATGCGTCTATAGGCGCCGGCATCGAACGTGCCGCTCGCAAGACGTTTCCAGAATGCGGCATAGTCCGCAGACCGGACCGTTTCCGGATCGCAGAAAAGACTGTGATGTTTTCCGACGATCTCCTCGATCGTGTAGCCGAGCGCCCGGCAGAAGTTCTCGTTCGCCCGAAGGATGTTCCCCTCAAGGTCGAACTCTATGATGGCCTGCGATTTTGAAAGCGCATCCGAAATGTCGGATCCCCAGCCTGCGCCTTTTTTCAATCCAAACATGTGTCCCGCTCTTTTCTCGGCTTCGTTTTCTTCAGCTCGGCGCGTTGCTCCCGCCCGCCGATGATTGGTTCCGGCCCCGCTCCCGGTTTGCCGAACAGGTAGCCCTGGGCATGCGCGCAACCTTCGTCGACGATCATGCTGTACTGCGCTTGGGTCTCGATGCCTTCCGCCGTGACGGGGAGATCGAGGCTGCGGCCGAGGCTGACGACGGCGCGCACGATAGCGCGTGCATTGGCGTCGTGATCCATGTCGGCGATGAAGCTGCGGTCGATTTTCAGCCCGTCGAAAGGGAAGGACTGGAGATTGCTCAGGGAGGAGTAGCCCGTGCCGAAGTCGTCCATGACGACCTTGACGCCGAGCGCCTTGATCTGCCGCAGGATATCGAGCGTTGCGACTCGATCCTTCAGCAGCGCCGTCTCGGTGATTTCGAGTTCCAGCCGTGCCGGCGCCAGACCTGTCGCGTCGAGGACGCCGGCGATGGAGCCGGCAAGGTTTGGAAGCCGGAACTGGACGGCGGACATGTTGACCGCGACTTTCAGCGCCGGGTCCCAGCCGGCAGCCTGTCGGCATGCCTCGCGCAGGACCCATTCGCCGATCGACAGGATAATGCCGCTTTCCTCTGCGATGGGAATGAAAACGTCCGGCGACACATTGCCCCGCGCCGGGTGGGACCAGCGCAACAGCGCCTCATAAGCAAGAATGGCGGCTTCATCGACCGACTGAATCGGCTGGAAAAGCAGGCGCAACTCGTTGCGGGAAATCGCTTGGCGCAGATCGCTTTCAAGCTGGCGCCGATCACGCCGCTCCTGGTCCATGGCGAGGTCGTAGAAGGCGTGCATGCCGCGCCCGCTCGCTTTCGCCCTGTAAAGCGCCACGTCGGCAGCCTGCGTCAGTGCATCGGCATCGGCACCGTCCTTCGGAAAAACGGCGATGCCGATGCTGACGCCGACGGCGGTCGGGTCGAGAGAGATGTTCATGCGTTCGCGGAAGGTGGTGCGGATACGTGCGGCAAGCGCGCCCGCACCTTCCGTATCGACACCCTCCGCCGTCAGAATGACGAATTCGTCACCGCCGATGCGCGCGACCGTGTCGCCGCCGCGGCAGCTGGCACGCAGGATTGCGGCAACGTCGCGCAGCACGCGATCGCCCTCGGCGTGGCCGAAAAGATCGTTCACCGCCTTGAACCGATCGAGATCGAGCGCAAGCAGCGCAAAGGGCTTTCCGGTTGCCGCACCGCACTCCAGCTGCGTTTGAAGGCTCTCCTGAAAAATCGAGCGGTTCATCAGGCCTGTCAGCATGTCGTGACGCGCAAGGTATTCCACCTTCTTTTGCACGGCACGCCTCTCGGTCAGGTCGCGCACTGCGATCACCTCCGAAGGGCGGCCACCATATTCGATGGTGTGCACGGCGACCTCGAAGATGCGGGTACTGTCGCCTGTGCGCGGCGAGGCTTCGACGGCTGATCGGCGTGGCAAGTCGATAGGTTGATCGTCGATCGCCGAGAGGAACTGATCCGCCCGACAGCCGACGAGATCGCCGTCCGCGCGATCGAGCATTGTGGAGAATTTTGTATTGACCTCGAGGATGACACCGTCGCGCACGACGGCAAGGCCATCGAGTGTGGAGTTGGCAAAGCCTTTGAGATCGACGAGATGCCGATCGATGATGACGCCGATGGCAGAGGAGACGAGAATGAGCAGCGTGACACCGGTGATCGCGCTCGTCAGCCAGACATTATCCGCCATGTCGATGACGACGGCCGGCAGCGTCGGGTCGGGCGTGATGATCGTGGCCGACATGGTGACGAAGTGGAGCGTACAGATGCCGAGGACGGCGCAGATCGCAGACGCAATGATCCTGATGTGGCCGCTCAACCGGGAAAAGAGGACGAGCGACAGAGCAAACAGCGCAAATGCGGCAACGGTCGCAACGACAATCGGGCCCCAGGCAAAGTTCAGATGCGCCTCCGCCCGAAGCCCTGCCATGCCGACGAAATGCATGGCGGCGACCGTGATGGTCATGAGCCCCGCGGATGAGGCCATGGAGCCGGCGCCGATGAAGCCATGGCGGATGGCGAGCCAGAAGCCGATAACGGCTATGGCGGCGGAGAGTGTCGTAAATATCAGATCGAATCGCAGCGCGACCGTCCCCTCATACGCCAGCATGGCCACGAAATGCGTGGCCCAGACGCTGAGGCCCGCCGAAAAGGCAGCAACGAGACGCCAGTTTCGGCGCCGACTTGCGGTGCTCTCCTCCGCGCGCAGGACGAGGTGATAGAAAGCCAGCATGCCAAGAAGCGCGATCAAGCCTGATATGACCGTGATCGACAGGTCGTGCCGGTCCGTGACGCATTCGAGGACGGTGAACATCTACATCGCTTTCCTTGGTCCACATCTCAACATCGTCGTCTTTGCTCGGCCTATTGAACGAGCACGGGATTTGCGCAATCGACCTGGGTGACGCGGACATCCGCTTCCCCGATGCGGACGCCGGCAACGGCCAGAATTCGCTCGAGAAGTGCGTCAATACTGGGTGTGACGGCGCCCAGCGTTTTCGCCAGCGCAGCCTGCACCACCTTGTCCGTCATGAGAGAGAGAAGTGGCAGCCGGATTTCCGCTTCGAGATCGGCTAGAAGTGATTGGGTCAAGGACGTAAGAAGGCCGCTCGATGAGACGTTCTTTGTTGAACCGACTGCGATATCCCCTGGCGTAAACGTCAGCTTCTTGACCTGTGCACTACCGACATTGACGGAAGCCAGACCCTCGACCGTGAGAAGACCTGAATCGACCAGCTTTGCCTTGGTCACCCTGGGCGACGATCCGAAATTCTTGAGTGCTGCTGCATCGACCTGGCCGATCGAAACCTCGGCCACGCCGGGAACGGTGTCGATCACGACGGTCGCATTGTTCGGCTTGCCACCATGACACTGGATGCTGGCGAGCTTCGCTTCGGCATGCGCCACTTCGATATAGAGCGGCAGACTGATCCTGATTCCGAGGAGGTCCGCCAGACCGTCGATCTTGATGGCCATGGCGACGCGAACCTGAGCGGTGCGAACGGCGAGCCCCGGTTCGCCAACGCGATGAAGCGGCGTGCCAATGGCCGGCTCGCCGACTGCAAGCGCGAGCTCGACCGAGCCGAGGCCGGGAAGATCAAGCTTGGTATCGACCTTCACCAGCTCGGCACCGTTGGCGAGAGCCGCGCTCGACTGCAGGAGATCGAGCACGCCGACCTTGATGCCGAGCCCCGTGGGCGCATCGACGCGCGGATGTCCCTTGTTGCCGAGATCGACGAGACGGGCGAGCGAGAAACGCTTCCCGTTTGCCGGCAGCGATTGCCGAATCTTCGACACGAGCGTGGCCGTGCTGGACGTCAGTCCGCCATGACGCAGGATCGCTGTCATGAGTTGCGGCACGGTGATTTCCGTCGCGAGAATCTCGTCATAGGTAACGGTCGTCAGGTTAAGATCGGCCGCAAGACCACGCGTCAATTGAAAAAGGTCGATATCCGTCGTCGCCAATGCACGGTAGTCCACGGCTTTCAATTCGAGCGTGGTGCCGAGCATCTTCCCGAGAATGGCGTTTAGAAGTCCGCCTTCAAGGCTTGCAAGGCGCGATCCGATAGAGAAGGCAGCGGTTTTGGTCATGGCCGCCGTGCCGACAGCCGACATGACCGGCGCCGTCGTGAACATCGAGGCGAAGAACAGGGTTCCCGGTTGCTCGACGGTGACGCGCACCGCATCGTTTGGTGCCGCACCCGGTTGAAACCGCTGATCGACGCCGAGAGCAGCGTTGGCGACATAGCGACCCTTTTCGAGGGCTACACGACCGGTGGTGCCTGTTATGGCAACGTCAGGAATGACCGCGCCACTCGCCGCCTTCCATCCTTCCGGAGTTTTCAGGACGAGATTCAGACCGTTGTTCTCGATATGCGACAGAGCCGCTGCTTCTGCGTGAGCCATATCGGACGCCACCGCGATCGCAGTGAGATCTGCTGCCACCTGCATCTGCCGTCTCTCCAGCGTCAGGTGGCCATAATCGACGCCGATGGCGACCACGCCGATGCAGGCGGGAAGGACGAGCGCCGTCATGACGGCGACGTTACCATCGATCCTGGATCTGAAAGTCTGCGCTTTTTGGTTGATGCGGGTAAACATCACGCGCCGCCGATCCGGATCGTCGCGGAGCGTGCGATGATGGTATCCGGCAAGGCGAAGGTCATGAGGTTCCAGATGGGAAGGTCGCTCGCGTCATAGGTGAGCTTTACGGTGAACTGATTCGGGCGAACTTTGTCGTCTTCAACCAGGACGTTCAGCTTCTTCTGGTTGATGAGTGCAAACTCGCCTGGCTTCATCGAGCCAATGTAAGCAGATGCCAAGGCATTCCGTTCGCTTGCCGAGAGGCCTGCAATCGCGGCGCGGGCCGTATCCGCAGCGATCTGCTGGACGGAGTGCGTGGCCCCGAGATAGAGGCCCCATGCAACCATCGTGAACATAACGCCCAGAAACAACGGCGCAATGAAGGCGAATTCGATCGCAGCGACGCCAGAAGCACGACGCGTCAAACGTGACATGATCGACATCACGGGACCTCTTATTTTACTGTTAAACCAAGCCCCCTTGGTTCTCCGTAAGGTTGCACTTAAAAACCTAACGAGACGTTAATTTACGCTCCCTACATCTTTGTCCATTTCGTACACTTCTATCTGGGGTATTTATCTTTCAGCCGCACCGCGGCACGTTCCTTCGCGACGTTTTTGCCCTTCCTATAGACTAGGGGCATTTGCGCGTTGTCTTCAGTCGGTGTCGCTAATGCGCGTGTGATTGCAACGTAGTAGTGGGTTGTAGAGCATCTTGGCATCAGAGGTGCAGCTTTAGCGCGTATGCATATTCAGTGCCTTGGCCCATTAGGCATGCAAGCGGCGGGGATGGGCAAAGTGCCAGCGCGACCGCGATCCGTGACACTCCTCTCAAGCGAAGATACCACTTCCTGATCGAGCGGCGTGCCTTCAGGGCATATCTCTCCCAAGCCACTGCGCCACCTCGGCGATCATCTGCAAAGGCTTTCATCTGATGCGTAAATGTTATTGTATGATGATTGGAAATCTGATGTACTTAGCCTCGTTGAATTTATGAGGTTCGGGCGATGGTCCGCAGGGTGGGGAGGCGTAAATGAGAAGACCGCGCGACCGCATCGCCCTGCTGACCACAGCGACTGGCAGCGACGTTTCGGTCAAGCGTCCGCGTGTCCAGAAAAACGTGACGCGCTCGCTCGCTTCCGATATCTGCGCCGACCTTTTTCCGCCGAACGGCATGCTTCCGACCGAGAACGAACTCTGCATCCGCTACAGCGTCAGCCGGACCGTCATTCGGGAATCGCTGAAGATCCTGGAGTCCAAGGGCATGGTGCAAGGGCGCTCGCGGATCGGAACCCAGATCTGCCCGCGTGAGGCGTGGAACCTGCTCGACCGGCAGGTTCTGGAATGGATCGGCCCGCGCATCTTTGATCTGGATCTCCTCCAGTCCATCCTCGAAGCGCGCCGCGCCATCGAGCCCTTTGCTGCGGAACTGGCGGCCGAGCGGGCGACCGTGCAGGATATCGCGGAAATCGAGAGCGCCTGGCAGCGCATGCAGGAGGCCGAAGGCGATGTGGAAGCCTTCACGGCGGCTGACGTGGCCTTTCACACCAACCTCATGAGGGCGAGCCACAATCAGGTCTTCATGCAGCTGTCGAGCATCATTCAGGCAGCACTCGAATTCGCCCTTCATGCTTCCAACGAGGCTGTCGATGCCCGGGGCGAAGCCGTTGATATCCACCGCGCGCTGATCGAGGCCCTGAGAGTGCGGAACAAGGCTGCCGCGCGGGACTGTTCGACGCGCATGCTCGACCTTGCGGCCCGCGATCTGGCAACAGCGCTGCGAAAGCATCCGCGGACGCCGTCGTCCTGACCATCTCCTTCTCACCCAACCACCCGTCACTTATGAGACAGAGCCTATGAAAATTACGAAGCTGACCACCTACATCGTGCCTCCGCGCTGGATGTTCCTGAAGATCGAGACCGACGAGGGCATCACCGGCTGGGGTGAACCCGTGGTCGAGGGCCGTGCACTGACCGTTCAGGCCGCCGTTCACGAACTCGAGGATTACCTGATCGGCAAAGACCCGTTCCTGATCGAGGACCACTGGAACGTCATGTATCGCGGCGGCTTCTACCGCGGCGGCGCGATCCACATGAGCGCCATCGCCGGCATCGATCAGGCGCTTTGGGACATCAAGGGCAAGGCGCTCGGCCAACCGATCCACTCGCTGCTCGGCGGGCAGGTTCGCGACAAGATCAAGGTCTATTCCTGGATCGGCGGCGACCGCCCGAGCGACGTCGCCAACAATGCACGCGAGGTCGTTGCCCGCGGCTTCAAGGCCATCAAGCTGAACGGCTGCGAAGAAATGCAGATCGTCGATAGCTGGGACAAGGTCGAGCGCGCCGTCGAGACGATCGCCATCATCCGCGAGGCGATCGGCCCGCATGTCGGCATCGGCGTCGATTTCCACGGCCGCGTGCACCGGCCGATGGCGAAGGTCCTGGCCAAGGAGTTGCAGCCCTACAACCTGATGTTCATCGAGGAACCTGTTCTCTCGGAGAATCGTGAGGCGCTGAAGGAGATTGCCAACCATTGCTCGACGCCGATCGCGCTCGGTGAACGGCTTTACTCGCGCTGGGACTTCAAGCAGGTCCTCTCCGACGGCTATGTCGATATCCTTCAGCCGGACCTTTCGCATGCCGGCGGTATTACCGAATGCCGCAAGATCGCGGCAATGGCCGAAGCCTACGATGTGGCGCTGGCCCCGCATTGCCCGCTCGGCCCCATTGCGCTCGCTGCCTGCCTGCAGGTCGACGCCGTCAGCTACAATGCCTTCATTCAGGAGCAGAGCCTCGGCATCCACTACAACAAGGGCAACGATATTCTCGACTACATCTCCAACAAGGAGGTCTTCCACTACGAGGATGGCTTCGTTTCCATCCCGCAGGGCCCGGGCCTCGGCATCGAGGTCGATGAGGAATATGTGATTGCCCGCGCCGCCGAAGGCCATCGCTGGCGCAACCCGCTGTGGCGCCATTCCGACGGCAGCGTTGCCGAGTGGTAGTCGACTGATTTGCGGAGGCGCTGAGACGGAGAAGATGGTCTCCCGACGGCGCCTCCTCTTCGGCCCATGGCGGAATATCCGTTTCCGGACCGTCAAACCTCGTGATATGCGCGGTCGAAGTAGAAGAGCGCCTGCCCATCCGCGCGGGTAGCTGTAGAAACCACGCGGCAGAAAAGCACATCATGCGTGCCTTGCGAGACCGTGTTTTCGATCACGCAATCAAACGAGACCAGCGCGTCGTCCAGCGCGGGAGCCCCTGTCGTCAGAACCGACCAGTTGGCGGTGGCGAACCGCTCGGCTGCCGGTGTCTTTCCGCCGAAAAGTTGTGATAGGGCCTGGTGACCGGCGTTCAGCGTGTTGACGCAGAGCACCTTGTTGGTCGTTACGGCACCGTAGACCGAGGCTGACCGGTTGAGGCAGACGAGCAGCGTCGGCGGATCGTCGGTCACGCTGCAAACGGCGGTCGCGGCAAAACCGGTGCGCCCGCCCGGTCCATCGGTCGTGATGATGTTGACGGCGGCCCCGAGCTTCGCCATCGCACCGCGGAAGAGTGTGCGCCGGGTGTCATTGTCCGCGATATCAGTGAAATCCGTGCGGCTGGAAACGGCGATGCTCATGGTGCGCTGGCTTTCGTGTCGTCCGGACGTTCAAGAAACTCAAGAAGTCGCTGATTGAACGGGTCGGGATCGACCACGTTGACCGCGTGACCGCCATGATCGACAAGGTCCAGCACGGCATTTGGAAGCCCCTCGACCAGCCGGTTCGAGCGTGTCCAGGGGACTAGAAGGTCGTCCTTCGTCGCCATCACCAGCGTTTCGTGGGTGATGTCCGCAAGTCTGTCGTCGATATCGAAGGCACGAAGGGCCGCGATGCGGCGCAGAATATTCGTCCTGCCCTGAAAATGCGCTATGCCATGTGCCTCGTCCGCTGCCATGCGTTCCGGCCTCTCAGCCATCCACACAGCGGGATAGAGGAACAGCGGTTGCGCCTTGATGAAGGCGGGAATGCCGGACTTTTCGAGAAGCTCGATGCGGATGTCGAAGCAGCGACCGGAATGCGGATCAGCCTTGCTCCACGCATTGATCAGGACGAGCCGATCGATGCGGCTCGGCTGACGAAGCGCGATATCGAGCCCGATCAAGCCACCGAGGGCGTGACCGACGAAATCGACCTTGTCGATACCGAGCGCGTCCAGAATCTTCAGCACGTCATCCGCCATCGCGCCGATGCCGCCGGCCTCCGGCACATCGCCGCCTGTGCGGCCCGTGCCCCGGTGATCGTAGGTCACGACGCGGACGTGAGGGGCGAGTGCCGGTATCTGATCCGCCCAGTAGGCGCCCGACCCGCCAAGCCCCGAAGATAGCAGCACGGTACGGGCGTCCGCATCCGTGCGGCCGTGAAGTTCGAAATGCATGGAACCGCCCCTTTTCATGCCGGGCCCGATGGCGAAGTGGTTCGGCCTGCCTCAGCCGATATGGGCGATGGTCGCGATTTCGATCAAAGCGTCCGGCTTCACCAGACCGCACTGGATGCAGAACCGGGCCGGCTTGTCGCCGGGGAAATACTCGGCATAGACGGCATTGACGGCCTGATAGTTCGCCCAGTCGGTAATAAAGATGTGGTTCATCGTCACGTCATCCATCGTGCCGCCGGCTGTCTCGATCACCGACTTGATGGTTTCGAGCACATGCCGGGTCTGCGCGCCGGCGTCGCCGACGTGAACCACATCGTTGTTCTTGTCGAAGGGCAATGTGCCGGAGACATAGACAACGCCATCGGCAAGCGTGCCGGGAGAAAACGGGGCGATCGGCTTGTGTGTGCCTTCAGGGACGATGATGGATTTCGGCATGGTGTCTCCTTGGTCGAGCGGAATGGTTGCGCGTGAAAGGTTCAGGCCTGATCGGGTGCGACTTGCGAAATCGCGCCGCAGAAATCGTTGACGGTGGAAACCCAGCCGAAGAATTTCTCGACGTTGTAAACCGTCGCCTGCTGTATGAACTCCGGTCCGAGATGATGCGTCGCATCTTCCAGCATGACGCCAAAATATTCGAGGTGGAAAGCGTCACGGAGCGAGCTTTCCACGCAGACATTGGTGGCTATACCAACGAAGACCAGATTGCGGATGCCGCGGGCCCGCAACACGCTGTCCATGTTGGTATTGAAAAAACCGCTATAGCGCGTTTTCGGCACGAGGATATCGCCTGGCTGCGGCTGCAATTCATCCACGATGGCGTAATCCCAGGTGCCCTTGGCGAGAAGCTGGCCTTGCAGTTCCGGTTTTGCACGCATGGTCTTCAGTGCGTTGGACTTGTGCCAGTTCGGCGAACCCGGGCCGCCGGCCTCGACATAGTCCTTGTCCCAGCCGTTCTGGAAGTAGACGACGAGCACACCGGCCGCACGGGCAGCGTCCAGCGTCTTCTTGATGTTGGCGATGGTGCCTTTGGCTCCGGCGATGTCGAAGCCCGCGAGATCGACATAGCCACCCTCTGTGGAATAGGCATTCTGCATGTCGACGACGACAACGGCCGTTTCGTTCGGCTTGAGGCTGATCGGCTCCGGGCGTGCCGGAACGGTTACGCTTTGCACGTGGCGGCGGGGCAGCTGGTAACCGGCGGTGGTCAGGGTTTCGCTCATTGTGCAGCCTCCATGGTCATCGTCTTGACATGCTGGCGGCAGGCCATCAACGGCTGAATACGCGTCCCGAAATCCTCGACGCCCTTCAGGAAGTCATCGAAGGTGAGCAAGACCCCGCCGGTTCCGGGAACGGTGGGCACTTCGTCCAGCAGTCGAGCGACCGTTTCATAAGAGCCGACCAGCGTTCCCATGTTGATGTTCACGGCGGAAACCGGATCGGCCATCTGGCGGACATTGGTATCCGTGCCGGAGCGCGTGTCAGCTGCGCCCTGAATGCCGAGCCATTGGATCGCTTCCTGGTCCGCACCCGCCTTATAATGCTCCCACTTGGCGCGGGCGGCTTCGTCTGTTTCGTCCGCGATGATCATGAAGAGAACGAAGGACGAGACGTCCCGGCCTGTCTTCTCCGTTGCCGCGATCAGGCGTTCGGCGGCCGGCGCGAAAGCTTTCGGTGTGTTGACGCCGACGCCGAAGCAGAAATTATAGTCGGCATACTCTGCCGAGAAATCCATACCGGCGGTGGAGGAGCCGGCGCAGATGATCTTCATGTCGGCCTGCGGGCGAGGGGAGAGGCGGCAGTCGTCCATCTGGAAGAATTCGCCCTTGAGGTCGCTGCTTCCCGTTTCCCAAAGGTCGCGCAGCACGGTCGCATATTCCGCGAGATATTCGTAACGCTTGGAGAAGTATTCGTCGCCTGGCCACAGGCCCATCTGGGAGTATTCCGGACGCTGCCAGCCGGTGACGAGGTTGAGACCGAAGCGGCCGTTGGAAATGCTGTCGATGGTCGAAGCCATGCGTGCCACGATGGCAGGCGGCATGACGAGGCTGGCGGCCGTGGCGAACAGCTTGATGCGGGTGGTGACGGCTGCAAGGCCTGCCATCAGCGTGAAGGATTCCAGATTGTGATCCCAGAATTCCGTTTTGCCACCGAAGCCGCGGAGCTTGATCATGGAGAGCACGAAATCGAGGCCGTACTTTTCGGCCTTCAGGGTGATCTCCTTGTTCAGCTCGAAGGTCGGCTTGTACTGCGGAGCGTTTTCCGACAACAGCCAGCCATTATTGCCGATCGGGATGAAAATGCCTATTTCCACGGTGCGATCCCCTCGTTTTTGTCCGCTTGAACCCGGTCTCTCGGGTCCTTGTTGACAGCAAGCTGCACCGAAAAAAACCAATCTACCAGCAATAAATTTATCAAAAGGTCAAAAATTTATCGTCCGATAAAAATATGCCGAACATCTCGGCTGCCTGCTGAAACTTTCATCCGGTCACGCATATTTCGTGAGCAGTTCTCATCGGTGGCGGGAGGACGAAGGCGCTTGTTCACGGCGCGACTCAAGAACTGCGCGGGCAGTTACCCAACCTATTGCCGTTGCCGATCAAGACGAAGGAGAAGAAAGGTGGCCGGGAGGCTGTCAGGCTGCGCAGGGCCGCTCAGGCGAGGCGGTATCGACATGTTGTTGCCAGTGTCCGTGACAAATGGCAGGTGCGCGTGCGGCAACCTGTTATTGCTGCCCGATATCTGGTTGCCAGAAAGTTTGACAGCTCGGTATGCAAACATCCGTGCCGCTGTGCAGGAGCAGCGGGCACGGGGGGAGCCGTTCAGCTCTTCTTGCTTGAGGTTGCGGCCTTGACCTGCGAACCCAGTGTCGGCGCAGGAGCCGCGGCGGCCTTGTCCTTCTTGGGTTTGCGGGTTTCCTTGTTGCCGCGAACTTGACCTTTGGCCATGATGTCCTCCGAAAGTGTTTGCGGGGTCGGCTGGTCTACCAGACGAAACCCATGAGCGAGCAGTATGTGATGACGATCAACGACAGAACGGGCGTTGCCTTCACAAGGAAGAGAGCCGTCTGGGAAGCGACAGTTGGAACGAATGCGGTTGAAGTGGAAGACATGATGTCCTCCTTTGCTTGGGGCCAGGGTTTCATAACCCCGAGCGGCAGCGCCCGCATCATGTGCTGCCGAAGCCCTCATCTTGCGCCCATATCGCAGACTTGGCAATGGGTTGCGCATGCGCTGCGACCTGTCAAATCGCCTTTCGCGACGCGTTTCAGCGGCGGCCTGAAGCGCGTCGCGGTCTTTCAGGTTTTCGCTGCCGTAAACGGCGGCAAGACCTGCCTAGTATTTCTTCTTCCGAAAGATCTTGTTGCCTTTCGGACCGCTCGCAACCGGCGTTTTTTCCCGGTTTTCGGCCAGTAGCCCGCGCCAGCGCTCCAGGCGCGCGGCGTCCAGCGTGCCGCTTGCGATAGCTGCCTGAACGGCGCATCCCGGTTCGTGCTGGTGGGTGCAGTCTCGAAAGCGGCAAAGCGGTGCGAGTTCGGTGATTTCGGCAAACAGGGTGTCGATGCCGTCGGTGACGTCGCTCACATAGAGCGTCCGAATGCCCGGCGTGTCGATCACCCAGCCACCGCCAGCGATGGGGTGCAGCGAACGCGCGGTCGTCGTATGCCGACCTTTAGCATCGTGCTGGCGGATTTCTCCGGTCTTTTGCTGCGCTTCCGCGGTCGATCCCGCAAGCGTGTTGACCAGCGTCGATTTGCCGACGCCTGACGAGCCCACAAGGGCAACCGTTTCGCCGGGGCCGCACCAGGGAGCAAGTTTCAAATAAGCGTCGGGCGAGCGGGCGTTGAGAACCACGACCGGCAGATCCCTCTGGAGCGCGCGCGCTTGGGCTTCATAGGTCGCGGCATCCTCGACAGTATCGGCCTTGGTCAACACGATGACCGGCCGGCTTCCCGACTGGTTCGCCATGATGAGGTAGCGCTCGAGCCGCGCCGGATTGAAGTCGGCGTTGCAGGATGTGACGATGAACAGCGTATCGACATTGGCGGCTGCGAGTTGCTGCCCGTGACTGCCCTCTGTTCGCCGCTGGAGAACCGTCTTGCGGTCCAGCCGACGCACGAAGTCACCGTTCACACGCGATGCCAGCACCCAGTCGCCGACCGCAAAATCGGCGGTGTTCGTATTTGGCGGCAGAACGACATCGGCGGCGCCGTTCACATCGATCACGTCGACGCGCGAGCGATGGACGGAGGAGACGCGCAGAATATGCAGATCGCTTTCATCAGGCGCGAGTTGTTCGGCGAACGTGTCCGACCAACCAAGTCGCTTGAGGCGATCGGTTTCGCTGGAGGCCGTCACAGCCGCGTCCATGGATGCGTGAGCGATATCATATCCGGGCCTTCGGTGCTGGTTGCATATTTCGATATTGGACAAGGCGCAAATATGCGCCGCGTCCACTACCTATATGAACGAAGGTCGCTCGCCGGCAAGGCCGGAACGCGCCGCCAGCAACAATCACGCCAAACGGCCGCGAATGATCTCGAACGCGCAGAACCTTGCAGGCATGCGCTCACCGACGACGCCAAAGGACGCCGGTGCTCACGCAGTTTCGGGTTATCGCGGACTATCGATTATTTATTCTGGAGCAGCCAGATCTTGCCGGCCATGGTGATTTCATGCGGCGTTTCCAGCGGCGCGCTGTCAGCCTCGATCGCACGCAGCAGGCCCATGCCACGGAGTTCGTCGAGCGTCGTCGTCGTTACGAACTTTATCTTCTGCGGGCGTTCCTTGAAGCGGTCTGTCTTCGCATAGGTGATGGTGGCGTTTTCGTGCGTCCACTTCTTGGTCTCCTGCGGGAAGAGATTGCCGTCCTTGGCAAGCTTCAATCCGCGGATCTGCGTCGGCGTGAGTGTTAGAGCGGTCATTTCGGGTCCTTCAAGTGGGATATGCGCCCTCCCACATTCACATGGGCCACGATCTCTCGATCTCACGGGCACGGCAGGTGCAAGCGGTCACCCGCCAAAGAGAATGTACGTCATGCGTGTCTCGCGAAGCGCCCTTCGATCTCGCGTTATGGCGCCGATCGTCAGGGCATCGGCGGTCGAAGGCCTGCCGGATCTTCGGTCGGGCGCTGAAAGCTCCGACAACCGTGATCGATCAAGGGAGGGTGGCGCGTCGGCACGGCTTTTTCGGCACGGCGTAGGAAATTGGCAAATTCGGGATGGCGGCGCAACGCACCGCCATCGTCCGATTGCCAGGGCATCAACCCTGGCGGGCTTTACGTGCCGCATAACGGCGGTCGCGTTCGGCTTTGCGTGCTGCCTCGTCGGCCACAACGCGGGCAACGCGGTCGTTGACTTCTGCCTGGCGAGCTTCAGCTTCGGCGCGCTCGTTAGCCTCTGCAGCCGCAGCCGCTTCTGCGGCCTCAGCCATCAGGCGTTCATTCTCGGCCTTCTTCAGGGCTTCGCGCTCTGCGCGGCGCTCTTCACGAGCCTTTGCAGTCGCTTCGCGGGCCGCAAGCTGGGCCTGCATTTCAGGATCTGTCGGCTTGGGGGCTGCAGCAAACTTCGCGAGGAGCTGCTTCTTGGCTTCGATTGCCGTCTTGCGGCGTTCGTTGAAGCCATTGTCGTTCGGGTGTCTCAACGTGTCTTCCTTGTTCTACTTTCTCGATGGCAGCGAAGCTACCGCGTCTTTCTGCACTGACTGGATCTGCGACAGCCCACCAGTTGCGGGTCTGCGACCTTGCAAAGCCCGATGAGGGACCTGCCGTCGCATCATGCCTCAAATACGCGTCGGGCGAAAGAACATGCGCCGCTGGCAAAACCCGCCAACGCTGCCGATCGTGATTGTCAGCCGACGCAAAAAGGCCAGGCATCCGCCTGACCTTTCACCATCTAATGCTTCCCGAGCCGGTACATCCGCGGTCAAGGGGAGCGAAAGACTTAAGCCGCCTGGAGCGAACCAGCGGACATCTTGCCCGACTTGCGGTCCTTCTCAAGCTCGAAGCCGAGCTTCTGGCCTTCGACGATTTCGCGCATGCCAGCGCGTTCGACGGCCGAAATGTGAACGAAAACGTCAGCCGAGCCATCGTCAGGCTGAATGAAGCCGAAGCCCTTGGTGGCATTGAACCATTTTACGGTGCCTGTGGTCATGATAAACCCTTTCAGTGCAATATTCGTTGCCCATCATACGACGCATGACGGGATTTTTGTCGACTTTTGAGAGGGGATTTTATCACGTGGCGCGAGGCGCAGCAAAAAAAACGATCGGCAAACAAAGTATCGATGAGCATGTTTTATGGCAGGAGAGGCCGTTTGTCAAACGCTTCTGATCGGCTAGCTGCCACAACATGCCGGATAATCGGCAGTGGAGCGCTGAAATACTGCAGTAAACCTCCGCGATGTCAGCGTTGACGCCGTGCAAAGAGCGATCTGTGTGCGTTTTAGGCATTCAGATGATCTTGTCATGAAAATCGCTTGTGGACGCATGGAAAGCCGTGCGGATTCCGTCACGTCCGATCGAAATTGCTGATAGAGTCAGGTTTTCCATTCGACATGAGGATACGATCGATGGCGATCACCCCCCGCCGGCCCATGAGTGCCAAGGATGCAGCGGAAGCGCTGTTCAAACCCGTCAAGAAGCCGATTGCGCCGGCTGTGGAGCGCCAGGCTGTTCCGAAGACCCGCGAGATGGTCACCTTGAAGATCGACAGCGATGTCCTTGCGCATTTCCAGTCCGCTGGCCCCGGCTGGCAGGAGCGGATGAACGCGACACTGCGCGCCGCGATGAACGACAAGGGGTAGGATGCAGCCCTTGTGACGGGCTTCTGTGGTTGCGGGACCCAATGCAGGGGAGCGGGAGGAGAAGCCGTTCACTGCGCGCTCGCACTAGAACTGCACGGCAGGACATGAGAGGGGAGGAGAAGGCAGATGAAGAGCGGCGTATCCATTCTCGGTATTTTCGTAGCCGACACGGCCTATCTCGCCGCGCGGATGCCGATGGTCGGCGAGACGATCCGTGGCAGCGGGTTTGCGGTCGGGCCGGGCGGTAAGGGTTCGAACCAGGCGGTTGCGGCAGCACGTGCCGGTGCTGCGGTCTCCTTCATATCGAAAATCGGTCGCGACACATTCGGCGAACTCGCGCAGAAAACTTATGCAGATGCTGGCGTCACGCCGGTTCTGACCGTGATGGATACGGAGCCGACGGGAGCGGCCTTCATCTACGTCAACGAGATCAACGGCGATAACGCCATCATCGTCTATCCCGGCGCGGCCGGTACGATCGGTGTCGAGGATGTAGAGGCTGCCCGGGCGACCATCGAACGGTCTGCGATCTTCGTCACTCAGTTGGAACAGCCGGTGGCCGCCGCGCAGCACGCGCTCGATATCGCCCGGAGTGCTGGCGTCGTCACGGTTTTCAATCCTGCGCCCGCCGAAAGATTTCCCGACGAGCTCTATGCTTTGACCGACTACATCATACCCAACGAAACCGAGGCGTCGGCGCTTGTCGGTTTTGGTATCGAGACGATCGACGATGCGAGGCGCGCGGGGGATGCGCTCCTGAAGCGTGGCGCCGGGGCGGCCGTCATCACGCTCGGCGGTCGTGGCGTCCTTTTTCATTCACCGCATCAATCCGTGCACCTCCCGGTCTTCAGCGTCGGACAGGTGGTCGACACGACCGGGGCGGGGGATGCTTTCGTCGGCGGGTTTTCGGCAGCACTTTCGGCAGGTCGCAGCCCGTTGGAGGCCGTACGATTCGGCTGTGCTACGGCGGGCATTTCCGTTACGCGGCGCGGAACGGCGCCGGCCATGCCGTCGCGTGAGGAGATCGAGGCGGTTCTCGCCACAACGAAATGAGGCGGATTGTGCTGCTTTCGTTTTCTGCCTAGATTGAAGAAAACGAAAGGGAGGTCGTCGTGTTACTATCATCGCGTCAGAGCGAGATTATATCGATCGCGCGCGAGCAGGGCCGTGTTCTGGTCGAGGATCTCGCACTTCGGTTCTCCGTCTCGCCCCAGACGATCCGCAAGGACCTGAACGACCTTTGCGACACGCGCGCACTGACCCGCATTCACGGCGGGGCCGTCTTTCCGCGTGGCAACGAGAACGTGGAGTATGAAGAGCGCCGCTCCATGGCGGCGCTGGAGAAGCAGGCGATCGGGCGCGCCGCCGCTGCTCTCATTCCGGACAACGCATCTCTCTTCATCAATATCGGCACCACCACGGAGACAGTGGGCGACGCGCTTGTTGACCACAAATCGCTGATGGTGATTACCAACAATATCAATGTTGCCAACCGTTTGCGGGTTTATCCCCAGATCGAGGTGGTCATTGCCGGCGGTGTCGTGCGTGGATCGGATGGCGGCATTGTGGGTGAAGCGGCTGTCGATTTCATCCGTCAGTTCAAAGTCGATTTCGCCATCATCGGCGTCTCCGCCATCGATGAGGACGGCGCCTTGCTCGACTATGATTTTCGCGAGGTCAAGGTCGCTCAGGCGATTATAGCCAATGCGCGCCACGTCATCCTCGTCTCCGATTCATCCAAGTTCGATCGCACGGCTCCGGTTCGTATCGGACATATCTCCCAGGTCGATTCGTTCATCACCGATCGCTGCCCATCCGAGAGCATCCGAGCGCTTTGCCGGGAGCACAATGTCGAGCTGATGGAAACCGCCTGATGCCCTTCGCTAGGCAGGCATCTCTTCACGCATACTTTCATTTGACATTCGTTTACATTTCGCTTTAGATATCTCTGTTTCGCAGATGCGCATTTATGCTGCATGGCGAAAGAGGTGGGGAACATGGCAGCGCAGAAATCTTTTGACATCTTCGTCATAGGCGGCGGGATCAACGGCTGCGGCATCGCGCGCGATGCTATCGGTCGTGGATACTCGGTCGGCCTTGCGGAGATGAACGATTTCGCCTCGGGCACATCGTCAGGCGCCACCAAGCTCATCCATGGCGGTCTGCGGTATCTCGAGCATTATGAATTTCGGCTGGTCCGGGAATCGCTCATGGAGCGCGAAGTGCTCTGGGCCATGGCGCCGCACATCATCTGGCCGATGCGCTTCGTTCTGCCCTTTCACAAAGGCGGCATACGTCCCGCCTGGCTCATCCGTCTCGGTCTGTTCCTGTATGATCATATCGGTGGTCGCAAGCTTCTCCCGGCGACGAAGACGCTGGACATGCGGCGCGACCCTGCCGGCAAGCCGTTGAAGCCGCTCTTTACCAAGGCCTTCGAATATTCGGACGGCTGGGTCGACGATGCGCGGCTCGTGGTGCTGAATGCCCGTGATGCTGCCAATCGTGGCGCGGAAATTCTGTCACGGAGCCGTGTGATTTCCGCCCGGCGTGAGGGCAAGCTGTGGACGATCGACATTCAGGAAGGCAAGGGCGGCCCGGTGAAGCGCGTGACGGCACGGATGCTGGTCAACGCGGCAGGTCCTTGGGTCGATCGCGTGCTCTCGAATGCCGTCGGCAAGAATCAGGTCCACAATGTCCGCCTCGTGCAGGGCAGCCACATCGTCATTCGCCAGAAATTCAACGACCCCAGGGCCTACTTCTTCCAGAACCCCGATGGACGCATCATTTTCGCCATTCCCTATGAGCGGGATTTCACGCTGATCGGGACGACGGATCAGGATTTTACGGGCGATCCCAAGGATATCCGCATCACGGATGCCGAGACCGATTATCTCTGCAAGGCGGCCAGCGAATATTTCGCCGAACCCGTGCGCCGCGAGGATATCGTCTGGAGCTATTCGGGCGTCCGGCCGCTGTTTGATGATGGTGCATCGAAGGCGCAGGAAGCAACCCGCGACTATGTCCTGAAAGTCGAGGCGGATGATGGCGCGGCGCCACTGCTGAATGTTTTCGGTGGCAAGCTCACCACCTATCGCCGTCTTGCGGAACACGCTCTGGAAAAGATTGGCGAGGCAATCGGTAACAAGGGAGCGCCCTGGACGTCCAAGAGCACGCTTCCGGGCGGCGACTTCGCGCCAACAGGCTATGAGGCCGAGGTTGCCGCCTTGAAAAAGCGGTGCGGCTTTCTCAGCGATCGCCATGCACGGCGGCTGGTGCGGCTTTATGGAACGCTTGCCGGAAAGATCGTCGGCGATGCGCAGGCGATCGAGGCTCTCGGACGGCACTATGGAGCGGATCTCTACGAAGCCGAGGTGCGCTATCTGATCGAGGAGGAGTGGGCGCGCACGGCGGAGGACATCCTCTGGCGCCGCACGAAGCTCGGTCTGAATCTTTCGGGAGCCGAGGCGAGCGCGCTCGCGGATGACATGCAGGATTTGATGGCGCGCTGCGTCGCCTGAGGCTGCTCCACGGAGAGAGCGCCACGGGCTGGGAGGAAAGACATGCTGGAACTGATCGATATCGCCAAGGTCGTCGGAGCGGATACGCATATCCACCCGACGAACCTTACTCTGCAGCGCGGCTCGCTGAATGTGCTGCTCGGACCGACCTTGTCTGGCAAGACCTCGCTGATGCGTCTGATGGCAGGTCTCGACAAGCCGACATCGGGCACGATCCGCTTCGACGGCAAGGATGTGACCGGCGTGCGCGTGCAGGATCGCTCGGTTGCGATGGTCTACCAGCAGTTCATCAACTATCCCGCCATGACCGTCTATGAGAACATCGCCTCACCAATGCGGATTGCCGGCAAGGACGCTGCGACCATCGACCGGGAGGTGAGGCAGGCAGCCGATCTGATGAAGCTGACGCCCTATCTCGCCCGCACGCCGCTCAACCTCTCGGGTGGTCAACAGCAGCGCACGGCGCTGGCGCGCGCGATCGTCAAGAATGCAAGCCTCGTCCTGCTGGACGAGCCGCTCGCCAACCTCGATTACAAGCTGCGCGAGGAACTGCGCGAAGAGCTGCCGAAAATCTTCGCAGCCTCCGGCGCCATCTTCGTCTATGCCACGACCGAGCCCGGTGAAGCCTTGCTGCTCGGGGGACATACCGCCACGATGCATCATGGCAGTATCAGCCAGTTCGGCCCGACGATCGACGTCTATCGACGTCCTGCGGATATCGTTACGGCGAAGACGTTCGCCGACCCGCCGCTCAACACGCTGGTCGTGGTCAAGTCCGGCGGTAGCTTCCTGCAAGACGGCGCACCGCTTCTGCCCGTTCCGGCGCATCTCGCCGATATCGCCGATGGACCGTGCACGATCGCGTTTCATCCCTATCATCTCTCGCTCGACGGACCTGCGGATGGGGCGGCTCTGCTTCCGGCACGGATCATCATTAGCGAAATCGCCGGTTCGGAGAGCTTCGTGCATGTGGAGAGCGCGGGTGCTCGGTGGATCATGCTGGAGCCGGGTATCCGCAATATCGAGCCCGACACGGCCGTGAACCTCATCCTCGACACACGCCATCTCATGGCCTTTTCCACCGACGGACGCGCCATTGCCGGCCGTCTCGACAGAGCGGCGTGAGGAGACAGACATGGCCCGCATCAGCCTCGACCATATCCGCCACGCCTACGGCCCGAACCCGAAATCGCCGGCCGACTATTCGCTGAAGGAAGTTCATCACGACTGGGACGATGGTGGCGCCTACGCGCTTCTCGGCCCCTCCGGCTGCGGCAAGACCACGTTGCTGAACATCATATCGGGCCTCGTTTCGCCATCGGAAGGCCGGATCCTGTTCGACGGGCGCGACGTGACCAATCTACCGACGCAGGACCGCAACATCGCGCAGGTGTTCCAGTTCCCCGTGATCTACGACACCATGACCGTCTATGACAATCTGGCCTTCCCGTTGCGGAATCGCCGCATTCCGGAGCCTGAGGTCGATCGTCGGGTCAAGGAAATCCTCGAGATGATCGACCTGTCCTCCTGGGCGAAGAAGACAGCGCGCGGTCTCACGGCCGACCAGAAGCAGAAGATCTCGCTCGGCCGCGGTCTGGTGCGCAACGATGTCAGCGCGATCCTGTTCGACGAGCCGCTGACCGTTATCGACCCGCATATGAAGTGGGTGCTGCGCTCACAGTTGAAGCGGCTGCACAAACAGTTCGGCTTCACAATGGTTTACGTCACGCACGACCAGACGGAGGCGCTGACCTTCGCCGACAAGGTGGTGGTGATGTATGACGGCGAGATCGTGCAGATCGGTACTCCGGCGGAGTTGTTCGAACGGCCTCGTCACACCTTCGTCGGATATTTCATCGGCTCACCGGGCATGAACGTCATCCCGGCCCGCATCGACGGAACGACGGCCGATCTCGGCGGCGGAACCGTTTCGCTCGGCTTCAGGCCCGAGATCGCCAGTGGCGCCAAAGTTGAACTTGGCATCCGCCCTGAATTCGTGCGGCTCGGCCGTGAGGGAATGCCGGTGACGATCTCCAAAGTCGAGGATATCGGCCGTCACAAGATCGTGCGAGCGCTGTTTGCCGACCGGCCCATGGCTATTGTCGTCGGTGAGAACAGCGAGATCCCGTCTGAGCCGCGCGTCACTTTCGATCCCGCGGCGGTCAATATCTATGCAGACAGCTGGCGGGTCTCCGATCCATCGCACGTCAACGGGAGGGCTTGAGCCATGGAGAAGACCTGGAACAACAAGGCCTGGTTCATGGTGCTGCCGGTGCTCGTGCTGGTCGCCTTCTCCGCTGTCATCCCGCTGATGACGGTCGTCAACTACTCGGTTCAGGACACCTTCGGTAACAATGAATTCTTCTGGGCAGGCACCGACTGGTTCATTCAGGTGCTGCATTCGTCACGCTTCTGGGACGCGCTGCAGCGTAACCTGCTCTTCTCGGTGATCATTCTCTCGATCGAGATCCCGCTCGGCATCCTGATCGCGCTGAATATGCCGAAGAAGGGTTTTGGCGTTCCGGTCTGCCTCATCCTGATGTCGCTGCCGTTACTTATTCCATGGAATGTCGTCGGCACGATCTGGCAGGTCTTTGGCCGCGTGGATATCGGTCTACTGGGATACACGCTCGCCGCCCTCGGCATTCCCTACAACTACGTCAACAACGTCTTCGACGCCTGGGTCACGCTGATCGTCATGGATGTATGGCACTGGACGAGCCTCGTCGTGCTGCTCTGCTACGCCGGTCTGGTTTCCATTCCCGATGCCTATTATCAGGCTGCGAAAATCGACGGCGCGTCGCGCTGGTCCGTGTTCCGCTACATTCAGTTGCCCAAAATGAAGCGCGTGCTGCTCATCGCCTTCCTGCTGCGCTTCATGGACAGCTTCATGATCTATACCGAGCCCTTCGTCATCACCGGCGGCGGACCCGGCAACTCCACGACCTTCCTGTCAATCGACCTCGTGAAAACCGCCATCGGGCAGTTCGACCTTGGCCCGGCCGCCGCCCTCTCGCTCATCTACTTCCTCATCATCCTGCTGCTCTCGTGGATCTTCTATACCGTGATGACCACGAGCGACGCGCAGAACTGATCCGGGGAGGGAGGAGAAACCATGACCACCGCAATGTCCAATCCCGCCGTCAACGCGCCGACATCGACGACGGCAAGCCGCGTCGCGGCGCCGTCGACCGGCATCCGCCTGTCCTGGCTGGTGCCGACGCTCTACATCGTTTTCCTGCTCCTGCCGATCTACTGGCTCGTCAATATGAGCTTCAAGACGAACATGGAGATCACCAGCACCTTCTCGCTTTATCCGCATGAACCGACGCTGCGGAACTATGCGGTGATCTTCACCGACCCGTCCTGGTACAAGGGATACATCAACTCGATCATCTATGTCGTGATGAACACGGTGATCTCGGTGCTGGCGGCGCTCCCCGCAGCCTATGCCTTCTCCCGCTACCGTTTCCTCGGCGACAAGCACCTGTTCTTCTGGCTGCTGACCAACCGGATGGCGCCACCAGCCGTCTTTGCGCTACCGTTCTTCCAGCTCTACTCGGCTTTCGGCCTCATCGATACGCATATCGCCGTGGCGCTCGCCCACTGCCTGTTCAACGTACCGCTCGCCGTCTGGATCCTCGAAGGCTTCATGTCGGGCGTGCCGAAGGAAATCGACGAGACCGCCTATATCGACGGCTATTCCTTCCCGCGCTTCTTCGTGAAGATCTATATCCCGTTGATCGCATCGGGCATCGGCGTCGCGGCCTTCTTCTGCTTCATGTTCTCCTGGGTCGAACTCCTGATCGCCCGGACGCTGACGACGACGGATGCAAAGCCGATCGCCGCCATCATGACGCGCACCGTTTCGGCATCGGGCATGGACTGGGGCGTGCTGGCCGCGGCCGGCGTTCTCACCATCATTCCCGGCGCCATCGTCATCTATTTTGTTCGCAACTACATTGCCAAGGGCTTTGCCCTTGGCCGCGTTTAAGGAGATCGATATGAACTTCTCCTGGATGGCGTGGACGCTGCCAACCGTTCTTTTCTTCGTGACGATCCTTGTGCTGCTTGTCGGCATGGGGATCTGGGAGTTCCTTTCGCCCGGCGGCAATCCGCGTGTCGGAATCCTGCGCTTCGAGACGACACGAGGGGACCGCCTCTTCGTGTCGCTGCTTGGCAGCGCATTCATTCACCTTGCATGGCTGGGACTTGTCGGTCCCAACGTGTGGTGGGCTCTTGCCCTGTCCGTTGTCTACGCCGTCGGCGTTTTCAAGCTGGTCTGAGGCATCTGAACGACACGGGTTTTGCCAGGGGAGGGTCCATGGCATCCGTAACAGCAATCGCAGAACCTTAAGAGGAGGACTACTCATGCGACGGCACCTTCTAACGACGACGGCAGCCATGCTGCTGGCCCTGACCGGCTCCGCCTATGCGGGCATGGAAGAGGCAAAGACATTCCTTGATGCCGAGATCGGCGATCTCTCGACGCTCTCGCGTGCCGATCAGGAAAAGGAAATGCAGTGGTACATCGATGCGGCGAAGCCCTTCGCCGGCATGGAGATCAAGGTGGTCTCCGAGACGCTGACCACGCATGAATACGAGTCCAAGGTTCTGGCCAAGGCTTTCACCGATATCACCGGTATCAAGGTCACGCACGACCTCATCGGCGAAGGCGACGTGGTCGAGAAACTGCAGACTCAGATGCAGTCCGGCGAGAACATCTACGACGCCTATGTCAACGACAGCGACCTTATCGGCACCCACTGGCGCTACCAGCAGGTGCGCAACCTGACCGACTGGATGGCCGGCGAAGGCAAGGACGTGACGTCCCCGACGCTCGACATCAAGGACTTCATCGGCACGTCGTTCACCACAGCGCCGGACAAGAAGCTCTATCAGCTGCCGACCCAGCAGTTCGCCAACCTTTACTGGTTCCGATACGACTGGTTCAACGACGAGAAGAACAAGGCGGACTTCAAGGCGAAGTACGGCTACGATCTCGGCGTTCCGGTCAACTGGTCTGCCTATGAGGATATCGCCGAATTCTTCACCGGCCGCGAGATCGACGGCAAGAAAGTCTATGGTCACATGGACTACGGCAAGAAGGACCCGTCGCTCGGCTGGCGCTTCACCGATGCCTGGCTTTCGATGGCCGGCAATGGCGACAAGGGCCTGCCGAACGGTCTGCCCGTCGATGAATGGGGTATCAAGGTCAACGAGAAGTCCCAGCCGGTCGGCTCCTGCGTTGCCCGCGGTGGTGACACCAACGGCCCTGCTGCCGTCTACTCGATCGTCAAATACCTCGACTGGTTGAAGGCGTACGCTCCGCCGGAAGCACAGGGCATGACCTTCGGCGAAGCCGGCCCGGTTCCGGCACAGGGCAACGTCGCACAGCAGATCTTCTGGTACACGGCCTTCACCGCCGATGCCGTCAAGAAGGGCCTGCCGGTCGTGAACGAGGACGGTACGCCGAAGTGGCGCATGGCCCCGTCGCCGCATGGCGTCTACTGGAAGGACGGCATGAAGCTCGGTTACCAGGACGTTGGCGCCTGGACGCTGATGAAGTCCACGCCGGAAAAGAACGCGAAGGCTGCGTGGCTCTACGCACAGTTTGTGACGTCGAAGACCGTGGATGTGAAGAAGAGCCATGTCGGCCTGACCCTCATCCGCGAATCGACCATCCAGGACAAGAGTTTCACGAAGCGTGCGCCTGAACTTGGCGGTCTCGTCGAGTTCTACCGCTCGCCGGCTCGTGTCCAGTGGTCGCCGACCGGCACCAACGTTCCGGATTATCCGAAGCTGGCACAGCTCTGGTGGCAGGCCGTCGGCGATGCCGCAGCCGGCAACAAGACGCCGCAGGAAGCGATGGACTCGCTCTGCGCCGAACAGGAAAAGGTTCTCCAGCGCCTTCAGCGCGCCGGCGTCCAGGGTGATATCGGGCCTGTCCTCGCGGAAGAGCACGACATCGAATACTGGAACAAGGATGCGGTCGGAAAAGGCAACATCGCGCCGCAGCTGAAGATCGAGAACGAGAAAGAGAAGCCGGTTACGGTCAACTACGACGAGCTCGTCAAGAGCTGGCAGAAGTAGGACTGACGGTTTAGACAGCGGCCGGGGCGCGCAACCGTGCCCCGGCCTCTTTTTGACCCTGATGCCCCGGACGGGACATTGCGGGCATGGTGGGCGGACTGACGAGCCAGCGCGCGCAGACTGGCGCCGGATCGGTCGATGGGGAGACGAGGACGAATGAGCGGCTACATTCTGGCAATCGATCAGGGAACGACATCCACACGATCGATGATCTTCGACGCGAAAATGGCCATTGCCGGCGTGTCTGGCCAGGAATTCCAGCAGTTCTTTCCCGATTCCGGCTGGGTCGAGCACGATGCCGACGAGATCTGGGAGAGTGTGCTCTCGACCTGCCGCAAAGCGATCGAGGCGGCAGGTATCACGGCCGCCGATATCGCGGCCATTGGAATCACCAACCAGCGCGAGACGATCGTTGTCTGGGACCGGGAGACCGGCGAGCCCGTTCACCGCGCCATCGTATGGCAAGATCGGCGTACGGCGCGCTTCTGCGACGAGTTGAAAGCCCGCGGGCTCGAGCCGCTCTTCACCGAGAAGACCGGTCTTCTGATCGATCCGTATTTCTCCGGCACCAAGCTCGCCTGGCTGCTCGATACGGTCGATGGCCTGCGTGCGCGGGCCGAGAAGGGCGAGGTCTGCTTCGGAACCATCGACAGCTGGCTCATCTACAAGCTGACTGGCGGTCGGGTGCATGTGACCGACGCCACCAACGCCTCCCGCACGCTGCTCTATGATATCACCGAGAACCGCTTCGACGACGAGCTTCTCGATATCCTGTCCGTTCCTCGCGCCATGCTGCCAGAGGTCAAGGATTGCGCGGCCGATTTCGGCGTGACCGATGCAGCCATCTTCGGCGCGGAAATCCCCATTCTCGGCGTGGCCGGCGACCAGCAGGCCGCCGTCATCGGCAATGCCTGCTTCGAGCCCGGCATGCTGAAATCGACCTATGGAACAGGTTGCTTTGCGCTTCTTAACACGGGCGAGGATCGCGTCGTTTCCTCCAACCGTCTTTTGACGACAATCGCCTACCGTCTCGATGGCAAGACGACCTATGCCCTGGAAGGCTCGATCTTCATCGCCGGCGCCGCGGTGCAGTGGTTGCGCGACGAGATGGGCTTCATTTCCAAGTCGTCCGAAGCAGAGGAACTGGCAAAGACGGCGGATCCGAACCAGCACGTCTATCTCGTGCCGGCTTTCACGGGCCTTGGTGCGCCTCATTGGGACCCCGACGCACGCGGCGCCGTGTTCGGCCTGACGCGGGCCACCGGCCCCGCCGAATTCGCACGCGCAGCGCTGGAGAGCGTAGCCTACCAGACCCTCGACCTTCTGGACGCAATGAAGAAGGACTGGGGTGACAAGCGCGAGCGGACGGTCTTGCGTGTCGATGGCGGCATGGTCGCTTCCGACTGGACGATGCAGCGCCTCTCCGACATCCTCGCAGCACCTGTCGATCGTCCGGTGCTGCTGGAAACAACGGTTCTTGGTGCGGCATGGCTCGCCGGTTCGCGCGCCGGTCTCTGGCCGGATCAGGCCGGATTTGCCGAAGCCTGGCAATGTGACCGCCGGTTCGAGCCGGTAGATGGCGATGGTGCGCGCCAGACCGGCATCGATGGTTGGAAAGATTGCGTTGCCCGCTGCCTGACGAAACGGCCTGCTGCGTGAGGTGCGTTTTCCCTGTCAGCTGACAGGGTCGAACGCTCTTACTTGATCAGACGTCCTCATCGCCAAACGAGGCATGAAGTAGACGGACCGGATAGCCATGGTGCCATCCGGTCCGTCAGCGCGGCGACGAATGTCGTCTCGACCCAGGGAGGGAGGTCGCGCGCCATCTTTGTTTCATCAGGCGGCGCGAACCTTCTTTTCGATGCGGGCCCATTGCGGAATCCACTCGTTGTGCGCGATCAGCAGATCGTCCACGAGCGACCAGATCTGGTCGAGGTCGAGCTCGGCTGCGGTATGCGGGTCCATCATGGCAGCGTGGTAGAGATGTTCGCGGTTCTCGGTCATCAAAGCTTGAACCGTGAGTTCCTGAACGTTGATATTCGTGCGCATGAGGGCGGTCAGCTGCGGTGGCAGTGCACCGACGAAGGTGGGCTGGATACCGTTTTCATCGACAAGGCACGGCACTTCGGCCGCGCAATTGTCCGGCAGCGAGGTGATGCAGCCATTGTTGCGCTGGTTGCCGTAGATGACCGAAGGCTCGCCCGTCCAGACCGAGTTCACGATCGAGGAGGCATACTCCTTCGATTTCTTTACCTCGATCTTGTCGGCGGACATATAGGCTGCTGCCTGCCCCTTCCAGCGTTCGATCTGCTCGACGCAGCGCTTCGGGTATTCATCCAGCGGAATACCGAACTTTTCGATGAGGTCTTCGCGGCCTTCCTTGATGAAGTAGGGCGTATATTCCGCGAAATGCTCCGAGCTTTCGGTTACGAAGTAGCCGAGCCGCGTCAGCATTTCATAGCGCACCTTGTTCGGGCAGCGCGGGTTCCAGGTCGGCTTCGGCGCGCGGCCCTCGCGGTAGCCGCGCAGTAGATCAGGATAGAGATCCTTGTACGACCCGTCCGGCTGACGGTGCTCGAACTTGAGATAGAAGGCCATATGGTTGATGCCGGCCGACGTGTAGCGGATCTCCTCGTAGGGGATATCGAGATCCTCGGCGAGCTCCATTGCGGTGCCCTGCACGGAGTGGCAGAGGCCAACCTGCTTGATCTTGGGGTACTTCTCCGCAATCGCCCAAGTGTTGATGGCCATAGGGTTCACATATTGCAGCAGGATCGCCTCCGGGCACACCTGCATCATGTCCTCGCAGATCGACCAGAGATGCGGCACGGTGCGTAAACCCCGCATGATGCCACCGACGCCGAGCGTGTCCGCAATCGTCTGGCGCAGGCCATACTTTTTCGGCACCTCGAAGTCGGTGACCGTGCAGGGCTCGAAACCGCCGATCTGGAAGGCGACAACGACGAAGTTGGCGCCATCGAGCGCTCGCTTCTGGCTGGAATGCATCTCGATGGTCGCTTTGGCGCCGAGGGACGAGATCAGCTTGCGAACGATGACTTCGCTTTCCTGAAGACGTTCCGCATTGATATCCATCAGCGCGATCCTGGCACCCGAAAGCGCCGGGCGCTGAAGGATGTCGCCGATGATGTTCTTCATGAACGTCGTCGATCCCGCTCCGATGAAGGTGATCTTGGGTTGTCTGGTCATGGGGGCCTCTTTCTGCTCAGGCTGCAACGTTGAAGGCGGCTCGGACAAGCCGCTCGGTGTATTCGGTCTTGGGATTGGACAGGACGTCTGCGACGGGGCCTTCCTCGACGATCTTTCCCCGCTGCATCACCGCAACGCGGTGGCACAGGGCGCGCACCACCTTGAGGTCGTGGGAGATGAAGAGGTAGGAGAGCCCTCGCTCTTCCTGCAGTTTGCGCAGGAGATCGATGATCTGGGCCTGCACCGATAGATCGAGCGCCGAGGTCGGCTCATCGAGCAGGATGAATTCCGGCTCCAGCGCGATGGCACGGGCGATCGCGATGCGCTGCCTCTGGCCACCGGAGAACTCGTGCGGGAATCGGCCGAGGATATTACCGGGCATGCCCGCGCTTGCCAAAGCGTCGTAAATCCGCCCCAGCCGCGCGTCGCGCGTCGCGCCTAGCTTGTTGACGATCAGTCCTTCCTCGATGATCTGTCCGACCGACATGCGCGGGTTGAGCGACGAGAAAGGATCTTGGAAGACGATCTGCATACGGGCGCGCAAAGGCCGCATCTCGGTTCGGCCATAGGCCTCTATCGCCTCGCCGTCGAATGTGATCTCGCCGCTTTCAGGGTTCAGCAGCCGGATGAGCGCCTGCCCGAACGTCGTTTTGCCGGAGCCGCTTTCGCCGACGATACCGAGTGTCTCGCCACGCTTCAGCGTGAGGCTGAGATCGTTGACGGCAAGAAGCTCGCTGAAGACGGGCTTGAAGAAGCCACCGGATTTCAGCGTAAAAGCCACGCGGACATTGCGACCTTCAAGGATCACCGGAGCCGTATCCGCGATCGGCCTCACCGTGCCGCGTGGCTCCGATGCCAGCAGCTTCGCCGTGTAGGGATGGCGCGGGTTGGCGAACAACGCTTCGGTGGTGTTGTGCTCGCGGACTTCGCCTGCGCTCATGACATAGACATAATCCGAAAACTGCCGCACGACGGTCAGGTCATGGGTGATCAGGATCACCGCCATGTTCATCTCCCGCTGCAACGAGCGGATGAGGTTGAGGATCTGCGCCTGCACCGTCACGTCGAGCGCTGTCGTCGGCTCGTCGGCGATCAGCACGTCGGGCTTGTTGGAGAGCGCCATGGCGATCATGACGCGCTGGCGCTGCCCACCGGACAGCTGGTGCGGATACTGGTTGAGCCGCGCTTCCGGCTCAGGGATCTGGACGTGGCGAAGGAGGTCGAGCGCTTCGGCCATGGCCGCCTTCCGGCTCATGCGGCGGTGAACGAGGATGGCCTCGGCGATCTGCGCGCCGATCGTGTAGACCGGGTTGAGCGAACTCATCGGCTCCTGGAAGATCATCGAGATCCGGTCACCCCGCAGCTTTCGCCGACGGTTCTCGGAGAATGTGAGCACGTCCTCGCCCTTATAGGCAATGGTGGAGCGGGGGCTCGTTACGGCTCGCTTTGAGAGCAGCCCCATGACGGTGCGTGCCGTCACCGACTTGCCGGAACCGCTCTCCCCGACGATGGCGATGGTCTCGCCGCGGTAGAGCTGGAAGGAGACATCCTTCACGGCGCTGACCATGCCGTGCTCCACCTTGAAATCGACGGCGACGTTTCGGGCGTCGATGATCGGGACGTCCGTGTGCTGTGCGAGATCGCAGCGCTCCTCGGGGGCGGTGACGGCGTTATCCGGCATCATCATGGTCTCGCTCCTCTCAATAGGGGTCGATGGCATCGCGAAGCCCGTCGCCAAGCGCGTTGAATGCAAAGACGGTGATCAGCACGACGCCGACGGGCGACAGGATCCAGGGATAGGATCCGATAACGGAATAGGTCGAGGTGTCCTGAAGCATCAGCCCCCAGGAGATGAGCGGTGGCTTGACCGCGAACCCGAGGAATCCAAGGAAGGACTCCAGGAGCACCACGCTGGGGATTGCCAGCGTCACCGCGACGATGACGTGGCTCATGACGTTCGGGAAGATGTGCTGGAGGATGATGCGCCGGTCGCTCGCGCCGACGGCGATGGCGGCTCGGACATAATCGATGCGGGCGAGCGCCAGCGTTTTGCCGCGGACCTCTCGCGACATCTGCGCCCAGCCAAGCGCGGACATGACGCCGACGACGAAGATGAGGAAGACATGCGTGGGGGCGGTGACCGGTATCAGCGAGGTCAGCGCGAGGTAGAGCGGCAGTTGCGGAAAGGCGAGAACGAGTTCCACGAAACGCTGCATCCAGGCATCGAAACGTCCGCCGAAATAACCGGAGACCATGCCGACCGTGGTGCCGACGACGGTGACGATGAACACCACCGTCAGGGCAATCGAGAGCGAGATGCGCGAGCCGTAGAGCATGCGGGAGAGAATGTCTCGCCCGAACTTGTCGGTTCCGAGGAAGTGAATAGGCGAGCCGTCCTGCGTGCCAATCAGGTGACGATCGAGCGGAATGACGCCGAGCAGCCGGTAGGGCGCGCCCTTGACGAAGAGCCCGATGATCTGCGGATTGTCGTAATCGGGGCCGATGATCGGTTGGAAGGTGACGGGATCGAGCTCGTCCGTTTCCCGTACCGGGTAAACGCGCGGGGGAAAAACGAAGTTGCCGTCCTTATCCGTGAAGCTCGGCAGTTGCGGCGGAGAGAAGCCGACATTCGTCGCCTTGGGATCGACCGGCGAGAGGAAATCAGCAAAGACGGCCGAGAAGAGCAGCAGGCCGACGAGGAAAAGCCCGAGCATGCCTGTCCAGGATTTCTTCAGCCGCCGCCAGACGAGCGACATATAGCTCTCGTTGCGATGGCGCTCCGTGGCTTGAGTATCAGCATGGTGCTGTTCCGCATCCGACGTCGCCATCGGCAGGGTAACTTGGGTCTCGAAGCTCATGCCGTTGCCCCTCCCATCTGGCGCACGCGGGGATCGAGGGCTGCGAGCATGAGGTCGGCGATGATATTGCCGACGATCAGCGTGGCGGACAGCACGAGCATGAAGGTGGCGGTGACATAGACATCGCCGACGGCCATGGAGCCGACGATGGCAGGACCGACGGTTGGCAGGGCGAAGATGATCGCCGTCTCGATTTCCCCGGTCAGCATGTAGGGAAGGACGACGCCCTGGTACATGACGAGTGGATGCAGCGCATTGGGCACTGCATGGCGCATGATGACTTTGCGCTCCGACAAGCCTTTGGCGCGGGCGGTCTCGACATATTGCGCGTTCAGCGTATCGAGCAGATTGCCGCGCATGACGCGCATATTGTAGGCGAGGCCTCCGAAGGTTGCGATGGCGATGACGGGCCAGACATGCTTGAGCAGGTCGACGAACTTGTCCCAGGACCAGGGCGCTCCGCCGTAGCGGGCCGACTGGAATGAGCCGATGTCGCTGACATTGAAGTGGAAGACCATGATGTAGACGATGATCAGCGCCATCAGGAAGCGCGGCACCGTCATGCCGAGGAAAGAGACGCCGGAAAGCAGCGTATCCACCCAGGTATACTGTCGCGTGGCCGCGAGGATGCCGAACGTAATCCCGATGACGGAGGCGAGGATGTGGCAAACGAGCGCCAGCGCAAGCGTGCGCGGCAGGCGCTCTCCGACCACCTCCGAAACGGGCTTGTTGTAGAACAGGCTGTGGCCGAAATCGCCGCGGGTGACGATGCCCGTGACCCAGTTGACGTATTGAAGCGGCAGCGGTTTATCGAGGCCGTTCGCAATCTTATAGGCTTGCGCCTGCGCGTCTGCTTCCTCGAAGGAGGCGCCGCCCTGATTGATGGCTTGCGAGCGGATATAGTCGCTATAGTCGCCGGGAGGCGCCTGGATGATGGTGAAGGTGACGACGCTCAGGACAAAGAGCACCGGCAGCGCGGAAGCGATCCGCACAAGCAAAAACCTGAGCATGCCGTATCCTTTGGAGAACCGGCCGCCGGACGCGACGCTGCCATGCGCCCGGGCGGTCATTTTTATCTGCCGCCGGAACGTCCGGCTGTGGTGATATCGAAGGGCTGGCCCGCTTTCCCAGCCATGCCGCGATCAGTTGATCGGACCGGGCTCTCCAGGCTTGCCGGGAAGCTGCTGCTTGAACAGCTCATAATCGCCTTGCTTGTCGGCGCTGACGAAGACGCGTTCGCGCAGGATCGTATCCTCCGCCCAGTTGAACATGTAGATCGGGGCGCCCGGTGGAATGTTGGAGAAGCGTTTGTTGATGATGAGCGCGCCCGGATACTCCGTCAGGCCCACCGTATCGATATTCCCGCTCGCGATCTGCTGGTATTTCTTCATCAAATCCTGCCGCTCGCTATTGTCGTTCGAGCCGATGAAGCTGTTGACCGTCGCCACCATCTCCTTTTCGAACGGCATCAGGTCCATCGTGCCGTCAGGCCCGGCGCGGTGGTGCCAGCTGGTGCGGGGGCCTGTGGGCGCAAGCTGCGGCGTGTTCTGCACGACGGAGGAGATCTCCGAGCCGTTTCGCAGCAGCATCCAGTCGAACCGCCCGGCATCGCGGGCCGCGTCGCGCTTCACACCGTCGAGAGAGTTCAATGTGACCTTGATGCCAAGCTGCTCCATCTGCCCGATCACGCCTTCGGCAAGGTTACGGTCCGTGCCGTAGTCGGAGGTCGATAGAAGCACGATCTGTACATCCTCGCCGCCCGCCGTTCCCGCGGGGAAGTTGACGAAGCCGTTGCCATCCGTGTCCTTCAGGCCGATCTTCTCCAGAAGAGCCTTGGCTCCCTCCCGGTCGAAGTGATAATAGACGGTCGATTGCCGATCATAGAAGCTTGTGCCCGAGGAGATGCCCCCGGGGTATATCGAGGTAAACGGGCCCTTCACGAGGCTGTCACCGATCTTCTTGCGATCGACAGCCATGGTGATCGCCTTACGGAACTCGAGATTACGGTTCAGCTCCCGCACGGCCGTGGCCCGCTCATCCGGGTCGCCCCAGCCATTGGCCGAAAAGTTCATATGCAGATTATAGCCGATGAGGCGCGCACCGAAAGCAAGACGGGCAGGGGCCGTTTCCTGCGCCGCGCGCTTCAGGCTCTCGACAAAATTTTCCGGCTGTTCGAGGTTGGAGAAGTCGCCGGAGCCCGCAATCGCCTGCACGTCGCGGTCGGCCCACGTCGATAACTTGTAGTGGAGTTCGTTGATGTAAGGCAGCTGATGCCCGGCTTCATCGACTTTCCAGTAATAGGGATTGCGGCGCAGCACGATCATGTCGTCCGGCCGGTAGGAAACGGGAACCCATGCACCCATGACCGGGATGTTCATGTACTGGGCGGGAAAGCCGTTCTTGTACTGGTCGTAGGTGAAGTCCTTGTTGTACTTCGGATGTTTGGTCTTGAGGATATGCGCCGGACCGGGGCAGAACGTGCCATAGGCCATGGCGAAGAGGTGTTGGCGCGGGAATGCCTCCTTGAAGGTCCATTCGACCGTGTAGGCGTCGATCGCCTTCAATGTCGTACCCTCGCCGAAGGTCTCGGGCGAAGCTCCGTTTAGCGGCGTCACATTGGGATCGATCACATTGTCGTTCCAGTAGAACATGACATCGTCGGAGGTAAACTCGACGCCATCGGACCATTTGGCGCCTTCGACCAGATGCATGGTCAGCTTGTGGCCATCCGGCGACCACTCCCAGCTGCGCGCGAGGTTCGGCAGAGGCTCCACATCGGTCGCTTCGACCTGGAAAAGCGGAGCGGTCCGCGTCAGGCACTCCGACATGGCAATGTCGATGCCGCCCCAGCCCTGCGTCTGCCCGGCCGAATAGTTCCAGCCTTCCGGCCGGCCGCCGATGACGTGGCGCAGCGTATCTCCATAGACGCCCATGCCATCCGGCATGTTGCCCGTTTTGTAGACCAGTGGCTCCTTCGGCAAGCGCTGTTCCACCGGTGGCAGCTTGCCGGTCGCCACGAATTTTTCCGTCACCCAGTCCGGCTCGCTGTATTTCGGCAGCGCCTTGAAGGTGAGGATCGAGTCGCGCGGGACATAGGTGATCTTTCCCTGACCGGGAAAAGGCGGCGCTTCGGGCGTTACGGTCGGCTCGGATGCGGATGCGGTCATTGCGAAGGCGGATACGCCGAGCATCAACGCGGCAACGGCCCTCAGATGGCGGTTCGGTGTCATAGGTCTGTCTCTCCCTCACTTTTGCCGGTCGGCTTCTCCGGATACGGCACTCCTCCGTCAAAGACCGGTCCGCCTCTCCTCCAGAAGCGGGCCGTCTCATGGTTCAAGCCGCTCTCAGCTCGCAGCCCGTAGTTCTGCTTTCTCGGCCCTCAACTCCTCGATGGAGCGTACTTCGCGGCGGGCCACGCCCTTCCAGTCGCGGGTCTTCACCGTGGCATGCTTCAGGCGCTCGCGGGCTGCCGAAACGGCATGGGCATATTGCGGCAGCCATTCGGCCTGGGCGACGACCATCTCGTCTACCATCTGCCAGACCTCGTCCGGCGTGCAGATCGCGCCGACCAGCGGGTCGTGCAATACGGCGAGCTTCAGGAGATCGATGTCGCCGGAGATCGCGGCATGGACGGACATGCGCTGAACATTGATGGAAGCGATGCAGGTCGCTGCGCAGGCTTCGGGCAGGGTGATGCCGGCGACCATGTTGATGCCGAAGCGATCGACGAAGCCGGGCGATTCGATGATGGCGTCGGCCGGAAGGTTTGTGATGACGCCATTGTTCTTCACATTGAAGTGGCCGCGATAGACTCTTCCGGTTTCCAGGGCTTCGAGAATATGGCTTGCATGTTCGTTGGACCGCTTTGCCGGGTCGAGCGGCTTGCCGGCGCTTTCCAGGAACTGCGGAAACTCGGTTTCGAACCAATTGCGCGTTTCAGTGGAATAGCGAAGATAGCCACCGGTCTCCCCATGGATCCAGTCCGACATATCGATCCAGCGGGTGATTTCCTCCGGCCGCTTGCGATACCAGGGCAGGTACTCCGAAAGGTGGCCATTGCTCTCGGTGGAGTAGACGCCGAAGCGCTTGAGGACATCAATGCGCAGTTTTTCCTGCTGCGAGAACACCGGATGCGCCTCGAAGGCAGCAATCAGTTCGTCTTTGCCGATCTTGCGGCCTCTGAGACGGACATCCGTAAACCAGGTCTGGTGGTTGATGCCTGAGCAGATGAAGTCGAGTTCGCCGTCTTTTGCACCGAGGATCTCGGCGATCTGCTCGCCGCCATGCTGGACGCCGTGGCAAAGGCCGATCGTATCGACCTTGCCATACTCGATCGCCGCCCAGGTGTTCATGGCCATGGGGTTGGCATAGTTCAGAAACTTCGCGCCGGGTTCGGCCAGCTCGCGGATGTCCTTGCAGAAATCGAGGATGACAGGAATGTTGCGCTGTCCATAGAGGATGCCGCCTGCGCAGATGGTATCGCCGACGCACTGATCGACGCCGTACTTCAGGGGAATACGGATATCGTCTGCGTAAGCGCCGAGCCCTCCGACGCGAACGCAGCTGATGACATAGCGTGCGCCTTCGATGGCTTTTCGGCGATCCGTCGTCGCCGTCACCTTTGTGGGAAGCCGGTTGGCTTCCACGATGCGGTCGAGGATCGTCTTGATCATCGTGAGGTTCTGCTCGCTGAGATCCGTCAGCGCGACCTCCACCTCGGCAAATTCCGGTACGGACAGAATGTCCGTGAAAAGCTTCTTGGTGAAGCCCACGCTGCCTGCGCCGATGATGGCGATCTTGAAACTGCTCATGGCGGTGAATGTCCTCCGAATGGCTCTTGTCGTTCAGCCGGGTAAAATCGCGCGGTGCAAGCGATGCGTGAGGCCATTGCGGCTCCGCATTCGCTCGGCATCCAGTGCTCTGTACTTCTCCAGCTATTGCTCCCTTGGACGGCATTATGCGTATAATGCCGAGGTGTGGTAGAGAGGGATTGTGCTTTCATGGGTAATTCTATGCTGCGGCGGCTGATGGAAAACGGCCCCTGCATGAAGACCGTCTCTCTACCGCGTGGGCGTCATCGGTTGCACACAATGCCGACAAGCACAGGCTATGAGATCCGTGAAAAACCCAACTATGACTGGGATGGACGCAAGCGGGGGCAGACGCCGTTCACGGTTCTGCAACATACGATCTCCGGGGCCGGCAATCTGCGCTACGAGGGGCGTGCCTATCGCGTGCTGCCGGGGGAAACTCTGCTGGTCACGGTGCCGGACAATCACCGCTACTGGCTGGAGCCCGGCGGCCGGTGGGAGTTCTTCTGGATCTCCATGAATGGCGAGGAAGCCATGCGGCTGCACCGGGCCATCCTCTCCGCCAATGGACCGATCCTCTCCCTCCAGCCTGAAACGATCGAGCATCTGGCCGATTGCAGCTACCGGCTGATCCATGGGGATGTAGAGATGCCGGGCCGGGCCTCGGCGATTGCCTATGAAGCGGCGATGGCGCTCTACGACGATGTGTTCGGAGCGCATCCTGTGTTCGGACAGGAATATCGGACCATGCAGCATGTCCTGACCCATATCGCCGACAATCTGGAGAAGCCGCTGCGGGTCGAGGACCTCGCCCGCGTATCGGGCCTCAGTCGCGCGCATTTCTCCCGCGTCTTCAGCGCCACGGAGGGTATGCCGCCGGCCGAATTCGTCCTGCGCAAGCGACTGCAACGCGCTGCAAAGCTGCTGACGCAAGCTGCCAACCTCTCGGTGAAAGAGATCTCGCTGATGTCAGGCTTCGAGGAGCCGAATTATTTCGCGAAGGTTTTCCGCCGGCATTTCGGTGCGAGCCCGACGGAGTTTCGAACAACAGGAATGTATGCGAGTGTCGGCGAGCCCCGCCGGCTGTCCGAGAAGAGCGGCTGAACGTCCACGAGGAGAGAACATAGAATCCTTGCAAATCTCTTACGTATGGAGAGCCGAGGCATGTGAGGACTGCATACGTCACCTGAGGCTTTCGCGCTGGTGGGTGTTGCAGTGCACGCGTATAAAGATCCCAACAAAGCGGAAGAGACGAAACAAGGGTTTCGCCAGCGCTGGAGACCTTGGAAAGGGGATCATCATGAACGTAGCACGCTCTTTCAATAACTGGCGCAAGTATCGTCAGACGGTGACCGAACTCGGCCGCATGTCCACACGCGAACTCAACGACCTCGGCATCTCCCGTTCCGAGATCACCAGCGTCGCACGCGCTGCCATCCGCTAAGGTTGGCATCAGGCTTTCCGCGTAAGCGGAATGGCACTGAGACATCAAAGACGAACGGCTTCACGCCCGCCATTGCTGCGGGCGTTTTGCGTTCCGAGCGTCTTCAGGAGGCCGCCAGGAATGCTCCTCACACATTATGCGGCGCGATCTGCGCTACGATGAGGTTCGACAGCGCATCGACAAGAGCCGCATCCGCGCCACGTCTCTGCACGAGCACGAACTCCACATCCGCAAGCGGCGGCAAACGATCTGCGGTAACCTCGCGAAGGCCACTGGGCGCCATGCTCCGTGGCTGGACCAGAAACCCCATACCGGCGCGTGCCGCTGCGGTGAGCCCGCTCAGGCTGCCGCAGGTGCACACGATCCGCCATGGCATGTGTGCCGCGTCAAGCGCCTCCTGCGCGATTCGGCGCGTGATGGACGGTGGTGGAAACGTGATGAGGGGGACGGCGTTTCGACGCGACAACAGGAGATCGGGATCCTGCGCAAGCCAGACGAGCGGTTCCCGATAAAGCAGCCGCCCGTGTCTTTCCCCGATGTGCCGCTTGGCCAGCACCAGATCGAGATCTCCCGCATCCTGCATCTGGTTGAGAACGGCGCTGAGGGCGACGGTCATTTCGAGATCCACCAGTGGGTAGAGCCGGATGAAGTTTGCAAGGATCGCGGTCAGGCGGCTGGCCACCACGTCCTCCGACACGCCGAGCCTCAGCCGCCCGCGCAACCGGTTCTCGCCAAAAAGTGCTGCGACTTTACCATTGAGGTCGAGCATGCCGCGCGCGTGACCGAGGAGCGCTTCTCCCTCTGCCGTAAGGCGCACCTGATGCGTATCGCGAAAGACGAGCTGCCGGCCGAGCGACCTCTCCAGACGCTGTATGTGTTGCGTGACTGTGGACTGACCGATGCCAAGACGAGCAGCCGTCTCCGTGAAGCTGCCGGTTTGCTGGAGCATGACGAAACTTGCGAGATGGTTGAGGTTGAGCACGGTTATCACGTTTCGCAATGGCTGTTAGTGTTTGCATCTTAAAGCATGATAAGCGATGACGTCGCTGAAATTCAATGCAAAGCTTGTCCCAAAGACGAGCAAACGGATCGTCCCCATGCGCCGCTACCTGCCCGATACCTTCACCGTTCTCCTCGTCTGCACCGTCATTCTCGCGTCGCTGCTGCCGATCCATGGTGAGTATGCCGAGGTGTTCGACATCGCGACAGATATTGCGATCGGGCTCCTGTTCTTTCTCCATGGTGCGCGTCTTTCGCGTGATACCGTGGTAGCCGGTGCGCTGCATTGGCGGCTGCACCTGACAATTCTGCTGACGACGTTTTGTATCTTCCCGCTTCTGGGCCTTGCAATCGGCCTCATTCCGACATCGTTGCTCGCGGCGCCGCTCTATACAGGCATCCTCTTTCTCTGCGTCTTGCCCTCAACGGTTCAATCATCGATCGCCTTCACATCGATGGCAGGCGGCAACGTGCCAGCAGCCATCGTTGCTGCGTCCGGATCGAACATCTTCGGCATGTTCCTGACGCCGCTGTTGACCGGCCTCGTCATGTCCACGACGGGCGGCGGCGGGTTCTCCTGGGATGCGTTGCAGAGCATTCTTCTGCAACTCATGCTGCCCTTCGTCATCGGGCAGATCCTGCAGCCCTGGATCGGAAACTGGATCCGCTCGCGCAAGAAACTCCTGATGCCGGTCGATCGTGGATCCATCTTGATGGTTGTCTACCTTGCCTTCTCCGAAGCCGTGATGGAGGGGCTGTGGCACACCTTCTCGCTCAGTGATATCGCCGCCGTCATCGTGGTCGATATGGTGCTTCTGGCAACCGTCATCTGCATCACCATGTTCGGCAGCCGCCTTCTGGGCTTCTCCAAGGAAGACGAAATCACCATCACTTTCTGCGGGTCGAAAAAATCGCTCGCCAGCGGTGTCCCCATGGCCAATGCCATCTTCGGCAACGCCTCGTCTTCCGTGGGTGCCATCGTGTTGCCGCTGATGCTGTTCCATCAGATCCAGCTCATGGCGTGCGCCGTTATCGCGCAGAAATACGCCAGCCGGCTGAAGAAGACGGTCGAGGAAAAGCCGCTCGCTGCCTGAGGCGGCCGCGAAAGGGTGTCTTCATCGCTGGTGGGGCTCGGGTTCGAGCCTGCACTGTCGAATGCGTCCTTCTCCATAAACCTTCGCTTAAAATTCGCACACTATGTTGCCCCCATTCGTTGTTACGTACAGCTTGAGGCATCTTGTGAAACACATTCCGATCATTGGAAAATTTCTGAGCTTGATGGGCGTTTTCGCGCTCTTCTCCTTGGGGGTCGCTTTCTACTCCGGCGATCGGATCATGAAAACGAATGACGCCTATACTGCGCTGCTGACCGAGCAATCAAAAGCGGCGACGGAGCTGGCTCTTGCCAACCAGGCCTTTCAGACCGCTCGGGCTGCAGCGGGTAGCATGATGCTCGTCCCCAGCCAGGCGGCGAAGGCAAGTGCTTCGGCAGAGCTTGAGGCCGCCAAGACGCAATTCGCTGCCGAGATGGATGCCGCACATGCTGCAGCGCCTGAGAACGCCCGTATCTACGAGCTGAAGTCCAGAGGGCTTACGATCCTTAACGAAGCCTGCGGCAACGCCTTCACGCGGGGCAACGCAGCTCGCAGCGCGCCGGATCGTCTGAGTGCGCAGGGCGCATTCCTCCGCGAGTGCGAGATGCAGTTCGCTCCCATGAGCCAGGCCATGGCGCAGGAAACCAGCGAGCTTCTCGCCATCGCCAATAGGGAGAGCGACGTACTGACGGCTTCATCGATCCACACCTACTGGGTAACGATTGCTTTGGTTGTCGCGGGGACGCTGACCGTCATACTCGGCGCGTTCTTCGCCATCCGCGCATGGCTTGTCCGGCCGATCGATGCGCTGGGTGACGTTATGCAGCGGCTTGCCACCGGCGACCTCGACGCCGACGTGATCGGTACCGATCGCCGGGACGAGGTCGGCGGCATGGCCCGTGCCGTCGAAGTTTTCAAGGAAAACGGTCTGAAAGCGCGTGCGCTGGAAGCGGACGCCGTCGAGCAGCGATCGCTGAGCGAAGGCGAGCGCCGCCGCCAGATCGAGCTAGATCAACAGCGTGCCGAAGCCATGGCGCAGGCGACGAGCGGCCTTGCCAAGGGGTTGACGCATCTGGCTTCCGGCGACCTGAGCTTCCAGCTGGACGAGCGCTTTGCCGATGACTTCGAAAGCCTGCGCACCGACTTCAACCGGGCTGTCGAGCAGTTGCGCGATACGCTGGGTGCCGTTGCCGACGCCACAGGCTCCATCGATAGCGGTTCGCGTGAGATCAGCCAGAGCGCCGACGACCTTTCGCGCCGGACCGAACAGCAGGCCGCGTCGCTTGAGGAAACAGCTGCAGCCCTCGATCAGATCACGGCCAATGTTTCCAATGCCTCCAAGCGCGCCGAAGAGGCGCGCACCCTTGCCGTGCAGGCCAATGACAGCGCCCGCCAGTCCGGCGTCGTCGTGACCAGCGCGGTCGATGCGATGAGCAAGATCGAGCAATCCTCCAATCAGATATCCTCCATCATCGGCGTCATCGACGAGATCGCCTTCCAGACGAACCTGCTGGCGTTGAATGCCGGCGTGGAAGCTGCTCGCGCCGGTGAAGCCGGCAAGGGCTTCGCCGTCGTGGCGCAGGAAGTGCGCGAACTTGCACAGCGCTCCGCCAAAGCTGCCAAGGAAATCAAGGATCTGATCCGCAACTCCTCAGGCGAGGTGCAAAGCGGTGTCCAGCTCGTCAGCCAGACCGGTGAAGCGCTGAAGACGATCGAAAATTATATCGTCACGATCAACCAGCACATGGATGCCATTGCGACCTCGTCACGCGAACAATCGGTCGGTCTTGCCGAAGTGAATACGGCCGTCAACCAGATGGATCAGGTGACGCAGCAAAATGCGGCGATGGTAGAAGAAGCCAATGCGGCTGGCGCCACACTGGCCACGGAAGCCGCGCGTCTGAAGGATCTGGTCGCTCGCTTCCAGTTCGGCAGCGCATCCGCAGGAAGCTACGCTCCTGCCTACGTGTCGTCAGCGCCGTCGCAACCGGTGCCTCGCGTCAAGACACCAAGCCGTCCTGCGCTTGCCTCAGTCACGCGCGCCGTTCCCGTTGCGTCTCCCGCACGGAAAATGGCGAATACGCTTGCGCGCGCTTTCTCCGGTGGATCCGCCAGTGCCACGCCGGCCGCGGCACAGGACAATTGGGAAGAGTTCTGAGCCGTAGCTCAATCTCGAAGCTTGAAACGGCCCTCGGCAAAAAACCGGGGGCCGCTTTTTATGAGGATGCTTCCGCCGGCTTCATGGCGAGAACAAGTGTCGGCCAGAATTCCGAGATGGTGGGATGAATCGGTACGGCCCACCTCAAGTCGTCGTAACGGCCGCCGACATTCATCATGTCGAGAACGCCATGAATGGCCTCGTCACCGCCCGTGCCGAGAATGGCGGCGCCGAGTATTTCGCGGGTGTCCGCATCCGCAATGATCTTCATCAGGCCCTGCGTCTCTCCCTTCTCCACGGCTCGTCCAACGCGTGTCATTGGCAGACGACCGACAAGAATACGTCTGCCGGAGGCGAGAGCCTCTCGTTCGTTCATTCCGACGCGACCGAGAGGCGGGTCAGTGTAGAGCGCATAGGCGGGCAGGCGGTCGGACACTCTGCGCATTTCGCCATCCAGCAGGTTCGCCGCAACGATTTCGAAATCATTGTAGGCCGTGTGGGTGAAAGCGCCGCGGCCATTGCAGTCGCCCATGGCCCAGATGCCGGGCGCGGTGGTGGCGAGTGCGTCATCGACAACGATGTAGCCGCGCTCATCCTTCGCGACGCCCGCAAGGTCGAGCCCGAGATCGCCGGTATTCGGCGTGCGGCCCGTGGCGAGCAGGATGTCGGAACCACGAATATCAGGCTCACCTTCCGCGCAACTCACACCGACAATGACATCATCACCATCGCGCGAAAAGCGGATGCACTCCGCCGCTGTTCGAACCACGATGCCTTCGCCCTCCAGCACGGTCCGGATCGCGTCGGAAATTTCAGCATCTTCCCGTGCGACAAGTCGAGGGCTCTTCTCGACGACGGTGACCTCTGCTCCGAAACGGCGATACATCTGCGCGAATTCCAGCCCGATATAGCTGCCCCCGACGACGACGAGGTGTTTCGGCACGTGCTCGAACATGACGATATCGCTATTTGTCATATAGGGAACGTCATGGATGCCGGGGAAATCCGGTATGGCGGCGCGGCCACCGACATTGATGAAGATCTGCGGGGCGGACAGGCGCTCGTCGCCGACGCGCACCGTGTTGCGATTCTCGAACCGAGCGTGACCGCGGATCAAAGTGCAGTTCTCCAATCCCTCGAGCCACCGCTCGTTGCTGTGGCGGCTGTCGAGCGTGATGTTGTGTGAGCGGCGGAAGACGGATGGCATATCGATCGTCACGCCGCCGCCGATGACAACGCCGAAGTCGGCAGCCCGTCGGGCGATATGTGCTGCGTGGGCGCTGGCGACGAGTGCCTTTGTCGGCTTGCAGCCGGTATTCACGCAGGTTCCCCCGACATGCTTCCGCTCGATGATGGCGACGGTGCGACCCGCGGCGGACAAGCGAGCGGCAAGCGACGGGCCGGCCTGGCCCGCGCCGATGATGATGGCGTCGAACGTCCTCATGCGGGGATCGGCATGGAGGCTGAGACGGGCAGGGCAGTCATGACGAGAAACGCCCCGATGATGGCGATGGCGTCCTCGACGAAGGCCGCCGGCGGATCGCGTCCGAAGCTTGCCGCGAGACGAGCGCGGAAAGCTGCGCCGCCAAGCGTGCCCGCGACCGCGCCTAAGAGGCCGGCGACAAGGCAGATCAGCCAGCCGCCGGAGGGCGTTCCGATAGCAGCACCGCAGAAGGCTCCAACGATGATGCGGGTGGCGAATTGCACCGGCACCTTGCGGCTCGGCGTCGCCGGCAACTGGTCGGTGACGTATTCGCCGAGCGCGAGGAGCGTGAGGATCCCCGCCGCCCAGATCGAGCCCATGAACGATGCCCAGGAGCCGGAGAGATCGATCCAGCCGAGTGTAGCTGCCCAGGCGATGGCGGCTGGTGCGGTCATGGCGCGCAGCCCGGCGATAACGCCGATCAGGAATGCGAGAAGCAAGAGCATGAAACCTCCAGGGCCGGACCGGCGGCCTCAATGCAATCACAGACTGACATTGTTCACAAGAGCGCCGCATCTTCGGGCAATTTTCTGCGTCGGCGGCGTCCCTCGTTTTCTGCATAGCTGCACTGCAACATTGCCTCTCGTGGATGCAGCCATGGTGAAGTACATATCATTCCAACGAAGCGATGCACCTCCTCCCGCGTCCCTTCGTGTTTCGAACGCTCCCCTCCTCCTCCCAGGATCGTTCGAAGGAATGGCGACATCCTCCTCCCAGTCGCCGTTCGGTTCTTATCGGAAAGCCTGCCGCACCTCCTCCCGCGGCAGGCTTTTTCGTTTTGAGCCAGTCGGTTGCTGCCGTAGCCAGATGCTGGGAAGCACTACAAACCGAAATCGAGTTGAGGCTCGTCACCCGAATCTGAGCTTGCCCCTGCGCTCGTGAGGGACGAGAGCGTGACGCCGAGAAGGCGCACGGGCCGACGAAAGGGATGGACCGTCGCCAGTAACTGATCGGCGACAGCGAGGATATCTTCGATACGGCCGAAATTTGAAGGAAGCGTTCTCGCACGCGTCGCCTGCGTGAAATCGGCATACTTGATCTTCACCGTTACTGTTTTGCCGGAGATGTCGTGCGCCTCGCAGTAGCGCCAGACCTTCTCTGCCAGAGGACGCAGTTCGCCTTCCGCTCGAGTGAGATCGGAAATATCCTCGCTGAAGGTATCCTCCGCGCCAACGGATTTTCGAATGCGGTCCGGCCGTACGCGCCGTTCGTCGATACCCCGCGCAATGCCATGGAAATACGCGCCCGATTTGCCGAAATGCTGCTGGAGATAGGCAAGCGGCTTCATTTTGAGGTCGAGGCCCGTCTCGATGCCGTGCTTCTTCATCCGTTCGGCAGTGGCAGGGCCGACACCGTGAAACTTCTTTACCGGCAAGGCTTCAACGAAGGCGGGGCCGTTCTTCGGCGTGATGACGAACTGCCCGTTGGGTTTGCGCTGATCGGACGCCATCTTGGCGAGGAACTTGTTGTAGCTGATGCCGGCCGAGGCCGTGAGACCTGTCGCCGCAAAGATCCGGGCGCGGATTTCGGCGGCGATTTCGGTTGCGATCTCCATGCCCTTGAGGTTTTCCGTCACGTCGAGATAGGCCTCGTCCAGCGACAGAGGTTCGATCAGAGGTGTGTAATCCGCAAAGATCTCCCGGATCTGCTGCGACACCGAGCGGTAAACCTCGAAGCGAGGCTTGACGAAAATGAGGTCGGGGCATTTGCGTTTGGCTGTGACCGACGCCATGGCCGAATGCACGCCGAAAACCCTTGCCTCGTAGCTGGCCGCCGCTACCACGCCCCGTGCGGCCGATCCGCCAACGGCGACCGGCTTGCCACGAAGCTCCGGATTGTCCCGCTGTTCGACCGAGGCATAGAATGCATCCATATCGACATGGATAATCTTGCGGACGGGGACATCATATGGCTCCGTGTTTTCCGCAGGTATCGTTTCGGGAGCGGGTGAGGCCAGCGCTTCTGCGAGATCCGCCGCCTCGCGAGCCGCGGCTTCGTCAGGCGGTATCGACGTACCCGACTGCACGGACTAGCTCCACATGCCGCGCATGCGGGCGGCCACATCGATGCGGATTTCCCGCGCGCTGCGTTCCGACGCCGAGGCAGATACGAGCGGCCAGGTTGCGCTCTCGAAGAACTGCAGCAGCGTTGCGGGAATGAAGCGGGTGCGCGCGGCGTAGACATGCCGATCGCCTTGCGGGTTCTGTCCGTGGGTAAAGAAGCGCTGTGGCGTGATCAGCGACAAGCTGTCTTTCGCTCGCGTCATGCCAACATAGAGCAGACGTCGCTCTTCCTCGATTTCCTGTGTCGTCCCGGTTCCCAGATCGGACGGGATGCAGCCATCGACGACATTGAGCATGAAGACCGACCGCCACTCCTGCCCTTTTGCGGAGTGGATGGTTGAAAGGATAAGATAATCCTCGTCCAGGAGAGGCACGCCGGCCTGATCGCTCGTAGCGTCCGGTGGATCGAGTGTCAGTTCGGTGAGGAAGCGTTCTCGCGAGGCATAGCCGGTGGCGATCTGCTCCAGTTGAACGAGGTCGGCTTTGCGTGTTTCAGCATCCTCGTGGATGCGATCGAGATGCGGCTCGTACCACATGCGCGCAAGCCCGATCTCCGCCGGCCAACCTGGGCCGGATTTGCGTAAGCTTTCCAGCAAGGTGACGAAGTGGCTCCAGTCGTCCCCGGCACGGGGCGGGGCAGGGATCTCGCCGAGGGCTGCAAGAGGCTCTGGATCGGCGGCGATCGCGTCAAGGATTTTGCCCGCCGTCTGCGGCCCGACGCCCGGCAGCATTTGCAGCAGCCGGAAGCCTGCTACCCGGTCACGCGGGTTCTGCGCGAACCGGAGTACGGCCAGCATGTCCTTCACATGCGCACTGTCGAGAAATTTCAGCCCTCCGAACTTCACGAAGGGAATATTCCGTCGCGTCAACTCGACTTCCAGCGGGCCGCTGTGGTTGGATGAGCGAAAAAGCACGGCCTGCTGCTTTAGCGTCACGCCGGTCTCGCGGTTTGCCAGAACCTGCTCGACGATGAAGGCGGCCTGATCCGCCTCATCCTTCACCGTCACAAGCTTCGGCCGCTCGGCCGACTGACGCTCCGTCCAGAGGTTTTTGGTGAACCGCTCCCGCGCAAGATCGATGACACCATTGGCCGCGGCGAGAATGGTCTGGGTCGAGCGGTAGTTGCGGTCAAGCGTGATCACGTCCGCTGCCGGGCTGAAGGAGCCGGGGAAATCGAGGATGTTGCGAACGGTCGCTGCACGGAAGGCGTAGATCGACTGAGCGTCGTCGCCAACCACCGTCAGACCGCGGCCGCCGGGCTTCAGCGCCATCAGCACCGAGGCCTGGAGCCGGTTCGTGTCCTGATACTCGTCCACCATGACGTGATCGAAGCGGTCCCCGATATCCTGCGCAAGACCGGGGTCGGACACCATCTGCGCCCAATAGAGCAGGAGATCATCGTAATCGAGCACGTTCTGGACCTGCTTGGCGGCGACATAGGCTGCGAAAAGGCTTTTCAGCTGTGCCTCCCACCCGGCAACCCATGGGAAATGCAGGCGCAAAACCTCGGATAGCGGCGTTTGCGCGTTCACCACCCGGGAATAGATGGACAGACAGGTGCCTTTGGTCGGGAACCGGCTTTCCATTTTGGAGAAGCCGAGTTCGTGACGCACGAGGTTCATGAGGTCGGCGCTGTCTTCCCGATCGTGGATCGTGAAGTCGATATCGAGGCCGATTTGCTCGGCGTAAATACGCAGAAGCCGCGCGCCGATGCCGTGAAACGTGCCGGACCAGGCAAGCGCATCGGTGAGAACGCCGGCATTCGCGCCGAGCACCTTTCTGCAGATCCGCTCGACCCGCCGTGCCATCTCCGACGCCGCCCGCCGGGAAAAGGTCAGAAGAAGGATACGCCGGGGATCGGCACCGTGAACGATGAGGTGGGCAACGCGGTGCGCGAGCGTATTGGTCTTGCCCGATCCCGCTCCGGCGATGATCAGCAACGGACCTGCGACCGTGTCGGTGGATGTGCTTCCGGAAACGATGCCATGCTCGACGGCCTGGCGCTGCCGCTCGTTCAACGTGTCCAGATAGGCTACCGCCGCCATGCCGTCTTCCCCGTTATGCCCGCATGCTCCGGAGCCACACACAGAATCGCCGCGCCGGCAGCTTTGGAACAAATAACGAACATATCAGTCGGTGAAAAGCTTGAACAGAGCTGTTGCGCTCCCGCGAGCCATGTACGTGGAGATCGCGACCTTCTCAGCATGGGCTGGTCGGAACGTTTCCGCAGCGTTACATCGTTAAAGGCCTCACGGCGTTATCCTAAACGTGAGCTTTGAGGAATCGCGGCGGGGAGCTGCGACGAAGATGTAATGGGAGGTTTTCTTGCTGAAGAATATTCATCCGGCGCTAAGCGCCGACGTGCTTCACGCGCTCCGCTCCATGGGCCATGGCGATACGCTCGTTATCTCGGACACGAACTTTCCGACTGATAGCGTTGGGCGACAGACGGTCATCGGGCGACCGCTGGCGATGGCCAATCTCAGCGCGCCGCAGGCTATCGCCGCGATCTTGTCGGTTCTGCCGCTGGACACGCCACTGCAGAACTCCGCTGGCCGCATGGAAGTGATGGGCGCACCGGACGAACAGCCGGATGTGCAGCGCGAAGTTCAGGCGGAGATCGACCGTGCGGAGGGCAAATCCTGCCCGATGTACGGAATCGAGCGATTCGCCTTCTACGATCTGGCGAAGAAAGCCTATTGCGTCATCTCGACAGGGGAAACCCGCTTTTACGGCTGCTTCCTGTTCACCAAAGGCGTGATCCCGCCGACGGGCGCCTAGAGCATTTCCAGCCGAAGCGGGATCGCTTCGGCGTCGGACAATGCGGAGAAAACAAGAGGATAGAGCGCGCGGATTCTACGCCGCGTGGTGGCTTTGATACGTGGCACTGACCTTACGAGCTGGATCGCATAAAGAGCCGCTGCTGCGGCTTGACAAAGTTTCTCCAACATCTTCAATTGGCAGGATGTCAGACCAATTCTTTGTTTGCGGAGCCATGTCATGAGTGCGCCGTCCCGCGCCCCAACACGCATAGAGCCGCTGCCGCCGATGAACCGGGCGCAGCAGGTGGAGACGGCGCTTGCGCAATATGTGGAGCATGCGGGCCTGAAGGCGGGCGACCGGTTGCCGGCAGAGCGCGAGTTGATGCTGGCGCTCAGCGTTGGCCGCTCGACCATTCGCGAGGCGATCGGCAAGTTTCAGGCGCTGGGCGTGGTCGAAAGCCGGAAGGGAAGCGGCAACTATCTGCTGAAGCCGATCTCAGCCGGTACGGTTCATATGCCGTTGTCGTTCGAGTCCGCCGGGCTTCGCGACGCGTTGCTGATGACGCTCGAAGTTCGTCGCGGTATCGAGGTGGAAGCCTCCATGGCCGCTGCGCGACGTCGGACAGATGCGGACTTGCAGATCATCGAGGCACGCCTCGACGAGATGGAGACGGTGCATCTTGCCGAGGGTACATCGGGCAAGGCCGATCTCGCTTTTCACCTCTCGATCTACGACGCCACCCACAACCCGCTTTTCCGGCAGTTGCTCGAACAGATGCGCGGAGGTTTCGAGCGGTTCTGGTCGAAACCGTTCGACCGCCCGGATTTCGCCTCGCGCTCCTTCCCCTTCCACCGGACGCTCTTCAATGCGATCGCCGCAGGCGACGCGGAGGCTGCGCGCAGGGAAACACTGAAGATCCTCGCCATCGTCGAGGAAGATATCAAGGACATGTCAAAATGACCCCAGGCCACGATCTCTTCGATCCTGCCTCGCTGATCGTCGCCCATGACGAAACACATGCCTTCGAGGCCGTCGTGCCGCCGATCGTCCAGACGTCGCTTTTTACGTTTTCGAGCTATGACGAGATGGTCGCGACCTATCGCGGTGAGCGTAGCCGGCCGGTTTACACCCGCGGCCTGAACCCGACCGTTCGCCTGTTCGAGGAAATGCTGGCAAAGCTCGAAGGTGCGGAAGATGCGCTCGGTTTTGCAAGCGGCATGGCTGCGATCTCCTCGACAATGTTATCTTTCGTCGAACCCGGCGACCGGATCGTTGCCGTCCGCCATCTCTATCCCGATGCGTTTCGTCTGTTCGGCACCTTCTTCAAGCGCATGAACATCTCTGTTACCTATGTCGACGGCCGCGATGAGGCTGCGGTCGAGGCCGCCATGCCGGGAGCCAAGCTCTTCTACATGGAAAGCCCGACGAGCTGGGTGATGGAAGCGCATGATGTCGGCGCGCTTGCCACCATCGCCCGCCGCCATGGCGCGATATCCGTTATCGACAATTCCTGGGCGAGCCCGATCTTCCAGCAGCCGCTTTCGCTCGGTTGCGATCTCGTGCTGCATTCCGCATCGAAGTATCTTGGCGGCCATAGCGATGTCGTCGCCGGTGTCGTGGCGGGCCCGAAAGCGCTGATCGACCGCATCCGCGGCGAGGCCTATCCCTATCTGGGCGGCAAGCTTTCTCCGTTCGACGCGTGGTTGATCGTGCGGGGGCTGCGCACCTTGCCCATCCGCATGAAGCAGCATCAGGCATCCGCGCTGGAGATCGCGACGCGTCTTCAGGCAATGGATGCCGTGGAGACCGTGTGCCATCCGGGACTGGCCAACCGTCTGCCGCCCGGGCTGAACGGCACATCCGGCCTCTTCTCCTTCATCTTCCGCGAGGGTGTCGATGTCAGGGCCTTTGCCGATCGGCTGCGGCTCTTCAAGCTCGGCGTTTCCTGGGGCGGGCACGAAAGCCTGATCGTCCCCGGCGAAGTCGTGCTGGAGCAGAAGGCACAACCGAATTCCGCACACACCTTCGGCATCAGTGCCCGTTCCGTCCGCCTGCATGTGGGGCTGGAGGGAACCGAAGCGCTGTGGGCCGATCTGGAGCCCGCCATCCATGCCGCGACATCGACCGCTGCGGCCTGAGACTGATATTCAATTAAAAAAAGGGAGAACAGCATGAAACGCCTGATCGCAGCCACACTCTTTACCGCCCTCATGGCCGGCACGGCTTTGGCCGATACAACCCTGAAGCTCGTCGAGGTCATCACCAGCCCCGAGCGCACGGAAACGCTGAAAAGCATCGTTTCCAAGTTCGAAAGCGCCAATCCGGGAACGAAGGTCGAGATCGTCTCGCTGCCCTGGAGCGATGCCTTCCAGAAGTTCGCGACCATGGTATCGGCCGGCGATGTGCCTGATGTCATCGAGATGCCGGACACATGGCTGTCGCTCTATGCGAATAACGGCATGCTGGAGAGCCTGGAGCCCTACTTGAAGGAGTGGGAATACACCAAGGACCTCAGCGCACGCACGCTGGAACTCGGCCGTGACGTCAAGGACACGGCCTATATGCTGCCCTACGGCTTTTATCTCCGGGCGATGTTCTACAACAAGAAGCTGCTTGAGCAGGCCGGCGTGACCGAGCCGCCGAAGACGCTGGAAGACTTCGCCGAGGCGTCCAAGAAGGTCTCGGCCATTCCCGGCAAGTACGGCTACTGCCTGCGCGGCGGCCCGGGCGGGTTGAACGGCTGGGTCATGTTCGGCGCCAGCATGGCTGGCTCCAACAGCTTCTTCAATGAAGACGGCACCTCGACCTTCGACAGCCCCGGCTGGGTCAAGGGCCTGACCTATGTGGTCGATCTCTACAAGAACGGATACGCCCCGAAGGACAGCGTTAACTGGGGCTTCAACGAGATCGTCGCCGGTTTCTATTCCGGCACCTGCGCCTTCCTTGATCAGGATCCCGACGCCCTGATCGCCATCGCGCAGCGCATGAAGGCCGAGGATTTCGGCGTCATGACCATGCCCAAGGGCCCGGATGGCAAGACCTTCCCGACCATCGGTTTTGCCGGCTGGTCGATGATGGCGTCCTCCGCCAACAAGGACCTCTCCTGGAAGCTCATCTCGACGCTCGAAGGGCCGGAAGGCAATATCGAGTGGAACAAGAAGACGGGCGCTCTGCCGGCTCTGACGACCGCTGAAAAAGATCCCTTCTACCAGAGCGAACAGTTCAAGGGCTGGTTTGCGGAGCTTGCCGACACGAACGCCGTGCCGACGACCATGCCGACCTATCTTGAGGAATTCGCCTTCTTCAAGGACTCGCTGGTCATCAAGACCTCGCAGGAAGCCCTGCTCGGCGATATCACGCCGGAAGAGCTTGCCAAGCAGTGGGCGGACTACATGACGAAGGCGCAGAAGAAGTTCCTCGCGTCGAAGTAACCTTCCGTCGAGAAGCCCGGCGCGCCCTCCGAGCGCGCGCCGGTTGCCGCCTTCACGACAGCACCGACCGACAGGTGACGAGACCATGACCTTTTCCATGACCGGCAGCCGGTCACGCCCGCGCAAGCCTTTCGCACGCCGGCTCGCCGATGCCGTCGAGCCATGGCTCTATACGGCACCTGTGCTCGTGCTCATCATCGCCGTCATGCTGGTCCCGCTCGTGCTCGGGCTTTCCTACGCCTTTCGCGATATCCAGCTCCTCAATCCCTTCTCCGGCGGCTTCGTCGGGCTCGATCATTTCCGCGAACTTTCGCAAGATACGGCATTCTATCGGGCGCTGCGCAACACGCTCTGGTGGACCGGCGCGTCCGTCTTCCTCCAGTTCTTCTTCGGCCTCATCCTGGCTCTGCTTCTTGACAAGCCGTTTGCAGGGCGCGGCCTTGCACAGGCGCTGGTCTTCCTGCCCTGGGCCGTTCCCACCTTCCTTGCCGGGCTCAACTGGGCATGGATGTTCAATCCCGTTATCGGCCCTTTGCCGCACTGGATGGTCTCCCTCGGTATCATGTCTGCGCCGAACAACATCCTTGCCGATCCGCAGCTTGCGATGTGGGGGCCGATTATCGCCAATGTCTGGTGGGGCATACCCTTCTTTGCGATCACGCTGCTTGCCGCTCTCCAAGCCATTCCGCGTGATCTCTACGAGGCCGCCGCCATAGACGGCGCCAATCCGTTGCAGCGCTTTACCTCGATCACCCTGCCGTTCCTCGCGCCGACCATCGCCATCACGGTCCTCCTGCGCACCGTCTGGATCGCGAATTTTGCCGACCTCATCATCGTCATGACCAATGGTGGCCCTGCTGACCGTACGCAGATCGTCGCCAGCTACATCTTCACGCAGGCCTTCAAGCGGCTCGATTTCGGCTACGCCTCTGCCATCGCTCTGGTCCTGCTCGTGTTGCTGCTCGCATACTCCATGGTGATCGTGGTCATCCGCCAGCGCCTGATCGAGAAGGATTGAGCATGGGCATCCTCCTCACCATCGCCCACCGCCTGGCCATTCTCGCTTACATCGTCTTTGCGCTGTTCCCGCTCTACTGGCTGCTCAAGGTGTCGGTCACGCCGAACGACCTGCTGTACAGCGAGGGCGTCCGCATGTGGCCGTCGCACGCGACCCTTGAGCATTATCGCTACGTCATCGAAAACAGCGCTTTTCCGATCTTTTTTCGAAACAGCCTCATCGTTGCAGGATCGACGGCCTTGGCGGTCACACTGATCTCGTCTCTTTCGGGTTATGCTCTCTCGCGCTTCGTCTTCCGGGGGAAATATGCGGTCGTGGCGTTGATGCTGATCACCCAGATGTTTCCGCTGGTGATGCTGGTCGCGCCGATCTTCAAGATGCTGTCGCCGCTCGGGCTGACGAACAGTCTCACCGGCCTCATCATCGTCTACACCGCCTTCAACGTGCCGTTCGCGACCTTTCTCATGCAATCCTTCTTCGATGGCATTCCGAGAGACCTGGAAGATGCCGCGATGATCGACGGGGCAAGCCGGTTCACGGCCTTCCGCCAGATCATCCTGCCGCTGACGCTGCCCGGCATCGCCGCCACGCTCGGCTTCGTCTTTACGGCCGCATGGAGCGAGCTGCTCTTCGCGCTCATGCTGATTTCCGGCAACGACAGCGCGACGTTCCCGGTCGGACTTCTCACCTTCGTCTCGAAATTCTCCGTTGATTTCGGGCAGATGATGGCGGCGGGCGTCATGGCGCTGGTGCCGGCCTGCCTCTTCTTCCTCCTGATCCAGCGGTATCTCGTGCAGGGCCTGACGGCCGGCGCGGTGAAAGGGTAACCCATGGCCTCCATCGAAATGCGCGATATCGTCAAGATCTATGGAGACCACCCGGTCCTCCACGGCGTCGATTTGTCGATCGAGGACGGTGAGTTCATCGTTCTCGTCGGCCCCTCCGGCTGCGGCAAATCCACACTGCTGCGGATGATCGCGGGACTGGAATCCATCTCGTCCGGAACGATGTCTATCGATGGCCGCGAAGTGAACGACCTCAAGCCGAGGGATCGCGACATCGCCATGGTGTTCCAATCCTACGCGCTTTATCCGCACATGACCGTTGCCGACAATATGAGCTATAGCCTGCGCCTGCGCCGTAGCCCCAAAGAGAAGATCGCCGCTGCCGTCGCTGCCGCATCCGCCAAGCTCGGCCTCGATCCCTTTCTTGCCCGTCGTCCGAAGGCGCTGTCCGGCGGCCAACGTCAACGCGTCGCCATGGGCCGCGCCATCGTGCGACAGCCAAAGGCCTTCCTTTTCGACGAACCGCTTTCCAATCTCGATGCGCGCCTGCGCGAACAGATGCGAGCCGAGATCAAGCGCATGCATGCCGAATTCGGTGCAACCTCCGTGTATGTCACGCACGACCAGATCGAGGCGATGACGCTCGCGTCGCGCATCGTTGCGATGAATGCCGGCGCGGTGCAGCAGATCGGAGCTCCCCTCGAGCTTTATGATCGGCCTGCCAATCTTTTCGTCGCCGGCTTCATCGGCTCGCCGGGCATGAACATGCTGGAAGGTACGATGGAACCTGAAAGCGGGACGAGCGCCGTCCGGCTGGTGAATGGCACGACCATTTCGCTGGGGCAGGCCGTGAACCTGCCCAAGGGAACATCCGTCACGCTCGGCATCCGTCCCGAGCACGTCGCCATCCGCCCTGCGGCCGATGGCGTTGCGGCGTCTGTCGAACTGATCGAGCCAACCGGCCTCGGCATCATCCTTCACCTCACCGTTCATGGGCTGCCGTTCAAAATTTTCAGCAGCGACCGGGCGCTTCTTGCGCCGGGCTCGGACCTCACGGTAGGCTTTCCGACGGAGCGACTGCATTTGTTCGGGCCGGATGGGCAGCGGATCGCGCTCGGCACGCTGGACGCCAGCGGTTCGACGTCCTGACGCCTTCCTCCCTCAGCGGTTCAGCTGGAAGGCTGCATGTTCTCGTCTTCGCCTTCGCCACTCGGAAACATACCTGTGCCCGGTGTCGCATCCGGATTGACGAGATCGGATTTCCCTTCGCTTCGCCGAGGTGCACCTTCCGACATGCGATCCGCGACGCCATCGGGCTCGGCGTGCCCTCCGCTTGGGGTTCGGCGCCCATGCGCCACGTCGTCTTCAGCCGACGCATCGGCATCTGCGGGATTTGCGTGCGCGACGGGTTTCGATGATGCCAGCGTGGCGGCACGGCCGTCCTGGTTTTTCGCATCTTCCAATGTGTCCGGCAGGGCGCCGCTGACGACGAGTTCCTCAAGCAGTTTCCTGGCTTGCGCGACAGCGGTTTGGCGGGTCGCTTCCTGTCCGGCAAGACGTACGGATACGACATTACCGGCATCATCGACAAACTCGACGGTCAAGCCGGCGTTATCGACCTCTGTGATCAACTGCGTTCCTACAATCATTCTTGCAAACTCCCGCGTTGTGCCATCTCCAACAGGCGAACGCGGCAATGGTTTCGGTCCCGTTGCGGACGCTTTTACGGATTGTCGCGGGTGATCGCTCTGCCAACGCGGAACTCCGCACGGCATTTCTGGTTGGAGTGCCGTGAAAAGGAGATCTCATGGATCAGAAAAGCGACCGCCGGCAGATGGCCATTTACCTCGTTGTCATTTTCGTGATCGCCTGCGTCATTGTCGGCGGTGGCGTCAGCTGGTGGAGCGCAAGCCGCGAACGGCCCACGACGGCAACGGAGACAACGCAGCCGGCAACGCCTTGATGGAGGACGAGGGAATGGACCAGCAGAAGCGGGCGCCGACGCCGTCACAAGTGCGCGGCGAGATTCAGGCGGGCAAAACAGGCGATATTCGCGAGGGCTTTGACCCGGCAGCCGCGCCGATGGAAACGGATGGCGAGGCGGCCGGCACGCCGATGACGCCGGAGAGCGCAGCGATCGCAATCGAGACGCAGCGCTCGCCTCGGCAAGAGGGACAGGAGAATTACGATACGGCCATGCGCAAGCCGGCATCGCTCGATACCAAGCCTCAGGGCGGTGTCCGCCCGTCCTTTACGCTCGGCCTGATTGCCGCCTGCGTGGTCATCGCCGCTTTGATCATCACACTCGTTGTGGTGACCGTTTAGCGACAATCTGTACACGGAGCTTATCTGGCCGCACAGGCGAGACCTTATTCTCTTTAGCGGACGCCCATCTCCGTCCGCGCGAAGAGGGGAAATGGCATCTGTACGGGGCCGCTTGAGGAAGTGGTGGTAACCTCAGCTTCGCTCGATGGCCTTCGCGGCCGCATCGAGCGCCACGGCGATCGCCTCGATGGTCTCGGCATCGACCGTCTCCTGTTTTAATCGGAGACGCAGGGCGAATTTTACATTCTCCATGGCCCGCAAGACGGGTGGCGGAATATGTCCGCGGGCGGAGGGGGAGAGCCGGGCAAGCAGAATATCGGCCATCTCACGGTTCTCTGCCAGGAATGTCTGTCCTTCCGACGTGATGCGATAAAGCTTCCTGCCTTTCTCTTCCGGCTCGATCACCGCGTAGCCCATGTCGTCGAGCCAAGCGAGGGTAGGGTAGGCGACGCCCGGGCTGGGGACGTAGCTGCCGCCCGACCTCTCCTCGACGGCTTTTATCAGCTCATAGCCATGGCTCGGACGGTCCGCGATCATGGCAAGGAGAAGCAGGCGAAATTCGCCATAGTCGAACAGGCGATGCCGCCCGCCGCGCCGCTCACCATCATGTCCACCATGTCGCGCGTGACGCTCGCCGTGATCTGCATGCTCTCCACGGCCCCCGTGGCCGTGTCGCTCGTGAGGTCCGTGCTTCCCCTCGTGGCGAGGCTCGGCAGGAGATGCAGGTAGGGATGAGGACGTCTGTTGATCATCTGTCATATCTTAGATATATCACGATATATCGGAATTTCAAATGAACGCCATGCTCTTGGTGCCTCTGAGATGTTCGAACTTCTTGCACCCATGTCTTCTGAAAGGACGCCGACCATGACCCGTCCAACGGTCACACTCAAAAAGCCGCCGCACATCGAGCGCGTACGACACGTTCTCACCCGTAGAACGCTGACTGTTTCAGCCATCGAATACGTAACGCCCGCGATGTTGCGGATCACGCTTGGTGGCGAAGACCTTGCCGGCTTCACGAGCCTTTCGCCCGATGATCATGTGAAAATACTGTTGCCGTCCGTCACAAACGAGGAGGAGCGTCGTGACTACACCCCGCGCCGTTACGATGTCCAAACCGGAAGCCTCGTGATCGACTTCGCTTTGCACGATGCAGGCCCAGCAACGCATTGGGCGGCAAATGCAAAGGTCGGCGATGAACTCCAGATCGGCGGGCCACGTGGCTCGGCTATCATATCTGCGGATGTGAAACGGTGGCTGCTGATCGGTGATGAGACGGCACTGCCGGCCATTGGCCGCCGGATCGAGGAGGCCGCTGCAGATGAGGTCATTACCAGTCTTGTGGCAATTACCGGCCCTCAAGAACGGCAAGTCTTTGAAACCAAGGCGACGCTGAACGCGCTGTGGACCTACCGCCCCTTGGCTGCTGGCAATGATGCAGCGGCACTTCTCGATCTCCTGAAGACCATTCAGATCGAGCCAAACACGTTCGTCTGGATCGCTGCGGAAGCCGCCGTCACGCGGGCCCTGCGCGCAGAGGTCGAACGGCGCGGCCTGCCTCAGGGCTGGTTGAAGGCAGCCGGTTACTGGGTCAAGGGCAAGGCGGATAGCCACGAGACATTCGCGTAGCCCTAACGAAAACAGGCCCGGCATATAAGCCGGACCTGTCTTGCATGGTCGATCAAACGTCACCTCAGACCCATTGGGTAAGGCGATCCATATCTGGCTTAAAATACGGCGAGGTACTTCAAGAGCGAGATGATGCCGATGATGATGACGATAATCTGAACAATCTGCTTCGCACGGCCGTCGATGGGCAGGCGCGCGACGAGATAGAGAACCAGAACGACGACGAGAAACGTGATCAAGATGCTGATCAGTGCAGAACTTCCCATAACCCCAACTCCTTACATTAAAGGCCTCCGGGAAATGCCTCCAGGACGCTTTACACTGACATATGGCGGTTCCTTGTGAAGTGAAGGGCGTATCCGACTGAAATCGATGGAAACTTGACGATCGGCGTCCTAGTCGCCGATGAGCCCGTCGAAGACCTCCATCATCGCCTCGGATATCGCGGTTCCCAAAGCTGCGGCAGTGGCTGCTAACGCGTCGTCGTCCATGTCACGCGCAGCAATCGCGAAAGCGGCCCCCTCGGTGGTGACGATCTCTTGGGCGCGCTGTATCGCCCAGAGCGCAAAATCGCTGCGGCTTCCGATTTCAGTGGTTTCCACGGGCTTGCTCCTGACGTTGATCTGTCATCGGGTTATAGTGATCTCAGCGAGTCTCGATAGACTCAAACGATGAGACGGGCATCTCACCGCTCTGGTGACGGCAATAGAGGCGGCCAATGGCAGTGCAGTTCGACATGTTTTCGCATGAGCCACGCGAGATATCCCGACCGCCGACACGACGCGCGCGACCGGCGGCCCTGCCGTCTGGACCCGCAGCGGAAGCGAACCTGGTCGAGCAGCTGACCGGCACGGGGCGGTACCGGATCCTGCGCAAGCTGGAGCCGCGCGACGTCATCACGTCCCTGCGGCCGGGCTTTCCCTTGCGCGGCGTCATACTCGATACGGAAACGACGGGTCTCGATCACCGGCGCAACGAGATCATCGAGATCGGCGCGATCGCCTTCACCTATAACGAGACCGGCGACATCGGGGACGTCACCGGCGTCTTCGGCGGTCTGCGTCAGCCTTCTGCGCCCATCCCCCCTGAAATCACCCGTCTGACAGGGATCACGGATGAGATGGTCGCGGGGCAGGAGATCGACGTGAGGGCTCTCGAAGCCATGATCGCACCCGCGGACCTCATCATTGCCCACAACGCAGCCTTTGATCGGCCGTTCTGCGAGACCTTTCACCCGGTCTTCGAACGCAAGGCATGGGCGTGCTCGAATGCGGAGATCGACTGGTCGGCACGTGGCTACGAGGGCACCAAGCTTGGTTATCTCATCGGTCAGGCCGGCTTCTTCCATGAAGGTCACCGCGCGGTGGACGATTGTTTCGCGCTTCTGGAAGTTCTGAACCGTGCGGTCGATGGCGCACCCACCGCGTTTGCCGAACTGCACGAAGCCAGCCAGAACAGCCGCGTCCGCATTTATGCCGAACACAGTCCGTTCGATATGAAAGACCACCTCAAGGCACGCGGCTATCGCTGGGCCGATGGTAGCGACGGACGGCCGAAATCCTGGTGGATCGAGATCGCCGAAGAGGCGGTAGACGAAGAACTACGGTTCCTGCGCAGCGAAATCTATCGCTATCCCGAGGCCGAGCCACCGATGCGCCGACTGACGGCCTTCGACCGCTTCCGTGCCTGATCCGTACCCCTTTTTCGAGTCCTGCTTCTATCGCATGGCTGCACTGCAAAGACAGCTCTGGGATATCCCGACAGGATCCGTATATTCCCAATCAACGAAGCGATGCACCTCCTCCCGCAAAGCTTCGTTCCTCAGACGCTCCTCTCCTCCTCCCAGGGACGTCTGTTCGAACATCGGCACTCCTCCTCCCAGCCAATGTTCGGTTTTTTCGGAAAGCCTGCCGCACCTCCTCCCGCGGCAGGCTTTTCCGTTTCTGGAGGTTAGCAGGGTGGATCTATGATCTGGTTCGGAGAACCTCTTGCTTCAAAAAGCACCTGGAGCTGGACGTCCACTTCGCTACAGAGCACATGACGCCAGAGTCACTTCCCGCCAGAGACGACCTTGCACCAGAGTGCCGCGCGCTCCGGAAACGAGCTTGCTTGTCTGTGATCGGGGCCTCTCCTTCCTTCCTACACAGCCAATACGACCTGTCCTCGCCGTCAAGCGGGCTACGCGGTCGAGACGAAAACGCCCCGCATCGGCGAGATGCAGGGCGTGAAGAGGTAGCTTGGAGGGTCGGTTGCTTACCGGAAGACAGCGGGCAGCCAGAGCGACAGTGCGGGGATGTAGGTGACAAACATCAAGACGGCGACGCTCGCGCCGAAGAACGGCCAGATCGTCTTCATCGCTTCCCGGATCGAAATTCCCCCCACGGCGCAGCCGACGAAGAGCACCGTTCCCACCGGTGGCGTGTTCAGCCCGATGCCGGCATTGAGGATCATAACCACCCCGAAATGCACGGGATCGACACCGAACGCCTTGACGACGGGCAGCAGAACCGGCGTCGCTATGATCACCAGAGGTGCCATATCCATGAAGGTACCGAGCAACAGCAGCAGGATGTTGATCACGAGCAGGACGATCAGCGGATTATCGGAGATGGCGCTGATTGCGCCGATCATCAGGGTCTGAACCTGCAGGAAGGCCATGAGCCATCCGAACGAGGCGGCGGTGCCGATGACGAGGAGCACCATGGACGTCGTCCGCGCGGCACCCAGAACAGCTTCGATGAAACCGGCCCAATCGAGTTCGCGGTAGACGAGCGTGGCGACGAGGAAGGCGTAGAGCACGGCGATGCAGGAGCTTTCCGTGGCCGTGAAGACACCGGAGCGCACGCCGCCGAAGATGATGCCGATCAGGAGAAGGCCGGGGAAGGACGCAAGCAGATAGTAGCCGAGCCGCGAGAAGCCGGGGAAAGGCTCCGCTGGATAGCCGCGGCGGCGTGCGACGATATAGGCCGTGATCATGAGGGCGCCGGCCAGCAGCATGCCGGGGATGATGCCGGCGGTGAAGAGGTCGGCAACGGAAACGTTGCCGCCGGCCGCAATCGAATAGAGGATCATGTTGTGCGATGGCGGAATCATCAGCGCGATGATGGCGGCGTTGACAGTAACGTTGACGGCATAGCCGCGATCGTAGCCGCGCGCGGCCATCTGAGGAATCATCAGCCCGCCGACGGCGGAGGCATCAGCGACCGCCGAGCCGGAGATGCCGCCGAAGAGGGTGGAGGCGACGATATTGACCTGCCCGAGGCCGCCCTTGAGGTGGCCGACGAGACCGGCCGCAAAGCGGATCAGCCGGGTGGCGATGCCGCCGCGCACCATCAGGTCGCCCGCGAAGATGAAGAACGGGATCGCCATCATCGCGAAGACGTTCATGCCGGAATTCATTTGCTGGAATACGACGATCGGCGGCAGGCCCATGTAGAGCACGGTGGCGACCGATGCGATGCCGAGGCAGAAGGCGATGGGCATGCCGATGAACATCAGCGTGACGAATGTCCCGAAGAGTACGGTATAGGCCATTACGCAACCTCCGTCAGCACGACAACGTCGGTGACTTCCTGACCGAGGGACACATCGACGAAGCGCTCCGCTGCAAACAGCGATATCAGCGCGCCGCCGACGATCATGGGAATGAAATCCACGCCGCCGGGCCAGCCCAGAACAGGAATGCGCGCGGTCCATGTGCCGGCTGCCAGGAGAATGGCATAATAGGTCATGGCAATGCCGAAGAGCGTGATGAGGCCGAGGCTGACCTGATCCATCAGTTTCTGAACGGCGGGCGGGACCATGTGGTGCACGAGATCAAGGCCCAGATGCACGCTCTCGCGCACGCCGACGGCGGCACCCAGCAAGATGAACCAGGACATGAGGTGCAGCGACAGTGGCTCCGACCAGCTCGGCGTGTCGTTCAGCACATAGCGCGCGAAAACCTGCCAGCCGATGATCAGCGTCATCGCGATGATCCCGAGGCCGGCGAGATAGATCGCCGTCCGATTGAGTAGGGCCAGAACGGGCCTTACTGACGACATGAAATGCCGCATTGCAGAAACCTCCCAAAGAGCCGGTGGAAAGCCCCGGCCGGCATGCGAAAACAGGCCCCGGTCAGGGGCCTGTCGAAAGCGGTTTTATTGAACGGCCTGGACGCGCTCGAGCAGGTCCTTCATGGCAGGCTCGGTAACGAAGCGGTCGTAGACGGGCTTCATCGCATCGGCGAACTGCTTCTTGTCGACCTTGATGATGTTGTTGCCGGCTGCGCGAACCTTCTCCTCGGAAGCCTTCTCACGCGCCAACCAGAGTTCCCGCATCTTGCCGACGGAGTCCTTGGCGGCCTGGCGCAGGAGCGTCTGGTCTTCAGGCGTCAGCTTGTCCCAGGAGATCTTTGAGATGACGAGGATCTCGGGGTTCAGGGAGTGTTCGGTCAGCGTGTAGTTCTTGGCAACTTCGTAGTGGCGAGCGGACTCGTAGGACGGCCAGTTGTTCTCGGCACCATCCACGACGCCGGTTTCGAGCGACGAGTAGACTTCGCCCATCGGCATAGGCGTCGGGTTGGCGCCGAAGGCCTGCATCATGGCAATCCAGAGGTCGGATTGCTGGACGCGGATCTTCATGCCCTTGAGGTCTTCCAATTTCTCGATTGGCTTCTTGGTGGTGTAGAAGGACCGGGCGCCGCTGTCATAGAAGGCGAGACCGACGAGGCCGTGCGGCTCGAAAGCCTTGAGCACTTCGTCGCCGATGGGGCCGTCTACCGTATGGTGCATATGCTCCGTCGAACGGAACAGGAAGGGCAGGCCGAGAACCGTCGTTTCCGGTACGAGATTGTTGAACGGCGCAGCATTGACGCGGTTCATGTCGATGACGCCGAAACGGGTCTGCTCGATCGTGTCTTTCTCGTTGCCGAGAACGGCGTTGTTGGACACCTCGATCTTGATACGGCCGTTCGACCGTTCAGAGACCAGCTGGCCCATATATTTGACCGCCTCGACGGTCGGATAGCCGTCGGGATGAATGTCCGCGGAACGCAGGGTGATTTCCTGCGCCTGTGCGGTCGATGCGGCGAGGGCTATGCCCAACGCCATGATCAGCTTGCCTGCAAAGTTCATGGTTTCCTCCACCTTTTCAAATCAAGTCCGGCTCTCCACTGCCGGACCGTGTCAAACTTTCTTCTCGACCGCCTGCCATGCGGGAAGGCCAAAAAGCTCTTCGGGATTATCGACCAGCGCCTGACGAATGGCCGCCTCATCGCCGATCCATCCCAGAACCGTGTTCGCCAATGCGATATCGTCGGGATAGGCATCCTGAGTCTTCGCCAGATTGTGCGGCCAGTTACTGCCCCAGACGATGCGCTCGGGCGCATGCGCCGCCAGAACCCGCGAGAAGGCTGCGACGTCCGCATAATCAGGACCGCCCGAGCGGGACGACTCGTACACACCGGCGAACTTGAACCAGCACCGGCCGCCATCCATCAGTCCACGGAGCGCCGTAATCTCGGGTCCATCGGCTGTGGCGCCCGCAAAGAACTTGCCGTGATGATCGAACACCCAGCGCGACTTCAGCGCCTTCAGCCGGTCGACATGGTCGAGGATGCGGTTGCCGTCGAACTGGACAGCCACCATCCAGCCGCGGCTTGCGGCTTTTGCATCGACGGCTTCAAGAGCATCGAGGCCAACGGCGCCGCCAGGAAGATCCATGATGCGGACGCCAACGACGCCAGCGGCAGAGAGGCGGTCTAGCTCGCCTTCGCTGGTATCGGTATCAATAACGGCGACGCCGCGGGCGACATCGCCCATCTCCGCAAGACAGGCGATAAGGTTGCCGTTGTCGCGCTGATGGGCGTTGCCCTGCGTGATGATGACGCGATCAATGCCGAGCCATGCCATGAAGGTGCGGTACTGCTCGGCATCCGGCAGACTGCCCGCAGGCAGATCCGGGCCACCCGGCTGTGCCGGATATCCCGGCAGATACATGTGCATCTGCGAATCGACGGCGCCTGCGGGGAAGGTGAACTTCGGTGCTGGTCCCGAAAGGGGTCTGACGAGCATTAGATGTCCTTTCCTGCGTCGGGCATGCGGTATTCGGCAAGGGCGTCGCGATCGATCTCGATGCCAAGACCCGGGCCGTTGGGAATTGCAACGACACCGCCGACGTGATCGATCGGCGTCTTGACCACGGCCTGCCGAAAGGGATTTTCCGTACGGTCGAATTCTAGGATCGGCTCCACCGGATTGACACGCACCGGGCTCGGCACCATGGCAGCCATGAACTGCAGAGCTGCAGCGATATGGACAGCCGTGCCCCAGACATGCGGCACGACGCGCACGCCATGAAGGGCTGCAAGATCGGCGATCCGCCGCGCTTCGGTAAAGCCGCCTGTTCCCGCGAGATCTGGCTGGAGAATATCGACGGCGCGGGTCTCGATGGGTTCCCGCATGCCCCAGCGGCTGTGCCACGTCTCTCCGCCCGCAACCGGAATCGGCTGGCGATCGCGCACCTCCCGATAGGCGGAAAGCTGCTCCGGCACCACGGGCTCCTCGAACCAGTCGATATCCAGTTCGGCCGCGGCATTGCCAAAACGGATCGCATCCAGCGAATCATAGCCGTGATTGGCATCGACCATGATGCGGAAATCCGGACCGACGGCATCGCGTACAGCGCGCACGATCGCAAGATCTTCCGAAACCCCGAAGCCGATCTTGATCTTGCTCGCGTGAAAGCCCTCGCGCTGATAGCGCGTGATGTCGGCGACGTTGTCATCCAGACGGTTGACGCCGTCGCGCTTGAAGCTGCCGGTCGCATAGGCCTTGACGCTTTCACGGAAGCGGCCTCCAAGCAGCGTCGATACGGGCACGCCAAAGTGCTTGCCCTTGATATCCCAGAGCGCGATATCGATACCGGAGAGCGCGGTGATGGCGAGGCCGCGCTGGCCTTGATCACGCAGCGCATTGTAGAGCACAGCCCAGATCTTCTCCGTCTCCAGCGGATCGGCGCCGATCAGCCACTGCGTATAAGCTTTGACCACAGCGGCATTCGGCCGGGCAGGGCCGAGGCACTCACCCCAGCCGACGAGGCCATTGTCGCAGACCACTTCGACAAGGATATGCGCCCGCCGATCGAACCGCATGGATGCGCTTTCGAACGGCGTCGGTAGCCGGTATTCCAGAAGATGCGTGTGGACGGCTGCGATTTTCACCTCAGCGCCTCCAGGGATCGATCAGTTTGTCGAGGATGCCTTCCTCCTCGGCGGTCAGGTCCGAAAGGGGCGGGCGAACGGCGCCGGCATCGAAGCCTTGCAAGCGGACGCCAGCCTTGACAGCGGAAACGGCATAGCCCTTGCGGCGGCTGCGGAGCGCCATGAAGGGATAGAAAAAGTCCTTCAGGATCGTCTCGCAACGCGCACGGTCGCCACCACGCAGGGCGTCGTAGAATTCGATAGCGAGTTTCGGCACGAAGTTGAAGACAGCGGATGAATAGGTTGTGAAACCGGCTGCCAGATAGGCTTCCGCAAACAATTCCGCTGTCGGCATGCCACCGAGATAGGTGAGGCGATCGCCCATCGTGGCAGAGATCTGACGGATGAGGCCGATATCGCCCGTGCCGTCCTTGAAGCCGATGAGGTTGGGGCAGGCGTCGCAGAGCCTCTGCAGCGTATCAACCTGAATAACAGAGTTGTCGCGATTGTAGACCATGACGCCGATGCCAACCGACTGACAGACGCGGCGGACGTGCTCGAAGATGCCATCCTGCGGCGCGTCGATCAGATAATGCGGAAGGAGCAGGATGCCGTCAGCACCTGCCTTCTCCGCGCTACAGGCAATCTCGATCGCGATTTCCGTACCGTATCCGCAGCCGGATACGATGGCGGTCTTGCCAGCCGCTTCCTTGGCGGCGCGGATAATGTCGGGAATTTCGCGTGGGGCAAGCGAGAAGAACTCGCCAGTGCCGCCGGCTGCAAACAGAACCGGAGCCGGAAAGCCGGCCAGCCACTCGACATGGCGGCGATAGCTTTCGGCCTGAAAAATACCGTTGCCATCGAAATGGGTCACGGGAAATGACAACAGGCCAGCGCCAAGCGCGACCTTTACGTCTTGCGGATTCATTAGGATGTCCTCTTTGCCTCCTCCGGCATCCCAAGACCTACAAGTTCATCAGACGGGTGTCAATGACCTGTCATACAGCTTTTCGATTCTCGCGCAGCAGAGAACGGTAACGCGTCTGGCTGCCACGAAGGTGGCGGCGCATCGCTTCGCGCGCACCGTCGTCGTCGCCGTTGGAGATGGCGAAGACGATCGCTCGATGTTCTTCGTCGATCAGCTTGAGATAAGCCGACTGGTCGGCCTCTTCGTCGCCGGTGCGCAAGGCCGCGCGCGGAATGACGTTCGCGCCGATCATCGACAGGAAATCCCGGAACCGCGGATTGTTCGTAGCCTCTGCGATGGCAAGGTGAAGCGCGAAGTCTGCCTCAGAACTCGATGTTCCCGCTTCGAGGCACGCACGCACGGCATAATGGCGCTCGAGAATCACTTCTTCCTGCAACGGAGAGCGTCGCAGGGCCGCGAGACCAGCTGATTCGACCTCGACGGCGGTCCTGAGTTCCAGAACCTCGATCATGGACGAGACGCGCGCAGGATCAATATTTTGCAACGAAAGAGCCGCCGGCACCATAGGCTGGGGCGGTTCCAGAACGAAGACGCCAGCGCCTTGCCGCGTATCCACCAGCCGGTCGGCACGCAGACTGGCGATCGCTTCGCGCACCACGGTGCGGCTGACGCCATGCGATTTTCCCAGCTGCGCTTCGCTTGGAAGCTTGGTGCCGGGCGGAAAACGACCGTCCACGATGGCCGTGCGAAGGCTCTCTCCAAGCCTTGCCGTCAAGGTGCCTCCCGTGGCGCGGACCTTGTTCATTCTTCGTCTCTCCGACTGATGTTCGATGCAGTATACGTGCATCCGCTGATACTGATATAGCCGATCTGTTGACGCGATTCCAGCAACCTGTATGATAAGTTGACAAACACAGGAGGAATTGCCGTTGAAACGACTGCTGGTAACCGGCGCTGCGGGCGGTTTGGGCCGCGCCATGCGCGAGCGACTGGGCAAGATGGCCGACATCGTCAGGCTTTCTGATATCGCGGATCTGGGCGACGCTGCGCCGAACGAAGAGCTGATGCCGTGCGACCTCGGCGATGCAGATGCGGTCATGGCACTCGTCGAAGGTTGTGATGGGATTTTGCATCTTGGCGGCGTTTCGGTCGAGGACACGTTTGCCAAGATCCTCAACGCCAATATTGCCGGTCTGTACAATCTCTACGAGGCGGCGCAGGCACACGGTCAGCCCCGTATTCTCTTCGCAAGCTCCAATCACACGATCGGCTTCTACCGGCAGGACGAGCACATCGACACGACGTCGCCGATGCGTCCCGACGGTCTCTATGGCGTCTCGAAATGCTTCGGCGAGGCCCTGGCGCGGATGTACTACGAGAAGTTCGGGCAGGAGACGGCGCTGGTCCGCATCGGCAGCTGCTTCGAAAAGCCGCGGAACCACCGCATGCTCTCGACGTGGATGTCGTTCGATGATTTCGAAGCGCTGATAGGGCGGGTTTTTCATGCACCCTTGCTCGGCTGCCCGATCATCTGGGGTGTTTCGAACAATGACTGCTCGTGGTGGGACAATAGCGCAGCCGCCTATCTCGGATGGCGCCCCAAGGACAATGCCGAGACGTTCCGATCAGAACTGGACGCCGCCATTTCCATGCCGGCGAAAGACGATCCCGCATCGCTTTACCAAGGTGGACCTTTCGTGGCAGAGCCGATCCACAGGGACCGATAAGCCAACTGCAAGCAGGGGAGGGGAGGCATATGCATATGGATTTGGCGGAGATTCTGGCTGAGGCTATTCGAAGCGGCGGAACGATCGAGGTAGACGCCGGTGCGGAACCGTCCTTGATGGATGCCTCTGCGATCCAGCATACGATCCTGGACAGGCTGGGCATCGATCCCAAGGGGTGGAAGCTCTCCCTGCGAGAGGACGGCGTGCTCCGTGCGCCGCTGTTGTCCGTTACGGACGCGGCAAGCTTTCCGTATCAGGCCGGGCTGAAACTCGAAGTGGAGATCGCGCTCGTTCTCGGACGCGATCTTCCGGTTCGCGCCGAGCCCTATGGCCGTCAGGAAATCCGCAATGCTATTGCCGCGACCCGTCTCGGCGTCGAGCTTGTTCGCAGTCGCTACAAGAACGGGCCGCAGGGGCGGGCAAGCCTGCTGGTTGCAGACCTCATGAGCAACGCGGGCTATCGCCTTGGGCCGGAACTCGAAGCGGACGTTCTCGATGAAGGCCGGGTAGCGGACAACCTCCGCGTTTCCATAGGCGATCAATCCATCTTTGATGCCCCGAGCGCACATCCGGATGGTGACCCCCTAGCGGCGCTTGTCGCCTATGCCAATGAGGCCGATCGGCCCGCCGGAGCGCTGTTGCAGGGCGCTGTCATCACGACAGGCTCCCTTTGCGGAGGCCTTGCGGTCGCATCGGCGACGACCGTCTCCATCTCGTTGGGGCCGAAGACGTGGAAGATGGAGATCGTTCAGTCGACTTTCTGAAGTTGGTGAATTCTTCGTCAGCACGTCTTTTCGAGAATTGTCTTTTCCCATAGCATTCGATATTTCTCCTTTAACTAGGAGTTGTTGAATATGGTCGATTTTTTCGTTCAGATGAAGCGATTCAGCTTTTTGCTGGGTTTCTGCGTTCTGCTAGGCATTGGGCAGGCTGCTGCAGCTGTTTGCCAGCGCGCGGACGTCGTTGTTTATGGTGGCACGCCGGGGGGCATCACAGCCGCTATCCAGGCCGCACGGCTGAAGAAATCCGTTATCCTGCTGGAGCCGACGGCTCATATCGGCGGTATGATGTCGAACGGCCTAACCAAGACCGACGCATCGCCAAGAAAAAACGTCTATGGTGGGATAACCGCCGAATTTCTTGCGAAGGCAAAGGCCCATTACGGCACGTCGGATCCCATTCGCATTTATTTCGAGTCGAAATGGGCGGAATCGACGTTTAACGCCATGTTGGCCACGGCAAAGGTCAAGGTGGAGTTCCAGCAGCGCTTGCTGAAGACCACCAAAGTCAACAAGGTCATCACCGAGATTGCGATGGTCTCCGGCAAGACCTACTGCGGAGCCGTGTTCATCGACGCTAGTTACGAAGGCGACCTGATGTTCAAGGCTTTCGTCAGCACGATTGCTGGACGGGAAAGTCGCGCCAAATACGGAGAAACGGCTGCTGGCGTACAGAAGCTTGCCAGGCCTTATGTCAGCCACAAGTCCATCCTTGTCGATCCGTATGTCATTCCCGGAGATCGGAATAGCGGTCTGCTGCCCGGCGTGATTTCTGTCGGGCAAAAGCCTTTGGGATCAGCCGACAGGAGTATGATGGCGTTCAACTACCGGCTTTGCGTAACGGATGACCCGAATAATCGCATTCCTTTCTCGAAACCTGAAAATTACGATCCGTTGAGATACGAGACGACGGCCCGCTTCCTTGCCGCTCATAAACCTGCTGGTATCGCCATCGATCAGGCATATTTTCTGGGCTACGGCAAAACGGTCCGCGGAAAACAGGATGTCAACTCGACACCCTTCTTCTCTACAAATGTCTGGCATATCGGGTACGACTACACGATCGGTAACGAAGCCAAGCGCGATCAGATCCGCAAACTGGTACGCGATCACATCAAGGGCCTACTTTGGTTTGGCCAGACAGATCCACGCGTTCCTCAATATGTTAGAGACTATACGTCCAAGTTTGGTTATTGCGCTGACGAATTTGTTGATAACGGCGGCTTCCCCCGTCAGATGTATGTCCGCCAAGCACGGCGTCTTGTGGGTCAATTTGTGTTGACGCAGAAGAATCTGATGCAGAAAACGACGTTTTCCGACACGATTGGCCTGGGATTTTATCCCATGGATGAGCACGGCATGATTCGGACCGTTATTGGCGGTTTTATTGCCGATGAGTCACGAGACGGCATCGGCGTAGGCCCCTACCAGATCCCGTATCGGGCCATGCTGCCGAAGGCGGCGCAGGTGACCAATCTCATCGTTCCCGTTGCCATCTCGTCAAGTCATGCAGCCTTCACGTCCGTTCGAGTCGAGCCGACATTCATGGTGCTTGGGCAGGCGGCAGGAGCTGCTGCTGCGCTGGCACCAGCCGGCAACGTGAATAAGGTCAATGTCAACGATCTCCGCAAGAAACTGTCAGCTGCCGGGCAGATTCTGAAATACTGATCCCGTTGCGTGGAAGCCGGCTCCCTTCGCGGAGCCGGTTTGTCATCGGGTAACATCAGCCGTAGCACACGCCCCTTATGTGCTCTATCAGGCACAAGCTCGTTCATTTAACGCCATTTTCATCGTTCGACGCTGTAATGAACATGTTTCCTTCAGAACATGCTTGAAATACCGGCGTTCGGTCGTATCTGTGAGCCGAACGTCGCAGCCGCTGGATTGTCCCTCTGGCGCGGGTCCGGGAAGATCGCCCGCATCAAGGTCGACAAGGTCAGGATGAACGCCGAAGAACTCGCCACCCAGCGCATCGCCGCGATCCGTCGCAGTGGACTTCTCGACAAGGCCGGAAACGAACAGTTCGGGCATCTGACCGAGCATGTCCGCGCGGCGCTCGATGTCCCCGTAGCCATCATCTCCATCGTCGATGAGCATCGTCAGGTCTTCGCCGGTCACTGCGGCCTTCCCGAGCCATGGGCCGCGCGCGGCGAAACGCCGATCACGCACTCGTTCTGCCAGCACGTCGTGGCCACGAGTGCCGTGCTGACGATCGAGGACGCGCGCCTGAACGAGATCGTTCGCGACAACATGGCGATCGACGATCTTGGCGTCGTTGCCTATCTCGGTGTTCCCATATGCCTGCCGGACGGGCATTTGATCGGCGCGCTCGCGGCCATCGACACGAAGCCCCGCGTCTGGGTTGAGCGCGACCGGCTGACGCTGGAGACGCTGGCGAAGGTCGTGGAGAAGCAGATCGAGGTCGGCGTATCCGAACTCATGTATCGCTCGCTTTTCCACGACATGCAGGAAGGCTACTATGTCGCGAGCGCGGTGCGCGACGCTGCGGGCGATATCACCGACATCCGCTTTGAAGACATCAATCCCGCGTTCGAGCGCTTGACCGGCATGGCGCCGACGACCGTTCTCGGTGCAACCCTGTCTCAGGTTGCCCCCGGTGTTCTCGAGGACATGATGCCCGCTTACCGCTCCGTCTTCGAAGTCGGCGAGCCGCTTGTGCATGTGAATCAGGCAACGGAAATCGGTGGCAAATGGTTCGAGAACCGCATTCGGCGGATAGGCGCGGATCGCATCGCGTCCGTCTTCTCCGACGTGACGGCCCGAAAGCTGGCGGAAGAACGCCTGCAGAAGAGTGAGGCGCACTGGCGCGGCCTGTTCGAACAGCTTGAGGAGGGCTTCATTCTCGGCGAGCTCATCCGTGACGAGGTCGGTCACGTGGTTGACTGGCGCTACATCGAGGTTAACAGAGCCTGGGGTGAGTTGGTTGGCATTCCCCCATCCTCGGCTGTCGGCAGAACCGTTCGCGAGGTCTTCTCGGGCGCCGAAGACGAATGGATCGCAGCATTTGCGGGCGTTGTAAGTTCCGGCGAACCCCTTGTTTTCGTGCGGGAGGTCGGCACGACAGGTCGCTGGTACGAAGGCCATGCCCAGCCGCTCGACCCAGAGCGCTTCGTCGTTCTCTTCGTGGAGGTTACGGCGCGACTGAAGCTGGAAGCCGAGCTTCGCGACCAGCAGCAGCAACTCTCGACCATCATCGATACCATGCCTGTCGGCGTGCTTCTCGCGGAAGCGCCGACAGGTCGGATCATTCTCCAGAATGAGCGATCGCAACAGTTGTTGGGTCATGACGCGACGGCCGCGCAGTCGGTGGACGAGTATGACATGTTCGTCGCGACACATCACGACGGCTCACCGTTCGATCCGCAACAATATCCCCTCGCGCGTATCATGGCCCGCGAATGCGACCGTGCGAAAGTGGAGGTGCTCTATCACCGCCCGGATGGCAGCAAGACGTGGATCTCGATTGTGGGCGAGGCGATCAAGGACCTCTCCGGAGAGCTTTCGGGTGCGGTCGTTGCCGTAACCGACATTTCAGATCGAAAGATGGTCGAGGCTGAAAAAGAGCTGATCAACAGGGAAATGGCGCATAGGCTGAAGAACATGCTGGCCATGGTCCAAGCCATCGCCACGCAGACGCTCCGCCCGGTGACCGAGCAGGCGCATGTGCGCACCTTCGAGAAGCGGCTCCACGCCCTCAGTCGCGCGCATGATGTGCTCCTGCATGACAATCACGATTCCGCACCGATCCAGGCGATCATGGCAACGACGCTGGAGAGTGTGGCCCCTGCGGACAGGGTCGATCTCCGCGGGCCCCGCACGATTGTGGGGCCGAAGGGCGCGCTGTCGCTCGCGTTGTTGCTTCACGAACTCGGCACCAATGCAGTGAAGTACGGCGCCTTGTCGAACGAGCATGGGCGTGTCTCCATCGACTGGTTTATCGACGGGAAGGGCTCGGAGCGTGCGTTGCACATGACGTGGCAGGAGACAGACGGACCGCTCGTGACGCCACCCGAGCGCAAGGGTTTCGGTACGAAACTTCTTCGCATGGGGCTGGCTGGTTCCGGTGGCGTCGAAGTCGATTATGCACCGACAGGCCTTGTTGTGAAGATGAACGCTCTCCTGTCGCAGCTTCAGCAGACCGAATGAAGAGAGTAGGCCGGTAGACAGCGTATCGCTGTTCCGATGCCCGTACCAATCTGTGGCTTGCCTGGGCACGTGTGGGCTATCTCGGCTCCAGCGAATTTACCGTCATGACCACTGATGGCATAATAACTGTTCGCCCGCTTAACGGTCGATCTGCGCCCGCGCCGACCAGATGTCCCGTACAGACGGCGAGGCAACGAAGCTTGAGGGCTGGGTCGATGCCGGGGGCGGGTCTGCGATGCCCTCGCCCAGGTAATTCAGGGCGGAGAGGAAACCGCTGCGCGAGAAGGGCTTGGCGATGACGCCATGAGCGCCGGAAAAATCCTCGGGTATCTTCTTCGGGTTCGCGGTGACAAAAACAATGACTGCCGAGGGCCAACGGTCCTGGATCAGCTTGGATACATCGAGGCCGTTCGTGCCACGAGCAAGCTGCATATCGACCAGTGCGAGGTCCGGCGCCAGTTCCGTCTCCATTGCTTCGACGTCGTAGAGGGACGCGGCCTCGCCAACCACATTGTGCCCGGCTTCTTCAACCATCATCTCAACATCCATGGCCAGCAAAGGCTCGTCCTCAACGATGAGAACCTGCAGGGCTTTGAAGACCGCGGGAGGGGGGGTCATGATGTGTGCTCCATTTCCGGTATGTGCAAGGTGACGCGAGTGCCCGTTGGCAGGCGGTCCCACGCAACCGTCGTGCCGCTCTGCGGCGACAGGCGTTTGATCAGGGCGTGACCAAGCCCGTTCGTCGCGGGGTCCATAATCAACCCGACCCCGTCATCTTCGATCGATAGCTTCGCTTCGTCGCCATCCCGTGTTGCCGTGATTGAAATCGATCCCGCACGGTTCTCTCGCAAACCGTGCTTGATGGCGTTGGTCAGAACCTCGTTCAGGATCAGCCCGAGAGCCGATGCATGTTCGGACCGAACCTCGATCGGCTCGATATCGCATTTCAGACGAATGTTGCTGCGCCCACTGGCGCCGATGACGTCCGAGGCGAGATTGGCGGCAAAGGCCGCGACATCGAAGCGCGTTACGTCATCCGCCTGATAGAGCCGGCGGTGAACCGTGGCAAGCGCGTCGATACGCTCCATCATCGTTTCAAGTTTCACCCTTATATCCGCATCATCTATCGAACGGACCTGCAACCGCAGGAGGGCGCCGATCATGGTCAGGTTGTTCTTTACCCGGTGGTCAACCTCATGAAGCAGCAGGGTCTTGGCTTCCAGAGCCTTTTCCAGATCCGCCGTTCGGCGCTTGACCTCGCTATCGACGGCGGCTTTCTGCGCCGAGATTGTCTCCTGCGCCATAACGCGATCCGTGACATCGAGTTGCGACGCGAAGAAGAATTGGACATCCCCGCTTGCGCCGCGCACCGGGCTCAGGAAAAGTGCGTTCCAGAATGTGGAGCCATCCTTGCGGTAGTTGAGCAGGTCGACGTGAATGCTCTCTTCCGCCTCGATGGCCGCGCGGATTTTAGAAACACTTGCCTTATCGGTTTCGTCGCCTTGAAGGAACCGGCAGTTGCGGCCGACAATTTCCTCGCGATCATAGCCGGTGAGGTTCTGGAAGGCTTCGTTGCAGAACACGATCGGATTATCTGGCTGCGAAGGGTCCGTGATGACCATCGCCATGCGCGTCGCCCGAACGGCGGCAGCAAAGGGGTCACCGCGGCCATGCTCGTAATCGAGGATTTCCGTCAGATGCCAATCATCTTTCTGGCTCATGCATACTCCAGGCGCCGAAAAGAAGGCAGTTACAGCGGCAGATGACAATGCAAGATCAGACCATTTGTTCCGGCAACATGAGATTCTTCGAAAGTGCAAACAAACCTTTCCGACGACGAAACGTGCTACGGAGCCGGTACAGGATGGGATGTCGCGGATCTGGAAATATAACCTCTCTGTCGCTTCTGCCGAGCAACCTGCAGGAATAGGGTCACAGCCGCTGCCTCGTCTTCGAACAGATGGATTTTCTCGCGACCCGTTGTCCCGATACGTCCCCAACGGCGGATGAGGGATGCCTTGCCGAACAAGGAGGGTTCGATAGACAGGGCATAGAACCGGGCCATATTCTCTGCTGGTCGGGTACGTTCGATATAGAGGTAATAGGGTTGATGTTTCATGGGGCGAGAATCGCCCGTTGCGATGAAAGCGTCCAACCAAACTTATGAATCGATGCGGGATGTCCGATTCACGCAGGTGATGGGTTCGTGATCCTTCAGGCGGGCGGCATCGTCATTCGCAGTTCTATCGACCGCAACAAATTGGAGCGTGCCGTCTTCAGGTGCTGTCGGCAGGCCTGATCGATAGCCTTCAGGTCCCGGCCCAGCAGAGCTTCTATGTAAGTGATGTGCTCTGTAAGCGCGGCGAAGGCTCGTTGCTTTTCGTCTTCCACGTCCCACCGGGCATTGTAATGGAAGAGCATCGAGATAATGTCGTAGAAATCCTTGATGAACCGGTTGTCCGTGGTTTCGTGAATGGTGCGGTGCAGGCGTTCGTCGAGATTGGGAAACAAACTATAGTCTTTGTCGATGCTTTTGAGCAGCGCCCTATGCTCCGCCTCGATCATCCGCATGTGGCGCCATGACCGGGAATCGTCTGGTAGAACGGCGAAGCTGCGCGCGGCGCGCAGTTCGAACATTTCGCGCACCTCGTAGATCTCGTTTGCGAAGGCTGGCGTAACACCCTTGAAGAGCCATGCGCTGTTCGGGCGCCGCTCGATGAGGCCGAAGTGCTGGAAATGCGGCAGGTGTTCGCGGATGATCGTCGTCGATGTGCCGAACTGTCGCGCGAGTTCAGCAGCCGTCAACAGATAGCCGGGGCCGATATTGCCATCCAGTATCCATTCCAGAAAACGACGCTCGACCGTAGCGCTGGTCGATTGGGTCTGGGTATCGGGAAAGGCATCTTCAGGCTGAGGATGACGCGACAGGCGCCGTATGGCTCCCTCGCGGCTGAGAATACCGACGGCCTCAAGGCCGGTCATGACGGTGCGGATCGTGGTGCGACTGACGGAAAGCTGCTGCGCAAGTTCGTTTTCGGAGGGTAGGCAGGCACCAAGCTGCAGACTCCCGCACATCGCGAGGCAACCGTTGTAACTCCGCTTGTAGACGGCATTTCCCTTCATCTTGCACGACTCCCAGCCTGTCTCGCCAGCGGTTTCAGTTTGTCTATTGCACGCGACGAACAAAACAAAGCATTGTGCGACACCCTGTTCTTTGCATATAAAAAGCATGGGCGTGTGAGGAGCATCAGAAGCATGATCGGATTGGAGAGCCGCAGGACTGAACACACTGCGATGCTTGCTGCCCGTGATGCGCTGCCAGTCGCGACCATGTGGGCGTTGTCGCTGTGAACACGCGCATCATTCAGTTCGGAACCAGCCGGTTTCTTCAGGCGCATGTCGCTCTCTTCGTTCACGAGGCACGCGAAGCCGGTCAGGCCATCGGCCCCATTACCATCGTGCAGGTCTCGGGTTCTGCCGAGCGCGCCCGCCGCGTTGGTGCCTTCGGCAATCCCCAAGGCTACCCCGTTGTGATCCGCGGCATCGAGGATGGGCGGAGGATCGAGCGGCAGATCGCTGTCACATCCGTCGATGGCGGCATCTCGGCGCAGGCCGACTGGGCGAAGCTGAAGGTCCTGTTTGCAAACGACGCGGCTTTCGTTGTCTCCAATACCGGCGATCGCGGCTATGACGTATCCGAGGCCGATCGCACTGAGGCGCTCTTCTCGGGATGCGTCCCCGTCTCGTTCGTGGGCAAGCTCACGGCTCTGCTGCTGCATCGCTGGCAAGCGCAAAACGGCTCGCTGACGGTGCTGCCTTGCGAACTCTTGAACCGCAATGGTGATAATCTGCAGCAAGCGGTTCTGTCGCTCGCTGCGGACGTCGGTGCAGACGAGGCATTTCTGCGCTACGTCGAAACAGAGGTTATCTTCGCCAACTCGCTCGTGGACCGCATCGTCTCCGAGCCGATCGAACCGGTCGGCGCGGTGGCCGAGCCTTACGCGCTCTGGGCAATCGAGGCGAAGCCGGGACTAAAGCTTCCGTTCGAGCATCCATGTGTTGTTCTGACAGACGATCTCGAGCCCTATGAGCGATTGAAGCTGCATATTCTCAATCTCGGTCACACGTTCCTTGCCGACCTCTGGATGCGCGAAGGTCGCGCCAAAGAGGAAACGGTGCGGCTTCTCTTAACGGACGCTGTGGTCCGCGAACGGCTGCTGACCATGTACCGCCAGGAGGTCGTACCGGGTTTTGTGGCACATGGCATGGGCGATGATGCTGAGGCCTATATCGATGTGACGATGGAACGGTTCGACAATCCTTTCCTCGATCATCGCGTCGCAGACATCGCCCAGAACCACGGCGTCAAGATGGAGCGGCGGATCCGGGCCTTCCTCGACTGGGTCGCCGAAACAGGCGTCGCACCGGCAGCTCCGATCCTGCGCGGCCTCATCGCGGGGCATGCGGCTGCGAACGATCTATAAAGGTGATGTTATGAGAGCGCTGATCTGCAACGAGCCCGGCCGTCTTTCGGTCATACACCGTCCCGTTCCCGTACCTGCACCGGGTGAGGTTCTTGTCCGCATCCGCCGCGTCGGTATTTGCGGCACGGACTATCATATCTTTCAGGGCAAGCACCCCTTCCTCGAATATCCCCGGGTCATGGGGCATGAACTGTCGGGCACGGTAGAGAGCGCCCCTGCGGGCAGTGCGCTCAAATCGGGTGAAGCCGTCTATATCGTGCCCTACCTCTCCTGCGGAACGTGCCATGCGTGCCGCAAGGGCGTTTCCAACGCCTGCCAGAGCATCGCCGTGCTCGGCGTGCATCGCGATGGCGGAATGGCGGAATATCTCTGCGTGCCGGAAAGCAATGTCGTCTCGGCCGGAGGCGCCTCTCTCGATGCCGCAGCGACCATCGAATTTCTTGCCATCGGCGCGCATGGTGTGAAGCGCGGCGGCGTTGCGGCGCAAGACCGCGTTCTCGTCGTTGGCTCCGGTCCCATCGGCATGTCGGCGATCATCTTCGCAAAGGTCCGAGGGGCGCATGTCACGGTCATGGATGTTCGAGAGGATCGTTTGGGGTTTACTCTCGAGCGGCTCGGCGCCGACGCGATGATCATGGCGGATGCGTCGGCGGAGGCCGAGGCTTCGCGGATGACCGGAGGAGACTTCTTCGACGTCGTTATCGATGCGACAGGGAATGCCTCGGCCATGCAGCGCGGCTTCGGTTTTCTCGCGCATGCCGGTCGCTATGTGCTGGTCAGCGTCGTGCGCACCGATATCACCTTCTCCGACCCTGAATTTCACAAGCGCGAGGCAACGCTGTTCGGCAGCCGCAATGCGCAAGCTGACGATTTTGCCGAGGTCGTGCGGCAGATGGCAGCCGGTCGCGTGCCCGTCGATGCCCTGATCACCCACCGCGGCGCGCTCGATGATGGTCCTCAACTCTTTCCGCAGTGGCTTCGCCCGGAAGCAGGCACCATCAAAGCGATTCTGGAGATTTGATCATGGCGACCCCGCGGATCCTTCGTCTCAACGACGCCGACAATGTTGTCATTGCCATCGACCGCGTTTCGAATGGCGACATTCTGCAAAACGACGTTACGGCACGCAGCGCGGTGGGCAAGGGGCACAAGATCGCGCTTGTGCCGATTGCAGAGGGGGAGCCGATCCGGAAATTCGGCCAGATCATCGGTTTTGCTTCGACCGACATCGCGCCGGGCGACTGGGTTCATGAGCATAATGTTGCCATCCACGACTTCTCCCGCGACTATGCCTTTGCCACCGATGTCCTTCCTGACAGCGGTCTTCTGGCGGGCGAAGTGCCGGAAACGTTTCAGGGGTTCAGACGTCCGGACGGGCGCGTCGGCACGCGCAATTACATCGGCATTCTGTCTTCGGTAAACTGTTCCGCCACCGTTGCCGGCTTCATTGCCGAGGCGGTGGAGCGGTCGGGCATTCTGAGAGACTATCCCGAGATCGACGGCGTCATCCCATTCACCCATGGCACCGGTTGCGGCATGGCATCGAAGGGCGAGGGATACGACATCCTTGCACGGACCCAGTGGGGCTATGCGACCCACCCCAATCTTGCCGCCGTCCTTCTCGTCGGCCTCGGCTGCGAGGTATTCCAGATCCCGCGCCTCAAACAGCAATACGGTATCGTCGAGGGCGATCATTTCCAGAGTCTGACGATCCAGGAAACAGGCGGGACACGTCGCTCGATAGAGGCTGGCGTCGAACGCATCCGAGATCTCCTGCCTATGGCCGCGAAGGCGCGGCGCGAAACGGTGGCCGCATCCGAACTTACGCTGGCGCTGCAATGCGGCGGCTCCGACGGTTACTCCGGATTGACGGCAAATCCGGCGCTCGGCGCGGCGGTGGATCAGTTGGTGCGGCAGGGGGGCACGGCCATTTTGTCGGAAACGCCGGAAATCTTCGGCGCGGAGCACCTGCTCACGCGGCGGGCTGAAAGCGAGGCGGTCGGGCAGAAGATCGTCGATCTCATCGACTGGTGGACCGACTATGCTGCGCGCGCCGGCGGTGAACTGAACAACAATCCCTCGCCCGGCAACAAGGCGGGCGGGCTAACCACCATTCTTGAGAAATCGCTCGGCGCAGTGGCCAAGGGCGGCACCTCGACCTTGCGCGGCGTCTACGGTTATGCCGAGCGCATTGACCGCAAGGGCTTCGTCTACATGGACACCCCCGGCTACGATCCTGTTGCCGCAACGGGGCAGGTGGCCGGCGGCGCCAATGTCATCGCTTTCACCACAGGTCGCGGCTCGGCTTACGGCTGCAAGCCGACGCCATCGATCAAGCTCGCAACAAACTCCGATCTCTTTCGCCGTATGGAAGAGGATATGGACATCAATTGTGGCGACGTGCTCGAAGGCGTGAGCATCGAGGAGAAGGGCCGGGAGATCTTTAAAACGGTCCTGCGCGTGGCTTCGGGCGAGCGCTCGAAATCCGAGGAGCTTGGCTATGGCGCGAACGAGTTCGTTCCATGGCAACTCGGAGCGACGATGTGATGCCCGACATTTGACCGCAAGCTGTTCATTGAGCGGGAAGGGGCGTTATTCCTCATCATTAATTCTGGAAGGTCTTATCTGGCCACACCCGCAGGCAACGCCGGTGGCCGCGCGTGGACGTGATGGTTGTCGTTGCGGATCTGCTCCGGAATGTCGGTCGCGTGCAGGATCATGTTCCGGCCCGATGCCTTTGCGAGATAAAGAGCCTTGTCGGCAGCGGCAAACAGCTGCGCGAACCCTTTGTGGTTGGAGAATTCGGCAACGCCTGCGGACACTGTGACGGCGGCCTGAACGCCACCGAGATTGATGGCGTTGCGGGAAATTCGTAGAACAGCTTCGCTGGCGAGCGCCAAGCGTTCTGCCGCCTCCATTCCCACGATAAGAACGGCAAACTCCTCGCCACCAATACGGGCGAGAACATGCGGTGGTTTGAAATTGTCATTGAGGACCGAGGCAACGGAGACGATAGCCCGGTCGCCTGCCTCATGTCCAAAGCTGTCGTTCAGGGCCTTGAAGCGATCGATGTCGAAGACGACAAGTGAAGCTTCGCCCCTATGTTCGGAATAGGCGGCGAGAAACGCACGGCGGTTGAGGAGACCCGATAACTGATCTGTGCGGCTCAACGCCTCGAAGCGGGCTCGGGAGATCGAGAGATCGTGGATAGCGAGCCCGATGATGTAGAGGACGGTGAAGATCAGTGGCGTGCCCAGCAGCGTCGTGATGAGCACGCCCATGGTCGCTGCCGGCAACAGCGGGTAGGGGAGCAGGCCGAATCCATCCAGCACCAGATGGCCGATAACGTTCAGAATATCGCCGACAAAGACGACGCCAAGAGCAGAGCGGAGAGCGACGGAGAAGACATCGCGGCGTGATGCGAATGCGTCCGTTGCGCAGAAAATGAGAATATGGCGTTTCGCCCAGGCGATCATGACGTAGGGTCTCCCTCATGTCGCATATTAGCGCACATGATCTAACAGATTGCGTACAGGTAATGCTCCTTTCTCGATGAACGAGCAGCGCCACCGCGCCGCTAACGGAAAGCGGCCGGCATGCTTTACGAAGCCTTACACGCCTCCTCCTGCAGCCACCGGACCGTTACCCTTGGTCGCTCTGCCCTCGCTCCGCCGTTCAGCGGCGAGATCCTGAAATAACCGCTTGACTGAGAGTGCGCTCGAACCCGTAGCCTCCGCGTCGTTGAAAGAGAAGATGCTTATGAAGATCGGCGAGCTTGCAAGACGATCCGGACTATCGGCGCATACGATTCGTTACTACGAGCGTATCGGTCTGTTGCCTTATGCCGATCGTGACGGGTCGAGCCAGCGCGATTACGACGCGACCATTCTCACATGGATTGCCTTCCTGCGCCGGCTGAAGGCGACGGGCATGCCGATCCGGGAGATGGTGTTATACGCCGAACTCCGCAATCGCGGCCCGGTCACGGAACCAGAGCGGCGTGCCCTTCTGGAGCAGCACCGGGATCGCGTCAGCGAACATATTGCCGATCTTCAGGCAAATCTCCTCGTCCTAGACGCCAAGATCTCCGGATATGCCGGGGCAGAAAAAGGGACAGGATACGATGACGCAGGAACACCAAACGAAGGGCGAAAGCCGGCTGGAAAGAGGGCGGCGGGCGCTCGCGGAGATTGATGGACAGGCGGGGGAAAACGTCGTTGCCGCGCTGGCGGATATTGCACCGGATTTCGCGACCTATCTCCTCGAGTTTCCGTTCGGTGACATCTACAGCAGGCCGGGCCTTGATCTGCGTGCCCGGGAGATCGCGACGATTGCCGCTTTGACAGCCATGGGCACAGCCGCGCCGCAGCTGAGAGTGCACATCGAAGCAGGCCTGAATGTCGGGCTTTCACGGGAGGAAGTCACGGAAATCATCATGCAGATGGCGGTTTATGCCGGGTTCCCTGCAGCGCTGAACGGGCTCTCCGCCGCCAGGGAGGTCTTCGGCAGATGTCATCCCGACGCTCGATCATGAAGGAACTGTGGGAAGATAACCCTTGCTCATTTTATAACCCCGCCAGCCGCTTGACACATTTTTAGGCCGCTCATAGAAATTGTACCAATCGGTAAAAATGGGGAACTGAAATGACGAAGCAATTCTTGATGTCGCGCCGTGCCGTTCTGGCATCGGGAATGGCCTTGGGCGCAAGCGCGTTTGCGCCCTCTCTTCGTGCGGCAACACCGGTGATGGTCGCCGGCATCCACGGGTCTCCGGTCGAGAATGCCTGGAACTCCGTGCTGCACAAGGCGCTGCAGGACGCGGCCAAGGAAGGTGTCATCGAATACGTCTTTTCAGAGGGCGTATCCGGTACGGACTATCCGCGCGCCATGCGCGAATATGCGGAGCAGGGCGCAAAGCTGATCATCGGCGAGACCTTTCCGGTCGAAAAGCAGGCGCGGGAGGTGGCGGCCGACTATCCCGACACCGCCTTCGTCATGGGCTCCAGCGGCAAGGAAGCTGGCGACAATTTTGGTGTCTTCGGCACCTGGAACTTCGATGGCGCCTACCTCGCAGGCATGCTCGCCGGCAAGATGACAAAGTCGAACGTCGTGGGATCCGTCGGCGCAATGCCGATTCCCGAGGTCAACATGCTGATCAACGCCTTCGCTGCCGGCGTGAAGGCCGTGAACCCCGATGCCAAGCACCTCGTCACCTTCATCGGCACGTTCTTCGATCCGCCGAAGGCGCGTGAGGCGGGCTTGGCGCAGATCGATGCCGGCGCGGATATCCTCTTCGGCGAGCGCATCGGCACGGCAGACGCTGCCAAGGAGCGTGGCATCAAGTCCGTGGGATCGCTGGTCGATTACACGCCGCGTTATCCCGACACGGTCTTTGCGAATGCGCTCTGGAATTTCAGGCCAATCCTCAACGCGGCCCTCGCCGATGTCGCAAGCGGCAAGCCGACCGGTCGCGACTACACTGCCTATGGGCTGATGAAGGAAGGCGGTAGCGATATCGTCTTCGTGAAGGGCGTTGCGCCCGCCGACGCCGAGGCCGCGATGGAAGCCAAGCGCGCCGAGATCAAGGCCGGCACGTTCGACGTTCCGAGGATCGCGGACGAGCCGAAGTAGAAGACGGGTGATCACGGATGCAACGGCGCTAGCGGAGGCTATTGCCAGCCGCCGCCTCACCAGCACGCAGGCGATGCAGGCGTCGATCACGGCTGCCGAGGCCTTCTCAAGCCTCGGTGCCATCACCTATCGCGATGAGGCGAGGGGGCTTGCGGCGGCAGCGGGGATAGATGCGCTCCCGATGGCGTCGCCAGCCCGCGCTGCCATGCCCTTTGCCGGCGTGCCGACGCTCGCCAAGGACCTCGGCGGGCCGTTTTCCGGTTTCCCCGTCGCGGCGGGATCCGCATTGCTCGACCGCATGCAGTCCGACAGCCCGGACTCCGATCTTGCCAAACGTTTCCGGGCGTCTGGGCTCTGCCTTTTCGGGCTGACCACCAGCCCCGAATTCGGGCTATCCCTCGCAAGCGAGCCGGCCATCGGCCCGATGTGTCGCAACCCGCTCGATCCCGGTCTCACGGCCGGCGGCTCCTCCGGCGGCGCTGCAGCCGCGGTGGCCGCCGGCATCGTCGCGATCGCTCATGCGACGGATGCGGGCGGCTCCATTCGCGTGCCTGCCGCCTGCTGCGGTCTCGTCGGCCTCAAGCCCGGCCGTGGCACGATGCCGGCCGGCCCGAGCTTCGGCAACCACCTCGGCGGCATCGCGTCGGAACTCGCCATCTGCCGCTCTGTGCGGGACACCGCCACGATTTTCTCCGCGATCAGCGGACATGCTCGCGGGCCGTTCCCACCCGTGAAGCAGGCACAACGCGCCGCCGCTACCCTTCGCATCGGCATTTTGACCGATACCGGCACGCGCTACCCGACAGACGCCGACAGGATGGCTGTCATCGAAACCGCTGGCATGGCCCTTGAGGCTGATGGACACCGGCTGGTATCTGTCCCCTTCACGGCGATCGATGAGGCCTGCACCGCAAGCCGTCGTGCCTTTTTCGATATCGTCTGTGCCAACCTGGCCGAAGCCATCACCGCATTCGGTCTGGACGCCTTGCGGACGGAACCCTTGACGCAGGCTGCTATTGCGCGAGGCCTGTCACTGCCGGCCATCGATCTCTGGAAAAGCCTCAACGGCATGCTCTTCGTCAGCCAGGATCTCTGGCGTCTCTTCGATGACGTCGATGTTTTGCTATGCCCCATGCTCTCCGGTCCCCCGGTCCCTATCGGCTCCTTTCCGAGCGATCACGGGGATCTCGATCTGCACTTCGGGCGCATGGCGGCTTTTGCGCCGCTGGCCTCGCTCGCCAATGCATCCGGTTGCCCCGCTATCACGCTTCCCTTCGGGCATGACGCCGATGGCCTGCCGCTGCCGGTTCAGATCATGGCGCCGATGGGCGGCGAAGCGCTGCTCCTGCAGGTAGCGCAGCGTCTGGAGCGGGAGCAGCGATACACGCATCCGTTTCCCATCGCAGGATTGCCATCATGACGGTGCCCGTTCTCGAGATCGTTGACGTCAGCAAGCGTTTCGGCATGAACCTTGCCAATGACAGCATATCGCTCTCTCTCGCGAAGGGTGAGATCGTCGCGCTCCTGGGGGAGAATGGTGCCGGCAAGACCACGCTGATGAGCATTCTCTTCGGCCATTACGTGCCCGACAGTGGCAAGGTTCTGGTCGAGGGAGCCGCACTGCCAACGGGCAAGCCGCGCGCCGCCATTCGCGCCGGCATCGGCATGGTGCACCAGCATTTCTCGCTCGCTCCCAACCTTACGGTTTTGGAGAACGTCACCACCGGGACGGAGAGCCTTTGGTCGCTACGCTCCCGGCGCACCGAAGCCCGCTCGAAACTCGTGGAGATTGCCCAACGCTTCGGTCTTACCGTCGATCCTGATGCCCGGCTCGGGGATCTCTCTGTGGGCGAGCAACAACGTGTGGAAATCCTCAAGGCGCTCTACAACGATGCCCGCATCCTGGTTCTGGACGAGCCTACGGCGGTGCTGACGCAGGCCGAAGCCGAAACACTTTTCACCACGCTGAAGATCATGGCGCGCCAGGGCCTGTCGCTCATCTTCATCTCCCACAAGCTCGATGAAGTGATGGCGACCGCCGACCGCATCGTCGTCCTGCGTGGCGGAAAGCATGTCGCAGACCGCAAGTGCTCCGAAACCAGCAAAGCGGAGCTTGCCGAACTGATGGTCGGACGGAGCGTGGCGCGGCCCGTGCGCGTGGCAGCGATACCGGGCGAAACGGTTTTGGAAGCTGCGGCCGTCACTGTGCGCCAACACGGCGTGGATACGCTGAAGGCGGTAGACTTCCGCCTGCGGGCCGGCGAAGTGCTCGGCATCGTCGGCGTGTCGGGAAACGGGCAGGGTGTGTTGGCCCAGCTTCTTTCCGGAACCGTCTCCCGCACCTCGGGCGACATCCTTCTGTTCGGCAAGCCCGTCGATGACCTCGCCGTAGCGGATGTCGTGGCCGCTGGCATCGGGCGCATTCCGGAAGACCGCAATAAGGAAGGTGTGATCGGAGAGATGGCGATCTGGGAGAACGCCATTCTCGAACGGCTTCCGGATTATGCGAAATACGGCCTCGTGGACCGCACGGGCGGCATGCAGTTCGCCAGAGAGATCATCGCGCAGTTCGACGTGCGCGGAGGAGGGCCCGCCACACGCACCCGGCTGCTCTCTGGCGGCAACATGCAGAAGCTGATCCTCGGCCGCAACCTCATCAACCGGCCGCGTATTCTGTTGGCTGCACAACCCGCGCGCGGTCTCGATGAAGGTGCCGTTGCGGCCGTTCACGAACGCATTCTCGAAGCGCGCAAGGCCGGCACCGCCGTGCTGTTGATCTCCGAGGATCTCGACGAGGTGATGGCGCTTGCCGACCGTATTCAGGCGATCGTCGGCGGGCGGCTTTCGCCGCCGATCCGCAACGAGGACGCCGACAGGCGAAGGCTCGGCCTGATGATGGCGGGCGAGTGGCACAATCAGCATGCAGAGGTCAGTCATGCGATTTGAACGGCGCGAACATCGGCCTCTCGCTCTGGTCATCGCGACGCCGATCCTTGCAATCGTGGCGGCTCTGGCCATTGCCGGCGTGCTCATCGCCCTTGCCGGCGCTCCCGTCCTCGAGGCCTATTGGCGCATCCTGAAAGGCGCTTTCGGCTCCCGGCTCTCGGCAACGGAAACCCTGACACGTGCGACCCCACTGATGCTGACGGGACTTGCTGCAGCGGTCGCTTTTCGCGCGCGCCTATGGAATATTGGCGCCGAGGGCCAGCTCTATCTCGGCGCCATCACCGTGGCCGCCGCGAGCTCGCATCTCCTCGGCGGTTTTCCACCCATCATCCAGATACCCGCACTGCTGGTGCTCGGGGCGCTCGCGGGAATGGTCCTTCTCCTGATACCCCTCTGGCTGCGCCTGCGTTTTTCGGTCGATGAGGTGGTGACCACGCTTCTCCTCAATTTCGTCGCCGTCCTCTTCGTTTCCATGCTGATCGACACGGTGCTGAAAGACCCGGCGGCCTTTGGCTGGCCTCAGTCCCAGTCGGTCGCGGATGGCGCGATGCTGCCGAAGCTGCTCTCTCGGTCGCGCCTCCATCTCGGCCTCGCCATCGCGCTGGTCCTCGCCTTTTTCCTGCATTTCGTGCAGTCGCGCACGGTCTTCGGCCTCCAGTCGCGCGCGGCCGGCCTCAATCCGCAGGCGGCTGTCTTCGCCGGCATGCCGCTTGGCCGCACGCTCGTTGCCGTCGCCTGTATATCGGGCGGCCTTGCCGGACTTGCCGGCGCGGTGGAGGTCATGGGCGTCAAGGGCTATGTGACGACCGACCTTTCACCTGGCTACGGCTATTCCGGCATTGTCGTCGCCATGCTTGCCAACCTGCATCCGCTCGGCGTGGTGCTCGCAGCCCTTTTTACGGCAACCATGTTCGTCGGTGCGGACGGCATGAGCCGCAGCATGGGCATTCCGAGTTACATCGCGGATCTCACTGTGTCGCTGTCGCTGCTCACGATGCTGGTCGCTTTGTTCTTCACCCAGTACAGGATACGCCGATGACAGCCGTGTTCGACATCCTCGCATCTGCCGGGCTGTGGGCCGCAGTGCTGCGCATTGCCACGCCGCTGATCCTCGGCACGCTCGGGGCGCTCCTTTGCGAGAGGGCAGGCGTTCTCAATCTCGGCATCGAGGGCATCATGACCTTCGGCGCGATGATCGGCTGGCTTTCGGTCTACAACGGCGCTGACCTGTGGACCGGCCTGCTGATCGCCGCTATTGCCGGTGCGGTCTTCGGGGCTCTGCATGCGCTTCTCACCGTCACGCTCGGCCTCTCGCAGCATGTGTCCGGCCTCGGCGTCACGCTCTTTGCGTCCAGTCTCAGCTACTTCCTGTTCCGGCTGCTTGTGCCCGTCGCAGGCACGCCGCCGACCATCGAGCCGTTCCAGCCAATTGCAATCCCGGGATTGAGCGATCTGCCCTTCATCGGTCCAGCACTGTTCGTGCAGACGCCTCCAACCTATCTCGCCATCCTCATTGCCATCGTCATGGCATATACGCTGTTTCGCACGCCGCTGGGTCTTGCCATCCGAATGACCGGCGAAAATCCGCATGCAGCGGAAGCACAGGGCATCAACCCCATGGCAATCCGCTACGGCGCCGTCATGGCCGGGAGTGCCCTGATGGGCATGGCCGGCGCCTTCCTGACGCTTTCCGCCTTCAACAGTTTCTTCCCGACCATGGTGCAGGGGCGCGGCTGGATCTGCATCGCGCTCGTCGTCTTCTCATCATGGCGCCCGGGCCGCGCTCTGCTCGGGGCGCTCCTGTTCGCTTTCTTCGACAGCTTCCAGCTTCGCCTGCAGACGGCTCTCGGCGGTGCGGTCCCGTACCAGCTCTTCCTGATGATCCCCTATATTCTCTCCATCGCAGCCCTCGCCATCATGGCCCGCCGCGCCCGGGTGCCACAAGCACTGATGCAGCCATATCGGCGCGGCGAACGGTGAAGGATGCTGCGAACCGCGACCGGATCTGCAACCGTCCGGGTGTTGCAAGGAGTGCCGTTTCGGCACTGCAGCTGAGTGAGTGAAGCTGTTGCCCATGAAGAGCCGTTTCCCGACCTCGCCGATATCAAATCTCTTGAAGAAGCACTTCATCGCCCAGAGGTGAGGCGTTCGAGAGATGCTCTGGAGGGCTTGCTCGCAGATAACTTTGTCGAGTTCGGAGCTTCGGGGATAGTTTATGATCGCGCTACGATCATCGATCTTCTGCTTCAGGAGGATGGCGGTGGTGAAGGTGAGCTCAGGGCGTCCAACTACGCTTTGGCTGCCATTTCTGATGATGCGGTGCTGTTGACCTACGAAAGTGAGCGCACGCAGAAGGACGGGGTAAGGCGAAGCGTATTGCGAAGCTCCATCTGGAAGCGTGCCGGTGATAGGTGGCAGATGCTGTTTCACCAAGGTACGATCAAACGAGGCTTTAACGCATGACTCATCTTGTCGTGATGAACGGGCCTGCAGGCGTAGGGAAAACCACGCTTTGCAAACATCTAGCATGTCTTGTCCCCGGAACAGTCTGTATTTCCGGCGACGCGTTGCGCTCCTTCAGCCCGGCTGATGCGAAAGACTGGCTGGGGACGAGATCGACCTATCGCGCCAGTGCCGCCTTGGTGTCCAGTTATCTGGAAATGGGTGCGAGGCGCGTTCTTCTCGACTACATCTTCGAGACGCGCGAAGCGTTTGACTGGTTTTGCGGGCATCTGTCGATATCCATACCTATTCAGCTTTTCACCATATGGGCACCTTTGGATACAGTGGTGATCCGTGAGGCAAGCCGCCTTGGAAGAGAACGGCTCGCTGACCGAGTGTTGCAAACTTATCAGGCGATGCAACGCGATCTCCCTTCCCTGGGCGAAGTTGTTCATAACATTGATGCCGCCGACGTGGTCGCGTCCAGAGTTGATGCCTTGGTCCGTAAGTCCGCTGGGTTGCTGAACCCACGTTGACGACGTCCCTTGAGATCGATCGGCTCGGGTCGGAACCACGGTCGTAGAACAGTCCACCGTCGCGGTTTCCCAAATATCTGTTCCATAATGTTGATTATGCGACTGCGGTGTGTAGCGGCTATTTAGTAATGCGACAGTCGGGCCAGTTAGAGATGCGACAGCCTCGCCTCTTGATGCACTGGTCAAAGCCAACGTCGGGAGCAAGGATGACGACTTCGAGCTTGGTCGAGACCATGAGCGGTTGGAGTCGTCATGTCCTGTTTGATCACCATGTCGCAGAAAGAATTGCATCGCCTCGAAGTCATTCAGAAGATCCGTGACGACCGCCTGAGCGTCGTCCAGGCTGCCGAGCAGCTTGATCTCAGTCGAAGTCAGGTCCATCGGCTTTTGCAGGCCTATGACCTTTATGGTGCAGCTGGTCTTGTTTCAAAGAAGCGA
>NZ_FOGR01000005.1 GCF_900111275.1 Rhizobium sp. NFR03 | reverse complement strand
TTCCATTCCAAAAACGTGACCGTCGAAGTCTATTCCATGAACCGGTCCAGGTCCGAAAACCCTTCCCGATCCGCGCAACATCCGCCGCCCACGTTTCTCTTTCTCATCTTCAATTGTCAAAAAACCGACAGACCCAAAGCCCGTCCAAACCGCAAATGCTCAATGCCCGAAAGCCCAAACACCGCAAAATCTCACCGCCAAGAGCCTCAAGCACATCTGCCCGAAACCGCCAAGTCGCCACAAAGTCAAGAAACTTCAGAGCGAGTTCGTTGGTCGCCAGCAGCGCCGCCGCCCTCGTTGGTGTGCGGTTTATAGATCCGAGCATGAGGTTTCGTCAACAGGGTTTTTGAAAAAAATGACAGTTTTCTGACAAAGCCTTGTCTCGCAGGGTCTCAAGCCCCCTCCCCTGCCCCGACACAGAGTGAAACGGTCATAAGACCATCCGTCGCCCTCAGTTTTACACATTCGCGGTGTCTCAGAGAGCGTCGCGCATCGTCCCGGATTTGACTCGACCGCGCGAAAGATGCACACCTTCGGACAATATACGCAGCCTATAAGAAGAACCGGCGCGTTCAACAGGGACCCGATCAGCTGGCATGATCACGGACAAATCCATGATACGGTCACTGGGCAACGAACCGCCCATACTGGCCGATGGTCGCCGGGCGCCCGATCGCCGCGAGATCTCGCTCCGTTGGCTCTCCGGCACCTTTCTAACCGGCATTACATCCAGTCTCTTGATGGGCGTTGCTCTCTTTGCCGCTCTCGATGGACGCCAGCAGCTTGCAATCCCCGCTGAAGCCTATGCGGCTGTGGATCCTGCTCTGCGCCCGGGCCAGCCGGCAGCAACCGCAAAACGCGGCGGTCGCATCGTATCGCCTGTCATCGTTGCCAAGCCGTCGGACCGAACGATCCTTGAAGTTTCCACGATGATTCACGACGGTGAAAAGGAAGTGGTTCGTCGCCAGCCTTTCGCCCATGTGAAGATGACGCTTGCCGCCAATCATCAGGCATCGGAATCCTACCCTTCCTTCGACCCTCTCGCGATCTTCTCCAATGACGATGCCGCATCCGCCCCTCCCCCTGTGCGAACGGGCACGATTTACGGCTCGGATGTCGAATCCGAGGTTGCGCTGAAGACCGTCGATTTCCCGCTCAAAGGCTCGACGCTGAAGTTCGGGCCATCGATGACGCTCGATGAGGTGGAAGAGAACGTTCGCTCCAACGGCGCGGCGCTGACGGAGGGCAACACGCAGCTTGCGTCGCTCTTCTATGTGGATCCGCGACGCTTCGCTTCTGACGCCTCCGAGCTCGACCTGATCCAGGGTCTAACGGCTCGGGTGGTCGAAGAGAACATGACGGTGACGCCGTTCGAAACGATCAATGACAGCAGCGCGGAGTTTGCCGACGACGTCATTCCCGTCCGGCGCGACACGGATATGGCGAGCGTGTTGAGTGGCGCCGGATACTCCAAGGCGCAGGCGGCCGATATTGCCGCCGTCTTCAAGACCGCGCTGAACGCGGACGTCTTCCATGAAGGCGATGTGGTCCGGATCGGCATCATTCAGAAGGGCGAAAACGAAGAGGCGCGTGTCATGCGCGCCAGCGTGTATGCCAAGGGCGGCGCACATGTGCTCACCATGGCGCTGGACGATCACGGCACATTCGTCCGCGGCGAGGAACCGCCGCAACTCGCCGCCGTCTATACCGCCTTCGATGATAATGGCACACCGACTATTTCGGCCGGGCGCGATCTGCCACGGGTCTATGACGGCGTCTATCGCGCGGCGCTATCCTACGGCATGAACCAGGCTATGGTCGCAAAGCTGGTGAAACTGCTCGCCAGCAATGTCGACTTTCAGGCACAGTTGAAACCGAGCGACAGCCTCGAGGCGTTCTTTTCCGTTGCGGACGAGAGCGGTCGCGCAACGGACGCGTCGGAGCTGCTCTACGTCAACGCCAAGTTTGGCGATGCACAGACTCGGTTCTACCGTTTCCAGGACCCCGACGATAATTCGGTCGACTACTACAACGAGATGGGCAAGAGCATCCGGCAGTTCCTGTTGCGCAACCCGGTGCCCAACGGCACCTTCCGCTCGGGCTTCGGCATGCGGCGCCATCCCATCCTTGGCTTCTCGCGCATGCATACCGGTGTGGATTGGGCCGCGCCGCGTGGCACACCGATCATCGCGGCGGGCAATGGCGTCGTGGAAAAAGCAGGCTGGGATAGCGGCGGGTATGGCAACCAGACGCTTATTCGTCATGCGAACGGTTACGTCTCGTCCTATAATCATCAGAGCGCGATCGCCAAGAACGTCAAGCCCGGCGCTCGCGTGGCGCAGGGTCAGGTCATCGGCTGGATCGGAACGACAGGCCTGTCGACGGGTCCGCACCTGCATTACGAGCTGATCGTCAACGGCAACCGGGTCGATCCGCTGCGCATCCGCCTCCCCGGCGGCAAATCGCTGGACGGCCCCGCACTCGCACAGTTCGAGGAAGAGCGCCAGCGCATCGACGAGCTGCTGGCGAAAGACAGCGGCAGCGAAGTGGCCGCGACGCAGTAGAAGCCTGCGCCTCTCGATCCGATTGTCTTAACCGCATTATCCGACACAGAGGCGATGACGCTTCGGTTGGAAATGCTCCAGAGACTCGGAATCAGTGCGGCCGTTTGGCGGCCGTTTCCGCAAGGCTCTCCTGATCCTGCATTTCCCCCTCGCGCGCGGCATCCAGACGCTCTGCGACGCCGGCATCCGCCGGGTCCTGTTCGCGTCTCCAAGGTCGGCGACCCTTCAAGACGCCGGATTCGTGAACGATCTCGGCAACATACTCTTCCTGACGATAGGCCATCACATGAATGCCGGAGACACCCGCGATCTCCTTCACCTCGTTGATGATGTCAATGCAGATCTGCTTGCCTTCCTTCTTCTGGTCGGCAGCCCCCTCCAGCCGGGTGATGATGGCATCGGGAATGTGAACGCCGGGCACGTTGGAGCGGATCCAGCGCGCCGTGCGAGCGGAGGCCATGGGGCCGACGCCAACGAGGATATGGCAATGCTCGTGCAGACCGAGATCGCGCACTTTTTCCATGTAGGCGCGAAACATCGGCACGTCGAAACAGTATTGGCTCTGCACGAACTGCGCTCCCGCCTCTATCTTCTTGGCAAGCCGGTAGGGGCGGAAATCAAAAGGAGGCGCGAACGGATTGATGGCAGCGCCGAGAAAGACGCGCGGCGGTGCGGTCAGCTTGCGGCCGGAGAGAAACTTCGCGTGATCCCGCATGATCCGCACCGTTTCGAGCAGCGACATGCAATCAAGATCGAAAACCGGCTTTGCTCCCGGCTGGTCGCCGGCCTGCACGCCGTCTCCGGTCAGGCACAGAATATTGGCAACCCCCATGGCAGCCGCGCCCAGCACATCGCCCTGAATGGCGATCCGGTTCCGGTCGCGGCAGGAAATCTGCATGATCGGAGCGTAACCCATGCGGGTCAGAAGCGCGCAGATACCGACGGAGGACATATGGCAATTGGCGCCCGACGCATCGACCGCGTTGATGCCGTCCACCCAGCCTTCAAACACGGCGGCCCGCGCATAGACCTCTTCCGGATCGGCACTGTCGGGCGGGTTCAACTCGGCTGTCACCGCGAACTCGCCTCGCCGAAGCACCTGCTCCAGCCGCCCGCGTGAGGAATGTCCAGGGAGGAGATCGCCGGCAGTGCCCGGAAAAGCGCTCATGTCGGGCGTCCCGAGCTTGCTGTCTCATGATCCCGCGCTTGCGCCGCGGCGGCCGTCACCCGCAACCATGATGACGTTTCGCGCAATGACTGGTTTACCGGGGGCTGCACGGCAAGGATAGTGTCGCCATTTTCCATCTGTCGCGAGCCTTCCCAGGCCTTGACCCAGACGCAGGGCATGTCCGGCTCCACTTCGCAGTTTCCGTTAGCGCGCACGCCGCCGCAGGGTCCGTTGCGCAATTGCTTCGGGCAGTTCATCGGGCAGGACATGCCGGTGGAAGACAGGATGCATTGCCCGCACATGCGACAGTCGAAAAGCAGGCCCTTCACGCCGCGCTCGACCACGGTCACCGGAGTCTCGGCTCTGGCATATCCGATCGCGCGCCAGAGCGGGTGCAAGGCCAGAAAAACGGAGGCGAACCGGTGATAGACCCATTCCAGAAGCCGCGCGTGACGCACCGACCAGAGGCGGATCGCAAAACTGCGCTGTCCGCGCCGGTTTGGCGAAACGGCGGCAGGCGTATAGGCGCCGGTCGCCGCCTTGCGGCCAGCCTGCGCATTGCCCTTGTCGGGCTTGGCCGCCGGAGCGAGATCGGAGGGCGAAGGTTTCGTCATGTGCCGTCCTTCCCTGCGCCTTGGGTTTCGGTGCGTTGCATTCGTTCCGTCGGGCGCGCCATCGGTATCATCGCGAAACCTGCCATTGTCGAACCATCTCCATCCGGCGAAGCTTGCGCGTCTTTGCCGCTCGCCGCGCATCCTTGCACGACATGTCGCGACAGGGAAAGCGACGGTCGGAGAACGCCTACCAGATGCCGCGCGCCAGCCCGTTCCAGATCCATGTCCAGACGGGCGGGTGATACCATTGCTGCGACGGACCCGCGACCGTCATCGGCCGGAGCGTTCCGGCGAGGGCGTCCTCGACGGCCCGAACGGCAATGTCCGTCGAGGCCGCCGTCTGCAGCAACGGATAGGTGTGCAACGTATCGCGCTTGGCCGGCGTCACACGCGTCTGATAAAGGACATCGCCCGTATCCACGCCGGCATCGACCAGATGCACCGTCGCACCGAAATTCTCCTCGTCCCGGTGCACCCGTGCCCAGTATCCCCCCATCAGCCCGCGGTATCGAGGATTGATGCCCGCATGGAAATTGATGACGGGACAGGATATTGCAGATAGCGTTGCAGCCGACAGCATACGGCACGAGACGAGGAAGACGACATCCGGCGAAAGCTCGGTCAGCGTCTCCAGTGCCTCCGGCGTATTGATCGAGGGAACGTGCACCGTTCTGACATCGCCGTTCGGCGCGTCGGAAACGCCATATGTCTCCAGAAGCTCCTGCGCACGGCCTTCGGTAAAGCGTTTGCCGAACCTGGACGCCATCATGGTCGCCAGTTGACCGAGCGCAACCGGCCATCCCAGCTTGAGCGCACGCCGACGGACGAAGACGGACTTGGATTCCGCAGGCTCCAGAAGAACGGTAACCTCGGAAAATCGGCTGGCGAGCGCATTGATCAGGATCTGCGGATTGCGTCCGCCGGCCGTGATCACGACCACCCGACCCCTTCGCTTCATCTCTGCCATGTCCTCGCCTCTCTTCGCCGCGCTGTATTTCTTACCCATCGGGCTTACCGTGAGATTAAGGTCACGAGACAAAAAGGCCTCCCCGGTTTCCCCGGGAAGGCCCTGCAGCGCATCAGGCGAGACGATCAGGCGGCAGCGCGGTCTTCGCTCGTGCCGCGCAGCTTGAAGTTCAGCCGGTCGGACCCTTCCAGCACCTTCACGACGGACCCATCCGGAATATCGCCGGACAGGATCTTCTCGGCGAGCGGATCCTGCACATAGCGCTGGATCGTCCGCTTCAGCGGACGTGCGCCATAGACAGGATCGTAGCCGCGTTCCGCCAGCCAATGCCGGGCATCGCCGTCCAGTTCCAGCGTGATCTTGCGATCCGCCAGCAGCGTCTTCAGCCGTTCGAGCTGAATATCGACGATCGCCCCCATTTCGCCGCGCTTCAGGCGGTGGAACAGAATGATCTCGTCGACGCGGTTGAGGAACTCGGGCCGGAAGGCCGAGCGCACCACGCCCATCACCTGCTCGCGGACGCTGTCGGTGTCCTCGCCTTCGCCAAGTCCGGTCAGGTACTCCGCACCGAGGTTCGATGTCATGATGATCATCGTGTTGCGGAAGTCCACCGTCCGGCCCTGCCCGTCGGTCAGCCGACCGTCATCCAGAACCTGCAGCAGCACGTTGAAGACATCGGGATGGGCTTTCTCGATCTCATCGAACAGCACGACCTGATAGGGCTTGCGGCGCACGGCTTCCGTCAGCGAACCGCCTTCCTCATAACCGACATAACCCGGAGGTGCGCCGATCAGCCGGGCAACGGAGTGTTTCTCCATGTACTCCGACATATCCATGCGCACGAGCGCGGTATCGTCATCGAAGAGAAAGCGCGCAAGCGCCTTGGTCAACTCCGTCTTGCCGACGCCGGTCGGCCCGAGGAAGATGAACGAACCGATCGGACGGTTCGGATCCTGAAGCCCGGCGCGCGAACGCCGAACGGCGCGGGAAACGGCCTGCACCGCATCCCCCTGCCCCACGACCCATTTCGCCAGTTCGTCTTCCATCCGAAGCAGCTTGTCGCGCTCGCCTTCCAGCATCTTGTCGACCGGAATGCCGGTCCAGCGGGAAACGATGTGCGCGATATTGTCCGGCGTCACCACTTCCTGAACCATGGATGCGGCGGAACCGTCCTGTGCTTCGGACTCTTCCAGCTCCTTTTCGAGCTTCGGGATCACACCATAGGCAAGCTCGCCCGCACGCTGGAACTCGCCCTTGCGCTGGGCAATCGCCAGTTCGTTACGCGCTTCGTCCAGCTGCCGCTTGAGATCGGCGGCAAGCCCGAGCTTCGACTTCTCGGATTGCCAGCGCGCGGTCAGCGCATCGGCCTGCTCTTCGAGCCCGGTCAGATCCAGTTCCAGCTTCTCCAGCCGGTCCTTCGAGGCGCGGTCGGTCTCCTTCTTCAGGGCCTCGCGCTCGATCTTCAGCTGCATGATGCGGCGGTCGAGTTCGTCCAGTTCCTCAGGCTTGCTATCAACTTGCATGCGCAGGCGCGATGCGGCCTCGTCCATCAGGTCGATGGCCTTGTCGGGCAGGAAACGGTCGGTGATGTAACGGTTCGACAGGGTTGCCGCTGCGACGAGGGCCGCGTCCGAGATCCGCACCTTATGATGCTGCTCGTACTTCTCCTTCAATCCGCGCAGGATCGAGATCGTATCCTCGACATCCGGCTCGTTGACCATGACCGGCTGGAACCGGCGGGCGAGCGCCGCATCCTTCTCGACATGCTTGCGGTACTCGTCGAGCGTTGTCGCACCGACGCAATGCAGCTCGCCGCGTGCCAAAGCCGGCTTCAGAAGGTTGGACGCGTCCATCGCGCCGTCGGCCTTGCCAGCACCCACCAGCGTGTGCATCTCGTCGATGAACAGGATGATTTCGCCGGCATCCGCCTGCACTTCCGACAGAATGGCCTTCAGCCGCTCCTCGAACTCGCCGCGAAACTTCGCACCGGCAATCAACGCGCCCATGTCGAGCGCCATCAGCCGCTTGTCCTTCAGGCTTTCCGGCACGTCGCCATTGACGATGCGCAAGGCAAGACCCTCGGCGATCGCCGTCTTGCCGACGCCGGGTTCGCCGATCAGCACCGGGTTGTTCTTCGTACGGCGCGACAGCACCTGGATCGTGCGACGAATTTCATCGTCACGGCCGATCACCGGGTCGAGCTTGCCATCCCGCGCATCGGCCGTCAGATCGCGCGCATATTTCTTCAGCGCATCGAATCCGGCTTCGGCATTCGCACTGTCGGCGGTGCGGCCTTTACGGATTTCGTTGATCGCCTGGTTCAGCCGTGCTGCGGTCACGCCGGCCTTCGAAAGCGTCTGCGCGGTCGAAGCGGACGTTTCCACAGCCAGTGCCAGCAGCAGGCGCTCGACGGTCACGAAACTGTCGCCCGCCTTCTTGGAAGCCTCTTCAGCCGTTGTGAAGACCTTCGCCAGCGGCTGCGAAAGAGCGATGCCGCCATTCCCGCCGGAAACCTTCGGCAGCTTGGCCAGCGCTGCATCATTGGCAAGCTTGGCGTCCTTTGCACGGCCGCCCGCACGCTCGATCAGCGAGGCGGCCATGCCCTGGTCGTCATCGAGCAGCACTTTCAGCACGTGCTCGGGCGTGAACTGGGGATGCCCCGCAGATAGCGCATAGGTCTGCGCCGATTGCAGGAAACCGCGCACGCGTTCGGAATATTTCTCGATATCCATCGTGTACCTCCTTGGAACCGGAACGCCCATGCGGCACGTCCCGGCGGTTGGGATCAGGCTCCCGAAATCGGCAAGCCTCGTAATGCAAGGAAGACGCTGCGGATCGCAGCCTCTTCCCGCTTCGACCTGAGATATGGGAGCCATTTTTGCCGAATTAAAGAGCTAAAATCTCCTCATTCCCGCTTTGACGAGAGATTGTTCCATCTCTATCGGACACGTTCAAAAGAGCCGGATCGACGATCCAGCCTTCCAGCGGATCGGCATGCTGCGGAATGCCGAAACCGGTGTCTTTGCGCCCATAAGCCCAGCCTGCTTGCACCGCACAAAGGAGCGCATCCAGCCCATCCCCGCTCGGGTCCTCGGCAACCGACCGCGGTGCCTCGACCCGCAAGCCGGAGAGGGATCGGTTCGACGCCGCATCGCAAAGATGGTCGAACAGATCGAGACGAGCTGACCGATGCTCCGCCGTCTGCAGGCTGCGCGTATCGTTCTTGTAGGACCGCCGCCCGATCAGCCGCCGCGCCATCACGCCGGGATAAGCCTCGACCACGACTCGTCTCAGATCGCCTGCCCGCAGAAGCGGCAGGTGCACATCGGATGCGAGCAGCCGGCGCGCGCCCTCGTAGAACATCAAGCCGACGGGCACCCCGTGCAGCTTCTGCGGACTGATTCCCCCCGTCGAACGGTCGATGAAACGCTGGTGCTCCTTGTCGCCGGTTGCGCGCGGCAGACGGTATTGGGTCAAAGCCTCGTAGAACGCGGCGCGTGACAGGCCGGCGACATGGCTGACGTAATCCTCCCAGGCCGGTGGCCAGCCAATCGTCTCGATGAACCTGCGTGACTGCCCAAAGGGAAAGTCGAGGCCGGCAATCCAGGGACCGGACGAAGACAGAAAGTCAGTGAAACCATGAAAATCCGTCCAGCGATGCATCGCCTCGAATCGTAACGCCTCACCGTCCAGCCGGCACTCGACGCAGACGATCGGCTTTCGCCGCGAGGGAGCGGATGTGAAATCGACGCCGAACACCCGTATCCCGTCGGGTAGCGTCACGTTTCCCCCGCCCTGAGCGTTGCAGGCTGGGAAGGCGCCGGCTTGACCACCGGCAGCACCGTCATTGCCTGAAGGATCGCAGCGACATGCATCGACTGACCGATGAGCCCCGTGCCCAAACCGGCGAGCACTGTTTCGATGGGCAGAAGCTCGACCGTCATCCCGTCTTCTTCCGGATCGAGCTGTTGATCCCCCACCCGGATGACATCACGGGCGAGAAAGGCATGCACCTTGTTCGTCTGCATCGAGGGATTGGGATAAAGTGAACTCAACCACTCCATCTGCTCGCAGCGATATCCCGTTTCCTCCAGAAGCTCCCGCCGGGCCGCCGCTTCCGGATCCTCATCGCTCGGCTCGATGCTTCCGGCCGGGGCTTCGAGCAATACCTTGCCGGCACCATGCCGATACTGGCGAACCAGCACCATCTGCCGGTCCGGCGTAATCGCGACGACGACGACCCAGTCAGGATAGGTCAGCACATAATAAGGATCGACGCGCAACCCGGACGGTGTTTCGCAGGCATCCATGCGGACATCGATATGCCGATCACGAATCAGCGACCGCGAATGCAGGATCTTCCAGGTCTGATCATCTCCAGCCATGGCCGGCCCCTTCCCTATAACGATAGGGCGATGTCGAGCGCCCTCGGTGGCAACCATATCCCCATTGGCGACGCCGTGACGACCTGTCAAATCGCTTGCATCCCTTTTGTAAGAATTGACAAACGCTCCGAAATGCCGAGCATCGAGGCAACCTTCACCTGAGCTAATTGAATTTTCCCGGAACGGATGCATGCGACCCGCCTACCCGACACATTCTTTTTGGCGCAAGATCTCCGCCAGTGCCGTCGCCATATCACTTTCAGGCCTTACTGCCGGGGAGGCGTCCGCCGCCGGAAACACGCCATGCAGCGGCAAGAAAGGCGGCATCGAGCGTTGTCAGGGAGAGCGCTTCATCTGCCGCGACGGCTCGATCAGCGCCAGCAAGAAATCCTGCTCGACACCCCGTCAACCCCTCGGTCTTCTCAATTCCTCACCGCAATGGGCGCCGACAACAAACACGACGACCTGTAGCTGCCGCAGCGGCATGTTCTGCACCGGCCCGCGCGGCGGCCGGTTCTGTCTGTCGGATAATGGGCAAAAGAGCTATATGGGAAAATAGCAAGACCGAATGCGCGTGGACGATAAGTTTCAACTGCTGCACGGCCGATTGTTTAGCCTTGGCCAGAGATGACGCGTCGGCTCTTTGGCTTCGAAAGGGGTCTGTGAATTGGAGTTCCGTAGCAGCGTGCGGCTTCTCCCCCGTTCGCGTGACGATCCCTCGACCGCGTATCAGGAGATCATTCGGAACGAAGGTTTTCCCGGTGCGGCGGGGACAAGCCGCTCGGCAGCATCGACCGCTCTGCCATGTCCTATCGTCTGCAACCACCCACGAAAAAGGGCGACGTTGCCGCCGCCCTTCCAGTTCTCATGATCTTGCGACCGCTTATTCGGAATCGGCCAGAGCCGGGGCTTCCGGCTGTTCGCCGCCGGCACCCTCTTCCGCGGCACCTTCGGTGCGGCGCGGGCGACGAGGACGCGGTGCGGCCCGGCGCCGCGGGGCGCGGCCTGCGGAGGCCTCATCTTCGATGTTGACTTCGGCGGGCGTGCCGTCGATCTCCGGCTGCGGACCCGTGCCATCGATGACCGTTTCCGGCGTCGCGGCAACAGGGTGCTCGGCAGCGATCGGACGTTCCGCCCGGGGCTGACGCTCGGCGCGCGGTGCACGTTCCGCCCGCTCCGGACGTTCGCTCCGTTCAGCGCGTTCCGCCCGCTCGGGCCGTTCAGCACGTTCGGGTCTTTCCGTACGTTCGGCGCGTTCTGTACGCTCCGGCCGCTCTGCCTGCTCATTACGCTCCGGACGTTCCGTCCGCTCGGCGCGATCCGCCTGAACCGGACGTTCGCTCCGCTCGGCGCGTTCCTGACGGTCCGGCCGTTCGGTGCGTTCCGTGCGCTGTTGAGGCTGCTGCTGGCGGGGCTGTTCTCGGCGGGGTGTCGGCTGCTGCATGACCGGCTGATCGTCGTAGCCCTGGTCCTGATCGTCGTCCATCATGCCGTCACGGTCGTTACCGTCCATGTCGTTGCCATCGTAGGACGGGCGATCGTCACGCTGGAAGCGCTCCTGCATCTGCGCCTGTGCGGCTGCGATGATGCGGTTATAGTGCTCGGCATGCTGGAGATAGTTTTCGGCGATGACCCGGTCGCCGGAGCTCTGCGCATCCCGCGCGAGCGTCGTGTACTTCTCGGCAATATGCTGCGCGGTGCCGCGGATCTTCACGTCGGGGCCGGAGCTGTCATAGGTCCGGGTGAGCGGGTTCTGCCCCTTCCGGTTATGATTGTTGCCGCCGCCGCCATTGTTATTGTTGTTATTATTATTGTTGTTACGCCCACGGCCGCGCTTGTTCTGCTGTCCTGGCCTCATCCTATCGTCACCCGAAATCTCTTGATCATGATGGTTCATATGGCGTCCGGCCTCATGGCTCCGGCCATCGTGGTAAACACCTTCTCGCAGCTCCCGACATAAGGGGGAGTCGAACCGAGAAGGCACGCCGCGACCCAGCAGCCTGAAAAGGCATCTCGCTGGTTGGCGTCAAATTAACAGGTACCCGCACCAGGCACTGTCGACCCAAGCTCTTGTGTCAGAAGAGCATTCCCTGCGGAGAGGTCTGACCGGAACGAATCCCGACATCCTTGACCGTCTGCTCAGTGCGTGGCGGCAACCTATCCGTCTTCCCCGCCAATTCCAAGCCTTTTCTTTGCGTCTGCGAAAAGAACATCGCATTGCCAAGGCAGTAAACAGGCTGTTTTCAACAGGCTGCCGTGCGCATCGCTCGCGCCGCGCCAGCATCCGCACGGCGAAAGACGAGCACCCGGTCGTTTCCGCCAAGATCGCGCAGGAAAGCGGTCCTCTCGAACCCTTCGTCCCTGAAGATCTGCGTCACGCTGTCCTTCTGATCGAAGCCGATCTCCAGTCCGATCACGCCCTCATCTTCAAGAAAAACAGCCGCACGCGCGGCGATAATACGATAGGCATCCAGCCCCTCCGCGCCGCCATCGAGCGCGAGCAACGGGTCGAAAAGCCGAACCTCCGGGTCCAGCGCGTCGATGATCTCTGACCGGATGTAAGGGGGGTTCGAGACGATGATATGGTAACGCCCGTCGATCTTTTCAAACCAGTCGCTCTGGACCGCGCGAAACCGGTCGGACAGACCATGCGCCTGCGCATTGGCGCTTGCGGTCGAAAGCGCATCCTTGGAAAGATCCACGCCGACGCCTTTGGCCTCCGCAACCGCACTGAGCAGGGCAAGACAGATCGCTCCGGTGCCTGTTCCCAGGTCGAGAATCCGGCACTGCCCGACCCGCGCAACCGTCGCCCGCACATGCGGCAACATCGCCTCGACAAGCGTCTCCGTGTCCGGGCGCGGCTCCAGCGTTTCAGGGGAAAGCGACAATGTCAGCCCATAGAAATCCCGTGCGCCGAGAATGCGGTGCAGCGGCTCGCGGGCCAGCCGCCGCGCGATCCCGGCGCGGATCAGGGCGACCTTGTCCGCAGCAACAACGTCCCCGCCCCGGCTCATCAGCTTCGTCGGCGTCAGACCGAGCAAACCTCCCACGAGAATACGCGCTTCCTGAGCCGGATCTTCGAAATCCGCCTGGCGAAGGGCCGTCCGCATCTCGGCGAGCAGGCTGTCGATCGTGTCGGCCACCGGTCAGCCCTGCTGTTCGCCGAGGCGGGCAAGCTGGTCGGCCTGATAGTCGGCAAGCAGCGCATCCACCACCTCGTCGATCTCGCCCATCATCATCCGGTCGATCTTATAGAGCGTCAGGTTGATACGGTGATCGGTGACGCGACCTTGCGGAAAATTATAGGTCCGAATGCGTTCGGACCGGTCGCCGGAACCGACCTGGCTCTTGCGGGATGCCGAGCGCTCGCTGTCGGCCTTCTGCCGCTCCATGTCGTAGAGACGCGAACGAAGAACCTGCATGGCTTTCGCCCGGTTCTGGTGTTGCGATTTCTCCGAACTCGTGACCACGATACCAGACGGCATATGCGTGATACGCACGGCGCTATCCGTCGTGTTGACGTGCTGGCCGCCTGCACCCGACGAGCGCATCGTGTCGATGCGGATGTCCTCGGCGCGGATGTCGATGTCGATATCCTCGGCCTCCGGCAGCACGGCGACGGTGGCGGCGGAGGTGTGAATGCGTCCCTGCGTTTCCGTATCCGGCACGCGCTGGACGCGATGGACACCGGATTCGAACTTCAGCTTGGAGAAAACCCCGCGGCCGGTCACCGTCGCAATGATTTCCTTGAACCCGCCGGCGTCACCGTCGCTGGCGCTGAGCACCTCGACCTTCCAGCCCTTGTCGGCAGCATAGCGCTCGTACATGCGGAAGAGATCGCCGGCGAAAAGCGCAGCCTCCGAGCCACCCGTTCCCGCACGGATTTCGAGGATCGCGCTCTTTTCGTCGGCGGCATCCTTCGGCAGAAGCAGGATCTGCATCTCGCTTGCGAGCTTTTCCAGCCGCTCTTCGATCTCCGGCTTTTCCATCTCGGCAAGGTCGCGCATATCGCGGTCGGTCGCCTTGTCGGAAAGCAACGTCTCGATATCGGAAAGCTCGGCCCGCGCCTTCTCGTACTGGCGGATCTTGGCGACGACGGGCTGCAACTCGGAATATTCCGATGCCAGCTTCACATAGACATCGGCCGCCGGCCCCGCCGACATGCGCGCCTCGATCTCCCCGAACCGCCGCTCCAGCTCTCGCATTTTCTCGACAGGTAATGTGGCCAATGCTTACTCCAGGCCGCTCTGCGGCGAATTATCGAATGTTAGATGCCGGAAACAGAAAATCCCTCTCTGCCCGGCAGGGCAAAGAGGGTCTTCTTCAACCGAGCCCCAGCCCTACAGCGGAATGTCATTCTCCGCCGCAAACGCCTTCAGCAGCTCCCGCGGCGTGCGGGTACCCTTGGTGTCGTCCAGCAGCGCGTTCAACTCCGGCGAAAGCGTTGACAGATCGGTCGCCATCAGCATCGCCTTGACCGGCCCGACGGCCGTCGGGGACATCGACAGGGAGCGGAAGCCGATCGCAAGCAGCGCCAGAGCCGAGAGCGGTTTCGAGGCCATCTCGCCGCAAAGCGTGACCGAGGTGGTGTTCCGCTCACCCGCACGCACGATGTCGCGCAGCATGCGCAGGAAAGGACGGCTCAACACGTCGAAGCGATCCGAAACACGCGAATTGCCACGATCCACCGCCATGGTGAACTGAAACAGATCGTTGGAGCCGACGGAAACGAAATCAACCTCGCTCATCAGCTCGTCCAGCTGGTAGAGCAGCGCGGGAACTTCGAGCATCGCGCCGAACTGCAGCTTGCGCGGCAGTTGCTCGCCCACCTTCGACTGGCGCTGAATTTCCTTCTGCAGCAGCTCGCGCACCGCCTTCAGCTCGAAAACCTCCGTCACCATCGGCAGCATGATGCGCAGTTCCTGGCCGGCAGACGCCCGCAGCATAGCGCGTAGCTGCGTGCGCAAGAGGCCTGGCCGGTCGAGCGACAGGCGGATCGCCCGCCAGCCGAGCGCCGGGTTTTCCTCTTCCGCAGCCCGGAAATAGGGCACGACCTTGTCGCCGCCGATGTCGAGCGTGCGGAAAGTCACCGGCTTGCCGGCTGCCTGTTTCAGAACGTTGCGGTAGAAGGCCTCCTGCTCCTCCATGCGCGGCATGGTCGAAGCGATCATGAACTGAAGTTCCGTACGGAAGAGCCCGATGCCCTCCGCACCCGATTCGTCCAGCTGCGGCAGGTCCACCATCAGGCCGGCATTCATCTGCAACTTGATCCGGCTGCCATCCCGGGTGATCGGCTCGACACCGCGAAGAGCACGGAACTGCTCCTGCCGCCGTGCGCGCAGACGGACTTTCTCCTCATAGGCCCGCTGCAGATCGGCCATCGGGCGCAGATGCACCTTGGCATCGTCGCCGTCGATGATCATCGCATCGCCGTTTTCGGCCAGCGCCACCGCCCCTGCGGCTTGACCGACGACCGGAATGCCCATGGCGCGGGCGACGATGACGACATGGCTCGTCACCGCGCCGTCTTCGAGCACCAGGCCGCGAATATTCTCGCGGGGATAGTCAAGCAGTTCAGCCGCGCCCATCGCACGGGCGACGACAACGGCATCGACCGGGAAATCCTTGTCGGAAACGCGCGCGCCATAGCCCGTCAGCTGTCGCAGCAGCCGGTTCGCCAGATCGTCGAAATCATGCATCCGCTCGCGCAGGTAGGGGTCCGTCAGGCGCATCATCCGCGCCTTGGTCTCGCTCTGCACACGCTCGACGGCCGCTTCCGCCGTCAGGCCGTTGCGAATGGCCTCCTCGAGCTTGCGCACCCACCCACGGTCATGCGCAAACATCCGGTAGGCTTCGAGCACCGCCCGGTGCTCGCCTTCCATGGAGACGTCGCGACGCGAGAGCATGTCGTCGATGGAGATCCGCAGCGAGCCCAGGGCTTCGCCCAGCCGCGAAAGCTCCTTGTCCGTATCGTCGTTCAGCAGATTGGTGACGACGATGCGCGGCTCGTGCAGCACGACATAGCCAAGGCCCACGCCCTCGTTGAAGCCGGAGCCCTCGATGGTCACCGGGCGGGACAGGTCGAGTTCGAGGCCCGGCCGGGTGATCTTCTTGAGTTCGCCCGTGGCGACCATTTCGGCCAGCACCATGGCGGTGGTCTCAAGCGCCTCCACCTCGTCGTCGCGATAGGTGCGGCTTGCCTTGTTCTGCACGACGAGAACGCCGAGCGACCGTCCCGTGCGCAGGATCGGCACACCGAGGAAGGAGTGATAGACCTCCTCCCCCGTTTCCGGGAGGTAGGTGAAGGCGGGATGGGACTGTGCGTCGGACAGATTGAGCGGACGCGCGCTGGCGGCAATCGTACCGACGAGGCCCTGCCCCATCTGAAGCTGGGCGAGATGGACGGCGTCCTTGTTCAGACCCTCCGTCGCGTAGAGTTCCAGCACACCGTCGGAGCGCAGCACATAGACCGAGCAGACTTCCGCGACCATGTTCTGCGCGATCTGGCGCACGATCCGGTCAAGCCGCTCCTGCGGCTCGAGCGGCTCCGCCATGAGTTCGCGCAGCCGCTTGAGAAGAACGCGTGGACCGGACAGGTCTCTCATCGCGCAACGTCTCCCCGATCAAAGAGTGGAGGTGCAGGCACCTCGGGCCGGCAGCACTTCGGCCGCTTCGCTTAATTCTTATCCAGCCCGTAGACGGAATGCAAAGTCCGAACCGCCAATTCAGCGTACGCACCGTCGATCAGGATGGAAATCTTGATTTCCGAGGTGGTGATCGCCTTGATGTTGATGCCCTTTTCGGCCAGCGCGCGGAAAGCGGACGCAGCAACGCCCGCATGGCTGCGCATGCCGATGCCGATGACCGATACCTTGGCGAGACCCGATTCGTTCTGGATCGCGTCGAAGCCGACCTTGTCCTTCTCCGCGTCGAGCACGCGCAGCGCCTTGTCCACGTCGCCGGAGGGCACGGTAAAGGTCATGTCGGTCTTCGATCCGTCCTCGGAAATGTTCTGGACGATCATGTCGACATTGATGTGCGCTTCGGCGAGAGGGCCGAAAATCGCGGCGGAGACACCCGGGCGATCGGCCAGACGCCGCAGCGAAATTTGCGCCTCATCCTTGGCATAGGCGATGCCGGTCACGACTTCCTGTTCCACGATCTCTTCCTCATCACAAATCAGCGTTCCCGGCGGGTTCAGAAAATCGCCCATGCCGGGCGCGTCCGGGTCTTCGAAACTGGAGCGCACGAAGGTGCGAACCTTGTGCACCATGGCAAGCTCGACGGAGCGTACCTGAAGCACCTTGGCGCCGAGCGATGCCATTTCGAGCATTTCCTCGAATGCGATCTTCTTCAGCCGGCGCGCCTTCGGCACGATGCGCGGGTCGGTCGTGTAGACGCCGTCCACGTCGGTATAGATGTCGCAGCGATCGGCCTTCACCGCAGCTGCGATGGCGACCGCGCTCGTGTCCGAGCCGCCACGGCCGAGCGTCGCGATCCGGTTGTCGGGCCCAAGGCCCTGGAAACCGGCGATGACGGCGACCTGCCCCTCGCCGAAGCGGCGGACGAGGTCGGAACCGTCGATATCCATGATTCGCGCCGCGCCATGGGCGTTATCGGTGCGGATCGGGATCTGCCAGCCCTGCCAGGAGCGGGCGTTGATGCCGATGTGCTGCAGTGCGATCGCGAGCAGCCCTGACGTTACCTGCTCACCCGAGGCGACGACGGCGTCATATTCGCGAGCATCGTGCATGGGCGAAGCGTCGCGCGTCCAGCCGACGAGCTCGTTGGTCTTGCCTGACATGGCGGAAACGACGACGGCCACCTCGTGTCCGGCATCCACCTCGCGTTTCACATGGCGGGCAACGACCCGGATGCGATCCATGTCCGCGACGGAGGTTCCGCCGAATTTCATCACGATGCGTGCCATCTGCCTCTACCGGTACCAGAGATTGCGCGCGTTGCGCGCCTGCCGAAGTTGGCGGCTTCCTTAGCGAAGTTGCCGGAAACGTGCAATGGCCAGCGCGGCATGTGGCCGGGCAATGCCTGAGCGACCGAGGGCGACCAGGAGCGAGGAAGTGTCGCAGCCCTTGACAAGAGCCGGGTGCCGGACGACTTCACGGATGACGCTTGAGTTTTCCGGAGACGACATCATGACAGACGCGGCCCGCACGACCATCGACCAGTCCGAAGTCGATCGCTTCTCGGCGCTGGCCGCGGAGTGGTGGAACCCGCATGGCAAGTTCAAGCCGCTGCACAAGTTCAACCCGGTTCGCCTCGGCTATATCCGGGATCGCGCTGCCGAAACCTTCGGCCGCGATCCGAAGGCGCCGCGTCCGCTGGAAGGTCTTCGCCTCCTCGATATCGGCTGCGGTGGCGGCCTCCTCTCCGAGCCGATGGCGCGCATGGGCGCGGATGTGGTCGGTGCCGATGCATCCGAGAAGAACATCCGCATTGCCGAGACGCACGCGGCCGGCAGCGGCATCTCCGTCGATTACCGCGCGGTCACAGCCGAAGCGCTGGCTGACGCCGGCGAAACGTTCGACATCGTGCTCAACATGGAAGTCGTCGAGCATGTCTCCGACGTCGATTTCTTCCTCTCCACATGCGCCTCGATGGTCCGCCCCGGTGGCATGATGGTGGTTGCCACGATCAACCGTACGATGAAGGCCGCAGCGCTCGCCATCTTCGCCGCCGAAAACGTTCTGCGCTGGCTGCCGCGCGGCACGCATCAATATGAAAAGCTGGTCCGTCCGGAAGAGATCGAAAAGCCGCTCTCGGCATCCGGGCTTGCGATTACGGAGCGCACCGGCGTCTTCTTCAGCCCTTTCACGAACCAGTGGAACCTGTCACGCGACATGGACGTCAATTACATGATGATTGCCAAACGCCCGCGCGACTGACGACGCGGAAAAGACGAGTCGTCAGTTGACCTCGTCGGGAAGGATCGGCAGTGGCGCGACGTCGATGCCTTCCTCGATCAGCGCCCGCGCCTCTTCCACCGTAGCGCGCCCGATCAATCCGCGAGCGTCGGCTTCGCCATAATGGATCTTGCGCGCTTCCTCAGGAAACTTTTCGCCGACATCCTCGGCATTGGCGCGAATGGTGGACACCATCTCGCGGATCTTGGAGATGGCCGCCTGCTGCGCCTGGTCCATCATCAGGCCACGCTGCTTGTCCTTGCGTCGCCCGGTCGAAAGCGCCGGCGCCATCAGCGCGCGACTGACCGCAGCGGTGCCGCAGACAGGACAGGTCACCAGACCGCTTTCGGACTGTGCATCGAAGTCCGAACTCGACCCGAACCAGCCCTCGAAGCCGTGGCCCTTGTCGCAGGTCAGCGCATAACGGATCACGCGGCGACGCCCCCGCTCGCAGGAGCGCCTTCTCCGGCTGGGACCACCGTGAAGTCGCGCGCATTCTTCAGGTTCGGGATCTTGCCGCGCGCGGCGGCAACCGCGGATACATCGATATCAGCCGTGATCACGGCTTCGCCGCTCGGGCCGGCTTCGGCAAGGACGCGACCCCAGGGATCGACGATCATCGAATGGCCGAACGTCTCGCGGCCATCCTCATGCACGCCGCCCTGTGCGGCCGCGATGAGGAAGAAGCCGTTTTCGATGGCGCGCGCCCGCAAAAGAATTTCCCAGTGCGCTTCGCCGGTCTGGCGTGTGAAGGCAGCGGGAACGGTCATGATCTGCGCGCCTGCCACCGCCTGCCGGCGGAAAAGCTCAGGGAACCGCACATCGTAGCAGATCGCAAAGCCCAGCTGACCGAACGCAAGATCGGCGACCTGCGCCGTCTCGCCCGGCGTGTAAGCAGAGCTTTCGCGCCAGCTTTCGCCATTATCGAGGTCGACATCGAACATATGGATCTTGTCGTAGTGGCAAATTTTCGAGCCATCCGGACCGAACAGAAATCCGCGATTGGCGATCTTCCCGTCGTCAAGGCCGATGGCCGTCGAGCCGATATGCAGGTGAATGCCGAGTTCGGCGGCGAGGTCGCGCGCCGTGCGCACGATCACGTCGTCGTCTTCGCCCCGCAGAGACGCCCGCAGCGCCGCACGGTCGCGCTGCAGCGCCCCGGTCATTTCCGGCGTCTGCACATAGGTGGCGCCTTTTGCCGCGGCATCACGGACGAGGTTCGCCATAGCGACGGCGTTTTTCTCGGGCGCTGTGCCGGAGCACATCTGTACGGCGGCGACGCGAAGGGTCATGGCGCTGATATCCTCAGGCCGCCAACATGGGGTCGAGCTTGCCGGCCTTGTCGAGCGCATGCAGCTCGTCACAGCCGCCGACATGGGTGCCGTTGATAAAGATCTGGGGGAACGTCGAGCCGCCATTCGATTTCGCGATCATTTCCTGGCGGAGATCGGGCGAATATGTCGCGTCATGTTCCTCGAAGGAGACGCCCTTGCTGGACAGAAGCTTCTTGGCCGCAGCGCAATAGCCGCAGGCCTGACGGGTATAGATTACGACGGAAGCCATGTGCGACACCTGTTTTCAGAGGCTGTTTCCGCATCGGCACGGCGCCGGTGCGCTCCTATGTCCGACATATCGGGCTGAGAACCAGACTGGCCCGCCGCAATGTCGTCCTCCGGTCATATAAGCACGGTCACGGCTCTTGCAAAGGTCAAAACCGTGACCTCGCTTGCCCCGGCTCGCTTCAGCGCCCGTGTGGCCGCAGCGACGGTCGCGCCCGTGGTATAGACATCGTCGACAAGCACGATGTGCCGGCCGAAAACGAGCGACTGGCCAGCCTCGGTCACCAGAAAGGCGCCGCGCACATTGTCCTGCCGCTGCGTCGCGCCCAGCCCCACCTGCCGCATCGTGCGTCTGCGCCGCACCAGCGCTGTCGCCAGCATCGGCCTGCCGGAGAGGTGCGCAAGCGCCCGTGCCAGCTCCGCCGACTGGTTGAACCGCCGCGACCAGAGGCGGTACTTATGGAGCGGCACCGGAACGATCGCGTCCGCCGCCTGGACAACCCCCTCCCCGGCCCTGAGCATCCACGCCGCCATCATCGGCGCAAGGTCTGTCCGGTCGGTATATTTCAGGGCATGGACCAGATCTCGTGCGATGCCCGTATGGATCGCCACGGAACGCAGGCGCGTGAACGGCGGTGGGTTGGCAATCGCATCGGCCGAAAGGATGCCACGTCCGAGATCGTGCGAGAAGGGTACGCCCAGCACCTCGCAGAAGGGTCGCTCGATCAGCCGAAGGCTCGCCCAACACGCCGGGCACACAGCGGCATGCCGCTGCACGAACCGGCCGCAGCCGCGACAGACAGGTGGATAGAGAAGATCGGCCGTGCCCCGGCCTGCGGCAAGGAGGCGAGCGACCAGCATCTGGCGAAACCGCTTGCCCCGGCCCGGCTGGGTATCGGCTGCATCGAGATCGGTGCCAACAGACGCCTTCCGGCTGTCGACCGTCTGGTTCGCCGTTTCGGCGGGTTGCCACGCGCCATCCATATGCCGATGCGTCCTTCCGCCCTCTCGACCGTTAGAAAGGGGTGCTCGCTCTTGCGCAGCCGCGCGCCGGCGATGATATAGGCCGAGATATAGGAGACTATCGTGGATATCGTATTTGACCAGCCTCTTGTGGAAGCCCGGCGCCTGCGGGCGCTGAAGGCCGGCGATGAAAAGGCGCAATTCCTGCTCGACATCGTGGCCGAGGATCTGGCCGAAAGGCTGGCAGTCGTGGAGCGCCGGTTCGAAACGGCCGTCGAGCTTCATGGCTATACCGGCGTGACGGCGCGCGCCCTGTTGGCCACCGGCAAGATCGGCACGCTCACGCGCGTCGAGACGGACACCGCCTTTGGCGGATCGGGCGAACTGACCGTTGCGCCGCTGGAAACTGTGCCGGTTCCCCCTGCCAGCGCCAACCTCGTGGTATCCCCGCTCTCCCTGCACCTGACGAACGACACGCCCGGCGTGTTCATACAGGTGCGGCGGGCACTGGCACCGGACGGCCTGTTTCTCGCTGCCATCCCCGGCAACGGCACGTTGCAGGAACTGCGGGAGGTGTTGCTGGCCGCCGAAAGCGAAATCACCGGCGGTGCCAGCCCACGCGTCATTCCCTTCGCGGACGTCCGCGACATCGGCGCCCTGCTGCAGCGCGCAGGCTTTGCGCTCCCTGTCACGGATACGGAATCCTACACGGTTCGCTATGCCTCGCTGTTTGCGCTGATGAAGGATCTGCGTGCGATGGGGATGACCAACACGCTGGTTGCCCGCAGCCGCAAGCCCGTGTCCCGTGCGGTCTTCTTGCGCGCCGCGGAGCTTTATGCCGAGCGTTTCGCGGACCCGGATGGCCGCATCCGCGCGACGTTCTCGGTCATCTACCTCTCCGGCTGGGCGCCGCACGAGAGCCAGCAGAAGCCGCTTGCGCCGGGTTCGGCGAAGATGCGTCTGGCAGATGCCTTGAAAGTGGAAGAGAAATCCGGTGTCGACAGGACAGAAGCCGACAGCTGAGCGGGCAGTACGCGCGGTGCCGCCTCACGGCGTCGTGAGCGCGTCCCTGGCCACGTTGAAGACATTCGTGAGCTGCTGCGTCAGCACACCGAAACCGGCGACAATGGCAATGGTGATGATGCCGGCGATCAGGCCGTATTCGATGGCAGTTGCGCCGCCGCGGTCGGAGAGAAATCGCTGAAACAGGGGGATCACGGGCGTCCTCTCCAGACCGGCTTTCATCAGCATCCGCTCTTGCCGCCATCGCCATTGACGATGCAGACGGCGCCCGGCATTTCCTGCAGGACGCTGCGACGCACGGTATAACGCTTCGTACCCTTGTCGTCGGGAATGGAGCCGGTCGAGATGTTGTCGTAGTCGATCGGCGCGTTTGCGAGAACCTTGGTCGTGTTCTTGCTGGCCATCATCGGGGTGAGGATCAGCGTCAGCGCGATGACGGCCGTCCCGAACAGCAGCGCAAGATTGAGCACACCGGTACGCCGGTACTCGCCCTTCGTCAGGTCCTTATCCTGAACCGTTCTCCAGAAATCATCGTCCACCATGGCCTGCCTCTTGCCTTTCCGACGCGGCGGAATGCTCCGTTTTCCATCCTCGATCGCCGCGCGCCGGTCCCGTCCTCCGCAAGGTCGGCGCGACTCGGCATCACGTGCTGTCCATTGTGCCGGTTGGAGATAAACGTTCCATTAACGCACAGTCAGAACTGCCCCGAAAATGCCTTTCCTTTTCCGCATTTAGGCAGACCTTGGAAAGGTTTTATGGATAGGGCGAACGGCGTCGCGAACGGCAGTCGGCTACAAAAGATCCATGAGATAGGGAATGAGCGGCTCGTCGGCCGGCGGCATCGGATAGTCGCGCAGGGCCTTCGCCCGCACCCATTTCAGCGCCTGCCCCTCGCGCCCCTGCGGCACGCCCTCGTAGCGGCGGCAGATGTAAAGCGGCATCAGCAGGTGAAAGTCGTCATAGGCATGGCTGGCGAAGGTCAGAGGCGCAAGGCAGGCCACCTTGGTGCGAATGCCGAGTTCCTCCTCCAGTTCGCGGATGAGTGTCTCTTCGGGTGTTTCCCCCGTCTCGACCTTGCCGCCCGGAAACTCCCACAGACCGGCCATGGATTTACCCTCCGGCCGTTGCGCAAGCAGAATGCGGCCATCACCGTCGATGAGCGCGCAGGCGGCAACGAGGAGCAGCCGGCGAGGCTGGGCGGTATCCATGATCATTCTTCCCCAGGCGTTCGATAGAGGTAACGATAGGCCTCGGTGAAGCCGAGCCCGCGATAGAGCGCCAGCGCCGGCACATTCTCGGCCTCGACGGCCAGCCACGCCTTGCGTGCACCCTTCAGTCGCGCCCAGCGCAGGCTGGCGCCGACGATATCGCGGCCGATACCTTCTCCGCGCCGGTCGGGCCGCACAGCGACCAGCAACAGCCCTACGAGATCGTAATCCTGCACCGCCAGGGAAACTGCCGTCGGGCCCTGCCCCACATCCTCGAACAGGAAGAGCCCGCATTCGGCCCGGATGGCCTCGATCACGGAGGTGAGCGCCGCCTTGCTCTCTGGCGGGTCACCGGCAATCGCCATCCGCGCCTCCACAAATCTGGAGAGGTCGCGCAGCGGCACATGGCCAAGCTCGTCGCTTGTCGCATGCTGCGGAATATCCGCCGTCATGACGATCGTTTCGGAAAATCGCGTCCAGCCTTCCCCATCGAGATGAGCAACGAGGCCGGGCGGCGTCAGCGGCGTCTGCCGCACCGTCGGCACGAGGTCGGCATCGCGAAACTGCCGGGCAGCCCGTTCGAGCCGGCCCGCCATGTCGCTGCCATCATGCGGGTCGAGCGGATTGATCGAGTTCAGCCGGCGCGAACCATGCCCGGGCGTCATGCGCACCAGCCAGCTGCCATCATACTGCGCGGTTGCGGCGGGCCAGGCCCGAAAACCGATCGCCTCAAGCCGCCGCACCAGCGGCAGCCTCAATCGTGTCGTCTCATCCAGCATAGGCATATCCGGTTGGCAATGTCGGGAACCCGATCTCGCAATCAGCTCCGGTAGTCGCCATTGATCTCGATATATTCCTTGGTCAGGTCGCAGGTGTAAACCGTCGCGGTTCCCGAACCGAGCCCGATTTCGACCTTGATGGCAATGTCCTGCTCCTTCATGACGGCGGACGCCGCTGCTTCGGAATAAGCCGGGTCGCGCTCGCCGTTGACGGCGACGCGGATGTCGCCGAACCAGATGGCGAGCAGGTCCCGGTCGGCCTTCTCGCCGGCCTTGCCGACGGCCATGACGACACGGCCCCAGTTCGCGTCCTCACCGGCCACAGCTGTCTTGACGAGCGGCGAGTTGGCGATCGACAGGCCGATGCGCTTGGCAGCCGCGTCGCTTTCAGCGCCTTCCACGGTGATGGCAACCATCTTGCGCGCGCCCTCGCCGTCCCGCACGACCTGCAGCGCGAGGTCGAACAGCACGGCATTCAGCGCCGAACGGAAATCGCCGAGCGCGGCATCGGAGGCATCCTCGATCCGAGCCTGCCCTTCGGCAGCGGCGGCACCCGTCGCAAACAGCATCAGCGTGTCCGACGTCGAGGTATCGCTGTCGACGGTGACGGAATTGAACGACGGCCCCACGCCCTCCGACAGGAGCGCCTGAAGCGCCTGCGGCGCGATATCGGCATCGGTGACAACGAAGGACAGCATCGTCGCCATGTCTGGCGCGATCATTCCGGCGCCCTTGGCGATCCCGTTGATGGTCACCTTGACGCCGCCAATGGTCGCCGAGCGGGTCGCGACCTTCGGATAGGTGTCCGTGGTCATGATCGCCTTGGCGGCCTCGAACCAGAAATCTTCGGTGCCCCGGCCGTTCATGTCGCCGAGAACGCCGGCAAATTTCGTCGCGTCCAGCGGCTCGCCGATGACGCCGGTCGAGGCGAGGAACACCTCACCCGTCGAGCAGCCGACCGCCTCGGCCGCAGACTGCGCGGTGAGCTCCGTGGCGGCACGGCCCTTGACGCCGGTAAACGCGTTGGCATTGCCGGAATTGACGACGACGGCGCGGGCGACGCCGCCGGAAAGGTTCTGCCGGCAGAAATCGACGGCAGCAGACGGGCAGAGCGAGCGGGTGAACACGCCGGCAACAGAGGCCGGGGCATCGAACACCATCATCAGCACGTCGGTCCGGTTCTTGTACTTGATGCCGGCTTCGGCCGTCGCCATGCGAACGCCGCGCACAGGCGGCATTTCGGCGAAAGTCTTGGGGGCGAGCGGGGAAACGGAACCGGACATGGAGGAACCTTCGCTGAAAGGGCTGGCGGGAACAAGGCGGCAGTGACGGCGCAGGGGCTGGGCCGGCAAACGAAAATCCCGAAGGGTGACCTTCGGGATTTTCACTCATGATGGACGGTTGTCACAGCAGCGTGACAGACCGGCGAACAGGAAGGGCGAGAGCAAAAAGCAGCTCCTGATTCTCAACGGGAGGACCGGAACGCTCCAAGCCTTTACCCCAGCTTAATTGGCGCCTTCGACGGCGTCGCCTTCGGTGGCGCCGGCTTCGTCGGCCTTGTTGGCCTCGTCATAGGCCTTCTTCAGCGCGGGATCGCTGATCTCGACGCCGGCATCCTTCTTGGCATCGGCCAGAAGCGCCAGGTACTTGTCGCGCATGACGAGCTGCTTGACCTGCGGCTCGACCTGATCGAGCGGCGGCGGCGGCTGAAGGCGCTTGTCCTCGAGCAGAATGACGTGGAAGCCGAACTGCGACTTGACCGGCGTCTTCGTGTAAGCGCCCTTCTCCAGCGCGAAGGCGGCTTCGGAGAATTCCGGCACCATGCGCTCCTTGGTGAAGTAGCCGAGATCGCCACCGTCGTCCTTGTTTGGATCGGTGGACTTTTCCTTGGCGAGCGTTGCGAAGTCCTTGCCCGCGTCGAGTTCCTTGATCACGGCCTTGGCTTCGTCCTCGGTCTTCACGAGGATATGGCGAGCCTTCACCTCTTCCTGCGGCTTGATCGCGCCGACTTCCTTCTCGTAGCGCGCCTTGACCTCGTCGGCCGTGACGGCATCGACGACGTGCTTCTTGAAGTAGGCGTTGTGCAGCTCGCGATCGGTCAGGTAGGCGAGACGCTTCTTGAAGTCTTCGCTGTTCTGCACGCCTTCGGCTTCGGCATCCTTGGCCAGAAGCTTTACGTCCACGAGGCCCGAAAGGGCAGCGGCGCGCTTCTGTTCGTCGGGAAGCTGGGCGAGCTGCGGATCGAGGGACGCGAGCGCCAGGTCAAGCTCCGACTGGTGAATCTCTGCGGTCCCGACCTTGGCGACGACCGGATCGGCGGCATCCTGGGCAAACACCGGCCCATGGATCGCGATCACGGCGCCAAGCGCCACGGCAGCGAGCAATCTGGATTTCAACATTCCGTAAACCTTTCCCGATGGGGTACCGGATCCGCCCTTCGCGGCCGGCTTGCCGACCTCACAAACACCAGAATGTGGCCGTTGTGTAGCCTTGCAAAACCGGCATTTTCAGCGAAAGGTCGGTCAGCAACTCCCGTTGACATCATTCGACCCCCCTCTTATCTGTCACGCAACCTCGCGTCCAGAACAAGATCCGGGCGTTTTGGCGCAGTTGACGGGTATTCAGACCCACGCGCGAAACGCCGACGTCACATGAAAGGACCATTTTCCATGGTCAGTCTCGGCGGCCTCGCCCGCAAACTCTTCGGGTCCTCCAACGATCGCCGCGTCAAGGGCTACAACACCCGCGTTGCCGCAATCACGGCGCTCGAGCCCGAAATGAAGGCGCTGAGCGACGAAGCCCTTGCGGCCAAGACCGTCGAGTTCCGCCAGCAGCTGGCCGCGGGCAAGACGCTGGACGACCTTCTGGTGCCGGCCTTTGCCGTCGCCCGGGAGGCTGCGCGCCGCGTGCTGGGCCTGCGTCCCTTCGACGTACAGCTGATCGGCGGCATGATTCTTCACGAGAAGTCCATTGCCGAAATGAAGACCGGCGAAGGCAAGACGCTCGTTGCGACGCTCCCCGTTTACCTGAACGCGCTCGCCGGCAAGGGCGTGCATGTCGTGACCGTCAACGACTACCTCGCCAGCCGCGACTCGGCCACCATGGCGCGCATCTACGGCTTCCTCGGTCTCTCCACCGGCGTCATCGTGCATGGCCTGACCGACGAGCAGCGCAAGGCTGCCTATGCCTGCGACATCACCTACGCGACCAACAACGAGCTCGGCTTCGATTATCTGCGCGACAACATGAAGTACGAGCGGGCCCAGATGGTCCAGCGCGGTCACTTCTTTGCCATCGTCGACGAAGTGGACTCGATCCTCGTCGATGAAGCCCGCACGCCGCTGATCATTTCCGGACCGCTGGACGATCGCTCCGAACTCTACACGACCATCGACGCCTTCATCCCGATGCTGGACGAGGCCGACTACGAAATCGACGAGAAGCAGCGATCGGCCAATTTCTCGGAAGACGGCACCGAGAAGCTCGAAAACCTGCTGCGCGAGGCTGGCTTGCTCAAGGGCGAGACGCTCTATGACGTCGAAAACGTCGCGATCGTCCACCACGTCAACAACGCGCTGAAGGCACACAAGCTCTTCCAGCGCGACAAGGACTACATCGTCCGCGGCGACGAAATCGTCATCATCGATGAGTTCACCGGCCGCATGATGCCCGGTCGCCGCTATTCCGAAGGCCAGCACCAGGCGCTGGAAGCCAAGGAAAAGGTGACGATCCAGCCCGAGAACCAGACGCTCGCCTCGATCACGTTCCAGAACTATTTCCGCATGTATGAGAAGCTGGGCGGCATGACCGGCACGGCCTCGACGGAGGCGGAGGAATTCGGCAACATCTACGGTCTCGAAGTCGTGGAAGTCCCGACCAACCTGCCGATCCAGCGTATCGACGACCATGACGAGGTCTACCGGACGACGGAGGAGAAGTTCAAGGCCATCGTCGAGGAGATCCGGCAGGCGCGCGAACGCAATCAGCCCGTCCTCGTCGGCACGACCTCGATCGAGAAGTCCGAACTTCTCGCCGCTCTCCTGAAGCGCGAAGGCTTTGCCAATTTCCAGGTGCTGAACGCCCGTTACCACGAGCAGGAAGCCTATATCGTCTCGCAGGCCGGCGTTCCCGGTGCCGTGACGATCGCCACCAACATGGCCGGCCGCGGTACCGACATCCAGCTCGGCGGCAACCTCGACATGCGCATCGAAGCCGAGCTGCACGACGTGGAGCCGGGCCCGGAGCGCGACCAGCGCGAAGCTGCCATCAAGGCCGAGGTGCAGGAACTGAAGCAGAAGGCGCTTGCCGCCGGCGGCCTCTATGTTCTCGCGACCGAACGCCACGAAAGCCGCCGCATCGACAACCAGCTTCGCGGCCGCTCCGGCCGTCAGGGCGACCCGGGCCGCTCCAAGTTCTACCTGTCGCTGCAGGACGACCTGATGCGCATCTTCGGCTCGGAGCGCATGGATTCCATGCTGCAGAAGCTTGGTCTGAAGGAAGGCGAGGCCATCGTCCATCCCTGGATCAACAAGGCGCTGGAACGCGCACAGAAGAAGGTCGAAGCCCGCAACTTCGACACGCGCAAGAACCTGCTGAAATATGACGACGTGCTGAACGACCAGCGCAAGGTCATCTTCGAGCAGCGCATCGAAATGATGGACAGCGAGGATGTTTCGGAGACCGTGGCTGACATGCGTCACGAGGTCATCGAGGACATCGTCGCCAAGCGCATTCCTGAAAAAGCCTATGCCGAACAATGGGATGTCGAGGGTCTGAACACCGACGTCCGCGAAACGCTGAACCTCGACCTGCCGATCTCCGCATGGGCGGCCGAAGAAGGCATCGACGAGAACGACATCCGCGAGCGCATTCTGGCGGCGGCCGATCAGGCCAATGCCGAGCGGGCGGAACGCTTCGGACCCGAGATCATGCGCTATGTCGAGCGCTCCGTCGTGCTGCAGACGCTTGATCATCTCTGGCGCGAGCATATCGTCAATCTCGACCACCTGCGCTCCGTCATCGGCTTCCGCGGCTATGCCCAGCGTGATCCGTTGCAGGAGTACAAGGGCGAGGCTTTCGAGCTGTTCCAGGCGCTCCTCACCAACCTGCGCCAGGGCGTGACCGCACAGCTGATGCGTGTTGAGCTCGTGCGCGACGCGGCGCAGGCGCCGCAGCCCGAGCCGCCGGAAATGTTCGGCCACCATATCGATGCACAGACGGGCGAGGACGAGTTCGCGGACGACCGCAATCTCGCTGTCGTCGCCCCGGAAAATCGCGATCCGACCAACCCCGCCACATGGGGCCGCGTTTCCCGCAACGAGGCCTGCCCCTGCGGTTCCGGCAAGAAGTACAAGCACTGCCACGGCGCTTTCGAAGCCACCGAGGCCTGACACCGGAAAACAGGCCACCGACGTCGCAGGGGTTCGCCGCATGAAGAACGAAGCCTTGCAAATCGGCCGCTACGACATTTTCGTCTTCAACGACGGTCTGTTCGAAGCGAAGGTAGAGTATCTCCACCATCTTGACGGCGCCGACGCCTGTGCGTCGGCCGTCGAGCGATGGGGCAAGACATCGGTAATGCTCGACGTCAACTGCTTCGCGATACGCGGCCCGGATGGCGACATGCTTGTCGATACGGGCGCCGGAACGGCCTGGGGGCCGTCCTTCGGCCACGCCCGCCCCGCGATGGAAGCCTGCGGATTTACGCCCGAGACCATCACCGGCGTCCTGCTGACACATCTTCATGGAGACCATGCCTACGGTCTCCTGAACGATGACGGCACCGCCTTCTTTCCAAACGCCGATATCCTTGTGCCGCACGCCGATCTCGCCTTTTTCGGCAATGCGGCCCTTCGCGAAACGGTGCCGGAAGCGCGCCGGGGCGGCTTTATCGTCGCTGACAAGATGCAACAGGCCTATGGATCACGAATCCACAGCCTCTCCGCCGGTCCGATCCTCGAGGGTATCGAGGCCGTCCCCCTCCCCGGCCACACGCCGGGCCAGATGGGCTACCGCCTGCACGGCGAAGAACACGACATGCTGATCCTGGCGGATGCGCTTCACATCGCCGCGTTGCAGCTTGCCGATCCGAAGCTCGGCCTGGTCTTCGATCTCGACCCGGTTCAGAGCGCAGCCACCCGCCTTGCAACGCTGGAGCAGGCCGCACAACACCGATGGATCGTCGGCGGCGGCCATCTTCACGGCTTCGGCCGGATCGAACGCGCGCAGACCGGCTTTCGGATGACGGGTCTCTAGACCGAACACGCGCGGTTCCGTTCAGCCCATCGACGGGACCACCTTGATGCATGTCTCCACCTGGGTCATGATCGTGCTTTTCAAGGGGGCGCATCATGACATCGCTGGATCTCTTCCTTCCTTTTCTCGTCACCGCAGGGCTGTTTGCCTTCCTGCCGGGCCCTGCCATGCTCTACGTCGCCGCCCGTACCGTCGCGGCCAATCGTCGCGCTGGCCTCATGGCGACGCTGGGCATTCATCTCGGCTGCTATGTCCACGTGATCGCCGCAGCGGCCGGCCTGTCCATGCTCTTTCAGGCCGTGCCCACCGCCTATCTGGCCGTGAAGCTCGCCGGCGCCGCCTATCTCGTCTATCTCGGCATCGCCATGTTCCGCACCCCGGCCCGCAGCGAAGGCGACATGAGCGCCGCGCCCGGCCATGCGCCGAAATCGGCCCGCCGGGCGTTCGTCGAGAGCATGATGGTTGAAGTCCTGAATCCGAAGACGGCCATCTTCTTCCTCGCCTTCCTGCCGCAGTTCGTCGATCCCTCGGCCTCGATCCCTGTCTGGGTGCAGTTCGCCGTGCTCGGCACCATCGTCAACATGATGTTTTCGCTGGCGGATATCGTCTGCGTCCTCCTCGCCGAAGCCGTTCTCGCGCGGCTGCGCACCTCCGGCCGGGCAGAACGTCTGATGCAGAAGATCGGCGGCACGATCCTCGTCGGGCTCGGCCTCAACGTGGCGTTGAGCCGCGCGTAACGGCTGCCATTCAGACGTCTGCCCCAACGGAATATTAACGCAGATACGGCATAATCCGGCCTCGTCGTACTGCAGACAGGTCGGGTAGCGTTTCGTGTTCATGGCAGCGTGTCAAACGGCAGAACGAATTCTGCCGCCGGGTCTGAAAGACCGGCTCCTGCCGCTGATGCGCCGGCTGGAGCCGCTGCTCACCAGCGACGACCCGAAATACCTCGCCCAGCGCATGGCCCTCGTCGCCTTTGCCATCCGCGTCGTCAGCGCCGGCATCGCCTTCGTCTCGCAGATCATCATGGCCCGCATGATGGGCGAGTTTGAATATGGCATCTTCGTTTTCGTCTGGGTGCTGGTCGTGCTCTTCGGAAACCTCTCCTGCCTCGGCTTCCACACCGCCATCATCCGCTTCGTGCCGCAATATCATGCCGTCAACGCGCTGGAAGAAATCCGCGGGATGACGGCGACGGTACGGATCTTCGCTCTCCTGTCGGCCACCGCGCTTGCCATCGTCGGCATCGGTGGCTTGGTCGCCTTCGGAGATCTGGTCAACGGCTACTATCTCGTGCCTCTCTATCTCGGCATCTTCGCCCTGCCCATGATCGCGCTCGGCGACGTCATGGACGGCACATCACGGGCGCACAGCTGGGCGGTCTCGGCGCTCAGCCCCACCTACATCGTCCGGCCGGTTCTCATCCTCGCCTTCATGGTTGGCGCCGTTTGGGCAGGTGCGCCGTCCACCGCGCAGACGGCGATGATCGCCGCCATGGTGGCCACCTATGTCGCGAGTGTCGGACAGTTCTTCATTCTGACTTGGCGCCTGCGCAAGCGATATCTCAAAGGCCCGATTCGCATTGAATTCCGCACTTGGCTGCGCGTCGCCCTGCCGATCTTCCTCATCGAGGGTTTCGGCTTCATGCTGACGAATTCGGATGTCGTGCTGGTCGGGATCGCGCTCGATCCGGAAAGCGTTGCCATCTACTTCGCAGCCGCCAAGACGATGGCGCTCGTCCATTTCGTGATGTTCGCCGTCAAGGCTGCCGCCGCGCCGCGTTTTTCCGCTGCCATAGGTCAAGAGGGCATGGGTCAGCCGGGCACGGGTCAGTCCAATCGGCAGAAACTGTCCGTCATCGCCATCGAAAGCGCCAGATGGTGCTTCTGGCCGTCGCTCGCCGTCGGCGGCTGCGTTCTCGCGTCGGGCAGCTTCCTCCTTTCGCTCTTCGGACCCGCCTTCGTCTCCGGCTACCCGCTGATGGCGATCCTCTTTGCGGGTATCATGGCCAAGGCCTTCATCGGCCCGGCAGAGGCGCTGCTCACCATGGGCGGCCAGCAGGCGCTCTGCGTCAAACTCTACGCCGCGGCTCTCGCCGCCAACCTTGCGCTGAACGTCACCCTCATTCCCGTCTTCGGACTGACGGGTGCCGCCATGGCAACGGCCGGCGCCATGATGGTCGAGGCGACATTGCTGCATCTTGCCGTGCGCCACACTTTCGGCATCAGGCTCTTCGCCTTTGCCGCCCCCCAGTCCGGACCCGTCGATACTGCCTATCAAGATGGGGACCAGATACAGACAAGACCGATGGATGCAGAGGCCAGCCGATCATGAGCGTCACGCCCCAGTTCCCCACAGACGCCAACAGCCGCCCCTCGCAACTGCCCCGCCGCGGGCAACTGGGCAATGACCAGATCCCCGTGGATACGCTGGTGCAGACCGGGCGGCAGGGACGTGAGTTCTGCGTCTATCCTGCCCGCGCCGGCTATGACCTGCAGGAAGAGCTCGATTTTCTGTCGAACCGCGCCATCGAGCCGAATGTCTTTTTTTCCGGCCGCTTCCTGGCCCCTGCAATGCCCCGGCTCGAGGATCGTGTGGTGCGGCTTGCCGTCATACGCGACCGCAGCGAGACACGCAGCCGCCTGCGCTTCCTGATGCCGTTCTCTGTGGAGAGGCCGGGCTTTGCCATCGGCTCGCCGATCATTCGCGCCTGGTCCAATCCCTTCGGTCCGCTCGGCACACCCCTGCTGGATACGGAAGAAGCCGCGGAAACGCTCGATAACCTGTTCGATGCGCTCGCCAATCCCGACGCAGGCCTGCCGCCGATCCTGGTCCTTCCCGATGTGCGCCTGAAGGGGCCGCTTGCCCGTCTCGCCCGCGCGGTCGCCATCAGCCGAAACCTGCCGCTCACCGTCACCGACACATTCAGCCGGCCCGTCCTCGACAGCCTGCTCGACGGCGACACCTATCTGCGCGGCGCCATCAGCCCCGCACATCTGCGCGAGTTGCGCCGCCAGTGGACCCTCCTGTCGCGCCTCGGCACCGTCACACACTCCGTCGCGCGCCAGCCGGAAGACGTCCGTTTGCGCATGGAAGAGTTCCTGGCTCTCGAAGCTTCCGGCTGGAAGGGCCGCCAGCGCACGGCGATCGTCATGGATCGCTACCGTGCGGCTTTTGCCCGGGAAGCGATCACCAATCTGGCCGAAGCCGACGCCGTGCGTATCCACACGATCGACCTTGATGGCGTCGCCATCGCGTCGATGGTCGTCTTCATGATGGGCGGCGAAGCCTACACCTGGAAAACCGGTTACGACGAGACCTACGCCCGTTACTCCCCCGGCAAGCTGCTGCTGAGGGAACTGACGGAATGGCACCTCGACGATCCCAACATCCTCAAGTCGGACAGCTGCGCCGTGCCCGATCACCCGATCATGAGCCGGTTCTGGGAAGAACGCGAAGACATGGGAACGCTTGTCATCGGCCTGCGCGCCAACCGCGACCGGGACGTGCGCCAGGTTGCCACCCAGCTCCACCTCTATCGCAACACCCGCAACATGGCCCGCCTCCTGCGCGAGAAGATGCGCGCTCTCGCACCAAAGAGCTTCCGGTAGCAGAACTGCGAACAAGCGCCGTGCTTAAGTGCCCGGCGCGCTCCGAGCCGCGCCTTCCTCACCGGTAGATGCCGCGAGAATCTCGGCGTCCCGCAGCAGCCGTCGAATGATCTTGCCCGAGGTCGTGAGCGGCAGCGCATCCACGAACGCGACTTCGCGGGGATATTCATGCATCGAAAGACGTGTCTTCACCCATTCGGAAAGCGTGGTGGCCAGCGCCTGCGAGGCTGCGTACCCATCTGAAAGCACCACATAGGCCTTCACGATTTCGGTGCGGACCGGATCCGGCTTGCCGATAACGGCGGCCATGCTGACGGCGGGATGGCCGACAAGGCAATCCTCGACCTCGCTCGGACCGATCCGAAACCCTGACGACGTGATGACATCGTCGTCGCGTCCGAAGAAGGTGATATAGCCCTCTTCGTCCATCACGGCCTGATCTCCGGTCGTCATCCACTCGCCTGTGAACTTCGCCTCCGTGGCCGCCGCATTTCCCCAGTAGCCGAGGAACATCACCGGATCGGGCCTTTGCACCGCCACCTGCCCCACCTGTCCCCGCGGGAGAATGCGTCCTTCATCGTCAATGATCTCCACCACATGGCCCGGCGCCGCTTTCCCCATCGATCCCGCCTTCCGCACGCCATAGGCGGCGCTGGAGGAGATCACGATGTTGCACTCCGTCTGCCCATAGAACTCGGCGATCTCGACGGCGAGCGCCTTAGACGCCTGCTCGAATGTCTCGCGCCCCAGCGCCTCGCCCGCCGCGCCCACCGTCCGCAGGTCGAAGGCATACTGGGCCTTGGGGTTCTCGACGGCCTTCATCAACCGCAAGGCCGTCGGCGGAATGAAAGCGTTGCGCACCTTCATCTCCGACAGAATGCGGAACGCCATATGCGGATCGAACTTCTGGGCTGGCGAGGACACGACGGGAACGCCGAGCATCAGCGACGGCAGAAGCGCATTGAGAAGCCCGCCCGCCCAGGCCCAGTCGGCAGGCGTCCACATGCGATCGCCTGCCTGCGGCAGGCCGGCATGATGAAACTGGAAGCCGGGGAGATGGCCGAGCAGGACCCGATGCCCATGCAGCGCTCCCTTGGGCGGTCCGGTCGTACCGGACGTGTAGATCATCAAAGCCGGATCGTCCGGCCCTGTATCTGCCGGGACGAATTTGCCTGCAGCACTTGCCAGCAAGGTTTCGAACGGCACCGTATCGTCCACCCCTGCGCCCCCGTCCGTGCAGACCACCAGCCGCAGATCCGGCAATTGGGCCTTGATGGCCTGAAGCCGCCTGGCACCAGAGCGATCGCTGATCACGACACGAGCGCCAGCATCCCTCAGCCGATATTCCAGCGCCTCCACCCCGAAAAGAAGCGCCAGAGGAAGGGCGATACCGCCAAGCTTGTAGATCGCCGCATGCGCGACAGCCGCCTCGAAGCCCTGCGGCAGCAGGATCGCAATGCGGTCACCCGGGCGCATCCCACGCGCAAGAAGCCCGGCTGCGAGCGACGAAGACCGCGCCGCGAAGGCCCCATAGGTCAGCGTCTGGTGATCGCCATCCGGGCTGAAATGCTGCAGGCAGATCCGGTCCGGCTCTCTTGCAGCCCAGGCATCGCTGATGGCCACGCCAATGTTGAACCTGTGTGGAATGTCCCAGGTAAAATCCCGGATCAGCGCTTCATAGGTTGGAGAGGTCGGGCGCATGAACTGCCTTGGGAACATGAGGCCGGCAGGGTGCCGCCTGCAACCCTACCACCGCCCTTGCCAGCAGATCAATCGACCGCCGCACCACCGGAAGCCTTCGGAAAGCACGCCTGCCATCGGCTACGCCTCAGCCGTAATGCGCCATCTCCGTGCCGCTGAGGCCATGCAGCGCATGAAAGAGCGCATCCGGCGTGCGGTAACCACGTTCGAAAAGCTCGATGGCGGTGCTGGCGGCACTGACGCCCGCCTGTGTCCGCAGACCGATCCGCCTCTCGGCGCACCAGGCGAAGACCGCACTCGTCAAGATATCCACGTCTTCCCCTCGATCCGGGCCTCTTCCGGTACCCCTTTCAGAGGAAACTGTAACAGATGCCTGCGCCAAGGAAGCGTCTCCCGATGTGTAAGTACTAGGTTCAGAATGACACGCCCTGTCCCCTTCCGCCAAACGACATGCATCAAGCCGGTTAAGGAGCTTCTATAAATGTCTCGACATGGGACGGTATGGCCGCCGCCATGAGCACAGAACCCGGTCGTTCCGTCGCCTTGGCAAAATATTATCGGCAAATCAGAGACATGAAAGAATCTCGATCCGAAATCGCAACTGGTTCGGCAATCTTTACCAAGCCTTCAGAATTGGCGTGCGATAGTCCGGGCATGCGCGGTTTGTAGAGCGTCCGCGCACCTCCTCCCCCAAGACGTCGATCCATCCGGCGATGCATGAGACAGCTGTTATCAGCGTGCGCAAAGCCATCGCGACGGATCGTGGCTGACGCTTTCTCAAGAAAACGAGCTGTCATCTGCCGTGAACGACGACCAGAGGATCGTCTTCGCTTACCGCGCGCCGTCCACCGCGAGGCTCTTTCCACCTCGCATCAAGGAACGTCCGACGCTTATTCCTCGGCCTCGAGATCCAGAAATTCGGGCGCCTTTACCTGGCGAACGACGACCTCGTAGTCGCCCATATCGACACCATCGATCACGACGTCCTCGACCGTGATCGTCATGATGCTGAACTCTCCGGTTTCCATGTGAACGCCGGCTACGTGTTCCGCAAGCCTGTTGGCGCTCTCCTCGATAGGATCCGGCAACAATTGGCGAGGTATGAAATCCGGCGTCTGCATCTTCCACTCCAGAGCCACGTGCTCATGTCTTCGCTCAAACGTACCGTATCCCGACGCACCGCGATATCCGACAGTTGCGGAACAGGCCACCTTCTCCAAAACGTGATCTCGAATCCACAGGTAAACTCAGCCGACGCCGAAGCGATGACGCTTCGCCTGTACATGCTCTAGACCAGCGAACTCCGCCGCTTTGATCGGTCGTCCCGATTGAGAACATCGGCAATATCCCGCGCATCCTCCCGATCAAGCCCCGTCAGATCGCGACCATCCGAAGCCGCCGGCAAGCCGGTCACATCGTCGATGACCGTCCAAAGCCCGTTTCGTTCCTGGCGCACCTCGTACCGCTTCTCGACCATCCGTCCCTCTCCGGTCCTGCTGGATGAAAATGAGGCTATGGGGCAGGAAGTTCAAGGGCACGGGAAGAGTGTAAGGACACCCGCTTGAGGACAGGGTCCGGATGGCAGCTGATATGCGTATTCTGGTGATATGGTGCCCCATGCCGGAGTCGAACCAGCACTCCTTTCGGAACTCGATTTTGAGTCGAGCGCGTCTACCAATTCCGCCAATGGGGCACGGAGAGGCAGGATCGGGATTTATACGGGTGGGATGGGCTTGGTCAACTGAGATTCCGCAGGATGAATGGCAATTGCGCAAAGAGTGGCGGTGAAACGATCCCTTACCGGGTGCGGGTTCCGGAAGCGATGGTGCGAAGCAGCATCGACGTGCCGTGGGTGATTTACAGAGGCTTCATTCCTGCATAGAAGCTCATGGACACCTCTTCCGGGCGTTGCCCGGGCTTCCCGTTGAACCCATTCTGCCACTTGAACCCCGTCCCGCTCATCGAACGAGGAATAGCCGATGCTCCGCAGCCTTTACGACTGGACCATGTCGCTTGCCGCGCGCAAGTCGGCCGAGGTCTGGCTTGCCGTCATCGCCTTCGTAGAGAGCTCCGTCTTTCTCGTGCCGGCCGACGTCCTGTTCCTGCCGATGGCGCTGGCACGGCCGGAGCGCGCCTGGCGCTACGCGGCGGTCGCCACTGTCGCGTCCGTGCTGGGCGGTATCGCCGGCTGGTATCTTGGACACTACGCTTTTGAGGCGCTGGCGCGGCCGGTACTCGAATTCTACGGCAAGCTCGAAGCGTTCGAAACGATGCGCGCGTCCTTCAGCAACGAAATGCTCGTGCTGCTGCTGATCACGTCCGGTCTTGCACATCTGCCGCCCATCAAGGTCGTGACGATCCTGTCCGGCGTCGCCGGCATTCATCTTGGCCTGTTCATCGTCTGCGCCATCATCGCGCGCGGGGCGCGGTTCTTCCTGCTCGCCTGGCTGCTGCGCCGATATGGCGAGGAGATCCGTCATTTCATCGAGAAGCGCCTCGGTCTGATCTCAGCTGTCGCTGCAGCCGCGCTGATCGTCCTTTTCGTCGCCTACCGCTTCTTCCTGCACAATCCCGAGATTGTCACGCCTTGACGCTTGCAAGGCAAAGCCGCCGCTGCGAAACAGATTTCGATCCTCGAAAATATACTGTAAGGGCTTCGTGATCAGCATAGCGAACCCGCCTTCCGGAGCCCCTAGACCGTGACAGCCATCCAACGCTCCCCTGCTTTGTCCGCCGCCGTCCTCGTCACCCTCGGCATGATTGTCACGGTGGGAACCGCGCTCGGTTTCGAGCATCTTGGCGGCTACATCCCCTGCGCGCTGTGCCTGATGCAGCGCGAGCCCTACTATTACGGCATTCCCGTCGGCGTGCTGGCCATCATCAGCGCCGCCTTCCCCATGCCGTCCTGGCTGCCGCGTCTTCTTCTGGCGGTCGTGGCGATCATGATGCTGGTCGGCGCGGGTATCGGCATCTATCATGCAGGCGTCGAGTGGCACTTCTGGGCAGGCCCCGCAAACTGCTCGACGACGGCGCAGGGCGTCTCGCCGAACGTCGGCGACCTCTTGGGAGACCTCGACAGCAAGCACGGCCCTTCCTGCACGGATGCGGCGCTCCGCGTGCTCGGGCTGTCCTTTGCCGGCTGGAACGTGCTGGCGAGCATCGTGCTTGCCGCGATTGCCGTTCGCGGCGCCGTAAAGGCGCGGTAACGCAAGACGGGCGCCACGTTCGGGCGCCCTCGAAGCCGCCCTGCGGCCCACCACAAGCAAGCGTTATGGCTGCAATTCGACATCCCAGTAGAGATAGTCCATCCAGCTTTCATGCAGGAAGTTGGGCGGAAAAAGCCGACCGTTATTATGCAGGTCCTGCACCGTCGGATGGTAGGGCTTCTGGTGCGGGAACATGCCGGCATTTCGCGGCATCTTGCCGCCCTTGCGCAGATTGCAGGGCGAGCATGCGGCGACCACGTTCTCCCATGTTGTCTGGCCACCATGGCATCGCGGAATCACGTGATCGAAGGTCAGGTCGTCGGGCGAGCCGCAATACTGGCATTCGAAACGGTCCCGCAGGAAGACGTTGAAGCGGGTGAACGCCGGATGGCGGGATGGCTGAACATAGCTCTTCAGGCACACGACGCTTGGAAGCTTCATCGAGAAGCTGGGCGAGGAAACCTGATGTTCGTATTCCGCGAGAATAACGACACGGTCAAGGAAGACCGCCTTGATCGCGTCCTGCCAGGACCAGAGCGACAAGGGGTAATAACTAAGAGGCCGGTAGTCCGCGTTCAACACGAGCGCAGGCAAGGCCTGAGGTGAGACTGCAATCGTCAAGTCCAGTGACTCCTGATCGATTCGGCATCTGCACTTCTATATTAGGCTCGTTACGTCAGGATTGTGAAGCCGAAAGAAAATCGGAACAAAAGATTCATTTCAGATGGTTACGCGCCGCGCGAACCGACGCGCATCAGGTCATGACAGGCGTCGCATCGCGACGCATGCAGCTTGCATAGTAAGCCCAGAACAACCGTGCCGCGACGCTGCGCCATGGGCTCCACGCAACACTGATCGCCTCCAATGTCCGCGCGGATGGACGCGCCGGCAAGTGAAGCGCATGCGCAACGGCGCTCTGCAGTGCGATGTCCCCGACCGGAAACACATCTCTGTGACCCGCGCAGAAGACGAGATAGACCTCCGCCGTCCAGCGACCGATGCCCGGCAGCGCACTTAAAGCTGAAATCGCAGCTCCCGGTTCCATATCGCAGATTGCCTCAAGGTCCAGCACGCCGGTCTCGGCCGCCACGGCCGAACCCCGCAGCGCCTTGATCTTCGCACCCGAAAGCCCGATGGCGCGACAATCCTCATCGCCAAGTGCCAGGAAGGCTTGCGCCTCGACCTTGCCGAGCCGCAGGAGCATCCGGTTCCAGATCGCAGCCGCGCTCGCCTTGGAGATCATCTGCGACACGATGATCGCGGCCAGCCCGGAAAAGCCAGGCTCGGACCGCCGCAGCGGCACCGGCCCCGCAATGGCGATAATGGACGCGAGCCGGGAATCGAGGGCGCCCAGCGCCGTCAGGCCGAAAGTGACATCGTCGTCGCTTGAAATCCGCATTGCGAGGGTCCTCCCATCGTCTTGGCTCGCCGGCGCATTGATGGCAGAACAGGAGCATGCCGAACAGCCCGTCAAAGCCCCCGGTGTATCGCTTCGCGCCCAGCCCGAACGGCGCGCTTCATCTCGGCCATGCCCTTTCGGCTCTGCTCAACGCGGATTTTGCGAGCGCGACAGGTGGCCGGCTTCTGCTGAGGCTGGAGGACATCGACCGCGCACGCTGCAGGCTGGAATTCGAACAGGCAATCTTCGAGGATCTCGACTGGCTCGGCATCTCGTTCGAGGCGCCTGTGCGGCGCCAGTCCGAACACTTTGCTGACTACGAGACCGCGCTCGACCGCCTCCGGTCCCGCGGCCTCGTCTACCCCGCTTTCCTGACCCGTGGCGAGATCCGCGCTCATGTCGCAGACATCGAGGCCGGCGGCAGCACCTGGCCGCGCGATCCCGACGGTGCGCCGCTCTATCCCGGCCCCGAGCGAACATGGGATATCCGGCAGAGAGAGGATGCGGTTGCCGCGGCAGCGGCGACCGGACGACCTTACGCCTGGCGTCTGGACATGCAGAAAGCCTGCAACACCATCGACAGGCTGCTCACATGGCGCGAGACCGGCACCCGTCCGCAGGGAGGAACAGACAATCCGGAAAGCACGGCAGGCACGGTCGAAGCGCGGCCCGAGGCGTGGGGGGACGTCATTCTGTCGCGGCCGGATGCGCCCTCCAGCTATCACCTTTCGGTGACGGTGGACGACGCGTTGCAGGGCGTGACACATGTCGTGCGCGGGCAGGATCTCTACCACGCGACAGCGGTGCACCGGCTGCTCCAGACCCTTCTCGACCTGCCGGAGCCCGTCTACCACCATCACCGCCTCATCCTCGGGCCGGATGGACGCAAGCTGTCGAAGAGCCATCGGGATACGGGCCTTGCCGCCCTGCGGGAACGCGGCCTTTCAGCGGCGGATGTCCGCGCGCTTGTCCTCTGAAGCCGACGCGGCCTCCTCGGGAAGGGAAATGTCACGCGTGCCCGTCGCTTCGACCGCCGGCATGCCGCGGAAGTGGCGGATGACCATGCGCTTGACCTTGTACTTCATGATCGCGGCATTGATCTCGGCGCCGATGATGAAGATCGCGCCGAGCATATACAGGAAGACGAGCACGATCATGATCGAGGCAAGGCCCGCATAGGTCGAGACGTAGTTCGCAAAATTCGAGAGGTATGACGCGAAACCGAAGGCGCCGATCGTCCAGGCGATGAGCGTGATGAGGATGCCGGGCAGAACATCCATGATCTTTCGCCGGCCATCGGGCAGCCAGAGATGCGAGACAATCAGCCCGCAGGTGAGGATCAGAAGCGCGAGCGCAAGCCCCCAATTGTCGACCATGGACAGTAGCTCGTCCAGCCAGGGCAGCCAGCGGTCGGCATAGCGAAGCGCCAGGGGAACGGCCACGAGCAGCAGGCTGACGAAGGCGAGGATGGCGACGCCTGCCAGCACGAAGCCGAGACTGGCGAGGCGCGTCACGTACCACGGCCGGCTCTCGGCGACCCGATAGGCGCGGTTCAGCGAGATGCGCAGTGCCTCGACGCCATTGGAGGCGAAATAGGCCGCAGCCAGCACCGAGACGGTGAGCAGCCCTCCGCGCGGCGTCGTCAGCACCTGCACGATCTCGTCGGCGATCGGCTTTGCGATCGATGGCGGCCATGTGTCGAAAATCAGGTGGACAGCCGTGGTCGCGAACTGGTCGGCGCCAAGGAAGCTTCCGAGCGCGGTGCCGAAGATCAGAAACGGGAAGATCGCCAGCAGCGACGACAAAGCGACATGGCTGGCCATCGCCCAGCCGTCGTCGTCGCTGAAGTGCCACAGCGCATCGAATGTGACCTTCCAGGCCATACGCAGGAACAACGGCATCCGGTCTCCGTTCTCAAGGGCGCAACGTCCCCTCCTCCGGGATACGAAACACGCCGCGGTTTGGTTTCATGCACGTTCACGCACCCGGGCGTTCACCCAGCCATTCTCGCAGGTGCCGCCACATTGTCACCTGCCTGCGAATATGGGAAACCAGCGCTCCAAGTCCACATGTCACGTGCACATGCCCGCGAGCAACGTTCAGATCGACAAGAGCCCCATGACAGACAGCCCTCGCCCGGATCGGCCGACCATCATCGTCACGGGATGCTCTTCCGGCATCGGCGCCTACGCGGCCAGAGCTCTTACCCGGGAAGGCTGGCGCGTCTTCGCCACCGTCCGCCGGGAGGAAGACCGGGAAAGCCTTGAAGCCGAAGGCATCGAGACGTTCCTTATGGACTACACCCGCACGGAGACGATCGCGTCGCTGGTCGAGGCAGTGCTCGCCCTCACCGGCGGGCGGCTGGATGCGCTGTTCAACAACGGCGCATACGGGCAGGCCGGTGCGGTGGAGGATCTTCCGACGGAAGCGCTTCGCCAGCAGCTCGAAACCAATGTCATCGGCTGGCACGACCTCACCCGCCGCGTCATTCCCGTCATGCGGGCGCAGGGCCGCGGTCGCATCGTGCAGTGCTCTTCTATCCTCGGCATCGTGCCCTACAGGTGGCGCGGCGCCTATAATGCCTCGAAGTTCGCCATCGAGGGCCTTTCTCTGACCCTGCGCATGGAGCTTGCCGGCACCGGCATCGAGGTCAGCCTCATCGAGCCCGGCCCCATCGAGTCGCGCTTTACCGCCACTGCGGTAACGCATATCCGCCGTCACATCGATCTCGAAGGCTCGGTTCATCGCGAGGAATATGCCCGGCAGATGCGCCGGCTGACCGGCGAAAGCGGTCCGTCCCGTGGCAAGCTCGGCCCGGAAGCGGTCTATGCCGTTCTTGTGAAGGCTTTGACGGCAAAACGCCCGCGACCGCACTATATTGTGACTCAACCGGCCAAACAGGGCGCGCGGTTGAAAAAACTGCTTCCGGCGGACCTGTTCTATCGCATTATCGGACGCCTCGGCTGAGCGGCCGGCTCCTCTCTGGTGGGACGGCAAGCGGCCGTCAGAAAGACTGCGCATGAGTTCCTTCCTTACCGGCCTGACCCTGCTCGTGATGGGCCTTGTCGTCATCGTGCTGATCCGTGGCCTGATCACCATGGCCAAGGGCGGCAGCGGCAATGCCTCCAACAAGCTGATGCAGGCCCGCGTCCTGCTGCAGGCCGTCGCCATCGGCCTGATCATGCTGACACTCTGGATCACCGGCGGAGGACGCTGACATGGTCAAGCTCAACAAGATCTACACCCGCACCGGCGACGACGGCACGACAGGCCTTGCCGCCGGCCCACGACGCCTCAAGAACGACCTGAGGATCGAGTGCTACGGCACGATCGACGAGGCGAATGCGGCTATCGGCATGGCGCGCCTGACGACGTCGAGCGAACCTGAGGTAGACGAGATGCTGAAGCGCATCCAGAACGATCTTTTCGATCTCGGCGCGGATCTCTCGACGCCGGATACGGGCGAGACCCTGCCCTACGAGCCGCTGCGCATCGTTGCCGGGCAGGTCGCGCGTCTGGAAAGCGAGATCGACCGTCTGAATGCCGATCTGGAGCCGTTGCGCTCCTTCGTGCTGAACGGCGGCACCCCGGCCGCAGCTCACCTGCACCTCGCCCGCACCATCGCGCGCCGAGCAGAGCGCTCCATGGTCGCCCTCTCCCACACCGATGGCGAAACGGTCAGCCCGGCGGCGCTCGAATATGTCAATCGGCTCTCAGACTTCCTCTTCGTTGCGGCCCGCTGGCTTAACGACCGGGGTCGCGGCGACGTGCTTTGGGTGCCCGGGCTCACACGGTGAGACCCGGCCTTACAAGGTAAGGCCCGGGCTCACACGGTAAGGCCCGGTATCAGCTTGAGGCCGTCGGTGCGGCAGGAGACACCATGTTCATACCGCTTCACGATCGCAACAAGCTGAAGCATATCCGCCTGCAGGTCGTGACGATCGGGCTGATCGTGGCGAACGTGCTGGTCTTCTTCCTCACAGGCCCGCTCTTCGTGGAAGCCTCGACTGTCAATGCCGATCTCCTGTCCTTCGGCTATATCCCGGCGCTGATCTTCGGGGATGCGACGCTTGCGCCCGGCATCTCGGTCGTGCCTGAAGCCGCGACCCATATAACCTATGCTTTCCTGCATGCCGACATCTACCACCTCGGCACCAACATGCTGTTCCTCTGGGTGTTTGGCGACAATGTCGAGGACGCACTGGGCCACGTGCGATTTCTGATCTTCTATCTTGCCTGCGCGGCAGCCGGTGCTCTGGTGCACGGCCTCGTGGTACCTTTTTCGCAGGCTCCGCTGATCGGCGCATCCGGCGCCGTTTCCGGCGTGGTCGCTGCCTATTTCCTGCTGCACCCGAAAGTCCGCGTCTGGGTGCTCGTCCTCTTCCGTATTCCCCTGCCATTGCCGGCCTTCATTCCGCTGGCACTGTGGATTGCCCAGCAGTTCTACATGCTGGCGGTCGATCCCTCGGCCGACGTCTCCTGGGGCGCGCATGTCGGCGGCATCATCGCCGGCCTTCTCCTGGTCCTTGTCATGCGCCGAAAGGGCGTTCCCCTGTTCGACCGGGTCGTCGTCGTGCCGAAGGCCGTGCGCCTCGTGGAGGACGCCCCAGGCGCGATCCCGCCGGTGCAAGATGGAACAGGTCCATGGGGCAAACGACCATGAGAGAAGGCAGGCAACATCTCTCCGAGAATCGTCGCGAGAACTATTGACGTGCACGTAAAGGTCAGTAATTTACGCATCGGGAGCGGGAGCACGTTCAGGCAAGATTGTAATTGTGGGAAAAACGCGTATCGATGTCGCCAATCGACTGACGGGGCGGCGCGGGAATATGCGATCCCATGATTCAGATGCCTGAAAAGCTTGCGGCTTCAGGATCGGTGTCGAGAGGCGCCACCCGGAAACCATACGTGCTGGTGCTGATCCACGTCGCCCGGTATCAGCGCGTCAGATTCTCGCCGGGACGTTTGGCCCGGCTTCACTGCTGAGATGAACTGCCGAGATTCGATGAAGGAAGGCTCCATGAAAATTCTTGTCACCGTGAAGCGCGTCGTTGACTACAACGTCAAGATCCGCGTCAAGCCGGACGGTTCCGGCGTCGAGCTTGCCAACGTGAAGATGTCGATGAACCCCTTCGACGAAATCTCCGTGGAAGAAGCGCTCCGGCTGAAGGAAGCGGGCAAGGCGAGCGAGGTGGTCGTGGTCTCGATCGGCCCGGCCAAGGCCGAGGAAACCTTGCGCACCGCCCTTGCCATGGGCGCGGACCGCGCCATCCTCGTCGAGACGGACGCTGCCGTCGAGCCGCTGGCCGTCGCCAAAATCCTCAAGGGCGTCGTCGAAGCCGAGCAGCCCTCGCTCGTCATCGTCGGCAAGCAGGCCATCGACGATGATTCGAACCAGACGGGCCAGATGCTGTCGGCATTGCTCGGCTGGAGCCAGGGCACCTTCGCATCCAAGGTCGAACTCGGCGCCGACAAGGCAACCGTGACCCGCGAAGTGGATGGCGGCCTGCAGACGATCGACATCAAGCTTCCCGCCGTCGTCACGACGGACCTGCGCCTCAACGAGCCGCGCTACGCCTCGCTGCCCAACATCATGAAGGCGAAGAAGAAGCCGCTCGACAAGAAGACGCCTGCCGATTTCGGCGTAGACACCGCTCCGCGCCTGACCGTGCTGAAGACCGAGGAGCCCGCCGGTCGCAAGGCCGGCATCAAGGTCGGCTCGGTCGCCGAGCTTGTCGACAAGCTGAAGAACGAAGCCGGCGTGCTCTAGGCGCCTCGGACGAAGCTCCACCGCCGGCCTCGGGGCCGCGCGGCCGCTCCACCCAGACGCCCTTGCACGTGACGTGCTGCCGGATGCCCGTCGAGACAGACAGGCAAGAGACCGCAGCCAAGACAGATTGAGACTTTGAGGAGAACATACGACATGGCCATTCTTCTTCTGGCGGATCATGACGGTCAGACCGTTTCCGATGCGACCGCCCGCACCATCAGTGCCGCAACCAGCATCGGCGGTGACATCCATATTCTGGTCGCCGGTGCCGGCGCAGATGCCGCCGCAGCAAGCGCTGCAGCTCTCGGCGGCGTATCCAAGGTCCTGCTCGCCAATGACGCGGGCCTTGCCAACAACCTTGCCGAACCGCTGGCCGCCCTGCTCGTGTCGCTTGCCGGCAGCTACGACGTGCTGATCTCGCCGGCCACTTCCGTCGGCAAGAACGTCATGCCCCGCGTCGCTGCATTGCTCGATGTCGCCCAGATCTCGGAAATCACCGAAGTCATCTCGGCCGACACGTTCAAACGGCCGATCTATGCCGGAAACGCCATCCAGACGGTGCAGTCGAGCGATGCCAAGAAGGTCATCACCGTGCGCACCTCAACGTTTGCGCCGGCCGCCGCCGGCGGTTCGGCACCGGTCGAGCCCGTATCCGCGGCAGCCGATCCGGGCCTGTCAACCTTCGTCAACGACGCTCTTTCCTCGTCTGACCGTCCGGAACTGACGTCGGCGAAGATCATCGTTTCCGGCGGCCGCGCGCTCGGCTCCTCGGAAAAGTTTCAGGAAGTCATTCTGCCGCTCGCCGACAAGCTGGGTGCCGCCGTCGGCGCATCGCGCGCCGCCGTCGATGCCGGATACGCGCCGAACGACTGGCAGGTCGGCCAGACCGGCAAGGTCGTCGCCCCGCAACTCTACATCGCCTGCGGTATTTCCGGCGCCATCCAGCACCTTGCCGGCATGAAGGACTCGAAGGTCATCGTCGCCATCAACAAGGACGAGGACGCCCCGATCTTCCAGGTTGCCGATTACGGCCTCGTCGGAGACATCTTCACGATATTGCCGGAACTCGAAAAGGCGCTGTGAGCCGCACACACTGAGAATTGAACGGCCGCATTCCCCGATGCGGCCGTTTTACATTCGAAGACATGCGGAGAACGACGGAAAGCACTGGCAAAAACCCCTGTCAGCCGGTATCACTTTCAGACAGGCCTCTACTGCATCATTCATCGATTTCAGGATGAAACGATGCAGCAGGTATAAAGCGCTGTAGCGGCCCTGAACGTCGGCTGCGATGGGGGAACAACGGCTTGATGATCAAGAATGTCGGAATTGTCGGTGCGGGACAGATGGGCTGCGGCATTGCGCAGGTCGCTGCGATGGCGGGCTACAAGGTGCACCTCTACGACATCGCGCCCGACCGCATCGAGGCTGGCCTTGCCACGATCAACGGCAACATGGCTCGCCAGGTTTCCTCCGGAAAGTTGACCGAGGATGAGCGCAAGAAGGCGCTGACGCTGATCAAGGGCTCCTCGGACCTGACCGATCTCTCGCCGGCCGATCTCGTGATCGAGGCTGCCACCGAAGACGAAAGCGTCAAGCGCAAGATCTACGTCGCCGTCTGTCCTGTCCTCAAGCCGGACGCCATTCTGGCCACGAACACATCGTCCCTCTCCATCACGCGTCTTGCCTCCGCAACCGACCGGCCGGAGCGCTTCATGGGAATCCACTTCATGAACCCGGTTCCGGTCATGAAGCTCGTGGAACTGGTGCGCGGCATTGCGACCGAGGAAGGCACGTTCGCCTCGGCCCGCCAGTTTGTCACCGCCCTCGACAAGACCATCACGGTTGCAGAGGATTTCCCCGCCTTCATCGTCAACCGCATCCTTCTTCCGATGATCAACGAGGCGATCTATACGCTGTACGAAGGCGTCGGCACTGTTGATGCCATCGACACCGCCATGAAGCTCGGCGCGAACCACCCCATGGGGCCGCTGCAACTCGCCGACTTCATCGGCCTCGACACTTGCCTGTCGATCATGCAGGTCCTGCATGACGGCCTTGCCGACAGCAAATACCGCCCCTGCCCGCTTCTGGTGAAATATGTCGAAGCCGGCTGGCTCGGCCGCAAGTCGGGCCGTGGGTTCTACGACTATCGCGGAGAAACCCCGGTTCCCACACGTTAGAAGGCTCCTCGCCGGTTTCTTGGCCAGCTGCCTCGGGCCGCTGCCTTAGGCCGGCTGTCTCAGGAGCCGGCGTTCCCCGTCGATGCGGCGCGCACCAGCGCGCGGCCTTCTTCGCCGTCCCAGGCCGCAGGCCCGTTCATGGCGGAGAGCAGGCAACCCTTGTCATCCAGCAGCACCGTCACCGGCAGACCGAAAGCCAGGCCTTCCTTCTTCAGGGCACTGAAGACGCTCATCGAGGCATCGCGATAGGGTTTCAGCGCTTTCACACCCGTTTCTGACAAAAATGCTCTCGGTTTCTCGTCGCTGCCGGTGTCGATATTGACGGCGACGACCTCGAAGCGGTCGTTCCCCTCGGCCGTCTCCAGCCTGTCGAGCGCCGGCATCTCCTCGCGGCAGGGCACGCACCACGTGGCCCAGAGGTTGAGCAGCACCGTGCGGCCCTTGAAATCGGCAAGCGTCAGATCCTTGCCCGCCCCGTCCTTGAAGGTCAGTCCCTCCAGAAGCCGCGGCCGGTCGGCGGGCGCCATGGCGGCGACCTGCCCCTTCATCAGCGGCGTCAGCCCCGCAATCTTGTCGGACGCCGCAGCACATTGCCCCGCATCCCCCAGCGAAGCCCGTTGCAGAGCATTGCCAGACCCGCTTTGCCTGACGTATACCGCAGCCGCACCGGCGATGAGGCCCAGAAGGGCCGCAAGCGCCACGAGCCGCAGGGCGGAGCGGGGTTTTCCCGGGTCTGTCATGTCGGTTTTCAAGACTTGTACCTTTTTAAGGAACGGATATCTGCGATGGCTGACGGCGCTTCCGAGACGAAAACCTCCAACCAGATGTGGGGCGGTCGTTTCGCGTCCGGGCCCGATGCCATCATGGAGGAGATAAACGCCTCCATCGGCTTCGACAAGAAGCTCTATGCACAGGATATTCGCGGCTCGAAGGTTCACGCCGAGATGCTGGCCCATCAGGGCATCATTTCCGTTGCCGATAAAGACGCCATTCTCGGTGGTCTCGATACGATCCTGTCGGAGATCGAAGCCGGCACTTTCGAATTTTCCCGCCGCCTCGAAGACATCCATATGAATGTCGAATCACGGCTGGCAACGCTGATCGGCTCTGCTGCCGGCCGGTTGCACACTGCACGCTCGCGCAACGATCAGGTTGCGCTCGACTTCCGCCTCTGGGTCAAGGAAGAGCTGCAAAAGGTCGAGACCGCGCTGTCACGCCTGATCGCCGCCTTCCTCGATCGCGCCGAAGAACATGCCGATACGGTCATGCCGGGCTTCACCCATCTGCAAACCGCCCAGCCGGTCACTTTCGGCCATCACTGCATGGCCTATGTCGAGATGTTCGGCCGCGACCGTGCCCGCGTGCGGCACGCCATCGAGCACATGGACGAAAGCCCGATCGGTGCGGCCGCACTCGCCGGCACCGGTTTTCCGATCGACCGGCACATGACGGCGAAGGCGCTCGGGTTCTCCGGCCCGACACGCAATTCCATCGACACCGTGTCCGACCGCGATTTCGCGCTGGAGTTCCTGTCGATCGCGGCGATTTCCGCAACGCACCTGTCGCGCCTTGCCGAAGAGATCGTGATCTGGTCGACGCCGCAATTCGGCTTTGTCCGCCTGTCGGATGCCTTTTCCACCGGCTCGTCCATCATGCCGCAGAAGAAGAACCCGGATGCCGCCGAGCTGGTGCGCGCCAAGACCGGCCGCATCAACGGCTCGCTGATCGCGCTTCTCACCATCATGAAGGGCCTGCCGCTCGCCTATTCCAAGGACATGCAGGAAGACAAGGAACAGGTCTTCGACAGCGCGGAGAGCCTCGAACTCGGCCTTGCCGCGATGACCGGCATGGTCCGCGACATGACCATCAACACCGACCGGATGAAAAAGGCAGCAGGCTCCGGCTTCTCCACCGCGACCGACCTTGCCGACTGGCTGGTCCGCGAAGCCGGCCTGCCCTTCCGCGATGCGCACCACGTCACCGGCCGTGCCGTGGCGCTGGCCGAAAGCAAGGGCTGCGACCTTGGCGAACTGAGCCTCGAAGACCTCAAGGCCATCCACGAGGCGATCACCGACAAGGTCTTTGACGTCCTCACCGTTGAGGCCTCCGTCGCCAGCCGCACCTCGTTTGGCGGCACGGCTCCTGCCGAAGTCCGCCGGCAGATCGCCTGGTGGCGCGCGCGCAACTGAGGCAACCCGTCTCAAGACGACATCGATCTCCGGGTAAACCCATCATTTTCCCCGGGCGATCCATCAGAATTTCGAACGTGCGCGGTCCTGGAAAAACAGTTAAGAGAAACCGCCCGCCTTCGCAAAGGACCCGCGACGATGACATTCCGGACTGCCGCCCTGACGGCGCTGCTTCTGACGGCAACGGTGCTGACGGCCTCCGGCTGCGGCCGCAAGGGAGACCTCGAGCGTCCGAGCGTCGCCCGCGCACAGGCTGCCAAAGAAGCAGGGAACACGACCCGCGCGCCATCCGCCGTCCAGTCCGGGCTCGTACGCCCGGCGAGCGGCGCAGCCCCGGCCAGTTCCGCCGTAACCGGCAATGCGTCTGCCCAGACAACGGCCGTCACGCAGATGAACGTCGTTCCCGGATCGGACAACGCGGCTGCCCGCAGTGGCCGCACCGGTAACGAGACCGACGTTCCCGAGCGCCCCTTCCTCCTCGATCCGCTGCTCTGACAGCTCCTCCAAGGCCCATCCCGTGAATCATTTCGAATATCGCGACGGCGTTCTGCATGCGGAAGACGTGCCGGTCACCGACATCGCCCGCGCTGTCGGCACGCCTTTCTATTGCTATTCCACTGCGACGCTGGAGCGGCACTACGCCGTCTTCGCGAAAGCATTCGAAGGTGTCGACGCACTCGTCTGCTATGCGATGAAGGCCAATTCCAACCAGGCCGTCCTGAAGACGCTCGGCCGCCTCGGCGCCGGTATCGACGTCGTCTCCGGCGGCGAACTCACCCGCGCGCTGGCGGCGGGCATTCCGGCCGAGCGCATCATGTTCTCCGGCGTCGGCAAGACCGCCGGCGAAATAGATCTGGCGCTCGCGGCCGGCATCTACTGCTTCAACGTCGAGTCCGAGCCGGAGCTTGAAGTTCTCAACGCCCGCGCCGTGCGTCTGAACCGTCAGGCGCACGTCTCCTTCCGCATCAATCCGGATGTGGATGCCAAGACCCACGCGAAGATCTCGACCGGCAAGAAGGAAAATAAGTTCGGCATCGGCTTCGAGCGCGCACGTGCCGTCTACGCCCATGCAGCGACGCTTCCCGGCATCAAGGTCACCGGCATCGACATGCATATCGGTAGCCAGATTACCGACCTTCAGCCGTTCGAGGACGCCTTCAAGGTGCTGCGCGATCTGGTGGAAACGCTGCGGGCCGATGGCCACGTCATCGACCATGTCGATGTCGGCGGCGGCCTCGGCGTGCCCTACAAGGAAGACAACAATCCTCCGCCCCTGCCGGATGCCTATGCGGCGATCGTCAAGGACCAGCTCGCCGGCCTCGGCTGCCGCATCGTCATGGAGCCCGGCCGCCTGATCGTCGGCAATGCCGGCATTCTGGTCACCGAAACGATCTATGTGAAGGATGGCGGGTCGAAGACCTTCGTCATCGTCGATGCCGCGATGAACGACCTTATTCGCCCGACGCTCTATGAGGCCTATCACGAGATCCGTCCGGTGCGCATCTCCGCCGCCAACGCCCCGCGCATCACAGCGGATGTGGTCGGCCCGGTCTGCGAAACCGGCGACTATCTGGCGCTCGACCGGGAGATGGCGATGCCGCGTCCGGGCGATCTTTTCGCCGTCAGCACGGCCGGCGCCTATGGCGCCGTGCAGGCGGGCACCTACAATTCACGGCTGCTGGTGCCGGAGGTTCTCGTCAAGGGCAACCGCTTCCACGTGGTGCGCCCCCGCACCACCATCGAAGACCTGATCGGCCTCGACAGCCTTCCCGATTGGCTTTCGGAAGACTGAGCGACACCCGCAAGCAAGGGGTGCACGTTCACGATTGCGTTCTCGCCCTCGTCTTCGCCACAAACAATGGTATCCTTGACCTGCAAACGGGCCCTCGCCGCGCGGGAATCGCGTGACGAGAGGCTCTGACCCATAAGCAGGACGGTACGGATGGCAGAATTCCGGCGGCAGACGAATTCGGGTGGCGAAGATCCCGTGTCGGGGATGGCGCGCGCACTGGCCCGCAAGCGCGGCTTTGCGCGGTTCGTCATTATCGCCGAGCGCTTGGCGCCTCGTGCCTTGCCGCCGCTGGCCGTTGCCTTCGTGTTCCTGTCTGCAGCCTGGTTCGGTCTCTTCCGCGCCGTACCGCCGCTGGTGCATGCCGCCCTGCTTCTGACCTTCGTGCTCGCCTTCATCGCGGCTCTGGTGCCGGTCTTCCGCGTCCGCCTGCCGGATACGCACGAGGCGGACCGGCTGCTCGAAGAACGCAACGACCTGCCGCATCAGGCCATCGGCGTTCAGGACGACAAGCCGGCAACCGGCGGCGCCTTCGGGCAGGCGCTCTGGCTCGAACACCAGAGCCGCATGGCCCGCATGATCGGCGCGCTCGAAACCGGCCTGCCCCGGCCCGATATCGCACGCCATGACGGACTGGGCCTGCGCGCTCTGCCTGTCCTCCTCGTCGCCGTCGCCTTCGCCTATTCCTATTCCAACCGCGCCGGGCTCGTTTCCGATGCCTTCCGCATTCCCGAAAACATCGTGGCGCCACCGGATGTGCGCATTGACGCCTGGGTCACGCCGCCAGCCTATACCGGCCGCGCGCCGGTCTTCCTCACCGGCCGGCAGGATCAGCCCGCGACAGGTGCAGAGCCTGAGAGCGCCGAGGCCAGCGTGTTCCGCATTCCGCAGTTCAGTGATGTCACCGTGCGCGTTACCAGCGCGGGAACGGCCACCGATACGGCCGTAACCTTCCTCGACAAGGGCGCAACCGCGGCAACGTCGATCCCGGCGCAACAGCCGGAGAAGGCGCCGGCAACGGGGCAGGAAACGGCGGACGGCAATGCGGAACCGGCCCCGCAAGAAGCCGCCAAAGCGCCGATCGACAACAGCACCCATCTCTACAAGATCACCCGCGACGGCACGCTGACGGTCGGCAGGGAGACCTGGCAGTTCGCCGTGATCCCCGATGCCGTGCCGGACATCGCCTTCGATGGCACACCACGGGCCACGGTCAACGCCGCGCTTGAGATCCCCTTCATCGCAAAGGACGACTACGGCCTCAGCGAAGCTTTTGCAGAAATCGTGCCGGCCGAAGCACAGCCGGCAGAAGCGACGCCGCTCTATCCTGCGCCAGAGTACCGGCTCGACCTTCCCCGCCGGAACGCCAAGGATGCCAAGGCCACGGCGAGCCGAAATCTGTCGGAGCATCCGCTGGCCGGCAAGCGCGTGCGCATCACGCTGGTGGCACGCGATGCCGCCGGACAGGAGGGCCGTAGCGCGTCGCAGGACATGATCCTGCCCGCCCGCCGCTTCACCCAGCCGCTCGCTGGCGCTGTGGCGGAAGAGCGCCAGGTGATGGCGCTGAACAGCAAGGACCTCCCCCGCGCGATCGAGCTTAACGACGCACTGAACATCCGCCCGGAAGACAACATTCCCAACCTCACCCACTTCCTCCTGCTCCAGTCCGCCAAGGGCCGCATGGAGCTTGCGCGGGACGAGGAGACGATGCGCGGCACTGCCGACTATCTGTGGGAAGTCGCGCTCGGCATCGAGGACGGCAATCTGTCGCTTGCCGAACGCAATCTGCGCGAAGCACAGCAGAAGCTGTCGGACGCGCTTGAGCGCAACGCCTCCGACGAGGAGATCGCCAAGGCGATGCAGGAACTGCGCGAGGCGATGAAGGAATTCATGCAGGCGCTTGCCGAGCAGGCGATGAAGAACCCGCAAATGGCGGCGCGCCCGAACATGGAGAACATGCTGAGCAGCAAGGATCTGGACAAGATGATGGACCAGATCGAGAACCTCGCCAAATCGGGCTCCAAGGACCAGGCTCGCCAGATGCTGTCGGAAATGCAGCGGATGATGAACAATCTCCAGGCTGGCCGCTCGCCGCAGGATATGCAGCAGGGCCAGGACAACAGCGAGATGCGCCAGCAGATGGACAAGCTCGGCCAGCTGATGCAGGAGCAGCAGCGGCTGATGGAACAGACGTTCAAGCACGATCAGGCCCTGCGCAACCGCATGCAGATGGGCGATCCGATGATGGACGAAAACCTTTTCGACCAGCAGCCGGGCGATCCGAGCCAGCAGCAAGAGGGCGAGCAGCAGGATCGGCAACAGCAGGGCGGCGACCCGACCGAACAGATGACCGAGGAACAGCTGCGTCAGGCCCTGAAGGATCTGCAAGGCCAGCAACAGGCTCTGGAGAAACAGCTCGGCGAACTGCAAAAGGGCCTTGAGGGCATGGGTATCAAGCCCGGCCAGGGTTTTGGACAGGCAGGTCGGGAGATGAAGGGCGCGGCGGGACAGCTGGGCGAAGGTCAGGGCGAACAGGCCGTGGGCAGTCAGGGCCGTGCGCTGCAGGCCCTGCGCGAGGGCGCGCAGGACATGATGAACCAGATGAGCCAGGGTCAGGGCCAGGGGCAAGGCCCCGGACAGGGCATCCCGCAATACGGCCAGAACGGCCGCGATCCTCTGGGTCGCCGTCAGCAGAACCCCGGCCCGGATTTCGGTGATCAGGTAAAGGTGCCCGACGAGATCGACACCCAGCGCGCGCGCGAAATCCTCGACGAAATCCGCCGTCGGCTCGGCAACAACGTCTCGCCGGACGTAGAACGGCAGTATCTGGAGCGATTGCTGGATATTCGGTGAGGCGTTTGGGGCTGGGTCAGCCCCTCATCCGGCTGCCGCCACCTTCTCCCCGCCAGCGGGGCGAAGGGCGATGCGGCACTCACGCGCTCTAAAAGCGGAACCTGGAGATGATCAGACGGTCACCACAAGTCCCTTCTCCCCGCGCGCGGGGAGAAGGTGGCGGCAGCCGGATGAGGGGCCGCCGCAACCTCAAATTCGAACAGCCTCAAGCCGCCAGAGCCCCCGCAACCGCCTTGCGAATATCCGGCAGGCTGAAGGGTTTCGCCACGACATCGATGATTTTGTCGGCAAGGTCGTCGGCACGTTCGCGCTGTTCGGCATAGCCGGTCATCAGCAGGATCTTCAGCCCGGGAAAGGCCGCAGCGGCTTCGTGTGCAAGGGCGATGCCGTCCATGACCGGCATTCGGATGTCGGAGAGCAGGAGGTCGAACGGGGCGCCGTGCAGAAACTCAAGGCCCTCGGCGCCATCGCCGGCCTGCACGACGTCATGCCCGTCCATCTGCAATGCGCGCGCAACGAAGCGGCGCAGCGAGTCCTCGTCCTCTGTGATCAGGATCTTTGCCATCATGGCCTCCTACGGTTCGGAACCCCACAAAGCGCAGAGTTTCCTTTGAAAACCGTAAAGAGGATACGCTTCGAAGCAGATAAGCTCTTTCAGATCTTGTCGGCGTCTCCGGTCACCACACCCACGAAGGGCAGCTCGCGGAAGGCGTAGGCGACGTCCATGCCGTATCCGACGACGAAATAGTCGGGGCATTCGAAACCGACGAAATCCGCCTCGAAATCGACTTCTCGCTTCACCTTCTTGTCGAGGAGAACAGCGATCGACACGGATTTCGCGCCGCGCTCCAGCATCAGGTCGCGGGCGAAGCGGAGCGTCCGGCCGGACTCCAGAATATCGTCGATCAGCAGCACATCCCGGCCACGCGGATCGCTGTCGATGTCCTTGATGATCTTGACGCCACGCGACACGGTGCCGGTGCCATAGCTCGACAGGGTGATGAACTCCACTTCGGGCGCAAGTCCCGCATGATGCATGGCGCGGATCAGGTCGGCTGCAAAAATGAACGAGCCCTTGAGCACCGAAATGACCAGCAGATCGTCATTCCGGCCCTTGACGATTTCGGCGGCCATCTGCGTGTTGCGCGTCGCAATCACCTCAGGCGAAAACAGCGTCTCGATCATCTTTCCGCGAACGACGGGCATGGCAATGGCTCCAGGCGACGGGACGCCGTCCGGCGTCCTTCAAGGCTTGGCGTTAGCACAGTCAGCGCGGCGAAGCACCCGCCGGGCCGAAGGAAATTTGCACGATGGGCGCCGAGCCACCTTCATGTGGCAGCCGTGCGGAGAAGGCGCGACGTTCGCCCGGCGCAAGGGTGCGACTGCCCGCGACCTGTCCCTCGGCCGTCATGCGTCGGCTCGCTGCTGCGACATCGACCCGGATAGCCGGAATCTCGCGCGATGCAGACGTCGGATTGACCACGGTGCCGTAGATGGCGACGACTTTCAGCCCGGAGGCATCCTGAAGCTCGGTCCGCACATCGCCGAAACCAAGCGCTGGAGCGGCCTGCGGCGCTGTCGGTGCAAGCGTGATGGCCAGCCCGAAGGCAGCAGCACACAGCCCGAGCGTCAGGCCCGCGAAGACGCGCGGCGAGATCCGATGCAACTGTCGCTCGACACGCTGAAGCAAGCCGGAACCGGCCCTTACAGGATAGACGGAGCTTTGTGAACGCGGCGCAGCGCGTGGCGCCGGAGCGCGGGGAAGCGGCACCACCTCGAACACGGCATCCACAGCATCGGCGCGCCGGAGCGCGCGTGGTGCGGGGCGCGACCGGCGCGTTGGTTCCGGTGGCAGAAGATCGACCTTACGCGAAGCGCTCGAAAAGCCGGCCATGCATCGTCCTCCACCCTATGCTCGCCCGAAGACGAGGGAATTCCTTTCCGAAAGGTAAAGGCGAAGGGTTAACAGAATGGAAACGAGCTCTCATCAACGCCCTTTCGCGAGGTCTTGATGCCTCCATGGCCCTCAAAGCGACGTTTTTGCATGTGACGTTAAAGGGAAAATTAACCAGTGTTTAACCATGCTGGCCGGAGCGCGCCCGCACCCTGGCGGTAGAGCGCCCATCTCAGAGGCTGGAAGTTGATTCATTTCGAAAACGTCGGATTGCGCTACGGCATGGGACCGGAAATTCTCCGCGACCTGACCTTCGACATTCCACGCAAGTCCTTCCAGTTCCTCACCGGCCCCTCTGGCGCCGGCAAGACGACGCTGTTGCGCCTTCTGTTCCTGTCGCTGCAGCCTACACGCGGCCTGATTCGCATGTTCGACCGCAACATCGCCTCCATACCGCGCGACGAACTGCCCATGCTGCGCCGCCGCGTCGGCATCGTCTTCCAGGATTTCCGCCTGCTCGATCACCTTACGACCTATGAGAACGTCGCGTTGCCGCTGCGCGTCCGGGGCAAGGACGAATCGTCCTATCGCTCCGACGTGCTGGAGCTTCTCGGATGGGTCGGCCTGGGCGAGCGCATCAACGTCCTGCCGCCGGTCCTTTCGGGCGGCGAAAAACAGCGCGCCGCCATCGCCCGCGCCCTGATCGACCGGCCCGAGATCCTGCTTGCCGACGAGCCCACCGGCAACGTCGATCCGCCGATGGCCCGCCGCCTGCTCAACCTCTTCATGGAGCTGAACCGCCTCGGCACCGCCGTCGTCATCGCAACGCACGATCTTTCGCTGATGGATCAGGTGGAAGCGCGCCGCATGATCCTGTCGCAAGGGCGGCTCGACATCTATGACTGACGCCTCCCCCCGCAAGACACCGGCCCGTGTGCCGAAGGGCACCGCCCAGGCGAAAGCGCCGGAAACGGAGGGCCGCAAGGCCGCCATGCGCGTTCGCCCGATGGCGCCCATCGTTCCCCCGGTCAATGTCTCGGGCAATGCGCTGATGCTGGTCATCGCCATCATGTCCTTCCTCGCCTGCCTCACGCTTGGCGCGGTCTCCATGGTCCGGTCGACGGCCGAGAGCTGGCAGAGCGAGATCTCCCGCGAGGTGACCATCCAGATCCGGCCCGAGGAAGGGCTCGACATGGAAAAGGCGCTGCGTGATGCGCGCGACATCGCGCTGACCTTCGACGGCACCGTCAATGGCAGTATCGTCGATCGCACCGCGACCGCGCGCCTTCTGGAACCCTGGCTCGGCGAAGGCCTCGATATCGACGAACTGCCCGTGCCCCGCCTCGTCATCATCACCATAGACGAGCGCAACCCTCCCGACTTCGCTGGAATGCGCACGCGCCTGACAGGGGAAATCCCGCAGGCAACGCTCGACGATCACCGCACATGGGTGGACCGGCTTGTGGCGATGGCGCACACGACGGCGCTCATCGGCACCGGCGTGCTGACCCTCGTCTTCTCCGCCATGGTCCTCACGGTCATCTTCGCGACGCGCGGCACGCTTTCTGGCAACCGGCATATTGTCGAGGTGCTGCACTTCGTCGGCGCGGAAGCCGGCTTCGTCGCATCCGAATTCCAGAAGCATTTTCTGAAGATCAGCTTCAAGGGCGCGGGTGCGGGCGGCCTGCTGGCAGCCCTGTCGTTTGCCGCAGCCGGCTGGTGGCAGTCGCGCTCGCTCGCCACGCCTCAGAGCGATCAGGCGACGGCTCTCTTCGGCACCTTCACGATCGGTTACACGGGTTATCTTGGTATTGCCGCCATCATGCTCGTCATCGCCCTGCTGACCACGCTCACGGCGCGCTTCACAGTCATGCGCACCATCTACGAAATCGACCGCATCCGCTCCGACCCCGCACGGGCCGATCTCATCCCGAATTCGTGAGATCCCGATGCCCGCGCCCTCCCCCCGTTCCGTTTTCGCTCCCTCATCCGTTCAAGCCATCGTTAAGGCGCAAAGCTGGTCCACCGGTCGCGCAGCATCGCAACACCCGTCCCGTCGAACCGCAGATATCCGGCGCGGCGGTGGAAGAACATCATGATGGCGGACGAAACCTCCGAGGCGGAGACTTCCGGCGAAACCGAGCGCAAGCGCCTTGCGCGGCGAACGCGCCGGCATGTCAGCTTCCGGCGGCAGCTCGTCCGCCTGACCTTTTATGTCATGCTGGTGGTTGCCGGCTGCGCAACCGCAAGCCTTCTCTATTTCGCCGATCAGGTCGCCTCGCTTCAGCCACCAGCCAATCCCAAGGCCGATGCCATCGTCGTGCTGACAGGCGGTTTCCAGCGCATCGACCAGGCGGTCGATCTCCTGAAGGCCGGCGCCGGCCAGCGACTGCTGATTTCCGGCGTGCACCCCACCACCACGAGCAGCCAGATCCGCCGCAACACGCAAAGCTCCGCCGATCTCTTCCGCTGCTGCGTCGATATCGGCCACGACGCCATCGACACGATCGGTAATGCGCATGAGACGGCGAACTGGATTCGCAACAATGGCTACAAAAGCATCCTCGTCGTCACCAATAATTACCACATGCCCCGCAGCCTGCTGGAGCTGCGCCGCGCCAATCCCGGCATCGCCTTCGTGCCCTACCCGGTCGTCAATTCCGACCTGAAAAGCACGAACTGGATGGCCAACCCCATGGTGCTGAAGTCGATCCTGACCGAATATGCCAAACTCACGGTCGCCTCGCTGCGCGAACTCCTCGGCGCACCGACGGACAGCGGCCTGCGCACCGAGCGCGCGCAGACCGGACAATAGGCGCGACAGCCTCCGCAAACGAGATCCCGGTTTTCGTCACGCCGTTATTCGTGTAGGCACCCGGGACCGCACGGTTCATCCGTGCTGCCGCTCGCTCTCCGAAAGCTCTCCATGATTCGCCTTCGCTCGGTTCTCTTCAACGTCATCTTCTATGCGAACCTCATCATGCGCATGATCGTGCTGACGCCGGTCTACTTTCTCGTATCGCGCAAGACCTCATGGTTCGTGCCGAAGAACTGGGCGCGCAGCAACCATTGGCTGATGCGGGTGATCGTCGGCACGACCTTCGAGATCGAAGGGCTCGACAATATCCCGAAGGACGGCGTCTACATCCTCGCGCCCAAACACCAGTCCTTCTGGGACGTATATGCCCTGCTGCCGTGGCTGTCGGATCCCTTCTTCATCCTCAAGCGGGAGCTGATGCGCATTCCGCTCTTCGGCTGGTACGTCGCCAAGCAACGTATGGTGCCGGTGGACCGCGCGGCCCGCGGCCGGGCCATGGCCGCGGTCATGCAGCGCGCCAAGGCTGAAATCGCCACCGGCCGACAATTGATCATCTACCCCGAGGGAACGCGTCGGGCACCCGGCGCCCCGCCAGACTACAAATACGGCATCGCGCGTCTCTATCGTGACCTTCAGGTGCCCGTCGTGCCGGTCGCGATGCATCCGGGTCTCTTTTGGCCCCGCAGCACGACGCTGCGTTTCCCCGGCCACTTCAAGGTCCGTATTCTCCCGCCCATCGGCGCGGGACTGGACAGCGATACTTTCCTGAAGACACTGATTTCGGTGACGGAAACGGCAAGCGACGAACTGCTCATCGAAACCGTCCGCAACAATCCGCATCTTCCCCTGCCGGAAACCGCGCGCACTCGGCTTGCCGAACTCGGCGTGACGGTGCCGGACAAGACCTAGCGCCGGGCGCGCAGAACCTGCACGCCGCGACCAACCTCTTCCAGCCAGTGATCGCAAATGCCCATCGCCCGCAGATGTTCGAGCGTGTTCATGACATAATCGACATTCTCGCCCGAGCGCCCGCGCGCATGCGCGACGATCAGCGCAGCCTCGTCGGCCTGGAGCGCGCCGGCATATTGCAGGTGGGCCCGGTCGATGACGTAAGCGACAGCCATGACCGTTCGCCCGTCGGCGAGACGCAGCGGCAGCAGGCGTTCCTTGTAGACATGGGTTACCAGTTCGCGCTCGCGCAGATAGGCGAGGACAGCCTCGCGGTCATCCGGCGCGATGCGGAACGCCATACCAAGGCAGGAACCGCCAAGATCGAGGCCGAGCACGAGGCCGGGGCTCTCGGCGGTGCCGCGATGCACATGGGAGTGAACGCAGAGCGCCCGGCGATAACCGAAGACCCGGGCTCGGGCCTGCTCGACGAAAGCGAAGCCCGGATTCCACATCAGCGAGCCATAGCCGAACACCCAGAGGTCGTCTGAATCCGTTGCCACAAGGTCCGTCACTGAAAGGTCCATCCCATCGTCACATGCCGGACATATCCGCCGGTCCTGCCCTCCTACTGCAAAACACGCAGAAGCGGAACGAGCAGAACCATCTTCGCCTTCGAATTGACGATTCCGACGGCGATATTCCGCGAGGATGCCTATTTTCCCGAATGCATTCCGGTTGGTGCGTTTATGCGTTAGAAGACCCGCACGACGCAGCCCTGCAGGAAGGGTGCCGGCAGCAAAAGCGCCGTCCGCCGCGCCGATCCCTCACTGCATCCATCGCCGACCGGAGACCCGCATGACACAGACAGCACCGCCGGCCGCAGGCACACGCATCAAGCGTCTCGGCATCGGCATCGTGATCTTCCTCGCGGTCTATAGCGGCATCTGGTTTCTGGCCGCGCACCAGATCGAAACACGGCTCGCAAGCTTCCTCACCAGCCGCTCCGGCAGCGTCAGCGCCCGGTGCGATGGCCTCACCGTTCGCGGCTTCCCCTTCCGCATCGGGCTCTTCTGCGATTCCGTGAAGGCGGACGATACCAAGCTCGGCGCTTCCGGCTCCGCGGGTGCACTCAGGTCTGCAGCACAGGTCTACTGGCCCGGCCATGCCGTCATCGAAATGGACGGTCCGGCCGAGTTACGCTTTTCGCCCGGCATCGCGACCTCGATGGATTGGCAGGCGATGAAGGCGAGCATACAGGCGACGTTATCGGGCCTCAGCCGCACATCGGTCGTTTCCGAACGCCTGACCGGCACGCTTGTGCCCACGCTCGGTGAAGATGCGCTCGGCTTTGCCACGAACCATACGGAACTGCATCTTCGCCAGAACGCGGCGGATCTCGATGCCGCCGTCTCCATCACCGGGCTTGACCTGAAGCCCCACAACGGCGAAAGCCTCCTGCCGCTGATGAACGCTGCCATCGATCTCACGGTCAAGGACCGCGCTACGGTGCTCGATCGTGGCGGCCTCTCGCGCCATGCCCTGCGCAACAGCACGGGCGAGGTGCGCAATCTCACGATCGATCTCGGCAACGGCATGGTGACGACGGCAAACGGCCCGTTCACGGTCGATGATCAGGGGCTGATTTCCGGCGCGTTCAAAGTGACGATGCAGGACGTGCAGGCATGGCGCACGGCGCTGGCGAAAGCCTTTCCCGAGAGCGAGAACATGCTCGACAACGCCGCCAACATGCTGACGGCGCTTGCCGCAGGCGGCAATGACACCACCGTCACGCTCAATGTGCGCGACGGCACTGCTTTCCTCGCCTTCATCCCCATCGGCGTTCTGCCGCAGCTTTGAAACCGACTGGTTTCAGGACTTCACGTCCAGCGCATGGCGGCCGAAGTCGACCATGTCCGTATCCTGGCCGGCCTGGATGATCGAGCGGCGAATAGTGCGGGTGCGGGTAAAAAGATCGAACAGCTTGTCCCCGTCGCCCCAGCGGATCGCCCGCTGCAAATAGGCGAGATCCTCGGAAAACCGCGACAGCATTTCGAGGATCGCGTCCTTGTTGTGCAGGCAGACATCGCGCCACATGGTCGGGTCGGACGCAGCGAGACGCGTGAAATCGCGAAAACCGGACGCCGAATACTTGATGACCTCGGACTCCGTCACCGTCTCCAGATCGTCCGCCGTACCCACGATATTGTAGGCGATGATATGCGGCAGGTGGGACACGATGGCCAGAACCTTGTCGTGATGGTCCGGGTCCATCTCCTCGACATCCGAACCGAGCGCTTCCCAGAAGGCACGCAGCTGCCTCTTGGCCGTCTCGTCGGTGCCGGCCGGCGGGGTCAGGATGCACCAGCGGCTCTTGAACAGGCCGACGAACCCTGCATCCGGGCCGGAATATTCCGTGCCCGCGATCGGGTGGCCGGGAATGAAGTGGACATTGTCAGGCATGTGCGGCGCCATCTGCGCGATGACGGAGCCCTTGGTGGAGCCGACATCCGTAACGATCGCGCCGGCCTTCAGATGCGGCGCGATGGCCTGCGCCACAGCGCCGGACGCCCCGACCGGCACGGAGACGATGATGAGATCCGCATCTTCCACCGCCTCGCCGGCCGACGGCACATAGCGGTCCCCGAGACCGAGCACTTCGGCACGGTCGAGCGTCTCGCGGCTGCGGGTCGAGATCGTCACGGAGGCTGCAAGCCCCTTGTCGCGGATTTCCCGCGCGATAGAGGAGCCGATGAGGCCGATGCCGATCAGCGCGACCTTTTCAAAGAGCTTGGCCATGTCGGTCTCAGTTCTTGCCGAGAAATTCGGTCAGGGCAGCAAGGACGCCTTCATTCGCCTCCTCCGTGCCGATCGACAGGCGCAGCGAATTGGGGAAACCGTAGCCGCGAACGGCCCGCAGAACGAAGCCTCGGCTGGTCAGGAACGTATCCGCATCCTCCGCCCGCTTGCCGGCAATGTCGGGAAAGTGCATCAGCACGAAATTCGCAACGGATGGCGTGACGTCAAGGCCGAGCGCCGTCAGCCTCTCGCTCACCTTCGCCACCCATTCCGCGTTGAAATCCACGGCTGCGGCCGTAAACCCCTGATCGCGGACGGCAGCGGCACCGGCAGCGATGGCCGGAGCATTCAGGTTGAACGGCCCGCGGCTGCGGTTCAGCGCATCGATGATCGCGGCAGGCGCATAGATCCAGCCGACGCGGAGAGCTGCCAGACCGTAGACCTTGGAGAAAGTGCGCGTCATCACGACGTTCTGGTTGGACGAAACCAGCTCTATGCCCGCCTCGTAATCGTTGCGCCGGACATATTCCGCATAGGCCGCATCCAGCACGAGCAGCACATGCTTTGGCAGGCCGGCCTGCAATCGGCGCACCTCTTCGACGGGCACGAAGGTGCCCGTGGGATTGCCGGGGTTGGCGATGAACACCAGTTTCGTCTTGTCGGTCACGGCGGCGAGGATCGCATCGACATCGACGCGGCAATCCCGCTCCTTCACGGTCACCGGCGTGCCGCCGGCCGCCATGATCTGGATCCTGTAGACGAGGAAGCCATGCTCGGTGATAACAGCCTCATCGCCCGGCGCGAGATAGGTGTGGGCGAGCAGGCCCAGAAGCTCGTCCGAGCCGTTGCCGCACATGAGGTTTGCCGGGTTGAGCGCATAGACCTCCGCAATCGCGTTGCGAAGCTCGATCGCCTGCCCGTCCGGATAGCGCTCCAGCTGGCCGGCCGCCTCGCGAAACGCTTCCAACGCCTTGGGGCTCGCGCCGAGCGGCGTCTCGTTGGAGGAGAGCTTGTAGACCTTGGCCACGCCCGGAGCGTGTTCCTTGCCCGGCACATAGGCGGCGATGTCGAGAATGCCGGGGCGCGGGGTCGGAGCGTTCGGGAGGGTGCTCATGGTCTGGCTTTCGCTGGTGTCACGGATGGCTCTGCCATTACCGCTCCACTGCCGCCTTGTCGAGGGTTTGTCGAAGGCAAGGCCGGGCCTGCGCGGCCCGACAGGCCTCATCGCGTCGGCGGCTGCCCGTCGCGCGTCGTCGGCACCCCCTGCGGCGCCAGCACGGGCACGAAGACACGACGCGATGCGCGGGCTGCCACCGGCAGCCCCTGATAAAGCCGCTTCTGAGCCTCCACGACGATCACGCCTGAGAACACCGGCCAGAGTTTACGCCCGATCTTCTCGAAGGCGCGTCCGAGCTTCAGCACGGTATTCGTGGTCGAAGGCGGGAAGAACAGAGCCTCGCAGGACGCCCCGGGCGTAAAATTCGTTTCCCGCAGCAGGGCCGTCAGCTGCCCGCGCGAATAGGGACGGCCGGAGCCGAAGGGCGTGTGGTCCATACGCGCCCAGACGCCCTGCCGGTTGGGAACCACGATGACGAGCCGCCCGCCGGGTGCCAGCACCCGCCAGATTTCCTTCATGGTCTCGCGCGGATTTTCGGCAAATTCCAGCGCGTGCACCATGAGAATACGATCGATCGAGCTGTCGGGCAGCGGCAGTTCCTCATCGAAGACCAGCGCCGTCGAAGACAGCTCGGCGACCGGCCAGTTCACGGCGCCCTGCCCCGCCGGCATGAAGGCGAAGGTCCGCTCCGTATCGGCACGGAAACGCTCCAGATAGGGCAGGACGTAGCCGAGCCCGACGAGCCGCTCCTCGGGCAACCGCGCCCAGATGGAGGCGAGCGCCATGGAGATCGCCTGCTCGGTGAAACGCCCGAGCCGCGAATGATAGAACTGGCGAAGATCGACGATATCGGCGTGCATGCGCAAAGGTTAGTGCGCGTCCCGAAGAAAGGGAACAAGGGCGACGACGATTTTCGCGCGCCGTTTTTTGCACTCGGCCTTCTCTTGGCCGGCTATCGCTGGACTTCCCATGCTCCGCCTTTACATTCCCTTGACGATTCCACCGTCTCAGCTCGCCCCGAGGATCTCATCATGCCAGCGCTCGAACTTGACCTGTTCCTCTGCCGGACCGACAATTTCGGTGTCCTCCTTCATGATCCCGAGAGCGGCGAGACGGCTTCGATCGATGCGCCCGAGGAACAGCCGATCCTCGACGCGCTGGAGCGGCGCGGCTGGACGCTGACGCACATCTTCACCACGCATCACCACAACGACCATGTGGAAGCGAACCTCGCTTTGAAGACCCGCTATGACGCCACCATCATCGGTCCGGATCGCGAGGCCTCGCGCATTCCCGGCATCGACATGACGATCGGTGACGGCGGGGATTTCACCTTCGCCGGACACAAGGTCCACGTGATCGGCACACCCGGCCACACCGCCGGCCATATCTGCTACCACCTGCCGGACGACCGCCTGCTCTTTGCCGCGGACACGCTGTTTGCGCTGGGTTGCGGTCGCCTGTTCGAAGGCTCGCCCGCCGATATGTGGTCCTCGCTCCAAAAGCTGATGGCGCTGCCCGACGACACGCAGGTCTATTTCGGCCACGAATATACCCTGTCGAATGCCCGTTTCGCCGTAACGGTCGATCCTGACAATCCCGAGCTTCAAGCCCGCGCCGCCGAGATCGAGGACCTGCGCGAGCGCGGCGGCTTCACCGCGCCGACGACGCTGGGCCTGGAAAAGCGCACCAACCCCTTCCTGCGCCCGGCCGATCCCGGCATCCGTGCCCATCTGGGCATGCCGTCCGCCAGCGATGGCGAGGTCTTTGCCGAAATCCGCAAACGCAAGGACAATTTTTAATGAGCGCGCAAGGAGAGACGCAGGACGCCCGGTCGATCGTCACCGCACTCGGCATGATCCGGCACCCTGAAGGCGGCTGGTATGCCGAGACGTTCCGAGACCAAACGGGCGGCTCGCGCGGGCACTCCACGGCGATCTACTATCTGCTGGAAGCGGGCGAGAGATCGCACTGGCACCGCGTTCTCGATGCTGCCGAGGTCTGGCACCACTACGCCGGCGCGGCCCTCACCCTCCGGCTTGCGGCACCGGGCGAACTCGCCACGACCATCGTTCTCGGCACGGATCTTGAAAAGGGCGAGCGCCCGCAAGGCGTGGTTCCCGCCGGCACATGGCAGTCGGCCGAATCACGCGGCCCCTGGACCCTCGTCGGCTGCACCGTGGCACCCGGCTTCGACTTCAGCGTCTTCGAGATGGCGCCGCCCGGATGGGAACCGCCTCACGCTGCCGGATGAATGCTGTCTTTGGGCTTGCCCGAACCTTTGCGTGACGAGAAGATCACGTCGCGTGCTGCCAGCACAGCGCCCCCCGTCACCAGCAGGCAGGCCAGCGCAATGCCAAGCGACGGCTCGGCGAATCCGAACAGCATGAGCGTCAGCGTGGAAAGCACCGGCGCCGAGTAGCTTGCGACACCCAAGAGCTGGATATTGCCGTTCTTCACGCCGTAATCCCAGGCATAGAAGGCAGCGCCTACCGGCAAGAGCCCGAGGCCCGCGACCGCCAGCCACTGCGTGCCCGTGTCCGGCCAGACCGTCGTCTCCAGCGCAAGATGGCAGAGAAGCGAGAGGACCGAGGTCACAAGGCAAAACCCGGTGACGACATCCGTGGACACCGCCTCGAACCGCCGCGTCAGCAGCGAATAGATGGCCCAGGTGAAGGCACAGCACAGCGCCGCGCCATAGCCGAGCGTATAGGCGCTGTCGAAAGCGACACCGTTGCGCGCAACGATCATCGCCGTACCGGCAAGGCCGCAGAGCGCGCCCGCGACATGATACCACCGCAGCCGCTCGCCCGGCAGCAGCGCCGAACCCACGACGATCAGCAGCGGCCAGAGATAGGCGATCAACCCCGCCTCCACGGCCGGCGCGTTGCGAAGTGCGGTGAAATACAGCGCGTGGTAACCGAAGAGCCCGACGATGCCCACCACCCAGACGCGGGCGGGTTGCCGCAGAAGCGCCAGCCGCTCCGGCTTGAGCCCCAGCACGACGAGCCCGGGAAGACTACCGATGGCAAAGCAGATTGCCGAAAGCTGGAATGGCGGCATCGTGCCGGATGCAGCCGTGAAGAGCGCCAGCAGCGCCCACATGAGAATGGCGGAAAATCCGATCAACGTCGCTCTGGTCTGCATCCGCCCACTCTCCGATAGTGCGGGCGGCGCCGGGATAAGACCCGAAACGGATCACCCCTTGAAGCGCGTGGCCCACACGGTCACCGGGCCGTACTTCGTCGGGATCCGGACATAGACCGGAGCATATACCTGCACGGTATCCGACTTGGCAAACCAGATCTCCATGCTGTCGAGCTTGCGAAGGTAATCCACATCCTCGCGGCCCTTGCGGTAGCCCGATTTTGGCACGAACTGGATGCCGCAGACGATGACGTCGCCACTGAAGCCTTCGGTCTTGAACGGCTTCGTGCCCTTGGCGCTCAGCTTCAGATCCATGCGCGATTCGCCATCGAACACCGGCAGCGTCTTCGGGCACACCTTGGCACCGGCCGGAAAGATCAGGCCCGACAGGGGGTCGACCACGCCGCGCATGTCTTCCTTCGTCACCGGAACCCAGTTCTTCGGCGGCTTCTTGCGCTGCGGCGTCAGGGTCGCCGAGGTCACGTTGCCATTGTCGAAGGCAACGTCGATCGCGCGCTTCTTCTTGCCGGTCTGGTAGCGCACGGAATAGTCGGTGGCGACGAGCTTGTCGCTCTCGATCATGCCGGAAACCTCCGTGCGCCCGCTCGTGCTCGACAGAATATCCGCGAGACCGGCCGAGCTCAGCGTCCCCGAGATGGTGTAGCGTCGATCATCGAGCTTGGTACGGAACGAGGCCTTGGCGATCGGAAGGCCGGCGAGCGAGATGGTGTAATCGGTGTCGTGCACGACATCCGCCGGCCGTGCCGCATTCGTGGGAACCGTTACCAGGGACATTGCGGCAAGAGCCGCAAGACCGACACGCAGGGCCATGCCGAGAACCTTTCCGAAAGAGATCGGGAGAAAGAAGGAGAGATAGGAAGCGTTTGCGGCATTTCTACGCCCGTGTTACCGAGCCTGCACCGACCGGCATACAGGCGTCTTTTCCACCGCCCTGCCCCGACTTTGCGGGAAATTCCGGTGTTTTGTCTTGACGTGCGCTGCGGCTCTGACTATAGAACCGCAACTTTCCAATCATGACCGGTGGGAATGCTGCTTGGGCTTGTGGCCCGCAAACGCATTGAACGCAGGCGAAAAGAAATAGGTGATTCCATGTCCCGTAGTTGCGAATTGACCGGCAAGGGCGTCCAGTCGGGCAACAATGTGAGCCACGCGAACAACAAGACCAAGCGCCGGTTCCTGCCGAACCTGTGCCAGGTCACGCTGATCTCGGACTCGCTGAACCAGCGCTTCCGCCTTCGCGTTTCGGCTGCAGCTCTCCGCACGGTCGAGCATCGTGGCGGTCTCGACGCTTTCCTGCTCAAGGCAAGCGAAGTAGACCTGTCGCAGCGCGCACGCCTGCTGCGCCGCCAGATCGTCAAGAAGACCGCAGAAGCCGTCGCTGCCTGATAAGCAACGAAGCCTGAGCATTCCGGATCTTGGCCTGCCGTCATCGGCGGGCCTTTTCCATGCGCATGTGATACGGTTTCGCATCTGACGTTTCATAGGGACCTGCCGCCATCCGGGCAGCAGATCCTCTCCTCCAACTGGTGGCATCACCCAGGATAAAAAAATGCTGAACACACGCCTGTTCGCAACCTACGTTGCCTTGATGACCCTCGTGGTCGTCGCCTCGAACTTTCTGGTCCAGTTCCCCCTGCCCGGCTCCATCGCCGGCATGCAGCTGGGTGATCTTCTCACCTGGGGCGCCTTCACCTACCCCGCCGCCTTTCTGGTGACCGACCTCACCAACCGCCAGTTCGGGCCGAAGATCGCCCGACGTGTCGTCATTTGCGGCTTTGCGGTCGCCGTCGTGATCTCCATCATGGTCGCCACGCCGCGCATCGCCATCGCCTCCGGCTCGGCCTTCCTCTTCGGGCAGCTTCTGGATATCTCGGTCTTCAACCGCCTGCGCCGTCAACGATGGTGGCGCGCGCCACTCGCCGGCTCGCTGTTCGGTTCGGCGCTCGACACGGCCATATTCTTTTCCCTCGCCTTCGCCCCGATCTTTGCCTTCATCGGCCCGAACGACCCCTTCGCTCTCGCGTCCTCTCCGATCCTCGGCCTTCTGACGACGGAAGCGCCCCGCTGGATCTCCTGGACGCTCGGCGATCTCGTCGTCAAAATCCTCGTCGGCCTGGTGCTGCTGCTGCCTTACGGCGCCTTGATGAACGTCCTGAAGCCGATGCCGGGAGCGCCGGGAGCGCGCGTCTGAGGTTGGTCGGAGGTCGCAGCCCCTCATCCGGCTGCCGCCACCTTCTCCCCGCTTGCGGGGAGAAGGGATATGCGGGAAGCGCTCGCTTCTTCGTGACGGTTGTGGGTGAGGGAACGAAGAAGGCGCCACGAGTCTCTTCTCCCCGCCAAGCGGGGAGAAGATGCCGGCAGGCAGATGAGGGGCAGCGCGCAGCGCCATAGCAGCGCCATACCCGACACCCCCGCCATCACGGCAGAAGCTTGAACTCCAGCATCAGCGATCGCTCGAGAATCGAGTGGTTGTCGTCGGAGACGAGGATGAGGTGGGTGTCGCCACTGGGTTGGACGACCACATCGAGGCCTTCCATATTGTCGATCTGGTAGCCGAGATCGGCGGAGATCAGCACCTCGCCATCGACAACGGCACCGGGGCGGATGTCGTCAGCCTTGATGCGCCGGATTTCCATGCCGAGACCTGCGGCGAAGCTGAAACGCCGCTCGAGCAGCAGAAGATCCCCATTCGGCAGGAAGGCACCGTCCGTCACAGCGAAGGGATCCTTCTGCACCACGCCGAACACGCCTTTGCGCGGCCCTTCGAGCACGGCAGCGAGGAGGTGGTCATTCTTGTCGAAGGAAAGCTCGGCGACGATAACGGGGGCGCCTGCAAGCGGGCTCTCCTTTGGCGATACTGCCACCATTTCGAGGCTGCGATTGCGCTTCAGCCTGTCGCGTGGAAGCAGAATCGGCAAGGTTCTGAGCGGCCGCGACTGCGTGAAGCCGGGATCGGGATAGATATCCACCCGCGCGTCGCCTTCGAAGCTGACGAGCACCTGCCCGTCACGCAATGCGACACCTTCGGAGTCCATGAGTGCCTTGGCGCTCTCTGTGCGACCCTGCCGGTCCTTCATAGACGTCACGGTAACGTCGCCAAGGCCCGACAGTCGGCCGCCGGGATCCCGCTCGATGCGGCCTTCGAGCCAGTGAGCCGTATCGAGCACGCCGACGAAATGTTCGCCATCGGCGCGAAAACGGATTGATGAAAAAGCGCCGAACAAGGCATTGCTCGAGGTGAGGTCGAGACCGCCGACGAACTCCAGCTTGCCGAACACGCGCTGGTCGGAACCGAACCGAAACGTCTCGATCTTCTTTGCAAAGATCGTCATCGCCTCGGTGACCGGCTGATCAGGCTCAGGGTTTGCCGCTTGCGCCGGCGCAAGCGAGGCGCACGCCCAGAAGCCCGCGAGGACCGCGAGCCGGCACCATGCACAGCTTACGGGCCTGCCCCGCCTGGGTGGCTCAGCCCGCACGCCGGGCTGCGCGTCGTCCGCGTCCGTTCTCGTCGTCAAACAGCGAGGCAAGCTGCTCGGTCATCGCGCCGGCCAGTTCGTCGGCATCCACGATGGTGACCGCGCGGCGATAATAGCGTGTCACGTCGTGGCCGATGCCGATGGCCAGCAATTCGACCGGCGACCGGGTCTCGATCTGCTCGATCACGGCCCGCAGGTGACGCTCAAGATAATTGCCCGGATTGACCGACAGGGTCGAGTCATCAACCGGCGCGCCGTCCGAGATCATCATCAGGATGCGCCGCTGTTCGGGCCGCGCCAGCAGGCGGTTGTGTGCCCAGATCAGCGCTTCCCCATCGATATTTTCCTTCAGCAGCCCCTCGCGCATCATCAGCCCGAGATTGCGCCGGGCCCGGCGCCAGGGCGCATCGGCCGACTTGTAGATGATGTGGCGCAGATCGTTCAGCCGGCCCGGCGCCTGCGGCTTACCGCTCGCCAGCCATTTTTCACGCGCCAAGCCACCCTTCCACGCCTTCGTGGTAAAGCCGAGGATTTCAACTTTCACGCCGCAGCGCTCCAGCGTCCGCGCCAGAATGTCGGCACAGGTCGCAGCGACCGTGATCGGCCGGCCGCGCATGGAGCCCGAATTGTCGATCAGCAGCGTCACCACTGTGTCGCGGAAATTCGTGTCCTTCTCCCGCTTGAAGGACAGCGGCTGCATCGGGTCGATGATGAGACGCGTCAGGCGCGCGGGATCGAGGTAGCCCTCTTCGAGGTCGAATTCCCAAGAGCGGTTCTGCTGCGCCATCAGGCGGCGCTGCAACCGGTTCGCCAGACGGCCGACGGCGCCTTGCAGATGCGAGAGTTGCTTGTCGAGGAAGGCGCGCAGCCGGTCGAGCTCCGCCTCGTCGCATAGCTCTTCGGAGGTGATGGTCTCGTCGAATTCCTCGGTGAAGACGGAGTAATCGACCTTCTCGTTGAAGTCGTCGAAGGGGCTGTTCGGCCGCTTGACCTCGCCGGGCGTCTCGCTGTCCTCGTCACCGTCGTCCGACATTTCCTCGTCGGAAATCTCGGCGCCGTCCATCTCGCCGTCTTCCATCTGCTCTTCGGCAGATTCGTTCTCTTCGGACGGCGCGGCATCCGAGCCGGCATCCTCTTCGGACGTGGATTCGTCCTGCTCCTGGCTGCGCGGCTGGTCCTCGTCCGTCTGCGTTTCCTGGTCGTCCGGTTCGGCTTCCTCGTCGGTGTACTTCTCAGCCACATCCATGGAGGCGAGCATGTTGCGCACCACGCGGGCGAAGGCCTGCTGGTCGTTGACGGCGCCGGAGAGGTTCTCCATCTCGCGGCCGGCCTTCTCCTCGATGAAGGACCGCCAGAGATCGAGCACCTTGCCAGCCGATTCCGGCGGCTTGCGGCCGGTCAGCCGCTCGCGCACGATCAGCGCCACGGCCTCCTCGATCGGCGCATCGGCCTGCCGCTCGATGGCGCCGAAATTCGCGCGGGCATATTTTTCGTCCAGCATGGAGGAGATGTTCTCCGCCACGCCATCCATACGCATCGAGCCGATGGCCTCGCAACGCGCCTGCTCCACGGCGTCGAAGATGACGCGGGCATCCGCACCCTGCGGCGACATGGTCGCGTGGATGCGGTCGTCGTGGCACGCCTTGCGCAGCGCCATGCTGTCGCCGATGCCGCGCGTCACCGACAGTTCCTGCCGCGTGGGGCGGCGGGAAATGTCGGGCAGGCGCATACGGTCGCCGGTGAGGCCGGGGCGCTCGTTGGCGAACACGACCTCGATCTCCGAATCACCGGCGATCGAGCGGATGCAGCCGGTCAGCGCGCGGCGGAACGGTTCGACATCCACCTGGACGCCGGGTTTCGGTCTCGTATTGTCGCCGCGCCCTGCCATGCGATCAGGCCGTCGCTTCGAGAACGATGTTGGCGGCGCTTTCCTTCAGCTCGACGCCGAAGGCCCGCTGGTAATGTTCGGCCACCAGTGCCCGCTCCAGTTCGTCGCACTTGTTGAGGAACGTCACGCGGAACGCAAAGGCGATATCGCCGAAGATATGCGCGTTCTCGGCCCAGGTGATGACGGTTCGCGGGCTCATGACGGTCGACAGGTCGCCGTTGATGAAGGCAGCACGGGTCAGATCGGCAACGCGCACCATCTTCGACACTGTGTCGCGGCCGCGCTTCTCGGTGAAGCCCTTCACCTTGGCAGCGACGATATCGACTTCGTTGTCGTGCGGCAGGTAGTTGAGCGTGGTCACGATCGACCAGCGGTCCATCTGCGCCTGGTTGATCTGCTGCGTGCCGTGATAAAGGCCGGTGGTATCGCCGAGGCCGACCGTGTTGGCCGTCGCAAACAGACGGAAAGCGGGGTGCGGCCTGATGACGCGGCTCTGGTCGAGCAGCGTCAGGCGACCGGACGACTCGAGCACGCGCTGGATGACGAACATCACGTCCGGGCGGCCGGCATCATACTCGTCGAAGACCAGCGCGACATTGTGCTGGTATGCCCAGGGCAGAATGCCGTCCTTGAATTCGGTAATCTGCATGCCGTCCTTGACGACGATCGCATCCTTGCCGACGAGATCGATACGGCTGACATGGCTGTCGAGGTTGACACGCACGCAGGGCCAGTTCAGCCGAGCGGCGACCTGTTCGATATGCGTTGATTTGCCCGTGCCGTGATAACCCGACACCATGACGCGGCGGTTGTGGGCAAAGCCGGCGAGAATGGCCAGCGTGGTCTCGCGGTCGAAGAGATAATCGGGATCGCTGTCCGGCACGTAGGCATCGGCCTTGGAATAGGCTGGCACGCGCAGGTCGCTGTCGATTCCGAAGACCTCGCGGACGGATACGGTCGTATCGGGAAGATTGGAAATATCGAGGTCTACCTTGCTCATCATGTCTCCGGCGGCCGCGCTTCGCGCTGGGCCTCATATCGCATTGCAGTGTGACGGGGTACTTCCTAGCAGAAGCCTGCCTGTTTTAACAATTGGTAGGCCTGAATGACCTCGCGAAAACGGTCTTCCGATCCGCGATCTCCGCCATTGGCGTCGGGATGGTGCTTTTTCACGAGATCCTTGTAAGCGGCCTTGATATCCGTGGCGGTCGCCGTGGCCGGCAGGCCGAGCGTATCGAAGGCTTTCGTCTCCAGCGTCTTCAGCTTGCGCTGGCGCGGCTCCGGCTGCGCCCGGCGCGCCCTGGCCTCGTGCAGGAAGCCGAACGGGTCGCTCATCCGCGCCTTGGAGCCCGCCGAACCGGACCGTGTCTGGCCCTGCTCCGGCGCGTTCTTCGCGCTGCGGTTCACACCCAGCGTCCAGGTCGGTCGATGCCCCGTCAGCGCTTCCTTCTGGTAGCGCGCGATCTCGTTGTCCGACAGGCCGGAGAAGTAGTTGTAGCCCTTGTTGTATTCCTTCACGTGCTCGAAGCAGAACATGAAATACTGGTTTTCGGCATTGCGCCCGACCGGAGCGCGATGCCCGCCATTTTCCTCGCAGCCGTCCCACTGGCACGTCGGGGCCACGGGCTCCGGTTTCCGGGTGGTCCCGCGTCGCTTCGTCCGGATGGTATCGAAGTATTTTGAGTCGAGCTTCATGGCACACATTATGGTGTGATGGAGGGGTCACAACAAGAATTGACAAACGCGAATGTTGCAGGCTTTTTGAGGGTGATTTGCCAGGAGCACGGCATGTTGAGCGACAGAGGTCCGACCGCCGCGTCCACCTCTTATCGCAAGCCAGAAAAACGAGGCAAAACCATGTCGTTAGAGCAGCGGATCACCACAAGGCTCACCGAGGCCTTCGCGCCCTCCCGGCTTGCCGTGATCAACGAAAGTCATCTTCATGCCGGCCATCACGCCGATTTCAACGGCACCGGCGAGACCCACATGCGCGTACGCATCGTCGCGGATGCCTTTACCGGCATGTCCCGCATCGCCCGACACCGCGCGATCAACGATCTCCTGAAGCCGGAACTCGACGCCGGCCTCCACGCCCTTGCCGTCGAGCCCGCGGCTCCCGGCGAAGAGACACGCTGGTAGCTGACGCAGACGTTCAGGTAGGGGCGGTATTCTCGGCCGGGCGGATGCGCAGTTTGGTGATGCGGTTCTTGACGCGCTTCATGACGATGAAGCGCTTGCCGTAGAAGGTAAACGCCTGCCGTTCGTCCGGTATCGTTCGGGACTCATGGATCACGAGACCGGCAATGGTCGTCGCCTCGCCGTCCGGCAGCGACCAGTCGAGCGCCCGGTTCAGGTCGCGGATCGGCACCCCGCCATCCACCACGAGCGACCCATCCGCCTGAGGATAGACGCCGCGGACATCGGGATCGTGCTCGTCGGCGATATCCCCGACGATCTCCTCCAGAATATCTTCCAGCGTCACCAGCCCGCGCACCTCGCCATATTCGTCGACGACGATGGCGAAATGGCTCTTGCGGCGCAGGAAGGCGCTGAGCTGGTTTGCAAGGTTCGTCGCATCCGGCACGTACCAGGGTTTCTGCGCGATTCTGACGATATCGACCGTGTCCGGCTGGACATCCGGCTCCGCCAGAGCCCGCAGAAGATCCTTCGCGTGGAGCACACCGATGATGTTGTCGGCCGAGCCACGCCACACCGGCATGCGCGTATAGGGGCTGTCCAGCACGGCCTTCACGTTGACGGCCGGCGGATCATCGGCATTCAGCGCCCGCATCGCCATCCGGTGCACCATGATGTCGGACACTTCAAGCTCGTCGAGATCGAGCACGCCGCTGACGCGGTCGCGGTCCGCCTTGACGACCGCGCCTTCCCGATGAAGAAAATCGACCGCCCCGCGCAACTCCTCATGCGCCGTCAGCATCGGCGCCTCACGCGAGAGGTTGAAGCCGAAAGCCTTCATGATCGCCCGCACCATGGCATTCACGAGGCTCGACAGCGGCCCGACGACCGCGACGACCACCCGCACCGGTCGCGCGACACCGATCGCGAACCGCTCCGGCGCCGCATTCGCCCAGCTGCGCGGCAGCACGTCGGCCAACACCACGAGCAGGATCGTCATCGCGATGGTCGCATAGGCAACGCCCGGCGCGCCAAAGACCGAGAGAAACAGGCCGGTGGCAACCGAGGTCGCGAGAACGCGCGCCAGATTGCTGCCGAGCAACAGCGCGCCGATCACCCGGTCGCGCCGGTCGATCAGCCGGTCCACCACGCCTGCACGCTCCTCGCCCTGAACGTCGAGCGTGTGCAGGCGCGTGCGTGATACCGCCGTGAGCGCCGTTTCCGAGCCCGAAAGGAACGCCGCAAGCACGATCATCAGGAGGATCGCCAGAACCGCCGGCCCGTGCGCCAGAAGGAGGGCCACCAGCGCCTCCATGGTCATGCCGCGCGATCGGGATGGTTTTCGGCGAGAAACGACAGCACGGCCGAGGTCGGCACGTCGTCGGCGACGAAGGCCTCGCCAAGGCCGCGGGTGAGGATGAAGGTGAGCTTGCCGCCCTTCACCTTCTTGTCCTGCGCGATCGCGTCCATCAGCACCTCCGCCGGCGGCAGTTGCCCGGGGATCTCGCTCATCCGCGTCGGCAGGCCGACGGTGCGCAGATGCGCCTCCACCCGTGCCGTCACGTCGGGGCTGGCAAGGTTCATCCGGGCGGAAAACGCGTGCGCGAGCACCATGCCGATCGCCACACCCTCGCCATGTACGAGACGGGTACCGTCATAGGCGGTGGCGGCCTCCAGCGCGTGGCCGAAGGTATGGCCGAGATTGAGCAGCGCCCGGCGGCCGTTCTCGCGTTCGTCGGCCACGACCACATCGGCCTTCGCCTGGCAACTCAGTGCAATCGCCTCGATGCGCGCCGCACCGCCGGCAAAGACCGCCTGCCAGTTGGCCTCCAGCCAGGCGAAGAAGTCCGGCTTGTCGATCAGGCCGTATTTCGCGACTTCGGCATAGCCGGCGCGAAATTCGCGCGGCGACAGCGTGTCGAGCACGTCGGTGTCGGCGAGCACCAGATCCGGCTGGTGAAAGACGCCGATCAGGTTCTTGCCATGCGGCGAGTTGATGCCGGTCTTGCCGCCGACGGAACTGTCGACCTGCGCCAGCAGCGAGGTCGGGATCTGGATGAAGCGGGAGCCCCGCCGGGCGATGCCGGCGGCAAAGCCCGTGAGGTCGCCGATAACGCCGCCACCGAGCGCGATGACCGCATCGTTACGCTCGATGCGCGCGCCGAGGATCGTCTCGCAGACGGGAATGAGGTGCTCGAAGCTCTTTGTCTTCTCTCCCGCCGGAAGAATGGCCGACACCGCCTCGATCCCCGCCTGCGCCAGGCTATCCATCAACGGCTTGAGATAGAGCGGCGCGACGTTCTCGTCCGTCACCACCGCCATCCGCCGCCCGGTCAGCCGCGCGGCGATCTCCTGCGCGGCCGAGCCGATCAGGCCGGGGCCGATCAGGATGTCATAGGCACGGTCGCCGAGCGGAACATGGATCTTGCGCACGGTCGGGGTTTCGCTCATCGCTCGGCTCACTTTAGTTTCTGGTGTCTGACGACGTTTGTTCTTCGGCAGCGCTACGTCTCAGGAGGGCCTACTTTTTCGAAGGCATGGCGGCGATGGCTTCCAGCACCTCTTCCACGATGCGTTCCTTCTTGACGTCGCGCGAGAGCACGCTGACATCCGCCTCTGCATAGATCGGATACCGCTCGATCATCAGCTTCTCGAGCGTGCCCTTGGGGTTTTCGGTCTTCAGCAGCGGCCGCGTGTCGCGCTTGTTGACCCGCTCCCACAACACGTCGAGGTCCGCGTTCAGCCAGATGGAAACGCCGCTCTTCTGGATATGCCGGCGCGTCTGCGGGTTGATATAGGCGCCGCCGCCGGTGGAGACGATGCGGGCGCCCGACTGCAGTAGCCGCTTGATCACTCGGGTTTCCAGTGCCCGGAACTCCGTTTCGCCGTAGGCAGCGAAGAGCTCCGTGACGGTCATGCGCGAAACGCGCTCGATCTCGTGATCCGAATCCACGAAAGGCAGCGACAGCGCCTGCGCCGTCAGCCGGCCGATGGCCGACTTGCCGGCTCCCATCAGCCCCACGAAGACGAGGTTGCGCCGGCCGAGCACAGCTCTCGCCCGCTTGACCAGCGTTTCCGAAACCGGCTCGACCACGTCGCTCATCACCGCAAGACTTTCCCCATTTCCCTGTTCTATCGACAAAACCGGGGGGAGCGTCAAGTCGCGCAAGGAGCCTCGCGTCTTTCATAACCGCACCCAAACCTGCTTGCGCTTGCGATCCGGCGGGCATGGCTCCATATAGTTCGTTGCCTCGGAGACGATCATGCCTACCCTTGTCCGGTTTCTCTTCATCTGCCTCGTCATCGCCGGCGCCGTCTATGGAACCATGCTCGCTCTCGTCACCTTCGTCGATCCGGCTGAGCGCGACGTGACGATCCGCATACCGCCCGAGCGGCTGAACTCCGAACAGGTGTCGCCGAAATAATGGATCTGTCGTCCGCCCATCTCGAATCCTTTCTGGAAATGATGAGCGTCGAGCGCGGCGCGGCCGTCAACACGCTCTCCTCCTATCAGCGCGATCTGGAGGACATCCTGGCTTTTCTCAAAGCGCGCGGCGTGAAGGCGACCGAAGCGGGGCCGGACGATTTTCGTGCCTATTTCGCCGACTTCGCCGCGCAGGGCTTCAAGGCATCATCGCAGGCCCGCCGCCTGTCGGCGCTCCGCCAGTTCTACAAGTTCCTCTATGCCGAAGGCATCCGCACCGACGACCCGACCGGCGTGCTGGATGCGCCGAAGAAGGGTCGCCCGCTACCCAAGACCATGAGTGTCGACGATGTGACGCGTCTTATCGGCCAGGCCGAAGCAGAGGCGACGGCCGAGCCGGGTCTCGACAAGCTGCGCATGGCCGCCCTGATCGAGCTTCTCTACGCGACCGGCATGCGCGTCAGCGAACTCGTCTCTCTTCCCGCGTCGGTGCTCGCCCGCGATGGCCGCTTCCTCATCGTGCGCGGCAAGGGCAACAAGGAGCGCATGGTGCCCTTGTCGCGCAGCGCGATCGCGAGCCTCCAGCGCTACGGTGCGCGGATGCAGGCGGAAACGGGCGGCGAGGACAGCCCGTGGCTTTTCCCGTCCAGCTCGGAATCCGGCTATCTCCCCCGTCAGGTCTTTGCACGCGACCTGAAGGGCCTTGCCGGACGGGCCGGCGTTCGCGTCGCCTCGATTTCGCCGCATGTGCTGCGTCATGCCTTCGCCAGCCACCTTCTGGCCAACGGCGCAGATCTTCGCGCCGTGCAGGAACTGCTCGGTCATTCGGACATTTCGACCACACAAATCTACACGCATGTGCTGGAGGAAAGGCTGCACGACCTTGTGCAAAACCATCACCCTCTTGCCAAACAGGCCAAAAAACAGGATTAGGACGCTCGCCTCCCGTTCTGGAATGCCACGGGAGACCCGCGTCGAAACGATCGGAACCGCATCTCATGCATCACTATCTCGATTTCGAAAAGCCGATCTCGGACCTCGAAGGCAAGATTCACGAGCTGAAGAAGATCGCCGGCGAGGACGAGAGCATCGATACGAGCGACGAAGTCGAACGGCTCGAAGTCCGCGCGAAAGAGGCGACCGTCGAGATCTACTCCAAGCTGACACCCTGGCAGAAGACGCAGGTCGCGCGCCATCCGCAGCGCCCGCACTTCCAGGAATATGCCGCCGGCCTCTTCACCGATTTCACGCCGCTCGCCGGTGACCGGAAGTTTGCCGAGGACGCCGCCATTCAGGCGGGGCTTGCCCGCTTCCGCGGCATGCCTGTCGCCGTCATCGGCCAGGAAAAGGGCAACGACACCAAGTCGCGCATCAAGCATAATTTCGGCAGCGCCCGGCCGGAAGGCTACCGCAAGGCCATCCGCGTCATGGAAATGGCCGACCGCTTCGGCCTGCCGCTGATCACGCTGATCGACACAGCAGGCGCCTATCCCGGTATCGGTGCCGAGGAACGCGGACAGGCGGAAGCCATCGCCCGCTCCACCGAGATGTGTCTGAACCTCAAGGTTCCGATCATCTCCGTCGTGCTGGGCGAAGGCGGATCCGGCGGCGCGATCGCGATTGCCACCGGCAACCGCGTCTACATGCTGGAGCACGCCATCTATTCGGTCATTTCGCCGGAAGGCGCCGCCTCGATCCTCTGGCGCGATTCGACGCGCGCCAAGGAAGCTGCAACCAACATGAAGATCACAGCGGAAGACCTGAAGGCCTTCGGCATCATCGACGGGATCATCGAGGAGCCGGTCGGCGGCGCGCATCGCGATGCCGATCTCGTCATCGACCGGACAGGCGGCATCATCGCCGACGCGCTGAAGGATCTCTCCAGCCGCAAGGGCGAAGACCTGCGCAAGGAGCGCCGCGAGAAGTATCTGAGCATCGGCCGTTCGCTCTGAAAACGGCCGGGCTCTCCCGAAGTATGAAGGCGGGATGCAGAACGATGGCGCCCTGCCCCATCCCCGCCATGATTGTCAGGCCTTGATCGTGCCACCTGCGCGCGATCTTCGGCGACCGATGCGGTTAACATTTTGTGAAGCATAAAACCGTATTGATTCTGGCAGACTCCGCCGCTAGGGAAGAGTCGCGTCCGACTTTCCTATCGATGGGCTCTTGCCGATGCGTCTGACACATATCCTTGCCGCCGCCGTCATGGGCTTGTTTCTTGCGGGTTGCACCACGGAAGAAGTGGTCGATAGCGTCGATGTGGATCTGAAGAAGGTCACCAGCAAGACCGGCTACGAACTCTCCGGCAAGATCGTGCAGAAGATGCAGGCGATGAGCATGGCGAAGACCTCGCCGATCATGCTGCGCATCTTCAAGGAAGAAGGCGCACTCGAGGTCTGGAAGGCCAATACCGCCAACCGCTTCGAAAAGCTGCGCGAGTACAAGATCTGCGCTTGGTCCGGCAAGCTCGGGCCGAAGGTGAAGGAAGGCGACCGGCAGGCGCCGGAGGGCTATTATCCCCTCGCCCCCGGCCAGCTGAACCCGAATTCCAGCTATTACCTTGCCATCAATACCGGCTTTCCCAACCAGTTCGACCGGGCCAATGGCCGATTCGGCACCAACCTGATGATCCATGGCGCCTGCTCGTCCTCGGGTTGCTACTCGATGACGGACGAGCAGATGCAGGAAATCTTCGCGCTCGCCCGCGACGCCTTCAAGGGCGGCCAGTCGACGATCCAGCTGCAGGCGCTGCCTTTCCGCATGACCGCGGAAAACATGGCGCGCCACCGCAACAGCCCGCATTACGATTTCTGGAAGAACCTGAAGGAAGGGTACGACCAGTTCGAAATTACCAAGCGCCCGCCGGAATTTGCGATCTGCGACCGGAAATACGTGTTCAACAAGAGCGTTGCCGGCAAGATGAACCCGACGGGCCAGTGCCCGGCGCTCTCCACGCCACCCTCCATGGAAATGGCGCTGGCGACCTACAACAAGAAATACGATGCCGACTACGCGAAGGCGCTGAAGAAGCTGGATGGCCTCGTCTGGTACGAACCGAGCGAAGCCGAGCGCAAGGCGGTGGTCGCCAAACAGCGCGCCGGCCGCGAACTGGCCTATGCCCCGACGGGCACCTCGCTCGATGCCGGCAAGCTGATGAAGGTCGCCGACCTCGAAAAGCAGGAGGCGCACCGCGCCGAGCTCGAAGAGGCGAAGAAAGCCATCGAGATCCAGACGGCAGCGCTTGAACAGAGCACCCGCAACGGGAAGAGCGTGCCCATCCCGCAGGAAAACCCGCTGCCCCGCCCGGTCGCCCAGATCGCATCCGCATCGCCGGCTCCCGGCCAGGGCGGCTTCTGGGGCAACCTGTTCAAGAAGCCCGCACCCATTACGGCCACCGATCCGGCCGCCGGCCCTCTCCTTGGCGAACCGCAGACCGCCAGCGCGGACACGACGGGCCAGAGCCAGACAGCAAGCCAGACCGCATCCGTCAAGACGAGCCGCGACATCACGGCTGGTGTTCCCGTCCATGTGGAAACGCGCAAGGTGACCGTAAAGCCGGGCCACAAGGGCGCGGAGCCGGCGGCCGTGACGCAGGCAGCACCCGCCGATCAAACGACCGGCGCACCGGCTTCGGGTGAAATGCAGATCCCGCAGGCGGTTGCCGAGCAGCAGCCCGAGGGCAAGAAGAAGCCGTTCTGGAAGCTCTGGTAGGGCGGACCGCGCCGATGGCCTCGGATGCGAGCCCGACACCGCCATGTGACGATCCTGAAGAACGGGCGCTTCCCCTCGACCTCAAGGGCCTGAAGTGCCCGCTGCCCGTCATCCGCACCCGAAAGCGATTGGCGGCTCTTGGGCCCGGCGCATTGGTGCTGGTGGAAACCACCGACCCCCTCGCCGTCATCGACATCCCGCATTTCTGCGGCGAGGACGGACACCGCCTCCTGCGTCAAACCGCAACGGAACGCGGGCACAGCTTTCTGATCCGCAAGGCTGAAGACTGACGGTCACATACAGTCGCCGGTCGATTGACGCTTGACGGCCTTGTTCTGACCTTGAGCGACAACACCCCCGGTCGTCATGCTCGGCCTTGTGCCGCGCATCCGCTTCGCTGCCCGCGATCTGAAGAACCGTGGTCTTGCGTCTGCGGGAACGGCAGAAGATGCCCGGCACAAGGCCGAGCATGACGGAGGACGGAGCGAGCGGTTGCTCGAAACGAAGGCCTTGCGTCGATCAACCGGCGATCGTATTCGTCCCGGTCCGCGACCGGGACCGGGACCCCAGCTCACATGCGGAAACCGGGCACGGCCAGCGGGTTGTCCGAAAGCGCCTGCCGATCCGGCCGGTCGATGGCGGGCTTGCCGGTGAAGGCGTCGAACAGGTCGCGCACGAAACTTTCCTCCAGTCCCTTGGTGATCAGCACCATGCGCGTGCGCCGATCGTCAGGGTCCGGCCAGGCGGCCAGCCGCTCCGGCGGGTGAAAGATCTGCTGGACGCCGTGCAGCACCAGCGGCCGCTCCGGCCGCTCCGCGGTGCAGACGATCGCCTTCATGCGCAGCAGCTTCTCACCATGCGCCGAGCGGATGAGATCCACGAACATATCGAGCGCCATCGTGGAGATCGGCTTGTCATGCACGATGCTGAACGAGCGGATATCATCCCCGTGCCGGTTGGTATCGTGATGATGGTGATGCCCGTGATGATCATGGGCGTGGTGGCCGTGACCATGGTGCCCCTCATGATGCCCATGCCCCTCATGAGCATCATGCGCATCGTGATCGTGCTTTGCCTCGTCCTGCAGCCATCGGCCGACGTCGGCGATCTTGGTCGCGGGATCGTAAAGTCCGCAGGCAAAGAGCGAAGACCGGCCCGTTTCCTCAAGATCGCCATCGAGGACCGGCGCGCGCGGATTGAGTTCGGCAAGCCGTGCCTTGAGCGTCGCCAAGGTCTCCGGAGAGGCAAGCGTCGCCTTGGTCAGCACCAGCCGGTCGGCCACAGCCACCTGCTTCACCGCCTCGACGTGATGGTCGAGCGTCGAAAGACCGTTGACGGCATCCACTACGGTCACCAAGCCATCGAGCCTGTAGCTCTGTTGCAGCGTCGGGTGCCCCATGACGGACTGCATGACGGGTGCCGGATCGGCAAGGCCTGTGGTTTCGATGACGACGCGCTTCAGCGGTCGTATCTTGCCCGTCTGCATCCGGTCCATCAGATCCGCCAGCGTATCGACAAGCTCACCCCGCACCGTGCAGCAGAGGCACCCGTCCGCAAGCTCGATCACGCCGTCGCCGGAGGATTCGACCAGCAGATGATCGAGCGAAACGTCGCCGAACTCGTTGATGATGACCGCCGTATCTGAAAGATCGGGATCCTTGAGAAGCCGGTTGAGAAGCGTCGTCTTGCCGGCACCGAGAAAGCCGGTGAGGATCGAGACCGGCACCGGATCGAAACGGGTGATCATATGGTTCGCTTTCGAGGGCTCGCCCGCAAAACAGGCTGCATGAGGGAATTGGACGTCCTAGGGCATTACCGGTGAACACGGGTTCACCGGTAATGCCCTAACCTCTTGTTTTCTTCGCATTGTCCGACGCCGAAGCGATCCCGCTTCGGCTGGAAATGCTCTAGAAAACCGGCCGCGGCACGGGTACCGGCACATTGGCGACATCGCCCTGCGCGCTGGCCGGCTGCCCGTCGACATCCGCAGCCTTCGCGCCCTGCCCCGGGATCAGCTGTGCCGACACGAAATTGAGCGGCCGGTTGATCTCGTGGATGAAGGGCGACAGCAGCTTCTGGCGTCCTGCCTCGTCGCGGCCCTCGCTGCGGATCTTGGAGGCCTGCGCCGAGCAGATCTGCTTGGAGATATCGGCCGTCACGTCCCGCGTTTCGCCGTAGGGCGCGATCTGCCCGAGGCCCGGCTTGCCGGCCGGGCTCGCCGTCAGCGCCATCTGCATCAGCCGCGCGGACTCGTCCGCCCGGCCCCCGAGACTGTCGGCACCGAGAACCACGGAGACGACGCTACGGCCGTTGCGCGTGGCGGACGACACCTGGTTGAACCCCGACGCACAGATGAAGCCCGTCTTCATGCCATCGGCACCATCGAAGCGGCCGATCAGCATATTGTAGTTCGGATAGCTCTTCTTGCCGGTCGTGAAGCCCTCATAGGCGAAATAGGCCGCATATTCGGGAAACTCGCGCTTGATCGTGATGGCGAGCACGGCGAGGTCCCGTGCCGTCGTGTATTGTCCGGGCTCGGGAAGGCCGTTGGGATTGACGAAGTTCGAGTTGGTCATGCCGATCCGCTTCGCCTCGGCATTCATCATGGCGACGAAGCCCGGCTCGGAGCCGCCGACTGCCTCGCCGATGGCAACCGCAATGTCGTTTGCCGACTTGATCAGCATCATCTTCAGCGCGCTGTCGAGCGTCATCGACGCGCCCGGCTTCAGGTACATCTTGCTCGGCTGCTCGGAGGCCGCATGCTTGGACATGACGATCGGCGTTTCCAGCGTCATGCGCCCGGCTTTCATGGCGCGAAACGTGGTATAGGCCGTCATCAGCTTGGTCAGCGACGCCGGATACCAGCGCTGGAAGATATCCTCCTGCTCGTAGACCTTCAGCGTCGCGACATCCACCACCAGCTTGGGATTGGCGAGCGCGGGTGCCGCGGCCGTGAGCGCCAGTGCGCCAGCGATGGCTCCGGCAACCAGCCGGTAACCGGACATGCGAATCTTCATAGTCACCACAGTTCAACCTCGAAATTTTCGGGCATTGCCTCGTGTCGAGGCGCTATTTAACCTATATGGCAGGGGCAAGGCAAAGACCTTTGCCATGAGATCGCCCGGCGACCGCGTGCCGCCACCACGACCGACAGGATAGATCATGCCGATTCTCAACCGTGCAGCCGAACTCCAGGACGAAGTCACAGCATGGCGCCGCCATATTCATAGCCGGCCCGAACTTCTGTTCGCCGTGGAAAATACGGCATCCTTCGTGGAAAACAAACTCCGGGAATTCGGCGTTGACGAGATCGTGACCGGCATCGGCCGCACCGGCGTCGTCGGTCTCATCCGCGGTAATCTCGGCGATGGCACCACCATCGGTCTGCGCGCCGACATGGATGCCCTGCCCATGACGGAGTCGACCGGCAAGCCCTATGCCTCCACCACCCCCGGCAAAATGCACGCCTGCGGCCATGACGGGCACACCGCCATGCTGCTCGGCGCTGCCAAGTATCTGGCCGAAACCCGCAACTTCAAGGGCGCGGTCGCCGTCATCTTCCAGCCGGCCGAAGAGGGCGGCGGCGGCGGCAACGAGATGGTCAAGGACGGCATGATGGAGCGCTTCGGCATCTCCGAGGTCTACGGCCTGCACAATATGCCCGGCATGCCGGTCGGTCATTTCGCCTCCCGCGTCGGCCCCATCATGGCCTCGACCGATGAATTCTCGATCACCCTCGAAGGGCGCGGCGGCCATGCGGCCCAGCCGCACAAGACCATCGATCCGATCGTGCTCGGCGCACAGATCGTCACCGCATTGCAGACCATCGCCTCGCGCACCGCCGATCCGCTGTCGGCCGTCGTTGTCTCGGTCACCAAGTTCAATGCGGGCTTTGCCCACAACGTCATTCCGGAACAGGCTCTGCTGGCCGGCACCGTTCGCACGCTGATGGCCGAGAACCGCGATATGGCCGAGCGCCGCATCAACGAGATCTGCACGCATCTCGCTGCGGCCTATGGCGCGACGGCCCGCGTCCGGTACGCCCGCAACTATCCCGTCACCGTCAACCACGCCACGGAAACCGGCCATGTACTGGAAGCCGCGACGGACGTCGCCGGCGCCTCGCAGGTGGTGGCCAATGTCGATCCGATGATGGGTGGCGAGGACTTCTCCTACATGCTGCTCGCCCGGCCCGGCGCCTTCGTCTTCATGGGCAATGGCGACACCGCCGGCCTGCACAATCCCGGCTACGACTTCAACGACGAGGCGATCCCCCACGGCATTTCCTACTGGGTCCGCCTCGCGGAAAGCCGTTTGAGCGCCTGATGAGCGGCATCGACAGGATCGACCGGAAGATCCTCAGCATTCTCCAGGCGGACGGGCGGATCACCAATCTCGAACTGTCCGAGCGCGTCGGCCTGTCGCCGACCGCAACCGGCGAACGCATGCGGCGACTGCTGAAGGAGGGCTACGTCTCGGGCTTCGGCGCGCGGCTCGATCCCCAGAGGCTCGGCTTTGGTCTCCTCGTCTTCATCGAGGTCATGCTGGACAAAACGACACCTGAGGTCTTCGACACTTTCGCAGACGCGATCCGCAAGGCGCCGTCCGTCATCGAGTGTCACATGGTCGCTGGCGGCTTCGATTATCTCGTGAAGACCCGTTTCGAGGACATGAGCGCCTACCGCAATTTCCTCGGGCAGTTCCTCTGGACGCTGCAGGGCGTCAAGGAAACCCGCACCTACGCCGTGATGGAGGAAATCAAGAACGACGGGCCTTTGCCGCTGCTGTAACAGCACTTTCTAAGGGTTCAAAGCATCCGCACAACACCCGCACAAGTTTCAGATTCATAAATATGAGGATCGACTAATTGTGCGGGGCCGCGAGCGGTTCCAGGTGGAAGGCCCGAGGGGATGATTGAACCGGAAAGGACCGGCGCGAGCGAAATGCGCGCCACGCCGCGGGCCATGCGGGCCGTTACCGAGCGCATCGGCGGGGATCTGGAAACCTTTCGGCGCGAGAACGACGATATCGTCCGCCACATCCGGCTGCTCGGTATCAACGCCGCCATCGAGGCGGCGCGCGCCGGAGATATCGGCAAGGGGTTCGCCGTCGTCGCACACGAAGTCCAGCGGCTGGCCAGTGCCTCAGCCACCATCGCCGCGAAGTTCCAGCAGGAAGTGCTGGAACGGGTCACGCTCGGACGGACCCTTTCCGACGCGCTGGTACACGAGATGGAAGGCGTACGCCTCGTCGATCTCGCGCAAACCCTCGTTCAGCTGATCGTTCGGAACCTCTTCGAGCGCACGGCCGACGTGCGCTGGTGGGCGACGGATACCGCCCTCTGGGAGGCGCTCGAAAACCCGGAGCGGGAGCGGCAGGCCTTCGCGGCAAAACGTCTGGGTGTCATAAACCGGTTCTACACGGTCTATCTCGATCTCGTCATGGTGGACACGACCGGCCGGGCGATCGGGTCGGCCAATCCAAGTTTCCAGAAAACGATTCTCGGCCGGGACCTTTCAGGCGAACCCTGGGTCAAGGCGGCGATGAGGACGATGTCGGGCGACGACTACATCGTCGACGTGGTCAAGCCGAGCCCCTTGCACGGCAACGCGGACGCTCTGGTCTACGCAACCGGCATCCGCCAGGGTGGCGTGTCCACGGCGCCGCTGGTTGGCGCGCTGGGCGTTTACTTCGACTGGGCAAACCAGGGCCAGTCGATCGTGCACAAGGAGGCCAACATCGCCCCAGCCGACGTGGATCGCACGACCGTGCTTCTGCTCGACGGTCAGGGCATGGTCATCGCCGCCTCCCGCCAGGCGCTCGTCTATACCAACTTCGTCCTGACCCCGCCCGACGGCATGACGCGCGGCAGCTACTACATGAGCGACGGAACACTGGTCGCCTTCGCACCCACGCTCGGCTACGAGGATTATGACGGCCTCGGCTGGTGCGGCGTGGTCATCCAGCGACCCGAGCGCGAGGACGACATCCGCCGCCGCCTGTCGCTGTAAATCCGGAATGAAAAAGGGGCAGCCGTTCCCGGCCACCCCTTTCCTGCACGTGTGAGCGCCGATCAGATCGTCGCGGCGTCGATCAGATCGTCGCGGCGTCGATGACGAAGCGGTAGCGCACGTCGCTCTTCAGCACGCGTTCATAGGCTTCGTTGACCTGATCCATGCGGATCAACTCGATTTCCGAGACGATGTTGTGCTTGCCGCAGAAGTCGAGCATTTCCTGCGTTTCCTTGATCGAGCCGATCATGGAGCCGGCAACGCTGCGGCGGGCGGGCACCAGCGAGAAAGCGTGCACCGGCACTGCATTTTCCGGAATGCCGAGAAGCACGAAAGCGCCATCCACCTTCAGAAGGCCAAGATAGGCGTTCCAGTCGATCTCGGCCGAAACCGTGCAGAGGATGAGGTCGAACGTGCCCGCGAGGGTCTTGAACGTCTCCGCATCGCTCGTCGCATAGTAGTGCGTCGCACCCAGCTTCAGCCCGTCTTCCTTCTTGGAAAGCGACTGGCTGAGCACGGTGATCTCGGCACCGAGCGCGGCACCGAGCTTGACGCCCATATGACCGAGACCGCCCAGACCGACGACTGCGACCTTCTTGCCGGGGCCGGCCTTCCAGTGCATCAGCGGCGAATAGAGCGTGATGCCGGCGCAGAGCAGCGGCGCAGTGGCGGCGAAATCCAGATTGTCCGGAATGGAAAGCGCATAGCCTTCCTTGACGACGATGCTGTCGGAATAGCCGCCATAGGTCGGCGTCGTGCCGTCGGCCTCGAAATCATTATAGGTCTGCACGAGACCCGGCATGTAGTGCTCGAGGTCGAGGTCACGCGTGGCGCAGGTCGTGCAGGAATTGACGAAGCAGCCGACGCCGGCCTTGTCGCCCACCTTGAACTTGGTCACGCCGGAGCCGACGGCGGAAACGATGCCGACGATCTCGTGGCCGGGAACCATGGGATACTTGGCGTTGCCCCACTCGTTGCGAACCTGATGGATGTCGGAATGGCAGATGCCGGAATACTTGATGTCGATGACGATATCGTCTTCGTTGGGCGCACGACGCTCGAAGGTGAAAGGTTCGAGCGGCTTCGACGCGTCGGTCGCCGCATATCCTTTTGCGAAAGCCATGGGTGGTTCCTTCTGTCTGCAATCTGAACCGGTCGAAACATCGCCGGCTCGCCTACTATGCAAGCTGGAGCCGACATAGGCACGTGCCATTCCTGCAAAATTCTTGCACGATCCTGCAAATGACCTGCGGAAGCTTTGGGGCTGCTGCCAATCCCGCTTATGTCGCATCGGTGAAAACAACACAGTAAGGATACACAAACGCGTCGGAACCCGAATGCTGCCACACAAGGCGTTTTCAGCCGTTGTCGCCCTTTGCATTTTCGCGTTAGAACCGTGTCATCCTGCCGACCCGTTTCAGGAAAGTCCCGCCTCATGTTCGATCCATCCGCCGCCCGCCGTCAGCCCTTCGTCGAAATCATTGCCCGTTTCGCCAGCGAGGATGGCGATCACACGACATCGGTGCCGGGGCTGACGGTGCATCGACGCTCCGAACAGGCGGTTCCCTCCTGCGGCGCCTATCGGCCGAGCTTCGCGCTCATCGCGCAGGGCGCGAAGAAGGTCACACTCGGCCACGAGACCTATGTCTATGGCGGCTCGGACTATCTCCTGACCTCCTTCGACCTCCCGGTCACAAGCCAGATCGTGCAGGCATCGCCGGAGAGCCCCTATCTCGGCATGGTCTTTGAAATCGACGTCGCCAAGATACCGCCGCTCCTCGCTCTGCTCGAGCGGCATGGCGCGACCGGGGAATCGCGCGACGACCCGGCGCGCGTTTCTTTCGAGGCCTCGGCAAGCGAGCAGCGCGGCATGACGGTCGCGGCGCTGACACCGGAACTGGAAGACGCCGCACTGCGCCTCCTGCGCCTCCTCGACCGCCCCGGCGACATTCCCGCTCTGCTGCCGCTGATCGAGCAGGAGCTGATCTTCCGTCTGCTCACGGGCCCGCATGCGGCACGTCTCCGCCAGATGGCGATGGTCGAGAGCCAATCGCACCAGATCGGCCGCGCCTGCGCCTGGCTGAAGGAGCACTACGCCCTGCCGCTGCGCATCGAGGATCTCGCCCGCCGCGTCAGCATGAGCGTGTCGTCGCTGCACCACCACTTCAAGGCCATCACCGCCATGAGCCCCATGCAGTACCAGAAGCAGCTTCGTCTGCAGGAAGCGCGCCGGCTGATGGTGGAGGACAAGCTGGATGCCGGCAGTGCCGGGCATCAGGTCGGCTATGAGAGCCCTTCGCAATTCAGCCGCGAATATGCCCGCCAGTTCGGTGCGCCACCCTTGCGCGACGCCGGCCGTACCCGCCGGTCCCTTCTCGGCAGACTGGCCGGAGAACCGGAAATGCTGAGCGAGGGTTGAACCATCCACTTTCGCCGGCGAGACCCGGCTCTTCATGACCGATAGCCCCTCCCAGACACCCTAGCAAGACATACTGCCCAGAACCGGAGTTCCCATGACCGAAACCGTCCGATTGCCCCTCGACGAAGCCCGCGCCCTGGCCGTGCAGGCCCTTTCCCATGCGGGCCTTTCAGCCGAGCATTGCGAGGCGCTGGCCGATACGATCATGGCGGGCCAGATCGACGAGTGTCATTCCCACGGACTTTATCGCGTGCTCAGCTGCGTCGATGCTCTGCGCAAGGGGCAGGTGAACGTGGCGGCTGTGCCCGAGGTCATGGATCAGGCGCCGGGCATCGTGCGGGTCGATGCGAAAAATGGTTTCTCGCCCCTCGCCTTCCGGCTCGGCCTGCCGCTCCTGCAGGAAAAGGCGCGGACGCAAGGTATCGCGGCTCTCGCCATCAACAACTGCTATCACTTCTCCGCTCTCTGGCCGGAGGTCGAGCGGATCGCCGCTGCCGGGCTTGCAGCGCTTGCCATGACGCCGAGCCACAGCTGGGTCGCCCCTGCCGGCGGCACGAAACCTGTCTTCGGCACCAACCCCATCGCCTTCTCCTGGCCGCGCCCCGGCCCGTTTCCGTTCGTGTTCGACTTTGCGACCAGTGCCTCCGCGCGCGGCGAGATCGAACTCCATCGTCGTGCCGGAAAAGCCATTCCGGAGGGCTGGGCGATTGACAGCGACGGCGCCCCGACGACCGATGCCGAGGCTGCCATGGCCGGCGCCATGCTCACATTCGGCGGTCACAAGGGCTCGGCGCTGTCAGCAATGGTGGAACTGATGGCCGGACCGCTGATCGGCGACCTCACAAGCCGGGAATCGCAGATCTACGACGCCGGCGCCGGCGTCACGCCCTGCCACGGTGAATTGCTGCTCGCCTTCGACCCGAACCTTCTCTCGGGCGGACGTGTCGCGGAGAATGCCGAGCGGGCCGAGGCCCTGTTCGACGCCATCATCGGCCAAGGCGCGCGCCTCCCCTCACAGCGGCGATATGAAGCGCGCCAACGCAGCGAGGCGGCAGGCAGCATCGAGATACCGAAGCGCCTGCACGACGATCTGCTGGCACTGCTCGCCTGAGGGCATGGCCTCCATTGACGTCGTCCGGCATGGCGCGCATAGCGGAGGCGGCATTCCGGAGGAGACGAGCGTGCGAACATGGACACTGGCGGCACTGGCGATGCTCGGCGCCGCACCAAGCTCTGCAAACGATACGACAGCCGCCCTGAAGACGGGCGGTCTGCAGTTCATGAAGAGCTGGGACATTTCGATGGAAGAGGAGAAGCTGTTCATCTCCCCGACCGAGATCCGCGTCGATTACATCTATCGCAACACCGGGCAGAAGCCGGTCACCTCCTACGTCGCCTTCCCCATGCCGGAGATCGGCGGCTCTCCCTATGACATCTCGGCCGGCGGCGATCCGGCGAAGGACAATTTCCTCGACTTCAGCGTGACGCAGGATGGCGCCGCACTGAAACCCGAGCTTCAGCAACGCGCCTATTCCGGCGCCATCGACATGACCGACGTCATCGTCTCCGCCGGAATTCCACTCAATCCCCGCAACGACCACGTCCAGACATTGCTGAAAGCATTGCCGGCGGCAACGCTCGATGACTGGACGGCACGCGGGCTCATCCAGCGCGAAGAATTCGATTCAGGCAGCGGGCCGGAGATCGGCTACGAGGCTCTTTGGACACTGAAGTCCGTCTATTACTGGCAGACCACATTCCCGGTCGGCAAGGACATCCACGTCGCCCATCGTTATATCCCGAGCGTTGGCGGAACGGTTGCCGTCACCTACCTCGAAGATGGCGAGCCCAGCGGCGCGACGTACGACGATTACAGGAAGCGTTATTGTCTGGACGATGCTTTCGTGCGGACAACGCAGAAGCTGCTGAAGCAAGCCACGGAGAGCCGCTATTACTACGAGAACTGGATCTCCTACATCCTGACGACCGGCAACAACTGGGCCGGCCCCATCAAGTCCTTCACATTGACCGTGGATAAGGGCGACCCCGCCAATTATGTCAGCTTCTGCGGCACGAATGTCCGCAAAACCGGACCAACGACCTTCGAGATGAAAGCGACCGATTTCAGCCCCGAACGCGATCTCGATATTCTCCTGCTCAAGCCCAACACCGGGCCATAAGATCGCACATGTGCCGCGCCAGGAACGAATAGCGCTGAGGCCGCGCGCCGAAAATGCGTGCAGCGAATTGCGAGAACGGCGGAAAACGAACGCCGGCAGCGTAAGGAGCGGATCTGCAAGATCACGACACGCTTCAAGCGCGGTGGTCAGCCGAAGCGCGCCACTCCCGGCGACCGATAACGACCATCGCACCGATCAGCATGGCGGCAAGCGCGAACCATGTCAGTGCATAAACGAGGTGGTTGTTTGGAAAGACGACACGCGTGAGGCCACCGATGGGAAAGCCGCCAGGATTTTCCGTACCGTCGGCGTCGATGAAGTAGGGCGCCTCCCGATCGAGACCGCGGGCCGTGGCGATGGCAGCAACATCCCGGGAATACCAGCGATCTCCCGACGGATCGTTTTTGCGGAGGAAGCCGCCGCCCGGCTCGGATAGCCGCAGCAGACCGACGACACGAATTGGGCTTTGACCATTACCGGCACTGCGGCTGGCGGGAACACGCCGATCCGGCGGCACGAAACCGCGATTGATGAGAACCGTGGTGCCATCGTCTCGCACGAGCGGTGTAACGACCCAGAAACCGGGGCCTCGCTCGGTCGTCGCCTGCACCAGCGTTTCCGCGTCATGACGGAACGTGCCGCTCACGCTGATATGCCGATATTCATCGCTGGTGGGCGTTATGGAAGACCACTGGTCGGCGCGAGGCGCTTCGACCGGTGCGGCATGGACCCGCGCATCGACACGTTCGATCAGGTCGAGCTTCCAGAACAGGCGCTGCACCTGCCAGATGCCCAGCGCCAGAAGCACGACCGTCACGAAGGTCGCAACCGCGCCAAGCACGACGAGGCTTCTACGGGAACCGCGCACCGCCGGAGCGGAGCTTTCGGCTGCAGAAGCCTTGGCAGGGGAACCGGCGGCCGTATCCGACCGCCGGGGTTTATCAGGGGACATTGCGCATCATGTCCGGCGTCATGGTCATCATATTGGTGTTCAGATGATGCATGACCCACAGCGAACCGGAGAGCGCGATGACGATCAGCACGAGCGTGAAGATCAGCGCCATCATGGTCCAGCCGCCTTCGGACTTGGTGTTCATGTGCAGGAAGTAGATCATGTGCACGACGATCTGAACGACCGCGAAGAGCATGACGAGACCGGCGGTGACCGCCTTGTTCTCGAAGACCTCGCCCATGACCAGCCAGAACGGGATGGCCGTGAGGATGATCGACAGCACGAAGCCGGTCATATAGCTCTTGAAGGACCCGTGGGCGGCCTCATGACCGTGGCTGTGGCCATGATGGGCTTCGTGCGCGTCCTCGTGTGCGGGTGCGTGGGTGCTCATCCGAGAACTCCGATCAGGTAGACAATCGAGAAGACGCCGATCCAGACGACGTCGAGGAAGTGCCAGAACATCGAGAGGCACATCAGGCGGCGACGGTTTTCCGGGATCAGCCCCTTCATCGACACCTGCACCATCAGCGTGATCAGCCAGATGATACCGAAGGTGACGTGCAGACCGTGCGTGCCGACCAGCACGAAGAAGGCCGACAGGAACGCGCTGCGGCCGGGCCCCGCGCCTTCATGGATCAGGTGCACGAACTCGTAGATTTCAAGCCCGATGAAGATGGCCCCGAAGATGCCGGTGATGCCGAGCCAGAACAGTGTTTCCGTCTTGGCGTTCCGCTCCATCTGAAGCATCGCGAAGCCGTAGGTGATCGACGACAGCAGCAGCATGGAGGTGTTGATGGCCACCAGCGGCAGGTCGAACAGATCCGCCGGTGACGGGCCGGCCGCATAGGAGCGGCCGAGCACGGCGTAGGTCGCAAACAGGATCGCGAAGATCAGGCAGTCGCTCATCAGGTACAGCCAGAAGCCGAGGCCCGTGCTGTTCTCCGGATGATGGTCTTCCGTCATGTAGAAGACCGGCTTTTCGCCATCTTCGAGAGAGGTATGTGTCGGTGCGCTCATGATCAGGCCTGCCCGGAGAGCTGACGTGTGCGCTCCCCTTCCGTTGTGACGACGTCATCCGCCGGAATGTAGAAATCGCGGTTGTAGTTGAAGGTATGTCCGATGGACACCGCGATGATACCGACGAAGGATACGATGGCGAGCCACCAGATGTACCAGATGACGGCGAAGGCGAAGGCGACGCTCAGCCCGCTGAGAATGACGCCCGTGCCGGTGTTCTTCGGCATGTGGATCGGCTTGAAGCCGCCGAGCGGACGCTCGTAGCCGCGGTTCTTCATGTCGTACCACGAGTCGTGATCGTGGATGACGGGCGTGAAGGCGAAATTGTAGTCCGGCGGCGGTGAGGACGTGGACCACTCCAGCGTCCGGCCGTTCCACGGATCGCCCGTGACGTCGCGATTCTGCTCGCGCTGGAGGAAGCTGACCACCAGCTGGATGATGAACGAGCCGATGCCGAGCGCGATCAGGAAGGCGCCGAAGGCCGCGATGATGAACCAGATCTGCAGCGAGGGATCCTCGAACTGGCTGAGGCGACGTGTAACGCCCATCAGGCCGAGCACGTAGAGCGGCATGAAGGCGAAGTAGAAGCCGACGAGCCAGAACCAGAAGCTCATCTTGCCCCAGAAGTCGTTCAAGCGGTAGCCGAAAGCCTTCGGGAACCAGTAGGTGACGCCGGCCATGACGCCGAAGACCACGCCGCCAATGATGACGTTATGGAAGTGGGCGATGAGGAACAGCGAGTTGTGCAGCACGAAGTCGGCCGGGGGTACGGCGAGCAGGACGCCCGTCATGCCGCCGATGACGAAGGTCACCATGAAGCCGATCGTCCAGAGCATGGGAACTTCGAACCGGATGCGCCCGCGATACATCGTGAACAGCCAGTTGAAGATCTTGGCGCCCGTCGGGATCGAGATGATCATGGTCGTGATGCCGAAGAAGGCATTGACGCTGGCGCCGGAGCCCATGGTGAAGAAGTGGTGGAGCCAAACGAGGTAGGAGAGAATGGTGATGACCACCGTCGCGTAGACCATCGACGCATAGCCGAACAGGCGCTTGCCGCTGAAGGTGGCGACGATTTCCGAGAAAATGCCGAAGGCCGGCAGGATCAGGATGTAGACTTCCGGGTGACCCCAGATCCAGATGAGGTTCACATACATCATCGGGTTGCCGCCGAGATCGTTCGTGAAGAAGTGCGTGCCCACATAGCGGTCGAGCGACAGCAGCGCGAGCGTCGCGGTCAGGATCGGGAAGGAAGCGACGATCAGCACGTTGGTGCAGAGCGAGGTCCAGGTGAAGATCGGCATCTTCATCATGGTCATGCCGGGCGCACGCATCTTCACGATCGTCGCGATCAGGTTGATACCCGACAGCGTCGTGCCGACACCCGCCACCTGCAGGCCCCAGATGTAATAATCGACCCCCACGCCCGGGCTGTAGTCAGCGCCGGAGAGCGGCGGATAGGCCAGCCAGCCGGTCCGCGCGAATTCGCCGACGAACAGCGAGATCATGATGATCGCAGCACCGGCCGCCGTCATCCAGAACGAGAAATTGTTCAGGAACGGGAAGGACACATCGCGCGCGCCGATCTGAAGCGGAACGACGAAGTTCATCAGGCCCGTCACGAAGGGCATCGCCATGAAGAAGATCATGATGACGCCATGCGCAGTGAACACCTGGTCGTAATGGTGCGGCGGCAGGAAGCCTTCATTGCCGTTGAAGGCGATGGCCTGCTGGGTGCGCATCATCAAGGCGTCGGCGAAACCGCGCAGAAGCATGATCAATGCCAGGATCACATACATGATCCCGATCTTCTTGTGATCGACGCTCGTCAGCCACTCGTTCCAGAGATAACCCCAGAGCTTGAAGTAGGTGAGAGCACCGACCACGGCGAGGCCGCCGATGACGACGCCGATGAAGGTGAGCACGAGGATCGGCTCGTGGTACGGAAAGGCTTCCAAGGTCAATCGTCCGAAGACGAGGCTGGAAATGTCCTGATTAAACATGGTGACCCCAGTTCTTGCAGTCGCAAGCGGTGCGGAAAAGCGCCGCGATCATTTCGAGTTGTTCAGCTGTTCGGGCGCAATGGAGCCCTTGTCAGGCGTCGCGGAACCACTGTCAGAGGCCGGAGCCTCCGGGTTCTGGCCGCCCATCTGGTGCCCGTTCATGTCGTGCCCGTTCATGTTCTGCATGTCATGCTGCATCGGCTGCGCGCCATTGCCCGGCTGGTTCTGGTTGGCTGGCTCGCCTTCATTAGCGGGCTGACCCTCGGCCGGTGCGGCATTGGGCTGCCCCTTGTCGTCATGACCTTCCGGTGCGCCCTGCGAGCGGGCCGGCTGACCTGTAGCGGGGAATGTCGCGGAATTCGTGCCTTCGCCTGTACCGGCATGACGATTGTCATATTCGAGGCGCTCGCGGTTGCTTTCGCTGCTCTCGCCGCCGCCGCCCATCATGTCGACATGCATCATCTCGTTCATGCACATCTTGCCGGGCTGGGCGCACATGTTGAGCACCGCCTCGTAGAGACCGTTCTCGACACCGCCATAATACCGCACCGGCTCGCGCTCGCTCGGCTTTTCGAGCTTGAGATAGGCGTCACGATTGAGCATCGTGCCCTGCTGCTTGACCTTGGCAACCCAGCCATCGAAGCCGGCCTGGTCGAGACCATGGAACTTGAAGCGCATGTGCGAGAAGCCGTCGCCGCTGTAGTTCGCGGAGAACCCGTCGAAAACGCCCGGCGCATTGATGACGGCGTGCAGGCGCGTCTGCATCCCCGGCATGGCGTAGATCTGGCCGGCAAGTGCCGGGATGTAGAAGGAGTTCATGACCGAGGAGGAGGTGATCTTGAAATTGATCGGCACATCGACCGGCGCGGCCAGTTCGTTCACCGTGGCAATGCCGTATTCCGGATAGAAAAAGAGCCACTTCCAGTCGAGCGCCACGACCTCAACGGTCAGCGGCTTGACGTCTGCCGGAATGGCGCGTTCCGCATCCAGGCGGTCGATCGGGCGATAGGGATCGAGCTTGTGGGTGCTGATCCAGGTCACGGCGCCGAGGGCGACGATGATGGCGAGCGGCGCCGACCAGATGACGACCTCGAGGCGCGTGGAGTGGTGCCATTCGGGATCATACACCGCTTCCGTGTTCGCGCGGCGATAATGCCATGCGAAATAGAAGGTCAGCGCGATCACCGGAATGATGATCAGGAGCATGAGGAAGGTGGAGACCAGGATAAGGTCGCGCTGCTGCGTTGCGATGTCGCCGGAAGGAGACATCACCACCATGTTGCAGCCGGCAAGCCCCGCCAGGAGCGGCAGCATGAGGATGCGACAAGCGTGTCGATAGAGGTTCGCCATGGTCCAATGCTCTTTTCGTTATCTTTGCCCTGCGAGTAATACTCCGCGACCATAAACGATATGAGGTGTTTGGTCGCACCGCAGCAAAAATGATGCCCTGCGGCAAAATTCCCTGCCGCATCGATAGACCGCCCCATATCGCGCAACCAGGCTTGGTCCGCCATTCGCAACAGCAGTTCGTCCACAGGCTTCCACTTTGGAGGCCTGCTTCCATGCGAAATATGTGTCCCGTTGAAAAAGTCGAGCCTCGCTCTTGAAATGACCGCTTCCGTACACGGGTCATATCGTCGCTGGATATAAATTATAATGCCTGCCACTTGATAACGGGCACGGTTTGATCAACATCGTTCAAAAGACGGCACGCGTTGAACCGCGCGGCCCTGTGACGGCATGGAGGCATTCCGATGACAACGATAGCAGAGACGTCCGGCGGACCCTCATCCTCAGCTCTGGAGCGTGACGCGCGGCAGATCCACGGCGACGCACCCGTATCTCCCGGCTCGATCGCGCTCGGCGTAATCATCGGCCGCATGTCGGAGTTCTTCGACTTCTTCGTGTTCGGTCTCGCTTCGGTTCTCGTTTTCCCCAAGCTCGTCTTCTCGTTCGAGCCCGACCCGCTGACGGCGACGCTCTACTCCTTCTGCATCTTCTCGCTGGCCTTCGTCGCGCGCCCCATCGGCTCCGTCGTCTTCATGGCGATCGACCGGACCTACGGACGCGGTACGAAGCTCACCATCGCCCTGTTTCTCCTCGGCATTTCCACGGTCTGCATGGGCTTTCTGCCCAGTTATCAGGAAGCCGGCGTCTGGTCGATCTACCTGCTGGCCATCTTCCGCATCGGTCAGGGCCTCGCGCTCGGCGGCGCGTGGGACGGCCTTGCGTCCCTGCTCGCGCTTAACGCGCCGGAGAAGCATCGTGGCTGGTACGCGATGATCCCGCAGCTTGGCGCGCCGATCGGCTTTGCGCTCGCCAGCATTCTGTTCGGCTTCTTCGTTGCCAACACGTCGGAAGCCGACTTCCTCTCCTGGGGCTGGCGCTACCCGTTCTTCGTCGCTTTCGCCATCAACGTCGTGGCCCTCTTCGCCCGCCTTCGTCTCGTCATGACGAAGGATTTCGGCGACCTCCTGGAGCGTCACGAGCTGGAAGCCGTGGCTTTTACCGACCTGATCCGCACCCATGGCCGCGATATCCTGATCGGTGCCTTCGCACCGCTGGCAAGCTTTGCCATGTTCCACGTCGTCACGATCTTTCCGCTGGCCTGGACGAACCTGAACAGCGACCAGTCGATCGGTTCGTTCATGCTGGTTCAGGTCGCGGGCGCCGGCCTCGGCATTCTCACGGTCATCGCTTCGGGCCTTCTCGCCGACCGCATCGGGCGCCGCAGCCAGCTCGTCGTCGGCGCCATCATCATCGCCATCTTCAGCTTCATCGGCCCGATCCTGCTCGGTTCCGGCCAGACCGGCATCTCGTCCTTCGTCATCGCCGGCTTCGGCGTGCTCGGCCTTTCCTTCGGGCAGGCCGCGGGATCGGTCTCATCGCGCTTTACGCAGGGCTATCGTTATTCGGGCGCGGCCTTCACGTCGGACCTTGCATGGTTCCTCGGCGCCGGTTTCGCACCGCTGATCACGCTCGGCCTGTCGAGCAAGTTCGGCCTGCCCTTCGTAGGGTACTACCTGCTGTCGGGCGCGATCTGCACCATGCTGGCACTGTTCCTCAACAAGCGCCTGCTCGCGCGGGAATAGTCGCCGAAACGGCTTTGCCGACACTATTTGGACGGATGAAACACCCCGGCGAACTGGTAACGGTCGCCGGGGTGCGTTATTTCAACGAAGGTCACCGTCCGACCGTTCTGCCAGGTCTGGCGGGTCAGAAGCAGGCAGGCGGCGTGTCTCTCGATGGTCAGCAGCTTCGCCGTCGCCGCATCGGCCGCAACGGCACGGATGATGTGCTTGGCCTCAGACCAGGGCACCTGGTCCAGAAGCCAGCTTCCCGGCGGGCTTGTCTCGAAGGTCTCGTCGCGTGCCTGAGGCACTGCGTCGAGCAGGATCAGCCGTTTTTCCAGCGCGTTCGGCTTCGCATCCACGATATGCAGGCATTCCACCCGCAACACCTCGCCCCCGGCCGCTTCCTCGATCACGGCGGCATCCGCCGTGGATAACCGCTCTATCCGCCGCGACAGGATGCGGTGACTGTAAGTGTGGCCTGCCACTTTCGCCTCCGTCCCGATGTCGGAAATGTCCATGACGGTCCGGTCGATCTGCGGCGAAGCGACAAAGGATCCGGCCCTTCGGCGGCGCACGATCATGCCCCGTGTCGCCAGAGCCGAGAGCGCCTTGCTCACCGTCATGCGGGAGCATCCATAGGTTACCTCAAGCTCATGCTCGGCCGGAATGCGCTGCCCCGGCGGCCACGTGCCGCTCATGATCTTCTGCTCGATATCTTCGAATATGCGCTGGTGAAGCGAGGTCAAGGCACGGCCCTCAGAAAGGCGGACGGGAAGCGCTGACACGGCACGAGGCTTGCATGTTACAGGCAGCGGATGCCGCACACCGCGGGCAGTTTGTCGTTGACACCTTATGCAAGGACCTGTCTATTTGTATAGTCAAAATGCAGGACGCAGAAGCCTGCAGATCCAATTCTGAAGACGGGAACGCTGCGTCGGATACGCGGCACGATACTGGAGAGACGACCATGAAATCCCATTTCCTGCTGAAGGGCCTCGCTGCCGCAGCCTTCCTGCTCGGCGCTACCTTCTCGGCCCAGGCAGAAGACGCGCTTGCCCGCGTCAAGGCCGCCGGCACCATGAAGGTCGGCACCGAAACCGCCTTCGCGCCCTTCGACTTCATCGATGCCGGCGAGCATGCCGGCCTGAACGTCGATGTCTTCGCTGAACTCGGCAAGGAACTCGGCGTCGAAATCGAGTGGATCGCCCTCCCGTGGGAAGGCGTTCTCCCCGGCCTCGAAGCCGGCAAGTTCGACATGGTCGCAGGCCCCGCCACGATCACCAAGGCCCGCATGGAGCGTTACCGCTTCACGCCTCCGGTGGCCGAGGCCACGGTCGCTATTCTGAAGAAGGCCGGCGATACCAGCATCACCAAGCCCGAAGACATCGCCGGCAAGAAGATCGGCGTCGGCAAGGCGACGGCGCAGCTTGCCCAGTTGCAGGGCTATTCCGAAAAGCTTCCCGAGAAGGTCGATATCCGCGAATATCCCGCCTTCACTGAATCCTATGCCGACCTTGCGGCCGGGCGTATCGCCGGTGTCGCAAACTCCCTGCCAAACATTGCCTTCGTCGCCAGCCAGCGCAAGGACACGTTCGAGGTCGTGCAGCCGCCCTTCGGCCAGAAGGCCTATTTCGGCTTCATTGGCACCAAAGACGCAGACCACGCCCCGCTGATGGACGCGATCGATGCCGCGCTGCTCAAGATGAAGGGCGACGGACGCCTCGCAAAGCTTCAGGAAAAGTGGTTCGGCGCCAGCTTCGATACGCCGGACGCGGTCACGGACCCCTCGTTCTGATCAAGACGACCATTTAAATGTAAAGCGGGGCTGAGCCGGCACGGAGCACGTGTCCTCACTCAGCCCCGTTCTCCCGCTCGCCTTTGCGCATCCGACAGCCCACCCGACGAATTGGCCGGCAATGTCCTTCAAGCTGTTCGAACTCCTCCTCAAAGCCTCGCTCTACACGATCGGCATCAGCCTCGTGTCGATCCTCATCGGCTTTGCGATCGCCATTCTTCTCTCCGGCATGCTCCTGTCCGGTCGCCGTGCGCTGGCGGTTCCTGCCCGTATTTTCATCAGCTTCTTTCGCGGCGTGCCTCTCCTCGTGCAGTTGCTGCTGATCTACAATCTGCTGCCTGTCATCGGCCTCAACGTGCCCAGCATCGTCGCCGCCATCATCGGTCTCTCGCTCTGCACCGCAGCCTATCAGGCGGAGAACCTGCGCGGCGGCTTTGCCAGCGTTCCCCGCGGACTGATCGAATCCGCCGAGATGGTCGGTCTTACGCCGTCCCAGGCCTTCCGGCGCATCAAGGTGCCGATCGCGCTGCGGCTCACCTTTCCCGCGCTCGTCAACGAGGCGATCCTCATCCTCAAGGCGTCCTCGCTCGTCTCCGTCGTCGGCATCGTCGAACTGACGCGCATGGCGCAGGATCTGGCCGGCAGCACCTTCCTGCCGCTGCAACTCTTCGCCTGCGCCGGCCTCATCTATCTCGTCATCAACGGGGTGGTCGCGCGCACCGGTGGCCTCATAGAGCGGTCCTTGCCCGGAGTGCCGCGATGACCTTCGATATCGACGTCATTCTCGCGCAGCTCCCGGCCATCCTTTCCGGCGCGGGCGTCACGCTGCTTCTCTGGATTGCCGGAACCATCGGCGGTGCCGCGGTCGGCTTTCTCGTCGCCGTCGGCCGGCGCTATGGCGGCCGCATCCTCGACTGGCCGCTTGGCCTCGCCGTCGAGGTCCTGCGCGGCACGCCCTTTTTGATCCAGATCTTCCTGCTCTATTATGGCGGCCCCTTCATCGGTCTCGCGCTCGATCCCATTCCCGCCGGGCTCCTTGGCCTGACGATCTATGGAGCCGCCTATTTCAGCGAAATCTTCCGTGCCGGCTTTGCCGCCATCCCGAAAGGCCATATCGAGGCGGCGGAATGCGTCGGCCTCAGCCAGGGCCAGATCGTGCGGCGCATCCTTCTTCCTGAGATGACCATGCTGGTGCTGCCGCCCGCCATCAACATGGCCGTCATCCTGATGAAGGAAACCGCCATCCTCTCCATCATCACCGTGCCGGAACTGACGCTGACCGTCAGCGCCATCGGCTCGCAGCAATATGCCTTCGTCGAATCGCTCTTCCTGCTCGCCGTCTTCTACTGGGTGCTGGTGGAAGTCACCGACAAGCTCGGTCGCTATGCCGAGCATCGCTTGTCCCGCTACAGGTTTTCCCCGACATGACCCTTCCCGCCATCGCCGTCCGAAACCTCGTCAAGCGCTACGGCGACACTGCCGTCCTGCATGGCATCGATCTGGACATCCCGCCCGGTCAGGTCTCCTGCCTCATCGGCCCCTCGGGCTCCGGCAAGAGCACGCTTCTGCGCTGCATGGCCTTTCTGGAGGAGGCGACGAGCGGCACCATTACAGTAGATGGCGAGGTGCTCGGCTTTTCGGAAAGCCCGACCGGTGTGCGTGAGCGCATCCCCGCCGTCACGAACCGCGCCATCCGCTCGAAGATCGGCATGGTCTTCCAGCAGTTCAATCTCTGGCCGCACATGACGGCGCTCGGCAATGTCAGCGAGGCCCTGCGCACCGTGCACAAGATGAGCCGGAGGGATGCCGAGGCGCGTGCCATGGAGCAACTGGTGAAAGTCGGACTGGAAGCCCGCGCCGGGCACTATCCCTCGCAACTCTCGGGCGGCCAGCAGCAGCGCGTGGCGATTGCGCGGGCGTTGGCGCTGAAGCCGAAGATCATGCTGTTCGATGAACCCACCTCCTCGCTCGATCCGGAACTGACCGGCGAGGTGCTGAACGTCATGCGGGATCTGGCGGCAGACGGCATGACCATGGTGGTCGTCAGCCATGAGATCGGCTTTGCCGCAACCGTCGGCAGCCGGATCAGCTTTCTCGATCAGGGCCGCCTGCTGTTCTCCGGCCCGCCTTCGGAGGTCTTCGGCAAACCGCGCCACCCGCGCCTCGAACAGTTCCTCGACACCTATCTCGACCGCGGCGCCTCGATGCTGGTGTGATACGGCTTGATCGATGCCAGGTTCTGGTGTCAAGCAACCGTTCGCCCTCTCCTCCGTCATCCTCGGCCTTGTGCCGAGGATCTGGTGAGGTCCCCGCAAACACCATGGTCCTTCAGATCGCGGACAGTGCAGCAGATGCTCGGCACAAGACCGAGCATGACGGCAGGGAGGATGGCATCACTCAACAACAAAACAATGCCCAATCAATCAGCCGGAGCCGTGTGATAGGCGGCCTTACGCCACGGGCAGCACTTTGCCCGGATTTAAAAGCCCCTTCGGGTCGAGCGCCTGCTTGATCGCCCGCATGGTTGCAAGCTTCACCGGGTCGGCCGTCGCTAGCAGCGCGTGAATGCGCTTCGAGCCGACGCCATGCTCGGCGGAAAACGAGCCGCCCATCGCGCCGATCCCGTCATAAAGCACGCGCTCGACAGCATCGCGGCGCTCGTCCGTCATCCAGCTTCCCGGCCGGTCGAGGACGATGTGCAGGTTCCCGTCGGCGACATGGCCGAAGATGAACGGAGAGAGGCCGTCAATGGTGTCCAGCGCCGGAGCGATCCGTGCGAGGTAGGCGCCGAGCCGGTCGATCGGCACGGAAATGTCGTAGGAAGGCGCGCCGGGAAAGGAGCGATACATCAACCCCGTCTCCTCCCTCAGCCGCCAGATTTCATGGGCCTGTTGCACGGAAGCGGCAACCACGGCCGTCGTTTCCGGATAGGTCTGCGCGATCACCTCGTAGAGCCCGGCAAGCACGCCGAAAAGCGCCTCGTCCGTTTCACCGCCAAGGCCGACCGCAAGATGTACAGGCGTGGCATCGCCCGTTTGCGCCCAACCGAAATGCTGCGCCGTCAAACCGAAATAGCGAGACCACATCGCTTCGCAGGCCCGCAACCGGCCCGTGGCCCGGGCGAGACCCATTAGCGCCAGTGCGGCATCCGTGGATGGAAGGCCGAACAGCGCCGTGGCGCTGGCCGCCGGCACCGGGTCCAGCTTCACCACCAGCCCGGTGATGACGCCGAGCGTTCCCTCCGCTCCGATCAGAAGATGCTTCAGGTCGTAGCCCGCGGAATTTTTCACCACACGCACCATGTCGCGATAGATGCTGCCATCCGGCAACACAGCCTCCAGCCCCAGGACACGATGGCGCATCACACCGTTGCGGAACGCCATGACGCCGCCGGCATTGGTGGAGGCCATGCCGCCGAGCGTGGCGGATCCCCGCGCCGCGAGATCGATACCCGGCTCCAGACCGTCCACGGCCGCTGCCTGCTGCAATGCCTCAAGGGTCACCCCGGCTTCCACCACCGCCACGCCGCCGATCGGGTCGATCTCGATGATGCGGTCGAGATGGCGGAGCGAGATGACGATCTCGCCCGCAGCCGAGATGCCGCCGCCGACAAGGCCCGTCCGCCCGCCATGGGTAACGATCGGAATTTCGGCGCCGGCACAGATCCCGACAATTCTTGAGAGCGAAGCGACATCGCGCGGCGCAACGACGGCAAAGCCGCCGAGATTGTCGGGATGTTCGCCGGGATGGAGGGCTGCGATATCGGCACCTGTCCGAATGTCCACACCGGGAACGGCCGCGGTAATGGCGGCGATGACGGCATCGATATCGGGCATGCAGGTCGTCCTATTCGGGAAGCAGCGTGCGGAAGCCGCCATTGAAGTAGAGAAGCGGCGCCACGCCCTGACGGACCTGCACGCTGCGCACACGGCCGATGAGGATGGCGTGCGTGTGGCGATGCAGCGCCTCGTCGAGGCCGCAATCGATCACGGTCAGCGCATCGGCGAGCGCCCACCCGCCGCTGTCGAGTTTCGTCCATTCGGCGCCGGCATAGCGCTCGGCGCCGCGACGTCCGTCCGCCCCGGCGAAGGCTTTCGCGACACCCTCCTGACCTTCCGCCAGAACGTTGACGCAGAAATGGCCGCTTCGCTCCAGCACCGGCCAGGAAGAGGATGTCCGGTTGAGACTGACGATGACCGAGGGCACCTCGGCCGAAAGGGAGGTAACCGATGTCGCGGTAAATCCGGTCCGCCCCTCCCCGTTGCCCACCGTGATGACGCAGACGGCGCCTGCGAGATGGCGCATCGAGAGTTTGAAAGCGGCGGCATCGGGCGCGGGCGCCTCTACGGGCGACGGATAAACGGCAGCAGTCATGTCTCGGCACCTCGTATCTGGACCAGCCCGCACGACGGTTCCTCGGCCGGGGCCTCCTGTCTATCCGAATGCACTGAACATCTTCCTTCTACCAAAATTGGGACCGCAAAAGACGGGCTGCGATCTTCGCTTATGCTTTACCGAGCCTGAACGTGAGGCGAGCCGGAAAGTTGCCGCGCGGCGGTATGACGGTTGACCGGCATGGATAGCCCGAGGTTCTCACGCAGCGTCGCGCCCTCGTATTCCTCCCGGAACAGGCCGCGGCGGCGCAATTCCGGCAGCACCAGCGCCGTGAAATCCTCAAGACTTGCCGGCAGCGTCGGGAACATCAGGATGAAGCCGTCCGCCGCCCGTGTTTCGAACCATTCTTCCATGAAATCCGCGATCTGAACCGGCGTGCCGGTGATGCCGTTTCCGGTATGCTTTTCGGCATAGAGCCGAATGAGCTCACCCACCGTATGGCCCTTCCTCACGAAGTCGGTCAGCTCCTCGAACAACGCCTTGGAACCCTTCGGCTGCTCGGGAAGCCGGTCCATCGGAAAGGGTTGGTCCAGCGGCACGCCGCGCAGGTCCGCCTCCAGAAATTCCGACAGCATCAACCGCCCCACATCGGGGTGAAGCTTGTCGATCAGGAAATCGACCTTGGCGCGCGCCTCGGCCTCCGTCTCGCCGACATTCAGCACCACGCCGGGCATGATCTTGAGGTCGTCGGGATGACGACCGAGCGCCGGCATTCGTTCCTTGACGTTCGTGTAGAAGGCGCGGTTCCGCTCGATATTGGACGCGAGGCTGAAGACGATCTCGGCAGTGCGTGCCGCAAGATCCATGCCGGCTTCCGACCCGCCCGCCTGCGCGATCACGGGCCGGCCCTGCGCGGATGGCGCGATATTCAGCGGACCACGCACCTGATAGTGCTTCCCGACATGGTTCAGCATGTGGTGCCGGGCCTTGTCGTAGTAGAGCCCGCTGTCGCGGTTAAGCAGCAGAGCATCCTTCTCGAAGCTGTCCCAAAGCCCGAAGACGACATCCACGAACTCCCGGCAGCGCTCGTAGCGCAGCGCATGCGGATCCAGACCGGTGCGGTTGAAATTATATCCCGTCTCGTCATGATCCGATGTGACGACGTTCCAGCAGGCGCGCCCGTTCGACAGCTGGTCGATGGAGGCGAAAATACGGGCGAGGTTGAAAGGCTCGTAATAGCTGGTCGATGCCGTGGCCACGAGGCCCAGCCGCTCCGTCACCATGGACAGCGCCGAGAGAAGCGTCAGCGGCTCGAAGCGGTTCATCTTGGTGGGGCTGCGGGCCAGCGCATCGGGATCGCCGATGCCGGCTGCCGGCGAATCCGCCATGAACAGGAAATCGAACTTGGCCGCCTCCGACATCTGCGCGACCTTTTTGAGATGCGCGATGTCGTTTGCCCCGTTCACATCGCTGGAAGGGTGCAGCCAGCTCGCCGGGTGAAATCCGAACGTATAGACGAATGTCCCTAGCTTGAGCTTGTCCTGCCGTGCCATGCGAGATCCCCTTGTGTCGTCGACAGAAGGAGTATGGCGGGAACCGACCGGCGAACAAGCCTTGGAAACGACGTTCTATGTGCGTTTTTCTAAACAATCATGTCGGCGGTTGCGCATTGAACCCGCCCGTGGGAAGCGCGCCTGTGCTGTCGGCCGCATTGCGTTCGCTCTGCCCGAGGCGAGGCGCCGGGAGGTCGTGGCTCACGAAGCCGACGCCTCGACAGGCGCATAGCGCCACGGTTCCAGCGTGCCGGGCCTGCCGGCAAGCGAGAGTGTAGCGGTGCGTGGCGGCGTCTGCGCGATGATCTTGCCGCGGCGCAGCACCATCAGACGGTTCGCCCGCATGCGTACCGCCTCCGCGGCATCACGCGCTTCGAGAAGCACGAGGTCGGCATGACACCCCGGCGCGATGCCATAGCCATCGAGCCCGAAGGTGCGGGCCGCGTTTTCGGTCACAGCCTGAAAAGAGGCTCTGACCGCCGCCGGGCTCGTCATGTGCCCCGTATGAACGGCCATGTGCGCGACATCCAGCATGTCGGCATTGCCGAACGAGTACCATGGGTCCATGCAACTGTCCTGCCCGTAGGCGACGTTCACGCCGAGCGCCATCAGCTCGGGGACGCGCATCATGCCGCGCCGCTTGGGGTATGTGTCGTGGCGCCCTTGCAGAACGATGTTGGCCAGTGGATTGGGCACGCAATGGATTTCCGCCTCGGCGATCAGCGGCAGCAGCTTGGAAACGTAGTAGTTGTCCATCGAATGCATGGAGGTGAGGTGCGAGCCGGCGACGCGTCCCTGAAGTCCGAGGCGCTGCGTCTCATAGGCAAGCGTCTCGATATGGCGCGACAGCGGGTCGTCCGTCTCGTCGCAATGCAGGTCGACCAGCAATCCCCGCTCCGCCGCGATCTCGCAGAGCACGGTGACGGAGCGGCGCCCATCCTCCATCGTCCGTTCGAAATGCGGAATGCCGCCGACGACATCGACGCCCATGTCGAGCGAGCGTTCGAGATTGCGGGCCGCGGAGGCCGAGCGGAAATACCCGTCCTGTGGAAAGGCCACCAGTTGCAGATCGAGATAGTCCCGGACGAGATCCTTTACCTCCAGCAACGCCTCCACCCCTGTCAGGCGCTCGTCGCAGACATCGACATGGCTGCGCACGGCGAGCAGCCCTTGCGAGACCGCGAGATCGCAGTACCGCAAAGCGCGCTCGATGACCGCCTCCTTGGTCAGCAGCGGCTTTAGCTCGCCCCACAGCTGGATGCCTTCGAGCAGCGTACCCGAGCGATTGAGCCGGGGCGTGCCGAGCGACAGCGTCGCATCCATGTGAAAGTGAATGTCGATGAACGGCGCGCTGACGAGCCGGCCACCCGCATCGATGACCTCGCCTGCCTCCGCCGTGATGCCAGGCTCCACCGCAACGATACGGCCCTTCGAAATCGCGATGTCGATATCCACGCGGTCATCGGCAAGATTGGCATGGCGAATGATGGTGTCGAACGTCATCAACGGCTCCGTACGTGAAAGGCTACCCGTAGGCATCTTAAACGGTCAGGTCGGACCGGCAAGCGCACAAAGCCGGCAAAGAAGCACTTTCCGCGGTATGCGCCCCTCCAGCCGCTCGACGGAACTTTCCAGGAAAGCGTGAGTTGTGCCGCAAACCAGGAGAGATGCCATGTCGAAACGATTTGCAGCCCTGCCAGCCTATATCGCGCTTATCGCCATCTTCCTGACGGCGACCGTTCTTTCGCAGCGGGATGCGCCGGCTGTTTCCATGAGTTCCATGTCGCTGGAGAAGACCAACCGGCTGATATCAGGCTCGCCCGACAGCTTCGTCATGGAACGCTTTGCCGGCTGATTTTGCTGCACTGCAAAAAGTCAGCGACAACGCACCATACTATCTGGTAGTTTGCAGACTGTTGGGAACATTCGAGGTCGTCTATGTCGGAACTCGCATTCGCAGCACGTCACATTGCAACGACCCCTGAAGGCCTGAACACGGTCTTCCACTTCCGCGACGAAAACGGAAAAACGCTTGCGCTCTTGCTGGATGGCGAGGTTGATCGCGATTTTGTCGATCATTGCCGGATTTATTACGAACCGGAGCCGGTCTCAGCGGTCGAACAGCAAATCGACCTCGCGGTTATCGAGTTGTTCGATATCGATGCAGCCGCGCGGGATGAGTACGACCCGCGGCAGATCGCCGACGCGCTGAATTGCGAACTGCGCATCCTCATCGAAGCGACAGACACCGCCGCATAGCGCTTAAGCTACAGGATCAGACGAACCAGAGCGTATCCAGCCACCCATAATCCGGCAGATAGCGCGAGGGCACCGGCGAGCGCCAGTATCCTCAGCGTCGGCCACGTTGCGCGGTTTTTCTGCCTGCGAGCAGGCCGGGGCCGCAGTGTCGGCATGGCGAAGCACTCCATTGTATTCTGCATGACCTGCCCCTTTCCTATGACTTTAACCGCAATCCGCGCCGCAGCACCTGTGGCAATGCCGGATCGATATCCGTCTTGTAGCCTCCGCTCGGAACCAACCCGCTAAAAAGATCGGTCGCATTTTCAGCAACTCCTCCATAAGCGAAAAAAAACAAAAAGCCCGACTGCGAGAGCAGCCGGGCTTTTAAATCTGACAATCCCGTTTGGGTTACGCGTCCTCGACGACCCGCAAAGCCTGCAACTTCGCCAGAGCCGCCTTCTGTACGGCGTCCTGAACCTTTTCGAACGCGCGAACCTCGATCTGACGGACACGTTCGCGGCTGATCTCGAACTCGGTCGAGAGTTCTTCCAGCGTGACCGGATCTTCCGTCAGGCGACGGGCCTGGAAGATGCGGCGCTCGCGATCGTTGAGCACGTTCATCGCACCCGACAAAAGCGAACGGCGATTTTCCAGTTCGTCCTGCTCGATGAGGATGTCTTCCTGGCTCTCGCTGTCGTCTACCAGCCAATCCTGCCACTGACCGGATTCGCCTTCGCCCGCCTTGATCGGAGCGTTGAGCGAAGCGTCGCCGGAAAGGCGCTGGTTCATCGAAATGACCTCGGCCTCCGAAACGTTCAGCGTCGTCGCGATCTGCTTCACCTGATCCGGCTTCAGGTCGCCTTCATCAAGCGCCTGAATCTTGCCCTTGAGGCGCCGAAGATTGAAGAACAGCCGCTTCTGGTTCGCGGTCGTCCCCATCTTCACGAGCGACCATGAGCGCAGGATATATTCCTGGATCGAAGCTTTGATCCACCACATGGCGTAGGTCGCCAGGCGGAAGCCGCGCTCGGGATCGAACTTCTTCACGGCCTGCATCAGGCCGACATTGCCTTCGGAAACGACTTCGCCGATCGGCAGGCCGTAGCCGCGATAGCCCATCGCAATCTTCGCCACGAGGCGCAGATGGCTGGTTACGAGCTGGTGGGCGGCCTTGCGATCGTCATGCTCCTGATAGCGCTTGGCGAGCATATACTCGACCTGCGGCTCCAGCATGGGAAATTTGCGGATTTCATCGAGATATCGATTGAGACCACCTTCGCCGGCGGTCAGTGTCGGCATCGTACTACGGGCCATGTTTGCACCCCTTTCTCGTTCCGGCCTCCATCTGGCAAGCCGGGCATGTGGGTCCTTCGACCCCACAGGTCACCAAGATAAGTACGGGCCGGGCATGATTCAAGGATGCAGCCGCACGATTGCGGCCCCATCCTTGGGCTTCGGGATATCTCGGTAAGATTGGCATGATGAGGCCGAGTTCAACCCCTCACGCCCATTTATCGGACGGAGGCGAACCCTACTGGATCGAGTCTCCGTCTTCCTCCTGCTCGGATAGAAACGCTTCGTCGCTCTTGGCGCTCAGCCGTACACGGTTGTCATCGACACTATCGACCAGCGAAAGGTCGATGAAATGGTGATGATCCTGATGGCCGACGGGATTGTCCTTCTTCGTCAGCTTGATACGGCTGCCTTCGACACCGTCGACGGTTCCCACATGCACGCCATCGGCACTGATGACTTCGGCATGTTCCTTGATCTCTATGGCATCGATCATGACGTTTCTCTCCTTGGCTGTCGATACTGGGGCTGTCGATACGGGAAAAACGCCGACATCGGCAAAAGGATGCATGCAGAACCCAAGATTTCGCGACCGCGCGAAGGGGCGACGACAGGCCTCAGGCCTTCAGGGCGGCAGCCAGCTCCAGCATGTCGTCCGGCAGTGGCGAGGTAAAGCGCATCGTTTCCCCGGTTGCCGGATGCTCGAACGCCAGCATGAAGGCATGCAGCGCCTGACGCGGGAACCGGTCGACCACCGCCTTGGCAGGCTCCGGGAGAAGATTCGATTTCGTTCGGAACGCTGCGCCGTAATCGACGTCGCCGACGAGAGGATGCCCGATATAGGCCATGTGGACGCGGATCTGGTGCGTGCGCCCCGTTTCCAGCCGGCATTCGACCATGGCGGCGAGCGCCGTCGCGTCGGGCTTTTCGTGGTAACGCTCGGTCACTTCATAGTGCGTGATCGCCTCGCGCGCATCGTCCGCATCGTGCTTCTTCACCGCCCGCTTGATCCGGTCTCCGGCGCGCCCGAGCGGTGCGTCGATCGTGCCGCGAAGGCCGCGCGGCCGGCCCCAGACGATGGCGGCATAGGCGCGCTCCAGCGGTCCGGTGCGGCCGTGGTCGGCAAACTGGTCGGAAAGGTGCCGGTGAGCGAGATCGTTCTTCGCCACGACCATGACGCCACTGGTGTCCTTGTCCAGACGGTGGACGATGCCCGGCCGCTTGACGCCGCCGATACCCGAAAGACTGTCGCCGCAATGATGAATGAGCGCATTGACCAGCGTGCCCGTCCAGTTGCCGGCACCGGGATGCACCACGAGCCCCGGCGGCTTGATGAGCACGATCACGTCGTCGTCTTCATACAGCACGTCGAGCGGGATGTTCTCGCCCTTGGGCTCCGGGTCTTCAGGCTCCGGCATGCCGATCTCGAACACGTCCCCCGGCTGCACCTTGCGCTTGGGCTCCAGCACCGGCTTGCCGTTGACGCGCACGGCGCCCTGCTCGATCAGCGCCTTGAGCCGATTGCGCGAGAAAAGCCCGTCCATCTGCTCGGTCAGCCACGCATCCATGCGCCCGGATGCATCCTCTTGCGCCGTCAGGACTTTCCTTGCGGCGTCCGCTTCTTTAAAGGGGTCGTTCATTCTTGCTCAATCCGTGAGGTCAAACCGCCCATGTCGCTCCAGGAACCAGACGATCAGGACGAAAAGCCGCTCGATCCGGTCATGGAAAACGTTCGCCGCAAGATGATCCGCCTGCAGCTGGTCTCGGCGGGTGTGATGTTGGTCATGCTTATGGCCGTGCTGGGCGCGATTGTCTACAAGGTCACGCGTCCGAGCGCGGCGCCGTCCCTGGCAAACGCGACAGCCGGCGTGCCGAGCGATGCGCCGCTGGCAGCGACAGCCGTCCTGCCGCAGGGCTTCGAGATCACCGACACGTCGCTCTCCGGCGGGCAGATCCTGTTCTTCGGCACGCTCGCCGGTGTCCGCAAGGCGCTCGTCTACGACATCGCCGCCAACCGCATCGTCGCCGACATCTCCGTACCCGCGAACTGACCGTGCGCGTCACCGAGCGCATCACGGACCCGGCCGATCCGCGCATCGCCGCCTTCGTCTCGATTCGTGAGCGCGACCTCACAGGCCGCCACAACCGCTTCATCGCGGAAGGCACCGTGGTGCTGCGCATGCTGGCGGCCTCGGCTGGCGGCGGCGGTGCGTTTACGGCCGAGGCGATTCTGCTTCTTGAAAACCGGGTCGCCGGTGTTGCCGATATTCTTGCGCAGTTCGACAGCACGGTGCCGGTCTTCGTTGCGGACGCCGCTGTCTTCAACGCCATCGCCGGCTTCGACATGCATCGCGGCGTGCTTGCCATCGGCATGCGGCAGAGACGGCAGACCCTCGATGATATCCTCTCGACCCTGCCAGCCGAGGGTCTGATCCTCGCCGCCTGTGGTCTTTCCAATCACGACAATGTCGGCTCGATCTTCCGCAACGCCGCGGCCTTCGGCGCGAGCGCCGTGCTTCTGGACGAGACCTGCTGCGATCCGCTCTATCGCAAGGCGATCCGCGTCTCCGTCGGCGCGGTGCTCACCGTACCTTTCGTGCGCCAGGGCACGGCGGGCGACCTGCTGGCGGCGATCGAGAATCGCGGCTTTGCGCTCTGGGGCCTGTCGCCCCGTGGCGAGACCGATCTGGATGATATTCCGCCGGCCCGGCGTACGGCGCTGGTGGTGGGTGCCGAGGGCGAGGGCCTGCCGCCCGCCATCATGACCGCGATCCGCACGGCCCGCATTCGGCAGAAGCCGGGTCTCGACAGCCTCAATGTCGCCACCGCGACGGGAATAGCCCTTCATCGCATCGCCAGCCTGAATGGCCTTGTCTAGATATCAGGACGTCGATGACAGGAGCGACCGGGTCCGCGCGGCAAGCGTCGTGGTAGTGCCTTCGGTTTCCCGCGCCAGCAGAGCGGGGATGGGCGATGTCTCCCCCTCGGTCTTCGCCGTCAGCGCCGTCATCGCCGCCGCAATCTGCAGCAGGTCTTCGCGCAAGGCCGCGTCCTCTGCCGGATCTGCGGCAACAAGGCGCTCGATGAAGTCGCCTGCGTCGGTCCGCAAGCTTTCCGGCGTCGGAATGGCGGGCGGCGAGAGCAGTCTTGGCTCGTCCGGTGCCGGAAGCGCGATCGCGTTCTCCTGTCCGACGCTCTGCGAACCGACGTCATGCCCGGCGCGCGACGCCTGCATGGCTGCCGCCAGTTCCGCCGTCATCTCGCGAACACGCGCAGACAGGCGGTCTATTTCCGCACTGCCGCGTTCCAGGTGGGTTTCCCGGTCGGCCAGCAGCGCATTGGCTGTCGCCAACCGGGCTTCAAGCTGCTTTGCCCGGATCTCCTGCTGCGCCAGCTTCAGTTCCAGCGCCTTCGCCCTCTCGCTTTCCCGCCGCCGCTCGTCGCGCAGGGTTTCGCGCTCATCGCGCAGGCCACCGGCACGGGCATGGAGCTCATCGACCTGCAACGCTTCCGCAGCCGAGACGGCCCGGACTTCATCGAGTTCTGCGGAAACCCTGTCGAGCTGGCGTGCCAGCAAAGCTGCCTGCTCGGTCTTGGAAGCGTAATCCGTCTCCAGCGTGCCCAACGCATCTTTCAGCCGCTCGATATGCTGCTCCAGAAGCCGGATGCCGGAGCGCAGGTCTCCCGCCTCCGCGTTCATTTCGTCCAGCTGCGCGCGCAGCTCCTCATTCTCGGCGCGGACCGTGCGCATGTCCTGCTCGGCCTTCTCGCGCGCCAGCATGAGAGAAATCGCCTTGTCGCGCTCGCGCTTCAGCGTCTGACTGGTTCGCACATTTTCCGCGGCATAGATCGCGCGTGCCGCATCCTTCTGCGCACGAACTTCCTGTTGGGTCAGTGGCGTCGTCGCCTTCAACCGATCTTCCGCAAACCGCACGATGCGCCGATGGATGACAGGTGCGACCAGCGCACCGAGAAAGATCGCGGTGAGGAAGCCCAAGGCGAACAGCAGTGCAAATTGTATCACGCGGAGGTCACTTCACAGGCGGTTGGACAAGGGCATCATCCCCTTGCGCATCATTATTCGCGGTCAGCCCCGGATTGGCAAGGGATCGGCGACACGCGCAGACCACCAAAGCATAACGCTGACGACACCGGGAAACAGGGTCAGAAGGGGTTCCATGTCGGCTGCTGCGTCAGCTTGAGGTAGCCCACATTAATGCCGAGGCGGGCGCCGACGCCGGTTCGAATAGGGACGAGCACGATATGCTCGTCCGTCAGCACCGTCATGCCGACGCCGGCCACGACATAGGCCGAACCGGAGACGCCACCGAACCGCTTGTAAAGGCCGGGCACGCTCGGGAGGTTATAGACCAGCATCATGATGCGGCTGCCCTGACCGCCTGCATCGAGACCGAGCGAGGGACCTTGCCAGTAGACACTGTGCTGACCGGCATTCTTGGTGTTCAGGCTTCCCTCACCATAGGTCAGCCCGGCAACGAAGGCGCCAGAGCCTTCCTGTCCGAGAATATAGCCGTTCGGAAGCCCGTAACTCTGGAAGGCCCGCTCCACCACTTTCGCAAGACCGCCGGACGTGGACCCGAAGAACCCATGTCCCGCATCCACGATTTCCTGGATGGAATATTGAGACGTATTGCCGGCGGCTTGCGCGGCGGCGGTCGAAACCCCGACACAGAGCGCCAGCATGCCGAACATGACGGCTTTCATAGAAGACCACAGGGCGGCCAGCGGAAGGCACATGGCAACGTCCCTCGAGGGCGCAAAATTCGATTTCTGCAGCATCGCATCCTCCGTTATCCCAAGGCCGATAGAGTACCGGCAGGAGCAGGCCGTGCCTGTCTGCGGCCCCGGCCCGGGATTCCGCCACTCTGAACCCATCATCTTAACAATTGGTTTACCAAACATGGTGTCATTATGGCCGGACTGGACACGCCACGTCCGCGCAATCTTCACCCTCTAAACCACACCCGAATACGGCCCCGCGCGACGGCTTTGCGCACCGGGATGATCGGCAAGAGCGACCTTTAAGGACACGACGATGGAAAAGAATCCGAACCTGACCCTGACCGGCCCCGATCTCGCCGCGCTGCTTTGCAGCCGCGTCTGCCACGACATCATCTCGCCCGTCGGCGCCATCAATAACGGCCTTGAGCTTCTCGACGAAGGGGGCGCCGACGCTGATGCCATGGACCTCATCCGCACCAGCGCGCTGAACGCAGCCGTCCGCCTGAAGTTCGCCCGTCTCGCCTTCGGTGCCTCCGGCTCCGTCGGAGCGTCCATCGACACCGGCGAAGCGGAGAAAGCAGCACGCGATTTCGCAGTCGTGGAGAAGAAAACCGAGATCTCCTGGACGGGCCCGCGCGTTATCATTCCAAAGAACCGCGTGAAGCTGCTGTTGAATCTCTTCCTCATCGCCTACGGCGCCATTCCACGCGGCGGTTCGCTGGATGTGACACTGGAAAACCCGGAATACGATGCGGTCTTCAAGCTTGTCGTGCGCGGCAAGATGATGCGCGTACCACCCAAGCTTGTCGAACTCCTCTCCGGCACGCTGGAAGAAGCCGTCGACGCGCACACGATCCAGCCATATTACACGGTGCTTCTGGCCGACGAGGCCAGCATGAAGATCGAGATCCTGCCGACACCGGAAGAGATCGTCTTCGTGGCGTCCTCCATCTAGGAGCGTCGTCGCCGCCATTCTTCGTCGCTCCGGTAACGGTTTGTTTGCCAAAGGCGCCTTATACTCCCGAGACGAGCATACACCTGCGACCTGGCGTGCCAGATCGCAGGGGTGCGCAACTGGACGTTGATGCAGCGCCGGGGCGGATATCCGCCAGCGGCCTGGCATCGAGGTCTTCTGTTCACGGGAATGAAAGGGCTAGGAGCTCCATGCAGCGCTTGATGATCGCCGACGACTCCGACGTGGTGCGCAAGGTCGGAAAGCGCATCCTCTCCGGCATGGGCTTTCTCGTCTCGGAAGCCGCCAATGGCCTTGAGGCGCTGGCGCGCTGCGAAGCCGAGCTTCCCAACATCATCATCGTCGATGCGGGCCTGGATGGCGCGCTGGAGCTGATCGCGAACATTCGCGTGATGTCCGAAGGCAAATCCGTTCGTATCTATTACTGCGTCATCGAGGCGGATCTGCGCAAGATGATGGCGGGCAAGCGTGCCGGTGCCGACGACTTCCTGCTGAAGCCATTCGACCGGAAAATCCTCACCAGCGTCTTCGCCGCCTACGCCGCAGCTGCCTGACCACGAGGGTTCTTCGGCTTTCCTTGCCTACCCCCTGCCCCCGCAAAGGCCGCCCGCAAGGCGGCCTTTTTCGTCTCCACGAGAGGCGATCCTTCTCCAGACAGCGAAAAACGAAAAACCCGCCACGAAGGGCGGGTCGGTCGGCGCCGATAACGGCGATCCTGCACTGCGGGATGCATGATCGCCGATGGCTCTCAAAACATCCGGAAGATCAGGCGCTTTCGGCGAGATCGCCTTCCGGTTCGCGCAGCACGTAGCCACGGCCCCAGACGGTCTCGATGTAGTTTGCGCCGCCGGCAGCGTTTGCGAGCTTCTTGCGCAGCTTGCAGATGAAGACGTCGATAATCTTCAGTTCCGGCTCGTCCATACCGCCGTAAAGGTGGTTCAGGAACATTTCCTTGGTCAGGGTCGTACCCTTGCGGAGCGAAAGCAGCTCCAGCATCTGGTATTCCTTGCCCGTCAGGTGAACGCGCTGTCCGCCGACTTCGACGGTCTTTGCATCCAGGTTGACGATCAGCTCGCCGGTCGAAATAACGGACTGGGCATGACCCTTGGAGCGGCGAACGATCGCATGGATGCGCGCCACAAGCTCGTCCTTGTGGAACGGCTTGGTCATGTAGTCGTCCGCACCGAAGCCCAAGCCGCGAACCTTGTCCTCGATGCCGGCCATGCCGGAGAGGATGAGGATCGGGGTCTTCACCTTGGAGAGGCGAAGGGTCCGGAGCACCTCATAGCCCGACATGTCGGGCAGGTTGAGGTCCAGCAGAATGATGTCGTAGTCGTAGAGTTTGCCGAGATCGACGCCCTCTTCACCGAGATCGGTGGTGTACACATTGAAACTCTCGGACTTGAGCATCAATTCGATGCTCTGCGCTGTCGCGCTGTCGTCCTCGATAAGCAGAACCCGCATGTTTTTGTCCCCTTTTCCGCCGCCGAAAGGTAGTGCAAGGCTGCCTGACGCTAAACGGATCCAGTCGTTGCCTGATTTGGAGCTTGCCACCAAATGGTTAACAAATTCTGATTCCCTCTGGCAAGGTGCACAGCATTTGTTAAATATTTTTCTCAGCCCCTTGATTTCGTTTGCTTTTGATAAACCCGCTTTCTCACCTTTGAAGTGAGCGAACAGCTCTATCGGATTCCAGAGACTCGCCAAAAGACCAAAGCGTCGTATTTCGCGTTGGCCATTTACCGGGCCTTAAATGATCGTCCCTAGGATTAACTATGCCCGTAAACGAAACGTTACCAGCGGTAGGCATTTGTTAATATCACTGGGGTTTTTTCGCGGAGCCGAAGGCATGAGCCATCGGTAAGGGTTGCAAGTGAGATGCCGGGTCTCGCACCGCGGGAGTATTGCGTATGAAGTCACGTGAGAGCCTTGTCCGCCTGAAGGAATTTCAGGTGAAGGACAAACAGCGTCAACTGAAGCAGCTTCAGATGATGATGACCGAATTCGAAAGGATGACCAAGGATTTGGAGCATCAGATCGCATTCGAGGAGAAAAAGTCTGGCATTTCGGATCCGTCCCATTTTGCCTATCCGACATTTGCCAAGGCGGCCCGCCAGCGGGCCGACAATCTGCAGGTGTCGGTTCGGGAACTGAAAGTCCAGCAGGACGCCGCCGAACTCGCTCTGGAAGAAGTCCAGGCCGAATTCGCCAAAGCCTCCGCACTCGAAGAACGCGACGGTCTCGTGCGGTTGCGCGCCTGATCCTGATCTGCCGGCAGTCTAACCTGACCGGCAGTCCAGCCTGACCTACGCCGCCGCGCCTCGCTCCGACGCGCGGCCGTTGTCGTTGTGCTTTCAATTTCCCCGTCTTTCACCGCCGATCGCGCCCTCTCGTGCGCGACAGACGGACACATGCGACGAACGGTAAGCCAAGGAGCTTGCGCGAAGCCTTCCCGCGACCGAGCCTATGGGGTGTCAGGCATCGCCGGAGTGGCTCATGAACGCAGCCTTATCCGGAAGCGCCGCCACACGGATACGCTGAAGCTGATCTCATCCCGATCGAGACGGTGTGACAACAGGCATCCGGAACGCAAACGAGCGGCCGCGACGAAAGTCGCGACCGCTCAAGCCGATCGTTGATGCCCTGATGATCTCAGTGGCGATATTGCTGGATACGCGTCGTGCGCAGTCCTGCAAGACCATGATCGTTGATCGAAGCCTGCCAGGACAGAAATTCCTCGACCGTCAGCGTATACCGCTCACAGGCCTCTTCAAGGCTCAGCAGCCCGCCGCGAACGGCTGCAACCACTTCTGCCTTCCGTCTAATCACCCAGCGCCGCGTGTTCGCCGGGGGAAGATCGGCAATCGTCAGTGGGCTGCCATCCGGGCCGATGACATACTTCACGCGGGGTCGTACCATTTCGGTCATTGGACTCTCTACACATACTCAAGACCATATTCGGAGAGCCTAGCTTGCCACATTTAAGATTTGCCTAAGCTCGACAACACAATTTATCCATCATTCGAATGACTTGCCGCAAAGGCCTCCTGCAACGCGGAAAGAAGAGCCGTTTCCGCCTGCAAACACGACATCAAGCGGCGATTGCATCAGGCCCTTGCACACCGCAAAGCCGCGGGAATCCTGCATTCTACGGGTTCCCTGCCGCATAGCTGCCATGCGCAGGGAGCGGGTAGGAATTTTTGTAAGATTTTCATACAAGTCGGCGCGATGCAGGGGCATGCGGCGTGTCTGCAGCTGGCGTCGGGCTCATTTTTTGGCGTGACAAGGCCTCGGAAGAGGCTGAAACACCGTCCCGGGGGCCGGTAACGTCAAAAAAACTGCAGGATATGAGCCTCCGGCCCGGCACGGGCTGAGAGATTTACAGCATGCGCATCCCCAGGGTGCCATCATATCGTTTTTCCGGTAGACTGTACGTCCCGATGCCGCCCGGCATGCCCGCCCGATGAGGACGAGACGCCGGACGTGCAGCGAGACCGTTTCATTTGCAGGCGGAAGGACGCGGAAACAAGGAGCCGGCCGAGCCGGCAGTGGTGAAAACGCTATGCCTGATGTCGATGAAACGGTGAGAAGCAGCAAATCGAACCTGCTTTTCCCGACCGCGGATACGTCCTCCGTCCAGACGGAATACGAGGTCCTGCGCCTCATGCGGCAATGCGCTGCCGAATTCGGCTTCGACAATTTCATGATCGTTCGCGTTCCCGCCGGTGACCAGCAGAACTTCTCCGAACGCCTCGTCGTCAGCAGCTGGCCCGCCGATCTGGTGCGGGGCTACGATGCGCTGGACATCTTCCGGCTAAGCCGCCTGGTGGAGGAACTGCGCCACACCAAGCTCCCTGTCTTCAAAGAGACGGCCACCCTTCTTGGCCTTCGCGGCAAACCCGTGACCGCCGTCGAAATCGCGCCGTCCATGGCCTTCACTCTCGCGGTCCTGTTGCACACGACCTATGCGGATCCGTTCATCGTCACGCTGTCCGGCAGCCGCGATGCGCCGGAAGGCATCGAGGCGGCGGAGCTCTATTACGTCCTGCTCCAGCTGTTCGAGCGGTTGGAGCGCGCCATGGACGCTGGCGTCTCCACACGCGAAAAACTCTCTGCCCGCGAGATCGAATGCCTCCGCTGGGCCGCTGCCGGCAAGAGCAGCGATGAGATCGCGATCATCCTCGGCATCTCCGCCTATACTGTCAGCAGCTATTTCAAGACCGCCGCCCGCAAGCTCGATGCCGTCAACCGCATGCAGGCTATCGCCCGGGCGATGCGGCTGAAAATCATCTGAGGGTTTTACGCGCGGTCGCAGCCGTCGACATGGGGTGAGAGTCACCCGTCACGTCGAGCAGCGCTTGTAGACCCGGCTTCGACCTTTTATATTGGCGTCAAGCAAGGTGCAGGCGCGAACGCCGCGCCGGTCATCCGACAGAATCGGACCATCTCTCGTGAACAGCCTCGATTTCGACCGCAAGCCTGAAGATACCCGCGTCGTCGTCGCCATGTCCGGCGGCGTCGATAGTTCCGTCGTCGCGGGCATTCTGAAGCGGGAGGGCTATGATGTCTTCGGCATCACGCTGCAGCTCTACGATCATGGCGCGGCCGTTCACCGTGCCGGCTCCTGCTGCGCGGGTCAGGATATCGATGACGCCCGCCGCGTCTGCGAGGTCCTGGGCATCCCCCATTATGTGCTCGATTACGAGCAGCGGTTCCGCGAGACGGTCATCAATCCGTTTGCCGAAAGCTATATTGCCGGGGAAACCCCCATTCCCTGCGTCGCCTGCAACCAGACCGTCAAGTTTGCCGACCTGCTGGCGACCGCCCGCGATCTGGGTGCCGATGCGCTGGCCACGGGCCACTACATCCGCTCGCGTGCCAATCCGCAGCCGGGCTTCCCCGGCCGCCGCTCGCTCTATCGCCCGGCTGATGCCGACCGCGATCAGAGCTACTTCCTGTTTGCGACCACGCAGGAGCAGATCGACTACCTGCGCTTCCCGCTCGGCCACCTGACCAAGGCCGAAACCCGGGCGCTGGCCGAGGATATGGGCCTCGTCGTTGCCAAGAAGGCAGACAGCCAGGACATCTGTTTCGTGCCGCAGGGCAAGTATAGCGACATCGTCTCCAAGCTGCGCCCGAATGCGGCGCTGGCCGGCGATATCGTTCACCTCGACGGCCGCGTTCTTGGGCGCCACGAGGGCATCCTGCATTATACCATCGGCCAGCGCCGCGGCATCGGCGTCGCCACCGGCGAGCCGCTCTACGTCGTTCACCTCGACGCCCGCTCCTGCCGCGTCATCGTCGGCCCGCGCGAGGCGCTGGAGACACGCCGGGTCCAGCTGCGTGATATGAACTGGTTGGGCGACGTCGCGCTTGAGGACCTGCCGGCGGAAGGCCTCGCCTGCTACGCCAAGGTCCGCTCCACGCGCGTTCCTGCCCCCGCCTTGCTCAAGGTCGATGCCTCCGGCATAACCGTGGAACTCATGGAAGGCGAAGCCGGCATCGCGCCCGGACAGGCCTGCGCGCTCTATTCCGGCCCCGGCGAAGACGCCCGCGTCTACGGCGGCGGCTTCATCCTGCGCTCGGAACGCGAACCCGCTGCCGAACAGGCCCTGCGCCACCTCCTCGAAGCCCCCGCTGCCGCCTGATCCGGCGGCTGCACGCCGCCATTCGGCAGCGCTTGGCGGCTGCCCTCACATCCCCACCCTTTTTTTCCACCATCGCTTGACACCCCCCTGACCCACATCTTATAAGCCGCCCACCGCAAGCGACCGACCAAAGGTCGCATCCGGCGGCGGGGTAGCTCAGGTGGTTAGAGCAGCGGAATCATAATCCGCGTGTCGGGGGTTCGAGTCCCTCTCCCGCTACCAATTCCAGATATTTTATATCGATACAAAAGTGGCGATTTCAGCTGGATGCACGCGTGCCCCGCTGGCATTCGTATCGCCGGACACAGCTGACCTACGATCACCTCTTTGCCCACTTCAAAGCAAGCAGGCGGCAGATCTCTCATCGGCTGCCGCTCAAAGCCAGCCGGCTTCGTCATTTTTTCTTGGCTTGATCCCGATGCCACTTGATGGCGAAGAACATGCCCGTGCCGAGGACGAGAAGCTTGAGCGGGAAGAAGACGATCGGGAACCAATCCCACATTTCGGTATTCCATTCTGGTGGTTTGCGGGAGGAGGACTATCTCAAAACTGTTGCGGACAACATCGGCCATGTTGACGCAGACGTACGTCCTAGGAGACGTCTATTGCTGTGTCCCTCTACGAACACGCGCCTTGTCGCCAAAGCCGGTTGAGAGAACGTCGCATACGCAGGCTGAGGATAGTTCCTCAGGCCACCGTCCTGAGGAAAGCAAGCACCCCATGGACTGGACTTATATCCAGGCAAATTTCGACTGGCTCGGCCATATCATCGAGGCGATCGTCATGGCTGCCGTGGTGGCCGTCCTGTTCTGCGTTCTCTTCGAGCGGCGGGTGGCTGTGCTCATGGGACTGGCGTTTGCCATCGGGCATTTTCATGGGCGGGAGAAGCGGGACTTCGAGGTCAGTGTGAAGATGAAGCCGCCGCATCTCGAAGGATATGAGATGTGGAAATGGTCGTTCGACCAGATGACGGATTTCTGGCCAACGGCAGTGGTTGTTCTCGGCATTGCCTTCGCGCTGCACAGGCGGTGGAGATGACGGCGCGCGTTTTCGGTTGACGACCTGCAGGCCCTTTATGGCGCGGTATCCGCGCGGATGATCGTCGAGTAATCCGGACCGTTGGTCGGCTGTGCTTGCGCCTTCGCGCTGATGGCCGCTTTTGCGCGCAGTTCCTTTTCCGGCAGCTTCCAGAGCGTGGCATCCTGATCGAGGAGGTAGCTCGGGAGATAGCCGGAGAGGAGGATGCGCCAGTCCATGGGAATGCCGGGAGAAACCAGCCGGGCGAGATCGAAGATGACGGTGGTGCAGTTGCTGGTCAGCGTATCGTAGAATTGCGGCGTCTCGGCGCGCTCGTTGGCGGCGTGCACATAGGTGAGGAAAAGGGCAGCCGCGGCCTGTCGGGGCAGTGCCAGCGGATAGAGATAGGTATCCTCCCGGCGCATGTTGGTCCTGAGATAGAGGATGTCGCTCTCGTCGGCCGCGATGAAGGCGAGCTCGTAGCTCTTGAAGAAACCGGCGACGGAGGAAAACTGCTCCGTCTTTTCACGGCGGATCTCCACCGAAAACGCAACGCGCTGGCCATCGGCGAAGCTGAAGCTGACGAGCGTGTGGGCGATGGCATCCATGCCCCAGTAGGACAGGATCAGATCCGTGCCGGTGATCGTATCAAGATCGTAACGGCGGGTTTCCCACAGCGGTTCGGCATCCCGGTCGCTCGTCCAGCGGAAGTTGCGCACGTTGCGGAGCGTGACGACATCGCCGCCCTCTCCCGCGCCGATTGTCCCTGTCACCGTGCGCGCAACATCGGGCGCCCAGTCGCGATCGAGCCTCGGGCGAATGGTCTGCCACCAGAGCCCCACGGCAATGAGCCCCACGAGAAAGATGCCGACGGCGGCAAGAGGATAACGCCGGCCGAACACGATGAGGCCGAGGACGAAGACAACCCAGAGAAACACCGCCGCGCCGCGCAGCAGCCCATCACCGGGAATGCGATACCAGAGCGCCAACGCCGTCCATACGGTGGCGAGCAGCGCCAGCAGGAGAAAGAGCGCACTGACGAGGCCTGTGGCGAGGGTCGTGATCAAACGCATGCTTTGAGCCTCTTTCGGGAGATGATGACGCGCCTGCCTGCCCGTCACTTCGGAGCGAGTATCCGGCCGGCGACGGTGAACGGACTTGCCACCACCTGCCCCGCGGCATCGAGAATGAAGGCGCCGACGTCCGTGGGCGTGGCAGCGCCGGGCCGTCCGAGCGCGCTGACCTGCGGTGCAATCGCCGCAAGACTTGCATAACGATCATGACCGAGCCCGTCCGGTGCATTCAGAGAGGTGATATCGACCACGAGGACGCCATATGCCTTTGCCGTTTCCCGCACCTTCGGATCCTCCACATCCAGCCGCCCGACCCGCGGCCGCGAGCCGCTGAGGAGGCTCGACGCGGCCAGAGCCTCGTCCTTTGGCGAAACGAGCAGCACGAGGGGCGAGCGCAACCGGCCGATCACGTCCATCTGGCGGCGAAAGAGATCCGCATCGATATCGGGTGCCGCGAGGATGACCGTCAGCTTGTCGAGCACATCGGCGCGATCCGTCAGACGCAACTGCCGCAGCGATTCCATGATGAGAAAGCCGCCCATGCTGTGGCCGAACACGAGGATCTGCCGCACCTTGCGGGTTTCGCTGAGTGCCGCCATCAAGGACACCAGGTCGTCGCGCGAAAAGAGAACGGCATCGCGATCGGCAAGGTAGCCTGATAACGCACCTTCGGACGGCCAGGAAAACAGCACCGGCGTCGCCTTGCTGCGCGAATCCACCGCCATCTGCGTCAGGCGGAAAACGCCTTCCTGATAGCGATAGTTGAACCCGTGCACGAAGAGCCCGACCGTGCCATCGAAGCCGGGCTGCGAAACGATGGCCGCCACCAAGCTGCGCTGGTCAAGCGTGCGGCGCTCCCGCACCGTTATCGCGCGGGCGGAATCGGCCCGCTTCGAGGGATACTCGATCGCTGCAGGCTGGTGCGACGCGGGTATGGAAAACCTGTACCGCTCGTAGGTCAGCGCACGCGCGCGTCCACTGTCGAAGCCCTCGCCGTCCCGCTCGCGATTGGTCACGGCAAAGAGCGTCAGCGCCTTGTCGCCGGACACCGCCGCATCTCTCCCTGCTCCAGAAGCAGGATCGAGCACCGAGGCCGTTGGCCGGCTGGCACAGCCGCCGAGTGGAAAAACCAAGCCGAACAGAAGAAGCAGCAAGGCGGCGCGGACACGCGGGAAGGCAGCAGCACCTGCGCGGATCACAATCATCAGGCTTCCTCACGGGTTCTTGCACAGCGCTGCGCCGACGGTTCTGCCGTCCAGCGAGGGTCGGCGGCATCGTGTTACGGAACATAGCGCTGTGCCCGGCAGCTGGCCATCTCGCGCCCTCATCCTTAAGTCTTTTCCAACACACGTGGAGGACGCATTCGTGACTTTCATGCAACAGCCCCATTTTTCGAGGTGAACGCCACCGCTTTTCGGCGCCGTCTCCTCTACTGCTCGCGCAAAAACCGGCTACTTACTCAACATCCGACGCACACTTGCTGACTGCGCCGCTCTCTTTCGAAGGATGTCGTCATGACCCGCTTTACCAAGATCCTCCTCGCTGGCGTTGCTCTCGCGGCTTCCGGTTCCATCGTACGCGCTGCGGATCTGACGGAGCCGGTCGGCCCGGTCGTCGTCGAAACCAATGGCGGCTTCTACCTCGGTTCGGTCAGCAGCCTGACATTCCTCGACGACACATCCTTTGGCGTTGCCGGCACCACGGTTAACACGGACTACGACGTCGGCTATTACTCGGGTGTTCGTGCCGGTTACAACTTCGGCGACATGGGCTATGTTTCCCCGCGCGTCGAAATTGAAGTCGGCATGGGCAATGCTTCGGTCGACAATCATAGCTCGAGCGGCCTCGGCGCCGCCCGCTCCATCGACAGCTTCGGCGATGCACGCACCATCCAGGGCTACGTCAACGGCTACCTCGACATTCCGCTCGGTGGCCCGCTTTCGGCCATCACGCCTTACGTCGGCGGCGGCGTCGGTGTCATGAACCTCGAACTGCGTCGCCAGGGCATTGCCGGCGTTGCCACGCTGATGGACGATGACGACACGCGCTTTGCCTACCACCTCGACGCCGGCGTCGGTATCAACATCCAGGAACTGGGCCTGTTCACCAATTTCGCCATGCTGACCAACACCACGTTCGACATCGGTTACCGCTTCACGGCAGCCGACGACTTCTCCTTCACGGCACGTGACGGCTCGCGTTCGGAAACCGATTTCCGCAGCCACGCTGTCATCGTCGGCTTCCGTAAGAGCTTCTAGAGCATTTCCAGCCGAAGCGGGATCGCTTTGGCGTCGGACAATGCGGAGAAAACAAGAGGATAGAGAATTTCCGGTGAACGCGTGTTCACCGAGAATTCTCTAACCCGCTTACGGTCTTTCAAACGCAAAAAGCCGGCTGGTCCACCAGCCGGCTTTTTCGTGACTTGCAAGTCTCACTGTCCCGGCCGCTTGCCGGAACGGTGCGAGCATCATGCCGTTGCGTGAACGGGAACGCGCTCCACGACATAATAGGGCCCGTCCACCGACAGGGAAAACTCGCTACGGCCGCAGCGGCTCGCATATTTGCAGACGCCGTTGACTTTCGGTTCGTCGAAATCCGTCACCACGAGAAGATGCGCCCGTAGCTCGACATCCGTCAGTTCGACCGGATGCCGGGCAAGCTTGCCCGCCTGAAAAACGCTCAGTCGATATTCTTTCACCATGTCCGTCTCCTCCGTTTTCCGGCTATGACGAGAGAATCTTCTCGATCACGTAGCCGGTCTGCTCATCCTCCGTGAACAGTTGGCAGCGTCCTGTCTCTTCGACATGCTGGTAGATATAGTCGGCCCGGGCTTCGTTGTTGTCGCTGGCAATCATCAGCGTGCGGCGGAGAGCCTGGCTGCTCAAGGTCATCGCCGGGAGCGCCAACCGTCCGTGCACGAAGATGCTGAAGCGGAAGTTCGGGTGCATGTCGACATTCCATGTTGCTGCACGCGAAAGATAGCACCGAACGGACAGCTTGTGGTTCTGTGTCGGGAAGCGTACCGACAGCCTTACCCGTCACGCGGCGGAACTGCCCCGCTACACGATCGGGAGAGACGAGAAAGAGGTGAGCAAGGTGCGCAACGACACGAAGGAAGCGACTGTCGCGTGACACGGACTGATATCGAACCCGTTGCTGCCAGCAACCTCGCGCCTTTGCCCCTTCCCGGCCGGAGCTGTCGCACCTGCACGCTCTGCTGCCGCCTGCCCGATATCGACGCGCTGGAAAAGCCGGCGAATGCCTGGTGTCGTCATTGCGTGGCGGGGCGCGGATGCACGATCTATGCCGAGCGCCCGACGCTCTGTCGTGACTTCCTTTGCGCGTGGATGACGAAGCCGGACCTCGAACCGGATTGGGACCCGCTGGTCGCGCATATGATGGTGTATCAGCAGGGGCCGCAGACGACCGTGCTGGTCGATCCGGATCATCCCGCGATCTGGCAGCAGGCGCCTTATAAACACCTGCTGGAGCGCTGGGCCGCTGAGGCCGAAACGCGAGGCGGCTATGTCATTGTGTTCGTGGGGGACGATGTCTTCAAGATAGAACCCGAGGGCCACCCACCGAACAGGCCGTGAAGCGCTTTCGCGTCCTCGACCTGCGAAAGCGTTGCCAATTCCTCTGTGCCCGCCGGGCGAACAGTCGCTCTACGTCTTCCGGCGAGATGCTCGGGCGCCCGGGACGGCAACGCGGCCCCGGACGTTCGCGCCGGTAAATTGCCAGCCGGTCAGTTGCCAGCCGGACGTGCCTGGCTCCATGCAGCCAGCGCCTGGGTGAACGCTTCATTGCCGGCCGCACCCTTTTCCAGCGTCAGCAGCGCACGGCGGCCGTTGCGATAGGTCAGGGGAATGTCGATCCACGAGCGCGTCCGCAGAAGATCGAGATTGGTCGTTACGGCTTCCGGGAAATCGTTGAGCGCGATCATGTGGAAGTCGTCGGTGATCTTTGCAGGCACTGCGATCAACGGGTCGCCGCGATCCTGCTCGTTGCGCTTCAGAGCCACGCGCTGGACGCTGTCGATGCTGCCGCCCTCGAAATTCTCCGGGAGCGAGAACACGAACTCGATCGTGTGGCTGGCCGGCAAGGACGTGTCAGTGTTGCGCTTGATCGTCATCAGGGCGGTCAGTCCGCGATCCGGGACTGTAATCTGCGCCTGAATGACCGGTTCCGGACGCTGCCCCGCTTCCGGCGCTTCTTCCTTCAGCGACCACGCGACGCCGCCCTCGATCGCGGTTGGAGCCGTCTGGCCGAGGCGCTCCTCGTAGAGGAACATTTTCTGCGCGCCGGCTGGCATCTGGGTCGTGGCTTCGTTGGGTGCCGGCGTCGGGCTGACCGGCGGATTCGCTGCGGGCGCGGCATCGGCGCCCGGGGTCGTCGGAGCGGGCGTCGTCGTTGCGGGCGTCGCAGCCGCCGGATCGGCTACGGGCGGCGTTACCGTTGCCCCGGCATCGGCCGTATCGACCGGTCTGCTTGCCTCTGTCTGGGCGGCGACGGATTTGCCTTCCTGCGCGGCGCTGGCGCCGGCCGGCGGCTGGGCCGCGCCTTCGTCGACTTCCGTGCCATCCGTCTGGAGGCGCTGGGTAAACTTGTTGCTCGGCGCGGCAGACGCCACATCGGTCGTCGCATTGCCGCTTGCTGCGGTGCCGGACGCCGCGCCGCCGCTGCCCGTCGCCGATGTCCCGCCATTATTGGCTGTCGGCGGCGCCGTGTTCAGGGAGGCAATCGTCCCGGAAACCCAGCCATTCACGGCATCGCGGTTTGTCCAGTAGGCATAGCCCCCGCCGCCGAAGACGAGCAGGAGAACGAGTACGGTGGCGATCCGCTTGATGCTGAAGGCCGACTTGCGCGGCTCGGCGCGATAGGACGCCGGGCGACGCGGTGCGGGAGGAGCCTCTGCTGGATCCAGTGGAGGACGGCTCTGGGCCGCAGCCGCAACGCCGCCGGCAGCCAGCAGGCTGTCGATCTCGTCCCAGTTCTGCGGCGGCGGCGGCTCGGCGCCTGCCTCGGCCTGTTCGGTCTCGTTCGTACGATCGACCGGCCAGGACCAGTCCGACACGGCAGGCTCGATACCCTCCGGGCGAACGTCCTGCTGGAAAGGGTCCGTCTCGTCGAGCGCCCACGAATGCGACGGCTCGCCCTCCGGCGTCAGGCCGCCGGAAACGGGGGGAAGGACCACGGATGCCGGGTCGGCGACATAATTGTGATCATCATGGGCAACCGGTACATCAGCCCAGCCGGAATCGTGATCCGCGGCGTGTTCGGTGGAATGCGTCTCGACGCTTTCCGTCCAGACAGGCTCGACATGCGCGGCGACCGGCGCAACGGGCAACTCGGCCGGCGCATCGTTCCACTCGGGCAGATCCCAGCTCGCCGCCGGCATCGCGCTGACATCGCGCTCGGGCTCGATCGGCACCAGCACGGGGGCCGTCTCGTAGACCGCAGGCTCGGCAGAGGCCTGTTCCGGTTCGTTATAGTCGGGCTCGATCGACGCGGGCTCGGCAGGCTCCGGGGCCTCAGGCTCGACCCGGTCCTGCGCTGCGCCCTCTGCGGCTTCGGTCCAGGGCTCGACGCTCTCAGCTTCCACGGTCGCAGGCTCTTCGAGCGCTACCGTGTCGTTCTCATCGACGGGCTCCCACGCGTGCGACGAAGGCTCGTGCATCTGCGCATATTCTTCGGCCAGCACGTCTGCCGCGTCCAGCGCATCCCGATCGGACGCCGGCTCGGCGGGTGGGTCGAACGAAGGATCAACGCGCTCCTCGGGCTCGGGCTCGTAAAGGGGCTCCGGCTGATCCTCGGGCTGAGCTTCGGGCTCTGGCACAGACTCCGGCGGCGCATAGGCAACCGGCTCGGGCTCATCGGCATAAACAGGCAGGGGAGCGGGTTCTTCGTAAACCGGCTCCGGCTCCGGTTCTGGCTCGCGTTCCGGCTCCGGATGGCGCTCAGCTTCAGGCTCAGGCTCCGGGATATCGGGTGCTGCCTCGACGCTTTGGTCCGGCGCGACATGGGTCACATCATAGGGAACGGGCTGCTGCTCGAAAGCGACGGTGGCAGGCTCCGGCTCGGCCGGAACATCTTCAGCGGCAACGACCGCCGGAGCGACAGCGGCTGCGGCAACGACAGCAGGCAGCGCCTCCTCGGCAGGTGCTTCCGCAACGGACGATGGCGCGTGGCTCGCCTCCACCTCCGTGATGGCAGCTTCGAGCTTGCCCATCTGGCGGTCGATCATCTCGTCGGATGGACGAGGCTTCATGCTTTCAAGCTGGCGACGGACAGCGCCCCGGGCCTTTTCGTAAACCCTGGAACGCATCTCCGGACTGTTGTCGGACAAGCCGTCCACGGTCCTGCGAATAACTGCTACAAAATCCGCCATCGAAAACTTTCTTTTAACCCTTCGGGGTGATTAGGCCGATACTCAATACAGCGCAAGCGCGGGATCTGTGCAAAACCCGCGCCTTAAGCCTTTTCCATCACCCGTCACCGGTCTGTTAACCTAGTCCTCAAACGGATCGGTAACAAGTATCGTGTCGTCACGCTCGGGACTTGTAGACAGGAGAGCAACGGGCGCACCGATCAACTCTTCGACCTGTCGAACATATTTGATGGCCTGGGCCGGCAGATCGGCCCAGCTGCGCGCACCCACTGTCGACTCCTGCCAGCCTTCCAGCGTGACATAAACCGGCTCGACCCGGGCCTGACTGGCCTGGCTGGCCGGCAGATGATCGATCTCGACGCCGTCGAGCGTATAGCCCACGCAGATCTTCAGCTCCTTCAGGCCATCCAGCACGTCCAGCTTCGTCAGCGCGATGCCGGTGATGCCGTTCGTTGCGACTGACTGGCGCACGAGGGCCGCATCGAACCAGCCGCAGCGGCGCTTGCGCCCGGTGACGGTGCCGAATTCATGGCCCTTCTCGCCGAGAAACTGCCCGATCTCGTCGTGCAGCTCTGTCGGAAACGGGCCTTCGCCGACGCGGGTCGTGTAAGCCTTGGTGATCCCGAGGATATAACCGAGCGAGCCCGGCCCCATGCCCGAACCGGCAGCGGCCTGACCGGCAACGGTGTTGGACGAGGTCACGAAAGGATAGGTGCCGTGGTCGATATCGAGAAGCGTGCCCTGCGCGCCTTCGAACAGGATGCGCGCACCCTTGCGGCGCAGTCGGTCGAGCAGCAGCCAGACGGTATCCATGAAGGGCAGAACGCGGGCGGCAATCGAGGATAGCTCGTCCATGATCGCAGAATGGCTGACCTCGGCTTCGTTCAGGCCGCGACGCAAGGCATTGTGATGGGTCAGCAGACGATCGACCTTGGCCGGCAGCGTCGAGAGATCGGCAAGATCCATGACGCGGATGGCGCGGCGACCGACCTTGTCCTCGTAAGCCGGGCCGATACCGCGGCGCGTGGTGCCGATCTTGGTGCCGCTGTTGGAAGCTGCATCCTCGCGGATGCCGTCCAGCTCGCGGTGGAGCGACAGGATGAGCGTCGCATTGTCGGCGATGCGCAGGTTTTCCGGCGTGATCGTGACGCCCTGCCCGTCCAGCTTCTCGATCTCGGCGATCAGCGCATGCGGGTCGATGACGACGCCATTGCCGATGACGGCAAGCTTGCCCGGGCGAACGACGCCGGAGGGCAGCAGCGACAGTTTGTAGCTGGTTCCGTCGATGACGAGCGTGTGGCCGGCATTATGCCCACCCTGGAAGCGGACGACGACATCGGCGCGTTCGGAGAGCCAGTCGACGATCTTGCCCTTGCCCTCGTCCCCCCATTGCGATCCGACAACCACGACATTCGTCATTTCGTTTTTCCTGTCTGCAAGCGCACGTTTTCATCCGCGCTCATCTTCGCACTGCATGCGACCGCCCTGCCTCGTCCGGCAAAGGCATCCCGCACCGACCCATGGTGCTGCATCCACCCGTCATCCGGGGCTGCAAACCCGCGCATCTATACTGTCTTGTTTTTTCAAAAGCTATTCCGTTCGCCCGGGATTCAGGGCTTTTTGCATGGCAACACGCCTCTTTACGCGATATGCACCGCAGAGCACGCGTCATGAACCCCTCGCTTCTCTTGCCCGAGACGGAATTTCAGCTTGAACATCCAGGCCTATCTGATCCTTGCGCTCACCACCTTCATCTGGGGTGGCAACTCCGTGGCGGGCAAGATCGCCGTCGGCCATGTCAGCCCGATGCTCCTGACGGGGATGCGCTGGGTCATCGCGTGCACGCTGCTGATGGCCATCGCCGTGCCGCAGGTCCGCAAGGACTGGCCCCTGATCCGCCGTCACTGGCTTCTGCTGTTCAGCTACGGTGCCGTCGGCTTTACCGCCTTCAATGCCTCGCTCTATTCCGCCCTTCAATATACCAGCGCCATCAACGCCGTGATCGAACAGGCCGCGATCCCCATGGTGATCTTCGCCATGAACTTCGTGCTGTTTCGCACCGGTGTCTCCCTCGCCCAATGGTTCGGCTTCGTGCTCACCCTCTTCGCCGTGGCGCTGACCACATCACATGGCGACCTCTCGACCTTGCTCTCGCTCGATCTCAATCGCGGCGATGCGCTGATGATGTTCGCCGTTCTCGTCTATGCGGGCTACACCGTGTCGCTGCGCTACAAGCCGGGCATCCACTGGAAAAGCCTGATCGCCGTTTCCGCCTTCGCGGCGCTTCTGAGCAGCATACCCCTGATGATCTGGGAAAACACGTCCGGTGCGATGATCTGGCCGGATATGACGGGCTGGATCATCGTCGCCTATGCCGGCATCTTCCCCTCGTTTTTATCGCAGATCCTCTATGTGCGCGGTGTGGAGCTGATCGGCCCCAACCGCGCCGGGCTGTTCATCAACCTCATCCCCATTTTCGGCACGCTCCTGTCGATCGCGCTTATCGGCGAAACCCTTCACACCTTCCATATTATTGCCCTTCTTCTCGCGCTCGTCGGCATTGCGGTGGCGGAAAAGGGTCGACCGAAGGCGGCTGGTTGAAACATCCGACATGAAAAACGCGCCGGACCCTGGGAGGTCCGACGCGCTATCGGTGCTTCACGTTTGAACGTGTTCGCTTAGTCGACGTTGAAGACCAGCGGCTTTGCCTGGCGGATGGCCGGGTTGTCGGTCAGCGTTTTCAGGAGGCTCTCAGGCACCGGGCCGTCGACGTAGAGCAGCGCGATGGCGTCCGAACCGGCATCCTTGCGGCCGAGCTGGAAGTTAGCGATGTTGACGCCGGCATCGCCGAAGGTCTTGCCGATGAAGCCGATCATGCCGGGAACGTCGGTATTGGTGATGTAGACCATGTGGCTGCCGACGTCGGCATCGAGGTTGATGTCCTTGATCTGGATGAAGCGTGGCTTGCCATCCGAGAACACCGTGCCGGCGACCGAACGCGCCTGGTTTTCCGTCGTTACCGTCAGCTTGATGTAGCCGTCGAACACGCCGGTCTTGTCACGCTTGACCTCGGACAGAATGACGCCCTTTTCCTTGATCATGATCGGCGCGGAAACCATGTTGACGTCGGAAACCTGGCTGCGGATGAGGCCGGCAAGCGCCGCGCTCGTCAGTGCCTTAGTGTTCATGGCGGCTGTCGAGCCGTCATAGAGGATCTCGATTTCCTTGATCGCGCTTTCCGTGACCTGACCGACGAAGGCGCCGAGCACTTCCGCAAGCCGGATGAACGGCTTCAGGATCGGGGCTTCCTCGGCCGTGATCGAGGGCATGTTGATCGCGTTGGAAACAGCACCCTTGACCAGATAATCCGACATCTGCTCGGCGACCTGAAGGGCGACGTTTTCCTGCGCTTCCGTGGTGGCGGCCCCCAGATGCGGGGTGCAGACGACGTTCGGCAGGCCGAACAGCGGGCTTTCCTTGGCAGGCTCGGTTTCGAAGACGTCAAAGCCGGCACCAGCGACATGGCCGGACTTGATGGCTTCGGCAAGGGCTGCCTCGTCTACCAGGCCGCCACGGGCGCAGTTGATGATGCGCACGCCGGGCTTGGTCTTGGCGATGGCTTCGGCATTCAGGATGCCACGCGTCTTGTCGGTCATCGGCACGTGCAGGGTGATGAAGTCGGCGCGTGCGAGCAGTTCGTCCAGCTCGACCTTCGTGACGCCCATTTCCTCGGCGCGTTCCCTGGACAGGAAGGGATCATACGCGATGACCTGCATCTTGAGGCCGATGCCACGGGAGATGACGATGGAGCCGATATTCCCGGCGCCGATGACACCGAGCGTCTTGCCGGTGATCTCCACGCCCATGAACTTGGACTTTTCCCACTTGCCGGCCTGCGTCGACGTGTCGGCGGCGGGCAGCTGGCGGGCAACCGCAAACATCAGCGCGATGGCATGTTCGGCCGTGGTGATGGAGTTGCCGAACGGCGTGTTCATGACGATGATACCGCGGCGCGAAGCAGCGGGGATATCGACATTATCGACACCGATACCGGCGCGGCCGATGACCTTCAGATTGGTCGCGGCCGCGATCAGCTTTTCCGTCGCCTTCGTGGCGGAGCGGATGGCGAGGCCATCGTAATTGCCGATGATTTCGGCCAGCTTTTCCTTGTCCTTGCCGAGCTGCGGCTGGAAATCGACATCGACGCCGCGATCGCGAAAGATCTGGACGGCGGTTTCAGACAGTTCGTCGGATACGAGAACGCGAGGTGCCATGAGAGGCCTCCACTGATGAGAAACGTCTTGAAAAGAAGCGGGATGTGATGCGTGGCGGATTCAGCAAGGACCGCGCGGCATGGCGCGGCCCTGCTCAAGCCAGCTTCAGGCGGCGGCCTTGATCTGCGCGGCCTTCTGGGTCGCGAACGCCCAATCGAACCAAGGCATCAGCGCCTTCAGATCCGCCGTGTCGATGGTCGCGCCGGCCCAGATGCGGAAACCGGAGGGGGCATCGCGGTAAGCGCCGATATCATGGGCGACACCCTGCTTTTCGAGCAGAGCGACCATGCCCTTGGCAAAGGCTTCCTGCTGGTCGGGCGCAAGCGCCGTCACGTCGGCATCGACGATCTTCAGGCAGACGGACGTGTTCGAACGGGTCTCGGCAACCTCGGCGAGATTGGCGATCCAGTCGGTCTTTTCGACATAATCGAAAATCACCTGCGCATTGGCATCCGCCCGCGCCATCAGCGCGTGCAGACCGCCGAGCGACTTCGCCCACTGCAAAGCATCGATGTAATCCTCGACGCAGAGCATGGACGGCGTGTTGATCGTCTCGCCCTGGAAGATGCCCTCGATGATCTTGCCGCCCTTGGTCATGCGGAAGATTTTCGGCAGCGGCCAGGCCGGGGTGTAGCTTTCCAGCCGCGCAACGGCGCGCGGGGACAGGATGAGTACGCCATGACCGCCCTCTCCGCCCAGCACCTTCTGCCAGGAGAAGGTGACGACGTCGAGCTTGGAGAAGTCGAGATCCTGCGCAAAGGCGCCGGAGGTCGCATCGCAGATCGTCAGGCCCTGACGGTCGGCGGGAATGAAATCGGCGTTGGGAACGCGAACGCCCGACGTGGTGCCGTTCCAGGTGAAGACGACGTCACGGTTGAAATCGATCGTGGAGAGATCCGGCAGCTTGCCATAGTCGGCGGTGATCTTGCGGGCGTCGGCGAGCTTCAGCTCCTTCACGACATCCGAAACCCAGCCGGAACCGAAGCTTTCCCAAGCGACCATATCGACACCGCGCTCGCCCAGCAGCGACCACATCGCCATTTCCACGGCGCCGGTATCCGATGCAGGCACGATGCCGATGCGGTAATCCGCCGGCACGTTCAGGACCTCGCGGGTCAGATCGATGGCTTGCTTGAGCTTGGCTTTGCCGACCTTGGCGCGATGCGACCGGCCGAGCGGTGCATCGGAGAGAGCTTCCAGCGACCAACCGGGGCGCTTGGAGCAAGGTCCAGACGAAAAATGGGTGTTCTCCGGACGCAAATCCGGTGTCGCAGTCGTATTCATGGTGGCTATCCTTCCAGATAGAAAGCGCCTCGTTAGGGAGGCGTGTCCTGCCGCCGTGATTATAGAAACTGCTCATGGAACACAAGTGAAAACTCCGTGTCACGACCTCCGGCCAGCCTCCGGCGCGGGGCTGCGACGGCTCTCCGTCCGGTCGAAGAGCGTGCGGAAACCCCAGCGCGCAAGCTTACCGCGAACGGTGCCGGATGCCCGTCGAGTGGCCACCGTGAAGGACGAGAGCGATGCCGTAGCCGACGAGAACGGCCGCCGCCAAGCTGACGAGCGGACGGTCGCGGACTGTTGAGCGGACCTTCGCCGCGGCGTCCGAACGGTGGTCGGAGATGCGCGTGCGAAGCGTTTCGATTTCCGCCTTGAGCGCGGCCACCGTATCTGCGGCGTCGCTGGAGGATTGGTCTTCCTTCGCGGCAAGCGCTTCATCCACGAGGGGCGCGTCGGTATCGATCGTACCGCGGGGAATGGGGTTTCCGATGTCGGTCATGGCAGGCTCCTTTGCTGGAGCCAGAACCTGCGGACCGCAACAAGGTTCCTCGTTGCGCGTCGGTCAGGCTAGTACAGCGAAAAACGCAGACCGGCACGGATTTCGTGGCGAGAAAGGCCGTCGTCGCGGGCCTTCTCGCCGGAGCGGGCGAACATATCGCCGCTCGCGATGTCGGAGTAGCGGTAGCTGACATCGAGTTTCAGCCGCTCCGTGAGGTCGTAGGACGCACCTGCCATGAGAGCATAGGTAAAGCGCCAGCTGTCGTCGCCTTCATAAGGGGCACCGCCAATCGCGGCCGAGCCGGTACGCGCGGTGACGTCCTGCCAATCGACATAGGTCGCGCCGATGCCGGCGCCGAGATAGGGCGTGAAGCCGGCGACGGTTGCCAGATCGACATAGCCATTGGCCATGATGCCGACGCCGCGCAGGTCCGCTCTGTAGCGGGCCGCGACACCAGCGGTGTCGTTCGTACCTTCGAAACGGCCATCGAAGAGATCGGCTGTGATGTCGGCGCGCAGAATGTCGGTCAGCCGGTAGCCGAGACCGAGCGTGCCGGAAACGGGACGGTCGAAACGATCGTCGTCAAAGCCGCGGCGGGCGCCACCGTCCGAAAGATCGGGCGCACCGTCATCGCGAAACGCCGTGTAGCCGAGATCGCCACGCAGGTAGAGACCGGTAGTGACGCTGTCTGTCGCGATTGTGACCTCGGGTGCCGAGAGCGGGACGTCTTCGGCCTGCGCCGCCGACAGACCGAAACCCGCACCGAGCATGGCACACGCCATGCCGGCAAGAGAGCTCCACGCCGATGGTGCCTTGGTAGCCGATGGTGAAAGACGCGTCATGGAGCCCTCGATTGCCCGGTGTCGCAGCCTCCCGGCGAATCATGCGGGCGACTGATGTACAGGCGTTAACCTTTGGGCCGGTATGGTTAATGGTGCGTTAACAGGCGAGCCCCTCTCAGGCGGCAAGGCCGGAGCTGAAGCCGGGGCGGAACTGCGGCGGGCGTTCCGTCATCACGCTTGCCTCGAAAACGACGTCCGCGCCGGCAAGCCGGTACTGCAGCGGCGGACCGGGCTCCATCACCACGTCGAGCGGACCGGCACCCTCCGTACTGGCCAGGCCGAAACCGTCTATCAGCTGGTTGATATCCACCTCGCGGGCAAGCAGGCACTGGAGAAGCAGGCGCACGGCGGCCTCCGGCAAGCTGTCCACGGGCACGATGCGCTCGAAGATCTGGTCCATGCCGGCATGGCCGGTGATCCGCCAGAAGTGTCTGTCCATCGTCGCATCCCGTCAAGTTTTCATCGAATCATCCGGTATCGACCCTAACCCGCGACGCGGAGGGAACAAGCAACCGTCGGCTACGCCCGCCATGCTGGTTAATACCGTCCATTCACGGCGCGACTGCCCTGTGCCGAAAAAGCACGAAAGCCGCCCTTTCGGGGCGGCTTTCCGGAAGCGAGGAGGGAGAATGGATTACTTGTAGACCGGCTGTTCGACCGGGTACTCGGGGACATAGGCGGCCTGTTCGCAGCCGCCGAAGGAGTAGCGAAGACCGGCGCGTGCTTCGTGGACGTAGACGCCCTTGTCGCGACCCGGGCCACCGCTTTCCTTGTAACCGAACATGTCGCCGCCGACGATCTGGCGGAAGCGATAGCCGACGTCGGCCTGCAGGTTACAGGTGATGTCGATCGCCGTACCTGCCATCAGGCCATAGGTGAAGCGCCACTTGCGCTTGCCGCCATGCTCGAATTCACCGTCGCAATTATCCGGATTGCCGGTTTCGCAGCTGGTGTTCTTCAGCTTGTCCCAGCGCACCTGCGTGCCGCCGATGCCTGCGCCGACGTAAGGCGTGAAGACGCCGTACGTGCCGATATCCACATAGGCGTTGGCCATCAGGCTCCAGGCGGTCATCGAGGATATATCGCGCGATGTGCAGAATTCGGCGACGCCGCAGCTGCCGGAGGTCGAGCCCTTGAAGTCGGACTTGCCGAGATAGTCGAGCGTAACGTCCGTGCGCAGATGATTGGTGATCTGGTAACCCACGCCGACGCCGCCGGTCCAGCTGTTGTCGAGATCGTAGCTATCGAAATCGCGCTCGTAGGAGTTGGAGCCTTGGTAGAATTTCGCGCCGCGAAGCTTGGTGAAGGCATAGCCGACATCGCCGCGCAGGTACCAGCCGCTGGCGGCGCTGACCTCGACGGGAGCAGCTTCGACGACGGGTTCGAGCGGCGGCTGGTAGATGTCGGCGGCAAAGGCGGCGGTGCCGGTCAGCATAGCTGCCACAACGCCGATGACGATAGTCTTCATGGCTCACTCCATTACGATGTTGTGTCAGCCCACCTTTGTCGTGCAGCCCGACCGTCCTGTTGGAAAGCATCATGAAGGAGATTGGTTAAAGGTCGTTTAACCAAGAAAATTCACCGTGTTTCGAAATAAGAAACCCGGCACGAGGCCGGGTCCATTGTTTCCACGGGTAAGTATTAAAGAACTCATGCTGCGTGGCGAGCGGAGCCGATGACGGAAACGAGTTCATCGACGATCCGCTCGACCTGGCCGCGGTCGTCGCCTTCCGCCATCACGCGGATCAGCGGCTCGGTGCCGGAGGGGCGGATGAGCAGACGGCCGTTCTTCGAAAGCGCGGCTTCCGCATCCGCAATCGCCTGAAGCACAGCATTGTCCTCGAGCGGCTTGCCGGCGGAAACACGCACATTCTTCAAAACCTGCGGAACCGGCGTGAACTTGTGGCAGACCTCGCTGACAGGCTTGCCGAGCCGCTTGACGCTGGAGAGCACCTGAAGAGCGGCAACGAGACCATCGCCCGTCGTGCCGAAATCCGAGAGCACGATATGGCCCGACTGCTCGCCGCCGATGTTGAAGCCTTTCTCACGCATGTGTTCGACCACATAGCGGTCGCCGACCTTCGTGCGCTGGAGCGAAAGCTTGCGGCTCTGGAGGTAACGCTCCAGCCCGAGATTGGACATGACAGTGGCAACGATGCCGCCACCACGCAGGGTGCCTTCGGCCGCCCAGCTATCGGCAATCACGGCCATCAGCTGGTCGCCGTCGATGATGGTCCCCTTCTCGTCGACGATCAGGACGCGGTCCGCGTCGCCATCGAGCGCGATGCCGATGTCGGCCCGCACCTCGTGCACCTTCTTCGATAGCGCCGCCGGGCTGGTGGAGCCGCAATCCAGATTGATGTTCGTTCCGTTCGGCTCGGTGCCGATCGTCACCACGTCGGCGCCGAGCTCCCACAGGGCGGCCGGCGCGACCTTGTAGGCTGCACCGTTTGCGCAATCGATGGCGATGCGCAGGCCCTTCAGCGTGACATCGCGCGGCAGCGTGCGTTTGGCATGTTCGATATAACGGTCATGCACGCCATCGATGCGCTTCGCACGGCCGATCTCGTTGCTGCGGGCGAGCTGCATCGACAGGTCCTGATCGAGCAGATCCTCGATCTGGCTCTCGATATCATCCGACAGTTTGTAGCCATCGGGACCGAACAGCTTGATGCCGTTATCCTCGAAGGGATTGTGCGAGGCCGAGATCATAACGCCGATATCCGCGCGCAGAGACCGCGTCAGCATGGCGACGGCCGGCGTGGGGATGGGGCCGAGGACGAAGGCATCGACGCCGGCCGCCGTGAAACCCGCGACCATGGCGTTCTCAAGCATATAGCCGGAAAGACGGGTGTCCTTGCCGATGACAACCCGGTGGCGATGCGCGCCGCGGCGAAAGATGGTGCCGACGGCGATACCGACCCGCATGGCGAGATCGGGCGTCATCGGGAAAATGTTGGACTGCCCGCGAATGCCGTCGGTGCCGAAATATCTGCGCTTCATGATCGCTCCATCCTATCGTCCCGGCCGTCTTTTGCTGGCCGTCTGCCCTAACGCGAGGCCGGGCCGGACGCCCCTGTCTTCATCGCACGCACGGTGCTTCATCGTGCTTTTGCCACAGACAAGCGCAAAACGGCATCCTTGCGGCCATCAGAAATGATTACACGCCGTTACCTTCGTAAGATTACCGATATCGGCAGGAAACGCACCGATAACCACGCACGCAAAAGCGCCGTGGTGATGAAGGGCAAGGTCGGACGGGCGCTGGAAGCTGCCGCGTGGGGTAGATGGTGGAAGATGACATCTTCCAGCGCCTCGTTCGGTGGTTTTTCCCGCAGGCCGGCTGTCTTGCAGAGGCTTCCATCGGCTCGACCCGATGGCGCGTCCGGCAGTCGCGGCGCGACTTGCCGGGTTTCACAGGACGACCGCGGTTTCAACGGTCGCCGCCTCTTCAATGACATCGCCACGCCGAAGGCCCTTTCGAGGTCTACGACGGACAGCCCTTTCACGAGCCCGGATGGGAGGACATGCGTCGTTTCCTCACATCCGGCACCGGCCCCGCCTCGCCGAAACGCCTTCCGGTGTATCCGATAACGGGACGAGGCAAGTATGGCGGAGGGAAAAGGCGCGGGGAAAAGCAACAGTGGAAAAATCTGAGAAAATGGAATGATTTTGACGTGGCGCGACGGGTTCGGACGGCCGAAAAGGTTTCCTGCTGGTAAAACGTCGTGCTCGGGCTTGTACCAGGCATCTGCTAACGCCAATGAAATCAATGTGTTGCACATACTCTGGACAAGCCCGAGCATGACAAAGGATAGCGCTCAGGACGCCTCATGCAAAAAACCCTCCGGCATCAGCCGGAGGGTTCGATCGGTGCAAATTATCCCCGCCTTATTGCGGCTGCGGCTCGAGGCCACCTTCCGCCTCGCCCTTGGGCGTCGTGCCATCCTTCTTGGTGCCGGCCGAGGGAACGGCCGATCCGCGGTGCGGAGGCGAATCGTCACCCAGATCGCGAGCGGGCTTGTCGCCGCGGATCAGGGCCTTGATTTCGTCGCCAGTCAGCGTTTCGTACTCCAGCAGGCCTTCGGCCACCGCCACGAATTCGGAGTTCATGTCCGTGATGATGCGGCGCGCTTCGTCATAGGCTTCGTCGATCAGACGGCGAACCTCGTTGTCGATCTTCTGGGCCGTCGCTTCCGAAACGTTCTTCGACTGCGAGACGGAGTGCCCGAGGAAGACTTCCTGCTGGTTTTCACCGTAGGACACCTGACCGAGTTGGTCGGAGAAACCCCATTGCGTGACCATGGCGCGGGCAAGCTTCGTCGCCTGCTCGATATCGGACGACGCGCCGGACGTGATGTTCTCCTTGCCGAAGGTGATTTCCTCGGCAACGCGACCGCCCATCATGATGGCGAGGCGCGAGACCATCCACTTGTAGCTCATCGAATAGCGGTCGCCTTCCGGCAACTGCATGACCATGCCGAGCGCACGGCCGCGTGGAATGATGGTCGCCTTGTGCAGCGGATCGGCCGCGGGCACCTTCAACGCGACGATGGCATGGCCGGCTTCGTGGTAGGCCGTCAGCTTCTTTTCAGACTCGGTCATGGCGGAGTTGCGGCGTTCCGCACCCATCATGATCTTGTCCTTGGCGTCTTCGAACTCGGCCATGGTGACGACGCGCTTGTTGCGGCGTGCGGCCATCAGGGCGGATTCGTTGACGAGATTCATCAGATCGGCACCCGAGAAGCCGGGCGTGCCGCGGGCAAGAATCTTCAGGTCGACATTCGGCGCGAGCGGCACATTGCGGACGTGAACCTTGAGGATACGCTCGCGGCCGTTGATATCGGGATTGGGCACGACGACCTGGCGGTCGAAACGGCCCGGACGCAAAAGCGCGGGGTCGAGAACGTCGGGACGGTTGGTGGCAGCGATGAGAATGATGCCCTCGTTCGCCTCGAAGCCGTCCATTTCGACCAGAAGCTGGTTCAGCGTCTGCTCGCGTTCGTCATTACCGCCGCCGAGACCGGCACCGCGATGACGACCGACCGCGTCGATTTCATCGATGAAGATGATGCAGGGCGCGTTCTTCTTGGCCTGCTCGAACATGTCGCGGACACGGCTGGCGCCGACGCCGACGAACATTTCGACGAAATCCGAACCGGAGATCGTGAAGAAGGGCACATTGGCTTCGCCGGCAACGGAGCGGGCAAGAAGCGTCTTACCGGTGCCGGGAGGCCCGACGAGCAGCACGCCGCGCGGAATACGACCGCCGAGGCGCTGGAACTTCTGCGGATCGCGCAGGAATTCAACGATTTCCTCAAGGTCCTGCTTGGCTTCGTCGACGCCGGCAACGTCATCGAACGTGATGCGGCCATGCGCTTCGGTGAGAAGCTTCGCCTTCGACTTGCCGAAACCCATCGCGCCGCGCGATCCGCCCTGCATCTGCCGCATGAAGAACAGCCAGACGCCGAGGATAAGCAGCATGGGGAGAAGCGTGCCGATGAAGCTCAGGAAGCCATTGGAGCCATCCGTCTCGGGACGAACGGTGACCGTCACGTTCTTGGCTTCAAGCCGTTCCGTGAACGCCGTATCGATCGACGGGGCATAGGTCTGGAACGTCGCGCCGCTCTCGTTGTAGGTGCCGAGCACCTTGTTGCCTGTGATGACGACGTCCTTGACGCGGCTGCCATCGACATCCTTCAGGAACTGCGAAAACGGAACTTCCCGCGAGGCGCTACGCTCCGACGGCTGCTGAAACATGCTGAACAGCGCAATCAGCAAAAGAGCGATAATGGCCCAGAGGGCAAGATTACGAAAATTAGGGTTCATCGAACTCCCCGGAACCGGTGCTGGCACCCCGCGACCGGGGCCCATATTTCTTCGCTAACATAGGGTTCGCGACAGGCCTTGCCAAGGCAAACCGCCCTTTGCCCGATCATTTCATCGAGATATCGTCAACCGGACATGTCGGAAACGGTGCGCGGTTGAAGAGCGCAGCCATGCTTTGCGCAATCATCAGGTCGAAACGCGGCAAAAAGGTGTCGTATGGGGCGATGACAGGTGTGAGGGAAAACGTGTTCGGATCGGCCGTCGCGCCGTCGGGAAAGGAAACACCGGGGAATGCCTGCGCGATACGCCCGGCAACGCCTGAGGGAACGCCGCCCGCCATCAGCTTTCCGGCAAGATCACGATCCGCGCCCGCCAGAAGCGTTATGCCGGTTGCACCGTGATTCTCGATCCTGAAGCGGCCGTCCCAGATCAGCGCCTGCCCCGGTTCCACCGTTGTCGGTGGCGGAAGATTGCGACGCTCCCGATAGATGAACAGCCGCCCGCCGCGCTGCTCGAACACGCAGCCGCCGGCCGTGAATGCGCCCGGCATGCGCGTGACGAGGGCTTTACAGAGGCGGGCAGCCGTCTCCTGCCCCATGGCGTGCGGCTTGCCGGCAAGGGTCGTAGCGAGCACGGCAAGCAGCCTTTGCCCGTCGCTGTCCGCCACATCGAGATCCGCAAGTGCGATATCGGCTGCGGTGGCGGCGTGCAGGCGGACGTGATCCGTAAGAAGCCGCGATACAGCCGCATCGGCCTTTGCGCGGCGTAACGTTGCGTCGCGAGAGGCATCTCCGGCCTCCGGCCCTGCGATATCAGCACCCGCCTGACGAAAACGGACGCGTTCGAAGCGGGGATCGTCATTGCTCGGATCGTCGATCCAACCCTCACCGAGGGATGTGAGGTCATCGCGGATGGCTTGCCTGCGAACGCTCAGGAAGGGGCGGCAGATCCAGAGGGCACGGTCGAAGAGGACGGCATCCGCCATTCCGGCAAGGCCGATCGGGGGTGGCTCGCCGGCGGGACGAGCGTTTTGGCTGCGGGCAGCGCGCATGGCAACGGTCTCGACCTGATCGTCCCGGGAATGACCGGTGACGACCAGATCCGCCTCGAAACTCTGCGCTGCCTCCCGCAGGAGCCGGTAGCGGGCAAGGCGAGCCGAGGCCTGGAGAGCTGAGGGAACGCCGGAATGCGACCAGCGGGCGACCGTGTGAGGAATGCCGAGTGCCTTGCAGCGGCGCGAGACCGCATCGGCTTCCGCCGCCGAACCGGCGCGCAGCGCATGATCGACGGTGCAGGCCACGAGGCGGTGGGAGGCGCCGGACGTCGTCGAAGCGCGATGAAGCGCCAGCAGGAGGCCGACCGAATCGCTACCGCCGGAGACGGCGACGAGCACCGTGGACGGCCGGCGCAGGCGGGAGAGAAAGGCATGAGCGGCGGCGAGCGGTTCTCCGGACGCGCCGTCAGGACCCGGTTCTCTGGTCGCGCCTTCAGCGCTTGGCTTTCTGGTCGCGCCTTCAGCGCTCGGCCGGGCCGGCGACGGCGCCCGCATCAGCAGGACAGGCGGCTCTGCTCGGTCGTGACCTTGGCCTTTACGGCTGGCGAAGCCTTGGGATAACGCTTGCCGACTTCGCGGAGCGTCGCGCAGGCGGTTTCCTTATTGTCGAGCGCGGCCAGCGACATGCCGAGCTTCAGCAGCATTTCCGGCGCCTTGGGCGACTTGGAATAGGCCTGATGCGCATTCAGGAACGTCTTGGCGCTGTCGTTGAACTTGCCTTGGGAATATTGCGCTTCGCCCATCCAGAAGCTTGCATCTGCCGCCTTCTCGCCCTTGGGGAAGGCTTCGAGATAGTCGCGGAACTCGTTTTCCGCCTGACTGTAGTCGCCGGAGAGCACGTGACCATAGGCCGACTGATAGAGATCGCCGGGATTGTCGAGGCTCGCCGTCTGCTGCTCGGTCTCGGGCGTGGCGTTCAGGCCCGGCGCGGCGCGCGTCCCCGGATCGGTTGAGGCGACAGCGCCGAGATCCGGGTCGGGATCGGGGAGCCTGTCGGCATTGGCGCCAATCGGGTTGCCGGCGTCGTCGAGAATGATCTGGCCGAGCGTCGTCGGCAGACCGCCGGCAGAGGCACCGGGAACACCCGAGGCCGTCTCCGATCCCGTGCTTGCGCCGGGATCGGTAACGTTTGCAGACGGTGCCGTGCGACCGGTGGTCGCCATGGCCTCGCCGGAGGTGCGCGGGGTTTCGAGCGCCCCGCTCTTGCGCGGAGCCGCAGGCTTGGCGCCTTCGATGTCCTGGAAGCGCAGTTCGTTGTCTTCCTGGAACTTCCGGATCTGCTCCTGCATCTGCAGGAGCTGGAAGCTCATCTCCTCGATACGCCCGTTGAGGGAGCGGATCGTTTCCTCGAGCTGCCCGATGCGCCCGGCCTCGCTGGCCTGCACTTTCAGCACCGGCGCCTGTTGCGCAGGCTTCGTCTCATTGCGGTGGAACGCTTTGTCCAACCAGCCGGAAAGCGGCATGGCAGTCACGGGCTGGCTCAGCGACCCGAAGGCGCCAAGACCGATCATGGCTGCCACGACAATGTTCTTCATGTCATGTGTCCCGTTCGATACCGATCATGTCGCAGGCCGAAGCGAAGGAGTCCCGCCTCTACCGCACTGCAACCGCCGCACAGTTTTCCAATTGCCTGCAAAAAGCAACGGAGTTCGGTCAAAGTGTGACGAAAAAGAAAGGCGGCCCCTGCGGACCGCCTTCTGCATTTCGAAACCTGTCGTCGAAAGATCGGAGCGACGGGCCGAGCGCCCGCCAAGCCCGATCGGTCGAGACTTACATGTTGCCGCCGCCGAGAACGGTGACCGAGCGGCGGTTCTGCGACCAGCAGGAAATGTCGTCGCAAACGGCGACCGGCTTTTCCTTGCCGTAGGAGATGGTGCGCATGCGGCCGGCGGGAACGCCCTGGCTCGCGAGGAACTCCTTGGCAGCGGCAGCGCGGCGGGCGCCGAGCGCGAGGTTGTATTCGCGTGTGCCGCGTTCGTCGGCATGGCCTTCGACGGTGATCTGGTAGTTGGGGTACTTGGCGAGCCACTGTGCCTGACGCGACAGCGTTGCCTGCGCATCGGCGCGGATGGACGAGCTGTCCGTGTCGAAGAAGATGCGGTCGCCGACGTTGACCGTGAAGTCCTGCTGCGAACCCGGCGTTGCAGAGCCGGCTCCAAGGCCGAGGCCGGCGGCGTCGTTCGGCATGTTGTTTTTCTTGGAGGCGCAGCCAGCAATGGCCAGCGACATGAACAGGGCGATCGCGACAGGGTTGCGCGCGAGGGACTGAAGGCGGCCTGCGGCCGGGACGTGAATGCGGCTCATGAGCCGGTCTCCTTGGGTAAGCGAAGGTCGGGGGGTAAACAATATCAGGGTTGCCGAACTGTAAGCGGAAGCGGTTAATCTTCATGCAACGCAGATGGTTAAAACTCTCTCAACGCGCGACCATCAACCGGTCGTAATCAGGATTTTGCGGCGAGAAAGCGGCATTCTGCCACGATTCCCGCCGCAATCACGAGGTCGGGCTATTCCAGAAGCGGAGACCAGGCCGGATCCGACGCGAAGCCCTGCGTGGCAACACGCTGCTCGTTATAGCCCGTAAGATCGATGGAATAGAGCTGCGGGCCACCGGCACCGCTGTCCTGGCGGAAGAACATCAGCACGCGGCCGTTCGGCGCCCAGGTGGGGCCTTCATTGTGGAAGCCGGATGTCAGGATGCGCTCGCCAGAACCGTCCGGCTTCATCACGCCGATGGAGAACTTCCCGCCCGACTGCTTGGTGAAGGCGATGAGGTCGCCGCGCGGAGACCAGACCGGCGTGGAATAGGAACCGTCGCCGAACGAGATGCGCGTCTGCCCGGAACCGTCCGCGCCCATGACGTAGAGCTGCTGGCGACCGCCGCGGTCGCTTTCGAACACGATGCGCGCGCCGTCCGGCGAATAGGATGGCGACGTGTCGATGGCCGCCGTCGAGGTCAGGCGCGTCGTGGTGCGCGAGCGCAGGTCCATCGTATAGATATTCGCATTGCCTTCCTGCTGAAGGCTCATGATGACGCGCTGGCCATCCGGCGAGAAGCGCGGCGCGAAGGTCATGCCGGGGAAGTTGCCGACCACCTCGCGCTGCCCGGTTTCCAGTTGCAGCAGGTAGACCCGCGGCTCCTGGCCCTCGAACGACATATAGGTGATCTCCTGGCGGCTCGGCGAGAAGCGCGGCGTCAGCACGATATCGTTGGAATTGGTGATGGCGCGCGCATTGGCGCCGTCCTGGTCCATGATGGCGAGCTGGCGCTTGCGGGCCGTCTTCGGGCCGCTTTCGGCGACATAGACGACACGCGTATCGAAGTAGCCCTCTTCGCCGGTGATTTCCTTGTAGATCGCATCGGCGATGATGTGGGCGAGACGCCGCCAGTTTTCCGGCTGCGTGAAGTATTGCTGGCCGGTGATCTGGTTCTGCGCGGTCGCATCCCACAGGCGGAACTGGGCCTTCAGGCGACCATCGGCCTCCTGCGTGACGCGGCCGGTGACCAGCGCCTGAACGTTCAGCACACGCCAGTCTTCAAAGCGCGGCGGGGCATCCGGGTTGGTGACCTTCTCGATGAAGGCCTTGCGGTCGACCGGCGCGAACAGGCCCGAGCGCTTCAGGTCGGCGGCCACGACGTCCGAGATCTTCTGCCCCATCTCCCCTTGCAGGAAGTCGGTGATGGCGATCGGCAGCGGCTCGACATTGCCCCGGTTGATGTTGATCTCGACGCGCGCTTGCGCAGGCACGGTCGCAGCAGCGACCAGACCCGTCAGCGCGACGAAGAGCCGGAAAAAGGTGCGTCTAAGCATGGTTACGGAGCCTCTCAGCAGTCCATTCGGTATGGTGACGTCCGTCGCGCGAGGCGATGGCCGGAGTGATGTGTTTCAGTGAGCCAGCGGTCAAAGCAGCATGTCCGACGGATCGAAGTGGATGACGACTTCCTGCCAGGAATCGTATTTCTCTGGCGGCAGCTTGAAGGGCGCCGAGCGACGGACCGCGCGCGTCGCGCTGCCGATCATGGCGCGCTGCGAGGTCGCCGTTCCCCCGGTCGCCTCGACCTCGGGCTGACCGACGATCTCGCCCTGGGGATCGAGCTGGATCGTAACCGTGATCACCATGCCCTGAAGATCCGCCATGCCGGGAATGATCGACCAGTTTTTCTGGATCATGCCCTTCAGCGCGTCCATCTCGCTCATCGACAGCGTGTTTCCGGTCGTGGTCTTCTTGCCGCCGAGAGCCGCCTTGTCCTGCGAACGCTTGGCGCCGCCGCCGGAGGATTCCGTCTTGTTGAGGAGGGCTGCCACCTCGTCGGCATTGAAGTCGCTTTCCTTCTGGGAGGACGTCTTCTTCTGCTCCTTGGGGGCAGCGTCCGTCTTCCGGTCTGGCGTCTTGGCGGTCTGGGCGGCCGCGGTCTCCTCGACCTTCGGACGCGCGGTCGGGGCCGGCACGTTCTGCGGCAGGGCCGCGGCATCCGGGGCCTCTGCCGGCGTCGGCTCGGCCGGTGTCGGGGTCGGTTCCGGCTTCGGCTCGGCCTTCGCTTCCGGCTCCGGCTTCGGATCGGGCTTCGGATCGGGCTTGGGGTCCGGCTTCACCTCTTCCTTGGGCGCCGGCAGGGCGGCGACTTCGGTTGCGGGTTCGGCGGGTGGCTTTTCGGACGGCTTGACCTCTTCCTTCACCGGATCGGGGGACGGCGGCGCGTCTTCCGACTTCGGCGGCGCGGCGGAGGCCTGGTTCTCGATCGGCTTGGAAACCGGCTTCGGCGGCGTCTTCATATCGACGTCGTTATCGCCGGCATTTTCGGCCTCGGGCAGTGTCTGGGGCTTTTCGGAGGGCTTGGGCGCAGATTTCTCGGCCATGGGTGCCTTGAGGTCGCCCTGCTGGATTTGGCTCATCTCGCTGATGATCTCCACCGGCACGGACTCGACCGGCGCGACCTCGAGAGGCTTCGGACTGCCGAGCGAAACCAGTGCCCAGGTGAGCACCAGTCCGTGAAGTACAGCGGAGGTTGCGATGCTGCCCTTCATGTCAAAGGCTCACTTGTCCGTTTCCTGAAGGGTCACGAGACCCAGGTTCTTGAAGCCGGCGGACGAGATGCGGGCCATGACCTTCATGACCGTTCCGTAGTCCGCATTGGTGTCGCCGCGCACATAGATGCGCTCCTCGTAGCCGGTCTTGGCAATGGCCTCGAGCTTCGGCACGACCTCTTCAATGGTGATCGGGCTTTCCTGCAGGAAGATCTCGCCGGCCGGATTGACCGAGATCGTGATCGGCTGCGTATCGGAATTCAGCGCCTTCGCCTGCGTTTCCGGCAGGTCGATCGGCACGCCGACGGTCATCATCGGTGCGGCCACCATGAAGATGATGAGAAGCACCAGCATGACGTCCACGAACGGGGTCACGTTGATTTCGCTCATGACGGCCTTGCCGCCGCGTCCGCGACCACGCCCGCCGCGTCTGCCGCCCGAGCCTTTGGATCCGCCCACTGCCATACCCATCGTTAAGGTCTCCGTCAGTGTTCTTTATTGCGCCGCCTGGCGCGGCTGCAGCTTTTCGTCGATCTGGCGCGACAGGATCGCGGAGAACTCGTCGGCAAAGCCTTCCATGCGGGAATTGATCTTGCCCGCATCCGCCGTGAACTTGTTGTAGGCGATAACCGCGGGGATAGCGGCGAGCAGGCCGATGGCGGTGGCCAGCAGCGCTTCCGCGATACCCGGCGCCACGACGGCGAGATTGGTGGACTTCGAACCGGCGATGGCCTGGAACGAGGTCATGATGCCGATGACGGTTCCGAAAAGGCCGACGAACGGCCCGGCCGAACCGATGGTGGCAAGCGAACCGAGCCGCGCTTCCAGCGCTTCGGACTCGCGAGACAGCGTCACGTCCATGGCGCGGTCTATCCGCATCTGGAGGCCGATGGGCGAACGTGCGCCACGCTCGAAGCTCTTCTTCCATTCGCGCATGGCCGAGACGAAGATCGCCCCCATGCCGGAGGTCTGGCGGTCGGAAAGGGTGCGGTAAAGCTCTTCCAGCGACTGGCCCGACCAGAACACCTGCTCGAAACTATCGAGCTGGCGACGGACGCGGGCATAGCGAATGGTCTTGTCGACCACGATGGCCCAGGTCCAGACCGACGCGGCCATGAGCCCGAGCATGACCAGCTTCACGACGAAACCGGCCTCCATGAAAAGAGACCACAACGTCACGTCCGTGGTCACAGCGGCCAATCCAGCCTGTTCCATGCTATCAAATCCCCGAATCCGGACGCCCGGCAAGAGCCATCACATGCTCGACGCCAGGTCGCTCAAACGTCATTGTTTTCAAGTTCGCCCCGGCAGCCCGCCGCCGATCGCACACGTGCAATCCAAGCTTCGAGCAAACCTTTCCCGCGTAATCTTGGTCAAAGGATGACGTGCACTGCACAAAATCCCGTGGGTCGATAAGACATCATTATGGTTAAGGGAGTGTTACCGACGGCGTATCCGTAAGCCGATACCGTGCGAATGTACGATCATCGCTCCGGATAGCGGTGCGTCAGATATCGGCGCCGAGAGAGCGGAAGAGCGACCGGTACCGGTCGGCGGCATTGTCCCAGGAGAAGTCCCGCGCGCGGACGAGACCATCCGCCGCCAGCCGTGACCGCAATCCATCGTCGCGCATGAGCGATACGATGCCATCCGCGATCGCGGTGTCGGACGTGGGATCGACCAGCATGGCGGCATTGCCCGCGATCTCGCCCGTCGCCGTTGCCGCGGCCGTCAGAACCGGCGTGTTGCAGGCCATGGCCTCGATGATCGGCAGGCCGAAGCCTTCGTAAAGCGAGGGAAACAGGAAGGCTTCGGCACCGGCCATCAACGGGCCCATATGCACCTCATCGACATAGCCGATCATCTTCGTGCGTGGCACGTCGGGAATGGACGCGACATCGCCGAAGACATGGGCGCGCCCGAGATTGCCGGAGACGACGAGCGTGATCTCTTGCTGAAGCGCGCGCTGCGCGATGGCCCAGGCGCGCAGCGTCGCGGCCAGGTTCTTGCGCCGGTCGGCGGTCGCCTGCAGCAGCAGGTAGCGTGCGGGCAGGTCGAGCGCGGCACGGGTGGCTGCTATTTCATGGGCAAGATACGGGCGGAAATGGCTGCTGACGCCATTCGGGATGACGTCGATCCGGCTCGCGTCAATGCCGAGCGTGGTCGCGATGCGCTGGCGGGAAAACTCCGACACCGTAACGACGCGCGCCACACGCTTGACCAGCACCGGCAGCAGCGCCTTGTAAAACGCCGTGAACGATCGGGAGAAGAATTCGGGTACATCCAGAAAGGCGACATCGTGGAGGGTGACGACCTGATCCGCCTTGGCGATGGGCCCGGTGGCCGATGGCGACCAGAGGAGGTGGCCGCGCGCCCGGACCGGCAGTGCGAACTGCTCCCAGGCGTGCGCCTTCATGCCGCCGAGGGGCCGATCCGGCACGATTTCGGTCATCGGCCCCAGCCGCGTGGCGATTTCGGCGGCAACCCGCTGCTGGCCACCCATCGCAAACTTCGTAACCCGGGCATTGACGGCTATCTTCATGGACATCCCCTATCGCTCGTTCTCTACCACCGGGGGATGAAGCTTCGGTTAGCGACGCGCCGGGGCGAACGGAAACGGAGCTGTCTCAGGCGAGAAACCTGTTCGCCAGAGCGTCCGGCAGGCGTCGTGGACGGCCGGCCGCGTTGATGACGGCGATGATGACCTTTGCAGAGATGAGCAGGCGCTCGTCGCAGAGGATCTGCTGTTGCAGCACCATTTTCGCACCGCCCGCTTTCTCCGTTACGGTGCGGATGGTGAGGATATCGTCCATGCGCGCCGGCAGGCGAAAGTCGATCTCCATGCGGTGGACCACGAAGACGAGCCCCTCGGCATCGGCCGTCAGAAGCGCCCGCTGCTCGACGCCGAGGCAGCGCAGATAGTCCGTGCGGCCACGCTCGAGGAAATGCAGGTAGCGGGCGTGATAGACGAGGCCGGAGAAATCGGTGTCTTCGTAATAGACCCGCTGGTGGAGCAGATGCCCCTCCTCGCCCAGCGTACCCGCAATCGAATAATCCACGTCCTGCCGCCTCTTATGCCCATCCTCATGCTCGCAAGGCCGTTGTGGCGCAAAGAGGCGATCGCGACAAGCATTGAACAACTGTCATAATTTCTAATTACAGCGGTGAAGGCGCAAAATTCGTTCGGAAGGCGGGCAACCGCCAATCGACTTTTCTTCAGGAGGCGACGTCATGAAGATTGCAGTGATGGGCGGAGACGGTTTCATCGGCTGGCCGACGGCCTTGCACTTGTCCGAGGCGGGCCACGACGTCCATATTCTCGACAATCTCTCGCGCCGATGGATCGACACGGAGCTCGGTGTGCAGTCCCTGACCCCCATGGACTCGATCCAGGAGCGCACGCGCATCTGGCATGCCGAGACGGGGCGCCGCATCCACTTCAACCTGATCGACCTCGGTCGCGACTACGAGCTTCTCAAGAACTGGCTGGCCGAGCATTGCCCGGACGCCGTCATCCACTTTGCCGAACAGCGTGCAGCGCCCTATTCGATGAAGAGCGACCGGCACAAGAACTACACGGTCAACAACAACGTCTCGGCAACGCACAACCTGCTCAACGCGCTGGTGGAGTTGAACCTCGATGCGCATCTGGTGCATCTGGGCACCATGGGCGTCTACGGTTATTCGACGGTGGGCGCCGCGATCCCCGAGGGATATCTGCCCGTCGGCATCACCACCGAGAGCGGGGAGACGGTGAGCCAGGACATTCTTTACCCGGCTAATCCAGGCTCGATCTATCATATGACCAAGTGCCTCGATCAGTTGCTGTTCCAGTTCTACGCCAAGAACGACGCGCTGCGCATCACCGACCTGCATCAGGGCATCGTCTGGGGCACGCACACCGAGCAGACCCGGCGCCATGAGCAGCTGGTCAACCGCTTCGACTATGACGGCGACTACGGCACGGTGCTGAACCGCTTCCTCATCCAGGCCGCCATCGGCTACCCTCTGACGGTGCATGGCACCGGCGGGCAGACCCGCGCCTTCATTCACATTCAGGACTCCGTGCGCTGCATCGAGCTTGCCCTGAAGAACCCGCCGCAACGCGGATCGCGTGTCGAGATCTTCAACCAGATGACGGAGACGCACCGGGTGCGCGATCTCGCCCGGATGATCGGTGACATAACCGGTGCCGAGATCGCCTGGCTGCCCAACCCGCGCAAGGAAGCGCCGGAGAACGAGCTTGTGGTGAAGAACGACAAGTTTCTCGACCTGGGTCTCGCCCCGACGAAGCTCAAGGACGGCCTGCTGTCGGAGATCGTCGATGTGGCCAGGAAATACGCCTATCGCGTCGATCGCAGCCGCGTTCCCGCCGTCTCCGCCTGGACGAAAGACATCGCGGCAAAGATCGTTCACGATCCGGAAGGGCGCCGGCTGAAATCGGTGTCATGAGCGGGAAAACCGCTCACGCCTATGTGACACTGGTGACCAATGCGGATTACGCGATGGGCGCGAAAGCGCTCTGCCGCTCGATCCGCAGGACGGGCACACAGGCCGATATCGTCGTTTTCCATACGCCGGCGGTTGACAGGGATGCGCTCGCGCCACTGGCCACGTTCGATGTGCGGCTGATCGAAACCGATCTGCTGCCATTATCGGATATGTTCAACGAGCGGCACGCGCGGCGCAACGTCCATGCTGCGGCGCCCTTCACCAAGGGGCGCAAGCCGGCCTTCCATTCGCCGCTCGACAACTTTTGCAAACTGCGGCTCTGGCAGTTGACGGAATACGAGCGTTGCATCTTCATCGACGCCGATGCTCTGGTTCTGAGGAACATCGACCGGCTTTTCGCCTATCCGGAATTCTCGGCCGCGCCCAACGTCTATGAAAGCCTTGCTGATTTCCACCGGCTGAACTCCGGCGTCTTCGTGGCCAGACCCTCTGACGAGACGTTCCGGGCGATGTTGCAAAGGCTGGATATGCCGGATGCGTTCTGGCCCCGTACCGACCAGAGTTTTCTGCAGACCTTCTTTCCGGACTGGCATGGACTGCCGGTGACGATGAACATGCTGCAATATGTGTGGTTCGCGCTGCCGGCCCTGTGGGACTGGCCGTCGATCGGCGTGTTGCACTACCAGTATGAAAAGCCGTGGGAGACGGACCATCCGAAGGCGGAGGCGCTGAAACCGCTGATCGACCTCTGGCATGCCTTCCACGAGGGCACCGGCATTCCCGATATCGCGAGCCTTTCCGGGCCCTCCTCCAGCGAACAGGCCGGCTGATGCGGGTTCTGGTCTCGGGCGCAACGGGCATTGTCGGCCGCTTCGTGGTCGAGCATCTGCTGGCACATGGCCATGAGGTCGTGGCCGGTGTCAGGTCGGCAAGGCCGACCCTGCCCTTCTCGCGTCATGTCGAGGCCACGTTCCTGTCCCTCGATCCTGATGCGACCCCGCCGGATTTCGACGGATGCGATGCTCTGGTCCATGCCGCCTTCCAGCATGTGCCCGGCCGATATCGCGGTGGCGAGGGCAACGATCCCGAGGGCTTCCGGCGCGCCAACCTTCATGGCTCTGTGCGCCTGTTCGAAGCGGCGAAACAGGCTGGCGTCAGGCGCTGCATCTTCCTGTCCAGCCGCGCCGTCTATGGTCGCCAGCCGGATGGCGTTCTTCTTGCCGAGGACATGAAGCCTGCACCCGAAAGTCTCTATGGTGCCGTCAAATGGGAAGCGGAACAGGCTCTCGGCGGGCTGAATGCGGATGATTTCGTGACGGCAAGCCTCCGCCCGACGGGTGTTTACGGCCTCCTCCCCGATCTGCCGCATAAATGGGAAGTGCTCGAGCAGGACTACCTTTCCGGCCGGCCGGTCGAGGATCGCGTCGGCACGGAGATCCACGGCGACGATCTGGCAGCTGCCGTCCTTCTTCTTCTCAAGACCGATACAACGCTTGTCAGCGGCAGGGCCTTCAACGCTTCCGACCTCCTGACGAGCCACCACGACGTCCTCTCGGAACTTCAGCAGGTCACTGGCTGCACTCACCCTCTGCCCAGACCGTTGGACAAAAGCCTCTTCCACCAGATGGACACGTCCCGTCTGCGCTCGCTCGGCTGGCATCCCGGCGGAACCGACCGCTTCCGCGCCGACATCGCAGCGCTTGCGGAACGCCTCATGGCCAAGCCGTGAGAAGCCCGACCGGCGACACTACAAACTGATCACGACTTGCTACTCACTTTTTCTCCTTCCCCAGCGTCTCCTTCTGCTTCTCCGCCCAATCCCGTCCGGCGTCTCCACCCCAGAGCAGCCAGGCGATGTAGCCGGGAGAGGGATCGCTATCGTCGCCGAAATTCCTGGCGCGCTTGTCGACCTTGTGGCGGGAAAAATAGCTCGACATCCGCTTGATCGTATCGGGAGACAGGTTGGCGCGGTTCTTGAGGTCGCGGGCGCGCGCGACACCGATCTGCGTGCCGCCCCGCTTGAACGTTTGACGAAGCTCGAGGCCTTTTTCCGCCGCCTTGGCGACCGCTTCCGGGGGAAAATGATCGCCGGCCATCAGCTTGCACTCAGTTCCGAATGGCTTTTCAGCACATGCGCGCCGTCGTCCTGGCTGATGAGGTAGGCCGGCTCGTCTGTCGAGGCCTTGCGCTTGATCTTGTGACCCTTGATGGTGCGCTCGACATCCTCGGTGAAGCTTTCGTCCACCTTTCCTTCCGCCGTGCCCTGCCCCCATTTCCACGACACCGTGGTGCCCTTCGTAAATTTCTTCATCGCTCGCTCCTCTGACGCGACGCTTGGTCGCCTCGGAAAATGCGCGTCGGCGAAACGGGTTCCGTCAGATGCGGTCGAGATCGCCGTCGTGCCAGACGATATGTCGGCTGGTCTCGGGCAGTGTCTCGATCTCTTCGGCAATGAAATAGGGCGGAATATCGAGCGCCCGGAGTGCTGCGACCGTCGCAGGCACCCATTTGAACTCCAGATCGCTCTTGCCGTCCCGGTTGCGGTGCACGATCTCGCTTGCATGGAACGGAAACACCGGAGGCACGGTCATCAGATAGTAGAAGCCGATCTCGTGGTAGTCGCGCGCCTCGTAATGGAAGAAATTCTCGACCGTCCACAAGAGGCGCCCGACGGTGACATCGACGCCCAGTTCCTCCTGCATCTCGCGACGAAGGGTCGCTTCGGACGTCTCGCCGATTTCGGCGCGACCGCCGGGAAAGGTCCAGAACGTCTCGTGCACGGCCCGGTGGACGAGGACATGCCCGTCGCGAAAACCGAGCCCTGCGATCCGGAAATTGAACCGTTTGTTGCCGGCATCGAGCCGAACCATCTTGCGCTTGCTCATCAGCCCAACTCCACGACGGTGATTTCCGGTGGCGAGCCGAGCCGGACGGGAAGGATAGACGTGCCAAGCCCGCCGGACACGACAAGATGGCGGCCGTCCTCGACGATGTGCCCATAGGCATAGCGACTGCCGAAGCGTGACGGCACGACGGGAGAATAGCCGAACAGGCGGATCTGCCCGCCATGGGTGTGACCGGACAACGTGACGGCGACGCGTGCGGGGACGGTCGGGAAGATGTCGGGCTCATGCGCCATGAGGATGACGGGTGCGTTGTCGGTCACGCTTGCCAACGTGCCGGGGAGATCGTCGAGGCCGGCGGCTGGAAACAGTTGATCGGCAAGGCCAGCCAGCCAGAAGGCATGCCCATCCTTTTCAAGCCGCACGGCGCGATTGCTGTAGAGCGGCACGCCGAGACGATCGAGCACGGCCTGAACGACCACGGGCCTGCCGCTGTCCATGGCTTGGGGATCGTCAAGCCAGTCATGATTGCCGAGAATCGCGTGAACGCCGAGCGGCGCTTTCAAAGGCCGCAGCGCTTCACCCCAGGCGTCCGGCGACACCTGCGAGCCCAGACGCATGCCCGAGAGAAAGTCTCCCAGAAGCAGGATCATGTCGCCACCAAGGCCATTGGCCTGCTGCGCGATCTCCGCGATCCGCGATGCGGGCATATAGGGGTCGCAGGCGTGAATATCGCTGACGAGCACGAGCCGCAGCGCCAGACCCTGCGGCCAGCCGGGCGGCGTGATGCGGTGCGTGACGACGCGCGGGCGGCTGCGCGGCTCGATGCCCACGGCATAGGCGCCTGTGGACATAGCCGCCAGCACGAACGCGCCTGATATCTTCAGAAACACGCGCCGGGAGAGCAATCAGTCGTCCTCCTGGAACAGGCGGAATTGCGACGCTTCGAGATCCTTAGGCGGCACGAGGCCGAGATGTTTCCAGGCATTGATGGTCAGCACGCGGCCGCGCGGCGTGCGCTGGATGAAGCCCTGCTGGATCATGTAGGGCTCGATGATATCCTCGATCGCATCACGCGGTTCGGACAGTCCTGCCGCGATCGTCTCGATGCCGACGGGACCGCCGCCGAAATTGAGCGCGATCATGCCGAGGTAGCGCTTGTCGAGCTGGTCGAGGCCCATATTATCGACGAGAAGCCGCGTCAGCGCCTCGTCGGCGATCTGCCGCGTCACCGCCTCGGCCCCCGCGACCTGCGCGAAATCCCGCACCCGGCGCAGGAGCCGTCCGGCGATGCGCGGTGTTCCACGAGCGCGACGGGCGATCTCGCGCGCTCCCTCGTCGGTAATGCCGAGCCCCATCAGCCGCGCGCCGCGCCGCACGATCAGCTCCAGCTCCTCTACCGTATAAAAACTGAGACGTACCGGAATGCCGAAACGGTCGCGCAACGGCGTCGTCAGCAGCCCAAGCCGGGTGGTGGCGGCAACGAGCGTGAACTTCGAAAGGTCGATCTTCACCGAGCGCGCAGCAGGCCCCTCGCCGATGATCAGGTCAAGCTGGAAATCCTCCATGGCGGGATAGAGGATTTCCTCGACCGCCGGGTTCAGCCGATGAATTTCATCGATGAAGAGCACATCGCGCTCTTCCAGATTGGTCAGCAGCGCCGCCAGATCGCCGGCCTTGGCGATAACGGGACCGGACGTGGAGCGGAAATTGACCCCGAGTTCCTTGGCCATGATTTGCGCCAGCGTCGTCTTGCCGAGGCCGGGCGGACCGACGAACAGCACATGATCCAGCGCCTCTCCACGATGCTTCGCCGCCTCGATGAAGACCTTCAGATTGGCCCGCGCTTCCGCCTGGCCCGTGAACTCGTCCAGCGACTGCGGCCGAAGCGCGGTATCGAGATCCTCGCCGCGCTTTTCAGAGGAAATCAGTCGGGCTTCGTCTGTCATGCGAGAAGTTCCATTCCGGGGATAAGGCGGGCCGCAGTCTGGTCGAACGTCACCGTCTTCTCGCATCCAGCATCGCGGCACTTGAGGGCAATCAGGACATCCGCAAAATCCGACTTTCCGCGCATCAGCTTCAAGGCCGAAACGACGAGGTCATGCGACTCGATGGACAGCCCGCGCACGCGAAGCAACGCGTTGACGGCCGCGACCACGTCCGCTCGCACGTACCCGTAGCGTGAGCGCAGCGCCCAATCCAGTTCGATCAACGTTATCAGGGTGAGATGGCCGACAAAGGCGTTACCCAACTGTTCGCTCAACTGAACAGCGAGACGACGCTGTTCCGCATCGTCATTGACGATCAGACGCAAAATAACATTGGTGTCGATGTCATATTGCCTCATGCGGCATCGTGTCTTTTGACGCGACGCTCAGAGGGTGAAACATGCTGACCCGCGGCCTCCATCACAGCTTCGTCAAGCTCCTGAAGGGTCGCTGTACCGGCAGGCGGATCACCTAAGAGACCGGCTAGCTCGTGTAGATCAATATTCTTCGGCGTGACAACGACTTCGTTACCGACCACACTCAACACGAGCTGGTCGCCACCCCGAAGACCGAGGGCTTCACGCGCATCTTTCGGAATCGTAATCTGGCCTTTAGCCGTCATCGTCAGAGTTTTCGTCATGATAGGCTCCTTTCCGACAAAATAACATTTGTTGGACCAAACAAAAACAGGCGGAATCATATGTGCCGGTAGCGCTTACTGCGACAGCTCCCTCAGACCAAGCCGGATCAGCTTGGCGCTATCTGCCCCCTCGCCGCCATTGCGCAGGGCCGCGGCGATGGCGTTGGCGGCCTGATCGCGGGAGTAGCCGAGATTGGTCAGCGCCGAGACGGCATCCGCGACCGGCGCGGGCACGGCCCCCTCGCCCAGTTCCTGCTTGAAGCCAATGCCGGCAGAGGCCTCACCGGCGAAGGCCGGGGCCTTGTTCTTCAGTTCGGTGACGATGCGCACGGCCACCTTCGGGCCGACGCCGGGGGCACGGGAAATGGAGGTCTTGTCCTGTAGCGCGATGGCATTGGCAAGTTCGCCCGGCGTGAGAACCGAGAGGACGGCAAGCGCGACCTTCGCACCGACCCCTTGGACGCTCTGCAACAGGCGGAACCATTCACGCTCCAACGCAGTGAGGAAGCCGAACAGGCGAAGCTGGTCTTCCCGCACATAGGTTTCGATGAACAGCACCACCGCCTCGCCGGATGTGCCAAGCTTGCCGAGCGTCCGCGCCGAGCAGTAGGCGACATAGCCGACACCATGGACATCGATCACGACGTGGTCGTCGACGATCTCGTCGATCGTGCCCTTCAACTTGCCAATCATCCGCTGAGGTCCTCGAGAAAAAGAAGAAAGCTTACAGGTAAAGTCGTCATGACCGACGAGCCGCAGGCTGTCGAGACCCGTCGCGCTCCATCGGCAAAGTCCTTACGCCGTGGCAGCCGCGATCCGGTGTGCAAGACTGCCGGCAAAGCTCTGACGATTGTGCGCATGGCAAATGGCGATAGCCAGCGCGTCGGCGGCGTCGTTGCCCTTGAAAGTCGCCTTGGGCATCAGAACCTTGATCATCATGTGGATCTGCTGCTTTTCGCCATGCCCGACGCCGATCACCGACTTCTTGACGGCGTTTGGGGCATACTCCGCCACCTTCAGCCCGGCGCGGGCCGGCACCAGCATGGCGATGCCTCGAGCCTGCCCGAGCTTCAGCGTCGCCACGGCGTCCTTGTTGACGAAGGTCTGCTCGACAGCCGCCTCATCCGGCTTGTGAAGATGGATGATATCGGCAAGCCCGTCATGCAGCTGGCAGAGCCGCGAGGCGAGATCCGCATCTCCATCCGACAGGATCGTGCCGGAATCCACGAAGCGCAAGGTGTTGCCCAGCGTGTCGATCACGCCCCATCCCATGCGGCGGAGCCCGGGATCGATACCGATAATGCGAATCGTGGATTGCATGAAAATATCCTAGCCTTTGCACCCGGACGCTGCCAGCAAAATGTGAACAAAACAAAAACATCCGCAACGAACGCGTTCTGAGCCGCCCTTGGATTCGGCAAACGGGTCTCTTACATGACAATGACGTTCATCAATTGAAGGCCGCTCGCCATGGTCCCCTTTTCCATTCTCGACCTGTCGCCGATCACCAAAGGCAGCACCGTTTCACAAGCGCTCGACAACTCGCGTCGATTGGCGCAGGAGGCCGAACGAGCGGGGTACGAGCGGTTCTGGCTGGCCGAGCATCATGGTATGAGCGGCATCGCCAGCGCGGCCACCGCGCTTGTCATCTCGCATGTTGCGGCGGGCACGAAAACGATCCGTGTCGGCTCCGGCGGCATCATGCTTCCCAACCATTCGCCGCTCGTTATCGCCGAACAGTTCGGCACGCTCGCCGCACTCCATCCGGGCCGGATCGACCTCGGCCTTGGACGGGCGCCGGGAACGGACATGCGCACGGCAGCAGCGCTGAGGCGCCACATGGAAGGAAGTGCAAATTCCTTCCCGAACGATGTCGTGGAACTCCAGGGCCTGCTTGGCACGCCCCGCGAGGGCGAGGTTATCGCTACACCCGGCGCTGGAACCAATGTTCCGATCTGGCTTCTCGGCTCCAGTCATTACAGCGCGCAGCTTGCCGGCATGCTTGGCCTGCCCTTCGCGTTCGCCTCGCATTTCGCTCCCGACATGCTGTTTTCGGCGCTGGAGATCTATCGCGAACGTTTCGAGCCGTCGGCCATTCTCGACAAGCCTTATGCCATGGTCGGCATCATGGGCGTGGCCGCAGATACCGACGAGGAAGCGCAACATCTTTTCACATCGATGCAGCAATCCTTCGTGGCGCTCCGCCGCAATGCACGCGGGCAGTTTCCGCCACCGGTCGACAGTATGGACGGGCTCTGGAATGCTTCGGAAAAGGCGTTTGTCGATCACGCGATGACCTACGCCATCGTTGGCGGGCCGGAGACGGTGCGCCGGAAGACGCAGGCCTTTCTAGCCGATACCCGCGCGGACGAGCTGATTATTTCCATGCCCGTGTTCGATATGGATGCAAGGCTGAAGTCGGTCCGCCGCTTTGCCGAAGCACGACAGGAGCTTGCCGCCGCGGCATGAGGTCGGATCAGCTGCGCAGGCTGGCTGCAGCGCGGCGGAGATCGTCTGTGTCTGCTGACTGCTCCCCGGCAAGCATGGCGCCCGCCACGACGACGCAGCCTCGGCCGAGCGACTTCGCCCGATAGAGCGCGTCGTCCGCCAACCGGAATGCGGCATTGCACGTCGTCTGCGGTTCGGTGACGTTACAAATGCCGAAGGAAGCCGCGATTTCGATGCGATGTCCAGGCGGATAATCGCCCGGCAGATACATGGGCGCCGACAGCGCCTCCCCCAGCCTTTCGCAGACAGCTTCGGCATCAGCAATCGTTATCGACGGCATCAGGATTGCGAACTCGTCGCCACCCAGGCGGAACAGGCGATCAATGTCGCGAGTGTTGGCGCGCAGCCGCGATGCGACAGCGCGCAGCAGATCGTCGCCGATCGCGTGACCATAGGTATCGTTGACGCCTTTGAACCCGTCGAGATCGAGGCACGCAACGATGAACGGTCCCGACGACGCCAGTTGGGAATACACAGCGTCCAGAAGCGCCCGGTTGGCAAGTCCCGTCAGAACATCATGCGTTGCGGCATGCGCCATCATGCGTTCGCGTCCGACCAGCATCTGGGCCGTCGTCTGCGAGATGCGAACCAGCAGGACACCGCCGATCAGAAGCACTAGAACGACCGTCAAAACAAAGGGCGTTGCCTGATAGAGCATGTCGCACGCGGGCGTCGGCGGGCGCCAGGAGAGAACCTGCACCTCACCGCCCGGCCCGACAGCGATCTCGGCGCGCGCACGCTCCGGCGCAACATCGTTCAGGGAGCTGACGCGGGCGTCGTCGAGGAGAAACCGTGTTCCGAAGAAATCCTGCAGACTGCTGCCGATGGGCATGGCGGTGATCAGCACCGGAGCACGCGAGCCCTTGACCTTCGCCGTGCCGAAATCCGGCTGGAAAACACTCGCCGTCAGGAGGACAGCTTCCTGCCCGAGGACCTCGATGCGGCTGGTGGATATGGGCTTGGGGATGCCCGCCCCCCTTGGATCCTTCTCCCGCTTGCGTACGTCTGCCACAAGCGCGTCGGCATCCACGACGATCTGGGCCGCGCCACGGGCAAAGAACGGTCGCGATGCCACCGTCTCGTCTGTGCGGGCGTAGAGGAGGGTGTCGTCGGACTTGAGAACGGCTGCGAAGCGCGTTCGCGATGTTCCGATCAATGACGCGCCGATGTTCCGGTCGGTCCATTCGAGGTCGAAGGCATTGTCGAGCTTGGCTATGGCCTCGTCCCAGACGGTCCACGAGGTCAGCGCGAATTCGATATCGGCGATCCAGAGGGCGAGATTGCGCTTGACCAGTGTTTCCTGCTGAACCCGCGCGTCGCCATCGATCCGTGCCGCGCCATAATAGGGTACAGTCGCCATGGCAGCGATCAACAGGGCGACGCAACCGATGGCGGGTCCGACGAGTCTGAGGTGAACGAAACGCATCGCCCGGCCCGCTTTCCATTCAGCATTCAGGTTGGACCCGCGCGGAAGCCACGCCGGAAGCGTTGAACAGAGCTTCCGCCAAGCCAGTCCGCCGGCCGATGCGCGATGGGCCTCAATAAGCGACGAGGCGGCGCCAACGGCAGACAGGCGGCATGCTGACGGACAGACGTTACGATAAGGTTATCAGTCACGTACTCTCGCACAGCAAACAACCCCGGCGAGAAGCGATCTACAACGTCCGATCAGGCGGACAGCTTGGCCATAACCTCGTCAGACACTTCGAAATTGGCGTAGACGTTCTGCACGTCATCGTCGTCTTCCAGAGTGTCGATAAGCTTCATCAGGGATTCCGCCCGCTCTTCGTCGACGGGGACGCTGTTCTGCGCCTTCCAGATCGCCTTCACGGTCTCGGCTTCGCCGAGCGTCGCTTCCAGTGCCTTGGAGACCTCGCCGATATCTTCGAAACCGCAGATGATCGTGTGGCCGTCCTCATCGCTGGTGACGTCCTCGGCACCGGCTTCGATGGCCGCTTCCATCACCGCGTCCGCTGTCCCGACATCGGGCTTGTAGGTGATTTCGCCGACGCGATCGAAGGAAAAGGAGACCGAGCCTGTTTCACCCAGTGCGCCGCCGGCTTTTGTGAAGGTGGAGCGGACGTTGGATGCGGTGCGGTTGCGGTTGTCGGTCAGCGCCTCGACGATGACCGCGACCCCGCCGGGGCCATAACCCTCGTAGCGGATTTCATCGTAGTTCTCGCTGTCGGCACCCGATGCCTTCTTGATGGCGCGCTCGATGTTGTCGCGCGGCATGGACTGGGCCTTGGCGTTCTGGATGGCAAGGCGCAGGCGCGCGTTCATCGAGGGGTCGGGAAGGCCGGCCTTGGCTGCGACGGTGATTTCGCGGGCGAGCTTGGAAAACATCTTGGAGCGCACGGCATCCTGACGGCCCTTGCGATGCATGATGTTCTTGAACTGTGAATGGCCGGCCATGGCGCCCTCTTGGATAAACTCTGCCGATGATGGGATCGGGCCGCCTTATAATTTCATCCGGCCGGTTCGTCCAGCCTGTTGTCCGGCTCATCGCGGGCGCAAAGCCTCAGAGACCCTGCAAAACCATGATCAGCGGCTTCTTCGGCAGCGTTCGCAGGGAAACATTGACGGTCGCGCTGTCGGCCGCCGTGCGGTCGAAGCCAGGACCGAAGAGGCCCAGGAAGCTTTCCACCGGCGGGCCGCGCCGATGCATGGGCAGGATCAGCGAGGAGCGCAGCCGGGTGACGACGCGCACCATGCCCTCCGCGCCCATCGTCAGCCCGCCATCCACCGGCACCATCACCACGTCCAGACGGCCGATTTCGGCATAATCCGTCTCGTCGAGCTCGTGATGCAGGTGACCGAGATGACCGATGCAGAGGCCCGCGACCTCGAAGATGAAGATCGAATTGCCGTCCGGCTCCATCGCACCGCCATATCCGGCGCGAATGTCGGTCGGCACGTTGCGGATATAGGCGTCGCCGACGAGGAGATCGTGATCGGCAGCATTGCCGTTGTCGCCCCAGCCGTGCAGCACGTGGGCAATGCCCGGCCCCGGCGTCAGCGTGTAATGGGTGGAATGCGCCTTGTTCATCGTGGCCACCATAGGCGGCTGTGGCGGACGGTGAAAACCGGAGTAATCCGTGGCGATGGTTACCCCCTCCGGCGTTTCCAGGAGGAAGGTGGAGTGCCCGAGAAAGGTGATCGCAACGGTCTGGTCACGAGCTGCGGCCTGCCGCGCATAGGAGGGATCGGCACTGGCAAGCTGAACGAAGCCTGAACCCGGCAGGGCCCGGGCAATCGCCTGGCACTGGCTCACCGCCCGCTCCTGAGCAAACGAGGGTGTCTGCAGGAAAGCAACACCGGCAGAGGCAAGGACGGCGCAGGTGAGAACGGCAGATCGCAGCATGGGACACCCTGACACCGGTTCAGCCCTTGTTTGGCGGTCGCGTCAGAATATGCGCAGGATGCATGCGGTAAAGAGGCGATACGTCACAATCGCGTCATTGCCGGAACAATGACTTCAGGGCTTGGCCGAGCGCAGCACCTTGTTGATCCGCTCCTCCCAGCCTTCGCCGGTCGCCCGGAACTTGGCGAGCACATCGCCGTCCAGATCGAGGGAAACACGCTCCTTCGACGCTTCCCGCTCCGCTTCCACGCGGCGGATGCTTTCAGCGAGATCGGGAAAGACCTCGGCGAAGGGGCGCGCTTGGGCGAGTTCCTCATCCGTTGCCTCTGGAGCGTCAGGATCAGAAGCGATTCTCGCCTGAATTTCGGCTTCGTCAGCGTCCGTTACGGGCCATAGGGATTTTCTAGCTTTACTCATGAATTGCCCTTTCCTTCTTGCTCGCCAGACGGAAGGAGATAATCGAAATAGCTTCCGTGCCAAGACGCGAGAAGACCACGGCCGTAATGACATGCTCATATTGCCCAATGGCCAGCATCCGAGCTTTCTTCGTCGGCACAATGACCGATCGCGAGAAATAGGACATTTTTATATCCGCGAAATCCAGCCCATGCTTCCGGATATTGCTCTGCCGTTTGACCTCGTCGAACACAATCCGCATGTATATCGTAACACACTCCGCCAGCGCGCCAAGTGCTCCTGGTCGAAGCCAGAAAACGCGCGCTGCCGAATAATGTCAATATGAACGATATCTAATATTAATCATTTAGACTGTCACGCCCAGAAAGACGGTACGGTTTCCGAGAGGCGTGGGCCGATGCGCAAGGGAGCGATGGCTTCGGCAAGGCCGGTGCGATCCGAGATCTCGACACCCACGCCACAGATCGTGGCGGGGCCGGAAGCGGCTTCGAAACGGCCTTTGGGCATTTTGGAAATGAAGCGGTTGAGCGGCTCCTCCTTTTCCATGCCGAGCGACGAGTCGTAGTCGCCGCACATGCCGGCGTCCGACAGGTAAGCGGTGCCGCCGTTGAGGATCTGGTGGTCGGCGGTCGGCACATGCGTATGTGTGCCGACGACGAAGCTGGCGCGCCCGTCGACGAAATGCCCGAAGCACTGCTTCTCGCTGGTTGCCTCGGCATGAAAGTCGAACACGATTGCGTCCGCCTGTTCCTTCAGCGGGCAGGCAGCCAGAATGGCCTCGGCCGACTTGAAGGGATCATCCAGTTCGGGATGCATGAAGACGCGGCCCATGATGTTGGCGACGAGCACGCGCGCACCGTTGCGTGCAAAATAGAGGCCGGAGCCTCGTCCCGGCGTGCCTGCGGGATAGTTGGCGGGCCGCAGGAACTGGTCGTGCCGCTGGCAGAAGGTCACGGCCTCTTTCTGGTCCCAGACATGGTTGCCGGTGGTAACCACGTCGGCACCGGCATTGATCGTCTCCAGAAAAATATCCTCGGTGATCCCGAAGCCGCCGGCGGCGTTCTCGCCATTGACGATGACGAAGTCGAGTTTGAGGTCGGAAACGATGCCCGGCAGCTTTTCCCAGACCGTCGTCCGGCCCGTCTTGCCCACCATATCGCCGAGGAAAAGAAGTCTCATGTCTGATCGATCTCGCTTGTAAAGCCCTGCCGCTGCGTCTCGATCAGGCCTTCCTCCGTCAGAATGGCGTCAAGCGGGATGTCGTGCGGCTCAAAAGGCACTGATGCCACTTCCTGGCAGGCGAAAGCAATCCCGATCAGCTGTGGCCGCTTCCCAAGGGCGTCGAGACGGGCAATGGCCCGATCGTAATGGCCGGCGCCATAGCCGATCCGGTGCCCGTCGCGATCGAAGGCCGAAAGCGGCACCAGCATGATATCGGGATCGACCTCCGGCGCCGTCTCGTCTGGTCCCGTGGTGCCGAACCCGGTCTTCACGACGGGCGCACCAGCGAGATATTCGCGAAAGACGATGGTTTCGCGGTCGAGAACAACGGGCAGGCAAAGGCGCGCGCCAGCGGCACGAAGGTCTTCCATGAGAGGACGGATGTCGGGTTCGGAGCGGATGGGCCAGAAGCCGGAGATGATGGAGCCAGCAAAGTCGAAGGCCTGGCGAGACGCCGGCCGGCCGATGTGGCGAAGCATCGCGGCAGCACCGGCAGCCCGCGCTTCCGGCGTAAGCGCATCCCGCAGCGACAGCCGTTCGGCCCGAAGAAGCGCCTTCTGTTCTCTGGATGTCAACGTCATGATGCCCTCCTCCCTCCATCCCGTTTGAACCGTCTACCGGGCAGGATCAAGATGTTTGCATCATCGATGAGGCTGGATGCGAGGGAAAGCCTCCTGCCGCGGGGCCGAAAGGCACCGCGTCCAGACACTGACGGCACAAGAAAGGAATGAGGTGCGATCCACACGACCGATGGATGTTTACGATCCTGGGTGCCTACAAACGTAGGTGGGCGCCATATGCCCAGGCCCACGAGCCTGGACAGGGACAGCTCCCGTTGGATCGAGTATGGCCCCAGGGATTGTGGTTCCTGTCGTGAAGCGCAGACCGCAGAAACGAATATAGAGTGCTTCGGCGCGGCATACCAGAGGCCGATTACGAAATCGGCGGAGGCGTCTGGAAACGAACGCTTATCGCGGCTGGGCAGGAGAATGGCCAGGCTGGGAAGGCGGCGCAGGACGGTTGACGATGCGGGCGGCAAGGCCCTGGATCTGGGCCGTGACCTCGCCGAGCGCGGAGGCCAGCGCCTCTTCCGCATCGGCCTGCTGGGCGATGGCAGCGTCCCGGGCGCGCTTCAGCCCGTCCACCTCGGCCTCCAGCGCCTTCAGGCGGCGATCGACCTCGGAAAGTTCGTCGGTCACCATGATGGCCGCCATAACCGTCAGGCGGAGATCGCCGATCTCGCCGAACTGGCCCTTGAGATGGCTGACATACTGGTCGAAGCGTAAGGCTAGATCGGTCAGATGCCCTTCCTGGCCCTCCTCGCAGGCCATGCGATAGGCCTTGCCGTCGATCGTCACGGTGACTTGCGCCATTGGCTAACTCCCGGCCCGAGGCCCGTTGACGGATGAGATAGGGATCATCGGTCGAGAACGGCGCGAATGGTTTCCATGGCCGTTACGAGACGACGGGAAACCTCGCGGTTGACCTCTTCGAGGCGATTGGCGCGGAACTGCGACTGGTCGAGTTCCTGCGCAAGCCGCGCCCTGTCCGTATTGACCCGGCGAACCTCGCCTTCGATCTCCACCCGGTCGCGCTCGCGGTCCAGCCGGCCGTCGATCACGCTTTCCAGCCCGGCGACGGCACCCTTCAGCTCGTCGATTGCCGCCCTGACTGTCTTTCCTGCCGCCATCGTGTCTGCTTCCAATCCATGGCCGGGGCGCCGAATCGGCAAGCCGCGCCCTCGTCAGAGCCAATCGCACTATTAGACTCAATCCATCGGGCGACACAACGCCGCGCTGTCAGCTTCAGGCTGGAAGCTGTGGATCACGCACGATTTTTCGTGCTTCCACAGGACCTCGACGCCTGCCGTCTTTGTTGACTCCACCGGGCGAGGTGCTATGTCTCACCCCGCTTCCGATGCGGTCTTTGGAGGATAGAGACCGTTCCCTGATCACCAAGCTTAAGCGGAACAGTCATGATCTCGAATGAACAACACGACCGGATGGCGAATGCGATCCGTTTTCTGGCCATGGATGCAGTGGAAAAGGCCAATTCCGGCCATCCCGGCCTGCCCATGGGTGCGGCCGATATCGCGACCGTCCTTTTCACCAAATATATGAAGTTCGACCCGAAGAACCCCAACTGGGCAGACCGCGACCGTTTCGTGCTGTCCGCCGGCCACGGCTCGATGCTGCTCTATGCCCTTCTTTACCTGACGGGCTATCCCGATATGACCATCGATGACATCAAGCAGTTCCGCCAGCTCGGCTCCAAGACCGCCGGCCACCCGGAATTCGGCCATGCCACGGGCATCGAGACGACGACCGGACCACTCGGTCAGGGCATTGCCAATGCCGTGGGCATGGCGATTGCCGAGCGCAAGCTCGAACAGGAGTTCGGCTCGGACCTGCAGGATCACTATACCTACGCGCTCTGCGGTGACGGCTGCCTCATGGAAGGCATCAGCCACGAAGCCATCGCGCTTGCCGGGCACCTGAAGCTCAACAAGCTCGTTCTCTTCTGGGACAACAACTCGATCACCATCGACGGTGCCGTATCTCTGTCCGACTCGACCGACCAGATCGCCCGTTTCAAGGCGGTGCACTGGAACACGATCGAAGTCGACGGCCACGACCAGAAGGCGATCTCCGACGCGATCGAAGCCGCCCATAAGTCCGACCGCCCGACCTTCATCGCCTGCAAGACCGTCATCGGCTTCGGCGCGCCGAACAAGGCCGGTACCCACAAGGTTCACGGTTCACCTCTCGGTGCGGAAGAAATCGCTGCGACCCGCAAGGCGCTGAACTGGGAATCGGAAGCCTTCGACACGCCAGCAGACGTTCTCGATGCCTGGCGCAGCGCCGGCGAGCGTTCGGTACAGGCCCGCAAGGCCTGGGAAGCGCGCCTGTCTGCGACCGACGAAACGAAGAAGGCGGAATTCACCCGCCGCTTTGCAGGCCAGCTGCCCGCCGGCTTCGACAAGGCCATAGACGACTACAAGAAGAAGCTCGCCGAGAAGCCCCCGACGATCGCGACCCGCAAGGCCTCCGAGGATGCGCTGGAAGTCATCAACGGCTTCCTGCCGGAAACGCTGGGCGGCTCTGCCGACCTGACGCCGTCCAACAACACCAAGACCAGCCAGATGACGTCGATCACGCCGACCGATTTCGGCGGCCGTTACATGCACTGGGGCATCCGCGAACACGGCATGGCTGCGGCCATGAACGGCATCGCGCTCCATGGCGGCCTGATTCCCTACTCCGGCGGCTTCATGATCTTCTCGGACTATTGCCGTCCGTCGATCCGCCTTGCCGCCCTCATGGGCATCCGCGTCATCCACGTGCTGACGCATGACAGCATCGGCGTGGGCGAAGACGGCCCGACGCACGAGCCGGTCGAGCACATGGCAGCCCTCCGGGCGATCCCGAACCTCCTGATGTTCCGCCCTGCCGATGCCGTGGAAACGGCGGAATGCTGGCAGCTGGCGCTGGAAGACGGCAAGCGGCCCTCGGGCCTCGCGCTGACCCGCCAGAATCTCGCTCCGGCCCGCACCACCTACAGCCAAGAGAACCTCTGCGCCAAGGGTGCCTATGAGCTGATTGCGGCCGACGACGCCAAGGTCTCGATCTTCGCGTCCGGCTCCGAGGTCGAGATCGCCGTCAAGGCGGCCGCCGACCTCAAGGCCAAGGGCATCGCCGCCCGCGTCGTCTCCGTGCCCTGCTTCGAGCTTTTCGAAGACCAGCCGGAAGACTACCAGGCGGCCGTGATCGGTACCGCCCCTGTGAAGATCGCGGCGGAAGCCGCCGTCCGCCAGGGCTGGGATCGCTTCATCGGCTCCGACGGCGCTTTCGTCGGCATGCATTCCTTCGGCGCTTCCGGCCCCGCCAAGGACCTGTTCAAGCACTTCGGCATCACCTCAGACGCGATCGTCGCGGCTGCGGAAGCCAAACTGTCTTAAATGTCTCCCAGAAGGGGCATGCGCAGCCGCGCATGCCCAATGACCACCGCCTGAACCAGACACGTCTTACAGGGCGCGCCTTCTCGAGCAAGACGCGCCTTCTCAAAGGAGAGAGCCTTCATGACAGTGAAAGTCGCCATTAACGGCTTCGGCCGTATCGGCCGCAACGTGCTCCGCGCCATCGTCGAATCCGGCCGCACCGACATCGAAGTCGTCGCGATCAACGATCTTGGCCCGGTCGAAACCAATGCGCATCTGCTGCGCTATGACAGCATCCACGGCAAGTTCCCCGCGACCGTCGAAGTCCAGGGCGATTCCATCGTCATCAACGGCGGCAAGCCGATCAAGGTGACGGCCGTCCGCAACCCGGCAGAGCTGCCGCACAAGGATCTCGGCGTCGATATCGCGCTCGAGTGCACCGGCATCTTCACCGCCCGCGACAAGGCCGCCGCCCACCTTGAGGCCGGCGCCAAGAGCGTCATCATCTCGGCGCCTGCCGACGGTGCCGACCTGACCGTCGTCTACGGCGTCAACCACGACCAGCTGACCAAGGAACACACGGTCATCTCCAACGCGTCGTGCACCACGAACTGCCTCGTGCCGGTGGTCAAGGTCCTCAACGACGTGATCGGCATCGATCACGGCTTCATGACCACGATCCACTCCTACACGGGCGACCAGCCGACGCTCGACACCATGCACAAGGACCTGTACCGCGCCCGCGCCGCAGCCCTGTCCATGATCCCGACCTCGACCGGTGCCGCCAAGGCCGTCGGCCTCGTGCTGCCGGAACTGAAGGGCAAGCTGGACGGCACGTCGATCCGCGTTCCCACGCCGAACGTCTCGGTCGTCGACTTCAAGTTCGTCGCCAAGCGCGACACGAGCGTCGCCGAGATCAACGATGCCATCAAGGCCGCCGCAAACGGCGCACTGAAGGGCATTCTCGGCTACACGGACGAGCCGCTGGTTTCGCGTGACTTTAATCACGACAGCCATTCCTCGATCTTCGCCATCGACCAGACGAAGGTTCTGGAAGGCAATTTCGTGCGCATCCTGTCCTGGTACGACAACGAATGGGGCTTCTCCAACCGTATGTGCGACACGGCCGTCGCCATGGGCAAGCTGCTCTGAGACCATAACGAGCCCCGGGCGCCACAGGCGTTCCGGGGCTTTTTTTACCGGCGGTCTCTGCGGCTTGCCTGCAAGCCCCAATGCCCTGAAACAACGTCCGCACGGCAAGGATCCCCTTGATGTTTCGCCCGCTGCAGCAGATGACCGCCCGCTGGCGTCCGCTCGACGGCGAGGGCCTGGAGCATCTGACGCTGATGCCGCTGTCCGGTCCCCGGCCCGGCATCCGCATCGAATCCGTCGTGATCGGCGCACGCGGCGGCTCGGCCTATGGCCTTCGCTACACCATCGACTGCGACCCGCACTGGACGACGACGGCCCTGACGCTTGACACCACGACCGGCATACGCCTCTCGCTCATCTCGGACGGCCTTGGCCATTGGCAGGACGACGACGGACATGCGCTGCCCGCCTTCGACGGCTGCATCGATGTCGATCTCGCAGGCACGCCCTTCACCAACACGCTGCCGATCCGCCGGCTGGCACTGCGGCCCGAAGACGGTACCCGCAGCCTCGACATGCTGTATGTCCCGTTCGACACGTTCGAGCCTCTTCGCGATAGCCAGCACTATACGTGCCTGAGCGAGGGCATGACCAACGACCGGCTCTATCGCTACGAGGCCGCGGATCGCAGCTTCACCGCAGATCTTTCCCTGGATGAGGACGGCCTCGTCCTCGATTACCCCACGCTTTTCATTCGAACCTGACCTGATCAGACGCAACCGGAGACGACACATGACCTTCAAGACCCTTGACGACCTGACCGACATCGTCGGCAAGCGCGTGCTCGTGCGCGTCGACCTGAACGTGCCGACGAAGGACGGAAAGGTGACAGACGCCACGCGCATCGAGCGCGTCGTACCGACGATCCGCGAACTGTCGGAAAAGGGCGCGAAGGTCATACTACTCGCCCATTTCGGCCGCCCCAAGGGTGAGCCGGTCGAGGAAATGTCGCTGAAGCCGATCGCTGCCGCCGTCGAGGACATTATCGACCAGCGCGTTCACTTCGCCGCCGACAGCATCGGCGAAGCCGCGGCAACAGCCGTCGCTGGCCTTGAGAACGGCGATATTCTGCTGCTCGAGAACACGCGCTTCCACAAAGGTGAAGAAAAGAACGACGCCGACTTCACCAAAGCACTTGCTGCAAATGGCGACATCTACGTCAACGATGCCTTTTCCGCGGCGCACCGTGCCCATGCTTCGACGGAAGGCCTCGCGCACCTCCTGCCGGCCTATGCCGGCCGAACCATGCAGGCGGAACTGGAAGCGCTGGAAGCGGGTCTCGGCAAACCCAAGCGTCCGGTCGTCGCCATCGTCGGCGGTGCCAAGGTCTCCACCAAGATCGACCTTCTGACGAACCTCGTGAAGAAGGTGGACGCCCTCGTCATCGGCGGCGGCATGGCCAACACCTTCCTCGCCGCGCAGGGCATCGATGTTGGCAAGTCGCTCTGCGAGCATGATCTTGCGGACACGGCGCGCAGCATCCTCGCTGAGGCGGAAACATCGGGCTGCGCTATCGTGCTGCCGGTAGACGGCGTCATCGCGCGCGAGTTCAAGGCCGGCGCTGCCAACGAGGTGGTCGACATCAAGGCGATCCCGGCCGACGCTATGGTTCTCGACGTCGGCGCAAAATCGATCGCAGCTGTCAACGACTGGGTCAGCAAGGCGGAAACGCTGGTCTGGAACGGTCCGCTCGGTGCCTTCGAGATCGCGCCGTTCGACAAGGCGACGGTCGCGGTCGCCAAGCACGCGGCATCCCGCACGAAAAGCGGCGCGCTCGTCTCCGTGGCCGGCGGCGGCGATACTGTTTCGGCCATGAACCATGCCGGCGTCGCTGACGATCTGACCTATGTCTCCACCGCCGGCGGGGCTTTCCTGGAGTGGATGGAAGGCAAGCCGCTTCCCGGCGTGGATGTCCTGCACCAGCAGAAGTAGGCAAAACAGACACTTGAAAAGGAGGCGCGTGGACACCCATGCGCCTCCTGACGTTCACCGACCCAAAGCGCTTGCAGTCACTGTCCGCCAGTGAGCCGAAAATCGGCGAGTGATTTCAAACGATTAAATTAATTTCAATCGTTTTAAACATTTTAATTTATTTTGCATCCTGTTCAACTTCTGCTATCGCAAAGGCACAAAATCAAACGACGGAGGATAGATCATGACTGAGAGACTGGAAGACATTGCCGCAGCGATGATGGCAAAGGGACAGGGTCTCCTGGCAGCGGACGAATCCACGGCGACGATCGGCAAGCGCTTCGATACGATCGGCCTTGCCTCCAGCGAAACCTCCCGTCGCGACTACCGCGAGATGCTGTTCCGTGCGGACGACGCTATGAAGGCGCACATTTCCGGCGTCATTCTTTATGAGGAAACCTTGTTCCAGAAGGCTGCCGACGGCACGCCTTTCGTCGATATCATCCGCGCGGCCGGCGCGGTGCCGGGAATCAAGGTCGACACCGGCGCAAAGCCGATGCCGAAGTTTACGGGCGAAACCATCACCGAAGGCCTCGATGGTCTCGCCGACCGCCTGAAGACCTATTATGAAGCCGGAGCACGGTTTGCCAAGTGGCGCGGCGTCATCGCTGTTTCCGACACGCTGCCGACCTTCGGCTCCGTCAAGGCGAACGCACAGGCACTGGCCCGCTACGCAGCACTCTGCCAGGAAGCGGGCATCGTGCCGATCGTCGAGCCGGAAGTCCTCATGGACGGCGTCCCCGGCGATCATTCGATCGAGCGCTCGGCCGACGTGACCGAGGAAACCCTGCGCATCGTTTTTGCCGAACTGAACGACGCCCGCGTCTCGCTCGAAGGCATGATCCTCAAGCCGAGCATGGTCATCGACGGCAAGAAGGCCCGCAAGGCCAGCGTCGAACAGGTTGCCGAGCGCACCGTCGCGGTTCTCAAGCGCACCGTTCCCTCTGCCGTGCCCGGCATCGCGTTTCTGTCCGGCGGCCAGACGACGGAAGAAGCCACCGCGCATCTCTCCGCCATGATCGCCGGCTTCGACCTGCCGTGGACCATGACCTTCTCTTACGGCCGCGCGCTCCAGACGGAAGCGCTGAACGCATGGCAGGGCAAGGCCGAGAACGTTGCTGCCGGCCAGCGCGCCTTCACCCACCGCGCCCGCATGTGCGGCCTCGCAGCCCTCGGCGGCTGGAAGAAGGACCTGGAAAAGGCGGCCTGATCGCCCTTTCGTGCATCACAGACAAGGCATTCGCACGGATGCCTTCACACCTTCTGGGAGGAAGGAGACCTGGCCGCCAAGTGCGGCCGGGTTTTTTTGTACCGAGAGCTAACCCGTAGGGGCGGCGGATCGAACCGCGTCGCGAAATTGTCACGGTCACAAGTCTGCCGTTTCCTCGTTGCCGGCATCCGCGATAGCTCTTGTTGCAACGCAAACGGAGCCCGTCCATGACCCAGTTCGACTACATCACCCTCGATGTCTTCACGAAGGAGCGCTTTCGCGGCAACCCGCTGGCCGTCATCGCCGATGCGCGGGGGCTTGATGGCGAGACGATGCAGGCGATCGCCCGGGAGTTCAATTACTCCGAGATCACCTTCGTGCTGCCACCGTCCAATCCGGAGAATACGGCCGAAGTCCGGATCTTCACCCCCACGATGGAACTGCCCTTTGCCGGACACCCGAACGTCGGAACCGCTTTCGCGCTGGCCCGCGCCGGTCACGTCTTCGGCCAGCCCGTCGGCGATGAGCTGCGCTTCGAGGAAAAAGCCGGCATCGTGGAGGTAACCGTCGAGCGAAACGCCGATGGGCTTGCGACCGGCGCCAGCATTCAGGCGCCGCAAATGTTGACGGTTGCGGACGGCCTGGCCCCGGAAACGCTCGGCCCGATGATCGGCCTTGCACCGGCGAAGATCGCGACCGGCAATCACGCGCCCCTGTTCCTCTCGGTCGCCCTCCCCTTCCTCGTCGCCGAACTGCCCGACCTGCAGACGTTAGCCGCGGCGCAACCGGACACCGGCCTGTTTTCCGCAGCCGAGTCAGGCCTTAACCCCATCGATGGACGCCTGTCGGTCTTTCTCTACGTCCGCTCCAGCGAGCATCCGCTCGCGCTGCGCGCCCGCATGTTCGCGCCGCTCGACAACATCTCCGAAGACCCGGCGACCGGAAGCGCCTCGGCAGCTCTCGCCGCCTATCTCGCCGCCAGAATGCCCTCCGCGCCGGAAACGGTAGCGTTGACGATCGACCAAGGGGTGGAAATGGGCCGGGCAAGCAAGATCCACCTGCGTGTCGCCATGTCGGGCGGCAAACCCATGAGCGTGCGCGTCATCGGCGATTGCGTGGAGGTCATGCGCGGCGTCCTCACGGTCTGACGCACGTCTTGAGCATTTCCGGTGAACCCGTATTCACCGGAAATGCTCTATCCTCTTGTTTTCTCCGCATTGTCCGACGCCGAAGCGATCCCGCTTCGGCTGGAAATGCTCTGGAGCATCTACGGCCTGATCAACACCGTCAGCATCATCACGGCGATGGCAGCCACCGCGATCTTCCAGAAATCGCGGCGGTACCGAAGCCCCGGCCATCCCAGCGGCTTCACCAGCTGGACCGTCATGAGGGCGAGAAGCAGCAGGGAGAGCGCTTTGGACATCACCGCGACCATAGACCAAATATGGCGCGCATGCGACGCGCTTTCATGCCCGGTTGCGCGCTAAGAACGGTACCGGCCGTCTTGCCCGGAGTGCCGCATGTCGCGGATGGCGCCACAGCACCGTCTGGAACATCTTAAGGAGATGACTGCTCAAACCGATTCCGGTTTCGGAAAATTTGCAGTAGGTTCGCGGGCACGTCCGGAACAAGCGGAGTCTCATGACCAGAAACCTCCTCCCCGTCGCGGCCCTTCTCCTTGGAACCCTCTTCCTCTTCCTAGGAAACGGCCTTCATAGCTTGCTCCTGCCGATGCGTGGCACCACGGAAGGCTATTCGGCCACGCTGCTCGGCCTGCTCGGCACGTCCTGGGCCAGCGGCTTCGTGCTGGGCTGCCTGACGGCGCCGGCCATTGTGCGGCGCGCGGGGCATATTCGCGCCTTCAGCATTTTCGCGGCCATCCTCGCCATCGTCGCGCTGATGACCGGCATCCATGTCGATCCCATCTGGTGGGTCGGCCTGCGCGCCTTCACCGGCTTCTGCACCGCCGGCACGTCCATGATCATCGAGAGCTGGCTGAACGAGCGGGCGACGAACGAGAGCCGCGGCGCGATCTTCTCGCTCTACATCGCCATCACGCTCTTTGGCGTGGTCGCAGGCCAGATGATCGTGCCTTTCGGCGACACCAATACGGCCGTTCTCTTCATGGTGTGCGGCATCGTCTATTGCGTTGCCATGCTGCCGACGCTGATGTCGACGGCGGTCTCGCCGCAGCCGCTGAAACAGGTTCGCCTCGACTTGGCCGGCCTCTATCGCAATTCGCCCGTGTCGTTCCTCGGCATTCTGATGGTCGGCATCGCCAATGGCGCCTATGGCACGCTCGCCGCGGTCTTCGGGCGGCAGGCCGGTCTGCCGGATGCGGACGTCGCCCTTATGGTCAGCACTGTCATCTTCCTTGGCGCGATCATGCAGTTTCCGGCCGGCCGCCTCTCCGACCGGATGGACCGCCGCTACGTGCTGGCCGGCATCTCGGCTGTCGCCGCGCTGGCGGGGGTGCTGATCTTCCTGTTCGAGCCGGCGGGCAAGGTCTCCCTGCTGATCATGGTCGGCCTCTATGGCGCCATGTCCAATGCGCTTTATCCGATCGCCGTTTCCCACGCCAACGACTTCGCCGCCCCCGAAGACTTCGTGAAGGTCTCCGGCGGCCTGCTCCTGCTCTACGGCATCGGCACGATCATCGGCCCGACCGTCGGCGGCCCCGTCATGACGATGATGGGCCCCTACGCGCTGTTCATGATCACCGCCTGCGCCCACATCGTCGTGTTTGTCTACGCCATCTTCCGCAGTCGCCGCCGCGCTGCGGTACCCGTCTCCGAACGCGACCCCTTCCCCGCCACCATGTCGAACGGCCCCTTGATGGCGACGCCCGAAAGCCTACAAATGTCGCCGCGCGCGGCGCAGACCACAGTCGCCGATCCGTCGCCGGAAAAGATCGAAGAAGAAAACGCTACCGTGGAACCCGGCGGCCGGGACGACATTCCACGCAACCCGCAGGGACAATGACGACCGCAAACGAATCGCTGCGCGGGTCATGGCCTGAAAGATGAACGAAACAATAAGTTTAAGGAAAATCCTACAGATCGAGACGGGAACAATACCGTTTTAACCGTTCGTTAAGCATTCCGGTTTATACATCGTCACATCCAGTTCGCTCTGGACTCAGACATTTCACTTCGGCGAATGGTCTGATTTTCTCCCTGTTTTACCTTGAGAGCCGCTTCTGCGGCTCTTTTTTTTGCCTTGATTTTGCCTGGCCTTGCCCTAGTCAACAAGGTGTGGATGTTAACCTTTCCTTAAGAATATACTTGCGTGAATTGCGCTATGACGTCATTCTTCGAGTTGAGAAGAGCGGCGTTAGAAACTTTTTATCGACCCGCCCGTTACCTGACCGAGTGAATGCGTCTAACCAGGGAATGAAACATGTCCGAACGCGGATTGAACACCGTCAGTTTTGCAGGCCACGCCGCAGCATCGGCACAGTTCAAGGCGCTCTACGCCGAAGGCATGGGACTGGTCGAAGAAACCGCCAGCTACCTCGATGGTCACGGTCGCGCCGCCTCCAAGGTCTTGCCACGCATGGCATCGGTCCTCTACGCCGCAGAATCCATGCGTCTCACCACGCGCCTGATGCAGATGGCGTCGTGGCTGCTCCTTCAGCGCGCCGTCAACAATGGCGAGATGACGCGCGATCAGGTCCTCTCGGAAAAGAACAAGGTTCGCCTCGACAGTTTCAATGTCGATCGCACCGCACCGGGCTGGTCCGACCTTCCGGAAGGTTTCCGCGACCTCATCGACCGCTCGCTCCGCCTCCAGAACCGCGTGGCTTTGCTCGACCGCGAAATCTATCGCCCGCAGGAAGCCGGTAGCTTTGTGCCCGACAACCAGAACGGCGTGAAGGCCCAGCTGAGCCTGCTTCAGACGGCGTTCGGCACGAACTGAGATCTCCGATCTCAAGGTCAGGACGACAAGAGCCCGGCATGCCGGGCTTTTTCATGTCTGGTTGATGGGACGATGTCGCGTTCTTCGGCATGACCGCGACGATGATGGGCAGCCGCACCGTCCCAACTCCCCCTATCATACCACCGACAAACGCAAAAAAGCCCGGCGAACCGGGCTCTTCCGACATATCGATGCAGCACAAACCCTGATCGTCGTTCAGACGGACCGGACTGCGAGCGCTTCCTAGAGGCCGAGGCCTTCGAAGCGCTTCTTGAACTTGGAGACGCGGCCGCCGCGGTCCATGAGCTGCTGGTTGCCGCCGGTCCAGGCCGGGTGCGACTTGGGGTCGATTTCAAGGTTCATGGTCTGGCCTTCGGAGCCCCAGGTCGAGCGTGTCTCGTACTCGGTGCCGTCGGTCATGACCACCTTGATCATGTGGTAAGCGGGATGGATATCAGCCTTCATAACACTCTTCCTGCAGTTCCCGGGTCCATTTGTCGCAACCACTTGCGGCTGCGGGACCGAACACGATAATGAAGCCGCAGACCGCATTTCGGCCAACGTCTTTTCAATTGGATGCGGTGCCTATACATGAAGGCCCAAGAGATAACAAGGCCCGATAAGCAAGGCCCGGCAGCAAAGCCGGATGACGGGATCTGGCCGCAAGGCGCGTGAAATAGTTCGTCCAAGCGTTGGGCGACGGGAGGGCAGTGTGGCGATCGACAACGACAAAGCGGCAGGGACCAGGCGAAACGTCCGGCCGCTGGCCGGGCTGCTTCCCTATGTGAAGCGCTATCGCGGTCTGGTGGCCGGGGCCGCCGTCTGTCTCGTGGCGGCTGCGCTGACCACGCTGACGCTGCCGCTGGCGGTGCGCCGCATGATCGACCATGGATTTTCCAATTCCGACAGCGCCTTCATCAACACCTATTTCGCCATGCTGATGGTGCTCGCCGTCGTTCTGGCTCTGGCAAGCGCCGGCCGCTACTTCTTCGTCATCACGCTCGGCGAGCGAGTGGTGGCCGATATCCGGCGCGACGTGTTCGACCATATCACGCGGCTCTCCCCGGCCTTCTTCGACGTCAACCAGTCCGGCGAGATCGTCTCGCGGCTGACGGCCGACACCACGCAGATCAAGTCGGCGGTGGGCGCCACCGCATCCGTTGCCCTGCGCAACATCATCCTCTGCCTCGGCGCCATCGCGATGATGGTCTATACCAGCCCGAAGCTGTCGAGCCTCGTGCTGATGGCGATACCCGTCATCGTCTTTCCGCTCGTCGCCTTCGGCCGCAATGTCCGCCGCCGCTCGCGCGAGGCGCAGGACCGGCTCGCAGGCGCGTCGGCCTATGCCAGCGAAGCGATCGGCGCCATCCGCACCGTTCAGGCCTTCAATGGCGAGGCGACAGCCATGGAGCGCTACGGCAGCACGGTGGAAGACGCCTACAGGGCCGCGCGCGGCGCAATCACCGCGCGATCGGCGCTGACCGCCTTCGCCATCACCATGATCTTCGGCAGCGTCGTCGCCGTGCTCTGGTTCGGCGCGCAGGATGTGCTCTCAGGCACGATCTCGCCCGGAACGCTCGGGCAGTTCCTGCTCTACTCCGTCTTTGCGGCCGGCAGCCTCGGCGCCCTTTCGGAAGTCTGGGGCGAGCTTTCACAGGCGGCAGGCGCTGCCGAGCGACTGAGCGAACTTCTGCAGGAACAGCCTGCCATCACGGAGCCGGCAGAGGCCCAGCTGCTTCCGCAGCCGGCCATCGGCCGGGTCGCGTTCGAGGCCGTCCACTTCGCCTATCCCACGCGCCCGCTCGAAAAGAGTCTGAAAGGTTTGAGCTTTGCTGTCGAGCCCGGCCAGACCGTTGCGATCGTCGGCCCGTCGGGCGCCGGCAAGAGCACACTCTTTTCACTGCTCCTGCGCTTCTACGATCCTGATAGCGGCACCGTCAGGCTCGATGGCATCGACATCCGCGATCTCTCGCCGCGCGGTTTGCGCGGCAGGGTGGCGATCGTGCCGCAGGACGTGACGATCTTTGCCGCAACCATCCACGAGAACATCGCCTTCGGCACGCCGGGCGCAACCCGTGAGGCAGTCGTAGCGGCGGCCATCGCCGCACAGGCCGATCCCTTCATTCGCGCCATGCCGGAAGCCTACGACACGCCGGTCGGCGAGCGTGGCATTACCCTCTCGGGCGGCCAGCGCCAGCGTATTGCCATTGCCCGGGCCATCCTGAAGGATGCGCCGGTCCTGTTGCTCGATGAGGCGACCTCGGCGCTCGACGCGGAAAGCGAGACGCTGGTGCAGACGGCGCTTGACGGACTGATACGCACGCGCACGACGCTCGTCATCGCTCACCGGCTGGCGACCGTACTGAAGGCGGACCGCATTCTTGTCATGGATCAGGGACGCATCGTGGAAGACGGTACCCATGCCTCGCTGGTGCGCCAGGGTGGCCTCTATGCGCGTCTGGCACGGCTTCAGTTCGATCATGGCGCTCAAGGGCTGAACGTCGCCAACCTCTGACATACTGGGTGTCTTTCCACCCATTCCCCGGCAGGGCGGGTGGAAGGTCACCCATGAGGGAATGCCCGCACCGCAAAAATGCGGAACCGCGATGAAAGAGGCGGTTGTCTCTCTCATACCCCCGATGTCACTCTGCATTCCGGCTGGCGCTTCGGAGGTTGCGCCGAGCCGATCTCAGACAGTGACGGGAGGAACGCGATGTCTGTCTTCAAATCCTTTTTGACCGGAGCTCTGCCAGCCCTGGCGATGGCTCTGCCGCTTGCATTCGGCGCAGGCAGCGCAAAGGCGCAGGAGTTTCCACAGCGAACCGTGACCATGGTCGTGCCCTTTGCGGCCGGCGGTTCGACGGACGTGGTAGCGCGCATCGTCGCGCAGAAGATGTCGGACGATCTGGGCCAGCAGGTCATCGTGCAGAACGTTGCCGGTGCCGGGGGTAATCTTGGTGCAACGAATGTCGCCCGCGCCGACGCGGATGGCTACACCATCCTCATGGGTACGGTGGCAACGCACGCGCTGAACCCGCTGATCCTGAAAACCAAGCCCTATGATCCCGAAACGGACTTCGCGCCGGTCTCGCTTCTCGTGCTGGTGCCGAATGTCCTCGTCGTCAATCCGGAACTGCCGGCAAAGACGGTGGCTGAGCTGATCGCCCTTCTGAAAGCCGAACCAGAGAAATATTCCTATGCCTCTTCCGGCAACGGAACACCGCTGCACCTCTCGGGCGAACTCTTCAAAAAGATGGCCGGCGTCAGCATGCTGCACATTCCCTACAAGGGATCCGGCCCCGCTTTGAACGACGTGATCGGAAATCAGGTGCCGATCATGTTCGACAACCTGCCCTCATCCTCCGGCCACATCAAGGCCGGCACCTTGCGGGCGCTGGGCGTGACCACTGCCGAGCGCGCAGCTTCCTTCCCGGACGTACCCACGATTGCCGAAACCGTTCCGGGCTACGAGACCTACACCTGGAATGCGCTGTTCGCCCCCGCCGGCACGCCGGAGCCGGTGATCGCCCGCCTCAACGCCGCCGCCAAGAAGGCCATGGCGGACCCGGACGTTGTCGCCCGCATGAAGGATTTCAGCGCCACCATCGTCGCCTCGACGCCGGATGAACTGAAAACGCACGTGAAGGCGGAGATCGACAAATGGACGCCGGTCGTGAAAGACGCGAATGTGACGCTGGATTGATGGGACGTTTGTAACCGGGGCGCCCCTCACCGGCTGCCGCCAACCTTCTCCCCGCACGCGGGACGGAGGGACTCAATGCCACCGGACTGCCTCATTCGAAAGCGTCGAGTGGGGCAGATCCCCTCTCCCCGCGTGCGGGGAGAGGGCTAGGGTGAGGGGCTATTGGCAAGCGCACGGTTGCCGTGCGACGTTCGCCTATTTCTCCGTCAGCTTCAGCTCGATCCGCCGGTTCTGGTCGCGGGCTTCCTTCGTGTCGCCCTCGGCGATCGGCTGGAACTCACCGAAGCCGGCAGCGACCAGACGGCCGGGGGGAACACCCTTGGATATGAGGTACTTCACGACAGACGTCGCGCGTGCCGACGAAAGTTCCCAATTGTCGACATAGCGACCGGAGCCCGACAGTGGCACGTTGTCGGTATGACCATCGACCCGCAGCACCCAGTTGATCTCCGCCGGAATTTCCTTGGCGAGATCGAGGAGCGCCATTGCGAGCTTCGCCATCTCCTCCTGCCCTGCGGGGTTCAGCTCGTTGCCGCCTGAGGGAAACAGCACTTCCGACTGGAAGACGAAACGGTCGCCGACGATGCGGATGTTTTCCCGGTCCGACAGGATCTCGCGAAGGCGTCCGAAGAAATCGGACCGGTAGCGATTGAGCTCCTGCACACGCTGGGCCAGTGCCACGTTGAGGCGCCGGCCAAGGTCGGCGATCTTGGTCTGGGACGTGGCATCTCGCGCCTCGGACGCCTGAAGAGCGCTCTCGATAGCGGCGATCTGGCTGCGCAGCGCGGCAATCTGCTGATTGAGCAGGTCGATCTGGCTCATGGCGCGACCACTCGCCTGCTGTTCGGCCTCCAGCTTTCCGGTGAGGTCGCCGATACGCTGGTCTGCCGCAGCCGAACTGCCGCTCCCCTGTGCGAGCAGGGATTGCAGCCGCGAGCGCTCGCCCTCCGATGTCGCAAGTGAAGCCTGCAGATTGGCGAGCGAATCTTCCAGGTCCTGCTTGCCGCTCTTTTCCAGCGCCAGGAGTTGGGTCAACTCGTTGATCTGGCTGTTCAGTCGCGTCAGCACCTCATCCTTGCCGCTGATTTCGCGGCTGAGGAGGAACTGTGCCATCACGAAGACGGAGAGCAGAAACATGATGGCGAGCAGCAGCGTCGACAGAGCATCGACGAAACCGGGCCAATAATCCACGGTGCGCTGGTGGCGACCCCTGCGTCCGAGCGCCATCTCAGTCCTGTCCCGTCTCTTCGCTCGCGCGCCGCGGCGTCGGCAGAGACTTCCTGTCATTGTCCGACAGCCGCGCTGCGAGCTTGTCGAGGGTACGGCGCATGGACCGCGCCTCTTCCTGCTGGGCCTCGATCCAGTCTCGCAGCATCTGCTGCTCGCCACGCATGTTCTTCACCAACCCCTGAATGCCCTCGGCAAGGCTCGCTATGGCCGCCGTCGTACGCTGGCTGGTGCCGCCACCCTCCTGCGTCATGCGGCTGAGTTCCTCCGCGAGAAGCCGAAGGTCTTCGGAGCGATCACCGGCGGTGACGTCGGACCGCACGTTCACATCCGAGCTGACATCGGTCACGGAGGACAGCCAGTTTTCAAGTTCGGTATAAAAGCGGCTCTGCGCCCGGCCGGCCTGCAGATCGAGGAAGCCGAGAACCAGCGAGCTTGCAAGGCCGAAGAGCGAGGTGGAGAAGGCGGTGCCCATGCCGGTTAGCGGCGCGGAAAGGCCGGTCTTCAGCGCAGACAGCACGTCTTCCGTGCCGCCGCTGCCCGCATCCAGCGACTGGATGACGGTGTTGATGGAGCCGATGGTGCCGAGCAGGCCCCAGAAGGTGCCGAGCAGACCGAGAAAGACGAGAAGGCCGATGAGATAGCGCGACGTGTCGCGCGATTCATCGAGGCGCGTTGCGATACTGTCGAGAATGGAGCGGAGCGCGGCGGTGGAGATCGCCATCGAATGCCGCTTGCCGATGAGGGCCCTCATAGGGGCGAGCAGCACGGGATCGCGCCCGACCTTGTCGGCGCTGCCGGCAGCGCGGAAGCTGTTGAACCAGCGCACCTCCGGCCGGAGGGCCAGAACATGGGTGAACACGAGAAGGATGCCGATCAGCAGAACGCCAAGGATCAGCCCGTTCAGACCGGGATTGCTGAGAAAGGCGGCGTGCGCCTGCCGGAACAGGATGGCGCCGACAAAGCCGACGATGATGAGGAAGATCACCATGGTCCAGAAGAACACCATGGGGCTCGTCAGCTTGTTCGGATTGTAGTCCCCGCCCTGCTCCGCATCCCAGCCAGACAATGTCAGTTTCGCCATGCCGCTTCTCTCGATTCCCGGTCGGCCACCCGATCATCTCTCGAACGGGTCCGGCCATATGGCGCAGACCCTACTGCATAATATGTGAAACCGGAACGGTTCGCGCGCATATTCTGCAAGGGATCAACGACCTAGACGGCCGCATGATCAAAGAGAAAATGGACAGTCGAGGGATATCGACGCGGGAAAGCGGCAAAAATGGGGATGTGCCGGCAAACGCCGCCGGCACGGTCCGGTCCGGATTACTTGCCCGGCATGGGGCGATGCAGAACCTCGTGCAGCGCCTTGCGGATATATTCGTTGCCGGCGATGATTGAGCCGTCCTCGATCGGCTTGTTGCCGCCGTCGATATCGGCGATCCAGCCGCCTGCCTCGCGCACCATCAAGGTGCCGGCTGCCAGATCCCACGGCATCAGGCCGCGCTCCCAATAGCCGTCGAACCGGCCGGCTGCGACATAGGCCAGCGCCAGGGATGGCGAGCCGAGGCTGCGCACGCCGGCAACTTCGCCCATGACATGGCGCAATTCGATGAGGTAATTGCCGTGATGGCCGCGGCCGAGAAACGGCGTGCCTGAGGAGATGACGGCCTCCGCCAGGCTACGGCGTGCGGCGACGCGCAGGCGACGATCGTTGAGGAATGCCCCGCCGCCGCGTTCGGCCGTGTAGAGTTCGTCCGTCGCGGGGTTGAGGATAACGGCCGTCACGATCTCGCCCTGACGCTCCAGCGCGATGGAAATGGCGAAATGCGGGATGCCGTGCAGGAAGTTAGCGGCGCCGTCGAGCGTATCGACGATCCAGCGATGCGCGCCGTCGCTGCCTTCGACCTCGTCGCCATCCTCGCCGAGATAGCCATAGGTCGGCCGGGCCTTCATCAGCTCTTCGCGGACAATCTTCTCAGCCTTGCGATCGGCCTGCGACACATAGTCGCCCGGCCCTTTCATGGAAACCTGCAGGTTCTGCACCTCGCCGAAATCGCGGGACAACGACTTGCCGGCCTTGAAGGCGGCCTGAACCATGACGTTGAGAAGGGCGGAACGGGCCATTTCGGGCTTCCTCTGAAAAAAGCGCCGGAGAGAGGACCGGCAGATCGCGGGGCTGTCACAGAACGGTCGGCGACGACCATCTCCAAGGCGGAGACCGGACATCAAGCCGACAACGCGGCGGATCGTCCTGACGATCCACCGGGCGGCGCTTCAAGACCACAGATCCCCGTGCATTTCAAGTCCCCGCAACATGCCGGAGCCCAAGGCCGGTGCGGAGCGCTCAGCCACGCACGGCGCGAAAACGGTTCGCCGCCTCGCGGGCTGCCTTTTGTTGAGCTTCGCCGATGCCGAGGTAGAAGTCTTCGAGGTCATCATCCTTCAGGCCGGCGCGGCGCGAAAGCACATACCATTTCGCCGCCTCCACAGGATTGGGCCGGGTGCCGATGGCATTGATATAGAGGTGCGAAAGCTTGTTCTGTGCGACGACGTTGCCGGCATTTGCCGCGCGCAGCATCCAGCGGAAACCCTGTTCGAGATTGCGGCTGCCGCCGACCCCGTCCACGAGCCAGATGCCGGCATCGAGCTGAGCCGTATCGACCCCGGCCGCCGCCGCCCGCAACAGCCATTCCCGCGCCCGCGCGCGCTTGTCGTCGGGAATGCCATCGACATTCAGATAGATTTGCGACAGTGCATATTGCGCATCCGCGATGCCCTGGCTGGCGGAGTTCTCGTAATAGGGAAGCGCCGCCTTCAGCCCGGCCTGCCCCGGCTGGTCGGCCACGAGCAACTGGGCATAATTGAACTGGGCGGAAGCATTGCCGCGGTCGGCCGCCTTTTTCATGAGCTCTTCGGAGCGGGCCTTGTCACGCGGCACGTCCCGCCCCTCCATCAGGAGGATCGCATATTTGAACATGGCGGAGGGATCGCCGGCGGCCGCGGCCTGCCCGTACCAGAAGGCTGCGTCCTTCGGCTTGCGCGGGACGCCGAGCCCCTGCGCGAAAATCTCCGCGACCAGCGTCTGTGCCGAAGCGTCGCCCAGTTGCGCGCGTGGCAGGGCAAGCTCCATGGCCGTGAGATAATAGCCGCGTTGAAACGCGCCATAGGCATCATCGGCCTTGCCCTCGAAAGGCTTTTCCGCCGGAAGCGCGGGAAGCGCCACGCCCATGCGCTCCAGCACATTGACCCCGCCAGACGGCGCGATCTTGCCATCGGCCGGCTTCGCCTCGCCGCCCGGGCGCCGCAGTGCAGGAATTTCATTTTCCGGAAGTGCCGCACCATTGAACGGTGTGATCCGACCGCGCTTGGCCGCCACGCCGGCTTCGCCTGTCGTCGTCTGAGCACCGGCGTCTGGCTCAGGTGGGGGCGACGTCTCGGCCGGGGCTACGACGACGGTGTCGGGTTCGACGCCGGGGAGCGCATCCTGCGCACGCGCTGTCAGGGTGGCAAGGCTCGCCGAGAACAGAGCAGCGGAAAAAAGGCAGAGACGGGGCAAACGATCCAGCATATCCGGTCTTAAGCGTCAAACCGTGGCGCTTTTTCGTCAAGCAGCGCATTGACCTCCGCAACGACAGCGGCAGCCCGCTCCGGCACCTCGAAAACCGCCCGATGAAGCGCAACGAATTCGGCGCCGCTTTCCGCGACCACCAGAGCAGACGCGGGCTCGGCACCGCCCATGACGATGCAGGGGATTTCGATCATCGACGACCACCACTCGCCCAGCGCCACATTCTTCCCGTGCGCCTCCGGCTTGATGTCTCCGTTCAGCTTGCCAAAGAAGATATAATCGGGCTTGGCCTCGCCGATCTCGAGCGCGTGGTGCCGGTCGGCCGCATTCCCGCCGCCGACGATCAGCTTCGGGGAGAATTTTTCGATCGCCTCGCTCATCGCTTCATGGTTGCCCTCGACGTGCAGGCCGTCGGCACGAACCCGCCCGGCAACGCGGGTATCGCCCGCCACGAGCGCCGCGGCGCCGGCGTCCTGAATGATCGGAACGAGCGCTTCCGCATGCTTCTGGAAGGTCTGGTCGTCTAGCCCGTATTGCGGCACGATGACGGAGGCGACATCGCCTCCCTTGAGGGCGTCGCCGACGATTCGGGCGCGCTCCGTGGCATCGGCAATATCGGGAACGATGAGGACGAGGCGGCAACGATTGTCGGTGAGGCTCATGAAGGTGCTCCAGCAGCACGGGGAACGTGCATCTGCGTGTTGTCTGTGCGTCGAGCGATACAAGCTAGCGCGTCGGGGATCAACCTTATCCGAAACAACCGGCCTGCCCTTCGCAGCTCGACTTTCGATAGAAATTTGTGAAAAAATACACTCTCATATGGCGAGTATTAGCAGGTTGCAAAAAATAGCTCGCGGCAATGCACAATTTGCTTGATGACAATGTGCATTTCTAATAACGTTCTAATATGTCAAACCTATCGCCCTTCAATGCCATCGCAGATCCCAACCGTCGCTACCTGCTCGAGGAGCTTCGGCGCGCGCCGAAGACCGTCAACGAACTTGCCGAAGGCTTACCAATCAGTCGCCCGGCAGTTTCGCAGCACCTCAAGGCTCTGCTCGATTCCAACCTCGTTTCCGTCTCGCCCAACGGGACCAAGCGCATCTACCAGATCAACAAGCCGGGATTCGACGCCGTCAATCTCTGGTTGGATCAGTTCTGGGCCTAGTTGCCGCTGTGCACACGGTTATCGGCGGATAAGCCAGCCTGAGGGGGCGGCTTGCGCCTGGAGATGACCGCCACAGCAACGGCACGTGCCTGAGAATCATGATCATTACGCATCCGCCCGGATGCGTCGCCCTGTCATTGCATGTCCGGCAGCGAGGGGCTCGCACCTGATGTTCAGTGTCGCACAAAGCAATGGCTTCACTCTGAAGTAGAAGATTCCGCCGGAAATCTCGCAAAATTGACGGGTGATGTATGTATGTGCCGCTGTCAGGTTTTGCTCGAATCATCAAACCTGCGTTCTCATCCTTCTTGCGGCCGTCGCGATGCGCATCATCGCGTGTCGCCTATATCCCCGCGAACGACGCGGTGATGTCCGGGAAGATGACAACAGAAGTCCCAGCGCCAGGCGCGTATGCAAATGCTTACCGGTGAAGCCCGCGACGTGCTGTTGTGGCGTTGCCTGGGATGGTCATAAGCCACATCCCGACCACATCCTGTATGCACCGCAGCAACAACCAGAAGCAGATTTTCGTCCACGTGGCGGGCGCGAATGCGAAAGCATGCCGCGCAAATCTGCACAACAATCTGGCAGAAGACATGTCCCTGCTCCGACGGAACGGCGCGCCTCGAGGAGAACGAGCCGCCGGCTTCACGACCGACGTCACCCCAAAAAGCCGACGCCTCGCAGATCGGGGTTAACCGATCTGCGAGGCGTCTTGCTTCAAAAGCACGGATGTTGCGCCGTCATGATCGGCTGGGTCCGGCTGTCTTGTGAATTTCCCTGGAGAGAATGCTTTACGTAATCAATGAGTCGTCGAACGGATCTTCGTGATCTCGTCCTTCAAACGCAACTTCCGACGCTTGATCGTGGCAATATACCCGTCTTCTACAGACGGTCTCGTCAGAGCCGAATGCAGTTCTTCTTCGAGAGCACCGTGTTTTTTCTCAAGCGTTGCAAGATGAGCCTCAATGTTCATGTGGCAGTCCCTTCCTTTTGCTTGCATCCGGTCGCCAGGCGCCGGATGTTCAGGTTCTAACCCGGGAAGTGTGCCATGCGTTTTCCGATTTGTCGAAGGCGAAATCGCAGAAACGGATAACTTCCCGTGAACGATCGTTCTATGCTAGAGGATCGCGCCTTGGATGAATCGCGCACGGGACAGGAAGGTTCCGACCATGCTGCAATGATCCGAACCGGCCCGCTCGAAGCCGAGCGTCCACGCGTCTTATTTCTTACCCGACGACAGTTCTGCCGCCGGATGCCGACAGGGAAATCCTCATGCCCGATCAGGACCAGGCCGAACTCAGACTGAGCGTTGCGCGTCTGCGTCAGGAGCACGAAGATTACGATGTCGCGATCAACGCGATGATCCAGACCGGCTGCGACGCGCTGCGAATCCAGCGGATGAAGAAAAAAAAGCTGGCCATCAAGGACAAGATCACGAAGATCGAGGATGTGATCATTCCCGACATCATCGCCTGACCGGCCTGATGAGGGCCATGAGACACGACCGAGCGTGAACCTTACCTCCAGCGCGGGCGTTTTCGAAGGCCGGCGCGAACCCCTTCCGCCAACCTCTCAAGGAGTGCGAGACGTGACGAACCCCGGCCCGCCCCCGGTCGCCATCATCATGGGAAGCCAGTCCGACTGGGAAACCATGAAGAATGCCGCCGATATGCTCGACGCGCTCGACATTCCTTATGAAGCGCGCATCGTTTCGGCCCACCGCACGCCCGACCGGCTGGTGAGCTTCGCTTCCTCCGCTCGCGAAGAAGGCTTCAAGGTCATCATCGCCGGGGCTGGTGGCGCTGCCCACCTGCCCGGCATGACGGCTGCGATGACCCCTCTGCCCGTCTTCGGCGTGCCTGTTCAGTCGAAAACCATGTCCGGCCAGGACAGCCTGCTCTCCATCGTCCAGATGCCGGCTGGTATTCCCGTCGGCACGCTCGCCATCGGCCGCGCCGGCGCTATCAATGCGGCACTGCTGGCCGCCGCCGTGCTGGCCCTTTCCGACCCCGATCTTGCCGACAGGCTGGATATCTGGCGCGCCGAGCAGAGCGCCGCCGTTGCCGAATATCCGGTAGATCCTGCATGATCACGCTCGGCATCATCGGTGGCGGTCAACTCGGGCGCATGCTCGCCATGGCCGCTGCGCGCCTCAACGTTCGCACCGTCATTCTCGAACCGCAGGCGGATTGCCCGGCGGCCCAGGTTGCCAACCGGCAGATCACGGCCGCCTATGACGACGAGGCCGGGCTCGACGCTCTGGCTGCGGCCTGCGACGTCGTGACCTACGAATTCGAGAACGTACCCGTTTCCGCCGCCACGCGTCTTGCGCGCAGCCTGCCGGTCTATCCGCCGCCAAAGGCGCTGGAGGTGGCGCAGGACCGGGTAACGGAGAAGCGGTTCCTCAATGCATGCGGTCTTGAAACCGCGCGTTTCCACCCGATTGACAGCGCCGAGGAACTCGTGACGGCCCTTGCGGATTTCGGCGGCAAGGGCGTCCTGAAGACCCGCCGTTTTGGATATGACGGCAAGGGGCAGCATGTTTTCCGAGAGGATGGCAAGGACGCGGCCGCCGTTTACGAGCGTCTGGGCGCTGTGCCACTGATTCTGGAGAGCTTCATCGGGTTCGACCGCGAGATCTCCATCATCGCCGCGCGCGGCACGAATGGCGCGTTCGCTGCCTTCGATCCGGCGGAGAACGTTCATCGCAACGGTATTCTCCACACCTCCACCGTTCCAGCGACGATCGATACGGCAGCCAGGCAGAGCGCGAACGCTGCGGCAAAAGCCATCCTCGAAACGCTGGATTATGTGGGCGTCATCGGCGTGGAGTTTTTTGTGCGGCCGGATGGGAGCCTCGTCGTCAACGAGATCGCGCCCCGCGTTCACAATTCCGGACACTGGACCGAGGCAGCCTGCGTGATTTCGCAGTTCGAACAGCACATCCGCGCCGTTTGCGATCTTCCGCTGGGCGATACGTCCCGCCATTCGGACGCGGTGATGCAGAACCTCATCGGCGACGACATCCACGACCTGCCACGATGGCTGCAGGAGCCCCGTACGCTCGTTCATCTCTATGGCAAGGACGAGGCCCGGCCGGGCCGGAAGATGGGCCATGTGACGACGCTTGGCCAAGCTTTGCGCCGGATGTCACAAGACTGCTAAAAACCGGGCTTCCCGGCCAAAATCCCGGCCCTTATGGTTGACAGCGCCCCGGGCTCGGGGTATTTGCCAGCCACCGTAAAGAGCGCGCTCAGCCCTGAAAGGCTCGCAGGCGCGCTTTTTGATTGTTTAGACCCTGTGCGAATGTGCATTCGCCGCAACTGCGGATCAGAAAGATGAAGATCAAAAATTCGCTTAAGTCGCTGAAGGCCCGTCATCGCGAAAACCGTCTGGTTCGCCGCAAGGGCCGCGTCTACATCATCAACAAGCTGAACCCGCGTTTCAAGGCCCGTCAGGGCTGAGGCAATCTGCCGAACCGGGACTGCTGTGACCTACGTCTCGACCCTTGGTCGGGAAGCATGTCATAAAATTGATTTGATCTGAGGCCATGGCGGGATACTCTCTCACCATGGCCTTTTTCATGTCCCGTCTTCTGATTCCCGTGACGCGTCGCTCTGCTCTTCTGGTTGCGGCGTGCCTTGCCCTGTCCCCTGCCGGCTTTGTGCAAGCGGCGGATACGGGACAGGTGCCGACCGCCGGGTCGCCGGCTGGCAAGCCGGCCGAGCCGGAAAAGCTGCCCACGCGCGCCGAGAAGCTCGACACGCTCTTTGCGGCGCTGAAGCGCGAGCGGGATGCAGAAAAGGCGCGCGGCATCGCCGAGCAGATCCGGCTCGAGTGGCAGGATTCCGGAAGTGCGACGGTCAACCTTCTCATGCAGTGGGCGGCCAAGGCCGTGGCCGACAGCAAGCAGCCGAGCGCCCTCGACCTTTATGACCAGGTCATCGCACTCGCGCCCGACTATGTCGAAGGCTGGAACCAGCGGGCGACGCTGCATTACCAGATGAGCAACTATCGGAAATCCATGTCCGACATCAACCGCGTGCTGGCCCTGGAGCCGCGGCACTTCGGTGCTCTCGCCGGCATGGCCGCTATCCTCACCGCCTCCGGCAAGGACGAACTGGCGCTGCGGGCCTGGGAACAGTTCCTCACGGTCTACCCCGCCGAACGCAAGGCCCAGGAGCAGGTGGGCGAACTGGAAGAGAAGCTGGCCGGCAACCGCACCTGACGTGTGATCACTGTGCTTCTCAGGCTCGGTGCGTATGTCTCCAACGTGCCCCGTAAAGTGCCGGTCCAAGGCCGGTGAACCGCCACGTGGCGCTTTCCGTATGACATCGAAAATCCGATTGCGAGCCGGAGATCACACCGCCGGTGCCGACATCGGGTTGCGACTTCAAACGGTGTGACGACGATCGATCCATGCCTTCCTTCTCCACCTTCAGGACCATCATGCTCTCCACGCTCGCCGCCTTCTTCATCCTGATTGCCGTGGGCGTCGGCGCCGGAACCTATCAGGCATCGGCTTTCGAGCGGAACAACGACCGTGATGGCGAGCTGGTCGATGTCGGCGGCTACCGCATGAACAGCGTTCACGTGCCCCGCCCAATGGGCGCAGACCTGCCGCCTATCGTCTTCATCCACGGCGCCAGCGCCAATCTCAACGATCCGATGGCAGCCTTTCGCGCGAAGCTGGAAGGCCGCGCGGAGATGCTGTTCCTCGATCGTCCGGGCTTTGGTTATTCCGAGCGCGGCGGGCCGCGCAACGCCTATCCGGACGGACAGGCCGATGCGGTCGCGGCGCTCATGAAGAAGCGCGGAATCAACAAGGCGATCATCGTCGCCCATTCCTTCGGTGGTGCGATTGCCGCAACGTTTGCCTTGAACCACAAGGACATGGTCGAAGGCCTCGTCTTCCTTTCCCCCGCCACGCATCCCTGGCCGGGCGGCATCGACTGGTACTACGACGTCGCGAAAACACCCCTGCTCGGCGATCTCTTCGCAACGCTCGTCGCACCAACCGTCGGACGCCTGCTCGTGGACAAGGCGACACGCAGCGTCTTTGCGCCCAACCGTCGGCCGGACAATTACGTCGCCGAGAGCAAGACCTATCTTGCGCTTCGCCCGGCAACGTTCCGTAACAATGCCGTCGATATCGCCAACCTGCTTGCCTACGTCACCAAGGTCGCCCCGCGCTACGTGGAGATCAAAGCGCCCACAGTCATCATCACCGGAGACCGGGACAACGTCGTCCTGCCGGACATTCACTCCCGACAGCTGCACGAGGCGATTGCCGGCTCAAGGCTGATCACCATCCACAACCTCGGCCACAAACCTGACTACGTCGTCACCGATGTCGCCATCGCCGCCATCGAAACCGTTGCCGGGGAGACGGCTGACCTCAACGGGCTCGCACGCGCAGCGGAGGCGCGCATCGCTGGCGACAACGAGGATTAACCGAGACGCAGGCCTCAACGCGAAACGCCGCGCTCCCTCATGGAACGCGGCGTTTTCACTCTTCGGATGAACCTTGATCGGTCAGACGCCGCCAGCGCCATCTTCGCTGATATAGGCGATGCGCAGCATGTTGGTGGCGCCGGGCGTGCCGAGCGGAACGCCGGCCGAGATGATGATACGATCACCCGGATCGGCAAGGCCTTCCGCGGCGACGATGCGGCAGGCGCGATTCACCATGTCGTCAAGGTCCGTCGCGTCGCTGGTGACGACGCAATGCATGCCCCAGACGACGGAAAGCCGACGCGCCGTCTGGATAACGGGCGAAAGGGCGAGGATCGGTACCTGCGGCCGCTCGCGCGCCGTGCGCAGGCCGGTATTGCCCGAAGACGTGTAGCAGACGATGGCAGACAGCTTGAGCGTTTCGGCGATCTGGTGCGCAGCAAGCGAGATCGCATCCGCACCCGTCGCTTCCGGCGGCGTGCGCTGGGCGTAGATGATGCCGGAATAATGCGGGTCGGTCTCGACCTTGCTGGCGATCGACGACATGGTCGCAACGGCTTCGACCGGGTAATCGCCCGAGGCGGATTCGGCCGACAGCATCACGGCATCCGCACCTTCGAACACCGCGGTGGCGACGTCGGAGACTTCGGCGCGGGTCGGGACCGGTGCCGAGATCATCGACTCCAGCATCTGCGTGGCGACGACGACAGGCTTGCCGGCGCGGCGGCAGGCGCGAATAAGCTGCTTCTGCAGGCCGGGCACGGCCTCGAGCGGCATTTCCACACCAAGGTCGCCACGGGCAACCATGAGAGCGTCCGAAAGTTCGATGATTTCGTCGATGCGCTCGATCGCCTGCGGCTTCTCGATCTTCGACATCAGCCCGACGCGACCGCCGGAAATCTTGCGGACCTCCACCAGATCCTCGGGACGCTGAACGAAGGACAGCGCCACCCAATCGACTTCGTTCGTGGCAAGCACCGCATCGAGGTCGGCACGGTCCTTGTCTGTCAGAACGCCGACGCCGAGCAGCGTGTCGGGCAGGCTCACGCCCTTGCGATCGGAAATCTTCGTGCCGGACACGACGGTACAGACGATGCTCTTGCCATCGGCGCTCTCCGCCTTCAGGTGCAGCTTGCCGTCATCGATCAGCAACCGGTCGCCGGCCTTGACCGATTCGAGAATTTCCGGGTGCGGCAGGAAAACACGGGTCTTGTCGCCAAGCGCCTCGTTGTCGTCGAGCGTGAAGGTCTGGCCGGGAACGAGATCGACCTTGCCATCGACGAACTTGCCGACGCGCAGCTTCGGGCCCTGAAGGTCGGCGAGAATGCCGATCGGACGGCCACACCGTTCCTCGACGCTGCGGATGCGCTGGATGAGCGTGCGCATCATGTCGTGGCTGGCATGACTCATGTTGATGCGGAAAAGATCCGCGCCTGCCTCGTGCAGTTTCTGGATCATCGCCTCTTCGTTCGACGCGGGTCCCAGCGTCGCAAGGATCTTGGCTTTTCTATTCCGTCTCATCAATTCTGGCCTTCTTGAGTCCCGGGCGTATCGGAAAGCTGAACCATCCAGCTGCCCTGGCGTCCCGTGTCATATTCCTTGAAGCCCATGCGCTGGAAACCGCGCGCGAAACAATCCTGGACGCCGACGATCTTGAACTCGTTCTCAGCGACGCACATGTTGACGTTACCTGTCCACCGGCCACCACGCGCCGCATCTTCGGCGTAGAGATAATAGTAGCGGGACTGTAGTTCGCCCTCGATCAGCGTCGCGCAGGTGGTCGCAGGTACCTGCCACCAACCCTCGGTAATCCAGCCTTCCTTGGCGCGGTAGCCGATGGCCACCCCGACGAGGTTCTGCGTACCGTTGCAGACACGAAATTCGGCGCGGGCCTCCGTTGCCACGAGGGGCGAGGCGAGCGCGAGCGCGAAGACAGTCAATCCACCGAGAGACAAGCGACGCATGTTCGACGAGGAGAGAAGATGTCGAGACACGGTTTCCAATGGTGCTCCATTGCATTTTGTCGAGGCACTTTCTTGCGACGGTGCGGGGCGAAAGTCAACGGACGTCTAAGGCCTCATTTCCGGCTTTTTCCGGGCAGGCCCCGACTCCTGCGGAATTCCATAAACCGGGATCGGTTTTATCAGAAGATTATGCAGAAAATGGAGAGTGTTAGAGCGACCTTGGCGCCTCATGAACGACGCGCGGCGCTCTCGCGTCGATGCGCCTGCCTTGCGGTTGCCTTTTCGGCATGTCATCAAAAATTGCAGAGGCACGAAAGAGGTTAAACCCAATGGCCGACGAGGCACCGTTCGAGATCATCAGAGGCGATATGGGCCGCGGGCTCGTGCTGCTTGGCGACCACGCGACCAACCGCCTTCCGACCCGCTACGGCAGCCTCGGCCTGCCGGAAAGCGCTTTCACGCGCCACATCGCCTATGACATCGGCGTGGAACCGCTGATCCGCGGACTGGCCGCTCGCTTGAATGTGCCCGCCGTGATGAGCCGCTATTCCCGCCTGCTGATCGACCCGAACCGGGGCGAGGACGATCCGACGCTGATCATGAAGATATCCGACGGCGCGATCATTACCGGCAATCATCCTCTTTCGCAGAAAGAAGCCGAAGCGCGCCTTGAGGGCTTCCACCGTCCCTATCACCGGGCCGTGGCCTCGACCATTGCAGAGGTCGCGGACGCAAGTGCGCGGACGCCGCTTATCCTGTCGCTTCACTCGTTCACGCCGGCCTGGAAGGGCGTGGCCCGCCCGTGGCATGTCACCGTGCTCTGGGACACGGATGCGCGTGCCGTGCTGCCGCTTCTGGCCGCTTTGCGCGAACCCGGCGACGTCGTGGTCGGCGACAACGAGCCCTATGACGGTGCCTTGCGGGGCGATACGCTCTATCGGCACTGCATGGAAACCGGCATGCCGCATGCTCTGATCGAGGTACGGCAGGACCAGATCGGCACGCCTGAGGGTGTCGCTGCCTGGATCGACCGCCTGGCGCCGATCTTCGAGCAGCTGAATGCCCGCGCCGACCTGCACCGCACGCAGCGGCACCCGTCGCGCACGGGGCCCTACGCCTCGTAACTCACCGCTTTCGAGCGCCCAGCCGCTCAACCGACCAAAGGACATGCCATGCCCGACACGAAAGCGAGCCCGATGCCGGACCTTACGGCCGAACAGCGCACGGAATTCGAAGCCGCCGCCTTTCGCCGCCTGCTGGCGCATCTCGACGAGCGCAGCGACGTGCAGAACATCGACCTCATGAACCTTGCCGGCTTTTGCCGGAACTGCCTGTCCAACTGGTATCGCGATGCAGCCGAGGCAAGCGGACAGCCGTTGACGAAGGAGCAATCCCGCGAGATCGTTTATGGCATGCCCTATGACGAATGGCGGGAGAAGCACCAGCGCGAGGCGAGCGCCGACAAACAGGCTGCCTTCGCGACCAACCGGCCGAAGCCGTGACGGCAATGCAGGCAGATCGTCGTGCGGCGATCTTTGCGCAAAGTGACTTGACCTCGACGCCGCTTCACGGCAGGTGACGGCCCAGCCGGGCATGAGGCCCGAAAGCCTCCGAAATTTCCGCATCCCGTCTGCGCCCTCCCCGGCCGGCCGGAGAGATGTATGGTCAATCAAACAGCCTGAACGAAAAGGACAACAGGAATGGACGAGAGAACAATCCCGGAAACGGGCGTGGAAAACGTCGCCGCTGCCGAGCTTCGCCAGTTCATCGAGCGTATCGAGCGCCTGGAAGAAGAGAAGGCTGCGATCGCCGACGACATCAAGGACGTGATGGGCGAGGCGAAAGGCCGAGGCTACGACACCAAGGCGATCCGCACGATCATTCGCCTGCGCAAGAAGGATGCGAACGAGCGCATCGAGGAGGAAACGATCCTCCAGACCTACATGGCCGCCCTCGGCATGGAATAGTCTGCCGCGGCCAAACGCAGGCAGCAGCAACGCCGCACGTCGCAATCGACGGGCGGCGTCTTCGTTTGCGCGCCGGACGCGACTGCGGGGCTCAGTGGATGAGATTGCGCCGGATGGCATCGGCGATGGCGTGGGTGCGGTTCGCGGCCCCCAGCTTCTTGATTGCCGACTTGATATAGCTGTTGACCGTATCGTTCTGATAGCCCGTCGCCCGCGCGATGCCCTCGCTCGTCAGACCATGGCTCGCCTGCATGAGGCAGGCCACCTCGCCGCGTGACAACCGCAGGTGAGAAATGGCGAAGCGCTCCATCAACGGCCGCGTGACGGCCGCATGCAGGGAGGGTGCGATCAGCATCAGGAACGCGAGCTCCTCGCTGTCGAACGGCGTTTCCCGCATGAAGGTGACCGCGCCATAAACAACGGAATTCCGCATGACCGGTACGAGCGTCCGATTGTGAACGTTAAAGGTCGATGTGACGCGTTCCAGAAGAGCCGGTCTCGGCGTATGCGCCAGGATCTCCGCCTCTACGACGAGCTTGCCCGAAAGCGCGGCCTGGACGAACGGGTCGATCTCGTAAAGCCGCTCGCGCGCATAGGTCTCGACATAGGCGGGCGGCAGGTCGGTATCGACGGAGACGCCACGTCCGAACTGGTACCCTTCGAGATCGAGCCCGCTGATCGCGATATGATCGAAGGGCACCGCACGTCTGAGGCGATCGACCACGGGATTGGACGTGAAATAGCGGTGCTGGGGAACGGAATTCAGATCACGCCATTCCGGGCATAAGGGGGAGAGCGACGAGAGCGCTGTACTGGCCATGACCGAACTCCGAATGCCGACTTACCGTAAGTCTGCCGAGACGGTGTCAAATTTCGCCCGAGATTACAACCGAAAGATCTATTTTTAGGGGATTTACCGTATCGAGGCAAAAATGCCCCGATTAACGGGGCATTTCAAGCTCAGTAGGTCTCGTTACGAGGCCGCAGCGCACAACTGGCTGCAACTAGTTAAAGCGCTGGACTTCCATGAAGTTCACGGCTGTGCCGCTGAACTTGGCCGTGTCGGCGACCGCCGGACGGTTGGTAAATCCGGCAGAGTAGACCGTCGTCGGCGAAGCACGCAGCGAGCTCGAGACGAATCGCGGTGCCTTTACAGGCTTGGACAGCGTCGCCATCCGGCTGGTCGATAGCGCCCATTCCGCAATGATCTTCTGGGTCAGCTTCGGTTCCGTGCGGACGGAAGAGCGATGTGCGGCATCGGCCTGGACCTTTTTCGGACGGGCAGCCTTGGTGGGAACCTCGGCAGGCACATCGAAAGCACTTCCGAAGGGATCACGTGGTGCAGACGTCGGCGCTGGAGCGTAGGACGCGAGCTCCACCGGTGGCGCAGCCGGGCGAACCGGTGCCGCTGCGATCCGGGTCGGATTGTGGGCCGGCACGGCCGGCGGCGTCTGTGCCATGGCCACGACTTCCGGCCTTGCCGCGGGAACAGTCGCGACGGTCGGAGCAGCAAGGGCAACCTTGGCACCGGCTTCAGCCGCGGTATCAACGGGAGCCTGCGCAGTGGCAATCACGGATGGCGCCGTCGTCGGTGTCGGTAACGGCTCTGCCGCCATGCCTGTCTTTGCACCGGAGACATCAGCCTGGGCGACGGCCATCAAGGCAGCCTCTCCAGCGGGACGAAGGGCTGGAACCGGGACGAAGCCCAGAGCTTCCGAATCTTCCGTCATCGCATTCGGGTCGGCACTGGCGAGCAATGCCTCGCTACCCTGAGGATCTGTCTGGCGCGCCATCGGCACGGGAACCTTGTAGCCTCTCAGATCGGCAAACTGCTCGCCCGTCGTTGCCGGGTCTGCCGTTGCGGGATCCGGAAGCGCTGCGGCAAGGGCATCCTGCGCGGCATTTCTCTGCGGAGCGACAAGCGCCGTCTGAACAGCCGTATCCGCCTCCTGGAAGGCAGGGCGAACGAGCGGAACCGGCGCCTTGACGGTCTGTTCCGCAACCACGGGGCCTTCGTCCGCACCCTCTACGCCGGCAAGCACCGGCTGCTGGACAGGGGCGGCCGCGGGCCTGGTTGTCCGGGCGGGTGCCTGAGCAGGCGCTTCGGAATCATCGCTATCGGCACCGCTTGCGATCGCCGTTGCATCCTCGTCCTCATCGCCGCCGCCAAACAGCATGGCGAAGAGGTTCTTGCCGCCGCGTTTGGTCTCGCGATCGCCGGCGCCCTTGGTGCCGCCGCCAGCCACTTCGATGGCGCTCGACCCAACGCGACGCTTGTAGTCCGCCACCGCCTGCTCATAGCCGGGAAGCGGCGAGCCGTCGGAGGGAAGGTGCATGGTCTTGCCGTCCGGGAAAAGCCGAACGAGTTCGCCACGGCTCATGCGCGGCCAGGCGCGCACGCCGCCGACGTCCATGTGGACGAAGGGCGAACCGGATGTCGGATAGTAACCGACGCCGCCGACCTGGAATTTCATGCCGATTTCGCGCAGCGTCTTCAGCTTCACGTCGGGCAGGTAGAAGTCCATCGCCTTGCCGAGCATATGCTGGCTCTTCTTGGCGACACCCTTGGTGCGCGAGCGCAGCATGCCGTTGGTGGCCGGCGAGCGATAGGCGGAGACGACGTGGATGTAATCGCGCGAGCCGCTCTTCTGGTAGACTTCCCAGATCAGGTCGAGAAGACGCGGGTCCATCTTCGTCGGCTCGTTGCGGCGCCAGTCGCGCAGCATGTTGTTGACCTGCTGCAGGCCTTTCGGGTCGTAGCGGCCATTTCGCTTGAAGGTGATTTCTGCCTTCTCGCGGGTATGAATGAAAAAGATCTTGAGCGTCCGGGTCTGTCCGGCGGCCTCGACGGCGGGAACGATACCCGGCGTCACCATGGATGCGGCAATGACCAGCGACCCGAGGAGACGCGGCAGACGGCCGGCCCAACGACGGCAGAGGTCGCGCACTTTGGCGCCGAAAGGCGTTATCATTCCCGACAAATCCTGCAAACCTTCTTCCCCGTCGACGGACACGCCGCTCCCTTTGGCTGTCCAGTTGACTGTCAAATACGGTGACAGCATGGCATTTATGCCACAGTCGTCACTTATCCTTATAATATAGTGAATGGATCACTAACAAGGTCTAAACGACACCGCACGTTTTTGACGAAAGCGTAAGGCAAGCTTGTCCCAACAGGAGGTCGCTCAAGCAGCTTCGGAAAACGGATCATCCGGATCGATCCCGTAATCCTTGAGCTTGCGGTAGAGCGTCGAGCGCCCGATACCAAGCTTTCGCGCCACCTGGCTCATCTGTCCGCGGTAGAATTTCAGCGCGAACCGGATCAGCTCCTCTTCCACCTCGGCCAGCTTTCGCACATTGCCACCGGCATCGACGCTCGGAATGGCCGAATCGGTCGCAGGCTCCACCGACCGCATCGCCCGCCGTTCAGCTGGCGAGAGGGACCGTCCTGCCTGTGCCGGACCGGCATGCAACATCCCGGCCTGCGACGAATGCGAACCTGTCGCAGGTTCGGTGCGCAGCGGCTCGGATGAGAGATGCGGCACCACGCCATGCGCGTGTCCATCCGGGAGAGTGACGGCCAACTGCGGAAAATCCGTGACGTCGAGTTCGGAATGTTCCGCCATGACGACGGCGCGATAAATCGCGCTTTCCAGCTCGCGGATATTGCCCGGCCAGTCATAGGCCGTCAGGAGCGCCATGGCGGCATGGCTGAGGGTCCGTGTCTTCGTCAGACGCTGCTCGCTGGAGAAGATTTCCGCGAAGTTGCGCACGAGCAGGGGAATATCTTCCTTGCGCCGGCGCAGGGCGGGAATAGCGATGGGGAAAACGTTCAGGCGGTAATAGAGGTCCTCGCGGAACCGTCCTTCGCGGACCTCGGTGATCAAATCCTTGTTGGTGGCCGAGATCAGCCGCACATCGACCTTCTGCGGAAGACGCGCGCCGACCGTCTCGACCTCGCCCTGCTGCACGGCGCGCAGCAACTTGACCTGCACGGCCAGCGGCAGATCGCCGATTTCGTCCAGAAACAGCGTGCCGCCATCCGCTTCGACAAATTTTCCGGCATGTTTTTCGGTCGCGCCGGTGAAGGCGCCCTTCTCATGACCGAACAGAATGCTTTCGACGAGATTGGCGGGAATCGCGCCGCAATTGACGGTGATGAAGGGCTTGCCCGCCCGATCGCTACCGGACTGGATGGCGCGTGCCACCATTTCCTTGCCGACGCCGGATTCGCCTTCGAGCACCACCGGTATACTTGATTGGGCGGCGCGTTTGGCCAGGTCGAGCACGCGAATCATAGCCTCGCTGGCAGACACCACATCCTCGAAGCGCACGACATCGCCGCGGCTGCGCCGGCCGGCAGAGCCGCGCGCCGGACGTCCGGATTGCTTCAGGGCATTGCCGACGGCCACAGCCAGGCGTTCCGGCGAGACCGGCTTCACCACGAAATCGAACGCGCCAGCCTGCATCGCCAGCACCACCGTCTCGATGCCGCCCTGACCGGTCTGCACGATGGCGGGGATCGTGATGTTGCGCTCGGCCAGCGCGGCGAGCACCGAATGGCCGTCCATTTCCGGCATCATCAGGTCGAGAAGAATGACATCGATCCGCGCACCACGGCGCAGCAGCACGTCGAGCCCGGCGCGACCGTTTTCCGCCACATGCGCGATATAGCCGAGCCGCTCGATCATGCCTGTCAGGATTCGCCGCTGGACCGGATCGTCATCGATCACGAGAATCTGCGCTGCCATGGGACCTCCTGCCTCAAACGTCATCGACGCACCGTCATGCGCGCCACCTTCAGCGTCCATTCCTGGCACAAAGGATTGAACACCGTGTTTGGCGAAAGACTTGCATTTTAACCAACGGGGACGTTAGGTTCCGGCCCCGCGCAATGCCCGGCCGAGCGCCCCGCACGGTGCCCCCGACGGCCTGTGGCCGACCTCACGAAATGTCCGGCTGCCGCTTCGGCGCCGAAGCAAGCGAGTGACCGCAATGACCCTCTCTCCCCTGACATCGCCTCTCTCCCAGCGCCTCCTCAGCCCGCTTGATGCTGCAAGGACAGATGCCGCAACGGTGGATGCGGCACTTGGCGATCTGCCGCAGTGGAGACTGGAGGATCTGTACCCCGCACCCGGATCGCAGATCTTCCGGGACGATCTGGAAAAGGCAGGTGCGGAATGCCGGGCCTTCGAGGCCAGGTGGAAGGGCCGACTGACAGACGCTGGCACAAAGACCGGTGATGAAGGTCTCGGGAAAGCCGTCCAAGAGTTCGAGGCCCTGGAAGAGCTTATGGGCCGCATCGGCTCCTATGCCGGGCTCACCTATTACACCGATACGTCCGACCCTGAAGTCGGCAAGTTCTTCGGCGATGTCCAGGCCAAGCTCACGGACTATGCGAGCCACCTTCTGTTCTTCGCCCTGGAAATGAACCGGATCGATGATGCGGTGCTCGAAGCGGCGCTTGCGACCGACGCGCTGGCCGCGCACTACCGGCCCTGGATCCTCGACCTCAGGATGGACAAGCCCTACCAGCTGGACGACCGGCTGGAGCAGCTGTTCCTCGAGAAATCCATGACCGGGGCCGGCGCCTTCAACCGCCTGTTCGACGAGACCATGGCCGCGCTGACCTTCAACGTCGATGGCGAGGTGCTGCCGCTGGAGCGCACGCTCAGCCTCCTGCAGGAGCCGGACGCCGAAACGCGCCGCAAGGCCGCGCAGGCGCTGGCCGCAACCTTCCGCGCCAATATTCGCACCTTTGCGCTCATCACCAACACGCTGGCCAAGGACAAGGAAATCTCCGACCGCTGGCGCGGCTTCACCGACATCGCCGACAGCCGGCACCTGGCAAACCGGGTGGAGCGCGAGGTGGTGGACGCGCTGGCGCAGGCTGTTCGCGAGGCATATCCGCGCCTTTCGCACCGCTATTATGCCATGAAGGCGAAGTGGCTCGGCATGGAGCGGATGAACTTCTGGGACCGCAACGCGCCCCTGCCGGAAACGCCCAACCATCTGATCCCCTGGAACGAGGCGCGCGAGACGGTGCTCTCGGCTTACGGCGCCTTCGATCCGGAAATGGCCGCCATCGCCCGCCGCTTCTTCGACGGCGGCTGGATCGACGCGCCGGTGCGCCCGGGCAAGGCACCGGGCGCCTTCGCGCATCCGACCGTGCCCTCCGCCCACCCTTATGTGCTCGTGAACTACATGGGCAAGCCGCGCGACGTGATGACGCTCGCACACGAACTCGGCCACGGGGTGCATCAGGTGCTGGCCGGCGGACAGGGCGCGCTGATGGCCTCGACGCCGCTGACGCTTGCGGAAACCGCTTCCGTCTTCGGCGAAATGCTGACCTTCCGCGCGCTGCTGGAGCGCACGACGGACAAGCGCGAGCGCAAGGCGATGCTCGCCCAGAAGGTCGAGGACATGATCAACACGGTCGTGCGCCAGATCGCCTTCTACGAATTCGAGCGGAAGCTGCACACGGCGCGTAAAGATGGCGAGTTGACGCCGGAGGCGATCGGCCAGCTCTGGCTGTCCATTCAGGCCGAGAGCCTCGGTCCGGCGATCGCGATTTCAGAGGGTTACGAGACCTACTGGGCCTATATCCCGCACTTCATCCATTCGCCCTTCTACGTCTATGCCTATGCGTTCGGGGACTGCCTCGTGAACTCGCTCTATGCCGTCTACGAAAAATCGGAAGGCGGGTTCCAGCAGAAGTATTTCGACATGCTGAAGGCCGGCGGCAGCAAGCACCATAGCGAACTTCTCGCGCCCTTCGGCCTCGACGCGACCGATCCCGCCTTCTGGGAAAAGGGCCTGTCGATGATCGAAGGCCTGATCGACGAGCTGGAGGCACTGGACGCGGCGTGACATCCATGCCGCCCAAACCTTCCCCTTCCAGACCACCCCCCTCCGGACCGCCCCCCTCCGGACCGCCCCTCTCCAGACCGTATGGGGAAACGGAGCCCTTCGTCCTCTTTCGGGACGACACGACGCAGACGGTAACGCTCTTTGCCGCACCGCTGGAGATCATCACCGCCCGCACCCGCGCCGAGGTCATCCCGGCTCTCGCCCGGATGGAAGCGGCGAAGGCGGCAGGGCATTGGCTTGCGGGGTTCATGGCCTATGAGGCGGGCTATCTGTTCGAGGACAGGCTGGCGCCGCTCACGCCGGACAATCGCGAAACGCCGCTTCTGTCCTTCGGCGTTTTTGCCGGCCCGGCGGATGCGGCCCATCCCCTGGCGGCGGCGCGGCGGCGGCGCGACAACACGCCGTTCCTCACGGCACCGCGCACCGCGTGGGATCTTACCGCCTATCGCGATCGCTTCGACCGGCTGCACCGGCATTTGCGGCAGGGCGACTGTTATCAGGCGAACCTCACCATGCCGATCACGGCGCGCTGGAACGGCGATCCGCTCGACGCCTTCTGGTCGCTGATCGAGCGCCAGCCCGTGCGATACGGCGCGCTTGTCAGCCTGGATGGCCCGACCCTTCTCTCCCGCTCGCCGGAACTGTTTTTCAAGATCGCCGAGGGGATGATCGAGACGCATCCGATGAAGGGCACCGCCCCACGCGGCGCAACGGGTGTCGAAGACGAGGCGATCGTGGCGGCCATGCTGGAGGACGGCAAGACCCAGGCGGAAAACCGCATGATCGTCGATCTCCTGCGCAACGACATCTCGCGCATCACGGAGGTCGGCACGCTGGAGGTGCCGCGCCTGTTCGACATCGAGACGTACCCGACCGTCCACCAGATGGTCAGCCACATCAGCGCGGAGCTATCGCCCGGCCTTGGCATAGCCGACATCTTCCGCGCCCTTTTTCCCTGCGGCTCGGTGACGGGCGCGCCGAAAATCCGGGCGATGGAGATCCTCAGCGAGCTGGAAACCGGCCCGCGCGACGCCTATTGCGGGGCTATCGGTCATATCGCACCCGATGGCGACATGCGCTTCAGCGTCGCCATCCGCACCATCTCCCTGTTCGATACGGGCGAAGCCGTCTTCAATGTCGGGGGAGGCATCGTCTATGATTCCACCGCCGAGGCCGAATATGCCGAATGCCTGCTGAAGGCCCGCTTCGCACTGGGCGACGAGACCCCGGCGCTGGGTCATGCGTCATGACCGACTTCACCCTGATCGAGACGATGCGATACGACCCGGCGATGCGCCAAGATATCGGCATTGGTACGGGGTTCGTTCGCCTGCGCCTGCACATGGCCCGCCTCTCCCGCTCTGCCCGACGCCTTGGCTTCGTGCTGCCGAACGACGTGGTCTCCCGGCTCGAAAGTGCTGCTTTGCCGGCGGTCGCGCTTTCACGTGTCCGCCTGGAACTCGCGCGCGACGGCCACCTCGATATCACAGTCGCGCCCTTCATACCCCATCCGCAGGGCACCGTCTGGCGCGTGCGCATTGCCAAAACACGGCTTGCCTCGACCGATCCGCTTCTGCGCTACAAGACGAGCCGGCGGGAAGCCTATGATGCGGCTCGCGCGGAATGGCCGGCCGCGGAAGCCGACGAGGTGCTGCTTCTCAACGAGCGCGGCGAACCCTGCGAGGGCACCATAACCTCGCTGTTCCTCGATGATGGCACGGGCGTCCTGAAAACGCCGCCCATCGCCTGCGGTCTGCTGGCCGGCGTGCTCCGCACCGAGCTGATCTGCGCCCGCCGCGCCCGCGTCGAGCGCCTGACGCTCGATGCCGTGCGCGCGAGCTCGCTGTTCATGGGCAACGCGTTGCGCGGCCTCATTCCGGCCCGACTGGTCGGTTCCTGATCGCCCGGATTGTCCTCATGACCATATACATCACGCCTCCCGGCCCTGGAAAAGGCGTCATTTAAGCGGTCACCGAAAGAGGCCGGCTCTTTATTGTGACATCGATTTATGATCTAGGGGCCCGCATATTGCCCAAAGCCGACCGAACGCGGATCGGCTTGCCTCGAAAAGAAAACGTTCAGGAGAAGACCACATGGCGGAAGCCTCTCATCCGGTTTACGGCGAAATCACCGGCCCGATCGTCATGATCGGCTTCGGCTCCATCGGCCGCGGCACCCTGCCGCTGATCGAGCGGCATTTCACCTACGACAAGAGCCGGATGGTCGTCATCGACCCGCGTGAAGACGCAGCCGACCTGAAGATCCTCAAGAAGCACGGCGTCAAGCACATCAAGGCGGCCGTTACGAAGGAAAACTACAAGGAGCTGCTGAAGCCGCTTCTGACGGCTGGCGGCGGCCAGGGCTTCTGCGTCAACCTGTCGGTCGATACCGGCTCGGTCGATCTCGTAAAGCTCTGCCGCAAGCTCGACGTGCTCTACATCGACACGGTCGTCGAGCCATGGCTCGGCTTCTACTTCGACAAGAACATGAAGAACTCCGAGCGCACCAACTACGCGCTGCGCGAAACCATGCGCCACGAAAAGAAGAAGAACCCGGGCGGCACGACCGCCGTTTCCACCTGCGGTGCAAACCCGGGCATGGTCTCCTGGTTCGTCAAGCAGGCGCTGGTGAACCTTGCGGGCGATCTCGACATCAAGTTCGACGAGCCGGACCAGCACGACCGCGAAGGCTGGGCGAAGCTGATGAAGAAGGTCGGCGTCAAGGGCGTCCACATTGCCGAGCGCGACACGCAGCGTGCGAAGAACCCGAAGCCGCTCAACGTCTTCTGGAACACATGGTCTGTCGAAGGCTTCATCTCGGAAGGTCTGCAGCCGGCCGAGCTTGGCTGGGGCACCCATGAGAACTGGATGCCGAAGAACGCCAAGAAGCACAAGAAGGGCTGCCAGGCCGCCATCTATCTGGAGCAGCCCGGCGCCAACACCCGCGTGCGCACGTGGTGCCCGACCCCCGGCCCGCAATACGGCTTCCTCGTGACGCATAACGAGTCGATCTCGATCGCGGACTACTTCACGGTTCGCGACAAGGACGACGAAGTCACCTTCCGCCCGACCTGCCACTATGCCTACCATCCGGCCAACGACGCTGTGCTGTCGCTGCACGAAATGTTCGGCAATGGCGGCACGCCGCAGCCGGTTCTCCACGTTCTCGACGAGAACGAACTGGTGGACGGCGTCGACGAACTCGGCGTCCTGCTCTACGGCCACGACAAGAACGCCTACTGGTACGGTTCGCGCCTGTCGCTGGAAGAAACCCGCCGCATCGCGCCTTATCAGAACGCGACCGGCCTGCAGGTAACCTCGGCCGTTCTCGCCGGCATGGTCTGGGCGCTGGAAAACCCGAAGGCCGGCATCGTGGAAGCCGACGAGATCGACTACAAGCGCTGCCTGGAAGTGCAGACGCCGTATCTCGGCCCCGTCGAAGGACACTACACCGACTGGACCCCGCTCGACGGCCGTCCGGGCCTCTTCCCGGAAGAGATCGACGAGAGCGACGCATGGCAGTTCAAGAACATTCTGGTTCGCTAAGCGCGATCGACTGACGACATACAAAAGCCTGGAGCCTCACCGCTCCGGGCTTTTTTCTGCGAAAATCAAGCCTAACTGTCTCCCGAAAGCCGCGCATGCAGGCTTGCGTCATCCACCGCGGCAGCCGCGATGCCCGCGCCGCTTGCAAACACCTGTCGATCACGTCATGGTTTTTCGACTTTCCGATCGTTCCGAGCACCACGGAGACCCTGCAATGAACCCCAAAGCCATCATGACCGCCCTTGCCGTCGCTGCGTCACTCGCTTCGTGCCAGTCCGCCCCGCGCGAGGTCAGCCAGATGCCGAGAAGCCAGGCCATGCCGGTGGGCGTCGAGGGGACCTGGGCCGATCCGAACGGCATCGTCTCGACCTTTGCGAGCGGCACCTTCTCCACCCGCACGACGGACACCAACCAGCTCCTCGCCTCCGGAAGCTATGTCAGCATCACGCCGAAGCTGGTCGAGATCAACATGACGTCGATGGTCCGCAAGACCCAGCAGAAGGTCAACTGCGCCATGGTCACGAGCTCGCAGCTCAACTGCACGACCGATACCGGTGCGCAGTTCTCGCTGTCGCGCCGCGCGTAAGGCCGCGTTGCGTCTTGGATGAGGCGGGAAAATTGCCCGGCCTTCAGTTTGCTTTGATCAGGACATGGTCGATGCGAACGGCAAGCACGTGGACAACAGCTAACCCGGCCAGGGGACAATGCAGTGTGAGTGCCCTCGTGGTCCAGGACATCATGGGCGGAGAGCTCCTGAAAACGAAGATCGATGGAGCGTGGCACTTTTACAACCGAATCGGCAGCACTCGATTTGATGCGACGGCGTCGCAGTTTTGCCAGCCGGTTGCCTACGACGATTTCCCGGCAGATCGTTTGGAAGCTTTTTCCGACACATCTACCGAACAATATCGGTTTCTTGCCGCTAACGTGGCACGCGAGCTGGCGCGGCGCAGCCGAGAATCCGGGCTGGATTAAAACGAACAATGACAGTCTTTCTGCTTGAAGTCGGGACGGCGGGATGAAACGATCCCGTTGTCCGGTGCCGGATCTCCGGCAGCGGGCATGCGTACGACAAAGAGGAGATCGTGATGATCCGCACGCTGCAGACCGGCCTGATGGCTGCGTCCCTGCTGGCCCTGTCCACAGGTGCCGCTTTTGCCGATTACGAACTGAACATCCTTCATATCAACGACTTCCATTCCCGCATCGAGGCGATCAACAAGTCCGATGCGACCTGCTCCGCAGAGGAGGAAGCCAAGAACGCCTGCTTCGGCGGCGCGGCCCGGTTGCTCACCGCCATCAACACCACGCGCGGCGCGCTGGATGGCGCGGGCAAGAACACGCTGTTGCTGAATGCAGGCGACAACTTCCAGGGCTCCCTGTTCTACACGACCTACAAGGGCGCGACGGAAGCCGAGGTTCTGAATGCCATGAAGTTCGACGCGATGACCGTCGGCAATCACGAGTTCGATGACAGCGACGACGTGCTCGCGACCTTCCTCGACAAGGTGCAGTTTCCTGTCGTCACCGCCAATGTCGTCCCGAGTGCCGCCGCCAAGATCGGCGATCGCATCAAGCCCTCCATCGTGATCGAAAAGGGTGGGCAGAAGATCGGCATCGTCGGCGCCGTCACCAATGATACGCCCGATATCGCCAATCCCGGCCCGAACATCTCCATCGCAGACGATGTCGCCAAGATCACCGAGGCCGTGGCCGCGCTGAAGGCGCAAGGCGTCAACAAGATCATCGCGCTCACCCATGTCGGTTATCCGCGCGACCTTTCTGCCATCGCCAAGATACCTGATGTCGATGTCGTCGTCGGCGGGCATTCCCACACGCTGCTGTCGAACACGGTCGAGGGTGCCGAAGGGCCTTACCCGACCTGGGTCGACAATCCCGACGGCCACAAGGTGCCGGTCGTGCAGGCCTTCCAGTACTCGCGCTATCTCGGCGACCTGAAGATCGTCTTTGACGATGCAGGCGTGGTGAAGGAAGCGACCGGCGAGCCGATCCTGATCGACAGCAAATTCCAGCCCGACGCAGCGCTTACAGCGCGCATCAACGAGCTGAAAGCACCGATCGAGGAACTGAAGCAGAAGGTGGTCGGGGAGACCTCCGATCCTATCGAGGGCGACCGGAAGGTATGCCGCGCCAGGGAATGCAGCATGGGCAACCTGCTGGCCGACGCTCAGCTCGACCGCGTGAAGGATCAGGGCATCACCATCTCGCTGCAAAATGGCGGCGGGCTGCGCGCGCCGATCGATGCCGGTCCGGTGACGATGGGCGAAGTGCTGACCGTGCTGCCGTTCCAGAATACCATTGCGACCTTCCAGCTGACCGGCGCCGATCTCGTGACCGCGCTTGAAAACGCGGTGAGCCAGATCGACGACGGCGGCGGCCGCTTCCTGCAGGTCGCCGGCCTGAAATATGCGTTCGACCGATCGAAGCCGGTCGGCAGCCGCATCAGTGCCGTCGAGGTCAAGGAGGGCGATGCTTTCACAGCCATCGATCCAGCCAAGACCTACGGTGTCGTCACCAACAACTACGTGCGCGGTGGCGGCGACGGCTTCAAGATCTTCGCGACGAACGCCAAGAACGCCTACGACTTCGGCCCCAATCTGGAAGAGGCGTTGGCCGCCTATCTCGGCGCGCACAACCCTTACAAGCCCTACACCGACGGCCGCATCACCGACCTGACGCCGGCAAGCTACCTGCCTCCGGCAAAACAGGCGCCAGCCGCCCCGCCCGCTGCCACAACGACGGCGCAGGCACCGGCAACGGCAACGGCACCGGCAACGGCACCGGCACCGGCTCCTGCAACCCCGCCCGCTGCACCGACACCGGCAGCACCCGCAACGCCTCCGGCTGCCACATCGCCCGAGCCTGCTCCGACAACACCGGCACCGACGCCCGCAGCGCCCGCTACGGCTGAACCTGCGACGCCCGCTGCGCCAGTCGAGCCCGCGCCGGCAGCACCGGCCCCTGCAACACCGGCTCCTGCAACGCCTGCACCAGAGCCAGCACCCGCAGAGCCGGCAACAACTGCACCGCCGGCACCCGCACCGGCAGCACCGGCAGCCACGGCACCGGCCGAAACACGCCATGTCGTCGTCAAGGGCGATACGCTGTGGGACATCGCCAAATCCGTCTACGGCGATGGCGAAAAGTGGAAGACGATCGCCGGAGCGAACGGCAATCCAGTTCCCGAGCGGCTGCATGTCGGCACGGAACTGACCCTGCCGCCGCGCTGACGGGTTTCTTCGCGGTCCTTTTCTGGCGCGCACGCGGTCATAGGGACAGGACCGCGTGAACCCGTTGGGCCGCGAAGGCTTTCCCGCCAATCTGCACCGGCGGGAACACCGCCCGGGGAGACCGCCTTTCGACAGGCGTCACACCCGGATGGGCGCTTCGGAAGCCAATGAGACAATCGGCCTCATCCTATTGCACCGGCCCGGGGTTCCCCGGGCCGGTTTTTGTTTTACATAAGGCGATGTGAACCGATGCAGACAGCATTCGTACCGGACACCGTCTCCATCTCCTGCCTAGGGAACCGCCATGAACATGACCGTAACGCCCCTCCCCGCCGACCACCCGAAGGTGGCCTTTGGAAAAGTCGGCGTCCTCCTGGTCAATCTCGGCACGCCCGATGGAACCGACAAGGTATCCATGCGGCGCTATCTCAAGCAGTTCCTGAGCGACAAGCGGGTCATCGAGTGGTCGCGCGTGTTCTGGTACCCGATCCTTTACGGCATCGTGCTCAACACGCGCCCCGCCAAGGTCGGCAAGGCCTATGAAACGATCTGGAACAAAGACCTGAACGAAAGCTACCTGCGCACCTACACGCGAAGCCAAAGCGAGAAGATGGCGGCAAGTCTTGCCGGCCATGACAATGTCGTGGTTGATTGGGCCATGCGGTACGGCCAGCCCTCGATTCCCGAACGCATGGAGACGCTGAAGCAGGCCGGTTGCGAAAAGATCCTGCTCTTCCCGCTCTATCCGCAATACGCCGCCGCCACGACCGCGACCGTCAATGATGAGGCCTTCCGACTGTTGCTGAAATCACGCTGGCAGCCGGCACTGCGCACCGTGCCGCCCTATCACGACGATCCGGTTTACATCGAAAGCCTTGCCAACTCGATCCATTCGCACCTGGCGACGCTTGATTGGGAGCCGGAAGTGGTCCTTACCTCCTTCCACGGAATTCCCCAGTCTTACTTCAAGAAGGGCGACCCCTATCACTGCCAGTGCTACAAGACGGCGCGTCTGCTGCGCGAGAAGCTCGGCTGGTCCAAGGACAAGCTGCAGGTGACCTTCCAGTCGCGCTTCGGCCCGGAGGAATGGCTCCAGCCCTATACGGACAAGACCGTAGAGGCGCTCGGGCAGAAGGGCATCAAGCGGATTGCGGTGATGAACCCCGGCTTCGTGTCCGACTGTCTGGAAACGCTCGAGGAAATTGCAGTGGAAGCGGCAGAAACCTTCCATCATGCGGGCGGCGAAAAGTTCACGCATATTCCCTGCCTCAACGATAGCGACGATGGTATGCGCGTGCTCGAACACGTCGTTCGCCGCGAACTCGGCGGTTGGGTGGATGCAGCCGTGCCGCAGGCCGTGTCGCTGGACCGGGTTCTCGGCGCCTCCGGCATCTAGGGCATTGCGCGGTTCCGCTTCTCGCACGGGCATGGTAGGGCTTGTTGCGTCCGGGTTAGATCGTCCGGACGCAAAGAATATTCATGAGCGGAGGAGATGATCTTGGGCGGATTCGATATCGTGGTGGTGGCCTTCGCGGTCCTGGTCATCCTCGTCCTCATCGCCGGTATCAAGACCGTTCCGCAAGGATATCGCCACACGATCGAACGCTTCGGCCGCTATACGCGCACGCTGGAGCCGGGGCTGAACCTCATCATTCCCTTCATCGACCGCGTCGGCGCGCGCATGAACGTCATGGAACAGGTACTGGACGTGCCGACCCAGGAGGTCATCACCAAGGACAATGCCAGCGTTTCGGCCGATGCCGTGGCCTTCTATCAGGTGCTGAACGCGGCAGAAGCCGCCTATCAGGTCGCCAACCTTCAGAGCGCGATCCTCAACCTCACCATGACCAATATCCGCTCGGTCATGGGATCGATGGATCTCGACGAGCTTCTCTCCAATCGCGACAAGATCAACGACCAGTTGCTCCGCGTGGTGGACGAGGCGGTCGGTCCGTGGGGCATCAAGGTCACCCGCGTCGAGATCAAGGATATTCAACCGCCCAAGGATCTGGTGGACGCCATGGCGCGCCAGATGAAGGCCGAGCGCGAGAAGCGCGCCCAGGTGCTGGAAGCCGAAGGCTCGCGCAATGCGCAGATCCTGCGGGCGGAAGGCGCCAAGCAATCGGCGATCCTTCAGGCCGAAGGCCAGCGCGAGGCTGCATTTCGTGACGCGGAAGCGCGCGAACGGTTAGCCGAAGCCGAGGCGAAGGCGACGCGCATGGTCTCCGAAGCGATCGCTGCCGGCGACGTGCAGGCCATCAATTACTTCGTTGCCCAGAAATACACCGAAGCCGTCGCCGCGATCGGCACGGCGCCCAACTCGAAGATCGTGCTGATGCCGATGGAAGCGTCCGCTCTTATCGGCTCGCTCGGCGGCATCGGTGCCATTGCCCGGGAGGTCTTCGGCGACAAACCGACACCGCCGGAACGCCCGCGCGCCCCGGCGCGAACCGTGCCTCCGACCACGCCCAGCACCCCCTCGCCCTTCGCCCCGCAGCGGACAGGCGTCTGATGGTTGCGCGCGTCATCGAGGAACTCGGCCCCTGGGCCTGGTGGGTTCTCGGCCTCGTCTTGCTCGCAGCCGAAATTCTCGTTCCCGGAGTCTTCCTCGTCTGGATCGGCATGGCTGCGATCCTGACCGGCGCGCTCGCGCTGATCTTCTGGAACGCGGATGTCTTCGGCTGGCATGTCCAGCTGCCGTTGTTTGCGATCCTCTCCATCGCCTCGGTGCTCGTCGGTCGCCGGCTGCTGGCGCGATTCGATCACGCCTCCGACGCGCCCATGCTGAACCAGCGCGGCCGCAGCCTGATCGGGCGCACAGCCATTCTCGAGGAACCGATTGCCGAGGGTCGCGGCCGCATTCGTCTCGGCGACACGACCTGGCCGGTCAGCGGTCCCGACCTCCCGACAGGCGCCCGCGTACGCGTGACGTCCGCAGACGGCCAATGGCTTCGCGTGGAAGAAGCGCCCGTCGCCTGAGCTGAAAGCTTTGCCTGAGGAAGCCTGCGGATAAGGATTGGTTAACCACAAGCGTTTACGATTGCGAAACAATTGCTTCGAGCTTGCGGACCTGGCACATGGCGCCTTCTTACCTCCTGGACACAGATGCGCGTGCCGTTCGGCCCGCTCGTGCCGCCTCCGCTCGTACCGCCCCCGCTCGTACCGCCCTGGCCGCTTTGCTCCTCTCCGTCAGCCTCGCATCGCTTGTCCTGCCCGGCACTGCCAGCGCGCAGGCGGTCGAAGACGACGCAGGCGATACCGACCTTGCAGGTTCGCAGGACCCGACCGCGGGACCGCTGAGCACACAGGCAGCCGGCGCAGCCGCAGCAGCTGTTCCCGCCACCGGCAGTGCCGCGACGGGAGCCGGCGACGCTGATATCACCACCGGCGCGATCGGCGAAGACGCCGTGGTCGATGGCGGACTGTTGCGCGACCAGGATCTGATCCGCTCCAACCTACGCGAAACCGGCGTCGATGGCCTGAAATCGGCGCTCGCCGACGATGATGACGTCCCCGGCATTCCGCTCGGCACCTTCACCCTCAAGCCCTCGATCGGGCAGACGGTGAACTCTGAAACGACACGGAGCGGCGACAGCCGCGAGCGGCGCACCTACACGGAGACAGGCCTCAAGGGCACGCTGACCTCGGACTGGTCCCGCCACCAGCTGAGTATCACCGGCGAAGGCTACTGGCAGCGCAATCTCTCGGGCACGGGCGAAACGAAGCCGCGGGCCGACATCGACGGCGCCTTTCGCCTCGACATCAGCCGCGATACCATCGCCACGCTGCGCGCCGGCTACAGCTTCGACCGCGAGGATGCGACGGATCCGAACGCGATCAACGGCGCGGAAACGCAGGCGGGGGTGAACGAGTATTCTCTCGGTGCCGGAATCGAGCATGATTTCGGCATTTTGCGCGGCTCGGCGAAGGTCGATGTCAACCGCCTCACCTATTCCGACGTCGATCTCTCCGACGGTACCACGCTGTCCCAGAAGGACCGCAACCGCGACGTCGGCACGCTGACGACCCGCATCGGCTACGAACTGTCCCCGGCCCTCATCCCGTTCCTCGAAGCCTCCATCGGCCGGGGCATCTATGAGCAGAGCTCGGACAGCCAGGGATACAGCCGGTCCTACAAGACCTATTCCGGCCGCGCAGGCGTGGAGGCCGATCTCGGCGAGAAGCTGAAGGGCGAGTTGGCGCTCGGCTACAACACCTATCGCTTCGACGACGCGCGATTGAAGAACCTGAACGGCGCGACCATCGACGGCCTCATCAACTGGTCGCCGCAGCGCGGCACGGATGTTTCGACCGGCCTCTCGACGACGCTGGAGCCCTCCACCACATCGGGCGAAAGCGGCGCGCTGGCCTACACGCTTTCGAGCCGCGTCACGCACGAGCTGCGTTCGGCACTCGTGGCACGCCTCTCCAACAGTTTGACGTTCCGCAACTACCCCTCCGGCAGCGCCTCGTCGGATACCAAAGTCTGGCTGACCGGCGCAGGCCTGACCTACGACATCAACCGCTACCTCGCGCTGACCGGCGACGTCAGCTACGAGCGCACGACGCCCGATCGGGGCGAAGCCACTTCGGTCGCCCGGATCGGGGTTGGCCTGACGCTGCGGCGCTGAGCAACGGCACCGCCGCAAATATTGGCCCCGAAACGAAAAAACCGCGCTGCAGATGCAGCGCGGCCTTTTTGTTCAAGATCAATCGATCAGCGGGCGAGAAGAGCCTTGAGGGGACCTTCGACCGAACCGCGGATATCGTCGCGCGACAGCGCGAAGGCGACGTTGGCGAGGATGAAGCCATCCTTGGCGCCACAGTCGTAGGTTTCGCCGCGGAAAACGTAGCCTGCAAAGTCCTGGCTCTTCAAAAGCTTCAGCATGCCATCGGTCAGCTGGATCTCGTTGCCGGCGCCACGCTCCTGCGTTTCCAGGATATTGAAGATCTCCGGCTGCAGGATATAGCGACCATTGATGAAATAGTTGGACGGGGCTGTGCCGGCGGCCGGCTTCTCGACCATGGCGTTGATGGCGAAGCCTTCGCCGATCGTCTCGCCGACGCCGACGATGCCGTACTTGTGAGCGACTTCCGGCGCACATTCTTCCACCGCGAGCACGTTGCCGCCGCTCTGCTCGTACAGCTCGACCATGCCCTTGAGGCAGCCTTTTGCGCCGCGCATGATCATGTCGGGCAGAAGAACAGCAAAGGGCTCGTCACCGACGATATCACGGGCACACCAGACGGCGTGGCCGAGGCCAAGCGGCGCCTGCTGGCGGGTAAAGCTGGCCATGCCGGCCTTCGGCAGAATATCGGCGAGAAGCGTCAGCTCTGCATTCTTGTTGCGCTCGCGCAGCGTCTGCTCAAGCTCGGTCTGGATATCGAAATAGTCCTCGATCACGCCCTTGCCGCGGCCTGTCACGAAGATCAGGTGCTCGATGCCGGCTTCGAGCGCCTCATCGACGACGTACTGGATGACCGGCTTGTCCACGACGGTCAGCATTTCCTTCGGGACAGCCTTGGTGGCGGGCAGAAAACGCGTGCCGAGGCCGGCAACAGGAAAGACGGCCTTTCGGACCTTACGCTTCTCACTCATCAATATCTCCAGTTCTCAGTCGTTCTTTAAAATGGACGGGATGGACCATCGATCGCTGATCCACCGTGCGTGATGTTGTCTTACCGGAAACCGGCTTAAAATGAACGTCGATCCCGATGTTCTCGTCTGTAGCACACTCGGTTTCGCCGGATTGCTTCTTGGCTTCTCCGCAAGTCCGGCTTTCATGGATACGGATTTATAGGACTTCCTCGCCGTTTCCATAGCGTCGATGTCAGTCCCTCAATGCCGACCCAAATGAACTGCGCATGCACCGGCTAGATGCATGAACACGGGTGAATGCCCGGTGAACATGCGACACGTCCGTCACACGAACGTGAACGTTTCTACGTGTCGCAAGCTATTTTTTCCCTAAGGAAGACGCAAGTCCTCCGGCATGGTAAAGAACTTGTTGACCTCATTCCGATACTCTTCCCCATACCGGCGCTGAAACCAGAGCCGGCTCTCGTCGGATCCGTCACCGGCAGCGCAAAATGGGACGGTTCTGGAATAGTAAAGTGATGGTCCGCCCGTCTTCCCAGATGTGCGCGATCGAGATTACGGAAACGACAGACCGATGAACAGCAACAGTCTGCCCCTTCGCCGCCGCCTTCGCGCCGCCCTTGTTGCCGCCGTCGCATTTCTTGCCACGACACCTGCGTTCGCCGATGCCGGCTTTCAGACGTGGATCAATGGCTTCTATCCCACAGCCGCCAAGGCAGGTATCTCCGAGAGCACGTATCGCAAGGCTTTTGCCGGCGTGAAGACGCCCGACGAAACCGTGATCGAGAAAGCCAACTACCAGCCGGAATTCAAGCACAAGATCTGGGAATATATCGACAGCCGCGTGAATCCCTACACGCAGAAGGTCGGCCAGGAGATGACGGTGAAGCACCGCCGCACACTGGATGCGATCGAGAAGCATTTCGGCGTCGATCGCAACGTCCTGCTCGCCATCTGGTCGATGGAGTCCAACTACGGCGCCGTTCTGGAGAAGGACGACCGGCTGCATTATGTGCCGCGGGCGCTGGCAACCCTCGCCTATGCCGATCCGAAGCGCGCGAAATTTGCGAAAACCCAGCTGATCGCGGCGCTGAAGATTCTGCAGTCGGGCGATGTGACCCCGCGCGAACTCAACGGCTCCTGGGCCGGCGCCATGGGCCATACGCAGTTCATACCCACGAGCTACCTGCTCTATGCGATCGATGCGGACGGCAATGGCCATCGCGACATCTGGAACTCGATCCCCGATGCGCTGGCGACCGCCGCCAACCTTCTCAAGAAGAACGGCTGGCAGCCCGGCATGACCTGGGGCTACGAGACGGCTGTGCCCGCCGGCGGGTCCAATCTTCAGGGGCAGACGAAGACGCTCAAGCAGTGGGCGGCGCTCGGCTTCACGCGCCCGAACGGCAAGGGCTTCCGCGACGGCAGCATCCGCGCAACGCTGAAGATGCCGGGCGGCAGCGGCAGCCCGGGCTTCCTGATGACCAAGAACTTCTCTGTCATCAAGCGGTACAATGCCTCCGACTCCTACGCTCTCGGCGTCGGTCTTCTTGCCGACGAAATTGCCGGCTATGGCGGCATGCAGCAGGCGTGGAGCCGGCCGGATGGCACGCTGGACGTCAAACAGAAGTTCGAACTGCAGTCACGCCTGAAGGAACTCGGCTATTACGACGGAGAGGTGGACGGCAACTTCGGCTCCGGCTCCAAGGCCGCGATCCAAGCCTTTCAGAACCGCAACGGCATGACCCCGGACGGCCAGCCGACGCAGAACCTTCTTCGCGCCCTGCGGGACTGATCGGCAAAGGCGGACGACCGGCCGCTTCGGATCCGGTGTCCGGGGCCGGCTGGTTATCGTTGAGAGCCGACCGAAATGAAGAGGACCGGGCAGGACGCCCGGCCGGAATGCAGATGTCGATGCCACGAGCCGGGATGCCCAAGGCCCTGATAACACATGCTGGTCAGTGCAGAGGCTTGTCGCAACCGTTGCGGCATACCCGTCTGCGCCGGCTTGTAGCCTTTCTCCTTGTCATCCTCATTGCCATGCCGGCCGTCGCCTTCCTCCCGCCTGTCGGGCGCGCCGAGGCGCAGGAGCGACGCACGATCCTTGATATGTTCTTTGGACGACCGCGCCAGCAGCAGCGCGTCTATGAGGATTATGGCGACGGCAGGAACGTCTACCGCGAGGCCCCGCCGCCGGTGCGACGTCAACCGAAGCCGCAGCGGGCCAAACCGCGCCCTACCCCGGTCGAAACGCCAGAGCCAGAGATCGTCGCAAAGCTGCCGGATGCCAAGACCGTGCTTGTCGTTGGCGACTTCATAGCCGGCAGCCTCAGCGACGGGCTGCAAACCGCCTTCGCCGACAGTCCCAACATCGTGGTCGAGAACCGGAGCGAAGGCTCGTCGGGCATGGTGCGCGATGACTATTTCGACTGGCCCAACATGCTCTCCGTCTATGCCGATGACGTGAAGCCCGCTTTGATCGTCGTCAGCTTCGGCGCCAACGACCGCCAGCAGATGAAAATCGGGGCAGTGCGGGAAAAATACCGCACAGATGCCTGGATGGCGGAATATACGCGGCGCGTCGCTGCTTTTGCAGCGCTGGCCCGTAGCCGCAACGTGCCGCTTCTCTGGGTGGGCATGCCCTCCTTCCAGTCTCCCGCCATGACGGCGGACATGGTGACGTTCAACGGCATATTCCGCACAGAAGCCGAGAAGGTCGGCGGGCAATTCATCGATATCTGGGATGCCTTCGTCGATGAGCAGGGCAAGTTCGTGACGACGGGCTCTGACATAAACGGCCAGCAGGTGCGTCTGCGCGGCGCGGACGGCATCAACCTGACGCCGGCCGGCAAGCGCAAGCTGGCCTTCTACGTGGAAAAGGATATTCGCCGGCTTCTGGGCGAGACCGCGGCGCCCGGCGGCGATATTCCCGACCCAAGCGGGATGAAGGACCTCGTGGTGACGGCCCCGACCAGCGAGACCATCGTCAAGACCCAGCCGATCAGCCTTGTTGATCCCGAACTCGACGGCGCATCAGCGCTTCTGGATGGCGACAGCCTGCCGGCAAGCACGGGCAGGAGCGCGCGGGACCTGTTGATCGAGAAGGGCGAGGCGCCACCTGCCCCGTTTGGCCGGATCGACGACTTCCGGCTGGTGAAGACGGCACTGGCGCCTGAGACACCTGAAACGACGCCCATTGCTGCGCCAGGCGCAAGCCCATCGCCCGGCGATGCGGCCCCATTCCCAGCGGCGCCCGCACTCCCGTCAAAGACAGGAACCGGCCCGCGTCTGGGTGCCGCACCGCCGTGGCAGGCGGTCCCGCTCAGATAGCTCCCGAGCGGACGTCGCTGCTTTTTCCTCAGGCCTTCAGCGTTGCAATCGTCTCAAGTGCCGCTTTGGCTGCAGCTTCGCGCGGCTCCGCGCCAAGCGCGAGGCCCTCTGCCACGATGACGTCGGGATTGCTGATGCCGATGAAAGCGAGAACGGACCTCAGATAGGTCTCTGCATGCTCGAAGGGCTGCGACGGCATGCCCGGACCATAGAGGCCACCACGCGCGACCGTCAGGATGACGCGCTTGTCGCCCGCCAGACCCTCCGGACCGGTTTCGGTGTAACGGAACGTCTTGCCGGCCACGCAGATCCGGTCCACCCAGCTTTTCAGCTGGCTCGAAATTCCAAAATTGTAGAGCGCAACGCCGATGACGACGATGTCGGCCGCAAGAAACGCTTCCAGCACCTTTCCGCCCAGTGCCAGATCTTCCTGAAGTGCCTGATCGTGCTGCACATTGTCGCTTTGGCCAGCAAGGTAGCGGCCGGTCAGGTGAGCGATCGGCTCGGCGACGAGGTCGTGATACGTGACCTCGATTGCGGGGTTCTCTGTCGTCAGGCGCTCGACAGCAGCCTTGGACAGCGCGCGACTGACCGAATGGTCGCCAAGAATGCTGGAGTCGAGGTGGAGAAGCTTCATGTGTCTTTCCTTTGTGCACCATGTGCAGGTCGTTCGAACGTGGTCCGTATGAAAAGCCGGAGCGCAGCATCGTTACCGGGTCCGTCGTATTTTGAAGTTACTTTTCCATACCGAGGCACTATGAATGACGTTGGTAAGCAGGCGCAAGGAGGCACATTTTTGACACCTGCAAATAGGGACATGACGCTGGAGACGCTGCACGAAACCCATGACTGCCGTATGGCCAGCGCCCTCCTCTCCCGGATCGGCGACAAATGGTCGGTGCTGGTGGTGATGCTGCTGGCACCGGGGCCGAAGCGGTTCAACGCGCTGAAGCGCGCGCTCGGGAGCATCTCCCAGCGCATGCTGACGCTGACGCTGCGCAACCTCGAGAGGGATGGGTTGGTGACGCGGACGATCTACCCAACGATACCGCCGAAGGTGGAATATGCGCTGACCGATCTCGGCCGGTCGCTTCGCGAGCCCGTGCAGGCGCTGGGCAACTGGGCGTTCGAGCATCAGGACCGGATCGATCAGGCGCGGCTGGCTTACGACCGGCGACAGGCGTGAGGATGCCCGGCTTTACCGGACATCCGTTTTCATAAGGCTGCGCGGGATCAGCGCGGCAGGACGCTGGAGCCCATCAGGGACTCATCGATCGCACGCGCCGCCTGACGGCCTTCGCGGATGGCCCAGACGACGAGCGACTGGCCACGGCGCACGTCACCGGCAGCCCAGACCTTGTCGACCGACGTCCGGTAATCCTTGTCGTCGGCAATGACGTTGCTGGAGCCGCGGCGATCCGTATGGATGGCGAGCGCGTCGCCGAGCTCTTCGAGAACGCCAGCCTTCAGCGGGCCGCTGAAGCCGATGGCGATGAAGGCGAGGTCGGCCTTGATGACGAACTCCGTGCCGGGAACCGGCTTGCGGCGATCGTCGACCTGACAGCACTTCACGCCCGTCAAAACACCATCTTCGCCGACGAATTCCAGCGTCGCGACTTGGAACTCGCGAACGGCGCCTTCGGCCTGCGACGAGGAGGTGCGCATCTTCGTGGCCCAGAACGGCCAGACGGCGAGCTTGTCTTCCTTTTCCGGCGGTTGCGGGCGAATGTCGAGCTGCGTTACCTTGACGGCACCCTGACGGAACGCTGTGCCGACACAGTCCGACGCCGTGTCGCCGCCGCCGACGACGACGATGTGCTTGCCACCGGCAAGAATCGGGTCCGAAGGCCAGCCGACGCTGTCGATATTCTCGCGACCGACCCGGCGGTTCTGCTGCACGAGATAGGGCATCGCATCATGCACGCCGGCGAAATCGCCGCCGGGAATGCCGGCGTCGCGCGGCGTCTCGGAGCCGCCGCAATAGAGCACGGCGTCATGCTCTTCGCGCAGGCTTTCCACCGTGCGATCGACACCGATATTGACGCCGTAATGGAAGGTGACGCCTTCGCCGGTCATCTGCTCGACGCGGCGGTCGATGAAGTTCTTCTCCATCTTGAAGTCCGGAATGCCGTAACGCAGCAGGCCACCGGCCTTGGTCTCCCGCTCGTAGACATGCACGGCATGTCCGGCGCGCGCCAGCTGCTGGGCCGCCGCCATGCCGGCAGGGCCTGAGCCGATGATGCCGATCGACTTGCCGGTCTTCGTCACCGCAGGCTTCGGCACGATGTAGCCCATCTCATAGGCCTTGTCGGCGATCGCCTGCTCGATGGTCTTGATGGTAACAGGGGCATCCTCAAGGTTCAGCGTGCAGGCTTCCTCGCAAGGCGCGGGGCAGATGCGGCCGGTGAACTCGGGGAAGTTGTTGGTCGAATGCAGGTTGCGGATCGCCTCTTCCCAGTTGCCGCTGTAGACGAGGTCGTTCCAGTCGGGGATCTGGTTGTGCACCGGGCAGCCGGTCGGGCCGTGGCAGAAGGGAATGCCGCAATCCATGCAGCGTGCCGCCTGCTTCTGCACTTCCGGTTCCGACATCGGGATCGTGAATTCCCGGAAATGGCGGATACGATCGGAGGCCGGCTGATACTTTGCCAGCTGCCGGTCGATTTCCATGAAACCTGTAACCTTGCCCATGACGTAACCCTCAATCATCGCCGTGGAAGCGCCGATGCCACCCGCTCCGCGTCCACCCGTTTCTGTTCCTGACTGCCGAGGTCCGGCAGGCTTTTTTTCACATTGTCGCCAGAACGGCGAACACTCAATCGAATTTCATGACCATAAGACGTTTCATGATCGTCATCTTAAGAACCGGTCCGCGAGCCCCTCGATGAAGGCCTGGCCCGGAAGCCGTTTTCGTTGTGTCGGGAGCGCGGCGATCACCGGCGAATCGAAGGCGCTGCCGCGCGCGCCCTTGCCCATCATGGCAAGCGGTAGCGGGAAGGATTCGATCAGGGGTCTGTCGTCGAAGACCTTTGGCGCCCAGACCTTATCAACGGCGTCGATCACAGCCTGCCAGTTCGTCTTGACCTGCCGGGGCTGGTACCAGATGTCGAGTTCGGAAAGGCCGAGACCGCGATAGAGATCCACGAAACGCAGGTCGATGACGCCGCTCTCGTCGGAGAGATCGATACGACCCAGCCCGGTGCTGCGCGAGCGCGGCGAGAAATAGAGGCAGGGAATGCCGTAGGATTCGGCAAAGACCATGCCGTGAAGGCTGGTCGAGACGATCCGCTTGCAGGACAGGATCTCGTCCAGCCGCTCGCGCAGCGCGCCGATCGTCGTCGGCGTGACCGTGTTGATCAGCTTGACGGATCCCGCATCCGACGGCCCCACATGGTGGCGGCCTTCGGTGTCCTTCGGACGGGCATCGAAGGTGCGCTCGGACAATTCCGCCAGATGCAGAATGACGCCGAGTTCATGGGTCTTCTTGACAGGCGCATCGTGAAAATGCGGCAGGAGCCAGAGCGGATCGCCATAGACGGCAGGCCCGTCGCTGCCGAGAACACGGCGGCTGAACGGTCCGCGCGTCGCGTGAAAGGTGAAACGCGTATCGGCCGGACGGCTATAGGGGATCTTGTCCTCACCATGCTGGCCGGGATTGAGATTTGGAGACGTGCCCGTTCCCCAGACATGCACATGCCCGCCCGCCATCATGTGGCCGATGGTGCCGACGGCAGCAAGACGCGTCTGCCGGCTCTTGCTCGGCGCATGTGTCACCGGCAGTCCCGACATCATCGAAACGATCACCGGAGACAACGCGTCGCCGAGATTGAGATAATCCTCGCCAGCCGGCGGCGTCACCCAGGAGACCGGGATGGCAGCCTTCGACGCGACGATGTCGAGAAGGTCCTTGGACACGTTACACCATGTTCATTCTAGCGCGGATCGAAATGCGCAACTTCAAGATTTCGCGAGAGCGCCCGAGCCGGATCGGGCGCGCCCGTATAGGCTTGGGGCCAGGACCCGCAGGAGAGGCCGGAGCGGCACCATCCGCCCGCCTGGGCAAGACAGATCGCTGGAGGCTCAACCGGGGCAACAGTGAACGTCGCCCCGGACGAGACCGCCGATTACTCGGCAGCCTCCGCCATTTTCATCCGCTCCATGTCTTCGAGCGCGCGACGATACTCGACCGGCATGACCTTGCGGAATTTCGGCCGGAAGTCCGCCCAGTTGTCGAGGATATCCTTGGCGCGGGGCGAACCCGTGTAGTGGAGATGGTTGGAGATGAGCTGTACCAGCCGCTCCTCGTCATGGCGCGTCATGTCGCCGGAGACGTCCACCATGCCCTTGTGCATGAGGTCGCCGCCGTGATGATGCAGCTTCTCCAGCATGTCATCCTCTTCCGGCACCGGCTGCAGCTCGACCATGGCCATGTTGCAGCGCTGCGGGAAGTCGGCGCTCTCGTCCAGAACATAGGCGACGCCGCCCGACATGCCGGCCGCGAAGTTGCGGCCCGTCTCGCCGAGCACGACCACCACGCCGCCCGTCATATATTCGCAGCCATGATCGCCCACGCCCTCGACCACCGCGATGGCGCCCGAGTTGCGCACCGCGAAACGTTCGCCGGCCACGCCGTTGAAGTAGCACTCGCCCGAGATCGCGCCGTAGAGCACCGTGTTGCCGACGATGATCGATTCCGCGGCCTTGATCTTGGACGCTTCGGACGGACGCACGACGATGCGGCCGCCGGAGAGGCCCTTGCCGACATAGTCGTTGCCGTCACCGATCAGGTCGAAGGTGATGCCGCGCGCGAGGAACGCGCCGAACGACTGGCCCGCCGTGCCGCGCAGCGTGACGAAGATCGTATCGTCCTTCAGCCCCTTGTGGCGCCAGCGCTTGGCAACCTCGCCCGAGAGCATCGCACCGGCCGACCGGTCGACGTTCTTGATCGTCGCTTCGATCTTCACGGGCGTCTTGGACTCCAGCGCCAGCATCGCTTCCGCAATCAGCTTGCGGTCGAGAATGTCGTGGATCGGGTGGTTCTGCCTCTCCGTCCAGTAGGTCGCAGCCTTCGGCGCATCCACCTTGTAGAAGATGTTGGAGAAATCGAGCCCGTTCGCCTTCCAGTGCGAAATCAGCGTGTCCTTCTCCAGCAGCTCCGAAGCGCCGATGATGTCGTCGAACTTCGACACGCCGAGTGAGGCGAGGATTTCCCGCACCTCTTCGGCCACGAAGAAGAAATAGTTGACCACATGCTCGGGCGCACCCTTGAAGCGCTTGCGCAGAACGGGATCCTGCGTCGCCACACCCACCGGACAGGTGTTCAGGTGGCACTTGCGCATCATGATGCAGCCGGCGGCAATCAGTGGCGCGGTGGAGAAGCCGAACTCGTCGGCACCCAGAAGAGCGCCGATGATGACGTCGCGGCCGGTCTTCAGGCCGCCATCCACCTGCAGGGCGATGCGCGAGCGCAGGCCGTTCAGCACCAGCGTCTGGTGCGTCTCGGCAAGGCCGATTTCCCACGGGCTGCCGGCATGTTTGAGCGAGGTCAGCGGCGACGCGCCGGTGCCACCATCATAGCCGGAGACCGTGATATGGTCGGCGCGTGCCTTGGCGACGCCGGCCGCAACCGTGCCGACACCGACTTCCGAAACGAGCTTGACCGAAACATTCGCTTCCGGATTGACGTTCTTCAGGTCGTAGATCAGCTGGGCCAGATCTTCGATAGAGTAGATGTCGTGGTGCGGCGGCGGCGAGATGAGACCGACGCCGGGCGTGGAATGCCGGGTCTTGGCAACCGTCGCGTCCACCTTGTGGCCGGGCAGCTGACCGCCTTCGCCGGGCTTTGCACCCTGCGCTACCTTGATCTGCAGCATGTCCGCATTGACCAGATATTCCGTCGTCACGCCGAAGCGCCCCGATGCCACCTGCTTGATGGCGGAACGTTCCGGGTTCGCCGAACCGTCATGAAGCGGGAAATAGCGGTCGCTCTCCTCGCCGCCCTCGCCGGTGTTCGACTTGCCGCCGATCCGGTTCATGGCGATGGCGAGCGTCGTGTGCGCCTCACGCGAGATGGAGCCGAAGGACATGGCGCCGGTCGAGAAGCGCTTGACGATTTCGGACGCCGGCTCGACCTCGTCGATCGAGATCGGCGTGCGGCCGAGACCTTCCGCGCCCTTGATGGTGAAGAGGCCGCGAATGGTGTTCATGCGCAGCGCGTCGCCATTCACCATGTCGGCGAACTCGCGATAACGGTCCTGCGCATTGCCGCGGACGGCATGCTGGAGCGAGGCGATCGAATCCGGCGACCAGGCGTGACCTTCGCCGCGCATGCGGTAGGCATATTCGCCGCCGACATCGAGCGTGTTGGTCAGCACCGGATCGGGACCGAAGGCCGCCTGGTGACGGTTGAAGGTCTCCTCGGCGATCTCCTTGAGGCCGATGCCTTCGATCTGCGTCGCCGTGCCGAAGAAATAGCGTTCGATCAGCTCGCTTGAGAGACCGACGGCATCGAAGATCTGCCCGCCGCAATAGGACTGGTAGGTCGAGATGCCCATCTTGGACATGACCTTGAGGATCCCCTTCCCCACAGCCTTGATGTAGCGATAGACGATCTCGCTGCTGTCGACTTCCTTGGGGAATTCGCCGCGCTTGTGCATGTCGGTCAGCGTGTCGAAAGCGAGATAGGGGTTGATCGCCTCCGCGCCATAGCCGGCGAGAAGCGCGAAATGGTGGATCTCGCGCGGCTCGCCCGATTCGACCACGAGACCGACCGAGGTGCGGAGCCCCTTGCGGATCAGGTGGTGGTGAACGGCAGCGGTCGCGAGCAGCGCGGGGATCGCGATGCGGTCCGGACCGACCTGCCGGTCGGAGAGCACGATGATGTTGTAGCCACCCTTGACGGCGGCTTCGGCGCGCTCGCAGAGCCGGTCGAGAATTTCCGGCATGCCTTCGGCACCGCGCGCGACATCATAGGTGAAGTCGAGCGTCTTGGTGTCGAACCGGTCTTCCGTATGGCCGATGGAGCGGATCTTTTCCAGATCGCCATTGGTCAGGATCGGCTGGCGCACTTCGAGCCGCTTGGCGTGCGATGCGCCGACATGATCGAGGATGTTCGGCCGCGGCCCGATGAACGAGACGAGGCTCATCACCAGCTCTTCGCGGATCGGGTCGATCGGCGGGTTGGTGACCTGCGCGAAGTTCTGCTTGAAATAGGTGTAGAGCAGCTTCGACTTCGACGACATGGCCGAGATCGGCGTATCCGTACCCATGGAGCCGATGGCTTCCTGACCCGTCGTCGCCATCGGCGACATCAGGATCTTGGTGTCTTCGAGCGTATAGCCGAAGGCCTGCTGGCGATCGAGCAGCGACACGTCGCGGCGCAACGCCCGCGGCTCCACCGGCTTCAGCTCTTCGAGGATCAGCTGCGTGTTGTCGAGCCACTTGCGATAGGGATGCTGGCTGGCGAGCGAGGACTTCACCTCCTCGTCCGAGATGATGCGGCCTTCCTCCATGTCGATCAGCAGCATCTTGCCCGGCTGCAAACGCCACTTCTTGACGATGCTCTCTTCCGGCACCGGCAGCGTGCCGGCTTCGGACGCGAGGATGACGCGGTCATCATCGGTGACGAGATAGCGCGCGGGGCGTAGACCATTGCGGTCGAGCGTCGCGCCGATCTGGCGGCCGTCGGTGAAACAGACCGCAGCCGGCCCGTCCCACGGCTCCATCAGGGCGGCATGGTATTCGTAGAACGCCTTGCGCTCAGGTCCCATCAGCTGGTTGCCGGCCCAAGCCTCGGGGATCAGCATCATCACGGCATGGGAGAGCGAGTATCCGCCCTGCACGAGGAATTCGAGCGCGTTGTCGAAGCAGGCGGTGTCCGACTGCCCTTCGTAGGAAATCGGCCACAGCTTGGAGATATCGTCGCCGAAGAGCGGCGAGGACACGGACGCCTGACGCGCCGCCATCCAGTTGACGTTGGAGCGAAGCGTGTTGATTTCGCCGTTATGGGCGACCATGCGGTAGGGATGCGCAAGCTTCCAGGACGGGAAGGTGTTGGTGGAGAAACGCTGGTGCACGAGCGCGACCGCGCTTTCGAACCGGGGATCCTCCAGATCCTTGAAATAGGCCGCTACCTGATAGGCAAGGAACATGCCCTTGTAGATGATCGTCTTCGACGACAGCGACACGGGATAGAAGCCGGTTTCCGCGCCCTTGTAGGCGTCGTAGATCCGGTTGGAAATGACCTTGCGCAGCGTGAAGAGGCGGCGCTCGAATTCGGCATTCGTCGCGGCGTCGCGACCGGCGCCGATGAAGACCTGAACGTGGCGCGGCTCCGTCGCAGCGATATGCGGCGCCTTCGACAGCGAAGAATTATCGACAGGCACGTCACGGAAGCCCAGCAGGGACTGGCCTTCTTCCGCGACGACATCGGCGATGACCTGCTTGAAATGGGCGACCTGCGCCTCGTCCTGCGGCATGAACATGTAGCCGACGGCGTAATCACCGGCCCGCGGCAGGGTTACGCCCTGAGCCGCCATCTCCTCGCGGAAAAAGCGATCCGGGATCTGCACCAGAATGCCGGCGCCATCACCCATCAGCGGGTCGGCGCCCACGGCGCCGCGATGCGTCAGGTTCTCGAGAATGAACAGGCCGTCGCGCACGATCTGGTGCGACTTGACGCCCTTCATATGGGCGACGAAGCCGACGCCGCAGGCATCATGCTCGTTGCGCGGGTCATAGAGCCCCTGCTTTGCCGGCAGACCGCCCTTGTAAGTGTTTTCCGGGAAAGCTTTCGGGAACACGGCCGTCGTCGTCGCGATGGCCTGAGCCTCTTCGCGCCGGGATGCGGCGTCATGTGATGGCGTGATCTGCGTCATCGTCTTCCCTCCAGTTGCGGCCCTTCTCTCTCGGGCCTGCCGTCGTCGGGGCGCACGCGCGGCTTCAACCGCGTTGTGTCGCCCGGTCTATCGTTGCATGATCCTGTGCCGCTCGCAAACGAAGCTTGGCGGTGCCGGGTCAGATGATCCGCGACCATTTGACAGGGAACACCGGCATCAAGCCGGACACACGAGAGACCTTGCGGTTCGCCGCGTGAGAAGGTGTTTCCCTGTTCAGACCCTGCGCCGCTTGGATGTGCGCTTCAGGCCATTCGGTCGTCAGACCGAAATAGGACAGCAAGCCTGTCCTATTTCACAGGCTCTATGCCAGAAAGTGCCAGGGACTGCAAGGGAGACGGCAGAAATATTCAGTGTCATCAATCCGAAAATGTCTCCTTCTCCGGCGTTGACGAAAGAATATTGCGTATAATTGCCAGCACCTTTCCTTTGGTTTCAAACTGGTCTGCAATTGTTCTGATCGTATCATGTCAGGATTGGATTGCCGACGCCCTCTGATTATGGTCGCCAGTATGGTTCGTCGCGCTCTCGCGCGGCGCGATCCGCCCTCTTCTCTCGACCATCGGAAGCCCCCATGATCTTTTCCTCCGACAACTGGGCCGGCGCCCATCCTCTCATTGCGGAAAGCCTGGTAAAGGCAGCTCCGGGCTTTGCCCCTGCCTATGGCACGAGCCCGCTCGACCGCAGGGTCGAGGCGATGCTGGCCGAGGTCTTCGAGCGGGAAGTCGCTGTCTTCTTCGTCGGCACCGGCACGGCGGCCAACTCGCTGGCCTTTGCCAGCGTCACACGCCCCGGCGGTCATGTATTTTGCCACCGCGAGGCGCATGTGAATTCCGATGAGTGCGGCGCGCCGGAATTCTTCTCGCTCGGCGCGCGCATGGCGCCGGTCGATGGCGCCTTCGGCAAGATGGACCCCGAGCGGCTGGAAGCCGAGATCAAGCGCTTTCCGCCCGGTTTCGTTCACGCGGGCCAACCGATGGCGGTGACGCTGACGCAAGCGACGGAAGCCGGCACGGTCTACACGCTCGACGAGATCTCAGCGATTTCGCAGATCGCACAGAGCTATAACCTGCCGTTGCACATGGACGGCGCGCGCTTTGCCAATGCGCTGGTCGCGCTGGATGCGACCCCGGCCGAGATGACCTGGAAGCGCGGCGTCGACATTCTCTCCTTCGGCGGCACCAAGAACGGGTGCTGGTGCGCCGAAGCTCTTATTCTCTTCGACCCGAAGAAAACCGGCGACATGCCGTATCTGCGCAAGCGCTCGGCCCAGCTCTTCTCCAAGACCCGCTTCGTCTCGGCCCAGCTCGAAGCCTATCTGGACAAGAACCTCTGGCTCGACCTTGCGCGCCACGCCAATGCGATGGCCAAGCGGCTCGCCGACGGCATCGCCGACAGCAACAGCGCCCGCCTTGCCTGGCCCTCGAATGCCAACGAGCTTTTCGTGATCCTGAAGACGGCGAATGCAGACGCTCTGAAAGAGAAGGGCGCGCTCTTCTACGACTGGCCCGTGCCGCATGCACTGGCTGGCACGCTGGGTGCGGATGAAGGCCTGTATCGTCTGGTGACCAGCTTCGCCACCGAACCGGCCGATGTCGATGCCTTCCTCGAAGGCTGCCGCAGCGCTTGAAACCACAAACGAAAAACGGCGCCCCTTTCGGGACGCCGTCTCTTGGCATCAGGAGATCGGCCGTCGATCAGTTGACGCTGGCTTCGACCTGGTTCGCCTCGATCTGCTTCGGTGCGCTCTGCGCAGCGGAGATTTCGATGCGGCGCGGCTTGGCTGCTTCCGGGATCTCACGCAGGAGATCGATATGCAGCAGGCCGTTCTTCAGGGAAGCGGAGCGGATTTCCACATATTCGGCCAGCTGGAAGCGGCGCTCGAAGGCGCGCTTGGCAATGCCGCGATACAGGAACTGGTTTTCAGCCGTCTGCTCCTCGCTCTTCTCGCCCTTGACCGTCAGCGTGTGTTCCCGTGCTTCGATCGAAAGTTCGCTTTCGTCGAAACCGGCAACCGCCATGGTGATCCGGTAGGTGTTCTCACCGGTCCGCTCGATATTGTAAGGCGGATAGCTCTGCGACTGGTCGGGCTGGCCGAGGCTGTCGAGCATGGTGAACAGCCGGTCGAAGCCGACGGTGGAGCGGTAGAGGGGAGAAAAATCAACGTGACGCATGGTGTCCTCACTATTCGAGCAACGTGTTGCGATGTCTGGCCCGTCATCCCGTAAGCGGCGATGAAAAGGCCGGTGGCCGGGCCCTCTTCGGCGCCCGTGACCATGAGATGGGAATGGCGATTTCGACCGTCAAGAGGCCTTCGAACGACATATTCGCGAGGCGTCGAAAATTTTTTGACGTCCTCGATGGCAAGCCAAATCCTTGATTTAGTGAGACTGCGTGACCATGCCCGAGTACGGGCATCGATATAAACGCAGGATGAACGGCCGGTTCCGTTTCGGTTCACCTGACCTCCGCTAAAACGGGTTCATCGAGACAGGAGCAAGACAGCAGCCGGATCGTCCCTGAAAGGTTGCATTCCCGTTGCGCCCCTGTTTCGCCCTTCCGGGCCGGAAGCGGTTCCCCGCCGCTCCGGCCCCTTTTTTGGTCGGGTGCCGTTCACGGCATTCCTTTGACGAGACGCCGTCCTCGTAATATTCCATCCGGTGCGGCCGCGCCCTCAGCCGTTCACCCGCCCGAAAGGCTGCGGGTCTAGAATGGCACTTTACGGCACTGCCGCATGACGTCGAGACGGCCGATCGGAACTTCAGATGCAGACACACTCCGCTCCGGAAAACCATGACACAGGCAACTCTGAGAGCGTTGTCGCGTCGCCAACGACGAGGTCCGGAGATGTCCCCTGCGCGGAAGATTCCACACTTTTGAAACCTCGTCTTTTCCCGACGCCTGACAATCCCATACCGCCTGCCGCCGCCGATCTGCGTCGCCACACCGTCGGCTTCTTTACCGGCGCCGGTGGACGACGGCTGCGCTATGCCGTTTTCCGCAGCGGCGACGTCGCCGCCAAGGGCACCGTGGTCCTCCTCCACGGTCGCAACGAATCCATTGAAAAATACTTCGAGATGATCGGCGATCTGCTCGCCCGCGGTCTCTGGGTCGCAACCTTCGACTGGCGGGGCCAGGCCGGATCGGAGCGCCTGCTGAAGCAGCTGCGCCGGGGTCATGTGCGGCGCTTTTCGGACTATGAGGAGGACCTGTCGATCTTCCTTGAAAAGATCGTGCTGCCGGATACGCGCCTGCCGTTCTTCCTTGTCGCCCACTCCATGGGTGCGCTGGTGGCGCTGGCACAGGCGCCGCGGCTGGCAACGCGGATCGACCGCATGGTGCTGAACGCGCCGTTCGTAGCCCTCGGCAACCAGCGCATGAGCCATGGCAAGATCGGCCTGCTCTCGGCCGCCTTCAGCCTGTTCGGCCTTGGTGCCTTGGCCCTCTCGAAAGAGCAGCCCATGCTCTTTCCGCAGAACCTCGTTTCCTCGGACCCTGTGCGCTACGCCCGCAACGCCGCGATCACACAGGCTCATCCAGAACTGGCGCTGGGAGCCCCGAGCGCGCGCTGGCTGCACGAAACCTTCCGCGCCATCCGCCGCGTCACGCGCCGCGAGCACTTGACCCGCATCACCGTGCCGACGCTGCTGCTCGCCCCTACCCGCGACCGTCTGGTGCCCTATGCCGCCATCGAGGCGCTGGCGCGCAACTTCCGCGCCGCCACGCTCATCCCCATCGACGGCGCTCGCCATGAGGTCTTTCAAGAGGACGATCGCTACCGCGCGCAGGCGATGGCGGCGCTCGATGCCTTCATTCCCGGCAGCACGGGGCCTGACGTCACGGAGAGCCTGAGCGGCAACGACATGCTCGTGCTCTGAGCATCGCTCGGCGTTAACCCCTGAGGATCGCCAAAGCCTCGGCATGGAGCGCCGCGCTTCCGGCAGCAATCACCTCGCCGCCCATTTCGGCGCGACCGCCGTTCCAGTCCGTTACGATACCGCCAGCCTGCTCGATCAATGGAATGAGACCGCCGACATCGTAAGGCTTCAGGCCGGCTTCGATGACAAGATCGATATGCCCGGCCGCCAGAAGCGCAAAGGCATAGCAATCGCAGCCGTAGCGGGCGAGACGCACCTTGTCCTGCACCGCCTCGAACTTCGTCTTGATGTCGCCGTGGTAGAGCGCCGGCGAGGTCGTGAACATGATCGCTTCCGACAGCGATCCGCAGTCCCGTGTTGCCAGCATCCGCTCACCCTCCGGACCCCTGTAGTGCGTAACGCCGTTCGCAGCGAAGTAGCGCTCGCCGGTGAAAGGCTGGTCCATCAGGCCCATCACGGCCCGGCCCTTGTGGTAGAGCCCGATCAACGTGCCCCAGACCGGTAGGCCGGAGATAAAGGCGCGCGTGCCGTCGATCGGATCGATGACCCAGACGTAATCGCGATCCGCGCCCACAGTGCCATATTCCTCGCCGAGAATGCCGTGGTCTGGAAACGTCTCCTCGATCAGGGCCCGGATCGCTCGCTCCGCCGCCTGGTCGCCTTCCGTCACCGGATCGAACCCGCTTTCAGGCGCATTGGCAAGCTTGTTGGCAACACCGATGCCCATGCGAAACCGCGGCAGCGTCTCCGCCTTGGCGGCGTCCGCAAGGCGGTCGAAGAACGAGCGGTCCGGCAGCATGGCATTCTCCTGGGGAGTGGGCCTGAAGATCGGCCCCGAAGTGGATTTGAGAATGCTTAGACGAAATTTTTGAAAAGAAAATGCAGAACAAGATTTCAGCAGTTTTCCCACCATCCGCACAAGCCGTATGCACATTTCGTCGCCAGCACCAGATTTCCGCATCATTAATAGGCGATAGTAGAAATTATCTCGTGAAAGCCGCAGCTTAGACCTGTCACCGATTCGTCATGTGGCAGCACACGGCCTTGACAATTGTGCGTCGCAATATCAAACTCATCCTACAGTCACTCGTGGCTGTAAATACCCTCCTTGGGTGTTTCCTCCCTAGACTTAGCCGCGCGACAAGCGCGGTTTTTTTTGACCGGTCGCCAACGCTGGCGATACCTCGCCGGAATGTCAGGGATATCTATTCCGCGGCGAGCGGCAGGCTCTCGGTGGAGCTTTCCACATGAGCCGCAAATTCCGCGAAGAACGTTCCGAGGATATGCGCCAGCCAGTCGAATTCCGGCTTTTTGACGAGCGTCGTCTCATCCACATAGAGCCCGCGATTGATCTCGATCTGCAGCGCGTGCAAGCCGCGCGTCGGGCGTCCGTAATGCTCCGTGATGAACCCGCCGGCATAGGGCTTGTTGCGCGTCACCGTGAAGCCGAGATCCTCCAGCAGCGTCACGGCCATGCGGGAAAGATCGGCCGAGGCGCTGGTGCCGTAACGGTCGCCAATGATGATATCCGGCCGCATGCCGCTACCCGCAACGCGGACATTGCCCGGCATCGAATGGCAATCGATCAGGATCGCTCGCCCGAACAGAACATGTGTGCGCGCGATCAGCCGACGGAGCGTGGCATGATAGGGCTTGTAGATCGTCTCGATCCGCTCCAGCGCATCCTCCACCGGCATACGGGTGCGATAGATCTCCATATTCTCAGCCACCAGGCGCGGCACGGTGCCGAGACCGCCGGCGACCCGCATGGAACCGATATTGGCATGCGGCGGCAACGCGCCGTCGAACATGCGGGGATCGAGCTCGTAAGGTTCGCGATTGACGTCGAGAAAAGCACGGGGGAAATGCGCGACCAGCATCGGCGCACCGAGCGCGACAGCGCAGCCGAAAAGCTCGTCCACATAATGATCCTCTGAGCGGCGGATGGCGCGCGCATCAAGCCGCGACTGCGCGAGAAACGCCTCGCTATAGAGCCTGCCGCTATGCGGAGAATTGAAAACAAAGGGAATTCTCTGATGGTCCGGCTCGCGAACGCAAAACAGGTCGTGCTCCCGAACCGTCTCCTCCATCGCGATCCTTTTTACCATGTCGTCATCTTGCCGCTTCGTTCATGTTGCCAGTTGGACGCAACTGTGTCCATAGTCGCCCTTCACGAGGGTTGCGGGCTCGCGTGTCGCCCGGCCTTGACGGCCGGTCTTCACGGGATATTTACCCCATCGCGGTTTCATGAAGCGACCGCACCTTCCCGTCATGACATTAAGACCTAGACAGCAACGGCTGGAAATCCATGAGTCCCAAAATTCTCCTCGCAGAAGACGACAACGACATGCGCCGTTTCCTGGTGAAGGCGCTGGAAAAAGCCGGTTACAAGGTCCTTTCCTTCGATAACGGCGCCAGTGCCTACGACCGGCTTCGGGAAGAGCCTTTCTCGCTTCTCCTCACCGACATTGTCATGCCGGAAATGGACGGGATCGAGCTCGCGCGCCGCGCGACCGAACTTGATCCGGACCTCAAGGTCATGTTCATCACCGGCTTCGCTGCCGTGGCGCTGAACCCCGACAGCAAGGCCCCGAAGGATGCAAAAGTCCTCTCCAAGCCCTTCCACCTGCGCGATCTCGTTGATGAAGTGAACAAGATGCTCGCCGCCTGACAAGGCGCCGGCACAAGCCCCCGCGCCGGCCCGCCTCTTTTGTCAAAAAAGCATCATGATGCCAGTTGACGCTCTAAAAGGTTTGTGGTCTATGCGCGGCACGGATGGGCGTGTAGCTCAGCGGGAGAGCACTACGTTGACATCGTAGGGGTCACAGGTTCAATCCCTGTCACGCCCACCATCCTATTCAAAAGCCCTGTTTCGACAGGGCTTTTTTTGTTTCGCAAGTTCCGTGTTCTTTGCGCTGTCATAACAATGACAACGCAGAATCAGCGCCTGGCGGATCAAAAACAGCGCTATGAAAGTCTGTCGACAGCCGATGCGGCCTTCGCCATGCCGCGCTTTACATCGGCCTGCTCCGGTGCGTCGATCCGGCGGTAGCGGGCTTCGATGAAGCTGTAGAGACCGAAAGCGACCAGACCGGCAGCGGCGAGAGCGTAGAGATAGGTTCCCGAGGGAAGATTGCGCACCCAGTCCAGCGCCTCCGGCACACTGCCTGCCTGTGCTGAGTCCACGACCACAGCCGCAAACACGAAGAACCCGCCGGTGATCGACAGCACGACACCGCGCGCGACGAGACCGAAGACGGAAACGCCGCCGAGGAGGTCGCTTTTGCCGGACGGCAGCTGAAGGCGCTCCCGGTATTTTCCCGATATGCCGCGCCATGCCTGGACGGCGCCTGCAGCGATGATGACCAGGCCCAACACGCCGACGAGGAAGCGGCCGAACGGCTGCTGCATCAGCCAGGCAGCCGGGCTGCCTCCCCCATCCGAAGACCCGCCGGATGCTATGACCAATCGCGCCGCCGCAAGCGCCAGCACGCCGTTGATGATACCGCTTGCAAGGTTACCCCCACGGGCCAGATAGCCCTTCAGGTTGTTTTCCTGATTGTCGGCATTGAGAAGCGCTTGCGCCAACCGCCACAGGACATGCCCGACAAGCCCGATCGCGACCGTTCCCAGCAGGAAGCGACCGAAAGGCTGTCCGAGAAGGTTGGAGAGCGCACCATGTGTGCTCGCCTCTTCACCCGCAGACGAGCCGAGAAGGGCAATCAGGCCGAGCGTTATGTAGACGACGCCGCGCGCTGCGTAGCCCCACCGGGCGAGAAATTCGAACTTGTTTGTCATTTTTCCCCTCGATCACTTTGCGGCCATTACTGGCGAGGCCAGGTGACACCGGCCCGCGTCCCGTTGGTCTGCTCTTCGGGAGAAGACATTGATCGTTGCGGCAGATTTTCAATGACCTGAGCGGTCTCCCGAGCATGGGCGAGAAAGCTGTTCCCCCGAATATGAAACGGATGCCTCATTGGAGCCGACGGGTGATCGACAGGATATGTCGGTGAAGATCAACGCTCGCGGAGCGGGATACGGATGTGTTCCGTGCCGTGTAAGCCTCTGCAAAAGGATTATCCCATGATCTCCCTGTCTAAAACGGCGCTCTCCATTTTCACGGCCGCCGGATGCGCGCTTCTCGCCACCACGGCTTTTGCTGCCAGCACGATCAAGGTCGTGGAAACCGGCGAAGGCGGCGGGACCATGGGGTTGAGCCTGGAGCCCGCCACAGTCAAGGCCGGTGCCGCCACATTCAGCGTTCACAATGCCGCCGTTGGCGAGGAGCACGAAATGATCGTCGTGCGGCTGAAGTCGCCTGACCAGAAGATACCGCTGAACGTGGCCAAGAACCGGGTCGATGAAAGCAAGCTGAAGAGCCTTGGCGAAGTGGAGGACCTGAAGCCGGGTGCCGACGGGCAGCTGAAGACCCGCCTCAAGGCCGGAACGTATCTGGTGTTCTGCAACATCAAGGGCCACTATGAAGCCGGGATGCAGGCCAGGCTGACGGTGACACCGTAACCGGAACTGGATTATCACCGGGGGATGACAAAGATGCGCAGCGCAGTGGATACCCCTTCCACTGCGCTCGTGGTCTGCACGCCGATGATCATTGACACCGGCGTTTCAATAGTTCGGCCTTTTGCTGAAAGGGAACGATTGGGACACGCGCACGTTGTCCGGCATCGACCCTCAAAACTGCGAGGCTTGCCGCATGACGACCCTCCCCGACGATCTCGAGACAGCGCTTGCCGCCCACTCCCGGCAGCAGAACATCTCGCGTGACGAAGCCATCCGGCGCATCGTTCGCGAATGGATGCGCACGCATGGATTTCTGGAGGACAAGGATGAAGAGGGTGCATCGGCTTCACCCCCGCCTGGGAAGCCGGATCCTGAATTCGTGCAGTATCCGGGCTATTTTAAAGGTGAAGGCAGTCTTTGATGGAATAGCCCACAAGGAAACGGCCGCTACAATCATGTAGCGGCCGTTTTCAGTCATTGCGCCTCAACGATCAGGCCATCCCTGCGGGGTCGCCGATCGGCAGAAGCGCCGGATCATTCGGGTTCTTCGTGTCGCCCGGCGCGATCACAGGTGGGACAGGCGATGAATCCTGACCACGGTCTGGAACACCCGGTGTAGAGGTCGGCCCCCGAGGCGTATCGGTTTCGGGCGTCGGAAGCGGGTCACGGTTTGGCATGATCTCATCCTTTCCTTTGCGTTCGAGAGACTAACGGCTCGGGCCCGGCGATGTTCCGAAACTTTGGGATCCCTCGATCGAGAGGCTGGCCAGCAAAGGCAGATGATCGGAAGCAACACGCGAGAGCGGCGTGCGCACAGGTCCTGCCGCGATTGTCTCGATGCCATGGGAGACGAAGATGTGGTCGAGGCGAAGGAGCGGAAAACGCGACGGGAACGTCGGCGCCATCCTCGCACTCCGCCTTCCGGCGCTGCCTCGCCCGTCTCCCACGCGAACAGGCGGAAGCCGGCGCTTCAGAAGGCCATAGGCAACCGAGGACGGAATGGCGTTGAAATCCCCTGTCAGGATGACGGGCTGGTCCCGGCAGGCATCGCTTCCGATCCACGCCTCTCCAAGGAGCGTTTCCGCCTGCAGACGTCTTTCCCCGCGCCTCAGGCCGAAATGCGTATTGAAGATCTGGACCGGCCGCCCATCCACCATGACCTCCACCCAGAGCGCGCCGCGCGTTTCGCCGACGGACGGGATGGGCCCCGCCTTGATCAGGCGCGATGGCAGCGCCGTCAGAATGGCGTCGCCATACTGCTCCTCGCGCACATGCAAAGCGGGATGAAAATGCGATGTCATCCTGAGCAGATCGGCGATCCGTGCCGCCTGATCAATGCCGCCGGTACGGGCGCGGCCGACATCGAGCTCCTGCAACGCGATGACGTCGGGGCTCGCTGCCGCGATGACCTCTGCAATGCGCTCCGGGTCCATGCGCCTGTCCGTGCCAATACAGCTGTGAACATTGTAGGTGAGGATGGAGAGGACGCTGGCGGTGCGAGGCAACGTTAAGTCAGAACGGTCGAGCGAAGGCAGCAAATCGTGATCTGGCATGGCGAGGGAACCCGGACGCCCCCCAATTCGTTCCATGCGACAATGCAGTCGCGAATGCGTGCTGCGTTGCGGTGTGCGAGGCGAGCCGAACGTCTCACATACTGCTTCATCAGCCATATTTCGAGAGAGCGATCATAGAATGAGCCTTCGTCTTGTCTTCCGCGTCGTCGCCGTCGCGGCTGTCGTGTTCGCCCTCTACCTGCTCTTCCAGACGTTGCGGCAGTACACGCTGGACGAGATCCTGACTGCGCTGCGGGCCATTCCCGTCTCGCATCTGCTTCTGGGCCTTGCCTTCGCTGCCGCCTCCTATGTGTGTCTTTCCTGCTTCGATGCACTCGGCGTGCGCTATACGGGCAAGCGCCTGCCCTTCCACAAGACGGCGCTTGCCTCCTTCGTCAGCCTGTCGATTGGCCACAATGTCGGCGTTGCCGCACTCAGCAGCGGCGCCGTCCGCTATCGATATTATGCGCGTTGGGGCCTGACGGCCGAGGATGTGGCGAAGATCGTGCTGTTTTGCGGCGTTACCGTTGCGCTGGGGCTCATGACCCTTGGCGGGGCCAGCCTGCTACTGCGCCCCCAGGATGCCGCCGACATGACCGGGCTCAGCCGTAGCGCCGTCTTTGCCATCGGCATCGCCTCCCTGATCGCACCCGTCATCTACCTCGTTCTCTCGGCCTTCGTGCGAAAGCCCCTAACGATCAAGAGCTGGAGTTTCGACTTGCCGAAGCTGCCGATCGCTGCGGCCCAGATCGTCGTGGGCACACTGAACTTCGCCTTCGTGGCCGCAAGCCTTCACCAGATGCTGTCCGCTTTTGCCGAGGCCGGCTATCTCAAGGTCGCCTCCGTCTCGATCATCGCCAACGTCGCCGCGATCATCAGCCACGTCCCCGGCGGCATCGGCGTTCTCGAAGCGACGGTCGCACATATATTGCCTGGCGCAGAGTCGGTCGCCGCGGTCATTGCCTTCCGGGTCATCTATTATTTCATTCCGCTCGCCCTGGGCTTGCCGACCCTCTTGATCAGCGAGATCGTGATGAAGGACAAATCCACCAGTGCCGCGAAAAGCACGAGCGAGGAGCCGCATGGCCGGCACGCGGGATCGCCAGCCTGAGGCCGTCACGACAGAGTAGGAATGCAAAAAGCACGGCACGACGGATCATACATCCGCGGTGCCGTGCTTTTGTCAGTGCCTTGCAACAAGGGTGTTAAGAGGCGCGGCCTAAAATCCGGCTGGCGATGGCGCCGGCGCGTCGGCGTAAGGTATCGATCGGATGGATCGGCCCGGCGGGATCGACGATATCGGTTCCGGGCAACGGATCTTCCTCACCCTCGGCGAGATCGATATCGAAGTGGCGCAGACCACGGCGACCCGTATTCAGCGACTCCACACCGTCATGCAGAGAGTTCAGCCGGAGGATCGCCTCCTGCACCGCGTCCGGCGTCGAGCCGAGATGTTCGGCAAGCAGGCGATAACGGACATCGGCAATGGCGGCGCGCTGCTCCTCGTTCACGGCCTCGATCGCCATGTCGGCTTCCGTGTCCATGCCTTCGGAGCGATTGTTCAGGTTCGAGGACCCCAGGCGCAGAAAGCGGTCGTCGATGATGACGAGCTTGGAATGCACCAACACCTCCTGCTGTCCGTCCTCGTCGTCACAGGGTACGACCGCATACATCACACGCAGCCGGTCATGCGGATCGTTTCGCTTCAGCCGGCGGATCAGGCGGTCGCGGTTCGTGCCCATCATCACCTTCTCGATGAAGCCGTGCGAGATGCGCGTGACGACGATCAGCACTTCGGGGCCATCGGGCCGCGACAGCCGCTCGATGAGGATGTCGGCAATACCGAAGGCGGCGAGATACTGGGCCTCGATATAGACGACCCGCTGTGCCGACTTCAGCGCATCCGTCAGCATATGGATGGATTCGTGAATGCCCTCGTTGCCGATTGTGGCCGGCGTGGTGCGGGCAATCGCGACAGGGCAGTCGGTCAGCGCGGCTACGAGATCTCCGGGCCATGCCGTTTCCGCCCCTTCCACGGGCGGGATCGTCTCGTCCATGGCCGACAGCCAGCGCTCGCGGCAGACGTCCCCGAGCATGCGCGCCGCACGCCCGGAAACGGCGGCCTGCATGTCGTGAACGGGCTCATAAGGCTCACCATCGGGTGTCACGCGCAAGGGATTGCCCGGCCTATGGTCGCTATCATCCCAGCGACGAGCGGTCAGGTCGATGCCGCCGATGAAGCCGGTCGTGTCGTCGATGCAGACGATCTTCTGGTGATGCGAACCGCGCAGCGGATGATGCGTGTCGAAATTCAGGTGGATACGCGGATGGCTCGCCCAGCCCTTCTTGCGAAAAAGCTTCAACGATTTGCCGGAGTAGATCGGCCCCATCGCCCAGACGAGAATGTGCACCTCAAGCTCGGGCTTGGTCTCGACCAGAGAGAGAAGCAGGTTCCCGAGCGTCGGGCTCTCCGGGTTTTCGGGCGTCAGGCGAATGTCCGGGCTGAAATCCCACCCGATGATCCAGATGCGGCGGGAAGCGCCGCGCAACGCCTGATCCAGCGTCTGGAAATAGGCCTTGCCGTCGATCATGAAGGCGATCTTGTCGGCCATCTCGCGACGCCAGGCGTTTTCGCCGATCCGGATAATACCGACCTCACCGCTGCCTGAAGAACCCTCGCCGAGATGATCGCCGTCATTCTCCTGGCCGACTTGATACACGTGCAAATTCCCCCGACCGACTCGCATGGCCAAACTTCGTGGCGCTACCAAACGCCACGAATGCCAGAAAGTTCCAGACGGGTTGATCGAAGGGAACAACTATTCCGTGATCAGAAGGATGTAGGGTGCGCCCGCGATCTCTTTCAGGCTCAGCGTCTCCCCGACATCCACTGTACCGCCCTGGAGAACATTGCGGTAGGAACGGGCGGCAAGATCTTCCGGCAGGGATATCTCGATCATATCGAAGGCATGCTCAAGATCGCCCTTTTCCATCAGCGCCAGCACCTTGCAGGGTGCAACGACGATGGCGGCCGCATTGCCGGAGCGACGTGCATAGGCAACGACGCTCCCCGATCCCTCTCCGGAAACGTCGAGCGCGTGGTAGTCTCCGTCCTTAAACAGGGCCTGCGACGCACACCGGGCCGCGATCAACCGGGCGGTGAGGGCGATCTTCGCCTGACCTGAATCGCGCGCCGCAGCGTCGAATGGGAAGCCTTCCGCTTTCTCCAGAAGCTCCGCCATTGCCGCATAATCCGGCATCCGGCGATTGTCGGGATCGACAAGACTAAAATCGGCACGCTCCGATCCCTGATACACATCCGGCACACCCGGCGCCGTCATCTTGACCAGCGTCTGGGTGAGACCGTTGACGAGGCCGGCACGGGCAAACGGCTGCACCGTCTTGAGAAAATCATCCATGAACCGCTTGTTATCCGGCGAAAGAAGTCCGGCAGCGAAGGCCTGTACGGCACCCTCGTAGTCTTCGTTCACCTCGGACCAGTCGCTGCGCTCCTTCGCTTCGCGCAACATCTTTTCGACATAGGCGGAGAAACGCTCCTTGAAAGCTTCGAGCGAAGCGGTGTCCGGCGTCGAAGACGTCTCTTCCCACGCACCGGCGAGAGCCTGATAAAGCGCCCATTCGACCGCCGGCTCCGGCGCCGGGCCATCGGCGAGCGGCTTGATCAGACCGGCATTCATATCGTGCCAACGGGCGACGGCGTCCGCCCAGACACCGGGTGCTTCGCTGATGGCATAGAGCCGGGCGCGTGCGTCCTCGCCGCGTTTGGTATCGTGGGTCGAGGTGGTGGTGATGGCATGCGGCTGTTCGACGGCACGGCGCTGCATCGCGGAATGGAAATGCGCGATCGACATCTCTTCTTCCGCCGGGTTTCCGCCCACTTCATTGAGCGCAAGAAGACGATGGTAACGATAGAAGGCCGTATCCTCCATCGCCTTTGCCATGATCGGCCCCGTCACCTGCTGGAACCTGCTGCGAAACTCGAAGGCATCCCCCTCTGCGGGGCCCGACAGCACGGCAACAATAGCATCGAGCGCCGCACGGCTGTCGCCGGATACCGTCTTCGACGCCGCTTCCGCCGCACCATGGAGGATCTTGCGATCGTCTTCGCCCAGCGCATCGCGCGTTCCATAGGTCCTGTATACCGGGAACGCCGTGATCAACACTTTCAGTGCTGTCTCCAGAGCTCCAGCGTCGTGCGCTTCACGCACGGAAGAACCGGCCAGTGCCACCAGCCGCTTGATCTCGCCTTCGAAATTGCGATCCAGCATCAGCTGTTTGGCGTCCGTCAGGATGGCCGCATAATCCTTGCCCCCGGCGAAGGCGGCATAAGCATTATCCAGCGCTTCCGCCTTCGATGAATCCACGAACAGATGCGCAAGGGCCGCGATGAACTCGTAGCCCGTCGTGCCCGCAATGGGCCAGCTTGCGGGAACGCGCTCGTCCTCCTCGATGATCTTCTCGACCACGAGGTAGACGTCGGGACCGACGGCATCGCGCAATGTCTTCAGATAGCCTTCGGGATCGGCAAGGCCATCGACGTGGTCGATACGCAGTCCATCGACGGTGCCATCCTTGACGAGTTCCAGAACGAGGCGGTGTGCCGCATCGAAGACGTCAGGCGCCTCGACACGGAGACCGGCAAGCCCTGCCACCTCGAAGAACCGGCGATAGCTGAGATCGCTCGCCGCCGTCTTCCAGTGCACGAGCCGGAAAGCCTGCGCCTCATGCGCAGCCTTGACCCGCTCGACCGGGAGACCGCCAAGGAAGGCCGTCAGCGCCTTTCGGTCCTGCTCCGAACTGTCTTCGATCAGCGTCAGCATCGTGTGATGGAAGGCTTCATCATCCTGCGCGGACGCGGACGACGCAAGGGCAACGACCTTTGCGCCGAGTGTGCCCGGCGCGCCATCCAGCACCGCGCTATAGCTCGACGGATGGAGTGGGATGTTGCTCTCGTAATAGCCGAGCGCCAGATTGCCGGCGGTCTCATCCAGGCGAATCTCGATTTCAGCCTCATCCAGCGCCTCGTCAAAACTCTTGCCGAGTTCGGCAATCGTCAGCGGACGGGACCAGTCGATGTCGTAGTAATGCGCATAGGGGCTCTGCTCGCCCCACTCGACCACGCTCCGCCACCAACGGTTCTCGAGCGACGCGGCCATATGGTTCGGCACGATATCGAGGATCAGGCCGATACCGGCCGCCTTCAGGGCCGCCGAAAGCCTGTCGAAGCCCTCACGTCCGCCGAGCGCCGGGTCGAACGCGTTGGCATCGGTAACGTCGTAGCCATGCGTAGACCCTTCCGTCGCTGCAAAGATCGGAGAGGCATAGAGATGACTGATACCGAGCGCCTTCCAGTAATCGATCAGCGTGATAGCCCTGTCGAAGGTCATGCCGTTGCGGAACTGGAGCCGATAGGTGGCGATCGGGACTGACATCGTGGAGGACCTGCCTTCTGGAGAGGAGCGGACGACATTGCGCGGGAACCCGAGGCGATAAGATGAACCATCGCTTGGGCGCAGCATCAACAGGCAGGCCCGCCTGTTGGTTCCCGTCCCATGTGCCGCACGAACAAACTCTTTCGCAGCTGCGAAGAAACCGTTGATCAAAAACCTGATCGCACCGAACGGCTTTGCCCTATGTAGACCGTGACGCGACGGTGGTTTTGCGCTAGGAACCCCCGAAACTGTCGTCGGACGTCGCGTACAGCCCCGCCCGAGCCTCACGAAAGCCTCGAGGAAACGCCATGCCAGCTTATCGCTCCAGAACCACCACCCACGGCCGCAACATGGCCGGCGCCCGCGGCCTGTGGCGCGCCACCGGCATGAAGGACGGCGACTTCGGCAAGCCGATCATCGCCGTCGTCAACTCCTTCACCCAGTTCGTGCCCGGCCACGTGCACCTGAAGGACCTTGGCCAGCTGGTCGCCCGCGAGATCGAGGCATCCGGCGGCGTCGCCAAGGAATTCAACACCATTGCGGTCGATGACGGCATCGCCATGGGCCATGACGGCATGCTCTATTCGCTGCCTTCGCGCGAGATCATCGCCGACAGCGTTGAATATATGGTCAATGCCCACTGCGCCGATGCCATGGTCTGCATCTCCAACTGCGACAAGATCACGCCCGGCATGCTGATGGCCTCGCTGCGCCTCAACATCCCTACGATCTTCGTGTCCGGAGGCCCGATGGAAGCCGGCAAGGTTCTCTTGTCCGACGGCAAGATCCATGCGCTCGACCTCGTGGATGCCATGGTGGCTGCGGCCGACGACACGATGTCGGATGCGGACGTGCAGACCATCGAGCGCTCCGCCTGCCCGACCTGCGGCTCCTGCTCCGGCATGTTCACCGCCAACTCGATGAACTGTCTGACGGAAGCCCTCGGCCTCTCCCTGCCCGGCAACGGCTCGACGCTCGCTACGCATTCGGATCGCGAAAAGCTGTTTCTGGAAGCCGGCCGCACCATCGTCGGCCTGACGAAGCGCTACTACGAACAGGACGACGAAACCGCCCTGCCACGCACGATCGCCTCCAAGGGCGCCTTCGAAAACGCCATGGCGCTCGACATCGCCATGGGGGGCTCGACCAACACCGTCCTGCACATTCTTGCGGCCGCCCATGAAGGCGAGATCGACTTCAATCTCGACGATATCGACCGCCTGTCGCGCAAGGTGCCCTGCCTCTCCAAGGTGGCGCCGGCCAAGGCCGACGTGCACATGGAAGACGTGCACCGCGCCGGCGGCATCATGGCCATCCTCGGCGAACTCAACCGCGCCGGTCTCATCAATGCCGATCTGCCGACGGTCCATGCAAAGACGCTGGGCGACGCGCTGTCGCAGTGGGATATTGCCGTTACCGACAATCCGGCCGCGCTCGAACTCTTCTCGGCAGCGCCCGGCGGCGTGCCGACTCAGGTCGCCTTCAGCCAGAGCGCCCGCTGGAAAGAGCTCGATTTCGACCGCGAAAAGGGCGTCATCCGCGATGCGCAGCACCCCTTCTCCAAGGATGGCGGCCTTGCCGTGCTGAAAGGCAACATCGCGCTCGACGGCTGCATCGTCAAGACGGCTGGCGTTGATGAGTCGATCCTGAAATTCTCCGGCCCGGCCCGCGTTTTCGAAAGCCAGGACGCCTCCGTCAAGGCGATCCTGTCCAACCAGGTCGTCGCTGGCGACGTCGTCGTCATCCGCTACGAAGGCCCCAAGGGCGGCCCCGGCATGCAGGAAATGCTCTATCCCACCAGCTACCTGAAGTCGAAGGGCCTCGGCAAAGCCTGCGCGCTCATCACGGACGGCCGCTTCTCGGGCGGCACCTCCGGCCTCTCCATCGGCCACGTCTCGCCGGAAGCGGCGAATGGCGGCATGATCGGCCTCGTGCGCGAAGGCGACATGATCGACATCGATATCCCCAACCGCACGATCTCGCTGCGCGTGTCGGAGGACGAACTGGCGCTGCGCCGCACCGAGCAGGATGCCAATGGCTGGAAGCCGACCGAGCAGCGCAAGCGCAAGGTCACGACGGCACTGAAGGCCTATGCGGCCTTCGCTACATCCGCCGACCGCGGTGCTGTGCGCATCCTGCCGGAATAACCGGCACAGCCGGGCCTGCCGCTCACCCGCAGGCCCGGCTCCCTCTCGGGGGACATCATGTTCGCCCGCTTTGCCGGCAGATCCGTTATAAAATTCGCAGCTTACAATTGACGGACAGCCCCGCCTCGACGGAGGGGGCATGCCTCTTTGCGATGACAAGCACATAGCCGACCTGCCGATTTTTCAGCCTTGCTTTATTTCGTTGCATTGCACACAGTCCCTCCGTGATGGCCACCATCCGTCATCGAGGGGACCGCATGTCGATCAAAGCCAGCATCTACCATCTGACGCATTATACCTATGACCGGCCGGTCCGCCTTGGCCCGCAGGTAATCCGGCTCAAGCCGGCCCCGCATTCGAAGACGAAGGTGCTGAGCCACTCCCTGAAAGTGACGCCCGCCAATCATTTCGTGACGCTGCAGCAGGACCCCTATGGCAGCTATCTCGCGCGCTACGTCTTTCCCGACCCGGTGACCGAGTTCAAGATCGAGGTCGATCTCGTCGCCGACATGACGGTCTACAATCCGTTCGACTTCTTCGTGGAAGAGAGCGCCGAAACCTGGCCCTTCGACTATCCCGAGGACATTCGCGAAGACCTCAAGATCTATAGCCAGCCCGAGCCCGCCGGCCCGGCCCTGCAGGCCTATCTCGATGGTCTCGACCGGACGCCGATGAACACGGTGGATTTCGTCGTCGGCATCAACATGCGCCTTCAACAGGCCGTCAACTACGTCATCCGCATGGAGCCCGGCGTTCAGACGCCGGAGGAAACCCTGACGAAGGCGCTCGGCTCCTGTCGCGACTCCAGCTGGCTTCTCGTGCAGATCCTGCGCCATCTCGGCCTCGCCGCCCGCTTTGTATCCGGCTACCTTATCCAGCTCGCCCCGGACCTAAAGGCGCTCGACGGTCCCTCGGGCACCGAGGTCGATTTCACCGACCTGCACGCCTGGTGCGAAGTCTATCTTCCCGGCGCCGGCTGGGTCGGGCTCGATCCGACCTCCGGGCTTCTGACGGGCGAAAGCCACATCCCCCTCTCGGCCACGCCGCATTACCGCAATGCCGCGCCGATCTCCGGCGGATTTGCCGGCGACCCGGACACGAAGACCGAATTCGCCTTCGAGATGCGGGTGGACCGCGTCGCCGAGCATCCCCGCATCACAAAGCCGTTTTCCGACGAGAGTTGGGATGCGCTGAACACGCTTGGCCACGAGGTCGATGCCGCCCTCACCGCCAACGATGTCCGCCTGACCATGGGCGGCGAGCCGACCTTCGTATCGATCGACGACTTCGAATCCGGCGAATGGAACACGGACGCCGTGGGGCCGACGAAGCGCGAGAAGGCCGACGACCTGATCCGGCGCCTGCGCGAGCGCTTCGCACCCGGCGGCTTCCTGCATTACGGACAGGGCAAATGGTATCCCGGCGAAAGCCTGCCGCGCTGGACATTCTCGCTCTACTGGCGTCGGGACGGCGTGCCGATCTGGCGCAATCCCGATCTCGTCGCCCGCGAGGATGTGGATACCAAGGCTGGGCCGGAAGAGGCTGAAAAGCTTCTGACCGGTATCGCGGTGGCGCTCGGCATCGAGCCGGACATGGTTCTGCCGGCCTATGAGGATCCGGCCGAATGGATCATCAAGGAAGGCAGCCTGCCGGAGAATGTCGATCCGTCCAATTCCAAGCTGAAGGATGCCGAGGAGCGCAACCGTATCGCCCGCGTCTTCGAGCGCGGCCTGACGGTTCCCACCGGCTTCGTTCTGCCGGTGCAGGCATGGAATGCCCAGGCTACGGGCGGACAACCGGCCGGGCGCCGGTGGATGAGCGAACGCTGGCGCACGCGTCGCGGCAAGATTTTCCTCGTGCCCGGCGACAGCCCTGTCGGCTACCGCATACCGCTCGGCGCCCTGCCCTACATCCCGCCGTCGCAGTTCCCCTATATCCACGAAGCCGACCCCTCGATCCCGCGTGCGGCCTTGCCGGACTTTCCGGTCGGCCCGAGCCGTACCGCCCAAACACCAGATCAGAAGCCCGGCCAGAAAAAGACCGAGCCGAAGCCGGATCGCGCAATGGCGGAGGCATCCTTCCAGGCAGCCGAAGCCCAGCAGGACCGCAACGAGCAGGTGCTTGCCGAAATCGGCGGCGCCGTCCGCACCGCCATGACGGTCGAGCCCCAGAACGGCCGCCTCTGCATTTTCATGCCGCCGGTGGAGCGGATCGAGGATTATCTCGACCTGATCGCTGCGGCGGAAACCGCAGCCAGCGACCTCGGCCTTGCCGTTCACATCGAAGGCTACGCACCGCCGCATGACGAGCGCGTGAACGTCATGCGCGTCGCGCCCGATCCCGGCGTCATCGAGGTCAACGTGCACCCGGCGGCAAACTGGCAGGAATGCGTCGACATCACCTCGGTCATCTACGAGGAAGCGCGCCAGTCGCGCCTCGGTGCCGACAAGTTCATGATCGACGGCCGGCACACCGGCACCGGCGGCGGCAACCATGTGGTGGTCGGCGGGCGCAACCCGAACGACAGCCCCTTCCTGCGCCGTCCCGATCTGTTGAAAAGCCTTGTGCTGCACTGGCAGCGGCATCCGTCTCTCTCCTACCTGTTCTCCGGCATGTTCATCGGCCCGACCAGCCAGGCGCCGCGCATCGATGAGGCGCGTCACGACAGCCTCTACGAGCTGGAAACGGCGATGGCGCAGGTGCCGCTGCCCGGACAGGGCACCCCTCCGCTTCCCTGGCTGACCGACCGCCTTTTCCGCAACCTGCTGACGGACGTCACCGGCAACACGCACCGCTCGGAAATCTGCATCGACAAGCTGTTCTCCCCGGACGGCCCGACCGGCCGGCTTGGTCTCGTCGAGTTTCGCGGCTTTGAAATGCCGCCGAATGCGCGCATGTCGCTAGCGCAGCAGCTCCTGGTCCGCGCGCTCATCGCGCGCTTCTGGCAGAACCCGGCCGATGGCAGGCTGGTGCGCTGGGGCACGACCCTGCACGACCGCTTCATGCTGCCGCACCATGTCTGGGCCGACTTCCTTGACGTTCTCGCAGACCTGCGGGCCAACGGACTCGACTTCCGCCCCGAATGGTTCGAGGCGCAGCTTGAGTTCCGCTTCCCCTTCTGCGGCGAGGTCACTTACGAAGGGGCAAAGCTCGAACTGCGGCAGGCACTGGAGCCGTGGAACGTCATGGGCGAGCAGGGCGCGATCGGCGGCACCGTGCGCTATGTCGATAGTTCCGTTGAGCGTTTGCAGGTCCGGTTCGAGACCGCCAATCCCGGCCGTTACACGGTGGCCTGCAATGGCCGTCCCGTGCCGCTCAACCCGACAGGCGTCAACGGCGTGTCGGTTGCCGGGGTGCGCTACAAGGCATGGCAGCCGGCAGCCGGGCTGCATCCGGTCCTGCCGGTGAATACGCCGCTCACCTTCGACGTGTACGACACCTGGTCGCGTCGCTCCGTTGGCGGCTGCATCTATCACGTCGCCCACCCCGGCGGCCGAAATTACGATACGTTCCCGGTGAACGGTAACGAGGCCGAGGCACGGCGCCTCGCGCGCTTCGAGCCTTGGGGTCACACGGCCGGCGGTTATGAACTGACACCGGAAACACCGTCGCCGGAGTTCCCCTTCACGCTCGACCTGCGTCGGCCAGCGGGACTGTAGGACGCCATGACACAGAAGCCGACGGCAGAGGCCATCAAGGAGGAAGCGGCCGGGACGAGCGCTGGAATTCCGAAGCGGGCTGGCAACCCGGTCGCGGACTACCGCGCCTTGCCCGGCATCGCCGACGAGATGATGGATGCCGCGGGCAATGTGCGCGCCGTCTGGCAGCATCTCGTCTCGGCCATCGGCCGCATGGACGAGGCGGAGCTTGCCAATCGCTTCGCGCGGGCCGACCGCTATCTCCGCGATGCCGGCGTTTTCTACCGTGCCTATGGCACCAAGGAGAACTCCGAGCGCAGCTGGCCGTTGTCGCACATTCCCGTCCTGATCGCCGAGCGCGAATGGGAAGAGCTGTCGCGGGGCCTCGTCCAGCGGGCCGAGCTTCTGGAACGGATCGCCGCCGACATCTACGGGCCGAACACGCTCGTCAACGAAGGCTTCCTGCCGCCGGCTCTGGTGGCCGGAAACACCGAATTCCTGCGTCCCATGGTCGGCGTTCAGCCGGCAGATGGCAACTTCCTGCATTTCGTCTCGTTCGAGATCGGCCGCGGCCCGGACGGCAACTGGTGGGTGCTCGCCGACCGCACGGAGGCGCCCTCCGGCGCCGGCTTCGCGCTGGAAAACAGGGTGGCGACCACGCGCGCCTTTTCCGACATTTATGCCGAAACCCATGTGCACCGTCTTGCCCGCTTCTTCGTCGCCTTCCGCGACGCGCTGCAAATGCGCAAGCGCTCGCCCGAAGACCGTATCGCCGTGCTGACGCCGGGTCTCGCCAACGAGACCTATTTCGAACACGCCTATATCGCCCGCTATCTCGGCTTCATGCTGCTGGAGGGCGAGGACCTGACCGTGGTGGACGGGCGCGTGATGGTGCGCACCGTCGCGGGCCTGAAGCCGATCGGCATTCTCTGGCGCCGCCTCGACTCTTCCTTCGCAGACCCGCTTGAGCTCAACCAGCGCTCCCACATCGGCACCCCCGGCCTGCTGGCGGCGCTGCGCTCCGGCACCGTCTCCATCGTCAACGCGCTGGGCTCCGGAATCCTGGAAACGCGCGCCTTCCTCGCCTTCATGCCCACGATCTGTCATCATTTGCTCGGCGAGGAGCTGCTGCTGCCGAGCATCGCCACATGGTGGTGCGGGCAGAAGCCGGAGCGCGAGCAGGTGGCCCGCAACATCGAGAAGATGGTCATCGGGCCCGCCTATTCCACGCGTCCCTTCTTCGACGACAATGGCCAATCCGTCCTCGGCTCGTCGATGCGCGAAAACGCCAAGCTCTCGATCCGCGACTGGCTGGCCAATGACGGACAGAAGCTGGTGGGTCAGGAGGTCGTGACGCTTTCGACCACACCGGCCTGGGTGGATGGCAAGCTGACGCCGCGACCGATGAGCCTGCGCGTCTATCTCGCCCGCACACGGAATGGCTGGCAGGTCATGCCCGGCGGCTTCGCCCGGATTTCCAGCGGCGCGGACGCTGCCGCCATCGCCATGCAGGCCGGCGGCTCGGCCGCCGACGTCTGGATCGTCAGCGACCGCCCGGTCGAACGCACCACGCTGCTTACCTCCGATGAGACCTTCATCCGCACGATGCCCGGCAGCCTGCCGAGTCGGGCCGCCGACAATCTCTTCTGGCTCGGCCGCTATATCGAACGCTCTGAAGGCGCGCTGCGCATCCTGCGCGCGTGGCACGGGCGCTTCGCCGAGAATGCCAACAGCGAAATGCCGCTGCTGAAGGACATTTCGGAGTATTTGAAGGTGCTCGACATCGACAGCGCGCAGCCGGTGCCCGACAGTCTTGTCGCCAATATCGACAGCGCGCTCTACTCGGCCAGCAATATCCGCGACCGTTTTTCGGCAGACGGCTGGCTGGCGCTGAACGACCTGTCGAAGACGGTGCGCAAGTTCCGTGCGACGGTGGAGGCCGGCGACGACGCGACCCATGCCATGACCATTCTTCTGCGCAAGCTTGCGGGCTTTGCCGGTCTCGTGCACGAAAACATGTACCGCTTCACGGGCTGGCGCTTCCTGTCGATCGGCCGCTATCTGGAGCGCGGCATGCACATGACCCGCCTGCTCGGCCACATGTCCGGCCGGGACGCACCGGACGGCGCGCTCGACATGCTCCTGGAAATCGGCGACAGCGTCATGACCCACCGGCGCCGGTACAACGTGAACACGGCACCTTTGACCGTCACGGACCTGCTGGCGCTCGACCCTCTCAATCCGCGATCGATCCTCTATCAGCTGAACGAAATCCGCGCCGAGGTCGAGCAACTGCCGAATGCCTTCCGAAACGGGCAAATGTCCCCCTTCTATCGCGAAGCCTTGCGGCTGCATTCGGGCCTGGCGGTCATGACGCCCGAGGGCATGACCAGCGAGGTCTACGAGCATCTGGAAAAGGAGATGGAACGCTTCTCCGACATCCTCGCCCAGACCTATCTGGGCTGATCGGGCGCACTCCGGCTCTTCACAAGCTTTCACGAGACGACTGCTTTTCTGATGCGCCGGCGCGTCAAACAGGGCATAGAAGCAAGGCGAACGCCGACGCCCAAGAGGCAAGGTCGGGGACGCACGAGACGCGGCGGATCCATGCTCTACGATATCAGCCTCAAGATCACCTATACCTACGAGATCCCTGTTTCCGGCGGGCGCCATATCGTGCGCGTGCTGCCGCTGTCCCTGCCGGCGCGCCAGCGTCTGGTGGCGGGTACCGTCACCTGCTCCCCGGTGCCCGAAGAGCGCACCGACATGGTCGATTTCTTTCAGAACCCCTCGACGTCGATCCTCTTTCGCAAGCTGCATGACGAGCTGGTCATCCACATGAAGGCGCGGGTGCAACTGGAAGCCGCGATGCCGACGGCGGATTTCTCGCCGGATCTTGCAGCCTTTCCTGCCGAAATCGGCGCGGTCTGGTCGCTCGAGCCCGGATCACCGCACCATTTCCTCGCGCCGAGCCCGAGACTTGCCGAAGATCCGACGATTGCCGCCTATGCCCGCGCGATCGCAAAGCCCGGAATGACGGTCCGGCAGATTGCCGGCGTGATGTGCGAGCGGATCTACAAGGATTTCACCTACGACCCGAAGGCGACCTCCGTCGATAGCACGCCAATTGAGGCCTTCCGGCTGAAAAAGGGCGTATGTCAGGACTTCGCGCATATCATGATCGTGGCGCTGCGCGCGCTCGGCATTCCCGCCGGCTATGTCAGCGGCTTTCTGCGAACGTTGCCGCCGCCCGGCAAGGAGCGGCTGGAAGGTGCCGATGCCATGCATGCCTGGGTTCGCGTCTGGTGCGGCAAGATGCTGGGCTGGGTGGAGCTCGACCCCACCAACAACGTCCCTGCCGGGACGGACCACATCGTCGTCGGTCATGGCCGCGACTATTCCGATGTCGCCCCCGTCATCGGCGTGCTCAAGAGCTATGGCAGCCACAAGACGGATCAGGCCGTCGATGTCGTCCCTGTTCCCTGAAGTCTCCTTCCCGACGGACCTGTCCTGTTCCGCGGCACATGTCCGCCGCGTGGGACAGGATTTTACCTAGATTCGCGCTCCCTTCGTAAAACTTTACCTTGTTTCGTAAGCGACAGCCAACGGACTGCTGCTATCGAAGCATCGAGATGAGCTTCGGCAATATCGTGGAGCGGATCTTGGGTACAGGAGAGAGGCATGAGGGGATTTTTCGACATGATCGAGCGTTGCCTGGGGGACCGGGGCGGCAACATCGCGATAATGGCGGCCGTAGCCCTTCCTGTCGTTCTGTTCGGTGCCGGCGTGGCTATGGACACCACCAACATCGTGTTCCAGAAGAACCGTCTGCAGGCAGCTGTGGACAGCGGCGCGCTCGCCGCCGCATCCGGCCTTGCCAACAAGCACATGACCGTTGACGAAGCCCGTCAAACGGCCCGTGACTACGTCGTCATGGCCATGCGCACCAGCAGTTCGACCCCGCTTCCGGAGGGCACCGCCGGCGCGGCGGAAGAAAAGGCGAAGCAGGCTTCGGCCGACAAGCTTCTGATCGACAATACCTCGATTTCGATCGTGCCGAAGACCCTTCAGACGGGCGCCAAAGGCTACGACATCAGCATCACATCCAACCTTCCCGTCGGCCTGAACGCCATGACGCGCATGGTAAGAGACGACGACATCACTCTCTCGGCGACCGGCAAATCGGAAGGCGTGTCGGAAACGAAGAACGCCCTGTCGATGGTGCTTGTGCTCGATCGATCCGGCTCCATGGCTTGGAAGACGGACACGAAGGACACCGCGACCAATGGCTGCTACATCTACGAGGAATCCTATTGGCCGAATGCCAAGTGGAGCGTTCCGTGTTACGTCTCGAAGATTGCAACGCTGAAAAAGGCCGTGAAAAGCCTTCTCACCCAGTTGAAAACCGCCGATCCGAATGCGGATTATGTGAGAACGTCTGCCGTCTCCTACAACAATGCCCAGGACGCAGCCGGCGCCCTCGCCTGGGGAACGGCCAGCACGGAGACCTATGTCAACGCGCTTGTTGCAGATGGCGGGACGGACTCCAGCGACGCATTTACAGCGGCCTACAGGGACCTTTCGAAAAACGCCGAGGCGCAGGCGCACGCGCAGAAGACCGGCGCGGTACCCACCAAGTACATCGTCTTCATGACGGATGGCGAGAACAACTATTTCCAGAAGAAAACCGGTTCCAGTCAGGCGACACGATCCGACGACGCCACGAAGTTTTATTGCGATAAAGCGCGTACAGATGGAATCAAGGTCTTCACCGTCGCGTTCAAGGCACCCCAGCGAGGCCAGACCCTTTTGCGGGGCTGCGCCACGGACCCGACCTACTACTTTCAGGCAGAAAAAAGCGAAGACCTCGTTGCCGCCTTCAAGGCGATCGGCGACAAGGCCAGCAACCTCGTGGTCCGTCTGACGCAATAGCACGCATCCCGATCCACCGGAAAACCCGCGCGACCCGTTCGCGCGGGTTTTTGCTGTTGCGGACCACATGCCGCAACGGACAGCCAAGGTCGAAACTGGGCGAAAAAAGCAGCGTAGCGGCACCCGGATCGAAAGCGGCGTTCATGAAGCCTTACGACATCGCGCGCATGCCGCCCTCCTCCGGCTTCATTTTACATCCTCTTGAAAACACTTATTGCAAGCGCTTCGTATCGGTGCATACATTGCTGAAATTCTCCGTCGGCAGGCGCCTTCGGTAGTGTCGGAACAACGTCCTGAAGGGTAGCCCGGATCCATGGTCAGCCGTATCTCCAATGAGAATATTCCGAACGCCGCGCGCCGCGAGTCGAGCGCCGAAATCCTGGCGCAGGAGATCATCGAGCGCCTGACCTATCGTATCGGCAAGGACCCGAAAGTCGCCAAGCCGCATGACTGGCTGACGGCGGCAATTCTGGTCGTGCGCGACCGGATCACCGACAACTGGATGGAATCCACCCGCAAGGCCTATGCCGAAAGCTCCAAGCGCGTCTACTATCTGTCGCTGGAGTTCCTGATCGGTCGCCTGATGCGCGATGCCGTCACCAATATCGGCCTGATGGACGAGTTGAAGGAAGCGCTGGCGTCCTTCGGTGTCGATATCGACGTGATTGCCGAGCTGGAGCCCGATGCGGCGCTGGGCAATGGCGGTCTCGGCCGGCTTGCCGCCTGTTTCATGGAAAGCATGGCAAGCGTCGATATTCCCGCCTATGGCTATGGTATCCGCTACGTGCACGGCCTCTTCCGCCAGCAGATGGCCGATGGCTGGCAGGTGGAGCTGCCGGAAACATGGCTGGCGCACGGCAACCCCTGGGAGTTCGAGCGCCGCGAAAGCTCCTATGAGATCGGCTTCGGCGGATCGGTCGAGACGGTCAATATCGACGAAGAACTGACGCGCTACGTCTGGAAGCCGGCCGAGCGTGTCATCGCCACGGCCTGCGATACGCCGGTCGTCGGCTGGCGCGGCAAGCGCACCAACACGCTGCGCCTCTGGAGCGCGCATCCCATCGACCCCATCCTGCTGGACGCCTTCAACGCCGGCGACCACATCGGCGCCCTGCGAGAAAGCAACAAGGCCGAGGCGCTTGCGCGCGTCCTCTACCCGGCCGATGCGACGCCGGCCGGTCAGGAGCTGCGTCTGCGTCAGGAGTTCTTCTTCTCCTCCGCCTCGCTTCAGGACATCCTCCGGCGCCATCTCCAGCAGTATCCCGATTTCACCTCCCTGCCGGACAAGGTCGCCATCCAGCTGAACGACACGCACCCGGCCGTATCGGTTGCCGAACTTGTGCGCCTGCTGACGGACGTCCACGGCGTCGATTTCGATACCGCCTGGGATCTCGCACGCCGTACCTTCTCCTACACCAACCACACGCTGCTGCCCGAAGCCCTGGAAACATGGCCGGTGCCGCTGTTCGAACGTCTGCTGCCGCGTCACATGCAGATCATCTACGCGATCAACGCTAAGATCCTGCTCGAGGCCCGCAAACTGCCGGATTACAGCGACCAGCAGGTACGCAACATCTCGCTAATCGACGAAAGCGGCGACCGCCGCGTCCGCATGGGCAACCTCGCCTTTGTCGGCTCTCACTCGATCAATGGCGTTTCCGCGCTGCACACGGATCTCATGAAGATCACCGTGTTTGCCGATCTGCACAAACTCTACCCCAAGCGCATCAACAACAAGACCAACGGCATTACCCCGCGCCGCTGGCTGATGCAGTGCAATCCCGAGCTTTTCTCGCTGATCCGCGAGACGATCGGCGACGACTTCATGGACGACGCAGAAGCCCTGAAGGCACTCGATCCGCATGCAGACAATGCGGTCTTTCAGGAGCGTTTCGGGGCCATCAAGCGGGACAACAAGGTGCGGCTCTCCCAGCTCGTCCAGAGCCGGATGGGTATCCGCATCGACCCGTCAGCCATGTTCGATATCCAGATCAAGCGCATCCACGAATACAAGCGCCAGCTGCTGAACATCATCGAGGCGATCTCGCTCTACGACCAGATCCGCTCGCATCCGGAACTCGACTGGGTTCCGCGTGTCAAACTCTTCGCGGGCAAGGCGGCGCCGAGCTATCACAATGCCAAGCTCATCATCAAGCTGGCGAACGACGTTGCGCGGGTCATCAACAACGACCCGGCAGTACGTGGGCTGCTGAAGGTCGTCTTCATTCCGAACTACAACGTCTCCCTGGCGGAAATTATGGTTCCCGCCGCCGACCTCTCGGAGCAGATTTCGACAGCCGGCATGGAAGCGTCGGGAACCGGAAACATGAAGTTCGCGTTGAATGGTGCGCTCACCATCGGCACGCTGGACGGCGCCAATGTCGAGATGCGCGATTGCGTCGGCGAGGAGAACATCAAGATTTTCGGAATGACCGCGGAAGAAGTCTCCAACCTGCGTCAGGAAGGCCACGAACCTCGGGCCGTCATCGATGCTTCGCGCGAGCTTTCGCAGGCGCTTCAGGCGATCGCATCCGGCGTTTTCTCGCCCGATGACCGCAACCGTTTCTCCGGCCTGATCGACGGGATCTACTCGCACGACTGGTTCATGGTCGCGGCTGATTTCGATGCCTATGCCAAGGCGCAACGTGAAGTCGACGCCATCTGGACGGATACCAAGCAGTGGTATGGCAAGACCATCCGCAATACCGCACGGATGGGCTGGTTCTCTTCCGATCGGACGATTCGGCAGTATGCCGATGAAATTTGGAGAGCCGGATGACCTCCGAGCTGAAAGAGGCCTCGTCACCGGCGCGTCTGCCGGATGACGAGGTAGCAGCATTCATTGAAGGTACGCATACCAACCCGTTTGCAAGCCTCGGGCCTCATGCGGTCGGCAAGGATATCGTCGTCCGCTGTTTTCTGCCGGGCGCCACCAGCGTCTCGGTCGAGACGCTGTCCGGCAAGGATTTGGGCCCATTGACGCTTCGCCATGAAGCGGGTTTCTTCGAAGGCACGATCAGCCTTCGCAAGGTCCAGCCTGTGCGCTACAAGGCCGAAAACCACGGCGGAAGCTGGACGGTCACGGACCCATACAGCTTCGGCCCGGTTCTTGGGCCCATGGACGACTACTACATTCGTGAGGGCTCCCACCTTCGCCTGTTCGACAAGCTCGGCGCCCACCCGGTCCGTCATGAAGGTGTCGATGGCTTTCACTTCGCCGTCTGGGCACCCAATGCGCGCCGCGTATCGGTCGTCGGCGCCTTCAATGCCTGGGACGGGCGCCGCCACGTCATGCGACTGCGTCTCGACACAGGCATCTGGGAAATCTTCATTCCCGATGTACCCCCGGGAACACCCTACAAGTACGAAATCGTCGGGCAGGACGGACATCTGCAGCCGCTGAAGGCCGACCCCTTCGCACGCCGGTCTGAACTGCGGCCGCAGACGGCTTCGATCACCACGCCCGAGATTGCTCAAGCCTGGGAAGACGAAGCGCATCGCGCGCACTGGGCGTCGGCCGACGCGCGCCGCCAGCCGATCTCCATCTACGAGGTCCACGCCGGTTCCTGGCAGCGCGGCGACAATGGCGCGTTCCTCAGCTGGGACGAGATGGCCGCCCGGCTAATCCCGTACTGCGTGGACATGGGCTTCACCCATATCGAGTTCCTGCCGATCAGCGAGTTCCCTTACGACCCCTCCTGGGGCTACCAGACAACAGGCCTTTATGCGCCCACGGCCCGCTTCGGCGAGCCGGAAGGCTTTGCCCGTTTCGTCAACGGCGCGCACAAGGTCGGCCTCGGCGTCATCCTCGACTGGGTGCCAGCGCATTTCCCGGTCGACGCGCACGGCCTGCGCAACTTCGACGGCACGGCGCTCTACGAGCACGAAGACCCCCGTCAGGGCTTCCATCCCGACTGGAACACGGCGATCTACAATTTCGGCCGGGCCGAAGTCTTCTCCTATCTCGTCAACAACGCGCTCTACTGGGCAGAGAAGTTCCACCTCGACGGCCTGCGCGTCGATGCGGTCGCGTCCATGCTCTATCTCGACTATTCCCGCAAGCACGGGGAGTGGGTTCCGAACGAGTATGGCGGCAACGAGAATCTCGACGCGGTGCGTTTCCTCCAGACGATGAACAAGGAGGTGTACGGCAGCCATCCCGGCATCCTGACCATCGCCGAGGAAAGCACCTCCTGGCCCGGCGTCTCGGCACCCGTCCATACCGGCGGCTTGGGTTTCGGGTTCAAGTGGAACATGGGCTTCATGCACGATACGCTGCAATATCTTGCACGTGACGCGATCCACCGGAAGCATCACCATAACGACCTGACCTTCGGCCTCGTCTACGCCTTCAGCGAGAATTTCGTACTGCCGCTTTCCCACGACGAAGTGGTGCACGGCAAGGGATCGCTTGTTGCGAAGATGCCGGGTGACGATTGGCAAAAATTCGCCAATCTTCGCGCCTATTACGGCTTCATGTGGGGATATCCCGGGAAGAAGCTCCTGTTCATGGGGCAGGAATTCGCCCAATGGGCGGAATGGTCGGAGGAGCGCGGCCTGGACTGGAGCCTGCTCGAATATCCCCTGCATCAGGGCATGCGCCGCCTGATCCGAGACCTGAACGGCACATATCGGAACAAGCAGGCGCTGCATGCACGCGATTGCGAAGGCGAAGGCTTCGAATGGTTGATTGCCGACGACAGCAATAATTCCGTTTTTGCCTGGCTGCGCAAGGCACCCGGTCAGAAGGCTGTCGCCGTCATATCGAACTTCACGCCCGTCTACCGCGAGGTCTACTCGATCCCCCTGCCGAGCGAAGGTCGCTGGCGCGAGATCGTCAACACGGATGCCGAGATCTACGGCGGCAGCGGCAAGGGCAATGGCGGTGTGGTTCATGCCGTGCGCACCGCATCCGGCGAGATCCGGGCGAACCTGACATTGCCGCCGCTCGCCACGCTGATGTTGGAGCAGGACTAAACGGACAGGCCGTTCGGTCGGCCTGGACAAAAGCATAATGCCGGTCGGCCCGTTTGAGAGGGCGCGCAGACGGGCCAAGAGACCGCAAAATCGGGAGGAAATAATGGAAAAACGCATACAGCCGCTGGCCCGCGACGCCATGGCTTACGTTCTGGCCGGTGGCCGCGGAAGCCGTCTGAAGGAGCTGACGGACCGTCGGGCCAAGCCTGCCGTCTATTTCGGCGGCAAGGCGCGCATCATCGATTTCGCGCTGTCGAACGCGATGAACTCGGGTATCCGCCGCATCGGCGTCGCGACGCAGTACAAGGCGCATTCGCTGATCCGCCACCTGCAAAACGGCTGGAACTTCTTCAGACCCGAGCGAAACGAAAGCTTCGACATCCTGCCTGCTTCCCAGCGTGTCTCGGAAACGCAGTGGTACGAAGGCACGGCGGATGCCGTCTACCAGAACATCGACATCATCGAGGACCACGGCGTCGAGTATATGGTCATCCTGGCAGGCGACCATATCTACAAGATGGACTACGAGCTGATGCTCCAGCAGCACGTGGACAGCGGCGCCGACGTCACCATAGGCTGCCTTGAAGTGCCGCGCATGGAAGCGACCGGCTTCGGCGTCATGCATGTGGACGAGAAGGACCGCATCATCGCCTTCGTCGAGAAGCCGTCCGACCCGCCGGGCATCCCCGGCAATCCGGAGATGGCGCTGGCGTCCATGGGCATCTACGTGTTCCACACGAAGTTCCTGATGGACATTTTGCGCCGCGATGCCGCCGACCCGACCTCCAGCCGCGACTTCGGCAAGGACATCATTCCCTACATCGTCCAGCACGGCAAGGCGATCGCCCACCGCTTCAACGAGTCCTGCGTGCGCTCGGATTTCGAGCGCGAGGCCTACTGGCGCGACGTCGGCACGATCGATGCCTACTGGCAGGCCAATATCGACCTGACACATGTCACGCCGGAACTCGACATCTACGACAGCACCTGGCCGATCTGGACCTTCGCCGAAATCAAGCCGCCGGCCAAGTTCGTCCATGACGACGAGAACCGGCGCGGGTCAGCGACGTCGTCGCTGGTGTCGGGCGACTGCATCATCTCCGGGGCGTCGCTCAACCGCAGCATGCTGTTCACCGGCGTTCGCGTGAACTCGTTCTCCCGCCTCGATGGCGCCGTCATCCTGCCGAGCGTCAAGATCGGCCGTCACGCGCAGCTGAAGAACGTCGTCATCGACAGTCGTGTCGTCATTCCGGAAGGTCTCGTCGTCGGTGAGGATCCCGAATTCGACGCCAAGCGGTTTCGACGCTCGGAAAACGGCATCTGCCTGATTACACAGCCGATGATCGACAAGCTGGGACTGTGAGGACGATGAACGTCCTTTCGGTCGCCTCCGAAGTCTTTCCGCTGATCAAGACCGGCGGCCTTGCCGACGTCGCGGGCGCTCTGCCCGCGGCGCTCAAACCGCACGGCATTCGCATGAGCACGCTGCTGCCGGGCTATCCCGCCGTCATGGCGAAGATCGGGGAGACGACGCGGCTCGGCGGTTTCGACACGCTGTTCGGTCACCCCGCTGCGGTTCTGGCAACCGAACATGACGGTCTCGATCTCCTCGTTCTCGATGTGCCCGCCTTGTTCGATCGTCCGGGCGGCCCCTATCTCGACGCCCGAGGGCTCGACCACGCTGACAATTTTCGCCGCTTTGCCGCCTTGTCGCTGGCGGCAGCCGAGATCGCACGCGGCGTCCTGCCCGATTGGACGCCGGACCTCGTGCATTGCCATGACTGGCAGGCAGCCCTTGCCCCCGTCTACATGACGCAGGGTGGTGCGGCCCATGTGCCGACCGTCCTGACGATCCACAACATCGCCTTCCGCGGCCAGTTCCCGGCCAGCACCTTTCCCGAACTCGCTCTGCCCTGGAGCGCCTATTCGGTGCAGGGCGTGGAATATTACGGCGATGTCTCCTTCCTCAAGGGCGGTCTGATGGCGGCAACGGCCATCACCACCGTCAGCCCCTCCTATGCGCAGGAAATTCTGACCCCCGAATTCGGCATGGGCCTGCAGGGCGTTCTTGCCAGCCGCAGTGCCGACCTGCACGGCATCGTCAACGGCATCGACACGGATGTATGGGACCCCGCCGCCGACCCGCACATCGCCGCAAACTATGCTTCAGCCAGCCTCAAAAAGCGGGCGGCCAACCGCGATGCCCTGCGCGAGCGCTTCGGCCTCGTGGCGACAGACGGTCCGCTCTTCTGCGTCGTCAGCCGGTTGACCGACCAGAAGGGCATGGACGTTCTGGCCGGGGTCGTGGACATGATCGTCGAGAATGGCGGGACGCTGGCCGTCCTCGGCTCGGGCGATCCGGCGCTCGAAGCCGCGTTTCGAACCGCAGCCGCCGTTCATCCCGGCCGTGTCGGCCTCGTCGTCGGCTATGACGAACCGCTGTCGCACCTCCTGCAGGCCGGCGCGGACGCCATTCTCGTGCCCTCGCGCTTCGAGCCCTGCGGCCTGACACAACTCTACGGCCTGCGCTACGGCTGCGTGCCGGTGGTCGCCCGCACGGGTGGCCTTGCCGACACGATCATCGATGCCAACGAGGCTGCCGTGGCAGCGAATGTCGCGACCGGCTTCCTCTTCTCCCCCGTTTCAGAGGAAAGCCTGCGGCTGGCGCTCCGCCGCGTCTTTTCCCTGTGGCGCCAGCCAAAAATCTGGGCGCGCCTGCAAGCGCGCGGTATGAAATCCGATGTCTCCTGGGATATGAGTGCCACGCGCTATGCCGCGCTTTATGCCGGTCTTCTTGCGAAAGGTTGAATCATGACGAAAACCGTAAACACGACCCCTTACACCGACCAGAAACCCGGAACGTCGGGGCTTCGCAAGAAGGTGCCGGTGTTCCAGCAGCAGAACTACGCAGAGAACTTCATCCAGTCGATCTTCGACAGCCTCGAAGGCTTCGAGGGTAAGACGCTGGTCATCGGCGGCGACGGCCGGTTCTACAACCGCGAAGTCATCCAGATCGCCATCAAGATGGCAGCAGCAAACGGCTTCGGCCGTGTCCTCGTCGGTCGAGGCGGCATTTTGTCCACCCCCGCAGCCTCCCATGTCATTCGCAAATACGAAGCCTTCGGCGGCATCGTTCTCTCCGCCAGCCACAATCCGGGCGGTCCGACCGAAGACTTTGGCATCAAGTACAACATCGGCAATGGCGGTCCGGCACCGGAGAAGGTGACGGACGCGATCTACGCACACACCAAGACCATCGAGCGCTACAAGATCGCCGATGTCGCGGACATCAATCTCGACGCCGAAGGTGAGCAGGAGGTCGCGGGCATGACCGTGCAGGTCATCAACCCGGTCTCCGATTATGCCGAACTGATGGAAACCCTGTTCGATTTTCCGGCTATCCGTGCCCACCTCGCCGGGGGATTCCGCATCGTTTTCGACGCCATGAGCGCCGTCACCGGCCCCTATGCCAAGGAGATTCTCGAAAACCGTCTTGGAGCCGCCAAGGGTTCCGTGCTGAACTTCGTGCCCCTGCCCGACTTTGGCGGTCATCATCCAGACCCGAACCTCGTCCACGCCCGCGCGCTCTACGAGGAAATGATGGGCGACGATGCGCCCGATTTCGGTGCCGCCTCGGATGGCGACGGCGACCGTAACCTCATCATCGGCAAGGGCATTTTCGTGACACCGTCCGACAGCCTCGCCATGCTCGCCGCAAATGCGACATTGGCGCCCGGTTACGCAAAGGGTCTTGCCGGCATCGCCCGCTCCATGCCGACCTCGGGTGCTGCGGACCGCGTGGCCGAAAAGCTTGGCATCGGCATCTACGAAACGCCGACCGGCTGGAAGTTCTTCGGCAACCTGCTCGATGCGGGTCTTGCGACGATCTGCGGCGAGGAAAGTGCCGGCACGGGCTCCAGCCACGTCCGCGAGAAGGACGGTCTCTGGGCCGTGCTCCTCTGGCTGAACATCCTTGCCGTCCGCAAGGAGAGCGTCATCGATATCGCCCGCGAGCACTGGACGACCTACGGCCGCAACTATTATTCGCGCCATGACTACGAAGAGGTGGATTCCGCTGCCGCCAACGGCCTGATGGATGCGCTGCGTGCCCAACTCGGCACCCTGCCCGGCCGCAAACTGGGCGACCTCACGATCGAGAAGGCCGACGATTTCTCGTATCACGACCCGGTCGATCACTCCGTCAGCAACAATCAGGGCATCCGCATCCTCTTCGAAGGCGGCTCCCGCGTGGTCTTCCGCCTGTCGGGCACCGGCACATCGGGTGCGACGTTGCGCGTCTACATCGAGCGCTTCGAGCCGGATGCGGCAAAGCACGACGTCGATACCCAGGTCGCTCTCGCCGACCTGATCGAAGCCGCCGATACGCTGGCTGGCATCAAGGAACGGACCGGGCGCACGGAGCCGACGGTCATTACCTGATCGTAAGCCGGGCTCCAGCCTTTAAAAGCAGGAGCCCGGCCACACCTTCGGCCTGAGCCATAAACGAAAAACGCCGCTTCGAAGCGGCGTTTTTATTGTGAAACAGGTTTGTAAAGCTTCAGGTTGCCGCCTTGACGCGCGCTAGACCTGCCCGGGCAGGTTCGTATTTCGGGTCCAGCTGCAGGGCATGGCCGTAGGAGCGCTGGGCCTTCGCCTTTTCTCCGCGACGCTCGTAGACCAGAGCCTGATTGGCCCAGGATTCCGCGATTCTGCCGTTGAGGTTAATGGCCGTGTTGAAATCGGCAAAGGCGTTATCGTCGTCGTTCTGGGCGACGTAGGAAATGCCACGGCCGTTGTAGGGTTCCGGCGAACTCGGCGAAAGCGAGATCGCGGTCGAGAAATCCTCGATCGCCTGACCATGCTGGTTGCGCGCCTGATAGATCAGGCCGCGATTGTGGTAGGCGCGCGGATCGGTCGTATCGTTCTCGATCGCCTTGTTGAAGTCGGCAAAAGCCTGATCCAGCCGTCCGCTTTGGCGATAGAGATTGCCGCGGCCGATATAGGCGACATCGTAGCGCGGGTTCAGTTGCAATGACGAATTATAGTCGGCCAGCGCTTCGGCGAGATCGCCCATGTTGCGCTCGACCAGCGCCCGGTTGGCATAGGCCTGATAGAAACGCGGGTTAAGCTCGATCGCCTTGTTGAAATCGGCAATCGCGCGGCGGAATTCACCGGCGCGACCATAGGCCGAACCGCGCACATTGTAGCCTTCGGGATCGCTGGGATTGCTGTTGATGACGCCGGAGAGCGAAGCAATGTTCTGCTCGGAGCCCTGCGCCCGCTCGACCTGAAGCGTGCTGTCGCTGGACGGATCCGTCTGGCAGGCCGACAGAAGCAGCGCTGCTCCGAGCGCGGAAAGGATGCCCAGGCGGCTGGAGCGCTGCGTGCCTTTGCGGGACACGTCCCGGCCGGCGAAACCCTCTGTCGTCACAGTCGATGTCAAGATCGATCCCTCAAATCAAGAATGCCACAGGCATGTCATATGTCCGCGGTCTTCGTCCCGCTTGCGACGGTAACGCCGAAATGCGCGGTTCGTTCACGCAAGCGCCGTATCCGCCGCGAATACATCAGCCATCGGATACCGACCTTGATGACATGTCGCAGACAGGTCGTCTACCGCGCCACATCAAAACAATGCGCCATCAGACGATCGTGAACCGAGCCGTCTCAGGAAAAGCCGGCCCGACACATGCAAAAAAGGCGGCGGCGCTTACCGCCTCCGCCATCAACATTCACCTGAGCAGGCGCCGATCAGCGTGCCTTGGCCGCAAACTTGGCTGCCGACTTTGGCATCGGCAAAAGGCCTTCGCGCTGGGCCTGCTTGCGAGCCAGCTTGCGAACGCGGCTGATGCCTTCGGCCTTTTCGCGCGCGCGGCGCTGCGACGGCTTCTCGTAAGCTTCGCGAGCGCGCATTTCACGGAAGACGCCTTCGCGCTGGAGCTTCTTCTTCAGTGCGCGAAGCGCCTGATCAACATTGTTGTCGCGAACGAGTACCTGCAAGTTTCACATTCCTTGATATCGAGCCGAGACACGCTCAGGCTACTGTGTATGGGCCGAACCCGGGGCAGCACGTGAGGCACCGCCGGATGGCATGGATGATTGATCGCAAAGGCTCAAGCCCAGCGATGATGGGCGGCAAGTAGCAGATGAATGCCGCAAAGTCCACCCGCGCCGGATAAAGGCGTCGTTTCGAGACATCCAGCGCACAAGAACGCCACTTCGGGAGGCCGGCCCGCCTCAGTCGCGCCATGACATGCCCTTAAGCCCTCTCATTTTCGCAGTGTCGAAAGTGAGGGGCTGCCACGTCGCAAAATGGACGTTGCGACGCGTCTCGATTTGCGATGTGTTGGACAGACGGATCGGGGCATCCCGAACAGGAGATGAGGCGAATGCGCAAATATTCGGTTTTTGCCGTGGCACGCGAAGCCATGCGGGCGCACAAGGGCTGGGAAGCGCAATGGGTCTCTCCCGAGCCCCGCGCCGCCTATGACGCGATCATCATCGGCGGCGGTGGCCATGGCCTGGGTGCTGCCTATTATCTTGCCAAGGAACACGGCATCACCAATGTCGCGGTGCTCGAAAAAGGCTGGCTCGGCGGCGGCAATACCGGCCGCAACACCACCATCATCCGGTCCAACTATCTCTATGACGAAAGCATGGACATTTACGAGCACTCGCTGAAGCTTTGGGAAAACCTGTCGCAGGACCTGAACTACAACGTCATGTACTCGCCGCGCGGCGTCATGATGCTGTCGCACGGCATCCACGACCAGCAGGTTTTCAAGCGCCATATCCATGCCAACCGTCTCTACGGCATCGACAACGAGTGGCTTTCGCCCGAGCAGGCGAAGGAATTCTGTCCGCCGCTCGACATCTCCGCTTCCGCCCGCTTCCCCATCAACGGCGCCGCGCTGCAGCGTCGTGGCGGCACGGCGCGCCATGACGCCGTTGCCTGGGGCTATGCTCGCGCGGCCTCCGACCGCGGCGTCCACATCATCCAGAACTGTGAAGTGACCGGCATCCGCCGCGGGCCGGATGGTGCGGTCACGGGCGTTGACACCAATCGCGGCTTCATCGGCGCGAAGAAAATCGGCGTCTCCGCCTCCGGCCACAACTCCGTCATCATGGCCATGGCAGATGTCCGCGTGCCGCTGCATTCCGTGCCGTTGCAGGCGTTGGTCTCGGAACCGTTGAAGCCGATCTTCCCCTGCGTCGTCATGTCGAACACGGTGCATGCCTATATCTCGCAGTCCGACAAGGGCGAGCTGGTGATCGGCGCCGGCACCGACCAATACAATTCCTATTCCCAGACCGGCGGCCTGCAGATCATCACCCATACGCTTGATGCGATCTGCGAATTGTTCCCCATCTTCCGCCGCGTCAAGATGATGCGCCAGTGGGGCGGGATCACGGACAACACGCCGGACCGCTCGGCCATCCAGGGCGTGACGCCCGTACCCAACCTCTTCGTCAATTGCGGCTGGGGCACAGGCGGCTTCAAGGCGACGCCGGGTTCGGCGAACCTGTTCGCCCACCTCATTGCCAAGGGCGAGCCGCACCGACTGGCGGCAGGCCTGACGCTCGATCGCTTCCGCACCGGACGCCTGATCGACGAGGCGGCAGCCGCGGCCGTGGCGCACTGAGGATGGCCGCCCCCGCTCGCTCTTGCCGTCGCCTGCCCCATCCCGCATCAGGAACACGCCCATGCTTTTGATCCATTGCCCCTATTGCGAGGAAGAGCGCTCCGAACTCGAGTTTCGCGCAGCCGGTGACGCCCATATCGCCCGGCCGGAAAACATCGCGTCCATTTCCGACGAGGAATTTCAGGAATATTTCTTTCTGCGGGACAATCCGAAGGGCCTGATCTTCGAGCGCTGGCGTCACATTGCCGGCTGCGGCCGGTTCTTCAACGCGGCGCGCGACACCGTCAGCGACCGGTTCCTGACGACATACAAGGCGGGCGAACCGAAGCCATCCCTGCCGATTGCCGCCATGACCGACGAGACCGTCGTCGAAACCTACGAAGCCACGGAAGGACGCGCGGAATGAGCGGCGCCAATCGGACTGCGAAAGCCGACAGCATGGGTGGTGCGAACCGTATCCCCGGCAAGGGACGCCTGACCCCTGCGAGGACGGCGCGCTTCACCTTCGACGGCCGCACCTATCAGGGCCTCCAGGGCGACACGGTGGCCTCGGCGCTCATCGCGAACGGCGTCCATCTCGTCGGTCGTTCGTTCAAGTACCACCGCCCGCGCGGCATCGTCTCGGCCGGCCCGGAAGAGCCGAATGCGCTGATCGACGTGATGCGCGACAATGCCCGCCGCCAGCCGAATGTGCGCGCCACCGTTCAGGAAGTCTTCGACGGCATGACCGTGGCGTCGCAGAACCGCTACCCCTCGCTCACCTTCGACGTTGGCGGCATCAACAACATTCTGGCGCCCTTCTTCGCCGCCGGCTTTTACTACAAGACGTTCATGTGGCCGAAGCAGGCGTGGAAGAATATCTACGAGCCTCGCATCCGCGCCGCAGCCGGCCTCGGCGTGTCGCCGACAGAAGAGGACACGGATGAGTATGCCAGCCGCTACGCCCATTGCGACGTGCTGGTCATGGGTGCCGGCGTTGCCGGCCTGACGGCCGCTCTTGCGGCCGCAGCCACCGGCGCGCGGGTCATCCTGTGCGACGAGCAGCCGGAGGTGGGTGGCGCACTGCATTACGATGCGGGCGTCACGATCGACGGCCAGGACGGCTATGGCTGGGCGCAGGATGCCGCCCGCAGGCTTGCCGCCATGGACAATGTCACGCTCCTGACCCGCACGACCGCCTTCGGCTATTACGCGCAGAACTTCGTCGCGCTTGCCGAACGCGTCACCGACCATGTGTCCCGCCCGGCCCGCACCGCCCCGCGCGAGCGGCTCTGGCAGGTGCGCGCCAAGCGCGTCATCATCGCCACCGGCGCCATCGAGCGGCATATGGTGTTTGCCAATAACGACCGCCCCGGCATCATGCTGGCCTCTGCCGCGCGCACATACCTCAACCATTTCGGTGTCGCCGTCGGCCGCAAGGTCGGCGTCTATACCGCCCACGACAGCGCCTACGAGGCAGCCTTCGACCTGCACCGTGCCGGCATCGCCATTCCCGCCATCGTCGACAGCCGCGAGCAGCCGGGAGCCGCTGTTCTGGCAGAGGCACAATCCCTCGGAATCGAGGTCCTCACCGGCCACGCCGTGACCGACACAAAGGGCAAGCTGCGCGTCTCCTCCATAACGGTTCGTCGCGTCAGCGGCGGCAGCAGCGCCCGCTCGATCCCGGTGGATGCGCTCATCACCTCCTCCGGCTGGACACCCTCGGTGCACATGTTCTCGCAATCGCGCGGCAAAGTAGCCTTCGATGCGGAAACACAGCGGTTCCTGCCGGGCATCTATGCGCAGGATTGCGTCTCGGTCGGCGCCTGCAACGGCACCACCGACATCGGGGCGACCCTGGCCGAAGCTGTCGCCGGTGGCGAGCTTGCGGCACAGGCGGCAGGCTTCTCGGCCAGCTCGCGCACGGAGCTGACGGGCACCCAGGCTTTCGCTTGGACAGGCGGCATGGCGGGCGCCGCCTATGGCGCCGGGCCTGAGGACGACGTGAAAGCCTTCATCGACTTTCAGAACGACGTCTGCGCCAAGGATATCCGGCTCGCGGTTCGCGAAGGCATGCACTCGATCGAACATATCAAGCGCTTCACCACCAACGGCATGGCAACGGATCAGGGCAAGCTTTCCAACATCCATGGTCTCGCCATTGCGGCGGAAACGCTGGGTCGCGGCATTCCCGAGGTCGGCCTCACCACCTTCCGCGCACCTTACACGCCCGTGACCTTCGGTACGCTGATCGGCCATTCCCGCGGCGACCTGTTCGATCCCACGCGCAAGACGGCAATGCACGAGGCTGAAGAGGCCATGGGCGCGGCTTTCGAGGATGTGGGCCAGTGGAAGCGCGCCTGGTACTATCCCCGTCCCGGCGAGGACATGCATGCCGCTGTTAACCGCGAATGCCGAACGGTGCGCGAAACGGTCGGCATGTTCGACGCGTCCACCCTCGGCAAGATCGAGGTCGTCGGCCCGGATGCGGCTGCCTTCCTCAATCTGATCTACACCAACAGCTGGGATACGCTGAAGCCCGGCCGCTGTCGCTATGGCATCATGCTGCGGGAAGACGGCTTCATCTATGACGACGGCGTCGTCGGCCGGATGTCGGACGATCGGTTCCATGTGACCACCACGACCGGCGGTGCCGCCCGCGTGATGCACCACATGGAAGACTACCTTCAGACGGAGTTTCCGCACCTCGACGTCTGGCTGACGTCTGCGACCGAACAGTGGGCCGTCATCGCTTTGCAAGGCCCCAAGGCACGCGAGATCATCGCGCCACTGGTGGAAGGCATCGACATCTCCAATGAGGCCTTCCCGCATATGAGCGTGGCTGAAGGCCGGATCTGCGGTGTACCCACGCGCCTCTTCCGCATGTCCTTCACCGGCGAGCTCGGCTTCGAGGTGAACGTTCCCGCCGACTTCGGCCCGGCCGTCTGGAACGCGATCCGCGAACGCGTCGAGGCCATCGATGGCTGCGCCTACGGCACGGAGACCATGCACATCCTGCGCGCGGAAAAGGGCTACATCATCGTCGGCCAGGATACCGACGGTACACTGACGCCGGATGATGCGAGCCTCTCCTGGGCGGTCGGCAAAAAGAAGACGGACTTCGTCGGCATCCGTGGCATGAAGCGTCCCGATCTCGTGCGCGAGGGCCGCAAGCAGCTCGTCGGCGTGTTGACGAAGGATCCCGGCGTCGTACTGGAGGAAGGCGCGCAAATCGTTGCCGACCCCAACCAGCCCAAGCCCATGGCCATGCTCGGCCATGTCACCTCGTCCTACTGGTCGGAAAACTGCGGGCGCTCCATCGCCATGGCGGTGGTTGCTGGCGGCAAGGCGCGGCTCGGCCAAACCCTCTACGTGCCGATGGCCGACCGGACGATCGCCGTCGAGGTGAGCGACATGGTGTTCTTTGACAAGGAAGGTGGCCGCATCCATGGCTGATCTCGCGACACGCACCCTGCCGCTTCGCGGCTTTCACGGCGGCTCTGCCACTGTCCGCCTGACGCTGGCAACGCCCGCAAGCCGTCTCTCGCTCCGCGCGAAGCCGGATGCCGTCGATGCGCTCTCGACAGCCCTCGGCCTTTCGCTGCCGACCCGCCCGAAGGCGTCCGTCACGAGCGGCACCCGCCACGCCCTCTGGCTCGGGCCCGACGAATGGCTCGTCATCGACGAGACGGAAGCCGATCTGCCGAGCCTTGCAGCCTCCGCGGGCGTTCTGCACTCGGCAACCGACATCTCCCACCGCAACACAGCTATTCTCGTGGAAGGTTCCGGCGCCGCCGCCGCCATCAATGCCGGTTGCCCGCAGGACCTCTCGCTCAAAACCTTCCCCGTCGGCGCCTGCTCACGCACCGTCTTCGGCAAGGCCGAGATCGTGCTCTACCGGACAGGCGACACCGCTTTCCGGGTCGAGTGCTGGCGATCGTTCGCGCCTTACGTCTCGGGGCTACTGGCGGCGGGTGCGCAGGACGCCGGTCACTGAACCCAGCCGTGATCGGCACGAACCGGCATCAACGACAGTGTCGCCACAAACGGCGAGCACAGCGCCGCGCGGACAGCTTCACTGCCGGTCCCGCTCTCAGGCATCCTCCGGCCGGTCCTTCGGATCGAACTGGATGATCGTCAGCCAGGTCGCGGTCAGCGCCGGCTTGACCTCGTGTTCCACCTCGACAGAGACGTCATAGGTGACGACGAGCATGCCCGCGCCGCGGAACCTTGCTTCCGTGAGGGTGAAGTGACCGCGCACCCGCGCGCCGGACCGCACCGGCGTGAGAAAGCGCACTTTGTCGAAACCGTAATTGATCGCCATCGTCTGCTCGCGCACGACAGGCAGGCAGTTGTAGTTCATGGCCGAGAGAAGCGAGAGCGACAGGAAGCCATGCGCGATCGTGCCGCCATAGGGCGTCTCGGCCGCAGCGCGCACAGGATCGGTATGGATGAACTGGTGATCCTCCGTCGCATCGGCAAAGCGGTCGATCATATCCTGCGAGACAGTGATCCAGTCGGAAATCCCGACCTCCTGACCGACAAGGTCCTTCACCTCTGCGAGCGCGATCTCCCTGACGCTGGCCCTCTTCGTATCGTCCACATCCATCTCGATCATTCCCGTTACAGCATTCGCAGTCGTTCAGACGCGTCCCGGCGCGACGTACCAGCCGACCGAGCGGGCCGAAATCTCCGTCTGCGTCCCCGCGTCCGGCAAAAGCGACTGCCACCCCTTGCCCGGAAGCGTCAGCGCTGCCGCCACAGGAGCGCGATTGAACACCACGGCCAGCCGGCAGGCCTTGCGCGTCGTGGCGTCGCGGGTCGAGAGGATCATGACGAGCCCGTCCGTGCGCTCGCCCTCCCAGTCCGCAACCTCCATTGGCTTGCCGTCCAGGCGAACCCAGGTAACATCGCCCCGTCCCGTGAAGAAGCTGTCGCCCTCAAACACATCGAAACGATGGCGGAGTTCGCCGAGGGCCGCGCATTGCGATATCAGCGCTTCGTCCACTGATGCCCAGTCGAGCCAGGTGATCGGATTATCCTGACAATAGGCGTTGTTGTTGCCCTGCTGCGTCCGCCCGAACTCATCGCCAGCGGTGATCATGATGGCGCCGCGGGTGGCAAACAACGTCGCAAGCAGCGCTTTCACATGGCATGTGCGGGCCGCAACGATGCCGGGATCGTCGGTCGCCCCTTCGGCACCGTTGTTCCAGGAATGGTTCTCGTTGTGACCATCGCGGTTGTCCTCGCCATTTGCGTCATTGTGCTTGTGGTTATGGGAAACGAGATCCATCAGCGTGAAGCCGTCATGCGCGGCAATGAAGGTCACGCTACGACTGCGCGTGCCTCCATGGTGCGAAAAGATATCGGAGGAACCGGCCAGCGCGCCGGCAAGAGACCCGATCATCCACCCGTCGCCGCGCCACAGGCGCCTGATGTCGTCGCGCGCGCGATCGTTCCATTCGAGGAAAGGCGGCGGAAAATGGCCCAGCTGGTAGCCGCCCGGCCCGATATCCCAAGGCTCGGCGATCAGCACGCGATCCTTTAGAAGCGGGTCGGCCAGCATCTCCGTCAGGAGGGTTGCATCCCGTCGGAAGCCGTCGGCATCCCGTCCGAGAATGGAGCCGAGATCGAAACGGAAACCGTCGATGCCGGCCGCGCTGACAAAGTGACGCAGCGTATCCAGAATGAGCGAGCGGACCGTCGGATGGTCGCAGGCGATGGTGTTGCCGCAGCCGGTGTCGTTTATCAGTTGCCCGGGTTGGCCCGCTGCATGACGGTAGTAGACGGCGTTGTCGAGGCCGCGCATGGAGATCGTCGCTCCCTGCCTGTCGCTTTCGCCCGAATGGTTGAAGACGAGATCGAGAATGACGCCGATGCCCTCGCGATGCAGCGCAGCGACCGTATCCCTGAGCTCGATCAGGCCGCCGGGCACCAGACGCGGGTCGAGTGCCATGAAGGCGACGGGGTTATATCCCCAGCCATTGGTCAGGCCGAGCGGCGGCAGGTGGCGCTCGTCGATCCAGGCCGTTATGGGCATCAGCTCGACCGCGGAGACGCCGATACGCTTGAGGTGAGCGATGATGGCTGGATGCGCCAGTGCCGCGACGGTTCCGCGCTGTTCGTCCGGCACATCCGGATGCAGCACGGTGAAGGGCCGCACCGCCACCTCGTAGATCACACCGTCCTTTGCGAAGCGGGGCGGGGCGACGCGGGCTTTCGGCGCCTTGGTGACCAGCGCTTTCGGCACGAGATCGGCCGTCTCCGCACCGAACTGCGTCAGGCGAGGGTCGTGACGGAAAGGCCGGTCGAGTTCCAGCGCGTAAGGATCCACAAGAAGTTTCGCCGGATCGAACCACAGACCGCGATCGGGGTCATATGCACCATGGGCGCGCAGGCCGTAACGGGTTCCGACCGGTGCATCCGGCAGCGTGAGCGCGAAGACGTCGCCTTCCTCGCGACCCATCGACACGCGGCGCAGCTCGGTTTCGCCGTCGCTGTCAAAAAGGCAAAGCTCGATGCGCTCGGCCGTCTGCGAGCGCACGGCAAACCGCGTCCATCGTCCGTTGATCGTCGCGCCGAGCGGCCGTGTCGTTTCCGTCATCCTGATCCCTCTCGCTGCTTGGGCAACGCCGGCAGCTAAGAGCAAATCACGCAGAGATACAACGAGTTTTCGTCAACGGACCAATGGTGGCGTCGGGCGGTAGAAAGTTAACGCAGAAGCACGACGCCAGCGACATTCAGCAGCACGAACAGCACGAAGCCCGTGAACCAGCCCGCACTCGTGAAGAAGGCAGCTGCCATGGCAATCAACAGCGCCACGCAGAAGATGGTCAGGAACTTCGCAGCGCTCAGGAAGTGAAGATAGGTCTTCTCGTGCTCGGGATAATCCATGGGCGCACCGGTTTCGGAAGGTCCCGTGTGATGTTCGGCCATTGTCTCTCTCCCGCCAGGTTTCCAAGCCGCAAAACGCGGCACCTCTTGGTATCAAGACATGCCCGCACTCTCCGACGACGTCAAGGCCCGTAGACTGCGGGAGGTGAGAGCGACAGGCGCATCTTACGCAGGAACACGTCGCGCGGGCAGGACAGAATTTTCCTCGTAAAGCGAGGCATTGACGGCGCGGCAGGTTCCCGGCAAGTCGAAAGAGAAACCCCACGCACCCGGAGAACCCCATGCCGAAGCCGATCATCGCCATACCCGCCGATTTCCGCGAGATCGAGGGCAATGTCTGGCATGCCGCCCCGCATCAATATGTGCGCGCCGCCCTGAACGGCTCGGGCGTCATGTCGCTTCTGGTGCCAGCCCTTGAGGCCGGCAACGAGCCGGATGCGATTCTCGATCGCGTGGACGGTCTTCTGGTCAGCGGCTCGCGCTCCAATGTGCACCCGACGCTCTATGGGCGGGAGGCCGTGGAGGCAGATGGGCCGTTCGATCCCGGTCGCGACGCCACCAGTCTGCCCCTGATCCGCCGGGCTCTCGCCCGCGGCATTCCGGTGCTTGCCATCTGCCGCGGCATACAGGAACTGAACGTCGCGCTCGGCGGCACCCTCGCCTCGGAAATTCAGGATCTTCCCGGTCGGCAGGACCATCGCAAGCCCGACGTGAAGGATCTCGACATTGCCTATGGCATTCGCCAGACCGTGATGGTGGAGCCGGGAAGCTGCCTTGCAGGCGTGGTCGGCGCCGGCGCGGTGCAGGTCAACTCCCTGCACCGGCAAGCCATTTCAGATCTTGCCCCGAACCTTGCCGTGGAAGCGGTCGCGGACGACGGTACCGTGGAAGCCGTGTCCGTCATCGGCGCCAAGGCCTTTGCCGTCGGCGTGCAGTGGCACCCGGAATACTGGGTCGGCCGCGACAAGACCTCCAACGACCTGTTCGCGGCCTTCGGCGAGGCTGTCCGCGCCTATGCCCGGACGAAGCAGCCGGTTAGCGAGCCGGCCGCGTAAACGGCGTTTCGGATACCGGCGTCAGCGCCTTGCCCGTCTTGAACCACGAAACGAGATTGTCGACCACGAGGTCGGCCATCTTGTTGCGCGTGTCCACGGACGCAGAGGCGACGTGCGGCAGCAGCGAGACCTGCGGCAGGGCCATCAGGGCCTCCGGCACATGCGGCTCGCGCTCGAAGACGTCGAGACCGGCGCCGGCGATCACACCTTGTTCCAACGCAGCGATCAATGCGGTCTCGTCCACCGTGATGCCGCGCCCGACATTGATGACGACGCCGCGCGCTCCCAGCGCCCGCAGGATCTCCGCATTCACGGTATGCTTCGTTTCCGCGCTGCCGGGCACGATGACGATCAGCGTATCCACCGCCTGCGCGAGACCCAGCAGCGTATCGTGATACGCATAGGCCACCCCGTCACGACGCGAGCGCGTATGGTAGGCAATCTCAAGGCCGAAGCCTTCCAGTCGGCGGGCAATCGCCTGCCCGATGCGGCCGAGCCCGTAAAAACCCACCTTGCGACCACTGAGGGACAGTGGGCTGAGCGGGAACGGCCCGTCTTTCACCCAGCGCCCGTCGCGCAGCCACTGCTCGGCGGCCGGCAGGCGGCGCAGCGTGTTGATCAGGAGGCCGATCGCCGTATCCGCAACCTCGTCGTTGAGAACGTCGGGCGTATGCGTCACCACGATGCCGCGGCCGGCGGCGTGCCCGGCATCGACGCCATCATAGCCGACGCCGAAATTGGAGACGATCTCCAGATTGTCCAGCGCATCCATCAGCGCTGCCGGAACCTTGTTGAACGTCGCGATACCGGCAACGCTCGCAGACAGATCCGGTGTGATCAGGCTCGTATCCACACCCTCGATCTGCCGGACATCGAAGAGATCGCTCATGCGTTCGAGCGCGCGCGGATGCATCTTGCCGGGAATGAGAATGACCGGGCGGTCTTGCGACATGAGGGGATCCTTTCAGGCGTCGTCGAAGAGAGAGGCCGCAACAGGTTTCGGCGGCAACAGTTGAGCGCAGCGGAAAGTACCGCACCCATCTCGCGCGTCAACCAAAGCTCCAGGTTTCCAGGTTTTGCGGCGACGGAAGGGTGACCCGCAGACGGATCGATCAGTCGCCCTGCTGCAAACGCAAAGGCCCGGTCGACTGGCGAATGCGCATTTCCGGTTTGATCAGGTGAATGCCGTCCGGCTCGTGGCTGCCGTTGAGCCTGTCGAGCAGCGCACGCGCGGCACTGCGACCCACGTCCGACTGCCCGTTCCAGACCGTCGTCAGCGCCGGGGTGGCGATGGCAGCTTCTTCGAGATCGTCGTAACCGGTAACGGACACATCGCGTCCCGGCACGAGGCCGGCACGCGCAATGCCGTTCATCATGCCGATGGCGACGAGATCGTTCCAGCAGACGACGGCCGTCGGTTTCTGCGGCAGCGACAGGAGATGCACCGCAGCCTCGAAGCCGCCCTGCATGGAGCGGGGGCCCGGAATGCGCAGATCGGGATCGACGTCGATATTGGCCTTGCGCAGCGCCTGAACGTAGCCGAGATAACGGTCGCGGCCGGTGGAGGTCAGGTCCGTTCCCCCGACCATGGCGATGCAGCGATGGCCGAGGCTGATCAGATGGTTGGTGGCAAGCGAAATACCGTAGGCGTCGTCTCCGCGAAAGATCGGGACATCGACACCCTCGATCGACCGGGCAACGAGGATGGCCGGCATGCCGTTGTCTTCGGCAAGCTTGATATCTTCCGGCGGCGTGCCGATGGCGGGCGACATGATCACCCCGTCGCCGCCGAGCTGCAGCAGGGTTTCGATGAAGACGCGCTGCTTTTCGACCGAGTCGTAATGATTGGAGAGAATGAACGTCTGGCGGTCGCGGTCGAGTTCGGCCTCGATGGCCTTCAGGATCTCGCCGTAGAAAGGGTTCATGATGTCGTGCACGACGACGCCGATGATGCCGGAGCGCGAGGTGCGCAGGCTGGCGGCGCGCCGATTGTAGATATAGCCGAGCGCCCGCGCCTGATCCTTGATCTTGTCCCGCGTCACCGAAGCGACCAGGGGGCTGTCACGGAGTGCGAGGGAAACGGTCGCGGTGGAAACGCCCAGTGTTTCCGCGATCGTCGACAGCTTGATCTTCTGCGCCACGTGTCCTCCCGGTTTGCCCGGTCATCTCCCCAACGCCTCTAGCAATGCCTGAAAGCGCCCTTAAACCCTCTTAAACTGTTTAAATCGAGACTGCAATCCCTGCGCGAGAGCCTGTTGCAAGGCCTACTCGACACCCTGCAGATTGGCATCCACGACCTTCAGGAGCTTGGCGAGCGTTCGGATCTGCTTGTCCGTCATGCCCTTCAGCGCCGTCGTTTCCGATAGGTCCGCCGCAGCCTCGATGGCTTGCAGCCGCTCGCGGCCGTTCGCTGTCAGATAGACCTTGGTCAGCCGGGCATCGTCCGCATCGGCCTTGCGCTCGAGGAACCCTTGCGCTTCCATGCGACCGATGGTGCGGGTCATCGTCGGCGCCTTGACGCCGAGATGGCCCGCAAGCGCGCCGGCGGTCATGCCGTCTGTCTCCGCCAGCGCCAGCATCACGCCGTCCTGTCCGGCGTAAAGGCCGCTTTCCAGAAGATTGCGCGACAGGACGGTTCGCATGGAACGAGCCGCCTGTGCCAGCAGAGGTGCCAGAACCGGGGCGGACGCTTCATCCGGAGCATCCTCTCCGTCTACGCCGGTGTGATCCGCGATCTTGTCGATCTTGATCTTTTTCTGCTTGGCTTTCTTCTCGGACTTGTCTTTCTTGCCCATGCTCGCTCCCCTGCCTGCCGAAGGCTTGCACTGCCTTGTCGAGCTTGTATGACTCATATGACAATAGGGCCGCAAGACCTTGCGAGACGCCAATTGCCGGGATACTGCCCAGGAAAGACATGCCATGACGAGACCCGCAGCCCGCTGGGCGGATAACGATCCGGCACTGGCCCCATCCCTGCGCGCCCGCTGGATCGCCGTTCTGCCACTGGGCGCACACGAGCAGCATGGGCCCCATCTGCCATTCGAGACCGACACGCTGATCGCCGACGGCGTGGTGAAGCGCCTCATTGCTGCCCGTGGCGATCTGCCGGTCACCTTCCTTCCGACGGAACCGGTAGGCTATTCGATCGAGCATGTGGATGTCGCGGGAACGCGGACGCTGACTTACGAGGAAGCCGTCGAGCGATGGCTCGGCATTGCCGGGCACCTGCGGGCGCAGGGCATCCGCAAATTGGTGATGCTCAACGCCCATGGCGGCAATGCCCCTTTGATGACCATCGTCGCGACGGAAGCCCGGGTGCGCTACGACATGCTGGCTGTCGCCACCAGTTGGACGCGGTTCGGCCAGCCCGAAGGCTGGATCGATCCGGCCGCCAGATCCATCGACATCCATGGCGGCGATATCGAAACCTCGGTCATGCTCGCCCTGCATCCCGACAAGGTCGACCAGATGCGCGCAGAGGCCTTCTCCTCTCGCCAGAGCGAATGGCAGGCACAGTTCGCGCATCTCCGCGCTTACGGCCCCCACGCCTTTGGCTGGCGCATGCGCGACCTCAACCCGAAAGGCGCGGCCGGCAACGCCGCCATGGCCACGGCCGAGCGCGGCGAACGATTGCTGGATCACGCGGTCTCCGGCCTCCTCGCTCTCCTCGCAGATGTGGATGCGTTCGACCTCGCATTGTTCGATGACTGAACCGTCGGGGCATGTAATGTTATAAAGGATGGAATATCTGCGGCCGAGCATTTGCACTGCCGTGCGCCATCTCCTATATCACCCCGACGATCCCGCGCATTGGCCGCCCTCCGGCGCGCCGGTGGGCACCCCTCCTCTGCCCCTCGAGGTTTCCCATGTCCGAAGCACCTGTGTCCGAAGCAACCGTCCAGAAGCCAATCCCCGTCACCGTCCTTACCGGATACCTCGGTGCCGGCAAGACGACCCTGCTGAACCGCATCCTCTCGGAAAACCATGGTCGCAAATATGCGGTCATCGTCAATGAATTCGGCGAGATCGGCATCGACAACGATCTGATCGTCGAGTCGGACGAAGAAATCTACGAGATGAACAATGGCTGCGTCTGCTGCACGGTGCGTGGCGACCTGATCCGCGTGGTCGAAGGCCTGATGAAGCGCCCGGGCCGCTTCGATGCGATCATCGTGGAAACGACCGGCCTCGCCGATCCCGTTCCGGTCGCCCAGACCTTCTTCATGGATGACGACGTTCGCGCCAAGACGGAGCTGGACGCGGTCATCACGCTCGTGGACGCCAAGCATCTGCCGCTGCGCCTGAAGGACAGCCGCGAGGCCGAAGACCAGATTGCCTTCGCCGATGTCGTGCTCCTCAACAAGACCGACCTCGTCACGCCGGAAGAACTGGCGAAGGTCGAGGCGACGATCCGCGTCATCAACCCGTCGGCCCGCATCCATCGCACCCAGCGCTCGGAAATCGATCTCGCCAAGGTCCTCGACCAGGGCGCGTTCAATCTGGAGCGCGCGCTGGAGAACGAGCCGGACTTCCTGAAGCAGGACGATCATGACCACGACCATGATCATGCTTGCGGTCCCGATTGCGGCCACGACCACCACCATCACCATGGACACGACCATCATCACGATCATGCTCATGGTCATGATCACGCGCATGCTCCCTCCGACATTCATGACGTGACCGTGCAGTCGGTTTCGCTGCGTGGCGGCGAGATGAACCCGGACCGGTTCTTTCCCTGGATCCAGAAGATCACACAGACGGACGGCCCGAACATCCTTCGCCTCAAGGGCATCATCGCCTTTGCGGGCGATGCCGATCGCTACGTGGTGCAGGGCGTGCATATGATCATCGAGGGCGACCATCAGCGCCCGTGGAAGGAAGGCGAGCCGCGCGAGAGCCGCCTTGTGTTCATCGGCCGCGATCTCGACCGCGAGAAGCTGGAACGCACCTTCCAGGCCTGCGCGGCAAAGCCGAACTGATGCCGACCGTCGCCCCGCTCGATCTCGAAGCCCATGTCGTCGGCGTCGCCTATCTGGGCGACGTTCCCGTCTTTGCCGATGCTGCGGGTTTCGTGCATCGTCTCGACGGCAGCCATGCGGTTACCCCTGCTCACGATGGCCTGCTCGTCGCGCTGCGCGACGACGCGACCGACACGCTGCTGACAGGCGGCGAGGATGGCCGGGTTCTGCGCATCACGCGCGATGGCGATGTGACGGAACTGGCCAACGAGCCGCGCAAGTGGATCTCGAAGATTGCCGCCGGCCCGCAAGGCGCTGTCGCCTTTACGACGGGCAAGATGGCGACGGTCCGGCTTTCCGACGGTACGACGCGCACGTTCACCGAGGAACGCACGGTCGAGGGCATCGCCTTTGCACCAAAGGGGCTTCGCATCGCGCTGGCTCGCTACAACGGTGTCTCTCTGCACTGGGTCGCGACATCGAGTCCGGCTATCGATCTGGACTGGAAGGGCGCGCATACCGGCGTGACCTTCTCCCCCGATGGTCGCTTCGTCGTTACCATGATGCAGGAGAACGCCCTGCACGGGTGGAAGCTGGACACCAAGCCGGGTGCCGAAGCGCGCCATATGCGCATGAGTGGTTATCCGGCTAAGGTAAAGTCGTGGTCGTGGTCCGCACGCGGAAAATGGCTCGCTTCCTCCGGAGCGCCCGCCGCCATCGTCTGGCCGTTCCAGGCCAAGGATGGCCCCATGGGCAAGGCACCTCTGGAACTTGGCACCCGCGCCGACGTCATGGTCTCGCACGTCGCCTGCCACCCCTCCGAAGAGGTCGCAGCCATCGGCTATTCCGACGGCATGGTGCTGGCTGTTCGCTTTGCCGACAGCAAGGAAGTTCTCCTTCGTCGACCCGGCAAAGGTGCGATTTCCGGCTTCGCCTGGTCGAAGTCGGGCCAGCAGCTGGCTTTCGGGACGGAAGCAGGTGAAGCCGGCGTCATCGATCTGACGTCCTAGACGGACAACCAAGAACCCTCTTGAGTTGTATTATTTATTTAAATCTAATTTAGGTTGATATTTATCTGCGGCATGTCTAATTTTCCGGAAAACGGGAGAAGTGACATGCAGCAGATCATCGACGTCGCCCACAATGTCGGGCCTTATGCGCAGAAGCTTGCCGATCTCGGGGTCGTCTCCGTGATCCGCTACTACAACAACCGCAATAGCAGTTCGCTGCCGTCGAAGTGCCTGAGCAAAGGTGAGCTTGCTGCCCTCCATGGAGCCGGCCTCAGCGTGGCCGTCGTGTTTCAGGCCGGCGGCGGCGCGAACGGCAGACTGAGCGATCTCTCCGACGCCAATGGCATTCGCGATGCGCGGCGCGCCTTAAAACTGGCGACGGAACTCGGCCAACCCACGGGCTCCGGCATCTATTTCGCGGTCGATCACGACTATGTCGCGCCGGCCGATCTCGCCCAGATCGCACGCTACTTCGAGAAGGTGAAAATCGAGCTTGGCGGACGCTATGTCCTCGGCGTCTATGGGTCGGGTCTTGTCGCCCGCAGACTTCACGACGCGGGTCTCGTGGATCTCATCTGGCTCTCCGGCTCGCTCGGATGGTCAGGCACGCGAAGCGCGTTGAGAGACGGTCTCTGGACCCTTTTCCAGAAGGACATGGAGCAGGACCTCCCGTTCGGCGGCATCGACTATGACGGCAACGTCTTCAATTCGGCAGCGGCAAGCTTCGGTCAATTCTCGGCTGAAGGCCCGGTAGAAACACCGCGCACCGTCGGCGCATCCGCCACTTACACCATCACCGCACGCAGTGGCCTCAACCTGCGGGCTGGCCCCGGAGAATCCTTCGGCGTTATTCAGAAATACCCGTTGGATACCCTCGTACGCGGCGTGAAACGCATCGGCGACTGGATGCAGATCGACATCCAGGGCGACGGCGTGTCGGACGGCTATATGCACAGTTCCTATCTCAAGGCAGAGATTGGTGGCCTCCCGCTGGCCTTCACCGGCAGCATCACATCGAAGCCGATCGACATCGCCAAGGCGGAACTGGCGTCGGGCGTCGCGGAAATTCCCGGATCACAGCACAACCCCCGGATCGTCATGTACCACGCGACCACCAAGGGCGGAAAGGCGCCGGACGAAACGCCATGGTGCTCATCCTTCGTCAACTTTTGCGTCGAGCAAGCGGGCATCAAGGGCACGGACAGCAAGTGGGCAATGTCCTGGCATGATGAAGGCTGGGGTAACGACGTCACGGCCGCCCCGCAAGCCGGCGACATCGTCGTCTTCCGTCGGACCGGAAATGGCGCCAATGGCGGACACGTGGCATTCTTCCAGTCCATGACGGACACCACCATCACCTGCCTCGGTGGCAACCAGGGCGATCGCATCAGCGTCTCCAGCTATCCGAAAAACGGGCCAAAGGGCGCGTACCAATACCGGCTTCTGTCCATCCGCCGCGCCTGAGGGCGGACTGCGCCCGGATGCGGAGATCCTTGCGACAGCAACACCGCAAGGGTCTCTTTTGATCAGGTGCCCGAGGTCGAGATAATCCGGGCAAGCAGATCATGAAGATCGTCGCGGTAACCGGTTCGGGCGGATGGCGCGCTCTCGTCGGAGGTCATCGCGACCGTCATCTTGAGGTCGGGCACGATGTAGAGCATCTGCCCGCCAAAGCCCCAGGCAAAATGAACCTGATGCCCGCCCATCTCCCGGGTGAACCAGCCATAGCCATAACCATCGCCCGAGAACTGCGACTGTGTGCGCACGGCCCAGGATTGCGCTACCCAATCCTCCGACACCACCTGCCGCCCTTCCGGCGTTCTCCCGCCATTGCGATAAAGCTCGCCGAAGGCCAGCAGCGAACGGGCGCTCATCGCCATCTGGTTGCCACCGAGATAGACGCCTTGCGGATCACGCTCCCAGGCTCCGATGCGGAAGTCCTTGACCGGTGCAAACCACTCGCGGGCCAGCGCCAGCGTCGATTTCCCCCCGACCTTGGTGAGAATGGCCGAGAGCAGATGCGTCGAGCCGGTCGAATACAGCATCTGCCCGCCGGGTTCGTCCACGAAATCCGCAGCCAGCGCAAACCGGACCCAGTTGCCGCTCGATACCCACCGCCCGTAGTCCGGTCCGGACATCCGGTCCAGCCCCGCCTGCATGGACAGGAGGTTGCCGATGGTGATCCTTGCCAGACGCGGATCCGGATCGGCCGGCAGATCCCGCGAAAGAATCGGCGCAATCGGCTGATCGACGCCGGTCAGCAAGCCTTTCTCGATCGCGATTCCGACCAAGGCGGAAATGATGGTCTTGGAGGCCGATTTGATATTGGTGCTCTCCGTCGTCTTGTTCGACCGGTAACCCCGTTCGGTGACGATCTGCCCGTTGCGGGCGACGACGACTGTTTCCAATGGCGAGAGACGGGCGGCGTCGTTCAGCACGCTCGACAGTCGCGTCGTGTCCAGAGAGGTTGCGGCAGCAGCCGGAGCGGCCGTCGTCTGAGCAAAGGCCGGGGAACAGCCGAGAATGCCCGACAGAGCGAGCGCGAGGGCGGATGTGGAAGAGATCGATTTCATGAAACCGAGGTAGGCATTCTCGGCCGTGCCGCAAGGTAGCGGCGCGCCTCTCGCGCCGCCCTCACGTCAACGTGACGCCTTACCATAGCAACTCGACATGCGGCCTGCCGTCCGACGTCTTCGCCGCCGTTCGCCCGGAGGCGTCGATCGTGCAGTGAACCCGCTTGCGGAACGCCGAGAAGCTCTCGAAGGTCACGACATCGACAGGTTCGTCGAGATCAAGCGTCAACCGGTATTGCCCCGCCTGCGCCGTCAGCGCCTGCACACCGAGAACCTGCGCCTCGAATGGCTGGCCGAGATAGAAGCCACGCACGCGCGAACCCAGTTGATAGGGATCGAGCGGCGGCCGGTTTCCAACACTGGCATGCAGCGTATTCCAGTCCCGAAAGCCATATTGCTCGGCGACCGTTTCCAGCGCACGGGAGTGGGACATATCGATACCGCGAGCGGCAAGGGAAGATCGAAGTCGCTTCGCCTGCGCCTTGAGCGCGTCGAGGCAAGGCAACGGATTTGATGATGACGGTTGCATCGGAATCTCTCCAGCAATGGCATGCCGTGATATCCATGGTGTCCGCATTGCCATCGGGAGCATGCCGGGAGGGATGACCGAAAGACGACAGGAGAGACTTCACCAAAGCCGGAAAGACTTGCGGACGGCCGGGGCTCTCACCCGTACCGCCGCATGCTAGTTCAGGCCTGTCGCCAAGTCAAACAGCCGCCCGGCGATCGTCCAACGACGCGGTAGCGTCAGGCAACCTTCCGCATCGGCATCACCTGGGAGAGCTTGCGCCCGCTGGCGATCAGCATGCCGGCAGCGCCCTTCAGCCAGCCTTCCTTCAGCTCGAGGCCGAGGAAGCGATGGCGTTCGAACGGACCCGGCATGACGAGATGCTGGGCATGCTGCGCCTGAAAGCCGAAGCGCTCGTAATAAGGCGCATCGCCCACGAGCAGGATGGCGCCATGTCCGCGCAACGCGGCTTCGCCGATCGCCGCGCGCATCAGCGCGCCGCCGACACCCTTGCCCTCCTGCGCGGCATCGACCGCGAGCGGACCCAGCAGAAGCGCCGGAATGGCACGACCTTCGGCATCGACACCCGCATCGACATTCCACAGGCGCACGGTGCCGATCACATGACCATCGCAATCGCGCGCGACCAGTGCCAGACCTTCGGCCGGCACACGCCCGCGGCGGATCTGCTCGGACGACTTGCGGCGACGGTTCGGGCCCATGGCGCGATCGAGCAGCCGCTCGCGCGCAACGATGTCGCCGGGGTTCTCGGCGTCGATGGTGAAGGCATTCTGCGCGAAGAAGGCGCGGACAGAATCAAGAACAGCGGCCATAGCAAGGCCTCCCGTACTCAAAACCGATTCAAACGGTATCGAAGGATCATTGTGAAGGCGCGGTTCCCGTGACCGGGAACCGCGGGCACCCGTGAACGGGAACCTCAGGTAACGTCAGATGACGTAGGACTTCAGCGGGTCGAAACCGTTGAAGGCGACGGCCGAGTAGGTCGTCGTGTAAGCGCCGGTGCCTTCGATCAGAACCTCGTCGCCGATCGTGAGAGATACGGGCAGCGGGTACATGTTCTTCTCGTACAGCACGTCGGCCGAATCGCAGGTCGGGCCGGCGAGCACGCAGGGCTCCATCTCATCCGCATCATGCGCGGTGCGGATGGGGTAGCGGATTGCTTCGTCCATCGTCTCGGCGAGACCACCGAACTTGCCGATGTCGAGGAAGACCCAGCGGTGGTTGTCATTGTCCGACTTCTTGGAAATCAGGATGACTTCCGCCTTGATGACACCCGCATTGCCCACCATGCCGCGACCTGGCTCGATGATCGTTTCCGGGAGCTGGTTGCCGAAGTGCTTGCGCAGCGCCGCATAGATGGCCTTGCCATAGGCTTCGGCCGAGGGAACGTCGCGCAGGTACTTGGTCGGAAAACCACCGCCCATGTTGACCATCTTCAGCTCGATGCCCTGCTTGGCCAGCTGCACGAAAACGCGCTTGGCATCGGCAAGAGCCACGTCCCAGGCATCGACCTTCGTCATCTGCGAGCCGACATGGAACGAGACGCCGTGGGAGACGAGACCGAGCTGGTGAGCGTAGACGAGGACGTCGACGGCCATCTGCGGTACGCAGCCGAACTTGCGCGACAGCGGCCATTCGGCACCTTCGCCATCCGTGAGGACGCGGCAGAACACGCGGGCACCCGGAGCGGCGCGCGAAACCTTCTCGACTTCCTCATGGCTGTCGACCGCAAAGAGCGAAACGCCGAGTGCGTGCGCACGGGCAATGTCGCGTTCCTTCTTGATCGTGTTGCCATAGGAGACGCGCGAAGGGGTCGCACCGGCGTCCAGCGCCATTTCGATTTCAGCCACGCCGGCGCAATCGAAATTGGAGCCGAGACCGGCGAGCAGACGCAGGATTTCCGGCGACGGATTGGCCTTGACGGCATAATAGATCGAGCTGTCCGGCATCGCGTGGCGGAAAGCCTTGAAATTGTCCCGGACGACATCGAGATCCACGACAAGGCAAGGGCCTTCCGGGCGACGGGTGTTCAGGAAGTCGATGATGCGAGCAGTCGTCATGGTTCAATCCCAATACGTTAGGCTTCACGATCCGCGAGGAAACCTCGCCGAGGTGTGAAGGACAAAGGGCGTACGGGTGCGCGTTCGGATACCAGCCGGTGGAGACCCCGGAATCCTAACATGCGCTCGTACAGCGCGAATTGTGGATGAAGCCCGCCGAGGCGTTCATCCGGCTTTGTCTGCCATGGATTGGAGGTTGGAACCTACCGCACGTCCGGCAATGAAGGTGTGCCTCTTCAGTAACCCCGGCTGATGGAAAGCCGGCAGAGAACAAAAAGGCCCGCACCGTCGTTGCTTCAAGATGTCCTCGCAATTCCGGTTGGCCGGAAAAACGACTGGAGCGGTTAGATCCAGGTACCTTACCGATTTCCTCACCAAACGAGGGATCGGCGGACACCCACAGGCACGTGCGACTTTGGGCAAAGCGGAGATAAGAAAGATCACTGTCGTAATCAAGCGTTTTTTGATCCGCGCCCGATTTTTTTGAACCTCGCCGCAAGCCTCGCACAAGCTTCGAACAGCGCACGGATGGGCGTCCGCCCCCTCCCTGATCGTCAACAGGGTTGCGGACACCGCCAACCCTATGTTTTGAATGACAGGGCGCGATAATGGTTCCCGGAAAATGCCGGCCCAAACGAACCGGAGCCGCGCCAGGGGAGCCAAGATGGACACACTGACACGCATCCGCGCCTTCATCGACGTCGTCGATGCCGAGGGCTTCTCCGCTGCCGGCCGCCGTGTCGGTCGCTCCAAGGCGCTGCTCTCGAAATATGTGCGCGAACTGGAGGACGAACTCGGTGCTCTCCTTCTCAACCGTACCACACGGCAATTCTCCCTGACGGAAGCCGGCCACATCTATTATCGCACCGCTGCCGAAATCCTGAAGGAGATCGACAACCTCGCCGATCTCGTGCGTGCCGGAAACAGCGACCTTAAGGGGCGCCTGCGCATCTCCGCACCCCGCACCTTCATCGATGCGGATATCGGCCAGTCCCTCATCGACTTCGGCCTCGCCCACCCTGAGCTGTCGCTGGAAATCATTTCGGACGATCGCTTCGTCGATCTGGTCGAGGAAGGTTTCGACGTGGCCATCCGCATTACCCGGCTTGAGGATTCGACGTTGATCGCGCGCAAGCTCGACGACTTCCACGTCAAGATGTGCGCTTCGCCGGCCTTCCTCGAAAAGCACGGGCCGATCTCCCATCCCTCGGATCTCGCCCACATGCCCTGCGTGATCGACACCAATGGGCGCTCCTATACCAACTGGCGTTTCGTGGAGCAGGATGGAACGAACTTCTCCGTGCCGGTCAGCGGCCCGATGGAGGTCAACAGCCCGCTGGCGAGCCTGCGCGCGGCCGAATCTGGGCTTGGCGTCGCCGGCGTTCCCGACTTCATTGCCCGGCAGAAGCTGGAGGACGGCAGCCTTGTCGCGGTGCTGGACGATTTTCTGCCGCATGATCGCGGCATCTATGCCATCTACCCCCACCGCCGGTATCTGCCGACGAAAGTTCGCACACTGGTCGATTTTCTACATGGCTGGTTTCGCAAAAGGGCGGATGCGTAAGACGACGAGACCAGCCGCAGCGCACCTGTCCCAATTCCGTCTACTTTAGGCGGGATGACAGGACCACCTGCTCCGCGTCTGCGTCGGACACGAGATCTTTTGAGCCGGAAGCGCTCTAGGCAAGGACATTGTTTTCCATGAGACGTACCCTTTCGTCGCGAAGCCTGCTTGCCGGGCTTGCCGCAGCGCTCATTCTGCCCGCGCAGGCTTTCGCCCATCCGCACATCTTCGCGGAGGCACGCCTGGAGGTCGTCTCCGACGAGACGGGTCATATCAGCCAGTTGCGCAATGTCTGGCGCTTTGACGAGCTGTTTTCGGCAAGCGTTCTCCTCGATTTCGACAAGAACTCCAACGCCACGCTCGATCCGGACGAACTGGCCGAGGTCGGGCAGACCGTTCTGGATTCGCTCGCCGAATACAATTACTACACGACGATCTACGACAACGGAAAGCTGGTGAAGGTTTCGAAACCCGATGCGATCCATGCCGACTTCAAGGACAACCAGCTGCTGCTGATCTTTGCCGTCAAGCCGGCCGAGCCCATTCCGTTGAAGGGCACCATGTCTTTCGGCATCTACGACCCGACGCTCTACACCGCGATCGATTTCCCGAGCGATGGCGATCTCGCCGTCGTCGGCGACAAGCTCGCAGCCTGCAAGCACAAGGTGGTGCGACCGGATCCGGACGAGGTGATCTCGCAGAACCAGTCCACGCTGACCGATGCCTTCTTCACCGACCCGACGGGCACCGACATGTCGAAGCTCTTTGCGACGAGGATAGAATTCACATGCTGACCCGCGCTCTTCGCCTTCCTTTCATCGTCACCGCCCTGCTGGTCGTGGCTGCCGCCAGCGCACATGCCCAGTCGCCGCTCGGCATCGGCACGGCCGAGCCGGCGTTCAACACATCCGGATTTCTCGGCGGGTTTCTTTCCTGGGTGAACATGGAGCAGCAGGGCTTCTACCGCACCCTGACGGACGCGCTGAAGGGCATGCGCGACAATCCCTGGCACCTCTGGTCGCTGGTGGGACTGTCCTTTGCCTATGGCGTCTTTCATGCGGCCGGCCCCGGCCATGGCAAGGCGGTCATCTCGTCCTACATGATCGCCAACGAGACCGAATTGAAGCGCGGCGTCACGCTGTCCTTCATGTCGTCCTTCCTGCAGGGCGGCGTCGCCATCCTTCTCGTCGGCGCCGCCTATCTGGTCCTGCGCGGAAGCTCGATCTCGATGACGCAGGCCACCACCTTCCTTGAGCGCGTCAGCTACGCTCTGGTCGCCGCCTTCGGCGGCTGGCTGCTGTTCCGCAAGATGCGGGCGCTGGCCCGCCCCTCGCAAGCGCCGGAATTCGCACTCGCCGGCGGCCCGGATTTCGCGCATGCGATACCGGAAGCCGGCGATGGACATCATCATCGGCACGCGCACGGCCACGACGACCACGCACATGGTCACGCAGGACACGCACACGGTCCGGGAGAGGTCTGCTCCAGCTGCGGCCACGCGCACTCGCCCGACCCGTCCATGCTGAAGGGCGACCGCTTCCAGCTGCGCGAGGCCTGGTCGGCGGTGCTGGCCGTTGGTCTGCGTCCCTGCTCGGGCGCGCTGATCGTTCTGTCCTTCGCGCTGCTGAACGGGCTCTATCTCGGCGGCGTTCTGTCGGTGCTGGCAATGTCGATGGGAACGGCGATCACCGTTTCCGTGCTTGCCACCCTCGCCGTTACCGCCAAGGACATCGCCGTGCGCTACGCATCGAGCGCCGGCACGGCCATGCGGATAACGAACGGCATCGAGATCTTCGGCGCGGTCCTCGTTCTCGGGCTCGGCCTCGCTTTGCTTGGCGCATCGCTGCAGGGCTGAGCCCCTCACCGGCGGCCCCTCACCTGCGGCCCTCACCTGCGGCGTTGATAGCGGGCGCGAAGCCAGAAGACGAAAAAGAAGGCCAGCACGAACACCGTGCCGACGAAGGCTGCAAGATAGGGCGAGATGGCGCCCAGGTAGATCATGGCTCTGGGCAGGAACAGGAATCCGGCGCCGAAGACCAGGAGAAAGACCGCAGCGGCAATAGCCGCCGACCTGTCCCGCCTATCGAGCTTCTTCATGCGGCACCGCTTACGGCGGCAATCTCCGCGCGCAGGTCTTCCAGACGCCGGCGCTGCCGCCCTTCGCCATCGAAGTTCTCGGGCGCGAGCCATGCCTTGAAGGCCGCGTCGAGCACCGGCCACTCGCCATCGATCATCGAGAACCACGCCGTATCGCGGTTGGCACCCTTGGAGACCATGTGCTGACGGAAGATGCCTTCGAAGGTGAAGCCGAGCCGCGCTGCCGCGACCTTGCTCGGCGTGTTGTCATTATGGCATTTCCACTCGTAGCGGCGATATCCAAGGTCTGCGAAGACATGCCGGGCCATGAGATAATGTGCTTCGGTGGCCAGAGGCGAACGCGCCATGGCATCGCCATGCGCGACCGAACCAACTTCAACGACGCCGTAGGTTGGGTCCGGCCGCATGTAGCTTGCCATGCCCACGACATTGCCGCTGGCCTTGTCTCTGAAAACCAGCGTTACCCAATTGACTTGGGCCGCATCGAGCCATTCCCCAAAAGCGTCGGCACCGACGAATGTCGATTGCGGGAAATAGCGAAGCCGCTCGTTGATTGCGAGACCGCCAAAGGCATCCCAGAGCGCCTGAAGGTGCCGCGCCCGATCATACGGCTCGAGCACGATATAGGCGCCTTCGAGCGTCACAGGCTTCGGCGCCGGGCATCCCGCCCAGCCGGTCAAATCGCGGTTCGTCATATCATCCTCGCCCAGATCGAGACCAGGCCCTATCCGGCAGTCAGCCGGCAGACCTCGCTTTTCGGCATAGGCGAAGGTGCGCGGCGGCGCAAATGCATTCCGGTGATACGATCATCACCGCCGCGCATGGAGAAGCGATGTCAGATGATCGAGGGATCGACCACGGAAGGGCTGCTGCCGGCCGGAACCTTGGCGGAGGCGACCGTAGCCTCGATGTGATCCACCAGTGCATCCGGCAGGCCGAGGCGGCCGGCGAGCATGTCGAGGTAGCCGCGCTCCGTGCGGCTGTCCGGCTCGATGGTCAGGCGGGAAGCCGTGTAAAGCTCGACCTTCTCCTCCTCCGTGCGGGCGGCGGCCACGAGACCGTCGATATCGACCGGGCTCGCAAGCTCGTCACGCAGGAAAGCTTCCGCCTCGCTGTCGAGCCCGCTGGCACCCACACGCTCCATGATACGCGCACGCTCGCTCTCGTCGATATGCCCGTCGGCACGCGCGGCCGCGATCATGGCGCGCACGAGAACGAGCACGAAATCATTGCGCACGACGGAAGGCGAGATGGAGAAGCCGGAATGATCCGGCGGCGGCAGGATTTCCGGTGCGGTCTGCGGATCGACCCGCTGCGGTGCCTGTCCGGCCTGATAATTCTTGTAAGCGGTATAGCCGAGGCCGGCGATGGCGGCGAGCCCCCCGAGCTTCAGCGCCGTGCCCGCGATGTCGCGTCCGGTGCCAGTGCCGAGCAGAACGGCAGCGAGGCCGCCGGTCTTGAGCGGATTGTTGCGCGCCATCTGAACGATCTGCCCGGCCTTGTCCTTCATCGAGCCGCCACCCAGAAGGCCCCCAAGCGCACCGCCCATCGAACTTCCGCCCGCACCGCCAAGGAAACCGCCTTGAGACCCCGATTGCGATCCGGATTGCGATCCCGAACGATCCTGTGTGCCCTGCCCCCCGAGCCCTTGAGATCCGAGAAACTGGTCCAGCAGTTTTTTCGCGTCGAACATCCTGTCGTCAACCTCCTGATTGGTTCATCTGTGGAGGAGAGATAGGAGGCCGCATTCGGAAAACAAATGCCGCCTCTGGACGGTCGCGCGACGGCTTACCGAAAGCGATAAAGCGGATCAGCCACCTAAATGACTGATCCGCCGAGCGTTTCCGCACTGTTCCCTGTCGGGCCAGCCACTTAAGCTGTCAGTGCGCAGGCTTCCGATGCCAGCTTTGTGATGCCGGCCCAGTCGCCAGCAGCAACCAATTCCCTAGGCGCGACCCAGGAGCCGCCCACGCAGATGACGTTGGGCAGCGAGAGATAGTCCTTGGCGTTCTTCAGCGTGATGCCGCCGGTCGGGCAGAACAGCGTTCCGGCGAGCGGTGAGGACAGCGACTTCAGAAAAGCTGCGCCGCCTGCCTGCTCGGCAGGAAAGAACTTCATGACATCATAGCCTTCGGCCCGCAGGATCATCGCTTCGCTGGCCGTGGAAGCGCCCGGCAGGAAGGATGCCTCGTGATCGTCAGCCGCGTCCAGCAGATCGGGCGTTGTGCCCGGGCTGACGATAAACTGCGCGCCGGCCTTGACGGCAGCTGCATAGTGCTCTGCATTGAGAATGGTGCCAGCGCCGGTTACGGCACCTTCGACCTCCTTGGCGACCGCCTCGATGGCCCCAAGCGCTGCCGGCGTGCGCAGCGTGATTTCGATCGCCTTCAGGCCGCCGGCCACCAATGCCCGGGCGAGCGGCACGGCCGTCGCGAGGTCTTCGATGATGAGCACCGGCACGACCGGCTGCAGCTTGAGGACGGACAGAAGGCGTTCGGTTTTCTCGATCATGCGGCTTCACTCCTCAATCGATTGAATCTTCCTCCGCAATACCGCCCGCATCCGCCAATGTCGAGATGCCCCGGCCTTCTTGTGTGGCAGTATCGCGGGGTCAACATGGTGGACTTTCGCGGTTTCTGAATTACGTTGACCGTGTTGAAGGATGCGACCCGAGGCGTGGGCGAGGGCTGGGCGAGGACTGGGATGGCCAAGGAAATCGAACGGAAATTCCTTGTGAGGCACGAGGGCTGGCGCGCAGAGGCCGGACCGGGCGTCGCCATGCGTCAGGGTTATCTCGCCGCCATGGACGACCGCACCGTTCGCATCCGCCTGATCGATGACGAGAGTGCCCGGCTGACCATCAAGATCGGCACCGGCATGCTGACGCGGGACGAGTTCGAGTACGATGTACCGCTCGATGACGGCGAGGAACTGATCGCCTCCGCCATAGGCACCGTGATCGCCAAGACGCGCTATCGCGTACCGGGCGGAACACATGTCTGGGAAGTGGACGTGTTCGAGGAACCCTATGCCGGGCTGATCGTTGCCGAGGTCGAAATGCGCACCGAGACCGACGACCCTGTTTTACCGGACTGGATCGGCGAGGAGGTGACGGACGACCGGCGCTATTCGAACTTCGCGCTGGCAACGCAAGAGGACAAGCAGCGTCCGGACCTGCAAGCCGACACACGCCGAGAAGAACAGGAACGATCATGGCCTACAGATTGAAACCCGCGAAACGCTTCACCGATGAATTCCAGCGCATCGCAGGGCGAGAACTCGACAAGGCTATATCGGCACTGGAACTCCGGCCGGAGGGAAGCTCAAGGGCGATCCACGTCGCGCGCCGCTGCCTGAAACGGACACGGGCGCTACACCGGCTTGCCGCATCCGAAGCGCGCAAGTTCTACAAAATCGAAAATGCCCGCCTGCGGGACGCCGCCCGCACCGTTGCCGACCTCCGCGATGCGACCGCGCTGATCGACACCGCGGCGATCCTCGCGGAACGCCTGTCAGGAGAAGATCGGGCCGCGGCCGAGCGCGCGGTCGAGGCGTTGCGTGTCCGTAAGGGCTGGGTGGTAACGGCGGAGGGCGACCTCGATGAAACGATCGATGCGATGATCGCCGAATTGCGCAATGCGAAAGCGGCGGTGGGAAAGCGCCGCTTTGCCAATGGTGTCCGCCCGACGGCCTACATGCTGGCAGCGGCGTGGCGGAAGGCGATGGAGCGTGCGCAGGTTGCCCTTGCCGCCTGCCACGAACAGCCGACGCCGGAGAATTTCCATACGCTGCGCAAGCGCACGCAGGACTATCGTTTTTATCATCTCCTCCTTCAGTCAGCCTGGCCGGGCGTCATTCTGGCACGCGAACGGCAGGTCAAGGCGCTGATCGACCGCCTGGGCTTCATCCACGATCTCGCCGTTCTGGGTGAAACGCTCGCACGCGAACCCGAGCTTTTGCCGCCACACGACATCGCGATCCTGCGCCACGCCATCGGCCTCGAAATGCGATCCGAGGAGCGCCACGCGCTCGGCGGGGCCGATGCCCTCTTCGGCGACATCGCCGGCAAGGAGGCCGAGCGTATCGCCATCCTCTGGCTCGCGGCAGCCTGAGGCGGCGCACGTCCTTTTTTTGTCGACAAGCAGACCTGTTGAGAAGCGCGGCGTACGCGGCTATGCCTCAGCGCATGTCCCGCTCCGCCCGCCTTCTCGATCTCCTCCAGATCCTGCGAACCCACCGCCGGCCGGTCAGCGGTGCGGTATTGGCGGAAGCGACCGGCGTCAGTCTGCGCACGCTCTATCGCGACATCGCAACGCTGCAAGCGCAAGGGGCCGACATCGGCGGCGAGCCGGGCCTGGGCTACGTGCTCAGGGAAGGCTTCCTCCTGCCGCCGATCATGTTGTCGAGCGAAGAGATTGAGGCGCTGGTGCTCGGCGCTCGCTGGGTTCGTGCCAATACCGACGACCGCCTGAAACAGTCCGCCATGCATGCGCTCGCCAAGATCGCCGCCGTTCTTCCCGAAGACCTGCGCCGGGAGCTGGAAACATCCGCCCTCCTCGTTCCCAAAACGCGCCGCAAGGACAGCCCGGAGCAGGATCTCGCAGCCTTGCGCGATGCCATCAAGGCAGGGGTAAAACTCGACATCGCCTATCGCGACGAGCGGGCGCAGGAAACCAAGCGTCGTATCTGGCCGATCGCTCTTGGCTATTTCGAATCCCTGCGCATCCTCGTCGCCTGGTGCGAGTTGCGGCAAGGGTTTCGGCATTTCCGCATCGACCGCATGATCGAGGTCACGCCGACGCAGGAGCTCTATCCCCGTCGCGGCGAGGTGCTTCTGGCGGAATGGCGCCATGAGAACGGCATCGTCCACGATCTGTGACGAGCGCGTTCCATGCTGACAGAAACTGACAGGGCCCCAACGTAAACCTGATCCGCCAGACAGTCTGGCCATCAGGAGACATTCATGCAACCGACCTACATCCTTCTCGTCGTCAACGATCCGCTGGAAAGCGCCGCCTTCTACGAGAGCATTCTCGGCACAGCCCCGGTGGAAGCACAGAAGACCTTCGCCCTCTTCCGCATGAACCCGACGACCATGCTCGGCCTCTGGTCGAAACATACGATCGAGCCGCGTGTCTCCGTCGCGCCCGGCAGTACCGAACTCTGCTTCGTGCTGGACAGCATCGAGGCCGTGAACGAATGCCACGATAGGTGGAAGGCACAGGGCCTGCCCATCCTGCAGGCGCCGGTCGAAGCCGATTTCGGCTATACGTTTACCGCCACCGACCCTGATGGTCATCGCCTGCGTGCATTCCGCCCTTCGCATCAGGGGTAACATCAGGACAGGCCACTCTCAACGAGCAATCCGGCGGCGCGCAGCCGGGTGATTGCACGCGCGCGCCGAACGCGGTATTTCACCGCTTATGACGAACAGCGCAACGACACTGCCCCCGGAAGCCCAAGGCGCGTTTCTGGTAGCGGCCCTTTATCACTTCGCCCGGCTCCACCGGTTCGCGGATCTGCGCGATCCGTTGCAGGCCGTCTGCGACGAGAACGGGGTGAAGGGCACGCTTCTTCTGGCGCAGGAGGGCGTCAACGGCACGATCGCCGGCACCGACGCCGGTATTGCCGCCGTGCTCGCCTTCCTGCGTTCGCAGCCGGAATTTGCCCAACTGGAACACAAGGAAAGCCGGGCGGCGGCCATGCCGTTCCTGCGCATGAAGGTGCGGATCAAGAAGGAGATCGTCACCATGGGCGTCGAGGATATCGACCCCCTGACGATCGTCGGCACCTATGTGGAGCCGAAGGACTGGAACGCCCTGATCTCGGATCCCGAAACGCTCGTGATCGACACGCGCAACGATTACGAGACCGCCATCGGCACCTTCCGCGGCGCGCTCGACCCGCAAACCAAGACCTTTCGCGAGTTTCCGGACTGGGTGAAGAACAATACCGGCCTGCACAACAAGCCGAAGATCGCCATGTACTGCACCGGCGGCATCCGCTGCGAGAAGGCGACGGCCTTCATGAAGAGCCAGGGCTTCGACGAGGTCTACCACCTCAAGGGCGGCATTCTGAAATATCTGGAAGAAACGCCGCCGCAGGAGAGCCTGTGGGAAGGTGCCTGCTTCGTTTTCGATGATCGCGTGTCGGTGACACACGGGCTTGGCGAAGGCGAGCACACGCTTTGCCATGCCTGCCGCCAGCCGCTGACGCTGGAAGAGCGGGCCTCGCCCGTGCATGAGGAAGGTGTCGCCTGCGTTCACTGTCACGACACGCGAACCGACGAGGATCGCGAGCGCTACCGGCAGCGCCAGCGCCAGATCGAGCTTGCGAAGAAGCGCGGTTCCAAGCATCTGGGAAGCTGAGGACGGAAGCGTCGTCACGCTTCCGTTCGTTTACGCACGACCCTGGTCCGGCAGGACCGAAGACCAATCATCGGAAACGGGCAAGCTCGCTGCGATGTTTTGCTTTGCTCAGTGATTTCCCTTGGGAAGCGAACGTGCAAGATCGCCGTACCAGAGCCCGCTCTTCTTGATGGTGCGAACCTGGGTGTCGTAGTCCACATGGACGATGCCGAAGCGCATGCGATAACCTTCGGCCCATTCGAAATTGTCCATCAGGCTCCAGGCGAAATAGCCCTTCATCGGATAGCCCTCGGCAATCAGGTCGGCCGTCACGGCCAGATGTTCGGCGATATAGTCGAGGCGCGGCTGGTCGTTCACTTCACCGTTCTCGACATCCATATTATAGCAGGCGCCGTTTTCGGTGATGTAGCAATCGGGCAGGTCGTAGCGTTCGTTGACGGTGCGGATGAGGTCGCCCAGAGCCTGCGGGTAGATCTCCCAGCCGATATCGGTCTTATCAGCGCTGACGACTGGCGCCGGTGTCGTCGCGGGAAACTCGGCGCCCTCGGTCGGATCGTCGCTGACGCGCATCGGCGTGTAGTAGTTCACGCCCCACCAGTCGAGCTTCTGGCTGATCACGGCCATATCCCCGGCCTCGACCTCCGGCATACGCGAGCCAAGGGCCTTGAGCACGCTATCGGGATACGCCCCCTTGAAGATAGGGCCGAAGAAAACGCCATTGTGAAAATCGAATGCCCGTTCGGCCGCAGCCTTGTCAGCCTCGCTATCGGTGCCGGGATAGACATGCATCGGATTGATGACGATGCCGACCGGCAGGTTCGCCCGCTCTTCGCGCACGGCGGCAACACCAAGGCCGTGGGCAAGATTGGTCACGTGCATCGCATGCAGCGCCGCTTCCATGTTCCTCTCGCCCGGCGCATGTATGCCGTAGAGATGGCTGAGCCAGACCGAGCACCAGGGCTCGTTGAAGGTGGCGACCGCGTCCAGCCGATCGCCGATGCGTGCGATGACGGTGCGGGCATAGCGCTGGAAGGCAAACGCCGTGGAGCGCGCCGTCCAGCCGCCGTCGCCCGCCAGCGTCAGCGGCAGGTCCCAGTGATAGAGTGTTGCGAACGCCTTGATGTTGCGTGCCTTCAGCCCGTCCACCAGCCGGTCGTAGAAATCGAGGCCCGCTTCGTTGACCGGTCCGGTGCCATCGGGAATGATGCGCGGCCAGGCGATGGAGAAGCGATAGGCCTGCACGCCGAGGCTCGCGATGAGGTCGAGGTCTTCCTCCAGGCGATTGTAGTGATCGCAGGCAACGTCGCCATTGTGCCGGCCGAAGACGCGACCCGGCATGTTGGAAAACGCATCCCAGATGGACGGCTTGCGCCCGTCGGCTTTCGATGCGCCCTCGATCTGAAAAGAAGCAGTGGCAACCCCGAACAGGAAATCGCCGGGAAAGCGCGCGGCAAGCGTCTTGGGATCGGTCATCACTCGTGTCCTTTTTCAAACGATAGAGCGGAGGGTCCATCCGCTTGCGTCGCTGCCGTATATGCAAGGTCTCGAATGTCAATGCGAGCCTGTGGATATCGGCCTTGCCTTGTCAGGGAACAGACATTAATCGCACGAATATGAACCGCCGATGAGCAGCGTTTTCAAATGCTGATGTCATCGCTTCAGCGCCGTTCGTAGATGGCCCTGATAGAGCGGGATTTGCCATCGCGATCAATGCCATTCATCTCCATATGGAGCCGATCATCGATCATCGAGAAGGAAGCCTGAAACCTCGTATCGGACAGGCTGTTGGAGGATTTCGACCAGAATCCGTATCCGTGAACGGGACGTCCGGCCTCGACATGGTACGCCGAAGCGGACCAGCCATTGTTGGCGCCGATCGTCAATCCGCTCCCGCCGCGCGCGATAACAAGGGAACACCTGTCGCATTTCCCGGCGTTCGAGCGGATCTGCTGCCAGTGCCCGATAAATTGCTCGCCCTGCTCGGCTGCCTGTACCGGAGGCGAGGCAAAGCCGATGGCAAGAAACAGCAATGGCAAAAAGAACGCTCTCTCCATAAGCCAAGCCTAAAATGACTGCTCACGCCTGTAAAGACCGCTCTATTGCCACTGGTTAACGCTTGAATATGTCCGCCAAACGCCTCTCCGGGTTTCAGACCTTCACCCAGGCTCCGTTCCGCTTCGACGAGCGCACGCAGGCGTCCACGAACAGCATGCCCTTCATCCCGTCATCGATGGTCGGGTAGACCACGGCAGGGTCTACCGTGCCGCCCGAGCGCTTCGCCTGGATGGCGCGGGCCGCTTCGGCGTAGATCGTCGCGAACCCTTCGAGATAGCCTTCGGGATGGCCGGAGGGGATGCGGGAAACACGATTGGCCTCCTCAAGCGCGCCGGCACCCATGCGGGTCAAGAGCTGCTTCGGCTGGCCGAAGGGCGTGTACCAGAGGTAGTTCGGGTCCTTCTGCGTCCATTCAAGTCCGCCCTTGGTGCCGTAGACCCGCACCTGAAGACCGTTCTCGTGGCCCGGCGCAACCTGACTGCACCAGAGAAGGCCCTTTGCGCGCACGCCGTCCTTATCCTTGAAGCGCATCATGACATGGGCGTTGTCATCGAGCGCACGGCCTTCGACGAAGCTGTCGAGATCGGCCGCGAGTTCCTCAAGCTCCAGTCCGGAGACGAAGGCGCCGAGATTATAGGCATGCGTGCCGATATCGCCGGTCGAGCCGCCAGCGCCCGAACGCGCCGGGTCCGTGCGCCATTCCGCCTGCTTGGAGCCCGACTTCTCCACCGCATCGGTCAGCCAGTCCTGCGGATACTCCACCTGAACGAGACGGACCGCGCCGATATCGCCGTTGGCGACCATGGCGCGTGCCTGCCGCACCATGGGATAGCCGGTATAATTGTGGGTCAGGATGAACAGTGCCTCGCTCTCGTCGGCGAGCGCCTTCAGCTTGCGGGCGTCACCCAGCGTCGATGTCAGCGGCTTGTCGCAGATGACGTGGATGCCGCGTTTGAGGAACTCCCGCGCCGCTTCGTAATGCACATGGTTCGGCGTGACGATCGCGACCGCTTCGATGCCGTCCTTCAGCTTGGCCTCACGGATCGCCATCTGCCGGTAGTCAGAATAGGTGCGGGCCGGATCGAGACCGAGCTCGAGCCCGGATGCCTGCGCCTTCTCCGGCGTCGAGGACAGCGCGCCAGCCACCAGCGTGAACTGGTCGTCCAGCCGTGCCGCCATGCGGTGCACCGCGCCGATGAAGGCACCCTGCCCGCCGCCCACCATGCCGAGCCTTATGCGCGGCTGCCGCGCCTCGCCTGCTTTACCTTCGATGGCCATTGATTGTCTCCGTCATCGTCCTTGATATCAGATCCCGAGCATCCGCCGGTTGGCGGCCTCGTCGGTGCCGCCGGTTGCGAAATCGTCGAAGGCCTTTTCGGTCACCCGGATGATGTGGTGCTTGACGAACTCGGCTCCCTCACGGGCGCCGTCCTCCGGATGCTTCAGCGCGCATTCCCACTCGACCACGGCCCAACCGTCGAAATCGTTCGCCGTCATCTTGGAGAACACGGCACCGAAGTCCACCTGCCCGTCGCCGAGCGAGCGGAAGCGCCCGGCCCGGTTCACCCAGCTCTGGAACCCGCCATAGACGCCCTGCCGGCCTGTCGGATTGAACTCGGCATCCTTGACGTGGAACATCCGGATCCGGTCCTTGTAGATGTCGATATTGTCGAGATAGTCGAGGCATTGCAGGATGTAGTGCGAGGGATCGTAGAGCATGCAGGCGCGGGCATGGTTGCCGGTGCGCTCCAGAAACATCTCGTAGGTGATGCCGTCATGCAGGTCTTCGCCGGGGTGGATCTCGTAGCATATATCAACGCCGCAATCCTCGGCATGGTCGAGGATCGGCTTCCAGCGCCTGGCAAGCTCGTCGAAGGCCGTCTCCACCAGACCTGCCGGGCGCTGCGGCCATGGATAGAGGTAAGGCCAGGCGAGCGCGCCGGAGAAGCTCGCCATCGCGTTGAGGCCGAGATGCTTCGACGCGGTCAGCGCAAGCTTGACCTGATCGACCGCCCATTCCTGACGCGCCTTCGGATTGCCCCGCACCTGCGGCGCGGCAAAGCCGTCGAAGCCTTCGTCGTAAGCCGGGTGGACGGCGACCAGCTGACCCTGAAGGTGGGTCGACAGCTCGGTGATGACAACGCCGTTGTCGCGCGCCTGACCTGCCAGATCGTCGCAATAGCCTTTGGACTCAGCAGCTTGTTTCAGATCGATGAGGCGCGCGTCCCACGTGGGCACCTGCACGCCCTTGTAGCCGATGTCGGCGGCCCATTTCGTGATGGCATCGAAGGAATTGAACGGGGCCTCATCTCCCGCAAACTGCGCCAGAAAAAGGCCCGGCCCTTTGATCGTCTTCATCTCGCAACTCCTCCATCCTGTCAACAGCCGCCCACGCAGCAATCCTGTCGGACAGACCCTCCGGTCTGCCATCGTCTGAAATTCCGCCCCCGCCTGCAACGTTGCAGGAGCATATACGGTATCACTATGAGATATGCACGCAACCCGTCGCGACCACCTGAGGCGTGGTGTTTCACCCGCTCGCGACATGAAAAAGCCGCCTGCGGATGTCCGCAGGCGGCCTTTGTTCGATGATCAGAACGGCGAATCCGGGAAGTAGAACTTCTCGGCATTCTCCTTCGTCACCAGCGTCGCGTCCAGTGTGTAGGTGCCGCTGACCGGGACCTGATCGTAGAGCGCGGACGCCGTCAGTTCCATCGCGGTGCCGACCATGGCCGGGGGATAGAGCACATCGACCGGGATCATCTTGTCGCCATCCATGACCTTCTTGATCATGTCCTTGGAGCCGGCCCCGGCGACGACATACTGGATGTCCTTGCGGCCGGACTGCTCGATCGCCTGCAACACGCCCACGGCCATATCGTCGTCCTGGCACCAGACCACGTCGATCTTCTGATACTTGGTCAGGAAGTCCTGCATCACCTTGAACGCGTCGTCTCGGTTCCAGTTGCCGAACTGGCGGTCGAGCACCTTGACGTTGGAGCCGGCGATGCCCTTGTCGAAACCGTCCTGACGCTGCTGGTCGATCGGGATCGGCAAGCCGCGGATGATGACGACTTCGGCGTCCGGCGTCTTGCCGGCGATATATTTACCGGCGACTTCGCCGAGCGCCGGGTTGTTGCCGGCCACGTAGAGATCGCGGATCGTGTCGTCGTTGACGCTCGGTGCGCGGTCGACGATGGTCACAAACTTGCCCTTGTCCTTGACCTCCTTGATGGCGTTGACCAGCGGATCCGGATCGGACGGCAGGATGACGAGCGCGTCGATGCCCTGCGTGTTCAGATCCTGCACCGCGTTTGCCTGGTTTGCAGCGTCCGGCGATGTCTTGACGATGACGTTCAGGCCTGGATGCTCGGCCATCAGCAGCTTCGCCACCCGCTCGGCATGGAACACCACACCGGACGTCCAGCCATGATCGGCTGCCGGTATCGATACGCCGATGGTCTTCGTTTCCTGCGCAAAGGCGCCACCCGACAGGGCTGTGCCTGCCAATGCCATGACCAGTGCCAGTCCCAGAATGCGTTTCTTCATGTTTCTCTCCTCCCGATGATGCGGGCTTCTGGGCATTGGCCCGGGCGCCCGCGAACCCTTATCCGCTCATGGCCGCCGGATCAGGAACCTCTGGACCAGCATGGCGATGATGATGATGGCGCCCTGGATCGCGCTCAGCAGATATTCGCTGACCACGTTCGACAGAAGCATGATGTTGCCGACGATCTCCAGAATGAACGCGCCACAAATCGTTCCCCAGATGCGCCCGACACCGCCGCGCAGCGCCGTTCCTCCGACCACCACGGCCGTGATCGCCTGCAACTCCCACAGAATGCCCGTTGTGGCCGACGTAGACCCCAGCCGTGGCACGTAGATGAGGACCGCGATGGCGACGCAAAGGCCCTGGATGATGTAGGCAATGGTGCGGACCCGGTTGACCTTGATGCCGGAATAACGCGCGACATCCTCGTTGGACCCGACGGCCACGACATGCCGCCCGTAGCGCGTGCGATAGAGCACGAAGGCGCCGATGGCGGCTGTGACGAAGATCACGACGATCGGTACGGGCACGCCGAGGATGGTGCCGAAATAGGCCGGGCGATAAAGCGACTGGACGGCGGGATCGCGCAGCGTGATGGCGCCGCCCTGCGAGAGCCACGTCGTCAGCCCTCGATAGATGCCCATGGCACCGAGCGTCGCGATGAAAGGCTCGATCCGCCCGACGGTGGTCACCAGACCGTTGGCAAGCCCGCAGACCGCCCCGACGAGAACGGCGATGCCGACGCCTGCCAGGAGCGTCATCGCCGGATCGCCCGCAGCCCCGCTGTTCAGGAACAGGATCATGACGCTCGCGACGAACGCGACCATGGCCCCGACGGAGAGATCCAGCCCACCAGACGAGATCACGAAGGTCGCACCGACCGCGATGACCGCGATGAAGGCGCTGCGCGCCAGCACGTTGGTCAGATTGTCGATGCTGAGAAAATTCGGATGCGCGAAGGCGCCGAGCACCAGCAGCAGCGCCAGCGCGATAAAAGGCGCCACGGCTCCGAGGTCGATGTTGCGAATGGATCGCGCCGGCTTCGCGCCGTCTGCCGTCATATTGGTCATTGTCCCCCGCGTCACGCGGCCTCCCCAGAAACGCCCCCGGAAACCCCCGTGGCCAGCACGACGATATCGTCTTCCGTCATCCGATCGCCGGCAACTTCGCCGACGATCCGCCCCGACCGCATGACGACGATGCGATCGCAGATGCCGATCAGCTCCGGCATCTCCGAGGAGACCACGATGATCGAGCGGCCCTCTTCGGCCAGACGGGCGATGAAGGCGTAGATTTGTTCTTTGGTGCCGATATCGATGCCGCGCGTCGGCTCGTCGATGATGACGATCTGCGGATCGAGCATCATCATCTTGGCGATCAGCAGCTTCTGCTGATTGCCGCCCGACAGCTGACCCGCCAGCAAATCCTTGCGGCCGGTGCGGATATCGAAGTCCTTGATCGCCGTATCGAGCGCCGCATGCTCTTTCTTGCGATCCACCTGAAAACCGCGCACGAAACGCCCGAGGGATGCCAGCGTCAGGTTGACGCGCAAATCCTTGGAAAGCAGGAGCCCCTTGCCCTTGCGATCTTCCGAGAGGTAGACGATGCCGGCCTTGAGGCTCGCATGCACGTCGCGGAAATGCACCGGTCGTCCGTGCAGCATGACCGTGCCATGGGCCGGGCGGAGACCGACCATGCCCTCCATGAGCTCCGTTCGCCCTGCCCCGACGAGACCCGCAAATCCCAGGATCTCGCCCTTGCCGAGCTTGAAGGCGGCATTCGTGGCATAGCCCGGCACGGAGAGACCGGAAACCTCCAGCACCGTCTCGCGGGAGGCGACGGAAAGGCGATCCGGATAGAGCTTGGCCACGTCGCGCCCGACCATCAGACGCGCCATATCGGCCGGCTGCAGCGTGGAGGCTGCATGCGTCGAGACAGTGCGCCCGTCACGCAGCACAGTCACGGTGTCGGCGATGTCCTTCACCTCCGGCAGCCGGTGGGAAATATAAAGCACGGCGACACCGCGGTCGCGGATGTGCCGGATCACCTGCAAAAGTGCTACCGTCTCGTGCGGCGTCAGAGATGCGGTGGGCTCGTCGAAGATGACGACGCGGTGGGGCACCAGCAACACGCGGGCGATCTGGACCAGCTGGCGCTGCGCGATCGACAGCCGGGCAACCACGGTGCGCGGATCGATGTCGGCGCCTAGCGCTCGGACGGCATCCCGCGCGCCATCATTCATCGCCTTGTCGTCGAGCGTCAGGCCGCGGATCACTTCGCGACCGAGATAGATATTCTGGGCAACCGTAAGATCGGGCGCGAGCAGAATTTCCTGATGCACCAGAACGATACCGCGCGCTTCCGCATCGACAGGCCCCGACAGCGCGACCGGCTGGCCATCGATCAGGATCTGCCCACGGGTCGGTGGAAGATTGCCCGCGATCAGCTTCATCAGCGTCGACTTGCCGGCACCGTTCTCACCGATGATCGCATGCACCTTGCCGGCCTCGATCGTCAGGTCGATGCCTTTCAGCACCTCGACGATACCGAACGTCTTGGACAAACCGCTCGTTTGCAGAAGGGGCGATCCGGAAGCGGCAGCGGCACTCATGCAGCGCTCCGCAGGATGGACGCGCGGGGCGTTGCGCGGCACTCGCAATACAGGCGCGGAAATGCATATCGGCACACTGACGGTTGCCCGTCGCAAGCGCCAGAAAGGGCTTTCGAAATCACGCTAAATCTCCTCCAGGATGGAAGCTAGCGTAATTGATGAGGTACGTAAAGCAGCTTTGTTGACGTGATCACGCAGAGGTGTTCGACACTCTCTAAGATGTTGTTAAATTAAGACTTACCTCAAAATTGGGGGTTTGGCGGCAACGAAAATGCATTCGGCGCGCTCGCTTCCACGAACGCGCCGAGATACGGATCCTGTCTAATCGCTTAGACGTAGCGGTTGACCACGTTTTCCAGATATTCCTGACGGCCGGAACGCGGCTGCGGATTGAGATCGGTGGCCTCGACATGGGCTGCAAGATCTTCGAGCGACATCGACGTCAGCCGCTTGCGGCCTTCGTCTGTGCTCCAGCCGGCATAACGCTCGTCCAGCGGGCCGGACAGCGCCTTGTCCTCGATCATCTTCGCCGCTGCCTTCAGACCGCGCGCGCAGCAATCCATGCCGCCGATATGACCGATGAGCAGGTCTTCGGCATCGAGAGACTGGCGGCGCAGCTTGGCGTCGAAGTTGGTGCCACCCGTCGTGAAGCCGCCGCCTGCCAGAACCTGATAATAGGCGAGCGCCATTTCCGGGACGTTGTTGGGGAACTGGTCGGTATCCCAGCCGGACTGGTAGTCGTTCCGATTCATGTCGATCGAGCCGAACAGACCGAGCGCATTGGCGAGCGCCAGCTCATGCTCGAAGGAGTGGCCGGCGAGAATGGCATGGCCCTGCTCGATGTTGAGCTTGACCTCGTTCTCCAGTCCGTAGGACTTCAGGAAGCCGTAAACGGTGGCGACGTCGTAGTCGTACTGGTGCTTGGTCGGCTCCTGCGGCTTCGGCTCGATCAGGATCGCACCCTTGAAGCCGACCTTGTGCTTGTATTCGACAACCATGTTGACGAAGCGGCCGAGCTGGTCGAGCTCCTGCTTCAGATTGGTGTTGAGCAGCGTCTCGTAGCCTTCGCGCCCGCCCCAGAGCACGTAGTTCTCGCCGCCGAGCTTGACCGTCGCGTCCATGCAGGTCTTCACGGTCGCCGCGGCAAACGCGAAGACATCCGGATCCGGATTGGTGGCCGCGCCCGACATGTAGCGCCGGTGCGAAAAGAGGTTCGCGGTGCCCCAGAGCAGCTTGACGCCGGTCTCCTGTTGTTTGCCGGCGAAGTAATCGACGATCTCGTTCAGGTTCTTCGTGTTCTCGGCGAAGGTCTTGCCTTCCGGCCGCACGTCCGCATCGTGGAAGCAGTAATAGGGCACGCCCAGCAGGTCGAAGAATTCGAAGGCGACATCGGCCTTCAGCTTCGCCGCCTTCATGCTGTCTTCGAACCAGGGGCGCTCGAACGTCTGCCCGCCGAAGGGGTCGCCGCCCGGCCAGACGAACGTGTGCCAGTAGGCAACGGCGAAGCGCAGATGGTCTTCCATCCGCTTGCCCATGACCACTTCGTTCGGATCATAGTGGCGGAACGCCAGCGGATTGGTGCTGTCAGGCCCCTCGAAGCGGATCTTCTGGATATCCTTGAAATAACCTGTGCTCATGATGTTTCCTCCAATGATGTCGTTATCTGGGATCAGTAGGCGGCGCGGATGGCAGGATAGAGCCGGCCATAGCGCTGATAGGCGTCCTCATAAGCCTCGCGCAGCGAAGCAACGGGCTCGACCGTGTGGGCGGTCTTCGGCGGTGTGAAGACGGAAAGCGGATCGGCGCCGGTAGCTGCGACGAGGCCAAGACGCGCAGCACCGAAGGCAGCACCGAAATCGCCATCGGCGGGCACGTCGATCGGCAGATCGAGTGCCGTCGCGATCGAGGACAGCCAATAGGCCGAGCGCGAGCCACCACCGATCGCGGTCACCCGATGCAGCTGCGTTCCCGCAGTCTGCAGGGCCTCAAGGCTGTCGCGAATGGCGAAGGATACGCCTTCGAGCACCGCCTGCGTCAGCACCGCCCGGCTGCTCTCGTGGCCAAGCCCGATGAAGGCGCCGCGAATGGTGGCATCGTTGTGCGGCGTCCGCTCGCCCGAGAGATAAGGGAGAAAGGTGACGCCGGTCGGCGCCTGCAGTGTGTCGCCCAGCTCCTGCGTCAGCTCGGAGGCACTGCGGCCGGTCACGCCGGCATGCCAGTTGAGCGCATCGGTGGCCGACAGAATGACGCCCATCTGGTGCCATGTATCGGGCAGTGCGTGGCAGAAGGCGTGGACCGCACTTTCCGGGTTGGGCAGGTAACGGGCATTCGCCGCAAAGAGCACGCCGGACGTGCCGAGCGAAACGAAGGCCTGCCCCTCGCCGATCGTGCCCATACCACAGGCAGACGCGGCGTTATCGCCGGCACCGCCGGCCACGACGACTCCGGCGCCCATGCCCCAGCCAGCCGCAAGATCCGACTTCAGCGTGCCCGCCTGTTCCGTGCCCTCGACCAGCGATGGCATCTGCCGCTCGCTGAGACCGGTTGCCGCGAGCAGGCTCTCCGACCATGCCCGCTTGCCCGTATCGAGCCAGGACGTGCCGGCGGAGTCCGACATCTCGGACATATGTTCGCCCGTCAGCCAGAGACGCAGATAGTCCTTCGGCAGCAGCACCCAGCGCACCTTTTTAAAGATGTCGGGTTCGTGCTTTGCCACCCAGGCGAGCTTCGGCGCAGTGAAGCCGGGAAACACGATATTCCCCGTGAGGGCGCGGAATTGCGGATCGGCATCGAGCGCGGCGGCCTCCGCATGGGATCGCGTGTCGTTCCAGAGAATGCAGGGGCGCAGAACGCTGTCGCTCTCGTCGAGCAGCGTTGCGCCATGCATATGCCCGGACAGACCCATGCCGCGCACGGCAGCAAGCTCGGCGGGATGCGATGCCTTCAGGCCGGCAATCGCCTCCTGCGTGGCACGGATCCAGTCGGCAGGGTCCTGCTCCGACCAGCCGGGATGCGGGCGCAGAACGTCGCAGGCGCCGGTCGCCGAACCGACGATGCGCTGCTCGCCGTCGATAAGCAGCGCCTTGACGCCGGACGTGCCGAGATCGATGCCGAGATACATGGAATGCTCCTAGTTTGCCCCGCCGACGACGCCGGATGGGAGAAGGGAAAGGCCGTCCGCATCGTCTGCGAACGGCAGGTTGTCCTTGAGAAAGATATCGATGCGGATGCGCTCCTGCGCCTCGACCGTGGGAATGCCGTCCGCCTTCGCTTTCAGTACGCGGATGGCGCTGCGCACCTCGTGGCCTGCATCCTGATTGAGCACCGCATCAATCAGATCGGCTTCGAGTGCCGCACGCGTATGCGGCGTCAGTTCATGGGCGATGACGGCGCGCGGACGCGGCCTGTCATGGCGCTGCAGGGCTGCGATCAGGCCACGATTGCCCGCGCCGAGGCTGTAGATACCAGCGACATCCGGATGCCGCGCCAGAAGATCGGCGATCAGCCGTTCCGTCGCGGCCGGATCGTCCTGCCCTTCAAGCACCGGCAGCACATCGCAAGTGTCAGACAATGCGGCCCGAAATCCGTCGAGCCTGTCGCGATGGTCGCGCACCAGCATCGAGCCGGCAAGCACGGCGATCGCCGCCCTCTCCCGCCCCACGAAGCGACGCATCAGGCTGCCGGCCGTACGCCCCGCCGCGTGATTGTCGATACCTGCGAAGTGATCGCGGCAGGAAGGTCCAAGGTCTGACACCAGCGTCACCAGGGGAATGCCGGCCGCCTGCACGCGGAGTGCCGCGTCCACCACATCCGGGGCATCCACTGCCACCACAGCGATCCCCGCCGGTTCCCGCACGATCGCCGCGTCGAGCGCGCGGGCAACCGCCGCGCCATCGAACGGGGGAACGATGACGAGGGAAATTTCGACGCGGTCGGCGGCAGGGCGTGCCATGGCCTCGCGGACATGCCGCTCCAGCCCGCGCATGAACGAGTTGTCGCCGGCGGGAAGAATGAAGGTGAAGGGATAGACACGGCTCTTGGCAAGGTTCGCAGCAGCCATATCGCGGACGAACCCGATGGCCGCGATAGCCGCCTCCACGCGAACGCGCGTTGCTGCCTTCACACCCGGCCTCCGGTTCAGAACGCGGTCGACCGTGGCGAGGCTGACGCCCGCTTCTGCAGCGATATCGTGAACGGTCGGTCGCATGGCTCCTCCGGAAACGAGATCTAGAGGAATTTCTGATGTACGTAAATCAGAAATTTTCGTGCGCACCGCGAAACGAAGAACGTCGGTACGAAGGCCGGCGTCGATAACTGAGAATAAACGTCTGTCAGTGCCCGCCGCCAGCGCTGGGCGCGACGGGTTTCGGCTTCTGGATGACCAGGACGCAGAAGATCAGCGCGCCGAAAAGGCACGTCAGCAGCACGAAGATATCGGCAAACGACAGGATGGAGGCCTGCCGCTGGACGATGCCGGCGAGCTGCTTCATGGCGATCGTCGTACCATCCATGCCGTGAGCATTGTAGTTGCCGGCGATCTGGTTCAGCTGCTCCATCGCCTCGGGGTTGCTCCACGTCACATGCTCGGAAAGCTGGGCGTAATGCACGTCCTGCCGCCGCGTGAGGATCGTGTTGATCGCCGCGAGCCCGACGGCGCCGCCGAGGTTTCGGGTGAGGTTGAACACGCCGGACGCGCCGCGAATCCTGTCCGGGGCCAGCGTGCCGAGAGCCACATTGTTGATCGGCACCATGCACATCATCATTCCGAAACCACGCAGAATCTGGGGAACCAGAAGCTCGTAGAAATCCCAGTCCGTGGTGATGTTGGTCATGATGTAGGTACCGCTCGAGAACGAGGCGAAGCCGATGACCATCAGCACGCGCGGATCGAACTTGCCCGAGAGAATGCCGGCAATCGGCGCCGTGCAGAACATGGCGACGCCCGAGACGAACATGGTCTCCCCGATCATCAGCGAATCATAGTGCCGGATCTGCCCGAGATAGAGCGGATAGAGATAGGTGAGCCCGTACAGTCCGATGCCCATGATGAAGGAGAAGAGCGAGCCGAAGGCGAAGTTCCGGTTGGTGAAGGCGCGCAGGTCCACCACGGGGAAATCGACCGTGAACACCCTGTAGAAGAAGACGACGGCCGCCACGACGCAGGCGACGGCACCCAGCACGATATGTCCGTCGCTGAACCAGTCGTTCGTGTTGCCCTCCTCCAGCACATATTCGAGGCAGCCCAGAAACAAGCCCATGGAGAGGAGACCCCACCAGTCGAATTTCTTCACGAGGCTCAGCTCCGGCTTGTCGAAGTCGATGTAGTTCCAGGTGACGATCGCCACCACGATGCCCGGGGGAATGTTGACGAGAAACAGCCAGTGCCACGAAAAAGCGTGGCTAAGATAGCCGCCGACAGTCGGCCCGATCGTGGGCGCGAGCGTCGCGATCAGGCCTATGATCGGCGAGACGATGTTGCGCTTGGAGGGTGGGAAGATGGTGAAGGCCGCAGCGAAGACGGAGGGGATCATGCCGCCGCCGATGAAGCCTTGGAGCGCGCGGTAGATGATCATCTGGTCGATGTTCGTCGCCGTCGCCGCAAGCGCGCTCGCGACCGTGAAGCCGGCAGCCGAGCAAGCAAACAACACGCGGGTCGAGACGATGCGCGCCAGCGTGCCCGAAAGCGGAATCATGATCACTTCGGCGATGAGATAGGCGGTCTGCACCCAGCCGATCTCGTCGGAACCGGCGGAAATACCGGCCTGGATTTCGGCAAGCGAAGCCGACACGATCTGGATGTCGAGGATCGACATGAACATGCCGACGACCATCGCGAAAAAGGCGATCAGCCTGCGCGGGTCCATCTTTTCCTCGGCTCCGGTCTTGGTGCCTGAGCTTGAGCCGGAGCCGGAACCCGCCGTCATCCCGCCAGTCCGTCCGCCGACGGTCGCCGTTGCACTCGCAGCCATGGGCTTGCTCCCGTGCGAACGCCGCCGCCTGTCGAAAGGCGCGCAGAACGTCCGATGTCGTCAGAAATGATCCTTCCGGGCGGCGGGGCGGAGCCACTGTCGCCCGGAAGGCATAAGAAGCGTTTTACCGCGCAGCGGCCGTGTCGGTCGTCTGCGGCGCCGTGCGCGTGTCCACATCCACGACGACGCTCAGGCCGGCCTGCAAGCGCCCGCTATCGAGCACATCCTGCGGCAGCGCGATGCGCACCGGCACACGCTGGATCACCTTGGTGAAGTTGCCCGTGGCATTTTCGGGCGGCAGCAGCGAGAAGACGGAGCCGGAGGCCGGCGCGATGGACTCGACGGTTGCCTCGATCGGCTTGTCGTCATAGGCGTCCACATGCACCTTCACCTTGGAGCCCGGTACGAGACCGGCGATCTGCGTCTCCTTGAAGTTTGCATCGATGTAAAGCTTGTTGACCGGCACGAGCGCGGCAAGACGCTGGCCAGCCGAAACGAGATCCCCATCCTGAACCGCGAGATTGCCGACGACGCCGTCATAAGGCGCTTTCAGAACCGTGAAGCCGAGATCCCGCTCAGCCTTGTCGCGCGACAGTTCCAGCGAGCGGATCGTGCTTTCCGCTTCGGCACGCTGGGCTTGCAGCACCGAGACGTTGGCGGCCGCCGCGGCAATCGTCGCATCGGCTGCGAGCACGTTGGCACGCGCCTGGTCGAGCGCCACATTGGCACTGTCGAGGGAAGCGACCGAGCCCACGGCCTTTGACTGGAGGTCGCTGGCACGCTTCTGCGTGATCTCGGCCCCGCGCACGGTCGCTTCCAAGGCGGTCTTCTGCGCCCGGGCTTGCTGCAGGCTCGCCTGCGCACCGGCGATCTGCGCATCAAACCGCGCAAGAGACAGTTTTTCAGTTTCGATCTGCGCCTGCGCCTGATCTGCGGCGATCCGGTAGTCGCCGTTGTCGAGCGTGACGAGCGGGTCGCCCGCCTTCACCCGCTGGTTGGCGACCACGTTCACCGTTTCCACATAGCCGGAAACCTTCGGCGCGATCGATGTCAGGTCGCCTTCGATATAGGCGTCGTCGGTCGAGATCATGAAGCGGCCATTGGTCCACCACTCGTAGCCGAACCAGGCCGCGGCTCCAAGAACGGCAAGTCCGATGATGGGCACCACGAGGCGACGGCGCTTCGGCTGTTTTGCCGCTGCGTCGGGAGCAGGCGCGGCAATGGGCGCGACAGTTGCCGGCGCATCTTCGGCTCGCGCCTTCGGAGCACCGTCCGGCGCGTCGAAATCCTCACCCACCGGCCGCACATGCGCTGCCGATGTCTTGCTGGAACCTGCCATGATCGACGTCCCCGAAAATATTGGCCGAGAAAATTGGCCCGAAAATAGTAAGAAACCCAAACTGAACCGCTCAGTTCGATTTGACATAGGCAAGTCCATCCCGCATATCAAGCGAAATCGAACCGGTTGGTTCGAAAAGTTAATGAAGGGAGAATGCGATGTCTGCGCCGCAGCGAGCCAAGGCTCCAGCGACTGTCGTCGAGGACGATGCCGCACTCGCTCCCGCGGCATCGTCTCCTCGGCAGGCTGCGCTGAAACCGTGCGCAACGGATACTGCGACAGGAGGACGACGGGTTGCGGGCGAGGATCCGGTCAAGCGCGACCAGATCATCGACGGTGCCAAGCGAGTCTTCATGGCGGTCGGCTTCGATGCCGCAAGCATGAACGACATCACCCGCGAGGCCGGTGTCTCCAAGGGCACGATCTACGTCTACTTCGGCGGCAAGGAAGACCTGTTCGCCGCGATGATCGAGCGCGAGCGGGCCAAGGTGGTCGCCAGCATGAAGCATGTCATGCAAAGCAACCATGGGCCTCTCGACGCTGTCCTCTACGACTTCGGCGTGACCTTCGTCACGCATATCTGTTCCGATACGACCGTTCGCGGCATGAAGATGGTGTTGAGCGTCAGCGAGCGCATGCCGGATCTCAGCCACCGGTTCTTTTCGGCATCGCCGGAAAACGGATACTCGATCCTCAAGACCTATCTGGAAGACAAGGTGGCCGAGGGCCTGCTGGAGATCGAAGACACGGATCTGGCCTCCCGGCAGTTCATAGACCTCTGCATGCCCGGCCTTCTCAAGCGCCGCCTGTTCGGCTGGCTTCCGGTCGCCCCGGATGCGGAAGAGATCGACGGGACCGTCCGCTCGGCCATCGGTATGTTCCTGACGTTTTATATCGCGAAAAAGTGAAGTAATGTGACTTCGGGAAGGGTCTGACGCGCGACAGACGACTTGTTGTGTAACGATTAGCCTTTACATGGGGAACGTTGACGCCTGCACTCCGCAGGCAGCCCGTATCAGCCTCAAAAGAGGCCACCCTATCGAGGAAGGACCCGCCCCGATGCAGGATATCCTGCTGCTCATGCAAGACCCAGCCGCCTGGATCGCGCTTATCACGCTTGTCGTCATGGAAGTCGTGCTTGGTATCGACAACCTGATCTTCATCTCCATTCTGACGAACAAGCTGCCACCCGAGCATCGCGACAGGGCCCGCAAGATCGGTATCGGTCTGGCTCTCATCATGCGCCTCGGCTTGCTCTTCGCCATCGCCTGGATCGTCAAGCTCGACTCCGACCTCTTCACGATCGCCGGCATGGGCTTCTCCGGCAAGGACCTGATCCTGATCGCCGGTGGTATCTTCCTCGTCTGGAAGGCCACCAAGGAGATCCACCACTCGGTCGACGTCCAGGACCACAAGGAAGATCTCGTCGGCGCCGGCGAGAACGTCGTGAAGATGACGTTCGGCGCGGCCATCACCCAGATCCTCATCCTAGACCTCGTCTTCTCGATCGACAGCATCATCACCGCCGTCGGCATGACGCCGCACGTGCCGATCATGTTCATTGCCGTCATCACGGCCGTGACAGTCATGCTCGTGGCAGCCACGCCGCTCGCTAACTTCATCGAGAAGAACCCGACCATCGTCATGCTGGCACTCGCCTTCCTGCTGATGATCGGCGGCACGCTGATCGTCGAAGGCTTCGGCGTCCACGTCCCCAAGGGCTATATCTACGCCGCCATGGCCTTCTCGGCCGGCGTCGAGGCCCTCAACATGTTCTCGCGCCGCAAGCGCGAGCGGGAGCGCGCTGCCAATGGCGGGGTGACGCCGACCAAGCATTGATCGCCTGAAATCGGCGGCCCGGCAGCCTCTGCCGGGCCGTTTTCCCTTATGCCGCCCCGGACAGCGCACGGCCTCCGCCTTGACGCGCGACGGGGAATATGGTCTCACGCCCGCGATTGAAGACGCCGGCCGCCGCCAAGGCGTGCGGCTAGGCGTCTCCCGCCCTTGAGGGCCCGGGCCGGTGCGGCGGCGCTTGCCCGGAAACGCCAGCAGCACGCCAACAGGCCGAGATCATGACAGATACACCAGTCCGGGTGCGCATTGCCCCCTCCCCCACCGGCGAGCCGCATGTCGGCACGGCCTATATCGCGCTGTTCAACTACCTCTTCGCCAAGAAGAACAACGGCACCTTCATCCTGCGCATCGAGGACACGGACGCGACGCGCTCGACGCCGGAGTTCGAGACCAAGGTGCTCGACGCCCTGAAATGGTGCGGACTGGAATGGGCGGAAGGTCCCGATATCGGTGGCCCCTATGGTCCCTATCGCCAGTCCGACCGCAAGGACATCTACAAGCCCTACGTCGAGAAGATCGTCGATGCCGGCCACGGCTTCCGCTGCTTCTGCACGTCCGAGCGCCTTGCCGAAATGCGCGAGGCCCAGCGCGCCGCGGGCAAGCCGCCGAAGTATGACGGCCTCTGCCTGCATCTCAGCGCCGAGGAAGTGACGCGCCGGGTGGAGAGCGGCGAGCCTCATGTCGTGCGCATGAAGATCCCGACCGAAGGCGTCTGCTCCTTCGTCGACGGCGTCTATGGACCTGTCGAGATCCCGTGGGATGCGGTGGACATGCAGGTCCTGCTGAAGGCGGACGGCATGCCGACCTACCACATGGCAAACGTGGTGGACGACCACCTCATGCGCATCACCCATGTGGCGCGCGGCGAGGAATGGCTGTCCTCGGTTCCCAAACACATTCTGCTCTACCGCTATCTCGGCCTTGAGCCGCCGGTGTTCATGCATCTCTCGCTGATGCGCAACGCCGACAAGTCCAAGCTCTCCAAGCGCAAGAATCCGACGTCGATCTCCTATTATTCCGCGCTCGGCTACCTGCCGGAAGCGCTGATGAACTTTCTCGGCCTGTTCTTCATCCAGATCGCCGAGGGCGAGGAGATGCTGACCATGGCGCAGCTGACCGAGCATTTCGACCCGGGAAACCTCTCGAAGGCCGGTGCGATCTTCGACGTCCAGAAGCTCGATTGGCTGAACGGCCGCTGGCTGCGCGAGGGACTTTCGGAAGAAGAGTTCGTTGGCCGCGTGCTGGCCTGGGCCATGGAGAACGACCGGATTAAGGAAGGCCTGCGCCTCTCGCAGTCCCGCATCTCCAAGCTGGGCGACCTGCCCGATCTCGCCGGCTTCCTGCTCAAGGCCGATCTCGGGCTCGATGCCGCCTCCTTCGCCAAAGTGAAGACATCGCCGGAAGAGTTGGTCGAGATTTTCAAAACGGTTCAGCCCGATCTCGAAACCATTGTCGAATGGAACGCGGAATCGGTGGAAGCCGAGCTGCGCGCCAGCGCGGATCGCATGGGCAAGAAGCTGAAGGTCGTGCTCGCACCGCTCTTCATCGCCATCTCCGGCTCGTCGCGCTCGTTGCCGCTCTTCGACAGCATGGCCATTCTCGGCCGCTCCGTCGTGCGCCAGCGCCTGAAGGTCGCGGAACAGGTGGTTGCGGCGATGGCTGCGGCGGCAAAGTAAACGCGCGCGCTGGCAGCCCCTCATCCGGCTGCCGCACGCCTCTCTCAGGGCACGTCCCCTCTCCCCGCATGCGGGGAGAGGGCTAGGGTGAGGGGCGGAGGCACCCGCCGCCATATACAAAGACATCGCGGCCCCCGCCGCCACAGGACAGCGAACCATGACCGAAAAGCTTGATACCGCCCTCTCCTCCGACGTGACCGAAGTCCGCGCCCAGAAGCTGAAGCTGCTGCGCGAGCAGATCGGCGATGTCTATCCCGCGCATTTTCATCGGACGATCACGAACGGCGAACTTGCGGACAAGTACGAAGGGCTGGAGCCGGACGCCGTAACGGAGGATGTGGTCACCGTTGCCGGCCGTGTGTTCTCCTCGCGCAATTCCGGCATGTTCATGGACATCCGCGATGCCTCGGGCAAGATCCAGATCTTCTCGCACAAGGACACGACGCCCGAGGAAGCGCGCGCGCTGCTGCCGATGGTCGATATTGGCGACATCATCGGGGTCACCGGTGTCGTGCGCCGCACCAAGCGCGGCGAACTCACGATCAACGCGCAAGAGATCACCATGCTGACCAAGGCGCTTCTCCCCATGCCGGAGAAGTGGCATGGCCTCTCCGACATCGAGCTGCGCTACCGCAAGCGCCACCTCGACATCCTGACCAATGAGGACTCGAAGCTGCGCTTCCAGCAGCGCGCCCGCATCATCTCGGGCATTCGCCGGTTCATGGAAGAGGACGGCTTCATGGAGGTCGAGACCCCCATGCTGCACTCCGTCTACGGCGGCGCGACTGCCGAACCCTTCAAGACCCATCACAATACGCTGAAGCTCGACATGTACCTGCGCATCGCGCCGGAACTGTTCCTGAAGCGCACGCTGGTCTCGGGCCTTGCCGACAAGGTGTTCGAGGTCAACCGCAACTTCCGCAACGAAGGCGTCTCCACCCGGCACAATCCGGAATTCACGATGATGGAGTGCTACTGGGCCTATGCCGACTATGAGGACATCATGGACCTCGTAGAGCGCCTCTTCTCCTCGCTCGCGATGTCCATCCACGGATCGACAGACGTCACTTTCGGCGACAAGACGCTCTCTTTCGCTGGCCCCTTCCAGCGCGTCCCCATGCCGGATGCCGTCAAGAACGTTACCGGCATCGACTTCCTCGCCATCAAGACGGACGAGGAAGCCCGCGCTGCCGCGAAGGCCGCCGGTTTCGAGATCGAGAAGGACTGGACCTGGGGCGAATGCCTCGCCTTCATCTTCGAGGAAAAGGTCGAGGGCACGCTGATCCAGCCGAGCCATGTCACCCATTTCCCGAAGGACATCTCGCCGTTTGCCAAGGAAGTTCCGGGCGAGCCGCGTCTGGTCGAGCGCTTCGAGACCTATTGCAACGCCTGGGAAGTCGGCAATGCTTTCTCCGAGCTGAACGATCCGGAAGAACAGCGCCGTCGCATGATGGAGCAGCTTGAGCAGGCCCATGCCCGCGGCGAGAAGGAAAAGCAGCTGGACGACGATTTCCTCGATGCGATCGACCAGGGCATGCCGCCCGCAGGCGGTCTCGGCATCGGCGTCGATCGCCTGGTGATGCTCCTGACCAACGCTCCGTCGATCCGCGACGTCATCCTCTTCCCGGCACGCCGCAAGGCAGACTGAGACGTTTCAAAGGATCGGCGCCATCAATGCGTGGCGCCGGTTTCCTCGGGCGTCACGTCATGCGGCACCGCCGCCTCATGCTTCGCCTCGGCAGCGACAGGTTCATGCGCAGCGTCGTCCGCGCTGTCCCCATGCCCCTCGGCTTCCGCCGTATCCTTCTCGTGAGCGGCCTCGGGTTCCGTTACCGCCTGTTCGGGTTCGCCGTGCTCTGACGTCTCGGGCGCGTGATCGGCGTTCGCCACCGGCGCTTCCGCCTTGTCCCCGCCCATTCCCGGGATCAGCCGCATGACGGTGGACAGCATGCCGTCCGCGGCGGGCTCCGCAGCCTCCGGCGCCTCTCCATGCGCAGTCTTGCCGCCCATACCGGGAATCCAGGCCGTTACCGTCGAGAACCATCCGCCGTTTGCCGCAGCATCCTGCTCGCTACCGGCGCTGCCTTCGGCATGTTCGCTCGGCGGAGCCTCGTGTCCCGCTTCGCTGCCGGCTGCCGGCGCATCGTGCCCTTCGGAAGGCGCTCCATGTTCTGCCCCGGCTTCACCTTGGGCTTCCTCTGTTTCGCCATGTCCGTCCGAGGCTTCGCCATGTCCTTCTGCGGCTTCACCAGGACCTTCTGCGGCTTCGCCATGTCCTTCCGCAGGCGCGCCATGCCCTTCGGGAGCGCTTTCGCCATGCTCGGCAGGCGCACCATGCTCATCACCCGTCGCGCCGGCATCGGCAACGAGGGTCTCGCAATCGGCGCGATCGGTCATCGCCGTCAGCGTGGTGCGAATATCTTCGGGAGAGAGCGCCTTGCGCTCGCCATAGAACAGGCCGACGGCGTTGGCCTTGCCATCGGCGTAGCGGGCAATGAAGGGCTGCTCCATATCAGGCAGTTTCGTCGGGTCGGGTGCGAACAGAACCTCGGCGCCGATCGCAGCACCGCGCAGGTTCGCCCGCCCCTCCGGCCCCGCCCGGTCGAGCACGACGACCTGATAGAGGTCGGCCTTTTCCGATTGTGCCAGAACGCCGGCAATACGAAGCGCGGTACGCACCCGCTCGATGCCATCGACATTATCGGTGCGGACATATTTGCGCAGCCAGCGCTGGCCGCCGCGATTGAGCTTGATGAAATCCGCAGCGGTACAGGCAACGCCCGAGGATTGGGCCGCCGCGGCGCTGGATGCCTCCTCGTCATGCGCAAGAACGCCGCTCAGCAGCATATAGCCACCCGCCCCGCCCGCAAGAACCACGACGGCGGCACCGCCGAGAAGAAGCTTCTTCGACAGCCGGCCCTTCAGGGAAATACCTTTCACCTCAGCCGCTCCATCATGCCCGATCACGCGCTCCAAACTGCCTGCCAGCGGCAGACATCACGGCTGGACCGTAAACGAACAGGGTTGAGGAAGCTTTAATCCACACGCCCGACAGTGAGCCGCCCTGGATGAAAAACCGTACCGGACGTGCGTTTGCCCTTGATTGCCGATGCCCGGATAGAGCATGACCTTGGGCAACGGACTCTCGAGAGCATCGGACAGCACGGCATGGCACGGATCGGCATAGTGGGCGGCGGCATCATCGGTTGCGCGACGGCGATCCATCTGATTGCGCGCGGCCATGACGTCACGCTGTTCGAGCAGGACGCGACAGGGCTTCCCGCATCCGTCGGCAATGCCGGCATCATGGCGATCCCGGAGATCGACCCCATCGCCCGGCCGGATATGCTCATGTCTGCCCCGCGCTGGCTCGCCGATCCGCTCGGACCGCTGACCCTGCGCTGGACCGATCTGCCGGCCCTCACGCCATGGCTGCTTGCCTTTCTGCGCTCGGCCCGCCCGGCACAGGCGGCCCGCACCCGCACAGCGCTTCTCGGCCTGATGCGCACCGTGCTCGAAGATCACAGGAACCTCGCCGACATGGCGTCGCTCGTGGACCCCGTTCAGCACACCGGCGCCATGACGATCTTCGACGCGCCGGCATCGCTGGATGCCGCCTTCCGCCATGAAAGCGAAACGGCAAAGCTGCTCGGCTTTTCGGTGGAGCGTCTGAGCCCGGCCGCGGTCCGCGCGCGCATTCCAGCTCTCGAGGGCTCGCTTGCCGGCGGCATCTTCTCGGCCGGCTACCACACGTTCCGCCACCCGGAAACCTTCCTGCGCGCGCTGCAGGCGCACCTGCGCACACGCGCAACGATGATCGATGCGGGCATTTCCGCAGTGCGCCCGGGCGCAGATGGCATCACGCTCACCACATCGGCTGGCGCCCCCCACATCTTCGACAAGGTCGTCATTGCCGCCGGCGTCTGGTCGCGCGATCTCGTGCGCGGCCTTGGCCTTCGCGTCTCTCTGGAAACCGAGCGCGGCTACAACACCACATTCGCCGATCCGCAGGTGACCCTGCCCATGCCGATCTTCTTCTCCGAGCACGGCTTCTGCGCCACACCGTTCGACGATGCGTTGCGGGTAGGCGGCGCCGTGGAACTGGCAAAGCCGGACGCACCTGCAAATTTCGCCCGCGCAAAGGCTATGCGCACCAAGATGCGTCGCTATGTCCCTGCCCTGCCCGAGACGGGCGGCAAGGAGTGGATGGGCCGGCGTCCCTCGACGCCCGACAGCCTGCCGGTCATCAGCCTCAGCCCTGACGATCCGCGCATCGCGCTGGCCTTCGGCCATGGACATCTCGGCCTCACGCTCTCGGCCACCACAGGCCGGCTCGTCGCAGACCTGTTCGACAAGGGCGAGCAACCGGCGCTCGCGCCATTCAGCATCCGCCGCTTCCAGCGCGGCACCAAGGCCTGAGGGGGCATCATGCACAAAGTCATTTTCGACACCGACCCCGGCGTAGACGACGCCATGGCGTTGCTCTTCCTGCATCAGCACCCTGACATCGACCTTCTTGGTATCACGACCATCTTCGGCAACGCCTCCATCGAGACGACGACCCGCAACGCTCTCTTCCTCAAGAAGACCTGGGACATTCCGGCACCGGTCGCCAAAGGCGTGGCGGAGACGATCGACCCCGCCCGCGCCCATGCCGGCTGGCCGGTCATGATCCATGGCCATGACGGGCTCGGCAATATCGGCGTTCCCGATACGGTCGACGGCGAGCCCGATGCGCGTTCCGCCCATCGCTTCATCATCGATACGGTGCGCGCCCATCCCGGAGAGGTCACGCTGGTCGCCGTCGGACGCATGACCAATCTTGCCCGCGCGCTCGCGGATGAGCCGGAGATCGTCTCGCTGGTCAAGGCCGTGGTCATCATGGGCGGCGCCTTCGATGTTACCGGTAACATCACGCCCGCCGCGGAAGCCAATATCCACGGCGATCCCGAGGCAGCCGACATCGTCATGGGTGCCGCATGGCCGGTGACGGTCGTCGGCCTCGACGTGACGATGAAGACGGTCATGACCCGCCCGGCATTGGCCGCCATTGCTGCCGTCGCCGGTCCGCGCGCAAAGCTGCTGGCCGATATCTCCGATTTCTACATCGATTTCTACGCGCACATCGTGGACGATGGCATGGTCGTGCATGACAGCTGCGCCTGTGTCTATGTCGTCGCGCCCGAGCTTTTCACCACCCGGACCGGCGCGATCCGCGTCGTCTGTGGCGGCATCGCCGATGGCCAGACGATCCAGAAGGCCGACGGCCGGTCCTTCCCGCCGAGCTCCTGGGATGGCCTGCCGAGCCAGACCGTGTGCACGGATATCGATGCGGACGCCGTGATGGCGCTGATCACCGAAACGCTGTCGCGCGCGTAAGCCTCTCCTGCAAAGAATCCCGGCTGCCTCTCTGGCGGCCGGCCGCGGTCCGGCTATCTAGCTCTTCATGAGACCGGAAACGTTGCTTTATCCGACGCCCAAGGGCCTGTTTTGCGAAGCGGGCGGCTTTTACATCGATCCGGTCCATCCGGTCGACAAGGCGCTGATCACGCATGGTCATGCGGATCACGCCCGCTCCGGCCATGGCGAGGTGCTGGCGACGCGGGAGACGCTGGAGATCATGACGATCCGCTACGGCGCCGATTTCTGCCGTCAGTCGCAGGAGGCGGCGCTCGGTGAAACCATGACGATCGGTGACGTGACAGTCAGCTTCCATCCGGCCGGCCACGTTCTCGGCTCCGCGCAGATCGCGGTCAGCCGCGCCGGCACAAAGATTGTCGTTTCCGGCGACTACAAGCGCCGCCGCGATCCTACATGCCTGCCCTTCGAGCCTGTGTCCTGCGATGTCTTCATCACCGAAGCGACCTTCGGCCTGCCCGTCTTCCATCATCCGCCGGATGCGGACGAGGTCGGCAAGCTCCTCACCTCTCTGCGCCAGTTTCCCGAGCGGGCCCATCTCGTCGGCGCCTATGCGCTTGGCAAGGCCCAGCGGGTCATCATGCTCCTGCGCGAGGCGGGTTATCACGAGCCGATCTACATTCACGGCGCGCTCGTCAAGCTCTGCGACTATTACCTCTCCAAGGGTATTGCGCTCGGCGAACTGCGCCCCGCAACCGTCACGGCGAAGGAAAAGCCGGCCTTTGCGGGCGCCGTGGTCATCGGGCCGCCTTCGGCCTTTGCAGACAAATGGGCGCGCCGCTTTCCCGATCCGATCCCGATCTTCGCCTCCGGCTGGATGCTGGTGCGCCAGAGGGCAAAGCAACGCGGCGTGGAACTGCCGATCATCATTTCCGACCACTGCGACTGGGCGGAACTGACCGACACCATCCGCGAAATCCGGCCGGGACAGGTATGGGTGACCCATGGGCGCGAGGAGGCGCTCGTCCGCTGGTGCGAGCTTGAGGGCATCAAAGCCCGCCCGCTGCATCTGGTCGGCTATGACGACGAGGGCGAATGATGCGGGATTTTGCCGAGCTTCTGGACCGCCTGGTCCTCACCCCGTCGCGCAATGCGAAGATCCGGCTGCTGACCGACTACTTTCGCACGGCACCCGACCCGGACCGCGGATATGCGCTGTCTGCGCTGGCCGGCACCCTCACCCTCTCGACCGTCAAGCCGAATGTGCTGCGCCAGCTGATGCTGGAACGGATGGACCCGGTCCTCTTCCAGTATTCCTACGATTACGTCGGGGACCTTGCCGAGACCATCTCGCTCGTCTGGGAAGGCACGGAGCCCGACGAGGCCGATGTCGGCGATCTCTCGCTCGGCTCGATCGTCGAGCAACTCCAATCGGTCGGGCGCGCGAATGTGCGTGACCTCGTGCGCAACCTGCTCGACCGCCTCGACGGCTCCAGCCGCTTCGCCTTTCTCAAGCTCATCACCGGCTCCATGCGCATCGGCGTCTCGTCCCGCCTCGTCAAGCAGGCATTGGGCGAGATGGGCACGGTCGATGTCGGCGAGATCGAAACTCTGTGGCACGGCCTTTTGCCGCCATATGTGGAGCTGTTCGCCTGGCTCGACGGGCATTCCGGTCGTCCCGAACTTACCATGCCTGCCGTTTTCCACTCGGTCATGCTGGCAACCCCCGTCGGCGACAAGGACCTCGAAAACCTTGATCCGGCCGATTTCGTGGCCGAATGGAAATGGGACGGCATTCGGGTGCAGCTTGCCAACCTCTCGGGCACGCGCCGGCTTTACTCCCGCAGTGGCGACGATATCTCCGGCGCCTTCCCCGATATCCTGGAAGCCGTCGATTTCGAAGGCGTCATCGATGGCGAACTTCTGGTCGGGGGAACGCTGCGCTCCAACCAGGCGACGCGAAGCTTCTCCGACCTGCAACAGCGTCTGAACAGAAAGGCAGTAACGCGCAAGACCATCGAAGAGTATCCCGCTTTCCTGCGCGGCTACGACCTCCTATTCGACGGCCCGCGCGACATGCGCCCCGAACCTTTCGACGTGAGGCGCGAGGCGCTGGCCAAGCTGATCGCCACAACACCGCCGCTGCATTTCGACCTCTCGCCACTCGTGCCGTTCTCATCCTGGGAAGAGCTCGACCGGCTACGGACCGCACCGCCTGATCCCGTCATTGAGGGGATTATGCTCAAACGCCGAGATTCGCCTTATACGCCGGGGCGGATGAAAGGTCCTTGGTTCAAATGGAAGCGCGAGCCCTACAATATCGATGCCGTCTTGATGTATGCCCAGCGCGGCCACGGCAAACGCTCTAGCTATTATTCCGACTTCACCTTCGGCGTCTGGACGGCGGGCGATAAGGGCGACGTTCTCGTACCCGTCGGCAAGGCCTATTTCGGTTTTACGGATGCAGAGCTTGAAGTGCTCGACCGCTACGTCCGCAACAACACCGTCGAACGCTTTGGCCCGGTTCGGTCTGTACGGGCGGAGCCGGACCAGGGGTTCGTGGTAGAGGTGGCGTTCGAAGGCATTGCTTTTTCCTCCCGCCATAAATCGGGTGTCGCCATGCGCTTCCCCCGTATCTCGCGCCTGCGCACCGACAAGCTACCCCGCGACGCCGATCGCCTGGAGACGCTGGTGTCAATGATCGATGCGGGCGCTCCGGTGACGGACGACGCGTAATCCGACTTGAAACCGTTTTGCAACCGGCTCGATTGCGCTAAACGGCAAGCCTGTTTGTTCCGGGCAATTGCACTTTTTCGCGGCATGGCTGTTTCCAGCCGATCGACAGATAGTGATTCTCCCTCACGCCTCCGTCTCGACCGTTCGTCGTCCATATCGCGGCGACCGTGCGATACAGCGTCCGCTCTGTCCGATGGAAAGGACGCCGGAATTGCTCGGTAAGCCAGTTTTGCGGCCCGAAAACACGGAATACGGCGCTTTGATCGTCCGGCAGATGGCGGAAAGGCGAATAAGGAAAACACAATCCGCGTGGTTGGCACGGATTGGGACATTCCGAAAATCCAATGCGATGACAGCGACTTAGGGCAATTCCTGCCGCCATCGCCCATGCGTCATGTTCCACATGACGCTCGCGAAGCGTGGCATGAGGGGAACACTTTCAGACAATAATGCGGAAGGCCCTCAGCTTTTGGATTGTTTCCTCGCTTCGGATGGTGAACATGCTAAAGACCAGATGTGAATCATTCGTTACCGGCGCATCACCTGCCGGATGGGGACCCTTATGAAGATTGCTCAAGCGCTCCTTCCCATGAGCATGCTCTTGCTGTCCGGCTGCGTCGTGGGTCCGGATTACCAGACGCCGGCCGACAACCTGCCCGCCAAATTTTCCAAGGCCGATGCCCCCGCAGCCAACGTCACCCTGAACCCCTGGTGGCAGAGTTTCCGCGACAAGAAGCTCGACGCTCTCGTTGCCCAAGGCATGAACCAGAACCTGAGCGTCCAGCAATCGATCGAACGCATCGTCCAGGCGCGCGCCAACGTCGTTATCGCCGGTGCCGATGCCCTTCCCGCGCTGAACGGCAGCGGATCCGGCAATGTTCAGGGCTCCGACGGCTCCTACCTTCAGAAGACCTCTGGCACCAGCCACACCGAAAGCAAGTCGCTTGACAGCGGCCTGGGCGCTTCCTGGATCCTGGACCTCTTCGGCCAGTATCGCCGTGCTCGCGAAAGTGCCAATGCGTCGCTCGATGCCGCCTACAACAACATCAACGTGGCGCGTCTGGCCTATCTCTCGGATCTCGTGACGTCCTATATCGATGCCCGCTACAATCAGGAAGCGCTGGCACTTGCCAAGCTGAGCCTGTCTTCGCGGCGCGAGACACTGAAACTGACCAACGACATCCGCACCGCCGGCGCCGCATCGAGCCTCGACGTCGTGCAGGCCGAAGGTCTTGTGAATTCCACGCTTGCTGAACTTCCGGCCTACGAGACCGGTTTCCATCAGGCAGCCAACCACATCGCGACGTTGCTCGGCCTTCCCGCTACCTCGGTCACCGCGGAGCTCACACGTGGCAAGGCGCAGCCCTGGCCGAAGTTCAACACCAAGGTCGGCGTTCCCGCCGATCTCGTGCGCAACCGTCCCGACATCCGCGTCGCCGAGCGTCAGCTGGCCGCAGCGACCGCCGATATCGGCGTTGCCGAGGCGCAGCTCTATCCGAGCCTCTCCCTCAGCGGCTCGATCAATGCCGGGCGCACCTTCGGCAATGCCGCGACGGGCAACCTGACGAGCTGGTCCTTCGGCCCGACGCTTGACGTGCCGATCTTCAATGGCGGCCGCCTGCGTGCCAATGTCGAAGCCCAGCGCTCCGTCGCTCAGGAACAGTACCTCGCCTGGAAGCAGACTGTCCTCAACGGTATCGAGGAAGTCGAGAACGCGATGATCGCGCTGCGCAAGAACTACGAAACGGTATCGGCTCTGCGCCGGGTCGTCGCATCCTCGGAACAGGCCCTCGGGCTTGCCCGCGAAAGCTATCGCGGTGGCGCAACCTCGCTGCTCGACGTGCTCGATGCGGAACGCACGCTGTCCGACAGCCGCATCCAGCTTGCAGCCGCCATTCGCAGCCTCGCCGCCAACTATGTCGCCCTCAACGTCGCCCTCGGCGGCGGCTCGGGCATCGAAGTCGCGACGAAATAAGCGATAGACGTAAGACCGGCATGAAACGCACCGGAGATACCGTCTCCGGTGCGTTTTGCGTTTACGGGTCGTGCCTTCAGAGAGCCCGCCGCCATATTCGTCCCGCTTTGTCCGGCACTTCACAATCGGGTAACGCAATGTTTTCTTGGCTCTCACGCTCGAAACGATACGCAGAGACATCGTCCGTCAAAATGTCTCATGATGTTTATGAGGCAAACTGGAAAAGCGACGAGGGGTGTCTATTTGCCACTTTCGCGGGTTGGCATCGCGGCGGAATACCGGCATAAATTTCCGGCGTGTTGCGCAGCGTCCGCTGGCGCCGATCCTTCATGCCGCTCGGCCCCGAAGCCTTCGTCCGCCGCTATCCTGCGCAGCGGCCGGCACGAGGAACCTGCCATGGTAACGACCAAACTGGGGAAATGACCATAGAGATCGCGCAAACCCTGCTGCTCTTGCTCGTGCTGACGCCTTTCGTGGGGAGCCTCATCGCCATCAGCCTGCCGAGCGACCGCAGCACGCTGGCGGCCTGGCTTTCCGGCTCCATTGCCTTCCTGTGTCTCGCGATCACCACGTCCCTCTACGTCTTCGTCATCGAAGGCCGCGTGCTACGCACCGATATCGCCTGGATCCCGCAGTTCGGCTTGAACTTCACGCTGCGCATGGATGGCTTTTCCTGGCTGTTCTCCGCCTTGATCAGCGCGATCGCGCTGCTCGTCGTGGTCTATGCGCGCTACTACATGTCGGCCGAAGACCCGGTTCCGCGCTTCTTCTCCATGTTCCTCGCCTTCATGGGCGCCATGCTCGGCCTCGTGCTCTCCGGTAATCTCATTCTTCTCTCGATCTTCTGGGAGCTGACCAGCATCATCTCCTTCCTGCTGATCGGCTACTGGTATCACAACGCCAATGCCCGCGATGGCGCCCGCATGGCGCTGACCGTGACCGGCACCGGCGGGCTCTGCCTTTTCGTGGGTCTGCTTCTGATCGGCCATGTCGTCGGCAGCTACGATCTCGACGTGGTGCTCGCCTCCGGCGATACGATCCGCAACCATCCGCTCTACGTGCCGATTCTCGTGCTGGTGCTCATGGGTGCGTTGACCAAGAGCGCGCAGTTTCCGTTCCACTTCTGGTTGCCACAGGCCATGGCGGCCCCCACGCCTGTCTCGGCCTTCCTCCATTCGGCCACGCTGGTCAAAGCCGGCGTCTTCCTCCTCACCCGGTTCTGGCCGGTCATGGCGGGCACGGATGCGTGGTTCTGGCTCGTCGGCCTCGCCGGTCTGTCGACGCTGCTGCTGAGCGCCTACTTCGCCATCTTCCAGCAGGATCTCAAAGGCCTGCTCGCCTATTCCACCATCAGCCATCTTGGCCTCATCACCGTTCTCCTCAGCCTCGGCAGTCCGCTGGCCGCCGTTGCCGCGATCTTCCACACCCTGAACCACGCGACCTTCAAGGCATCGCTCTTCATGGCCGCCGGTATCATCGACCACGAGACCGGAACGCGGGACATGCGGCGCCTGAGCGGGCTCTTCAAATACATGCCGATAACCGCCACGCTCGCCATGGTGGCGAGTGCCTCCATGGCCGGCGTGCCGCTGCTCAACGGCTTCCTCTCCAAGGAAATGTTCTTTGCGGAAGCCATCGAGACGCACCGGGTCAATCTGCTCGATACGCTGACGCCCTATGTGGCGACGCTGGCAAGCCTCTTTGCCGTCACCTATTCGCTGCGCTTCATCTATACCGTCTTCTTTGGCCCCAAGCCGCACGACCTGCCGAGCGAGCCGCACGAGCCGCCGCACTGGATGATCGCGCCGATCGGCTTTCTCGTGCTCGCCTGCCTCGTGATCGGCATCGTGCCAAGCCTGACCATCGGGCCATTGCTCCACACCGCCGTGGTCTCCGTGCTGCGCGATGCGACACCGGCCTATAGTCTCGCCGTCTGGCATGGCTGGAACCTGCCCTTCTTCATGAGCCTCTTTGCGCTCGTGGCCGGCATCCTGCTCTACGTGGTCATGCGTCCGTATCTCGCCACCAGCGTCGAGGGCCCACCTTATTTCCGCAGGCTGCAGGGCCAGCGTATTTTCGAGCGTATCCTCGTCACCATTTCCTGGAAATGGGCGCGCATGGTGGAGATGAAGGCCGGCACACGGCGTCTTCAGCCGCAGATGCGCATCCTCGTTTTCGCAGCGATCATGGCGACGGCGACTCCCCTCCTGTGGGGGCGGTTCCAGCCTGCCGATTTCGCTTTCCGCAACATCGATCCGGTCTTTGCCATTCTCTGGCTGATCGGCATGGCCTGCGCCATCGGCGCGGCCTATCAGGCGAAGTTCCACCGCCTGGCTGCCCTCGTGCTTCTCGGTGGCGCCGGCCTCGTCACCTGCATCACCTTTGTCTGGTTGTCGGCTCCGGATCTCGCCGTCACCCAGCTTCTGGTCGAAATCGTCACCACGGTTCTCATTCTTCTCGGCCTGCGCTGGCTGCCCAAGCGCTTCGAGAAAGCCGATGCCGACGCCATGTCCGTCGGCGTGCGCATGCGCCGTCTTCGCGATCTCGTGGTCGCGGTCACGGCAGGGGTCGGCTTGATGCTGATCTCCTACACGGTCATGACGCGGCCGATGCCGGAGACGATCTCCAGCTACTTCCTGGAGCGCGCCTATTCCGAAGGCGGCGGCACCAATGTGGTCAATGTGATCCTCGTCGATTTCCGCGGGTTCGATACGTTCGGCGAAATCGCGGTTCTCGCCATTGTCGCGCTCACCGTGTTCTCGCTGCTGCTGCGCTTCCGCCCGGCAGCCGAAAGCCTCGAGCGTCCGGAACAGCAGCGCGTCCAGAATGCGTTCGATGCGCGCCATCCCGAGCGCGAGACGGGCGAGAGCGTGGCGGAATATCTGCACATCCCCTCGGTCATCATGCGCTGGCTCTTCCCCGTCATCGGCATGTTCGCGGCCTTCCTGTTCTTCCGCGGTCACGATCTGCCGGGCGGCGGCTTTGCAGCGGGCATCGCGCTCTCCATCGCCTTCATCCTGCAATATATGAGCAGCGGCACCCGCTGGGTGGAAGAACGCCTGCGCATCCATCCGCTGCGCTGGATGAGCGTCGGCCTTCTGGTCTCCACCGCCACGGGGCTGGGGTCGTGGATGTTTGGATATCCCTTCCTCACCACGCATTCGCGCTATGCCGACCTGCCGCTGATCGGGGAAATGCCGCTCGCGAGTGCCATCCTGTTCGACCTCGGCGTGTTCTCGCTCGTCACCGGCGCCACCGTGCTGATTCTCATCGCGCTCGCCCACCAGTCCGTCCGCTCCCCCCGCGCCCATATGCGGAGCGTCAAACTGTCCGGAAAGGAGAAGAGCTGATGGAACTCGTTCTTTCCGCCGGCATCGGCGTCTTCGCCGGCTCGGGCATCTGGCTCCTCTTCCGGCCGAGAACCTATCAGGTCGTCGTCGGGCTGGCGCTTCTGTCCTATGCGGTCAACCTCTTCATCTTCGGCATGGGCCGCCTGCGGCTCAACGCGCCGCCCGTGCTCGAAAAGGGCGTCGCCGGCGGCTTCCTCACCCATACCGATCCGCTGCCGCAGGCGCTGGTGCTCACCGCCATCGTCATCGGCTTTGCCATGACGGCGCTTTTCCTCGTGGTGCTGCTCGCCTCGCGCGGCTTTACGGGCAACGACCATGTGGACGGGAGGGAAGAGCGATGAGCTGGCTCGGACACCTGATCATCCTGCCGATCCTCCTGCCCTTCGTCACCGCAGCGGTTCTCATCCCGATCGACGACCGCCAGAGAGCGCTGAAGGGTGCGCTGAGCTTCGGAGCGTCGCTCGTCCTGCTGCTGACGGGCACCGCCCTGATGATCGCGTCTGCCACGGCGCAGGACAATGGCTCCCTCGTCTACCAGCTCGGCAACTGGGCTGCCCCCTATGGTATCGTCCTCGTCGTCGATCGCCTTTCGGCGATGATGATCACGCTGACGACGCTGATGGCGCTTTGCGCACAGATGTTCTCCATGGCCCGCTGGCACAAGGCCGGGCCACACTTCCACACGCTGTTCCAGTTCATGCTGGTCGGGGTCAACGGCGCGTTTCTGACGGGCGATCTCTTCAATCTGTTCGTCTTTTTCGAAATCATGCTGGCCGCATCCTATGGCCTCATGCTGCACGGGTCCGGCCCCATCCGCGTCAAGGCGGGCCTGCATTACATCGCTATCAACCTCGCGGCGTCATCGCTGTTCCTCATCGGTGTCAGCCTGATCTACGGAGCCTCCGGCACGCTTAACATGGCCGATCTCGCTCTGCGCATTGCCGATCTGAGCGCCGAGAACCGCATGCTGATGGAAGCCGGCGCTGCCGTTCTCGGCGTTGCCTTCCTCGTGAAGGCCGGCATGTGGCCGCTCGGCTTCTGGCTGCCGCAGGCCTATTCCGCGGCCACGCCGCCGGTGGCGGCGATGTTTGCAATCCTCACCAAGGTCGGCGTCTATATCCTGCTTCGCCTTTCGCTTCTTCTTTTCGGAAGAGAGGCCGGCATCTCCGCAGGTTTCGGCCAGGGCGTGCTTCTCTATGGCGGCCTGCTCACCGTCACCTTCGGCACGATCGGCGTCATGGCGTCGCAGGCAATGGGCCGACTGGCGAGCTACTACGTGCTGATCTCGTCCGGCTCGCTGATGGCCGCCATCGGCCTCGGCATCACGGGCGTCATTCCCGGCACGCTCTTCTACCTGATCTCCTCCACGCTCGCCATCTGCGCCTTCTTTCTGCTGATCGATCTTGTGGAACGCGCCAGAGACGCCGGTGCCGACGTCCTTGCGGTGACCATCGAAGCCTATGGCGACAGCGATGATGATGAGGCCGAAAAAGAGGTCGGCGCTGCCGTGCCCGGCACCATGGCCGTGCTCGGCGTCTGCTTCGTCGCCTGCACCATGTTGATGGCCGGTCTGCCGCCTCTATCGGGTTTCGTCGCCAAGTTCGCGATCCTCCACGGCCTCTTTGAAGGTCTTGGTCAAAACGCGCCCATCACGGGCGCGCAGTGGACCTTCGTGGCCCTTCTCATCCTCTCCGGCCTTGCCGCGCTGATCGCGCTCAACCGGGTCGGCATCCGCACATTCTGGAACTCGATCGAGGGCACCGTGCCACGCGTCCGGCTCATCGAGATCACGCCGGTGCTGGTGCTCCTTGCCGCCTGCGGTTTCCTGACGCTCCAGTCCGGCCATGCGCTGCGCTATCTCCAGGATACGGCGACGGTCCTGTCCCAGCCGCAGGTCTACATCGGCAGCGTACGCGATGCGGTGCCGGTCGTTTCCCATGGGGGGTCCTGATGCGCTACTGGTTCCCCTATCCGCTTCTGTCGCTCCTGCTTCTCGGTTTCTGGCTCCTCGTCAACCAGTCGGTATCGCCGGGGCAGATCCTGCTGGGCACCATCCTGTCCGTGTCCCTCTCCTGGGCCATGGTCAATCTGGAGCCGAGCAAATCGCGCCTGCGTCGTCCGGGTGCCGCGCTGCGACTGGCGGCCTCCGTGATCAAGGATATCGCGCAATCCAACGTCGCCGTTCTCGGCGCGGTCCTGTCGCGTCGCAAGCCACCCGTCCAATCCGCCTTCGTCATGGTGGAACTGACGCTGAGGGACGACAACGCCTTGGCGCTGCTCGCCTGCATCCTCACGACAACGCCTGGCACCGCCTGGCTCGAATATGACCGCCAGACCCGCATGCTCCTCATTCACGTGCTCGACACGGCTGATGGAAAGGACTGGCAGTCCATCGTCACCAACCGTTACGAGCGGCTTCTCAAGGAGATCTTCGAATGACCGAACTTCTCATCATCTGGTCTGTGCTGATCTCTCAGATCATGATCGGCCTTGCCATGGTCTGCGCGCTCTACCGCGTTGCCAAAGGGCCGCGCGCGCAGGATCGCATTCTCGGGCTCGACACGGTCTATATCACCGGCATGCTGCTGCTGCTGACGTTCGGTATACGCACATCCAACGTGCTTTACTTTGAAGCCGCACTGACGATTGCGCTGCTCGGCTTCGTCTCCAGCATCGCCTTTGCCAAGTTCCTGATGCGTGGCGAGGTGATCGAATGACGTTCCTGGTCGATCTGCCGGTCTGGGCCGCCATCCCGGTCTGCCTGCTGCTCCTGTCGGGCTCCGCCATCACGCTGGCCGGCGCCATCGGTCTCGTTCGCTTCCAGAGCTTCTACGAGCGCCTGCACGCGCCGACGCTCTGCACCAGCGGCGGCGTCCTGCTGATCGCCATGTCCTCGATGCTCACCTTCGCCGTCCTGCAAAACCGCTGGATCGTGCATGAAGTTCTCATCGTGGTCTTCATGATCATCACGACACCGGTCACGCTCATGCTGCTCGGCCAGTCCGCGCTCTATCGTGATCGCGCGGAAAAGAGCACGGACGTCCCGCGCAAGACGGAAACCGCGAAAGCCGATCCGGGTATCGATCTCTAAAGCCCGTCGCGCCCGCGAAACCGGCGCTGGTAGCCCGCATCGTAGAGCGCGCTCTCGCGGAATCCGTCAGCCGTGAGCGTGCGCCCGACGAAGATCAACGCCGTCCGCTCGATCGGGCTTTCCGCCACCAGCGCCTCGATATCCTCAAGCGTCCCGCGCACGACACGCTCGTCCGGCCATGATGCCTTGACGACGATGGCGACCGGGCAGTCCGCACCATAGAGCGGCGTCAACTCGGCAACGATCTGCGGCAGCGCATGAATGGCGAGGTGGATGGCGAGCGTCGCACCCGTCGCACCGAAATTCGCCAGCGTTTCCGCATTCGGCATCGGCGAGGCGCGACCGGAAACGCGCGTCAGCACGAGGCTTTGCGCGAGCGCCGGCAAGGTCAGCTCGCGGCCGAGCGCTGCCGCCGCCGCTGCGAAAGCCGGGACCCCGGGGGTCATCGTATAGGCAATTCCCCGTGCCTCCAGCCGTCGCACCTGCTCCGCCACGGCGCTCCAGACGGAGAGATCGCCGGAATGCAGCCGCGCGACATCCTCGCCAGCAGCCTCCGCCCGCACATATTCCGCTTCGATTTCATCCAGAGACAAAGGAGCGGTATCCACGATGCGGGCGCCCGGTGGGCAATAGGCAAGCAGATCGCGGGAGACGATGGACCCGGCAAAAAGGCAGACCGGCGAGGCTGCGATCAGATCACGCCCGCGCACGGTGATAAGGTCCGCAGCCCCCGGACCGGCACCGATGAAATGAACGGTCATGCCAGCTCTCCCCGCGTTTTCCCCACATCGATACCCATGTCGTCTTCCGAAACATCGTCCGGCCCGGTCAGTGCGGGCTTGATCCAGACCCATTGGGTTACCGGCATGGCAGGTCGCCAGCCGGTCATTGCGCCGACAGGCGACGCACGGGCAATGTCGATCCGCGTCAAGCTTCCGCCATGGGCGGCGCGAGAGGCGAGCAGCACGGCTTCCATCTCCGTCGTCACCGCATTGGCGACCAGCCGTCCGCCGGGCCGCAATGCGTCGAGCGCCGCATCCATGACGCCGGCCTCGCTGCCGCCGCCACCGACGAAAATCGCATCGGGCCTGGGCTCCCGGCCAAGATCTGCGAGCGCGTGCGGCACGACGCCCTCGACGATACGCAATTCCGGCACGCCAAAGGCGCGGGCATTGCGGCCGATCCGCGCTGCGCGCTCCGGATGCGCCTCGATGGCGACGGCACGCAACGAGGGATCGGCGAGCATCCATTCGATCGCGATGGACCCGGCCCCCGCGCCGATATCCCACAGGCATTCTCCACGTCGCGGAGACAGGGCCGAAAGTGTCAGAGCCCGAACCTCCCGCTTGGTGATCTGCCCGTCATGCTCGAACAGGTCGTCGTCAAGCCCGGGCGTCAGGCCAAGAACCCGTGCTTGCTGACCCGCGACCACCTCGATGGCGCAGACATTGAGGGAGTGGCAGGCGGCAAGGTCAAACCCGTTCGCTGTGTGAAAGCTGATCCGTTCCTGCGGCCCGCCCATCGCTTCGAGCACCGTGAAGGCGGAGGCGCCGAAGCCGGTGTCGCGCATCAGGGCGGCAACGGCCGCCGGCCCCTCCCCATCCGATGTCAGCGCGAGGATCCGGGTTCCGCCATGCAGATGCGGGCGGAGAAGGTCGAGCGGTCGGCCGTGCAGCGACAGGCAGACGACATCCTGCAGCGCCCATCCGAGCCGCGCCGCCGCAAGGCTGAAAGCCGAGGGAGCAGGCAGGACGCGCATCTGGGACGGGTCGATACGACGCGACAGGGTGACCCCGACGCCGAAGAAGAACGGATCGCCCGAGGCGAGCACCACGACCGGCATGCCGGCCATCGCCACCACCACATCGATGGCGGTCTCGAACGGGCTCGACCAGGGGCAGCTTTCCCCCGTGATCAGCGGCGCGGCAAGCGCCAGATGCCGCGTGCCGCCAAAGACGAGGCGTGCATTGGAGATCGCCTGCTTGGCCTCCTCGCCGAGACCCGCTAGACCGTCTTCTCCAAGGCCGACGATCGTCAGCCAGGGTTCCGTTGTCAGGGAAGCGTTTTCGCCGTCACGCATGGGCCATCATATCCTCATTCTCGGCGGCACCACGGAAGCCCGCATGCTGGCCGATGCCTTGGCAAACACAACGCATCGCGTGATGCTGTCGCTGGCCGGCCGCACCCGCGCGCCGATGGCGCAGCCTGTGCCCACCCGCATCGGCGGCTTTGGCGGCGCCGAAGGCCTTGCGCAGACGCTGAGGGCCGACGGTTTCGATCTTCTCATCGATGCCACGCACCCCTTCGCGACCCGTATTACGGACAATGCCGCCAAGGCAGCCTTGGAAACCGGCATCCCCGCCTTTGCCCTTCGCCGTCCGCCTTGGAAGCGCCAGCCGGGCGACCTCTGGACCTGCGTTACGAGCATGCAAGAGGCCGTCGCGGCGCTGGGCGATACGCCGCGCCATGTTCTCCTGGCCATCGGCCGGCAGGAAGCGGCGCTGTTCGAGGAGGCGCCCCAGCATGCCTATCTTGTGCGCAGCGTCGATCCCGTCGAGCCGCCGCTGACCCTGCCGGATGTCCGTTACATCCTCGCGACAGGTCCGTTCAGCGAAGCGGATGAGCATGCCCTGCTGATCACGCATCGCATCGACTGCATCGTTGCCAAGAACAGCGGCGGCAGCGCCACCTATGGCAAGATCGCTGCGGCCAGAGCGCTGCACATTCCGGTCGTTCTCGTCGAACGCGCGCCCGAAGCTCCCCTGCCCACGGTCGGCACGGTGGAGGAGGCGCTGGCTCGCATCGATCACGTGCTCGCTCCGGGCAGGAAACGCGGCGTATAGACCAGATCCCCACGACCGGGCCGGGCGATGACCCGTGTTTCCGGCGAGCCGATAATGACGCAGGTCGCCATATCAGCCATACCGGCATCGGCCTCGGCAAGCGGCATCACGCGCATGCGCTCGTCCGGCCGGCCAGCGGCGCGACCGAAGATCACGGGCGTTTGCGCCGGCAGGATCGGCCGCAACACGTCGAAGGCGGCACCGAGCTGCCATGGCCGCGCCTTGCTGATGGGATTGTAGAGCGCGATGACGAGCCCTGCCTCTGCAACGAGCGCCAGCCGGCGGATGATGATCTCCCACGGCTTCAGGTTGTCAGAGAGCGATATGGCGCAGAAGTCGTGCCCGAGCGGCGCGCCGATCCGCGCTGCGACCGCCAGCATGGCCGTCACGCCGGGCGTCACGCGGACGTCGATGTCGCGCCAGAGGGCCGGTCCATGGTCGATCGCCTCGCAGACGGCAGCCGCCATCGCAAAGACGCCGGGATCTCCGCCGGAGACGACGCAGACGTCTGCGCCCTCTGCGGCATGCGTCAGCGCCGCTTTGGCACGATCCAGTTCCTCGCGATTGTCGGAGGCGACACGCACCTGATCGGAGCGCAGCGACAGGCGGTCGAGATATGGTCCGTAACCGAAGAAATGGCTGGCAGCATCGATCGCCTCCAGCGCCTCGGGCGTCGTCTGGCGCGGATCGCCCGGTCCCGTGCCGACAATGGTCAGTCGGCCGCTCATATGGCGCCATCCACGATGCGACCGCTCCAGCCGGGCACGAGCACCAGCGAGAAATACGGCGCCTCGTCGGTCAGCTTATCCGCGAGCGGCGTCATCGCGGCATTCGCCATCGTGCCGCGCTCGACATAGACAGCGTTGTCGAGCTTGCCCGAAGCGGCGAGCGCGCGTCGGATTTTCGGCAGATTGCGCCCGACCTTCATGATCACGGCCGCTTGCGTATCGCCGAGCCTGCGGCAGAGTTCGGTCTCGTCCATGGTGCCCGGAAGAACGGACAGCACATCGTCTCCCTGCACGATCGGCAGGCCTGCGAGCGACCAGCAGCCCGACATCGCCGTCACGCCCGGCACGACTTCGGCGGCGTAGCGCCCGGCCAGCCGCACATGCAGGTGCATGTAGGAGCCGTAGAACATCGGATCGCCCTCGCTGAGGATCGCGACCGTCCGCCCGGCATCCAGATGCGCAGCAACGCTGGCAGCGGAAGCATCGTAGAAAGCGGTGATCTGGCCCTTGTAGTCGTCGTGTTCCTTGTCGATCTCGACGGTGACGGGATAATAGAGCGGCAGTTCGATGCGCCCGGGCTTCAGGATGCCCTCCATCTGTCCCGGCGCAAAAAGGCTGGCAATGCCATCCGCCTTGCCGAGCCCATCGAGGATGGTTCGTCCGTTGCCGCGCCGGCCGGCCTTTGCGAAATAGGCGAGCACATCGGCCTCGGCGAGCGCCCGCACCGCCTTGAGCGTCAGCAGTTCCGGATCGCCCGGCCCGGCGCCGACGCCGATCAGCCGCCCGGCCGTCACGCCTGCAAGCGCCACACCCCCGACGCTCAGTTCCACTGTCTCCAGATCTCCGGTCACCGTCGCTCTCACAGGCCCGGCCTCGCGAGCGCGTTGATGGCAGCGGCGGTGATTGCACTGCCGCCCAGCCGGCCGCGGACGATGGCGAAGGGCACGCCATAGGAATGTTCGGCAAGGGCATCCTTGGATTCCGCCGCGCCGACGAATCCCACCGGCATACCGAGAATCGCCGCCGGCTTCGGTGCGCCGTCGCGCAGCATCTCAAGGAGGTAGAAAAGTGCTGTTGGCGCGTTCCCTATGGCAACCACAGCGCCGCCCATTCGCTCGCCCCACAGCCGCAATGCGGCGGCAGACCGGGTATTGCCGATCTCGCGGGCCAGTGCTGGCGTTTCCGGCTCGCGCAGGGTGCAGATCACGTCGTTTCCCGCCGTCAGCCGGGCGCGTGTCACACCGTTCACCACCATGAAGGCATCGCAGAGGATCGGCGCGCCGCCGGAAAGGGCCGTGCGTGCAGCCGAGACGAAGCCGGGCGAGAACACGAAGTCGCGGGCAGCTTCCACCAGCCCGCAGGCATGGACCATGCGCACGGCTACATCGGCCTCCTCCGGCGAGAACCGCGACAGGTCGGTCTCCGCCCGGATGATGGCGAAGGAGCGTTCGTAGATGGCGTCGCCATCACGGATGTAGTCATAAGCCGGCATGGTCAATCCCGTTGAAGCGTGCCGCTGAAAACGCGGCGGCGATCCGCGCCGGTCCCAGCCGTTGAAGGCAGGCGGCAGCCGATTCGCCCTTCTCTACCGTCTCTGCAACCCGTTGGCCAAGCGCCGTGATAGCGGAAGCGCCGTCTTCCAGCCGCTTTGTCGCAACCGGACGGTCTCCGGCACGTCCGCCGAGGACGATGCCGAGCCCAGGCTGGCCGTCGCAGGACATGGCGACCAGCGTGAGATCCGCGACGCGCGGGCGTGCGCAGCCCTTGGCGCAGCCGGAGACATGCAGGTCGAGCGACCCATCCATCAGCGCCGGCGCGTGAGCGATCAGGTGGCTCGCCACCGCATGCGTATCGATGCGTCCCGAGGCACAGCCGACCTGACCGGCACAGGCATCGATGCGCAAAGCGGGATCACCTGCATGGACGACGAAGCCGAGCGATGCGGCAAGAGAAACAATCGCCGAGGTGTTCCAACCGGCAGGACCGACGAGCAAAAATGCGCGACCGGGCGCGAGCCGCACCGCGGATACGCCCTCCGCCACGGCGGCAAGGATCAACGGCCGGACGACATGGGCTGCCATCTGCCCGAACGCAGGTGCGATACCGAGCACGACCGACGCACCGAGGTCGAACCGGCCAACGGGGGACAGTGACACCTCCCGGTATGCCAGCAATGAAGAACCGGGAGGCAGATGCTCCACTGGAAGATCGCGCGCCCGTGCAGCGGAACCATAGGCAGCGATATCCGCGACCACCGACATCGCCGCTTCGATCATCTCGTCTTCTGTACCGCAAACGCCTGTCTGCTTCCCCGCCACGAGCAAATGCCAAAGGAGCGTGGAATCGGTCGCTCCCGCCACTAGCTTGATATCGGCCGCAACACCATCGAGATGCAGCCTCCCACCGCCATCGACGATGACGGCCAGCTTCGGCGCAAGGTCGAGGCCGCTGCCGGCGATCCTTTCGGCAAGCTTTCGCGCGAGCGGGCGCGGATCGGCCACTTCGGACGGGTCCAGCCCGGCAAGCGGCGGCATTTCCACGGCAATGCCCTCGCACGGGACGATGCCCGCACGGTGAACGGCTGTCGACAAGGGCGCAACGCTTGCCGTCCGCAGACCCCGGATCTGCAGGTTGCCCCGCGCCGTGATATCGAGCCTGCCGGTGCCGAACGTTTCCGCTGCATCCAGAAGAGCCAGAAACGCATCCGCCGTGAAAGATCCAGACGCCGGCCGCAGCCGCGCGAGCAGGCCATCGCCGGTCTGCATGGGGGCTGCCAAGGTGGGGCAGGCACCACGGCGCAACGCCGGTGTCGGACCCATCGCCCTTATTGTCCCCTCATTACCGCGCATTGCAGTCCCGGCCATCGTCATGTCAGCGCCCCTCGATCAGCCGTCATACAGCATGCGGTCACGAGGGTGCAAATCACGGCTTAAACGCATCTCGTCTATGTCGCAGGCGTGCGCAGGAGATAGACGTCCATGATCCAGCCGTGCCGCGCACGCGCCTGCGCGCGCATTGCTACGATCGTCTCGCGCACAGCGCCAAGACGCCCTGCGATCGTGATCTCCTGCGGCAGGCCGAGATAGGCGCCCCAGAAAATCTCGGTCTCAAGGTCCTCGACCGCCAGAAACGCCTCTTCGCCATCCAGCATCACCACGACCGACTGGGCCGTCTGCGGAAAAATCTCGGACAGGCGGCGGCCGGGCGTGATCGTCACCGGCTGCCCGATGCCGTTGATGGGAATACGATGGCGGGCCGCGAGCAGCTGTATGCTGGTGATGCCCGGCAGCACGGACATCTCGAAGGCAACGCGCCCGCCGTCCCGCACGCGCTCCAGAAGACGGATCGTGCTGTCGTAGAGCATGGGATCGCCCCAGACGAGAAAAGCCCCCGTCTCTCCGTCCGCCAGATGGTCGAGAAACAACCGCTCGTGGATATCGGCAATCTCGGCATGCCAGAGATCGACGCCCTGACGATAGCCGATGCCGTCCGTTTGTCGGCGCGGCACGGCGAAATCTACGAGCCTTGCCGCGCCCGCCCCATGCAGGGCGATCATGCTGCGACGGACATCGGCAAGCTCGGCCTTGTCCTCGCCCTTCGTCGGCACGAAGATGACATTTGCCTCGCCGATCGCCTTGATGGCTTCGAGGGTCAGATGGTCGGGATCACCCGTGCCGATGCCGATCACCAGAATCCGTCGCATGGTTTCTCCTTCAAGGCACGTTCACGCAGAGCACCTTCGTTTCGCCGCTGGGCCTGCGACAGGGGCCCGTCCTATAGCCCTTGGCGCAAAGAAACGGGAAACGCTAAAATAAAATCGAAAATGCCGGTTCGGTGATAAAAAATTGACACCATCTTCTCTAATGTGCCCGCATCTGCAAGGGCGGGATCGACCGGAACCGGTGGCTCGACGTTCGGGATGGCAGGCGACGGCGGGCGCGCGGGGTTACGATGACAAAGACCAGACATTCAGGCGCGGAGCCGGCACAGGCACTGCGGGACTGTAAGGGCGCCTTCATCGGCGTCGGCGTTGCCAGCGCGCTCGTCAACGTGCTCTACCTCACCGGCTCGTTCTTCATGCTCGAGGTCTATGACCGCGTCCTTCCGAGCCGCAGCATCCCCACCCTCATCGCGCTCTGCATTCTCGCGCTCATGCTCTATGCCTTCCAGGGTGCGTTCGAGTGGATCCGTGGCCGCATGCTGGTGCGCATCGCCGGCGCTCTCGACGAGGCGATGACCGGGCGGATCTACCGCACCGTCGTCCGCCAGCCGCTGAAGTTGCGCACGGCCGGCGATGGCCTGCAGCCGCTACGGGATTTCGATCAGGTCCGCGCTTTCCTTTCGGGCGCAGGTCCGGCCGCCTTCTTCGACCTTCCCTGGCTCCCCTTTTACATCGGCATCTGCTTCCTGTTCCACCCCGTCATCGGCATCGTCTCGGTCATCGGCTCGCTGATCCTCATCGCCATCACATTCCTCACCAACCGGGGAACGCAAGGCCCCTCCAAGAAGGCATCGGAAACCGGTAACCTGCGCAATGCCTTCGCCCAGGCGTCGCAGCGCAATGCCGAGGTCATGCAGTCCATGGGCATGCTCGGCCGCATGTCCACGCTCTGGGGCGAGCGCAACGATGCCTATCGGCACCATAACCTCGTCAATTCCGATGTCTCGAACGGCTACGGCGCTCTGTCCAAGGTCTCGCGCATGATCCTCCAGTCGGCGGTTCTGGCCACCGGCGCGGTGCTCGTCATCGAGGGACTGGCCTCGCCCGGCATCATCATCGCAGGGTCGATCCTCACCGCCCGGGCGCTGGCGCCGGTGGAACTGGCGATCGGCAACTGGCGCTCCTTCGTCGCCGCACGGCAGAGCTGGAAACGTCTGGGCGAACTCCTGACCGCGCTTCCCGAGCGCGATGCGCCGCTGGAACTCCCGGTGCCGCGCGAAAAGCTGACGGCCGAAGGCATTGCCGGCGGACCGCCCGGCGTCCAGCGCCTGACCTTCACGGATGTCACCTTCACGCTGAAGAGCGGCAGCGCGCTCGGCATCATCGGGCCAAGCGCTTCCGGCAAGTCCTCGCTCGCCCGCGCGCTGATCGGCATCTGGCCAACCCTGCGCGGCGCTGTGCGGCTCGACGGTGCCGCACTCGACCAGTGGGACAGCGACCGTCTGGGCAAGCATATCGGCTACCTGCCCCAGGACGTCGAGCTGTTCTCCGGCACGGTGGCGCAGAATATCGCGCGCTTCGAGGAAGACGCAGCACCCGGCGCGATCGTCGAGGCGGCCAAGGCTGCCCGCGTCAACGACCTCATCCTCAAACTGCCGAACGGCTACGAAACCGAGATCGGCGATGGCGGCTCATCCCTCTCGGCCGGGCAGCGCCAGCGTGTCGCTCTTGCCCGCGCTCTCTATGGCGAGCCCTTCCTCGTCGTTCTCGACGAGCCAAACTCCAATCTCGACGCCGAAGGCGAGCAGGCGTTGAGCGAAGCCATCCTCAGCGTGCGCGCCCGCGGCGGCATCGTCATCGTCGTCGCCCATCGCCCGAGCGCACTTGCAAGCGTCGATCTCGTGCTGATGATGAACGAAGGCCGCATGCAGGCGTTCGGGCCGAAGGACGATGTTCTGGCGCAGATCCTGCGCCGCGAGCCGCCGCGTGCCGCCGCTGCACAGGCGTTCCAGCCGAATGTGCAGACCCAGTTGCAGGCGCAGCCACACGTGCTGAAAGCCGTCGGCAATGGACAGGAAACCGCATCATGAGCACGCGCGATTCGTCCGCCACCTCCCATGAAACCCCGTTGCGCCCGGCTCAGTCGCGCCGCTCCCTCTCCCGCCACATTACCGCCGTCGGCGTCATGGCGGTGGTTCTTGTCGGCGGCATCGGCGGATGGGCCGGTACGACCGAGCTTTCGAGCGCCATCGTCGCCTCAGGCACCGTCGTCGTTGAAAACAACGTCAAGAAGATTCAGCACCTGACCGGCGGCATCGTTGGCGAACTGAATGTGCGCGAGGGCGAAACCGTCGAGGCGGGACAGGTACTGGTACGTCTGGATGGCACCACCGTGCGTGCCAACCTGTCGATCGTCCAGAACACGCTGGCCCAGCTTTACGCCCGCCGCGCCCGGATCCTCGCCGAGCAGGCGGGAGAAAAGACCTTCACCGTGCCGAAGCTCGCACAGGTCGTGCCGACGGATATGGCATCCGAAAGCTTCGAGGACAGCGAGCGGCGCCTGTTCGACAGCCGCCGGAGCGCGCTGGTCGGCATGAAAAACCAGCTGGCCTCCCGAAAGGCCCAGCTGAAAGACGAAATCGAGGGACAGACCGTTCAGCTGAACGCCATCGCCGACAGTTTGAAGCTCATCAGTCAGGAACTGGAAGGCGTCGACAAACTCTACGCCCAGGGCCTCGTCTCCATGCAGCGCGTGACCGCCCTCAAGCGCGACCGCGCCCAGCTGGAAGGCGACCGCGGCGCCCGTATCTCCGCTCGTGCGCAGGCTGCGGGAAAATCGAGCGAGATCGACTTGCAGATCCTCCAGCTGGATGAAGATCGCCGGACCGAGAACGCCAAGGACCTGACCGATGTCGAAGCGCGCATCGCGGAGTACGAGGATCGCGGCGTGGCGGCTCTCGACCAGCTGAAGCGGCTGGACATTCGCTCGCCGATATCGGGCCGCGTCTCCCAGCTTGCCATTCACACGGTCGATGGTGTCGTCAATGCCGGCGAAGTCCTGATGCTCGTCGTTCCCGCCACGGACACGCTCACGGTCGAAGCCCGGATCGCCACCAGCGATATCGACCAGATCACGCTCGGCCAGCCGGTCGAGATCCGTTTCAGCGCCTTCAACCAGCGCACGACACCCGTGGTCCAAGGTGAGGTTGCGAATATCGCGCCTGATCAGGTGACCGACCAGCGCACAGGCGCAAGCTATTACCCCTTGCGCATCCGTCCCAAGCCCGAGAGCCTCACCGCTTTGAAAGGCCTCACGCTCTACCCGGGCATGCCGGCGGAGACCTACATCAAGATCGCCGACCGCACCGTCATCTCCTATCTCGCCAAGCCGCTGACCGAACAGATGCAGCGGACGTTCCGGGAAGACTGAGAGACGAACAGGCGCTCTCGGCTCAAAGGGCGCCTTTCCGCACCCACCATGCCCCTTTGATCCAGCACTGACACGTACTGGATCATTTCATTCTGAAACCGATACCGGTCCGCGGAATTATGCAGTAGAGACAAGCGTGCCCGATCGGGCATTTGCAAAAAAGACCTGAGCGCGTCCACATGGTCGTCGAGGCGAGCACGGCAAGACGACTGATGACATCCAAGCGCAAAGGCTATCTCTTCGTCTTGGTCGCGATCCTGATCTTCACATTGCAGGATGCGACCTCCAAGCACATGGGCGGGCTCTATCCCCCCGTCTTCATCACCATGATTCGCTATTGGGCCTTCGCCGCCTTCGTTCTTATCCTGGCGGCACGGTCGAGTGGCGGGCTGAAGGCTGCGGTGACCACGAAGCATCCTGTCCTGCAGATCGTGCGGGGACTGCTGCTGGTCAGCCAGATCGTGCTCGTCATCGCCTCCTTCGCCAGCGTGGGCCTCGCCCATTCCCAGGCGATTTTTTCCGTCGGGCCGATCTTCGTCGCCCTCCTCTCGATCGTCATCCTCGGCGAGCGCGTCGGCTGGCGTCGCTGGACGGCGATCATCGTCGGCCTTATTGGCGTCATCGTCATCCTGAATCCCGCCGGCGATGAATCCTTTTCTCTCCTGATCGTTCCCGTCTCATCCGCGCTGATCTTCGCCTTCTATGTCGTGACCACGCGCCTCGTCAGCCGCGAAGACACGGCAATGACAAGCTTCTTCTATACAGGTGCGGCCGGCGCCGTGGCGATCACGCTGATCGGACCGTTCTACTGGACGTGGTTCGCACCCGTCGACTGGCTGTGGATGGCGCTTCTCTGCGTCACCGGCACGTCGAGCCACTTCTTCCTCATCAAGGCCTACGAATATCTCGACGCGTCGGAGGTGCAGCCTCTGACCTATCTCCAGCTGGTCTTTGCCAGCATCATCGGTGTCTCCGTCTTCGGCGAGGTGCTCAGTATCAACATGATCGTCGGTGCCGTCATCGTCGTTGCCGCCGGCATCTTCACCGTCTGGCGCGAAAGCGTCGTCGCCCGCCGCGCCGGCGCCGCGGGCACGCACCCGCGGGCATAACACCGGCTTTCAGAGCGGCGGCAGCGCCCAGTCGATCGGCGGCCGACCATTGGCTTCAAGGAAGGCGTTCGCCTTGGAAAACGGGGCCGTGCCGAAAAAGCCGTTATGCGCCGACAGCGGAGAAGGATGTGCCGAGCGCAGCACGAGGTGCCGGCTCTGATCCACGAATGCCGCCTTCTTCTGCGCGTAGGATCCCCAGAGAATGAACACCACCGGCTGCGGCTGGTCGTTGACGGCGCGGATGATGGCGTCGGTGAACGTCTCCCAACCCCGCTTCTGGTGAGACGCCGCCAGTGCCCGCTCCACCGTCAGCACGCTGTTGAGAAGCAATACGCCCTGCTCCGCCCAATGTTCGAGAAAACCATGGCGTGCCGGTGGTATACCGAGATCGTTCTGGAGTTCCTTGTAGATATTGACGAGCGATGGCGGAATGCGCACGCCGGGCCGAACGCTGAAGGATAACCCATGCGCCTGTCCCTCGCCATGATAGGGGTCCTGCCCGAGGATGACGACGCGCACCTTGTCGAGTGGCGTCAGGTCCAGCGCCCGGAAATATTCCGATCCCCTGGGGAAGATCTGCTTTCCCGCCTGCTTCTCCGCCTGAAGAAAGCTCTTGAGCGTGCCCATGTAGGCGCTGTCGAACTCCTTGGAAAGCGCCTGTTTCCAGCTCTCCTCCAGCCTGACCGTTCCGTCCATCCTGCCCGTCCCATGCCTGTTTTCAGCGGTGTCTCGCGTGGCAAACGATAGATCATCGCGTCATCATCGCAAGTCCCGCATCGCAATGTATTTTTGCAAACATATCGCTGGCCAATAGGCTGGCGAGCGTTATATTCCACAAGATATCTCGAACGCCGGAGACACGATGCTGCCACCTATCCAGACACTGAAGACGAAAGCACGGGCTGCCTTGGCGGTTCTCCTGGTCACACTTGTGCCGCTGGCGACCCCGGCCGTGGCTGCCGATAACGTGACGGTCTTTGCCGCTGCGAGCCTCAAAAACGCGCTCGATGCCGTGAACGACGCCTGGCAGCAGAAGACCGGGCATGCGGTCACCGCCTCCTATGCGGCAAGCTCTGCGCTGGCAAAGCAGATCGAGGCGGGCGCGCCGGCCGATATCTTCATCTCCGCCGATCTCGCCTGGATGGATGACGTCGCCGGGAAAAAGCTGATCCGCGAGGACAGCCGATCAACGCTTCTCGGCAATCGCCTCGTTCTGATTGCACCCGCAGCGGACGCCAAGCCGGTCGATATCCGCCAGGGCTTCGACTTGAAGGCGCGGCTTGCCGGTGGGAAACTCGCCATGGGGGCCGTGGAGGCGGTGCCCGCCGGCAAGTATGGCAAGGCGGCGCTCGAAAGTCTCGGCGTCTGGTCGTCGGTGGAAAAGGATGTCGCGGGTGCGGAAAACGTCCGCGCCGCCCTCCTCCTCGTCTCCAAGGGCGAGGCACCGCTCGGCATCGTGTACGAAACGGACGCCGCTGCCGATCCTTCGGTAAAGATCGTCGGAACCTTCCCCGAGACCTCGCACCCGCCGATCGTCTACCCGGTCGCAATCCTGTCGGAAAGCACGCATCCGGACGCCACTGCCTATCTTGATTTCGTTCGTTCGCCGACGGCAAAAAAGCTCTTCGAGGCTGAGGGCTTTACCGTTCTCGCGAAATAGGAGAAGGCTTCGACCGGGTCCGATAAGGGACGGGAATTTCGAGCCACCGGCGGCGCGGAGGACATGGCGACTTTGGACTGGCTGGCTCTCAGCGATGCGGAATGGACGGCGATCCGGTTGAGCCTGAAGGTTTCGACGGTAGCCATGCTGTCGAGCCTGCCTTTGGCGCTTCTGGCTGCGATGGCGCTCGCACGCGGCCGGTTCTGGGGTCGCTCTCTGCTGAACGGGCTCGTGCACCTGCCGCTGATTCTGCCGCCTGTCGTCACCGGTTTTCTGCTGCTCATCCTGTTCGGCCGGCGCGGACCCGTCGGCGCCTTCCTTGAAACCTATACCGGCCTCGTTTTTTCGTTCCGCTGGACAGGAGCGGCCCTCGCCTGCGCCATCATGGGCTTTCCCCTGATGGTGCGCAGCATCCGCCTGTCGATCGAGGCGGTGGACGGGCGGCTGGAGCAGGCCGCTGCCACGCTCGGCGCGTCCCCCGTCTGGGTCTTTGCCACCATCACACTGCCGCTGATCCTTCCCGGCATCATCGCCGGCATGATCCTCTCCTTTGCCAAGGCCATGGGCGAGTTCGGCGCCACCATCACCTTCGTCTCCAACATCCCCGGCGAGACGCAGACGCTGTCGGCCGCGATCTACACTTTCACGCAGGTGCCGGGCGGCGATAGCGGCGCGCTTCGCCTGACGCTCGTCTCGGTCATCATCTCCATGGCAGCGCTTCTGCTGTCGGAATGGCTGGCCACTGCCGCCTCACGCAGGGTTTCCGGCACATGACGCTCGACGTCTCCGTGCGCCACCGGCTCGACGCCTTCTCGCTCGACATAGGCTTCTCGACCGATGGCGGCATCACGGCACTGTTCGGGCGCTCGGGCTCGGGCAAGACCTCGCTGATCCGCGTCCTTGCCGGCCTGATCCGCCCGGACGAAGGCCATGTGCGGCTCGATGACGAAACGATCTTGGACACCGCCAGCCGAACCTTCACGCCGCCCCATCGCCGGCGCTTCGGGACCGTATTTCAGGAAGGGCGCCTGTTTCCGCACCTCACCGTGCGGCAGAACCTGCTCTATGGCCGCTGGTTTTCCAGAGCCCCTGACAATCGCGAAGAGAGAGAACGAGACATCGAGCGCATCGTCGATCTCCTCGGCATCGCACCGCTGCTGGCTCGTCCCACAACCCATCTCTCCGGCGGTGAAAAGCAGCGCGTGGCGATCGGTCGGGCGCTTCTGGCACGCCCGCGCCTGCTCCTGATGGATGAACCGCTCGCCGCTCTGGACGAGGCACGCAAGGCCGAGATCCTGCCGTATCTCCAGCGCCTGCGCGACGAAACGGACATCCCCATCCTCTATGTCAGCCACTCCGTCACGGAGGTGACGCAGCTCGCCGATCGCGTGCTGATGATCGAAAACGGCCGCCTGACCGCAAGCGGCACCGCATCGGAGATGCTCAGCTTGCCCGGTTCGAGCGGCGCAATCAGCCGCCGCGAGGCGGGAACGGTGATCGAGGCGACGGTTGCGCAACACCAACCCGATCCCCGGATCGTCAAGGTTGCCGCCGGCAGCCTCACGCTCTGGCTGGCCGGCACCGCGCGACGACCCGGGCAGCACCTGCGCCTGCGGATCGCTGCTCGCGACATCATGCTCGCCACGAGCAGGCCCGAAGGTCTGAGCGCGCTGAACATTCTTGAAGGGATCATCACAAGTATGGAGCCGGCCGGTCACGATCAGGTCGATGTCGCCGTCGATTGCTCAGCTACACGGCTGACCGCGCGCATCACCAGCGTCTCCGCCGACATGCTGGGCCTTGCGCCCGGAATGACGGTCCATGCCGTGATCAAGACGGTGGCGCTGGATCCTTGAAAAACGTGTCGCCCGAAAGTGTGGAGCGGCATCTGGAAAACGACATGCCTCAAGACGAGGCGCGATGTGCCTCGAGCCAAACGATATCCTCCGCCATAGCCGCGAGCGCCTTTTCCTCCATGGCCCGAAACCGCGAGATCAGCGCTTCGCCGAACGGCGTCACCATTGCACCGCCGCCCTGCTTGCCGCCACGCTGCGATGTGACGGAATCCTCTTCGAACATTGCATTGAGGGCACTGACCAGCAGCCAGGCCCGACGATAGCTCATGTCCATGGCACGGCCCGCAGCGGAGATCGAACCGGTCTCGCGGATATGCTCGAGAAGCGCGATCTTGCCGCGCCCTAGCCGCTCGGGCCCGGATGGGCCGGACAAATCGAGCCGTATGACCGGCCGAGGCGGCGATGTCTGGACCATGGCGTCATCCGTAACGAGCAAATGGCGGGAACCCGAACGTCACGCTCCCTCGGCGCGCAAGGGAGCGTGAAGAGAGGATGCCTGTCAAGCCGGGATCGTGGCGCCGGGCCTCAGCCCATCCGTTCGGAAGCGTAGGAACCGGGGCTTGCCGGAAACACGATGGTGCGGTTGCCGTTCATGAAGACCCGATGATGGATATGCGCATGCACGGCGCGCGCGAGAACCTGACTTTCCACGTCGCGTCCGATGGAGACGTAATCGTCCGGCGACTGCGCATGGGTGATACGGGCGATGTCCTGCTCGATGATCGGGCCTTCATCGAGATCCTCGGTGACATAGTGAGCCGTCGCGCCGATGAGCTTCACGCCGCGCTCGTAGGCCTGCTTGTAGGGGTTCGCGCCCTTGAAGCTCGGCAGGAACGAGTGATGGATGTTGATGATGCGGCCCGACATCTTCTTGCAGACGGCATCCGAGAGAACCTGCATGTATCGGGCCAGCACGATCAGCTCCGCATTCGACTGCTCGACGATCTCCATCAGCCGCGCCTCGGCCTCGACCTTGTTCTCCTTCGTCACCTTGATGTGATGGAAGGGAATGTCGTGATTGACGACGACCTTCTGGTACTCGAAATGATTGGACACCACGCCGACGATCTCCACCGGCAGCGCGCCGATCTTCCAGCGGTAGAGAAGATCGTTCAGACAATGTCCGAAACGCGACACCATCAGCAGCACCTTCATGCGCTTTGCGGAATCGTGGATCTGCCACGTCATGGCGAAGGTCTCGGCAATGGCCACGAACCCATCCTGGATCTCGGTCTCGGTGACACCCTCCTCGGAAATGAAGCTGACCCGCATGAAGAACAAGCCGGTCTGAAGGTCGTCGAACTGCGAACTGTCAACGATATTGCAGCCTTGCGTCGTCAGATACCCGGAAATGGCAGCCACGATGCCGCGGGTGGATTTGCAGCTGACGGTCAGCACATAGCTCTTCATGGGGGTCACCTCTCGCCTTCGCAGATCGCCGCGGACGCAATCGTCCGGCAGGCTGCAAGCTAGCGTGCTTGCGAACTGTCCGTCCATCCGCTTCGCGACATCCGCTAGCAGGAACCGGCCATCCGGTCACTCCTGTTCGTCCGACGCCGCATTTACCGGTCGAGGCCGCACAACCTGGCGACGCAGATACCCGGATCGCTTCCCGTTAACGCTCCGGTTACCGTGCCGAACGGATGCCCTGATCTCTGCAGCATCCATTAGTCTTTGCCCGCTACATCTGCCCGTTGAACGACCATTCCCGCCCCGAGGCGAGGATGTGTCCGGTTCGGTGACGGCAATGACCCGGGAAGACCCCTATGTCCACGGAAAAGCCCAAACGGCAATTATCGGTGAATTTCGCCATCAATGTCGCGGGGGCGATCGCGCCGATCGTGATCGCGCTCGTGACGGTACCCATTCTCGTGCGGCACATCGGTGACGCGCGCTATGGCGTCATGTCGATCGTCTGGGTTCTCTTGGGCTATCTCGGCTTCCTCGACCTTGGTCTGTCGCGGGCCTCGACGAACGCTCTGTCGCGTCTGCCGTTTTCGGCGAGGGAGGAACGCTCCGAGATCGTCGCGACCTCCTTCCTGCTCAACATTGCTCTGGCGAGCCTTGGCGCCACATTGCTCTACTTCGCCGGCAACTTCCTCCTGCTCACCGTCTTCACGGTACCGCCGGAGCTCGAAGCCGAAATTGCAACGGCCCTGCCATTCATCGCCTGCTTGCTGCCGCTCGCCCTCATTTCCGGCTTTTCCATCGGCATCCTCGAATCGCGCGAGCGCTTCCTCCTTGCCAATGCGCTGCAGATCGGCGGCATGATCGTCGGGCAGATCGTGCCCGTTCTCTGCGCCATTTTCATCGCGCCGGATCTCTCGGTCATCATTCCCGCGGCGGCCCTCTCCCGCGCGGCCTCCGTCGTCGTGGCGACGCTGATCGCGCTCTACACGGAACAGGGTTTCCGCTTCGACCGGTTCCGTTTCGCCAAGGTCCGCTCCCTGATGAACTACGGCGGCTGGATCACGCTCTCCTCGATCATTCTCCCGGTTCTCAACACGCTCGACCAGATCGTCATCGGCAAGACGCTCGGCGTCAGCGCTGTCACCTACTATTCCGTGCCGATGAACCTCGTGATGCGCAGCCAGGTCTTCACCAGTTCGCTCGCGCGCACGCTGTTTCCCCGCCTGTCGAGCCTGCCGCGGGAGGAAGCGATCGCCATTTCCGAGCGGGCGATGATGGTGAGCGGCATTCTCTATGCAGGGCTTTGCGCGGCCGGCATCTTCCTCATGCGGCCCTTCCTGGACCTGTGGATGGGCCCGCCCTTCACGGCGATTGCGGGCACAGTCGCCATCGTCCTCCTCATGGGCAGCTGGCCGAATGCGCTGACCTTCGCGCCCTATACCCTGTTGCAAGGGCAGGGCCGGCCCGACATGACGGCAAAGATCCATGTGGCGCAGATGGTGCCCTATATTCTCCTGCTGCTGGTCCTGACATACCAGTTCGGCATTCTGGGAGCCGCGATCGCATTTCTCTGCCGCGGCTATCTCGATTGCAGCCTGCTCATTCTCTTCTCGCAGATGCCGCGGCGCATTTTCCGTGCGCTCCTTCCCTCCGCCGTGCTGGTCGTGGCGGCAGGCATGCTCCAGTTTCTCCTTGCAGGCTCGCCGGCCTTTCTTCTCGTGGCCGCCTGCGTCAGCATGCTCATCTCCGTCGTGCTTCTGCGACTTCAGGAGCGGGCGATCTTCGATGAAACCGTGTCGGTCGCAATCGGCACATGGAAACGGCGGATGTCACCGGCTGGGGCGGCCCCTGTCACGACCCCGTCGACGGTTGGACGCACCTTTCCACCCGCGGTCACAGCGCCGCGGACGATCGAGAATCCGGGAGCCTGATGGTGGCGATGCAGGAGCGGAACGACATGATCTCCGAGGTTCGCAAACCGCTGATCGTTCAGGTCGTGCGGCAGTTCCTGCCCAACCGCGGCGGGCTGGAAGACGTGGTGGCCAATCTCTGCCATTCGCTGCCCAAGCGTGGCTTTCGCGTGCGCGTCGTCACCTGCGACAGCCTGTTTTCCGAGCCGGAGCGAGGCCGCCTGCCAGCCGAGGAGTTCATCGACGGTATCGAGATCGTGCGCATTCCCTGGCGCGGCTCGACCCGCTATCCCCTCGCCCCGGCCGTCTTCCGGCATCTGCGCGAGGCCGATCTGGTTCACGTCCACGCCATCGACTTCTTCTTCGACGCGCTGTCCTGGGGGCGTCTCCTCCATCGTCGCCCGATGGTCGCGACGACCCATGGCGGCTTTTTCCACACCAAGGCTTTTTCGGCCCTGAAGAAGACCTGGTTCAACAGCGTCACGCGCGTGTCCGCTTCGGGCTACAGCAAGATTATCGGCTGCAGCGAGGCGGACGTTCGCACCTTCCAGCCGATCGCCGGAAACCGTGTTCGCCTGATCGAGAACGGCGTCGATATCGGCAAATTCGAAGACGCTGCCGCCCGGATGCCGGCACGCCGGCTCGTCACCATCGGCCGTTTCTCCTCCAACAAGCGGCTGCCATTGCTGATCGAACTGACCGCCGCCCTCAAGACACGCCACCCGGACTGGAGCCTCGACATCATCGGCGTTCCCTCCGACCTCACGGTGGACATGTTGCGGGCCGAGGCCCGCAAACATGGGGCAGAGACAGCCGTTACCATTCACAAGGGTCTGACCAATCCCGAGATCCGGCATCGCCTCGCCGAGGCATCCCTGTTCGTCTCGGCATCCGATTATGAAGGCTTCGGGCTCGTGGCCGTCGAGGCGATGAGCGCGGGGCTGCTACCCGTGCTCAACGCCAACGCCGCCTTTGTCGATCTCGCGGGCCGGCATCCGGACCTGTCCCTCTGCGATGCCTCCGACATCGCCGCGACAGTCGATGCGGTGGAAGCCGCTTATACCCGCCTTGAGACGCGAGGCCCCGCGCTCCGGAGCGATCTGATGTCCGCCGCTCACGCCTACGGATGGAGTGCCGTGGCCGACCGCTACTGCGACGTCTACCGCTCGGTGCTTGGCCTTGCCGCCGAGTCACGTCCCGCTATGTCGTTCGATACGACCGCCCCTGCCCGATGAGGATCGATATCATGCAACCGACACGGTCTTTCGCCGGACGCGCCGCCCGCCTCCTCGCGCTCGCGGCCTGCCTTTCCGCCAGTGTCCAGCCCGCGCTCGCCGGGTGCTACAACGGCGTCAATCTTGCAGGCGCCGAGTTCGGCACCATGCCCGGCGTCTTCGGCAAGGAATACACCTACCCCTCCAAGGCAACGATCGACTATTTCGCTGAAAAAGGTTTCAACACCGTCCGCCTTCCCTTTCGCTGGGAGCGCATCCAGCGCAAGCTGAACGGCCCCCTTGACCGGGGAGAGCTTCAACGCCTCAAGGACAGCGTCGCGGCCATGCGCGCACACGGCCAGACCGTCATTCTCGACCTCCACAATTTCGCCCGCTACAACGAGAAGATCGTCGGCACGAAGGACGTGCCGGACGCGGCGCTCGCCGATGTCTGGGCACGTCTGGCCAAGGTCTTCGCCAACCAGAAGGGCGTGGTCTTCGGACTGATGAACGAGCCGTTCGACATGGCCCCCACCGCCTGGCTGCCGCCCGCCAATGCCGCAATCGCCGCCATCCGCAAGACGGGTGCGAAGAACCTCGTGCTGGTGCCCGGCGTGTCGTGGACGGGCGCGCACAGCTGGCAGGTCGATATCGAGGGCTCCTCCAATGCCTCGACCATGATCAACGTCAAGGATACGGCCAACAACCTCGCCTTCGAGGTTCACCAGTATCTGGACAAGGACTTTTCAGGAACGAACGACGACTGCCCGCGTGGTGATGATGCCGCGGCAGCACTTCGCGCCATGACCGACTGGTTCCGGGCCAACAAGACACGGGGCTTCCTCGGTGAGTTCGGCGGATCGGAGACATCGGACTGCATGATCGGGCTGGCCCGCATGGTCGATGTGATGGCAGAGGACAACGACGTCTGGATCGGCTGGACCTACTGGGCCGCCGGTGACTGGTGGTCGCCGGACGAACCTTTGAACATTCAGCCAACCGAAACGGGCGACCGACTGCAGCTGAAAGCGCTGATGACGCGCAAGCTTGCCCGCGAGGAGGATGCCTGTCCGGCGTTGGACACCATCAAGCCGCGCTGAGGTTCCGGTCGGCGGGTGCTGCGGAATTCGGCTCTCGCGGCTTGCGGCCGAGCGCTGCGTCGTCGAGCACGGAGATCGTGCCGAACAGGAACCACAGCAAGCCCGCTGTCTTGATGGAGTAGCCGCTGTCGCTGATGATCATCAGCAGCAAAAGGTAGACGATGACCATGCCATGGAAGGTCCGGGCCTTCACACTGGAGAGGGGCGCAAAGACGAGCAGGCCCCAGAGTCCTATGAAGCCGAAGAGGCCGAACTTGGTCAGCGTATAGGCAAGACCCGAGTCCGCCGTGAACTGCGTCGTCGTCTGCGCGCCGAACACCACGCGCAGATCGAGCGAGGTGAGAAGGTGCGCGGTCACCTGAAACCTGCCGCCGATATCGTTCGGCCCGCCCTGCGTGCCCGACTGGATGCCGTAATAGGCGAGCGCCGACAGCATGATGAACGGCAGCACATACCATGCAAGACGCGGCATGAAGCGGTAGGCCGGCAGGAGCAGCGTCATCAGGATGCAGGTGTAGAGCCCGAAGCGCGCATCGCCGAGCGCGATCACCGTCAACGCGAGGAAGAGCGTGACGAAGCGCAGGCGCATGGTCGGCCGGAACAGGCACCAGGCATAGACGATCGCCCCGAAATTTCCGACAGAAACCGGCTCCAGAAAGACCGAGGACACCCGATGCATGCCGAGAAACGGCAGGATGGTGCGCGCGCTCGGCCGCATGCCGCTGATGAACAGGCCGGTCGTCTGGCCGTAGAGTTGATCGACGGTGACACTGCCGCGTGCGAGATAATAACCGATGACGTTGAAGAAGGAGATGTAGACGTCGAGCGCCAAATACTCGAACAGGCCGACGGCCACCACGATGGCCGCCGAGATGAAGACCAGCATGTCGGCAAGCTTCAGGTCCTGCAGCGTCCGCCCCGCGAAATAGAAACCGATGGGAATGAGAATGTCGCGAACGGCCTTGAGATCAGGCTGGCCACGCATCGTGAACAGGAAGACCATATAAGAGATAAAGACGGCCATCAGCATGTAGGGTGCCGTGCGGCGCCCAAGCGCCACGATGAACACGCACCCCACCAACACCATCTCCGACATCATCACATGGCTATCGGACACCCGCATGATCCGGGTGTTGACGAGGCAGAGAAGAGCATTGAAGACGAGGCCGCCGATGACGCTGAAGGCGGCCAGCCGCGTATAGAGCCCCCGCCACGCGTCGCCATCCCGAGCAGGGAGACCGCCGACAGGCAGTGCGTATCGCGCGGAGACGTCCTGAAGGACGCTCATCAGGCCGCTGCCTCGACGATCACGACGCCGACGAGTTTGGTCTTCCAGGGGCCGAGCGCCTGCGCCAGATCCTTCAGATCGGTGCGCCCAACGCGGCCGGGCCGGATGACGATGGCGATTGCATCGCTGTCCTTCACGAAGGCCATCAGCCGTGCAGCATTCTCCTCCCCCGTCGCATCGACCACCGAGAAGTCGGCAGGCTCCGGCTTGATTGCCGCCGAGAGGAGCGAGCCGGAGGCACGGCTGCGCTGCCTTGGTACGGCATGGCGATCGAGCCGGCGGTAGGTGACGCTTTCAAAAGCCGGGACGCCACCCATCTGCATACGTCTCAGTGTGCCGGCCAGCGGCGAAGTCGCGGCAACGGACGCACTGGCGACATCGACGGCGGCTCCCGTATCGGCCAGCGCGAGCGCGATATCGCCCACCAGCGCCTCATCCGGCTTTTCCATGCCGGGCGAAAGAAACACGATGCGGGCCGGCAGGGCCGCAACGGCATCGGTCAGCACATAGGCCGAGCGTGTCACGCCTGCCTCCCGCTGCCGCTCCATCGCATGCGACCGTGCAGCCGCCTTCCCGGAAAACGGCATGCGTCGCTTCATCCGCGCGACGATACCGCCGGTGCGCCGCGAGCGGCCGGACGTCCAGCCGTCCTCCGCCAAACCGGATGTTTCCCGATGACCTCCCGTCCGGCGTGCCGCGATGCGCGCGATGACGGGAACGCCGAGCATATCGACGATCTGTCGATCGGAGGTCACCCGCCCGTCGAGAAGGTCCAGCCCGACGGCAATGGCCGATCCGGCGGCGGCCCCGAACAGGAAGCCGGCGATGGCGACCAGCAGGGCGGAGGCCCGTGTCGTCTTCGACGGTGGCAAGGCCTCCGAGATGATGCGGGAATTGCCCGAACCGATATCATACTGGCGGCTCAACTCTTCCGAGCGCGTGACGAACGAGGTGTAGACGCCGCGGATCGCATCGGCTTCGCTCTGGAGTTGCGCAAGTTTCGTGCGCGCGTCGCCGCTGGCGCCATTGGCGTTGCGCAGCGCGGCAAAGCGCGTTTCGAGCGCCGCGACATTGGCCTTGCTGCGCTCATAGGTGTTGCGCACCGAGTCCTGCACCCGCTTGAGCTCCGACTCCAGAGCCCGCCGCATGCTTTCGGCCTGGGCCTGGGCGGTCTGGAGCTGGGGATGGCGGCTGCCGAGGCTGGTTTGCAGCTCCGCCAGCCGATCGAGCGTCTGCGCATAGCGTGTCCGCAACGTCGTGACAGACGTCTGCTGCAGCGCTTCGGGAATAGCGCCCGAGGCAAGATCACCTGTCGTCAGCGAGCGGACCTGATTGTAGTTGATCTGCTGCTGCTCGAGTGAAGCACGCGCGCCGCCGAGTTGCTGCGTTACATCCTCGAGTTGCTGGTCGGTCACGAGGCCTTTCTCGCCCGTGCTGATCAGCCCGTTCTCGGTGCGGAACTTGACGACCTTGTCCTCGGCTTCGAGCAATCGCTTGCGAAGCTCCTCCGCCTCGACCTGCAGGCTCATACTGGCCTTGAGGCTCTTGTCGGAACCGGTCTTGTTGGCCTTTTCCAGATAGATCGCCGAAACGGCATTTGCGATCTCGGCGGCGCGCGCCGCGTTCGGATGCTGGGCCGTAATGGTGAAGACCAGCGACTGGTCGGCCCGGGTGATGATGAGGTTCTGCGCGAGCGTCGCCGCAGCGCCCGCCGCCGCCGCCTCTTGGGAAACCGGCACCGGTGGCGACCGGCCAAGAAGGCGGCCGATCATGCCGACCTTCGCCTGGAAGAACGGATCCTTCTGCAACTCGAGCTTTTGCGCCGCCTCTGTGAGAACGCTGAAGGACTGCATGACGTAGATCTGGCTGTCGATCGCCTGCTGCGCCTGCGCGGGCGCGGCCGTATCGCCGGCGGACTGGCCGACCGCGGCAAGGCGCTCGGGGTCGAGCAGGATCTGGGTGGAGGCACGGAAGACGGCCGGCTGGCTGAGAACGAACGCAAACCCAAGACCGCCGAAGATCAGCGCCGTCACGATGACGATGCCGATCCGGCGCATCACAATCGACGGAAGTTGAAAGACGTCGATGTCCATAGGGCTTCCATATCCACGCCAGGTTGTTTTGTCAGCGCTCAAAGCTTGGCTCGGCGAGTTTCGGACGTTCGTTCGCACCCGACACGAGGTTCTCGATCCGAAGAATTGACAGCTTATGGTTAACAACCCCTGAACGTGGCGGTTCACACCGAAGCGAAGCACAACATTTGCAGGGACTTACGACGGGATCTGCGCAGGCAAGAACCATATCAGGCATCACTTGAGGAAACTTTAGCTATATTCCTTAGGCCGTCTTTAGCCTGCAACCGCTATCTCTGCGTCCATCAGAGCCACAGGCCTCGAGCCGCGCTGTAAAGGAGTGACGCCGTGAAGACCCAGATCCGAGAAATGCTTGCCCAATATGCCTCCCTGCCCTCGGCAGCCACCCTGGACGACGACGCAGACCTCTACGCAGCCGGCATGTCGTCGCATGGCTCCGTCCAGCTGATGCTGGCGCTCGAGGATACATTCGACGTCGAGTTTCCCGACAACCTGCTCAACCGCAGGTCCTTCTCCACGATCACGATCATCGAGCAGACGGTCAACCAGCTGGTGGCCGGGAAAGAAGCCGCCTGATGGACGTCGCTCTCAACGCCCATGGATCGACGCTGCTGGAGCGCGCCCGCCGCGTGGCCGGCATCGCGGGGCAGCACGCCGACGACGTGGACCGCAATGCCCGCTTCCCTCGCGAAGCGGTAGATGCCCTGATCTCGGAGCGGCTGCTGTCGATCCAGATCCCCGTCACGCTGGGTGGAGAGGGCGCGACGACCGCGCAGATCGCGGAAGCCTGCACCGTTATCAGTCAGGCCTGCTCCGCCTCCGCCATGGTCTTCGCCATGCACCACATCAAACTGTCGAGCCTCGTATCCCACGGCATCGACAGCCCCTGGCACCAGAGCTTCATGCGCCGTATCGTCGATGAACAGCTCCTGATCGCCTCGGCGACGACGGAAGGCGGCATCGGCGGCAACATGCGCAATTCGATCTGCGCCATCGAGATCGACGGGGACACCTGCCGGCTTCAGAAGGACGCGACGGTCATTTCCTACGGCCGCCACGCCGATGCGATCCTGATCACCTCCCGCGCTCACCCGGACGCCGTGACGACCGACCAGGTCATGACGGTGTTCACGAAGGATCAGTACACGCTGGAGCGCACCAACGAGTGGGATACGCTCGGCATGCGCGGCACCTGTTCGGAAGGCTATCTCTTCAAGGGAGAAGCCCCCAAGGAACAGATCCTGCCAAAACCGTTCGCCGAGATCGCGGCACAGTCGATGCTTGCCAGCTCGCACCTGCTCTGGGGCGGCGTCTGGTACGGAATAGCGGTCAATGCGATGACCCGCGCCCAGGCGTTTGTGCGCGCCGCGGCCCGCAAGAGCCCCGGCCAGACACCGCCCGGCGCGCTGCACCTCGCGGAAGCATCGAGCCTCCTGCAACAGGTCCGCGCAAATGTCACGGCGGGTCTCGCCCGCTATGAGGCAGCCCTTGCCGAGCCTGAACTGCTCTCCTCCATGGGCTTCTCCGTCGCGATGAACAACGTCAAGATCGCGGTCTCCCAGACCGTGCCCAAGATCATCGACCACGCCATGCAGATCACCGGCATCATGGGTTACAAGAACGGCACCGCGTTCTCCCTCGGACGCCACCTGCGCGACGCACAGTCCGCGCAGCTTATGATCTCCAACGACCGCATTCTCGCCAATACGTCGAACATGCTTCTCGTCAACAAGATTGAAACCAACCTTCTGGGATAATCGACCATGGATATGCAGCTTCCCTTGCTTGACCGGCTGTTTGCGGCCGGCCTCCTCATCGACACCGGCGTCGATGGCCTCTATGGCCGCAGCGGCGTGTTCGAAGACGTCATCACCCGCTTCGAAGCCGTCATCGACGGCCTCGGCGGCGTCGACAAGCCGGAGGCGATCCGCTTCCCGCCCGGCATGAACCGCGCCCATTTCGAAGGTTCGGGCTACATGAAGAGCTTTCCGCAGCTCGCCGGCACCATCCATTCCTTCTGCGGCTGCGAGCTCGACCATGTCAGCCTGCTGACATGCATGGAAGAGGGCAAGGACTGGACCGGCCAGCAACAGGCGACCGACATCGTTCTGACGCCTGCCGCCTGCTATCCGCTTTATCCGACGATCGCCAAGCGTGGCGCCCTGCCTGTCGGCGGCGGCCTCTTCGACCTGCAGTCCTACTGCTTCCGTCATGAGCCGTCGAAGGAGCCGACCCGCATGCAGCTGTTCCGCATGCGGGAATATGTCCGCATGGGCAAGCCGACGGACGTCGTCGCCTTCCGCCAGGACTGGATGGAGCGTGGAACCAAGCTGATGGAATCGGTTGGCCTGCCCGTCGAGATCGATGTCGCCAACGACCCCTTCTTCGGTCGCGCCGGCAAGATGTACAAGAACAACCAGCGCAACCAGAACCTCAAGTTCGAGCTGCTGATACCCGTCAACGCCAATGCCGGCCCGACCGCCTGCATGAGCTTCAACTACCATCAGGACCATTTCGGCAAGACCTGGGGCCTGACGACGGACGACGGCGAAACGGCGCACACCGCCTGCGTCGGCTTCGGCCTGGAGCGCATCGCGCTGGCGCTCTTCAAGCACCACGGCCTCGACGTGAACGAATGGCCGGCACACGTCCGCAAGACGCTCTGGGGCTGATCGACCATGCAAGCCGTCTTCCCCGGCATCGCGCCCGAGACCTATCGCCCACATGCGCTCCACGACAAGGAGCGCATGTGGCCGGAGACCAACTGCTACATCGATCTCTGGATCGAGGTCTTGAACACGCTGGGCCTGCCGCCGGAAGCCATGCTCGGCTTTACGCTCCGCCAAGACTTCGAGGGCGACCAGTTCACCTTCTTCAAGGTGCCGCTGGAAGACCTCGAAGCCCTGTACGGCATAACCTGTACGGAACTCGCCATCTTCGACAAGGTCGAGCGGCATCTGGAGACCCAGATCGCCCGCGGCCGTCTCTGCCTCGTCGAGATGGACAGCTTCTTCATGCCCGACACGGCAGGCGTCGCCTATGGCCGCGAACACGGCAAGACGACGATCGGCATCAACCGGCTGGATGTGGCCTCGCGCAGCCTCGACTATTTCCACAATGGCGGCTTCTTCCATCTGGAAGGCGACGATTTCGACGGCCTGTTCCAGACGCTCGGGCATCCTGATGCTTTGCCGCTCCTGCCCTATACCGAGTTCGCCAAGCTGCCGACCGTGCTGCCGGACGAGGCGCGCATCCGGGAAACGGCGCAGGCGCTGCTGGCCTTTCACTTCGCCCGCCGCCCGCAGGACAACCCGTTTCAGGCCTTTGCTGCCGTCTTCCCGGCGCAGGTCGAGGCTCTGGCCAACCGCGACTTCGATTTCTTCCACAAATACGCCTTCAACACGCTTCGCCAGTTCGGCGCGAATTACGAACTGCTCGCCACCCATCTCGGCTGGCTTGCGCCGGACGGGCGCTATGAGGCGGAACGCCTCGCAGCCCTCAAGATCTCCGAGGTCGGCAAGACCGTGCAGTTTCAGGTCGCCCGCGCCGTCAACCGCAAGAAATTCGACGCTCTCGGCGGCACGTTGACGCCTGCCGCAGAGGCTTGGGACGTTCTGATGCTGGGGCTGGCGGCAAAGCTCCCCTGATCCCTCATCTGCCCACGATTGACCGGGAACCTCACGACATCATGACAACGCTGCCGGAACGCCTTCGTCTCGAGGAGACACGCCCCCTGACGCAAGGCTGGCGCCTCGTCCTGACACCGCCGGGGCTTCACGCAGATCCATCGACACTCGTTGAGGACGACAGCATTCCCGCAATCGTGCCCGGCACCGTGGCCGGAGCGCTGGAAGCGGCAGGCCTGTTCGATCGCGCGGCCCCTCAACCGCTGAACGGGCAGGATGCGTGGTTCCTCACCATCATCGCCGATGAACCGCCAGGTGAAGCGATTCTCGGTTTCCAAGGTCTTGCGACCCTCTCCGACGTCTTCCTGAACGGCGAGAAGATCCTCTCCTCGCAGAGCATGTTCACGAGCCACGACGTCCCCGTGCGCCTGACAGGCAACGATCGCCTCGCGATCTGCTGCCGGGCGCTCCTGCCGCATCTGTTGCGCAAGCTGAAGCGCGCGCGCTGGCGCACCAAGATGATCGTGCCCGCAGGCCTGCGCGGCGTGCGCACGACGGCGCTCGGCTACATGCCCGGCTGGTGCCCGGAGATCCACGCGGCCGGCCCCTATCGTCCCGTTACGCTCCGCCGTGCCGAACAGGCTTGCGTCAGCGCCGTCGATATCGCCGCCTGCCTCGATGCCGACGGCACGGGCCACCTGAACGTTCGCTTCGACACGACGGTGATGGGGCCGGTCCGGCTGCGCTGCGCCGGCCATGAGACCACCGTTATGGTTGAGAATGGTCGTGCGGAGACCACGCTTGTCCTGCCAGGCATCGCCCCTTGGTGGCCGCGCAGCCATGGCGAAGCTGTGCTCCACGAGGTCGAAATCCTCATCGGGGAGGACCGTCTCACGCTGGGCCGCACCGGCTTCCGCCGGATCGAGATCGAGCGGGGCGCCGATGGCACGCGCTTCGCCCTGAAGGTCAACGGTGTCGACATCTTCTGCCGCGGCGCCATCTGGACCAATGCCGACATCGCGACGCTGCCGGGAGAACGGGAGGCCTATGCACCCTGGTTGCGGCTGGCGGCCGAGGCCAATATGAACATGATCCGCATCGGCGGAACCATGACCTATGAGAGTGCCGCCTTCTTCGCGCTCTGCGACGAACTCGGGCTGATGGTCTGGCAGGACGCCATGCTGGCCAATTTCGACTATCCGACCGAGGACGAGGCCTTCGCAGGATTGCTCCGCGAGGAGATCGAGACCCTGCTGCGGGCGACACGCGCCTCGCCCTCGCTGACCATCTTCTGCGGTGGTAGCGAGATGTACCAGCAGGCGGCGATGATGGGCCTTGCGGAACGGGTATGGGCAGGCCCTCTGACCGAAACGGTCCTGCCGGGCGTCGTGGCGCGGGAGCGACCGGATATCGCTTACGTTCCCAACTCCCCCTTCGGTGGTGCGCAGCCTTTCTCGCCGAATGCCGGCGTCGGCCACTATTACGGCGTCGGCGCCTATGAACGGCCGCTCGACGATGCCCGCCGCGCCGATGTCAGCTTCGCTGCCGAATGCCTCGCCTTTGCCAATGTGCCGGAGCAAGTGACGCTCGATGCGCACTTGCCCGTCGCACCCGTGCACGATCCCCGCTGGAAGGCACGGGTTCCCCGCGACCGCGATGCCTCATGGGATTTCGAGGATACGCGCGATCACTATCTCGGCCGTTTCTACGACCTCGACCCGGCCCGGCTGCGGCGGGAAGACCCTGCGCGCTATCTCGACCTATCGCGTGCCGTGACCGGCGAGGTGATCGAAGCCACGTTCTCCGAGTGGCGCCGCGCGGGCTCCTCCTGCGGCGGCGCGCTGGTCTGGACGTTCCAGGATCTTCTGCCCGGCGCCGGCTGGGGTCTCGTCGATGCCACGGGTGTACCGAAACCCGTCTGGCATGCTGTCCGCCGCGCCTTCCGCTCCGTTCAGGTGCTTCTCCTCGATGAGGGAACGAACGGCCTCGACATCCATCTGGTCAACGACACGGCACGCGACGAGACGGTGCGGCTGGAACTCACCTGCCTTCGCGCAGGGCGCCAGCCGGTTATCTCCGGCCGTCACGAAACCATCCTGCCGGCACGATCGAGGCTGCGGCTGCCGGCAACCGATCTCTTCGGTGCGTTCTTCGATACGACCTATGCCTACCGTTTCGCCGGCCCGCAGCATGACGTGACGGTCGCCCGCCTCGTCTCGGCGGAAACGAATGCCCCCCTTGCCGAGGCCTTCCACTTCCCGCTCGGCCGCCGCACGGCGATCCACGATGCAACGCTGACAGCGGACCTGATCGAGACCGATGAGGGCTTCGTGCTCGATATCGCGACCGACCGCCTCGCCCAGTCGGTGCATATCGCCTGCCCCGGCTTCCTGCCGTCGGACAACTGGTTCCACCTCGTGCCCGGCGCGGCACGCCGTATTCGGCTGGTGCCGAAGGCGACAGGGTCAGAGATGCCGGCGCGGCCCTCCGGCGAGATCGCCGCCATTGGCAGCACCCTCCCCGTCCACTTCTGACCCACACATCGTCTGACGATCGACGCGCGAAGCTTCACGAGACGACTGGAAACGCAACAGGATCTTGAGCCTTCGCGCAGGGTGCTGTTTTACCCATTCGTAGAAGGTCACGATGATGTGCGTGTGGCGGATGCGATAGCGAGGATCGTATCGCGAATGTGCTCGCGAAGTTCGCGCCGCGCCTTGGGCGGCGTGACATTGTGGTCGGCATCGGCCAGCAGGATGCGCGAGACGTTCGAATACCGTGCAAGAAGGTGACCGTCCCGTCCAAAATGCTGGGTCAGCCGAGCGAGGCCGATATCGCCCTCGCTATAGACGAGAGAAACGGGGACATGACGGTCGCGCAATTGCCGGAACGCGCGGTGCACACCGTTGCGCAGCCTTGCTTCGACCGACAGGGAACCAAGCACCGGAGCTGCCATCCGCGAAACGCGGCGCACGACGATCTTGAGAATATTGCCGGCGGCGCGCGGCACGTCGATCTTGCCGGAGATCAATCTGTAGGCTGTCTCCATGCGAAGGGCGCGCCGCTTGTAGTCGTCGAGCGAGCGGGGATTGTAGCGGATCATCTGATCCACATCGTCACGCGGATCCCAGGAGAAGGTCAGAATATTGATCGCGATGACCCCACGGCACCGCGGCTCGGCCAGCGCCGCATTGAACGCGAGGTAAGCCCCGCTGCATCGACCGACGAAGACGGGATCGGGCAGGCCGATGGCCTCGATGCGATCGAGCGCGGCGCGCACATCGGAAATCTGTTTGGGTGAATAGAGCACCTGACGGTCGCCCTCCGGCGCCGGCGGGCTATCGGCGATGCCAGCGGCGTCGAACCGGAACGAGGCAATGCCCGATGCGGCGAGCATGCGCGCCGTTTCCACCGTCGAGCGCGCCCAGCCGGATTGCCGGTCATATCCGGTGCCGAGCAGCAAAGCGGTGCCCGAGGGAACGGCATCGGCTGGCGTACAGAGGATGCCGAACAACCGGTCGTCGGGGCCGAACCGCATAGGACATTCGATGAAGCTGCCGCCATCGATGACGCCGGAAGACGGTGCACCCTGCCCGGCATCCGCCGCGACCTCGGACCCGACGAGGTCAAGGATCCATCTGCTCAACGCCTTGAAGACGGCAACGGGCGTCTCCGCTATGGTCGGGTTCGACACGAGGTCGGAATAGCCCTCGAAGACGACCCGAGTGACATCGGCACCCTCCGTCTGCAACTGAACGGCCAGCGCTCCGTCTGCATCCGACTGCGGACGTTCCGCGATGAAAAAACGCGTCGAGCCCGCTGGCTTCAGCGCCTTGCCATCTGCGCTGCGCACCGCAGCGGCAATGCTGTCCTGCATCGTAAGGCCCGCGATAGACGTACCCGGACCGCCGCTGCCGGGCGGCAAGCCCAATCCTTCGTCCACAACCTTTGCCCATAGCGAAAGCTCACGCAGATATCGCCGCCCGCTCGTGACCGGCGCAAGAAGAGCAACACCCGCAAACACAAACGAGGGATCTTCCGCCTGAAGCAGGTCTGGAACCTGAAGCGATCCGAACCCCTGCGCCACCACGACCAGACGCTGAAGTCCGGTGAGATCGCGAAGGCATCGCGCCGCGGCAAGCGCCGTCGTCACGAAGGGTTCGAGGCCCGCAGACTCGGGCAGATCCAGCGCATCGCCCGTGCCGGGATGGTCGTAGCGCAGGCTGGCAACACCGACATCCGCAAGGCTATCGGCAAGCTCGCGCCACGCCTTGTGCACGCAGAGCTCTTCCAGCCCCCAAGGGCTGATGAACAGGACGGCGCTTCGCGTAACCGCACCTTGCGCCGGTGTGAAAAGGCCGACGGTGTTTTCAAACGTGATCGGCCGGCTGGCACAAAGAGGCATCCGGATGGCATCCAGTCTGGCGGAGGTCATTCGTATTCGGTTCCGTTGGTTGGAAGCACCGAGGTGCGATGTCGCCTCGATCTAGAGCAGTATCCGTTAATATTCGATTCCTCTGATGGATATTCGAAACCGTCAGGCTTTCGGCAGGACCGGTTCGAGGTCGGACCGTCGCGCCGTATGTCGGGCAGGCGCCGTGCGCCATCCTTGCAGGCGGCCGAGAAGAAGTTGCCGCGAGCGGCGGGCCATCGCCCAGTCGGCCTTGAGGCCATAGACGAAAATACCGACCAGCGGACGAATGATTTCCGGCAGGAAACGCCGCATCGGAAAACCGTGCCGCCGCAGCACGTAGCCGAGCCCGGCGCCGTAGCGATACATCTTTTGCGCATGCTCGTGCGTCCGCCGGTCGCCATGGTCCTCGGGATGATGCGCCGTAAGCGCCGGGAAATATTGCCCCGTCGCGCCGGTCTCCAGGCAGTTGAGGATCATGTCCTGAACCTCGTGCGCGCCCCAGATCGTACCAGAGCCCGGCCCCAGAGCCGCATCGAACCCGCCTGCGACTTCGTATACCGGCCGACGCACGATAACGATCCACTCCATCAGCGTGTCCCAGACCGTATCCCGCGTCAGCGCCGTCGGCTCCGTGGCGAAGTCCCCCATGATCGTCCGTCCGTCGGTCGCCGTCGGCCGGCCGCTATAGATATCAGCCGGCTCTGACGCCATCAGTGCCTCCAGCGTCTGGAAGAAGGCGTCGGGATACCAGCAGTCGTCGTCCGGGAACATTAGCCAGGCACCGCGCGCCTGCGCCGCGCCGCGGTTTCGCGCGCGACAGACGCCTTTTTCGCTCGAGCGGATATGGACGATGTCGATCTCCGCCGAGAACCGCGCGAGAAGAGGAACGAGGCGGTCGTCGCCGTTCTGATCGACGAAGAGAACCTCGAGATCGCGGCGCTGCTGCGCGACGAGCGAAACCAGAAGACGCTCGATCTCCTCGACCCGCCCGAGGGTCGCCACGACGAGAGAGAAACGATGCTGCAGCGGCTCTTCCACGTCGAACCTCCCGATCCGCCAGATGCGCGAATGCCGTGACGCTCGCCCCGAAGGGCAGTTGCATCCGGCATAAGCCATATTCGCCAATAGCGGATTAATGGCGACGCGAAAAAACCGTCTAACCGTCCCGATGCGTCCGCAGGCTTCGCGGCTGCAGGCGCTTCAGCGTCTTGCCGCCGGGGTCGTTTTCCAAATGCAGCACGCGCTTGAAGAAGGTGTCGTTCGGCTGCATTCGCCCGATATTGATGATGGCGGCCTTGGCCGTCTCCACGGTGAAGAAGGTGACGACGCGCTGGTAGGTTTCCGGATCGAGCGTATCGAGCACCTCCTCCACAACGATCCAGCGCGGTTTGTGAAGCCCGAGACGCGCGATGGCGAGAAGGCGCAACTCCGCCTCCGTGGGCTTCACCTGCGATTGCAATGACTGATCGAGTGACGCCACGAACCGATCGAGCCCGAGGCGCGTCAGCACGGAGGCCAGTTGCTCGCGCGGGAACCGGTCGGGCGCTGCAGGATGGATCAGGGTTTCCGCCACGCTGCCCGGCGGGAAATAGGGTGCGCGCGGAATGAATGCCATGCTCTCGGACGGCGGCAGCGCAAGCCGCCCGCGACCCCAGGGCCAGAGACCGGTCACCGCGCGGAAGAACGAGCTCTTGTCGACGTCGGTCCGCGCCGTGATCAGCACCCGGTCTCCCGGCAGGATCTCGACATGCGCATCGGCAAGCCTGACGCAGCCGGAGGGCGAGGTTATCGCGAGATCGTCCATGACGATACTGCCACCTGAGCTGGCCGCACCGGGCTTAGAATAGGCGATCCGCTTGTCGTTCTCGTAGCGCTCGTCGGTCATCAGCATGGCCGACCGGAAGGCGGAAACACGCAGCAGCGTCGCCCGCCAGTCGGCCACCGCCTCGATGTTGTCCACGAACCATCGGAGCGATGCATGTACCTGATTGAAGGCACCGACGGCCATCATCAGCCCGCCAAAGGAAAGGTTTCCGGCAAAGAAGACAGGCGCCGCGATGACGATGGGCGCAATCACCGTCACCCAGCCATAGCCGGCCGTCACCCACGTCAGTCGGGTCATCGCAAACATCAGGCCGCGACTGATCTCCAGCACGGAGGCAAGGTCGCGCTCGATCCGGCGCTTCTCGTTCGCCTCTCCGCCCGACAGAGAGACCGCCTCGATATGTTCGTTGACGCGCATGAGGGAGAACCGGAGCGCGGCCTCGCGCTGATAGTGCTCGCCGTTCAGCTTCACGAGCGGCCGACCGACCAGCCAGCTCAGCCACGAGGCAATGCCGGCATAGAGGATCGCGGCCCAGACCATGTAGCCGGGAATGGCCACGGCATAGCCCTGAAAATGAAAGACGAAACCGGCCGACAGCGACCAGAGCACCCCGATGAAGCTGACGAGCAGAATGCCGGACTGGACGAGGCCGATGCCGAGGCCGGCCGTCAGGTCCGTCAGATGCCGCGCATCCTCGTGGATGCGCTGGTCGGGATTGATGCCGAGCGAGCCTGCATTGGCAAGACGGAACGCCCGCGTCGGCTTCATCCACTCGTTGATGAGATCCCGCGTCAATCCTTCCCGCAGCTTGATCTTGATCCATTGCCCAAGCCACGTCTGGATGACGTTGAGGACGAGGATGACGCCGGCGATCTGGCCGAAGACGACGAATTGCCCCAGAAAAGCCGGCAGGTCGCGCCGCTCCAGCGTGTCGTAGAACGGCTTGTACCAGCGATTGAGGAAGATCTGACCGACGGCAATGGCGATGATGACCGCAAGCAGCCCGGCAGCCAGCAACAGTATGACACGGCGCGACGGCGAGGCCACGAAGGCCTGCTGCATCATGCGCAGCTGCTGGCCAAGCGTCTGCTCCTCCTCCAGATCTCCCGCTGCCACGCCAGCCGCGCTCCCTGTCTGCCTGTTGCGAGCGTCCCTGCGATGCGGCATGTCAGCGGCTTTCTTCCAATCACGTTACGCTAAACTATAGCGCACCCCGCCATCTCTCCCACGGGAAAACGACCATGAAGCGGCGACCTTGCGGCTTGCTGACCATGCGGATGGACGGAAAGCCGCGAGTGCCGACCATCCGGATCGCCGAACGGGCGGCCAACGGCGTTTCCCTTCGGGCGGAGATCGTTTAAAGCGGTCGGCATTCTTTCGCCCGGAAGGTGCGTACGCATTCGGAGAAGCCATTCGTGTCCGCCGAGATATCCCTGGACGACCAGCGCCATTTCGCAGCCATCGCCGCCATGGCGCAAGAACTCCGGCACGCGATCGCGTCTGCGCCGCGTTGGGTCCAGCTCGCGCATCTTCTAAAGGACGCAGGCGCGCTGGAAGACGCGGAGAGGGCCTATCGGACGGCGATCCGGTGCGATGGCACGGAATGGGACGCGCGACTGCACCTCGCACACCTCTTGAAGCGGCTCAACCGGCTGCCGGAGGCGCTATCGATGTTCGAAGCCATCCGCGCACTTCCCGACGGACCGAATGTCGAACATGAGATCGCCGGATTGCGCGTCGCGCTCCTGCCCGAGAACAGCGTAATCCAACGTCCGGCGGCGCCACCGCCCGCTTCGCCGCTTGCACCGAGCGTGCAGCCACTGCTGGACGACCTATCCGGAGAACTGGCGCGTACCGGCATCGATCCATCCGACGCCACATCGGTGGGAAATATCCCCACAGCCCAGCCAGGCGCGGCTGGGCAACCGCGTCTTCTTCCTCTCATCTGCTCGGCCGATCTCAATGCCGAACTCGTCCCCAAGGCCAACCTTGTCCTTCGCGACGGCGTTCTCACAGGAACCACCGGCAACCCGCAATTCGAGATCCGGTGCGCCACCGCACCCGTCCCTGGCTGGATCGAAATCGAATTCGGCATCGACATGAAGACGCCGATCATCGAGCCGATCCTCTATGTCGAGCATGCGCCGCAATGGCAGACCTTCTCGACCTTCCGGCTGGCCCCGCGCAACGGCAGGTTTCACGCCTTCTGCCGCGTGGATGCGCCCATCCTGAGCCTCCGGCTCGACCCTTCCCACTCCGCCGGCCCCTTCGCCGTCACGCAGATCAGCCTGCGCCAGATCGGGCTCAGCCGCGTCGTGCGTCATGCGTGGAAGCGGGATCGCACAGCGACGCGCGACGCTCTGGCCAGACGCCGGCACGAGGGCCCGGCGGCCATGGAAGCAGCATTGGCGCAGTGCCTCGCAAATTCTCCGCTCGATGCCTACCAGCGCTGGATCCGCCGCTACGAAACGCCGTCGCGGCTTTCCGCGAATCAAGCAAGCAAGAACGTTGCCCGCTGGCCGAAGAAGCCGGCTCTGGCGGTGCTTGTCGAATGGGATCCAGAGGGACCTGCACCCCTCGCCCAAACGCTGGCTTCGCTTGGCGAGCAGGTCTATCCGCACTGGACGCTCGACATTCTCGCTCCGCGCCCGTTGACGGCATCGGAGCGTCTGTACATCGAGGCCGTTGTTCCGGGCGTCGCATTCCCGACGGATCTGCCCACCGCCATCGGCAGCCGGTCGGGCGGCCACATCGTGCATGTCGATGCGGGCGATCGGCTTTCTCCCGCCGCCCTTTTCCGTCTTGCGGAAGAGATTTTCGCCAGACGCGGCAAGGGCACCGACATCATCTACACGGACGAGGATCATCTGGTTGCAGGCGAGCGCCGCGACCCGCTCTTCAAGCCGGACTGGGATCCGGACTTCCAGGCCTCGACCGGCTATATCGGCCCCTTCGTCGCAATCCGTCAGGACCGGCTGACAGAGGGACTCAGCGCACTGTCTGACCGGTGGCAGGACGTTTTGAAAACAGCGCTGGCGGGCGCCTCGGAAAGCGACGTCCTCCATCTCCCCGACGTGCTGAACCATCGTCATGCGAAGCCGGAAACCGTCGCCTTCCAGCCCCCGTCACCCTCAGAGCCGGCCGGTGGCTGGCCGCACGTCACGCTGATGATCCCCACCCGCGACAGCGTCGACATCCTGCGCAAGGGCGTCGCCTCGCTTCTACGCGAAACCGATTATCCGAGCTTCGATATCCTCATCATCGACAATGGCAGTTCGCAAGCCGAAACGCTGACCTATTTCGAGGAAGTCGCGTCCAGCGGGCAGGTCGGCATCGTAAACGTGCCAGGCCCGTTCAACTTCGCGCATCTGAACAATCGGGCAGCGGCGGTGGCCAAGGGTGCGGTGCTCGGCCTCGTCAACAACGACATCCTCGCCATCGAGCCTTCCTGGCTGAAAACCATGGTGGCAGAGGCTGTGCGGCCGGACATCGGCGCGGTCGGCGCAAAGCTCCTCTATCCCTCCGGCCATGTGCAGCACGGCGGCATGGCCTGCGGCGTCGGCTACGTCACCGCACATCCGCAAAAGTTCAAAGCAGAAGATGATCGCGGTTACATGGACACCCTTGTCGCCACGCACCGCGTCTCCACCGTCACCGCCGCCTGCCTCATCGTGGAGCGTCACAAATATGCAGAGGTTGGCGGCATGGATGAAGACGCATTGCAGATCGCCTTCAACGACGTCGATCTCTGCCTCAAGCTTGATGCTGCCGGCTACCGCAACCTCATGGTGCCGGCCGCTCGCCTCATCCACCTCGAAAGCGCCACCCGCGGCCTCGACATGACGGGGGAGAAGGCGGACCGGTTCCGTCGGGAAGCCGAAACGGTTCTTGCCCGCTGGAAGCCGCGCATCACGAACGATCCCTACTACAGCGTCAACCTGACGCAGGATCGCGAAGACGGCACAATTCGGGATTAGAGAAGAAAGGCAAGTCCCCGGGCCTTGTCTTTCACAGATGTCTTGAAAGCTGCACAGACACGTTGATACAAGCATTGCCAGCCGATAAAGATATTTCAGCAACGATAGATGGACCTATGCATGAATTTTGAGCGCCTTTCGATTTCCGACGTGATTCTGGTCAAGCCGAACAAGATCGGTGACGACCGCGGGTACTTCATGGAAACGTTCCGCCAGTCCCTGTTCGAGGAACAGGCGGCAAAGGTCGAGTTCCGTCAGGACAATCAGTCGCTTTCGGCGGATGCCGGCACGGTGCGCGGGCTGCATTTTCAGCTGGAGCCGCGCGCACAGGGCAAGCTCGTCCGTTGCATCGCAGGCGCCATCTATGACGTCGCGGTCGATATCCGCGTCGGCTCGCCCACCTATGGCCAGTATGTCGGCGCGGAACTGACCGCGCAGAACGGCCATCAGCTGTGGGTTCCCGCGGGCTTTGCCCACGGCTTCTGCACTTTGGTGCCGGCCACGGAGGTCAGCTACAAGGTGACGGACTATTACAGCGCCGAGCACGACCGCGGGCTGCGCTGGGACGATCCGGCTATCGGCATCGTCTGGCCCGATGTCGCCAGCACGCCCGTCCTGTCGAAGAAGGACACGCTTCAGCCGCTGCTGGCAGAGCTGAAGGAAAGCTTCACCTATACCGGCCCCAACGCCAACTCGTAACCATCAGGAAACCCGACTATGCGCGTTATTGTTACCGGAGGCGCCGGCTTCATCGGTTCGGCCGTGGTTCGTTATCTCGTCCTTGAGAAGGGCTACGAGGTTCTCACCATCGACAAGCTGACCTATGCCGGCACGCTGACCTCTCTCGACAGCATCAGCAACGAGGCAAATCACAGGTTCCTGCAGGCCGACATCTGCGATCGCAGCGCCATCCAGGAAGCCTTCGACACGTTCCGCCCGGACCGCGTCATGCACCTTGCGGCCGAAAGCCACGTCGACCGTTCGATCACGGGTGCTGCCGACTTCGTGCAGACCAACGTCATCGGCACGTTCACCATGCTGGAAGCCGCTCGCGCGTACTGGAACACGCTGGAAGCCGATGCCAAGGAAGCCTTCCGCTTCCTGCACGTGTCCACGGACGAGGTCTACGGATCGCTCGGCGACGACGGGCTCTTCACCGAAACGACGCCTTATGACCCGAGCTCGCCATATTCGGCGTCCAAGGCTTCGTCGGATCATCTGGCCAAGGCCTGGCAGCGTACCTACGGCCTGCCGATCGTGGTGTCGAACTGCTCCAACAATTACGGCCCCTACCATTTCCCGGAAAAGCTGATCCCGCTGATCATCCTCAATGCGATGCACGGCAAGAAGCTTCCCGTCTATGGCAGCGGCGCCAACATCCGCGACTGGCTCTATGTCGAGGATCACGCCCGCGCGCTCGACCTGATCGCCGAACGCGGTGAGGTGGGCGAGACCTACAATGTCGGCGGCCGCAACGAGCGTCGCAACATCGACGTCGTACACCGCGTCTGCGAACTCATGGACACGCTGCGTCCGCAGGGCGCGCCGCATGCCAGGCTGATCGAGCACGTCACGGATCGCCCGGGCCACGATGCCCGCTACGCGATCGACGCGACGCGTCTGGAAACCGAACTCGGCTGGAAAGCGCTTGAGAACTTCGACACCGGCATCGAGAAGACGGTGCGCTGGTATCTGGAGAACGAATGGTGGTGGAAGCCGCTGCGTGATGGCTATGACGGCGGTCGCCTGGGCCTCATCCAGACGCAGCCGAAGGCTTCCTGATGGCTCTGACATATCTCGTCACCGGCAAGGAAGGACAGGTCGTCCGCTCGATCATCGAGCGGGCAGCCAACCGTCCTGATATCGCCATCGTCACCTTCGGTCGCCCGGAAGTGGATTTCAGCGCACCGGAAACGCTCGGACCCGCCATTGCGGCCATCCGGCCTGACATCATCATTTCCGCTGCCGCCTACACGGCGGTGGATCAGGCCGAAAGCGAGGAAGATCTCGCCACCAAGGTCAATGGCGAGGCAGCGGGCGCACTGGCGAAAGCGGCTGCCGGACTCGGTATTCCGATCGTCCACATCTCCACCGATTACGTTTTCGACGGGACGAAGACGGGCGCCTATGTCGAAAGCGACCCGGTTGCGCCGATCGGCGCTTACGGCCGCTCGAAGCTTGCCGGCGAAGAGGCCGTGGCAGCGGCCACGCCGAACCATGCGATCCTTCGCACCGCCTGGGTTCACAGCCCCTACGGCAAGAACTTCGTCAAGACGATGCTGCGCGTGGCAGCCGACCGAGACGAGATGAACGTGGTCGCCGACCAGATGGGATGCCCGACCTCGGCGCTCGACATCGCCGATGCCATTCTCACGGTTGCCGACAACCTCCTGAAGAGCGACGACGCGGCACTGCGCGGTACGTTCCACCTGACCAATGCCGGTCGCGCCAGCTGGGCGGAGTTCGCAACAGAGATCTTCCGCCTGTCGGCAGAACAGGGCGGGCCGTCTGCGAAGGTCAACCCGATCCCGTCGAGTGCCTATCCGACGCCGGCAAAGCGTCCGGCCAATTCCCAGCTCGACGGCAGCAAACTTTCCGCCATCCACGGCATCACCCTGCAGGACTGGCGCGCAGCGACCGAAACGGTCGTCACCCGCATTCTCCAGGCGTAGTTCATTTAGGAGTATTTCGATGAAGGGTATTATTCTCGCAGGCGGCAGCGGTACGCGACTGCATCCGATGACGCTGGTCACATCCAAGCAGCTGATGCCGGTCTACGACAAGCCGATGATCTACTATCCGCTGTCCACGCTGATGCTGGCCGGCATCAAGGACATCCTGATCATCTCGACCCCGGTAGATCTGCCGAACTTCCAGCGCCTGCTGGGTGACGGCAGCGCCTGGGGCATCAACCTCACCTATGCCGAGCAGCCGTCTCCGGATGGTCTGGCGCAGGCCTATATCATCGGCGCCGATTTCGTCGGCTCGGATCCCTCCTGCCTGATCCTCGGCGACAACATCTTCTACGGCCACGGGATCACTGATCTATTCGATCGCGCAAGCGCCCGAACGGAGGGAGCCACCGTGTTCGCCTATCATGTCGCCGACCCGGAACGCTACGGCGTGGTCGAGTTCGACAAGAGCATGAAGGCGCTCTCCATCGAGGAGAAGCCACCGGAGCCGAAGTCCAACTGGGCCGTTACCGGTCTCTACTTCTACGATGCCGCCGTCGTGGATATCGCCGCCAACCTCAAGCCCTCGCCGCGCGGCGAACTGGAGATCACCGACGTCAACCGGATCTATCTGGAACGCGGCAAGCTCAGCGTCGAACTGATGGGCCGCGGCTATGCCTGGCTCGACACGGGCACCCCGGACAGCCTGCTCGATGCAGGCGAGTTCGTCGCCACGCTGGAACGTCGCCAGGGCTTCAAGATCGCCTGCCCGGAAGAAATCGCCTACCTCAACGGCTTCATCGACGCCAACCAGCTTGAGGTCCTCGGCAAGAAGCTCGGCAAGAGCACATATGGCAAGTACCTCCTGTCGCGCCTGAAGGACGGCAAGATCTGAACGCGCATTGGACATCGATCCGGCACGAGAAAGGCGCAGGCTCCCCAGCCTGCGCCTTTCTTATATAATGCACCGTGCGGAACGACCGATTAGGTATTGGTTCCGCGCAGAATCTCGAACAGGAACCAGACGCGCTTCTCGCCGTCATCGATCCAGTTTTCCAGCAGGCTTGCGGTGGCGACATCGCCATGCTCGTCGCAGACGTCGTGTAGCTCCCGCATGCTCTGGATCAAAGCACCATTATCGTCGCGTAACTCTGCAAGCATCTCGTGCGGGTGAACGAAATCGGCATCGTTATCCTTGATCCGCTGCTGGCGGGAGATGTCACCGATCGACTTCAGCGTCGAACCACCCAGCTTGCGCACGCGCTCGGCCAGCGGGTCCGTTATGGCAAGCAACTCGGCTCCGTGATCGTCGAGCAGCAGATGATAGTCGCGGAAGTTCGCGCCGGACATATGCCAGTGAAAATTCTTGGTCTTCAGATAAAGCGCGAAGACATCGGCCAGGAGGGCCGATGCACCCCCGGAAATATCCTTCACGCCTTCCTGCGAAAGGCCCGTTGGCGTCTTCAGGTCGGCCTTGCGGCGCGATTTTACGGACTGGTCCATGGGTTCTTTTCCTCGTCTTGGAATATTTGAAAATCGTGACGTCGAGAAAGTCATTGCTATCGCATGCAACAGGGCAGCGACGAGTTCTCTGCAGAAAGCAGCATTAGACCTGTTCGGCATGCCGAAGCAGCAACGGATGACCCGCAGGGAAGTTCCTGCCAAGCGACAACCTAGGCGGCAAAATCGCGGCAAACCTTAGTTACGGTCCCCCAAGCCTGCTCCTTTAAGGCACATTCGCGTCTTTCCGCTACACATGGATGTAACGAAGAATGGCCCCGGAACCGTGCCGCTAGCGCTGCGTAATTCCCAAGCAAGCACCGATGCACGCGGCAATCTCGAAGAGAGGCTGCTTCAGGCGCTGCCAACGTCCAGACGAAGATCGCGGCAGTCGCGAAACGCGGCAGGCTCTGCTCCAGTGTCTGCAGGTTTCATGCTCGCACATCTGAAACACATCTCTTGACATGTCCCGTGGAATAGAACATTTAGAGAACAAATCAGGAGATGTTTCGAGATGGCGACAGCAGAGAAATTCATTGTCATGCCTTTCAAGAAGGTCCGCGGCGGCGTTGCTCCGGGCGAGATGCGCCAGGCTTCGAATGCCGTCAGCGCGGAGAAGATCGCGACCTCCATGTCCGCACGTTTTCCGGGCGTGGCGGCCTATGCGGTTAAGGTCGATGAAGAGTCCGGTGACATGAGCGAGCCGCGCCTGATCATCCAGTTCGGCGAGGTTGCCGATCTCGCAGCAGCATGAGGTATGCCATGGATAAGCAGATCGAATTGCGCGAAAGCGTCAGGATCCTGATCGCGCAGGGTGAAGCGGCGCGTCAGCGGGCCGAGGCCCATCGCGAACAGACCCGCATCAAAGTCGCCGCCATGACGTCTCGCCCTGGCGAGAAGTATCTGGCCGCCATGCGCCAGGCCAAGGCGGCGACCAGCCACTAAGCACTTTTCAGGCGACGGCTGAGCGCCTCGCCTCTGTCTCCCCCGGGAACTTACCGGGCTCCCCATGGTTCTGCGGCTTTTTATACGAGAAGGAGCACACCATGGCCGACACCGATATCCGCACGATCTTCGTCACGGGACTTAAGAATGCCCATGCAATGGAGAATCAGGCGCTCTCCATCATGAAGCCACAGGTTTCCAGGATCGAGAACTATCCCCAGGTTGCCGACCGCCTTCAGCAGCACATTCGTGAAACGGAAGGCCAGATGACGCGGATCGAGACGCTGCTGGACGAGTTGGCAGAGAGCCATTCGGCACTCAAGGACATGGCGCTTTCCTTCACGGGCGCGATGGCGGCGCTAGGCCACACCGTCGCCGGTGACGAAATCCTGAAGAACTCTTTCGCAAATTTCGCCTTCGAGAATTTCGAGATCGCTGCCTACAAGTCGCTGATCACGGTGGCCGAACTCGGCGGCTTCCCGAATGCTGTACCTACGCTGCGCTCCAATCTCGACGAGGAAATCGCAATGGCCGATTGGCTGGATGCCAACCTGCGCAGCGTCACCATGACATTTGCATCCCTCAAGGAATCCGGCGAAACCGCAAAGATCTAGAACGTCCCAACGAACAGGAACCTGCCGTGGCGCCAGACGTGGCCCCGGCCGGTTCCGGTCTCGTCGGACGGCACTGCACGAGGACAGGCTCGCAAATAGCACCGTCGTCATTTGCCATCCGGCCACGCCGCCTTAGGTCTCCCTTCACACCCGCATCAGGACTTCTCAAAAGGCGACGACATTCATGAAGCGTCAGACGATCGATGAGATTGCACGCCGGCACGGTATCGGCGAAACGCGACCCAGTCCCGATAAGGATGAAGTTACCGTCTCCAGCGAGACGAAAATCAAAATCCTGGAGGCGCTGAACGTCGAGGTCGACGCCGAGGAGCCGAGCGAGCCGACACTCCGGACCACGGAGAAAGCCGCGCCTCTCCCTGCCTCCTACCTGCCCCCCTTTCTCCAAGACACGCGCGTGTGGGGCGTGACACTCGAACCTTATGAGCTTCGTTCATCCCGCAACTGGGGTATCGGCGACTTTCAGGATCTCTGCGACATCGCCCGGGTTTTCGGCCCGCTGGGCGCGGACTTCATCGGATTGACACCGTTGCACGCGCCCTTTCTCGCCGACCCCGATCGCTGCAGCCCCTATGAACCCTCCAGCCGACAGCGCCTGAACCCCCTCTACATCGCCGTCGATCGCGTTCCCGGTTACGAGCAGGACCCGGATATGGAGAGTAAGGCTGCTGAATTGCGGCAAGCAGGACTTGTCGATTATGTCGGCGTCTGCAACCTGAAGCTCGAAGCGCTGCGCAACATCTGGACGGGCTGGACGCCCGAGAGACACGGATCGTCCGAGCCGGAAGATTTCGACACGTTCATCACCCGCGAAGGTGCGCCGTTGCGCCTCCATGCATTGTTCGAGACCCTGTCTTTCACAATGTCCGCCCAAGGCCTCGGTGCCGGCTGGCATGCATGGCCGGAGAGCTTCAAGGACCCAAAAAGCCCGGATGTCGTTGCTTTTGCCGAGACCCACGAGGACGAGATCCGCTTCCATATGTGGCTGCAATGGCTGGCGCACTGCCAGCTCGACACAGCCTCGAGGGCTGCAAAGGCTGCTGGCATGCGGATCGGCCTCTATCTCGATCTTGCGGTCGGCGAGGCGCTCGATGGCGCCGCGACCTGGGGGGAGCGCGATCTCTACGTCTCCAAGGCCACCGTCGGAAGTCCGCCGGATCCTTTTGCGGCCGACGGCCAGGACTGGCACCTCGCCGCCTTCCAGCCAGCGGCTATCGCCAGCGGTGATCCATCGCCCTACCAGCGCATGGTAACGGCCGCCATGCGCTATGCCGGCGCGATCCGCATCGACCATGCCGCAGCGCTGCGCCGCCTCTTCCTCGTTCCGCTCGACCTGAAGCCGGACGGCGGCGCCTATGTCGCCTATCCGGAACGGGATCTGCTCGGCATTCTTGCGACATCCTCCAAACATCATGAATGCCTCGTCATCGGCGAGGATCTCGGCGTCCTCCCCGAGGGCTTGCAGGATGATCTCGCTCAAGCACGCATTCTCTCCTACCGCATCCTGTCCTACGAGCGCACGGAAGACGGCTTCAAACCGGCAGAAGCCTATCCGGCTTTGTCGCTCGCCTGCATCTCCACGCATGACCACCAGACGCTCGCCGGCTGGTGGCGCGGCGCCGATATCGCCACCCGCGCCGAGCATGGCATCCTCCCGCCTGACATTACGCAGGCGCATCAGGAAGAGCGAAGGATGGAGCGAAAGGATCTCGTGCAAGTGCTTGACGACGCGGGAATAGAACAGCCTGCCCGCCTGCCGTCCGGGTCTGCCGAGGACAGCGCTCTGACCGGCATCGTGGTCGATGCCCACCGTTTCATCGCCAGGACCACGTCTGCCCTCGCGGCGGTACGTCTCGCGGATATGACCGGCGAGAAAAATCCGACGAATGTTCCGGGGACCAGCGACAGCTATCCAAATTGGAAGCCGAAGCTCTCCATGACGCTCGACGAATTGCCCGAAGCCCCGCTTCTCGTGGCGATTTCCACTGTCATGCGGGAGGAGCGTCCGCGCTCGGAAAGCACGACGTCCGCACGCATCTGACAGCACCGCCACGCCATGTTTGGCAAGACGATGTGGAACAAGCTTGGGGTTCGCACGGTTCTCAACGAAACAACGCGAGACAGCCCATGAATGTTCATTCGCTTGCCGAAGCACACACACCTGTCATCACGCCGCCGCGGATCTACTACGTCCACCCCCTGCATCTGAGGGGAATGGAGGCGTGGGACGCGGCCTTTGCGCATGCCGCAACGCTCGGTTTCGACACCGTCCTTTCGGCACCGGTCTTCCAAAGAGGGGACGGAACCAGCGTTTTCGTCACTGCCGACTTTAACACCCTAGGCTCAGAGCTTGGCGTCGGCGACAGCATCGAAGATGGCATTTCGACGCTAGTCTATGCCGCACGGCGTCACGGTCTAGCCCTGATGCTGGACATCGTCGTCGGGCGAGAGGCAGACGCACCGTCGAACGGCAGCGCTACCGTCGATCCCCGCATTTCGCCTATGGTCTCCGGCAGCCGCGCTGTGCAGGGCCATGATGTGGACCAACAGGCCACCCTGGTCGCCACGTGGACAGATCGTCTCCAGAAGCTCACGGACGCCGGTATCGATGGTTTCCGATGCATCGGCCTTGCCACGATGCCGGCGGACGCATGGCGAAACCTGATCTCAAGTGTCCGGCAGCGCCAGCCGAAGGTCCGGTTTCTAGCATGGACGCCCGGCACATCGTTCGAGGACCGCAAAGCTCTGGCTCAAGCCGGCTTCGAGGGCGGCTTCTCGTCGCTCGCGTGGTGGAACATGCAGGACCGCTGGCTTCTGGACGAATATGAGTTGCAACGCAGTTTCCCGTATCAAATCGCCTTTCCCGAAGCGCCGTTCGCCAAGCGAACTGCCCATGGTACGGAAAGCAGCGAGATCCTGAAGCGGCGCGCCGTTCGAACGCTCGGTCTTTCCGCGACCCTCGGTCAGGGCATCCTCATCCCGATGGGCTTCGAGTTCGGCGCATCGACACCGCTCGACCCGATGCATGGTCATGGTGGCGGCATCCGCGCGCTGAAATCGCAAGGCGCCTTCGACATCTCGTCGGAAATCCGCTCGGTCAACGAGCGGCTTGCCGCCGCGAAGCTTCCGGCCGGAATGCCGCTCACACTGATTGCCGGCAGCGCCACATCCGTCAGCGCTCTCGTGCAGGGCGACCACGTGGATCTTCGTCAGGCGGAGACGGTACGCGTCATCGTGTGCAATCGCGATCTTCGTCGCAGTGCCGCAGCACCTTTCAACGCCATCCGCGAGGCAGCATCCGCCTTCCTGCCGCTCTGCGATATCGCTCGGCCGGAACGTGCCCTCGACGCCGATGTTCGGCTTGCGCCGGGCGAGCTGCGCATCTTCGAGGGTACGGCGTCGAAGCCGATCCTCATGGCAGGCGCGCCCATGGATGCGCGTGCCGCCGCAGATACACCACGGCTGGCCATCGAGAAGGTATCGCCAGCCGTCGATGAAGGCCGCTTCCCGGTCAAGCGCGTGGTCGGCGACGTCGTGAAGGTCGAAGCCGATATCTTCGGCGATGGGCATGATCCACTGGCTGCCGTGCTCCTCTGGCGTCCGGTGGATGCGCAGGATTGGACCGAAGTTCCGATGCAGTTCGTCGTCAACGACCATTGGAAGGCAGAATTCACGCTAAAGCGGATGGGTCGCCACGAATATGTCGTGGAGGCCTGGCGCAATCCCTACGCCATCTTCCGATACGAACTCGGCAAGAAGCACGAAGCCAATCTCGACCTGACGCTGGAGATTCAGGAAGGCATAAACCTCATCAAGGCCGCGCAAGAGCATGGCCCCCAGCGGGTTCAACCCGAACTGAAGGCGCTTCTGGCAACGCTTGCGGAAGAGGATGCCGATGCGAAGACCCGACGGTTGCTCGCACCGGAAACCTTTTCTCTCATGGCACGTGCCGACCGTCGTCCTTTCAGCGTCCGTTCCGCCGTTATTCCGGTCGACGCCGAGCGGAAGGCAGCAGGCTTTGCGAGCTGGTTTCAGGTTTTCCCGCGCTCGCAGAGCGGCGACGCCAATCGCCATGGAACGTTCGACGACGTTATCGGCCGGCTGCCCGCCATTCGCGAGATGGGCTTCGACGTCCTTTACTTCCCACCGATCCACCCGATCGGGACCACGAACCGTAAGGGCCGCAACAATACGCTGACACCCGGTCCGAACGATCCCGGCAGCCCCTACGCCATCGGCTCGCCGGAGGGCGGCCATGACGCGATCCATCCGGAACTCGGCACGTTCGAGGATTTCCGCCGACTGGTATCGGCCGCCGCAGAACACGGGCTCGAAATCGCTCTCGATCTGGCGATACAGGCTTCACCGGATCATCCCTGGCTGAAGGATCACCCCGGCTGGTTCGACTGGCGACCGGATGGAACGATCCGCTATGCGGAAAACCCGCCGAAGAAATACGAGGACATCGTCAACGTCGATTTCTACGCGAAAGACGCCGTTCCCTCTCTATGGGAGACGCTTCGCGATGTCGTCCAGCTTTGGGTCGATCAGGGCGTCAAGCTTTTCCGCGTCGACAATCCGCACACGAAGCCGTTCCCTTTCTGGGAGTGGATGATCGCCGACATCCGCGGTCGTCATCCCGAGGTCGTTTTCCTTTCGGAAGCCTTTACCAAGCCAAAGGTCATGTACCGGCTGGCCAAAGTCGGGTTCTCGCAATCCTACACCTACTTCACGTGGCGGAACGCAAAGTGGGAACTCGAGGAATACATGCGGGAGATCACGACGGAGGAGCCGAAAGAGTTCTTCCGCCCGCACTTCTTCGTCAACACGCATGATATCAACCCGGACTTCCTGCAGAATGCGCCCCGTCCGGCCTATCTCATTCGTGCTGCCCTCGCCGCGACCCTTTCAGGCCTCTGGGGTGTCTATAACGGGTTCGAGCTCTGCGAAGGCCGGCCGGATGCCAAGCGCAAGGAATATGCCGACAGCGAAAAGTACGAGATCCGCGCGTGGGACTATGACCGCCCGGGCCATATCAAGGGCGAAATCGCGCTTTTGAACCGTATCCGTCGCGAAAACCCGGCGCTCCACTCGCATCTCGGGCTGACACTTCTTCCCGCCTGGAACGACAATGTCATGTTCTTCGAGAAGGCAAGCGCCGGCCGCGAAAACGTGCTGCTGATCGCCATCAGCCTCGATCCTCACAACGTACAGGAGGCGGATGTCGAAGTTCCGCTCTGGTCATGGAACCTTCCGGACAACGGATCGCTTCCCATGGAAGACCTTATTGCCAACCGGAGCTTCACCTGGACGGGCAAGACACAACGCATCCGCCTCGATCCGACGATGCCGTTCGGCATCTGGCGGGTTCGATAGGGAGGAATCGACATGGATATGCTGACCGATCAGGTGCAGGACGAGAGCGGCACCCGCCCACAGACACATGCCGAAAGCGGCTCCTCGGACCCGCTATGGTACAAGGACGCCATCATCTACCAGCTTCACATCAAGTCGTTCCATGACGGGAATGGCGATGGCATCGGCGACTTCAAAGGCCTGCAGGAGAAGCTCGACCACATCTCCTCGCTTGGCGTCACCGCGATCTGGCTGCTGCCGTTCTTCCCGTCGCCGAGACGCGACGATGGCTACGATATTGCCGACTACGGCGATGTCAGCCCCGACTACGGAACGATGGACGAATTTCGCGCCTTCGTGGATGCCGCCCATGAGCGGGGAATTCGTGTCATCATCGAGCTGGTGATCAACCACACCTCCGACCAGCACCCGTGGTTTCAGCGCGCCCGCAATGCGCCGGTTGGCTCCCCGGAGCGCGATTTCTACGTCTGGTCGGATACGGACCAGAAGTTTCCGGAAACCCGCATCATCTTCCTCGATACGGAAAAGTCCAACTGGACCTGGGATCCGGTTGCAGGCGCTTATTACTGGCATAGATTCTATTCTCACCAGCCGGATCTGAACTTCGACAATCCGAAGGTGATGGAAGAACTGCTTTCGGTCATGCGCTTCTGGCTGGAGACCGGCATCGACGGCTTTCGTTTGGACGCCATCCCCTACCTCATCGAGCGCGAGGGGACGAACAACGAGAATCTGCCGGAAACCCACGACATCCTGAAGCAGATCCGTGCGGCGCTCGACGAGAGCCATCCCGGCCGCATGCTGCTTGCCGAAGCCAACCAGTGGCCGGAAGATACGAACGAATATTTCGGCAATGGCGACGAATGCCACATGGCGTTCCACTTTCCGCTGATGCCGCGCATGTACATGGCCATCGCCAAGGAAGACCGTTTTCCGATCACCGACATCATGCGCCAGACGCCCGATATTCCGGACAATTGCCAGTGGGCGATCTTCCTGCGCAACCATGATGAGCTGACGCTCGAAATGGTGACGGATGCCGAGCGGGACTATCTCTGGAACATCTATGCCGCCGACCGCCGTGCCCGCATCAATCTCGGCATCCGCCGCCGGCTTGCGCCGCTGATGGAGCGCGACCGACGGCGCGTTGAGCTGATGAACGCGCTGCTGCTCTCCATGCCCGGCACGCCGGTTATCTATTACGGCGACGAAATCGGCATGGGCGACAACATCTATCTCGGCGACCGCGATGGCGTGCGCACGCCGATGCAGTGGTCGCCGGACCGCAATGGCGGCTTTTCCCGCGCAGACCCCGCCCGCCTCGTTCTGCCCCCGGTCATGGATCCGCTCTATGGCTACGAGGCCGTGAATGTCGAGGCGCAGTCGGCGGATGCGCATTCGCTCCTGAACTGGACGCGCCACATGCTGGCGCTCCGTCGTCGCCACATCGCGTTCGGCCGGGGCACCCAGCGTTTCCTGAAGCCGGGCAACCGCAAGATCCTCGCCTATATCAGGGAATACGAGGGCGATACGATCCTCTGCGTCTTCAACCTCTCACGCCTGCCGCAGGCCGTCGAGCTTGATCTCTCGGAATTCGAGAACCGCGTGCCGATCGAACTGACCGGCATGTCGCCGTTCCCGCCCATCGGCCAGCTCACCTATCTCCTGACCCTGCCGCCCTACGGCTTCTTCTGGTTCCAGCTCGTTGCCGAAGCCGATGGCCCGACCTGGCGCAACGACCCACCTGAACAGCTGCCCGATTTCGCAACGATGGTGCTTCGCCGAGATCTGCTGGAAGTAGTCGAGGAACCGCGTCTTTCGAACGTCCTCTCGCGCGATGTCCTTCCCTCCTATCTCGCAAAGCGGCGCTGGTTCGGCTCTAAGGGCGAGACGCTGCATGGCGCTACGATCGTCAGCGCCGTACCCATGGGCTTCCCCCACGATATCCTGCTCGGCGAACTCGAGGCCGAACTCGAAGGGCACACCGAAACCTACATGCTGCCGCTCGCTATCGCGTGGGACGACGCCAATCCGCCGGCGCTTGCCCAGCAGCTGGCGCTTGCCCGTATCCGGCAGGGCCGACGCGTCGGCTTCCTGACGGACGGGTTCGCGGTGGATGCCTTTGCCCGCGGGGTCCTCAAGGGGCTGCGCGAACGCACCCAAATCTCCGGACGCAGCGGCACGCTGGAGTTCATCGGAAGCGACCAGCTCGATGGCATCGACGTGCGCGACGACGTGCCGATCCACTGGCTTTCGGCAGAGCAATCCAACAGCTCGTTGATCGTCGGCGATATCGCGATGATCAAGCTCATCCGCCACATCTTCCCGGGCATCCACCCGGAGGTGGAGATGACGCGCTATCTGACCAGCGTCGGCTATGCCAACACCGCGCCCCTGCTCGGAGAGATCGCCCGCATCGCTCCGGACGGCACGCGCTCCACGCTGATCATCATTCAGGGCGCGATCCGAAATCAGGGCGATGCGTGGAACTGGATGCTCAGCACCCTGCGCCGCACGCTGGACGACACGCTGACATCCGTGACAGACATCGCCTCCACGGACGTGCAGGAGGGCCTGTTCTCGCCGCTGATGGACTTCGTCTCCAATGTCGGCACGCGTCTCGGCGAACTCCATGTCGCGCTGGCGAAGCCGACCGAGGATGATGCCTTTGCGCCGCTGCATGCCCGGACCGATGATATCGAGGACCTGCGCCGTCAGGTGGTCGGCCAGATTTCGGACGGGCTTGCCATTCTCGACCGTGCACGCGGCGACGTGGAACCGGCGCTCGGCGAGGAGATCACCATGCTCGTCGATGGGCGCGAGACCCTGCTCGCTTCCATCGGTGCCCTTGCCGATAGTGCAGCGGACACGCTGATGATCCGCAATCACGGTGATTTCCATCTGGGCCAGATCCTCGTTGCGGAAGCCGATGCCTACATCATCGACTTCGAAGGCGAGCCGGCCCGGGGCCTGGACGAACGCCGCGCGAAGACAAATCCGCTGCGCGATGTTGCAGGCCTCTTGCGGTCGCTGAGCTATCTCGCAGCGACGGCGGAACTCGACAACGAGGTGGTGAGCGACCCGACCGACGACAGACGGTCGGTGCTCATCCGCGCCTTTATCGAAAAAGCCGAGGCGGTATTCCTGACGAGCTACTTCGCTGTCACGGAAACGTCGGATGCGCTGCGCATGCCCGAAGCGGTCCGCACGCGGATCCTCGACCTCTTCCTTCTGGAAAAAGCCACGTACGAAATCGCCTACGAAGCCCGCAACCGGCCGAAATGGCTGCCCATCCCGCTCGCTGGCTTCTCCGCCATCGTCCGCCGACTTTCGGAAAGTAACGCCTGATGCTGGAACGCCTCGATCTTCTTCAGGGTATCGACAACGATGCCATCACCGCCCTCATGGATGGCCGACATGGCGATCCCTTCGCCGTGCTCGGCGCGCACCCGCACGCCGACAGGACCATCGTGCGCGTGCTCATGCCGGGTGCTGTCGGGATCGACCTTCTCGACCCGGCAAGCGGCGCAGTTGCAACGAGCCTTGAGCTCGTGCACCCCGGCGGTCTCTTTGCGGCTCTGACCGATCTGCCCCGCTATCGGCTGCGGATCACCTGGCCGGAAGCCATTCAGGAAACCGAGGACCCCTACGCCTTCGGCCCGCTGCTTGGCGACCTCGACCTGCACCTCTTCTCGCAAGGCACCCATTACAGCCTCGGCCGGACCTTTGGCGCACGGGTCACGGATGTTGACGGTATCGAGGGCGTGCGGTTTGCCGTCTGGGCGCCGAACGCTCGACGCGTCTCCGTCGTCGGGGACTTCAACGCGTGGGATGGACGCCGCAACCCGATGCGGCTGCGTCCCTCGGCCGGCGTCTGGGAAATTTTCATCCCGCGTCTCGGCAAGGGCGAACGCTACAAGTTCGAGATCATCGACGCCTCCGGCAACCTGTTGCCGCAGAAGGCCGACCCGATCGCGCGCGCAAGCGAGGCGGCACCTGCCACGGCCTCCATCGTCGCATCGGCCGCGCCCTATCCGTGGACCGATGAAGACTGGATGCGCCGGAAAACGGAAATCCGTGACGGAGAAGCCGCCATTTCCGTATACGAGGTTCATCTGGAGTCCTGGCTTCGCATTGCCGAAGACGGAAACCGGTCGCTGGACTGGATCGAGTTCAGCCAGCGCCTCATTCCCTATGCCGCACGTCTGGGCTTCACCCACATCGAGCTGCTGCCGATCATGGAATATCCGTTCGGCGGATCCTGGGGCTACCAGCCGCTCGGCCTCTTCGCGCCGACGGGTCGTTACGGCACTCCGGAGGATTTCGCCTATTTCGTCGATCGTTGCCATGCCTCGGGCATTGGCGTCATTCTCGACTGGGTGCCTGCCCACTTCCCGACCGACGTCTGGGGCCTCGCCCGTTTCGACGGCACGGCTCTTTACGAGCATGAGGATCCCCGCGAAGGTTTCCACAAGGACTGGAATACGCTGATCTACAATTTCGGCCGCAACGAGGTGAAGGGGTTCCTCATCGCCAGCGCGCTCGAATGGCTGGAAGAATACCATATCGACGCGCTGCGCGTGGATGCGGTGGCCTCCATGCTCTATCGCGACTACAGCCGGAATGCCGGCGAATGGATACCGAACAAATATGGCGGGCGGGAAAACCTTGAAGCCGTCGAGTTCTTCAAGCACCTGAACAGCATCGTGCACCAGCGCTGCCCGAACGTGCTGATGATCGCCGAAGAGTCCACCGCATGGCCGGGCGTGACGCAGCCGGTCGAGAACGGTGGCCTCGGCTTCGACTTCAAATGGAACATGGGCTGGATGCATGACACGCTGCATTACATGCAGGACGATCCTGTCTACCGGCGTTACAATCACGGTCAGATGACGTTCGGCATGGTCTACGCCTATTCCGAGCGCTTCATGCTGCCGCTCTCCCACGACGAGGTCGTGCACGGGAAGGGCTCTCTCCTCGGCAAGATGCCGGGTGACGCCTGGCAGAAATTGGCCAATCTGCGCGCCTATTTCGGCTTCATGTGGGCTCATCCCGGCAAGAAGCTGCTCTTCATGGGCGGCGAAATCGCACAGGAGACGGAGTGGAACCATGACGGCTCGATCGTCTGGGATCTTCTCGATCGCCCGGAACATGCCGGTATGCAGCGGCTCGTGGGCGATCTCAACCGACTCTATGCCTCTGAACCGGCGTTGCAATATGGAGATCTGCATCCTCAGGGCTTCGACTGGGCGGTCTCGGATGATGCGGAACATTCGATCTTCGGCATGCTGCGCCTCAGCAAGGACCGGACGTCGATGGTGCTCGCCGTCTCCAACATGACGCCCGTACCACGCCAGGGCTACCGGATCGGTGTACCGGCGGAAGGGCGCTGGGAAGAGGTGTTCAACAGCGACGCCGGCGTTTACGGCGGCTCCAACCTCGGGAATGTCGAGGTTTGGACGGAGCATCACCCTGCCCATGGCAAGCCGCAGTCCCTGTCGCTCACCCTGCCACCGCTGTCGACGATCCTGTTGCGGTGGCGGGCCTGAGACCCGATGCGCCAATCCGTCGCTGAGCGATAACGCTGCCTGCCATTGACGGCAGGTGGCGGTATCGGCCAAGATGCGGCATGCCTCATCATGATCTCGACCACGACGCTCCGCCTTCCCGCCGGGCGAAAATCATCTTCGCAGTGCTCGTCGGCATCGTCGTGCTCGCGACGGTCGGCAGCATGGCAACATCCATCGTGCTGTATCTGAAGAGCGTCTGACAGGCTGCGCCGCTCGTTTGCGAGCGGTTCAACGCCGTTAAATCTCGCACGACGTATTTTACGAATACTCGATGTTTTCGGCACGTGGAAGCTGTCGGAACTCTGCGCCACACCATGCGTTGACGGTCAGATTCTTGAGAATCAAGACGTTTCTATGCATGTCAGGAGCATCATCATGAAAGCCACGGCCGCGCTTGCTTTCTTCCTCACCGTCGCCATGACGCTCTTTATCGCCGGCTTCCTCAGTGCCTCCGCCCTTATGGCGAAGCCCGCGACGGAGGCCCTTGCCAACATCAACGTACCCGACCTTTGGACATCCGAGCCGAAGCGTGTCGCGACCGCCGGGCGGGAGCTTGAACGCGCCCCGGCCGCGCCGCCCGTCGATCTGGCATCGTCCGACAGTCTTGCCGTCAATCCGCCGGTCGTTGCTCAACCGATGACATCGATGGACAACGCGTCCGCCGAAATCGACAAGACGGAGCCCGGCGCTCCCGTGAACGACACCGATCTTGCAATGGCGCAGGACCAAGCCATCGATAATCCCAAGCATCAGGCCCCGGAACATCAGGCCTGGTGCGAGCGCCGCTACCGGTCCTACAGCGCAGACGATAACAGCTACAGCGCCTATAGCGGCGAACGGAAGAGCTGCATTTCACCCTACATGGATGTCGCCTCCACCAACGACATCGGCCGGATGTCGTCCCCTTCCGATCTGGCAACCGACGATCACGTTCGCCAGTGTCAGGAGCGCTATTCGTCATATCGGGTCTCCGACAACACCTATCAGCCTTACAGCGGTCCGCGTCGCGCCTGCGTCATCGATTGATACGATCAGTTCAATGATCCCAAGGCAGGAAAGGGCTTATACCAAGTGTCGATGATAGAAACCTATAGGACAGGCGTCTCGGGTTTTCTGGCTAGGAGAGGTTCGCAGATCGATGCCGTCGCATCGGTCAAGAGCCTCGACAACGCCAGAAAGCCCGAGACGCCTGCCGAAGGTAGTTCAGTGCTGGTCTCTGGCGTTGTTGCGATGCTTGCCCGATGCGACAGCATCGCGCTGCGCAACGCGCCTAGCCAGAGACCAGCACTGAACCATCCTAGAGGTTCCTATCATCGACACTTGGTATTACCCCGTCCATGACAAGCAGGCGCATCGTCGTCATCAGCGACTTCCAGGACGGGCAACCGGACAACACTCCCCTACCGACGGTCGAGGAAGCGCGAATGGCCTGGCTTTCAGGCCAGCGCGACGGCAGACCGGAGAACCTTGAGAATCGCGACGATGTCGCGGTCGACGGCGGCTACATCGAGCGGTTTCCGCTTGCCTGTCTGAAGGCGGGGCTCGTCGAGAGCGCCGAGATCTGGACACACTGGCGCGGCAGCACCCCGCCGGACACGCGACCGGGCCCGAGCCGGCACCTGAAACGCCGCGTTTTCCGCATGAACGGGCCGCAGGCTCCCTTCGCCTCCAACGACATGCTCGGCCACATCGCCGCGTTCGGCGCGCCGCATATCCTCTGTGTCTGGGGCCTCGGTGTAAGCGAGGAGATCCTCCTGGCCTGTCGCGACAGTTTCAAGATCTACAATTCGATCGACGCGCCAGCCCTGCGCATTCCGCCTGATGTCAGCCGACATTTCGACCTCATCCTCACCGGCGCCCAATGGCAGTCGGACGTCGTGCAGGAGCGCCATCCCGGAATGCCGACCGCGATCCTGCCGATCGGACCGGAATTCGCCTCGGACACGACGTTCTATCCGCTCGACATACCGAAAACCTATGACATCATCTATGTAGCAGCCGCTCAGGGCTACAAGCGCCACGACATTCTGTTCGATGCCATGGCGAAGCTCCCGAGTTCGCTTCGCGCGCTCTGCGTGTGCGGTTACGGTGAACTCACGGACGTCTTCCGGCAACAGGTTGCGGAACGCGGTCTTTCGGTCGACTTCATCGAACCGCCGGGCGTGCCCTTCGAGGAGGTGAACCGGCTGATGAACACGGCGCGGCTCGGCGTCGTCTGCGGCGTCGATGACGGGGCGCCCGCAATCCTGACGGAATACATGCTGGCAGGCCTTCCGGTGCTTGCCAACAGCGCGCTCTCCTGCGGGCGGCAGTTCATTACCCCCGAGACCGGTCGCACGGCATCAGCAGAGGACTTTCATCTCGCTATTGCCGACATGCTGGAGATACGTCCGAGCTTTGATCCACGCGCTGTCGTTCTCGCAAACTGGACATGGCCGCACTCAATCCGAAGGTTGAAAACCTTGATGTCGGAGACTTACAAAAAAAGAGCCTCTTCTGCTGGAACCTAGAGGTGCGTGCTCAGTTCCATGCAAGCTTGGCGGAAGGGAGCTCGATGAATTTACTGGGTGCGTTTTCAAAGGTTTCGGAGGGCATCTTTTGCACCGACGCACCGCTCGTCTGTTTTTCCCACCTCCGCTGGGATTTCGTTCTCCAGCGACCGCAGCATTTGATGCAGCGTTTTGCGGCTGATCGGCAGGTCTTCTTCTTCGAGGAGTATATCCCCACAGACCATCATCTCGCCTATCTCGAAATTCATCCCTTTGCCGGCACCATGGTCAAGGCCGTTCGCCCGCGTGTGCCCCACTGGTGGAATGAAACGCAGCGCGAGACAGCTCTGGCGGGCCTTCTCGATGAGCTGCTGGCGCTGAACGGCAACCGCCAGCCGATCCTCTGGTTCTACACGCCACTGATGTTCGCTTTTGCACGCCATGTGGATGCGGCGGCCGTCGTCTATGACTGCATGGACGAACTCGCCAACTTCAAATTCGCACCGCCGCAGTTGAAAGCCATGGAGCAGGCCCTGCTCGCGCGTGCCGATGTCGTATTCACCGGCGGCTACAGCCTCTATGAGGCCAAGCGCGACCGTCACGACAATCTTCACGCCTTCCCCTCGAGCGTCGATGCGCACCATTTCCGCATCGCGCGCAATGGACAGTCCTCTCCTCCGGATCAGGCCGGCATCAAGGGTCCGCGCCTCGGCTTCTACGGGGTGATCGACGAGCGGCTCGACCTCGGCCTGATCCGAGACATCGCAGCCGCGCGTCCCGACTGGTCATTCGTCTTCCTCGGCCCCGTGGTGAAGATCTCGCAGGACGACCTGCCCCGCGCGGCCAATATTCATTATCTCGGGCAGAAGAATTATGCAGAACTGCCGACCTATCTCTCTGGATGGGATGTGGCACTGATGCCGTTCGCGCTCAATGAAGCGACACGGTTCATCAGCCCGACGAAAACGCCGGAATATCTTGCCGCCGGCCGTCCGGTCGTGAGCACAGGTATTACCGACGTCGTCAGAAGTTATAGCGATGTGCCCGGCGTCTACATCGCAGAGGATGCGGGAAGCTTTGTCGATGCCTGCGCCGCTGCACTGGCTCTGCGGCAGTCGTCCACATCCTGGCTGGAAACAGTAGACGCCGTTCTCGCCCGCTCATCATGGGACGATACTGCGCGCCGGATGCGCCTGTTGATCGAGCAGTCCATGGGCGGTCCGGAGCCGCTGCCGGCAGAGGCGACGGCACCGCTGGCTGGACGGACGCCGGAGCAGCCGGCACCCCATGCCTGAGCAGTCAGCAAGACGCCCGCGCATCGTTCTCGCCACCGACAGCCTTGACCCTTCGGGGCTGGGCGAGCACATGCTGGCATTGGCACGCGGATTAGCGCCGGATCACGATGTTTTCCTGATAGCCGATCCCGAAAGGGCCAACCATCTTCTGACCAAAGCCGCGAGGCGGGGTATTGCCGTCAAGGATCTCGTGCCTGCCGATGAGTTGCAGGCATGGCTGAGACGGGCGGGTATCGATCTGCTGCATGTTCATGCCGGCATCGGATGGGAAGGCCATACGCTTGCAGCTTCGGGCATCGCGGCCGGCATTCCCGTCATCCGCACGGAGCACCTCCCCTATCTGCTGACCGACCCGGACCAGCAAGCACATTACCAAGCGGAAACCGCTGCCCTCGCCCATCATATCGTCGTGTCCGAAGCCTCGCGCAAAACCTATATGGACCGCCATCTCGACCCATCGCGTATGACGGTGGTCCGCAACGGCATCTTCCCGCTCGAGCCGAAAGCGGAACGGCCGAACGTGGCCATGGATCTTTCCGACCGTACCGTCCTCCTTTCCGTCGCGCGCTTCTCGGCACAGAAGGACCACGCGTCCCTGATCCGCGCCCTGCCAGCGGTCATCGAGCGCCACCCCTCCATCGTTCTTCTTCTCGTCGGATCGGGCGAAGAGGAAGCCCGGATCGGGAATTTGGCGAACGAACTCGGCATTGCCGATGTCATTCATTTCCTCGGCCACCGCGAGGATATCGCGGATCTCGTCGCATGCGCCGATCTCTTCGTCCTCCCCTCCCTGTTCGAGGGCCTGCCGCTCGCCGTGCTGGAAGCCATGTCTCTCGGCATACCCGTAGCGGCCACGAAGATCGGCGGCACCGTGGAGGCGCTGGGCGAGGATCACGCCTTCTTCGCCGAACCCGGACATCCAGCCTCGCTGGCCGACACGATCGCGCGGGCTCTCGATGATCCCGCCGGGCGCGCGGCTGTCGGAAGGATCGGGCTGGATCGCTTCCGCCAACACTTCTCTGCCGCCCGAATGGCGGCGGAAACAGCCTCCGTCTACCGGCCTTTCCTGACGCCGAACCTATCCCTGCAAAAGGACCATTCCATGCAAAAGACCCGTCTCGGCTTCATCGGCGTCGGGGGCATCGCCCACCGCCATCTCGACATTCTCGCAACCTTCGAGGATGTGGAACTGGTTGCGTTTGCCGATCCGGATTCGGCCCGCGCCGATGACGCGGCCCGTCGCTTCGGCGCGAAATCCTTCACCAGCCATCGCGACATGCTGGAAAACGAACGCCTGGACGCCGTCTACATCTGCGTGCCGCCTTTTGCCCATGGCGAACCGGAGCGCGATCTGATTGCCCATGGTATTCCGTTCTTCGTTGAAAAGCCGGTGTCGCTCGACATCGCTCTTGCCGAAGAGATCGCAGCCGGCATCGCGGCGAAGAACCTCGTGACGGCGGTCGGCTATCACTGGCGCTATCTCGACACCGTGGAGGAAGCCCGCGCACTGCTGACGGACAACCCCGCCCAGCTATTATCCGGTTACTGGCTGGATTCGACGCCGCCGCCGCAATGGTGGTGGAAAGAAGACAAGTCGGGCGGCCAGATGGTCGAGCAGACGACGCATCTTCTGGATCTGGCGCGCTTTCTGATCGGCGAAGTCACCGAGGTCTATGGCCGTGCGGGCCATGCCGACCGTCAGGACTTCCCCGGTCTCGACGTTCCCACAGTCAGCACCGCCAGCCTTACCTTCCAGTCCGGCGTCGTCGCCAACATCGCCTCGACCTGCCTTCTCGGCTGGAGCCACCGCGTCGGTCTGCACATCTTTGCCGACAAGCTCGCCATCGAGCTGACCGACCGCGACATCATGGTCGATGTCGGTCGCGGCCGGCCGGTTCGCCAGGCAGACGGCGATCCGGTCTGGCGGGAGGACCGGGACTTCATCGACGCGGTGCGGGGGGCTGAGAACCGCATTCGCTGCCCCTATGCCGACGCCGTCGCCACGCACCGTCTGGCACTCGCCGTCGTCGCCTCGTCACGCAGCGGCGAGCCGGTGCATCTCGACATCACCGAGAGCGCGAGGACACCGCCGGCAACGCTCCGGTTCCAGCCGCGTCCGGAGGAAGCGCCACGCGGAATGCCGCCGGGCCATCGCAAGATCCGCTCGCTGGGCATCGAGGCACCCGGACGCGCCTATGTCTTCGAGTATGAGGAAGGCCCGCCTGCCGACGGCCAGGTACGCCTGGAAACGCTCTATACCGGGCTGTCCGCCGGCACCGAACTGACGTTCCTGAAAAACACAAATCCCTACTTCCGCTCGCGCTTCGATGCCGGCCGTGGCGTCTTCATCGAGAACGAGCCGGACCTGCATTACCCCGTACCCTTCCTTGGCTACATGGAAGTCGCCCGCGTGGCGGAATCCCGCGCCGGCGGGTACGCCGAAGGCGACGTGCTGGCAACGACCTATGCGCACAAGACAGGCCATACGGCAGACCCCTATCATGATGTCCTCGTTCCCATGCCGGCGGAGATCGATCCGCTTCTCGGCGTCCTGGTCGCCCAGATGGGGCCGATCGCCGCAAACGGTATCCTTCATGCCGACGCCGAAGCCATGGGCACTCAGGTCGCATCACTCGGTGTCGGCGTTGCCGGGCGACCCGTGCTGGTCATCGGCGCGGGCACCGTCGGCCTGATGACGGCGCTGTTTGCCCGCAAGCTCGGAGCATCCGACGTCGTCATCACCGATCCGTCCGACTTCCGTCGCGCAAAGGCCGAGGCCATGGGCCTTACGGCCATGACGGAGGATCAGGCCTGGCAGCACGCGAAGGCCCGCTGGCATGATGGCGGTTTGGGGCGTGGCGCCGATCTGGTCTTTCAGACACGTGCGCATTCGGGCAGTCTCCAGACCGCGCTGAAGGCCCTGCGTCCGCAGGGAACCGTCATCGATCTCGCCTTCTACCAAGGCGGCGCGGATCATCTGCGTCTCGGCGAGGAATTCCACCACAACGGCCTCAACATCCGCTGCGCCCAGATCAACCGCGTGCCACGCGGCCTGTCCGCGCTCTGGAACCGGCAGCGCCTCGCACGCGAAACCGTCGATCTGCTGCGCCATGACGGTGCTGCGATCCGCGAGCACATGATCACGCATGTCGTACCGTTCGAAGACGGCCCTGCTTTCCTTCAGGATCTCGTGGAGCGTCGCCCCGACTTCCTGCAGGTCGTCTTCAAGGTCGGCGCATGATGGAGGCAGCATCGGGGGACCAGCCCATCCGTATCCTCTTCGTCTTCGCGTGGCTGGTCGTCGGCGGAGAGGAGACGGAAGTCCGGCTTCTGGCACAGGCGCTTGATCCCGAACGCTATCGGATCGATGTGGTTGCGTGCTTTCGCAAGCCCGGCATGCCGGAGCAGACGCACGAGCAGTTGCGGGATCTCGGCGTTTCCGTGGACACGGCTCCCTACACCATGTCGTTCGAGGATACCGTCTCCTATCTCGCCGGCAAGGTTCCCGGCTATGATGTCGTCGTGTCCTGTCAGAACGTCGCCGATATCTATCCGGCGCTCGAACGACTGCACATCCGTCCACCGCTGATCGAGCATGGCGGGCTGGTCTCCGAGGCCCTGGCCGGGCCCAAGCACCTGACAACACGCTATGTCGGCGTCTGCCGCTCCATCCGCGATGCCGCGGCGTCGCGCATGCCGGGCCGCGAGGCGGATGCGATCGAGATTCCCTCCATGGTCGATCTCTCGGCCTTCGATCCGTTGCAACGAGCATCGATGCGCGCCAGCCTTGGCCTCTCAGACAGGCATATTCTGATCGGCTGGGTCGGGCGGCTCGATCCGAAGAAGAACGTCGGGGACGTCATCAAGGCGGCGGCGCTGATCAAAGCCGAAAACGCGGATGCCCGCTTCGTCATCGTTGGCGGACCGGATGCCTTCATGCCCGAATATGCCGAAGAGTTGCAGCAACGCGCCACAGCTCTCGGACTGTCGGATGTGCTGCAATTCCTCGGTGACCGGAAGGACATTCCGGACCTGCTTCAGGCCTTTGACATCTTCGTCTGGCTTTCTCGCGGCGAAGGGATGCCGCATGTCATCGCCGAAGCCGGAGCCGCCGGACTGCCGGTCATATCGACGCCCGACAACGGCGCGCTTCAGCAGATCGAGGATGGCGCGACCGGGCTTATCGTCCCTTATGACGACCCGGCGTCCGTGGCCAATGCCGCACGTCGCCTGATCTCCGACCCAAGTCTCCGCCAGACGCTGGGCTGTGCTCTGCGGGAAAAGGTCGAGCGCCTCTACTCCGTGGAAGCCGTGGTTCCGCAGTGGGAGCGCCTGTTCGAAGATATGCTGGCCACGCGTATCACGCGCGGCACGACCGGTCTTTTCCGGTCGTTCGTACAGGGCGGGTTCGAATGCTCCACGCATCGCCTGCGCCCGACGCCAGAGGAACCGCTCGGCCCCCGCCTCGACATGATCGATGATATCGGGCACGACGTTCATGCCGAACGCGACTACCGCCAGCTACAACAATTCGGCATTTGCACCGTGCGCGACGGCTTTCGATGGCACCTGATCGAGCAGCACGGCGCCTTCGACTGGTCGAGTGTCCGGCCCATGCTGCAGGCCGCGGCTCACACCGGTACGCAGGTTATCTGGGATGTTCTCCATTACGGCTGGCCTGACGATATCGATATCTGGACGCCCCGTTTCGTGGATCGCTTCGCCCGGTTTGCGGGCGCCTGCGCGCGCATCGTGCGGGAAGAGAGCGACGACGTTCCGTTCTATTGCCCGGTTAACGAGATCTCGTTCTTCTCCTGGGGCGCGGGTGACGCCGGCTACCTCAATCCCTTCGCGCACGGTCGCGGTTTCGAACTGAAGGTACAGCTGGCGCGAGCCGCCATTGCCGGAATGGACGCCATTCTCGATGTTGATCCCCGTGCCCGCTTCGTCCATTGCGATCCCGTGATCAACGTCATCACCGACCCGTCGAGGCCATGGGAGGCACCGGTCGCGGAAGGACACCGGCAGTCGCAATTTCAGGGATGGGACCTGATTTCAGGCCACTTGTGGCCGCAGATCGGGGGTGCCGAGCGCTATCTCGATGTCATCGGCGTCAACTATTACTTCAACAACCAGTGGATCCACGGCGGTCCGCCTATCGATATCGGCCATCCGCTGTACAAGCCGCTTCGCACCATTCTCATCGAAACCTACGCCCGCTACGGCAAGCCCATGATGATCGCCGAAACCGGCATCGAGGATGACCGCCGGGCCGCGTGGTTCACCTATGTAGCGCAGGAAGCCCTGGCCGCCATGAGGGCCGGCGTACCGCTCGAAGGTCTCTGCCTGTACCCGATCGTCAACCATGCCGGTTGGGACGACAGGCGTCCCTGCCAGAACGGTCTCCTCTCTGCCGCCATGACGCCGGAGGGACGACGCGTCCACGAGCCGCTGGCCGCAGCGATCAAAGCCTTTCAGGAAAGAGACGGGCGCCTGCTGAAGGAGGAGCGGCAACAGGACTCCGGCGAAAGAACACTGAGAACGCAGCAGGTCCTGACCGTCTGATCTGCGAGAAACGCGTTTTTCCCGTTGGGTTTACATCGGGCGGAAGGCAATGAATCGACGTGGCTTATCGGTCAGATCTCAAGGTCGACAACGATGACGCCGTCCGACCCGCCCCTGGTATGGGCGACAATCCGCGCGCCAGCTGCCTGATGGTGCGGATGAACCAGATAGGCATCGCGAACGGCCGCGCTGTCGAAATCGAACCAGAACACATCGTTGAAGCCACGCATCATCTCGGTCTCGACGCTGACATTCGGGCCGGCATGAAAGGCGCGGATGCCATCGACATGCTCCTTCAGCGCTTCCAGCTCATGATAGATCGACTGCTTGTCGGCTTCCGATACACTGTCCTTGAATTTCAAAAGCACGATATGCCGGATCATCGCTGACGTCCTCCCGAACCCGTTTCCACCAAAGCGACATAAGGCTGGCACTCCGAAAGCGCCAGCCTCAAGAGCAAAAGACAATTCGCTCGTCAGCTGATCTGGGGAAGCGCACCGATCAGCTTGTCGAGCGTCACCGGGTAGTTTCTGACCCGGATACCCGTCGCATTGTAGACGGCATTGTTGATCGCCGCTGCCACACCGCAAAGTCCGAGCTCGCCGACGCCTTTCGCTTTCATCGGCGACGACATGGGGTCGGTCTCGTCCATGAAGATGACCTCCTGATGCGGAATGTCCGCATGCACGGGCACCTCGTAGCCGGCAAGATCGTGGTTGACGAAGAAGCCGCGCTTCTTGTCGACCGCCAGCTCCTCGGACAGGGCACCGCCGACACCCATCGTCATTGCGCCGATCACCTGGCTGCGCGCCGTCATCGGATTGAGGATCCGGCCTGCCGCGCAGACGGCGAGCATGCGACGGATGCGGACCTCACCCGTGGCGATATCGACGCCGACTTCCACGAAATGCGCGCCAAAGGTCGACTGCTGCTGCTCTTCGGAGATATCCCCGTACTCGATCGTATCCTCGACGATGAGCGGTGCTTCCCGGACAGCATCCGCCAAGGGCACGCGCCGGTCGCCGGAGATGACCATGCCATCGGCGAAGTCGATGCTCTCGGCGTTGAAACCGAGCGACTGCGCAATGGCTTCCCGCATCTTGACGCAAGCGGCATAAACGCCAGCCGTGGCGCTGTTGCCACCCCACTGCCCACCGGAACCGGACGAGACCGGAAAGCGGGAGTCGCCGAGATTGACGGCCACGCGGTCCAGCGGCAGGCCCAGCATTTCCGCTGCCGTCTGGGCGATTATCGTGTAACTGCCGGTGCCGATGTCCGTCATGTCGGTTTCGACGGTGAGAATGCCCTCGCGATCGAGCTTGATGCGAGCGCCGGATGCCATGACCATATTGTTGCGGAACGCAGCGGCGACACCCATGCCCACCAACCAGTCGCCATCCCGCACGCTGCCGGGGCGCGTGCTGCGCTTGTCCCAGCCGAAACGCTCGGCTCCGAGCTTCATGCAGCCGACGAGATCGCGATGTGAAAAAGCCTTCTCCGGCTTTTCCGGATCGACCTGCGTATCGTTGAGGATGCGGAAGGCGACCGGGTCCTGCCCGAGCTTTTCCGCCATTTCGTCCATGGCCACTTCGAGCGCCATCAGGCCGGGCGCCTCGCCCGGCGCACGCATGGCGTTGCCCTCGGGAAGATCGAGGACGGCAAGCCGCGTGGCGGTCATGCGGTTGGCTCCGGCATAGAGCAGTCGCGTCTGCTGCACCGCTGTCTCTGGGCCACCGCCTTCGAGGTCCCCGGACCAGCTCTCATGGGCAATTGCCGTGATCTTGCCGTCCTGCCCGGCGCCGATGCGGATCCGCTGGATCGTTGCCGGCCGGTGCGTCGTGTTGTTCATGAGGAACGGCCGGGGCAGCGCAACCTTTACCGGGCGACGCGCCGCGCGCGCGGCCAACGCCGCCAGCACTGCATCCGAGCGCAGGAAGAGCTTTGCCCCGAACCCGCCGCCGATGAAAGGCGACATGATGTGGATCTTCTCCTTGTCCATGTCGAGCGCGGTGGCCAGATCGGACCTCCACCAATCGATCATCTGGCTCGATGTCCACACCGTCAGCGCGTCACCGTCCCAGGCAGCGATGGACGCATGCGGTTCCATCATGGCATGCGACTGATCCGGCGTCGTATAGGTCTGGTCGAACTGGACGGTAGCCGCGTCGAAGGCCGACGCGAAATCCCCAGCCGCCGAATCCGGCTCTCCATCTTCGGGCTTCCTGGCGCTTTCCATCGAGGCTTCCAGGTCGAATGCGCCCTTGCCTTCCTCGTAGTCCACCTTGATCAGATGCGCAGCGGCACGCGCCTGCTCGAAGGTCTCGGCGACGACGACGGCCACGGCCTGATGGTAGTGGTGGATGTCCTTGCCGCCGAAGAGTTTAGCCGTATTGCGCTTGGCCTTCTTCAGGTCCGGCATGCTGTCGCTGGTGACGATCGTAATGACACCGGGTGCCTGAGCGGCAGCGGACACATCCATCGCGCGGATGCGTCCCTTGGCAATCGCGGCACCAAGCGGGTAGCCGTAAGCGTAAGGCATGGCATCGTCGTGCCACTCATAGGCATATTTCGCGCGGCCGGTCGTCTTCATCTGCCCGTCGATGCGCTCGATGGGCTTGCCGACCACCGTCATGCGGTCGATCGGGTTCTCTGTTGCAGGTGTATCGAACTTCATGATCTCAACCCTTCGCTTCGGCAAGAACAGCGCCAAGCGTCCGCTCGACCAGCTTCACCTTGTAGGCATTGTGTTCCGTCGGCTGGGCATCGAGCAGCAGGCGACGCGTCACCCGGCCGGCACCGCTCGGAAGATCCTCGTCGGCGGCATCGAGACGCCACGGCTTGTGGGCGACCCCGCCGACAGCGACGCGACCCGTCCCGTCCGGCTGGATCACCGCGCCGACCGAGATGAGCGCAAAGGCATAGGACGCACGATCGCGAACCTTCCTGTAGATCTGCTTGCCGCCGATCGGCTTCGGCAGCACGACCGCCGTGATGATCTCGCCCTTCTTCAGCTCTGTCTCGATATGCGGCGTGTCGCCCGGCAGCCGGTGGAAATCGGCGATCGGGATGCTGCGCTTGGCACCGTCCGAACCGACCGTCTCCACGACGGCATCGAGCACCCGCATGGCGATCGCCATATCGCTCGGATGGGTGGCGATGCAGGACGAGCTGATGCCCACGATGCCGAGCTGACGGCTGAACCCGTCGATGGCGGAACAGCCGCTGCCCGGCTGGCGCTTGTTGCAAGGCTGGTTCGTGTCATAGAAATAGGGACAGCGCGTCCGCTGAAGGAGATTGCCAGCTGTTGTCGCTTTGTTGCGCAGCTGCCCGGAGGCCCCGGCCAGAAGCGCGCGCGACAGAAGACCATAGTCGCGGCGCACCCGTTCGTCCGCAGCCAGATCGCTGTTGCGCACGAGCGCTCCGATCCGCAAGCCCCCCTCCGATGTCGCCTCGATCGTATCGAGCCCCAGCGTATTAACGTCGATCAGATGCGTCGGCGTCTCGATCTCGAGCTTCATGAGGTCGAGCAGGTTCGTGCCGCCGGCGATAAACCGGGCAGCATCATGGGCAGCAGCCGCCTTGGTAGCGGCTTCGACGGAGGTTGCGCGCTCATAGGTGAAGGACTTCATGCCGGCCTCCCCGCGACGTCCGCAATGGCGTCGACGATGTTGGAGTAGGCCCCGCATCGACAGAGGTTCCCGCTCATCCGCTCGCGGATTTCCTCCAGGCTGAACGCGACCTTGGCTGTCAGATCGCCCGTGACGTGGCTCGGCATTCCCGCCTTGATCTCCTCAAGCACAGCGACGGACGAACAGATCTGCCCGGGCGTGCAGTAGCCGCACTGGTAGCCGTCATGCTTCACGAAAGCGGCCTGCATCGGGTGAAGCTTGCCGGGCTCGCCAAGGCCCTCGATCGTGACGACCTCGTCGCCCTCATGCATGATGGCGAGCGACAGACAGGAATTGATCCGCCGTCCATCCACCATGACAGTGCAGGCGCCGCACTGGCCATGATCGCAGCCCTTCTTGGTGCCGGTCAGATGCAGATGCTCCCGAAGGGCGTCCAGAAGCGTCGTGCGGTTGTCGACCGACAGGGTCTGGTCCTGGCCGTTGACCTTGAAGGAGACGCTGGAGGTCTCGCCGGCCGGAATTCCGATCTTCGCGCCAGCCGGCACCTCGGCCTGCTGTGCGCGGGCCTTGGAGGCGACGCCGCTTGCCGCGACGGTTGCCGCGGAGGCCATTAGAAGATCCCTCCGGGATAGATCAAGTTCGCCCTGATTTAGCATTTTCTGCTCCATGTTCTTATGAGATTTCCGCGACATGGCATTGCGCGGATCCATAAGCCGGAGCTAGGGCGGAGTGTCAGGCAGACCAGCCCCAAGACAACGCCTCGGGCCGGACTGCGATCACGAAGGCGACATGATAAGGCTTTTAGCCCCGCGCTTCCGGCTCAGGATCGGCCGTGGCGAGCGAAGCCTGTGCATCGGGCGAGACGACGGCCGACGGCAGCGGCGTACCGCGCTTGCGCTCCCGCATCAGCGTCAGCAAGCCGGAGAAGATGATAAGCGCGATGCCGCCCGCCATGGGCAGGTCGATTGCATCGTCGAAGATGAAATATCCGAAGAGGATCGCCCAGATCATCTGGCTGTATTGCGGTGGCGCGACCAGGTTTGCCGGCGCCATTCGCGCTGCCGTCATCAGCAACGCGTTGCCGGCCGAGCCGAGGATACCGTAGCTGGCGATGAAGACCCACTGCATCGGCGTCGGGATTGCAATGTTCGACAGCATCAGAAGGCCGCTGACAACGAGAACGCCGAGAAGCCCTGCTCCATAGAGCGACATCCGCTTCTCGGTCGGTCCCATGCCGCGCAGGACGACGATGGCGATGGCGGCACTGAAACCGCCGATAGCGCCCGCAAGATGTCCCACTGAAAGCTCGCGAAACCCCGGTCTCAGGACGATCAGCACGCCGATGAAGCCGACGATGACAGCCGACCAGCGCTGCCAGCGCACATCCTCTTTCAGGAAAATGACGGAGAGGATCGTAACGAAGGACGGCAGAAGGAAGAGGAGGCAGAAGGCTTCCGCCATCGGCAGCTTCGTAAAGGTGATGATCGACGCGATGGAGCCAACGGCGCCGCAGGCAAAGCGCAGCAGCCAGAGCATGCGATTGGAGGTTCGAAAGATATCGAGCCAGGAATCCTCCCGCGCCTTGATCAATGGCAGGATAACAAGCCCGAAGACCGCGCCCGCGAAGGCGACCTGATAGGCGGGTATGGCCCCGTCGATGAGTTTGACCGAGGCATCACTGAAAGCAAACACGGCATAGGCGATGAACGCGATGACGACACCGCGAAGGGGAGACTGTGAGACGGGCATGATGTCGAATCGCAAAGGAGGAGGATCCGTCTGCCATAGCCCGAAAGCCACTGCGCGGACAGATGCGGATCAATCGCCGCGCCACCGGAAATCAGCGTTTTCGCAACCCATCGACGAAAACATCGACCATCCGGAGCGCGGTCGGCTGCCAGTCCGCCGGTCCGTGGCTGTAGAAAATGCCGAGCAGCGTCCGCAACAGCTCGTCAGGCGACACGTCGTCCCGGATCGTGCCCGCCGACGCTGCCCGATCGAGCAGAAGACCGATGGCCTCGACCATGCGCTCGTAGGAATAGGCCTTGAGCTCCGACGATCCGACGACGGCTAATTGAAGCCCCTCGATCATTCCCTTTTTGGTCGCGACAAGGCGGACATTGGCCTGAAGCCAGGCTTTGAGTGCGGCGACGGGATCGGCGTCCGTCGAAAGCTCGCGCGCCAGATCGGCGAGAAGATCGACTTCGTGCCGGTATACCGCATCAAAAAGGGCCTCGCGCGTCGGGAAATGACGGTAGAGCGTCCCGATACCGACCCCGGCTTCCCGTGCGACGGCTTCGAGGCTCGTATGCGCGCCACCGAGCCGGAAGACGGCGGTGGCAGCCTCCAGCAGACGTTCCCGGTTGCGAACGGAGTCTGACCGCGGCTTCCGCCTTGCTTTCGCGTGTTCCTGGTCCATCTGCCTAATCATCATCTGAAAGTTGCCAACGGGCTCTTGCTAAACGGAGGCACCCTCCGTATATTGCGTATCACATCGAGGAGACGTTGACCGGAATGTCCGTCCCTCATGCGACGGATCAACAGCGTCAGTCCCGTCTCGTCGAAACGTTCACCGCCCTTGCGGTTCATATCTCATACACCACAAACCTGACTGGAGCACCCATGCCTTTCTCCATCAGCCTTACCGTCAATGGTCAACCGAACAGCATCGCGCTTGACGATCCGCGCGTGACGCTGCTCGACCTCCTGCGCGAGCGGCTTCACCTCACCGGCACCAAGAAGGGCTGCGACCGGGGCCAGTGTGGCGCCTGCACGGTTATTCTCGACGGACGGCGCATCAATGCCTGTCTGACACTGGCTGCAACCCTCGACGGCAGCACGGTCACAACCATCGAAGGCCTTGCCGAAGGCACGGAACTGCACCCTGTGCAGGCAGCTTTCATCGCCTGCGACGGCCTGCAATGCGGCTACTGCACGCCCGGCCAGATCATGAGCGCGGTCGGCCTCCTCTCCGAGGGACATGCCGGCAATGACCCTGAACGCGTGCGCGAACTGATGAGCGGCAATATCTGTCGATGCGGTGCCTATCAGGGCATCACCCAGGCGGTGCTGGAGGCAGGCCAGATCCTCTCGCAGAACAATACGGCACAGTCTCGGGAAAACGGAAGGAACGCGGCATGAATCGCTTCGACTTCATCCGCCCGGCAAACATCGCCGAGGCCGTGACAGCCGCAGCCGTCCCGGGATCCGTCTATCTCGCCGCCGGGACCAATCTGCTCGACCTGATGAAAATCGGCGTGACGCGACCAGAGCGCGTCATCGACATCAGCAGGCTTCCGGGTCTCGACCGTATCGAATGGCTGTCGGACGGTAGCGTTCGCATCGGCGCGCTTATGCGCAATGCGGACCTTGCCTACGACACCCGCTTTGCCGCGACCTATCCCGCCATCGCGGAAGCCTTGTTGTCGGGCGCCTCCGCACAGTTGCGCAACGCCGCAACGGTCGGCGGAAACCTCTTGCAGCGAACGCGTTGCGCCTATTTTCAGGATACCGCCAGTGCCTGCAATCGCCGCGAACCGGGCTCCGGCTGTGACGCTTTGCACGGTGAGAACCGCCTCCACGCCGTTCTCGGCTGGTCGGAACAGTGTATCGCCACGCACCCCTCGGACTTCTGCGTGCCCCTGGCGGCGCTTGGTGCCGTGATCGAGATCGAAGGTGTGGGGGGACGCAGGGACATCCCGATCGAAAGCCTCCACAGCCTTCCCGATGCCTCGCGTGCGCTTGAGTCCACTCTCGCGCCGGGCGACTTCATCACTGGCCTGCGCCTGCCACCGGAGGCCGCATCCTTTGCCGGAAATGCCCGTTACGTGAAGCTGCGCGAGCGCACGTCCTACGCCTTCGCGGTGGTTTCGGCGGCCGCCATGCTCGACATGGACGGCGACACGATCCGCGCATCGAGACTGGCAATAGGCGCCGTCGCCGCCAAGCCATGGCGTGCGCACGAGGCGGAGGCGGTGCTTGTCGGTCAAAAGGCGGGCCGCGAAATCTTCGAGAAGGCCGCGACCGCAGCCCTTGCCGACGCGCGGCCTTCCGGCGACAACGCGTTCAAGATCACGCTGGCCCACCGCATTCTCGTTCGCGCGCTGATGCTCGCCTACGAAGGCACGCCGAAGGTCATGCCCGCGCTCCCTGCCTCGCCCTTCCCCGAACAGCACCTTTCCGCACCGAAGGCAGATCTTCATGTCGCTTGAGACCCATATCGCCCCCGTCGCCACGAGCCGTTACGGCTCCAATGCCGGTCAGCCTCTCACCCGCCGCGATGGCCTCCTCAAGGTCACCGGCCGTGCGACCTACGCGGCCGACAATCACCCCGAAGGTATGCTGTTTGCGGTCATGGCGGTGAGCCGCATTGCCCGCGGGCGTGTCCGCTCCATGAACATCGAAGCGGCCAGGGCCCATCCGGGCGTCGTCGAGGTGCTGACGCCGGCTAATCGGCCACCACTGTTCCACGATCCGAACGAGAGGATTCCGCCCTTCGGCTTCCGCGTCGAAGTGCTTCAGGACGATAGCGTGCGCTACGTCAATCAGCCGATTGCGCTGGTCATCGCCGAAACGCTGGAAGCCGCCACGGAAGGCGCTGCCCTGCTCGATCCGCAATATGACACCGAGCCTGCCCGCGTTGGCTTGGAAACCGGGGTTCGCTTCGACCCGTCGGGCGTCGGCATCGGGGGGACCCCGAAGACCGCCCATGGAGATGTCGAGGCGGGCTTATCGAAAGCCCCCATCGCCATAGACGTAGAGGTCGAGACGCCGCCTCAATACCACAACGCCATGGAGCCGCATGCCGTGGTCGCGGAGTGGGACGGTGATCGCGTGGTTCTCGACATGCCGAACCAGGCGCTGGCGATCAGTTGCGCGTCCTATGCCGCCTTCTTTGGCATTCCCGTTGAGAACGTTACGATCCGCTCGCCCTTCCTCGGCGGCGGCTTCGGCTCCAAGGCTATCCTCAACGGGCCGCAGATCCTGGCGATCCTCGCAGCCCGCATGCTGAACCGCCCGGTCAAGCTGGCGCTGACCCGCGCCCAGATGTACGGCCCCGTCAGTCATCGAGGCCAGACGTGGCAGAAGCTTCGCATGGGTATGGAAAGGGATGGCGCGCTGATCGCGCTCCATCACCACTCACTTTCGGCCACATCCGCCTTTGAAGACTTTCTGGAGCCTGCGGCCAATGCATCCCTGCCGCTTTATGCAAGCCCGGCGATCCTCGTCGAGCATGAAGGGATACGGCTCGACACGGGCACGCCCGGGCCCATGCGCGCACCGGGCGAAGCGTCCGGCTCCGCAGCCCTCGAAGTCGCGATCGACGAGGCGGCGGAAGCCTGCGGCATGGATCCTCTGGCGTTCCGCCTGAAGAATTACGCCGAAACCGAGCCGGCGACGGGCAAGCCTTTCTCCTCCAAGGCGCTGCGCACCTGTTATGAAGAAGGAGCCGCCCGCTTCGGCTGGTCGCGCCGTCCGCGCTCAGCAGGGCAGATGCGGGATGAAAACGGACTGCTCGTCGGCTGGGGAATGGGCACTGCCGTGTTCGGCTGTCCGCATTTCCCTGCCGAGGCCCGGGCGACGCTTCGCGCCGACGGCACGGCACTGGTCGAAACAGGTGCTGCCGACATGGGCCAGGGCGCGTGGACGGCCCTCGCCCAGATCGCAGCCGAGGCGCTGGGCCTCGAGCCGGATCAGGTCGAGTTCCATTCAGGTCTTTCAACGTTGCCCGATGCCGGCGTTGCCGGCGGCTCGGGCCACACGGCCAGCGCCGGCCTCGCCCTCAATCAGGCTGGTGGGGACGCGATCGCACAACTCTCGGACCTCGCCGTCAACGATCCCCAATCGCCCTTGTTCGGCGCGGGGAATATCGGCGTCACCGCACGCGGCGGCCGGCTCTATCGACGGGACGATGAAAGCCGCAGTGAGAGCTATGCGCAGATCCTCGCCCGTGCCGGACGTTCCCATGTCGCGGGGACGGCGAAATCCAATCGCGACCCGGCCATTGCTTCGGGACATGCGCTGTATTCGCATGGCGCCGTCTTTGCGGAGGTGAAAATCGATCCGGATCTCGGCCAGATCCGCACCACGCGCCTCATTGGCGCCTTCGCCGCAGGGCGCATCATCAATCCCCGGCTGGTGCAGAGCCAGTATTTCGGGGGTATGATCTGGGGGATCTCGTTCGCCCTCCACGAAGAGGCGGTGACGGACAAGAGGACGGGCCGGATCATGAACGCCGACCTCGCCGAATATCATGTGCCGGTAAATGCGGACGTGCCCCCGCTGGAGGCAATTCTCGTCCCTGAGGATGACGCCATCGTCAATCCAATCGGCGTCAAGGGCGTCGGAGAAATCGGAATCACTGGCACCGTGGGCGCTATTGCCAATGCTGTCTGGCACGCGACCGGAAAACGCGTCCGCAAGTTCCCGATCCGCATCGAGGACGTGATGTCCTCGCGATAGGCTGGGCAGATCATACCAGGTGTCGATGATAGAAACGTACAGTTTCCTATCATCGACACCTGGTATGATGTCCGGCGCCGCATCTCGAACGCGCCAAGCCGGACACGTCTCCCTCCCTCCCTCTCTCTCTCTCTCTCTCTCTCTCGACAAACCTGCCTGCAATATGATTCGTGAACATCGTAACGCGAATGCGCCTTGTTGCAGGCGCAATCAAAGCGCAATTATAAAGTGTCGAGTTCGTCACTGCGCGAGCTACCGCGGGAGGAATGCTCCTCTTGTCGAACATCAGGAGCGACAGGTGGCCCGCTATTACTTCAATCTCCATGACGGGGAAGATATTCCCGATACGATCGGCTCTGAACACGACGATATAGCGAGTGTTCGAGAAGAAGCTGTCGAGAGCATCGCGGAACGGCTTCGCGGTCGTCTGCTGGAAAAACAAGATGTTTCGGCGTGGTTGATGAACGTTACGAATGACGCCGGGTTGACGGTCCTCGTCGTCAGTTTTTCTGCATCCGTACAGATTATTCCTGATACACCATCACGATCGCATTGATCCCAAAAAAGATCTTAAACTGGAATTGTCAAATTCGTACAAAGGGCGGCACGGACTTGGTCGGCCCTTATCTTTTTGTATGTAAAAGATTATTCTTATCGCTTGGTTCGGCTTGGAATGAGAGCGGGCTCCTTCCCGGCGAGAGCTTGCAATGACACATTTCGATCAATCGCGGGTCCGCAACCTCCTTTTAGAGAGACTCCCGCCGGAAGCTTTCGAAGAATTGCGCCCGGCCATGGTCGCCATCGATCTTCCCATCAGACATGAAATCGTCCGCGCCAATGAGCTGACCTCCCACGTCTGCTTCATTGAAAGCGGGCTGGCCTCGGTCGTCGCCACGACCCGTGATGAGGAAGCCATCGAGGTCGGTCATATCGGCTGCGAGGGGCTCTCCGGCGTCAATATCGTCCTGAAAGTGGATCGGACGCCGAACCGCACCTTCATGCAGGTTTCCGGCCACGGTATCTCGGTTCCCGTCGCGGCGTTTGCATCCATGCTGGCAAACAATCCCGACGCGAACGATCTCATGCTGAAATATGTGCACTGTGCCGAACTGCAACTGTCACATTCCGCCCTTGCCAATGCGCGCTACAAAATGCACGAGCGCCTCGCTCGCTGGCTGCTGATGTGTCATGACCGGCTATCGACGGACGACCTCCCCCTGACGCACGAGTTTCTGTCTGTGATGCTGGGCGTGCGCCGCTCGGGGATTACCAACGAACTCCACATCATCGAAGGCATGCGCGTCATCAAGGCAACCCGCGGCAATATTCGTGTCCTCAGCCGCTCCGGCCTCGAGGAAATCGCCGGTGGTAGCTACGGCACGCCGGAGAAGGAATACGAACGACTGATGGGAACCTGGCTCCACAGCCGCCGGGCCTGATCGGAAACACGCTCTGTCTTCTCGCCTGTCGCTGAAGCCCCTTCTCCACTGACGCACGACGTCGTTCCAACACCGCCTAACGGAATATGATATCGTTGCGTCATACTCGCTGCCGGAGCATTGGTTTCAACTCATAGCCCTACCTGTTGCGTCTCAAGGCGCTCATCTTCCGTGGGGATTGGGGTGAGTGCCTCTGGATCGACCTGCGGGACATCGCCTCGCCGGATCAGGCGTTCGTACTCCTCCTCAGGCGTGCCATAGCAACCGCCAGCGATCCGGAGCAGCGTCTCACGGTTTAATATCCGGATCTGCCCGCGGGTCGATCGGATTGCCCGCGTTCCCTCCAGAACATGAAGCTGGTCTGTAACGCTCGCCCGACGCACACCCAGCATCAAGCTGAGGAAATCATGCGTTAGCGTGAGAGTGTCACCTTCGATGCGATCGTGACACATCAGGAGCCAGCGAGCGAGCCTCTGCGGAAGGCTGTACCGTGATGTGGCAAGGGTCGTGAACGAAAGTTGCAGATCACAGGTATGGATATAACGCAGCAACAGCAGCCGGGCTTGCGGATCGTCCAGAAGCGACACAACGTCACGTGCGGGAACCTTGAGTCCACGCCCCGGCATCTGCATGAAGGTCCGCGTGGGGCTTTGATCAGCACCCAGCACAACTGTGTAGCCCGTCATACCCTCGTACCCGATATGACGCATCTCGATCCGCCGACCGGAATCGTCCTCGACGACCATCGAGGCGAGGCCGGCTTCGATGAAAACGACATGTTCGATCGGTTCGTCCGGTAAAGCCAGCGGGTAACGCAGCGGCAAATCAAGCGGCTGGAGATGCGGCGCAAGCTTTTCGAATGCAGAAGCCGGCAAACGGCGCAGCAGCGTATTCCTAACCTCTTCCTGCGTCAGTTCTGACATGCCCCCCCCCTTTCTGGATGGCACCGAACAACACAGGCGCGAAGCGGTTGCGGCAGGGACGCGTCTGTACGTTTTTAACGATGAGGTATGTCTGAATGATCCGGATGAACGTCAGGTATCCATCGAGACCGTAGGTCCTTCGCCGCGCCAGGCTCCCGCCGTTCTGTCACTCTGCCGGTCTATTTCCGCCTCAGCGTCATGCCGGCACGACAAAACCCCCGGGGCGGGCGCCTACGGGGGTTTGTTTTGTGTGCAGTATGACGGATTTGATTTGGTTGCGGGGGCAGGATTTGAACCTGCGGCCTTCAGGTTATGAGCCTGACGAGCTACCGGGCTGCTCCACCCCGCGGAAGGGAAAGGGACTGAGATTGTTTGAGAAGATGGTATATGTTTGCCTTTAGCAGACCTGGCAGCGACCGACTCTCCCGCGTCTTAAGACGAAGTACCAT
>NZ_FOGR01000008.1 GCF_900111275.1 Rhizobium sp. NFR03 | reverse complement strand
AGTCCGATCGATAACAACATTCTGGAGCGTGACATCAGGGTCTTTGCGACAGGAAGAAAAACGTGGTTGTTCAGCGACACCGCTGACGGAGCCAAGGCCAGCGCAGTGGTCTACAGTTTGATGCTGACTTGCCGCGCATGTGGCGTCGACCCACTCACCTGGCTGCGCTATGTGCTCACTGAGTTGCCGCAGCGGGACGAAGCGGCCGAAATCGACGACCTGCTGCCGTTCAACTACGCCACGACCACTGCGGCGTAATAGAGCTGGATATCAAAATCGGTGTGACGGCGGTTCAGCGCTGCCGCAGCCGTCAAGGTGCATCGAAAATTGCGCTTACCATGCGTCGAAGCGCAATGTCAGAGGGTCTTTTGGCGCATTACTCTTTGGACGTCCAAGTCCGCGTCGCGCAGCTTTGACGCCCTAGAAATGATGACGCCAAGACTTTTTTCTCTGGACGCATTTTCGAAGGCTCCGGAGCCATTAGTTCAGGGCTATGCGTTAGTGCCAAGAGTTCTTGCTTAAGATCGTCAGTTATTTCTGTCTCTATCGTTCACGCTGATGTGTTTGGTACACATGTGACCAAAGAGCGCGGCTCGGCTGTGGGTCGTCGCTGATGGGACTAGGTTCGTTTAGCAGCAAACCCTTTTTGGTAACCCCACGAAGGTTGTGCCAGTTGAGCAAGCAGTCGGGAAACTCAAACGCTTCAAGCGCATAGCGCTAACTAAGATGCGAGAAGTCTAAAGGAACTTCGCCTCCATCGTCGCAATCGCCGTAGGATTCACATTGATCAAATCCGTCCACACTGCTTAGCCTTCCTCGCTCAAAAGCCCACCGACTCCTAGAAGTCGCTCCACCGTGTCATGCTCCCCGGCAAGCGCCTTTGGCGTTCCGCTCCAAGCCAGCCTGCCGCGTTCGAGAATGATCAGCTGCTCGGCGAAGTCCAGCGCGCTCTGGATACGTTGCTCGACCAGAAGGATTGTCATGTCGCCCGTTTTCGCTAGATCGGCGAAGGCCAGCATCAGTTCCTCGCAGATCACCGGAGCCAGCCCTTCCAGCGGTTCGTCCAGCAGCAGAACTGATGGGCGACCTAGGATGGAGCGGGCGGTGGAAAGCATTTGCTGTTCACCCCCCGACAACTGGTTGCCAAGATTGCGGCGGCGCTCCTTGAGGCGCGGAAACATCTGGTAAGCCTCTTCCAACCCCGATTTCGGCCGTCCTTTCAGGCCAACGAACAGATTTTCCTCCACAGTGAGCGTCGGAAACACGCAACGCGCCTGCGGCACATAACCAAGGCCCGCATGGGCTCTAGAAGCGCTCGGCGAGGTCGTGATGTCCGTGCTACCAAGTCGGATGCGTCCGTCATAGCGTTTGGTCTGGCCGGCGAGCGTGGCGAGCAATGTCGTCTTGCCCATACCGTTACGGCCAAGCACGGCAAGACGCTGGCCAGCAGGCACAGAGAAGGAAACGTCTTCCAGCACCTTCGTCTGGCCGTATCCGGCAGAGAGGTTTTCGACCTCAAGCGACGTGGCTGGCATCGGCATAGCTCCCTAGATACGCTTCCCGCACGCGGGCATCCTTGGTGACATCAGCGGGCAGGCCATCGAAGATAACGGCTCCCGTTGCCAGAACGATAACGCGTTTCGCAAATCGGAAGACCAGATCCATGTCATGCTCGATCATCAGCACCGCAAGATCGGTTGGCAGGTCCGCAAGCGCCTGTTCGATACGGCCGGTATCACTTTGCGGCACGCCAGCAGCCGGTTCGTCGAGAAGCAGGACTTTCGGCTTTAGCGCCAGCGCCATGGCAAGTTCCAGAAGGCGTTGCTGCCCGTAGGCAATCTCGCTGACCCTGCGGTGCGCAAGATCGGCCAGACCGAGCTTTCCAAGCAGCGCCGCGACTTCGGCCATGACATCGGGCATCGTCAGAAAATTGCCGAACAAGCGAGTAGCGCGTCCGTCGCGTTGCAGCACTGCAAGTGCCACATGTTCAGCAGGCGTCATGTCCTGAAACAGCCGGGTGACCTGAAAGGAGCGCACGAGACCACGCCTGACGCGGCCCGTGGCGCCGATTTTCGTGACGTTCTCCCCGTTAAGGCGCACATCTCCGGAGTTTGGCTGAAGATTGCCGGCAACGAGGTTGACGAACGTGGTCTTGCCCGCGCCGTTAGGCCCGATCAGGGCGACACGGTCGCCCGGCATCATGGAAAGTGAGACGTTGTCGGTGACAGTCAGGCCACCAAACGTCTTCTTAAGGTTGCTGACCTCGAACACTGCGCTCATGGCTTTGCCTTCCGACGCAGCGCAAAGTAATCGGCAGCAGTTCCATAAATCCCCTTCGGCGCGAACAGGACAACGGCGATCAGCAACGCGCCAACCATCGTCAGCCAGTGAAAGGGATTGGCGGCCGAAACGTAATCCTCAAACAGCATGAAGATCAGCGTTCCGGTCAATGCGCCGAACAGCGATCCGGTCCCGCCGAGCACCAGCATGACCAGCGCTTCGGCAGACTGGGTGAAGGACAGCGTGTCGAGCGCGACGACCTGCGTCGAGATGGCGTTCAACGCGCCGCCGAGGCCTGCGACCGCGCCCGAGATGACATACATTCTGATCAGCACGGAGCTTGGGGATGCGCCCATGGCACGGACGCGCAGCTTATCCTGGCGAATACCGCGGCTGAGCATACCGAAAGGCGAACGAACGAGAATCCTTAGAGAAAGAAATACTATCAACAGAAGAGCCACGCCGAAAACATAGGCAGTCTGGCCATAGAGGTCGAACTCGAACATGCCGAACACCGGGTCTGGCGCAATACCTGCAAGTCCGTCGCTGCCGCCGGTCCAGGACGACATCTTGTTGGCAAGCTCGTGAAACAGATGGATCAGCGCAATCGACAGGACGAGCTGCGGCAATCCATGGGCGCGCAGCATGATCGCTCCACAAAGCAGACCAGAAGCGGCACCGCCGACGAGACCGGCCAATGTCATCAGAAACGGATCATTTATTCCGTAATGAGCCGAGAGAATACCCGCCGCATAGGCGCCCGCGCCGAACAGCGCGGCGTGACCAAGCGTCGCAACCCCGCAATATCCAGTGACAAGATCAAGTGCCAGAACGAGAAGAGCAATGGCGAGGATGCGCGTCAGGAGCGCCAGATTGTCCGGGAAAAGCAGATAGCCGATCACGGCGGCAACCACGATAACTGCGATGCCGATCAGGTCGCGCACCAGAGAGCCACGCGCTTTCACGCCAAGCAAGATGTCGCTGTTCACGCTGGAGGTCATTTTGACATGTTCCTTCTTCATTTGGCTCTTCCGGCAAGGCCGCGCGGAAACACGCAGATGATCGCGATCACCGCGAGGTAGAAGAAGAATTCTCCGAATTCCGGCATCAGGTAACGTCCGGTCGTATCGATCGCACCCAGCAGCAGACACGCCGCAAGAGCGCCCGGAATGGATCCCGCGCCACCGACGGAGACGACAACGAGAAACGTCACCATGTAGCGAAGTGCGTAATAGGGTTCTACCGGCAAAAGTTCCGCGCCGACGACCCCGCCGAAAGCGGCAAGACCGACCGCGATTGCAAAGCTGATCGCGTAAATGACCTCAGTGCGGACACCGAGCGCGGACGCCATGGCGGCGTCGTCCACAGACGCCCGCACCTTGACGCCAAAACTGGTCCTTTCGATCGCGAACCACAGACCGAGCGCTACGACGAGACCGCAGACGATGGCAAACAGGCGATGGACGGAAATGCTGCGGAAGCCAAGGTTGGCGGCGCCTTGCAGCGGGCCCGCCAACGGGATGGTCTTCAGCGTCGGTCCCATGACATAGTTGGCAATGCCGATGACACAGAAGGTGATGCCAATCGTCATCAGAACCTGCGTCAATTCGGGAGCACCATAGATGCGCCGATAAAGAAACCGCTCGATCGGGATGGCGATGATGATCGTCAACACAACAGCCGCGATCACTGCGACCGAATAGCCGAGGCCGAGATCGCGCGCCACATAGGATGCGATGTAACCGCCGATCATGGCGAAGGCGCCATGCGCCAGGTTGACGACGCGCATCAATCCCATCGTCACCGAAAGACCGATGGAAATGACGAACAGCACCATGCCATAGGCAAGGGCATCGATGGCTATGCTGAAGACTGTCTGCATGGAATATCCTGCTCAAATCGGCAGGTCATGGACCCACCGATGCTTCGAGGTTCTTGAGGCTTATCTCACGGCAGCGAGGCCTGGATCGCCCTGCTTTTCGAAGGTGCGGATTTCCTTATTGATATAGGTGCCGTCATCAGCTTTCACGACTTCGCGAAGGTAGATGTTCTGCGTGATGTGCCGGCTTTCCGGATCAATCGACACTGGTCCGCGCGGGCTGGTCCAAGACAGGCCCTTTACCGCGTCGACAGCCTTTTCCGCGTCCTGCTTGCCGCCCGTCGCCTCGATCATCTTGTAGATGACGTGCATGCCATCGAACGCGCCGACTGCCGGAAAGGAAAGCTCCGCTTTGTTGCCAATCGCCTTGGTGGCCGCCTCGACGAATGCCTTGTTTTCCGGCGAGTCATGCGAAACCGCGTAGTGGAAGGTGGTCTGGATGCCAAGCGCCGCATCGCCAAGTGCCGGCAGGTCGGATTCCTGCGTCAGGTCTCCAGGCGCGAAGAACTTCACGCCAGCCGCTTTCAAGCCGTTGTCATTGTAAGCCTTGACGAAGCCGAGTGTGGTTGGGCCGGATGGAAGAAAGGCGAAGACACCATCTGCGCCCGAATCCTTGATGCGTTGCATGATCGGGCTGAAATCATTGGTCGTCAGTGGCATGCGGATTGACTGTACGACCTCGCCGCCGGCTTTCACGAAGCCCGCCTTGAAGGCATTTTCCGCGTCGATGCCAGGACCGTAATCGCTGACCACGGAGATCATCTTCTTGACGCCAGCCTCGAATGCCACGGTCGCGATCGGGGTCGACGTCTGCCAAGTGGTGAACGACGTGCGCACGACCAGCGGGCTTGTCTTCATGATCGCAGACGTCGCGGCATTCATGATGACCATCGGCACCTTTGCCTGCTTCAGGATCGGTGTCACCGCCATGGCATCCGGGGTGAAGTAGAACCCCGCCAGATATTGCACCTTCTCCTTGACGACCAATTCCTGACCAAGCGCCTTGGACTGGGCCGGATCTGCCTGCGGCACGTCGCGATAGATGATCTCAACCGTGTCATCACCGATCTTGTTGCCGTTGATCGCCATATAAGCGTCGATCCCGGCCTTGAAGTTCTTGCCCTGCAAGGCAAACGGACCCGAGAACGGACCCACCACGCCAACCTTGATGACGTCTGCATACGCCGTGCCGCTCAGTGCCGCGGCTGCGATAGCCGCGAGAATGATTTTCCTCATGATCTAGTCCTCCCATTTTGGTGCGCACCTCCCGGGCTTTGCACCGTTTCAAATTGCATTTTCAACGCATGTCGCTGGGTCCGCACACCATATTCACACTCCGTCAGTATGGCAGACCCACATAATTTTCGGCGAGCGCCGTGGATGCTGCCAGCGACTGCGTGAGATAATCGAGTTCTGCCTCCTGGATCTTCTGGTCGAAGTCACCGGTATCCGGAAACCGATGCATCATGGTGGTCATCCACCACGAGAAACGCACTGCCTTCCAGACGCGGGCGAGCGCCTTTTCTGAATAGGCATCAAGATCGGCATCCGAACGATCCCTGTAATGCTCTCTCAGTCCGCTGAAGAGATAATGTACGTCGCTGGCGGCTAGGTTAAGGCCCTTGGCACCGGTTGGCGGCACTATATGGGCGGCGTCACCGACAAGAAACAGCGTACCGAACCGCATCGGTTCGGCGACAAAGGAGCGCAGAGGCGCAATTGATTTCTCAAACGACGGCGCCGTCAGCAGAGCCTGCGCATGATGGACCGGCAAGCGGCGCCTCAATTCATCCCAGAAACGGTCGTCGCTCCAATCCTCGATCTTTTCCTCCAGAGGGCACTGAAGATAATAGCGGCTGCGGGTTTCTGAGCGCATGGAACAGAGCGCGAAGCCGCGCGGATGGTTGGCATAAACCAGTTCATGGCTCACCGGCGCGACATCGGCCAGAATACCCAACCAGCCAAAGGGATAGATTTTTTCGAATTTCTTAATCGCATTCGGTGGCACCGCCTTGCGGCTCGCGCCGTGGAACCCATCGCATCCAGCGATGAAATCGCAATCGAGCCGGTGGGTCGCACCATCTTTCTCGTAGATTATGAACGGCGACGCGGTGTCGAAACCCTGCGGTTGGACGTTAGAGGCATCGTAGATAGTAACCGCACCTCCTGCTTCGCGACACTCCATCAGGTCGCGGGTAACCTCGGTCTGGCCATAGACCATGACGCGCTTGCCGCCCGTCAGTGCCGCCAAGTCGATACGGTGGTCGCGACCATCGAATGCGAGCGAAAACCCACCATGCGGAAGCCCCTCCGCATGCATGCGCGCACCGGCTTTCGCCTTGTCGAGAAGATCGACCGTGCCCTCTTCCAGCACGCCAGCACGCACACGGCCGAGAATATATTCTTTCGAGACGCGATCGAGGATAACGTTATCGATGCCTACCTCGGTCAAAAGCTGACCGAGCAGAAGGCCGGATGGTCCGGATCCTATAATAGCAACCTGGGTTCTCAATGCTTTCCTCCCCGATCGCAGTTGATAGTGCAAGTGTGATGAGCTTCGACCCTGTCCGCAATGGACATTTCAGCCGGATGCTTGCACTATCTGAACATTCTGGCGGGAGAAGAAGTGCAGTGCAGTCCGTTCCTACATACATGCTCTACGGTGAGAATGCGCGCGAAGAGCCTGATTTTTGGGTGCATTGCGAAACAATCGAGACGCGAAGCAGCCGTTATGGATGGGAAATTCGGCTTCACCGACATGAATATTTCTTTCAGATATTGTACCTCGAAAGTGGATCGGGCGATGCCTTGCTCGACGATCGAATCGTGCCGATTTCCCCGCCCTCGGTGGTCATCGTACCAGCCCGGTTCAATCACGGGTTTCGCTTCTCGCGCAACGTAAAGGGCCTCGTGCTAACGATCCTCAACACCCATCTCGGCCATGGTCCTGGCGAACGCGGCGGAATGCTTTCGGCACCGCAGGTCACGCGGCTCGACATCAACCACGCGGACGCGGCCTATGTGGCGCAAACGCTGACAAGACTTGCCGACGAGTTCGACAATCGTCGCATTGGGCGCGGCAACCTTATGGCAGCCTATATCTCTTCGACATTACAGCTGCTCACCCGAATTTCATCTGCCCAGGATGCAAGCCCGCAATTCGCTGCGGACAAGCGACGCCGTATCGATGCGCTTCGAGCCCTGATACAGGAGCATTTCCGCGCGCATAAGCCAGTCGCCTTCTATGCGGAAGCGTTGGGCGTGTCGCCCACCCACCTCAATCGCATCGTCCGCTCGGCGCTGGGATGCACGGCGCATGACCTAATCGCGGAAAAACTGATGGAAGAATCGAAGGCGCAGCTGTTGTTTTCAACAGCGCCCGCCAGCGAGGTTGCGGCTCATCTGGGCTTTGCAGATCCAGCATATTTTTCCCGCTTCTTTTTCAGCCGCAGCGGTGAAGCACCACGCGCATGGCGCCTGCGCGAACAGGCACGTCTCGAGAATAGTTAAGCTGCGGAATTACCGGACCGTTAGGGGACCTCAGACCATGCAAAGCGAAACGTAGCGCGCCGCTCACCTTCCGATTTCCGCTCCGAAGCGTTATGCTTTGTGCGTCGCAGGTCGAAATGATCGGTGAAAAATCAAGTGGCCGCAGATGTGCTTCACAATGCGCTGCTTTAGGACGCCAAGGGCAACCCCATCCAGCAGGACCACAAAGTCATGTCTGACGACTGGGATGAGATCAAGGACTGGTCGACCAAGGTCTATGTGCCCTACGAAGTTACACTGATCGTTCGCTTCGACCGACCGGTGTCTACGATGCATTCCGCAAAGATCGGGCGGATCACCGTCAAACGTTTTGCATATGGCATTCCCGTTACTATTCAGTGAACCACCGCAAGAAATACAACGCTTCCGCGACACCTCAAGAAAAGCTCTCGAGCACAGCCAGAAACGTATGCCGATCACCCTGTCCTTCGGTCAGGCGAACGCGCGCTTCGATGTCGGCGAGGTGATGGTCCATAAGGTCCTGAGCTTTGCGAAGGTCCTTTGCCTTCAGGGCGGCGACGATGAGGCGATGGTGATCGGCGCCGCAGTCGTCCTTGCGTTCCTCCTCATAGAGCGACATGACGAGGGAGAGGCGGGCAACGATCTTGGCGAGCATTTCGGTAAGCACCGGGTTGCCGGATAGCTCCGCAAGGACAATGTGGAACTTGCCGGACAGGACGGTCTTCGACTTCTCGTCACCATGGTGATGGATATGCTCTTCCTCGTCGGTCAGTCTCTGCAATGCGTCTAGCTCCTCCGTCGTCGCACGCGTGATGACGAGGTCTAGGAGGAGGTGCTCCAGCTTGCGACGGGCCTCGAAAAGGTTCTTCGCCTGCTCGATGCTCGGCTCTGCAACGAAGGTGCCGCGGTTGCGCTTGCGCTCCAGCAAGTGGTCGCTTTCAAGGACTCCGAGGGCGCCGCGCACGACGGTGCGGCTCACGCCGAAGTGCTCGGCGATCGCCTCCTCAAGAATTTTGGTGCCAGGCTTCAGCGCGCCTTCGCCGATGGCGGCGGCCAGCGTGTTGCGGATGCGCTCCGATACGTCGTCGTTGCCGGTATCCAACGTTTCCACAATACCGCTGGTGCCCGACGGGACTTTCGTGTTTTGCCGGCGCGGCTTTCTCATGGTGGTCTCCATATTACCTTTGGAACAGCTTGCCGAAGTGCAACACCCTCCGTTCCCAGATATCTCTATGCCGTAATAATTTCCATATGAATGTTCCTGCGCATGTCGCGTCACACAGATGAACGTTGCAGGTGTCGGATAATGTTCGTGCGTCCGACACCCTCTCATGGATCAGGCCGCGTGCCGCTTCGCCTCCGAGAAAGCAAGCTCAATGCCCTTGTCCCGGCAGATCGAACGAATGTGATCGGCCGACTGCTGGATGAAGCCAATGGCAGCATCGAAGCCGTAGGACTGGTTCTTATAGGTCGGATAGCCGTACTGGCTGGCTTCATAGTCCTCCCAATCCGGCACGCCGCCCGACTTTACGCGTGCCTCGTAGGAAACCACCATCGCCATGTAAGCTGTGAGCTCATTCTCTGTCAGATCGGGATGGCCAGCACGCCAGGTCGGGTCATCGATCTCGATGCACTGACGCGGATTGGCGCGGCGCGGCTTGTCCTCCACCGATTGGGCGACTTCCAGCGAGAGGTTGAGGGTCGGGTTGGCTTTGCCGAGGATTGGCAAGATCGTGGCGAAATCGACAATGCCGCCGCCGCAGGGCCGTGTCTGGAAATCGAGGCCGCCGGGTGCCCGGCCGACATAGGCATCCTTGATGTGCGTCTGACGGATATACGGCGCAAGGCGTCGGGCGGCATAGACCGGATGCTCGCCACGCTGGAGGCCGTTTGCCGTGTCGAACACCACACCGACGCAGTCCTCGCCGACCTTCTCGATCAGTCGCAGGATCTCGAAGGACGTAATCTCGTCATGGGTCTCGATGTTCATGTGCGCGCCATAGGCGCGGGCGACGGGCGCGAGTTTCCGCAAAACCTTCTCCGTACCGTCCAACTGGTCCTGCCAGCTTACATCGGTGCGGAATCGGTCGTTCGCCAAGCGGCCGCGGTATTCGGATTTGAAGTTGCCCGGCGCGACCCAGAGCTCGAAACAACCGATCGCGGCGCTTGCCTCGATCATGCGCGTGAAGCCGGCGATGATGTCGCCGCCGCCGGCTGCCCGAAGGGCTGGTTCCTCCGCGCTGCAATAGGGGTTGATCTTGCCGATGCCGCTTTCGAGGTAAAGGCCGAGGTCGTCGGCCTTTGCGCGGATGTCGCGGAGCGCGCCGGGGTCGAGCGTCGGGCTCATGTCCAGCGCTGTGCTGAAGAAGATACCAGCAAGGCCCAGCTCCTTAACGTGATCGAGGCTGGCGAGCGGTCCGCGCGTCTTCGATTGTGGCAGCTTGATGCTGTCGATTCCCAGTTTCATGTCGAACGTCCTTTTCGTGTTTCCGGATATGACGCACTTCGCTGGCGTCTTGGGTGTCATGGATGAGGTAGGTTAAGGCGCTCGGCTCCGCACCGGCGCGGCTGTCGCGCTACGGTTCTTCGGCTGGAGGCTTTTCTCGAGGTAGTGCTGTCCCACCGACGCGACGGTGGTGATGGCGAGGTACCAGATGGAGGCGACGAACAGGAGCTCGATGACGAGAAAGGTGCGGGCGTAGATCGCCTGCGCCTGTGTCAGCAAGTCCTGCATGCCGATGACGGAGACGATAGCGCTCGCCTTCAGCATACCGATGGCCTGATTGCCGGTCGGTGGGACGATGAGGCGCGCCGCCTGTGGCAGGATGACAGTCTGGAACGTCTGACGGGGCTTCAGCCCGAGGGCGGTTGCCGCTTCGCGTTGCCCCTTGTCGACGGCGACCAGTCCTGCGCGGATGATCTCCGACATGTTGGCAGCCTCATGCAGGCCGAGCGCCAGAAAGCCGGCGAACGCAGGGGTGACGAGATCGTTGATCGAAATGCTGAAGTCGCCGATCCCGACCTGCGGGATGAAGAGAGCGATGTTGAACCAGAAGAAGATCTGCACGATCAGCGGCACGCCCCGGAACCACCAGACGAATGCCGCGGCGATGACCTTCAGAACGAGATTTCTGGAGGTCGCCATTAGCGCGAGGATGCAGCCAAGCGCGATGCCGAAGATCATAGCCCCCGCCGTCAGTTGCAACGTCAGCAGCACCCCCCGCAAAATCGAGGGGTGAACGAGGTAGCGCGGGATCTCGGCCCACTGGATGCTCTGGCTCTGCGCGACGATCATCGCGAAGAAGGCCAGAACGAGGATCGCGCTGGTCCCTGTGAGAAGCTGCCCCCATCGGATCGACCTGACGACCGGGGGTGCAAGGTGAAGGGATGTGGAGGGAGCGACAAACAGGGACATGGGCTCATTCCACCGGCATGTTGGCGGCATCGTTGACCTTGACGGTCTTCACCGCGAGAGGTCCGAGGCCCCATTTCGTCATGATGGACTGGTAGGCCCCGCTGTCGACCATCTGCTGCAGGGCCGCGACAACGGTGTCGCGCAGTTCCGGATTGTCCTTCGCCGTCAGCATGCCGAGATAGCCGACGGCGAGCCGGATGTCTGGAAGCGCCTGAAGACCCTTGCCTTTGCCGGTCTGGTTGGCCGTTGTATAGACGCTGGTGGCATAGCCGTTGACGGTCGCATCCGCCCGGCCAGTGCGCACCGCCTGGAGAACGTCCGGCATTTTGGGAATGGACATGATGTTCATCGGCGTTGCGCATTTTGCGGAGGCCGCCTCGACCAGCCTGCCCTGAAACGTGCCGACGGGAACCGCGACCTTCCTGCCGCAGAGATCGCTCATGTCCTTGATGCCGAGCGGGTTGTCCTTGATGGTCATGATCGTCGTCGCGTCGAACATGTAGTCGATGACATCGACCTGCTTCTGCAGTTCCGGATCGTCATTGATGCCGGAGATCGAGATGTCGAACCGCTTCGACAGGATCGACGGCACGATGGCCGCACCGGCACCCACATCCGTCATCTGGATCTCAACACCGAGGATAACGCCGAGAGCCGCCGCCAGATCCGCGTCTATGCCGACAAGCTTGCCTTCGTCGCTGTGGAAGCTGATCGGCGGGGTCAGGTCGGTCGCGACCTTGAGAACGCCGGACTTCTTGATACCTGACGGCAGACCATCAGCCAGTTTCTGTGAGAGGGCCACCCCCGGAAGTTTCGCGATGTCCGTCTCCGGCACCATCTTCACGGCCGCGCCTTCTGCGGCCAGCGCGGAGGCTGCTGTAAGCGACATCATCCCGCATGCCAGGCCTGCCTTCATAAGTCTCTGCACGTTCTTCATGGGATGCCCTTTGACGTTTCGTTGGGGGAAGTCTCGCCGGCATCTACGCAAGTGCCGTGCCAGTCTGGCTGTACGGACGCAAGGGATTGAATAAGCTAGGTATGTTCAAGGCTGATGCGCTTCCAAAACATCTGCGAAGGTTTATCCGCATATATTTCCGCATAAACTATGCGCATTTTTTGATCGGCAATGCTCTTTTTAGAGCAAGGCGGCATGTTCGCCGGCATCCGTGCATATTCCGTCTACTCACCTTCCTCTTTGATGGGCAAATCTGGGCATCCTGAACTTTTTCACTTCAGGTTAGCATGGCCGTCTTGCTGCTCACGAAATGCACAAACGCAGATTATTTGTGCGGATAGATATTCGCAAATTTATTCGAACATACATTTTTCGTGTTCTCGGAATGTGCATTCGCACGAAATAATAGAACGACCTCAGATAGATAAGCGATGCGCACTGCCATCCGCTTAAGTTGGCACACGCTTTGCAACAGCCCTTACATGAACATGATTGAAGCACAACGCCCGTCGCAGACGCCCTTATGCGCAGCGAGCGCGCGAAACAGCCTTTCGATCATCGAAACGCAAAAACAGGGAAGCCCGATGCCGGACATTGCAACAGTGGCAGATCGCAAAAGGCTCAGCGTTCGCGGGGTGACCCACAGCTATGGCGGCCAGAACGCCGTGAGCGAGATCTCGTTCGATGTCGAGGCAGGCGAGATTGTCGCTCTGCTCGGTCCCAGCGGCTGCGGTAAATCGACCGTACTGCGCGCCATTGCCGGGCTCATCCAGCCGAAGGCCGGCAGGATCGTTCTCGGCGATGACGATCTCGCCCATATCTCGGCGCGCTCGCGCGGCATTGGCATGGTCTTCCAGAACTACGCGCTCTTCCCGCACCTGACGGTCTCGGAAAACATAGCATACCCCCTGGCCTGCCAGAAGGTGCCACGCGGCGAGCGCAAGGCGCGCGTCGAGGAGATGCTGGCTTTGGTCCGGCTCGGTGATTACGGCAACCGGCTGCCGCGCGAGCTCTCAGGCGGTCAGCAGCAGCGCGTGGCGGTGGCCCGCGCAATCGCGGCGCGTCCCTCGCTGCTGCTGCTCGACGAGCCATTCGGCGCGCTCGACCGTGCCCTTCGCTTCGACCTGCAGGTCGAGCTTCTCCACCTGCAGAAGACGCTGGGTATCACGACACTTATCGTCACCCACGATCAGGAAGAGGCGCAGAGTCTCGCCAATCGTCTGGTGCTGATGAACAAGGGCAATGTCGAGCAGATCGACACGCCAATGGCAGTCTACGACCGGCCGAAAACCCTGTTCGTCAACACCTTTATCGGTCAGGCCAACATGCTTCACGGCACGTTCACGGAGTTGCAGACCGCCAGTACGAACATCGCCCTCGACAACGGTTTTCCGCTCAACCTGCCGCGCCGTCTGAACTTCACCGTCGGTTCCAAGGTCACGGTCACCGTCCGTCCGGAAGAGGTTCGTCTCTCGTCGCAGCCGGGCGAAAATACTCTGCCAGCGACCGTCACCGTTTCCGTGCCGCTGGGGCCGACACTGGTCCACGACATGGTGCTCGCTGACGGCTCAGGCCTTCGCGCTTCCGAAGTTCGCGGTCCTTCCACCCTCATCCCCGAGCCGGGGATGACGATCTTTGCCGAGATCGACACCGCAAGGTGTCACGTCTTTCCGGCGGTGCCGGAATCCATGCCGTCGACAGAACGATAATCAACAGAGGTGAACATCATGCATGACTTCAAACTCAGCCGCCGCCATTTTGGCATGCTTGCCGCGGGCGTTGCCGCATCCGCCGCCCTGCCGTTCTCCGCCCGCGCCGCGGGCGGTACGGCCATCGCGGCGACCTTTCCCGGCAACTGGGAAGACGCATATCGCAAAGCGCTGACGCCCATCCTCGAGGCGGAAGGCTTCGGCCTCACGATTGCTCCCGCCATGGCCCAGGACCAGCTCGCCAAGGTCATGGCAAGTCCCGGCAACCCACCTTTCGACACACTCCTGATGTCGCCGGGCCAGATGGCCATCGCCATCGAAAAGGACCTGATCCAGAAGATCGACCCCAGCCGGTTGAAGAACTGGAACATGCTCGACCCCGCTTTCCAGGGGGAATACGGGCCGACGGTCACCATCGAGGTCAACGGCATCGCCTACAATCCCGACATGGTGCCGAAGCCCAAGGGCTACCGTGACCTGTTCGAGAACCCGGCCTACCAGGGCAAGGTGTCGTGGACCGGCTTTGCCTCCAACACCGCCGTCATGGCCTATACCGAGATGGCAAAAATCTTCGGTTCGGGACCTGATGACATGGATGCCGTCTTCAAGCTCTTCAAGGAGCATCCCGAGCAGCTTCAGGGCGTGGTCGACAGCACCAACCACCAGATGACGCTCTTCCAGCAGGGGGAAATCGCCGTGTTCATGTGCTCGACTGGCAATGTCGCGCGACTGAAATCGCTCGGCATGAATGCGGAATTCGTGCAGCCCGAAACGGGTTCTCCGGCCGCCCCCGTCAACATCCACCTGACAAAGGGCGCCAAGAACCTCGACGCGGCTTATGCCTATATGGATGCCGCGATTTCCAAGGCCGCGCAAGATATCCTGAAGATGCCGCCGACGGAGATGTTCCCGACCAACAAGGACGTCGCCCTGACGCCGGGCATCGAAGCCTACGTCACCCGCGATCAGCTCTCCAAGATGGTCTACCCGGATTGGGCGGCAATCAACAAGAACCGCGCGGAATGGATCCGCGCGTTCGACGCTCTGGTTGCCGGCTGAGGAGCAAAGACCATGAAGGCGAGCGGTTTTCCTTATGTCGTGCCGATGCTCATGCTATCGGTGGCGTTCTTCGCAACGCCGCTCGCCGTCCTCGTGGGCTTCAGCTTTTCCGGGCCGGGAGGAGCGACCGTCGAACATTACGGGCGCTTCTTCGGCGACGCGTTCAATTTCCGGGTGCTCGTCTCCACGGCGCGGCTCGGGCTGGAAACAGTGGTGGGAACGACCTTGCTCGGCGTGCCCATCGCGCTCCTCTACTGGCACAGCGGCCGTACCACCCGCCAGGTCATCATCTTCCTGACACTCATTCCTATGCTCACGAGCAACGTCGTGCGCACTTTCGCATGGATCGTCATTCTGGGGCGACAGGGGCCGATCAGCGAGGCGTTGATGGCGCTGGGCCTGACCGGCAGCCCGATCAGCCTGATGTTCACGGAGTTCGGGCTGCTGTTGGCCATGTGCCAGATCGACCTGCCGCTGATCATTCTGCCGTTGGTCGCCATCCTCTCGCGCACACCCGTGCAGTTCACCGAGGCAGCGCAGGTCTCGGGCGCGGGTCCGTGGCGCATTCTCGTCACCGTGCTTCTGCCCTTGATGCTACCGGGTCTGCTTGCCGGGTGGATCCTGGTCTTTGCCAGCACCAGCAGCTCCTTCGTGACGCAGGCCGTCATCGGCGGGGCGCGAAATGTCTATGTGCCGCAGCTCATCTACCGCGAGGTCGGCACGCTGTTCGACTGGCCGCTTGCCTCTGCCATCGCGGTCGTCCTTCTCGTTTCCACCGGCTGCCTTCTGGTCGCCATGACGATGATATCCCGCCACAGGAGGCTGGTCGGCCATGCGTGACATGAAGGAAAATCCGGTCCCGGCTCTGCTCTACAAGGTCTTCGTGTTCGGCTTCGGCAGCCTGTGCGTTGTCTATCTGGTGGCGCCTATCGTCATCGCGCTGACGATGTCGTTCACCTCGGGACAGACGCTCAAATATCCGCCGGAAGGCTTTTCGTTCCGCTGGTACGAGGCACTGCTCGATCCGGTCCGCTCGGCGACCGAACACGCCGCCGCGTGGAACTCCCTTAAGATCGCCGGGCTTGCTGTCCTTGGTGCACTCCTCTTTGCCGTGCCTGCCACCATCGGCATGACGCGGATGCGGCGCAGCATGGTCGGCACCATCGAGCCTCTGCTGCTGGCGCCCCTCGTTCTGCCGAGCCTTGTCTATGGTCTGGCCGCCCTCATCGTCGCGAACTTCGTCGGCCTCCAGCCCTCCCTCTGGCTGACGGTGACCGGCCATGTCGTGGTATTCGGGCCGCTGATGTACCGCGCGGCATCCGTCGTGGCTCAAGGCCTCAACCCATCGCTCGCGGAAGCATCCACCGTGATGGGCGCGACGTGGTTCACGACGCTGCGCCGGGTGACGATCCCGCTTCTGATGCCGGGTATTCTCGCCGGCGCCTTCCTCGTCTTCATCCAGTCGCTCGACAACGTCTCAGTCTCGCTTTTTCTCGCCGACGCTCAGACGACTGTGCTGCCGCTCAGAATGTTCGCGCTCATCGAGGAATCTCTCGACGTCCGCGTCGCCGCCATCTCCGGCATCCTCATCGGCCTGACCCTCGTGGTGATGCTCGTTGCGCGGCGCGTGCTTGCGCCGCCGAAACAAGCCTGACCCAGCCCTCTCAAACTTTGCCAAACGCTCAAGGACATCGCTCATGAACATGCGTCCGACCCAGACAGGCGCCCACCGCATCGGATCGCTGCTTGCGGATTTCGCGCCCGATTTCGTTTTCTCAGCACCCCTGCCGCTGCCCGTCGAGGAGTTCGAAGAGCGCCTGCGCCGCATTCGCCGACAGGCCGTGGAAGCCGGCCACGATGCGCTCATCGTCCACACCGGCGGGGTTGGCTGGTTCCACACCTCGAATGCCTATCTCCGCTATATCTGCGACTGGATGCGTGAAGGTGTGCTCATCATCCCGACGGATGAAGACAAGCCGATGGTCCTCCTCTCGTTCTTCACCCAGTCCGTTCTTCTGCCCCCAGGCGGCGAGCCTGTCCTTGTCGAAGACATCTGGCAGATCGGTCCGATCGGCCGCGAATATGCCGACCGCCCCGGCGACAGCGTCATCAAGACGGCGGAGAAGTGCGCAGAATTGCTCGGCAGCCTTGGCCTGTCCAAAGGCCAGATCGGCCGCATCGGCGACCGGACCTCGCTGACATTTTGGGCCGGACTTGAGGACCTGCTGCCCAAGGCGAAGTTCATCGCCGACAACGCCATTCTCGATCGCCTGCAGAAAGTCCGCTCGCCCCGCGAGATCGAAATGTTTCGCGCCGCAGCCCAGCTTGCCAGCATCGGCACGCAGGCCGCCTATCATGTCGCGAGACCCGGCGTGACCGACCACGAAATCTACGCCGCCTTCAGCGTCGCGCAGATGGCGCTCGGCGGCGAAACAGGCGACGGCTACCAGATCGGCATCAATGAGTTCGGTACCCATTGCGGAAAGCCCTATGGCCATATCGTCCGCCCCGGCGACCTCATCAACCTCTACATCTCCAACGTCACCTATCGCGGCTATACCGCGCAGACGGCCCGCATGATCGCGGTCGGCGACATCACGCCTCGTCAGGAAGAAGTGCTTGCGGCCTGCACGGATGGTGTGAAGTGCGCGGAAAAGCTGATCCGTCCGGGCGCCCTGATGCGCGACATCAACAATGCCGCCTTCGAGCCGATGATCGAGCGCGGCATGCTAACTTCGCCTGAGGCGCGCGGCATGCCGTATAACTGGGCGCCGATGGAGGACGGGAGCGCCCGCCTCGTGCCCCGCCAGTACGTGAAGAATATCGACTGGGAGGCACAGGGGCGCACGCTCATGCACCTCTACCCGGCGACCGAAGGTCCGCACAATCCGAACCTCGGCCACTCCGTCGGCATGGCCGGCGGGCAGAACAGCTTCAACATCTCCTCCCACAATTACGACAGACTGGAAGAAGGCATGGTGTTCGTGATGCACACGCAATGGCTGGAGCCGCTTTCTGCCGGTTGCAACATCGGCGACATGTATGTCGTGACCAAGGATGGCTTCGAGAACCTCAGCCGCCACACGCCGCTCGAAACCCATCGCATCGGCGCAGGTGCCTGATATGACCGATAACAAGCACCACACGCATTTCGATTTCGCAAAGCTCACCGAGCGCGAGCGCTACAAGATCCTGATCGGCACGGTCATTCCGCGTCCGATCGCCTTGGTAACGACGGTGAACAAGGAATGCAGGCCGAATGCTGGCCCGTTCAGCTTCTTCAATGTGCTGACCCACGATCCTGCCATCGTCGCCATCGGCGTCGAGAACTATTCCGACATGCGCTTCAAGGACACCGCCCGCAACATCCGCGAGACGGGTGAGTTTACGGTTCATATCTGCGACGATGCCTTGGTTGCGCAAATGGAAATTTGCGCCATCAAGTTCGGTCCCGAGGTCGATGAGTTGACGGAAGCTGGCCTGGAAACGGTGCCGGGTAACATGGTCCGCAGTCCTCGCATCCTCGCCGCACCCGCAGCGCTGGAATGCCGCCGTCACACGACCCTCCAGGTCGGCCCGGCTCGTGAGATCATCCTCGGAGAGGTCGTCGGCGTCTTTGTCCGCAGCGATGCAGTCAATCCTGACAACCTCCACATCGACCAGCAAATGATGGATGCTGTCGGCCGCATGGGCGGACATACCTATGCCCGGACACGAGATCAGTTCGATATCAAAACGCGGACGCCCGATGAGTGGGCATCCGCGACGAAAGTCAGTCAGTCAGTCGCGCAGCGTTTGATAGTCGGAAGGGTGGTTTCCTCGTGCGGTAGATAGGCATGAAGATACCCCTCACTGCTGGTCGGATGACTCATTAACCGTTACCACCGAAGCCAGAACCGCCCCATCAAACCGCCGAGTGCCGTACACAGTACAATGCCGAGACTGTACCACAGGGCAACGAAGGGGAGGCCGTTTTCTATGCAACCCCAGCTATAGATCCATGCACCGAGCGCACCGGCGCTGAAGCCCGCGACGGTTCCGGCCAGGATGGGCGCGGTGGGCGCACCTTTGCGCAGGAACCAGAAGGTCGCCGCCATAGGCGGGATACCAGTCGCGAGTATGATTAGAGGGCAGAACCAGGCGGAAATGCCCATGACGAGCCGGTGGCTTTCCTCCGAAGAGGAGGCATCTCGCATTTGGAGTAAGGCAAGGGCTGCGAGCAGCGCATAGACGATCGTGACCTTCAGCACGCTGCCAAGCGGCCGGCCACCGGGCCGCGCGACGGCGAGCAGGGCACCGAGGCCGATGAGGCCGAGCAGCAGCGGATAGGCGGACTTGACCCAGAAGGCGGGAACGAAGACGGCCGCGCCGAGATCCGGCCGCAGCCCGTGGCCGAACAGAATGAGGCAAGCCGAGAGGGCCATTCCGGGCACCAACGCGCGGGCGAGAAGGCCTGCGAGCGCGTGCCTGCGCACCGGCCGGAGATCGCGCACGAGGTCCTCGATCAGTTCATTCGTCTTTGTCATGATCACCTCTCAATCTTGCCGCCAGCGCCTTGATCCCTCTGTGAATGCCGACCTTGACCATGCTTTCGGACCGTCCCGCATGCAGCGCGGCCTCGGTGATCGACCGGCCGTCGAGCCGCACCTGCCGGATCGCCTCCGCCTGCCAGGCGGGAAGACCGGCAAGCAGCCGCTGAATGTCCATCTGCGCGGACACCGCATCCTCGCGGTAGCCGTCCGGCATCTCGTCCACCGCCTCGAGCCCCACATGGCCGCGACCGCCCGTCCTGCGGTGATGATCCACCAGCTTGTGGCGGGCGATGGTGAAGAACCAGGCCGTGAACGGCCGGTCGCGATCATAGGTGATCCGCCGCTGGTGCAGCGCCAGCAGCGTCTCCTGCACCAGATCGTCCACTTCGCTCCTGTCCGACCGTCCGAGGCGCCGTCCGTAGTAGCGCTCCAGCAGGTCTCGCAGCACGTCGAGCAGGCAACGATAAGCCGCCTCGTCCCCGTCGAGGGACAAGAGCATCAGCACCTTCAGCTCGGACTCGGTCACATCTTGCATGTCTCTGATGGGCTTATACGAGGAAACGTCGAAACGGTTACAGCGCTTCTCAAATAAAGCGAGCGGAATAGCGGGTCGATCACGTCCGCGTGATGGCTGTAACCGGATCGGCTGCCGCCCGAATGAGCTTCCCGTGAGCATCGACGCAGCCCGCGTCCTGCACCCCAAGAGGAGATTCATCATGACCCATCGCATTTTTGCCACCACCGCCGCCGTCGTTCTTGGCCTCGCTCTCTCGTTCGGCGCGGCGCAGGCGCAGACCGCCAACGACGCCATGAAGAAGCCGGACGCGATGAAGACGGACAGCATGAAGACCGACCCGATGCAGCCCGATGCCATGAAACATGACGCCATGAAGGGGACCAAGGCCGACTGCGCCCATAAGGCCGGGATGGAGAAGAACAGCATGAAGAAGGCCGACATGATGAAGGGCTGCGACGCGATGTAGGCATCGCCGCCGCAGTGATCCTCGTCGTTTCCCGGTTCGTACAAGATATCGAGAGCCGGGGAACGACGGTTTTGGGTTCGCCTTCACATTCGCAAGGCAGGTCCCGGATATCGTCCCGATATCGCCGACCTCGGAGGGAACGTCATGTTCGGCTCATCTTCCACCCCATCCGGCCAGCGGACGCTGATCCGCCGTCACAGCCTCACCGTGCGCCTGTCGCACTGGCTGAACGTGCTCGCCATGACGGTGCTGCTCTTCAGCGGATTGCAGATCTTCAATGCGCATCCCTCGCTCTACTGGGGCCAGTACGGTGCCGACGACGATCCGGCCGTGCTCGCGCTGCAGGCCGTCGACGATAACGGCGCGCTGAAGGGCGTGACGCGCATCGGCAGTCTCTCGTTCGACACCACGGGCGTGCTCGGCGTGTCCACTGTCGATGGCGAGCCGATCGCGCGCGGTTTTCCGGCCTGGATCACGCTTCCGAGCTATCAGGATCTCGCGACCGGCCGGCGCTGGCATTTCTTCTTCGCATGGGCCTTCGTCATCAACGGTCTGGTCTATCTAGCCTATGGTCTCTTCTCGCGCCATTTCCGGCGCGACCTCGTGCCGACCAAAGCCGAGCTGGCGCCATCCCATCTCGGGCACGAGATCGCCGATCATGCCCGGCTGCGGTTTCCCAAGGGCGAAAACGCGCGGCATTACAATGCGCTTCAGAAGCTCACCTATCTCGCTGTCATTTTTGTGATGCTTCCGGGCATGATCCTGACCGGGCTGACCATGTCGCCGGGCTTCAACGCCTTTGCGCCATGGCTACTCGATCTCTTCGGCGGTCGGCAGTCCGCCCGCACGCTCCACTTCATCTTCGCCACCTCGCTTGTCGCCTTTGTTCTCGTCCATATCGCGATGGTGATGGCATCCGGCGTATTGAACAACATGCGCTCGATGATCACCGGCCGCTACGCGATCAGCACAGAACCATCGTCGGCATCCTCGTTAACGGCATCGGAGATCGCGCCATGACCAGCCTTCTGACGCGCCGCAGGTTTCTGATCGGCTCCACCCTGACCGCTTCGGCACTGGGCCTCACCGGCTGCGACGGGCTCGTGGAGAACGGAAACGTTCAATCCGTGATCAAGATGGCAGAAAGCTTAACTATGCGGACGCAGCGGCTTCTGATCGGTGACACGGCGCTCGCGAGGGAGTTTAGCGCGGGCGAGATCTCGCCGACGTTTCGTGCCAACGGCACCGCCATGCCGGACAGTGCCGAATACCAGTCGCTTCTCGCCGGCCGCTTTACGCAGTGGCAGTTGCAGGTCGGAGGCCTGGTCGAACGTCCCGCCAGCCTGTCTCTCGCCGCCTTGAAGGCGATGCCAGCGCGCACGCAGATCACCCGGCACGATTGCGTCGAGGGCTGGAGCGCCATCGGCCAGTGGACAGGTGTACCGCTTGGCAATGTCTTGAAGGCAGCGGGCCTGAAGAATGACGCCCGCTACATCGTCTTCCACTGCGCCGACGAGTACGAGAAGACGCTGGATGGCAGCGGCTGGTACTACGAGAGCATCGATCTGGTCGATGCCTTCCACCCCCAGACCATCCTTGCCTATGCCATGAACGGACGCGACCTCGAGGTGCCGCACGGTGCGCCTTTGCGGCTGAGGGTCGAGCGACAGCTCGGTTACAAGCAGGCGAAATATCTCATGCGCATCGAGGCCGTCGCCGATCTCTCGACCTTCCATGGCGGCAATGGCGGCTTCTGGGAGGATCGCGGCTACGAATGGTACGCCGGGATCTGAGGTTCGGTGGCCGGTCCTTAAAGATCGGCTCCGCAAAGACCGGCGGATTTCATCCCGCATTCGCCGGACGTGAACACAGGGTAATAAGCAAGGAAACACGCATGTCCTATCTTCTGAAAACCGGCATCATGGTGCTAACTGGCACCTTGATGGTCTCAACGCTCGGTACGGCCGTTCAGGCGGCTGACCAGATCCGGGTGCGCGGCACAGTGGAAAGCCTCGATGGAAACACGCTTTCGGTGAAGACCCGCGAGGGGACCGACGCGACGATCCTTTTGAAGGACGGCTGGAAGGTTTCGAGCGTCGCCAAGGCCTCGATCGACGACATCAAGACCGGCGACTTCGTCGGCATCGCCTCGCTGCCGACGGCCGAGGGCGGTGACGGCGCGCTGGAAGTGCTGATCTTCCCCGCAGCCATGAAGGGCACGGGCGAGGGGAGCTATGCCTGGGATCTCAAGCCGAACAGCTCAATGACCAATGCTACCGTTGCCAACGCGGTGAAGGCGGTCGATGGCCAGACGGTGACCGTGACCTACAAAGGCAAGGAAAAGAAGATTTCGATTCCCGCAGGCACGCCGGTCGTCACCTTTGCGCCGGCTGTGGAGGCGGACCTGAAGAGCGGAGCCACGGTGTTCGTGCCCTCCGAAAAAGCCGCTGACGGTACAATCTCCAGCAGCCGCGTCGTCGTCGGCACCAACGGTGTTCAGCCGCCGATGTGAAACAGGAAAATAGCCCGCCGCGAGTATTGCTGGCGACAGCCACCGGTAGTCGCGGGAACGACAAGGCGTAGCCTCGGTCTTTCTAAGCCGGAGCGCCGGTGGCCGTAGCTTTGGAAGGCGGACTGGGCGCAAGCTTCGTTGCAAATCGATCTTGTTGGCTGAAGGACGTTGTCGGACCTTGCAGTAGCTTTCGCCATAGTATTGGCGAAAGCTCGGCATTCACTCATGCCTGTAGCCAGCAGTTCAAAAACGATTGGACGCAACATCTCGTCGGACTTTTCTGTGACGCTCTTAAATCGCGTTACCGTCGGAAGATTTGAGACGAAAACTTCAAGCTGATTCCGCCATTGCCTTTGGCAGAAGAGCTGGCTTGCCGATGAGGTATCCCTGAATAGTGTCACAGCCTATCGAGCGCATGAGCTCTCGTTGCCCACTGGTCTCCACGCCCTCTGCGAGGATGGAGATTTGAAGATCATGGCCAATCTGCGCGACCCCCCGCAATACGGCAAGCGAGCTCCTGTCAGTTTCCGCCGAAGCTACGATCGATATCGATCCGGTACAGTGGAAATTTCGTCAGATGCACCAACGACGAGTAACCGGTGCCAAAGTCGTCCATTGCAATCTTCACGCCCATCTCATGTATTGAGGCACGTGTTTGGGCCACCTACCGATGCCCGCCCGAACCAGCACCGGGCGCGATGGTTCTCCGTTTCGAGCGAGTTTTTCCACGGCGCGATGTTGACGATGGGGCAGCACGCAGTCCCGTTGCCCTCCAGTCGATCTTTCAACGCGGGGTAAATGCAGTGAGGCACGGAACCCAAAGTTCGGGAGGAAGTTCGGCATCGAATTCTGGAAATGGAGGACATGATGTCATTCAATGCTCCACCGTTCGCGCCTCGCATCCCGCACCTTTCGGTCGCCGCCCATCGTACCATCGTTGTGGTGCGACAAGTACTGCAACTAACGTCCGTCGGCGTCACAAGACGATCCGAGCGGTACCATCTTTTATTGTTACGTGAGAACCAAACGACAGAGATTGGTCCTGAAACCGCTTCAAGATCCTCTCGGCGTCAGAGCCGTGAGCGAGATGCGGCATAAGACGTTCTTCCAACATGGTGCGTTGCCCGCTGGAGGTTGCGCCGATGACGACAGGATGGAAATCTATAGCGGTAAGCTCTCCGGCTTCATTGAAGGCGCATAACCCGATGATGCTCTCCCAGATCTCCGGTGCGGTCCACTGCGATGTCTCAGATTTCACATGAAAGATGAAGTTGCCAAGGCTGTAGAAGATCGGTCGGTTTCGATAGATCTCCACCGGCTGGAGAACCGGGGCGCCATGGCTGACGAACATCGCTGCGCCGGCATCGATGCAGGCTTTTGCGACATCCCCGACCCAGCTCGACACCTGATACCAGTCAGAGGCCCAATGGTGATGATGAAGGTAGGCGATGACGAGGCCACCGTCCTCGGTTGCGCTGCGGATCTCCGACAAATGTCTGGTTAGACTGGCCTGATCGATCTTGACACGTCTTCCGAAATGCTCGGCGCGTCTGAAGATTGCGCGGGCGATGCAAATTTCGTGCTCAGGATCGACAGGCGGTCGGTCGTCCGGCTGGCTGTCATTGCCGAGGTCCATGTCGGTGTAGCCGATGCGGTCGCGGATCAGGCGAAGGTAGTCGAATGCCTCTGCATCGACGTCAACGACCTTCGTCAGGTGTAGCCGGTTCACGCCCGGACGCTCCGGTCGATCCTTCGCTGCGTCCCCGGCGTACATGAAATCTGGTCCCGGCCCCGCATCCATGGCCACAAGTGCAACTTTCCGGCCGTTAAATGACCCCTTGCCTGCCCGAGCGGCCATGGTCTGGTTGCGCCCGATGCCGGCATGCAGGAACCCGCGCCTCTCCACTTCCTCCAGCGTCGAAAGGATCCCCGAGGGCCCAAGGTCGAAAGCGTGATTGTTCGACAGCGAAAGACCGTGAAAACCCAGGTCCTTCAAACTGTCGAGAACGACAGGCTGACTGCTGCCGAAGAAGGACCCCTTCAGCGGCCATCCCCCATGCTGACCATCGATCGTGCTCTCGAAGTTCGTGAAGGCGAAATCGGCCTTTCCAAGCAAGTCCCGTACACTCTGGAATGCCAGTTCGTCGGTGTTGCGAATGTCGTGCTTGATCAAGGACTGCCCGGTCACGGCGATCGTGAATGTCTTAGTCATGGGAATGCTCCTGCGCTCCGAAAGGTGCTCAGCTGACTGAGGAAAACGAGGGGATAGAAGGCTCTGTTGAGATACACCGCCGTCAGATGGTGAAACGCTCCGGGCGAGCGTCGATCAGGCAACGCGTGTAGGCATTCGTCGAACGGCCGAATATGAACTCCGGTGAACCGCCATCGACGACGCTGCCGTTCTGGAAAATGTAGATCGAACTGCAGAGGGCCTGCACGAGCGCAAGATCGTGCGATATGAACAACATGGAGATGCCATCCTGCGAGACGGCTTGCCCGAGGAGTTCCACGATCTCGGCCTGCACGGAGACATCAAGGGCTGATGTCGGTTCGTCAGCAATGATGATGCGCGGTTTGGCGAGAAGAGCGCGTGCAATGCAGACACGCTGTTTCTGTCCTCCCGACAGTTGGTGCGGGTATCGGGTCAAAAACGTCAACGGCAATCCCAGGCGATCCATGATGACGTTGATGGCCAATCTTTCGTCCATCGACGGCGCACTGCCAAACCTGACGCTCTCCGCCAAGGTGTCACCGATCGGCAGGCGGGGGTTGAGGGACATTGCAGGGTCCTGAAAGATCATCTGAACTCGCCCCAGCATGCCGCCAGGCTGTCTCCTGCGTGTCACGTCAACGTGCGCTCCGTCGATAACAATCTCGCCCTCGCATGCTATCTCAAGACCCGCAATGATCCGCCCAAGCGTGCTCTTGCCACTCCCGCTTTCGCCAACGACGCCGGTGATGGCGCCGGGCTCGAGTTCAAGCGAGATATCCTGCAAAGCAAGCTTGCGCGGTTTGCGGCTCCAGCCGAAGCTCGTCCTGCCGAAGGCTTTGGTTACGCCCGACACAACGAGGATCGCCGCGCGTTTCGCCGGTTCCTCATCATCATCCCCCGAAGCATTGTTCGCGCCAGCGAACGCTGGATCAGCGCGCTTCCCGCTCGATATGCGAAGTCTTGGAACGGCGGCGAGAAGGTCACGCGTATAGGGTTCCACCGGATGATCGAGGAGCGTCGCTGTCGAGCCTTGCTCCACGACGTTTCCGTCCCGCATGACGACCACCGTATCCGCAATCTCCGAAATCACACCCATGTCGTGGGTTACCAGAATGATCGAGACGCCGGTTTCCGCGACGAGTTCACGCAAGAGCTGCAGGATCTGCTTCTGGATTGTCGCGTCCAGAGCTGAGGTGGGTTCGTCCGCGACGATGATGTCGGGCGTTCCCGAAAGGGCGATCGCGATGACGACACGCTGCCGTTGGCCGCCGGATAACTGGTGGGGATAACTGTGATACCGTTCCCTCGGGCTTTCGATCCCGACACGGGTCAACAGTTCGATCGATCGACCGCGCGTCTGTTTGCCGGAAAGATCGGGGCAGGCGGCCCGGATCGCTTCCGTCAGCTGAGCACCGATGCTCATCAAGGGATCGAGCGACATCGTGTGGTCCTGAAAGATGGCAGCGATCCTGCGGCATCGAAGTGCGTCTCGCTCCTGCTCGTCCATCGCCTCCAGAGCACGACCCTTAAACAGGATCGATCCGGACGTTTGAACGAACTCCGGCGCGAGCAGCCCGATGATCGCGTTTCCGACTGTCGATTTGCCTGCGCCGGACTCGCCGATAAGCCCGAGGATCTCACCGTGGCGAAGGCTCAGATCGACGTTGCGCAAGACAGGCCTCGTCTGAGACCTTGACCGGTAGCTGATCGTCAGCTTCTTAAGCTCCAGTAGCGGTTTCTGCGTGATATCCTTGGTCATAGGGATCTGCTCCTTGGATCCAGTTTGGAACGCGTGTCTTCTCCGACGAAATTGATCGCGGCGATTAGGCCCAGAAGAGCGAGACCTGGGAACAGGCTGATCCAGTATTGGCCAGTCATAAGATATTGGAATCCGGCAGCCACTGTGGAGCCGAGGGACGGCTTGTCGATGGGAACGCCCAGCCCGAGAAAAGACAGGGTTGCCTCGAGCGCGATCGCGTGCCCGAGCTCGATGGGAATGAGAGTGAGTGCTGGAGCGATGCTGTTGGGCATAACGTGCCGAAGGAGAATGCGCCTCTTTGGGAGACGGAGAAGCCGGACCGCGTCCAGATAGGACTTTCCGATCTCGCTCAGCGCGACGGCTCGGGTGACTCTGGCATATGTCGCCCATTGAACGATGATGATCGCCAATATGATGCGATCGATCCCTGGCCCAAGGGTGACGATGGCGATCAGCGCGACAAGGATCGTCGGAAGGCTGAGCTGGAGGTCCACGATGCGCATGACGAGGGCATCGACCCAGCCGCCGAAATAGGCTGCAACGACGCCTGCCGTGACGCCGACCAAGGCTGCAATAGCTGTACTGACGATGGACACCAGCAAGCTGATGCGCAGGCCGTAGAGGATCGTGCTGACGATGTCTCGCCCAAGTCCGTCGGTTCCCAGCCAATAGATATAGCCATCGCCCCCGATCGTCCCTGGAGCCGCTGAGGCCTCCCATCCGCGGATCTGGAGGAGATCGTAGGGATTTTGAGGCGCGATAATCGGTGCCGCCAAGGCAACGAGGATGTAGGTGCCGAGCAACGCCTTGGAAATAGGGATGCTGCCCGTTGGCATGCGCCTTCGGAGCGTCTCGATGAAATCTGTCGACATGAAAGATCCTTACGTGGAGAGGCGCACGCGCGGGTCGAGCACGGCATAGAGAAGATCCACAACAGCGTTTAGCGCGATGAAGGCGATGGAGATGAAGGTGAGCGTGGCCATCACGACCGGGCGATCAAGAAGCTGGATGGAGTCGATGAGCAGCTTTCCGATGCCCGGCCATGCGAAGATCGTTTCCACAACGACCGCAAAGGCCAGCATGCCGCCGAACTGCATCCCGATAATCGTCACCAGGGGAATGCTGATGTTCGGCAATGTGTGGCGGAACAGAATACGTCTGCTCGAGAGGCCCTTGGCTCGACAGAACCTGATGAAGTCCTGCCGTTCGACCTCGATGGTTCCGGCTCGCGCAAGTCTTGCGATGAGCGCGACGTTGGGAAGAGCAAGGGCGAGCGCCGGTAGGAACACGTGCCGTAGGCCGTCGAGGGTCAGGACGCTCCAATCCTGTCCGGCAAACGAAAGCGTGGCACCGCGACCGCCCGATGGAAACCATCCCGTCAGCAGCGCGCCGGCCAGGATGAGCATCATGCTCAACCAGAAGGACGGAATGCTCAAGGCCAGAACACTGCCGCGCAGGATGGCGCGATCGGCTGCCCCGCCCTGATGTCGTCCAGCCCACAGGCCGAGCAGGACGCCTCCGGGAGCTGCCAGCGCCATAGCGATGACCGCAAGTTCCAGCGTTGCCGGCAGCTTGCTTATCAGCAGCTTGAAGGCCGGCTGATGGTAGACGTAGGAGGTGCCGAAATCGCCGGTGACGACGTTTCCCATAAAAAGCACGTACTGTCGCCATAGGGGCTGATCCAGCCCAAGGGCGATCGTCGCGTTTCGGATGTCCTCGACGGTCGCTGTTTCGATGTTGACGACATTGAAGACGGGGTTGCCGACGCTGTGGATTCCGACAAACCCGATCAATGACATGACGAGGAGAAGCAGAAGGGCTTGGGAGACCCTTCGGGTGACAATGCTCAACATCAGCCGATCCCTTACTCTGCAGAAGGCAGGGCCTGCATGGCAGTGGTCCATCCGCGCGGATGGACAGCGTAGGACGACACCCTTTGCCCGTGGCCGACGATCAGATGGAAATGGTAGAGAGGGATGATGGGATCGTCGGCCATGACGAACTCGGTGGCTTCTGCAAGAGCCGCCTCGCGAGCAGGCCCATCCTCAAGGGCGGTGGCTTTCGCGAGCATCGCATCGAACGCCGGATTTTGATATTGTCCGTAGTTGATCGAGCCCGTCCCAAGGTCTGGATCCGGAGACGCGAGCACGGCCTTTAGGCAGAACGTGACAGCTTCACCCGAGCAGCCTCCGTACCAGACCGGATAGGCGCCGTTGGATCGCTGTGTGGCGAAAACCGAGAAGGGCGCGACGACGGGTTGAGTGGCAACGCCGATCCTGGCCCAATTCTGCGCAACCGCTTGCAGGGACTCGCTGTCGCCGGGATACCGCCCGGTCGGGCCGGCGAGCACGACGTGAAAGCCATCTGGAAAACCTGCTTCCGAGAGGAGTGCTTTCGCGGCTTCGTAATTGGGCCGCTCGACAGCGAGCTTTTCGGATGTGCCCGACAAGCCCGCCGGAAAGAGCTGCGAAGCCGCCGTTCCAAATCCGAGCAAGATCTTGTCTGTGATAAAGGGCCGGTCGGTGGCCATCCGCAGGGCCTCGCGGACCCGCTTGTCCTTGAATGGATTCTTGATCGGGTTCCCAGCATTGTCGGTGACCCCCGGAAGCTGCTCGCGTCCGACGTCGAATTGCAGGAAGTTGGATCTGGCAGCGCTGGTGCTGTCGATCGTCAGGCCACGGCCTTTTAGACCGGCGACATCACGCGCCGGGATATAGTCTGCAATATCGAGGTCGCCCGTGCTCAATGCGGCAACGCGCGCGGCGGGGCTTTCGATCACCCGGAAGGAGACATCCGACCAGGCAGGTATTCCACCCCAGTATTGCGCGTTTCGCGTCAGCTTGAGCCCTTCGCCCGACTGCTAGCTCTGAAATTTGTAAGGCCCTGTGCCGACGGGCTGCGATCCGGAGTTCAGATTCTCGGTCGTTGCAAAGCCGTCCTTCTGTTCATGCATGATGAAAATGGACGTCAGAGACAGCGGCAGAGTTGGGGCGTCGTCGGTCGTCTCGATGACGACGGTGAGGGGATCCGGGGCCGTGACCGATTTGATGTTCTGGGTATAGTTCTGAAAGCCGCCGCTTGGAGGCTTCAGAAACGACTGGATACGATTGATCGAATAGATGACGTCCTGAGCTGTAAACGCCGCGCCGTCATGGAACCGAACGCCCTCCCGCAGCTTGAACGCCCAGCTGTTCTCTGAGATGCGCGTCCAGGAAACGGCCAGGCCAGGCTGCGGGTTCAATGACGCGTCCTGATTGACGAGACGCTCATAGATGTGAGCAAGCAACGAGTTGTTCTCGTTCAGGTCTGCATAGTGCGGGTCGAGCGTCATGAGTTTGAGCTGGGTGCCGATCCGCAGCTCGACCGCCGCAGCGGTTGTGCAAAATAATCCGGCCGACAGTGCGACTGCAATGCAGCTCGCGACGAGCCGTCTGCGAGGTTGATCGAGGACTGACATGATTTTCGTTCCCTTCGTTTTCTTGTTTTGCCATGCGGATTTATGACGAGCTCGATCACGAGGTCGTCGCACTGGTCGGTATGGCGGCCGCACAGATTGTCAGGCCGACGTGTCGCGGAAAACTGAGGGAGGGTTTCTTAGGGTGAATGCAGACAAAGTTCTGCTATTCTCAGAATCAGCCATGATCCGAGCTCCCAACAGCTTGATTGCGGTTAGGCTGTCCCCAATGCTCCAACATCGGGGATAGCCGCCCAAACAGTAATTTGAGCAAGCCACGACATATCAAACATTATCGAGATGATCAATTTGAAATCACATGATTTGAAAGAAATCACCGGCGCACAAATCAGAGCCGCTCGAGCTCTGGTGCGTTGGAGCGCGAAGGAACTTGCTCAAGCCGCGGAAATAGGAGTTGCAACCGTAAGCCGTGCGGAAGTGGACGAAGGCCGAGCCACTGTTACCACAGCGAATTTGAAGGCTATCCGATTAGCCTTGGAAGGCGCCGGTATAGAGTTCATTGCAGAAAACGGAGGTGGGGTCGGCGTCCGCTTTAAGGATCCGATGTGAAATGCCCCACAGCATGCCCAAAGTTTTCCGCGTAATGACGCACGCGCCTTGCGTCAGCTATCGGATTAGACCCAGCGCCATTCATCCTGATTGTGGATGCGTTCGCCGGACGCCAAGCGCCTCGATATCTCGGCCCAGATGGGGTCCCGGGTGAAAGCTGACAACTCGCCGCTGGTCTCGACAAGCGTTTTTTCGGCATAGCGTGCCAAAAGTGTCGTAGTGCTTTCAGCCGCCTCGATCTCTCGGTACGAGTCGCTCCCATCGGGTGCGATCACACGATGCCCCCACATGCCAGGTAAGGTGTCTCGCCTCATGTCATCGAGGAGGTCGTTCGCACCCGACAGCCGGAAGCCGACGGCGGCGAGGTGACGCATCAGAGGTAGATAAACGATCTGGCGGCATCCACCCAGCACCCGCACGCCCGGCAGGATCGACATCACCAGGAAGGCAGTCAGGAGGCTTGGAAGAATCTCGCGCTTTCGCAGCGCGCTTGCGAGATGAGACGGCGCGAACGTCAGCTGGAAGTCCGGGTCGCCGCCACTTCTGAGGACGCCCGCCTCAAGACGCAAGGGGATGATCCTGTCGCGTTCCAATCGCCAGAACAGATCGGTCGTCCGGCGGACCCATCCTGCCCACGGACCGCTGTTCAAGCGGTCGATTTCTCTCAGCACCGCCGCCGCAACGTCTGTATTCCCGGCAAATCCGGTCGCCAGCCATGAGTGTTCATCTTCGAAATGATCAGCCAGAAGGTCGGCGATGTCGAAGTCATCGAGTTGGAGCAGTTTTGCCTGACCCGAAAACCGGCCGTTCCAGAGGTGCTGATTGGCGACCTTGATGGCTTCGGCCGCCGACGAATAGGAGGCGGACGGCAGTTCACCCAACAGTCGAACTGCGGAAGCGTTCGGGGCGATGTTGCCTGCAGAATCTTTAAGAGCGAAGCGGTATGGCCCGTTGAGGCATCCGATACTGGATCTGTCGATCCGGCTGCGGGGAAGCCCGAAGAGATTGAGGGGTGTGCCGTCGAGGCGCAGCCATCCGGCACCCTTTTTGGCGCTCTCACTGAAACTCGTCGTCGAGACGCAATAGGTGATGTGCCAGTCTCGCTCGTGCGCCTGAAGACCCATTAGGCTGAACAAATGGGTGTAGAAGGCATCCGGTTCGAACAGCAGCAGGCAGTGTGGGCCTGTTTGCAGCACAGGCTTTTTCGTTAACTCCGCTGCAGCGGCCCTGGCCTCACAGGTATCATATCCGGACCGAAGCGCTGCAGCCTCCACCCGCCTTTGGAGGAGGGTCATCGCATGCGCGCGGATCGGATTGTTCGCAGCGAAGGGCGCAGTTCTGTAGGCGAAAGCGGCATAGTCTTTAATCGGGCGTGACCAGAAGCGCGCGGTGGACGGCATGAGGTTTGTCAAGCAACGCCGCACCTCATCTGCACTGGCGGCGGCGCGGGCGTCCTCTGCCGCTGTCGAGGTCATCTACGCTGCCGTCCTGTGAGATGCATGGCCGACGTCTCCACGCCAGTGAAGCACGGCTCCAATCGGATCGGAGCTCGTGTCGACGAGCACGAGAGGAAGTTCGGCATAGCAATAGGCCGGAGGCAGCGCAGGTCTTTTCAGGAGAGAGGTGAACGCGAGGATGGATGAGCGGGAATTCGACGAGACGATGGTATAGAAATTCCCGCTGTTCCATGTGGCGACCGAATAGCGGAAGAAGGACCTCAGCGCGTTCGTGGTTGCCTCAAGATCCACCTGAAAATCGACCATCGTGTCGAGGATCTCGCTTTTCTTTCCCGAGATATTCGCACGCGAGAAATAGCGCGGCTTGAAGAGGTCGTCTTTCTGTCGCTCGCGGGCGTCATAGAGATCACGGTCCGGGTGAGACAGCTTCTGGACCTGGATTAGCAGGCCCCCGTCGCGGATCCTCGGCATGATGAAGTCGAGTTGCTGCACCCTGTCAGAGCCGTACATCTGGAATGTCGTGTCCTCCAGAAGAATGTCGAAGCCTTCGCTAAAGGGCTCGAGGGCATCGTCGCTGGCATAGCGCGCGTCGTCAAGTTCGAAAAACGGTCCCAGGAAGAAGTGCGCATGCTCGCTGCCACGCCGCCTGTTGAATGCCGTCTGGTTGGCGGCCGTCGGGCTGCAGCAGAGCGTCTTGATACGCCCGCCGCCGAGGACGCCAAGCGTTCGGGCGAGGCACCCCGTTCCCGCGCCTAATGTGTAGAGCGTTGCGGGGGACGATTTCGACATCCAACGGTTCAGCGCGAAAGAGAGCGTCGCAGCGCCCAGTCTGCATTCCTCTTCCAGTCTGAAGGGAATGCTGGCGAAGTAGTGGCTGTCGAAGGCGCCCCACAAGGCCTTCTGGGTGTCGAAGAAAACAGCACACTCGACATCGAAATCCAGCATGCTCAGATCTGGCCGCGGAACTGCGACATCTGGCATGCCGTCGAGCCCGCCGGCGGTTCGGTCGAAGAACGCCGAAAAGGACGTCAGTCGTGGAGCCTGTCGCCAACCATCGATCGTGCTCGCGTTAGCCATCATCGCCTCCTTCAGAAGGGTTGGAAAGCTCGGCCGGCTGCAGACTTGGCTTCATACCATCGTTTCCGCCGTTGTTCGAACCTGTTGGACGGAGTTTCGCCTTGAAGCTGGACCGCGGCAATCTGACGGATTCTTCAGGTTGCACATCTGCCTCAAAGACCTTTTGATCGAGGCAGCCGGGTTCGTGATGGGGAGGGAGGTCCGCTAGATGTTGATCAGATCAAGGATCGTGGCTCGGGCAACCGCGTGATGGCTGGTGAGCGCGCCAAGCTTGTGCCGCGCCGTCCTCAAATACAAGCGGACGGAACTTTCCGAAATCTCCAAGCTGGCCGCGATCTGTTTGTGGATCTGTCCGGCTGCGAGCAGTTCAAGACACTGCTTTTCTCGCCGTGATAAAGCCTTGCTCCGGACCACCGGACGCAGGCCTGTAACGCCAAGGATCGTCTCGTGAAGGTAGTAGGATAGAACATGGAGGTCGTTAATGATCAGGGCCCTGAGGTCTGCCCAGTCCGGCTGCGTGAGATGGGAAGAAACGGAGAAAAATGCCCGTTCCCCGTAGGGGCCGCGAATAGGAAAGGTGAGGCCATTCGGACCGATACCGTGCGACAGGGCCTCTTCGAAAAAAAGAGACACTTTGCGGTCGGTTCGATCCACGGATTCCCAGTCGACCGGCAGAAGGCCGGCAAGACTGACCGCGATCAGTGGGTCGAGTTCGAAGAAATTACGAGCGACATAGGTGTCTACCCAAGCTTTGGGATAGGTTGTGAAGTAGAAGGGGTCGTGCTTCGACGACGATTTGGATCTCAACGCGAGAAACGTCGCGTGGGAGACGTCGTAACGCGCGCAGGTTACGCGCAGTAAGCTTTCGATTTCACCACGATGTTTTGTGTCTCTGATGTCCTCAAGCGATAGGTGAAGGCGCAATCTTACTCCGATCGAGACGAGGTCTTATGTCTCGTGACCATAGTCCAATTGGGCATGCACTGACAGCTTCGCATACCTGTCATATCCGACAATCCCGATGGTGGTTTGCCGATACAAGGTGAGAGAAATGGCAGAACCCGAAGCCAGCAAGGACCGTATTCCCCCGGGTGTGCTTCTCCTGACGGTGGGGACTGGTTTCGTAACCCTTACGCGCGCCATGACGCTTTCCTTCCTTGCCTTGAAACTTCAGCAGGCCTTTGGGTTGACGCCGATGATGATCGGATTCTTGCTCGGATTTGGTTCGCTTACGGGCGCGATCGCCGGACCTTTTGCTGGAGCGCTCTCGGATCGAACCGGTCGGAAGGTGATGTTGTCGCTCGTGCTGGGCACACTTTCCATCTCAACACTGGTTTTGGGACTGGCGGAAAGCGTTCTTCTGTTCAGCGTCGCGCAATGTGTCGCGGCGACGGCGATGTCCCTCTACGGCCCGCTCTCGCGGGCGTTGATGAGCGATCTCTGCCCCGAGCGGACACGGCTGAAATACTTCTCCTGGCGGTACACGGCATCGAATGCCGGTTGGGTTGTCGGTCCTCTCATCGGCATCGGTGCCGGCTTGGCGTCAACACCCCTCTTTATCGTCGGGGCATGCGTTTACGGGGCGATGGCGCTCCTTCTGTATCGCTCATATCGGCCAGCCACGGTCGATCCGGACGAGCCAAAAGCATTAAGGCCAAGTGTCATCGCGAGTATCCGGGAGGCGTTCGGCAACAGCGCTTTGGTCTATTTTACCTTAGGCAGCACGTTGTTCGTTGCCGTGTATGGCCAGTGGTCGGCAACGCTAGCTCCCTATCTCGTTGAAAACATGAAGGATGGTGCAACCATCTACGCATACCTGTTGTCCATCAATGGTCTCGTCGTGCTCACGGCAAGCGCTTTCACCCGACACATGATCGAGCGGGTCGGACCATTACGGGCACTGGTCCTGGGATCCGGCTTACTCGTCGTAAGTCAGCTTTGTTTTTCCGTATCGGATGGATTGGCGGGTTTTGCCGCCTCTATGGTGGTCTTCACCCTTGGCGAGATTCTCGTGGTGCCCGCCGAGTACATGCTCGTCGACAGCATATCATGCGCCAAGAACCGCGGACGCTCCTTCGGGACGCATTCCCTCTCGGCCGTCGGTGGCTTTATCGGGCCGACCTTCGGTGGCGCGGCCCTGGAACTGCTGGGAGGTTCAGCAATGTTTCTCCTCTTTGCAGCCTTCATAATTTTGGGGACATTTTTCTTATTTGCCGGCGTGGGAAAGCAGCGCTAATCACCCTTGAGTGTCGAAGTTCTGACAGCAGTGATACTCATCCATTCCGGCCTCCTGACAAGAGGCGGTCGCTTTGTCGTCCCGATGTCAAATCCGTCGAAGGAACAAGAAGCGGACCCGCTCGCCGGGGGCTGTCGGTCCCGGTTTCCGACGGTGTCGGCGCTATGCTAAACCTCCTGCGGCAACCCTTTATCCGGTCTCACGGGAGGCGAACGGCTTTCGCGCAAAGCGCTGCAGCTGGTATGCCCTCTTCTCGGCTGATCCTAAGACATGGGCGGTTGTGCTTGCTTCCCGCAACGATCAGTCCGATACCTGCCATCGTTGCCGAGACAATGCCACCGCGGTGTCGACTCGGCCTTCGCGCTGGCCGGGGTTGCGAGGACGATCTCCATCGTCGTGCCCGCATTTTGAGGAGAATGCTTCGCGCGTGCCCCGATCAATCGAGCGGCTCCGCTGACGCCAGCATCGGCCCGCAGACGTTCGACCTCATCCTTTTCATGTCTCGACATGACGATGAGATAGGCATCTGATCCGGCCAAGCCAACGCAACGAGTCTACACCTTCGATGGTGCCAGTTCACGCTGGTGTCTATACGTCGGCGGCATCGAGGAGAACAAGCCGATCATCCGGTAGCGAACGCTGCAGCGATTTTGCTTCCTGCCAGGGTAACGTCAGCCACGCCTCGACCTCATCTTGTGTCATCAGGATCACCGGCATCGCCTTGGGATGGATCGGCCCGACGACCGCATTCGGCGGGCAGGTAAGGAAGGCATAATAGTCCGCGGTGATCAGCCCTTCCTTGACCTTGCGCACGCTCGTCCAGTCCTTGACCCAGATCCCGGCGAAGAACATCAGCGGTTCGCTCACATCGCCAGCAAACCAGGCATTCGGCGTGCGTCCGCCTTCGACTTTCCCAGCGGGGTTCGGCTCGGCAAAGCGGGTCAGCGGCACAACGCAGCGGTTCTCGATGCCCAGCCAGCGCGTCCAGTGGCGACTTGCGGTATTGCGCACATTGGTCGTGCCACCGTCCGGCTCCTGTTTGAGGAGCGCGTCGAAGTCCACGTCCTTGCCCTTGGCCCGCAGCTTGTCCGCCCGCTTGGTCGCGGCCTCGTACAGCGCCTGGCTTGAGCTCGGCATGCCCCATCGCACCGACGCGAGCTCGCGCGCCCCGTCGGCTGCATTGCGCACGATCGGCGCCATCCGATCGGGGTAGACATCCAGCGACGGCTCCATGTTGCCGATGATGTCACGGGCAGCATTGGCAAAGGCGCGGATCGCTTCCTGGTTCGTCGTGATGTTGTAGAGGTTGCACATCTGTTGCTTCCCATGGGAACGGCTGGTCGAGAGGCCGGGTCGGACGATCCTAGCATGCGGACGCGATTTTGCGAGCAACCACCCCTGTGGAAGGTTGCGGCGACGCTCCTCCACAGGCCGACGCATTTCCTGTTGATGATCCGGAAGGTGGTCCGCGACTTACCATTCTGAATCAAAAGCGGATTCCTCACAGAACGTCCGCCTCCGACTATTTTCCTATCGGACGCGGACTTGACTCCTATCGCGAAAAGAACAAGTCATGAACATCAACTTCGTAAGCGGCATGATGCCGCGCTTGTAACCCGCAAATCTTGAGAGGAGTGCGTGATCGATGACGGCTGCCCGCGCACAGGTTCTCACCGAGCTTCGCGACCGGATCGCAACGCTGGAGCGCAGCGTTCCGCGTCAGGCCGGCTGGCTGCCCTTCGGCGTGGTGGCCATCGATGCCGTGCTGCCGGGCGGCGGTCTTGCCCGTGGCGCGCTGCACGAGATCGCCGGCGGCGGATCGGGCACGGTCGACGGCGCGGCGGCAGCCCTGTTTGCTGCGGGGATTGCCGCGCGCACGAAAGGCAAGGTCGTCTGGTGCCTCACGCGGCCGGACCTGTTCTTCCCGGCACTCGCCCAGGTCGGCCTCGATGCCAATCGTGTCGTGTTCGTCGAGGTCGATCGCGAGGAGGACGTACTGGCCTCCATGGAAGAAGGCCTGTCGCATGGCGGTCTCGGCGCCGTGGTCGGCGAGCTCGTGCGCCTGCCGATGACCGCCTCGCGCCGGCTCCAGCTTGCCGCCGAGAAGTCCGGCACGCTCGGCCTGGTGGTGCGGCGATGGCGACGTCAGACAGAGGCCAACGACTTCGGTCAACCGACGGCATCCACCACGCGGTGGCGGGTCAGCGTGCTGCCGTCGGTGGCGCTGCCGGTTCCCGGTGTCGGCCGACCGCAGTGGTTCCTGGAGCTGATGCGGGTCAAGTCGGGAGAATGCGCGGAATTTACTGTCGGAGCCTGTGATGCCCAGGGTCGTATCCATCTATCTGCCGACGCTGCCGACCGATCGCATCCGTCGCGACGATCCGGATATTCCGCCTGAGCAGCCGGTGGTGGTGATCGCGCGAAGCGGTGCCAGGCGCTGGGTGTCGTCAGCGGACACGGCAGCCGTTACGGCCGGCGTGCGCGTCGGCATGGCTGCCGCCAAGGCGCAGGCCTTGTTCTGCGGGCTGATGATGGTGGATGCCGATCCGGTTGCCGACGCGAAGGCTCTTCAGCGTCTGTCGCTCTGGGCGCTGAAGATCTACTCGCCCGTCGTTGCCGTGGATGGCGCGGATGGCATCGTCCTCGACACGGAAGGCGCCGATCATCTGCAGGGCGGCGAGGCGATGATGATCTCCGGCATCGCCAACCGCTTCCGCCCCAAGGGCCTCACCGCACGCGTCGCCATCGCCGACACATGGGGGGCAGCCCACGCCTGTGCCCGCACCATCTCGCGTGAGACGGTGATCGTGCCTGCGGGCCAGACGGTAAAGGCCGTCGAGCGTCTGCCGATCTCGCGGCTGCGACTGCCCGAGAAGACCGTGTCCGATCTTCGCACGCTCGGCTTCCGCACGCTCGGCGAACTCTCCGCCACGCCGCGGGCGCCGCTGGCGCTGCGCTTCGGCCCGGAGATCGGCCGCCGGCTCGACCAGATGTTCGGCCGGGTGTCGGAGCCGATCGATCCTGTCCGCACACCTGACCTCATCGTCGTCTCGCGATCCTTTGCCGAACCCATCGGGGCTGCCGAGACCATCGATAAATATGTCGGGCGTCTGGTCGTGGAGCTCGTGGAGAAGCTGCAGGAGAGGGGCCTCGGCATCCGGCGTGCCGATCTCCTTGTCGAGAAGGTGGACGGCACGAGGCAGGCAATCCGGGCCGGTACGGCAAAGCCCGCGCGCGACATCGCCTGGCTGACAAAGCTCTTCCGCGACCGCACCGAGAAGATCGAGCCGGGCTTCGGTATCGAGAAGCTGTCGTTGGCCGCCGTCATGGCGGAGCCGCTGGAGGAGACGCAGAGCGTATCAACGCTCGTCGATGACACCGATCGCGACATCACGCCTTTGATCGACATCTTCGGCAATCGCGGTCACAGGGTCTATCGCTACGCCGCTGTTGCAAGCGACGTTCCGGAACGCAGCGTGCGCCGGATAGCGGCCACTGCCGCCGATGTGCTGGAGACCTGGACCCTGCACTGGCCGCGCCCGACGCGTCTTCTGGCCCACCCCGACCCGATCGACGTCATCGCGCTCCTGCCCGACCAGCCACCGGTCTCTTTTACCTGGCGGGGCAAGCGGAGACGCGTCAAGCGGGCGGACGGGCCGGAGCGTGTGTTTGGCGAATGGTGGAAGCGCGACAGCGAGAGTGCGGCTGTGCGCGACTACTTCACGCTGGAGGACGAGGCAGGCGAGCGCTTCTGGGTGTTCCGCAGTGGCGACGGGGAAAACCTTGAGACCGGCTCGCACCGCTGGTTCCTGCACGGGATCTTCGCATGAGATGCGCCGCATGAGATATGCCGAGCTCCAGGTCACGACCCACTTCTCGTTCCTGCGCGGCGCGTCCTCAGCAGAAGAGCTGTTTGCAACCGCCCATGCGCTCGGCATCGAGGCGCTGGGCATCGTCGACCGCAACTCGCTCGCCGGCATCGTGCGGGCGCTCGAGGCCTCGCGCACAACCGGCATCCGCCTCGTGGTCGGCTGCCGGCTCGATCTCGCCGATGGCATGTCAGTGCTGGTCTATCCGACCGACCGCGCCGCCTATTCCCGTCTGACGCGTCTTCTAACGCTCGGCAAGGGCCGTGGCGGCAAGGGCAACTGCATCCTGTCGTTCGAGGATCTCGAACTCTATGCCGAGGGCCTCATCGCCGTGCTCGTGCCCGATCTGCCTGACGAGACCTGCGCGGTGCAGCTCCGCAAGCTGTCGGGTGCCTTCGGTGATCGTGCCTATCTCGCTCTGTCCCTGCGCCGCCGGCCGAACGACCAGATGCGGCTGCATGATCTGGAGATCCTTGCCCAGCGATATCGGGTGCGCACCGTGGTGACCAACGACGTGCTTTTCCACGAGCCGGGCCGTCGGCAGCTCCAGGACATCGTCACCTGCATCCGCAACAACACCACCATCGACGCGGTCGGCTTCGAACGCGAGCGCCATGCCGACCGCTACCTGAAGCCACCGCATGAGATGGAGCGTCTGTTCCCACGCCACCGCGAGGCACTCGCCCGAACGATGGAGATCGTGTCCCGCTGCACCTTCAGTCTGGAAGAGCTGACCTACCAATATCCGGAAGAAGCGATCATTCCGGGCAAGACACCGCAGGCATCGCTCGAGCAATATGTCTGGGAATGTATACCAGACCGCTATCCGGAAGGTCTGCCACCGAGTGTCCTGAAGACCTTGCGCCATGAGCTCGATCTCATCCGCACCATGCGCTATGCGCCCTACTTCCTCACCGTCTTCTCGATCGTGCGTTTTGCCCGCTCGCAAGGCATCCTCTGCCAGGGACGGGGATCGGCTGCCAACTCCGCCGTCTGCTACATCCTCGGCATCACCTCGATCGATCCGGAGACCAATGATCTCCTGTTCGAGCGCTTCGTCAGCCAGGAGCGGGACGAGCCGCCGGATATCGATGTCGACTTCGAGCATGAGCGGCGCGAAGAGGTTATCCAGTGGATCTACAAGACCTACACGCATCAGAAGGCAGCGCTCTGTTCCACCGTCACGCGCTATAGGGCAAAGGGCGCGATCCGCGATGTCGGCAAGGCGCTGGGCCTGCCGGAGGATCTGATCAAGGCGCTGTCGTCGGGCATGTGGTCATGGTCGGAGGCGGTGAGCGAGAGGAACGTCAAGGAGCTGAACCTCAACCCGGACGATCGGCGGCTGGTGCTGACGCTGTCGCTCGCCCAACAGCTCATGGGTGCGCCGCGACATCTCGGCCAGCATCCGGGTGGCTTCGTGCTGACCCATGATCGCCTGGATGATCTCGTGCCCATCGAGCCGGCGAGCATGGCCGACCGGCAGATCATCGAGTGGGACAAGGACGATGTCGAGGCGCTCAAGATGATGAAGGTCGACGTGCTCGCGCTTGGCATGCTCACCTGCATGTCCAAGGCCTTCGACCTCATCCGCGAGCACAAGCACGAAGACCTCGATCTCGGCAGCCTCCCTCAGGAGGATGCAGCGACCTATGCGATGATCCGCAAGGCCGACACGCTCGGCACCTTCCAGATCGAAAGCCGGGCGCAGATGGCCATGCTGCCACGGCTCAAGCCCCGGACGTTCTATGATCTTGTCGTCCAGGTGGCGATCGTGCGGCCCGGTCCCATCCAGGGCGACATGGTGCATCCCTATCTCCGGCGCCGGGAAGGCAAGGAGAAGGTCGAATACCCGACCCCCGAGCTCGAGTCCGTACTCGGCAAGACACTCGGCGTGCCGCTCTTCCAGGAAAGTGCCATGCGGGTCGCCATGGTCTGCGCGGGCTTTACCGGTGGCGAGGCCGATCAGCTCCGAAAGAGCATGGCCACATTTAAGTTCACCGGCGGAGTGAGCCGGTTCAAGGGCAAGCTGGTCTCGGGCATGGTGAAGAACGGCTACTCACCGGAGTTCGCCGAAAAGACCTTCAGCCAGCTCGAAGGCTTCGGCTCCTACGGCTTTCCCGAAAGCCATGCCGCGTCCTTTGCGCTCATCGCCTACGCCTCCAACTTCGTGAAGTGCCATCATCCCGACGCCTTCTGTGCGGCCCTCCTCAACTCCCAGCCGATGGGCTTCTATGCACCGGCGCAGATCGTCGGGGATGCGCGTACCCATGGGGTCGAGATCCGCCCGGTCTGCGTCAACCGCTCCCGTTGGGACTGCACGCTCGAAAAGGTGCCGGGGACGAAAATGCGGGCCGTGCGCCTCGGCATGCGGATGGTGCGGGGGCTCGCTGCCACCGATGCCGCCCGGATCGTTGCCGCCCGCATGGACGAGCCCTTCGAGAGCGTCGACGATATGTGGCGGCGCTCCGGCGTGCCGGCGGCATCTCTGGTCGAGTTGGCGGAGGCCGATGCCTTCCTGCCCAGTCTCAAGCTCGAGCGGCGGGACGCGCTCTGGGCGATCAAGGCGCTGCGCGACGAGCCGCTCCCGCTGTTTGCTGCCGCCGCCGAGCGCGAGATGAAGGCGATTGCCGAACAGCAGGAGCCGGAGGTGGCGCTGCGCCAGATGACGGAGGGGCACAATGTCGTTGAGGACTATGGCCATGTCGGGCTGACGCTGCGGGAACATCCGGTCGCGTTTCTGCGGAAAGAACTCACCAAGCGCAGCATGGTGACCTGTGAGGAAGCGATGGCAGGCCGGGACGGGCGCTGGGTCTATACCGCCGGCCTCGTGCTCGTCCGCCAGAAGCCTGGATCGGCGAAGGGCGTGATGTTCATCACCATCGAGGACGAGACGGGGGCGGCCAATATCGTGGTCTGGTCGAGCCTGTTTGAGAAGCGCCGGCGCGTGGTACTGGGGGCGTCCATGATGGCGATCAACGGGCGCATTCAGCGGGAAGGGGAGGTCGTTCACCTGGTGGCGCAGCAGCTCTTCGATCTCTCGGGCGACCTGTCCGCGCTGGCCGACATGGATGCGGCGTTCAAGGTCACTTCAGGCCGGGGCGACGAGTTCGCGCATGGGTCAGTGGGTGGCGGCGATGCGCGGGATCGGCCGAAGAAAGTGCCGCAGCCAAGGGACATCTTCGTACCCGATCTGCATATCGATACGCTGAAGGTGAAGGCGCGGAACTTCCAGTAACAGATTAAGGTACGCGAACGCCGGCAAATGAGACGATGAGTCCGTGGACGATTAGGACGCCTTGGCATCGAATTTAGCGATGCACAACTACCGCCAGATCGTAGCTCGTAACGTTCGGTCCGCCCGTCTGGCGCTGAAACTTTCCCAGGAAGCCTTTGCACACGAATGCAAAGTCGATCGGACATATATCTCGGGCATCGAACGTGGACTACGGAATCCGTCACTCGACATGATCGTCAAGATTGCGCTGAAGCTCAATCTGACGCCAGGCATGCTGTTCGATACCGCGGCCTCGAAAGCCCCGGTGAACCAACAAGACCATAAGCCTCCCACCGCGTCATGACCTTGGACAAGTTGGACCAACCGAACGCCTATCTTATCTATGAAACGGCTGTTGGTCACGTCGAGAAGGTGAGAGCGGAGGACGAGATTGCCGAGCTCTTTTCCAAGATCTCGATTTTGTATGATTTGAAGAATATCGCATATCTCGCGGTGAATATCCCCGGCATGCCGATCAATGATCCTTATCTTGCTGTTACATACTCATCGGAATGGGTGAAGCACTACCGGAAAAATCGCTACGTCGAGATTGACCCGACGATCCGTAAGGGGTTCTCGGAAATGTTGCCGTTTGACTGGCATCACCTCCCAACCTCACAGTCGCCGAGGCTTGAGCATTTCTTCGGAGAAGCGTCCGACTTCGGAGTCGGTCGGCAGGGATTAACGGTCCCCGTTCGGGGGCAGCTCGGCGAACGTGCCATCTTCTCGATCGCCAGTGATCTGCCGTTACGCGCCTGGGAGAACGTTCGCGGTCTCTACATGAGAGACTTCCAGGTACTGGCAACACATTTTCATCAGATGATGCTTCGTCTTCAGGGCATAGAGCGAGACGAGGCAATGCTCGCACGGCGTGAGATCGAGTGCCTGTTCTGGACATCGGAAGGAAAATCGGCCGAGGAATGCGCGATGATCCTGGGTCTATCAGCCCGGACCGTTCGGGCCTATCTCGAGAACGCGCGTCGAAAGCTCGACGTCGTCACAACAACGCAAGCCGTTGCCAAGGCGTTGAAACTGGATCTCCTGTCGCCCCAGCTGTAAACCCGGCAAATCCGCCGTATGTTCATCATCGCTCAATAAGATGTAACTTCTGTGCCGAACCATTTGGAGAGGCACTATGATCAGAATTGTAAACCCTTCTCAAAAAGACAAGCATCGAGACGAGCTCGATCAAATGCATCGTATTCGAGCAGCCGTTTTTCATGAACGGCTTGGATGGGATGTAACTGTCGTGGACGGCCGGGAAGTCGATCATTTCGACGATGAAGATCCTGTCTACGTCTTATCTATCGATCCTGTTACGGGAGCGGTCCAGGGCTCGGTCCGCCTCCTCATGACGACCGGCCCGAATATGCTCCGGGATGTATTTCCTCAGCTTCTTCCCCAGGGTCAGGTTGTTGACAGCCCGATCATTTGGGAGAGCTCACGGTTCTCCATCGACCCGCAGCTCGCAAACCGCAGCAGTCCGGAAAGCAGAAACAAACGTCTCAACATCGTTACGCTGGAGTTGCTCTGCGGGATCGTCGAGGTTTGCCAGGCAGCCGGTATTCAATTCGTCGTATCTGTCTACGACGCCAGAATGGCCCGGATCTTCAAGGCAGCCAACTGTGCCGCTGAGATCATTGGAGAGCCTCAGCGGATCGGAAAAGTCATGACCTACGCTGGACTGTTTGCAACTGATGACGAGATGCTTCAGCGACTTCGGCTGGCGGGTAACCTTCCCGTCTCTGTGCTTGAAGAAGCGCATGGCAAGATCGAAAAGGCCGCTTGATCCTGGTGGTGGCCGCCTTGAACGCCACCTTCCATAGCTGTCACTCGCCATCATCGTTAGCATTCTATGCCAGAGCATGTCATGAAAAATTACCGAGGCACGCTGCAGCCAGCCGGCGCCGATGATGGTTTCATGGCACCGCTGATCGACCTGATGCAACAGCGTCTTCCCAGCGATGTCGACCTTCCCGCCGTGCTCGGCCTCTTTCTGGTAATGATCGAACTGTCGCGAACGACAGGCACATTCACGCTGCTTGCATTGCAAGAAGTTGTTGGTCCCCTCGATCAAATCAGGGTGCATATTGATGCATTGGAGCGCTCGGGATTCATCTCGATCAGGGATGATGACGGGGGCTCCAGCCATGAGAATGGTGTTGTGATGATCTCAGATCGAGGTTTGCCGGAAGCTTGGCAGGAGGTGCGGAAGCCGCTTTAAACAGGCGAGCATGGCGTCCGATCTGGTCAGGCAGTAGCCCCGCGTTGCGCCGGAATGGGGCGAGCTCGGCGTGTCGATCCGAAAGAGCTTGTCCGGCTGCCGGGACGATGATGACAAGACAAAAACAGCGTTGGGCTGCTACAAACTCTCCGCGTCTTTGCGATCGGGAGAATGGCAGTATGCTGGGTTTCTTGAGAGAATGGAGGGCCAGGCGTCGCCTGAGACAACGCCGTATCCGTGTTGATGCCCAACGCCTTTCGGCATCTAACCCAAAAGACGCCTACTATGAGGCTCATCGTCACTTTGCCAAGGCTCGATCAGCAGGCGATCCCGCCGCAATGCTGCACTGGGCATCTGTTGCAGCCGAGGTTGCGCGGATCGAACCCAGAGCGGAAATGGACTTCGGTGTCGTGCTGGCCATCGACGATGCCGAAAAACAAGCGCACACGCGATTGTAACCCTCATCGAACACCGACACAGCAGCTTTGACAGTCCCCTGCGGGCGTGACGCCGTGCCGGAGATGCATATCGCGTTCGGCGTTCATCGGCGATACCGTGCCGGGACTGCGACCGGGAAAGGCGTGCAGCTGCATTGGACACCTCGCAAGCGAGCCCGACCCGCTCTTTGTGGATGGCTTTCCTGGTCCTTTCCCGGCCTTCCACGATCAACCCGCTTCGGGGTCCGCTACGCGAGCGTGCGGCCGCTTGGGGCTTCGCCGTCGCGGTGATCGCAGCCGGGCAAGAACACTGACGGAGCCATCGAGCGGGGATCGGCCTCGCTTTCCAAGGTGGAGCCCTCAGATGTCGCACGATCTCTCCCTCGCACAGTCCCACGCCCTCGCACTTGCCCGCATCCTCATGGTGCCGGTCACGCTCTTCAGGGTCGACGGCGAATTCGCCGTCCTGCCGAGCGACGAGCTCGGCAGCGCCGACGTCGATACGCTCGCCGAGTACGATCCTTTCGACTTCGGCCCGGCTCATTGAGCCGGGTTCGCCCTTCCGAGCGTATGCCGCGAGCGCCCGGACGGCCGCAAGGGAGGCTTCGCCGCGGGCCGGGCGGTTCCCGCCCGCCTTGCCTGCCCGCGCCCTTGCCCCCGTCCGCTCGCCGCGGCGGGAAGGAGCGGTTTCCGCGATCCTGCGGAAGGATAAGCTTTGAAGGAAAGGAGGCCGGGCCCGAAGAGCACCGGTAAACGCCATGGAGACAAGGGATATTGAAGATTTGCGCGGCCGGGTGGCCTGCGCTGCCGTGCTGGAGAAAGCCGGCTTCACCATCGATCTGAAGGAAAGCACCCGGCGCGCAGTCAAGCACCGGCGCGGCGGCGAGATTATCATTGTCATTCATGACGGGCGCGGCTGGTTCGACCCGTTGTCCGACGCCAAGGGCGACCTGTTCTCGCTGGTCATGCACCTCGATCGCATCGACTTCGCGGAGGCCGTGACGCGGGTCGTCGATCTCATCGGCTTCGTAGCGAGCGAGCCGGCCTGGACACGCCAGTCCCGAACGAGCGATCCTGAGGCCTCTGTTCCCGACCGCTGGAAGACACGTCGCAAGCCTTGGTCCGGTTCGGCGACCTGGCGCTACCTCTCGGAGACACGGCTTCTCCAGGATGCAATCATCCGCGCAGCGCTCACCCAGGACATCCTTCGCGAAGGACCCAAGGGTTCCATGTGGGCGGCACATACCGACGAGGCAGGCGGCGTGACCGGCTGGGAGGAGCGCGGTCCCGACTGGCGCGGCTTTGCGAGCGGCGGCGCAAAGACGCTGTTCCGGCTCGGTTCCCCTGACGTCGAGCGCTTCTGCGTGACGGAAGCGGCGATCGACGCCATGAGCCTTGCCGCGATCGAAGGGATGCGGGAGGGCACGCTCTATCTCAGCACGGGCGGCGGCTGGTCACCGGCGACGGATAGGGCCATTCGCGCGTTGGTCGCCCGGCCAGGCGCGCAGCTTGTGGCGGCCACCGACGCCAACAGCCAGGGCGAGGCCTTCGCCGCCCGCTGCCAAGAGATAGCGGAAAGCGCGGATCGCGGCTGGCTGCGGTTGCGGCCGTCGGGCGAGGACTGGAATGCGGTGCTGAAGACCAAAGGGCTCGAGGAGCGGGAAAGACGAGGGGAGGGGCGGGAAAGAAGGGGAGTGGAAACCCGGCTGCCGCATGCCCGCCGGCCGCGTCAAGGGTGACGCTTCGCCCGGCTGCGCCGGCCCTTGACCCGGCCGGACGGAATGGCGGCCGCGGGGGAGGGGTCCGGAAGGGCTGAAGAGGAATGAGCGGTCAGGTGGATCGCTTGGCGCTTCTAGCCCGGACAGGCCGAAGGAGCCGCTCCCGATGCAAAGCCCGTCTTCCCGTTCCATCAAGATCTTCCACGGCGTCGCGACGCGCCATGAGATGTACCGTCTGTTCGATCGCCATGCACAGGACCCGGATACGGAACGCCGTCGCTCGGGCGCGCTTCATGCTGGCGAATGGTTCGAGATCGGCGAGGACGAGCATGACCATATGTTCGAGATCCTGCCTCCGCTCTGGATGCGCGGCGACATGTTCGCGATGCGCGAGTTTCTGACGGGCGATGTTACCAGTGTCTTCTTCACATTTAGCATCGACGGCCGCATCCGGTGGTTCCACGGCTATTGCGACCTCTCCGACAGAACCTCGCCGGACCGCATGAAATCCGTGATCGTCGAGCGCGAGACGAGGCCGGTCCGGGCGATGACGCGCGAGGAACGCCTCGAGCATATCTGGAGCGCCACGCATGACGACTATCGCGGGTACGCTGGCGCGCGCTGGCCGGAAGCCCTGCGCGGGACACGCACCGTGCTGCTGTATGCCGGCCGCGAGGGCACGTTTCTGAAGCGTCTCGACGATCTGACCGAGACCGAGATCGCCGCCAAGCTGCCGGTGCAATTCCGGCATCTGCCCGACGCCGTCGCCGCGTGAGAGGAGGGCACCATGGCGGATCGTTTCCGGACCGAGGCATGCGCGCCGATGCTGCGGAAACCCGTGTCCCGTTGTTATCGCTCGCAGCGTCTGCCGGCGGGGTCGGGTTTGCCTTAATCCTCTGATTGTTGCTTGAGCCGACGGGCGTGGGTGCCCAGCGCTCGGCGGCTATCTCGATCAACGGGCCTTCGTCGGGGCCGGCTGAGCCTCACGACCTTTCGATCCATCACCTCCAACCATCGCGCTTATCGCCTGCCGGTCTTGTCCGGCGGGACGACGATGCGCGCCTTCATTCCAGGAGATACTCCATGTTGCACGACGATCCCTTTACGCTCGACCTCTTCGGTAGCTCGTCGCTGTCCTCCGGCTTCGACCTCGGTGTCACGGCCTTCGCGCCGGGCCCCGGTTCCGCACCCGACGACAACGATCCGCCACCCGCATCTCCGGCGGCGGCGCTCACGCCTCCGGCGAGCCGACCCACGACGGTTGCCGTCTCACGCGAGCGCGGCGAGAACTTCCACCTCGCCGGCGCACGTGGCCTTGCCCGCTCGTGGAAGGCGCGTGCCCGCGATGCGCTGGCCGCTATACGGCTTGCCGCCGAGATCGAGGGCGAGGCGCGTCCGGCCACCCGAGCGGAGCAGGAGAGGCTGATCCGGTTCACGGGCCTCGACGCCTCGGAGCTTGCCACCCGCATCTTCCGTCGCCCCGGCGAGGAGGCGTTTGCCAAGGGCTGGGAGGAGCTCGGTTCGGAACTGGAGACTGCGGTCTCGGCTGCGGACTATGCCTCGCTCGCCCGCTGCACCCAGTATGCCCATTTTACGCCGGAGTTCATCGTACGCGCGATCTGGGCTGGGCTCCAGCGGCTGGGATGGCGGGGAGGGCGGGTGCTGGAGCCGGGGATCGGCACGGGCCTCTTCCCGGCGCTGATGCCGAAAGAGCTACGATCGGTCAGCCACGTTACTGGCGTCGAACTCGATCCGGTGACCGCGCGGATCGCCCGGCTTCTCCAGCCGCGTGCGCGCATCCTTGCTGCCGACTTTGCCCGCATCGACCTGCCGGCGACGTTCGATCTCGCGATCGGCAACCCGCCCTTCTCCGACCGAACCGTTCGCAGCGACCCTGCCTTCCGGACGCTCGGCCTCCGGCTGCATGACTACTTCATCGTCAAGGCCATCGACCGGCTGAAACCCGGCGGGCTTGCCGCCTTCGTCACATCGAGTGGTACGATGGACAAGGCGGATGCCCGCGCTCACGAAGCGATCGCGTGCCAAGCCGATCTCGTCGGCGCGATCCGTCTGCCGGAAGGTGCGTTCCGGGCAGACGCCGGCACGGATGTCGTGGTGGACATCCTGTTCTTCCGCAAACGCCAGGCTGGTGAGCCCAAGGGCGATCAGACATGGCTCGACAGCGACGAGGTCCGCGCCGCGACCGGCGAAGAGGGCGCGATCCGCGTGAATCGCTGGTTTGCGCGGCATCCGGATTTCGTACTTGGCGACCACGCGCTGACGTCGGGTCCATTTGGCGAGACCTACACCTGCCAACCCCGACCGGACGCCGATCTGGCAACCATCCTCGACGTCGCGATCCTCTCTCTTCCGGAAGCCCTTTACGACGGCGAGCCCGAGCCCATCGATGCCGAAGACGCCGACGTCACCGAGCCCGTCCACATCGGCACGGTCGCCGATGGGGCGACGATCCGCGAGGGTAGCTACCTCGTCGATATCAGACACGGGCTGATGCAGATCGTCGACGGCATCCCCGTCGCCGTTCCCACACGCCGCGGCCGAAGCGGCGACGGCCTGCCGGAAAAGCATGTGCGGATCGTCCAGAAGCTGATCCCGATCCGCGACGCCGTGCGCGAGGTATTAAAAGCCCAGGAGCTGGATCGGCCATGGCGCGATGCGCAGGTCCGGCTTCGCATCGCCTGGAGTGCGTTCGTGCGCAGCTTCGGCCCGATCAACCTGACGGTGGTGTCGAGCAGCGAGGACGCGGAGACCGGCGAGGTGCGCGAGACGCACCGCCAGCCGAACCTCATACCCTTCCGCGACGATCCCGACTGCTGGCTGGTCGCCTCCATCGAGGAGTACGACCTCGAGACGAACACGGCCAAGCCCGGACCGATCTTCACCGAGCGGGTGATCGCGCCGCCCGCGCCGCCGGTCATCACGTCGGCCGCCGACGCGCTTGCCGTGGTGCTCAACGAACGCGGCCATGTCGATCCCGATCATATCGCCGAACTGCTGCATCGGCCCGTCGAGGACGTCGTCGCGGAGCTTGGAAGCGCCATCTTTCGCGACCCGTCTGGCGGACCCTGGCAGACGGCCGACGCGTATCTCTCTGGCCCCGTCCGCGACAAGCTGAAGACAGCGGAAGCCGCTGCGGCACTCGATCCGGACTTCGCGCGCAATGTAATGGCTCTCCAGGCCGTGCAGCCTGCGGACCTCCGGCCATCCGACATCACCGCCCGCCTCGGTGCGCCGTGGATACCGGCCGCCGACATCGTCACCTTCGTCACCGAGACGATGGGGGCGGACATCCGCATTCATCACATGCCGGAGCTTGCGTCCTGGACGGTCGATGCGCGGCAGCTCGGATACAGCGCCGCCGGCACGTCGGAATGGGGCACCGACCGCCGCCATGCCGGTCAGCTTCTTTCAGACGCACTGAACTCGTCCGTGCCGCAGATCTTCGACGTGGTGAGGGATGGCGACAGCGAGAAGCGGGTGCTGAACGTTGTTGATACCGAGGCGGCGAAGGAGAAGCTCTCGAAGATCAAGACGGCGTTCCAGTCCTGGGTCTGGTCCGATCCGGACCGGACCGACCGGCTTGCCCGGATCTACAACGACCGCTTTAACAACATCGCCCCGCGTGCCTTCGATGGGTCACATCTGCAGCTGCCCGGCGCCAGCGGCGCCTTCCAGCTCTACGGCCATCAGAAGCGCGGGATCTGGCGGATCGTCTCGGCGGGCTCGACCTATCTGGCGCATGCGGTCGGCGCGGGAAAGACGATGACGATGGCGGCCGCCATCATGGAGCAGCGTCGGCTCGGCCTGATCGCCAAGGCGATGCTGGTCGTGCCCGGCCATTGCCTGGCGCAGGCTGCCCGCGAGTTTCTGGCGCTTTATCCGAACGCCCGCATTCTCGTCGCCGACGAGACGAACTTCACGAAGGACAAGCGGGCGCGGTTCCTCAGCCGGGCGGCGACCGCCACCTGGGATGCGATCGTCATCACCCATTCGGCCTTCCGCTTCATCGCCGTTCCCTCCGCCTTCGAGCAACAGATGATCCAGGACGAGCTGGAGCTCTATGAAAGCCTGATGGCGAAGGTCGACAGCGAGGATCGCGTCTCACGCAAGCGCCTGGAGCGTCTGAAGGAAGGCCTGAAAGAGCGTCTGACCGATCTCGCCACGCGCAAGGACGATCTCCTGACCATCGGCGAGATCGGGGTCGACCAGATCATCGTCGACGAGGCGCAGGAGTTCCGCAAGCTCTCCTTCGCCACGAACATGTCGACGCTGAAGGGCGTCGATCCCGGCGGCTCGCAGCGCGCCTGGGACCTGTTCGTCAAATCCCGCTTCGTGGAAACGAAAAATCCCGGTCGGGCGCTGGTGCTCGCCTCCGGCACGCCGATCACCAACACGCTCGGCGAGATGTTCACGGCGCAGCGGCTGATGGACGGGCAGGCGCTCGCCGCGCGTGGCCTGCATGAGTTCGACGCCTGGGCGAGCACGTTCGGCGACACCGCGACCGAACTCGAGCTCCAGCCGTCCGGCAAGTACAAGCCCGTCACCCGCTTCAGCCAGTTCGTCAACGTGCCCGAGCTGATCGCCATGTTCCGCTCCTTCGCCGACGTGGTGATGCCGCAGGACCTGCGCCAGTATGTAAAGGTGCCTGATGTCTCGACCGGCAGCCGGCGGATCGTCACCGCGGAGGCGACACCGGCGTTCAGGGACTATCAGCGCCGGCTCGACGCGCGGATCACCGCCATCGAGGAGCGCGACCGGCCGCCACAGCCGGGCGACGATATCCTTCTCTCCGTCATCACCGACGGACGCCACGCGGCCATCGACCTCCGTCTGGTGGATCCCGATGAGGACAACGAGCCGGACAACAAGCTGAACCTGCTCGTCGCCAATACTTTCCGCATCTGGCAGGAGACGGCGGACAACGTCTACCTCCGAGCAGACGGCCGGTCTTACGACCTGCCCGGCGCGGCGCAGATGATCTTCTCCGATCTCGGCACGCTCGGCGTTGAGAAGAGCCGGGGCTTCTCGGCCTACCGCTGGATCCGTGACGAGCTCGTCCGGCTAGGCATCCCGGCATCCGAAATCGCGTTCATGCAGGACTTCAAGAAGTCCGAAGCCAAGCAGCGGCTGTTCGGCGATGTCAGGGCCGGCAGGGTGCGCGTGCTGATCGGCTCGTCCGAGACCATGGGCACCGGCGTCAACGCGCAACTTCGGCTGAAGGCACTGCATCATCTCGACGTGCCGTGGCTGCCCTCGCAGATCGAGCAGCGGGAAGGCCGCATCATCCGTCAGGGCAACCAGCATGAGGAGATCGACATCTTCGCCTATGCGACGCTCGGATCGATGGATGCGCAGATGTGGCAGAACAACGAGCGCAAGGCGCGCTTCATCGCGGCTGCCCTGTCCGGCGACACCTCGATCCGGCGGCTGGAGGACATGGGCGAGGGGCAGGCCAGCCAGTTCGCCATGGCCAAGGCCATTGCGTCGGGCGACAAGCGGTTAATGCGCAAGGCAGGGCTGGAGGCGGAGATCGCCCACCTCGAACGGCTACGTGCGGCCCATGACGACGACCAGTTCGCCATCCGCCGCCAGATCCGCGATGCGGAACGCGACATCGAGCATGCAACCCGGCGCATCGCCGAAATCGGCGAGGATCTCGAACGGCTGGTTCCGACCGCGGGCGATGCCTTCGCGATGACCGTGACGGGCAAGCGCTACACCGAGCGCAAGCTTGCCGGACGGGCGCTGATGAAGGAGATCCTGACGCTCGTGCAGCTTCAGCAGGAACGTGAGATCGTCATCGCCTCGGTCGGCGGCTTCGACCTCGTCTTTTCCGGCAAGCGGTTCGGGCGCGACGGCTATCGCTACGAGACGGTGCTGCGGCGCATCGGCGCGGATCATGAGGTTGATCTCGACATGACGATCACGCCGCTCGGCGCGATCTCGCGGCTGGAGCATGCCCTGTCGAACTTCGAGGGCGAACGTGAGGGCCATCGATCGCGGCTTGGCGAGGCGACGCGCCGGCTGTCGTCCTACCGAACCCGGATCGGGGAGGCCTTCGCCTATTCCGGGGAACTGAAGATGAAGCGAGAGCAGCTGGCAGAGGTCGAGACGTCTCTGGCGGATGAGACAGGCAATGCGACATCGGAGCCGCCGATGGCGGCCTGAGTCACAGGACATCGCCCTTGAAAGCCAAGCGGAGGCGATGCCCGGCTATCGGACCGTTTCGAGATCGGTCCGGGAAAAGTCTTGGCTGTGCAGCCGGCCCCCTTGCGATCCCGGCCCGTCGTCCAGCGCGGGGCGCTGCTCAGCTCAACTCCTCAATCAGTTCGGGATGCCTGTCCAGAATGCGGATCAACTTGCTGTTGGGCCCGCTTAGCTCGACCAGCCCCCGCTCGTATTCGAAGGCGTTCTCTTTCACCTTCAGCAGGCTACCCGCTTCCCGATGCGACAGCTATAGCTTGACCCTAATCCGCCGTATCGTTGCTGGCGACGGAGCCCCTCTACCGTTTCTTTCAAATGGCGCAGTGCCACATCCGCGACCGCCATGTCATCGCCGACATGAACACTGTCATTGCCTTCCGTCGAATAATAACCGAGTAGCGCAACGGTAATGGCCTCTTGTCTGTAACGACGAAAGGCAGCACAGCACGGTGCAAGGTCTCCCTAGTTTCCGGCGAGACCGTCGTCTCCGGCAAAACCTGTTTTGCGGCTGCCATATTCATTTCGGCCCCATTTCGATCTTCTCCGCGAGCCATGTCTTGATCAGGGATTGGTAGGGTACATCGCGCTTGTTGGCCGCAATCTTGATCCGTTCAAGCAATGCGTTGGGGAGCCTCAGCGATATCGACGTCGAGGAGGGTTTGAGGTTTGGAAGGCGCACAGCCTCGGCTTTGCTCCAATCGATGTGATCGGTGGAGTCATTTGATTCCCAGAACATCCGCTCTTCGGTTTCGCTTGCGAACGTGGGAGCAGGCTTGAACGTCTTAGTCATAGTAGCTCCGCTCCTTGCGGTTCATATCACGGGCCGAGATGACCCGAATCCTTGTTTCGTCGTGGCGAAGTGTGAACGTGACGTGGAGCCGGCGTCCGTCGTCTGTTCGACCCAATGCGTGGATCCTGCGCTCATTGGCGCTGTGTTTGTGGTCGGGAACGACCAGCAATGGTTCGTTGAAGAAGACCTGCTCTGCCTCGGCCTGACTGACATCGTGCTTTTCGGCATTCTTGCGCGCATTTCCACTATCCCAGTCGAAGCCGGATATTCGTTCCCAATCCATCATCGATGTATATTGCCATGATATACATCTTAGAGAAAGGGGACGGAAGTGGATAGAGAAGGAAAAAAGGAAACCTCCTCGCAGACCGGCTTCGCCGCCGCCGCTGACGCTCAACCGTCGGCCTCGCGATCCCGGCCCGTCGTCCGGCGCAGGGCTTTGGCCCCGCTGGTCCGGCCGGGCAGGGATGCTCGGTCTTCAGGTTGCGGCGGCGCATGCCGGCCTGCGGTTCGGGGGATGTCTTCGGAAAGAAGATAAGGAAGGGCCGCCAGAGGCGGTCCGGAAACCCCGGACAGGAGAGCAAGTCATGCATCTGATAAAGGTCGATCCGCGCGCGCTGAAGGAAAACCCCGACCGCGCCCGCCAGACGAAATCCAACCCGCAGGCCGACGCGCTGATGCTGGCGACGATCAAGGCCGTCGGCATCGTGCAGCCGCCGCTGATTTCGCCGGAAACCGGCGGCGGCAACGGCTACATCATCGATGCCGGCCACAGGCGCGTCAGACTGGCGATTGCCGCGGGCCTCGACGAGATCGAGGTCCTCGTCGCGGAGGCGGCCAACGACAACGGCGCGATGCGCTCGATGGTGGAGAACATCGCCCGCGAGCCGCTGAACCCGATCGACCAGTGGCGCGCGATCGAGCGGCTGGTCGCGCTTGGCTGGACCGAGGAGGCGATCGGCGTGGCGCTCGGCTTCCCTGTGCGCCAGATCCGCAAGTTGCTGCTTCTCGCCAACGTGCTGCCGGCGATGCTTGATCAGATGGCCAAGGGCGACATGCCGAACGAGCAGCAGCTTCGCACGATTGCCGCCGCCTCGCGCGAGGAGCAGGCCGAGGTCTGGAAGAAGCACAAGCCGAAGAAGGGCGATCCCCAGGTGACGTGGTGGAGCGTCGCGCAGGCACTGACGAAGACGCGCATGCTGGCGAAGGATGCGAGCTTCGACGAGGAGCTGGCGAAAGCCTACGGTATCACCTGGCAGGAGGACCTGTTCGCGCCTGCCGATCAGGACAGCCGCTACACGACCGACGTCGAAGCCTTCCTCGGCGCACAGAACGAGTGGATGGCGAACCATCTGCCCAAGCGCGGCGCGATCGCCGAGACGACGCAATGGGGTGAGGTGAAGCTGCCGCCCAAGGCCGAGCGTATTTACGGCAAGCCGGCCAAGGCCGACCACAGCGCCTGGTATCTCGACCGTGACGGCAAGGTCCAGTCGGTCGCCTACCGCCTGCCGGAGCCGAAGGCGTCGAAGGGCAAGGCGGCAAACGGCGGCGAAAATGCGGTGGCCGACGATCCTACCGCGACCAAGCCGCGGCCCGACGTGACGCAGAACGGCCGCAGCATGATCGGGGACTTCCAGACCGATGCGCTGCACGAGGCGCTGGCCCGCGCGCCGATCGAGGACGACACGCTGATGGGGCTGCTGGTGCTGGCCTTCACGGGCCTGAACGTCTCGGTCCAGTCGGGCTCGGGCGCCACGAGCTACGGCAGCAAGCGTCTCGCGCGCCACGCGGTGCAGCTGGTCGGGGAGGACGGTTCGCTCTCCTTCGATCCCGATACGCTGCGTGTCGCGGCACGGTCGATGCTGATCGACGTGCTTTCGGCCCGCGTGAACCAGACGAACAGTGGCATCGTCGCGCAGATCGCTGGCAATGCGATCGGGGCCGCATCGTTCCTGCCGAACATGGGCACGGAGGCGTTTCTGTCCTGCCTGTCGCGTGGCGCGCTCGAAGGCTCTTGCAAGGACACGCCTGTCCAGCCGCGTGCCCGGGTCCGCGACACGCGCGCGGCTCTGGTGGAGCATTTCGGGGAGGCGTCGTTCGTCCACCCGTCCGCGCTCTTTGCGCCGGACGCGGAGGCGCTCGCCGACTGGATGGCGCGGAACCCCGCATCGGACGACGGAGAGGACAGCGCGGGGGACGATGCCGACGGCCTGTCGGACGATCCGGCCGAAATCGACGGCATCGACGCTGCGGACGAGGAGGGCGCGAACGATGTCGGCATCGTCACCGACCACGACGAACAAGATGGCACGGAGGCATCCGGCGAGGATGAGGCCTTCCGGGAAGCCGCCGAGTAGGCGCGCGTTTCCTTCTCCTTCTTTCCGAACGAATACCCGCCGCCGGCCGCAAGCCGGCGGCGGTTTCGTTTCAACCGTCATCGACAGGAGGACCTCATGTCCGCACAGCACATCCACGACCTCGCGCCGCTCGGCGCGATCATCCGCTACGCCGACGGCACGGCAAGACCGCCCGCGCATCACAGGCGCAAGCTGGCGCTCTGGGAGAACACCAACAATGCCGGCCGTCTGATCCGCAAACAGCCAGGAGGTCGCCGCGGGATCGAGGGGTTTGCGGCGACGTTCACCCTCCACAAGGGCGATTTCGGTCAGGGCGGGGTCATCCTCGTCCGGGTGCACCAGACCTTCGACATCCGCAGCCGCCTGACCTTCACGATCATTGAGCGTCCCCGGATCGGTACGGTGCGCGTTCTTTCCGGCGAAGGCGACGATCGGGAGCTTCTGCATCTCGCCGACGATCTCATCGCGGCGGAGCGGTGGCACGAGCTCAATGGCTATCGCGATGCGGTGCTCGAGCCGGTCACGGCCGACGAGCATGCCGCCGATGTTGTCGAGGGGAGGGCGGTCGCATGACCGCCGCAACGTTGGACGCCGCTTCCGACGCGGTCGTTACCTTCGGGCAGACGGCCGACGGGCTGCTAGCCGCCCGCATCGGCGACGACGCCTTCGTCATGGCTCCCCGCCGGAACGGCGGCTTTTACCTTGCCACCGGCTGGCGGCTTTCCGGGGCCATCGAGACGTGGACACGGTCCGACGTCTATGGCCATGCCGGCGATCTCGCTGACGAAGCCGACTTCCGCCTTCATCTCGACCGGCATCTCGAAGATCGCCGCGAGCGCCTAGCGCTCGGTCGACGCGACGTTCGCACCCCGGCGAGCACGCCATGGGGCGCGTCGCAGGGCGCCACGATCTATGCCGAGGGCGTGATCTGCCATTCGACTGCAGGACATGGCGGTTTCCATCTCTCCGCCGAGCGCAATGGCAAAGTGCCGGCCGTGCTGCGCTCTTCCAGCGGATGGTATGAGCATGACTGCGAATGGGCGATCGTCGCCCTGGCCTTCCCGGATCTGTTCACGACCCGGGAGCGGCAGCTTGCCGACCGGACGGTGCGCGACCGTTGGCCGGACGCCTGGGAACGCCTCTCGGGACGAACCCTCCAGCCGGGAGAGTCCACCGTGAAGGACCGTCGTGCCTTCGAACGCTTGCATGCCGGAGATTGGATCGTGATCTCGGCAATCCGATCGGACCATGCGCCGGGGATGACCGAGGTGATCGCCACCATCGGCGGCAGGCGAACGTCGAACGTCCACGAGCGTCGGTTTCTCGTTCCGTCGGACGAGTACGGCGGAACCGGCGGACGCTTCGGCTTCGTCATCGATGAACAGCGCCATCGCGTCTATGACGGGCCGTCCGGATTCGTTGGATGGCAGGGGAGGTGCGCGCCATGATGCGGCACCATCCTCACCCCGGACGGTTCGATCCCGGCGCGCTCGCCCGAATGGAGGAGGCACGCCGGCAGACCCGGCGCCAGCTGGATGTGATCGAGCGACAGATCGCTCGCGCCATGACCGTAGCAGTGCCGGTGCTGCGCGACAGACGCCGGCGTTCCTGTCGCGACAGATCGCCCGATCCGTCCGCCTCCATGCGGCGCTATCGTGAAGTCCTCGCCGCCATCACGGCCGAGCGGCAACCCGAGATCGATGCGCTCTCCCGCAAGCTCGCCCGGCAGGAGCAAACCCACGAGCATTAGCGACGTCGCCTGCTGTCAGCGCAGCACGCCGCGTGAAGCCGTGCGATCTGACCTCCGTCGTTGGACAGATCCGACGGAAGGACATCACGCCGGTCCCGACGATCGAGACGACCGGTTGCCTTGTGCCAGAGCCGAGGCCGGTCAGCATCGGGCGGTGGGTGGCCTGCGCTGGCCTTGTCGGCGCCCTATCTTCCGACTCCACCATCTCGACCGGCATTGTGGAAGCGTCGCGTACGCCCGATCGCGGCGGGACAGCGGCCTCCGAGCGAGGCGGGTTGGCGCGAAGGTCAGATCGACTAGACCTTGATGACCTTTTTTGCGCGCGACTGCCCGAGGCGGCTGGCAGCGGCGAGCAGCGCCGTGACCACGCCTTGGTGTGATCCCTTCTCGATCCCGGCTTCCCGTTCCCGGCCCATGTCGGTCTCCCCTTCGGTTTGTTGCGGTCTGAACTGGCGGCCGTGGACTTCAAGGCCGCGTGCCGCGCCGCGGGGCGGCCGGGTCCCGCCGATCTCGCAAAGCGCACCCGCGTCCCGCGCGAAGGGCTCGAAGAGCCCTGCTTGGCCGCAAGCCCGCTTCGCTCGCTCAGGCAGAACCCGGACCCTGAAGCCCCCGTTTTCCGCCGGTTCCTGTTGACCGCACCGAAGGGAAGACCGGCAAGGGCCGGAGCCGCTTCGGAGACGACCCTCGAAAGGATCACACCATGGCCAAGGCCGCACGCTCCACAGCTTCTTCCAACGCCCGCGTCGTCCAGCTGCGCAAGGGCACGACCCTCGAAATGGTCCGGCTCGCCTGCCCGGACGCAAACCAAGCCAGCCTCATCTCGGAAAGCTTCGGCCTGCCTCTCCTCGACAGCGACGGCATCCGCGACCTGCACGAGCGCCTGCTGATCGAGACTGCCGAGGCGATGCGCGAGGGCATCAGCGACCGGGCGATGCAGATCCACCTCCAGCGCATCGTCGGCGCATATGTCGGCTCGGCCCACGGCGCCGGCCTTTTCTACTCCCGCGCCGTCACGGAGGCCCGCGACCTCACCGCCAAGCTCGCCAACGACACACGCGACGAGGATCTCGACGGTCCCGCCGGCTTCCAGAGCGCCGCCCAGCGCAAGCGTGAGTTCGCCGCCGACATGGCGCTTCAGTCCCACAGCCTGCGCATGGCCGCCGAGGGCGTGGTCGCGGCCTACGAGCAGATCGTCGGCGAGCGCTGGAAGCCCTTCGAGCGCCAGATCGAAAACGCCGGCGCGACCATCGATCGCAAGGCCGCCGATCTGCAGATGGCGGCGCTCGGCTGAACCAAGCTTGCGGGCGGGGCTTCGGCCTCGCCTGTCCGCCTTGCGTACCGTGCTGGAAAAGCCCGCAAGCTCCCGCATCCTTGGCAGTGTAGATGTGATCATCTACATTGAGCTATCCATTTATCTACATAGAGGGCTTGATGCCGATCAACGTCAACAATCTAGAGGCTGACGCGCAAATTCGCGCAGATGGCGGGCCTCAGCATCACAGAGGCGATCGTCATCGCCATGAAAGAGGCGATCGAGCGCCGACGCAACAGCGAGACGCCGCTTCAGACGGCCGCGCGGCTGCGCGAGAAGCATGGCGTCGCTCTGACGGACGAGGCACGCAAGCCGCTCGACAGCCAAGCCCTCGACGAGATGTGGGAGGGCCACTGATGTATGTCGACGCCTGCGCGATCATCGCGCTCCTGTCCGACGAGCCGGAGGCGGAGCGGGTGTCCGCCGCGCTGGCGAGCGCCGCCAAACGCGTCACATCGCCGGTCGCTATCCTCGAAGCCGTTCTCGGCCTCGCCCGTCCCGACAAGTTCGGCCTTGGTGCCGAGGCGGTGGAGACGATCGTCCTCGAGTTCCTGGAGGCGCGCGGCATCGAGATCCGGGACCTGCCGCCGGCCAGCGCACGGTCGCCTTGTCTCTTTCGGCCGCGCATCGCTATCGCGCCGGGTATGGTCTCAATCTCGGCGACTGCCTGCATTATGCCTGCGCCAAATACTATCGCGTGCCGATCCTGGCGACGGCCGACGCGTTCAGAAAGACCGATTTGGACGTCGTGCCGTAGACAGCAGCCCAGGTATCCTTGCGCTTTGCGGCTTATTGGCTCTCGTCGAAGGTCTGATCGGGACGTTGACGGGCTCGTGACGCGACCCGCGCGCTCCGCATCCTCCTCCAGCGAGGTATGGCGCGCTCCTGCAAGACGGACGGAAGCAACCGCATCCACCGTTTTCCTGCCGGCAGGTCTGACGCCGGCACTCTGCGCGTCTTCTGCGGCTTGCCCGGCTGCAGCGTTCCAGAAAGGGTGACGGTATCCTCCGTCACCTCCGATGCGGGAGCGTCTGTGACGGATGCGTCATCTGTCTTTACAGATACTGCTATCGCACTCGTGACCTCCTTCCCTTCCGGCAGCCAATGCTCGACCGGCCCCCGAGGGGCATCGGCCGTCTGGGACACAGCAGCCATGGGCGACAGCACCGGCAGGATACGTGCCTGTCCGGCGGTTCGTGGCGCAAATAGCCTTTCGGCCATGGCGCGGGTATCGTGATCCGACGATGCACCAGCTCGTGTTCCAAGGTCGTCGCGCGGCTCTGTCCCTTGGAGCGCGCTTTCCGTGATCCAGCTTGCCTTCGGTATCGCCGACCTGTTGAGCAGATGCCGTTTCGGCCGCTTCAATTCGACGGTGAAGCCTCCCTTCGCGCGTGACATTCGGTCCTGGAATTCCTGTTTGCAGACGTGGAGGTGGCGATCGTTTGAAATGTCGCCCTGGACGCCGCCGGGCCTGCCGCTCTGCCGTCCCCGATGGAACTTGGAGCGATGTTGGAGCCAGCGGGGACGGGACGGATGGAAGTAACGAACGGAACCACGGTGCTTTGCGGCGCGCGGCTTCGAGCGATTCACCTGAACGTAGTCGTCGCGTGTGCGTCCAGCAAGCATGTCTTTAGGCGATAGACCTGCATCCCAAGTAAAAATCAGAAGAGGAACAGAACGGAAAAGAAGCCGTGCCCGCTTCGCGGCCCCGTCCCGGCGGGCGGTCCTGCCGGGGCCGGCCGCCCTCGCAACGGCTTCGCCGTCCTCCTCTTCGTTCCGGCCCTTCGCGTCCTTCGTTGCGCTCGGCCGCGTTCGGATGCGTCATCTCCCTGAATGCCCCAGCTGACGGACCTCCGTGACGGGGCCGCGATCGGCGCGGCCTCCAGACGGAGGTTCAGGATATGAAGAAGAAACAGGATGAAGCCGGACGCGTCGATATTTACGCGCGGATCACCGACCGCATCGTCGCGGATCTGGAAAAGGGCGTCAAACCCTGGATGCAGCCGTGGAGCGCGGCGAACGCCTCTGGCCGCATCACCCGGCCGCTGCGCCACAACGGCGAGCCCTATTCGGGCATGAACGTTCTCCTGCTCTGGTCGGAGGCGATCGCACGCGGCTTCTCGTCGCCGATCTGGATGACGTTCAAGCAGGCGGTCGAACTCGGCGCTCATGTCCGCAAGGGCGAGAGCGGCGCGACCGTGGTTTTCGCCAGCCGGTTCAAAAAGACGGAAGGCGACGGCGACGGCGGCGAGGTGGAACGGGACATCCCGTTCATGCGCGCCTACACCGTCTTCAACGTCGAGCAGATCGACGGGCTGCCCGAGCGCTATCATGCCCTGGCCGAGCCTGTCCTCGATCCCGTCGCCCGGATCGCGCATGCCGATCGCTTCTTCGCCCAGACGGGCGCGGTGATCCGCCATGGCGGCACGAAGGCCTTCTTCGCGCCGGACACTGACACCATCCAGATGCCGCCCTTCGAGGCTTTCCAGGACGCGGCGTCTTTCGTCGCCGTCCTCAGCCATGAGGCCACCCACTGGACGGCGCCAGCTCACCGCGTCGGCCGTGATCTCTCGCGCTACCACAAGGACCGCAGCGAACGCGCGCGCGAGGAACTCGTGGCCGAGCTCGGAAGCTGCTTCCTCTGCGCCGATCTCGGCATCGTGCCGGAACTTGAACCTCGCGAGGATCATGCAAGCTACCTCGATAGCTGGCTGAAGGTTCTGTCCGGCGACCGAAAGGCGATCTTTCAGGCGGCCGCCCATGCGCAGCGCGCCGTCGCCTTCCTGCACGGGCTTCAGCCCGCCGTCGTCGAAGAGCGGGAGGCCGCCTGATGTCCATCGTCTCCTCCCGTCGCCTTCTCATTCTTGCCTGCTCGGCGACCAAGCGCGATGGTCCCGCGTATATGCCGGCGATCGAACGGTATGACGGGCCGTTATGGCGAACCTTACGCACGGTCGATCCCAACGGTTCCAAGGCAAAAGTGGCCTTCTTGTCGGCCCGGCTCGGCTTTCGGGCCGCCGATACGCCGATCGAAACCTATGACGTGCGCATGACCCCCGACGTCGCCGATGCGATGAAGGCCGGGGGGCTTGGAACGCGATGGCCGCGAGCAAAACCCAGCGCCGGGTCATGGCATCCGGAGAGCACCCGGGCATGCATATCCACTCGCTGCGCGAATGCGGCAGCCGGCTCGCGTTCGAGGACGTCGCCTTCGTCGGCGGCCGCCTCTACCTCGACGTCATGCGTCATTTCGTGCGCCTCTTTCGCGAGGACGGATACGTGACGACCGACGTCCGGGTCACCGAGATCAACGGTCCGATCGGGTATATGCGCCGCGATCTTCGGCTCTGGCTGAACGGCGGCGGGGAGGGGCGGTGATGCTGCATGTCTCCGCATTCGACAGCGATCCCGACGCGCACGCGACAAACCGCCTGCGCGTTCTCAGCCTCGGCGCCGGCGTGCAATCGACCACGCTCGCCCTGATGGCGGCTCATGGCGAGGTCGGGCCTATGCCCGATTGCGCCATCTTCGCCGATACCGGCTGGGAGCCCAAGGCGGTCTACGATCACCTCGCTTGGCTGATCTCGCCGAACGTCCTGCCGTTTCCAGTCCATATCGTCTCGGCCGGCAACATCCGCGACAGCCTCATGGAGGCAGCAACCGGCCGACGCTGGGCGTCGATCCCGGCCTTCACGAAGATCGTGACGCCGGCGGGAACCGAGGTGCCGGTCCTCGACGAGGACGAGGACGGCGAACTCGTCGAGGTTTCCACACGGCGCACGGCGACCGAGACGATTTCCATCGGCATGATCCGCCGCCAGTGCACGGGCGATCTCAAGATCGTGCCGATCCGCAGGAAGGTCCGCGAGCTTGCGGGCCTCACGCGCCGGCGCTCGCCCAGGCATCCCGTCGTCGAGCAGTGGCTCGGGATTTCGCAAGACGAGGTCGCGCGCATGAAACCGTCGCGCGAGGCCTGGCAGGTCAACCGATGGCCGCTGATAGAGCGACGCATGACCCGGCACGATTGCCTGCGCTGGCTCGACCGGCACGGTTATCCCCGCCCGCCGAAGAGCGCCTGCATCGGCTGACCGTTCCACTCCGACGCCGTCTGGCGGGCGATGCGCGATGAGGATCCCGAAGCCTGGCTCGATGCCGTCGCGGTCGATCGGGCGATCCGCACCGGCCTGCGCGGCATCCGTGGCGAGGTCTACCTCCACCGCTCGGCCGTACCCCTGGACGAGGCCGACCTGTCGACCGCCGCCGATCGCGGGCAACTCGATCTCTTGCCGAACGAATGCGAGGGCCTGTGCGGTGTCTAACCCCGTTCTTGCGAAATTACATGAATTATGTATAGTAGGTACTTTCTTGGAGGCTACATGAAGCAGTTCACCTTTTCCGATATGAACCGGGCGTCCGGTGAAATCCTCGAAGCCGCGCTCATCGAACCTGTCGCCCTGACCAAACATGGCAAGGAAAAGCTGGTGATCATGACGGCCGAGCGCTACGGCCAGCTCGTCGGGGATCCGCACACGGTCGCCTATGGATTGGACGACGCGCCTCAATCCGTTCACGACGAGCTCATGACCGGTCTCGACGCCCTGCTTGCCGGCGAAGACCGTCATGCTTGAGCCCGGCGACATCGTTCGTTTCTATTATCTCTGGAAGCGCCAAGCCGACATGGGCGAGGAATCTGGCCGCAAGGCTCGCCCCGTCTGCGTCGTCGTCCGCACACCGGATCGACCCGGAAAAGTCTTCCTGTTTCCGATCACGTCGCAGCATCCCGACCCTTCACGTGTGAGCCTTGCCATCAGCCCGATGGAGTGCCGCCGCGCCGGCCTCGGCTTTCCTTGCTGGATGATCCTCGACGAGTACAATCGTGTCGATCTCGACAAGGCCTTCGATTTCGAGTCCACCGCACCGGTCGGAGCTTTGAGTCATGCCTTTCTGAAAACCGTCGCGGCCGCGATCAGGCAAGCCGCCGCCAGCCGCTCCATATCCAGCGTCACTCGTTCCTGAACCACCCCACCCTGACGGCGGAGCCTCGCGCTGTCAGGCGCCCGGCTGGACCTTGGGAGCGAGCGACATCGTCGGTCTCGGCCTCGTTCACGGCCAGTCGATGATGGGCAGAAGACACGAATCCCGGCGAACGAGCTTGCGAGGCTGGCGCGCTCAAGGGCTTTCCGGGGCTTTGTTCTCGCCGGCGATTGTCCGAATTTCGGCGTCGGCGGTGCGATCGATGGGGGTTGAGGTCAACGGTCGTGCGACGGTAGCAACGGTCTGCACCAATATCGGTATTGCCGCTGGCTGCGTGTCAAACCATCGATGATAGGCACGCCATGGCCGGGATCCCTCCGATTTCCATGATCGGCGCGCCCCGGCACGTCCTCGATGTATGGGTGTGACCGCGGGACGACTTGCGTCTCGATCGCCTGACCGCAACGGCCTCCACGACTTTCTTCCCCTGCTCGCTGCGCTCCCATTCCGCGCGGTTCAAGAAAGCCGCTCCCGGCCGTCCTTCATGTCATTTCGGCCCCTTCGGGATGCGGTCGCGATCGCCAGCGGTCTTCGACACCCCATCGAGGTCGCGCAGGGGCGCGGCCCGAGGAAACCGAAAGGAAAACGACTATGGCAGTCATCGGCGAATTCACAACCAGCGGCAACACCATCCTAGGCACCGTCCGCACTCTCACCGTCGGCTTCAAGGCCCGCCTCAACCCCATCGATCGGACCTCGCGCGACGCGCCCGACTTCCGGGTCATGAGCGGCATGGCCGAGGTGGGCGCCGCCTGGAAGGCCACCTCGAGCGACGGCGAGCCCTACATCTCGGTCAAGCTGGACGATCCGAGCTTCCCGGCCCCGATCACCGCAGCCCTCTGGCCGGCAGAGACGGACGGTGACTACGCCCTCGTCTGGTCCCGCCAAAAGCGTGACGCCTGACATCGCAGAGGCCTCGCCCGCGAGGGCGGGGCCACCCTCTCAAGGACCGGCAACCGGAGCATCGACATGGCCGAACCATCCACATCCATCCGTACCCTGAACGCCGAGGACATCGCCTCCTGGCCCGATGGCGACTGGATCCTCATCTCACGGAGATCATGATCGAGTCTTTAAGTGGCGCCGCTTCGCGTCGCGGGGTGCTGACGGGTGCCACACTGGACCTTTCCCTCCCTGATAGAGCGGCAGTGTACGGCTCGGCGTCGCGCCTCAAGGACACACGGTTCCCCCAAAATGCTGCCGCATTTCGGCTCCCCCATGAGCCGGCTCCGCCGGTCGCGTGACCGCGATCCTTGACCCCCTTCCTTCTCACACGTCGCCGGACCTCCTTATCAACAAAGGAGCTTCCCATGACTTACGACATCTTCCTCGACATCGCTGAACTGCGCGCCGAACTGGCTTCCTGCTACCTTACCAAGCGCGAGCGCGCCGAGAGCCTGAAGCGCCTCGCGATCCTCATCGAACAGGCGAAGGAGGCGGAGGCGTAAGCCTCCCTTTCTCGGTGGGCGCTGGAGACGGGAACCGCGGCCCGGTTTCCTGGTTCGGCCTGCTCATTCGAGCGGAGCTGTTATGACCCACTCCTCCTTCCATATCCGCAGACATGACGTGCTTGAGCAGGACCTGGAAGGTGCCGAATTCAACGCCTTGGACGAGGCTTACGAGGAAGGTTGCAACGCTGTCACAGAGATCCTCGCTGGGATGCTGTTGGCCGATGACGTTGTTGACGGAAGCTGCTTCGAGATCACAACTGAGGATGGCATCGTTGTGCGCGAGGTTCCGTTCAAGTCCGTTATCCGGTTCACCTAAACCCCACGCATCAGCGTGGGCGAGGGTATTCCGACCCTGGAGAAGTGGCTCACCAATACCCGCGCCGGCGTTTGGCGTTCTCGATACGGCTGCGAGCACCGGCTGCGGCATCGCCGTCGTCGTAGGTCTCGATCTTTGCCTGTCCCTGAGTGCCGATCCGGCCCCAGTTGCGGATGACAGAGACGCCGCCGAACAGCGTCGGCTGCAGCGCGAGCATGTAGAAGCGCGCCATGTTGCGTGCGGGATCCACTCGGGTCAGGTGAAGCGGCGTGTCGTCGTGCTGGGTCATGAGCCCGAGTCTCGTTTTGTTCTCGTCTCGTGTCCAACGACAGTTTTGAATCGGTGATGGCGGATCGATTCAACCGCGTGAAGGATGGCATGGTGCCGCGAGCCCGCATTCCGGTCGTCAAATTCGCAGGCAGGTCGGGATAGGCTGTCAGAACAGCGACCGTGACGCCATCTCGATCCCGAGGAGTTGCAGGAAGACGAGGAACACGCGGCGGAAGACGAGCGGACTGATACGGGTCCGGATCACCTGACCGACCTGCATTCCGATGAGAGCCGGAATGACCGCGAGGCTGGAGGCAAGCCAGCCACCGCTTGCGATGCCGCCATTCCATCCAAGGCCGATCGCCAATGCAATCGTCGACACCGTGAAGGATAAGCCGAGCGCCTGGACCAGATCTTCCTTATCGAGCCCGAGGGATTGAAGGTAGGGAACGGCGGGAATGACGAAGACGCCGGTCCCCCCTGTCACGAGCCCGGTGATAAAGCCAATGATGGGCGAGACGATGCTTTCCAACCGTTCGGATATGCAAAGCGGACGGGCAAAGAGCGTGTAGGTCGCGTAGACGAAAAGGGCGATGCCGAGCGCCGTCGTCGTGACCTGAGTACTTCCCCCGGTCAGGAGCGACGAGCCCGAAACCGTCCCGATGACAATCGCCAGCATCATCGGCCAAAGGCGGCAGACCAGTGATCCGAAGCGCGGACCAGCAAGGAGCTGCAAGACGTTCGTTACGAAAGACGGCACGAGGAGAAGCGAGGCGGCCGCCAAGGGGGACAGGAAGGCGCCGAGCACCCCCATCGCCACGGTAGGCAGTCCCATGCCGGTCACGCCCTTGACAAGGCCGGCGGCGAAGAATGTTGCGGTGATCGCGGCAAGAAGCGGGAGGTTCTGGTTCATATGGCCATTCAACGCGTGGCGCTCGTCAAGGCAATTCGGAAGAAGGAGCATCATCCTTCGGCTGGTCCGAAGCCTCGGCCCATGTCACACTGGGTAATGCGCTTCGATCTTCCAGACCTGCGATTGTTCCTTGCCATTGTAGACGCCGGCAGCATCACGCATGGGGCAAGCGCGGCGAATCTGTCTCTCGCAGCGGCGAGCGAACGGCTGCGGGACATGGAGATCGCGTCCGGCGTTTCCCTTCTTCTGCGCAATCGGCGCGGTGTCGTTCCGACACGAGCGGGCGACACGCTTGCGCACCATGCACGTCTCGTCCTGCGACAGGTCGGCGCGATGCAGGCCGAATTGTCGGACCATGCGAGGGGGTTCAGGGGGTCTGTGCGTGTGCTGGCGAACTCGGCGGCTGCCGCCGGCCTGTTGCCGGAGCGTCTGGGTGCCTTCATGGCTCGGCATCCAGGCATGGACGTCGATCTGGCTGAGCGTCCGAGCCCCGAGATCGTCAAGGCGGTGGCGGCCGGGTTGGCGGAGATCGGTATCGTGTCGGATGCGGCCGATACGAGCGGAATCGAGACGTTGCCGTTCGCGACTGACCGGCTGGTCCTCGTCGTGGCTCGCGAGCATCCGCTTGCCGGCGCAAGACGTGTCGCGTACGCAGAGGTCGCCGGAGAACCGATGATCGGGTTCGACGGCGCCCTTCAGGCTCAACTCCGGGATCAGGCCGAGCACATCGGCATCCGCCTGCGTCCGCGCGTGCTTCTGCGGACCTTCGACAGCGTTGCCCGGGTGGTTGCAGATGGCGCGGGGATCGGCATCATGCCTGAGTTCGCCGCCCGTCAGGCCCGACGGTCCGTATCTCTGTCCTGTCTGAGATTGACGGATCAGTGGGCGACCCGGCGTCTGGTTCTCTGCACGGCCGAGCGAACCAGGCTTGAACCGTTGGCTTTAAGCCTCCTCCAACATCTGGCATCAGCCGTAGACCCGGCATGATCCGCAGAAAGGCTAGAGTGGGGACAGCCGGCTACTTTTGGACCTGCCAGCGGCGTCGTAAATGTGGGCATGGGTCGTGTCGTGCTGATCGGCGAGCGATCGCTACCCGGGCAGGTCCGGCATGGCGCCGTCCCTGACATTCCACACCCAGGATGCCATCCCGCTCTCTTCTGCAAGGGCGTCGCGAGCCCGGCCATAGGTCTCGTCCGCATCGTCGGGCGCGATGTACATGGCGATCGGCGGCGCGCGGTCGGGACGCAGCGCGAGGCTGGCCATCGGCGTGGAGCGCGGCTGGTTGTAGCGCAGGCTTTTCACGAAGCTCGCCCCGCGCAGCGTCAAGGCGTCGAGCAGTGCCAGATCGTAACGGCTATCGAACGGTATCCAACGATCAGTGACGACCATCAGCGCGATCTCCTCGACACTGGCAATGCCTGCGGCATCGACGCCGAAGGATGCCGCGGCGATCAGGTGACTACCTTCCGTCGCATTCCACAGGGCCAGTTCCGTTTCGAAGACCCGGTTCATGCGGCGATGAAGGTCGTCCGGCAGCATGAACGGGAAGCGCGGCGCGTGTTTAACCGTCATGCGGGCGCCGACCCGTGCCGCAGCGACCTCCTTCACCTCGCCGATCAGCAACGCCAGGGACCGGCGCTTGCCTTGCGACTGGACGGTCTTGCTGAGGAACGTGTCGCGGCGCGCGACGATCTCGGTCTCCTTCTCGGCGTCGAAGAACTCCGGGATGTAGAGCATGTCCCCCAGCCCCTTGCCCTTGGCGGTTTTGCCTTCGGCCGCCTGCAGGAGGTACTTCCGGACGACCGCCCAGTTGCGGCGTTTCTCCATGGCCGGCCGCCAGCGATTGAACTCCGCCTGCTCCCAGAGAAAGTGGAGGAGGGCGCGCAGGGACAGGCGCGAGCCGTCGGTCTTCACGCTGTCGGCTTCGACCGCATTGCGCGCAGCCTCGGATGCGTTGCGCCCGGTCAGCTTCGTCAAACTGAACCCGAGCTTCAACTGCGTCTCGCCGGTCTCCTCGCTCTCGACGATGGCCTTGCCATCGAGCTCGCCGAGCCCCGACAAAGCTGCCGGCACTTCGTAGGAGTCGCAGTCGATGCCATGACGGGCGCCGCTCCCCGGCATCCGCTTCAGGACATGAGCTTTGCCGCGGCGGGCGACATACATCGGCACGCCGTCCGGCTGGCAGAGGCAGAGAGGACGCTCGCCCTTGTCGAACGCTTCGCTCAGCCGCCTGGCGAAGTCGTTCGCGTCCGCCGTCACATCCGATCCCCCGATCCTGATATTTCTCATCCTCTTGCCCTTCTCCACGTCTTCACGATCCGCCACCGTCGCACCAACGGAATCCCGATCCGTCCCAACGCCGCGCCAGACCTTCCTCGACGAGCGTCTCCCCGAGCGACTTTTCCGAGCGAACGACATTGCGCAGCTTGCGTCCGTAGCGATCCTGATCCCGCCAGCCCGAGGTCATCGAGAACGGTCCGGCATTCAGCAGGGTAACGAGGCGGTCACGCGCTGCTTCCCCGGCCCGTCTTTCCTCCGGGCATTCCGGCTCGGAGATCTCCGGCACGTTGATATCCGCGATCCGGACTTTCTCCCCCTTGAACCAGAACGTATCGCCGTCGATGACGCAGTTGACGCGAACCGGACCGGCGCAGAGCGAGAAGGTCGCGGCGTACGGATCCGATCGCGCCAGTCGGATCGGGATCGTCTGAAACTCTTCCTCCCGTTCCACGATTTTGTGCGGCCGACCGAAGCCGTCGTCGTAGCTGATCCAGACGCCGCCGAGCGCGGCCAGGGTGACGACGGCGAAAGCGATAGACCTCGTTCTCATGATCTTCCTTCCGGATGGAATCTGTTGCGTCCGACGAGCGGTTTCATGTCCTTGCGGCGGAACCAGATCGCGCGCCCGCAGCGTAGCGGTCCGTGGCCCTGGATGATGACGATCTGCTCGTCCTTGCGCATGGACTGGGTGATCTCGTGCGGCATGATCAGGGGCCGGCGCTGGAAGTTGACGCTCTCGGACTTTCCCGATCCCTTGCCGGTGTTCCAGCCGACATTGCGCGAGCGGCCCTCGACCTCCACCGTCATCTCGCCGCATTGGGCCGAGACGTTGCGGGCTGTGTCGAGCGCCTTGATCGCGGCGTAGGATGCGAAGGCGCAGCCGTCGATCCAGGAGGTCGCACCGTCACGGCCGAAATGCTTTTCGAGCTGGCCGACGGACTGGTACATCAGCATCAGCGTGATGCCGTATTTGCGGCCGCGATCGCGCGCCTCCTCCAGAATGCGCATGTAGCCGAGGAGGTCGACCTCATCGAGCATGAAGAGCGCGCGGCGATCGAAATGCCCGTCGGCTTGCGTCATCGCGTTGATCAGCGAGCCGATGATGACGCGACCGATACCGGGATAGCTGCGCAGGATGGACGCCGGGATGTTGAGGAAGACATCGACGTTCTTCGTGACGATGTCGGAGGACCTGAAAGCTGCGCCGCAAACGAGCGCGGCGTAGTTCTCCAGCGACAGCCACTGGGTGTCCTTGGAGGCGGTCGAGTAGACGCCGGAGAAGGTCTGCTCGGTCATGTTGGTGAACACGCCGAGCGTCTCGCGAATGAACGCGCTTTGCGACGTTTCCTGGATGTCGCGCAGCATGGCAAGGACGGACGGCTCAGGCTCGGAGACGATCTGGCGCAGGCTTCGCAGTGTGCGTAGGCCGTCGTATTCCGGGGAGAGCATGACGTGCGCGAGAAGTCCGGTTAGGAGATTGTGCGCCTGGTTCTGGAAGTAGGAGCCGGTGGAGCTTTCGATGCGCGAGCTTTCCGAGAGCAGCATATGCGCGACGGCGACGATATCCTCCTCCTTGGTCTTCGACGTCTCGATCCAGTCGAGGACGTTGAAACCCATGACAGGGTTCGCGGGGTCGAGCACCTTGCAGTCGCGCTTGAGGGTGCGGTTTCGGTGTTCCACGACCATCGGCGCAACCTCGGTCGAGGGATCGAGGCAGATGACGGGGCCGGTGTAGCGTAGCGCCGTCGGCACGACGTTGCTCGTTGTCTTGAAACCGCCGGAGCCAGCGAAGAACAGCATGTGCGTGGAGTCGAAATCCTGTTTGAAGGTCAGCAGGCGCCCCGTGCCGCCCTTGCCCCAAGTCGCGCGATCCGCGGGATCGAACGGCACGTCACGGATGGTCTCGCGATCGACGCGGGCGCGTTCGCCGACGACGATCTCGCCATCGGGCGGGAACACGCGCGCGGCCTCGCGCAGGGTCATCCAGTCCGCATCGCCGAAGATGCCTCGACGGGCGCGTTTGACCGGGTCGGGAACGACGACGGAGAGACGGGTCGTCAGCGCGACGATCATGAACCCGGCGATGGTGCCTGTGACCGCGAAGGCATCGAGATAGGGAAGAACATCCGACCACGGCATGCCGCGGTCGATGACGGATGGTGAGAGTCGCCCGAACTCGCGAAGCGCATAGAAACCCGCAACACCCATCCAGCAAAGGAGCGTCACCATGGCGACGGCTCTGCGTCTGTGAAGCGGCAGAACGAGGACCGTCAGAAGACCGGCGATCGACCCGAACAGAAGGTTCGGCAGGGGCGCGGCTCGCTGGAACCAATAGGAGGTCTGTGGCTCGAACCCGGCTGACAACGTCTCCCATCGCGTCGCAGTGATGCCAAGCGTCGTGGCGGTCACCAGCAGCGGCACCAACGCGGTCGCAACGGCCACCAGCGCTTGTCGCTTGAGCCTCCAACGCCGCATCACACCCCTTCCTTTCCGGAAGCCTTCTTCTTTTCACTTTCCGCATTCTCCAGCGTGTCCGCGTGAAACGCTTTGCGCCCGACAGCCGAAAGCCGCCGATGCGCCGCCGTGTCCGTCCCGATGGCCGCGGCTTCCATGAGAACGCCGAGCAAAAAGGCGCGATCGGCCTCGCGCAATCCCGCTTTCACGACCAGTCCCCCGAGGGTGATCTTCTCGCGTGCATCGCGCTTGCGCTCGTCAGTCATCATGTGGCGGCGCTTGCGTTCGAGGTGGAGAATACGCCTCTCAATGCGGATCACCGGATACGGCGGGAGCCTTGGCTCCACCTTTGCGAAACCGTGCGGCCATCTCGGCGAAAGCGGCATCAAGCGCATCGTCTGGAATGTCGAGTTCGACCAGGCCCGCCTTGATGGCCGCCCGGGCAAAGCGCTCGTTGTCTTTCAAGATGACTTGTTTCCGACGTTCTCGAAGCCGTTCAATTTCTGCGTCGATATCGGAAACCTTTAATGCGCGGCGTGATGGCTTGGTCTGCATGGCAATTCTGTCCAGTTTTGTTGATTTTAAGAGACCGGAATGAGATAGTAAAAATCGGCGAAATCTGCAAGAGATTAGCTCGCTGCAGATGGTCGAGCCCGAACGGGCTCTTCCCGAGAGCGGCATCGGCCCTTCGGTCCGATCTGTTCGAGGGCGCAATATACGTCGGCGTGGCCGACATCTTTTGGAGGTGCGATCGCGTGGCGATCATGTTCGTCAGAGCACAGGTGATCGGACGGGGAACGGGACGCAGCGTCGTCTCGGCCGCCGCCTATCGTCACCGCACCCGGATGATGGACGAACGGGCCGGCACGCAGTTTCGCTACGAGGGCGGTGCGGCCGAGCTGATCCACGAGGAACTGGCGCTGCCGGCGGAGACGCCGGCCTGGCTGCGCAAGGCGATCGACGGGCGATCTGTTGCCGGTGCCAGCGAGGCGCTGTGGAATGCGGTCGAGGCGTTCGAGACACGCGTGGACGCGCAGCTAGCACGCGAGATGATCTTCGCTCTGCCGGAGGAGCTGTCACGGAAGGAGAACATCGCGCTGGTGCGCGAGTTCGTCGAACAGAACCTGACGCGTCACGGCATGGTCGCCGACTGGGTCTATCACGACAAGGACGCCAACCCGCATATCCATGTCATGACCACGCTACGGCCGCTGACAAAGGAGGGGTTCGGCGCGAAGAAGGTCGCTGTGACGGGCGAGGACGGCAAGCCGCTGCGGGTGGTCACGCCAGTTCGTCCGAACGGCAAGATCGTCTACCGGCTCTGGGCGGGCGATGCCGAGACGATGAAGGGGTGGAAACTCGCCTGGGCGGAAACCGCCAACCGGCATCTGGCGCTCGCCGGCCACGACATTCGCATCGACGGGCGTTCCTACAAGGAGCAGGGCCTGGAGGGTCTCGCCGGCAGGCATCTCGGTTCGGCGCGCGCGGTGCTGAAGCGCGACGGTCGTCTGGCCTTTTCCGCGCCCGCCGAGATGGCCCGACGCTTTGCGGTTGCCGATCAGATTGCCGCCGATCCTGGCATTCTTCTGAAGCAGCTTTCCGGCGAGCGCTCGACTTTCGACGAGCGCGACATCGCGCGTGCCTTGCATCGCCATATCGACGATCCCGCGACCTTCGCCAATGTCCGCGCCGGGCTGATGGCATCTGGCGATCTCGTGACCTTGCGTCCGGCCGAGCGTGAGCTGGAGACCGGCAAGGTCGTGACGCCTGCAGTGTTCACGACGAAGCATATGCTGCGCACCGAGTTCGAGATGGGGCGCTCGGCAGACACGCTGTCGAAGCGCGGCGGCTTCGCCGTCTCGAACAGGACGGTCGCGCGCGCGGTCGCGGAGGTCGAGACGCGCGATCCCGACCGTCCGTTCCGGTTCGATGCCGAACAGGTCGATGCCGTGCGTCACGTTACGGGCAAGGCTGCGATCGCCACCGTCGTCGGTCTTGCGGGCGCCGGCAAATCGACGCTTCTCGATGCCGCTCGGATCGCCTGGGAGGCCGATGGCGGGCGTGTCATCGGCGCGGCGCTGGCGGGCAAGGCGGCGGAGTCGCTGGAGCAGAGTTCGGGCATTGCCTCGCGCACGCTCGCCTCGTGGGAGCGGTCTTGGTCGAATGGCCGCGATCTTCTCGGTAAGGGCGATGTTCTCGTCATCGACGAGGCCGGCATGATCGCCTCCGAGCAGATGGCACGGTTCCTGAAGATCGCTGAGGAAGCACAGGCGAAGATCGTTCTCGTCGGCGACGCGATGCAGCTCCAGCCGATCCAGGCGGGAGCGGCATTCCGTGCCGTGGCGGCGCGTGTCGGACACACGGAGCTCAGCGGTGTCCACCGTCAACGCGAGGACTGGGCGCGTGAAGCGACCAGAGCGTTCGCGCGCGGCGATGTCGAGTGCGGGCTCGCCCATTATAGCGAGCAGGGCCATCTCATCGAGACCGATACGCGCGAAAATGCCGTCGCCCGGATCGTCGCGGACTGGTCGAGTGCCTGGGACGAGGCGAAGGCGAAAGCCGCGCGTGAGGACCGGCCGCCGACAGGCGATGCGCTTCTTGTTCTGGCCCATACCAACGACGAGGTGAAGGCGCTGAACGCCGCCATTCGCAATGTGCGGATCGAACAGGAGGAACTGACCGCATCTCGCACCTTCGCAACGGAGCGAGGCGCCCGCGACTTCGCGATCGGCGACCGGCTAATCTTCCTGGAGAATGCCCGCTTCCTTGAGCCGACCGTGCAACATCTGGGCTTGCAGACCGTCAAGAACGGCATGCTCGGGACGGTTCTGTCGACCGGTGACGACAAGCGCGCCGATCTCCTGACCGTGCGGCTCGACAGCGGGCGTGATGTGACCTTCTCGACGCAGACCTATCGCAACATCGACCACGGCTATGCCGCGACGGTTCACAAGAGCCAGGGCGCGACCGTCGATCGCACCTTCGTGCTGGCGACCGGCGGCATGGACAGGCATCTCGCCTATGTCGCGATGTCCAGGCACCGTGATCGCGCCGATCTCTACGCGGCGGTGGAGGACTTCCCGGCTGATGCGGTTCGAGGAGGAACACAGCGTCCCGATCACGCCGCTGGCGTTACCGGCGTTCTCGTCGAAACCGGCCTGGCAAAGTTCCGCGACGATCCCGACGTCGAACCGTCGTCCTATGCGGATCTGAAGCTCCCCGACGGACGCAGTAATCGTCTGTGGGGCGTTAGTTTGCCGGACGCCTTGGACAGGGAAGGCGTCGAGGTCGGCGACACCGTCACCCTCACCAAGGATGGCACGGAGACGGTCGTGAAGAACGTGCCGGTCACCGACGAAGAGACCGGCGCCAAGCGGTTCGAGAAGCGCACCGTCGAGCGAAACGTCTGGAGTGCGGTCCTCGTCGAGAAGGGATCGAAAGACGTCGTCCCCTCGACGGCTGCGGACGCCGTTGCGCATCCGAAAATCTTCCAGCCGCTCGTCGATCGTCTCGGTCGATCCGGCGAGAAGTCCACCACGCTCGACTTCGAGAACGAGGACACATATCGCGCCCTGATCCGCGACTATGCCGACCGGCGCGGCGTCGATCAGGTGATCGACCTCGCCCGTCATGTCGAGGACGGCATCCGGGTGCAGGTTGGTCGGCTCACGGTCGATCCCGGACAGGGGCCTGGAGAGTCCGCTGTCGTGTCACCGCTCGGCTCGGGATCGTCGATGCCAATATCGACGTCGGCATCTGCGTCAGCGCCGATCGGCGGGCCAGCGGCCAGCGGTGCGGTCGCGGCACTGTCGGCGAAAGGGCGTCCGGAAGGGGAGGGTGCGGAGATGACGGAAGGCGCCGCCTATCTGCTGGCGCCGATGATCCGCTTCGAGCGGAGCGTGGAAGACGATGCGCGCGCAGCGCAACGCGAGGCACCCGCCTGGAAGGAGCGGGAGGCTGTTCTGTTGCCGTTGCTCGCCCGGCTCTATGCCGAGCCGGAGGCGGCGCTCACCCGTCTGGGCGATCTGGCGGCGCGGCCGGAGACCGATCCGCGCGCGCTCGGCGAGCAGATGTCCGCCAAACCGGTGATCCTCGGTGTGCTTAGGACGGACGTGGCATCTAAGGAGCGCGCCTCGGTCGTTACAGACCTTGCGGTTTCGGCAAGGGCGCTCGCGACCACCTTCCGTGCCGACGAGGGGCGCTTCATCGCACGCGAGGAGCGTCGGCGCAGCCATATGGCGATCGGCGTGCCGGCGCTGTCCGAGGCAGCGGCCGACCGTCTTGACGAGATCGAGGCGATCGGTCGGGCTGGAGGTGCGGGCGCCTACCGGACTGCTTTCACACTTGCTACCGAGGATCGGCGTATCGTGCAGGAGATCAAGGCCGTCGCCGAGGCGCTGACCGCCCGTTTCGGCTGGAGCGCCTTCACCGACAAGGCCGACGAAACGTCGAAACGGGTCGTTGCCGAGCGCATGCCCGATTTGCCTGAAGCGGACAGGACCGAGCTCGAGGAGCGGTTCACTGCGGTTCGGCGTTTTGCGGCCGAGCAGCATTTTGCCGAGAAGCGCGACCCCTCCCGCGTCGTGGTGGCCGCTGCGCACGATCCTCGTGCTCTGCGTGACGACGGCAGCACCGCCGCGCTTCTCCTTCCGGCCGTCACCGCCTTCCCGGCGAGTGCCGAGGAGGAGGCGAGGGATCGTGTGTCGGCATCGCCGCTCTATCGTGCCGAGCGTGATGCCTTGGCCACGGCTGCCACTCGCATCTGGCGCGATCCGCAGGCGGCCGTCCTCGTCATCGAGGAGAAGGTGCGCGCAGGCACCAGCGCGACCGCGATAGAGACCGACATGGCCGCGCGCCCGGCGACGTTCGGCGCCTTGCGCGGTTCGGATCGCCTGATCGACCGGCTGACGGGGCAGGGACGAGAGCGCAAGATGGCCGTCGCTTGCGCGAAGGAGGATGCCTGGAAGGCTCGCTCGCTGGCCCAGGCCTTCACAACCGTGGTCGCCAGTGAGATTAAGGCGATCGAGTCCGAGCGGAGCCGCATGGGTGTGCCGGTTCCAGGTCTCACCCGTACGGCAGAGGCCGAGTTGAAGCGGCTTGTCACGCTCCTGTCCCGGCAGCCCAAGAGCTTCGATGCGGCGGTTCTGGCGTTGACGCCCACCATCAAGGTGGAGTTCGCCGCGGTTTCCAAGGCGCTCGACGCCCGCTTCGGCCGCGGCGCTATCGGCCGCGACGAGAAGACCGTGACCGCCACGGTTCCGCCGGCGCAGCAGGCTGCCTTCAAGGCTTTGCAGCCGCAGCTCAGGGCGATCCAGCGCGCGGTGGCCGCGGACATCGGGCAGGCGATCGCGAGCGAGCGGAGGCAGCGCGCGATCAATCAGGCGCGAGGCATCGATCGATGATCGGTGCCCCGAAAACCCTCGGCCAAGCCGAAGACCGTGAACTTAAACCAGGGACACACCCATGACGGAACAGGCAGCAGATTTCTACGCGATCGTGCGGGCTGACCTAGCGATCGAGATCATGAACCGGGGACGGAGCCTCCTATCGGTCCGGCTGCACGACATCGGCGACCGCGATCTGGTCGAAGCCGAGCGGCTAAGGTCGCGCCGGCGTGACCTGCTCGGGCTTCAGCACGGCGTTGTCGTCGGGATGCCCGAGACCGTCGAGCCGCTGATCGCGGAGTGGGGGCCGAAGGTCCGGGATGAGGAGCTGCTCTGGCGGGAGCTCTGAGCCATGTCGGAGCCTCGCGAAACCCATATCCTGACCCCGGTCGAAAACGAGCGCATATTTCGCGCCGACATCGCTCGGACTACCTGCCGGGCCATCTCGCGCGGGCGGCGCGGCCGACGCTGATCGTGGTCGGCGGGTAGCCCGGCGATTAGTCGGACTCAGTATCAACTGAGAGCCCGAGATCAGCGCACCTCTACGCCATCCGTTGGCGCGGGATTGGCGATTTCCGCAACCTCATATTGCAGACGTTTCAGCGTTTCGCGGCAATAGACGGCGTCGTGATGCGACAAGGACTGGTAGTTCAGCATGATGTCTTCGGCACCCGGCACCGTGATGACGAAATTGACACCTGCCGCACAGAGTAGCGTCAACAGCGTATCCATGTCTTCCTGGTCGGCATCCGCATGATTGGTGTAACAGACGTCGACCCGCATCGGCAGACCCAGAAGCTTGCCGCAGAAATGATCCTCGATGCCGGCACGGATGATCTGCTTGCCGTTGAACAGATATTCCGGGCCGAAGAACCCGACCACGGTATTGACCAGGAGCGGATCGAACTCGCGGGCCACGGCATAGGCGCGTGTCTCCATCGTCTGCTGATCGACGCCGAAATGCGCATCCGCCGAAAGTGCAGCGCCCTGTCCCGTCTCGAAATACATGACACTGGAGCCCGGCATGCCACGATTAAGCGATCTCCCCGCCTCATGCGCCTCTTTCAGCAGCGAAATATCGACGCCGAAACCGCGATTGGCCTTTTCCGATCCGGCCACCGACTGGAAGACGAGATCGACCGGCGCGCCGCGTTCGATCGCCTGGATCGCCGTCGTCACAGGGCCGAGGCAGCAAGTCTGGGTCGGGATCGCCAGTTTCTCGCGCGATTCGTCAAGCAGCGAAACGATGCGGATATAATCCTTGGTGCTGTCGGTTGCCGGATTGATGCCGATCACCGCGTCACCCGATCCCATCAACAGCCCGTCGATGGCGGACGCGATGATGCCGCGGCTGTCATCTGTCGGTTGGTTCCGCTGGTTGCGGGTGGAAATCCGGCCTGCGAGACCAATTGTATTGCGGAACCGGGTGACCACACGACGCTTGGTGGATACCGCTATCATGTCCTGCAGCGGCATGATCTTTGACACGGCCGCGACCATTTCCGGGGTCAGACCCCAGGTGACGGCCTCCAGCCGGTCATGAGCAGTTTCCGGGCGCAGCAGCCATTCGCGGAGTTCGCCGACCGTCAAAGATGAGATCGGTGCAAACGCTGCCGGGTCATGCCGGGCTGCAATCTGCCGCGAGACCTCGTCATCGTCCGATGAAATTAGCTCCTCTCCGAGAAACGCTTTCAGCGGCAAGTCGGCCAGCGCCATCTGCGCAGCCAGCCGCTCAAGCGGGCCATCAGCAGCAATGCCCGCCATCTGGTCCCGCTACCGCTCCGGCGTCGCCTTCGCCAGCAGATCCTTCAGGTCGGAAAACCGTCTGCTCGATCGTCGTCGTGTAGGACATGGTGCCTGTTACCGGTTGAGGAGCGACAGCGCTTCATCATGGAGTGCCCGTGTGGCAGACGCCAGCACTCGTCCGTCCGAATGAATCGATAACGCTTCCCCCTGCCAGTCGGTGATGCAGCCACCGGCACCTGTGACGACCGGCACAAGGGCCATGTAGTCATAGGGCTGCAAGCCGGTTTCGAGCGCGATGTCGCAATGGCCGGACGCGATCAAGCCATAGATATAACAATCTCCTCCGAAGCGCCGGAGCCTCGCCTTCCGTGACAGGAGGTCGAAATGATCGGCCTCGTCGCCGGAAAACATGTCAGGCGAGGTCGTATAGAAACGTGCCTCGGACAGGGTCCCGCAGGTGCTGGTGCGGGCAGCCTTGTCGGCAAAGAGTGTCGCTGCCGGCTTGCCAATCCAACGTTCGCCGGTTGCCGGGATATCGATCAGGCCGCAGAATGGCATTTCCTGATAAGCAAGCGAAATCAGCGTGCCGAACAGCGGAAAGCCGGTGATGAAGCTTTTGGTTCCGTCGATCGGGTCCAGCACCCAGGTGAAGGCATTGCCGTCTTTAACGCCGAACTCCTCGCCATGGATGCCGTGGTCGGGAAAGCGGTCTTCGATCACCTCGCGAAGCCGCTTTTCGATCGTCCGGTCGGCGATCGTCACCGGACTTTCGTCGAGTTTCGAAATCACCTCGAGCGGCGTCCTGAAATAGGAAAGCGCCAGCGGCCTTGCCACATCTGCAAGCTCGGCTGCAAAGGCGAGATAGGCCTCGGTCTCATGCGGTTGGATATCGGAAAGGGGCATTAGAGGGCTTTCAGGAACAGGGGCCAACGGGGATCGTGGATGATCGAGCGGGCGCGCATGTGCTTCCAAATCCCGTATTTGTAAAAGTCGAAATCCAGCGTCGAAATGCGGTTCTGCACCATCGCCCAGGTGCTCCACTTGATGTCGGCCAATGCCTTGTGGACGGTGAAGCGCGCGTGATGCGCCTTATCGTAGCGGCCGAAATATTCCTCGATGATCGCGCAGTCTGTGTCTTCCGAATAAAACATCTCGCCGCTCCAGATCGCGAGGTCGTAGAGCCTTTCATTGTTCGACGCATATTCGAAATCGATCAGCTTGATCGACTTGTCGGCGCCGATCAGAAAATTGCCCGGCATCGGATCGTTAAAGCAGGGGACGAGATCGAGCCCGGAGGCTTCCAGCGCTTCGCGCGCCTGCAGATAGGACCGATAGAGAAATGCGTGATCGAGCGGCCAGTAACCGCCGAGGTCCCGGACCTGGCCGAAATGTTCCTCGATCATGTCGAACACGGTTTTGGTCAGCGGTAGGGCAGGGGCCTCGTGAAACTGTCGGTAGACGCGCACCGCTTCGTTGCGGATGATGGGGTCGGCAAAATCCTCGTGGGTCGAGGGGCGGCGGCCATCGATAAATTCAGCAATCTCGATGTCGAGGTGATTGAGATAGTCGAATGTCTTCGGACCGACGCCGATCGCTTCCGCCTGCTTGCTGGCGGCGGCTGCAGCCTTGCGGTCGATGAACATCTCGGTGCCGCGGCCGGGGATCTTAAGGAAATATCCAAGATTGTGTCCTTCGACATCGATGCGGAAATTCGTGTTGCTGATACCGCCGGAAACCGGGCGGTAACGCAGCCGCCGTCCGCTCCAGGGTTCCACCTGGACGATCGCCGCTTCGACCGCCCGTTCGGCATCCGATCGTGCCATTCCCAGTTCGTTCATCGCCTTGTTCCCGTTTCTTTTTATGATCGTCTTCAGAGAGACCGCAACCGTGCCTCGAAGTCCGGATGGCTAAGAAGCATGCGGCATCGGAGGAATCGCCAGCTGGCATATTTCAAGAATTCCACGCCCTTCGGCGGCGAACGGAGCTCCAGCACGAGGCTGCGCAGCGCCCAGTAGAGATCATCTGCGGCGGCATAGGCGCGGCAGCGGTTGAAGGCCTTTTCGCTGAATGCGCCATCATGCATTTCGAGCAGCAGCCGCATCTGGGTTTCGAACTGGTAGAGTTCGTTCATCTGCACGCCGAGTTGGTAATATGGGTCGATATCGGCCGCCATGTCGAAATCGACAAGCTGAAGTGCGCCATCGGTCCCAAGCATCACGTTGGACGAATGCGGGTCGCCATGAGCAGGTCTCAGATCAATGCCGGCCGCTAAAATCGCCTCGCGGATCGGCACCATCCAGGACAGCATCCAGTCGGCATCGCCGGGCAGGCTTGTGTCGCCGGCGGCAACGATCGGCCACAATTGGACGATGCCGTCGAAGACGGACCAGGTCCGGCCGAACTTGGCGGAGGCTGCGATCGCCTTCTGCATGTCGATCAGACGGGCAACGGCTGCCGGCTGCATCAGATCGTCGATCTTTGCCGCCCGCCAACCGTCGCCGAGCCGGGCAAACAGGGTAGCGCCGTTCGCGGCATCGTAGCCAAAAGGCTGCGGTGAAAACCCGAGCTGGTGAAAACGTAGTGCTGCCGTAAAGGCCGCTTCTCCATCCACGAGATCGGCGACTTCATCGGCACCGAGACGCAGGAAGTAATCAGCCTCGCCACCAGCCGTCGCGACCGCGAAGCTGCAGGATTCGACGGCGTGATACGACGGCGATGCGACCGCTGCCGTCGCCGGCGCATAAGACGGCGTTTCACCGAGCACGGAAGAGAAGGCGACAAGCGCGGTCTCCGCGCGGGTTTCCATCGGGGTTTCTGGAGAGCCCGCTATCTTCATTCGGCAGCCTCGCTCACTTCCGCAGCCTGCAGCCCTTCGCAGGCAATCTTGTAAAGCATGTCCGCCAATATCTGTGTGCCGAGTGCCTGGTCTTCTGGGGAGGTATATTCGGTCGGATGATGGATCACGCCGTCGCGGCTCCGCACTGCCAGAACCACGGCCGGGCAGACATCGGAGACGGCGACCGCATCATGGCCGCCGATTGTATCGAGGCGGCGGGCGGTCTGGCCGAGACGCGCCGCGGCATTTTCTGCCAGCGCAATTAGGCCCGGCGCGAAAGGTCCTGCCTTGCGGCGGTCGATCGAGCGGACTTCCGAGGTTACACCGGCTTTTAGCGCCGCCTCGTCGATCTTGATCTTTATCTTGCGCTCCGCCTCGGCCAGGATTTCCGGCGAGCCCGAGCGCAGTTCGATAAAGAGCACGGCTTCGGCAGGCACGACATTCGGGGAGTTGGGATAGACTTCCAGGCGGCCGACGGACGTGTGCAGGTCGAGACCGTGTTCTGTCGAGATCTGCTTGAGATCGGCCATCAGATAGGCGGCGGCAAGCAGCGCATCCTTGCGGTCTGCCATCGGGGTGGCACCCGTATGGGCCTGCCGCCCCAAGAAGGCGAGGCGGTATTTCGTGGCACCCCAGAAGCGGGTGAAGATGCCGAACCTTTCGCCAGCGCGGCTCAACGTCGTATCGCCCTCGATATGCAGCTCGATCAGCGCGTCGGGGATCTCTACCTTGTCCTTCCCGGCATAACCGATCTCTTCCAGCGACTGGCGTACAGAAATGCCGTCGCCATCGGTGCGGTCCAGCGCCCATTCGAGGTCGGCCGCGCCGGTAAAGACGCTGCTGCCCAGAAGGCTCGGCTGGAAACGGGCACCTTCCTCGTTCGTCCAGTTGACGATCTGGAAATTGCAGGCGGACAGCCGATCTTCCGCCTTCAGTCTTTCGGTGACTGAGACGACCGCCTCGCAGGCCGCGACGACGCCGAGTGCGCCATCGAAGCGGCCGCCATTCGGCTGGCTGTCGATATGGGAGCCGACCATGACGACCGGCGCGTTGGCACCGGCCAGCGTCATCTTGCCGAACTGGTTGCCGATCGCATCGACGGCCTGCTCGAAACCGTTTTCGGCAAACCAGCGACCCAGCCAGTCGCGCGCCATGCCGTCTTCCCTGGACAGCGTGAGACGGGTCATCGAACCATCCGGCCCGCCGCCAAAGGTGGAGACCGCCTCCATCAGCGATTGAAGCCGTTCAGCGTTGATCGGGGCAGAAAAAGGGGTGGGGACGTCAGGCATTTATGATTTCCACATTGGATTGTTTGAATTGGTCTGAAAATTCTCGGGCGATCACGCCGCTCGTTACCACCGCGTCGATCTCGCTCAGGCCGAAAGTATGGATAGAGCCGAGGCGGCCGAACTTGGAACTGTCGGCGACGATGATCGACCGCTTGGCCTGGGCCTTGGCGACACGGCGCAGGACCGCCTCGTCCTCACCGAAATCCATGAAGCCGCGTTCCGAATGAATGGCGCTGATGGCAATGATCGCCAGATCGAAGAAATGCTCCTTCAGCGCCGCCACCGTTTCATGGCCGTAGGTCGCCTGGTAGTCGGAGCGCATGCGGCCGCCGAGAACCCGTACGCTTGCTTGCGGCAGATGGAAGAAATGCGCCGCCACGGCCAGCGAATTGCTGACGACGGTAATGTCCTTGCGGGTTTCAAGATGTCTCAGGCAGGCGATCGTCGTGGTGCCGGTATCGATGAAGACCTTCATCCCGTCCTTGACAAGCGCCGCAGCTGCCTCGCCGATTCTTGCCTTTTCGCGGGCGCTGACGCGCAGACGGTCGTTGAATGGCTGGTCGCTCTCTTGCTGATCGAGCACGGCGCCGCCATAGACGCGACGGGCATAGCCGCGTGTCTCAAGCTCCTTGAGGTCGCGCCGGATCGATTCCTGGCTGACCTGCAGATGATCGGCAAGCTCCTTCACATTGACGCGCTTGGTCTGTTTCAGCATGTCGAGGATGAGCTTGAGGCGATGTTCGGTGAAACTCATAAATGGACCTTGAATTATGGCGATCGTTACGGCCCCTTCGACAAGGGCCGCAACCATGTTCAGGCCAGCGCCATCTGGCGGGTTTCAGCCCCGCCGGAGGCGGGCGGCTGGATCAAATGGCAGGCAGCGAAATCCTGGCTACCGCGCACGGTAAGCGTCGGCTGCAGGCTGCCGCATTTCTCCATCGCATGCGGACAGCGCGACTTGAAGCTGCAACCGGGCGGAACGTCGATGGGGCTCGGCGGCTCACCTTCGAGCAGGCAATCCTCCGGCTGATAGCGCCGTTGTTCAAGGGTCGGCATCGCGCTCAAAAGCGCCATCGTGTAGGGGTGGCCGGGATCGAAGAACAGCCGCTCGTTGTCGGCAAGCTCAAAGACCTCGCCGAGATACATCACCGCCACTCGGTTGCAGACCTTTCGAACCATCGCAAGGTCATGGGAGATGAAGATATAGGTGAGGTCGTATTCCTTCTGCAGCTTCTGGAAGAGATCGAGAAGCTTGAACTGTTCCGTCTGGTCGAGGGCCGATAGCGTCTCGTCCATGATCAGGATTTCCGGTTCCAGAACCAACGCGCGGGCGACATTGATGCGCTGGCGCTGTCCGGCGCTGAGGCCCAGCGGCAATTCCTCGTAGAGATCGGCAGACAGGCCGACTTCGCCCATCACCTTCAGCACCCGCTCGCGGATCTTGGTACTGTCCTTCCAGCCATGGGTACGCAGCGGCCCTTCCAGCATCTTGCCGACTGCCGTGCGCGGCGGCAGGGAGCCGAACGGATCCTGCAGCACCATCTGCAGCTTCTTGCGGAAGGTCAAAAGGTTCTTACCGCCGAGCCTTGCGATATCATCGCCGCCGCACAGGACCTGACCCGAGCTTGGCAGTTCCAGCCGGCTCAAAAGCCGCATCAGTGTCGACTTGCCGCAACCGGATTCACCGACGATGCCAAAGCTGTCGCCGCGGCGGACATCGAAAGTGACGTTGCGCACGGCGCGCACCTGGTTGAAGCCACCGAAGCCGGTCTTTTTCTTCACTTTATAAATCTGTGAGGCGTCGCGCAGGCTCAACACGACATCGCGCTTGTCGTTGAGGCGCGGCATCTCGGTCTTCTCGATCCAGATTTTCGGCGTCTGCTCGACGAGTTCCTTCGTGTATGCGTGAATGGGGCTGGCGATCAGCCGCTCGGTTTCCTGCTCTTCGACGATACGGCCTTGCTCCATCACCAGAATGCGGTTGCAGGCTTCGCGGGCAATCGGCAGGGAGGAAGAAACGAACAGAACCGCCGTATCGAAGCTGGCGGTCAGCTCTTTCATTAGCCGGATGACCTGGGCGGCGACGGTGACGTCGAGCGGCTGGGTGACATTATCGGCGATCAAAAGCGCCGGATTGGTGACCAGCGCATCGACGATCAGCGCACGCTGCATCATGCCGCCGGAAAACTGCGACGGATAATCGCTGAACCGGCTGCGGGCGGAGGGAATGCGCACCGCCTCAAGCAGTTCGATCGTGCGTTTTTCGGCGTCCTTCCAGGATGTGCCCGGAATAACGGCACGCAGCTTTTCGACGATCTGTGCGCCGACGGGAAGCGTCGGATCAAGCGCGCCCATCGGGTTGGCACCGACATAGGCTACCCGGCGGCGCAAGGTGCGCATGTCGGTTTCGGACAGGCCGTATATGTCCTTGCCTTCGAACAGGACGCTGCCGGACCGCAAGGCGAGGGGAGCCTCCAGCCAGTTGACGACGGCCTTGGACAGCACCGTCTTGCCGGCACCACTGGCACCGACGACGCCGACGATTTCACGCGGGGCGAGGGCGAAGGAAATGTCGTTGAGGATGGTCTTCGCCGTATCCGTTCGTCCGGCGGTGACCGTCAGGTTTTTCAGTTGAAGAAGCGGCTGGCTCATCATTCGGACCCTCCGTGGATGGTATTGCGGGCACGCTCCAGCGAGGCACCGATGAGGTTGATGCTCGTCAGCGTCAGGCCGAGGAAAATGCCGGGCATGGTGGCGATCCACCAGGCATTGAGAAGATATTTGCGGCCATCGGCGATGATGTTGCCGAAGGTCGGCGTTGGCGGCTGAACCCCGAGACCGAGGAAGCCGAGAGTCGATTCGAAGATCATCATGCGCGCCACATCGAGTACCGAGGTGAAGATCACCGGCGGTAGGAGGAGCGGTAGCAGCAGGCTGATGATGATGCGGATATCTGTCGAGCCGCCGAGCTTTGCGGCGCGCACATATTCCCGCTGCCTTTCCGTCATCACGATGCTGCGCATGATGCGCGCATAGACCGGCCAGCTTGAAAGCCCGAGCACCAGCACAATGGCCGGAATGGTGGGGCGCGAGACACCGAGAACGGCGATCGCCAGAATGATCATCGGGATCGACAGCTGCGCATCTGTGAGGCGCATGATCAGCATGTCGATACGACCGCCGAAATAACCAGCGATGGTACCGAGTGCGCAGCCGATGATCAGCGTGACGGCGACCGACGCAATGCCGATCAGGAAGGAATAACGCAGGCCGACAAGCGAGCGCACCAACATGTCGCGGCCGATCTGGTCGGTGCCGAGCGGATGACCCCAGCTCCATTTTTCACCGAAAAAGAGCGGCGGCAAAAGGCGGGCCTTCACATCCATCTTGGTCGGGTCGATGCCGCTGATTTCAGGGTAGAGCGCTGCGGCGATCGCCAGCAGCAGGAAGATCGCAAGGCCGCTGCGGAAACCGGGTGTCGATGCGGCGCGATCGAAGATGCGCCTCGCAATCGAGCGGCTCGCCGCCTTCGAAACGATCGGGGTGTCGAGTGCGGATGTGATGGACATCAGTATTCAAGCCTCGGATCGATGGTGGTTGCGATGAGATCGACAACGATGTTGATCAGCACGAAGATGGCGCTGGTGACGATGGCGATCCCCTGAATTAGCGGAAAGTCGCGCTGCAGCACGGCATTGATGGTCAACAGGCCAAGGCCGGGATAATCGAAAATGTATTCGACGATGATGACCCCGCCGAGCAGGCTGGAGAACTGCACGCCGAGCAGGTTGAGGAGCGGTACCGATGCGTTGCGCAATGCGTGGTTGGAGATGATCCGCGAGCGGCTGAGGCCGCGCACGCGGCCGACGGACACGTATGGCTCCATCATCTGGGCGGACACGGAACTGACCAGCGTGCGGATGAGGACCGGTGACAGTTCTACCGCAAGCACGATGGCCGGCAGGATCGTGTAGGCGAAACCCTGATAACCGATTGCCGGCAGCCAGCCGAGCTTGACCGAAAACAGCAGCGCCAGCACGATGCCGAGCCAGAAATTCGGCAGCGAAATGAAGATCGAGGAAATGTAGAAGGCAAGCTTGTCAGGCCATCTGCCAATCGAGAGGCCACCGGCGATGCCAACGATCGCGGAAAAGACCAATGCGATGACCAGCGTGACGCCGGCCAGCTGAAGTGTCATCGGCAGGGCATCGAAGATCAGGTCGAAGACTTTTGCCCGTTCGCCGCGTGTCGTGTCGTTGAATGTCGAGCCGCCGGTCGAGGCGCCGTTTGCGGGCCTGACGAAGGACTGACCGAGGTCGCCGTGAACCACGCCTCCCATGTAGCGGCCGAATTGCACCAGGATCGGATCGCGCAGGCCCATATCGGTTGCGATCTTCTCGATCAGCGCTTCCGGTGCCATGCCGCCTGCCATCAGGCGAACCGGGTCACCCGGCACCACCCGCAGAAGGGTGAAGATCAGCAAGGACACGAGGAATATGATGATGACGCCCTGAACCAGGCGCCGCATCAGGAAATTCACGGCAAACATTCAGTCACTCCGCTGGGGTATGTCACGGGCAATCCGCACGCCGCTTGGGGGTAAACGGCGTGCGGCTGATCACGCTCAGGCGGCGGGTTTGGCTGCGTCGATCGATCCGTCGGGATAGATGTACATGCCCTCGAAATCCTTCTGCATGGCGTGGATCATCACGGATGTGAACAGCGAGAGTGCCGGCATCTTGGAGGCGATGAGCGGCATGGTCTCTTCCTGGAGGATCTTTTTGCGCTCCTCCAGCGTCGACGCGTTGCGTTCCTTGTCGAGGCTGGCATCGATCTCCTTGTCCTCGATGCCGCAGATGCGGTGCGAGGACGAATGGAAATGGGTGCGCAGGACAAGATCCGGTTCCGGCGAGGCAGTCGACCAGCCGCAATCGACCATGTGGCCGGGGCCGCCGCCGGGGCGATGGTAAAGCTGCTCATTCCAGGCGGCTGGCTCAAGCACCGTCAGGCTAATGTTGAAACCCTGTTCCTGAAGCATGGCGGTGACCATTTCGCCATATTCCTTGGTCTTCGGGTAGAAGCCGACGGAGGTTATGTATTCGAGCTGCGGCAAGCCCTTGCCGTTCGGGAAGCCGGCTTCGGCGAGTAGCGCCTGTGCTTTTTCCGGATCGAATTGCGGGTAGTTCGGCAGGTCCGTATAGCCGAATTTGACGGGCGACACGAAGTTCGACGAGGCATGGCCGGCCGATCCCATCAGTTCCATTATCATGTCGCGATCGATCGAATGGCAGGCGGCGAGGCGGATGCGCGGGTCGTCGAAGGGCGCCTTGGAGCAGCGGAACCACAGATACTTGTTTTCCACCGAAACCACATTGTTGATGTAGATCGCCGGATTATCCTTGATCGAATCCACCTGTTCCGGTTCCAGCCGCTCGACGATCGAGGCCTGGCCATTCATCAGCGACAGCATGCGGGTGGTGGAATCGCCGGTGAAGGTGAAATTGATGCCGGGGATCGCAGGCTTGCCCTTGAAGTAGCCGTCATAGGCCGCCATCACTGTGTCGTTGCCGCGCTGTTCGACGAACTTGAACGGGCCGGTGCCATTGAGGCGTTGAGAGAGTGGGCCGCCGGGCCCGCCGGCGACATCCTTGGCCGACATGATCGGCAGGAAGGATGCGAGGAAGATGAAGAGATGGGCCGGATAGCCGCCCTTCGACGTGTCGACGATGACGGTGTGATCGTCCGGTGTCTCAATCGTTAGCGTTTCAGTCGGGCCTGGATACCACTGGGCCGGGCGATCGGCCCTTGACCCGTATTCGAAGGTCGCCTTGACGTCCTCGGACTTGAATGGCTTGCCGTCGTGGAAAACAATGCCTTTGCGCAGCTTGATTTGCAGGCGATGCGCATCGAGAAGCTTGATGTCGGTCGCCAGTTCGTAGACGACCGCGCCGGGATCCTCGAGCTTCATCGGGGTACGGGTGAGGAATCCCATGACGAAGCCTTCAATATTCTTCTGCGACAGCGTCGTGTGGGCGGTCGGATCCCAGTTACCGGTGATGTTCTCGGCCGACAGGAAGGTCATGGTCTTGCCGGTCTGCGCGTAGGCCGACGAGATGAAGAAGTCAGGATTGATCTGCATGTAACCGGCAAGGGCGGCTGCGCCTGCGGATCCCTGCAGGAAGCGACGACGACTGAATTCCGAACCCATCGAGTTCCCCTTTTCTATATTGGACAAACCGTCAAATCAGGCAAAACGGTCACATCAGTCAAAAGCAAAGCGCGTGCCAGTTCTTAATACCTCGCTGAGGAAAGGCGTTTTTGGGTAATGTAGCTGTGGGATTTGACCATTTGTTGATCGAATGGGCACGAAATGAGCGAAGGGTGCCGCAATCATCGGCGAAACCCAACGTTTCAACTCGAGCAATCTGAGGCCGATATCTCCGGTTTGAACACTTTGTCGATGACCAGACTCCGCTCAAGAGGTAAAAAGCGCCTGCCAGCTCTCAGGCGCGCCTCTATTTCCGCACCTGAGAGGCAGTCTCGTTTGGTTTCATAAGCGGCTTCACAGACCTCGTTCACGATCTTAGCGGCGGGCGTCGAGGCTGTAACGACCCGCGCCGAACGCCACGACCTGCAGCAGACCGCCGGCCATTGCGATGTTCTTGAAGAAGTGGATGAACTGGTTCAGGTCGCTGAGGTTGTTGTGGAACGTCAGTGCCGTGGCAACGCTGAACAGGGCAAGGATCAGAGCGACGATGCGGGTCTGGAAACCGAGGATCAGGGCAATGCTGCCCAGGAGTTCAGTCACGACCGCTGCGCCATAGGACAGCTGCGGGAAGGGCAGGCCAACCATATTGATATAGCCGATCGTCCCAGCTGGATCAGAGATCTTGCTGATACCGGACAGAAGGAAGATTGCCGCCAGCAGGACACGGCCGGTGAGAGGCGTGACGCCGTTGATGAGGGCCGAATGGGAGAGAGTTTCAACGCGCTGGGCGATTGCATCGGAATAAGACATGGACGTTCTTCCTTAAGTTTGGGGCGTAGCCACCGTGGCTGCGTCGTGAGGAGAAATTGCCACCATCCGAGCGAACGAAAAAGCTGGATAATATCGCAGATTATCGTCGAAAAAATCGAACGGTGGAGGCAAAGAAAAACCCGCGCTTTTGAGGGCGCGGGTCCGACTGGAGGGTCGATAAATCAGATAACGGAGAGCAGTCCTCCATCCACGAGGAGCGCGGTACCAGACACATAGCTCGACAGGTCCGAGCCAAGGAAAGCCACGGCGTCTCCGACTTCCGCCGGTTTGCGAAGCCGGCGAAGCGGCGTCCTCTGGCGAAAGCCCTCGGAGGCCTGGGCGATACCGGGGCTCGTGCGAAGAAGCTCGGTGTCGATGGTGCCGGGTGCGACTGCATTGACGCGGATACGGTCGGGGCCAAGAGCGTCGGCCAATGATTTGGCCATCAGCACAACGCCGCCCTTGCTGGTCGAGTAGGCGACGGTGATGCCGGCGCCAGAGATCCCGCCCATGCTTGCCATGAGGACAATGCTGCCCTGCTTGTTGAGTGCTTTCATCTGACGCGCAGCTGCCTGCACGCCAAACAGCGGGCCATCGAGATTGACAGACATCAGGCGGCGGTAATCGTCTTCGGGAACCTCCGCCCCGTCTGTCTTCAGCGTAATGCCTGCATTTGCTACCATGACATCGACGCCGCCGAATTCTTCTGCCGCCGCAACGAGGGCGTCGTTGTCAGCCTTGCGGCTGACGTCTGCTTTCACGAAGACGGATTTGGCCCCCCGTTTTCTGATCTCGGAGGCAGTCGGTTCACCGCCTTCGCGCGGTGCTTCCACGACGTCCGAGACGATAACTGCTTTGGCGCCATGTTCGGCAGCCCGGATGGCAATCGCACGTCCAATGCCGCTCGATGCGCCGGTTACGATGACGACCTTGTCGTCGAGAATGTTACTGTTGCTCATTGTGGTGATCCCTAATGTTCCGGCACTTTGGGGGCCGAGGAGGGCAGGGCGTCGAGTTGCTGCAGAAGATAATAGAGGTTGGCGACACCCCAGTGTTCGGCGATTTTGCCGTTGCGAATGCGCATGGCATCGACAGTTTCGAACTTGATCTGGCGGCCCGTTGGTGCGATCCCAAGGACGACGCCCTTATGTGTGCCGTGATAGGTCTTGAAAGTCGTCACGATGTCGCCATCGACCGCTTGCCAGTGAATTTCCGCGCGGAAGTCGGGGAAGGCTTCGCGCAGCGCGTGGTAAAGACGACGCGCTCCTTCCTTGTCTGGCGTCCCGCCTGGCTGCGGTGTGTGGTCCAGAAAATCGTCGGCGAAAAGCTCGTCGAAAAGTTCGAAGTTGCCGCCGGACTGCACCTCGAGTGTGTTGCGGCGGACGATTGCTTTCAATGCTTCAGGTTGGTCTGACATGGGATTTTCCTTTCGAGGTTCGGTGTCAGAGTTCAAAACCACCGATGGTCATGCCGCCGTCGACGGTCAGCATGTGTCCGGTGACATAGGAGGCGGCGTCGGAGGCAAGCCAGATTGCCGCGGCCGCGATTTCCTCCGGCTTGCCGCCGCGTTTGGCAGGAATGGCGTTTTGAGCGAGTGCCACAAACGCCGGGTTCTGGTGGCTGTTTGCCGCGACCATTGGCGTTTCAGTCCAGCCAGGCGCGATCGCGTTGACGCGGATGCCGTGCGCTGCATTCTCCATCGCGACAACCCGGGTCAGGCCCTGCACCCCGTGCTTGGAAGCAGCGTAGGCACTCATGCCTCCCGGTCCCGTCAAAGCGGCGACGGAAGCCGTGTTCACGATAGAGCCACCACCACTGCGCTTGATCAGCGGGATCTGGTACTTCATCCCGAGAAAGACACTCTGGAGATTGACGGCGATGACCCGCTGAAAGTCTTCTAATGGATAATCTTGAATCCGTTTTGCAGGGCCGGTTATCCCGGCATTGTTGAAAGCCGCGTCGAGCCGACCGGATGCGGCATCGATCTGTTCGATCCATCCGACGACCTGAAGTTCGCTCGCGACATCGAGCTCGGTTGTGAATGCCCGGCCATCTTCGGTGCGGATGAGCTCTGCCGTTTGTGTGAGACCCTCGGCATCGCGATCAGCCAGATGCACTGTCGCGCCGTCGCGAGCGAGCCCAAGTGCTATCGCCCGACCGATCCCGGAGCCTGCACCGGTGACCGCGACGACCTTGTTTGAGAAAAGCGAGGACATGATTTCTCCTTGCCAGCCGATCGCAATCGGCTGGTCTGTTTGGAGCTGCATTTTAGGAGTGGGTCGGGCGGGTTTAGTTGCGGGCTGCGACAAGAGCCGCTGCAGTGCGGGCGACGATCTCGCCCTGATGGAAGGCACCGGCGAGATCGATCTGCGAAGGCTGGCGCGACCCGTCGCCACCGGCAACCGTTGTTGCCCCGTAAGGAGCGCCACCAACAATTTCTTCAGTGCTCGTCTGGCCCTGGTGGCTGTAGGGCAGGCCGACGATGATCATGCCAAAGTGCATGAGGTTGGTGATGATCGAAAACAGGGTGGTTTCCTGTCCGCCGTGCTGGGTGCCCGTCGAGGCGAACGCTGCGCCAACTTTGCCGTTGAGAGCACCCCGTGCCCACAGGCCACCGGCCTGGTCGAGGAAGGCCGCCATCTGCGACGACATCCGCCCGAAGCGTGTGCCGGTACCGACGATGATCGCGTCATAGTCGGCGAGTTCCGCGACGGTCGCAATCGGTGCCTCCTGGTTGATCTTGAAATGAGCCTTTTCGGCAATTTCGAGCGGGACAGTTTCCGGGACACGCTTGATCGTAACGTCGGCGCCGGCGCTTCTTGCGCCTTCAGCGATTGAGCCTGCCATTGTCTCGATGTGGCCGTAGGACGAGTAGTAGAGAACGAGAACTTTGGTCATTTCGGTAACTCCGTGAGGATGTTGGTGTCGATGAATGCAACATCTGCTTTTTCATCATTCGATAAAACCTGCATAGGTTGGTTCATTACATTCGACTTTATCGACCGATTTTGCGTCTCAGTCTTTCAGCAGGTTGAGCGCGACCAGCGGCTGCCCGAAATGCTGAAGTGAACCGGAGGCTTTGAAACTGCCAAGGTCGGACGGCGCAAAGCCCAGACGAGCGATCAGGTCCGCTACCTTCTTGCTGGCCTCCGGGAAATTACCGGATAGAAAGAGAACGCGCTTTCCGCTCGCTTTCACCGGATCGGCAGCCAGGACAGCGGCCGGGAGGGTGTTGAACGCTTTCACGAGCTGAGCGCCAGGGAAGAGATCGGAGACGATTTCCGAAGACAACCGGCCACCAAGGTCACGTGGTTTGAAAGCAGGAAAGTCGATAGCGTTCGTCGCGTCGACGATGGTGCGGCCTTCCCAGGCTGCTTTTTTGCCAGCGACTTCCGGTACGGCGTCATAAGGCACAGCCAGAATAAGAACGTCGGATTGAAGAGCCTGATCGAGTTCGACGGCGTTCACCGTGCTGCCGAACTTGTCGGTGACAGGCTGAAGCGAGCCCGGACCGCGTGTGTTGGCGATAACGGCGTCAACGCCTGCAGCATGGAAGCGTTCAGCAAGTGCAGAGCCGATCGCACCGGAACCGATGATTGCATAGGTCGTCATTGTACTTCTCCTTGATTAGATGGGGTTTCAGTTGAAGTTGTCGGGGAGGGGAATGAACTCGTCGTCGCCCGGCACGCCGGGGAATTGCCGTTCGCGCCACTGGTTGGCAGCATGGCGAATGCGCTCCTGGTCCGTGGCCACGAAATTCCAGCGGATGAACCGTTTTTCAGGAAGCGGCTCGCCTCCGAAGGCAAGAAACCGCGCTGGCTCGTTCGCCTTTACAACGATCTCTGCGCCGGGCTTGAACACGATCAGACGATCCGGCCCGTAGATACCGTCTTGCCCCATGATCTCGATCGCACCGCTGACGACGAAGATCGCTCGCTCGATATGCTCCCCGTCGATCCTGTAGCGTACTCCAGCCTTGAGCTGGATCTCTGCAGAGAAGAGGTCAGAGAAGATACTGGCAGGTGATCGACGTCCGTGCAGCGTGCCGGCAAGAAGCTTCATATTGATGCCCTCACCATTGGTCGTTGGTAGTTCATGGGCGCCGATGTGCTGAAAAAGCGGTGCAGTCTCTTCCTTTTGTTTGGGAAGCGCGATCCAGCTCTGCAGGCCCGTGAGCTTGCCCCCGTCCTTGCGGATATGTTCCGGAGTCCGCTCGGAGTGAACAATGCCGGAACCGGCGACCATCAGATTGACTTCCCCGGGGCTGATCGACTGCACATAGCTCTCGCTGTCACGATGCAGCAACTCACCGTCGAGAAGGTAGGTCAGTGTTGAAAGACCGATATGGGGGTGAGGGCGGGTATCAATTCCTTCGCCAGCACCGAACCGCACTGGCCCAAAACTGTCGAGAAATATGAAGGGCCCGACCATCTGGCGCATGGCTGCAGGCAATGCCCGGCGAACGGAGAAGCCTCCGAGGTCACGGGTTGAGGGCAGGATAACTTGCTCGATGTCAGCGTTAGACAAATAGGACATTGTCAGCTCCGGCGGTTGAACTCGATGGATTGAAGGTAGGCCCACTGGACGTTTCGGAAAACTCAGATAATTTCGGCGAAAACGATCGAGGAATTAGAAATGTTAGATCCCGGACAGCCGACGCTGGATCAGCTTAAAGTCTTCATTACCGTGGTTGAGACCGGCAGCTTCGCGGCGGCTTCGAGGAAGCTCAACCGTGCTACGTCTGTGATCAGCTACACGATCGCCAACCTCGAAACGCAATTGGGTGTCACGCTCTTCGATCGGCTTTCGACGAAGAAGCCGCAGCTAACTTTGGAAGGAAGAACGGTCCTTGCCGAGGCCAAGAGCGTGGCCCATGGCATCGACAATCTTCGGGCCAAGGTAAAAAGTATGCTTCGTGGTGTAGAGCCGGAGGTGCACCTGGCACTGGACGTCATGCTACCGGCGGCACGCGTGATGGATGCGCTGAAGGCGTTTCGGAAGGAATTTCCGAGCGTTTCCCTTCGGCTTTATGTCGAAGCCTTGGGTGCCGTGACGCAGATCGTGCTCAACCGAACCGCGGCGATCGGCATCAGTGGCCCCCTTGATGTTGAGATCGCGGGCCTCGAGCGCATCGGAGTAGGTTTCGTCAAACTCATCCCCGTCGCCTCACCGGATCACCCGTTGGCTGGTGGATCTCACCCGCCGGGCGCGGCACGAGGACATATCCAACTGGTCCTGACCGACAGATCGCCCCTTACCCAGGGCCACGAGTTCGCTGTCGTCGGAAACCATACCTGGCGGCTCGCCGATCTGGGCGCCAAGCACATGCTGCTCAAGGAGGGTATCGGCTGGGGCAATATGCCAGAGCCGATGGTGAGAGACGACATAGAATCTGGGCGCCTCGTGCAGCTCGATCTTCCGGACTGCAAAGGCGGCCCCTACCGCCTTCAGGCCGTCTACCGCACCGATACACCGCCAGGACCAGCCGCACGCTTCTTGATTGATCATTTCCAAAGCCAGGACATTGATGATCCGATAGCGGCCGGCTAGACCTCGGAAAACAAACCTGCATGCTTCATGATCGCGATCCGCCGGGCCAAGACGGTGAGGAAGTGTACAACACGGCGCTCACCACAACATTTCGACAATATCAAACGCTTAGCGGATCTGGAGAGGGTTAGTATCTCTTCAACAGCGCGGCACAGTTGGCACGTCGGAAAGGCAAAATATCTCTGTGCCAGACTTGCCACGACGAATGCCTTAGTGGCTTACACGACGGCCCATGTTGTCGCCAAGTCAACACCGTGGAGTAAAGCGTCCGTCGCGCCGAGCACCTCCATCGTGACGATCACGCAGATGAAGCCGATCTATTTCGAGTTCACACTTCCAGAAACTGAAATCGATCTTCTCCGCACATCGCTGCCGGCCTGCACGCTCAGCGTCCGGATTTCGCTGATCCTTACGAATAGTGGCATGACCTATACCAGGCCGATCGTCTTCATCGACCATGCCGACGCCGCCTTGTAGCCGGGGCAGGCACTCGACGTTACCGTTCAGGAACGCGAAACGCCTGATCTCGTCATCGTATCGACTGTCGCGCGCAGCCCCAAGCCGACGGCCCCGTGTGTTTTCTCGTTGCCGACGGCAAGACCGTCACACTGCGCGAGGTTGAGGTATCCGCGAAGGTTGACGATATGGTCGGCCTGTCCAGCGGGCTGAAGGCGGCGAAACCATCCTCACCGGGGAGCAATCCGGCCAATGGAAGGAGCGCATCTCTCCGTCGCAGATACACCCGAAGCAGCTCCACCAAGGAACGGGAAAGATACCGGGCCGTCAAATCACCATCTCCGAATCTTCATTCGCTGCCCGGTCGCGGGCTTAGATCGAGCAGCGAGACGCTGCCGCTGGACAGATGAAGGCCGCCGGAATGTCCACGGCGGCCTTGAAGTCAGCAGTTTCTGGGTTCGGCCGAGCTTATCCGGCGGTCACGTCGAGCGTGTCGAAGCGAACGGAATCTTCCAACTGCTTCAGCTCCGCATTCGCCTCGTAGTACTTCCCTTCCTTGATCAAGCTTGCCGCGTCACCTGCCGTCGTGATCGTCTTGTCGAGAGGCACAACGGCCATGGTGAAGCTTACATCGATATCAGCGGCCTTCAATGTCTCAGTTGCGGTCTTGCGGTCCCCGGCTTGCAGATGCTGGTTTGCCTTCTTCACGGCAGCCTGCTTTTTAGGCGTCGAGACCAGATCCTCGCCCAGGACAAGTTGTCCATCGATCGGAAGCCATGCGATCTCCTCACCCGCCGGCTTCGGTGTCGGGGTTGGGTTTGCATCGGGCTTTGCCGTATTTACAGAGCGAGGCGCGGCGACCAAGTCGCCATCGGCCTTCAGGTATGCCGTGTCATCCGCTTTGGCAGCCTTCAGCGATGCTTGCGCCTTCTCGATGAGAGATTTGGCTTTGCCGGGCTCTGCGTCGAAGATGGCAATTCGCGCCAGACGAATGTCGCGGAACGCAGTCGCACCATCGGTGGAGAGCCTGCCAAGTTCCTTGCCCACTTTCGTTTCCTGAGCGGTCGACTTGTCCGGGTCGGCAGCATAAGCGGCTGCGCCGATCGAGCTCGATGCCATGAGAGCGGCGAGGACGATGTGCGTGAGTTTCATGATAGTCTCCGATTCGTAATATGCCGTGATCGTGATCGCTCGCTTGAACGCACGTCTCATCAGCGAACTGAAGTCTAATTTAGGTTAATGTCTGCGGTCAGTTGCAGCTGCGGGTCCGATACATGTCGCCCCAGGCATTCTGGTGCCACACCGTTCTACAGGCCGGATACGCTTCCACGACAGGCGGATAAACGGGCTCGTAGACTGTCGATGGATAGACAGGTGCAGCGTAAACAGGTCTGTCAAGTGCTCCCGCGAGCAGGGCGCCGCCGACGGCACCGGCCGCAAGCCCGACACCGAACCGGTTTCGGGCCTCAGCCTGCGGTGCGGTGGCCATCGCGGCACCTGTGATGGTTACGGCGATCAACCCGGTTGTGAAGAGAGATTTTGCGTTGATCCACATGATCGTTTCCTTTGTTCGTCCATGGAGCTTGAAGGCCCTGCTGGACACATGTAGAAAATATGCTGCTCAACCTTTCCTTTTGGTGGCCGGAAGATTAAAAAAATCTAATGGTTATTTTTCTGATGGACATCTTGACGAGGCGACCCGCGTCTAGGCGCCGCGAAGTGTAGACGAGATTTCCGAAGCATCGCACCAGTCTCCCTTTTCCGTCCTTGAGAGAAGCGGTGTCGAGAAAACGCCAAGCGTGCGGGCTCGAATGTCCTCTCCAGCGTCTGCCAGCGCAACGTCCCATCGGCGTGACTGCAGCATGGCCGCACCGACAGCCACGGGCTTGACGTTCACCCGTGCCAGAAGCGAAAGACCGGCGCGGATGGAGGTGCCGCTGGAAATGACGTCATCGACAAGCACGACGCGCCGTCCCTCCAGCAGCGCCAGCATGCGCGGATCGAGGTAGAGCCGCTTCTCTATGCCCGGGGTCGTGATGGAGGACATCGGTTCGGAGAGATCGTCGCGATACCAGAACTTGCGCGAGGTTCCGAGAGGCACGTAGCGCGAATGGCCGAGCATGCGCGCGGCGGCGCCTGCAAGCGTCAATCCGAGGGTCGGCAGTCCGACGACGATATCAGGTGCAAACGGCGCAAGCAGATCGGCGAGTTGCCCGGCCAGCGCATCCTGAACGGTAAAACTTGCCTGATTGATAATCAGCGACGCGAGCGCATGCCGGCCATCGGCGAGGGGTCGTATCGGCAGGAGAAGCTGGCGGCCATCGCGAAGCGTGGCCGGGTAAACGGTCTCGTGGGGTCCACCGGGATCGAAAGACCCCGGCTGGTAGATCGTCTGCCAGAGATCATGCGGCTGCATCGCGACGTCCTTGTCTGGGGTTTTGGATAAAGAACTTTCTGCGGTATAGGGTCATTCGATCTTTCCCTCCACGCAAGGGCCTGCGACCCCGCCATGATACTGCCTCCCGATATCGCCGCCGACCTGCCTTTTCTGACCGATCTCAGGCAGGACCTTCATGCCTATCCGGAGCTCGGCTTCGAGGAAGTGCGAACGAGCGCGATTGTCGCAAGGCTTCTGGAGGAGGCAGGGGTCACCGTGACACGGGGTCTCGGAGGCACCGGTGTCGTCGGCACCCTGAAGATCGGAGACGGTGCGCGCCGCATCGGGCTGCGAGCGGACATGGACGCGCTCGCCATGCCTGAAACGGCCGACCGTCCCTATCGCTCGACGGTTCCCGGGACAATGCATGCTTGCGGTCACGACGGACACACGGTGCTTCTTCTGGGCGCGGCGCGCCATCTCGCCCGCAGCCGCGCCTTTTCCGGAACGGTGCACTTCATCTTCCAGCCGGCCGAGGAAGGGCGCGGCGGCGCCCGGCGCATGGTCGAGGACGGTCTTTTCGACCGGTTTCCTTGCGATGCCGTCTATGGCCTTCACAACATGCCGGGCCTTCAGACCGATGAGATCGCCGTCGTCGCAGGGCCCCAGCTTGCCTCGTCCGACAGCTGGCGCGTGACCTTTCGCGGTACGGGAACACATGGCGCGAAACCGCATCTCGGCCGCGACCCCATAACGGCGGCCGCGAGCTTTCTGGCGGCGCTCCAGACCCTTGTCGGCCGTGTGATCGACCCCCTTCAACCGGCCGTCGTCAGCGCCTGCTCCGTACAGGCGGGCGATCCCAGGGCCTTGAACGTCATTCCCGACGTCGTGGAGATCGGCGGTACGGCACGCGCCTATGTGCCGGAGGTGCGCGATCAGCTTGAAACGGGAATCCGCCAGCTGGCCGAAGGCACCGCCGTGATGTTCGGCATTGCCGCCGACTATGCGTTCGAGCGGCGCATCCCGCCCGTCGTCAACGATGCCGATGCCGCGGCCCGCGCTCTCGCTGCGGCACGGTCCGTGTTCGGCGAGAAGGTCCGCACGGCCTTTCCCCCATCGACGGCCGGCGACGATTTCGCCTTCTTCGCCGGGCGCGCGCCGGGCTGTTATGTCTGGCTCGGCAATGGACCGGCGGTGGATGGCGCGCTGCATCACAACACCGCCTATGATTTCAACGACGACGCCATCGGGCCGGGCGTTCGTTTCTGGGTGACGCTGGTCGAGCAGGAATTGCACGGCTGATTATCGGTCGGTCAGAACAGGCGTTTCCAGAAGACGACCGGTTTCCACATCGGCAATGCCTCTGTCCGTCTGATGAGGGCCGGCATTGCAGGCGAGCGTCGCCCCGAAACAGGCCTTGAAAACGAGATAGGGCGGCTGCCAGTCGATGATGCGGTCCATGGCCGCCCGGACGGCCGTGAAGGCCTGCGCGACGTCGGGCAACGCCGCATCGGAAACGAGCCCCGAGAGGGGAAGCGGCAGACAGGCATCGACGCCGCCCTTGCTCGCCACCGCCATGCCGCCTCCTGCTGCAATCACGGCATTGGCCGCTGCCGCCATATCGGCCGGATTGCTGCCGAACACCGTCAGATTGTGGCTGTCATGCGATACGGTGGTTGCGAACGCCCCGCGCCACGTTCCCCATTCGCGCAGGAAGCCGACACACGGTCTGCTGTCCGCCCGGCCATGGCGGTGAGCGACGGCGATGAGGGTGACGTCATCCGGCGGAACGACGAAACCATCGTGAACCTGGGCGCTGACGTCGCCCCAGCGCGTGAACCTCGGCCGGTCGATGGTCGCGATACGCACCCGGTCGAGATCTGAACGGATCCTGAAATCGTCGGGTTCGAGCGGAGCAATCTTCATCGAATGCCGCAAGGCGGTGGTGTCGGCTGGCGGGATCGTCCCGTCAAGGCAACCGTTCCGGCCGACGATCCGGCCGCTGGCGATGACGACCTTCGCCTGGAAATCATCGAGATCCGGGGCGATCACGATATCGGCGCGGCGTCCTGCGGCGATCAGGCCGAGATCGCGCCGGCCAAGCCGTTGAGCCGCATTGAGCGTGGCGGCGCGCAAGGCCCATTCGGGCCTCAGCCCGTATCGCACCAGCCGCCGCACCACATCGTCGATACCGCCTCTTTCCATCAGGTCGTCGGGAAAGACGTCGTCGGAGCAAAGCGTGACGGTCTGCGGAAGATGACCGAGCCGATTGATCGTTTCCACGAATTCGGGCAGCAGATGATCGTGAGAGCCGCGCAGCTCGATGATCAGCCCCGCACGCAGTTTCGCAAGGAGATCCGGGCCGGAAACGAGTTCGTGATCGGACTCGATACCGGCCGTCATGAATGCGGCGAGGTCTGCGCCCTCGAGACCGCGTGCATGTCCGCAAACGGGCTTGCCGGCTGCAAGTCCAGCCTGAACGATCCCCTGCATGGTCGGCTCGCCATTGATGACGCCCCGCATGTTCATGACTTCCGCGACTCCGTGTATGTCCGGCATCGCCAGCAGGCGCGCCATCGTTCCGGCATCGACCTCCGCGCCGGCCAGCTCGAAGCCAGGTGCGGAAGGCACGCAGGACGGCGCCAGCAGGAGGGTGCGCAAGGCCAGCGTCCGCGTCGCCTCGATTGCAAAGCGGATACCGTCCATCCCGTGAACATTCGCAAGTTCGTGAGGGTCCCAGACGATGGTGGTAACGCCCCTTGGCAGGACGGCGCGAGCATAGGTCGCGGGCGTGACCATGGAGCTTTCGATATGCATATGCGTGTCGATCAGGCCGGGCGTCACGAACCCGCCCGCTGTGTCGAGGATATCGGCAGCATCCCGCCGGACTCCGGGCGGATGGACCGAGGCGATCAGCGGGCCGACGGTTCCGATGTCTGCCGCCCGGCGCTCACCTGTGACCATGTCGACCAGAATACCGCCGACGATCATCCTGTCGAATGGCGCATCGCCGCGTGCGGCAGCGATGGCGCGCTTACGAAGCGCGAAATCGTTGAGATCGTCGGGTTCGCGGTTGCGGTCCGTCATCTCGCGGCCTCCCGGCTCAATGCTTCGAGGATCGTTGCGCGCATGTCAGGAGCATCGCCATTCGCCGCGAAATGCGCGTTGAAGACGCCATGGCTCGCTCGCGTTTCCACGACGGTGCGCCCGCGCGTCAGCCGGCCGGCAAGCTCTATTTCGATCCGCGCCGGCTGAAAGGTGACGCAGTCACGGTCGATGAAGGCGCAGGCGGCCACCGCATCGTAGAGCGCCATGCCCGATCTCTGCCGCGTCGTGGCGATGTCGATGAAACCGGCAAGGAGATCCGCAAGCAGAGCCGCATTCTCTCCGCCAGCCTGCCGGATCGGCTCGACATCGGATGGATAGGCAAGCACCGTACGGCACAGATCGAGATCCACCATCCGCAACGCAGTGCTGCCCGCCAGCACGATGGCGGCGGCCTCGGGGTCCGCATAGGCATTGAACTCGGCAGATGCCGTGTGGTTGCCGCGCGTCACGCCGCCCCCCATCCATGTGAGATTGTCGATCCGGCTGGCGAGGTCAGGGCGGGCAAGCACGACGGCTGCAATGTTGGTAAGCGGCCCGAGCGCAAGGATACGGCGGGGGGAGGGGGCGGTCTCAAGCCAGGCGCACAGAGCCGCGAAGGCATTGCCCGCGACAGGATCGGGCGCTTCAAGATCGGGCGCTTCGGGCAGCTTGAGGCCCGCTGTCGGGATGCCGATGTCCCCGAGAATGGATTGCGCCGTTTCCAGCTGACCGAGAACCGGCAGGCTTCGCCCCGCATGGAAAGGGAAACGCCAGCCGAAGGCGCGTGAAGCGCCCGCAGCGTTGCGCCGCACCTGCTCCATCGGCGCGTTGCCGAATACGAGGGACACGCCGTCGATCTCCAGCCCGCCATGCCGCACCACCAGAATGGCTGCAATGTCATCAAAGCCCATATCCGTATCGATCCATACCCCCATGCCGGATCACGCAAACCGCTGGAGAGGAGCGGCGGCCGAGATCGGAAGATCGAAGGCGATCTCGTCGCCCAGAGCGTGCGCGGTGAGGGACGCATCGGCTTCCGCCTTGACGGGGCCGAGTGGGGTCTCGAGCACGTATTCGCGGGTGCCGCCCGCAAAGGAGACCCCCTTGACGATACCACGCATCGGCCCCGTCCCAAGCTCGACGCCTTTCGGGCGCCAGGCAAGACCGGCGGCGTCCGCTGGCGCATCGGGAAAGGGCATCTCCCCTGTCGATGTCACCAGCCGGCCGGCATTGAGCGCAAACACCGTCTCGAAACCGACGAAATCCGCCACGAAGCGCGAGACCGGACGATTGTAGATCTCTTCGGGCGTACCGATCTGTTCGATGGCGCCGTTTTTCATCACGACGATGCGGTCAGCGAGGGCGAGCGCCTCCACCTGATCATGCGTGACGAAGATCATGGTCACGCCGGTCTGCTTCTGGACGCGCTGAAGCTCGGTACGCATGTCGAGGCGAAGGCGCGCATCCAGATTGGAGAGGGGCTCGTCCAGAAGGAGGACTTTGGGCTCCATCACCATGGACCGTGCAAGCGCGACGCGCTGCTGCTGCCCTCCGGAAAGCTCCGGAACCTTGCGGCTCGAGAAATCCGACAGGCCAACCGATGCAAGGCCCCTGGCGACCCGGTCGTCGAGCGCTGCTCCGGCCATGCCCTTCAGACGCAATCCGAAGGCGACATTCTCGAACACGGTGAGGTGCGGAAAGAGAGCGTAGGACTGGAACATCAGCCCGACCTGACGCCTGTTGGCGGCCAGGCGCGTTATATCGGCGCCGTCGAGCCGGATATGTCCGCTCACGGGGCGCATGAGGCCGGCAATGGCGCGCATGGTGGTCGTCTTGCCGCAGCCGGACGGGCCGAGAAGCGCCAGAAGCTCTCCCTTGCGGATATCGAGATCGAGGTCGCGGACGGCAAGCGTCTTGCCATAGCCGAGAGTGAGCTTGTCGAGAGAGAGATAGGCACGGTCAGACATAGCGGGAAAACCCCAGAAAACGCTCGGCGAGGAAAACGATGCCGATGGACAGGAATGCCAGGAGCGACGACAGCGCGGCGATGGAAGGATCGAACACGATCTCCATGTAACCGAGCATGTCGATGGGCAGCGTGCGCACGCCCGGCCCGGACAGGAAAAGCGATACGGGAACCTGGTTGAAGCTCGTCACGAAGCCGAGGATGAACGCCGAGAGAATGCCGCCGCTGATATTCGGCAGCACCACCCGGAAGAACGCGCCCAGCCGGGAGGACCCGAGGAGCACGGCTGCTTCCTCGATGTCCGAGCGCAGATTGGCAAGGCTGGCCGACACCACCCGGACGGCATAGGGCAGAACCAGAGCCGTATGCGCCAGAAACAGCGCGAGCACGACGGGGATGCCGGCGGGAACGACGACATAACGCAGCAGCGCCAGGCCGACGATGATGCCGGGAACGATGATCGGCGCGGAAACGACGGTCCGAACCGTCTCCGCGCCGGGCAGTCTGTAACGCGACATCGCATAGGCCGCCGGGATCCCCAGCACCAGTGCCGCACCCGTTCCGCCGATGGCGAGGAACATGGACATGGCGAAGCTCTCGCGGAAGCTTTCGACCGTGAAGACCTTGGCGATCCACTTGAGCGAGAAGCCCTGCGGCGGAAAAGCAAGCGAGTCACCGGCGGAAAAGGACGCAGCGACGATGATCAGGAATGGCCCGATGAGAAAGACCATCACCAGAAACAGGATGATCGCGGAAACGGATCTGCTGCTCATCGCGCAGTCCTCGCTACGCCCAGCCGCTTGAGGAGACTGTTGGCGGCAAAACTCATGACGATCAGGATAAGAGCGATGATGCTGGCCGATACGAAATTATTGGCGGTCGTCACCTGCTGGTAGAGCAGTGTTTCCAGCATGAGAACCTTCGAGCCGCCGAGAATGGCGGGGGTGATATAGGCCGTCATGGAGCCCGTGAAGACAAGGGTTCCCCCGACGACCAGCCCCTCCCGCGTCAATGGGAGGATGACCTTCCAGAATACCTGCAAGGGGTTGGCGCCCAGAACGCGCGCTGCCGGCACGACGTCGCGCGGCAGGTTTTCAAGCGCGCTGATCAACGAGATCACCATCAGCGGCAGGAACAATTGCAGCAGGCCGATGAAGACAGCCGTTTCCGAGAAGAGGATGCGAACGGGCGCATCGGTAAGCCCGAGCCCTGTGAGCGCCTGATTGACGATGCCGGTGCGCCCGAGAATGACGATCCAGGCATAGGTTCGCGCCACGGGCGAAACCATCAGCGGCAGAATGACCAGACCGATCATCCGGCCCTTCGCGCCGGGCGGCAGGGCGACGATGGCGATGGCCGTGGCATAGCCGATCAGCGCGGCGGCGAGCGTGACCAGCGCACCGAGCTTCAGGGTGCGCAGGAAAACGGTGCGGTTGAGCGGCTGCGAGAAGAAATCGGCGTAGGCGGACAGCGACCAGCTGCCGCTGACGCGAAATCCTTCCGACAGGAGCAGGACGACCGGCACGAGGAAGACGAGGCCGGCAAAGAGCGCCGCAGGCAGGGCGAGGGCCAAGGCCTCGGTGCGATTTTGAAACATGGGTCTCGTCTCCTGTGCCGCTTGGGGCCAGCTGCCGGGCTTGCAGCCGGTCCGTCGCGGCGCACTTTGCCGTCTACTGCCCGACCTTGGCGTTCCATTCCGACAACCAGGCATCTCGGTTGTCGAGGGCGACGGCGGACGGGATCAGTTTCAGCGATTTTGCGGTGTCCTCGCCATAGGTAATGTTGCCCGCAACGGTGTCGGACACCTTGACGAGCTTGTTGGCGGGGCTGTCGATCATCTTTTCCGCAAGCTTCGTCTGCACCTCTGTCGACAGCCAGAAGTCCATGAACTGCAAGGCAAGATCCTTGTTCTTGGACCCCTTCGTCAGGATCATCACGTTCATGCCGCCTGTCTGCCCTTCTTTCGGCGTTGCCCAGCCGAGCGGGAGATCGAGTTTGGTAAAGGGCGCCCAGGAGAACCGGCCGATGGGGGCGGCCCAGATCTCCTCCTGCTGCATCAGCTGCACGAGCTGCGAAGACTTGACGTAGAACGTCACGATGTCGTCCTTCTTCTCGCCCAGCGCTTCGATCGCGCCTTTGAGATCCGGCGTATTGTTGCCGAGCGCCTCGCCGAGCATATAGAGCGCCGGCGGCCCCTGATTGGTGGTCACATTGGGAAAGGCGACATGGCCGGCATATTCCGGCTTGAGAAGATCGGCCCAGGACTCCACCTTCATCTTGTCGGTGCGGTAGACGATCGAGGTTGCATAGAAGGTGTAGCCGACGCTCATGCCGTCGCCGTTCGGATCCTTGGCAATATCGTAAAGCGCGTCGAAGCTGGAAAGGCTGGCCGGATCTATTGCCTCGGTCAGTCCGCTCCGCGCGGCGGAAAGCGCGTCCGCCATCGAAACGACCGCCATGTCGATGACGGGCGAAGCCTTGTTGGCTTCCATTTTTGCAAGCCGCTCGACGCTGTTGCCGGTCTCGACCACCAGCTTGCAGCCACACCTGGCCTCGAAAGGGTCGTAGACCAGTTCCTTGAATTCGTCCTGCGCGAAGGCATAGACCGAAATCGTCAGCGTCTTGTCCTGCGCCTGTGCTGCACCGGCAGCCAGCAATGCGACGGTAGAGAGAAGGATACTCGATTTCTGCATGGCGGTCTCCTTGAGGAACGGTTGATCAGTCTGCTGCCGGATGCCCGGGCGGGTGTGCGGATGTCTGGCGAATGACGAGATGCATGGGGACGCCACTCGAACCCGTAGCGGGGACGGCGTCGAGGTCTATGGCCTGAACAAGGGCATCGACAGCGGTTCGCGCGATCCTTGGCAGATCCATCCGGACAGTGGTGAGGGCGGGGGTGACGGCCGCGGAAAAGGCAAGGTCGTCGAAGCCGGTGATGCTGACCTCTTCCGGTACGCGCACGCCCGCGCGCTGAAGTTCCGTGAGCGCCCGCAGCGCCAGAAGGTCGGAGACGCAGGCAAAGGCGGTCACACCCGATGCGACCCTGGTCGCAAGACCGAGAGAGGAGGCTGCGCCATGTTCGGCATCGTGTTTTTCCACCCAGAGAACCTCCGCCGACACTCCAGCGGGAAGGCGGGAGCGGATGCCTCCGATCCTGTCGTTCTGAACGTTGGAAAGAGGGTTGTTGCCGATCAGCAGGAAAGCCCGGTGTCCGAGCGACACCAGATGGTCTGCAACCTGCTGGCCGCCTTGCCAATGATCGGCGGAAACCGTGTTTCCGGGGGTCGACGGACTGTCGATGACAGCCATGGGGCACCCGATATCGACGATCCGGGTTCCAAGCCGCGGAATGATGACGATGCCGTCCACGCCACGCTCGATCAGCCGGTAGATCGCATCGGTCTGAAGGGCCGTGTCGCCGCGCGAATCCGCGATCAGCACACCGTATCCCGCAGTGCTGGCGGCATGCTCGATAGCCTGTGCGATCTGTGGAAAAAGCGGATGAGATATGTCCGGCAGAACGAGGCCGAGAACGCCCGAGCGTCCGGTGCGAAGAGCGCGCGCGGCCTGGCTCGGCATGTAGCCCGCCGCGTCCGCGACCGCCCTGATGCGGTTCGCCACCTCGGCCGAGACACGCCCCTTGCCGGAAAGCGCATTCGATACCGTCGCCGGGGACACTCCGAGCGATGCCGCGATCCGGCTCAGATTGGGTGTTGCGCGACCAGCCGACATTGCGTTCTACCAGCTTGCTTAAACGATTAAGCAAGACTACCCTCAACATTGCACGCTGTCTACTGCCCCGTTGCATTCGCGTTTTCGGTGTCGATGCGAAGCGTCTCTTCGGATCCGCGTGGCGAAAGACCGGGGCGTCGAATTCAATGAAAAGCTTATTCTTTGGGCGACGGTGAAAAATTGTTCAACACTGTGGACATCATTGTTCTACTTCAATAGCCTCAAGCTGCGAACCGGGTCTGTTCCGATAGACGTGCCCTGCCTCGCAGCGAGCGGCGTCCCCACTATCACACATCGCCGATCGACACCTTGAGCAGATGACGCAGCTGCCGCCGGAGACGAAGGAATGACGGACCAATCCCCCATAATCGCCCCGCTCCTGTCCATCGAGGGGCTGAGTGTCGCGTTCGGGACGACCCGGGCGGTTGACGACCTCTCCTTTTCGGTCAAAGCGGGCGACACGGTCGCAATCGTGGGCGAGTCGGGGTCGGGGAAATCGGTCACGTCGTTGTCGACGATGAGACTGGCCGACATGATGGGAGCGACCTATCCGGCCGGTCGCATTCTGTTTGAAGGCCGTGACCTGCTCCGCCTTTCGCAAAAAGACATGCGCTCCATTCGTGGCAAGCATATCGCCATGATTTTTCAGGAGCCGATGACCTCGCTCAATCCGGTTTTCACGGTCGGAGACCAGATCCGGGAAGTGCTGGTGCTCCACGAAAAGCTGGGCGACGCAGCAGCGACGGCAGAGGCGCGAAGGCTTCTGGAGATGGTGCGGCTGCCGGATGCCACGGCATTGTTGGGCCGCTATCCGCATCAGCTCTCGGGCGGAATGCGTCAACGCGTCATGATAGCGATGGCGCTCGCCTGTCGCCCCAGGCTCCTGATCGCTGACGAGCCGACCACCGCTCTTGATGTCACCATCCAGGCCCAGATCCTCACCATCATGCGCGATCTTCAGAAAGACCTCGGGATGGCCATGGTCTTCATCACCCATGACATGGGCGTCGTCGCGGAAATGGCGGACGATGTCGTCGTGATGTGGAAGGGCAGGAAGATCGAAGATGGCCCGGTCCGGCAGATATTTGCGGCCCCCCGTCATGGCTACACCCGCATGCTCCTGTCGGCCGTTCCGCGACTTGGCAGCATGACGGGCGAGGCGTTTCCCATGCGCCAGCCGCTGACGGTGCTGGAAGACGGAGAGCCGAAAACCGTCGGGGAAGAGCGGGTCCAGAACACGGCAGATTACGGAGCCTCCGCGCTTCTGTCCGTTCGCGATCTTGTGGTCCGTTTCGACATCCGCAAAAATCTCTTTGGCAAGGCCACCCACCGGCTCAGCGCGGTCCAGAAGGTGAGCTTCGATATCTATCCCGGCGAAACGCTGGCGCTCGTCGGAGAGTCGGGCTCCGGCAAGTCGACCATCGGCCGCGCGATCCAGCAGCTTCAGGGCTCGGAAGGCGGCGAGATCGCGTTTGAAGGTCGCCCCTATTCGTCCATGTCGTCTCGGGATCGCTTCCGGATGCGTCAGGAGGTTCAGTACATCTTCCAGGATCCGTTCGCGTCGCTCGATCCGCGAAAGACGGTCGGCTTCTCGATTGCGGAGCCGATCAACACACATGGCTTGATCTCCGGCACGCAGGCAGTGCGCAGGCGGGTGGACGAACTGCTCGAACGCGTCGGACTGAGTTCCGCCGTCGCGGATCGGTATCCGCACGAGTTCTCCGGCGGCCAGCGCCAGCGCGTTTGCATCGCGCGCGCGCTGGCCTCCGATCCGAAGCTCATCATCGCGGACGAGGCCCTGTCGGCCCTCGACGTGTCCATCCAGGCGCAGATCATCAACCTCTTCATGGACTTGCAGTCCGAACGCGGACTTGCCTACCTGTTCATCAGTCATGACATGGCGGTGGTTGAAAAGATCAGTCACCGCGTCGCTGTGCTGTATCTGGGCCAGATCGTGGAACTGGGAACGCGCCGGCAGGTTTTCGAAACGCCGCAGCATGATTACACCCGCCGGCTGCTGTCCGCCGTTCCCGTTGCCGATCCGACCGTCGCGCGGCGCAGCGAAATGATCGAGGGCGAGATCCCCAACCCCGTCCGGCGCGTGGGCGACGAGCCTGCGGTCCTCCTTCACGATGAAATCCATCCCGGCCATTTCGTTGCGAGAACGGCCTGAACACGTCCGAAGATCGCCCCCACATTGAGAGGAAAAAACCGATGACGAGAACACAAGCAGGGACAAAATCGCATTCAGGAGCGGCGGCCCTCGTCGCCCTCGCCCTCACCAGCGTCGCCTTGCCGGCCGCACCCGCACTTGCAGCCGGCAAGATGACCATCTCCACGCCGCAGGATCCCGGCAGCTGGGATCCTGTCGATACATTTCTCGTGCAGTGGGCAGCCGTCGCGACCAATGTTTTCGACGGGCTTACCTATCGCGGCCCGGATCTGAAACTCGTACCGGGTCTGGCTGAATCCTGGGAAGAACTTGACGAAGGCAAGCGCATCCGCTTCAAGCTTCGTCAGAACGTCAAATTCCACAATGGCGAGCCTTTCAACGCGGAAGCCGTGAAATTCACGTTCGACCGCCTCCTCGGCGAGCAGGGTGCAAAGGGGCCGCAACGGTCGAACTACACGGCCATCGAGAGTGTCGAGATCATCGATGACACCACGGTGGACATGAAGCTCAAGGCGCCGGATCCGGTTCTTCTAACCAAGCTTGCAGGCTATGGCGCAATGATCGTGCCGCCCAAATACATCCAGGAAAACGGCGAGGACAATTTCAATCTTCATCCGGTCGGCACGGGCGCCTTCAAATTCGTGTCCTACGCGCCGAAGGTCAACATCGCGCTCGCCGCCAACCCCGACTACTGGGGCGGAGCGCCAAAGCTGTCTGAACTCGACTACCGCTTCATCACCGAGCCGGCGACCGCCGTTGCCGAACTCCAGGCCGGGCGCGTCGATCTCGTCATCCCGCCGACCATTCCCATCGGCATGCTGCCGGTGATCGAAGCCGACAGCAATCTCCAGATCGTGAGCGTTCCCGGCCCAACCGTGGATGCACTGCGCTTCAACACGCGGGACGGCATCACGGCCGACCCGAGGGTCCGCAAGGCGATCATCATGGCGGTGGATCGGGCGACCATCGTTCAGTCGATTCTTGCCGGGCAGGGGTCGGAGATCGCAAACTTCCAGGGTGCGCTTTCCTTCGGCTACGATCCCGAGCTGAAGCCGCTCCCCTACGATCCCGAGGGTGCAAAGAAGCTTCTCGCGGAGGCCGGCGTGAAGCCGGGCTCGACGCTTCAGATTGATATCCGCGGCAATGACACGACGATGAACGAAGTGACGCAGGTTATTGCCAGCTACCTGCAGATGGTCGGTATCACGGCCACGATCAAGCCATACGAGACCAACGTTCTGCTGAACGACATCATTCCGCAGGGCAAGACCGGCGCCATGTTCCAGCAGAAATGGGGTGGATGGACGTTCGACTACGATAACACCGCCTACTCGATGTACCATTCGGGAGAGAAGTGGAACCCGTACGAGAAGGACGCAGAACTCGACAGACTGCTGGAATCCCAGCGTCCCCTCACGGACCGCGCGGAGCGGGAGCGCATCCTGAAAGACATCGGCAAATATACGGCCGAGAAGGCCTACGAGGTACCGCTCTATAATACCAACGCGATCTACGGCGTCAGCAAGAAGGTCAAGGGCTTCATAGCACCCCCGGACAACCGGCTGAAACTGACCGACGTCACTGTCGAGTAACAAGCGTTCGACGCCGCCCTTCCGAGGCGGCGTCGACCCTCTGCTGTCGAAGGAAAAAACGTGGTCGGCTTCCTCATCAAACGATTGCTCCAGGCAATTTTCGTCGTGATCGCAATCACTCTGCTCGTTTCATTTGCGGTGCGCCTGACGGGCGATCCTGCTGTCACGATGTTTCAGGGCGGCGGGAGCATGACGGAGGAGGATCTGATGCGCATTCGGGTCGCGCTCGGTACCGATCAGCCCTTCTTCGTTCAGTACATGAACTTCCTCAAAGGCCTCGTCACGCTGGACCTCGGAAAGAGCTTCACGGGGGGAACGCCGGTTTCCCGGCTTATCGGCGATGCCTTGCCGGCCACCCTGATGCTGGCCTTCATTTCCATGGCCGTATCGATTGTGCTGTCCATCCCGCTCGGCATCAAGGCGGCGACATCGAAGGGCAAGGGCGTCGATCAGGCTATCCGGATCTTCTCCCTTCTCGGCCTCTCGTTCCCGAATTTCTGGCTCGCCCTCATGCTCGTGCTGCTGTTTTCGATTACGCTCGGCTGGCTGCCGCCCAGCGGCATGGGCGGCGTCGAAAGCTACATCATGCCGGCCGTGACGATGGGCGTCATTTTGACGGCGACGAATGTTCGACTGGTCCGCACGGCGATGCTCGACACGTTGAACGCCCAATATATCATGGTTGCGCGGGCCAAGGGCCTGAGCGAAAGCAAGGTTCTCTACAAGCACGCGCTGCGCAACTGCGCCATCCCGCTGATCACCTATTTCGGCCTTCAGTTCGGCGGGTTGCTCGGAGGGATCGTGGTTATCGAACGGGTCTTCAACTGGCCCGGCATGGGGTCGCTGGCCTTCGATGCCGTCGGCGCGCGCGATTATCCGGTCTTGCAGGCCGTGATCACGGTGCTGTCCCTGTTGATCGTCGGCATCAATCTGCTGGTCGATATCGCCTACGGCCTGGTCGATCCCCGCATCCGAACCGAGTAAGAGACATGGCTTTCCGAACCTTCCGTCTTTCCCGCTTCAACAGTCTCGAGTTCGTGCTCGGCGCCACCCTGACAATCGTCATTTGCGTAGCCGTGCTTCTGTCCGACGTGCTGTTTCCGGGCGGCGCGGAGAAGATCGACTTGATGGCGCGCCTCGCCCGACCCTTCACGACCACAGCCCATCCGTTCGGCACGGATCCGCTCGGCCGCGACGTGTTGGCGCGGGTGGTGGCAGGAGGCAGGATTTCGCTTCTTGTCGGCTTCACATCCGTTATCGGCGCTGTCGTTTTCGGCGTGCTGATGGGGCTGGTGGCCGGCTACTATCGCGGCTTCTGGGATATGGTCGTCATGCGCTTTGCCGATATCCAGCTTGCGATGCCGTTCATCCTCCTTGCAATCACCTTCATCGCAATCGTGGGCGGAAGCCTGACCAATACCATCCTCCTGCTGATCGTGTCGCAATGGGTGCAGTATGCGCGGCTTGTGCGCGGTTCGGTTCTTACCCTGCGGGAGCGCGAGTTCATCCTATCGGCCCGCGCAATCGGCGTGAAGGACTGGCGCATCGTCTTCCAGCACCTGCTGCCCAACCTGATCGGTCCGGTCATCGTGTTGATGACGCTCAACGTGGCCAACAACATCCTGCTGGAAAGCAGTCTGACATTCCTTGGCATGGGCGTCGATCCGACGATACCGAGCTGGGGCGGGATGCTGGCGGACGGTCGAACCTACCTGCAGATCGCGTGGTGGGTCAGTGTCTTCCCGGGTCTTGCGATCCTGTTGACGGTGCTGGGTCTCAATCTCCTGGGCGACTGGCTGCGCGACAGCCTCGACCCCACCGGTCGCACAGCAAGGTAACGGAACATGCGCGAAATCTTCACCCGAGACTTCCAGCGCACCCTCGACGCAATGGTCGAGCAGGCGACATTGGGCCAGTCCTTCGAGGCATGGACCTTCGACGATCTCCAGAGCCGCAGAAGAGCGGAACAGCGTCTCGCCGCGAAAGGCGTCACAGCCCGGATCCGGAGTGCTTACAAGCCTCTGTTGCACGCCTTTCTGGAGGAGATCGATCTTGAAGGTGCGGAGCGGATAGAAATCCACTATCCGGTTCACGCCCGCGCCGCTGAAAACCGCTTTCGGCTGGAAGCCTATCCGCTGGCTGCGCTGGTCGGCAATGCTGAATTGACGTTTACGCCTCGCCGCGACGACGCGTTTCGGTACGACGTGCTGCTGACGCGCGCTCGGGGAACCGAAGGGCTGACGATCCTTGCGCCCAATCACGTTCATGTCGATGCAATCGGCCAAACGGTCGTCTCCCCCACCGGCTGGATGAGGGAGCATGACAGGGCCGTGGGTGAACGTCTGGAAACGGACTACGAGTGTCTTTTTGGCGACACTATCAAGGCCATCGAGACATATGCATGGGGTGAGGAAGAGCCTTACTTCGAGGAGCTGAACATAAGCATCCACCATCCCGCAGAGGATTTTCCGCTCTCCGTCGGGGATGAGGTCATCAGCCTGCGCGAAGCGTTGCACGAGGACATCTACTTCTCGCTCCTTGAAATCTTCCAGAAGAAATCCGGTCGGCCGCTTGGCGATCGTGGCCTCAAGCCCGGCCAGATCGTGCCCGAGATCCTGCGGAGCGAAGGGGTGATTTCCGTCCGTGTGGAAGAACGCCCGCTTCGAAACGACTTTCTGGATTGTCCGGATGACCGCATCGATGAAGCAGCCGCGCCTCTGTCTGCCGATCAAATCTCACGATTTCTCTCCGGCCTCGGCGGTGAGGAATTCACGGCGGTATCACGCTCCGGCCGACAAGTCACTGCCCGCTATATCGAGGGAACGGACGCCGCGGTCATGATCAGCGGCGGCCAGCACCCGAATGAAACCACCGGCATCGTCGGAGCGCTCCGCGCAGCCTCCAGACTTCGTGCGCAGGCAAACGCCCACTTTACGGTCTCGCCTCTGGAAAATCCCGATGGCTACGCCGTGCACCAGCGTTTGCGGGTAGACAATCCCCGACACATGCATCACGCGGCGCGCTATACAGCACTTGGGGACGATCTCGAATATCGAACGCGCGAGACGTCCGGCGCCCCTCTCTACGAGAAAGACATTCGCTTCAAAGCCCAGGAACTGAGCGCTTCCGCGTTGCATCTGAACCTGCACGGATATCCGTCCCACGAATGGACACGCCCTTTGTCGGGCTATCTGCCGCGCGGTTTCGAGATGTGGACGCTGCCGAAAGGGTTCTTCCTCATCGTGCGGCATCATGAAGGCTGGGTAGAACAGGCGGAAGCACTGCTCGACAGGGTCACCCGCGATCTCGGCGCGGTCCCCGGGCTCCTCGACTATAACCGTTGCCAGATCGCGCTTTACGAGGTGCATGCCGGTGAGACCGGCTTCCGGATCATCAACGGGTTTCCATGCCTGTCATCCGTCGATGACAGGCATGGCGTTCCCATAACGCTGATCACGGAATATCCCGACGAGACGATCTACGGAGCGGATTTCGTAGCAGGACACACGGCGCAGATGACACTGGTTCTGTCAGCCTATCAGGCCTGGCAGGACATTATGTCTTCAGGAATGAGCTGATACTTTGCTCGGCCGTTCGGGCTGTGCGCGCTAGCAAATGAACGTTCTGCTCGTCTACTGCCTCATTGAGGTTGCGGGCTCTCTGGTTTGAGATGCTGGCTTGGCCCAAGGGGTGATCGGGGTTTATATGAGTGCATGCTGGGTCTATCCGCTGCCGCTTGGCCATCATGCCAAACGACCTTGATCAGATCGCCGCGTTCGCCCCTGAAGCAGAACAGATGGTCGCCCAGCGGGTCATGCTTCAGCACCTCCTGCACCCGCAGCGCCAGAGATGGAAAGCCGCACCGCATATGCGTATAGCCCGTCGCCAGCCACACCTGGACCCCTGGCGGGATCGGGATCATCGCAACGTCTCCAGCCCGCGCAGGATGCGCAGCAGCGCATCGACGTCACGGTCGACAATGACGCGTCGGCCGTTCGTGCTCAGCACCTCCATGCGACCGCTACCCACTACCGGAAGCGATGGAGAAGAAGCGGGCGTAGGCACGTCCGGTGTGATCACTGCGGGCACGAAGCCCTCAATCTGATTGCGGCAAAGACTGCCAGACTGCGCCGACTGACGACAACGGTACAGTTGTGAGCGGGAAACCCCGTGCTTCTCAGCCGTCGCGGAGACCTGGCGACCATCGCCAGAAAAGCCTCCCTCGATAATTTGAACTTGGCCGCGGCCGTAAAGCGCCGCCAACGCCCTGTGTCGATGATTTCAAGCCAGCTCACCGGTGTCCGAAAACTGTCCTTATGCCTGTCCATAGCGACAAAACGACAGATTCAACTCAACCGCTCAAGGCGGGGCTTCTCGGATGCTTACGAAAATCTGTCGCAAATATCAGGTGCAAAAGTTAGACTTGTGCGACTGAGTTTTGCGATAGACTGGACGGCGTGAAGGGGCGAAGGATCTGGAACGTGCGGCCGACGCCGAGGCGGATGCGCTGCTTGGGACGATCCTGAGACGCATCGCGACCTGCGATACGGATCTCGCCGGACGTCGGCTTGAGATTGCCGGAAATCAGATTGAAGAGCGTGGTCTCTCCCGCACCGTTAGGGCCGATCAGCCCGACCATTTCACCCCTGGCGAGCCGCAGCGACATGCCGGCCACCGCAGTCATTGCATCGAACCGCTTCACCAGATCGCGCGCGTCGATGACGGCAGCACCTTGTCGTCTATCAGGTCTGGATGTGAAAGTGCAGGCAAAATAGCTTCGATACCCTGAGAGTACAGCTTGCCCGGCAGAGAATGCAGACCAGAACACGTAAGTCAGTTACCATGGACATTTTCGCCGGGCCAGCGTCCCTGCGCGACGACCGGGATGAACGGCCCCATAAGGGCGGCGGTGTTGCCCGGTTTCCACAGATCCTTGCGCGGGGGTTCGGTCGCGCATGTCGCGCATGGACCGGGTGCGGTGTGATCCATAATTTTATTCGCTATTCAACAATACGACCTTTGAAAAATCTGTATTCTTTCCACAACAAAACGAAGCCGGAAAACCGGGCCATCAGGGGAATGTCGAGAGATGAGATATGTTGTCGATAGCATCGACGGCGTTGCCGGAGGCGATTCCTGGCAGGCAGCCGTTACCGAGACGTACTTTCCGCTGGATACGGACTACCGCAACCGTCTGGAATTCCGGGGCGAGCTTGAAACCTGGTCGCTCGGGCTCATCGGCGTCTCGCGCATGCGCTGCAACGCCGTCAGCTACCACCGGCACCGGCGGCATTTCCTCAACGAGCGCGAGGCCAGCCTGCTCGTCTCCATTCCCGAGGTGAGCGACGTCAACTTCTCGCAAGGGTCGCGCAGCGTCAAATGCGAGCCGGGCGGTTTCATCGTCGAACAGGGCGATGCGCCTTACGAATTCTGGCACGGACGGCCGAATTCGCTCTGGGTTCTCAAGGTTCCCTCCGCAAGCGTGCGCTCGCGCATCGGCTCGACGGACAGGTTCAGTGCTCTCAGTTTCGACGCGACGAAGGGCGTGGCCGCGCTCTTCCTCGACATGGTGCGCACGACCGTCAGCCACGTCGCCGATATCGACGAGGCCGCCCGCGAGATGACGGGCCGGCATATCCTTGAAATGCTGTGCCTTTCCATCGTCAGCGACGACCGCGTGCTCGACAGCAACATCTCCTCCATCCGTGCCGGACACCTGCATCGCGCCGAGCAGTTCATCCGCGACAATGTGAAGAGCCGGTCCCTTTCGCCGCAGTCGGTTGCCGATGCCGGAGGCATTTCGCTGCGCTATCTCCAGGGCCTTTTTCAGGAGAGCAACACGTCGATCAACGGTTTCATCCGCGACAGCCGTCTCGACCAGTGCTCCGAGGAATTGAGATCCGTGACCTGCACGGTGACCATCGCGGAGATCGCCTACCGCTGGGGTTTTTCCGACCAGTCCCAGTTCTGCCGACATTATCGCGCCCGGTTCGGCTGTTCTCCGGGCGACACTCGCCGCAAGGCAGCGCTCCGGGCAATCGAGCTGCCGGATATGCCGGGACGCCACTAGGGCGCGGCCGGTAAAGCACGCGCGCTCCATCTGAGAACGCGCCGGTCCAAAAACCGACCGGCCGCTGGCACGCACTCTGCAGACGCCGAACGCCGCCCGCAATACGGGCAGCGAAGGAGCCCCCGTGTTCGATAAGGATCAGACCATGACGAGGATAGAAGCATGACGAGGACGCGCGTGGCCGTGGATGTCGGAGGCACCTTCACCGATATCTGCATCATGGACGAAGACACCGGCGCCATCCGGATCGAGAAGACCGGATCGACCCCCGACGATCCCATGCGCGCCATCCTCAACGGCGTCGAGCAGGCCGGCATCGACCTTTCCGAGGTGACGATGTTCTCGCACGGGACGACCGTTGCCACCAATGCCCTCATAACCCGGCGTCTGCCGCGCACCGCGATGATCTGCACCGAGGGCTTCCGCGATGTCGTGGAGATCCGGCGCGCGAACAAGGAGGATCTCTGGGATACCTACAAGGATGTCGCCAAGCCCTACATTCCCCGTCGCGACCGGCTGACCGTCAGCGAGCGTATCGATGCCGAAGGCACGGTGCTTCAGGCGCTCGACGAGACGCAGGCGCACCGGGTGGCCGATATTCTCAGGCGGCGCGAGGTCAGGTCCGCTGCCGTCTGCTTCATGAATTCCTACGTTAACGGCGCGAACGAACGCCGTATGCGCGATATCCTGAAGGAGGTCATGCCGGACCTGCCGGTGTCGATATCCTCGGAGGTCATGCCGGAGATCTTCGAGCATGAACGGTTCTCGACCACGATGGCGAATGCCGTCTGCGCGCCCGTGGTGGTCGATTATGTCTCGCGTCTCGGAGAGACGCTCGCCGCGCGCGGATATCATCGAGACCTGCTGCTGCTGCATTCCGGCGGCGGGGTCATGACGCCGGCAAGCGTGCGCGAATTCTCGGCGCGGCTTGCCGGTTCGGGAATCGCGGCGGGCGCGCTTGCCAGCCGGTTCATCGGCAATCTCTGCGGCTTTCCCAATTCCATCGGCTTTGACATGGGGGGAACGAGTACCGACGTGTCGCTCGCCTTTAACGGCGTGTCCCGCATCACCAAGGACTGGTATATCGAATTTGGCTATCCCATTCGCTTTCCCTCCATCGAGGTCCTGACGATCGGCGCCGGTGGCGGTTCGCTCGCGTGGAAAGACGAGGGGGGATCGCTGCGCAACGGTCCCCAATCGGCCGGGGCTCATCCCGGTCCCGCCTGCTACCGCAACGGCAATGCGACCGCCACGAATACGGATGCGAATGTCGTGTTGGGGCGGCTCGGCACCCGTCTTGCCGGCGGCAAGATCAGGCTCGATCCGGCGCTTGCCGCGCGGGCGGTTCTCGATACCGTCGCCACGCCCTTCGGCATGGAACTGCACGCCGCCGCCGAAGCCATCATCGCCGTCGCCAATGCCAACATGGCCAATGCTGTGCGGCTGCTCTCGATCAGCCGGGGCTACGACCCGCGCGACTTCGCACTCGTCGCCTTTGGCGGTGCCGGAGCCCTGCATGGCGCAGCCGTCGCCCGCGAACTCTCCATCCCCACAGTCATCGTCCCTCCCAATCCCGGCGTCACATCGGCGCTCGGCTGCCTGCTGGTCGATGTCCAGCACGACTTTTCCGAAAGCTTCATGACGGATGCATCCATCGTCGCGCCGGCCGATATGGAGGCTGCTTTCGCTGCGATGGAGAGCCAGGCGGCGGAGCGGCTCGCCCATGAAGGCATCGCGCCGGCCGATATGGCGCTCCAGCGGTCGGTCGAGATGATGTATCAGGGCCAGTGGCGGTCGCTCGCCGTCAATGCCCCTCATCGTATCGACAGTATTGCCGACCTGATCGAGGCTTTCCACGCCGAGCATGAGCGCGAATTCAATTACCGTCGCGACGAGGCGCCGGTCTCCATCTTCCGCATCGCCATCAAGGCGGTAGGCATCGTGCCGAAAGCCGACCTGCCAAGGCACGAGGAGAGAGAGCACGTGCCGGAGCCGGTCGCCCGGCGGCCGGTCTGGTTCGATGGCGTCTCGCACGATGCAGCCGTCTACCAGCGCGAGGTGCTTGAGGCCGGTGCAGTGTTCCAGGGGCCGGCTATCGTCGAGCAGTTCGACTCCACCACCGTGGTTCCGCCCGACATGGCGGCGCGGGTCGATGCATTTCTCAATATTCTTATCGGAACGAAAGGCTAGAACATGACCAGGCTCATGAGTGCCGGGCAGCTCGACCCGGTCACGTTCGAGGTGCTGAAGAACTCCTTCATCACCACCGTCGACCAGATGGCGGAGCAGATGCTGCGCACCTGCTATTCCTTCGTCATCTACAACCGGGATTTTTCCAATGCGCTGCACGACGCGGATGGAAACTCGGTCGCGCAGGGCAACTACGATATCGCCGTCCATGTCGGCACCCTGCACAACACCTGCAAGGAGGTCATCCGGGTGTTCGAGGGCGACATGGCGCCGGGCGATGTCTACGCCATCAACGATCCCTATGCCGGCGGCACGCACTTCAGCGATGTGCGGCTGGTGCGACCGATCTTCGATGAAGACAAGCTGATCGGCTTTGCCCAGTCGAACGGTCACTGGTCGGACCTCGGCGGTTCGGTGCCGGGCTCGTTCGACGTGACGGCGCGCGACATGTTTCGCGAGGGACTGCGGATCACGCCGGTGCGGCTGTTTCGCACCGGTCGCTTCTGTTCCGATGTCGCCAACCTGATTGCCGCCAACACGCGCGATCCCGCGTCCATCATCGGGGATATCCACTCCCAGGCGCAGGCGACGCAGGCGGCGGAGCGCGAATTGCTGCGGCTGGTGCGCAAGTACGGTCGCGATACGGTAACGCGCGGCATGGAGGAAGTGCAGGATTACGTCGAGCGCGCGGTTCGCAAGCGCCTGTCCGAGCTGCCGGACGGCACCTGGGAAACGGTCGACTACATCGACCGCGATCTCGGCGGCGGCGAGGGAATGATCCCGATCCGCATCAAGATGACGATCTCCGGCGACAGCGTGCATTATGACTTCACCGGAAGCCATGCCACCATTGCCTCGATGTATAATTCCGCGCCGGGCGCAACCTTCTCGGCCGTGGTCGCAGGCATGAAGACCTTCTTCCCCGACCTGCCGCTCAACAGCGGCTTCTACCGGATGATCCGGGTCAGCGCGCCGAAGAACAGCGTCGTCAGCGCGGAATGGCCCGTTGCCGTCACCGGGTTTCTGATGCCGTTCGAGAAGATCATGAATGCGATCTTCGAGATGTGGTCGAAGATCATGCCGGAACGAGCCATCGCCTGTGCGTTCAATCTGGAATATCTCCTGGCCGGCGGCCGGGATGCGCGCAAGCCGGAAAAGCCGATCTTCATGTTCTACGAATGGCTTCCCGGCGGCTGGGGCGGCCGCAACGGCAAGGACGGCGCCGATGTGACGACGGCCTGCTTCGGGACCGGGCTGATGTCCCAGCCGAACGAGGGTAATGAGCGCGTCAATCCGACCCGTACGCTGGAATTCCAGATCGGCCGCGATTCCGCCGGTCCCGGCAAATGGCGCGGCGGTGTCGGCGTGCAGAAAACCTCCGTGCTGCTGGACGCCGAAGATGCTGTCATGTCCTACATCTGCGACCGGGAGCGGGCGGTTGTCTGGGGTGTCGAAGGCGGGCTGCCGTCCATGCCGCACGGGCTGACGATCCGGCGGGCCGGCGAGGACACCGATACCTGGCTCGGCTCCGTTTTTTCCGATTACGCCGTTTCGACGGGCGACCAGTTTGCGCGCCCGACAGCCGGTGGCGGCGGCTTCGGCGATCCGCTGGAGCGCGATCCGCTCCATGTGCTGGAAGACGTGATCGACGATTACGTCTCCATCGCCCGGGCAGTCCTCGACTATGGCGTGGTGATCCTCGAGATCGACCGCGACCTCTGCGCCTTTAAGGTGGATACGGCGGCAACGGAAGCGGCGCGGGCCGAGATCCGCAGCGAGCGCAAGGGCTGGGCCAGATGCGACCCTCGCGATATCTCGATCCGCTACAAGGCGGGCGAGATAAACGCTCTCGACGCCGTCCGCCGCTTTGCCGTTATTCTCGACTGGGAAAGCGGCGAGGTGCTGGAGAAGACCACGATGCAGTTTCGCGAGAGTTTCGAGAAGCGAAGTGTTGCGCACTGGGCCTGACGACCGGCTCGCAAACCCGCCGGTCGGGTATCTGTTTTCCCGATAAGACTTTCCCGAAATGCGTATTTCACAGGACGGCCGGGTTCGGACACTATGCTGCAACGCCGCATCGCGCGGCACAGAGGACGCGAAATGGGGGACGCGAAACAGGGGACGCGAACATGACGGTCGATCTCGAAGAGCGCTCGCTGATGCTGCCAGAAACCGTCGAGGGCGCGCTGGCCGCTCGTCTCGACGGCGCGACGATCCTTGCCGGCGGGACATGGCTGATGCGCGCGCCCCTGCGGCGGGAGAGCATTACACGCGCACTGGTGTCGCTACAGGCCATTCCGGGGCTTGGCGACATCGCTATCGGTACGGACCGGGTCCGTATCGGGGCATCGGTCACGCACGAGGCGCTTGCCCGGTCTCTGGCCGGCATCGCCGGTCTCGAGGCTGTGGCGACGGCTGCATCCGGTGCGGCCAATCCGGCGATCCGCCGTGTGGCGACAGTCGGGGGCAATCTCTGCACGCGGGACTTTGCCGCCGCCGATCTTCTGCCGGCGTTTCTGGCGACGGAAGCCATTGTCGAACTTCGGACGCGCGCCGGCGCGGAGCAGTTGCCGATCGCTGTATTTCTGGACGACAGGGCGCGGTACCTGACCGACACTCTTCTTGTCAGCGTGATCCTGCCCCGCAATCTCGTCGCCAGCACCCATATGAGACTGCCGCTTCGCAAGGCCGGCGATTATCCCGTTGCGATCCTTTCCGTGGCGCGAGATCGGGACCGGCGGCTTCGTTTTGCCGTGGGATCTGTCGAGCCCGTCGCTCGTCGCTGGCACGCGCTGGAAGAGGCGCTTGCGCCCGACCGTGGGGACATGCCTCTCGACCCGGAGCGCACAGCAGCGCTTGCTGCTTCCTGCAATGATTTCAAGGGTCGCGACGGGCCTGAAGCGGATGGCTGGTATCGCCGGCAGGTCCTTCCGGCGCTTGCGCGGCGGGCGGCGGTGGCGCTTGCTCGACAGGAGGGGATACGATGACCGTCACGTTGACCATCAACGGCTCCGCCTGCCGTTTTACCGGTGATCCGATGACGCCGCTGGTCGATGTGCTCCGGCGGGAGCGTTTTCTGACGGGCACCAAGGCCGTCTGCCGCGAGGGTTTTTGCGGTGCCTGCACGGTCGAGGTCGATGGCATGGCCGTGATGTCCTGCCTTCGTCCCATCGGCCTGCTGCAAGGCGCGGCCGTCACCTCCATCGAGGCCATGTCCACCGGCGATGGTCCGCTTCATCCGCTGGCGGCTGCGCTGGAGGCGGCCGATGTCGTGCAATGCGGCATGTGCTTTCCCGGAATGGTCATGAGCCTTTCGTCCTTTCTGCGAGACAGTCCGGCTCCCACCCGCACGGATGTGAAGGCGGCTATGGCGGGCAACATCTGTCGGTGCACCGGCTATGAGCGGATCGTCGATGCCGTGATGGAATTCGTCGGGCATCGGCAGGGAGTACGCTCATGACGGACGATCTGGCAGCGACCGTGATGGATCTTCCCCGTCGGGATGCGCGCGACAAGCTGCGCGGGCGAACCCGCTATACCAACGATCGCGCACGGCCGGATATGCTTCAGGCCGTGCTTTTCCGCGCAACGGTGCCGGCCGGCCGGATCGTGCGGCTGGACCTGTCAGAGGCGCTGAAATGTCCCGGCGTTCGTGGCATCGTGACCGCAGCGGATGCGCCCGGACAGTATGGCATCGGCATTGCCGACCACCCGCTCTTTGCAGCTGAGGTCATCCGGTATCACGGCGAGCCTATCGCGGCCATTGCGGCAGATACGCTTGAAGACGCACGTGCGGCTCTTGCCGCCATCGTTCTGGAGGTCGAGCCGGTTGCGCCTCTCCTCACCATGGCCGACGCGCTGGCGACCGATGCCCGGCCGGTGCATGAGGACTGGCGCAGCTACGACGTGCTGACCGAAGGCGGTGCGCGATCCGGCAATATCGCCTGGGAGGCAAAGTCCGTGCGGGGCGATGTCGATCAGGCTTTTGCGAGGGCCGATGTCACCATCGTCGAGAGCCGATTCGAGGTGGGGCGGCAGAGCCACGTCCCCTTCGAGCCAAGGGTGGCCATCGGCCGGTGGGAGGATGGGCGCGCGCATATCGAAGCGTCCACGCAGGTGCCATGGACCGTCCGCAACGTGACGGGGCGGGTGATGCAGCTGCCACCCGGCCGCGTCCGTGTGACGGTGCCGCCGGTCGGAGGCGGCTTCGGGCTGAAATTCGATGCATCGATCGAGCCGGTGACGGCGCTCCTTGCCCGTATGACGGGGCTGCCCGTGATGCTCGAAAACAACAGGCAGGAGGAGATGGCGACCTGTCTCTGCCGGGAAAACGCCGAGATCGTAATCCGCTCCGCCGTAACGGCGGACGGGGAGATCGCGGCCCGCGAGGCTGTGGTGCTGATGGATTGCGGTGCCTATGGCGGCGAGCAGGTATTCCTCACCACCATGACATCTCATACGCTCGCTGGCAATTACCGGCTTGGCGCCGTCCGGGTGGTCAGTCGCGCCGTCTACACCAATACGCCGCCCAATGGCGCGTTCCGGGCCTGCAACGGCGTCTACAACAGCTTTGCCGTCGAACGTCATACCGACGAGATCTGCGCCGCCATCGACATGGATCCGATTGCGTTTCGAAAGCGCAACGTTCTGCGCGATGGCGATCCCGGTCCGACCGGCCAGATCTTCGAGGGCGATGTTCTCGGTCCCATGCTGGAGCGAATGGACGCGCTACGGGCAAAAACCGGCACGCTGAAGGAGAGGGCCGACGGCCGGCTCTACGGTCGGGCTATGGCAGTTGGCACATGGTTCATCTTCGTCGGCCCCTCCGCCGCGACCATCAACCTCAACGCCGACGGCAGCGCGACACTCGTGACGTCAGGTGTGGAAATCGGTTCGGGAACGATGATGCAGTCACTGCCGCAGATCGTTGCGGGACAGCTTGGCCTGCGTCCGGACCAGATCGTGGTGCGCGAGGCGGATACGGATGCGTCGGGGCTCGATGTCGGGGTCGGCGGCGGGCGGACCACCGTCTCCATCGGGGCGGCGAGCATGGGCGCATCGGCGGAAGTGCGCGAGAAGCTGTTGCGGTCGGCCGGTGAAATGCTGCAGACGGCACCGCGCGATCTGGTGCTGCGCGATGGCCGCGTCGAGATTGCCGGCCGGCCGGGATCGGGTGTCGGCATTCCCGAAGTGGTGTCCTATGCGCAGTCCACCACAGGGCCGATCAGCGGCACGGGCAGCTTCACCGCGAAGAACACGCCGGCGATGTCCGGCTGCGCCATGGGGCACTTCATCGATGCGCTCGATATTCCCGTGTTCGTGGTGCACGAGGCTGAAGTGGCGGTCGATCCCGAGACAGGCCATGTCGAGGTGCTCGCCTATAGGGTCGTGCAGGATGTCGGCCGCGCGCTCAACCGCCGGGCCATCATGGGCCAGATTCAGGGCGGGGTGGTGCAGGGGCTCGGCTATGCCTTGCATGAAGAAGTCACGATCACCGGGGACGGCCGGATCGCGCAGGATAGTTTCGAGACCTACCGGGTGCCGCTGGCGCAGGATGTCGTTCCGGTCGTCGCTGATCTCTACGAAGGCGCGCCCTCCATCGGTCCGCTCGGCACCAAGGGTGCAGGCGAGGTTCCTATTCTGGCCGTGGGCGCAGCCATCGCCTGCGCCGTTGCGCGTGCCATCGGCAAGCCGGTTTCCCGCCTTCCGCTGACGCCTCCCCGCGTTCTCCGGCTGCTCCACGATATCGAACCGGCGCCCGCCCTGTCGCATGTCGCGAGGGACTGGCGCGCGAATACTCTGATACCATGAAGCGTTTGCACCATGACGCACCCTGACGCACATTAAGGAATGACGGCCGGTTCGATGAGGATCGGTCAGACGCAATCGGGCACACGAAGGCCATCGGGATGCTCACCACCAGTTCCAGCCCCCGCGAGAAAGACATGACCATGCTCTCCAATTCGCTTGCCGACGCCGACATCGCGAACACGATGCACCCCAATACCAATATGCGCCAGCATGAGAGAACCGGGCCTCTGGTGATCGACCGGGGCGAGGGGATCCGCGTCTACGACGACCGCGGCAAGGAATATATCGAAGGTCTGGCCGGCCTCTGGTCCGTGGCTGTCGGCTTTTCGGAGCCGCGCCTCGCGGAAGCCGCCTACAAGCAGATGCTCAAGCTGCCTTATTACCACACGTTCTCCTCCAAGGCTCACGAGCCGTCGATCCGGCTTGCCGAAAAGCTGGTGGACATGACGCCGCCAAACATTTCCAGGGCATTCTTCACCTCCTCCGGCTCGGAGGCGAACGATACGATCGTGAAAATGGTCTGGTACATGAACAACGCGCTGGGCCGGCCGAAAAAGAAGAAATTTCTCTCCCGTATCAAGGGCTATCACGGCATTACCGTCGCCTCCGGCAGCCTGACGGGCCTGCCCACCAATCACCGTGATTTCGACCTGCCGGCCATTCCGGTGCACCATCTGACCTGCCCGCATTTCTACCGGTTCGGTGCTGCCGGCGAGGACGAGGCAACGTTTACGGCCCGGCTTCTGGCGGAACTCGAAAGCGTGATCGCCGACGAGGGCGCCGACACCATCGCCGCCTTTATCGGCGAGCCGCTGATGGCAGCCGGCGGTGTGATGCCGCCACCTGCCGGCTACTGGGAAGGCGTCGAGCGGATCTGCCGCGCCAACGATATTCTGATCGTTTCCGACGAAGTCATCTGCGGCTTCGGTCGCCTAGGAACGCCGTTCGGCTGCCAGAAGTACAATTTCACACCGGACATCATGACGCTGTCGAAACAGATTACCTCGTCCTACATGCCGCTTGCCGCCGTCATGTTCTCCGATCCGATCTATCAGGTCATCGCCGACAATTCGGAAAAGATGGGTGTCTTCGGCCACGGCTATACTGCCTCCGGCCACCCCGTCGCCTCGGCCGTGGCTCTGGAAAACCTCGCGATCATCGAGGAGCGTGACCTGATGGGCAATGCCGCCCGGCTGGAAGCGCCGTTCCAGGCCGGCCTTCAGGCGTTCGCGGATCATCCGCTTGTCGGCGAGGCGCGCGGTGCGGGCCTGATCGGCGCGCTCGAACTGGTGGCCGACAAGACGACCCGCAAGGCCTTCGATAAACTTGGCCGGGCAGGTGCCATCGCCTCCGCGATCGGCCATGAGGAAGGCATCATCTTCCGGTCGATCGGCGACCAGCTCGCCCTCTGCCCACCCCTGATCGCCACCGAGGACGACGTTGCCGACATCATGACCCGCATGGGCCGGACGCTCGAACGGCTGACCGGCGCGGTTGCCGCAGAAGGGCTGGCATAACGCCGGAAGCATATTCCAAGGCGTCATCAAAGCCTCGGATGACGCCTCGGCCTGACATTCAGCGATGCGGCGTGTGGACGGCCGGATCCTTGGATACCTCGCCGGAGCGGTGGAACTGCGCCGCCTGATCGAGGATCCACACGGCGAAACGGGCTGCGGGGCCGTAATCCACGCGGTCAAGCGGTCGCACGACATAGTAGGATGACGGGCTCTGGATGCGCCAGTCATAGGCTTCGACAAGCTGTCCCGCTTCCATCTCCGCGGCAATGAGGAAAGTTGGCATCAACGCCACGCCCAGTCCTTCTATGCAGGCCTGCGCGACGCTCGAGAATTGCTCGAACGACATGCGCTGGCGATGCGAAACGGGAATACCGAGGCTTGCAAACCAGTGCTGCCAGGCACCGGGCCGCGAGGCCATGTCGATGAGCGGGGCGGACAGGAGATCCCTCGGGCCACGGACGGGGTGCTGCTGCCGGAATGCCGGGCTGCAGACGGGAACAACCGTCTCGTGCATCAGAAACTGACAGTCGGCCGCAGGCCAGTCCGGCCGTCCGACATGGATCGCCGCATCGATGGACGCGGAGCGGAAGTCGAACTGGCCGATGCGCGTCGCGAAATTGATGGTGATGCCGGGGTTCCGCCGGATGAAGTCCGGCATGCGCGGCATCAGCCATCTCGTGCCGAATGTGGGTAGGATGGCCAGTTTCAGCAAGCCCTTGGCATCGCTCGCCATGGTTTCGAGCGAGAGTGTGCGGATGCGGTTGATAATGTCGGAGACGCCTGCGGCATAGTGTTCGCCCTTCGCCGTAAGGACGACGCCCTTGTTGGTCCGTTCGAAAAGCCTGACGCCCAGCTGTCCCTCCAGCAGCGCGACCTGCCGGCTGACCGCGCCCTGAGTCAGGTTGAGGCCCTGCGCGGCAGCCGAAAAACTGCCGAGCTTCGCCACGGCGTCGAACGCCGTGAGGGCGGATGTCGAGGGAACGAGCTGACGGGGAAGGGCGGCCATCCGCTATGACTAAAGCGAATGGCGGCATGAGTAAATATGGTTTTGCGAAGCGGTCGCGCCGACCGCATGATCCTTGCACACGGAGAGCTCGATATGACCGACATGGCACCCTTTTCCTGGAACGATCCTTTCCTGCTCGACGATCAGTTGAGCGACGAGGAGCGGATGATCCGGGATGCCGCGCAAGCTTTCGCCCGCACGGAGCTCGCGCCCCGGATCAGGGATGCCTATCTGAAAGAGACGACCGATACGGGCCTCTTCAGGGCGATGGGGCAGGCCGGGCTGCTTGGCGTGACGCTGCCGGAAAAATACGGCGCCGCCGGTGCGAGCTACGTCTCCTACGGGCTGGTTGCGCGCGAAATCGAGCGCGTGGATTCCGGCTACAGGTCGATGATGAGCGTGCAGAGTTCGCTGGTGATCTTCCCGATCCATGCCTATGGCAGCGAGGCGCAGAAGGACAGGTTTCTGCCCGGTCTCGTCTCCGGCGACCGGATCGGCTGCTTCGGACTGACGGAGCCGGATGCGGGGTCGGATCCCGGCGGCATGAAGACGCGTGCCGAAAAGACGGCCACCGGTTACCGGCTGCACGGGGCCAAGACGTGGATCTCCAATTCGCCGATCGCCGATGTCTTCGTCGTCTGGGCAAAATCCGCAGCGCATGACGATTCTATAAGGGGCTTCATTCTGGAGAAGGGAATGAAGGGCCTGTCGGCACCGAAGATCGGGGGCAAGCTCAGTCTGCGCGCTTCGATCACCGGCGAGATCGTCATTGACGGTGTCGAGGTCGGCGAGGACGCGCTGCTTCCCGGCGTCTCCGGGCTTAAAGGCCCGTTCGGCTGTCTGAACAGGGCGCGATACGGCATTTCCTGGGGTGTCATGGGAGCGGCGGAAGATTGCTGGGAGCGTACCCGCGCTTACGGTCTCGACCGCGTACAGTTCGGCCGGCCGCTGGCGGCGACCCAGCTGTTCCAGAAGAAGCTGGCGGATATGCAGACGGAAATCGCGCTCGGCTTGCAGGCGTCGCTCCGCGTCGGGCGCTTGATGGACGGGCACCGGTTTGCGCCCGAGATGATCTCGCTGATCAAGCGCAACAATTGCGGCAAGGCGCTCGATATTGCCCGAAATGCGCGCGACATGCATGGCGGAAACGGGATCCAGATCGAGTACCACGTGATGCGCCACGCGCAGAACCTCGAGACCGTCAACACGTATGAGGGCACGCATGACGTTCACGCCCTCATTCTCGGCCGCGCGCAGACAGGCCTGCAAGCCTTTTTCTGACGCTGCGCCCGAACACGCCGCAACCGGGGAACCTCACAATGTCCGCGCCGCTCGAAGGCATTCGCGTCATCGAACTCGCCCGTATTCTGGCCGGTCCCTGGATCGGGCAGACGCTGGCCGATCTCGGCGCCGACGTGATCAAGGTGGAAAGCCCTGATGGGGACGACACGCGACGCTGGGGGCCGCCCTATGTCGATGACGGCGAGACATCCTCGGCCGCCTATTTTCATGCTTGCAACCGTGGCAAGCGCGGGATCGTGCTGGACTTCACGACGCCCGAGGGGCAGGCGGCGGTCAAGGCGCTGATCCTCACCGCCGATGTCGTGGTCGAGAATTTCAAGGTTGGCGGTCTTGCAAAATACGGTCTGGATTATGCAAGCCTTGCGGAACATCAGCCGGGCCTGATCTACTGCTCCATCACCGGCTTCGGCCAGACGGGGCCGCAGGCGCACCGGGCCGGTTATGATTTCATGGTGCAGGGCATTGCCGGCATCATGGATCTCACGGGGGAGCCGCAAGGATCGCCGCAGAAGATCGGCGTCGCCTTTGCCGATATCTTCAGCGGGCTCTATGGCGTTGTTGGTATCCAGTCAGCGCTGTTACAACGCGCCCGCACGGGCAGGGGTCAGCAGATCGACATTTCGCTTCTCGACTGCATGGGCGGCGTTCTCGCGAATCAGGCGATGAACTATCTGGCGACCGGCGTGGTGCCCCGCAGGATGGGAAACGCGCATCCGAATATCGCGCCTTACCAGACGGTGGCAGTGTCCGATGGCCACATCATCATCGCCTGCGGCAACGACGCGCAATTTGCCCGGCTGGCGATCTCGCTCGATCTGGCGGACCTTGCGCTGGACGAACGCTTCGCGACCAATGCCGCGCGGGTTCGCCATCGCCTCCTGCTGACCGAAACCATCGAGGCGAAGACACGGCTCTGGGCGAAGGACGCCCTGCTGGCAAGGCTCGAAACGATTGTCGTTCCCGCCGGCCCGATCAACACCATGAGCGAGCTTTTCAACGATCCGCAGTTCGTGTCTCGCGGCATGCAGATCGAGGTCGAAGGCGTTCCTGGCGTCCGCACGCCGCTGACATTCTCGGAGGCCGAACTCGTTCTGGCCCGTCGCTCTCCGCGCCTCGGCGAGCATACGCAGGAGATCCTGCGCGACATCGGGTGCGACTTCGACCAGCTCTAGCCGCCACCGCCCATGGTCACCGACATGAAGGCGCGGAAGGTGGCCGCGGCGGATTCGATCGGGCGGGAGCGCGCCCAGGCAAGGCCGACATCCATGCTGGGGATCGGCTCCACCAGTCGTCGCAGCTCGATGCGCTGGCCGTCGAGCGACCAGGGCCGGTAGACCATGTCGGAGAGGATCGTCACGCCGACGCCCGCCGAGACCAGCGAGCGAACGGCTTCGACCGAACTGGTGGTCAGCACGGTGCGGGGACGAAGCCCCGCCTGTTCCCAGTAGCGTGTTGCCGTCTTGCTTGCCTCATCGACGGTCAGCATGACGTAATCCTCCAGCGCCACGTCCGCGAGGCGGATTTCGGTACGGGACAGAAGGTGATGGTCGGCCGGAAGCCACAGTCTGCGGCTGGATCGCAGCAGAAGCTCCTGCTCAAGCGCATCCGAATTCTGAAGATTGGACACCAGCATCAGTGCGATTGCTATGTCGCCCCGCGCCAGCTGTCGCTCCAGCGCCTCGCGTGACAGTTCCTTGATCTCGACGCTGATGTGCGGATAGGTCTTGCGGAAGCGGGCATAGTATTTCGACATGAAGTAACCGGTGACCGTGTACGTCATGCCGATGCTCAGGCGTCCCGTCTGCCCGCTTCTTTCGCGCAGCGGCGTATGCACGGCGGCGGCGACCGCGCCGGTAATGATGCGGGCATGATCGAGGAACCGCGCGCCCTCCATCGTCAGCCTGACACCCGAATGTGTGCGTTCCAGCAAACGGACGCCGAGTTCCTCCTCGAGCGACTTGATGGCCGCGGTGACGGCCGATTGCGAAATATTCAGGTTGAACGCTGCTTGACTGACCTGCCCGCTTTCTGCCGACGCAATAAAATAATCCAGTTGTTTCAATGTAATACTCATGCCGTTTTGCCCTCTGAAGCATTATCGTTTTTTTGAATATTACATTCGAGAAATAACTATTTCACAAGCGCAAAAACGTCAGACATCAATTGTGCAACGCCGCAAAGACGGCAGCTTAACGAGGGGTACTGAAATGCACGTCACGCTCAATTGTGACATGGGCGAAAGCTTTGGCCTTTACAGGCTGGGCGACGATGCCGGCCTGATGCCGCTCATCGACGTTGCCAATGTCGCCTGCGGCTTCCATGCTTCCGATCCCGATCACATGCGCTCCACGGTGCGCAGCGCGAAGGCGCAGGGTGTCAGGGTGGGCGCCCATCCATCCCTGCCGGATCTGCAGGGTTTCGGCCGGCGCGAGATGAAGATGAGCCGTGAGGAAATCGCCAATTCGGTGCTTTATCAGGTTGGCGCGCTCGTCGGCTTCCTCAGGGCGGAGGGGATGGAACTCAACCACATCAAGCCGCATGGCAGCCTTTACGGCATGGCCTCAAGGCAGGAAGCGATCGCGCACGGCATCTGTGATGCGGCGGAGATCTTCGGCGTGCCGCTGTTCGGCATGACAGGCACGCTGCACGAAACGATCTACAAGGAGCGCGGCATCGGCTTCGTTCCCGAATTCTACGCCGATCTCGACTACGATCCGGGTGGCGTGCTGATCGTGACGCGCGAACACGAGGCGAAGGATCCGGCCTTGATGACGGAACGATGCCTGCGTGCGATCAACGAACGTCAGGGAACCGCGACAGACGGCAGCCATTTTCCGGTTACCTGCGAAACCATCTGCATTCATTCCGACACGCCGAACGCTATCGATATCGCCAGGGCGGTCCGTGCCGCAATCGCCGCGTGAAGACGACCGGAACGACCGCCCAGCGCCGTTCATGCCAGCATTTAGAGCCTGTCTCGCAAGCCTGACGTTGCATTCCCGGTATCGGAGACCCATGCCATGACACAGATCCTTTCGCCCCTTCCCGGAACCTTCTACCGGAGTGCCGCGCCCGGCCAGCCGCCTCTCAAAGCCGACGGAGACGATGTGGCTGTCGGCGACGTCATCGGACTTATCGAGGTGATGAAGTCGTTCCACGAGGTGCGGGCCGAGGTCGCCGGCACCGCCATCGCCTTCCTCATCGACAATGAGGATCCCGTCATGGCCGGCGCGCCTCTGGCGGACCTTGGCTGATGTTGAAGAAGCTGCTCATTGCCAACAGAGGCGAAATCGCCGTCAGGGTGATCCGGGCGGCACAGGATCTCGGCATCGCGACAGTGGCCGTCTATTCCGCGGCCGATGCCGACGCACTGCACGTGAAGATCGCCGACGAAGCCGTCCATATCGGACCGCCCGCGGCAAAGAAATCCTATCTCGACATGAACGCCCTGCTGGAAGCTGCGAGATCGACAGGGTGCGACAGCATTCATCCCGGTTATGGTTTTCTTGCCGAAAACGCGGATTTTTCGGACGCGGTCACGGCTACGGGCCTCGTCTTCGTCGGCCCCTCCGGCCGCGCGATCCGCCTGATGGGCGACAAGGTTTCGGCGCGTTCGGCCGCCGCCGCCGCCGGTGTGCCCGTGGTGCCCGGCTCGGCCGGTCGCGTGGAAAGCATAGAGGCCGCGCGCGCCGTGCTTGAGGAAACGGGCTTTCCTGTCATGATCAAGGCCGCTGCTGGCGGCGGCGGGCGCGGTATCCGCATCGCAAATTCGCTGGACGAGTTCGATCAGGCCTTTCCGCAGGCACAGGCCGAGGCGCTCGCCGCCTTCGGCGATGGCGGCCTCTATATGGAGAAAGTCATCGGCCGGGCGCGTCATATCGAGGTGCAGATTCTGGCCGATGGCCGCGATGCGGTGCACTGCTTCGAGCGGGAGTGTTCGTTGCAGCGCCGTCGCCAGAAGGTCTGGGAAGAGGCGCCGTCCCGCGCGCTGTCGGATGCGTTGCGGGCCGAGCTTTGCGCCTCAGCCGTCGCGCTGGCGAAGGCCGTTTCCTATTCTGGCGCCGGCACCGTCGAGTATCTCTACGACGATGCGGCCGACCGGTTCTACTTCATCGAAATGAACACCCGCATTCAGGTCGAGCATCCGGTGACCGAGGCGATCACCGGTATCGATTTGGTCGCCGAAATGCTGCGCATTGCAGGCGGCGAGCCGCTGCGGCTCTCTCAGGGCAACATCAGGGTCAAGGGACATGCCATCGAGGTCCGGCTCAATGCGGAAGATCCTGCGCGTGATTTCGCACCGTTTCCGGGGAAGGTCGGCGATCTCCGCATTCCCGGCGGACCAGGCGTGCGGTTCGATTCCATGCTTTACAGCGGCTACGACGTTCCGCCCTTCTATGACTCGCTGCTTGCCAAGCTGATCGTGCACGGGGAAACGCGGGAGGCGGCCATCGCGCGTCTGGTCCGGGCTCTGCGGGAACTTGAGATTGCCGGGATGAAGACGACGAAGCCGCTTTTTCTCGCCCTTGCCGCCGATCCCGCCGTGCTGGCCGGAGACGTTCACACCCGCTGGCTGGAAGGCTGGCTGACCGACAACGCAGCGGCGCTGGCCGGCTGAGAAGGAGAACGGATGTCGATACACTTCAACTTCGGCGGAGACGAACATATTTTCGGAGAGGTCTCCGAGGACATGTCGCTCGCCTCGTTCTTCACCGGCCTCTCGATGATCAATGCGGTGCGCGAGGCTGGAATTCGCGGCGTGACCGAGACGTGTCCCGCCAATGCGAGCTTCCAGATCCGCTTTGATCCCGACATCATCTCGCCGCAGGATCTCCTCAAGGAACTGGCGTCGATGGAGCACGCGGCCTCCACGTCAGATGCGTCGCTGAAGACGCGCATCATCGAGCTTCCGGTCTATTTTCAGGACCCCTGGACGCACGAGACCGGCATGCGCTTTCGCGAGCGGCATCAGGACCCGAGCGCCACGGATCTTGAATATTCCGCCCGCATCAATGGTTATGCGACGGTCGAGGCGTTCATAGCCGCCTATTCCGGCCAGCCCTGGTTCGTCTCGATGGTCGGTTTCGTCGCCGGCCTGCCATGGCTTTACCAGATGGTCGAGCGCAAGAAGCAGATCGAGGCGCCGAAGTATCTGCGGCCGCGAACCGACACGCCCAAGCTGACGGTCGGCCATGGCGGCTGCTTTGCGGCGATATACTCCGTGCGCGGCGCTGGCGGCTATCAGATGTATGGCGTGACCCCCGCGCCGATCTACGATCCCACCCGCACGGTGCGCTATCTCTCCGATGAGATGTGCCTGTTCAAGCCGGGCGATATCGTCAAGTTCAAGGCAATTACGAAGGACGAATACGACGCGACGCTGGAGGAGATTGCCGCCAACCGCTGGCAGCCTGCGGTCCGCGACTGCAGCTTCAACCTCACCCGGTTCAACAGCGACATTTACGGCACCAACGCCAAACTGATGGAGCTTCTCGATGGCCGTTAAGGTAATTTCGCCCGGCCTTGCCACATCCGTGCAGGATCTCGGTCGCCCCGGCTACTATCATGTCGGCATCCCCGAAGGCGGCGGCATGGACCGGTTCGCAACGAGGATCGCCAACCTGCTCGTCGGTAACGATCCGAATGCGGCCGTCCTCGAAGCGACCTTCATGGGTCCGGAACTGGAGTTCGAGGCCGCCGCGACCGTTGCCGTGACCGGCGGCGAGCTGCCGCCGAAGGTCAATGGCGATGAGCGTCCGACCTGGGAGAGTTTTCCCGTCAAGGCCGGCGACCGCCTCTCCTTCGGCTATCTCAAGGGCGGCGCGCGCGCCTACATCGCCGTGTCCGGCGGTATCGACGTTCCCGTCGTTCTCGGCTCCCGTTCGACCTATGTGCTCGGCACGCTCGGCGGGTTCGAGGGGCGGGTGCTGAAGGCGGGAGACGTCCTTCCGGTCGGGGACGGCTCTCATGCAGGGGCAGGGGTGGCCGGTCGTTCGCTGCCTCCCGAATTGCGCGGTATCGGCGCATCGCCCGCCGAACTCCGCATGCTTCCCGGCATCTACTGGCACCGCATCACCGAGGCGGCCGGCAAGCGCTTCTTCGAGGATACCTGGAAGGTTGCGCCCGAGGCCGACCGGATCGGCTACCGGTTCCGGGGCGGCACGCCGCTCGATTTCATGCCGCGCGAACAACCGTTCGGTGCCGGCTCGGATCCATCGAACATCGTCGATGCCTGCTATCCCTACGGTTCGGTTCAGGTGCCGAGCGGCACCGAGCCGATCGTCCTTCACCGCGACGCGGTTTCGGGCGGCGGCTACATGATGCTCGGCGTCGTCATCTCCGCCGACATGGACCGCATCGCGCAAATGCAGCCGCACATGCCGGCGCGCTTCGTGCCGGTAACGCTCAAGCAGGCACTGTCGGCACGGGCCGACCGCCGGGCCGCCCTGTCGAGGGCAGAGGAATACCTGTCCGCCTGATGGCGGACGGATCTGACCGGCTGCCGCGAGGCGACCGGCGATGCCCCGGAGGAGGAACCGGGATCAGGGAGGGTACGGTCGGCCAAAGCCGGCCCTTCGCTCGCGCCAGGTGACCACATCGGGCGCGCGCATCGACAAGACGAAGCCGGAAAACGGCGTGACTTTGGCACACCGGACGATCCGCAGAGATCGCCGGAACCGATGGGGAACTTCACTGACATTCACAGGCCGGACACGGCCTGATGTCGCGTGCCCTGTCCTTCGGCAACATATGGGAACAGCGGCATGGGTCAACTCAGCGCGAAAAACGTCTCGGTCGCCTTCGCGGGCCTCAAGGCGCTGTCGTCGGTTACGCTCGACATCACGCCTGGTCATATCAGCGGCCTGATCGGCCCGAACGGGGCGGGCAAGACGACGCTCGTCAATGTTCTCACCGGCTTTCAGATGCCGACGGAGGGCGCCGTCGAACTCGATGGACACTCTCTCGACCGGCTGAAGCCGCATCAGGTGCGCCGTCGCGGCATCGCCCGGACATTCCAGGGCGGCCGGCTGTTTCGCGACCTGGCCGTTATAGACAATCTGGAGGTGACCGGCGTCGGCCTCGGCATGAGCCGGCGGTCGGCCGTGGCCGAGGCTGCGGCCATGCTCGACTGGATCGGCATCAGCGCTCTGGGTGATCGCATCGCGGGCACGCTGCCCTATACGGACGAGCGCCGTGTCGCCATCGGCCGCGCGCTGATGGGCCAGCCGGCCTATATCCTTCTCGATGAACCGGCCGCTGGCATGAGCAGCCATGAAGCCGGCGATCTTTCCGCCCTCATACGCCGCATCGCCCGCGAACGCGGCTGCGGCGTGCTTCTGATCGAGCACAATGTCGGGCTCGTTCTCGGGCTATGCGATCACATCGTGGTGCTCGACAGCGGCGCTGTCATCGAGGAGGGAACGCCCGCCGCCATCCGCGACAGCGAAAAGGTGCGGCACGCCTATATGGGCACCGCCGTCGATACGGATCTTCCCGTTCTGGAGGCCCTGCAATGAGCGTCCTTGCCGTTTCCGACATCACGATCCGCTATGGCCGCCTGACCGCCGTTCGCGGCGTGTCCTTCTCCATGAACGAGGGCGAGATCGTCTTTGTCACCGGCCCGAACGGGGCCGGGAAATCGTCGCTGATGCGCACCATTGCCGGCGTCACACCGGCAGCATCCGGCAGGATTTCCTTTGTCGGGGACGACATTACCGGCAGGGCGCCGGAAGATATCGCCCGGCTCGGCTTCTCCATGGTGCCGGAAGGTCGCGAGGTGTTCGGGTCGCTGACCATCGAGGAGAACCTCATGGTGGGAACCGGCATGCGGGCGAAAGAGCGTGGCTGGAAAGCCCGCGCCGCCACGGAACTCGAAGCCGTCTACGAGACGTTCCCGATCCTGAAGGAGCGCCGTAACGGGCAGGCCGGCCTTCTTTCCGGCGGCCAGCAGCAGATGCTGGTCATCGGGCGGGCGCTGATGACCAGCCCCCGCCTGATCGCCATCGACGAGCCTTCGCTCGGCCTTGCGCCCAATATCACCGATCAGGTCTATGAGTGCCTAATCGCGCTGCGCTCGCAGCGCCGGCTGACCTTGCTGATCGTCGAGCAGAGTTCGGCCCGCGCCGTGATGATCGGCGGTCGCATGATCCTCATGCGTGGCGGCGAGATCGTGCTGGACGGCGATGCCCGCTCGCTCGGCAACAGCGAGGCCATTCAGGCGGCCTATTTCGGATATGAGGATCATTGAGATGTTGCAGATCGTCTTCGACGGACTCTCCCTCGGCTCGCTCTATGCGCTCGGCGCGCTGGGCATCGCCCTCATCTTCGGCGTCATGCGGCTGGTCAATTTCGCCCATGGCGACGTCATCGCCTTCTGCATCTTCGCGCTGCTCTGGCCATCGACCGATGCCATGGCGGTGGTGTTCGCCGGGCAACTGCCCTGGTATTTGCTGGTGCCGCTGGTTCTCGTCGTCGGGGCGGGCCTGTCCGTCCTTTGCGAGATCCTGGTCTTCCGGCGGTTCCGCCGTGCAAGTCCGGCGACAATGATGATCGCGTCCTTCGCGCTCGGCTTCGTCATCCGTTACTTCCTGCTGATGCTTTTCACGAGCCGTCCGAAATCCATTTCGCTGCTGCCGATGCTGTCGCAGCCGGTCGAGATCTTCGGTGCGCGGTTGCCCCTGTTGCAACTGATCACCATCGTCGCCACCGTCGTCATCCTCATAGGTCTCTCCCTGTTTCTCCGCCGGACCCGCTTCGGTCTGGAAATGCGGGCGGCGGCTGAAAACTTCTCCATGGCCCGCATGCTGGGCGTGCGCGCCAACCGCGTGATCATGGGTGCTTTTGCGCTCTCAGGCGCCCTGGCCGGCGCCATCGCGCTGATCTTCGGCAGCCAGACCGGCACGGCCGATATCCAGATGGGCGCGTCGATCATGCTGATGGCCTTCATCGCCACCGTTATCGGTGGGCTGGGAAGTCTGGCGGGTGCGGTGCTTGCCGGCTTTCTGCTCGGCGGGGCCTCCGTGGTCATGCAGGTCGTGCTGCCGGTGGATGCGCGCCCCTTCCGCGATGCCTTCGTCTATGGCGCGGTCATCCTCATTCTCCTCTTCCGTCCCCAGGGACTGATCGCCGCGCGCGGCACCAAGGAAAGGGTCTGATCCGATGACCACCGCCACCGTTTCCCCGCTTCCCGCCGATCTTCTGTCGTCCCGCAAGCCCGCGCCGTTTTCGCTGGCCAGACGGACGATCATGACCCCGGTGCTTCTGTCCCTGCTGATCCTCGCCATCGCCGGCCTTACCGTTCTCAGCGGGTCAAAACCGTTCAACCAGGCCGTCATCGATGTTTTCGTGCGGGTGACGCTTGTCGTCGGCCTTTATATTTTCATCGGCAATTCGGGCGTCCTCAGCTTCGGTCATATCGGCTTTACCTGCATGGGGGCGTACGCGGCGGCGTGGCTGACGATCAACCCGATCATGAAGAAAAGCGCGCTTCCCGGCTTGCCGCAGTGGCTGCTCGAAACGCGCTTGCCCTACTGGCAATCGGCGTTTCTCGCGGCGCTGTTCGCAGGCGTCGCTGCTCTCGTGTTCGGCCGGGTGCTAATGCGCCTGTCCGGCATCGCCGCGTCGATTGCCACATTCGCGATGCTGGCGATGATCAACACGATCTATTCCAACTGGGAGGATGTGACCGGGGCAACGTCGTCCGTCGTCGGCATTCCCATCGTCCGGACGATCTGGCCCTATGTCGGCGCGGCCATCATCTCGATCTTCATCGCCTGGGGTCACGCGATCTCCCGAGCCGGGCTTGCGCTTCGGGCCGCCCGCGACGAGCCGACAGCGGCTGCGGCCTCCGGCGTCGATATTCCTCGCGCGCGGCTGGTCGCCTTCACCATCTCGGGCGCAGTCATGGGGCTTGGCGGCGCATTGATGGCCCACTCCATCGGCGTCGTCACGCCGGATACGTTCTATCTCGGCCTGACCTTCATCACCTTGTCCATGCTGGTCGTCGGCGGCATGGGCAGCCTTTCGGGCGCGGTGATCGGCGTCGTTCTTCTCTCGGCGCTTATCCAGGCCTTGCGATGGCTCGAGGCGGGCGTCGCCATCGGCAGCACCACCTTCGGCCTGCCGAAAGGCCTGCAGGAAATCGCGCTCGGGGTCATCATGATCGTCATTCTCGCGCTCCGGCCCGCCGGGCTGATCGGCAATCGCGAGATCACGTCGTTTCGTCGCAGTTCCAGAAAACAGTCATCCCAACAATAGCCGGCGGAGAGGAAACCGACCGGTAAAAAAGGAGCAGCCAATGCCTAGAATGACAAGAATGCTTGCAGCCCTTCTGACCACGACGATGGCCGCCTATCCGGCCTTCGCCGATGACGAGCGGATCGTGGTCGGGTTTGCCACGGGAGCCTCCGGCTTCATGGAGGCCTATGACAAGCCGGCGCAGGACGCGGCGATGATCCGCATCGATGAGATCAACGCGGCCGGCGGCCTGCTCGGCAAGAAGATCGAGGTCGTCAGCGCCGACACCAAGTCCGACCGCGCCGAAGGCGCAAAGGCCGGCCTGTCCGTGATCGACGAGGGCGCCGATCTCGTGGTCGTCTCGTGCGATTACGACTTCGGCGCGCCGGCAGCGCTTGCAGCCGAAGATGCGGGGCTCGTCTCTTTCTTCCTCTGCGCGGAATCGGTCAAGGCCGGCATTCAGGGCGTCGGTCCGCACAGCTTCTCGGCGTCGGTTCTCGCCGCCGTGCAGGGCGCGACTATGGCGGAGTGGGCCTTCAAGGAGAAAAAAGCCAAGACCTTCTATCGCCTGCTCGATACCTGGACGGAATATAACAAGGGGATCTGCGACGGTTTCGACTGGATGATGCCGAAGCTGGAAGCGGAAGGCGCCAAGCTGGTCGGGGAAGACACGTTCAAGAACGAGGATGCCTCGATTGCCGCGCAGATCAGCCGTATCAAGGCGCTGCCGCAGGAGCCGGACGCAATCATGCTCTGCACCATGATGCCCGGCGCCGTCTCCGCCATCAAGCAGATCCGCGCCGCCGGCATCAACGCCATGATCCTCAATGGTTCGGGTGTCGATGGAAGCTACTGGCTATCGGCTGTGCCGGATCTCTCCAACTTCTTCACGCCTGTGCAGGGCTCCATCTACGGCGACGACCCCAACCCCGACGTCAACACGTTCAACGCCGTCTACAAGAAAAAGACCGGCTCAGACCCGTCGAGCCAGTATGTCTATCCCGGCTATTCGATGATCGACGTCTGGGCCAAGGCCGTCGAACGTGCCAAGACGACCGAAGCCGGTGCTGTCGTTGCGGAACTCGAGAAGATGAAGGGCGAGCCGACGCTTTTTGGCCCGCGTACATTCACGCCCGAACTGCACCACCAGAACCAGGCCCGCTACCTGATCGTAGAGACGAACAAGGGCAAGCCGGGCGTGGTCGGAAACTGGACCATCTCTGAGCCAGTGCCGCTCGAAGCTGTGGTCAAGTAAGCAGGCTCCTTTTTCGAGCCGATAAACCGGCCGGCCGGTCGCCGCAGGCGGCCGGCTTTCCCGTTTCACATCTGATATGAAATTACTTATTCCATAACGAGGCGGCTCCCTCGGATGATACTGCACCTTCCGACGAGACCAAGCCCTGATTCAAAACGGCCCGCTTTGAACGTGGGCCTTTCGTTCGGTACGACAGTGACGCCGCGCGGCTTCAGGCGGCGAGGGGGCGGGCATGACTCACCTTTTGGCTCGTCTAGCCCCAGAAAAGGGCCGGATATGCCGATCGCAGCGCGGCCTTTCCCGACACGCCGACTCTTGCCAAGCCCTATCATCTGGGCGAAAGGGCACAAGCGCTCATGAAGATCACAACGGCTGACCGATAAGCCTGGTCTATCTACACTAACGGAAGACCGAAAGCCGGTTGTCCCAAGAGGCCGCAGACCGTTTCGAACAGCATCCTCGCGCCTGAAATCGAATGTTCCGGTTCGACATATTCGTCCTCGTTATGGCTCAACCCATCCCGGCAGGGGACGAAGATCATGGCTGTGGGGGCGATCCGGGAAATATAGAGGGCGTCGTGGAAAGCGCCCGAGATCATGTGCCGGAATGGCAGGCCGAGGCGGCGTGCGGCGCGCTCCGATTCCCGGATGATATTTTCAGCAAAGATCGTCGGCGCAACATCAAAGGTTCTGCGCGTATCAAGCGTGCAGCCGTTTGCGTGAGACGAAGACTGGAAGAGGGCGATGATCAGGGCTTCGATTTCGCTGAGCCGTTTGGCATCGGGATGGCGCAGGTCGATGGTGAGCCTGAGCAAGCCGGGGATCGCGTTGATCGAGTCGGGCTCTACTGACAGACGGCCGACAGTAAAGCGCGCCTCCGGGTCGTCCGGCATGATACTGGCATAGAGCGCATTGAGTGCGCTTGTCGCAGCAACGACGGGATCGCGGCGATGATCAAGAGGGGTAGTGCCGGCATGAGCAGCTTGACCGGTCACTCGGATTTCCAGCCAGCGGGTACCCTGAACACCCGTCACGATGCCGATGGGAACCCCTTCACGTTCTAGGGTTGGCGCTTGCTCGATGTGGAGTTCGAGATAGCCGGCAACTGGCATTCCAAGCGCGCGCAGTTCAGCCGCAGGCAGTGCCGCGAGTGTTTCGGCTATAGCATCTTGAAGCTTCGTTCCTTGTGCGTCCCGGATGTCCTTCCATACATCGGGCATGTGGCTCAGTGAAAAAGCCATGGAACCCATGACGCCCGGCACGAAGCGGCTACCCTCTTCGTTCGTCCATGCAACGACCTCGACCGGCCCATCCGTGACAACGGCATGATCCTGCAGCGTTTCAAGAACCTCGAACGCTGCAAGCGTGCCGAGTGCGCCGTCGAACCGACCGCCGGTCGGTTGGCTGTCAAGGTGACTGCCGATCATGAACGGAGGCAGATCGTCGTGCGTCCCGTCGCGGCGAATGAAGAGGTTTGCAACCGGGTCCTGATAGACGCGGAATCCTCGTTCGATCGCTAGTTCCGCAAGCAGCGCTCGCGCTTGCCGGTCCTCGATGCTTAGGGCCTGCCGGTTGACGCCACCTGCCCGCGTTGCGCCTAGCGCCGCGAATGCATCAAGCCGTCGCAAAAGACGCGCACCGTTTATGTCAATCGAGCGCGTCGTCATCCCTTAAGGCCGTCGATGAAGGCGATGACGCGGGCTTTGTCGACATGGTTCCACCATACGCCATCGTATTTCAGCGAACTTGCAACGATCACGCCATCGACGATGTCGAGAATATCGCGCGCGTTTTCGGGCGTGACTCCGCTGCCGACCAGCGTTGGCAACCCGCCTGCTTCCTTGATCATTCTGATGTAACCGAGATCGGCCGCGTGACCGGTGCGCTGTCCTGTGGCGATGATGGCATCGGCGTCGAAGAAGACGAGGTCTTTGACCTGCTCCTCGACGGGTCTGTCGGAAACAATGGCGTGCGCACCATGTTTCACATGTGCATCGGCGAAGATACGGATGCCCTGCGCCCTCAGCTTTGCGCGGTAACGCATGGCCCGCGCTGCTTCGCCTTCGATGAAACCTTCATTGGCGACATAGGCATTGGCCCATTGATTGACCCGCACGAAGCCGGCGCCCGCAGCGCTTGCGATCGCAAGGGCCGGAATCGCGGCATTGGCAAGAACGTTGATGCCGATCGGACGCCCGAGTTCGCGGCGGATGCGATCGGAGATCACCGACATGTATGCGGAGGTTTCCGGACCGATATCGTCGGGCTTGGAGAAGGGAATGTCCCCGTGGTTCTCGATGATGACGCCGTCGCAACCGCCTTCCAGATAGGCGCGGGCATCGTCCAGGCCTTGCTGATAGACATCCTCGATAGCCTCGCCCTTGTACCGTGGCGCGCCGGGGAGCGCTGTGAGATGGACGACGCCGATGACGGCCTTGCTCTTGCCGAACAATGCGGTGATCGCATCGCCGGTGCCCGGTCCAACGGGTTTCGCAACCTCTGTCATATCTCTTCCAATCCTGTTGTTTTTAGTATGCTGGCAAGATCGGCCGCCGACGGGCAGGATGCCATCGTGCCTTGCCTCGTCACGGCGAGTGCCGCGGCTTGTACCGCCATCGCCAAAGCCGCAAGCGGCGACAAGCCCATCGATACGTAACCTGCAAACACGCCACAGAGCACGTCTCCCGCCCCGCTCGAATCGACGACTTTTACTGCGGGCGCCGCCATGACGATCGACTCGGACTGCGCGTGCGGAAGAAAAAGACATCCGCGAGCGCCGAGTGTGATGACGGCGGACCGGGCACCACGTTCCAGTAGGATAGTGGCGGCCTCCTGCGCTGTCTGCATGCCGGAGATCGACAGGGCTTCGCCTTCGTTGACGATGACGACATCGACGCAGGCAAGTTCGACCACAGCACCGACCGCAAGCGGGCTGGCGTTGAAAATCGTTTTTGCCCCAGCGGCCCGCGCCAGGGTCAGACACGCGTTCGTCGCATCGGAAGATAGGTTGCCCTGCAGCACGACGACGTCGAACGGTCTGACCTCCGTTGCAAGCGCAGTCTGGCGGATGGGGTCGAACGCCTCCGCGCAGGCCACACCGCTCAGGACGAAGTTTTCACCGGCTGCATCCACGGCAATCGTCGAGCAATCGCTCGGAAGGTTGAACTCCGTCGCTCGGAGCGCGGCAATCTCGCCGGCCAGCATGTCGCTTATCCGGCGCCCGTCCCCGTCGCGTCCGATGGCTGTCCAAAGCGCGACGACTGCCCCGGTTCGCGCAGCCGCCACGGCCTGGTTCGCGCCCTTGCCGCCGAGGCCCTTGAAATGGCTGCTCGCGTTCAGCGTCTCCCCGGCGAGGGCAAATCGGGGGAGACGGAATGTCGTGTCGATACAGGCATTGCCAACGACGTGCACGGTCATGGTTCAGGCCTTGGATGTCGCCCAGGACAGCATCTGTTCGAACAACGTTTTGTAGCCCGGCCAGGCGATGAAGGAGGACGGAAGCCAGTGCGGGCCGACATCCGATGTCCAGGCGACGGTGCGCCCCTTGCCGTAGGTGCCGGTGACGAGCAGCGGCTGGGAGCCATAGTCGGTGGAAACAGTTGCCAGAACCTCGGCTCCGTCCTTCACCGTTACTTCGTTGTATCCCAGCAGGATCGGCCAGTCGGTGCCTAACCCTTTCAGGATCGGGTGGCCAGTATCGCCCGTCACGACCGGCGCGAAGCCCTCGGGCACCTCGACGCGGTCGTCTGCGGACAGGCAGTCGACTGGCAATACCTCTTCCACGGGGGTCTTGCGATAGCGGGCGCCGCCATTGATGCCCTGAAAGCTGTAATAGCCGCCGAACATCAGCAGCGCGCCGCCTTCGCGGACGTAGTCGCGTAACAGGCGCAGGCGGTTCGGCGTCGTCTTCGAGTGGATCCAGGTATCCGGATGCAGCAACAGCGTGTTCGCGCCGATATCCGACAAGATGATCGCATCATAAGCCTGCAGTGCTTCCAGCGACTGCGGAAAATCCCGCTGCGCCTCGTGTGCTGGCATGAACTGCACGTCGAACGGGCCCTGTTTCAAAGCAGCGAGTAGCTCGTCGGCGCCGGTGTGATACGTCACGGTCGGAAACTGGTCGAAACCCTTGATATGAGTTGCGGTAGACACCCAGGATTCGCCTGCGAGAAGAACTTTGGACTTTAAAGTGGACGGTGACATGGAGGCTCCTGAAAGTTTGGTGGACGCTCAGCGCGGGCTGGCGAAGACAGATCTAGGATTGTCGATCAGCATACAGTCGATGGCGGCCTGATCGACGCCGTGGCGCTTCAGCCGCGGCAGGAAGTGCTTGAGGATGAAACCGTAGCCGAAGCCGCCATAGCGGGTCAGCATGATCTTGAGAAAGACATCCTGCGACAGGAGGATGCGGTCGGCGTAGCCCATATCAATGAGCGACCGGATGGCACGCGCATTCTGCTCATCGGATGGCGACTGCGCATCCTGGTCGGCATAGTAGAAGTCCATTCCAATCATGTCGTATTCGAGAAACGCTCCGCGTTCGGCCAGTGCCTTCTGGTACGGAATGTCTTCGTGGCTCGGGTTCATATGGCAAAGCACGGTATGCCGGAGATCGGCGCCTTCGTCCTCCACGATGTCGAGAACCTCATGGGCAAGGCGCTCCCAGCCGGGCAGATGGATGGAGAGCGGCACGCCGGTGATCTTCGAGGCTCGTGCTGCGCCGCGCAACGACTTCCGCTCCTCCGCCGTAAAATCCTTGCTGACGCCGATCTCGCCGATGATGCCGGCCATGACGTCGGGCTGCGTCTCGCCACCGCCGACATCGTCGACGATGAAGCGGGCGACGTCGTCCACATCCATCGCCTTTAGCCATTCCGGATGGCTAAACTCAAGATAGAAACCGGTGCCAATGATGATCTTCAGGCCGGACATGCGGGCGATGCGCGCGAGCTTTGCCGGCTCCCGGCCGATGCCGATATTCGTGGTGTCGACGACCGTGTGACCCCCGAGCGCCTGGAAGCGCTTGAGTTCAGAGAGAGCGAGGTCGCTGTCATCCAGCGAGACATTGTCGCGGTTCATATAGGGGTTCATCCGCAATTCGCCGATGATCTCCATGCTGACGGGCTGCGTGCCGATCGCCTGGGCTTCCGGATGGCAAGGGCAGCGCCAGGATTTCGCGCCATCGAGAAGGATGTGCTCGTGCATCAGCGTGACACCCATCTCGCTGACGGGGATCGGTCCGAGCACGGTCATCACCGTTCCAGAGGTAACGCCGATCTGCGCACGCTCGCGGGGTGCCGACCCGAACAGGTGGTCCATGGTCATCGCCCTTTCCCCGCGCCGCGGAACAGGCGGAAATTGAGCCAAACGGCGATCAGGATGATGGTGCCGGTGACGATTGGCGTCAGGAACGGCGACATATGAGCAAGGATGAGGCCGTTGGCGATAACGGCCACGGTAAGCGCTCCAAGGATCGTTCCGATGATGGTGCCGCGGCCACCGAAGAGGCTGGTACCGCCGAGCACGACAGCGGCGATGACCTCGAGTTCGAAGCCTTGTCCGGCATTGGACGAGCCGGAGCCGAGGCGGGCGGTGACGATGATGCCGGCAAGTGCTGCTGCGCTGCTGGAAAGAATATAGACGAACAGCGTCGTGAAGCGCGTGTCGATGCCCGCCCGGCGCACGGCTTCCGCGTTCGCGCCGATGCCGGTCACATAGCGGCCGAAGGGCGTACGGTTGAAGACGACGTAGGCGATGCCAAGAACGACCAGTGCAATCAGAGCCGGCACGGGCACGCCGAGGAACCAGGCGCGACCGATGAGGGTGAAGGTGCTGGAGGGATCGACGGGGATCGAGTAGCCACCTGTGATCAGGAGAGCCAGCCCCCGAATGATCGATAGACCCGCCAGGGTGACGATGAACGACGGTATCTTCTCGTAGGCGATGAAGAAGCCGTGGATCGCACCGATCGCCGCGCCGAGCGTGAGCATCAGGACGATGACCAGCGGCCAGGGCAGTCCCGCCTGCAAAGCTGTCGCCGACAAGGTCGCCACCAGCGCCAGAACGGAGCCGACCGAAAGGTCGATGCCGCCGGTTGTGATTACGAAGGTCATCGCGGCTGCCACGATCAGAAGCGGCGCGCACTGCCGGATGATGTTCAGGATGTTCGGCGCCGAGAGGAACGCGCCGGTGATGACGGAGAAGACGACGCAGACGACGACGAAGAAAAGGGCGATGGAGACGACGCTGCCGTTTTCGAGAAGCTTGTCCCAAAGACCCGATTTGCGGTGGCGAGGGCCGGCAGCATGCGCACCGGCATGAGCGGAGCCAGCCGAAGAGGATGCGGGAGGAGGCAAGGGGTTCATGCGGAAACTCCCGTTTCGGTATCGCGGTCGAGCCTGTGCCTTGCAGAGCGCGCGGAGAATTTGCGGCCGACGATGAGGTTGACGACCTCCTCGATGCTGGTGTCCTCGATCCGCCGCTCGGCAACGTTGCGGCCTTCGTACATAACCTGGATCCGGTCGCAGACGAGGAACAGATCCTGCAGGCGGTGGGTGATGAGGATGACGCTGACGCCGCGCGCGCTGACCGTGCGGATTAGTTCCAGCACCGCCTCGACCTCAGCCACGGCCAGGGCGGCAGTGGGTTCGTCCATGATAAGCACCTTCGGCTCGAAGGAGGCGGCTCGGCCGATGGCGATGGACTGGCGCTGGCCGCCCGAGAGGTTTTCGACCTTCAGGCGCGTGTCGGCGATGACGATGCCGAGGCGATCGAGCATAGCGCGGGTCTGTGCGTGCATGGTCTTGGTATCGAGGAAGGGCACGCCGAGCACGCGGCGGCGCGGTTCGCGCCCGAGAAAGAGGTTGCCCGCCACATCGACCGTGTCGCAGAGCGAAAGGTCCTGATAGACCATCTCCACATGCGCGCCACGCGCATCCGCGGGAGACGAGAAGGAGACGCGCTCGCCGTCGATTTCGATCGTCCCGCTGTCGGGTATGACCGCACCGGACAAAACCTTGCTCAGCGTCGATTTTCCCGCTCCATTGTCACCGACGAGTCCGAGAACCTCGCCCGGCTTCAGCGTGAGTGTCACATTGTCGAGCGTCTGAATGGGATTGTAGCGTTTGGAGATGCCTGTCATCCGGACGCGGTAGGGGTGACCGTCGGTCATGATGGAGTGTCCTTAAAGAGAGGGCGGGTACCACAGCCGGCATGGGGGACCTGCTGCGGCCGCGCACACGGATATCCCGGCCCGACGGCGGGTCGGTGCACGGGAGCCCGGCGGAAACGCTGCCTTACTTGAACATGTCCTTGAACTGAGCGACGTTGCCCTTGGTGACGATGGTCACGGGGACGTTGATGACGGGCTCGATGGTCTCGCCCCTCTTCAGCTTGACCAAGGCCTCAACGGCCGCCTTGCCTTCGCCGGCCGGATCCTGCTGGACGACGGCCGTGACCCAGCCTTCCTCGATGCCCTTGACGGCCTGAGCGGTCAGGTCCCAACCGAAGACCTTTACGTCCTTCTGGCGGCCCTGGCTTTCTACCGCGGAGACAGCGCCGATGAGCTGGGGCTCGCCCGTGGCGTAGATCGCCGTCATGTCGGGATTGGCTGTCATCAGGTTTTCGGCGGCACCGAGCGCGACGTCCTGCTGGTTCTGCCCGTCGACTGTGTCGAGAAATGTCACACCGTCCCCGCCTGCAACCGCCGCCTTCTTGAAGCCGTCCAGACGCTGGTTCTGGATGAAGGAGTTGAGCGCGCCGACGATGCCGGTCTTCGCCGATCCCGACATGTCGGACTTGACGTAATCGGCGAAGAACTTGCCGATATCTTCGCCGGCCTTGGCATTGTCGACGCCGATGAAGGAGACGTTGTCGCCGCCTGGGATCTGCGCATCGATGGCGATGACCGGGATGCCGGCCGTCTTGGCTGTCGTGATGGCGGGCTTCACGCCGTTGACGTCGATTGCGACGAGGATGATGCCGTCGACCTTCTGCGTGATATATGTCTCGATCGCGTCGTTCTGCGCGGCCGGCACGTTGTTGGCGTTGAAGATGACGAGGTCGGCACCGGCAGCCTTTGCAGCCTTCTGGGCTCCGTCATTGATCTGGTTGAAGAACAGGGCCTGCTGGTTGATTGTGACGAGAGCGAAGGTCTCCGCGCTGGCGGATGCCGCGCCGAGGACGAATGTCAGTGCCATGGCCGCAGCGCTACTGCTCAGAATTTTTGAAAGGCGCATTCGGGTTCCCCTTGTTTTGGGGAGGCTCCATGAACCTCCCTCTCTTTAAGCGCATCAACATAATTCAAGAGACTTGAATAACTGTCAACAGGCATGAACAAGATTCTTTAGGTTCTGACTTGCGCAATGGCTAGAAGGTCGCAGGCGTATTGACCCAGAAGATGCTGGCTCGTTCCCTGCCCATGTTGCGGTAATGGTGCGGGAGTTCCGAGTTAAAAACAAAGGCATCCCCAGCCGAGAGGCGAAAGCTCTTGCCGTCAACGATTAACTCTATATCGCCAGCCAGGAGATAGCCGACCTCTTCGCCCGCATGCTGGATGGGGCCTGCGCTTTCACCGTCTTCTTCGATATGGTGGATGTTGCACTGGAGAAGATGGCCGGCGGAATAGGGAATGATCCGCTCCAGGGAGATACCTTCCCCGCGGCGCAAGGGATCAAGAGCGATCATCGGGCGTGTTCCGGCCCTGAAAATAATGCCTTCCTCGCCGTCGGATTCTTCGAACATCCACCCGATATTCGTGTCGAGAGCGCCTACCAGGCGATGAAGCATCGGGAGGGACGGTGACGCCTTACCATTTTCAATCTTGGAGAGCAGGCTCTCGGAGCAGTGTGCGGCCTCCGCAAGGGCCTTCAACGTCATTCCCCGCGTCTGCCGCGACAGTCGCAACCGCATGCCAAGTCTGGATGGGTTTGGGAGCGGCCGATCGGTCTGGTCAGGCTTTTCGGCGGTCACATTCAATCCCTTAGGCTATCAGGCGCTTTAGAGGTACTCAGCGAGAGTTCCCAAGTTGTTGAATGTTTAGCATCCGAGTTTTCTGAGGATCAAGTGCCTTGAAAGATAGTCTTGTGAGCTCTTGAGCGTGAAGATGGCCGGGCGCGTAGTCAACGCTCACGTCCAACTTCCTTTGATGTCGCTGGCGATGCGGTAGTGTCTTCTCTATGGGAATTCCGTGAATATCGTCGCCGGTTTCGCAGATTTGCGGCGTCCATTGGCGACCCTCGGGGTGGCACGAGTTCACTTCGTTTCAAGGGGTGGAAAGCGAAGTGGTTGAGGTGTGACATTTGTCGCGAGCCTCTTCAGTCTGTTCGAAGCCGCGACAGAAAATACCGTCCGGCGAGGTATCACCTATCGCGCGAAGGATCGTTACGCGAATGCGCTGCAACCGCCAGGGTTCGGTGGAGCCGGCATCGCAGGCAGAATAGGCCCGGTCTGCTGGATGCGCCGCACTCGACATTGGCGATGGCACAAAGCTGTGCCGATCTGTCGTTGTGCGAGACTGATCGATAGGGTTCTGGTCGAGTGTCCTATGGCCATAAAACACGGCCCCTTGGGCTTTATGCTTCATTAACGCGTGCAAAGCCCGGTAAGTGACCTCATCCACGCGCCAGTTCGATCAGCAAGTTTGCGGCCCGCGAACGGCGACGCACCGGCGACGCCTTCAAGCCGAAGTGGCGGCACAAAGACGGATCGAGCCGTGTGGTCCTCAAGCCTTTCCGTCTCTCGGGCAGCGTCGATTCCGGCACGAGGCTGACACCCACACCTTCCCTGACCAGCGCAATCGCGCTGGTCCAGTCCCGCACCTCCATTCGCACGTCCGCGAGCGACAGGCCGGCGGCCTCGGCGAGCGTTCGCGCATGGACGTGGCACCCGCCGGTCGCGAGCACGAAGGGTTCGGCCGCCAGTTCGGCAAAGGAGAGTGTGCCACGTCGTCCTAGGCGGTGCGCCGTTGGCAGAACGGCGACCCACGCGTCCTGTCCGATCGGAACAGCATCGCTGTCCGGCGACGGGTTGAGAACGACGCCGAGATCGATGGCCCCGGCATTCAGCCAGGCCTCGACCTCCCGGTCGTCCGTTTCGAGCACAACCAGCTCAATGCCCGGATGGAGAGCGCGGAAGCGTCGCAGAAGCGGCGGCAACACCGTGGCAAAGATGCTGGGAAATGCCGCGATCCGCACCGATCCGGCTTCCTCGCCGGTCGCCTCCGCCGCTTCTTTCCGGATCGCCTCCAGATGCAGGAGCGCCGCACGAGCATGGTCCAACGCCCTCTCTCCGAAGGCGGTGAGTTCGACGCCGTGCCGCTGGCGCGCCAACAGCTTTACGCCCAGGCTTTCTTCCAGCGCCGCCAGCGCCTGGCTCATGCCGGACTGCGTGACGCCGACACTCGTCGCGGCGGCGGTGAAGCTACCCGCATCGGCAACGGCGACCAGGCTGCGGAGTTGTGTGAGGTTCATAGTACGCGAGCTTATATCATAAATCTTCGTCAGTAATTTTCCTTATTCTCGTGTCTGCGTCAATGTCAAAGGTGACATCCATCGACCGCGGAGCCTTCCTCATGAAACTCTATTTCGCCCCTGCCACCTGCTCCCTATCGCCCCATATCGTTCTTCAGGAGTTGGGGTTGCCCTACGATCTCGTGCGGGTCGACAACCGTACGAAGCGTACGTCGGAGGGTGGCGATTTTCTCTCCACCAATCCGAAGGGCTATGTTGCGGCACTCGTGCTCGACACGGGAGACGTGCTGACGGAGGGGCCGGCTATCGTCCAGTATCTGGCGGATCTGAAGCTGTATTCAGGACTGGCTCCAGCCAACGGCACCCTGGAACGTGTGCGGCTTCAGGAGTGGCTCAACTACATCACCAGCGAAATCCACTCCGGATCGAGCCCGCTCTTCAATCAAGACCTGCCGAAGACGGTGCGGGATCTCTTCACGACGAAGCTATCGCGCCGCTTTGACCTCATCGAAACCGGTCTAGCGACGCAAGACTATCTGATGGGCAACCACTTCACGGTGGCAGATGCTTACCTCTTCACGGTCCTTGGTTGGATGAAGGGCTTTGGCATTGATCTCGGTCGCTGGCCGAGGGTCGCAGCCTACATGCGCAGGGTAGAGGTTCGCCCCTCGGTCGCGGCGGCACTGGAACGGGAAGCAGCAGTCCCGCCAGTTGCCTGAGCAATGTCCGCGTTGGGGCTGGGTCGTGCCGGCTCGACGAGGTGCCTAGTGCGGCTGCAGATGCTCGGCCATGCAGTCGATGAATGCCCTCAGTTTTGGCGTTATCTGGCGGCTGGCCGGCCAGAGAACATTGAACTGATCGGTTTCGGTTACCCACTGGTCCAGGATGGACACGAGACGGCCGTCAGCGATCTCGCCACGGATCGCAAAAGGCGGCAGACAGGCAATGCCCAGCCCCTCAATCGCCAACGCGATCAGAGGATCGACCGCCGTCGCGCTCATCCGTTCGGGCAGGACAATCTTTGCCTGCCCTTCCCCGCGAGCAAACGGCCAGGGACGAATCTTGCCGGTACTCGGCGACCGTTGGTGAAGACATTGATGCTGCTCCAGATCGTCAGGGTTTTCAGGCACGCCGCATCGCGTCAGATAGTCGGGTGAGGCAACGATCTTCACTTTGAACCGGCCGACATTGCGGCTCATCAACCTGCTGTCCGATGGTGGCCCGGTGCGAATGACGGCATCGAACCCTTCCTCGACAACGTCCACCAGCCGATCGCTGAAATCCAGGTCGAGCTGCACCTCTGGCCAGGCGCGCATAAACTTGGCCATCACTGGCGTCAACAGCATGCCGACCAGGGGCAGACTGACCCGCAGCCTCCCTCGCGGCGTCCGATTGGATCGGGCAAGCTCGGCTTCCGCGGCCTCGACCTCCTCGAAGATGCGACGGCAGCGTTCAAGGAACAGCCGCCCTTCCTCCGTCAGGGTCATATTGCGCGTGTTGCGGTGGAACAGGCTGACGTTCAGTCGGCGTTCAAGCCGCACCACTGCCTTGCCGACCGCAGAGGCGGAAAGACCGAGCTTGCGGCCAGCCGCAACGAAGCTGCCGGTTTCAGCCGATTGCACGAAGGCGTCGAACGCCGTGAGTTTGTCCATGCGCTAATTCTTACAGGAATATTAATCCGCAGTCATCGGAACAACGGCCCATTTTTCCGGTGCTGTGCGACCGCTATCCCTTAGGCTTCCGAAACCAAGGAGACGCACATGATCCCCACCTTCACGATCCAGCCCGCCCGGACGACTTTCATCGTCAACGTGATTCACGTTCACCCCGGCAAACAGGAGGAGGCGTTTCGGCTGATTCAAGATGTCGTCCACTATGTCGCCGAGCGGAAGCCGGGCTTTCTTTGGAGCAACCTCGCCAAGAGCACCGATGGGCTCACCGTTGTGAATATTGAGGCGATCTCCGACCCCGGCGACGTCGAGATCTTCTTTTCCGATCCGGTATTTCTCGAAAAGTTCCGCAAGCTCGACACCGTCTCGTCGAGCGAGTTTCACACCTACACCGTTGGTGACCTGGTGCTGCCGGAGGCCTTCGTGTGACGACGCAGGTCGAACGGCTGCCGGTAGCGGGGCTATGCGCACTCGCGGTGGCCGGCTTCGTCACCATCCTGACGGAGGCCCTCCCGGCCGGTCTGCTTCCGCAGATCGGAGGGGCGCTTGACGTGAGCGACGCCATGGCGGGACAATGGATCAGTATCTATGCGCTGGGATCGCTGCTCGCAGCGATCCCGCTAACGGCAGCAACGCGAAGCTGGCGTAGGCGACCGCTCCTGCTCAGCGCCATCATCGGTTTCGCTATCGCCAATCTGTTCACGGCGCTGACGGCGAGTTTCATCGTCGCAATGGCAGCACGTTTCGTCGGCGGTGTTTCAGCCGGCCTGCTGTGGGCGTTGCTGGCCGGCTATGCTGTTCGCATGGCGCCGCCCTGCCTCGCAGGCCGGGCAATGGCCATTGCAATGGCGGGGACGCCGTTGGCGCTGTCCATCGGTATCCCGGCCGGCACATTTATCGGCAACCTCGCCGGTTGGCGGCTGACCTTCGGTCTGCTCAGCGTGATCGCGCTGCTGTTGGTTGGCTGGATCATCGCGAAGGTGCCTGATTTCCCCGGCGAACCTGAAACGCAACGCCCTTCCTTGACCCAGGTCTTCGTGGTTCCGGGCGTGCGCCCGGTGCTGGCGGTGACGCTCTGCTTCGTCCTGGCCCATAATTTCCTCTACACCTACATCGCACCCCTTCTGGCCAGCCATCGCATGACGGGCCAAATCGACAGTGTCCTTCTTGTCTTCGGGGGTTCCGCACTTGTCAGTATTGGTCTGACGGGCGTGTTGATCGACAAATGGCTGCGACCATTGACCTTCACCGGGATCGGCCTGTTTCTTGTGGCGGTCTTGATACTAGCGGTGACGACGGGAGCATCGTCGGCAATCTACGGGGCCGCAATTATCTGGGGACTGGCTTTCGGCGGGTCGGCGACGGTCTTTCAGACCGCATCGGCGCGTGCTGCCGGTCCTGCGGCCGACGTGGCCCAGGCGATGATCGTCACGGCATGGAATATCGCCATTTTTGGCGGAGCCGTCATGGGTGGCGTCGTTCTCCAAACCGCAGGAGCAGGCGGGCTGCCGTGGGCAGGTATCGCCCTGCTTTTGGGCGCTGCTGGATCAGCACTGTGCGTGAAACGCTGATCCAGCAGCCTGCGCGCAATTTATATTCCGCGAGCGCTTTGCGGTGAGAACCTCATGGCCACGGCCATGAGAACGACCACGCTCGACGCCATCAGAACCCAGGCTTGGGAAAGATCGGCAGAGCGGTCTCGTATGATTCCCGCAATGAGAGGCATTGCACTTGCGATCATATAGCCCCCGCCCTGAACGAAGGCCGCCAGGTCGCCGGCCACAGCCGGATCGTCGGCGTGGTCCAGAGTGACGATCAGCGACAGCGGAAACAGAGCGCCAATACCCATGCCAAGCATGAGGACGGCCGCCAGCGCCAGTGAAACGGGCGCCAGGAGCAGGCATGCAAGGCCCGCAAGCAGGCAAAGCAGCGCAGTGAGCAAGGGACCACGGCGATCCGGAAACCGGCCGATCATGGTTGAGACCCCCAGTCCGGCCACCACCTCGGTGAGGGTCAGTCCGGCCAGCAGATAGCCACTCATCTCGCGGCTCTGACCAAGCCCGATGTAGAATGGCGGAAACCACGCGAGAACCAGCGTGTAGGCGCCCGTGCCGATCCCGAAGAACAGCATCAACGACCAAGCCCTGCGAGAACACCAGAATGAGGTGCGGACACTTCCATGTTTGGGCTGCACGGGCATTTCAGGGGCAGGAAATGCCAGCCAACAGACCAGTGTGGCAACCGCCGGGATTGACCAGACTGCCAATGTGGCTTGCCATCCCATCATGCGGGCGAAGCCGGCGGCGGTTGCCGCGGCCAAGGCAGCACCACCCATGATGCCTGTGGTGTAAAGACCCATCGCTCGCCCGGTTGCTTCGCCAAACCACTGCTTGATGATGCCGGGAACCAGGGCTTGCACGATCGCGATGCCAAAGCCGGCAATCGCCGCGGTCAGGAACATGCCGTTCGCATCGTGCCAGAAGAACCGGCTGGCGCAGGCTGCGGCGACCAAGGCGATGCCCAGTGCTCCCCCCCGACGCTGGCCGAGGAGCACACGAATTTGCCGCCCCGCGAAGGCACCAAGACCCATGAGAAAGACGGGTAGGGTTGTGAGCATCCCGGCGCCGGCCGAACTGATCCCCGTGGACTGCTCAATGAGGTCCAGCAAGGGACCAAGTGCGGCCATGGCCGGCCGCAGATTCAGCGCCACCAGCACGATGACCACGAGAGCGAGGGCTTGGCGTTGCGTCATTTCCCCCTCCTGCTGACGAGCACGATGCCGACAAGAATGAGCAAAAACGCTGGTGGAAGGATTGCATGGATCACCTCTCCAAGACAGGCAACGGCCAGAAGCTTTCCGGTTGCCGCGCCGATCCAGCCGATCTGGCCGAGTCCTACCGGACCATTCAGTTTCTGGAGCACGAAATAGAGCGCATAGGTGCCGGCGATGATCGCCATTTGCATCATCAGCAGCACCATAACGCTGCGATCCCAGATCGCAGGAGTGAACGGCACATGGGCGAGAGTAGCGTAGAGTCCAATGATCATGGCCGCCGTCAGCACCATGGCTGGCGCCAACAGTCGGGGCGAGGCCTGCTCTGGCCAGGCGACGGTACGGTAGATGTTGCCGGTCGCTATGATGAATGGAACCAGGAGAACGACCCCTGTCCACATCCAGCCGTCACCACCGGCGGCGGGCTTGGACGCCGCAAGCAGCACGGCGCCGCCAAACCCGAAAGCCATGCCGACGACCGCCCCGGCCGAGAACCGATCCAGACCAAGCGGCAACGCCAGCCCATAGGTCAGCAATGGCGGAAAGGCCAGGCAGAGCGCAACAAAGCCCGCACCGACATGTGGGATAGCGACGAATGACAGCATGTTCGGCAGTGCGAAGCTCAGCAGACCCGACAGCAGGGCATAGCGAAACAGCGCGAGGGAAGCTTTCGGACGCTCTCCGCTCATGAATGCTATAATAGCTAGCAGCAAACCTCCGCCCAGCGCCGACCAGAAGAGGAAAGCAACGGGATGCCAGCCCGCCCGGATAGCAAGGCCGGCAATCACGGTGGTCATGCCAAGCAGGGCACCCGTCGACAAAAGGCAAAGGAGAGGTTTCAGCGCGGTGGACGCAGGGGCGCCTGCCGTGCCGCGGAGCGGCGCGTTCATCATTTTTTCTCGATCTTGATCTTGCAAGCACGTCAAAGGCGGTTGCCATCGAGCGTCACGATGCTTACTATCTTTATATAAAGTATCTTAATGTCAAGGTAAAAATATGACCAAGCCGGTTGTCCATGAGGATCGCGCCGCCGTTGCCGCCAGCCAGTGGCGGAACGAATGCCCGGGCATCGACACTTTTCCGATGGAAGTTCTCGGCCGTCTCACCGAGTTAGCGCAGATCGTCACACGCGATCGGCTGAATCCGCTCTTTGCCGAGTTCGGATTGCAGAATGGTGAGTTCGATGTGCTGGCTACGCTGCGCCGGTCGGGAGGGGCTTGTGCGCTCACCCCCACGGCGCTTTACGAAGCGGCGATGATCTCGTCGGGAGGGATGACAGCACGGATCGACAGGCTCGAAAAGACGGGGCTCATAGAGCGCCGCAAGCATCCAACGGACCGGCGTGGCACACTTGTCGCGCTGACGGATAAGGGAAAGGTGCTCATCGACGACGTGCTACCGGCCCATGTCGAGAATGAACGCGCAATTCTTGCGGCGCTGTCCGAAACCGAGCAGCACGCGCTGAACAGCCTGCTCACAAAGCTGCTAAGGGGGCTCTCGTGAGACCGCTGGACGGGGTCTGGACAGCTAGCATAGACGTCGTGCTGATCATCGGCCCTCGCAACGCGCCATCGCCGTCGATCCTAACAGTGGCACGATATTCTACGCCATAGCTTCGAAAACACTGCCGAAAACTTTACGCCGCGGCGAGGCAGAATTGAGCATTAGCAAAGGAGGGTGTCCGAGAGCCAAGAGCTTTGAAAATCAGGTGGGCTTAAGGTTGAACGACCTGCCGATGGCGGTAAGCGATGTTGCCGCCACGGAACAACACGGGCGAGTAGGGGTTTCGGGAACATGAGCATAACGGTCCCTACTTCTGTTAACGAGCGGCTTGAATGGCGCAAGGCCAACCCGATTAGTCATGGCGATTTTAAGGGCCTAGACGGAGATAAGGTTGTCGCGCGTATCTAACTCGCAGTCTCCGACATCAGCTTGAATGAGAATTGGTATTGGGAGTTGACGGTACTCCATAATGGCCTCGCCGCAGACGATGTAGCGGGCCAAGCGCCCTCACATATCGCCGCGGCAGATGCCGCAGAGCAAGCGTATGCGCGAATTTTACTTTGTACTCCCGTGGAGAGAAAAAACTCAGATTCTGAATACGTTCCAAGCGAAACAGAGCGCTTACCGCAGTGACCGCTTCGGCCGCAAGCGATTTTTGACACAACAGCTACCAGTCATTCGGCGGTATAAGCCTGAACGCTTTCTCTTCAAAACGAAGCCTTATGGCGGGTGCCGCGCTGTATGATCCGATCATCGATATCCGACACCTCATCGATCTTGAATGGAGCAATGGTGTCGAGCTTGTCACTGGTTGCCACAAGGGTTGTAGGTTCGAATCCGGTCAAGTGCTTCATAGAGCTGAACGGTCCCGCCTTGCGGTTCTAATGAGAGGCTTGCGCATCTAGATGAAGCGCTGCGCCGACTTTTTGTGCTGCGGCCGCCAGGCGCTTATCTCTTGTCCACAAACTAGACCGTTTGTCCAGCAGTGTTGAAGTCAACAAGTGCGCATCCGTGTAACCGATCCCCATGCTGAATATCGAATGGCGATCGATTATCGTCATTACCTCCGCATGGGTCGCTATCATTGCTTCGCGTTGAGCTGCCAGGAAAGCAAGAACTGCATCGCGTTCTCGCAGGCTACCAAGCGCCAGTTCGCCGACAATGAAAGGGTGGCAGAGCAAACTGTCATCATCGATGATTTTTCGTAGCTCTGCGTCTCCGTATCGAAAATGATCTAGCCAGATTGAGGTGTCTACCAGGATCACTTGGCGACGTCGCTCCGCCGGCGAGGCGATGCCTTAGCCTCAGGCATAGAGCCGCCAAGCGCGATCAGCCTTTTGCCGGATTCCACACGCACCAGCGTCTCCAGCGCTTGTCGAACAAGAGCTGCTGTCTCCTTCGTGCCTGTGAGCAACTTGGCCCGTTCCATGAGATTGTCGTCGAGATTAATGGTAGATCGCATATCTAGCTCCCGCAGATGAGTGGCTGATCTAGCACCATTTGGTGCTAAAATCTACGACTCGTTCAGTGTGGCTGCTGTCTTCGTGTTTTGCGGATCGTAGGTTCGATTGGTTCAAGGCGAAGCACCGTCGAGCAACCGCACTAAACTCCTGATCTATACGTAATAACGGAATTTTTTATATAAAACACCCCCGCACTGCGCCAACGCAGGCGCGGTGAACTCCGGCGCGAAAATCCTATGCTGCGGCGGTGCAAAAGTCGGTCGCGAAATTGAAATTTAATCGGGAGATTGGCGACACCGGACACAGCAGATAGACAGTGAGAGCATGATCGACGAAGCGGCCCGCATCATAGACCTTTATCGTCGCCATGCTGACGCGTGGACAAACGTGCGCGGTACGGTGCTGTCAGAGCGCGTGTGGGTCGAGCGGTTTGCCGACATGGTGCAGCAAGGGGCAACGGTGCTCGATATTGGATGCGGATCTGGCGAGCCTATCGCTCGTTACCTTGTCGGCAGAGGTCATCGGGTGACCGGCGTGGACGGTTCGCCCGAGATGGTTGCCTTATTCCGGGCCAACCTGCCCGGCGAGACATCGGAAGTGGCGGATATGCGCTCGCTGAAACTGGATCGGAAATATGGCGGACTGATCGCCTGGGACAGCTTCTTTCACCTTGCGCCTCACGATCAGCGCATGATGTTCCCCATCTTCCGCGACCATCTCGAACCGGAAGCACCATTGCTGTTCACGAGCGGTCCCTCCGTTGGAGAAGCCATAGGCACGTTGGAAGGAGAACCCCTCTATCACGCCAGCCTCGGCCCCGACGAATACCGCCTGCTGCTCGACCGAAACGGCTTTGAAGTTGTGGCCCACGTTGCGGAAGACCCTGACTGTGGCGGGCACACGGTCTGGCTGGCGCGTCAGCGGGAGCCGTGAGGTTATCGCCGAAGTCCTGGATTTCGGACGCTGCGAGTGTTGGGATTTCGCGACAACCTATCTCCTCCAGACTTCTACACTCCCACGATCTACCTTGATGCCGTGGCAGACCTGAAATTGCATCAGTTCACATGTACTAGCAGGTCGCATCCCGCCCACAGCCAGCGGTGGGATCTTGGGGATCAGGTCACCAACGCTTTGCGAGCTTCCATGCCATTGACGACGATTATCGAGCGCAATTCGGCAGGTCGAACGGGCTTGGACAAAATAGGAATGTCGGGCGAACCCAGATCCTCCCTCACTCGCGCCTCGTCATGGCCGCTCATGACGACGACCGGAACCTGTCGTCCGGCCCGCTTCCTGACAAGATGAATGCACTCCGTTCCAGTTACGCCGCCGCCAAGGTCAAAATCTGTTATCAGGAGATCGCACTCGGCCACCTGTTCTGGTATCGCCAGTTCAGCCTGAACCTCGCATCCCCATTTGCGCAGAAGGCTGGCCGTGGCAGCCAATACCGCCTCATCGTCTTCCACCAGCAGGACCCGTAGCCCGCCGACCGACGTCGGTTCTGTTGGGACTTTTACACCAGCGGAAGTGACTTTGCGAGCGATCTGCAAGTTCCCCAAGGTCACGCAGGTTCCTTTGCCCGGCACTGATCGGAGCGTGACGTTCACATCGAGGAGATGGGAAAGACGCCTTACGATAGGCAAGCCGAGGCCTACACCCTCTACGTCTTTATCGCCACGTTCGCGAACCTGATAGAACTCGTTGAACACCTTCGACTGGTGCTCGAACGGAATACCCGGACCCCGATCGTACACCTGAACTGCCAAGCGCTGTCTGGAGGTACGTCGGCATCCGATAACGATAACCTGGCCCGCAGCATACTTCACTGCATTGTTGACGATGTTCTGAAGCATGGTCGTGAACAGAGCCCGGTCGATTTCGACAACGGCGCTACAGGTCGCGACGCGCAGTTCGACACCACTCAGTTGTGCCGTCTCGTAATTTTGGCGTACGACATCGTCGATCACCTCCGCGATCGCGATCTTTTCCAACTTCGGCGTAACTCTGCCGCTGTCGAGTGTCGAAATATCCAGAAGAGACTTGAACAGGCGCGATACGCTCTGCAGCGATCGGTCGATGTTCTCGACCATCTGCAACTCTTTTGGTTGCAGACTTGCATCACGCAGGCAGGCCGTAAAAAGACTGATGGCGTGGATTGGCTGACGCAAGTCGTGGCTCGCCTGCGCAAGGAATCGGGATTTTGATAAGCTCGCTTCCTGTGCCGCCTCGTACGCTTTACGGAGCCGACCGAGCAGCACGTAAATATAGGCTGGAACAAGCAGCGTCGTCAGTGCGAAGGTCAGGACCATGAACGGGTTTTGTTGCCAATACGGATTGGCGTAGGTAATCGCCGCGATGCCTGACAGCGTGGCAGCTGTTGAGGCCTTGAGGTAAGCGGGCCCGAAGCGAAGTCCGTTCCCCACAGTGATCCACAGCATGATGGCGAAGAGCGGAAGAAACGTCGCGCCTCCCATTGCAACCGTGAATGTCAGCGCCCCAAGATCGTGCGTGATCGTAATGGTGCGGCGCAGCCTGTTCTCGCCAGGCCGACGGGCAATCCACAGATAGGCCGCAAGCGAGAATGGGAAGTAATAGATGAGAAGAGGCACTACACCCCAAGCTTCGGTGGGCGTGGCTCCCATCAATATCGACGGCAGCACGTAGCTAATTGCTCCCGTGACGATGATGATCCGCACAAGTGCCTGCGCCTTCTCCGTATCGAACTCTCCGTCGGACTGGCCATGCCGATTCAGCTTCAAAAGACGAAAACCTCTTATAAATCGCGACAAGAAATCAGGTCTTCCTATCAATAATGCATCTAAAATTATACCCTTGGTAGCAGGCACAGGAATTCGATCCATCTTCTCGAAAAGCGAACCGTGTCCGGGTTCCTGATTCGTATGTCCGTTTTGGATCTCCACCAGCGCCAAAATGGCTTTCAGCCTTCGCTCATCGCCTTACGTCGGAGCGCGAATGTGGGTGGCTGCAACCTCCGGAGTGGATCAGTTCCAGACGCCGATCTAGCGGTGTTCACCAGGTTTATTATCAGGCTGGGTTGCATTAGAAGGAGTAGCTTCAGCCCGATTCAAGACGACGCGGCCCTTAACCTCGTTGCGAACGGGTACACTCAAAGTCTTGGTCAGTTGCCTGCCCCGGATTGTGGATTGGCTTTCCTCGACACCGATGACGATTTCACCCGTCCTCTCATCGACGTATCGGCTATGTCCACCGGGGAGTAGGCGCTCAGGGGTGAGCGGGCACTTGGAATACGCAAGCATCGAGAAACTGAAATCCATCGACGCAGAAAGGGGAATTCGCTGACGAAGCTGACAATTGCCGGGGACTGCTAATCCGGTGATTGCTGAACCGGTCATCGGCGCAAGCCGCGCTTATCAACTGACCGATACGCTTGCGGCTATTGAGCTGACGCTTGATCCCTCACTCAAGGCCAAGTTGGGAGGGGCAACGGGGAGTACCGACGGGGCGACGCCGCGTGCTGATTATTAGCAGTAGGAGGGCCCGTCGCAGCATCAACTCCCTGTGACTTGAGGGCACCGATGCAGTGCCAAACTTTCCAGTAGCGACTGTGGAGCCACTAGGGCAGCAGTCCGTTTTTCCGATATGTCGCAATGATCTCCTCATACAGCGAGACGTCGTTTCGGGTGTGCGCGATTAGCTGCGCTCCTTGGACGGCGGCGTATATTCTGCGACAGGTTGTGGAAACGCCTGACGGCGGAAAGTACCTCTCACTCGCGGTACAGGTTACAAAGCGGTCAGGCGGGTTTCTTGGACAGGACATAGCCTATGCGCTGGCATTCGGATGCGAAATGAGCAGCGCCGACACTTTTGTCTACGCAGACGAGTTTCTCGATACACCGCGGCCGACGTTCCAGCCCATAGGAATATCGTGTCGGATCTGCGAACGAACCGCCTGCGCGAGCCGAGCTTGGCCCCCTATGAAGGGACGGATCGGCGTTGATCACAACCAGAGAACAATCGTGCCGTATGACATACGATGAAGGCTTTGCCTGTTGTACCCAATGAGATGGAATGCCCGGTGCATGCGCGTTGTCTCCCCGGCGCGATCCATGATCTAGTCAACGACCGCGTCATCATAAACATGGAGGCGACGTCATCGGTACAGCGTTGATATGGCCAACATCGATCTTGACACATAGACATAAACTTGTCACCTTACCTAAACGATTAGGTTGGCGGTTCGAGGAGGTTGGATCGCCGGGAGGAAGCCTTTGGCTCGCTTGACAATGCGCGATATCAGTCATGCCACCGGCTTCTCGGTGTTCACGGTATCCCGTGCGCTGAGCGGTGGTGATGGTGTTTCCGAACAGAGCAGGGAACAGATCCTGAAAGCCGCGCAGGAGCTTGGCTACGTGGTCAACCGCGCAGCACAGGAACTGCGGCGGGCGAACCGCGATACTGTGGCTGTCGTTACGGCAGGAACGTCCAACTCCTACTATCTCGACCTGATGGCCGGCATCCAGCGGGCGCTCGATCCGTCGGCATGGACTGTTATCATCGGTGATGTGGCTGTCGATGGAGCCTATGATGCGCGGCTGGAGGCCCGCATCGTCCAGCGCCTGATCGAGTCGCGGACAGCGGGTGTTATTTCCGCGTTGACGCTTCAGCCGGAACACACGGAGCTTCTGGCCAAATGGGACATTCCGATCGTCTTCGTCGACTCGTCGCCGGAAGCGGCGCATTTCCCGAGCATTACAACGAACAATCACGATGCCAGCCTGATGGTCGGTCAGCACCTAGCCGAGCACGGCTATCGCGAATGGCTTTTTCTCGTCTATCCCACGAAGTGGTCGTCCCGCTTTGGTCGCGAGAGCGGTCTTCGCGAGGCTGCCCGTCTTGCCGGTGCAAATCTCGTTGTGCTTGAGACCGCGAACGATGCGGCGTCCGCCCGGACCGCGTTGGCGCACCATCTCGATGACTCCGCCACATCGCCACATGTGCTGATTGCCGGGAACAATCCGCTGCTGCTCGGCGCAATGGGTCTCCTTCGGCAGCGGATGATCCGTATACCCGAGGATATGGCCGTCGTAGCATATGATGAGTTCGCCTGGTCTGCACTGACCGATCCGCCGATTACAGTGCTCAACGAGCACAGCGAGGAGGTTGGTCGACGCGCAGCCATGATGTTGCGCGGGATCATCGAGGAGCAAGAGGAAGCTCAGCGCAAGGGCCAGTCCTCCAGCCCACGCTATCTGCCTGAACATCAGCAGCAGGTGCCTGCGCGATTGATGCTGCGCGGATCGTGCGGCTGTGCTGCAGGCAGCGTCTTAGATGGCGCTTTAGTCAAGTCGGCATAACGAGGAAGCGCATGCCGAAGAAAATTACGTCATCCCGAACCTAAACGATTAGGCCCGGGGTAACGGAAAGAAATCGCGGTGATCGTCGCGATCACGAAGGGTGAGGAGGCTCCCCGCCACATCACGGCGCGCGAGCGAATGGAGGAAACCATGCAATACAAAACAAACGTCCGGCTTGCCATTACGGCGTCCGTTATCGCTATCGGTTCCGTCTTTGCCGTTCAGCCGGCAGCGGCTGAGGACGCGAAGAAGATCGAGAAAATCGGTCTGATGGTGCAGGACATGTCGAACCCGTTCTTCTCGGCAATGACAAAGGGCGCGGAAGATGCCGCCCGCGCGATCGGTGCGACCGTCAATACACAGGACGCCCAGCTCGACCTCGCTAATCAGAACACGCAGATCGACGCTTTCATTCAACAGGGCGTCAACCTCATCGTCATCTCCGCCGTCGATGAAGCAGGAATCGAGCCCGCCATTGTGCGGGCGAAAGAAGCCGGCGTTATTGTGATCGCCGTAGATACCCCGGCCAAAGGGGCGGATGCGGTCATCATGACCAATGCGGTGCAGGCTGGTGAACGCTCATGCGACTATCTGTTCACGCAGATGGGCGGCAAGGGTGAGGTTCTCCTGGTGGACGGCACGCCGATCCAGACGATCATAGACCGTATCGCCGGCTGTAAGGCCGTCGCCAAGAACTATCCGGGCATCAAGATCGTCGGCCAGCAGGCGTCTAAAAACGACCGCGCGTCGGGCCTTGCGGTGACCACGGACATGTTGACCGCCAACCCCGATGTCACCGGCATTTTTGGTATGAACGACCCGTCCGCCCTTGGCGCCGTTCTCGCGGTCGAACAGGCCGGCAAGGCCGGGCGGATCAAGGTCACCGGTGTGGACGGCAGCCCGGAAGCGGTCGACGAGCTGAAGCGCGACGGCTCGCCCTTTATCGGAACGGCAACGCAGAATCCCGCCGAGATGGTCCGTCAGGCGGTAAAGGTCGCCGAAGCCATCGCTGCGGGCAAACCGCCAGCCGACAAGACGATCCTGATCGAGAGCGTGCTCGTCGATCGCCAGAACGTCGCCCAGTACACCGGCTGGTAAGGCCGAAACCGTCCTGAGCCTCTGCCGGCGGAGCCCGTTCGTGCCGCTGCCGGAGAGGGTATCGGCAACACCGGGTTAGAGCCCTTCGGCAAACGCCTGTTCACCGGGAGGGCTCGCCCGGCGGGAAGCGGCAACTCCCCCGCTTCCCGCCACCCATGCGAGATCTACGACCATGTCCCTGTTACATCTTGAAGGCATTTCCAAACGGTTCGGCGCGACGATGGCGCTGAACAACGTGCGTTTCGATCTGAACGCCGGCGAGGTACACGCGCTGATGGGCGAAAACGGTGCCGGCAAGTCGACGCTGATGAAGATCCTTGCCGGCAATATCGAGCGGGATGCCGGGTCCATCCGCATCGATGGAGCCGAGGCCGACATCCGCTCGCCGCGCGATGCAGCGCGACACGGCATCGCGATCATTCACCAGGAACTGAACACGGTGCCGGATATGACCGTTGCCGAAAATCTGTCGCTCGGCCGCGAGCCGACAACCCGTTTCGGCACGCTCGACAGGGCGATGATGGACACTCTGGCGCGCGAGAAGCTGGGGCGGATCCATTCGACCATCGATCCGCGCCGAAAGCTCGGTTCGCTCAGTGTGGGCATGCAGCAGATGGTGGAGATCGCCCGGGCCGTCAGCGAGAATGCGCGCGTGCTGGTGCTCGACGAACCGACGGCGGCGCTTTCGCGCGCGGAAGCGCTGGAGCTTTACAAGGTGATCGCGCAGATGCGCGCCGCAGGCGTCGGCATGATCTACATTTCCCACCGGATGGAGGAAGTGTGGCAGCTTGCGGATCGCGTCACTGTGTTTCGCGACGGAACCTATGTCGGCACGGGCAGGCTTTCGGAGATCGGGCCGGCCGACGTCGTCCGCATGATGGTCGGGCGAACCGTTGCCGACCTCTACCACCACGAGCCGCGACAGGCGGGACGCCCTCTGCTGACGGTCAGGGGGCTTGCCGGACCGCTCGTCGGCCCTGTTGATCTCGATGTCCGCGCCGGGGAGGTCGTCTGCATGGCAGGTCTCATCGGTTCCGGGCGCACCGAGGTGGCGCGGCTGATTTTCGGGGCGGATGATCGCACGCAAGGCCATGTCAACATCGACGGGCGTCCGAGCATGCCGTCGGATCCGGCCGGGGCAATCGCCGACGGCGTGGGTCTCGTCCCGGAAAACCGCAAGGAGCAGGGCCTGTTTCTCGACCATAGCGTCGAAGACAATGTCGCCATCAGCTCGCTCGACCGGTTCGTGTCCCGTGGCGTCATCCGGCGAAAGGAAAGGCGCGCTGCGGTGCTTGCCGAAATGGGGCGGCTGCGGCTGCGGCTCAACGCCGTGGACCTGCCGGTCAAGGCACTGTCGGGCGGCAACCAGCAGAAGGCGGCCCTTGCGCGCTGGCTGCTGCGCGATTGCGGTGTGCTGATCCTCGATGAGCCGACGCGTGGTGTGGATATCGGTGCCAAGCGCGAAATCTACGAGCAGATCGACAATCTCGCCCGAGCGGGCAAGGCGATCCTGGTCATTTCCTCCGACCTGCCGGAAGCGATCGGTATCAGCGACCGCCTTCTCGTCATGCGGGAGGGGCGCATCGTCGCCGAGTTGAAATCCTCTCAAACCTCAGAAGAAGAAGTGATGCTGTACGCCACCGGTACGATGGCGACCGCAGCCAATACGGGAGCTCCAGCATGAGCAACAACGAAAACGGCGCGGCGGATCCCGCGAAGCCGGCTCGCGAGCCGTTCGATTTCGCGCGGTGGTGGGACCGGGTCGGCATTCTGATGGTCCTGGTCGCGCTCGTCCTGTTGATGGCCGCCATCGCCCCCAACTTCAACCGCGTCGACAATCTCCTGAACATTGCCCGCGCAATCTCGATCAATGCCATCCTCGCCGCCGGCATGACGGTCGTCATCCTGACCGGCGGAATCGATCTTTCCGTCGGTTCGACCATCGCCGTCTCCGGCGTCGTCGCCGTGATCGTGGCCATGACCGGCGTGCCCGCCCCTCTCGCCGTCCTGGTCGGCATGGGAGCAGGGGCACTTTGCGGCCTCGTCAATGGCTGGCTTACCGCTTATCTGTCGCTCGCGCCCTTCATCGTGACGCTGGGCACCATGACCTTTTTGCGAGGGCTGGCCTACACGATCACCGATGGCCAGCCGATCGTCTCCTCCAGCCTCAATTTCCGCAATCTCGGAAACGGCTATCTCGGGCCGATCCCCGTACCGGTCATCGTGATGGTCGCCGTCTATGTCGTGGTCTGGTTTATCCTGGAGCGCACGCGCTATGGCCGCCACATCTATGCGGTCGGCGGCAATGCCGAGGCGGCAAAGCTGGCCGGCGTGCGTGTCAAGCGGGTCGTCACCTCCGTCTATGTGCTCGCGGGCGCCTGCGCCGGGCTCGCGGGTGTGATCTTCTCGGCCCGCGTGATCTCTGCGCAGCCAACGGCCGGCACGGGATACGAACTCGATGCCATCGCGGCCGTCGTGCTGGGCGGCACCAGTCTTGCCGGCGGTCGCGGCCGCATCGTGGGCACACTGATCGGGTCCATCATCCTCGGCGTGCTGAGCACTGGCCTCATTCTGCTCAACGTGCCGTTCTTCACCCAGTTGCTCATCAAGGGCGTGGTGATCATCCTCGCTGTCGCCATCGACAGCCTCAAGCAGCGCCCGCTTTACCTGCGCTTCGGGCAGGCAAATACGCCCCGCAAACCCTGACCTCTTTGCCGGCACGCTTCACCGTACGGGCGTCCCTTCATCGTATATTCGGAGACATATCCATGGCGCATTCCATCCTGATCAGTGATCCGCTCGAAGGCTCGCGAGACTTTGAACCGGTCGTGTTCTCCGTCGGCCAAGATCTCCGCGAGGCCCTCTGGTGGGCGCGCGACGACGCCGGCGACAGGGTGCTGTGCCAGCGCCTCGAAAGCGGTGCGGTCGCCGGCGAAACACGGTTTATCGCTTGTGTCAGCTTCACCGGAACCCGCCGCCTGACGCTGGAGAGGCCATGCGATGCCGCAAGCGAAGCACCCTCTGGTATTGTCGCGCGTGACGGCAAGGAGGCCGACTGCTTCGTCCGTCTGGATACCGGCGCCTTCGACCTGGAACTTTGCTCGGGTACAGCCGAAGGTCTAGGTTCCTCTAAATGGGGTATCCGTCATTTCAAGGCGCTGGCCGATGGTTTCGAGCTGCTTCCTTCCGGGAACAACGCCATAGGTGGCTTCTACGGCCCGTTCTTCACGCCGGAGAACGGGTTGATCAATCCGCCCGAGCACACCACCGTGCGGATCGAGACGGTCGAATGCGGGCCGGTCCTGCACCATTATCGTATGCATGGCAAAGTTCCGGACGGTCTTCTGGATGAGCTTAAAGGGAAATTTTTCACGATCGACTGGAAATTCACCTACCGCACGCCTTACTTCCAGCGGCGCTATGACGTGGACCCGTTCCAGACGGTGATTAACGGACGTTCGGTTACGAACAAGATCACCGTCGGAGACGAGTTTGAAGGCGGTAAGGGGGAACTTGTCTTTGATCGCTTCGCAGCCTTCGACGGCACCCGCTACCGTTCGGGCGATCCGTATGCTGGCGAGCTCGTTGACATGGTGGCCGATGCCATTGCGAACTCGACAAACCGAAGCCCCAAGTTCGAGGCCTTCCGAACATATCTGGCCGATATCGAGTCCGCGCACTGGGACCTCTACTGGCGCCTGTTCTGTGTCTGGGAAGGCGTTCTGGACGAGGCAGAGCTGCGCGAACGCCTGGCAAGGGTGCGTGCCGCTGCGCATGTGTCGGCCGACCTCGAAGATCGGCCCTGGATTCTCACAAACGCGCCGGTCGACGTCTCTGCCGTTCCCCATGCAACCATTTTCCCTGGCCCGGCCGACAAGACGGTCGAGTATCACCAGGAAAGCGGACGGGCGATGATCTGGTGGACGTCAAAACCTTCGGGCGCTTTCCAGATCGTACAGCGTCGCCAGTCCGGCTGGGTGAACTGGGGCAGTAATGGAGAGAACGAGTGCCCGGAACTCGCGATCGGAGTCGACATCAAGACCGCCTATGGGCCGTTCGCCGACCGGTGGGAGCAGATCGCACTGCAACTCGAGTCTCCACCGGAGGTTACGCCGCTTGCCTGACATTTAGTATCCAAGTTTTTTGGTGGCAGGCAAGTAAGCAATCGGGGTGAAGCATCGGCGGTCCATATCGGTTCAAGGCGTGTTACATCATTTGGACCAAACTACTCTCCGTAAGGTCCTCTCGCGGTGCTTTAGTTAGCCCTGCGGCTAAGTTTGGGCCCTGGATGTACGCTTCGGGCTAAACCGGATCAAGCTGAGGATCTCGAACAGAATATGGGCGCCGGCATGGGCTGTATTGGGGCTTGTGTCATATTGTGGGCCACTTCGACTACATCGCCGCCCACGAACATCACCCCCTTCAGTTTGTGAAGAATGTCGAGGGCCTGCCGGCTGGTGAGGCCATCGGTTCGGGCGTTCCGGTACCCGGTGCGAAGGCCGGATCCATGCTATCGATATCGAACGACAGATAGGTTGGCCCTTCACCGACCACGGCGCGTGCTTTCTCGATGATGGCGTCAATGCCCATCCTGCCGGGATCTTCAGCGTGAATAACCGTCATCCCGCTTTCGTAGGAAAATTCCAGAGATACTCAGTTGCACCGCGGATGCCGATCTGGACGACGCGGGTGGAATCGAGGACGCCGTCGAGAACCGCGTTACGGAATGGCCCACCATGCTGGAACTTTTACGGCGACGAAGGGTGCTGTGGCGAACCTCACCAATGGCATGGCGACGGACTAGGCGCGATACGGCCTCCAGTGCAATGCGATCGCGCCCGGCTATTTCGAGACGCCGCTGAACGTAGCTCTGGTCGCGGACCCGGACTTCTTGGCCTGGCTCGGCAGACGCACGCCGGCCAGGCGATGGGGGCAGGTAGACGAACTGGTCGGCGCCTGCGTGTTCCTATCATCCGCCGCATCCTCTTTCGTCAACGGCCATATCCGCTATGTCGGTGGCGGCATTACCGCCTCGCTCTGAGACCTTCAGGCAGCGGGTTGCACGCGCCGAAACGCCCGGACAAAAAAATATAAGGATCTGCTGAAGATTGCCGCAATCATGGGGATGTCTGGCGTAGAGTTCGGCCTATGTCCGTTCCGTCGCCTCTGGAGATCCCACGTGTCCCATATCCGCCATGTCCTGCCCGCGGTCCTGTTCGGTGCGCTCTTCGCCCTTGCCGGATGCAACGAGAAGACCGAGCAGAAGACTGCGAACGCGCCGGCTGTGAAGCCCGAGGTCAGCGTGATGACGCTGCACCCGACCTCCGTCGCCATCACGGCGCTTCTGCCGGGACGCACGGCCGCATCGCTGATCGCCGAAGTCCGGCCGCAGGTCGGCGGGATCGTGCGCAAGCGGAATTTCCAGGAGGGCGGATCGGTCAAGGAAGGCGATGTGCTTTACGAGATCGACCCCGCGACCTATCAGGCGGCCTATGACAGCGCGGTCGCTGCCGTCGCCAAGGCGAACGGCGCGGTGCCGAGTGCGCAGGCGAAGGTCGATCGCTATAAGGGCCTCAGCCGCAGCGATGCGGTGAGCCAGCAGGATCTCGACGAGGCGCAGGGCGCCCTGGCGCAGGCCAATGCCGATGTCGCCTCGGCGAAGGCGGCGCTCGAGACGGCCCGCATCAACCTCGATTATACCAAGATTCGTGCGCCGATCGGCGGTCGCGTCGGGGCGTCCACCGTCACGGTCGGGGCACTGGTGACCGCCGACCAGACGACGTCGCTGACCACGATCCGCCAGATCGACCCGATCAATGTCGATGTGACCCAATCGAGCGCCAACCTCCTGAAGTTGCGGCGCGCCATCGAGGACGGGCGCCTGAAGACGACGGGCGCCAATGTCAGCGTCAAGCTGAAGCTGGAGGACGGCTCCGATTATGACCAGACCGGCCGGATCGAATTTCTCGATGCCGCCGTCGAGGAGACCACGGGCTCGGTCACCGTCAGGGCGGAGTTTCCCAATCCCCAGCAACTGCTCCTGCCGGGCGTCTATGTCCGCGCCATGATTCAGGAGGGCATCCGTCAGAACAGCTATCTGGTGCCGCAGCGCGCCGTGTCGCGCAACACCAAGGGCGAGGCAATGGCCTTGTTCGTCTCCCCGGAGGGAAAGGTGGAGCAGCGCGTGCTGACGGTCGATCGCAGCATCGGCAACAGCTGGCTGGTCGCCGAGGGCATCAAGGACGGCGAGAACGTGGTGGTCGAGGGGGGCCAGCGCGTGCGTGCCGGCCAGGACGTGACGACATCGAACGTCATCGTCAACGACGCCACCGGCGAACTCGAACAGGCCCAGAAGACCGGAGGGCCGACGCCCGTCAAGGCCGAGGCCGGTTCGACGGCCGCCGCGCCGGCGAAAGAGGCCTCCGCTGCTCCCGTCCTGCCTGCTGCAAAGAATTGAGGTCGGCCCATGTCCCGTTTCTTCATTGACAGGCCGATCTTCGCCTGGGTCATTTCCATCTGCATCATGCTGGCGGGCGTCCTCGCCATCACCACGCTGTCGATCTCGCAATATCCGCAGATCGCCCCGACATCGGTGCGCATCAGCGCCAACTATGCCGGGGCAGACGCGCAGACGGTCGAGAACTCGGTGACCAAGGTCATCGAGCAGGGCATGACCGGGATCGACAATCTCGATTATATGACCTCGACCTCGCAATCGACGGGCTCGGCGACGATCTCGCTCACCTTCACCAATGCCGCCGACCCGGATGTCGCGCAGATGCAGGTGCAGAACAAGCTCCAGCTCGTGGAATCGCAGCTGCCGCAAAGCGTGCAGTCGAGTGGCATCACGGTCGCCAAGGCCTCCACCGGCTTCCTGATGGTCGTCGCCCTGGTCTCCACCGATAACAGCCTCTCCTCGCTCGACCTGTCCGATTACATCGACAGCACGCTGAACGACACGATCAAGCGCGTGCCCGGTGTCGGCGATACGCGCATCTTCGGTTCCGGCTATGCGATGCGCATCTGGCTCGATCCCGCCAAGCTGGTGAAGTACAGCCTGATGGCGAGCGACGTTTCGAGCGCCATCGAGGCGCAGAACACGCAGGTTTCGGCCGGGCAGCTCGGCGGCCTGCCGCAGCGCCAGGGCCAGCAACTGAATGCGACCGTGACCGCCAAGAGCCGGCTGCAGACGCCCGAGCAGTTCGAGAATATCATCATCAAGAGCCTCCCCGACGGTTCGCTGGTCCGTCTGAACGACGTCGCCCGCGTCGAGCTCGGCGCCGAGAGCTACGACACGTCCGGCATGTATAATGGCAAGAACGCCTCCGGCCTCGGCATCTATCTCGCCGCCAACGCCAATGCGCTGGACACGGCAGAGGCGGTGACGACCGCCATCGACAATCTGCGCGAGACGCTGCCGCAGAATGTCGAGGTCGCCTATGCCAACGACACCACGCCCTTCGTCCGGCTGTCGATCAAGGATGTGATCAAGACGCTGATCGAGGCGATCGTGCTGGTCTTCGTGGTCATGCTGGTGTTTCTCCAGAGTTTTCGCGCCACGCTCATCCCGACGCTCGCGGTGCCCGTCGTTCTGCTCGGTACGTTCGGAGTTCTCTCCGCCTTCGGCTACTCGATCAACACGCTCACCATGTTCGCCATGGTGCTGGCCATCGGGCTTCTGGTCGACGACGCCATCGTCGTCGTCGAGAATGTCGAGCGCATCATGGAAGAGGATGGGCTGGAGCCGCGCGAGGCGACCATCAAGTCCATGAACGAGATCACCGGCGCGCTGGTCGGCATCGCCACGGTGCTGTCGGCCGTCTTCATTCCGATGGCGTTCTTTTCCGGCTCGGTCGGCATCATCTATCGGCAGTTCTCGGTGACGATCGTCTCGGCCATGGTCCTGTCCGTCGTCGTGGCGCTGACGCTGACGCCGGCGCTGTGCGCAACCCTTTTGAAGAAGCCGAAGGAGGGGGCGAAGAAAAAGGGGCTTTCCGGGGTCTTCAACCGGGGCTTCGACCGCACGACCAATGGCTATCAGCGCAGCATTTCCGGCATGATCCGCCGACCGTTCGCCTTCCTCCTCGTGTTCTTCCTCATTATCGGCGCCGTCGTCTATCTCTTCAACCGGCTGCCGAGCTCGTTCCTGCCCGAAGAAGACCAGGGCATCCTCATCACCAGCGTCCAGCTGCCACCGGGCGCCACGCAGGACCGCACCATCAAGGTCATGCGGCAGGTGACGGATTACTACCTCAATCAGGAGAAGGCCTATGTCGACGGCGTGTTCGGTGCTGCGGGCTTCGGCTTCGGCGGACAGGGACAGAATGTCGGCCTCACCTTCGTTCGGCTGAAGGGTTTCGATCAGCGGACCGATCCCAATGGCAGTGCGTCCGCCATCGTCGCCCGGGCGCGGAAAGCCTTCTCGAAAATCCAGGACGGTTCCGTTACCGCGCTTGCGCCCCCCGCCATTCCGGGCTTCGGCAACTCCGGCGGCTTCGACGTCTATCTCCAGGACATCAACGGCGAAGGGCATGAGGCGCTGATCGCGATGCGCAACAAGCTGCTGGCCGCCGCCAGGCAGAGCCCGCTGCTACAGGGAACCCGGCCGAACGGGCAGGAGGACCAGACACAGTATCAGGTGAACATCGACCAGGAAAAGGCAAGCGCCCTCAATCTCGGCCTGTCCGATATCGATACGACCTTGTCTACGGCCTGGGGCGGGAAATATATCAACGATTTCATCGATCGCGGACGGGTGAAGCCGGTCTATCTGCAAGGGGACCAGAATTTCCGCATGCAGCCGGAAGACTTCGATACCTGGTATGTCCGCAACTCCGACAATGCCATGGTGCCGTTCTCCGCCTTTTCGAGCGGCAGCTGGTCGTTCGGCTCACCACGTCTCGAGCGCTATAACGGCTCGTCCGCGGTGGAGATCCAGGGCTCGGCCGCACCCGGCGTCAGTTCCGGCGACGCCATGAACGTCATCGATACGATCATGGCGGAGCAGGGCGCGGGATTTGCCCATGAATGGACAGGGCTCTCGGCGCAGGAGCGGCTGTCGGGCAGCCAGGCAACGCAATTGTACCTGATCTCCGGCCTCGTCGTGTTCCTCGCGCTCGCCGCGCTCTACGAGAGCTGGTCTATCCCCTTCGCCGTCATGCTCGCCGTGCCGATCGGCATTTTCGGGGCGCTGTTTGCCGCCACCATCATGGGGGAATCCAACGACGTCTATTTCAAGGTCGGACTTCTGACGACCATCGGGCTCGCGGCGAAAAATGCGATCCTGATCGTCGAATTCGCCATGGAGCAGCAGGCCCATGGGAAGGATCTCGTCTCGGCGACGATGGAAGCGTCCCGCCAGCGCCTTCGCCCGATCCTGATGACCTCGCTCGCCTTCATCCTCGGCGTCACGCCGCTGGCGATCGCGAGCGGCGCCGGTTCGGGCGCGCAGAACTCGATCGGCATCGGCGTCATGGGCGGCATGATCGCGGCGACCTTTATCGGGATCTTCTTCATTCCGCTGCTGTTCGTCACCGTGCGCCGCATCTTCAAGGGCCGCCATTCGAAGCCCGGCGAGGAAGCGCCGGTGCCGGCCGCGACTTAGGCCGGATCTACATTCAGCGGAGCCAGATCAGGGCGGCGGCGAGATGAACGAAGCCGGTGAAGTGGACGGTGCGGCGGTCGTAGCGGGTAGCGAAGCGACGGAAATGCTTGAGGCGGCTGAAGCTGGAGAAGCTAACCCAAGTGCATCATGCCTGATTTGCAGGATATTGGATCAGCTGCCTTCCTGCAAATGCGCTGTAAACACTTCCGTTGGCGTCCGGTATACAGGTGAGTTCAAGGCGAACCGCGACTTGCGGGCTGGCAGAAGCTAACCGGTGCGCCGGATTTGGGCGAGGAGTTTCTGGCGAAAGACTTCGGCGGGTGTTTTGTAGCCGAGGCATTTGAGTGTTGTCGTGTTCAGGTGGTTGCAGATCCGGGTAGATCATGGTCGCTGAGAGACAGTGGATCCACCTCTCTCGAAAGCCATTTCCGGGCTCGTCTGTTGGTGTTTTCAACAGTACCTTTCTGCCAGGGAGATCGTGGATCGCAAAACCATGACTGCGTTCCGATGCTCGCCTGCAAGTAGGGCCAGTCAGTGAACTCCGTTCCGCGGTCGAAGGTGATCGAACGGCGGGCGAGGTGAGGCAGAGACTGGAAAACCTGGATCAGCCTGTCCATCACCAGCCGCGATTGTCGGTCATTGTTGCGCAGGAAGACGGCGAAGCGACTGACCCGTTCGACCAGCGACGTGACGTTGGCCTTCCCGAACGTCTTGCGAAACTGCATGAGATCGCATTCCCAATGCCCAAACTGCTTGCGTTCGGCGACGACATCCGGCCGGTTGAGAATGTTGACGTCCGAGCTGAAACGTCTGCCATGGCGGCGCCTGGCATGCTGTGGCCTGCGTCTGGCACGATGCTCCGGCAGATGTCGCCACAGCTCGATCGCCTGTCCGTCCGGTGAATAGGCGAACTTGTAGATCGTCTCGTGGCTGACGGAGATCGGATGGCGCTCCAGTCGCATCCGGCCAGCAATCTGCTGCGGCGACCAGCCATGCAGGATGTGGTCGATAACCGACTGACGCAAATGCGAGAACCGCGCGAGCTTACGTCGTTTGGCACGTCGCTCACTTGCCATCGAATTCGCCGTCATGCAGTAGTAGCCGTTGAGGTCCGGCATCTGCTGATCCTCGAACGTATTGCGTCTAAGTTCGCCGAAAATTGTCGAGCGATGCCGTCCGAGTTTCTCGGCAATCACCTCGACACCGATGCCGGCCATTCGCCAACGAGCAATCTTGCGGCGTTCATCCATATCGATCTGGGAGTAGGTGCGCTTCATGGGCCGTTTCGTTGCAACTGATAAGCCACTGTTATCTATCGGAAGTCGCACTTCATCCTTGAACTCACCCCGCTACACCCGCCTGTCAAAGCTGATTAGGGGTGCGACGTCGGTAGCCATTTAGAAACGCGACACTGGCTCTGGTGGTCAGCCCCCGATCCGACCGGCTGGTCCGGGTTGCAAGGGAGGAGCGGGGGCGGATTGTTGGCGCCTGTTCGGCTTCAGCTTTGAGGCTGGCCCAGTCATTCTGCCGCCTCCATCCGCGCTAAGGCCTTCTGCCTTTTGGCGATGACGTCCGGATCGTTCATGAAATCCGTCCTTCGCCCCGGCTTGCGGCCACGCTTCTGGTAGCCGTTGGCTGTGCTGCCGTCTCGAATGCCAAACATATGATCCTTCTGTCCGGTGCGTCGGG
>NZ_FOGR01000034.1 GCF_900111275.1 Rhizobium sp. NFR03 | reverse complement strand
AAGCGCGCGCTCTCATCGACGCGGTCTTCCCAGGCGAACACGCAGTTCGAGAGAACACCGTCGAATTTCATGTCTGCGAGCGTCGCGAAGAACGTGTCGAAATCGATCTCGCCCTGGCCGAAGTTGGTGTGCTGATGGACGCGCACCTTGGAACCCGGAGGATTGACGATGTAGCGAAGCTCCGACGACTTGTTGTGGTCGTAGGTGTCGGCCAGCCGGACATGCACGAGATGCCCCTCCGTCGCGCGCAGATTGGCAACCATGTCCGGACCGTAGAAGAACGTGTGCGGCGCGATGAACGACGCTTTGACGGACGGCGAATTGATCGTCTTGATGATATCGACGGCCGGTGCGATCTGTTCGATCCAGTCTTCCGGGTGCGCTTCCAGCGACAGGACAAGGCCTTCCTTCTCGAGGAGAGGCACGAGAATATCCATGGCGCGGAAGAACTGGGCCTCGCAGGTCTCGGGACGATGAAGGCCCGAGCGATCGTTCAGGCTGCGGTCCGGCGATCCGCCACGCCCGAACTCCGAGACGAGCATCGGACCATCCATCTCGACCGCGATCTCGATGACGCGCTTCCAGTTGTCGATCGCGTTGTCCCACTCGTCCTGGTAAGGGCTTGCCCAGCGATACATCGGCTGGAGTGTCGCAAGGCCGACACCGTGATCCTTCAGCGCCTTCTTGAAGCTGGCAACGCGCTCCGGATAGACCTTGGGCCTCGTCCACCAGGAGAGAAAATCGGGACGCGGCGACAGTTCCACATAGTCGTAGCCAAGATCGGCAACCTTTCGGCAGGTGTCCTCCAGCGACAGGTGCCGGAACATGTGCGGGTCGAGGGTGTGTTTCATGAGGGAATATCTCCTTCTCGCTGGTCTTTTCTGCGCATGCGTCAAGGCTCTCGGACCTCGTGTCGATTCTGCATCGATGACGCCGTTCTGCGGATGGAATGGAAGTTCAGGGCTGGATAGTCATCTCGCGTTCAGATGGTCAGGCCTTCTTGACGCGTTTTCGCTGGCGATAGACGTCGGCCACAACGGCGGCGACGATGATGATGCCCTTGAGCATCTCCTGGTAATAGGCATCGAGCCGGAGGAACGTGAACCCGGAGATGATGACCCCGAAGATGACCATGCCGATCATGGTGCCGAGGATGGAGCCGCGACCGCCCGAAAGGGAAACACCGCCGATGACGGCCATGGCAATGGCGTCGAGTTCATAGCTCGTGCCCATCCCGGCCTGGGCGGTCAGGCCGCGCGAGGCGACGACGATGCCGGCGAGTGCCGAGAGAAGGCCCGCGACCGCATAGACCTTGACCGTGTGGCGCTCGACATCGATGCCCGAGACGCGCGCCGCCTGCTTGTTCGCGCCGATGGCATAGGTGAACTTGCCATAACGGGTGTAGCGCAGGACCACATGCATGATGGCGGCGACGATGAGGAAAAT
>NZ_FOGR01000007.1 GCF_900111275.1 Rhizobium sp. NFR03 | reverse complement strand
CCGTCAGCACCTTGACCTGTGCCGTCGTCAGGCCATCGATCTGCGCCGTCGAAAGCACCTTGAGCTGCGCCGTCGAGAGGGCGTTGGCCTGCGTCGTCGTCAGACCGCTCAGCTGCGTGGACGTCAGAACCGCGAAGTTCGCCGTGGAAAGCGTTGCAATCGACCTCGCACTGAGAGCGGAGATCTCGGACGACGAGATCGTCGCCATGTCTTCGGTCGCGAAAGCCGAGAGTGCACCGGAGCTCAGTGCACCGAGCTGAACCGATGTGAGGCCGTCGAGCTGACCGGAGGAAAGCGCGGCGACCTGAGTGGATGTCAGCGATGAAACCTGGCTGGCGACCAGCGTTGAAATCTTGCTGCTGTTGAGAACAGCGAGCTGGCCGACCGTCAGGCCGGGCACGGCTGCAGCGGAAACCGCGCGAAGCTGTGTCGAACTGAACGCCGCCAGGTCTTGCGTGTTGAAGGCCGCAATCTGCTGCGATGATAATGCCGCGATCTGGGCCGAGGTGAGAGCCTCGACATCGCTGCTCGTGAACGACGCGATCGTGGCGGTGTTCAGGGACTGAATCTGTTTAACGCTGAGAGAAGATACAATCGAGGTCATAGGTGCGCGCCTTCATCGTTCAAGGATTTAATATTCTCTCCTCTCCGATGCCTGCGGCGGAAGGCTGGGCCTCGCGTCACAGAGCCAAGGATGCGCCGGGCATCTCCAAACGTTCGCCATGGCTGCTGCCTGCTCCATCGGGCTAGGCACAGGTTGGCGCTCGTTCAAGCGGAAAGAATATCTGGAAACATGGCTCGTATGAGCCTGACGTGAGGGCGGCATCATGCATGCAGAGTTCTAGCCTCTGCTTCCCACACCTTAAATCATCAAAGGTATTCTAAGTTCGTCAATTCATCTGCAGGCGGCTCCCTGTCGCGGGAGAAGGAGACACTGAGCCGTCTAGTTGCTATTTGTAGATGGCACCTTCTAATTTTCGGTTAAAACGCAACCTTAAGCAATAGTTTAGACATCATCAGATTCGTTACCTCGTAGAACTTGCGCGGGGATGGTGATTGTCCTGCCGGATACAGTTCTCCGGCTGCTCGACCCGAGATCGGCAAGCACAGCAGTATGACAAGACTGACTTACCTTTGTGCTGCACTGCGATCGCAAGCTCAAGGCAAGGCAACGTCGTTAGGCAGGGACCAGAACCAGCTTTTCAATGCGGCCATCAGGCCCACGATCAATGTGATGCCCATGGTCATGCATAATACTTTTGCCGCGACACACCCATCGATGCTTGCCAGCGCCCTGGAACGTTCGCGCCAACAGCAGCTGTCGCTCCTGGAGCTGTTCCAGATCGCGGAAGAGCTGAACGCGAGCAATCAGAAGGCTGCGGCCGCGAAGCTCTACAGCACGTGGATCGCCTTCAACGACAACAGCCCGGTCCTGCACCTCGCCTACTTCAATTACTCCGTCACGCTGCGAGGCCTCGATGACATGCCCGGCGCCATCAATGCGCTTCAGGCCAGCCTGAAGATCGCACCGCAGATGGGCCAGGCGCGCATCAACCTTGGCCGCACCTTCGAGGACAGCGGCATGAACGCACAGGCCGTTCAGCAATGGCAGCAGTATGTCGCCGCCACGCAGGAGATCACGCCGGAAAAGATCAGCTATCGCCTGATGGCGCTCCAGCATATCGGCCGCGTCATGGAGAGTGTCGGACTGCTCGAGGATGCCGAAACGATTCTGTGGCAGGCGATCGAGCTTCGTCCGGAGCGGACAGAGGCGGCGCAGCATTGGCTGTCGACGCGCCAGCACCAGTGCAAGTGGCCGATCATCACAACGTCGGAATACGTCACGGGCCGGCAGTTGCTGGAAGCTTTTTCGCCACTGCCGCTTGCCTGCTACACGGATGACCCGATCTTCCAGATGGCAAAGGCCTACCGCTACAATCAGCATCTCGTCGGCCGCATCAATGCCCGCGACATCCTGCGTCCGGCGCCCCGCAAGAAGACAGGCACGGCCGAACGCCTGCGGATCGGCTACGTCTCCTCCGACCTGCGCGATCATGCCGTCGGCTTCGCGCTCAGCGAGGTTCTGGAACTGCACGACAAGAAGAAAGTCGAAATCTTCGCCTACTACTGCGGCGAGCCCCGGACCGACGATGCGACGCAGACCCGAATCCGTGCGGCGGTCGATCACTGGCATGACATCGCCACGTTCAGCGATCTCGATGCCGCAAAGCAGATCCTCGCCGACGAGATCGACATCCTCGTGGACGTTAACGGCTACACGAAACACGCGCGCACGAAGATCTTCGCCTATCGCCCGGCGCCCGTCATCGTGAACTTCTGCGGCTATCCCGGAACGATGGCGAGCCCGGTCCATCAGTACATTATAGCCGACGAGCAGATCATTCCGCCGGAAAACGAACTCTACTACACGGAAAAGGTCCTGCGCATTCCCTGCAACCAGCCGGTCGACCGGAAGCGGACGATCGCGCCGAAGCCGACGCGTCAGGCCGCCGGCCTGCCGGAAGATGCCTTCGTGTTCGCCTGCTTCAATGGCTCGCAGAAGACGACCGCTGCGTGCTTCTCCCGCTGGATGGTCATCCTCGCCGCCGTACCCGGCAGTGTACTCTGGCTGCTCGGAGCCTCGGAGCCCGTCAACGAGCGGCTTCGGCAACTTGCGGTTGACCACGGTGTCGAGCCGGACCGTTTGATCTTCGCGCCAAAGGTTCCCAACGCTTTCCACCTCGCGCGCATCGGCGTGGCGGATTTGTTCCTCGATACCTTCCCCTACGGCGCGCATTCCACAGCTGCCGACGCAGTGACCATGGGGCTTCCGGTCCTGACGCTCCGCGGCAAGGGCTTTGCATCCCGCTTCTGCGGCAGCATCGTATCTGCCGCCGGCATCCCGGAAATGATCTGCGAAACGCCGGACGCCTATGTCGGCAAGGCCATAGCCTACGCCCGCGATCCGAAGAGCCTGCAAGCCGTGCGCGAATCGCTGCAGGCTCAGCGGGAGACCTGCGCGCTGCGCGACATCCCTGCTCTGGTGCGCCGTCTCGAAGAACTGTACTGGCAGATGCAGGGCGAAGGCGAGCGTGGCGAGATTCCCGTGCCGCGCCTCGACAATCTCGACATCTACTACGAGGTCGGCGTGGATTTCCTAGCGGACCCGCTCGAGTTCGAGACGGATGCGAGCTACCGCGAGCGTTACCGCGAGGCCATCGCCCAGCGCCACGCCTATGCGCCGATCGCCCACGACACCCGCTTCTGGACTGACATTGATCAACCCAATGCCTAGGGCCCGGTCGGAATCGTTTTCAGGACAAAATTCGGCGCAGGTAAAAGACGGATAGCGTGCTGCAGGGACGCGCACGCAGGCGGCCGGGGACGAGACGATCCGGCACTTTGCCGCAATCAGACGAACGACGACATCGACGAGAGGCAGGACGACATGAACCCCGTGATTTTGGTCACTTTTGCCGGCCGCCAGCAGCGGATGGAAATCCTTACCCAGTACATCCGGAAGGCTCTGGAAGCCGGGATCATCGACGAGTGGCATATATGGGACTTCACCCGTTCGGCCGATGACCGGGCTTGGGTCACTAGGGAATTCGGCCCCGTACGCTTCATGGGTCCGAACGCATCCTACCAGCACAAGGGCACCGTCAGCCGTCTCTCTTCGTTCCGTACCGCCGCGAAGATCCAGAGCGACCTGCACATCGCCATCATTCCGAACGACAAGACGAGCCAAGCATACGAGCTGGTCATTGGGGGCTGGAACAACACCCATTCTGCCCTTCGCAGCATCACCGAAGACGATCTCACCAGCTTCTCGCGCGACACGCATCCGCTTCTCTGGACGCGATCGACGCCCGGCGTGCTGTCGCCGGGGATCGCTAATCACGTCGTTCTGAGCCTTGACGACGCCGGCGTTCCGACCCTCCACGTCAACGGCGTGGCGGTGGGCACGTGGCCGGACATCAAGCTGCCGGGTGGCGCATCGATCATGGTTCGCGGCGGCTGGGGTTCGGATCTCGAACTCTGCGACGTCCAGAGCCCGGTTCGCCGCTATGTCGGCAACGAGAACGAACAGATCCCCTATTGGCAGGCCTACAGCTACTACACCAAGCGCCTTACCGAGTTCTCGGATGCCGTCTTCCTGAAGTGTGACGACGACGTCGTCTATCTCGACCTCGATAATCTCAGCAAGTTCATCGCATTCCGCCGCGACAACCCGCACTACTTCATCGTCTCCGCAAATGTGGTGAACAATGGCGTCTGTGCCTACTGGCAGCAGGAGGCAGGCTCCCTTCCTCCCACGCTCGGCCATTTCGAACGCCCGCCGGGCGGCTTTGGCGGCAGCCTTTGGCAAAGCGCCGAACGCGCTACGCAACTGCACGACTATTTCCTCAACAAGACGGAGAAGTCGCTGCCTCTGCCAAGTCCGGTCGTCGACTGGCAGGAGCGCCAGTCGATCAATTTCATCGCCTGGCTCGGCAAGGACCTCATCCACATGGCGCTGCCGAAATGCGACGACGAATATGCGCTCACGGTCGATCTGCCCACCTATCTGAACCGGCCGACCGCGATCTTCTCGGACTTCACCGTCAGCCATCTCAGCTTCGGAACCCAGGAAAAAGGCCTTGCCCTCAGCCGGCTGATCGATGGATACGACGCGCTGATGCGCACGAGGCTCGCGGCAGCCTGACATAACGACACACCCCTGCCGAGCGGGCATGGGCGAGAACGATAAAAGACGAGGGAAAGACATGGGCGGGAACGGGAAAATCGCGGTGGTCGGCGCCGGCCTTTCGGGCGCCGTCATCGGGCGCGAGCTTGCACTGGCGGGCTACAGCGTCAACATCTTCGACGTTCGCGAACATATCGCCGGAAATTGCTACAGCGAACGCGATGCCGACACCGGCGTAATGGTGCATGTCTACGGTCCGCACATCTTTCATACGGATGACGAAGAGGTCTGGAACTACGTCAACCGCTTCCAGACCTTCATGCCCTACAAGAACCGCGTGAAAACGACGGTGGACGAGCAGGTCTTCTCGCTGCCTGTCAACTTGCACACGATCAACCAGTTCTTCGGCAAGACCTTCCGGCCCGATGAGGCTCGCGCGTTCCTGGAAGAGAAGGCCGACAAGACGATCACTGATCCGCAGACCTTCGAAGAACAGGCCCTGCGTTTCGTCGGCCGCGAACTCTACGAGGCCTTCTTCAAGGGTTATACCGAGAAGCAGTGGGGCTGCTCGCCGACGCAGCTGCCGGCGTCCATCCTCAAGCGCCTGCCCGTGCGCTTCAATTATGACGACAACTACTTCTTCCATCGCTTCCAGGGCATGCCGGAGAATGGATACACGGACATGGTGGCGGGAATTCTCGATCACCCCGGCATCACGGTGCATCTCGGCACGCGTTTCGACAAATCCCAGAACGAAGCTTATGATCACGTCTTCTATTCCGGCCCGCTCGACGGCTATTTCAATTATGAATTCGGCCGGCTGGGCTATCGTACGCTGGATTTCGAGCGCTTCACCTATGATGGCGATTATCAGGGCTGCGCGGTCATGAATTACGGCGATCCCGATGTCCCCTACACCCGCATCACCGAGCACAAGCACTTCTCGCCGTGGGAAAGCGTTGCGGGCTCCGTCTGCTACCGTGAGTTCTCGCGTCTCTGCGGTGAAGACGACGTGCCGTTCTATCCGATACGGCTGGTCGAGGAGAAGCAGTTGCTCGCCTCCTACGTCGAGCGCGCACAAGCGGAAACCGCCGTCACCTTCGTCGGCCGTCTCGGCACCTATCGCTATCTCGACATGGACGTGACGATCCGCGAGGCGCTGGACACGGCGGCCCTGTACCTGAAGAAGACGGCAGACGATGCACCGGTTCCGGCCTTCCTGCATTCGCCTCTCTGAGCGTCCCGACGAACCTCGTCAGGCCTTGCCTCCAGCGCCCTCCAAAGGCTGATCCTGATCGAGAAGCTTGGGCACCCAGAGGCAGACGGGGACGATGAGGATCGTCATCACGAACATCACGATAAAGGTGACGTGGAGCGCTGCCTGAAGAGCCATGCGGACCGAGGCCGCATCGATTGCGGCCGCGCCCGTACCGTCGAGCAGGCCGCGCAACTGTTCGGGGGTGATGGCGCCCATCCCGCCCGCATGCGCGAGGCCGTAGCTGAGCACCGCGCCCAGAATGGAAGCACCGAGCGTGCTGCCGAGGTTGCGCGAGAACACGTTCGAGGCTGTCGCGCTGCCGCGCTGAGACCAGCCGACGCTCTCCTGCGTGATGACCAGGGCGCAGATATTCAGCAGGCCCATGCCGACCCCCATGATCAGCGATCCCGCGCCCGCCTGGGCGGGTGAACTGTCGGGCGTCAAAAGGACGAGCAGGAAAGCACCGGCAGGAACGATCAGGCTCGCGACAAGCATGATCGGCCGCAGCCCGAAGCGCGGGAACATGCGCGAGGCGAAGGTGGCACCGGCCGGCCAGCCGATGAGCAGCATCGTGAGCGCGAAGCCGGCGACCAACGGCGAACGGTCGAGCACCGTCTGAACATACATAGGCAGGAAGGTGGTCAGCCCCATGATGGCCATGCTGGCGAAGAACACGGCGATGTTGGAGGCCGCAATCGGCCGGCGCAGCCAGAGATCGGGCGCGACCATCGGCGCTTCGGCACGACGCTCCTGCCAGAGGAACAGACCGAGACTGACGACGAAGACGAGAACCGCCACGATCGTGTAGACAGGTGTCGCGGCCTCCACCTCGGTCAGCGCCACCATGAGCGCGGAGATGGAGACGGCAAAGAGCACTGCGCCGAGAATGTCGATCGACACCGTGCGCGTCTGCTTTTCCTCGTGCAGGAAACGGATGAAGCCAAAGGCGGCGAGGATGCCGACGGGGATGTTGATCCAGAACACCCAGGCCCATGGTAGGCTGTGAATGATGAAGCTGCCGAGCAGCGGCCCGACGACAGCGGACAGCGCCCAGACGCTTGCAAGATAGCCCTGCACCTTTCCGCGCTCGCGCCCGGGAAAAAGATCTCCCACGATCGTCATTGCAACCGGCTGGATCGCGCCGGCGCCGATACCCTGCAACAGGCGGAATGCGATCATCGACGGCATGGACCAGGCAAAGCCTGCAAGCAGCGACGACACGAGGAAGACGGCGATACCAAACAGGACGACGGGCTTGCGGCCGTAGATATCCGACAGCTTGCCGAACACGACGGTGGTTGCCGTCTGCGTCAGAAGGAAGGAGGAGAAGACCCAGCTGTAGAGATTGATCTGGCCGAGCTGCGCCGCGATCTGCGGCATGGCGGTCGAGACGATGGTTGCCTCGACAGCGATCATCGCCATGCTGGCCATGATCGCGGCAACAACCAGACCGCGATGAACACGTTTTACAGTCATGTATCGGTTCCGGAGCGCCTTTCCGGCGCAAAGGGAGGGACATTCGGCGGTCGGACGGCCGTCAGTAGACGACGATATGCGCCAGCGCGCCCCTGTGGCCGCCCGCGCTGCGTCGTTCGAGATCGCATCTCGTTCCCCTGAATTGGACCCATCACCTTAAGTGGTCAAGCCTGATAGTCAGCAAAACTTACGTTCCGCGCTTCCGGTCGTCACTGCCGGTGTAACCGATGCCAGACGGCCATGACCTTGGATGCAGCCGCGTCCATTTGCGCGACCGCACCGCGCATATCGACATCGATACAATCCGTTTGCCGTCTCAGTTCAGGCTCATGCAAGCCTGAACCACTACTCACAACGGTAACCGGCCGTTTCGATGGGATCACCTCATGTTCGTTCGGAAGGGGAATTGCCCGGTGGCGCGGCTTGGCGCCAGTCGCGAGCGGCCGGTGAAGTGGGGATTGATGGCATGACGACAACTGTTTCCGGCCTGAGCGTCACGCAAATCCGGTCCACGTCCGCGAATACCATCAAGGGCTGGACCACGGAGGATGTCGGTTCTCTTTCTCCGACCCAGATCAAGGTTCTCTCCTCCTCGCAGATCGCCGCTCTCGACTCCGAAGACGTCGATATCCTCAGCACCGCGCAGCTCAACGCCATCTCCCGTGCCGCCATCGTGGGCCTGACGCTGGATCAGCTCGCCGTCCTGCAGAAGACCGATATCGAGGCATTGTCCGCAACGCAGGTTGGCGGGCTGACCACGTCACAGATCGAAGGCTTGACGACCGAGCAGACGGAGGCGCTGACGCCGGCCCAGATCAGGGGACTGACCAGTGCCCAGCTGGCAGCGCTGACGACGGAAGACCTCGCGACCTTCTCGACGGACGATATGAATGCGATCTCGAGCACCGCCATTCGCGGCCTTCAGACGCTTGTGCTGTCTTCGCTGACCGCAGACCAGATTTCGGCGCTGAACACCGGCGCCGTCTCCAATCTGTCCACGGACCAGATCGCCGCTTTGAACGAAGATCAGGTGGAATCGCTGACCTCCGTGCAGGTCTCCGTCCTGGGGTCGCTCCAGCTCGCGGCGCTGTCATCGGCAGATATCGCCAAACTGTCCCCCGAAGATGTCAGCGCGATCTCCACCCGGGCAATCGCCGGTTTGCGTGTTGCCGACCTCGCCAGTGACAAGCTGTCCGCTCTCTCGGCTGCGCAGGTCGCCGCTCTGGGCGCATCGCAGATTTCCACGTTAAGCGTCGGGCAAATCGAGGCCTTCTCCAGCACTCAGATCTCCGCGCTGGCATCCAGGTCCGTTGCAGCCCTATCGACGGGCCAGATGGGCGCACTGTCGGCAGACCAGATCGGTGGTTTCTCGTATACGCAGGTAAGATCCCTCACCTCCACACAGATAGGCGTCCTGTCCTCTACCCAGATTGCGGCATTGTCCTCGTCTGCGATGTCCGGAATGACGGGACAGACCTTTTCCGGGATAGGGCTGGACGCAATCGCGGGGCTGACGGCGGGTCAGGTCGCGGCGCTCTCGACCAGCGTCATTTCCAGTCTGAGCACCGGCCAGATCGGCAAGTTCGACGGCGACCAGCTGGCGGCCCTTACGCCCGTGCAGGTCAAGATGCTCGGCTCAAACCAGTTGGCCGCGCTTGACTCTGACGATATCGCCAGCTTCTCCACCACGGATATCGGCGCCATTAACGGCCGGGTGGTGCAAGGGCTGAAGGCAGACGTCGTTGCAGCACTCTCGATCGAACAACTCGTCGCCCTGAGCGCCCCGACATTCGCCTTCCTGACGAGCACCCAGATCAACGCGCTGTCGAATGACAAACTAACGGCACTGCTCCCGGCGCAGATCGCGGCTCTCGGTGCAGCGCAGATCAGCGGCTGGGGCTCCGGTCAGTTCGAGGCGCTCTCCACCGAACAAATGGCCCGGATCAGCACGCGGACGATGGCAAGCCTCGGCACGCTGCAGATCAGCAGCCTGACCGCCGAGAAGACGGCGGCCCTGACCTCTCAGCAAGCCCGCGCGCTGACGGCAACGCAGATCTCGGCGTTCAGCGACGCCGCTCTGGATGCCTTCTCGTCCGCGGCCATGGCCGCCGTCTCGACGTCCGCCATCCGGGGCCTGAGCACCGGCACTCTGGAGGGGCTCTCCACCGACCGGATCGCGGCGTTCACCTCCAGCCAGGCTGCCGCTCTGACAACGCTGCAGCTGGCGGCAATGAGCAACACGAAGATCGAGGCTTTGTCGTCGGCTCAGATCAGGGCCCTCTCCGCCGCGCAGCTCTCCGTGCTCACCTCGGCGGCCATCGCCACGTTCTCCCCCGAGGACATGAGCGCCATCGCGAGCAAAGCGATTTCCGGGCTTCGGACAGACATCATCGCCACGCTGACGAGCGACAAGATCGCGGCGCTCACCACGAGCGCTATCTCGCAGCTGACGTCTCCCCAGGTCGCAGCTCTCCGGACGGATCAGGTCGCTGCCCTTTCGACCGACCAGATAAAGGCGTTGACCGCAACTCAACTTGCGGCCCTCGGAGCGGAGGATCTCGCGACCTTCTCGGACGATGATATCCAGGCCATCTCCAAATCCGCGCTGTCCGGACTGACGACGGATACGGCCGCAACGCTTTCGACGGCACAGCTCGCTGCTTTGACGACAACCCAGGTTCCCGGGCTGACGAAGGCGCAACTGTCCACGATGAGCACCGCGCAGATCGAGATTCTGTCGGAGGCGCAGGTGGCGGCCCTGACATCCGTGCAACTTTCCGGCTTGAGCGATGACGCCGTCGCCACCTTCTCGACGGACGAGATCGCGGCGATGAACAAGGCTGCCGTACAGGGCCTGAGCGTAACGGGCCTCTCGACAGCGCAGGTTGCCGTGCTGTCGACGGCCCAGATCGCCGCGCTGCGGACGACCCAGGTTGCGGCACTTTCGACCGAGCAGATCGGCGCACTGACGACGGCGCAGGTGGCCGCTTTGAACGTCAATGCGATAGCAGCGCTCTCGACGGCGCAGATCGCAGCCCTTGGCGCAGACAAATTCGCAGCGCTTGGCACTGCCCAGGTTGCCCGCCTGACCGCGACGCAGGTCGCCGTGCTGGATGCAAACGATCTGTCGAATTTTTCCACGTCCAATATCGCTGCGATCAACGGCCGCGCCCTGTCCGGTCTCAGCACCGACGTCATTCCAACGCTTGGCACCGACAAGATCGCAGCCTTGGGAACATTGGCCATCGCCAGCCTGACGACGGCGCAGATCGAGGCTTTGGGAACGGCGCAGGTCGAAGCTCTGTCCGCGACGCAGATTCGCGTGCTGACCGCCGCACAGCTCGCAGCGCTTGGCGCCAATGATGTAGCGACATTCTCGGAGGCCGAGGTCGCCGCCATCAGCAACGCAGCCATAACAGGGCTCAGTGGCGATGTGATGGAGAGTCTGACAAACGCCAAAGTTACAGCTTTGAGCACGAGCGCGATAGCGCGGCTGACGTCCACGCAGATCTCGGCCATGGGACCGAGCCAGATCGCGGCCCTCTCGGTCGCGCAGGTCAAGGCGTTGAACGCCACGCAGATGGCCGCCATCGAGGTCGAGGACATCGGTGCTTTTCCAACAGCAAACATCGCCGCGCTGAGCAGTCAGGGGCTGTCGGGCCTCGGAACGGATCTCGTCGCCGCTCTCTCCGTTGCGCAGGTCGAAGCATTGGGAACAGCAGCGCTTGCCGGACTTTCGACCCTACAGGCATCCGCGCTTTCCACTGCACACCTCGCCGCCCTCACCGTTTCGCAGGTGAAACAGCTGACCGCGACGCAGGTCGCCGCTCTTTCGGAAAATATCTCGGCCTTGTCCACCGCCAACGTGGCAGCCCTCACGTCAGCCGCGGTCAGCGGGATGAGTTCGGACCAGATCGCGGCGCTGAGCGACGCGCAGTTCGCGGCGTTGACCACCGCCCAACTCGGCGGGATGACGTCCCAGCAGATGGCCGGACTGAGCACGGCGGCTATCGTTGCTCTCTCGCCGGAGCGTATTGGAGCGCTGAGCAGCAGCGCAGTCGCCGGCCTTTCGACCGCGCAGATCACCGCGCTCGATACGGACCAGCTCGCCAACCTGTCTACCCGGCAGGTTGCGGCCCTGAGCTCGACCCAGATCGGCGCCCTCGCAACGTCCGATGTCGCCGTGCTCACGCCGACGCAGATCGCAGCCCTCTCGGGCGCAGCTATTCCCGGCCTGACGTCTCAGCAAATCGCCGTGTTCACTCCGGCGCAGTCGGAGGCTTTGACCAGCGCCCAGGTCGCAAGCCTGACATCGGGTCAGGTTTCGGCCCTTCAGTCGGACGACATGGCAACCTTCTCGACGAAGGACATCGCCGCCATGACATCCGCTGCGGTTGGCGGTCTTACAACGGACACGATCGCCACGCTCTCCAATGAACAGATAGCGGCCTTGAGCGCATCCGGCGTTAGCGGCCTGACCACCCGACAGCTGGCAGCGCTGCAGACGACGCAGGTGGAGGCCTTGACGGGCGTCCAGATCGCAGCCCTCAGTTCGACACAGCTCGCGGCGCTATCCTCCAGCGCCATCGCCACCTTCTCGACTCGCGAGATCGCCGTCATCGATCCGGCTGCGGTCGCCGGTCTGTCCTCCGACACCATCGCATCGCTCGACACCAAGATCGCGGCACTGAGCACCGCCGCGGTTGCAGCCCTTGGCTCGCGCCAGATCGACGCCTTGACGGCATCACAGGTGGGATCGCTGACACGGGCACAGCTTGGCGCTCTCACCTTCCGGCAGACCCCCGCGCTGACCGCCGACGACATCCAGGCCATCCTGCCGAAGAACATCGGCGCCCTGTCGTCCAGCGCCATGGCGGGCATCACATCTCAAGCCGTCGCCGCGCTGTCGAACGAACAGATCGCCGCCCTCAGCTCAAGCGGCATCAGCGGGCTCAGCACATCTTTGATTGCGCGTCTCAGCAGTCTTCAGGTGCAGGCTCTTGGCACCACGCAGATTGCGGCGCTGAGTTCGCGGCAGGTGGCCGTTCTCGCCACAGATGACGTGGCCGCGCTGACGACGACGCAGATTGCCGCCCTGAGTGCCGCAGGCATTGCCGGACTGAGCACCCAGCAGATCGGCGTCCTCAGCGCCGATCAGGCAGAAGCGCTGCACGGCACCCAGATCGCCGCGCTCGGCTCACGGCAGCTGGCAGCGCTTGGCGCCGCCGCTCTTGCCCGCTTCAGTCCTGCCGATATCGGCGCCATTTCCTCAACAGCGATAGCAGGCCTGTCTCCGGCGGCGATTGCAACGCTTTCGACCGACGCCGTCGCCGCGCTGAGCGCGGGCAGCGTCGCTGTCCTCAGCAGCACGCAGATCGCTGCCCTTTCAACCGACCAGATTGACGTTCTGACGACGGCGCAGGTCGCCGCCCTGACCTCAAGGCAGATCGCCGCACTGGGAACGCAAGCTCTCGCGACACTCTCGATCCCGCAGATCGCTGCCTTGAGCGCAGACGGCGTCGCGGGCTTCAGCAGCACGCAGATCGCAGCGCTGTCCACCGACCAGACGGCCGCCCTCACGCCGACGCAGGTCGCGGCCCTCAGCTCTTCGCAGGTCGCAGGTCTGGATACCGAGGATCTCTCCGGCTTCTCCACCGCCGATATCGCTGCGTTTCTCTCTGCGACCGTTCCCGGCTTGAGCACGGCGGCGATCGCCTCCCTCTCTGCCGAGCATGTCGCGGCCCTGAGTACATCCGGCGTGAGCGGGCTGACCACCGGCCAGATCAGCACGCTGACGAACGAGCAGATCGAAGCACTTACGCCGACGCAGCTCGGCGCGCTATCCTCGAAGCAGGCGTCGGCCTTCGAACCTGCGGATATCGCGCTGCTCTCCGCCGCCCAGATCGGCGGGTTCGGCACGAGCGGCGTAGCGGGCCTCTCTACCGCTGCGATCTCCATCCTCACGATCGACCAGGCCAAGGCCCTGACGGCTGCTCAGGTGGGGACACTGTCGTCGCAACAGCTGGCCGCGCTGAGCCTCGATGCCCTGGACAATCTCGGTACGCCACAGGTTGCCGCGATCAGTTCTTCGGCAATTCCGGGCCTGTCCACAACGGTGATCGCATCGCTCTCGACGGGCCAGATTGCAGCGCTCGGCACATCCGCCATAGCAGGTCTCGACACGGCGCAGATCGCAGCCCTCAGCGTCGAACAGGCCGAAGCGCTCACGACGGCGCAGATCGCGGTCTTCAACTCCCGTCAGCTGGCAGCCTTCGGCGCGGAGGATATCGACAGCTTCTCCACAGGCGATATCGCCGCCATCAGTTCGGTGGCCATTGCCGGCCTCTCATCGTCCATGCTCTCCGCGTTGACGCCGCAGCAGATCGCGGCTCTGAGCACAGGCGGCATTTCGGGGCTTGCCACCACCCAGATCGCTGCGCTCACCTCCGGCCAGATCGAAGCCCTCAGCCTCGGGCAGGTCGGAGCCCTGACCTCCACCCAGGTTGGCGCCTTGGAAGCAAACGGTATCGCCGGTCTTTCAGACAGCCAGCTTGCCGCACTGAGCACCAAGGGACTTTCCGGCATCAGCAGCAGTCAGGCTGCAGCGCTCACTCCCACGCAAATGCAGGCCCTTTCGACCAGCCAGATCGCGGCCCTGGGGTCGGATGCCATCTCAGGCTTGACGACGGACAGCCTCGCGACGTTGAAGCCCGCGAAGATCGGAGCCCTCGGCTCGACAGCCGTGAAGGGCCTTCCGACGGCCTTCATCGCTGCCCTTACCCCGGCGGAAATCGCCGGTCTCGGCACGGGCACCGTCGCCGGGCTCACGAGCACGCAGCTTGGCGTGCTGAGCGCGGAGCAGATGGATATGCTGACGGGCAGCCAGATCACCGCCCTCAGTCAGAATGCCCTTGCCGGCCTGACCACGACGCAGCTCGCGACGTTCTCGACAGAGGATTTCGCCGCGATCGCGCCGGGATCCATCAAGGGGCTGAGCACGACGATCGTTTCCGGCCTTACATCGACCAATATCGCGGCTCTGACGACGGGTCAGGTCGCAGCGCTCGGCTACAGTCAGGTGAATGCCCTGACCCCGGCGCAGATCGCCATGCTTTCGACATCGCAGGTCGGCTCCTTCGGCCTGATGCAGGCCGCGGCCTTCGGCTCGGACGATCTTGTTCAGCTGACACCGGAGCATATCATCTCGCTGAGCACCAGCGCGATCTCCGGCTTGAGCACACGCGCGATTTCCGGGCTGACCGTCGCACAGGCGGAAGCCTTCACGCCGGCCCAGGTCAATAGCATGACCTCCTCGCAGCTGCAGGCCCTCACCGACGTGGCCACCAACGCGCAGACGACCACGACCGCCTCCAGTGCCCGCTTCGCCCCCGCCTCGGAAACGTCCAGCACGGAAGCCGGATCTTCGGCGCCATCCGAGCAGCCGAGCGAGAACAGCGCATCGCTCATCATGTCGATGTTGAGCGTATAAGAGCAGCTAAAGCCGAAGCGGAATCGCTTCGGCGCCGGACGATGCGGCTGAGAACAGGCTAGCAAGGAGCGGCGAGCCTCGCGTACCGATGTTCTCACGCGAGGCCCGAAGCGGGTGCGTGCATGCAGCCTCCCGTGGCCATTCCAACACCATCTTCATCGCCTTCCGCAGCGCCGATGTCCACAGCCACCGGTGCTCCCACCACATCCGTCCAAAGCAGATTGACAGTCGAGGTAAGACGTCATATCTCTTATGTCGGAGTTGAGGAACTGAATGCTGCTGGGGAGCAGCTTGTGGAGGAAACGATGCATCGCATGATCAAAGCACTGTCGACAATTCTGGTCGGCTCCACCCTGCTAACCAGCCCTGCCTGGGCTGAAACGCCGCCAAACATGCTCGTTGTCGGTTTTTCCATGAGCAATATCCTGACCTTGGATCCGGCTGCCATCACCGGCAAGGAAACGGTACAAGTTCTTGCCAACATATATGATAACCTTGTTGCGCTGGATGCTGTCAACCGTGCACAGGTCAATCCGCAGCTTGCCGAAAGCTGGACGGTCAGCCCCGACAATTCGGCGATTACCTTCAAGCTGAAAGCCGGCGCAACCTTTGCCTCCGGCAATCCGGTGACATCGGCCGACGTCGTCTGGTCGCTGAAACGGCTCCTGACGCTCAATCTCGCACAAGCCTCGTTCCTGAAGACGCATGGCTTCACGGCCGCGAATGCAGATAAGAGCTTCACCGCGCCCGATGAGACGACGGTCGTCATCACCCTGCCGAAGAAGGTCGATCCCGAGATCATCGTCCAGACGCTGGGTATCGTCGGACCCGGCTCGGTGCTCGACAGCAAGACCGTGATGGAGCATGACAAGTCCGGCGATCTCGGTTCTGCCTGGCTCACCAATAATTCGGCCGGCTCCGGCCCCTACACGCTTGGCCAATGGCGCTCCAACGAGCGCGTCATTCTCGATGAGAATACGAACTACTGGGGCGAGAAGCCCGGCATGAAGCGCATCATGATGCGGCATCTGGCGGAATCCCAGAGCCAGCGGCTGATGCTCGAAAAGGGCGATATCGACATCGCCTATTCCATGTCGGCCGCCGACCTCAAGGCGCTGGAGGCAAGCGAGAACGTCAAAGTCCAGACCAATGGCGGCAGCGGGTTTTATTACCTCGCCGTATCCATGAAGGACGAGAAGTTCCAGAAGCCGAAAGTACGCGAGGCCTTGCGCTACCTGATCGACTATCAGGGGCTGAACGACACCGTGCTGCCCTACTTCGGACGCCTGCGGGATCGTCCGATCCAGACCGGTCTGTTCGGCGCACTCCCAAATGCGGGTTACAAGCTGGACGTGGAGAAGGCCAAGGCTCTGCTGGCGGAAGCCGGCTATCCCGATGGCTTCTCGACCACGCTGCGCGCCATCTCCGACGCGCCGTTCATGAATGCCGCGACCGCCATCCAGGCGACGCTGGCACAGGGCGGCATCAAGGCGGAGATCATCACCGGCAGCGGCGACCAGATCTATGGCGCGATGCGCGAGCGGAAATATGAACTCCTCGTCGGACGCGGCGGTGGCGGGCAGTTGCCGCACCCCGACAGCAACCTTCGCGCCATCGTCTACAATCCGGATAATGCCGACGAAGCGAAGCTGACCAACTTCCAGGGCTGGCGGACAGCTTTCTACGACGCGAAGATCAACAGCATGGTCGACGCCGCGCTCGTGGAGACCGACAAGGCGAAGCAGGTCAAGGATTACGAGGCGATCCAGACCTATTACGCTGATGTCGTCCCTGCCATCCAGCCCTTCGCGGAAGTCGTCGACAGCGTCGGCTACCGCGCCGACATCAAGGGTCTCGCGCTCAATCCGTCATGGTCCACGCGACTGCGCACGGTGACCAAGGAGCGATAGGCGCTTGCGCCGGCGCGCGCCCTGCGCGCCGGCCTCTCCATGCTCCCGTTGCACGCGCCTTTCGCACGCCCTCGACCTCTTTGCATTCCAAGGAAGCAGTCATGAACAATGCGCGCTTTTCTGCTTTCGGCAGGCAGGCAGGAACCATTCTGGTCACCCTCATCGGCCTTCTGATCCTCACCTTCTGCATTGGCCGCCTGATGCCGGTCGATCCCGTGCGCGCAATCGTCGGGGAGGAGGCGGACCGGGCGACATACGAGATGGTTGCCGAGCGGATCGGCGCGAACCTGCCGCTCTACCAGCAGTTCTTCAAATATGTGAGCGACCTGCTTCACGGCGACTTCGGCGTCTCGATCCGCACCGGCCAGCCCGTCATCAACGATATCCTGCACGTGATGCCGGCGACGATCGAGCTTGCGACCTTCGCCATCATCGTCGGGGCCGGGCTCGGCATTCCCTTGGGGATTCTCGCCGCCGTTCGCCGCAACAAACCTGTCGATCACGTCATCCGGTTCCTGACACTCATCGGACATTCCATGCCGATCTTCTGGACGGGCATGATCGGCCTCATCGTCTTCTACGCGGCTCTCGATCTGGTGGGGGGCGGCGGCCGGTTGTCCGACTACTATATCGGCCTCGTGCCGGAGACCACGGGCTTCCTGCTGATCGACTCGATGCTCGCAGGTGATTGGGAGGTCTTCTGGGATGCGGTCAACCACCTGCTGCTGCCGGCGAGCATCCTTGGCTATTCCTCCATGGCCTACATCACCCGCATGACCCGAAGCTTCATGCTGGACCAGTTGAACCAGGAGTATGTAACCACCGCGCGGGTGAAGGGTCTCTCGAAGAGCCGGACGATCTGGCACCATGCCTTCGCCAATATCCGCGTCCAGCTCGTCACCATCGTCGCGCTCGCCTATGGCAGCCTGCTCGAAGGCGCCGTGCTGATCGAGACCGTGTTCTCCTGGCCGGGCTTTGGCCAGTACATCACCAACAACATGCTGGTCGGCGACATGAACGCGGTGATGACCTGCGTCCTGCTGGTCGGCGTCATCTTCATCGGGCTCAATCTTCTGTCCGATGCGCTCTACAAGATCTTCGACCCGAGGACGCGCTGACATGACGACGAAAACCATCGACATCGGGACCGCAGCCATGACCGCTTCCAGCCAGAAAACCTACACGGCCTGGAGCCGCATGCTCCGTGTTCTCAAAGACCTGCTCGCCAACCCGTCCTCCGGCTTCGGCCTCATTGTCATCGCGATCCTTCTCGTCACGGCGCTCGTCGCGCCATGGATCGCACCTTATGAGCCGAACATGATCAACCTCGCCCAGGCCCTCCAGCCGCCTTCCGCCGCCCATCTGTTCGGCACGGACGAACTGGGTCGCGATGTGCTGAGCCGCATCATTCACGGCTCGCGCATCAGCCTGACGATCATCACCATCGTCTCCGTCATCGTCGGTCCGCTCGGCCTTCTGGTCGGCACGACCGCCGGCTATTTCGGTGGGTGGTACGATACGGTCATGATGCGGATCACCGATATCTTCCTGTCCTTCCCGAGCCTCATCCTGTCTCTCGCCTTCGTCGCGGCGCTGGGCGCCAGCCTCGAGAACGCCATCATTGCCATCGGCCTGACCGCCTGGCCGCCGATCGCCCGGCTGGCGCGCGCGGAAACGCTGACCTTCCGCAATGCGGACTACATCTCGGCGTCGCGCATGCAGGGCGCCTCCCGGCTGCGTATCATCATCAAGTCGATCATGCCGATGTGTCTGCCCTCCGTGCTTGTTCGCGTCACGCTGAGCATGGCAACCGTCATTCTGACGGCAGCAGGCCTTGGCTTTCTCGGCCTCGGCGCACAGCCGCCGCTGCCGGAATGGGGCGCGATGATCGCCACCGGCCGGCGCTATATGCTCGACAATTGGTGGCTGGTCGCGTTCCCCGGCGGGGCCATTCTCCTCGTCAGCCTGGCCTTCAACCTGCTCGGTGATGGCCTGCGCGACGCGCTCGATCCGAAACAGGGCCACTAGGAGGCGACGATGGAAACGCAGATGGACAACCGCTCGCCCCTCCTTCGCGTCGAAGGCCTGCGCGTCAGCTACCGCAACGGGCGAGCCTTCACGCCCGTCGTCAAGGGTGTCTCCTTCCACCTCGGCCGCGAACGCCTCGGCATTGTCGGTGAATCCGGCTCGGGCAAATCGACCATCGGCCGCGCTCTTCTCAAGCTGCTGCCGACGGCACGCATCGAAGCGGACCGGATGGATTTCGAAGACACCGATCTTCTGGCCGCGACCGAACGGCAGATGCTCTCGATCCGGGGGCAGCGAATCTCCATGATCCTGCAGGACCCGAAGTTCTCGCTGAACCCGGTGCACCGGGTCGGCGACCAGATCGCCGAAGCCTATCGCGTTCACAACAAGGCGTCTGCCCAAGTTGCGCGCGAGAAGACGCTCGCCATGCTCGAAGCGGTGAAGATCCGTGATCCCGAACGGGTCTATGGCCTTTATCCGCACGAGGTCTCCGGCGGCATGGGGCAGCGCATCATGATTGCCATGATGCTGATCCCGGAGCCGCAGATCATCATCGCCGACGAGCCGACGTCGGCGCTCGACGTGACGGTGCGCATGCAGGTACTGAATATCCTGAACGAGCTGGTGACCAACAAAGGCATTGGCCTGATCATGATCAGCCACGACCTGAACCTCGTGCGCAATTTCTGCGACCGGGTGCTGGTCATGCGCCACGGCGAAGTGGTGGAGGAGCGCGCCGCACGCGACATGCAGAACTGCGTACACCCTTACACCCGCGGCCTGCTCGCCGCGCAGCCGCATATCGGTGGAAGCCGCCGCCCGCTGCCGGTGCTGAACCGCGAGCCGACAGCGCTCATCACGGAAGAGGCCCAGCCATGAACGCCATCGATGTTCGCAATGTCTCGATCGACCTCGGCTCCGGCGCCGCCAAGCGTCGGATTCTCGGCGACGTCACATTCTCCGTCAAGCCGGGCGAATCCTTCGGGCTGGTCGGCGAGTCCGGCTCCGGTAAATCGACCATCCTGCGCTGCATCGCCCGGCTGCTGACGCTCTGGGACGGAGCGATCGAGATGGAGGGCACGTCGATCAAGGACATGCCCTTTGCCGACTATTGCCGCATGGTGCAGATGGTATTTCAGGACCCATACGGTTCGCTCCATCCGCGCCAGTCGATCCGCACGGCGTTGCAGGAACCCTTGCGCATTCACCGCATGGACCGGCAGCTGGAGCGGATGGAACGGGCGCTGACCGATGTCGGGCTCGACCCTGCTTTCCTCGCCCGCTATCCGCACGAGCTTTCCGGCGGGCAGCGCCAGCGCGTCGCGATCGCGCGCGCGCTCATCCTTGAGCCGCGCATCCTGCTCCTCGACGAGCCCACGTCCGCGCTCGACGTTTCCGTCCAGGCCGAGGTACTGAACCTTCTGGCGGACCTGCGCACCCGGCGCAACCTCACCTATCTCTTCGTCAGCCATGATCTGGCGGTGATCGACCATATGTGCGAACGACTGGCGGTGATGCAACATGGGCGCGTGGTGGAGATCATGGATCGCTCGGTTCTCTCGACGGGCAAGGCGAACGATCCCTATGCCCGGGAGCTGATCGAAGCGAGCCTTGCCTACGACCAGGCCGTTTGACAGTCTGCCGACCGCTGGAGGGGTTCCAAGCCATGACGATGGATGCCGACAATTCTGTTCCGCTGCCCGCTGCCGCGCGCAGGCGGGAGACGTTGAGTTCGCAGGTCGTCCGCACGCTCGCCGACCGCATCCGGCAGGGAGAATACTCCCGCGGCTCGCAACTGCCGACGGAGAAGGTGCTGATCGACGAGCTCGGCGTCAGCCGGACGGTGGTACGCGAGGCGATCGCCAATCTCAGGGCGAGCGGCCTCGTTTCGATCCAGCACGGGGTCGGCGCCTTCGTCCGCGATGATGCCGGCATTCCTCCGTTTCGACTGGCACATGAGCGGCTCACAATGGTGGAGAACCAGCTGAAGGGGCTGGAACTGCGCATCGGCATCGAGTCGGAGGCCGCAGCTCTGGCGGCTGAGCGTCGCACGCAGGCCGATCTCGACGCCTTGGCCGCCGTCTGCGACGCGATGGATGTGGCGATCCGGGATGTGATCCGCGACAGCCAGGCCGATTTCGAGTTTCACTGTGCGGTGGCAAAGGCCAGCCAGAACGAGCATTTCTTCGGCATCTTCAACTATCTCGGCGAGACGCTGATGCCGCGCATGCGGCTGCAGACCAGCGGCGTCGAGGAAGCGGTGTTTCAGGCAAATCTCGCGCGGGTCAACAACGAGCACCGTCTCGTCCTCGCCGCTATCACGGAGCGCGATATCGATGGCGCACGTCTGGCCATGCGGCAGCATCTGACGGTCAGCCGCGACCGGATGATCGAGCGCATGCGCCGCGGCGGATGATCGACGGCGAGAACATGCCGGATCTCGCAAGGCGACTGCGGGATAGAAATGTTTTCGCCTGGAACTTCGATCCGGCCATGTCGGATGTCGTGACGTGGCGGAGCACGACGCTCGCTGCCGTGCGCGGCGCGCTTGGCGTCGAGCATGTCGCCATGCCCTCGGCGACGCATCTTGCCGAATGGGCGGATGACGGTCTGCTCGGCCAGCATCTTCAGCTTGGTTTCTCGAACGGAGAGGCCGCAGACGCCTATCTGCTCCGCCCGTCTGCGAAGGGACCGACGCCCGGCATCCTGCTGCTCCACGATCACGGCTCTTTCTTTTCCATCGGCCGGCAGAAGCTGATCCGGCGCCCTGACGAGCCGAGAGAGACGGCTGCGCTATCGGACGAATGGGTCGCCCGTCTTTACGGTGGCCGCCATATCGGAAATGCTCTGGCGCGTCGCGGGTACAGCGTTCTCTGCGTCGATGCTCTTGGCTGGGGCGGCAGGGCTGGAACCGGATATGAGGGGCAGCAGGCGCTGGCAGCGAACCTCATGCAGTTTGGCCAATCGCTCGCCGGCGTCGTCCTTCAGGAGGATCTGGAAGCTCTGACATTCCTGAGGCATCTCGAGGGGATCTTGCCCGAGCGCGTGGCAAGCTTCGGCTTTTCGATGGGTGGTGCGCGGGCCTGGCAGGTCGCCGCTCTCTCGCACTATGTAAAAGCCTGCGTGTCCGGCGGCTGGATGGGAACGCTGGCAGGCCTGATGCAGCCCGGCAGCAACCAGCTGCGCGGCCAGTCCGCCTTTTATATGCTGCATCCCGGGATCGCCGGACGGATCGACTATCCCCATTTCGCAGCGCTCGCGGCCCCGAAACCTGCTCTCTTTCTGAGCGGTCGCGAGGACCGGCATTTTCCGGAAGCCGTCTCCGCGGAGGCGTTCCGCCAGATGCGCGCGATCTGGGAAGCCTCCGGAGCGCCCGATGCTTTTCAGGCACGGGCGACGCCGGTTGGCCATGTGTTTACGGTAGAGCAGCAGGAGGACGCGATCGCCTGGCTCGATCGCGTCCTTTGAACCTCAACCGACGAGGTTTGCGTTGATGAAGTCGAAGTTGATATCTTCGCCAAGACCCGGCTTGTCGGAGATGTGAACGTAGCCGTCCGCATCCATCGGATCGACGAGACCGTTCAGATACTCGAAGCCGTCATCGTATTCCAGGAAGGGATGCAGCAGTCCGCGCTCGTACCAATTTGCATTCTTCGAGCATGCCGCAATGATGAGGTTCGGCGCGCCGTTTCCATGAATCTCGCAGTTCATGCCGAAGGATTCGGCGAGATGCATGCACTTCATGGCCGGACTGATGCCGCCGACATCGTGAACACCGGTCCGCAGGATGTCACAGGCTTTCGTCGCGATCCATTCGGCACGGCTGAAGTGTTTGCCGCCGGCGCTTTCGGGGCCGAGAACGGGGATGTCGAGGTTCTCGGAAAGCCACGCGTAGGACATTGAGCTCTGCTCATCCATCGGCTCCTCGATCCAGTCGAAACCAAGCGCCTCGAGCCCTCGGCCAAGCTTCAGGGCGTCGGTCCGGGTATACCAGTGGAATGCATCGATCATCAGGTGGATATCCGGGCCAACGGCTTCGCGCACCGCCGCGCAGGCCTTGAGGTCCATGTTGACGTCCGGCGCCCAGGATACCGGCGGCATCCATGTATGCAGCTTGATACCCTTGTAGCCGCGCGCGACGAGCTTTTCGGCAAAGCGACCGTAGTCCTCCGGCGTCGCCAGACCGTTCTCCAGTTCGTCGCCGCACATGATCGAGCCGTAAGCGAGCATCTTCTCGCGGTAGGTGCCAATCAGCTTGTGGACGGGCATATTCAGCTTGCGTCCTGCAAGATCCCACAGTGCGCAATCGACGACCGCCAGCGTCCTGTCGGTCAACTGCGCCGCGCTGCCGCGCTGCCAGTGCGCCAGCTCCTGCCAGAGCCGTTCGCGCGCGAAGGGGTCGGCGCCGATCAGCACCTTCTTCACGAACTTTTCGATGACATGCGGGCGCACGACCTCGGGCGCCGCGAAGCAATAGCCTTCCCCGCCCTCGTCATCGACGATGGTCAGGAGCGCGAGGTTTACCTTGTGCGCCGGACCCGGATGGGCATGGCCGGCCGTGTCCTGATGGCGATAGGTGGTGTGGGCAAAGACGCGCACGTTGACGTCGACGATTTTCACGGAAAGTCCTCCTCGGATAGGCGCGGCCGATGCCGCTGCCGTTCATTGTGTGGTATGCGTGCGCCCTGCTCAGGCCAGCGTGTAGGCGGTCTTCACCACCGTAAAGAACTCGGCGGCATAGCGACCCTGCTCACGCGGACCGAACGAGGAGGCCTTGCGCCCGCCGAACGGCACATGAAAATCGACCCCGGCTGTGGGCAGGTTGACCATGACCATCCCCGCTTCCGCGTTGCGCTTGAAATGGGTCGCATGCTTCAGGCTCGTCGTGGCGATGCCTGCCGACAGGCCGAAAGGCGTGTCGTTGGAGATGGCGAGCGCTTCGTCGTAATCTTTTGCCCTGATGACGCTGACCACGGGCCCGAAGATTTCCTCACGCGAAATGCGCATCTGGTTGGTCGCCTCGGTGAAGAGCGTCGGCTGAAGGTAGAAGCCGGGCGTTTCGCGCGTCAGCACCTCGCCGCCGAAGGCCAGCCTGGCGCCCTCGGCCTTGCCGATGTCGATGTAGTCGGTGTCCTGCTTCAACTGCCGCTCGTCCACAACGGGACCGATATGCGTACCGGGCTTCATCGCGTTGTCCACCGTCAACGTCTTTAGCCGCTCGGTAAGCGCCGCGACGAAACGGTCGTGAATGCCTTCGGTGACGATCAGCCTGGAGGATGCGGTGCAGCGCTGGCCGGTGGAGAAGAAGCCGGAATTGGCGGCCGCCTCGACCGCGACCGAGAGGTCGGCATCATCGAGAACCACCATCGGGTTCTTGCCGCCCATTTCGAGCTGGAACTTGCGGTTATGCTCGATAGAAGCGAGGGCAACCCGCTTGCCCGTGCCCGTGGACCCCGTGAAGGTAAGGCCGGCAAGATCCGGGCTGTCGAGCAAAGCCTGCCCGACCACCGAGCCGCGACCCATGACGAGGTTCAACACGCCCTTGGGCAGGCCGGCGCGGTTGAGAATATCCACGATCGCCCAGGCGCAACCGGGCACGAGATCCGCAGGCTTAAAGACGATGGTGTTGCCGTAACACAGCGCCGGCGCGATCTTCCAGGCGGGAATGGCAATCGGGAAGTTCCAGGGCGTGATGATCCCGACGACGCCAAGCGGCTCACGCGTCACCTCGACGCCGATCCCCGGCCGCGCGGACGGCACGGTCTCACCTGTCAGGCGCAACGCTTCACCGGCGAAGAAATCGAAGATCTGGGCCGCACGCGTCACCTCTCCGATGGCCTCGGGAAGCACCTTGCCCTCCTCACGTGCCAGAAGTGCGCCAAGCTCCTCCTTGCGGGCAAGAATTTCGTCCGATGCCTTCCGCAGAATGGCATGCCTCTCCATAATGCCGGAGCGCGACCACGCCGGAAAGGCAGCCTTGGCGGCCGCGATGGCATCCTTCGCATCGTCGGCGCTGGCCTGCGCATAAAGGCCGACCAGATCGTTCGTATCCGACGGGCTGAGGTTTCGGGAAGCCTGAGAGCCGACCCACTCGCCGGCAATGAGGTTCTGGTAAATGGTCATGATCGTCTCCTCCACACATCCGCACGGCAAGGCACGTTTCCGCCAGCTATCGATCACATCGAGCCCACGGCGTCCCGCCTCCAACGCGACGTCTTGTTATCATATAACTGACGTATGTCATCCTATAAGACTCCGAGAGGACGTCAATAAATTTCTTCCCGCGTGCGGTCCATATACGTTATCTTGCCGACACATAAGACGAGCGACGCATGCACCGGGCGGGGAAACTTGAAGAGATCAGATCACGATATGCATGCTGCACCGGCACGCAAGGGCCGGAACCTTGTGGCCACCGTCAGCGAACGGCTGCGTGCGGCCATTGCGGACGGCTCGCTAAAGCCGGGCGAGAAACTGGCGAGCGAAAGCGGCCTGACGGAGGAGCATCAGGTCAGCCGAACCGTGATCCGGGAAGCCATCGCGTCGCTGCGCGCCGACGGACTGGTCGAGGTGCGGCACGGCGTCGGCGTGTTCGTTCTGGCCACGCAACCCAAGCCGCAAGGCGGCCTTCAAAGCGTCGATCCCAACCGCGTGTCGTCCATCATCGAGATGCTGGAGGTTCGCGCCGCAATCGAGATTGAAGCCGCGGGCCTTGCCGCCGGGCGCTGTTCGCCAGCCCAGCAGGAGCTGATCTTCGAGGCACTGCACGTAATGAACAATCAGATTGCTTCCGGCACGGCCACGGTAGACAGCGACCGCAGCTTTCACCTCGCCATCGCCGACAGCACCAACAATCCGCGGTTTCGCGAACTGCTTCAGGCCATCGGCGAGCAGATGATCCCGCGCTCGCTTCTCGGGAATGACAAGACGGAAGCCACGCCGCCCGATTATCTCTCGCAAATCCAGCAGGAACACGAGACCATTGCCCGCGCGATCGCCGACCGGGACGAAGCGGCGGCTCGGGATGCAATGCGCAATCACCTGAAGGGCAGCCAGCAACGCTACCGGGCTCTCATGCGCAGCACACGCGGCGCCGGCGCGGCATAGATCATACAACTATTGACAGAGATAATATCTCTGTGTAACGGTGTCTGTAATGCAACGTCTGGAGAACAATCCCGTGTCCATGGATCCCATCGAACTGAAGCACGCGCTCGGCGCCGGCCTCCTGTCCTTCCCCGTGACGCCCTTCGGCGCGGACGGGCTCTTCAATCGCAAGGCCTATGAGGCGCATGTCGGCTGGCTGGCCGGCTTCGACGCGACGGTTCTGTTTGCCGCCGGCGGAACGGGCGAGTTCTTCTCGCTGGAACCTTCGGAAATCCCCGAGATCGTTGCTGCCGCCAAGGCCTCGGCCGGCTCGACTCCGATCGTTGCCGGTTGCGGCTATGGCACGCGCATCGCGGTCTCCATCGCGAAATCGGCGGAAAAGGCCGGTGCCGACGGTATCCTGCTGTTGCCGCACTACCTGATGGATGCGAGCCAGGAAGGCCTCTACCAGCATATCAAGACCGTCTGCCAGTCGGTCTCGATCGGCGTCATGGTCTATAACCGCGACAACTCGATCCTGACGGCAGACACGCTGTCGCGTCTCTGCGACGCCTGCCCCAACCTTGTTGGCTTCAAGGACGGCTCCGGCGACATCGCGCTCGTCCGCCGCATCACCGCGACGATGGGCGATCGCCTGACCTATCTCGGGGGCATGCCGACAGCAGAACTTTTTGCCGACGCCTATCTCGGCGCCGGTGTGACGACCTACTCCTCCGCCGTCTTCAACTTTGTACCCGCACTTGCCCAGGAGTTCTACACGGCACTCCGGGCCGGTGACACCGCGACCACAAACCGTATCCTGATCGACTTCTTCTATCCGTTCATGGACATCCGCAACCGGCAGAAGGGCTACGCCGTCTCCGCCATCAAGGCGGGGGTGCGGCTGATGGGCTTTGACGCAGGCCCGGTCCGCGCGCCGTTGACGGACCTCACAGCCGAAGAGGTGCGGATGATGGAAGCGCTCTGCGAGCCCTACCGCAAGGCGACACCGGCCGCGCAGGCCGCAGAGTAACGTCCGAAACACCCACGAGAAAAGGCCCGGCATCGTCGGGCCTTTTTTGTTCGGGACGAACCGTCAGCGATGGGGCCTGTTGCGAAAGACGATGCAGGCACCGCCGGCCTTCCGCACGATGTCGCAGAGGGCGTCCGCCTCCTTTCGGCTTTCGCGCCCGATGCGCGCGGCATAGCGTGGCCGATATCCGAAATTACCGCCGCGCTGCCGGACGAGAAGGGCGCGCTCACCATTATATGGCGCGGGCAGGCGAGAGACAGCGAGGTCAAAAAGTTTCATCGCAGTGGCAGGGTTATAATGCCCGGCCAGCTGAACGCCCCACGGCGCCCAGTCGGCCGAGGCGGTGAGAACAGGGTCGCGTATGATACGGCTGGTCGCGAGCGTGGTACAGGCCTCCAGAAACGGCTTTGCCGGATCGAGAAGCGGAGCCGCCGACGTGGGCGGAGTGGTTTTCCAAACCTCTGCCGTCTGACCCGTGATTGCAAAGACGTAATCCTGTGTCTCCAGCGGCAACTTTCCCGTCGAAAGAAACCGCGAAAGGCCTCCCTCGCCGGCATTATAGGCGGCGGCGGCAAGGCCGAAATTACCGAACCGCGTGCGAAGCTCCCGGAGATAGGCGGAAGCGGCATCGAGCGACTGGATGACGTCGAACGTATCGCCGAGGCCTCTTTCGCGCGCCGTGCCCGGCATGAACTGCGCAATACCCTCCGCCCCTTTCGGGCTGATGGCTTCAGGCCTGAACAGGCTTTCGCGCCAGAGCAGCCGCGCGAAGTAATCAGGCGGCAGATCCGAACGTTTCGCGAAGTGCTCGATGGCGCGGCAGAGGTCGGCATTGAAGCTGTCTCTACGAATACAGAGTGCGGGCGATGCCGCGCCGCCCTCATAGAGGCATTGGGCGTCCCTCTCCTCTTTGGTCCGGGCCGCGGCCTCCTCCAGCTGAAGGGACCAAAGACCCGTAGCGAGCAATACCACCTGGATGGCCGCGCCAACCGTTCGGTGGTGCAAGCGGGACCGCGCTCCGGTCTCCCGGTGGAACGCAGCCCGGATCCGCCCCTCCATGGCACGCCTCAACGTGTGATGAGCTCATGCCAGGCGAGACCATCGCGCGCAAGCAGATCCGCCGCCGCATCCGGCCCGAGCGAACCGGGGGCATAAGGCTCCGGTGCTCCACCCTCGGCCCAGCGGTCGAGGAACGGCTGGACGGCACGCCAGCCCGCTTCCACCGCATCCGCGCGCTGGAACAGGGTCTGGTCGCCCGTCAGGATATCGTAGAGCAGGGTCTCGTAGCCATTGAGCCGTCCGATATCGAACAGGCCCGCATAGCGAAAATCCATGACAGCCGGCTCCACCGCCACGCCGATTCCAGGGCGCTTGATGAGCATATCGAGGCTGATGCCTTCGTCCGGCTGGATCTGAATGACGATGCGGTTCGGAGGCAGATGCGCGTTCCGCAGGCGCGGGAACTGCGCGAACGGTACGGGCTTGAACGTGACGATGACCTCCGTATCCCGAACGGTCAGCGCCTTGCCCGTGCGCAGGTAGAATGGCACTCCGGCCCAGCGCCACGTGTCGATCATCAATTTCAGCGCGACATAGGTCTCCGTGTTGCTATCGGATTTCACGTCGGCTGTTTCGGTATAGGCAGGAATGGTTCGATCGCCGATGGTCCCGGCCGTATAGGCGCCACGCACGCTGTTCTCGGCGGCCTCCTCCGGCTCGTAAATCCGGATTGCGCGCAGCACCTTCGCCTTCTCGTCCCGCACGGCTTCCGCATCGAAGCTGATTGGCGGCTCCATAGCCACCATGGACAGAAGCTGGAACAGGTGGTTCGGCACCATGTCGCGAAGCGCCCCGGTGCCGTCGTAGAAGCTACCCCGCGTTCCCACATCCACCGTTTCTGCCGCCGTGATCTGGATATGGTCGATACTGTCGCTGTTCCAGAGCTTCTCGATCATCATGTTCGCAAACCGCAGCGTCATGATGTTCTGGACCGTCTCCTTGCCGAGGAAATGATCGATGCGATAGACCTGCGTTTCCGCGACCCGCGCCAGTATTCGGGCATTCAAAGCGTTTGCCGACGCGGCATCATGCCCGAACGGCTTTTCGATCGCGATGCGGCGAAAGTTTCCATCCGCCTCCGTCGTCAGCCCGTGATCGGCAAGCTTCTCGACGATATCGCCGAAGAAACGGGGCGGGACGGCGAGATAGAAGACCGCGTTGCCGGTGAGTTCCGCCGAAATTTCCGTGTAGATCTGGTCGGCCGTGAAGTCGCCCGCGCGATAGCGCAGCTTCGGCCGCAAGCTCTTCCACGCCTCCGCCCTCTGGGCGTCGCTCTCGCCGAAATGCCCGGCACTGAAGGTCTCGAGGCTCGTCCGCAGCATCTCGTCGTCGCCGGCATCCTTGCCGATGCCGAGCACCGTGGAGGTCGGATGAATCAGCCCTTCCCGTTCCATATTGATAAGCGCGGGCACGAGAAGCCGGCGCGTCAGGTCGCCGGTTGCGCCGAAGATCACCAGAGTGGCGGGTGGCGCGGGATCGAGATTGCCAAGGGCTGCGCCTGAGGTAGCGTCGGCGGTCTGGCGTACGCGGGCTGTCGGTGTCGTCACGCGGGTCTCCTTCACTGATCACATCCGCAACGGCGCTTCCGGGCCGGGCGTAAGGTCGAGCCCTGAGATAGGGCAGATGGTCTCCGGTTCACCTGCAAACCACTGTCGTTCCGAAGATTGACTGAATCCGTTTTATCAATATGAATAAAAATCTCAACGGCGAAACTTGGAGTCCAGATTGTGAGCCGAAATTTCCTCGTCGTCGATCCGGACGAAAACCAGGCCGTTTTGAAAGGTCTTGCCTCACCGGCGCGCGTCTCGATCCTGAAACTGCTGCAGAATAAGGGGCCGATGAACGTCAACGACATCGCCGATGTCCTTCGATCGCCGCAGTCCAGCGTATCGATCAATGTTCAAATGCTACAGGAAGCCGGGTTGATCCGCACGGAGACCGTCAAGGCACGGAAGGGAAACCAGAAGGTTTGCCATGCGCTCTACGATGAAATCCTGATCGTCCTGAAGAACGATATCAAGGAAACGGAACGGAATGCCATAGAAGTCTCCATGCCCCTTGGCCTCTATACGAGCTTCGAGGTGTCGGCGCCCTGCGGGCTCTGCTCGGTGGATGGCATCATCGGGCTGCTGGATGTGCCGAGCACGTTCCTCGATCCGGACCGCATGAAGACCGGTCTGATCTGGTTTACGCGGGGCCATGTCGAATACCAGTTTCCCAACAATGCCCGCCTTGCCAATACCGAAATCCGCGAACTGGAATTCGTGCTGGAACTCTCCTCCGAGGTGCCCGGCACGAGCGCTGACTGGCCTTCGGACATCACCCTCTCCGTCAACGGCGTCGAGGTGGGCACCTGGACGTCTCCGGGGGATTTCGGTGATAAACGAGGGGTTTACACGCCGGACTGGTGGAAACTGAAAGGTTCGCAGTACGGCAAACTGAAAAGTTTTCGCGTCAATGACGAAGGCTCTTATGTCGATGGTATGCGGATGTCGGATGTCCGTCTCGATGACCTGAAGCTGGACGTGCACCATTCCATTCGCCTTCGGATCGGCGTACGGGAAGACGCGAAGCACCCGGGAGGCATCAACATTTTCGGTCGCGGTTTCGGCAATTACGATCAGGATATTCTGCTGCGGCTGAGGACACGCACATAAGATCTTGCTTTCGCACTGCACAACATTTTTCGCTTGACGCTGCAAACGACCTCCGCTCTATTCATCTTAAATCATGATATAAATCATGAAATACAATATGCATTGGAGGCGGCATGAAGGCGACGGTTATTGCTCACAGCAAATTTACGATCTCGGAGATCGACCCGCGGCTTTACGGCTCGTTCATCGAGCATCTGGGCCGCGCCGTCTACACCGGGATCTACGAGCCGGGCCACCCCACAGCCGACGCGGATGGCATGCGCCAGGACGTGATCGATCTCGTGAAGGAACTCCAGGTCCCCATCGTCCGCTATCCCGGCGGAAATTTCGTGTCAGCCTACAACTGGGAAGACGGCATCGGCCCGCGCGATCAGCGGCCCGTTCGCCTCGATCTTGCCTGGCACACGTCGGAGAGCAATCAGGTCGGCATTCACGAGTTTGCCGACTGGTGCGAGACTGTCGGAACCGAGATGATGCTCGCGGTGAACCTCGGGTCTCGCGGTCTCGATGAGGCCCGCAACTTCCTCGAATACGTCAATCACGAAGGTGGCAGCACCTGGAGTGACAAGCGCCGGGCGAATGGCCGCGAAGCGCCCTTCGACGTGCGCCTCTGGTGCCTCGGCAACGAGATGGACGGCCCCTGGCAGATCGGCCACAAGACGGCGGACGAATATGGGCGGTTGGCGCATGAGACGGCAAAGGCCATGCGCGCCTTCGACAGCCGGCTGGAACTCGTCGTCTGCGGCTCTTCCAATGCGCACATGCCAACCTACCCGCAATGGGAGGCGACCGTGCTGGAGCACACCTACAACGAGATCGACCATATTTCGCTGCACATGTATTTCGAGAACCGCGCCAAGGACACGGCGAGCTATCTCGCACGCAGCCTTGAGCTCGACACCTATATCGGCACCGTTGCCGGCGTTATCGCCTATGTGAAGTCGAAAAAGCGCTCGAAGAAGGACGTTTATATCTCCTTCGACGAGTGGAACGTCTGGTACCACTCGAAGGAGCGCGACAAGGTCACCCTCGAAGGGCATAACGGCTGGCCGGAGGCTCCACCGCTTCTGGAGGACGACTATAATTTCGAGGATGTGCTGCAGGTCGGCTGCATTCTGAACACCTTCATCAATCGCGCCGACGTGGTGAAGATTGCCTGCCTTGCACAGCTCGTGAACGTCATCGCGCCGATCATGACCGTGCCGGGCGGCCCGGCCTGGCGCCAGACGATCTTCTATCCCTACTATTACGCTTCTGTGTACGGGCGCGGCACGGCGCTGAAGCTTATGGTCGACAGCCCCACCTACACCGTCGAAGATGTCGGCACCGTGCCATATCTCGATGTGTCCGCAGTGCACGACGCGACATCGGGCCACGTTACCTTCTTTCTCGTCAACCGGCATCTGCGCGACGCGCTTGAGCTCGATGTCGGCCTGCTCGAATTCGGTGCCCTCTCGATTGTCGAGGATCAGGTCATCGCCCACTCCGACCTCGGCATCACCAACACCGCCGATAAGCCTGAGAATGTCGTGCCCGTGAAGGGCGACGGCGCTCTGTTTGCAGACGGTCGCCTGACCGCGTCTATCGCGCCGCTGAGTTACCGGATGATCCGGCTGAAGGCCTGATAGCGGAGGCGGGCAAGATTCCGGACCGGAGGAGGATATCCGGTTCGGCGACGGAGTGATGGAAGACGTGGCGTAGCGGGTCAGAGACCCGCATCACCGCCGGGAGGAGGCTTGCATGACCGCGCAGATCGAGATCGACCGCGTCACGAAACGCTATGGCGCAATGACGGTGCTCGAAAACCTGTCTCTGTCCGTGAAGGCCAACGAGTTCATGGTTTTTCTCGGGCCATCGGGCTGCGGAAAATCGACGCTGCTGCGCATGATCGCGGGGCTCGAAAGCGTGGACGAGGGCACGATCTCGATCAATGGCGAGCGGATCGACACGCTGCCGCCCGGCCAGCGCGGTATCGCCATGGTGTTCCAGTCCTATGCCCTCTATCCGCATATGACGGTCGCCGATAACATGTCCTTCGGCCTTGAGAATATCGGCGTGCCCAGGGGCGTGATCGATGCACGGCTGGCGGAAGCCGCGCGGATGCTGGAAATCGGGCATCTGATGGACCGAAAGCCCGGTCAGCTTTCCGGCGGTCAGCGCCAGCGCGTCGCCATCGGCCGCGCGATCGTCAAGGAACCCAAGGCCTTCCTGTTCGATGAGCCGCTTTCCAACCTCGACGCGGCCCTGCGCGTCCGGACCCGCCTGGAACTTGCGCAGCTGCGCAATCGCGTGAAATCCACCATGATCTTCGTCACGCATGACCAGATCGAGGCAATGACGCTGGCAGACCGGGTCGTCGTCATGAACAACCGGCGGATCGAGCAGATCGGCACGCCGATGGATATCTACCTGAGGCCCGCAAGCCGGTTCGTCGCGACCTTCGTCGGTTCGCCAACCATGAACTTCATGCCCGTTATTCTGTCGCAGAGCGGCAGCTATCTCGGCGTGACGCTGCCGAACGGCGCGCAGCTGACGACCTCCATTCGGGCCGATGGCGTGACCGTCGGCGAACAGACGCTCGGCATCCGGGCCGAGGCGGTCCGTCGCGCCGAGCCCGGCGCCGTCAACACGATGCCCGGCCGGGTCGAGGTGCTGGAAAGGCTCGGCGACCGCACGCTCCTCTATGTCAGGCTGAAGGACGGCAGCATGATCGTCGCGGAAGATATCGGCATGAGCCGTGTCGCCATCGGCGATGAGATCGCGCTTACGCTCGACGGCACCCGGACGCATCTCTTCGATGCCGAGGGCCGGGCGCGCCATGCGGAGGAGATCAGCCATGGCTGACGTGACGCTTACCGGAACATCCCAGGACAGAGGCATCCCCGCCCGGCAACGTGTCCAGAACGTCAACGCACCGCTTTGGCGTAATGCGATCTTCGTCGCGCCCTACCTCGTGTTCTTCGTGCTGCTGCTCCTCGTGCCCCTGGTCTGGGGCATGTGGATGAGCCTGCATAAGGCGGATGCGTTTTCCACCGGCCGCTTCGTCGGGCTTGCCAATTACACGAGGCTCTTCAACGACCGCATCTTCCTGCAGGCGATTGGCAACACATTTTATTTTGTTCTTCTCACCGTTCCCGCGCTGGCGTTGATCGGTCTTCTTCTGGCGCTGGCGCTCAACCGGCAGACCCGCACGGCAGCTGTCCTGCGTACCGTCTTCTTTGCCTCGTCCGTTCTGTCGGTCACCATCGTCACGCTGATCTGGCGCATCGTCTTCGTGCCCGGTTTCGGCTTCCTGTCCACTGTTTATGGCTGGTTCGGCGCGACTGCCCCGGCCTTCCTGTCCGATCCGAAGCTGGTCATGATCGCCATCGCCATCGCCACGATCTGGTGGTGCATAGGCCTGCCGATGATGCTGTTCCTCTCTGCGCTCCAGCAGATCCCGGGCGATATCTACGAGGCAGCCGCGCTCGACAATGCCGGCCGCTGGCGCACGTTCCGGTCCATCACCTTCCCGTCCATCAAGCGGACATTCGTGCTCGTCGTCGTCATCCAGATCGTCCTGCAGTTCCAGCTGTTCGGGCAGGCGAGGCTGATGACGAATGGTGGACCCAACAACGTGTCCACCCCGCTTGTCCTCTACATCTACGACGCCGCCTTCAAGCGCTGGGATCTCGGACTTGGCGCTGCCGCTTCCGAAGTTCTGTTCGCACTGATCCTCGTTGCCGCCATGATCCAGTATCTGGTTTCCCGTGGGAAGGGAGAGGGTGCATGAGCACGATCGCATCTCCATCCGCAAAAACGAATGCATCTCCTCGCGGCATGGTCGGCCGCAGCACAGGCGATCGCGTCATCCTCGCGCTGACCATCGCTGCCGCCGCTATCATGATGGCGCCGCTGGTCTGGGTCGTTGCCTTGTCGCTGAAGGACAACAAGGAACTGATGGCGAGCATGAACGCGGTGTTCCATGCGCCCTATACACTCCAGAACTATCTCAACATCCTCACGACCTCCTCCGTCTTCCGATGGATTCTGAACAGCCTCATCGTCTCCGGCGGCGTGACGCTGGGCACCCTCGTGCTCTGCTCTCTTGCAGGCTACGGGTTTGCCCGGCTCAACTTTCCCTTCCGCAACGCCCTCTTCGTCATCGTCCTCATCGGCCTTGCCATTCCCGAGCAGGCCGTGCTGATCGCGCGCCACCAGCTGTTTTCCTGGGCGAAACTGCACAACACCTATCAGGGGCTGATCCTGCCCTGGCTCTCGGCGCCCTTCGGCGTGTTCCTGATGACGCAATATTTCCGCGCCATCCCCAAGGAACTGGACGAGGCGGCCCTTCTCGATAATGCCAGCCGCTTCAAGATCTTCTGGAAGGTGCTGCTGCCGCTGACGGTGCCGGCGCAGGCGACACTGGGCATCTTCACCTTTCTCAGCGTCTGGAACGATTATTTCTGGCCGCTGATCTCGGGCACGAAGAAGGAGATGTTCACGCTGACCGTCGGCATCGCCTCGACGCAGACGAACTTTGCCCAGTCCGAAGGCCTCGGCTTTCTCATGTCGCAGGCGGTCTTTGCCAGCGCGCCGATCCTGATCCTGTACCTGTTTTTCCAGAAATACATCGTCACCGCCGTATCCGGCGCCGCCGTGCGGTGAAGAGACTGCCCGGCCGCGCAAGACAGGCCGGTGAAACGCAATCATGACATGGAGGAGACACGCATGATGCATATATGGAAATCGTCTGTTCTGGCGGCGGCTTCGGCCCTTGCCATGATGGCGGCGACGCCGTCTTTCGCGGCCACGGAACTGAGCCTGCAGCGCTTTTTCGGTGCTTGCGACGCAGATTTCGGGACCAATACCGATGTCGCCAAGGCCGTTGGAGAATGCGGGATCATCACGTCGATGATCAACAAGTTCAACGCCGACAATCCCGATATCCATATCACCGTGACGACGGTGGAGTGGCCGGGCTACGACCAGCTGACCGCACAATTTGCGGCCGGAGATCCACCTGATATCGTCTCGATCCATCATTCCGCCCTGTCGGACTACCAGTCCAAGGGCCTCCTCATGCCACTCGACGAGGTTCTCGCCTCCGTCGGCGTGAAGCCGGACGACTTTACGGATGCAGCCCGCAACGGCGTGACCAAGGACGGGCAGATCTACGGCCTGCCGATCGACAACTGGACCATGCTGTATCACATCAACATGGACCTCTTTAAACAGGCCGACCTCGTCAATGCCGATGGCACGCCGAAGCTGCCCACCAGTGTCGATGAACTCCTCGCACAGGCGAAGCAATTTCGCGAGAAGACCGGCAAGCCCTACTTCATCCAGAACCTGGCAAACGAGACGGCGCTCTATACCCGCAATTTCTACACCTACCTGTTCCAGCAGGATTCCGACTTCTTTGCCGACCCGCTGAAGGTGAAGCTGAACACGCCGGAAGCAAAGAAGGTGCTGGAAATGTACAAGGCGATCTTCGATCAAGGCGACACGACGAAGGACATGGACTACGCCGGCAGCATCAATGCTTTCCTCGCCGGCGAAGGCGGGGTGCACCTCAACGGAACCTGGGTGATCGGCGACTATAACGCCTCATCGCAAACACCGGGAACCGCGCTCAACAAGGGCGGCTATACCGTCTATCCCTATCCGCAACTCTTCCCCGGCAAGAAGGCGCAATATGCCGATGGCCATGCCTGGGGGATCTCGCAGAAGGATCGCTCGGCCGAAGAGACGGCGGCAATCGGCAAGTTCCTGAAGTTCTTCAAGGATAACGACTTCGAATGGTCCCGCACCGGCCATCTGCCGTCAGTAAAGGCCGTATTCGAGACACCCGAGTTCAAGGCCTTGCCGCACCGCGACACGGTGGCACCCATCGCCACGCTCGGCACGGCCCTGCCCTCGACCGTTCAGCGCCAGTTCGCGATTCAGGACATCATCGGACAGGAAATGAATGCCGCGATGACCGGTCAGAAGGAGGTCGACGCGGCCCTTGCCGATATGGAGAGCCGCGTCAACGATCTGCTGGCCAATCTGTAGAGCCCGCAGGATTCGGACCTTCCCGCTGACCTCGGGGCGCCACTCCCAGCTTGCGAGGTCAAGGCCCGCCGCTTCCCTGAAGCGGCGGGTTATCCGTATTGTGGTGTCACATGTTAACGGAAGCTGACATAATCCTCGCTCTTCACGGGAGGATGAGAGCGCTATGGAAAGAGTGACGCGCGGCAATGAACGGCATAGCGGCCTGCGTGTCGGGCTCTCCTTGTTCTATGCAGCCGCAGGCATGCTGCATGTGGTCTGGCCCTCGCCCTTCCTGACAATCACGCCGGGCTGGGTGCCCTATCCGCACATCGTCATTGCGCTGACCGGCGTCTGCGAGCTTCTGGGCGCCATTGGCCTCTGGCTTCGGCCCACCGAGCGGTTCGCCGCCTTCGGCCTCGCGCTTTATGCCATCTGCGTCTACCCCGCCAACATCAAGCATGCCATCGACGGGCTGACGGCGGTCGATGCGGGCGCCCTCCCCTGGCTCTATCACATCCCGCGTCTGGCGCTCCAGCCGGTGCTCGTCTGGCTACCGCTCTACGCCGTCGGCATCCTGCGCTGGCCGCTCGGGCGACGGGCGAGACCATAGAACCTTAGGCCTGCTCGAACTCCAGAAGCGCACCTTGCGTGTCTTTCGGATGCAGGAAAACGACAGGCTTGCCATGCGCGCCGATCTTCGGTCGGCCATCGCCGAGAACGCGGATACCGTTGGCCGCGACAATACCTGTCATCCCGGCGATGTCGCCGACATCAAGGCAGATGTGATGGAGACCTCCCGAAGGGTTCTTCTCCAGGAAGGCCGCAATGGGAGAGTCTTCGCCGAGCGGATGGAGCAGCTCGATCTTGGTGTTCGGCAGCGCGACGAAGACGACGGTGACACCATGCTCGGCAAGATCCTGCGCGTCGGACACCTCTGCGCCCATCGCGCGATATTGCGAAGCGGCCTTTTCCAGATCAGGAACCGCGATGGCGACGTGATTGAGGCCGGTGATCATGCCTCCCCTCCCGTATTGCGCCGCTTGCCTTCCAGGATATCGAGGATCGCGTTGGCGGCCTCCATGACATTGGTGCCCGGCCCGAAGATGGCGGCAACCCCCTGCTCCAGAAGGAACGCATAATCCTGCCGGGGGACGACGCCGCCGCAGACGACGATCACCTCACCCCCGCCATTCTCCCGCAGTGCCGAGATCAGCTGCGGCAGCAGCGTCTTGTGGCCGGCTGCCAGCGACGAGACGCCGACGACGTGAACCTTCGCGGCCAACGCCATTCCGGCCGCCTCGTCCGGCGTCTGGAACAAGGGACCGGCGAGGATTTCAAAGCCGATATCGCCGAAGGCCGACGCGATGATCTTCGCACCGCGATCGTGACCATCCTGCCCGAGCTTTGCCACCATCACCTTCGGCCGCATGCCGATGCGAGCCGTGACCGCGGAGATGCGCGCCGTCAGCGTCTCCAGTTCCGGATCGCCCTTGTAGGCGTTACCATAGATATCGCTGACGACCGCCGGCACGGCGGCGTGATCGCCGAAGACCACGCGCAGGGCATCCGAGATCTCCCCGACAGTGGCGCGCGCACGCGCAGCATCGACGGCCAGTTCGAGTAGATTTCCGGAACCGGTTCTTGCAGCTTCGGTCAAGGCATCGAGCGCCGCCGTCACCTCCGACGCGCTGCGGCGACGGCGGGTTTCTTCGATACGACGGATCTGGCCCGCGCGCACCGCGGCATTATCGATGTCGAGAATGTCGAGATCGTCCTCCGTCTCCAGCCGATATTTGTTGACGCCGACGATGACCTCCTCGCCCCGATCCACCGCCGCCTGACGCCGGGTGGCCGCTTCCTCGATCAGCCGCTTCGGATATCCGTCGGCCACCGCCTTCGTCATGCCACCCAGCGCCTCGACCTCCTCGATCAGTGCCCAGGCTTTCTCCGCAAGCTCGGCCGTCAGGCTCTCGACGTAATAGGACCCGGCGAGCGGATCGACCACTTTGGTCACGCCGGTTTCATGCTGGAGGATCAACTGCGTGTTGCGGGCGATGCGGGCGGAAAACTCCGTCGGCAACGCAATCGCTTCATCGAAGGAATTGGTGTGCAGAGATTGCGTACCGCCCAGCACCGCCGACATCGCTTCGAACGCGGTGCGGACGATGTTGTTGTAAGGGTCCTGCTCCTGCAGAGACACACCGGACGTCTGGCAATGCGTGCGCAGCATGAGGGACGACGCCTGTTTCGGCCCGAACTCCTCCATGATGCGCGACCAGAGCAGGCGCGCCGCCCGCAGCTTTGCCGCCTCCATGAAAAAGTTCATGCCGATGGCGAAAAAGAAGGACAACCGTCCGGCGAAGGCATCGACATCGAGACCTTTGGCGATGGCAGCCCGGACATATTCGCGCCCGTCCGCGAGCGTGAAGGCCAGTTCCTGTACCAGCGTCGCGCCGGCCTCCTGCATGTGATAGCCCGAGATGGAGACGGAGTTGAACTTCGGCATCTCCCGCGCCGTGTAGTCGATGATATCGGCAATGATCCGCATGGAGGGTTCCGGCGGATAGATGTAGGTGTTGCGGACCATGAACTCCTTGAGAATGTCGTTCTGGATGGTGCCGGAGAGAGCCGCGCGCGGCATGCCCTGCTCCTCTCCTGCCACGATGAAGCTCGCAAGGATCGGAATGACGGCGCCGTTCATGGTCATCGATACCGAGACCTTGTCGAGCGGAATGCCGTCGAACAGGATCTTCATGTCCTCGACACTATCGATAGCGACGCCGGCCTTGCCGACATCGCCTTCCACGCGCGGGTGATCGCTGTCATAGCCACGATGGGTGGCGAGATCGAAGGCAACGGACACGCCTTGCTGACCGGCCGCCAGTGCCTTGCGGTAGAAGGCATTGGACGCCTCGGCGGTCGAGAACCCCGCATATTGCCGGATCGTCCATGGCCGTCCCGCATACATGGTCGCGCGCGGACCGCGGGTGAAGGGCGCAAAGCCCGGCAGCGACCCGAGATGATCTACGCCCTCGAGGTCGTCTGCGGTGTAGAGCGGCTTGATGGCAATGCCCTCCGGCGTCTGCCAGGTGAGGCCGTCGGGGGAGCGCTTCAGCTCCTTCTCCGCCAGTTCCGTCCAGTCGGACAAGGTGTCGGTCGCGACAGCTGACTTGTCTTGCGAATGTTTCGTCATCTCTTCGTCCTCGATGCCCGTCGCGACGATAACCGCCGCATGCCGTGATGGCGACCGGGATCATTCAAATTCAAGCACGACCTCGTCCACAGCCAGGCTGGTGCCCGCCTCCACCGCCACGCGCTTCACCACGCCGCGACGCTCGGCGCGCAGGATGTTCTCCATCTTCATCGCCTCGACGGTCGCTAACGGCTGACCGGCCTCGACTGTCTCACCGACGGCGACAGCGATCGCCGTGATGACGCCGGGCATGGGGCAGAGCAGCAGTTTCGATGTATCCGGCGGCAGCTTCCTCGGCATTATCCGGGCAAGTGCTGCAACCTGCGGCGAGCGGACATGCGCCTTGACCTCCATGCCGCGCCAGCGCAGGCGGATGGCGGAACCGATGAGGTCAATCTTGACGCCGACCGGCTCGCCACCGATGACGAAGCGGGCATGGGAGGCTCCGGGAACGTAGGCGCCAGCCGTCGAGAGCACGGTGCCGTCCGCAAAGCGAATGGCGGTGCCTTCCGCGCCTGCCTCGATGGTGACCGCAAGCTCCGTTTCATCGAAGCGCACCACCCACGCCTTCGATACGGTGCGGCGGCGATGACCGAGGGTGCCGGAGATCTGCACCGCGCGCTCCTGCAATACCTGGTTCACCAGTGTCGCCACGGCCGCCAGCACCCGCTCCGCTGCCGTATCCGGCGCCACGCCGCGGAACCCGTCGGGAAACTCCTCTGCAATGAAGGCCGTGGTGATCCGGCCAGATCGGAAACGATCGTGCTGCATGACAGCCGAGAGGAAAGGAAGATTGTGGCCGATACCCTCGACCTCGAAATCATCCAGCGCCTGCGACATGGTATCGATGGCCGAGAGCCGGTCCGGGGCCCACGCGCAGAGCTTGGCGACCATCGGGTCGTAATACATCGAGATCTCGCCGCCCTCCGTCACCCCGGTATCGTTGCGCAACACGCAACCGTCGGCCGTCTCGCCTTCTGCCGGCGGACGATAACGCGTCAGGCGACCGATGGACGGCAGGAAATTGCGGTAGGGGTCTTCGGCATAGAGCCGGCTTTCGATGGCCCAGCCGTTCAGCGTCACATCGTGCTGGCCAAATTGCAGGGCCTCGCCGGAGGCCACACGGATCATCTGCTCCACCAGATCGATGCCGGTGATCAGTTCCGTGACGGGATGCTCGACCTGAAGGCGAGTGTTCATCTCGAGGAAGTAGAAATTTCGCTCGCCATCCACGATGAACTCGACCGTGCCGGCCGAATGGTAGCCCTCCGCTTTCGACAGCGCCACGGCCTGCTCGCCCATGGCGCGCCGGGTCGCCTCATCGAGAAACGGCGACGGAGCCTCTTCGATGACCTTCTGGTTTCGCCGCTGGATCGAGCATTCGCGCTCGCCGAGATAAAGCACGGTGCCGTGCCTGTCGCCCAGTATCTGGATCTCGATATGGCGGGGTTGCGTCACGAACTTCTCGATGAAGATACGATCGTCCCCGAAGGAACTCTTCGCCTCGTTCTTCGAAGACTGAAATCCCTCGCGAGCCTCCGTGTCGTTCCATGCGATCCGCATGCCCTTGCCGCCGCCGCCGGCCGAAGCCTTGATCATCACGGGGTAGCCGATCTGCGAGGAGATCCGCACGGCCTCGTCCGCGTCCGCAATCAGGCCCATGTGACCGGGCACGGTGGACACACCGGCTTCGGCTGCGATCTTCTTCGAGGTTATCTTGTCACCCATCGCCTCGATGGCGCCGACCGGCGGCCCGATGAAGATGACGCCCGCCTTTTCCAGCGCCGCGGCAAAGACCGCATTCTCAGACAGAAAGCCGTAGCCGGGATGCACGGCGTCCGCCCCCGACGTGCGAACGGCGTCCAGAATACGGTCGATGACGATATAGGACTGGCTTGAGGGCGCCGGGCCGATATGGACGGCCTCGTCGGCCTCCCGCACATGCAGCGCCTCGCGGTCCGCATCGGAATAGACCGCGACCGTTTTGATACCCATCTTCCGCGCCGTGCGGATGACCCGGCAGGCGATTTCGCCACGGTTGGCGATGAGAATTTTCTTGATCACGGGCTCTGGTCCAATCTCGATTGGCTGACGGGAGAATGCGAAGGCGACGGGGACCCTAGAGCGGGATCGTGTCGTGCTTCTTCCAGTGGGTCGTGACCTGCTTGTTGCGCAGCGAGGCAAAGGCGCGCGCGATGCGCCGGCGCGAGGAGCGCGGCATGATCACCTCGTCGATGAACCCGCGCTCCGCCGCCACGAAGGGATTGGCAAACCGCTCCTCATACTCCTTCGTCCGGGCTGCGATCTTCTCCGCATCCGAAAGCTCGGAGCGATACAGGATCTCGGTTGCGCCCTTCGCCCCCATGACCGCGATCTCGGCCGTCGGCCAGGCATAGTTGATATCGGCGCCGATGTGCTTGGAGGCCATGACATCGTAAGCGCCGCCATAGGCCTTCCGGGTGATCAGCGTCACCATGGGAACGGTCGCCTCCGAATAGGCAAACAGCAGTTTCGCGCCATGCTTGATCACGCCGCCATACTCCTGCGCCACGCCGGGAAGAAAGCCGGGAACATCCACCAGCGTCAGGATGGGGATGGAGAAGGCATCGCAGAAGCGGACGAAGCGGGCGGCCTTGCGGGAGCTGTCGATGTCGAGGCAACCGGCAAGCACCATCGGCTGGTTGGCAACGATGCCGATGGTCTCTCCTTCGATACGGATGAAGCCGGTAACGATGTTGCGAGCGAAAGCCTCCTGCAACTCGAAGAAATCGCCCTCGTCGGCAATGGCGAGGATCAGTTCCTTCATGTCGTAGGGCTTGGACGAACTGTCGGGAATCAGACTGTCGAGCCGCGCCTCGACGCGGGTCGGATCGTCATGCACCGGGCGAACGGGCGGTTTCTGCCGGTTGTTCAGCGGCAGGAAATCGAACAGCAGACGCACCTGCTCCAGCGTTTCCACGTCGTTCTCATAGGCTGCATCGGCAACCGAGGACTTTCTGGTATGCGTGCCCGCGCCGCCCAGTTCCTCCGCCGTCACGATCTCGTTCGTTACGGTCTTCACGACATCGGGACCGGTGACGAACATATAGGAGCTGTCGCGCACCATGAAGATGAAGTCGGTCATGGCGGGCGAATAGACGGCGCCGCCGGCACAAGGACCCATGATCACCGAGATCTGCGGAATGACGCCGGAAACCTCGGCATTGCGGCGGAAGACCTCCGCATAGCCGGCCAACGAGGCCACACCTTCCTGGATGCGTGCGCCGCCGCTGTCGTTCAAGCCGATCACCGGCGCGCCGTTGCGCACAGCCATGTCCATGATCTTGCAGATCTTCTGCGCATGGGTCTCAGACAGTGAGCCGCCGAGTACCGTGAAGTCTTGGCTGAACACATAGACCTGGCGGCCGTTGATGGTGCCCCAGCCCGTCACCACGCCGTCGCCTGCGGTCTTCTGCTCGGCCATGCCGAAATCGACCGCGCGGTGCGTGACGTACATGTCGTATTCTTCGAAGGAGTCCGCGTCCAGCAGCACGTCGATGCGCTCGCGCGCCGTCAGCTTGCCCTTTCCATGCTGCACATCGATACGCTTCCGCCCACCCCCGAGCCTGGCTTCCGAACGGCGCTTCTCAAGCTCAACCAGAACGTCCCGCATCGAATCCTCCCGCATCTTCGATCCGTTCTATGCGAAGTTTCGGTCTACGAGAACTCTCGCGAGAGCGCTTGAGGCGAATTACCGACGTCACGGCTTCAAGGACGGGCTGAACGCGAGCAGGCTGAGAATCTCGAACAGCATCTGCGCCCCGGCCTGTGCGGTGTTGGTCGTGCTGTCATATTGCGGCGCGACCTCCACGACATCACCACCGACGAAATTCAAGCCTTTCAGGCCGCGTAAGAGCTCCAGCGCCTCCCGCGTGGTCAGGCCGCCGATCTCCGGCGTTCCCGTGCCGGGTGCAAAGGCCGGATCGAGACTATCGATATCGAAGGACAGATAGGTCGCTCCGTCGCCGACAATCGCCCGCGCCTTCTCGATGATCGCGGCGATGCCCAGACCGCTCACCTCCTCCGCATGGATCACAGTCATTCCTGCATCGTAGGAGAATTCCCAGAGATATTCGGACGAGCCGCGAATGCCGATCTGGATGACCCGCGTCGGATCGAGAACGCCGTCGAGGACCGCGTTGCGGAACGGGCCGCCATGGTGGAACTTGGTCAGGTCGTACGCACCACCCGTGTCGCAGTGGGCATCGATATGAATCATGCCGACCGGCCGATCCCGCCCGACGGACCGAAGAATGGGGTGCGTGACGGAATGGTCGCCGCCGACCGACAGTGGCAGGATGCCCTTGGCGACGATCCTGTCCACATGCTGCTCGATATCCTCGTGGCTCATCTCCAGCCGGTAGCGGCTGCGAAACGGAACATCGCCGATATCGGCCACGCGAAGCTCATGAACGGGCGCGACCTCGAGGACATGGTTGTAAGGCCCGATCCGCTCGATCGTCCGCAGTGCTCGTGGTCCGAAGCGGGATCCGGTGCGGTTCGTCACGCCGAGATCCATGGGAATACCGAGCAGCGCCACTTGCAGCACGTCGAATGCCTCGGCATCTCCCGGCTTCACCAGAGGCGCAGACAGCAGCGTGGGGATGCCGGAATAAGGCGCGGCGCGTGTGCCGCTCTCGGAAAAGATATGCGCGGCCACGCGACGAAAGCGCGGATCGGCGATCTCGCCTCCGTGAGCGTCCGCATATTTCTCCCGCAACTCCCGCAGTCTCTCGTCGGTCAACGTCATCAAGGATGCTCCCGTCATTTCAGAGCCTGACGGTATCGCGCTGTCTCCGCAATTCAACCGAAATCGGCAGCAGCGCGCCTGAGCAACCGATCAGGCAGCCCGCGCGCGCGGTCTGTCGTCCTCATCCAGCAGGCGGAAAAAGGACGACCCGACAGCGGTGATGCCAAGCACGAACGGTGTCACAAGCACCAGCACCTTGGTCTGGATCTTGATCCGACATCAAACGATCGATCATGACATGCTTCCCCACCCTCAAGGCCGCACCGGAGTGACCGGCACAAAATGTGACAGAATTTGCCGTTGCGGCGCAAGCCGGTTCCTGCCATTGCGGCGGTGTCGATGGCTTGGCCCTTGTTCAAGGGGCGCCGCTGGAGGGTCACATGGTTTCGGACATCAAGGACAAGGGACCGCTGACAGGCATCGCGCTGGCCTCGGCGGGATATGCCTGCTTCGCCTTGCAGGATGCGATCGTCAAATGGCTGGTGGCGGACTATGCGGTGCCGCAGATCCTCTTCTTCCGCAGCCTCGTGATCGTCGCCATCACCGGCGTGCTCGTTCGCGTTCGCAAACACCCCTCCGCCTGGCAGAGCCCCCACCGGAAGACACTGGTGCTGCGCGCGGCGCTGATGCTGGTCGCCTGGCTGCTGTTTTACAATGCGGCCCGCACGCTCGGCCTTGCGGAACTGACGACGCTCTATTTCTCGGCGCCGATCATGGTCATGTTCCTGTCGATCCTCGTGCTGAAGGAAACGATCGGCACGGGGCGCTGGATCGCCTGTATCGGCGGCTTCATCGGCGTGGTCGTGGCCGCCAACCCCACGCATTCACCGAACCTCCTGCCGGCCGCCATGTGCGTCGTTGCAGGTTTCTGCTGGGCCTGGAGCACGATCCTCGTGCGTCTTGTCAGCCGCAGCGAATCCACGCTGACCCAGATGTATGCGACGAGCCTTCTCTTTGGCCTTGCCTGCGCGCTGTCGCTGCCCTGGGTGTGGACGACGCCGGATGCGACGGGCTGGGGCCTCCTGCTGGCACTCGGCCTCATTTCCACGATCGGGCAGTACCTGCTCTATGACGGCTTTCGCTACGCGCCCGCTTCCGCCATCGCGCCGATCGAATATACCGGCCTGATGTGGGCCTTCATCTACGGCTATCTGATCTGGGCCGAGGTGCCTGCCGTGAACGTCTTCATCGGCGCCCTGCTGATCGTTACGTCCAGCATCGTGCTCGTCTTCTGGGAGCGACGGGAACATGGCTCCCGCCGCAAAGGCTCGCCGGCCTGAGCGATGTCCGGGAGGATGACGATCAGCCTTTCTTGGCCAGTTGCATCAGGGCGACCTGCTGCTGCAGCCGGCGCTGGGCCTGATCGACCACCACGGCGACGATGATGACGATGCCTTTGATGACCATCTGCCAGAAGGAGGAGACTCCCATCATCACGAGCCCGTCCGACAGGATGCCGATGACGAAGGCGCCGATGATCGTTCCGCCGATCGTGCCCCGCCCGCCCGACATGGACGTGCCCCCAAGGACCGCGGCCGCGATGGCATTGAGCTCGAACGAATTGCCCGTTGCCGGATGTGCGGCCATAAGTTCGGATGAAATGACGATACCGACGATGGCCGCGCAGAAGCCGGAGAACATGTAGACGAACATCTTCACCCGGTTCACCCGGATGCCCGACATGCGCGCCGCCCGCTCATTGCCGCCGACGGCGAAGATCTGGCGGCCGAGCGGCACGTTGCGGGCGAAGTAGGCTGCGGCAAGCGCGACGACGATCAGGATCCAGATCGATACCGGCAGGCCGATGATACGGCCCGAGCCCAGAAAGCCGAAGCCCGTGGTGGCCAGCTCCGGTTTGCCGATAAGGTTCGGAAAGGTCTGACCGTCCGACGAGAGCAGCGCGAGGCCACGGGCCACATAGAGCGTGCCGAGCGTGGCGATGAAGGGCGCGACGTTCAGCCGGGTGATCAGCAATCCGTTGACCGCGCCGATGAGGATGCCGACGGCAAGCGTGATCAGGCAGACTTCGACGATGTTGAAATAGATCGTGTAGCCGATCTGCAGATCGATGCCGTTGAGGATCAGCCCGCCGGCCACCATGCCGCAGAGGCCGACGATGGAGCCGACCGACAGGTCGATGCCGCCGGTGATGATGACGAAGGTCATGCCCATGGCGAGGAACGCGTTGAGCGCCACATGCTTCGACATCAGGATGATGTTGGCCGTCGAGAGAAAGTTTGGCGCAAAAGCCGAGAAGAAGGCGATGACGGCGAAAAGCGCGATGAACGTGCGCAGCTTCATCAGCGTCAACAGAAGCGAGCCGCTGTCCGTCGCGGCTGCCGGTGTGGTCGTGGTGGCCGTCGTCATGGCGCGATATCCCCGCTTGTCTGTGTCGATTTGTGGCCGATCGATGCCGCGCGCACGATCGCTTCCTCGCTTGCCTCCGCCCGGTCGAGAATGGTGGTGATGCGACCATTGCTCATCACGGCGATCCGGTCGGAGAGCGCCATCACCTCCTCGAGATCCGAGGTGGAGAACAGGATGGCGAGCCCCTCGCCCGCCAGACGGCGCATGGTGCGGAAGACGTCGGCCTTCGCGCCGACATCGATACCGCGGCTCGGCTCGTCCATCAGCAGAACCTTCGGCTTCGTCATCAGCGCCTTGCCGATGACCACCTTCTGCTGGTTGCCGCCGGACATGGAGGTGACGTCGAAATCCGGGTTCGGCGCCTTGATGGCGAGATCCCTGATCGCGGACGCGATGGCAGAGCGTTCACGCTCACCGGCAATGTGAAATTTGAAGCGCACGAACCGGTCGAGGCTGGCAAGCGTCAGGTTCGCGGCGATCGACAGCACCTGCACAAGGCCTTCGCGCTGCCGGTCTTCCGGGATCAGCGCCAAGCCGCGCTTGATGCGCGTCGGCGTGTCGCGCGCGGCGATCTCCTCGCCATCGACAAAAATGCGGCCGGTCGCATGCGGATGCTGTCCCATGACGCATTCGAAGAACTCGCTGCGCCCGGCGCCCATAAGGCCATAAATACCCAGCACCTCGCCCGCCCTGACGGAGATCGAGAGATGATCGACCGCAAGTCCTCCCGTTCGTCGTGCAAGCGAGATATCCTCCGCACGGAACGCTTCGCGACCCATGGCGTGATCGACGGATTTCGCGAAATCCTTGGCGTCCGAGCCGATCATCGAGCGGACGATCCAGCGGGTGTCGATGTCCTTGACCAAGGCCTGGCCGGTAATCTGTCCGTCCCGAAGCACGGTGATGTGGTCGCCGATGCGCATCAGCTCTTCCAGCCGGTGCGAGATGTAGACGATCGCTACACCCTGCGCCTTCAGCTCGGCGATCACCTTGAACAGGATATCGACTTCCGCGGCGGACAGGGCCGAGGTCGGCTCGTCGAGAATGAGAATGCGCGTGTCGAGGGAAAGCGCCTTGGCGATCTCCACCAGCTGCTGCTGGCCGATCGGCAGGTCCTCCACCATCGTCTCCGCGCTGATACCGGCATCCAGCCGGTCGAGGAAAATGTTGGCTTTCTCGATCTGCGCCTTGTGATCGATGCCGGTAAAGCCGCGGACGATCTCGCGGGTCGCGAAGATGTTCTCGGCGACGGACAGGTTGCCGAAGAGGTTCAGCTCCTGGAAGACCATGCCGATACCGTGTTTCTGCGCATCGGCCGGCGAATGAAATTCGACCGGTTTGCCATCGAGCAGAATGCGCCCGAGCGACGGACGCTCGACACCGGCAATCATCCGCATGAGCGTCGATTTGCCGGCCCCGTTCTCGCCGACAAGCACGTTTACCGCGCCGCGGCGAAGCGACAGATTGGCATTCCTGACCGCGACGATGCCCGAATAGACCTTAGTCACGTCCTCCAGTTGAAGGATGATGTCGTCCTCGACCGCGCTGCTCGTATCGGGAGCCATCGTCATGGTTCCAGCGTCAGGGCGACGGGCGTCAGCAGAGGCAATTGACCTTTCGCCGGCACGGGAAAAGCGCCAACCGCCTCGATCCTCCTGCCATCAAGCCCTTCGCGCGGCAGTGCCTGCAACAGCTGAGCGTTGAGATGGGCATTGAAAGCCTTGCCGAATTCGGCCCACTGGATCTGGTTCTTGAACCGGTTGAAACTCACGAAATCGAGGCTGTCGCGGATTGCCGTACCCTTGATGACCGGCCCGATCTGGACCCGAACATCCGCTTTTCCGTCGCCATCGATATCCGTGTCGAGATAGCCGGCGCGCGACGTGGTCTCGGCCTTGATCACGATGCCCGAAACCTTGGCGGCATAGGTCCAGGGGGCGTTGCCCTCCTTTTCCTTGTGGCCGTATTTCGCGGCAGCCGCATCGGGATCGGAAGCGATCAGCGCTGCGACCTCGGCATAGGCACCGGCTTTCGACGTGAGGTAGGGCAACACCTTAGGCGTCCATAGATCCGTCGCCTGCCTCTCGGGATTGAAGCCGCCGCTTGCGGCCTCCGCAGCTTCTTCGGCCGTCGGCGTCTTGATGATCTTGCAGCCGGCCAGGACCATGATCGTGGCCGAGACGAGGCAAAGCGCGGCAGCGGCGGTGAAACGCGGCATTCCGTCAACTCCGGATGGGAAAAGGCGCGGGCGGCGCCTGTGGACGAGCCGCCCGCCTCGTAAGATCGAGATCAATCCTTGAGCGCGAAGGTCTCGAGCTTGTCGGCATTGTCGGCGTTGATCAGCACGCAGTCCATCAGCTGTTTTTCTTCAGCCGGCGCCTTGCCTGTCTTGATGTACGCATCGGCCTGCTCGACGGCCATCTGGGCCTGAGCGTAAGCCGGCTGCATCACAGTCGCCTTGATGCCGCCCGCCTTGATGCTGTCGCGAACATCGTTGGAGCCGTCGAAGCCGACAACGATCACGTCCTTGCGACCGGCCGCCTGCAGCGCCGCGATCGCACCCATCGCCATCGTGTCGTTGCCGGCGATCACGCCCTTGATGTCCGGATTGGCCTGCAGGATGGTCTCCATCTTGGAGTAGCCTTCCGTCTGGCTCCAGTTGGCGGACTGCTGCGCCACCATCTTCAGATCAGGATATTCGTCGATGATATCGTGGTAGCCCTTGGAGCGAATGCCGGCATTGAGATCCGCCTCGCGGCCCAGCAGCTCGACGTAATTGCCCTTCTCACCCATCAGCTTGACGAACTCTTCGGCGCCAAGCTGAGCGCCCTGATAGTTGTTGGACACAATCTGCGAGACGGCAACGCCTGTCGCATTAATTTCGCGGTCGATGAGGAAGGACGGGATCTTTGCGTCCTTCGCCTTCTGCACGGCGGCGATCGAGGCTTCGGAGCCGGCATTGTCGAGAATGATGGCTTTGGCGCCGCGGCCGATAGCGGTGTCGATCAGCTGCGACTGCTTGTTGGCATCATCGTCGTGGACGAGAACGAGCGTTTCGTAGCCAAGCTCCTTCGCTTTGGCTTCGGCGCCGACGGCTTCGGCCTTGAAGAACGGATTGTCATGGCTCGGGGTAATGATCGCGATAAGATCGGCTGCGTAAGACGGCATGGCCGTGCCGAGCGCGAGAACGCCGGCAAAGGCGGCGAGGGTCAGTCTGCGTGAAAGTTTCATGTGGTTCCTCCCGGTGGTATCTGTTCGAAGGACCCGCCTCCCTGCGGGTCCTGTTCCCTCATCGGACGAGCCCGCCCGAGAGCGGAACCGTCGATCTCTTGATCAGGTTATGCGCCGGATGCTCTCGGCGATTTCCTGCGGCTCGAAGACGTTCTTCCAGTCGTCGCGCATCAGCGCGGGGATGCCGAATTCGATGGCCTTGTTGCAGGCATCCGAGAACACGCCATCGACTTCCTTGAAGATGACGGCGCCCAGCACGTTCATGTGACCGAGCAGGAAGTCGCGTGCCGCCTGTTCCGGCACGCCGCGCTTCACGCACTCGTCCAGCGCCTGACTCATGACGACCAGCAGCGAGGCGCAGACCGTCTCCGAAAGACCCGGCTCCAGGATCGCCATCTGCTCGACCGTCACCCGGTGCGAGCGCATCACCGGCGCCCAGATGGTCTTGGCCACCTCTTCGCCGAGCGCATAATGCTCTTCCGGCCCCTGCATCAGCGCAGAGACGATGTGCTGCTTGGCGGCGATCCCGCCGAAATGATCCTTCTTCGCCGCCATCTCCGTCTCGTCGTTGAAGATCGGCGGATGGCAGGGGTGTGTGACGAAATAGGTGATATCGGCCCGTTCGGGCAGGTGGCCGGCAAAGGGTGCGGCAGCATCCAGCACGACAACCATGGTTCCGGGCGCGAGCTTGTCGATAATGCCGGAGGCGACTTTGCCGATGGCCGTATCCGGCACGGCGAGCACGACGACATCCGCGCCATCAAGCGCCTCATCCACGGAGAAGCAGGCGAGACCGAGGTCGGCCTGAAGCCGCGCCCGGCCGGCCTCGCTCACCTCGACAGGGCGAATGTCGAAGCGCGAGCCGATGAGGTTGCGCGCCAGCCGCGTGCCCATTTTGCCGCCGGCGCCGAAAAGTGCAATCGATGTCATATGTGTTGATCCCGTTCTGTCGGAGCATCTAACGACAACTGGTATAATGAGTCAATGATCATTTCACATGATGTCGTCTGCTCGTTTGATTCAGGATGCCGCTCTGTGCGCTCGGCATGAGGCAATGAATCGCGTATGACCGCGAACGTCTGTGCTCTCATGCCGCACATCATTCTGGACCGAAACGATGCTCGTGTTTCTCGATTTCGAAGCCTCCTCTCTTGGCAAGAAGAGCTATCCGGTCGAGGTCGCCTGGGTCTTCGAGGATGGCACGTCGCGCTCCCACCTCATCCGCCCGGCGCCCGAATGGGATGACTGGTCCATGAAGGCCGAGCGGATCCACGGACTTACCCGCCGCCGTCTCCATCAGGAAGGCACGCCCGTGGAAGACGTTGCGCGCGAGATGCTGGAAACGCTCGGGGGCCATGCGCTTTATGCCAGCGCGCCCTCATGGGATGGAAAATGGCTGAGCGTGCTGCTGCGCGCGGGCGGCCTGCCGCGCCACGCGCTCAGGCTCGGGAAATCCGACGATGTGTTTCTGGAGCACGCCCGGGCGATCATGGATGGCACATTTACGCGCCGCGAGATCGCCGATTTTGTCAAAGGCATGATCGAAAGCACCGAGCCGGCGCAACCCGCGCACCGGGCGCTCGGCGATGCGACGCTGGAGCGCACGCGGTGGCTTGCCATCCGCGACGCCGCGACACAGGCTGCCGCCGGGCGAGGCAACGTCAGTTCCGAATAGAGCGAACGATCAGGCGACAGCGCGTGCCGAGGGCGGACGCGGCTCGGACAGCCGTTCGCCTTCCGTGAACACACAGTTTCTGCCTGCCGTCTTCGCTGCATAGAGGGCGCGATCGGCGCGGGCCACGACCTCGTAGATGCTGAGGTCGCCGCTGCGCGATGCCGCGACGCCGAAGCTGGCGGTGACCGCGCTGACGCCGATCCGAGACCAGTCCGTCGATCCGATCCGCGCATGCATGGCATGCGCCACCGGAAGCGCGGCATCAAGCGCGATGCCGGGCAGGAAGATCACGAATTCTTCGCCTCCGAACCGGGCGAGAACGGCACCGTCGGCCGGTTCCAGAGCCAGAATGCGGGCCAGCTCCGCGATCACCGCATCGCCGGCGGCATGACCGTACCGGTCGTTGACCCGCTTGAAATGATCGATATCGCAGACGATCACCGCGCCCGCGGTCGTCTTCTGACCGGACAATCTGTCGAAGCCGCGGCGGTTGAACAGACCCGTCAGCGGGTCCTTTTCGGCGACATCCTTATAGCGGCCGATCACTTCCAGCGTCACGCAACCGAGCGCCGCCAGCGCCAGCAGGATACCGATGACGGCGCTGGTCGCCTGCATGAAGAAGGCATAGGGCGAAGCGAGGAACGTTTCGAAGTCGCTCGGATTGCGGTTCAGCACCGTCATGACAATGTTGCGGACGATCGAATCCGCGATGATGGCGAAGACAATGCCGACAAGAACGCGCTGCAGTAGGCCCCGCGCATGCCGAACGACGGCGAAAGCTGGCACCGCAAGGCAAAGGGACGTGAGCAGGTCATTGGCCGCGAGGGATATCGTCGGGTTTTCGAGAACAAGCGTCGAAATGACGGAGGCGACGATGCCGACCGCAACGATGCCTGCTCTTGGCCAAACCGGCAGTTGCCGATGGAACTGCGCCAGCAATCCCTGCCCGTAGAAGCTCAACGCCAGCAGGAAGAGCGTGTCGGCCACCACCGACCTGAACGGACCGGGAATGGCTTCCGGCAGAACCGGCATGATGAAGCCCAGAGCGGCAGAGAGAAAGCCGGCTCCCCACCAGGGGGCGGACCGCGGCTCGTGGCGCCCGACAAACAGGAAGGTGAGCCCGAAGGCGAAAAGAATGACCGGCAGAAGAAACGCAAAATTGTCCATGCCAGCCCCGTTTCTCATGCTTCCCGTGTACGGAAGCCCCCTTCGACGTTTCCAGCGCGGGCACCGTCTCCGCCGCTCGAACCTGTCGCCTGCCGGCAGTCACAGCACCCCCACGCCATGCCACCGTACAATGTCACTCTACACTTTCCGGCAACATTAAAACGACCGCTTTAACAGGCGGTAAACATGTTCTGTCGCCCCGGAACGCCGCTACACGAGCATGTCACGCACAAGGCGGCGAAGCCAGGCGTTGAAGGTCGAATGATGCGAACGCTCATGCCAGAACAGGAAGACGGGCATGGCGCCGAATTCTTCCGGCGCATCGACCACAGCGATATCCGACAGCGCTGCGAAATGATCCGCGAACGGCTTGGACGTCGTAAAGACGAGATCGCTGCCGGCCAGCACCATGGGCACGAGCGCATATTCGGAAAGACTGGCACGGATGCGCCGTTGCAGGCCGAGTTCTGCGAGATGCCCGTCGATGGGACTGACGGACGCGCCATGGGGCGGGTTCGGCGACAGGTGCTCGAGGTCCAGATAGTCATCCATGGAGATCGAGGGCGCCCCTGCGAGCCGATGACCCCGGTCCATCATGCAGACGGTCCGGCACTCGGTAACGGTCTCGCCCCGCAGATTGCGGGAAGCAGGCTGGCGGTGGGCAAGGACCAGATCGACCTCGCCGGCCTCCAGCAATTGTTGAAGCGCCGCCATGCTCGGCATGGGCAGCATTTCCAGCATCATATGCGGCGCAACGTGCCGTAGATGACGGATAAGCCGGGGAACAAGAAAGGGACCGAAACTCGTTGCCGCAACGATCCGTACCCGCCTCTGCGACGTTGCCGGATCGAAATCCGCCTCGCGTCCTGCGAGATGGTCGATATCGTCGAGGATGCGATCGACCAATGTGACGAGGTCCTGCGCCCGCGGCGTCGGTGCGAGACCCGTGCCGCTGCGTACCAGAAGCGGGTCTCCCGTCATCGCCCGAAAGCGGCGCAACGTGAGGCTGACCGCTGGTTGGCTGAGCCCGTGGATCGCCGCAGTTCGAGAGACGCTGCTCTCCGACAGCAATGTCTTCAGCACGCGAAGTTGCCGGATGTCAAGTTCGCCGCGGGTTCGCTCACCGACATCCATCGTGTCGGTCGCCGTCTTGATGCCGCCTGCCAAGCTGTCTCCTTCTCCGGCACGTCCTGCTCTGAACAGACTAGAACGATGCCATCGCCTTTGCCACCTTCGCCTTGAACGCCTCAAGCTCGGCCGGGCCGTTGCCGTTCATATTATAGAGCGCGAGATAGCGCACCGGCTTTTTCGGTCGGAAGATCGCCCACAGCACGCGGCGCGCCACCTTGCGCGGCGGGTCGCCGACGAGCATGGCGCGAAAACGCGGACCGCCATACGTGGTGATGACCGCCACCGACTTGACGTTGTGGAGAATGCGCACGAGCTTGCCCTTGTCGCCATCCGCCATCTTGAACGCGACACCCGGAACGAACACCCGGTCGAAAAAGCCTTTCAGAATCGCCGGCAGGCCGAAATTCCAGACGGGATGCACGAGCACCACCGCATCCGCTGCTCGGATGCGCGCAACATAGGGCGCGATATCAGGCGTGATATTGATAGTCTCGTCATGGTAGTTCAGGCGTTCCTCGCGCGAGAGAACCGCGTCGAAGCCGTCATCGTAGAGCGATATGAGATCGACCTCGTGCCCCCGCGCTTCCAGCGCCTGACGGGCGACGTCCCGCAGTTGCGCGCTGTAGCTGGTCTCCACCGGATGCGCGTGGATGAGGAGGATACGTGCCATGTCTCACGCCGCATCCATGCTTTGCAGCCCGGCAAAGACCCAGCTACGCTTCTGGTTGAAGTCGTAATCCGGATTTTCCCAGGCGACCATCTTGCCGGGATTCAGCAGTCCCTTCGGGTCGGCCTCGCGCTTGAAGGCGAGCTGCCTCGCATCCGTCTGCTTCATGCCGCCCTCCTCCAGCGTGTAGCGGTGCGGATTAAAGACGAGGCAGCCATTGTTCTCATGAATGGCGATGATCTCTTCCAATCGCTCCTCGCTGGTATAGCGAACAATCGGCAGGCCGGAGAAGACGACGCGGCCGTCGAAGCGGATCATCTCCAGATGGAGCGGCATCTCGTCGCCGAGGATCTCGTGGATGCGGCGGACATGCTCGAAATCCGGATACTGCGTCTGGAGATAGGTGATCGACGGATCGACCTTCAGGCCGCGCATCGTCGTATGGTTCCAGCAGAGTTCGTAGACCGGCGGAAACTGCCGCTTTTCCTCTGGCGGCACCGTGTCGGACCGGAAGACGAGATCGCCCTTGTGATGCGCGGTGAGAAGGGAGAGCGCATTCATGGCATGCGGCGCCGCGATGATGACGACGAGCGAAGCTTCGCGTGCGAAGAAACGCCGGTAGTGCGGGAAGTAGTCGTGTGCCACGGGTGCGCCGACCACCGCGATCTCCTTGGTGAGGATACCATCCTGTCGCGCCAGAGCTTCGGCGAAGCGCGTTGCGGCCATCACGTCGGGAAAGGCGACCAGACTGTCGATCCAGTCATAGGCGGCGGTCAGAGGCAGTGTCACATCGGTGATGATGCCGTTGGTGCCGTAGGCATGCGCGACCTTGAGGATATCCGCACCCTCGATCTTCAGCACGCGCGGCACCGCCTCGCAGGTGACGACGGTGAGCCCGAGAATGTTGCCGAGCGCCCGCAGGCCGCCCCAACGGATCGACCCGACGCCGCCCGACCCGCCTGCAACGAAGCCGCCGACTGTCGCGGTGCGATAGGTGGACGGGAAGAACCGGATTTCGCTGCCATGCGCTGCCCGCGTGTGCTGGTCGATCTTCTCAAGAATGACGCCGGTTTCCGCCTTCACATGCACCGGGCTCGTTTCGATGATGCGGTTCATCTCGGCAAGGTTGAGCACCACGCCGCCGGCAAGCGGCATGGCCTGCCCGTAATTGCCGGTGCCGGCACCGCGCGGGGTGATGGCGATGCCGTGCCGGTGTGCCGCCGCAAGAACCTCGACCACCTCACCTTCAGACTTCGGGCTGACGATAAGATCGCCCGTGACATGATCCAGCTGGCGCTTGAGCACCGGCGAATACCAGTAGAAATCGCGGCTCTTCTTCTGAACCAGCTTGGGATTGTCTTCGACCGAAATGGAGCCGATATCGTTGCGGAAAGCGTCGAGCGTCATGGTGTCACTCCGAAAAGGGTGTCGAGTTCGCGATAGTCGGGTAGCTTTGCCGAGATGACCTTGCCGGCGCGGATGACGGTGCGGTCGGACTGGGGCCGGGAGAACAGTTCGCCCGGCGTGCGGGCCCGTGTGACGACGAGATCGGCCGGCGCGCCGGCGCTCAGTGTCGCACCGTAGGCAAAGCCGGCGGTTTGCGCCGGGACGGCGGCGACGGCCGAAAACCAGTCGGCGAGCCCTTCCCCCGGATGGTCCAGATGCCCGATGCGCACGCTTTCGCGCAGCACCTCCATCATATCGAGGTCGCCATAGGCGTAGAACGGATCGCGCGTATTGTCGGAGGCGACAGAGACCGCGACGCCCGCCGCCTTCAGCTCGCGCAACAGCGTTACGCCCCGCCAGCGCGGGGTTTCCCCGGTCTGCCGGTCCTGAAGGTAAAGATTGCACATCGGCAGTGACACGACGGAGATGCCGGCCTCGGCGACGCGGGCAATGGTCGCTTTCGCATCTTCGCCGGCGAGGATCGCAAGCGAGCAACAATGGCCGGCGAGCACGCGGCCGGAAAAGCCGGTCTCGATCACGCGGTCGGCAAGGATTGAGAGGCTGCGCGAGGCGGTATCGCCGCTCTCGTCGATATGGAGGTCGAGGTCGAGGCCATGCCGGCCGGCGGCATCCACGAGGTTTGCGATGGCTTCCCCTGCGCGGTCGAAGACGGAGATCGCCCCGCCGAGAGATCCGCCATAGGTCTTGACCGTACGGGCGAGTTCTTCGACCAGAGCCTTGTCGAGCGCATGATCCGGCCCGCAGAGCGCCGTCGCCTGAAGCTCGATGCGCCCGGCCCATTCCTCACGCTTGCGCGCGAAAACCGGCCAGGAAATCTCGTGCTGGGGCGGAGCGGAATCGAGATGGGTCCGGATGGCCGCCGTGCCATGCGCATAGGCGCAGCGCAGCGCGAATTCCATGCGCGCCTCGACATCGGCGGCGTTCCAGTTCGCCATGCGATCGACTGAAACAGCCGTCAAAGCGCCCATGAAGGAACCATCCGGATTGGGCTTGCGCGGCGTGATGTGCCCCTTGTCGAGATGGGTGTGCAGATCGACGAAGGCCGGCAGGACGATGCCGTCATCGGCATCCAGCACCGTCTCGCCATCTGCCGGCGTCAGCGAACCGGATGCGGCGATGGTGTCGATCAGGCCGTCGACCAGACGGATGTCGGCCGCCAAGAATCCTGTCTTGCCGGGAATCCGCCCCTTCCGGATCAGGAGCCTGTTAGACGTCGTGTCATCCATCATATGGTCAGTTCTCCCGCGCAAGCGCGCTTTCGTGCCAGCGGCGCAGCGACAGCCAGGCGACGACCGATGTGAGGGCGAAAATGGCGACACCGGTTGCCGAAAGAAGCACAAGTGCCGCGAACAGCCGGGGAATGTTGAGGCGGTACTGCGCCTCGAGCAGCCGGAAGGCGAGACCGGAGCCCGCGCCGGCAGAGCCCGCCGCAAACTCAGCGACGACAGCCGCGATAAGCGATAATCCGCCACCGATCTTCAGCCCTGTCATGAAATATGGCAGCGCGGCCGGCAGCTTCAGCATGCGAAGTTGCTGCCAGCGGCTTGCGCCATAGAGATCATAGAGATTAAGCAGATTGTGATCGACGCTCTTCAGGCCCTGCACCATGTTGGACAGGATGGGGAAGAAGGCGACGAGGAAGGCGCAGATCATGATCGCCGCCTGCGTCGAGGAGACGTAGACGAGGATGAGCGGCGCGATGGCGACGATCGGCGTCACCTGCAGGATGACGGCATAGGGGTAGAGCGCCAGCTCCACCCATTTCGACTGGACGAGCAGAACGGCCAGCAGCGTGCCGCCGACGAGCGCGAGGATGAGCGCTGAAAATGTGATGCGCAGCGTGACGAGCAGGGCCGGATAGAGGGTGCCCCAGTCCTTGACCAGCGTCTGCGCAACGAGGCTCGGTGCCGGCAGGATGTACGGGGGCACGGCGTTGACGCGGACATAGATCTCCCAGACGAGCAGGGTCAGACCGAGCATGATGGCGGGAACCGCTACCCGCAGCAGCCGGCTACGGCCAAGGCCCGGCTTGTCTTCGGTCGAGGCAGGATCGGGAACGGCCGCCATGTCAGGCGCCCTCGCTGACGGGTGCCGCGATGGCATGGCCCAGTGCCTGCGAAACGCTTCGGCAGAGATCGGCATAGGCTTCGGATGCGCGAAAGCCCAAGTCCTTCTCGCGACCTTCGGGGCGCGGCAGCATCATATCCGCGACGACCCGGCCGGGCCGTGCGCCCATGACGGCGATGCGGCTGGAGAGATAGGCGGCTTCGAAGACGGAGTGCGTGACGAACACCACGGTCAGATCCTTCTCGCTCCAGAGACGGAGCACGTCATCGTTCAGTTTTTGCCGGGTAATCTCGTCAAGCGCACCGAAGGGCTCGTCCATCAGGAGAAGCTTCGGATCGGTCACGAGAGCGCGGGCAATCGATACTCGCATACGCATTCCCCCCGAGAGCTCTCGCGGGTAAGCCCTGGCAAAGTCCTTGAGACCCACCGTTTCCAGCGCGGCCATCACCCGGTCGCGGACCTCGCCTTTGCCCATGCCCTTCAGGCGAAGAGGCAGATAGGCATTGTCGAACACCGGCTTCCAGGGCATCAGCGTCGGCTCCTGAAAGACAAATCCGATATCGGCATCCGGTCGCCCGTCCCGGCCGATCCGCGAGGCCGGCCAGTCCACGAGGCCCTGCGACGGACGCCCGAGCCCCGCAATGATCCGCAGCGCCGTCGACTTGCCGCAGCCGGAAGGTCCGAGCAAACTGACGAACTCGCCCTTGCGGATATCCATGGTCATGCGCGAGAGGGCGAGCGTGCCGTTGGAGAAGCGCTTGGTGACATCGCGGAGCGACACGACACTACGGGGTGACGCGGGGGCGGGCGACGCGTCACTGCCGAGGGGATTGTCGGAGGGAACGGCCTGCTTCATCGGATCAGGACTTCTTCAGGTCCATGCCCACCTTCTTGCACGTGAACTGCAGCGTGTAGGATTTCTTGATATCGAGGTCCTTCTTCACAACGTCGATGGCCGCCATCTTGTCGTAGAAGTCCTTGTAGTGTGCGTCGGTCATGCATCCGATACCGCCCTCCTTGGCGTCGCCGGATTCCAGAACGTCGAATTCCTTCATTTTGGCAAGCGAGAAGGCCAGCTGCTCATCCGTCATCTCGGGATTGTCGGTCTTGATCAGGGCGTTGGCAGCCTTGTTGTCGCCATACATGTAATTGTACCAGCCGATGGCCGTCGCATCGACGAAGCGCTGCACGAGGTCCGGATTCTTCTCCACCAGTGCCGTCTGCGTCTCGATCGTCGTGGAATAAGGATCGTAGCCGGCATCGGCGAGAAGGAAGACCTTGGGCTTGAAGCCGGCCTGATGTTCGATCTCGAAGGGTTCCGAGGTGATGTAGCCCTGCTGGGCCGAAGCCTTGTCGGCAAGGAACGGGCCGGGGTTGAACTGGTAGGGCTTGAACTGCTCGTCGGAGAAGCCCTTGAAATTGGCCTTCATCCACGTGAAATAGGTGGTGAAACCTTCCTTGCCCATGAAGATCGTCTTGGCCTTCGCCAGATCCTCGAAACGCTCGATGCCGGCATCGGGATGCGCGAGGATGCCCTGCGGATCCTTCTGGAAGATGGCGGCGACCGTAACGAGCGGAATGCCCTGTGCCACCGCATCGAACGAGCCGAGCGTGCCACCCATGTAGAAATCGATCTGACCCGCAATCAGCAGGTTGCGATTTGCAGCCTGCGGCCCGCCTTGCCGGATGGAAACGTCGAGCCCGTATTTCGCATAGGTACCGTCCGCGATCGCCTGATAGTAGCCGCCGTGCTCGGCCTGGGCGAGCCAGTTCGTGCCGAAGGTCACCTTGTCTGCGGCCAGCGCCGGCGTGGCGACCGCAAAGGCCAGAGACAGAAGGAATGCAGAGGCGGGCAGGTTCGGCATGACGACAAGATCCTTCTGGATTTGGGAGCGGCAGAATAAGTTGAGCTGATGAATGGGGTGGTAATCGGCTTTCGAATGTGTACTGTATCAGCGGAATGCGATGATACTAAAAGAGGCATGCACAATTGCAAGGCATTTTTTCGAAATTCTCCACATCTCCCACCGCGTCGAATCCGGCGCATCGTCCCGTTCCTGTCGCAGGCATAGCGCCACCCTTTGCGGCCTACAGCCATGGCGTCGAAATCGCTGCCGGTGCGCGGCTCGTCTTCTGCTCCGGGCAACTGGGCCTCGGGGCTGACGAGACCGTGCCGCCTGACTGCGAGGGACAGGCCGAGATCTGCTTTGCCAATATCAAGGCGATCCTCGAAGGGGCCGGAATGAGTCTTGCCCATGTCGTACGGATCAACGCCTATGTCACCGGCCGCGAGCACATGGCGCCTTACATGCGCGTGCGCGATAGGCTGTTTGCAGAGCATCCCCCGGCATCGACCCTGATGATCGTCAACGGCTTTACACGTGCAGAGTTCGTGGTGGAGATCGAGGTCGTCGCGGCCGGTGTCGATACGCCCTTGGCAGAAGAGGAACCGAGACCATGAGCGAGCGACGGAAGATTTGGTGGGGCGATTTTGCGACCACAGACTTTCAGAACATCGATCCGATGGAGACGATTGCGCTGTTGCCCATCGCGGCAACGGAGCAGCACGGGCCCCATCTCGGCTGCGGCACGGATGCGACGATCGCGCGGGGCATGCTGAAGACGCTGACCCCCTTGTTACCGCGAGATCTGGACCTGCGCATTCTGCCCATTCAATCGGTCGGCAAGTCGAACGAACATCTGCACGCGCCGGGCACGCTGACCATTCCGGCGACCGTGCTGATCGACCACTGGATCGCGCTCGGGCAGTCGGTCGCCCGCGCGGGCATCCGCAAACTGGTCATCGTCAACTCTCACGGCGGCAACGAAGAGGTCATGGGCATTGTCGCGCGCGAACTTCGGGTGACCGAGGGAATGCTGGTAGCAAAAACCTCTTGGTCCCGCTTTGGCAAGCCGGAAGGGCTTTTCTCGGATGTAGAGAACCGCTTCGGAATTCACGGGGGTGACGCCGAGACATCCCTCATCCTGAACTTCCGGCCGGAAGCCGTCGATATGGAAAAGGCCGAGGATTTTGCCTCGACCGTTATGCGGGATGAAGAGGATTTTGCGCTGTTGCGCGCCACAGGCACACACGCCTACGCGTGGATTGCCAGCGATCTCAACCCGGCCGGGGCTGTCGGCGAGGCAGCACAAGCCACGATAGACAAGGGCAAGGCGCTGGCAGCGCATCAGGCTCAAGGCTTGGTCACGCTTCTGAACGACATTCGGAGAGCGCCATTGCCGGGCGCTCGATAGCTATCAGCGTTCGTCGCGGACGAACATTTCCTCGAAAAAGAACACCGGCAGTGGAGACCTGCCGGTGTAGGACGTCTCGTCAATGCGTCATCTGGCGAGGGATCTAGTCTCGTGCGATCCCGAGCTTGTCGATGGTCGACATCAGGAGGTCGGCGCAGGCCTTCGCAGGCTCGTCGTCGGCGCATTTCAGATCGATCTTCACATCGTCCGTTTCGATCCGATAATGCGCCGCCTTTGACGGTGGCGGCGGCGGGCGATGACCTTCGGGACCGTGCGGACCCTTACCGCCCCTCATTGCTTCTTCAGGACCACGCGGACCAGCCGGTGGTGGCGGCGGCGGCGGCGGGGCCATGGCATCAGCTGCGACGGGAGGAGCTGGCGGTGGCGGCGGCGTATCCTGAGCCATCCCTGATCCCGCAGCAAGCGACAGGGAAAAACCGGTAAGAAGGAGGAGATGCTTCATAGGGTATCCTACTGTTCAGTGGTCCTCCGAAACGCCTCGTTCGCACCTTTGTTCATGTACCATCTTCTGATTTAGGCATGATTTTTCTTCACAGCCCGTATCCGGCAATGTCTTCAACCAAGAGGCAATTTTGTGAAAGATGCCTCAATCTGCGGCCATCCGGTAGTGCCGATATGCGGCATCGAGTGCTGCGTCGATGACATGAACAAGGGGACGAGATGTGCGCGCCTCTTCGAAACGCGCGATATCCTTTGCTGCGATCAGATGCGCGATAACGGAGGGAAGCGCCCGCGCCTCCGGACGGCCCTCATCTCGTGGTGAACCTTGTACATCCGTCTGCATGGTCGTTCCTTTCTCCGTCATCGCCACACATCGGCGGCAGGATGATCTTTGACCCGAACGGAGAAATGACGTCGGAGTTACAGTAGGAAAATGTACGCCGCAGCCATGCCGACGAAGCGCCGGCCCGCAGAAAAGCCGCGGGCCGGACGCATGAACGTCAAGCCTGCAAGGCGCGCTCGAACACGCGTGTCAGGCGCTCGGCGAAGGCACGGGGATCGGCCGGCTTGTCGCCGTCGAGCACGCGTGCCTGATCGAGAAGGAGCAAAGCGGCATCCTCCTTCAGCGCTGTACCATCAGCCTTGGCGGCAATCGCCTTGACCAGTGGATGCGACGGATTGATCTCGAGGATGGGCTTTGCAGACAGCTCCAGCCTGCCGGCACCTTGCAGGATCTTCTCCATCTGCCGGTCGTAGCCGCCTTCGGATGCAACGAGGCAGACAGCGCTTTCCGTCAAGCGGTCGGAGGCGCGAACGTCGGAGACCTCGCCGCCAAGCTTCTCCTTGGCATAGGCGATGAAGGTCGCGACATCGGCTGACGGCGCGCTGTCCGTTTCGGCCTCACCCTCCGGCTTGGCGAACTGCGCAAGGTCGGCGGCGCCCTGCGTGATCGACTTGAAGGTCTTGCCCTCGAACTCGCCAGCGGTCATGACCCAGAAACTGTCGATCTGGTCCGTCAGGAGCAGAACCTCGATCCCGCGCGCCCGGAAACCTTCCAGTTGCGGCGAGGCCTTGAGCTGTTCGACACTTGTGCCGGTCAGGTAGTAGATCGCCGACTGTTCCGGCTTGGCGTCTTCGACATATTGCTTGAGCGAGCGACGTTCCTCGCCCGGGGCCGTCGTCCTGAAGCGGGCCAGAGACAGAAGCTGCGTGCGCCGCTCGCCATCCTCGTAGATACCTTCCTTCAGCACCGCACCGAAGTTTTCCCACACCTTCGCAAACGCCTCGGCGTCGCTTTCCGCCAGCTTTTCGATCGCAGTGATGATGCGGCTGGTCACGCCCTTGCGGATCGCCGACAGGATCGGGCTTTCCTGGATCATCTCGCGCGAGACGTTCAACGGAAGATCCGCGGTATCGACCAGACCGCGAACGAAGCGAAGATAGCGCGGAAGGACTTCGGCCTCGTCGGTGATGAAGATGCGCTTGACGTAGAGCTTCATGCGGCCCTTGCGATCCGGATCGAACATGTCGAACGGTTGCGCGCCGGGAATGTAGGCAAGCGTCGTATATTCGTGCCGGCCCTCGGCACGGAAATGCACAGTCAGCGCCGGCTCATCGTACTGCCCGGAAAGGCTGCGGTAGAAGTCGGCATGGTCCTCCTTGGAGACCTCGTTCTTCGAGCGTGTCCAGAGCGCTGTGCCGTCCGTCAGCTGCGCGGGCTCGGCACCGGGCTTCTCGACAATCGAGATCGGCACCGGCACATGGCCGGATTGCTCCTTGACGATCCGCTCGACGGACCAGCGCGAGGCGTAGGCTTTGGCATCTTCCATCAGATTGAGCGTGATGCGTGTGCCGCGCGCCGGGGCGTCCGCCAGATCGACCGGGCTCACGGTATAGGCGCCCTGCCCGTCCGAAGACCAGAGCCAGGCCTCTTCCGATCCGGCACGCCGCGAGACGACATCGACCCGGTCAGCCACCATGAAGCAGGAATAGAAGCCAACGCCAAACTGACCGATCAGCTGCGCGCCCTCGCCTGCCTTGTTGGCCTCGATGCGCTCCATGAAAGCGCGGGTGCCGGAGCGCGCAATCGTGCCCAGCGCCTCGATCAGCTCTTCGCGGCTCATGCCGATGCCGTTATCGTCCACGACGAGACGGCGGTTCTCCTCGTCGAGCGTCAGTGTGATCCAGCTGTCGCCATCGCTGCCCAGCAGGTTCGGCGCGGCGATGGCTTCAAAGCGGAGCTTCTCGCACGCGTCGGCCGCATTCGATATCAGCTCGCGCAGGAACACGTCCTTATCCGAGTAGACCGAGTGCACCATCATGTGCAGAAGGCGCGACACGTCGGCTTCGAAAACATGGCTCTCGGCGGGGCGCTCCGCATCAAGGTTCGTCATATCTCATCTTCTCCGTCATGATCGAAATTCGAACGACCAGTTGGCGAAGATTTCTTGCGGATTCAAGAGGCTCGCAACATTCCCCTGCACGTTGAAGACGAAAAACCACAAGAACGGCGTCCCGGGGGCGGCTACCCCGGAACGCCGTGCGCTTATCATCCGGAGGTACGCCGCCGCGGTTGATTACGGCTGCGGTGGCCGCGGCGCCTCTTCGCCAGCGACAGGGCCTGCCACCGGGCCGGGACCGGCATCGGACCGCGCATCAGGTCCGCCCTTCGGGCCGCCATCGGGACCGGGACGCGGGCCATGGCCGCGATGCGGCGGCTTGCCGGCCGGGCCGAGCGCTTCGATCTTCCCATCCGGGTGGACGAGGAAGCTCGCATGCAGGAAGCCGTCATCGAAGCGCCCCTGAACGCTGATCTCCTCGTTGACCGTGACGAGCCTTCCGTCCTCACCCGTCGGGCCGGTCTCCACCAATGCCCGACCGCTGGTATCCTGAAGCACGAACTTGTTGCCGAAGATTTCGGCGACCTTGCCCTTGATGGTGACGAGGTCCCCTTCCGGCATGGTGGAAATGGCGACGGGCGCCATCGGGGCCATCTCGACGTTCGGCCTGGCAAGCTTCATGGCGCCCGCTCCGCCGGCAATGCCGAGGGCAAGAAGGGCGATGGAAGCGACACCGGTGAGCGCCAGCCGCGACGAACGCCTGCGGTGCGGGGGTGCCGCGCGGTCTGCGGAAGCAGGGTGAGCGGCCTGTTCAGTGCCAGTATGGATTTCTTCGTTCGACATCGTGTTCTCCTGTCCTTGTTGACCAGATCCTTCTAGCAAGACCTCGCCACCGGCAGCCTGAACCCCGCGGTTCAGCTTGAGTTAAGCCACCGCGCCCTATGTCCTCATCCTCAATCAGCGGGAAACGGGATGCCATGAGAGTTCTTCTTGTCGAGGACGACGCCGATCTCTCCCGGCGTATCGCCACCAGCCTGCGCACAGAGAGTTTCGTCGTGGATATCGCGACCAATGGCGAGGATGCGGAACATGCCGGTCTCACCGAGATCTTCGACGTCGCCGTGCTCGACCTCGGCCTGCCCCGCAAGGACGGCATTTCGGTCCTCAAGGCATGGCGGCAAGCGGAGCGGGTCTTTCCGGTGATGATCCTGACCGCGCGCGATGGATGGCCCGACAAAGTTGCCGGCTTCAAGGCGGGCGCCGACGACTTCATGACCAAGCCGTTCAAGGTGGAGGAGCTCGTGCTACGCCTGCGCGCGCTCGTCCGCCGGGCCACGGGGCATGCCTCATCGCTCGTGACATGCGGACCGCTCGTGTTCGACGCGCAGCTCGGCACCTTCGAGCTGGAAGGGCTGCCGCTCAAGTTGACCGCGCTCGAATGGCGGGTTCTGTCGTGCCTCATCCTGCGCCGGGACGTCATCGTCGATCGTCGCGAATTGATCGAGCGGGTTTACGAGGGAGATGCGGAGGTCGATTCCAACTCGATCGAGGTCATCATCGCAAGGCTCCGCCGCAAGATCGGTGCGGAGCGGATCGAGACCGTTCGCGGTCGCGGCTACATGCTGACGGCAGCGATATGAAGATCCCGGCTCTCCCGTCCCGATCGACCATCTCTGCCCGCCTGCTGATCTTCTCGACGCTGTTCGTCACCGCAGCCCTGGTGGTTGCCGCCGTCATTCTCTGGCTGATCGTGGCCGCCGTCGTGCGCGAACAGATCGACCAGAGGCTCGACACCCAGATCGACGCCCTGCGCAGCACCCTGGTCCTCAACCCGGAGGGCGTGATGGCTCTCGGTGCATCCCTCGACGGGCCGCCTTTCGACCGCATCGGCTCGGGCTGGTATTGGCAGGTGACCGGAGACGGCGCGCCGATCACGTCGCTGTCCCTCGGCGGCCGCACGATCGAAAGCCCTCCGCGCCCCTTGCCCGGCCGGCATCGACCCAGCCCGGGCGAGCCGCAGCAGCGGGTGGAGCCCGCCGGAGACGGTGGCATGGACTTGCACATCCGGACTGCCCAAGCCCGGATCGGCGATCGGATGTTTGAAATTTCCGCGACAGCGCCACAGGCGGCCCTGAACGATCCTGCGCGGCGGGCGCTGTTCTGGCTTGTGCCGGCCATGGTGGTTCTGGGGTTCAGTCTTGTTCTGGGGACCCTGCTGCAGGTGCGGTACGGCCTGCGTCCTTTAAAAAAGCTGTCCGTGGATATTGCGGATATAGCCGAGGGATCGCGTGAGAGGCTACCGGAGGCGGACGCCGAGGAATTGCGGCCGGTTACGGACGAAATCAACAGGCTCGTCGCGGCAAACGGTCAGCGGCTTGCCGAGACCCGCCTGCATTTCGCCAACCTCGCCCATGGCCTGAAGACCCCGGTGGCAAGCCTTTCGCTAGCGCTTGACGAGCGCAACGACCCGGACGGCGAGATGCGGCGGCTCGTGGAGCGGATTGACGCGCGCATACGCCATCACCTCGCGCGGGCTCGCAAGACGATGTCCGGCGCCGGCATGGGGGCCGCGACCGCGCTCAGTGCCAGCGTCGCCGACCTCGTGCAGATCCTTTCCCGCATCCATGCGGAGCGCGAACTGACGCTGGACGTCGCCGTTCCCGACAGCATCGCCGTCGCTTGCGCCGCCGACGATCTCGATGAGATTCTCGGCAATCTGATCGACAACGCCTGCAAATGGGCGCGCACGTCCGTCAACATTACGGCGACCGTCGAGGGCCGGATGGTCGTCACGCGCATCGAGGACGACGGGCCGGGGATCGCCGAGGACAGGATTGCCAACGCCTTCCTGCCCGGCATCCGCATGGATGAGACCGTTCAGGGCGACGGGTTCGGGCTGACGATCGCGCGGGAGGTTGCCGAACTCTACGGCGGCGGCATCGTGCTTGCAAACCGGCCGGAGGGCGGCCTGAACGTCAGCCTCAGCCTGCCCCGCGCCATGCCACCCCCGGCGCGGTCAGGCAGGGTATAGAGCGCGTCGGCGGGTCGCGCGGGGTGCGCTGCCTGCATACCCACCGTCGCGTGGAACTTCGCTCGCAACCGCCCGTTATCGGGCATATCGAACCGAAGGAGCAACCATGGCAAACCAGAACAACATCTCGCCGGCCGTAAGGTCTTTGCAGAACGAGCAGGGTGATCGCGACCGTCGCGGAACGGAAGGCGATCTGGACAAGGCGCTGGAAGATACGTTTCCGGCCTCCGATCCGGTCGCCATGTCATCGACCACCGGACCGAACGACCATACCGGTAACGAGCGCTCGCGCCGGCGCTCATCGGCTTCGTCGGATGTCAAAGGCTCGATCGATGGCTACGTGGCCGATATCGAAAGCCGCATTCGTGAAAAGCCCCTTGCCGCAGCTGCCATCGTCGCCGCGCTCGCATGGCTTTACGGCCGCACCCGCTAAGGGCGTCGCGCCGAACACGTATCGACAGGCAGGCTCAGGCCTGCCTGTTGCGTTTGGGCATATCGACTGTAACGGCAGACTCAGCAAACACGACACGATTCCGACCATTCCGCTTGGCCTGATAGAGCGCCGTATCGGCTTCCGACACCAACTGGTTAACCCCGTCGAGCGACCGGTTCGCCATACGGGACACGCCGATACTGGCGGTCAGTGAAATCCGCCGCCCGTCCTCGCTGTGCACCTCGAGCCTCATGATGTCCCGGCAAATGCGCTCCGCGATATCGCCGAGCGACCTCTCGTCGCAACCGGAAACCAGAGCCACGAACTCCTCGCCGCCGTAACGACCGATATGGACGCCGTCGCTTTCCTCGAAACGCTGTAGAGCTGTGGCAACGGACACGAGGCAGGCATCGCCCGCATGGTGCCCGTAGGTGTCGTTGATGGCCTTGAAGTGATCGAGATCGATCATCATCACGCCGATCTCGGGGCCGCCGGATTTCGCCGCCTGGAACGTCGAATCCAGTAGACCTTGCAGCGAGCGGCGGTTCGCAAGGCCCGTCAGACCGTCGCGATCGGACAGAATCTTCAGGAGCGCATTCGTACGCGTCAAATCGCTCGATAGCGCGCCGTAGGCCTCGACAGCACCGGTTATGGTGGCGAGTTCGTGGAAAATCGGCGTTCGCGGACCCTCGCCTTCCGGGTGACCACCGCTGATAGATTCGAGCCTCGCGACCGCCGCTCCGATCGGTGCCACGACATGCCGGCTGACCACCCAGAGGGTCATCATGAAAAACAACACCGGCAAGGTAAGGATCAGCGTCCAGCCGAGCTTGACCTCGCGGGCAGCGCTGCCGATTGTCGAGGCCATATTATCGGCAAGAACCAGCGCGTCCGTCGCCAGGGTTTCACTCAGGCGGTCAGCGGTACGGATGGCGTGCTGATAGGCGTCTGCGCTTGCGGCATCCGCAGCCTTGATCTGCTCTCCCTTTTCCGCCGTCACCTCGGTACCGTCGGGATCGCGCAACCTGCGGGCAGCTTCCCGGGTCGATACGATCAGCTTCACGGACGCCGCGATATCGCGCGCGCCGTCGATCAGCGTCTGGTTCTCGTCGAGGGTGAAGCTCTGACAGAGCGTCTGCAACTGAAGCTGGATCTGGCGCTCGATCTTTCGATCATGCGCAAGGTAGACCGAGCGGATGAGCGACGCTGCCCGCTCGACCTTCAGCGCGTTTCTGTTCTGGGACAGAATCAGCGGGATCTGCTCCTCGCGGGCCGTTTGCGCGTCGCGCGCGATGCCGTTCAGGAAACGAACGGAATAGGTAGCCGCGATCCCCGCATAAAGGCAGACGAGCAGCAGGGCGACCCTGCCGACGATCCGCATCGATATGCCATGCCGGGGTTTGCGCGCAGAGGTCATGGATCAATAGATGCTGAAGGGGAAATAGACGTCGTTGATCCGCTCGTAGCTTCCATCGAGGCGCGTTTTCTTGATGGCGGCGTTCACCTGCTGCAACAGTGCCGTATCGCTTTTGCGCGCCGTGACATGCGCGGTGCTCTGCAGGAAGTCGTTGGTGACGGGATCACCGATGAACTCGAAAGCCGATCCGCCGGCACTTTCGAGAAAACTCATCAGCTCGATAGCGTCACCGAGCATAAGGTCTGCCTTGCCTTGCTCGAGAAGCAACTGGGCCGCGGGCTGATCCTCGCCAAAGACGAGCGTGCTCTTTGCCGCGTAAACCTTGGAGAGATATTGCGCCTGCATCGTACCCTTGCCAGCCGTAATGCGCGCGCCGGCAAGGCCATCCGGACTGATGTCCTGGTACTTCTTCGCATCCCCGATGAACACGGCATGCGAGCGGTAATAGGGATCGGAATAGGCAATGCGCTTTGCCCGTTCTTCCGTATACGCCATGCTGGAGACCATGAGGTCGTATTTGTTCTGCTCGAGACCCTCGATGATCTCCGCCCAGGGCATGACGACGAAGGTGCAGGTCCGCTGCATTTCCTTGCAAAGGGCCTTGGCGATATCGACGTCGAAGCCGGCGAGCTCGCCCTTATCGTCGAAGAAGTTGAACGGCGGATAGGCTCCCTCGGTGCCGATCCGCAAAACCGGATCATCGGCCAGCGTCGGGCTGGCGGAAACAAGCGTCAGAAGGAGCACTGCAAGCATGCGTCTCGATATCATGGTCGGTCTCCGGTTTCGGAGCGCATGATGCTCGACGGCTGTTAACGACGGGTCCAGAAATTAGGTAAATGACGTCTTACGTATCCGTTTTTGCGGGGGCGTACGGTAGCGTTCAATGAAAGTTGGCACCGAAGCGTCAGCTATAGTCGATGCCGGTCGCATGAGCGGCGTTCAGCATGCCCTTGTAAATGCCCTCTTCCGAACCGGCGATGACCACCGCGCCGACAGCGCGCTTGTAAAAGCCGGTCGGTCCAGCGCCACCGATGACGCCATATCCGTAACCCTGATCATACATCGCAAGCAGCGTCTTCAGAAGCAGCGCATGACCGATGCCTTTGCCGCGCATCGCCTCGTCCACGCCGGTTGGCCCGAAGAAGCCGCGGGCGGTCGCGTCGTAGCAGGCAAAGCCGACGACCTCACCCTGCCTGACGGCGACCAGCAGCGAAACGGGCTGACGCATCATTGCGACCGTCGCTTCGCTCACCCAGCCCTGTCCGAAGCGTGGGCCGATCCAGGTGGCGATCGTGTGCAGTTCCGGTGGCAAGGCGCGGCGGATGACGACGCCCTCACGCGCCACCTTGTCATCGAGTGCCGCATCCGGCTTGAGGTCGTAGAGATTGACGAGCATGTCCATGGCAGAAATCCTTATCCCTTGACCGCACCGGCGGTGAGGCCGGCAACGATGCGCCGCTGGAAGATCAGAACGACGATGATCAGCGGCAATGTAACGGTGACCGAAGCGGCCATGATCTGGCCGAACGGATATTCATAGCGCGTCGTCCCCCCGATAAGGCCGATCGCCACCGGCACGGTCTTGTTCTCATCCGTCAACATGAACGTGAGCGCGAACAGGAACTCGTTCCAGGCAAGAATGAAGGCGAGAATGCCGGTGCTGGCCAGTGAAGGCCCCATCAGCGGCAGCAGAATGCGCGTGAGAATCCGGAAATGCGAGCACCCGTCGATCAGCGCCGCCTCCTCTAGCTCCCTCGGAAATTCGCGAATGAAGGTCGTGAGAATCCAGGTCGTGAACGGCACAGTCGAGAGCAGATAGGTGACGATCAGCGCGCTCGGGCGATTGTAGAGGCCGAGCGCGTTGATGAGCTCGAACATGCCGGAGAGGACCGCGACCTGCGGGAAGATGGAGATCATGAGGATCGCCATCAGAACGACGCGCTTCTGTGGGAAATCCAGACGTCCGAGCGCATAAGCCGAGACGATGCCGAGCGCCAGCGACACGACGGTCGTGCCGGTTGCCACAAAGACCGAATTGAGCAGCGATCCCATGAAAACCGGATTATCGAACAACTGCCGGTAATAGCCGAAGTTCAAGGCCGGAAGAAAGGCCGTCGTGTAAAGTTCTGCTCCCTGCTTGGTGGAAGAAACGATCGCCCAGTAATAGGGAAACAGCGTGTAGGCGAGCACGAGGAGGATGAGAAGACCGAGAGCACCTTTGCGGACCCGGCGACGCAGGCGATAATGGGCCGACGACCGGCGCTTGATGCGAGCAGATGGCGAAATGGAGGTGGTCGTGGCCATGATCACTCTCCCGCCGAACGATCAAGACGCAGCGCGCCGATGAGAATGATGGCGACCAGCGCGACCAGCAGAAACACCCATGTCGAAGCTGCGGAGCCAACACCCAGTTCCTGAAAGCTGATCAACCGGTCTCGCGCATAGATCGAGACCGTCATCACATTCTGGTTGCTGGCGGCGAGCACATAGGCAAGGTCGAACATGCGGATCGCATCGAGCGACCGGAAGAGCACGGCCACCCCGATCGCCGGTTTCAGCAAGGGCAGCGTGATCGACCAGAACCGCTTCCAGGCGGGGATGCCATCGACCTCGGCCGCCTCCATCATCTCGCCCGGGATGGTTTGCAGACCGGCCAGAATGAGCAGCACCATGAAGGGTGTCGTCATCCAGACGTCGATGAAGATCACCACGCCCATGATCAGAGAGCTGCTCGCCGTCCAGGCGATGCCGTGGTCGATCAACCCGAGAGAGATCAGGATACGGTTGAAAACGCCGAACTGGTCGTTCAGCATCCATTCCCAGATCTTCGTGGCGACGACGACGGGGATGGCCCAGGGAACAAGGATAGCCGCACGCAGCAGTCCTCGTCCGGGAATGGCCTCGTTCAGTAACAGCGCGATGCCGAGACCGAGCAATGTTTCGATAGCCACCGATATGACGGCGAAGGTCAGCGTGTTGCGGACCGCCGACCACCATGCGGGATCATTGATCACCTCGATGAAATTCGAGATGCCGACCATTCCATATACGGTGGGATCGTCGAGATAGGCATCGGTAAAGCTGAAGAAGAAGGTCCGGCCGAGCGGCCATACCGCGACCATCAGCATGACGAGGACCAGCGGCGTCAGGAACAGCCACGCGGTACGGTGCTCCCGCCGGGCAAGCTTAGCGCTCATGAAGCGACCTCCCTCCGACGGGCGTGCCCTCCGGCAACGCGCCGGAAGACCGGTGGTCCATCCGCTTTTCCTCTGAATCGAAGACGAAGATGTCGGCATCCGCGAAAGACAGGCCGACCGGCTGGTTGCGCCGCTCAACAGGCGGGCGGCCGGCCACGCGCACGACCCAGATGGACTCATCCGACAGGCGGATATAGGCAAAGTGCTCGTGCCCGAGATCCTCGATACGTTCCAGTATGCCGTTCATCCGGCCCGCACCCTCGGCGACGATCGAGAGCGCCTCCGGCCGGACACCGATGGAGACCGGCTGACCGCCATCGGCGACAAGCCCTGCCGGCAGCGAGAACCCGCCTGCTTCAAGCCCCGCTGCCAGACTGGCGAAGTTCATTCGTGGACTGCCGATGAAGCCTGCGACGAAACGGTTGACCGGCGATTGATAGAGTTCCAGTGGCGTACCGACCTGCTCGATCGAGCCTTGGTTCAGCACGACGATGCGGTCGGCAAGCGTCATGGCCTCGGCCTGATCGTGGGTCACGTAGACCATCGTCGTCTTGATATCCTCGTGCAGCCGCGCGATTTCGATGCGCATTTCCATGCGCAGATCGGAATCGAGGTTGGACAAGGGCTCGTCAAACAGGAAGATCTCCGGCTCACGCACCAAGGCCCGGCCGATCGCCACGCGCTGGCGCTGACCGCCCGAGAGTTCCCGCGGGCGCCGGGCGAGGAGATGATCGACCTTCAGCATACGGGCAACGGTCTCGACCTTGCGCCGGATGGCGTCCTTGCCGAGACGCATGGTCTCGAGCGCAAAGCCGATGTTGCGCTCCACGCTCATGTGGGGATAGAGCGCATAGGACTGGAAGACGAAGGCGACGCCGCGCTTGGACGCCGGAACGTCCGTCACCTCCTCGCCGTCGATGAGCACTTGGCCGCTTGAAGCGGGGACAAGGCCGGCGACGATGCGCAGCAACGTGGATTTTCCGCAGCCCGAGGGGCCGACGAATACGATGAACTCGCCGTCCGCGATCTGAAGATCGACGCCCCGGATGACGGTGTGCGTGCCGTAGGCTTTGGTGACGGAAGAAAGAGCGATGGATGCCATGGCAAATCCGATCAGGGAGACAATAGAACGCCACCGCGCCTGCACTGCCGCAGGCTCGTGGTCATGCGAGACGGTGGAAAGGCAACGGGGAGACTGCCCGAACCACATCGCGCCTCCGTTTCCGTCATCAGAGACGGAAACGGAGGACAGCCTTGGGAGGGCCTAGCGACTTTCTTTCAGCTTCTCCAGGCGGGCAGCCAAATCCTTCAGGCTGCTCTCGACCTCTTTGCTACCCGACAACATATCGTGGACGCTGCGATAGAACGCCTGAGAAACACGGTTGTAGCTGGTGCCCGTGTAACCGGAGGGCCGGCTTGCGCTATCGGCGAAGGCCTGCTGGTTGTCCTTGAGGAACGGGATCTTCTTCAGAACATCGGGATCGGTATAGAGCGCCGTGATGGACGGATTGAAGGCGGCATCGACGGCGCGCATCTTCTGCATGTCCGGCCCCGTGATGAAGTCGACGAAATTCGCCGCGATATCGGGCTTGGTGGAGAACTTCGAGACGCCGTAATACATCGGGCCGAGGCAACCGGACGACTTCTCGCCGGCCTTGCCGACCGGTAGCGGCATCATGCCGACCTTGTCGATCACGGCGCTGCCGGTCGTCTGGGACGTTCCCCAGACATAGGGCCAGTTGCGGTGGAAGACGGCATTGCCGGATTCGAAGACGGCACGCGAGGCTTCCTCATCGTAATTCAGCACACCTTCGGGGCTGATCGTGCCGATCCAGCTTTTGGCAAGCGTCAGCGCGCCGGCGGCCGCAGGATTATCGATCGTCACCTTGCCGTCGTCGGAAAGGATGGTGCCGCCGCCGCTGGAGCTGATCAGCTCGAGAGCGTCGCAGGTCAGCCCTTCGAAGCTCTTGGCCTGCCAGGCATAGCCCCACATGTCGGACTTGCCGTCGGCACGTTCCTTGTCCTGAATCTCCTTGGCGGTCGCGGTCAGCTCTTCCCAGGTCTTGGGCGCAGGCTTGCCGTATTTTTCCAGAAGATCCTTCCGGTAGAACATCAGGCCGACGTCCATGTAAGCGGGCATCGCCACGAGCTTGCCATCGAGCTTCGCTGCATTCAGCGTGGAGGCGAAGTGCTGGTCCTGATCGGCCTTGGGCACGACAGTCGAGAGGTCGAGCAGGTTGTTCTTGAACATGCCGAGCCAGATGACGTCGAGGAAGAGCACATCGACATCGGTAGACTTCGCAGCGAGCAGCTGCTGGTAGAGCGGGATCGCATCGTCCAGAAGTGCCGGCATCTTGTTGATTTTCGCCTCGTTCCCGGTCTTCTCCTTCCAGGCGGCGGCGGCCTTGGTGCAGAGTTCGAACTCGGTCGATGCGCAGAAGACCGACACGGTTTCGGCGTGTGCCGCGCCAGCGCCCATAAGCGCGAGAAGCGGAAGGCTGAAGGCAAGCTTTCGATTGAACATGACGGTCGTTCCCCTGTTCGATTTTTTCCTCTGACGGCGTCTTCATTCTGATTTTTGTCGGCCGCTGGTGATGATTGGACTGGATATGACCAGTTATGTCAATCGCTGTCGAATTTTATATTTCAGCCTTATGACAAGATCTGTAATGATGGCGCGAGCGGGAAAGGAATCCGGTTGGGCGACGGTGCGGCAGCAGACATTTTGGTGGACGGGAACCGGAGCGTGCCAGCCGATGCGCCGCTCGCCACGATGGTCCGTCATGATGATCCTCGGCCTCTGCACCAGCAGGTGAAGGATGCGCTGATGCGCGCCATCGAGGACGGTCGCCTGCCGCACAATGGCAAGCTGCCCTCCGAGCGCAAGCTCGTCGAATCCTTCGGCGTCAGCCGGATTACGGTGCGCCACGCGATCCAGGATCTGATCCGACAGGGCATGGTGAAAAGCCAGCCGGGCAAGGGGCTTTACGTCACACTGCGCCCGCGCGGCTATGAGTTGCAGGTACTGGAGAGCTTTACCGCCACCGCGCTTTCCACCAACCGGCAGCCCGGCAGCATGCTGGTGGAGGTGCAGGCCTACAAACCGGCCGCCGACATCACGCGCCCGCTGTTTCTCCCCGAAGGTGCGGAAGTGGTGATCCTCAAGCGGATCCGCCTCATCGACGGCGTGCCCGTCGCGATCCAGACGGACTGGCTGCCAGCCGCTCAGGTGCCGGGCCTGGCCGATCTCGACTGGACGGGCTCCAACCGCTCGCTCTATGCCGAACTGCGGGACCGCTATCATATCCAGCCCGGGCGCGGCCACACGACGCTGAGCGCCCGCATCGCTACACCCTGGGAAGCCGAACGTCTGGAGCTTGCGAGCCCCGCCGCGGTCCTCACCGTAGACCAGATCGTGTTCGACCGCCGCAACCGGCCGATCAACATGACGACCCTCATCCACCACCCCGAGCGATATCCACTGACGCTGACGCAGTCGTAGGTGCTGCTCGACAGGCTCGATCTGGCGGGCGATCTGCTGTAAAAGCCGGCCTTCGCACCGGAATCGATCGTGGAAACCACTCTCTATCTGCCCGTAAAGACATTTCTGGAAAGCTTCGGATTCGAGGTCAAAGGCGAAATCGCGAGCTGCGACCTCGTCGGCGTTCGCTCCGGGGAGCCTGATATCGTCGTGGTTTGCGAGCTGAAGCTGACCTTCAATCTGGAACTTATCCTGCAGGCCGTCGATCGGGCTGCCGTCTGCGACGAAGTGTGGATCGCCGCGCGGGTGTCGGCGAAGGGGCGCGGGCGGGAGGCGGACAAGCGCTATCGCGATCTCTGCCGCAGGCTCGGTATCGGCATGCTGGGCGTCGCCGATACCGGGGCCGTCAGCGTCATCGTCAGCGCCGTCTCGCCCATGCCGCGAACGAACCCGAAGCGCCGGGCACGCCTGGTCAAAGAACACCGTGCACGCCACGGCGACCCGACGGCGGGCGGCGGGGCGCGGGCGCCGGTCATGACGGCGTACCGCCAGCAAGCTCTTCTCTGCGCCGCAGCGATCCGCGCGGGCCGGGTGCGCCCTGTCGAGATGCGGCCGAAAGCGCCAAAGGCAGCTGCGATCCTTCAGGATAATGTCTACGGGTGGTTCGAACGCGTCGAGCGCGGGGTCTATCGCCTGACCGAAAATGGCCACAAGGCGCTGGAGCGCTGGCCGCAGATCGAAGACTCAGACCTGTAATCGCCGCCGTTCCGTGACCGGTCGAAAACTGTCATAAAACGGTGATAGAGGAGCGGAGACAAGGAGACGGGAAAGACCATGACGACCATCCGCACCATCGACCAGCTTGCCGACATCTATGACGGCGTCTCGGAAGCCTCCACCGCCAAGGTAACCTCGGCACTGACACCGGGATATCGCGCGATGATCGAGGCGTCGCCGTTTCTCGCCCTCGCAACCATCGGGCCGGAAGGCATGGACTGTTCGCCGCGTGGCGATGCGGCGAGCGTCGTTCGGGTTCACGACGAGAAGACCGTGCTCCTGCCGGACTGGCGCGGCAACAACCGCATCGATTCGCTCAGAAACATCGTGCGCGACCCGCGCGTCGCCCTCATGCTCCTCGTCCCCGGCTCGAACACGACCATGCGGATCAATGGCGCAGCCACCGTCTCGGTCGATCCGGAGCTTCTCGAAAGCTTCGAAATGGACGGCAAGCACCCGCGCAGCGTCATCGTGGTCGAGATCCAGGAGGTCTATTTCCAGTGCGCCCGCGCTCTTATCCGCTCCGAACTCTGGAATCCCGACCGCTTCCAGGACCCGGCCACCCTACCGAGCGCAGGTCAGCTTCTGAAGGAAGCAAAAGCCAGCTTCGATCAGGAGACCTATGATCGCGAGTGGGCGGCACGCGCCGCCAGGACGATGTGGTAGCCTCCTCATCTGAATTCAGGTTCGCCGCATAACAAGCATTCGAGAGAGCATGAAACATATCGTCGTCATCAACCCCAACACCTCGGCCGTCACCACGGCCATGATGACGGATCTCGTCCGCGCCTGCCTTCCGCCTGAGGTGACAGCGAGCGGCATGACCGCGAGCGTCGGCGTTCCCATGATCCTCGACCCTGCGCAGCTGGAAGCGTCCGTCGCAGGTGTGGTGGATATGGGCCTTTCCGCCGCGAGCAGCGCGGATGGCCTGATCATCTGCGCCTTCGGCGATCCCGGCATCGAGACACTGCGCCAAGGCGTCGATATCCCTGTGGCAGGGCTCTGCGAGGCCAGCATGCTCGAGGCCTCGGCAGGCGGACGCCGGTTCGGCATCGCCACCGTGACGCCCGAACTCGTCGGAAGCTTTGCCGAAAAGGCAGCAAGCCTCGGGCTCTCGGATCGCTTCACAGGCACGCGCCTGACGCCCGGGGATCCTTTGCGTCTGACCGGTGACCCGGACCGGCTGAACGAGGCGCTGGCAATCGCGGTCCGTCAATCGCTGGAACTCGACGGCGCGGATGTCGTCATCATCGGAGGCGGTCCGCTCGGTCGCGCGGCCGCGGCACTTCAGCAACAGGTATCGGCGCCGGTCATCGCCCCCATCGCATCTGCCGTCGCCTTTCTGCTGGCGCGGATGGCGGAGGCGGACGGGAGAGAAGCCGGGTGACCTTTCCCGCCCCCGAAGAAGGGGCTCAGCGCGAGCCGCGGCGACGCAACTGGTCGAAATAGACGATGATGATGATCAGGGCGCCGGTGATGATCCGCTGCCAGAACGAGTTGAGGTTCAGCAGGTTTGCGCCATTGTTGATCGTCGCCAGAATGAATGCGCCCAGCAGCGGCCCGTGGACGGAGCCGACCGCGCCGAAGAGGCTGGTGCCGCCGATGACCGAGGATGCGATCGCCTGAAGCTCCCAGCCTTCCGCCTGTGTCGCATTGCCGATGCCGATACGGGATGCGAGGAGAATGCCGACGAAGGCGGCGCAGGTGGAGGAAAGGATATAGGCGAGGTAGATCGTGCGCTCCACATTGACGCCCGAGAGGCGGGCCGCCTCGCGATTGGAACCGACGGCGAAGAGATATCGGCCCCAGCGGCTGAGATGCAGGAACACGAAGGCCGGGATGGCGACGACGATCACCATCCAGAACAGGCTGGGCACGCCGAGAAAATCGGCCCGGGAGAAGTTGGCAAAACTCTCGTCGGTGATGGAGATCGTCGAACCGTTGGTGATCAACAGGCCGATACCGCGCAGAGACGTCAGGGTTGCGAGCGTGATGATGAAGGCAGGCAAGCCCATGCGCACGATGCCGAAGGCATGGAAGGCGCCGATGAGTACGCCGATGAGCAGGGTGATGCCGATCGAGGGCCAGAGCGGTACGCCATGCGCCATCAGCCACGCGATCGTAACGCTGGAAAAGCCGACCACCGCGCCAACCGACAGGTCGATGCCGGCGGTGATGATGACGAAGGTCTGACCGACCGCGAGAATGGCCGTCATCGCGCCCTGCCGCAGCAGGTTGCTGATATTGTTGGACGTCCAGAAACTGTTGGTCGACAGGCCCAGAAGAAGCCAGAGGAACAGAAGAAGCCCGAGAAGCGTCAGGCCGAACAGGATGTTCATGCCCTTCTTCGGTACCGGCGCCGCCTCGGTCGTGGTCTCTACGCTCATGATTGTTCTCCACCCATCGTCAATGTCCGGTCTTTTCTTGGTTAGACGCCGATCGCCTGCGTCAGCACATCCTCATGGGACGCGGTGCGATAGGCGTGGCTTGCCACCAGTCTGCCCTGGCGGAACACGTGCAGGGTATCGGCGAGTTCGTAGACCTCCGGCAGGTAGGACGAGATCAGGATGATGCCGGCGCCCTCTTCCAGAAGTTTCGAGAACAGCCGGTAGATCTCGGCTTTCGTGCCGACATCGACGCCGACGGTCGGCTCGTCGAAGATGAAGAGCTTGGCGCCGTGGCTCAGCCATTTGCCGATGACGATCTTCTGCTGGTTGCCGCCCGACATGGCTGAGGCCAGCACCCGCCTCGTCGGCGTCTTGATCTTCAGGTCGCTGATCTGCCGGTCTGCATTGGCGATCTCGCGTTTGCGATTGATCGTCAGGCCGTTCGACAGCCGGTCGAACACCGGCAGGTTGATGTTGAGGCCAATCGGCAGGTTGAGGCAGAGACCTTGATCGCGGCGACTTTCCGGCGCGAGCGCAATGCCGAGATCCATGGCGATACGCTCGTTGCGGATATCGACTTTGTTGCCCTCGAACAGGATCTCGCCGGCCGTTACCTTCTCGCGCCCGTAGAGGCCCAGGGCAAACTCGCTGCGCCCGGCGCCGATCAGCCCGTAGAGACCGACGATTTCGCCCGCGCGCACGGTCAGCGAGATGTCCTGGAACCCCGGGCCCGAAAGCCCACGCGTTTCCACGATCGGCTTGCCGATCGGCAATGTTTCTTTGTGGTACACCTGTTCGATCGAGCGGTTGATCATCATCGAGATCAGCTCGGCATCGTTCGTCTCGCCGATCAGGCGAGTGCCGACATGCGTGCCGTCGCGCAGAACGGAAACACGGTCGGCGAGCTCGAACACTTCCTCCATGCGGTGGCTGATATAGACGATGGTGACGCCCTGCCCCTGCAAGCGGCGGATCAGCCGGAAGAGCTGCGCCGATTCCTGTCGCGTCAGATAGGCTGTCGGCTCGTCGAAGATGAGAAACTGCGTGCCACGCATGGCGGCGCGGGCGGTGGCGACCAGTTGTTGCTGGCCGATCGTCAGGTCTGAGAGCAGCGCGCCGGCCGGCAGGTTGAAGCCGAGATCGTTCAGCACGGCCTGGGCCGCGTCCGTCATGGCCCGCTTGCGCATCAGGCCGCGCCGGTTCATCTCGTCGCCGAGGAACATGTTCGCCGCGACCGTCAGGTGCGGGCAGAGCACGACCTCCTGATGCACGGCATTGATGCCGCGCGAAATGGCTTCGTTCGGATCGGCGAGCGGCACCGGTTGGCCACACCAGATGACCTCTCCGGAGGTGCGCCGGATGACGCCCGTCAGGAGTTTGATCAGCGTCGATTTCCCCGCGCCGTTCTCGCCGACGATGGCGTGGATTTCGCCCGAAAGGAAGGTGATGGAGGCAGGCCGCAGCGCTTCCACCGTTCCGTAGCGCTTGTGCAGGCCGCGCAGCTCGAGGATCGGCGCGCCCTTGGCGACAGGTCCGCCCGAAAGCGCCTCGACCTCCGCGTCATGCCGGTGGGTCACATCGTTCAATCCGGTCATTCGGCTCTCCTCTCGAGGTCGAGCACGGGCGCGGCAACCTCGTCCAGACAAGGCGCGCCACGACCGCGTGGATCGATAACGGCAAGGCCCTGCTCCCGCAGCGCCCTGCCGTCCGACGATTTTCAGTTGATCTTGGGATTGAGGAGAGCGTCGATCTTCGGATCGGCCATGTTGGCCTTGGTGACGAGATTTGCGCCGGTGTCGACGTTGGCCTCGACCTTCTCCTTCTTCGAGACGGCAAGCGCCGTCTTGATGCCGTCATAGCCCATCCGGTAAGGATCCTGCACCACGAGACCGGCGAGAACGCCTTCCTTCAGGAAGCCGACCGTCTTCTCGTCGCTGTCGAATCCGATGACCTTCACCTTTTCGCCCAGCTTGTTCTCGGCAATGGCCTGACCGACGCCCTGCGCCATGATCAGGTTGGAGGCGAAGACGCCGACGAGGTTGGGGTTCGCCGTGATGAGGTCGGTCATGATGTTGAGGCCGGTGGAGGCCTGACCATCGGCATACTTGTCGGCGACGACCTTCAGACCCGGATATTTGGACTTGATCTGATCGAGGAAGCCCTCCTTGCGCTGCTCCAGAGAGCCGGCACCCGGCGTGTTGGTGATGATGGCGATCTCGCCTTCGTCCTTGCCGGTCGCTTCCTTGATCGCCGCAGCCAGACCATCGGCTGCAATCCGCCCGCCCTGAACGTTATCGGTCGTCAGGAACGAGCTGAAGGCCTTGGAATCCGCACCGGAGTCGATGCCGATGATGGGAACCGACTTGGCGGCTTCATCGACCGGCTTGCCGAGCGCCTTGAACTCCGTCGGCGAAATGACGATGGCAGCGGGGCTGCCGGCAACCGCATTCTCCAGAATGCTGATCTGGCCGTTCACATCGGTCTCCGCCTGCGCGCCGAGTTCCGGCACGTTGACGCCGAGGTCCTTGCCGGCCGCGCGAGCGCCGGCGAGAACGATCTGCCAATAGAAAGAAGTCGTGTCCTTGACGATGATCGGAATGGTGACGTCTTGGGCAACCGCGCCCATCGGCATCATTGTGGCGATGACCGCTGCGCCGGCGACGCTTGCAAGCGAGCGACGGGCGAAGGCGCGGCGCGACAGAATGTGGTTCAGCAGTGTCATGGTGTTGTTCTCCTCCAACAACGTCTTGTTTCGTTCTCCTCCAACCGTACCGAAGACGCGGCGATACGATCTTTATCTATAAAAAACATATTGTGGTTTCGACGCTAACCCAAGACTGACGAACTTGCAACCGGCATCCTCACGGCACGCAGAGCCCTCCCCGGCTCTGCCTCATCGCCGATCAAACGCGCACGGCTTCTGTTCCCAAAGGGGGCGCGACAAGGGTGTGCGCATCGTATGGACCAAAATCGTCGGGCTGAAGCCGGTGAGCCTCCAGCGCCATGTTGCGCGTCAGGCTGGAAGGCTTGGCCGTGCCGAGAAGGACCGATGCGACCAGCGGGTTCTGCAGCGGAAACTGCATGGCCGGAGCGGCCAGCGACACGCCCTGAGACGCCGCGATCTTCTCCATGGCTGACACCTTTTCGAGAACCTCCGGCGAGGCCGGCCCGTAATCGAAATGCGCGCCATCGACCGCGCCTGTCGCGAGGATGCCGGAGTTGAAAACGCCGCCCACGACCAGCGAGGTGTTTTTCGCGTGGCAGAGAGGCAGCAGTTCCGAAACAGCGGTCCGGTCGAGAAGGGTGTAGCGGCCGGCGAGCAGAATGCAGTCGAGATCGGCTTCGCGCATCACGTCGAGGCAGACCGGCACCTCGTTGACGCCAAGACCATAGGCGGAGATGGCGCCGCTCGACTTCAGCGCGTCCAGCGCCTTCAGGCCGCCATCGAGCAACTGCCTGAGGTAGACGGCGTTGCGCTCGGCGCCATGGGTATAGACGCCGATGTCGTGCACGAACAGGATGTCGAGGCGGTTGAGGCCTGTGCGGGCATAGCTGAACTCGACGGAGCGCATGATGCCGTCATAGGAATAGTCGTAATCCGTTTCGAAGGGCAACGGATCGACGAAGCCGAAATCCGGCACTTTGTCATCGGCAACGGGGCGCAACAGCCGACCGACCTTCGTGGAAAGCACATAACTGCCGGACGGCTTGTCCCGCAGAAAATCGCCGACACGCCTCTCGGCGAGCCCAAAGCCGTACCACGGCGCGGTATCGAAAAACCGCATGCCGGAATCCCAGGCAGCCTCCAGCGTCTCCATCGCCGTGTCGCGCGGGCAGGTACGGTACATGCCGCCTAGCGGCGCGGTGCCGAAGCTGTATTCCGTGACGGAGAGGTTTGTCGTGCCGATCTTACGCGTCTTCATCGCATCATCTTCCGTCTGAACCCCTGCTATCCGGACCACGGCCGAGCCGTCTTGGTCAGCACCAAGTGGGCTCTCAAGATCCGTCGATTTGTTATTTTATCTACAATAGACAGTTTTCCGTCAACTTGTATTATGCGCGCTGGATGACGCGCCCTTGCTCCTGTAGATGTCGCTTATGGAGGCTGGAACGGCAGCCGATGCGGCGTCGGGGACAAGGGGATACGGGGCGCGCGATGACAGGCGGCAACAGGCCTGTCCATTGCACCGGGAACAGGAATGGCGAAACAGAACACGGTCTTCAAGGACGCCTTCAACCGGTGTCTGACACTCATCGCAGAAGCCGATGCGCTTCCCTCCGAGCTTGAACTCGGCACGTCCCTCGGCGTGAGCCGCACAACCGTGCGCGCCATTCTCACACACCTGAAGACGCTCGAGATCATCTCCTGGGACAAGCGCACCAAGGCCATGCTGCGCGCGCCGCGACCTGCGGATTTCTTCTCGGCCGAAGAAACCAGCTCGCTTGCGGAGATCATCGAGCGGAGCTTCATGCGGCGGATCCTCGCCGGCGGCGCCGAACCGGGCATGCAGATCAACGAGCTGGAGCTTGCCCGCGATATCGGCACGGGCACGACCAGCGTGCGCGAATTCCTCATCCGCTTCAGCCGTTTCGGGCTGATCGAAAAGAGGCCGAACAGTCATTGGGTATTGAAAGGCTTTACCCGTGATTTTGCGCTGGAACTGACCGAGATCCGCGAGATGTTCGAGCTCCGCTCCGCCGCCGGTTTCGCCGCGTTGCCGGAAGATCATCCGGCGTGGCACGATCTTGAGGAAATGGAGGCGCTCCATCGCGACATGCTGGCGAACATCGACACGCGGTACCGCGATTTCTCGGAACTCGACGAGCGCTTCCACCTTCTGGTGCATCGCTCGTCGAGCAATCGTTTCATCATCGATTTCTACGACATCATCACCATCGTCTTCCACTATCACTACCAGTGGAACAAGGCGAACGACCGCGAACGGAATGCGCGGGCGGTGCAGGAACATCTGAATTACATCGCGGCGCTGAAAACCCGCGACCTGCCGACCGTGGAGCGCGCCTGCCGGCAGCACCTGCGCTCGGCGCGCGAAACCCTGCTGCAATCGATCCAGCAGCCGGACGTCTGAGGGAGATCGGGCCGGCGCTCGCTTCAGACGACGGCGACGTTTTCGCTATCCGTGCTGCGGCCTGCTGCCAGCAGCATGCAGACCGCGCCGGGAAGCTTCAGCGCCTCCGCTGCCGCAACGCGTTCCGGCGTATAGAAACCGGCCTCGTGCAGGCAGTTGATGGTGCCGATCACGGTTCCCCCGACGACGATCGGCACGTTGATCACCGACTGGCAGCCAAGGGAATCGATGAGCTCGTAATCGCCGAACACCGCAGCGATCTCCTCGATCGTGTTCGCCACGAAGGTCTGCTGCTGCGTGAGGGTGATATCGGACCAGTGCGTCTCGTTATAGGGCTTGGTGCCGGAGACCGGGTACTGGTCCGGCATATTGGAATAGACCCGCTCGGCGACGCGTGTCGTCGTGTCGCTCGTCATGATGGTGAAGAGCTTCACCCCGACCAGCGACTGCGTCAGGGCCTCCAGAGCAGCATAGGCCGCCATCGGCTGCCCCTCTCCGGCCAGCGCGGCAACGAAGGCCGTATAATCCGTGGTCGTCATGGCTGTCTCCATCGAGATGCAAGGTCGGGATGCGGCGTAACATCCGTCGGGGCCGAAGATCAACGCCCGATACCGGCCATCCTGTGGCGTCCGATGGGCAGCATCATCGGGCGACCGGACAAGGGATCTTCGACAATGCGGCTTTCGAGGCCAAAGACGTCGTGGACCATGCCTTCTGTCAGCACCTCTTCAGGCGTGCCGAAAGCGTGAACTCGGCCTCCGGCCATCGCCACGAGAACATCGGCATAGCGTGCCGCGAGGTTCAGATCATGCAGCACCATCACGACCGTCGTACCGCGCTCGCGGTTGAGATCTGTCAGGAGATCGAGCACCTCGATCTGATGGTTGATGTCGAGGAAGGTCGTGGGTTCGTCCAGCAGCAGGATTTCAGTCTCCTGGGCCAGCGCCATGGCGATCCAGACGCGCTGGCGCTGGCCGCCGGAAAGCTCGTCGACGGGCCTCTCTGCGAGATCGAAGGTTCTGGTGGCCGTCAGCGCACCATCCACGGCCTCGTCGTCCTTCCGCGTCCAGCGAGAGAAGAGGCTCTTGTGAGGATGGCGGCCGCGGCTGACGAGATCGGCGACGGTAATGCCCTCCGGCGCGATGGGCGCTTGCGGCAGCAGGCCGAGCGTGCGGGCGAGCTGACGCGCCGGCGTGCGGTGGATCGACCTGCCGTCAAGCAGCACATGGCCCTTCGTCGGGACAAGCAGCCGCGACAGCGTGCGCAGGAACGTGGATTTTCCACAGGCATTGGCGCCGACGATCACGGTGATCCTGCCTGTGGGGATCGTCAGGTCGAGTCCTTTAAGGATCTCCTTGCCGTCATAGCCGGCTGAAAGTCCCGTTGCGACGAGGGAGTGATCGGTCACAGCGAACCTCCTGTCCGGTTGACGCGGACGATCAGGAAAATGAGGTAAGGGGCGCCAAGGGCGCCGGTAATGACACCGACAGGGTAACGACTGGGCAGCAGCACCTGCCCGACATAGTCGCCGACAAGCACAAGGATCGCCCCGACCAGAGCTGCCGGCAGGAGCAGGGATCCGGTCGAACGAACGATGCGCGCCGCGATCGGTCCTGCGAGGAAGGCGACGAAGGCGATCGGCCCGGTGACGGCGGTCGCCGCCGCGATCATGCCGACGGCGGAGATGATGACCAGCATCCGGGTTTGCGAGACGCGAACACCGAGTGCCGAAGCGGTATCGTCACCGAGCCTGAGCGCTTCGAGATCACGCGTGCGGCTGAGAAGGATACCGCCGAAGACGACAAGCGCCAGAAGAAGCGGCAGGGCCTGCTGCAACTGGGCGCCGTTGACGCTGCCCGTCAGCCAGCGCATCGCCTCCTGCAGGCTCCAGGAGGGCGCGGTTGAGAGGATATAGGCGATGACGCTTTGCAGCATGGCAGACACCCCGATGCCGACCAGGATGAGACGCGTGCCGCCGACGCCATTTCGGAACGACAATCCGTAGACGAGCAAGGCAACCCCAAGCCCGGCGCCGACTGCCAGCAGCGACACCACTGGCCCCGACATCTGGAGAACGACGATGGCAAACACCGCTGCGGCACCCGCGCCCGAGGTGATGCCGATAATATCCGGGCTCGCCAGCGGATTGCGCAGCATGATCTGAAAGGCGACGCCGCCGAGCCCGAAGCAGAGGCCGGAGAGAATCGAGAGGACCGCGCGCGGCAGGCGCAGTTGCCCGACGGTGAAGGACGTGCCGGGAACGGGCTCGCCCGAGAGCACCCTGAGGACATCCAGTGGCGAGACGATGCTCTTGCCGACGGAGAGGGTTATGCCGAAGACGACGACCACCAGCGCGAGCAGAAGGCCGAGCGCTGTCAAATGACGGCGTGCACGACGACGGCGATGATCGGTAAGGAAATCGATTGTTCGGGACGGCACGCTCACAGCTCCCTCACCCGCTGCCGCCGCACGATCCAGATGAAGAACGGGGCGCCGATCAGCGCGGTGATGATGCCGACATCGATTTCACCCGGCCGCGCCACGATGCGCCCGAGAATATCGGCGCCGAGCAGCAGAGCCGCGCCGCCGAAAGCCGAGAACGGCAGCAGCCAGCGGTGATCGACGCCGATCAGGGTGCGGCACAGGTGCGGCACCACAAGGCCGAGAAAGCCGATCGGACCGCAAACGGCCGTTGTCGCACCGCAAAGCAGGATGGCGCCGAGCGAAGCGACGGCACGGGCCGCTGCGACATGCTCGCCAAGGCCAGCGGCGACATCGTCGCCAAGGGCCAGCGAGTTCAGCTTGCGGGCGGAAAGGAGGCTGATGACAAAGCCAATGCCCAGAAATGGCAGAACGGGAACCACACGTTCAAAGGTCGCACCGCCAACGCCGCCAATCTGCCAGGCATGGATGCCGCCTGCGATATCGCCGCGTGGCAGAACGACCGCGATGACCAGCGAGGCGAAAGCGACGGAGGTCGCAGCGCCCGCAAGCGCCAGCTTGAGCGGCGTTGCCCCGCCGCGGCCGAGCGATCCGATGGTATAGACGAAGACCGCCGCACCGCCCGCACCCGCGATCGCCGTCCAGATATAGGCCTGCGCCGAGGTGATCCCGAACCAGGCCACGCCGATGACCACGGCAAGAGAGGCCCCCATATTCACGCCGAGAATGCCGGGATCGGCGAGCGGATTGCGCGTCACGCCCTGCATGATCGCGCCGGCAAGGCCGAGCGCGGCACCCGAGAGCACAGCAAGAAGGGTGCGCGGAATACGAAGTGCGACGGCCGCCTGTCCAATCGTTTCCTGCCCGCCGCGCACCGCCGCCATGATGTCGGCCCAGGCGACACTGCGTGTGCCAATGGTGACCGACAGCGCCGCAAGCAGCGCGAGCACACCCACGAGCGCGAGAAGCCAGAGCGCGCGCATGCGGCTGGAGCGGGCGACCATGCCGTGGAGGCGCGCGGGAGCTTTGATCGAGGCCGATGTCATTTCCGGGTCTTGGCCGCCTCGCTCAGCCGCGCGACGTAATCCTTCAACACCCAGCGGATCGAAAGCGGCGTCGGGTTGGCGGCGTTGCCGACCGGATCGTTGCCGAGCATGACAAGGGCACCGTTGGCAACGGCTGGCATGTGCCGTGTCAGCGGATTGGCCTTGAGCGAATTGAAAAGCGCCTGATCTCCGTAGGTCACAAGAATATCGACATCATCGAACGCGTCGATCTGCTCGGCGCTGACGGACCCGGAATATTTCCCCGGCTGCGATGCCTGGAGAACGCTTTTCGGCGAGGCCAGCCCCAGATCTGCGAAGAACTTCACCCGCGTGTCGTTGGTCGTGTAAAAATTGATGATGCTGAGGTCAGAGGCACTCAGATGCGTGATGAACATCGCCGATTTGCCCTTCAGTTCCGGATGTCCGACGAGCGTCTTGGTGATGTCGGCCTCGATCCCGGCAATCAGCGCCTCGCCCTCCTTCGCCATTCCAAGCCCGGCGCTGTCGAGCCGGATCGTCTCGCGCCAGTCGGTGGACCACGGCGCCTGCGGATAGGCAATGACAGGTGCGATCTGGCTCAGCGTGTCGTAATCTGCCTGGCTGATACCGGAATAGGCCGCGAGAATAACATCAGGATCGGTCGCTGCGACCGCTTCGAAGTCGATACCGTCGCCTTCGTCGAACAGCACCGGCGTCTCCCCGCCCAGTTCATCGAGACGCGCCTTGACCCAGGGCAGAATGCCGTCATTGTCGTCGTCGCCGAAGTTCGCGCGTGCCATGCCGACGGGGACGACGCCAAGTGCGAGCGGCACTTCATGGTTCGCCCAGGCAACCGCGGCCACACGCTCCGGCTTCTTTTCAATGATGGTCGTACCGAATGCATGATGGATGGTGATCGGGAAACGAGCCTCCTCGGCGGCCTGCGCATGGCCCTGCGCGAGCAACCCGAAGATCACGACGACCTGTGCGGCGAAGCGGAAAAACTTCATCTCCCGATCCCTTCAATGGACATAAGTTGACCTCCACTCTCAGCTTCAACCCGTGTCGTCAACGGCAAAGCTGCGACACCCGGGAAAGCGGGTATAGTTAGCCATCGGATTCTACAAAACCGGTGGATTCGACAATACTCGATAAAATGGCTCCAGTTATAGGGAAGCGGGGACGAACACGCGGTCGGACGATCCGGACGCCGAGACAACACGCCGACATGCGGTGCGGACCCCATCAGGAAACATCGACCGGTCCTGCCGGCCGCCCTCGCGTCACGTCAATCTGGATACTGCACATGGACATCGATAGAACACGCAACCACCGGAGGCTCGCGCCGCTTTCCCGCCGGAGCGCCATCCTCCTCGGCTGCACGGCCTTGGCCGCCTTGTCGCCATCGATCGCCTCTGCCCAGGACGCAGCAAGCGGCGCGACCGCGCTTGAAACCATCGTCGTCCAGGGCGGTTCGAGCGGAACGCTGCTCAACACGGACAATGATTCGCAATCCATCGTCGCCACGGAAACAACCGCCACCGGCAAGCTGCCGACGGACATCCTGAAGGCGCCGGCCTCGGTTTCCGTCATCACCTCGAAGGAGATACAGCAGCGCGGCGCTGATACCGTCGAGCAGGTGGTTCAGTATACCGCCGGTGTCATCACCGACTTCTACGGCTCGGATGACCGATACGACTATTTCGACATTCGCGGCTTCACGCCCTACACCTACCGTGATGGCCTTGCGATCGGCCGGACCTTTGCCGGCACCCGCGAAGAGCCCTACGCCTATGAGCGGATCGAAGTGCTGAAGGGCGCAAGCTCCTCCGGCTTCGGAGCGGCCGAGCCGGGTGGGTCGGTGAACTACGTCACGAAGACACCGAAGCGGGAGCGGTTCGGCGAGGTGTACGGCACCGCAGGTTCGTTCGCGCACAAGGAACTTGGCTTCGACTTCGGCGACAACCTGACGGCAGACGACACGCTGTCCTACCGGCTTACGGGCAAACTCCAGCGCGCCGATGCCGAATACGACCACTCACAGGACGACGAGAACTTCATTATGGGTGGCCTGACCTGGCGGCCGGATGCGGCCACGAACCTCACCGTCGTCTTCGATCACCTCGACAAGGACGGCGTTCCCGGCAGCGGCGGGCATCCGCTGGGAACGGATTTCGACAGGGACACGTTTTTCGGCGAGCCGGACTATTATTTCAGCGAAACGAACCGTAACAGCTATAGCGTCATGTTCGACCATGACTTCGGCAACGGTCTGAGCTTCGGTTCCAACGCGCGCTACAGCAACCTCAATGACGGGTTCGGCAGTGCCTATATCGGGGGGACGCCGACCGACGGCTCGACGACCGCGAGCCGGTATTTCTTCGGCAGCGACAAGTCCTCCGAGCAGTTCATCATCGATGCGAACCTCGTCTACGAGACGCGCACCGACACGATAGAGAGCCGCACGCTGTTTGGCACCGATTACAACAGGTTCGAATCCGACACCGACAATTTCTATACGTCGGCGCCATCGATCGACTGGGAAAACCCGATCTACTCCGGCGGTCCAGGTAGCCTGTCGCCCTATTCCAGCGTCAACAACGACCAGAAGACGGCTGCCGTCTACATGCAGCAGGATCTGACTTTCTTCGACAAGCTGACGGTCAGCGTCGGCCTGCGCAACGACTGGCTTGACCTTAGCGAAACCGACCGTCTCGCCGGCTCCACAGCTTCGGGCGACCACAGCGAATTTACGAAGCGCATCGGTGCGAGCTACAAGATCACCGAGGAACTCGCGCCCTACATCAGCTATGCCGAATCTGCGGCGCCGCCCGCCTCCGGCGCGGATCCGACGACCGGCAAGCAATACGAGGTCGGCATCAAGTACCGGCCCGAGGCCTTCCCTGCTCTCATCACCGCATCCATCTACGATCTCACCAAGGGTAACATCACCGTTTACGATCAGGTGACATACCTGCCGCAATCGGTGGAGAAGGTGCGACATCGCGGGTTCGAGCTGGAGGCCAAGGCCGAAGTTACGGATAAGATCGAGATCATCGCGGCCTATAGCTACATCGACTCCAAGATCGACGAGCCGGGCGGCGCCAATGACGGCAACCGGTTGATGCGCGTGCCTGAGCACCTTGCCTCGATCTGGGGCACCTACACGCTTCCGGGACAAGGCGCGCGCGGCGACATGACCTTCGGCGTCGGTGCTCGCTACCTCGACTCGTACTACACCGACATCGAGAATACGAAGACGTCGGAAAGCGCCGTCGTGTTCGACGTGGCCTATACGTACAAGGTTCAGGAGAACACGACGTTTCAGCTGAACGTCAACAACGTGTTCGACGAGAAGCACATTGCCAGCACCGATTCGGGCGCTGTCTACTACAATCCCGGCCGAAAGGTGATGGCGACGCTTCGCCAGACGTGGTGACCTGACGAGGCTGATACCCGCCCTGCGTGTTTCGCGCCGGGCGGGCGTCAGAGCGATCGGATCTGCTGCAAACGCCGCCACGCCGCCGGTGTCTCGCCTTCCACCTGACGGAAGACCTTGGTCAGGTGCGCCTGGTCGGAGAAGCCGAGCTGTGCCGCAATGCTGGCCACAGGCAATTCATTGGTTCCGAGCATCTGCTTGGCCTGTTCGATCCGCTTGCACAGCTGCCATTGCAGCGGCGTCTGCCCCGTGGTCTTCTTGAACACGCTCGAGAACCAGCTTTCCGAAAGTCCGACCGTTGCAGCCATGTCGGCCACCGACATGCGATAGCCGCCGACCTTGTCGATATGAACGAGCAGTTTGTTCATCTGGGCCTGCGTCAACCGCCCCCCGGTCTTCTGGTCGGCTTCGCCGGGGATATCCAGCAGCCCTGACACGATGCTGCCGACGAGGCTTTCCGCGTAGACGGCATGTCTGGTCGGAGACCGGATCTCGGTTGCGAGCAGCCGCGCCAAGGCATCGATACCGGCGATATCATTGAGTTCGGCCGGGCGGCGAAGGGCTGCCTGCGCACAGGAAATGCCGACCGTCGGCGAGAGGTAGCGGAGAAGCCGGTCCTTGTGCAGGTGGAGATTGAGATGGCTGAAACGATGCGCGCTCCGGCTCGTCGTCCACATCGGCATACCCGCGGGCACATAGACAGCGCGGGGCATTGCGCGAGCATTGCGGGTGAAATCATCGCTCCGGTTGGAGATGCGCACGTTCGGTGAAACGTCGTTGAAGAAGAACATGATACGCGGATCGTCTGCCAGATAGTAGCCACTGGCCCCGGCCTGACTTTCCGCCTCCCAGAGTACGGTTACCATGCCATCCAGCTGCCGCCACTGTACGGGAGCAGAAACAGTGATCCCGTCCGTCTTCCACGACATCGTATGCCAGAAGCTCATGATGAAGTGCTCGCTCGCTTGAACCCCGTTCGTCGGCTTGCAGATACGTAAGGCGCGCCGTCGCATGCCGCGTTAAGCTGATCGTTTTTGTCAGATTTAGCGCGGCAAGACAAGGCGCGTTCTTCCGGTTAAGCTCTTCGGGCTGAGCGATCGAAGGCCGTGTGCCGTATAGGCAAGAGGACGCAGCGCCGCGTGACGATCGGGCAGCGCGCTGGCCCGGCTGGAGCTGAAATCCGCTTCTTTTATGAAAAGCTTGGACAATTCTGCTTTCGCGGATAGGTTACTCTGGCTAACCAAGGAGGCAAAATTGAACCGCAACACCATTATCGCAGCCGTTGTCGCTGTCATCGTCGTCATCGTTCTCTGGAGCGTCCTGCGCACGCCTGAGCCGGCTCCGGCACCGCCAGCAACGCCGCCGGCAGCTTCGACCCCTGCTCCCGCTCCGACAACGACACCGCCGGCCACCACGACGCCGGCTCCGGCACCTGCCACACCGCCGGCAAACTAATCGGAAAGGCGGCCGCTTCATAAGAAAGCGGCCGCTGACCATTGTGCCACGCCGCCCGCGATCGAGGCGTTAGAACCTCGTAGCGCCGGCGTGTGACATTTCGCGTTCCGGATGCCCCGGACGCAGACGCCGTGCAAATGCTCAGTGATGTCACGGGAACTCTGGCTGCACCTTTCCCGTGCGTGGATGATAACGTCCGCACCACCATTTCTCCGCCCGACAGCTGACTGAAGTGCGACCCAGCCGTTTCCTTTCGCCGCGCGACGCCTACATCGAACAGCGTGGACCAGAGGCATGACCAGAAACAGGCGCGGGATCAGAACCTGAGATGACATCACTACCCAAAGACGACATCGAGAAGCTCGTATCCTCCTCCATGCTGCATCAGGCACGGCAATTTGCCGAGAATTATGGTGGACAGGGTCGTTTCTGGCAGCGGCCTTATGCAGAACCGCGCCCTCGCTCGGCTTCCGCCATCGCCTCCGTCTGGTTTACGGCCTACCCGCCTTCGGTGATCACAGCGGAAGGAGACTCCGTCCTCAAGACGCTGGGCGACCCCCAGCTCTGGTCGGCACTGTCGTCCATCGGCGTGCGGGGCATCCATGTCGGCCCGACGAAGAGATCCGGCGGGATCAAGGACGGCGCCTACACGCCGACCATCGACGGCAACTTCGACCGCATCGGCTTCGATATCGACCCGGCCTTCGGCACGACGGAAGAGTTCGTCGCCATCAGCCGCATGGCCGCGGCCTTCAACGCCATCGTCATCGATGACGTCATCCCCTCCCACACCGGTAAGGGCGCGGATTTCCGCCTCGCCGAGATGAAGGTCGGCTCTTATCCCGGCCTCTACCACATGGTGGAGATCCCCGAGGAGGAATGGCCGCATCTGCCAGACGTGCCCGAAGGGCGGGATGCCGTGAACCTTGGCACCGAGGCTGTCGATTACCTCAAGGAAAAGGGGTTCATCGTCGGCCAGCTCCAGCGCGTCATCTTCTTCGAGCCGGGCGTGAAGGAAACCGACTGGAGCGCCACGGCGCCGGTCGAAGGCGTGGATGGCAAGCTGCGCCGCTGGGTCTACCTCCACTACTTCAAAGAAGGACAGCCGAGCCTGAACTGGCTCGATCCGACCTTTGCGGCGCAGCAGATGATCATCGGCGATGCCCTCCACTCCATCGATCAGCTGGGCGCGCGCGGTCTTCGCCTCGATGCCAACGGCTTCCTCGGCGTCGAGCGTCGGTTGGACGGCCCCGCCTGGTCCGAAAGCCACCCGTTGTCGCTGACGGGTAACGCGCTGCTCGCTGGCATGGTGCGCAAGGCCGGCGGCTTCTCGTTCCAGGAACTCAACCTGACGGTCGACGACATCGCCGCGATGTCGAAAGGCGGCGCCGATCTCTCCTATGACTTCATCACGCGCCCCGCCTATCACCATGCGCTTTTGACCGGAAACACCGAATGGCTGCGCATGATGTTGCGCACCGTGCATGAGTTCGGCATCGATCCGGCATCTCTCATTCACGCGCTTCAGAATCACGATGAACTGACGACGGAACTTGTCCATTTCTGGACGTTGCACGCGGACGACATCTACAGCTTCAGCGGCCAGACGTGGCAGGGCCGGACCCTGCGCATGCACCTGCGCGACGTGATCCGCGAGCGGCTGTCCGGTGCCAATGCCCCCTACAACCTTCCCTTCGTCACGAACGGAATCGCCTGCACGACGGCCAGCGTCATCACGGCAGCCCTTGGCATTTCCGATCTCGACACGATCGACGACGACGCTCTGAAGCTCATTCGCAAGATCCATCTGTTGCTGGTCATGTACAACGCCTTCCAGCCCGGCATCTTCGCCTTGTCCGGCTGGGATCTGGTCGGCGCGCTGCCGGTGAGCCCGGACGACGTGCAACATCTGATGGGAGACGGCGATACGCGCTGGATCGAGCGCGGCGCCTACGACCTCACGGGCCAATCGGATGCCGGGCAGTCGGCCGAAGGCGTACCGCGCGCCCGCGCGCTCTATGGCCCGGTAACGGAGCAACTGACGCAGCCGGATTCCTTTGCAAGCCAGCTGAAGCGTCTCCTTTCGGTCCGCGAAGCCTATGGCCTTGCCGCCAGCCGGCAGGTGATGATCCCTGACACGACATCGCCGGGCCTGCTCATCATGGTTCACGAGCTGCCGGACGGGCGTGGCACGCAGGTGACCGCGTTGAATTTCGGCGATACGGCGCTGGAAGAGGTGATCGTGCTGCCGCAGGTGACGCCTGGGCCGGTGGTCGACATGATCGGCGAAACGATCGAGGGCGACCTTCAGGAAGACGGCGCGCTGACCATCAACCTCGAACCCTATGAGGGTCTGGCGCTTCGCATCGTGGGAACACTGCCGACCCTGCCTTGACGGACATTGCCTGTGGAGTGCCCCTCACATTCCGGTACGGTTTTGTACATTGAATTTGAGCCTCCCGCAGATAAAGTGGCAACTTACGATCCCGATGGGACAGAAGCATGCATGCGCAGATATGGGACGACATTCCGGACGATAGCAGAGACTACAGGTCGGTGCTTCGATCGTTCGGGGAAGCGGGCGCGGCAATTGCGGAGCATGACTGGGCACGAACCCCGCTGGGGTCCATCGATAGCTGGCCGGCTCATCTCCGGTCCGTCGTTTCCACCCTGGTCGCCTCCGGCCAGCCGATGGCACTCTGTTACGGACCGAGGCTCACGACGATCTTCAACGCGGCGTTCAGGCCCATCCTCGGCGCGCGCGCGCCACACGCCCTTGGCAAACCCTTTTGCGACATATGGTTCGACGTCTGGGATGACATCTCTCCCATGGTGCGCGAAGCCTTGTCGGGGAAAACCATCTGGCGCGACGACCTCACACTCTTCATGACGCGGAACGGCTACCCGGAGGAAACGCATTGGTGCTTTTCCTATTCACCCGTCTTCGACGAAAATGGCCGTGTTGCAGGTTTTATCGACGTGGTGACCGAGACCACGGCTCTGGTGACCGCTCGCCGGGACGAGCTTGCGTGGAGGGAAGAGCAGCGCGTGCTGCAGAACGAGCTCTCGCATCGCATGAAGAACATGCTTGCCGTGGTCCAGTCCATCGTGGCGCAAACCGTGCGCAACGCCGGCTCGTTGCCAGAGGCCGCGACGGCTATTTCCGAGCGACTGAACGCGCTGGCGAGAGCGCAGGATCTTCTAACGCACATGGCAGGCGAGACCGCCGATCTGCGCAGGCTCGTTCTTTCCGGGCTGGCACCCTACGGCCCTTCGGCCGGAAGGGTGCTTCTGGATGGGCCCGACATCGTCCTCGGCAGCCAGCAAGCCCTCGCCATCGCGCTCGCCATCCACGAACTGGCGACCAATGCCACCAAGTACGGCGCCCTCAGCAATGCAGATGGAAAAGTCTCTATCCGCTGGTCGCGGGACGCCGAAACGTTGCATTTCGCATGGAACGAAAGCGGTGGACCGTATGTCACGAAGCCATCGCGAAAAGGCTTCGGCTCCCGCCTCGTGGAAAAGATCGTGCCGGCCTATTTCGCTGGAAAATCGGATTTGCGCTACGAGACCACCGGCATAGCATTCTCACTCGTGGGAACGTTGACGGCGTCGAGTTCCGCACGCGTCTGAGGTTTCGTGCGGCATGGCTTGAGTGCCGCCGGATGTGTGCCATCTCCGCCTGTGCGTCGATTCCGCCCGCTGGCTCGCGGCATTCTCGGGCGACATTCAGCTGCGCGTCGTTTGGCGCGGGAACGGTTGCCGGTCGAAGCTGACGCCGTCTTTTCCCGATGCTTTCACTCGGTAAAGGAAGGTATCGGCATGAGCGATCAGGCCGTCAAGTTCGACATTGGCAACTGTCCACACTCCGCCGATGCTGGCGCGCACCTCGACCAGCACATCGGTGTCCGTGCTCGGGACGCGCAGCGAGAACGACGCACGCATCGCGCCGACCATGCGATTGGCGACGGCAATACCGGTTTCCCTGTCGCCGGAGATAACGACGACGAACTCGTCCCCGCCCACACGGCAGACGAGATCGTCGCCGCGGACACAGGACATCAACCGGCCTGCGGCTTCCTGAAGGATGATATCACCGGCAGCATGGCCGTAGCGGTCGTTCACCTGCTTGAAGCCGTCGAGGTCGATCGCCAGAACGGCGTAGCCTGCCGAAGAGGCCATCTGCGGGAAGCGCGCCTCAAGACCACGGCGATTGAGCAGTCCCGTCAGACTATCGGTCTGTGCATTGCGCTGCAGGCGCTCGATCTGTCGATGTTCCTCGGTGAAATCGATCGCCATTCCCACGATCTTCAGCGGCCGACCTTCCGCGTCTCGCAACAGGCGACGATCGCAGCGCATCCACCGCTCGCCCGCGATCGTATCCAGCCTGTATTCGACAACATTCTGGTCGAGCGTACCCTCGATCAGTGGCGTGAGGTCCGCAGCGGACCTGTCCAGACGACTGATCCTGGCGAGATAGGACTCAAGGTCGAGCCGGGCGGCATCCGGCCCACCGATATACTGGGAGAGACGATCGGACGTTTCGAAGGTTTGCGCGGGAATATCCAGCTGCCAGAACCCGCCTCTCACAGCTTCCAGTGCGAGCTCGAGCTGCGCCGCATGTTCGGCAAGCTGCCGCTCCGCATCCTTCGCCTGTGTGATGTCCTCGACTTGCGAGATGAACCGAACGACCTCTCCATCGCCATCGCGCATGGCGGCGACATGGATGCGGACGTACAACGGCGTCCGGTCCGGCCGGATGTAACGCTTCTCGATCGTATAGCCGTCCCGTCGTCGAGCCAGCACCTCGTTGAAAAGGCCGATGTCGGCCGCGAGATCGTCTGGATGCGTGAAATCGGCGAACGCGACGCCGCTCAGGTTCTCTTGCGAGATGCCCACCATTCTGGAGAACGCCCTGTTTCCCCGCACAATGCGACCCTCCGTATCCACCAGCGCCATACCGATGGGCGCATGGCGGAAGGCGAAATCGAACAGGGCGAGGCGGGATTCCGCATTCTCCTCCAGCATGCCAGTCATAGCTCTCCGCTTCGCGGCCTTTGCGACAGACATGCGTGAAGGCGATACCGGGAGGCGCACAGAGAGTTGGTCATGATCCATCAACATCAAAACGTTCGATGACGGCATCAAGTTGCACGCGGAAGAGCAAAGTCCCATCGGCACGCTCCCCGATGACGGCCGTTGTTGCGGGCAGATCCTCCGGTCCAAGCTCCCTCAGCCAGTCACACAGGGCACTCAGAGCCTCACGTTCCGCTGTTTTTCGATCAGGCAAAGAAATTCCGCCACTCTCGTCGATCTGGCCGCCATCATCTGTAAAGAACCGGATTTTCATGGCGAACCGCCTGCAGCATTGCCATCGCCTCCGCCGACGGCCCCGCCAAGCCGCTGCGCTCTCAGTCGCTCTGTCTTCTGCCGGCGCTCCTCGTCCTGTCGCCGTTGCATTTCCATGACCGCCTGCTTGGTCGCCGCGATATCGCCAAGAGCACCTGCCCCACGCGTGCGACGCTTCTTCATCATCTCTTCCATATCGACCTCCGTCGTCATGACAAGAATGAAATCGACCTTTGGTGTAGGAATTCAAGCTCTTCAAAGTCTAATTTTTGGAGATCGCGCGATATTCAAAATAGATTCTGGCAAAAATGGAGCAATCTTGCTTTATTGATTCTATTCGAAATGAAGGATATTAAGATTTATTATTTTCCGTAAAATCGATTTACCCGATATTTGGGGTATTACATGAAGATGACTCCGGCATCACACAATCTGACGTAGCACCAAGGTGAGGATTTCGTCCTAGCCCAAGCGGCATAGAAACAGCTCAAGGCTTCGCAGCGGCTCTTGGCCAGCTCCAGAGTGGATATTTCTTTCCGGAGACTTTGAACGTCGGGCGCCTGTCAGCGAAGCGCTATCTGCAGAGACCTTTCGATCGATTCCACTCTTTTCGGCGGACGGCGCGGCAACGCCTGTCGTCAATGGCGCTTCCGGTTCACGTTTCGATATAATCCGTCACGTTAAATGACTTTCCATTGCGGCCAACTCCGTTCATGGGATCATTACCGACTGTTGCGACCTGCGCGCAACGACCCACGACCTGAAGACATGACCATGAAAAAGCCGATCGCACTGGAAAGCATCGCCGAGAACACACTGTTTCGGAAGGGCGATATCTTCGTTCTCTTCGGAGAGCTGTTCGGACGTGGCTATGCGACCGGACTTCTCGATCAGGCCCGCAAGACCGGCATGGAGATCGTCGGCATCACGGTCGGCCGGCGCGATGAGAACAACGCTTTGCGACCTCTGACGCAGGACGAGCTTTCTGTTGCCGAGGACCGTCTGGGCGGCAAGATCATCAATGTGCCTCTGATGGCCGGCTTCGATCTCGACGGCCCGGATGGCGGACCGACACCGACGGACCTCTTGGCGGAGATGACACTCCAGACGTGGCAGGATGCCAAGATCGACTGGGACCATATCGAAACCTGCAAGACCATCGCGACGAACCGGTTCAAGACCGCACTGGCGCAGGTGATGGCAACCCTCGACGGCATGATCCCCGATGGGCGTAACGTCTTCTTTGCGCATACGATGGCTGGCGGCATTCCCAAGGCGAAAGTGCTGCTCGTCGTTGCCAACAGGATCTACAAGGGCACCGGCGCCCGCCACATGTCGTCGCAGGCACTGCTCGACAGCGATATGGGCAAGCTGATTCTTCAGAATTTCGACGAGGTCTCGGCCAACACCTTCCGCCATCTCATCGACGCCAGCGCGGCCATCCGCACGCGGGTCGAGGCATCGGGCAGCGCGGTTCGCTATACGGCCTATGGCTATCATGGCACGGGAATTCTCATCGGCGATGAATATCGCTGGCAGACCTACACGAACTATACGCAGGGCTATGCCAAGATGCGCCTCGAGGCCATCGCGGCTGACGCCTGGGATGCGGGCGTGAAGGCGACTGTCTACAATTGCCCGGAAATCCGGACGAACTCGTCCGACGTGTTCACGGGCATAGAGCTTCCTCTGATCCCCTTGCTGCTGGCGCTCAAGAAGGAGAACGGCGGGCATTGGGCCGACGAACAGTGGCAGGCCTGCGAAGCGCTGCTCGCTGATGGCCATACGGTCACGGAAGTCCTGCGCCGGATCACCGCGCTACAGGCAAGTGACGTCATGGTGCCGTTCTACGACTTCAACGCCTGGCCGATGCCCAACAGCCAGGCGCAGGCGGATCTCACCATCGGCACTTCCAACGACATCACCGCGATGCACCGCGACGGCAAGGCCCTGATCAGCGATCTCCTGAGCACGCTCGTGGTCGAGGCAACCGGCCGTCTCATCTTCGGCGCGACATCGACGCCATCCGGTCCGGTCCGCTGGATCCACCACGATCTCGTCGCACGCTGCCTGAATGCGGCACATGACGACACTGAAATGTCGCAGCAGACATTGAGCGATCCGAAGACGGCGAAGCTGAACAAGGTCGCCTGATCGGCAGTGTCCGTTCTTGGGACGGCGGAGTGCTGAGCTCGATCGCTTATCCTTCAGTGACGGTCCGGCATGGCCCAGCTCCATCGCTCGTCCGAAGGCAACGAGATTTTGCTTGCTGGTCGCGCGATCATGGCCATCGTCTCGTCAAACAGCGGCGCCAGATATCTAGCGCCTGTTAGCGAGAGATGATCGCCATCGCGATACAGGATGCCGCCATTGGCGACGGGATGGCACCGCGTTTCGTCGCAGAGAGACGTGAACGGATCGATCGTCGATGAACGCGTTTCCCGGGCAACGGCGAGGAGCATGTCGCGCGCGAGTTTCTGCCGATGGAGCGTGTAGCTGAAAGGCATGCTCAGATCCTCGTTCTCCCCCGTCATTTTCGCACGCGCCAGAGCCTCAGGCACCTTCACACCCATCTCCGGCACGTCCTGCACGAGGATGACGCGCGTTCCCTGTTTCGCAAACGCCGCGATCGTCGCCTTAAGGCTGTAGCGGACCGGAGCGGACCAGTCGGGCAGAACAAGCGCTTCAGAGGCTGTGAAGAACACGCCCTCTTCGGGAAGCTCGGTGCGGTGGACATATTTGGGCCAGTAGCCGACCATGAAGACGTAGGGAAACCTCTGCTTCTCTATCAGGCTGAGGATGGCGGCGTTGGTTTCCACGCAGCGCGCGACGATGTGGTCCGGCCCGAAGACAGCACCTGGAAGCGGCGGGCAGGATGCTCGGCCGACGAAGAGACCCGAGACTCCGGCTTTCCGTGCAGCTTCGTCGATCGCCGGCGCTATGGCGGCGGCATGCGAGTCGCCCCAGACGAGAAACTTCGCAGGGCCGGCGGACGGCGAGCCCATCGGGCAGAGATCACCATCCCGGATCGACTGCGGACGCAGGCCATCTCCATTGCTGTTGGCAAAGCAATTCGGCGCAAAGAAAGGGCTCTGGTCGTAGGTTGCGGCATAAACGGCGTAGACATCGTCGGGCAGGCGCTGCGGAAGACCAGCATACCGCGTGACCACGAAGCCGAACGCGACCGCACCGGCCATGGCGCCGCCCATCAGCGACAGGACAAGCCGGCGTGACTTGAAGACAGGGGCATAGCGGGCGGGCTGCTCGATAAAACGCCACGACACGATGGCAGCGGCGAAGGATAGAAGAATAACGATAAGGCTCTCGCTCAGCGTGAGACTATGCCCTGTCTCATACCGGTAGAAAACGATGATCGGCCAGTGCCAGAGGTAAAGCGAGTAGGAGATGCGGCCGATGAAGACGGCGACACCGTTGGTCAGAAGATAGGCGGGGAAACGGCTCTGCGAGCCCGCATGGATAACGAGAGCCGCGCCGAGGACGGGAATGGCCGCGAAGGGCCCGGGAAACGGCGTTGCGTCGGAGTAGAGAAAGATCGCGGCAAGGACGGCGGCCAACCCGACCGTGCTGAGGCCGGTCGCCACACGCACGTCGTAGTTCGGGCGGGGCGCAAAGGCAACCAGGGCACCGATGAGCAGTTCCCAGACGCGAAAATGCAGGAGAAAGAACGCTTTCTCCGGCGAATGGGCGGTCGCCCACAGGCAGGCGACGAACGAGACCAGGATGAAGCCGCTCGTGATATGCAGGAGATACCTGCGGGCGAAGCTGAAAACGAGGAACAGAGAGATCGGGAACAGGATATAGAACTGCTCCTCCATGGACAGCGACCATGTGTGCAGCAGCGGCTTCATCTCTGCGGAGATATCGAAGTAGCCGCTTTCCTGGCGGAAGAGCACATTTGCCGTGAACAGCGCGGCGGCCCGCACGCTATCTCCGAAGTAGCGGAACTCCTCAGGCATCAGCCGGAACCAGGCAATAACGGCGGTAACAGCCATCATCGTGAACAAGGCAGGGATGATCCGTTTTATCCGTCTAATGTAAAAGGCAGGGAAGGAGAACGTGCCGGCAACGAGATCGGACAGGATGATCCGCGCCATGAAATAGCCGGAGAGCACGAAGAATACATCGACCCCCACGAAGCCTCCGCGGAAGAGCGAGACATCGGCATGGAAGAGAAGGACGGGCAGGATGGCGAGAGCCCGCAACCCGTCGAGATCGGGGCGATAGTCTAGATGACTGGCACTCATTACATGCTCCGATCCGACCGACGTGGTCATTCTCTTGCCCCCTCCCGGCGTGCGTGCGCCTGCTGCCACAGAGCGACACAGAGACGCCAGCCCTGAATGCACCCATGGCTATTTTCAAGCCGCCCCATAGCCGCTCGCGCGCTCCGCTGTCGATCCTTGCTTACAAAAACCGCGTGACACCCCGATCTGTCAGAAGCGCATTCGTATTCTATATAATCCAACTATAACGGATGGTGCCGACATTCCCGCAAGGGAAGAGCGGCAAAATGAGACTTTATCGTGGTGCCTCTTGTTTGGCTCCGCGACTTTCCCGGTTGGGCATGGTGGATATGGAAGATCTGCAAGCACTGAGAGATGCCCATCGCCGCTGGCTCACGAAGCTCGGAATTCTCGACAAACCCTGGCTGATTCTCGGATCTGCTCCCCATCCGACGCTGCCTCCCGACATCCTCGCCCATTGCGCTCGCATGGATGTGAACAACTCGGGCAAAACAGCAGCCATGCTCGGGCTTCCCGCAGCAGACCTTACCTTCCGCAAGCGCAAGAAGTCCTGGGAGGAACATCCCGACGTGCACACGCGGGGACTTTTGTGGCTGCATACGCGCCCGCTATGGGTCATGCGACTGAAACTGCTGATGAAACCGCGCGTCCGCTATCGCAGTCTCATGCGCGCGACGAAGGAGGAGCGCGAGGCTATCGTCGAGCATATTTGCGGCGGAATCCCCGGCGATATCGGCGAATGCGGCCATGTAACGAATGGCGTCGCCGCAGCCTGCTATGCGCTTTTCGTCGGCGTCCCCTCGGTGACGCTGGCGGGCTTCTCGCTGACCGTAATGGGCCATTCCTATAACGAAAAGGGTAGCACGCGGCGGCAGATCGCCGAAGACACCTATGTGCTGTCGAAACTTCGAGACCGTGCCAATGTCTTTACGACGGAACAGGGTCTTTCGGACTCCATCGGCATTCGACACGTCTCGTGCCTTGAAAGAATGTAACCCAATCACGTCGACAAAGCAGTCTCTCGAAAACGACATCGTTCACCAGACGAAGGCCTGGAAGAACGGGCATGTGGTCTATCTCGACCCAGTCGGCTGGCACATCATTGGCGGCAGCATCGCCACTCCGAAAATGCTCCCGTGTCGCCCGAGCTCATCACCATCGCGAAGTATGATCGGGAATGGCAGAATACCACGCTGGCGGTCTGCGTCTTCAACAATGAGGACCTGACGCAGGAAACCTGGGAACAGCGCGTTATCGAAGGCGACCCCAAGTTCGATGCCTCTCAGCGCATAATCGACGTGCCGGGCAAGAAGGCGTAAAGGCGAACGACAGACAGCAGAAGTTGCCGCGATCCAGCCCGGATCGGCTTCGAGACGACGCGTGTGAACCGCGCTATCTGGAGAGCCGCTCAAGCATTGTCACAAGACACTGATTTTCTGCCAATAGCCGATCCTTCAGGAGCCTCTTGAGCTCGATATTCTCAGCGTCAAGTTCGGCCAGTTGCCGTCGCGAAAGCAATGTGTCTGGCAGAACCGATGCAGCATGATCGTCGGGAGCCACAACTGAACCCTGCTGAATGTCGTTCGGTATCCATTCGACATCTACTGACTGTTCGTGAAAGTGATTATCATCCCGTGCTGAGATCATCTCTTCCCGGAGACTCTGTGCGCCCCGCGCAGGGCTGGCAGGGGAACCAGCCTCCTGGTTGGCCTTTGGCGAGGATGTGGCTGCTCGCAGAGACGGCCTCGGATCAACCGCGATCTTGGGATCAACAAGATGCCCGTCCGGCACGTCATGATCGGTTCGCTGGTGATCACCGACAGTCGTCACAGGCTTGATGGTCGCCTGAGGAGCAAGATCGTCTTCGGCTGCCAGTGAGGCAAAGTCGATCCTTCCCCATATGGATTTGTCTTGCGACCGCTTCTGACGGCGGCCGCCTTTATACTCCACCACGAAGTTGGGTCGGACTTTTCGCATGACGTCTATCAGTTCATCTCGAGACGCCGACGAAGTTCAGCGTTTTCAGCCCGCAGCTTCTCGCCAAGGAGTTGGCGCAGGCGCTGGTTCTCCTCCTCCAGCTTGATGAGTTCGGCGAGTTCGTTGCCAAGGGATGGCGGTGCAGCGGGTGCGGAAGAGGGTGAAGCTGTGGAGGTTGGGGCGACATCTGCAGGCTTATCTGCCCGCTTCCACTGGTAATAGGTCTGATCCGAAACCCCGACGGCTTCAACGGCGGCCTTTAGCGAAACACCGCCATTTGCAAGCGCCTCTTCGATGCGTTGCAGTTTTTCGGCGCGCTCGGCAGCGGTGTGCCGTTTGATCTTGCGCGGCGCCGGCTCCTCGGTGCGGGCCTGCTTGGATGTTCTTTTCCGGGGCTTCCGCCCTGCATCATCCGGCTGGCCTGCGTTCGTGTTATCGGCACTCTCAGACATCTGCGGCACTTCGGATACCAGTTGCTGTTCGTCGTTGCCCATCATGGCATTCTCCAAAGCTCGGAAATGTGTCGCGTGGTGATGCTCATCTGCTAGCGATAACGGCAACGTAGAGCAAGCATGGTAAGTTGAAAGAGGAGTGTTTCGGACCGAATATAGGAGCAATGTCTTTGAGTTGGCCGCCTATTGCCACTTGTGGAATAAGGGCAGCCCGTTATTGCCACTAAAGTTGCAAACCAATATTCCGAAATGAACGGCGGATCAAAAGTCTTTACGCTCATTTTAATTCGGCAAACATGCATTGACCACTGAAAGTTCCGCGCTCCACCTTGGATTGCCCCGATACTCGGATCCAGCTTGCTGCTCAAAAGGCAAAACTTGAGCAACGAGCAACGGGTTGCCTACCGGTTGTTGGTCTTTCGCCACTCGGCAAACAGTGTCAGATTGGCCTCGTCGGTTGCCGGATAGAGGCCGATAATCGTGTGGCCTTGTTTTACGCGTTCCACCGCGAAATCCTCGTAAGCGGTCATTTCCACAGCCTCGTCCGCAATCTCGTCGGCGATTTCGGCAGGGATAACGATAACGCTGTCATCGTCGCCGACCATGATGTCGCCTGGAAAGACCGCGACGTCGCCACAGCCGATCGGGACGTTGATGTCGATCGCTTCGTGCAGCGTGAGGTTCGTCGGGCTGGACGGACGATGATGATAGGCGGGAATGTCCAGCTCGCCGATCGTCATTGCGTCGCGAAAGCCTCCATCGGTGACGACGCCGGCCCCGCCCCGCACCATAAGCCGCGTGATCAGGATGTCGCCGGCGGATGCGGCGCGCGCATCCTTCCGGCTATCCATGACCAGCACATGGCCTTCCGGGCAGGTTTCGATCGCATGGCGTTGTGGATGCTTCGGGTCGCGAAAGATCGTCATGGGGTTGCGGTCTTCCCGCGCCGGCATGTAGCGGAGCGTGAAAGCAGGCCCCACCATGTTGCGGCCTTTCGGCCTGACGGGACGCACGTCCTGGATCGTCTGATTGCGAAGGCCGCGCTTGAAAAGCGCCGAGCACAGCGTTGCGACGGATACGCCCATCAGCTTGTCACGGGTTGCAGGGTTCATCGTTCCTCCTTGAACGTCGTTTTCAGTTGATCACCGGCTCGGCGACGCGCGCGCCGAAGTCCGTCTTGAGAAAGTCGAAATCGCAGCCTTTGTCGGCCTGCTCGATGTGCTTTGTGAACATGAAGCCGTAGCCGCGCTCGAAGCGGGGCTCGGGCGCGACCCAGCGCGTGCGGCGCTCGGCAAGCTCCGCCTCGGGCACCAGCATGTTCAGGCTGCGGGCCGGGATATCCAGCTCCACAATGTCGCCCGTCTTGAGCAGAGCAAGAGGGCCGCCGACAAAGGCCTCGGGTGAGGCATGCAGAACGCAGGCGCCAAAACTCGTGCCCGACATACGCGCATCGGAAATCCGCACCATTTCGCGCAGTCCGAGCTTCAGAAGCGCCTTCGGCATCGGGATCATGCCCCATTCCGGCATGCCGGGTCCGCCCTGCGGGCCGGCATTGCGCAGCACCAGCACGGTCTCCGGCGTCAGCGGATAATCCGGATCGTCGATGATGGCTTTCAGTTCCGCATAGCTGTCGGCAACGAGCGCCGGACCGCGATGACGGTGAAATGCAGGGTCGCAGGCAGCCGGTTTGATGACGGCACCATCCGGGCAGAGGTTGCCCTTGAGCACGGCAAGCGAGCCCTCGTGGTAGACGGGATTGGTCAGCGGCCGGATGACATCGTCGTTCCAGACTTTCACCTGCTCCAGCCCCTCGACCAGCGGCCTGCCCGTGACGGTCATGGCCGTGGGATCCAGCTTGTCGCCCAGTTGCTTCATCAGCGCCCGAAGCCCGCCCGCATAGAAAAAGTCTTCCATAAGATAAGTCGCTCCCGACGGGCGAATATTGGCGATGACGGGCGTCGTGCGGCCGATGCGGTCGAGATCGTCGAGCGCGAGCGGAATGCCGGCACGCCGCGCCATGGCGATCAGGTGGATGATCGCATTGGTCGAACAGCCGGTTGCCATGGCCACCGTCACCGCATTATCGATGGCCGCTTGCGTGATGATCTTGTCCGGCGTCAGATCCTCCCAGACCATATCGACAATGCGCCGGCCACAGCTTGCCGACATGCGCTGGTGGTTGGCGTCCGCGGCGGGAATGGACGACGCGTTGGGAAGCGTCAGGCCCATGGCTTCGGCAATTGCCGTCATGGTGGAGGCCGTACCCATCGTCATGCAGTGACCATAGCTCCGGGCAATCCCGCCTTCGATCCCCTGCCATTCCTCCTTTGACAGCGTGCCGGCCCGTCTTTCGTCCCAGTATTTGAAGCCGTCGGTTCCCGAACCCAATGCCTTTCCGGCATAGTTGCCGCGCAGCATGGGGCCGGCGGGAAGGTAGATGAAGGGAAGTCCCATGGAAACGGCGCCCATCACCAGTCCCGGTGTGGTTTTGTCGCAACCACCCATCAGGACGGCACCGTCGATGGGATGCGAGCGCAGCAGTTCCTCGGTCTCCATGGCCAGCATGTTGCGGTAAAGCATCGTGGTCGGCTTGACGAAATTTTCCGAAAGCGAGAGGGCCGGAAGCTCCATGGGAAATCCGCCCGATTGCAGCACGCCCCGCTTTACCCATTCCACCCGCTCGCGAAAGTGCATATGGCACGGCTGGGCATCCGACCATGTGTTGAGAATTGCGATGATCGGGCGACCCTCCCAGTCCTCAGGCGCATATCCCATCTGCATGGTGCGTGAGCGGTGACCGAAGGAGCGCTGGTCGTCCGGCACCATCCACCGCGCCGATCGCAGGTCTTCGTATCTCTTTCTGTCTGCCATTTCGAACTCCGAACTTGGTGCCGGTCGGCACCTCTATCCTGGACGTGGAACGTCCCTTATTCCGTGAATGCCTCTTCCCGCTTGCGGCTGATGCCCGGCGCCAGCACGAGCGCCAGAACGACGGCTGCGAAAAGGAGAAGAGACAGGCTGAGCGGGCTGCGCACGAAGACCGTGGGATCCCCCTGGCTGATCAACATGGCACGCCGAAGGTTTTCCTCCAGCATCGGCCCCAGAATGAAACCGAGAAGCAACGGCGCCGGCTCGAAGCGAAGCTTGCTGAGGATGAAACCGACGACGCCGAAGCCTGACATGACGAACACGTCGAAAACGCTGTTGTTGATACTGTAAGCGCCGATACAGCAGAAGCCGATGATGGCTGGGAACAGGAGATGGTAAGGCACCGTCAGCATTCGCACCCACAGGCCTATGAGCGGCAGGTTGAGAATGACCAGCATGAGATTGCCCGACCACATGGAGACGATCATTCCCCAGAAGAGGGCGGGCTCATCCGAAATGACGTTCGGACCGGGCGTGATGCCCTGCAGGATCATCGCGCCGACCATCAGGGCCATAACCGGATTGCCGGGAATGCCGAGCGTCAGCATGGGAATGAACGAGGTCTGCGCACCGGCATTGTTCGCCGATTCCGGTGCAGCAACGCCTTCGATCGCGCCCTTGCCGAACTCCGCGCGGTTCGGCGACAGGCGCTTCTCCATAGCGTAGGACGCAAAGGAGGCGAGCATGGCGCCACCGCCCGGTAGAACACCGAGGAACGAGCCGAGCGCCGTGCCGCGCAGGACCGGCCCAATGATACGTTTGACGTCGTCCTTCGTCAGCATCAACCCGGTCACGCGCTTGACGCTGACGGACCTCTCCTGCTCGTTCTCGAGATTTCGAAGGATTTCGCAGATCCCGAATATGCCCATGCTGACGGCCACGAAGTTCAGGCCGTCATAAAGCTCCGGGATGTCAAAGACATAGCGCGGCGTGCCGCTCTCCACGTCGGTGCCGACAGTGCCCAGCATCAGCCCGAACACGATCATCGCCATGGCCTTCGGCAGGGAACCGCTTGCCAGCGCCACCGAGGCGACGAGGCCGAGCACCATAAGCGAGAAATATTCGGCCGGACCGAAGTTCAGCGCAACTGCGGCCAGAGGCGGCGCAGCCATGGCGAGCAGGATCGTCGCGACCGTGCCCGCGAAGAAGGAGCCCAGCGCAGCCGTTGCAAGAGCGGCACCGGCCCGCCCGTTGCGCGCCATCTGGTAGCCGTCGATTGCCGTGACGACCGAGGAGCTTTCGCCAGGAAGGTTGATAAGAATGGCCGTCGTCGAGCCGCCATACTGGGCGCCGTAGAAAATACCCGCGAGCATGATGAGCGCGGATTCCGGTGGCAGGCCGAAGGTGATCGGCAGCAGCATGGCGATGGTTGCGGTGGGCCCCAGCCCCGGAAGCACGCCGATGGCGGTGCCCAGAAGACATCCGATGAAGCCATAGAAGAGGTTCATCGGAAGGAAGGCCGTCGACGCACCGAGCATGAGGTTCGAAAAGAGATCCATGGAAAATCCAATCCAGTTGCCGGCTGTCCGGGAACGTCACACGCTGCCGAGAAACGGAACCCACGGCCCGAAGGCACTGACGGGCAGCGCCAGCAGCCGTGTGAACAGCAGAACGGAACAGACCGACAGGAACAGGCCGAGCAGGATCGAATGCCGCCAGTTTGCGTAGCGGCTGGCTGCGGCCACCCCGACGATGAGAAGGAACATGGTGGGCGCCAGCCCAAGACCGGAAAGGACAAGGCCGAAACCGACCGGCCCGAGGATGACAAGCGCAAAGGCTGTCCAGTTCCACATATCCGGCTCGCTCTCCTCCGCATGGACGACGACAGACTGGACGACGATCAGCGCGCCGATCGCGATCAGCAGGATGCTCAGCATGACCGGGAAGTAACCGGGTCCCATCTGGAATGAATTACCCACGGTGAGCTCTCTGCCAAACCAGATGAACAGGAGAGCGACGCAGATCATCGTCAAGCCGCCGATGAAGTCGCGGCCGTTTTTTATCTTCAGCATGGTTCAGATCTCGCAGGAAGGGTGTTGCCGGCCGACAGATGCCAGCCGGCAAGACAGGTCATTGCAGGGGAACGTTCGCGGCTTTGATGACGTCGGCCCACTTCGCCGTTTCCTTGGCGATGAAGTCCTTGAATTCCGCCGACGTGCTGCCAACCGGTGTGACACCCATCGCCTCCAGCTTCGCCTTCATGGCGGGATCCGCGATGATGGCCTGGACTTCCTTGCTCAGCTTCTCGACGATTTCGGGCGGCGTGCCGGGAGGGGCGAAGAGGCCATGCCAGGAGGTCGCTTCGAAGCCCGGAATGACGCTCGCCATGGTGGGCACGTCGGGCAGAAGGCTGGCCCTTTCGAGGCTCGTCACCGCGAGCGCCTTGACCTTGCCAGCCTTGACCTGCTGGGCGGCCGTGGGAATGTTATCGAACATCATGTCCACGTGACCTGCCACCACATCGAGAATGGCCTGGCTGCTGCCCTTGTAGGGAACATGGGTCATCTTGATGCCGGTCTTGGTGGCCATCAATTCACCGGCAAGGTGAATGGAGGTGCCGACACCGGAAGAGGCGTAGGTGTGCTTGCCCGGCTCGGCCTTGAGGAACGCGATCAGCTCCTCGACCGAGTTCGCCTTGATCTTGTCAGGATTGACCACCAGCACGTTCGGCAGACTTGCAATCAGCGAGATCGGCTCGAAGCCCTTCTCCTTGCTGTAGGGCAAGGTCTTGTAAAGCGTCTGGTTTATGGCATTCGAGCTGACGGTGCCCATGCCGATCGTGTAGCCATCGGGCTTGGAGCGGGCGAGATCGCCAAGGCCGATATTGCCGCCCGCGCCAGGCTTGTTCTCAACGATGAACCGCTGGCCCAATCGCTTGTCCAACTGCTCGGCGACGAGGCGGCCGAACGTGTCGGTGTTGCCGCCAGCGGCGAAGGGAACAACCACGGTGACGGTCTTGGATGGATAGTCGTCGGCCGCGTGGCCGGGCGCGGCACCGGATGCGCCAAACGCCGCTGCAACGGCCACAATTTTCATGATCCGCTTGAGGTTCATTCTGTCTCCTCCCTTTGTCTGGCTCTCGCCAGTTCCCGAAAATTCACCCCTCCGGATCCTCCTCCAGAAGAAATGAAAGCGCTTTCATTGTACTCGGACAATCGTACGTCGCAAGTTGCAGATAAAAATTTCTAATGTCATTATATCAAGTAGTTAGCTATTTTTCGTTCACTCGTCCTGCATGCCCTCTTGCTCATCAACAAAATGAAAGCGTAAATCATTTTAACGGAGGGGTTAAAGTGGATTCGGGAAAGAACAGGCAGACCGCGTCGCGCGGGCCGGTGACGCTGGCGGACATTGCGAGGCTGGCAAACGTGTCGCCGGTCACAGTGTCGCGGGCAATCAACACGCCGGGCCTCGTGAAGCCGGGAACACTTGAGGCGATCGAGCGTGTCATCGCCCGCACCGGCTATGTCCCCAACCTGCTTGCCGGCGGTCTCGCCTCCCGAAGGACAAAGCTGATTGCTGCCATCGTCCCCGCGGTGTCCAGCACGATCTTCGCCGAAACGATCGAGGGCCTGAACACGGAACTCGTCACCGCGGGGTATCAGTTGCTTCTCGGCCTCAGCGGCTACGACCCGAAGCGGGAACTGGAACTGACGCGCGCCATTCTCGCCCGTCGTCCGGACGGCATCATCCTGACGGGCATCACGCATCTTAAAGAAACGCGCGCCATGCTGACGGCGGCGGGCCTTCCGATCGTCGAGATCTGGGATTCCACGCCATCCCCGCTTGATACAGCGGTCGGGTTTTCCCATGCCGCCGTCGGTGCTTTGGTTGCCGATCACCTGTTGCGCAAAGGATATGATCGCTACGCGCAGATCGGCGCAAACGATCCCCGGGCCGTCCAGCGCCGGGACGGCTTCGTGCAGCGCCTCAGCGGAATTGCCGAGGTGGAGCTTCCCGATCTCGAAATGAATTCACCCTCGACGTTCCGGGACGGGCGCCAGGCGATGGCGCAACTTCTGGATCGCGGACACGGCACGCTCGGCGTGTTCTGCTCCTCGGATGTCGTCGCCCATGGCGCGCTGGCCGAAGCCTATGCGCGTGGATGCAGGATGCCCGAAGATCTTGCCATCGTCGGATTTGGAGACTTCGACTTTGCTCCCTACACCCATCCGCCCCTGACCACCGTGCGCATCGACCGCCGCGATATCGGCACCAAGGCGGCCCAATCGATCCTGCGGAAGATAGACGGCGATGAGACTGTGGAGGCGATGATCAATGTCGATTTCCATATCGTCGTGCGCGGAACGGCCTGAGCCGCGACGCTACGGCCGCTTTCCGAACTCGGCCTCCGCCCTCTTCCAGCGATGGGCCTGTTCGGACAGCGTGATACCGAGCCCCAGGCGGGCCGGCACGATCATTCGGCCATGTTCGATCTCCAGATGCTCGTTGAACAGCGGGTCGAGCCAGTCGAAATGCTCCACCCAGGGCTCAAGCTCATACGCCGCTGCAAGGTGAAGGTGGATCTCCATGGCGAAATGCGGCGCCAGCTGCAGCTTCTTTGCCTCTGCCAGCGCGCAGATCTTCAGGAACTGGGTGATCCCGCCGACACGCGGCGCGTCGGGCTGGATGAAATCGACCGCGTTGTTGTTGATAAGCGCGACATGCTCCAGCGCACTTGCGAGCATTTCGCCGGTGGCGATCGGCGTATCCAAATGCGCCGCGAGCATCGCATGGCCCTCGACGTCGTACGCATCCAGCGGCTCCTCGATCCAGGTCAGGTTGTAGGGTTCCATCATCCGGCCGAACCGCATAGCCGCCGGCCTGTCCCATTGCTGGTTCGCGTCGACCATCATGGCGGCCCGCCCGCCGATCCGCTCGTGGACCGCGGCCACGCGCTTGGCATCGATCGTCATGTCGGGCTGACCGACCTTGATCTTGATGCCGCCGATGCCCGCGGCGATCGACTGTTCGACATTGTCGAGAACCTCTTCGATGGGCGAAGACAGAAATCCGCCCGACGTGTTGTAGCAGCGCACGGAATCGCGGTGGGCACCGAGCAGTTTGGCGAGCGGAAGACCGGCACGCTTGGCCTTGAGGTCCCAGAGGGCAATGTCGAACGCGGCGATGGCCTGGACGGCGAGACCGCTGCGCCCGACCGACGCGCCGGCCCAGCAGAGCTTGTTCCAGAGCTTGCCGATATCGTTCGGATCCTCACCGATGAGAACGTTGGCGATCTCGCGTGCATGCTCGAACTGGCCGGGACCGCCTGCGCGCTTCGAATAGCTGAACCCGATGCCGCTGTGACCCTGTCTCGTCTCGATCTCCGCGAAGAGAAAGGCCACCTCGGTCAGCGGCTTCTGCCGGCCCGTGAGAACCTTCGCGTCACTGATCGGGGTTTTCAACGGCAGGAAGATCGATGACAGCCGGATCCAGGCGATGCTGTCCGGGCTGGCGTCCTGTTGTCGGGAAACGGTCTTGGCTATCGTGTCCATCGTTCGCGCACCTGATGTTGTGTCTATACCTTGACGAATAGCGCTCGCATCCATCTAAGTCCAAATCGAATGTTGTCGAACATCTATTCAGGAATTGAATGAATGCTGGACATGGCGCATGTCAGATCCTTTATCGTTCTGGCGTCGGAGCTGAACTTCAGCCGGGCTGCTCGCCGGCTGAACATCACGCAACCACCGCTCAGCCGCCAGATCCGGCTGCTGGAGGAGCAGCTCGACGTGTCGCTTTTCGAGCGCAGCAGCCGGCGCGTGGCCTTGACGCCGGCGGGCCATGCCTTCCTGCACGAGGCACAGAAGCTCGTGGCGCAGGGGGAAGCGGCCATGACCGCGGCGAGGCGCGCCGCGCGGGGCAGTGCCGGATCGGTGCGCGTCGCGTTCGTCGGAGCCGCGACCTACACGTTTCTCCCCGATTTCATCGCGAGAGCGCGCACGTCCGCGCCGCAGATTGAGTTGGAGCTGGTGCAGATGGAAACAGCCGAGCAGATGAAGGCGATCAACGACGGCGAGATCGATCTGGGCTTTTCACGTCCATTGGCCGCACAGCACCGTCTCGACAGCCTCTGCGTCGCCCGGGAGGCGATGATGCTGGCCCTTCCGAAAACCCATCCGCTGAGCGCTCACAGGCGCGTTCGCCCCGACATGCTGAACGGCGAGCCATTTATCATGTTCTCCCCGCAGGCACGCTACCTGCACGACATGTTGACACGCCTGATCGCCGAACACCGCATCGAACCCAGGATCGTCCAGAGCATGACGCATTCTCAGGCGATCCTGTCCCTCGTCAGCGCCGGCATCGGGCTGGCCATGGTGCCGGCGGGAACGCAGAATGCCTGCTCGACCAACGTGATCTTCAGGCCGCTGGATTTGCGCGAGGACTGCCTTGCCGAACTCCACATGATCTGGAGTCCCGACAATCGCAACTCGCTGCTCAGGGATGTGCGTGCTGTCTGCGAAGACCGGCATCGGGCCGTCGCGCGCAGCAGCCGTTAGGGCCTGTACGACCACGGCCGATGAGAGGGCTCGGCAACACAAAGTCGTATCGATAACGACCTCGGTTAAACCGGCATATGGTGCCGGACGAACAATTTGTTCGACAATGAAAATGATATAATATAACAGAACACGATCATCATCGACGTATGGTCGTTTTCATGGCAAAAGACACGAACCCCTTTCAGGCGTCCTTGATGGCGCGGTCGTCTTTGACGCGGCTTGCCGCGGTGGCTGTCCTGCATCTTGCCCTATGGGGCGCGATCCTCTGGGCGGTCGCGCTTCCATGAACGCGGCCGCGGTGACGTTCAACAACGTCTCGATCACCTATGACCGTCATGTCGCGGTCAGTGGCATGACGGGCTGTTTTTCGCCGGGAAGCGTCACAGCCATCGCCGGACCGAATGGTGCGGGGAAATCGACGCTTCTCAAGGCGCTGATGGACGATCTGCCGGTCGCATCGGGTAAAATCGACCGGGGTGGGCTACGCAGGCAGGACTTCGGCTACCTGCCGCAGACAGCGGAGATCGACCGGCATTTCCCTCTGACCGTCGCCGATACGGTGATGCTCGGCGCCTGGAAGGAAACTGGCGGTTTCCGCAGGCTTTCCCGCGGGTCGGCCGAAAAGGGTCTCGCCGCCCTTCACGCCGTCGGGCTCGATGGGTTCGGCCACCGGCATATCGGCGCTTTGTCATCCGGTCAGTTCCAGCGTGTCCTCTTCGCGCGTCTGTTGCTGCAGGACCCGACATTCATCATTCTCGATGAGCCGTTTGCAGCCATCGATGCCGCAACCACGCGCGATCTCCTCGCGATCATCGATCGCTGGAAGGCCGAGAACCGGACCATCGTGGCGGTCCTGCACGACATCGACCAGGTCCGATCATACTTCCCCCGGACCCTCCTCATGGCCCGCGAACTCATCGGCTGGGGCGACACGGAAACGGTGATGTCGCCTGCGAACCTGCAACGGGCACGGGCAATGTCCGAAGGTGCGGCGGCAAGACTATCGGTGGTGGCGCAATGAGCGTTTACGATGCCGTCCTTCATCCCTTCATCGAGTACGGGTTTATGCGCCGGGCGCTCGTCGCCTGCATCTCGCTCGGCCTTGGCTCCGGCCCGGTCGGCGTGCTTCTCATGCTCCGGCGCATGAGCCTCGTCGGGGATGCCATGAGCCATGCCGTCCTTCCGGGCGCCGCCATCGGCTTCCTGATTGCCGGAGGTCTGTCGCTTCCTGCCATGGGAATTGGCGGCGTGGTCGCCGGGCTGATCGTCGCCATGCTGTCGGGCCTCGTCAGCCGAACGACGGTGCTGAAGGAAGACGCCAGTTTCGCCAGCTTCTATCTCGCATCGCTAGCCGCCGGCGTGCTGATTGTCTCGCTACATGGATCGAACATCGATCTGCTGCACGTCCTTTTCGGCACGATTCTCGCCATCGACGCAAACGCCCTCTTCTTCGTCGGCGGGATCACGACCTTCACCATCACGATCCTCGCCATCGTCTATCGTCCTTTGGTCGCGGAATGCTTCGACCCCGGCTTTCTCCGCTCCGTGCGCGGGCATGGATCGGCTTACCACTTCCTGTTTCTCTTTCTGGTCGTTCTCAATCTTGTTGCAGGTTTTCAGGCGCTCGGCACCTTAATGGCGGTCGGACTGATGATGCTGCCTGCGGCGGTCGCGCAGCTCTGGGCGCGGACGCTTCCCGTCATGATGGCCATCGCCGCCATCACCGCCGCCGTCTCGGGCTTTCTGGGCCTGCTGCTTTCCTACCATCTGGGCCTCGCATCCGGACCGACCATCATCCTGGTTGCTGCCCTGATATACGGCGTCTCGCTCCTGTTTTGCCCTTCCGGAGCACTCAGACGCGTATTTCCAGCCCGCATCTGAAGATGCACAAAAGGAGTTACACGATGAAGCACACCCGGCATTTCGTATATGTGAGCACGGCGCTCCTCGCCGTTTCGGGGTTTGCGGGAACCGCTTCGGCTAAAACGCTCGATGTCGTCGCGAGCTTTACGGTTCTTGCCGATGTCGTCCACGAAGTCGGCGGCGATAACGTCAAGGTCACCTCGCTTGTCGGTCCCGATGGCGACCCCCATGAGTTCGAGCCGTCCCCGGATGACGCCCGCAACCTGAATGCGGCCGACATGGTGTTCGTCAGCGGCGAAGGTCTCGAAGGATGGATGGACCGACTGATCACTGCCTCCGGCTTCAAGGGGACGCCTGTTGTCGCATCGGACGGGATCAAGACACGAACGATGGTGGAAGACGGCGAGACCGTCACCGATCCCCACGTCTGGAACAGCCCCGTCAACGTGCTCGTCTGGGTCGATAACATCGAAAAGGCATTGGAAAAAGCTGCCCCTGAAGATGCGGCCTCCTTCAAGGCCAACGCCGAGCACTACCGCAGGACGCTGCACGATCTCGACGCCTATGCCCACGCGCAGCTCGACAAGGTTCCCGTGGACAAGCGCAAGATCCTGACCAGCCACGATGCGTTCGGCTATTTCGGCCGCGAATACAATGTAACGTTCCTTGCGCCCATCGGCCTCTCGACGGAAACCGAAGCCTCGGCGGCCGATGTTGCCAGGCTGATCGAGCAGATCAAGACCGAGAACGTGAAGGTCTACTTTTTCGAAAATTCCAACGATCCGAAGCTCGTCAAGCAGATCGCATCGGCGACCAGTGCCAAGCCCGGCGGCGAACTCTACGTCGAAGCGCTTTCAAAGGCGAACGGCCCGGCTCATACCTACCAGACGATGTTCCGCTACAACGTGGACCAGATCGCGCAAGCCCTGAACAAGTAGCGACGACGGGGTGCCGTGCGTACGGACGGCACCCCTCCCCTTGCGAGATCCCTTGCTGATGGATGCGTATGACGTGCTGCTGTCTGCGGCTCCGCACACTCCAAAGGATCTCGCCGGTCGATATGGCCGGCATGGCTCTATGCAGTGCCTAAGCGACCTGACGGAACCCTGTAGGGAACTCTCGCGAATGAGATGTCGAACCGGTGCGAAACTGTGCGATCAACTGCGCAAGTTGTTGGCTCTCATCGGCAAGCCCGACGCTTGCAGCATTCATCTCCTCGACCATTGCAGCATTTTGCTGCGTCGCCTGATCCATGTGGTTGACAGCCGTGTTGACCTCGGCGAGACCCGACGCCTGCTCTTGCGCGGATACAGCAATGGCATCCATGTGCATATTGATGTCTTCAACCACGAGGGCGATCTGCTTCAGGCCTTCGCCGGTATCTCCCACGAGCCTTACGCCTTCGGTCACCGCAATGCCCGAGTTGCTGATCAGCGACTTGATCTCCTTGGCAGCCTTCGCCGAGCGTTGCGCGAGCTCGCGCACCTCTTGTGCGACAACGGCAAAGCCGCGTCCCGCTTCGCCCGCACGCGCGGCCTCCACGCCGGCATTGAGAGCGAGAAGGTTTGTCTGAAAGGCAATCTCGTCTATCACGCTGATAATCTGCGTGATCTGTTGCGAGGAGTGTTCGATGCGCTGCATGGCAGCGACGGCGTTGCTGACGACGGCACCGGAATTCTCTGCGTGCTGGCGAGCACTGCGGACAAGCGTTCGAGCCTCGGAAGAGCGCTTTGATGTCGCCTGAACGTTTGCCGTGATCTCTTCGAGCGCAGCGGCCGTTTGTTCAAGCGATGCAGCCTGCTGTTCCGTGCGCCGGGACAGATCGTCGGATGCCTGCGAGATCTCGCCGCTGCCGTTCGCCACACCCAGACCAACGCTTCCCACCGAGACAAGAACGCTGCGCAACTGGCGGACGGAACTGTTGAAATCGTGGCGGAGCGGTTCGAACTGCTGCGCGAAGGCCTGTTCAACCTCGCACGTCAGATCATACGCAGCGAGACGTCTGAGAGCTGCCGCAAGCGAGCCTGTCGCCTGGTTGAGGCGTTGCTCCGCCTCTTCCTCGGCACGGCGCTGAACCTCGGCTTCGTTATTGCGCGCATTGACGCGCGCCTGTTCGGCACCTTTCTCCATCTCCAGCTTGTCGATCGACGACTGACGCAGGATCTCGACGGCTCCGGCCATCTCCCCGATTTCATCCTTGCGGCCGGCATCCGATATGACCTCGTTCAGCTTGCCGCCTGCAATCGAGAGCATGACTTTCGAGAGACGCGCGATCGGACGGGACACTCCCATGATAATCCAGAGGGCGAAGCCTCCGAGGATGATGACGCTCAGCCCGATGAAACTCGCTGTCGTCATGGAAGAACGCGAGAAGGCGGCATCTGCGGCGGTCGCCGAGGCGGCAGCACCAGCATCGTTCAACGTGATGACCTCGCCAAGCGCTCCGAAGGCATCCACCAGCGGCTGACGGGCTGGGGCAATCGCGGCGACGGCCGCTGCCTGGTCTCCGGTCTTCACCGCATCGGCTATCTTTTGACGGGCTGCGAGGTAGGCCGCCCACTTCTCCTCGAACGTCTTCCATTTGGCACGATCGAGATCGGATGTCAGCGTTGCGCGGAAATCGTCGTACGACTTCGGAATGCTCGCATCCATTTCAACGAACTCGTCGTTCAGACCCTTGATTTCGACAGGGTCGACCGCGATGGCCGTGCGGATCGTCGTCGTGTGGTAGCGCAAAAGCGTGAACTGTATCCCGTCGAGCTTCATCACCCGAGGCATCCATACCTGTCGCGTGTCCGAGGCTGCGGTGTAGACGGTGGACATCTGTTGATAGCTGATCAGGCCAAGACCGATGATCAACAACAAGGCTGCCGAAGCCATAATCATAAGACGCGCGGGAATACGGAGGGACATCGGAAGCTCTCTTGGCAATCATGTACGATGCGTGTCACCAAAACAGTTTTACATAAAGATTTAGTGAAGCCTTACCTTCCGAATGTGAAATGTAAGCGTTGTCTGAACCGGATGGTCTACGGATGGCTGATCGAGCCATCCGGATTTCTGTGGCAGCCTCTCAAAGCGATCGCGTGATGCCCCCATCCACGCGGATGCTCTGGCCTGTGATGTAGCCTGCGCCGTCGGAGGCGAGAAATGAGACGGTGGCCGCGATTTCCTCGCTCTTGCCGTAACGACCCATGGGAACGCGGTCGCGAAACGCGTCCTTCTCCGGCAGGCTGTCGATGAAGCCGGGGAGGACGTTGTTCATGCGCACGTTGTCGGCTGCGAACTGGTCGGCGAAGAGCTTGGTATAAGCGGCAAGGCCCGCCCGGAACACCGAAGAGGTCGGGAAGACCGGATCGGGCTCGACCGCGCTGAAGCTGGAAATATTGATGATGACGCTGGATTTCTGCGCGCGCATGATCGGCGCAACCAGACGCACCGGGCGGACGACATTCATGAAATAGACGTCCATGCCCCGGACCCAGTCTTCATCGGTGATATCGGCGACGGGGGCTCTCGGCCCGTGTCCGGCGCTGTTGACGAGAACGTCGATGCGACCCCAGCGCTCCATCGTGCGATCGACCAGTGTCTTGAGATCGTCGTTCGACTGGTTGGATCCGGTGACACCCAAGCCGCCGAGTTCTTCGGCCAGCGCCTCACCTTTGCCGGAAGACGAGAGGATCGCGACCTTGAAGCCGTCTGCGGCGAGCCGGCGGGCGGCATCCGCCCCCATGCCGCTTCCACCCGCGGTGATGATGGCGATCTTCTGGGTCATGGCGTCTGCCTTTCGATAGCTGGACATGTTCAAAATATATGCCACTGCCATCGGCCGGAGCGAAGGGGTTTCTATCGCCGATCGACATCCCGCCGACGTGCAAACGGCGGCATCGCTGCCGCCGTCGCTTTCCTTCGATATAAGATCAGGCCGGCTGCAAGCGCGCCCGTCCGGCAAAGACGATGACGAGCACGCCGAGGACGGCGGAGACGCTGGTGAACCCGAAGACAGCGGTGGCACCATGGGTATCGACCAGCAATCCGCCGAGGACCGCGCCGCTCGAAATCGCAATCTGGAAGGTGCTGAGCATCAAGGCACCCGCACTTTCCGCCTCATCGCCAGCCGCGCGCGTGACATAGCTCTGCACGCTGACCGGCAAGGCGCCGAAGGCAAAGCCCCAGAGGGCTGTGGTAACCGCTGCGACAGCGGGAGATGCGCCGGCGAGTGCCAGAACGAGAGCGGTCACGGCAACACCGCCGGCGGCAAGCGCGATCGAGAGCGAGGTGTTCCGCTCCGAGACGAAGCCGCCAAAGATGTTGCCGAGAAAGCCGCCGATGCCATAGGCAAGCAGGATGGCAGAGAGTGCCTCCACGCCGAAGCCGGGAACGGTCTCAAGGTAATAGCGGATGAAGGTGAAGCCGGCGAAGTGACCGGCGACGACGAGAAGCACCGTCAGCAGACCGACGCGAATGGCCGGCCGGCGCAGGACGCCGAGCAGCGTCGACAGGCCGGCCGCACCCTTCGACGGCATAGCCGGAAGGCTGGTGGCCTGCATGACGAGGGCAACGATGCCGAGCGCGGCGGAGAGGCCGAAGGCCGTGCGCCAGCCATAGGCTTCTCCGATCCACGCACCAAGCGGCGCCGCGCAGACGGTGGCGAGCGAAACGCCCGTCATGATGATCGCCATCGCGCGCGGCATGAGACGGCCGGGAACAAGGCGCATGGCGAGCGCCAGCGACATAGCCCAGAAGCCACCGAGGCCGATGCCAAGCAGAGCGCGGGACAGAAGCAGCATCGGCAAGCCGCTCGCCATGGCGGCCATGAGGCTCGACACGATGAGGAGCGTGGTGAGCACCAGAAGCGTACCGCGGCGGTCCCACCGGCTGGTTCCGATCACGACGGCGGGACCCGCGATTGCCCCGACGATGGCCGTCATCGTCACGGATTGTCCGGCCGCACCGATGCTGACGCCGAGGTCCTGAGACATGGGGGTTAGAAGGCTTGCCGGAAGGAACTCGGCCGTCACCAGCGCAAAAACGCCAAGAGAGAGCGACGCGACACCGGCCCAGGCAGCCGTTTTGACGTCGTCGGTTTCCGTCACCTCGGCTACGCCGTCATCGATAAAAGTGTTCATAAGCAAGCTCTCCGATAAATATGCGATATGGGTAAGCGTGACGACGTGGAGAATCTATGCTAGAAAATCCATATCACATGACCATTCGTCCAAATCAGGAGGCCGCGCCGTGAACGATCCACTGACGGAGATGTTGAAGGGCTTGCGTCTCGATGGCGTGGACTACAGCCGTTGCCAGCCGAACGCACCTTGGGCCACGTCCTTCCCCAGGCAGGATGCAGCACAGTTCCATTTCCTCGCGGCAGGCTCCGCCTTCTTTCAGGATCCGTCCGGCGACTGGAGCGAGCTTCATCCCGGCGATGCTCTGCTGATCCCGCGCGGCGACCCTCATATTCTGGCCAGCGCGCCCGGCGTGCCGGCCACGCCGGTCGCCGCTTTGCCGCGCAAGCCTCTCTGCGACGGTATCGTGGAGCTGGAATGCCGAGGCTCTGACAGCCGCAATGTCCTGTTCTATGCCTTGATGCGCTTCAATGTCGATACGCTCCACCCGCTGCTGCAACTCATGCCGGATGTGATGCGGGCCAGCGATCTTGCGGCCAGCGAGCCATCCATCCGCCCGCTGCTCGATGCCATGCAGCGCGAGGTGGAGATGAACCGCGTCGGTGCAGGTGGCATCCTGTCGCGCCTTGCCGACGTGCTGACGGCAACGCTCATCCGCACCTGGGTGGAGCATGGCTGCGGCGACTCGACCGGCTGGCTGGCGGCCTTGCGTAATCCCGAGATCGGCCGGGTGCTGGCCGCGATCCACCTCGACCCCGCCCATGACTGGAGCGTCGATGAACTCGCCCGGCATATGGGGGCCTCACGCTCCGGTTTTGCGCAGCGCTTCGCGGAGGTGGTCGGCGAGACACCTGCCCGCTACGTCGCCCGCATGCGCATGCATCAGGCGCACCAGTGGCTTGGCGAGGGTCAGCGTGTTGCGGCCGTCGCGGAACGCCTCGGCTACGAGTCCGAAGCGTCCTTCAGCCGCGCCTTCAAGCGCATCACCGGCAGCCCGCCAAGCCACGTGCGGGATGTCGCCAGACGCCAGCCGCGGGCGCAGGTGACGAATATGCTCGGGGCTACACAAGAAGCGTGATCGACCTTGTGGAGCGCGTGGCTCAGTTCCGGTCCCGGATATTGTACCAGGCCATGACGATCACCGTCCAGGCGAAGACGAGCGCCAGGAGGATCAGAGCGCTGTTGAGGAAACGAGCCGGGTACTGGGCACGTTCCGAAAGCGTCGGATCGAGGAAGGTGGCGAGGTAGCGTTGACGGTTGTTGGCGTCCTGCCGGGCGCTTTCGAGGCTCGAAAGAGCGGCGGTATAGGCGCGCTCGGCGAAATCGCGCTCCGTTTCCAGCGCCTCGAACCGTTGCAGGCGACCGGCGACCGGCAGCGTGTCGGTGGCGCTGCTTCCGCCGGTTACCGCCCCACCACCGCCAATCCGGCGGCGCTCGACGTCGATCTGCTGGCGGACGCTATCGATCTGGCTCTTCAGAACACGGATTCGGGGACTGTCCTCGCTCATCTCGGCCCGCGCGGTGCTCAGGCTCGTGTTCAGCTGGGCGAGTTGAAGTTCCATCGCGGAAATAAGCTGACCCGTGAGGCGGGCGCCCTCTACAGGATCGATCTCCTGCGTTTCGTTTCGATACTCGCGGACGGCCGTGCGCGCCTGCACAAGGCGCTGCTCCGCCGTCGTGATTTCCTGGCGCGCTTCCTCCAGCACGGTCGTGCGGGCATTGCGCGACAAGGTGTTGATCAACTCCTCGCTCTCCTCCAGCACGAAACGCGCGATTTCCTGCGAGTGGCGCGGCTCAAAGGCGTAGACGGTCAGATCCATGATGCCGGAGGTGTGGTCATAGGTCACATCCATCATGCGGCGCCAGTAACGCAACCGGTCTTCGAGCGGCAGACCCGGGCGCAGACCATAGACATAATCAAGGCCGCGGACGGCGTAGATGCTCTCGACGTCGAACTTCTGCTCGATCGCCCGCAACATGCGCTCGCTTCGAATGAAGTCGATGAGAATGTAGCTGTCGGAGGTGGTGTTGCCGCTGGAGGCCTGTGTGAACATGCCCAGTATGTCGGAAGAACCCGCAGAGTCGATGCTTCGGACCGCGAAGGATGCGCGGCTGTGATACTCGTCGGCCGCGATGAAGATCATGTAGATGGCGGAGGCGACGGCCGGAAGAAGGGCAAGGCAGAGGAAACTGGCGATGAGGCCTGCACGGCGGAGCAGCCATGAGCGTGGCGTGCGAATGACGGGACGCTGCTGATCGGTTTGCGTGGCAGACGCAGGCCGGGGCTGCGTCTTGACCGGCTCAGGGGCCGGCTTGATCTCGACGGGCAGCGCGGGAGCATCGGGCGCTTTTGCAACGTCCGGGCGGGGCGTGCCTTCGAACACACGCAGGTTTTCCTTCTTGTCCCGGCGCTCGGTTTTCTCTCTGTTCTTGTCCTTCCGGTCGTCCGCATTGTCTGAAGCGGACGTATCCTTCTTATGGTCGAGAGCTTCGATCTTGCCCATGAGCCTACCTCGCATCCATGTTTGCTTCGTGCACGCGGATGGCCTCCTCGATGTCATCGAAATAGGTGAGTATCCCCTGCTCCATGACGACGCCGCTGTGGCAGTATTCGCGGAGCGTTCCGATGCTGTGGGAGACCATGATGATGTCGGCCCGGCCGAGCTTGGCCGCGAAGGCTGCGTTGCACTTCTTCTTGAAATTTCTGTCGCCGACGGCGGTGACCTCGTCGATCAGGTAGCAATCGAAATTGATGCCCATGCTGAGGCCAAAGGCCAGCCGCGCACGCATGCCGGAAGAATAGGTGCTGACCGGCTCATGATAGAAAGCACCGAGCTCGGCGAAATCCTCGACATAATCGACCAGTTCAGCCGTCGTCGCGCCGTAGATGCGGGCAACGAAACGGACGTTCTGCGCGCCGCTCATCGAGCTCTGGAAACCGCCTTTGAAGCCGAGCGGCCAGGAGATCGTGCCGCTGCGGACGATGCGCCCGCTATCGAGGCGGTTCGTGCCGGCGATGATGCGCAGAAGCGTGGATTTTCCAGCGCCGTTGCGTCCGAGCAGTCCGACGCTCCGCCCGGTTGGAAGGGTCAAGTCCACTCCGGCGAGAATGGGGACCCGGCCGCCGTTGACGTTGACGGACTTCGTGGCGTTTCGAAGCTGGATCATTCGCTCCTCAACACGGAAGAGGAGACCGTGAAGACGGTCATGCCGACGATGAGGGCTGAGACGACGAAGAGGGTGAGGTACCCCATATCGAGCCCTGTTGCGCGGTAGGACGGATAGAATCCGGTCCGGAACAGCATCGTCACATGGACGAGCGGGTTGAGGAGCACGATGTCGCGATAGGGGTTGGGAATGGCATCCGGCAGGAAGAAGATGCCGGAGATCATGAACAGCGGCCGGTGGACGATATTGTAGATCTGCTCATAGAGCGGGTATTTCTGGAACATGACGTTGTTGAACAGCCCGACACTCACGCCGAGCAGGGCGGCAAGGGTTGCAGCCTCGATCAGCGGCGGGAACGTCACGGTCTGCGGCACGCGCAGGCGAAGCTGAAGAGCGGTCAGGACGATGGTGGCGACGAAGGCCGTCGTGATAATCTGCAAAATCGCCCGGGCAACGATCGTGTCGATGGGCGCAACGTTCGGATAGGTCAACAGGGAGCGGTTGGATTTGATCGCACTGTTCACATAATTGGCGGTCGCCTGATAGAAGTGGAAGCCGAGATAGCCGGTCGCGAAGAACAGGGCGAAGCTGGTTCCAAGCGCCGGCGTGCGCGTCAGCGTCTGGAAGATCAGCGTCAGCAGCAGAATATGGGCTGCAGGATCGAGCACGGCCCACACATATCCGCCCGGCTTTCGGCCGAACCGCACCGACATTTCACGAATCACGAGGGCAGCCGTCACGCGCCAGTGGACGACAATCATCTTCATGGCGTGCGGCCTTCGGGAATGCGGGATCCGGCCTGCGTCAGGTAACGACGGACATGCCGGATCCTGGAGGCCTGTTCCGCAACCCCTCCTGAATGCACATGCCGACGTCCGGCGCCGGATAGACGCCTGTGCGAGCCTGCCGGATGACGCGCCGATATCATTGGGCAGCCCCCGCCAAAGCGGGCCGGCCGGAGAGGCGATGCTGGTTCTCCTCCAGCAATTGCCGTTGGAAGGCCTGCTTGTCGAAGTTATCGAGAAGGTCGAGCGTCGTGCTGACGAACATGTCGACCGGCGACTGTTCGTCTTCCACCCCAAGCGCATAGGCGCGCCATTCCACCCGGCGCGCAAACAGCCGGTCTCCATTGCGAACCGCATCGATGACGGCGGGCAACTGCGTGAGAGCGGAATCAAGATAGTAGGCCGGACGGACGAGAGCATTGTCGCGCTCGAAAACCGCCTGATCGTCTGTCGGATCGATGACGGCGAAGGGCTTTTTGGTATAGAGCCAATCCCCAACAAGGCTGGTGACGTCGGAGATCATGAATTGTGCGGCGTCAATACAGTCGTTTGCCGCGGGCAGAAGGCCCTGAAAACGTTCATGATTGGAAATGAGATGACCGGAAGCCGCGCCAGGCCTGTCGGATGCGGCATTCGCGGCGACCATCCTGTCGGCGATGGCGTCGATGATCGCGCTGTCCTCCGTGCTCTTGTAGGAGAGCGGATGGGGACGGAAGATGACCCGGAAGCCGGCTTCCATCAGGCGATCCACAATCTCGATGGCTCTCGGCATGGAAGACAGGTTCTGGTCGGCGTAAACGCCGGACCACGTGGGAGCATAAAGGACTGTATCGATCGCGTCGCCTGGGCGATAGGCGGCTGACAGGGCACCCACCTGCGGCCGGCTGACGATGCGGAATTGCCGATCGTCGATGAAGACGCCATTGTTGTGGTAGCGGTCGATGGCGAGTTGCCCGGAGACGTAGAGGATATCGTACATCTTGCAGACCGGATTGAAGCTCGTGGGCTTGTCACTCTCGCCGTGCAGCATCTGTATGTGCAGCTTGTCGTTATACCGGACCATGTGCATGTTGCGCATGCCGTTATTGACGTAAAAGACAGCCTTGAGCCTCTGCCCGGACAGGGCCTGATCGACGTCGGTGATCGACTTCAGGTAGATAGCGTTGATCCCGAGATCGCGAAGCTCCTTGGCCGAGTCCGCCTGCCTCGCGACGACCACGAAAGGACGGTCGAGCATCTTGAGAAAGGGCAGCCACATCGTGACCTGATAGGTCGTCTTTGCCGGAGCGTCGTAATAGAGGATGAACTCGCAGCCGGCAAAGACCGCGCGCATCATGTCGGCTTCCAGCATGACCGGGGTAACCTTCAAGGCGATCTTGCGGCCCTTCTTCGGTGCGACCTTGGGCAGGCTTCGCAGCACGATCTGCGGCCAGATCCGCCGTGTGAAAACGAACCCGCCGAGATCCAGAACGACGATGTAGAACACGACCGCCGCAATCGCCGTCACGACGAGATCGAGGCGGAAGACAAACACGCAGACAGCCACGAACAGGGCGAGCAGCACGCTGCGGATAATGATATCGGTAAGCTTCTTCTTCATGACGGCCTATGGTCTCCAATAGGTGTTGTCCTGGAGGTATCGATTCAGCCAAGCGAAGCGTTGCGCGGCAGATTGTGACGGCAGTGCCGTATCCGCGTAAGAGAACACCAGTTGCCGGTGGTCGATATCGACTTGCGCATGGGCTGCGGCATAGGTCTCGATCAGCCTTTGGACTTCGCCGGTTCCCTCGCCGAAAGTCAGCATCTTGAAGCGATAGACCGCGGTCAGATCCTCGTCGTCCGGCATGTGCGTGTTGGAAGGTTTGCGGATGACGATATGCGGAATGCCCTGCTTCAGACAGATGGCTTCCATGCCGGAGATGTCGACAACCGCCAGGGATACGGGATAGCGCAGTTCCGTCGCGGCGTAGATGTCACGCCCGAAGATCATGGTGAGGATGAGGTGTATCCGGTAGTTGATCGCCTCGTTGACCACCTTGACCTCGAATCCGAGCGATCGCAGCGACTGGATGTTGCGCACGAGCTGCCGGATATAGGCGAGGTCGCGCATGCCGTAGTTGGGATGGGGCTTGATGAGGATGCGGCGGGTTCCGCAGGCCTCGGCACAGCGCTTCGCCACGCCGTAGCCATAACCATCCTGTGCACTCGAGTAGTTTTCACTCGGCAGGCTCGTTTCCCAGGTCGGTGCGTAGAGCACCCAGGCTTCGCGCGAGAGCGGGGCTGCCGCGAGATAGGGCATGTCCTGCACGAGCGTGTCACCCATCTGAACGAGGCGTCCCTGTGCCACTTCGCGCTCGGTGAAGATCTTGAGTTTCAGGTAGCGGCGGCAGGCGAGCGTCCCCGCTACGAGAACATAGTCATATAGCCGCGCGGAAGGGCGGAAGGAGGATGTCTTGTTGCTCTCGCCATGCAGGGTCAGAACGTGCTGGACGGAACGGTCGGAAACCACCTGCGCGTTTGCCTGGGCTGCGAAAGGGTAGAAGACGACGCCCTGCCCGCCTCCTTGACCGCTGCCCAGCTGTTGCGAGGGACTGAATTGCGACACCCGCGTGATCGGCGGTAGAGATCCCGGTGCCTCGACCGGCGCATGGCGCTTTTCCATGAACATGCGACGGCGCAGCAGGATCGGCACCGAGGCCCGGTCAAAGAAGCCGCTGCGGTAGAACGGGAGGACCTGATCGATGGCATTGGGCATGGGACTGTCGATGTAGACGCAGGACGCCTTCGCTTTCACATCCGTTGCCGCCTGCCCGCTCGTCACGTCCGGACCACCAGGTTCTGACTGTCGATGAGATGGCCGACCTCCGAAACGAGCACGGAGATGACACGCGCGACGTCGGAAGGCTGCATGATCGTGGCGGGGTCTTCATCCGGCGCCAGCGTCTTTCTCAGATCGGTGGCGCAGCGACCGGGGGAAACGCAGACGACGCGGGTGCCGTACACCTTCAACTCCTCGCGCAGCACCTCCGTCATGTTGATGAGGCCTGCCTTGCTGGCGGAATAGGTGAGCCAGCCAGGCCGGCCGTTGATGCCGGCCGTCGAGGCGATATTGATGACGAGGCGAGGCGGCTGGCCGCGTTTGATCAGCGTCTGAACGATCGAGAACGGCGCGACCAGATTGGTCTTCAGCGTGTAAAGGAAGTCGTCGATATTGATTTCATTCACGCTTTTCGGATTGGTATAGCCGGCATTGTTGACGACCGTATCCACCCGGATATTGCGCCTGGCGAGTTCGTCCATCGCGAATTCGAGCTGGTCGCGGTTGCCGATATCGGCGTAGAGCGGGATGAAGTTTTTGTCGGGATAGAGCGACGTGTTGCGCTCGATGAAGCGGCCGTACTCATTGCTGCGGCGCGCGATCGTCACGAAGGTGCCGACGTCTCGCTCCCGCGCCAGTTGCTCCACGATGGCGGCGCCGATGCCCTTGGACCCGCCCGTGACTAGAATGGTTTCACTCATCGATTCGATATCCTTGAAGAACTGATTCCGCGAACCTGAAATCGTCGCCTGTGGTGATCTTGATGTTGGTGTTCCAGCCGGGCTCGAAGAACACGTCGAAGCCGCCGACTTCGGCGCAGAGCATCGCGTCCTCCGTGTAGATGAGCCGGCGACGGCGCGCCTCTTCGTGCGCCTTGGCGAGGTGGGTGCGCGCGAATTTCTGCGGCAGCTGGATGTTCATGGTCGTGTCGCGATCCACCCGCGCCAGAAGCTTGTGGGATTGCGGATCGACGCTGCACATCGAGAAGTGAATCGGCTGGCAATAGCTGACGTTTGGCCGCTCGGTGCGGATCAGGCTGACGATCTTGTCGGGGCTGATCACCGGGCGGGCGGCCTCGTGCAGGATAACGTGATCGTTTCGCGCATTCTCCACCAGAATACGGGTCGATTCCTGTCTCGTCGCTCCGGTCGGCACGATCATATGATCCTTGCTGGCTGCGTAGGCCTCAAGGATGTTCTCGGTCTGCTCTTCGAAGCCGGGCGGACAGTTGACGATGATCTCGTCGATCTCGTCCACCTGAATGGCAGCGATGATCGCATAGGCGAGCATCGGATGGCCGTTGATGAGGTGAAACTGTTTCGGGTAGCTCAACTCCGTTCGGCGACCGACACCGCCCGACAGGAGAAGAAAACTGAATGTGCTGCCGCGCGCCATACCTGTCCATGCCCTCAAGGCGACATGAAGATGAAGCATCTTCATGTCTAATCTGTCACATATCTGTCATATTGGATCACACATTCAGAATTAAACAATGTACGATGACGTACTAATCATTTCTATTTAGCCTATATTTTATATCACTTAGATTATCCGGCCTGTACGCCACCGTACCATTCTATAGGGATGCCTGTTTTCTGTTTGATATGGCCGGGCTAAGCTGCAACTTTCCGGAGTAACCGGAGTTGGTGCAGCAGCGCCTTCATGCCTTTCAGGCTTCCGGCGAAGTGTCAGGGGCAGGAGGAGGATGACGTGGCGGCAGAGGGTGGAGGCTGGATCGACGGGCAGGCGATACGACGCTTCGCCCATAGCGTCGCCGTCTTCATCGCAGGCGATGCCAATATCTTTTTCCCCGCTCTGGTGGCTCTTGCCAGCGTGGAGGAGCACAACCCCCGTCGTTTCCGCAAGTTCATCTGCTTCGACAAGAGTGGACTGACCGCCGACATGATTCGGCTGATGGCGCGTTACGATATCGAATTCGTGGATGCCAACGCCGTCCCAACCTATGAGAGTGTCAAGCGTCTGGTCCCGATGAAGGAAGGCAAATGGCCGCCGGAAATCATGCTGAACTGGGCGCTTCCGGAATACTTCGCTACACTTGGATATGACTACTCGGTCAAGATGGATTACGATGTCCTTTGCATCAATCCCTTCACCGATTTCGAGATGTTCACGACCGGGCAGATCCTGTTTTCTGCCCTCTACAGCAAGGGCTCTACCTTCGTTCCCGCAGCGGCGAGCCGCACCATCGAAAGCCGGACCGGATTCCGCTGCACCTTCGAGCGCGCCATCAATGCCGGCGTAGCCGTGTTCGATAATCGGCTGGCGGCGGACTATCGCTTCTTCGAGAGATATGCGGCTCTCTATGCGCTCCTGGTCGAGCAGTGCCCGGAACTGCCGACACTCGAACAGGTGGCGCTGGCCATCATCGCCGCCAACCTCGGCCAGGGCTTCTTGCCCCTCGATTCTCGCTATAATCACCGGATCCGTCAGTTGCGAACGGTGCAGGATTTCACCACCGACATCATCATCATCCACTATCTGACACGGCACAAGCCGTGGCGCCCGATGACGATCAGGGACGTGCGAAAGCTGACAGGTGCAGATATCCCTGTCCTGCCGTTCTACCGGTCAATATGGCTCGACTTCGCGTCGAAAATTGAAGGCTTTCACCGCTATTGCAACGAGCGGCCCTATAGCTCGACGGAGGTTCTGTGCCTCGCTCTGGCTGTCTTCAAGGAGCAAAACCGGATCAAGGATGCGGCCCGGCAAGCCGAGCCTCCGACAGTGCTCAAGCGGCTGATCGGCGGCGCGTAGCGAGAGCACGAACTCTGCAAGCCGCAAAGTCTATGCACGCACGTCGCGTGTGATGACCGACATCGGACTGAATCTCCAGATCTAAAAGCTGATCAATCTATCGTGACTGTTCGCAAAGAGTGAACAGTATGTCTGCACTCTTTCGGGTTCTCTTATAAGAGGTGATGTGCTCTGACAGGGCACGACATCGGAGACACCCCGCGTGAAGCATAACAGTTCTACGGCTTACGGAAGCGTGTCCCGCTTTTTCCATTGGGCGACAGCCGTCGTCATCAGTCTGAACATCGCAATGGGCTTCATCGCGCACCGATCCTCCATGGAGGCGGTCGATGCGAAGGTTCTCTATTTCTCGATCCACAAAACCCTTGGCGTTCTCGCTTTCACGCTGGCTCTCGCCCGTATCTGCTGGACGCTCTTTCAGTCGCATCCTGCCCCTGTGCACCCCGAGCGGCGCCTCGAGGTTTTCGTGGCCAACGTCGTTCACTGGATGCTCTACGGTTCGATGCTGCTGGTTCCGCTGACCGGCTGGATCGAGCATGCCGCAACATCGGGATATGCACCGATCCTCTGGCCGTTCGGGCAGGATCTGCCGCTGGTGCCGAAGTCCAACGAACTGGCACAGCGAATGGCGGCAACGCATCAGCTTCTGGCCTGGACGCTCTGTCTCGCCATCGCTCTGCATGTAGCGGGAGCTTTGAAGCACGCCCTGATCGATCGCGACGGCGTTTTCCAGCGAATGGCGCGCGGGAGAAATGCCGGCCAGACCACAGGTCTGGCGCGCACCGGATGGAGTTCCGCAGCAGCATTCGGACTGGCGGTCGTGGCTTTCTCGGGCGTGGTCTTCGCATCGCAGATCGGTGCACGTTCACCATCGTCACCGGCATCGAAACTGCAGGCCGCGCCATCGGAGTGGAAGGTGACCGGGGGTACGCTCGGCTTCAAGGTGAAGCAAATGGGAACGCCGGTTTCCGGCTCGTTCTCCGACTGGACGGCCTCTATCGCTTTCGACGAGGCGACAGGCACCGGAAACGTCAAGGCCGTCATCAACCCCGCAAGTGTTACCCTCGGAAGCGTCAGCGACCAGGTGAAGGGTCCCGGCTTTCTGGATGCGGCACAGCATCCACAGGCCCTGTTCACTGCGCAGATCCAGCGACAAGGCACGGACTACCTCGCCATCGGGACCTTGAACCTCAAGGGCATCGAGATACCCGTCCGGCTGCCGTTCAAGATGACCATCAAGAATGGCGTCGCGGATATGTCCGGTCAGACGATGCTCGACCGCCGCGACTTCAAAATCGCTGAAAGCTATGCAGACGAAAAGACGGTCGGCTTCGCAGTCGAGGTCGATATTTCTCTCCAGGCAAAGCACTGATTCACCATTCCATTTCCGTCTGCATTCCGCGGATGGCACGAACGAAGGACAAGATCATGATCACCAGAACCAAATATGCTGTCTTCGCGTCGGCCCTGCTTCTCGCCGGTGCTGCTCATGCAGAACCGAAGGCCTACACCTTCGATGCCGGCCACAGCCAGGTCGTCTTCTCCTACCAGCATCTGGGCTTTTCGACGACGAGCGGAATGTTCAGCGGCATCACCGGCACGATCAACTTCGATGAAGCCAAGCCCGAGACATCGACGGTCACCGTCGAGTTCCCGATCTCCTCGCTCCAGACGGGCGACGCCGGCCGCAACAAGCACTTCCAGTCTGCCGACTTCTTCGGCGGCGAAGGCAAGTCGCCGAATGTGAGCTTCAAGTCGACCTCGATCAAGGTCACGGGTGAGAAGACCGCGCTGATCACCGGCGACCTGACGCTGAACGGCATTACCAAGCCTGTCGTGCTGGATACCGTTCTCAATCAGCAGGGCCAGCATCCTATGGAAAACAAGCCGTGGATCGGCTTCAACGCGACCGCCACAGTGAAGCGCACAGACTTCAACCTCGGAATGTTCGCGCCTGCCGTCTCCGACGACGTAGCCGTTCGCATCTCCGTCGAGGCAGGCGCCGCTCAATAACATAGACATAGGGCGCAGACCCCTCGGTCTGCGCCCTATGCTGCTCACGCTCCTAGCGGCAAACGCGACGCGGGCCCGAGTTGGGCTGATAGGTGTTGTCCGACGCGCGATACGAACGATAGCGGGCAGCACAGCTGCTGCGGTTTTGCGAAGCGATCGCGCCGCCGATGATGGCACCAGCGGCAAGACCGCCGATGATTGCGCCGTTGTTGCGGTGACGACGGTCGTAGCGCCGGTGATCGCTGTACCGGTCGCGGCGATCATAGCGGCCGCTATAGCGATGACCGTTGCGCTGGTTGTGCCGGCGGATGATGCGCCGCTCTTCCCGATACTGAACCTGCTGCGCATCCGTCGAGCCTGCACCGGTCGAGCTTGCCGATGATGTTACGGGCCGCACGGGGAAAGCCTGTGCCGGCACAAAACTGGTGAGCGCCGTGACGAGGGAAATCAGGATAATCGCGAGTCTTTTCATGATGCCTTTTCCAATTATGATAGGTCGCACATAGGGCGTAAGCGGCGCGCGGTAAGGCTTATGGCGAGCGCAATCCCGGGGATGGGGACGACGATCCGGCATTCAGCTACCCAGCGATACAAGAAGCAGATGTGCTGCCGATGAAGAGCCGGTATCACGACCTTGGACATAATCCGTCCGCCATGTCGATCTATTCGTCGAGCATTGCCGGCGAAGGCGAATGGATAAGGGCTGGAGAATGACAATGAAGACGTTCCTGTTGCGCTCGGTCGTGGCACTCATGACGTCGATGGCGGCGTCCATGGCCACGGCGCAGCCGCAAGGCTTTGGTCCCATTGCGGATTTCATGACGATGGATGTGTGCACGGGACCTGATGGAAACGCCGTCGCCGGCGTACCCGGAGACAAGGATTGCCGGCGGCACCGGGATATCGCGCCCGGGGAAACCCCGCCCTACACCTTGCAGAACTTCCCGGCCCCCACCTCGGGATGCGCAGCGGGGCCGGTGTCGAAAATCAACGTCCCCGTCTCCCGCTTTCATGAAACGCGCATCGTCAGCTCCACCCTTCGCCAGGTGCCCTGCAGCGCGGCGCCGCCCGAGGAGGATGACGAGCTTGAGCGCAACGGCGCCTCGATCCAGTGGCATGACGACCAGTACGGGTTCATCATGGGCAGCTACAGCCCGGTTTCCCTGTCTTCCTTCGAAAGCGACCTTTGCGCCGCGAACAGGCAGAGCTCCCGGCGCTTCTTTCGCGGTTGGGTGATCGGCCCGGCTGATGTTCCCGCCCTCGGCGCAACGGGCTATGGCATGTTCCAGACGAAACTCCAGAAAGGAGCAGCTTCCGCGAACATGGGTGCTTGCGCGCTGCGCTATTCCCGCGCCCTGACCACATGGGCCGTCGAAAAGGTCAGTTACACATCCGGGCGCGCGCTGGTCTCGGTGATTTCAAGTCATTACTCCCGCGGAGCCCCGGACGGGCAGAGCCCCGGTGATGCAATGCAGATGGAGCAGACGTTCTGGACGAGAGAATTCGGGCTGTCGCGCTGGGAAAAGTGGGCCCGGGAGGACTGGGTCCACCCTCGTTCTGGCAAGTCCGCGGCGGATCTTGCCAAGCAGCTCGTCGCAGCCGGGAGGTGTAGTCCACCTCTTCATTCACCGGTCGCATTCACGCCGGCAATGCAGATCAGCGGAACGGATGATGGAGCAGCTGTCTACCGTCGAGTGGTCAGCAATCCCCTCACCGGCGAACAACACGCGTGGGTCATGACCCTTTGCGAAGACTATACCAACGTCTCCCCCTTGGCCGACGGCGGCAAGGTGCTGAACCGTGTCTCAGCACTCGCCGATGACGGTTATTGGGAGTAGGCGGCGCAAGCCCGCGCCGTTCGCGAACGGGACCGCTCTCATCTTCCCCGCGCCCGGCGAGCCGGCATCGTCATCGCGATGACGCTCGCGACCACGAAGACGAGGCCCAGCAAAGCATTCGGGTTGGGCGTTTCACCGAGGAACAGAACCCCGATACCGACTCCGATCGGGACGCGAAGATAAGCTTGCGCCGTGGTGCCGACAGAGCCCAGCCTCTGCAAAAGCGTGAAATAGAGAACGAAGGCGAGCGACGTGGAGAAGATGGACAAAGCGAGAAGAGCCCAGATCGATGACATCGCAGGCGCAAGCGTCCAGGGGTGATCGACGAGGAGACTGACGGGCAGCAGGATCACGCCGCCCCAGATCAGCGAGCCTGCCGCCGGCATCATCGGATCGAGATCCCGGAAGGTCCGGCCGAAGGTGACGGCGCCTCCGTAAGCGACGGCCGCAAGGATGATGGCGAACTGCGCAACGACGCCGGTGCCGAGCCCCGCAAGAACGGACGGACCGACCACAAGGCAGATCCCGAGAAGGCCGAAGACCACGCCGAACAGCTTCGGGACTGTAACAGCTTCATGACGCGTGATGAGGGCGTTGATCAGAAAGGCAAAGACGGGTGTCAGCGCGTTCAGAATGACCGCCAGCCCCGCGTCGATATGCTGCTCTCCCCAGGCAATCAGCGTAAAGGGGAGAACGGAGTTCAGCACGGCCTGTACGATGAAGCGGTGCCTATTGCGGCGATCCGTCGGCAGCTTCAGTCCGCGCATACGAAGAACGACGAGAAGCAGACTGCCCGCAATGATCGTTCTTGCGGCGATGAGCGTAACGGGCGGGATCGTAGCGACGCCGATCTTGATGAAGCTGTAGGAGGCTCCCCAGAGAGTGGCGAGGGCCAGGAGCATCAGAAGGCTAATGGCAAGTCGGGGCTGTTGTTCGGGCATATCAGGTCCACGTCGTTGATATCGATAGGCCAGACCCTTACAGGTTTCCAGACGCCGACGCTTCGGCCATCGCCGAAATATCCCGGCCTGACACGCAGCGAACAAAACGATAGTCTCGGGCCATGATCGACCTTCCCACCGGCAACATGATCGCCCAGGCGGCCCATCTCATGGGCGACCCCGCGCGCGCCAATATGCTCGCGGCCCTGATCGGCGGCGAAGCGCTGACGGCAGGCGAGCTGGCGTCCCACGCAGGCATCACGCCGCAGACGGCGAGCGGGCATCTTGCAAAGCTTCTCGACGGACGGCTCGTCGCGGCCGAGCGGCAGGGACGCCATCGCTATTTCCGGCTCGCCTCCCCCTCCGTCGCGCACGTGCTGGAAGGTCTGATGGGGCTGTCGCAAACGTCGCCGGCCTCGCCAGCGAAGCGCCACGGGCCCCGCGCCGAAGCGATGCGATGGGCAAGGACATGCTACGACCACATGGCTGGCCGCATTGCCGTGGAGATTGCCGCAAACTTCGAGCAGCGAGGGCTCGTGCATAGATCGGAGGGCGTAGGCGTCCTCTCAGCCGAGGGACATCGCTTCTTCTGCGATTTCGGTATCGACCTTGCCGGGATCAGCCCGTCGAAACGTCCACTCTGCCGCATGTGCCTCGACTGGAGCGAACGCCGGCCGCACATCGCAGGAAAGCTGGGCGCGGCGATGCTGACGCGAACGATCGAACTGGGATGGGTGGTACGAAGGCCGAATACCAGGACGCTGACGATCAGTGCCACCGGTCGTCGCGGGTTCGCAGATATGCTGGGTCAGCCTCTCTCCCCATAGCGCTCCGCATAACAGCGATCCTCACCCCGTCGCAGCGCCTGAAAACGTATCGAACCTCTGGTCGGCAAATGTGAGCGTAACGCGTGTACCTTCCCCCAGTCGCGACTGGATGCTCGCATCTCCGCCGGACTGACGAACGAAGCCATAGACAGTCGCAAGGCCTAGACCGGCGCTCCCGTTCTTCATACGCGTCGTGAAGTAGGGTTCGAAAGCCTTGTCGATGGCTTCCGGCGTCATGCCAATACCCTCGTCGGAAACGGAGACGACGACGGATGTGCCATCATGGGTCGCCGAAATGGTGATCTCGCCGCCATGGAAGGCCTGCAAGGGAAGCTTTCGGGACGGACCGCCGCGGCCAACGAGCTCGATTACCCGCCGGTTCATCGCCTGCGGCTTGCCGGCTACATCGAACAGAGCAATTCCCTCATTCATGCTGCGAAAGATCGCGCGGATCGTCTTCGCTGCCGTATCTGCCTTTCGGCGCATCTGGCTGACGCGGTCGACGCTTTCGCGGAAGGCGCTGAAGGCCTGCACCAGCCGGATCAGCTCCGTCTCGTTGCCGCGATAGCGCGGGACCGCGATGTGCCTCTGCCCGCCGGCCAGCGCATTCATGCCGGCCGAGAGATCGACGATCCCGCGCGAGGCTTCACCGCCGTCTACGTCACGCACGATCAGGACGAGGCGCTGGCCGTCTCCGACCGCATCATCATCATGAAGGACGGCGTGATCGCGCAGGAGGGCTCGCCTCGTGATCTCTACGAAGCGCCGGCGTCCGCCTTCATCGCCGACTTCATGGGTGAGGCGAACGTGGTCGCCTGCGATGTCATCCGCGTCGAGGGGGCGGATGCGACCATCCGCATCGGCGCGCTCGAACATCGCGTGCCCAGCCGCAATGCCCGGCCGGGACCTGCCAAGCTTGCCGTGCGGCCGAACTCGATCACGCTGGAGCCGGCGTCGAGTGCCGCCCTCCCCGGGCGCATCACCCATGCTGCCTATCTCGGCGATCATGTGGAATATGAGGTGGAAACCGGCACCGGCCGGCTGTTTGTGGTCAATCCCGCCGTGAAACGGGCGCTGCCGCCTGCAACAGATGTCGCTGTGGGCTTCAAAGGGCGCGGCATTGCCATTATCAACGACTGAACCGTTCGCACGACAAGGACTTCTCATGACGCATGATCTCGACGCCCGCTTTACTCTGGCGCAGACGATTGCCCGCAACGCCGGTGCTGTCGCCCTTGATTATTTCAACCGGCGGGAAACGCTGGTCATCGAAACCAAGCGCGATGCGCAGGACGTCGTCTCGATTGCCGACCGCGAGGTGGAAAATCTCATTCGCGCTGGAGTGGCCGACATATACCCTGAAGACGGTTTCCTCGGGGAGGAGTATGGCCTTGCCGCGGGGACTTCCGGCTACACCTGGGTGGTCGATCCCATCGACGGCACCAGCCCCTTCGTCAACGGCATGCCCAACTGGTGCGTCTCCATCGCCGTCCTCTTCGACAGCAAGCCGGTGATCGGCGTGATCTTTGCGCCCTGCTTCGACGAACTCTATGCCGCGGCCACAGGCAAAGGCGCCGTGCTCAACGGCCGGGTATTGCAGCTTGATCCGTCGCGGACCATCCGCAACGCCGTGACCGGCATCGGCGCCAACAACCACGTCACACCGGCCTTTGTCGGGAAAATGGTGGAGACCCTGATGGAAGCCGGTGGCAATTTCATCCGCAACGGCTCCGGAGCGCTGATGCTCGCCTATGTCGCGGCAGGCCGGCTGGTCGGCTATTATGAACCTTACATGCACGCCTGGGATTGCCTTGCGGGATATTGCCTCGTCTCGGAAGCCGGCGGCTGGCACCACCCTTTTCCGGTCGATGGCGAGCAACTGACCCGCGGCTCCCCGGTCCTCGCCGCAGCTCCCGGCGCCGTGGAGGATCTGCGCCGCATTGCCGGGGTATAGAGACTCCTTTGTCTCGCGATACGCTTGAATGGCATGTCGTTGAGCCGCTCGCTTTCGATGGTGCGTCAGGGGAGAGATGGCGTATACGGTATCGCCACCCCGGATGGCTTCGCTTCGGTCTCGTCCCTGCTCCCGTTCCAGCTGCTCGCCTTCGGCCGGATGATGTCCCGCAACCATGTTTTTCCGGCAGGAAAGAGAGTGATGACGACAGATAGCCGACCGCCCGACATCTACGCGATCGCCGACATTCACGGCCGCGCGGATCTTCTTGAAGTGATGCTTGCCTATATCGCAGAAGGCGCGGCAGCCCATGCTTCGAAGCCGGTCGTGATCTTCCTCGGTGACCTTATCGATCGCGGCCCTGACAGTCCCAAGGTCATCGATCAGGTCTGCGCAACTCTCGAACTCTATCCGGGCTCCCGGCTGATTCTGGGCAACCATGATTATTACCTGCGCGAACTTCTGCGCGGCACACTCACCAGCGAGGACGCCGTCAACTGGCTGGACTGGGGAGGTGTCGCGACATTGAGCGCGTATTCGGACCGACCGGTGCCGGATCTCGATAATATTGCCGCCGACATCCGGCACAGGTTTCCCCATCATGTCGATCTGCTGGAAAATGCCCTGACCTTCAAGGAGATCGGGCGCTTTTGCTTCGTTCATGCGGGAATACGCCCCGGCGTGGAGCTGATAGATCAGGACGCATACGACCTGCGCTGGATCCGGGCCGGCTTTCTCGACCATCTGGACCTGTTTCGCCACATCGTCCTGCATGGCCACACGATCACAGCGTCGCTGCGACCTGAAATCCATTCCAATCGCATAGCCCTGGACACAGGAGCGTATCGAACGGGTCGACTAAGCGCAGCCGTCATCAGAAGCGACGAGCTTTCCCACTTTGTTTGCACCGAACTGACCACAGAGGGTGGCATAAGCATTGGCGAGTGGCGTCCGGAATAACGGGTCTGCTCTGTCGCAGCATCGGAAATCCATCAGCCTTCGATGAGGAAACTCCAGAGGAAACTCCAGAGGAAACGACCCGCCTGAGGTCTCGGCTCAGGCGGGTCTCGGCATTTATGCCGCCAGATCGAAGCGATCTGCGTTCATGACCTTGTTCCAGGCCCCAACGAAGTCGCGCACGAACTTCTGCCTTCCGTCGGACTGGCCGTAGACTTCGGCAATCGCGCGAAGCTGCGCGTGTGAGCCGAAGATCAGATCGACGCGGGTACCGGTCCACCTGGCAGCGCCCGTCTTGCGGTCGCTCCCCTGATAGACGCCCTGCTTGCCGGCGACCGGAGCCCAGACCGTTCCCATATCGAGCAGATTGACGAAGAAATCGTTCGTCAGGGTCTCAGGCTTGTCAGTCAACACACCATGTTCCGGTTGGCCGACCGCGAGCACGCGCAGGCCGCCGATCAGCACGGACATTTCCGGTGCTGTCAGTGTCAGAAGCTGGGCACGATCGACGAGCGCTTCCTCCGCCTGCATGAACTGCGTCTTGTTGCCGTTCACATAATTACGAAACGCATCGGCGCGGGGTTCGAGCGCTCTAAACGAGTCCGCATCGGTCTGCTCCTGCGAGGCATCCATACGGCCAGGTGTAAACGGTACGCTGATATCGTTGCCTGCAGCCTTGGCCGCCTTCTCGATACCCGCAGCACCGCCAAGCACGATCAGGTCGGCGAGCGAGATCTTCTTGCCGCCGGCCTGCGCCGTGTTGAAGCTCTGCTGGACGCCCTCCAGAGCAGCCAGAACCTTTGCGAGCTGTGACGGCTGGTTGGCTTCCCAATCCTTCTGCGGAGCAAGCCGGATCCGGGCGCCGTTGGCACCACCCCGCTTGTCGGAGCCGCGGAAGGTCGAAGCGGAAGCCCAGGCTGTCGAAACCAGCTCCTGCACCGAAAGACCGGTTGCCAGAACTTTTTCCTTGAGGCTTGCGATGTCGGCGTCATCGACCAAGGGGTGATCGACCGCCGGTATGACGTCCTGCCAGATCAGGTTCTCGGCCGGCACTTCCGGACCGAGGTAACGCGCCTTCGGACCCATGTCGCGGTGGGTCAGCTTGAACCAGGCGCGCGCGAAGGCGTCGGCGAATTCGGCCGGGTTTTCGAGGAACCGGCGCGAAATCTTTTCATAGGCCGGGTCGAAACGCAGGGCCAGATCGCTTGTCAGCATGGTCGGCAGCTGCTTCTTCGACGGGTCGAAAGCATCCGGAATGGAAGCTTCGGCATTCTTTGCAACCCATTGCTTGGCACCGGCAGGGCTTGTCGTCAGTTCCCATTCGAAGGCGAACAGGTTTTCAAAGAAGTAGTTGCTCCATTGTGTCGGCGTTTGCGTCCAGGTCACTTCAAGGCCACTGCCGATCGCATCACGGCCGATACCGGTGTTGAACTTGCTCGCCCAGCCGAGGCCCTGCGCTTCCAGTTCGCCACCTTCCGGATCGATGCCGACGAAAGATGCGTCGCCGGCGCCGTGAGTCTTGCCGAACGTGTGGCCGCCGGCAATGAGCGCCACGGTTTCCTCGTCGTTCATCGCCATGCGGGCGAAGGTGTCGCGAATGTCGCGTGCCGAGGCGAGCGGATCGGGATTACCGCTTGGGCCCTCCGGGTTGACGTAGATTAGGCCCATCTGCACGGCGCCGAGCGGCTCTGCCAGCTCCCGCTCACCGCTGTAACGCTCGTCGCCGAGCCACGTACCTTCCGGGCCCCAGTAAAGCTCTTCCGGCTCCCAGACATCGGCGCGGCCGCCGGCAAAACCGAACGTCTTGAAACCCATGGATTCGAGCGCAACATTGCCCGTTAGGATCATCAGATCGGCCCAGGAAATCTTGTTGCCGTATTTCTGCTTGATCGGCCACAAGAGACGGCGGGCCTTGTCGAGATTGACGTTGTCAGGCCAGCTGTTGAGAGGTGCGAAACGCTGCTGGCCCATGCCCGCACCGCCGCGGCCATCGGTGATGCGGTATGTGCCGGCGCTGTGCCAGGCCATGCGGATAAACAGGCCGCCATAGTGACCAAAATCTGCCGGCCACCATTCCTGGCTGTCGGTCATCAGGGCGTGAAGGTCCTGCTTCAGGGCATCGAGATCGAGCGTCTTGAACTCTTCGGCATAGTTGAACGCGTCGCCCATCGGATCGGAGCGAACGGAATGCCCGTGAAGGATCTGGACATTGAGCTGGTTGGGCCACCAGTCACGATTCGACCGGCCGCGCGGCGTATGTGCGACTGGACATTTGCCGGCGCCGTCGTTGACTTTTCCGTCCATGTAAGCGTCTCCGTTCTAGAAATGCGATGTTCCCTCGGGAAGGAACGTATCGGATATTGCCCCGAAGCGAGAGCTGGACGTTGAAGCAGGTCGGTGCCTCGCCCAGAATGACGCCTCGAGTAGGATCGAACCGAACTTAAGGGAACATCTTCTTCCGATCCAGAGCTATGAACGCCCGATGTTCTGCGGACGCCCCTGTTGCAGCCAGGGCCACATGCTCGCAGCCCATGCTGCACGGAAATCCATATAGAATCTTTATATCTTCGTCAGTGTGTCCGTCTCGAATTCCTACGCGTATCAGCCGCATGGTTCATCCGTCCCCGGCGCCTCAACGCGCCGGGTTTTGATAGAACGATAGGTGCGACATGACATTCGACTATATCCTCAGCGGTGGCGTGACCGTCTTCATCACGGTCTACCTCGCCTATGCGCTCTGGCGGCCCGAGCGCTTCTAGAGCGTTATGAAAGCCGCGCTCCGCAATTTCCGGCAGGCTCTCTTTCCACATGACCTCCGCAAGGCCTGCCGCGCATCAAACGTCGTTATCGGCATGGTTCTCATCCTGAGCGTCGTCATCGCGCTGGCGAAAGCGAACGTCTTCGTCTCGAACTGATCCGACCTTCCCTACCAACCATCTTCGGGGTCTCTCATGAGCAAACCCACATCCGCGAGCATTCTCGATGCGCGCATCCTCGTGCCTGCCATCGGCGGCGCGTTTCGAAAACTCGACCCGCGAACCCTAGCCAAGAATCCGGTCATGTTCGTGGTCGCCATTGTTTCCCTGCTGACGACCGTTCTCTTTTTCAAGGACCTCGCGACGGGAGCCGACGGACTTGGTTTCTCGTTCCAGATCATTCTCTGGCTCTGGTTCACGGTGCTGTTTGCCAATTTTGCCGAAGCCGTGGCCGAGGGACGCGGAAAGGCCCAAGCCGAATCTCTGCGTCGCACCCGTTCCGAAACCCAGGCAAAGCTGTTGGCATCTGCCGACAGCCGCACATGGAAAGATGTCCCCGGCGCGTCGCTGAAGGTCAACGACGTTGTGCTCGTGGAGGCCGGCGACATCATCCCTTCCGATGGCGAGATCGTCGAGGGCATCGCCTCCGTCAACGAAGCTGCGATTACCGGCGAATCCGCGCCCGTCATCCGGGAATCAGGCGGCGACCGTTCCGCCGTCACGGGCGGCACGCAGGTTCTGTCCGACTGGATCAAGGTGCGCATTACCGCAGCCGCCGGTTCCACCTTCATAGACCGCATGATTGCGCTGGTCGAAGGCGCCGAACGCCAGAAGACACCCAACGAGATCGCCCTCAACATTCTTCTTGCTGCGATGACGCTCATCTTCGTGATGGCGACGGCGACGATTCCGGCCTTTGCAAGCTATGCCGGCGGATCCATTCCGATCGTCGTGCTCGTGGCACTGTTCGTTACGCTCATTCCCACCACCATCGGCGCGCTTCTCTCCGCCATCGGCATTGCGGGTATGGACCGTCTGGTTCGCTTCAACGTGCTGGCGATGTCCGGCCGTGCCGTGGAGGCTGCGGGCGACATCGATACGCTGCTGCTCGACAAAACGGGAACGATCACGCTCGGCAACCGTCAGGCTACCGAATTCCACCCGGTCAGCGGCGTGACGCAACAGGATCTCGCCGACGCGTCGCAACTTGCATCGCTTGCCGACGAGACGCCGGAGGGCCGATCCGTCGTCGTGCTGGCCAAGGAAAAATACGGCATCCGCGCAAGGGACATGAAGGACCTCAACGCGACGTTCGTCCCCTTCACCGCGCAAAGCCGGATGTCCGGGGTGGACCTGGAAGGGACGTCAATCCGCAAGGGTGCGGTGGATTCCGTGCTCACATATCTGCAACTCCACGCCGTGTCCGGTGGCAGCGCATCGGTGGGCGCCGTTGCGCGGGAAGGTCAGGCGATCGCGGATTCCATCTCGAAGGCAGGCGGTACGCCGCTTGCCGTTGCGCGGGACGGGAAACTGCTCGGCATCATCCACCTGAAGGACATCGTGAAGGGCGGCATCCGCGAGCGGTTCGCGGAACTCCGCCGCATGGGCATCCGCACCGTCATGATCACCGGCGACAACCCGATGACGGCCGCAGCCATCGCCGCGGAAGCCGGAGTCGATGACTTTCTCGCGCAGGCGACCCCGGAGAACAAGCTGCAGCTGATCCGCGACGAGCAGGCAAAGGGCAAGCTGGTCGCCATGTGCGGGGACGGAACCAATGATGCGCCGGCGCTGGCGCAGGCCGATGTCGGCGTCGCCATGAACACCGGCACGGTCGCTGCACGCGAAGCGGGCAACATGGTGGATCTCGACAGCGACCCGACCAAGCTGATCGAGATCGTGGAAATCGGCAAACAACTGCTCATGACGCGAGGATCGCTGACCACCTTCTCGATCGCAAACGATGTGGCCAAGTATTTCGCTATCATTCCCGCGATGTTCGTCGCGCTTTATCCGCAGCTGGATGCCCTGAACGTCATGGGCCTCGCAACGCCGCAAAGCGCCATTCTGTCGGCGATCATCTTCAATGCCCTGATTATCATCGCGCTGATTCCGCTCGCGCTTAAAGGCGTCGCCTACAAAGCGATAGGTGCCGGGCCGCTGCTCAGACGGAACCTGCTGATCTACGGTCTTGGCGGTCTCGTCGTCCCCTTCGTCGGCATCAAGCTCATCGACATGATCGTGTCGGCCCTCAACCTCGCCTGATCGGAAAGACCATGACCATCGCAATGTTCATCCTCGGCATGATCGTCTTCGGACTGCTCTTCGCCTTGGCCTCGGCGCTCGAAAAAGCCTGAAGCTGGAGTCATCACAATGATACAAGCAATCCTCTTCGTCATCATGATCATCGGAGGCACCGCCCTCCTCTCCTGGCCGCTCGGCCGCTACATGAACTGGGCGATGGACCCAGGCGCGGGCCAAGGAACGCCCAGTGGATTTACCTCGGCTTTCCAGGCGATCGGTGGTCCGGCGACCGGACAGGCGCAGGACTGGAAGCGCTATGTTTTCTCCCTGCTCGGCTTCAACGTCGTCATGTTCGTGGCATGTTTCGCGCTTCTCGCGCTTCAGCAATACCTGCCGCTCAATCCCGACGGCAAGGGAGCGCTCGAGGGCACGCTGATCTTCAACACGACAAGTTCCTTCGTCGCCAATACCAACCTTCAGCACTATTCGGGCGAGGTTGCGATGAGCTACCTTTCCCAGCTGGCTGCGCTGATGTGGCTTCAATTCGTGTCGACGGCCGTCGGCCTTGCAGCGCTCGCGGCACTGGCCCGCGGGTTGGCTGGCCGCAAGCTCGGCAACTTCTTCCTCGATGTGCAGCGTGCGACGTTCCTCGTTCTCCTGCCGCTTGCCCTCATCGTTGCCATCCTCCTCCTCTTCACGGGCGTGCCCATGACATTCCAGGGCTCGGCGGTCGCGACCACGCTGGAGGGCGTGCAGCAGACGATCGCACGCGGGCCTGTCGCCGCTTTCGTCGCGATCAAGCAGCTCGGCACCAATGGCGGCGGCTTCTTCGGGCCGAACAGCACGCATCCGCTTGAGAACCCGACCTTCTGGTCGAATGTTCTGCAGACCATCTCGATCATCATCATTCCCATGGGCTGCGTCTGGATGTTCGGCCGCATCATCGGTCGGATGAAACATGCCGCCGTTCTCTTCACGGTGATGCTCGTCCTCATGGGCGCCCGCATTACCGGAGCGATCGGCTTTGAAACGGAGCCGACCCACGCCTTCGCATCCCTGCCCATAACGCAGGACGTCGGCAACCTCGAAGGGAAGGAACTGCGGTTCGGTGCAGCGGCAGGACCGGTCTGGGCGGTCGTCACCACCTCGACAAGCAACGGCTCCGTCAACGCGATGCATGACAGCCTCAACCCGCTGACGGGCCTGATGCCGATGATCGGCATGTGGCTGAACGAGGATTTCGGCGGCGTCGGCGTCGGCATGATCAACATGTTTCTCTACATCGTCGTCGCTGTCTTCATCGCAGGCATGATGATCGGTCGCACGCCGGAATTTCTCGGCTGGCGCATCGAGGCGAAGGAAGTAAAATTTGCCATGATGGGCCTTCTCAGCCACGGGTTCTTCATTCTCGTGGGCACGGCAATCTTTGCGGTAACGCCATGGGGCGCGGCCACACTCAACAATATCGGCCCGCACGGCTTCAGCGAAATCCTCTACGAGTTCTCCTCTGCCGCCGCCAATAACGGCTCCGGTTTCGAAGGGCTCGGCGACAACACGGCCGCCTGGAACATCGCCACCGGCACCGTGATGCTGCTTGCCCGCTTCATCCCGATCATCCTGCCGCTCGCCATCGTCGGTTCGCTCGCCACCAAGCGCCGTGCAACCGAGTCCAGCGGAACGCTGTCGGTCGAAAACGGCACCTTCGCCGGCATGCTGACCGTCACCGTCGTCATCGTGGGTGCGCTGACGTTCTTCCCCGCCGCCACACTTGGCCCCATCGCCGAACACGTCATGTTCATGAAGTGAGAACCGTCATCATGGAAACCCTTCTCTCCAGTCTCCGCATCACCGTCGCGACGATGGTGATCTGCGTCGGCGGCTATACGGGCGTCGTCTGGGCCATCGGCCAGGCCGCCGCTCCTGACCTCGCCGACGGTTCGCTGATCACGGCGCCCGACGGCACAATCATCGGCAGCCGGCAGGTTGCGCAGGCCTTCACCCGACCGCAGTATTTCTGGCCGCGCCCGTCGGCCGTGAGTTACAATGCAGCTGGCGCCGGTGGGTCGAACAAATCGCCGACAAGCACGGACCTGACGGACCGTGCTGCGGAGACCGTCGCTGTCTACGGAGCAACACCTGAGAACCCTCTCCCCGCAGACCTCGCTGCCGCCTCGGGTGCGGGTCTCGACCCTCATATCACAGAGCGCGCCGCTCTTTACCAGGCCGAGCGTATCGCACGGGCGCGCAACGTCCCGATCGACAGGGTGAACCAGCTTATCGGGCACAGCGCGTTCTCACCGGGCGGCGTCCTGACGCCAGACAGGCTGGTGAATGTGCTGGAGATGAACCTTGCGCTGGACAAGGACGCAGCGCCCTGAGACTGAAAGGCAGCCGGCAGTCCCTGATCGGGGACTGCCGGGAACCACGGAGCGGACGATGGCCCACGACAGACACGGAGGACTGGAAAGGCGGCCGTCTCCCGACGCGCTTCTCGCTCAGGCCGACCGGGAAAACGGCGGCAAGCTGAAGATATTTCTCGGGGCGGCACCCGGCGTCGGCAAAACCTACGAGATGCTGATGTCCGCCCGCGCCCGACAAGCCGACGGCACGGATGTCGTCATCGGCGTCGTGGAAACGCACGGGCGCGAGGAGACGAAGGCACTGATCCTTGGGCTGGAAACCGTGGCCCGGGCGTCCATCGACTACAAGGGACAGATGCTGGACGAGATGGATATCGATGCCATTCTCAAGCGGCGTCCGGCGCTCGCGCTCGTTGACGAACTGGCACACACCAACGCTCCGGGAAGCCGCCATCCGAAGCGATACCTCGACGTTCTGGAACTGCTGGCGAACGGCATCGACGTCTATACCACGCTCAACATACAGCACGTCGAAAGCCTCAACGACATCGTCGCACAGATCACGCGCATCCGCGTGCGGGAGACGGTTCCCGACTCCATCATCGATCGCGCTGACGACATCGAGATCATCGACATCACGCCGCAGGACCTCATCAAGCGGATGCAGGACGGCAAGGTTTACGTGCCCAAAACCGCGCGGCGCGCCATCGAGAACTACTTTTCGCCCGGCAATCTGACGGCACTGCGTGAGCTTGCCCTCAGACGCACGGCGCAACGGGTGGACGACCAGCTTCTCAACCATATGCAGGCCCATGCAATATCTGGCCCCTGGGCCGCCGGCGAACGCATCCTCGTCTGCCTCGACCATGGACGCAATGGTGCAACGCTGGTTCGCTATGCGCGGCGGCAGGCAGACAGGCTACGGGCTCCCTGGACGGTCATCCATATGGAAACATCCCGCGTGGCCTATCTTGCAGACGCGGACAAGGACCGTCTGGCGGCCTGCATGCGGCTTGCCGAACAACTGGGGGCGGAAACTGTCACGCTTCCCGCTTCGGACGTCTCACGCGATCTGATCTCCTATGCCGGCGCGAACAACTTCAACCACCTCATCGTCGGCAAATCCAGCAGGCCGCGCTGGCGGGAATGGTTCGAGGGGTCGATCACCCACGACCTGATCCGCAACTCGGGCACGATCAGCGTGCACGTCATGTCGGACGGCGGAGAAGAGGTTGCGCCGAGAGGCGTGCGCACGGCGAAGGCTGCAAACCGGATAAAGCCGAAGGACTATCTGTTCAGTCTGGCCTTCGTGTCGATGGCCGTGGTGACCGGTATCCTTCTCGACCAGACGCTCAACGTGCAGAATCTCGCACTTGTCTTCCTGATGGGGGTTCTTGCCTCCGCCGTCAGGGGTGGGCTCGGCCCCGGCCTCTTTGCGTCTTTTCTGGGTGCTACCGCCTTCAACTTCTTCTTTCTCGAACCGCGCTACACGCTGACGATCCGCGATCCCGAAAGCGTCATCGCTCTGCTCTTCTTCCTCGGCACCGCGCTGGTGGCGAGCAATCTGGCCGCTGCCGTTCAAAGACAGGCGACGGCGGCGCGACAGCGGGCGCGCACGACGGAGGACCTCTACCTGTTCTCGCGAAAACTCGCAGGCACAGGCACGCTCGACGATGTTCTCTGGGCAACGGCCTACCAGATCGCCTCGATGCTGAAGGTCCGGGTCGTCATCCTGCTACCGGAGGACGGGACGATCTCGGTCAGGGCCGGGTATCCGCCTGACGACACGTTGATCGATGCGGACATCGCAGCCGCACGATGGGCCTGGGAGCACGATCGCCCGGCAGGCCGCGCGGCCGATACGCTGCCCGGCGCCAAGAGGCTCTATCTCCCTTTGCGCACGGGACGCGGAGCCATCGGCGTGGTCGGGCTCGACAACGACAGACAGGGCCCACTCCTCAACTCCGATCAGCAGCGCCTGTTCGACGCGCTTGCCGACCAGGCCGCGCTTGCCATCGAACGCATCCAGCTCGTGGCCGATGTGGACAAGGCAAAGCTCGCAGCCGAAACGGACCGTCTGAGAACCGCGCTGCTCACCTCCATTTCTCATGATCTGAAGACACCTCTCGCCGCAATCCTCGGATCGGCGGGCACGATCAAGGACTTCGGCGCCGGTCTTTCGGATGAGGCCAAGGACGAGCTCCTGACCACGGTCATCGAGGAGTCGGAGCGCCTCAATCGTTTTATCGCGAACCTGCTCGACATGACCCGCATCGGGTCCGGCGCCATGATACCGAACGCCGGGCCGCACTTCGTCGGCGACATCGTCGGCTCGGCTCTGGCACGCGCTGCGAAGATCACGGCGGACCATCGCGTGGAGACGGCAATCCCCGACGATCTTCCCATGGTGAAGGTCGATCCGGTACTGCTCGAACAGGCGCTCTTCAACCTGATCGACAACGCTGCGAAATACGCCCCGCACGACACGACGATCAGGATCGACGCCCGGGACGACGACGGCGTGGTTCGACTGCGCGTCACGGACGAGGGTCCGGGCGTGCCACCGGGCGATCTGGAGCGCATCTTCGACAGCTTCTACCGGGTGCACAAGATCGACCATGTCAAAGCCGGAACCGGTCTTGGCCTGTCGATTTGCAGAGGGTTCCTCGAGGCGATGGGAGGGAGTATCTCCGCTGGAAACAGGCCGGGCGCAGCAGGCGCCGTCTTCCAGATCAAACTCCCGAAGGCGTCGCCATCGAAGGGAACGACAGCATGACCCATGCCACCGTCAAGATCCTCGTCGTGGACGATGAGCCCCCGATCCGCAAACTGCTCGATGTGGGCCTGTCGTCACAAGGCTTTACCATCAAAGGCGCGCCCAACGCCCATTCCGCGATCGAGATGGCGCGAGCCGAAGTCCCGGATCTCGCCTTGCTGGACCTCGGCCTTCCCGACATGGGCGGGCACGAACTTCTCGCCAAATGGCGTTCGGAAAAGGTTGCCTTTCCCATCATCATCCTGTCGAGCCGCACGGACGAGGCAGGCATCGTTCGGGCGCTCGAACTTGGTGCCGACGACTATGTCACCAAGCCCTTCGGAATGAACGAACTCGTCGCACGCATCCGTGTGGCGCTGCGCCATCGCCTGCAAACCCAAGGCGAGGAGCCTGTCTTTACGGCGGGCGAACTATCGGTCGATCTCGTAAAACGGATCGTCAGAGTTCGGGGTGTCGAGGTGAAGATGACGCCGAAGGAATACGATATCCTGCGGCTGCTGGTGCAGCATTCCGGCCGTGTCCTGACCCACAGGTTCATTCTCGAAAAGGTCTGGGGCGAGATCACGGACGTCCAGTATCTCAGGGTATACGTCCGGCAGCTGCGCCAAAAGATCGAAGAAAGCCCCGATCAGCCCCGCTACATCCTCACCGAAACAGGCGTCGGCTACAGGCTCGCTGAACACGGCTGAGCATCTCGATCATTGGGCCGAATTGGACCCCCTATGATGAACACATCGAGCAAAACAATCGTGAGTCTATGATCCCTCGTTGCCTCCGTGAATCCGACCGGGTTTGCAGAAGGCTTCAACGTCAGGGAGTGAAACGGTACCGGCTGAATGCGGACCGTTTGTCGGTCCGCATTCAGCCGCGATATCGGTGTCCTGGAGCGAAACGTTCGCGTCGACCTCACTGCTGGTCGAAGAATTCCACAACGCCGGTGTCGAGGCGGTAATAGGCGCCGACGACCTTGATACGGCCCTCCGCCAGAGGCTTGAGCAGGAGCGGGTCGCTTTCTTCCCGCAAGGTACGTACGACACGGCGAACGTTTTGACGCACGGCGTTCTCGGTCGGGTCGCCCGTTTGCCCACGTGCTTCAAGAACGGCCGGGATGATTGGCTCGATCATGTTGTCGATCTGCCCGGGAAAGCGGGCATTGCTCTCCACGACAGCCATTGCTGCCTTCACGGCACCGCAGCTCTCATGTCCCATGACGACGATCAGAGGAACCCCGAGTTCGGCAACGGCGTATTCGATCGATCCCATGGCGACGGTATCCACGGTATTGCCGGCGTTGCGGATGATGAAGAGCTCACCCAAGCCTCGTCCGAACAGCAGTTCAGGAGGAACACGGCTGTCGGAACATGAAACATAGGCGCAGAACGGGGCCTGGCCCTTGGCGAGTTCCAGCCGGCGCGTCTCCGTCCTGTTGGGGTAAACCAGTTCGTTTCGCAGAAAGGCCTCGTTCCCCTGTTTCAGCAGATCCAGTGCCTCATCCGGCGTCAGCGTAGACTTTCCATCCTTGACGGGCGCGGGTGCCAGGGGCACGGCAGACGCGCCAGCCTCCTCGGCATGAAGCGAGGCCGGCAGCGCAATGGCGGCAGAAGCGGCCGTGGCTGTCAGGAAAAGGCGACGAGAAACGTTACACATAAGAAAACTCTCCAAAACGACGCGAAGTGCGTCTGGTTCACGACATCGAACATGTTTGGGGAGCTTACGATTGGCCATAAGATCGCACCGAGCACGCTCGATGCGGTCCGACATCAAAAAGGCATTCGCCTTGATCAGAGGGGCCCGGTCCGCAAAACCTATTTGGGTAAGCGCAAAACGGAATACAAGGATCAATCGCAATAAAGCTGATGCCGGCATCACCGGCTCGGCTGGTCCCTTTCAGGAGCCGGCCTTTATCGTTCGGAGCGGCACCGACCTGCCCGATGTCAGCGCAATTCTGAGCGCCTGTCCCAGCTGTCCTCACACAGCTCCAGATGACTTGCCAGAACCGCAACATCTTCGCCGAGCGAGCGGTCCTCCTGTAGGGCAGGAACCTTGGCTCGGATCATGTCATGGATCATTTGCGTGCCGGCCCCGCAACGATGCTCCTGCCGCATCTCGACGGCCTGTGCTGCCGCCACCATCTCGCAGGCGATCAGCAGGCGCCACGAGGACAGCATCTCGCCGAGCTTGCGGACGGTAAGAAGCGATTGGGTCGCATGGTCCTCGACGCCCTCGGAAACGGCAAGAAAATCTAGCATAACAGGATTGGCCTTGTGGCGAATGGCAGCCAGCAGGGCCGTCACCGTCTTCTGCATCGGGACCAGACCTGCGGACGCTCCACCCGCTGGAGACAGATAGCGAGGCAGGCCATGACGACGGGAGCCGGTCAATTGTATGAACCGGGCGGCCGAGGCCGCCGCGGCCTGGGCAAGCGCCAGTCCGAGGCTCTCGAATGCCAGCGAGAGCGCCGGCGTATGAAAATTACCTGTCGAGAGCACGCGTCTTTCCGCAACGAGCACCAGCGGGTTGTCGGCAGCGGAATTGAGTTCGAGTTCGACCGCGCGCTCGGCGTGCGCCAGCGCGTCGGCAAGTGCGCCGTGGATCGGCGCCACGCATCGCAGGCTCAGCGGGTCCTGTATGGACACACCGCCCTCATACAGCGACGAGCCCTGCAACGCCGCACGGATCAAGCTTGCCTCTTCGACCTGTCCGGCTGCCGGCCGCGCCGCCTGGATCGCGGGAGCCAGGATGGCCGGATTGCCCGCCAGTGCTTCGAAGCAGAGCGCCACTGCCTGCCTTTGCCAGCCAAGAAGCCGCCTGAGGTCGTGGAGAACCAAAGCACCCTCGCCCACCGAAACCGCAGAGGCGTTGAGAAGGGCAATGCCATCCTTGGGCTGGAGGACCGTCGGGGCAAGACCGGCGCGAGCGAGCGCCACAAGAGAAGGGAGGATCTCGCCCTGATATTCCGCCTCCCCCTCGCCGATCAGGACCCGCGCCATTGCCGAGAGAAGCACGAGGTCGCCAGCGCCGATGGAACCCACAGAGCGCATGACGGGATGCACGCCGGCGTTGAGAAGACCAAGCAGTGCCTGGAAGACAGCAGGCGAGATGCCAGACCCCCCGACAGCGAGCATTGCGAGCCGTGCGGCAACGACGGCGCGGGTGGCGTCGCGTGGCATCGGTTCGCCGACGGCCATTCCCCTGCCCCGGATCAACTGAACCTGAAAGGCGGCGAAATCCTCCGTAACGGCGGTCTTCAGATTGGCGCCGAGGCCGGTGTTCATTCCGTAGATCGGCTGGCCGGAAGCAGCCACGTTTTCAAGAACGAGCCGCGCCTCCACCAGCCTGGCAATCACCCGCTCGTCGGCGCTCACTTCAGCGCGTTGCCTTGCAATCGCAACGATATCCGCGATCGTGACCTCCGACCCTGTCAGGCAGATCGTCGTCATGCGAAACGGAGCCGCTGTCCGATATTCCTGGCCTTCGCCTTCTCCAGCAGCGCCGAACCGAGCGCGATGTCGCTGAGCGACAGCCCGCGATGCCACAGAAGAATGGTCTCCTCATCGCTCTCGCGACCCGGCTTCAAGCCGGCGACGATCTGGCCGAGCTCCGCATGCAGCGTGTCCTCTGAAAGCTTGCCGGCCTCGACATGGGCACGCAGCGAGCCAAGCTTGCCGCCCTTGCATTGCCCCCAATCATCCACCACCAGCTTATCTATGATGTCGGTCAGCGAGAGCTCGACGGCACTCATCGTCCCGTAAGGCACGACGAAAGCGCCCTTCTTGATCCATTCCGTCTTCAGCATCGGCTCCGGCGCGTTGAGCCGCGATGCCTCGACGACGATGTCCGCACCATCGACGCAGTCTCGCCAGTTGTCGGTCACCGTAATTTTCTTGCCAAGATCGTTTTCGAGTTTGGCACCGAAAGCGTCCCGGCTTTCCGGCCGGCGCGAGTGAACGCGGATCTCGTCGAAATCGAAGAGATGGTCGAGCAGCCGCACGTTCCAGTAGGCCGTGCCGCGGGCGCCGATATGGCCAAGGACTTTCGAGCCCTTGCGGGCAAGATGCTTGGCGCCCATCGCCGTCACCGCACCGGTGCGCATGTCGGTGATGACAGTGGCGTCGAGGATGGCCTTCGGTACGCCGGTACGCGGGTCGAAGAGGTTGAGCACCCCGAATTCCGAGGGGTAACCGAGCTTGTAATTGTCGACATAGTCGCCGACGACCTTGACGCCTGCCAACCCGAGTGGTGCCACATAGCCGCGCAGCACATTGAAGTGACCGTGGAAGCTCGCATCCGGCTCAAGATGTACGCGCGGCTCGATCACCGTCTCGCCATTGCCCTGCGCGCCGAGCGATGTCTCGATGGCACCAAGGATCTCGTCATTGGTGAGGTCCAGCGCCTCGATATCGAAGGCGTTCAGGTAGTCGATATAGATCGGATCCATTGTCATCTCGCTTCATCATTGGTCGGCATGGCAGCGCCGAGATTTGTCCGCAGCGTCTTACCCTCGTATTCCGTACGGAAGAGCCCACGGCGGCGCAGTTCCGGCACGACCAGCGTGACGAAGTCCTCAAGGCCCGAGGGAAAAAGGGGTGCCATGACGTTGAACCCGTCGGCAGCGCCGTCAAGGAACCGCTCCTCCATGGCGTCGGCGATCTGACCGGGCGTGCCGACCACCTGCCAATGGCCCCGTGCACCGGCAAAGTGTCTCGCCAGCTCCCTGATCGAAAGCCCCTCTCGCTTGCCGAGATCGACGATCAACTGCTGCCGGCTCTGGATCAGGTTGGTTGGGGGCATGTCCGGCAAGGGGCCGTCGAGCGGATAGGCGGCAAGATCCTGGATGCTGAGATAACTTGCAAGGAGCGCCACGCCGACGGCATCGGGGATGAGGTCCTGGAGCGTGCGGTATTTCGCCTTTGCCTCCTCTTCGGTGGCAGCGACAATCGGAGAAATGCCCGGCATGACCTTGAGATCGTCAGGGTCTCGCCCGTATGTGGCGAGCCTCGATTTCACATCCACGTAATAGGCCTGAGCTTCCGCCTTGGTTTGCGAGGCTGCGAACACGACGTCTGCGGTGCGTGCCGCCAGATCCTTGCCTGCCTCCGAAGCGCCGGCCTGAACCATCACCGGCCGCCCTTGAGGCGAGCGCCGACTTTCGAGAATCCCGTCTACGGCAAAATGCCGTCCATGCTTGTGGACAGGATGAAGCTTGGACCGATCTGCGAACACCCCTTCGCCGGGTGGCAGATAGGCTGTCTGCTGCACGCTGTCCCACAATGCGAGCGCCGCGTCGGCAAATTCCTCGGCACGTTCGTAACGCTGCGAGTGTGGACGCAACCCGCTCGCTGCAAAATTCTCCGCCTCCAGTTCGCTTGCGGAGGTCACGAGGTTCCAACCCGCACGACCACCACTGAGCTGGTCGAGCGCCGCAAAGCTGCGGGCAAGACCATAAGGTTCGGTGTAACTGGTCGAGGCGGTGGCGACGAGCCCGATATGAGACGTGTTGACGGCGATTGCCGCGAGAAGGCTCAGCGGTTCGAAGGCCGTAGAGCGAGCGGCCTGGCTGGCGAGATCAGGATTGCGCTCGCGGATAGCGGCCGCATCCTCGATGAAGATCATGTCGAACGTGCCGCGTTCGGCGATCTGCGCCAGCGCTATGAAATGATCGATGTCGCTACCGGCCCGCGCATGCGCATCGGGATGTCGCCACGCCGCGATGTGATGACCGCCTGCCATGAGAAAGGCGCCGAGCTTCATAGAACGTCTGCTCATCGTGACGCCTCCTTGCCGACCAGAGACGGATGCTCTTGCCGGGGAAGACCAAGCCTCTCCCGAAGCGTCGTGCCAGAACCGGCGTCCATCAGGCCTTGTCGCCTGAGTTCCGGAACGACCTCCGAAAGGAAGCGCTGCCCCATTTCAAGCGTCGGCGGAAAGACAGTGAAGCCGTCGAGGTCGGCCGTCGCCTCAAGGTCCTTCAACTGCTCGACGATCGCCGACGGCGTACCGGCCAGACGGGCTGCGAAAGGCGGCTCGACCGTCTGGTCGATGTCGGAAAATGCCGATGTCTTCTCCGCTCCCTGACCAGCGGAGCAGATGACCGGACTGATGCTGGCGACAAGACGGATATCGTCTCTCTTGCGGCCGGCTGCGTTGATCGCCTTGCCGATGCGCTTTGCCGCCGCAACCAGATCGTCAGCCGATCTTGCCTGCAACAAAAGCAGCTCCCCTGTGCGGATGGCCAACGCACTATCGGCGTCATCAAGCAGATGCGCCAAAACCGGCCTGCCCTGCGGCGAGCGGTTGACGTTCAGAGGGCCGCGGACCGTGAAATGCGCGCCCTTGTGGTGTGCGACATGCATTTTCAACGGATCAAAGAAACGACCCGCTGTCTTGTCGTAGACGAAGGCGTCATCCTCGAAACTATCCCAGAGCGCGGTGACGACATCCACAAATTCAACATCGCGATCATGATGACCGCCGTCCGCCAGGACCAGCCATCCCCCGCGCCCTTTGCTGATGAGGTCCAGCGAGGCAAAACGGCGAGCTAGATTGTAAGGTTCGTGCTGGGTAGTCGCTGCCGCCGCGATCATGCCGATCCGACCGACGCGGGTCGCGAGCGCCGAGGCAAGCAATGTCGGCTCAAAGGGTACCGCCGTCGGGGACACGTCGTCGGTCGGACGAAGCCCGAGCCGGTCCGCAAGCAGAACGAAAGCCAGACCCTCCGCATCGGCCGCAGACACCTGCTCCAGCAACGCATCGAAGCCGAGAAGCCGATCGTCCGGCGCTTGGCGCCAGGCATCCGATCTATGACCGAAGGGAGAAAGCGCATAGCCGAGCAGCATCAGGACCGGGCCTCTGTGCTGACGCGAATCTCATCCATCTTTTCATTATAGACCGAGATCAGCCCTCTGACTTTCAGGCTCTCGTCAAGAGGATCGGGATAGGACCAGACGATGTCATCATGCCTCACGCCAGCAAGTTCGAAATGGAAGTAGGAGGCCGTGCCCTTGTAGGGGCAATAGGTCGTCAGATCGCTGTCGATCAGGCGTCCCCCGATGACGTCTTCGGCGGGGAAATAGTAGCGGGGAATAAGCCCCGTTTCGAACAGGAAGACAGCCCGATTGGTGCGCGCCACCAATTGACCATCCAGAAAAACCTCGACAAGGCGCGAGCTCCTGATCGTGTCGATCCGCTTGTAGACATTGCGTGGATGCCGGAAGATTTCCTCATCCTCTTCGAACCAGCGCACAGCCGGCCATTCGACGGACACGAAGTCTGCAAGCTCGCTGTGCCCGATGGGACTGCCGTCGAAGGACCAGGCTTTGGCGGCACCGACACCCATCAGATCGAAAACCTGCTTCTCCCCCAGCAGGGCCTTTGCCTCGCTCTTACCGGAAGGCGACAGCACACCGGCGAGGAAATCGCTCTTTGGCAGGTAGTAGACGGGATGCCCTCCATTCTCGTAGATCGCGATCGCGCCGGTCGTGTCGGCGATGATGCTTTCGCCCGCTTTAAGGCGGATCCGACGATGGGTGGGCTCGATCAACACGGCCGGAACCTCGCAAGAGCGGTAGGAAAAGGACATCGGCTTTCTCCGGTCAGATCGAGAAGATCGCTTCGCGCGTCAGATGGCCTGTCACGGTGCCGTCTTCGCCGGCCACGGCAAGGACGTCTGTATTGCCCGCAACCATCAGCGACAGTGCATCGCGCAGGTTCACCGATGCGGCGACCCTGGACGCTGCACCGGCGTGCAGCCCGGCAAGTGCGGCATCCGCTACCGAAAACAGGCTGAGACGTTTGATCGCTCGATCTATACCCACAAAGTTGGCGACGAAATCGTCTGCGGGGCGGGACAGGATCGCATCAGGCGTATCGTATTGAACGATCCGGCCATCGCGCATGATGGCGATACGGTCTCCGAGACGGATTGCCTCATCGAGATCATGTGTCACGAGGACCACTGTCTTGCGGACGCGGCTGAGGATCTGCCGAAACTCATCCTGAAGTCGCGCGCGGGCGATGGGGTCGATGGCGCCGAACGGCTCGTCCATGAGAAGGACTGCAGGGTCCGCTGCCAGAGCACGGGCGACGCCGATACGCTGGCGCTGGCCTCCCGAAAGCTGCCGTGGGTAACGATTCAGCATGTCCTTGGGATCGAGACCGACGAGATCGAGCAGCTCTGCCGTACGCCGGTCGATACGGGCTTTGTCCCACCCGAGCAGGTTCGGCACGGCCGCGATATTTTCCGCGATCGTCATATGGGGAAAGAGGCCGACGGATTGGATGACGTAGCCGATGTGTCGGCGCAATTGCACCGGGTCGACATGGGTCACGTCCTCCCCGTTGACGAAGATACGCCCCTCTGTGGGTTCGATCAGACGATTGATCATTCGCATCGTTGTGGTCTTGCCGCAGCCGGAAGGTCCGATCAATGCGACAATCGATCCTTCGGGAACCTCGAGGGTCAGGTTTTCGACCGATGGCATCGCCGCTTCTGCATAATGCTTGGTGACGTTCTCCATGCGGATCATGCGGCTGTTCTTTCTGCGAAGAGTTTCTTCTCTGTAAAGCCGAGAATGAACTCGGTTCCGAGAGCGAGAATGGCGATCGGCACGGCGCCGACGAGAAGTCGCGACATGTCCATCATACTGATGCCACCTGCAATAAAATCGCCCAGTCCGCCCCCACCGATAAACGGGGCAAGCGTCGCGCCGGCCAGGACCTGAACGGCGGCGGTACGCGCACCGGCAAACATCGCCGGTGCGGCGAGCGGAATGCGAATCTTGCGCAGCACCTGACTGCGGCTCATACCCATGCCGATTGCCGCCTCGACGGCGTCCGGGTCCACATCCCGAAGACCGATATAGGCGTTGAGCAGGATCGGCGGCAGGGCAAGAACTGTCAGCGCCACAATAGACGGCATCAGTCCGATACCGAGCAGCGGCATCATGATCGCGAGGATCGCCAGACTGGGAACCGTGCGCAAACCGTTCACTGTATTGATGACGCCGAATGCGAAGCGGCCGTGATGGACGATGGCAACCGACAGAGGCAGCGCGATAACAAGCGCGATTGCGAGCGACACGCCGGACATAACCAGATGCTGGCCGAGCGCGCGCGTGAAGACGTCGGGATTGTTGGCGATCCAGGAAACCGCATCGTTCAGCATTGCGATCCCTTCATTGCCACCGGACCAGGAGCCGTTCGGCGCGGGTCAGGATCAGGTCGAAGGAGATCGCAAGAAGTGCTGTCAGAATACCGCCGACCATGATTTTCTCCGGATATTCCTGGTCGATACCGATGAGGATGATCGTGCCGAGCCCGCCGCCATCGATAAAGGCCGCGACCGTCGCAATCCCGATTGTCGTCACGAGAGCGATGCGGGCACCAGACAGGATCAGCGGTGCGGCGAGTGGCAATTCAATGCGAAACAATCGTTGCCAGCGGCCATATCCCATGCCGTCAGCAGCATCGAGCACGTCTGCCGGAACGCCCCGCAGACCGGTCACGATGTTGCGCAACAGGATCAGCAGACAGTATGACGAGAGCCCGATCAAGGCGGGCTTCATGCCGAGGCCGACAAGCGGAATGAGCAGCGCGAAGAGCGCCAGGCTCGGAATGACGAAGATCACGTTGGCGATGGTCAAGGCAACGGCGTAGACCCTCTGGCGGCGCGCACAGAATATGCCGATGACGAGTGCGACGACCAGGCCGATCAGAACAGCGGAAATCGACAGAACAAGATGCTGCCAGACGGCGAGCGCGATCTCGGGAATATGTCTGGGAGCCCACTTCAACGATTCAGAGCTTTCCTTGAGGCGATCAGGAGCATGGACGCAGACGATGCGGCAGAGCAAAGACGGGCCGCATCGTCATGTCAAATTGCGCGCTGCACAATTATATCAAGAGCTTTCAGATGCCTTGGGCCTTCAGAAAGTCCGCAGCGACATCCGCCGGCTCTTCCTTGTCGCGATCGACCTTGGCATTCAGCTCGCGCATGGTCTCGTTGTTGAGAAGCGGACTGATCTTGTTCAGCACCTCGGAGATCTTGGGGTTTTTGGCAAGCGTGTCCTGACGAACGACCGGCACCAGATAGTAGGGAGGGAAAAGCTTCTTGTCGTCTTCAAGAACGACGAGCTTGTTTTCCGAAATCTGCCAGTCCGTCGCAAAACCATAGGAAACGTCGAGATCCTTGCTGGCCAGCGCGCTGTAGCGGATGCCGAGCTTCGCGAAGATCTTGAACTCCTTGAACGCGATACCGTAGGTCTGCTTCAGACCCGGCAGACCGTCCTTACGGTCGCCAAAGCCGGCCTCCGCGCCGAAGGTCAGATCCTTGGAGACCGGACCGAGATCTGTCAGGGTCTTCAACTTGTATGTCTCGGCCGTCTCCGGGAGCAGGATGATCGCATAGCCGTTGTTGATCCGGGTCGGCTCAAGGAGCGTGAGCTTCAGGTTCTTCTCGTAGTAGTCCTTGACCTCGCCGTAGATCTTCTCGGCGCTGCCCGACAGGTCTCCCTTGACGACAGCCGCGAGCGCTGTGCCCGTATATTCCGGATAGAGGTCGATCTCGCCATTCGTCAGAGCGGTATGGGCGACAAGGGTCGCGCCGAGGTTAAGACGGCGTTCGACTTCGACGCCTGCTTTTTCAAGAGCCTGCGCATAGATTTCCGCGACGACGAACTGTTCGGTGAAATTCTTGCTGCCGATCTTCACGGCTTGCGCATGCGCCGGGGCTGCCAGCGCAAAGAGTGTCGTGGCAACGATGCCTGCTATAGTTCTCAAATACATATGTCCCCCTGCTGGACCGGTTGCAGGAAGAGTGTAAGCGGAGACGGTCCTTCAGAGCACGGGATAACTTCCTGTTTCGAGACCGGACTGTGGAAGAAAAAACCATGATGCATCATGGCAACAGCTGGCGACCCCTTTCCCGCGCGCGCTGTCGGCCCCTTACGGGACGAGCCGGATCGACCCGTGCCATCAGCCCTGGAGCATGTCCAGCCGAAGCGGGATCGCTTCGGCGTCGGACAATGCGGAGAAAACAAGAGGATGAGGTGGCCCGTTTACCGCCATCGATGATCGGCGGGACGTGCGAGTTCTATCTTAAACTGAAATCCGAACGTCACCTCGGGTTTTGGTCGGTAGCTTCTTTGGCGTGTAGCCTCGGCTCCCGTCCATCAGCACCTTGGTATAGGGGTGTGTCACCATTCCTTCGAGGATCTGCTGCTTCGTCACCGTTTCCACGAAGACGCCGTTCTGCATGACGGCAACGCGATCGCAAAGATGGGCGATAACCGCCATGTCGTGACTGACAAGGATGAAGGTCAGGTTCTCGCGTTGCCTCAGATCCTTGAGCAGATTGAGGATCTCAGCCTGGATCGACACGTCGAGCGCAGAGGTTGGTTCATCGAGGAGAAGAATACGAGGCTTCAGGATGAGGGCGCGGGCGATCGCGACACGCTGGCGCTGGCCGCCGGAGAGCTGGTGCGGGAAACGGTAACGGAAGTTGACGGGAAGGCCGACATCCCGGAGCACGGCCTCGACTCTGGTCTGGCGGTCATCGATCCCGTGGATTTCCAACGGCTCCAGCAGGATGCGGCCGATCGTGTGGCGGGGATGGAGCGAACCGAAGGGATCCTGGAAAACCATCTGCTGACGTGCCAGCTGTTCCTGCGTCCGCTTGGCGCCGATCACTTCGCCATCTATCGTGATACGGCCTGTCCATTGCCTGTTGCGGCCTGCAAGCGCACCCAGAATGGTCGATTTTCCGCAGCCGCTTTCACCGATCAGTCCAAATGTTTCGTTCGCGCCAACCTCGAAGGACACGTCATCCACCACGCGGGTCGGCCGGTTCGGATGGCCGTAGGAGACGGCGAGATGTTCGACAGTGATCATGGACATCGTCAGCCCTCCAGCCAGGCAGGATCGCGCGCGAGAATATCGAGCCTGTCGCGCGGATGGTCGAGACTCGGCAGGGCATTGAGAAGACCCTGCGTGTAGGGATGCTTCGCCTGATCCAGATCCGCCGCCGCAATGGTTTCCACGATACGTCCAGCATACATGATGATGACGCGATCGCAGAAACTGCGTACCAGATTGAGATCGTGCGAGATGAAGATGAGACCGATATCGCGCTCTGTCACCAGCTCGTCGAGAATGCTAAGGACCTGCTGGCGAACGGTCACATCCAGCGCGGAGGTCGGCTCATCGGCGATGATGAGCGAAGGAGACGCGATCAGCATCATCGAAATCATGATGCGCTGGCCCATGCCGCCCGAGACTTCATGTGGATAGAGATCAAAGACCCGGCGAGGGTCGCGGATCTGGACGCGTTCGAGCATGCCGAGCGTCCGCTCACGCGCGACCCTGCGGGAAACCTTTTCATGCAACATCACGGTTTCGCTGATCTGCTCACCCACCGTCATGACCGGATTGAGCGAGTATTTGGGATCCTGAAGGATCATCGCCATGCGCCGCCCGCGGATGGACAGCATTTCCTTCTCGCTCACCTTCAGGAGGTCGATCTCCTCGAAACGCAAGGCATCGGCTTGCACCACCGCGCCCGGTGGCTGGAGCCGCATGATAGCGCGGCCCGTCGTGCTCTTGCCGGAGCCGCTTTCTCCGATGATGCCGACCTTTTCACGCCCGACGGAGAAAGAGACGTCGCGGACGGCAGGAATGATGCCCGAAAGGGACGGGAAACCCACCGACATATTTCGTACCGTCAGGATCGGGTCCACGGGCAGCGGCGTTGGATCAGGCATTGCGCGGGTCCAGAATGTCACGGAGACCGTCTCCCAGGAGGTTGAAGGCGAGGCTGACGACGAGGATCGCGATGCCGGGGATGGTCGTCAGCCACCATGCGTCGAGCAGGTACTGGCGACCGGAAGCGGCCATCGCGCCCCATTCCGGCATTGGCGGCTGCGCGCCAAGGCCGAGAAAGCCGAGACCTGCGGCTGTGAGAATGATGCTCGACATGTTGAGCGTCAGTCGAACGATAATCGACGGCGCGCAGAGCGGCACGATGTGGCGAAAGAGAATGCGCGCCATGCCGGCGCCCTGAAGTTCGGCAGCGACAACGAAATCCGCCTTGCGAAAGGTTAGCGTTTCCGCACGGGCGAGGCGCGCGATCGGCGGCCAGATGGTCAGCGCGATGGCGATCACGGCATTCTCGATGCCCGGTCCGAGTGCTGCGGAAAAGGCGAGCGCCAGAACCAGAGAGGGAAAAGAGAGGAAGATGTCGGTGATCCGCATCAGCACCGTATCGACCCACCCGCCGAGATAGCCCGCCGTCGCGCCGATGACGAAGCCGATCGGAGCGACGATGACCGTCACGAGAATGCTGATGTAGAGCGTGGTGCGGGCGCCATAGACGAGGCGAGCATAGACATCCCGGCCAAACTCGTCGGTTCCAAACCAGTAGAGAGCGGAGGGAGCCTTGAGCGCCATGCCGAGATCCTGGGCGAGCGGATCGTGAATGGTAAGAAGCGGCGCGAGCGTTGCAATGCCCACGAGGAGCACGATGACCACGAAGCCAAGCAGCGCCAGCGGATTGGCCACGAGGCTCAACCAGCCGACATAGGCCTTGTGCAGACGCGCCTGCCGGTTGGAGGTGAAATCCTCGCGGATCAGCCAGTCGTGGAGGTTTTGGAACGTACCGGAACGGATTGTCATGATGACCGGGTCCTCGGGTCGATGAAGCGGTAGACGATGTCGGAAAGGAGATTGACCGCAATCGATATGAGGCCGATCAGGAGAACGCTGCCGAGAACGGCATTCATATCGGCGAAGAACAGCGCCGAGGTGAGGTATTGGCCAAGGCCCGGCCATGAGAACACGGTCTCGATCAGCACTGTACCGTCCAGCAGGCCGCAATAGGCAAGTGCAACGACCGTCAGAAGCTGCACGCGAATGTTCCGGAAGGCGTGCCGCCAGACGATGGGGCGCTGTCCAAGGCCCTTGGCCCGAGCTGTCAGAATGTATTCCTGACGAAGCTGCTCCAGCATGAAGCTGCGGCTCATCCGGCTGAGATAGGCCATGGCGGCATAGCCGAGAATGATTGCCGGCGCGGCGACGTGGTGAAGGGCACTCCAGAAAACCTCCCACTCCCCGGCCAGCAGTGAGTCCACGATCAGCGAGTTGGTCGGGCCATCCACCAGTCCCTCATTGTAGATGTCGATCCGCCCGCCGCCGGGTATCCAGCCGAGTGTCGCGTAGAACACGAGGATGACGATGGTGCCGAGCCAGAAGATCGGCGTGGAGTAGCCCAGCAACCCCACGACGCGCGCGACATGATCGACCCAGGTTCCCTTGCGAACGGCAGCGATGACGCCGAGCGGCACACCGAAGCCGGCGCCGATCAGCGTGGCGAGGGTGGCGAGCTCCAGCGTTGCCGGAAACACCCGCGCAAGATCGCTTGCGACAGGGTTCTTGGTAATATGCGACTGACCGAAATCCAGCCGCGCGACATCGCGCAGATATGTGCCGAACTGGACATAGAGCGGCTGATCGAGACCCATTTCCTTATAAACGCGATCATAGGTGATCTGGTCGGCCTGATCTCCGATGACCGCGATGACGGGGTCTGCCGGCACCATGCGGCCGATGACGAAGGTAATCATCAAGAGGCCAAGCAACGTGGTCGCAATGACGCCGAAGGACGCGGCCAACTTGCCGGTTCCGGTGAGCAGCGCCGATTTGTCCGGCAGTCTGCTTTCAGTGGTCTGGGTGATGCTCACGACGTTCCATCCTTCCTGATCGGCGATTGCCGCCCTGCCCGTCATTCGGCCTTCGTGACCGTGTCCCAGCGGGTGAGCCATGTGGCGTGGCCGACATAGCCCTTGACCACATTGCTGACCGCCTTTGCGTCGGTTCGCTGGAAGGAGGTGATCAGAGCGGGAGAGCCTGCGAGATATGCGGCATTGATCTTCGCGTAGAGATCCACCCGCTTCGCCGGATCGGTTTCATGGGCCGCGGCGGTCACCATGTCCTGGATCTCCTTGGGCACATCCCAGGCGGAACGCCATGCGAGCAGTCCGGTAAGCTTGGCGGCATCTGCATTGTCGGCATTGGTCGCGTAGGAATTCAGCACGGCATGTGGGTCGGGCAGGCGTTCGCCGGAGCGGGCCGAGAAGAGCTGGAAATCCCGTGCCCGGAACTTGCCGATATGGTCGCCACCCTGAAGATCGAGCTTGATGCCTGCTTTCGCGGCATTGGCAGCCAGAGACTGGGCAACCTCGTATTCAGGCGTTACCGGCGTCGCATAGTAGACCTTCGAGAAGCCATCGGGATAACCGGCTTCGGCCAGCAGGGCCTTCGCCTTCTCGACATCCAGCTTGTAGGGGTTTTCGGTCGATGCGCCCGGCAGGCCGGCCGGGATAATCGTCTGCTGCTTGACGCCGTAATACTTCATGACCGTCCCGGCGAGGCCGTCATAGTCGATCAGGTAGCGGAAGGCCTCGCGCACCTTGGGCTTGGACAGGATCTCGTCCTTCTGGTTCAGCGCCAGATAGTAGAAGCCGAAGCCCGGCGTCTTCTGGATGGTCACCTTGTCACCCGCGTCGAGCGCGTTCAGGTCGGTGGAGGACAGTCGCGTCGCGACATCGATATCCCCGGCCTCGATCTGAAGACGCTGGGCTGACGACTCCGGCATATGCCGGATCAGGACCCGGCGCATGGCCGGTGCGCCCTGCCAGTAATCCTTGAAGGCGTCCGCGATCAAAAGCTCATTCGATCGCCAGGAACGCAATGCGTATGGCCCCGAGCCGGCATCTGCCGTCTGCAGGTAGGCCCGCCCCATATCGCCGTCCTTCTCTTTGTCTGCAAGGAAGGCGCTGTCGAGAATGGAGGTGGAAAAGCTGGCAAGGGAGAAGAGAATGAGGTTGGCATTCCAGACCTCAGGCGTCTCGACGACCAGTGTGGCGTCGTCCGTCGCACGGATCAGCGTATCGACGTTTTCGGTGGAGAAGCCCCACTGGCGAAGATCGGTGGACGGTGCAAGCCCGAGCTTCACGAGCCGGCGCAGCGACCATTCGACGTCCTTCGCCGTCAGGGCATTGCCCGAGTGGAACGTCACCCCGGAGCGGATCTTGAACGTGAAGGTCTTCCCATCCGGCGAGACGGTCCAGCTTTCTGCAAGGCCCGGCTGCGGCTCGGCGATCCTGTCGGCCGCCAGAACGACGAGCCGCTCATAGAGATTGGCAACGACTTCGGCGGACTCAAGCTGGTTCAGCTCGTGCGGGTCCAGCCCGCGCATCGAGGACATATTCGAGGCAAGCACCAGCTGATCGGCAGGCGTGGCCGCGCTTGCGACCGGTGCGGTTAGAACGGACACCGCAGCTGCGGCAGCCATTGCGAATAGGTGGGCTTTGTTCATTCCGTCTCCTCCGAGGCTCCTCAACCTCATGTTTGCAAACTTTGATATCGACAACGATCTGAAATTTGATATATCAGATTTCACAAAACACAATCGACGTCAACGGGGTTCTTGAAACCATGGCTCAAAACGCGACCGAGGATCTTGGCGACAGCATGTCCAAACTGGACCCCCGCGTCTTTGCCACCTTGCGGGATCACGTTCACCGTAGCCTTCGCACGGCGATCATCGGCGGCCGCTTCGCCTTCGGACAGAAGTTGAACGAGCGGCAGCTGGCGGAACAGCTCGGGGTGAGCACGACGCCGATCAAGGAGGCTTTGCGCCAGCTGGAGTCGGACGGCCTCGTCGAGACGCAACCGCGCCGCGGCGTCATCGTCCGCTTCAATGCGACCTGGGCGGAGGAAATGATCCTGGCAAGGGCTGCACTGGAATCGATGATCGCGCATCTCGCCGCCAAGCGCCGGGAGCCCGAAGAAGGCACGGCTCTTTCGGCAACGGTGAAGCGCATGCGTGAGGCGACAAGCAGCGGCGACGCCGACAGCCTGATCCTCCTCAACGAGACCTTTCATGACCAGATCCACGTTGCATCGCGCTGCGCCTATCTCGGCAAACTGATCGAGCGCCAGCAATTCTACGATGCCGGCACGCGCCGCATCATTCACTCGGATCCTGCCGAACGCGAAAAGGCATTCGGGGAACATGCGGCCATCGCGGCTGCGATAACGGCTGGCGATGCGGATCTCGCGGAGCGGCAGATGCGCGACCACGTGGTCAGGTCCGGCGAGACCTATCTCGCCATCGTATTCGGAAACAAGGAGAGTTGATGTGACTGACACGCTTCAGGCCGTTCGGACGGCCCTGACCGGCATTTCCGGCGTTCCGGTAACCCCCTATCGTCCCGATGGCAGCATCGACATCGAGAAACTGACAACGCTGATCGAGCGCCTCGCGGCGGCTCGCGTCCAGAACCTCATGGCGGCGGGCAACACAGGCGAATTCTTCACCCTGACGATGGACGAAGTTCGCGAGGTGCATCGCGTCACCATCCGGGCGGCGAACAAGCAGACGCTCGTCAGTGCGGCCGTCGGTCGATCCCTTGCGGAAGCGAAGTCACTCGCCCGGGACGCCATCGCGGAAGGAGCGGATGCCATCATGGGGCACCATCCGATGGATCCCTTCGCCGGACCGAGTTATCAGGCCCGCTATTTTCTGGATCTCGCCGATGCCGCGACCGTCCCGCTAATCGCCTATGTTCGCAGCGACGGTTTTTCCGTCGACGACTTCAGGGCGCTCGCCCTTCACGGCAATATTGCCGGCATCAAGTTCGCGTCCACCAATCTCATGCTGCTTGCCGATGTCATACGCTCCACGCGCGATGCGCCGGCCATCTGGGTCTGCGGCCTTGCCGAAGGCTGGGCGCCTGCCTTCTACGCACTTGGCGCACGCGGCTTTACTTCGGGTCTCGTCAATGTCTTTCCGGAGCGCAGCCACGCGATCCATCGCGCCCTAGAGGCCGGGGACTACGCGAGAGCCCGAACACTCATCGACGGTATCGCCGGCTTCGAAGCGTTGCGCACCAAGTATAACAACGGCGCCAATGTCACGGTCGTGAAAGAAGCTCTGGGCATGCTGGGAACCGATGTGGGCCCGGTCCGCGTCCCCGGCGTGACCGCCCTGACGAACGACGAGCGCTCCCTGCTTCGCTCGATCGTCGATCGTGTCGAAACCGAAGCCCGCGCCGCCTGACCGGAGACCGAAACGTGCATATTACCAGCCTGAAAACCTACATGCAGCGGGTGGACGAGCGTCCCCGGCTGCTCGTGAAGATCGAGACCAGCGAAGGCATTTCCGGCTGGGGCGAGTGCTACAATCACGGGCCCGATCTCGCTCTGCCGCCGCTTCTCGACTACCTGTTTCACCAGATCGAGGGGGAAGACCCGCGCCGGGTGGAGTTCCTGGTCCTGAAGCTGAACCAGCAATGCCGTTTTCCGCCCGGTGCGCTCGGTCTCGCCGCCATCTCCGCGATCGACCACGCGCTTTGGGATATTGCCGGAAAGGCTGCCGGCCTGCCGGTCTATATGCTCCTTGGGGGAAATGTCCGGGACCGCGTGAAAGTCTATTGCGGCGTCTACACGGCGCCGGATCCCGAGCACGCGCGCGATCAGACATTGCAACTGCATGAAGATTACGGATACACCGCTTTCAAGATCAGCCCATACCGCCGAGACCTGCACAAGGGACGCTGGGGCGAACTGGTGCGGGAGACAGGCGATTATTTCGGGCGTATCCGCGAAATAACGCCCTCGGATTTCGAGTTTGCTTTCGATGCGCATGCGAAGATCTTCGAGCCTTACCAGGCCATCCAGCTTGCCGCCGCCATCGCCTCCCATGATCCGCTATTCTACGAAGAGCCGATCCGGCCGGAGCACATTCCCGCGTGGAGCGAGCTCAAGTCCAAGATCAACGTCCCGCTCGCGACAGGGGAATCCCTCTACTCCCGCTTCGAGTTTCTGGCACTGCTCAATGCGCGGGGTGCCGATATCATTCAGCCGGACATCTGCGTTGTGGGTGGCGTCACCGAAATGCGCCGTATCGCGACACTGGCCGAGGCGCACTACGTGACGGTCGCGCCGCACAATCCCATGGGTCCGCTGGCCACCGCCGTCAACATCCACTTCTGCGCGGCACAACCCAACTTCAAGATTCTGGAATTCAAGCCGCATGTTCACGCGCCCTGGGCGCTCGATCCTTACATGCCCGTTGATGGACACATGGACCTGCGCCCTGATCGTCCCGGCTGGGGTATCGAGATCGACGAGGCGTGCCTTGCGAAGGACGACTATGTGCACTGGGAGCGCAAGATCACCCGCAAGCCCGATGGATCGACAGCCTATCCCTGAGGCGTGATCAATCACCCGTCGATCTGGCGGTCCTGATCCGGCCTTTCCTCGCTCAGTCGACATTATCGACTCTTCCCGCGGAGCAGCGTGCGAGACATGGTCATCTGATCGCCTCAAGGGGACTTGAGGCCTTCGTCGTCACGTCACGTCTTCAACGCATGCGAACCAGCGCAGCCACGTCAAGGGCGATGATGCATCTCACGATCGGCTTATGACGCTGAAACGCATTCAGGGTTTGCGTGAGCGCTTCGCTTCCATGCTAGCCGCAGCGGCGGCCATATCCTGTGCTTCCTTGGCAAGACGCGCTTCGCGCAGTCGCAAGGTTTTCGCTTCTCTTGCCTGAAGGATCGAGTCGAGCTCCTCTACGGCGTGACCGCGTGCAAAAAACTGTGTTTGTGTCTGGCCAAAGGCAATCTCGGCATCTTTCCGCGATTTCGAATGTGTCTCTGTCATGAAGCGTCCTGTCTGTTGCGTCCTTACTTGGACAAATGAAAAAGGCCAGGCTGTTCGCCTGGCCCTGAATTTCATCGGTCTCGTCAATGCCAGTACATCCGTGGTCATAGACGCGACCGTTTTAGATCAAGCAGCCTGAAGATTGCAGGCCGACATCTTGCCCGACTTTTTGTCGCGCTCGAGTTCGTAGCCAAGCTTCTGGCCTTCGACGATTTCGCGCATGCCTGCGCGTTCGACCGCCGAGATATGGACGAAAGCGTCTTCGCCGCCATCGTCAGGCTGGATGAAGCCGAAGCCCTTTGTGGAATTAAACCATTTAACGGTGCCTGTGGTCATGATGAACCCTTTTCAAAGCAATGTAGATCGACCACGCCACCAAAGTGACGCGGATAGTGAAAACGATGTTTTTGAAAGGAAGGTTCGTTCGGAGCGCGGTGCCAGTCGCGCAGTAACCAAAGCTCAGCAAGCAAAATATCGATATACCAAAAATAGAAGAGCGCGACCGGGATGTCAACCTTTAGTTTTGACCTCACCTGACGCGGGCACTCCGTACCCTATCTCATGGATCGAAGCGCCGGGATTTACCGACCTCGATGTCTCGATCCTGGAGCAACATCTTCAAATAGATATCCGGTTGATAGAGGCCTGAATGGCTTTGCCGATGCATCGCATTTCACCAGATACGACCGCTCCAGTGCCGAGACGCTAGAGGCTTACGGACCAGCCGATGGCTGACGGCAAGATGGACATGCATGCTTTCACAGCCTATCCGCCTTCAGCACAAATTCCGCGTGATGACGATTCTGATGATACGTCGTGAGATCACACCGAGATGATCTGTCGTGATGAATCCATCGTTACACTACCGATTTGTAGGATACGCCAATCTTGCTGGATTCGTACGGTATCGAACATGTATATTTCCGCCGATATCTCGGAAAATTAAGGTTCAGGGCATAATCTGGTCAAAAGATTGAGTGTAGGCCACAAGCATATGTTAGATTACGAATGCCGGCGTTTAGGCGCGTTGCAGGAACTGAACCTTCTCGACACACCCCCCAGTGAAAGCTTCGACCGGATCACAAGAATGGCGAGCCAGATCTTTGATCTGCCAATCGCGGCCGTGTCGCTGACGGACGTTGATCGTCAATGGTTCAAGTCGCGTGTCGGTGTTCAGCACCAGTCGATCCCGAGAGATCGCGCGCCTTGCGCTCAGGTTGCCGAGCGGACTGAAGTCCTTGTTGTCGAGGATATGGCAGAAGATGCTTGTTACCGCGACAGTCATCTCGGGCGAAGTGGCGTTCGATTTTACGCTGGCGCGCCCTTGGTAACAAAGGAAGGGTTCGGACTCGGCGCTCTTTGTGTTCTTGGCACCGAGCCGCGACACGTCACAGAACGCGAGATCCGTGCGTTGACCGATCTCGCCGAGATGGTCATGGCGCAGATCGAGCTTCAGCATGCCTATGGACGGATCGAGCCCGTCAGTGGCCTCCCGAACCGGATCCAGTTCTACGACGACATGACGGATCTCGCCCGGGATGAACAGGATGCCAATCTCCGCCTTGCGGTCTTGATCGACCTTGCCGAGACGGCACAAATCGACAACCTTACGCGGGTGATGGGACCGGGCCATCTTGACGCCTGCGTAAAGGCTGCGGCCCGTCTGTTGCGATTGGAGCTTGGGCAGCAGAGGACGATCTACAACGTTTCCAGTACACAATTCGCCTTCCTTGCGGCAAAAGGTTCGCAAGAAGCAGACGCACTTGTGGAACTTGGCGATCTTCTGTCGCATTTGCAGGCCGCGACAGATCTGCGCTTTCTGCTCACGCCGGTCGCCGGCATTGTTCCATTCACTCCCACAGGCATCGAGCCCGCGGAGCTCCTGCAGGCTTTAAACAGCGCCGCTCAGGATGCCCGTCACAGCAACAATCAGGCCAGCCTGTTCTCGCTGGAGCGCGATGAAAAACATCGACGGCATTTCAAGATTCTTCAGGACGTTTCGGAGGCTCTTCGGTCCGACAATCAGCTCGCGCTCGTTTTCCAGCCGCGCATAGATCTTCAAAGCAGGAAATGCGTTGCCGTAGAGGTGCTTCTGCGATGGCAGCATCCGGAACTCGGGAACGTTTCGCCAAGCGAATTTATCCCGATCATCGAGCGCTCCGCACATGTTCGAGACTTGACCCTTTGGGTTCTCAACGCCGCGCTCGGTCAGTCGCGCTCATGGATCGACGCCGGCTTTACCATGCCGGTGTCGGTGAATGTCTCTGCGGCAAATCTCGAGGATCACGTCTTCGTGGAGCATGTGATGGCCGCACTGATGCGGCACGGCATTCCGCCCCTACATCTCGAACTCGAAGTCACCGAGAGCGCGATCATGAAGGATGCAAAAGCAGCGCTTCGAACGCTCGAAGCCCTGCGCGATATCGGCATCAAACTGTCTATCGATGATTTCGGGACCGGATACAGCAGCCTATCCTACCTGCAGAAGCTCCCGACGGAGGTCGTCAAGATCGACCAATCCTTCATTCGCAATCTGGACGGTGACGAGCGCGGACAGAGCCTGGTCCAGTCGATGATTACGCTCTCGCATGACCTCGGGTACCGCGTGGTGGCCGAGGGTGTCGAAACGAACCCGGTGCGCGAGATCCTGACGCAGATGTCGTGTGACGAGGCCCAAGGTTACCTTTTTGCAAAGCCCCTGCCGGCTCTGGAGCTGGAGACCTGGATGAAAGCAGGTCAATGGCGAGACAAAGCAGCGGCTTGACGATCGGCAAGCAAGAGACGGCAGTATCAGCTCCGGCCCCACTTGATCATCGACGATCTCCGGCGACTGAAGTTTACCACACGTTGAGCGACATTGATCAATGCAACGCGAAAAGAAACAAGCCCGGTCTTGCTGCGATCGATATCTGAGCTTCCGAACTCGGCACATCGCGTCTCAGCCGCACCATGTGTGCTTCGGAGAAAGCTTATATCTCTTATAAACGAAGAAAACGGATCTTTTATTTGTATGAGCTGAAGATTTACTCAACTTTTAATATTTTCGTTCACCTTGGATTACATAGTTCAAATCGCCGAGGATCTCGTGGCCCACTCTGTCGCTCAACGTCCGCTCTGGATTAAAATCACCGCTTACGGTTTTGCGGCCGTACTCTTTTCCGCTGTTGCGATTGGCGGTAGCGCATCGTATCGGCAATCGGCCTCAACTGCGGATACGCTGGCGCGCGAGGCAAGCGCTGACCTTGCACTCGTTGAGACGGACATGGCGGCCCAGCGGAAAACGGCATCGGCAATCGCTCTTGCCATCGCCGGCGAGCCTGAAATACCGGCGCTGATCGCGTCCAATGCGCGTGACGCGATCATCTCGCGCTATGCCGGCGCGATGCCGGGCATCGTCAAGGACAGCGGCATAACGTTCCTCACCGTCACCAATGCAAACGGCGAAGCCGTTGCTCGAATTCACACGCCGGACAAGTTCGGCGACGACATGAAGGGACGCCGCAAGACCATCGTGCAGGCGCTCCAGTCCGGCAATCTTGTTGCGGGTATCGAACCCGGGCGGACGGCCGTCAGCATGTTCGCATCGGCGCCCATCAAGAAGGACGGTGTCGTCGTGGGCGTCGTCGACGCAGGTACCAGCCTGACGAACGACTATTTCAAGTCCGTCGCAGACCGTATCGGCGGAGAGATCGCGATCTACGTCGAAGCCGATGGCAAGCTGGTCAAGCAGGCGTCTACCATCGAAGGCGACATGTTGCCGGAGGAGAGCTTGAAGGCGGTACTGGCAGGAGAGACAAAGCAGGCCAATATCTCGCTTGCCGACAAGCACTACCTTGTCGAGGCCCGGCCCCTGACCAATTTTTCGGGCGCAACGATCGGTGTCATCCAGATCGCTTCGGACGTCACCACAGTGGTCAATGAGGCCACTAAAGCCTTGTGGATAACGATCATCGGCACGGTCGTCGTTTCGGTTCTATCTCTTCTTGGCTTCCTGATATTCGCCCGCTCGCTCGCATCCGTCATCGGCGGGATTACCACGACCATGACGCGTCTGGCCAAGGGCGATCTGCAGGCCGATATCGAAGGCGGGGACCGGCCCGACGAGGTGGGCGCCATGGCGCGCGCCGTGCAGGTATTCAAGGACAACGCGATCAAGACGCGGGATCTCGAAGAACAGGCGGAGCGCCAGCGCAATCAGTCGGAGGAAGACCGGCTCCGCTCCGCCGAGACGGAACATGCCCGTGCAAATGCCATGGCCCAAGCCACCAGCGGCCTTGCCAACGGCCTCAAGCATCTGGCTGAAGGAGACCTGAGCTATCAGATTTCGGAAACCTTCCACCACGACTTCGAAAGCCTGCGCACCGACTTCAACCAGGCCGTCGAGCAACTCCGTACCACGCTCTCCTCGGTGGCGGAGGCGACAGCTTCCATCGATAGCGGATCACGCGAAATCAGCCAGAGCGCCGACGACCTCTCGCGGCGCACCGAACAACAGGCAGCATCACTGGAGGAAACTGCCGCGGCATTGGATGAGATCACCGCCAATGTCTCGAACTCCTCGAAGCGGGCCGAGGAAGCACGCGCCGTTGCCGTCCAGGCCAATGAAAGCGCGCGGCGCTCCGGTTCGGTGGTCGGCGACGCTGTCGATGCGATGAGCAAGATCGAGCAGTCCTCCAGCCAGATTTCCAACATCATCGGCGTTATCGATGAAATCGCATTCCAGACCAATCTTCTGGCCCTGAATGCGGGCGTGGAAGCGGCTCGCGCCGGTGAGGCGGGCCGCGGGTTCGCAGTCGTGGCGCAGGAGGTGCGGGAGCTTGCGCAGCGTTCCGCAAAGGCGGCAAAAGAGATCAAGGACCTCATCCGCAACTCGTCCGGCGAAGTCCAGAGCGGCGTACACCTTGTCCAGCAGACCGGAGAAGCACTGCGGACGATCGAGGCCTATATCGTTACGATCAACCAGCACATGGATTCCATCGCGACCTCTTCGCGCGAACAATCCATCGGTCTTGGAGAGGTGAACACCGCCGTCAACCAGATGGATCAGGTCACGCAGCAGAACGCAGCCATGGTCGAGGAGGCCAACGCTGCCGGTGCGACCCTGGCGATGGAAGCCGCAAGGCTCAAAGAGCTTGTCGGACGGTTCCAGTTTTCCTCAAGCAGCAAGATCGCCATGCCTACGCAGCCGGCAACCATTGCAAGGCCCGCGCCCTCGTCTTCCTCGACGTCACAACCGCGTGCAATGGTCCGCAAGATCAGCAACGCTTTCTCCGGCAGATCTACGGCAGCTGCAGCAGTTCAACCTTCCGCTGACAACTGGGAGGAGTTCTAGGGCAAAGTCAACGTAATTCGGGTCACAGCCCTGCGCCCCGAAGGAGTGTTGGCATTCCTCCGGGGTAAACCGGAGAGGCAATCGGCGACGGCGGACCAGCGATCTTCGACGGTTCTGGCGCCCGCCTTCCTGAGCGGGGCCTTGAGCTTGAAGGGAGGTATCGCGATGGGGTTGAAGTCCGGCGAATATGGCGGGATGAACAGGAGCCGCGCTCCAGCGTTCCCAAGACCTCGCGCACGCCGCTGATCTTGTGAGTGGGCGACCGTCCATGACCGCCTCCGCCACAGTCGGATGATGTTCGCACGGGCCTATAGGCGTGAGAGCCAAGAGATGGTCTTCGACGCGCATGACAAGGCCTTTGACTTCTTCCGTGGCACATGCACACGCGGAATCTACGACAACACCGGACGAATGCGAGCATTCGCCGGGAGAAGACGGCGGTCGAGGCTGTCCTCATCGGTAAGGAACGCCTCGACAATCGCGATTTGCCTCACAGATGTGCAGCCACTATCTCGTGCATCCCGTAGCCTGCACGACAGCATCCGGTTGGGAGGAAGGGCAAGTCGAGAACCAGGTCGGACTCGTGCGTGGGCGGTTCCTCACACTTCGTCTACGAGTCAAAAGCCTGCATGAGCTGAATGCCTGACTGCCCGGCAAATGCGTCGCCTATCCCAGGCCCATCGTCACCCAGAACAGACAGCGCAGACGATCTGGCAGATGTTCGAGGCCCAGCGTGGTAGCCTCGTGCGCTACGTCGGCACATTCGATGCCTTCCACAGCCTCCTAGCCTCGATGTCCAAGACCTGCACAGTCCGCTTCGCTAACAACAAATACTTGGTTCTATCGACGGCCGCCGGTCGCGCCGTCGAGGTTCATGCCTATGCTGATCGGATCGTCATCAAACAGGATGGAATGACGGTCGCCGACCATTGGCGCAGCTTCGGCCGTGGCGATACTGTCTATGATCCTTGGCACTATGTCCCTGTTCTGGCTCGCAAACCCGAAGCCCTTCGTAAGGCGCTCCCTTCCGGGAATGGGTTTTGCCAGCCGCGATGGAGAAGGTCCGAAAGCGATTGAAGAACGTCGAATATGGTGATCGGCAGATGGTCACCATATTCGGATGCCTGCCCGCTGATGGTCTCGCGGCCGTTGAGTCTGCCTGTGAGGGAGGTCTCGATTACGGCGTCTGCACGGACTCTCTGATCATCAACATTCTGGCGCGAAGTCGCGATCCGGCTGCCACACGAACACTGCAAATCCCGGATGCGCTTCGGCTTGCCCATGAGCCGGTCGCCGACTGCGCCCGTTAGGACAACTTGAGGTGACGCAAGTTGATGGAACGCACAAAAGTTCTCGAACTGATGAGCACGCTGAAGCTCTATGGAATGTGCAGCGCCTGCGACGAAGTTATGGGAAACGGCATCAAACGGCAGCACGAACCGCCGCGTATCGTTGGTGACCTCCAGCAGTCGGAGATCGCCGAAAAGCAGGCCAGGTCCATTCGCCACCAGTTCAGCATCGCCAAGCTGCCGTTGGCAAGGGACATCGACGACTTCGACTTCACCAACACACCCGTCAATGAGTCCCTGGTGTGGGAACTGCCTAACGACACTTTCGTCGCCGTTCAACGCAAAGCTGCACTCGCCGGCAGCACGGGAACTGGCAAGAGCCATCTGGCAATCGCGATCGCCCGGACGCTCATCGGCAACAGCACGCGGCCGCTTCTTAACTGTTGTCGATGTGGTCAATCGGCTCGAAACAGAAACGCGCCACCGCAAACAAGGTTGGATGGTAGACTACCGCACACGCCTCGACTTCATTATCCTCGATGAACTCGGCTATCTCCCCTTAGAAAAGGCCGGCGGTCAACTCCTCTCGCACCTGATCAGCAGGCTCTACGAGAGAACCCCGATCATCGTCACCACGAACCTGGCATTTGGCGAGTAGCCCTCGGTCTTCGGCGATGCGAAGATGACGACGGCACTCCTCGACCGCCCGCGAGGCGTCGTCTTGTATACAGTGAGGACTGTACATCAGACCGGTCAATCTCTCGCGGCAGCCTTTCGGTGATTTCGGCCTCAGATATCCACCGGGACTGCGGGTCCTTCGCCGCGCGTCTCTTCCCGCCGTTCTGTCACTCTTCCGGTCTGTTTCCGCCTGGGCGTCATGCCGGCACGACAAAACCCCCGGGGCGGGCGCCTACGGGGGTTTGTTTTATGTGCAGTATGACGGATTTGATTTGGTTGCGGGGGCAGGATTTGAACCTGCGGCCTTCAGGTTATGAGCCTGACGAGCTACCGGGCTGCTCCACCCCGCGGAAGGGAAAGGGACTGAGATTGTTTGAGAAGATGGTATATGTTTGCCTTTAGCAGACCTGGCAGCGACCGACTCTCCCGCGTCTTAAGACGAAGTACCATAGGCGCTGGGGCGTTTCACGGCCGTGTTCGGAATGGGAACGGGTGCGGCCACCCCGCCAGAACCACCAGGTCGGCTAAGGGCAAACAACGAGAAGCTGGATTTTGGTGCGCAGCGAAGACGATTGGCATGGAGGGTTTATCCTGCATG
>NZ_FOGR01000009.1 GCF_900111275.1 Rhizobium sp. NFR03 | reverse complement strand
GTGACTGCGGAATTTTGCACGACAAGGACTTCATAACCGTCTTGCGACAAGTTCTCGTAGACCTTCCGCCAACCGGAAGCATCGACAAATGCACCGTGCACGAGCACAACCGAAACGGGTTTGTATGATTGGTTCGAACGATCTAGGGTCATTACGCGATCTCCGGGTGACATCATTTTCACTGTTCTGACCGCGAAAGCCCAACATCGTCGAGTTTTGGGCGGATATGCATTGCCGTCGATGAGTGTGGTGGTTTTGCTAAGGAGGGGCTCCCTTCTCGCTTGACTGATATCTTAGGGCTGACTGGGCCAACTCTCAATTGAGACGATGATCTCTTCGGACTAGACGAAGGGACTGCAGAAATAGACCTTGGTCTATAAATCTCAGCTAACCTAAAATCGCAAAACAGCGTATTTTTAGCCGCGCACCAGCGTTACAAGCAGCCGGGGAGCAGACTTGGAACACCTAATACACACTGACGCGATCATAGACATGATCCCGGCAATGGCTTGGTCGACAACATCGGATGGAATGCTGGATTTCGCCAATCAGCACTTCCTGGAATATGTCGGCATGCCAATGGCTGACATTGCCGGCGAAAATTTCTACCGAATCTTCCATCCAGATGACCTTGATCGACTAGGTGCGGATTGGAGGAACATCATGACTTCCAAGACTGCCAAGGAAGTCGAGGGGCGGATCAAGCGTGCAGACGGTGTGTTCCGGTGGTGTAGTCTTCGGCAAAAGCCGCGGTACGATCCGGAAGGTACCGTCGTCAGATGGTACGGCGTGGTCCTCGATATCGAGGACCGTAGGCAAGCAGAGGATGCGCTTAAGGAAACGAAGGCCGCGCTTGCAGCGAGCGAGCAAAATCTTCGGCTGATTATCGACTCGCTTCCAGTTCTCGTCTGGTCGGCGCTGCCAGATGGCAGCGCGGACTTCGTCAACAAAAGCTGGCTTGATTATGCCGGGCTACCGGCTGAGCGAATTCTAGATTGGGGCTTTTTGGACCTATACCACCCTGAAGACATCCCTGAGATGGTCGAGATCTGGAAGAGAGACCTTGAGAGTTCAGACCACACGCAGCTGAAGGGTCGCATTCTCGGCGCGGATGGCCGGTATCGATGGTTCTACTTCTCTGGTCGAAAGCTGGAGGATGCCAACGGCATCGTACGCTGGTTCGGTGTGAACATAGACATTGAAGATCTGCAATGCGCAGAGGACGCCTTGCGCGCGAGCGAGACGGCACTCAGAGAGAGCGAGCACAAGCTATCCCTGATCATCAACACGATCCCTGCCATGGCTTGGTCATGCACCCCCGACGGGCGGCTTGAGTATTGGAATAAAAACCTCATCGATTTCGTCGGCCTCCCATTCGAAGAAATTGTCGATTTCGGCTTTTATCGGATGTTTCACCCTGATGACGTTGAGCGCATGCGAGCGAGTTGGGAGGAAGTCGTTGCCACCAAACGGCCTAATCCGGTTGACGCTCGCATCAGAAGGTTCGATGGCGAGTACAGGTGGTTTAACCTACGGCAAAACCCGTTGCTGGATGCGGAAGGGAACGTCGTTCGGTGGTATGGCGTCGTCGTCGATATAGAGGACCGCAAGCGAGCCGAAGAGTCGCTTCGCCAGAGCCAAAGCGATCTGGCGCACGTTACCCGCCTGACCACGATCGGCGAACTAGCCGTCTCCATAGCCCACGAGATAAATCAGCCGCTCATGGCGATAGTAACCAACGCCGGGACCTGCCTTCGGTGGCTGCAAGAGGGGCAGATGGATCTCGAACAGGCACGCCTCGCCGCGGATCGCGTTGTGCATGACGGCCATCGCGCCGGGGAGATTGTCTCCAGCATACGCTCAATGGCTCAGAGAGCTCCGGTGCGGATGGAGAGGACCGATTTCAATAGCGCGCTTCGTGACGTGCTTTTTCTTCTGCGCGCAGAACTGCAATCGCGAGGTTTGGAGGTCGTCACGAATCTTTCGCCGCACCCTCTTTATGTCCTGGGGGATCGCACGCAGTTGCAGCAGGTTCTTCTCAACCTGATCATTAATAGCGCTGAAGCGACACATAATGGCGCAGAAGCCACCATCAGGATTCATTGTACGCAACGCCAAGAAGGCGAAGTCGAGATCAATGTTTCTGATACGGGGCAAGGCATAGCACCCGACCAGATCGACCGGGTATTCGAGGCATTCTACACTACCAAGTCTGACGGAATAGGAATGGGCCTTTCCATATGCCGCTCTATCGTCGAGGCGCATGGAGGCCGTATCTGGGCCAAGAGCAATTATCCTACCGGAGCGTCATTCAACTTCACGCTTTCCACCTACGAGGACACCGCCGTTGATCGATGACAGGAAGAACAGGCGCCCAACGGTGATCGTCATCGATGACGATCAAAGCGTCCGCGAAGCGCTCAAGGGGCTGTTCGAATCCGTAGGACTAATTGCTGAAACACATGGCTCTGTCAGAGAGTTCATGGCCGCAGACGATCCCGAAAAAGCCGGCTGCATCGTTCTCGACATCCGCCTTCCCGGCCAAAGCGGACTTGAGTTCCAAGAAGCGCTGGCGCAGAGCGATCTTCCTCGATCTGTCATCCTGATAAGCGCTCACGTCGATGTGGCGATGGCAGTACGGGCAATGAAGGCTGGTGCCATCGACGTACTGACGAAACCAGTCCGTGAACAGGATCTGCTGGAAGCCGTAAACCACGCAATAGCCAATGATGCAGCGCGCCGAGAGGAAAGAACCTCGAAGACCGCCGCCCAATTGAGACATACATCGCTCACCGAACGTGAACGCCAGATCCTGACCCTGGTCGTCGCCGGCAAGCTAAACAAGCAGATCGCCGCTGAGCTGCAACTCGCGGAGCCCACCGTGAAACTTCATAGGGGTCACATGATGCGGAAGATGAAGGCGACGTCGGTCGCTAATTTGGTCAAGATCGTTGGTGGTCTATTTTAGCCCACTGACTTAGCCATATATCCGAGAGGTGTGGCGAGATGCCCTCCGCCCTGAGCGATCTTGGCTGGAACTCCAAGGTCTTGAGTGGATTCGAACCTGTGACCCACATCTGATCAGCATTAAGCGGTTGGCTATCCGGATAATCTCCGCATGTGCGATAGGACTATTGGAGCAGATAGAACTCTTACTCACAAGTTCCGTGACGCGATTGAACACTTCTTGGTCAACCAGCCTCCCACCATCATTCAAAACCTTACGCCTCCCACTCGAAACGATAGCGACGCTATAACCTTGCAGTCGTCTGCGTCCGTCATGATCCATGCAAGGAATTTATATGAATAGTGACGAAGCCGGACAATATCTATGGCACGGGTCCAGAGCCGCTAAGCCATAGCCTTGTCACTCGACTGACTTCCATCCCGCTAACAATCGCCTTGGTTTCAGGGGTCTGCCAACTATAGCCGGTACCTGCAACGAATGTTTTTTTGAAAGGCCCTTTCACGCGACGCGCGAGCGCGATCTCGGCGTTGTTGCAAAGACTTGTCGATACGCGTTCCCGAAAGCGCTCTGGGATTTATAGCCAACGCGTCTGGCAACGTCGTCAACGGGACCCGTTCCTCTCAGCAACATTGTTCGTGCGAGCGTCAGCCGCCAGTAGCGGAGATAGGCGAGCGGTGGCCTTCCCACCTGTTGCCCGAACTTTGCAGAAAACGCGGCTCGCGACATTCCTGCGACGTCTGCCAGCGCCGCAACGGTCCATGGCGCTGCAACGTCGCGGTGGACGGCGCGTAATGCGCGACCGAGACGTGGATCGGAGATGGCTCCAAGCCACCCCGTCAGACTTCGATCACGATCGTCAGACAGCGTCCGGAGCGCTTCTACCACGAGGACGTCTGCGAGACGGGCGGAAACGATGCCGGTGCCTATGGCACCCCGCAGGATCTCGTTGGTGATCAGGTCGAGAACGGCTGCTATGGCCCCAGATGCGCTGGCCTCCCGCCCCACGCGCAAGAACCCAGGAAGCATGTCGAGGAGGAAATCGCCATTCTCGTCATGGAACGCTATCGAGCCGCCAATCGCAACGACGCCATCCCCCGATTCTACTCTGGACACGTCCGACCCCCCTTCCGGAAACAGCAACGTTCCATCTTGCGGTTCCAGTTCAGGATCGCTCGCCACAACATAGGACGTGCGACCCAACAGGCAGACATCACCCTTCTTCATGAAGCAATGGGGCTCATTCGGCGTGCGCATCCACTGTTCGCCCTCGAGGACCGCGACGAACTTGAGGCGGTTCGCGGCCGGGAATGCAAATGCCCACGATCCCCCCGCTTCCATGCGTGTGCGCCTCACCACCCGAGCGCCCAGTACCTCGAGGACATCAGACAGCGGGTCCCGCTCCATTGTAGACGATGGCGACAAAACCATGGATCTCCTCGCATAGATGCTCTTGAAGCTTCGATCTAGGTTGCGCTGATCAAAGTCCAAGAGGAGACCGATCATGAGCATCGAAGATAAAGTCGTCGTCATAACCGGAGCGAGCAGCGGCATAGGACGGGCAACGGCAAAGCTGCTGGCGGAACGCGGCGCATTCGTGGTTCTCGGCGCGCGGAGACTGGAGCCGCTGCAGGTTGTCGCGGATGAGATCTTGGCCTCGAACGGCAGGGTCGCTTTCAAGGCGACGGACGTTCGCAAACGAGCCGACCTGGAAGCCTTGGTTTCGCTCGCCGTTGAAAAAGGCGGCAAACTCGACGTGATCGTCAACAATGCCGGTGTCGGCCCGATTTCGCGTTTCGACGAGCTGCGGGTCGACGACTGGGATCTGATGATCGACGTCAATCTGAAAGGTACGCTTTATGGGATTGCCGCGTCGCTACCGGTTTTCGCTCGGCAAGGCTTTGGGCACGTCATCAACGTGGTCTCCACCGCCGGGCTAAAGATTGTGCCGACCATGGGTGTCTATGCGGCCACAAAAAATGCCGTCCGGACGGCGACCGAGGCCCTGCGCCAGGAGGCGGGACCCAACTTGCGGGTCACCGAAATCTCGCCCGGGATGACCGCGACAAACTTCGGCGACAGCATCACGGATCCCGTCATGAAGAAAAAGATCGAGGATGATCTGGGCGCGATTGCCATGCCGGCGGAGGCTATCGCCCGCGGCATTCTGTTTGCTATCGAACAGCCGCCGGCGGTCGACGTCGGCAGCATCGTCATCCGCCCAACAGCGCAGGGATGATGGTGCAGGTGACGTGTTACGGGTAGACGGTGGATGCTTCAATGCCGCACGAGGTCGCTGGCTCGCCCAAGCAAGACGTGTTCCTGCGCGTCCTTGCGAGCCGCCGTGCTTAGCGAAGGCGGTCACCGGCCGCCTTCGTGCTCGAAATATATCCAGCATCTCGACCAAGCGCCATGTTGCGGCAAGGAAACGGGCGGCGTGCATCTGCGGACACCAGATTTCGTATCAGTTGCCGCAGTATGAGAACACGCTCGTCCGAAGCGTTCGTCGAAAAGCTATTTACAATGTCCGCACAAGACGACAAGCAGAACCATAGCTCACGTTTGGAAGTTCATGGATGCCCTATCAGTGCAGTCAATGCAACTCAGATACGGAAGAGGGTTTTCTGCTTGAAAAGGGCGACGGCGCCATGATGTCATCAGAGACATGGGTTGCGGGCAAGCCCAACAAAAGCCTCTTTACTGGACTGAGCCTTAGAGGCCAGACAGTTTATAACGTCGTGACTTTTCGGTGCGTCGCATGCGGTTACCTCGACTCCTACGCATTGAGCAAACAATAGACCGGGGACATCTTCTACGCCTCAACTCTTCTCCCTGTAGAAGATCATTCCGCCGTGGTGCAGCGTATCGCTGTCGACGAAGGTCCCATCGGCGGTAAAGCCGGTGTCGTCCCAGTAGTTGATGTGCGTGCCGGTCACGCGGTATCGGCCCTGGTAAGCGCTGCGGCGGATGCCGCGGGCTTCGTCGTAGCGGCCGGTGGGAAGCAGCTCCTGACGGATGCGGCCGTCGCCGGTGACCCACATACCGAGATAAGGATGGCTCTGCGGCTGGGCGTTGGCGGTGGTGTCGGTGTTTGGCGCGTTGTTGGATTGCGTGGGCATGGTGTCCTCTGCCTTTACATTGTGGACCACCGCGCTGATCGATAGGGCGGTGACGAGGATACAGAGGAGGTTTTTCATGGCTGCGTCTCCTCCGAGAGTGTCGTTGCCGGGCGCTCGCCGCCGGGCTCACCGCTGTTGACGTCGCGCCGCTCGCGGAAGAGATCCGACAAGACTTGAGAGGCCGCGATCGCCTTGGGGAACCCCGCCGGTACGGTCACCATGTAGATGACCTCCTTGAGCTCCTCCTCCGACACGCCGATGTTGAGCGCATAGCTGGCATGAACCCTCATGAAAGCCGTCTCGCCGATGGCGGCGAAGGCCGCGACCGCAGCGAGCTGGCGTGTCCGGTTGTCGAGGCCCGTGCGCGACCAGACGTCGCCGAGGGCATAGGCTTCAGTCGCTTCGGCAAGGAACGGGAATTCCCGCCGCATGCCTTCAAGCGTGGGCTGCGTCATGCCGTTGTTCAAGCTCCGGATGACTGCAGACCCGCGCTCCCGCCTCTCTTCTACGGTCTGGCTGAGTGCGGCTTCCGGAAAAAGGCCGAGAAACGAGACGGCGGCGGCGGTCGCCACATTGGATCCGAACTGCTGGAACATGATGTTCTCCTTTTGCTGCCTTGTTGCGTCATGGCCGGTCAGAATCCCGCCCTGGTCGGACGAACGACGATCTCGTTGACGTCGACATCCTCGGGCTGCTCGATTGCGAAGCGGACGGCGCGGCCGATCGCATCGGCTGTCAGTGCAATCGCGCGGTATGCCTTCATGCCTTCGATCGCTGTCGGGTCAGTGATCGTGCTGGCCAGCTCGCTTTCAACGACACCCGGATGGATGCAGGTGACGCGCAGCTTGTCGTTTTCCTGCCGCAGACCATCGGAGATCGCCCGGACCGCATATTTCGTTGCACAATAGACAGCCGCGGTTGGCGACACCGTCAGGGCACCCACGGAGGCGATGTTGATGATCTGGCCGGAGCCGCGTTCGGTCATCTCCTGCAGGACAGCGGCAATGCCGTAGAGCACTCCCTTGATGTTGACGTCGATCATGGTGTCCCACTCGTCGACCTTCAGCGAAGCCATCGGCGACAGCGGCATAACGCCGGCATTGTTGACGATCACGTCGATCCGCCCGAATTCCTGTCGAGCGGCCTCTGCGAAGGCCGCGACGTCGGCACGATCGGTCACGTCGACCCTACGGGTCATGACCTTGCCGCCGGCCGCGCGGATCTCTTCGGCGACGGCCTCCAAACGATCGGTGCGGCGGGCGCCGAGTACGACGGTCGCGCCGGCCTTTGCCAGTTCGTGGGCGATGCCGACCCCGATGCCGCTGGAGGCGCCGGTGATTAGAACAATCTTGTCCATGACTTTCTCCTGTTGCATCCGCTTGATGCGGTAGCCAGAACAATAGTCCTGACGCACTGTCGTGATAACCTGCTGACTTGTTCACTCGCTGGTAAGGAATTCTAACCAATGCAATCAGACCTCAACGCACTCGCGGCCTTCGCTCTCGTTGCGGAGAAAAAGAGCTTTCGCGCCGCAGCCGACGCAATGGGCGTCACACGCTCCGCCGTTAGCCAGACGATCCGCAGGCTTGAGGAAACACTTGGCATCGCACTCGTCCATCGGACGACCCGCAGCGTGTCGTTGACGGAGGCCGGGGAACGGCTCTACGTCGAGGTGGCACCGGCTCTGCGGGATATGCGCGGCGCTATCGAGGCGGTCGCCAATTTTCGCGGCCGACCGCGCGGGCAGCTGACGCTCGCGGTTTCGTCGATCGCGGAGAGTTTCTTGTCGGGGCCGCTGCTCGCTGCGTTCCTGGAGGAAAACCCGGAGGTGACGCTGCATATCACCGTCACCGACGAGGAGTTCGACATCGTCGCGGAGGGCTACGATGCAGGGGTTCGACTCGGCGAAGTGATCGCCCAGGACATGATCGCCGTGCCGGTCTCAGGTGAGCAGCGCCAGCTGGCCGTGGCGTCACCAGGCTATCTCGAACGCTTCGGGACACCAAACCATCCGAGCGAGCTTGCAAGCCGCCGCTGCATCGGCTGGCGTAGAGCCACAAACGTCGCACCCTATCGGTGGGAGTTCGAAGAAGAGGGGCGGGCTTTCTCTTGTGGCTGTAACGGATACGGTCACGACGACCGACATGGCGTTGATGATCAAGCTCGCCAGCGCCGGCGCCGGGATCAGCTTCGGCATGGAGGACAGTTTCCGGCCGGCGGTGGCGAGCGGGAAACTGGTGCCGGTTCTCCAGGAGTTCTGCCCGCGCTTCCCAGGCTTCTTTCTCTACTATCCCAGCCGCCGCAACATGGCGCCGAAACTCAAGGCGCTGGTGGAGCATCTAAGAAAGGCGCGCCCGAGTGGCCGGTCGGATGAGGTTCTCACCTTTGCCGGACGACAGGCGGACGCTGGCGTTTCCGACACATAGCCCGTGCGAACTTGACTCGGCTCAAGCTGAGGCGATTGAAGTTCTCGAATGACCAAGCACGACGCGCTTAAGGGGATTTGAACCATCAACCCAGACTTTGGGACTGAGTGTAGTTCCAGTTCTTGGCTCGTTGCGCCAGCAGGTCCACCAGATCGCGTGTCCGCTGCGGTATCTGCTTGCGGTCAAGCTGAACCGCGTAGATCGGCGTTTCCGGCAAACGCCAATCGCGAAGAACCTCGACGGTACGGCCGCTTTGGAGGTCCTTGATTCCGCACCAGGCCGGCAGCCAGCTCATCCCGAGGCCGCGCAAAGTCATCGCCCATGCAACGGTCATGTCCTCCACGACAATCCGGTTGCGCGGTACGATCCGGGTCAACCCACCTGTGCCGAGATTGTCTGCAAACAACCATGGAGACAACTGGCCATTGGCTGGGTTGCGATATCCGAGCTGATGATGGGCTTCGAGATCGGCAGGTGATGCAGGCACGCCCATAAAGTCGAGATATTTCGGAGTAGCAGCGAGAACATGCGGGAATGTACCCAGACGCCGTGCAATCAGCCCAGGCTGCCGATCGAGAGGGCCAAAGCGGATGGCGACGTCGATCCCCTCCGCGGCGAGGTCCAGACCCGAATCGTCTACCTTAATCTCAAGCTCCAGGTTCGGGTTGGCCTTCAGGATGGCAGGCAGCATCGGCGCAATGCATGTGCGCAAGAATGGTCCCGGAGCAGCGAGCCTCACGCGCCCACCTGAACTACCCGCAGCAGTCTCCCCGATGGTTGCTTCGAGGCGTTCGGCCTGGCGTAACAGATCGCGCGCGCCCTCAAGCAGTTTCTCGCCGTCATGCGTCAGCGAGATAGCATGGGTTGTCCGATGCAGCAGCTTGACCCCGTGAAGGGTTTCGAACCGGCTAACCGCTTTCGACATGGCGGACGTGGATGTCCCGGCGCGCCGTGCCGCCTCGGCAAATGACCCCGCATCCACGACGCGCACGAACTGCAGGAGGTTCAAAAGGCTTTGCTGTGCAGTCGGTGTTGCCATGGCGGCATTATAGCGATGACATCAAAGTCACTACAATGCCTGCCGTCGGTCACGATATCCCAGCGATCAACGGGGCAGCAGTGTGTCGCCCTGAGCTAGGAGCCAGCACCATGACCGCATCCGACAACTTGCAAGCGATGCTGAACAAGGCAGAAGAGCAGCTGCCCGATGGAGAGCCGATTTTCATGCTGAACCTGCTGCGTTACAGGCATGAGGCAACCTATGAAAATGGCGAGGACTTTGCGCCATGCAGTGGCCGTGAAGCTTATTTTACACGCTATATCCCGGCCTTCGCGAAGGCGACCGAAGGATATGGAATCGAGCCGTTCTGGATCGGCAAGGTCGGAAGCCTGCTGATCGCACCACCTGACGAGCTTTGGGACGACATCGCGATTGTTCGATATCCGGACTTCGTGACTTTCAGGCGCATGGCGGACAGCGTCGAATATCACCGTGACGCGGAACCGCACCGGCTCGCGGCACTGGCAGACTGGCGGCTGATTGCATCGACGCAGATCCCGATCCCGCACTGACCGGTAATCTTCGCCGCAGCCTGTCCTGACGGCAGACGCGTTTCCGCCGTCGCTGCTGCCTTCACGGCGACAGGATTTCCGGTCCGAAGGCCTGTGATATAAACGACGACGCCCATCTCGACTTCGTCGGAGAGGCGACTCATTTCGGGCGTCGCCTCTCCCTTCCGGCGCTGTTGCTGCACGTGGCCTCAACGCAATCGAACCCCAAGCTCGCCTAGACAGAAAACCCCGCACTGTTTCGTGCGTCTCGGTTTAGAAACGGCAGCCGTTGCGTCGCCTCACCGGTCAATGCAAGGACGGCGTTGGCGACCGCCGGTGCGATCGGCGCCACGCCCGGCTCACCCATTCCGGTCGGTTTATTGGCGGATTTGATGATGTGGGTTTCGACTGCCGGCATCTCGTTCATGCGCAGGATAGGATACTGACGAAAGTTGATTTCTTGGACCAAACCATCTTGTAGCGTCACTTCCCCGTAGAAGGCAGCGGAAAGCCCGAAGCCAATTCCACCTTCCATCTGGGCGGCGATCTGGTCTGGCGCGACAGCAATGCCGCAATCGACAACCGAGACCACACGGCGCACGACCGGTCTTTCCTCCATCATCCTCACTTCGGCAACCTGACCGACAACGGTTCCGAAGGCCTCATGGATGGCAAGACCGCGGGCCCAGCCGGCTTCGAGCGGCTTGTCCCAATCTGCCCTGCGACACAGCTCCTCCAGCACCGCAAGCCGTCGGTTATCGCCTGCCTTTTCGTAGAACACACGTCGGTAGTCGGCCGGATCGCGGCCGGCCCGTCGAGCGAGTTGGTCGATGATGTGCTCCATCACCATGGCGGTGTGCGAATGGCCGACGGAGCGCCAGAACCCGACAATGACTGGAAACGCTGGCGTGAATATCTTTCCGTCAACCGTGGTCGCAGTCGAGAAATAGGGCGAATTGGCGATGCCCTCGGTCGCGGTGAGATTCGGCCCGACGGGAAGAAGTGATTGGCAGACCGTATGAACGCGCCACCGCGTCGGAAACCCGTCCGACCCCAGCTCCACCCAGACACGATGATGCGACATCGGCCGGTAGTATCCGGATGCCATTTCATCCTCGCGGGTCCAGATCAGCTTGATCGGCCGGCCCTCCATCCGTTTGGCAATCCGGACGCACTCGACCAGATAGTCCGAGCTCATGATACCGCGGCGGCCGAACGATCCACCCGCCGGAAGGACCTCGATATTGACCTTCCCGGGCATGGTCCTTGCGGTCAATGCAGCCTGCACTTGATCGATCGTCGCCAGATGCGCGCCTGATGTGATCGACACGTCCCATCCGTTCACCTCGGCGACACAGTCCATCGTCTCCATGGGGGCGTGAGCAAGATAGGGGAAGTCGAACGCGAACTCGGCGACCTCGCCATCGAAAGGCGTTTCAGGCCCATCCCCTGTGGCCTGGAACTCGCTGGGCTCAACATCCGTACGGCCGGCTGCGATGTCTTGGTAATAGCGGGTCAGTTCGTCCGTGGAGCGCATTTCGGCTTCGCTGTCGTCCCACTCGATGCGAAGAGCAGCCCGCCCCTGGATTGCGGCGAAGGTCGTTTCGGCCAGGACCGCAACCCCGGTTTCAATCGCAAAGACTTCGACGACACCCTTCACGCGCAAAGCGTCCGTCGCGTCGAACCGGGCAAGCGTGCCGCCGAAGCGGGGGCTATGCGCGACCACCGCGACCAGCATGTTCAGGCGCTGGACGTCCTGTGTGTAAACTTGGGCGCCCGTGCTCTTTTGGAGGGAGTCCTTGCGCCGCACTCGGTCCGTGCCGATCAACCGGAAGTCCCGCGGCTGTTTCAAGACCGGAGACTGTTGAGGGGTCTGGCGGGACGCGTCACCCAGAAGGTCGACAAAGGTTGCAGAGCGGTTGGAGATCGGGTGAGACACGATACCGTCACGCACGATGATCTTGTCAGCCGGAACGTCCCAGCGAAGTGCCGCTGCGTCGACAAACATGGCGCGCGCCGCCGCGCCCGCATTGCGCATCAGGTCCCAGTTGCTGGCAATAGAGTTCGAGCCCGCCGTTATCTGCACACCATAGGCACGAACATTGCTGCGTGCATCGATGACACGCACCTTATCCCAATCCGCGTCGAGCTCTTCGGCGACAATCGCCGCAAGCCCGGCGTGGATCCCTTGACCCAATTCCTGCTGCTTGTTGACGATTGTCACCCAGCCATCGGCTGTGATGCGAATGAACGGTCCGAACGCGCTCGGGTCCGGATCGCCGCCGCCCGCTTGGAGGATCGCGCCGACAACCTGCATCGGGTTGGTGGCGACATAGCCGACAACCAGCGCTCCGCCGACCAACGATCCGCCGAGGATCAGCCGACGTCGGGTCAGCAAGGTGCGGGGATTTTTTTCCGCTAGATCAGACACGAGCCGTCTCCTCTTGATTTTCATCTCTCTTGCGGTCTGCCTACTGGGGACAGACAGCCCCGGTCTCAAGCCACGCTTTGATCAGCGATCCAAACTCTTGTTGAGTACCAGGCGCAGGCTGGCGATTTCCCCCCGGGTGCCATGCCCACCCGACCAGTTCATCTTCCATCACGTGATGCAGCAGCTCGTCCCGCGTCATATGCGAGCGCGTTGGATCCAGGAGTTGCCTGCAGATGTTGCCAAGTGTCTGACCTTGCCAGGCCATCTCGATCGGGGCGAGTTTCCATTTCGGATTGCCGGGAACACCGGACGCCGCGAAATTCTCGGCCTGATGGCATGTGCTGCAACGGAGTGTCGATGCACCTCCTCCATCCAGGCCACGCGTGACCCATGGCATGTGGGGACGCATGGCATCGGTCTGCGTTGGCCGGTCGGTGCGCGGATGACAGTTCAGGCAGCGTGGATGTTGGAGAACGCGACCAGCTTCCTCAAAAAATGCGACGGATCGGCTAGCCGGATCGGCGATCCCATCGAAATCCGACACCGACCGCAATCGTTCGATTTCTGCTGGGAGCAGCCTGGCTTCCAGCGGTCCGGTCTGCGGCAAGGTTCGAGGGTATAGCGCGTAGACGATGCCGATTGTGCCGGTCACCGCCGTCAGCGCCAGTATGGACAAGAGTCCTACCTTCAAGCGGCGACGCCACGTCCACGGGATCGGGGTTTGCCGCGCGTTCATGTCGATTGCCCCAGCTGTGCGGCGGCGGTATGAATGGCGACGCGAATTCGGTTATATGTCGCACATCGGCAAAGGTTGCCGCTCATGGCCAGGTCGATATCTTGATCTGTCGGCCTTCGGTTATGACGCAGCAATGCAATCGCGCTCATGATTTGTCCTGACTGACAGAACCCGCATTGCGGCACGTCATGCGCCACCCATGCGGCCTGGACGACACGGACCTCATCACCTTCGGCGCCTTCGATAGTGGTAATCTGCGCAGAGGTTGCTGCTTTCAGCGGAATGGAACAGGATCGCTTGGGCTGCCCATCGAGATGCACCGTGCAGGCGCCACACTGCGCAACGCCGCAACCGTATTTGGTTCCGGTCAAGCTTAGCCTGTCGCGAAGAATCCATAACAAAGGCGTATCACCGTCATCCTCGACAAGGTGAGCTTGGCCATTGACCGAAAGTGCAAACGACATGGTGGTTGGTCCTTCGAAGCGGCGGCTATCAAAAGCCTCGTGTCAAATCGAGAGCAGTTTGAGTCCCAGAGCGCGTCCAGTCATCAAGCGAGAGCAACTCCCGACTGAGGTTTCTCATCAAAGGATACGCCCGTTAGAGATTCCGAGACGTCCCACAGTCTGCGTGCGACATGGACTTCCAGCGATTGTTGCGGTGGCTTTGCATCGGTCGGATATCCCCGCGTCTCGCTGATTTTATCCGGACCGTAGTATCCGCCGCTCCGGGCATCTGGGGATGTTGCTGCATACAACGTCGGGAGGGCGCCCTGGGAAGCGGGCTGGAACAGAAACCACATATAAGACCGAACGAGACCCATCAGACTGGATCGGCCCGGCGCGTTGTGGAGAAGGTCGGTGCGCGAAACTCCGGGATGGGCCCCGATACTGGTTATTCCCCATCCATGAGCATCGCTGCGCCGCTGGAGCTCGAACGCGAACATCAGACAGGCTAGTTTCGACTGGGCGTAAACGGGCATCGGCTTGTAGCCGCGCTCCGCCTGCAAGTCCTCGAAATTGATGACCCCACTGCGCGCGGCGACGCTGGAAACCGAGATCACTCGCGGTGCGTTGCCACGCCGAAGCAGGGGCAGAAGATGCGCAGTCAATGCAAAATGGCCTAGGTGATTTGTGCCGAGCTGAAGTTCGAAGCCATCCTCAGTGGTTTTGCGTCGTGGTGGTGTCATGACGCCGGCATTGTTGATCAGCACGTCAACGCTGGCCCGATGGTCCCGAAGCCGTTTTCCGAAGGCCTCGATCGATTCCAGGCTGCCAAGATCAACAGGCTCGAAGGCCACGACCGCATCCGGCACGTTCTGCTTTATCCTCATCACGGCATCGTTGCCTTTTTGGGCATTGCGGCCGGCGATGATCACGTCGCCGCCGGCTCGCGCAAGGGCCAAAGCGTCTTCGAAGCCGAGGCCACCTGTACCGGTCACAATGAAGGTCCGCCCATGTTGGGGCAGGATATTCTCGATGGTCCATCTGTCACGCATTATCTGTCCTTTCAAAATTACACCAAAGCGCCGGATGTAAAATTCGGCTTTCAAAGCTGCATAAGCTCCACGATCGCGCCTACTGCTCAATCTTGTGAATACGGTAAACAGCCGCCGGAGGAATGTTCGCCAGAGTTCCGCCAATCCGCACAGCTTTGAGGCCGAGCCGGCTCAGCACCTTGGCTGGAACAGGACAACGAAGACCGTAAGTGAACTGATAGAACCCACCGCCTGGGCTCATCTTCTGAAATGCTGCGGCCAGGATTTTCGTGACCTGGAGAGGCGACATTGCGAGCAGTGGTAGGCCGCTGACGATGGCGCCGACAGGCCGATGATTAAAGAGCTCTATAGACGACAGCCGCGCGGCATCCATCCGAAAAACTGTCGCCTGGGGATAGCGCGTGCGAAGAGCCGCCGCGAACTTCGGCTCGAACTCGATCAAAGCGAGCTCAGTCTGGGGTACCCCACGACCAATGATCGCGCGGGTGAATGCCCCGGTTCCTGGCCCAAGCTCGATGACCGGACCCGTGTCCGATGAGATTTCCGAAGTGATAAGTCTTGCAAGCGCCGCACCTGACGGGGCGATAGCAGCTATCCTCAGAGGATTTCGGAGCCATGCCCGGAAGAAGCCCCATGCCTCGAAAGTATCGGTGCTCATCCGACGGTCTAAAGCTTTGGTATCGTGCTTGCTGCAAGCTCGGATCGTTTTCATTAATTTCGCCATGACACGTTACCCACCTTTCGAATTGCTTGAATTCTTCGGGTGACCCACAGAACTGCAAACTCGGCAAGAAGAACGCAACCTAGAACAGACACCGCAAGCACCGTTGAGTTGGTTTCTTCGATCTTGTGCGAAGCGAAGAAACCGATACCGGCAAACAGGCTGCTCCAGGTCAGTATTCCTGCAGCCGAAGCGGTCAGGAAACCTCTTGAATTACCCCGTAGAAAGACCGCAAAAATGGGTGCCAACAACCTGATTGTCGGAACCAGCTGTAGGCCAAAAGCCAGCACCGTCTGCCTGCGGCGGAATGATGCTATTCGATCATTGATCCGATCGGACGAAATGCCGAGTAACCGGCTGACCGACGAGAGAATGCGCATCGAGCGCTCGTCGCCCAAAGCCCGAACACAGTAAAAGCACGTAGCACAGCCGCAGAAACTTCCAATCGAGGTGGCAAGGACTGCTGCTGGTAGCGACCAGGCTCCGTCCGATGCACTGATCCCAACGGACAGCAGCAGTCCATGTGACGGGATCACAGGCATAAAGCGTTCAGCCAAAGCGGCAGCGAACAGTCCGATAAGGCCGTAGACGCTGATCCATCTCATGACCACGCCGATGGGGTCGATTCCCATAGCCAGCCCTTTTCTGTTTCAATTGGTGTTTCATGGGCAACCGAGCACGCTCGATGCGAGGGACTCGCCTTTGGTGGCCCTGCAGGTCGTCAACCTGGGGGCGTGACGACCTGTCCAGAAAAGCCACAGGCCGATGCCGACGCTGCGGTTACCCTGAGCGAGCTTGAGCTTTCTCGGTATGATAATCCGTTGGACTTTCGCGAATTGCGCTTGATCTACGATAGATCTCTGTCATGTTAAGTGAACTCCTGGCTTCGGTTTCGCAATCTCAAGCTAGATGGAGTACCCCATGAACAGAATGCCCGAATTCGCAGAAAACTTGCCTATTCCTGCAGGCGACGATGCGCTTGCACCTAGTAGCTCGGTCATATGTTGGCCTATCCGCGTGTCGGAGATTCATTTGTCATCACCGCTTCTGGAGGCCGTAACTGGCTACATCGAAAGTCAGGGCGGTGGCCAGGGCCTGTTCCCGACCCAGATCCCCGGTGTTAACGTCGTTCGGTCTTTCCAATCCATGATGCCTATGCGGCAGATTTACCGGCCCTCTCTTTGCGTTGTAATCCAAGGCGCCAAGGAGATACACTTCGGCAGTGACAGGCTGGAGTATCAGGCAATGCAATGCTTGGTGGTCAGCGTGGAGCTACCTGCCAGTGGCCGAATCGTCGAGGCCAGTGCGGAAAAACCCTATCTTGGCGTTATGATCGACCTTGATGTCGGTGTGCTACGCGAGGTGCTGGAACAACTCGATACGCCGCCTACTGCTCCCACCGAACCCGGTCCCTGTGTCTTCGTCGGTAACGTCGATCAACCTCTGGCCGATTGCATCCTGCGCCTTGTCCGCATGTCTGACACGCCGAAGGCCATTCCCATCCTCTACCCGTCCTTGATGCGGGAGATCTGCTATTGGCTTTTGAGCGGGCCTCACGGAAGCGACCTTTGCAGTCTTGCACTTCCGGAAACCAATACAGAACGTTTGGCCAAGGCCATTCGTATGCTACACGTCGATTTTGCAGGGACGCTCCGAGTTGAGCATCTGGCAGATGTCGCTCAGATGAGTTCGTCATCGTTCCATCAGCACTTCAAGGCGCTGACATCCATGACGCCGCTCCAGTTTCAGAAACAGTTGCGATTGCTGGAAGCGCGCCGCTTGATGGTGTCAGAGGCGGCAAACGTAGCAGATGCGGCCTATCAGGTCGGGTATGAAAGTGCCTCCCAATTCAGCCGCGAATATTCCAGAACATTTGGAATAGCGCCGAAGCAGGACGCGCTCAACCAGCAACGTCTTTACAGGCAATATGCCAATCGCAACGTGCAAGGCGCCTGACGTTCCTCAATATCTCTGTACCCACCAATGCCGTCCACAATGGTTCGGCAAACGTATCAAGAGTCTGTCATGAGAGAATCAGGGCCGTCTTCATCCGCGGGCGTCCCACCGGTAACTCCTGATAAAATCTAGAAGCGCGCGCATCGCTGCACTGGGCAGACGCCGGTTAGGGTAGTAGAGGAACCAGCTCGGCAAGGCTGGACGCCAGTCGACGAGCAGGTCTATCAGTCGACCGCTCTCAATATCGGGTTTTGCATAGTCGTCCAGAACATGCGCGATACCCTTGCCGGCCAACGCCGCTTGCAACTCATTCTGTGCCGAACTGAGTGTCAGGCGGCCCGTCGGCGTAATTTCAAATTCGTCGCCTCCGTTGAAGAACCGCCATGTCATCAGCGTGCCGCCAGGAAACCTTCGCCGGATACAGTCATGATTGACAAGATCATGCGGTGTTTCGGGCCGGCCTGCTCTTTCAAGATAAGTTGGTGACGCGACGATCGCATATCGCAACGATGGTCCTAGCGGGACCGCGATCATGTCTTGAGCCAACTGCTTGCCGAATCGTACACCAGCGTCAAAACCCTGTTCGACGATATCGATCACAGCCGCATCACTGATGATTTCCACTTTTACCTCGCGGAATGCCTCCATGAAGTCGAAGACGAGGCGGCACAGAAGATGATCGACAGCCGGAGCAGGCGCATTGATCCGTAGGGTGCCTGACGGCGTGTCCCTGAGCTCGTCGACCTCGGCGACCGCCAGCCTGATGTCGGCCAGAGCCGGCGCGAGGCGGTCGAGCAGACGCTGTCCCGCTTCAGTCGGAAACACGCTTCTGGTGGTTCGATTGAGCAGCCGAATGCCCAAAGCCTCTTCCAACCCGTTGATTGTCTGGCTGAGCGCGGACGAAGAGACGCCGCGCTCGAGCGCCGCGGCGCGAAAGCCACCACAGCGGACAATGGCGGCAAAAACATCAAAGCTGTCCAGACGTAATGCATTCATTGCGAAGCTTACCTTACCAAGCCGGTTTCATTTGCGCAGCTTATCAGCGCGGAGCGTGGCTGTCATGATGGTTCCCAATGGCTTCATCGCGCACTCGCCGCGAAGATCGATTTTGAAAGGAAACATTATGACCGCATTTACCATCAACAGGCGGGCCGTCATGCTCTCAGCTGTCGTCGGGGCATCGAGCATGATCGTTCCAGCGCTCGGCACCACCGGAATTGCAAACGCACAAACCAAATCCTCCACAGCCCGCAATGCCGGCCATTACCGCTTCCGCATCGGTGAAATCAGCGCAACGGTCCTTAGTGATGGTATCATCGGCGGCCCCCCACAGATCTACGCCAGCGATGCGCCAGAAGCTGACCTCCAAGAGGTTCTGCGGCGTGCTTTCCTGCCGTCTGATCACCTGACCCTCAACCTGAACACACTGCTGATCGAAACCGGTGGCCGTCGGATCCTCATCGAAGCCGGAGCCGGCGGCACTATGGGTCCGAATGGCGGACGGATTTTCGACAACCTTGCCGCGATCGGACTGAGTGCGGACGACATCGACACGATTGTCATCTCGCACACCCATCCAGACCATGTCGGGAACCTCAGGAACGCGGACGGTGGCAGAGCTTTCCCTCGCGCCACGGTATTCCTGCCGAAGGCGGATTGGGATTTCTTTGTCGTCACCGATCCCGATCTGTCCTACATGCCGGTCCCGCAGGAATTCCGTCTGCGGTTTGCTGCTGCCATCAAGAGCAGCCTTGAGCCTGTGAGAAATGACGTAGAGCTTTACGAGGCGGGCGCCGAAATCGTTCCGGGACTGACGACAATCGTTGCATCGGGCCACACGCCCGGCATGGCGACGTTCCTGGTCCATTCCGGAAATGATCAGTTGTTGCTGACGGCGGACCTTGCCTACCACCCCGTCGTCAACGTCGACAGGCCTTGGCTTCCCGGCCCCGACCGCGACAAGGAAACGGCGCTGTCCTCTCGCCGCCGCATCTTCGACCGGGCCGCCGCCGACCAGATTCCAGTTCTCGGTTTCCATTTTCCGTTTCCCGGCCTCGGCCGGATGCTCAAGACCGACGGCGGCTACGCCTGGGTTCCTGCCAACTGGCAGTTTTGAAGCTGGCGCCAAACCAACAGGAGACATTTCATGAACCAGTCGAAAATCAACAGACGCGGGTTTCTCGGAACGGTCGGCGCAGCCGCAACCGGAGCGGCCTTTGCCCTGCCCGCAAAGGTTGCGACCGCGCAAGGAACGGAAACGGCGGCGCCAGCCTCGACGTTCGCACCGGAAGTTCTGATTCGCACGTTGCCGCGAACCGGTGAAACGGTGACGGCTCTCGGTCTCGGCACGTTCCTGACATTCGATCTGAAACCTGGTGATCCCCGCGATGATCTGCGACAGGTTTTCCAGAGATACGTCGCAGCCGGCGGTCGCGTCGTCGACACATCGCCTCTCTACGGCTCGGCAGAGGTCACCGTCGGCCAGTTCATGGGCGAAACGCCAGAGCCCGACGCGATGTTTCTCGCCAACAAGCTCTGGTCGACAGGGGAATATCTCGGCGACGAAAGCCATGCGCAAGAGAGTTTTCGACAGTCTCGACTGCGCACCTGGCGCAAGACGATCAATCTTATGCAGTGCCACAGCATCACCAATGCGCCCGTTGTCATCCCGTTGATGAAGGCATGGAAACAGGAAGGGCTTATACGGCACGTCGGCGTGACGCATCACGAGTCTGCTGCCCAGGATCAGCTGGCCGCTATCGTGCAACGCGACGATGTCGACTTTATCCAGACGAATTACTCGATCTTCAGCCGCGACGCCGAACGGCGCCTGCTTCCGCTTGCTGCCGACAAAGGCGTCGGTGTGCTCATCAATCTGCCGCTGGAAAAGGCGCGTCTTATGAAAGTAGTCGAGGGGCAGTCTCTTCCCGGTTTCGCGCAGGAATTCGGAGCAACAAGCTGGGCGCAGTTCTTCCTGAAGTGGGTCATGGCGCATCCTGCAGTCACGAGCGTGCTCTGTGGAACATCGAACCCGGATCATATGAGCGACAACATTCAGGCCATGCAAGGTCCGCTTCCTGACGAACGCATGCGTGCCCGGATGGTAGCGCATATGGAAACGATTCCCGGGTATAGCTCTATCGGAACCATGCCGTGGTATCCGGGCAAAGAGAATATGTATCCAGGTCTCATCCGGGAAGCGCAGGCGAACGCTGCAAGGCGTCTTCAATAGAAGTATGGAACGCGGCGTGCGATTAGGCCGATAGCTGCCGATAGATACGGACAAGTGTCATGCGCTCGACCCGACGCTCTCTCTTGACTGCGTTTCCGTCGCTACCGTTTCTCGAAGCAGCAACGAGGAATGCATTTGCCTAAAACACTGCGCATGTCCTGCCATCAACCCCTCGATGCTAAGAAACGCGCAGCCTTACGCCACAGTCTAGCTGTGAGCTGCAGTGCGGGATTGCTCGCAGCGTTGAGTTATGGAACGAGGCGTTGCCAGGGTTGTAAGATCCGTCAATCGCGACTGTCGACGAGCGCTATTGGCGCCCAATTCTTGGCCGGAGTATCTTCGTTTTGTTGGGTACGTTCCAACTGAAAACATGCAGGATTTCGGCTATCGTGCGATTTCGCAATGATCTTGTTCTGACCGCCAGAAGCTCTGCGCCGGCAGTGCCCCACGCCGCGCTCCGGAAACAGAGATCTCCACCTAGGAGCGCGCTGCCGAAACCGTCGCGATAAAGGCCCGCAGGTCGGACAGCATCAGTTCCGGTTCTTCCAGCGCGGCGAAATGACCGCCCCGCGGCATGTCGGTCCAATGCACGATGTTGTAGGTCTTCTCCGCGAACGCGCGCGGGGGCGGCAAGAACACCGGATCGGGAAAGGCTGCAAAGCCCATCGGCACTTGGATTCGGGTGCCGACCGGAAGCATTCGCGACGCCTCAAGCCGGCTGCCGTAGTAGATCCAGGTTGCCGTCACGAAGGATGCCGGCGCGATGTAGAGCATGATGTTGGTTAGGAGTTCTTCCTCGGAAAATTTGCTCCAGATGTCCGGGTCGCCATCGACGGTTGTCGGAAGATCGGCCCATTTTCCGAACTTCTCGAGTATCCAACCCGCCGCTCCGACCGGGCTGTCGGCCATCGCGATGCCGAGCGTTTGCGGGCGGGTTGCCTGCTCGTGAAAGTAGGCGCTCTCCCGATCGGCAATTGCAGCCCGCTTGGCGGCGAAGGACTTCTCCTCGTCGGTGGACGGAGCGGCATCCTCCGCACGCACGGTCAACATGTTGATATGGATGCCAAGCAGAGCGTCCGGTCGATCATGCGCTGCCCAGACCGCGAGGGCGTGGCCCCAATCGCCTCCTTGAATGAAATACGGCTTGTCGCCGAACAGTTGGATCATCAGCCCATGCACGAGCGCAGCAGCCCGCCGCGGGCCGATCGGGCCCGTGATCGGGGTGGAGAACGCGAAGCCAGGAAGCGAGGGGACGACAACATCGTGCCCGTCCGCCGCGAGCGGCTCCAAGAGCCGCTCGAATTCGAGATACGAGCCCGGCCAGCCGTGGAGAAGCAGGACGGGCGGCTTAGAGCCGTCGCCCTTCACATGAACGAAGTGGAGGTGCTCGCCTTCCACGTCGGCCGCGAAGTTGGGGAGTGCGTTGAGGCGTCGTTCAACAGCACGCCAGTCGTAGCTGTCCCGCCAATAATCGACGAGCCGCCTGAGATCATCAACCCCGACCCCCGCCGACCAGCCCCCCGCATCCGGCAGCTGGCTCCAGTCGTAAGCCTCGACCTTGCCTCTGATCGCAGCGAGCCGTTCGTCAAGGACGTTGATCGTATAGGGTGAAATCATGATGTTTCTCCGCTTAGGGGGAAAGGGAAACCGCTCTATTGCGGCGAATTCCAGAAACACGGTGTCATTTCTATCGATATCCGTGTTACGGGAGCTACGGACCTGCCCGGGCGATCGCCGTGAAGAGAGGTACGGCTCCCTCAGTCACCAAAGCACCTTGCCTTCGATCGCGGCATGCCAGCGAGATCAACGCTGCCGCGGCTCCACGGCGGCGGTTTGCGACCTGGCTATTTCTTGAGAAGGGAAACCTGCCTCTCGAAGTCGGCCAAATCAAAATAGTCGCGCCAAACAGTGATTTCCCCGTTCTCAACGGTAACCGTACCCATAACCGGCAATGTGATCGTCGCGCCACTTTCATGGGTGAACACATCGATCCGCTCGTTGAGAACAAGATTCCCCGATGCCGCGATGTTGGTCACAGCCCAATCCACCGTGAACGCCGTGCCGACCCCGAAGTCCTCGTGGAATTTGCGAACGTTGTCCCGCCCCATGATGTCGGGCAGCGGCACGTTGTCATAGAGGACGTCATCCGACAGCATCGCAAGGGCGTCCTCAATGCGATTTGCACTCCAGTGGCCGAAGAAAGTGGTGGCGATATCGATCGGGTCGGTGGACATGGTTGCTCTCCAGAGAGGGTTTAGGGAAACTTGATAGATTGTTTGCCGGTAATGGGCCGCCAGCTAACTGCGCGAGCCGGTTACCGATTGAGATAGGCCCAATTCCACGGCGAAACACACAGAGCGTCCTAAAGGCAGAGCAGCTCAGGCTGAGTTTGCATTCGGCTGGCGTGACACGCCAGTGGAACCCAAAAGATGCGCACTTAGTCGCGACTGAATTGCGATGGGCTGCCATAACCGACTTAGAGCCCGTACTGGCCGCGTCCATCTTGCCGCTGACCCATCAGGCCTTGTGCCTGCTGCGTTCCCCTCGAACCGCTATTTACAAGTACGCGTCCCCCCAGATCTATCATTTTCCTTTTTATGCAGTGATCGCTGTAGAAATAGGTAGCGGCATTGAAAAGTGGCGTCAACCGATTTATACAGTGATCGATGCAAAATCGTGTTTCGATACCTCGAGCGAACTTACCGTCGAAGCGTCCTCCACGCGGGCGGCCGCGGGAGTTTGATCGCCAGGCTGCGCTTGCCGCGGCGACACGGCTGTTCTGGATGAGGGGATACGAGGCGACCTCGATCGCCGACCTGACGGAGGCAATGGGTATCGGGCCCAAGAGCCTTTATGCGGCTTTCGGTTCGAAAGATGCGCTCTATGCCGAGGCCCTGCGATACTATTACACGACCTACGAGGGGTTGGTGTGGACGCGCTTCAGGGCTGCTTCGACAGCGAGGCAGGCCGCGCTGCTCTTTCTCCAGGATGAGGCGATCGCCATGACCGGTGGAGATCTCGATCTACCCCATGGGTGCATGTCAACGCTCGCGACCGTGGGCAGCAAAGGGCACTCCGAACTGGGCGAAGTCATGCGAGCGACTCGTGCAGGCGGTTTCGATCTGCTCAAAGCGCGCTTCGACCGAGCGAAGAAAGATGGTGATCTAAAGGCTACGGTGGACACGACCAAACTGGCGAGGTTCGTGCAGACAGTCCAAAGCGGCATGGCGATCCGTGCCCGGGATGGAGCGGACCGCGCGGAGCTGCACGATGTGGCGGAAATTGCGCTTTCCGGCTGGGACAATATCACCGCCAACTGATTACCTGCGTGGCGAGCTCGATTGGTGCCCGAAGTTCGCAGGCTTCCATATCTACCATTCAAGCCGGCGACGGTCGCCCCCAGCGTTGCGAGACCTTGTTGCTGCGCTTGAAATCTGATGTGTTCTAACGCCTTGAACGGATACGAACCTACGATCCGCTTTGCCAATTGAGCTAAGCATCTGATTGAAAATAAAATCTGCAATGCAGAGCGCAACTTGGCCTATCTCGAGAAGCGGATAAGCCGACGGCGGATTTCGCCAGCTGGCAAACGACACCGCGGGTGATTTGCTAAGCGACTAAGGCCGGAATGCAAATGCTCGAACTGCACATGGCCGCCATCGGCGAACTGATCAATCACCCACAGCACACCGTGCATTTCAAGCCTCTCGGCAGTCGCAAGCTCTCGAAGCACTCCATCACCCGTAAGCAGTCCCCAACCCCGAGTTTGCGCTAGCACGAATGCAAACGTGTCAGGAGCCGAGAGGCGAGCGTGGGCACGGTTGACCTCGGTGGCCCTGCGAACCTCAGCAGACGTCAAAGGTTCTACCCTTAAGCCGAGTCGCACAAGCGTCTGTCCCATTTCGCCGACCAATTCCCGCTCATACAGCAGATCAGGGACGGCGAACTCGAACGGCAAAAGAAACATGAACTCGAGAAGGCCTGCCCTTTCCAGGTCAATTAAGACTGAGGTATCGGAAATGAGAATCGCCATGCGTCAGACTGCCGTCTGGTCCAGTCGTTTGTCGAGTTCGCGAACGGAAATATCGAGCATCTCAGCGGCACGAGACTCGCCCAATACGCCCTCAACCAAAGCACGATAGCATAAACGCTCGAACCTTTTAGGTTCCTCAAGTTCGGGAGCCATACTCTCTGGCTCCTCGTAAGGATAGTGCCGCCACCCTCTCTCTTCGAAAACTTTGAACAGTCGTGAACATGCCGCCTGACTGATAATTCCCAGATCTTTGCACCGATAGGCGAGTGCCTGAACACTTACCCCGAACCTTTTCTTTAGCGCGACAAGCTCGCCAACACTTATAGACGACCGATGAGCACCGGCTTCTGCTCGCAAGACGTCGGCCGGCATCAGAAAAGCGCCGGCGAAGCGATGAGCTGCTTTTTCCACGTCGACTCCCTCGGCTGGCGCAATCACCATATGTCCAAGTTCGTGTGCCAGGTTGAACCGCTTACGCTCTGACCACGTTCCCCGCTTGATAACAATTACCCGAGCGGCGTCGCGGTCCTTGCGACGAACCCTCGCCGCCAAACCGTCGACGTCGTTCAAGTCCATCGAGAGGACCTTTATTCCTCGTTCCTCTAATAGCTCGGCTAGCTGCGGGATAGGGTCGTTTCCAAGACCCCAATCATCACGGACCGAGCGTGCTGCATCTTCCGCATCGCGAATGTCTGAAACTGGATATGGCGCGCTTCGCGGCTGCTCCCACTCGACACTGCGCAAGTGAAGAAGATCCTCGATCACAAGATATCGCTCGAGCATATGGATGGCTCGCGCCTGGACTGCAGCTTCCTCTTTGGAAGACGTTCCGAGCTTTTTTCTGAAGTCCACACCTTCTAGGGATAGCTGATCTTCACTTAGAAGGAATTCCTCGGACACACCCAAGGCTTTGGCCAAAGCTATCAAAGCTTTGGAGCCGGGCATATCTTCATTTCGCTCATACTTGCCGATCGCCTGCGCTGACACCACGCCATTCATTGCATCCGCTAATGCCCTCAATGACAGCCCAGCCGCTTGCCGTGCGACCTTCAATTTGTTGCCGATCATATCGATCTCCTAGATTTCAGTTTACAAACTACTCTATTTTAACATTTTTGTAAACCTGCCCTCTTGAAATGAGCGGCCAGATGCCTGATCTTTTCTGAGAAAGAGTAACCACCGATTCCTGCATAACTCGGATCTTTGCGGCATTCATCGAACTACAGCGCTTCTTCGCAAAGAGATCACCCTCGATCTTAGGAACTGCTTCATGAAAAAGGACCGGTTTACACGCAAGGCGCACCCGAGACAGCTGTCGTCAGGTTACGTCACCTCGGTCCGTGAGACTCTCGTTCGCCGTCAGGCTACCGATGCGAATGAGAAAACAAGCTACTTCCATCCTTGCCGAATGTGCGGTGCAACGATTCTGACAAGGCGCTTGCCCAACGGCGGTTGGGCACACTTCGAAGGAAAGGACGGGCTAACCAGGGTCAAGCACCCGTGTCAAACGCGTGGCGCCGGACTGAGTCGGCGGCGTGACCCTTTCACGTTGGAGCTTTTCCCAGTCCAGCCGACCGATGGGTCAGCTTCATCGCAAGACAGCCCCAGCATGAGATGAACACATCGATATCCCCACCAAACCACATTTTGAGGTAACAGGCCGATGAGCATTGCCGACACGTTCAAGCAGTTTCTCAGCAATATTGCGGTAGAAAATGACGATACCATTAGCCTTCGCTACGGCGAGGTGACGGCCGCACTAAACAAAAAATTTCGCGACACCGACTCAAAAGTCTCGAACTCTCTGCAAGTTGGCTCATACGGCAGGTGGACCGCAATCAAGGGCATTTCTGACCTCGATATGCTTTATATCATGCCCGCCGGGAAGTGGGATAGTTACAAGGACGCCGGACAATCTCGTCTTCTCGATGACACCAAAAATGCGATCAAGAGCCGCTATCCGAGCACGACTGTTCTCAAGGATCGGCTTGTCATCCAGGTGCTCTACCGAGACTTTCATATCGAAGTCCAACCTGTTTTTGAACAGGCGGACGGAAGCTTCAAATACCCTGACACCTATGCTGGTGGGTCATGGAAAATCACGAAGCCCCGTGAAGAGATCGCCGCCATGAAAGAGTCGAACGTACAGAAGAACAAGAACCTGCGTCGCCTCTGCAAGATGGCTCGAGCTTGGAAGAACAAAAATGGCCTTGCGATAGGTGGGCTGCTGATCGACACACTGACCTATAATTTTCTGAAATCGACAAATGAGTATGATGAAAAGAGCTACCTCTACTACGATTACATGAGCCGCGATTTCTTCAAATTCCTCTCAGAACGTCCTGATCAAGACTATTACGCCGCTCTTGGGAGCGGCCAGCGTGTCAAGGTGAAGAAGAAATTTCAGAAGAAGGCAAAAAAGGCCTACGAACTGGCTTTGGACGCCATCGCTGCCGCGGGCTCGACTACCGAGAATGAAAAGTGGCGCAAAATTTATGGTCGCGGTTTCCCTGCTGCAGAACAGGCGGCGCAAAAGGCAGCCTTTGCCTCATCTTCGTGGAGGAACACCGAGGAGTTTATCGACAACCGGTATCCGGTCGATATACGCAATAGCATCACCCTAGATTGTGAGGTCTCGCAAAATGGGTTCCGAGAACGCTTCCTAAGAGAGATGTTGCGGCTGAACCTGCCGCTCAAAACGGCCAAGACGCTGACATTCAGCGTTGTCGATCACGACATTCAGGGCGACTTCAACCTTTATTGGAAGGTGCTCAATCGCGGCGAGGAGGCACGCCGCCGGGACTGCATCCGTGGACAAATTGACGGAGATCGAGGCAGCATGAGACGAACCGAGCACACAAATTTCAGGGGAGATCATATCGTAGAATGCTACGCCGTCCAAAACGGCGTCGTGGTTGCGACCGATCGCATCCATGTTCCCATCCAGGGCAGTCAGGTAAGCGCTGATGCAGCTTGAACAGCAACCCGACCGGGGCGACTTCTCACCGCTTGAGGACCAGATCCGCGAATGTTTTGGCCGTGTCGTCTACACCCACAAAACTCACGAAAAGATGGCCGACCGCTGCTCAGCGACGCTCCAGCGATATAAGCTCTGTCAGATTGGCGTGTCCGTTCTGACCACGTCCGGAGCGTTGTCCGTCGTGTTTCTCGACCAGTTTTGGCTGAAGCTTGCAACTGCATTTCTGTCGATCGTCGGCCTGTGGGCTTCCGGCTACATGAAGGGCTTTGATCCAGGCGGTACCGCACAAAAGCACAGGGACGCCGCCGCCAACTTGTGGCCAATACGGGAATCATATCTGTCTCTGCTGGCCGATCTTCGGATGGGGGGGATTCCATCGGAAGAGGCGTTAAAGCGCCGGGATGAACTACAGAAGAAGCTGGCGGCAATTTATTTGGGGGCGCCACAAACTACCGCCAAAGCCTATGCCGATGCGCAAAGAGCTTTGCAGAAGAATGAAGACTATACTTTTTGCGACGAAGAAATCGATAAATTCGTGCCGAAATCGCTTCGAAAAAAGTAGCATGGTTCAGGTTCGAAATCGATCTTAGCTCTTTCAGAACCCCGTCCACAGACTTCGAGCTGGATAAGCTTGGAATGAACTTGGTGGATCGACATCCACCGGGATAGGGTAACGGAGGGGGTAACCAGAAATGTATTTAAGCAGCATCGAAATTCGCGACTTTCGAATCTTTGAGCATTTCGAGCTATCTCTCAATCAGTCGCTAAATGTGATTGTGGGCGAAAACAATGCCGGAAAAACCGCCTTTGTGGATGCCATAAGGTATGCCCTGGGGACGAACTCGAATGAATGGGTCAGAGTCGACAGCAGCGATTTTCGGCGCGGGACTAATCGCTTCACTATCAAACTCAAATTCGTCGACATCACCGCGCGCCAGGCTGCCGTTTTCGTTGAGTATCTGACCTACGAAAAACATGAGGGGGCCGACACCAGAAGGCCTGTACTCTATCTCAATTTTCATGCCGACCTTACCGATCAGCTATTCCGTGGAAACCGGGTCATATTGACAGACGTCCGGTCCGGCATTCACGGTGACGGCCCTGCCATAGAGAGGGAGGTCAGAGAGTATCTTTCTGCAACTTATCTGCGGCCATTGAGGGATGCAGAGGCAGAGTTAGCCGCCGCGCGGGGTTCACGCCTGTCACAGGTGTTGCAATCGGCGTCAAGCTTCAAAGACAACGGAAACATCGACGCTCTACTAAACATCCTGGTCGAGGCGAATGCAGCAGTGCTCGACAACCCGGGAATCAAAGAGAGTGTCGACAAGATCTCCGCGCAGTTGAAGGAATTGAATCTCAAAAACAATCCGCTGCGGCCGGCGATCGAAATCGTCGGTGGAACCGACTTTGACAGTCTGAGTCCACCTGAACGCAAGTCCATGTTTCGCAGTTTGTTGGAGCGCCTACAGCTAATGATTGATACCAGTGATCGACAGCAGGGCTTAGGGTTTAGCAACCTCCTTTTCATGGCGACAGAGTTGCTGCTGCTAAAGCAGGAGCACGATGATTTCCCCCTGCTTCTAATCGAGGAGCCCGAGGCACACCTTCATCCGCAGCTTCAGATGAAATTTCTCAAGGCGTTGCGTGAAGGCTTCGGAGGCGCCGGCAACCCTCCGCTGCAAAGCATTCTAACAACCCACAGTCCCAATCTCGCGTCAAAAGCTCTACTGGAGTCCATTATCCTCTTCGTGGGCGGAAAAGCCTATGCGTTGCGAAAGGGGGACACAGAGCTTGCACCGGACGACTACGTGTTCATGGAGAAGTTTCTCGATGTCACAAAGTCCAACCTGTTCTTCTCTCGTGGCGTGGTGGTCGTCGAGGGCGACGCCGAAAACGTCCTGCTCCCGACGATAGCGAAGCTGATCGGCTATCCGCTTGAGGATTACGGTGTTTCGATGATCAATGTGGGAAGTACCGCGTTTGCGCGCTATGCCCGCATCTTCCGTCGCAAAGGCCTCGGTGCCGCTGAGCACTCCGACCGTTGGATTCCAACCCGGGTTTCCTGTCTGCGCGATATCGACTTGTGGCCTGCCAGGGCGGAACGCCAAAGCGATGTCGATACGATTGGATTCAAAGTGCGGCGGCCACCGGACGCGTACGGCCGGGGCGGCAATCTCTCGTATTGGCTCGACCAGTACGACACAGAGAAACTGAAAGCCTTCCAAGCAACCCGCACGACTGCGGCAGGTCAAAACGTAGCGGTGTTCCTTTCGGACGAATGGACCTTTGAATATTCCCTCATCCGAGCCGGTCTCGAGCGGGAGGTATATGAGGCCACGGGCACTCCTGCCGCGTTTAACACGATGCCCTCCGATCCGATCGATCGCGCCGTCCAGATTTATGGGCTTATTGAAGGTACGCAAGGATCAAAAACGGAAACCGCGTACAGGCTCGCTACCATCCTGGAAAGAGACTACGGACCTAAGGCGACCCCGGCCATTGCCGGTGAAACGGAAGAACAGCGTGTGGCGCGCATTGCTGCGGACAAAGCAGCGAATCGTGCCAAGCGAAAAAATCTTGCCTCGAAGCTTCCAAAGTATCTCCTAAACGCCCTCGTCCACGTCCTGAAGCTTGAAGCCACAGAGGCCGCCGAGGAGAAGTCAGCGGAGGCCAAGTTATCCTGATGCTAATCGGTGATGAGGATATCGAGGAACTGCTAGGCGAGCTGAATTCAAAGGTCAGCGATCCAACGCAACATATCGTTTTGGACGCTGCGCGGCGTCATGCGTTCAAATCCTACGAACCAGTACAGGCTTGTCCAGGTAGCGGAAAAACAACCCTTGTGGGGCTCAAGTTAATTGCCCTTGCGAAGAAGTGGACCGATCGGCGCCAAGGAATCTGCGTTCTGACACATACAAATGTTGCCAAGGATGAGATACTGCAAAGGCTCCGGGACCATCCTGCGGGATACCGCTTATCCCGCTACCCTCATTTCATCGGGACGATTCAAGAATTCGTGGACACGTTCCTTGCGTTTCCTTACGCGCGAGCGCGAGGCTGGGAGGTGCGCTTGTTGCCCGAAAACGCATACGGCGAGACGGTGACCAAGGAGCGATGGAAAAAAGCGAAAGATCTCGGCAATTCAAAACTGTATTACCTGACCTATTACATGAACCGGGGGAAAATTTCACCGGAGAAGCTGTCACTCGTTCACACCGTAAAGGGTTTGAGCGTGTCACCGGAGTTCTTGTCGGATGTACGCAAGGTCGCGGATTTAGCCGGAAGCAACATCGACGAAAGCTATTTTTGGGAAAAGCGTGAAGCGCTGTGCCGAAAAGGTGCTTTCATGTATCGCGAGATGTACGAGCTTGCATTGCGGCTTATAGCGGAATGCCCGGCAGTTCTCGATGCATTGCGGGTGCGTTTCCCGATCGTGTTTGTCGATGAGATGCAAGACACTCAGAAATTTCAAGACGACTTGATCAATGTCGTCTTCCCCTCACCTGGAAGCCTGGTGCAGAAGGTAGGTGATCCCGACCAGGCGATTTTCGACGGCTTGGGTGGTGGCGGGACGAATGTAACTTACAACTCGGCTGCGCTGTCCTCCATCGCGCAGAGCCATCGGTTTACCCCGCAGACTGCCGCCCAGATTAGTGGGTTGAGTTCCCGCGGCCTGGTGCTCGCGACGTCTCGTTCGCCAGTCAACGGCCCGCCAAACACAATACTCGTCTACGATGATACCTCGATCGGCAGCATTTTGGAGACTTTCGCAGGGATTGTCGCTGCGCTTCCCGCAGACCGGCGCCAATTAGTGAAGGCAGTGGGCGGTGTCGGGACCGATCCGGGGTCCAATGGCCTAACCATAAGAAGCTACTGGAGTCTTTTCGATCGCGCCACAGCACCGCGCACTTTCAGGCCCAGCGGTCTTTGTCAGGCAGTACGATATTGTTGTGAGTTGGACACCGGCGATATCTTCGAACGTCACGCTCTCTTGATGGCGGCCATTGTTGAGCTGTTGCGGCTCGCGGGGTCTGCATGGCCGGGCAATGCGGGCCGGACCAGCGCGCCAACCCGCTCTGCGCTCACCAGCGAACTGAAGAGGAGCGGCATGATGGCTGCTTTTCGTCAGTGGTTGACAGAGATCATGATGAGGCCGGTGGGGTCGAGTGCTCATTGGGAGCAGCGGTGTGCGGAACTTAGAGCCATTTTTGGATTGGGTTCTCTCTCTGCCGAGGCAGAGTCCTTTTTTGCATTTAATGCCGCGCCCATGCCGACAGTCTCTCCGAACGCTTCCGACAACAGGTACATCGCGGCAAATGGCGTCGTCATGGATGTCGCCACTATCCACGCGATCAAGGGCGAAACTCACGACGCGACACTCGTCCTGGAAACGCGCTATAGGACTTTGAACGACGTTTCTGAGATGCTCCCATATCTGACCGGCTCCGCCAATCCCAAACCCATCTTCAATGCCGCCAGTCCTAATTCACATACCTCAATTCGCGCCAGCTTTATGAAGCGGCTGTATGTGGCGGCATCGAGACCGCGACATCTGCTTTGCGTCGCTGTTCACAAGGATAGATTGTCGGCCGAGCACAGGGCGGCATTGGTTGAGCTCCAGTGGGCGGTAAGCGACCTACCGCAAGCGAATGGAAGTTTCGGATGAGGACAGCCGACCGCTGGAACAACTAGTACCTGTCGTCCGTGGTTCGATGACGGACGCCAAGGTCAATGACATCTGGCCACGGCGCGGCTTGCCGACGTTCTTGCCGGCATCAGTTGCATGGGTATGCGCTGTCTCACCCCGCATGAACAGCAGATGCTTGATCTGTGTTGAGCATCTACAACCAACATGGAAAACCAGTTATCTGTCGATCGCGGTAACTTGCAACGTCGGGAGAGGAACATCAAATTGCAGGATGATTACCGGGTCAATTGTCAGTGGCAATCAACAGCATCTTACTTAGTTCAACGGAAAATTGCCTGAAAAGCCTGATCCACCAAAACTATCTTGAGATATATGCCGAATCACCTCTAAGTTGAGGCTATCATCGGTCCAGGTCTGCACAAGTCGAATTGCGGGCACCCACGGCGGCAGCGAGGCATTGCTTCAGGACATTCAACCATGACACGAAACATTGCCTTCATGAAGTCAGAAGCCACGTTGGCGTGGATTGGCCAATTCGATCCTACAGATCAGCCCCTCGTTATCGAAATGCTTCAAAAGATGCTCCTTGTCAGCCGCAACGGCTTTGTTGAGCGCTTGATAAAGCTCATCAGAAGCAAAAATGGGGGACACCCGGTTGGTCTTTACGCCGAAAGGGAGCTTAGAAGCCATGGCGGAAGGCCAAATCGGCTATTCAAGCAAAGCGATCGGAAGCCCTTTCGCGCTGCAGGAGCAGGGCCCCGCCCAATTGACCCATTTCGCGCTTACGACGCAGATGTCGGAAGCGAAGGCATTGTCGCTCAGGCCGTCTCTGAATTATGCCGTCGATTTCCAAAAGTGTACTTCAATCATCCGGGCCCGGATCAAATTCGAAAAAACAAAATTCGACGATTTGTCCTGGTGACCGATTTTATCGGATCTGGAGACCGAGTTCGAAAATATCTGGATGCTGCCTGGCGGGTTGCATCGGTCCGATCATGGTGGTCTGCGCGCGCGACCGTTGGCATGTCCTTCGAAGTGATTGCATATTCTGCGACCCCTCAGGGACAATCGTACGTAGAGGCGCACCCCACGAAGCCGGACGTATCGCTGGTGGCGCCCTGTCCCACAATCGCGAATATTTTTAGCAGGGAAAAAAAGTACGCCCTTCAGAATTTGTGCGCGCAATACAGTCCGGCGGCTCGGCACCTCCCCTCAACCGGTTACGGGTGGGTGGGCGCCCTGATTGCATTCGCTCATGGCGCCCCAAACAACGTACCCTTAATCTTCTTCAAGAAAAGTCCGACGTGGATCCCGCTGTTTCCAGAGCGGGTTACCTCGGACGTCCGAGATCATTTTACCGATGAGCCCGAGACGGGCGAGCAACTGCGAGAACGGCTCAAGGCCATGCGTCAAAGCCGCCTCTCGCAATCCGGCCTGCTCGCTTCTGTCGATCCTCAGATTCGAAATCTCGTCATGGTTTTAGCTGCTCTCTCCCGCCCTCCGCGAACTAGACAGAGTGTCGCGCTCCAGTCAGGTTTGACGCTCAGCGAAGTCGATTCGGTGCTCGCCAAAGCCATTGGCTATGGCTGGATTGACGGTCGAAATCGACTTACGGATCGCGGACAAGCAGAGCTACGTCGAATGCGTGTCGATCAATTTAATCTGAGTGGTCTTCCCCATGAGACAGAGGACGACTATTGTCCGCAGCAGTTGAGGGTGCCAGTGAGTCTTTCTAGATGACGCCGGTTCGCCGGCGGCGGCATCTGGCTCATGGCCAGGTGTCTCGGGGCGCAGATTCTGCAGCCCTTAGGCTAAGCGTCCGCTCGAAGCTAAGGCACATCACGCAACGCCGCCTTGCGGCGGATCGCGTCGAGGTCTTGCTACGTCGCGTGATGTGTCTCACCCCCAGGGTGTCAAAGTAGAATGACAACCTGGCACCCTCAACATTTCCGCAGCGCGGCCATAGCCGCGGGCCGAGATCCCTCGACTATCCGAAATGCGCTTGCCGTTGCCGAGAATATTCGCCGGCATAATCCCACTCTGCCCCCGATATTTTCATTGAAGCATATGGCCGAGTTGACGGGCAACGACTACGGCGCACTTCGCTCCATAGTCAAGCGGGACGAACCAGATCCCTACCGCATCTTCACGATTCGAAAGCGGCCGTCTTTTAATGGTGAACACAGATTTCGACTGATTACGGTACCCCGACCCGCATTGCTAAGAACTCAGAAATGGATCTGCCAACAAATATTGGCGAAAACCACGCCTCACGGATCGAGCGTCGCTTTCTCCAAAGGAAATACTCTGTTCAATGCCGCTCGGCCGCACTGCGAGAGCCGTTGGCTGATTAAAATGGATGTGCGGAACTTCTTTGAGTCGATTAACGAAATCGCCGTTTATCGTGTCTTCAGATCTCTCGGCTATCAGCCACTCGTATCCTTCGAACTCGCCCGCGTTTGCACTCGCTTAGGAGGTCCGACACCTCTACGGTCGACACCGAGGTGGCACTACGACGCCAAAAATTGGCCCAGCATTTCCGCTTACCAAGTTTATCGCTATGGATACGGACCGCACATGGGGCATCTCCCACAGGGCGCACCGACAAGCCCAATGCTTGCAAACCTTGCGATGCGTGGATTTGACGACGCCGTGGACGAGATTGCCGCCCGACATGGGCTGCGATACACGCGCTATGCCGACGACCTCACCTTTTCGACCAATAGCGATGACTTCGATCGAGGCAAGGCCGGGCATCTTATCGGCCTTGTCTACAATGAAATGGGCAAAGTCGGTCTGTCGCCAAATATTACTAAAACGCGTGTCGCTTCCCCGGGTGCTCGCAAAGTTGTTCTCGGGCTGCTGGTTGACGGCACAAAACCGAAGCTTCCCCGCGATTTCAAGCAGAACCTGCGTCGGCACATATTTTGTCTCACGCACGAGGGCCTTGGTCCGGTTCGCCATGCAGAGGAACGCGGATTTTCTTCGGTCCTGGGCCTTCGGCGACACATTCAAGGTCTTTTGGCTTTTGCGAACCAGATAGAGCCGGAGTACGCCGCAAGCTGCCGACAACAGCTTCAAGTGGTGGTTTGGCCGCTTTGACCGGTCACGCTAACGAAACGGATACGTCAGAATTCACTGGGTTTGACAACGCGTGTCTCCCTCCTCACCATCATGTTCGACATTTAAGGACTGCAGGCCGATGGGCGAATTTAACCGGATGACAGTTGTGGCCGCCGCTGAGGTGATCTCTGACAGCCACTCCCACAGTGATATCGATGTTCTAGAAGTTCAATGGGGAATTGATGATCGGGGTGGAGGCAGTAGTAAGCCCGCCCGGGTCGTGAATTTGTCTAAATCCGCCATAGACGGCGGTGCTGAGGTTCAAACTGAGTCCGGCCTAGTCAGCATCGAGCGAGCGTTGGTTGAAACCGCGCTCGCAAACTGGTCCACGGTGAAGGAAAAGCTCTCTTGGCGGAAGTTGAAGGCTGGCCTACGCTTCGACGGCTTCGAAGTCGTCAAACCGAGCGATGATGATGCAGATGGATGGATGAATTCAACGTCCATGGGGCCAGCGACACTCGTTAGGATGCTGCCGTCCGATGTTCCGGGTCTCAACATGAGGGAGGCGGAAAGTGAAGTCGTTCAGCTGCTCAAGAAGCATCAGCTAGTTGTAGCCGAAGGTCATCTATCGAGAGCCGTATCGGCCTTCCAGAGAGGCGAGTGGTCAGGCGCGAATGGCGAACTTCGGAACTTTCTGGAAAGTTACTTGAATGAGATCGCGGTGAAGTTTGGCTGCGATCCTTTGGCCGACAGCAAGCAGAAGCGCGACTATTTAGGCTCGGCCGTCACCCCCCCCTTTCTGCTCGCAGAATATAACGAATGGAGCGCGGGGGGACAAAAGTCTCCTTTCGTGCAGGGGCTAATGAGCCGAATGCACCCTCATGGGGGACATCCCGGTCTATCCGAAGAAGAGGACGCCACGTTCAGGCTCCAAGTCAACCTTGTGACAGCGAGGTTGTTTTTACGCCGTCTGGACCGAGGACCATATTGACAAAAAGCTCGCCGGAGTGCGGACTGCCATCGTCAAATTATCCCCCACGCCCGAAACCTCCCCCTCCCGGTCATCTCGCGCAGACCCAGCTCCAAAACAATCCGCCGCGCCGCCTGCGGCGTGACGTTGAGCGTTTTCGCCACCATCCCGGCCGACACCAACGGCTTTGTCATGACAAGCTCGACCAGCTCCGGCAGTTTTGAAGACGTCCGGCGCCCGTCGAGCTTTCGGTCCATCATTGTCTTCGCCAGCGTCAGCCGGTCGTGCTCTTTCATGCCGATCTCGGCGGCCGCTAAAAGCCCGTGGGCAATGGCAAGCAGCCGTGTTTCGCGGTCGCGATGCCGGCGCCGATCGACGGGAATGGTTCTCATGCCGAGGTTCATGGCTGCAAGATGGGCACCGGTGGTGATGCCGGCCTGGCGGAGGATCGAGGCGGCAAACACCCGGCCGAGCCAGGGCGCATGCTGGAGGACGGAAAGTTCTTGCCAGGCATCGAGAGCGACGATCGCCTGCAGCAACGCCGGCAAGTCTTGCGCCTCCCGCACGACGCCGCGCCATTCCTCCAGCCGGGCATCCTCGTCCCAGTCGAGATCATAGACAAGTGCGTCTCTATCCGCCGCGCCACTCCAGCCGGGCCGAGTTGCGTTCTCGATCGCGGCCTCCGATCGGGCGAGCACCGCATCGATGGCGGCGTAGTCGACGCCGGGAAGATTTTCGATGTCGTCGACATCTTCCCCCTCGCCTTCCGGATCGACTGTGACCGCACGCCGGATGGCACCGATCGTCTGCGCCTCTTCGGTGTCAGCCGTCGTGATTTCCGCGGTTTTCCGCAGCGAGCGGATGCCGTCGGCAGAGAGCGCCCATTCGGGGGACTGGCCGGCGATCCGCCGACGGGTGCGCAGGACGTCGCGGGCGATTGTCAGCTCATGGGTAGGTGTGCGAATATCCTTCGTGGCGTCGTGGAGAACGAGGTCTTCGAGATGGACGAGTTCGCCATCGATCCACAGCGAAGCACACGCGTCGGCAAAATGAGATCGTTCGATCCACCCCTGGCCGACCGGCGAGCGGGCGATGCGCTCGTCGAGACGCGTCAGCGCGACACCGGCGTCGAAAGCCGGTCGCATCAGGGCACTCATGCTGATTTTTGCAATATCGTAAGCCATTGAAATCATGGTAAATGATTTCTTATGGGAACTCTACATAAATATTACAGTTCCTCACCCGGTACGATCGCCGGTTCGCGCTCTAACCATCGATAAGTACTCCTTATCGATAGTAAACCTACTGATGAGAAGATTATAATACCTTCTCAGAGAGCGATTATACTAAATGCCCTCTTTGCTCATGTCCTGCCAAGCGGTGTGTGAATGCTTGCTCGATCTGGTGACTTAATGCCCTTGGCAGAAATCATCTGCCTCAAGAGTCGTGCTGCGCTCACCTGCATATGAGCGAGCGACAGCCAACGGCTGACGACCTTCTTCACAAAAAAGACCCTCCGCCAACAAAACAGGTTGCGTCTAGGAGTTTGTTTGTTAATGTGCCTAACAATAGCGAGCGAAGATCTGAAACAGGCACCTCGCGGAACAGCAACAAGCATCAGGAGACAATCATGATTACGAAAGCCAGCTTCTGCCTCAGTACGATCCTGACTGGTACGTTCGTCGCTACGGGCGGTGCATATGCGCGAGAGAATGTTGTTCTTGAATATTGGGTCTATTCCGATTTCGCACAGGGAGAGGCCCTAAAACTGCAGCAGACGTTCATCGACGAATTCGAGGCAAAGCATCCTGGCCTTACGATTAACATCGCAGGCAAAGGTGACGACGACCTGCTGTCGGGGCAGATCGCAGGCGCTGCCAGCGGAAGCGGCCCCGATGTCTTCATGAACTCGACATCCGCCGGGTCCTCCCTTGTTGAGGCTGGTGCACTGAAGAACATCTATGCGGAGTGGATGGCAACGCCCGACACCTTTCGTGCTCAGTTCAACAAGGAACTGATATCAATGTGTACGCCGAAGCCCGAGACGATGTACTGCATACCCTACACCGGCTATGGCTCCCTGATGTTTCGCAACCTGACGGTTCTTGAGCAGGCCGGCGTCGATACTAAGGCGCCGATCAGGGACTGGGCGGACTGGCTGTCCCAGATGGAGAAAGTGAAGGCAGCGGGGAAGTACGGCGTTCCCGACATGACGCAGAACTGGGCGTCCTTTCTCAACATCTACTCGGGTGTCGCCGAAGCCAGCGAGTGGGGTGCCGATTTCGATGCGAAGAAGACACTGGTCAATCCAGAGAAATATGCCAAGACGGCGGATTTCTTACAGAAGTTGAAGCCGTTCTCCACGGGCACCAATGTCAATGACCAGGCAACGCGCGACCTTTTCATTAGTAACGAGCTTGCGTTCTATATCAACGGCCCTTGGGTCAATCCACCATTGGAGCAGGCCGCCAAGACGTCTGGTCTTAAGTATGACTGGGTCATGGTGCCGGGTGCTGCGGAAGGTAAAAGGGCTGGCGTACAGGGATATGAGTTTATCGGCGTTGCTCCCAAAGCCAACTCCAAGCTCGCGTTTGAGTTTGCGGCGTTTGTAACCGAGAAGCAGCAGATGATCCGCTGGGCTGCAGCACTCGGACGGTATAACAGCAACTTAGAGTCTCTCGCTGACCCCTCGGTTTCAGGCAATCCTCTTCTGGCGGCGACGGCTGAGTCTGCCAAGACCGCGCTCTACAACAAGCCGCCCTTCTTCCTCGGCACCTTTCCGAACAGCTACTGGTCGGCCATCACCGACAATGCCTCTGCCGTGGCCGATGGCGAGATGACACCCGATGAAGCGGCTTCGCAACTTGTCGAGGAACTGAACGAGATCCTCGCAGACGGGTGACCGTCGTGTCTTTCCAGCAGCGGGTTCTGCCCGCTGCTACGGACCTCGCGTTGAAGGAAATACCATGTCATCGAGAACGACGCGCAGCATCGCGCATTACCTGATGCTGTCTCCCTTCATGCTGCTCTTTGCAGTCTTCTTTCTCTATCCCATTGCCAGCGGGTTCTTCTATTCGTTCTTCGAGTGGAATGCCGCACAGAGCTCACAATTCGTAGGGCTTGCAAACTACACGAAGGTCTTCACGTCGCGAAGCTTCGAGAAGGCTACCTGGAACCTCCTTGTCTACGTAGCGATCACCGTGCCACTCGGCATCTCCGTTGCCCTTGGGCTCGCCCTGCTGGTCGACAGCTTCAGCGGCTTCTGGGCAAAATTCTTCCGCAGCGCCTTCTTCATTCCGGTGGTGATGCCGCTTTTCCTTGCAGCCACGATATGGCGCTGGATCTACGCCCCGAACTTCGGTCTCTTGAACACTGTGCTCGCCTGGTTTGGCGTCCCGTCAGTCCAGTTCCTCAATGATACCGGCACGATGCTCTATGCTATGATCGCTGTCGATGTCTGGGTTTCCGCTGGCTTCAACATGGTCATTCTTCTGGCTGGTCTGAAGAACGTGCCGCGCCACTATTACGAAGCTGCGCGTCTCGACGGTGCGAGCAAGTTCCAGCAAATCGTGCATGTCACGATTCCCTCCATCCGGCCAGTCCTCTTCTTCGTCATCACCTACGGCCTGATTTCCGCGCTACAGGTCTTCGATATTCCGTGGCTACTGACGGGTTCGTCCTTCGCTGAATACGGCGGCCGCGCCAACACGCTCCTTTTCCCCGTCATGGACATGATGGGTCGGGGCTTCGGTAGCGTTCGTTTCGGACAAGCCTCCGCCTACGGCTTCATGCTGACCATCCTCATCGTCTGCGTGACAGCCGTGATGTTCGCCCTGCGCAAAAGATTTGGTGACGTATGAGCACGACCGTAAATGCTGCTGAAAACCTTTCTCTCCAGGCTTCCGCTAACGGCTCTCGCAGATGGTCTCCCTCCTTCGCTACGGTCCTGAAATGGATCCTCGCGATCGGCATTGCCATCGTTGCCGTTTTTCCGATCTGGTGGATGTTCAATGTCGTGTTCTCTGAGCCGGGCGTCCCCATCTCAATCAACCCCCGCCTCTACCCGACGTCACTGAGTGCCGGCCTCAACAACATCCTCATCATCTTCACGGAGACCGACTACCTCCGGGCCTACTACGTGTCCGTCATGTACACGCTCCTGACGATCGCTGGCATTCTTCTGTTCTCCTCGATGGCGGCCTTCGAATTCGCGCAGTTCCAGTTTCCCGGCAAGAGCCTCCTGTTTGGTATTGTCATGCTCTCTCTCATGGTGCCGACGGCTGTGACGATCATTCCGACCTATCTGCTCACGGTTCAGCTGGGATGGCTGAACACTATGCAGGGCCTCGTCGTGCCTGGGCTCGCTTCTGCCTTCGGCCTCTTCATGCTCATCCAGTTCATGAAAAGCATTCCGGCGGAGATGATCGAAGCGGCCCGGCTCGACGGTGCAAACCACTTCCAGATCTACTGGCACGTAGCACTGCCTCTCTCGAAGAACGCGCTCGTGACGCTTGCCATCCTCACATTCATGAACACCTGGGGAAACTACATCTGGCCGCTAATCGTTGCGCCGAGCCCGCACATGTACACGGTCGGTCAAGTTGTCGGACTGTTCAACGCCCCCTATTCGCACACGACAGTCGATATCGTGATGACGGCCAACCTGCTTGCTGCCGTCCCTCCCCTCATCTTCTTCCTGATCTTTCAGCGTCAGATCGTCGAGGGGATCGCCCATTCCGGAACAAAGGGCTAGGCGCTCTCGGCGCCTCCCCGACACCTTCCCGTTCTGACCGCAGGTCTTCTGCGGCGCGACCAGCCATGAACAAGGTTATCGCTATGTCCAGCTTACAGATTAAGAATGCCACCAAAGCCTATGGCACGGTCGAGGTTCTCAACGACATCAACCTCGATATCAACAGCGGCGAGTTCGTCGTGTTTGTCGGACCTTCGGGATGCGGAAAGTCGACGCTGCTACGAATGATTTCGGGGCTCGAGGACATCACCGCTGGCGAGATGCGCCTGGACGATCGCGTCATCAACGATATCGACCCGGCAAAGCGGGGCATCGCTATGGTGTTCCAGTCCTACGCGCTTTATCCGCATCTAACCGTGTTCGAGAACATGGCCTTCAGCCTGACCATGGCGCGCGCGCCGATGGCGGAGCGTAAGCAAAAAGTGGAGCGCGCAGCCGAGATTCTGCGGCTGACACATCTTCTCGATCGTCGCCCAGCGCAGCTGTCTGGCGGCCAGAAGCAGCGCGTCGCCATAGGCCGCGCCATCGTGCGTCAGCCGAAGATCTTCCTGTTTGACGAACCCCTCTCCAATCTGGACGCCGAGCTGCGCGTCCAGATGCGGGCCGAATTAATAGAGCTGCATTCCCGGCTGCGCGCGACCATGATCTACGTCACGCATGATCAGGTCGAAGCCATGACGCTTGCCGACAAGATCGTCGTGCTGAACGGCGGCAAGATCCAACAGGTGGGCCGCCCTCTCGACCTCTATGACGATCCAGACAACAAGTTCGTCGCCGGCTTCATAGGCACGCCGACCATGAACTTCCTGTCCGGCCAGGTCACAGACGTGGCACATGATCATATCATCGTCGCTGGGCTTGGCGGCGACCCAAAGATCCCGCCCCTTCCGATCCCCTTCACGGGCTTTGATCCGTCTATCCGCAATATCGAGCTTGGCATACGGCCGGAACACGCCACCATCGCATCCGAACCCTCAACAGCCGCCGGCCTTCCGGCCAGGGTGACACTGGTGGAGGAGCTGGGAGATCTGACCTCGGTGCATACCGTTTTAGCAAACGGCGAACGGCTGGTCGCCCAGAACCACGGGCGGCGGCATCAGGGTACGGTGGAGACGTCCGTTCACATCGCTACGGACAAGGCGCTGGTCTTCGACACATCTGGCAAGCGCCTGCGGCCCGCTAGCACCTGAACGCCCACATCTGGCGCGCCCCTTATCACTTGAACAGACTTCTGGAGACTACCCATGAACGGGATCACCGTCGGGATCGATATCGGTGGGACGAAAACTCACCTGCGCGCATATGATCCGGCAGGGCATGCCGATGATCTGATCGTTCCCAGCGGCGAGTGGCGATTGCGTGACTGGACCGGGGACGCCCGTGCCCTTGTCGACTTTGTGGAAACCCTGGCTGGGGCGCGGACGGTCGACGCCATTGCCGTCGGTGCGCACGGTTGTGACAACCAAGAGGAATGCGATGCGTTCGCAGCCGGGTTTCGCGCGGTAACCACCATACCCGTCAAGATCGTGAACGATGCGGAGCTCATTCCAGCCTCGATCGGTGAGATCAACGGGATCGGCGTCGTGGCGGGAACGGGCTCCATTGCTGTAACTCGCAACACGGACGGCCGGATGCTTGTCGCTGGGGGATGGGGCTGGGTTATCGGAGACGAAGGAAGTGCCGCCGGCTTGGTCCGCGAGGCCGGACGCGCTGTAAGCAAATACCTCGATTGCGGTGGCACTCCCGATGAGCCGCTGGTGCGTGCACTGTTTAGTGCACTCAACATCGACAACCCCGCGCGGATCGGGAGTCAAATTGCCAGCGCCGGCGGTGCGGCAGCCCTCGGTCGCCACGCCTCGACAATCTTCGACGCCGCATCCATGGGGTCGAAGATTGCACAGACCGTAATCGATGAAGGTGCTTCTGCGCTTGTTGATCTCGTGGAGCGGCTGCGGATGTTGGGGGCCGAGGCGTCGAGCGTCGTCGCTGGCGGCGGTGTGATCGTCGCGCAGCCGGGTTTGGCCAACGCCTTTCTGCACGCCATGGACGCGCGCTTCGGCAGCTCTCTTTCCGTTTCGATCTATCCGGGTCCGCCTGTCGAAGGTGCCTGCAACATCGCCAAGGCCTTTGCGGCCTCGATACCCCTTTCCGCGCTGCCCGAACGGGCTGGTCGGTCAGCTTAACCCTTGCCGGCCTAACAGTGCCGGATTCTTTAAATGAAAGGATTTCCCATGAGTTACAGAGCCACAATTGCGCGTCAGCCGGAATCTCTGCGCGATAGCATCGCTGCTGCAAGCGCCGACCTTGAGCACATCGATGCTTCACCGCTCAAGGCAGGCCTCATAGGCATCACAGGCATCGGTGCAAGCTTCGCGGCAGCAACGGTGGTCGCTGGCGAATTTCAGCGCCTAGGCCGGCGAGCCCAAGCCATCCGGGCCGTTGATTTGATGCAGGGCGGCGATATGGCTGACAGCATCATTGCCATGTCTGCCGGCGGACGTAGCATCGAGCCGGTCTCCGCCATTCAGGCACATCAGGGATGCCCGTCTTTCGGCATTACCAAGGAGGGCAACAATCCGCTCTCCTCCGTCGTGGGCGCTCATATTCATTTTGCAAGCGGATCGGACGCAACCCCCTCAAGCACCGGCTACACCGGTACGCTCATTGCTGCAGGCCTTCTCGCAGACAAGGTCGCCGGGCGCGCATCAGTCGAGTGGGCCACACTGCCTGCGATCGCCGCTGACGTTCTGAAGACGGCCGGCGATCGTATGGAAGCCGCAGCTGTGATCTTCAATAATCGACGGGCGATCGACTGCGTCGGCGCTGGATCTGCATTCGGTACAGCCGACGGGGCTTCGCTCCTGATCCGCGAAGCCGCCCGCATTCCCGCAGGTCCTTCGGACACGCTGCACTATCTGCACGGGCCAATGGAGCCGATGGATGCAACCACGGGCGTCGTCATCATCGGGGATGGGCGCGAGATCAAGCTCGCACAGGATATGGCCGCCATCGGCAGTGGCGTTCTGCTGATCACGGCAGAAGATGTGGCAGATGCCGAAAACCTCGTCGTCATTCGCGTTCCGGCGCAAACCAGCCGCATCGCTCGCGCGATCCTCGATATCTTGCCCGCACAGCTTCTGGCGGCAACCTTGTCGGATGCCTTAGGGCTGACGGACACGAAGTTCCGGTACCGCCAAACGGACACGAAGATCAAAGCCGATTGAACGGCCTATCCACACTTTGAGAATAAGGGGCGGTCAGTTTGGCCGCTCCTTCGTTTGTTTTCCCGAGTGATGTCAGCCGTTTACAGCGTCAATCAGATCTGCCTGAGCATGGGCCGCGGCCAACTTGCCGATACCGAGCAGCGTCGCATCAGCGCCAAGAGTACTCGTCACAATATCGGTGGAATAGCTTAGTCTCGCAATTTCCTCCCGAACATACGGGAGCAGCAAAGGAAGGCTGCCCACGCCTCCACCGAGCACAACAAAGCCAGGATCGATAACAGCTACACACGCAGCGACGAGCCGTCCTATGTCATGCCCGTGCCGCCTGACATGATCCGTTGCGGCCACGTCGCCTTTGCTGGCCCTTTCGAAGAGGTCGAGACTGTCTCGCGGGAGATCATCTCCCGGCCAATCTGACCGCACGCGCTCCATGAAGGCGTCTACGCCAAGATAATCTTCCAATGTCTCCGGCTGCGGCCTCTCGTTTGCGCTCCAGGGAAATGGGATATGACTGACTTCGCCAGCTGCGCCATTCTGACCACGGATAAGCTCGCCGCTTAACACGGTCCCCATGCCAATCTTCAGGCCTACCTGCACGAACGCAAAGTCACGGCGCCCGATGGCGGCTCCGTAGTTGTGTTCGGCGATAGCAGCACAATTGACGTTATTTTCCAGGACAAGGGGCACGCCGGGTGGTGGTGTGAAGCCATCGAACGTCCAAAGCTCGCGGTCAGGCTGCACGAGCCGCGATTGGCCTGTGACGCGGGCCGGCACTGCTACTCCAATGGCGCGGAGCGGTCCCCACTCTGGCATAACTGCCTTAAGTACCTCGGTGATAGCCTGATCAACCATACGGCTAATCTCAGCGCTCATATGGCGTTGACCTGAAGAAAGCGGGTAAATCCCAGCCAAAAGCACTCGGCCGTCCAGATAGGTCGCGCGATAGCGAATGACCGTTGACCCGGCATCCACCGCGATCGTATGCCCTGCGCCCTTGCCAATTTGATAGATAGCAGCCGTCCGTCCCGTATGGCCTTGTGCTTGCCCAATGACTTCCACGTAATCCAGCCGGCTTAGCTCCGCCATAGCTGCCGACAATGTCGGACGTGAAAGATTGAGGTCCTCACACAACTGCGGACGTGTTGCTTGCCCAACGGCGACTAAGCGTTTGAAAACGGCACGTGCGCTCGATGTGAAGGTTGCTGGGATAGCTATAGGCACGCGTGCTAAGGACAAAGCTTCATCTTTCCTTGGTCAGTTGCTGCTTTTACCGGATCGGGCACCACATGGTAAAGCTGCAAAACAAACTGACGCGTGCCCTGAAGTCCGCAACGCTCTGCGTATGCATGTCCCTGTTTCGCTTTGGAAAAGATGCGGTGTATCGATTCCGGCACTGGCCGCTTCGTCGATACTAACGCCGCTCTTGTCTAGGCGTCGGGCGTAGGAATTGCCACACATCGATCATCTCCGGAACGATCGGGATTTTAGAACTTCTCCAACAAGCTGCCTGGCCCGCGGACGGTTCATTCACAGGAACTGTTGATGATAAGCTTAGACATGCCGTACATCGCCGTAAGCGGGGAGATGCGGCTATAATACTGCTGTAGCCCGACTGTATTAACTCAGAGCGACTCTCGGTGCCCCTACAGCTATGTATATTCATCCACATCAAGATAATTTACTTATTCCAATGCCGATTCTACCTTACCCCTCGTAATGAGCCACGTCACCGCTTCCTGTACCGCTTGCAGCGATGTGTGCCGGGGGACGAAGCCGAGGAGACGCCGCGCCTTTTCCATCGAGCAATTCGGGCTGCGCGCAATATGCTCCCAGGTGGCTTTCGCGTCTTCGGCGTTCTGGCCAGCTGCCCATTGGTCATAGGGAAGGAATTCCAGTTCGGGTTCATGACCGAACCAGCGCGACATGCTCTCTGCATATCCGCGCAGCGTCAGTGCCTTCTCGGAGACAGCATGGAAACTCTCACCGATTGCCGTTGCACGAGAGGAAATGACCGCCATGAACAAGCGGGCGACATCTTCCGCATGGACGTGGTGGACAGTCTCCAGGCCGAAGTTCGGCAAGGCAAGTTTGTCGCCGCGCGCCAGCACCGAAAACACCTGCGGATTGAAGTTGCCCTGCGGGTTGAGCGGGGCCCAGCCCGGTCCGACGATGTGCCCGGGATGAAGAATGGTCACGGGAAACCCGTCCTGATGCGCCTTCTTCAACAGGTAGGTCTCGATCTCGGCTTTCTTCACCCCATAGTCGCCAAACGGATATTTTGGTGTGTCCTCAACAGTTGGAACGGCAACAGACGTGCCGTGGGTCCAGATCGTGCCTGTGTGAAGGAAATGACCGACATGACCAGCCAGCGCTCCAATCAGCATTTCAGCGCTGGGTTTTGTGAAGCAGATCATGTCGATGACGATGTCGGGCTTCAGAGACAGGATATCCTTGCCGAAAGTACCGGCGCGCTCCAGCGCCTCCCGATCCATTTGCAGACGTTCGACGTGACGCCAGGCCGTGTGCGGCTGGTAGGGTTCGGCCACGCCACGACTGATGGCGACAACCTCATACCCTGCTTCAACGAGGGTGGGAACAAGGTAGGTCCCGACATGCCCCGTTGCTCCAATCACGATCACACGGGTCATAACGTCACCTGACTGCCTGGTTGATGGAGGCTCGTGTTCGGTAACGTGCACCTGTCACTCGAGTTCCGAACGGTCCGAACGCGTGGAAACCTTCAGCCACATGGCGTTGTGCAAGGTGCACGACAAGACCGCCGGTCGTCCAATGGGATCATAACCGCCGAGGCTATATATGCATTTTCTTGTACACGTTCTGTTAACATCATCGCATTAGCAGGCTGGCCCCGGCCTCGGGCCGATCGAGTTCGACCAATTGTGGATGCCGTATGCGAAAGCACATTGCCTCACCCCAAACCCTCCAGCGCATGATCACCCAGTTCTGCCAGGTCAGGATTGCTCCTGTTGCGACACAACGCGACTGCCAGAACATTCGGGGCTACCTGCTGTCACTTATTGCCAGACACATGCGGCCACCGATAAACGCCGGGCGCACGGATTGGCGGCAGATCGGCGATGATTGTGATCTTCGGCAGGAGATGTCGCAAGCATTGAAGCGAGCGATGCAGCCGGGACTTGACGCAATCGAACGTTGGATGCGTGATATCGGCGAGGCGGAGCCGGATCCAGCGCCATCCCGGCGAACTCAACCAACACAACAGCAGCCGAGAACACCGGTTGCGGACAAGACAGCGAGGGCCAAACGAGCTGTCAAAGACGTGCCATCGTCCAGATCACCAAGGACACTGCGCAGTACGGTATCCACAGCGGCGCCGTCCCTGTCCAAGCCTGGACCAGATCCGCAACCGATCGACCCCTTCCCCGAGCCACTCTTCAGCCAAGGGCAGGATCCTGCTTCGTTTCAAGAGGCACTGAGCTACCAGATCCGCCGTTTTGGCGAGACCTACTATCGCCTGCATAAGGCCGTCGTCCATCCGGGCGAGGCCTTTGACAAGACTACGCTGCTGAGCTGGATGACCGGCATGAAGACGCCGAGGACTTTGGAAAGCCTCGCCATCCTCAACCGTATTGAAGCCCGCTATCGCCTTCCCCAAGGATACTTCAAAGCCAAACTGCCGCATGCCGTGCGCGCAGCATCGGGCCATGACGTCGGCAGCGACATCGGTCCAGCGGAACGCCGTCGATTGGCCTGGCATCTTCCGGACGACTTCAACAGTCTGCCCCATGCCAAGCGCGAGGAGATCCTTGAATGGGTCCGCCGCGTCATTATTACCGGCGCCACCGACTACAGGCGATATCAGGCAGCAGCCGTTCGTCAGCGATACGCCATACGCTTTCCCGGAATAGCCTATGGCGGCGGCCCATCGACCAGTTGCAACCTCCTCACAAGTGTGGACGATGCAGATGAAGACGATGTCACGTCGATCGAGGATCCGGATCTCCTGTCCGGCGTGATCGATGCGCCGCCAGCCCTTGCGATGGAAATGGCCGATCTCGTTAGCTTCAAGACATCGACGCTGACAGCCCTCGGGTTTCAGCGCCACGGGGTGTGGGGTGAGGAGACGGCGTCCCAGAAGATCGAGCATCTCGGTCTGATGTTCGGAGCCCTGACCGCCGCTCCAGGTGGCGCTGTGCGCGGGCGTGGCGTGCCATTGACGCACCTGACCTTCGGCATGCTGGTCTTTCCCGGCATCTGGGATTGGTATGTGCAGTGGCGTGAACACCGCCGTGGCTTCTACACTGCCTGGGAGGTCGACATGCTGAGCGTCGCGCTTTCCTTGACCCGAGAGGGCACAGGCTGGCTGCGACAACATCCCGAACTTTTGCAGCGCGTCCGTGCCGTGCCCGGCCTGATCTCGCAAGCCGAGATCGATGACGCGCGCAGCGACTGGCATGCCGCCTGCGAACGTTTCTTCCAGTATGCCCGTCATCGCTCGAAGGAGATCCAGCGGGTCATGCGCGTCCACCGTGATCCGTTCGAGCCGATCATGCCGGTTCTGGAGGCGGCAAGCCCGCTTGCCGAGTATCGCAAGATCACGGAGGAGATCGTTCAGCGGATGCCGGATGAGCGCCGGTATCCGCGGGCTGCGGCCGAAGCCGTGCGTGCTTTCCTGATGTTGCGTCTTGGCCTGCATCTGGGGCTTCGCCAGAAGAACCTGCGCCAGCTCCTGCTCTGCCCGCGCGGTCATTTTCCGCGCTCCGAGCGGCGGCTGCAGGAACTGAAGCGGGGCGAACTGCGCTGGAACGACCGCGAGCGGGGCTGGGAAGTGCTGATCCCGGCCATCGCTTTCAAGAATGCCCACTCGTCGTTCTTCGGCTCAAAGCCGTTCCGGCTGATCCTGCCCGATCTGATGGGGCTCTACACGCATCTCGACGCTTATGTCGCGTGCCACCGCAGTGTCCTTCTTGGAAACGCGCGCGATCCCGAAACCTTCTTCGTCAAGACGGTGAAGACCACCAGCAAGGATGCGGCCTACGACCAGACGACTTTCTACGAGGCGTGGCGGCTGACCATCCAGCGGTACGGGATCTACAATCCCTATACCGGCCGCGGTGCGATCGAAGGCCTTCTGCCCCACGGGCCGCACAACGTGCGTGATGTGCTTGCAACCCACATCCTGAAACAGACCGGCTCCTACGAGCAGGCAAGCTATGCCATCCAGGATACGCCCGACATGGTCGCCAGGCACTATGGCCGCTTCCTGCCGCAGGATAAGGCCGCGCTGGCGGCGAAGATCCTCAATCAGGTCTGGCAGGCGGCGTGAGGTACATGCTCCTCGGGCAGGCGCAGGTCTAACATGTAAAGGGAGCGGCTGATAACCGCTCCCAATTGCAGCTTCGCCACGACGGAAACGGGTGATGCTTCCCATCCACCTGCGGGCTTCCGACGTCCGGCTATATCCGACTACTTCTCGACGACGGTTCCAACGCTGCTCGCCGGACCCTTCAACGCCGTACATGCTGAGGACCAGGCATTGGCGTCATCGCCGAGGGCAGTTCTCAACCAGGCCAGCGTCATGCGCTTCGTTGCCTCGAGCGCATCCGGCACCTCGACCTCTGTCTCCTTGGCGTCGAGCCCTGCAATGCCGCCAAGGCCGTGGCCTACTCCGTGAAGGGTAAGAAGCGCATGCGCACCAACCGCGTCATGGTAGGCATCGGCATGCCAATCCGGGCCACGGGGTGTAAAACGCGGGTTGTCGTCTGCCCCGCAAACGACCAGGCTCGGCGTCGTCAGGTGTGAGAAGTCGAGGTCAAAGAATGGAAAGCGCGCAGCGTTCTCTTCTGTCAGATCTTTTCCACCACGTCCGGGAGCGGTGAGAAGAATCCCAGCCTTGATGCGTGGATCCCTAAAAGTCTCTCCGTGGAGTTGCGCGCCCAGGAGCAGGCTCACCGTGTGGCCACCGAGAGAATGTCCTGCCGCCGCGATGCGGTCATGGTCAAGCCGCCCAGAGACGGCCGGCGCTTGCTCTTCGATCTCTGACAGCCGGTCGATCACCGTCAGAATCTCAGCGACGCGCTCGCGCCAGAAGAACGGCGCGCCTTCGGCGTCTTCAGGAAGGCCGCCGACGCGGGAGCTTGCGTGGGTAGGCTGGATGACAGCAAAGCCGCGCTCCGCCCAGAACTGCGCCATATGCGCGTAGCCATCCTTCGACGGAACGTAGAACGAGGGTCCGTATCCATGCGACAGCATGACGATGGGGAGGCGATCGCCTTCTGCCGGTGCCGTCAAACGCAGTTCCAGAGGCGGTCGTCCGTCGATGTCGAGGCGGATCGGCGAGTAGGCTATCGTGAGGGCTCCGTTGGACGTTGGGATACGGCGCGCGATATCGATCAGATTGTTCTTCGTCATTTGTGACTCCTTGTGCGCCTTCAGGATGGACGACGAGATCAGGATTATCTATATCTAAACGTCCGCACCTATTTAGTGAAAGTCCAGACATGTCCGATCCACTCGCCGAGATCGTCTCGCTACTCAAGCCCGTGCCATCGATCGCCAAGCTGGTTATGGCCGGTGGGGCATGGTCGGTCGAGCGTCGCGAGCTTGGTAGTCCGTTCTATTGCGCGATTGTGGAAGGATGCTGCCTGCTCACGATCGCCGGCAGATCGCCGATCATCCTTGCGTCCGGTGATTTCGTTCTCGTGCCGCAAATCCACGCATTTACCATGAGCAGCTTTGAACAGCCTCCGCCGGGCACGTTACCGCGACGGCTGGAGACCGGTCCCGGCGTCTTCCGCCTCGGCGATCCGGACGCGCTGGCCGACGTCATGGCCATGGTGGGTCACTGTTCCTTCCTGGCGAACGACAAGCAGTTGCTGAGCGCGCTGCTGCCGGACATCGTTCATGCTCGAGGCGAGCGGCGGCTCATGGATCTCGTCGGGATGATTCACGCCGAGATGGTCGGCGGACTTGCAGCGCGGGACATGATCCTGAGCCGGTTGCTCGAAGTTCTCTTCATCGACGCTCTGCGGAGTACAGGAGGGGCTGAGACATCTCCGGGATTGTTGCGCGGGCTTTCCGACATGCGCCTGGCTCCAGCGCTACGACGCATCCATCAGGACCCGAGTGGAGGCTTGTCCGTCGAGGAACTGGCAGAGACCTCCGCTATGTCTCGGTCGGCATTCTTCGACCGCTTCCGAAGGCAGGTGGGCGTCCCTCCGATGGAATATGTGACGGGCTGGCGCATGGCGATTGCAAAGGACCTGCTGGTCCGGCGAGAGGCGCCCCTGGTCGAGATCGCAACGCGGATCGGTTATGCCTCCGCCAGCGCATTCAGCGTTGCATTCACGCGGCATGTCGGTGTCACGCCAGGGGTGTTCGCCCGAACAGACTGACCTCGACAGCCCTGTCTCGCCGCCTATTTTGTGCTGGTTCTACCCTGCAATGTCCGTTTCGAAGGCGCCAAGCACAAGACGCCTGTCAGACCTTGCCTGTTCGCAGCAATTGGGCTTTCTAAAGCTGCCGCTGTACGAGAGATACGGCCGAGCAAGTCCGCTCATTGTCATAGGAGACGTCCGTTGCAGAGTCTTAAAAGTGGACGGTGGCTCAATAAGCCCGCAAAAGCACATGCTTCGGATACCGAGCTTTCCGTGACGACGGACGCCAGCACCGATTTTTGGCGAGAGACACACTATGGCTTTGTGCGCGACAACGGCCACTTCTACGCATTCCAGACCCAAGGCGATTTCACCGCCCAGGTTCGAGTTCAGGCGAATTTCGAGCATCTTTACGATCAGGCCGGTCTCATGGTCAGGCTCGACGAAAGACGGTGGGTCAAGACCGGGATCGAGTTCTCGGACGGATATGGCTTGCTCGGCAGTGTACTGACGAATGAAGCCTCCGACTGGGCAACGGGGCGTTATGACGGCAACCCATCAGATTTCTGGATAAGGGTGACCGTCCAGAGTGGCGTTCTGAGGATACAAGCTTCACATGATGGGCAGACGTGGCCACTCGTGCGCCTCTGCCCATTCCCGGAAGCGGACCATTATCTCGTTGGGCCAATGTGCTGCACTCCCGAACGTGCAGGCTTGAAGGTCAGATTTCGTGAGTGGCAATTGGGACCGGCCTTGGGCAAAGACCTTCACGACCTGACGTAGCCGCCAGAGCGCCTGTTTAGAAGCCACAGCGTCTGTTTCTGGCGAAATTCACGCAGACTTTGCCGAGGCGCAATCCTGACAGGCAATCATCCTCGCCAAAGTCGAGAGTACTGGTGGTCGCCGCCTGGGAACTACATCATAAATCTCTGAATCACAGAGACGACTTCATACGCGATAACGCCTCCACCACAAGATTTGGTACAGCAATCCATACGGCGCCCAATCCTACATGCAGCGCTCCGATTGTCATCAGGATGCTGCGGAACGGCTCTTTGCGCGTTTTGTGACCAAGTACTTGCTGGGCGGCAAGGGCTCCAAGGCTTCCACCGACAATAGCCAGCCAGAGCAGCGTGCTCTCGCGAATGCGCCACGCTCCCTCTACCGCAGCTTTCTTATCCCACCAGTAGACGCAGTAGACCGCGACGTTGATGAGAAGATAAATGAGAAGCAGTGTCAGTTGTGTCGAACGGTACATAGTCGAATATAGGCATGCGGCCGTTAACTGCCGGCTAATCATTGGCTCCATGATTGACGCAATGTTCTTTGCGACGCAGCCTGCCGCGCGTCACTTGAACGGCATCAATGGCATTGGTGCCCTATCCACTCAATGTCTGGGACGTGGCGAACAGAGGTTCCGTCGCAATAGGCCTTGAAAGGCGGCGAAACTCCTCCTGGTGATGACAATCAAGATGGACTTTGCTAACGCTCGCGCCCATTCTGCTCGGGTTATGACACTGGGTCCACCCGTGGCTCCAAAGGACGCAATCTGGTAGCTCCGGATGTGCCTATAGCTGCGCGTCACGATAAAGGCGAAGTCGAAGCACGGCAAGGACAAACAACCAAGCGTTCGGGACGCAACGTCCGCTGATGGCGGACGAAGCTCCGTGATTTCCGGACCTTGGGAAAGCCGTTAATCTGGGGCCTTTCCTTAAATCTCTGGTTCCGAGAATGCAAAGTCTCAGGTTACTGAGGATTTGAAAGAGGTGGTCGAAGACGAATGGTGGGATCATGACCGAGGACGAGCGATTTGATCTGATACGGCTATAGTTGATCCGTTGCGCAATCATCGGCATTCCTGCGGCACTATCGTATTTCTACCCGCTCGCATCGTACCTGTTCGGTATGTTAGCGTTTATGATTTTCATTGGGTACATCGACCTGTTTATCCATCGAGTAAGCCCAGACGATTGGGGCGAAGACGGCGGAGGGTTCTATGGAGCACCGGCAGTCATGTTCCACAAAGCTTGGAACCGACGCCCTCTTGATGAAGGCTGTCAGTAACCATTTCGATGGCCGCATTCGATCGGGCGAGCACCGCATCGATCGCCGAGAATTCGTCGTCGGGTCAACTGTCTTCACCATCCGCACCACCGGACCTTGCTCAAGAGAGATGAAAAGCCAGAGCGAAGTCTACCTATTCCTTTCACAGCCGATGTAGACGCAATAGCCCTTACCGGCTCCCGTGGCTTTTCCAGGCGGCGCGTCACGGCTCCGATCGCCGGGGTTTGACCGCGGACACCGGATCCATACGGACGGGCGAGCCTTATTGCGTGGCAGCTTCAAAAAACGGCTCCGGACTGTCGATTTCGATGAGTTTCCGGCCCTGAATCTGCCAGAACCGATTGCCTGTATTGCGCACGAAACTCCGGTCGTGGGACACGAGAAGGCAACTGGAGTTGCGCTCCAGCAGTTCCTCTTCCAGCGCCTCCTGCCCCTCGATGTCGAGGTGGTTGGTCGGTTCGTCCAGGAGATAGAAGTTCGGCTCCTGAAGGCGCAGCACCAGTAATCCCAGACGAGCCTTCTGCCCCCCGGAAAGCTCGCCGACCGGCCGTCCCTGCATCTTGATGGTCATGCCCGCACCCGCAAGCAGCGTTCGTGCGCGCTGATCGCCGCCGTCGAAACGATGGATAATCGTCTCTAGCGGCGTGCGCCGGTCGTTCAGGTCCGACAAAGACTGGTCGCCATAACCCAGCACCAGCGACGGCGTAGCTGTGATCCCCTCTATGATGACGGATGGCTCGACAATGGCCTGTCGAAGCAGCAAGACCAGACGCGTCTTCCCGGCCCCATTGTGACCGAGAAGAACGATCCGGTCTCCCTGGCAGATGAATTGCTGGCCGGTTCTGAACAGCAGCGTTCCCTCTGGTGTTGTGACCGGCACGTCCTTCAAAGTTATTAGGACTTTTGCGTGCGTGCTGCGATGGGCAAGACGGATCGCGCCCGCCGATCTCTCCAGATGCGCGGGCTTTGCTCCATCCTCGAGCTTGTCTGCCCGATCCTTCAACTGTTTCGTCTTGACCACAAGCAGGTCGCTACCTGAGTTGATGCCGATATTCTTGAGTTTTGCGGCCTGCTGGCGCAGCTGGTCGGCGGTCTTCAGGTCGCGCTCGTAGCGCCGCGCCTGCGCCTCATCAGCCTCATCCAGTGCCACACGGGCTTTGGCATAGGGAAAGCCAAAGACCTTGCTGTTGTCGGGTCGAAGGAAAAGCGTCCTGTTGGTCACAGCTTCCAGAAACGCGCGATCGTGACTGGCGACGATGACGGGCATGTCGCGTGGAGGCGCATTCAGCCAATTCTCCAGCAAAGCGATTTTTGCGAGATCAAGATGGTTGGTCGGTTCGTCGAGCAGAAGCACGTCCGGCTCCGATACCCAAGCGCGGGCGATCAGCGCCAGCCGCTGCCAGCCACCGCTCAGCGCTTTCAACTGCCGCTCCCGCAGTTCTTCCGGCACATCCAGTCCTTCCAGAACGACATCGGCGCGCCAGCTTTCGCTCTCGACAACCTCGCTGGAAAGCGCCTGCAAGACGGCATTGCGGAAAGTCGCCTCGGCAAGTGCGGGCGGAACGTTCTGCTCCACCATGCCGATTGTCAGACCCCTTGCTCGCGTCATCTCGCCTTCGCCGGGCTCAAAGGCGCCGGCGATGCATTTCAGAAGCGTCGACTTGCCGCGACCGTTGGCAGCCACGATGGCAATCCGGTCGCCGGCATTGACGGTCAGATTAAGGCCGGAAAACAGCGGGGTCGCAAGTGTGACCCCGAGATTGCGCAGGTTGATGATGCTCATGGGAATTCTCTGGTCTTGCTCTGCGGACACAGCACATCATGGGCGCGCGGCCTCAATAGATGCGAAGCGTCTCGCGGTGTGTCGGAAATGGCAGAGGGGCGAGCAATGCTCGGCTCTGCAGGCCAAGGGCCTGACCAGACAAGAATGTCGAGAGAACCGGTCTCTGGTCAGCCCTGCAAACGCGTTTGCAGGGCGTTGACGGGGCCACGTGTCCGGTAATACCGGAAATAGAAATTATGCATGTGACCCTCCTTTCTCCTAAAGTGGTTCAAGGTGAGTACCACCGGATTTTTCCCGATGCAACGTCTCCAGGACGACCTCACGGCATACCTCCCATAGCCTTGATGACGCCGTTCGTTTCAGATCCCGTGCTAACGCCTTGAGCGACGATTGCCTGCGATGCCGGCCATATAGAAGTCACCTTTAGATCGATGATGACCTTGTACCGCGGCGACTGGGCGAACTATCGGACCACGGGAGTTTTGGAGCACAACGGCATGCGATACTCGCTAAGGGCGACAACCACATCGGACTGGGATGACATCGCTGACATTTGGCATTCGAGCGCGAGCCTACCCGGTGTCGGTCCCGTTTCAATGCCCTCTCGGGATGAACTGAGGTCGCGCCTAGATCCGGAGTTTGCAGCGGGTTGGTTTGTGATGCTTGCGGTCTGCGAAGGGACAACAGTCGGCTTTGTTGCGATGAAGCGCTCGGAGGCCGTGCTCGCCGAGTTGTTCGTTCGCCCTGACGCCGTGGGCAATGGTATTGGCCGGAAGCTACTCGAGGAAGCCCAGGCCGAGATGCCGACCGGCTTTACCCTGTTTACCCGGACGGCCAATGTCAGAGCTCGGCGGTTTTACGAGGACAACGGTCTTCGGGCGATCAAGGAGGGCTTTCATCCTCGGAGCGGCGACCCCGTCGTCTACTACCGCTGGGAGAGCGGTTTTAGCTAAGAAGCCGAACGCTGCTGACAGTCAGGTTACGGCTGAAAACTGTGTCCATCGCCGGCAAGAAGTTTGAGATTACAATTTATCCTACGTTCTCTTCGGCCCCAAATGCGACGTACGTTGGCGTACGCGTTTGGAGCCGCCATCAATCAGCCTAGTCGTTGAAAACGAAGCAGGCTTGTAAAGGCAACGACTGCCAGCAGTGCCAAGCCAATAATGCCGCCCATCGAGAAACGGATCCCGAACCACTCCATCGTGAGGGCCAGCACGAAGGGCGCTAGTGCCGAAGCGACCAGGCGGGCCGCCATCATGCGACCTTGCAGCTTGCCGTAACCCTCACTCCCGAACAGCGCCAGCGGCAGAGTGCCCGACACGATGCTCAGCAACCCATTGCCCATGCCGAAGATGACGGCAAAAACCATGGCACCGGGTATCGAGGGAGCACTCAGGATCAGGATCACCGCGCTGACCGGAATCAAGGCCGACGAGATCATGGCAAGATGCAGGGCGTTGAGGCGCTTGCCGAACACCATATTGATCAGGCGGCTCGCGACCTGCGACGGACCGAAGAGAGTGCCGACGATGGCGGCGCTTGCGCCGAGCCCTAGTCCGGCCAGTAGTGGAACCATGTGTACCAGCACCGCCGAGCCAGCGAGGTATTGCAAGGCGAAGGCCGTGGTCATGAGTAGGAATCCCGAGCGCCTGCGTTCCAGAGGCAGTGTGCCGAGTACCGGCTCGGTCGGGGATAATGCGGCCTGTTTGCGGCTGTGGGTCACCCCCGTTGCCAGCCAGGCATGCAGCGGCAGGCAGACCAGCAGGTTGAGTCCTGCAAAGACCAGATAGACGTTCTGCCACGAGAGGTGCGAGTGCAGGCTCGAGGTGAGCGGCCAGAACAGTGTGGAGGCGAAACCCGCGATCAGGGTCAGATAGGTGATGCTGCGCTGGGCCACCGTCGGCTGAAGCTGAACCAGGAGTGCAAAGGCGGCCCCGTACTGGACGAGGTTGGCGGCGACCTCGATGCCGATCAGGGCGGCGACATAGGTGGTTCTGCCGGGCGCATATGCGCAGGCAACCAATGCGGCGGCGGCCACAGCAGAGCCGATGGTCATCACCGCGCCCGCGCCGACCCGGTCGATGAGACTGCCGAGCCAGGGCGCGGTGAAGCCGCCGATCAGCAGGGCGACCGAAAGCGCGCCGAAGATCCACTCCTGCGACCAGCCGAGGCTGGCACCCATGTCCGGCGCCAAGATGCTGAAGCTGTAATAGAGGGTGCCGTAACCGATGATCTGGGTGACACCGAGTGACAGGATAGCCGCAACTGGAAGTCTTGCGGTCATATGGACTTGAGGCTCACGCGCTGCTCCAGCTTCTCAGCTTCCTCCTTCCGCTCGCTATAGCGGTCGGTGAGATAGCCGGATGCGTCGCGCGTCAGCCATGTGAACTTGACCAGCTCCTCGCAGACGTCGACGACCCGGTCGTAATAGGACGAGGGCTTCATGCGACCGTCTGCGTCGAATTCCTGGAAGGCTTTGGCAACCGAGGACTGGTTGGGAATGGTGATCATCCGCATCCAGCGGCCGAGCACGCGCAGGTGGTTGACCGTGTTGAACGACTGCGACCCGCCCGAGACCTGCATGACTGCGAGCGTCTTGCCCTGCGTCGGGCGGATCGAGCCGACCGCAAGCGGGATCCAGTCTATTTGCGCCTTCATGATACCGGTCATCGCACCGTGGCGCTCAGGCGAGATCCAGACATGGCCTTCCGACCACTGGGTCAGATCGCGCAGCTCCTGGACCTTGGGATGCGTGACCGGCGCGGCATCGGGCAGCGGCAGGTCGGTGGGATCGAAGATCTTCACCTCGCAGCCAAGTGCCTCCAGCAGCCTGCCCGTCTCGAGCGCCAGCAGTCTGCTGTAGGATACCGTGCGCAGCGAGCCGTAGAGGATCAGGATGCGCGGCTTGTGGGTCGAAAACGCCGGTCGCAGCGCGTCGAGGTCCGGTTGGCGCAGGTGGTCGCGGTCGAGGGCAGGCAGATCAGCCAATGCGTTTGCCCTCCGCATCGAGGACCTGCTCGCCGTTTTCCTTGGTGAAGGGACCCTTGTGCGTCTCCGGCAGGATGTCGAGCACCACCTCGGAGGGACGCGACAGGCGTGTGCCAAGGGGTGTAACAACGAAGGGGCGGTTGATCAGGATCGGGTCCTTCAGCATGGCATCGAGCAACTGGTCGTCAGAGAGGTCCGGGTTGTCGAGGCCAAGATCCACATAGGGCGTACCCTTCTCACGGATGGCTTCACGCACGGTGAGGCCCGCATCCGCAATCATGGTTGCCAGCGTCGCTTTCGATGGTGGATGCTTCACATATTCGATGACCGTCGGCTCGATGCCGGCATTGCGGATCATCTCCAGCGTGTTGCGCGACGTGCCGCAGGCGGGGTTGTGGTAGATGGTGACGTCCATGGTCTCAGGCCTTTCTGATGGCGTTGGTCCGGACCCCGGCGCCGCGCTCGTACCAGTTCTTGCTGCGGTTAACGATCCAGACCACCGACAGCATCACCGGCACCTCGACAAGGACGCCGACCACGGTGGCGAGCGCTGCGCCGGAGGTGAAGCCGAACAGGCTGATGGCCGCCGCCACTGCGAGCTCAAAGAAGTTCGAGGCCCCGATCAAGGCCGACGGACCGGCCACGCAGTGCTCTTCGCCGCTGACGCGGTTCAGGAGATAGGCGAGGCCCGAGTTGAAATAGACCTGGATCAGGATCGGCACGGCGAGGAGCGCGATGACGGTCGGCTGCGCGATGATCTGCTCGCCCTGGAAGCCGAACAGCAGCACGAGGGTGGTGAGGAGCGCCACCAGCGAGACTGGCTGCAGGCGACCGGCCATGCGTTCGACATCTTTGCTCCGGCGCAGGACCTGGGCGATGATGACCGGCAAGACGATATAGAGCACCACCGAGAGGATCAGCGTATCCCATGGCACAGTGATGGCGGACAGGCCGAGCAGGAGGGCAACGATCGGCGCGAAGGCCACCACCATGATCGCATCGTTCAGCGCCACCTGGCTCAGCGTGAAATGCGGCTCGCCCTTGGTGAGGTTGGACCAGACGAACACCATGGCCGTGCAGGGTGCCGCCGCAAGAATGATCAGGCCGGCAATATAGCTGTCGATCTGGGTCTCCGGCAGGTAGGGGCGGAATAGCCAGCCTATAAACAGCCAGCCCAGCAGCGCCATCGAGAACGGCTTGACCGCCCAGTTGATGAACAGGGTGACGCCGATACCGCGCCAGTGGCGACCGACCTGGGCCAGAGCCGAGAAATCGATCTTCAGCAGCATCGGGATGATCATCAGCCAGATCAGCACCGCCACCGGCAGGTTGACCTTGGCGACGTCCATCGCGCCGATGGTTTGGAACACCCCGGGCATCAGGTGCCCGAGGCTGATGCCAACTACGATGCACAGGGCGACCCACAGGCTCAGGTAACGCTCGAAAGTCGTCATTGCCGGCTCTGCGGAGAGGGCGGGTCGCAACAGGGGGTGAGAGCGGTGATCAGGGGCGCGCACAGGTCGGCACTGCCGCCGCAGCAATCCTTGACCAGATAGAGGGTCAGGTCGCGCAGCGCATCGATCTCGGCGCGGTAGATGATCAGGCGGCTGTGGCGCTCGCCTTTGATCAGCCCGGCGCGCGACAGGATCGCGAGATGGGCAGACATCGTGTTCTGCGGCACGCCAAGCAGACGTGCGAGTTCACCGGCTGGTACGCCCTCCGGCTCATGGCGGACCAGCAGCCGGAAGGTGTCCAGGCGGGTGGATTGGGCAAGGGCTGCAAGCGCCGCAATAGCTTTATCTGATTCCATGTATCCAGAGTAATGGATGCATGGATGTTGTCAAGCCTCTCGATCCCGTCAGCGATAACATTTCAGCACCAGTGAGCTTGTACTTTGCGCAATACTCGGCCCGATAAAATCGAGGGACATATGACCGCTGTTGGCGCGAAGTGAAAGACACTCCACAGCCCAAAGCTGTCATTCGTGCGAGCAATCGGCTAAGCGGGTTTGCCGTTTGATGCTCGCTGACAGACAACCGGCGATCCACACGGCGAGCGCAAGCCCGCTGAATGTTGCTCCTAGAATGGAAACTCCCGTCCAACCAGATCGCGCGTAGGTCGCCGTGGCGGCAATTGCCCCGATGGCGCTGCCGATCGAGTAGAATACCATGTACCCTCCAATCAGGCGGCTACTTTTCTCCGGGTTAAGAGCCACGATGACGCTGAGATTGCTGACGTGGACAGCCTGGACCGCCAAATCGAGCAGGAACACCCCTATCAATAGCATTGCTATGGAGAATGATAGGAGAGCGATCAAACCCCAGGATGCCAGCAGGATGGCCAGAGAGATTCCGGTCGTCCAAGCATTATGCCCTCGATCTGCCAGCCTTCCCGCGAATGTTGCACCGATTGCTCCGGCCAATCCAACCAGCCCGAACAGGCCTATCTGAGTGTGAGAATAGGAAAAGGGCGGAGTGCTCAGCGGAAAAACGAGTGCCGTCCAGAAGGTACTAAAGGATGCGAAGATTAACAGCGCGAGACCGCCGCGAAAGAGCAAGACGGGGTCTCGCAAAAACATTCCTGGAATAGACAGTACAGCGTTGAAATATTTTTCCGATTTCCTTTCTACCGATTGCCGCGGCAGAACTGACATCAGAATGCCGACCATCACGAGAGTCGCAAGCGCAGATGTTAGATACACCGCCCGCCACCCACCGAGATCGGCAACCGTGCCAGCGAAGGCGCGGGCTGATAGGATGCCCGCTACGACACCGCTGGTAACCGTACCTACCACCCTGCCACGCTGAGCCGGAGTGGCCAGCGCCGCCGCCTGAGCAACCAATACCTGAACGACGACAGCCAGCAGGCCAAGCGAGGCCATACCAGCCAAGAGCATTGTTTTCGCTCCTGCTGTCGCGACGACCACAAGAGCAATCGTCAGCAGTAGACCTTGGACTATGATGAGCTTGCGTCTATCGATGAGATCGCCAAGCGGCACGATAAAGATCAAACCAAGTCCGTACCCGATTTGGGTCAGCATCCCGATGAGACCGATGACAGCCGACGAGATCCCAAGGTCGGCTGCAATCATGTCGAGCAAGGGCTGTGAGTAATAGATATTCGCCACGCTCAAACCTGCGGCGGATGCAACTATTAGCGTCTGCGCTCCCGACAATCCATGACCCTGCACCTCGCGGGCACTAGTCGCCGTCTTCTCGTCCATCATGCAACCCTCGTCATCTCGTCAGCCATATTCCAAGACCACTTGGCGTGCGGCATTTCCAGTTCTAAGATAGAACCAGATTATGAAATGGAGACCAGGATAGATGGTGAAACGCGTAAGCCTATGGAATGCCGGTTGCCCGGTGGCGCGTTCTCTTGATGCAATCGGGGACTGGTGGTCGCTCCTGATTATCCGCGATGCGTTCGATGGAAAACGCCGTTTCGGGGAGTTCCAGCTTGGGTTGGGCATCAGCAGGGGTGTGCTGGCAACCCGATTGCGCGACCTCGTGAAGCGAGGGATTTTCGAGACAGGACCTGCGTCGGATGGAACGGCCTACCGCGAGTATGTCCTGACCGCGAAGGGGTGTGGCCTGTTCCCCGTGATTGTCGCACTCCGCCAATGGGGTGAAGATTTCCTGTTCGCTGACATGGAAGGTCACTCCTCATTGGTAGATCGAGAGAAACGCGTACCAGTCGCGCGACTTGTGGTCCATGCAGCAGACGGCCGATCCCTTGACTGGCACGACACCGAGGTGACACCTGATCGTGTCCCAGCGCGTGGTGTGGCTTAGACGACCATAGCTCATCCCAGAGGACCGGAGGAGTGTCAGTTTGCGGCTGGCAGGTTGATGAGCGGCTCATCGTAGGGACCGTCTTAAGTGTCATGTACCGGGATCGCTGGACAGCCCGTCCATCGTTCTGTTCAAGCAGCAGCGCATCAACCAAGCGAACGATGGCTTCATCGTTGGGAAAGATGCCGACGACCTCGGTCCGCCGATTGATTTCTCCGTTCGATCGCTCGATCGGGTTATTCAAGTGCAACTTGGTCCAGTGCGCCTTGGGAAAGATCAGTAGGCGGCGCTGCGGTTACCTGGCGCGCGATACGTGAGAGTCGCTCGGTGCCAGCAGACCTGAACGACCACGCGCACGCGGCGCACGGCTGATAGCGAGCATGTCCTGATAGCCGTTCGCAATCGGGTAACTGCTGAAACTTTATGCCTATCGCATTCGTCTTGCACCGGACCGAAACAACGAGATGGTGTTCCAGTTTGCAGAAAATGACGAGATACTACTTCCACACGAGGACCGGCGACGAATTCCGCGAGGATGCGGAAGGAATTGAGCTGCCCACACTTGATGCCGCCATGACCAAAGCCGTAGGCGATGCATACTCGTTGATTGCCTCGTGTGTTCAGCAGCGCAAAGACATCCGGCCACAGCTCATCGAAGTTACCGCCAAAGAGGGGGGTGATCGAGGTATCGTCAATCTGCACCAGCTCGTTTTCGACCTGCTGAAGACCTAAGCAGCGCGACCTCGCTCAAACATGATGGTCAGGAGGCGAAGTGTTGGCGAACGGAACTCCGATCACTTCCGCTAAGGTCTCGGCCACAGAAACCTCTGCTAGGAGCTGCCCGCTCTCGCTGCCGACACGAATACTGGTGAGGGTGAACTTCCTCTTTGCCCTCAAGGCATCAGCTGCCATTTCTCGTATCGTATCGCGCGCATCGCTTTTCGCGGTTTCGAGGTCGGGCAGCTCGGCGCCGTCTGGGTCCTGGACACATTCTCGAAGGTAGTTCAGGTGGAGGAAATATTTCTGCATCTCAATATCGGTTCTTTTTTCGGCCCCGGCTTTCACCAAATCGAGCAACGGATAAAATGTTGCACCCGGCTACCGTACAGAACTCGAAGGCCACAGACGTCTAGAACGCCCTGTTGATCAACCGCCGGTACTCCTCCTCGGGAAGCCCATAGCTCCCTCCAGCAGTAGCGATAAGTCCCGGTCGGTCCAAGATGGTGATGGACGCTCTCTCAGCTTTGATAAGATGCTCCCCCTCAAGGACATGCATTGCCGTCGTGACGCCGGGACGACGCACTCCGAGCATGAGGGCTAAAAACTCGTGGGTAAGGGGCATCTGATTGCCTAAGCGGTCCTGACACATGAGCAGCCAGCGAGCCAATCGTTGTTGGAGGGTGAAGCGCCCATCTGCGAGAGCAGACTGTGCAATCTGCGTCATAAAGACGTGCACATAGCGCGAGAGCAGTTTCCGTAGGCTGGAGCTCTGATCCACCATCCTAACCAGATCGCAAGACCGAATACGTAGCGCGGTCCCGGCCCCCTGCATGAAGGCATAATGGGGAGAGCATTCGACATCGAGCAGGACTGCATGTCCGGATAGGCCCTCCCGCCCGACGCAGCCGACCTCAATGTTTTCGCGACCAACCGTTGCGATTTCGGAAGAGAGGCCGCTGAGGAAAAAGTAGACATAGTCGATGGGTTGGTGCGCATCGAAAAGCGGCTGCTTCAGCTCAAGTTCTACCAGCGTGAAATGAGGTTCGAGCAAAGCCCGGTCGTCACGAGACATCACGGATAGCAGGCCGTTCTCCATCAAGGCATTTCCCTCCAAAAGCATTCGGGGGCAGATGTAGCTTCTGACCAGCTCACGGCAATTGTCAGAAACGCACAATGACGGACGACGACGATTGTCTTTAACGACAGCCTGACCTTGTGATAGGACGCATGCGGCAGGCCGTACTGCCGAAAGGGAAATTGGCTCGCTCGCTATTCCATCATCGCTCGAAGCAGAGGCCACAAAACCAGCGCATATGCGGCAACTGTCAGAGTACAGCCAATAACCTGACCTGCGCGATCCACTGTTTTAAAGCTAGCTTCATCAATCATGATCGCCTCCGTGGTCTCAATAGCCATGCTCTCTTAGCGGAGTATCTTCGTCAAGACTGGGATCGCTGCTGCTCAACGATTATTGTCCCCAGTCCCTTTGATAGCAGCAGCAATCGTGGCCGCGGGTCCCAGAAGCATCCCTAGAGCCACCCATTGAAGCATCGGCAGTCGATGCGTGTACGCAATGAGCGCCGTACCGGCAATCGACGCAAGCCATACAAAGGCAATTTCCATTTCTTGTCTCAGACCCGATGTCACTCCTTGCCTCAAGAGCACGAGGTGAAGTCGGTGTCTATTACTGAGCGTGCTCATGCGACCAAGAGATTGTTGATTATTCTCCCCCGTGACCAGCTTCTTTCCGCAGCGCGAGCTGACCCAAACCGTGCGTGCACCGCGTGGGCGGGATCGCCAAGTCTGCTTGGGTCAGCTCGTTTCTAGTGGACGCCACACTATCGTCTCTCCCGTCGGACAAACAATCGAGCCTCTCTCGCTGTTCTGTAGGAATGCCGCCAAGAACAGCCGACCACAGTGTCGTTCGTCGACGAGAGCTGACAGCTCCTTCGTCGTCACATGCCGATCCACGCTAATGACGCCATCGGTGTTCGCAATCATGACGCGGTGTTCGTAGCTCAAGCGTCGCCACCATGTTCAAGCGCTTCGGCTAAGCGGTCTGTTTCGCTTGGGGCGTTTCCAGAATCTGAGTTTTCTCTCTCCACGGGAGTACAAAGTAAAATTCGCGCATACGCTTGCTCTGCGGCATCTGCCGCCGCGATGTGCGAAGGCGCCTGGCCAGCTACATCGTCTGCGGAGAGGCCCTTATGGTGTGCCGTCAACTCCCAATGCCAATTCTCATTCAAGCTGATGTCGGAGACCGCGAGGTAGATACGCGCAACAACCTTATCTCCGGCTAGGCCCTTGAAATCGCCATGACTAATCGGGTTGGCCTTGCGCCATTCAAGCCGCTCGTTAACAGAAGGGAGGACGGTTTTGCTCATGTTCTCGAAACCCCTGCTCGCCCGTGTTGTTCCGTGGGGGCAACATCGCTTTCCGCTATCGGCAGGTCGTTCAACCTTAAGCCCTCCCCTCGCCGGCTGCCGCGTGCATTTGCAAATGCCGCACGCTCTAAGACTGACGGCTTCATATGCGCACCGACTTCCAGAAGGAGACCGTGATGATAAGCCGTACTCGATGCGAACCGGTGCTCGAAGACGTTCGCAACTACGCTGCCCGAGCTACGACGCGGTTCTTCGCGGGGTCGTTCCGAGTGACTGTAGGTTTGGGTTGATCAACCGCCTGTACTCACTTTCCGGCAAGCCGTAGCATCCGGCGGCGACGTCAATCAGACCCTGTCGATCTTTTACAGTGATCAACGCTCTGACGGCCCTGATGAGATTCTCGCCTTCGAGCACGTGGATCATCTCCGTTACACCTGAACGGCGTACCCCCAGCATCAAAGCCAGGAACTCGTGGGTGAGAGGCAGCTCATCCCCGATGCGGTCCTGACACATCAAGAGCCAGCGCGCCAATCGCTGCCGCACTGTGAACCGCGCGTCCGAAACAGCGGATGAGGCAATCTGCACCATCAACACATGAATGAAGCGCAGGAGCAGCATGCGAAGCCGTTTGCTTGTATCGGTAGCAGATAGCAAAATGTCTGAACGGATGCGGAGTGCACTGCCGCTCGCTTGCATGAATGCAAAATGAGGCGATGCCTCCACGCCAAGCAAGACGGAGTGGCCTGAAAAGCCTTCTCTGCCAACACAGCCGATTTCCAGCTGCCCTTTTCCGTCGAGAGTTGCAATCTCGGAGGAAAGCCCTCCCAGGAAGAAGTGGACGTGCTCGATAGGGGCATCGGCTTCAAACAGAATGTGTTTGAGTTTGAGCTCGACTCTCTCGAAATGTGGCTGCAGGAGAGCAAGGTCGTCAGCATGCATGGCTGCTAAAGTGCCGTTTTCCAAAATCCTGCTCCCCTCGAGAAGAGGAGGGTGTAGGCTGCCCTTGATGCAAGAGATATGTTACAACGTACAGAGCAGCTACTGCGGTACGACTATCGACGCTCACTCGTGCTTTATGAGTTCGCTCTCGTAACCCCGGGGTACAAACTAAACGATCGCTGCCTGTTTTTCTGGTAGGAGCGGTAAAACCGCTTCGGTCATTGTCACAGAATGTAAAACAGCGCCTGCAGTATCAGTGACTTCGATCGCATAGACCTCAACGGGGTCTGCCGTCTTCAGGCTGTCTCCCGCGATTTCGCAAAGAGAAGAGATCGCGCCCATGTATGCTTCCGCGAAGGATGCAAACTCTTGGCCTTCCTCGTCAATGCATAGGCTAGTCCGTCGGCGAATGTTGAAGAAATAGCGGGTCATAGGCTCTCCGTTTTGCAGGAGCCTACAACAATCACGACATCATGTTCGTTTCAGTACGTTTCTGACGTAGGGCCACATCGCGCGTTTGTCCTGCAGGGTGCCTACGGCCTTGAACGAATTTCTGGAGTTTTGACGTGATGGGCTTCCCCAGTCGAAATCAGTTTCTGCAAAAGCTCGGTGGAGTGTGACGCGATAGTGCAGCACCTGAACTGCTCGTCTTTCCTTTGAACGAGCATGCCGCTAATCTGAGTTTCTTGAGATGCTGCGAGGCGGACGACAGAGAGAATCCAACCTTGTCAGCTAGTTCGCTCACCCGCTACTCACCTTCGAACATGACGTGGACCATGCGTATCCGCATCGCATTCGCCGTCGTGGCAACCAAGAAAGCCGCTTTATTCGCCTGTTCTTCTGTCGTGTTATCCTACCTCAGCTGAACGCCTTATCAGTAATCCTCGTAGGAGGGCGTTACTACCAAGGAGAGTTGATAGTTCTAGAGTCAGGCGCGTATCTCACGTGTCATGCCGCAAATTAATGCGATGTCTTCGTCTGGCGGTGCCTGTGATCACGGTTCAAGACCTCTGCGAGATATTCCGCAGTCGGAAGATCCATCCCGTCCTGCGCTACGCCGGTTATGGCAGCTGTTTCTCCTGTGTGAATATCTTCGACGGCCCACGAATTGTCGCGGTCGAGCCGGGGCCGGTAGCGGCTCTTAAATCTAACGGTCATTCCATCTCCGGCACTTTAACCGCCTAAAATCGCCCGGTATGACATCACCCCGAGAAAGCCGATCCAGCCAAGATTGATCGCGCCGACGGTAACGATAGCAACAATGCCCATGCCTGCCTCCACATTTGAAACCTTAGAAAAGCATGTTTTGAAGGGCACGCCCAACTGATCGTTAAGTTACGCTTAGCGAACATGGTTAACATCTCGGTAGCCTCGCTCCAGCCTGTCATGCATACTGCTAATGCGGAGGCTGGCTGCACCGTTGCCCGGTTACAGCCTCCGCGGTTCTCCCAAGACCTGAATTGCGCGCCCCCTTGTCATAACCGGCGAGGGGCTTTTTATTCCATCTTGCAGGGTGCCCACCCGGGTGCGCGGGCGTCCTAAATCGAGGGGTATGAATTCCTACGAAGGTCAGTTCCGCGCCATTGTCAGTGAAGACTTCGACTCATCACGGGATCTCGGGGCTGTGTTTCGGCGCGGTCTTTGACCCCACTACAGGCGTCGAACGGTGACCCATTCATTCTGCCGAAAGGGGGGCAAAGTTCCGGGCTCAATCACAGGCGAGCTCTCGGAGTATTTGTCGACAGTCGGAATCAGCCCTTCCTTTCCGATCTTTTCAAACCAACTGGTGAGAAACAGACTCCTGGAAGCGTCTACAGCAGCAGAGCACAAGGCATAGCCCTGACCGAGTCTCGATTTATCACGAGCCTCAGTGTGATATCGGTTTTGCGAATAGTTCGAGGTAGGTGATGAGCGACAGTACACCAGACATTGAGATGATCGACTCGAAAGTCGTCTACGAAAACCGGTGGATGAAGGTCAAGGAGGACAGCATCCGGCGGCGGGATGGTAGTTCCGGAATCTACGGCTTTGTTGACAAGCCTGATTTCGCGATGATCGTTCCTTTCGATGGAGAACGCCTCTACCTGGTTCAGCAGTACCGCTACCCGATTTGTCAGCGCCAGTGGGAATTTCCGCAGGGTTCGTGGGAGGACGATCCCGATGCCAAACCAGAAGACCTGGCGCGCGGTGAACTTGTGGAAGAAACCGGTTTAAGCGCCGATCGGGTCGAGCAGATCGGGCAGCTGTTTCCCCTTTACGGCACAACAACGCAGTCATATCGAATATTCTTCGCCACCGGTCTCACGCAAGGGTCCTCCAGGCTCTCTGTAGAGGAGCAGGACTTGGTCGTTGCCTCTTTCACCGTTGATCAGGTCGAAGCTATGATCCTATCAGGTGAACTGCGCGACGCCGGGACGGTCGCGGCACTATCGATCGCAAAGCTGCACGGTTTGTTTAGTTCATCCCGGCGATAGGATTGATGTGCCGTGTGAAAATGGAATTTCACATTGTCCTCACCTGGGAGAAGAGAAGATAACGTAAGGCTGCTACGCCGAGCCGGTCATCAGTCCGATCCGACGACGCCGAAGCGAGCGACTGGATACCGGACTGGGGGACCCCTGCGCGCAAAATCCGATCAATCCTGCCCGGTGCTATCCTCATCAACGCCATCGAACGGTAGCGCCACATCAGTTCCGCGCCCCTGCATCAGCCCCGCATCCTCCAGCAGCTCGACATCCGGCAGATCCTGGATCGTCTCCATGCCGAAGGCCGAGAGGAAATGCCGGGTGGTCACGTAGGTGTAGGGCGCACCGGGCGTCGGGCTACGCGGCCCCGAGGCGATCAAGCCGGCGCTGCGCAGACTTGCGATCGTGTCGCGGCTGATCTCCTTGCCGAAGGTCTTCGACAGCTCGCCACGGGTGACGGGCTGGAGATAAGCAATGGCCATCAGGACCGTTGCTTCGTTCTTTGAGAGAGCCGCCGCCAGGGACCGTGTCTGTGCCGTGGAGGCTCGAATGGTTTCGGCATAGACGCTGCGGGTGCGATGTTGCCAGCCACCGGCGACGGAGACGAGCTCATAGGGCCGCCCAACCAGATCCTCGCGCAGATCGTCGATCAGGAGATCGATGGCGCAATCCTTGCCGACGACGCGTGCCAGCGTTTCGCGCCTGACGGGCTCTGCGGAGGCAAAGATCACCGCCTCGACCCGCATCATCCACTCCCGCCACCGCAACGCTGGCGGCAGGTCCTCGAGCTCTCGGTCGAAGGCGCGATCCTCGTCCCGTTTCCCGGTGCGACGGCGGGAGCCTGTGCTTGCGCCCGCCATCGTCACAGCCCGTAGATCCGAAAAGTGCTGCGGCCGGACAGCTCCCGCACAGCACCGGAAGCCTCCAGCCGCTCGAACATGCGCCGGCTGGCCCAGCGCGACAGGTTTGCCCCGGGGGCAGAGGCGGACACCGCATCCTCATCCAGCAATCGCCGGAGCACGCCCTCCCCGCCTTTCGTGCGCAGTTTTGGCGCCACCGTCACGAGCTGCCGGGCGCGCCGGTCGATCTCACTCGCCGACTGCAAAGCGGCCCGCGCGCCCTCGACCAGCGCCAGACACACCGCACGCGCAAAACCCGGCTCGCCTGATCGCACCCGGCCGCGGCCGCCCAGCGTACGGAAGGCGGGTCCGCTTCGCTGCGCCATCAGGAGAAACAAGGGCCTCTGCCAGCCGAGCCGTTGCGCGATCAAACCGTCGGCAAGCGCCCAGGTCAGGCGTTCGGCATCCGGGCGAACGGCATGGATGGCGGAGACGAGATCGGCCGCGGCAAAGGGCGCGGATCGGGGTGACTGCAGCGCGCCGTCGATCAGATCGACCACCCCGGCCAGATGATCGTCCCATCGCAGGGAGAGCAGCATGGCGAGTTCTTTCAGGATTGCCGTGTTCACGGGCCCATTGCGGACACCGAGCTTCCGGTAGGCGCAATAGACGTGTCCAGCCGGACCGGGATCACCGGCGTCCGACGACAACAGCATGGCATCCCGCAGCTCGGCTTCCCCCTCGGTGCGCCCCGTCAGGCGTACGGCGGCAGCGGCGGATCGGAGCGCTAACCGTGCGCGCCAGCAACCGCTCCAGACCGGCTCGGTGCGAACCAGATCATCTAGCGTTTTCAGGGCGATGCCGGCGGAGAAGGCCGCGTCGCTTTCCGTCCCGGCAGACCGCAGCAATGCCGTCCATGCCGGCAGGACGAAGCTCTGGGCAGGTGAAGAACCGGTCGGGATGATGCGCGAATCCATGGCAAGAACATAGACCCGATGTGCGGATCCTGCTAGTCAATAGTGCCTGATCCGCACAGTCTGTCATCGTCGAAATACGTCCGATAACGTTGACTTATCGGACGTCTTCTTCATGATGCGCAAATGGCCCAAATCATCGAGCAGACCAACGAAAATCACATCGCGGAGCCATCCGCGCCGTCTCCTGCCACTGTACCCGGCAGCCTTTTGACCGCGCCAGATGTGTCAGGCAGCAACCCCCTCCCCTCCCCCGCCGATGCGGATCGGTCGCCCGCGCATCTTGCCGGCCTTGCCGATCGTGCGCGCGGTTACGTCGAAGCCGCCAGTTCGGCCAATACCCGCAAAGCCTATGCCGCCGACTGGAAGCATTTTTCCGCCTGGTGCCGTCGATCCGGCCTGTCTCCCCTCCCCCCGCAGCCACAGACCGTCGGCCTCTACATCACGGCCTGCGCCTCGGGCAGTGCCGTTGGCACCGCAACGCGCGGCATGAAGGCGAATGCCGTGTCGACGATCGAGCGACGTCTGGCGTCCCTGTCCTGGAACTATGCCCAGCGCGGCCTTGCCCTCGATCGCAAGGATCGTCACATCGCAACGGTCCTGTCCGGTATCCGCAAGAGCCATGCAAAACCTCCGGTTCAAAAAGAGGCGGTGCTGGCGGACGACATCATCGCCATGATCGCAACACTGGATCGCGGCACGCTGCGCGGCCTGCGTGACCGCGCCATGCTGCTGATTGGCTATGCCGGCGGCCTGCGACGTTCCGAGATCGTAGGTCTCGATCTGAAAGCCGACCAGACAGAGGACGGGCGCGGCTGGATCGAGATCCTCGATCAGGGCATGCTCGTCACCCTGCGGGGCAAGACCGGGTGGCGCGAGGTGGAGATCGGGCGGGGGTCGTCGGATGCCACCTGCCCGGTCGTGGCGGTGGAGACCTGGATCAAGTTTGCAAAGCTGATCCACGGGCCGCTGTTCCGCCGGGTGACGGGACAGGGCAAGGCCGTCGGGCCGGATCGTCTCAACGACCGGGAAGTGGCGCGACTGGTGAAACGCGCGGCGATGGCTGCCGGTGTGCGCGGTGATCTCGGCGAGAGAGAGCGGGCGATGAAGTTCTCCGGCCACTCGCTGCGCGCGGGCCTTGCGTCCTCGGCCGAGGTCGATGAGCGCTATGTGCAAAAACAGCTCGGCCATGCTTCCGCCGAGATGACGCGGCGTTACCAGCGGCGCAGGGATCGGTTCCAGGTGAACCTCACGAAGGCGGCCGGGCTCTGAGGTTGCCACATATTGAAGGGGTGCGGATAAGGCATTCCCGTGCCTTTTTGAATAGCTTTATCCTTTATCTGCGTCGGACTCCTTCGGCAGGATCAGAGGAACAGCGGCGAGGATAATCAAGACGATAACGGTCGATAACACGGCAGTTACTTCAAGTCCAAGACCGGCGATCACGCCGATCCCTGCGGTAGCCCAGATGTTCGCCGCAGTCGTAAGTCCTTCGACCTGACGCTGCGCCGAGCGAACCATAATAGCACCCGCGCCCAGGAAGCCTATCCCCTGAACAATGCCCTGGATCACGCGTGACAGATCTCCGATTTCCATTCCGCTCTGTAGCGGACCTACAACGAACAGTGCCGCACCCACGGCGACCAGCATGTGGGTTCGGACGCCGGCGCTTCTTCCCTTGCGTTCACGTTCGTATCCAAGAACCCCGCCCAGCACTGCCGCGATCACCAGACGGACCGTAATCAAGATGATGGTAGACACGTCTGGAACGTCTGAAAATTCTTTGACGAGGCTTGACCAGATTTCCTCTAGCACCGTGATGTCCCTATTCCGTTTTTATAATCTGGAGCAAGCAAAGCCCCGGCGGGGGCTTGTGAAAAAGTAGCGCAGGAATCTCAGAACACGGCTCATCCTCTTTGTTGACCTGACCGTAAACTCTCAGTCACGCGGGAGCGCAGACTTCACGACACGGCCGGAGGGACCCAAACCCTTGTTCTCGTTCAAGCAGCCACGTAAAGGCAGGGCGTAGCGGTCAGTTTGCTCACGATCGAATAGCCAGATCCACTATGCGGCCTCTCTGGTAATTGACCAAGAGGAGCGCGTGCTACGGCATAAGGGATCATGCGGCTTCAGGCGACGACAGCAATCTAATGTCTTGAAACGGTTGCGGCCTGCCGAATAGATACCCCTGCAGCACCTCGCAACCTAGCTCTGACATGATAGCCGCCTGCTCTTCCGTCTCGATCCCTTCGGCAACAACTCCAATGTTGAGCGCCTTTGCGATATCCAGAATGGAAGACAGCACGCGACGCTTTTCCACCGACATGGCGACATCGGCAATGAGATGTCGATCAAGCTTCAGCCGGTCGGGTCTTATCTTAAGCAGACCGAGCAAGGAGGCATTGCCCGTTCCGAAGTCATCGATCTCGATACGTGCGCCCAACGCCCGCAAGATGTTAATCGTGTCCAGGACCTCCTTCGTCGGATCATCGAGGAACACCGTTTCGACGAGCTCGAAGCTGATACCCACCAGCGACCGCTTCGTGTCGCGGATACGTTTGATGAAGCTTTCGTCCTGAAGGCGAGCGGCGGAAAGGTTTACAGCCATCTGCGGAACCGTCTTGTCATCCCGTGTCCAACGGTCGCGGTCCTCGAAGACGCGGAACAGGATCGCAGCATCCAGCTCGGCCGCAAGTCCGGCTTCTTCGGCAACAGGCAGGAAATCATTCGGTGGGAGCAACCCACGCGTGGGATGCCGCCATCGAGCCAGGGCCTCAAGCCCGATGATCACGCGCGTAACCGGTGAAACCTGTATCTGATAGAACGGCAGGATATCTCCAGTAGTCAGTGCAGGTTCGAGATCGGCGGAAAGCTGCCGGCGCACCAGCGCTTGGGCCGCTGATCGTGTTTCGAACAGGTGGGCCTGCCCGCGCCCTGCGCGCTTTGCCTCATACAAGGCCATATCCGCGTGGACAGGAAGATTCTCGAGAGAGCCCTGCCTCGTCGTGCTGATGCCGATCGATACGCTGGCGATTATATGCTTTCCGCCAACCATTAGCGGGTTAGCAATTCTTGCTATCAAGTCCTCTGCTGCTGCCACGAGGCTGCTCTCGTCGGATGCTCCGGGAAACAGCACGACGAACTCATCACCCCCGATACGGGCTGCGGTCCCGCCTACTGGAAGACAACGCAGAATGGACGTCGCTACATGCCGAAGAACCTCGTCCCCGGTTGGATGCCCATAGGTGTCGTTGATCCGCTTGAACTGGTCGACATCGATATGAAAAAGCACAAACACCCGATTTTTCGTATCGTTCGAAACTTCCCTGAGAACGCTATCGAAATGTCGACGGTTCGAAAGGCCCGTGAGGTAGTCGTGATTGGCGGCATGCGCGACTTCCGCATGCCCGAGAGCCAGAAGCAGCGCGGCCTCTTCCGCTTTCACCTGTTGTTCCCGCAGTTCGGCCGCCATGAGAACGTGATCGGTCACATCCCACTCACCGCCTATCAGACAAGGCTCGCCGTCGTCGTTGACATAGTGGCGGGCGCGGGAACGAAGGTGTCTTATCCTGCCATCGGGCCAGATGATCCGGAAATCCGAAGCATAGGGAACGGCGTTGGTGACAGCGCTGGTGAGGTCGGCGAAGGCGCGATCGACGTCTTCCGGATGGAGACGCTGGGACCAGACTTCTGCCGGGACTTTGCCGTTCATGTGTTCAGCACAGTAGAGGGCGTACATCTGCTCATCCCAGATAACCTCCTCCCGTTTCAGATTATGCTCCCACACACCCATGCCAGAAGCATCGAGCGCAAGCTCGAGGCGTCGTAGGAGATCACTGTTGTGTTTGCGCGCGTCTACCAACCGATTTCTTACTCCTTATCACGCGACAATGACGGTAAGTCATTAATGCCGCTTTAGGAGCGGAGCCGTCTTATCGGGAGCTTTAACTGTTTTCGAGGGCATAACGGGAACCCTGCCGTGGAGTCTCAAATTCCTTTGCAGGTGGCATCATCGATGCTCACGCTCGCTTAGAAAATTTGGGATAGGGGCCAAACGTCCGGGCATATCGCGCTGGACTCATCTGCGGATTTCCCCATACGAAATGGTGTTGTCCGAGAGCGGTGCAATCTATATGTGATAGATTGCGGCGAATTATCCGAGGAAGAACTGCATGACCGCGCACGTTACGACGCTACAGGCTGCCTCCATGGAAGGCCGCTATCGCCTGCTCGTGGACGCCATAACCGATTATGCAATCTACATGCTCGATATCGAAGGCCGTATTTCCAGTTGGAATACCGGCGCCCAGCGCTTCAAGGGCTATACGGAGCAGGAAATTCTTGGAGAGCATTTCTCCCGCTTCTATACGCCAGAAGACCTTGCCGCCGGAGTCCCGGCCACCGCGCTCTCAACAGCGGAAGCAGAGGGTCGATTCGAAGCAGAGGGCTGGCGTGTCCGAAAGGATGGACAGCGGTTTTGGGCCCATATTGTTATCGATGCTATTCGTGATCCGCACGGCCAGTTACTAGGCTTCGCGAAGATCACGCGTGATCTTTCAGAAAGGAAGGCGGCTCAGGAGGTTCTGAAGCGAAGCGAAGAGCAGTTCCGTCTCTTGATCCAAGGCGTCACCGACTATGCAATCTACATGCTTGATCCAGAGGGGAATGTCTCGAGCTGGAATGCAGGCGCCAAGCGGATCAAGGGCTACGAACCGGAAGAAATTATCGGACAGCACTTCTCCAGCTTCTATACCGCTGAGGATCAGGCTGATGATCTCCCGCGGAAAGCCCTTGAGATTGCGGCCAAGGAAGGACGCTTTGAGAAAGAAGGATGGAGGGTTCGCCGCGACGGCACGCGGTTCTGGGCGAATGTCATCATTGACGCGATCCATCTAGAAGATGGCAAGCTCATCGGCTTTGCCAAGATTACGCGGGACATCACCGAGAAGCGGCAAGCTCAGCACGCCCTCGAACAAGCGCAGCAGGAACTGTTTCAGGCACAGAAGATGGAAGCCGTCGGACAACTAACCGGTGGGATAGCTCACGACTTCAACAATCTGCTTATGGCGATCCTCGGTAGTCTCGAGATCGCGCGCAAGCGGGCCATCGAAGGGCAAAACGTTGTTGATCTGATCGACAACGCGATCACGGGCGCGAAGCGTGGTGCCTCACTGACGCAGAGACTGTTAGCGTTTTCGCGCAAGCAGGACCTTCAGCTTGAGGTCGTGGACGCTCCAGCTCTCGTTAGAGAAATGGCCGAGTTGCTGCAACGCTCTATCGGTCCGGCCATAGAGATCAGCACCACGTTTCCGCTTTCTCTGCCGCCCGTGGTATCCGACCCGAACCAGCTTGAGAGCGCCCTGCTCAATCTGGTGGTCAATGCCCGTGACGCGATGCCGGATGGCGGAACCATCACTATCTCGGCACGCAAACACGTGTTGAAGGAAAAGCAGGTTCCAGATCTGCGCGCGGGCGAATACGTCTGCTTGTCCGTTAAGGACGAGGGCGAAGGCATGGACGCTGCGACGCTAGAGAAGGCGACGACGCCTTTCTTCACGACAAAAGGCATAGGTAAAGGGACTGGGCTTGGACTACCTATGGTCCAGGGTCTGATGGCCCAGTCTGGCGGGCGCTTGGTTATGAAGTCTAGACTTGGCCAAGGTAGCACTGCCGAGCTATGGCTTCCAGTCGCTCAGATCAATGAACTGCCCAAGCCTGTCGCGGAAGCGCCCCCGTCCACTGCTGTACCGCCACTGACTGTCATGGCAGTCGACGACGACAGCCTAGTCCTGATGAACACGGTCCTCATGTTGGAAGATCTTGGACACACCGTGATCGAAGTAAGGTCGGGAGCGGAGGCGCTTAGTCGTCTTGAACAGGGAGTACGTCCCGATGTTCTCATCACCGATCACGCCATGCCGCACATGACAGGCGCGGAGTTGGCAAGGCACGTAGCCGAAAGACATCCTGCTCTTACCGTAATCCTCGCCACCGGCTATGCCGAGCTGCCGGGTGGTGAGGGTGCTGGTCTGGCTCGACTAGCCAAACCCTTCACTCAAGCTCAACTAAACGAAGCTCTTGGCGCTGCAGTGCGCGTCCAGCTGCCGTAATCTGCAGCTCGTCACCTATGGTGAGGTGAAGAACTGTCGGTTTGGTGCTTATCAGCCAGAGCGACTGTCGGCCCACTGCGGTCAACCGCCGTCGAAAGTTTGGCGCCAATCTCGGATTTGCGACCGCGTGAGACGGCATTCCCGCTAAACCACGGCTTCAGTTGCGGACCCTAAGCCCGTCCCTTGTGACACTTTTCGCCAAAGGCGCCGATCCAGCATATTCGCAGAGTTAGCCCCCGGGTGATCACTCGACATTGAAGTCGGAGAAGGCCGGTGTGGTTTTGTCGGAGGAGCCTTCGGTGGCATCGTCCTGCGGATCCGGCTCCTTTTGATAGACAAGTGCCCGACCTCTGCGACTTCCTCCAGAGCGGAGAGGACATCAGCCCTACGCCAGCCGGCCTGCACCGCACCTTCGACAAGTTCTTGTATAGGTAGGTCGAGCGCCACCTGACAGGAGAGATCATAGTCGGGATGGTGAGGTGAGAGGGATGGCTGCGGAATTTTCATACGGTCAATCTCGGTTGCACACGAAAGTTAAACTCAGTCATGCGGATGGCACCTGTCTGGAATTCAACTGGTACTCTCCCACAAGAGTCCGCGTCCGCCGATGTCGGCGACGATTCCGCCCAAACATAGCCGATGCCTGAAGACCAAGTTCAAGGCGGTAGCGGTGCGCATCAGGCACCTTGGCCCCAGTTCATTTCAAGCCCGCCGTCGATCGTGAAGCTCTGACCGGTGACGTAGTCGGCGTCATCAGAAGCAAGGTAAACTGCAAGGCGCGCTACCTCCCATGGCTCGCCCGGCCTATGCCAGGGAATACGCAGCATTTCCTCGGCGCGCTTTTCAGGATCGTCCGTCCTCTCCATTGTCATCGGCGTCCGGATCAGGCCTGGCGCAATAGCGTTGACGTTGATCCTTTGTTCGGCGAATTCCATTGCCAGGCTTCGAGTCAGCGTCAGCAGCCCGCCTTTGGCTGCGCCATAGGCTGTGATTCCGGGGCTCGGAATAGCTTCGTGAACCGAGGTGACGTTGATGATCTTGCCACCCCGCCTCCCCTGACGGCGTCGGACGAATTCGCGGCAGAAGAAGAAGGGGCCGTAGAGGTCGGTTTTGATCACATTGTCGAAATCCTCGAACGAGGTCTCGACGAACGGTTTGGAGCCGCCGATCCCGGCGCAGTTGACAAGAATGTCGGGAAGACCAAGCCTTTCCTCTACTGAACCCATGAGCATCATGACGCTTGCTTCATCGCGCACATCGAGGCTTTGGACAAAAGATCTGCAGCCGGCAGCTTCCACCTGCGCTGCCGTTGCCCGGGCGCCCTCATCATCGGTGTGATAGGTAACGGCAACGTCGGCACCTTCCAGGGCGAAGGCCTCCGCAACCGCGCGTCCAATGCCCGAGTCGGAGCCGGTAACGATGGCGATCCGGCCGGCGAGCGCTTTGACGCGTTTGCCGGGACCCGGCTCGAAATTCTCGGGGTCGTTTTCGGTATCATTGCCCATCGCCGTCTTCCTCGTTCTGAACGGTCGTGTCGTCCGGCGCCGGGCGCCAGAACATCGTTTCGGTCATCCACCCGGCAGGGATCCCTTCCGAAGATCCTGCGAACCTCCGTGGGCCGGCGAAGTTCCTTGCAGTCGAATGGGGAGGCATGCCGGAACACCAAGCGCTGAAGAAAGTTCGCGACGAGATCTTGCATTGAAGAGGAGGCACGATGCCCGCCGACCGTACTGTCGCTCGCCATGTCACATTGGCGGAAGGCTATCCCGGCTGCCTTGCAGCTGTTGCAGGCCGATCGGAATGACGGTCTGGCTTTGCCTTTCCGGCGGCAACGCTCTGGGTGCCTATCAGGCCGGGGTGTTTCAGGCGCTGAGCGAACATCGCATCGAGCCCGCACGGATCGCCGGCGCGTCGATCGGCGCCGTGAACGGGGCGATTATAGCCGGCAACGTTCCCGAGCAGCGGATGCCACGCCTGCTGGACTTCTGGCAATCGACGGCCGACGATGGTTTCTCCCCGGCCGCTCCGTCGGAGAAGAGCCGCTCGACGCTGCAGGCGCTGCTGACCGGACGCCCCACACTCTACAGGCCAAAGCTTCCGGGACTGTGGTCGACGCTTCCTTTCGCGGCTCCTGACGACAGCCTCTTCGATACTCAGCCCCAACGCGACACTCTGGAACGTCTCGTCGATTTCAGGCTCATCGGCGAATCCGCTGGCGTCCCGCTTGCCGTAACAGCCATCGATCAGGAGACCGGGGAGGATATCACGTTCGACAGCCGCTGCTCGGCGCTGAGCGTTGACCACATCATGGCAAGCACCGCATTGCCTGTTTTCTTCCCGCCCGTAGAGATCAATCGCCGCAAACTCATCGATCCCGGCGTCTCCGCCAATCTTCCGCTGGCCGCTTTGTTCGCGGAAGCACCGCCCGGCGCGGTAACGTGCATCTGCGTCGACCTCTTCTCGACCCGAAGCAAAGCTCAGCGCTCGCTCGGTTCTGCGCTCGGCCGTGGAACAGACCTCGTCTTTGCCAAGCAAAGCGAACATGCCCTGAACGCCATGAAGCGCCGGCTTGCGAACGGGCGCGGTCCTGAAATCGACATCGTTGTCTTGTCCTACGAGAACGAAGACGAGATCGGGATGAAGACCTTCGACTACTCTCGCAGGTCTGTCGATACACGGTGGGCTCTGGGCTATCGGGACGGTCTGCGACTGACAAACGCATTCGATCAGCGCCCGCCACGCCGAGATCGGGTGGAAATATACCGAATGGCCGGAGAACGCCTGACCAGCTGGATGGAGGATAGACGCGGGTAACGAGCGGCCAATCCCATTGCCCACTGCTCAGGCAGCATAGCAAGGCTCAGTTAGGCGCACCTTCCATGAAGTCTGCTGGCTTAGGCAGGCAATAATGCAGCCCCTACGCCGGCCGAAACACATCACCCGACGCCACCTGTGCGGTCATGGCGGTCGAGACGTGAATCCGGTTTACAAAGCTGGGTCATGGGCAGCTGTTCCTACGGGTGACGGGACAGGGCAAGGTCTCGGGCCGGATCTCCTCAACGACTGCGAAGTCGCACGTCTCGTCAAGCGTTCAGCCATGGCTGCCGATGTTCGCGGTGATCTCAGCGAGATCGAGCGGGCTGAGAAGCTCTCCGGCCATTCGCTGCGCGCGGGTCTCGCCTCGTCGGCCGAAGTCGAGGAACGCTATGTGCAGAGGCAGCTCGGCCATGCCTCCGCTGAGATGATCCGCAGATATCAACGGCGGCGGGATCGGTTCCGAGTGAACCTACCAAGGCAGCAAGGTTATGAGGTTTAATCGGACCATAGCGAATCTTCAGCTTCCTCGATCTAGTGACACAAGGATTCATGCGTCAGACTTCAAGTCCGATTAGCGTCATCGTCGGACTTGGTAGAGCCATTGGTTAAGTTGAATACGAACTGCCTTGCTACGCTGTTATCAAAAGAGGCGGATTCGAGGCTACTCTTCAGCAGGTTTGACTAGAGACGTTTAACGGCCTTCCAGCTATGTGATCTATCCTGTCACTGTTTGCGTAATTGCCGACCCTGATAAGAGCAAACAGGAGAAAGTCGGCGTGGAACATCCTTTGTTACTGGTCGTAGAAGATGAGGCGCTGTTGCACATTTTCCTTGAGGACGTTTTAGAGGGCTCTGGATATACTGTTTCAGTTCAATCTACTGTTGACGGAGCTTTGAAAGCGCTTGACGCAGATATCTCGCGCTTTTCTGGTCTCATCACTGACATAAGACTGGGCGACAGGAAAATGACCGGCTGGGATGTAGCTCGGCATGCCCGCGAGCTGTGTCCGACTTTACCTGTCGTTTACATGACAGCGGACAGCAGCCACGAATGGGCTGCATATGGCGTTCCAGGAAGTGTCTTGCTTGGTAAGCCATTCGCGGAAGCTCAGCTCGTCACCGCTATTTCTCAGCTGTTAAATGCGCAACTACCTGGCTGAGTGCCCCGGATCCGTCACAGTGCTGTTGGCATCGCTTTCATGCATTTTTGCGAAGTGACTTCTTCACCCTTTGCCTCGCTGAGAGCTATGATTGTTTATGAATGGGTCCGGATCATCGTCACCAGCAAAACACCTCCCGAGTTCCTGCTGAACAAGAAGACCGGCGTGTCTTTCTCCGTTGCACCGACAACGGCAGACCAGGATTATTACCCCCCGCTTCCGAACTGAGGAAATAGACAAACCACCATGACAACGGCTCAACTTCTCAAAAGTCGGAGCCTTTGGCGAAGCCGGTTTGGGTCAGTTCCCCATCGGTACTTATTCTGTCCAATGCGTGGTCATACTTTTGGACGTGCGGCTGCCTGGCGCGATCCCCAACGGCGATCAGGTTCAGCTCCCCGTGCTCCTGTTCAACAAGACCGCTCAAGTAGCGGAAATCACGCCAGATCGACGCAAGAAACGCGGCCTTCGCAATGGGTAGGTCAATAATCTGGTCGAGCTTCCTGAGCAAAGCACCGCTCGCCTTATGAATTTGTAATGTGGTGGCGGGATCGGCGGATACAGCCGACACGATGGCGTGGATCTGCCGCACCGATCGAACTTCGCCAACTCGCTTCAGGTAGGAAGATATGCTTTGTCCCATAATGCCACCCCATTTGCAGCCCCGCAGGTAGTGCAATCGACGTCCAAAATCACGGGTGAAGCGGCCAGCTTGGTTAAATGCAAGTTACCATACTCATTCGAAGACTTGGCGACTTTAGCAGTATCAAGACGAGCCACCGGTACTCGTGATCCGTTTCGATGGTCATTTTTCTTCCCTACGGTCCTAAGTCACCATTTGTCGGTCTTGGATCCGCAACAAATAAACTGCGTCCCACTTGCTAAGGCCTGAATAGAAGCGCTATCGGAAACGCGCTACATGCTGTTTCGGAGCTGCCTATGCTTGAGAACCCGTCTGTCGATGATCCAGTCATCGTTCTAACGACACGTGTCGTTGCCGCCTATGTCGGAAAACACATGGTTCCCGCGGCGCAATTGCCAGTCTTGATCGCACAGACCTACAGCGCCTTAAAGACGCTGGGTCAAGCTCAGACACCTGTTGCTCCCGACGTTGCTGGGAAGCTGACCCCTGCAGTTCCTATCCGCAAATCGGTCCAGGATGACTACATCATCAGCCTTGAGGACGGAAAACCGTTCAAGTCGCTGAAACGGCACCTGATGTCCAAATACGGGATGACGGCGGACGCCTACCGCGAGAAGTGGGGTCTACCAAAAGACTATCCCATGGTCGCTCCTGCCTACGCAGCGAGGCGTGCTGAGTTAGCCAAGGCGATCGGACTGGGAAACATACGTTCGAACCGCCGGTCAGTGACGAACGACAAACCGCAAACTTCGTGAACGGGCGGCGACAGGAATCCGACAGGTAGCCTGATGCAATGTCGTTTGCGTTGGGACTTCGACAAAACGGCGTGGGAAAGCTCAACTGACCTCCGCTAGGTCGTTCGCATGAATACGTGGCTGGATGTAAGCGGCCCGCGCCAGTTTTGATGACTATCGCTGCCCTGCAATACAACTGCAGGAGCGGTTTCTTTGCGCGCTAAATAGAATCGCTAATAGAGCGACGTCTTTCGAAATAAAATAAGATAAAAGTCCCAAAAGATGGGTTTTTTCATTTTCTTTTAATCGAATTCTCTGAAATGTAATTCAAGGGCTGGACGTCAACGCCAGCGAGTTGCGTGAACGTTTACCTCAGCAGATATGATGTCTGCATCTAGACCCCCAGCATGATGATTTTGCTTCCCGGGATCCGCGTGTCCTTCAATCAGGCTGGCTTATCGGGAAGTTTGTCATGCAAAATATCTCCATCATCGGAAAATTCCTCACGATCATGGCGGCCTTTGGGCTGTTCATCTTAGGTGTTGTTGCCTACTCCTCAACGCAAATCCTCAATGTCGATGCGCGATATTCAGAGTTGATGGTCGGTGAAGTGGTTGCTTCTCAGAAGTTGCTGCAAGCCAATCGAGCGTTTCAAACGGCTCGGGCTGATATCTCGGAAATGGCGGTGGCGCGCTCCGACCAACAGAATAAGCGTGCTCTCGATGAGTTGAGCGTCTCGAAGGTAACGATCACATCGGCCTTCGACGCCGCTATCGCTGCTATGCCATCAGAGAAACACTTCGTGGAATTAAGGGATCAGGTCCTGAAGGTTTTGAACGAGGGCTGCAGATCCTCAATCGAAAGTGCCGCTCGCTCAACATCCGAAGCGGACATCAAAACGAGCCAGGACCTTTTCTTGTCCGAGTGTCAGCCATTGTTTCCGGAACTGACGCAGGCGATCGCGACATTGTCGAACGCCACGAAAGACAAGGCTGACGCAGTCAACGCCGAGCTGTCCGCAATTTCCATAAGCACAGTGGTAAAGTCCATGATCGGCTCGCTGCTGGGGCTCGCTGTTGTCATGCTTGGTGGTTTCCTCGCAATTCGCGCCTGGATGGTGTCACCGATCAAGGCTCTTGGCTCGGCTATGGCGCGATTGGCGACGTCCGACTTCACAGCGAACGTAGATGGAACAGAGCGGAAAGATGAGATTGGCGGGATGGCTAAAGCCGTACAGGTCTTCAAGGACAACGGCGTCAAAGCAGAACAGCTGGCGGTCGAGACAGACGCGATGCGCGGAGAGGCTGAACGCAACCGGATGCGCACGGCCGATGCCGATCGCGCTCGGTCAGAAGCAATGGCTCAGGCAACGACGGGACTTGGCGAAGGCCTGAAGCACCTTTCGAACGGTGACCTCACGTTCCAGCTTGAAACGCCATTTGCCGCGGATTTCGAGGCACTCCGCACGGATTTCAATGCTGCCGTTGCGCAACTGGCAGGTACACTTCGCGCCGTAGCGGATGCGACAGGCTCTATCGATAATGGTAGCCGCGAGGTCAGCGTCAGCGCAGACGACCTTTCCAAACGCACGGAACAGCAGGCTGCTGCGCTGGAGGAAACGGCAGCTGCCCTCGACGAGATTACCGTAAACGTGGCAAACTCCTCCAAACGTGCCGATGAAGCCCGAAAGATTGCTGTTCTTGCAAATGAAAGTGCCGCACAATCGGGAAAGGTCGTCGCAGATGCGGTCGATGCGATGCAGAAGATCGAGCAGTCGTCGAACGAGATTTCAAACATCATCGGTGTCATCGACGAAATCGCATTTCAGACAAACCTGCTTGCGCTCAACGCAGGCGTGGAAGCCGCCCGTGCCGGAGAGGCAGGCAAGGGCTTCGCTGTGGTGGCGCAGGAAGTGCGTGAGCTTGCACAGCGGTCTGCGAAGGCTGCCAAAGAAATCAAGGATCTTATCCGTAACTCGTCCACCGAGGTGGAGAACGGCGTCAGGCTGGTCAGCGAGACGGGACAGTCGTTGAAGACGATCGAGGGCTTCATCGTCACAGTGAACCAGCACATGGAATCCATCGCCACATCTGCACGCGAACAATCCGTTGGACTGGCCGAGGTCAATACGGCCGTGAACCAGATGGACCAGGTTACACAGCAAAACGCAGCCATGGTGGAAGAGACAAGTGCCGCAGGTGCGACGCTCGCCAGCGAGAGCGGCAGACTGCGCGAACTCATTTCTCAATTCCAGCTCGGAAATGCTCTTCGGAAGACAGCTGCCGTGATGGCCGCGATGCCGGCTCATCGTCCGGTCCAGTCGCCTGCAAAAAAACTAGCCGTGAAGGTAGCTGGCGCGTTTTCCGGAAATGCAGCTATGAAGGAGAGCTGGGAAGAGTTTTGAGGTCTCCCTGCCAGGCCCATGACTTTATTGCTGCAGGACGACCCTTAATAGGGGGTCGTCTGTTACTCTACACGGGACAAGGTTGTTTGTCGCAGCCACGATGGCGTAGTTTTGGTACACCTAATCCGCACGGCACCGACTACGCCCGTTCGCAGCATACTACTCGATCGATACGTGTCACTTATCGGACATCTTCTTCATAATGTGAAAATGCCCCAGATCATCGAGCAGAACAGCGAAAATCACATCGCGGAGTTATCCGCTCCGGGTTCGGTGCCCAGCAGCATTCTGTCCGCGCCGGATGAGTCGGGCAGCAGCCTCCTGCCCTCCCCCGCCGATGCGGATCGGTCGCCCGCTCATCTTGCAGGGCTTGCCGATCGTGCGCGCGGTTACGTCGAAGCCGCCAGTTCGGCCCCGCAAAGCCTATGCCGCCGACTGGAGGCATTTTTCCGCCTGGTGCCGTCGATCCGGCCTGTCTCCCCTCCCCCCGCAGCCACAGACCGTCGGCCTCTACATCACGGCCTGCGCCTCGGGCAGTGCCGTTGGCACCGCAACGCGCGGCATGAAGGCGAATGCCGTGTCGACGATCGAGCGGCGTCTGGCGTCCCTGTCGTGGAACTATGCGCAGCGCGGTCTTGCGCTCGATCGCAAGGATCGTCACATCGCAACGGTCCTGTCCGGCATCCGCAAGAGCCACGCCAAACCTCCGGTTCAAAAAGAGGCGGTGCTGGCGGACGATATCATCGCCATGATCGCAACGCTGGATCGCGGCACGCTGCGCGGCCTGCGCGATCGCGCCATGCTGCTCATCGGCTATGCCGGCGGCCTGCGACGTTCCGAGATCGTCGGGCTGGATCTGAAAGCCGACCAGACGGACGATGGGCGCGGCTGGATCGAGATCCTCGATCAGGGCATGCTCGTGACACTGAGGGGCAAGACCGGATGGCGCGAGGTGGAGATCGGGCGGGGCTCGTCGGATGCCACCTGCCCGGTCGTGGCGGTGGAGACCTGGATCCGGTTTGCAAAGCTGGTTCATGGGCCGCTGTTCCGCCGGGTGACGGGACAGGGCAAGGCCGTCGGGCCGGATCGTCTCAACGACCGGGAAGTGGCGCGACTGGTGAAACGCGCGGCGATGGCTGCCGGTGTGCGCGGCGATCTCAGCGAAATCGAGCGGGCTATGAAGTTCTCCGGGCACTCGCTGCGCGCGGGTCTTGCCTCCTCGGCCGAGGTCGATGAGCGCTACGTACAGAAACAGTTGGGGCACGTATCCGCTGAAATGACTCGCAGATATCAGCGGCGACGTGATCGTTTCCGCATTAACCTGACTAAAGCTGCCGGTCTATAGAGCCCTCAGAGCAGGTCGCAGATTTACCTGTTTCGCAACGTTGCAAAAATCAGCTGTAAATTCGCTTGCAATAATGGCCCCCTGAGGGGGGATTTCGCGTCCAATATCCATCCCCTCTGACGATTGGTGTCAGCGTCCTTTCCTTTTGGCCCCGATTGGCCGGGAAGGGCTTACGGGGATGATTTGCGTGGAAAAAATTGGTGACATCAGGCGTGCGTATTTCGAACAGGGGCGAACGATCAAGGAGATCGTGCGCACGCTGTCGGTTTCGCGCGAGACGGTTCGCAAGGTTGTACGAGGCGAGAAGACCGAGTTCAATTACGCGCGTGGTGTTCAGCCGACGCCGAAGCTCGGAGACTGGATCAAGGATCTGACAACGATCCTTGAGAAGGAAGCGAAGCTGCCGAGGCGTGAACGCCGTTCGATACAACGGCTATTCGAGGAGTTGCGCGGCCGCGGATACGACGGCGCGCATGACAGTGTTCACCGGTTCGCCAAGGCATGGCGCGACGAACGCGCTCGTGTCCCGGTGCATGCCTATGTGCCAATGAGTTTTGCGCCTGGTGAAGCCTACCAGTTCGACTGGAGCCACGAGACGATCACGCTTCAGGGGCTGCCTGTGACGGTTAAAGCAGCGCACATGAAGCTGTCGCACGGCCGCATGCCGTTCGTGCGGGTTTACTTTCGGGAAACACAGGAACTGGTGTTCGACGCTCATGACAAGGCGTTCCAGTTTTATGGTGGTGTCTGCCGGCGCGGCATCTACGACAATATGAAGACGGCGGTGGAGGCGATCTTCGTCGGCAAGGCGCGCCGATATAATGGCCGCTTTTTACAAATGTGCTCGCATCATCTGGTGGAGCCTGTTGCGTGCACGCTTGCATCGGGTTGGGAGAAGGGTCAGGTCGAAAACCAGGTCGGCAATCTACGCGACTAGATGTTCCGTCCCAAGCCGCGGGTAAAAGTCTCGCCGAGTTGAATGCATGGCTGGAAGATCAGTGCATCGCCTACGCCAGGCGGACCTCGCATCCCGAGTTCAAGGCTCGAATGATCTTCGACGTGTTCGAGGAGGAACGGGCGAGCCTGATGGATCTGCGCGGTCCCTTCGACGGCTTTGTCGAGAAGGTTGTCAGGGCCAGTACCACGTGCCTGATCATGGCCGATCACAATCGCTATAGCGTCGATGCGCGGGCTGCAGGACATATGGTGCTGGTGCGCTCGCACGCCGAACGCGTCGTTGTTCGTTTGGGCGAGGATGTCGTCGCGGATCATCCGCGATGCTTTCGGCGCGACCAGATCGTCTACGATCCCTGGCACTACCTGCCGGTTTTGATGAAAAAGCCCGGTGCCTTGCGCAATGGCGCACCCTTCAAGGACTCGGATTTACCACTCGCCCTGACCCAGGTCCGTGCAAAACTGAAGAGCCATGCCGACGCTGACCAGCAATTCGTCAAGGTCCTGGGTGCCGTACTCGATCATGGCATTGCCGCTGTCGAGAGCGCTTGCACTGAGGCGTTGGAAGCCGGCGTCGCCAGCGGCGATGTGATCCTTGCCGTTCTGGCGCGCAGACAGCAGCCCACGCCGCCGCCCAGCGTCACCACCCCCGACGCGCTTCGTCTGAAGATAGAACCTGTCGCTGACTGCGGCCGCTACGATGCCATAAGGAAGAGAGCCTGATGGAACGCCATAATATCCTGGATGCCATGAACGAATTGAAGCTTTACGGCATGCGTGCCAGCTTTGACGAAATCGCCGGCAAGGGCCTTGCCCGGCGCGACGAACTTTATCCTCTCATCGCGAGTCTGATCCGCGCGGAGCGGACACACCGGCAAGCCCGCTCCATCAGCTATCGCATCGCTGCGGCCAAGTTCCCGGTTCTCAAGGATATCGACAAGTTCGTCTTCGCCGATACGCCGGTCGATGAAGGGCTCGTTCGCGAACTTGCCTCCGGTGCGTTTCTCGACGCCAGGCGCAACGCGAATTTTATTGGTGGCACCGGCACCGGCAAAACCCATCTGTGCATTGCAGTGGCATCAGCCGTCGTACGCGCACACGCCAGGGGCCGCTTCTTCAACCTCGTCGATCTGGTAAATCAGTTGGAGCAGGAAAAGGCCGCAGGTCGTAGCAGCCGGCTGTGCGAAAATCTGCTGCGCTACGATCTGATCGTCATCGACGAACTCGGCTATCTGCCGTTCAGCCAGCACGGCGGCCAGCTGCTGTTCCATCTGATCAGCAAACTCTACGAAAACACCTCGCTGCTGATCACCACCAATCTCGCTTTTGCAGATTGGCCGAGCGTATTTGGCGATGCCAAAATGACAACCGCCATGCTCGATCGCGTAACCCACCACTGCGACATTGTCGAAACCGGCAACCAGAGCTGGCGTTTTAAGAACCGCTCCTGAGCCCAACAGCATAGTCGTCAGACAGGGCTTCTGACAAACGCGTGCGACCCTGACACGCCTTCGGTCGGGCTACGCCCTCCCTACGTCGCGCCAGGGTCGCACACAGCACCATACAGCACCGAACCAAGGTCAAACGTCACATTCCCATGCCGAAATGGGGGTCAATATTGGACGCGAAAAGGGGTCGTCCTTGGAAGCGATTTGACAGTATCGCCCGCGACGAACAGGGCCGACCCCACCGGGTATCGACGCGAGGTAAAGGGCATCGATCAGGACGTGAAGCTCAACCGTGCCCTCTGGACCCTCACGCAAAAGATGGCCGAACTGAAGGGTGTCAGGGTCGCTGCCTGACCTTCAGGCGGGGCGGGTTCGAACTCGCCCCGCGTCGGTTATCCGCTGGAAGGCAGTCGGTATCGATGCGGATGCGTGGCCGCCCCGGGCTCTACGCGGGCCGGGAATTGCGCAGCGGTAAAAGCGGTCCGCCGCGCATCGAGCGCGCCGGACCGCTTTGAGGCCCTCTGCCCGCCTCAAACTCCCCACCCCCGCCCTCGACAGCGTTCGTCTCTCCAATGGCGAGCAGCATCAGGTTCGAGCAAAGGCGAGAAGTGGCGCGATGTCGTGTTCGTCGGCTGCCCGAAGGGCCGTGACATAAGCGTGCCGGGTTTCCTTCGGCTCGATCAGGTTCGCCCGGCCCCACGTCAGACGAGCCGCGCCAAGCTGGACCGCGAGCAGATCGGCCGCAAGGCGGGCATGGCGGCCGTTCCCGTTCGGGAACGGATGAATGGCGACCAGCCGGTGATGAAACCGAACCGCGATCTCGTCGGCTGCATAGGTCTGATGCGCGACCCAGTAGCGGACGTCGTCCAGGAGTTGATGCAGATCCATGCCGATGCGGTAGGCATCCACACCGATGTTGCGGCCCGTGGTCCGGTATTGCCCGGCCCAGCGCCAGACTTGGCCGAACATCCGCTTGTGCAGCCCCTTCAAGAAACGCTTGTCCAGCACGTCGCGCCTGCGCCCGAACGCCCACCGGTCGGATTCCTCGATGCCGATCTGCTCGGCCTCGTTCAATTCATGGCGCAGGGTGATATAGGTCGGGATCAGCCCTTCCCGCTCTTCCGGTGTCAACGGCGTTGCGGCATCGTCCTCGTCGTCAAAGAGAGGATCACTCACGCCTTGTCCCACAGACGACGCGGGTTGCCGCTCAGATAGGATGCCACCAGACGTTCCCGTGCACTGGCGAGGTCGCGCGCATCCAACGCCTGATCTTCCAGGCGCATCGTATGATGCACGCGCGCCAGCTCGGCATCGGCCAGGGCGACCGCGCGCGCGCGCAACATCTCATCCAGCGGTTTGGTCGGCACGATGGCATAGACGAAGGTGCAGCCCATCGCTTCGGCGGCCTCGCGCATCGTCTTCAAGGTCGTACTGCCGTTGACTTCCGCCTTTTCGAGCGCCGGAATCCTTGACGGGACCACGCCGAGCCGCGCCGCCAGTTGTGCGCCAGTTAGCCCTAACGCCTCGCGGATCGCGCGCAGCCAGCCGCGTGCCGGCGGCGCCAACGGGATGGAGCGAAGGGGCGACAGCTTGCGCTCAAGGTGTTTTCGGGCGAGTTCGGTCTGATCCATAGCACTTATATGTGACTTTCTACGTCGTTCAATATCACCCATAAATGACTTTTGGAACAAAAAATAGCACCTATGAGTGACTTAATCCTGCGGTCCTGCTACATCCGCGCTCTCGATGCCCAGCCCGCTGGATATGATTTCGCCTGTCCATTATGTTGGACGGCGTTTCTCAATATGAATAACAATATCTGCAATGCGTACGACGACGAACTTAATCATATGCAAATAGTGTTCACTTCTAGTGGATTGATTGAAACAAAGGAGTCCGAGTTGGGATTCCCTTTCGGTCTTCATCGTGCAACGATATCGTATGCGTACAGGTATCACATTTGACGTCGCTGCGGGGGACCGGGTCCGCTTGGAAGCAATTGTTGCAGCGCCAACCTCTGCTCAGAAGCACGTGTGGCGCGCGAAGATCATCTTGATGAGTGGCGACGGCTCGGGAACGGTCGCGATCATGGAGGCAACCGGCAAATCGAAAACCTGCGTCTGGCGCTGGCAGGAGCGCTTCATGACTGAGGGCGTTGATGGTCTTTTGCGCGACAAGAGCAGACCGCCCGGCATTGCGCCGCTGGATGGCGAACTCGTTGAGCGTGTCGTCGCACTGACGCTTGAGACGCCTCAACAGGAAGCAACGCACTGGACGGTTCGTGCGATGGCCAAGGTCGTTGGGATTGCAGCCTCTTCGGTCGTCAAGATCTGGCATGAGCATGGGCTGGCACCGCTGGCGTAGCTTCAAACTCTCCAACGACAAGGCTTTCGCCGAGAAACTGCATGATGTTGTTGGCCTCTACGTCTCGCCGCCGGCCCATGCCATCGTCCTGTCCGTCGATGAGAAGAGCCAGATCCAAGCACTCGACCGGACGCAACCGGGTCTTCCCCTAAAGAAAGGCCGCGCTGGCACGATGACCTACGATTACAAGCGCCACGGCACGACCACCCTGTTTGCCGCCCTCAACATCCTCGACGGCTCGGTGATCGGCCGAAACATGCAGCGTCACCGGCATCAGGAGTTCATCCGCTTCCTCAACGCCATCGAGGCGGAGTTGCCAAAGGATAAGGCCGTCCACGTCATTCTCGACAACTATGCGACCCATAAGCAGCCGAAGGTCCGCGCCTGGCTGGCAAGGCATCCGCGCTGGACCTTCCACTTCGTGCCGACATCCTGCTCATGGCTGAACGCCGTCGAAGGTTTCTTCGCCAAACTGACACGTCGACGTCTCAAGTACGGCGTCTTTCATTCCGTCGTTGACCTCCAGGCCACCATCAACCGATTCGTGAGAGAGCATAATCAGGAACCAAAGCCGTTCATCTGGAGAGCAGATCCAGACGAGATCATTGCAGCCGTCAAACGGGGGCACCAAGCGTTGGAATCAATCCAATAGTGGAGGGTGACGTGGATCACCACCTTCGACAGGAAAACGTTCATAAGCTCCCGGCCGAAGTGACAATGTGAGCGTTGCTGTGTGTCTACCGCCGACGTCGGCGTTAGAGCCCGCTTATGACGCTAGGCTGCGGTTGGAAGATGCGCGTCGCTCGCCTGCAGCAGCCTTTGAGTGTACGCATGTTGCGGATCGCGGTAGAGGGCTTCCGTTGGCCCCTGCTCGACGATCTGGCCCTTGTACATGACGATGGTCGAGGTTGCGAAGTCACGGATCAGAGCAAGATCGTGAGCGATGAAGATGTAGGAAAGACCGAAATCGCGACGGAGCGTCTTGAGGAGGTCGGTCACCTGCGCCTGCACCGAAACGTCGAGCGCCGACACCGCCTCGTCGCAGACGATGACATCCGGCTGGAGCGCCAGCGCCCGCGCAATCGCGATGCGTTGCCGCTGGCCGCCGGAGAACTGGTGCGGATGCCGGTCGATCTGGTCGGCTTTAAGGCCGACACGTTCGAGGAGATCGATGACACGGTCGCGCCAGAGAGACTTCTCCAGCACGTCGGTGTGGATCGCCCAGGGTTCCGACACGATCTGGCCAACGGTCATGCGCGGGTTGAGCGAAGCCGTCGGATCCTGAAACACGAACTGCATCCGCCGCCGCACCCGGAAGGTTTCAGCTGCCGACATCGCGTTGAGATTGTGGCCGTCGAAGCGGATCGTCCCGAGCGTTGGCTTGTCGAGGCCGAGCAGCATGCGGGCCAGCGTCGATTTTCCCGAACCGGATTCGCCGACGATACCGAGCGTTTCCCCCTTGTTCAGCACGAAGCTCGCATCGTCCACCGCCTTGACGGCGTTCGGGCCGATGTCGGCCACCTTACCGGGAAGAACACCATAGACCCGCGAGACGTTGCGCACCTCAAGCAGGGGCCGGTCGCTCGCGGCGACGCTTGGCTGCACCTCAAAGCCGTGCCGCCCGGGCATCGCGTCGATCAGCTTGCGGGTATAGGGATGCTGGGGTTCGGTCATGATCCCGGTTGCCGTCCCCGCTTCCACGATCCGGCCGTTCTGCATGACGACGACACGGTCGGCCACCTTTTCCACCACGCCGAGGTCATGGGTGATCAGCACGAGACCCATTCCGCTTTCCGCCTGAAGTTCTTTTAGAAGTTTCAGAACCTGCGCCTGGACGGTCACGTCGAGCGCGCTGGTGGGTTCATCGGCAATCAGCAGATCGGGCTCGAGCGCTATTGCGGACGCGATCATGATGCGCTGGCGCTGACCGCCGGAGAACTGGTGCGGGTATTGTTTCGCGCGACGTTCAGGATCGGCAATGCCGACGCGACCGAGAAGATCGATAACGCGCGCATGCGTCGCGGCCTTGTCGACGCCGTGGACCCGCAGCGTCTCGGCAATCTGCCAGCCGACAGGGTAGACGGGATTGAGCGCGGCCAGCGGGTCCTGAAAGATCATCGAAATGTTCTTTCCGTTGATCTTGCGGCGTTCCTCACGTGGCGTCTTCAGAAGATCGCGCCCGCGGTAGAAGATCTCCCCGCTGGTGATGAGGGCCGGCGGCGCGTCCACCAGATCCATCACGGCCGATGCGCTGACGCTCTTGCCGGAGCCGCTTTCGCCGAGAATCGCCAGCGTTTCGCCGGCATTGACCGACCAGCTGACATCTGCGACGGCGTGGACGACGCCGTGGCGGTTGGGGAAGTCGATGGAGAGATTGCGGATGTCGAGAAGCGGCTGATCAGTCATGTCTGCCTACCGATGTCTGGAGGCGCCAGCGTTCGACCGGATCGGTGACGACGCGGAGCCAGTTGGAAAGGAGGTTGAGAGCCATTGTGACGAGCATGATCGCGACGCCGGGCCAGAAGGCGAGCCACCAGGCGGAGCCGAGATAGTTGCGTCCGTCCGCCACCATCAGTCCCCAGGTCACTTCCGGCGGCTGAATGCCGATGCCGAGGAAGGAGAGACCGGATTCCACCAGCATCACGAAGGCGATCTCGAGAGCGGCAAGGTTGATGATGGTCGGCAGGATCATCGGCGCGACATGGCGCAGGAGCACACGGTCTGTCCGGGCGCCCATGGCGCGGGCGGCAACCACGAACATGCGTTCCTTGATCTCCAGCACCTCGGCGCGCACCGTGCGCAGGAAGATCGGGATGCGGGATACGGCAAGCACGAGGATGACGTTGGTCACGCCGGGATCGAAGACGAAGAGCACGATGACCGCCAGGAGCATGGACGGAAAGCTCATGATCGCGTCCGCCAGCCGCAGCAGCACGGCGCTTGCCCATCCCCCCTTGTAGCCGGCAATGAGGCCGAGCACGCCACCGATGGTGACGGAAAGGAGAACGGCGCTGACCGCGATCAGCATCGTGTTCTGGCTGGCGACGACGATGCGGGCCAGCAGGCTGCGTCCGAGCGCGTCAGCGCCGAGAACGAACATCCAGCCCTTGTCGATGGAGAACGGCGGGGCGTTGCGGGCCATGAGATTGAGGGCGCGCGCCTGATCGGCGAGCAGCCAAGGTCCGAAGAGGACGCAGGCAAGGACGAGGGTCAGGAGCGCGGCCGAGACCGTGGCCACCTTGTCCTGCCAGAGAAGGCCGAGGATCTCCCGGACGCCGGAGGACGGCGCGGCGGGCCTGACGGCGAGCGAGACGGGCGCGGCCATCTCAGCTGTACCGAATGCGCGGGTCGACGAGGGCATATGTGATATCCACGATGATGTTGATGACGAAGACGGCGAGTGCCGTGACGAGGACGGCGGCCTGGATGACGGCGAAATCCCGCAGGAGGACCGAGTCTATCATCAGCTTGCCGATGCCGGGGAAGCCGAACACGGTTTCCACGATGACGGCGCCGTTGACGATGCCGGCCGCCTGATCGCTCGCCACGGTGATGACGGGCAACAGGCCGTTGCGCAGCGCATGCACGAAAACAATGGCGCGGGAGCCGACCCCTTTGGCGCGCGCGGTCTTGATGTAGGTCGAGGACAGGGCCGTCATCATGGACGTCCGCACGACCTGCACGAGCACGCCGGTGGGACGGAGCATCAGAACGCCGACGGGCAGGATCCAGTGAAGGGCAGTCCCCGTGCCGGATGTCGGCAAGACCCGCAGCGTCACGGCAAAGACCAGAACGCCGACGATGGCCACCCAGAAGTTCGGCGTGCTGGCGCCAATGAGCGAGAGAATGCTGGCGAACCGGTCAAAGATGCCCCCGGGCCGGTAGGCGGCAAGCGAGCCGGTGACGATCGACACCAGCAGGACGAGCGGCATGGTGATGGCCGCAAGCGCGAGCGTGGTCGGAAAGGCCTGCAAAACGACATCGACGGCTGGACGCGAAAACTGCAGCGACTGGCCCATGTCGAAATGCAGGAGCCCCCACAGGAAGCGGCCGAACTGCTCGATCAGCGGATCGTTGAACCCGTATTGCTCGTTGAACTGGAAACGCGCTTCCGCAGATGCATCCTGCGGCAGATAGAGATCCGCAGGCGAGCCCGTCATGCGTGCCAGAAAGAAGATCAGAATGATCAGCGCCACGAGCGAGAACACGCTCTGCAACGATCGCTTGAAGATGAAAGAACCCATATCAGCCTCCTCCGCCGGATGTGGATCGATAATCGGTTGCGACGCGCCCTTTGCGGCGGGCGCGCCGCAGGATGGTCAGTCGGTCGCCTTGTCGGCCAGCTTGAGCCGGGCCAGCTGCAACTCCACCGCGTTGGCAATGGTCGGCGTGAAATCCAGCCGCTTTCCAACCCGCATGTAGTTGACCATGTGGAACAGCGGCACATCCGCGACGACGTCCTCATAGATCTTGCGGAAAACCTCGTTGTATTCCCGCACCCGCTCTTCGCCGGATTTTGTGCCGGCGCTGACGATCAGCGCGTCCAACGCCGGGTCGTGCAACTCGCTCTGGCGGCCATCGGAATGATACTTGAAGAAGGCCGTGAAAGCCGCATCGCCGCTATTGTTGTCATGCATCGTCAGGAAGATGTTGGGAGCACGGTCGGGTGAGAACGGCTTGTTCGCCATCTTCAGCCATTGCGTCATTTCAAGGTTTTCGAGTTTGATGTTGAAGCCGACCGCCCGCAACATCTCTGCAGAGGCCTCCACGAACTCGTTGGAGTTGGCAAACATCGCCGGCCGGCCGATCATGCGGATCTCGCGATCGACATCCACCCCATCGGCCTTGGCTTCCGCAAGCAGCTTCTGCGCCTGCTCCGGATCGTAAGCCCATGGCTTCAGGTTGGGATTAAAGCCCAGCGCGCTGGGGCCCACCTGCTGCATGGCAAGCTCCGCCTTGTCGCTGATAACGCTTCCGAGAAAGGCCGTGCGGTCGATGGCAAGGTTGATCGCCTTGCGAACGCGGATGTCATTGAGCGGGGGAATATCGACGGACAGCCGGAACAGCGCGCTGTCGGAGTTCGGATAGACTTTGTCCGTCTCCGGATTGGTCGCATCTTGCGGCGCTATGGAGAAGGCAAGATCGGCCTCACCCGTTTCGACCATGGCGGCAGCCACGGAAGATTCCGTGCGCCAGACATAGGTCGCCTTGTCGATCACCGGCTTCTGACCCCAATAGCCGTCGTTCCGGGCAAGACCCACATTCTCACCCTGTGTCCAGTGATCGAACGTGTAAGGGCCTGTACCGATCGGCTTGGCCGTGTACTCGCCCTTCGGCGTGTTGACCGAGGAGATGGTGAGCTGCGCCAGCAGCGTCGGCAAAATCGGCACCGCTGTCTTGGTCGTAAACTTCACCGTCAGTGGATCGACCTCCACGGCCTTGATGTCGATACCGTCAAGATATTTTGTGCGGGTGATGCAGGTCAGCGCCGGATCGTTGGTCCGCCCCAGTGAGTGGACGACGGATTTGGCATCGAACGGTGTACCGTCATGGAAGGTGATGCCTGGCCGAAGCTTGAACACCCACTCGGTGGGCGCCGTCTGCTCCCAGCTCGTCGCCAGACGCGGGAGCGTTTTCTGGTTGGCGTAGTCGAGCTCCACCAGCGTTTCCACGACATTCTGCTTGATGATGCGGCCGATGACCGAGCGAGGCGTCTCGCAAGGGTCCAGCCGGTCGGGACCGGCGGGAAGCACGATGGTAACGGCGGTCGCGTCCTGCGCATGCGCGAGACTGGCCGGGGCGATCAGGGCGGTCGACGCGACCAGCGCAATGGATTTCCAGATATTCAACGACGTTCTCCTCATTGTCGTTCGAATGGATCTGCCCGGTTGGACGGGCTCAGGCTCTCACAAGCTTCAGCCGCGCCTCCTTGAACTGAGCGATCTTGACCCTCTCGCGCTCCTCCTGCGCCCGGATTCCCGGCAGCAGATCGGCTGCCACCTGCGGCGACAGCGCAACCACACCGTCATCGTCCCCCACGATCAGGTCGCCCGGATGGACGACAAGCCCACCAATCGACACCGGCACGTTGAGCGCACCAGGCCCGTTTTTGTAAGGACCCTTGTGCGTGACGCCGCGTGCATAGCAGGGCAGATCGGATGCGCGAATGGCCGATACGTCCCGGATCGCACCGTCGATCACGAAGCCTGCAACACCGATAGACTCCGCATGTGTGAGGATAATTTCGCCGATCAGCGCCTGACTGACGTCGCCACCGCCGTCGACGACGATCACATCGCCACGGCGGGCGATCTTCAGTGCGGCGTGGATGGCGAGATTGTCGCCATTGCGTGTCTTGACCGTCAGCGCCGTTCCGATGAGCGGACCGCCTGCATGGTAGGGCAGCACGCCGGTCGCGCCCGGCAGGCGGGACAGGTTGTCGCTGATGATGGATGTAGCGACGCCACGATATTCGCCGATCAAGGTGGCATCTACCGGCTGCGGGGCTGTGTTTTCGTTGATCGACATGTCTCCTCCTGAGAGCTCGGTGTCTGATGTCCAGAAGCCTCTCCCAAGGCCTTCCGATAGCCGAACCTAGACTTGCAGTTATTCGAAAAAAAGCGATAAATATGCCTCTATCAAAATCGCTTTTGTTCATGCAATGTGAGACATGTTTACGTTAAAGCAGCTTGAAGCACTCTATTGGGTCGCAACGCTTGGCAGCTTCGAGGCCGCTGGATCTTATCTCAACGTGACACAGTCGACGATCTCCAAGCGTATCGGCGAATTGGAGGGAAAGTTTCCGGTACCCCTGTTCGATCGCTCCAGCCGTCAATCCATCCTGACAAGCAAGGGACAGGACATCCGGGATATCGCGGAACAGATGCTGCGGCTGAACGACCGTTTGACGCTGACCGCGCGCACGGCTACCGCGCCACCATTCCGGTTCCGTCTCGGCGTGACCGATCTTGTTGCGCTCTCCTGGCTGCCGCAACTGTTGGCGACCATCATGGAGCGCTATCCCGGCATTACGCTTGAGCCGGAAATCGACCTGACATCGGGTCTGCTGGACCGGCTCAACGAGCGGCGCATTGACTTCGTCATCTGCCCGCGCCTCATCCAGCATCCGCAGTTCGTCAACATGCCGCTGGGGGAGATCGAGCTGGTTTGGATGTGCAGCCCGAAGCTCTATGGTGGCAGTGCCGAGCTTAGCCGTGAGGACTTGCTCAAGTTTCCGCTGCTCATCCAGTCGGCTGGCTCTATGCTGCGCCCCATACTACAGGATGTCATAGACAATCCACGGATGCCGTTCACGAAAACGATTTCGTGCAATAATATGGCAGCCCTCGCCGAGCTCGCCGCCCATGGCCTAGGTCTCACTATCCTACCCAAGGCCTTCTTCAGTCGCTATGTTACGGACGGTCGCCTGCGGATTATCAGGTCAGCACTCCGGCTGCCAAAGCTCGAATATTTCATCACCTATCGCAATGACTATAGCAGCCTGTTTTTCGAGGAAATCGCCCAGCTCGGTATCGAGCTCTGTGATTTCGATCACAGCTTGGCAACTTGAGTGCGGCGACCGAACTCGCCGCAACAGCGCGACGGGCTTTCGCAGGATCACTGCACGGACGATGGATGTTAACTCCAAGTTCTCTATCTTGCCGTCTTCGCCACTTCAGCCTTAAAAATGAAAGCTCGAGAACGAGATGCTCTGAACGCTGTAACAGGCTGCTGAACAACGGCTTGCGTTGCCGCGAAATTGGGTCTGCGGTTTGATTTTTGTCGGCCTTGTCGGTCTGCGATGTGGGATTGGGGCGATACAGACTGTCATTGCTGTCATTCCCGGCCTATCTTGCCGCATCGAGACCCACCTCTCCCGTCGCCGCGATCGATCCGGGCAGGCGCACGATGTTGCAGGCGGCATGCGCGAGGGTGAAGACGGTCCTGACCTTCTCGATCCCGCGGACTTTCAACTGGCCGAGCCTGTCGTCTTGCCCCAGCCAAAGATTTCATCGATCCGCTTGCGGCAGCGAAGACTGACCGCATAGTCGTCACTGGCCGCGACATCGTCAGGGACCGCCGTCTTGCGGACCTTGCCGGTCTTCGACACGGTGCCGTTGATTGCAACATGCGGCACGATCCTGCGCGTCGTCAGTTCCTCGACGAAGGCCTCGGCATCGTAGCCTTTGTCGGCGCCGAGCGTAGCGCCCTGCGGCAGCGCTTCCGTCATTTCCAGCGCCGCCTCCCGCTCCGCCGTACCTGTCGCATGGGTCACCTGTGCTGCCACCGCAAGCCCGTTGCGGTTCTCCATCAGCGCATGGCCGAGACAGGCAAGCCGACTCTCCTGACCGGATGCCTTGTGGTAAAGCCGCGCATCCGGGTCGGTGGTGGATCGGTGGTGGACGCATGCGTCTCGTTCGAGCGCTTCTCCTCGCGAAAATTCCGCTCGCCGTTGCGGCCACCCTCCGTCAGCACCCGCGTCCGGTTCTTCGAAAACGTCGAGGCGTCCCAAACGGGGTCGTCCACCCCAAGACCCACGAACCAGCCAAACAGGGGTCGGAACAAGAGCAGTGCAAAATCGCACGCTAAGGTCGCACGAAACATGAACATCAGGCAGCGCGAAGAAGTCTGCCGGGAATCTGGAGCGGCCTGAAGCCTTCAGGCATCTGCTGCTCGGCGTCCCAGGAATAGATGCCGGTGAGATTGATATCCTCCCAACTGAGCGGTGAGACGTGTTTGAGCAGATCGTCAGGAATATGCCGACCCTGCTGGCGCAGATGGGCCGTCGCCCGGCTGAGATAGACGGTATTCCAATGCACGATGGCGCTGACCACCAGATTGAGGCCGGAGGCCCGGAATGCCTGGCTGTCAAAGGAGCGGTCACGGATTTCGCCGCGCTCGTGGAAAAAGACGGCGCGTTTTAGTTTATGGGCGGATTCGCCCTTGTTGAGACCGGCCTGACAACACCGGCGGAGTGTCGGCGTAGAATCGGGCGATGTTGCTCATCGGCTTTGCTGGAGGTCTTCGGCGCTCCGAGATCGTCGGCCTCGATCTGAAAGCCGACCAGACAGAAGACGGCCGCGGTTGGATCGAGATCCTCGACAAGGGCATGCTTATCACCCTGCGCGGCAAAACCGGATGGCGAGAGGTCGAGGTTGGCCGCGGCTCAGCCGATGCGACCTGCCCGGTCGCTGCGATCGAGACCTGGATTAAGTTCGCTAAACTGGAGCATGGTCCCCTTTTTCGTCGGGTGACGGGGCAAGGGAAGGCTGTCGGGTCGGAGCGGCTGAACGACAAGGAGGTCGCTCGGCTTGTGAAAAGGGCAGCGATGGCCGCAGGCGTGCGCGGCGATCTCAGCGAAATTGAACGCGCCTTCAAGTTCTCTGGCCATTCCCTACGCGCGGGCCTGGCCTCTTCCGCTGAAGTCGATGAGCGTTACGTCCAGAAACAGCTCGGTCATGCTTCAGCGGAGATGACACGCAGATATCGGCGCCGGCGGGATCGCTTCCGCGTGAATCTGACCAAGGCATCAGGGCTTTAGGTGGCCCTCCCCTACTCCAGAGTGAAATCGCAAGAGGAGATTTCAATGCCGAGTCTCTCGCTTAGCACTTCAATTGAAATCGCAAGCTAAAAGCCACAGGCGCTATAACCATTGATAAGGAACCCTTATCGATGGTTATTTGTACAGAGCCGTTGTACGACTTTTGCATCCGTGCTATTATGCGCTTCACATCCATGCCGGAGCCGCAAACCATGCCGCAAACCAGCTATAAAATCAGTGAGGCGCGCAAGAACTTTGCCGAAGTCCTCGAGCGGGCCAATCAGGGCGAAGAGATCATCATCATGCGCGGCAACGATGTTTACGCCCGCATCGGCCCGGCCGATCTTGGCGGCAAGCGGCCTTTCGGACTTTTGCGCCAACGCGGCCTTCCCGACAATCTCTTCGACGAGCAGGATGATGAGCAGGCAGCAATCGATGCCGGCGACTGGAACGATGACGCCGGCATCTGGCAAGGCAAGCCGGCAGATCGGAAGATCGAATCGTGAAGATTCTGCTCGATAGCCATGCCGTCTACTGGTGGACGATCGGCAGTGACCGTCTGTCTTCAAAAGCGCGATCACTGATCGAGGACAAAGCGAACACTGTCTTGGTCAGCGCCGTTTCATTCTACGAGCTGGACAACAAGATGCGACTGAAGAAGCTCGATCTGAAGCCACAGGAATTGCGCGCGGCGGTGACCGCAAGTGGTCTGCAAACGCTCCCCATCAGCGATATGCATGCCGAGCTGGCGGCCGCCTTCGATTGGGATCACCGTGACCCATGGGATCGGATCCTCGCGGCACAGGCACGGCTTGAACATTGCATTTTTGTCTCAACGGATGTGATGTTTGATGCAGTGTTGCACGACCGTGCGTGGTGAGGCGCACTCGACATGAGAATTCTTGTAGAGATTGGCGAGGCTGCCGAGCGGCTGGAGGAATTGATCGAACTGGCAGCGCGTCAGGATGAGATCCTGATCTGCCGCGACGGGCGGCCGACAGCCGTTCTGACATTGATCGCGTCTCGCCTAGATACAATAGACGATTGACGAACCTGGCTGCCGAGAGCCGCGCAAATGTCCCGCCCGGCACCACCTCGAACCACGACGAATTCTACGACGAACATGGTCTGCCGATATGAGTGCCGTCGATCGCCGTGCCGGCGAGCTCGACACCATCGCCGCAGTCCTTCCGCTTGAGCGGCGCGACGAGCTGGCCGAACTGCTGACCGACCACGACATCGAGACCCTCCGCCATCTCGTCAACGAGGGCATGGGCGAAAACACGCTGCGCGCGCTCACCTCCGATCTCGCTTATCTCCAGGCTTGGTCGCAGGCCGCAACGGGCGCCTCCCTCCCCTGGCCAGCACCCGAGGCCCTGGCTTTGAAATTTGTTGCGCATCACCTCTGGCAGCCGCGGCAACGCAAGATCGATCCACACCACGGCATGCCGGCGGATGTCGAGCAGAGCCTGCGCGAGCAGGGGTTCCTCAAAACCATCGGTCCACACGCGCCCGATACGGTGCGCCGCCGTCTTGCGACCTGGTCGACGCTGACGAAATGGCGCGGTTTCCTCGGCGTCTTTTCTTCCCCTGCTCTAAAATCCGCCATCCGGTTGGCCGTTCGCGCAACGCCAAGACCGCACAAACCGAAGAGTGCCAAAGCGGTCACGGGCGATATCCTCGCCAAGATGCTCGCCACCTGCGACAGCGGTAGCCTGACCGATCTGCGAGACCAGGCGATCCTCATGGTCGCCTTTGCCTCTGGCGGTCGTCGGCGCAGCGAGGTGGCCGGGCTACGGGTCGAGCAATTGACCGCAGAGCCCCCCATTTCCAATGAGAATGGCTCTCCCCTGCCCTCGCTTGCCATCCATCTCGGGCGCACAAAAACCTCGGGTGCCGATCACGACGAGGTCGTCTATCTCACCGGCCGGCCGGTCGAGGCGCTCAATGCCTGGCTTGTAGCGAGCCGGATCGAGACGGGGAGCATTTTTCGCAAGATCGATCGCTGGGGTAATCTCTCGCAGTGGGCGTTGGAGCCGGGTGCGATCAATCAGGTCGTCAAGTCTCGAGCGGCGCAGGCCGGGCTCGAGCCCGACGCGTTCTCCGCCCACGGCCTGCGGTCCGGCTATCTGACCGAAGCCGCCAATCGCGGTGTCCCGCTGCAGGAGGCAATGGAGCAATCACGGCATCGGTCCGTGCAACAGGCGTCTAGCTACTACAACAACACAACGCGGCGAAGCGGAAGGGCGGCAAGGTTGCTTTGAGCATCGTTGCGGGACAATAGCATACCCTCGTCGATTGCAACTGACAAAGCTATTGATTTCATCGGCAGCCATTTAGTTCATCGGGCATATCGGTTACGGCATTCTCGACGGCAAACCTTTGAAATCGCGTTCCAGCAATTCTGGTGGCATCTCCACCCAGGCCCATTGCTCGCCGTTCCATCGCGCCACCCCATGCTTGCGATCGAAATAAACGAGTGTGTCGCCGAAAGCCTGAATCTTCAGGGGAACCGGAACATTCTGACTGATTGACGGGGAGTTCAGCACCGGCTTCACCACATCAAGCTTGTGTTCATCGAAACGGCGCAAGCCGTTGTCGGTGGCCATATAGAGCGTCGAAGCGCGGCGGGCAGCGGCGAACATGGTCTCTGTATCGCCATGGAAGCCAAGTGTTTCAAAACCGCCATCGCTTCGGCTCCTCATGATCAGCCCGTTGACGCCGAGCAGCCAGACGCGGCCATCCTCGTCGCGATAGAGACCGCTGATCACGATGTCCTGCGGTACGGAACGTTCGGTAAAGCTGCCGTCGCGATATGTGTATAGCCGCTGCTGGCGCGATCGCGTGCTGCGCTCCCCTTCATCTTCATCCATCATTGCCAGGAACTGCTCCGGTGTCATGTTTTCCCAGCGTTTCGGATCGAGATCCGCAGCCGTCGTCTCGGAAGCCGGCCGTTGGAATGCTTCGATCAGCAGGGCACCATCCACAGCAATAGCCCTGCCGAAATGTTCAGCCTCATAGCCTTCTGCATGGGACGCATCCGCCGAGATGCGCTGCCAGTCGCCCAGTCCGTCGCGTTGATAAAGCTGCCGACTGTTGCCAACGACATACTGGCGCGCGCCATCCACAACGAGAGCATGTATCGCGCCGAAACCTTCCGCATCCTCGCTTAACACCCCGGCTCCCGGTATTTTTGACCACTTGGCCCGATCCTTTTTGACGACATAGACGTCACCCTCGTTGCTGAGAGAAACGGGAACGAAGCCTTCGGAGCCACCCATGTCCAGATAGGCGACGTCGACGATCTCGCGACGAACGTCGGTCCGGCTCCAGGGCTGCGGGAACTGGCCGTCATAGGAGATGATCGCCGTGAATGGATCGTCATATTCGAGTTCGCCGAGGCAGATGGTGAAATGGTCGGCGTCCAGCGCGACGGCTGCCTGCAGTGTTGCAGCCCATTCGTTGCCAAACATCAGTAATGTCCTTTTCTCAGCACCTTCTCGGCCTCGCCGGTTGGTAGCGGCCATTCCTTGATACGACCAGGCGCGGCAGCACCGGTTTTAGCGAACTGTTGCCCGGTCGCCATCGTCGCTGCAAGTTTTTTGCATTCCGGCGGCAGATCCGGGATGTCGTTGATGACCTTGATGCTTTCCCTGAGGATAGCTCCCATTGGGGCTGTTCCGGATACCGGCGTGACCTTTTCCAGCCGGGTGAGGCCTCGCGCAAATGGGCGTGCAGACCTTCAGAATCGCTGCCGGGCTGGCGGCTGAGCTGGCAGATCGACATGCCCTGATTGAGGGTCGGCGAGTTCGGCGTGCGCTTCGCGGTTGAACTGTATTCCGATTTCGCCGGAGGCGCCAAGGCGATAGGCCATGTCGGGAACGATATGATGGGCATTTCCCTTGCAGATCGGCTCGATTTCCCCATAGGGGCCGACGATGCAGTCTTTCTGCGAACCTTCCTCATCAACGCGTGCGCCGGTGGCCGGCTGCGGCGGCGCCCGGGGCTTTAATTGCGCGTCCTGCCTCAGGCGGCGCGCATGTTCGGCTCGTTCTCTGGCAAACCATTCAGCAATGTCATCTTTATCGACGCCCTCCTCCTCGGGTTCGCGGGTCTTGCGAAACAAAGCCCCTTCGAAATCGTCCTGCGGCACTTCATCATGCCAAGGTGGGCGGTGGAGGTCGGCGTCAGCGCCAGAATGACGGCGCCGACGTGGTCAACGCACCGACATCTTCCGGGTTCGACAAACTTCGCTCGAACCGCATCTGCCGTGGCCTGCAGCGCAATGGGCATGCCGGATCACGAAATGGCGCTGAACTGTGGCGGCAGCTTCGAATGAATGGGTTTGGCGGGGGTCTCCGTGTCGTCACAGAATGGGCAACACGACGAAGGCGAGCTGAAAAGGCCGAAAGTGGGCTTGGCCACGCGCCGGCCGCACACGCTATCGTCCGCCTGATGACCCTGGAACGCAACACTTTGACCAAGGCCCAAACGATGACCGTCGCCGCGATTGAAGAGAGCCTACCGGACCTTGTCGAGGCCAGGGACGTCATCGAGAGCTTTCACGCTATGCTGCGCCGAAAGTCTAAAAATGATCTAGAAGCTTGAATCGACCGTGCGGCAAGAAGCTTGGGCGCCTCATTCGCCAACGGCGTCATCCGCGACAGAGCAGCGATTCAAAATGCGATAACTTCAATTTGATCGAACGGACAGACCGAAGGTCAGATCATGAAGCTAAAACTCATCAAGCGCCAGATTTACGGCCGCGGAAAACTCGATCTGCTTGAGGCACGTCTAGTCGGAGCGCCATGATGTCATCGAGATTGCGTCAGACCCAATATTCCACGCCGAAACATAATTGAGAGCGCGATTGAAAAATTCGACAACTGAATAGCCCAGAGATTTGTAAACGCCTTCTTGCCTAACTGTGCGGCAAGAAGATCATCATGAGCAAATCGAATTACAGTGAGGGTTTAAGCTGGACGCGGTGCGTCAAACGACCGAATGGGCCCGTTGCCGTAGTTTCGCAGCGGCTGAGTGTGAGCGAACACGCGCTCTACGAGTCGAAGAAGACGTTTTCCTGCGCGTCTGGCTGTGAACCGGCTTACAAACTTACGTCGCCTAAACAAATTCTTATCGACGCTGATTTTTTCGTTTTAGGTCTGGGTGGCAGAGCTGGCTCGGGGAATTTGAACTGCCAGAGTAAGTGGGACTTCCGACTAGGTGGCGGAAACAGGAGACGACCGTGCCGAGCGATAGTCCGAGTTCAAAGGCGAAAGTTGCTCTGGTAACCATTCGGGCAGACAAACACTGATGGGCGTCCCCTTGCCAGTTTACCGGCCGGTGAACATGGCAGTCATGTTGCCGCCCAGCCGCGTGTCTTGCAGCGGGCGCAGTTGTGCGAGCTTTGCGGCTATTACGCCAGTGCACCGCACTGTCCAGCAATATGGTTCGAGCCAGGCGAACTTGGATTGTTTACCCTCAGGTTCGAATCGGACTTGCTTGGCGCCGGTTTTTGCCTCGAACGGGCGTAGGTCGTCGTAAGCGGTAATTGCGCGTTCCACCGCGCGGTGCAGAGCGTCGTGGCCCTCCCCTGCAAGATCCAGATCGTTGGCCTTGCCGAACGCAGCCATCATTGCCGCGGGCGCTACGGCGTAGACATGGTAGTCTGCTGCACGCGTCTGTCGCTTCAGTTCATTGGGTAAGAAGCCGTCGGCGTCCACCTGCTGGGCAAAGATCGCATACATGTCCGTCGCCCAGTCAAATTGATCGCGGCGATTGGTGACAATGCTCGTCGCCATCACGCTCCAGGCTGCCCAGTAATAGTGATTGTTGATCTTCTCGCGCGCGTCATCTTTGTCCCATTCGCGAGTGACCTGATCGGCGATCTTACCGAGCCAGTCATCTATCTCAGCAGCTTTTGAAGAGTAGACGAGAAGCGGCTGTGAGCGCGAAAATTTGAGGCGTAGCCATGCGCTACTCAAGCTTGCGAGGGCCCATTTGCGTTCTGACTTGCCGGTGTGATTGATCGCCGGGCCGAGAAGCGCTTTTGCGTCGGCCCAGACACTGTACCATGCGACGACACACTGCAGCGTCTGCGTCGAACCGCCGTCCATGTATTGATCGACGAGTTTGGTGGCCCCCTTCTCCATGTCGCTGATGGATTTGGTCAGCGTCTTGTACCGCTTTGCTGACACCTCGTTAAGAGTACTTCGCGATTTGCCAGAACCTTCGTACTTGCTCGGGAATTCGAGTGCTCCCACAAAAGGCTCGGGTGCCGGCGTACACGGTCGCATCGAACCGCTATTATGCTTCACCTCATTGTAATAGCCGGTGGGTGGCACCAAACCACTCGCCAGTGCAGATTTTGCCACGCCACCCAAGGTGAAGACCAAGGCAATCACAGCGGCGACCGGAGTGTGTAGATATCTGCACATTTTGCCATTTTAGCCAAATGGAGGAAGAGGGGAAAGCCCCGTCACCCCATACCCGCCGTGTACGGCGCGGCGTGTTGGAAGAAAGTTTATCCTGTGCCCGCCATCGCATTAGGCGCCTAATGTGTTTGAACGCGCTTAGGGCCAGCGGCGTGGCTTGCCGAAGAAGGGGGCAGAACAACAGCAGTTCAAAATCCTGCGCTAACTTCGTTCGAACGGAGCATGAACCTACGCCTCGTAGCCGCATAATCGTCTGCCGGGAAGTTGCAAATTTCCTCGCGATGGCCGAAACACTCATCCCCAGTTCCCGATCGTCACGGGCATCCTGCTTGAAAGCCGACCAGACAGAAGACGGGCGCGGCTGGATCGAGATCCTCGATCAGGGCATGCTCGTCACACTGCGCGGCAAGACCGGGTGGCGCGAGGTCGAGATCGGGCGGGGTCGTCGAATGCGACATGCCCCGTCGTAGCGGTGGAAACCTGTATCCGGTTTGCAAAGCTGGTTCATGGGCCGCTGGGCCGCCGGGGTGACGGGACAGGGCAAGGCGGCTGGACCGATTGGCTCAACGACAGGGAAGTGGCGCGACTGGTGAAGCGCTCGGCGATGGCGGCCGGTGTGCGCGGCGATCTTAGCGAGATCGAGTGGAAGTTGAAGGTTGCAGGCTTTCCGAGCCCGACCTTACCCCGCTGGGCCGCCGCGAAGCGGCCAAACTCGATAAGGCGGGTCTTATCCGGATGCAACGACAGCGCAAACTCTTGCAGTCGCTCTCGCATCTCATCCCGGAAGCGGCGGGCATTGTTCTAGTGGGGTACCGAGGATACCGGGTCTCCCTGATTGATCTGCCAGCCGGAAATCCAGATGCTACGCAGCCGATCTCCCTCCTTGCGGAAGTGATCTCCCGTCAAAATGCAGCTTTCCATACGGTCAATCCGAAAATTCCGAATTGCCTGTCTCAGTTCACACCATCCGACGATGACGGCAGTTTCTAAATAGTAAATCAGCGCCAGCGGCCAGACGATACGGCTGGTTGGATTGTTCTGCTGGTCCCGGTAGTCGAGCGACAGCTTTTCCTCGTCGCGGATCGCACGGCGGACAATCCCAAAATTGATGCCTTCAGGAACTGGAGTGATTGCGCCCCAAGCGTGAAGGGCGCGTGATGCCAGTGCTTCACGTAAGGGCGCGGGCACGGCGGCTGCGATCTTGGCAACGACCCGTTCGGATGCTCTTTTCAGGTCCGTGTCGCCTGTACGCTCGATCAGCGCCATGCCGAGCACGACAGCCTCCGTCTCTTCAACCGTGAACATCAGTGGCGGCAGATCGAAGCCGGGTCGGAGGATATAGCCAATCCCACGCTCGCCTTCGATCGGCACACGCATGGCCTGAAGGGCGGCGATGTCCCGATAGATCGAGCGCACGGTGACTTCCATTCGGGCCGCCATCTCCGCTGCAGTAACAGGCGTCTTTGCCAGCCTGAGAATCTGGATGATTTCAAAGAGTCTAGACGCCTTCCGCATGCTGATTGCCTCATCACAACTGACACATCCCTGTCAGTTGCACCCATGTATAGCACGCTCCAACCAACGAAAAGATAGGCGGTATCGAGACCGTCGGTCGAATGGAACGGCTCGCAACTGACATGACCTATGTTGAAAATCTCTGGCTTTTCTTTCTTCTGCTGACGGGCATTATCGTCGTTCCAGGCATGGACATGGTCTTCGTTCTCGCAAACGCCCTGACGGGTGGGCGGCGCGCGGGGCTCGCAGCGACTTTCGGAATGATGGCCGGTGGAGCCTGCCATACCCTGTTCGGCGCTTTCGCCGTTGCCGGGCTCACCAGATTGATACCATCTGTTTCCGGTCCAATGTTCATCATCGGCTCGGCCTATATGATCTGGATCGGCGTCAATCTCGCGCGCAGCTCGATCGTGATCGGGTCCGTTTTCAGCGGTGCGGCCCGATCCTCTGGACGTGTCTTCATCCAGGCCGTCGCGACTTGCATCCTCAATCCGAAGGCGTGGCTTTTCATTCTGGCTGTCTATCCGCAGTTCCTGAAGCCTGCCTTTGGACCGCTCTGGCCCCAAGCGCTTGCAATGGGTTTGATGACCGTGTTCGTTCAGCTTGTCGTCTATGGCGGACTGGCGCTGGCTGCCGCTCGGGGACGCGATGCCATCGTCTCCAAACCTGCTCTGACAATATGGATAGGAAGGGGAGCCGGTTTGGTGCTCGTTGTTATTGCGGCATACATGCTGCTGCGCGGGTGGAATGAATTGTGATCAGACCGACAGATTTTCGCGGAACTCCTGATTTTGCAGCGCGGTAAGTCGCGATAACCTTTTCAGAAAAGATCGCGGACTCTACAATATTTTACTTAAGTTCAATAATACGTCTTCCGTAAATGAACATCCCAATCAACTTATAATCTACTAAAATTAATATTTATTTTTTTAGACTTTTAATTTTAAGGTAACGCCATTCCGATATCCTCCAATCTTGACAAGTGCCGCAAATTTGAAAGTGCGAAACCCTTGATTGGTTACCGCTGCGTTCCATGAAGCCTTAAATTTGTGGTTTCCTCACCGGAGATACTTTATGCGGAGCCATCCATTTAGAAAGACTTAAGCGGTTCGATCTCTGCCAGCGCCTGTGATGAGCGACATCTCTTCACCCGCGTAGAGATACTCGCCGTTGTCCAAAAGCAGCGAGCCCGAATTCGATCGTCACGCATCGCCTAGAGGGGCCCGTCGCAAACGCGCGGTATTGCACCGCATAATCATACATGACGAAGTTGAATTCGTCTCGTCGTCGCCTTGCGCAGAATGATTTTGCTTCCGGCCATTCATTCCTTTGAACGTGGGATATCCACGCAGGGAGCATTTATGCAACGTCCTAGAATTAAAACAGCCCTGATTGCAGTCTTTGTCCTTGTTGGACTCATTGTGGGTGGCTTTGCCGCCTTTGCGTTGAATCGGCTCAGTGCGATCAACGGCAATGTCGAAGAGATCGCGACAAACTGGACGCCAAGCCTGAGCGCGGCACAAACAATCACCCTGAATGTATCACAACTCCGGGGTGCTTACCGTGACCATATTCTCTCACCGGACGAAGCCAATATGAATAAGTTCGAGAAGCGTATCTCGGATGTCATGAAGGCACTTCGCGATACGATCTCCGACTATCAAAGCATGCAGCCTTCCCAGATTGAAACCGACATCGTCAAAGATATGCTCGCAAATTTGGAGGATTACGACCGCGTCGGTACGAACTTGCTTGCAATTTCCCAAAAACGTGACGTGGATGGCGCGAAAGATATTTTGTATAATAAACTTTCTCCTATTGGCGAGAAAATAACGTTAGCCTCGGCTGAGCTTGTCAAAATCAACAAAAGTGGCATGGATGTGGCTTATAATGCCAGCAAACAGGTATATTCATCAGCAATTACGTTAACTGTATTTTCGATATTATTTACTATGCTCGTTGTTGCCACTGCTATTTGGTTCGCTGTATCCGGGATTGCGCGTCCGATCCAGAACATCACCTCATCCATGAAGAAGCTCGCAGAAGGCGACAACGCCACTGCCATTCCTTACGAAGGCCGTGCTGACGAGATCGGCGACATGGCTTCGGCCGTCGAAGTGTTCCGGGCCAACGCCATCGCCAACAAGAAGCTTGAGTCCGAAGCTGAAGCCAACAGAAACACCACGGAAGAAGAACGCCGACGCACATTGGAAGCCGACCGGCTTCGGGCTGAGGAAATGGCGCAGGCAACGGCTGGTCTGGGTGAAGGCCTGAAACATCTGGCAAGCGGCGACCTCACCTTCCAGCTAGCGGATCCGTTTGCACCCGATTTCGAAACATTGCGCGCCGATTTCAATGCAGCAGTTGGACAACTATCCGAAACCCTGCAATCTGTTGCCGAAGCAACCGGTGCCATAGACAACGGAAGCCGTGAGGTCAGCGCAAGCGCCGATGACCTGTCCAAACGCACGGAACAGCAGGCAGCGGCCTTGGAAGAAACTGCCGCCGCGCTCGACCAGATTACTGTCAACGTCGCCAATTCGTCCAAACGCGCCGAAGAAGCACGTAAAATAGCAGTGCAGGCGAATGAAAGCGCGGCTCAGTCCGGCCGCGTCGTCGCCAACGCGGTTGACGCCATGCAGAAAATCGAGTCTTCGTCCAATCAGGTCTCGAATATCATTGGCGTGATCGACGAGATCGCCTTCCAGACCAACCTGCTGGCGCTGAACGCAGGTGTCGAGGCGGCTCGCGCCGGCGATGCTGGCAAGGGCTTTGCCGTCGTCGCACAGGAAGTGCGCGAACTCGCGCAAAGATCGGCACAGGCTGCAAAAGAGATCAAGGATCTGATCCGCACCTCTTCCATCGAGGTCCATAGCGGCGTCAAGCTTGTCAGCGATACGGGCGAAGCCTTGAAGGCCATTGAAAGCTATATCGTGATGGTCAACCAGCATATGGACGCCATCGCCACGTCGGCGAAAGAGCAGTCCGTTGGTCTTGCCGAGGTAAACACCGCGGTAAACCAGATGGATCAGGTGACTCAGCAGAATGCGGCGATGGTCGAGGAGACCAGCGCTGCGGGTGCAACGCTTGCCAGCGAGAGCGGCAGACTGCGTGAGCTGATTTCGCAGTTCCAGATGAGCAGCACACCGCGCCAGACTTCGTCCATCATGGCCGCGGGTCCAGCCCATCGACCGTTTCCGTCACCGGTCCAGAAGCTCGCCGGCAAGGTTGTCAGGGCGTTTTCCGGCAACGCCGCAGTGAAGGAAACATGGGAAGACTTCTGATGAGCTCTCGCGCCCTTTGACGAGGACAGGCACGGAAGAGATGCTTGAGATCATTGCCTTCCGTTTGCCCGATCAAGAGTCCTGCGTGCGCACGACGACCATCCGCGAAAGTCGCGGATGGGACCCTCTATCCCCATTCCGCATGAGCAGGTGCCGGAGATAAGCATTTCTCCTGGCACGCGCTATGCTGATGGCATCATCGCCCAAGCGGACGGAACGATATGTTTCCTCAATCTGGAACATATGTTCGAGCAGATCGAGACGGCGAGGATAGTTGCTGCTGAATTTACAGGTCGCCTCATTGGAGGAACTGATTGTGACGAGGCAGCAACGCGGAAATGACAAGCCGCCTTCCAAAAGTCCTTTGGAGACCCGAAATATACAGGCAGCAGCATGTCGCGGATTTCCTAGGCTCAGGCATCATAAAATTCAGAGCCAGAAGATAACAGCGGCTGCGATGCAAATGCTTGAGAAGAAGGTATGCGCACAGCGGTCGTAGCGGGTGTGAATGCGCCGCCAGTCCTTGAGCTATTCTGTGACCATTCAGACGGGTGGGAAATGGAAGGTGGCGTTGAATGTTCTGCAATCATTGACTACAATGACATCATTGATGACTGGAGCTCCAATGGCAAGCATGACGATTCGCAACATCGACGACGCCCTAAAGCAGCGTCTGCGCGTGCGCGCTGCCACCCATGGTCGTTCGATGGAAGACGAAGCGCGCGATATTCTCCGCGTCGCACTGGCTGCCAGCGAAAAGCCGGCTCGCAATCTTTCAGAATCCATCCGCGCTCGGCTGGCGTCAGTCGGCGGTATCGATCTGGAAATCCCTGCACGCGAGGCTATTCGTGACGCGCCGGATTTCGGCCGGTGATCATTCTCGACACCAACGTCCTCTCGGAGCTGCTCACCTCAGCCCCCAGTAAGATTGTCATTGAATGGTTGGCGCTCCAGCACCCTCCTTCAGTGTTCACGACCGCAGTCACCGAGGCCGAAATCCTCTATGGGCTCCGACTCTTGCCGGAAGGCCAGCGCCGCCGTGATCTGGAAGCAGCCATCTCGCCGATTTTTGACGAGGATCTGTCTGGGCGCGTGCTGCCGTTTGATCGTGATGCCGCGGACCTTTATGCCACCATCGCCACACGTCGTCGTAGCGCGGGCCGGCCCATCAGTCAGTTCGATGCACAGATCGCGGCAATCGCTTTGTCGCGCGGTGCATCGGTCGCAACCCGCAATGTTTCTGATTTCGAAGGCGTGGGAGTTTCGATCATCAACCCATGGATGGACAGTTGATGGCGTTAGCAACCAGGTCTCAACTGCAGTGTTCCCTGATATGTTGCGGCGCGCCGAGGAACTGGATGCCCTCGACGCCATCTTGGCCTTTGATCGCAGAGACCAGCTCGCCGAGCTTCTGACCGACGACGATGTCGCCACGCTCAAGCAACTCGCAGCGAAGGCATGGGCGACAACACCATGCCGGCGCTGACGTCCGATCTCGCCTATCTGGAGGGATGGTGCGTACTGGCGCCAGGTACTCCCCTCCCCTCCCCTCCCCTAGCCTGCCCACGGGTTACGCTCCGGATATCTCACCGAGGTGGCGAACCGCGGCATTCCCTTGCCGAAAGCTATGCAGCAATCCCTGCACAAAGTCGGTCACTCGAGATTCGGGATACGACAACAATACCGAACGGAAGATGGGACGCGCCGCCCGGCTCGTGGTCTGATCGATGGATCAGCAGTCCTGACGCTGGCGCTGCCAGACCTTACGCGATTGGAACGATCATCCCCGGCACGAGTTCGCCTTATCTCGCGAAAGGAGGCAACCATGTCATACGGTCGCTTTGCCGCAATGATCGTCACCTCGACCGTGGTCATGTTCGGGTTGATGTACCTTAATACCTACGCTCTTGATCATGTGACTTACAGCCAGACAAGGACATGGATGGCCCTGCTGATGGGTGCCGTCATGGCGATCATCATGATGATATTCATGTGGTCGATGTACAGAAAGAAGGCGACAAACGCTGCCATTATCGCGGCGAGCGTCGTCGTATTCGCCGCTTCGCTCTGGTTGGTCCGCAGCCAGAAGACGGTTTACGACGTCAGTTATATGAAGGCGATGATCCCGCATCATTCGATCGCGATCATGACCAGCGAGCGCGCCCATATCCGGGAAACACGGGTGCGAAAGCTGGCGGACGGCATCATCGAAGCCCAGGTTCGCGAAATCGCCCAGATGAAATCGCTGATCGCCGATCTGGAAGCGCATCCCGCTCCGGACGACGCACCGGATCTTCTGTCTTACCGCAAGCGAGGGGCACCGACGCCGGAGTGAGCGAACGCCAAGAGCTGCGCTTACTACAGCGGACGTCGAGCGCGCACCCCTCCTCTGGGCTTTACGCGACGACCCTGTTCCGGCCAAGAGCTTTTGCTTGATAGAGGTTTTCATCCGCGGCCTTCAGGCAATCGGATGAATCAAATCCTCTTGGGCAATGACAGGCACCGATGCTCGCAGACATCATCACACGTGAGCCGGAGGGCGCATGCAGTATAATTCCCGCGATTTCTTCTCGAAGCTGCTCGCAATGGCCAAGCATTTCATCGAACATCAAGCCACTTTGAAATACGCCAAACTCCTCGCCGCCAAGTCGCCCAACGATGGAATGCGACGGCATCAGATAGCGTGCGAGGATCAGACCGACACAGCGAAGCGCCTCGTCACCCGCAGCGTGACCATAGCGGTCATTGATCGCCTTGAAATGATCGAGATCCAGATAAAGCAGCGCTCCAGACAGGCCCTGATGACTTGCGGCCTCAAGATCATCCATGAACGCGGTTCGTGTTAGCACTCCCGTCAGACCGTCTGTTCGTGATTGAAGGCGAAGGGCTTCATAGGCATCTGCTAGCCTTTGCAATGCCTCCCTTGTTGCGGCCTCAGCCCGCCGCACTTTTTCCGATTGCCAAAAATGCAGTGCCGAGGCGGGGATCGATATCGCCAGTGGGCAGAAGATCGTCATGAACGGGCCGGCGCCTTCTACGCGCCCGCCCAGAAACGGTACGACGCTGAACGAAAGCGCCAGCGAGGCGGCAACGGAAAGAAAGCCAGTCAAAACAGACTTCTGAACAACACGACGCATCGATATCACCGCCAGCGTTATCAGTTTATATGGATCCAGATGACTTTAAATTTGCTGAATCCAATACCTAAAAGCCGCCTCACCCGCCGAGGCGCTCAAACGATCAGTCAGCAACCCCCCCCTGCGTTTTGGTAGAAATCCTCACCGGAAACATATCCTCGCCGTAGTGATGAAGGCGCGTATGGTGGCGACGGCATAGCCATCGCACCCGCAAAGGTTCGTCGTATTGATCATGATGGGCATCGACCGCTTCAACGCTGCATACCTCGCAACTCTCTTTGTCGAGGCCACCCGCCTTGACGGCCCGCTGTACAGCGAGATGTGCTTCGTACTTGTCAGAATTGGCACGGCGCCAGTTCGCTTGCCGGGTATCGGTCTTGAGCATCTCCGCAATTCCTCGCGTGGTCTTTGGTGCGAGGGTACTATAAAGGCGGCTTTCCCGATACCGCATTGGTTGGCCCGAAGACTCATGCCCATCTGCGCCATTGCGCTACCGGACGGCTATCAGGCAGGAACTCCCTGCGCGTGAACAAAACAGAGTTCGTTTCCCTCATGGTCTTGGCAATAGGCGGCAGAAAATCTTCCGCATACGTTCCCTAGAGCGGGCGCCCACTTCGTGAAGTGCACCTTTCCCGGTCGCTGCGGTCAAGGCAAGATCGACGGCTCCTCTCGACGGCGCTAAGAAACAAATTTGCACGCCCTTGCTCCATGTTGCCGGCAACCCATTGATCGGGTGCCGGAGGGCGAACTGAGGCCGACGCCGTATCCTCTACGCCAGATGACGCCTGTCTCATTGATACCCTCTAACTCAACGACGCGCTGCAGTTGGAGTGGCGTCAAAATAGCATCGTAAAATACGACCATTGTCTCAAGGTCACGGGCGCCGATCATGATGTGACTGAACATGCCAGCTCCCATTTCCAAGGGTATGCGACCCGCCCCGAATTTGCGTTCGCTTGATCAACTGAGTGTCCAGACTTCTTCTCCTATCCTCCGAGAGTTGAAACATTTTTCGTCAGATATCCGCAGCATTTTAGAGACGGCAAGGGTTCGTTGCATATCTGAAAAAAACTGACACGAAGGACGCGCTACGCCAAACCCGTCCGCGGCGCAGCCACGAGTGATTCAACGAACTGTTGGGAAGCCGTATTAATTCGCTGAATCTTGATGAATGCCAATGACGTTGCATCCATTTCGGACGAAGCGAACTCGCTCGATGTGACACCTATGGAATCCGAGCAGCGATGTGCGTTCCCTCTCAATGCAATGAATTTATTCAACAAAACCGACGTTTGTACGGCTGGCAATTTTGCTGCCTCGCCGGAGGAAGCCGCCGCCGTGGCTACTATGACATTGGAACTGTCCATGGCTCCTGCAGACTTCCGGCTATCTGCCTCCTGCGTTCGAAGCAATGCCATCAGCATCGGCCCAAGGGAGAATTCGCCTCTTTCGGTCCGCCTTGTCAGGTCACGCAGGTATCCCCCCGGTGAGTTGATGTTCCCTGCCCGCTCTAGCACGCAGGCCATTGCGACCGCGGCATTTTCGGGTCCCATCGCCTCACATGCCTCTTGGTAGGCCGACGGACTGACGCCGAGTGTGGTTCGCACGACCACTGCGGCAGTCATCAGATCCCGCCAATGTGAGATTGCGCCACCTGTCGCGTAATCCGATATTTGAGGGCAAGCCCGCAGCACCATACCCAACGGAAAAGCTTTTATCGGCTCGGCACTCGATCTCCGTTCTCGTAGCAGTCTCTCGCCCTGCTCGTTTCTGGAGCTAGGTTCAAGTTCATTTAGGGATTCGGTATTTGAATTCTGTATGTGGTAGCGATTTTCGCTATCATTGGTATCGGTTTCTGTGGAAATAAATTGTGTTTCCAACATGTTGGTAGCTTCTTCGCTTAACAACGTGAGTTCGTCGAGGCAAGTTTCAAGGGAAGCTGCTGTCTTTGCAGTCTTGAGACGAGCAATTGCGGACACGAGAGCGCCTTCGACAGCTTGCCAATTTCCCGCCGCGCCTTCCTCCACCGCAGCGCTGATGAGCTTACGGATATCTCTGCGAGTTATCGTGATGCGCTCTTTTATGACGCGCAGCCGCCTGCTCTCCTCGGCGACTTGGTGAGCCATGATTGCGAGTTCTTCTGCCCTGGCGAGGAGCGGCGCGAGGCTGAAACCGTAGGCGGTCTCGATCGCACCGTCGTTTCCTTTCCGAGCGTAACGTTTGCCGTTTGGACTATCGTTCCGCTGGATAAGCCCAGCCTCGACAAGAATAGCAAGGTTTTCGCGTAGCGTTGTTCCCGCGATGCCGTTCGCTCGGATCGCCAGCTGCGCGTTCGATGGAAAGACAACGAGATTGCTCTCTCCGCTCAGCTCCTGTTCTGGGTAGAATGTCAGCAAGGCATTCAAAACAGCTAAAGCACGGTCACGCAGACCTAGTATTGTTCTTGCCTCGCAGGCGCTGCGATAAACCTTCCACTTGTCGACGGACTTACCCGCCTTGATGTTTGCCGTGGAAAGCTGAGCTTTCACCAAGGCAAGCGTCATCGGCCGCCGCCCAAATGGCGTCGTCACATTTCCTATTCGCATTTCCCTCTCACCTTTCTAAAGGCAAAAGAAATCCGCCCACCAAATTGGCGCCAAAGACTCTTGACTGTGTTTCATGGAAATGCGATTCTCAGGCTGCTTAGACATGAGGAAGGCTTCCACGACGGCGACGTTTGGGGGCCTTTTTCTTTTGCCGTTATTTTCCTTCTGTTTCAGTTGATTTCAGAAACTCCTGATGAAGACGACCTAGGTTTTCGGCGATGAAACGACCAAACCTTGCTGCGTCGTTCGCTTTCAGCGCGATAGAGTAGCTTTTCCCGCTTCCTTTAAACTCTGCCCGTACACTCGAGTCATCTGCGCGCCACTCACTTCCATTGCTGGACCGCTTCGAAGGCTTCGTTGCATTCTTGATGCCTCGAGCTAGAAACTCAAAACGAGCGTCCGATTCGAGAGACAGGAATGCTTGATCGGAGACTAGGACCCGCGCCAGTTCAAGCGTTGTCGGTCTTTCGATCTGCTGCGCCAACTCGGTCCACCGATCACGGCCCACGGACTTCGCAGCACCAATCGCATTCGCGATTTCCGCAGGGACGCGACCTGATACCGACAGCATCCGGGTCAACATCGGCGCATCTACGGAGAGAGCGGCCTGGATCGTCGTCCGTTCGTAGGCCAATTCTACCAAGCGCTGCGCGAACATTGCGCGCTCGATGAACGACAGATTTTCTCGCGCCGAGTTTTCCTGCCCCTGCGCGATGACGTGGTCTGCGTCTGAGATAGCTTTTACGACAGCGCGGACCGGGCGTCCGAGATCCTTGGCCGCGCGGGCGCGACGGTGCCCGAAGACAATTTGGTAGCGACCTTCTGCCGTCGGGTGAGGGCGGACCTGTATCGGCGTGTCTTGTCCCCGCTCACGGATCGCGTCGAGGAGCTCGATGTAAGCGACGTCATCGATGCCCATGCGGTCTGAGACGAAGGAGGAATCCAACGCCTCGGGATCGAGCTCGATGATCGTCTCGCCTGGAACCTGTTGCGCAGCCTGTTCAACCTTGTCTCGAAGCTCGCTCAAGGAACTGATCATCGACCTCGAAGCACCATGTGTGGCGTATCCAGGGGTTGCCTTGCGCTCTGTACCTGCGTTTGACTGAGACGTTATATTCGCGAAAATGTTCTTACGAGCCATAGACCCACACTCCGGGTTTGGTCATGTTTATGATTTCTCTATGGAAAGTTGCAGTTTGTACGGATGACAACGGCTTATGCATTGCGACGCCCCCATGACTTTTGAAGTTGCTCGATTACTTCGTTGTTGACGGCGTCCATCGACTCACGGGCTCGGTCATATGTGGCAGCCGTGAACTGAGCACGCTCAACTTCATACAGGCTCTGCTTGGTCAGACCTGCGTCTGACACGGCTGTCGACTTGACCATATGATTTTTCATCATGTGCTCGGCGAACATCGACTGCATGAAGCCGACCATCTGTTGCTGCGGTATATCGGTTGGCTCGTACCGCGTGACCAGATAGCGGAACCAGTCAAGGGATACATCAACGCCGACGCCTTCGACACTTTTCAGGATTTCGCCCAACATGAGCAGGAACTGGGACATGGACATGATGTCGAGCATCTGCGGGTGCACGGTGATGAGAACCGATGTTGCTGCCGTCAGCGCAGTGAGCGTCAGATAACCAAGCTGGGGAGGGCAGTCGACAACAACGACATCGTAGTGATCGTCGACTTCTGCCAACGCGTCGCCGATACGGGTGTAGAACATCTTGCCGGCGGTCGAATCTTTTCGCTGCATAGCAATGGGTGTGTCGTACTCATACTCTTGCAGTTCAAGATTGGCTGGCACGACATCGAGGTTTGGAAAATTGGTAGGCTGGATGATGTCCTTGATCGACTTGCGCCCGTCGTCGTAACGCAACGCTTCGTAGAAGGATTTCTTCTCGTCTAACTCAGGCTGGATGCCATAAAGCGCAGTCAAGGATGCCTGAGGATCGAGATCTACAGCTAGAACCCTGTAGCCCTTCAGCGCCAGGAACTGTGCTAGGTGAGCCGACGTCGTGGTCTTACCCGAACCGCCTTTGAAATTGACGACTGCAATAACCTGCAGTTTCTCGTGAGCCTGCCGGTGCGGAACCCGATCAAGAAGCTGACGAAGTTCGTTCACCTGATCCGCGGTATAGTAGCGTCGGCCGGTCGTGGTCGTGCTTGGCTCTACGCCCTTTCCTTGGAGGTGCAGCTTCTTAAGATAGCTCTGCGAGACGCCGACGAAGTCCGCGACTTCCGCTAATGAGAATTGGCGAAGCGATTTCTGCGCGCTGGGCGGAAATTTTTCGCGCCGCAGCATGTCGAGTTTCGATGATATATCTCCGCCCTGCGCGAGGATAATATCTGCAAAACTCGACAATTTCTCCGAAGTCGCCATTTTCACGTTCATTCAGCTATTCGCCTTTAGTCACGATAATTTCCAGGAAGTAATCCAATTATCGTGACAATTGCTCGATTCCCAAATCTGGGCAAGGGATTTAAGGTTAAGACGAAGTTAAAGCGAACTTCCAGGTTCCATCGCTCAAGCCGAATTTACGATCGTTTACCGTAGGTTAGTAAGGTTTTCGTTCTTTCGCCTATTTTCCGCAAAGCGCAGATTTGCGCACGTATCTCCTCTGCCTGGCTCACTCACGCTCACTTTCTATGAGCCGGACCAGCGACTCGTTAGAATCACCCGAGGTGCAGATCTGGATATAAGCACCCGCTCAAGGAGATGATGCTTGTCCGCATGACCTTGTTCATGCGGAGATCATCATGGGGATAATGACCGTCGCGCCCGAGAAATACGGGCGGCATTGCGCTTTCCGGAGCCAATCCCAGATCCCGACAACGCACCCGGCCCTGACGCGATGCTAATCGAATCACGTTGCAACTATGCGCAACTCGCGCACACCTCGCAAGACTGTCTCTTATAAGACATTAAACGTGGTTGGTCCTTCCCCACAAAATACGTGATCGTCTCATATCAGGTGTTCTCGAAGTGGCGAAGTTTGTCGAAAATCGTCTGCGGAATATCGAACTGACGAGCTCTTCCACGCCCCAGAGAGTTCTTGATCTGGGTCTCCGTGAGCAACTTACGCTGAATCAGGAAGTCCACCGCCTCCCATATGCCCCCCCGCGTCAATCCAGTCTCCTCGATTATATTGGCAATCGTCAGCTTTTTATTCGCCAAGTGCATGTAATAAAGGACACTCATCAGTCCGATTTGCTTCAGGCGCGACGAAGCTGTCTCGTTTTTAAGGGGGTTATCCATAATTTCACGGAGGATCATGGCTGCAAAGGACAGACTGTGCCAGTGACTATCGAAACGACTTGGCATGTGTTTAAACGCCCGCTATAAGACATTCAAGCGGAAGCCTGTGGTGCAACGCAGGGGCCCGCCTTTGGTTAAAGGGTGTCGCAAACATGAAAACAGCTGTCCTCAAGACGCTTTCTCCTGTCCTTTTGACAGCGGCTTTATATCTCATTCCGACCAGTCATGCCCATGCCGACAACTGGGGTTGCGAGGTTATTCTATGCCTTTCGAACCCCGGCGGCCCGACACAGTTCGAAGCCTGCCACCCCCCGATCGAGAAGCTTTGGAGAGAACTCGCCAAGGGCCACCCGTTCCCGACCTGCGGCGGCGTCGGCTTTTCCGCATCGCAACCCGGTTACGAGCCCTACTACTGCGATACGGGATTTCGCCTGACGTCCCGCTATGGCGACCGTCGTCGGGAGGCTGCTTGCGTCTCGGTTAAGCCTCGGGAGGTCCGCAGCTCCCGATGCACTTTTGGCGACCGCGACCGGGGCGGCCAGCAATCGCTCGCCCATTGGGTCCGCGACGGTGATCGCATGGTCTGCAAGGCGACGATTACGACAGCGCCGAACCGGCGGGAGAAGCCCCGGTTCGTCGATGTGACCATCGACGGCGCTGGCAAGCAGCGCGTCTGGTTCTGACGCCATGTCCATGGCCTTCGCAGACATCGCGCTAAGTTGCGCGCCCATGATCCAGATCGAGGTCCTCGCCGCCGTCGTCAGTGTCGAGAGCGGGTTCGATCCGCTCGCCATCCGGATCAACAGCGATGTGCCACGGCTCGATCGGCCGCGGAGCAAAACTGAAGCGATCGAAATCGCCACGACGCTTGTGGCCAAAGGCCATAGCATCGATCTCGGACTCGGTGGCATCAGCACCGATGATCTTCCCCGGCTCGGGTTGTCCGTGTCCGACCTCTTCGAACCCTGCCTCAATCTCGAAGCCACGGGCACGCTCCTCGACCGCTACTACCGCGCCGCTGTTACGACGGGTGGAGACGCCGAGGCCGCGATGCTCCAGTCTTATTATGGACGAGGTGACACCGCGGTCGGCGCGATGGCCGGCTACGACCGGCGAATTGCCGAGGAGCAGCGGCGTTTGGCCGACAGACTTTCGTCGCTGACCCTCGATGACGGCGGCGGAGCAGGGAGCTTGCAGGCACGAGAGCTGGCAGCGCCAGCGTCACTTGCGCCCCAAACACCCGAAGACGTCACGATTTCAGCGGAGGCGGTGACGCCACCGGATGAACCGGTCGCGGCGTCTCAAGCCTGGGACGTGTTCGGCCAGGCCCGGCAATCCACCGTCCTGATCTTTTCTCGATAGCATCCAGTAACAGAAGGAGTGAGCCCCATGTTCAAGGGAACCCGACCGACATCATTCGCCACCGTCATGGTCACGGCTGTCCTGCTTGGACTCGTCCTGTCCGAACCTGCCTATGCGCAGGCCGCTGGCGGCATCGAGGCGACACTTCAGAACGTCGTCACACTGCTGACCGGCAATGTCGCCCGACTGCTCGCCATCATCGCCACCGTCGTCGTCGGCATCGCCTGGATGTTCGGCTATCTCGACCTGCGCAAGGCCGCCTTCGTGGTGCTCGGCATCGGCATCATCTTCGGCGCAACCGAGATCGTCAACACGATCGCCGGAGGCTGAGACATGGCGGAGAGGATCGCGCTTGAAGAGGACACGCTGTTCCTCGCCTGCACGAGGCCGGCGATGATCGCCGGCGTCACGATGGAGGCAATGGGGATCAATGTGATCCTGACGACGGTGTTGTTCATCGTCGCGGGCTCGGTCGTCTACGCACTGATCGGCGTCGTCGTCCACATCGTCTTCAAGGCCGTCGTCAAGCACGACCACAACATGTTCCGGGTTCTGCTGGCCTGGGTCGATACACGGGGCAGGGCGCGCAACGGCGCGATCTGGGGCGGCTCGACGGTGACGCCGCTCAAGCTCGCCCGCCGTTACGATGCAAGGGATCTCGGCCTTGCCTAGCACCACCGCGATCAAAGCCCGGGAACTGGAGCCAGAGACCTTCATCCCCTATGTCCGGCATGTCGACGACAGCGTCATCGCGCTCGACAGCCGCGCGCTGATGGTGATGATCGCCATCGAGGGCGTCGCCTTCGAGACCGCGGACCCTGTCGATCTCAACGCGCTGCACCGTCATCTCAACACGCTCTATCGCAATATCGCCGACGAGCGCCTGGCGCTGTGGACGCACGTCATTCGGCGGCGGGACAATGCCTTTCCGGAAGGAGCCTTCGCGAATTTCTTCTCGGCACGCCTCGATGCGCGTTACCGCGAGCGGATGATCGGCGAGGAGCTGTTTCGCAACGAGCTCGTCCTCACCCTTGTCTGGCATCCTGGCCGAGATCCCGCCGAGAAACTCGTGACCCTGATGGCGCGCCTGCGCGGCACGCACCGGCAGGGGAGGGAGCTCGACCAGGACGCGCTGAAGAAGCTGCACGATGCCGTCATCGACGTGACGGCCGGGTTGAAGCGCTTCTCGCCGCGCGTTCTGTCGCTGGTCGAGAACGACGGGATCGTCTTCTCCGAGCCGAGCGCGATCCTGCATCAGCTCGTCGGAGGCCGCCGCGAGCCCGTGCCGCTTACCGAAGGCCGCATTTCCTCGGCCATCTATTCCGACCGGGTCATCATCGGCCGCGAGACGATCGAGATCCGCCATGAGGGTATGAGCCGCTATGCCGGCATGTTCGGCTTCAAGGAATATCCGGCGCGTACCCGGCCGGGCATGCTCGACGGGCTGCTGACCGCACCTTTCGAGTTCATCCTGTCCCAGAGCTTCGCCTTCGCGTCGAAGTCGGATGCGAAAGCGATCATGGCGCGAAAGCAGAACCAGATGGTCAGCGCCGGCGACCGGGCGAGTTCGCAGCTCGACGATCTGGACGACGCCCTCGACGATCTGGAATCCAATCGCTTCGTGCTCGGCGAGCATCATCTGACGCTCGCGGTCTTCGCGACCACGGTGAAGGCGCTCACCGACAATCTCGCGAAGGCCCGCTCGCATCTGACCAATGGCGGCGCGGTCGTCGCTCGGGAGGATCTTGGGCTGGAAGCCGCCTGGTGGGCGCAGCTGCCGGGCAACTTCCGCTACCGCGCCCGCTCCGGCGCGATCACGTCGAAGAACTTCGCGGCCTTCGCCCCCTTCCACGGCTACCCCTCGGGAAGCGCCGATGGCAACGAATGGGGTCCGGCCGTCGCCATGCTGAAGACCGCGTCGGGCTCGCCGTTCTACTTCAACTTCCATCATGGCGATCTCGGCAACACTTTCGTCTGCGGCCCGTCCGGCTCGGGCAAGACCGTGATCCTCAACTTCATGCTGGCCCAGCTCCAGAAGCACGACCCGCACATGGTCTTCTTCGACAAGGACTGCGGCGCCGATCTCTTCGTGCGCGCCGCCGGCGGCACCTATCTGCCGCTGAAGAACGGCGTTCCCACCGGCTGCGCACCGCTCAAGGGCCTCGAGCTGACGCCCGCGAACCGGATCTTCCTCGCCCAATGGGTGGCCAAGCTCGTCGGTTCGCGGTCGCGCGAGCTGTCGGTCACTGAGACCCGCGATATTGCCGGCGCGATCGACGGCCTCGCCGATCTCGCGCCGGAGAACCGCACCATCGGCGCGCTGCGCAGTTTTCTCAACAACACCGATCCGGAGGGCATCGCCGCCCGTCTGCGGCGGTGGGAGAGGGGAGGGCCGCTCGGCTGGGTGTTCGACAACGAGACCGACGACATCGGCATCGGCGCAAAATTCCTCGGCTACGACATGACTGACTTCCTCGACAACGAGGAAATCCGCACGCCGTTGATGGCCTATCTTTTCCACCGCGTCGAGCAGCTGATCGACGGACGGCGGATCATCATCGTCATCGACGAGTTCTGGAAGGCGCTGGCCGACGAGGGGTTTCGCGATCTCGCGCAGAACAAGCTGAAGACGATCCGCAAGCAGAACGGGTTGATGCTGTTTGCGACCCAGAGCCCGCGCGACGCGATTGCCTCGCCGATCGCCCACACGATCATCGAGCAGTGCCCGACGCAGGTCTTCATGCCGAACCCGCGTGGCAATCGGGCCGACTATGTCGAGGGCTTCAAGCTGACGGAGACGGAGTTCGAGCTTCTGGCTCGTGAGCTGTCCGCCGACAGCCGGCGCTTCATCGTCAAGCAGGGGCACGACAGCGTCGTTGCCGAGCTGAACCTGTCCGGCTTCGACGACGAGCTCGCGATCCTGTCGGGGCGCACCGCGAATGTCGAACTTGCCGAGACCATCCGCGCCGAGGTCGGGGACCGGCCGGAGGACTGGCTGCCGCTGTTCCAGAAGAGAAGGAGTGCAAGTTGATGCGACGAACGAAGCTTTCCCTCGTTGCGGCCATGATGGTCGCGACCTTCACAGCTCCGGTCGGACCTGTTGCCGCGCAGGGCATCCCGGTCATCGACCAGGCCGCGATCCTGAAGCAGATCGAATCCATTACCCAGCTCAAGAGCCAGCTAGACGCTCTGAACCAGCAGATCAGCCAAGCCGAGCAGCTCTACGGCTCGCTGAACAAACTGACCGACATGGCCGATGTCGCGAGCCTCCTCAACCGGCCGGAGATCCGCAAGGCCCTTCCGGAAGACTTCGCCGGTATCGAGGATCTTCTGAACGGATCGGGGGAGGGCGCCTTCGGTGAAAGCGCCGCCCGGCATCTCGACGAGAACGCCACCTATCGATCGGAAGCCGAGGATTTCTACGCGAGGGAACTGACGCGGACCCAGCAGCGCAATGCCGGGCAGATCACGCTTGGCGAGCAGATCTACGATGCGGCCACCAAACGCATCGACGGCATCGACCAGCTTCGCCAGAAGATCGGAACGGCAGGCGACGCCAAGGAGATCGCCGACCTTCAGGCCCGTCTTCAGGCGGAGAGCGCCTTCCTGCAGACGGACGTCCTGCGCATGCAGGGCCTGCAGATGATGCAGCAGGCGCAGGCCCAGGTGGACGAACAGCGCAAGGCCGAGGATTGGCGCAAGCGCATGGACACAATGGGAGCGGCGTTCAAATGAGAACGTCCACCGCCATCGTCATGCTCGCCCTGGGGCTCGCCGGATGCTCGGAGGCAACGCCGCCGGAGCGGGTCTACACGGTCGACGAACTCGTTGCTGACCAGACGCTGCTCGCCGATCAGATCGCCAAATGCCGGAACAATCCTGGCACGCTGCGCGACACGCCCAACTGCCGCAACGCCGAGGCCGCCGACGGAAAGTCGCGGCTGGAGCGCATGCGCAAGGCGCTCGAGGGATAGCGATGTACACCGTCTTCGCCTTCCTCGACGACCAGTTCCGAACGCCGCTGGAGACGTTCGTCTCGACCGGCACCTCGAACATCGCCGCCTGGATCGCGGGACCGCTCACCGTCGCACTGACGCTCTATGTCGTCCTCTACGGCTTCCTGATCCTGAAAGGCTCGATCAGCGAGCCGATCATGGACTTCGCCTTTCGCGCCATCAAGCTCGCCATCATCCTGATGCTCGTGCGCAATGCCAGCGACTACCAGACCTACGTCACCGATCTCTTCTTCGAGAGCCTGCCGCGCGAGATCTCGACCGCGCTGAACGCGGGCACGGCCCCGAGCGCCAGCACCTTCGACGGTCTCCTCGACAAGGGCCAGAAGTCGGCCCACGACATCTGGTCGCGCGGCTCCTGGCCGGTCGACATCGTGACGGGCTTTGGCGGCATGCTGGTGATCGGGGCGAGCTTCGTCGTCGCCGCCATCGGCTACATCGTCTCGCTCTATGCGCGACTGGCGCTCGCCATCGTACTCGCGATCGGCCCGATCTTCGTCGCGCTCGCCATGTTCCAGGCGACGCGTCGGTTCACCGAGGCCTGGCTCGGGCAGCTCGTCAACTTCGTCCTCCTTCAGGTTCTAGTCGTCGCCGTGGGTTCGCTGCTGATCTCCAGCATCGACACGACCTTCACCGCGATCGAGGCCTATAGCGACGTGCTGATGCGGCCGATCGCGCTCTGCGCCATCTGCCTTTCCGCCCTCTACGTCTTCTACCAGCTGCCGGGCATCGCCTCGGCGCTCGCCGCCGGCGGTGCGTCGCTGACCTACGGCTACGGCACGGCGCGCGATGCCCATCAGGGTTCGATCGCCCGCGGCGCGGTTCTGGCGGGCCGTGGCACGGTCGCCGCCGGTCGCGGAGCCCGTGCGGCCGTCCGTAAACTTCTCACCAGGGGGGTCGCCTGACCCCATGCCCGCAGTTCGGAGTCCAGAGTTCTTCATGCCGTTTCAAAAACTACTTTTCGTCTGCACCGCATCGATCCTCACCGGCTGCGCGTCGCTCTCCTATCCACTTCCCAAATGCGACGGCGCCGCCAAGCGACCTCTCAACCGATCCATGTGGCAATGGCAGGAGGAGAGGGCAGGGGTCGCCCGCCAAACTGCGGAGCCAGCACAAATGACCCCGGGCGCTGCTATCACGCCCCTCAACTATGCAAAGACAGTGACGGCACGGGCGGCCGACCTTCCGGCCTTTGCCTCATTCGACGAGGCGGGCTCGCGCCGCGCCTGCAGGGCGGGGTAGGGCGATGATCACCTCCGACACCCTCAAGAGCTATTTCGACAAGGCTCGCCGCTATGACCAGGACCGGCTTCTGCGCGTCGAGCGCTCGGCGCGGATCGCATGGTGCATCGCGACCGCCGCCAGCGTCGTCGCGGCGCTCGCCGTCTTCTCGGTGGCGGCGCTCACGCCGCTGAAGACGGTGGAGCCCTTCGTGATCCGCGTCGACAACTCCACCGGTATCGTCGATGTCGTCTCGGCGCTCACCTCGACGGCCGGGTCCTATGACGAGGCGGTAACCAAATACTTCGCCGCCCGCTATGTCCGGGCGCGCGAGGGTTACGTCCAGTCGGAGGCCGAGGAGAACTTCAGGACCGTCTCGCTGCTGTCGAGTGCGGCCGAGCAGACCCGCTTCGCTAACCTCTACAGCGGCAGCAACCCGGACTCGCCGCAGAACCTTTATGGCCGTAACGCGACTTCAGAGATCACGGTGAAATCGATCTCGCTGATCTCCGCGGACGTCGTCTCCGTCCGCTACATCCGCACTGTCGCGCGCGGCGAGGAGACCACGATGACCCATTGGGTCGCGACGCTCACCTATGCCTATACCAATGCCCCGATGTCCTCGACGGACCGCCTGACGAACCCGCTCGGCTTCGTCGTCAGCGAATACCGGGCCGATCCGGAGGTCACGCAATGAGGCAAAAACCGATCATCATCGCGGCGCTTGCAGCCGTCCTCCTAGCAGGACCGGCGCATGCCCTTGAAGTTCCCCGCGGCGCCGACGGCGACAGCCGCGTGCGCTTTGTCAACTACCAGCCCTACGACATCACCCGCATCGTCGGCTCGCTGCGCTCGTCCGTGCAGGTCGAGTTCTCCCCCGACGAGGAGATCGCCCATGTGGCGCTCGGCAACACGGTGGCCTGGGAGGTCGCCCCCGCCGGCAACATCCTCTTCCTCAAACCGCGCGAGAACCAACCGGTCACCAACATATCCGTCGTCACGACGCGCCGTGACGGCTCCAAGCGCAGCTACCAGATGGAGCTGATGGTCCGGGAGGGCTCGGTCGAAGCCGGGCAGAACACCTACTTCTACGTCAAATACCGCTATCCCGCCGACGAGGCTGCGCAAAAGCGGCTGGCGTCAGCCGCGCGTGCGGAGGCCGCGAAAGCCGGCAAGGCGGACGCTGTGCTCGGGATCCACGAGCAGTACGGGCCGCGCAACTGGCGCTATGCCGCGCAGGGCTCCGTCGCGATCGAGCCGCAGGCGGTCTACGATAACGGCAAGATCACCACCTTCGCCTTCTCCGGAAACCAGGAGATGCCGGCGATCTACATCGAGAACAGCGACGGCGTAGAGACGCTCGTGCCGAAATCCGTGACCGGCGATCTCGTGCTCGTCCACGCCGTCAGCCAAAAGTTCATCCTGCGTCGCGGCGGCGATATACTCTGCATCTTCAACGAGGCCTGGTCGCCGACCGGCATCAACCCCGGAACCAACACGACGTCGCCTTCGGTCGAGCGGGTTGTCGCCCTGCCGTCAGCGGCACGGCGATAGGGAAGGGGAGGGACAACCATGGCTGAACAGACCGAAACCACGATCAACGGCGAGCGCGCGGAGACGCCGACCGCACGCCCGGCCGAGAACAAGTTGGCGAAACGAGGGCTCGTGGTTCTCGCCGTTGTCGCCTTCATGGGCTTTGCGGCGTGGTCGATGCGCCCAGGCGCTCCGAAGACCGACGAGGCGCCGCCCGAGCGGGTCGTCCAGCGCCAGACCCGCGACTTCGAACCGGCAAAGCCGGAACCGGCGCCGGTTACTCCGGCCGCGCTACCCGTTCCGCTACCGACGCCGATGGAGGAACCGCAGTCCGCCCCCGTCACCGACGAACTGCTGGACTCGGCACGCCGCGCTCCAGTCATGGCCTTCGGCGGAGGCAGTGCGGGCAGTTCGTCTAGACGGGATGCGGCGCCGACGGACGCCGACGGAAGCGCAGACAGTGCCTTCCAGCCGTTTCCAGCTGCGGGCTTCGGCGGCGAGGCGCGAGGCGAGAACGAGGACCAGCGCTTCAACCGCATGCTGACGCCGACGCAGCTGGAGGGCTCGCGCGCCGGCCACCTCGGCAACCGCAACTTCATCGTCGCCATGGGCACTTCGATCCCCTGCGTGCTCGAGACGGCCATGGCCTCCGACCAGCCCGGCTTCGTCAGCTGCGTTACCAACCGCGACATTCTTTCCGACAACGGTCGCGTCGTGCTGATGGAGAAAGGCACCCAGATCGTCGGCGAGTATCGCGGCGGCCTGCGCCGTGGTCAGAACCGGCTGTTCGTCCTGTGGAACCGGGCGAAGACCCCGACCGGCGTCATCGTCACACTCGCCTCGCCGGCTACCGATCCGCTCGGCCGCGCCGGCTTTGACGGTCATGTCGATACCCACTGGTGGGAGCGGTTTGGCAGCGCGCTCCTTCTGTCGATCGTCGGGGACGCCACATCCGTTCTGTCGCAGCAGCTGCAGGACCAGGATATCGACATGGAAGGGACAACGAGCGCGGGCAAGGATGCCGCGGGCATCGCCGTCGAGCAGTCGATCAACATCCCGCCGACGCTGAACAAGCACCAGGGATCACTTGTCTCGATCTTCGTCGCCCGCGATCTCGACTTCTCCGGTATCTACCGCCTTCGCGTCATCGAACCGCGCAACACGATCTACGACCGCGCGGTCTCGGGCGACTTCAGCCGTCATTCCGACCTCGTGACCAAGTGACCGGTGGCGCCGCTTCCGACGTCGGCGTCGTCCGACAGCTGCTCGCGCCGCTGTCCGCGTTCCTGAACGATCCGTCGCTCTACGAGATCGTCGTCAACCGGCCGGGCGAGGTTCTGACCGAGGGCGCCGGAGGGTGGACGCGCCACGAGGTGCCGGAGCTCACCTTCGACAGGCTGATGCGGCTTGCGCGGGCGGTGGCCAGCCACTCCCACCAGGCCATCGATGAGGCGCATCCGCTTCTGTCTGCCACCCTTCTGGACGAGGAGCGCATCCAGATCGTCATCCCGCCGGCGGTGACCAAGGGGACCGTCAGTCTCACGCTCAGAAAACCTTCTTCGGTCTCCCTCAGCCTCAGCGAGCTCGACGATGCCGGTCTGTTCTCTGACGTCGCGCCCATGACCTCCGAGATCGCCAGAGACGACGCGGAACTCCGCGATCTTCACCAATCAGGCCGGATCGCCGCCTTCCTCGAAAAGGCCGTGCTGGCGCGCAAGAACATCATCATCTCCGGGGCGACCGGCTCCGGCAAGACGACGCTGTCGAAGGCCCTGATCCAGCACATCCCGACTTCCGAGCGGATCATCACCATTGAGGACACGCCGGAGCTTGTCGTGCCCCAGCCCAACCACGTCCGGCTGTTCTACTCCAAGGGCGGGCAGGGGCTGTCGAAGGTCGGGCCGAAGGACCTGCTGGAGTCCTGCCTGCGCATGCGACCGGACCGCATCCTCCTGCAGGAACTGCGCGACGGCACGGCATTCTACTACATTCGCAACGTGAACTCTGGCCATCCCGGCTCGATCACCACCGTCCATGCGGACTCCGCTCGGCTCGCGTTCGAACAGCTAACGCTTCTGGTGAAGGAGTCCGAAGGTGGGCGCGATCTCGCGCGCGCCGACATTCGAGGCCTTCTGACGGAGCTGGTCGATATCGTGGTTCAGTGCAAGCGCGTCGGCGGGCGCTTCAAAGTCGCTGAAGTCGCCTTCGATCCCTCTCGTGAACGCACGGGAATACGTACCTGACCGCAACTCACTGAAAGGCCCACGAGAACGATGGCATAATCCAGCTTCAAGGCATCACGGGCGCTGAAGCGCTTAGCAAGCGCGGACCGTGATCACACAAACTCTCGGAAGTGCATCCAGGAAAATTGCTCACGTTGCCAGACGAAATGTTGTGGCCCCGACAAGTGGTCGAGAAAGATGACGGCCAGGATCGCCTGGATGCCATCGCACATCATGAGATTGTCCGCTTCGACCGAGACGAATGACACCTCTCCGGAAATCCGCGTTTCCCCTCGCCGCATGCGAACCTGATGCGATAACCCATCTCGTTAATGTCGACAGCGTCGGCTATCGATGGGATCAATTTCTGAAACCGATCAAGCAAAAGATCGGTGTTTCGACAATTCAGTTCGGCAACAAACATCACGCCTTCGATCATAGCGCCTGACTGTCGGTTGGAGGGAGGTTGGATACGGAGCCAGACGAAGCACGAACCGTTAGCGAGGATTGCTTTAAGCTCACGCTTCGGCTTACAGAATGAGGCTGAAACCCATGAAGCCGGCGACGCCGACGAAAAGCGTCAGGAACCGGCTGCGCGAGATCAGACCGACGATCCCGGCTGCCACGGCAGAAACCAGCGCGATGCTGATGCCGGGCGGCGCGATTTCCGGGTCGGCGAGCAGATCGGCGATGATCAGGGCGGTCATGATAGCAACCGGGTTGAAGGCGAGCCAGCGCCTGACCAGGATTGGCATCTCGAAACGGGACAGGAACAGGATCGGAAGCGAGCGGACGGCGATGGTGACAAGCGCGTAGCCCCGATGACGGCGATCATCGATATGTTCATTCGGGCTTGTCGCAAATTTCTGCGCTCAACGGTATGTTAACCGTCGGAAGAGAAGTTTCCGCTCCGGATGTTGTGGAGCGTGCCGATGTTTGTGAATGCCATTCCGAAAAGCTAAAACGCCAGTCGAAGGACGATTTCAAGGGACGGCATTTCGAGGCATGGCTGATTGTGCAGGCGGTGAGCTGGTACCTGCGATATCCACTCAGCTATCGGGATCTGGAGGAGGATGTTCCGAGAGCGTGGGTTCGAGGCCGACCACAGGACAATCAATCGTTGGGTCCTGGCGTATGCGCCTATGATCAGAAATCGGCTTCGCCAGTTTCGGCGGCCGCATCGTGGATCGGTCCAGATTGACGAAACCTACGTCAAGATACGCGGCAAGTGGCGCTATGTATACCGGGCCATCGGGCAACCCGGTGCATTTCCTGCTGATCGCAAAGCGCGATCTCGACGCAGCCAAGCGTTTCTTTCGCAAGATGCTGAAAGATCGGCCCCTGCTGGCGCCGAGCAAGATAGGCACCGATGGCGCCAATACATTTCCCTCGGCAATCAAAGCGTCGATTGAAGACGGGCTTCTACAGGCCGATCCCGTGCATTACGTCACCAAGCATTTACAGCAAGGCGTTGAGCGTGACCATTTCCGTGTGAAGAAAAACATGCCGAAGATCTGCGGCTTTCAATCCTTCAACACCGCGCGACGAACGATTGCTGATTTCGAGGCATGCTGTGGCTGAGAAGAGGCTTCGGCTTTTCCGGTGGCTGGACCGTCAATGATCAGAACGATTTGCTTGCGCGCTTCTTCGACTTACAAAGGTTAAAAAATCGCGAAAATGGCATCAGTCAAGAGAGAGCCTCAGCCTCTGAGGAAGCTTGCGACAAGCCGGATTCCCTATCGATGAATCCGGTAGATCCGCTTAACCGAAGTTTAAGCCTGCTTCGTTACTTTGTGCTTACCTTAGAGGTCTTTAAACCTCCTCCGGAGGCAGCATGAAGCTGGCCTGTTCCCGCCTGAACGGCATGTCGCTGCTGCGCCAGAAGTTGAGAACCTGACAAGTGTCCCAGAAATCGAATTTGATGACGCGCATTCTTCTCGCCGCGTCTGTCGTCGTTGCCAGCTCTCTTGCCGGCTTCTCCTATTATATCGATACGCTCCAGCGTGCTTCGACCACGCGCGCCGTCGAGGAGAACATCGCCTTCTCCGGCAAACAGGCCGCGCAGAGTGTCGCCAACTGGCTGAACGGCCGCGTGACGCTGACCGCCATGGCAGCCAATGCCGCCGCAGGCACAACCGATACGGCGGGTATCAGGAGCGTGTTGAAGAACGATGTTCTCGTCCGGGAATTCCTGTCGACCTATGTCGGCGACGAGGCGGGAACATTCACCATGTGGCCCGACTCCGCCATGCCGGCCGGTTACGATCCGCGCCAGCGGCCCTGGTACAAGGGCGCCGTTGCAGCAAAAGGCGACGTTCTGACCGACCCGTACATCGACGCCGCAAGTGGCGACCTCATCATCAGCGCGGCGGTTCCCATCCTCCGGAACGGCGCCGTTTCCGGCGTTGCGGGAAGCGATTTCTCGCTGAAGACGCTGGTCTCCATGATCACGTCGGTCGACGTCGGTCAGGGCGGCTTTGCGTTTCTCGTCAACAAATCCGGCCAGATCCTGGTGCATCCCGATGCAAAGCTCGTGACGAAGTCGCTGGCCGATGCCTTTCCCGTCGCGACGCCGTCCATCGGCAGCGGCATCATGAAAACCGAGCTGGCCGACAGGCCGATGCTGGTCAGCTTCGTGCCGGTTGCCGGCTTGCCGACAGTCGAGTGGTATGTCGGCTTCGCGCTCGACAGCGATCTGGTCTATGCCGCCATCGGACAGTTTCGGATTGCCGCCACCGTCGCCACAGTGCTGGCGGTCGGCGCGATGATCGTGTTCCTTGCAAGCCTCCTCAGCCGCCTCGTCATCCGTCCTGTCACGGATATGACGCGCGCCATGGAGAGCCTTGCTGCCGGCGACCTCAAGGCGGATATTCCCGGACGGGAGCGTCGCGACCAGATCGGATCCATGGCCGCCGCCGTCGAGGTATTCCGCAGAAATGCCATCGACCGCGTGCGCCTGGAAGCCGAGGCCGACAGCGTGCGTTCGCTGTCGGAGCGGGAACAGCGGGACCGCGAAGCGGCGAAGGAAAAGGAAACCGCGGATATCCAGCATGCCGTCGAACAGCTTGCTCTGGGTCTCGGCCGGCTTTCGGATGGCGATCTCGGCTACCGTATCTCCACACCCTTCGTGCTTCACCTCGACCGGTTGCGCAGCGACTTCAACCACTCGGTCGCCAAGCTGCACGACGCGCTTCAGGCCGTCGGCACCAACGCCCGCGCCATAGACGCCGGCGCCAGCGAAATCCGTGTTGCCGCCGACGATCTGGCACGCCGGACCGAACAGCAGGCGGCCTCCGTGGAGCAGACGGCGGCCGCTTTGGAGGAGATCACCACCACGGTTCGCGACAGCGCACATCGTGCCGAAGAGGTCGGCCAGCTCGTCGCCCGCGCCCGTGCGGGAGCCGAGAAATCCGGCGAGGTCGTTAGCAAGGCGGTCGATGCGATGCAGGGCATCGAAACCTCGTCCGGTGAAATCGGCAACATCATCGGCGTCATCGACGATATCGCCTTCCAGACCAACCTGCTGGCGCTCAATGCCGGCGTCGAGGCGGCGCGGGCAGGGGAGGCCGGCAAGGGCTTCGCCGTCGTCGCCCAGGAAGTGCGCGAACTTGCCCAGCGGTCCGCGAATGCCGCCAAGGAAATTAAGGTGCTGATCAACACGTCGAGCGAGCAGGTGCGCGCCGGTGTGGCGCTGGTCGGCGAGACCGGCCAGCAGTTGCAGCGGATCGCGGGACAGGTGCAGGACATCAACATCCACATCGCTGCCATCGTCACGGCCAGCCGCGAACAATCGACAGGCCTTCAGGAGATCAACACCGCCGTCAACACGATGGATCAGGGCACGCAGCAGAACGCTGCCATGGTGGAAGAGCAGACGGCGGCAAGCCACGGCCTGGCAGCGGAAGCCGCCGCGCTAAACGATCTTCTTTCACAGTTCAACCTTGGCGAGGACGACACGCAGATGCGGCGGCCAGCGCCGGGCAAACGCAGGGCCGCCTGACAGGCGGCTTGCATCCGCCTTGACGCCGGAAGATCGTGCTTTCGGCGGATGCGCGATGCTCCCACCCGGCGCGCTCTAGCGCCGGGCAGTCGTCTTCTGTCGCGGGACGACCGAGGCAGAAATAGCCGATGAAATGCCACGGTTCGGGCACATCGAGTATCGCCGTGATGCGGACGGGATCGAGGATCGGCAGCCAGCCGAGGCCAAGCCCCTGCGCGCGGGCCGCCAGCCACAGCGTGTGCACGGCCAGAACCACGGGATAATCGAGGGTTTCAGGCATGGTGGCGCGTCCGAGCCCGTGCCCCTGGCGCGCATCCCGGTCACAGAATACGGCGAACTGGCAGGGCGCGGCATCGAGCCCCGCAAGATTGAGCCGGGCATATTGTGCCGCCCGCTCCGCGCGAAGAGCCCGAAAGCGCTGTCGCATTGCAGGTCTCGAAGATACGACGAATGCCGGTCTTCGGTTCCGCCCGCTCGACCAGCACGAACCGCCATGGTTGGCTGCGACCGACGGACGGCGCGAAGCAGGCGATATCGATCAGCCGCTCGACCGTTCCCGGCTCCAGCGGATCGGTGCGACATTGCCGGACATCCCGTCGCCATGTCAGGACATCGAGGAGCCCCGCACCGAAATCCTTGCCGAAAACCACCCGTTCCTTCATCCAGCTAGCCCTTGCATCAACAGCCGACTGCGGATCAGCAAAGACAGGTCATAACCGGTCGCCGGCCGCGATGTCCATGCGGGCATGCCGACCGGGCGGTCCTCGCCTCACTCGGGGTTGCAGGCACGCGATCCGGTGCTTCTCGACGGTATGGTCCCATCAAGCACGTCTGAGCTCTGGTGCATTCAAGGCTTTGAATTTCTTCAGCCTGGAAACGAGAGGCACCGATGTACGGATATTTCCAGCGTGCGGCCGTACTTGCCGCGCGAACCGGGCCTCTCGGTGAGAAACCGTACCGACACCGCATGCTGCACGCGAAGCCGTACATGCACCGAAGAGGCAGCCTCTACCGCTTTCGATCATATTGCGGTCTTCACCGTCCTGATGCTGATATGCCCGCGAAAATGACAAGGCGGGGGAGAGTGCAGTGAAGGTCGTCTTCGCAAACCGGTATTTCTACCCGGACCAGTCGGCGACCAGCCGGATGGTGTCATCCGTTGCCTTCGGTCTGGCAAAACGGGGCTTCGATGTCGCTGTGATTGCGAGCCGCGACATCCATAACCGGCGCGATATCGTGCTTCCCGCCGAGGAGATCGTCTCCGGCGTGAAAATCCGGAGAGTGTCGACCACGCGCTTCGGACGCCAGAACCTTATGGGCAGAGGCATCGACTACCTGCTCTACCATATCATGACCTTCTTCTGGATTGTCACCAATGTTTCGGCAGGCGACATCGCCGTGGTGTGCACCGATCCTCCCCTGCTGTCCGTGACCAGCGGCCTCGCGCTCAGGCTGAAAAACGCCACGATGGTCAACTGGATCATGGATCTGTTTCCTGAAACCGCCATCGAACTCGGCTACTTCTCCCGCCTGAAGCGTCTTGCTGGGCCCACGGTCGCCTTGCGCAACTGGTCCCTGCGGACGCGGGGGATCTGCGTGTGCCCGACGGGAACGATGGCGGATTATATCCTTCGCCAGGGGTTGCCGCGAGATCGGGTGGTTGCGATGCATCACTGGTCGGACGGCGAGGAAATTCGCCCGGTCGAGCCGGCCCGCAACAGCCTGCGCACCGAATGGGGTCTTGGTGGCACATTCGTGGTGGGCTATTCCGGAAATTTCGGTCGGGCGCATGACTTTGAGACCGTTCTCGGGGCGGCAGAGCGGTATCGCGCCGATGAAACGATCCGCTTTCTCATGATCGGCGGCGGTCACCAGCATGCAATGGTCACGGTCCGTGCCCGAAAGGAAGATCTGCGCAACGTCGTCTTTCATCCGCTGCAACCGATCGACAAGCTGTCCGAAAGCCTTGGCGCGGCCGATGTTCACCTGGTTTCGCTTCTCCCGAAGCTTGAGCATTGCATCGTGCCGAGCAAGCTCTACGGCATTCTTGCAGCGGGACGCCCGACGATCTTCATCGGCGATGAGGATGGCGAAGTGGCGCGTATCATCGCCAGAGCGGGGTGCGGCCTGCATGTCGCCATCGGCGATATCGAGGGGCTGACGAGGGCCATTTCATACCTTGCCGGAAACCCGGAGATCTGCCGGTCCATGGGCCAGCGGGCGCGCCAGCTTCTGGCGACCGATTATTCGCGCGATGGCGCCATCGATGCCTGGTCAGGGTTGATCTCGACGCTTGCACAGGAAACCCCTTCCGTCGCGGTCCTCAGTCAGGGTGTGTCGTCATGAACGATAAAGTCGTCGTCAGCCAGTTGGGTGCCCGCATGCACTATGCCGTTCCGAAGATCTTCGGCTCACGGGGAAGGCTTGCGCACTTCTACACCGATATCTGCGCCACCAAAGGCTGGCCGCGCATCCTGACGGCGCTGCCGCAAAAGGCGCTGCCGGCATCCATCAGGCGGCTTGCCGGCCGGCGCACGAACGGTGTACCGAGCGACCTGATCACCGTCTTCCCCGGCTTCGGCATCCGCTCCGCGCTCCGCCGCATGATATCGAAAGACGTCGTCAGCGAGACGTCTCACGCCTTATGGGCAGGCGCGCGGTTTTCGCATCTGGTCGCGGATCGCGGCTTTCATGGCGCAGCAGGGCTTTATGCCTTCAGCGGCGATGCGCTGGAACAGATGCAGGCGGCGCGGAAACAGGGGCTCTGGACGGCCGTCGAGCAGATGATCGCGCCGCGTGACGTGGTGGAGAGGCTGATCGACGCGGAGGTCGAGCGTTTTCCCAAATGGGCCGGCCCGCAAGCCAGCAATGCCTTCGCCTCCGTCTTTGCCGAGCGCGAAAAAGCCGAATGGGCCATTGCGGACGCCATCGTCTGCCCTTCACGCTTCGTGCGGGACCATGTGGTTGCCTGCGGCGGCCCGGCCGAGCGCTGCGTCGTCGTACCCTACGGGGTCAATGCACCCGTCGCGGCAGAGCGTACGCACCGCATGCCCGGCCCGCTCCGCGTCCTCACGGTCGGGGAAGTCGGCCTGCGCAAGGGCTCGCCCTATGTGGTTGAGGCCGCGAGGCTTTCACAAGGCTCGGCCTTGTTTCGCATGGTGGGCCGAACCTTCCTGTCGGACGAGATCCAGAGGGAGATTTCGCAATGGGTGACCTTGAGGGGCATCGTGCCGCGTGCCGAAATCGGAGCGGAGCTTCGCTGGGCGGATGTCTTCCTCCTGCCCTCGATCTGCGAGGGGTCGGCAACGTCGGTCTACGAGGCGCTGGCGGCCGGTCTGCCGGTGATAACCACGGAGAATACCGGCAGCGTCGTGCGGGACGGCGTCGAGGGCTTCATCGTTCCAACGGGTGATGCGGTTGCGATCGCTCTTGCCGTCGAACGTCTTTCACAGGATCCGCAATTGCGGGCCGACATGTCGCGCAATGCCCTGAGCCGGGCCGCGGAATTCACCGTGGAGCAATATGGAACGCGCCTGCTGGCCGCACTTTCGCAACTGTAGGCCTCAACATCGGGATGCCCTCCCGAACAGCAAACAGGGGAGAGCGCCGATGAAGATCGTTCATGTCATTGCTTCCATCGATCCGAAGAACGGCGGCCTCCAGGCTGTCGCCATGCGGCTTGCCGCAGCGCAAGCCGCCATGGGGTCGGAGGTCCATATCGTTGCCTATGGCAGCGAGGAGGCGCATCGGCAGGTGATCGAACTAGGCGAGGCGATACCCGGCTTTTCCGATGTCCGGCTGCATGTCCTGACCCTTCCCGGCCGGTTTGAAAGTATCTTCTGCATCCAGGGCAAGCGGCGGTTACGCCAGCTGTTTCCCGGCACGTCGTTCATCCATATCCATGGCATCTGGGAGCCCTTCCTGCTCTATGCCTCGAAACTGGCGGGCAAGATTCCCTATTGCGTCTGCCCGGCCGGAATGCTCGATCACTGGAGCCTCGCCCAGAAGCGATGGAAGAAGAAGATCGCCTTGCGCCTCTGTTATTCCGGCATGCTGAACAACGCGGCATTCATCCACGTTCTCAACATCGATGAGCTTCGAACGGTCAAGCCGCTCGGGTTCCGCGCACCGAACATCATCATCCCCAATGGCGTCTTTCCGGACGAGTTCGATCCACTGCCGGCAAAGGATCTCTTCCGCGCGCAGATCGGCCTTCCCCAGGAACGTCGCTACATCCTCTTTCTCTCGCGCCTGCATTTCAAGAAGGGGCTCGATATTCTGGCGGACGCCTTCGCAGTCCTTGCCGCGCAGCATCCCGATGTCGATCTCGTGGTCGCCGGCCCGGCCGATGGCGCGGAAGCGGGCTTTACGGCCCTGATCGAGAGGCATGGCCTTGGCGGCAGGGTGCATATGACAGGGCCGATCTATGGCGACACCAAGCTGGCGGCCATCGTGGAGGCGGACTGTTTTTGCCTTCCAAGCCGTCAGGAAGGGTTCAGCATGGCGATCCTCGAGGGGCTGGCCTGCGCCACGCCGGTGGTGATTTCCGACCAGTGTCATTTTCCAGAAGTGGCGGCCGCCCAGGCGGGCATGGTCGTCACGCTCGATCCCGTCGAGGTCGCAAAAGGCCTCGATGCCATCCTCGGGGATCGCATCCTCGCCCGGCAGATGGGCGAGAACGGGCGGCGGATGATTTTCGAGACGTTCACCTGGCCCCGTATCGCGGACATGACGCTCCGCGCTTACGAGGCGAGCGCATGTGCGGCACCCGCCTCGGGCCGGCGCGCCCGGACCGGCTTTGCCGGGTTTCCCACATAAATCGTCCAGGCTTCGAGTGAGCGGGCCGCGACCCCTCGTGCCCCGAGAACCGCGCCTTCCCCAACCATGACGCCGGGTCCGACGAAAGCCTCGGCAGCGATCCAGGCGTTCGCGCCGATGACGATCGGGCGGGACACCAGAGGAAAGGTACTGTCCTGAACGTCATGCGTGCCCGTGCAGAGATGGGCGCGCTGCGAGACGGAGGCGAAGGACCTGATCGTGATGGTTGCGACATTGTAGCAGATCACGCCCGGCCCCATGGATGCGTAATCCTCCATTACCAAATGCGCCGGCCACCAGATGCGGGCCTTGGCGTGGACGGTCGCCGTTTCGTGTATCCGCGCGCCAAAAATGCGCAGCAGCGCATTGCGCCAGCGGCGAAGCTGCGGCGGCGTCCATGCCGCCAGAAGCAGCCAGGCAGCCATCCAGAATAGGCGGAGAAGCCGGAAGCGCAGCGCGTAGGTCGGCCCTCCGAAGCGGGGCAGCGCCACGCCTGCCGGATTGAAAGACGGATCGTCATATCTGGAACGCATCGTTGCATCCTTGTTCAGGCGGGAAAATTTCACGGTTGCGGAGAGGTGGACGAAGCGGGCTTCACGCATCCCTGTCGGCTTCGCCGACGTGCGTGAAGGCCCCGACCGGTGCGCGTGCGCCGAGGACATCATGCCCCGAGGCAGCGCTTCGTGCCTTGGCACGCAGATGCACCAGACGCGTGCGGGTGAGGTAACCGGTGGAAACAAGGACGAAGAGCGTGTGCAGGCAGATCGGCAGGACAAGGGCCGCCGCCATGATCTCTCCGGCGATCCCCAGCCGGATGCCGGCATAGCCGATGCCGCCGCAAAGGGCGGACACGATCATCAGCGTATGCGTGGCCGACGAGGTCGTCAGGCCGTGATCCAGCAGAAGATGGTGCAGGTGCCAGCGGTCGGCCGACATCGGGCTTCGTCCGGCAAGGATCCGGCGGACGATCAGGCTCAGCGTATCGGCAATGGGAAGGAAAACCACCCATAGCAGGGCGGAGAAGGAAACGACCGGGCTTGCCGTGGCAATCATCAGGATAGCGCAGGCGATGACCATGCCGAGCGCCGTGCTGCCGGCATCGCCGAGAAAGACGCTGGCGCGCGCCCGCCACGGGCTGCGCATGTTGAAGACGAGGAATGCGCAGATGCAGACGAGCAGGGTTTCCAGCGACCGGATGAGATCCGGCATGCCGGCAAAGGTGGCGATGACGATCAGCCATACGAGGCTGACAGCCGCCGTTCCCCCGGCAAGCCCGTCGATGCCGTCCAGCATGTTCCAGGCGTTGATCAGCCCTGTCATGAACACCACGCAGATGAGGAAAAGCACCGGCAGGAGAACCACCGTATCCGGCAGGTCGAGAACGCCGAAGGAGAGCGAGCCGGTCTGCAGGCTTCCGGCGATCAGGATCGACACGAGCAGCTGCACCGTGAGGCGGCCTCCCGCCGACAGCGACAGGCGGTCGTCCAGCACGCCGATGCCGACGATCAGCGCAAGCCCGAGCCAGAACGGGACGCTCAGGAGAGACGAGCCCGGCCCGAGCTGCGATGCGCAGGCAAAGGTCGCAAAAATCGCGACGCCACCACACAGGGGAATGCTTCCCCTGTGACGCTTTCTCGCGAAATCCGGGCGGTCAACGAGCCCGAAGGCGACGCAAAGGCGTCGTCCGGTGGCGACGAAGATGACGCCGAGAAGAAATGTCGCGCCGGTTTCAAGAAGCATCCAGGACATGGCGGTCCTCCGTTAAGTCGACAAGGAGCCTGACGCGCTGCATCGCAGGGAAGCGCGCGCCCGGGCGATTACAGTCGTTCACGCACCACCCGCAGGTAGTTCTTCAAAGGAAGCGGGATGACCGTGCGCAGCCCCGCCCGAAGCCCGTTCGGGATCGACCATGCGTCGAGATCGAGGACCGGCGAGAGTTTCGGACGATTGATTATCGCCGAGGTGATGATGGCGTTGTAACGGGTGCCCATCGTATCGATACCGAAGCGGTCGGGCGCGGTCTCCTGAGCGGCGGTGGACATCCTTGCAAGAAGCTCACGGTCGGCATTGAGCCGGCCGATGGCCTGAGCTGCGGCTGTGTAGTTTCCAACCGGAAAAAGAATGCCGTTCCTCCCGTCGTCCACAACGGTATCGGTGACGCCCCGGATATGCGAGACCACCGGAACGCAGCCGCCGGCCATGGCCTCTATCATCGTCATGCCAAGCCCCTCGAACCGCGACGGCATGATCAGCACGTCGTGTTCGGCCATGATGGCGGGTATGCGGGCGGGGTCCACGGCGCCGGTGAAATGGACGCGCGCGGCATGGTTCGTCAGCCGCCGCCTCAGCTTTGGCAGATCGGGTCCGTCGCCGACCACGGTCAGGCCGACCGTTTCGGGCACGGCATCCAGAATTTCGCGTAACCAGAGAACGCCTTTCGAAGCGTCTTCTATGCGCCCGACGAACAGCGTCCGAAGCTCCGCCGGCGCCGGCTTTCGCTGCTGCCCGAGCGCGATGAACGCCTGCGTGTCGATGCCATTGGGCACGGCAAAGGTCCTGTCGCGCGGAAATCCATGGCGCTCGACGAGGTCTTCCTGACAGCGCTCGGAAACGCCGATGGTGATGTGGGTATAGTCCCGGATCGCCTTTGCCGCCGCATAGGTGCCCGGCGTGATGTTGTGGACGATGACGACGCGCAGGATATCCGGCGGAAGGTAACGCGCGATGTTGGTCTGGAAGCGGTCGCCGAGGACGTTGACGAAGACGCCTTCATAGCCCTGCTTGCGGATCTCGTCCGCGACGAGCCTTGCCCGCTCCTTCTCGCCCATGTGGCGCGGCAGGCGCAGCATCAGGCCGGTCTCGTCCTGATTGCCAATGCCCCGTGGCACATCGTGGGTCTCTTCGCAGAGGCCGAACCACCGGACATCGACGCCGTACGGGGCAAGCCCTTTGCGCAGCGCCGTGAACACGGAATAGGTTCCGCCGATATGCGGAATGACGAAATAGGCAAGCTTCATCGGACCCCCCTTCTTTCTCTTCCAACGAGGGGCGAACGCGTCGTTCGACCGGAAACTGGCCGCAGAACAGGCGCAGCCGTCTCGTCTTGCCTGATAGTAAGGCCGCTGCCCGACGGGTGTAGTCGCACTCCGGGCGCAAAGGCCGCCTCCTTCGACCGATCCGGGGCGTACAGCCTCTCCCTTCGAGGTAGCCCACCCGCCAAAGAGGGGCATGGGAATATCGTTGGATGAGCGCTAACCGTTGCTTCGTGGCCGATCCCGTGGGTCAGCCTCTGTTTTTCGAGCCTCCCGCACGTGCCTGGTATCCGGCGTTTTCCGTTCTGGCGCGCCCCTCCCTCATGCCGGCTCCCCAGTCTGGTCCTCCCGCTGGCGCTTATGGAGATCCGATGAAAATCAGCCTGATCGGACAATTCGGTTCCGGCAACACCGGCAATGACGGCTCTCTGGAGGCGATGATCCTTTCGCTGCGCAAGCTGCGACCCGATGCCGAACTCCTTTGCATCTGCTCAAATCCGAAGGTCGTTTCGGCGCGGTACGGCATTCCCTCGATGAGCGTCGGCGGACCGGTCCTGTCGGCCCCCGCCGCAAGGCTGGTGAACAGGATCCTGTTCAACGTGCCGCGCCGTCTCATGCTTCTTTGCACAGCGCTCTCGCGGTTCAACGGCATCGATCTCATGATCGTCCCCGGCACCGGCATCCTTGATGACTTTCAGGAACACGCGTTCGGCTGGCCTCTCGTGCTGTTCTTCTGGTGCCTTGCGGCCCGGCTCCGCAACACGAAAATAGCCTTCGTCAGCATCGGAGCCGGCCCGATCACAGGCCGGTTCAGCCGCCGGCTGCTGTCGGCGGCGGCAAGGATGGGCACCTATCGTTCGTATCGCGACGACACGTCGCTCCGTTTCATGACGTCGCTCGGCATCGATGTCGCGAAAGACCATCGTTACCCCGATATCGCCTTCAGCCTTCCGGCTCCCGTACCAGGCCCGCGTCCGGCGGTGCCCGGCACATCGCTGAACATCGGCGTGGGGATCATGCAATATCGCGGATGGCGAGCCGGCGACCCGCAGGCCGGTCGGATCTATGCCGATTATATCGGCAAGATCTCCCATCTCGTCGCGGGCCTTCTGAGGGAGGGGCACAGCATCTCCCTTTTCATGGGAGACGTCACCGACGAGCACGCCCGCGACGACATTCTGGAAGCCCTGAGGCACATGGTATCCGTATCGGAGCGAAGCCGCATCGAGACGCCTTCGAGCGTGTCGCTGCACGACATCATGGCGCTGGTCGCGCGCGTCGATCTCGCCGTCGTCTCGCGCTATCACAATCTGGTCTGCTCGCTCAAAATGGGCCGACCGACCATTTCACTCGGCTACGCCCGCAAGAACGACGACCTGATGCAGGCCTTCGACCAGCAGGTCTACTGCCGGCATATCGAAACCTTCGACCCGGACGAACTTCTGGCGCTCGTGCGGCGGCTGATCGCCGACAGGCAGGGTGCGGGTCTCGCCATCGACCTCGTCAACGCCCGCGTGCGACTGCAACTGGCAGATCAGCAGGACCTTTTGCAGCGCATGTTCCTGTCCGAACCCTGGCAGCGCGCGATGCCGGACTTGCCGGATGGCGAGCCCGTCCTGCTCAAATGAGCGCCGGCCACCGCCGATATAGGCCAACGATTTAGATGGAGCGATCGCGATGTCCCTGATCCCACAGCCGAGAAAACAGCCGGATCCGCAACCGCCGGCGGTGGCCCTGCCGGCCGGGAGACAATCATGACAGCACGGCGCGCCTTCATCATGTCGTCCGTCGAACAGTATCTGGCGATCGTGATCAATGTCGCCGTCGTCGCGACCATGGCGCGTCTGCTGACCACGGACGGTATCGGTCACATGGTCACCGGCATCGGCATCGGCGCCGTCGCACTCTCGATCCGCGAATTCGCCACGCCGGAGTTCCTAATCCAGAAGCAGACGATAGATGTGAAGGATATCCGGACCGCCTTCACGCTGCTGGCGGGTATTACGGTGTTCGTTACCGCCTGCGTCATGGCGGCGGCCGGGTGGATCGCGCGGTTCTACGATTTCCCGGAACTTCCGTTCTTCCTGTTCCTTGTGCTGATGTCCGCATTCGCGGAGATCCTGTCGCTGCCGATCATCGCCATCATGCGGCGGGACATGGCGTTCGGGCGGCTGGCGAACATCCGCACCGTCTCGCTCGTCATATCCGCCATCGTCACCATGCTGCTCGGCTATCTCGACGTCGGCTATATGAGCTATGCCTGGGGCATGCTGGCCGGCGCGATCTCGCTTGCCATGCTTGCTGTGGTCGTGTCCCCCTATCCGCTATCAACGATCTGCCGTCCGAGCCTTGCCTCCCTCGATGCGGCCATTGCCTTCGGGCGCTACAAGGGCGCGTCCCAGCTCATCGACCGGATTTACGAAACCGTGCCGCAACTCCTGCTCGGCAAGATCATCTCGATGTCCTCGGTCGGTCTCTACAACAGGGCCAACACCGTCTGCGGCATCCCGGACAGGATCATCATGTCGGCCTTCTACGCGATGGCGTTTCCCGCCCTCAGCGCCAGCGTGCGGGAGGGCCGCAACATCCGCCAGGCATATCTCCAGACGCTCGCCTATATCTCCTGCCTTTACTGGCCGGGCGTGCTGCTGATCGCCGTGACCTCCGAGCCGATCGTCAATCTCGTGCTCGGCCCCCAATGGCACGAGGCCGGCCATCTGGTGCACATCCTGTCGCTCGCAGCCGTCTTCTGGTTTGCCGTTATCGTCACGAACCCGCTGCTTCTGGCACTCGGCGAAAACAGGGATGCCTTTCTTTCCAGCCTCTTCTGCCGATGCATCGCCACCATCCTGCTGTGTATTGCCAGCGTCTACGGGGTGACGGCGATGGCCCTCAGTCAGTTCGTGTCGCTGCCCATCCAGATGATCATCTCGCTCGCATTCGCAAAACGGCATCTGGGCTTCACACTGTCCGAACTCTGGTTGGCGATCATGCCGAGCGTCGTCGTCACCGCCTTCACCATGGCCGGGCCGCTGGCTTTGCTGGCGTTCCATGGCTGGGATATGGACATGGGGCTGATCACGCTCGGCGTCACATTCCTGCTGGCCCTTGCCGGATGGCTACCGGGACTGGTGCTGGCGCAGCATCCCTTCCTCGACGAGGTTCGTTTCATCGCGCTGAGGCTACTGGGCGCCATGCCCTGGCTACGGCGGCACTTTCCGGCACTTGGAGCGTGAATCATGTCCAGCATCGATGTCGTCGTCCCCAACTATAATTATGGCCGGTATCTCAGGTCCTGCGTGGAAAGCGTGCTGGATCAGGAAGACGTCACGGTTCGCGTGCTGATCATCGACAATGCCTCGACCGACGACAGCGCCGATATTGCAAGGGCGCTTGCCAGCGAGGACGACCGTGTGCAAATCATCCTGCGGCCCCGCAATATCGGCCCGCATGCCTCCTTCAACGAAGGGATCGACTGGGCCGAGGCGGACTGCTTCCTCATGTTGTGCGCGGACGATGTTCTCGTTCCCCGCGCCCTCAGGCGCGCGCTGACCGTGATGGAGATGAATCCCTCGATCTCGTTCTGTCACGGCCGGGATCTCGCCATACGGGATCGGATGCCCGTGCCCCGGATCGCGCGGCAACCCGATATGCCGCCCCACCGCCTGATCAGCGGAAGGGCCTTCATCAAGCGTTTCTGCCGGATGGGAGTTTTCCGGATCTCAAGCCCGACCGTCATCGTCAGGACCAGCGCGCAGAAGCAGGCCGGCCACTATCGCGAGGCCTTGCCGCATACAGACGATTACGAAATGTGGCTGCGGCTGGCGATGTACGGTCCCGTGGCGGAACTCGATTGCATCCAGGCCGGCATCCGCTCACATGACGCCAACCGGTCGAAGGAGATCGCAGCCGACCAGATGCAGCACATCGTGCATACCGCGGCAGCTGTCGAATCCTTCTTCGCTCACGAGGGCAGCGGTCTGCGGGGCAGCCGGTCCATGCGGCGGCTCGCCTTGCAGGGCATCGCCAATCGCGCCTACTGGTGCGGTATCGCGAACCTGCTGCAGCGCAACCGGAAAGCACGGGATTTCTTCCGGCTGGCGTTCCGTATCTCGCCGATCTCCGTCGTGCTGCCGCCCATCGACTACCTCCTAAGCCGCCCCGACAGATGGGGCCGCTTGTACCGGGTCTTTTTGGCAGGCCCGAAGAAGCAGAACCGTCGCCTGTCGTAAAAGGCTGTCCGGCGCCCTGGTCGCCGGGCGCCGGCCTCGTGAAACGAACGGCGCCTATTCCACCGTGACGGATTTTGCCAGGTTGCGTGGCTGGTCCACATCTGTCCCCATGATCACGGCCGTGTGATAGGCCAGCATCTGAAGCGGCAACGCAAAGATCAGCGGGGAGATGATGTCGTCGACATGGGGCAGGACGATCCTGGCAATGGTCGCGAGACTGGACTTTGCAGCCCCTTTCTCATCCGTGATCAGGATGATCCGCCCGCCGCGCGCGGCGACCTCCTGCATGTTGGAGACGGTCTTTTCGAAGAAACGGTCATAGGGCGCGATGACGATCACGGGCATGCTGTCGTCGATGAGCGCGATAGGCCCATGCTTCAGCTCGCCGGCCGCATAACCTTCTGCATGGATATAGGCGATTTCCTTGAGCTTGAGCGCGCCTTCCATGGCGAGAGGATAGCTGGTGCCGCGCCCCATATAGATGACATGCCGGACACGGGCGAGACGGGCCGCCAGATCCTCGATCTGCGGCTGAATCCTCGCAATCACGTCGCTCATGATCCTCGGGACTTCGATGAGATGCCCGACGAGCGCCTGCTCCTGCGCGCTATCGATCGTCCCCCGGCGTCGCCCGGCGGCAATGGCAAGGCAGGCGAACACGGCCAGCTGGCAGGTGAAGGCTTTGGTGGAGGCAACGCCGATTTCCGGTCCTGCGAGAATGGGAAACACCGCATCGGACTCGCGCGCAATCGTCGAGCCCTCGACATTGACGATGGCGCCGGTGACCACGCCGTTGTTCCGGCAAATATGCAATGCGGCCAGCGTGTCGGCGGTCTCGCCGGATTGCGAGACGAACAGGGCGGCCTGCCGCTTCGAGAAGGGCAGGGTGCGATACCGGAACTCGGATGCGACATCGACCTCCACCGCGATTTCGGCATAACGTTCCAGATAGGATTTACCGATGCAGCCCGCGAGATAGGCCGTTCCGCAGGCCGCGATGTGAAGGCTGTCCGTTCCCGAAAAATCGATAGCGTTGCAGGCCTTGACGCTTTTCGACGTGAAATCGACGTAGCGGGCCAGCACATGCGAGATGGCCTCGGGCTGCTCGGCGATTTCCTTCTCCATGAAATGTCTGTGGTTGCCCTTGTCTACGAGGTAGCTGGATGTCTGCGTCATCTGCCGGGTGCGTTGGACTGGCAGGCCGTAGAAATCGAAAAGCGTTACGTCAGTGCGAGTAATGACGGCGCAATCGCCGTTGGCGAGATAGGTCACCTCGTCCGTGAAGGGGGCAAGAGCAATGGCGTCCGAGCCGAAGAACATCTCGCCATCGCCGTGACCGATGGCGAGAGGCGGGCCGCACCGTGCCGCCATCATCATGCCGGGATGCGATCTCAGCATGATCGCGAACGCATAGGCGCCGCGCAGCCGCCGCAGCATTTCGAGCATGGCGGCGACGGGCTTGTGTCCCTCCGCAGTGTAGCGGGCCATCAGATGCGCGAGGATCTCGGTGTCGGTCTGGGTCTCGAACAGCGCGCCGTCTTCGGCCAGTTCCTGCCGAAGCTCGGCGAAGTTCTCGATAATGCCGTTATGAACGACGCAAACGTCTCCGACGAAATGCGGGTGGGCGTTCGTTTCGTTGGGAATGCCATGTGTCGCCCATCTCGTATGTCCCATGCCGATCGCGCCTCCGATCGGGTCGGCATCCAGACGCTGCTCGAGGTTGAAGAGCTTGCCCGGCGCCCGGCGACGCTCCATCCTGTCGCCTTCGATGGTCGCGATGCCGGCGGAATCGTATCCCCGGTAATCCAGCCGCCGGAGCGCATCCACCAACCGGCCGGCAACAGGCTTTCCACTGACAATTCCAACCAGTCCGCACATGCGAGATCCCCCGTTCGATCCATGATCGGGGCTGAGTCTACAAGGCGCGGCGGCAAATCCTATCGCAGCTTTGGATGGTGAAAAACGGCGATATAAGTCTTTAGGAGTACCGGCTGCCGGCGCGAGCGGCGAGGTTATTCTTCCGCCGAAACCACGATGCGCATCAGGGCAGACAGCGAGATCGCGCCCGTCCTTGTCATGATCTGCGCGCGATGATTTTCGACGGTCCGCTGGCTGAGGCCGAGCCGGGCGGCGATGATCTTGTTGGAGCAGCCTTTGACGACAAGATCGAGCACCTGCCGCTGACGTGCCGTCAGAAGCGCCAGCTGGCTACGGGCGCTCTGGCGACGATGATCGCTCTGGCCGCCGGTCGGTATGCTGCGCAGGGCGGCGCACAGGCTGCGCCGAAAGACATCGGTCGAAAAGGGCTTCCCGATGACATCGGCGGCACCGAGCTTCATCGCTTCCACAGCGCTGGACATATCGTTGCGGCCGGTCATGACGATGACGGGAAACCCGTGCTTCCGGGCCTTCAGGGCACGCAGGACATCCAGTCCCGTCATCCCCGGCAGGTCCATATCGATTACGACGCAGCCCGTCCGGGACGGATCGTAGGATTCCAGATAGTCTTCGCCGCTCGTGTGCGCGACGACGGTCATACCTGCACCTTCGAGCCCGGCCCGCAGCGTATCGCGAACGGTCGTCTCGTCATTGACGATTTCCACCGTCTGGGGCAAATCTTCTGCCGGAAAACCCGGCTCTCCGCCATGGTCCAACTGTTCGCAAGCTGCGGGGTAGGTCAGAAGGTCGGCCACGCGGCGCAGCATTTCATCCAGCCCGACCGGCTTTTTCAGCTGCGAAACCCGACGATGCGCACCGTCGGCCGATATTTCGCCGGACAGGCTGAGAGCCGGCACGTGGTAGCCGAGCAGGGCCCGCATCTTCTCCATGACATCCGTGCCATCCCGTCCGGCCATCCCGCGCGTCAGGTTGCTGTCGGCGATGACGAGGTGGGGCAGAAACCTTTTCTCTTCGATATGACCAAGCGCCTCGACGCCATCGACTGCCGTCGCGACACGGTAGCCGGCCCCTGCCAGTCCAAGGCTGAGAAGCTCGCGCACATCTGCGTCCTCCTCGACCACCAGAATGGAGCCACCTTTCGGAGCGGTCGTTGCAGGGGAACGATGCGGACGGGGGAGAGGGTCCATGGTCTCGGGAGGGCCGGTTGCCGGAATGTCCACCATGGGAACATGGATGGAGACAATGGTGCCCTTGCCGGGAGCGGACTGGAAAGCGAGGTTCGATCCCAGACGGTCGGCGAGCCGCCTGACGATGACAAGACTTGAATCCTGGCCCGGACATTCGTCTTGCCGGTTTCCATCAGCGGGCCAGTTCTCGTCCTCCGGCATGCCGGCGCCGGCATCGCGGACCTCGATCCGCAACACTCCGCCACGCCGCCGGCATCCCACAAGGACTTTTCCACCCGCGGTAGATTTGACAGCGGCGGACACGAGATTTCGCAGGATCTGCTCGATCATGCGGCGGTCGGTTTTGACGAACAGGCTGGACGGGACGATGCGAAGCTCCAGCTTCCGAGCCTGCGCGATCTCGGAAAACTCTCGCTCCAGCCGTTGCAGAACGGCGGAAACCGGGAACTGCTCCAGGTCCGGCGGCAGGTCACCGGTCAGGATTCCATCCACATCGAACACGGTATCGAGAATACTCGATATCGTACAGAGCGTATCTTTCATGCGTCGAAGCAGCCAGCTCGACGCATCGTCCGGGTGGTTCCTCTCCAGCAGGCCATGCAGCAATCGCAAGGCCTGCACGGGGCGACGCAGGTCATGGCTGGCGGCTGCAAGTCCCTGTGATTTCCATGCATTCTCGGCCTCTGCCACGGCGCGGGCACCGTCGCTGCTCAAGCCTCGCCCTTTCTGTTCACTGATATCGGTGAAGGTGACGACGACGCCTTCGTTTTCGCCATGCAGCGTTTCGCACAAGGCAACCCTGCGCACGCACCAGACTGTCTCGGACAGCGCCATCTCACGAACGACCGTCTCGCCGGTCGAAACAACTTTCGCAGCATCGGCATGGAGGGGGTGGGCGCTTGTCAATTCGACGATGCTGGCGACCGGCTGGCCGATATCGCCCGGAGCGATCCTCAGGAACGAAGCGGCGGCGGCGGTGAAAAAACGGACCCGACAGGCTGTATCCAGCAGAAGCGTCGCGACACCGGAACAGGTCATGACGGCCTCAAGCGTCGTCATTGCGTTGCGCTGCCGATCGAGGGCATCGAGCAGAAGCGCCGCTACGCGCTGGCTTTGGGCGGGAAATCCCTTTTTGGCAGACACTCCCGTTCCGCTGCGGTCCAGCGACCGGCTGATATCGTCGATACGGTCTTGCAGGCTACGCAGTCCCGGCGACCAGTCCGCGTGAAAGCGCAGTCCCACATTCGGCGGCGCCAGCCGCGGATCGGGGTCGCTCTTCCTCCTGTTGGAAGTGCTTCCGGAGACAGTATCGCGGCCGGGACCAATGCCGGACCAAGGCACCATCCCCCGCACTCTTGCGCGACGTTTTGCCATACGGGTTTCTCGATTAAGCGGTTGTTGACGGCTAACACCGACGACCGGGACGAGGGACCAAATGCACTGACTTTCACCCCCCCAGCGAAAGATAGACCAGTCGAAACGCAACCATAACGTGATAGAAACTGCAATGCTGAAAATTATTTGTACGTTTCCGTACCGCACGTGCGAAATACTGCTGAATTACCGAAAGAAGAACCCCCCACTGGATACCACTATAACAGCGAAGTTATTGCACGTGTTGTTGTGTCTGAATCGTACACAAGTCATCAAACCTAACTCCTTAGAATCGACGATTCAAAATTGTCCATCTCAAAAATTTACACATACCAAATCTTTATATCTAAATTCAGTAAAATAACATAATAGGTATATTCCGATGCTTTTATCGTGGTTTATTTTGTTATAATTGTGTCGTTACTAACATAATTCATTTCATATTAATTTCCACCGAAATAGGCCTGCCACTATTTGAGGTAGAGGGCGTTTGGAGCAGTAGGGCATCAGAGATCCATCGATCAGCATCTGGATGAAATGATGCTCATTCCATTCAATACGGGTTTTAAAAGATATCGGTTCAGCCATTCACATAAACGATCGCGGAGGACACATGTCAGTAGCAGTCTCAACCATTGGTCATCTATCGCAGGCACAACCGTTCCGCGTCGTTCCGCGTGACATTGCAGCATCCGGGCTTCAGCAAGCTTCTGTTTCCAGGCTGGCGATCATCGACGATCGGGCGCTGGATCGTGAATGTCTCGCCCAGAGCCTTATCGCGCACGGCCTTAACATGAATGTCGAGCTGTTTTCGACGATCTCGATGTGGCGCAAGGCGCCGGACCCCACCCATGCCGGAATCCTCATCAACATCGGCCGCGGCAATTTCTGCGAGGCGTCGTTCGTCTCCGATGTCCGCCAGCTGGTCGCGGATTATCCAGGCCTGCCCGTCGTCATCCTTGCCGAAAACAGGGATCTTCGCCAGATCATGCAAGCTTTCGAACTGGGCGTTCGCGGCTATATTTCCTCTGCGATAGGGCTTTCCGTATGTGTCGGCGCGATATCGCTCGCTGTTGCCGGCGGCGTTTTCATCTCCGCCGAGAACCTCGACGATCTGCGCCAGCTGCTCGTCGTTGCCGAGAACAGGGAGCGCAGGCGGGCTGAGATCTTTACGGACCGGGAGGTGGATGTCATCGACGCCCTGACCAAGGGCAAGCCGAACAAGATCATCGCCTACGAGCTGAACCTTCGGGAAAGCACCGTGAAGGTGCATGTGCGCAACATCATGAAGAAGCTTCAGGCCCGCAACAGGACGGAAATCATCTTCAAGATATCCGCGATGTTCGACGCCTGACGAGCGTGCGCGGGCTCTCAGCCGCTTGGTTTACAGGCGGTCTCTAAGCCTTTCGGTCATGTCGCGCTGACGAACTGTCAGAATGACGCCGCTTCCATCTGGGGCAATCCTCGATCTTCGGGATCGTGAACCAGAGGACGCGGCGAATGGGACATCTGATACAGAATTTCGAGAACTCGAACCGCCTTCGCATGCGCGCGCACCGCCTCATTCCCGGCGGCGCTCATACCTACGCCAAGGGGGACGACCAGTATCCCATGCTTTCGCCGGGCTTTATCGCCAGCGGCTATGGCAGCCATGTCTGGGACGTCGATGCCAATGAGTATATAGAATACGGCATGGGCAATCGCGCCGTTGGCCTTGGCCACGCCTATGCGCATGTCGTTCAGGCCGTGATGGAGGAACTGGAGCGCGGCTGCAATTTCACGCGACCGTCGAGAGTAGAAATCGATTGCGCGTCCGCCTTTCTGGAAACTGTGCCATCGGCCGAAATGGTGAAATTCTGCAAGAACGGATCGGACGCGACGTCGGCCGCGATCCGTCTGGCGCGCGCGGCAACGGGCCGGGATCTCATCGCAATCTGCCGCGATCATCCCTTCTTTTCCACCGACGACTGGTTCATCGGCACGACCCCCATGAATGCCGGCGTTCCCGATGCCGTGCGGGACCTGACGCTTGGGTTCCGATATGGCGACCTCGACAGCGCACGGGACCTGTTGCGGCGGCATCCCGGCCGGATCGCGGCCTTCATTCTGGAGCCGTCGCGGGGGGATGCTCCGAAAGACAAGTATCTGCACAGGTTGAAGGACCTCTGCCATGAGAATGGCGCGCTTTTCATTCTCGACGAGATGATCACCGGCTTCCGGTGGCACAGCGGCGGGGCGCAGCAGGCCTACGATATCGTGCCGGACCTCTCCTGTTTCGGCAAGGCGCTTGGCAACGGCTTTGCCATTTCCGCGCTTGCGGGAAAGCGGGAGTTCATGGATCTTGGCGGCATCGAACAGACAAGCGCGCCCCGCGTGTTCCTTCTTTCGACCACGCATGGCGCCGAAACCCATGCGATGGCCGCGGCAATCGCGACGATGCAGGTCTACAGGCATGAACCCGTCATCGAGCATCTGATCCAGCAGGGTACGAAGCTCAAGACGGCGCTGGCGCAGGTGGCCGCGGTACACGGCCTGCAGAACCATTTCAAGGTTTCGGGGCACCCCGCCTGCCTGACCTATGCGACCCTCGATGCGGCCGGCCAGCCGTCGCAGATGTTCCGGTCTCTGTTTCTTCAGGAAACGATACGACGCGGCGTTCTCGCGCCGTCGCTCGTTGTCAGCTACACGCATTCCGACGAGGATATCGAGAAGACCATCGACGCCATCGATGGTGCGCTGTCCGTCTACAAGCGCGCGCTCGACCGAAGGGTCGAGACGTTTCTGGTCGGACGCCCGTCCGATCCCGTATTCCGCCGCTTCAACGGCCCGTCGACATCCGCCCCGCCATTGCCTCGTCTGGACGGCGCCGGCGTCGGCTTTGCAATGCCGGCTGCGGACATGATGGCCCGAAAGACGTAATCGCGCAGCGCGCATTCCACCTTGGCATGCCGCGGACCGCCGCATGCGTCGCTCCCGGTTGTCGCATCGGGGCGGTAGGTTTCCCATCCCGTAAATCTGGAGGAGACGGCAATGAAGGTCATGGTAACAGGGCATCGCGGCTACATCGGCTCGGTCATGGTGCCTATTCTCAGGGCGGCCGGCCATGATGTGCATGGGTTCGACTGCGAGCTTTATCATCGCTGCACCTACGCACCGGGCGGCCCGATGCCGGAGGTATCCGGTCTCCTGAAGGACGTGCGGGATATCACCGATGAGGACCTGCGCGGTTTCGATGCAGTCATCCACCTCGCCGCGCTCTCGAACGATCCGTTGAGCAACCTCAACCCGGCGAACACCTACGCCATCAACTACCATGGGAGCGTGCGGGTGGCCGCCGCCGCGAAGAAGGCGGGCGTCCGCCGGTTCCTCTTCGCATCGTCCTGCAGCAATTACGGTGCTGCCGGCACTGGTCTCGTCGATGAAACCGCAGACCTCAACCCGGTGACCGATTACGGCCGCTCGAAGGTGCTTGCGGAACGCGCCATCGCGGATCTCGCCGAAGATGGCTTTTGCCCGGTCTATATGCGCCCGGCGACAGCCTATGGCCTGTCACCCATGCAGCGCTTCGATATCGTCCTTAACAATCTGATGGCCTGGGCGGTGACGGAGGGCGTGATCCTGCTGAAATCCGATGGTACGCCATGGCGGCCGATCGTTCACATCGCAGACATTTCCCGCGCCTTCCTCGCAGCCCTCGAAGCGCCCGTGGATGTGGTGCACAATCAGGCCTTCAATGTCGGGCAGGAGGCGCACAACTACCAGATCAGAGATATCGCGCAGATCGTCGCCGATACCGTGCCGGAATGCAGGTTGGTCTATGCCGAGGGTGCAAGTCCCGATACGCGGTCCTACCGGGTCGATTTCAGCAAGATCGCCAAAGCGCTGCCGGCCTTCAAGCCAACATGGAACGCCAGGGACGGCGCGGGCGAACTCTACCGGGCCTATACCGCTGCCGGCCTTGTCATGGCGGATTTCGAAGGGCCACGATACCAGCGCATCGGCCAGCTCCAGCTGCTTCTGGCAAACGGAGACATCGACCATGAGCTTCGGCGCGTCGGCATCGCAGAAGTGCCTCATGCCGTGCGCCTGCAAGAGGCTGTGTGATCCATGGATCTCACAAGCGTGGCGCCCGCTTCGTCCGGAACGCAGGACATGGGCACGGCCATCCACGCGCTGGCCGCTCGCCTCTATCCGATCTGCCGCAGCATAACGGGGCAGGGGGTTCTGGATACGATCGACATTCTCAGGGAGCATATCGATCTCGATGTGCACCGGGTCCCCTCGGGAACGAAGGTGTTCGACTGGATCGTGCCCCCGGAATGGATCGTTCGCGGCGCAAGCCTCAGGGATGCAAACGGACAAAAGATCCTCGATTTCGCCGACCACAATCTCCATGTCGTCAACTACAGCACGCCGATGAAGGCGCGCATGTCGCTCGAAGAGCTGAAACCGCACCTTCATACGCTGCCAGACCAGCCGCACGTCATCCCCTACAAAACAGCATATTACACGGACGCCTGGGGCTTCTGCATGCGGCACGATCAGCTGACGACGCTGGAGGATGGCGATTACGAGGTCTTCATCGACACCGAAAAGGTGCCGGGACACCTTTCATATGCCGAGCATCTGCATCGGGGCGAGGTCGAAGACGAGGTGCTGCTCTATGCCCACATCTGTCACCCGAGCCTTGCCAATGACAATTGCTCGGGCCTCGCGCTCCTGGCCTGTCTGGCGGAAAGCATGCGGTCGGTGGCCACCCATTTCAGCTACCGCTTCGTCTTTGCGCCGGGAACCATCGGATCGCTGGCCTGGCTGCAACGCAACGAAGCGGGGCTGGGCAGGATCAGACACGGGCTGGTGCTCTCCTGCGTCGGGGATGGCGGCGGCCCGAACTACAAACGCAGCCGCAACGGTCAAACGATGATCGACCGCGCGGCGGCCTGCGTGCGCTGCGGTGCGGATGATGTTTCCCCGACGTTGCACGACTTCATTCCCTACGGTTACGACGAGCGCCAGTTCTGCTCTCCCGGCTTCGACCTGCCGGTCGGGCTGTTGCAAAGGAGCGCCTTCGGCACGTTTCCGCAATATCACACGTCCGCCGACGATCTCGATTTCATTCGCCCGGAGCATCTCGGGTCGTCCTTCAGGCTGGTTCAGGACATTTTGCAGATCCTGGAAACCAACTGGACACCGCTCAACCTTTCGCCAAAGGGGGAGCCGCAGCTGGGGCGATACGGGCTGTTCTCGCCGATGGGCGGTCACAAGACCAATAGCGACCGTGTGATGGCCTATCTCTGGGTGCTCAATCTGGCCGATGGGGCGCACTCGCTGCTCGACATTTCGGAAAGGTCGGGCATGCCCTTCACCGAGATCACTGCCGCCGCAAAAGCGCTTCAGACCGTGGGCCTCGTCGCAAATCTCGGCTTCTCCAGACAGTAGCGTCATACCGGTACGGGACGCTCCAGCGGCGGCCAGTCGAGATCGCGGGACGACAGGACGGACGGCAGCGCCGGCCATTCGATGCCGATGGCCGGATCGTCGTAGCGCAAGCCGCCGGCGCTGTCGGGAACATGGGGCGCCGAGATCATATAGGCGACGGCGACATCCTCCGTCAGCGACAGGAAGCCGTGAGCAAAGCCCTCGGGTATGAGAAACTGCGCGCCGTTCTCCTGCGACAGGACCGTGGACACCCAGGCAAGATAGGTCGGGGAACGGCGGCGCAGATCCACGGCGACGTCCCAGATCGCACCCCGCACGCATGAGACGAGCTTGACCTCCCCATGAGGAGGCTTCTGGAAATGCAGGCCACGCAGCGTATGCTTCCGCGTCGATATCGACATGCTGTGCTGGACGAAGCTGTGCGGCAAACCGCGGGCGGCAAAGTCGGCGGCGCAGAACGTGCGCGCGAAAGATCCCCGATAATCCTCAATTTTTTCAGGCTGCACGATCCAGAGACCGGTGATTCGCGTTTCGGTAAAAATCATCGATTACCCCCCGTTTCAAGCCGTCGGACAAGCCGACATTCCGCGATTGGCGGCTCGTTGAAAACACCGACATTGGTCGCTTTGAACACCCGGAACATGTCCGATGCGTCACGGCCATCCGTCTATTTGCCGGCAGGAGTAAAGCTATAGGTAGAAGCGCGGAAAAGGAGCGTATGGGGTACGGCTTTTGGATGAAAGCCTAAGCCTCTAATCACCCTCGCCCGTTCCGGTTGTTCGTACTAGCCTGATTTCACAACAAAGGCTGGCTTTTCAAGACAAGTAAAACCGGGGGATGTCACATGGATGTGAGAGCGGATTTCGGAAAGACGAAAGAGAAAATAATGCAAACAAGGCGATGCCGCCTTTGCGATGAGCCGCTTCACCACACGTTTGTCGATCTCGGCATGTCACCGCCCTGCGAGAGTTTCCTGACGGCCGACGCCATCGACAGCATGGAAAGCTACTATCCCCTGCATGCCTTCGTCTGCGAGGCGTGCTTCCTCGTGCAACTGCCGGAACATGTTTCGCCGGAGAATATCTTCGAGGAGTACGCGTACTTCTCGTCCTATTCCGACAGCTGGGTCGCCCATGCCAAAAGCTACTGCGACGCCGTCATCCCGCGCTTCTCGCTCGGCTCGCAGAGCTTCGTCGTCGAACTTGCGAGCAATGACGGATACCTGCTGCAACACATGCTGGCGGACGGCATCCCGATCCTCGGCATCGAGCCCGCGATCAACGTGGCGCAGGTCGCCATCGACAAGGGCATCCCCACCATCACCCAGTTCTTCGGGACGGTTCTTGCGGGCGAAATGGTCTCGAACGGCGATCAGGCCGACCTGATCATCGGCAACAATGTGCTGGCACAGGTGCCGGATCTCAACGACTTCGTCGCGGGGATGACCCTGCTTCTGAAGGAGCACGGCGTGATCACGCTGGAGTTCCCGCATGTCGCCAAGCTGATCGCGGAAAGCCAGTACGATACGATCTACCACGAGCACTTTTCCTACTTCTCGCTGCTGACGATCGAGAAGATGGCGGCCCGCCATGGACTGAAGGTGTTCGACGTCGATCAGCTTCCTACCCATGGCGGCTCCCTGCGCGTCTATCTGGCTCATGAGCGCAACCCGCTGGCGCGCGAGGCGCGTGTCGATCTGCTGCTCGAACAGGAGAAGGCCGCCGGGCTCGATGCGCTCGAGACCTACACCGCATTCGGGATCGCGGCTCGCCGGAGCAAGAAGGATCTCCTGTCCTTCCTGATCGGGCTGAAGACCGCCGGAAAATCGATCTGCGCCTATGGTGCACCCGGCAAGGGCAACACGCTGCTGAACTATTGCGCCATCGGCACCGACTTCATCGATTTCGCCGTGGATCGCAATCCCTACAAGCACGGCCGTTTCACCCCCGGCATGCATATCCCGATCAGGCCGGTCGAGGAGCTTGCACGGGCGCGGCCCGACTATGTGCTCATCCTGCCCTGGAACCTCAAGACGGAGATCGTCGCGCAGATGAAGGTTATCGGCGACTGGGGCGGTAAATTCATCGTCCCGATACCGCATGTGGCTGAAATCGACCCGAAGGAGCTGGCATCATGAAAGTCGTTCTGTTCTGCGGCGGCCGCGGCACCCGTATCCGGGAATATTCCGAAAGCGTGCCGAAGCCGCTGATCCCCCTCGGCTCTCAGCCGATCATGCGCCACGTCATGCAGTATTACGCCGGCTACGGCCATGAGGACTTCATCCTTTGCCTTGGCTACAAAGCCAATGTCATCAAGGACTTCTTCCTCAATAGCAAACCCGAAACCTACGCCGACTGCATCGTTTCCGGCTCCGGCCATGTGGAAATGATGAAGGCGCCGACCAGGGACTGGCGCGTCGCGCTGATCGATACCGGCATCTGGCGCAATATCGGGGAGCGGCTGTGGGCCGTCCGCGACCAGGTTCGCGACGAGGAGATCTTCCTTGCGAACTACAGCGACGGACTGACGGACGTCGATCTCGACGACATGATCGAGACGTTCCGTGCCAGCGACAAGCTCGCCTGCTTCCTCGCCGTCCGGCCGCCACTGACCTACCACCTGGCGGACATCGACCCTTCCGGGCGCGTCAGGGAGTTCCGTTCGTCGGAAACCTCCGACATGTGGATCAATGCCGGCTTCTTCATCATGCGCAACGAGATCTTCGATTATATGCGGGAAGGGGAGGAGCTGGTTCTCGAGCCCTTCACCAGGCTGATCGCCGACGACAAGCTGATGGCCTACAAGCATGAAGGCTTCTGGCGGTCCATGGACACGTTGCGCGACTGGCAGACGCTGGAGGCGATGGTCGAGCGCGGCGACATGCCATGGATGAGCCGCGTGTCCACGACCGGCACGAGCGTGACGGCATCGGTGACGCTGCCATGAAACCGCTGCTGGTCGCCTCACCGGGAGAGCGCCTGTCGATCCTCTGCCTTGGCGCGCATTCCGATGACATCGAGATCGGGGCGGGGGGAACGATCCTGGACCTGATCGCCCGCGGCGTCCTCCTCGACGTCACCTGGTGCGTTCTGAGCGCTGGAAACCAGCGTGTGGCGGAGGCTCAGGATTCGGCGGCGGCGTTCCTCATGGGAGCCGCCTCCTCGTCCATCGCGTTCGGCAATTTCGACGACAGCCTTTTTCCGAGCCAGAGCCGCGAAATCAAGGCGTGGCTGCTCGCTCTGCGCGACAGATGCAATCCCGACCTCATCTTCACCCATGCCCGCGACGATGCACATCAGGATCACCGCGAAATAAGCCAGCTGACGAGCAACGTGTTCCGCGATCACCTGATCATGGAATACGAGATCCCCAAATGGGACGGGGACCTCGGGAAGCCCAACATCTACGTGCCTCTCAGCGAGCATGCGCTCGACACCAAGGTTGCTCTCCTTCTCGATCACTTCGGCACCCAAAGGTCCAAGGACTGGTTCGATGCGGAAACGTTCCGGGGTCTCGCGCGTCTGCGGGGCGTCGAATGCCGGGCTCCGGCCCGCTTCGCCGAGGCCTTCACCGTTCGAAAGATGACGCTCGCATAAGCCATCCTTGCGGGCGCGGCAGATACCCTCCACCCAGAATCTTTCCCGTCAGATGACTTGCGGAGTTCATTCCAATGAGTGTCGAGATCGCCCGTTCGCACATTACAATGCCTGCTATCAATTCGATGCAGTTCGATCCTTCTCTTCTCGCCCGTATTGACGACGGCGATCACGACGCCGCTCCGCAAACCGATGCCGGCTACGTCGCGCTGATCGACAAGCGGGTGCTGGAACGGGAATGCCTTTCCCATAGTCTGGAATATCACCGGATCGACCGAAAGGTACTGACCTTCTCCAGCCTTGGCGAATGGCGGGCGGCCAGCCGCACGGTCGGCGCGCCGTCGGCGGTGCTGTTCAATGCGGGCAATGCGGCCATCGCGCCGCAGCAGCTCGTGGCCGAGATCTCCGAGCTGGTCAATGCCATGTCCCCGGCCGCCGTGGTCATCCTGTCCGACAATCAGGACATCAACGTCATTCTGGACATCATCGCGCTCGGCGTCCGCGGCTATATCCCCAGCAGCGTCTCCATCGAGGTCTGCATTCAGGCCATCAGCCTTGCCATTGCCGGCGGGCGCTTCATCCCCGTCAGCAGCCTCCTCGGCGTTCGGGATCTGCTTGGTCTGTCGGAGCAGAAATCCCTGTCGGCGCTCGCATTCACGGATCGCCAGTCGGCCGTGGCCGAAGCCCTCCGGTGCGGCAAGGCGAACAAGGACATCGCGCATGAGCTGAACCTCTGCGAGAGCACGATCAAGGTTCACATCCGCAACATCATGAAGAAGCTCGGCGCGACCAACAGGACCGAGGTCGCCTGCAAGATCGGTTCCATGGCCACCCAGAGATGATGGCCAGCCGGAGATGTCCAGCAACACAGGTTTCGGCGGGAAGAGCATGATCAGGAAAACCGAGCAGACATCGACCGCGCAAGAGGGCCTGTCCCGTCTTGTCACACTTATCTGGCAGCACCGGGCCGTTTTTACGGCCTGCCTCCTCCTCAGCGCCTTGGTCGCGGCCATCGGCTTTGCGCGCGCGCCCAAACGCTATCATTCCGAGGCCGTGGTCGCCCTCGACGTCCGCAAGCTTCAGGCGCTTCCGAGCGAGTCCGTGATGTCTCCGCTTCCACAGGAAAGCCCGGTCCTGCGCACGGAAATCGATATCATCGGGTCCCGGTCGATGGCCGAGCGGGTCTATGCGAATCTGCGGCTCGGACCGTCCGCTATCGACACCGGCGGCAAGAACGACCGGATCGTGGCCGGCGGCAATCCGGACGTGTACAGGAAAGCAATCGACGAGATTCTGAACAATGTCCGCGTGATAAACGACGGCCGTTCCTACACGATCTATATTTCCTACACGGCAACGGATCCGGTTCTGGCCGCGACCATCGCCAATGGGTTTGCCGCAGCCTACATCGACTACCAGATCGACCTTCAGACAACGGCGACCCGACGCGTGAGCGAATGGCTGGGCGAACGTCTGGTCAGCCTCCAGAAGAAGCTGGAGCAATCCGAGCGCGGCGCCGCCGAATTCCGCGAGAAGGAAGGGCTGGTCAACACCGGCGGCACGAGCCTTCAGGCCCAGCAGCTGTCAGGCCTCAACACCGAACTGACGGCATTGCAGGCGCGCCTTGCAGGAACCAGGGCGCGGCTGGCCACGGCCACCGAGGTCCTGCGAACCGGGGAAGGTGTGGGTCTGGTCGAGGTTCTGTCCTCGCCCGCCATCCAGCTTCTGCGAGCCGAAGAGGCGCGCGTCATCCGCGTCATCGCCGACATCAACCAGAGCGGCGCCCGGATGAACCCCCAGCGCCCGCAGCTCGAATCCCAGCTCGCGTCCCTCAAGACGCAGATCGGCGAGGAAGTCTCGCAGATCGTTTCAAGCCTTCGCAACGAGATCGACATCAACCAGAAGCAGCAGCGCGAAGTCTACGCGAACCTTCAGGAGGTCCAGCGCGCCATGTCGGCGGCCAGCATTGCAACGGTCCATGCCGGTCAGCTGGAGCGCGAGGCCAACGCCAACCGCTCGATCTACGAGACCTATCTTGCCCGCTACAAGCAGATGATCGAACAGGACGGTATCGCCACCGCCGAGGCAAGGATCATCACACAAGCCATGCCTGGCACGAAGCCCACCAGCCCCGACCGGATGCTGTGGGCGCTCGGCGCGCTGCTGCTCGGCACGATATCGGGCGCGGGCGCAGCACTTCTGATGGGGGTCAACAGCAGGTCCGTCGGCTCCATCGGCACGCTCCAGCAGCAGACGGGCCTTGCCGTGATCGGGCGCGTGCCGCGCATGCGGACCGGCGAGATCAAGGCCGGACCCGGCATGTTCAGCGGATCGGCCGCCGACTTCCATTGCGCGGTCGCCGACATCCAGACGTCCATCCAGCTCAATCAGGCAAAGGCGAACGGCCGGAGCCAGGTCATCGCCTTCACGTCCTCCGTGGACGGCGAAGGTAAGACCTTCGTCGTCACCAACCTTGCGCGTTCGCTTGCGTCGAGCGGGCTGAACGTGCTGGTGATCGACGCCAACCTGCGGGACCCCTCCATCGGCGATGCCTTCGGCATCCAGAGCGCCTACCATCTGGCACGCGCCATGCAGGGCGCCACGCCGTTCGACGACGTCATTCACCACGATCCCTTGTCTCCGGTCGATGTGATCGTCTCCGAACGCCAGGCCACGCCGCCCGATTTCATTCTCGGGGCGGACAGCTTCGCGGCCCTGATCGCCGAGATGCGACATCGCTACGATCTGGTGCTGATCGATTGCCCCTCCGCCACCTATGAGCTGGACCTGATGCGGCTTGCCGGCATGGCGGATGCCGTGGCGTTCGTGGTCGACCGGGAGCGCGCGGACAGGAAGAACTTGGAAAATGCCGTCGCCCGGCTGCGCGCCAATGGCGAACAGGTGGTCGGAATGGTGGTGAACGGCGTTCGCCGGCGCAAGCGTGGACGGGACAAGACGGCAAGCTCCGTCATTGTCGACACGGCCGGCAGCCGCCAGCTGAAACCGTCACCACGTCCAACGGTATTGGCAGGGGAAGCGAGATGAACAGGCGTTCGGGTTTTATATCGATGTTGAAGATCGGCATTGCGCTCGGGGCAGCACTTCCGCACGGCACCGCCCTTGCGCAAGGCCCCTCCGCGCACCGCGTGGCCGCCGGCGACGTGCTGATGATCTGGGTCTATGGCGACACCGGTCTGACCGGCGTTTTCCCGGTCGGTGCGGAAGGCACGATCGGCTATCCCATCCTCGGCAGCGTCGATGTGGCCGACAAGACCACGGCCGAGATCGGCGACACCATCGGCACGGCGCTTGCGGTGCATGTGCCCAACCTTTCGGTTGCCGTTACCGTCAAGGAATATGCCCCTGTCTTCATCGTCGGAGAGATCCAGAAGCCCGGAAAATACGAGTTCCGGCCCGGAATGATCGCACTCGAGCTTTTTGCGCTCGGAGGCGGCCTTCGGGACGCCGCCACGCGGACGGATATGTCGGGCGTGCAACTCATCGCGGCGCAGCAGGAATACGAGGACATGGCGCTCCAGATGCTCGGGATGGAGATCAGGCAGGCGCGGCTGGAGGCGGAACTGAACGAAACGCCGTTCGATGCGAAGGCCGGCAGCGTTTCCGGCCGCGACCCGTCGTCCGTCCAGCAGATCGTCAATGCCGAAACCAGCATCTATAATCTTCGACTGGAGGCGCTGAAAAACGAGCAGGTCAATCTGGAGACCCAGCGACAGAACTATGCCGAAGAAATCGAGACGCTGACGAAGACCGGCGAGCTTCGAAACGAGCAGTTCGAACTGATCCGTCAGGATGTGGAGGCGGCGCAGGCGCTTGTGGCGAAAGGCGCGGCGACCCAGGCGGCCCTGCGTGAAAGAAAGCGCGACCTTCTGGCGATGAACCAGCAGCTTCTGGAGTTCGGCTCGTTTCTCGCGCGCGCCCGGCAGAACAGAAACGAGGTTGAGAGACGGCTTCAGGAGCTTTCCAGCAACCGCCACAACACCGCCGCAACCGAAATCCGCGACATCCGGCTGGACATGCTGCGCCTCCGGCAGAAAATGGCGTTCAGCGGCCAGACCATGGCCGAGATCGGACTCGCCGCCAAGCGTGTCAGCGCCATGGAGAATACCATCGATACCGAATATACCCTTGTTCGCATCGTCGATGGAGACTACCGCGAAAGCGTGATCGACGAGCACGAGACGTTGCAGTCCGGCGATGTCGTCCGCGTCAACCTCGTTCCCCGCCGTCCCGGCGAGCGCACCGCATCTTCACCCACACGTCAGGCGCTTCGCTAACGTTTTCGGCCCTATTTGCCGGGAATCAAGGAAGCTGGGCCGGTATTGCCGGTTTCGAAACCATCCCATGTCGAGCCGACGTTCACCCAGCTGTTGTCGGGATGCATCGTCACGAAACCACGGCTCCCGTCAGAGCGGGGGGTGCCTCGCTCGAACCTGTTGTGATAGAGCACGGTGTCGATCCGCTTGGGGCGGTGTCCGGGTGCCGCCTTGAACTGGCCGTCATGAGTCCACATCAGCTTGTAGCCGTCCACAAGGCCGAAGCGCACGTCGGAAAAGCTGTTCCGGTCGAAGACCGTGCCGGCAAAATCCGATCCGTCGTGATCCCAGGTTTCGTATTCGATCCCGATATAGGCGATCCGCTCGAACCGGTTCTTGCGATAGACATTGCCGAGCCCGCCCCAGACACCCGCCACGCCGTCGGCGGCAAACGTCGTGCCGACATAGAGGCCGCTGTTGCTGTCCACCACGAGGTTATTGGAATATTGCAGAAAATAGGGACTGAGGCCGAGAGTAGAATCCAGTGCGACCGTCATCATGCCGTGGCGCATGCGGGAGATGCGGTTGCTGTCCACCACCACATCGTAGACGCTGCCATAGAGAAGCACGCCTGTCGTATCCGAATCGTGAGCGCTGTAGCTCGCGCGGCCCTCGAAGCTGTTGTCATAGATGGCGGCGCGCGAGGCGATGGCCGCAAGGGCAAACCGGCTCGTTGCGTCCGGCATCACGGTCCACGGTTTTTCGAGGCGCACCGTCGATCCGGACCCTGAAACGATGTGCCGATGCTGGCCGGCGCCACGGCCACCGACGATCACCAGATCCCGGCCGCCGGGAACCTCTTCCGGCATGTCGGCGAGAGACCGGAACGTGATCTCCGCGCCGGATGCGCCGACGAGGTCAGTTGTCATCAACCGGCTGCCATATATCTCGAAGCAGATCTGTTCGCCCTTGTTGCAATCGACCTTCTCGCAATCCCGCGGCCCGGCATTGCGCGAGACGTTTCCGCCCCAATAGAGGTTTCGCATGCTGCCGCGATGGGTCTGGGCAACAAAGAAGCGGCCGATACCGTGTCCGTCCTCCCGGCTTTCATCCGCATTCGTCAGCGTGTTTCCGGTCATGGAAAAATCGTGCCCGCCCCACAGAGCAACGACGGACTCGCCGTCGCCCGTCATTCTGAAGCGGTTATCGGACAGGAACACCTGCCGACTGTTTCCGTAGAACGATCCGTCTTCGATCAGTTCCGATGACTGGATCACAAGGCCGTCCGCATCCTGCGCATCGAGTGCGGCGGCACCCCAGGCATCAAGCCGGACATGATCCAGCCGGATATTGCGCGCCGAGCCGAGGACGAGAAGCGGGCTCCGTCCAATCCTGCCATCCGCATTGAAGGTGAGATGCCGGAACTGCGCATCGCGTCCGGTGCTCGCAATCATCGCCGTTGCAAGCGGGGTCCGAAGCCGGATCTCCGTCCTGTCCATTCCCGCGCCGAGCCATGTCACGTCGTCGGGTGCGACCAGCGTCTCCGAAACGAGATAGGTGCCGGCCGCAAAGGATAATGTCGCGGGTGCCGCGGCCCCGGCTGCCTGCAAGGCGCGCATGATCGCGCCCGTATCGTCCGTCACACCGTCTGCCGTCGCCCCGAAGCGCGCGACATCCACGACCGTCTCCTCCTGCATCGCCCAGCGCGAGCGTGCGACGACATCGAGCTTCAGCGGCCCGCTCCAGCCGAACCGGCCACCATGGCCGTTGTGCATCCAGATGTCGTATGTGCCCGCCGGCAGATCGGGAATATCCACATCGACCTTGAAGGGATTGACCGCAACGGGCTTCAGATAGAGGCCCGGCCCGCCGGCAGGTTTCAGGTAGACATGAGAAGCCTTGGTCCCGTTCGACGTGGCGAGGTTTCGGCCGTAGATCGAAATCCGTTCACCCGGCGCTCCTTTTTCAGGCCCGACCCACCACGCTTCCGTCCGGTTAATGGCAAGCGGCGCGCCCTGCGCGCCTTCACGCCTGGGCCAGAGCAGATACATCGACCATGCCGCCAGCTCCTCCGGCAGCGCGAGGGTGGCCGCTGTCGCATTGGCCGCCAGAGGCGCGACCGTTACGGTCACGCCATCGCCTGCACGCGGCGCCTGCGAAAACACCTCGAACGTCGTCCCACCATGGAGATCGACGCCGGTCATGGAAACGACCTCGCCACGGTCGGCGGTGCTGGACATCTCCGCTATGGCCGGCGCCGTCTTGTCCGCCGTCCGGAACGGAGGATCGAAACGATCCACCCCCTCCGGCAACGCCGGCTCGGGAACCGGCACCGGAAATCCGAACGAGGCCGGATCGACGCGGTTCTGCGCGAGCGCATGCCCGTCCCACGAGAGGGGAAGGGCAAGCAGACCGATGGATAGGAACAGACCTTTGCGACCGGGAAACCTCATCTCGTCCTTTCCTCAGGCTGCCTGCAGCCTTATTCCGCTGCGATCTGCGCCTCGCATTGCCAGCGGCGATAGAGATCCTCGATACCGCTTCGCAGGTCCGTCTTCGGCGCCCATCCCATTGCCGCAAGGCGAGAGCTGTCGAGCAGCTTTCGCGGCGCGCCATCCGGTTTTGCCGGATCGAACACTATATTTCCCTCGTAACCGACGATGTCTGCCACCAGATGCGCCAGATCGCGGATGGAAAGTTCGTGTCCCGATCCGATGTTGACGAGCGACACATCCGCATGCTTTTTCACCAGAAAGATGCAGGCATCGGCGAGATCGTCGGCATGCAGGAATTCCCGCAGAGGGGTGCCGCTGCCCCAGAGCGTGACGGCGGCAGCTCTCGTCGTCTTCGCCCGATGCATCCTGAGGATCATTCCGGGTATGACGTGGGAAAGCTCCGGGTCGAAATTGTCATTCTGCCCGTAGAGGTTCGTCGGCATGACGGAAATGGAATGGATGCCGTGCTGCCGGGCGTAGGCCTCAGCAAGTTTGAGCGCGGCGATCTTTGCGATGGCGTAGGGCTCGTTGGTCGGTTCCAGCGGACCCGTCAACAGGGCACGCTCGTCTATCGGCTGCGCCGCGTGCTTGGGGTAGATGCAGCTCGATCCCATCCAGAGCAGCCGCTCGGTACCGATCGTGGCGGCTGCCTTCATGATGTTCATCGCTATCATCGTGTTGATGTAGAGAAAATCGGCGGGGTAGGTGGCATTGGCCACGATCCCCCCGACTTTCGCCGCCGCGACAAGGATGACGTGGGGCCGGGCGTGGTCGATCCAGCGCTCGGTGTCGGACTGGCGGGTCAGGTCTACCTCGCGTCGGCTGACGGTCAGTATCTCGCAGTCTTCCCGCTCCAGCCGCCGCACCAGCGCCGATCCGACCATGCCCTTGTGGCCGGCCACCCAGACGCGTTTCCCCTTCAGGCAGAAGTCACCGTCGTATGTTTCAGGCAAAGATGTCATTGCGACCCTCCTCGCGGGTGATGAGGCGCATGTCCGACTGGACCATATCCGCAACCAGATCGTCAAACGACGTCGTGTGATGCCAGTTCAGTTCGCGGCGGGCCTTGGTCGGATCCCCCAGCAGAAACTCGACTTCCGTCGGGCGGAAGTAGCGCGGGTCGATCTCGATCAGCGCCCTTCCGCTTTTCTCATCGATCCCGACCTCGGCCAGCCCCTTGCCTTCCCAGGTAATCTTCCTGTCGACCGCGCCGAACGCGCGTTCGACGAATTCGCGCACCGTATGCGCTTCCCCGGTTGCCAGAACAAAATCGTCGGGCTTTTCCTGCTGAAGGATACGCCACATGCCATCGACGTAGTCGCGGGCATGTCCCCAGTCGCGCTTGACGTCGAGATTGCCGAGAAACAGCTTGTCCGCCAGGCCGTGTTCGATGGATGCAACGCCGCGGGTGATCTTGCGCGTGACGAAGGTCTCTCCGCGCAGGGGACTTTCATGGTTGAACAGGATGCCGTTGGAGGCGTGGAAACCGTAGGCCTCGCGGTAATTGACCGTCATCCAGTAGGCATAGAGCTTGGCGGCGGCGTAGGGGCTCCGGGGATAGAACGGGGTTTTTTCGTGCTGCGCCGTTTCGCCCATACCGCCGAACAGCTCGGACGTGGATGCCTGATAGAAGCGGCAGGTCTTTCCCAGACCGAGGATCCTGATAGCCTCGAGGATCCGCAGCGCGCCGAGCGCATCCGAGTTCGCCGTATATTCCGGGGTCTCGAAGCTGACCTGAACATGGCTCTGCGCGCCGAGATTGTAGATCTCGTCGGGGCAGACTTCCTGAATGACCCTGCACAGATTGGTTGCATCCGTCAGATCGCCGAAGTGGAGATGAAACCGCGTGTCCGGGCGGTGGGGATCGCCATAGAGATGATCGATCCGGCCGGTATTGAACGAGGAGGATCGCCGCTTCAGGCCATGGACGATATAGCCCTTGGATAACAGCAGTTCGCTGAGATAGGCGCCGTCCTGTCCCGTCACCCCTATGATCAATGCAATCTTGTCCGCCATATCGTGTCCTCGCGTCTTGACCCTTGGCCCGTCTGGAGAGCCCGGGACCCAGTATAGGGAGGCACGGACAGACGGCAGCTTGCCAAAAGTGAGAGGAGGCGACGCCGGAACTCCACCATAAGTCGTATATCCGCGATCCCACGGCATCTTTGCGCAGGGGAGCCGCTCGAAAAGGCAGCTGGAGGCGACATATCCGTAAGCGGTAACGCGCATCCTTCCGGGCGTTTCCCAACCAAAGCATGGGTGCTACCTTTTAAAAACCACGGAGACAGGCAGCCCGGCCCATGCCATTCAGAAACCCGTCGACGGGTTGGACGGGAGGACGATATGCTCGATATCATCATCATCGGTGGCGGGATCGTTGGAATAGCCACCGCCTTCAGGCTACAGGCGGCTTATCCGGGCATGGGTATTGCCGTGGTCGAAAAGGAAGACAGGCTGGCAGCGCACCAGACCGGGCGCAACAGCGGTGTCATCCATGCAGGCATCTACTACGCCCCCGGCAGCATGAAGGCCGAGTTCTCCCGCCGTGGCCTTACGGAGACAATTGCCTTCTGCAAGGCGCATGGCCTGCCGTTCGAGCAATGCGGAAAGCTGCTTGTCGCGACCTCGCCGGAAGAGATGACGCGGATGGACGCGCTGCATCGGCGCGCGGCCGAGAACGGCCTGCATCTTCCACGGCTCGATGCCACCGCGCTGCGCGAGAGGGAACCGAACATATCGGGCATCGGCGCGATCCTCAGCGCATCCACTGGCATCGCCGACTATACGGCAATCGTGCGAAAAATGGCCGAACTGTTCGTCGCCGGGGGCGGGACCATTCATACGTCCTCGCCTGTCGGCGATATCCAGGAAGAGGCAAGCTGCGTCAGCGTTTCCCTGATCGACGGGCGCACCCTCAAGGCCCGTCACCTCATCGTCTGCGGCGGATTGCAGGCCGACCGGCTGGCGGAAATGTGTGGCGTCGGCGGTGATTTTTCCATCGTTCCGTTCAAGGGCGAATATTACCGGCTGGCCGCGCGCCATGACGATGTCGTGAAGCATCTGATCTATCCGATCCCCGACCCGACCCTGCCGTTTCTCGGCATTCATCTGACGCGTATGATCGGTGGGTATGTGACCGTCGGCCCCAACGCCGTTCTGTCGATGGCGCGGGAAAAATACGGCAAGCTCGGCATGGACATCCGGGACATGAAGGCGATGGTCGCGTTTCCCGGCTTCTGGCGAACCTGCTTCGGCCATATGAGATCCGGGATAGACGAAACCGCCAATTCCGCATTCCGCTCACGCTATCTGAAGGCCTGCAGGAAATACCTGCCGACGCTGGAGCTGGAAGACCTGACGCCCCATCCCTCTGGCATCAGGGCGCAGGCTGTGATGCGCGATGGCAGCATGGTGCACGATTTCCTCATTCGCACGACCTCCCGGACGATCCACGTCTGCAACGCCCCGTCCCCCGCCGCAACCTCGGCAATTCCGATTGCCGATTACATCACCGCCCTTGCAGCAGAGACCTTTGCGCTGGCACCTCGGGGCCTCGGGCAAAATGCAGAAGAGATCGCGGACGTCGCCGGGCGCATTTGAGGTCGATCGGAGGGCCAGGCCTGCCGCCGGCTAGGGTGTGTTCGTAAAACCGGAGCGGTTGACTACCCCTTTCGGCTCAATTGGTCTTTTCCAGAAGCGACGTATTATTCGAGGAGGATAAGCTGCATCCGCAGCAACGCCGACTGCCGATCCCTACAGATCTCGTGACGGGCAGGCTCTCTTTATTGGCTCGGGCCAACGAGGTTGCTATCGATGAATGATTTGATGACGGGCCTTCTTTTCCTTGTCGTCTTCGCGCTCTTGGCGTGGGGCATGACGAAGGAAAGCCGCATCTACGAATTTCCATTCCAGATTGGAGCCGTGACGTTCGCCTTCATCCTTGTCCAGGTCCCAGGGCTTGCGCACGACTATTTCGTGCCCGACGCGGCGTTTATCAAAACCGTCGCCTTCATGATCCTCTGCCTTTCCATGTGCTGGCTGGGGTGGACGCGCAGTGCCAAACCGTTCGCACTGCTGGAATGGACGTTCAGCGAAACCCGGCTTCTCTTCGCCGCGATGTGTTTTTCCGTGATCGGCGCCTACTTCTACTTCGCGTTGAGCCGGCTGCCGAGCGAGTTGACCATCGCCGTCCAGATGACCGGCATTCCCGTTATCTTCGTCTTCTTCTCCCGTCTGCTCGTCTACGGCCTGGCCATTTCGGTCCTGTGTCTGGTGCGCCGCTTTTCCCTTGCCGCACTGGCTGTCGTGACGTTCGACGTCGCTTTCATCGCGGACCGGATCGTTCGCGGCGGGAGCCGGGCCGATACGGTCGAACTCTTCATGATATTCGCGCTGGCGTGGTGGTTCTATCGCGGTCGGGCCATACCGAGGTCGCTGGCCTTATGCGGGCTGGTTTTCGGTACGCTCCTGATGAACAGCGTCGGCGAGTACCGCGCCATCAGCAAAAGCGACAGCGGCCTGACATGGCAGGATATCACCGAGATCGATCTGGTCGGCAACACGTCGGCGGTCTTGTCGAGAGGAGGCGACGAATTCAGAAATGCCATCAATAGGGTCAGCTATACCAATGAGACGATGCAGTTCGACTATGGCTTATCCCACTGGAACAACATAATATTCTCGTTCGTCCCAGCACAGCTTCTCGGAACGAAATTCAAAGCCGATCTGATGATCCCGTTGCCGTCCGTTGCAAAAGACTACAATCCCATTCTCGGGACGACGGAGACAGGACTGGCCGACGCTTTCCAGTCCTTCTGGTACTTCGGGGCCATCAAGTTCTTCCTGCTGGCCTATATATTGCGGCGCATCTTCGCGTCGGCGGATTCCGGAGAATTCGCGGGTCAGTTCGTCTACGTCCTTTCCGTGGTTCCGGCGATGCACGCCATATCCCATAAAACGGACTGGATTCTGATGGTGTGGGTGCACATGGCGTTGTTCGCCGTTCCCATCCTCGCTTTCACCCTTCTTCCCTCGCGTCATCGATCCGCACTTCCGTCGTAGTAGCGACCGATCAATCAAGAACCTGTATTTACAGAGTCAATGTCAGGAGCAACCATGCCAGACCAGCACCTCCGTGATCTCAGATTGTTCACGGTTCTCTATATCGACGAAAAGGAGACCCAGCATTCCAGTATTGGAAGGGGAGTGCTGTCCTCCAGGGATGTCTACGTGAGATGCGCGTCGAACCTGCTGGCAAGCTGCCATCGGAATGGCGTTCAGGTCGAAATCCTGACCAACCAGCCGGAATATGTGAATGGGCAACTCAGACGCTCGGGTGCGCGAGAAATTGCCGTCGGCACGAGTTTCACGCGCGACGTGCCGAAAGGCATTCCTTTCTACGCCGCTCATTTCAAGCTCGACGCCATCCGTCAGCTCGGGAGCGGTGCGTTCGGGGATTTCGTCGGTCTGGTCGATAATGACGTGGTCATGCTCACACCGCCTCCGGTCGATTTCAGCACGTGGACGGACGATCGGCTTTTTGTATACGATATCTCCGAAACCGTTCTGGAAGAATATGGAGAAAAGCTGGTTTCTGCGGATCTGAAACGCGTCGCCGCTGCCGATCTGACATCCACGCAATGGTATGGGGGCGAGTTTATCGCCGGGTCGCGTTCGGCGTTTGGAATATTGTCCGAACGGCTCGAAGAGCTGTGGCCGGCATACAAGCAGCTAACCGGATCGCTGCATCACGTCGGCGATGAAATCATCGTGTCCGCAGCCATCGACCGACTGGTCGATGAGGGAAAAATTCTGGTGACGGACGTCGGCGATGAAAAACACCGCTGGATCAGCCGGTGGTTCTCGACGAGATCGCGCTTTCGCCAGAGGCCACTGTCCCACCACCTCGGCAGCGCCATGTTGCACCTTCCGGCCGACAAGAGGTTTATCGCAGTATCGGATGTCCGCCATTTCGAACCGGAGCCTTTCATTTCAACGTACAAGAAGCATGTGAAACGTAAACTTGCCCTCAGAAAACTCGTCAATCTGATCGGCATGTTGAAAGGCGACAAGGCGCGCCAGGTGCCAAGCCTTTCCTGATGTCGGAGCCGCGTCGGCTCGTTGTGAGGATCATCAGGCACCTTGCTCTGACGTTAGTTCCATAATTACGCTTATCTGATCTGGCGGGTGTAGCGGCTATTTAGTAATGCGACAGTCGGGCCAGTTAGAGATGCGACAGCCTCGCCTCTTGATGCACTGGTCAAAGCCAACGTCGGGAGCAAGGATGACGACTTCGAGCTTGGTCGAGACCATGAGCGGTTGGAGTCGTCATGTCCTGTTTGATCACCATGTCGCAGAAAGAATTGCATCGCCTCGAAGTCATTCAGAAGATCCGTGACGACCGCCTGAGCGTCGTCCAGGCTGCCGAGCAGCTTGATCTCAGTCGAAGTCAGGTCCATCGGCTTTTGCAGGCCTATGACCTTTATGGTGCAGCTGGTCTTGTTTCAAAGAAGCGA
>NZ_FOGR01000023.1 GCF_900111275.1 Rhizobium sp. NFR03 | reverse complement strand
ATTTTCCTCATCGTCGCCGCCATCATGCATGTGGTCCTGCGCTACACCCGTTATGGCAAGTTCACCTATGCCATCGGCGCGAACAAGCAGGCGGCGCGCGTCTCGGGCATCGATGTCGAGCGCCACACGGTCAAGGTCTATGCGGTCGCGGGCCTTCTCTCGGCACTCGCCGGCATCGTCGTCGCCTCGCGTGGCCTGACCGCTCAGGCCGGGATGGGCACGAGCTATGAACTCGACGCCATTGCCATGGCCGTCATCGGCGGTGTTTCCCTTTCGGGCGGTCGCGGCTCCATCCTCGGCACCATGATCGGCATGGTCATCTTCGGGGTCATCATCTCCGGGTTCACGTTCCTCCGGCTCGATGCCTATTACCAGGAAATGCTCAAGGGCATCATCATCGTCGCCGCCGTCGTGGCCGACGTTTACCGACAGCGAAAGCGCGTGAAGACGGCCTGAAACCCAGGCACGTCTTCCAAGGGAGCCGGCCTCCCAGCGTCCAACATCACCACCAAACGACCTTCAATTAGCGAGACCTCCGATGAGACAGCTCCTGATCACGACCGCACTTTGCCTTTTTGCAGCACCTGGCCTTCTTGCATCGCCGGCATTCGCCGAGACGAAGGTTGCGGTGTCCATGACGTCCTTCGACAATCCGTTTCTGACGATCCTGCTGAACGGCATTCGCGCCGGCGCAGCGAAAGATACGACCATCGAGCTTCTCACCGAAGACGCCCAGCTCGATCCGGCCAAGCAGCTGAGCCAGGTCGAGAATTTCATCGCCAACGGCGTCGACGCCATCATCGTCAATGCCGTTGATGGAGACGCGACGGCCGCGATTACGCAGGCGGCGCGAAACGCCAAGATCCCGCTCGTCTACGTCAACCATCCGCCGGCCGAGCTCGAGAGCGGCCTGCCGGATGGCACCGCTTTCGTCGGCTCCAACGAGCTTGATTCCGGGACCATGGAAGCAGAGGCAGCCTGCAAGCTGATGGGCGGCAAAGGTCGCGCCGTCATTCTGATGGGCCCTCTCGAGAACCACGCTGCCTTGACCCGCACCAAGGATGTCGAGGCCGTGTTCGCGCGGCCCGACTGCAAGATCGAGATTATCGAGAAGCAGACGGCCAACTGGAACCGGACCCAGGCACAGGATCTCACCGCGTCCTGGCTGACCGCAGGCGTGCAGTTCGATGCCGTCATTGCCAATAATGACGAGATGGCCATCGGTGCCGCCCAGGCTCTGAAGTCCGCCGGCGTCGACATGAAGAGCATCGTGATCGCCGGCATCGATGCCACACCGGACGGCCTTGCCGCCATGACCTCGGGCGACCTCGACCTGACGGTCTTCCAGAATGCGACCAGGCAGGGGGAGGTCGCGGTCGAGACGGCTATCGCGATGGCCTCGGGCAAGCCGACCGAGAAGGCCCTCTGGGTGCCCTTCGAACTCGTCACGCCGGACACCATGGCGACCTACAAGTGAAACGACAGCGGCCCCGGAGAAGAAGCCCATGAAACACACACTCGACCCGCACATGTTCCGGCACCTGTCGCTGGAGGACACCTGCCGCAAGGTTGCCGATCTCGGCTACGATAACGTCGAACTGTCCCCGCGTCCGGATTTTCTCTCCTGGTGGACGAGGCCGAAAGTCTATCCGGAGCGCGTCGCCAGCTTCAAGAAGGCGCTGAAGGATCATGGCGTCGGCCTTGCGACACTCCAGCCGATGTATCGCTGGGCGAGCCCTTACCAGGACGAGTGGGACAACGCGATCGACAACTGGAAACGCGTCATCGAGATCGCGGTCGAGATGGATGGCCCGATGCTCGTCTCGGAGTTCGGCCGTGGCGGATCGCCGGAGCGTAGCCTGAACGATCGTTCCGGCCTCCATCGTCCCGAAACCTGCGAGGCCCAGTTCTTCCGCGCGATGGATGTTCTCGTGCCGCTCCTCGAGAAGGAGGGCCTCGTCCTGTCGCTGGAAGCGCACCCGGAAGACTGGATCGAACAGATCGCGCCGGCCGTCGACATCATCAAGACGATCAACTCGCCGTCCGTCAAAGCGTCGTTCATCGCGCCGCACACGTTCTTCTACGGTCCCGACATGGTCGCCAATCTCCGCGCCACGGAGGGGCATCTGGTGCATGTCCGGCTGGCCGACACCTACGACCACAACAAGTCGTCGGAGCTCCGCTACATCGTCAACCCTCCCGGTTCCAAGGTGCGTGTCCATCAGCACACCGACTTCGGCCAGGGCGAGATCGATTTCGATACGTTCTTCGCGACGCTCGCAGACATGAAATTCGACGGTGTTCTCTCGAACTGCGTGTTCGCCTGGGAAGACCGCGTCGATGAGAGCGCGCGCTTCATGCTCAACGAAACCCGGCGCTACGTCGCCAAATACTGGAATGAGGCCTGAAATGACTGTTAGAATTGGTGTTATCGGCACGGGCGCCATCGGGCGCGATCATGCGCGCCGCATCAACCACGTCCTCGGCGGCGCAAGGATCGTCGCCCTGAGCGATGTCAACCGGGCCTCGGCCGAAGCGGTCAAGGCAGACATCGCGCCGGATGCCGCCATTTTCGACACGGGCGAGGCGCTGATCGCCTCGCCGGATGTCGATGCCGTCCTCGTGACCTCCTGGGGCGCGACGCACGAACAATATGTCCTCGCAGCAATCGCTGCCGGCAAGCCGTGTTTCTGCGAGAAGCCGCTGGCCACGACGGCGGATGGCGGCAAGCGCATCGTCGATGCGGAAGTCGCTCATGGGAAACGCCTGGTGCAGGTCGGCTTCATGCGCCGCTACGATGCGGGCTATGTCGCCCTGAAGAAGGTCGTCGACAGCCAGATCGGCGCGCCGATCATGGTCCATGCCGCTCATCGGAACCCCGCCGTTCCCGAGCAATACGTCACCCCGATGGCGATCCACGACACGATGATCCACGAGATCGACGTGCTGCGCTGGCTGCTCGACGACGACTATGTCTCCGCCCGCGTCCTCTTTCCCAGGGCCTCCGCCCGCAGCCATGCCAAGCTTCGCGATCCGCAGATCGTCATTCTGGAAACCGCCAAGGGCACGATCATCGACGTCGAGATCTTCGTGAACTGCCACTACGGCTACGACATCCAGTGCCAGGTCGTCGGCGAGGACGGTATCGCCAACTTGCCCGATCCCATGGCCATTCCCATGCGTCTGGGTGCGCGCCAGCAGAGCGAAATCCTGACCGACTGGAAGGACCGTTTCATCGCCAGCTACGACGTCGAACTGCAGGATTTCATTCATGCCGCTGCCAGGGGCACCGCCTCCGGCCCGAGTTCATGGGACGGCTATGTCGCCGCGATCACATCGGATGCCTGCGTCAGCGCGCAGGATGCCGAAGGTGCCGCGATCGCCATCAACCTTCCCGCCCGTCCGGCGCTGTATAACTGAGGTCTCCCATGCGTTTTGCCATTAATCACATCACGGCCCCGAACCTGTCTCTTGAGGATTTTTTTTCCACCGCTCGCCGTCTCGGGCTGACGGAGGTCGAAATCCGCAACGATACCCCGGATGTCGTCCACACGATGGACCCCGCAGACGTCAAGGCGGCGGCGGAAAGGGCCGGCGTCGAGATCGTTTCGATCAATGCGCTTTATCCCTTCAACGTCTGGTCGGGAGATCTGCCGGCAAAGGCCGTGGCTCTGGCGGATTACGCTGCGGCGAGCGGCGCCAGGGCGCTGGTCATGTGCCCGCTGAACGACGGGACAAAGGTCTCGTTCGATGATCTCGTGGCAGCCCTCTCAGCCATGAAGCCGATCCTTCGGGCGCGCGGTCTGACAGGCCTCGTCGAGCCCCTGGGGTTCCCGATCTCCTCCTTGAGAACGAAGGCGGAAGCCCTCAGCGCCATCGATGCGGCTGACGGCAGCGATGTCTACAGACTGGTCCACGACACCTTCCATCATCACCTTGCCGGGGAAACCGAGTTTTTCCCAGGCCGTACGGGCCTTGTCCACATCTCGGGCGTGGTCGATCCGGCGGTTGCGGTGGACGACATGCTCGATGCGCACCGCGTGCTGGTGGATGATGCAGACCGTCTGGAGAACGTGGCGCAGATCAAGGCGCTGATCGCCGCCGGCTTCGATGGCCCCTTCAGCTTCGAGCCCTTCGCCGAAGAGGTCCACGCGTTGCCCGATCCGGAAGCGGCCGTCCGCAAGAGCATCGCCTACGTCTCGGACCATCTCTGACGCAACGAGCGGCCGTGTCTGCGCGCGGGTGCAGGCACGGTCGATCCCTGGAACCACGGCCCATGCCGGAGGATGAAATGAACAAGTCACTGGATGTCATCACGATCGGTCGATCATCCGTCGATCTATACGGCGCCCAGATCGGGGGACGTCTGGAGGATATGGGGTCCTTCCGCAAATATATCGGCGGCTCGCCGACCAATATGGCGGCGGGAACGGCGCGGCTCGGCCTCCGGTCGGCTCTGATCACGCGGGTCGGTAACGAACATATGGGGCGCTTCATCCGCGAGGAACTGACGCGCGAAGGTGTCGATGTCACCGGGGTGAAGACCGATCCCGAGCGGCTGACGGCGCTCGTGCTTCTCGGCATCCGCGACGAGAGGACATTTCCACTGATCTTCTATCGCGAGAACTGTGCCGACATGGCCCTGTGCGAGGACGACATTGACGAAGAGCTCATTGCCCGTTCACGCTCCGTCGTTGCCACCGGCACGCATCTGAGCCACCCGAATACGGAAAAGGCGGTTCTGAAGGCGCTGGAGCTTGCCCGCAAGCATGGGGCCCGGACCGCGCTCGATATCGATTACCGTCCCAACCTCTGGGGCCTTGCCGGCCATGGCGACGGCGAGAGCCGCTTCGTGGAAAGCGCGGCCGTCACATCCAAGCTGCAATCGACACTCCACCTCTTCGACCTCATCGTCGGAACGGAAGAAGAGTTCCACATCGCGGGCGGCTCCACGGAAACGATCGCGGCCTTGCGTGCGGTTCGCGCCGTCTCGGGCGCGACGCTCGTCTGCAAGCGCGGTGCGGCAGGGGCCGTGGCCTTCACGGGCGATATTTCCGACGATCTTGACGACGGAGAGGCCGGCCCCGGCTATCCCATCGAGGTCTTCAACGTGCTGGGTGCTGGCGACGGGTTCATGTCCGGCCTCATCAAGGGCTGGCTTGAAGATGCCGCATGGCCGCGTGCCCTTCAATATGCCAATGCGTGCGGCGCCTTCGCCGTCAGCCGCCACGGCTGCACGCCGGCCTATCCCTCGCTGGCAGAGCTCATGTTCTTCCTCGATCGAGGGGTGAAGACCAAGGCGCTGCGTCAGGATCTTGAGCTCGAGCAGATCCACTGGGCGACGAACCGGCATCAGGACTGGTCGATCATGCGCGTCTTCGCCTTCGATCACCGCATGCAGCTGGAAGCCATGCCGGGGGCCACACCCGACAAGATCGGTCACTTCAAGGCGCTCTGCCTTCAAGCGGCGCTCGGCGTGCAGAACGGTCGGCAGGGATACGGCATTCTCTGCGATAATCGCCTCGGCAAGCGTGCTCTGCATGCGGCTTCCGGCACCGGCCTCTGGATCGGCCGCCCGGTGGAGTGGCCGGGATCGCGTCCCCTGACGCTCGAGCCGGAGATCGGTCCCGACTTCGGCGGCCTTGATGAATGGCCGCTCGACAATGTCGTGAAGGTCCTGTGCTTCTGCCATCCTGATGATGCCCCTGATCTCAGGGCTATGCAGGAGGAAACGGTCAGGCGACTTTTTGCGGCCGCGCGGCGCAACCGGCTGGAGTTTCTGCTGGAGATCATTCCGTCGAAGGTCGGCCCGGTCGATGACGATACGAATGCCACCCTGATCCGCCGGTTCTACGAGATCGGCATCTATCCCGACTGGTGGAAGCTCGAGCCGATGGCAAGCCGCGTCGCCTGGGACAATGCCTGCACCGCCATCACCGGCAACGATCCGAATACACGCGGCATCGTCGTCCTCGGCCTCGATGCGCCGGAGGACGAACTGGCGGCCAGCTTCAAGATCGCCGCCAGCTTCCCGCTGGTGAAGGGCTTTGCCGTGGGTCGAACGATCTTCGCCAAGGCTGCCCGAGAATGGCTCGCTGGAGACATTACGGATGCGGATGCCGTGCAGGATATGCAGGCGCGCTATCGCCGCCTCTGCACACTCTGGGAGACGGCGCGCACGCTGGCGCAGGACAACGAAGCGACGGTTTCGTCGCAGGGAGGACTTTGACATGACCGACACCATTCGCCTGACCGCGGCCCAAGCCATGTTCCGCTGGCTTTCCGTGCAGATGACGGAGGAGGGGGATCGCTTCATCGAAGGGGTCTGGGCGATCTTCGGCCATGGCAACGTCGCCGGTATCGGCGAGGCTCTGCATGGCATCGGCGCGAAGCTGCCGACATGGCGCGGACAGAACGAGCAGACGATGGCGCATGCGGCCATCGCCTATGCCAAGACGAAGCGCCGCCGGAAAGCCATGGCGGTGACGTCGTCCATCGGACCCGGCTCGACCAATCTCGTGACGGCCGCAGCGCTCGCCCATGTCAACCGCCTGCCGGTCCTCTTCATTCCCGGCGACGTCTTTGCCAATCGCCGGCCGGATCCGGTGCTTCAGCAGATCGAGGATTTCGACGACGGCACGATGAGCGTCACGGATTGCTTCCGTCCGGTCAGCCGCTATTTCGACCGGATCACCCGGCCGGAACACCTTCTGACCGCACTGCCGCGCGCTCTTCAGGTCATGACGGACCCGGCCACCTGCGGTCCCGTCACGCTCGCCTTCTGCCAGGACGTGCAGGCGGAGGCCTACGACTATCCCCTGTCCTTCTTCGAGACGAAGACATGGCGCATCCGGCGGCCGGAGCCCGACATGCGGGAGGTCGAGGATGTCGTCGCTGCGCTGAAGGGGGCCAAGAACCCCGTGATCGTCGCCGGCGGCGGCGTGCTATATTCCGGTGCGGACGCAGACCTTCTCGCCTTTGCCCGAAAGCACAACATCCCCGTCGTCGAGACGCAGGCGGGCAAGGGGGCGATCGACTGGGAGGAGAAGCTCAACTTCGGTTCGCCGGGGGTAACGGGCACGGATTGCGGCAACGCGATCGCGGCGAAGGCCGACCTCATTCTGGGTGTCGGAACGCGCTTTCAGGATTTCACGACGGGAAGCTGGGCCATCTTCGGCAAGGCGAACCGCAAGCTCGTCTCCATCAACCTCACCGGCTACGACGCGGCCAAGCATGGCGCGATCCCGCTGGTCTCCGACGCGAAAGTGGCGCTGGAGCGAATTTCGAAGGGGCTCGGCGAGCACCGCTTCGCCGATCCGGACTTTGCCGGGCGGGATGCGTGGTTCAAGGCGACAGATCGGGTGACGGCGGCACCGGAGGCTGCGAGCGCCAATATCCTGCCATCGGACGCTCAGGTCATCGGGGCGGTGCAGCGGGTGGCCGGGCCACAGACGGTTGCCATGTGCGCGGCCGGCACCATGCCGGGAGCGTTGCAGATCCTCTGGCGGTCGGTTGCCGGCGGTTACCACATGGAATACGGCTTCTCCTGCATGGGCTACGAGGTCGCGGGCGCGTTCGGCATCAAGCTTGCGGCGCCGGAAAAGGAGGTCGTCTGCTTCGTCGGCGACGGCTCCTACATGATGGCGAATTCCGAACTGGCAACCGCCGTCATGATGCGGGTGCCCTTCACGATCGTTCTCACCGACAACCGCGGTTACGGCTGCATCAACCGGCTTCAGCAGGAGTGCGGCGGTGCCGAGTTCAACAATATGTACAAGGACAGCAACATCGAGGTGCAGCCCGAGATCGACTTCGTGGCGCATGCCGGCTCGATGGGCGCACATGCGGTCAAGGTCGATGGCATCGCTGCCCTTGAAAGCGAGATCGTTCTGGCGCGGGATCGCCAGATCCCCACCGTGATCGTCATCGATACCGAAGCGGAAACCGGTCCGGGTATCGGCGGCGCCTGGTGGGATGTCGCCGTTCCCGCGGTCGGCGATACCGACAAGCTCGCCCAGGCCCGCGCCCATTACGAGGCCAACACCGCGCGCCAGCGCATCAACTGACATCTCGACAGGCCGGAAGGAACGACCATGATACTCTACGGAACCAACCCCATTGCCTGGTCGAATGACGACGATCAGACGATCGGCGCGCATCTGACACTCGAGGATTGCCTGTCGGACTGCCGCAAGATCGGCTTTGACGGCATCGAGAAGGGCCACAAGATGCCGAGCGAGGGCGGGGCACTGAAGGACGCACTCGGCGCGTTCGGCCTGCGCTTCGTTGGCGGCTGGCACTCCACCAATCTCCTCGTCAACGAGGTGGAGACCGAGAAGGCGGCGCTTCAGACGTTCATCGACATGACCAGGGCCGCCGGCGGCGACCACATCAATGTCTGCGAATGCTCCAACACCGTGCATGGCAGCGAGGGCACGCCGGTCAACGACCGGCCGATCATGACCGATGCCGAATGGACACGGTTCTCGGAAGGATACGAGGCGCTTTCGAAGCATGCGGCCGATCAGGGCGTCAGGATGGGCTACCACCACCACATGGGCACGATCATCGAGAGCGCCGCCGACATCGACCGGTTCATGCGCATGGCCGGTCCCCATACGCGGCTTCTTCTCGACACGGGCCACTGCACCTTCGGCGGGGCCGATCCGCAGGAGGTCGCCCGGAAATACATGGACCGCGTGACGCACATCCATGCCAAGAACATCCGGCCCGAGATCATGGCCCGCGTCCGCTCGGAGAACCTGTCGTTTCTCGATGGCGTGCGCCTCGGTGTCTTCACCGTGCCGGGGGATCCGGAAGGCTGCGTCGCCTTCGAACCGGTCCTGAAGATCGCCGCCGAGCACGCCTATGCCGGCTGGCTCGTCATTGAGGCCGAGCAGGACAGCGCCGTTCGGGAGCCGTTCCTCTACCAGAACATGGGCCTGAAGGCTCTAAAGGCGATGTCTCGCGATGCGGGGCTCGACACATCCTCCGCGACGGCAGCCGAATAAAGAGGGCAACTGCTATGAGCATGCTTCGACGCCGGCCCTTTGGCCGTCACGGCAAGGTCCACGAGATCACGCCGCAATCGACCGGCTGGCGTTATGTCGGCTTCAGTCTCTACCGTCTGCGTGCGGGCGACAGGATCGGCGAGGCGACGGGCGCGATGGAAACCATTCTGGTGATGGTGGAGGGCAAGGCACGGTTTCAGGCGGCGGGCACGGATTGGGGCGAACTCGGCGATCGCATGAACGTCTTCGAGCGGACGCCGCCGCATTGCCTCTATGTGCCGAACGACGAGACATGGCAGGCGGAGGCGACCACGGACTGCACCATCGCCGTCTGCCTTGCTCCCGGCAGGGGAGGTCATAAGGCCCACCGCATCGGGCCGGACCGGATCACGCTCACCCCGCGCGGTACCGGCGCAAACCAGCGTTTCATCAACAATATCGCGATGGAAGCCGATGACGACTGCGACAGCCTGCTGGTGACGGAAGTGTTCACGCCCTCCGGCAACTGGTCCTCCTATCCGAGCCACCGGCACGACGAGGACGATTTCCCGCGGATCACCTATCTGGAAGAGACCTATTACCACAGGCTGAACCCTGACACGGGGTTCGGCGTCCAGCGGGTCTACACGGAGGATGGCACACTCGACGAGACCATAGCTGTGAAGTCGCACGATGTCGTCCTCGTGCCACGCGGCCATCACCCCTGCGGCGCGCCTTATGGATTCGATATGTACTATCTCAACGTCATGGCAGGTCCCTTGCGGAACTGGCGTTTCGTTCCCGATCCCGCCGTCCAGTGGATCATCGATCGCGACACGAAGGCGTAGCCGCCAGCCGAAAGGACCTCTCATGCCGCTGATCAAGCTGCACATCCGCAAGGGCCGTTCGGAGGCCGATATCACACGCCTTCTCGACACGGTGCACGCGGTCATGCTGGACGCATTTCATGTGCCGGAGCGCGATCGCTATCAGATCGTGTTCGAACATGAGGACACGCATTTTCGCGCGCTGGACACAGGCCTCGGCTTCACGCGGACGGATCGTTTCGTCCTGATCGAAGTCGTCTCGCGGCCGAGACCGCGAAACGAAAAACTCGCGTTTTATGAAAATCTTGGTGTTCAATTGCCCGAAAGATGTGGCATTCCGGCGTCCGATCTCATGGTGTCTTTCGTTGAGAACGGTGACGAGGACTGGTCGTTCGGCGGGGGTGTCGCTCAATTCGTGACGGGTGATCTATGAGTGGTCGGCTCGACCCCGTCCCGCGAGGTCATCGGGCTGCCTCCGCGCGTGCGCTTCCAAAACCCCGACTGGATGACAAGGACGGCTGTCCGCGGGATCTCGATACGCTCAAAGCCCTGATGCTGGCGCGGCACGCAGACTTTCCCAAGCGGATCGCGACGCTTGCACATTATGCCCTCGACCATCCCGACGACATTGCGTTCGGCACCGTCGCATCAATTGCAGACGCTGCGCAGGTTTCGCCGTCGACGCTCGTCCGTTTTGGGCAGTTCCTCGGATATAGCGGGTTCAGCGATCTTCAGTCGGTGTTCCAGCAGGCGGGACGCGCGAGAATCGTCGCAAAGGCCACATCTCATGCTGCATTTGAGATTGGCCCCGCCCGCGACGACTGGAACGCCATTCAGGAGACTGTCGAGGCCTGCCGCATGTCGCTCGACACGATGGGCGAGACGATCTCCCTTGCCGACATCAGCGCTGCATCGGGCATGCTTTCGACGGCGGATAGCATCTTCATCCTCGCGGGCAAAGACGCTCTGCCGTTCGCAAGCTTCTTCCACCGGCGTCTTGCCGCGATGAGCATCCGGGCGATTCTGCTGACCGACATGGCCTCTGCAATCGACATCCTCGCTCTTGCAAGGCGCGGAGATGCGGCCGTCATCCTGGAGACGGCGCCGTTCAGCAGTGCTCTCCCCGCTCATGTCGTGACCATCAAAGAGCTGCAGATGCCGATTGTCTGTATGACCGAAACGCCACTGTCGCCCACGGCAGCACTCGCCAGCGTTCGTTTCGATCTCGCCGGTGCCGGCAGAGACGCCTTGTCACGCATGACGGCAGGCATCGTACTCGGCGACGCCCTGGCGAACGGCATCCGTGCGTCGTTGCAGACGACCAGCGGGTGACGGAGGCCTATTCCACCAGCCCTGCCTGCGTGAAGTCGATGCCGAGCGCCTGCCGTATGCCGTCGAGCAGCCGCATGGTAGCGAGCGATGCCTCGGCGGGTCGGCACGCCGTCTCGCGTTTTCCTTCCGAGATCGCCCAGGCGATCTCGGCGGCTTCGTAAAAAAGACCCTGGAAATGCGCGCCTCTCGGCTGTTCGTAGCGCAGGCGGCGGGTGCCATCGAGGGACCAGACCTCGAAGCTGCCCGGCAGGAGAAACTCCGTCTCGAACCGGATGGTGCCTCGGCTGCCCATGATCGCCGCGTTCGTCGGGCTGAAACCGTAAGGCGATGTCGACATTGTGCCGAGAGCGCCGCTCTTGTTGGAGACGACAACGGAGAGCTGTCCGTTGACGCCGGCCGGGTCGGGCGTGGCCAGGCCGACGATGCGTTCGGGCGTGCCAAGAAGCTTGGCGAGGAGCGAGACGGGATATGTACCGAGATCGAGCAGAGGCCCGCCGGCAAGCGTCGCATCGAAGATCCGATGGTCGCGCGGCAGGTATTCGCCATACTCCGTATAGACGGAGAGGATGTCGCCGATGATGCCGGCATCGAGGATCTGGCTGATCACGTCGAATTTGGGGAGGAAGTAGGTCCAGAGAGCCTCGGCGA
>NZ_FOGR01000024.1 GCF_900111275.1 Rhizobium sp. NFR03 | reverse complement strand
CAGGGTCTTTGCGACAGGAAGAAAAACGTGGTTGTTCAGCGACACCGCTGACGGAGCCAAGGCCAGCGCAGTGGTCTACAGTTTGATGCTGACTTGCCGCGCATGTGGCGTCGACCCACTCACCTGGCTGCGCTATGTGCTCACTGAGTTGCCGCAGCGGGACGAAGCGGCCGAAATCGACGACCTGCTGCCGTTCAACTACGCCACGACCACTGCGGCGTAATAGAGCTGGATATCAAAATCGGTGTGACGGCGGTTCAGCGCTGCCGCAGCCGTCAAGGTGCATCGAAAATTGCGCTTACGAATATTGTGTTCTGCCAGCCTGATGCGAAAGTGCTTGAATTTCAGAATCCGGCCCACATCAATTGGTGCATGAAAAGATTGGCGGCGATTAACAATCTGGATTACGGATTTCTAATGGGATCGCTAGTCGAGAAAGGTCGTAAAGAGTTCCAGGTTGATATTTCTCGTTTGACTGAGATTCTGAACGAAATGGAACTTTGAGACGTTTGCCAACTGGGTTCGTCTATGAGCTATCTCAGATGGTGATCCCGACTGGACTCGAACCAGTGGCCTACAGATTAGGAATCTGTCGCTCTATCCACCTGAGCTACGGGACCATGGTGGCATCCTTACAAAAGGTTGCTGGGGAAGCCAAGGGGGGTGGTGGGGATTGTGGTTTCGGGACGGGTGTCCCGGTGTCTTCGCCGGGGGTTCAAACGGCGTTCCCAGGGTGATATGCAGGCTCGCCTGCGCCTCTCCGCAGGCGGATACGAGGGGGCTTGATGTATATCGGGATCGACTGGGGCGGCACCAAGATGGAGGTGGTGGCGCTGGATGAGGCGGGTGCGCTGCGGGCGCGCGAGCGCGTGCCGACGCCGGCTTCCTATGATGCCTGCCTTGATGCGGTGCGGTCGCTGGTTCTTTCGGCGGAAGCGGCGTCGGGTGCTGCGGGCAGCATCGGCATCGGCATTCCCGGCAGTCCCAACCCGCGCACGGGTCTCGTGCGCAATTCCAATGCCGTCATTCTGAATGGTCGCCCGCTGGGCCGGGATCTCGAGGCTTTGCTCGGCCGCCCGGTGCGGATCGCCAACGATGCCAACTGCCTGGCCGTCTCCGAGGCGGTCGATGGGGCAGGGGCAGGGGCCGAGACGGTCTTCGGCATCATTATCGGAACGGGCCATGGCGGTGGGCTGGCAATCGGCCGGAAGGTGCATGCCGGCTTTCAGGGCGTGGCCGCCGAAGTCGGGCATTATCCGCTGCCGTGGATGCGGGCGGACGAATATCCCGGCCACACCTGCTGGTGCGGAAAGACGGGTTGCCTCGAAAAATATGCCTGCGGCACGGGCGTCGAGCTCGACTACCGCCTGACCACGGGGCGCGAGCGGCTGGCGCGCGACATCATCTCCGACATGCGCGGCGGCGACGCTGTCGCCTGCGGCGTTTACGAGCGCTTCGCGGATCGTCTCGCCCGTAGCCTCGCGCTTCTGACCAATGTCGTCGATCCCGATGTGTTCGTGCTCGGCGGCGGCATGTCGAATGTCGACGAGATCTATGACGACCTGCCGGGTCTCGTGACGCAGTATATCTTTGGTGATTCGTTCGAAACGCCGATCCGCAAGGCCGTCCACGGCGACAGTTCGGGCGTGCGCGGCGCCGCATGGCTCTGGAAGGAATAGACGCATGACGGCTTCCCCCCATATCGATACGGATATCGCCCGCGTCGCCCATCAGGAGAAGGTGCTGACGTTTACGAGCTTCGACGCCGATGTCGCCTGGGCGCTTGGCCTGCGGCTGCGCGACATGGCGGCAGCCGGCAAGCTCGGCATCGTCATCGATGTCAGCCTGTTTTCCATGCCGTTGTTCTATGCGGCGCTGGAGGGCACCTCGCCCGACAATGCCAACTGGGTGCGCCGCAAGCGCAACTGCGTCGCCCGTTTCTTCCGCAGCAGCTATGCGACCGGGCTCTCGCTCGCCCGTGACGGGCGTAGCCTGCAGGACAAGTTCGGCCTGTCGGATGCGGATTTCGCGGCCCATGGCGGCAGCTTTCCCATTACGGTCACGGGTGCCGGCTGCATCGGCGCGGTCACCGTTTCCGGCCTGCCGCAGCGGCAGGACCATGCGCTCGTGGTCGAGGCGCTGGCGCTTCATCTCGGCCATGATCTCGCCAGCCTCCGTCTGGATGTCTGATGTCTACTTCTGAAATTTCCGCAAAGGTGCCGTTCATGGCCGTTTCCGCGCTTTCCGCTTCCCTCGATCACTGGCTGACCGAACAGGCCCTGCCGCTCTGGCGGGAAAAGGGCTACGCCGAACCGGATGGCGGCTTTGTCGAGACGATCGATCTGACCGGCCGGCCGACACGCGACCATTTGCGCGCCCGCGTGCAGCCGCGCCAGACCTATTGCTTTGCCGAAGCGGGCCTGCGCGGCTGGGCCGGCGACTGGCAGACGCCGAGCGCGGGCGGTCTCGCCTTTTTCGATCGGGTCTTCCTGCAGCCAAGCGGCTTCTACGGCGCCCTTGCGGATGCAGACGGCACGCTGCTCGATCCTGCGTTCGACATCTACAATCAGGCTTTCGCGCTGCTCGCCTTTGCCTATATGGCGCGCGCCTTTCCCGAGCGCTTGGGCGAAATGGCGGAGCGCAGTGCTGCACTGAAGGCCGGGCTGGAAGACTGGTGCAAGCACCCGGTCGCCGGCTTCGAGGAGGACAACCCGCCGCGCCTGCCGCTCTGCTCCAATCCGCACATGCATCTGTTCGAGGCGTGCCTTGCCAGCGAAGAGGTCGAAGGCTTCGATCAGGTCGGCTGGACCAATCTTGCCGACGAGATTGCCACTCTCTGCATGGATCGCTTCATCGATCCGCAAACGGGTGCGCTGCGCGAGTTCTTCGACCATGACTGGGCACCCATGCCCGGCGATCTCGGCCGCGTGGTGGAGCCGGGGCACCAGTTCGAGTGGGCCTGGCTGCTGCTGCGCTGGGGCGAGCGCCGGGGCGATGCGGGTGCCATCGTGAAGGCGCGGCGGCTGTTCGAGATCGGTGAGGCGCACGGCATCTGCGCGACGCGCAAGGTCGCCATCATGCAGCTCCATGACGATTTCTCCGTGCGCGACCCGCTGGCGCGGCTCTGGCCGCAAACCGAGTGGCTGAAGGCAGCCATTCGGCTGGCAGCGCTAAGCGAGGGCGAGGCGAGAGAGCGCTATCTCGTTTCGGCCGAACGGGCAATTGCAGCCCTGAACCTGTTTCTGGACGTTCCCGTGAAGGGGCTGTGGCGCGACAAGCTGCCGGAAAGCGGCGTCTTTATCGAGGAGGCAGCGCCCGCCAGCACCTTCTATCACATCCTCTGCGCCATCTATGAGCTGAAGGACTGCCTTGCGCGCATCCGGATGTGACATATATTGACATAAATATATCTTTATGTCACTTCGAACCCTGTTCAGCAGGCGAAAGGTTGTCCCATGTCCGCCATCACGGCCCTTTTCGGCGAACCGACCCCGGCTCCCGACGGCTCGGAGGTCGCACGTGCCCTCCGACAGGCTGCGTCCGAGCGCATCCTCATCATGGATGGCGCGATGGGCACGGAGATCCAGACGCTCGGCCTGACGGAAGAACATTTTCGCGGCGAGCGCTTTCAGGGCTGCGAATGCCATCTGCAGGGCAATAACGACCTTCTGACCCTGACGCAGCCGGCCGCCATCGAGGATATCCACTATCGCTATGCGCTGGCGGGCGCGGATATTCTGGAGACCAATACCTTCTCCTCCACCACCATCGCCCAGGCCGATTATGGCATGGAGGATGCCGTCTACGAGCTGAACCGCGACGGAGCGCGCCTTGCCCGGCGCGCCGGGCTGCGCGCGCAGGACAAGGATGGCCGCCGCCGTTTCGTCGCCGGCGCGCTCGGGCCCACCAACAGGACCGCGTCGATCTCGCCTGATGTCAACAACCCCGGCTACCGCGCCGTCAGCTTCGACGACCTGCGGCTCGCCTATGGCCAGCAGCTGCGCGGGCTGATCGACGGCGGTACGGATATCGTGCTGATCGAGACGATCTTCGATACGCTGAACGCCAAGGCAGCGGTGTTTGCAACGCTCGAAGTGTTCGCCGAGCGCGGCATCACCCTGCCGGTGATGATCTCCGGTACGATCACGGATCTTTCCGGTCGGACGCTTTCGGGTCAGACGCCGACTGCCTTCTGGTACTCGCTGCGCCATGCCCGGCCTTTCTCGATCGGGCTGAATTGCGCACTTGGCGCCAATGCCATGCGGCCGCATCTGTCCGAGCTGTCCGGCGTCGCCGACACGCTCATCTGCGCTTATCCGAATGCCGGCCTGCCCAATGAATTCGGCGCCTATGACGAGAGCCCGGACGAGATGGCCGCGCAGATCGCGGGCTTTGCCAGAGACGGCCTCGTCAACATCGTCGGCGGGTGCTGCGGCTCGACACCGGCGCATATCAAGGCCATCGCCGAGGCCGTCGTCGGACACGTGCCGCGCCCCGGCCTCCAGACCCCCGGTCTCGACACAAACACACAGGCGAGGCTCTAGAATATGGCCCCTTTCTCTCCCCGGCAGATCCCGGCCATCACACCGCAGATGCGGCTCTCGGGGCTGGAGCCCTTCACGCTGACGAAGGATATTCCCTTCATCAACGTGGGCGAGCGCACGAACGTCACGGGCTCGGCAAAATTCCGCAAGCTGATCACGGCGGGCGACTATGCCGGGGCACTGGATGTCGCGCGAGACCAGGTGGCCAACGGCGCCCAGGTCATCGATATCAACATGGACGAGGGCCTGATTGATTCCAAGCAGGCGATGATCGAGTTCCTGAACCTGATCGCCGCCGAGCCGGATATCGCCCGGGTTCCGGTGATGATCGACAGCTCCAAGTGGGAGGTGATCGAGGCGGGCCTGAAATGCGTTCAGGGCAAGTCCATCGTCAACTCCATCTCGCTGAAGGAAGGCGAAGAGAGCTTCCTGTATCAGGCACGGCTGTGTCGCGCCTATGGCGCCTCCGTCGTGGTCATGGCCTTCGACGAGCAGGGGCAGGCCGACAGCCGTCAGCGCAAGGTCGAGATCTGCACCCGCGCCTATCGCATCCTCACGGAACAGGTCGGCTTTCCGCCGGAAGACATCATTTTCGATCCCAATATCTTCGCGGTGGCGACGGGCATCGAGGAGCACAACAATTACGGCGTCGATTTCATCGAGGCGACACGCGAGATCGTGGCGACGCTGCCGCATGTTCACATCTCGGGCGGCGTTTCCAATCTCTCCTTCTCGTTCCGCGGCAATGAACCCGTTCGCGAGGCGATGCATGCCGTGTTCCTCTACCATGCCATCCAGGCGGGCATGGACATGGGCATCGTCAATGCCGGTCAGCTGATCGTCTACGACGCCATCGAGCCGGAACTGCGCGAGGCCTGCGAGGACGTCGTCCTCAACCGCCGACCGGACGCAACCGACCGGCTGCTGACGCTTGCCGAGCGGTTCAAGGGGGCCGCCGGCCGCGAGGCGAAGGAGCGTGACCTGCGCTGGCGCGAATGGACCGTCGACAAGCGGCTGGAACACGCGCTGGTCAACGGCATCACCGAATTCATCGTTGATGACACGGAAGAGGCCCGGCTGGCCGCCGCCCGCCCGTTGCACGTCATCGAGGGACCTCTGATGGCGGGTATGAACGTCGTCGGCGACCTGTTCGGTGCTGGCAAGATGTTCCTGCCCCAGGTGGTGAAATCGGCCCGCGTCATGAAGCAGGCGGTCGCCGTGCTGTTGCCCTACATGGAGGCGGAGAAGCTGGCGGAAGGCGGCGAGGCACGCCAGTCGGCCGGCAAGGTGCTCATGGCCACCGTCAAGGGCGACGTCCACGATATCGGCAAGAACATCGTCGGCGTGGTCCTCGCCTGCAACAATTACGAGATCATCGATCTCGGCGTCATGGTTCCCGCGGCAAAGATTCTGGAGGTCGCGAAGGCGGAGAAGGTTGATATCATCGGCCTTTCCGGCCTCATCACGCCATCCTTGGACGAAATGGTGCACGTCGCCGCGGAGATGCAGCGTGAGGGGATGAACCTGCCGCTGCTCATCGGCGGTGCCACCACGAGCCGGGTGCACACGGCGGTGAAGATCCATCCGCGCTACGATCTCGGTCAGACGGTCTATGTCACCGATGCCAGCCGCGCCGTTGGCGTCGTGTCGAACCTGCTCTCCCCTGAAGCGCGGGATCCCTATATTGAATCGATACGGGCCGATTACCGCAAGGTGGCAGAGGCGCATGCGCGCTCGGAGCGGGAAAAGCAGCGCCTTCCGCTGGAGCGCGCCCGCGCGAACCGTCACCGTGCCGACTGGGCCGTCTATCGGCCCACAAAGCCCTCTTTTCTGGGAACACGCGTCTTCGAAGGCTGGGACCTTGGCGAGCTTGCGCGATATATCGACTGGACGCCGTTCTTCCAGACCTGGGAGATGAAGGGTGTCTATCCCAAAATTCTCGACGACGAACGGCAGGGGGCGGCCGCGCGCCAGCTTTTTGCCGATGCGCAGGCCATGCTGGCCCAAATCATTGCGGAAAAGTGGTTTGCACCGAAGGCCGTCATCGGCTTCTGGCCGGCGGGGTCGACGGGTGACGATATCCAGCTTTTCACCGACGAAGCACGAGAGACACCGCTTGCGACCCTGCACACGCTGCGCCAGCAGATGGCCAAGCGCGATGGCCGGGCAAATATGGCGCTCGCCGATTTCGTCGCGCCGACCGACAGTGGCATCGCCGACTATATCGGCGGCTTCGTGGTCACGGCCGGGATCGAGGAGGTCGCGATCGCGGAGCGTTTCGAGCGCGCGAACGACGACTATGCCGCGATTCTGGTCAAGGCGCTGGCCGACCGCTTCGCCGAGGCCTTTGCCGAGCGGATGCATGAAGTCGTTCGCAAGGAGCTCTGGGGCTACGCGTCCGACGAGGCTTTCGAACCGGAGGCGCTGATCTCCGAGCCCTATGCCGGTATCCGTCCAGCCCCAGGCTATCCGGCGCAGCCCGATCATACCGAGAAGACCACGCTATTTCACCTGCTCGATGCCGAAGCCCAAATTGGCGTAACGCTGACGGAGAGCTTTGCCATGTGGCCGGGCTCGTCCGTCTCCGGGCTCTACATCGGACATCCCGAGGCCTACTACTTCGGCGTGGCCAAGGTGGAGCGGGACCAGGTCGAGGATTACGCCCGCCGCAAGGGCATGTCGGTGCTTGAGGTCGAGCGCTGGCTGGGCCCGATCCTGAACTACGTGCCGAAGCCTTTGGAGGCTGCCGAATAGGCAAGCTTCCGGATTTGCGCTCATCGAGCGAGACGCTCTTCAAACGATGCCCGGTGCCGCCGCTTCGGGCGTCGTTTTCGTTTACGGCGGAGGCCGATATTCGGAAGAAGCTGGAATTTGACAAAGATTACAGCAGCTTGTCACTTTTATGAATTTTTTCGGACTGGGGCTGTTGACGAAACCTCATGCTCGGATCTATAAACCGCACACCAACGAGGGCGGCGGCGCTGCTGGCGACCAACGAACTCGCTCTGAAGTTTCTTGACTTTGTGGCGGCTTGGCGGTTTCGGGCAGATGTGCTTGAGGCTCTTGGCGGTGAGATTTTGCGGTGTTTGGGCTTTTGGGCTTTGGGCATTTGCGGTTTGGACGGGCTTTAGGTCTGTCGGTTTTTTGACAATTGAAGATGAGAAAGAGAAACGTGGGCGGCGGATGTTGCGCGGATCGGGAAGGGTTTTCGGATCTGGACCGGTTCATGGAATAGACTTCGACGGTCACGTTTTTG
>NZ_FOGR01000026.1:0-2500 GCF_900111275.1 Rhizobium sp. NFR03 | reverse complement strand
GCATTATCATAAGGTATCTACACCTGAATACATAGGGTGTAAGAGGCGAACGCAGGGAACTGAAACATCTAAGTACCTGCAGGAAAGGACATCAACCGAGACTCCGCAAGTAGTGGCGAGCGAACGCGGACCAGGCCAGTGGCGATGATTGCTAAAGCAGAACGACTTGGAAAGGTCGGCCATAGTGGGTGATAGCCCCGTATGCGGTGATGCAATTATCGTCCTAGAGTAAGGCGGGACACGTGAAATCCTGTCTGAACATGGGGAGACCACTCTCCAAGCCTAAGTACTCGTGCATGACCGATAGCGAACAAGTACCGTGAGGGAAAGGTGAAAAGCACCCCGACAAGGGGAGTGAAATAGAACCTGAAACCGGTTGCCTACAAACAGTCGGAGCCATTATTGGTGACGGCGTACCTTTTGTATAATGGGTCAACGACTTAGTGTGACATGCAAGCTTAAGCCGATAGGTGTAGGCGCAGCGAAAGCGAGTCTGAATAGGGCGTTTGAGTATGTCGCATTAGACCCGAAACCGAGTGATCTAGCCATGAGCAGGTTGAAGGTTGGGTAACACCAACTGGAGGACCGAACCCGCATCTGTTGCAATAGATTGGGATGACTTGTGGCTAGGGGTGAAAGGCCAATCAAACTCGGAGATAGCTGGTTCTCCGCGAAAACTATTTAGGTAGTGCGTCGAGCGAATACCTCAGGGGGTAGAGCACTGAATGGGCTATGGGGACTCACCGTCTTACTGATCCTAATCAAACTCCGAATACCTGAGAGTACTACTCGGCAGACACACGGCGGGTGCTAACGTCCGTCGTGAAGAGGGCAACAACCCTGACCTCCAGCTAAGGTCCCCAAGTCATGGCTAAGTGGGAAAGGATGTGAGGATCCCAAAACAACCAGGATGTTGGCTTAGAAGCAGCCATCATTTAAAGAAAGCGTAACAGCTCACTGGTCTAATTAAGGGTCTTTGCGCCGAAAATGTAACGGGGCTAAAGCCATGCACCGAAGCTGAGGATGTGATCCCTTTGGGATTACGTGGTAGCGGAGCGTTCCGTAAGCCTGTGAAGGGAGACCCGTGAGGGCTCCTGGAGGTATCGGAAGTGCGAATGTTGACATGAGTAACGATAAAGAGGGTGAGAGACCCTCTCGCCGAAAGACCAAGGGTTCCTGCTTAAAGTTAATCTGAGCAGGGTTAGCCGGCCCCTAAGGCGAGGCGGAAACGCGTAGTCGATGGGAACCACGTTAATATTCGTGGGCCTGGTGGGAAGTGACGGATTGCGTAACTTGTTCTGACTTATTGGATTGTCAGGGCGGGGAAGCGGTTCCAGGAAATAGCCCCACCGTATAGACCGTACCCGAAACCGACACAGGTGGTCAGGTAGAGCATACCAAGGCGCTTGAGAGAACTATGCTGAAGGAACTCGGCAAATTGCACGCGTAACTTCGGAAGAAGCGTGACCCTTTTGTACGCAAGTATGATGGGGTGGCACAGACCAGGGGGTAGCGACTGTTTATCAAAAACACAGGGCTCTGCGAAGTCTTTAAGACGACGTATAGGGCCTGACGCCTGCCCGGTGCTGGAAGGTTAAAGGGAGAGGTGCAAGCTTTGAACTGAAGCCCCAGTAAACGGCGGCCGTAACTATAACGGTCCTAAGGTAGCGAAATTCCTTGTCGGGTAAGTTCCGACCTGCACGAATGGCGTAACGACTTCCCCGCTGTCTCCAGCATAGACTCAGTGAAATTGAATTCCCCGTGAAGATGCGGGGTTCCTGCGGTCAGACGGAAAGACCCCGTGCACCTTTACTATAGCTTTACACTGGCATTCGTGTCGGCATGTGTAGGATAGGTGGTAGGCTTTGAAGCGGGGACGCCAGTTCTCGTGGAGCCATCCTTGAAATACCACCCTTATCGTCATGGATGTCTAACCGCGGTCCGTTATCCGGATCCGGGACAGTGTATGGTGGGTAGTTTGACTGGGGCGGTCGCCTCCGAAAGAGTAACGGAGGCGCGCGATGGTGGGCTCAGAACGGTCGGAAATCGTTCGTCGAGTGCAATGGCATAAGCCCGCCTGACTGCGAGACTGACAAGTCGAGCAGAGACGAAAGTCGGTCATAGTGATCCGGTGGTCCCGCGTGGAAGGGCCATCGCTCAACGGATAAAAGGTACGCCGGGGATAACAGGCTGATGACCCCCAAGAGTCCATATCGACGGGGTTGTTTGGCACCTCGATGTCGGCTCATCGCATCCTGGGGCTGGAGCAGGTCCCAAGGGTTTGGCTGTTCGCCAATTAAAGCGGTACGTGAGCTGGGTTCAGAACGTCGTGAGACAGTTCGGTCCCTATCTGCCGTGGGTGTTGGAATATTGACAGGATCTGTCCCTAGTACGAGAGGACCGGGATGGACATATCTCTGGTGGACCTGTTGTCCTGCCAAGGGCATAGCAGGGTAGCTATATATGGACGGGATAACCGCTGAAGGCATCTAAGCGGGAA
>NZ_FOGR01000025.1 GCF_900111275.1 Rhizobium sp. NFR03 | reverse complement strand
ACAAGATCCCGCGGACGGTCCGATCGGGATACCGTCTAGCGCGGCCGAATAGTCTTTCGGTAGACTTGGTGCGACGCACGGGTGCAGCAAGCCATGTGGATCTAGTGTCAAGATCGACGCGCGAGTGCCCGGCAACAGGCTTTCCAGTTGACGGCATAACGTAGCGAGTGTTGCTTCAAGCTCGTCGCCTTGAGCAACCATCCTCAGAATACTGTTTTGAACTTCAATCAGCATAGCTGCTCCTTTCCCCAATGGACGGTAGCATAGCGTTACGGTTGCAATCTTAATGACTCCGGCAAACTGAAAGCATCCTGAATTAAAGGTTACTGCAGCCGCGGAGTACCCGCCTGTGATCTGACACCAACCAGCATACCCAGCGGACGTCACGCGCTCAGAAACAGGTGGCTCGGAATTAAGACCTAATTGCAGATCCAGACTCTGAAAAATCTGAGAGATGGATGACGTTGGAGGCAATGGGCGACGAGGTAAACGCTGTGTAGCCGTTCCGACCCCGCCGTTTCGTCTCATAAAGCGCGCTGTCAGCATTTTCCAACAGGGTTTCAGGTGTGGCAGAAGATTGATGGTGTGTGACAATGCCGATGCTAATCGTGACAGTCAGTCGCAGGGCATTCCATTGCAACGGTGTGCCCCGAACTGCTCCAACGATCCGCATTGCAACGGCTGCTGCGTCGTGTGCGCTGGTTTGGGGGAGCAGTAGACCGAATTCGTCTCCGCCGAGGCGGGCAAAGACTTCGCCGTTTCGCAGCTGCCCCATGATCACCTCAACAACGTGCCTCAGTGCCGCGTCGCCTGCTGCATGGCCATGCTTATCGTTTATGGCCTTGAACCGATCGAGATCGAACAGAAGCAGGCTTACATTGTGTCCGGCCCCGGCAGCGACACAGGTCCTGTTCAGATAAGTCATAAACATTCGACGATTGGCGATCCCCGTCAACTCATCCTGGTTTGCCAACCGCTCGACATGTGAGCGCAAGTGCTCGACGGCTGAGATAAGAAACCCGAAGTTCCAGATGACGGAGGCGAACAGGAAGACCAGAAGGTCAATCGATGCCGCCTGATAAAGCTGGAGGTCAGGCCTGATGCCGGTCACGATGAGAAGGTTGCCTCCAGCGATGACACTGTGGGACAACACGCCCGCCGCCATGGCGATGGCGGCAACGACCGCTCCAAGATCCCGCCGGTGTCTCTGCAGAAGATAGCTCGCCGTTAGCGCCAGCGGGATCGACTGAGCCAGCGTGTAGACAGGATTGCGGCCATACCACACGTAAAATGTTGCGAGCATTACCAGAATGCTGATGCTGACCAAGGTGGAGATCCTTACCCCTTGAACGGTATCGCCGTGAAAGAGACGCGAACCACACCAGTTGAGGTAGAAGCCAAAAATAATCAGGCCGTTACCTGCTACTGTGTTCGCGATGAGGCCACTATCGCCTTGGAGAGACAATGCGATCCCGCCAACGACGCCAGCAGCGCTTCCGGCGAGCCAGTAACGCGCAGCATGCAGATCCCTATATCGATAGGCGAGCATACCCCACAGAACGCAATGGGAGAGGTTGAGGAGCAGGACGACAACGAACAGCGTGAAGAAATCCAGCATACTGCATCCTGTTTAAGAGACAGGATGACGGCTACATGCCAAGGATTGAAAAGCTGGTGAAATAATTAATACGCATTTGATGGAAGCTCCAATGGCAGGAGTGACCTTCCTCGCACGCACGTCAGCGTTGCGTCATTCAGCGAGGACCGCTTCATCAAGATGGCAGTCAGTGACCTGCCGCCGTTCTCAAGAGCTTTCTACCTCTGAGCATCAAATAGGGTGATTGCTAGAGACACGTCCGCGATGCGGATAGCGCCGTGATCACCACCGCCATTGGCGGCAACAGCGCAATCCGAACGGCCCGTTTCCTTCCAGGAGGCGCCGGCGCTCTGGCCTGCACGACGCCCGTTGACCCCTCGGGGCATGCGTATTTTGGGTAGATCGTGACGTTTACCTCGTAGCGCGCCGGGGGGCTCGGTCGAGCCGTTCCGTCAGACCTTCGCCGATCCAGAACATGTTGCCGCAACCGCATGGGCAAACGATGTCCCGTGCTGGATCACTCTCTCGACCCGAGGGTGTGGTCTGACAGAACACGGACCTTACGCACTTTACGAAGAACGGCCTTGTCCCGATCGGATTGCGCTGGCTTCGATCTTTTCCCCGACGGCGGCGATCCGCACTTGTGTTTCGGCAATCGCCGTTTCAAGGTCCTCCAGCGCAAGCTCCACCTGCGCTGAATCGAGTTTTTCGATCCCAGAAAACTTCGCCTTCCTGACGTCGCGTGCATCGTCCGTGTCGAGGCTGGAGCGGACACGGCCGGCCGAAGCCGTGCGCGGCGCACCGGGCCATCGAGAACCTTCTGTACGGTCCTCCACGTCCTCATCACCGAGGACCAATCCCGCCTGCGAAAAGGTCACGGCGCCAATAACGTGGCTGTCGTCAGACAGTTCCCTCACAATCTCCTCCAATCCGCTAAAGACAGAAAGTCCCTTAAGACGCGCCGCAAACTTGCTGGATAGTCATCTGAATACCTCGGCAAACTCATCAATGCAGAAAGCGATAATTGGATTCAGAGTCCTGCTCACCCGTGTGCCGTACTCCCGAGGCTCATCGGATATCGTCGCGGAAAAGACGTAATCTGCTTGGTACTGAGCGAAAGAGGTACGTGCAAATGCGCCGTCAAACGCAATGAAGATGTAAGACATGAAGTCCGTTCCATGTGGATCCCAAGCTAAAGGTTCATTTTGATCTATAGACCAGAAATTGACGGCTTACGTGCCGTCGCTGTTGGCGTCGTGGTCCTCTATCACGCTGGATTTCCGCTGACGGGCGGGTTTGTCGGTGTCGATATCTTCTTCGTTATAAGCGGATATCTTATTACGACGGTCATCGTTGAGGACGTCAAAGCAGGGTCTTTCTCCCTCATCTCATTCTATGAGCGGCGCGCCCGCCGCATCCTTCCAGCTTTGATTGCCGTGTTGCTGTTTACCGTTCCGTTCGCGCTGATGTGGCTGATCCCCGCTGAATTCGAAGCCTATTCCCAGTCGCTGATCGCGAGCCTCTTGTCGTTTTCGAACATAGAGTTTTGGACGGAGCAAGGCTATTTCGCCACGGATGCTGACAGATTGCCCTTGCTCCATACGTGGAGCTTAGCCGTAGAGGAGCAGTTTTACCTTATTTTTCCTATTCTTGCGCTTTCAGTCATTCGATGGAGGAAAACATGGCTTACGCCGATTATCAGTGCGCTCGCCATCCTCAGCTTCCTGGTGGCCCTCCTTGGCGTAAAGGCATACCCCGACGCTAATTTCTATTTTCTTTCAAGCCGTGCCTGGGAGTTGTTGGCTGGAAGCCTGTTTTGCTTTTTGACCGCGTCACGGCTTCGCTGGGTCAACGATGTCGTGTCTGCGACTGCCTTGTCGCTTACTCTTCTTTCCGCTGCTCTTCTCACCGCTGATGACCCCTGGCCATCAGCCTTGACCTTGGTTCCGGTCATCGGAGCCGGAACCCTACTTGTGTTCGGCATTCAGGGGACGTTAGCTGCCCGCATCCTGTCGATACCTCCGTTAACCGGATTAGGCCTGATCAGTTACAGCGTCTATCTCTGGCACCAACCCATCTTCGCCTTCGCCCGTATTCGCAGTGATGCCGCACCATCGCCACTGATGATGCTCATATTGGCCTTGCTTGTCGTCATCGTCGGCTTTCTTTCATGGAGATTCGTTGAACGACCGTTTCGGAAGGGTCCGGATCACCTTCCAAAAAGCAGGTATCGCTTCATTGCTATCGTCGCTTCGGCAAGTTTCGTTTTGATCCTCGTTGGTGCAACAGGCCAGATGACGGTCGGTTTTCCGGGACGTTTGGCACCTGCGACGGCTGCAATGATTGAGGAGAGCGGCTGGAGCCGTGACTGCATGTTCAGCAGCGACGATGTGATGCCGGAATTCCCCATGAGAGCCTGCATCTTCAACCAACTCAATCCAACGCGATATGCGTTATGGGGTGACTCAGTTGCTTCATCCCTGAGGCCTGCTCTTGCTGAAGAGCTGAACAAGCGCGGCATCGCGGTACAGCAGTTTACACACGGTTTCTGTGCTCCCCTGCCAGGGATTTCTATGGCGTACAATGAGGAAGGCCGCCGGTGCGCCTCCTTCAACAGGCAGGTTATCAATCAGATCCTCGCAAGCGATATCGATACGGTCATACTCGCTGCGTCGTGGGCATCGTTTTTTTTCAGCAAGAGCTACGACGTTGACGAGGTTTTAAGGACGACCGAGGGGAACAATCGTCAGTTTGTAATCACGCGGCTGAAGGAAACAATTGCAATACTCGAGCGCGCAGGACGGCGAGTGATACTGATTTTTCCCCATCCTGTGCCGACCGTGAAAGGGGTGGATGCGGTCGCGCGCATGATGCAGAAAGGCGTTGCCAAGCCGACGATAACGATCGCCTACCAAGACTTCCTCGCCGAGACAACGAGAAGTCGCCTCGCTTTAGATGAGGCGAGCAGTGCTTTGACCATGAAAGTTAGGCCCGAGCGAGCGTTTTGCGGTACATCTCGTCCCCCAACGTGCTTGATTGCCCAAAGCGGAACCCTCTTCATCGCCGATGAGCTTCATTTTACGAAAGCCGGGGCTGCCCGCTTGGTTGGCGAGGTTATGAGGATGAAGGAGTTTGGGCCCGAACAGCGTTAGCCGTGAGCGGAGACGACCCGAGCCCGATCGGAGCGTCATTGCGGTGGAGCTGAAGAAGCCCGGCGTGACACTGACGATCCTGTGGGGAAAATATCGAGCCGTCTATCCTGATGGCTGCGGCTTCAGCTGGTTCTGCGACCTGTTCCGCGGCTTTAAGCGACGTCCGACGCCAACGATGCGGCAGATCCCTATCGCTGGCGACAAGGTATTCGTCGACTATTTCGGCAAGAAGCTGCCGATCGTCGATCGCAAGACCGGCGAGATCCGCGAGGCGGATCTTTGTCGGCGTGCTGAGCTGACCAAGTGATCAAGACCGCAGCCTCAACCATACAGTATGTCCGAGCCGGTGACTGCGTTGCGCGGTTTGGTGGCGAAGAGTTCGTGGTACTCCTACAGACTATCGAGTCCAGAGAGGCAATGAACAGAGCGGAACGTTTGAGGGCGGGGTTTGAGCAGCGCGCAGTTGGATCAGATGCCAGCGGGGTGCCGGTCACGATCTCGGTCGACTTGGCTCTGAGCACCGCTGACGACCGCGATCCGGATGACGTGATCGAAAAAGCGGATCAGGCTCTTACGATGCGAAATCGAGCAGAAGGAACTGCGTTCGGATCTTTAGGCAGAAACCGTCGGTTCTGGCTGTCAATCTGTAGGCGCCTCCAGTCGACCTTTACCTGAAACGATCAAGGGCTTGCCATGTATAAATTAGCTGTCGAAGGTTCGTATCACATCAAGGCGTCAGAGAAAAAGGGAATGGCGAAAAATATTCTGCTTCACGCAAGCGGCAGCTCAAACCATCCGACCCACAACCGATCGCGCGAAAGATATCGAGGATAAGACTATTCGATTGCAGTCGATAGTGTTCGACTGCTTCAGGTTGAGCAATGGTATCTTCTAGTTCCCTGAGATCTCAGTGCACAACGTCCCGTTTCCTATTGAGGGGCATGCTGAACGTGAAGCAAGTCCGCCTCGTGTCCGACGACGCTTGAAGAAGGCCGCCATGTGCCTTGGCGATTTCGCTAGCGATATATAGACCGAGCCCCAAGCCTTGCTTGTTGATGTTGTCTCCGCCCCGGTAGAACGGCTGAAACAAGCGCTGCATTACGGCTTCTGGTATCGGCTCGCCGCCGTTGCCAATTGTGAGCTGAAACCTGTTCTCGAGCACCTTTGCAGTCACGGTCACCGGTTCTTCCGCTGCACCGTGAGTGATCGCGTTTCCGAGCAGGTTCGAAAGCAGCTGTTCCAAGCGGGCCTGGTCCACATCGATCGGCTGATGCAAGTTGAATTCTGTCTGGATAATCCGCTCTGGATGCGCGGCTTGGATTTTGTTTACGATTTTCGCAAGTAGGGGCTCGATCCGTCCTCCCCGCGTTACCTCCAGGCCGATCCCATTACCCAGTCTTCCGCGGGCAAGATCCAGCAGGTTCTCGATCAGGCTACCCATTCGCTGCACGCTCTCGCCCATAAGGCGCAGGCTTCACATACGTCGCGGTTGGCAGTTCTTCACTTGGAACTCTACCCAATTTCCCTGCGCAGGCGCCGTACTGCCGGACACTCGCGTTAGGGAATTAGCCGGCGGGCCCATAGAACGGACCGAGAGGGCTTTGGCAGCCGGCGTGTATGCTTGCGCCTTTGCGGGCCCCGCATGCCGGAAGCGGTCGTGCGAACCAACTCGCCCATTTTTTGCGCCTGCCCTGAGGACTGCGTCTGCCAGGCAATCTTGACGCGCGACACGAGTGTGCTGAGAGAACCAACGCAGGCAACAGTTCTGCCATCAATGCCCTGGGTATGGTCGCACAGATTGTACCCGTCAGGACCGCAGCGATCGGAATCATTGGCGCTCGATATCGAGATCGGCGGTCTCAGCGCCAAGCACATGTTACTCAAGGATGGTATCGGCTGGGCGAAATTCCAGAGCCGATGGGAGACGCCATACCATCGGTTCGCCTTGGGCAGCTAGGCCAGCCCAATTGCAAAGGCGGTCCATATAGCTTCAGGCCATCTGCCGCGCTGACACACTGCCATGACCAGCCGCGCGTTTTCTGATCAGCGGCTTCCAGAGCCGAGACGCTGGTGACCCTTTAGCGGCCGATTCAATGCCATGTCTTTCCTCTGCAATCTTGCTGGGCGTACGCGTATTTCGAGGCTCATGTGGCTTTGCCGCACTTGCGCAGGTCTCGCCAGATGCCACAATCGACCTTCAAAATGGCGAGGTGCTACATGACCGGATCCGCGTTCGCATCGCTCGTGTCGCTTTCCTCGGACGATCTCAAACTTCTGCGTGAGGTTTGGGAAGATTGGTGTCGGGATCGAAACGTCGATGGC
>NZ_FOGR01000027.1 GCF_900111275.1 Rhizobium sp. NFR03 | reverse complement strand
CAACGAACGAAGCCGAAGTGGCTCGGATGGATCGGGAGGATCTTCATGCTACATCTCGCCGTCTTCGGTGCAGGGCGCATCGGGCATGTGCATGCGACGAACGCCGCAAGCCAAACTTCCGTGCGGGTGCGCTATCTTGTCGATCCCATCGAGAGCGAGGCGCGCTCGGAGCTTGCAGCGAACGTCGGCGCCGACATCGTCGAGGCTGCACAGGTCTTTGCCGATCCGTCGGTCGATGGAGTGATCATTGCAAGTTCGACGGACACGCATGCCGCTCTGCTGATCGAGGCCGCGCGTGCCGGCAAGGCCATCTTCTGCGAAAAACCTGTGAGCCTCGATTTTGCGACGGTCGAGACGGTCACGGATGCGGTGGAGCGTTCGGGTGTGCCGTGCCTGCTTGCCTTCCAGCGCCGCTACGATCCGGATTTCCGCTTCGTGAGGGACCGGATTTCGGATGGCACTGCGGGACGGCTGGAACACATCGTCATGCACACGCGCGATCCCGCACCGCCGCCCCGCTCCTATGTCGAGCGGTCCGGCGGCATGTTCCGGGATCAGGCGATCCATGACTTCGACATGGCGCGCTACCTGCTGGGTGAGGAGATCGTGACGGTCTACGCCGCCGGCAATTGCCTCATCGACCCCGCGATCGGCGAAGCCGGCGATATCGATACGGCCATGGTCACGCTGACCTCCGCCTCCGGGCGCTTCGTCCAGATGATCAACTGCCGCCGTGCACCCTTCGGCTACGACCAGCGTCTCGAAGCGCTCTGCGCCCATGAAGTGCTCTATGTCGAGAACCGGCCGCAGCGCGGGGTCGTCATCGCCGCCGCCGACGGCTTCAGGGCCTCTCCGCCGATGAACTATTTCATCGAGCGCTTCTCGACAGCCTATCGCGCCGAGATGTCCGCATTCATCGACCTGATCCGGGCCGGCACAAAACCGCTCGCGACGATCCGCGACGGTCTGGAAGCGCAACGGATCGCGGAAGCAGCGGTGACGTCCGTCGCCACCGGCCTGCCCGTCCGGATTGGCCCCGACTGGAGGCCCTGAAGGGCGACACCGCGTGGCAACCCTGGCACAATCCTTCATACCGGAGATCATGATGAGATCTGAAAACCTTTCGGCGCTTCCGTCCGGAGTCCGCCTCGCCGTGAGCCCTTTGTCCTGGGCGAATGATGTCCTGGAGGATCTTGGCGCGGATATCCCGGTCGAGACCTGTCTCGATGACGCCGCCCGTGCCGGCTACGAAGGGGTGGAGCTTGGCCGCAAGCTGCCGCGCACGCGACAGGCGCTCGCCCCCTTGCTCGACAGTCGCGGGCTTGCTCTCGCCTCCGGCTGGCATTCCGGGCAACTTGCCGAAGGCAGCGTCGAAGACGAACTAACCGCCGTGGCTCCCCATGCGGATCTGTTGCGCTCCATGGGATCGACCGTCATGGTCTATGGCGAAACGGCCATGATGACGCCCGGTGCGCCTCTCGATGCGCCGATGTCCCGGAGGCGGCATCTCGCGGGAGAGGATGTCGCGGCCTATTCGGCCCGATTGACCGATTTCGGCACCAGGCTCGCCGATATCTACGGGCTGACGCTCGCCTATCACCATCATCTCATGATGGTCGCCGAGACGTTCGACGAGATCTCGTCGATCTTCGACGCGGCAGGGCCGTCGGTCGCGCTTCTCCTCGACACGGGCCATGCGGCGGCGGCAGGCTTTGCCTACCCACAGCTGATCGAGCGCTTCGGCGACCGCATCGTCCATATTCACCTGAAGGATGTCCGCGCGCCGGCTCTTGCCGCGGTTCGCACCCGTGACCTGAGCTTCAATGAAGGGGTGCGAAGCGGCATGTTCACCGTCCCCGGTGACGGCGCGCTCGATTTTGCGCCACTGGCGCGCTTCGTGCGGGAAGCCGGCTATCGCGGCTGGCTTGTGGTCGAGGCAGAGCAGGATCCGGTGATCGTGCCGCCTTTGCCGGCCGTCACTGCGGCTTTCCACCATATCCTTGCGCATTTCTCGGCCTGATGGCCCCCTTGAGGACAACGACGATGCCCAAAAAGACGCTGAATATCGGTCTGATCGGCTCCGGCTTCATGGGGCAGGCCCATGCCGATGCCTACCGTCGCGCGGCCACGCTCTACCGGGATTTGCCGGCAATCCCCCATCTGAGCATGCTTGCCGATGTCACGAGCGAGCTTGCCGCCGATGCAGCGAAGCGCTTCGGCTTCGAGCGGAGCACCAGCGACTGGCGGACGCTAGTGACCGATCCCGACATCGACGTGGTCGACATCACGTCGCCCAACGCGATGCACCATGAGATGGCGCTTGCTGCCATTGCCGCCGGCAAGCACGTCTATTGCGAGAAGCCGCTATCGGTGACGCTGGCCGAGGCCGAGGAGATGGCCGAGGCGGCACGACGGCAGGGCGTGAAGACCATGGTCGCCTTCAACAACATCAAGACCCCTGCCGCCATGCTCGCCAAGATCATGATCGACCGCGGCGATATCGGCACGCCGATGCGGTTTCGCGGATGGTTCGATCAGGGATTCTTCAACGATCCGGACCTGCCGTTTTCCTGGCGGTGCACACGCAAGGATGCTGGATCGGGAGCGCTCGGGGATCTGGGAAGCCATGTGATCTCGGTGGCGCAATATCTGGTCGGCGATATCGATCAGGTCATCGCGCAGACGCAGACCTTCTTTCCGACGCGGCCCGTGCCGCAAAGCGGTTCCGGCTATGGGGCGACGTCGGACACGGATGCGCCGCGCGCGACGGTGGAAAACGAGGACCAGATCCAGACGCTGATCCGCTTCAGCAATGGTGCGGGCGGTACGATCGAGGCATCGCGTGTCGCTGCCGGCAAGGTCTTCGGCATCTACTGGGAGGTTTCCGGCACAGAGGGCACCATCATCATGGATGGCGAGCGCTTCAACGAGTTGAAGATCTCGCGCTTCAACGATCCGAAGCCGGACCGCGGTTTCAAGACCATCCTTGCGGGAAGCCAGGTGCCGCAGTTCGGCGCCTTCTTCGGGTTCGATTTTGCAGGCGGCGGTCTCGGCTATTTCGACGTGAAGGTCATCGAGGTCCGCGATCTCATCGAGGGCATCTGCAACGGCGCGGACTGTTTTCCGAACTTCGACTTCGGGCTTGCCAACGAACGCATCATCGACGCCATGGAACGCTCCGTCGAGACCGGGTCCTGGCAGAAGATCTCCGGCTGACACGCGACGAACGAGAAGGAGAAGCCACCATGTCTTTCCCCGAAACACTGCCCCTGCCCCGGACCCGGCCACCGATGGAGGCACCCCCGCTTCGCTGGGGTATTCTCGGCTCGGGATGGATCGCCGCGAAGTTCGTGGAGTCGGTTCAGGCGCATACGCGCCAGACGATCGCGGCGGTCGGCTCCCGATCGCCCGAGGCCGCCGAGAGGTTTGCAGCCGACTGGCAGGTTCCTCATGCCTACAGCAGTTACGAAGCGCTCGTTTCCGCCGACGATATCGACATCATCTATGTCGCGACACCCCACAACCTGCATCATGAGCACGCGATGTTGGCGATTGCGGCAGGAAAGCATGTCCTCGTCGAGAAGCCCGTGGCTCTCAATCACGCACAGGCAGCGGAGATGGTGGCCGCCGCTCGGACGAAAGGCGTGTTCTTCGCCGAGGCTCTCTGGACCTACTTCCTCCCCAAATTCGACGTGATCAGCCAGATCCTCGATGCCGGCATCATCGGCGACATCCTCTCCGTCTATACGGAGTATGGCGAATACCTGCCGCGCGACCATCGGATCTTCGATGCGACGCTTGCCGGCGGGCCTCTGCTCGATCTCGGTACATATCCCGTCTCGCTCCTCGCCAAGCTTCTTGGCACGCCCGAACGCATCGTCGGCCTGGCCACGCCCGACCCGGCCGGCGTCAACGGACAGCTCTCCGTTGTCGTCTCCAACAAGAGCGGCGCTCTCGGCACAATGTCGACATCGCCTTACGGTTT
>NZ_FOGR01000029.1 GCF_900111275.1 Rhizobium sp. NFR03 | reverse complement strand
TCATGCCACTCATATGCAAACCTGACGGCAATCCTGTCGCCGTCGAACGCCCACAATTCTTTGATGAGACGGTAGTCGAGCTCCCGCCGCCACTTTCCTGCAAGAAAAGCAACGATTGCCTCCCGGCCATTGACGAACTCGGCGCGGTTACGCCACTGACTATCATCTGTGTAAGCCAACGCGACCTTGCCCGGGTCCCGGCTATTCCAGCCATCTTCGGCAAGCCGCACCTTTTCGGCAGCAGTCTCTGATGTAAATGGGGGCAGAGGCGGTCTTTGAGCGTCAGTCATTTGGAACTTCCTTCTGATTTTGCCCGAAGCGCAGCATTTTCAGCTTCCAGCTGTTGCAGCTTTTGACGAAGCGGTGCGACTGCTTGCTCAACCTGCTGTTCGGTGTAGCGGGGAATAATGTGCTGTGGACAGTTCCAGTCGTATGCTTCGAGCCGGAGCTTAAATATCCGCTCTGCCCGCCCCCTGTACGTCGCGTCTGACACGAGATCAGTGAGTGATTGGTCGGCATCGAGCGTCAGCCGCTCGACATGGGCATAAATCTTGAGCCGGGTCCGTTGGACATAGTCCATTAGGAACAGACAGGCGCGGTCGTTGGCTGCGAAATTCCCTGCGCTGATGTACTGGCGGTTTCCGCGATAGTCGGCAAATGCCATCGTTTGCGGATCAACAACCTTGAGGAAACCGGTTCTCCCACCACGATGTTGAACGTACGGCCAACCTGTTTCCGACACAGACGCGATATAGAAGCTGTCGCGCGTTGCGATGAAAGCGATCTCGTTCTCCGTCAAAGTATCCGATGGACGATCGTGCTCGCCCAGCCATATCTGGTCCACCCCCATATCCGCCTGCGCGACTCGGACGCTTGGTGTCACGGCGACTTCCAGAAAGTGGTACGGCATCCCTCGCCTCCAAACTTGCGCATGCCCGCATCTGTGAACAATGCGGGCCCTGATCTATCTTCAGACGACCAATCGTTCGGCTAAAGGATCAGTCTTGCAAGGCCCAGTCGGCGACTTCCCAGCGCATCTGACCACGATCGGAGACCACGCGCCCAAGACCGGGGAACGGCATATGGGTCGCAGCAATCAGCGCACCTTCCGAGGCAGCTAGTGGGAAGAAGCGATCGCGCATGGCTTTCGCGGCAGCCTGATCCTGTTCAAACAAGAAGAAGACGTCTGTTGCAGCGGGATGGACGACCGGGAAAATCATGTCGGAAACCATGATCAGGCTCTTGCCGCCATCCTCGATGCGGACGCCAATATGGCCAGGCGTATGGCCGGTCAGGTCGACAATCGAGACGCCTGGAACGATCTCGCGTTCTCCGTCGATCGCTTGCAGATTCGGATAGAGGCGCACCACCTCTTCAGCCATCTTGAAGCTGGGCTGCAGGAAATCAGGCGCCCCATTGCGCTTAGCCCGGTCGGTCCAGTGCTTGACGTCACGGCGGTCTATATAGACCTCGGCATCGGGGTAATTCTTCTTACCGCCGAGTACCAAACCGCCCATGTGGTCCTGGTGCATATGGGTCACGATCACAGCATCAATCTGGCTTGGCTTCAGACCGAGCGTGGCCAGCGCCCGCGGGAGATGCCCGGTTTCCCCGATGGAACCTGCAGCGCCGGCATCGATGAGGATGCGTTGCTTACCGTCCTCTACGAGGTATTGATTGAACAGGAAACGTACCCCGCCGGGTCTGCCCGTAAACTGGGAGTTCGCGACCTTTTCCACTTCGGAGGCTGAGCGTCCGGGGAAGTAGTTGTACGGCATATCAGCATACCCATCCGTCAGTGCCGTTATCGTAAAGTGTCCGACATGAACCTGGGCGAACGGCGTTGTTGCGACCGGCTTTCGGGCAGCCTTGGGTGTTGCAGCCTGAGCAGTTAAGTCGCCGAGCAGACTTCCGCCGAGTACGGTTCCTCCGACGAGTCCAAAAGGCAGTGCGCTCGCGAAAGCGCGGCGTGAAAGCTGAGGCATGCCATTCTCCTCTGATTCGGTCGCTGATACTTGTGATGTCTGTGAGCGTTTCGGCGTAAGAAAGTTGCGCATCGTGTTCCCCTAGTCGGTGATTGATGTTGGACAGCGGCCTACGCTCAGCATCAGCTTTGCCGGTTCGGCTCAGCTGCTGTTTTAATAAGCGCTACGACTTCTTCAGGGTGGGACAGCATTACCGCGTGGCTGCTGCTGAC
>NZ_FOGR01000031.1 GCF_900111275.1 Rhizobium sp. NFR03 | reverse complement strand
CATGAGATCACGCCACGCCTTCTTCGCGAAGGGAACTCGAATGGTCTCGAAGACGGCTCAGCGTATCGTTCAGCGCGGAAACCTTGTCCAATCGCTGTCCGCGCTCGCGCAGAAGCTCGCAGATCTGGCCAGGAGGTAGTGATTTTGAGTAGAGATAGCCTTGGCCAAGGACGCATCCCCGCTCTAGTAGGAGCTTGGCCTGTTCACGCGTTTCGATGCCCTCCACGACAACTTTGATGCCAAGGCGCTTGGCGATATGGAGAATGCCCTCGACGATGCTCGTACCCGGGTCGTTAGGCCCTAGGAGATTGGTGAAGGATTTGTCGATCTTGATGATGTCGACAGGAACGGTGATGAGGTGGGTGAGGGACGCAAAGCCTGTCCCGAAGTCATCAAGGGCAACCCGCAAGCCTGAAGCGCGTAAGGAGGCGATCTTCTTCGCAACACGACGATCACGATCACCCAGGTAAACCGACTCGGTCACTTCCAGAACGGCATGGTGCAGCGGCACCCCCTCCTGTTTGAACGCAATCTCGAGGCTTTCTGGCAAATCCGTGCATGAGAAGTCTGCGGCAGAAAGGTTGATGCCTACATGTTGAAACGGTATCCCGAGCCTGAGCCATGCACCGACATCGCGAGCGATGCACTCGATCATGCGTCGTGTCAGAGCTGCTGCGACTTGGGCATCTTTAGTAGCTTCGAAAAATTCAGCGGCTGGCACGATCACGCCATCCACTGTGCGCATGCGTGCCAGAGCCTCGACGCCGACAATATCGCCAGTGTCTATCCGAACGATCGGCTGATACCACGCCTCGACCCTGTTGTCCCTGAGCGCGGCAGCCACTTTGTGGATGGCTTCCGATCGTCTCGAAATCGCCGTTGTCAGTGCATCGTTGTAGATGAGCACGCCTCCGCGCAAGCCTTCCTTGGCGTGATAGAGAGCGATATCTGCGTTCTGGCGAACCTGCGCTACACTTAGCTCAGCTTGAGAATGGGCAATACCAATCGTGACGGTAGGGAACGCGGTGTGCTCCCCGCACGTGGCGGGGCGGCTTACCTTCCGACATATATATTCGGCCAATTCCGCTGGATCGATAGCCGTGTCATCTAGAATGACCGCAAATTCGTCGCCTCCGATGCGATAGGAACGTAACGTGCTTGCAGCCTCAGCAATGCGAGCCGCCACAGCCGTGATCAAGTCGTCGCCAGCGGTGTGACCGAACGTGTCGTTCACGTTTTTGAGGTTGTCGATATCGATCAGCAACAGCGACCACCCGGAGGAAGGGACAGTTTCTAGATCCTTGTTGTATTTGGCTCGATTAGTAAGCCCAGTTAGGGCATCCGTGTAGGCAAGACGTTCCCGCTCCAGAACTCTCTCATGACGCTCAAGGGCGATCATGCAGAGCGGCAGGCAACCTTCAACAACGCTCTGCTCGAAAGCAGTTGGACCGCGGGCGTCGTTGAAATACAGTGCGAACGTACCAAGGACCAGTCCCCTGCTTCCAAAAATAGGACTGGAATAGCATCCCTTTAAGCCCGCCGCCTGAGCTAAGCCTCTAAAGGCCGCCCACCTCGGGTCGCTTTCGATGTCATCAACCACAACAACTCGCTGCAGATATGCGGCAGACCCACAAGATCCCGCGGACGGTCCGATCGGGATACCGTCTAGCGCGGCCGAATAGTCTTTCGGTAGACTTGGTGCGACGCACGGGTGCAGCAAGCCATGTGGATCTAGTGTCAAGATCGACGCGCGAGTGCCCGGCAACAGGCTTTCCAGTTGACGGCATAACGTAGCGAGTGTTGCTTCAAGCTCGTCGCCTTGAGCAACCATCCTCAGAATACTGTTTTGAACTTCAATCAGCATAGCTGCTCCTTTCCCCAATGGA
>NZ_FOGR01000033.1 GCF_900111275.1 Rhizobium sp. NFR03 | reverse complement strand
AGAAGTCCGTGGCGTTCCGTCTCTTCGATGACGTGCTTGATCGCTTCGGCAGTGCGGGGACTGACCATAAGGAAACCCTCCAGGATGGGATCGGGGAAGGCGTCGCCGCCTCCCCCTCTGTCGCAAAGAGGATCAGTTCTTCGCCTGATAGTCCTTGAGGTTCGACAGCGTGACGAGTTCGAAGGGAACGTAGCCCTTCTTCTCCACGGTCTCGCCGCGTGCGATCTTCAGTGCGGCATCCACGGCACCACGGCCCTGGCCGGCCGCGTTCTGGAAGACCGAGACATCGAGCTCGCCGGCGGCAATGGAGGCCAAGGCATCCTGGGTCGCATCGATCCCGGCGACGATGACATCATCCATGGCGCGTCCCGACGACTTCAGGGACTGGATCGCGCCGATGGCCATCTCGTCGTTGTTGGCGATCACGGCATCGAACTGGACGCCGGCCGAAAGCCAGTTGGTCATCAGGTCGGAGCCCTGCGTGCGCGACCAGTTGGCGGTCTGCTCCTCGACAATCTTGATGAAGCTGCAATCCGGCGTCGCAAGCACGTCCTTGATGTCCTGCGTGCGCATGCGCGCCGCCTGGTTCGACAGTTCGCCCATCATGACGACGGCCTTCGCCTCGGTCTTTCCGGCAGCCTTCAGCATGCGGCAGACTTCCTTCGTCTGCAGCGTGCCGGATTCCTTTTCGTCGGAGGCGACGAAGGCCTGCTTTTCGGGAAGATCATCGACGTTGACGGGCTGACGGTTGACGTAGACGAGCGGGATGCCGGCGGCAGCCGCAGCCTGTGACAGCGCGACGGTCGCATCGGTATCGACCGGGTTGACGATGATCGCATCGACGCCGGAGGCCACAAAGTTCTGCACCTGGCTCAGTTGCTTGCCGACATCGTTCTGCGCGTCCTCGATCTGCAGCGTGACGTCCTTCAGATCCTTCGAGTAGTCCGTCATGCCGTTGCGAAGAACGGTCAGGAAGTTGTCGTCGAAAAGCGCCATCGAGACGCCGATGGTCTCGGCCGAGGCCGTTGTCGCGAGCATCGTTGCGAGTGCTGTCGCCAGCAAATATTTTTTCATCGGGTTCTCCTCCACTTTATTCGTGTTGCCGCCGTTACGCGGCTGTTTATGGGCATGCGTGTCCGACGCCGCTGGCGAGCCAGCGGCGGAAAAGAAGGATCTTGTTGCGTAAGCGGTGAGCTCCTACCTCGTCACCGCAGGGGGACAATTCCGCAGTCGGCCCGGCGGGTCAACACGTCATGAGAGGGTCAAGCCGTCATTCCTGATAGAAACGTTCTCTTCAGTCTGACATTTTTCTATCATTCACTCATAGACTTTCAGGAACCCAGAGAAGTGCCGGAAAAAAGCGCTGTCCGGGGCTTTCGGCCATGCCGTGCTCGATCGTATGCACCATCGTTGCAATCAGGTCGGTACACAGTTCAACCAGTGGCGTCTGAAAAACGCCCGAGATCCGGCGCTCGAGCAGCGCCTGGCGGGACTCCGGGGTAAGTTCGTTGACGAGGCAGGCGATCTCCTCCGAGCGCTTGCTCTCCGTCAGCGCCTCGATGGCACCCTCCATACCACCCCCCATGCAGTAAACGCCGACGAGATCGGGATGGTGCGACAGCGTATCCATCAGCAGTTCATAGGTCAGCCGCCGGGTTTC